>CAVSER010000009.1:0-1319716 GCA_963727085.1 Terriglobia bacterium | reverse complement strand
TCAAACCGAAGCAGGGGTGGTATATACAGACGGCAAAATGCCCCCTCCCCAACAAGGTCCAAGAAGGGCTTCGAAGCTGAAATGGAGGTCCGAGAGTGTCTTGGCTGATGACCTTCATTGCAGGGATTCGTCGATGTGAAATCGTCAAGGTGAAAGTTGGCGGAGTTCTCTTTGAAGCTGCTCTAAAGCGCGAGGGTGGTATTCGGCGTCAATGGTTTCTGCAAGCAAGATAGCCGACTGAAATTCCGTCTGTGATTCTTTGTCTCGATGTGCTGCTGCAAGAGCGCGAGCCAATGCCGCATGAGTCGAAAATGTCTCCGGTGCAGCCGTTACTGCTTTTCGCGCCACAATGATTGATTCAGCAAATTGGCCTTGTTGGATAAGAATCGCTGCCCGATTTATTTGGGATAGAGCGAATGCCCGCGGAAGTTCAAACTGTCCCTGAAAAACCATCACACTCCCGCCAATACGTTGTGACGGTACGATGTTCCGGAATTGTGCATAAGGACTCAAATCTGTTATCCATTCCAGCTCGTTAGCCCCAATAAGCACGGTTCCATGGACTCTCGGCTCGGACATGTCATCGCGCGAGATCCAACTCTCCGCGGTAGGCAGCAGGCGACAGGAACTGGGCCGGTAGGTTGGATCTGCAGTAGTCATATAGGCGATCCAACATTCGCCGACTTCGTTAGCCTGAACGTAGCGATTGATTGCCCAGAGGCTCTGGCCCCAGTCTGCGTTCGACGCGCCCAGCAGTTTGTACGTATTCTTAGTCCCACCGAACGCCTCATTCGAATACGGGAGATAGTCCGGAAAGCTCCTCAGTGAAGAAACCACGTGTATCGCAATGAGAGAGGCAACAATATATCGGGCCACGCGATACTTGCGAATGTTCCAGACTCCCGCGGCTGCAACCACAATCAAGAATGGATAGATCGGCAAAATATGCCGTATACCAAGATCCAGATTGGACGCGAGACAAATCGCCATGAAGAGCAACGGGGGGATAATCATTATCCACAGAGCTCTCTTGTCCCTGCTCTTGGCGAGAGACAGAGGCACTGATCCCAGCATTAACAAGAGGAGGAAACCCAGAGTGGACTTCAACAGGAATACAACGGGAAAGTAAAACCAGCGCCCGTTCGGATAGGCTCTGCCCAGGAGAAACACGGGCCCACCTCCGCGGACAACTGCGAGAACATGCTTGAGCCCGAGCAGGTAAGACTCGGGCAAGAAATGTATGTGTAAGAGGAATTTGAATACTCGACCCGCCAGTCTTTGCGATTCCTGGGTAAAACCAACTCCGAGGGGCAATGCTGCCGAAGCTGGCCTTGCAGAAAAACGAAATGCATAAAACGCCCACACAGTTATGTAAGCTATTAATCCGATGCAGGTCAGTGCTCGAAACATCATCCGAAGTCGTAGCCGGAATAAAGAGCGGGAACCCTCCGAAGTGAGCGGGGCGTGCATCGCTGGATCTACGATGGCAATGACCAGCAAGATCGGAAATATTACGACCCCGGAGTGCTTGGCCGCGGCTGTGCAGCCTGCCAGAATACCTGTCAGCGCAAGCTTGGCAATCGATCTTTCTTCCAAATAGCAATTGAAAGCAAAAACTGCTCCGTAGAGGCAACATGCCAGCCCCATGTCTGTCGTGACCAGAAAGCCGTGCGCCAAAATGTTAGGTTCGAAAGCGAAGATCGTAAGAGCAATGAGGGCTGGTCCCGTGCCGAACATCAAGTGCGCAGATTTAAATACGAGGACACCAAGGAATATCGTGAAAAGACAGGCGAATAAACGTGTACTAAAAAGAATGGATTCCGCATTGTTGGAGTATAGAAAGGTTCTAGCGTCGACAAAATCTCTGTTCGTCGAGGGATTGGGGTAGCCACAGAGAGGAGCCGGGCCCTTTAGCTTCATTAAAAGAAGAGGAACACTTGCTACCAGTTTGACCAAGGGGGGATGCTCGGGATTAGCAGAGAAGTCTGAGCACATCCAATAGCGGTACCCGGCCAGTATGTGATCCGCCTCGTCGAAGGTCTGGGACTGTTGTCGCCCACTGAGGGTTAATTGCAGTGCTAAACCAACAAGCAAAAGCGCCGCGATGAAGGACGCAAATTTCGAAGACGTGTTAGTAGGCCGTTGTCCAGGGCAACTTCGCTCCCATTGCGGCGCCGCGCTGCGTTGAGCGCTTTCTGACATGGCGTTAGAGTGAGCCATCGCTAGCTAGTCCGTCAATGGACCGTGTATAGCAACAGAAGGCTCACCCCCAATGGAATCAATTAGGTGATTCTTTAGGACTTCCGCAGCTTCATGCGGCGCGCGTAGATTGGGGGCTGGCCCAGCCGTTCAAAGTCATTGCCTAATCGCGAGGGTGCCCCACTCTTCTCGCGTCTTGTGCGAAAGGGTGGGGATTTTGACTTTCCGGTGAGAGTCTCAGTTGGGGGCGGGCTGGCCCGTGCTTTCGATCGGATCCTTAATAGAAGTGGCGAGCTACCATCGTCCCAGCGGCCATCTGACAGCAGATTTATGAACGTGGATGCTCATTCCAAAGTCGAACTTGCTCGTTCTTAAGAAGGGACGGTCTCGGCGAGGACTCTTTCCGTTTGTTCGCTCCAGGCATCAGCAATGACCCGAACGACAAAAGGCCTCGACCATGAGTGTCAAATGGCGATCCGAGGCCTTTTGAGCTAGGTAACTTACGATTTCTTCTTTGTTTCCGAGCGAGACCGCACGACGACGGCACCTAGAAACGTGAAGCCGATGAGTGTCGCGTAGCCGAGTGCAGACCCGCCTTCCGGCACGGTCAAGCACTGTTTGTGTTTTTCGTGGTGGTACCTCGGGGCCGAGATGGTCGCAAGAGCGCCAGGCACGAAGAGCAACAGCGCAATGAATGTCAGCCACCATTTCGGATTGATGATTCTCATTTAAGAATTCCTCCCTTCTAACATGTCCCTGCACAAGAGAACTGCCAAGGAGGGGAGGTGCAGCGGTGGACAGTTCCGAGGGACCTTTTACAGCAATCCCATTCTTCTCCCTTGGCAAGGATGAAGACTGATCAAAACTGAACAGTCTTGCGCATTCGGGCCGCGAGGCAACCAGTACGGTGTACGCAGTGTGGAACCTTTTTGCGGGAGAAATTTCAGAGGATTTTGATACTGGGGGGGCTGGCCCAGCGAGCACTACCACAAACCCGGTTGCCCCAGGCTTCGTGATTTCGAAGTCTGGGCATTCCTGCTGCCTGCATCAGGGGATTTTACTGATCAGCACCTCGGCTGCCTGCGGTTCATGACCCGCTGATCCCAGTTCCTAATAAAGGTAGTCGGGCATGCGACCCCCGGGGCCGCTTCGATGCCTCCCAGCTTTTCCACAGACAAAAGCCGATTCCTTGTGACATCCAACCTTGACCCTGGAAACAAGAAGCGCAAAAGTAGGACCGTGCGCATTCGCATCGCAAATCTTCCGGCACGACCGCGTGGGCTAGCATCCCGAATTCGCAGTTCAGTTCGTGACCTCGGGATCCAGGTCTCGAGACTCAGGGCTCAGGGCGAGCTAAGTCGTTATTTTGGAATATTTTGCGTGTAAGTCCTTCTTTGGCAATATTTTGCGGCGAAAGCCGCGCCTCCGAAATACATAAGTCCTTCGTATCCAATATTTTGCGGGACTTAAGCGAAAACGGAAAGCTGCGGACGTCCGGAGAGGGTCTTCCAAGAGAAAAACACCCCATTCTCCGGCCGCTCATCGCGACGGAGAATGGGGTATCACTCCACCGTACCGTACCGCCGGTTAGCTCATAGTGAGCCCAGGAACGCCAGCAAGTTCGCCGAGTCGGTCGAACTCAGAGCCTTGTAGTTCGACACCACGGTTGCCGCCTCGCCACCGTGCCTGCGAATCGCCGCGTCAATCGTCGTTGATGTGTTGTCGTGCATCAATCCGCCCGCTTTCTTCAGCACGTTCGACAAGCCCCACAACGGGGAACTCCTCCACATGGTTAAACTCGCCTTCCCAGTGCCATGCGGCTGGAACGGAATGCCGCCCGAATCTCCCGTTCCCATGTCATGCAGCAGGAAGTCCGAGTACGGGCTGAACGTCACGTTGCTCAGTGGACCAACCACCGCGGTCTTGCTGCCATTGGTTGTTCGCAAGGTCACGTTCTGCGCAGTTGTGAAACTTTCGATGTGGCAGATGTTGCAGCCTGTGCTCTCAAACACCGCTTTCCCCGCGGTCGTCTGCGAAGTCGGCGCCGCCGGTGGCAGAGGAGCCAGCAGTGCCTCGAACTGCGTCATCTTGATCATGTTCAGCTGCGCCACATCCTGCGGAGCATTCTTGTCCGGCTGGCACGAGGTCGGATAAGCCAGCCCTTGCGGCAGATGCTCGTTCGGATTGAACTGGCTCGCCACGCCGAAATAGTGGTTATCGGTCGTGATTCCCAGTTCATTGAACTCGGCATTCGCGTTGAACTGGAACAGGGATACCGCGTCCAGCTTCTGCCCGAACTTGCCCGGACGCACCACTCCACTCTCATCCGGAACCATATTGGCGATGCCCGTTATCCCGAATTTCTTCGACACCGAGACATTCGCCAGGATCGATGCATCCGGAATATTGTCGATCAATCCGAACCCGAACAGCTGCGGCGAACGCACTTGATTGTTCACCGTCGCATCGGCCGGGACAATCTCGTGCGGCAGGTTCTGTGCTGCTCCTCCGCCCGACGCCGCCAGTCCTGACTTTGTCGCTGTGTAGGTGAACGTCGTCGTTGTCGGAGCCCCGGTAATCGCAAATTGCCCGTTGTATCCCGATACCGGAACATTCAGCACTTGAACTTCTTGTCCCGTCTTGAAGCCGTGCGCGGCGGTCGTCGTGATGGTCACCGTCGTCCCCGACTCAGTTGCCCCATTGGACGCAATCGTCATCTGGTTGCAAGTCGGAAGCGTCTGGAAGGTGGCGTTCGAAATCCCATGCACGATCGGGCCGCCTTCGTTCTCCGGGAATGTCCCCGTGCCGTCGAGATAGTTAAACGTGTTGTCGGAATTCCACTTGCCGTAGCGTGTTCCAGTTTGATTACTGGTGTCGCCGGCTGTGCCCGTAAGAACATTCGTACCTGTTCCGTGACACGTGAAGCATCCCGTCTTGGTTGACACTGGTCCCAAGCCGCGAATCGGATCCCACTTGATCGTGAAATTTCCGTAACCTCCGTTGAAGAGGCCGATTTGGCTGGTCGTCAGGCCAGCGAGTGGACCGCCGAATTGTCCCACGGTCGGTGGTGGCGGTGGTGGCGGCGGACAGGTCGGGCATACGGCTTCAGCTTTTTTAACGTACCGCGAAGGTACTGCAAGCAGACAGAGCCCGGCCAGTAGGCACAGCGCGATGGGTATAAAACAGCGTTTCATACACGCTCCTCTTTATTTTTTTGAATAATTGTTGTCGCCTTCGCGGAGGGGGGAGCGCGCGAAGAATACACTTTCAGAGTGGGGCCCAGGTCCGAGAAAAGGTTTTCTAATAACTACAGCTTCGAGGTGCTTAGGATGCCGCCGGGGAAGGATCTGGGGGTCCCCGCGTCTCCATTGCTATGACAGCGGAATGCGATCTCTCCGCTGCCATTTAAACAGGGCCGGTCCGATCAGTGATTCGCAAGCTTCCGCGGGATCAGCAAAACCACACGCTAACGCTGCCTCCCGGAGTAACTCGCTGAATTGATCTTGCGACATCGTCGCCTCATGTACCTCCAACTCAGAAAATATCTTTAAGAGTTGCTCCGTCCTTTCGTCGGGCGCAACTCCCGTGTCGCCGTGCATCACTCGAATTTTGACTTCTTTGAGCGGTGTTTCCTTAATGCGCATACTGGCTCCCGTTGTTCAAGACCCCAACTTCAGTTCGAACCCAGTGGCCCAGCAGACTGCCTTGACGGTAACTAGCAACGCAGTTCGTACAACTCCTGCGTGCAAATTGCTGCCGTCACAAAACCAGCCGAAAGGAGGACCATTAGAATCCCCCTCCCGTAAGGAGGCACCGAATGCACTGCGGACACCATCACAATGAGCGGAGAAACGACGACTGCCGCATGAATCGAGATCGGTTCCTGATTCTGGCGGAACGCCGTGGCTGGTAGATCAACTTGTGGAAGTATCTGCACGAGGAGAATCAGCAGCAGAACGCCCAGCAGAATTACAAAACGGCTGCAAGTTCTCCCCACCATGGCGCGAACTTATCCCAGCTGGAGACTCGTGTCAATGCTTACTCTTTGGTTTATGGCACCTTCGGGCCATGCGCGCTGCCGAAACAATTGTTTCGTAGCAACGAGTTTTGTCCGTTGGTCATCCTTCTTATGCCCTATGCCCACCCCAACTCGAATTTTGTTTGTAGATGACGACCCTGACCTTCGCCATTTGTGGCGCAGCATTTTGTCGAGCGAAGGTTTGCATCGCGTAATCGCCGATCACATGCAATCGAACCTGCTGGCGGTGGATATCAGCATGATCCTTCCCGACTTCATCGACGTGGGCAACAAACTCCATCTCATGTCGAAATACGCACTACAAGCCTTCCTCCACCCTGAAGAAGTGAAGGCATGAAAGAGATTTGAGAGTGTTTTCTTCGTGAACCCTAGTGCCCTTAGTGGTTAAAGGTTTTTCGAGGCGAGCAGAGGAGCACAGAAACAAAAGAAGAGAAAAAGCACCAGAAGATCAGACTAAAAGGGACGAACTGAAAACTGAGCACCTGAAAACTGCACTGACAACTGAATACGAGTACTGAGTACTGAACCTATCCCTTTACGCTGATCTTCGAGAACGACAACACAGCCCGGCTGGGCGTCGGCCGTCCCATCGACAGCGCGGGACGATACGTCGTGAAGGTCATGAAATCCAGCAGCATGCTCTTCACCTGCGGCGGAAGCTGTTTCACTCCCTCCGGGTCCGACAGGATCCGGTAATCCTGCACGCGGCCAGTCGCGTCAACGTAAGCTTCGATCACCAGCGAATCGTCCCCGATCGTATCCATGTTCACGCCGAACGAAGTCGGCTGCAACTCGGGCGCTTTGTTCACCATCACCAGCGGCACATCGTTATCGGCGCGCAGCGACGACGGCACGACGAAGTACACCATCGCGATTCCAAAAAGAATGAACGCACTCAGGAACCCCGCGGTCACCGGCACCATGAATGCTTCGAGCGCATTTTCCCATCGCACTTTCAGTCCTTCGAGCCGGCCACGTTTTGCCTGGGCCGTTTCGTGCGAGATCGCCAGCCGCAGCTTCAATCCCAGATCCGACGGAACCTTCGCCTTTCCCACGCTCACCAGCAACTGCTGCGTCCTCCGCAGCCCCTGGTACTCGCGGTGGCAGTCCGGACATACCGTCAAATGATCCTGCAGCGCGAGCATCTCTGTGCCCGTTACCACTCCATCCAGATACGGCGAGAACAGACGTTTCGCCTCGAGACAGCGCAGCCCCGCCGCTCTCCCGGTGCCCGTCTTCGACATGCCGATCATGGTGTCACCTCGACCCTTCTACCCCCTGCAGATACCTGAGGCCGCCCTTCTTGCGGAGCGGTCAGCCCCAGTTCTTCTCCAACTTCGCGCACATACGGCGCCAGTCGCTGCCGCAGCGCTTCTCTTCCGCGAGTGAGCCGCGATTTCACCGTTCCCAGCGAAATCTCCAGCACCTCGGCAATTTCTTCGTACGACATTTCTTCCAGGTCGCGCAAAACCAGCGCCGTGCGATACGGCTCCGGAACTTTTCTCAATTCTTCTTCGACTCTCTGCTGCACTTCGCGGTGCGCGAATGTGTCAAACGGAGAATCCGCGTGATCGGTTAGCGCCACCTGCATCGCATGTTCCCCGGCCATCGGCGTCTCCGCATCCGGAGGCTCAATCGAGGTCTCCTTTGCCTTGTGCCGGAACCACCAGCGCCTTCGGTTCGCAGCCTCGTGCAGCGCGATGCGGTAGATCCACGTTTTCAAGCTCGACTCGCCGTGGAACTGCTTCATCCCGCGGAACACCTTGAGGAAGACTTCCTGCGTCGTATCCGCCGCGTCCGCCGGATCATTCACGATCCGGTACACCAGCCCGTACACAGGCTGTTGAAACTCTCCAATCAGCCAGGCGTAAGCCGTTTCCGAGCCGGCCTTCAACTCCGCGACGATCGCCGACTCTTCCTGCGACCGAACCCCTAACGCGCTTGCCAGATCTCCCAAGGTGGTTGCTCCCGCCATATCGGCGTCCCCTGATTATAGGATTTTCCACCCCACCGCGCCTTACTTTTCCACATCCTGGCCGGGACCTATTCCTCTTTCCAGCGCGGTCAATGCTTACACCTCACATAGACTCCGCACCCCGTCCCGGAGTTCCCACAGTAAGTACTTATTTTTCAACTGGATGCTTCAAGGTAACTGCGGATTCCCACCCCAATCCCACAGAAATCGCCCTGTCAAGCCGCCTGAAGTGCCGGCCGGACAGTTACCGCCGTAGCCGCTTTGGAAGCTCTAACAAGCAGAAGATGCAAGGTATCACCGGAACTGGACTTCTTCGATTGTTAGCGCGGGGCTCGCCACATGCTTGGTGTGAGGATCCTTAGAAGCGCAAAGCAGCGCGAATACAGGATTGCAGGGAGCCATAGGATAACAACGTAGTCGATCAGTGACTGAACAATCGGCTGTTGCTGCGGCCGAACCAGTCGTGATCCAAAAGCCAAGCCCAAGGCGTGAAAAACGGAAATCAGTATCAGCCGACTCGCTCCGGACGCAAATGTATTCGGCCCGGAAGAAGATTGAGAACTGTCAATACGGCAGCGATTACTAAGGGCAGGGCCACAAAGAGTCGGCCAACCAAGGTCATGAGTCCCGACCCCTTATGGTCGCTGTCATGGTCGTTCACAATTTGCTCCGGCAAGAGCGCTACGGCGCCAGCAGCGGAATCCGAGCGGTAGCCTTTTCGCCGTCCGACGCCGTCGCCGTGACTTCATCGAAAGGAGCCGTCCCCTTCGCTTGCCACGTTGCAATGTCGGGAGCGGTGTAAAGGCCACTTGCGTCGACGGTTCCCAGTTTGGCCGACCATGTAACGGCGAGGTTCGGTTGCGGGGTGAGTTGCACGTATTCGCCCAGCGCCAGCACAGGATCGGGGAGCGTGATATAGAACGTCGCGTCCGGCTCATAGATCTCGGCGCTGTTGCTCACCTGACCGAAACGATCGCTGCCACCCGTGACGAGAACACGTCCGGTTCCAAACATCGTAATGCCGTAGTCCGAGCGCTGCTTGATCATGTTTCCCGTGTATGAGGACACATGTCCGTTTTCGTCAAACACAAGCTCGGCTGCGGTCGCGAGTCCATCGCCGTCCGCTCCTCCCATGTGCAAGCTGAGTCCGTTCTGCAGCATCGCGGAAGTGAAATATAGCTTGATGGCCGCGAGGTCGCCGATGCTGGTAGCCGACCCAGTCGAGGGAATCCGTTCGATACTCGTGAGTCTTTGGGCGGTCATCCCATCGGAGGCCCAATTGGATCCACCGTAGACCTCGATGGACCCATCATCCATTGGCAGAATGCCCGCATAAACGCGTGCCGTCAGCATCTGACCGACTACCTGCATGGTCTCGGTTGCTGGATCAAAAACGAGCACGTCGGCGGAGGCCTGAGTGGTCCCGATACCGAGATAATGGGCAGTCATCCCGCCAACAACGAACACGCGGCCGTCGAAAGCCTGCGCGGCGCTGGCGTAATAGCGCTCATACACCAAAGGATCCGAACCTATCAACGTTACGGGACGAACCGTCCATGTCGTCAGATCGAGGACCGACGGTGCCGCCATTTGAGTAATGGCGGTCGGGCTCCAGATCGCGCCGCCGAAGATAAAGACGCGCTTACCTGGCAACAGAAAGCAATGCAAAGAATCGTCACCAGAGCTCCCGGTGGGCAGCAGTTGATATCCGGCAACATGCTGCGACGAGAAACTGTTCGTCGCCGGGTCGAAAATATCGACCATCGAGAAATCGGGCGGGGAACTGAAAAAATTTCCGCTGCCTGAAATCATGAGTACGCGCTTGTCGGGCATCGTAACCGCGCATTGTTCGGTTCGCGCAACACTCATCGTCGATGGAACCATCGAGAACAGTTCCGTTGTCGGATCAAACAACTCGGCGCTGTTGTAAGTCGTGAAATTGGGGTTATTAATCGTGGTTGTGTTGCCGCCAGCAACTAGAACCCGACCGTCGGCGAGTAGCGTTGCCGAATGGCCAGTCCGCGGCGACGACATATTGACGGACGTATTCGAGCCCGCCCCGGTCGCACCGTTGGATTTTCTGAAGTATCCATAAGTGGTTTTGCCAGTTGTTTTGGCGCTCTGCACTCCTGTGGACGTACCACCGCCACCTCCGCAGCCGACGAGGATCAGAAGTGGAGTCAGGAAAGCAAGCAGGACAGGAGTGAGCCTTACAGGCGATGGGGTCATGGAACACCTCCCCGAGACGTTCGCTCGCGAGAATAACATCGTGCGGATCTCAGGGCATCAGAAAAGTGAGGGCTGGCCCAGACGAGTGAGCACTATCACATAGCCGCTGCTGCTCCATGCTTTGAGAGGTTCGAAGCCTGGATACTAGTCTTGCTGAGCCAATGTCAGCGCACGGACCGCGCCGCCACCCTGCCTCTCCACAAGCGCACCGCTACGAACCCGCCGAGAATCACGTCGCACGCCATACAGAAACCCGGCCACCAGTGCGGCACCCCGGGGTCGGCGTAGAGCATGGGATGAACCATGTCAAACACTCCGTGCCCAACCATGCCCGCGGCCACCAACCAGAGACTTGTCTTGTAGCCGAGAACGGCCAGCAGCAAAAAGCCGCTCGCGACGGCGATTTCAATCACGAGCGTCCGGCCGGACGCTCCCTGCGCCGCAAACAATGCGTAATACGACGCGATTACGATCAGAACCGTCGGATAAAACGCGCGGTCCCGGTCAAAGCCGACAAAGATCGCCAACCCAGCCACTGCCAATGCCACGAACAATCCAATCAGGTATTCCATTCGCTACGCCCCCCGTGGTTGTTTCCCAGCAATAAAAGCACACTCTCGGTGCGAATGGCTGAAGATGTTCTCGAATCCGGCTCGCCTCGTCCCCGTTGTTTCATGGAACCATTCAACCAGCCTCCCATTCCAACTCCACCCTGGCCTATACTCAAACAGAGCAACCTGCGTGCTGGAGAGAACTCCCCCATCCATGCCTAAAGCAAAGCCCGAGTTTCAATTTCCACTGACCGCGACCAGTCCCAGTCTTGTATCAGGAGGGTCGGACCATTCCTTCCGAAGGCTCCTATATGACTTTTTCACCGTCTCCGCGCACCTGGAAACGATGAAACGCTACCTGGGTAAGCGCCTCGGTCTCACCGGTCCCCAATACACCATCATGATGGCCGTGGCTGAACTCCAGGGAGAAATGGGGGTCAGCGTCGGCCGCGTTGGCGACTACCTGCACGTGACGGGAACATTCGTGACCATCGAATCGGGCAAACTCTTAAAAAAGGGTTTAGTGGAAAAGAATTCCGACTCCCAGGATGGGCGGGTTTCTCTTCTCTCCCTTGCTCCAGACGGGGTAAGAGCCCTCCAATCCCTTTTCCCGGAGTTGCAACAAATCAACGACGTCTTCTTCAATCTGGACTCGCGTGCCGAGTTCAAGAGCCTGTGCAAGACTTTGGAAAAACTGGTGGGCAACGGTCAACGTGCTCTCACGCTGATTAATGCCCCGCACGGCGATCCACCGCCAGCGCGTAAACGTGGCAGGGTGGCTGTCAGCGACCGTCGATAGCTCTGCAAAAGGAGAAATACAGCCAGAATTATGGCGGCTGCGTACGGTTGTTCCTCACGGCATCGCCCCGCCGAGATCTCAGTTTGCCAGACATCATCACCCATGCAGGGCTGCGCACCCACATGTTCTTGGCGCACAATTGCTTACAACCCCTCAAGTAAAATAGATAAGTAACTTATATTTTTAACTTGACAACCGAAACCTCCTGAAATACGTTAGACACCCCCAAGTGAGAAGCTGCTTTTTCAGTCAGCAGCGGCTTCTAGCCCTCCGACCCCAGGATCATTGAGACAAGAAGCGCTCGGTAGTTCGATATTCCGCTGCATTTCTGGACAACCACTTTGAACTTTTTGCAGCTTAAGAACGAGATCTGCGACGAGATCGAATCAGTGCTCGCGTGCTATTGGAATGGTGCCCGCCGTTCTGGCCATCAGCATGAGCCTGGCAGTGCGCGCCCAGCCAAAAACCGTGACTCTGGAACGTTCCACAGCGATCCACAGTTTGTCGTGACGAAGTAGCAGTCGCGAACGGGCCCTGGGCAGAGACCCCCTCGGCTTTCGGGCCCGTCTTTTAAACATTTTCTGTGTCGTTTTGCTGAGGCACTTTTTGGAAGGATGCTCCGATGAATAGTTCAAAAACTCTTGGCGCACTTTATCTAGCACTCGCATGTGCGGCCATCACCTTCAGCCTGTGCATGGGGGTCCAGGGACAAACTGTGGACTTTGTGTACGACTTCCATAACAGTGGTAATCAAACCAGCGGTGTAACGATGATTCAGGGGACCGACGGAAACCTTTATGGCGCTGCAAATGGAGGCGCTCACGGTCAGGGTGAGATCTTCCGTATGACCCCCTCCGGGGATCTCACGACAATTTATAGATTTTGTAAAAAGTCGAACTGCCCAGACGGGTCAATACCGGAAAACGTAGTTCTCGGAAGCGATGGCAACATTTATGGAGTAACGGTCGGTGGAGGGAGCGATGTTGGCTTCACGCTCGGCTCAGGGACGGTTTTCAAGATCACTCCTGGCGGCGAGCTTACAACTCTCTACACCTTCTGTCCCATTGCTGGATGCGCTGACGGCCGAGCCCCGCGCGGAATCTCCCTCGCCAGCGATGGAAATTTTTGTGGCACCACACAAGTAGGCGGAAAGTTCAGTCAAGGCACAATCTTCTCGCTCAGCCCAACGGGCACGTTCAAGTTGCTTCACACTTTCTGTTCGCAATCGAATTGCGGCGATGGTGGAGATCCGCAATCCCCGCCCACCCAGGGCATCGACGGCAACTTCTATGGTACGGCGTACAGCGGAGGAGCCCATAACGGGGGCGTCATCTACCAGATCACCGCCGCCGGCGTCTACAAGGTGCTCTACAACTTCTGCAGTTATCAAACGTCATGCCCAACGGGCGCCGATCCGATGGGGGCGCTCACGCAGGATGCGGCCGGCAACTTCTTCGGCACAACTGCCTTCGGCGGCGACACAAGGAACGACGGAGTGGTGTTCGAGTTCACAGCGAAAAATCAATACAAGATCCTGCACACGCTTCAGGGTTACGACGGCAATGTCCCCCAGTCGCAGTTGGCCCTTGCCAGTAACGGCTCCCTCTATGGAGTGACTCAAGGGGGAGGCGGCCCTGCTGAAGGCAATATTTATAAGGTAACTTCAGCGGGCGTGTTCAAGTCTTTCTTCGCATTCCGGTGTTGCAACGAAGGATACGATCCTGTTTACAGCCTTTTTCAGAGCACCAATGGTCTTCTCTATGGAACCACGAACTACGGCACAAGCCCTTGTTGCTACGGGACGATCTTCAGCGTCTCCGACAACATGGGCCCTCTGGTTGAAACCGTACCCACGGCAGGCAAAGTCGGGAAACAGATCTTCATCCTTGGCAACGGCCTGACCGGATCGACCACAGTGAAGTTCAACGGCAAAGCCGCGGCGTTCACCGTCGTTTCGGATACCGAGATCACGGCAACAGTTCCCTCAGGCGCCACAACCGGCAAGGTTTCTGTTGTTACTCCATCTGGGACGCTCAACAGCAATCCGCAGTTTGTTGTGACCAAGTAGCAATTCCCTTAACTCTGCGAAGGAGGTTCACGGACACCCGTGACCCTCTCCCCCGCAGAACATCAACCGCGCATCCGGGGAAGTGCCTCAAAAGCTAATTCACATCGACCGACCCGGAATAGGTTCGCCTGGCGGGGACCATCACGGCATGCAGACTATAATGGCTCGCGCCGATGGCTCTGACTGCGGGTACCAAACTCGGGCCATACGAAATCCAATCGCCGCTGGGAGCGGGCGGTATGGGAGAAGTGTATCGCGCTCGTGACCCGCGATTGCAGCGAGACGTCGCCATCAAGGTATTGCCCGCCTTTGTCAGCCGCGATTCGGATCGGTTGCGAAGATTCGAACAAGAAGCCCGAGCCGCGGGAGCCCTGAACCATCCCAATATTCTTGCGGTTTACGATGTGGGTGCGTATGAGGGCGTTCCCTATTTAGTCACCGAACTGCTCGAAGGGTCTTCACTGAGAGAGCGGATGACTGGCCCCATCCCCGCTCGAAAGGCGACCGAGTTTGGGGTGCAGATCGCACATGGGCTCGCGGCTGCGCACGACAAAGGGATCGTTCATCGCGACCTCAAACCGGAAAACATCTTCATCTGCCGGGACGGCCGTGCGAAGATTCTGGATTTCGGTCTCGCCAAGTTGACTCGGCCGGAACCGACCGACGCGACCCTCACGAATCTGGGAGCTATCGATCACACGGGCTCTGGCGTTGTCCTCGGTACTGCCGGCTATATGTCTCCGGAGCAAGTCCGGGGAAAGTCGACGGACTCACGCTCAGACATTTTCAGCTTCGGAGTAGTTCTCTACGAAGCGCTCACCGGACAAAGGGCTTTCACCGGACCAACCGCCGCGGATCGAGCCAGCGCAATTCTGAAGGAAGATCCCCCTGATCTGCGAGCATCTGGCCTGAACATTGGCCCAGCTTTGGCCCGGATTGTGCATCGATGTTTGGAGAAAAATCCCCAGGAGCGTTTTGAGTCTGCGCGAGATTTGGCTTTTCACCTGGAGACTTTGAATACCGATTCCCAGTCTGATGCTTTCAAAGCTTCCGGTTCCGCTCTGCCCAGACGCTCCTTCTTTACATGGCTAATAGCTGCCGTTGCCGTGCTTGCACTGGTCGCGGCCGGATGGTTCTATCGCGATCGGGCTCAAGCAGGCAAATCGGCGCCGGTGACCTTCCTGCGCCTGACCGATTATGCCGGATTGGAAGAGAGTCCCGCGTTCTCTCCCGACGGACGATCGGTGGTTTTCGTCAGCGATACATCTGGCTCGCGCCAGGTCTACATACGGTTGCTGGCGGGCGGACCTCCTCTGCAGATCACTCACGATGCGGGTGCTCATCTGGAACCCCGGTGGTCTCAGGATTCCGCTTCCGTCATCTACTACACTCCGCCACCGGAAGGAGATGCCCAAGGAACGCTTTGGGAGGTATCGGCGCTTGGCGGTCCTGCCCGAAGATTGGAATCCAGCCTGAGCGGAGCCGACATCAGCCATGACGGCAAACGGCTCACGTTCTTCCGGCTGGGCGACAAGCAAATGCAATTGGTCGCCTCCGATCGTGACGGTTCGAACGCCCGCGTCGTCATGCAGGTCCCGGTGAGCTTCAGTTTCCGCAAGCCGCGATGGTCTCCCGACGATCGCTCCATCGCTTTTCTTCACAGCCGTGAGAATTGGGCGGACGACGTGTATGTGGTGCGGGCCGAAGGCGGCAAGCCGAAACAAATCTCCAACGACAACACATTGATGAGCGGTCTGGCATGGCTCAACGACGGTTCCATCCTGTACAGTTCCGCCCGTGGAAGCACCGTCATCTACCTCCCTACCATGCATCTGTGGCGGATCTCAGCTTCCGGCGGGTCCCCTCAGCAGGTAACTTTCGGAGAAGCGGGGGATGAAAGTCCCGATGCGGATCGCGACGGTCGAATCGTCGTGAGCCGTAAGCATATGCAATTCGACATTTGGAAGTTTCCTGCAGATGGTGCCCCGCCTGACAATGTGAGCCGCGCAATTCGCATCACTCACCAGACCGGGCAAGTGCAGACCCCGACGTTGAGTCCCGATGACAAGAGGATGACATATCTCTCCGACAACGGAGGCCATGGAAATCTATGGTTAATGGATTTAACAACGGGTGAAACGCGCCAGATCACGTTTGAAAAAAATCCCAGCAGAATTATGGGAGTTCCGATCTGGTCGCCGGACGGCAGCTACATCACTTTCGCTACGAATCAACCAGAACTCATGGGTAGAGGTGTCGGATATTGGCTGATACGTCCCGACGGAAGCGGTCTGCGATCCTTGGTACCGGAGGGAGCCTGGGCTGCATGGTCAGGCGACAGCAAATGGATCTACTACGCCGACTCATCCCCAGTTCGTCCTACGGGAAGCTTTCGTCTGCTGAAATCCCCCATCGACGGCGGCCCAGCGGTGGTGGTCCGCTCCGACAATGCCCGCGGGCCTGCGCTCGCCCCCGACGGTTCTGCTTTGTATTATGTCGTCCCGCTTGAGAATCTGAACGGGCTACTGGATTACGAGCTGAGAGTCGCGCGCCCGGAAAACGCAGAATCGATTCTGTTAGCAAGAATTTCAGGAGCGCGAGTGCCGATCTGGCAGGGACTTCATCCCGTGATTTCAAGAGATGGAAGATCCTTGGCGATGCCGCTCGATGGCGATTTCGGGACCGATCTCTGGACTATTCCAACTGCCGGAGGGAAGCTCCGGCGCATCACGGATTTTGGTCCGCGACGCACGTTTATCGCGCGCCGGGTTTCATGGTCGGCGGATGGGAAATGGATTTTCGCCGCAGTGGGAGAAGGCGATGCGGATATTGTCCAGATCGATGGACTCCTGCGCTAACGGCGACTCTTCATCCATCCTCAGAAGATAAGGCGCGCGTCCAGTATCAGTCCGTGGTTATACGTGTGAAAGTGCGTAGTGGCGATCTGCTCCCCGATTCCCAGGATGAATCCCAGCCGGTTTTTCGGATCGCTGCTCAGCTTCAGCGGACTCACTACCAGCCCGGGACTGACGAAATTCTGCACCCGTCCATCATTCGGTCCGCCATGAAAGAAGGTCGTGTTGTTCTCGATCTCCGGCCAGAAAATCTTGTGGATCCGATATTGCCCCACGACGTTCCACGCCACCGGGCGCCCAATCACGTCCGCGTCTGCCGTCGGTAACACCGCGCCGATGCTGGTCACGACATCGAAATTCTTGTATCCCTTGCCCGCATGAAGTGTCGGCCCGAGGGTCGCGTGAGCACTGCCATTCTTATAGCTACCGGTCGGAAATGTAGTCGTCAGCGATGCCGACACGGAATAATCGCCATGCTCCAGGTTGCCCGAAGCGAACCGGTATTTCAGCACCGTGCTGAAGTCCCCGAACCCGTCCTTCGCCGCCGAGTTGTGCCGTATGTACGGAGGGATAGTGACATCGACCTCCGTGTTGTACCACGGGATCAAATTGAATCCCTTGCTGAATCCGTAATTCCACGTGTCCGTTCCCGCGGGCGCGACCTGCCGGACCGTGTCGTAACGAAACAGCTGCGTGACGTTCGAAGTTGGTGCGAAAAGAGGAACGGGCCACGGCGGTTGTTCCGCCATCGTCTTGCGCACTCGATTCTCCCACTTGTAGAAGAACCCATCCTGCGCGGACGCCGGCAACGAGATCGCTCCAGCAAGTATTAATACCGCCGCCAATAACGCTTTCATGCTCGCTCTTCCCGGTTCACTTCTGCATTCTTCCTTCTAACTTCTGCCTTTCTTCAGGCGGACAATTCGCCAGCGAAAGGGAAGTTACCCCGCTCCCAACTTCAATCTCTGCACGATCTGCTCCAGAGCCATCAGCAGTCGCTCGCACCCGCCTTCCAGCCCCAACTCCGATTTCTCCAGATACGCTAGTGCTCCGTCCTGCTGAAGACGTTCCGCATTCTTATTCGACATCCCGGTAAATGCCACGACTGCGATTCCCGCCGTCTCCGGATCTTTCTTTAACGCCTTCAACACATCCGGCCCCGTCATCTTCGGCAGTAGCATATCGAGCAGAACGATTTGGGGTTTCTCCGTGCGAGCCAACTTCAGTGCCTGCTCGCCGTCGCTTGCGGTTCGCACCTCGTATCCCGCTCTCGCCAGTGCCCGCTCCACAGCCAGCCTCAGGAACTTGCTGTCGTCTACCAGCAGAATCTTCGTCTTCACCTCGACTCCCATTCAAGTTCAACCTGCGCCAGGAAAAAGGACTTGTTTCAAGTATCGGCAGACCCTGCCGCAACTTAACTGCCTCCAGTCCAGAACAATGTAATCCTGATCACGACTTTTTCGAAATTGGTTTCCTGGCCGCGCTTCCCAGCAGGGCCTTCACGGCTGCGCGGCAGGCTTTCTTCAACTGTTCTTCATGTCCCTCCGGAATCGAGTGGCTCAGCAGCAGCATCGTCGTCCCGTGCAGCAGTGCCCAGATCTCGAGTGCGAGTACAGTGTGGTCTTCCGGGCGCCCGCCCAACTGTTTCGCCAGTATCTGCTCTACCACACCAAAGTTCGGACGCGACTCTCGAATCGGCCGCGCGCGGCGCCCATTCTTCACCGTCAGCAGGTACCCATGCGTGTAGAACAATTCGTACTCGTGTGGCATCCGCAGGGCGTATTCGACGTACGCTTCTGCCATCTGTTCCATCGTCTCGCCCTGCTCGAAGTAGCCGCGCAACCGCGCCGCGATGCGCAACAGCAACCCGCGGAGCAGATCCTCGCGGTCCTTGAACCTGCGGTATACCGCGGGCGTGTTCGACCCCGCCGCCCGCGCTACCGCCCGCATCGTGAGAGCGTGCTCGCCTCCCCGCCTCCAAAGCACTTCCGCCGCATGCAAAACTCGTTCTTCCAGTTCCGGATCCGGATGCCGTGGCATCAATCCTCCTTTGACGTCCACCTATATTACATTGACACTGTTTACGTTACTTGCGCTGCGCCGGCTTCGCCAACCCCCTGTCCCACAGCCACTTCCGTGCGTTCCTGACTAACAAAAATGTTGGGTTGAATATTATGTTGACTATGTTAACAAAACAGTGTAAAAAAAATATACCGAAGTGGGGCTCCCCTATCATCTAAAGCGATTTAGCAAAAATATTAGGAGCAAGTAAGATGTCGCAGTACGATCATGCCGACCCCGGCGCCTGTACCCTTGAGCTGAACGCCGAGTTGCAGGAAGCCCACCTCGAACTTCTCAGTGCGCATTGCGCCACTCACCAGCTCCGGCTCCGCTACTCCCCGGACGATCTCGCACGCTTCGGACGCCGTGAGATTCTCCGCAAATCCGCCCAGGCCGCCGGCGACCTGAGAGATTTCTATGCCGCGCTCGAGAACAAGATCCCGCAAGCCGCCTCAGTAGCAGCGTTACCGCAGGCCACTGAGGCCCAGATCGCGCAGGCCGTGCAGTGGCTCTCGTCGTATCTCAGCCAGCAACGCGAGCAGTACGCTCCCGTTGCTAACGACCTTCCTCGCCCGCTGAAGGATCGTCTCTGGCCCTACTTCTCCGCCGACGTTCTCAACAGCATTCGAGCCATCGAACTGCGCGGAGCCCGCGTCGCCATCCCCGAATTCTTTTCCGAGGCGCGCGCTCTCGGCTTCGAACCTCCTGAGATCACCCACATGGACTCGCTCACCTTCGTTGATGTCGTCGTCTTCAATGAGGCGCTCACCGAACGGTCGCTGTTTCATGCGCTCGTCCACGCGGTGCAGATTCGCATTCTCGGACTCAAGCGCTACGCCGAACTTTGGGTACGAAGTTTCATCCGGACGCGCGCGCACTTCACCGTGCCGCTTGAAATTCATGCCTTCTCGCTCGCGTCGAAGTTCATGCTTCCCAGCGAGAGATTTTCCGTCGAGGACCAGGTCATGCGCTGGATTCTTGACGAACGTTACTAGTTCACGACGTTGAGGGTATTCAAGTTGCCCTCCCCATCGCGCCACATGGGGCGGCGAAAGCCGCCCCGGCGTGATCCTCAAGTTTGATCCACCCCCACGCAAAGAAGGGGCGGCGACGTACCGCCCCTTATTTTCCCTCTCAAAAAGCAGCCCCTGCGCGCTGCATCTCATCTAAAATTGGTATCAAGATGTCTGACGAATCCATCACTGTCTCTCCCGGCCCGCAGTTCATGACCGCGATGGCGCTTGCCATCGTGGCTGACGTCCTGCAGATTGCTGTGTTCCCTGCGTTCGTCGCAGGAGCGCTGTCGCCTGCGGACGACATCCTCGACTTCGGCATGGCCGCGATCCTGGTGCGCCTGCTGGGATGGCATTGGGAATTCCTGCCATCGTTCTTCGCCAAGCTCGTTCCAGGAGTTGATCTCGTGCCCTTCTGGTCGATCGCTGTGGCGAACGTGTGGCGCAAGACCAAGCGGATGGCTGCCGCCGAAGCAGAGAAGCACGCCGGCGAACTTCCACCGGCGCACCTCACCGGAAATTAATCAGGCTGCTTTGCGACGCCGCTGCGAGGCATGCCCGCAACCCGGTCGGAGTCGCGATGTTCCTGCAGGAACGTAACGTGATGACGGGAGAGGATATACAATTGTGTCATGACAGCTAAGTCCAAGAAAGTAAAGAGGCGCAAGGCGCGGTCGCGGTCCGGGAAAGTGATCGAGCGGCGAGCATCGGTTGAGGACGATCTGTTGTTGCTGGCGGAGGAGGAGGGCGCGGAGGCGCGCTGGAACCGTCCACGCAAGCGGAGGATCTCGTTGCGGGTGGATATCGAAGTGGTGGACTGGTTTAAGTCCAAAGGCCCGGGTTACCAGACGCGAATCAACAGGATCTTGAGAAAAGTGATGATGGACGGTAAGAAGCGGACGGGGCAGAGATAGGGGATCGACTTCCCCGGGTTTATTCCTGGTCTTGACGAGCATTCGATATCCTTGGGATTCAAGCTCGGTCGCCTTTTCGACGGTGTCTTCATCAAACCTCGCGCTATCGAACTGCCCCACTCAAGCCAAAAGCAGGCTTGAATGGGCCACCCACCTTCGAGGCCAGACGCTGCAATCGAATCAGCACAGCGTTCGTTCTGCGGCTACTTGTTGCCCTGGCACTGAGTCAGATTCCAATTGACCGTCGTGGTTGCCCCCGGCGAGGGAGTATCTGGACGGGTCTCGCTGCCATGGAGCACTCCCGGGTTGTTCGGGTCTTCTTTGGCGGTGGCGCTGATCCCGAGTGCCGAATACTGTATCGAGTTATTCATATCTGGCTGGGGCTTGCCTTTGCATTCGCCCATGCAGGAGGTGTGCCAATGGTGGGTGCCCTCGATCGTCCCTCCCATGATCTGGATGTCGAATTTGTTGTCTCCGAGGGGATGAAGTTCGACCTTCGCCTCCCCTGCGCCACCAGCCTTGTTTGTGTCTTCTGTGGTGACAACGGCCCCGCGAAACAACTTGACCGGTGGAAAGACGGTCACACCCACGGCTCTTAACTCATACGAAGCATCGAAAGTGCCATGCGGCGTGCTATTCCATCCGCTTCCGACCTCTGGGTCACCCCGCAAAATGATGGAGTCGCTGAGGGTTTCGTCTATGGTGTTGGCCTGATGATTATCGGTTCCACCAACGATCTGATCGATGTGATTGGCGGTTGTATAGCTGACGGTCCCGCCCCAACCGCCCTCGCACGATACCCAATCTTTCACCGGGATCGTGAGCGTTTTGGATAGATGGAGGTTGGCGCGAAGGAGCGTTTCCACCATCCCTCCAACCGCAAAGTTGAGCGGGTTGGCGATGGGCGAGGTGTTCTCTTTGCTGGTGGGAATTCTCACGGCGGTTCCCACGGCATCGATGAGGTCCTGGCTCATGGAGGAAGCTTTGGGCGCAACGCTAAATTGGACCTTCGCCTGCTTCATCACGGCTACTGGCTTGATCAACTGCTCTGGCTGCTTCAAGCCCTCTATACCAAATTCTATTTCACCTTTTCCGTTCGTTTTCGGCATGGCAGGGTTGCTGATAGGAACCATCGCCGTCTGTATGCGGGGAGTACCGTCGGTGGATACGAACTGAACAAACCCCGGGGGTGATCCCACGGCCGCTGACGCTGATGCCGCCTTCTGCCAGAAGCCACTGCGCCTTCACCCCTTCCACCGGGCCATCGTTGGGCAGGCTGATATCGAGATTGGCGTCGTTGAGAACAAGGCGAGCACAGTTCACGGCTTGCCAGTTCTTGGTGTTTTCGCGCACCGTGCCCGTGAGCGTACGCCGTTTTCCGGGCTGGTAAATGCTCTGGGTCCGCTCCAGCGGCGGGCTTCCACTCATGGTGATGTCCGTCTCCAGGCATGCGTAGTAAGCGATGAGCTTGATGAGCGCGAGAATGGCATTGGCCTTCGATGTTGCGTTGCCATATTTTTCGGCGCTATGCACACCATGTTCGGCGATGTACTCAAGGAACGCGTCGTAGAGTTTTCCCGTGGAGTATGCGCTTACATCCATGACCTGGCTAACCAGTTCCGATAACGTGCAGAACCGGTCTGAACCGCCTTCTTCCACGAGTATGAGCCTCGGGCCAAGTTCCGGATGCCAGACGGCATCCCGGATGTTCGGCCGCGTTCCAGTTTCGACGTCATAGGACGTAGGTTCCCATCGCGAAGAAGTCCAGTCCCGCTCGCGACCCGGCGTCCATTGCCCTTTCTGATCCTTGTTGCCTTCCTGCATCATCAATTCAACTGCAAGCCGGCGCAGGATAAGCGAGACCTGGATGTCATCCAGGTCGATCTTGGCGGGGTCGAAATCGGGCGCGAGCAGGTCGTAGGGTTGTTGGGACTGTCGGCCGAGTTCGACAATGAAATCTGCCCAGAAGCGCAGCGCCGGTTGATTTCCCTGAGACGCGCCGCGCAGGCCGTCCACAAACAGCTTGGCGACGGGCGCGTTCTTGAGTGACGGCATGGCGCTTGCAAAGGCATCGCTGAGATCTGACAGCTTGACCTGCATCCCCTCGCCGAACAGCTTGGCCAGGGCCGCGACTTCCCACGCGTCGATCCAGATTCCTTGGCCGGGCTTCACTGACTCATAGGCCAGCGTGCCGTCATCCGCGCGCACGCTGAATCCTGACATTTGCACGGCTGTCAGCAATGCGGCCGTGGACTGATCATCTTTAGCCATGACGCGTTTCGACAATTCCATGGCGGTCAGTTCAGGAACGCCTTGCGGTTGGGGCAACGGCGCAGGCAGTTTACCGCTCCGGAAGGCCTGCGCCATGACATCGCCTTCTACGATGATGGGAAGCGGGGCATCCGGGGCTGAGGTCACTGCTTTGTTCGAAGACGCGCCGGTTGCAGGAGTGCCCTGTGCCATCTCAGTAGCCGGGGCCGATTCTCCAAAAGCCCATTTGACTACGCGGTAGGCCGCGAATGATGTCAACGTGAGAAGGACCACGAGCCCGAGGGCCAATGCTGCAATGAGTTTGCCTTTTCGCATCGAGTCGGTTTCCCCCGCTTCTCCCGTCAACGGAGAAGCAATCCATTTCGCCCAGCTAGTTCGTAAGGCGGCAATGGAGGGGAAAAAGGCTCATTTGAAAAGGAAATGAGTCGAGTACTTAGTTGGTGTGGGACTGAGAGAGCTCTGACAGGACTCGGCAGCATTGATTCGCACAGGAAAATGCATAGATCCTGAGCGCCGCAAAAGGCGCGGCGCTCAGGATGACAATGCTCGGGAGACGGACAGCGGATTCGTCCTTCACGCTTTCGCCGCTCGTCGGAATGACACGGCTGATGGAGGATAGCCCGCGGCCCGATTAGCCCGGGCCGCCGGACAGCCGAGGCGGCTGTCCCCACATGGTTCTTCTCTCCCATCGAGTAGACTGAAAACCCCCCAGCACGTCTGTCCCTGTATTTATTCGTTTCGTCCCGGCTGCCAGGGAACACGAAGTTCGTGCCGCGTCACGATGCTGCCTCTGATGACCTAATTCGCCTCAATTCGTCCAAGTTGTGTTTGGGGAGACGCTTGCTATGACGATGAACCTGATGCGACGTAGTGGATTTCGATTTATGCCGTTGCTGGTTGCGGCGCTGATGGTATGCCTGTCTGCCGCGCCGTTGTTTGGCGCCGCTCCGATGTCGGACATGGACCGCGAACACCTGCTGGTGCACTTCGAGATGACGACGCAGATGGTGGCCGAGCTGGTGCGGGGATTGTCCCCGGCGCAACTGGAGTACAAAGCTTCGCCGGACCGATGGAGCATCCGGGAAGTGGTTTCGCATCTGGCCGTGGCCGAGCCCGACTATTGGCGTGACATCCAGGCAGCGCTCAAGGCCGCGCCGGATATGAAGGACAAGAAATCGACCGCGACCGACGCCGATATCATGTGGTACGGCATTGACCGCGTCGTCCACCAGAAGACCGGCGGCGGACACGAGAAAGTGGATACCTACAAGGATATGGACGTGGCTCTCGGAAAGTTCCAGACACTGCGCGCCACCATGATCGATTACATCAAGAACACCAACGATGACATGAGGGCGCACAGCTTTGGAGATCGGGAAGTGATCGATTGCTGGCAATGGATGCTGGAAATCTCAACGCATGCCGAGCGGCACATCCAGCAAATCCGAGAGATTAAGAACGATCCAAATTTTCCGAAAAAGTGAAGCGAGGAGGCCGGGGAAAATTCGGGGAAGGCGAATACACTCGACAATCTTGGAGAAGTGGAGCGGTGACGCACCAAAATTGCAGAGCGGCCCGAAACTTCCGGCCGCTGGACAGCCGAGGCGGCTGTCCCCACATGGTTCTTCTAAAGACCTACGACCCTAAGGCCTAACGCCTAAGACCTGGTCCTACGTTCCTTCGCTCCAGCCGGCCAGGTATTCTTCCTGCTCGGGGGTGAGCTTGTCGATCTTGATGCTCATTGATTCGAGCTTCAGTTTCGCGACGCGCTTGTCGAGTTCGTCGGGAACTTTGTAGACCGTCTTCTCGAGTTTCTTGCAGTTCTTCACCATGTACTCGACCGAGAGGGCCTGGTCCGCGAAGCTCATGTCCATCACGCTGGCGGGATGGCCTTCGGCAGCGGCCAGGTTGATGAGGCGGCCTTCGCCGAGCAGGTTGATCTTGCGTCCATCTTTCAGTGAGTACTCTTCCACGAAGGTACGCGTGGTGCGCTTCGAGGACGACATCGCTTCGAGCGCCGGGATATCGATCTCGACGTTGAAATGTCCGGAGTTCGAGATGATCGCTCCGTCTTTCATCAGGGCGAAGTGATCTTTGGTCAGCACGCTCTTGTTGCCGGTGACCGTGCAGAAGACGTCTCCGAGCTTGGCGGCTTCGTTCATGCTCATGACGCGGAAGCCGTCCATCACGGCCTCGAGGGCCTTCGTCGGATCGACCTCGGTAACGATGACTTCGGCTCCAGCGCCGCGAGCGCGGGAGGCGAGGCCGCGGCCGCACCATCCGTAGCCGGCTACGACGAACTTCGATCCGGCGAGCAGGAAGTTGGTGGCGCGGATGATGCCGTCGATCGTGGACTGTCCGGTGCCGTAGCGGTTGTCGAACAGGTGCTTGGTGTCGGCGTCATTGACGGCGACGATGGGGAACTTGAGCACGCCTTCCTTGGCCATCGCGCGCAGGCGGATGACTCCGGTGGTCGTCTCTTCCGTTCCGCCAATCACATGCTCCAGCGCATCGGTGCGCTTGGTGTGCAGGATCGAGACCAGGTCGGCGCCGTCGTCCATGGTGATGTGTGGCTTATGGTCGATGGCGGCGAGGATGTGCTGGTAGTACGTATCGTTGTCCTCGCCTTTGATCGCGAAGACCGGGATGTTGTGATCGCGGACGAGCGAGGCGGCGACGTCGTCCTGGGTGGAGAGAGGATTCGAGGCGCAGAGCACGACTTCGGCTCCGCCATCGCGCAGGCAGATCGCCAGGTTTGCGGTCTCGGCCGTGACGTGCAGGCAGGCGGAGACGCGGATGCCGGTTAAGGGCTGGTTCTTGATGAATTCCTTGCGGATGATCTGCAGGACTTTCATCGACTGGTTCGCCCACTCGATGCGCTTCTTGCCCAGATCGGCCAGTTCGATGTTCTTGATGTCGCAATTCACTGCTGCTGTTGACATACTTTTCCCTCTTTTGGTGGCGCGCGTAAGGCGGCAGAAAAATTTAGATTAATAGCCTGAGAACGACGAGGTCCGCACTCTATTTTCTCAGAATACCCGAGATTCGGACAGCGGTAATGATGCCGGAAGCTCCAACACGGAGGTCCCAGTGGAGCACAGGGGACAACTCGCCTGCCGTGAAACCCTGTGTCCTCCGTGGTGAGGGATTGCCGTATCCTACTTCCGCGTACCGGCGGTCTCGCGAAGGCCGGCGTCGCTGGCCAGTTTTGCGGCCTTGTCGGTCAACTCCCACGTGAAGTCGGGATCGTTGCGTCCGAAGTGGCCGTAGGCCGCGGTCTTGCGGTAAATCGGACGGCGCAGATTCAGCGACTCGATAATCCCGCGCGGCGTCAGCTTGAAGTGCGAGCGGATCAGATCCGGAATGATTTCGGGATTCACTTTCTCCGTTCCGAAAGTTTCGACGAGAACGCTGACGGGGTCGGCGACGCCGATGGCATAGGCCAACTGCACTTCGCAGCGCTCGGCGAGTCCGCCGGCGACCACGTTCTTCGCGATGTGTCGTGCCATGTAGGCTGCCGAGCGGTCCACCTTCGTCGGATCTTTTCCGCTGAAGGCCCCGCCACCGTGACGTCCCATACCACCGTAGGTGTCGACGATGATCTTGCGTCCGGTAAGTCCGGTGTCGCCCATCGGTCCGCCAATGACGAAACGTCCCGTCGGATTGATGTGATACTTCGTGTCTTCATCAAGCAGATCCGGCGGAATCACGGCCTGGATTACATGCTTCAGAATGCCGGAGCGCAGTTCATCATTGGAGACCGTCTCCGCATGCTGCGTCGAAATGACGACCGCGTCCACGCGAAGCACCTTGCCCTTGGAATCGTATTCGACTGTGACTTGAGATTTGCCGTCGGGCCGTAGGAAGGGAAGCGTTCCGTTTTTGCGAACCTGCGAAAGGCGCTGCGTCAGCTTGTGCGCGAGCGAGATGGGAGTCGGCATCAACTCCTCGTTCTCATTCACTGCATATCCGAACATCATTCCCTGGTCGCCGGCGCCGCCGGTGTCCACGCCCATGGCGATGTCGCCGGACTGCTTGTTGATGCTGGAGATGACGGCGCAGGTGTTGCAGTCGAAGCCGTGGAGAGCGTTGTCGTATCCGATGGATTGGACGGTGCCGCGAACGACCTGCTGGAAGTCGACATAAGCCTTGGTCGTGATTTCTCCGGCGATCATAACGAGGCCGGTGGCGGTGAGAGTCTCGCAGGCAACGCGGCTGACGGGATCGTCGGTGAGGCAGGCGTCGAGGATGGCGTCAGAAATCTGGTCGGCGATTTTATCGGGATGGCCTTCAGTGACGGACTCAGAGGTGAATAAATAGCGATTCTTAGATGGCAATGGTTTGTCTCCTTAAGATTGCACTGGGCTAGGGGCCACAGGGCAAGTCGTTGCGAACCAGCGGAAATCCATGCGGCCACAAAGCGGCCGACCGGGAGGAAATCCTTTAGAAAGGCTAGCAGAGCAGGGGCAGGAGGGCAATCGAGGTTCGTTAATGGGGAGTGGGAGGAGTTGAACGGGGAAAATGGGGGGGTATTTGGGAGGGTTAAAATGCGAGTGCCGGGAACCTGGTACGGGTCGGATCACGGGTAGGGATGCTTCGACTGCGCCGGAGTTCCGCTCCGCTCCACTTCGGCTGCGCTCAGAGGACAGGGAGCGGGGGCGGGAGAAAAGTGAGTTTCCGAGGATGATGCTGCGGCCCCCGGACGAGGCGTCCGAGGCTAACACATTCAGGTGCGGGCCGCGCACTCAAATTGCCTTACAGGTACTTGAGCCACCAGTCTGATCTCTTGTCTTTGAGGCCGGAGAACCAACGGCAGGCGAAGTACAGGAGGACGATTGCGATGGCCCAGATTAGATAAAGGAGAGGAAGGTTCCAGGTGTATCCATCGGGCGGTTCGGGATTGCCCATCGGGTGATTGGTGAAGAGCCAGGGGCTTATGAAGCCGATGCGGATTTTCGAGACGATGAGAGCGAGTGCGTGGATCAAGGGAATGTGAAGCACGTAGAAGAAGAATGGCACACGTCCGAACATAACGAGCGTGCGGGCGATTGCTCCGCGTGCGGTGTCGAGGAATGGCAGGACGGCGATGATCGGTCCCAGAGTCATCAGCAGGAAATTCAGCGATGCGGGATATTTCGTGCAGTTGAGGAAGGAGAGCACGCCGGGCATCGGCGGGCGGCCGTTCTGTGTCTGTACGGCGGCGTGCCAAGGGCGAGGATCTCCGTAAAGATTGAATCCTCGCAGTACCAGGAAGACTGCAATCGCTCCTAATCCAATTGCGAGGCATATTTGCTTTCGGCGGGCAGGCTCCAGTTGCAGGATTTTCGCGAAGGCACATCCAGCGGCCATTACACCGACCCAAGGGACGAGAGAGTAAAGAACAATTAGGTTCGGACCGTTGGGGCCGAATTGCACCGGGCCAGCAAAGAATCCTACGTACAGAATTTTCCAAAGGCCGCTGAGGTGGTTGCTGTCCATTCCTTCCAGCAGTCTCGGAAGGTCGGAGTCCATCAGGTTGTGGGCGGCAATGATGATCAGGCCGAAGACTCCGGTCACCGCAACCGGCAATCTCACGAGGGCGGCCATCAAGATCATGGAGCAGCCGTTGACCCACAAGATCCCCGCCATCTCGTATTGTGCGAAATTAAAGTTGAAAGTCCAGGAAATGCGAAGAACGGTGAGTTCGAGCAAGATCAGCCATGCTCCGCGCACGAGAAGGTAGCGCGACACGTCCGTGTGCCTGCGGGCGTAGAAGGCGATGCTGGTGCCTGCAAGAAAGACGAAGGCCGGGGCGCAGAAATGCGTGATCCAGCGAGTAAAGAAGATACCGGGAGTCGGGCCTCCGGCGGGGAGACCGGAGTAAACGCGAGCGTGATCGATGGCCATGACGACCATGACGAGTCCGCGAACGAGATCGACGGAGAGGATGCGGGACGCGGATGTGCGGGTTTCGACGGCCGGGACGGACTGCAGTGTTGTGCTCACGGAATCCCTCCGGAAAAGGTCGGCGGTCGTTGGTCGTTTGCTACGGCGGCGAGGAACGACCGGGATATCCTGTCATGCTTTGACGCGGAGGAAAAGGAAACGTTTCTTTCACTCCTTCGGAGCGTATCAGCGGTGTTATTGGTTGGGTACGGGTTGCGAGGGCGAGGCGGGGCGCATGCCGTTCGCGTCGAAGACTAATGTTTTGACTTCGCCCTCGCCGCCTTGGGCAGGGATCTCCTGACCATTCCAGAGGAAGGTAACTGCGGCGGCGTTTCCTACTTTCACGACGAAAGTTTGCGAGGCGCGAAATGTTGGGTGGGCTGGAGCAATAAGGGTTTCTTCTGTGAGCGGCTGTCCGTCAGCGGTGATGGAGATCCACGAATTCTCGGTGGCACGGACGGTTAGCATCAGCGCCCCGGAAGATTTGTCGGCGGACTTGGCAGCTTTCGGAAGCGGTTGGCCGAAATTGCGAATGGTGACGTCGCTCTTCTCTTCATCGGCGGCTGGAGCCGCAGGGACGGCAGTTGCCGGCTGTGTGGCCGCGGAATCTGGAGGGATAGCGCCGGCGTTCGGGACAGATGGCGTCACAGCGGCCGGCGCGGCTGTGCCGGTTTGAGTGGTTAGCTGCGGCTGTGGGGCGACGACATTCGCAGCTTGCGAACGCTGATGGTGCGAGTGCCGGATCCAGAACAGGACAATACCGAGAATTACAACGACGATCGCGACGGCGACGATCTTCCATGGAACTTCCGCCGAGGATCGGGCGAGGAATTCTCTCCTGCCGGTGCGGACGTGCTCCGCGCGAGGAAGTTGCAGTTCGGGAAGTTCCTCCACCTGCACGGGCGCTTGTGTCTGCGGAGCCGATCGAGGCGGGGCCTTGCTCTTCGTGGATGCCGGTTTCGGGGGCGTTTCGACCGGAGCCGGCGGTTGCCAGGCCTGCTGCGCCTGGATTTGCTGTTCGCGCATGAGATCGAGATATTCGGTGACGGATTCTTCGGGATCAAGGCCGATGTGCTTGGCGTAGGAGCGGATGAATCCCTTGTTGAATACGCCGCCGGGAAGCTGATCGAAGTTCTCTTCTTCGATGGCACGGAGCATGCGCGGAGAGATCTTGATGACGTTGGAAACGTCGTCGAAAGAAAGCTCCTTGCGCTCGCGCGCTTTGCGGAATTTGTCTCCGAATTGGCCCATGATCGAAGGTCCGGGGTGGTGTTTCGATCATGATAGGACAACCAGTATGCCGTGGCTACAGTGGAGAGGCACAGGAGTAACGTGGAACTTTAGGGGAAAGAAGTTTTGGTCACGCTGAATGCGTTTTGGTGGCCGGAGTCTAATGACACCGCGCGCTGATGGTCCGAGGCTTTTTGGACGAGATTACCGGCTTGTTCGGTGGCGATGTCGAAGGATTTGGCGATTCCCCAGCCGACGACCTCGGTAGGCCTGTGATGTTCCACGACGTAGTAATAGCTCGGATTGGGCACGTGGCGATTGACGACGATCTCGGACCAATATTCTCCGTGGCGAATTGCCATTCCAGAATGAGTGGGATTGTGGGAGACGTCCGCAAGACGCATGCGATGGGCCTGGATGGCAGCTTCGAGGACCTCAGGGGCGAAGGCGTTGATGTCGTACTGGCACAATCCAATGGCAGGTTTGCCGGGAAAGCATTCGTCGACGATCTTTTCGTAGTCGATGAGCTGATCGCAGCGATCAATGCCGCGAACGGCCCACGAGAGTTCGCCGGCGCTGCGAAAGGCGGCAAACCCTTTGTGCAAGGCGTCGTCCATGGAGCGGAGGAGCATGTTCATCATGAACTGCGGCTCGAATTTGTTATTGGGGAGGTAGACGTCGTCCTCGGTGTGAATCTCGAGAGCGCCGCGACGGAGGGCTTCGTCGGTGTCGATGCCGAGAAAGCGAAGATCAAAGACGAGGCGCCGGGCGATATGGGATTTCTCGGCGCAGAAACAGCGCTCCCCTCGGCGCAGGCCATCGGCAACGAAGGGGGTCAGGATTTCACGAAGGGCATCCTCAGTGCGATAGAAGACGCAAGTGTGGTCTCCGTGGCGGAATTGGAACAGGGAAGAGTGCCGAAGCATCACGCCTCCAAGCGGAAGGGCCCGATATAAAGTCAGCGTATGAAAGCCCTTTGCGCATTATGTATTGCACAGTTGGATACGGTTTGGGCGAGTAAGGTGGTCAGCGGATTTACGACTGGCGGTCGAATTTCACCACCGAAAAGACAGAATGTCTTATTCGGGCTGAGAGGACTTGCGCAGGGTGATGCTGAACTCCGCTTTGCATTTGGCGGAGGGGTCCTGGAAGGCATTGCCGGTGCGGTCGCCCTGGGAGGCCTGGAACAAGAAGCCGCGTTTCGGGTTGGCAGGAAGTCCGGCGAAACGGGCTTTGCCGTCGATGTTCGTGCCGACTTCCAGATCCATACGGTGGAAGCGTCCGTAGGCAACGCGGACCTCAATTTTGGCGTTGTAGACGGGTTTGCCATCGGTATCGGCGACGGTGAAGTCGGCGGAACAGGAGCCGAGATCGGCGTCGACGACGGGGACGGAATGGGGGTCGGCGGGCGTTTGGGCGAGAAGAGGCGCAACGGACAGAAGAAGCATGATGATGGGTGTGCGGAGGCGCATGGTATGAGGGTACCGCAAACGGCGTGAACGGATGCCGGATTTCAGTGGGCGGGTGGCGGGGCTTGAAAGCCCCTTTGGCCGGGGCGTCCTGATGCACCCCTGAAGGGCCGCTCTTCCACGGGGGAGCAGCGGTCGTTTCTTGGGAGGACTAAACCGGGCAATGCCCGTGCCCGCTGCCTGAAGTCGTGCGTATTTGCGTGATCGATGGAGAGGGGGACCGGGTCGGTTACCAACGTTCATTGCCGCTGGGTGAAAGTGCCGCATATAATTTTTGAACGCCACCTATCCTGCGAGGAATACGGAATTTGCATGCCTGAGGCCGGTACTCAATTGACCCGCCAGAGCCAGGAAGTGACGATCTTCCACGACGTAGCCAAGGCGCTCACGTCCTCGCTGGACCTCGACTCCATTCTGCAAACCATCATGGAAAAGATGGCGGAGTATTTCCGTCCCGATACGTGGTCCTTATTGATGGTGGATGAGGGGCATGATGAGCTGTACTTCGCGATCGCCGTCGGCGACAAGGCGGAGGCGCTGAAGAATGTGCGGCTAAAGGTGGGTGAAGGGATTGCCGGATGGGTTGCCAAGCACGGGGAAGCCCGGGTTGTGCCAGATGTGCGGAACGACCCGTTCTTTGCCAGCCGCGTGGATGAGACGACCAAGTGGGAAACGCGGTCGGTGATCTGCGTGCCGTTGCGTTCGAAGCTGCGGGTTCTGGGCGTGATCCAGCTGGTGAACGTGGACATGGCGCAGTTCAAGGATGCGGAGCTGTTCTTCCTGCAATCATTGTGCGACTACGCCGCGATTGCGATCGAGAACGCTCGCTGGGTTGAGAAGATCCAGGAACTGACGATTACGGATGACTGCACCGGGCTCTACAACGCGCGACATCTGTACAAGACGCTCGAGACCGAAGTGTACCGGTCGTCGCGCTTCGGATATGAGTTCAGCGTGTTGTTTATCGACCTGGATCATTTCAAGTCGGTGAACGATACGCATGGGCATTTGATCGGGAGCAAGCTGCTGGCGGAGATTGGATACCTGATCAAGGCGCAATTGCGATTGATCGATTTCGCGTTCCGGTATGGCGGGGATGAGTTCGTGGTGTTGCTGCCGCAGACCGGGAAGGATCAGGCGCTGGTAGTCGCGAGGCGGTTGCGCGACGGATTGCGGGCGAGTTGTTTCTGCAAAGAAGAAGGATTGAATTTGAATGTGCGGGCGTCGATCGGGGTGGCGACGTATCCGCATGACGCACAGTCGGCGCATGACGTGATCCGGCAGGCCGACGGGATGATGTATATGGTGAAGAATTCGACGCGCGACAATATTGGGATTGCGCAGCGGGGGATGCTAAGAGAGTAAGGTTTCGGAGTTTCAAGGCTGGATTGGCGTCTTTTTCCTGGACGCCTTTTTCTTTTGGCAGAAATTCAAAACCCTTAACACAGAGGACACCGGGGGTACACAGGGGAACTTCCAGTTTTCTCTTAAGGGTTGGTTGGTTTTGCCGGGGCAGTTTTCTTCTCTGGTTTCCACGGGTTGGCGTTAGCGGGGGCTTTGGGGTTGACGCCAAAATCCCAGACGTCGAGGTTCATGCCTTCTTTCGGCATCATTTCTACTAGCGCGTATTCGCCCGGGGCCAGAGTTTCGGTGGGGGTGAGTTTGAGCCAGCCTCCGGTGACGCGAGTGATTGTGGTCTTGACGAGGTGCTGGTCTTCGCTGATTTTTCCGGTGACCTGGCGCTTAACGCTACCGACAATGCGCTTGCCTCCCTTGACTTCAGTGCGGACGATGCGGAAGCGGTCGAAGGGGATGATCGCCTGCTGGGGCTGCTGGGCCTGTTGGGGCTGCTGAGGCTGCTGTTTTGCGGAATCATGCGCGGGTTGAGGCTCCGCAGAGGACTCATCGTCCACATTGATGTAGAGGGCCGGGACCTCGACGTGGGCCTGGATTTTGGCGTGGGATCCATCGAGTTCGATGGTCTGCTTGAGTCCGGCGACAGGATTGATGGCTCCGCGGAAAATGTTTCCCTTCGTGTTGCGATTGACGTCGCCTGCCGTCTGCTGGAGTTCGTTGACCTGGGGTTCGCCTTGAAATGTGTCGAGAAGGAAGACTCCCTGGTTTTCGGGCAGTCGCAGGCCGGGGGCGACCTGGGGAAGCTTGGCTTCGGCGAGTTCCTCGTCGTGAGCGAGTTCCTTGTCGAGTTCCACGGCCTCGGGAGCGGAAGCGTTCGCGGCCCGGTCTTTCTCGTACTTCTCGGTGGCGGGCCAGTCCACGAGGGCGTTCGGGAGTTCCTCCCAGTCTTCGCGCTCGGTGCTGTAGTAGCGGACGCGGGTTCCTTTCACTTCGTACTTGCTGGCGAGTTGGTAGGAGCCGTCTTTGAGGATGAGACGGTGCGCGGCGTCCTGGGCGGGGGCGGCAGGTGCGAAAAGAAGGACGAGCAGCGCGAGAAGTGCGACATGTTTTGGGCTGGGGCGCATGGGTCGAGAAGTGGACCTCTCTCATTATGATGCGAGCGGGGCGGGGAGTCGAATGGTCTCCTTTAACGTCAAAGACTGCAACACAGAGAGCACAGAGGAACACGGAGGGGATCAGATCAGAATCCTATGGGGGATTCACCGGATGAGGGTGGGGGTGGGCTTGTAGTATGCTGAAGGGCGCGAACGCCACCGCACGACTGACAAATGAAACGTAATCTCCTTCCCCTCATCTTCTTCTTCCTCTCACTCTGCATTGCGAGTGCAGTTGGACAATCAGGTCCGATGGCGTCTCCGGGCGGGGCGCAGGGGCCGGTGTCGTATGCCTCGGTTTCGCAGCTGAATGGGTTGCTGGCACAACTGGAATCGACGTCGAAGGCGACCCAGGCGGACCTGGTGAAGTTGAGGATCGAGAAATGGAAGACGGATTCCGGCTACAAGAAGCAGGCGCTGGGGAATGTGGATTCGGTCCAGCGGAACCTGCAGGGAGCGCTGCCGGAGATAATTGGGCAACTGCGCGGGGCGCCGGAGAACTTGCCCACGACGTTCAAGCTGTACCGGAATCTGGATGCACTATATGACGTACTAGGGAGCGTGGTCGAGGGAGCGGGCGCCTTTGGGTCGAAAGATGACCTGCAGTCTTTGGCGAACGATCTGAATGCGTTTGAAGGCTCGCGGAAACAGCTTGCCGAGAGGATCGAGAATCTGGCGTCGGCGAAGGAATCGCAGATCACGCAGTTGCAGACGGAGTTGAAGACGGTGCGCGCGGAGATTCCGGCAACGCCTCCGAAGAAGACGGTGGTGGATGATACCGAGCCTCCGAAGAAGGCTCCTGCGAAGAAGAAGGCGCCCGCCACGAAGAAGCCGGATGCGGCCGGGACGCAGCCTCAGCAGCCGAATCCTGCGAAGCCGCAGTAAAGTTAGTTTTCTCACGGATTCCGGAGTGAGTTGTCCGAACTCCTCTTCACCACAAAGCACAAAGATTCCTCTCTGGAATGGATGCACCCTCGGATTCTTGATTCAGATCCCGATCGGATTCTGACTCCAATCCTGACTTGAATCCTGATGTGTGCGCTGAATCTGGTAACCTTCCCTGCGCATCTACATTTGCACTTTCTGCTGAGTTCTGAGGTTCGGGGTCCCATTCCAATGAGTTCGCATGTGCACATTGCCGGCGTGGTGTTCGGAGTGGCCATCCTGTGGGTGGTATTTCTGGATGCGTTCGAGACGATGGTGCTGCCGCGGCGGGTGCTGCGGAACTTCAAGCTGACGGCGTACTTCTACCGGCGAACGTGGATTCCGTGGCGGAGGATCGCGACCTGGATTAAGAGTTCCTCGCGCCAGCAGAATTTTCTCGGATATTTCGGGCCGCTGTCGCTGATTGTGCTGCTGGCATTCTGGGCGGCCGGTCTGATCTTTGGATTCGCGCTGGTGCAATACGGAGCCGGCGCGCATGAGCAGTTGAATAATGAGCGGATCACGTTCGGGCGCATTGTGTATCACAGCGGCGAGACGTTCTTCACGCTGGGGTATGGAGATATCCTGCCGACCTCGGGGCTGTCGCGCGCGCTCTCTGTGATCGAAGCAGGGATGGGATTTGCGTTTCTTGGAATCGTGATTGGATATATCCCAGTCGTGTATTCGGCATTTTCACGGCGGGAGCAGCAGATTTCGTTACTGGACGCGCGGGCGGGATCGCCTCCATCGGCGGCGGAGTTGCTGGTGCGACTGGCGGGAAGAACGGAAGAAGCGGGCATGGATCAGAGTGTGCTCGATGAGGTCCTGCGCGATTGGGAGCGGTGGTCGGCGGAGTTGCTGGAGGCGCAGATTTCGTATCCGGTACTAACGTTTTTCCGCTCGCAGCACAGCAACCAGTCGTGGCTGGCGGCGCTGACGACGATGCTGGATGTGACGTCGCTGGTACTGACAGGGATTGAGGGAGTGCATCCGGGGCAGGCAAAGTTGACGTTTGCGATGGCGCGGCATGCGGCGGTGGATCTGGCGCAGGTGGTAAATGCGAGGCATGATCCGGCAGCGGCCGATCGGCTTCCGGAGAAAGAATTCGAAGCGCTCCGCGAGAAGCTGGCGAGTGCCGGTCTGCGGCTGAGGAAGGATGAGTATGCGCGGGACAAGCTGAAGAAGTTGCGGTCGATGTATGAGCCGTACGTGCATGCGACCGGGAGAAATCTGATGCTGAAATTGCCGCCGTGGAGATTCGTGGAGAAGGGCCGGGACAATTGGCAGGCGGGCCCGTGGGATCGGGTGATCCAGGCGCAGGGATTGGCGGGGATCGGGACGAAGGGGCAGACGTCGCAGGCGACGGCCGGGGACGATCACTTTTGAGGTCTTAGGTCTTCGGGTTTGGGTTCTCGGGTATCGTTCTTCTTTATTGCTTTTGTGATTTGGGGTTTGTCCTAACACCTACGGACTGCGACCTAACACCTTCGCTTCGGCGCGAGGCCGTCTGCCACGTGCTAACATCCTTCGTTCCGGAAAACTGAATCGATGAAACATACGGGCGAGAAAGTGGTGCGCATTGAGGCGGAGGCGCTGCGGGCGCTGGCGGACCGGATTGCGGGTTCGATGGAAGAGGCGTTCGCGAAGGCGGTCGAGTTGATGTATTGCTGCGCGGGGCGAGTGGTTGTGACTGGGATGGGGAAGAGCGGGCTGATTGCGCGGAAGATTGCGGCGACGTTGAGTTCGACGGGGACCCCGGCGCTGTTTCTGCATCCGGTTGAGGCGCTGCATGGCGATCTGGGGATGGTGGTGCGCGGGGACGTAGTGCTGGCGTTGTCGGCGAGCGGGGAGAGCGAAGAGATTCTGGCGCTGCTGGCGACGATCAAACGACTGCAGGTTCCGCTGATTTCGATGACCGGGGATGAGATTTGTGTGCCTGCGAAAACTGCGAAAGGTGGGTCATCCTCTGCGGGCGTAGAAAGTCAAAATCCCCACCCTGTCTCGTCAAAGACGCGAGACAAGGGTGGGGCACCCGCATCTATCTCAACGCTGGCGGCAGCGGCGGATGTGGCTTTGGATTGTTCGATCGCGCAGGAGGCGTGTTCTTTGGGGCTGGCGCCAACGGCTTCGACGACGACCATGCTTGCGCTTGGGGACGCGTTGGCAGTGACTCTGAGCGAACGGAAAGGATTCAAGGAAGAGGATTTCGCGAACCTGCATCCCGGGGGCAAGCTGGGGAAGCGGCTGGCGCGGGTGGAATCGTTGATGCATTCAGGAGACGCGCTGCCATGTGTTGCGCCTTCGACTCGCATGCCGGACGTGATTTATGAAATGTCGCGGAAGAAGCTCGGTGTTACAGCGGTGATTGAGGGCGAGAAGTTGGTGGGGATTATCAGTGATGGGGATTTGCGACGATTGCTGGAGCGGCGCGGGAAGGACGTGATGGATTTGACCGCGGCGGAGGCGATGATGACGTCACCGAAGACGATTGGAAGGCACGAGTTCGCGGCTTCCGCGATAGCAATCATGGAAGAAAAGAAGATCACCTCGTTGATGATTGTTGACGAAAGCGATCGACTCGAGGGCATCGTGCACCTGCATGATTTGTGGGGAACGGACATGATGTAGCGCGGGTGGCGTCCGCGGGGACTTGTTTCCGGCTTGTTCGGGCGCATCTCCTGGGGAATCTAAAATCGTACTGCCGGGTTGTTTCTTACGCCCCTTCGGGGCTTTGCGCTTGTTTGGCTTTAACCCACGGCTTGCGCCGTGGGCCGCATTCTTTCGGCGCCTCGCGGCTGCGCTCCGACCCAACATGTTTCGCGGATACAATAAGGTGCATGTATCACTACGATCCTACGACTGCTCTGGAAGAATTGAATGAGGATGCGACGTTGCCGAATCCTGTGCATGTGCGGGATATGCTTCTGCGCAAGAAACTGTCGGCCGACAAATCGCTGGAGTTGAACCGGCTTTTTGTGGAGTATCAGAAGTTTTTTGGAGAGGCGCAGAAATTGGGGCGGGAGATTTTGAAGCAGCTGACGGCGTGAACGCCAGTGCTCAGTACTCGGTACTCAGTTATTGTCGCGATTTCATCTGCTGGCTAACATTTGCGACCGATAACTGCGCCGGTCCGCTTCGTTCGGCGTGTGTTTTGCCATAGCTTCGCTCGGCTAGACAGCCGAGGCGGCTGTCCCCACATTCGTTGCGGGTCCCTGCGTTCAGTTTCGATCGCTTGCATCATTTACAATCTAGGATTCTTCTTTCAATCGAGAACATCACTATGCATCGTTGGTCACAGCTGTTTATTCCTACATTGCGCGAGGCGCCTGCGGACGCGGAAGTGGCGTCCCACAAATTTCTAGTGCGGGCTGGGTATATCCGGCAGCTTGCGGCTGGAATCTACTCGTATCTGTTTCTCGGGAACCGGTCGTTCAACAAGATCGTTGCCATTGTCCGCGAGGAGATGGACCGGATCGGGCAGGAGTTCTATTTACCGGCGTTGCATCCGCGGGAGCTTTGGGAGGCCTCAGGGCGCTATGCGCTCATGGGCGAGAACCTATTTCGGTTGAAGGATCGAAAAGGCACGGACATGTGCCTGGGCATGACTGAAGAAGAGGTCATGACGTCGATTGCGCTGAAGGAATTGCGCAGCTACAAGCAACTGCCGCAGATCTGGTATCAGATTGCCCCGAAATTTCGCGACGAGCCGCGTCCGAGGTCGGGGTTGCTGCGCGTGCGGCAGTTCATGATGAAAGATGCGTACTCGTTCGATATCGACGCGGCGGGTCTCGACGTGTCGTACAAGAAGCATTACGAGACGTACTGCCGGATTTTCGACCGCTGCGGGTTGAAATACATGGTGGTCGAGGCCGATTCGGGAGCGATGGGAGGGAAGGAGTCGCACGAGTTTATGGTGCGCACTCCAGCGGGCGAAGACCAGATTGTGAGCTGCGATGGGTGCAACTACGCGGCGAATATGGAGAAGGCGACGTCGAAGCTGGAGTCGACCACGGATCTCTGGCCGGAGGGCGACGGGAATCCGCTCGAAGTACACACGCCCGGGCAGAAGACGATCGAGGATGTCGCAAGGTTCCTGGGAGTGTCTCCGAAGAACAAGATCAAAACGCTCGCCTACATGGCAGATGAGGTGGATGAGAGAGGGAAGAAAACGTCGCGTCCGATTGTGGTGCTGATGCGCGGCGATCATCAATTGAATGAGGCGAAGTTCAACGCGACGGTGGGGACTGCGACTCGCCCGATGGAAGAGGGAGAGATCAAGGCGCTGTTCAGGTCTCCGGCAGGATATCTCGGGCCAGTAGGGATTGAATGGGCTGGTGATCTGAAGAAGCACGGCGGGAAGCCGGTGCTTGTGGTGGATAAGGCGCTCGAGGGCCGGGCGAATTTAATCGCCGGTGCGAATAAAGAGGATTATCACCTGAAGAATCTGACGCCGGGAAAGACGTTCGTGCCGACGGCGTATGCGGATTTGCGTGCCGTGACAGCCGGAGAGGCGTGTCCGAATTGCGGGAAGCCGCTGCGGATTGATACGGCGGTAGAGGTCGGGCACATCTTCAAACTTGGCTACCGGTACTCGGAAGCGATGGGCGCCCGGGTGCTGGACCGGAACGGCAAGGAAGTGATGCCGATTATGGGCTGCTATGGCATTGGGATCGAGCGCATTCTGACGGCCGCTGTCGAGCAGGGGAATGACGAGAACGGATTCTGGCTGCCGTCGGCGATCGCTCCATTTCAAATCGTAGTGGCGCCGGTGAACGTGAAGGATGAGGCCGTCCGCACAACGGCCGAGGACACTGCTAAGCGGCTAGAGGCAGCGGGCTTTGATGTGGTTCTCGATGACCGGGATGAGCGGCCGGGGGTGAAGTTCAAGGACGCCGATCTGGTGGGCATTCCTTACCGGGTGACGGTGGGGAAGAAGGTTACCGAAGGCACTGTGGAGGTCGTTTTACGTTCGACTCGGGAAGTGCGCGATGTTACGATTTCCGCGATCGTCGAACATTTTCAGGAGTTGCTCGGCCAGGCGGGATGAAGGAAATCCCTGTCCGGCTGGGCGGATCGTGGGATATGGGAACAGTTAAGGCACTTGTCGGATTCCTTGCCATCGTCGCAGCGATCTACTGCGCGTTTCAGATCATTCCGCCGGAAATGAGTAATTACTCGTTCCAGGATGACCTGAAGAATATCGCCATGACGTACGGGGCGAATCCGCGCGAAACCGATCAGCAAATACAGGAGCAGGTGATCCGCAAAGCTGCGGACCATAGCATCGTCCTTACGCCGGAGCAGGTGACGGTTCAGCGGATCTCGACGCCGGGATTGCTGGCGGTGTATGTGTCTGCAGATTACAGCGTGCCGGTCAGTTTGCCGGGCTATTCGTTCGTGCTGCATTTCACGCCATCGAGCGGAAATAGGGGCATGTAGAAGGCTGCGAATCAGGATTTGTTTTACAGCGGGACGCTGTTGCGTTCCGCTTTTTTGCGCGCACAGGCGGGAGCAGTTGTGGGATAGCGATCGTTTCGACTGCGAGATTGGTTCGCTTGCGCAAACCAATCTCTCCGCTCAGGACGACAGCGCGAGCGTCAGTCGACCAGACTGAATTCAGCGAGGAGTTACTGTTCGCAGGATTCGCCTAGTTTATGAACGCTGGTCACTTTGAGGTGGCCATGTTCATTGGTGTTGTTTTTCATGCCGGCGTCGTTACCCATCTGCTTGGCATCTTCCTTCATGTTGTGGGTTTTTTCGTGCGCGACGACGCCACGAGCTTCGACCTTCTGGCCCACGTGATCCGAAAGGTTTACCGAGTTGTTGGCATGAACTTCCCAAGTGCTGCCGTCCGTGCCGGTGAGCAGATATTCGTTGCCGGTGCCGGATTTTGTGAGGCATCCGGTAATGTTGCGAACTTCCCCTTTGGAATTGGAACTGGTGTCGTCCTGCGCTGCTGCCCACAGCGAGGTCATGCCGACAAGAACTACACACAACAGCAGACGGTTCCATTTGTTTGTCATTGAGTTCCTCCTTTGGATAGTGCCCGGTGACGGATTTCGGGCGGCGTGCTCACGAAGAGGCGAGAAAACGGACGGTAGACATTCGTTCGCAGATAAGTTGCTTTTTGGGGCTGGGGAGTTGCCGGGCTAAGGAGGGGCAAGTTTCAAAGTTTCAAGGTTGCAGAGTTTCAAAGTTGAACATCGCACATCTCTCGTGATCGAAAGGCACGCACGACAGGCCTGCACTTTGGAACCTTGAAACATTGAAACTTTGCTTTTACCGGACGAGGTGGATGAGCAGGAAGGTGCCTGCTGCTACTACCGCGGCGGCGGGGATGGTGAGGATCCAGGCCCAGACGATGCGTCCAGCGACGCCCCAGCGAACAGCGGAGAGGCGGTTGACGCTGCCGACGCCGACGATGGCGCCGGTGATCGTGTGCGTGGTGCTGACGGGAATTCCGGCGAGTGCGGTGCCGAACAGGGTGATCGCTCCAGCGCTCTCGGCACAAAATCCGCCGAGAGGCTTGAGCTTGGTGATCTTCTGGCCCATGGTGTGGACGATGCGCCATCCGCCGAAGTAGGTTCCAGCGGCGATGGCGGCATGGGCAGCGAGAATGATGGGCCAGTGATAGCGTCCCCAGTTGCCGAGCATGTCGGTTTTCGACATGAAGCCGGCGGTGTAAAGCGCTCCGGCGACGATGCCCATGGTTTTCTGGGCGTCGTTGCCGCCGTGGCCGAGGCTGTAGGCGGCGGCTGAGAGCAGTTGCAACTTCCGAAACCACTTATCCACGGTTTGGGGAGCTTTGTTCTGGAGGATCCAGTGCGCGGCGACGAAGAATGCCAGGCCTAGGACCATGCCCATGACGGGGGCGACGATGATGAAGATGAGAGTCTTGTACCAGCCTTCGGGGATGATGACGGAGAACATGGTGGCGGTGCCGGTGTGAACGGCGGCGTGCATCATGGCGGCGCCGGCGTATCCGCCGATGAGGGCGTGGGAGGAGGAGGTGGGTAATCCCCACCACCAGGTCAGGAGATCCCAAACGATAGCGCCGAAGAGTCCGGCCATGACCACGTACTGATCGACGTGATCGAGGCGGATCATGCCTTTGCCGATGGTTTTGGCGACCGCGGTGCCGAGGAAGAACGCGGCTAGGAAGTTGAAGGCGGCGGCCCAGAGGACTGCGAGTTTCGGAGAAAGAACGCGCGTCGAGACTACCGTCGCGATGCTGTTGGCGGAATCGTGGAAGCCGTTGAGAAAGTCAAAGATCAACGCAACCAAGATCGTGATCAGGACGAGTACGACGTCTTTATTCATGCACGTTTCAAAGTGTCGAAGTTCAAGGTTTCAAAGTTTCAAGGCTTCAACGTTCGGACGGGTCTTAGACAGATTCAGGTTTCGTACTCTGATTTCAAGTGCGGGGAGTTCTGCGGTAAAAACCTTGGCACTTTGAAATCTCGAACGATGCTCATGTGCTCTTTACGACGATGGCTTCGAGAACGTTGGCGGCGTCTTCGGCTTTATCGGTGGCGTATTCCAGCACTTCATAGAGTTCCTTCAATTTGATGAGCTGGATGGGATCTTTTTCGTGCTCGAAGAGGTCGGCGATCGCTTTGCGGCTGACGTGGTCCGCCATGTCTTCGAGCCGATTGACTTCTTCGGCGTGCTCCATGACTTTGCCGTTCTTCTCGAGTAAGGAGACGCCTTTGGCCAAGGCCTCACATTGCAGGACGATGATGCCGGCGAGTTCGGCTGAGACGGGCGGCGGATTGGAGATTTTGTACATCACCAGCAGTATGGCGGCGGAATTCACAAAGTCGAGGACATCGTCGAGGGAAGACGCTAAACGGTGAATATCCTCGCGATCGAACGGAGTGATGAATGTCTGGTTGAGCTTGACGATGATCGAGTAGGTAGCCTTGTCGCCCTTGTGCTCGATGGCCTGGACCTGGGTGACGCGCATGGCGAGGTCGTGGGGGTCGGCGAGGATGGAGCGAAGGAGCTTAGCTCCTTCGGTAAGATTGCTGGAAAGTTCGGCGAAGAGGTCGAAGAATTGAGTGTCTCGGGGGATCAGGCGCATTGGTCAAAGATGCTCGGGCACACTTTGCCTATCAAGATGCGGGGCAATGCCAAGAGCAGAGTAATATCTCACGCGCGGCGTGGGATAGGCAAACGGAGAAGCTAGCGGGTTGGGCGGCGGGTTGCCAGAGCAGGGGAGCGGCGGTTGCTACGGAGGCGGACAATGCCGAAAACGGCAAGGACCGCGACGGATCCGAAGGCCACCGGCTCAAGAAATCCGACGAAGAGTTGCGCGAAATCCATTGGTGGATTATGGGCGCGTTGCGGGTGGGATGCGAGGTTACCGACGGGGTAGAACCCATGTGCGGGCGGTAACGTGCCGGTTTTCGTGGATTTGGAGGACTAGTGGACGAGGTGTTGCCAGTTCAAGACGAGGTCGATGGGCACGGCGGCATCACCGCCGGTGGGGCGGGTAGCCAAAATGCGCTTGCCATCGGAGAAGATCGATAACGGGATTGTATTCGGCGGCAACGTCAGCAATTCTTTGGGGGTAGAAAATTCCGGCTTGTCGCCAGCGAAGTGGAGATCGACGCGGTAGATTTTGTCTCCCTGGGGATAGTAGATCGTCTTGCCATCGGGAGACCAGCGGGGGACGCCGCTGGTGCCAGTATTCGAGATCTGCCACTTCGATCCGGCCGAAGGGAACGACGTCACGAAGAGTTCAACATTCTCGGTTTCGTCGGAATTGTAAGCCAGCCATTTGCCGTCCGGCGAAAGCTTCGGAGCGCGCTCGTTGTAGCGCGTATCTACAACGGGGATCAATTTATGCTCGCCCTGCAAATCGAGATAGTAGACGTCGAAACCGGTCTTCGCGTCCTGGTTGTTGAATATCACGTAGCGTCCGTCGTGCGAGATGTCTGATGCGTTCACGCTGCCACCCAGACCCTCGAGAAGTTTCTCCTCTTTGCCCGACGCACCCAATTCGCGGCGGGAGATGGAACTCGTGTAACCGGTAGTGTTGGACATCACTAGGAATTTTCCGTCGGGAGAGACGACGCCCGTTTGCATGGTGTCGAGATCGGGAGTAATTCGATTGACGGTTTTGCGCTGGATGTCGGCCAGCCACAGGCTGTCGCCATTGGAGTTGGGGGTAGTGCGAAACAGGACCGCTTGCTGAAGGGAAGGAGAGAAATATCCCCCAAAGTAAGGAGCGGCGTCGCCCCAGTGCTCGAGTTCTTTTCCGTTGGCATCGAACCATGCCAATTCGCGGTTGCTGGTAGAAGATCCGCGATAAATCAGCAGATTATGGTTCACCGCAAAGAATCCCAGGTTGCGCGGATTATAGAACTCAACGTTGGCGGCAATGGGAACAGCGTTGCCCTTGAACCGCAGTCCCGACGCGTCGAATTCCTGCGCTGTGAGTGTGCCGTCTTTTATGTAAAACAGGAATCCGTCGCTGTAACCGACGTTCGATCCGGCAGCAAGAATCTCCTTAGGTTCGCCTCCAGACAGTGATCCCGCGTAGATGCTGCCGATCGCATCTTTGCCGCGCTGCACAAACAGAAAGTGCTTGCCATCGGGAAGGAAGAACGGGTTACGGTCGGTGAACTGCTTATCATCTTTGGGTGCAGGGGTCGCGTCTACGGGTGTGCCTCCGCCCTCGGAGACAGACTGAAGCGCTCCGGCGATGCGAGGCGCGAAGATGATCGTGCCCTGCCCGTTCCAACTGCCACCGCGGCCGTCCGGGGCATCGCAGAGGGCTTGAGCGGGTCCGCCGGTCGCGAGGATCTTCTTGAGCTTGCCATCCGCAAAGAAGCCCAGATACTTCCCGTCCGGCGACCAGAAGGGGAAGATTCCGCCTTGTGTTCCGGTGATGGGGGTGGCCTCCCCGCTGCTAAGGCGCAGCAAGTAAATGGTGCTCTCGTTATTGCGGAAAATGACACCTTTCTTCAGGACCGCGAACGCGACTTGTTGCCCGTCGGGAGAAATCGCGGGAGCTCCAGCCATGATGGGAGCGAAGTCCAAACCGGGCAGCGGTGCGATGGCGGCGTGAACTGGCTGCTGTGACGAAGTCAGGCGATTTGCATAGAAGAAGACGAGCACGAGCGCGGCGGCGGCTACGAGCCATCCGGCGATCATGGCTGCGGTGACCAGGGTGAATCTCCTTTTCCGGCTGGAAGTGACGATCGCCGGAGCGCCGATCTGACTGCCGCCGGAGGCGATCCATTGGAGTTGCAGCTTGAGATCGTGTGCGCTTTGAAAGCGCTCGTCGGCTTCTTTCGCGAGGCAGGTGCGCACGATTTGATCAAGCGCGGGTGGGGTCAGCGGCTGGATGGACGAGATCGGCTCGGGATCCTTTTCCAGGATTGCGCTGGCGAGGGAGAGCTGGCTCTTTCCGTAGAATGGGCGTTTGCCGGAGAGCATCTCGTACAGCATGGAGCCAAAGGCGAAGATATCGCTGCGAGCGTCGGCCTCTTTGCCCTGAATCTGCTCAGGGCTCATGTACTGCATGGTACCGATGAGCGTGCCTGCCACAGTGACGGGGGAGGCCATATCCGCGAAGGTGGCCGCCATCGTGGCCATGGACGAAATGCTGGGAGTTCCGGATTTCGGCCCGCTGGAGAGCGCGCTGGGCTTGGCCAGGCCGAAGTCCATCAACTTCGCGCCACCCTTGGTCAGCATGACGTTTCCGGGTTTCAGATCGCGATGAACGATGCCGGAGCGATGAGCCTTGTCGAGGGCGTCCGCAACATCGATCGCGATCTTGATTGATTCGTCGGTCGTCAGGGGCTTGCGGGATAGGCGGGCATAGAGCGTTTCGCCTTCCAGGTACTCCATGACGAGATAATCCACGTCGCCCTGCGTGCCAATGTCATAGAGGACGCAGATGTGCGGATGCTGCAGGCCGGAGATGGCGCGGGCTTCGCGTTCGAAGCGGGCACGAAGCTCCGGACTGGAGTTTAGATGAGTAGGGAGAACTTTGATGGCCACGGTGCGATCGAGGCGGGAATCGAGGGCGCGGTAGACCTCGCCCATGCCTCCGGCGCCGATGGCAGATTGAATTTCGTACGGCCCGAGCTTCGTTCCAGGCACGAGAGGCATTGGGCGAGGATTATAGCGCGGTTGGAGAGCGAAGCGGCGAGCAATGAGCGGTGAGCATCCCCGTTCCGCGTGGAAAGTCTGGTAACGGGATGACCTTATAGGTTGCGGAAGAGCTTCGATCGTCGCGACACGGGGCCTGATTGGGCTGAATCCCAAAGTTGTGTACGCGCTTGACGCGGCGCTAAAGAGCCGCCCTCCACCCGCTGAAAGAGCCGCTTTTCTACCAGGAGGGCAGGCTTACCAGTGGGACGAATGCTGTGACATTCGTAACCTTGTCAATGAGTTACGAGAGACCTAACATCGGCGTGGGATAGGAGTTTTCTTACAACTCCGTCGCTGGTCCAGAGTTCCCGGGAACGCGCCGCATCTCGAACGGAAATTTGAAGGGCGTTCAGACTTCAGCGACAGGAACATCCCTTGGGTGGAGGGTGTTTATGGTGATGAAGTTTCGAGCGCTCCTCTTTATTGTGATCGCGACGATTGCGATTTCCATGGCCGGTTGTGGTCACTATGTATGCCACACAACCTTTGGTGGGGGAACCTGCGCACCTTCGGGCGGCGGAATTGGCACAACCGGGGGAAATGGAACGATCTCGGCCTCGAGCGCGACCGCGCTCGTTTACTTTCTGAGTGGAACTAGCGTTAGTGGAGCGGGTTACGCAGGCTCCACTTTTGGCGATCTGACGGGCTACACAGCTCCGACCATCGGATCTGGTTTCGCCGACCTGATGACGATCGTCAACAAGAAGTTTGTGTACGTTCCCATGGGGGACACGACGGTGCAAGGTTTCAGCATTACGCGTTCGACAGGAGCCCTGACACCGATCCCTGGCAGCCCATTCCAGACTGGTGGACCCAGTACGGCAGATGGAGCGTGGGCCGATCCGACCGGAAAGTTCCTGTACGTTGGCAGCGAGTCGAGCGGTTACATCTGGGCCTTCCAGATTGACCAGACGAGCGGGGCTCTGACCGAAGTGGCGGGTTCGCCGTTTACGGCGGTTGGCTTCAGCTCCGCCGATATCATCGCGATCGACGGAAGCGGTTCTTTTCTATATGCAGGACAAGGTTTCCCTTCGTCCGGTGTTGCAGGATTTGCGATCAATCAGACGACGGGTGCGCTTACGCCACTGGCAGGCAGTCCGTTTAATCTCGGAATCGCCCAGGTCCGCACGAATGGCAAATTTCTGGTAGGAGTGGCTGAAATTCAGGATGCGGGCGCTTCCGCCATCGATAGTCACGTCTACGTGTATTCGATCAATTCGACTACAGGAGTGCCAACTGCGGTCAGCGGATCGCCATTCGTGACGACGAATGCGCCCTACGATGTTACCGTCTCTCCGAATGGCAAGTATATCTATCTTCCGGAAGTGGTCGTGGGTGGAACGGCGGCAGCCATGGAAGGCTTCCAGATGGATACGACGACTGGATCTCTGACTGCCCTAAGCGGATCGCCGTTTACATCCCTGCCCTTTACCACTCAATGCCAGTTCGATCAATCGGGAGTGGTCATGATTTGCAGTACCACCGGGAGCACAATGACAGCCCTAGGAGCCAGTGCCACGAACGGCTCGGTCACCCATGCAGCGGACTTGACTGCCAGCCCGTTTGCGTTCGCCGTGACGGACTAGGCCTGGGACTCTGTTATCACTCGAGAGACCCGCATGTACTGCGGGTCTCTTTTCGTTTCTGGCAGTAGGGGTAAAATAGGGGACATCCCAGTAGTCAGCGGCCACAGGGCCAAACCGTCGATGCAGGTGGGATGGAAACTGGCCTGCAAACCTTTTGGCGTATCTCGACGTCTGAAGAGAGTTCGCGAAATATCTAAGGCGTTAAAAGAGTTAGGCTGACGGTAGTGTTGACCGATTTCCACACTGTCTCAGCAAGTAGACGTGTCCAGCGCCCCGGCTTGAAAAGGCCGGGTCCGGGATGTGGAAGAGGGAGCCTGAAGAACGGCTCTTCGAGACGACAGCCTGAAGTCGGTGGCATTCAGGACGCACCGTAGACGTGCAGCACGCAGAAGAAGCCTCAAGACCAATAAGACGCCCAAACCGTGACCATCAAAATCAAGATTCCGAAATCCAGCGGGGAAAGTTCGGGAAAGGGAATACGCGGACTGCCGCGCGATCCCGTGCTGCGCGCGGGGCTGATCGTATTCCTCGTTCTTGCCGTAGCATTCACGGTATTTCTGTCCTACTTCTACATCAAGTATGACCGGATCATCGAGAAGCGGTTCCGAAGCCCGGTATTCGCGAATTCGGCAAAGATCTATGCCCTGCCGCGCGTAGTGCGCGAGGGCGAAAAGATGGACGCGCGGGAGATCGCGCTCGAGTTGCGGCGAGCGGGATATTCCGACAAAGAGGGCGAGTCGAAGCTGGGAACTTTCCATGCGGTGAGCGGCGGGATTGAGATTACTCCCGGGCAGGAGTCGTATCACAGCCCGGAACCGGCGCGGATCACCTTCGAAGACGGAAAGATCGATCACATCACGAGCCGCGGGACCGAGCTTTCGGCGTACGAACTGGAGCCACAAGTCGTCACTGCGCTCTTTGATGCGGAGCAGCGTTCAAAGCGGCAACTGGTGAAGTACAACGACATCCCCTCGGTGATGATGCAGGCAGTGCTGGCGATCGAGGACCGGCGATTCTTCGAGCACAGCGGGGTGAACTTCGGACGTACTCTCGAAGCGCTTTGGGAAGATGTGCTGCGGCAGAGGCGGGCGCAGGGCGGATCGACGCTGACACAACAGCTGGCGCGAGGCTTCTTCCTTACTCCTGAAAAATCGATCAAGCGCAAACTGACCGAGATGTTGATCGCGGAGGAAATGGAGCAGAAGTTCACCAAGCAGCAGATCTTCGAGATTTATGCGAACTGGGTGGACCTGGGGCAGAGAGGATCGTTTGCGATCAGCGGATTCGGCGAAGCGTCGAAGGCGTACTTCAACAAAGATCTGAAGGACATCACGCTGCCCGAAGCGGCGCTGCTGGCGGGATTGATTCAACGGCCGAGTTATCTGTCCCCATACCGGCATCCGGAGCGCGCGATGGAGCGCCGGAACCTGGTGCTGGAGTCGATGGTGGAGACGCACGCGATCACGCGCGAGCAGGCGGACAAGGCGAAGGCAACTCCGCTGAAGCTGGCTCCGCCGAACGTGGAGGCGAGCGACGCTCCATATTTCGTGGACATGGTGCGAGAGTCGCTGACCGGGAAATTCAACGACCAGGAACTGAATGACAGTTCTTACCGCGTATATACGACGCTGGATCCGGACCTTCAGAAGGCTGCGGCGCAAGCCGTCGAGACCGGGATCAAACTGGTGGACGAGCAAGTCAAGAAGATGCGCACCAAGAAGGTGAAGGTCGGAAAGAAATACGAGACCAAGTTGCTTCCCGGACCGCAGGCGCAGGTAGCCTTGATCGCTCTTGATCCGCATACGGGAGCGGTGTTGGCGCTGGTAGGCGGGCGCGATTACGGATGGAGCCAGTTGAACCACGCGGTGGCGAAACGTCCGACAGGATCGATCTTCAAGCCGTTCGTGTATGCGGCGGCGATGAATACCGCGATCGATGGATCGCAAAACGTGATCACTCCGGCATCGACGGTGACGGATGCGCCTTCGACGTTTACATACGGAGATTCGATCTACGAGCCGCGCAATTACAAAGAGGAATATCACGGAGACGTATCGCTGCGGTATGCGTTGGCGATGTCGCTGAATAATGCGACGGTGAAGGTGGCCGAGGAAGTCGGGTACGACAAGGTGGCGGACCTGGCGAGGTCCGCCGGAATCCTGTCGGTGAAGGCGACTCCGGCCATGGCGCTGGGGTCGTATGACGCTTCGCCGCTGGACATGGCGGGAGCGTACACGTCATTCGCGAACAACGGGCTGAAGCTCTCGCCGATTCTGCTGCGGTCCGTACGCAACAGCAAGGGCGACGTAATCTCGAACTACACGACAGACCAGAAGCAGGTGATGGATCCGCGGATTGCCTATGTCATGACCAACATGATGGAAGGCGTCATCAACAATGGGTTGGGATATACGGCGGTGCGATTGCGCGGATTTACGCCTCCGGCAGCAGGAAAGACCGGCAGTTCGCACGACGGCTGGTTCGCAGGGTACACGTCAAACATCCTATGTATTGTCTGGGTGGGATACGACGACTACAGCGACCTGCGTCTGAGCGGAGCGCAAACGGCGGCTCCAATCTGGACCGAGTTCATGAAGAAGGCGTCCACGCTGCCTGAATACTCCGACATGAAGGAGTTTTCGCAGCCGACCGGCGTGGTGGACGTGCAACTCGATAAGATTACGAACCGTCTGGCGACGCCAAGCTGCACAGATGATTACGTTTCGGCGTTTGTGGCGGGGACCGAACCGCGGGATACCTGTGATCAGCAGACTGGGATGAAGGGGTTCCTGTCGAAGATCTTTGGGGGCGATAAGACGGTCGTGACACCACCACAGCCGCAAGCGGCGGTTACGGAGGATTCGAATAATCCGAATGGCCAGGACCCCAAGAAAAAGAAGGGGTTCTTCGGCAAGATTGCCGGGATATTCAAGGATGACAAGGGGTCATCTCAGCCATCGAAGCCTCCGGATAATGCGCAGGCGCCACCGCATTGAGCCTGGGCCCTCGGATCGGGTGGGCCAATCGGCCGTCATCCATCAAAATTTCCGCCGCAGAGCCGAAACTGTGCCAGAATAGGCGCATAGTTTGGGGGTGGCCTGTGAGTCTCTGCCCGAAGGTATTGCTGGTCTCCGCATCGCTTCTGTCTTCTCTTGTCATTTTCTCGGCGTGCTCCTTAGCGCAGGTTGCGCATTCCGAACAAGTGCAGGTGAATCCGCCTCTGTTGAGGGTGACGGATCCTCCGGCGCCGGACGCGAGCGTAGCGGATCTGGAGTCTCGGGGAGACCAGTTGCGGATGCAGAAGTTGTATCTGGACGCGCTCGACTACTATCACGCGGCGCTGGTCAAGGAACCTCACTCGGCTGGGCTGGTCAACAAAGTTGGGATTACACAGTTGATGATGCAGCGGTATCGCGAGGCGAAAAAATCGTTCGAGCTGGCCATCAAGACCGATCGCAAGTTTTCGAGTGCCTACAACAATCTCGGCGTGGTGTATTACGAACTGAAGAAGTACGGCCCTGCCGTCAAGCAATACAAGAAAGCGATCGCCATTGACGGGACGTCGGCTTCGTATTACAGCAACCTGGGAGCGGCACACTTCGCGAAGAAGGAATTCGATCCGGCGGTTGTGGCATACCAGAGGGCGGTCGAGATAGATCCTGATGTGTTTGAGAACTCGTCGCGCGGCGGGGTCATGGCGCAGTTGCCCAGTCCGGACGACCGGGCGCGTTATGACTATACGGTCGCGAAGCTGTACGCGAAGATGGGATTTTCAGACCGGTCGCTGGAGTATCTGAGGAAGGCGATGGAAGAGGGCTACAAGGATTTCAAGAACGTGTACAAAGACGCGGAGTTCGCCGAACTGCGGAAGGACAAGCGATTTTCTGAGTTGGTGGCGACGAAGGTGCCGGCGCTGCCGGAATGAAATAGTACTCAGTACTCGGTACTCAGTTGGAACCGGTTAGCTTGACAGCTGACAGGATCGCATCTCACCTAGGTATTTCCACCTCGTCTAAGGCGCTGCGACAGATGTGCGAGTTGCATGAGCAATCCGCTCGCGCTGGTTGTTTTACACAGATTTACAAAAAAAGACGAAACTTATCCCCAATACGGTGTTTAATTTTTTCACATACTCCTGAAAACAACAGGGTGAGTAAGGAGAAACGGTAGCCCATCGGATGCTGACCCGAGCACGCCCCAAGCAAGCATCCGGTGGGTTTTTTGTTTGGAGCTTCCAGTTCTTAGCTTTCAGCTCTTAGCCAAAATCCAAAGTTCCACTATTGCACGGTGGGACCGCGTTCGCTGATGTAGGCGTCGACCACCTTCTTCCATTTGCCTTGGGCTTTGAGGATGAACTCTACCGCGTCGCGGAGGGCGCCATCGCCTCCGGCATGGGGGGTGACGTAGTGGGCTTCTTTCTTCACCTCGGCTCGGGCGTTCTTGACGGCGATGGCTAAGCCTCCGGCGCGCATGGCGGGGAGGTCGATGACGTCGTCGCCCACGAAGGCTGCTTCTTCCAGCTTGATTCCCGCCTGCCTGACAATTTCCTCGAAGACGGTGGCTTTGTCCTGAATGCCCTGACGGACGTATTCCAGTTTCAGGTCGCGGGCGCGCAGGGCGACGGTCTCTGAAACCCTTTTCGTGATCAGTCCGGTCTTGATTCCGGCGAGACGAGCGAGAGAGATCGAGGTGCCGTCGTGGGCATGGAAACCCTTTGCTTCGATAAGCGCCTGGCTGTGGAATCCGAATCCGCCTTCGCCGCCGTGCTTGGCTGATTGCTCGAGGACGCTCTGCTGCGTTCCTGCGGGAGCGGGGAAGATGAAGAGCTTGCCGTCGGTAAGGACCCCGTCAACGTCGAAGAGGAGGAGTTTGATTTTGCGGGCGCGAACTTGGGCAGAGAGTTTCGGCATTGGCGGGATTTTAACATTTGCCGGAGGCTGAGACCGGACTAGGCCGGCGAGAAGCGCTCACCGGCCCAGTGCGCAGCCGATAGCACTAATGATTGGCGGCTACCGCAGATTCCAAGTCATCGGCGGCTTTATTGATGCCCGCGGAGATATTGTCCACCACTTGCGCGACCATGGGAATCTGCGCGTCCGCTTCCTTCCACTTCTTCTGATCCATGTATTCGCGTACTGCAGCCACGGGTTTGGCGCCGTATCCGGTGTAGGCTCCCGGGGCGTAGATCTGATTCTTGAACCACGGCCGTTCGGGTAATCCCTTATCGTTCAGAAACAGGCGCGAAATTTCGAGCAGATCTGCGTTAACCGTCTCGAGTGCTTCCGGCGGAATCGCGGCAGTGTGCTCCTTGAATTTCACTAGCGCCTTTGTGTAACGTTCCGCGCTTTTCTTGAGAAGTTCAAGGGAGTTCTTCATAGGCGCGAAGTTCATATAAGGGGGGACGATCTCGATGGGCGGAGGGAGAGTGGTTTTGTGAGGGTCGGAGATCGCGTTGAATACACCTTCCTGGAGTTCAAGATTGCGCTCGGTAAACTCGTCCTGCTTGTCTTTCAATAACTTCTCCAACTCGGTTTCGTATTTGGAGATAGCTTCGGCTTGGGGAGCGTAATCGTAAGGAAGCAGGTCTGAACCAGCGACTCGCATCACGGTGGAACCTGCGGTTTGCGCGAGGGCGCGTCCATAGGCGAAGTCTGTGTCCGAGAAGTGCGTGTACCAGTAGAAGTCGTCATAGATCGAGTGATACTGGTCGCCTTCATCCTCCCCGCCGTACCCGATATCGAGGGAGGGGATGCCGGCGAAATCCTGAAAGGCGGTGTAGTCGGAACCGTCTCCGAGGGCGTGAACCTGCAAATCAGCGAGCTTGCGGATCTGGCCTCGTTCTTCCGCATCTTTCGCATGTGAGATCGCGCGCAGGTGCGCTCTCTCCCAAACGGAAATATTTTTTTCAGGGTCCTTAATATCCCGGGCGACAGCGCTGATGAGGGGTTGCAGATCCTGAGTTCCGCCGGCCCCGAAGAAACCTCGTTCGTTGCCGTCGGTGTTGAGATAAAGGACGGCATGTTTCTTGAGATCGTCGGCATGAGTCTCGACCCACTCGACAGAGCCGAGGAGTCCGGGTTCTTCGCCGTCCCATGCGCAGTAAATGATAGTGCGTTTCGGTGTCCAGCCCTGCTTATGCAGTTCGCCAAGCATCCGAGCTTCTTCGAGTTCGGGTGCCATCCCAGCAATCGGATCGTCTGCACCATTGACCCATGCGTCGTGATGGTTGCCACGAATGACCCACTGGCCAGGGGACGAGCCGGGCAATGTGGCGATCACGTCGTAGACCGGCTTGGTGTCCCAGTTGGACGCGACTTTGAGGTGGACGCGGGCGAGACTAGGGCCGACGTGGTAGGTGATGGGCAGACCGCCGCGCCATCCTTCGGGAGCAAGCTGTCCTCGCAGTGCGGAGAGAAAAGGCATCGCGTCAGAGTAGGAGATCGGCAGCACCGGAATTCTGGTGATGGTCTTTGCGTCGTTGAGGGCGAGACGCTTCGCATTGGGAGTTGCGCCGACTCCGGGGGTTAGAGGGTCGCCAGGATAGTCGGTGTCCATGACGCTGCCTCGTTGCACACCGTCGCTTGGCCGCCAGCCGCCGTTCGGGTAGTCGTCGCCGTGGAAATAGCCGTCTTCGCGAGGATCAGAATATATGATGCAGCCAAGGGCTCCGTGTTCTGCAGCGACCTTCGGTTTCACGCCGCGCCATCCTGAACCGTAACGGGCGATCACAATCGCTCCCTTAACGGAAACCCCCAGCCTGTCGAGCTGCTCGTAGTCTTCACGATTGCCGAAGTTCACATACACGAGCTGCGCGGTGACATCGCCATCGGCAGAATAGGCGTTGTAGCTCGGGAGTTGCTCCGAAGTCTGGTTCGAAGTGGGATCGACGGAGAGAACTGGCTCTTGCAACTTTGCCTTATAAGGCTGTGGAGATAGAAGTTCAAGAACGCGTTCTTTCGGAGTCGGGAAGAGGACGTCGAAGGTTTCGATGTGAGCGTCGAATCCCCACTCTTTAAATCGAGCGAGCATCCATTCCGCGTTTTCCTTGTCGTATGGTGAACCGACATGGTGCGGGCGCGCCGAGAGGCGGCGCATGTTTTCGCGAATATTGGCGGGAAGTATGCCCTCCTGGAATTTCTTCTCCCAGTTGCGCTCTGCCGCGCTACTCTGCGATGTGTAACCAAGAAGCTGAGTCGTGCCCGCTTCCGGAGTCGACTGTGCGGCGCTGAATTGAATGGACATGAAAACAAGGACGTAATGGGCCAATGAACGTAGCAGGCGCAATGGATTTACCCCGGGGTTCGAGATGGATTGCAAATTCTATCACCGAGCCCGATGAGCATTTCCACTGTGCCGATGCACAAGAAATCGTGAGGAGCGGGCTGTGAATCGTCGAGAAATGCTAAAGGGAGCCGGGCTGGTTGCGGGAGCGGCGGCGGCGAAGGCTTCTGGCCAGAATGCAGCGTCGTCTGGGATGCAAAAGAGCAAGATTATCGTGACGGGTGGGCATCCGGGGGATCCGGAGTATGGGTGTGGAGGGACGATCGCGCGGCTGACAGGACTGGGGCATGAGGTCGTGCTGCTCTATCTCAATGATGGGGCGTGGGAGACGTCGGCGCCGGTGCGGATCGCAGAGGCGAAGAAGGCTTGCGAGATTCTGAAAGCGCGGCCCGTGTATGCGAATCAGAAGAACGGGCACGCCATCGTCGATAACGATCATTACCAGGCGTTTCAGAAGATGATTGAGGCAGAGAATCCCGATGCGGTGTTCACGCACTGGCCGATCGACAATCACGCGGATCATCGGGCGATCGCAAACCTGACTTATGAAGCGTGGAAACAGATGAAACACAAGTTTGCGCTGTACTACTACGAAGTGTCCGACGGAGAGGACACGAACCCTTTTCCAGCGCCGACGCACTATGTGGACATCTCGGATGTGGCGGAAACAAAGAAGGCGGCGTGCTATGCGCATGCGAGCCAGAGTCCGGATTCGTATTATGCGCTGCAGGATACCGTGGCGGCGTTCCGGGGATTTCAGGCGTCGTCGAAGAGGGCGGAGGCTTATGTGCTGCAGTTGGGGAGTCCCTGGCACATCCTTCCAGTAGTCGGGCTTGGGAAAGGCGCTAACCACTAAGGGCACGAAAGTTCACGAAGGAGCTTTGCGAGCCGCTCCCGAATAGCGAATGATTGGCGAAAATCTGGTTTCGTTTTAGAATATCTGGATGCGGTCTGTTCCTTCCTCCCTGCTGTGGGCGCACCCTCTTGTGGCGGAGTGGTTTGTTTCCCGATTTGGAACTCCGACGGAGCCGCAGGAGCAGGGATGGCCGCATATCTTGGCGGGCAGGACGACACTCATCTCCGCGCCTACTGGCTCCGGAAAAACCCTTGCCGCATTTCTTGCTTGCATTGATCGGCTGGTGCGCAAGGCACTAGCTGGTGAGCTTTCGGATCGAACCGAGGTGCTTTACATTTCTCCTCTGAAGGCTCTCGGCAACGACATTCAGAAAAACTTGGAAATCCCGCTCGGGGAGATTACGGCGCTGGCGGGTGAGCGCGGGCTGCTGATGCCGGAGATTCGCACGGCGGTACGGACCGGAGACACGCTGATGCCGGAGCGGCGGGCGATGCTGAAGCGGCCTCCGCACATCCTGGTGACCACGCCGGAGTCGCTTTACATTTTGCTGACTGCCGACAAAAGCCGGGCGATCTTGCGGACTGTGGAAACGGTGATCGTTGACGAGATTCATGCCGTGGCTGATGACAAGCGTGGCGCGCATTTGGCCCTGTCGCTGGAGCGATTGGATGCTCTGATCGCGGATTCTTCGTCGCATGCGTTCCTCGGCAGAAGAAGGAGCCCGGTGCGGATTGGGCTGTCGGCCACGCAGAAGCCGATTGAGGAAGTGGCGCATTTCTTGACGGGCACGGGGCGGGCCGATCCGGTCATCGTTAACGTCGGACACAAGCGGAAGCTGGATCTCGGAGTGGAGGTTCCTCCGATGCCGCTGGGGCCGGTGGCGTCGAACGAGATGTGGGACACGGTGTACGAGCGGCTGGTTGAGTTGGTGAAGCAGCACCGGTCGACGCTGGTGTTCGTAAATACGAGAAGGATGGCAGAGCGGGTCGCGCATCATCTAGGGGAGCGGATCGGCGAGGAAAACGTTGCGGCGCATCATGGGAGTTTGTCGCGCAAGCTGCGGCTGGCGGCTGAGAAGAAGCTGAAAGAAGGCCAGGTGCGGGTGCTGGTCGCGACGGCCTCGCTCGAACTGGGAATTGATGTTGGCACGGTCGATCTGGCGGTGCAGATTAATTCTCCGCGATCGATTGCCGTGGCACTGCAGAGAGTCGGGCGGTCGGGACACTGGCGCGGAGCGATTCCGAAAGGACGATTTGTCGCGACTACGCGCGACGATCTGATGGAATGTGCGGCGCTGGTCCGGGCGATCAAGCTGGGAGATCTGGATCGGCTGATGATTCCGGAGGCGCCCTTGGATGTGCTGGCACAGCAGATTGTGGCGGCTTGTGCGTCGGGGAATGGCAGCGAGATGCCGAGTTTGCGGGCCTCCGCTGGTGGCGAAAATTCCTCAGGCGCAAGGAATGCTTCGCCCGACGAGAGCCAGATGGTGCCACCGACGCCCGCGGAGGGCGGGTGGGATGAGGATGAACTGTTTGCGCTGGCGAAGCGCGCTTATCCATACCGCGACCTCAAGCGGGAGACGTTTGAATCCATTCTGGAGATGCTTTCGGAAGGAATTGCCGCCCGACGCGGGAGGTACGGGGCTTACATTCATCGCGATAAGGTGAACAAGAAACTCCGAGCAAGGCGCGGGGCGCGTCTGGCGGCGATTACGAGCGGTGGCGCAATTCCGGACAACTCACTTTACAACGTCGTGGCTGAGCCTGACGCCACCGTGGTTGGGACTGTCGACGAAGATTTTGCGGTGGAGAGCAATCGCGGCGACATCTTCCTGCTGGGAAATACCTCGTGGATAATCCACCGCATCGAGACAAATTCCGGACGGATGCTGGTGCAGGATGCGCATGGAGCCCCTCCGAGTGTGCCGTTCTGGCGCGGTGAGGCTCCGGCGAGGACGCAGGAGTTGTCGCTGCAGGTGGGAAACTTGCGGGAGAAGATCAGCGAGATGCTACCGCGGACTTCTCCCGTTGGATTCTCGGCTACACAGCCGGAAGTGGCTGCTTGTGTTGCGTGGCTGAAGGAAGAATGTGGGCTGGATGATTCAGGGGCCGAGCAGGCGATTGAGTACATCCTGCAAGGACGTGCTGTGCTGGGGGCCGTACCGACGCAGAATACTGTCATCGCAGAAAGATTCTTCGACGAAGGCGGCGGGATGCAGTTGGTGATTCATGCCCCGTTTGGCGGGAGGATCAATAAGGCCTGGGGCTTGTCGCTGCGCAAGCGATTCTGCCGCGGATTCAATTTTGAACTGCAGGCGGCGGCGACGGATAACGGATTGAACATCGCGCTGGCAGAGCAGCACAGTTTTCCGCTGGGCGATGTGTTCCATTTCCTGCAGGCGGATTCGGTGCAGCCGATCCTGGAGCAGGCGGCGCTGGACTCTCCGATCTTTGCAACGCGATGGCGCTGGGATGCCAACCGGGCGCTGGCGTTACTCCGATTTCAGAACGGCAAAAAGGTGCCTCCGCAGATTCAGCGCATACGGTCCGATGATCTTTTGGCATCGGTGTTCCCCGATGCGGCAGCTTGTTTCGAGAACATCGAGGGCGAGCGGAAGATTCCGGATCATCCACTGGTGGGTGAGGTGATGAAGGACGTGCTCACCGAGGCCATGGATATCGATGGGCTCAAGAACCTTCTGCGGGGAATGGCATCGGGTGAGATCCGGGTCCTGGCGGTGGATACGCCGGTGCCGTCGCAGTTCTCGCATGAAATTCTCAATGCGAATCCCTATGCTTATCTGGATGACGCGCCGCTGGAGGAGCGCCGGGCGCGGGCGGTGGAGATGCGGCGCGTGCTGCCGGAATCGGTGCTCGAGGAAGTGGGCAAGCTGGATCCGGGAGCGATCGCGCAAGTGCAGCGTGCGGCTTGGCCGGATGTGCGTGATGCGGATGAGTTGCATGATGTGCTGCACACCTTAGTGGCCCTACCGGTTGAGCCTGCTGCAATCCGAAGTCAACCTTCAGCATTTGAGCTTCAGGATTCCGTTGGGAGAGAGGATCAGTTTGCGTCGGAACTGTCGCGCAGCACTGAGCACTGGAGAGTTTATTTTGAGCGATTGCAAGGCCAGGGCCGGGCAGGGTTGGCAGCAGTCGATGGCCGGCAATATTGGGTGGCGGCGGAGCGGGCGCGCAGCTTCCGCGCGTTATTTCCGATGGCGGAGTTTCAGCAGGCTCTGAGTGATGTCGAGTCTGGAGATATCTCACGCGACGATGCGTTGCTGTCTCTCGTGAATGGCTGGATGTCACATATTGGGCCCACGACGGGTTCAAAGCTTGGCGCGCCGCTGGCGTTGTCGGGATCTGACATCGAGAAGGCTTTGCTTCGGATGGAGGCTGCGGGGACGGTCCTGCGAGGGAGGTATCTTAGTGCGGAGGCTGCAGGGGAGACCGAGTGGTGTGAGCGCCGACTTCTGGCGCGCATTCATCGGCTGACGGTTGGCATGCTGCGAAAGCAGATTGAGCCCGTCACTGCGGCCCAGTTTATGCGATGGCTGATGCGCTGGCAGCACGTGGCGCCTGGTTCGCAGGTTTCGGGTGAGCGCGGGACATTGGAAGTTTTGCAGCAACTGCAAGGGTTTGAAATTTCGGCGAATGCCTGGGAGCGGCAGGTGCTGGCGCGCAGGATTGCCGATTACGATCCGAAATGGCTGGATCAGCTTTGCCTGACAGGCGCCGTGGGATGGGGGAGATTGTCGCCGCATCCTGCGACGTTGGAGTCCGCTGCCTCGGGCGATGCGGACGCGCCGCGACACAGGAGGGTGATTCCGACCAGCGTGGCGCCGATCACGTTCTTCGTTCGCGAAGAAGCGGACTGGATGATCCCACGGCACACGGCCGGCGACGAGGCCGAGAAGCGCGGGATTGGCCACGGGGCGCAGCTTGTACTCGAGTTCCTGCGGCAGCGAGGCGCTTCGTTCTTTGCGGACATTGTGCGCGGTACCGGGAAGCTGAAGGCAGAGATTGAAACGGCTCTGTGGGAGCTGGTCGCGGCAGGATTAGTGACGGCGGACGGATTCGACAATCTGCGTTCGCTAATCGATCCGAAGCGGAGAGCGGGCCAGGGTAGTGGAAAGTCGACGCGCCCCCGGCACAGTTCGGGTCGCTGGGCGATGTTGCATGCAGACGCTGCTGCGGAGCGTCCTCGAGCCGTGGAAGCAGCCTGCTGGATGCTGCTGCGGCGATATGGGATCGTAATTCGCGATCTGCTGGCGCGGGAGTCGAATCTTCCTGCGTGGCGTGAGTTGCTAATGGGATTCCGGCGGCTGGAAGATCGTGGAGAGATCCGCGGCGGACGGTTCGTTGATGGATTCACAGGAGAGCAATTCGCTCTGCCCGTTGCGGTGGAATCGGTGCGGGCGATGAGGAATCTCCCGCTGAGTGAGGAGACGGCTACGTTGTCGGCGGCAGACCCTTTAAACCTCGTCGGAATTCTGGTTCCCGGGGAGCGCGTCCCGGCCATCTCGGGCAGGACGGTGAGTTATCGGGATGGGGTTGCGGTTGTGGCCAGCGAACCGCTCGCGCTGGCCGAAGCCATCGCTGGGTAAGTAGGGTTGGAATTCCGCTGGAAATAAAAAAAGGCCAGAAGCTCGATGAGGGGGTCCCCCGAGCTTCTGACCAACGATCTCAGCGAGAACTTCTTGAAAGCGCTTCCCCCATCGCTTTTTGCCGAGATACGCACTTTCACAGGTAGCACTCGGCGTTCCAATCCGGTACACTTTTCCCGTGATTCACGAAAGCTGTGTAACTTACTGCTATTTAATAACTTAGGTTGAGGCATGCTGTCCGTCGCGCAGACAACCGGAATGACAGTCGTCTAGAAAGCTATCCATTCAGATAGTGCAGCTAACCGTTCGGATATCCGGAACCTCGCAGACCATTTAGGCAAATGGGCTTCGGCTGTGATAAGAATTTTGCGGCGGTAGGAGACCTGATTGCGGCCCAGACTACTGGTAGTGGCGGGACCCTCAAAAGATGCCCTGGTTGCGCTGCCCGAAGGAGAGGCGATCGTCGGGCGCGACCCCACAAATATGATTTTTCTAGCCGACCCGTCGGTCTCGCGGAAGCACTGTGTGCTGCGCCGCGAGGATGAGAGATTCCAGATCAAGGATTTGGCTAGCCGGAACGGAACTTTGGTGAACGGGGTTCCGGTGAAAGAGCAATGGCTGCGTCATGGGGATGAAATCGCCACTGGGGATTCGGTTTTTCTGTTCCTGGTGGAGGATGAAGACCGAATTCCGCAGGCGAGCCAGGTTGAGTTCGACGACGCGCAGCCGACGACCGAGACCAAAGTAATTCATCCCAAGGAAGTGGTTTATCTGCAGCCCGACCGGCTCCTTAGTGAGCTGCCCGCCAAATCGCAGGTAGCCCGCAACCTGAACGCACTGCTGAAGATCAGCCGGGTGGTGCATGCGATCCGCGATCTGGAGGAGTTGCAGGCGCAGTTGCTGGATCTGATCTTTGAAGTTGTGCCTGCGGGACGAGGAGCGATTCTTCTGGCGGACGGCCCGGGGCAGGAATTCAACTGCCTCTATGCCCGCACCCGTCATCCGGGACAGCCCCAACTGGTACGCGTCAGCCGGACAATCGCCCGCCAGGTGATGAAGGAGAACGTCGCGATACTCGGAGTGGACGTAGCGAGCAGCGATGCGCTGCGCGATGTGCAGAGTTTGGCAATATCGGAAGTGCGATCCCTGATGTGTGTGCCACTTAGCGTTTTTCAGAGAATGATCGGGTGCATTTATCTCGACAGTACCAATGCCGCGAGCCGGTTTAATGAAGATCATTTGCAACTGATGGCGGCCGTGGCCGGTGTGTCCGCGGTGGCGCTGGATAACGCGCGGCGGGTGCAGTGGCTCGAGCAGGAGAATCAGCGCCTCACGACAGAAATACGGCAGGAGCAAAGCCTGGTGGGTGAGAGCGCCCGCATGAAAGAGATCTTTCAATTCGTGGCGCGAGTATCGCCGAGCGACGCTACGGTCCTCATCGAGGGGGAAAGCGGGACGGGCAAGGAACTTGCCGCGCGGGCGTTGCATCGCAACAGCCATCGGGCCAGCAAGGCTTTCGTCGCGATCAATTGCGCTGCCATCCCGGAGACGCTGCTGGAGAGCGAACTCTTCGGGTACGAGAAGGGTGCGTTCACAGGGGCGACGGCTCAGAAGAAAGGCCGGCTGGAGGTTGCCGATGGGGGCGTGGTTTTCCTGGATGAGATTGGGGAACTGGCGCCGACGCTGCAGGTGAAGTTGTTACGGGTTTTGCAGGAGCGCGAGATCGAGAGGGTAGGCGGAACGCATCCGATCAAGATTGACATCCGCCTGATCGCCGCCACGAATCGCGATTTGCAGGAAGCTGCGCGCAACGGGCAGTTCCGTCAGGACTTGTTCTATCGGCTGAATGTGGTGAGGCTCACGATGCCGGCACTGCGGGAACGGCGCGACGACATCCCGATGCTGACGCGGCATTTCATTCAAAAGCATGCGAAGCGATGCAAGGTGAAGACCAAGCCGGTGTCGCGGGAGGCCATGGCGGCCTTGGTGAACTACGAATGGCCCGGGAACGTGAGGGAGCTGGAGAACGCAATCGAGCGTGCACTCGTGATGGGATCGTCGGACATGGTACTGCTCGAAGATTTGCCTGAGTCGCTGCTGGAACAGAGTTCCCCGGCAGAGATGCACGAGGGGAAATATCACGCGAGCGTGAAAGAACTGAAGAAGCAATTGATCTTCGATGCCGTGGAGCAGACTCGCGGAAATTACGTGGAGGCGGCGGGAATCCTTGGAGTGCATGCGAACTACCTGCACCGGCTCATCCGGAATCTGGGAATAAAGGATGAATTGAATCAGGCGCTGCGTGGGCGAGGAAGAACCGGGGGAGCCGCCTAGGCCGCGCGAATTGCATAGATCCTGAGCGACACAAACTGCGTCTCGCTCAGGATGACAACGCGTGTGGGCAGGTCCCACAGGGTGTTGGTTATGGTAGCGGTAGTTGCATCAGGCGCGCGGGATCGAGGTAGGTTCCCTGCCAGCGTACGGCGACATGAAGGTGAGGGCCGGTCGCGCGGCCGGTTCCCCCGCTGAGTCCGATTTCTTGTCCTCGCTTCACGGTGTCTCCTTCCTTCACTTTGATCTCGGACATATGAAAGTAGAGAGTGAGCAATCCCTGGCCGTGGTCGAGAAAAACGCAATTTCCTTCGAAATAAAGAAAGCGCGCTAGCAAGACAGTGCCGGAGTTCATGGCTTCGACTGGTGTGCCGGTGGGCACGCGGTAGTCGAGTCCGTAGTGCGGGCGCTGGGCGACGCCGTTGAAGATGCGCTGCGAACCATAGACGTCGGAGTTGGCGGCGTCGGCGGGAGCGGTGAATTTGCCGTCCCATTCGCGGTCGGGCGTGACGCGGTTCAGGTATTCCTGCTTGGTTTTCTGATCCTCATCGATCTGCTTGATCTGTTCCGGAGTAGGCTCGGTGAATTTTTTCGGCACTGCGAGTTCGACTTTGATCTTCGGATAGTTGGCGCGTCCGATGACGAAGGCACGTGTGAAGGTAGCGGCGCCCTTGCCGGTTGCGGGTTGCCCCGTCAATTCAAGAGCGTATTGGCCGGGCGCGGTCTCGAAGCTCACACCGGCGAGTGCGAACCAGGTCCTATTCGCTTTGTTGTAGCTGAAGGCGATCTGGTGTCCGAGCCAGGTTCCGGTGAGCGCGTCGAGTTTGGCGGCAAGGTGAACCTCGAAGAGGACAGGAGAGCCGTTGACCAGCTTTGCCGGTTCAGCCTTTACGCTCCACGATGCAGCCGAGGCTTCGGCGATCGTGCAAGCGCCGACAGCCATGATGCACATGGAGATTTCTAGAGCGCGGATCCATTGAAGACGGTACGTCATAGTCACACTTCAGCCTAGCACTTGAATGAGTGCCCGAATCTATAATCGTGGCCGTGCGTATCCGCATTCTCACGTGGCTCGGATGTTGTCTGGCTCTTGCCTGTGGCGTCGCGTTCCCGCAAGCGGCCTCAGCTCTGTTGCATGCTGACCGGGTGGTAGTGATCAAGAGCGAGCGCGTGTTGCAGTTATACAGTGACGGGAAAGTGATCAGGAGCTATAAGGTGACGCTCGGGGGCAATCCAGTCGGGGCGAAGACGCGGCAGGGCGATCACAAGACTCCGGAAGGAAATTACATACTCGATTCCCGCAACCTGCACAGCCAGTACTACCGGTCGATTCACATTTCGTATCCCAACACGCATGACCGAGCGGCGGCGCGGCAGAGCGGCGTCTCTCCGGGCGGAGATGTTTTCATCCACGGATTACCGAACGGTTACGGCTGGGTGGGGCCATCCCACAGGCTCAAAGATTGGACCGATGGCTGCATCGCGCTCACCAATGCGGAGATGGACGAAGTCTGGCAAGCGGTGCCAAACGGAACCCCGATCGAAATTCGGCCGTAAGAAACAGCTGCTCAGTCGCGCCCCTGCGACAGACCTTACTTCTTTGAGGCTGTCGATTTGATCCCGAAGATGCGCAACTGGTTATGGCTTGCCACGAAGACTTCTCCATTGGCTACGACCGGCACCAGATTAGCGTTGCCGCCCTTGTTGGGCCATTGTCCGCCGACCAGCTTCGTTAGTTGCTTCATGGAGCTCTTAGTGACGGATTCGGGATTGAACGCGAACAGATAGAGTGGATTGCCCGTGCCGCTGGTCGGACGAGACAGCGCCCAGATGATCGGGTTCGCGGTGCCGTTCGACGAAATTGACGTGAAGAATCCGGGATCCTGGACCGTGCTGCCAAGTCCCGGAGACCGTGAGACCGGCTTCAATGTAGCGGCAGAACTTGTCTGCAATTTGTAGACGGTCACGTTGAGGCCACCACTCGCGACCACTCGGCCAACACCGTCGGACGGATCGACAAAGTAGGATTGTCCGCACCAACACGCGCCGATGCTGTAGGTTGCCAGTACATTATTCGCCTGCGTCGAATAACCGCCCAGCGCATCTTCGTTCATCAGAAACATGGTTCCCGCTTTTCCGGCCGCGACCGCCAGGTGTGGCGATGAGCCGGGCTGATCGGGCACCACCATTACTCCACCGGAACCGAAATCCTGATCGGTCGCGTCGAGCGAGGCCTGGTTCGAAGGAGTAAAGACGTCGAGCACGGTGCTCAGGTCGGAAGAAACTTTGACGACACTTTCCTGGATATTGCTCACGCCGTCGTACGTTGTGCCGGCAAAGTCGGAGTTTCCGGTGACGAATAGAATGTTGCCGGCGTCATCAGTCGATGGGCCGTAGCCGGACATCCAGATGGCAGAGAGAAAATAGTTGTTGGGAGAGACCGCGAGCGTATCGAGAACCTGATTTCCGGCGAGAGGAGTCAAAGTCCCCGTGGTCCAGCCCAGGAGCCAACCCCGCGAAATGCTTGGGAAGAGGTCGCAAAAGCTGCCAAAGCCTGCGTAGACGTTGCCATTCGCCAGCAGGAGTGCGGGACGCTGACGCTGGTAGGTGGCGTTGAAGCTGTAAGTCGTGCCGTCGAGCAGCGTGTGAGAAGCGACGACAAGCTGGGCTGTGACTTTGTCAGTCAGGTTGCCGAGATCGAGCGCATGGAGGCGGTACGCGGGACCGGTTGAGTCCTGGGTGTAGATCATCACATAGAGAGTGTTGCTGCTGAGATCGATCACGGGCGTGGAATTGATTCCGACATTCGGCCCGTTGTTGCCGCAGCCGAGAGGACGAGCCACGGGTGATCCGAAATTCGGACTGAGGAGTATCGCGCCACTCTCAGCATCGATTGCATAGACCGTATTGCCCTCCGTCGCGACGTAAACCACATCGTGCACTCCCAGACTGGTGCCGGCAGTGATGTTCACAGCGGGGACGAATAGGGGCTGAGCGTCCACCTGATCGTTGAGCGTGACGCCGTGCAGCAGGCCGAAAGATGTACTGCCGACGTTGGCCGGAGTGAGCGCGGTCTCGTGCGAATTCCATCCCGTGCGATTGTTGTCGACGTGATAGGTTGTGATGGCTTGTCCGCTGAGAAAGGACGCGGTTCCGAGGGCGAAGGCGGCCAGAGCGGTCGTAAGGCGGACGGAGATGGACGAAGCGCGAAGTGACATGGCGGCAAGTTCCTTTGATCGAGATTGGGAAGTTGCAGAGCCTAGCTGGAGGGGGGAACAGCGTAGAAACCAAAAGAGCTTATGCCAGCCGGAGCATTCTGTAAATGAGAAGATAGGCCCCTTGCAGTTTCCTGCAACATGTAAACGATCATCCGGAGGAGTCGCGAATGAAAAGTGCCCCAATGGCAGCCGAAAAACACAGCGCGCAGCTGGTGCGGGGCTTGAACGTCTGGCATGCCATGTCGATTGTGGCGGGGACGATCATCGGCAGCGGAATCTTTCTGGTCCCGGCGGAGATGATGCAGGCAGTAGGTTCGGCCAGACTGGTGTATCTCGCCTGGGTGGTAGGCGGGATGCTTTCATTTTTTGGAGCGCTTACCTATGCCGAACTGGGAGCTGTGCGTCCCTTCGCCGGTGGCGAGTATGTGTACGTACGCGACGCATACGGTCCGTTGCCTGCGTTCTTGTATGGATGGACCTGGTTCGTTATCGCGAAGCCGGCTTCCATAGCCAGCGTCACGGCCGGGCTGGTGCGAGTTCTGGGAACCTTTTCCGCGTTTCGCTTTCTACCGCAGACAATCTTTGCCTGGCATGTGACATCCAGCCGGGTGTTCGCGGTGAACTACGGACACTTGGTCGCGATTCTTGCAACGGTGCTGATTACCGCGCTGAACTATGTCGGAGTGCGCAAGGCAGGCAACTTTCAGTTTGTATTCACGGTGCTGAAGGTGGGGATGATCGTGGGGATTGCATTCATTGCATTTACCGCGGCATCCGGTTCATGGAGCAATTTCGGCACGAGTTTTGCCGGGGCCAAGGGTGGAATCACAGGTTTCATGGCGGCATTGGTTGCTGCCCTATGGGCGTACGACGGTTGGAATGATCTGAATATGGTGAGCGAAGAGATTCAGCGGCCCGAGAGAACAATCCCGATCGCGCTGATTGCCGGCGTGGGACTGGTCGCAGTCCTTTATATTGGCATGAATGCAGGGATCCAGCGGGCGCTGCCGGCGGATGCGATTGCGCAAGCTGCGGTACCGGCCGCGTCCGCCAGCGAGGCAGCGTTGGGACGATGGGGAATTTCACTCGTGTCCATTGGAATGATGATTTCGATGCTTGCCGGCTTAAATGGGACCGTGATGAGCGGCGGACGCGTGCCTTTTGCAGTGGCGCGCGATGGGTATTTCTTTAAAGCATTGGGAGAAGTGCATCCGAAATTTCACACGCCAGCCTTTGCGCTGGTGATCCAGGGAACGCTAGCCGCTCTGTTGATCGTGGTGGGTGGAGCGTTCCGCGAATTGTTTTCGCTTGCGATTTTTGCCGAGTGGCTCTTCTATATGGTTGCAGCAAGCACCATCTTCATCTTCCGCTGGCGAGAGCCTGACGCGAAACGGCCATACCGAACGAAGGGATATCCTTTCGTGCCGGCACTGTTCATCGGGGCGGCGGCCGTGTTGCTCTATTACACGTTCATGAGCAACCTGCGGAATTCCATCGGGGGCGTGGTGGTGATTCTGCTGGGTATCCCTGTGTATCTGTGGTTTGCACGGCGAAGAAGGCTAGACTAGAGACATTGCAGGCCCTGAAATGTGAACTATGGATTACGGATTGAGCCTCAAGAAAGTGATGGTGGACCTGGTCGGGATCGAACCGACGACCTCTTCCATGCCATGGAAGCGCGCTCCCAGCTGCGCCACAGGCCCATTTGTTGGAGACACTTCAGCTGTCCGGGCGAACCGCCTTATTTATTCTCGCTGAGAGTGGGCGGATAGTCAACGCAGCGAGCGTCTCCGGCACGGTTAAAGGCGTAAACCACAAAGGGCACGGAGGCTCACGAAGGAAAATCTTTTGTCGAATCATTTCTTCCGTTTCTTCCACAGGGCTTTTCTGCCATAATTGATCGTGCACCCCACCTGCACCATTTTTCAAAAACAATTTAAAGCGAGGAAGAGATGCCAGCGAAGTACATCTTTGTGACGGGCGGAGTTGTGTCTTCACTCGGCAAGGGACTGGCCGCGGCTTCGATCGGATGCCTGCTGGAGAGCCGCGGGATCAAGGTCAATATCATGAAGTTCGATCCGTATCTGAATGTGGATCCGGGTACGATGTCGCCGTTTCAGCACGGCGAAGTTTTCGTCACGGATGACGGAGCGGAGACGGATCTGGACCTCGGTCACTACGAACGGTTCACCCACGCCAAACTTTCTCGCGATAACAACTGGACCACCGGGCGGCTGTACGAGCAGATCATCGCCAAGGAACGGCGCGGAGACTACCTGGGCAAGACGGTGCAGGTGATTCCGCACGTCACCAATGAGATCAAGGCAGCAATGAAGAAGGTCGCCCAGGATGTGGACGTGGCGATCGTGGAAATCGGCGGCACGGTGGGCGATATCGAGTCGCTGCCGTTTATGGAAGCCATCCGGCAGATGCGTCAGGAGTTGGGCCGCGAGCATACCTTGTTCGTACATGTGACGCTGGTTCCGTTTATTGCGGCGGCGCAGGAATTGAAGACCAAGCCGACGCAGCACTCGGTGAAAGAGCTCTTAAGCATCGGAATTCAGCCGGACATTCTGCTGTGCCGCACGGATCGTTTCCTTGCCAAGGAGATGAAGTCCAAGATCGCGCTGTTCTGCAACGTCCCGGAAGAGGCGGTCATCACGGCGAAGGATGTTGCGTCCGTTTACGAAGTTCCGTTGGTATTTGCCAACGAAAACGTGGACACGCTAGTGCTGAAGCATCTCCACATGGAAGCCAAAGACCGGGAGATGTCCAAGTGGGAGGACATTGTCCATCGCGTATACAACCCGAAGGACACGGTCACGATCGGGATTGTCGGAAAATATGTCGAGTATGAAGATTCCTACAAGTCACTGAAGGAAGCGTTGGTGCATGGAGCGCTCGCGCACAACCTGAAGCTGCAGTTGAACTGGATTGAAGCCGAGGGGCTCGAAACGGGCGACCAGACGTACGAGGCGCAACTCGAGGGTTATGACGGACTGCTGGTGCCGGGCGGATTCGGTAAGCGCGGTATTGAAGGCATGTTGTGCGCGATCCGCTACGCGCGCGAGAGAAAGGTTCCGTATTTCGGGATTTGCCTGGGAATGCAGACGGCTTGCATTGAGTTTGCGCGGAACGTGGTCGGCTTGGCGGAGGCGAATTCGAGCGAGTTCGATCCGGCGACGCCGCACCGGGTCATTTACAAGTTGCGCGAGTTACGGGGCGTGGAGGAACTCGGCGGAACCATGAGGCTGGGAGCCTGGCCGTGCAAGATTGAACCGGATACGCTGGCTTATAAAATTTACGGCACGTCGGAGATCAGCGAGCGTCACCGCCATCGCTACGAGTTTAATCGCGAGTATGAAGAGCCAATGACTGCGGCAGGGCTGCGCATCTCAGGTTCTTCGCCGGACGGGACGTATGTGGAGATGGTGGAGTTGCCGGATCACCCGCATTTCATTGGGTGCCAGTTCCATCCTGAGTTCAAGTCGAAGCCGCTCGAGCCGCATCCTTTGTTCAGCACGTTCATCGGAGCGTCGTATGAATATGGGATGAAGCGGAGAGCTGACAAAGAGACGGCCGAGGTAGAGATGTTCCACAGGCCGGAGAAAGTCGCGCGGCGGTAGAACGTTATTCACCACAGAGCCACAGAGCCACAGAGAAGAACTGGGAATAGATTTCTCGATGTCTCTGTGACTCTGTGGTGAAATGGTCTTGGCATGACCACTTCTTTCCAAGTCGGCGATATCCACATCGGTTCGGGAGATCTCTTTCTCATTGCGGGGCCGTGCGTCGTTGAGAGCGAGGAGCACGCGATCCGCATGGCGGAGATCATCAAGGGCGTGACGAAATCGCTCGGCCTTCCGTTCATCTTCAAGGCCAGTTACGACAAGGCGAACCGCACGTCCATTCGAAGCTTTCGCGGACCGGGGTTGAAGGAAGGGTTGCGAATCTTAAAGAAGATTAAAGATGAACTGCATCTGCCGATCTTGACTGACGTGCATGAGACTGCGGACGTGGCGAAAGTGGCGGAAGTTGCAGATGTATTGCAGATCCCGGCATTCCTGAGCCGTCAGACGGATCTTGTTGTTGCCGCCGCACTCAGCGGGCGCGTGGTGAATATCAAGAAGGGCCAGTTCGTCGCGCCGTGGGACATGCGCCATGCGGTGGAGAAGTGCAAGGACGCGGGGAACTCGCGGATTTTTCTGACCGAACGCGGCGCGAGTTTTGGATACAACAACCTGGTTGTCGATATGCGGTCGCTGGCCATCATGCGCAGGTTCGCTCCGGTGGTTTTCGACGCAACGCATTCCGTGCAGTTGCCATCGTCTCAGTCAGACGAGAAAGGTCCGGCAGTAAGTGGGGGACAGCCGGAGTTTATTCCCCTCCTCGCGCGCGCGGCCGTGGCGGCGGGCGTGGATGGCGTGTTCATGGAAGTACATGACAATCCGAAAGAGGCCAAGTCGGATGGAGCGAACGCCCTCGAGTCTACGAAACTGCGCGGAGTATTGAAGGAATTATTGGCGGTGAAGAAGGCGCTGGCCGAGGCGCAGGCCACGCCGTAGAGCACCGGGACTGAAGCCCCATCACGTTTTGCCCTTTAGGCGGCCCCGAAGGGTCGCTCTTCCACAAAAAACGAGGGCGACCTAGGGCCCTCTCGTCCAGGTCGACAAGGGGGCGGCTCGCACCGCCCCTTTTCGATTTCGTGGCTATTCCAGCACGAAGATATTCTTCTTCGCGCACATCTCCTTTAGGATCTTCGGCCACACCGTCACACTGACTTCGCCAAGATGCGCTTTGCGCAGCAAGAGCATCAACGTGCGGGACTGGCCGATGCCTCCGCCGATGGAGAGCGGGAGCACGTTGTTTACGATCCCCTGGTGATAAGGAAATTTGAGATTGTCGAGCAGGTTCGACATCTTAAGCTGCTTACGAAGCGTCTCCGCATTAACGCGAATGCCCATCGAAGTAAGTTCGTGCCGGCGTTGCGTAACGTGGTTCCAGACGAGGATGTCGCCGTTCAGGCCGTGAGTGTCTTTATGTGTTTCCTTGCTCGTGTCGGTGATCCAGTCATCGTAATCCGCGGCGCGCATTTCGTGCGGATAGCCGTCCTTTAGAGGCCATCCGATGCCGATGATGAAGATGGCCGGATATTTCTGCAGGACCACGGTCTCGCGGCGTTTCCTGGGCAGATCGGGATACATCGCCAGCAATTCTTCCGCGTGCAGGAATGTCAATTCTTCGGGAAGATTCGGATAGCGCGGGCCTTTCACTTCGGGGAACATCTCCTGCGCGAACTTCTCGGCTCCGACGAGGACTTTCCAGATCTTGCGAACGACTCCTTTGAGGAATTCGACACTGCGCTGCTCGGGAGTGATCGCCCGCTCCCAATCCCACTGGTCGACGTAAGCGGAGTGATCGTGATCGAGGAAGTAATCCTTGCGGACGGCCCGCATGTCGGTGCAGATGCCTTCGCCGGTGCGACATTCGAACTGCTTCAGGGCAACTCGTTTCCATTTCGTTGCAGCCTGTACGACCTGTGCATCGATGGGATGCTTGTCGCGATCATTGGAGATGTGAAATTGGATGGGGGTGCGGGAGCCATCGCGATCGAGCATATCGTTAACGCCGCTCTCGACGTCGACGATGAGTGGAACCTGAACCATCTGTAGACCAAGTTCCTTGCATAAGTTGTCTTCGATGTATCGCCGAAGATGGAAAATAGCTTTTTGCGTTTCTCTGCGCGTGAGGAGAGGGTTGTAGGCTTCCGGCAGAACCTTTTCCAATTCGGTGTAGTCGCCGATGCCGGGCCCGGCCAGATCGGCCTTCTTCGCCTGACTCTCTGCGCTGGTGACGGGTTTGTGGGATGCCGTGTCTACCTCGATGCTGGGCAGTTTGCCGAGTTGCTGATCGGAGAAAAAGAGGCTCATCGTGGAATGCTCCTTGAAGCCGTAGCGGTTGGGTTCCGCTATCTGAAGATCCTGGTCTATTGAACGGCGGTTGGTGGCTCTCAACTGTGACAACGGTCACACGTGGCTGTGTGCCCAGCGACACAGGCAATGAGGCCGAATGTGCGGATGACGCTCGCACACGGTAGCAAACCCGTGTGTTAGATTGAAATTCTTCCCATGAAGCATGTTGCCAATTGGGCTTTGAATACGGCCGCGTTGCGCAGCGCGAGCTACGCGGACGTGCGCGTGGTGGCGCAGCGGAATCGCGCGCTCACGACCAAGAATGGTAAGGTCGGGAGCGCTTCGGACGCAGAGTCCGTTGGCATGAGCGTGCGCGTGATTGCGGATGGAGCATGGGGCTTTGCTGCGTCCTCGGAGTTAGGACGCGGCGCGGTCGAGAAGACGGCGGCTGAGGCGCTCGCGATCGCGCGGGCATCGGCAAAAGTGAAGCGGGAAGATGTTCGGATGGCTCCGGAAAGGGCGGCCATTGCGGAGTGGAGCACACCGTACAAGATCGATCCGTTCACCGTTTCGGTCGAAGAAAACATCGATCTGCTGCTGAAGATTGATGCGGAGTTGCGTTCGGTCGCGGGGATTACGCTCGCCGAAGCGAACCTTAATTTCAATCGCGAAGAACAGTGGTTCGTTTCCTCCGAAGGCGCTGACATTTATCAGACGAAGCTCTCTACCGGTGCGGGATATGCCGCGTACGCATTTGCGGGGAACGAGATTCAAAAACGGTCGTATCCGAATTCGTTCGGAGGACAGTGGCAGAACAAAGGATACGAGCTTATCGAGGAACTCAAACTCGTTGAGAATGCGCGGCGCATTGCGGAAGAGGCCGTAGCGCTGCACAAGGCAGATCAGTGTCCCGAAGGAAAGTTCGACATCATCCTCGACAGTTCGCAGCTTGGATTGCAGATTCACGAGTCGGTAGGACATCCGATCGAACTGGACCGCGTTCTGGGGATGGAAGCGAATTTTGCCGGGACTTCGTTTCTGACTCTCGAGAAGTTGCGCACTCTTCGCTACGGCAGCGACCTGGTCAACGTTGTGGCCGATGCCAGGCAGGAGCATGGGCCGGGCCTAGGCACATTTGGCTTCGACGATGAGGGCGTGGCAGCGCAGTGTACGCCGATTATCACTAGCGGTTTGTTCACGGGATATCTCAGTTCGCGCGAGACGGCGCATACCATTGGGCTCCATCGATCCGGAGGAACTTTGCGGGCCGAAGGATGGAACCGTCTGCCCATGATCCGCATGACGAACATCAGCATCCTGCCGGGCGAGAAGCCGCTTACGTTAGAGCAACTCATTGCGTCAACCGACCACGCGATCTTGATGCAGACCAACCGCTCGTGGTCGATCGACGACAAGCGTTACAACTTCCAATTTGGATGCGAGATCGGGTGGGAGATCAAGAACGGCAAGCGCGTGCGGATGCTGAAGAATCCTTCCTATTCCGGCATCACAACGGATTTCTGGAATGCGATGGATGCGATTTGCTCACGCGACGAGTGGACACTTTGGGGAACTCCAAACTGCGGGAAAGGGCAACCGCAGCAAGTCATGGGCACGGGGCATGGAGCGTCGCCCGCGCGATTTCGAGGGATCAAAGTGGGGAGCGCTTTTCAGGGATCGTGATTGACGCATGGCAGATTGCTGAATGCTGACTCACCAACAAGCCGGAGACATTTTCGATCGCATTCGCAGATTCTCTTCTGCGGATGAAGTCGAGGTCTTGTTCAATGGTGGACGCTTCGCTCTGACGCGCTTCGCCAACAACACCATCCATCAGAATGTGGCTGAGGAAAATCATGTCGTTTCCGTCCGGACGGTGTTCGGCGGGAAGACGGCGCGTGCGTTTACGAACAAGTTCGATGATGAGAGCCTGCAGCAGGTGGTGAAGTCGTCCGAGAACCTGGCACGGGTGCAGCATCCGGACGCCGATCTGTTGCCGGTGCCAACTCCCGAGGAGGCTTCCGACTTAAGGGGCGAGGGCACCCAGTCTATACAAATCCCATCCAGACACTTTGAGCAAACTGCGGCAGCCACTCCGCAGGTGCGTGCCGAGGGCGTGCGAAAGATGGTCGGCGTGGCGGACCATCACAAACTCACGACCGCCGGAGTGTTTTCGAGCGGCGAGTCCTTCGAGGGTGTTTTCAATTCGCGGGGCTTGGGTAGGTGGCATACGCAAACCTCCGCAGAAATCTCGATCACCATGCTCGCGTCCGACTCGTCCGGCTGGCAGAAGGCGAACTCTCCGGATGTTACGAATCTCGATCCTTTGCGGTTGGCCGCAGTCGCGGCCCAGAAGGCAGTCGATTCGGCTCACCCCAGAGAGGTTCCTGCTGGGAAATACACCGTGATCCTCGAGCCTGCGGCGGTGCTCGACATCGTCGGTTTCATGTTCTGGGACTACTCGGGCATGGCAATTCTCGATCAGCGCTCTTTTCTGACTGGGAGGATCGGCGCCAAACTTTTCGGGGACAACATCACGATCTGGGATGATGTTACGCATCCGTTGCAGGCCGGATGCCCATTCGACGGAGAAGGCATGCGCCGCCACCGTGTACCACTAGTAGAAAACGGCATTGTAAAGCGCGTGGTCTACGCGCGGGCATCAGCGGAGCGAATGCGGCATTCGGAGCACAAAAGCAATATAGGTCCGATCGAGGCCACAGGGCACGGCTTCTCTCTACCGAATGAAATGGGGGAGATGCCGGTGAATATCGTATTCGCGCCCACTGGAAGTATCCAGAATGTTGACGAGATGATTGCTTCGACGGAGCGCGGAATACTCGTGACGCGGCTTTGGTACATACGCGAGGTTGAGCCCTTCGAAAAGATGCTGACGGGGATGACACGCGACGGGACTTTCCTCGTGGAAAATGGACGGGTGCAGGGCGGGGTACGCAACTTTCGCTTCAACGAGAGCCTGATCCACATGCTGTCGAACGTCGAGGCCATGAGCGTGCCGGGCCGGGCGTCGGGGGAAGAGTCGTTCGACATGATCGTTCCAGCGATGAAGATTCGCGACTTCAACTTCACGGAAGTGACGAAGTTCTAGAAGTTCGCTGCACTGCTTCCCAGACTCCGAAGATCGCCGGGAATTGACCGAGTTTTGCCCTAAATTCCCCGCAGAAACGGGCGCATCACGGGCTGAATTCCGGCGTAGCAAATCCCTCCTAATCCTCTCAAAGAAAAGAAGTTAAGCCCCGCTTGTTCCATGACTTCGGTAACTTTGTTTGGTTGATTCCGGGGTGTACGCTGCCCTTGAGTTGAACAATCCGGCGGTGGCACTGCCGGACCGAGGATCTCGAAGCGTGGCAGCCGAAGGCACAGCACCGATGACTGAAGCGCAAAGCAACGCGGGACAGTACGAAGACATGCAGGGCGCAGGGCGATTTCCGCTGCATCTCACCGCCTCGGTCAAGGCCCAGGGAAGCACGTACTCCGCCGAGACCGAAAACATTTCTGCGAATGGCGTCTTGTTCGCGATGGAAAAAGATGTCCCCGTAGGATCGATGGTGGATTTCACGATCATGCTGCCCGCCGGTGTTCTGGGCGCGAATCGTGACGTGCAGATCGATTGCCGGGGACGCGTTGTGCGTAGCTTTGAAGATCGCGGGCGTCGCGGCGTAGGCGTTGTGATCGATGAATACCATTTTGAGCGGGCGTAGTCGAAGGAACTGAATGGCTACCATTCCGGTTGGCGTGGATGAAAATCTCGGAGCAGGTGAGGACGGCGACAAGGGCCAGTTCGTACGCGTGATCGTTGCCGACACGCAGGCGATCTTCCGCGCCGGACTGCGAAAGATCTTCGCTCTGGAAGATGACATCCGTGTAGTCGGCCAGGCTGAAACTGTGGCGCAGACGCAGTCCGCGGTGGCGAAGTTCTCCGCAGACGTGCTGATCTTTGAAGCCGCGCTTACGCCGAACCCCATCGAGACCGTAGTTGAATTTGTGCGACTTTATCCGAAGCTGAAGCTGATTGTTGTGACTCCGGCGGCCGATGAAGAACTAACCTTGGACCTCTTCCGACGTGGGGTTCATGGGATCGTGTCGCGGGAGGTTGAACCGGAACTGCTGGTGGATTGCCTGCGGAAAGTCGCCGCTGGAGACACATGGCTGGACAGGCAGGGAATTCACTGGGTCATGGAAGCGTATCGCAACCAGCATAATCGGGCAGGCGGAGCGCGCCCGAAAGTGCAGCTCACGCCGAAAGAGACGCTGATCGTTTCCTGCGTGACGCAGGGAATGAAGAACAAAGAGATCGCGCTGCGCGTGGGCACCACAGAGCAGGTAGTTAAGAATTACCTTCGCAAGGTGTATGACAAACTGGGCGTCGCCGACCGTCTTGAGTTGGCTCTGTACTGCCTGAACCACCACGTCGTCGACAATACAAAAGTTCCTGCACTGCCCGCCTCGGCCACGAATGGCGCAGCCCACGCGGCGGTTGCGGGAGCGTCGGGGTCTGGCGCTTCGGTAGTCTCCAGTGCGCCTCCGGCAGATTCTCCCGAAAAACTCTCCTAAGTTTTCGTCGGAACTCGAGATTTCCTTCGCGAAATCATTTCCTTTCCAGGTTGCGGTTTCAGCGATCTCCCCCATAGAATTGAAGGGGCCCGATCAGCCGATCTCGCGTGAACGGCAGATCGAGAGCTTCTGAGAGCAGTTCCTTCCATCCGTTTCACGCCGGAGAGATGGCCGAGTGGCTGAAGGCGCACGCTTGGAAAGCGTGTTTAGGGGAAACTCTAACGTGGGTTCGAATCCCACTCTCTCCGCCATGTTATTGAAAATACAGTAGTTGCGCTAGAAAATCGACCCGCTCTTGGGAAACCTCTTTCGCCTTTGTAATCAGTGACATGCAGTTTTGCAGGGCCCGGTTGCGATCCGTTAAGGCCAAACCCAATTGATCGCGAATAACTTTTTCGATCAGCGAAGAGGGAATCTGCAAAAACCTAGGTTAGTGCATCCCCTTCTGAAGCGCCGAACAAAACGCCACGCGGCTGTCGTGCGGATTGCGAGCCACGGGTGCAGTCCGAATCGCTAGAGTCTTGCTACCTACGAGTGCTCTTTATGCGGTTGCGATAATCGCGAATCTTCTGCCGATTTCCGCAAAGTAAGGAAGAGCACCAGCGACGGGTGCCCGGTTTGGATCTATCGAAGAAGACCCAGTGGCATTGATCCGAATTGCACATCTTAAGGCGATCCAGATGCCCACTATCGGCTAGTGCCAACAATTCCGCCAGGACACGGGCAAGCTCAGATATGCCAGCCGCAGGTAGCAGCTTGGGTTTGCCCTTCTGCACCACCTTCACCACCAGCGGATAGAACTGAGCAACCCTGTTCAGGGACTCTGCGCATTCCGGAGAAGATGCCCTCGAATCCGGCGGAAGCTGCACGAATGAACGCAACGTGTTGCGCAACTCAAGCGCTCGCCGGTGCTCGGCAGGACTGATTGTCTGGCCGGCCGTCAGTAAACCGCGTTGACTCATCCAGGCCTCAAGTCGAGCCGGAGTTCCTAACTCATCCGAAGGGACGTGCTGCTCCCCCTTCTCAAAATAGCTGCGTAGGTCTGCCGAATTCAGAAACTCGTAGAGCAGTGCGACCTCGGATGGCACTTTGTATTTTTGGGCTAGGCGCATGACACCAGTATAACGTGTTAACTGGTTGACACCAAGAAACACCTGTATTAGCATTTAACTGGTGTTCATGACTTCCCAGCCGGATGGCGGAGATAAACACCCAAAGGAGATCACGATGAAAAATTCCCCCATCTCAACAGAAGACATTTCCTATCGGAAATACGCGCCCGTGCTCGGAACTCAGATGGCTTATGTGGACGTGGGCCACGGAGATCCGATTGTCTTTCTGCATGGGAATCCGACCCCGTCCTACCTGTGGCGCAATATCATTCCCGCAGTGCTGCCTCTGGGGCGATGCCTCGCACCCGACTATGTGGGCATGGGCTTTTCGGCTGCCGCACCCGATGGTCGCTATCGGTTCGTCGATCATCAGCGTTATCTCGATGCCTGGTTCGAGTCGCTTGGAATCAAGAAGAATGTGATTCTGGTCGTCCACGATTGGGGCTCAGCGCTGGGGTTCTCGTGGGCGCAGCGACATCCGGACAGTGTCAAGGCCATCGTTTATATGGAAGGAATTGTCCGTTCGTTCAAGTCATGGAATGAATGGCCGGACTCGACGCGCGCCTTCTTTCAGGCCCAGCGGACTGAGGCGGGCGAAGATCTCATCCTGGACAAGAATCTGTTCATCGAATACCTGCTACCGCTGCGGAACATCTCCGCGGAGGCAATGGATGTCTATCGCCGGTACTTCGGCGTTCCCGGTCCTGCTCGCCAGCCGATCCTGTCGTGGACGAGAGACCTGCCCATTGCAGGAAAGCCGGAGGACGTGGTCCGGATCGTCGACTCATACGCGCAGTGGCTCTCGAAATCGCCCATTCCCAAGCTATTCATCGATGCAGATCCGGCAGGCTTCCTCATCGGAGCACAAAGAGAATTTTGCCGCTCGTGGCCAAACCAGACGACGGTTACCGTGCAGGGATCTCATTTTCTCCAGGAGGAAGCTCCAGAAGCAGTTGGGGCAGCCACTGCCAGTTTTGTGGCCAAGGTGCTGGCAGGCCAAATCCGGTGAAATGCATCGCTGCAGATCATCTGCACTTGGAAAGATAGCTAGCAGGCGTTAACCGCAAAGGTGATGGAGGGGCCTTATATGTTTGCAATCGACCACGCGGCAACAGCACTACTGGTCAAGCGCCGTTTTCCTTCGGCTCCGATCATGCCGCTCCTTCTCTCTGTCCAGGCGATGGAGCTCGCCTGGGTCATACTCAACTACCTTGGCGTAGAACGAACGACTACTGAGTCGACGGTTCGCAGTGTCGCTGACATCCACCTCGCGTATATGCCCTACTCACACTCGGTCGGCACGGCGCTGATCGCTGCTCTCGCCGCTTGGTTGATAGTCGAGAAGGGTTTCCGCCGCGCAGTACTGGGCAGAGCGGTCGGGCTCGGCATCGTGTCCCATCTAATCCTTGACCTTCTCACACACGGCCATGACATCGTGCTGTGGCCGGGACTGCCAACACCGAAGCTGGGATTGGGTCTTTACGACGCTGCTCCGTTAGCTGCCTTCTTTGTCGAGCTCGCTTACGGAATCCTGTGCTGGCGCATCTATCAGGGCAGCCGAGGTTTGCTTGCAGTCATTGTCATTGGGAATTTGGCTAACCTGTCGTTCTTGTCAGCGAGAATTCCCGGCCCTGAGTCCTACCTTGCCGGGCATCCACTGCTCGTGGTGACTGTTGTATGCATACAGATCGTCAGCACGCTGGCGCTCGTGGGCGTTCTTGCAGGCTGAAATTCAAGTCGTACGAAACATTGCCTCGAGCACCGGATTTCAACCGGGAGAATCGACCCACCGCTGAACAGCTTCCGCTGAATCCGCAGGCGTTGTGTTGAAGCATATCTTTGCTTTGGAAGCGTGAGCGTGGACAACGTTGAGAAGCCTCTCAAAAAGGATGAGTTGTTCGGGCGCGCGAAGGCCTGCCCCGATCATCACGCAGTCGTATGCCCGCTTGGTTAACCTGTCTTTCAAGACCGATTCGGCGGTATTGCCCGAGTCCACCAAGCAACTGTCGACTTCATATCCCAACTCGCGAATGCGGTTTAATTGGGAATCAATAAAGGACCGAACGAGTTCAGCAGTCAGGCCAGGCATCTGCGAGAGGTCTACGAAATTTGGATCGAGGCCCAATGCAAGGACGGCTACCATTTCTCCTCCGACGTATGAAGACTCATTCCAACGCGATTTGAAGAACGCTCATTCCTAGAGCACCGCAAGATCAATTTCGCTGAGACGATCTGGATCGGCGATGATGTCTGCAGTTGCGATTCTTCCTCCAGCAAAGGAGAAGCGAAGTAGGCGCAATACCTGTCCGTGTGCGGCAAGAACCAGCCCCACTTCTCCGTTCACCAGCATGGGCTGTACGGCGCCGGCAAGCTGTTGAGAGAACGCGATGGCGCCCTTTGCCCAGTTCCGTGCTCCCCGAATCTCTCGCGGCGCGCCCGGACGAGCAGCCACTTCATCGATTCGGACAGCCACGTCAGGATCTAGCACGGCGACCAGGCCTTCAAAGTCACCGCGCCGCAGGGCGTCTAGAAATGCGTCCACGATCCGTCTTTGTTCCGTGAGGCCGGCCTTGGGAACTGCCGGAGCACCCTGAACACGCCTCCGCGCCCGACTCGCGAGTTGCCTGGCGGCTTCGGGCGATCGCCCGAGGATTGAGGCGATTTCGTCAAAGGAAACTGCAAACATGTCGTGCAGAACAAATGCCAGTCGCTCGGCTGGATCCAAGCGGTCAAGGACGATCAGCAGTGCCGTGCCGATTGAGTCGGCCAGGAGTGTCTCCTGTTCCGGATCCCTCTGCCCCTCGCGGATGGCAACGGGCTCCGCTGGTTGGGTATCGAGCGCGTCCTCTTTCCGCGAGCTTCGCGAGCGCAACATGTCCAGGCAAACGCGCGACACGACCGTGGTCAGCCATCCACCAAGATTCTCGATTGTGCTTGCGTCGGCACGGCTCAGACGCAACCAAGCTTCCTGAACCGCGTCATCGGCTTCGGTGAGCGAACCGAGCATACGGTAAGCTACGGCACGCAAATGGCCCCGGTTTTCTTCGAATTTGTCTCCCAACCATTCCTGTTCGGGCATAGCGTCGCGTTCCTCTGTTGGCTCCGTCATCCCCACCGACCTACGCAGCTCGGCGCTGTTTGAACTTCATACCCTCGCGATAGAGCCCGTCGCTCCCCACATCGAATACACGGTTGTATCGTGCACGGAAGTTTTCGAGTGCCGCGGTTGCCGCGAGCTCGATGAGTTGCTCTTCTGAAAAGTGCCGGCGCAGTTCTTGATAGAGCTCATCACTGACCTTCGACGGGGTATCCGCCATGGCGTCGGCCATGCGCAATAAAGCTACGTCCGCCGGCGCAAACGCTTCGAGTTGTCCTTCGCGGATCGCTGCGACTTCGTCGTCGCTCAGGCCATACATTCTGCCTCCGGCAGAATTGGCATCGATTCAAAACGGGCACCCGACCCGCACCGCGGTTCGCAGGGTCAGTAGCATCCGCTGTCGTTGGGGGACGGCAGCTTTCTCACCCAGCAGCCACTCCGCGAGCATATTGTTCCAGAACACTCGCGGCACTCGGGCCATTATCTTTTGTGGAGTGAGATCCCGGCCCAACATCTTGCGGACCTTTTTGAAGACCTGGCGCATCAGCAATGACGTTTGCCCAGGATCAACACCTTCGACTCTTGCCACCGACCAGCTCCTTCTTTGTTCGATGTTATGTGTCTCGATCGGACTCGTCATAGTGATGACGGATCGAATCGAAATGTTGTGACAGGAAGACACAAGTATTTGTCTGAGAAGGGCAGCGCGGATCTGTTGGGCTGGAGCCAATCCTCCGCGACGGCCCGGCAACTCAAGGGCGGCGAAGCAAGTCGCTCAAAACACTTGTGTTAGGACTTCGCGCGATCTTGCAGTCACGTTCTCCCCTTGCGAATCGTCATGGTAGTGAAGCCGAAAGAACAAGTTCTCAAGAAGGAGATTAAGTAATGCAAGCACGAATCAAAAATCCTGCAATGGTCATCCCCGGCGCGGTGGAGTTATTGCGAAGCCTGGCAAAGACCTCAGAACAAGGCGGCGTACCCAAGAAGACACTCGATCTGGTTCACCTGCGGGCGAGCCAGATCAATGGTTGCAGCGTGTGCGTTGATCTGAGTTTCCGATTCAAACAGGCAGACGAAACCATCGAACGCCTGTTCGCGGTGGCTGCATGGAATGACGCACCTTACTTTACGGACGCCGAACGCGCCGCGTTGGCGCTCACCGAAGCTGTCACTCGACTGAGCGATCGCTCCGATCCGGTTCCAGACGAAGTTTGGGAGGAAGCGGCACGCCACTACGACGAAAAGGCGCTCGCGTCGATCGTTCTCTTCATTGCCACGACGAACGTTTGGAATCGCGTCAACGTCGCGACCAAGCAAGTGGCCGGTGAATGGGCGAAATCGGACGAAGCCAGAGAGTTGAGAAAGCAACAGGTAGCTGCAGACTGAGCGAGGGGATGCGCGACCGCTCCGGCGGTCGCGTCGCCGCGCGGAGTGAACGAGATGAAACTACTCCACATTGATTCGAGCATTCTCGGCAGCCACTCGAAGAGCCGCCAGCTCACGCGTGCAATCGTAGCCAGGCTCAAGCAGGAGCACCCGCAGATCGAGGTCGTCTATCGCGACTTGGCAGCCACGCCCCCGTCCCATATGACGCTGGCTTCACTGCCAGGCGACCATCCCTCGTCGGCGCGTGTGGGGGCGCTCGACGAGGTGGCGCAACGTGTCCGGGACGAGAGTCAGCGGATCCTGGATGAGTTCATGGCGGCCGACATCGTGGTACTCGGTGCTCCCATGTACAACTGGAGCATCCCCACCCAGCTAAAGGCTTGGATTGACATCATTGTTGTACCGGGCAAAACCTTCCGGTACGGGCCACGGGGGCCGGAGGAAGGGTTGGTCGGTAACAAGCGCTTCATCGTCGCAATCACGCGCGGGGTGTTTTACACATCCCGCAGCGCGATGTTTGCTGAGCATGCTGAAACCTACATGCGCACGGTGTTGTCTTTCCTCGGAGTGAAGAATCCTGAGTTCGTCGTGGCCGAGGGCGTGACAACTGATGAGGAGAACAAGGCCAGAGCTCTGGCATGTGCTTTGGGCGCCGTAGAACAACTGACTGCTTGACCGGGAACCCGTACATTGGAGCCGCGTCAACTCAAGAATGAGCGAGCAATAGTTCAACGAGTGCGTCTGCACTCGCGAAGTGAGGAGCGCGGAAGTTCACGATTGATTAGAAATGAGGCGTAAATATGTCGCTTTACACGATTGTTCTGTTCTTGCACGTTTCGGCTGTACTTGCTCTATTTGCAGGCTTAGGTTTTGAAACACTTTCGCTGTTTCGTTTACGCCGAGCCGCGACTGTGGCTGAAGCCTGCCTGTGGATCGATCCGGTTCCGCGCTTGCCGCTGTGGACTGGAGGGTCGGCTTTGGTGACCTTCATTTCAGGAATCTACTTGGCCCAACGAGTGTCAGCTTTTGGGCAGGCTTGGATTGACCTCACAATTGTTGCTCTCTTGTTGATTGCGCCCGTAGGTGCGTTAACCGGCAAGCGCATGCGGACGATCCGGCGAGCTCTCACCAATGCATCGCCATTGGAGCATGACCTGATCCTCCGCTTGGATGATTCTTTGCTGAAGATCTCCCTCAGCCTACGAATCTGCATCTTTCTTGGCATCGTACTGCTCATGGCCGCCAAGCCGGAACTCGTGCAGGCGGTCAGCATCGTTTTTGGCTCTCTAGTTCTTGGCGTCCTGTCGCCGCTCGTGTTTTGGCGCCGCAGAGCGCTGTTGTCCACCCGTACCTCTTAGAGTGACAACGCCTGCCCGCATAGCGATTCCATGGGAAAGCAATGGGGCAAAGTGAACACCGTGCAGCGCGTTCGATGCAACAGAAAGTTAAGGAGGGTGAAATTATGCGCAATACCACTGACGTTGACATTCTGATCGTAGGGGCGGGTCCCGTTGGATTGTTTCTAGCTAACGAATGCGCCCGCCGCGGACTGACATTTCGGATTCTTGAGGCGCACGCTACGCAATCGACACACTCGAAGGCGCTCGCGATATTCCCTCGGACGCTTGAGATCTTTGACATGGCCGGGCTCGTCGGTCCATTTCTCATCGCGGCTAACAGGGTCACGTCAGTCGCGGTAGTGTCACATGGTCGCACGCTTGCCCACATGCAGTTCACACCGGAGGAGAGCCCGTATTCGTTCATTGCCATGGTGCCCCAAGACATAACCGAGAGACTGCTGGTGGAGGAACTAGAAGGTAAAGGCGGAGTGGTCGAATATGAAACGTCATTCGTTTCCGCCATCCAGCACGACAACTACGTAAATGTAACGCTGGACAAGAGCGGTCAGCGCATGGATCTCACCGCTCGGTTCGTCGTCGGCTGTGATGGCGCGCATAGCGCGGTTCGGCACCTGTTGAATCTCCCATTTGAAGGGGAAAAATACGATGACCTGTTCTTGCTGGCCGACATCGAGACGAACGAAACCCTGCCTGCTAACGAGTTACAGCTGTGTCCCAGCGAATTCGGCCCGGTAGCAATCTTTCCCATGAGTGCCAGTCGCCGGCGCATCGTGGCGACTATCCAGAATGCTGAAGGAGATGCACCGACACTGGAACTGGTACGGAGAATACTAAGTCAGCGGGCGCCGAGTGGAATCGAAGCCCGTTCCCTATACTGGAGCAGCTATTTTCACATCCATCACCGGCAGGTGGCACAGCTGCGAGTTGGGCGCATCTTTATCGCTGGCGACGCCGCTCACATTCACAGTCCCTTTGGCGGCCAAGGAATGAATACCGGCTTGCATGACATCTGGAACTTGGTTTGGAAACTTGACCTGGTCGTGCACGGTTACGGCAATGAGCAACTCCTCGAGAGCTATAGCGCCGAGCGCCGACCTGTGATCAATCAAGTCATCGAGACCACGGACTTCCTGACGAAGGCAATGGGAACTCCGAACAAGATTGCGCAGGCGTTGCGCGACTCAGTTATCCCGATGGTGTCGCGTCTGGCACCGTTTCAACATGCCTTTGTGCAAAGGCTTTCCGAACTCGGAATTGCCTATGGCGGAAGCCCGGTGGTTGAAGGAACTGGAAAGAGGTATTTCGATGAGTCCTTACGCGGCGGCAAAGGCATCAATAGCAGGTTTCTCCTTGTCCTGGGCAACGACGCAGAGCCGTCTACCAGGGAAGGGGCGAAGCAACTCGTTGAATCGTTTTCGAACGTTCTTGAACTAAGGTTTGTCGGCAACGAAGCGTTGACGCTTATACGCCCGGACGGTTATGTCGCCTACTCCTCGCGCCGCAGCGAGAACGCAGCCATCAAAGCCGTGCGTGCCGTGCTGGAGCGTCAAACGACCTTGCCCGAGAATGCGGAACAAGCAGCTTGATATCGTGCTCGAAAGTGGCAAGAAAGACTCCCAGTGAGGGACAGTACGAGCACGGACCTCGCCTCGCTCCAAAGGGAATGACATCCGTGGAACAGAGGTTCAGGGCAACTCATTGACGCCTTTCGAGGGATCAGCGATCCGTGATCCGTTTGTGATCCGTTAGGACTGCTTACCACTGTCTTCCATCGCTTTTGCGGTGCCCGCCGCGTTCTCTATGTTATTGAAACTACGTTATAAGCTGGATTCGAATCCCACTCTCTCCGCCATACTACTCAAAATAAACAAATACCCATCAATCTAAACCCACTCTCAGGATCTCTTTCGTCTTTTGGAATGAGGGACATGCAGTTTTGCAGGCCCAAGTGCGATCCGTCAAGGCTAAAACCGACACATTGGAATCAGTTTTGTGATCGGCGAAGGAGGAGTTTTGCAGACTCAGGTCGATGCGTCTGCTTCGGCAGCGGTGAACAAAAAGCCACACCGGACCTCGCGCCGATTGCGGCTCATGGTTTGCAGGTTCGCTGCTTAGTTCCTAGATCGGGCAGCGGCCGACAAGTGATCGTTGGGCGGCCAGAGCCGTTCCGTTGCTTACTTCGGATACTCAAACGGCCGCACTTCGACTGACGCTCTACTAGCCAACGCAGCCTTGCGGGCCCACGCAAGTGCTTCATCCAGATTGGCGGCTTTCAGCACCCAAAGACCCATGATGTGTTCCTTGCCTTCGGTGTACGGGCCGTCGGTGACGAGTACCTTGCCATCGCCCTGGGCCCGGAGGGATCTGGCATTGCTAGGCGAGGAAAGACCGCCTACGAAAACCCTGGCACCGGCATCCACCATTTCGTCGTTGAGCACGTCGATGTCGCGTTCCATCGCTTCGGTTGCGACGGTGGGGTCGTAGTCGTCGGGGAGGTAGATGGCAATCAAATACTCGCCACCGGGGAGCGCGGCGGAAACAATCATCGCCGATGACGGACGAAGCTCAGGTTCCTCCTCCAGGCAGCGCAGGATGACCAGTTTCACAGCCGGGTCGAGATCACGAACCAGAGTGGAGATATGATGCGGCGTGCTCTCACGCCGCACGCGTACAATCTCGTCGTACGTGCTGCCCTCAAATGCCCGTTTGCCGGTAAATAGCTCGTAGAGCAACAGTCCGAGCGCATAAATATCGCTGCGAGCCGTGACATCTTTGCCCACAAGTTGCTCCGGTGCCATGTAGGCCGGAGTTCCGCTGCGCACGTCATCAATCTCATGGGCTAAGCCAGCCAAGCCGAAGTCCATGATGAGCACTTCGCCTCGCGCATCGAGCATGATATTTGAGGGCTTCAGATCTCTGTGTAACACGCCCTTGTCATGCGCCGCCGCCAGCCCGGCACAAATCTTGCGCGCGATCTCCAGAGCTTTATCGCGGGGAAGCCGGCCAATACGCCGGAGCAGCGACGAGAGGTCTTCGCCGTCCACGTACTCCATGGACAGGAACACCTGGTTGTCGGTCTCGCCGATGTCATAAACGCGACAAACGTTAGGATGCGAGATGCGGCGTGCGATGCGGACCTCGTTACGGAAGCGCTCAAGCATGGACTCATCGATCATTGAGTCGGGCAGGAACTTAAGGGCCACCGGCTGGCCCAGCGTGAGATCGTCCGCGCGAAACACCTCGCCCATGCCGCCCCGTCCGAGCAGCGAAAGGATGCGGTAACGCTCCGCAATCAGAATGCCGGGCGCGAAGCGGCCTTCGTCGCCGGAAGGATGCGATGGGGACCGGAAGGAAGAAGGCTTCGGTGGCGACGAATACGTGGGTGCATCCCCCGAGGCGAGCGCGACCGTGGTCGCAGCGTCAGCGCCGGACGATCCTGCGGAACTTTTCCTCAACGCACTTCCGCACTGCGAGCAAAACGGCGCTGCGCTCTCTACCTCCGAGCCACACTGCTGGCATCGTTCCATCTGCGAGGGCTCCCACAATCCTTTTGATATGTTACCTCGCCTTGAGAGCCTTGAAGGGTGGCATTGAAGTCAGCCATAGCGGCGAGTTGCGCAAATATTCGGACTACCGCCACCACGCAGAGCAGCAGCTAATGACTCATCCATGGCAGCTTCACGCGAAATCCAGATCTGCGAGAAGACACACCAGCGCAGCAGAGCCCCGGCCCCGAATTCTGACCGGTGACGCTCGCCAACTGCGCTCGGCGTACCTAGCAACGGTTTCAATTCTTATCGTTGCGTGCATGGTGACCTGTGTGCCGTCACGGAGAGCAGGAATCGTGGACCCGGTGCATGCACTGCGAGCGGAATGAGACCGTTCCAAGACTTGTTCGTGGAAGAGGCCTCGACATTGTCGTGGTTCGAGGTGAAACAAATCTCCTGCCGATCGGGCGACCCGGGGGGGATGCCGTCGTCGTACGCGCTCTCGCAAAGTACCCGAAGGACGGAACGACGTGCCCAATGATGGGCAGAAACGGATCTTCGTTATCGACGAATCGAGTCTTACAAGCACGAGACAAATCATCGAATTATTTCGTCGCCTGCAGCCGCCGGACCGAGTGCTTTTCCTGAAGGGATTAGTACGAGAACTCAAAGTGAGCTTTGCATCACTACCTCATACGGGACTACACTGCTGGATCGTCGGTAAACGATTTTCTAGCATTCCGCTCCTCGAGGAATCCATGAATCGGAATGAATCCAGCAGGGCGGGCAGGATGATCGAGAGAACGACGATCAATCTCGCATTCGCGCTTGTACTGCTTCTCAGTTCGCTTGGCGTAAGCCTGGCTGTGGCTCAGCAAACCCAGCCACACACTCCTTCATCAAGGCCGCAAGGCCCCTGTGATATCTACGCCGCTGCCGGCGATCCCTGTGTGGCGGCCCACAGCACCACGCGGGCCCTGTACTACTCGTACAACGGTCCGCTTTATCAAGTTCTGCGCCAGTCGGACGGCAAGACCTTGAACATAGGGGTCGTCCAGCCGGGTGTATCGCCTGTCGCCGACCCTGGCGGCTATGCCGACGCGGCAGCGCAAGACGTATTCTGTGCCAACACCTACTGTTGGATCACCAAGATCTATGACCAGTCTCCCAAGCATAACGACTTAGTTCAAGCGCCGCGCGGAGGATTCAGCGGCCCGGCCGTGGGTGGGTTTAACAACATCCCGATCGCCGACATGGCGCCTGTCACGGTCATGGGGCACAAAGTGTATGGCGTTTTCATTGCTCCCGGGATGGGGTTGCGTCAGAACGACGCCAAGGGCACTGCGGTCGACGACCAAGCGGAGGGACAGTACTGGGTGGTCAACGGCCACCACTACAACTCCGGTTGCTGTTTCGATTACGGTAACGCGGAAACTGACAGCCGCGACGACGACAACGGCACGATGGAAACGACCTACTACGGAAACGCTCTATGGTGGTACCACGGAAATCCTCCGGGACCTTGGGTAATGACGGATCAGGAAAACAACTTGGTCGGGTGTGTCAATCCGGACGGATCCAAGCTCTGCCCGAATCTGCCGAATATCAAGTGGCGATTCGTGACCGGCATTGCCAAAGGTGAACCGCATCACTGGACTTCGATGGGGGGAGATGGACAAGGGGGCCCGTTGTCGGTGATGTTCGACGGACCGCGAGTAAATGCCACCTATGACCCGATGCGCAAACAGGGAGCCATCCTCCTCGGTAATGGCGGAGATAACAGCGTCGGCTCGCAAGGCACCTTTTATGAAGGAGCGATGACAGCCGCAGGCACATTCCCAACAGATGCTACAGACCAGCTAGTGCAAGCGAATATCGTGGCTGCTCGGTATGATGTGCCCAGGCTGAGCATGGCGCTGCCATCGGCAGCCGCCACTCCCCCAGGGCTTCAGACGTTCACGCCGGGGTCTTCGCAGGAGATCACCCTCACATTCACAAATACAACAGGTGCTCCCGCGACTAACGTCCAGCTGAGCATTTCCGTACCCAGACAATGGACCTCCGTCATTTCGGGTACCGCGGAGACCTCGAGGAAGTTTTCTGATGCGGTTGCATCGGGTGCTAGCGCAAGCGCGACCTTTAAGGTCACCTCAGGACCGATGGCCTTCAACGGCGATTTGGTCGGCCATGCCACGTGGAGCACAACCAGCGGCAATAAGCAGTCTGAAACAACGGTCGAGAAAGTGCGGAACGCCAGTGCGGTGAAGATCAATGAGTTTCGAATCAGTTCCGGTCCTGTCGTCAACTCAACGGACTCGTTCATCGAGCTCTACAACGCCAGTGCCCAAAGCGTTGACGTCTCGAACTGGACCCTAACCGAGCACGCGGCCCGGCAAGCTATCTTCTCGAGTGTAAGAATCCCAGCCGGAACGAAGTTCGCGGCTGGCGGTTTCTACCTGCTTGGTCTTTCTAATTCTGGGCTGGCGGTTCCTGCGCGGGCGGGCGATAAGACCATCCATGTCAGAAGCACGACTGGCATTTCGGTCGGAGATACGATCACCATCGATACCGGCTCCAACGTCGAGACCCGCAAGGTCGCAAGCATGGGGACGGCGGCTAGCAACCATACAACGCTGTGGCAACCGCTGCCGGATGGCCCGGTAATCACAATTCCTGCAGGTTCCACCAATGTACCTGTCACGAGCGCATCGGGCTTCGTCGTGGGCGAGAAGATCGCGCTCGGCTATGGCGCCACCTACCCTGCGGTTGCAACAGGATTTGAACGATTCGAGGTGGCAACGGTGACCGCGGTTGGCAAGCCGGGCACGCAAGCTTATCTCGCGGCGGACGCTGCCGCAGGCGCGACCAATATCAAGGTGACGTCCCTTGCCAACATCTCAGCCGGTGACAAGATCAGGTTGGATATCGACAGTGTCAGTCACGGGATTGAAACCGTCACAGTCGCGAGCGTCGGCACGCAGGCAAACCACACCAATCTGGCGGCCGATGCGGGCGCGGGTGCGACAAATATCAAGGTCCGCAACGTAAACGGGTTCGCTGTAGGAACGACGATAAATATCGGCACACCCGCGAACAAGCAAGGAGTTACTGTCAGTGCGGTCGGCACTTCGGGTCCGACCGGCAGCGGGATAGACTTCAGCCCTGCCCTTGCCCAGTCGCATATTGATAGCGAGACCGTAGTCGACCCGGGTACAGGCCTTGCGCTGGCTGCCCCGTTGAAGTTCAATCATGCGGCCAACATCCCATTCAGCAGCCGAGGAACCGGGATCAGCTTTCAACCCGCGACAGCCTTTGCCCACTTAAGCAACGAGCCCATCCAGGCACTCGGCACCGGCATTACGCTAGACGCACCGCTAAGGAAAGCGCACGAGGTCAACGCTGTTGTGCGCGACACCGCGGTTACTACTGCAGGTTATCAAGGCACACCTGCGCCGAATCAGTGGTTCGGAGGCCCAGAGTTGACCACCACGGACGACCTCTTCGGCAGAACTATTGTCGTAAGGGAAGGCAGCATGGTTCTGCGTGACGCTTCGGGAATTGTTGTCGACAGCTTGAACTATGGCGGCCTCGTCGACCCATGGGCGTCGGAAGGTTACCAGGCGAGTTCGGGATTCGAGCAGGGGGGCTGCTTTGTTACGGCACCGGGGCCGGAAGGTGGATTCGGGGCGGTCGCTTCCGGAGCCGATACGAGCGCTGGCCGCTTTCCAGATGGCACCGACACCGACAGCAACTGCACCGACTTCGTGACGGAGCCGGCCACCTCTTTGGCGGCCCCTTCAGTCGCGGGCGCGACCAATATTAAAGTCACCAGCGTGACAGGTCTTAGCGGAGGAGAGACCATCCGAGTGGATTCAGGCGCGAACGTCGAAACATCTGTGATCACGACGGTTGGCACGGCTGGTGCTTCAACTGTAACCACCGCCACCGCAGCCGGAACTACTGTCATCCCAGTCGACGGCGTGACTGGCTTCAACACAGGCGAGACCGTCACTATTGCTGACGGCGCGAACTCCGAGACTGCGATTGTTGCTTCCACCAGGAGGTTTGGGGCTCCCACGATCACAGTCACGTCCCCACTTACTCGTGCGCATGGGATTGGTGTACAGGTCTCTGGCACCGGCCTTACTCTCAGCACTGAACTAACTCGGGACCATGCGAGCGCGACGCCGGTCGCAGGCCATGCTCCCACGCCCGGCGCGCCGAACCAGTATCAGGGGAGGTCCCAGCGACAATGAAAAACTCCCGCACCTGACCGACCATCGTGCGCGGCGAGGACCTTGGAGATCTTCTTAATCCGGTTTTTCCTGCCTACCGAACAGCCGAAAAGTCGGACGGTACCTACCCGTTTCGAACTACGAAGTAAGGCTGGCCACAGAGAAAAGCACCGAAACCTGGGTACAGTGCCGTTGATTCTGGCGTTTTCTTCAACTCGAAGTAGTATTGCAGTGGGAACGGGCTCTGCGTGTACTCAGATGAAATTGTGCCCGTCCACACGCGCCCATTGACTAGCATCGACTCCCTCTGCCAGCGATCGGCCTGATTCACGTGCCGATAGCGCAGGTCTATCGAAGCATATTCCTTGTCGGCATCGAACTTCACCTGGAAGGGTTGTCCGGCATGAAACCTTGAGGGCAGAGTGTGAGCTCCAGCAACAACCGGTCGTTGTGGTTGGCCAAGAGCCTCTGCGACAGCGCGGGCGATCGGTCCGTCTCTCTGCGCCGCCTTGGCAGAGTCCATCTTCGCAGCAATGGCTGCGATGTCGACATCGATATCTGCTAACCGGTCGGCCCAGTGGCCCCGCAATTGCCGCTGTTCTCCCACTGTGATGTCGCTCGCGTAGACGCCCTTGGTGTGAGCGATGATTCCTGCCCACGCTTCACGCGCCTGTTTATACATCTTCAGTGACGTTTCCAGAGCGGCGCGATCACTGGTCCGCTCGAAGATGCGATACAGAACTCCCCCGCGAAACTTCGCGCCGAAGAAGCGACCAAGAGCCGCAGCTCCAGCAATGTCGATGGTCAATCGCCGATACTCAGCCCCGTTCCTCTTTGTTGCCCGAGCTTCGGCACGGGCCAGCGACATCGTCGCCGAGGCGGCGTAATCCTCAATCCACCTCGCCACTTCGATGGGCGTGTACTTGCCGCTGCGCTCGCCTTTGAGCAAGTCGTCGGCAAAGTCGTCGATGCGATAGAACAACTGCGGATCGAGCGGGCTCACAGTCCCAAAGACTCGTGGCGCTGGACTGTCGGTATAAGGTCCGGGGTGGTCAGCATCGATGAGGGAGTGATTGAGGTAAAGCTCGGGCCAATAGGTGTTGTTGCCGGCCGAAGGCGCATGCGCTGTGGTCACCGTGGGAAGAATGCGGCTGGCCGAAGCCAGTGCCAGCTGAAAATCCTCACCCGCAGACCCGAACTCATGCCGCATTGGGCGCTGCCAAACGTCTGCGTCGGTTTCCGGGTTATAGAGCAATCGTCCCCAAACACGATACGTGTAGCTGTACTTTTGCCAGTCCCAGCGCGGATTGAGAGACTTGTCGGCATAGGCGCAACGGCCTCCCGCGATGCCCGATCCGCGCCGGCCTTTAAAGGAAAGCGGCTCCATTATCTCCACGCCATCGCTGCCGCAAAAGGAGAAAGCGCGCGAGTAAGCGGCCGCGGTGAGTGGATCGCCCCAGATCAGCAGGCGCTGTGTCCCAGGCCAAATTCGGTGCAACACGCCGTACTTGCGATCTTTGCGTAACAGGTCCCCGTAGCCGTAACGCAAGAAGCTACGCGAGCCAGCGCTGAGCTTCATGAGACCTTCCGGCTCGTGTCCCGGACGAGGCCGCTCCTGCTCGCGGATGTCGGCCTGGTGATACGGCATACCGAGATGCTCCGCCCAGTACTTAGGGGAAATCTTCACCGGTTGACCTGAGCTCAGCGCGGCATCGATCATGCCTTGATCCATGCCTTTGGCATGCATGTCGATTTCAACCTTGCGGCCGCAGCTGGCCACTCCGTCAAACACCATCTTCCAGAACTGATAGCTTCCTTCTGCGACTCCGCTTTCGCCGTGGACGCGGAATGTCAGGCCGCTGATCTTGGGCACAGCCTCGAGCAAGGTTCGCACCGCGTCGCGGCAATAGGGTCCATGATTTTCAGGATTGAGGCCTTCGATGGTGTAGTTCGCGTTCGGACTATCATTCCAGCGATAGCCGTGCATCCAGATGCCGAGTTGGAAATCCATACCACGCGCGACGGTCTGCTCGCTGATGAACCGTAGCATTTCCAAATTGCGGTCGCGCTCGGCGTCTGACAGGTGCGGTACGCGCACGTCGTATCCGGGCACAGAAAGAAGGAATGGATAGGCGAACAGGAAATATGCGTCCGTCACATTGGTAAGGAAGTCGTAGCCAATTCCTAATGCAAGATTGAAGCGATTGAACCGCTGCGCCGCCAGGGTTGAGAGGTACTCCGGCCACATCTCGCGATCGTTGTACCAAGGCTTATCTTCGATCTCGCTGGTAAACAGCCTCGTTACGCTCCGAACAGAATTGGCCGGACGCTCAACCACCGGCTCAGGAATTCTCAGAACCGCCAACGGATCATGGGCACATCGCACACGATCTACGAGTTCCAGCAGCGCGTACATCAGGCCCCGAGCATCGCTCCCACAAGCCCAGATACCCTGTTTTCCTTGGAACAGAACAAGCGCCTCCGGCACGCTTTCAGCACGCACCTTTGACGCGTCGAGCGCCGTCGTAGCGTCGTGCGAGGCCATTCCAGAAGCGAAGATCCGAAGTTGCGATGCGGGAACCTGCGCCGGCTTTTTGTAGACCGCGACCGGGAGACTGCGCTTTTTCAGCGCTCGCTCCAATTCCTTGATGGCCCATTGCGCCGGCACCGAAGCGGCCACGACATCCTCGGGATCGGTGATGATTGCGACTTGTTTGTTCTCGCCTGTCGCTGTCTTGATTCCCGTGGCCGTCAGGGCCGCGACCCCGGCAGCGGCGTGAAGGAACTCCCTTCGATTTAAATTGCTCTTCATGTTGTTCAGGGGCCGAGTTACCTAAGTTCGCTCGACGTCAGTTTCAAGACTGTGAACGCATTTTCTTCGACTTCATATTGGAATTTGTTTTCAACACTCGGCAGCGGAGTGTCAAAACTGGTCTGTTTACATAGGTGCCTGCTATCCATCGAGATGTGTGTGATAGATGAACGTTCCCTTGCGCCGAGGTATGTATGTTAGCGCTCTCTGTCTCCTAGTTGGAATAGAGGGGATTCAGGTCGGCAGCAGACGCCAAAATGCTGCCACAACTGGAACCAGGGGCTCTGCGCGAGGTTTTCGTCGTGCCGTCGATTGACTGCAGAGATGTCGCTTGCGCTGAGTGGCCTAACGTCCGGAGCTTCGAACATTTCCTGTATCTGCTCAATCTCGTGAATTATGCGTTCGAAATCCATGTGTCACAATATCCAACATAAAGGCGGAAAGGGGTCAAATGGGAAGCCAAGCCGCCCCAACAGCGCGATCGTTCGATGAGGCGCCGCCTCGTTTCTGTTGGCAGAGTGGCAGGAACAATCCCCAGCCATTCTTACTAACGCGCGTGCCGGTTCAACTCAGCGTTGAACTTGATCAAGTTGGGCATCCTTGCGCCTTTCCACTTCGGCCTCCGCGGTTCGGCCTGCTCGTTCCAGAGCGGCGGCGAGTCCTCGATGAGCTTCGACATATGTCGGGTCGCTCGACACCGCTTCTTGGTAGCGCTCAATCGCGTCGGTGATTTGCCCCTTCAGTAGAAGCGCCCGGCCGGTGTTGGCGGCAAACGTCGCCTGCTGCCGATCGACGGCGATTCGCGAGAGGTCCGCGGTCTTCTTGCGTTCCGTCGCCGCTTCCGCAGTTCGGCCTTGCTGAGCTAGAATGCCCGCCAAGGTGACGTGTGGTCCGGGCTGGTTTGGCATCACCTGGATTGCCTTCTGAAGCGCATCCATCGCTTCTGCCTGCTTATTCTGTTGCTTATACACACTCCCCAGGATGGCCCAGCCATCTCCGTTCGCGGACGACCGACTCCTGGATCATCGAAGACGACTACGACAGCGAATTTCTTCTCGCATTCAATGATTTTGCTCAGTCGTGTGCGAAACACCGCCAAAAGCGGAATTCATCGAGAAGAGATGGTCATAAGAGAATTACGCTAAGTGGATATTGTCTCGAACCCTTGGAGATTGCACTGTGTAATCGACGCTCTGTGGGGCGCTAATTCCATTTGGGTTTGGAGTGCAAATCAATGAATTCGCCGTGGGATTCAACGCGCAACGTGTCATCGCGTGTTCGAAACATCTGTCTGAACAGCTTCGGCTTTCGGTGCTTGTTCCTGCTTGCTTCTGTGATGAGCCTATCCCTGCTGGCTTTAGGTCAGCAGGCCACCATTGTGGGTACGGTTACTGATCCATCCGGGGCAGCTCTTCCTGGCGTCACGATTACCGTGACGAGCCTGGATTCGAGCGCGGTCAAAAAGATTCGGACGAACGACGCCGGGCAATACGTTGTGCCTGATCTGAATATCGGGCATTACAGCGTCAAGGCAGAATCCTCGGGCTTCAAAACTGCCGAACAAAAGAACGTTGCCCTGCAAGTGGGTGATCGCGACCGCATTGATTTCACCATGCAGGTTGGCGGCGCTCAGGAGACGGTTACCGTAGAAGCCAATCCAGTACGTGTGCAGACCGATACTGGAGAGCAGAGCAACGTCATCACGGGGCGGCAGATTTCACAGCTCGCAGTGAGCGGGCGCAGCATGTATCAATTGGCAGCGTTGGTGCCGGGGGCATCGAGTCAAATAGGCGGCGGTGGAATGAGCGCTGGAGTAGTCAACACACCCGTCGGAGGCGATGCCAGCGTTGAGTTCAACGGCTTGCGCCAGAACCATAACATCTACCTTCTCGACGGCGGGGAAGATGACGACCGCGGCGGCGCAGGCGGAATGAGCATTGCTCCTTCAAGCGACGCCATCGCAGAGTTCCGAACCCTAACGTCGAACTACAGCGCGGACTATGGACTCTCTTCGGCTGGAACCATGACCATGGTTCTCAAGTCCGGGACCAAGACGTTGCATGCCTCTGCCTGGGAGTTCAACCGCAATGATGCTTTCGATGCGCGCAACTATTTCAACCCGGCCCCGCAGAAGGTTGCCGAACTCCGGCTTAATGTGTTCGGGTTCAATATCGGCGGTCCGGTGACTCTAGGCAAGTTATATAACGCCGATCATCAGCGGACGTTCTTCTTCTACAACATGGAATGGCGGCGCTTGATCCAGGGCGGCCTGACGGATCAGCCGGTACCCGTCACATCCATGTATGGGGGGAACTTCGGCAACCAGGTCATCAACGTTCCGGGCGCCTCTGCGGTTGCTGCATCCGTACTCGCGAAGAATTGCCCGAACGGCGTGTTACCCGCGGGAATCGTGCAAGGCTCTCCTTTTCCGAACAACACCATCCCATCCTGCATGATCGCGCCCAATGCAACGGCATTGCTGACTGCCGGTATCTTCCCCGCGGCCAATGCGCTCGACAAGGACGGCAAGCCGGTATTCATCGGAGGAAACAACTCTCCGACGAACCTGACGGAAGAAGTTGCGCGTATTGACCACAACTTCAGCGGAAAATTCTCGGTCTTCGGACACTTCATTTCCGAGCAGGTTTCCCAGGGTTTCGGTGTAAGCCAGTGGAGTGGGGCAAACGTTCCAACTGTGGGCGACACGTTCGGCAACCCATCGTATAGCGCTGTCCTGCATGCCACCCATACGATCAGTCCTACCTTGCTCAATGAGATGGCTTTCAACTACAACGGCAATCGGATCAACATCGTTCCGCTGTCTGGATCAGGACTGCAGAGCCTGTCCATACCAAGCGGCTACGATTCCACCAGTTCGAGGCTTTTCAGCGGGCCCAACAATGGCAATCGCATCCCCAACATCGATCTGAACGGATCCATCGGATCGCACTTCGAAATTTCAAGCTGGCCGTGGCACAACAAAGCCGACGACTACCAGGTCCGCGATGACATTTCATGGACGAAAGGCTCGCACCAGTTGAAGATGGGTGGAAGCTGGGCGCTTTACAAAAAGGTTCAAGACTTGTTCGGCCAGACGCAGGGAGCGTTCAATTTCGACGGTACGTTTACTGGCAGCGATTTCGCAGATTTTCTGCTGGGTACCGCGAAGAGCTACAACGAACTCGCTGTACAAGATCGCGGTTTCTGGAACAACGCGTCCTGGGGCGCCTACATTCAGGACAACTGGCGGACCAATCGAAAGCTGACCCTCAACCTGGGGCTGCGTTGGGACGGTATTCCGCACACCTATGAAGCAAACAACCGTATGGGGAACTTCTATCCATCCCTGTACGATCCGACGATGGCAGCAATAGTGCAACCCGACGGCACCATAAGTCCGAGTAGCCCGGGACTTGGCACCAGTCCGAATCCGATTCTCGCGGGCGTGCCGTTATACCTCAACGGCATTGGCGTTCCGGGTAAGAACGGAATCCCCAAGGGTCTGGTAAACGATCACTGGGCGAACTTCGGACCTCGATTGGGATTCGCGTATGACGTGACCGGAAGCGGGAAGACTGTGGTGCGCGGAGGTTTCGGCATCATGTATGAACGCATTCAAGGCAACGATATGTACAACGCAGGGCCGAATATTCCATTCAGTCTGAATGTGACCAATAACAGCGTCACGCTCGATAATCCGGGGATTCTGTTATCCAGCGGGACTGTCGCGCCTCAGGCAATCAATCCGGCGAGTATCACTGGGTTGTCGGTCACTCAGTACAAAGAGCCTGCCAGCTACCAGTACAGCATCGGAGTCCAGCGGCAGTTAAACGCCAATTCGGTGTTGTCAATTGCTTACGTTGGAAATCAGAATCGGTACCAGAATGACTATCGCGAAATTAATCTGCCGAGCGAGAGCTATCTGCCGGCGTTGATTGGAGGTGCGCAATACAATACATCCCCGGGGTTGCCATATGCCGGTTTTCACTCGATCGTTCTTTCGACGAATGAAGCGAACTCTCATTACAACGGATTGCAGGTTGACTTGACCTCCCATCTTCGGGACCTCACGCTGCGTGCGTATTACACACTCTCGCGCGCAATCGATCCGACCAGTGCAGGCAACGGCGGTGGCGATCTCGGCAACGTCTCGAATCCCTACCTGGGCTGGAAGTACGACGAAGGCCCGAGCGGATTCGACCGCACTCACAATGCCGCGGTCAACTTTATCTATGACATTCCGTTCCTGAGGAACACTTCCAATCGCTTCCTGAAATCGACGATCGGTGGGTGGGAGGTTTCTGGAATCGTAACGATCAGTTCTGGAGTGCCGATCAATCCGCAGTTAACTGGTGGACAGAGTGGCAATGGCCTGAACCAGGCGACGAACCGTCCTGACCAGGTTAGCGGTGTTTCGTATCCTCACACGGCGGGCCAGTGGTTCAACAAGGCGGCCTTTGCGCTTCCGGCGCTGGGCGGATGGGGCAACGCGGGGCACAATTCCCTACGCGGCCCCGGACGTGACAACTGGAATCTGTCGCTCTTCAAGAGCTTTGTTCTAAATGAAACTCGAGGCAGTCGGTTCGAACTTCGTGCGGAAAGCTTCAATACCTGGAACCATACGGAGTTCAATCAGGTCAGCAATGCGCTTGGTTCCAGCAATTTCGGGCAAGTGACCAGCGCCTTTGATCCGCGAGTGTTTCAGTTTGGGGCTAAGCTGTACTTCTAGTCTCTCCTCCGGGGCGATGGTCAGCCGATTGTCCATTCGCCCCTTTTTTGAGAAAGTTTCAGACAGATTTTCAAAATGAATCTTATGCGTTCCTCACGTTTGAGATGGTTACGGCTTTCGCTTCTTGGCGGATTCGTGTTTGCGGTTTGTACGGCGCTCATACCTAGTGTTCAGGTGGTGGCGTCCCTTACTGACGAGAGTAACAACGCGCACCCGGTTCTGGTCGAGTTATTCACCTCCGAAGGCTGTTCCAGTTGTCCACCGGCCGATGAGTTCGTGCAGAAACTCGATACCTTGCAGCCGGTTCCTGGCGCGCAACTGATCATCCTGAGCGAGCACGTCGATTACTGGGATCATGAGGGATGGCGGGATCCGAATTCTTCGCATGCACTGACCGAGCGTCAGGATGCATATGTGCACGCGCTCGGACACAGTACGCCTTACACGCCGGAGATCATTGTCGATGGTACGAAGGAATTGAAGATCTCTGATGCGCAGGACGTTGAAACAGTATTCCAGCAAGCCGCTGCAACGGCGAAGATTCCGGTCCACATTATCGGGGTTACCCTCAATAAAGACGCCCCAAACACGCTCAGGGCACACGTGGACGCCGATGCCTCTGCCGACGAGCACAGTGCGGATCTTTTTCTGACCGTCGCGCTTGACCATGTGGAGTCCCAGGTGCTGCGGGGAGAGAACGGAGGCCGGCATTTGACCCACGTAGCGGTCGTACAGCAGATTGCGAAAATCGGAAAGCTTAATAAAGGGAAAATCTTCGCAGAGGACGTCCAACTGAAACTGAAGGCCGCCACCAATCTCGACCAGATCCGCGTGGTTGCTTTCGCGCAAGAGTCGGGGCCGGGAAAGTTGCTTGGGGCAGCCATGTGGAAGTCTGCTCGTTAAGCGAAGACATGTTCTGGGGAATCTCGGCGCGCAATGCTCTCGCAAGGAGCATTGTTAAGTTCCGGGATCGTGGTGCGACGGGCGAGAGCCGACTGAGGTTGCCAGCCTCCGGGAAAGTTCTGCCCGCCGCGCTCCGGTAAGTTGTTTGTCGGACGAGGCTTGTAGTCTCAGATTCCGCCTCTTGCGTCTATCACAGCGAGAGCAGCAGTTATAGTTCCGTCCGCAAAATGGTTGGCACGTTTCCTTGGTTGACAACGGTTACGGATGACCACTATGTTCGCTGGAAATGAAGAAGATTTCCTCCGGAGTTATACCGATCCTGCAGATCAATCGGCGGGCGCGCGAGCCGCTCCATCGGCAGATCTATAACTCTTATCGGACCGCCATCGTCGAAGGTGCGTTGCGTCCGGGGGAGCGAATCCCCTCGACTCGAATTCTGGCTTCAGAATTGGGACTCTCTCGCATCCCCGTCCTGAACGCGTACGCTCAACTACTCGCTGAAGGGTATCTTGAGGCTCGAGTTGGTGCCGGAACCGTTGTCTCCAGTACTCTGCCTGATCAAGTGATGCCGAAAGGGTTAGGAAGGCGTATCGAAGTCCGAAAAGCGCCGCGGACGATGCCGGTAAACGGCACACCCCTTCCCTCGATCAAAGCAGCCTTGCCCTGGCTGGGCAAACGTTGGGGCGCGTTCAACCCCGGCCAACCTGCACTGGATCATTTTCCCTACAAGGTCTGGTCGCGACTGATTGCCAATCGATGCCGAAAGCTGCAGATGGCGTCCATGCACTACGACGACCCGATGGGATCGAAACACTTGAGGGAGGTCATTGCTGCCTACCTTAGGACCGCCAGGGGAGTGCGTTGCGAAGCGGACAACATCATGATCGTCAGCGGATCGCAGCAGGCGCTCGAGATCTCAACGCGGGTATTGCTCGATCGCGGAAGCCGCGTCTGGATGGAAGATCCGGGATACCGGTTCGCTCGAAACGTTTTTCACTTGAACGGCTGCAAGGTCATTCCCGTGCCCGTCGACGAAGAGGGGATGGACGTGGCGGCCGGAGTTAAACGTTGCCGGAACGCCGAGGCAGCCTTGGTAACACCGTCGCATCAGTATCCGCTGGGCTCCACCATGAGTGCATCTCGTCGGCTACAGCTCCTCGACTGGGCGCATAGTTCGGGATCGTGGATCATTGAAGACGACTACGATAGCGAATATCGCTATGAGAATCTGCCGATCGCCTCGCTGCAGGGGCTCGATCCGGGAGCACATGTCGTATATATCGGAACCTTTAGCAAGGTATTGTTCCCCTCGTTGCGGCTTGGCTACATCGCGATCCCTTCCGATCTGATTGAACGGTTCGTCACAGTTCGGCTTAACATGGACCTCGGCGCTCCTGGCTTCATGCAACTGGTGTTGGCTGACTTCATCGAAGAAGGCCACTTTTCGCGGCATCTCAGGAGGATGCGACTGCTTTATCGCGAGCGCCGAAGTGTGCTGCTCGACAGTCTGCGCAGCGAACTGGGGATTGACGTCAGCGTCTCCGGAGAGCAGGCAGGCTTACACGTATCGGTGACACTCCCGCCGGAATTCGACGATCACGAACTGTCGGAACGCGCCGCTCGAATCAAGCTGTGGCTGGTCCCGCTGTCGTCTTCCTACCTGAAGCGTCCCGCACCGAATGGATTCATTCTGGGATTCAGTAACACATCGACGAAGGATATCCCAGACGCAGTCAGAAAATTGAAAGACATTATTAGATCATCATCCTAAAAGGCTCCTTCGCGCCAGTCCGCGCACACCGCAACCCATCAGGCCCGCCAGCAATGCCGCGCCCGTCCTTGGCGCACCGGTGTCACGTTGTGAGCGCCCGCTTCAGCCGCCATTCGCTTCGACCTGCTGCTGATTCTGCATGTACTGTTCCGACGCAATATATCCTTCGTGGTGTTCTTTGCACTCGACTCCGATATGCGCAAGCTGAGAGTTAGGTAGTCTTGAGGCTGAACACCTGGCGGACAGATGGTAGGCAACGTTGAAGTTGAGGCTGGGCACGTCAGGATGCGTACGTTACCAGACGGTTTGCTCACACGCAAGACCGCCGCCTTCGCTGAACGTTTTTCAAGTGATCACTGAGCCGTGATCCGTTTGTGATCCGTTAGCACTGCTCACCATTGTCTTCCATCGCTTTTACGGTGCCCGCCGCGTTCTCTATGTTATTGAAACTACGTTATGAGCTGGATTCGAATCCCACTCTCTCCGTCATATTATTGAAAATAAACAAGTTAGCGGAATCACCCGACCCACTCTCAGGACCTCTTTGCGCCTTTGGAATGAGTGATATGCAGTTTTGCAGGGCCCCGGTGCGATCCGTTAAGGCTAAAACCGATTGATCGCGAATAACTTTTTCGATGGCAAAGGGGGACTTCTGCAATACCCAGGTTCGTGCGTCCGTTTCTGAAGCGCAGAACAAAACGCCACACGACTGTCGTGCGGATTGCGAGTCATGGGTTGCAGGTCCGAATCGCTAATGGGTTGCTACCTACGAGCGCTCTTTATGCGGTTGCGATAATCGCGAATCTTCTGCCGATTTCCGCAAAGTAAGGACGAGCACCAGCGACGTGTGCCCGGTTTGGATCTATCGAAGAAGACCCAGTGGCATTGATCCGAACTGCACATCTTAAGGCGATCTAGGAGCCCACTATCGGCTAACGCGAACAATTCCGCCAGGACACGGCAAGTCCAGATATGCCGGCCGCAGGTAGTAGCTTGGGTATGCCCTTCTGCACCACCTTCACCACCAGCGGATAGAACTGAGCCACCCTGTTCAGGGACTCTGCGCATTCCGGAGAAGAAGCCCTCGAATCGGTAGGAAGCTGCAAAAATGAGAGTAACGCGCTGGGCAACTCCACCGCCCGTCGATGCTGGGTAGGACTGATTGTCTGGCCGGCCGTCAGTAAACCGCGTTGACCCATCCAAGCCTCAAGTCGAGCCGGAGTTCCTAACTCATCCGAAGGGACGTGCTGCTCCCCCTTCTCAGAATAGGTGCGTAGGTCTGCCGAATTCAGAAACTCGTAGAGCAGTGCGACCTCTGATGGCACTTTGTATTTTTGAGATAGGCGCATGACACCAGCATAACGTGTTAACTGGTTGAGGCCTGTTCAGGACAACCATTCAGTCAGGACTGAGCGAAACCTCTCTAACGGGACCGGTTGCACCTCGCGAAACAGGCTGAACTCGGGTGCAGCGATCACATAAGCTTCGGATAAGCTCTCCGCCAGGCACACGCAAGCGGCATTGCGGTATTCGTCGTAGCGTCTAGCCGCGAGCCAGACGTACAACGACAGTACCTGCGCGTCAATTGCGCTACCCGGAAGATCGTCGACTGCGGGAAGTGGATTGATCTGATCTGGATTCTCAAACACTGCCACGCTCGTGAATGGCTTCGGCTTACTCCGTATCCCGAAGCGTGCCACCAGAACATCCGGGCGTGCCCGGCGGAGAGCCTCCGCCGCGCCCCACTCGACGAATGAGTTTCCGTAAATCAATGCGCCATTCCCACTGAGGTAAAGCGATCGCAAATATTCACGGATGACCGGGAGACCTGCAATCTCCGGAGGGCACCACGATGTGACATCCACCTTCCGAAGCGTGTCGTACACTGCGTCGGCGGCAGAAAGATCTTTGTGCATGTTGTTTATTTCATGCGAGAACTGTTCGCGAAAGGCCGCCAGCCGCTCATGGCTGAGCAGAGTGGCTGGATAACTGTCCCGTGCGGAGGGCTTATTCAGAAAAGATTCGACAAGCTCACCGCCCGCATCCAGAACCCAGAAATTGGCGGCCGTGTTATCGCGTCCACGGGCGGCAGTTTCCAGCAGCGTCGAGCCATGCTCTCTGCTGGCAACACCTAGAACAGCTTGGGCCAATGATTGGTTCGTATGCATTCTGGTGGCATCAAGTTTCAGTGGGTGCCCTACCGCCTGCCATCGCTGCCAGACTGTTGCAGCCTGCAGTGGCAGCTTCTGTGGGATTACCAGCAGGACCAGTCGATTCCGGGAAGTCTTCGTCTCGTTTTCTCCCGCAAAATGCGCTTCCGCCGCATCGAACACCTCTTGCACGGCCTTCCGCCATTCCTGGTACTGCGGTGAACGCGCGAGCAGTGAGGCGTTCAGAATCGTTTGTTCCTCGGTGGAGAACTGCCAGTTGCTCACACCCATCTTCTGTTCCAGTTGGAGAACGTCCTGGAACGTAGAGACAGTTTCGGCCGGGCTAAGGCTTGCGACGAAGAGGAGCAGCCGCACCACGGAGTTGCGCTCGTAGGGGAAAAGGTAATCCCAATCACGTAGTTGCTGCCGGGTAAATGGCAGGAAAGTGCGAGGCAGTCGCTTCAGCAATCCTTGATCCAACGCCTCCTGAAGTGGTTCAGGAAGCTTATCGTGCGCCTCGCTTCTCACTTGTGTCCTTCAGTACGTTCAACATTGTCTTTGATCGATCTTTTGCCCCTGATTGGGGCTACAAAAGGAAGGCCAACTTCAGACATGAATCTCCGCAATTGGCGCGCCTTGTGTTTCGATCCGTCGACAACCTAGCAGACCGGTCATCGTCGAGCAGAGGTCCACGTGACGTATCGGGCGCTCCACGAGGCCGGTCTTTTCCATGCCGCTTCCCATGGCCATCATCCAGGTAGAACGAGTGGACTCAGTATCGCTGCGATGGTTGAAGAAGCCATTTGTGATTGATCCGTCCGGGTCGCGTCCAAACTCGGGGAGAATGAACATCGTCGTTTTGCCTTTGTACTCGGGATCTGTTTCGATGTCCTGCCAGAGCTGGTGGGCAAGACGGTCTCCTATTCGAATGCCCGCCACATGAAGCGCATAGGATCCAAAATGCGCTACCTCCACGTCGGAAAATATAACCACCAGCAAACGCGGCGAAAATCTGCGCATTACCTCCTTGCTTACAAGATAGGTGAGCTCGTCGCCCGAGGTGGGACCGCCGCTCCGAACGAAGCTTGAAATAGCATCTTCAATCATCGAGCGCACGCCCGGATTTAGCTGATTGCCTCCCTCGAATACATTCCATCCGAGTCCCTCGTAGTTTCCGGCTTCCAGCATGGCCTGCAATTCCGTCTCGATTCGCGTGCGATCCGCGAGACTGGCTGTGCGTCCTGTACGCAGGGCATTGATCACAGCGGCGACCATGAGTTGTTTCGGGAAGACAACATTGGCCCCGTACGAAGACCCGTACTCTGAGACCGAACTGGCGCCAATCAGACTGGTGAGCGCTTTATTGCTGGCAATGACCCATGTATCGCTTTGCGCCACCCTCAATTGCCTCCGGAAGAATTCGAATACCGTGGGACTTTGAGGGGCATTCTTGCCCCAGTCATCCACGCGTTGCCATGTTCCCGTGAAGATACTGGATATTGCGTTAAAGTGCGCCGTTACGCCTTCGTTCCGGATGTCGGCGAATAGCAGCGCTCGGCGCAACATTTCGCCCGACAGATGGGGAATATTTTCGACGCCCTCCGGTGAAAAAGTTTCTGCGCGACGAACCCCACCGAAAATCACCAACACCACCCGCTGGCCGGAACCAGCCGAGCCGTGTATTCCTCCTCCTGTCCCGGCCGTCCTCGGCAAACCCATGCCCACGAGTAGAGCCGCAGCAGCATTCAGGAAGTCGCGGCGGGACAGAACGTCATTCCGGTTCGAATTGCCGCAAAAGGCGGGAGAGGGACGTTGCTCTGGCACTCCCGTATTCTGCAGCCGTTCTCTGAATGTGCAGTGACTCCAGTCACATTGCTGGGAGCTACCCTCGAGTCAGGCGGAAGACTCGAACGCAGCGCGCGATAACGGAGTCCTCCTTTGCTGCAAACGCCATCTAGACATAGGATAGAGAACGAACATGGCGAATCGGCGCAGCGGCACTCATCTAATTGCGGACATCGCCAAGGTGTCGAGGGGCACCGTTGATCGGGCCCTGCACGGACGCGGAGGCATCAATGAAGAAACCCGCGAACGTATTTTGCAGATAGCCCGCCAAATCGGCTACAAGCCGAACCTTGCGGCTCGTGCGCTCTCGGCCAACCGGGCATCGGCGACAATCGGCGTATGCATTCCTCGCGAGATTCACTTCTTCTACGACCAACTATGGAGTGGAATTTTGGAAGAAGCAGAGCGTGTTTCGCAGTTTGGAGTTGAATTCATCAATCGCCCTATTCGGAACCTTGGGGAGGGAGACACCGAAGCTTTCCGGGACCTCATGGCGAGTGGGGTTGATGGAATCATTCTCACCGCCGGGAATCCCAGAAAACTAAAACCGTTGATCAATAAGGCCGAGAGCAAGGGTATTCGTGTGGTTTGTGTGGACACGGATGCGTCTGAAAGTCGGCGGTCCAGTGTCGTCTACGTCGAACCTTATCTCAGCGGGTGCGTGGCGGGCGAGTTGCTTGGGAAGCTTGTTCCGTCAGACTCAAAAGTGGCGGTCATGGCTGGAATGTTGAAGGCAGAAGATCACCGCCGGAAAGCCGAAGGATTTTCGAGGACTTTTCCCAAACACTGTGGGGGCGGTCAGATCGCAGCTGTGATCGAAGGCCATGAAGACGAAGAGGAGAGCTTCCACAAGACGCTCGATTTATTGCAGCGCATTCCCGGGCTCGCGGGGATCTACGTCAACACAGTGAACTGCCTGCCCGTTTGCCGCGCGCTCGAGACGGCGAGGTTAGAGGGAAAAGTGAAACTGATTACAACCGACCTTTTCCTGGAAATGTCACCCTACTTCCAGAGAGGCACGATCGCTGCATCCATTTACCATCAGCCGCACCGGCAAGGACAAATGGCGGTCCGTGTCATGACGGACAACCTGATCTCGAAAATCAATTTTCCTCTTACGGTGCCTCTCAGCCCGGCGGTCGTGATGTTGTCGAATCTGCACCTGTTCCGGGAGACGCGCGCCGTCGAGTCAACACCTGCCGTCGCGCCGGAGAATGGTCTGCCGGACACGAGCGCGATGAAAACACGACACAATCGACCATTGGATGATTGAGTCGGCACTTCTTTGAGTTATTGCATCCCCCCAGATTTGAATTCACCTCCTGGATGACTCAATTCCTCAATCGCTGAATCGATCAATGGGGCCCGGGCTGGAGTTGGATCGGGCATAATTTGCAAACAGCTTCCGCCGGGCAATCATGACCTACAGAAAAAAACCTTGACAAAGTACCGTGAGTGGATGCATCGTGCACGTGAACGTAAATGCCGTGCACGTGAACGATGCCGTTGTTTGCTGGGGATGAGGCGATGCGGGAACCCCATTCTGCGGATCTGGAGGTGTCCACTCCAGTTCTCGGGCTTTTATCGAGTTGCGAGCGAACCGCCGCCTGTGTTGGAGGAGGAGAAATCATGTTGATTCCGAGTTGTTGGCGTTACATGTCAGCATCAATGGTGCTCTTGTTGGGATTGCTTGTACCCGCAAGCACCCTCGCCCAAGTCGACATGGGGTCGATATCAGGCGTCATCCGTGACCCATCCGGCGCAGGAATACCCAACGCGAAGGTCATGCTGACGAATGAGGATACGAATATCTCCGCCTCTACCACGGCGGGATCAGAGGGGCGGTATGCCTTCTCACCCGTGAAGGCCGGGCACTACTCTTTGTCCGCATCTGCCAACGGCTTTCGGACCGTCAAGCAGAACAAAGTCACTCTCGACGTGCAGCAGAAGCTCGAGGTGGACATCTCGCTGACAATCGGACAAGCGACAGAAACGGTGGTCGTCGATGCGGCGCCGCCTCTACTGCAGACTTTGGACGCATCCGTGGGCCAGGTTGTTGAAGAGAAGGCTATCAATAACCTGCCGCTGAATGGACGGAACTTTACCTTTCTCGCGCAGCTCTCTGCTGGTGTCACGCAAGGCCAGCAGGACACGCGCGGCTTGGGCGGCAGCGGCAGCTTTGCGGCAAACGGATTGCGGCCCGCCCAGAACAACTATTTGCTCGACGGCATCGACAACAATACCAACCTCGTAGATTTTCTCAACGGCACTGCCTATTCCGTGAAGCCGCCCGTGGATGCGATTCAGGAGTTCAAGGTCGAGACGAATAACTACAGTGCGGAGTCTGGCCGGTCGGCGGCGGCAGTACTGAATGCCACTCTGAAGTCGGGAGCGAATGCGTTCCACGGCGCGGCGTGGGAGTTTTTGCGCAATGACAAATTCGACGCGGCCAACTATTTTGAGCATGGTCTTAAGAAAGGCGAATTTCGCCAGAACCAGTTTGGTGCGACCTTTGGCGGCCCGATCCGCCGCAATAAGACGTTCTTCTTCGTGGATTACGAAGGCACGCGCATTCGCCAGGCCACTCCGTATACGAGCACGGTGCCGACAGCCTTGGAGCGCAGCAGCGGTTATACAAACCTCTCGGAATTGCTCAGCCAGGGACCTGATCCGACTAGTTGTATGCAAGATGCAAGCCAATCAGGTTGCGTCATGGATGCTTTAGGGCGGGGTTACACGCTTGGCCAGGTGTTCGATCCTTCTACGACGCGTGACGTGGGGACCGGTTTTGTGAGAGAGCCATTTGCGGGAAATATACTTCCTGCAAACCGGCTGGATGCGAATGCGATTAAACTCCTCAATCTCTTTCCAGCTCCGAACAACTCAGGCCTGTTCAATAACTACTCGTCGAACCCAGTTATCAACAACGACACCGATCAGTTCGACGTGCGTGTCGATCACAATTTCAGTTCCAAAGACAGTGCTTTTGGGCGGCTCAGTTATGTAAGAAATCCAGCGATCATCCCCGGACCGTTCGGCGGCATCGCGGATGGCGGCCCATTTTATGCCGGAAGCCAGAATGGGACATCCTGGAACTCGGCCCTGAGTGAGACGCACACATTTTCACCGACGCTTGTGAATGAGTTTCGGTTGGGGTACAACCATCTTCGAGCCACGCGTGTTCAGCCCAACGCCAACACCCAGGGAGTCCCCGAGCAGTTCGGTATCCAGGGCATCCCGCAAGGCAACTCGAATGGCGGGCTAGGTTCTATCTACTTCACCGGTCTTAACTCGCTGGGTAGCAGCCAATACTTGCCATCTATCGAATTGAGCACTACATCACAGATTACGGACAACGTGACCAAGACGTTCGGCCGGCAAACTCTGAAAGCAGGATTCCAGTGGCAGCGCCTGGGATTCTCCATTCTGCAACCGATCGCGGCCCGGGGAACGTGGGCTTTCAACGGTCTGTATACAGAAGTCCCGACCACGAGCGGAGGCAATACGGGACTTGCCCAAATGCTTTTGACGCCAATTCCGGGAACGGTGTCAGGTGCCGCCGATTTCGTTGGAGGAGCTGATTCGATTAGCGCATCTAACATCGCAAATACGTCAATGCAGCACCGGTACTACGCCGGCTATTTTCAGGATGATCTCAGAGTGACCTCAAAGCTGACACTGAACTTGGGCTTGCGGTACGAATATTTCGGCCAATTGAAAGAGAACTATGGGAATCAATCGAACTTCCAGCTTGCCGGGGCAAATGGGAACTCGACGTTCCTGCTAACGCAAAAGCGCTGCAACGTTCCATTGTCCGCCGACTTCACCACTGCGGCTGCGGCGGATGGCATTGATATCGTGTGTTCGAGCCAGCCGGGACTGGGTGTATCGCAGAAGGCGAATTTCTCACCGCGATTCGGGTTCGCCTATCAAATCGCTCCCAAGTTGGTGGTGCGAGGTGGATACGGGATCTTCTACGGCGGTTTCGAAAATTCCGTGATCGAAACTTATGTGGACTTTCCCTTCCAATATACGCTGGGCTTTGGCTATCAGGTGCCCAATGCGCCGATTACATTCAACAACGGCTCGATCGGAACACTGGAGACGGGAATCACCGGCATTCCTCTGACTTCGGCCGCGGTTGAACCGGGAGGTGTGTCGTTCACGGGAGAGGACTACCACCTGCAAACCCCTTATACCCAGGGGTACAACCTCACAGTGCAGTACGCGCTAAGCCCCAACGATACAGTGCAATTGGGCTATGTCGGCAATAGCGTCCATCATATGGGCACGTACGTAAACCCAAATACTCCACGGCAGATTCTGCCGCCTGGATTGGATGCCCTGTCGTATTCTCCCTATCCTGATTTTTCGTCATACATGGTCTATTCCACTTTTTCAGGCAATAGCCACTACAACTCTCTCCAAGCCAACTACGAACGACGGGTCGGCCACGGCTTGAGTGTTCTTGGAAATTTCACCTGGGCCAGTTGTTTGAGTGATGCTGTGGACGTTCTGAATCCTACGGCATTGGGACCAAGCTATCGCGCTCCGTTTCTTCCGCATTTTGGCATACACGGGGACTTCGCACGTTGCGACTTCGACATTAACAAAGTGGTCCATTTCAGCGGGATGTATGAACTGCCATTCGGGCATGGGCGGCATTTCATGGGTGGCAGCAGCGGTTTGCTCAATGCGATCGTGGGCGGGTGGGACACCAACTGGATCCTGACGCTCCAGGACGGTCAACCAGGAACGGTCCCGTGCGCCATCGCAACGACTTCCGGCTTCGGCTGCTACGCCTTGAAAGTTCCTGGAGTGGATCTGTATGCCGGAAAACACAACGTGGATCAGTGGATGAATCCGGCGGCGTTCCAAACGCCCCCAGTCGCGACCACCATTGGGCAAACTGACTACAGCCCCTTGGGTGGTGGACCGGCCCAGTTCCGTGGGCCCGGCTTTCATCGCATGGACTTCTCGCTGTTCAAGCAGTTCCCGGTGACCGAACGTTTCCGGATGGAATTTCGCACCGAGTTCTTCAACTTGACCAATCATCCCAACTTCTCGAATCCGGGATTCGCCATCAATGGAGTACCTGCGGCCCCCGGAGCGCTGAACTACAACAATCCCGACCAATTTTGGAAAGATTACGTCGACACGTGATGGTCAAAATGACCAGCGCGAAATTCAGTTCGCGCTGAAACTGTATTTCTGAGATGGACGACTGGTTGCCGGGACGTTTCATGAGTAAGAGAAAGCACTCGGAGAATGCCTTGCATCGTTTCGACGGATTCCAAGTGGGAGTAACCAGCTGGTCAGGAACCAGGGCGACACTAACACTGGCCGACGCAGATCAGAATGCTCGTGTGCTCCGAGAGGGAGAAGAACATGTTCCGCGTGATTTGCACACTATCGTCATTACTGTGCCTATTCGTCTCGCCTGCTCTTAGTGCGGCGGACACTCCGGGCAAACTGGAGTTGTCGAACCACTGGAAATTATCTGCTGCGAAAGACGTTGGAGCAGAAGGTGCGGTGATTTCTAGTTCCGATTACCAGGACGAGGCGTGGCGTCCGATCCACCGCATGCCCGCAACTGTTCTCCAGATTCTGCAAGAGGATGGTATCTATCCCAACCTCTATTTTGGCAAGAACATGCTGGAGAAGGTCCCGCAGGATTTATACAAGCAGGACTGGTGGTATCGCACTGTATTCACTGCGCCGGCTGGTTTCCCGACCTACAGTATCGAATTCCCGGGTATCAATTACCGGGCCGAAATCTGGATCAATGGGCATAAGGTCGCGGATAACAAGCAAATCGTCGGGATGTATGCCGCTCACCAGTTCGATGTGACGCACTGGATCAAGGCAGGAGCGCTGAATGCGCTGGCCGTAAAAGTCACACCCGAGCAACTGGTTCAAGACGTCAACGGTGTGGAATTGGCGGACAGCTGGTTTGATTGGATCAACTGGAAGTATCTGGGATACAAAGGCAAGTACACCAGAAAACACCAGTTCGATGCCTCCTTCGTGCCTGATAGAAACGCCGGCATCTGGAAGCCGGTCTACTTAAGGATGACCGGCGACGTTGCGCTAGACAACCCAACCGTGAACTCTGAACTATCCCTGCCACAAGCCACCGCACGGCTTACGGTTCATGCGACGTTGCATAACTTTTCCGCGCAATCTGTCACCGGCAATCTGAAAGGAACAATTTCACGGCAAGGAAAGCAAAATATCGAAGTCGAACAGAGCCTCACCCTTTCGCCCGGCGAGATACGCGAATTCGCACTCGATCCAGAAAGGTATCCCAGCTTACTCGTAAGCAATCCCGACCTTTGGTGGCCGTACACCATGGGTCAGCCCTCTCTCTACGACCTAAGTCTGGAATTTGTGAAGGATCAAAAAGTCTCTGACAGTTCTCACATTCGCTTCGGTATACGCAGCATCACGCAACATCGCGATCGTGACGAAGAATTCCCTGAGAAGGGAAAAGGTGGGAACTTCTATCTTCAGGTCAACGGTCGAGACTTCCTCGTGCGCGGCGCAGATTACACTCCGGACCTGCTATATCGGTACGATCCTGACCGCGAAGCCGAAATCCTGCGGTATGTGAAAGACCTCGGGATGAACATGCTGCGCTGGGAATCAAAGATCTCCAGTGAGCACATTGTCGAGCTTGCCGACGAAGAGGGCATACCTCTGATGTTCGGCTGGATGTGCTGCAATCAATGGGAGAAATGGGAGCAGTGGAGCGATGAGGATCATCGCGTTGCGTCTGAGAGCCTTCGCTCGCAGATTCTTATGCTACGGCCCCACGCTTCGGTGTTCATCTGGGCCAATGGAAGCGATGGCCTGCCACCCGAGCCTGTTCGCAATGGATATCACAAGATCCTCTCAGAGTTGCATTGGCAAAACGCGATTGTGGATACCGTTTCGTCGTTCGCCAAGGATCCAAAAGGCGAACGCATATGGGACGGCATCATCATGGAAGGCCCGTACAGTTGGCGCTCGCCCACGTACTGGTTCAGTGGGAGATATCCTCCAACTCGAGGGTCGGCCGCGGAGCAGGGAGACAATGAGAGTATCCCCACCTTGGAGAGCCTGAAAAAATTCATTCCCCCGGACAAACTCTGGCCGATCAACGACACGTGGTTTTTCCATGCCGGAGCGATTACCAACACCAATGTGCTGATGAACGTCCAGCGCGCGGTGAATCGGCGCTATGGCCCTGCCAGCGGCGTAGAGGAATTTGTTCGCAAAGCGCAACTGTCGCACTACGAGAGCACTCGTGCACAATTCGAAGACTTTGCAGCCAGTGGCTGGGCCAATCACAAGATGACTCTCTACTGGATGTTAAATAGCCACTGGCCCTCCTTCTATGGCCACATCATTGACTATTATCTGAGTCCCGGCGGCGCGTACTACGGCGCAAAAAAGGGCCTGCGTCCCGTCTCGGTGGTCTCCGATAGTTACGCAACGGGCGATCACAGCCAGGCCAAGATTGTGGTATTCAATCAGAGTCCTAGCGACGTGCAGGGTCTCCGCGTACGGGTGCGCGTTTACGATTTGAATGGCAAGATTCTCGACGACCGCTCCGCCGACAGCGTTCAAGTTCCATTCAATAGCACAACTCAGGTGATGGCCCTCCCCCGCTATCCCCAAAGTACTCCCGTGTTCTTTGTGCGTTGCCAGTTGTCCGATAGCGCCGGAACCTTGCTGGCAGAAAATACTTACTGGCAATCGCAGAAAAACGATGACATGGGCGACCGGAAGAACGACTCCGCCTTCGATCTTAAGCAGGACAGTTGGGCGGACATGACAGCTCTAAACACGATGGCTGCAGTGCAACTGGAACTCAGCGCTCATGGCAGTGCGACGGAGAGTGGAACAAAGGTCGCTATCCGGCTTCACAACCCGTCCGAACACATCGCCTTCTTCGAACGGGCGGCCGTCTCCGCCACGGAGAAAGGTGACGAGATCCTCCCCATCCGTTACGACGATAACTACATCACCATTTATCCCGGCGAGACTGCTGAGATCGATGCGACTCTGTCGAAGTCGGCCGAACCGCGGTGGGTCCACCTCGAAGGGTACAACACGCCCGCAAGTTCGGCTCAGATCGAATAGAGCCCAAGAGCATGTTGCCGTTGACAGGTACGTGAGCAGGAATATTCGAGCGTTGATTGAGCTTAATATGGACGAAAAGAAATCATCTTTGGCCTCATCCTATTATGTGAGCACCAGGGAACTTCAGCGCTGGTGCGCGATTCCTGCGGCGAACTTACCCGGACATCCGGAGTTGCGGGTGCCCTACCGGCAGGTGGCTGACTCGAAAGAGTTGGGCACCTTGATGGCGCGGGAACTGGTCGAAGTCATCGAGGAAAACAACAAACAGGAGCGGCCGACGCGCGCCATTATTCCTTGCGGACCTACTTGTTGGTACGAACCATTTCGGACCTTGGTCAATTCGAGAGCTGTGTCCTTAAAACGTTTGCACGTATTTCATATGGACGAGTGTCTCGACTGGCAAGGGAAACCGCTTCCTTCAGGTCATCCTTACAACTTCAAAACCTTTATGGAGCGGCATTTCTACGGGGGCATACGCCCGGAACTCGCAGTACCAGAGGGCCAACGGTATTGGCTATTGCCGGCCACTATGGAACAAGTGTGCGCCGCGATCGACAGCGCTCCGGTAGACATTACCGTCGGCGGCTGGGGGCAGGACGGGCACGTTGCTTATAACCAGGCTCGCCGCCACCCATTTCATCATGCGACGCTGGAGGACATCGCAAATTCCACAATACGCATTCAGGAAAACAATATCGACACCATCATCGCACTGGCCCAGCGTACATTCGGCGCAGCCTACCAGTTTGTTCCCCCTATGTCGATCACTCTAGGCATACGCGAATGCCTGTCTGCGAAGAAAGTCCGCGTATATAGCGACACGGGCGCATGGAAGCAAACCGCGCTACGCGTTGCTTTGTTCAGCGCGCCGACACCGGAATATCCCATGACGCTGCTGCAGTCGCATCCTGACGCAATCATAACGGCAACTCTGGAAACGGCTCGCCACCCTATCAGCGAGAATCCCGAATGGGAGTTGTTCTAATCCGATGCTTGCCCTGCGCGCAAATACAGAACGCGGATTTAGATGTGCAATCGGGATCGGTGGCATTGGAGCCGGCATGGTCTATGCACTCCAAGGGGACCACGAACTCGGCCGTAACGAAAGCAGGTTAGGCGAATTACTCGATTCGCGGGATTACTGCAAACTGCACATCGCCCTTCACTATGTTGCCCGGCTCATGGGCTCTTGCAGTGAACCAGGTTCGTTTCAAGTATGGCCGGTTGGGGTGGTAGGGAGCGATGCGCCGGGAAGCCAGATCCTCACCGAAATGAGCGCTGCCGGTATGGATACCCGGTTCGTACGGACTCATCCAGCATTGAGAACTCCTTTCAGTATTTGCTTCATGTATCCCGACGGCTCGGGTGGAAACATCACCAGCAGTAACTCGGCTTCTGCGGCATTGTCGGTCGACGATCTAAGAGCAGCTGCACCTTATATGAAAGCTGCAGGAGCACGGGGCGTCGCGCTCTGCGCTCCAGAGGTTCCATTGCCATTGCGGCGGGATTTCCTGAAACTGGCATCGGATTGCGGCAATTATCGCGCATGCTCCTTCGTGTTAGGGGAGATCGAAGAAGCCCGAAAAATGGGGTTGATCGACCTGGCAGATCTTTTGGCTCTAAACGAGGAGGAGGCGTCGGCTCTCCTCGGGGATGGTCCGGGCCATATTCTGGAGGAGAGCCTGTTGGTGCAGCGCTCGGCCGCACTCACGCTTACTCTGCCGCAGCTGCGCGTTATTGTTAGTGCGGGGCGGAGAGGAGCGTACGGCTTCGAGGGTGGGCATTGGCAATACTGCCCGGCGCCGGTAGTTCGGCCGATATCCACGGCTGGTGCCGGAGATGCGCTGCTCGCAGGGGCTCTCTGTGGTTTGGCGGCTGGTCTTCCGTTCGTCATCCCTAATGAATGCGGAACCGGTTCATTTTCGGGCCGGACGCTGCGGACGGCCCTGGACCTCGGCGTCTTGAATGGCAGCTTCAGCGTTACTTCGCCGCACACGATCCACCCTGATGCAGCCATGGAGAAGCTTCTCGCCTTCGCGGAATCGCACGGAGCCTCGTTTTCCGAGTCGCTTCGTTCTGCGTGCCATGAATTCGAACTGAGTTTTCGTGAGAGTGTTCCGAATGTTCCATAGGCCCGTGCCGAAACCGAGCTCATGTCCACATCCCTAGCAGAAACGGGCACACCGCAGCTTCGTCGCGCATTGGGTCTCTGGGATCTGATTCTCTATGGGCTCATCGTGATCCAACCAACCGCCCCCATGCCGGTGTACGGAGTGATGAGCACGCGTTCTCATGGTTACGCGGTCCTTACGGTTCTGCTCGCCATGGTGGCCATGCTATTTACGGCTATCAGTTACGGAAGAATGGCATCGGCTTACCCCAGCGCAGGCTCCGCCTTCACCTATGTAGGTCGCGAGATTCATCCAGCCTTGGGTTACATCACCGGATGGAGCATGGTTATGGACTATGTGCTCAATCCACTGATTTGCACCATCCTCTGCAGCAAGTTCGCAATAAACTTCTTTCCCGAGATCCCATACGCCGCTTGGGTGATCTCTTTCGTCGCTCTTTTCACGTTCTTGAATATGCAGGGCATCCAGACTTCAGCGCGAATCAACTCTACTCTGGTTGCCGTGATGTGCGTCGTCATTCTGCTTTTCCTGGCGGCCGCGGCTCGGTACATTCATGCAACACCTCATGACGGAATCGGTTATTTCACCCGCCCGTTTTTCGATCCGAAGACCTTCTCGGTCCGAGCCATCATGGGCGGGACCTCGCTGGCCGTGCTGACTTACATCGGTTTCGACGGTATCTCGACTCTGTCTGAAGAAGCAAAAAATCCCCGACGCAACATTCTCCTCGCCACAGTTTTCGTGTGTCTGCTGACTGGACTGTTGGCATCCATCCAGGTCTATGCAGCTCAACTTATCTGGCCGGGGACGGAGAATTTTCCCGATGTGGACACGGCTTTCGTCTTTGTTGCGGCAAGAGCTGGCGGCCGCTGGCTCTTCTTGCTTATCAACGTGACGCTTCTGGTGGCGACGGTCGGTTCGGCACTAGGGGCGCAGTTGGGTGCCGCGCGACTGCTCTATGGTATGGGACGGAGCAGCGCCCTGCCGCGCCGTTTCTTTGGGGCGATCGAGCCCAAGAAACAAATTCCGCGAAACAATGTGCTGCTGGTCGGCGCAATTGCACTGATTGGTGCGATGGTTTTGAGTTTCGAACGCGGCGTGGAATTGCTCAATTTCGGTGCGTTGCTCGCATTTATGGGGGTCAATGCCGCGGCGCTGGCGCGCTTCTATTTTCGTGAAGCCCATAAGCGCTGGTTTAATCTCGTTTCCCCCGTGCTGGGTTTTCTTGTCTGCATGTTGTTATGGCTGAGCCTGAGTTGGCATGCCAAAGTCTTGGGAATTGTATGGATGGTTGTTGGCTTAGCGTACGGTGCTTACAACACACGTGGATTCAGAAGGGAACTCGTGAATTTCGAAATTCCCGACACAGACGGCCGCGCCGAGGTGATTGGAGTCGAGTGATGCCAACGTTCTAGGCAAATGTCGCACCCAATAGTTCCAAAGGCGGCGTGCTAGGTCCGGTCCGAAACAAGGGAAATTCCAGAGAGGGTAGCGATGGTCAGGAAAATAGTTTTTCATCGGCTGTTATTACTGATTCACAGATGGGCGACCGTAGTTGGCGATACCGTCAGGATCGAAGCACACCAGCTGTGCCATGCCGCGACAGCTGGTTTCGTGCAACGCTGCAGCATCTTCATCTCCGCTCTGGCCGTGAGTTCTTTCGTCTTGACGACTCCGGCGAAGGCACAGCTGTGGGAAGTTCCGCTGCTGCCACCCGTCACGTTTGTGCAATCTTCCGACGGCATCAACGCGACGATAGGTAACGAGAATCTTCACATTTCTGTCTGCCGTCCCGATGTAATTCACATCGTCGCCACACTCGAACCGTCCGTTAGCGCTAAAGGGAGCCCGCCATGGATGCTCGACGCTAAAGAGTCGTGCCCGGGCGCAAAGTTCGGGGTGTCGCGCCAAGCCGATACGGTGCTCCTTACCACCGACACTCTGAAGGTAGAACTTTCCCTTAAATGGGGAAGTATACAGTTCATGAGCAGCGGAAACGACACTCTGTTACGAGAGCGGACTTCGATTCCCCGCACGTACGACCCCGTCGACTTAAATGGTGAAAAGACCTTCCATCTAGAAGACCGGTTTTCACCGAATTTTGACGAAGGGTTCTATGGCCTGGGTCAACACCAAAGCGGAATGTTCAATTACCGCGGAGCGACAGTGAAGCTCGCGCAGAATAACACCGACGTCGCCATCCCCTTGCTTTTGTCGAGCAAAGGCTATGGGTTGATGTGGAACAGCGCGTCGCTGACGAACGTTGACAACCGCTTTCCGCTTGAATTGAACATCGACTCACTAGCGGGTCATTCCATCGACTACTACTTCATTTATGGTCCCGAGTTGGAGCAGATCGTCCATGAATACCGAAGTCTTACGGGCCATACGCCCCTGCTTCCCAAGTGGGCCTACGGATTCTTCCAGTCGAAGGATCGATACGTCTCGCAGAGTGAGGTTTTGGGGATTGCAGATCACTACCGCAAAGAACACATCCCGCTCGATGCGATCGTCCAGGACTGGTTTTGGTGGAAGACAGAAGGAGACCCGATCTTCAATTCGAACTTCACCGATGTCCCGGCCGAATTGAGTCGCCTGCATGATCAGCACATTCACACCATGCTCTCGGTCTGGGGATTGTTTGATACGAAGGCAGAGAATTACAAGGGACTTGAAGCGCAGCATTTTCTGGTGCCCGATGCTCATGTCTACGACGCTACAAACCCGAAAGCGCGCGACTTCTATTGGAATAACCTGGTCAGCAAGCTGTTCGCGCAGGGCTGGGATGCATTCTGGCTCGATAGCGCAGAGCCCGAAGAATATTGGCCCCACATGGGAGATGCAATTCTCCAGAACAAGCAGATTGCGATCGGCAACGGCGCAGAGTACACGAATGTATTCCCGTTCATGCACACCACGGGAATCCAGCAGCACTGGAAGGCAACGACAGATCGCAAACGCGTATTTCTGTTGACTAGATCCGCGTTCCTCGGCCAGCAGCGAGTCGGAGCGACAGTCTGGTCGGGAGATGTCTACGGCTCGTATTGGGGCTTAAAGCACCAAGTCGCAGCCGGGCTGAATTTTGCCCTTTCTGGATATCCCTACTGGACAACCGATATTGGTGGTTACTGGCCGCCTCACGATAAACCTCTTGACGATCCGAAATTCCAGGAGCTCTATGCACGCTGGTTCGAGTACGGAGTTTTCTGCCCGATCTTCCGCACCCACGGGCACAGGCCGGAAAATGAGATTTGGGCGTTCGACAAGGTCGAACCCATCCTGATCAAGTTCGACAAGATACGGTACCGCCTGATGCCATACATTTACTCGCTGGCCTGGCGGGTCACGACTGAAGACTACAGCATTCAGCGCCCACTCGTTATGGATTGGCGCATGGATCCAAGAGTTCGTGACATTGGCGACGAGTTCATGTTTGGACCTTCCATTCTTGTTGCTCCTGTGCTTCAAGCAGACGCGAATCACAGGACTTTGTATCTCCCTGATTCTCCTGCTTGGTACGATTTTTGGACGGGCGAGGCGCACAAAGGTGCTCGTGAGATCGAAGCAGAAGCCCCGCTGGACCGTATTCCACTCTTCGTGCGTGCTGGTTCAATTCTCCCTCTTGGTCCCGAAATTGAGTATGCCGACGAGAAGCCATCAGGACCGATCGAACTGCGGATCTATCCTGGAGCGGATGCCACCTTCACGCTATATCAGGACGCAGGCGATAGCTATGACTACGAGAAAGGAGTTCACTCTCTCGTCCCTCTGCATTGGTCCCAAGCCAACCGGACTCTCACGATTGGAGACCGAGAAGGATACTATCCCGGGTTGCCGGCAAGCATTCAGATGAATATTGTTTGGGTGTCGAAAGAGCATGGTGCGGGACCGGGCCTCGTAGCAAACCCTGAAAAAACCATTGAATACACGGGGAAAGCAGTCTCTGTGCAGGCGCCCTGAACCTTTGATCCGAGCAGATCTGGGGAAGCTTTCTTCGATGGATTGAACCTGGAGGTCCAAGGACGTGCAGGAACTTACCGGAATCAGCACAGTGAAAACCGAAGAAGTAGAACACCATCTATGGAAGAAGGCGTTCAAAATCTACAACGACACGGTGCAGTTGCTGGTTCTGACGGAAGTCGGCCCTCGGATCCTCTTCTTTGGGTTTCTGGGAAAGGAGAATGAGTTCCACGAGATCCCCGAGCATTCCGGAAAACGCGGGGATCAGACCTTCCGAGTTTATGGAGGCCATCGTCTCTGGGTATCCCCGGAGATCGCGCGCACATACTATCCCGACAATCTTCCGGTTGCAGTAAAGAGACAGGACGACGCCTTTGTTTTTACCGCCCCTCCCGAATCCATGGCTCCGGGCACTGGCCTACAAAAGGAGATCGAGATCAGACTCGCGGACACAGGACCGCAGGTCACGGTCACACACCGCGTCCGCAACCTTGGGAATGAACCAACCGAGATAGCTCCATGGGCATTGTCAGTAATGGCTGGCGGCGGGAAGGCCATTCTCCCTCTTCCGCCGCGCGCGCCGATGTCATCGAACAGATTATTACCCGAAGGAGTCCTTGCTCTGTGGTCTTACACGGACTTGGCCGATCCACGATGGAAGATCGGTACGAAGTATATGCAGCTTCACCAGACAAGCAACTGTGCTGGTTCATTCAAGGAGCAGATGGGCGGAATCTTCAATTCGTTCGGGTGGGGCGCCTACTTCCGGCGGGGACATTTGTTCATCAAGAAAGCTGAAGTCGAGAAGAGCGCCCGATACCCCGACTTCGGATGTAATTTCGAAGTGTATACGGACATGGACTCGCTTGAACTCGAGACCCTAGGACCACTTCGAAAGCTTAATCCGGGAGAGACGGCACAGCATATCGAGCATTGGTGGCTTTTCAAAGATATTGAAAGTGGCGACTCCGAAAGCTGGATTGATTCAGCCATTCTTCCGGCCGTCGAACGCGCTGGATGAGTTGCGCCGCCGCATGTGGCCGGTTCCACATCGCACAGTTTGCACAATCTGCCTGTGGCAGGATAAACAGATTGTTGTTTAGCACGATTTCCGATGGTTAACAGTTGAAGTGATTCCCGTGTTCATGAACCGAAGAGCATTCTTGAGGTCGAGTGGGCTCGTTGCATTCGGAGCCAGTGTTCCGTGCTTCTCCAGTTTCGCCTCGGCATCGAGCAGTCAAGAGCTGTTTCGCTGGAGCACCAATGACCTGGTGTTCTCCTTCGAAGTGAAGGATGGCAGGTTGCGTCAAAAGCGCCTTTTGCCTGCCGGGGCAGCGTCCGGCGCGAATACGTCTTGCGGAGTCGAAGTGGCCCTGCAATGCAGCGGGGAAGACTCGCCTGATCAAGGCATGAAATCGGGCCTGGGTCAGCCCGGTGTTCGGCTCCTGTTTATTGGTAGGCGCGAAGAGTCAACGTCCGGGGGAAAGCGCCTGGTTGTAACGCACACGGATCCGATATTGCACCTGCGCGTGGAGTCCGTTTATGAAGCCTTCGATGGCGTCCCGGTGGTTCGCCGGCATTCGCGAGTGACCAACGAGGGTAAGGTACCTGTTGGCATTGAGTTCTTGAGTTCGGCCATGCTCCATGGTCTTGCCGATCCTCAGAACTACGATCGTGAGCTTCGTATCCATGTTGCCCTGAACAGCTGGATGGCAGAAGGACAGTGGCACACGATGCGTCCGTCAGAAATGGGCTTTGTCGAGAACGAGCGTACAAGCCGTTCGGAGGCGCAAGCAAGCAGCGTGGGCACATGGTCAACGGCACGGTATCTGCCCATGGCAATGGCAGAGAACGTGGAAATGGGAACTATTTGGTTCTGGCAGATTGAACACAATGGATCGTGGCATTGGGAGATATCCAATGTCTCCGAACGCAATAACTATGCCGACGACGTCTATGCATACCTCGGCGGACCGGACGACCTGCACTCCGCAGCCTGGAAGCGTTTGAATCCCGGAGAAACCTACGAGACCGTTCCTGTCGCAATCGGATGCGTGCGCGGTGGCTTCAACGACGCTGTGGCCGCATTAACTCGTTATCGCCGTACCGCCTGCGTCAGGGAAGGCAAGGCCAATTCGCGATGTCCAGTAATTTTCAACGACTACATGAACTGCCTTTGGGGAGACCCAACCGAAGCAAAGGAACTGCCGCTGATCGCAGCGGCCGCAAAGGCAGGTTGCGAGTACTACGTGATCGATGCCGGCTGGTATGCCGACATCAACGAGGACTGGAGCCCGACCATCGGAGCGTGGCAACCCTCTTCGGCACGTTGGCCCCACGGCTTAAAGTTCATGCTCGATCAGATCCGGCAAGCAGGAATGGTTCCGGGGTTGTGGCTTGAACCAGAAGTTGCAGGTGTGAGATCCCTGCTTGCAAAAAAGCCAGAGAGTTGGTTCCTTGCGCGGCATGGGAAGCGCGTGCTGAAGAACTCGCGATTTCTGCTTGATTTTCGCAATCCCGAAGTCCGGAGCTACCTCGACGAGGTGATCGAACGCCTAGTGAATCAATACGGCGTTGGCTATATCAAAATGGACTATAACGTCGACTCGCTGCAGGGGACCGAACTGAACGCGGAAAGCTTTGGACAGGGCCTGCTCGAACATAACCGTGCGCACCTTGGGTGGCTCGATGCGATCTTGAAGAAGTATCCCGATCTGGTGATTGAAAACTGTGGCAGCGGCGGGGGGCGCATGGACTACGCTATGCTCAGCCGGCTGCATATGCAGTCGATGACCGATCAGGAGGATTATCTGAAGCTACCTGCGATTCTGGTGGGTGCGTCGGCAGCCGTTCTGCCTGAGCAATTGGCAATTTGGTCTTATCCTGTAGCGAATTCCGACCCTGACCAGGCCAGCTTCAACATGGTTACGGCCATGATGTGCCGAATTCACCAAAGTGGCCGTGTCGATTCGCTTTCGCCGCAATCCTGGAGCCAGGTCGCACAAGGAATCCGAATTTACAAGGAGCTCCTCCGTGAACATATCCCAAACGCACTCCCTTTCTATCCCCTGGGACTTCCGGACATCACGGCATCGCAAAACCCGGTTGCCCTCGGAATGCGGTCGCAGGACGGGACGGTACTCGCGATCTGGAGACTCGATGGGGAAGCGAAGATCACATTGCCTTTGCCGATGCCGGATGCCAAACTTGTTTATCCGGTTGACCTCGGCGTGAAGATAACAACTTCGGAAAGCTCGTTGGCTGTCGAGTTCCCGCGACAGCGCATGGGTTGCTTGGTGTCGGGATAAGCCTCCGTTCCTCGCTGAACCACCCTGATCAGGGCTGAAAGCACTGGCTCTGTTGTAGAACTGCTATCTTTTCTGAGCGGTGGGAACCAGCAGGGAGGACACGACATGCCCACGGATAAAGAATCTAACGATATTTCGCGACGGAGTTTCATGAGGCGCACCGCGATTAGCGGTGTTGGACTTGCCCTTTCGCCCGACATTTTGAGTGCTAATCTCCTCAGCGGCGAACCGAAAAGCTCAAGCTCGACGATGATGGGCGTCCCGTTCGAAGCAAGAGAACGGGTGCGCCTGGGAATTATCGGCGTCGGTGGGCGTGGCACCAGCTTGCTGCAAGATTTGCTCGCGATTGAAAAGGTCGAAGTCAAGGCAATCTGCGATCTGGTGCCGGAGAAAGTGGCGCGAGCGCAGAAGGCAGTCACCGACGCGGGCCAGGCAGAGCCCAAGGGCTTCAGTAAGGGCGAACTGGATTTCAAGAACCTGACAGAACTCGAACTCGACATCGTTTACGTCGCAACTCCATGGAACTGGCATGTTCCGATGGCTATCAGCGCCATGAAAAATGGCAAGCATGTCGCTGTCGAAGTGCCTGCCTGTTCAACATTGAAAGAGTGCTGGGAACTCGTCGACACTTCGGAAGCTACTCGCAAGCACTGCGTCATTCTGGAGAACTGTTGTTACGGCTCGACCGAGATGATGGTTTTGGGCATGGTGCGGGATGGGCTCTTCGGCGAAATCACGCACGGAGAGGCGGCGTATCTCCACGACTTGCGGAGCATTTTGACCGCGAGTGAAGGGGAAGGCCTGTGGCGGCGGTTTCCCCACATGAAGCGCAATGGCAATTTGTACCCGACTCACGGACTGGGCCCAGTCGCCCATTATATGGACATCCATCGCGGAGACCGGTTCGACTACATGGTTTCGGTGAGTTCGTCCGAGGCCTCTCTCAGCGCTTATGTGAAGGCGAACTTCGCGGAGGCAGACCCGAAACGCGCCGAGAAGTACGTCTGCGGTGACATGAACACCAGCATCATCAAGACCCAAATGGGCCGCACAATTCTTCTCCAACATGACGTGGTCAATCCACGGCCTTACAGCCGCCTCAATTCGATCTCGGGCACGAAGGGCATCTTCGCCGATTATCCGCCACGTGTTTTCCTGGACGGACCAAAGAAGGAAGATTGGGAGAATATGGATGGTTTTCGCAATAAGTATGAGCACCCGCTTTGGAAAACCACCGGAGAACTGGCACGCAAGATGGGTGGGCACGGCGGAATGGACTACATCATGAACTACAGGCTGATGGACTGCCTGAAGCGGGGGTTGATACCGGATATTAATGTTTACGATGCCGCCGCATGGAGTGCGCCGACTCCTCTCAGTGAAGCTTCTGTAGCGCAGAACGGCGCGCCGCAGAAATTTCCTGATTTCACACGTGGCAAGTGGAATGTTCGATCGGGCACGGCGGCGTTTGCAGTTCAGACCTGAGCACAATTGCCGGACTTCGGGGATGAGAACAAGAAACATCTGCATCCGTCGCTCAGGTAGTCATAGGAGTCCTAGATGATCGAAAGCGCTCAGATTGAGAAGCCCCTCTCGGAAGCACCACGAAGAGAGCCTGAACGCAAGGCTGAGGGCATCACTCGGCTGACTTCGCTGGATGCATTCCGCGGCTTGGTAATGGTCCTGATGCTCGCGGAGCACATGCGCCTATGGGAGGTGGCGCGCTCGTTTCCAAACAGTGTCATCTGGCGCGTGATCTCCTTCAATACACAACATGTGGAGTGGCAAGGGTGTTCACTGCATGACCTGATCCAGCCCGCTTTTTCTTTCCTGGTGGGCGCTGCGCTTCCGTTTTCGATTGCCAGCCGCAAGCTGAAGGGACAAACCTTCGGACCTATGCTAGGGCATGCGGTCAGGCGCGCGTTCATCCTGATTGTTTTGGGAATTTTTCTCCGGTCACTGTGGTCCTCTCAGACTTATTTCACGTTCGAGGACACTCTGACGCAGATAGGATTGGGTTACGTCTTCTTATTTCTGGTGGGATTCACCCGCGTGCGAACGCAGGTCATCACGCTGGCGCTGATCTTAATTATCTTTTGGATGGCTTTCGTGCTCTATCCAGCGCCCGGCCCGCAGTTTGACTATGCGCGGGTCGGAGTTCCAGCGAACTGGCCTCACCTCTACACCGGATTCCTTTCTCACTGGAACAAGAACTCCAATCTTTCGTGGGCGTTTGATGTTTGGTTTTTGAACCTCTTTCCGCGCGAACATCCCTTCACCTTCAACGAGGGCGGTTGGTCCACGCTAAGTTTCATTCCCACCCTTGGCACCATGATTATGGGGTTGCTGGCGGGAGAGTGGCTCAAGAGCCCCGGATCGAAGCTGCAAAAATTGCGAGGCCTCGCAGTTGCGGGAGCAGGCCTGCTGTTGCTTGGCCTTGTGTGTCAATGGGCGGGCATTTGCCCTATCGTTAAAAGGGTCTGGACATCGTCGTACACGCTATATAGCGGAGGTTGGGTGGTGCTGATTCTGGCCGGTTTTTACGCACTCATCGAATGGAAAGAGTGGCGGCGATGGGCGTTCCCGCTTGTGGTGGTCGGAATGAACTCAATAGCCGTCTACGTAATGAGTTGGACCATGGCATCTTTCTTTGGCAACGCTTTGGGCCGCCACTTTGGAAGAGAGATAACTCTTATGGCGGGGCCGATTTTTCAGCCTGCACTTCACGGTTTTGCAGTAGTTTTGATTTTCTGGATCACCTTATATTGGATGTATCGCCGGAAGATCTTTTTGAAAATCTGAGCGAACGCCTCACCTCTCCCTGGAAGGGGTGGAATGTTAAACTGACACCCCATGGCGGGACCGGCGAGCGAAACCTCTGCCGCGCGACCTACCTCGATCAGCGATTTTTCAAAAAAGGACGGACCAATCGCCGGGCAATCTCAGTCGAGCCGACGCCAGTCGTATCAAGCAGCCGCGACAGCTTTTGTGGTGCTGTTTTGTATTGTTGGCGTTGCTCTGTGGGGACTGCCTTTCTACTACGACTTCATGGTGCAGCAGTTCGGTTGGACACGGGGACAGGTGACGTCAGGCAATGCGCTGAGCAAACTTGTCGTCGGACCCATCTTCGGGGTTCTCGCAGGATGGGTCGTGGATCGTTTCGGTCTCCGCCGCATGATGATGGCCGGCATCGTGATGGCAGGGGCAGCGCTGGTGGGTTTGGGATGGACCTCAAGCCTCGGGATGTTTTACTTCTTCTACTTTTTCAATGCGCTGGGCTATGTTTGCGGAGGCCCGCTGCCAAACCAGGTACTGTTGACAGGTTGGTTCGATCGATCCCGTGGAAAAGCGATGGGCTTTGCCTACCTCGGGATCGGCATCGGGGGAGCAACCGTTCCCTGGATATCGCACGCGCTCGTCCAGCATTTCGGATGGCAGGCCTCCCTGCGATTGCTGGGCCTTGCGATCGTCGTTGTCTCGCTCCCCCTGGCGTTCCTGGTAAAAGAACCACCACGCGCAAGAATAAATTCTGGATCGGGCATGTCCGCGGGTTCAATGTCTGCATTCAAGGAGCTGTCGTTTTATCTGCTGATGCTTGGGAGTGTGTGCTCGATTGCCGCAGTCAGTGGAACACAGCAGAATCTGAAGCTCTTCTTGAGTCTCGATCGGCATTTCACGCAGCGGGATGCCGCAGCTGTCCTGTCCCTGGTGCTGGGATTCAGCATCGCAGGCCGGCTATTCATAGGCTGGCTTGCTGATCGGTTTTCAAAAAAATACGTCATGCTGCTGACGTACCTACTCGTCGCGGCAGGTATCCCTCTTTTGTTTCTGGGAACCAGCCAGAGTGCCCTCTACTTTTCCGCCGCGATTTTTGGCATCGGTCTTGGTGGCGACTACATGATCATTCCATTGGTGACGGCGGAAATCTTTGGGCTTCAGATCCTCGGGAGATTGCTGGGTGTGCTCTTGGCCGCGGGAGCCATTGCAGATGCGGCTGCACCCTGGTTGATAGGCCACTTGCGCGACACGACCGGCAGTTATGCGGTGAGCTGCCTTGTATTAGTGGCGTTGGCGCTGCTCGGCGGACTGGCCGTTTTGGGTTTACCCGATCGGCGGAGAACTGCATGAGCGTTGGAGCAATCGTTCGCATTGGGAGTTTGAAAGATGTTGGAGGTTTTCAGGATCACCTGCAGACCCTCCACCTGCAGATTCCGTGCGATCCTCAGATCGTGGCCGGAGCGCAATCGCCACTGCGTTGGCCGTTGGAACGAGGGCAATTCAAAATCGGCAACCGAATCGCAGTGCAGCCGATGGAAGGTTGGGATGCAACTCCGGATGGAGCACCTTCAGAGAATACTGTTCGCCGGTGGCAGCGCTTCGGCCGCAGCGGCGGCAAGCTCATTTGGGGCGGAGAGGCAGTTGCGGTTTCCCATGAAGGGCGAGCCAATCCCAATCAGCTTCTAGCGTCCCCTCGAACGCAAGAAAGCCTCGGGCGTTTGCGAACGGATTTAGTGCGCGAGCATATTTCGACAACCGGCAGCGATGATGGATTAGTCATTGGTTTGCAGTTGACGCATTCTGGCCGGTACTGCCGCCCGAACGAATATTCCCGGCCCGAACCACGGATTCTTTACCGTCATCCGTTGTTGGATCAGCGCCTGAAATTGTCCTCCGACTATCCTCTGCTCAGTGATGGCGAAATCGAATCGATCATCGAAGACTTCCATCGCGCCGCTTACATGGCTTGGCAACTGGGTTTCGATTTCGTGGACATTAAGCACTGCCATGGATATCTGGGCCATGAGTTTCTCAGCGCTCACACGCGGAAGGGCCTCTACGGCGGCACATTTGAAGGGCGCACGCGCTTTCTTAGAGAAGTTGTTCAGGGAATCCGCTCGCTCTGCCCGGGATTGCACATTGGAGTACGTCTGTCGGCGATCGACACCATTCCGTTCCACTCTGATCCAAAGCAGAGCACAAACGGAAAATCCTGCAGGGGTGTTGCGGAGACCGGCCCCGAGTTGCTCCCCTACCGTTGGGGATTTGGAGTGAATCCGCTGGACCCGACGGACTCTGACCTGAGTGAGCCGGAACATTTTTTGGCACTACTGGAAGAGCTGGGAATTCAGTTGGTGAACATTACCGCGGGTAGTCCCTACTACAACCCGCACATTCAACGCCCGGCACTGTATCCGCCTTCCGATGGATATTTGCCACCAGAAGATCCGCTCGCTGGAGTTGCGCGGCAGATGGAGGCGACCCGTCACCTCAAGAGACGGTTCCCCAACTTGCTCATGGTTGGATCTGGGTACAGCTATCTGCAGGATTTCTTGCCGAACGTTGCACAGGCCGCCGTGCGCGAAGGCTGGGTCGACTTTGTGGGGCTTGGCCGGATGGTATTGAGCTATCCCGAGTTTCTGTGGGAGGCATCGGCCGGCACCCCAGTTAAGCGGAAGCTGGTGTGCCGCACCTTCAGCGATTGCACGACCGCCCCGCGCAACGGACTCCCGTCGGGTTGCTATCCGCTGGACAAATACTATAAAGAGTCTGACATGGCCGCAAAATTGAAGGATGCCAAGAATCGCTGACGACTGTCGGGCACAACCCGTAGTGGATACCGAGGAATGACGATCGACGATTTGACCGAGCGCAGAAATCACCGCAAAGTGCAGGGCATTGCCGCCGCACTGTTGCCATTCGAGCCGGATGGCCGAGTAGCCGTCGAAGCGTTCGCGAATCAGTTGATCTCCACGCATCGAGTTGGGCTGATGAACGCCGTCAATATGGACACCGGTTACGTGAACTACTTGAGTGATACGGACAAGGAAGAGGTCCTGCACTGGACGCGGCAGGCTCTCGGGAAGGGCGTTCCGTTTGTGGCGGGAGCGTATATCGAACAGAATCCAGGCGACGACATCGTGACGCTTTATCGCCGGCAGATTGACACCATCATTCGCTTCGATGGCATACCGATCCTGTTCCAAACCGCCCGATTGCACGGTAAGGCTCCTGCGATCATTGCTGAAACCTATCAAGACATATGTCGAGACTATCCCCACGTGCTCGCGTTCGAACTGGGCTCGATGTTTGCCGAGAATGGAGAGATCTACAACTCGGAAACAATCCGGCGCTTAATGGACATTCCGGAGATCAAGGGGATGAAACATTCATCCCTCGACCGTCTTCTGGAACTTGAACGACTCGCCCTTCGCGATGCACATCGGCCAGACTTTCGCATCTATACGGGAAACGACTTGGGCATAAGCATGATCGAATACGGATCGGACTACTTGCTGGGACTTGCGGCCTTTGCGCCGGAGAAATTCGCCGAGCGAGACCGATTCTGGGAGAACAGAGACCCCAAATATTACGGTCTTTCGGACGCTCTGCAGTACCTGGGAAATGTTGCCTTTCGCGCGCCTGTTCCAGCGTACAAACATTCCGCCGCAGTGTTCCTCAACCTGATCGGACGGATTCCGAGCGATCGTACTCACCCCAACAATCCACTGCGTCCCGCGTGGGAGGCAGAAATCATGGCGGACTGCGCCCGCCGATTGTTTCTGCTCTGAGCCTGGCGTGCTGCTGGTCGTCAGGTTTTGATGACGGGCTTACTGCGAAACAGGGCGACCGTTTCCGGCTGGGCAACTTTGCATAGAATCGGGGGAAGCCCCAGGGCGATCAATTCCGCGTCCGCAACAACCAGCTTTCCGATTCCCTTAATCGTTGCTGCCATCGCGCCGGCCTGATGCGCGCACAGCACTGCATTGTCGGTACGACGTGCCGCGTGTGAGGCAGGTAGCGGTTCTTCTGGAAAAACGTCGGTCGCGACTCGGATGTGCCCCTTCGCGGCGGAATCGAGCATCGCGTCAAAATCCACAATTGCTGCGCGGCTGACCAGGACTAAGGCCGCGCCCCGCTGCATCGCGGAAAACTGTTTTGCGCCCAGAAAACCCTGATTCTGCGATGTTACCCCGGCGACCACGAAAATAAGGCGCGAGCTTTGCAGAACCTCATCCAGGGAAGAGGCTTCACACCCCAAGTCTTTGATGTATTCGGCTGGTAGCCACGGATCGTATGCGCGAATGCGGCAACCAAAAGGGCGAAGCAACGGCAAGATCGCTCGGCCGAGATCGCCCAAGCCGATAAGGCCTATGGATTGGCGGAAGAGAGAAAAGGCCTCGTTGTTCGCGGCCAATCCGTACTGCTCGGCACCCTGGCGGAAATGGCGATCTGACCGGCTGATGCCGCGAGCGAGGTCTATCGCCATGCCCAGCGCCGCTTCGGCAACGGGTTCGGCGAATACGGGACTTATATTGAGCACGCGTATGCCGTGGCGAAAGCAGTAAGCGTAATCAATGTTAGGAAGAAAATTGCCCTCCACATTGAATACAGCTTTGAGCGACGTGGCGCGCTTGAGCCGAGATTCGGGCAAGTCAATCTGGCCGATGATGATCTCCGAGTTTGCCACGCTCTCTTCAAAGACTGCATCTGTGACGGGGCCTTCGTGAATCACCACATCTCCGAGTGCACGCAACCGGTGGAGGTCGTTCTCCTCAAAAATGTCGGACACAATCCGCGGAGCCGGGGCAAGAAAGATGTGTTTTGTCGTGCTGTTCGGCATGGAATTCTCCTCGGATATGGTCACAGACCGGCGTCGCGGTCTCTTGTCTTAATCGCTCAGGTGGTCGGCACGATCGGAAGAATCAGGGCCGACGGATGCTCGGCGTCGTGATAGATCGTGTTCGTAGCCGGCATCGACTTTCCGCCGACAGCAGTATTCTCACCCGTGTTCAGGTTCTTATCGAAACGGGGAAAATTGCTGCTGCTGACCTCCAGTCGCAATGTGTGCCCCTTGCGAAAGACGTTGGCGGTCGCCCATAAGTCCACCATGAACTTGTAAATCTGGCCTGGCTTCATGAGTTCTGGCTTTTCCTGTGAATCGCGATACCTCGCGCGCAAGATTCCTTCGGTGAGGTTTTGCGCGAATCCGTCTGGGCCGACGTCCACCAGCTTGGCTGTGAAGTCGGTGTCCACGGCGGAGGAACTGGCAAACAGTTCGAGTTGAACAGGCCCCGTTACTTCCATGTCCTGTTCCAGTGGAGGAGTCGAGTAGACCAAGACATCAGGACGTGCTTCCATGACGCGCTGGTCGCGAGGACCAGGTCCAAGATGCCCGGAGTCGCAACACAAAGGACCACCGAGCGTGGGCGCGGGGTTTGCAGGGTTATAGACGTACTGGTCAGGCTTGTCCGAGCGAGAAGTTGCTGTCCCTAGTGCGCCATTACCTTGTGCTGAGTTGGCCTTTCCGCCCGAATGCAGGAAGTATTTTGTATTGCGAGCACGGGCAAGAGGCCAGTCCTCCTCCTCCCGCCATTGATCAGCGCCCATCACAAAGAGTCTTACTGGCTTGGGATGCGAGAAATCATTGGCAGCGTTCTTGAAAAGATAGTCGTACCAACTCAAGGTAGTTTCGTCCTCATCAAACGGGGAGGTGGGGCCGAAATCGACATCGCCAATCTTACGGCTGGACCCGGCGTGGCCGCCGATAGTGACCATAAGATGTTGTCCGTGTCGCGCGGCTTCATCTTTGCTATGCAACTTCACTCCGATGTAATTGCGCAATGATCCGCCGAGGAAAATGTCATACCAGGCCGCGACTGTCAGCGAAGGCACGCTGATGTCGGTATAGTGATCCTCAATGGACCATTTCTTCCAGTAATCGTCATAGGCGGGATGAGCCGCCCAGTCAAGAAAGTAAGGAGCCAGAGCGCGCAGCAGGTCTGCATGGGAGGCTGCCTGGGGTAATTCAAAAAGCGGGTATTCCGTAAGAGGGAGTGTGGCGATGCCGTTCAACGCATTCGTGTGCCTTTGCACAAATCGGTTCAACGTATCCTGGGCCAGACCTGAGGTCCACGATTCATTGAACCACTGTTCAAAAGCGCCGCCCTGGTACGTCCATCCATCGTGATAGTTGCTTGCGGTGACGACCGGACATATTCCCGACAGATGTGGCGGATGTGCAATCGCAGCCAGCATCTGGGTCGCCCCGACATACGAGCCTCCGTACATTCCGACTCGGCCATCGGAATACGGCAACGCCGCCGCCCATTCGACGGTGTCGTAGCCGTCGTTCGATTCGTGCAGGAACGGATACCATTCGCCTTCCGATGTGTAGCGTCCGCGAACATCCTGGTTGATTACGACATACCCGCGGGCCGCGCCCTTGTGACCGAAATCGACGTCACCGTCGCTATGTTTGTCGTACGGAGTTCGCGTGAGAAGAACGGGGAATCTTCCTGGCGCTACTGGCCGGTAGATATCGGCGCGAAGTATCGTGCCGTCTCGCATCGTCACCGCGACGCCGTGTTCCACGGTCACCGCATAGGGATCCGCTGCAAGAGAATATTGCGGAATGAGAGTCAGAATTGCGAATGTGCCGAGCAGGGCAGCTCTATCGATAGTCCACTTATTCAAGCGAATCACTCCTTCTCCGCAGGCTTTTCCACCAATCGGATCAAACCAAAACGTTCAGGAACGTGAAACGAATCTTTCATCGGAGGCTGCCATGTTATTGCTTGCTGATGGGGAGGCGGTCCCTGACTCCGAAACAGGTTGATGCGCATGGTATTTCCGACTACCGGGGGAAGGGCGCCGATCGCAGCCAAGGGAATGCGCATCGCTCCGTACCAGGTGTGCGTGCCTTCATCAATGCGCGCCTTCACTTCGAAGCCGGAGTTCCAGGTCCATCCGTCTTCGTGGTGCGGCTTGCTCAGGTCAATATCGAGATCGACCCATTCTCCCTGCGGGGAGATTTCAAACTCTTTGTAGCGCTTGATATTCGTGAAATCAGAGCCGATAAAGACTTCGGCAACGTCCCAGTTCCATAGTTCATTGGTTTCTGTCTGAGTATCTGGAGCAGGCTTGACGTGCAGTTCCTCGTAGGGGCAAACGAACAGAAAGTAGAGATTGTTTTTCGTCCAGCGTGTCCGGACCTCGGTGCGATACCGAGGGACAACCTTCCCGAAACCATCTTTCTCCATATACACGGGGCGTGAGGCACGCCAGAAATCTGACGTTGGATCGAGATGCAGCGGAATATCTTGAGTTGCGTGGACACTCTCGATTACGGACTGGCCAGAACCTCCTGCCACACCCGAGAAGAAGAGCAATACCAGTACGAGATTAGTGAAGCCATTCATCGAGGTGCTCCTGTACGAATGCGTCATCTTGAAGGTGCGGGTAGGATCGGCAGACGCGATCGAGCTCCTCGCTTTGACCGGGAGAGAGTTCCTCGTTAGGATCGAGACACCAGCGCCCTTCGAGCAAGCCCTGACGCCGCAATATCTCATGAATGCCCGGAATGCATCCGCGAAAATTGTGCGCGGGATCGAAGATGGCGCCATTCGCATCCGTGACTTGCTGAGCCAGCGTCAGCAGTCTGCCGGGGACCGGATCGGAATGTTTCTGCGCGAGGGCGAGGTGAGAAACGGCAGTCTTGGCCCACACGGCCCAATGCCCCAGCAGGCCGCCCACGATTCGCAGCGGCTCTGTGCCGAAATCGAACTTCGTGAGCAGGTCGTTAAGAATGTTGTCATCGTTTCCTGTGTATAGAGCAATGTCCTTCGCGCGGCCCGACTGAGCAAGGGCGCGAACGACGTCAAGAGTTTGATAGCGATTAAACGGTGCAATCTTGATCGCTACTACGTTTTCAATCTCAACAAACTGACGCCAGAATTCGTAGGACAACAGACGTCCTCCAACGGCAGGCTGCAAGTAGAAACCGATGATCGGGACGACGCTGGCAAGGGTTCGTGCGTGGTCCAAGAGTTCAGGAATGGTTTCGTGCTTCAGATCGGCCAGACTCAGAAGTGCGGCATGGTAGCCCAACCGTGCGGCGAGTTCCGCTTCGGCCAACGCCTGCTTGCTTTTGCCGCAAACTCCCGCAATCTTCACCAGGCCACTACTCCGGCTTTCTTCGGCGGCCAATGTAAGCACCGGCTCGAGCAATCCGAACCTGGGATCGCGAATGGCAAACTGGGTGGTGTGAACTCCCACTGCGATGCCGCCCGCGCCTGCGGCCAGATAGTACCGCGTCAGAGCTCGTTGGCGGCGCTCGTCCAGTTGGCGATGGGAGTTCAGAGCCAGAGGATGGGCGGGGATTACCAGGCCCGAGAGCAGTTTCTCGCGCAACTGCATCAGAATTTCCCGTCCCTCGCCTGAAAGTGAGTTGGCTTATTCAGAATTGCACCACCGTCGAGAATCCACTTCGCAATCCATTCAATCATTTCCTTCGGTTCTACCGTAGGGCTTCCGAAAAGGCCCCGCGCCTTGCTGACGTCGCTCAATAAGGCGGTGGGGCCGGTTGAGGAAACAAAAGTAGGTTCAACGCCAAAGTACTTGCCAAATTCCAGCGCGAGGCCCCGAACCGAAAGCGTTTCGGGGCCTGTGATATTCAGGACCAGGGGCGGTGACTGGCAGTGCGCGAACGACCGCAGGCACCACGAGTTGGCATCGCGCTGCCAAATTACATTTACCCGCGGCATGCATAGGTCAATGGGACGCCGTTCGAATACCGCCCGTCCAATATCGACGAGCACTCCGTACCGGAGTTCGACTGCATAGTTCAGGCGCAGAAGGACGACTGGAGTGTGCCATCGCATCGATCCATATTCAAACATGCGCTCGCGGCCCAGAGCCGATTGCGCATACTCACCGAGGGGAGCCACCGGCGTCATCTCCGTCGCTCCTCCGTCCGCCAACGGGCGGAGCGGATAAACGTTCCCGGTGGAAAAGGCGACGATCCTGGAGTTGCGGTAGCGTTCGGCGACCAGTCCGGGCAAGTAGGTATTCATAGCCCACGTCAGATGTTCCTCGCCAGAGGTGCCGAATTTGCGGGCAGCCATAAAGATGACGTTGGGAACATCGGGAAGTTTTTCGAGCGAGCCACGGTCGAGCAGATCGCAGGCGATAGTTTCGATCCCCTCGGCAGCGAATTCAGAGAGCAGTTTGTCATTCGTGAACCGGGCTACTGCGATCACGCGCTTCTTGACGCCTGCCTGATCGACGGCGCGCCGCGCAAGGCGAGCCAGACTCGGGCCCATCTTGCCGCCGGCACCGAGGATGAGAAGATCGCCGTCCAGCGCTGCCATGGCTGATGCGGTTTCCACGTCAGGGCGTGAGAGGAGTTCTTCCAATTCTGATTCTGTTTTGATCTTCACGGTCATCCGAGCTCAAATCCTGCGATCGCGTGAATCATATTTTCTCTTTCTCGAAGCTCCTTCCCGCGAGCCATGCGCAAGAGATGCCGTTTTGGAGAAAATCCGAGTTCGCGAGCCAGTGCTATCGCGTACTGATTTCGCGGAAACAGATCCCATGACCAGGCACAGTGAGTGTTCCGGACGCACTCGTGGATGAGGTGCCGACCCGTTCCCGGGTCCTCACTGACGCACGGTCCCAGGTACGCCGTCACGCGGCCGGGCCTGGTAAACAAATACGACTGCGAAATTGATCTCGGAGCGTTGAGCCGCGCCAGTCTCTCGAGAAGTTGTGAACGGTCCGTGCCGAATACCAGGGAATCAATATCCCGCCACGGTTGCTGCATTGAATTTTGGAAGGTCGGCATTTGTTCGTTCCCGCCCGATCGTGACCAGCGTTCAATTTCCTGCTCGCTTCGGAATCCGAGACTCTCATAGAGAGGCTGGCCTTGATCGGTGGCATCGAGCTTTATCGTTGCGATTCCCATCGCATCTGCAGTCTCTAGGGCGTGCGCCATCAGCCTTCTGGCAAAGCCGCGTCGTTGATATTCCGTCTTGGTCAGGACCATCCCGATCCACGCCAGCCTTCGCCCATAACAGAGAAGAGTCGTTGTCGCCGCCAGATGGCCATCCACTTCGATTGCCAGGCAGCCGTCCGGACTCAATTCCAGCAGCGTCCGCCAGTCTTCCTCCGTCTGGTTCCATCCCGCCTGGGCCGATAACTGGGCTGCGGCGGGAATATCCTCGGTGCGCAACCTGCGCAGTTTGTCGCTTCCCGCTTCAGTCATGCGAAGTTCTTCCGAAACCAGCGCGCGAAATGGGGGAGGGCAATGTCAGCGTCCGCAATCTCAGGGTGCCACTTCTTTTCCCACTCGAAAGAAAGATAGCGGTCGTATTGAAGATCCCGCAGGGCCGCTTTCAATTGAGGGAACGGAAAGACTCCCTCGCCCGTCAGGACGTAATTCCAGCCGTCTCGATCGCGCTGCAAATCCTTGATGTGAACATGGCGAATCGCAATTCCCAATTTCGCCGCACCGTCCGCGGGCCGCTCATGGTTTGCGACGAAACTGTTCGCCGGGTCCCAAACCACACCCGCCTTAGGACAGGCGGCTTCTCGAAGAATGGCTGCGGTCTCATTCGCGCCGGCAAAGTCGCCGTGATTCTCAATCCAGACTTCGACCCCTCTGGCAGCGCTGATCTCCGCCAATTGCCGAACGGATTCCGCAATCGCGCCTTGCGTAGAGGCGCGGTCTGCTCCCGGCTGAATCGTGTCTCCGAAAACTCGCAAGCCCGGAGCACCTAATTCCGCGGCCAGATCCGCCATGCGTTTTCCTTCAGTGATCCAGCGTCCACGCTCGGCTGCATCGGGCGAGTGAAATCGGCAACTGGTATCAAGGCACGAGATAGTCAACGCGTGATCCGCCAAAGCGCGTTTCGTGGATGCGAGTTCCTTACCTGAAAACACCGGCAACTTCCACAACGAGTCCTCACCTTGCACGAAACGCAACTCGATGCCGTGATAGCCCTCGCTTTGGGCGATGGCAATGAACTGTGGCATCGTCCAGTCCGGGCAGGCGAGCGTTGAGAACGAGACTTTCATGCTTACGTCATTCGGTCCAGCATCGAAGTAGTCACGCGATTTGTAACTTTCTTGTCCCCAAAAAATCTTTCCAGGTCATCGAGTACGACGTGCGCGATGCCTTCCCGGACTCGACGTCCGCTCCCTGCGATATGCGGGGTAACAATCGCTCCTGGCAGGGCCCTCAACGGATCTCCGACCGCAAGTGGTTCCTGTGGGTCCGTCACGTCAAGAGCGCAGCGCAGCCGCCCCCGCTTCACCTCACGCCTGAGAGCGTCGAGATTAATCAGGCCGCCGCGGGCGATGTTTATGACGCATGCGCCGTCCGGCAGGCGCGCCAGGTTCTGCTGATCCAGCAGACCCCGTGTTTGTTCGGTCAACGCCGCTGTCAGGACCAGCAACTCGGCCTGGGACAACAACTTTTGTAAGCCGACGAATCGTACGGGATAGTGCAGGGAAAGAGAGTGCGGAGCGTAGGGGTCATGAACTAACCACGTGAGGTCAAAACCTCGCAGCAGGTCCACCAGGGCGCGACCGATCCGGCCAAACCCGATCATGGCTACCGTTTGTCCGACCAGCGATTCAGAACTGCCGTGAAGGTGTACTTCGTCATAGATCCCGTTCGACCGCTTTCGCAGTTCGGAACGATAGAAGTCTACATTTCGCGCAGAATACAGGAGCAGAGCAGCGCCCAACTCTGCGGTGGCGCGGGCCATAGGGGCGGGCGCGTTTGTGATGGTCAGGCGTTTGAACAGCGATCGCGAGAATCGCGATTTCACTTCTCCTCCGCAGTGCGCAATCATGCGCAGCCGGGGAGCCAGGAGTGGCAAGTCGTCTCCAAGATGAGGGCTGTCCCAGGTGGTTACCAGCGCGTCGGTTGTGCTCAGGCGCTGACTGAAATCCGCGTTGGATTTGCTGGTTCCTTGCCGCTCCCATTGGAATAGACGGCTCAAGCGCTTTACTTCTTGGCGCGGGAAAAATGATGCAAATAGCTCTTCTCCTGCACTGATCAATAGGGAAGGGCGGCGCATGATGCGACAGAGTATAGCATTCGAATATCGACTATTTCTTTCTTTTATTGTTTCTTTAGCTTCTATTTCGATGGAAAACAAAGTATAAGGAAGCTTCATCTATGGCGGGTGCGAACTTCATAGACTACGCGGTCATAGCCCTCTATGCGCTCCTGATGGTGCGTGTGGGTTTCTATGTTCTGCGCTTCAACCGAGGCGCGGCCGAATATTTTCGGGGAGGGAGTCGCATTCCCTGGCTCGTCGCCGGACTGAGTTGTTTCATGGCCGGATTCAGCGCCTGGACCTTCACTGGTGCAGCCGGTGTCGCATATCGCTCGGGCATCGCAGCGATCGGGCTCTATATCGGGAACGCTTTGAGTTTCCTGCTTGGCTATTTCATCTTCGCCAAGCGCTGGCGGCGCAGCCGTATTACCACCGTGATGGAATATCTCTCGGGGCGCTTCAATCCGGCTACTCATCAAGTTTTTTCCTGGACCACAATCGTATTTCAACTGTTTACCAGCGCCAGCACGCTGTTTGGGCTGAGCCTCTTCGTGTCTTCTGCCTGCGGCATTCCAGTGACCTGGACGATTCTTGGTGCAGGCGCCCTGATTGTTTTCTATTGCGTGCTGGGCGGCTTGTGGGCCGTAGTCGTTACCGACTTCCTGCAGGCCGCCATCCTCATGCCGTTTTGCATGGTTCTCGTCGTCATGTCTCTCGCCCGCGTTGGCGGAGTGGCCGGTCTGGTGCACTCCCTGCCGCCAGATATGAAAACGCTACATGTTTCCGGAGAGTTTGGCTGGCTTTACATTGCCTCATGGACGGTCATGGTCGCGTTTGGATACAACACCAGCGCTATGGCACAGCGCTATTTCAGCGTGGATGACGAGCGGTCGGCGCGCAAAATCGCACTGCTGTGCTGCGGACTATTTTTCGTCGGAGCCTTCTTGTGGTTCATTCCGCCCATGGCAATGCGCGTGCTTTACCCGGAACTGCCCCGCATGGGGCTGCCGAACGCCAGCGAAGCGGCTTACGCGGTCGCCAGCCTGACGTTGCTGCCGCATGGCTTGATCGGAGTCATGTTAGCGGCGATGTTCAGCGCCACCATGGCCAATCTTTCCGCCCAGTTCAACGTGAAATCCGCGATTCTCACCAAGGATGTATATCAGTCGCTGTTCCGAAAGAGCGCCGGAGAACATGAACTTCTCGTCGTGGGGTGGGTCACGACGTTTCTGATCGGGGGAGCGACAACTGTAATCGCCGTGATCATGGCTGCCAGCGGGCAGACCGTTTTCCAGATCATGCTCACATTCAACACCCTGATGTCGCTGGCTTACGGGCCTCCCGCGCTGCTCGGGCTAGTGGTACGCCGGACGCCTCCATGGTCCGGCCTGGCATCATTCGCCACCGGGCTGATTCTCGGAATGCTTGGAGCCTTTGTCTATCACTGGTCCCTGATTCAGCAGGTCGCGATTATTATTCCTGCGTCCTTCGGCGTTTTTTTCATGACTATGCTGTTCGACCGGGGAGATACTCCCGGCCGGGCGCTGCTGTTCAGAAACTTGAATACACCAGTCGACGTGGCAACAGAGTTGAAGGATTCGGTGGACTTCACTGCACCTGTATTCCGCTTTCTAAGCCGCACGATTTCCTTTATTGGATTGTTGAGTCTGGTGTTGCTCGTCACCGTGCCGGCCAATCAGCGGATAACTGTTGTTTGGTTTTCTGCGCTTACGGTTGCGGTGGGAGTATCCCTATGGTTCGTGCGCGGAACGGCGAACGTCGTGAAGCCGACGCTGGGTGGCAATGGACGATCCAATCCGTTGCCGATGGAGTAATTCGCATATGATTCGTCTTGGATTGATCGGCTGCGGAGCACATTCAGAGAGCGGGCATGCCATCCCACTTGCTCGATATAAAGCGACGCATCCTGACGAAATCCTGCTGGCCGCAGTTTGCGATCTGCAGTTCGAGCGCGCTCTGGACTTCAGCAAGAAGTACGGCTTTGTGGCGGCTTATCGTGCCGTCGATGAGATGTTGAGGCACGAGCAACTCGACGGTTGCATCGCCGTCGTGCCGCCGGGAAACATTTCTGAACTCGGAATCAAACTGTTGAAGATGGGGATTCCCTGCGTGGTCGAAAAGCCTCTGGGCGTATCGCTGGCCGAAGCGCAGGCGCTCCGGGACTGCGCTGCGGCGACGAATACTTCGAACATGGTTTCCGTGAACCGGCGGTTCATGCCGCTTCTCAACCGAGCGATCGAGTGGACCCGACAGACCGGACATCTTCGCTACGTACGCTGCACCCTCGCCAGGCACGCCCGCCACGAACCGGAGTTCCTCTGGGCCACAGCGGTCCATGCCGTAGACACGTTGCGCCATATCGCTGGGCAGGTCGGCACATTTCATCTTCGTACTTTAAAGACATCCTCGACGACAGCGTGGTACGCCGTTGACCTGCAATTTGAGAACGGAATTTCTGGACGCGTCGACGTGCTGCCAACCGCGGGAATGGTGGAAGAGACCTATGATTTATTTGGCGACGGCTTTCGCGCGTCGGTCACTTGCCCCTTTGGGCCGGAACTTGGGTGGCGCGGTTTTCGGGAAGGAACGATCGTCCAAGCGGAAAATGTACCTGCTGAAACGCCCGAAGACATCGTAAACGGATGCTACGACGAAGCCGCAGCGTTTGTTGAAGCCCTAAGAGGTGGCAATCCGAAGCCCACGATTACCGAAGTCTTTCCGTCGGTCGATCTCTGCTTTGAACTCGCGCGGCTTGCGAACGAGAGAGCAACTCGCTAACCGACCATTGCGCGCAGTCGAATCCGGGCGAGCGACATCAAACGCCTTTTCTCCAACCGCGATCGTTTTCTCCTTTGAGTTCCACGGTGATTGAGCCGTCCGGATTGACTGGCTGTTCACATGCCCAGGCGATCGGCTTTCTTACACCGCGACGAATCTCCAGCTGGGCCGACAGATTGAGCTTGCCGCTGTAACCTTTGGGGAGCAGAAAGGATGCTTGCCGGAGTCCACCGCCGTGAGGATGTCCCGCGTCGAGTGCTCCTTGCAAATTGATTTTGCCGTCGGGACTCTCCAAGTGCAACCACAGCACGCCCGGAACCCCGGCCACTCCGCGATTGCCGACGCATATGATCACTTCGAAAGTCTCGTATCTTTTTCGCTGCCACACCCACGAAGGCCGCAGGCGGTATCCCATGTTGGTGCGGAGACGTTCGAATCCGCGAGGGTACATCTCGTTGTAGCGCGCCAAGTTGTCGGCTTCGGTCCACAAAGCCCAGTAATTCGCCCTGACATCAAGCGCGTGAAGCATGTAATTTTCCAGCACGTTGGTTCCGGACGCGTCTGGTCTGAGTTTCTGGGTGTCGTACTGGCGGAAGTAACCATCCTCGAGAATGGCTGCCGTCCAGGACGGGCGGTTGGCGAGTTCATCGATCTGAATCGGTTCCTCGACGATAATGCTGTCCGATCGCATCCATGCGCCCGCCCGCACGGCCATGTCGAGAACGGTGCGATTCCCGACGTTGCTGATATCCGGCTGCGAATTCACCGCAAGCGGCGTTTTCTCCCAGGTGTCGAGTTGGCGAGCCGTCATCTTGACGAAGGTTTGCTCCGCTGTGACATAGTCCGGGAAAGGATTGGGAAAGTTGCTGGTGTGACCTTCCCCCCAAAACCCGTACTGCATCAGATCCATCCATTCGATGAGTGGATTGCCCTCAAACTCCGCGGCCAGTAGGTCGTTCAACTCCGCGAAGGCTCTCTGAAATTCGGGGTGGTCATATTGGGGTTCCCGAAATTGGGCGTCCCCGTGGCCCGGGATGCGCCCGATTTTTACGAGCGGAATTCGCTCGCGCAAGAACGGAGGAAGGGCAACCTGCTCAGGCTGGAAAGAATAGTTCGATAACTGAATTCGAAACGCTGCGCGAAGTCCTTTACGCCTGGCCGCATCCATCGTGAGAGCCCAGACTGGATCAAGATCGAGCCGTCCAGCGCGGGATTGTACGTTGCGCCAATCGCAGCGGATATACAAAACGTCAACGAAGGGCAGGCTGGAAATCTTTTCTACATGTTGCTCCAGCGTTTCTCGACCGGCGCGGGCCGCGAGCGATGGTCCACTCTCTTCCCAGGTGTATCCCACGAGACCGAGTCCTGGATTTCGCAACGGCTTTTCGGACGGGGTAGTAAACAGAATCGTTTGCCAACCCTCGTCTTGTTCGACGTCGAAGGGCCCCTGGTTCAAACGCTGTGTGGGCGATTCGGGGAAACAGACTTGATCGACAATGGTCCCGTTCTGAGCAAAGTTCAGGCGAGTTAGAGCAGGCAGGAGTGCCGCGCCTTTCAGGACGTCTCTCCGACGCATGACGGTGATCTCCTTTTCAATGCGAATGGTCAACTGCAATTTACACGCTAAGGGACTTCAGGTGCATTGCCAGGCTATCTGCACCCTCCCTGACAGTAATGTCTGCGCAACTATCAACGATGAAGTCGGCTCCCGCCGCGCGCAATTCGGCCACCGGAAACGTTGTGCGCAGCGCGACAACACGCGCTCCAGCAGCTTTACCGGATCGAACGCCCGCGGGAACGTCTTCGAAAACAACGCAATTGGAGGCTCGAAACCCCAGCTTTGCGGCCGCTTTGAGGAACGGTTCAGGATCGGGTTTGCCGCGAGTCACATCGGTCGCAGTAACAATGCATGGAGGAATGGGTAACCCGGCGGCGCGCAGTCGAGCTCCCGCCAAACGACGCGTGCATGAAGTAGCGATTGTCCAGCGATGAGGAGGAAGGCTCGTCAGCAATTCCACCGCGCCAGGCAGCACGACGACTCCTTCCAGGTCCTCGATTTCTCTGCGCTCGATTTCGCGATTTTCCAATTCGTGATTTGCACCGGGAAGAAAATGCCGGACTGTGCTCAAGCTCGGCCGGCCGTGGGCGTGTGCTACTACAGTGTCGGGTTGAAATCCGTGTTCAATGGCCCAGCGGGACCAGACTCTCTGTACCGCGGGGGTGGAATCGATGAGGACGCCGTCAAGATCAAACAAGAAGGCACTACACCGGACCGCGACAACCCTGCCAAGTTGGGAAGCTTCGGGCTCGCGGATCGGTTCCGCGGAATTCATTTGATTTCTCCGTTTACTTTCTTTTAATGTATCATTGCTTTCTATTAATTGCTGTTTCCCGATGTCGATTTCTTTGCATTCGCCGTTCCTGTCGCAAGCCGAGTGGTTAAGCCACCTCCGCGGTCCAGCCAGCGGCGAGGGAGATTATCGAGAGAAGCGACGAGGAGCAGCGACGTCTCGGATACTTTCATACCTTCCGCGAAATCGGCCAGCAACCCTCGACCTGGCTTCGCACGGCTGAACTTATGCGGACCCATGCTGCCGAAGTGCAAGCTTTGGCCAAGGGCATTTCATGCCTGTCATTGTCCGGGTCGGGAAGCTCGGAATACGCGGGCGACTGCGCGCGTCTGGCACTTCGCAAAAGTCTGGAGATTAACGTAGAAACCGTGGCAGCCGGAGCCTTGCTCACAGGTGGGAGGTATGCGTTGCCCGTCGGCAAACCTTCATTGATGGTTTCGCTGGCTCGTTCAGGAGATAGTCCCGAGAGTGTGGGTGCGCTCGCTCTGGTCAGGCAGTTGGAACCCGACGCACGCCACCTGGTTCTGACGTGCAACCGGGACGGCAGTCTGGCCAACTTCTTCCGCGGCGACCCGAAAGTGCGGGTTATCACTCTCGACGACGCCACCAATGACCGAAGCCTGGTCATGACGAGCAGCTTCACGAATATGGTGCTAGGCGCGCGTTTTCTGGGCTTTCCGATGGATTTATCGGCTTACACGGTGCTGATTAGCGCGCTAGCGCGCAGCGCATCTGCCCTTCTACAGGATCACATGAGTACTTTGGCGGAATTCGCCCGAAAACCGTTTTCGACGTTCCCTGTTCCTGGGCAGTGGAGCCCGGTTCGCGGCGGCGAGAGAAGCCTCTCTCAAGATGCTTGAAATGACAGCGGGTCGGGTTACCACCTTATGTGAAACGTGGCTGGGATTACGACACGGTCCCATGAGCAACATAGACGGCAACACCTTGGTGGTTTGCTTCCTGTCCTCAGATCCGATGGTACGAGCGTACGAGTCCGATGTCCTCAAAGAGATGGATCAAAAGCAACTTGGGCTGGCGAGAATTGTTGCCGGCCATGATGTCGCAGGTCACATTGCCTGCGCGCGGGATTTAATGGTTTCGTGCGAGTGCCCGGACCTGGCCGATGAGGATATGCCCGTGCTTGATGTGATTGTCGGACAGTTACTCGCATTGTTCCGGTGCTTGCAGGCAGGATTGCGGCCCGATTCTCCATCCGAAGCAGGAGTGATCCGCCGGGTGGTCCCGAGCTTTGCTTTGTATCCCTTTCAACCTTAGCGGGATTGCGAAGGCTGTCGAATACTTTCGATAATTTATTTATTTCTTGCTTTCCTTGATTGTTTTGGTTTAAAAGAGCTGGTGATTGGAAGCATTCGTAGGCTTAGGAGTCCCCACCATGAACTTCACAAAATGTCTGGTTATCTCGCTAGCGCTGGTGATCACGGTTGGATGCGCGCAGTCACTGCTGGCGCAAGGCACAGATCTCGGTACAATCCGGGGAACAGTCACGGACCCCAGCGGCGCAGTCATCGCTAACGCAAGCGTGACCATTGCGGATGTAGCGACGAACACCGTCCGTCACGCGGAAACGAACCCTCACGGTGAATATCAGATGTTCGGGCTTCCGTCGGGGACGTACAAGGTGACCATTGCCACTCCTGGCATGACTTCTCATGAGATTGCGGGCATCGTCCTGAGCGGCAGCGACACGGTAAACGCCAATGCTGTTCTCAAGATCTCGAGTGCTTCCGAGAGTGTGGTGGTGACTACTGAAGCTCCAACGATCAATACGGCCGATCAGACAATTTCTGACACGATCACGAGTCGCGAGGTGATCGATCTGCCGCGTGACAGCCGAGATGTCTATTCGTTTCTTTACCTGAACCCGAATATCACGCAGGGCGTCGATAACGGACAATACAAATTCGTCGGTTTCCAGAGCTATGGAGCAAATTTCACCATCGACGGGCAGCGCTCCACCAGCACGCTGGATGGCTCTCCCTCTGCTAGCGAGCCGTCGCTTGAAGCGGTCGGCGAACTAAATGTTCTTTCCAATGATTTCAGTGCCGAATATGCCGGAATTTCCAGCATCCGCGTGACTACCAAGCGCGGCTCCAACCAGTTTCACGGCTCGGTCTTCTATGACAATAAGAATTCGGCTCTGTCCGGATTGACGATTCAGGATCAGCAGGGAATCCGCGACGCAGCAGGCTCCTTGTATCCGTACCCTTCGCCCTACTTCAACTATAACGACATCGGTGGCTCGTTCGGCGGTCCTATCCCAGGTCTGAAGAAGACGTGGTTTTTCATGGCGTACGAGAGAAACTACCAACGAGATTCCTTACAGGTGACGGACAACAAGCTGCCGCATCCATCGTTTTGGAATGGAGACTTTTCGCGGCTAGTCACGGATCCCAATGATATGAATTCGGACCTTCTTCCTTCTGTTCCGTCAGGCGTAACGCTGACGCCGCAGGAGATTGCCACTGATACATATTGCGTCGGCTGGCCAAACTGTACGGGGGACGGTCAACAGTTTGTCATCGTCCCGCCGGAACTTCTGAATCCGAACGTACAACAGCTCATCAGCAAGTATTTCCCAAAAATCGATCCGTCGATTTCAGTCAATACTGCGAACGGCCGAATCGGAGAATTGTTCCAAACTCTGATGCCTGATCTCACGACCCGAGATTTGGGAACGCTTCGCATAGACCATGATTTTTCCGACAAAGATCATGTGTACGGCGTCTACAACGTGCAGGCATTTGGCGGCGGCAATTCGGCCGTGAGAACGCCATTTACAGGGCTAGGACTGACTCAGCAGCAACGGCGAACGCATACCGTGTCCCTGTCTTATGTCCGCACCATCCGCAACAACATGATCAATGAAGCGCGCGGTGGATTCAATCGTGAGTTCATCTACAAACGGAGCAACACGACTCTTGGGGGCTTTCTGTCAAGCATTGGCTTTGACCAGAATGCCATCGATGCATACGGTGCAGCCGTGGGGCCGAACGAACTCCTTACACATGGCCACCCCGTGATCATCTATGGGAGCCGCCTCACCTCATTTGACAAACGCGGGGACCGAAACACGGAACGAGAGGATTCCCAATACCTGGCGACGTTCGGAGACACGCTGACTTGGGTGGTCAGGAATCACAATCTGAAGATGGGGGCTGATTTTGTTCGCAATCGGGGACTAGACGGCTTCTCCGGGAACCGTGGGGATCCGAGAGGAACAATGACCTACAACGGAAGCGGCGTAAATCCATTCTCGAATTTCTTGCTGGGTTTGGCTCCGAGCAAGGTGACCTACGTTCCGTCAACCCGTCCCAATATGGACGTAACGAATTGGGAGCATGGGTACTTCTTCCAGGATGATTGGAAAGTTAAGCCGAACGTGACCCTGAACCTCGGGGTGCGATACGAATTGGTTACTCCATGGGTCGACAAGCATGACATCATGCTGAATTTCGATCCCACATTCGGCAACAATACCGGTCGGTTCATCGTACCGTCGGACAAGACTTTTGCTTACCTTGACCCCAGGATTCCGCAAACTCTGCCAACCGTAACCGCTGCACAATCCGGACTCGGAATCGGCCATGGCCTGGTTCGAACCGACAAGAACAATTTTGCTCCTCGCGTCGGAGTCGCGTGGGGTATTGGGAATAAAACGGTAGTTCGCGGTGGCTATGGAATCTACTTTCCCACCTCGGCGGCTCAGGGAGTTCGCGATCCCATCTCAACCAATGGATTCAATCAAGCATTGACCAAGCAGAACGGGACAGTGAATCCGCTGTTACAACCCTGGCCCAGCCCAATGACCGGTGGCGATGTCGTGCTCGATGCCAGCGCGTTTTCGGTTAATGCGGTGCCCGTTGGCCTGCACGCTCCCCTCGTTCAGCAATTCAATGCGACTTTCGAACGACAGCTAGGGATGAAGACTGCCGTGCGTGTCTCTTACCTCGGTACTCATGCTAGCGGATTGATCGGGGGAATCGACCTGAATGAGATTGCTCCCAGCAATAACCCCTGGGGCACAACAATTGGCGACGGTGTAACGCCTTGCACGCCAGACGATGGCGACTGCGTTCCGCTTCCCGCGGATTATGCGCGGCTAGCCTACCCAACTCTGGGCGATTACCTGCTGACGTATGGGAACTACGGTCGCAGCCAGACGAATATATTCCAAACCCAGGTCGAACGCCGATACAACAGTGGGCTCATGTTCAATGCCTCCTATAGCTATACCGATTCGAAATCGACCGGCATCGACCAGGGTAATTCCAGCCTGGGAGGCGTTCCTTACAATCCATTTCAGCCGAATCTTGATTACACCCAGGATGCGTGGATCTCACACCATCGGTTCGTCTTTTATGGCGTGTACGATCTGCCCATCGGGCGCAACCACAAGTTTGGAGGTGGCTTTTCGAAGTGGGAGGATGCCGTCATCGGAGGTTGGCAGACGACGTTCCAGATGTTTGCGAAGAGTGGAACAGCATTCACACCTTACTGGACCTGTGACAACTGCGGCAATGGTTTACGCATGGTAGGCCCAGGAAACATAGCTTCCGAATCGATTGACGCGCTCGGCGATTTCAACGATTTCATTGGCTACCGTCCGTCGATCGTCGGAAACTACAAGCAAAAGGTCGGCGATCAGGTCTTCAATCCCGATGCGTTTGCGCCTCCGCCGATGGGAGCGGATGTATTCACCAATCCGTCCGTGGCGCGGAAGAACTTGCTGTGGGGCCCCGGCGGTTGGGGAGTCAACTTCGGATTGCATAAAGACTTCAAATTCGGGGAACGTGTCACCGCGAGCTTAGGCGCTGACTTCGACAACATCTTCAATCACCCGATACGGATGCCGAATCAGGATTTCGGCGACAACAGCTTCGCTTATCTTGGTGGCTTCGACGTCAACATCGATCCGGCCACGTTGATGCCGGCGCTCCAAGACACTAGCCCGAACTCTGACTTTGCGCGTCTTTTCTCTACCTTCCCACAGGAAGGAGTCGATAGCCGCCGGACGGTCCGTTTGCGGCTTCGGGTGACGTTCTAGGTTGTAACCAATCGGCTGAAGCGAACTGCCCGCTAGTAAGAAAGCGGCAGTTTGCCTCTCCCCGGAGAATCGATGAAATTCAGAATTGCCATCATCATCACTTTCGTTTTGTGCCTGGCAAGCGCATGGGCAGAGCGGCCTGGGAATTTTCGGGTAATCGGTCCTGGTGGCGGCGGCGCGATGTTTAATCCGACGATCAGTCCTCACGATCCGAATACGGTGCTGGTCTCTTGTGATATGACCGGCTCTTACATCACCCACGATGGCGGACGTACTTGGCGCATGTTCAACCTGCGCGGCGTGGTTAGTTTTTTCGTTTTTGACCCGTTAGATCCGAAGACGATTTATGCAGACGCCACTGGATTGTGGCGCAGCACGGATGGCGGCGAACGGTGGAATCTGGTCTATCCGAATCCGTCCAATATCAGGGGCGTGAAAATGAATTCAGATCATGCCGACGAACAGATTCTGGCTGATCCAGATCCATTGAGCGAAATCGCAGCCCTGGCGGTCGATCCTTCCAACTCAAAAATTCTCTACGCCGCGGCAGGAGCAAAAGAAAGTCCCGCGCTCTTTGTTTCGAGCGACTACGGGAAGACTTGGCAAAAAATAGTGAGCCTGTCGGATGTGCCGCGCCGACTTTGGGTGGACCCGAATTCCGCGGTCGACAGCCGTACGTTGTTTCTCGCGAGCCAACACGAAATAGCTGTGGTCAGCGGTGGAAAGGTGCACAGTGTCCCGCTTCCCGCAGCAGCCAGCGAGGTTTCGTTGGGTTTCGGTTCAGGCCCGAAAGCAACGATCTATGTCACTTCAGAGCAGGGTATTTACGTTTCGAACGATGGGGGAGCGAACTGGCGCAAGAGAAGCCTGCCGGGTGCGGGAGCAAAAGTGCGGGCCATCGCGACCAGCCTGCATCATCCCGAGACAGCCTACGTGTCCTACGATGACCTTAAGACCGATGGGAAGTCCTGGATGGGCGTGGCCAAGACCACTAACTCTGGCGCTGACTGGAAATTGGTATGGAAAGAGTCGGCGGAGGAGGCGGCAGAGAACGTGAAAGATGCATGGATCACGGAGCGCTTTGGACCGACCTGGGGAGAAAATCCTCTTACTCTTACAGTAGCTCAACAGGACGCTAATCTCGCATTTTCTACCGACCTTGGCAGAACCATGCGGACGAGTGACGGAGGCGCAACGTGGGCGGCGGTCTATTCGCGCAAGGTTAAGGACAAGGATTGGACCAGCACGGGTCTGGATGTCACGACCAGCTATGGAATTCACTTCGACCCGTTTGATCCAAAGCGCCAGTTCATTACCTATACGGATATCGGATTATTCCGCAGCGAGGACGGCGGCGTCTCGTGGACCAGTTCAACGGTTGGAGTGCCCAGAGACTGGATGAACACGACATATTGGATTGTCTTCGACCCGGAGGTGCGAGGCCGGATGTGGAGCGTGAATAGCTATACGCATGATCTACCTCGCCCCAAGATGTGGCGGCATAACTCGGTGCTGCACTACAAAGGTGGCGTTTGCCGCAGTGATGACGGCGGAAAGCATTGGATCAAGTCGAACGCCGGGATGGACGAAACCGGCGCGACCCATATTCTGCTCGATCCCACCAGTTCGGTGGATGCGCGAGTATTGTACGTAGCCGGTTTTGGCCGAGGAGTCTACAAGAGTTCAGACGGGGGGCAAAGCTGGGCGCTGAAGAATAATGGGATTACACAACAGCAGCCGTTCGTATGGCGCTTGGCGAGAAGTTCGAATGGGACGCTCTACGCGGTGATCGCGCGACGGTCGGAGGATGGAAGCATCGGCAATGCAGGGGATGGCGCCCTGTACCGCTCCACTGACGGAGGGGAGCACTGGCTTCCCGTTGCGTTGCCTGACGGAACCAACGCACCGAATGGCCTCGCCGTTGATCCAGAGTCGCCAGATCGTCTTTACCTTGCCACTTGGGCGCGAGCGACCGGAGAACACGGAGAGGGTGGCGGAATTTTTGTTTCGGAGAATGGCGGGAAGAATTGGAAGCAGGTCCTCGACAAGGATCGCCACACTTACGACGTCACCATTGATCCGCGTGACCCCAATGTGATTTACGCGACTGGCTTCGAATCATCCGCATGGAGATCGGCAGACCGCGGGCTGCACTGGACACGCATCCCCGGATTTAACTTCAAGTGGGGCCACAGGGTGGTTCCCGATCCTCTGAACCGAGATGAGGTCTACATTACGACGTTCGGCGGGAGCGTCTGGCATGGTGCGGTCAATGGGCAACAGCAGGGCGGGGATATTGCCACGCCTGTGCTCGATCCCGAGCGATAGCGGAGGAGCTAGGTGATCAATCGGCGCCAATGGCTGTATGGAGTGGGTTTGATGGCAGGGGCCGGAATGCAAGTCGGTAGGGCTGCCGGTGTGACTGCGGGGAACGAAATCAAGGCTTCGCCCTTGGATCTTTCGCAGTACGAGCCAAAAAGCATGCTGCGCGTGCACGAGTCGCACGTCGATCGCTCAACATTTCCACTGATTGACTTCCATACGCATATTTCCGGCTCGACAAAATCCGAGAAGGGCGTTGAACTCTCGCCCGATCGCGAATACCTGGGAACTCCGCAAGAGCTTCTCAGCGTAATGGATCAGAAGAACATTCGCGCCATGGTGAACCTGACCGGAGGCTACGATCAGGGTCTTGCCGAAGCCGTGGGCAAATACGACCGAGCGCATCCTGGCCGCTTTTACACTTTCACTGAACCCTCCTACGCAAGCTTCAAGGAACCGGATTACCCGAAGCTACAGGCCCAAGCCATCGAGCGAGCGCATCGGGACGGCGGGCGAGGCCTGAAGATTCTCAAAACGTTGGGTCTTTATCTTCGTGAAAACATCACCGCGGGTTCACTAGTGAGAATCGATGATGCGCGTTTTGATCCCATGTGGGACGCGTGCGGCGAGTTGAATCTTCCGGTGGCAATTCATATTTCGGATCCTATTGCATTCTTTACCCCCACCGATCGTTTCAACGAGCGCTATGAGGAGTTGAACAATCATCCGGACTGGTCGTTTCATGGAGGCGACTTTCCCGGTAATGACGAGTTGATCGCCGCTCGGAATCGAGTTATCGCGCGACATCCCAAAACGCAGTTCGTCGTCCTGCACTGTGGAAACTTCGCGGAAGATTTGCAGAACGTGTCGGAGAATTTGGATCGCTATCCGAACATGTTCGTCGACATCGCGGCGCGTATCGGAGAACTCGGACGCCAACCGAGAACTGCGCGTAAGTTCTTCGACAAGTATCAGGACCGGATTCTATTTGGAACAGATGCGACTCCGCATGGGGACGAATTCCCGCAGCAGGTCTTTAACGACAAGCTGTACGAGATCTATTTTCGTTTTCTCGAAACCGAAGATGAATACTTCGACTACGCTCCAGCCAAGATCCCTCCCCAGGGTCGCTGGAGAATTTACGGGATTGGATTGCCCGAGACGATCCTCAAAAAGGTGTACTACGAGAACTCCGCACGGATATTGCGAATTTAGATGCGACGCTATTTGAGTTTCTTTGTCGTCCTGGCCCTGGCAACGCTGTCGCGGGCGCAAGTGCGTGTGTGGGAAGGGACGCTCACCCTGCCCACTTACGAAGAAGGAATGCCCGACCCGAATCCTCCCTTTGACCAGTTTACGAACAACAAGTTCAACTATCCATATGTACTGCGCGAGAATCTGACGAGCCGCCGAGTGAATCACGACTGGCGCGCTATTTATCTGGAGAATGAATACCTGAAATGCTCCGTGCTACCTGACATTGGTGGTCACCTTTACACCTGTGTTGACAAGATCTCGGGGCAGTCCATGTTCTACGACAACACCGCGATCAAGAAGGCAGCTGTGGGTTATCGCGGGGCATGGGCAGCCTTCGGTATTGAGTTCAATTTTCCTGTTTCCCACAACTGGGTCAGCATGTCGCCAGTCGATTTTGCTTACCATAAAAATGGGGACGGCAGCGCCTCTGTGATTGTGGGAAGCGTGGATCGCGTCTACGGAATGGAGTGGACAGTCGAGTTGATGCTTCGGCCCAAATCAACGCTCCTGGAAGAGCGCGTGACGCTCAGCAATCGCAGCGACGTCAGGCATCGTTTCTACTGGTGGAACAATGCTGCGGCTCGAGTTTCAAACGATTCGAAGATCGTCTACCCGATGCGCTTCGCGGCGAGCCATGGTTTCACGGAAGTCGTTCGATGGCCCGTCGATGACGACGGTCATGACCTGAGCGTCATTCGTAATCATGTTCACGGTGCGGTATCTCTTTTTACGCACGGAAGCCGTGAAGGGTTTATGGGTGTTTGGCACCCGGCGACCAGAACCGGCACCGTGCACTTTGCAGAGTACGAAGATGTACCTGCTAAAAAGATCTGGTCGTGGGGCGTGGACGAAGAGGGTATGGACTGGCGCAAGGCCCTCTCGGACGACGACAGTGGATACGTTGAAATCCAGGCCGGCTTGTTTCGCAATCAAGAGACGTATGCTTTCCTCGCACCGCGGCAGTCGATCCACTTTTCGGAGTACTGGATGCCGGTCAGGCTGATTGGCGGCATCTCGCGTGCCAATCTCTCAGGAGTGCTCAGCCTTGCGCGCGATCGCAGCGCCTTGATTGTCGGATTCAATGCCAATCGTGACCTTCCTAAGGCGACCGTTTCCATATTGAAGGGTAACGACCGCATATTCGGCGAGAGAGTCGATCTTGTCCCCGAACGTGCCTGGAACCACCGCCTGCCCGTCCCCGATTCCCAGGCTAAGTACACCGTGGAGATTCGCGACGCATTGGGTTCAGTTCTGATGCGCCAGACGGAAGGCGAATATGACTGGACTCCGGAGTCCGAGATTCAGGCTGGTCCCCAGCCTGCTTACCATATACCGGATCCGGACCAGAGAAGCTGCGATGATTGGCTTCAACTCGGGAAAGAGCTTGAGCTGAACGGCAAAATTCTTCAAGCACTCGATGTTTACGAGAGAGCACTTCGGCGATTTCCCGGAACCTTCGATGCTCTGAAATCGGCAGGGCGCCTGACCGTGAGCCTCTTGCGATTTGACGAAGCGAAGAGTTTCCTTGAGCAGGTGCACGCCCGCGACACTTCTGACCCGGAAATTTCGTACTACCTTGGGATTGCATACGATGGGCTCGGCGAAACGCGGAAGGCGCGGATGTCATACGAGGACGCCCAGCGGTTTGCCTCCTACCGCTCAGCGGCCGCTTTGCGTCTCGGAGAGATGCTGGCACGGGACGGCGATTTAGATAAAGCCGAGCGCCATCTCAGCGATGCTGTTCGCGTCGCACCCGATGACGCGCGCGCAATCGAAGAGTTGGTCGCGGTAAGAATCGCGTCCGGCAAGGTGGAAGAAGGGAAGACGCTGGCGCGGCAGGAAATCGCGCATTTTCCGCTAAGCTATCTTCTTGCCGAGGAACTCGGGGAGCCCAACCTCAAACAACTCGCAAATGACTCAAATCGCGTGTTGAATCTGGCCGCTCAATACATGCGTCTCGGGCTGTACCAGAGGGCGCTGATTGTGCTCTCTCGCGACTATCCGTCTCCACCGCCAGATCAGGCTGAACTCGGTGCGCCGTCGCCCGCCAATCACCCTATGATCTCGTACTTCCGTGGCTATTGCCGCGATCGTCTGGGAGAATCGGGAGTATCCGACTACAAGATCGCCTCGAAACTCTCGACCTCCTACGTTTTTCCCAGTTCGGCCGAAGAGCTAACCGTCTTGAGCAGTGTCGTGCACACAAACCCTGAGGATGCGACAGCGCGATATCTACTAGGTACGCTACATTTCTCACGCGGATTAACTGACTTAGCGATCGAAGAGTGGATGCGGTCTCACAAATCCAACCCGCAAATTCCCGTTCTGGATGCGAGTCTCGGTCTGGCTCTGCTGCACGAGAAGCATGACGCTGACCGAGCCCTTTCTGCTTTTCGGGATGGACTGCAGAGCGACGCTACGAACGTCATGGTTTATCTGGGTGCGGATCAGGCGCTCAGCCTATTGTTGAAACCTGCCAGCGAACGGGTGCACGTTCTCGAGAAATATCCCAGTCTCGCGGATGCACCCTCTAGCCTTATCTTCGAATTAGTCTTAAACCTCGCCGAGGCCGGCGATTTTCAACGTGCAGAGAGCCTGTTCCGCAACCGATTCTTTCCACGCGAGGAAGGCGGTACCAACGTCCGCCAGGTGTGGGTTGAAGTCGAACTGCAAAAGATGCTCGCATCGACAAGGAATGGTCACTGCCCGGAAGCACTTGTTCTGGCAGAGCACTTGGGCAACCCGGTGCCGGATCTTCCATTCACGAATGATGGCCTGGAACCTATTCTGCAATCCGCGCGAACGAACTATCAGTTGGGCGCTGCCTACACCAGCTGCGAAAAGCCCGAGGAGGCCGCCAAGAAATTCCAACTGGCTTCTTCGGTATCCGCTCCTGATCAGGTCTTGTGGGCTTCGCGGGCAGCAGAGAGACTACCCGGTTTTGACGCGAAGCAATGGCGAGAACGTCTGCAAACTGCTCTGGTATCGGCAAAGAGTCGTATCGACACCAGTAGCTATACAAGTTGGTGGGACTACACTGCCGGTGCACTCGCTGGCGCTCTAGGAGATCAGCAAGAAGCGGACCAGCGTTTTCAGAAGGCACTGCTGCTTCCTGACCGGATGCTGGCATACCACTTCACGCGAATGGCACGAGCCGAAGTTGCGCCATCGGTCCAGTGACCAGGGTGCAATCGGCGGTAGACGATCCAAGCAGCATGTACAACCTGTTGCAAAGATGAACGAAGAAATGACGAGGCGAAATGAACCCGGTATTGCAAACTAAAATCGAAGTTCTTGCAGACAAGTACGCTTTGGGACAGGCTGCAGCCGATCACGCCGCACGCTCACTTAGGCGGACGCTCGGCACTCAAGGAATCGCCCGGGTCGTGGCTGCTACTGGTGCATCCCAGTTTGAGTTCCTGGATGCTTTGACTGGCGCGCCTGGTATCGATTGGAGCCGCGTCGAGGTTTTCCATCTGGACGAATACGTTGGTTTACCTTCTACTCATCCAGCCAGTTTTCGCAAATATCTCTTCGAAAGATTGATTCACAAGGTCGGAATTACCCGGTACTACATGTTGGACGGAGATGGCGATCCAAAGGGGTCCGTTACAAAGATAGGAACAGAACTCCAGTCGAAGCCAGTGGATATTCTCTTTGCCGGAATCGGAGAAAATGGCCACCTTGCGTTTAACGATCCGCCTGCGGATTTTCAGATCGCTGACCCCTACCTCATTGTTGATCTGGACGAGGCATGTCGCCAACAGCAGGTAAACGAAGGTTGGTTCCCCGAGTTGACGGATGTGCCTAAGAAAGCGATTTCGATGTCCGTGCGGCAGATTATGCGCTCGAAGGAGATCATTGTGGTAGTCCCGGACACGCGGAAAGCTCCTGCGGTCAAGGCGTCTCTTGAGGGCCAGATCAGTCCCATGATGCCCGCCTCAATTTTGCGAAATCACCCGAACACTACTGTCTATCTCGACACGGATTCGGCTGCGCTCCTGACTTCACGGGTTTCCACCGCGCCATAGTCCGGCAAAGTACGCCTGCGTTTTGCGCGAGCCCCTCACCCCGAGCGCGCGGCCTATTCGCAACTAGCGCTGTTGGATCGTTGTGGTGCTTTCGTATAGCGTCTTTCGGGCGGCTAGTGAATGTAAGCTCCGCCTGGCAGTAGATACTGAATGGGCCACCGTTCGCGCTTCTGGACTATCAGTTCTGACCACTTCATGATCGGCGCACTCGGGTGCGAAATTGGTGTGACCGCCGGGAGTGTTTCTGTAAGCGAACTTGCTAGCATCGATCCTTCCGCATCGCTCGCTACAGAGAAGTCCGTCGCGCGCAACTTTAAACGCGAGAATCGAATCGCGATCTCAGCGTCTTCCATCATTTGCAGGAAATAGGGTCTGCCCGTCAAGAGCGAATTGTAAACGTAAGCCGCTAATACGCTGGAGAGCGGATTGACGTAAGCGCGGTCGAAATCGAGCAGTGCAAGAGAGGGATCGTCCTCCGACACCGCCTTGTATGGCATTCGCGTTTCGCCAAGCCCTCGAAAATCGAAAGTGACGATATCGAAGCCGGCATCCAGATACTTCCTGATCTCGGGCCAGTCATTTGCGGACGCTTTGCCGTCTTTGCTGAACCACAGCAACCATCGATGACTCTGGTTCGCAGCTCGGTGAATGTGCAATAGGGGCATCAATAGGTTGCGGCTGTGGCGCAGAACGTAGCGATCGATGAACGCATCTTCGAACATCGAGGTTCCCGCACTCTCCCAAGCGATCTCGGTCTCGGCCGGCGCAGTGCCGGCATATTGTCTGATGCTCCACGTTGCAATTCCAGGATAGTGGATGCCGTAGTAGCGATTCTTTAGGGATGGAGCTGATGTTGTCCGGTGCTCATCGTAGTAATCGCCTATTAGATCCATCAGCGACCGTGCACCTTCGAAGTCCAGCATCACTTGGCCAGTCCGCGTGCACTGCACGGCCTTCTCTTCCAAATCTTTCGCCGGAGCGAGCGCTTGGCTCACTGGCAGACGATTGAAGTGATCTAGAAATTCAAACGCTGCTTTCTGGTTTTCATCGGAGTACTGATGACCGTGATATCCCTCCGCCATCGCGATGCGATCGCCTTGTCCAAACCTCCGATACAGCCTTGACACCTCCTGGAAAGTCTTGTGCGTGCCTTCAATGGGGAAGAAATCGAGCGTCGCTGCGGCGACGAACACCGGGCGCGGATACATCAGCAGCAAAAGCCCGGCATGGTCGACTTCGTTCGATATCATGCCGTACAAGTCCTGCTCAGGATCGCTGTCCGGATCCTTGAAAATTCGATTGTGAATCCGCATGGGCAATGCAGTGACGTAACAGGAGATGGCAGCGACTTTGATGCGCGGTTCGAGCGCGGCGATGTGCATTGCCTGAAAGCCACCTCCGCTCGTGCCGGTAATGTTGATGCGCTCTGGATCGACTTCCGGACGCGTCAGCAGGTAATCGAACGCGCGCAAACCATCCCAGATTTCCCAACGCGCCAGATTTGTATCCGCGAGATAAGCCAGATTGCCGAGCACTGCATGTTCGGCGCAGATCCGGTTGTAGCGGCTTTTACCCGCCTTCGCATCCCAAAACTGGCTGCGCTCCCCCTGCCCCACAGGATCCCAACTGATGACCACATAGCCGCGCTGCACCAGTCTCTGGCAAAGCACCTGATAGTGCGCCTTCCCATTCTCTGCATGGCCGGCCGGGACGAGAACGGCGGGGTGCTTCCTATATGCACTGCTGTTGTGGTGATCGGGCACGTACAGAAGCGCTGTCACGTATACGCCCGGGAGGCTTTCGAAGATCAGCTTTTCAATGTGAAAGCCGTCCATCGCAATGCGTCCTGTGACGCGCGCGTTTAGCGGCGTTCTTGTCGTGGGCAATCCTCCGAGCATCGTCAGAAGCTTCTGACGTATTTCCCTCTGCACGCGCCGTAGATCCTGCTCGGTGCGGATCCCGTCCCACACCTGCATCCTCTTTTCGTCTTCGCGCCAGGCCAACTGAGTTTGATACGCAAGATAGGGCGTGATCTTCGGACCACTCGGAGCTAATGGCAAAACTGAGAACGCCTCCGGCGGCGGAGTCGATCCGCCGAATGCGTTCGCGCCTGTGCAGACGACCATCATGAAGCAAAGGAATATTGTGCAGTGCAGACTCGGAAGACCGGTTCTGGAGAGGGGTGTCACAGGACGTTTTCGTGAAGGTGAACGGACGTCACCAGTGTGTGGCCAGATGAAACTTGCCGCACGCTTTCCCGGCGAATCAGTTCGGTTGGCATCACGAGTTGCTGTGGGGGTATGTGTGGTTCGTGTATCCGGCGCATTGCAAATTCCGCTAGATGGCCGCCGAGTTCTTTAGGAAATTCGCGCACCGTTGTAAGCCCGGGATGCAGCACTTCGCCGATGGTGTCATTGAAGCCCGCTACACTGATGTCATCGGGAATTCGGATTCCAGATTCCTGCAACGCCTGGTACACACCGGAAGCGGCCTGATCCGTACCCGCAAAGAGCGCGGTGGGCCTCTCTCCGCTAGCCAGTAGAGCTTTCACTGCCAGATATCCGAGTTCGCGATCCTCGGAACTGATCTCGCTGAAACGGGGTTCAAGGTCCGCCTCCTTCATGGCTTGGCGGTAGCCCGCGGCACAACGGGCGAACCATGGGAGACGTTGATTGCCGATGTACCAGATATTTCTGTGGCCCTGGGCAATGAGATGACGTGTGATGTCGGCCGATCCCCGGATATCATCCGTAAATACGCAGTCATACTGCTCGTGCTGCCAATCGCCGACAATGTTGTTTCCCACGAGAGAGAATGGGATCTTCCTCTCCGAAAGCGCTGCCAGAATACTGACAGAGTGGGTACCTGTGAGAATGACGCCACTCGGTCCATTCGATCGCGTCAGCGCTTCAGGAAGACGCAGACTTCCCAATGGCGCGCCGAGGTCAAAACGAAAACTGATGAAGTGCAAGTCCCAGTCATGCTGGGCACAGTACACTTCCGCACCCAGAAGCACTTTCGACTGGAACTCGTTAACTGTGTCCCTGTTACCAAGGATGAAGGTGATTGTGCGGTTTCTCTTGCTCGCGGTCAGGGTTACACCCAGTTTTCGCGCTGCCGCTAAAACCGTTGCCTGCATTGAAGGGGTGGCTTTTGCAGTCCCATTCGCGATGCGCGAAACCAACGTCGTGCTGACTTTTGCAAGACGAGCGACCTCCCCATAGCGCTGTAACTCTGTTGGTTCGGAGGATGAGTCCGGACTCCCTTCCAGCTTCCGGACCGCTCCGCCGTGAGATCGTATCGCCAGACCTCGCGAGCATAAGGCATCCAAATCCGCCCGAGCCGTGACCGACGAGACAGAAAACCGCTCGACCAGTCCGCGCACGGTGATCTGCCCTTTTTGTTCGATCAGTTCGAGGATCTTGCGGCGGCGTTGCTCTGCCAAGAGACGGGAGTCTCTTCCAGTCTTCATTGAATTAGGATCCCTCGCAGGAAGCGCATTTTCCTCTGAAGTTGCCTTTCAAGTATCTCATACTCCCCATCGAGGGAAAACAAAAGAAAGCTACCGAGAATAAGAGATTCTTCAGCCCAGTTTGCTTCGAAAGCAGCTACTATAGCGGGTTAGAACACCGAGTCGCGTCCTTGGCCAGTCCTGATGCGAGAATGTGCATGTGGCTTTTACTTGCGAACGCTTGTGTTTGCTTGCGCTGACGCGTAAAAAAGGGGAGCCACTCTCCCGCGGCGAACTGACGCTGGCCCGACTCTCCGGTGGAAGGAGCGATTCAAGAATGAAGCGGCGCGATTTCATGGCAGGCGTAGCGGCCTCAATCCTTCTCGCGGTCTCAAGGGGTAACACGCAAGTCCCGGCCCAGCGCCCTCGGTTACTGATCGCCAACACCGACCCTTTCACCGGCTTGGCGGTGCTAAGGAACAGGTACGCCAGGGGAATGCGCCCGTCCGAAGATATGGAGGGATGGGCTCTCTCGTGGCAACTTACCGGGCGAGAGAGTTTTGCGGAGAAGGCGTTAGCCGCGATGCGCGCGGGCCATATCAGCAAGGGGGTAAAGCCTTCGCGATCCTGGGTTGATTATGCTCGCTGGTCCCTGACCTTCGATTGGCTTGCTGGATATCGCGGTTTCGAGCCGGCCTTACAGAATCGGATTGCGGACGAATTAATGGAGGGGGCCTCGGCGATGCTTGCCAGCCCTGACTTCGCCGATCCAGGCAACTATTCGTACCACAACTATGCCGTGCGCTATCTCTCATTGCCCGCATTCGTCTCCGCCGCACTCGATGGCTATGCAGGCTGCAATGATCGCTGCAGTTTGTGGCGTGAACAGGTCGCAAAGTGCCTGGCGAACGTCTTCGAAACCACAAATGTTGTCTCTCCCGAGGGCAGCTATCACGAATCCATGGACTACATGCGGATCACATGGGCCAGCCTGACACTGCTCGCTGAATTGCAGCGCACGACGACCGGGGTAGATCCCGCGCACCAGTACTCCGTGTTCTGCAATATTGGAAACACCTACCTCTACAAGTTACTCCCGGATGGGACGCCCTCGCGCGAAGGTGACAACGAATATCCAATTCTGGATTTGCGCGACACATCCGTGCTTGGCTACGCCGTTAATCGGTTCAAGGACCCCTACAGCGCATGGCTACTGCGCAAGAGTGGCTTCTTCCCAAAACAATGGACCCTTCCGGTTCTCGAGTTTCTCTGGGACGACCCTGAAGTCGCGCCGCGCGACCCATCGCTCGCCAGCGAAAGCGAGTTGTCGCGGCAGCACTATTTTCCAGGCGTAGGACATCTGGTCATGCGCAATGGTTGGAAGCTGGACTCGACCTGGATTGAATTTGACTGCGGACCTTACCTGGCGAAACATCAGCATCTCGACCAGAATCAGATCACGATCTATCACGGCGGCTATCTGGCAATTGACAGCGGGGCTGACTACACCGACAGCGAAAGCCCGCATTATCTTAACTATTACCGGCGCACCGTAGCTCACAATTCAATCCTTGTTTACGATCCGTCGGAAAAGTTTTTTTGGTCACAGAATTTGCTGATGGCTGCCAACGACGGCGGGCAGCGCATGGATTCCTCTCGCTTCTGGAACAGTATCCGCAATCCGGAGGATTTCCAGCGTACTCGCGATCTGTGGAATCTTGGCTCGATGCGCGTAGTGGATCATGTGACCGGCCAATACCATTACGCGATGGGCGATGCCAGTAACGCGTATTCGCGCGAAAAGCTGAAGAAATTTACGCGCGAAGTTCTCTATGCACCTGCGCAGGACATGCTCTTCGTATTCGATCGGGTTGTCAGCAAGCACCCATCTTTCAAGAAGGCGTGGCTGCTGCATGGGGTCAACGAGCCGAGCGTAGACCAAGACGCAGCCCAGGGAGTACCGGGTGTGAAAGAGTTTAAGGATGCTTCGAGTTTCCGTTTTCGAGAGGGTTCGGGAGAGTTGCTGGTGCATTCTCTACTGCCCCGTAAGCGGGTTGTCACACGCCGCGGCGGTCCAGGTCATGAATTTTTCACTCCGGGCGATGACCACGGCGACGCTTGGGGAAGTGGCGAGAATTGGCCCTTGGAACCGCCAGAGGGGGGAGCGCTGCCACAAGACCCCAAGCTTCAGCACATGTGGAAGACTTTTTGGGGTGACGACTTCTCCAAGATTTCTCCTTCGAACCGAAAAAACGTGGTGCCCGGCGCCTGGCGCATCGAAGTGTCGCCGTCAATTCCTGCCGAGGAAGATTTCTTCCTTCACGTTCTCGAGATCGGCAATACTGGCGCAACTGGCAAGAAGCGCTGCGAACTGATCGACGGAGTAAATTTTCTGGGAGCCGCCTCGGAGGGCGGCCTCTTCGTGTTGTTTAGTACGTCGGATACTCTTTCTCAGAGCGGGGAAGCGTCGTTGCCGGATCTTGCCTGCGATTCGCTTATCGCGTGCGGGCTGCTGCCGGATACGGTCTACGAGCTTAGTTTCACCGGACCGAATGTTTCCTCGTCGCCCGCGGCCGTGTTGCCGGGAGTTCTAGCCTACATGTTCCACTTGCGCACCAACAGCAAGGGCGTGCTGCGACTGGAAAAGACGAATCTGGGGAATCTGCGTCTTCGCATTGCACAAGTTTGAGTTTGGATGGTCTTGATCAATCAAATTGCGGCGCGAGGGATGAAGTTACTTGGATATAGGGATAGCTAGAGTAAGTTGCAGATCGAGGGTAGCCCCAGTCTCAACTCGTACTGCATGAACCCCGTCCTGATACTCCCGCATCAGATCGGGATCCCCGAAAGCTTCCCGGTCCGCATCCTCGAGCGCTAACAGCGAGTATTCGCCGGGCGGGACGCTCGTTATCATGAACCTTCCCGTGCGATCGGTGGTTGCCATCCTGTAGCCATCGCTTTCACCGCGGCGACCAGAATCTGGCAGGAGGATGACTCTGGCGGAGGCGGCGGGAACCTGTCTGTCGGTATCTTCGTAAATCACGCCCTGAATTTGTCCTGCTCCATGGTCGAGATGCACTTCTGCGGCAGTTGCCTGGCCATGACTCACGACAATTGCAGATGCGGTCTCACCGGCTTCCGGCCTGACATAGTAGCCGCTCGGAAGGCCTGCGAGCCGGATGCGGTATTTACCTTGCGGAACATCCGGGAACTCGAATGATCCGTCGGGTTGTACCGTGGCACTTGCCAACGCTCCCTCACCACCCGCAAGAGGGATGAGGGAGGCAGATCTTGGCATCGAGATTTTGCGTTCTTCTTCGACCACGACGCGCCCCGAAACCTTCGCAGCGGGATACACCATGACGTCAGGCACAACCACATCGGCGTCGCCGACTGACACACTGGTGCGGCCGGTTGAGGGGCTTTCCGACTCTTTATCCGCTGACCATTGGACATCCAGCGTGTAGGAGCCAGCGGGAACTCCTGCGATTTCGAACATTCCAGACTTGTCGCTCTGAGCCTCGTTCACATATCCATTTGATCCGAACTGCGACAGCGTAACGTAGGCTCCATTTGTGGGCGCACTATTGGAAGTTGCAATCCTCCCTTTCACGCGCACGGCATGTACAGGCGCAAGCGTAAACCTGATCCCGCTCAATTCTTCGCCGGGACGCAGTTCGACCGTTTGAGCTTGAGCAGGATCCGTTACATCCGGATAGAACACAGGCACGTAGACCCGCGAGGGTGTCCCGGACCTTTTCAAATTGCGAGGATTTGTCGCCTTGACGCAGTATCGTCCCGGCGTTACACCTTCAATGCGGAACTCGCCCTGCTCGTCAGTAAACGCAGATCGGGCATTGAACAGCGAAATCTGTCCATCACGATTTGAACGTTTCATGGCCTCGACGAACACCTGAGACATGGGTTTTTCCAGTTCATTCGTGATGCGGCCTGCGATGATGCCGGTCGGAGCCAACCGGATAACTATGTTGTCGATACTCTGTCCCGTGCCCAGGGTGACTGTCGAACCGGACATACGGGCATAGGCCCTACCTCGCGAACCTGACGCGTAGCCTTGATGAGAAGCATTCAGTCCATATCGTCCAGCGGGCAGTCCGCGAAATACAAATGCACCCTCTGTATCTGTCGTTGCCGACTTAGAGCTCGCGGTACCTCGGCTCAGGAGTTGCACGCTCGCGCCCGGTACTGGAGTGGACGTTTTACTATCGATTACCGTTCCGCTAATCGTGCCCGTAGTTCTTGAATCGGAGGCATCCTGAGAGTAAGCAGAGATAGCAATCAGAAGAAGTAGTGTGGCAAGGATGGGACGAATCATCAGGAGCACCGCTAATCGAACTGGGGCCGTGTTCGCCTAACGCGGATTATATCCACCTGCGTGCATGAGGAGCAGACAAAATGTTCCGGCTGCCGCGTGCCTGCAAATTTCTGCATCTTGACAGGAATTCAGCAATACGCAATTCTCTCGGAACACAAAGTCTCCTCCCCCGCGGTCTGACTTGGATGCCATCGTTTAGCGCAACCTCGAATCGAAACTGATCGTTCCAGCTTGGGGTTGATATTCCAGTTCGTCTCTTGTGATCACTATGGCCCAGGCTCTCGCAAAGAAAGTTCTCCTTATCGGTTGGGATGCGGCGGATTGGAAAATCGCAAATCCTCTGCTCGACTCCGGAATGATGCCCTCGCTCGAAGGCATGATCGGCGAAGGAGTGATGGGCAACATCGCCACGCTTCAGCCGATTCTGTCGCCGATGCTCTGGAATTCCATTGCAACGGGCAAGCGTCCGCACAAGCACGGCATTCACGGATTCATGGAGCCCGATCCGCATACTGGCGGTATTCGGCCGGTGTCTTCTACGTCGCGCAAGGTGAAAGCGTTGTGGAACATCCTGACGCAGCGCGGGTACAAAACCCACGTTCTCGGATGGTTTGCCGGACATCCCGCCGAACCCATCAACGGGATTGCGGTATCAGATCTGTTCCCGCATGCGAGCTCTGCATTGGAGGCGCCGTGGAATCTTCCTGCCGGGGCCGTTCACCCCGAAAGTCTGGGAGATGTTTTCGCGAAGCTTCGCATGCATCCCGCAGAACTCACGGAGGAGGCGATCCTGCCCTGGATCCCGCTGGCCGGCAAGGTCGACCAGGAGAAAGATCGGGCCCTCAATACGTTCGCCAAAATCCTTGCCGAGAATTGCTCGCTCCACAATGCCGCTACATGGATTCTTAAGAACGAGCCCTGGGATTTCCTGGCGGTCTATTACAACGGCATCGACCACTTCTGCCATGCCTTCATGAACTATCGTCCCCCGCGGATGGAGGGTATCCCCGAGGATCGTTTCGAGATTTACAAGGATGTCGTGGACGGTGCGTACCGCTTTCACGACATGATGCTTGAAACGTTGCTGCGCCTCGCCGGCCCGGATGCAACGGTGATACTGGTGTCGGATCATGGCTTCCATTCCGATCACCTGCGGCCTGTGCGCATTCCGAAAGAACCAGCAGGACCCGCCGTGCAACACCGCCCGTTCGGTATCTTCTGTATGAAAGGGCCGCACATTCGGCATGACGAACGCATTTATGGGGCGACGCTGCTCGACGTCACCCCCACGGTGCTGACTCTGTACGGCTTGCCCGTAGGAGACGATATGGACGGGCGGGTTCTCGTGCAGGCGTTCGACGAACCTCCCGCGATCGATCACATACCCAGCTGGGAACAAGTGGAGGGAGAGTGCGGGATGCATTCGGCAGATCTACGGATGGATCCGGTCGCGGCGCAGGCTGTCCTGGATCAGTTCGTAGCACTCGGCTACATCCAGCCTCAAACCGAGGACCAGGGGAAGGCTGTTGCCAGCGCAGTGCGTGAAGCCAATTACAACCTCTCGCGTGACTACATGGACTGCCGTCAATACTCGAACGCGCTTCCGCTTCTTGAAGAACTCGCCCGCGACAATCCCAAAGAGTTACGATTCAAACTACAGTTGGCGCAATGTTATCTGTCGCTCGATCGAAAAGCCGAATCGAGAGCCATTTTGAAAGAGGTTCTCGAATTTAAGCCCGAAAAGCCAGAGTGCAATTCAGGCCAGGAGAGTCAACCGGCGGTGCAAGAGAACCCCGAGGCGGAGACTACACCACGTGCGTGGGCGGACTGGCTCATTGGAACGATGGAGCTGGCGGACGGCAAGCCTGAGGACGGACTTGCGAGTTTGCTTCGCGCTGAGAAAGCAGAGCCACGGTTGCCCAACCTCCATCTCCGACTGGGCGAAACGTATCTGCGTTGCAAGCGGCTCGCTGATGCAATGCGCGCCTTTCAGCGGGCGCTTGAAATTGACGGCGACAGCCCTGAAGCGCATGTTGGACTTTCGTCCATTTACCTGCGCAAGCGCCGTTTTGAAGAAGCGGCGTCTGAGGCACTCATCGCGGTTGGCCTGCAACACTTCGCGCCGCTCGGCCACTTCAACTTGGGGATAGCCCTTGCCCGGCTTGGCGAGCGCGAACGGGCCATTCTTGCATTCGAGACTTCGCTCACCATCCTTCCAGGACTCGCTGTCGCTCATCGCTGGTTGGGGCTTCTCTATTCTCAACCGGGTGGCGATGCGGTTAGAGCAGCGCGTCATCGGTATCTGTTTGATCTGTTGCGGCAGCGGGGTCATGAAGCCGCTCGCAAACAATCACAGGGCGCGGCACCAGATAGGGGTATCACTCCACCCGCCAACCAGAATAAGGACATCGGCGGCGAGAACTGGCAGGCTAGTGCGGATTGACAGGGCGAAGAACTCCGTTTTGCGCCGGTACTCCTAAGCTCGGTGCTCGGGTGCCGCACGGAACCGATCCTTTCCGCCCCTCTCGAGTGTGCTAACCCGTTCATTCTGAATGTGATCGGTGTCGCGACGTTCCCGCATTACCCCTTCTAGATGAAATAATCGGCAAGATTGTAATAAGTCGCGGTTCGCGCCGTCTTTAGTTGTGTAAGTGAGCAACTGGAGGCGTACCCTGCAAAGCGCACTGGCAGAGGAACGGGCAATCACCATTCCGGACGAATTCGATCGGGTGTTCCGGGCATATCACGGCGTCGTCTTTCGGACCGCTTACCGGATTACCGGCAACGCCGCAGATGCCGAGGATGTTTCGCAAACCGTGTTTCTGCGTGTGTTCCGCCGCGGCGAACATGCCGATCCTTTCGAAAACGAGGAAAGTTACCTGCGCAGGGCGGCCATCAACGCGGGCTTGGATGTGCTTCGATCAAGACAGGCGAATCTTACGGAAGAACTTCGCGACATCGCAGCAGAACCCTCGCGTCATGACCCTCGCGAGTTGCGGGAAGCATTAGGCCGAGCTCTCGCGAAGCTGAAGCCGCGTCCCGCGGAGATCTTTGCTCTGCGTTTTCTTGAAGGATTCAGCAATCAGCAGATTGCACGGATGCTTGGACTTTCCCAGGTGCTGGTGGCCGTCATTGTCCATCGCACCCGGCAGCAGCTCCGAAAAGAGCTGGGTGCTTACCTAGGAGACAGATCATGAAAAATAAAGAGTTCGATCGCATGCTTTCCAAAATCCGGAGCGAACAACTGGACGACCAGATTGTGGAGCAAGCTGGCCAGCGGGTCTGGAAATCGATCACTGCAGGAACTCCGACTGCCGAACCTGGCAGGCATACCCTGCGAAGCTGCCATGATTTCCAGGCGCTGATTCCAGAATACCTGGGAAAGCGGCTGGCTGCTCCCCGCGTTCTTCTGTTTGAAGATCATGTGCACACTTGTGTCGCTTGCCGTCACGCGCTCGAGCGCAGCCGGGATGGAGAGCTACAGAAGGTGTGGCGAGTAAAACTGCGGCGTTCTCGCCGGATGGCATGGGGCTGGGCGATGGGAGCTGTCGGAGCGTTGGCTGTTGCGCTGGCCATACTCGCGTTCACGAACGGAATGCTTCCGGGGCAACACGTCGTGCGTGCTTCCGTGCAAGCGGTCGATGGCTCGCTCTATGTCGATTCCGGCTCGGCGATGCGGCTGATTCCGGCGGGATACGCCATTAGAAATGGCGAAGAAATCCGCACGGCCAAGGGATCGACGGCCGTTGTACGCCTGCTCGATGGATCTCTGGTGGAGATGGGCGAACGTTCCGGTATCGCCTTATCCCGTGCATGGAAGGGTACGACGATCCATCTCGATGGCGGGAAGGTGATTGTGCAGGCGGCCAAGCAAAAGTCGGGGCGTCTCTATGTTGCTACAGATGACGGATTGGTTTCGGTGAAGGGCACGATTTTTTCCGTGAACCATGGGACGAAGGGTTCGCGCGTGGCTGTCATCGAAGGCGTGGTTCGCTTCGAATCCGCAGATGGAACCAACGATCTGCACGCGGGAGACGAAGCAACATCCAGCCCGAGCGTATCGAAAGTTCCCATACGAAACGAGATTGCGTGGAGCAAGGATTCTGCGAAATATCTAGCGCTGCTGGGTGATTTTGCCATCCTGCAGAAACAGTTTGCCGCGATCCCAGGCCCCGGGCTTCGCTATAGCTCGGATCTGCTTCCTGATGTACCCGACCATACCGTGGTGTATGCAGCCATTCCGAACATGGCGAACACGCTCGCAGAAGCAACCCGGCTCTTTCAGGACCGGCTGCAGCAAAGCCCGGAGTTGCGGAATTGGTGGAAGCAGCAGCAAAAGGGCAACGGCCCGAAGCTGGAAGATGTACTGAATCAGCTGAAGTCGTTCAACAGTTACCTCGGCGACGAGATTGTATTGGCGATGGCGAAGGATCGAACCGAGTATGCCGCCCCGGTCATTCTTGCCAAAGTTCGGCAGGGGGGATTGGAAGACTTCCTGCAGAAAGAGGGACGGAAACTGAGTTCCGAACCGTCGCAAGTTGCATTGCAGGTGGTCGCCGATCCATGGTCCGTAGCTCCCATGAAGAACCATCCGCTACTGGTCTACATCAACAATGGTTTGATGATTGCCAGTCCGGACGTGGCAGAACTGCAGCGCGCAGCGATGCGCGCCAAGGAGGGCGGCGCCAGCGCATTCACCGGAACGCCGTTTTACCAGCAGATCGCACGCTCGTACGAGCAGGGAGCCGAATATATATTCTGCGCCGACATGGAACAAATTGTGGCGCAGAACGTACAAAGCAGTAGCAAAGGCCACGAGTTGCCGCCAGGAATTGGGGACGTACGGTACCTGACGATGGGATATCGCGAGGTTGCTGGAAAGCCAGAAAGTCGCGCCGACCTGATGTTCGCCTCGCAGCGACACGGCGTCGCTTCCTGGCTGGAATCGCCCGCGTCCATGGGATCTCTGGAGTTTGTTTCGCCCAATGCCAGCATGGTGACGGCGGCGGTGATCAAGAATCCGCGAAACATCATGGAAGAAGTATTCAAGATGATCGGTAGCGGCGACCCGGACTTCACGCAGCATCTCGCGGAGTTTGAGTCCAAGACCGGAATCAATGTTCTAAACGACATGGCTGCGCCCCTGGCGGGCGAAGTTACCATGGCGTTCGACGGCCCCATGATTCCGACTCCACGCTGGAAGCTGATCTTCGAGGTGTACGATCCGACGACGTTGCAGGCAACCATTGCAAAACTGGTGGACAGTTTTAATCGCGAAGCGAGTGGGAAGGGGCACAGTCTGCAATTGAATACACGGCAAGTGGGATCCCGCACGTATTTCTCGATCAGCACGCCGAACAAGCTGAATGCTGAAGTGGACTACACGTTTGTCGACAACTACATGGTTGTCGCGCCTGACATTGCTACCATCTCGCATGCGATTCAGACTCGCGAGGCGGGAATTACGCTATCGCATTCATCCGTTTTCCAGGCCCTGTTGCCGAATGATGGCTACACGAACTTCTCGGCCATCTTCTATCACAACATCGGTCCGGTCGTGGGCCCATTGGCTGACCAGTTGAAATCCAGCGGTGCCTTGAATCCGCAGCAACAGCGATCGGTCGAAGCCCTAAGGGCGAACTCCGCGCCGGGGCTGATCTATGCCTACGGGGAGTCGGACCGTATCGTGGTTGCAAGCAATACGGGCTTCATGGGATTCGATCTGGGAACGCTCTTAACGATGGGCGATAATGGGCCGTTCGTGCCGCAGATGTTTCTGGGCGGCACCATGACTCGTCCTTCACCTCCAACTCAATGAGTACGACGGAACAACCCGAAACGGCAGCCCGCGAGAAAGATCAATCGTCGGCTGCCGTTCCGCTTGAGCCTCTGGTGGAAATGCAGGGTCTCTCGGTGCGTTTTGGTAACCGGGAGATCCTGAGCAGTCTCACGGCCACGTTGCGCGGGCGATCGATCGGCCTGCTGGGTCCAAACGGAGCAGGGAAGTCCACTCTGATCAATACCCTCCTCGGCTTTTACAAATTCTCCGCTGGTTCGGCCCGTGTATTCAGCCACGATGTCGGAGCGGAAACCCGTGCCATTCGTGGGCTGGTCGGGTACATGCCTGAGAACGACTCGTTCATCTCGAAGATGAACGCGGTTTCGTTCGTGCAGATGATGGGAGAACTTTCTGGCCTGCCTTCCGCGATGGCTCTGGAACGTGCTCATGAAGCTCTGTTCTATGTCGGATTGGCGGAAGCAAGATACAGGAAGTTAGGGACCTACTCCCTGGGCATGAAACAGCTGGCGAAATTGGCGCAGGCGATCGTTCATGGTCCGAAATTGTTGATCCTCGACGAACCCACCAACGGCCTGGATCCTTCGGCGCGGCAGCGAATGATCCGCATGATCAAGGACATCCGGGATGGCAAGGAAATGCGCATCGTGTTGTGCTCGCACCTGTTGCGCGACGTTGAAGACACCTGCGATGAAGTCCTGATCCTGAAACAGGGCCGAATTGCCCACTACTCGAACCTGGAGGAGGAACGCCGGGCGAACACCCGGTTTCTGGAACTCGAGATCTATGGCGCGAATGGCGACTTTTCGGGAGCGATCGAAAAGCTTGGGTGTGAATGCGCGGTGAATTCCAATCGCATGAAGATGATTCTCGCGGATGGTATCGAAGCACGTGACATCTTCCGGCTTGCCTCGGAGCATCAGGTGCGCATCCGGCGGATGAACTTCCGTCGCGACACACTGGAAGACATTTTCCTGAAAGCGATGGAGAACTGAGTTGCAAAGCTTGCCGCGGAGATCGAGGGCCATCGATGGCAGTTTACAGACGTAATTACAAGTCGTATTCGGGGCCTCTTACCGCAGAATGGTCGCGGTTCCTTGTGTTGTTCCGCTACTCGCGACGAAATCTGTTTCGTTCCAGATTTGTGACGGCCTTGTTTGTTATCTGCTTCTTCTGGCCGCTCGTGTGCGGCCTCTTAATCTATCTGGCTCACAATGCGAGCTTTCTCACTGCGCTCGGTGTTCCCAAAGGTGTTTTATCTATCAACAACAAGTTCTTCTTCAATTTTATGACCGTGCAGGGAGTATTTGCATTTCTCCTTACCGCGTTTACCGGGCCGGGATTGATTTCGCCAGATCTCGCTAACGGCGCGCTGCCGCTGTATTTCTGCCGTCCGTTCTCCAGAGCCGAGTACGTCCTGGGCAAGTCATCGGTCCTCATTATTCTGCTTTCGCAGATCACGTGGGTCCCCGGACTGATTCTCTTTCTGATTCAAGCGAGTTTGGCGGGTGCGAGTTGGACGTGGAGCAATCTTTGGATTGCCGGCAGCCTGCTGGTCTCGTCGATTCTTTGGATTGCGATTCTGTCGCTGCTCGCCATGGCACTTTCGGCCTGGGTGAAGTGGAGAATCGTTGCAGGCGCGCTGCTTCTCGGTGTGATGTTCTTCGGAGCTGGTTTCGCGCAGGCGATCAATGCAGTGCTGAAAACCGATTCCGGTCAATTCATCAATATCGCCAGCCTGATGGCAACGGTTTGGAGCACGCTTTTCCAGATCGATAAGTACTCATCTATCTCCGCCTCTCAGGCCCTTGTAGCTCTGCTTCTGTACTGCGCCATCTGCTTGGGGTTGCTGATGCGGAAGGTTCGCGCGTATGAGGTGGTCCGGTGAACGACCGTATCATCTTCGAGGACGTCTCTAAATTTTACGGAGAGATTCTGGGCGTAAATCGCGTGAATCTCTCGATTCCGTCTGGAATCACGAGCCTGGTCGGTCCGAACGGGTCGGGAAAAACCACGTTGATGAATCTCATGACGGGTTTGGTGAAGCCCAGCCGTGGCTGCGTCCACATACTTGGGCACGGAACCGACGATCCCGAGAATTTGTTTAAGCTTTTGGGATACAGCACACAGTTCGATGCGTTTCCCAAAGGTTTGAGTGGATTTCAATTTGTGTACTCCTATCTGAGGCTGGCGGGTCGGGATCGCGAAACTGCGGAACAGCTTGCCTGGCGGGCGATCGAGCGCGTGAATCTGGTCGAAGCCGCGCAACGAAATATTGCGGGCTACAGCAAGGGGATGCGGCAAAGAATCCGTCTGGCGCAGGCGTTGGCGCACGACCCCAAGGTTTTGGTGCTGGACGAGCCTCTGAACGGCCTCGACCCGCTTGCCCGAGCAGAGATGATTGCGCTGTTCCGCGCGAGCGCGACGCAAGGTTGCTACGTAATCATCTCCAGCCACATCTTGCACGAAGTGGATGTAATTTCTGATCAAGTCATTTTGCTAAGCAACGGTTACGTGGTCGCAGAAGGGAAGATCGCTGCTGTGCGAGGCGAGATTCAGGAGCACCCGGCGCAGATTTTGATCCGCTGTAGTCATCCCAGGGAACTGGCCGCGAAGATGCTGCAGAACGAACTCACGATCGAAGTTTCCATCCACAAGGACGAGCACGGCCTGCTCCTCAAGACTCGGGATGCCGACCGTTTCTATCTCGCATTGAACGAAATGGCTTTGAACGGGATTGAAATCGAATCGATTGCTCCGGCAGATGACGATGTGCTCTCGGTGTACGAATACCTGATCGGGAATGAAGAGGCAGTCCGATGAAGCGATTGTGGTGGTCGCAGGTCCAGGCTGTCATGCGGCTGGAATTGAAGAAGACGTTCTTCGCGAGGCGAGGGCTTTGGATTTACGTGATCGCGGCGCTGCCCGTGCTCTTATTCGTTGCATATGCAATCGCGACCTCAACGCAAGATCATCGACGGGCGAGCGTTGCGGGGAAGACCGAACGACCGTTGAGCTACCAGGATCTGCTCGCCGTGAAGCCGGGGATGACGAGCAAGGAAGTTATCGCGGTTCTTGGAAGGCCTCCCAGCAGGTTCCACTGGACAGACAGTCGCCCTGCCGAGCGCCAGGACGACTCTGAAAAGGAAGCGACCATCGAAACTCAGCGGGACGAGTATCGCTACTCTGACGGGCAGAATGATCTTTATGTCGGATTGGAAAACGACAGGGTGGAAAGTATTCATATCCAGAAAGGCAGCAACCTTGGCCAGGATTCGACGATGTTCGCCGGGGTCTTCCAATTCTTCTTTCTACGGCTGGCGGTATTTTTCGGCTGCGTCGGAATCTTCATGAATCTGTTTCGCGGGGAGATTCTCGACCGCAGCCTGCATTTTTATTTCCTGGCTCCGATCCGTCGGGAAGTGTTGATGGCAGGAAAGTTCCTAGCCGGGCTGCTTGCGACATGCACAATCTTTGTGATCAGCGAGATTCTGCAGACGGTGGCATTCCTCTGGCATTTCCCTCCGGCCATGCGCGACGTTTACCTTTATCACAATCACGGAATGGAATACGCCGCGATCTACGCTGGCGTAACGATTCTTGCTTGTATCGGGTACGGATCCTTTTTCCTGGTGGCGGGTATGTTGTTCAAGAATCCAATTCTGCCCACGGCGGCGATCCTGGTATGGGAAGGGATCAACCCGTTTCTGCCCGGAATGCTCAAGCAATTCAGCGTGATCTATTACCTGAAATCACTGTGCCCGGTCGACATTCAAATTGCTCCGGGCACTTCACCTGTCCTTGCTTTACTCGTATCCAACACTGATCCCGTGTCGCCGCCGCTCGCCATAGCGGGTCTGCTGATCGTTGTGTTGATCGCACTTGGAGCGTCCAGCCTCCAGGTTCGCCGAATGGAGATCAATTACACTACCGAGTGAGGCGGCATTCGCTCGAATACCCTCATGATCCGCGATGAGCCATGCGAAAGATCACAGGGCTCAACCCACAGCAACGGAATCCCCGTTGGCGCCTGCGCCGAAAAACAACTGACATTCTTTTGACATGCCAAGGACACCTCCACGGTTGCACAGGCTCACTCTCTCAACCAGGAGGCAGTTCTGTATGGAAGAAATTCGCACCAGCATGAAGGCCGCAATCAACCGTCGATCGTTCATGAAGAATGGATTGACCGCAGCCGGTGTGGCGACTGCAGGAGCGGGGCTCCTGGCCAGCAGCTCATCGCTCTTAGCCGAACAGGGATCGGAAGAGTCCAGTGGGAGTTTGTCGAAAGGTGATGCGGCGCTGCTTCGCTTCGCGGCGGCAGCGGAGATCATCGAGACTGACTTCTGGGTGCAGTACAACGAACTCGCAGGAATTCAGGACGGTGAGGTTCCGGGAGGAATGGGAAATCCCGCTTATAGCGAAGCCGTTGCTGTGTTGGATGAGGATATGGCGCAGTACATTCATGACAACACCGACGACGAATTCACTCACCAGAACTTTCTGAATGCCTATCTGGAGTCCAAGGGCGCCACCCCTGTAAGCCTCGAGCCTTTCCGAACCTTACCCGGCAGCACTGCAACGGGCTCCAGCGGAAAACTCCGACTCACGAACCTCATGCAGCTCACCGTGGACACCAGTTGGTGGACTCGTTATCGAAGCGACAATCACAATCCGGACCTTGACCCGGCTTTCAAATTCCCACAGGCGGTGCCCAGCCTTTCCGTAGGCCAGCACACCGCGATTCCCAGGACTGACGATGACACGAAGGATCCGAACTTCCTTCAAGTGATCGCAAACACCGCAGGTTTCCATTTCCCCACAATTGAGCAAGGCGGGAATAGTCTTTATCCTGCGATGGCTCAGCGGGCGAGCAGTGCGGAAGTACTGCGGATCCTGATCAGTATCGGGCCCACGGAAACGATGCACTTTCAAACCTGGTCCGACAAGGCGGGCAACGCGCCCCCGAAGAGCGCAGTCGATCCAGTGACCGGAGTCCAAACCACATTTCCGGATCTCAATTCGTCACCCTTCGGGGGGGAGTTATTCCAGACGAACCTCATCATGCCTGAGCCCTGTCCGTTCCTCAGCCGTAAGCTTCCTCCGTGCTCGATTATCCGTCCGACAGAAACCCGAGGCATCGCAACCCGCGTAGTGAAGTTTCTGACTGCCATGGGATTGTTCATCGGGCAGCCGCCCGCGTTTTTCCAGTTGTTTCATCAACTCGCGAAAGAGGCCGATCAGGCCCGACGACAGTTCTAAACAGCAAAGCAATCGAAGCCGCAGTGGGAGCTGCGGCTTATTTCACTATTCAGAGTCTTGCAAGGCGGAATGGTCCGTTCTAGTGCTGGCCGTCGTTCTTGAATCCGATTTTGTTCAGCATCGGGGCAATCTCGGGATTGGCCATGAAATTCTTCCACACTAGCCCGCTGCGATAGTTCTCGATCATCAACGTAATCGGTGCCTGGTTCAGTCCCATGTAGATCGGTGAATACCAGTTATGGTCGAGATTGAAGGCATCTCTTGGTCCGTAGATGCCCCACACGCGATCACCGAGGTCGCGATAGAAATGTTTGAGCGCCGCCACTCCTGATGATCCGCCTGAGCCCCCTGGGCCTGCATTGCCTGGTTGTGCCTGGGTATCGCCACTTGCATTTCGCGATGCGTCGCCGAATACACCCGGCGCCAACTGTGCAAGCTGGAATACATCACGCCCGAAGGACGGAAGTTTCTGCACTTCGCTTGCAGTGATTGTGCCGCTAATCTGGGCCGTCTGCGTATCGATGGCAGGAACTTCCGCTCCATTCACCGTTACTGTTTCCGTGCTGGCTCCGACCTCCAATTCTATGTTCATCGCGTTTGACTGCTCGGCGATGATAGTGAGGTTGTCGATGGTCTTGCTTTTGAATCCGCTCTTCTCTGCCTTCAGCGTGAATCGATCGGGACCGAGAGCATTGAAGTTGTAAATGCCGCTGTCGTCACTGGTCGCCGTTAGCGTGCGATTGGTGTCTTTATCGGTCAATGTGAGCGTAGCGCCGGGGATCACTGCTCCCTGTGCATCGGTGACCACGCCCTGAATGGACGCGCGGTACTGCGCGTGAGCCATGCCTGCCAGAAAAACAACACAAAGAGCCAACGACATGCTGCGAAATGCCAAGACAGATCGCTTCATATACGCCCCTTCCAGAAACTGCGTTGTACTTTTTGCGCCGCTGAGATCAACAACTAAAACTCTACAAAAGCGTTTTAGTAACAATTTCGGCAGCAAGAAATAGCACAACCCATTTCTCACAGTCAAGCGCAATAAATTGAGACGCAGGGGTTTATCTGGAATAACGTTTTTGTTGAGGGAAAATTTTCACCAAGGGAAACCGACTCGTGCGAAACCGTTCCGGCACTCACAAAATCCTAAGCCGGCGACCCATTCCGTACCGCGCTCGTTGTCCCTCGAATCATCAATTCGGGTTCCACTGTGGTCTCTCCGCGTTGCGCGGATGTTCCCGATTGAATTCGACGCAGCAGCGTTTCGGCAGCGATCCTTCCCATCTCGCGCAGTGGTTGCCGCACGGTGGTAAGACCGGGATTCTGGTACGCGGCACTCTGGATATCGTCAAATCCAACCACCGATACGTCATCCGGAACCCGTAACTTGGCCTCGCGTAATGCCCGGATGGCCCCCATGGCAGACATATCGTTGAATGCGAATAGGGCAGTGAAGGGCTTGCGGGAGGCCAGCAACTTCTTTGTGGCCTCATACCCTGGCTCGGGCGAAGGCGAGTCTCCCTGCAACTGCGCCACCAGCGCAGAGGAAATCGGCAGTTCAAGTTCGCCGGCAGTCTTGACGATGCTCGCCCAGCGGATCTCCGTGTCAGAACTGAACTCCTGTCCCTTGATGAAGGCAATCTGCCGATGGCCGAGCTCGGAAAGATGCTTGAGGGCGATCTGCGCGGCCCGGGCGTGATCCAAAACGATATTGCTGACGCCCTTTACCTGGTTGTGACCTGATACCGTCACCACCGGAATCGAGAGGGGAAGTCTCCAGGGTGTGTCGACTGCGATGATGCCATCGACAGAACGCTCGAGAAACAAGCGCGGATATTCATCGATAAGATCGGCCCGGTGACGGTGACTCGCAACGAAGTAGAAATAGCCCTGGTTGAGAAGGTAATCCTCCACTCCGCTCATCACCGACGCAGAGTAGCCGTCGCTGACCTCCGGAACAATAACACCAATGGTGAAACTGCGGCGCGCCCGTAATGATCGGGCAAAAAAGTTTGGACGATATTTAAATTTCTTCGCAGCCGCAAGAATGCGATCTTTCGTTTCCTGCGGAATCGAGTCAGCGACGCTTGACCGGTTCATCACCAACGACACGGTGGCGGGCGACAGCCCAAGGTGTTCAGCGAGTTCTTTCAGGCTGACGGGCTTCGTGCTTTGCGGCACCTTTTTGCGGGAAGTGCCGCCTACGTCCTCTTTCGTCACGTTGCGCAGTCTCGCACAAACCGAAACGCGGATCAAATGGCATCCCCGTCGGCCTGCAACGAATGGGAGGACGCGGGCCGATAAAATCTTGCATTAAGCAGTTCTTCACCTGCGAATCCTGGAGACGGAAAAACCAAGGCCGCGAGCCTTCAGTACTCAGTCTTTTCGGGCATTCCTGCAAGGACATGGGTCTTTTGAGTACCTGTTCTCCCCCCCGGTATCTACCCGATTCCCTCCCGCGCTGCCATAATGTGAAAATGGCTTGGACTTTCCTGAATGAAAACTGGCTTCCAAAGTCCGTCCTCTGCCTGAGGACTTATGACCGTAATAAATTCCTGCTTGATGTGATTGCAGGTATCACGGTTGGACTGGTCGCATTGCCGCTAGCGATGGCGTTCTCCATTGCCTCTGGTCTGACCCCCCAAGCCGGAATCTACTGCGCCATCGTCACTGGATTTCTGATTTCCGCTCTCGGCGGCTCCAAGACGCAGATCGGCGGACCGACCGGCGCCTTCGTCGTTGTGGTCGCAGGTATCGTTGCTGTGCACGGAGTGGACGGGCTCTTCATGTGCACCGTGATGGCAGGCGTGCTGCTCATCATTATGGGCCTGACGGGGCTCGGGACGGCTGTGAAGTTCATCCCCCGCCCGGTTGTCATCGGATTTACCAACGGCATCGCGGTCCTCATTGCGAGCACGCAGGTGAAAGACTTCTTCGGATTGCACCTCGACAAGGTTCCGGGAGTGTTCTGGCTCCGAGTCGAAGCCCTCGCTCGTACCTTTCACACGTTATCCTTCGAAGCGACCGCACTGGCCGTCTTCACCCTGCTTACGCTGATCATCTGCCGCAGCCTCTCGGCGAGAATCCCGGGGCCGATCGTCGCTCTCGTGCTTTCGACCGCAGCGGTCTATTTCTTCAAGTTGCCGGTAGAGACGATCGGAACCAAATTCGGCGGAATCCCTGGCGGATTGCCCCACCTGCAGATTCCCCAATTCCGCGCCGATCTGATCCACGGTCTGCTCGGGCCTGCTTTCACCGTAGCGATGCTTGGGGCAATCGAGTCGCTGATGTCGGCCGTGGTCTCCGATCGCATGAGCAACGATCGCCATAATCCCAACGTCGAACTCATCGGACAGGGAGTAGCCAACTTCTTCTCTCCCATGTTCGGAGGGTTGCCCGCAACCGGAGCGATCGCCCGGACCGCTACGAATATCCGCTCAGGTGCCCAGTCGCCTATCGCCGGAATCATTCACGCGCTTACGCTGCTCTGCATCTTGCTCTTCGCAGCGCCGCTCGTCAGCTACATTCCGATGGCTGCTCTCGCGGGAATTCTCATGATCGTCTCTTACAACATGGGCGAATGGCTGGAGATCCCGCAATTACTCAAACTCACCAAAACCGACATCAGCATCTGGATCGTCACTTTCGCCCTGACCGTATTCGCGGATCTAACCGTCGCTGTCGAAGCCGGCATGATTCTCGCAGCGCTTCTCTTCATCAGCCGCGTAGCCGCGACCACGACCGTCTCCCAGGTGACCGATGACTACGTCGAAGACGGACGCGTTCACATCCTGCAGGACAAAGACATTCCCTACTACGCAACAATATTCCGGATACATGGGCCGTTCTTGTTCGGCGCAACTGACAAGATTTCAGCCGTGACCGAGAACATCCACAAACTGCCGCCGGTTGTCGTCCTGCGGCTGCGCAATATGACCGCTCTTGATGCAACAGGCCTGTTTGCCATTGAGGAAGTTGCGAAGGAACTGCATGCCACGAAGCGCACCCTGATCTTATGTGGAGCGCGCGAGCAGCCCGCGCAACTGATTCATCAAGCCGAATTCTCGGAAGTTATCGGCGAAGAGAATATCTGCGACAACGTTCAGGAAGCGCTGCGACGCGCGGAAGAAGTTTATGAACACTTGCAGCCCGCTGCGGTAGGCGCTAGGAACTAGCGCAAGAGCGCTGAGCGTGCCGCGGTTGACGTTAAGATGATCAATTGTCGATTCGCTGCACAACCGACAGGATTTTCCATTCTCCATTCACTTTTGAGAGAGTCAAGTAATCCGTCCAGCCAGGGGTTACGAGCTTCGCGGACGCGATGGTCTCCGCAATATCGAGAACCGTCACCTGTTCCGTCTTCCGAACTGCTGGCATCTCCGCAGGGCCGTTCTTCCGGACTTCAGCGACCATCTGCGCGGCGGTCTTCTCACGCACCGGGATATCTCCATGAATCATATGCTTCAGGTAGTGGGGATGAAGAGTTTGTTCCATCCTGCGCGCATTGCCCGTGTAGTAGCCCTCGATGTAGTTGGTTACAGCGGCGCGTACGGCGGACGAATCATCGCCAGAACGTTTCTCTTCTTGTGCATTGCTTGCAACGGTGAGCAGCAGGAAGAAGCACATAGCGAAAGCAGCGGGGTGCATCATTGGATTGTTCTCCGAACAGGTGGAGCGAATTGAACCAGGTCATTATGACCGCCACCCGGTCGCGAGCATATGACCCCGAGGTTCATGTCCTCGCTCCAGAGAGTAAGCGAATCCGGTTACCGACCAGAGAAGTAAAGCATCCGACCGACCGGCGCGGGGCGCAGGTCAGAAGCGGAACAGGTACGAAGCCTTCACGAAGAATTGCCGCCCGTCATTGATGTAACCGCGGGGCGTCGTCCGGATGTAACCCGTTACAGGGTCCACAGCGAGATCCCGGTTCAGGTTCGCCAGATCGCTGTTATAGCCAACGTAAATCGCAGTCCCGGGATGGAGAAGATAGGTAATCAGGAAGTCCGTATTGAAACTCTTCGTTCGCGGCAGGGAACTGATGTCGGGATTCGACAGCACCGAGTTGTACTGCAGAATCAAACGCGCAGATAGCGAGCGCGTGAACTGGTAATTCCATTTGCTACGCAGGATGTGGTTGGTGACAGCTGTTAATTGAGGCTCGCGCTGCCTGATGTGTTCCAGCAGATACGTGTTATCAATCCGTAAGCGCCCGCGTGCGTGGAACGTGAGCGTGAAGTTTCCTGAATCCTCATGGCCGATCGATGGTGCCTGGCTATCCGCAGGATCGTAGTTCACCCCTTTACCCGAAACGAAGAAGGCTGTGAAATCTAGCTCTTTCAGCCAACTGGTCCCCGCCTCAAATCCCCAGAATGGCTGAGGATACGCTTTCACTCGCGATAGAGTGCTGTAATCGATCGGACGCAGGCGCACGTCATCGTAGCCGAAGGGATGAAAATTGATGTACGTGCTGCGCGCCATATCCACTCGGAATCCCGGATACACAAAGTAGTCGAGTGCCGTGCCACTGTGATCCCAGATCGCAAAATGCTGCAGCGTGGGACCGTAAGAGATGAGGAACTTGCCCTCGGGACGAAGATAGTAACTGGCATTGAGTTGGTCTTCTCGCAGATCAACGCGATTTACAAATCCAGTTTGCGTCTCGAAATTCGGGCTGTAGTCGATGTACTGACTCTGCAGATTGAAGTTGCGTCCGGCGCGCTCCAGGTCGATCTTGTAACCGAGTCCGTCCGCACGCGGCGTTCCGGCGATGGTGTCGAAGGTCGAACTCGCCGCAGCCTGGCCCTGCAGCCGCCAGTTGGAATCCAGTCTCAAATTCATGTCGATCGCACCAACGCGGTTGTGGCCCCCGGCGAACTCACGGTCGGTGTACAGCGCCCCAATGGTGGACTGGTTCAGAATGTCTCGGTTCACCCGCGCAATCGTGAATGTCGCCCGTTCGCCACTATGCGGATCGGTTGGCGGCAAAACCTCTCCTGGCGCGCGATCGTCACTGGCAAGAACTCCGACGGCCCATGGTCCGGATTTCCCGGTCAGACGCAGACCGAACTCGGGATGCGCGATATTCCGGGTGAATACGAGGTTTATGGGACTTGTGAAGTAGTTGCTGTTCTCCAGAAAAAACGGCCGCTTCTCTGGAAAGAAGACCGCGAACCGCTGATTCACGGTGATCTGTGGCTGGTCGGACTCGACCTGGCTGAAATCAGGATTGATCGTCGCATCCAGCACGAAGCTGTCGTGCACGATGAACTTGGCGTCGAGCCCCGCTTCGGGCTGTAACGTGCGGCTGTCAAAGAACGGGTTCGCCGGATCACGTTGGTCGATATCACGAAAGCCGCGCAGCAGTCCGTACGGAATCAGTTGTATGTTTCGCGTAGGCGAGATTTGCTCCAGCGAGGCCGTCGCGGCCTGATTAAACCGGCCTTGCACGCGGTTCGATATCCGTGGCCAGAACAGGTTTTCGTTCGTCCGCGGAATGCTGCGGTTGAGAATGATCCTCCACTGCTGCTTGTCGGATTTTGGGAATCTGAGGCTCTTGAAAGGAATCGACATCAGCACGATGTATCCTTGGCTGGTCAGCCGCCCTTCCGAGTTCCACACGGTATCGAAAGAATCATCAAAGCCGCTGAAGTCCGCGGGACGCCCGTTGCCGATCGACCCCTCAGTCCACAGCGCATCCCACTGAATCCCCAGAGGATTCGCGGCGAACGTATAGCCGCGGCGGGCATCGTCAAAGGTATCGATCATGATCTCGGCCGAGTCGTCTGAGAAGATGTCTTCCCGGCGGGTCATGCGCGCGCGAATCTTTCCCGGTTCTTTATCCCAGCACACGAAGGCTGCATAGAAGTTGTGACTGTCATATGCGAGATAAACATCCGTATCCTGCGTCGGCTCGGCTCCGTCCGCCGGTTCGCGCGCGACAAAGCCCGTGACCTTCAGCATGCGCTCGGAAATGCGGGCAGTCGGACGCATGCCTTCGAAGTCAGAAAGGGTAGGCGGAGTTTCGATCCGTGGGATCTGAATATTCGGCGGCGCCGCGTGAAGAAGCGGACAGATCAGCAAAAATACAGCAGCTCGCAAAGCTGCTTCGAAGCATGATTTCGCTGGAATCACGAGCGCACCGAGCATTCTACAAGGTCGGGCGCATGAGAAAGACTGGCGAGCGAACTACTCCCCAAGCACCCGGGTGGTTGGACGTAGGCCAAGGAAATCGGATAGCACCTTATGGATGAGGGAGACTTCTCCCACGAATCCGACCTTTTCCTCTAGACTATTCAGTCGGGCCGCTCTCCTCGAATGATCCTTAACCTCGCCGAACGCGCGCATAACCACAACTGGGAATTGGACCCGGTAATCCGCTCCTTGCTGGATACGGATTTTTATAAGCTGCTCATGCTCCAGTTCATCTGGAAGCACTTCCCCAAAACGCGGGTGGACTTCTCCTTGTACAACCGCCATCCCGCGGTGCGGATGGCGGACATTGTCCATATCGAAGAACTCAAGGTGCAGTTGCAGCACGTGCGCGGACGGCGCTTCCGGAAATCCGAACTTGTATGGCTCGCTGGCAATACGTTCTACGGGCATAAAGGCATCTTCGAGCCGGCGTTCCTCGAGTGGCTGGAGAAGGATTTCCGGCTCTCCGATTACCAGCTCCGCGTCAAGGATGGACAGATCCATTTGTCTTTTGAAGGCTTGTGGACGGAAACCACCATGTGGGAGTTGTATGCTCTCGCAATCCTCGACGAGCTCAAGACGCGCGCCGCACTCAAGACGCTCAGCGAATTCGGAATCGACATCCTCTACGCGAAGGCGAAAACGAAACTTTGGAGCAAGATTGAGCGCCTGCGCGGTGTTCCGGGACTCAGCGTCGCGGATTTCGGTACCCGCCGACGCCATAGCTTCTTGTGGCAGGAGTACGTGGTCGTCGCGATGGCAGCGAACCTGGGCAGCAATTTCATCGGCACATCCAATGCGTTCCTTGCGCACAAGCACGATCTGGAGGCCATCGGAACGAACGCCCACGAAATTCCCATGGCGATGGCCGCGCTCGCTAGCAATGACGAAGAGTTGAAGGATTCGCAGTACCGCGTTTTGGAGCTCTGGCAGCAGACGTATTCCGGTGCACTGCGTGTGATGTTGCCCGATACGTTCGGAACCACGCAGTTCCTGAAGGGAGCTCCTGCCTGGGTCGCCGATTGGACGGGTCAGCGCGTGGACAGCAAAGATCCCTATGTTGCTGGAGACGAGTACATCGAATGGTTGATGCAGCAGGGAAAAGATCCTCGGGAGAAGTTGCTGATCGCTTCCGACACTTTGGACGTTGACGCGATTCTTGGATTGCACGCCTATTTCGCGGGCAAGATCACGAATGGTGCCCGTCCGCAGGACTTCCGCAGCTCGGCAGACTTTTGCGATCCGAACAAGTGGATCAACGACCGACGCATCCGTTTCAGCGCCGGATGGGGAACATTACTGACCAACGATTTCCGCGACTGCAACCCCAACGATGGCGCCGGATTCGATCCCATCAGCCTGATCTGCAAAGTTGCAAGCGTCGAAGGAAAGCCGGCCGTCAAACTCTCCGACAATTACGCGAAAGCTCTGGGCCCCCCATCCGAGATTGAGCGGTACGGCCGCGTTTTCGGCACCGACGGAATCAAGAACGCCCCGGTCCTGGCATAAAACAAGAAATCATGAATTCTCTGTTAACCATGCTCCTCCTTCATTCGTTGTGTGCTTAGAGAGATTTGCTAAGGCTCTATGCACGAGGGGAACATGTCCATACGCAAACATCGGTGGTTGACCGTAGTTATCCAGTCGCTTGCATGCGTGGCCGTCTTGTTTTCTACGTTGACCGCTGCCCAGACGGCTCATCCTGCCCCCACTCCCAAAGCCGCCAGCCCGACTCAAATGAGCGAAAAAGACATTGCTGCGCTGCAGGACCAACTGCTTCAGCTCATGCGAGTCAGCCCAAACCTGGCTGAAGTTGTGTCGCGCGACCCATCGCTGCTCTCAAACTCCGAATACGTCAACCGCAATAATCCGGAACTCGAACGCTTCCTGCAAGAACATCCCGAAATTCAACAAAATCCCGACTTCTACCTTTTCAACAACCTGCATCCGGAGCACGAGCAGCCGGCGCAGACTTTGGAGAGAAAACTGTGGCCTCAAATGTCGAATGACCGTCCTTCAGGAGTTGCCATGGAACTGGTGAACGACGGAATCCCGTTCCTGGTGTTCGTCTGCATTCTGATCGCCCTCCTGTGGCTGACCCATGTGCTTCTCGAGAACCGGCGCTGGAGCCGGATCTTCAAGCTGCAAACGGACGTCCATGGAAAACTGATCGAGCGCTTCGGCACCTCGCAAGAGGTTCTTACCTACATGAGCACCGACGCAGGGAAGCGGTTTCTGGAGGCGACTCCCATTGCGGTCGGCTTCGAGACTCAACAGCCGGTTCCGAGCCCAGTGGCCCGGGTGCTAACGCCTCTGCAGGTCGGAATCGTGCTGAGTCTTCTCGGCCTTGGACTAATCTTTCTGCGGCATAGTATTCCAGATGGCGATGCCCCCCTGTTGCTGGTCGGTACTGTCGTTCTGATGCCCGGACTCGGGTTTATTATCTCTGCGGGGATCACTTGGATGCTGGCGCGGCGTCTGGGGCTAATGCCCAACAGCGGAGGAAAAGTCTAGATCAATTTGCTGCCCGATCCATTAGTGGCTCGAAGCGAGCCGCTAGTGGAATGCAGCCATGAGGAAAAGCGATACGACCGGAGAATGTGCCATCTCGAATGTCGAGGCTCGCGTGGGATCGCGAATCAATGAACTCCCCATGGATAGCGACGCCTTCGCTGGTTTCTACCAGCGCTCCGCACCCGCTCTGCGCGGCTATCTGGCGCGGGTTTCCGGCAATGCCACCTTGGCGGAAGACATCATGCAGGAGAGTTATCTGCGTTTCCTGGGTGTGCCCCTCCCCGAAGGCGGAGAGGTAAATCACCGCCGTTATCTCTACCGGATTGCGACGAATCTTCTGCGCGATCACTGGAGACGCCCCCGCGCCACCTGCATCGAAGATGTTCCCGAGAAATTCCTCCGAGGACCAGATTTATTATCAAACGTCGATTGTCAGGCAACTCTTGACCCTGCCATGGCGCAGATGCGCCCTCGCGACCGACAGTTGCTGTGGCTGGCTTATGCCGAGGGCTATTCTCATCGTGAAATCGCCGATATCACTGGTCTCGGCGCGACCAGCATCCGCTTGCTGCTGTTCCGTGCGCGGCGGAAGATTGCGCGCCTGCTGCGCGAGCAGGTTCCGGCAGATGGGAGCGCATCGTGACCTTTCGCATCTGCCCTTACGAAAAAGAATTGACCCAGGAGTTGCGAGACGGGCGCTGGCCGGACGGATGTGGCCGGGAATTGCGCGTCCATGTTGCTGGTTGCGAACTCTGCCGCGAACTCGTCCTGGTGATGGAAACTTTTCAAAAGGCCAGAAGCGAATCGCTTCGGGCAGCGTCCGGCGCCTCTCCGGATCTGCTGTGGTGGAGGGCCCAGTTGCGCCGCAAGCATGCGGCAGAGGAGCATATCGCGCGGCCCATCACGATCGCACAAGTCTTCGCCTTTCTGGTTACCTTGCTGGTAGCCGCTGTTTTTGTCGCATCGGAATACAATCACGGCCTGCGTTGGTCCTCCTGGGAGATCAGTCCATCCAAAGTCCTTCATCTTTTATCGTTGGGTACCGCAGACTGGAGTCTTCTCCTGCTGCTTCCCGGCATGGGCGCAGTGCTTCTGCTCAGCGGCATCGTTCTGTACCTCGCCCGCGAACGATATTGACTGTAGTTTCGCGCTTCGGCGTTTTTATGTCACATTAGAAGTTCATGTCCTCGAATGCCGACGTCAGAGCCGGACGCGTTGCCTTCACGCATCCCGGTTTCGTCCTGTTCCAGGTGGCGCGTTTTCTGATCGTCTCAGCGGTCGAGATGCAGGCCGTGGCGGTGGGATGGCAGGTGTATGAAATCACCAAGCGCCCGCTGGATCTCGGCTACGTCGGGCTGGCGCAATTTTTGCCCGCCATTCTGCTTTTCCCGATCTCCGGTCACGCTTCCGACCGCTTCGAACGCAGCAAAGTCCTCTCCGCCTGCTACGCCGGATACGCCGTCTGCTTCGCCCTTCTTCTGATGCTTTCCGAGCGCGCCACTCCATCGATCCGGTCGATCTACCTGGTGCTCATCCTCATCGGCATCGTTCGCTCCTTCAACAGCACGGCCAGTCGGGCCATTCTCCCGCAGTTGGTTCCTCAGAAGCACTTCCCCAATGCCGTTGCATGGAATGCCAGTATCTTCCAGGCGGCGACGATTCTCGGACCTTCGTTCGGCGGAATCGTATATGCCGCCTTCCGAGGCCCGTCGGCCGTTTATGTCATTGCGTTGGTCACGGCCGTGGGTGCAACCATCTCGTCTTTGCGGATAAAGCCTGAAGTCAAAGCGCGTCCGCGCGAGCCCATGACGCTGAAGACAGTTTTCGCCGGGCTGCATTACATCTGGAACAAGAAGCTGATTCTGGGCGCAATCTCTCTCGATCTCTTTGCCGTGTTACTGGGCGGAGCCGTGGCGCTGCTTCCGGTCTACGCCCGTGAAATCCTGCACACCGGTCCCTGGGGGCTGGGATTGCTGCGCACCGCTCCGGGTGTGGGTGCCGCGGTCATGGCGGTGCTGCTGGCGCATCGACCACTGCGTGGAAATTCCGGGCCGACCTTGCTCTGGGCCGTAGCCGGATTCGGTGTATTCACCATCATCTTCGGAGTCTCCCACAGCCTCACGCTCTCGCTGATCGCCTTGTTCCTGCTCGGTGCGAGCGACATGATCAGCGTCATCATTCGTGCCACCCTCACGCAACTGGCGACTCCCGACGAGATGCGGGGACGCGTCACCGCCGTGGATATGATCTTCATCGGCACCTCCAACGAGTTCGGACAATTCGAGTCCGGCGTAACTGCCCAGTGGTTCGGAACTGTTCCCGCGGTCATCCTCGGCGGAGTAGGCACGCTCATTGTCATTGCCCTGTGGGCGTGGTGGTTTCCCGAACTGCGCCATGCCGGGGACCTGCACTCCATCACGGCAGAACCTCTGCCCGGCGCATTGGCGACCACCGCTGAAGGCGAAAGCGCCGCCTCCTGATTCCCGATCGTCCGCATTCATAATTCAATCTCGGTGCGGCCCCCCCATGACGTAGAATGTCCGGTTCCATTCCGCCTCATCAAGGAACTCGATTGATCGAGCGCTACTTCCGTCTGCAGGAAAATCAGACCAGCGTCCGAACCGAATTTCTCGGCGGGCTCACGACCTTCATCACCATGGCCTACATCGTGGTCGTGAATCCACAAATTCTCTCGAAGGCCGGAGTACCGCTCGAAGGCGTGCTCTTCGCAACCTGCATCTCCTCCGCAGCGGCGACGCTCGTCATGGGGCTATATGCCAACTATCCCATCGCGCTCGCCCCAGGCATGTCCCTGAACGCCTACTTCACTTACGTCGTCTGCATGGGGATGAAGGTTCCATGGCAGACGGCGCTGGGCGTCATTTTCTTCTCCGGCGTAATTTTCCTGATCCTTACCGTTACCCGCGTCCGCGAGCAGATCGTGAACGGCATTCCGGACTGCCTGAAACACTCGACTGCGGGCGGGATCGGGATGTTCATTGCGTTCGTCGGATTGCGCAATGCGAATCTCGTAGTGGCGAACCCGGCGACCTTCGTAAGTCTCGGGAGCCTGGCCAATCGCGAGGCGCAATTGGCTGTCATCGGGCTCGTCATCATGCTGGTGCTCATGGTCAGGAAGATTAAGGGAGCAATCCTGATCGGAGTCCTGGCGACCACTTTGATCGGCATCCTGTGCGGGATGGCGCACTGGCCTTCAGCCATCTTCTCGCTGCCGCATCCCGCGGCGACATGGCTGAAACTCGACCTCCGCGGCGCGCTGCACCTCGGCCTTTTCGAAATCATTTTCGTGTTCCTGTTTGTAGATCTGTTCGACAATGTCGGAACGCTGGTCGGGGTCTGCGAGCAGGGTGGCTTCATTAAGAACGGCAAGATCCCACGCGTTGGCAGAGTGCTCGTGTCCGATGCGGTAGGGACGATTTTTGGAGCGCTCACCGGGACATCTACAGTCACCAGTTACATCGAGAGCGCCGCGGGAGTTGCCGCTGGAGCGAAAACGGGACTGAGCAATGTCTTCGTTGCCGGATTCTTCCTGCTCGCGGCGTTCTGCTCACCGCTCGCAGCCGCCATTCCGGGATACGCGACAGCCCCCGCACTCATCGTTGTCGGCGCGCTTATGACGGAATCGATTGGCCGCGTGGAATGGACCGACTTTACCGAGGCGATCCCTGCCTTTGTGACCTTGCTGGCAACGCCTCTGACCTTCAGCATCGCAACCGGACTCAGTCTGGGATTGCTCTCCTACACGCTGGTCAAAGTAGCGGCGGGGAAATTTCGAGAGGTGAGCCCCATCATCTGGATTCTGACTGTGCTCTTCGTCTTCCGTTACGCGTATCTGGCAGCCGAATAGTTACGGTACATTTACGGTGACGGTCGACGTGCTGCGTCCGTATTGATTGGTTGCGTACAGCGTGTACGTCGTGGTTGCAGTTGGCGTCACCGTCGCGCTCGTGTCGCGCACGGCGCCCAGACCCGGTGAGATTATGACGTAATCCGCGGTCCCGGCATTCCACGACAGTGTGACACTCCCGCCGGATGATACATGCGACGCCGAAGCGGTGAAGCTGCTGATCGTGGGTGCTGCTCCCGTCGGATAATTTGAGCTGTTGTACACCGGGCTCATCTGCACAACTTCGAAGGCAGAAGACGGCACCGTCTTGAGTGAGTCCAGATCGGATCCCCAGCGGCTGTCCGAAGCTCCCGTGACATAGAGTGCGCTGCCGTTGTCCGCCAGGATCAATCCGTAATGCTTCATCGCCGTGAGGATCGCCTGCATCTGCGCAGAAAATCCTGAAATGTCATAGCTCGATTTCAAGCGCAGGCGCATTCCCATGGGTGGCGCAGCCAAATTGCTGGTCGTCGCCGCCCAGTGCGATGCTGGAGGAGTGAATGCTGCACTCGTTTTCGGAAGCGTGAAACGAAACGCGTGTTTGATCGTCCCGGACGCCGCTTCGTCATAGCGCACGAGTCCGGGAAAGACCGGCAGCCCGGCCGCATCGGCTGAAGTCCACGTATACGGACGCTGCTCATCGCTGAGCAAATCCCACACCGCGGTCGAATCCGCATTCCAACTGCCGTCGTTGTTTACGGACGAGTTGTAAAGTTCATAGAGAAAGCAGTTGCCGCTGTCGAGTACGAGAACGTGGCGGTCGCCGCTGCTCGAGGATCCGCCTTCGACCGGCGCAGTCGCCGGAACCGGCATCGGTCCCGGATCGCTCTCGTCGCCGTAGGCGTCCAGATTCACATTCACAAGCGGCTGTTTCCCATCCACGACGACGTAGGGAATTCCATAGGTCGGATCGGTTCCCCAGTCGGGATGCATATTCACGGAGCCAACCCATGTGCTCATGATGGTGCTGGAATTCGGGTCGACGGGAGCGGAGGAGATATCGGTATTCCAGAGATTGCTGCCAGTGAAGGGAACGAATCCATTCAAGTTCGCGCCCTGCCCGGTGGACATTACGTCACAGGCCAGATTGCTGCCGCCTGTGCCACCCGAGCCGCCATTTCCTCCGTTGCCGCCGCCATTGCCGGACGAAGGATGTGAGACCCCGGAACAGGCTGTCAGGACTATGTGCGCAAACAGTGTTGCGAGCAGCAGGGGGAGTATCGAGCCTGCACCGGGGTCTCGCATACAGGAGCCATTGTGCGCGACAACCCATGAATCCGAAAAGAGGCCTTTCGGACATGTCCCGATTCCGAAACACTTTCAGGATTCGGCGCAACCCCACGAGAATTTATTTGCCGCGCAGTAACGTCTTGGCCGCACCCATGTTCTCGTATTTGTCGTAGACCCTCACGACAACTACGTGCTCGGAGGAGCCATCTTTCTCCGTTTCGAGTGGAACTTTGAAATCGTAATCCTCCGTCTTCGAATCCGAGATCTGGCCCACCGGATCGACATACTTCCAGTCTGCCGCGTCTACTGAGAATTCTGCCCGCTTGATCGTCGAGAAACTGTCTTCCGCGCGGAAGCGCACCTGGATCTGTCCGTTCTCGACCGATGCCGTTAGAGTCTCGATGCGCGGAGGAGTAGTATCCACTTCAAATCGTCGGCTCTCGCGCGATGCGCTCAGCGCCTCCCCCGGAGAGTGCGAAGGCGAGTCCGAGCCGACGACCTTGATTGTGTAACCCCCGTCAGGGAGCAGGCTGGCGTCGAACGAGTACGCCTTATCCGCGACGTTGTCCTTCAGCAGGAGCCAACGAGATTCTCCATCGCCGCGGTAGTAAACCGAATACACCAGTTGGTCATCGTTCTCATCGTGCGCGTTCCATTTCACCCCGATGGAATCGCGATCCCGGGTGCTCGGAACTGGAGATTCAAAGTGAGCTCCGGAAGATCCGCTCACGTCTGTGCCGAGAGTCACGGCGGTAGACTTCGCAATCGGCTGGTAGCGCATCCCGATTTGTACGGAGACGTCATCAATTTCCGGAGCGACATTCTTCGGCAGATAGTTCAGCGTTACCGTGTCGACGACTGGATTGGCGCCTCCAGCGTGCAGTACTGCCTTCCACTGCGCATAGCGGGCCGGGGGAATTCCCATGTCTCCGCCCTTGCTGAGATCGACCTGTTTCCAGGGACTCCAGTTACGGTCTGGATTATCTACGTTCCCGCTCCGCGCGAGCAGATCGACCTTGCCTGCGCCGCGAAATTCGGCGCGTCCCCAGCGCGAAAAGATCTTCGCATCAAATACATCGCTCTCGTAGGAGCCTTCCTTTGCAGGATCCGGGCCAAGGATGAAAATCTTTCCGAGATTGCTGCTGGCCGCATAGAGCCCTCCGCCCGGTGCTTTGGCGAATCCGGTGACTTGAGAGGCAGGCGCTTTGAGCAGATCCGAAAAATCATCCTGGCCATCGATCGAATACACGTGACCGCGATTTCCGGTGCCAGCCAGCAATTTGCCATGCGAATCGAAGGCCAACGCGTAAACGATGTCATCGTGCGAGGTCCAGATGCGCGAGGGGGAGCCATCGGATGCAATCTTGTACACATCCGAGCCGCCGTTGGCGCCACCCGCGCTAGACAATGAGCCAATCTGCAGCGTGCTGGGTGTTGTAGTCAACGGAACAGGCCCAATCTGCGGACCAGCTGCAACCGGGGCCGGCGCCATCAATAACATCGAAGACGGACCGATCGAGCCACCGCTTCCGGCGCGCTTCTCGCCGACTCCGGCCGCAAAAATATTCCCCTGGCGATCGAGGGCGAGAGCCGTAATCTCTTTCTTTGGGGCGCTGTAAAGAACGAAACCTTCTCCCGCGGGCGAAATGCGATAGACCAACCCGCTGCCATCGGTGCCGGCGATGACGTTCCCTTGCGAGTCGAGTTGGAGCACGCGAATGTGCGTTTCATCACTCTTGAAGAACACGGAGTGATCGCCCTTCGGCGTGACCTTGTAGATCTCCCCGTGATCGCCCGTCGCGACGTAAAGATTGCCGGACTTGTCGAAGATCAAGTCCCAGATGTATTTCGTCCCCGGTGCGAAATACACTGACGAACTCCACGAGGTGTCCAACATCGGTTTGCCCGCGTCTTTGATCGGCGGCTCGCTGCTCTTCGTCTCGGATTTGGCCGCGGGAGCCTTTTCTCCCGGCTTATGTTCAATTTTGTAGACCTTGCCATCGGGATTGGTCGCGGCATAGATCACGCCACCGGGGCCGACTTCCAGCGCCTGCACCTGAAGTTCCTGCGGCTCGAAAATGATCGAGGCCTTGCCATCGGGAGTAATCCGGTAAATTCGTGCGGGAGATCCCGTCGCCGCATACACGTTTCCTGCCTCGTCCGCCGCCAGCGCCCACACATACGTGGATGGCGTGGAATACAACAACTTGAACGAGGGAGCGAGTTCAATCCCGCCCGTGCTGCGTATCGCGACGCCGTCCGAGGTGCCTTTGATCAGATCGTCATACTTCGATTGATCCCACGTGCGCGTGCCTTCCGCAGATACATAGAGAGACAGAAGAGTGATCGCGAATATTGAGGCGACGAAACGGGACAAGCGTGAGAGCCTAAGCGCGGTCTGCAATGTTTTACCTCGGGTCAAAATCCGCGGAGGCGCCCGCGGAACGGCGATCCTATGAATTTCCTAGAAATCTCAGGGTATCACGCACAGGGCAGCGAATGCGCAGTTCCGGAGGGTCACCTTCGTGAATCTTACTGCCCTTCGTGGTTGAAGGGTTGGCCTTTGCGCGTGCAAGTGTCCCCCCGTGTTATCGTAGATTTTCCATGCATCCATCGCGTCAAGAGCTGCTGGCTACGCTTGCTTACAAGTCATTCCGCCTGGGCGAATTCAAGCTGTCCTCCGGTGGAACCAGCGACTACTATATCGACTGCCGCACCACGACCCTCGATTCGCAGGGCTCTCGCCTCACCGGCGAAGTTTTCTACGAAGAGATCAAGCAGCGCGGCTGGAAACCTCAGGCCATCGGCGGCCTCACGATGGGCGCCGACCCGATCGTTGTTGCGGTATCAGTTGTCAGCGGCGAACTCAACGGCTTCCTCGTCCGCAAAGCCGAGAAGCAGCACGGCACCGGGCAGCGCATCGAGGGCTTCCGCGAGCAGGGTGCGCGCGTCGTGATCGTCGACGATGTCTGCACCACCGGTTCTTCGACTGTTCAGGCTATCGAGGCCGCGCGCGAATTTGGTTTCGAGATCGTCGGCGTGATGTGCCTGGTGGAGCGCGAAGAAGCGAAAGGCCGACCGAATGTGGTAAAGGCTGCGGCTCCAGCTCCATTCATCTCGATCTTCACCGCGAAGGACATCCGCGAACAACATATTTTGCAGAACGATGATACACATCCCGGGATTTTCGCGGTGGCGGCAACTTGCGAACTGTGCGGCATGCCTGCAGTGACGAACAATCCCAGGAACCGCTGCGCAGCGCACAGAATTGAATGATCCAGATATGCAGGCATTGAGGGCAAGTCAGGAACGTGCCTTTCATCGACTCACTGACTCATTGGCTTAATTCCTATGATCCAGACTCTCGAATGGACTGACAAAGGCGTACGCTTCATCGACCAGACGAAGCTGCCCACGGAAGAAACCTACGTTCTCTGCAAGACCCATGAGCAGGTCGCGGACGTCATCCGCAACATGGTGGTCCGCGGAGCTCCAGCGATCGGTATCGCCGCCGCGATGGGCATTGCGCTCGGAGTGAACAATTCGCGAGCCGAAACTGTTGGCGATCTGAAGCGCGACTTCGACCAGATATGCGATCTCATTGGCAAGACCCGCCCGACAGCCGTGAATCTGTTCTGGGCCATCCGTCGCATGCAGGAGAAATTTGAACGCATCCGCATTCGTCCGATTCCCCAGATCAAGCGGGAATTGATCGAAGAATCACAGCGCATGCACGCGGAAGACATCGCCGCCAACCAGGCGATGGGACGCCACGGCGCAACGCTCATGCCTGCCGAAGGCGGAGTCCTCACGCACTGCAATGCCGGCGCTCTCGCCACGGCAGGCTATGGCACGGCTCTCGGAGTAATTCGGGCGGCGGTCGAGCAGGGAAAGAAGATTCACGTCTATGCCGATGAAACACGCCCCTTCCTGCAAGGCTCGCGCCTGACAGCGTGGGAGTTGATGAAAGACGGAATCCCGACCACCGTGATCTCCGACAACATGGCCGGATCGATGATGAAGCAGGGCAAGATCGGCGCGATCGTGGTCGGCGCAGATCGCATCGCAGCCAATGGCGATGTCGCCAACAAGATCGGAACGTACACCGTCGCCATTCTCGCCAAAGAACACGGCATACCTTTTTATGTGGCCGCGCCAATCTCCACCGTCGACCTCGCCTGTCCCGATGGCAGCAAGATTCCGATCGAGCAGCGCAACGGCAGGGAAGTCACGCACATCGCCGGTAAGCAGATGGTGCCGGATGGAGTTGGCGTCGAGAATCCAGCGTTCGACGTAACCCCCGCAAAGTACGTGGCTGCAATCGTCACCGAAAAGGGAATCGCACGCGCTCCCTATGAGGAATCCCTCCACCGGCTGGCAGGACAAGAGGCCGACCCTCACCCGTAGACGGAAATTGCAGATGCTAGATTTCAGATCGCAGGAGTGAAAACCCTGCGACCGTCCGAATCTGAAATCTTCAATCTGAAATCTGAAATTTCTATTTCCCTTCTGTAAAGACACGTAAAGCGGCCGAATCTTTCGCGATCCCCGCTACTTATTCTTCAGATACGGGTTAACTCAACCGGCAACTCGCGTGCTAATCTGAGCCCAGAAGCCCCCAAATCGGCCGAACTTTAGTCAGGGAGACGTTATGTCGCTACGCAATCGCTTCATCGTGCCTACCGTGTTTTCCGCACTTGTAATCCTTGCCGGATGCGGAGGCAGCGGCAGTACTGGCAAAGTTACTCCGCCGCCCAGCGGTTCCTTCACCCTCAGCAATCTGAACGGCACCTACGTCTTCTCCATCGTTGGCAGCGATACTGCCTTCGACTTTGTGGCGATGACGGGAACGTTCACCGCGGACGGCTCGGGCACCATCACCGGGGGCGCACTCGATATCAATGACTCCGGTTTCTCCGCCCCAGTGACGAACAATCCAATCACCGGCGGAAGCTACACCGTAAGCGGTGACGGCCGCGGACAGGCTACGCTTACGACCAGCACTCCCTTCGGCAGCGCCATCAAGGTGGACTTCGCTCTTTCAACCAGCGAGCACGGATTGATCACGGAGTTCGACGGAAACGGCAGCGGCAGCGGATCGTTTGATCTGCAAACGTCCTCCACGCAGCCTCCTGCGGGCAATTACGCTTTTGGCTTGTCGGGCATCTCGAGTGTGAGCGTCACGACAGGGGCAGGAATTCCCGCAGCTTCGGCCGGAATCATTACCCTCGATGCCGGCGGCAACGCGACCGGCCAGATGGATTACAACAACAACGGTGGTCCGTCTCTGCTCGCCATCACCTCCGGATCGACGGTCCTGTCGGGCACGACTCCAGGCACAGCGACACTGGTCACCAACATCGGCGATCTGCACTTTGATGTCTACACTGTGGACGCAACCCACCTGAAGCTGATCGGGACGGACGGATTCCCGATTCTTGCCGGCGACCTGTTCGCGCAATCGACCTCCACCTTCCCATCCGGCCAGATCGCATTCACCATGGCCGGAGTGGACTATCCCTTCGGCGGCGCTCCGCTCGTTGTCGGCGGCGTCATGACTTCTGACGGCAGCAGCACGATCTCCGGGGGCGCCGAAGACTACAACGATGGCTTCAATTCAGACAGCACGCCGGTACCCTTCAGCGGCGCGTTCTCCGGAGCCGCGGGCCGCTACGTGCTTCAGTTGAATAACTTCGAAAATGGCGTGAACGGTGCGCTCGGCAGCTTTTCCTTCGCCGCTTATCCCTCCGTCGGGGGGATTCAACTGGTGGAAATCGATGGCAACGGAGTCACCAGTGGCGTTGGTTTCACGCAGACCAGCACTGCACTCGCGTCAGGCGAGGGTTACGCTTTCGGCCTGACGGCGGTCAACCAGAGTTCAAGAGAAGATGACATCGCCGAATTCACCACCACCAGCACTTCCTTCAGCGGTGTGATCGACTACAACGACCAGGGGAGTACGAGTTTCAAGCAGGCCCTCAGCGGCACCTACACTCCTGACACACCCGCAAACGGTGCAGGTTTCATGAGCAGCAACAGCTTCAATGGGGTCTATTACACGGTGGACAGCTCGAATGTCCTGTTCATCGAACTAGACAACTCTCAGCTTGGCGTTGGCGCATTCCAGACTCAGAATGCCAGCGCTGCATCGAACCTCGCAGCTGCACACCTGGCGATGATTCGTAGCATCCACCCAATTGCAAAGAAGTCCGCACGGCATAAGTAACCAGAAGAACTTGAACATAGAAATCCCATCCGGGCTTTCAGGCCCGGATGGGATTTCTACTTGGTACTGAGAATGGATTCAGGAGGCACTTGCGTCTTTGCGGCTACCGATGATCGCGAAGTGAGCCAAGCGACAAGCCGGTAAAGCAGCAGGACGCCTAGGATGGCGGCATACTCCAGCGGCTTCTTCAAGTCGGCCTTGACCAGCCAGATGTAATGAAGCACGCCCGCGGCTGCACTAAAGTAAATGAGCCGGTGCAGACTCTGCCATCGTTTTCCCAGTTTTCGAATGGCCCATCTTGTCGAAGTGACAGCCAAGGGGATCATCAGCACGAAGGCGGTCATGCCCGCCGTGATGAACTTACGCTTCGCGATGTCTTTCAGCATTTCGTGGACATCGAAAAACTTGTCCAGCCACACGTAGGTCATCAAGTGCAACGTTCCGTAGAAAAACGCGAACAGGCCGAACATCCGCCGGAAACTGATCAGCCAATAGAGATGTGCAAGCTTCCGGAGGGGCGTCACAGCTAACGTGACGAGCAGGAAGATCAGCGTCCAGTCGCCGGTGCTGTGCGTGATGAACTCGATCGGATTCGCGCCCAGCCCGGCGTGCAAGCCCCGCCACGCGAGCCTTCCCAAAGGCGCAAGGCACGCCAAAAACACCACGGGTTTGAAATAGCGATGCATTCAGGCACTCAGCATTCAGCACTCGAGTGATCTACGCCGGCTGAATGCTGACAGTCGAGTGCTGAGGCACTTCTAGAAGTTCTTCTTCAAATCCATCCCGCTGTACAAGCTCGCTACCTGATCGTAGCCATTAAACATTAGCGTCGGGCGTTTTGAGAATTCGCCCAACCTTCGTTCCCGAGCCTGGCTCCAGCGCGGATGATCTACGTTCGGATTGACGTTCGCGTAAAATCCGTACTCCTGTGGAGCGGAGAGTTTCCACGAATTGACCGGCTGTTTGTCGGTGAAGTGAATACGCACGATCGCCTTCGCGCTTTTGAATCCGTACTTCCAGGGCAGCACGATGCGCAAGGGCGCCCCATCCTGATTTGGCAGGTCCTCTCCGTACATTCCAAAGCACAACAGGGCCAGCGGATGCATTGCCTCATCCATGCGTAAGCCTTCGACGTAGGGCCACTCAAGCACCTGGCGCTTCTGCCCCGGCATCTGCGTCATATCAAGAAGGGTAGTGAATTCCACATACTGCGCCTTGCTTGTTGGTTTCACTCGTTTAATAAGTTCACTTAGCGAAAATCCGATCCATGGCACGACAATCGACCAACCTTCGACGCATCGATGCCGGTAAATCCGCTCCTCCGGCGGAGCCATCCTGATGATGTCGTCCACGCCGAATTCCAGCTTCTTCTCGACCATTCCGTCGATCTTCACCTTCCAGGGCCTGGTGCGAAAATTCTTTGCTAATTCCGCAGGCTCGTCTTTTTCAGTCGAGAACTCGTAGTAGTTGTTGTAGTGCGTCACATCTTTGGCCGGAGTGACGGCCTCTGTCGTACTGAAGGGACTCTTCTTGATCCCGTCGATCTTGTTGCCAGCCATAGCGCTCGACGAGGGAACAATTGCCTCACGCAGAGCGAAGCCTCCCGCGGCGGCTGCCCCAGCCATCGCCGCTGCCGCCAGAAACTGGCGCCGATTCACATACAAGCTTTTCGGCGTAATCTCGGACGAACGAATGTCTTCCGCCTTCTTGATCAGCATCAGGACCCCATTCCCCTCTATGCGAAATCCGCCACAAAAACGGATTCGCACTGACTCTATCTTCCCCCAATAGGACGCTCTGCCGGGAAAAAAGTTTCACGGTTCAAATTCGCAGCAAAATGTAATTCTGGAGAAAACGCGGTTAGCCAAGAACTTCTCTGACCTTTTTTGACAAATTCTGCAGGCTGAATGGCTTCTGCAGGAACGCAGTTCCACTCTCGATCGATCCATCGCTCAAGATCGCATCCTCTGTGTAGCCGGAAAGATAAAGGACTTTGACGCCCGGGCGCGCCTGCGCGAGTTGGTTCACCATTTCGCGCCCCGTCATGCCGGGCATGACCACATCGGTAATCACCATGTCGATCTTGCCGGCATGCTGTTCAGCTTTAGCCAGCCCCGCTTCGCCGCTCTCGGCTTCCAGCACGCGGTAGCCTCTCGCGGCAAGAGTATCGCGGACCAGTTGTCGCACGGATTCTTCATCCTCTACCAAAAGTACAGTTTCATTTCCTCCAGAGGCGGCATCGGGTGTCGCTACTGTCTGCTTTTCGGCCGCCCCTTCGACCTGCGGCAGATAGATCTGGAACGCGCTTCCGTGATCGACTTCGCTGTGTACCATCACATACCCCCCACTTTGCTTGACGATGCCGTACACGGTGGAAAGGCCGAGCCCCGTCCCTTTTCCTTTTTCCTTCGTGGTGAAGAACGGTTCGAAAATTCTGGATTGTGTTTCTTTGTCCATTCCGCTGCCGGTATCGCTTACCGAGAGCATGACGTATCGGCCCGGACGTATGAATTGAGGCCCGCGCCGGTGACCTTCATCCATAACGATGTTCTGCGTCTGAATCGTCAGGCGGCCACCCTCAGGCATCGCATCTTTCGCGTTCACCACCAGGTTCATTAGCACCTGTTCGATCTGCCCGGCATCAGCTCGGATGTGTGCTGCTTGTGGAGTCAGTTCGGTCACGAGTTCTACATTCTCGCCAATCAGCGGACGTAGCAGTCGCTCCATGTCCTCTACGATCGCGTTCACGTCCACGATCTTCAGTTCGAGCAGTTGCTTGCGGCTGAACGCCAGCAACTGCCGTGTGAGCGTCGTGGCGCGGTCAGCAGCCAGCTGAATGGCACGCCCCTTCTCATGGAGCGGATCCTCGGAGGGAAGGTTCGACAGAATCACCTCCGCGTACCCGCTGATCACCATCAGCAAGTTGTTGAAGTCATGAGCGACGCCACCAGCGAGCCGCCCGACGGCTTCCATCTTCTGCGACTGCCGCAGCTGATCTTCGAGAGCGCGGCGGTCCGTCACGTCCTCCGCGATCGCCTCCAGCACGTCGGCTGGCTCATCCGCGCTCGCGACGGCACGCCCGCTGATGCGAACCGTAATTACTACTCCATCCTTACGCTTCCATTTCAGTTCAATTCCGTCGAGCCGCCCCGAGCGCCGGAATTCTTCGATCAGACGGGCGTGTTCCTGCGGCTGCGCGAACACATCCTTCTCCGGATCCAGGAGCAGCACTTGCTCCGCGGATTCATAGCCCAGCATCGTGATCAGCGCCGGATTCACGTCGAGGAACCTGCCCTCGATACTCGATCGGTAGATCCCGTACACGGAACTCTGCACCAGCGAGCGGTAACGCGCTTCGGACCGGCGCAATGCCAGTTCGTTTCTCTTGATTTCGATTGCGCTTGCCAATTGACGCGAGACAAACGTGAGGATCTCTTTGTCCCGCTCGCCGTAGCGGATGTTTTTTGAGTACGTTTGCACGACCAGCGCGCCGAACGTATGGGTGTTTACCCGCAGCGGGACGCCCATCCAGTCCAGCGAGCGCGACCCGTTCCGCGCCACCTCGCCCCGATCCTCCATCGCCTGCAACACTTCCGGAGTGGCGAGCAGAGGCTGTCCTGTGCGGATGATGTGATCGGTGAGGCCGCGGGCCAATTTCTTCGAAGGTGGAGCGGAGTCTTGCTCGTCCACAAAGTAGGGAAAGCTGAGAGTGTCCGTGATCGGATCGTATAACGCAATGTAAAAATTCCGCGCATACATCAGTTCATCGATGATGCTGTGTATTGCGGCGAAGAACTGCTGCAGATCGTGCGCACTGCTGCTCTTTTCCGCCACTCGGTAGAGCGCCGAACTGAGCGCTTCCACGCGCTTGCGGTCGGAGATATCGCGATATCCCGCGTAGAACCCGGCCATCTTCCCGTCGAGCAGCAGCGGGGCGCATGAGATCGATACATCCAGCAGCGTGCCGTCTTTCCTCCTGCGCTTGGTCTCTAAGGAAATACGCTCGTTCTTTCCCAACGCCTCGGTTACCCAACGCGATTCCGCCAATCGGTTCGGAGGAACCACCAGATTTTCCAGTGGCTGTCCCAGAATCTCGCTGACTTCGTAACCGAACAGTTCAACGAATGTTTCATTTGCCCACAGGACACGATGATCGAGGTCTGCAATGCTCAGCGCGTCTGGAGATGCTTCCGACATCTGCTCGAGCAGTTGCAGTCGCGTGCCGGCATTTGCTGGATATCGGTTAAAAGCGTCTAGAAGCGGAGAGTTACGGGAAGGATTGGTGGCTTCTGCATTCGATGCGGAGGGCTGCGCAGCATCAGAATTTACGAACGCAGGAGGAGCGCCGCTCTCCAGCGCCCTTTTCAGGCGGCCGGCGCGTGCGAGGTCGGAAGGTCCGGCCTTTGTGACACGTTCCCCCATGCGCGAGTTCCCCCCTCTGAAAATCGCAGTCCCTAGAGTAGTGGTGAGGGTACCGGGCAAAAAGGTTACGGGGGTAATCCCGAATTGGAGAGTGCTATGCCGGGAACGAGCATCGCCACAAAAGCGGCGCGTCGTTATCTTCGTGTCTTGCTCTATGGCTGTGATTGCGCTAGGCGACTTCACCGGCCTGAAGTAGGGATACTTGCAGAATAGTGTCGGCGCACACTTCCGTCTGTACGTACAAACCCATTTCAGTCAACAAAGTTGCGCGTCTGAAGCCATCTGAAGACGGCTCGACCCATGCATCTTCCGCCCTTCGAAAGGCATCGAATCATTTAACCAGGCAGTTAATTCGTAAAAGATTGTCAAGGTCGGAGGTGACCTTCATGAACAACAAGAAAGGTTTTAAAGCAATGGCGGGGTCGCTGCTCGCGGTGGCGCTTCTCGGCGCAACGATGTTCGCTGAGACGACCTCGGCAGCCCGCTACGATGGACAGGTTCAGGATACGGTGAGCCACAAGCTTGCCACCAAGAAACAGTTCAACGATGTGAAGGCCAGCGTCGAAGACGGGATCGTAACCCTGACTGGCACGGTCGATCGTTATCAGCGGAAGCTGGACGCCGCCAAGCTGGCAAAGAAGACCTCGCGCGTGCAGGGCGTACGCAACCTGATCACGGTGGCCGGCCCCGATGTTTCGGATGCGCAACTGGAAGACAAGCTGGCAACGAAGCTGCGCTACGTGCGCGTCGGGTATGACAACACGTTCGACTACTTCGCTCTCGGCGTGAAAGACGGTGTAGTGACCGTCGAAGGCCAGGATCGAACCGGTGTGGGACGCGACGAAGCGCTGGCTGATATCGCGAACATGCCCGGCGTCAAGGACGTGGTCGACAACATCTCGGTCGCGCCTGTCTCGATGTTTGACGACGGTATCCGTGTGCGTGCGATGCGCGCGATCTACCGCGATCCGGTGTTGAGCCGCTACGCGATCGATCCGGCACGTCCGATTCGCATCATCGTCGCCAACGGGCATGTCACGCTCTATGGCGCGGTTGACAGCAAGATGGACAAGAATCTTGCTGGAATACGGGCAGGCCAGATCTTCGGTGCATTCAGCGTCGACAACAAGCTGGAAGTAGCCGGCAGATCGTAACTAAGCAGAAGTCCAACCGGGGCGCAGTAACAAGCTGCGCCCCTTGTTTATTCACTGGGAGTTGCGGGTGTTCCTTCCTGTACCTTTCTGTCCTTCGTGGTTAAAGCCCTCCCCGACGAATTCTTTGCGACTTTCGCCCGATGTCCGGAATCTTGATCCCCATCGGAGGCCCCATGAATCTGCCCGTCCACAAAGTCAACCTGGCCGAGAAGTTTTCTAAAATCACCGAGTACTGGAAGCCCTACGTCGGTGCCGAACTCAACGGCCAGCACATGAAACTCGACAAGCTCAAGGGAGAATTCATCTTCCACCATCATGACAACGAAGACGAACTATTCCTGGTGGTGAAGGGACGTTTCCGCATGGAATTCCGCGACCGCCACGAGTGGATCGAAGAGGGCGAGTTTATCGTGATCCCGCGGGGCGTAGAGCACAAGCCGGTCGCCGACGAAGAATGCTGGCTGCTCCTGTTCGAGCCAGCCGGTACGCTGAACACCGGCAACGTCGTCAGCGACCGGACGCATCACGATCTGGAACGCGTGTAAGGAAATCCCTCATGTGAAAGGCTCTGTCTCTTTGTTTAAAATCAGGGAGGCATGGAACTCACCGTCTATACAGCGTTCTGGTGCGGAGACTGCCGCGAGGCCAAGCGATTTCTCGCGAAGCACAACATCCCGTACAAAGAAGTCGATATCGAGAACACGCCCGGCGCCGCCGAAGAAGTCATCCGCAACACCGGCAAGCGGGCCATCCCGCAGTTCGTCATCGATGGCGAATGGGTGCAGCCCTACGATCCCCGCGAAGGTTTTCTCTATGAAGAGATGGCCCGCCGCCTGGGCATCGAATTCCCCTGATCTCCTTTCCGGTTAAGAGCGTCTTCTGCCTCCCGTCACGTAACCCACGTACATCCCCTTCAGTACCGTGGCAAAGCCTTGCCAGACAAGGGAAGATAGCACTCCCAAGTCAGACGGCTTGCGCCGGAAGCTTCGGCTCGCCAGAGACTTGGGCGCACTTCGCACCACCGCTCGATACTCATGGCCGATACCCAGATTACCGATCCTGCACCCAGCGATCCCGACCCTGACAATCCAGGGCAGCCTCAGCCGGAGTGCACCGTTTCCAAGAGCTGGAGCGAGGTCATTCAGGGCGTCCTTGGCCTGCTTCTCCTCCTCGGCGCAATAAGCTTGGTCTTCCACTACGGCCCATTAACTGCGCAGGGAACGCCGCCCGAGGACCTGCAGCAACAAGTCCACGATCTCACCGCGCAAATCGAACAGTTGAAGCAAGAGCAATCCATGCCTGCGGTGGTCCTGAACCGCTACCGCAATTCCATCGGGTACATCAACGGCATTTACCAGATAGGATTTCCCAATCAGCGTCCCGAGATTCGCGCCCGTGTTTCCGGCACAGGATTTCTGGTGGCCGATGGCCTGGTCGCCACTAATCGCCACGTGGCGCAACCCTGGTACGGAGATTCTGAGGCTCAGAAGCTGATCGAACAGGGCGCCGTGCCCACTCTTGAGAATCTGGTCATCTTCTTTCCCGGCTCGCCGACTCCCTTGGCACTGTCGCCCGGCTCAAATTCGAAGACCTCCGATCTGGCAGTCCTGCGCGTGGACGATCCCAAAGCGGTCCACACTCTTGCGGTCCTGCCCCTGGCCAGGAGCGCCGGATCTCCCGGACAGCTAGTGACCGTCATTGGCTATCCCATGGGCATCGCCGGCATGGTCGCGAAATCTCCAACTGGGATCTACGAGCGCCTCGCATACCGCCGCAACGATATCAGTGCGGCCAGTGAATTGGCAGCCTTGTCTCTTATCCGTCCGTCCACCACTTGCGGACATCTCGGCGACGTAGTCGGCGACAAGCTGATCTACGATGCTCCCACCGCCCACGGCGGAAGCGGTGGCCCTGTATTCAACGTGAAGGGAGAAGTGATCGGCGTCAATTCCGCCTACATGGACGGCTTCACAGGGGGCACCCTCGGCGTCTCTGTCGATTCATTGCGCCCCCTCCTGCAAGAAGCCCAACAGCGCTAACCTTCTTCGAACCACACCCGCCGCGTTACAGTAGATGCATGCGCCGGGAACTACTCGTCCTGATTCTGACGTCCTCTTGCGTTCATACATTCGCACAGACTCCACAGCAGGCCACTCCCTACTGGGCGTATGCCGTGAACCCGCCCGCTGCTGTTTCGGCCAAAGCTTCCGAAAGCTCCGTCCGTCATGTGCCGAATAGCACCGCAACCTACACAGACACACAGATTCACGACCTCTTTGGTGTGCCGGACTGGCATCCTTCTGAACATCCCGCGATGCCGGATATCGTTGCCCATGGCCGCAAACCCGATGTCTACGCCTGCGGCTACTGTCACTTGCCCAATGGCGAGGGCCGCCCGGAGAACTCCACGATTGCCGGACTACCCGCCGGCTACATCATTCGCCAGCTAGCGGACTTCAAAAGCGGCGTTCGAAAAACATCCGAGCCCCTCTTCAAGCCCGCGTTGAACATGCCCCTGATTGCCGCTCATGCGACCGACCAGGAGATTCAAACGGCCGCGCAATATTTTTCGGAATTGCCGCGCAAGCTCTGGATTCGCGTGATCGAAACCAGCACCGTGCCGGTGACGCACGTATCGGGATGGATGCTCGTGCCTTCAACTCCCGCCGCCACGGAGCCGATCAGCCATCGCATCATCGAAGTCCCCGAGAACCTCGAGCGCACGGAATTGCGCGACGACACTTCTGGATTCATTGCTTACGTTCCCGAAGGTAGCCTCAAAACAGGGAAGTGGTTTGTGACGAGCGGAGGCGATGGCAAAACTGTCGCCTGCGCAAAATGCCACGGGCCGGGACTTCGCGGCAGCGGCAATGTCCCGGCGATTGCTGGACGCTCCCCGAGCTACATCGTGCGACAGCTCTTTGACATTCAATCCGGTGCTCGCTCCGGAGTGGCCTCCCGGCAGATGCGCCGCCAGGTCCAAAAACTCAATCTTGACGACATGATCGCCATCGCGGCGTTTGTCTCGTCGCTGAAGCCCTGACCGGCTCGCCAGAATCGTTCAGAAAAGACGAAAGCTCACCGTGCGCCGCAGCGCTATCGATGAGCTCGAGTCCTGATACGAACTTAAAAGTAGCAAGGGGCTACCGCAAAGCTGCCTCCCCCTTTTGGTGCAACTTCAAGCACCCTTGCTGAAGTGAAGTGATGTTAGGGCTTTTCGGGTAGACCATGCACTAGGGTGAATTCTGTAGCTGGCGAAAAGCCGCTGCCTGAGCCGATTCTGGCCCTCATGCGAGAAGCTTGAGCGCTGGTGAACAGCAAGCTCCCGGCATTAACATCGTGCAGCGTTTTGCCCTTCCAGACCGGTAACATTACTCCTGCAAACGAATGAGCGTGCGCGCCGAGAAGCAGGTGGCCTATCTCGTGGGCTGCTACGGTGCCCAGTAAGCGCGCTACATTCCCGTCCCCGGTGTTGTAGGCATCTTCGACCCTGCGGAAAAACACATCCGCATATTTCCCGTTCCCCGCCGGATCGAGAAAGGCCACCCCATACGTCAAGTCCGACGAAGTCCGTCCATCATTGACGATGCTCAGCACGAACTCCCGTGGACCGGGGATGTTTTGGCATTGATGGCTGACTGCGCAGTCGTTCCATACAACATCGATTCCCGCCGCGTGAAAAATCCGGTGGGCCTCACCTTCCGCATCCTCAAGCGCGTTTCGCGGAACTCCCGCCCGGTTCAGGACCCGCACCGTGACCTCAGGCACTTCCGCCTTCTCGGGTGCGGCCACGGCAATACTTCCGCTCAACAAAACGAACGCAACAATCTTTTGTGCAAGATCTCGTTTGAACCCCATCGCTTCGTCCCCCGTATCTCAGCCAACGGTGGGACAAACCGACAGGTGCCTCAATGCTCCACGCATGACCACGCGGTGAAATTCGGGTAACGAGCTAAGCTTCCATCCGTCAAATGCTTACAGGGTTGGGTGACATGGGGAATAAGCAGATAGCCATCTTGCAGGACGACATAGCCCTGAGTCCAAACGGCTCAGCACAGGACACGCGCCGGTTTGGCCTGTTCGAGATCGATCTCCGCGCAGGCGAGCTACGGCGGCAGGGCATCAAGATCAAGCTGCAGGAGCAGCCTTTTCAGATACTGGCGGAACTCCTTGAGACCCCGGGCGAGGTCGTCACCCGCGAGCAATTACGACAGCGGCTCTGGCCCGCCGACACCTTCGTTGATTTCGACCATAGCCTGAATGCCGCCATCCGCCGATTGCGCGACGCTCTCGACGACACGGCCGAGAATCCCAGGTTTGTCGAAACGGTCTCGCGCAGAGGATATCGCTTTCTCGCCCCAGTAACCCCTGCCCCATCCTCTGCCAACATCCTTGCCGACGCGCAATCAATCCCTCAGGTTCCTGCCTCATGGCATCGCTGCTATGGTTGGCGGATTGTTGCAGCCATCGGAGCCATCGTCCTGGTGACCTTCGGAGTCTTCCTTGGAAGGACCCTTCCTCGCCACGACCCGGCGCCTATGCGCACTTCACAGCTAACTGCCAATCCGGTCGGAGATCCGGTCCAGGTGGCCTCCATCTCGCGCGACGGCCGGTACCTGGCTTACTCGGATGAAGGAGGCCTCTATCTTCGCCAGATCGACACCGGCGAGACGCATTCCCTCACGCTACCGGGATCTCTCACCGCATCGTCAGTGAACTGGTTCCCGGACAGCGTTCACATGATGCTCGACCTGAAAGATCGGTCCGACAATACAAGCCTATGGGAAGTCTCTGCGCTCGGGGGAGAGCCGCGCATGCTCTTCGACGATGCTGTACGCCCAGCCGTCGCACCCGACGGTAAGAAAGTAGCATTCATCGCCGGAAAGGCGCTCCGCCAGAGGATCTGGCTGGCCGATATCGACGGAACTCAGCGCCGGCAGCTGATCGGGGAAGACGGCGATCTCTTCGGCACAATCGTCTGGTCTCCCGATGGCACCAGAATCGCCTACACAACCGCCAAGTTTGGCTACGGATCGGGCGTACAAGCCTCGATTAAAGTGCTCAATGTCCGTGGTAAGAATGGCCCGGAAACGAAGCCACTGACGGTGCTCTCTTTATTTGACTTGCAAGGTCCATTGGCGTGGGCCTCTGGCGGACAGCTCATCTACACATTGTCGGAGTCGCGTCCTAGGCAGATGGATTCGAACCTGTGGTCCGTTCGCCTCACAAAAGACTCGAAGCCCAATGGTCCGCCCATGCGCCTGACCAACGATCAGGGGAATGTCTTCAGCCTGAGTACTTCCGCCGATGGCAAGCGAATCATCTACGGCAAGGGAGTTCCGCAACCGGACGTTTACGTCGGCAAACTCGACCCTGCCGGCATGCTAAGCGAGCCGCAGCGCCTGACACTCGACGACCGCCAGGATCTTCCCTTTGACTGGACGGCCGACAGCAAGCAGGTGATCTTCATGTCGGACCGCACCGGCACCTTCAATATTTACAAGCAGTCCTTAGGGCAGACCGTCCCCGATCTCCTGGTCGCCGGTACGCAACAGTCCCAGCATCCGCGGCTATCTCCCGACGGCACCGAGCTGCTGTACGTGACCTACCCCGGATGGGGGGACAAGTCGTTTGAAGTCCCCTTGATGCGAGTGCCCGTCACCGGCGGGCCCCCAAGGCAAATTGTGAAAGCGAACTGGATCAGCAATCATCAATGTTCCCGCGCACCGGCATCTGTTTGCGCGTATAGCGTCCTCGGCGCAAATTCGATGACGTTTTTCAGATTCGATCCGGTGCAGGGCAATCCGTCTCAGTTCTTCGAAATCAAAGACGATCTCAGCCAGCTCTATAACTGGAGCTTATCTCCAGACGGAACAACCCTCGCCATCGCGCGGGGAAAGTGGGGAGACGCCGAGAACCGTATTCACCTGGTCTCTCTAACGGGACTTCCGGAACGCTGGATCACTATCAAGGGCTGGCCCGGTCTTGAGTCTCTGGATTGGGCCGCCGACAGCAAAAGTATCTGGGCTGCTTCAGCTGGCGGACCCGACAATGCGCTGCTCAACATCAATCTACAGGGTACTGTGCGGGTTGCGTGGCGGCCGAAGAGACTCAGTGTGGGATGGGCGATCCCCTCACGCGACGGAAAATCGCTGGCGCTCCACGTAGACAGTGCCAGCGCAAACGTCTGGATGTTGGACCGTCCGTGATCGCTGGGCACAAAGAAAACGGCCGGGAATATGATGCCATCGCGGCCGGTAATCGGAATATTGTTCGCTAGAGTAGTGCGTCACAGATCGACATAAAGCGTTGATCTCCCCTGTGCTCCTCTGTGTTTCAAGCTTTTGCTTTTCCTCCGGACATCAAAAATCACTAGAACGCCCAGCGCAACGAGAACTGTATCAACCGCGGGTTTCCGACCGTCTGCAGAATCTTGCCAAACGGCCCGTTCGGAATTCCCGCCGTCTCTACATCCGTCACCGCAGGATTGCCGAAGTTTGTGTGGTTCCAGAGATTAAAGAAATCCGCCGCGAAACGTACTTCCTGCCGTTCCCCAATCTTGAAATGCTTCAAGAACGAGAAATCCCAGTTCTGCTGGAAGGGCCCGTGGTAGATGTTGCGGCCCAGGTTGCCGAACCCCGTGGTGCAGAAATTTCCGGTCGGATCGTTCGCGCAAGCTACTGGATCCACGAGCGGAGCCGGGGTGAATGCCGCTCCATTCAGGTACCCGTTGGCGACTCGGTCGCGAAGGTTCCCACTCGAAAGTCCACTCGCAACGCTTGTTCCGGGAGCGAGACTGGCACCCAAAAAAGGAGTACTGCCCAAGCCCAGAAACGCGCTTCCGGCACCCGAATCGAGAATAGAGAACGGCACTCCGCTTTGGAAAATCGAAACGCCGCTCACCTGCCAGCCGCCAAGCAGCATTCCTTTCGCACCCTGAGCATTCCGCAAGAACGGCAAGTCATAGGCATAGCTGACCGAGAGCCGGTGTGGACGGTTGAAGTCCGAGAGACCTCGAGAAGCATTGATATTGCTCTGATCGTTGTACGCCGTATTGAATGCCGTATTTCCAGTCGACGTGGCGTCAATGTTTTTCGAGAAGGTGTAAGCCGCCTGCAGATAACTCTGATTCCAGCGCCGTGAGAGGGTCGCTTGCAGCGCATGGTAGATGGAGTACGCATCGTTCGCGAAGAGCTGGTATCCGCTGTAGCCGTTCAGCCCCGGCGTTGGCGTGCGTGCGATGGCATTCGCGAAAGTATTTGTAGTGATCGTGTAGCTGTTGCCCACGTTGTCCGAAACTGTAAACGGATGGGTGGGGCTCGCGTCCACCGACTGAATCGCATCGCGCGTCTCACGAAGGTGAATGCCGCGAGTGCCGACGTATCCAATTTCGGCAACCCAACTCCTGCCGAATTCGCGCTGCAGAGTCAGGTTCCACTGCTGCGTGTTAGGAACCACGAAGTGTCTCGGCACTTCAAGCACGAACAGGTTCTGCGTGCTGTTCACTCCCGGACCGGTGCAGCCGCCGTAGGTGGCCGCTCCCGTTGTATCGGGAAAACTCGTGAGCTGTGCCAGGCAAGGTAGCCATGCCCCCGAGAGCTGTCCCGCCGCCGGTACCGCATTCGCATTGACGGACGGAGTGTCGTTGAAGAAGTTCGTAAGGTTGTAACCGGGCGTGGTCCCGAAGAACACGATCGGAATAAATGGAGACTGAAAACTCAACTGATCCACCGCGCCAATATCCTCGCGGACGTAGTAAATACCGTATCCGCCCCGGAGCGTCGTGTTGTGGTGCCCGAAAACATCCCACGCGAAGCCGACGCGCGGTCCCCAGCCCGTCGAAACGCTGTTTTTGAACGTTGAGCCCGAAGCGTTCCCGGTCAATCCGGACACCCCGAGTTTATCTACGCACTTTGGATAGACAAAAGGATACGTGCCGGAATTGGTCAGATCTGATTCGATGTTGCCAATGTGGCAATCGCCATCGGACCATGCTCCCATAAATTCGGTTCGCAATCCAACATTGAGCGTTAGGCTCTGAGTCGCTTTCCAGTCATCTTGCGCGAAGATCGCGGAGTTGCTTTGCTTATACGCGTGATTGTAAACACCGCCGCCACCAAAGCTGAACTCCGGCGTGCCGCCGACAAAGTTCGCAAAATCCGTGGTCGTCGGTCCGGTATTCGTGAAGAACAACTGTCCATTGAATACCTGCGGGAAGAGTTTATTCAGTCGCACGCGCGTGTACTGCCCTCCGACCGTGAACGTATGCTGGCCCTTCACCCAGCTCAGGTTGTCGACGAAGTTGTAGTTGTTCTGCGACTGCGCCTGGTTCGCCGGCGGCGTCGGTCCGAACTGAAATCCCGATGTGGCGAAAGTGAATTTGTAAATGCTGCTCGTGAGATTGTCGGTGGGCCGGGTGATCCCCACGTCGCCAACCGTTACGGGGTTTACGTTTACAGCGGTATTGTTGATGTGTACCAGTCCAAAGCGGAAGTCATTGACCAGTGTCGGTGAAAACACGTGAGTTTCCGAGACGATGAACAATCGGTCATGGATGGGCAACTGGTACGGGAAGTTCAAGTCCGTGCCGCTCGCCGCAGCTCCCAGCGAAGCTTGCAATCCGCCCGCTCCGAACGGAATATCCTGCTCCGAATTCGAATAGAAGAATCGGGCCGCCACCGAGTCCTTGGACTCACGAAACTCCTTGTCCCAGTTTGCCGTAAGTTGATCGTCGGTAAACTTTCCCGGCTTACTGACCGTGAACTGTACCGGCGTTCCCGCGAGGGTGCCCGCTGGAACATTGGGCATCGGGAACAGGTATCCGTTGGCCGGAGCGCCGAACTGGTTGCTCTGGAATGCCAATAAGCTCACCGCGACTGGATCTGCGCTCGCCACTCCGAAGTCCGCCGCGAGTTGTGCCGCATTTGCCGCTCCGCGATCCGACGCCGGCACGTATGGAATGAACGTGCTGATTAGCGTTCCCGGCGAATCTCCGCTGCGCTGCCGGGTGCCCTGGTAGTTCACAAAAAAGAATCCCATTTTCCCGCCGGGACTAACTGGCCCACCCAAACTGCCACCGAAAATATTCTGCTGAATCACCGGACGCGGCGAGCCTGTCTGCTTCAGGAAATATTCATTCGCATCCAGCTTTGTATTCCTGAAGAACTCGTACACATCGCCGTGGAATGCATTCGTCCCCGTTTTAAGAATCGCGTTGATATTTCCGCCGCCGTTACGTCCCTGGCTGGCGTCGTAGAGCGACGTCTGGACCTTGAATTCCTGCACCACATCCGGATTCGGCAGCGGCGTATTCGTCAACTCCGCGACGTTATAATCCGTTACGCTGATGCCTTCGATTGAATAGTTGTTGTTGTCTTCACGCTGCCCGTTCACCTGGATGCGAACGTTCCCTCGTCCTAACTGGGCTGCCGCATTCAGATCGCTCTGGGCGCCCGTCGAAAGCGTCAACAGTTGCTGGAAGTTCTGGGTTGCCAGAGGCAGCGCCCGGATCGTATTGCTCTCGATCGCCTGTCCGGTAGTCGCGTCCGTCGTGTCCACCGTCTGCACTTCCGCCTGCACTTCGATCTTCTGCTGCACCGACTGCGTCGACACTTTTGCGGTCATGCGAGTGGTCTCTGTGACGCGTACCACAATGCCGGTGAACTTCGCTTCCGAGAATCCCGCGGACTGTATGGTGACGGTGTACGTTCCGACCGGCATCAGCGGCGCCGTGAAGCTGCCGTCCGCGCCGGTTTTGACGGTTCGCTCCAGAACACCTGTTTCCTGATTCGTAATTCGCACGTCCGCATTTGCCACAAACGCGCCGCTCGGATCCTGCACCGTGCCCGTAATTGCTCCCGTAGCTCCGCCTTGGGCGAACGCCTGTACCGTCATCGCCAGTGCGACGACACTAAGAGCAACGAACCTGATTGAAGAACTCGACATGGTCTCTTCCCCCATCTGCAAAACCGGAAATTGTTTTCGCGTTTATTGAGGTGTCACGAACGAAAGGCATCGACAACAGCTGGACGAGTCGGGTCTGGCAGGGATGTATGCCGGCCGCTTCCGGGCGTGACTTCCGTGAAAGAATAGTTGTTCTTCCGCCATAACCCCTTATGGGTACAGCTCATCCTGAGATTGCCTTCGTGGAGTGGCATGAGCTTAACGAAAAACCCCGCCGATTTTCAAGTAGAGAAAAGAACGAGCGTAACGCTGAAGCTACCATCCAGACGTCATCAGCGCCCAACTCGTCCGCAAAATCGGTTTTGTGCAGATTGCTTAATCGAAGCCGATGATGCCGTGGAAGAGCGGCGTTGCAGGGTCGCCTGTCCCGCCCTATCCCTCTCCAAACTCCCGATACCGCCCCAGCACATCCCTCTGTGTGATGATCCCTTCCAACTGGCGAAAATCGGCTCGGTTCACCACCGGAACCAGCGGCCACCGGTCCACATACCGTAACGCCGTCTCCAACGGATGATCCGGATGGAGGTAAGGAATCATCCGCAACGGCAGCAGTGAAGCAAGTTTTGTCCCCCCTTTGCCCTCGGACAACATCGTACGCAGCTTCTGCCGGGCCACGATGCTCCATCCACTCGGACTCATTCGCACCAGCAAGTCCTCGCCCTCGGACGAGTCCGCTCTTCGCAGCGCTGCATCCAACGTCTCCTCGGCATCCAGTACCGCATCTTCCGGTCGCTGCATCGCGTCTTCCACCCGCAGGACGCCCTCCTCCCGCTGCTCCTCCATCGACGGCAGTTCCAGTCCATCCTGTCGCGTGAGCAGATCAAAAATCGCCGTGGGCTGCAGACCGCGCGAGATGACATACGCAACCGTGTTCGCCACAATGACGGGCACAATAATCGAATAATTCCCGCTCACCTCGAGAACCATGAACACCGACGTCATCGGTGCGCGCAGAAATCCCGCAAATAGCACGCCCATGCCCACCAGCGCATAAGTTCCCGTCGAGCCGGTCAGGTGCGGCAACAGCACGTGCTGCGCTCCTCCCACCGCGCCTCCCAGCATTGCCCCAATGAACAGCGTCGGAGCAAACATTCCACCGGGAGTTCCACTGGAGAACGAAAGCAGCGTCGCCAGGATCTTCAGCCCCGCAAGGATTGCCAGGAACTCCCACGTGAACTGCCCGTGCATCGCCTGATCGATGTACTCATATCCGGCGCCCATTACCTGCGGCGCGCCCATCATGGCGATGATTCCAATCAGCAGACCCGCGATCGCAGGCTGCAGATATTGCGTCCACTTCGGCAGCGCTTTGCACCATGGCCGGAATGTCGCTATGCCGCTGGCAAATATCACGGATGCCAGTCCCCCCACCACGCCCAGGATGGCGTACGCAATAAGCTCCGAGGGCCGCTTCAACTCCACCGCCGGAATTCGGAACAGGGATTCCGATCCCAGGAACCACCGCATCACAACGACGCTCGAAACCGCCGACAACACAACGCTACCGAGAATGCCCGCTGTCCACCGCCCAATGACTTCCTCAATCACGAACAGCACGGCCGAGATCGGGGCGTTGAATGCCGCCGCCAGGCCCGCTGCCGCGCCCACCGGCGCAATCAGCCGCATGCGATCCCGCGACAGCCGCATCTTTCTTCCCAGGGCCGACGCCAGGCAAGCGCCGATCTGCAGCGACGGATCTTCCGGCCCAAGCGAATGTCCAGAACCTATCGCAAGCGCGGCCGTTATGAATTTTCCGACCGCCGTGCGAAACGGAATATTTCCGTTGTAGATGTATAGCGCTGCCTTCGTCTGATTGACGCCGCTCCCTCGCGTCGTGGGAAAGAAATGTATGACAAGTACGGCAATCAACAGTCCGGCGAGCGTGGGCGCCAGCAGCAGACGGGCTGGTGTCAATACCGCGCCTGTGCCTAGCAAGTACAGCCGCGACCAGTCGATCGCAAAACGGAAGCACACCACCGCCAGCCCGGAGAAGACGCCAATAAAAACGGACAGAACCAGAAAGAATCTGTCTTCTCGAAACACCGCTCGCCACAATGCCCGCCGTTGCGGTCCGGTGAGTCTCAGGTTTGGATCGGTCGGATCGTTCGCGATCAGTTCTTCAGTTGCTAAGTTCGGTTGCAAATCCACTTACATTCCCTCGTGCGATTTTGCGATCAGAAGCAGCGCCAGATCAGTCCCGCTCGGCGTCCCACACCAACTGCCGGCTTGGCGCTCGATGCGAAACACCAGATCCATCGTCGAATCCACCAGATCCGAATTCTCCCGCAGCCTTTGTTCGCTTACCTTGGGCCTGGCGGCTGCCCATTCGTCGTTCAAACTCATCCGAGCCGCATCATTCGCCGTCGTAGGGGAGCTACTCGGAATCGAACAGCTCTTCAGCCGGTCCCCCGCTATCTCAAATGCCTGTTTTACGATCCGGGCACGCTCGGCCGATGTGTTACGACGCCGGTAGGGATCCATTCGCAACACCAGGTCGGTTGTCTTCAGGCGATCGGAACTGTCCGCGTCCTTCGGATTCTGCGCGACCGCCGATTGCAGGTAGCGTTGTGCCTCACCATAGCGGCCTAGTTGGAAGGCGGCGTAACCGGCGCCGGCGAGATCGCCTTCGTTGTGTTTGTCCGATTTCAGGCTGAGACGGTAGGCCGCCAATGCGCGTTCGTAGTCTTGCGCTCGCAGGAACAAATCCCCGATTCGTTCCTGCTCTGCTGCATCGTCTCCCAGATCTTCCGACAAGGCGATCAACTCGGCCTCGGCCTGAGCTTTGTCATTGACCCGCAGCAACAGTTGGATCAGTTCCATGCGCCCGTCTCGACGCTTCCGCTCCTGCCCGTTCGGCCAGGTTGCGTACACCGCGTCGTGGTAGTATCGCGTTGCTTCTTTCACTTCTCCTTGCTGTGCGGCGATGCGCGCCAATTCAAGATTCACCAGGCCGTTATCGGGCTCGCGGTCCCACAGGTTCAGCAGGTACGCCGAAGCCTCGCCGGTGTGCTTCAAGCCCACGAGCGCCTCAGCCAGGTTGAGTTGGTACGCATACTCGTCCCGTGAATACAGCAGGGCCGTTCTGAATTCAGTAACGGCAGGAGAAAATCGCCCCGCATTCAAGTCGGCCACGCCGCGATTGAACCAGCGGCTCCCGAGCGCCTGCCGCTGCGAGTAGTAGGCCCGCGACAGCCCGCTCACGAACAGGAAGAAAATCACCACGAGAACAGACAGCACCGCCAGCATCACCGGCTGCTGTCGAAGATAAAGTTGCAGATTGAAGTGTCTTGGCGTTGCCACTTCTTCTCCGTACGTTCCGAACACTAACACTCCTCGTTACTATGCGCAGAGTTAAGGCGGAAATTCAATCCGTGGTGGGTGGCAGATTTGATCCAACCCCCGCCGGCAATGGCTGAGGCATTGTCCAACGAGCGCAATTCAGCGCACGGTGAAGCCACATGAGAATTTCAAGAATGATCTAGGGAAGGGACATCAACAACGCAGAATGCGGCTGGACTCTGGAGAGATGTTTTCGGCTAGGAACTCCGTCACCAGCAGACGGGCCCTCGTCATCAGCAAGAGAGCGCACCCGAACCAGAGTAGAAAGGCGCACAGACCCGCATGCACGATACTCATTCGCAGCCCGCTTGCTGCCCGAGCGGACAACAGCGCCGTAACCGGCCCGTGCACCACCGAATAAGGGCCTTCCATCGCGTGAAAGAAGAAAACCGTCAGCACGCAAACGACTGCGAGCACGGCGAGACCACACGCGATTTGCCGAAGCGTCATCGATCTATACATCATTATACGTGCATAGGAATGCGTCCGCAGAAAGTCACGTGGAAGAGCGGTCCTGTAGGGCTGTGTTACACATCGGGTCTTCAGGCCGCGTGAAAGCTAATCGATCGCCGCCGGACGTCTCCGCCACAATCTCGCCGGCTCCGACAATTCCTGCAGATGCTCCCAATCCTTCGCCTTCAAAAGATCGAATGCGGTGAGAATCCCCACCAGTTCTCCCGATCCGCGATCCACCACGGGACAGCGGCCCAACTCTTCCTGCACGAAACGGAGTGCGATGTCATGCACCACCTCATCGGCGTAAACCACCGGGAACTCCCGCTGCGCGAGTTCTTCCGCCGTGGCGTCGGGCTTTGCAGATAACAGGTCGCTTCTGCGCAGCATGCCCACGAGATGTGCCTGGTCGTCCACGACTGGCACCGATCCGTGATTCATGACCTCGGCTAGAAACTCCGAAACCGGCTGCGGACCGCGCACCGTGTCCACGTCCGCATTCATCACATCGCGCACCCGCATCAACTTCATTGGATCCACTGTGTATGCGTCCGGCACTAGCGTGCCGCGCCGCACCAGTCGCTCGGTGTTGATGGTCGTCCGCATGAAGTAATGCACTGCCAAATCTGCCACCACAGCGACCAGGAACACCGGCAGGAAAGCGTTGTATGCTCCCGTGACTTCGAGCATGAACAGGATCGCACTCGGCGTGGCCCGATATACGCTGCCAAACAAAGCGGCGGTCGCCACCATCCCATAAATCCCGATGGCCGAAGAGTTCGGTAGCACCATGTGTACCAACGCGCCATACGCCGCGCCCAGGCTCCCGCCAATCATCAGCGCGGGAGCGAACGTTCCCCCAGACGCGCCCGATCCCAGCGCCACCGCGAACGCTGCCAGCTTGGCCAGTCCAATCCCGAGCAACTTGTGAAGCGGCTGCGGAGTCGCCAGCACATTTGCGATCACGTTATACCCGGTACCTAGAACCTCCGGGTAAAAGATTGCCAAAATACCCACAAACAGTCCGCCCAGCGCGGGAATGAACGGAAACCAGATCTTGATCTCCTCAAAGAACTCTTCGCAGAGATACAAGGCCCTCGTCATGGTCCATGCCAGCCCGGCGCAGCAAACGCCCAACAATACGAAGAAGGGCAGCTCGGCAGCATGGAAGTGATAATTCGTTTCCAGCGGGAACACCGGCAATCCGCCGCGGAAGCCCATGGCGACCATCGTTCCCGTGGCCGACGCAAGAGCAATTGGAATGAACGAGCGCGCCCGAAACTCAAACACCAGGAGCTCAATCGCCATCATCACGCCCGCGAATGGCGTCTTGAATACCCCTGCCAGTCCAGCGGCCGCACCGCACGCTAACAAAATCCGTCGCTCCGACGGAGAGGACGGGATCAACTGCCCGATGATCGATCCAATGGCAGCGCCCGTTTGGATGATCGGTCCTTCCGCGCCGAACGGGCCGCCCGTCCCCACCGTGATCGCGGCGCTTAGCGGCTTGAAGAAGCTGACTCGTGGCTTGACGATGCTACCCTTGGTCAGTACCACGGCCATCGCCTCGGGAATGCCGTCGCCTTTGATTTCGGGGGAGAAGTACTGCACCAGCAGTCCCACGCCGAGTCCTCCCAGAGCGGGCAAGATGATGAACCACCAGTGATGCGGTGCCAGGCTCGGCGGCAGATAAGCGGTGCTCCATTTGCCGTAAAAGAAAAGATCGGTCAGGAAATTGATGGCTCGCAACAGGAACTCGGCCACAAATCCGCCGATGATGCCGACCAGCACCCCCAGCAAAGAGATGATGAGCAGGCGGTCCCGCGGTCCCGGAGATTTCTTGCTGGTGGGCTTAAATAGCAAATCGCCGTTCTTCATGCGGACTCCGCCCGCAAAGGCTGGCAATTCGCGCGATCTCTTCGTTCAGGTCCCCTCGGATTGCCGCTCCAGGCGTGCGTCAAGGTCTTCATTGGTTGGCCGGCCTCTTTCTTGTCTTCGCTCCAGCGTGTTTCTTTCGCGCCCCGTTTCCTGCATCGAGGCGCTGCAGGGCCGCTATCAACTTGGGCCCCGCCGTGCGCAACTCCTCGTGATGCGACCCTGCCAGCTCCGCCAGGGCATGTTCCCCTTTCGGAGTCAGGGCCAGCAGTACCTCGCGGCGGTCGTCCTGTCCGCGCTCCCGTTCTACGTAACCCTTCGCCTCCATGCGGTTGATCAGTTCCACCGCGCTATGATGCTGAATCATCATCCGGTCGGCCAGTTCCCGAATTCGCGGACGCGAGCCGTCCGGCATGCCTTTCACCGCCAGCAGGAACTGGTACTGCTGCTTTTCCATGCCAGCTCGTTGTACCGCTTCCTCGCTGAAGTGCAGGAATCTCCGAATCTGATGCCTGAACTCGGCAAGAGCCTGGTATTCGGCCAAGGTGAGCTTTCTCATGTCGCTCATTCTATCGTGACCCGATAGTCTCTTGTAAGTATATCGTGAAACGATATAATGATGGAATCAATGCGCGCATCCGCGACGGCCTGAGGGGGCCGCCGCGGAAGGCCCCATTTCTCGCTGTTCCGGAAAGTGGGGCCTTTTTTGTTTTCGTCCGCGTCCGAAGTGGTGAGATTCTGCATTCCTCTGTGCCCTCTGTGCCCCCTGTGTTGAGGCTTTTGCTCTTGCTCTCAGAGCCCTAGCCGGATTTCGACCTGCCCATTTAGAATCCTTAGTCCCATTCGATAGGAGGCGTACCGTGATCCCGCGCTACACCCGGCCTGAGATGGCCCGTATCTGGAGCGACGAAAACCGTTTCCGCACCTGGCTTGCCGTCGAAGTTGCCGCCACCGAGACCCTCGCCGAAGCCGGCCTCGTCCCCAAGGATGCCGCCAGGGCCATAAGGGAGCGCGCCGACTTCCGCGTCGAACGCATCCACGAAATCGAAGCCGAGGTCCGTCACGACGTCATCGCCTTCACCACTGCCGTCGCCGAGATCGTCGGACCTCATGCCCGCTGGTTTCACTACGGCCTCACTTCGAATGACGTCGTCGACACCGCACAAGCATTGCTGATCCGGCAGGCGTCGCAGGTCATTGCGCAGGACTTGCAGCGCCTGTCCGACGTCCTCGAACGTCGCGCATGGGAGTTCAAAGACACTCCCATGATCGGGCGTACGCACGGCATCCACGCCGAGCCCATCACGTTCGGATTCAAGATCGCTAACTGGTTTTCGGAGACGCAGCGCAATATCGCCCGCTTTATGGCCGCCGCAGAAGACATGCGGGTAGGAAAATTTTCCGGCGCGGTCGGGATCTTCGCCCATCTCACGCCGGAACTCGAAGAAAAAATCTGTGCGCGCCTCGGATTGGAAGCTGCCGCAGTCTCCTCGCAGGTCATTCAGCGGGATCGGCACGCTAACTATCTCGCCACGCTCGCCGTCATCGCCTCGACGCTCGACAAGATCGCAACCGAGATACGGCACTTGCAGCGGACGGAAGTCCGCGAGGCCGAAGAGTTCTTTAGCGAGAAGCAGAAGGGATCGTCCGCTATGCCGCACAAGCGGAATCCCGTAACTCTCGAGCAGATTAGCGGCCTCTCCCGCGTCGTCCGCTCGAACGCGCAAGCCGGATTCGAGAACGTCGCCTTGTGGCACGAGCGCGACATCTCGCACTCCTCGGTCGAGCGAGTGATTTTGCCCGACTCGACCACGCTTATCAACTACATGCTGAGCAAGACGGCGAATGTCATCGACACGATGTTTGTTTATCCGGAGCGCATGCGCACCAATCTCGAAAGCACGCGCGGCCTCATTTTCAGCGGGCAACTTCTGCTCGACCTCGTCGAAAACGGCATGACCCGCGAAGATGCCTATCGCCTCGTCCAGGGGCACGCCATGCGCTCGTGGAAAGAAGGCCTCAACTTCCACGACGAGATCCTGGCGGACCGAACGATCACGTCGAAAGTCCCGCGCAAGCAGATCGAGTATGCGTTCGATCTTCCGCGACAACTGAAGAACGTAGATAAGATCTTCGACCGCGTCTTCCCGGCGAAGAAGTCAGCTGCAAAGCCTGCGAAGAAAAAGTCCGTCACGCGCAAGCGTTAAGACGCCCCGTGCCGAGAGGGTAAGCGGAACAGATCAATCACAGAAAAGCTTCTTTCCTTCGTATTGAAGAAGGTCCATCCGTGCGGGTCTGCGAAGTTGCGATGATCTCTTCCGGCGTTCCGTACCCTCGAAGGTGAGCTGTGGAAGAGACCTCGTACTTCTTCAGTTCCCGACCTCTCCAACGACTCGTGCTGTGCGGCCAACTGCACGCACAATACAGCGTCCATTCTTCCCACGCGCCGAACGCGACAGGAACCAGATACGATCCATTCGGATATGGACTGAATCCGAGCAGAAATCGCGTGTGACACTTCGGACACTCTATGCAATGACGAATACGAGAGGCCATAACAATTTACCCGTACGGCAGAGGACGAGGTGGAGCAGAGAACGCAATCGGTGTGAACCCCTGCCCCTCTCGTGCCCGAGCATCCAAAACGACCCAAGATAGCTCCGAATCTACAAAAATAAACTACTGGATGCTGGACGTTCCCGGACCTCGCTGCCCGGCATCTGGCCGTTTTCGGACCTTTCTCCTTGTCATCGATCATGGTCCGAAAACGTCTATGTCGGTCGCGCAGGTCGACTATCATAAGCAGGCGGTTGGCGACGCTATGGTTCTGGATCGGCAGGTATGTTCGCGAGCAAGGCTATCGCGTGACCCACGCTTCGATGGCAAGTTCTACATTGGAGTGATTGGCAGCCGCGTCTACTGCCGTCCCATCTGTCCTGCGCCGACGGCGAAAGAGAAGAATGTACGCTATTTTCCGACTGCGGCCGCAGCCGCGGAAGCCGGATTCCGTCCGTGCCTGCGTTGCCGACCCGAAAGTTGTCCGGGAACGCCTGCCTGGATTGGGACCTCCAACACCGTTTCGCGCGCCCTGCGATTGATTGAAGAAAGCGGCCTCGAAGACGGTGGCGTCGAGCAACTTGCGGACCGTCTCGGAGTCGGTGCGCGCCACCTTCGTCGATTATTCGTGAGGCATCTGGGCGCGACACCCATTGCCGTCGCGCAAACCCGCAGACTGCATTTCGCAAAAAAGCTCATCGACGAGACCCGGTTGCCGATGCACGAGATCGCCGTTGCGTCGGGGTTCGGCAGTGTGCGTCGCTTCAATGCCGGCATTCACAATGTTTATCACCGGACGCCCACGCAGATCCGCCGTCTCGTCCGCCACACCGCGGCGCAGGCCGAGAATCACTACCTGTTCCGGCTCCACTTCCGTCCGCCGTATCACTGGCAAGGCATGGTGGATTTCCTCGCACCCCGCGCGACCCCAGGCGTGGAAGTTGTCGACGGAGCAGTCTATCGCCGCACAATTGCCATGGCCGGTCACGAAGGATCGTTCGAAGTCTCTCTCGATCCATCTCGCGACGCGCTTCTGGTGCGGATCGGCTTCCCCGACCCGCGCTCGTTGTTTCACATCGTTGAGCGAATTCGCGCGATGTTCGACCTGAACGCCGATTGGGCTTCGATTGAGAGGACGCTGCGTAGCGATGCCGCGCTGGCGGCGAGTGTGCATGCGAATTCGGGCCTGCGCGTTCCCGGCTGCTGGAACGCATTCGAACTCGCGGTCCGCGCCATCCTCGGACAGCAGGTTACGGTGAAAGGCGCGACCTCCCTCGCAGGACGCCTCGCGACCACGTTTGGCAAGCATGTCACCGCGTCGAATGGCCTGACGCACATCTTTCCCACTCCCGACGCGCTGGCCAATGCCAAGCTCGAGTCCGTCGGACTGACCGGAGCGCGCGCCGAGACCATCCGCGCTCTCGCCCGCGAAGTGTCGAGGGGAAAAATCAAGTTTGAAGGCGTGATCAATGCCGAGGATTTCCTGCACCGCCTCTGCGAGATTCCCGGCATCGGCAACTGGACTGCGCAGTACATCGCGATGCGCGCACTCGGAGAGCCCGACGCTTTTCCGTCCACCGATCTCGGATTGCTGCGCAGCCTCTCATTGAGGAGCGCAAAGGAGCTCGAACGGCGCGCTCTTCCCTGGAGACCTTGGCGGGCCTACGCCGCAATGTATCTGTGGAGAATGGGATCTACCGCAAAACGCGTCGAGACTTCGCAGAAGAACGTGAAGTCCAAACGTCCGCCGAGACCAGAACCGAAAACTGTTTCTGCGTGGAATGTCCCTGAAGAAGTCCCCGGATCGATGGCCTGACTCCCGCCGTCTACGGGACTTTCACGTCCGGCCAGTAGCGGAAGTTGCGGAACGTAGCTTTCCCTGAGCCGCAAGCGTACATCGCGGGACGAACGTCCAAAAATCCGCCGAGGACGTTGTGATCCATCCCTGCAATTTCCGCGGATTCCTGCGTCCGTTGCCAGTTCTTGCCTGGCAGGCGGAAGTAGAAATCTACCTCTTGCCGATCGTTGACCGCGCGCAGCGTGGCGCGCGTCGCGCCCTTTTCCTGGTGGGTGGCGACGTAGCCGTTCGCGACCCGCACGCCGATCCCATCGGGGCTTAGGAAAATCCCCGTCGCGTGGTCGGGATTGTAAAAGAGAGTCAGACCAGATTCACAACCAGCCTCGACCTCGACATCGACCTCGACCGTATACGAATGTCCGCCGACAGGCGTGCTGAGCACAGAAGTCTCCGCAAGAGACTTGCCTCGCGCCGCCAGCGTCAGTGCGCCGTTTCCCGTAGTGAAGCGCGCCGGATCGTAATCGCGCCAGAATCCCCATTGCAGCCCAAGTTCCGGCGTCTTGAAATCGTCCGAAGGATCGAGCAACGGCTGCTGGCTCGCGCCAGCCACGGGCACTCCGATCGCCGACTCAGCCGTGATGCCCTCCGGCACGCGGTACCAGCCATCGGACGTCCACTCGACCGGCAGCAGGAGCAACTGGCGACCGAGCGGGCGATATCCGTTCTCGTACGAGTGCACCGTCATGAACCACTTGCCGTCCGGAGTATCGACCAGGCGTCCGTGCCCCACGCTCATCCACCGATCGTCTCGCGATCGCGTGCGCACGATCGGATTGTACGGAGAAAGTTCCCACGGGCCCTCGGCATGGCGGCTGCGCGCGCTGACGACAGCGTGACTGGTCGCCGGCCCAGCGGTGCCTCCTTCCGCGACGGTCAGATAAAAGTAGCCATTGCGCTGAAAAAGTTTGGGCGCTTCAAGGCACGTGCATTCCATCCGCGGAGGTGTGGGGACCGGCCACGGCTCGAACACGACGCGCGGCGGCACCTTCACGGCGAGCCCGTCCGCGGTCAACTCGGCCATCTGTCCGCCCGACATGTAGAGGAACCGGCGTCCGTTCTCGGCGACGTGCGCGGGATCGATGGCGTTGATCCCGAGATCGACAGGATCGCTCCATGGCCCGGTCGGATGATCCGCGTGTACAACGCGCAAGCGATTGTCCGCTGGAAAATAAATGTAGTACCGGCGCTCGTGCTCGCAGAGATAAGGAGCCCACACGCTGCCGTGATAACGATGAAGCGCCGCGGCCACGGGACGCCAGTTGATCAGGTCGCGCGAGTGCCAGATCAAGAGTCCGGGAGCGTAATCGAAGCTGGAGTGCGTCAAGTAAAAGTCATCGCCTACGCGGATCGGGCTGGCATCAGGATGGTCCCCACCCAGAATCGGATTTCGGTAGGTAGCAGCGCTAGCCTGCGCCAGAAGCAGACGAGACGGCGGGACGGCTAGAGCGGCGGAAAGTGCAGCAGCATTCTGGACAAAGCGGCGTCGTGTGATCATGACGCGCCAGTCTAGATTTGTGGCATCCGGAAGTAAAGAGACTCTGTCGCCCCTCTTTTCGAGAACAGGACCTCCGACATCTTCTTGGATCAGAATTCGCAAAATATTCGGAAATAAAGACTTACATGCTCCTGATCTACATTTCCCCCGCAAAATATTGATTCTGCTTGGTTTGCACGTAAAATATTGCTTTTAAATGCTTTAGGCTGCTTTCGAAGAGTTCCTTCGTGTCTCCAGTATCTGTCAGATCATCCAACGCTTTTCCGGATCGAATCTCGCAAAATATTCATAAATAATGGTTTATGCGCTCTCGCCCGCAATCTTCTGCGCAAGATATTGATCTGCTTGAACTTACACGCAAAATATTGTTTTCAAATAACTTAGCTGCCGCACGAAAACCTGTGCTTCAGGCCCTTGGGCTGGCCTATGATCCGACCTCGGGCCTGTGGATGACAAGGGCAGACGTCACAATGGGGCTGTGGAAATCGCATGAAAGCAGACTCTAATAGTATTGCATTTGTTATGCATTTGTAGCATCATTAATAGAGTATTTTGGAGACAGAAATCGTGGTTGCAGCTACTACACTGCCGCGGCCGGGGCTGGAAGCACATCGAGAGGCGATCTCTTTGCCTTTCCCGGAACTGGTATCGCGGCTGACGGGGTTCATCGGCCGCAAGCTTTCCGCTTACATTGCCGGAGTCAAGGACGTGCGCACGGTCGAGGGATGGATGAAGGGCAACACTCCCTATGGTGACGCCGAAGAGCGATTACGGCTTGCATTCCAAGTTGTACGCACACTGATCGATCACGACTCTGCCCGAATTGTGCAAGCCTGGCTCACGGGAGTGAATCCAGAACTCGGCGATCGTATTCCGATGCGGCTGCTTCGCGAGGGCGACCTCAATATCGTCGGTCCGGAAGTGATGGCGGCAGCACGAGCATTCATCGCGGGAGGCTAGCTGTTCGGTGCTCGAAGGCAAACGTCCTCCCGAGACGATTTATCGCATTGCCCGCAAACCTGACCCGTGGCAGGCTCCTGACTGGTCGCGGGCAAATCCTGACGGAACTTTCGACAATCGCTTCGACGATCCCGAAGGCTACTATCGGGTGATCTATGCGGCCTCGCAGAAGCTCTCCTGCTTTTTGGAAACTCTGGCGCGCTTTCGTCCAGATCTATCGCTCCTGGCAGAATTGAACGAGATCGAGGGCGAGGACGACTTCTTCCCGCTTGGCACCGTGCCCGCGGAATGGTGTGATGATCGTCTTCTCGGGTCGGCACATGCGGAAGGAAACTACGCCGACATCTATGGCGCGGAATGGATTGCATATCTTCGTCATCGTCTCGCAGGAGAATGCTTGCGGTTGGGCTTGGATGATCTGGATGCATCCGCGTTGCAGAAGAGCGTGCCGCGACGCCTGACGCAACTGGCATCGTTGGAAGCGTGGAGTAAGAAATTCGACGGGGTCTATTACCGTTCACGCCATGGACATGATCTAGAAAACTGGGCGATTTTCGAGCCGTTCTGTCTTTCGCGCGCGAGTTCAGAAGCTATTCCGACGGAGGATCCCACATTCATGGAAGCGCTGCGGATTCTGGAGTTGAAACTGGCGTGAAAGCGTCGGGGAGCATCGAGTCGCCGACGTCAGGTGCAGAGGGCCGAGGCTCCCGCCGTGCCAAGAAGGGTTGGGCCACGCGCAAACGGCACGCCACCGTTCAGCGGGAATGAAAATCTCAAGCCCTCAGCAGCAGGAATGCCCACGCTTCGAAAATCGCGAAGCGTGGGGCAGCCAGTGTGTAGTCGCAGCCAGCAAAGTCTGAGCCAGCCCCGGTGGAGTATCTGCGATTCAGTCCATCCCGCGAGCCGGGGCTGTGTCTTCCGGTATCTTGGTGCTTCGATCTAGCCAGGAACCACATAATTTGCAGCCACATTTGCAGGCCGTGTCCCATCCAGCTCACCTCGGCAACGAAGTCCCCGTCTCTGACAAAGAGCGAAAGAGTTTCGTCCGGTGGAGCACCATTCCTCGCGAGCCTGTCGATCTTGACTCCGCTCCACGTCTCTTCGGTCATCCGTTTGAATTCCGAAAAGTAATCCCGGAGGACAAGTAACTGATTTCTGAAATGTAAAGGAGCCAAAGCAGAGGAGAGAGCGTTGCGTACATACTCCTGCCCCAGCAACTTCTCTTCCCGCAGGAGTGGACCCACCTGCGGTAGAGAGCTCACTCCGGGAAGACCAAGCGCTTGAACCTGTCCTTTAGTGCATGCGACGTGCCCAGAGTCGCTTTGTAACACCGCGTGGATTCGCGACGCGCCATTACTTTTTCCGATGAAGACCTTAATAAGCGGCCCCGTTGACAACTCAGCAGTGATAATCGCGGGGGGCTCGCCATAGCGATGAAACGCGGTTGAGAAATCGAACTCAAATCCACGCAGGGAAGGGGAAACACCTCGATAAGCTTTTGGGGCGTCTAGCCAGTCTGGAACACCCGCGAGATTGAGATTGGGAGCACGTTCGACGATCAGCGAGACCAAACGCAAGGCCTCGACAACCGTTGATTTGCCGGCGTTGTTCCTGCCGACAATTACTGTCGTTGGCCGCAGCGGGATAGTGTGATCCTTGAAGCAACGAAAATTCTGCAGTCTTAGCGCACTCAGCATTTGCTCCTTTCATGCGGATGGAGTTGCCCAACAACAATGAGGGCACGGCGTTTGCCGTGCCCCCTTCACAGCTTGCGTCTACTCGACTGCTTACGTTTCATGTCCTCAGAGGCAAAAAGCCGGTGAGGTTTGTTTCTTGCTTACGGCACGGCAGAAGCCGTGCCATTCCCAAATTTCTGACCTAAGCGGTTGCGCGACGAACTGCTCTCTCTACTGATTGCGGCAGTTGCACAGGAACGAAGTAGTCTTCTGGGTACAGATAGTCTTCGCCTGATTCGTCGATGACTCGAACCTGATGAAGCGCGGCTGCGGATTCATCGGGAATGACTTGATAGATCTTGCGCAGCTCCAATGACGCGGCATAACCCTTGTTCCCGATGCAAATGACGAATTCGCCTTCGCGTCTCATATCAGTCGAGGATGCGCTTGATTTTGTACTCTTTCGCCCCAAGCCCGTGGGCTTCGTACCAATGGATTTCCGCATGGCGTATCGTACCATCGGCAAACTGCACGAAGGCAGTACCTTTCAGCTTTCTCCAGCGTCCCTTGCCGTACACCTTCCAAAGACGTTTTCTTTCTCGAATAGCTTTGCCGGACGCAATCAGCTCGACATTCGCGATGCGTCCGGCAATTTTGAAATGCATGCTTGTGCACCGCTAGAACCTGGGCGGACGAAGGCGTCCGCCCCTACACAAACTGCTTACGAGCAGCCGCTGGTGCTGCCGCAGCTCATGCATCTATAGCAGCTGCCGTTTCTGGTCATGATGCTGCCGCAGAAGCTGCAGCTTGGGGCATCGCCTAAATCGACGATGCTGGAGAGTGCGTCGGCTGCGTGGACTGAGCCGGATCCCAGACCGCGGAGCTCCGTCTTCGGCGCCGGCGCTTCAATCGTGCCGTTCGCTTCGGTGCTCTCGCCCTGCGGCAGAAGGCCTCCTGCGGGACGCAGCCGCAGATTGTCGAACAGCATCTGCTGTTGGCCGGTGAGAAAACGCAACTGCAGCCAGCGGAAGATGTAGTCCATGATGCTCTTGGCGTAGCCGATGTCCGGATTTCCGCTCCAGCCGTTCGGTTCGAAGCGCGTGTGCGCGAACTTCTCGCAGAACAGTTTCAAGGGCACGCCGTGTTGCAGCGCGATCGAGACCGCGAGTGCGAAGCTGTCCATCAGGCCGCTAACCGTTGATCCTTCCTTGGCCATGGTGATGAAGAGTTCGCCGGGATCTCCGTTGGGATAGAGCCCGACGGTGATGTATCCCTCGTGGTCTCCAATCTTGAACTTGTGCGTGATCGAGGCGCGCTCTTCCTGCAACTTGTGGCGTATGGCGCGAGGAGGAGCATTCATATCCTCTTCCTCGACCTGAGGGGCCGCGGCAGCGATGCGAGCGTCATCCTTGGTGGAATTCGCCGTCTTGGTTCCGGCGGCTGAGAGCGGCTGGCTCTTCTTGCAGCCATCGCGATAAACCGCGACTGCCTTGAGGCCGAGCTTCCAGGCTTGCAGATATGCGTCGCTGATGTCTTCAATCGTGGCGTTCTCAGGAAGATTGACGGTCTTCGAAATCGCCCCGGAGATGAAGGGCTGAGCGGCAGCCATCATTCGCAGATGCCCGGTGTAGTGAATGGAGCGGGTGCCCTTGGCCGGCCTGAACGAGCAATCGAAAACGGCCAGATGATCCTCTTTCACATGAGGCGCGCCTTCGATGGTCCCGGTCGCGTCAATGTAGCTGACGATCGCGTCCGTCTGCTCATGCGTGTATCCAAGCTTGAACAGCGCGGTGGGCACCGTGTTGTTGACGATCTTAATCATTCCTCCGCCCACAAGCTTCTTGTACTTCACAAGCGCCAAATCCGGCTCGATGCCAGTCGTGTCACAGTCCATCATGAAGCCTATGGTGCCGGTGGGAGCCAGGACTGTGACCTGGCTGTTGCGGTAGCCGTGCTTTTCGCCGTGGGCGAGAGCTTCGTCCCAGCATTGCTTGCTGGCTTCGTAGATGCTGGTCGGGACATTCGCTTTGTTGATGCCATTCACACTGGCGCGGTGCATGCGGATGACGTCGAGGAAAGGCTCGCGGTTGATGTACCAGCCGGGGCAGGCGCCACCGGGCATAACGTTGGAGCCGAGATTGCTTTCGGCGAGGTTCCTCTTCGTGGGTTCGGTCGCGGGAGTCAGCGGCTCGCACTGTTCGGCGATGCGGCTCGACTGGAGATAGGCTTCGCCGCACATCATGGCGGTGACGCAGGCGGCGTAGTCGCGTCCGGCATCGCTGTCGTAGGGAAGGCCGGCGGCCATCAACAGGGCGCCGAGGTTCGCGTATCCGAGGCCGAGCGGGCGATAGTCATGCGAGTTGGCCATGATGGCTTGCGTGGGATATCCGGCGTTGTCGACCAGGATTTCCTGCGCGGTGATCAGGATGTCCACGGCGTGACGATAAGCTTCGACGTCGAAAGTGCCGTTGGGCGCGAACTTCAGCAGATTTACGCTGGCCAGGTTGCAGGCCGAGTCGTCAAGGAACATGTATTCACTGCAGGGATTGCTGGCGTTGATACGAGCCGTGTTCTTCGAGGTGTGCCAGCGGTTGACCGTGGTGTCGTACTGCATGCCGGGGTCTCCGCAGTGCCAGGTGGCTTCGGAGATCTTGTGCAGGAGTTCTTTCGCCTTGAACGTCTTAACTACGGAGCCGTCGGTCACGGTGCGGGTCGAGAAATCAGTGTCGCGAACGACCGCGTACATGAAGTCGTCGGTGACGCGGACGGAGTTATTGGCGTTCTGGAAGAAGATGGAGCTGTAGGCGTCGGAGTCGGGATGCGAGCCGTCATATCCCATGGAGACGAGAGCGTGTGCCTTGGCTTCTTCTTTCGACTTGCAGAGGATGAAATCTTCGATGTCCGGATGGTCGACATTGAGGATGACCATCTTGGCGGCGCGGCGAGTCTTGCCTCCGGACTTGATGACGCCGGCGAAGGCGTCGAATCCTTTCATGAAGCTAAGTGGGCCGCTGGCGGTACCTCCGCCGGAGAGAGTTTCGGTCGATCCGCGCAGAGGAGAGAGATTCGTGCCAGTGCCGGATCCCCACTTGAAGAGCATGCCTTCGGTCTTGGCGAGGGTGAGGATCGAGTCGAGAGAGTCCTTTACCGAGTTGATGAAGCAGGCGGAGCACTGCGGCTTGCGATATCCGGTGACGCCGAATTCGACTTGCTGTGTCTGCTGATTCCAGTGCCAGCTCTGTCCATCGGAGTTGGGCTCGATGCGATCACATCCGACGTTGAACCAGACGGGCGAGTTGAATGCCGCGTACTGGCGGACGAGGATGTGCACGAGTTCATCGTGGAAGGTGGCGGCATCTTCGTGAGTGCGGAAGTAGCCTTGGGCATGTCCCCAATCGCGGATGGTTTCAGCGACGCGGCCAACGAGCTGGCGGACTCCGGTTTCGCGCTCGGGTGTGCCGATCTTGCCGTGCAAGTATTTCGAGGCCACGATGTTCGTGGCGGTCATCGACCAGTCTTTGGGGACTTCGACATCCTTCTGCTCGAAGATTATGTTGCCCTGGGCATCGGTGATGGCGGCAGTGCGGATTTCCCATTCGACTTCGTCATAGGGCGAAACGCCCGGTTTGGTGAAGAGGCGGCGGAAGGAGAGACCAGGGGCCTTCTTCTTTTGGGGCGCGCTCGGTACGGCAGTCGACGGAGTGGCGGCGGATTGGGTTGCAGTTTTGACTTCAGGCATCAGAGAACTCTCCTATTAGATTCTATGGGTGTTGCGGCCGATTCGGGCGTCCGGCGGGCGAGGAATCGGGGTACAGCGGGTTATCAGTGCATTATTTAAAGAGCTTACGAGGGGCAAAAGCCCCGAAATGCTTACCTCGCGAACGCGGCTCAACGCCGCTCTCCACGTGAGCGCGCATCTTTCAATGGCGCTTACCCCGTCCTTTCGGCTAAAAGCCGGAAGGGAAGGGGGACGGACAATTCTCGTTGCTGGCGGCTCCGGAATCTAGCTGCGGGGCTGTCGGGGATTTCTGGGACGAAGGCGCAGGCATCCGCGCCACATTCTTGAGTTCAGGCACAAATTCGGTGGCTGGAGTCAGTTCCAGCGAAGTCGCGAAATGGGAGCCAATGCCGGTGGCCTTCTCGGCAGAGGACGCAATCCATTGATTCAGCGCGCCGGCAATGCTGCGGCGCTGGGATTGATCGTCGATCACGACGAAACGGACAAAATAGCGTCCGGAGGCCAGACGGGCTCGCAGGGGATTCTGTTGCGAGAGCATGCGGTCGAGAACGAAAGCCATGTCATCGGCGTCAAAGAATTGAGCCACTGCCAGCATTCGGCGGGCAGCGTCGGCTTCCGGCTTCCGGCCCTCGGCTTCCGGGGAAAAAGTGCTCGCTTCGCTGGTAGGACGAACGAATGAGTCCGTCCCCACATGAGCCGAGGTTCCAATATTGATGATCTCTTCAGCCAGGGCGAAGACGCCGGGCTGGCTGGGAACAAAGAGGAGGCTGCGAGGAGATTCACAGCGGAACCATCGCGACCATTTGAGGCGGCGGTAGTCGAGAGGACGATCAAAGCCGTGGCGTGCTAGGGATTCGGTGACGAGACGGGTTAGACCTTCCATGCTGGGCTCCTGACTGCCCGCTCTAGAAAAGGAGTTCCCTTTATCTGCGCGCGGGCAGGTTTTGCATGAATCCACAACTGAGTTACTGGCTGTCGAACCCCGGGGGAGGGACGGGGAACGGCCACCGCGGTACCACGCTCCGAGCTTCCGAACTTCGGCTTTCAGCCGCCCGAAGGCTTGATTCTGTTGGACTTAGGGTTCGGCGCCGGGCTAACGGATCAGAAGCCCGGCGGCCTTAGCCTATCGTTCCTGCGGAAGGTACCGAGTCACCTCTGGCTGGCACCGGACCGCAAGTCTTACCTTCACTCTTTGGACTTCAACCCCATTCCCGTGAGGCGAAATCTCTGCTTGGGACTGCAAACTTACTCCCGCAAATAGGGGCTGTCAAGGGGGAAACACTATATGTTGTATCCCTAGCAATGACGGGCTTGATGCGGGGTTGAGTGCGTGTTTTCCACAGTGAGGGGCAAAGTCTCAAAGTTGGAAGGTTTCAAGGTTCAAAGTTGATGGGAGTCGAGATGCGCTGATGCTGTGACCTTGAAACTTTGAAACGTTGGAACCTTGCCACTCTGAAACCCTGAAACTTTGAAACCTTGAAACTTGCTACATCAGTCCCACTCGTGCGGCTGTGTCGCGAACCGGCTGGGGTGATTTGCGACGAGCACGAGCGGGAGTTGGTGGATGTGTGTGAAGCGAATCGTTGAGCCGAATACGGATCCTTGGGCTCCGCACAGTTTGGATTTCTAATTCCTCGACTTGCATGTGATTCAGATCACGTGTGCTGTCGATCGTGGCGTATGTTTCGTCCGGCTGCGAGGCGGAGCCATACCCCATGGGAACGTAAATGTCTTCAAAGATGTGGCGAGGTGCGATGCTGAGGACTCCCTCATAGGACTCGACGAGATAGTCGCCCTTGCGTCCGCAGTGCTGGCGTCCGAGATGATCGGTGAAACTGAGAGTCGAAGTGAGTTGCTTGGCCTTGATCAGGAAACGAGTGCGATACGTCTTCCATTCAGGAGATTTCATGCGTGCTGACCTGCTGCTTCTTTTCGTTTAAAGGGACTGTCGCGTGGCCGCCATCCTCCGACTGACAGGACCAGGATGGCAGCGTTTTAATGAAGGCGAAAAAGAATGTACGAGCGAAAAGCGGCAGGGTCAATTCAGTATTTTTGGTGCAATTGAGGAAAAGCGTTGCGATGAAATCTCGCGGATTTGCACCGAGCAAGAGAAATCTTCAGGGCATGTGTGGGCGCGTCTTCGTGAGCTTTTCGAAGGGATGAAGCGAGTGGAGAAGAATCTGGCAGAGTTGGCAGCCGGGTTGTCCACAGGGCTTGCACAGGAAATGCAGAAAGGCAGTCGTCAGTTGTAGGAGTTATGCGAGGAATAGTTGCTTTGGCAGTTCTTCTTTCACTTTGCTGGTTGCCTTCGCTGGAACAGAGTGCGGGCGCGAAGACGGTCGCGTTGGAATGTGGCGCTTTGTTCGACGGGCACAATAATTCATCGCGCGAGAATGTGGTGACGGTGATTGCGGGAGACCAGGTCCAAGAAGTTGTGTACACTCGCGGCGCACTGAAACACGGAGGCCACAGAGGAAGTCGGAGATTACAGGAATCACCCGAGCGGAAGTTGCTCGCCTGAGTCCGACAATTGGATCAGTTCGTAATTCATCTGTCACTGAGGTGAAGTCATGACGAAAGATCCGGTTTGTGGAATGAATGTGGATGAGAATCACGCGAAGGCTCAATCGCAATTTGACGGGAAGACATATAGCTTCTGCTCGGATGAATGCAGAAAGCAGTTCGAGAAGAGTCCGGAACAGTATGCCTCGAGAGTCGCTTAGGTTTTAAAGGCTCTAACCCCGAAGGGCACGAAGGTTCACGAAGGGAATCCGTGAATCGTCGTGCCCTTTGACTCGTCTGGCGCTGCGGTTAGCGTTGTGCCATGGCCGGTTCGTTTGCTGACTTGAACGCGGCGTAGCGCTTGTTGATCTCGTCCCAGTTGATGACATTCCACCAAGCGGCAAGATATTCCGGACGGCGGTTGTTGTATTTCAAATAATAAGCGTGTTCCCAGACGTCGTTTCCGAAGATCGGATAGAGGCCCTGCGACAAAGGCGTGTCCTGATTCGGCGTGGACATAATCTGCACCTCGCCGCCGGACTTACCTGCCAGCCAAATCCATCCTGAGCCGAACTGCTTTGTGCCGGCGTCGTTGAACTTGGTCTTGAAGTCATTGAAATTTCCAAAGGTCTTCTTGATCACGTCCGCGATGGGGCCAGTGGGATCGCCTCCGCCCTGGGGCTTCATGATCTTCCAGAACATGGAGTGGTTGACATGGCCTCCGCCATTGTTGCGGACCGCGCCGCGGATGTCTTCGGGAATGGCGTTGAGGTCGCGGATGAGATCTTCAGCGGATTTTCCCGCAAGTTCCGGGTGCTTCTCGATGGCGGCGTTCAGGTTCTTCACGTAGGCGCCATGGTGCATATCGTGGTGCAGAGTCATGGTCTGCTTATCGATGGTCGATTCCAATGCGTCATAGGCATACGGCAATGGGGGTAGTTCGTGAGCCATTTTTCTTCCTCCAGGCTTTTGAGATGACGGAAGACGGACTTTCGATGCAAGTGTTAGGAAACATTATAGCTCGGAACTTCTTAGCCACGGATTCACGCGGATTTCGCGGATTAAGCGAGCAGTCATAATACCGGCGTTCAACTGCGTTAATCGGCTGGGGAGAGGCGGTGAACCTTATTTACGGCCGAGGAAGCGAATTCTTGAAGTGAAGGCGCGTCCCTGGCAGGCGTTGAAGGTTGGGAGGGGGTGGCTTACAGGATCAATGACGCTGTCGACTACATAGGGATTGCAGCGTCCGGTGATGTTGTCGAAGCCGCCGCGCACGGCGAGGTAGTAGCCGAGCAGGTGAAATCGCTTTTCCAGTTGCATGTTCAACGAGAAGTAGGAAGGGAAGCGCTCGGCACCGGGCGGGCTGATCAGTTGCTGTTGCGGATTGAGCAAACTGAAGGGAAAACCGGAACGCGCCTCGACTGAGTAGGCGAGTTCGGTTTCGTGCAGGATCGGCAGCTTGAAAAAAGGAGTGTATCCCCAGGAGAGGAAACGGTTGGGAGAATCCCAGAGATACGGGCCCGGTTGCGGTCGACTGAGGACGGGATTGTCCACGTTGAAGTCGAGCGCCTGATTCGAGCGCGCCGACGACCGGGTGTACGAACCCATCACGGAATAGGTCTCGTGAAAGCTGTGGCGCAAGCTGATCTGAAAGGCTGTATAGCGATCGTCGCGAGTGTTCTGGAGGAGGAACGCGCCGTTCAGGGTTGAGTTGGGATTGTCATAGACGAACTCGCGGGAACCGCGCCGCTGCATGTATTCGGCCTTGGCGTAGATCGCATAGGGAAGTTTCTTCTCGAGGGCGACGCTCCAGTTGATGAATCGAGGCGTAGTGAGAGCATCAGTGTCCGCGCCGAAGGTGGTGACTACCGGGCCGGTCGTGGTGACACATCCGGTGGTGCAGTTCGGAGCCACGGAAAAGAAGGTGTCCTGGCGCGCGCCGGCGTAGGGGCGAGCAATCAAAAAGATCGGCGTGGACTCGTAGATCAGCCCGATGCCGGCCGAGAGTTTGGTAGTGCCGGAGTTGTCGAGAACATACGTCGCGGCCAGGCGCGGGGCGAAGTCGGTGCGGTGGATGAGACTATCCCAATCGAGGCGGAGGCCCGGTTCGACCAGCAGCCGATTTGTGATGCTCCAGCGATCTTCCGCATAGGCGGAGATCTCGGAGTTGTACTCCTCGTGCAGCGGGGCGGGAGAGAAGGTGGAGTAGCGAGTGCAGGGGAACTTGTCGTTCTGCGGAGCGGTGAAGCACAGATCCGGAGAACCCGGATCGACCGTGTAGCTGTCAGTCAGGAACGCAAAGGGCCGCCTGGCAAATTGCGAATCGTAGGAGATTCGATCGAGATCGATTCCGAACTTCAGATCATGACGGCCGAGCCACTGGAGCGGTGGCAAATAGAGATTCGCGATGCCCTGCAGGCGGGTGGCGTTGGTTTCAGCATTCAGATAGTAGCTTCCGCCGGTGGTATTGATGTTCTGAAAAAAGGGATCGGTGCCGTACGGAGTGAGGTGCAGGTTGTACTGGTCGAAGGCGATGCCGGTATCGAGCAGTTGCCCTCCGGTGAAGTAATGCTGGTCTTTTATGCTGGCGATGTAGGCGGATTCGACGTCTTTCGGATTGGAGAGCTGCGGGCTCTGCGGAGATAGATACGCGTACTGATCCTTGAGGTAGTTCACCAAGAAACTCGTGGTCAAGATGTTGCGGCTGGTGATGTTGCTTTGGAGCTTGGTGAGATTTCCCAGGCGCAGGATGTAGTCGTTGTCCTGTCCGGCCTTAAGTCCGTTATAGACGAGGTTGTCGTATTCGCCGTCGAAGGCGTTGTAGAACCAGATCCTTCCTTTTTCGATCGGCCCGGAGAAGGTGAAGCGAGGCAGAAACTGGTCGAAGCGCCATCCGAGCTTGTTCTGCACTGATGGGATGAAGTCGGTCATCCAGAAGCGGAAGTGATCGTCCCCGATGCCGGTGTTGAGGGCAAGAAGGCCGGCTGGGCCTTTGCCGACTTCGGCAGGCTCGCGTGAGGGCTCGACCTGGATGGATCGGAATGCATCGGTGCTCACACGAAGAATCAGTTGTCCGTTCGCGGGCTGCGTGACGTCGAAGCCATCGAGCAGCGTGAGCGTCTGGTAGGTCTGACCTCCGGCGATGTGTGGCTGTCCGGTCTGATCCTGGACGACTCCTGGAATGAAGTTTAGGGCGTTGCGGAAATCGTGTGTGCCGGGATAGAGCATGTCGATCACGTCGAGGCCGCTGAGAGTTTCACGGGAAGCGATCTGGGAAGGATCGATGGCGGGCGGAGATTCGTGAACATCCACCACTTCGCGGATTTCCTGCAGATGCGTGATGGCGACTTCGATGCTGGAAGAAGAAGTGATCTGGACGTCGTGCTCATCGAGCGCGTAGAAGCCTTGTTTCTCGACGTGCAGCTGATAATGTCCGGCGGGAAGAGTGAGGAACTGGCAGCGTCCGTTGAAGTCGGTCTGACAGCGGGCGGGCGACTGCGCGGAGGACTGTAACAGGATGCGGGCGGAAGGAACGGCAACTCCGTTTTCGTCGACGACGGTTATCGTGGGGACGAGCGTCGACTGGGCGGCAGCAGTGCAAACCAGAACGAGAGTAAGGAGGAGAGCACGCATGCGGTACTCGGTTATTTTATGGTCGGATGTGGTCGGGTGCGCGTTGGTTTTTTGAGGCGAACAAGAGTTGCACTATGCGAATTGGGCAACAGTCCGATCACTCAGCGCTGCTTACGTTTTCCTGCGCCATTCATGCGGGTTTTATGAAGTTTTGTCGGATACCCTTCGATTCCTGAATTCCTCCAATATCGCTGTATTTCCAGAAGCACAATTCGAGTGTAAGATAGAGATACCTTCTTATAAGGACCTCTTCCATGCTGTCTCTTACTCCCCACGAAGCGCTACAACTCACCGCCACGTTTGCCTTCACCGCGGAATATCTGCGATCTTCCGACACACAAGCGCACTTCAGGGCGCGCATCTGTGAGACTGCCAGCCGAGTCGCTTTTCTGAAAGCGCACATCCTCACGAGGCACGAAGACGCGCAACCGGTGTTCGGGCAGATGTCGCCGCGGGCGCTATTCGCCAGAAACTAACGCCTGCCAACCTTTCAGGCGTTCGCCGAGGACGCGAAGGTCTATAAGATCAACGGTGATCCCATCGCATCAAAGTTGCGGTGCGCTAGGCTTTGGTAGCGAGGTATTCGCAGACGCGGTGGATGGTGTCGCGTTGATGGTCGTTGAGGGTGAGGAATTCGAATCCGTAACGCAGGCCTTGGCGGTAGCGAACGATGGCGCGCACCTTGATGGGGTAAGGGGTGAGCGGCAGAGGGATCTCGAGTGTCACGATTTCACCCGGCTCGAGGCTTCCGGTGAGGGTGGCGCCGATTCCGTCCTGGCCCATTTCTGTGGAGCGTCCCCAGCAGGCGCGAAATTCTCCAGACTGAAACATCTTGACTTGCAGGCGAACGTCAATGGAAAAACGAGGAAAGCGGCGGGTGTAGGCGCTTTTTCCTCCTGAAGTTGGAGCCGGGGACGGGGCGGCGGTTCCTGACTCAGCGCCCGCTGCGGCGGCCATTGCTTTCTTATCTTTGCTCATTGAGTCACGCGGCTCACGGGCCGCAGTACATCGTTAATTGCCGTGCAGCAAGTATCCCGGTTCGAGAGGAAGCTTTCCTCCCAGCTTGACTACCGAAACGCTGCTGTTGATCGCGTAGACGTCCACCACTCCGATTGCGCCAGGCAGGGAAGCGACCTTATTCACGAGGTCTTCGTCGGAATCCACGATCATGATTGCGGGATGCCCCATCCGGCCGTGGTTGGCGGTAGTGACGAGTTCCTTCACTCCGGACTCGGGCAGTTCGTACACTTTTTCCAGAAATACCTTCATTTCGGGCGACGCCGGGGCGCGCATGATAAACGTGACCGATTTGCCGTCGGGCCAGCGATTCGTCTGTCCCTTGGAGATCTTTATCAGATCGGGCATCGTGATGGCGCCCAAGGCATTGGCCTTGTTCGAGACCACGGCGAGGTCGCGGGCTGCCGCGAGAGTGACGGCAGAAACAACAAACAAAGACGCGATTAGAAATTTACGGTGTAGCACACACTTGCTCCCGCGAATAAGGATCGGTCAGCTCAATTCTCAGGCAAGTGGGTCACATGCTCAACGTAACTAAGGTCATGCGCCTGCTGGAGCTTACGAGGCACGCGTTGAGGTGTTGTGTCTCCCGACCCGGAAGTCCCACGCGGGCGAAAAATCGTTATGCCAGTGGAAAACTCGGGTGTTCTACGGGTTGGCAAGCAGACTCGGAAAGAGTAGGCTATCCATTCTCAAAAGACATAGGTTGATCGATTAAGGAGCATTCCCCCCATGACGAATCGTGTATCGTACGCTCCGCAGGACTTCCAGAAGATGTGCAAGCAAGCCGAGAGAGATCATGAATCCAAGAAGCTTATGGCGCTTATGGAGCGCGTGAAGCGGCAGATTGCCGACCGCCAGGTGCATGGAGTGAACGCCCAGATTTCGGGCCGTTCGGCAAAGGATTCCACTCCGCGGCTACCCAGCCGGTCGGTTCCATTCGAACGATAAAGAAATTTCACCTTCGTTTTTGACACGATTCAATTCTTTGATTTGACCGAGGAAAACTTTTTTCTTGGCGTCTTCCCTTTTGCGTTAGAATGACGCATCGACTTCACAAAATTCGCCTTGTTGTGGGCGAGTGCGGATTGTGTTTGCCTTCCCCCAGGAGGTAGTAGATGTACCGGCCTAATTCAAGTGCACAGACGGATTTCCGTCCGTTTGTGGACGTGCAATCGCAGTTGAGGGACCTTACCCAGGATTTTGCCACTTCCTTCAACACGGGGAACTACGATCAAGCGGCCAATCTCTTCGCAAGCGATGGCGTGCTGATGGCTCCGCATGATGAGGGAGCGTACGGGCAAAAATCCGTCGAACGTTTGCTGCGGCAGATGGGCGAGGCGGGGTACAGCGATCTCCGATTGGAAACGACTCGCGTGGATCACTCAGGAGATATGGCGATGGAACTTGGCCGTTTCTCCGTGGTGGTGCGCAAAGTTGACGGCAAGCCAATTACTGAGCGCGGGAAGTATGTGAAGGTGTGGCGCCGGCTGGGCGCCTGGCTGATTCTCGCTGATTGCTGGAGCCGGACCGCAGCTGCGGCAACCGAACTCGCGGCGTAGTTTTTCTTTTGCTGTTGTGAGTGGAGCTCAACGGCATGGGCCAAGAACAAGGTGCTACTCCGGCCGGTGACGGCGGGAGTGGGGCGGGAGCGAAGAGGGCAGATCCGGGGCAATATTGTCCGAACTGCTCCACGAAGTTGCGCGAGAGCCGCTGCAAGTTGAAATGCCCCGAGTGTGGCTTTTATCTGAGCTGCTCTGATTTCTACTGAAGACGTCGCCAGCTCTTAGCCATCCGCTCTCAGCTCAATCAAATCACATCTCAGCATTCGCGCTGTTGCGGAGCTATCCTGCCGCGACAGGTCTGACTGCTTCCGACTACAATGGGTGTGCGATTCGAGAAATCATAAAGAGGAGAACCTCATGCAACGCAAGGCAAGCGCGGTTTGGAAGGGTGGTCTGAAGGACGGCAAGGGAACGATGTCGGCTCCGGGCGGAGTGCTGAACAACACGCAATATTCATTTACGACACGCTTTGAGAATGCTCCGGGAACCAATCCTGAGGAATTGATTGCAGCCGCGCACGCCGGATGTTTTTCGATGGCGCTCTCCGCTCAACTAGGCGGTGCGAATCTCACGCCGGAGAGCATTTCCACTACCGTGACTTTGTCATTCGAGAAGTTAGATTCCGGATGGACCATCACCGAGAGCCATATCGACGTGGTCGGCAAAGTGCCCGGCGCAGACGCGGCGACGTTCCAGAAGTATGCCGAGGCGGCGGAGAAGGGCTGTCCGGTGTCGAAGGTGCTGAACGCGAAGATTACGATGACCGCGAAGCTGGGGTAAGCGAAATTTCCGGAAGTTGGCGCCTAATCTATCTTTGATCGAGTTGCGCCAGCATCTTGTCGATCGAACTATCCAGTTCGGAGGGAGTGTGGACCTGAAACACTCTCCCTCCTGCTGCTCGGACGAGCCAGTCGATTGAATCCGGGAAGGGTGCACCGACCCAGGGGAAATATTCAAAATAGAAAATTGCTGGACCGTCCTTTCGCTTTCCGCAAAGCGCGCCCGCTGTGATTCGCTTGTCCATGCGTGAGTTCGGCCCTAAGAAAATGATGACGTCAGAATGGTCCGCGGCCAGTTCCTGATTCGCCATCGCCACGAGAAATTCGGGAGAGTCCCGCTTCTTCAGGGCTTTCACCGAAACGCTGGATAGCTCCGTTTCGTTGAGCGCGCGGGAGAGCGCTTTAAAGGCGGTGCTGTCGAATTGATCACTTCGAAAAAGTTCGCGCTGCTGCTCGAGATTAAATGCAGTGAGTCGCACCGCCCGGTGCGGTGTTTGCCGGACCAGAGAATAAATGCTTTCGATGAGGAACGCCCGGTCCCATGCGCGCAAACTGCTTTGGTACCAGTTCATGGGCGCGGCATCCAGCAAAATCGTCAGCCGCAAAATTCCGTTGCTCTGGGAAGAGAAGGTTCGCCAGGATCGTTCATCGACAGATTCGACGGCTCCAGGCTCGATTGCGAGTGCCACACCGCGTTGGCCACGATTTCGAGAGACTCGTAATTTCCAGTGCTTGCGGAAGCTGCGATTCTGGTCGTCGGTGATCAGTAGTTCGACAAAATACCTGCCCTCGCCGAAACCGACGATTCCACTCAGTTCAATTTCATTTTTCAGCTTTTCCGGATTTTCTACGAGCACCCTCATCTCCGGAGGAATTTCCGGCACGATATCAGCGGAGCCGAAGACCACAGGTTGTCCACCCTCGGGAGTGATGCGGAGGTAGCTTCCGAGCGTAGCTCTCCTCCCTTCAAATTGCGCTACGCGACAGTGGGCCAAGTAGCCACTGATGAACCGAAACGCGAAATCGAGCACGGGATTCCATTGCTGAACCCAGCACTTGAGGGAGTTCGCGGCAGCGACATCGAAAACAGCAGCCGCTTTCGATGCGGCTTCAGGGGATAACGGCAGTTGCCCGTTTGCGGAAACCAGAAGAACCGGGCAAAGAAGTATGGGAAAGGCGAGCCTAAGGATGATTCGCACTTCGACTTCCCGAATTCGCGGGGATTCTATCGCATTCGTCGCGGCGATGCTGTGAGTACGGCCACGTTCAAGTGGGGAGGGCAACGGCGGCTGAGTTTGACAGTCCGCCGAGCGTCTGTAGAATAGGAGGGCAGGTCTTCCTGATACGGCGGTCCGTGGTGACCGCCGCTGCTTTGCAAGTCCACTTGCCATCGTGGCGGAATTGGCAGACGCGCATGGTTCAGGTCCATGTACCGGCAACGGTGTGGGGGTTCGAGTCCCTTCGATGGCACCAAAACGCAGTCGTCAGTGATTAGTGGTCAGTGGTCAGTCGTGCCATTGTCCAGAGTTCAGCCTCCTTTCTTCCAAAATTCATTCGGATCTCACGGCTCAGTTGCTCCTTAGTGGAGCCGTCGACCGCCCATTCTCCGATTTTAGATACTGACCACTGACCACCATCACTAATCGCTGGTCTCCCGTACCGTAGTTTGTCTATGCAGAAAAGGGGAAATGGGGGACAATGCATGTCGGGTCCGGAGGGTAAGTCACTTTGAAGATTTCGCAGAAGGGACTATACGCGCTGCAGGCCATGATGACGCTGGCGCGGCGGCATGATCAGGGAGCGATCAAGATCCGCGAGATTGCAGCGGAGAGTGATCTGCCGGAAAAGTTCCTGGAACTGATCCTTCTTGAGTTGAAGAATGCCCGCATTGTGGACAGCGTGCGCGGGGCGCGCGGCGGTTATCAATTGCGGAGGGAGCCTTCCGAAATTCCTTTGAGCGACATTATCCGGCTAGTGGACGGGCCCCTGGCGCCGATGGGAGATGCGGAACAGTTGCGCAGCCTGATCGCAAAAGATGCCGATCACCGCGCACTGTATGAAGTGTTCCTGGCCGTGCGCGATGCGGCGGCGAAGATTCTCGAGAACACCACCGTGGCCGATCTGGTGAGCGGCGGCAAAGGCAAGAAGTCCGGTAGCAAGCCTGCGAGCGCTGCCGCGAAGAAAAGGGCAGACGGAGCGTAGAGCACGGCAGTCGCGGGAACCGCGATCCGATCAGGTGGACCTTGGAATCCTAGCTGGGCCTGACGCGACGTGTGCGCTCGTCTTAGCCAGCGCGCTTCATGGTTGCGAGGGATCGCTGATAGTTTTTCAGCTCTTCGGCCATAGATAGTGCATTTTTCTTGATCCGATTCACGTGTTCCATGTGCTTGGGGTCTTCAGGTAAGACCTCCTTCAGCAAATCGCAGTGACCCACAATGACGGCCAGCCGGTTGATGAGGTTGTGGGCAAACAGAAAATCCGACTTCGTGTCTTTCCCCGTATTGCGCTTTTTCGCCACTGGGCCCGCTCTCTTTCCCGGAATATATAGTTGTCCGTTTCGTCACAGGAACTGTTGACTCATTGGATTTTGTTACAGAAACCGAACGAGAGAAGAGAAGCGTATTCGTTGCAAGTCGTAGCGAGTGGGTTGCGTTGCTTGTTTGGTGCTGATCTGGGGATCAGGATCCCCTCGGTCACTCTGAGTTGTAACGGGCTTATTCTTCTTTCTTCACATTCGATTGTGGTTCGAGGCGGTGCCCCTTCCTTTCGAGAAGGTTGTTGAGTTCGGCGAGCAGTTGGCCGAATTTCCAACGATCCTGTTCCACCTGCATCTGGGCACAAAGCTCGTTCATGCGCTCGCGGTCTTCTGGAGTCATGGAATCTGTCTTGCAAACAAGGGGCCTTGCGCAGGCAAAAGAGTCCACAGTGGGATGCCCGTTATCCGCAACAAATGATTGGCGATGTGCTGACTAGCATTAATGCTGTACGGTTGCGTCTACAGTTTGTCTGGTATCCGACATTCGCGCGGAGGTATGTAGACTTTGCAGGTGTGCCCGAATGAGCGTTCCCCAGCGCAGAATTGATGACCGGATCCGCGCAGCCTGTTCGAACGCGATTGCTGCGTCCAGTGAGGACTTGGGTAAAATCCTTCAGGAATTGTTGGGACTTGTGCACGAGAAGAGCGAACGGATCAAGGCGCGCGCCGTGCGCCTCTTTATGAAAGGCGAGAAACTTGAAAGAGAGCACCGAGATCCGTTTCGCCTGTAGTCAACCTCTGGGTGGAAAGCTTCGAGGCAAATGGCTCGGAGATCAGGACGTTGGGAACGAGATGCCCCAGAACTCTTTCGCCCGGTCGTCGCGTTCGACGAATTCGATTCCGTAGGTGCGAACGCCTTCCACTGCGCTGATCTGGGTGACGACCCGCGCCGGAATCTCAGCACCGCGCGTATTGCGGATGAGCACCGTGGAGCCGACCGGAAGATCGCGGCCCAGTTGCACGATAGCGCCGTGCAGATTGAGATTGGTCGCACGGGCCGGCATAGTGAATGAGAATTTCTGACGATCCTCGCCCGATAGATGCACGGCCGCACTCAGGTTCATACGGTTACTGCGGCGCTTCGAAACCGGGTTCCTGGCCGCCTGTTTAGCAGCGATCGATCTTGGGGATGAATGGGTTTTCATGCCTGTTGTGATTTACGACATTAGGCCAAGGCGGGGCGGGCGGCAACACACTGCAGTCACCATCCGGTGGTGACCATTGATTCATGGCTAAGCCCTTGAGTTATGGGCTTTTCCTCATGCTTCCGTGCTGCCAATGTCAGCTCTGCTAGAATGCGTCCCGTGAAAAGACGAACACTACTCCAGGCAATCCCTGCCGCGACATTGTTGCCGGCATCCCTTTGGGCCGCTTCCAAGCGAGACGATGCTGCCGCGCCGGACGCCGGCAGTGTCTACGAACTCCGCGTTTATCATGCCGCGCAGGGAAAGTTAGCCGATCTGGAGGCGCGCTTTCGCGAGCACACGATCAAGATCTTCGACCGACACGGAATGAAGAGCGTCGCATACTGGACGCCGCTCGACGAGCCCGAGAAGAGCAATACTCTTATCTATATTCTTCAGCATCCCAGCCGCGAAGCCGCGGCAGCCAACTGGAAGGCGTTTCAGGACGATCCGGAGTGGAAGAGTGTACGCGAGAAATCGGAGGCCAATGGAAAGCTCGTGGAGAAAGTGGATTCTACTTTTATGGTGCTGACCGACTTCTCGCCGCGGTTGCGCTGAAGGTTCCGCATGATCTGTGCTCGAGGTCGTGGATAACCACAACGTTCCCGTCACGACCTTTCTTCGATTTCCATCCGATTGCGTCAATTACCGTGGCAGTCTCCCGTCCGTTTGCCTTTGAAGTGGGCTACCGTCGCGACGCCGCCCTTGGTCCGGGTGGTTGTGGTTTCGAAGCTGTCTCCGCCATGGAATTTTGACTCGTTGTGGATGGTATCTTCTCCGCAAACCATAGTCTCCGTTTTGCCGTTCACATCGATGTTGAATTCGGTGAGCTTACACCTGCCACTTTTGGCGAGCGCCTTCTCGGTCTCTGCGCGAATCGCTGCCGGAGATCCGTTCGCCATGGCCGCGTTCTCCGCGGTCATACAAGCATTCTTCGTCATCGTCTGCCCGTTGGCGGTGGTCACCGTGTTCTCCCAATTGCCGGCCCGCATTCGCTCTTGCGCATGCGACACGGTTACAGCAAAGAGTGCGAGACACATGACTGCCAGTATCGTCGTTCTTTTGAGAAAGATCATTGGATTCTCTTTTCCGGCGAGTAGGTTGAAAGCGGAAGATCAGGCGGTCCAGCCGGGCGTTCGGTTTGTCCGGCCGGACCGACGTGTCTCGTTGGGTGAGCAGTCGCAGACCACGCCCGCATCACGGAAGAACAGTGACAGTTCCCTTCATGCCGAGGACGTCGTGCAGGGCGCAGATAAATGAGTAGACGCCAGCCTTCGAGAATGTCACGCGAAAGCGAGTCACTCCGAGAGGGGCCTGGGCTAAACCGATCCGGTCTTGCGGCGCGGCCTGGATGAAGCCGGAGTGCATGCTATCGGACGTGGAGTTGATCGTGCCATGGCGGGCACCATCGGCGTCGACCGTAACATTTGCCGACGGATCGATCAAATCGAGGGGCTCCACTCCAAAAGTGATCGTGTGGGGAGTGATGACATCCTCGCTGGTCCATTCCACAGTGTCGCCTTTGTGGATCGTCACCTTATCCTGCATGAATCGCATGACCGAAAGGGTGTGGGTGCCGCCGCCGGTCGCCACGACCTCTCCTACGCCGACCGTTACAGCATTGTGGGGTTGATGCTTTCCGTCTTTGTCCATGTCCTGCAGCATGTCCTGAAGCAGCTTGCGGCTATCACTCTTCGCATGATTGTCATAGTAGGCCTGGTCGTGCGGGAGTGTCTGGGCCAAATCCAGTACGTGCACCGTTCCCTGCATGTTTTCGTGGAACAGGCAGGAGAGCTTGAAATTGCCAGCTAAGGGAAAGAGCACGGTGAAAGTCTGATCCTTTGCAAGCGGCGGAGTCGAAACGCACGAAGAACCGTCGAACGGCGAGTTGTCGGGCGAGTACCCAGGGCATCCGACGTTGAAGGGATTGCGGATCTGGTTGGCGATCAGAAAAGTGACGGTGTGAGGTTCATCGGTGACGAGCTTCCAGGTAATGCTGTCCCCGGCATGAATCCAGATTTCATTGGGCAGAAAGGCCAGTGCCTGACGTCCCATATCGCTGCTTTGGGCCCCTACGCTGGCGGTCCATTGCGCGAACAGAAGTTGTGGAAGCAGAACGACCGCGGCGGCGATCAGCCAGCGGGGTTTCTTCAAAGAACAGAGAGATTCCAGAGTGTGCATGTTTCTCCTGATTTGTTATCGAGACAATAGAGTGAGTGGATCTGAAGCACAACACTAAGACTGGGCCTATCGCGAAACTGTGCCGTATTGCTCAGTTTTTTGGACCGGGTGTGAATTCTGGCCAGGTACACGCGAACAAGTGAGGAGCTTGGGCTCGTCGGTCACGGAGTTTTCGCAAGAAGGGCGTCGCCGATCCCCAGGATGAGGGCTAAGCTCGCGGCCTCAATCGCGCTGCTCAGGATTAGCTGCCGTGTCGTTAGGTTTTGACTCGTTAGGTTCCTGCCGGAACGGAGCACACAAGCCTAGCGCAGAACTGCCGCATGGCGGCTGTAGTCAGTTTGCGAATGAGAATTGCCCGGAAGCGACCTCTGGGCGGGTTTCGTCGATAAAAGCGAGAGCCATAGCCTGCAACGAGTTCGCGCGATGTCCTGCTGAGTGTTAACGATGCGTGAACCTTATCGCAGAACCGGTCGTATGGCCGGGTTCGTGCATCTTTGGACGAAAATTCCCAACCGTGAATTTTTGGCCGCCGTGACGCATCGAAGACAACCTTTTCCGGGTCTGCCATTTTTTGTAAGGTGCTGAAGCGGCCAGACTTATGTCCGGCGATGGCGGTTTGGTTGGCGGCTTGCAAAGGATATTCCCGCACGGAACCAGTGAAAACCTATCCCCCAAGGAGGATCCTGCCATGACAGGCCATGCTCAGTTTGTGTCACAACAAGGCCTTATGTGCTGTATTTGCGCCGGACCCATCCCTCTAGAGAAGAGCAAGACGGACGAGCGTGGAAGAGCTGTGCATGAAGAGTGCTACGTACGCAAACTGACTTCAGGGTTGAGTTTCGTGGCGCCAGGCCAGCCAGCGAATCGCCTGAAAGTTGGTCCACGCTTTACCGGTAGAGGTTCCACTCTGATTCTGTAATCACCACGCGGCTCACGCCCATTGTCGAGATTCTCGACGTAACCTTGCGATGTCCCTGGTGGGAGCGTTTCCAAAGAAGCGGCTGTATTCGCGGCTGAATTGGGAAGCACTGAGATAACCTACGCGCTGACTCGCGGCACCTGCGTCCATCATCGTCGATAGCATCAGGCGACGCGCTTCCTGCAGGCGCAGCACTTTCTGATAGTGCAGCGGGCTCATCGAGGTGACGGACTTGAAGTGCTCGTGGAAAGAAGACACGCTCATGTGCACGAGTTCGGCTAACTCTTCGACCCGGATCGGTTGCGAAAAGTTCTCGCGCAGCCAGGAGACAGCCTTTGCAATTCGGTCCACACTGGATTCGGCGAAACCCATCTGAGCGACGCGAACCCCGATCGGGCTGCGCAGCAACCGGATCAGAATCTCATCGACCATCAACGGGGCAAGGAGCTCCGCATCGCCGGGATGCCCGAGGCATTCCATCAACCGAATTGCAGCGTTAACAATCGAAGGGCCAGAGGAGCTACGTAGACGGCGCTCCTCTCTTGCACGGGGGGCAGGCCCTGCGGATACACCTTCAAAACGAGGTCAGCGATCTTGTGCGGGTCGAGATCGAGCTTGAAACCAAGATACGGCTCAGACTGGCTGGCGCGAGTGACTTGCGATGCGACAGGCAGGGCGACAGAGAACACCATCATGCGCGACGCGTCGTATTCGTAAACGTCTTGCCCCACGATGACGGTCTTGGCTCCCTGCACCACGATGCATAAAGAGGGCAGCCGGAGTGTATGAAAGCAGTCCGAGTTGATACGCGCCATGCGACTGACATGCAGGCCGGGGACGCGCAGTTCGAAGCTGCCGTCGTGAGGGGCATAAGCCGAAATCAGTCGCGCCAATTTTGCGGTTTCTGCCTCGGGCTGGCGATTTTCCTGTTCTGCCTGCCGCGGAAGAGCGGCCTTGCCATTGCTTTTCACCATTTCGAGGATGCTTCTTTTCGTGGCCATCTCGCTCATTGCGTTGGTCCCACTGGGTTCTTCTGCATCCAGACGTCCCAGGTGACCGGCCCGGCTGCGCTATCACTGATTGGATGTCCTGCCAGTTTGAGTGCCAGCTTGATCTGGCCGTGATGATAGCCTTCGTGCCAGATCATGTGCTGCAGGAACAGGATCGGATGGTCGTAGTGAAGGTTCATCTCCCGACTTGTCTCGACTCTGTTCTTCACCGCATCTTGAACCGCCCTGGCGCTCTCGTTCAACATCTCAAAGATGCGGCCCGGATCATGCTCGGCCTGCCACTCCTGGTCGGGTAATTTCCTGGCGAACTCGGGCGCGTCCTCAGACACGAACACCAGTCGCACGTAGTGCATGTGAGTGAACATCTCCGCGACGGAGGGGCTGCCCTCCATCACGCGAACGTCCATTGCGCCCTCCGGAAGAACGCGGAGCAGGTTGACGAGAATTGTGTTGTTCCGGTCCCAGGAGTCGAGCAAGGCCTCAAGCAAACTTTGATCGGAAGGCATGATCATATTCCCTAAGTTTTTAGAAGTTCTTGCACATATGCCGGTTTCATTGGAAGCCTCCGGAGGATCTTTCCCGTTGCATCGTGAAGTGCGGCTGCGATGGCTGGCGCCGCGAGCGCATTGGCTGCCTCTGAGCCTCCGCCATAGGCGCCGACCTTCGGATTGTGCAGCAGCACGACTTTAATCTCCGGGATATCCGACATGGTCGGGATGGGATAAGACATCCAGTCTTCGGTGGTGATGCTGCTTTCGTTGAACATCACTTCTTCAAATAGTGCGTGGCTGATTCCCATGACCGCGCCACCTTCGACCTGACGTTTCAATTGCATCGGATTCACAACAATGCCCGGGTCGACGGCAATCGTGTACTTCTCGACGACAATTTTGCCTGTGCTCGGAGTAACGGAGATCTGGCAGGCGCAGGCCCAGTACGAACCGCTGCGCAACATCAGCGAAACTCCGCGACCCTGCATCGGGGATGATCCGGTGGACCCTGCGTCGTTTCGCGGAGAAGGCCGGGTCTCCCAGCCGGAGGCCTCTCGCACTGCCTTCAGTACACTGATGGCCCGCTCGTCGCTGGTATGGTCGATGCGGAACTGGATGGCGTCAGCACCGGCGAGCGCCGCAGCCTCGTTCAAAGCCAGCTCGCGCGGATAATTCTGCTGGAACTGTCCCGGTGTACGCATGCTGTGATCGCGGAGCCCAACGGCTATGGGCGAGGCTTTCTGTCCAACCTGGAATGTGCCATGGCCATTCTCCGCCACGTTGGGAACGGGAGTGTAAATCCAGTCGTCCTCAAGGCCGTTGACGGTGGAAGTCACGCCATCGGAGTGGACGTCGGGCGCGGACATGGTGGGCAGCCCGGCGAGCACGGCGCCGATGGGGCGGTCGTCCTGCATGGCAGGCATGTAATGGTCGATCTGATACGCGGTAATTTTGCCTTTGTCATCGACTGCAATCTGAACATCGGAGAATGCCGCCGCCGCCTGCGTGGACCACTGCATATCGTCAGCGCGCATCCATTGCACACGAACCGGTTTGCCGACTGCCTGCGAGAGGAGCACCGCTTCGTCTTCCGCGCCTGCGTTTCCGCCGTTGGATCGGCCGTAGTGCCCGGGCCCCGGAAACGAATGAACAATCACATGATCGGGCGTGGTGTGCAGCATCATGGCGATCTCGCCGCGAAGCGCCTGCGGATTCTGATTGTGCGTGTAGATGTGCACCGTTCCATCGGCTTTGACGTCGGCGACAGCCATGGTGGGACCGATGGGCGCGTGCTTCATGTACGAGAGTTGATAAGTGGCGGAAAGTTTCTTGTGAGCGGACGCGAGCGCGGCGGTTACATCGCCCTTGGCGGCTTTACTCTTTTCCACCGGCGCGGCCGCCCAGTCCGATTGTTCGCGAAGGTGCTGGTAGAGTTTCGCGTTGCCGGGAAGGCCTTTCCAGTCCGTCCACTTCGTTGCCCCGGCTACCTGATCGGCCGCCTGGATCGCCTCCCACTCGGTGGGCGCGACTACTCCGACGAGATTGCCTTTTACGATGACTTGCGAATTCGGGAACTTCGCCTTGTCCACTTGGCCGGCGGAAACGAGTGTCGAGCCCAGGGTCTTTGGATGCACGACGCGAGCGTGCAACATGCCCGGAAGGCGCACATCCGTTGCCCACGTTTCTTTCGCCGCGACCTTCGAGCTGATGATGGAATTCTTGAACGACTTGCCGATCACCGTGTACTCGCTGACCGGCTTCATCGGAGGATTGCCTTCGATCGAAAGTCCGAAGATGCTCGTGAGGTCGCCTTTGACCGGAATCGTGAGTTTCAGTTGCTGGTTCTTGATGAGGTCGCCGTAGGAGATGCTCCTGCGGCCTCCGGAGACGATGCCGTCTTTGACCGACAGTTTGTCTTTCGGCACACTGAGTTTTTCTGACGCCAAGTCGAGCAGAGCCTGATACGTGTAGGCGGCCGCCTTGCGGATGTTCGGCGTTCCGTGTCCGAGGAAATCAAATGCGCCGCTGCCATCGGGAGTGCGATCCGTATCTCCCGCGATTACTGTCGTGATCGCCTCGAAGGGCACGCTCAACTCTTCGGCCACAATCTGTCGGTAGGCAGTGAAGGTTGAGCCCTGGCCGAAGTCGCTCTTTCCGGTGCGAATCAGGAGGGTGTTGTCGGGATGAATCTCGATCCAGGAAGCTGGCAGTGTGGGATCGAGCGAGTTCTTGAGCACGGCAGCTTTGGCCGTTTCGCCCTTCACAAGCTCTGTGCCGACGAAACTGAAGCCGACCACGAAAATGCCGCCTGCCTTGATGAATTGCCGGCGCGAGAGAGTTGGAGTGAGGATACCTGCTGGTTTTTCGCTCATGGTGGCCATGGTCAGCTCCTCTTCGCCATCAGCGTGGCGGCGTGTTGTACGGCTTGCATGATGGCGAGGTACGTTCCGCAGCGGCATAGATTCGGCGACGGACCAGAATTGGTGAAGGCGTCTTTGATCTGGGCGAGGCTCGGCTTGGGATTGCTTTCGAGCAGTTCGGTCGCCTTGATCATCATGCCGTTCTGGCAAAATCCGCATTGCGGCGTCTGTTCCTCGATCCAGGCTTGCTGCACCGGGTGGAGCGTTGTCTTCGCCTGCTCTGCCGAGAGGCCATTCTGCTTTGCCCATCGGGCGGGAAGCCCTTCGAGGGTGGTGATCTCCTGATTCGCGACGCTCGCAACCGGGGTCACGCAGGAGCGCGCCTCCTTGCCATCGACGAGGACTGCGCAAGCTCCGCACTGCGCCAGTCCGCAGCCGAACTGCGGGCCGATGAGTTTGAGGTCATTGCGCAGCACGTACAGTAGCGGCGTATCGTCAGGCGCCTGCACTTCGTGCCGGACTCCATTTACATTGAGCGTGACCATAGAGAACCCCCTCCGAAAGATCGTAGGAATTCAAACAAATCTTCTTAATTAAGACTTCCCAGATTCAGGCCAGACTGCCAGCGCAGGTTCATTTTTCGATGTTGCGACATCTTAACTCGCCCGTACGTTTGCCTCACGGATTATTGCACGGCGCGGCGAGGTTCCATCCTTCACAGAAACGCAGTCAGAGCGCCTGGGCGATCACTGCGACGTCGAACTTCGAATAGTATTTCTTCACGTCCCCGGGACCGTACTTTCCGCGAAACTTCTCGATCACCGACTTCACCTGTGCAGCGTCCGTGACGGGATTTACCTTCAGTTCCGTTTTTGCGCCGCCCGCCTCGATCCGCATCGTCGGGTTCTGCAGGACGTTCTTGTACCACTGGGTGTCCGATCCCTTCACGGGCAACAGGTACAGCGTACCGTGATCCCACACGAACCAGATTGGCAGGGAGATGGTGCGCCCTGACTTTCTCCCAGTCACGTGGATCGTAATCTCGCTGGATCGCGAGAGCTTGTCTGCCAGGATCTCGCTGCGATCTGCCATATGTGCTCCTTGATGGCTACAAGACGGATTTCTGGACTTCTTCGCCGATGACGACATCCCAAGGGCCAATCGTAAGATTCTTTCCCGGTGCGATCTCCTCGCCTTTCAACAGATCGTGGGCGGCGCCGTAGTGATAGTTCACGGTAGCGGCCTGCGAGGAATAGTTGAGGAAGTAATGGATCCGGTGGCCGTTCTGGTTTCGGCCGTGCTTGATGCGGACGGTCGATGTTGCCGCGCTGGCGTCGGTCTCAATGCCCGCATCGTGCAAGCTGTCGCGGACGACGGACAATTGAAGAGCATCACTCAGCAGCGTCCCCTCATAGGTCAATGTGCCGCTGCCATAACGATTGCGTGTGATGGCGGGCCATCTGCCGAAGAAGGGGTGATCATAAAATGCCAGAGGTTTGGCGGTCTCTAACTGCAGAAACTCCGCCCAGGTATTCACCGAGTTGTCCTTGCCGGCGTGGAAGGGGTCTCCCTTGAGCGAGAGGGACTTCTCGAGATTCGAGAATTCCTGGTAGCTGAAACCCGCAGCCGGGCGCAGAGGTCCGGGCGCGCGCTCCCAGCGTACGGCGGAGTTCTCATTGGCGAATCCACTTTTGAAGGTCATCAAAACGTGGCCTCCCTGGTGGACATAGTCCGCAATCTTTTTCAGAAGAGCATCATCGGCGATGTAAAGCGCAGGCACGACCAACAGCTTGTACCTTGAAAAGTCGGCAGCATCCGGAAACACGAAATCGACACCGATATTCTGGTCATAGAGGGCGCGGTGTAGTTGCGCAATCAGGGCATTGTAGGTTCCCGCAGCCTTTCCGGGTTCCCATCCGTCTGCGTGATGTTGGACGATCGGCATGAAAGAAAGTGCATTGCTGGAATCGACGCTATAGAGAATTGCCACCTGGTTGTCGAGCTGTAAGTTGACGATCTCAGGTCCAACTCTCTTCAGTTCATGCGCGATTCGGGAGACCTCTGCATACGCGCGATTGGGCTCGAGATCGTGGCTTAGCACGCCCTTCCAATAGGTTTCCTGTCCGGCATGGATCGAATGCCAATGCCAGTACTCGACCATGTTGGCACCGCTGGATACGTCGGTGTACACATCCAGCCGCAACTGGCCGTCGTACGGCGGATATTGACCGGCTGAATCCCATCCGAGTGTCTGTGCGTTGGTCTCCGTCACCAGGAAATTCTGATGCTTCAGGGAACGGGCGAAATCTCCCTGCAGCGCCTGCCACGCACCGTCCATGTGATCCTGGGTGCCGTGATAGGGATTGTTCGCAACCACATCGAGCGTTTTAGCGACCTCGGGTTCGTTGACGTCCATCCTCATCATGGAACCGAAGTCCTGGGTGACAAACTGCTGGGGACCGCGATGCTTGCGGACAAGTTCCGCCTGCCAGGCGAGAAAATTCGTAACCCGGTCCTGCTGAAAACGAGACCACTCCAGCTTGTAACTCGTGCTCGTAGCATGATCGCGCGTGGGCATATCGTTCCAATCGAAGACGTCCTGGCCCCAATAATTCAGGAACCACGCTTTATTCAGTGCATCGGTTGTCTTGAATTTATCTTTCAGGCGGTCCACAAAGGCATCGAACAGCTGCGGGTTGGATGCTCCATAGGAACTAGTTTCGTTATCGATCTGCCATCCGATCACGTTTGGGTTATCCCGATAGTGATCCACCATGCGGACAATCAATCGCTCGGCATAGCGCCGGTAGTTGGGATCGTCCGTATTCATGTTCTGCCGCATGCCGTATCCAGTCTCCCCGCCACCCAGAGGCCGTGCCAGCATCGCCGGATGTGCCTTCGCCATCCATGCGGGGATTGAATACGTGGGAGTACCCATGATGACTTTTATGCCGGCCTTTCCCATCGCATCTACGACGCGGTCCATCCACGCGGTTTCGAACCTGCCATCCGCCGGTTCCCACAGGCTCCAGGTGCTTTCGCCCATGCGCACGACAGAGATTCCCGCCCGGTTCATCAGAGCGATGTCTTTGTCGAGGCGTCCCGGCTGCAGGTCCGCGGGCATGTACTCGTTGTAATATGCCGCGCCATAAAGCACGTTCGGCAAGGTAGATCCCGGAGGAGCGTCTGCCGCCTGCGGTGCGGCGACTGCGGAAACGGCGGTGACCCCAAACAGCGTTACGGCGAGAACAACCTGGTCGAGTTTCATAGCGGTATTCTCGCACTCTTGAAGGTAACTACGATGCGGAGCGCCTCTTTAATTTGTGTCCACAAGTCCCTGGGATGTGTGGGAATCTCTTTGCCCTTTTATCACGCAATCCAGACAGCATAGCTTCGCCGCCGCGGTGCTTCATGCCTATTCCGATGGAGTTTTTGCCGAATTCTCCGAGCGTTAGTTTCAATGAGGCAGGCCGGCTTTTGCGGCCTCGGCTGGTGGAATCTTCCCTTAGATTAGGTCGGAGTTGTGCGGGCGGGGCTTACGCACTGTAATGTACAATCACTCGTATCACTTTCCCTGTCGCGGACAATTCCATGAATTCGGCCGTTCGCGTACCCTTTTGGTTCGTGTAGTAGAGCACCACGCTGCTGATGCCCCAAAGTACGTTCTCAAGGCCGAAGCGGAGATCGGGGTAGGCTTCGAGCCCTCGCTGAAAATACGCTTGCAGGTTTACCTTGCCGGCAACTTTGCCGCTCTGTGTGCCCAACAATTGGGCGGCGACGGGTGAGGTCAACTCGACCTCATCTTCGTAATGGCTCATGATCGCGTCGAGATCATGCGCATTCCACGCTGCAACCCGATGCTCAGCCAGTTTCCAGGCGTCGTCTCTTGTCATAGCTTTCCACAACACTAGATGGCGGTCGCGGTCAGTACAAAAGGATTGCTTCGGATCCAAGCTGGATTTCTCCGCCAATAATCTTTCCGGTAGTGCCTTCCAGTGTGGCGTAGTTGGTGACAGGTAACTACAGTGGGGGAATACTACATCAATCCATCAGGAACGAAACAATACTGTCTGCGGAAACCCTTGCTGAAAGCGGCAAGTACGCGATTTTCACAGCGGCTTAACAGAGCTTGTGTGCGGGAGCCTGCGGTCGTTTCCCTCGTAAATACAGCGAAAAGCCGCATCCCGTGCGGGTTACGCAGGCAATTACGACGTTCGGCTGCACTATTTTTCGTCACCAGCCTGTGAACCGGCTGCACTCGATTGAAAATTCAATAGTTACAAACTCATATTTTTCATTGACTCAAAAAATAGAAAGAGTAGAACAGGATCGTTCTTTGACAGCTTCTTAAGTTTTTCCGGTTGGTGCGGCGTCCGGGGCTCGAGCGAAGTCACTGTCTTAGCCGTAAGGTTGAGGTGGAGGGCAAGCAAGGGTCTATAGCAAAGCGCTGGTCGAGGAGAACAGGGAAGAAATGTTGAAGGCAGGATAGAGTTCCGAGGCGTAGGGTAGGTTTTTCCGGTTGGCGGTGAGCCCGGAGCCCGAGCTTACGATCGCACGTCGCGCCCCGCAAGGGATGCAACGAAAGCAGGTCGAGCGAGGGTCAATAAGCGAGCTACTGGCCGAGACGAATGGACCCTACACCACCTCGGAACTCTCTTAATTTTTGCTATCAGCTATCAGCTGCTAGCCCCTTACTCGCGAGCCGCGAGCCAACGTCAGCGCCCTTGTCACGCTGAGCGTAACGTGTGAAGCGCCTGCGATTTTCTCCTCCGTATTAGTTGTGTCCGAAGAATCCGCGAAACCCGCGTGCCTCTGCGGAGAAGAATTCCCGGTAGCGCGCCGCGAACTTTGGGGGACCGGGCAAGATTTGCACTTGCATCTGCGAGGAGTCGAGCGATCGACTTCCGCCGTGTTCCTCTTACACCACCGGCCCAAATGCTGAGTTTTCTGGAATGCCGACTTTCCGCAGCCGACGATCTTTCTGACAATGTCGCTGCATGCCCCCTGGGTCGACGCTAGCCAGAACCCCATAAGCCTTGATTTGTTTCTCTGCTCTCCAAAATCTGCCACTAATCCACATGCTCGCCTTCCGCCATGAAGCTCTGTTCTGCCGGCGGCAAGCGGTCTCCGGGACGCGCCCAGAAGACGTAGAGGGTCGGCCATAGAATTACGCTGACCAGGAGTTCGACAATCAGGCCTCCGACGATCACGATCGCGAACGGACGTTGAGAGTCCGAGCCGATATCGTGCGACATGGCCGCCGGGAGCAGTCCCAACGTCGCTACCAACATCGTCATCATGATTGGCCGCAACCGGAGCGCTGCGCCTTCCTTGGCGGCCTCGCGCACCGGCATGCCACGGGTGCGGAGCTGGTTTATGTACTCGACCATGATGACGCCGATTTCGACCGAGACACCGATCAGCGCCAGGAAGCCGAGCCCGGAAGAGACGCTGAAATGCGTTCCCGTGATCAGCAGGCTGAGGAATCCGCCAAGAGGAGACAGCGCGACCACTGCCAGGATCAGTCCGACCCACTTCCACGATCCGAATGCCGAGTACAGGATGAATGCCATCAGCAGCAGCGTGACGGGCACGATAATCGCGAGGCGTCGATTGGCGCGCTGTTGACTCTCGTATTCTCCCGTCCAGTCGAGGTGGTATCCCTCGGGCAGCTTCACCTTATGAGCGACCTCTTCGATTGCCTGCCGGACGGTGCTGCCGAGGTCGCGTCCGCGCACGCTGTACTTGATCGCGATGTAGCGCGAATTGCCCTCGCGGTAGATGGTCGAAGCTCCGTCATCGAGCGTGATCTTGCTGAGCTGTGCAAGAGACACGCGCTCTCCCGACGGCGCAAGCAGACGAATGTTGGCGATGTCGTCGACCGTCCGCCGGAATTGCGGCTGGTAGCGGACCGTTAGATCGAAGCGCTGTTCGCCGATCAGGATCTGGCTGACCGCCTTGCCGCCGACGGCAGACTCGATGGCATCCTGAATGTCGCTGACGTTGATGCCGTAGCGATCGGCGGCGGGACGGTCTACGTTCACATTGACGTTGGGTTGGCCCCGCACCTGGAATGTGCCGAGGTCGGCAACGCCGGGGATCTGGCTCATGACGCCTTGAATCTGATCGGCCTTATCTTCCAGCGTCTTCAGGTCGCGTCCGAAAAGCTTCACCGCCAGTTCACCCTTCACGCCGCTGACCGCTTCTTCGACGTTGTCGGAGATCGGTTGGGAAAAATTCCAGTCCACGCCGGGAAATTGCTGCAGCTTCTGATCCATGGCGTCGATCAGTTCAGTCTTCTTGCCGTGAAACTGAGAGCGCCATTCTTCGCGGGGACGAAGATCCACAAAAAATTCGGTGTTGTAGAAACCACTGGCATCACTGCCGTCGTCGGGGCGTCCGACCTGGCTGACGACCTGCTTCACCTCGGGGAACTCGGCGAGCATGAGGCGTGCACGCCTGGACATCTCCATGCTTGAAGTCGGCCCCGTACTCGGCGCCAAGGTTCCGCGCACCCAGATTGCGCCTTCATCCAGATGCGGAAGAAATTCCGATCCGATGATTCCGCTCGTCGCGAGAAAAATCATTACTCCCAGTGCCAGGAGTCCCATGGCCAGCGTGAGCTTCATGTGATCGAAGCACCAGTCGAGCGATCGAGCGTAGCTGCGGTTCAGCCACTCGAGAACGGGATTTCTCCACTCCTTGAGTTCACGGCTGAACAAGTAATTGCAGAGTACTGGCGCTATGAACAGAGCGAAAATCAGTGCCCCTAGCAGGGCGAAGGCGACAGTCCACGCCATCGGACTGAACAGGCGGCCTTCGACGCGCTGCAAGGTGAAAATCGGTAAATAGGAAACAATAATGATGATGCGTGCGAAGAAGACCGGCTTCTGAACTTCATGGGCCGCAACGGCCACGATCTCGCGGAACGATTTCTTGTGATCGCCGAAAGAGGTATGGCGGAGAATGGTTTCCACCATCACAACCGAGCCATCGACCACCATGCCAAAGTCGAGAGCGCCGAGCGAGAGCAAGTTTGCAGGGATGTGCCGCAGGTCGAGAAGAATCGCGGCGAATAACAGCGAGAAGGGAATCGTGACCGCGACGATCAGTGCACTGCGTACGTTGCCCAGGAACAGGAAGAGAACCAGAGTCACCAGCACCACGCCATCCGTGAGGTTGCGCAACACCGTGTGCGTCGTGTGGTGCATTAATTCGCTGCGGTCGAGATGCGGAACGAGCTTCACCCCAACCGGCAGCAGACCAGCTTTACCCTTGACGCCATTCAGCTGATCAATCTTCTCGTGCAGAACCGCCAACGTGGTCTCAGCGACGGCGCCTTTGCGCAGCAAGACGATGCCCTCCACGACATCGTCGTCATTAAAGATGGTTCCATCTTCTTTGTGAACGGCCCTGCCGAGTTGCCCCAGGCGAACTTTCGGGGCTTGCACGACATTTCCGAGATCACGCACACGCACCGGCGTTCCGTTCTGCACTTTTACAACGGTCGCGCCGATGTCCTCCGTGCTCTGCATCAGCCCAACGGCTCGTACGTTCAATGCCTGCTGGCCGCGCTCTATGAATCCACCGCCAGCGTTGATGTTGTTATTGATCAGCGCCTGCTCGACCTGGGGAAGAGATAGCCCGTAGGAGACGAGCTTGTCCGGAGCGAGCTGTACCTGATATTCACGAGTGGGACCGCCGAACGGGTTGACATCTACAACGTTGGGAACGGACTTCAACTGGTTCACCACAAACCAGTCGTTCAACGCTTTCAGTTCCATCACATCGTATTTCGGATTGGTGCTGGTGAGCGTGTAGAACATGATCTGCCCGACGGGACTGTAGTCCGGGCCGATTCCCGTCGTGACACCGGTTGGCAGCGTTACGTTTTGCAGACGATCCAGGACTTCCTGCCGGGCGTTGAAGGTCGTAATCTCGTCGTCGTAGATGATGGTGATGACGGAGAGGCCCATCAGAGAGACGGAACGCAGGTGCGTAAGATGCGCCACGCCGTTCAGTTCAACTTCCAAGGGAACGGTAATCTGCTGCTCGACCTCTTCTGCCGCGTGACCCGGCCATTGCGTGATGACCTGTGCGTAGGTGTCGGCGACGTCTGGGTAGGCCTCGATGGGAAGAGCGTGGAACGAGATGATGCCCCAGACAAAAAACACCAGCGCCCCGCCAAGTACCAGCAGGGGATTCGCTAAAGCGATATCGATGGACTTACGCAGCATTGGCTAGTCCCCCGACCTTTTCTCGGCGACTTCCGTCGAGAACTCCAGCGCGTTGGTGACCAGTTCGTCTCCGGCCTTCACGCCTTCACGAATTTCCTGCATGCCGTCAGGAGCAAGTCCATCGGCTTGAACGGCGATTTTGCGGAAGTTCTTTTCCCCTTCCTTTCGGAACACCCAGTCCTTGTCATGCAGTCGCATGATCGCGGTTGAGGGAACGACAACGCGGTCGGTTAATTTGCGCGAGCGGAATGTTGCGACGGCGAACATTCCGGGGCGCAGCGAGCCGTCAGAATTTCCGAGCACGATGCGCACTTTGGCGCTGCGAGTGTTGGGATCGAGCACGCGGGAGATATCCGCGACCCTGCCCTTGAAGACACGATCTGGAAAAGCGTTCAGGCGGATTTCGCCGGAATCCCCCAGGTGCACCATGCCCAGGTCGTTCTCAAACACATCGCAAACCACCCAGACCTCGGCCAGATTTGCGATCGTAAAAAGGTTCGGCGTGTTGTCGAGACTCTTGACGCCTTCATAGCCAGCGACATTCTGCTCGACGATGGTTCCCGAGACGGGAGCCTTCAGTTCGAGCGACGGCCCTGGGCGCGACGGATCGCCGCCAAGGATGCGCACCTTGTGGTCCGCAGTCTCCGTGTCGACCTTGGCTTTGTCCTCGGCGTCCTGCGCGACTTCGAGATCTTTCGCCGCGATGGCGCCACGGTCGTAGAGCATCTGAGTGCGATCGAGCGCCTTCCTGGAAAGAGCTTCATCGGCTTTGGCTTTTTCGTAATCGGAGAACGCGCTGGACAAGTCAGGGCTCGAGATCACAAGCAGCGTCTGGCCCTTCTTCACGTTGTCGCCGAGTTTTACTTTGAGGTCCACCACGCGCCCGGCACCGAGAGAGGTGACGTGGATGGTCCGGTTCACATCCGGAGACACTGTGCCATTCGCCGTAACCACGGTCGGCAGCGGACGAACTTCGGCCTTCGCTGTCTTGAAAAGTTCCGGATGCTCCGCCTCGTAGACATCAGGATCCAGCGTCACGGGGGCCTTGCTGCTTGCAGTCGGAGTGTCCTTTGAGCAGGCAACCGCCGCGACGATGGCTGTCAGCATGATCGCGAGCGGGATCCATCGCACTTTTATGCATTTATGCAGGAATTCGGAATTCTTCATGGGATAACCTCTCGCCCCACCGCCAGGTTCAACTGCGCTGCCGCAGTCAGGTAGGAACCGACCAGGTTCACGTAACCAAGTTGCACTGTGCGGTACTCGCTTTCTGCGTTAAGGAAGTCCAGCAGCGAAGCTCCGCCGTGCTGGTAGGCAAACTGGACGGTATCGCGTACGCGGACGGCTTGTTGCAGGTATTGCTGCTTGTAAGGCTTGAGCAACTCGATATCGCTGTTCACCAGGGCATACGCGGAGTCGACATCGCTGTAGACTTGCGTTTCCACTCCCTGTCGCAGCTTTTCGTTACGGTTGATGTCGATTTTCGTGCGCAGCTTCTCGCCCTGGTTCTTGTCGAAAATGCGCAGCGGGATGTTCACACTCGCGCCGATCGTGTTCACGGCGTCGGGATTATTAAAAGATCCGTTGTGCGTGAACCAAACTCCGACGGTGGGATCCGTCGATCCGTCGGCCTCCGCCAATTTGTAGTTTGTCTCGGCCTGCTGTACGGACAGTGCGGCCGCGTGCAGGTCCGGACGCGCCCCGACTGCTTCCTTCCGGTAGTCGTCGTTTGCGAGCAGGTCGTCGCGGAAATCGAACGCTCCATCAACATCGAGCGAGTCCACCGGGCGCCGGTCATCGAGCAATGCAAGCAGGTTGATCTTCGCCGTGCGCAGGGTGACCAGCGCATTCTGCAAATCGGATTCATACTGCAGACGTTGAAGCTCGAGGCGATCGAGATCGATGCGAGCAATATCGCCGGCCTGGAACCGGTCCCGGCTGACCTTGAGAATGTTGTCGTAGTAGCCCAGATTGTCCTGCGCCAGTTTCAGGATGGCTTTCGCCTGAAGAACTCCAACAAACGCGGTTCGCAGGTTGAACAGCAGAGTCCGCTCGGCATCAGACTGCTGCGCTGCCCCAATCGCCGTGCCCTGTTTCGCCGCTTCAAAGCGAAGATTGCGTTTGTTGCGGCGCTCGAACAGGTAGCTCACGCCGGGAGAAACGAATGTTCCGGCAAAGGGCTGCCAAACTCCATGACTGGGAGCAATCTGCGTTCCGTCGGCGGATAGGGTGAAATCGGGGTTAGGCCGCAGGTGCGCCGTAATCTCCTGGGCCTTCAGTTCGTCGATGTTCAACTTCCCGGCGAACAGGGTTGTGTTGTTGAGTTCAAACTTCTCTTTGACCTGCTCCCAGTTCCAGACCTGCGACCCGGGTGGGGACGGCGACTGGCCCGGAACCTGGCACAATGCACCGCCCGCTCCCAGTGATAGAACCAAAGTTAAATTGAATAGTATGGACCGCATCACGAACTCCATCCTCGATCGCCAGGAGGAACAGGCAAATGGGACTCAGGTTTCGCGGTTCGCGAGCGATGTCATTCCAACGACATCACGTAATCGCGTTCCGCCTAAAACGTTCGTATAAGTAAGGATCGGAGTCGCTGGCAGGATTGGGCTTGAATCAGCGACCGGTGTTTTTACCCGAGGCTGAAATAGGGCGGAGCGCGCCCGGTCGGCTGAATCCCCTGGGGAGATTCGATCTGGATCCGGAAGTCCGGAAGGTCAGTCCAGGTGCGGAAATCGGCAAAAATAGGGAATGAAATCGAAGCAATTGAGGGCTGGACGTGCCACTTCCAGGCGGAAGGCCGATCGCTACCCTTCTGACAGATGCTTCGCTTGTTGCCCCGCGACTCCTCCATCTCGGCCCGCACCACATGCAGATCGTCGGTCGCCGACACCACCGGGAAGAGCACAACCAGAGCGCATCCTAAAGCCAGGATGCACTGCGCCGAACTCATCTGGGTTGCAGCACGGCCTTGCCTGCAGGACCGCCATATGTAGTACGCGGGCACTGCCAGCAGCAACCAGGCCAGATTGAGCAGTAATTCCATGAATAATTCTTGGTTGGCGATTCGTGGGAATCCGTTGATCAGATCGCCAGAGGAATAGTTTTTCAGAAACCTCGAATCTCCGTCAATGTGACGTGGGTCATCCGGCAAGCGAGGCTGCAAGAATCCGCGGACGGAACATTCGTAGTACAAGAATGACCGAACTGTGGGAGAGTAGGAGCAGGCCATGTGATTCATGGTCCGGGGGAAACGATTGGCAGATCGATTTTCGATGAAGCTGCGGATTGAAAGACTAGTTACGGTCCTCGCGTTCGCCCTTCTTGCGGGCGCATTGCCGACTGCCTTTGGGCAATCGACTCCCGATCAGACGCAGGGGCAGGCCGCTAATCCACCGGATCAGTCTCAGCCGGCCATCGTGATCCTGACCGACTCGCAACTGCCCGAGACCTATCCCCGTGCTGCGTACGAACAGCGATTTCATGCTCGGGGAGGAGTGCCGCCGCACTATTGGAAATTGGAGAAGGGAACTCTGCCGCCTGGCCTGAAACTCGAAGACAGTGGCCTATTGCACGGGCAACCAGAGCGCGCCGGGGAGTTCCTATTCACCCTGTCGGTGAGGGATGGCAGTTCTCCGCCGCAGGCCGTGCAAAAGGAATTCGTTCTTCGTGTGCAGTCAGCACTTACCGTCAAGTGGAAGATTCCGGCCCACGTGAGCGGGAACCGGATCGACGGCAGCGTTGTGGTTTCGAACACAACTCCCGACGACATGGATTTGACCTATGTCGTCATGGCCGTCGCCGCAAATGGACGGGCAACGGCGATTGGCTATCAGCGCTTCACTTTGACAAAAAGTACCATCGACATGGAACTGCCCTTTGGAGAGACCCTGCCATACGGCGGCTACGTCGTGCATGTCGACGTTGTGGGTGAAGTAGCCCGCAGGAACCTGATCTACCGCGAACGCATGCAGACACCCGGCCCTTTACAGGTCACGGTTGGGCCGTAGCCGGGATTGCAGTGCCCGCGTCTGATCCACGTGCTAACATGGCGCGTCTTTATCCCCTGGAGAACCCCTATCGAGGTCCTTTATGTTTCTCCGGCCCCTGTCCAGGCTCGTACGCGGATCGGTCTTCCGATCGGTTCCGGCATTCACCCTCGTCCTGTTTTTCTGTGCCTGCTCACCTCCGACCTACAATCGCATGGTCATCAGCATTACGACCGGCACTGATGACGCGAGATCTGCCAGCGAAATCACGGCGACGATTGAAGGCCAGAAGCGCGCGGTGTGCCTCAAGGCATCGTCGGATCCAAAATTGCCCTTTGATAAAGTCTGTCCACAAGGGCTTCCAAGTATCAGTTGGGACAACTGGTCGACGCATACCACAGACCCATTGGTGCTGGATACTCCACAAAAGTCCGCTTCCGGTTTTACCGGAATCACGATCGCTTTGCGTCAAACAGGAAGTGGCCGAGGAGGTGATTTGTGCACATTCTGCGACAACTGGGACATTCAGGGAATTACGGTTACGGTTTCCGATGTCACGGGCCGTCTGCCGCCGAAAACACTGACACAACTCCTCAATACGCCCCTCAGTGGCGACAATTGCATCGCCCGGCTCAAGGCGCCGCTGCCCAATGCAACGAAAGTCCGGTTTGCGCTCGATGGCACTGGTCTCAGTACGTATGCTGACGGAGCCCCATTTGTGAACGGCCACCCGTCCAACTGCAAGAACAACGGGGATCAGTAAGCAGCCAAGTAACAAAGAATCACATTCACGAGTGATCCAGATCACGCACTGGTGTGCGGGAAATGACCCAGATTGCCCACCCAATGGCATTCCGCACCCCCCAATCTCACAAACAGAAGATGGTAAGTGTAGCAAAATAAGCTACTTGGCAATCGGGCGTTTGGGCGATATCCCCTGCGCGAATTGGCGAGGTACGTGCGATTCCTCAAGTGTGGCTAGCCGAGTAAGTCCGGCGCCTTAAAGCCACAAGGAGGCTTCCGATGCGGGCACCTTATGGTTTGAACATCCTGGACAATTGCGTTACTTGCCCGAACCGTGGCGATCACCTTTTCTGCAACTTGCCCCTTCAGGCCGCGCAACGGCTGAATGAGATCAAGTCCACCGCCGTATATCCCAAGGGTGCCATGCTCTTTATTGAAGGGCAACAGGCGCGCGGCGTATTTGTACTGTGCACGGGCAAGGCGAAGTTGTCGACATCGTCGCGCGAAGGCAAGACCATCATCACCAAGATCTCGGATAGTGGCGATGTCCTCGGCCTGAACGCCGTGATTTCCAACCGGCCGTACGAAGTTACGGTCGAGATGATGGAGCCTGGACAAGCGAACTTCATCCCTCGCGACTCGTTGGGCCACTTCATTAAGGAGTTTCCGGAGGTGGCGGCGCGCATCGCGCAGCAATTGAGCCGGAACTACTACACGGCCTACGAAGAGATCCGCACGCTCGGCCTCGCGGCCTCACCGTCCGAAAAGTTCGCCAAACTGCTGCTTTCGTGGTCCACGAAATCCACGCAAGAAGATGGATCGTCGCAGGTGAAGCTCACGCTGACCCACGAAGAGATTGCCGAGATCATCGGCACGACGCGGGAGACGGTCAGCCGGCTGTTCTCCGAGTTCAAGAAGAAACAGTTGATGCAGCTGAGAGGTGCAACGCTGGTGATCCGCAGCCGCATCGCTCTCGAGAAGATCGTTCAGTCATAGTTCGGCTTTAAGTCATCAGCTTCGGGTCGAGCAGAGGGGCCGCAGGGGCGTCGCACTGGGCAGTGCGGCGCACGCGGCCCCAATCATTTTGCTCGATCCTCGCCTGTCTTTTTGTGTCCTCCTAGTCCTCTCTAATCTTCACCCGACTGCAGGATTTCTGATCTACGATTCCGCCGCGAATTGCATCCTAATCGCGCATTCCGGCCTAAGTCCGTGCAGCGGAGGGAGGCCTCTTGGGCGCTATAGGACGAATCACGAATTCACACTTCCGGTTCGCGGGTTGTTTGCTCCTGGCTTGCGCCAGTCTGGGTGTGCTGCAAGGTCAGGAATCCACTGACATCGAGAGTCCCACGCACCGAGCATGGGATATGCTGCAAACCGCAGCTTTTTCCAAGCGCACCGCAGATCGCACCAATGGAATTCGCGCCCTCGGTCTCCTCCGCAACAATACTCACGCCAGAGAACTTGCGGAGAGTGCATTGAAAGATCCCGTTCCAGAGGTGCGGGTCGCGGCCGTAACCGCCCTAGGACAGATGCACTCCACCGAGTCGATTCCGAAGTTGCAGGCAGCGCTCTCGGACAAAAAGGTTGCTGTTGTGATGGCATCGGCTCATGCGCTCCGGCAACTCCACGACGACAAGTCCGCGTACGCCGTTTACTACGATCTGCTGATGGGCGAACGCAAATCTGGAGACGGACTGATCGCGCAGCAACTCGATACGCTGCGCAATCCAAAGGAGCTGGCCAAAATTGGAATCTCGGAAGGTGTTGGGTACATCCCATTTGCCGGCATCGGCTGGGACGCTTACCGCACGATGCACAAGAAAGATCCCAATCCGGTAAGAGCGGTAGCGGCAAGTTTTCTCGCGAACGATCCTGATCCTGCCTCAGCGAAGGCCTTGGTCAAGGCTACGAATGACAAGGATTGGATCGTCCGGGCTGCAGCCGTCGAGGCCATCGCGCAGCGCGGAGACGCCTCGCTGCTTCCGAAGGTAGAGGAAAAGTTCGACGACAAACAACCGAAGGTTCGTTACAGCGCCGCCGCGGCGGTCATTCATCTGAGCGCCAGCGAACGCAGTAAAACGGCGAAGGCCAGGCGTTGAGCTAGCAGCCGAGAATTCTGCGGATCTGCTCCAGATGATTTGCATCATGCCCAGCCATGTGGACGGACAGGTCCCTGACGGAGATCCGCCCACGTTCGGCGTGAATCCCAAAGCAATCCCACTGCTCTGGGGATAATTGCGCGAGAAACCGCAGGTTCGCCTCTCGAAGCAAACCAAAAAGTGCAAGCGACTCCTGTGGTTTGCGCGCGTCATACTGGCCCAGACGCGCCCATAAGTCCTGATCGAAACCAGCCAGTGCGGTGCCGCTATGCTCGACCATCTGCCGATAGCGCCACGCGGTCGCAATTTCATCTTCAGCCAGATGGGCCAAAATCTCACCGACGGACCACTTATCCTGGCTTGGACGTCTCGTCAGTTGTTCGTCGGACGCGTTCGCAATCAGCTCCGCGAGAGTGACGGGTGTTTGTCGTTGGCATTGCAGCGGATCTTTCCCTTGCGTCTGCTGGCGAATGCGGGAGAGATACTCTGCGGTGTCGGGCACGTTGATTCTCCTGGGCACACTATATGACACATTGCGAATCGCCGGCTCAGGCTGTGAATCTAATTGAGGCTATGTCTCTGCCAGAAGGATTCACGCTGCGCCGTGCGTCAACCGCCGATCTGGAAACGCTCGTTGCGCACCGCAAGGAGATGTTCCGCGACATGGGCTATAAAGAGGACGCGACGATGGAGTCCATGTCGTCACGGTTCCGCGTCTGGTTGCTCAAGCAGATGAATGCGGGTGACTATTGCGCCTGGCTGATCTCTGCCGCCGACGGTTCCGTCGCGGCGGGCACTGGATTGTGGCTGATGGATTGGCCTCCACACATGATTGGCAAGAGTGCCCGGCGTGGGAACATCCTCAACGTTTATACGGCACAGTCGTTTCGCCGGCGCGGATTGGCGCGCGTCCTGATGCAGGCGGCACTGGACTGGTGCCGCGAGAATCAAATCGACACTGTGATTCTGCACGCCAGTGCTGCGGGACGGAGTCTTTATGTATCGATGGGCTTCGAAGCGACGAACGAAATGCGACTGCGGCAGTGACTTGTGTGGAGCAAAAGGACGAAAAATGCCACATAATATTGATATGCGAGCGCAGTCCAGAGTGGCACTTCTCGGCATTCTCCTCATGCAGGCGAGTACCTCGATATTCACCCCCGCCAGCTACGCACAGGAAAGCTCCGGCAGCACGTCCTGGAGTTCGAGCACGCAACAGGGCGATCCGAGCGCCGCAACCAATCCCTATCGAACCACCACTACGCATTCCGAGGTGAACGGCCGGATCGTCGACAAGACTGTGGTCGAAGCCCGCGGCCCCGATGGGCGATACGTCCCATACTCCGTCACGGAACGCGAGTCGGTGAAAGTGAACGACACGACCGTGCGGAACATCGAGCGAAGCTACGCCACCAACGCGGACGGCCGGCAGACCCTCACGCAGGAGAGACGGGAGGAGTCGCGCGCGCTGCCCGGTGGGGAAAGCAAAGTGGTCAGTACAGTCTCCAATCCGGATGCCAATGGCGGATTGCAGATTGTGCAGCGAACGGAAACCAATTCGAAGCAGACCGCTCCGGGAACCCGGGACACGAACACCACGGTGTTTTCGGTTGACGGCAACGGCGGGTTGTCTGCGTCGATGCGGATCGAACAACACGAACGCCAGACCGATCCGAATACGATCGCGTCAAGAAAGTCCACGTCGCTTTTTGATGGGACGGGGCACTGGAACGTCAGCGAAGTGCGGGAAGCCACCACAAAGCAGGGCGAGGGTGGGGCCAGCAAGGAAGAGCGAGTGCTGCGCCCCGATGCGGAAGGCAAGATGGCTCTCATGGAACGTACGGTCACTCGTCAGGACGATTCTGGATCGGGAGAAAAACGCGACACAACGGAAACGTATTCGACGAACGTTCCGGGACAAGCCGGCGATGAAGGCCTCAAGCTCGTAAAGCGGGAGAGCACGGTACAGCGTACGGACGCCAACGGCCGGCAGAGCACTACGCGGCAAGTGGAAAGCCCCAACCCCGGAGATCCGGGCGCCGGCCTGCAAGTCACGCAGCAGGCGATCGATATTGTGCGTCCAGGGTCAAACGGCGTGGCGCAGCAGACGAGCACGATCGTCACGATGGACGCTAATGGGAATACAAATGCCGTTTGGGTCGACATGGGGAATAGTGACAAGCCCCCGGCGGCGAAGGCGGATAGCGCCCCGGCAACAAAAAAAAGGTAGCGCGACTCTCTCCTACTTCTTCACCGTCAGCACAATAACCCGGTCGGTCTCATCTTTTCCCTGCGGCGGAACCTTCAGCACTAGTCCATCGGCATTCTGGGTGAACTCGATATTCCCATCATCCAGCAGGTTCTTGGCAGACGACACTTTCTCGATCGGCCCGAGCGCCAGTAGTGGCGCATTCCAGCTCAGCACGTGGACATAGACCTTATCGCCCTTCCGCGTGGAGACGCCCCAATCTCCGGGAGCGATCGGCCCGCCGCGCGTTCCGTAAATCGAGTCTCCATACTTTGCGAGCCATTCGCCCACCGCCTGCAGGCGCGTGACGAACTGCGGATCGATCTCGCCGTTCGGGTAAGGCCCGATATTCAGCAGCAGGTTCGAATTGTTTCCCGCGGCTCGCACCAGACGGCGTTCGATTTCGGCAGCGCTCTTGTAGTTGTTGTCGCCGATGTTGAATCCCCAGGCCCCGTTCAGCGTGTCGGAACTCTCGAGAGGAATATCGCTGCTCACGTATTTCGTGTTGAATCCCGCAGTGTTTTGCCCGGGCAGATCGCGCTCAAACGTCTGCACATCTTCTCCCGGACGCGGCGTCTGATGATGATTCGGGATGATGAGCGCCGCAGGCTGCAGCTTGTGAATGAGCGCGTAGGTCTTGTCGAGGTGCCAGTCGGCGTTGGGCTTGTCCCACATGCCGTCGAACCAGATTCCGCCGATCGGCCCGTAATTGGTCAGCAATTCCGTAAGCTGGCCATCCATATAAGTATCGAGGTACGCGTTCCAGTCGCCGTGGTCGGGACGCCCGTTTGGCCAGTCGGTGGCGCCGCGCGGGTAGTAGTCGGGATTGTGCCAGTCGAGTTGCGAATAATAGAAGAAGAGCTTGATGCCCTGGCGATGGCATTCGTCGGCGAGCATCTTCAGCGGATCCTTCTTATAAGGAGTACGCGCAACGATGTTCCAGTCGGAAACTTTCGAGTCGAACATGGCGAATCCATCGTGGTGGCGCGACGTGATCGTGATGTATTTCATCCCCGCAGCCTTGGCCAGCGAGACCCAGGTTTTGGCGTCAAATTTCTCCGGATCGAAGAATGAAGGGAGGCGATTGTATTCGTCCACCTTGAGGTGCCGTTCGTGGAAGACCCACTCGCCGTCGCCCAGCACGCTGTACACTCCCCAGTGGATGAACATGCCGTATTTCATGTCCTGGAATTCGCGCCGTGCCTGGAGGTTCTCCGGGGACGGTTTATAGTCCGACTGCGCCAAAGATGCACTGGCAATCAAGCAGATAAGGGCTGAAACCAGAACCGAACGAAGGATAAAATTCCGCCGCGACTTTGCCATAGTGAGCCTCTGAAGATGGTTGTGACAGGCGATTGTACGCCTAGCTTGCGGCCGAAATGAACGCAAGACGGTCAGCTAATCGCTCCTCGCGTCACAACTTTTGTCGAGACCCGGTGTTCGTGGATCATTGAAGTTCCTTCGGGTGCAGATGCTCGCTGCTGCCCGTGATCGCGTGCCGCGAATTACATTGACCAAGGACAGGCTCCATCCATGAGGATGCCGGAAATCCCGATGCGCGCGGCCGCGCTGCTCACCATGATCCTGCTGATTGGGACTTGCGGCTGTAACTCTTCCAGCAGTCCGTCGGGCGGATCAAACAACCCCGTCGTCACCGCGATCGTAGTGACGCCCGCATCTCCATCGGTGAGCGTGGGCGGCACGAAACAGCTCACGGCAACCGCAAGCTACAGCGACGGCTCGAGCAAGAACGTCACCGCATCCGCATCGTGGTCTTCCTCCGATTGGACCATCGCCTCCGTGCAGTCGACAGGACAGGCAAGCCCGGGCATGGCAGCGGGAGTCGCCGCCGGAAACGCGACCATTACCGCCTCGTTCGGCGGGGCCAGTGGCTCCAACACCTTGAGTGTCACCGGCAGCGCTGCTGTCGTGACCACGATCGCGTTGGCTCCTACGGACATCACCATGAGCGTCGGCGGCACGCAGCAGTTCACAGCGACTGCCGGATACAGTGACGGTTCGAGCAAGAACATCACGAACCTGGCGACGTGGACCTCGACCGATGCGACTATTGCTTCCATCCAGAATACGGGCCAGACCACTCCCGGAATGGCCAACGGGGTCTCTCCCGGAAACGTGAACATCACCGCCACCTATGGAGGCGTGAGCGGAGTTACCACGCTGAATGTAATCACCACGACGGGCAAACTGACGGGCTTCTTCATCTCGCAGATTTATCCATCGATCGCACCCAGCGCGACGCTTCAGCTCTTCGGATTTGCGGAATACAGTGACGGCTCCTCCCAGTTTGTGACCAGCACAACCAACTGGTTGTCATCGAACCCGGCGATTGCGAGCATCGAAAACCAGGGGGCGACTTCTCCGGGACTGGTCACGGCAGGCAGCGGCACCGGCACCGGCACGACGACCATCACAGCCAGCTATGGTGGGCTCCAGCAGACGACGACCGTCACCGTCGCGGCGAATGCGGTTCCCATCGATCTCATGGACATGACCGCATCAGACAGCTATCTCGGTTTCCAGGGCGGTCTCTACGAGAACAGCAGCGATACCGTGCCCACCGATCACGACTCGGCGGGGAAGGCAGCCGCCTTCGCGATTCAGCCTGTCGATCAGAACGGAAATCCGAATCCTGCGGGAGCGGTTGTGTTCCTCGGGATCGGCATGTCGAACGCGACCGCGGAGTTCAGCGACTTCATCAATACTGCCTCGATCAACGCCGGCGTGAATCACACTACGCTTGCGATGGAGAACGGCGCGCTTGGCGCCGAGACCGCCTGCTATTGGACCGTCGCGCAAGGTGAGACCACGATCTGTCCGCTGGCAAAAGGCGGACTGCTTGCCAACCAATATGATCGCGTACGCGATACGATTCTGGCGACCGCGACGACTGCCCCATCAGCACCGGCAGGCTGCGGAGGTCCCCCCAACGCGACACCTTGCCTGACTGAGAAGCAGGTGCAGGTGCTGTGGATCAAGAACGCGAATCCGCGGCCCGGTGTGTACTACTACCGGACTCTGTGCGATGCGACTGTCTCCGGATGCGTGAACGACACGGGTACGGAGGCTATCGAATACGAATTGCAGCTCGGACAAATCATTCGCGCCGCCAAGTCGAGATATCCGAATCTGCGGGAAGTGTTTCTCTCAACCCGCATCTATGCCGGGTACGCCACCGACGGATTGAATCCTGAGCCGTATGCTTATGAATATGGATACTCCGCAAAATGGCTGATCGAGGCGCAAGTCATGCAGATGCGCAACGGCACAGTCGACCCGATTGCGGGAGACCTGAGTTATGCCGACGGGCAGGCGGTCTGGACCGCATGGGGAGCCTATCTTTGGGCTGACGGAGACATCCCGCGCTCGGACGACCTGGTGTGGCTATCCACGGACTTTCAGGCTGACGGAACGCATCCGAATCCGACAGGAGCGAATAAAGTCGTGAGCCTGTTGATGAACTTCTACCTGAACTCGCCTTATACCCCGTGGTTCCGTCCGTAGAAGATTTCGAGCTACTCCGCCGGAGTGATCGTGATGTTGCGGAACGAAACGTGCCCGGCCTCGCTGCCTTGCAGGTAAATCGGTCCCGATAATCCTTCATTACTTTCCAGCGCACCGCCGGTGATCCCCGGTATCTCCTGCTTGTCGATGATCGTCACGCCGTTCTGGACCACTGTGACCACTCGTCCGACAAGAGTGATGTCATAGCTCTGCCACTCTCCCGGCTTGCGCGGCTGTTCCGGTGTTGGCGCAAGGTATCCGTAAACGCCGCCCGTTCGCATGGTCGGCCCTTCCGGTTCCGGATCGTCTTCGATCTGCAATTCGTAACGGCCGCGAAGGTAGATGCCGCTGTTGGATCCCTTCCCGCAATTGAATTCGATATGCAGCTTGAAATCCTCGAACTTGGTATTCGTAATCAGCTCTGGGCCACGCCCGGGACTGACCAACGTTCCGTCCTCGACCTTCCATGTCGCTGTCGCCTTGGGATCGCTCGGTGTCCAGCCACTCAGGTCTTTGCCGCTGAACAACTGCACTGGCTTTCCCCACTTTGGCGGTTGGGTTCTCTTCAGGTTCGGAGCTCGCATACCGGTCCATTGCCAAGGAGTTCCGTCCGGGCCGGTCGTGGTCCCGGCCAGCGTTCCGCCCGACAATTTTCCCTCGAAGACCATGTCGTCTTTTCTCTCTTCTTCTTCCTTGGGAGAAACGAACATGATGTGGTCGTTGGCGATCTCAACCTTCGGAAGCGGACGCGCGTGCCCCCACCGGCTGACCATTCGTGCTTTGAACTGTCCATCATCGCGTGTGATTTCCAGCCACGAGGGATAGTCGCGACCAGGCGTCTTGAGGGTCAAGTCCCAACGCCCGACGAAGGATTGGGCGCTCGCGTCGGAGGGACTCTCAGCCGCGGAATACATCGTTACAGAAACGATCACGAGAAACAGCGGCAGAGCGAACGCACTTCGCTGGGATGTCATAAATAGAAAAATTTCCTTTCAACAAGCATTTGGCCACAACGAACACCGCAATCACAACAGGAATCGAGCGTGCCTACACTCCGGATTCCTGCGCGCTAGACGGAGAACCTCACCCTCCACTCCCCTCTGGCAGCGCGGATGAGATACTACCTACCGAAACGGAGGGGCGTATGAAACAACTAATCAGTCTCATGATGTGTGGAGTTTTGGGGTTCACCATCACAGCAGCAGCGCAAGCAGACAAACCAAAGAATGATCACCCGACTGTGGCTCAGGTACTCGACAGCGCAGCCGCCAACATGGAGCATGAATTTGTTCCGGCGGCCGAAGCCATGCCGGACGACAAGTTCGACTATGCACCGACAGCCGGAGAATTCAAGAACGTGAGGACGTTCGCGCAACAGGCGAAGCACGTCGCGGCGGTGAACTACATGCTGGGAGGTGCGATTCTGGGCGAGAAGCCGCCTGCCGAAACCGGAGGCGAATCTGGCCCTGCTTCGCTGACCACTAAAGCCGACATCGTGAAGTATCTGAAAGCTTCTTTTGAGTATGCTCACAAGGCGATCGGAACGATCAACGAGAAGAATCTGCTGGCGCCGATGAAGAGCCCATTCGGCGACGGGACGATGCCCAAGATGGCGTTAGCGGGCATTATCACTTCCCACGGCTTCGATCACTACGGGCAGATGGTTGTCTATCTGCGCTCGAATGGAATCGTGCCGCCCGCGAGCCGGTAATCGTCGCGAGGAACCGCCGTCGGCGTTGAAATAGAAAAAAGCCGCCCGTAGCCCGGGCGGCTTTTCAGTGCATACCTGCTGCTAGTTCCTGTCCCCAAATCCGTGCTTGCCCTTGCATACTTTGCACGACTTGGCCAATTCTGTGTTGTCCACCCGATGCTGTACCGGTTTCAACGTTCGCAGGAAAGCGAATATCGATCCCAGATCATCGTCGCTCAGATTCCGGAAAAATGCCCACGGCATGATATTCGCCAACGGGCGCGCGTTGACCTTGCCCGTGCGGATTGCAGTGATGAACATTCTTTCGTCGAAGTAGGAGATTCCCGATGGATCCGGTGTCAGGTTAAGCGACGTGACCGTGTACACCTTCTTGGGGTCTGGCCCCCACGGCCCGATCAAGGGGGCTCCGCCGGCGAAGTCCATTCCAGGAATTGGGTTGAACTGTTCATCCACGGGCGTGTGGCACGCATCGCAATGCCCGGCGTTCACCAGATATTTTCCGTAGGCTACGCGGTTTGAGCGGTCCGGTTGCGGCACGTGCTCCGTAGGTGGAAGTGGTTGGAGCGTCTTCTTGATGGCATCGATCAGGATGGTCTTCGGCTGCTGAATGTGTACCGGCGCAACCGAGCGCACGTACACAATGGCCGATGCCAAGTCTTCGTCCGAGAGGCTTCGGAAGTAGTTGTATGGCATCAGCGGAAACAGCGTCCGTCCATCGTGGCCGATTCCCCGCCGCAAGGCGCGGACAAAATCGGCATCTTTCCACGTACCGGCGCCGTATTCCGGATCAGGAGAGATGTTTGGTGCCACCACGCGGTTTCCCTCCGGCAATCCCAGTTCATCGTTGGGGAAGAAATGCCCGCCGGCTTTCTTTCTGGGGACAGGCAGCGCTGGCCGCTTGGTGAAATCAATTTCGGAGTGGCAGCCCCAGCATTGCAGCAGGCCTTCCACCAGGTACTTGCCGCGCGCCATCCGCTCAGGCGTGCGTGGGATGGTGTCCATTTCCAGAACGGATTTGTTTGTTTTGGTTTCGGAAGCGCTTGACGCTCCCAGGAAGCCTCCGGACCACCACAGCAGTCCGACGGTCACAACAACGACAGAAATCCTTCGGAATTCCGTCCTATAGATCATTCGTTTAGCTTCCCCAAGCTAAAGTTCCGCACTACGTTGCGTCCGGCATAGTAGGGATCTCTTGCGGGGAAGTCAACGAATCTCGCGGACCGGGGACTCAGAACAGAAGTATCGGGTCCAGGGGCCGTCGAAGATTGCGTTTCTTCGTGCATTCAGTTGCGAGTCTGCCAGAATAGACGCCGGAGGATTTATGCCGAACGATCATGGCTTGATCCGGGTTGCGAGCCGCTACTCGGTGGATGAGACGTTGAAACGGCTGCTGCTCGCATTCGACGCAATTGGATTGCAGCCCTTTGGGTTGATCGACCATAGTGGCGAAGCGGTCAAAGCCGGACTCGCGATGCCAGCGACCAAGGTCCTGATCGTCGGAAGTCCGAAGGCCGGCACGCCACTGATGGTGGCGGCTCCCAGCCTTGCGATTGATTTGCCGCTGAAAGTTCTCGTGGCGCAAGATGCATCGGGCAGTGTCTCGGTCACTTACAACAGCCCGGAATACCTGCAGCATCGCCACGAGGTTCCCGCAGAGTTGATCAAGAATCTTGCCGGAGCCGGAGCGCTGATCGCCAAAGCTGTGGAATAATCCAGAACGTGCGGGCGCCTCGCCCGCGTCTTGGCAGCGAGCAATTGCGTGACGGACCAGCAGAATTCCAATCCGAACCGTGCGCGCGATCATCTCGCGAACGAGCGCACCTTTCTCGCGTGGGTGCGAACCGGCGCTGCCATCATTGTCTTCGGTTTTGCCATCGGACGTTTCTCCATCGCGATCCGCCAGCTCGCGGCCCTACAGGGGCATGGTCTCCGTACTGCCGGACTTTCCGTCTGGATGGGTTCCGGCACGATCGTCGCGGGATTGCTGATGGTGATCGCCGGCTTGTTCCGCTACCGGAAGAACCGGGCGCACCTGGACGCGGGATCATTCGAGCCGGCTCGGTTCGGCCTCGATCTCCTGACAATCCTTACGGTTTTGATCGGGCTGGCGCTCGCTGGATACCTAATTTATACGGAGAAGGCACTGGGGTAGGTGTCCGGGTTCAGGGCCGCAAAGCGGAGTCTGCGCCCGTTCGGAATTCCAGTTTTTTGTGACATGTGACCTTGCCTACCCAGCGTGAGGGTCCATCATCGTGGCAGTTGCGGATGCTCTCGGAAGTAGAGATAGGCAAGGCCTTAGTTTTGAATATTTTACCCGTAACCCGTTTGCTTTGAATATTTTGCAGCGCGAGTGCGGATTCAGTAGGTGCAACCGGCGCATTATCAATATTTTGCGCAGCGTGATATGAAAAAGGCACGAGGCGCCACCAGCAGAGTATATTGTTAGGCCGAATGGCGAACGACCAGGAAAAGGAAGCAGCAGCACGGGCGAGTCTCCAATTTGTTAAGGATGGGCAGGTCGTGGGTCTGGGGACCGGCTCGACGGCGGCCTGCTTCATCCAGCTCTTGGGCGAGAAGGTAAAGAGTGGGCTTCGAATTCGCGGAATCCCAACTTCCATCCGGTCCAAGGAGTTGGCAGAGAGCCTGGGGATCCCGCTGACCACTCTCGACGAGTGTCAGGAGATCGACGTCACGGTCGACGGCGCGGACGAGGTCGATCCGCAACTTCGCCTCATCAAGGGTGGTGGCGGCGCCATGCTCCGCGAGAAGATCGTGGCCTCCGCGACGAAGCAGATGATCGTCGTAGCGGACGCTTCGAAGCAGGTTCAGTTTTTGGGAAAGTTTCCGCTGCCCGTCGAGGTGATTCGGTTTGCCCGGGCACTCGTCGCCAAAAAGATCACTGCATTGGGAGCGCAGGTCCAGCTTCGGATGGATGCATCTGGCAAGCCCTACGTCACGGACGAGAACAACCATGTGCTTGATTGCCGCTTTGGCGAGATTCGCAATGCCGATCGGCTTGCCACTCAGTTGAGCGAGATGCCAGGTGTGGTCGAGCACGGGTTGTTCATTAACATGGCAAGCGTGGCGCTGTTTGCCAAGGGCAGCGACATTGTGGAGTGGAGGCGCTGAGCGCGCCTCGGCGATTCCTCGTTCTCGCAATGCGAGTCGTCGGAATGACAATCTCTAAATACTAGAACGTAACGATGGAAACAAGCTCACAAACACATGAGTGGAACGGAATCTCGCGCCGGCGTGTGCCTCGGTTCCAAACGCAGGCGCCGATCGACGTGACCGTGTTGCGGTCCGGCGTACCGGATACCGTTCCCGGAAGGTCCGTCAACGTGTGCGAGCGCGGAATAGCCGCAGTACTCGCGGGAGAACTGGATCCGGGAGAAACTGTGCGAGTCGACGTGAGGCTCTCTCCCGTGCTGGAGCCGCTGCGCGCGACGGCAACGGTGCGATATCACGACAAACTCCGCTGCGGCTTCGAATTTGTGACCATGTCGCCGGAGCAGAAAGTGGCCATCAGGGATTGGGCCAGAGGAGCGACAACCGAGGCAGAATTGAGCATCGCCCCCAGCGCCCCATCGAAGGTCACATCTAAGCCAACCGGAGCAAGCAGTGAGAGACCCGTCTCCACGCGGCGGGGAGGCCCGGGTGGGCCGAGCAAGAAAGCGGTCAGAAACATTCTGATCTTTGTGCTGTTGATCACCGCTGCCGTAGCTGCGATCGTGTGGTGGCGGTGGAATCGGTCGTGGGAGGAGTTGGAGTCCGGCCTTCGGAGTTCGAGCTCGTCGGATCCAGCGCCAGTGCAGGTTGCGACCGAAGTCATGCAGAAGTTGCTTGTGCACAAGGTGGAGCCGGTCTATCCGGCCGAAGCACGCAAGGGGAACGTCGAAGGTATTATCGCGCTCGATATCGTGGTCTCGCGCGATGGCTCCGTGGTGAGCATGCGACCGTTGAACGGCCCTGATGTGCTCGCGCGCGCGGCCATGGATGCTCTGCGCTGGTGGAAATTTTCACCCTATCGTGTGAATGGGCAGCCTGTCGCAGCCGAAACGACGGTGGCCATAGAGTTCAAACGCTGAGCGTGCGGATTGATGCAATTCGAACTTGTCAGAGTTTTCTTTTGCGCAGATCGCGCAGAATGAATGTCCCGCTGATTCCGAAACAGATGACAGCTCCCAGCGCCGCGGCCAGCATCAGGTTCGGACTGAAACGGAGATGATCGGCGAATACGGCCGCAACCGCGAATACAAGTCCCAACGCATTCAGCCAGAGCGGCGAGCGAACGGACGCATGCTGATCTTTGAGAATCCGAAGTTGGATGAGAAGGGCTGCCAGGCCGATCGCCGCAACCACGACTAGAGCCAGTGGACTCGCGAACGCCGGGCGGCCGGTGTAAATCATCACCAGCGCGAGTGCAAGCAAGAGCAATCCCGCGCAGACAATGCTCCAGCGGCGCGGCTTGGCTTTCGAGCCCGGATTGGAAGGTTGCTGGGACAAGGAATTTCAGTTCCAAGTTATACAGGGCTGCGTGCGGAGTTTTCAAATTACCACGGGATAGTACCAACGCACTTGCCCGAACCCGCTCGTTTGTCCGGCGTCAATTCACGCGATGGGTGCGACCTGGGTGGCTCCCGCGAGCCATTCGGCTGGTCGGGGATCTCCGTTGTTCATCGCATAGAGAACCAGTTCCACGCGGCTCGAGATCCCGAGCTTATCGAAGATACGAAACAGGTATTTCTTAATCGTGTGCTCGCTTAGATTAAGTTCGATTGCAACCTGCCGGTTGCTGAGGCCTTCTGCAACCAGCGCGACAACCTGTTGCTCACGTGGCGTCAGCAGGGAAGTTCCGCATGAATTCAGAACACGCAATGAGGGAACTTCCGAGATGAGATCGAGCAGATAGTTGAGTTGTTCGGTGTTGGCCCAGACTTGCCCCGCAGAAACGCGGAGAATGCATTTGCAGAGCAACCGCAGATCGGAGTGTGCGATAGAAAAGATGCCGCGGACTCCGGCACGAAATGCGCTGACAACGAGTTCCCGATCGCAGGAATCAACCAGAACAACTTTGGCGATGCCGGGCCGGGAGAGATGAAACTGGCGCACGATACCCATAGCGCCCGAAACGCCGGGAGCATTCAAGGATAGAAGCGCGACGCGTGGAGTATCGGCGTTGACTGTCCGATCGATCGAAGCTGGATCCAATTGGCACGTCGCGATAGAAAATTCCGGATGGCGGCGTAACGCGCTAGCGAGAAGTTGAGCCTGCATGCGATTGGAGTCGGAAATAAGGACGCCAATCGGATGAGAAGTGGCGGACAAACTCATACGACGGTTCTCCCTGGACACCTAAATGACTCAATGCAGCCGATTGTAGGGAGCAGGGAATTTCTGCACAAGGAAAAGGCGCGCAAAATCGGGCGCGGATTCTCAGAATGGGAATGACAATTTCTGCGCCGGAGTTTTGTTCAGTGCTGAGTTTCGATTGTTGAAATCTCCGACGGCAAGTGCCGCAATGAAACTCGAGTCCGCCCGACACCGCAAGCCAGGAGCGGATTTCACCGGCTTCGCAGAATGCCAATCCAATTGCGTGTACAGATTCGGGACGTCTGCCGCCCGCCTATTCTGTGATCTCGTGAACATGCAAGTCCACTTTTGTGGGTTATTCAAAGAGAGACGTGGCTGAGGATCGGACCTGCCGGACTTCTCACATGTGCGAAGCGATTCTCCTATCAGGGCGCAATTTCCCAAATTAGCCAAGCACTCTACCTTCGTGCACTGCACTTCTCACGACTTGTTGCCGCACCCCGATGAGCTTAACTTTCGCGTAAGGCAGCCATGAACCTGTGACTGCTGCGAAGAAGTACAACTCATGCGGAATGGTTCCACACTCGTTCGTTACATCGCAGCCCTCGTGATGATGGTGCAGTTTTGCCAGGCGGCGGTCGCCCAGGCAGAGAAAGCCACTGCAGGCGGAGCAACAGGAACTTCCCGTTCCGGCTTTACCGGAGCCGGGCCAGGAGGCAGTAGTACAACGGCCGCAAAGCCCGTGGGAGCGGATGGCCAGGGAAACCCTTTACTCGGAGGGAATCGCCGTCCGCTCTACCGGCTGCAGCCCAGCGATGTCGTCGAGATCAGCTTCACGGTCGCTCCGGAATTCAACCAGACACTTACCGTGCAACCTGACGGATATGTCGCACTGAAGGACGCCAGCCTGGTGGAGGCGCAGGGATTGAACATCGCAGAGTTCGGAGATGCGGTGGCGAAAGCGTACCAGGGATACCTGCACGATCCGCAGGTGGCAGTTGCGCTGAAGGAGTTTGAGAGACCTTATTTCATCGTCGGGGGAGAGGTGGGCAAGCCGGGCAAATATGAACTGCGGTCCGATACGACGGTGGTGGAAGCCCTGCAGATCGCCGGCGGACTGACGCAACAGGCCAAGCATTCGCAGGTCGTATTGTTCCGGAAGGTGAACGGCGAAGTGATGGAATCGCGGCTTCTAAATGTGAAGAAGATCCTGAAGCATAACGATCCGAAAGAAGATGCACACCTTAGGACGGGGGATCTCGTCTATGTGCCACAGAATGCGATTTCGAAGATTGCGCGTTTCCTGAGCAAGCCATCGGTCAGCATGTACATGAATTCCAGCCAATTCTAGGAACGAGAGTCGATCCCGCTCACCGTGTTAGACGAAGACCCAATCCGCAGCCGGATACCAGTGAATACGCCAACGCTACGCGATCTGGCGATGGTGTTATTCCGGCAACGGAGGGTATTCGTAACGGCGGCAGGATTGGTACTGGTGACGGCGATCTTGTACGCAACCTTTGGAACGAAGTATCAAGTCCATATGAAGATCCTGGTGCGCAGGGGGCGAGCGGATGCTCCGGTGAGCGCGGGAGAGAATGCGCCCCTCGACTTGACGCGAATCGGAGTCACCGAGGAAGAGCTGAATTCTGAAGTGGAGTTGCTGCGCGATCCAGAGGTTTTGCGAAGGGTTGCTGAAGAAGCAGGGACCGGAGGACGCGATTGGCTGCATGTCCTGCGGATGAGCGAAGGACATGCCGAACGGGTAGAGCGGGCAGCGCGGCGCCTTGCGAAGACGGTCAAGGTTGACCCCATCAAGCGGACGAACCTGATCTCGATCAGCTATGCCACAGGCGATCCGCAAAGGGCGACGAATGTATTGCGATCCCTCGCGCGGATCTACCTGGAGAAGCATAAGTCGGTCCACCGGCCAGAGGGAGAATCGGGGTTCTTTGCGCAACAAACGGCGGAATCGAGGAAGCAATTTGAGGATTCGCAAAGTAAGCTGCTGCAGTTCAGCAGCGGGCACCGGGTAGTGGCAGCGACGCAGCAGCGCGATCTCGCGATCCAGAGATGGAGCGAACTGGACGCGAGCGCAAGGCGGACGCGAATTGAACTGGCAGAGACTGGGCAGAAAGTCCGGGAACTCGAAGCGCAGGTCGAGAAACTGCCCGAGCGGACTGTGACTCAGGTCCGTACCGCGGAAAATCCGGAGCTGTTAAAGGCGCTGCATTCGAGCCTGCTGGAACTGAAATTGAAGCGGATTCAGCTGCTGACGAAATTTGAGCCAAGTCACCGCCTGGTGCAAGAGGTCGAGCAGCAGATAGCGCAGACGTAATCCTCAATCAACGCTGCCCTGATGTCCCCTTTGAAGGATGAGACCACAGACAAGAACTCTCACTACGAGTGGGCAAAGCAGGAGTTGGAACGCGCGCAGGTGGAATTGAAGGCTTTACAGGCGCGAGAGACGGCCACGCTCGCACAGGAAGTCGCCTATCGAACGATGGCAGAGCGACTGGGCGAAGATGCGCTGACGCAGGAAGACTTGCTTAGTACAGAGAGAGCGGCACATGAAAACTATCTCCTTTATGTAAAGAAGCAGCAAGAAGCGCGAATGGATGATGCGCTGGATGAACGGGGAATCGTCAATGTGATGCTAGCGGAGCAGCCGACTGCTCCAGTGTTGCCGGTGTGGCCAGCTTGGACTGTGATGGCGATCGGGTTTGTCGCGGCAGCGTCAACGGGAACGGGAGCGGCGCTGGTCGCAGATTATCTGGAACCGGGATTCCGCAATCCAGAAGATGTGAGCGCGTACCTGGGCCTGCCGGTTCTGGCGTCCTTGCCGAGAGCAGATCGCGAGAGGTTATCCGCGTGAGAGAAGCGACTGCCAGAGCCGAGTCGCCGCGCGAGAGGGTTGCAACTCCGGCGATCGATACAGAAGGGCGGTCGGTCGAAATCCCCGGAATTGCAGTCGAGAAGGAGTGGAATCCCCAACACTTCGCCCAAGAGCAGACGCGGCTGCTTGTGCGACAACTTTTCTTCTCCGGGGGTCCGTTACCTGTGCGGCAGGTTGTGTTTAGCGCGGTGGATCTGCGGACGGATGTGGAGAGGCTCTGCACCCACGTAGGCGAGACACTCGCGCAAGAAACATTGTCTGATATTGCGGTGGTCGGGGGGAATGGCGCGGGCGCGCAGCGGAAAGGTCTGAAAGCGGCTGACCCGGAGGTCGAACCCGAGCCTCTTGAAAATATCTGTCTGGATCAATCCCGGTGCAACGGGCCTCGCAATCTGTGGTTTCTGCCGGAGAGAGCCGGACGAGGCTGGGGTTCGAAGATGTCGATGAAGACCTATCTGGACGACATCCGCCGGGAATTTCCGTATTCGATTGTGCAAGGACCGCCGGTAACGGAATGCGGCGACGCACTATCGCTGGCGGAATTCGCGGACGGGATGGTTCTGGTGCTCTCGGCGCAGCACACGCGACGAGTGGCCGCCCTTCGGACGCGCGAGACGCTGGCCGAGGCGCAGGTGCGGCTGCTGGGAACGGTGCTGAGCGATCGGGAGTTCCCGATTCCAGAAAAAATCTACCGTCGCTTGTAAGCGCACGCTGCGGTAAGTACGAGGTCCGGAGCAACACGAGCGACAGTCCATTAGGCAGAGACGTAGTCCTCTGCAAAGGAGTTGAAGTGTCTACCGCATCCCTGAGTTCACGGCAAAAGAGTCGAAGCATGGAGTGGGCGCGCCTTATCCCCGGCGAGATGCCCATCGTGCGTGATCCGGGCATGAAGAGACCTCAGTCGGTAAAACTACTTCCCATTCAGAGGGGAGAATTCGATCGGGCAGAGCAAGTCAGTCGATCGCGGGGGGATGCACTGGGGCTACTTGTTCCTAGACCCCTGCAGAGCCGGAGCGGACTGAGATGGGTGAGGTCGATGGCAGCGGACTTTGTCCTGGTAGGAGTGAGTTGGCTGGTGATGGGAGCACTGCTGATTGCGTTGCGAGCCGTAACGCCGCGGGTGCGATGGTTCGAAATCGAGGAGATTGCTGTGCTGTCGCTGGTCGGGATCGCCGTCCTGCATGCGGCTCTGATCACGCTGGTGGGATACACGGAGGGCTTGCACTCCGAGAGTTTAAGCCTGACGAGGCAGGCGCAGATTCTTGGGAAATCGGTGTTATGGGCGACCGCCGTGCTGTGTCTTGCATACGTGCTGCAGGGCGCGCCATGGCCGACCAACGCGATGTTCTGTGGAGCAGGGGTGCTTGGGTTTGGCAACTTGTGGAGTTGGAGATGGTGGGCGGCGGAACGGGGCCGCTCGGTGCGCAGGCGTAGTGAATCGCGCAATGTGCTGATCGTGGGCGCCGGCGATGTCGGACGACGCGTCGGCGCGTGCATCGAGGCGGATCCTGCAGGACGCAATGTCAGCGGCTTCCTGGATGACGAGATCCCATGCGGCGAGGACGTTCTGGGAAAAGTCAGGGAACTCGCACGGGTCGCGAGGGAGAAGTTCATCGATGAAGTGATCCTGGCTGCGCCGCGGAATAGCGACCTGACTCGATGGGTGCTCGATGAGGCCCGACTGCTGAAACTCGATGTCGAGATCGTTCCCGATCTGTTCGGATGCAAACCAGTCGGACACGAGATGGAGCGGGTGGGAGGACTTCCCGTGATCTGCGTTCACGCAGAACGCCTGCCTGCCGCCGGATTAGTGTTGAAGAGATTGGTGGACGTGATTGGAGCATCGGCGGGATTGCTGGTTTTGGCCCCTTTATTGGCGGCGATTGCCGTGCTCATCAAGGTTGATTCCAAAGGCGCGGTGTTCTACTGCGCCGAGCGCGCGGGACGAAAGGGAAGGCTGTTTCGCTGTTACAAGTTCCGCACCATGGTGAGCAATGCCGACGAACTGAAAGAACGCTTGCGCGACGGGAATGAGCGGTCAGGCCCATTCTTTAAGCTAGCGAGGGATCCGCGAATTACGGGCGTCGGGCAGTACCTGAGGCGCTACAGTCTGGACGAACTGCCGCAGCTTTGGAATGTGCTGATGGGCGACATGAGCCTGGTCGGGCCAAGGCCGCATCCGCTGGACGACGTTGCGGGGTATGAGATCGAACATCTGGCGCGGTTGGACGTGACGCCCGGAATCACCGGGCTATGGCAGGTTACAGCGCGGCGCGATCCGTCATTTGTGCGTGGAATGGAATTGGACCGCGAATATATAAGGACGTGGAGTCTGGGGCTCGACGCGCGCATCCTCTTCAGAACGGTAATGGCGGTTGTATGTGGGAGTGGAGAGTGATGGAGGGTGGCGCGCCGCCGACGGTCGCGTCCAGGTGCGCAACAATTTCAATCGCAAGAAAAACCTGGAGTCGTTTGCAGAACTATTTCTAGCGCGGATATCACCGCAGACCGAGAGCATTCCTGATGAGGATCTACAAGTATAACTTTCCGTTCAGCGGAACCGAAGTCTATCTCTTCGAACTGATGCAACTCCTGCGATCCCAGGGGCATGAGGTAGCTCTGTTCTCCATGGTGGATGGGTGCGGAGAGGCGACTGCTTACGATCAGCATTTTGTCTCAGCAATCGATTTCAAGAAACACTCCGGGCTCCTGGAAAAGTCCAGGCACGTCGCACATGCCATTTACTCGACGGAGTCGCGCCGTAAAATTCGGGCGATGATTGAGGAATTTCGTCCTGATGTGGCGCATGTGCGCAACATCTACCACCATCTCTCGCCGTCGATTCTGTGGGGGCTGAAGCAGCAGGGCATCCCTGTGCTGTATCACCTCAACGATTTCAAACTGCTGTGCCCAAGTTACAACCTGGTGGCAGGGGGTGAGAGTTGTGAGGCCTGCAAGGGCGGGGCGTTTTGGCACGCGGTGAACTCGAAATGCTATCCGGGACTGGGATCGCGCATGGCGATTGTCGCGGAAGCTTATGTCCACCGTTTGATCAAGACGTACGAGAGGTGTGTCGACGTGTTCATGGCTCCCAGTGTTTTTGTGCGAAACAAGTTCGCGGAGCATGGCTGGAACGTGAGGCAGTTCGAAGTGTTACCTCATTTCCAGGAGGTGACGGAGACTGTCGATTCAAATGCTTATGCCACCGGACCTGTGCTGTATTTCGGGCGACTCTCCGCCGAAAAAGGAATCGCCGACTTGTTGTACGCGATGCGGCAACTGCCGGACCTGCAATTGGTGATTGCCGGGGACGGGCCGCTGAGAGGCGGACTTCAAGCATTGGCTATCACGCTCGGCCTGAGAAATGTCCGTTTCGCGGGCCATGTGAAAGTAGGAGAGAGAGACGCTCTAATTCGGGAGTCGCGATTCACGCTGATGCCTTCGCGCGCCTATGAGACGCTGGGCAAAACGATTCTCGAGTCGTACGCGCAGGGACGTGCAGTCATCGCGTCAGATCGAGGGTCGAGACGCGAACTGGTGCAGGATGGTAAGACAGGTTTTCTGTATCCCTGTGGGGATGTGAATCAACTCGCGAGCCGCATAAGGGAACTGGCTGCGGACGCGGACCGCTCGCGGAGCATGGGAGAGGCGGGGCGTGAGATGGTGCGGGAACATTACACGCCCGCGGAACACTACAGAAAGCTTCTCGGCTTGTATGAAAACCTGATCTTGTCCAGGAAGAAAAAGTCGGCGCTGGCCGTTCCGAGAGTGCTGCGGTCAACGTCCGGACCCCAGACGCGCCCGCTGCGAATCGCATTCATTGGCGGACGGGGAGTGATTTCAAAATACAGCGGGATCGAAGCCTACTACGAGGAAGTGGGAAAGCGGCTGGCGACGATGGGGCATGAGGTCACCGTGTATTGCCGGAATCATTTCACTCCTGAATTGCCGGGGCACAATGGCATGCGGCTGGTACGGCTGCCGACGATTCGAAGCAAGCATCTGGAGACGGTGGTACATACCGTCTTGAGCACCGCGCACGCGATTACGCGAAGATATGACCTGGTTCACTATCACGCACTGGGGCCAGCGCTGTTTTCATTTATTCCTCGTCCATTCGGGGCGAAGACGGCGGTCACTGTGCAGGGCCTGGACTGGCAACGCAAGAAGTGGGGGCGGACCGCAGCTAATGTGCTGCGGCTTGGGGAGAAGGCATCGGTGAGACTTCCGGATGCGACCATGGTGGTTTCGCAAACGCTGCAGGAGCGGTATCGAGAACTCCACGGAGCGGAGCCATTCTACGTGCCGAATGGCGGACTGCTGCGGGAGAGGAATCAGCCTCGCAAGATTCTGGAATGGGGACTCGAGCCAGGGAGATATGTACTGTTCCTGGGGAGGTTTTCGCCAGAGAAGGGCTGTCATCTGCTGGTCGAAGCATTCGAGAGAATAGAGACCGACGCGAAGCTGGTGATGGCGGGCGCCTCGAGTTATTGCGACGATTACAGCCGCGAATTAAGCACGCACGCCAGCGAACGTATTCGAATGCTGGATTGGGTTTCCGGTGACACCTTGGACGAATTGCTGACCAATGCGATGATCTTTGTCTTGCCCTCGGATATGGAAGGACTATCACTGGCACTCTTGGATGCGATGGGGGCTGGTTTGTGCGTGCTCACAAGCGATGTCCCGGAGAATCGCGAGGCCATCGAGGGTGCCGGATTCTCCTTCAAGGCGGGCGATGCGTCCGATCTCGAGGATCGGTTGCGCTTCCTGATCGCGAATCCGGCAGTTCGAGAAGCTGCCGGGAAGAACGCCAGGAGGCGGATCGAGGAGCAGTATCAATGGCAGCAGATCGCGGAGACGATCGAGAAAGTGTACCTTGAGACACTCGGGCGGACTCCGCGCACGCGTGCTCCGAAAAAGCCGAATACCCGAGCGTTGGCGGTCGAGGTCACGAATGTGAGGAAGGCGGTCTAGAGTCAGCCGTCCCATAGGGGAAGAATTCATCGTTGTGGCGGTGCTATCCGTGATTCACGAGCTGGCCAGTGTTCTTGATGCGGAGAAGGCGACTGCGCCGACAGCGGCGCTGGTTTAGTTAAGAATTCAGAACAATCCAAGAAGGACGGGCTAATCCCGTCCTTTTTTATTACAATCTAAAGTCCCATTGATTTGACTTTTAGGGTGATCTAGCGGGCTCAAGTTGCGAACAACTCCACATGCATAAGCGGATTATTGTGACTGGCGGCGCCGGATTTATCGGGTCTAACTTCGTTCTGCAGCAGATGCGGGAAAGTACGGCGTCCATACTCAACCTGGATAAGCTGACCTACGCCGGGAATCCGCACAACCTGGAAAGCATCGCCGAGAATCCCCGATATGAGTTCGTACAAGGCGACATCGGTAACCGCGCCGAGGTGAAGCGGCTTTTGGAGAGATTTCAGCCGAATGCGGTCGTTCATTTCGCGGCGGAGAGTCACGTAGACCGTTCAATCCGCGGACCTGAAGATTTCATTCAAACGAACATCCACGGAACGTTCGCCCTGCTCGAGGAAGTGCGGGCGTACTGGTCGGTACTTGCGGAATCGGATCGGAAGGATTTCCGATTCCTCCACGTCTCGACCGACGAGGTTTATGGATCGCTGGCGCCTGGCGATCCGGCGTTCTCCGAGACCACTCCATATGCGCCGAACAGCCCGTATGCCGCGTCGAAAGCCGCGTCCGATCACCTGGTACGTGCGTATCACCACACGTACGGGCTGCCAACTCTGACGACGAACTGTTCCAACAACTACGGGCCATTTCAATTTCCGGAAAAGCTGATTCCCCTGATGATCCTGAATGCGCGGGACGGGAAGCCGCTCCCTGTCTACGGAGACGGGATGAATGTTCGCGACTGGCTGTATGTCGAAGATCACTGCGCGGCGATACAGACTGTACTCGAGCGGGGACGTCCGGGAGAGACTTATAACATTGGCGGATGGAACGAAAAGCCGAACATCGAAATCGTGAACCGGGTTTGCGAATTGATGGACGAGATGCTTCCGAGTCCGGGGAGGCCGCGGAAGGACCTGATCACCTATGTGAAGGACCGTCCGGGACACGACCGGCGGTACGCAATTGACGCCCGGAAGATTGAACGCGAGCTGGGATGGAAGCCGAAAGAAACATTTGAGACCGGCCTGCGAAAGACGGTGCGCTGGTATGTCGACAACGAAAAATGGGTGCGGGATGTTACCAGCGGCAGCTACCGCCAGTGGATTGCAACGCACTACTCTGTATAGCGCAATGGAGATTTCACCAGCAAAATGATGAAAGAACGGGCGCGGTACAAAGGAATCATTCTGGCGGGCGGTTCGGGGACGCGGCTCTACCCCGTGACGCAGGCGATGGGGAAGAGTCTTCTTCCTGTTTATAACAAGCCGATGGTTTACTACCCGCTCTGCACACTTATGCTGGCGGGAATCAAAGAAATATTGATCATCTCGACGCCGGAAGATCTGCCGAAGTTTCAGAACCTGCTTCGTGATGGAACTCAGTTTGGCATTGAGTTGCAATTCCGCGCACAGGCGCGTCCAGAGGGGATTGCGCAGGCCTTCCTACTGGGGAAAGAGTTTATTGACGGTTCTCCCTGTGCCTTGATCCTGGGCGACAACATTTTCTACGGGCACGATCTGGCAAAGGATCTCCGGGGATCGTCGGAGCGGGTAAGCGGGGCGCGGGTCTTCGCTTACCCGGTGCATGATCCGGAACGATATGGCGTGGTGGAATTCGATGCGAGCGGACGCGCGTTGAGCATTGAAGAAAAGCCAAAGCAGCCGAAATCCCGATATGCCGTCACGGGACTCTACTTCTACGATGAGCAGGTCGTGCCGATCGCGCAATCGCTCAAGCCGAGCGCGCGCGGAGAACTTGAGATTACCGACGTGAATCAGGCGTATCTCAAGAAAGGCCAACTGGAAGTTGTTGTCATGGGACGCGGGATGGCATGGCTCGATACTGGTACTCACGAATCGCTGATGGATGCCGCCATGTATATCCAGGCAATCGAGAAACGGCAGGGATTGATGGTTGCTTGCCCGGAGGAGATCGCGTACCGATCGGGATACATCACGGCTGAACAGCTCGAGAAGACAGCGAGCATGATGAAGAACAGCAGCTACGGCTCCTACCTCCTGCAACTTCTGCGCGAAAGGGTATTCTGAGCAGTTCCACAGTTATGGATGCAATCAAAAAAATAGAGACATCCCTGCCCGGCGTTTTTGTGCTGGAGCCGCGTGTGTTTGGTGACGAGCGCGGATTCTTTCTCGAGAGCTACAGTGAAAAAGTGTTTGCGACCGTGGGGATCGGCGAGCGGTTTGTACAGGACAATCATTCGTTCTCGACGAAGAATGTCCTGCGGGGATTGCATTATCAGATTCAACATGCACAGGGAAAACTCGTTCGCGTGGCGGATGGCGAGATTCTCGACGTCGCCGTGGATATGCGAAAGAGTTCTGCCACGTTTGGGAAGTGGGAAGCCGTACGCCTGTCGGGCAACAACAATAGGATGCTGTGGATTCCCGCCGGGTTCGCACACGGATTTCGCGTTGCGTCGGCGACGGCACACGTGCTTTACAAGACTACTGATTATTACGCGCCAGAGTTTGAGCGTACGCTGTCGTGGAATGACCCGGACCTGAAGATAGAGTGGGAGTTGGATGGGGACCCTATTGTCTCGGCGAAGGACCAGCGCGGGAAAATCCTGCGGGAGGCCGAGACCTTCTCGTAAGCCTGCAGGACAATCCTATGAAGGTCGTCATACTAGGTGCCACCGGCTTGTTGGGCAAGGCGCTCATGCGCGAGTGGGATGCCGAAGATGTAGTTGGACTTGGCTCGCGAGATGTTGATATTCGCGATGTGACTGCGGTGCGGAAGATTGTGAGCGAGACGCGTCCTGACTGGATTGTGCTGGCGGCAGCTTACACCGACGTCGATGGATGCGAGAGCAACCGGGAACTGGCATTTGCGGTGAACCGGGATGGCCCGGTAACCGTTGCGGAAGCTGCCCGGGATGCGGGAGCGAAGGTGCTCTTTGTGAGTTCAGATTACGTCTTCGATGGGCGCAAAGAATCGCCATACGAAGTGGACGATCCGAGAAATCCTCAGAGTGTGTATGGGCACACGAAAGCGGAGGCGGAGATCCGTCTCCTGCAAATATTGCCGGACTGCTGTATTGCGCGAACGTCATGGCTCTTCGGGACTGGGGGCAGGTGTTTCCCCGACACGATTTTGAAGGCAGCCGCGACACGGCCCGCGCTCGACGTTGTGGACGATCAGCGCGGATCGCCGACATACTCTGTGGACCTGGCTCGGGCGATTTCCGAGTTGTGCCGAAAGAATGCGCGCGGGATTGTGCATGTCACCAATGCCGGTGCGTGTTCGTGGTTTGAATTCGCCCGCGAGATCGTGAATCAGGCTGGCCTCGCGACGGAAGTCAGACCGACGACCAGCGAAAAGATGGCGCGTCCGGCGCCACGTCCTGCGTATTCCGTTCTGTCGGCAACGAGCCTACGCGGTTGCGGCATCGAAATGCCGGGGTGGCAGGATGCGCTCTCCCGATATCTCAAAGAAAGAAAAGGCTGAGTTGCGGGGAATTGCTTCGCCAGAAGCAGCCTGATAGGATGCCGCGGGGTTCACGCCAGGTGAAGTCAATCCAGAACCACATCGACGGAAAGTTCGTGCGAGGTAAGCGCGAGTTTGCCGACGTGAATCCGGCGGACGGGAGCGTGATCGCGCAGGTCGGTGAGGCGGACCGGGATCTCGTGGATGCGGCCGTTCAGGCAGCGCGCCGGGCTCTGGGCGGCGAGTGGCGCCGGCTGAGTGTCCGGGAGCGCGCGGCGAAACTGCACAAAGTGGCGGATGCGATCGAAGCACGCTTTGACTGTTTCGTCGCTGCCGAAGTCGCGGATACGGGCAAGCCGGTCGAGCTCGCTTCCAGGTTGGACGTCCCACGAGCGGCAGCGAACTTCCGCGTCTTTGCCGATCTGATCAAGACCGCGGGCATGGAATCCTTCCAGACAGAAACTCCCGATGGAAAGAGCGCGCTGAATTATGCCGTGCGCAAGCCGCTGGGCGTCGTCGGCATCATCACTCCCTGGAATCTTCCGTTGCTGTTGTTGACCTGGAAAGTTGCTCCGGCGCTCGCATGTGGCAACGCCGTTGTGGTGAAGCCGTCGGAGGAGACTCCGGCGACCGCGACTCTGCTTGCCGAGGTAATGCAGGAGGCCGGAATTCCTCAAGGAGTGTACAACGTTGTACACGGCTTCGGGCTTGGCTCTGCAGGCGAGTTTCTGACGCAACATCCGGATGTAAATGCGGTCACGTTCACCGGAGAGTCGCAAACCGGCGCTGCGATCATGAAGACGGTGGCGGCTTCGGTGAAGCCAGTTTCATTCGAACTCGGGGGAAAGAATGCGGCGATCGTTTTCGCGGACTGCGATTTTGAAGAGACGGTCCATGGAATGGCGGATGCTGTCTTTCTGAATACTGGACAAGTCTGTCTTTGCGCGGAGCGAGTTTATGTGGAGCGTCGTATTTTTGAGGAATTCGTCCAGGCTTTAAAACAGAAGGCTGAAGGTCTACGAATCGGATCGCCGCTTGAAAAGACGACGGAACTCGGACCGCTGATTTCAGTACAACATCGCGAAAAGGTGTTGTCCTACTATCGGCTGGCTCGGCAAGAAGGCGCGGCCGTGGTGACTGGCGGAGATGTCCCCCGCTTCGGGAACTCTCTCGACCATGGCTTCTACGTGCAGCCGACGATCTATACTGGGCTAGCGGAATCGGCGCGTTGCGTGAAGGAAGAGATTTTCGGCCCGGTGTGCCACATTGCTCCCTTCGATAGCGAGGAAGAAGCTGTGACCATGGCGAACGATACCAAGTACGGGCTGGCGGCCTCGATCTGGACGACGAACTTAAAGCGCGGGCATCGAGTCGCGCAGCAGATGAACGCAGGCATCACCTGGGTGAATTGCTGGTTCTTGCGCGATTTGCGAACACCCTTTGGCGGAGTGGGACTCTCAGGGATTGGTCGCGAGGGCGGCATGCACTCGCTAAACTTCTATTCGGAGCTGAACAATATCTGCATTCGCTTGTAGGCTGTTCGAAATTGTGTGGGCGTGGAAATGGGGAAAAGCGAAAGTAAAGTTCTGGAAGGGAAGGCCACGCCACGCGGAAACTATCCGCACGTGAAGCGCGCCGGCGACTTCCTGATCGTTTCCGGTACCAGTTCACGCCGCCCCGACAACTCGATCGCGGGTGCTGAAGTAGATGCATTTGGAACTACGCAGCTCGACATCCGACTTCAAACTGCCGCGGTGATCGAGAATGTGCGCGACATCCTGCAGAGCGTGGGTAGCGGGCTCGAAGACGTCGTGGAGATCACTTCTTATCTCGTGAATATGAATGATTTCGCGGGATACAACGAGGTTTATGGCAAGTACTTCAACCATGAAGGACCGGCACGAACCACCGTGGCAGTGCATCAGTTGCCGCATCCACATTTGTTGATCGAGATCCGGGCTGTTGCGTACAAGCCGGTGAAATAGGAGAGCGCATGCCGTCCATCAAGGAACTGAAGGCATTCAATTTTCAGAAGTGGATTGAGGAAAATAAGGAAAAGTTCAAGCCTCCGGTGGGCAACGCGCAGGTATGGGAAGACGGCGACATGATGGTGACCGTTGTCGGCGGGCCAAACCAGCGTCGGGATTATCACGATGATCCGACGGAAGAATTCTTCTATCAGTTGAAGGGAGACATCTTTCTTCGCCTGATGGAGGCGCCGGGAAGACCGCCGACCGAAGTTCCGATCAAAGAAGGAGAGATTTTTCTACTGCCCAAGCATATGCGGCATTCGCCGCAGCGGCAGGCGGGGAGCATCGGCGTGGTGGTGGAGATGCCGCGGCCTGAGGGGGTAATGGATGCGTTCGAGTGGTATTGCCAGAACTGCCATCAACTCTTGCACCGCGCAGAAGTAAGACTGAAGAGCATTGTTCGCGACTTGCCTCCGTTATTCGAGAAGTTCTACAGCAGCGAGAGCCTCCGCAAATGCCAACACTGCGGTGCGATCCATCCGGGCAAACAGTAACGATGCCAGTCATTGATATCCACAATCATTTTTTCCCGCGAACCTGGCCCGACCTGGCAGCCCGTTACGGCACTCCGGACTGGCCATGGATCAGGCATACCGAACCCGGTAAGGCGGAAATCATGGTGGGCGAGCGTTTCTTCCGCCATATCTATTCCGCGTGTTGGGATCCCGAGGTTCGTTTGCAGGAGATGGACCGCGATGGCATCGACCTGCAGGTGATTTCTGCGACTCCCGTATTGTTCGCACACGACCGCCCGGTTCAACACGCTCTCGACTGCGCGCAACTGTTCAACGATGCTGCCCTCGAATTGTGCGCCCACGGGAAGGGGAGGTTGAAGTCTCTCTGCCAGGTGCCCCTGCAAGATGTCGATGTCGCCTGTAAAGAACTGACGCGCTGCATGCGGGCCGGCCACTTGGGAGTACAGATCGGAAACCATGTCGGCGAAAGAAATCTTGACGATGCAGGCATTGTGACGTTCCTGCAACACTGCGCGAATGAAGGCGCCGCAGTGCTGGTGCATCCTTGGGACATGCTGGGCCAGTCGCGCATGCCGAATTACATGATGCCGTGGACAGTCGGCATGCCCGCCGAAACGCAGCTGGGAATCGTGGCGATGATTCTGGGCGGTGCGTTCGACAAGCTGCCGGAGAAGCTCAGGATCTGCTTTGCGCACGGCGGCGGCAGCTTTGCGTTTCTGCTGGGGAGATTGGAAAACGCGTGGCGCCATCATCCCGTTGCGCATGGCGCTTGTGAACTGGCTCCGCGTGAATATCTCAAGCGGTTTTATGTGGACTCAGCGGTTTTCGATCAGCGTGCGTTGCAATTCCTGGTGGAAACGATGGGAACTGAACGGGTGATGCTGGGATCGGACTATCCCTTTCCGCTGGGTGAGCACGAAATCGGATCGCTCATTCGGTCAAGCCAGTTGGCAGCGTCCGACAAAGCGCGCCTGCTGGGTGAGAATGCGCAGGAGTTTCTCGGGCTGCAAAGAGGCGAAAGAGCAACCGAACAGCCTCACGCGAAGCCTGCGCCGCCGGTTGTCACACATGAAGGCCAACTTACCTATAGTTCGTACCTCAAGATTCCGGAGCTACTGGAATTGCAGAGCGCGCAGTCGGTCCCTCCTCATCATGATGAGTTGCTGTTCATCATCGTTCATCAGACGTATGAGCTATGGTTCAAGGAACTGCTGCACGACATAGATGCCGTAGTTGCAAATCTGCGGGCTGCACGAACGAATACGGAATCCCACGACGAAGTCTATGAGGCTGCACGTTTGCTTCGCCGGTGCACGGAGATCACCCGCGTTCTGATTGAGCAATTCACGATTCTGGAAACCATGCTCCCGACTCACTTTTTGGCGTTCCGCGGCAAGCTGGAGCCGGCGAGCGGATTCCAGTCGGAACAGTTTCGCGAGTTGGAGTTTCTGTGCGGCCTTAAGGACGAGAAGATGCTGCGCTACCACCGTCCGACTCCGGAGGCATACGCGCAACTGGAACGGAGGCTTCGTGAGCCATCGCTGCACGACGTCTTCTTCGCGGCACTGGAAGCCCGTGTGAAATTTGAGAGCGGCGAGAAGGCGTCCAAGCAAGACCTGTTTCAAGCCCGGGCGCGCGCCGTGCTTTCGCTGTATCGCGATGAGCATCGCTATCGGGACTGGATTGACGTCTGTGAGCGACTCACGGAGTTCGACGAACTGGTCGTGAGCTGGCGCTTGCGACACATCCAACTGGTGGAACGGGTCATCGGGGTGCGGATGGGAACGGGTGGATCGGCGGGATCTTCGTATTTAAAGCTGACTCTGGACAAGAAATTTTTCCCGGAACTGTGGGAGGCGCGCACGCTTTTGACCGAGTGATTCGGAATTTTGCTTCGTCCTTCTCTTCATGTCTGACGATTCACAAACCATCCGGCTGATTGGTGCGGGGCTCAACGGTCCTCTGCTCGGACTCGAACTTGCGAAGCGCGGGTTCAGGGTTGAGATTTACGAGAGGCGGCCGGACATGCGGCGCGTACAGATCAGCGCCGGGCGGTCCATTAATCTGGCGCTTTCCACTCGAGGCATTCACGCGTTGCAGCTGGCCGGCCTCTGGGAGGAGATGCGGCAAATCATCGTTCCAATGAAGGGAAGGATGATGCACTCCGTGCAGTCAGAGCTAACATTTCAGCCGTATGGCAAGAACGATTCCGAGGTGATCAATTCCATCTCGCGCGCCGATCTGAATATCGCATTGATGAATGCGGCGGAGGCGCGCGGAGTGCGAATATTTTTTCAGAACCGCTGTACAGGCATAGACCTGAAGACGGGTGTACTTCATGTGCGAGACGAGCACACGGGAGAAGAGAAGAACGTTGAATCACCTGTAGTAATCGGATGTGACGGCTCAGCCTCCGCCATTCGGAACGAGATGCTGAAGACCGGGCGGTTCAACTTCTCGCAGCAGTACCTGAATTACGGATACAAGGAACTCACGATTCCGCCGGCCTCCGGTGGCTCGCACGCGCTCGATGCCAACGCCCTGCACATCTGGCCGCGCGGCAACTATATGCTGATCGCGCTGCCCAACGTTGACGGCACGTTTGCCTGCATCCTGTTTCTTCCGTTTGAGGGTGCGGACAGTTTCGAGCAGTTAGACAGTCCCTCTGCGGTCCTCGGTTTTTTCCGAGAACGTTTCCCGGATGCGGTTCTGCACATGCCGGATCTCGTCGAGAACTTCTTTACGAATCCAACCGGGGCTATGGTGACGATCAAGTGTTCGCCCTGGCACGCGGGTCGGGCGCTGTTGCTCGGAGACGCGGCGCATGCAATTGTTCCTTTTTTTGGGCAAGGCATCAATTGTGGCTTCGAAGATTGCACAGTGTTTCTCGAACTGCTCGACCGGCATGGAGCGGATTGGGGGAGGATCTTCCGTGAGTTCGAGAGCGCGAGAAAAACGAATACGGATGCGATCGCCGATATGGCCGTCGAGAACTTCGTCGAGATGCGGGACCGGGTTGCCGATCCGCGATTCCTGCTTCGTAAGAAAGTCGAGCTAGCCCTTGAATCGAAATATCCAGGCGTATTTGTTCCGAAATACGCGATGGTGACGTTCCATCGAACCCCATACGCTACTGCACTGCTACGCGGGCAGGCGCAAGACCGAATACTTGCCGAACTCTGTGACGCCATGGATCGTATCGACGATCTCGACTGGAACAGGGCCGGCGCTCTCATAGGTTCCGAACTCACACCGCTGGAGACCGCGTGAGCGTTCTAAAATTTCAGCGCGGAGAGGAATTTGCTCGAGTTCTGGACGGGCAGGATAGCCTCGCGCATCTTCGCGAGCGTTTCTGGATCCCAAAGTCGCCAAGTGGGTCAGACTGCATTTATCTTTGCGGACATTCTCTCGGCCTTCAGCCCAAGAGTGCTTGCTCGTACCTCGAGCAGGAACTGCGAGACTGGGCGGAACTGGGCGTGGAAGGACACTTCCATGCGAAACATCCGTGGATGCCGTACCACCGCCTTTTGACAGAACAAACGGCCGCATTGGTCGGGGCGGAGCCCTCGGAAGTCGTCGTGATGAATTCGCTCACGGTCAACCTGCATCTGATGATGGTCTCCTTCTACCGGCCCACGGCTCAGAGACACAAGATCCTTGTCGAGCATGGCGCATTTCCTTCCGATCAGTATGCGGTGAAGTCGCAAATCCGATTTCATGGATTCGATCCCACAGAAGCGCTTGTGGAATTGAAGCCCCGCGATGGCGAAGCTTGCATACGTGTGGACGACATCCATGCTGTGATTGATCAGCAAGGCGACGAGATTGCGCTCATCCTGCTGGGGGGAGTCAATTACGCGACGGGGCAACTGTTCGACATGGAGGACATCACCAAGGCAGGTCGTCGGAAAGGTTGCGTCGTGGGGTTTGATCTTGCTCACGCCGCGGGAAACGTTCCGCTGCGCCTGCATGAGTGGGGCCCGGATTTCGCAGCCTGGTGCAGCTACAAATACCTCAACGGCGGACCCGGGTGTGTTGCAGGATGTTTCGTACATGAGAGACATTCCAAGTCCAGGGACCTTCCGCGTTTTGCCGGCTGGTGGGGCCATGATCAAAACACGCGTTTCCAGATGGGGCCAGAGTTTCAGCCGATGACAGGAGTTGAGGGCTGGCAGTTAAGTAATCCGCCGATACTTGCTTTGGCTCCGCTGCGGGCGTCAATGGAAATCTTTGCAGAGGCAGGAATGGAAGGGCTCCGCGCTAAGAGTGTGTTGCTCACGGCGTACCTTGAATTTCTGCTGAGGCAGAAGGCGGCGGCGAAATTTTCCATCATTACTCCTGCCGAACCGGACCGTCGTGGCGCTCAGATCTCCGTTCGCATACGACAGGATGGACGTGCTCTCTGCGACAAGCTGGCAGCCGAAGGAGTTATCGGGGACTGGCGCGAGCCGGATACATTCCGCATTGCACCTGTACCGTCGTACAACACTTTCTGCGACGTCTATCAATTTGTGCAGCAGTTCCTCGCTGCTCTTTCGTAATGTCCCTTCATTCCCGTTTCGTGTGGTTACGGCAGTAACAGGAGCGCTGTCCCGTCAAACCGTACAATTTGTAACGTGGGGAGTACTGCCTTTCATCACGGGCGAAAGTGGACCGTTGGAATCTGCGCGCTCGTGTGCGTGCACATCGCGGTGAGCCTGTTCGTTCCGCGCGGATTCGGTCTAACCGCCTTCGGAGACATTCTTCAGAACACAGTATTGCTGTGTGCCACGCTAGGCTTCGCAGCGAACGTTCGAGTTGCATCGCAAAAGGCGCGCGTCTTCTGGACATTGATGTGCTTGGGCCTGGGGATGTGGCTTTTCTCCCAGGTTCTTTGGACTTATTTCGAGGTGTACCTGCGCCATGAGGCACCGAACCCGTTTGCAGGCGATGTAATTCTTTTTCTTCACGTCGTGCCTATGATGGCGGCGGTTGCGATCCAGCCGCATCTGCCGAAGGACGAGCGGACGATCCGAGTTGGATCTCTCGATTTCGCACTCCTTCTGACCGCGTGGTTGTTCCTATATCTGTTTGTGGTGATTCCGTGGCAGTATGTGCATCCTACGGTAGCCTTGTATGGGCGCAGTTTTGACCTGTTGTACGTCTGCGAAGAGCTTGTTCTCGCGGGCGGACTGTTCCTGGTCTGGCGTCGAAGCCGCGGAACGTGGAGAGATATCTACTTCCATCTCTTCGGCGCGTCGTTGCTCTACTGCGTGGGCTCTCTGAGCGCCAGCGAAGCCATCGATCTTCATCTGTATTACACGGGCAGCCTGTTCGACGTTCCGCTGGTTGCGTCCATGGCATGGTTCGTGAGGATCGGGTTCATGGCAGGCCAAGCCGAGACGGACGAGGATCGGAGTGGGCCCATTCGCGGTTTCGGCCTTTGGAAAGCGCGTCTCGCGATGGTCGCGGTTTTCGTTACGCCGCTGATGGTGGGATGGGCGCAATACGGTGGGAACGCTCCGAGAAGCGTGCGTACGTTCCGCCTCCTATTGACCGTGGCCGTTATGCTCGTCATGGGCGCACTGGTGTTTCTCAAGCAGCATCTGCTGGATCAGGAGTTACTGAGCCTGCTTCGCCTGTCGCGGCAAAATTTAGATGAGATGTGCCGGCTGAAGGACGAATTGGAAAACAAGGAGCACTCCCTGCGATGGCACAGTCTTGAGCTCCAGCGCAAGAACCTGGAGTTGCAGGAGATCTCATTCACCGACGTCCTGACTGGGATATGGAACCGGCGCTATCTGGAAGAGATTCTCACCTCTGAGGCCGAGCAGGTTCTGCGCAACTACCAGCGTGCGCGGGAAAGCGATGTTCGCAAGGTGGATCACCGCGACCTGGTGTTCATCATGGTCGACATGGATTTCTTCAAGGAAGTAAACGATATCCACGGACATGCGGCCGGCGACCGGTTGCTGCAACTGGTTGCGCAGAGATTGTCGACTGTCGTTCGCAAATCGGATGTGCTGGTCCGATGGGGCGGCGAGGAGTTTCTGATTATGAGCCGCTCGACCGATCCTTCGGGAACGCCCGCATTTTGCATCCGCGTGCTGGAAGTGATGTCGTCGGAACCGTTTGATCTCGGGCAAGGAATTTCCGTCCGAAAGACTTGCTCGATCGGATGGGCGGCGTACCCGTGGTGCCGCGGAGCATACGAGACCCTTTGCGCCGAAGAAGCCATCATCCTTGCTGATTCTGCTCTGTACCGGGCGAAGGCTCTGGGCCGCAACCAGGGAGTGGGCATCGTTCCGGGTGATGGAGTTATCGGGAATGCTGAGGCTATTACACTGGCATCGGTAAAGGATGGACATCCGCCGCTCTCCCGTATGATCCGGACTCTGTGCCCCGAACGTGAGGCGAGTTCTGATGTTGCGCTGAGCTCCCCGAACTCCGCCGACGTCTCGAAGTATTAGCATTCTCCGAGTTCCTGCACACAGCCCCTATCGTCACATGCTTGACCTCGTCGCGCCACGTTGTCTACAGTGAGTAGCCGGCTTTGAGGGCACGAGGCACAACTCCAAATGACCGTTAAGAACTCATCGAAGAAGACAGGCCTTCGGCAGAAGGCGCAGCTCATGTCAGCCTCGGAAATCGAGCGAACCTTGGTGCGCCTGGCATACGAAATCGTGGAGAAAAACGACGGCATACAGGGGTTGGGACTAGTTGGCATCAAGCGCCGAGGGGTGCCGATCGCTGAACGCCTGGGCAAGATCATCACGCGCATCGAGAATGCAAAGGTGCCCGTGGGAACTCTGGATATCACTTTCTATCGGGATGATCTTTCGACCCTTGGACCGAAGCCCGTGGTCCAGGAGAGGGAAATTGGATTCGAAATCGAAGAAAAGAACATTGTGCTTGTCGATGACGTCCTATTTACCGGACGAACCACGCGCGCCGCACTGGACGCACTTTTTTCGCACGGCCGTCCCAAACGGGTGCAGCTCTGTGTGTTGATCGATCGGGGGCATCGCGAGATTCCTGTGGAAGCGACCTACGTGGGCCGTCATGTGCAGACTACGCTGAACGAAGTCATCGAGGTCAAACTGACGGAGGTCGATGACGCGGAGAAAGTCCTGCTGATGGAGAGATAGGTGTGGTTATTCAGAAGGAAAGAGGGCGATGGCCATGAGCCACCGCCCTTTGTATTGTCAGGCAAGTCGCGTGCACACTGCTTTGGTCTGAGTGTAGAGATTGAGCGCATCGTGTCCCATCTCGCGTCCCCAGCCGGATTGCTTGTAGCCTCCGAACGGCATCGCCGCGTCGAAGATGTTGTAGCAGTTGATCCATACGGTTCCGGCACGCAGTTGCTCGGCGATGCGATGCGCCTTGCTGATATCGCGTGTCCAGACTGCTGCCGCCAGGCCATAGTCGCTATTGTTGGCGCGAGGAATAATTTCTTCCGGGTCAGTGAACGGCATGGCCGTGACGACCGGTCCAAAGATTTCTTCCTGCACGACCTTCATGCTTTCTTTTGTGTTGACCAGGACTGTCGGTTCGACGAAGTATCCGCGGTCGCCGGCCTTGTGTCCGCCGGCTATCGCTTTTGCACCTTCGGAGAATCCCGCCTCGAGAAAGCCGCAAACTCGATTGAGTTGCTCTTCCGAAACGAGAGGGCCCATCTGGGTGCCGGGCTCAAGGCCTGAGCCAACCTTGATCTTCTTTGCGTGCTCGGCGACTCCTTCGACAACCTGATCGAAAACAGACTTTTCAACGTACAGGCGGGAACCGGCGCAGCAGCACTGGCCGTGATTGAAGAAGATGGCGCTGGCGGATCCGGGGATGGCGGCGTCGAGATCGGCGTCCTTGAAAACGACATTCGGAGACTTGCCTCCAAGTTCCAGCGAAACTTTCTTCAGATTACCCGTGGCGGCGTGAACGATCAGCTTGCCGACTTCGGTGGATCCCGTAAAGGCAACTTTGTCCACATCGTTATGAGCGGCCAGCGCCGCGCCTGCGGTTTCTCCGTAGCCGGGGACAACGTTGACCACACCCTCGGGGAAGCCCGCTTCCAGGATCAACTCGCCGAGTCGAAGGGCGGACAAGGGTGTCTGCTCCGCAGGTTTTAGAACGACCGTGCAACCGGTCGCCAGCGCCGGCCCGAGCTTCCATGCAGCCATGAGTAGAGGAAAGTTCCAGGGAATGATCTGACCGACGACTCCCACCGGTTCACGCAGCGTGTAAGCAAGGTATCTTGCGCCTGGCGTATACGGGACGTTCAGGGGAATCGTATTTCCTTCGATCTTTGTAGCCCATCCCGCCATGTAGCGGAACAAATCCACCGCGAGGGGCACGTCGGCGGCTTTGGCGATGTTGAGCGGTTTGCCGTTGTCGAGACTCTCGATATACGCGAACTCTTCCGTGTGTTGCTCGAGAAGATCAGCGAGTTTCCACACAAGGCGTCCGCGCTCGGAGGCTGTCATCTTGCGCCATGGTCCGTTATCGAAGGCGTTGCGCGCGGCTTTGACGGCCAAGTCGATATCAGCGCGATCACCTTCGGCGATCTGGGCGAGAACTTCTCCGGTTGCCGGATTGTAGGTCGGGAAGGTCTTGCCAGAAACGGCATTGACCCACTGGCCGTTGATTAACATCTTTCGCGGTTTGTCGATGAACTCCGCGACACGCGGATGTATCTGCGGCGAGACTGCGATGCCCATACGTCCTCCTGGATGAAACAGACTTGCAAGAGAGAATGAAGCCGGGCAAAGAAAGATTGGCGCTATCGTAGCCCCGGTCTGGAACAAAAGCAACGGCTCGCGACAGTTGCCACGCTAATTGTGCAGGTGCATCGACGGCGGAAACTATTCGCCGTACGGGACCCAGATGTTTTTCACTTGGGTTGCGTGCTCGAGGAACCAGCGCCCTTCCGCAAGCTTAGGGTCGAACCAGTCGATGACCCGGCCTTCATTGGTCCAGACCTGTTTCAGATTGCCGGTTGACATGGCTTTGGCGGAGGCAACGGTGGCGTCGTCGCCATAGCACCAGATCGCATCCACGTCGTCGTGCTCGGTAAGCGTTTTGAGCAACTGCGAAACGTACCCGGTCACAATGTTGACGGCGCCGCCGGGCAGATCACTTGTGTCGAAAACTTGATAGAGATCGCCGGTAATGAGCGGATATTTTTCCGAAGGGACAGCAATGACCCGGTTGCCAATTGCAAGCAGCGGCAGCACGAGCGAGAGAAATCCCAATAGCGGAGCATCCGTGGGACAGATGACGCCGACGATTCCGATGGGTTCGTTCATCGCGATAGCGATATTGCGAAAAGGCGGGTTGTGAACCGCACCATCGAACTTGTCGGCCCACGCGGCGTAGGAAAAGATTCGCTGGATGCCTAACTCGACTTCGGCTGCGGCTTGTTTTTCTCCAACGACAGCTGCGAGGCGACGTGTGATCTCCTCGCTGCGCAACTCAAGATTTTCTGCGCAGTAATAAAGCACTTGTGCGCGATTGTGCGCCGTGGTCTTGGCCCAGCCCTCTGCCTTGTGCGCCGCTTCGACCGCGTTCCGGATATCTTTTCGATTGCCAAGCGGGGCTTCGCCGAGCAGTTTGCCCTCGGGCGAACGCACTTCCATGCTGTATCCGGAATCGGGCCGCGCCTGTTTGCCGCCGATATAGAGCTTTACCGTGCGATCGATGGATGGCGTGCTGTTCTGCGTCTCTGTTGGAGACGTCGGCGTTTGGCCCGATGCCGCTAGCTTGGCAGCGTTCCTAAGCCACTTCGGCTCCATGTATTCGAGCATGCCCTCACGACCGCCCTCGCGTCCGTATCCGCTCTCGCGATACCCGCCGAAGCCGCAAGCCGCGTCGAACATATTCGTGCAGTTCACCCAGACAACTCCGGCCTTGATTTGCGCCGCGAGATGCAGGGCAATGTTGATGTTCTCGCTCCAAACGCAGGACGCGAGCCCGTAGACCGTGTTGTTCGCAAGTTCCACCGCTTCGCGCGGCGTGCGGAAGGTCATCGCCGCGAGCACAGGGCCGAAGATTTCCTGCTGTGCGACGATGGAAGTCGGATGAACATTGCTGAGAAGCGTCGGCGGATAGAAAAAGCCCTTGGTTGGTAGCGCGACTTGCGGTTGCCAGCAGGTTGCACCGTCGGCAACGCCCTGCTCCACCATGCGGGTGATGCGGTCGAGTTGAACGCGCGCAATGATTGCGCCGATATCGATGGCTTTGTCGAGCGGCGGGCCGATCCGCAGCGTGCTCATGCGATCGCGAATCTTCGAAATCAGCGTCTCAGCGATGCTCTCCTGCATCAGGAGCCGCGAGCCCGCGCAGCAGACTTGTCCCTGGTTGAACCAGATTCCGTCCACGAGCCCTTCGACCGCGCTGTCGAGATCCGCATCTTCAAAGATGATGAACGGGGACTTGCCTCCAAGCTCAAGAGACAGCCGCTTGTGACTCGCGGCGGTTGCTCCGCGAATGGCTCGTCCTACTTCCGTGGAACCCGTGAACGCGATCTTGTCCACATCCAGATGCTTGACCAGATCTTCACCGGTCCTGCCGTCACCCGTAACGATGTTGACTACGCCTGGAGGCAGTCCTGCTTCGTTGCACAGTTCCGCGAATGCAAGCGCCGTAAGCGACGTGAACTCTGCTGGCTTGAGTACGACGGTATTTGCAGCGGCCAATGCCGGCGCGATCTTCCACGCGAGCATCAGTAGCGGAAAATTCCAGGGAATGATCTGGCCGACGACTCCACATGGCTCGTGATCCGGAAATTCCTGATCGAGAATCTGCGCCCACCCGGCGTGGTAGTAAAAATGTCGAGCGACGAGTGGAATGTCGATGTCGCGGCTTTCGCGAATGGGCTTGCCGTTATCCATCGTCTCGAGTACGGCAAGCAGCCTGGAATGTTTCTGTACGAGACGCGCGAGGGCATAAAGGTAACGCGCTCTGGCGTGCGGAGTAAGTGCGCGCCACTTCGAGGAAGCCGCACGTGCTGCCTGGACCGCAGCGTCAACGTCCGCCGCACAGCCTTGGGCGATGCTGGCCAACTTCTCACCGGTGGAGGGATCAAGCGTCTCGAAATACTCCTCTGTGGCAGGTGCGCGCCATGTGCCACCGATGAAGTGCTGCAAGCGGCGCCCATGTCGGTCCAGCCATGCGGCTGCTTCTTTCGGGTCTTCGGGAGCTGGTCCATACTCCATGCTGACGAATTTTTCCGCGATGCTCATGAGTCCTCGGCCAGTCGTTGCAGATGCAGCAAGTGTTCCCTAGGCAAGCGGATGCCGGTACTCGGCAGAGTAGCGTCCCGTTGCGTGATGCTCGAGCTGACGTTCGATATCTCCCAACAACCCACTGGCGCCGAAGCGGAACATCTCTGCCCGCAACCAGGAATCCCCCAACTCTTCTTTGATCATGGAGAGCCAGTCGAGCGATTGTTTTGCCGTACGAATGCCGCCCGCCGGCTTGAATCCCACCGCCATGCCAGTCTGCTGGGCATATTCACGAATCGCGCGAAGCATCACCAGGCTCACCGGAATTGTGGCGTTCGTCGGTTCCTTGCCGGTGGAAGTCTTGATGAAGTCGGCGCCCGCCATCATGGCGACCACACTTGCCCGCGTGATGTTCCGCAGGGTCAGGAGATCGCCTGTGCCGAGGATGACCTTCATGTGCGCTTTGCCACACGCGTGCTTGAACGCTGCCACTTCGTTATACAGCGCTTGCCAGCGTCCGCCGAAAACATGCGCACGCGTGATCACGACGTCGATTTCGTGCGCACCGGCTTCCACGGATCGGCGGATTTCCCCGACACGCTCCTCGAAAGGTGAGAGACCTGCGGGAAATCCAGTTGAAACCGCGGCCACGTGAACTTCGCTGCCCTGCAGCGCATGGAGCGCCGTTTCGACGAAGGTGTGATAAACGCACACCGCTGCAACCTTGATATGAAGATCTTCGATGCCGAGTTTTTGATCAAGTTCCTGCTGGACCGGTTGCTTCGCTTTTGCGCAGAGGCGGCGCACGCGCTCGTCGGTGTCGTCACCCGACAAGGTCGTCAGGTCCATGCAGGAGATGGCTCGCAGAAGCCACGCTGCCTGCCACTCCTTCTTCACCGTGCGCCGGGCTACTTGCGATTGGGCTCGGCGCTCAACGGCGCTCGTGTTCACGCGCACTTCCTGCACCCAATTCAGATCGAGGGGTATGCCCGTGTTGGCGAGGAGCGCGCGTCCGTTCAGCGATGCAATCGCATTTGCGCTATACGGGTCGCCTGTTGCTGTGCGGGGTTCCGAACTGCGTGCGAGGCCGGGATGACGGCTGCCAGACATTGCGATGTGCCTTCTAATCATGCGTTCCCGGGTCTGGGAACGTTTGTTTGAGTTGCAATTGTACGGCACCCAACGCGGCAAGGCGAGTTGCTGGCGAAAAAGATCGTCACAAGGTTTACAATGGCGCACGATTCCTTTGTCCCAGTCCTACGTTCTAGAAACGCAGATGCCGCATTCAAAAGCTCGCAAGGCTGCTCTATCACCAGAAGTGCGCACGAAGCTGGAGCAAGCCGCGTCGAAGGTGATGAAGAACGCGCATGCTCCGTATTCGAATTTCCACGTGGGCGCCGCCATTCTCTTGACCAACGGCAAGGTGTTCTCGGGCTGCAACGTAGAGAACGCCTCGTACGGTATGACGAACTGTGCCGAGCGAACCGCAATCTTTACCGCAGTCGCCCAACTCGGGCCGGACATTGAAATCCAGGCTGTCGCGGTGACCAATGACCATGGAGTTGCCTGCTCTCCCTGTGGAGCATGCCGCCAGGTCATCTACGAGTTCGGGCCCGACGCGACCATCTTCTTCCAGGGTGCAGGTGGTCCTAAGCAGGCTCACATCACCGAACTTCTTCCGGAAGGGTTCCGCCTCAAGTGAGTCAATCCACGCCCCATACATTCCGTGCGATTGATGTCATCCGCAAGAAGCGCGATGCGATTGAACTGTCTCGCGACGAGATCGAGGGACTGGTCAATGCGTACACGCGCGGCGAGATCCCTGACTATCAAGTCTCGGCGTGGCTGATGGCCGTGTTGCTGCGTGGCATGACGCGCCCCGAAACTGCCGCGCTCACCGATGCGATGCTGCGATCCGGCGAGGTGCTTGATCTTTCCGATTTGTCCGCCAGGAAAGTGGACAAGCATTCGACCGGGGGAGTCGGAGATAAAACTTCCTTGGTGCTCGCGCCTCTGGCTGCCGCGGCCGGGGTTGCCGTGCCCATGATCAGCGGAAGGGGACTTGGCCACACCGGCGGCACTCTCGACAAACTGGAGGCGATCCCAGGCTTCAACGTTAACCTGTCAGTATCGAAGTTCCGGAGCGTGCTGGAGACGTGCGGCTGCGCCATGATCGGCCAGACCGCCGAGATCGCTCCAGCCGATCGCAAACTCTACGCGCTGCGTGATGTGACGGGGACAGTCGAGAGTCCGTATCTGATCTGCGCGTCGATCATGAGCAAGAAATTAGCCGAGGGCATCGATGCCCTCGTGCTCGACGTGAAGACCGGCTCCGGGGCGTTTATGAAGAGCGAGAAGGATGCGGTCTTTCTCGCCGAACTCATGGTCGAAACCGGCGAGCGCATGGGGAAGGAAGTCATCGCGCTGATCACTGACATGGATCAGCCGCTCGGGAACATGATCGGAAATGCGCTTGAAGTGGTCGAAGTTATCGACGTGCTGAAGGGCGGAGGGCCCGAAGATCTGCGAGAGCTTTGTCTGCACATGGCAGGCTGGATGTTGTTCCTCGGACGCGTGACCAACACTATCGCGGAAGGAAAGCAGCGCAGCGAGGAACTGATCTCCTCCGGTAAGGCGCTGGAGCGATTCCGGCAGATGATTCAACTGCAGGGTGGAGATGCAGGAGTAGTCGATGATGGCAGTCGACTCCCTCAGGCCAAAGATACGGTTCAAGTTACGAGCGCGAAGAGTGGGTTCGTTTCCGCGATACAGTGCGAGCAGATCGGCACCGCGTGCGTGATCCTCGGCGGCGGACGCGAGCGGAAGGAAGATTCCGTTGATCCCGCGGTAGGAATCGTGCTGCATAAGAAAGTCGGAGATACAGTTTCGGTGGGAGAGCCCATTGCCACGATTCATTACAACGACGATGCCCGGGCTCAGCGAGCGCGCCAGTTGATCGCGGACAGTTGTGAGATCGCCGGTGCTGCGCCGAAAACGAAAAGGCCACTGATCCACAGAGTCATCGCGAAGTCAGGGGAGACACGCTGATGGGACGATTCACAGGAATACTTGGCCTGATTACGGTAATGGGGCTGGCCTATATCTTCTCTACAAATCGCCGCGCGATACGCTTGAAGACTCTGGCATGGGGACTCGGACTTCAATTTCTTTTCGCAGTCTTCGTGCTGAAGATTGACTTCGGGCGACGGGTGTTCCAAAAAGCGGGTGACGGCGTAACCACGCTACTGAGCTATGCCTACGCCGGGTCGCATTTCGTTTTTGGCGATCTCGCAAAGCCCGGTTCTCAACTCGGATACTTCGCGTTTGGCGTTCTGCCGACGGTGATCTTCATCGCTGCGTTCTTCGCTGTGCTTTATCACTTCGGGATCATGCAGATCATCATCCGGATTTTTGCGTGGGTGATGACGCGTGTCATGGGCGCGAGCGGCGCAGAATCGCTGAATGTCGCGGCGAGCATCTTCATGGGACAGACAGAGGCTCCGCTCACGATCCGGCCTTTCCTCGCCGATCTGACACGATCCGAACTGATGACAGTCATGACGAGCGGCATGGCGCACGTGTCCGGCGGAATCATGGCGGCTTACATCGCATTCGGAATTGATCCCAAGCACTTGCTGAGCGCCGTGATCATGACCGCTCCGGGCACCCTGCTGATGGCCAAGATGCTCGTGCCCGAAACGGAGCAGGCGAAGACCGCCGGAAAAGTCGTCATGAGTGCCGAAGAAGAGCAGACCGAGAAGGAAGAAAATCTTCTCGGCGCAATTGCCCGAGGCACAACGGATGGACTACATCTGGCATTGAACATTGCTGCGATGCTGATCTCGTTTCTCGCGCTCATCGCCCTGGTGAATGGCATTTTCGGCGGCATTCATGCGCACGTGAGCTGGTTCCCGCAGAGCATGGAGCAGGTTTTCGGCTACATCTTCTGGCCGGTCGCGTGGGTCATCGGGATCCCGAGCCATGACTGTTCCATTATCGGCAACCTGCTTGGGACGAGAATGGTTTTAAATGAACTCGTAGCATTCTCCATGCTCGGAGACAAGAAGCTATTGCTGGATCCGCGTTCCGTCACCATCGCGACCTTTGCGCTGTGCGGCTTTGCTAATCTCAGTTCGATCGGAATTCAGATCGGCGGTATCGGAGCATTGGCTCCGAATAAACGAGGCGAGTTGGCGCGCCTCGGATTCCGGGCGATGCTGGCCGGGACCATGGCGAATCTAATGTCGGCGTCCATTGCCGGCATGTTGCTCTAGAATTCAAAAATTTGAGTTCAAGGAACTTCTCGTGAAGCGACCCCTCATGCTGTCTTATTTCGTGCCGGTAGCTGCGATTTTAATGATGGCATTGCCTGCCACTGCCACACAGCGCGTCATTATCGACACCGACCCCGGTGTCGACGACGCGATGGCGATTCTGCTGGCGCTGAATTCTCCCGAACTCAAGGTTGAGGCGCTCACCGTCGTCCCCGGAAATGTAGACGGCAGGCAGGGGCTGGAGAATGCTTTGAAGATTGTTTCTCTCGCCGGACGCTGTGATGTGCTGGTTTCCGGTGGGGCGCAGCATCCTCTCAATCAAAAGCTGGTAACTGCGCAATACTGGCACGGCCCCAATGGGCTGGCCGGAGTGGAACTGCCAGCGTCGAAATGTAAGGCCGACACCCGCTTCGGCCCCGATCTCATCATTGAACTCGTGCATAAGTATCCGCATGAAATCACGCTCATCCCCGTCGGTCCCCTGACGAACATCGCGCTCGCCGTCTCGAAGGATCCTTCAATTGCGCCGCTGGTGAAAGACATCGTAATCATGGGCGGATCGATCACCGGAGGAAACGTAAACGGCGCTGCGGAGGCAAATATCTATAACGATCCCGAAGCGGCCGCGATCGTCTTCAATGCCGGATGGATGGTGACGATGATCGGCTCTGACGTTGGAGAGCGCACGCTTATTACGCGCAAACATCTCGCGGAACTGCAATCGATGCATGGGCCGGAGAGCGATTTCCTGTACAAGCTTGCCGATTTTTATGTGACCCGTTCGGAAAAGAGTGGCTACCAGGGCGCTGCCATGTACGACCCGCTCGCAGTCGGCACGGTCATCGATCCAAGCCTGGTCACGTTGAAAGACATGCACGTGGACGTGGAGACCAAGGGCGAGTTTACGCGCGGAGAGACCGTGGCTAATCGCATGGGATACGACGAAAAGAACGTTCTGCACGGAGATCACTACGAGATCGATGGCTTGGAGGAAGTGAAGTCAAACTCGCGCGTGTGCGTTGCCTCGGACGCGGACCGGTTCGTTCGCCTATTTGTAAATCGCATCAAAGGCAAATAAGTTCAGGCAGACAATGATTTCTTCCGCTAACCGATAAGGCTGGGCTTTGTCGTATCAATGGTGACATGGCCGCAGATCGGGTCAGAATCAGGGATATCCGTGCGCACGCAGCATGTGATGCAGAAGCTGCCCCAGAGGCAGATGCGTATGCACACCAGGGTCTGGATTTCCAGATCGGCAACACTGGTCTTCAGAAATTCTTTCAGCGGAAGCGGAAACCTAGGTCCTGCGGGACGGCTCTTCAGGGCTGCTTTGCGAGCCTCCTTGAACATCTTTGCGAATTCCGGGGAGATCGAACTACGGTTCTTCTGCGCGGGTGCGTCAACGCGCAGGCCGGTTACCATTCCCTTGCTGATGACCGCGCGGAGCATCTGCCGATCGCAGCATGTGTTGACATAGCCGAGTTCGATCTCGGCCTTGGCAGCGCGGGAAAGCGCATTGACATCCAGGTGGCGGACGGAGCCAAGCCGCTCAAACTCCGGCTGGCGCACTTCGACTTTGGTTGGATAAGTAAATGTAGCGAGTACGCGAGCTTTTCCGGCCGAGCGCGCCATGTCATCCTCCGAATGAGTTATGTGTGACGGGCCCCCAAGTGTCAACTAGGGAACGATATTACGTGCCTTGGGTCAAGACAAGCGAAAATGCGTCGGCTTGTCTTCGAGAAGCGGTCGAACTTGTGGGCTATCCGTTGGAGTGCGCCACCAACAAAATGGCGAGCGCATAGAACACGAACATGAAAGTCAGGTAAACTTTCGCACCGGGTCCCGCGCCTTTGAACTCTTTCCACGCGAAAATTCCCCACAGCGCTCCGACCATGGGAGCGGACTGTCCGATTGCATACGAGATGGCGAAGCCAGTCGATTTTCCGGCGACCACGTTGAATACCGTTCCGATTCCCCAGATGATTCCGCCGAGCAGTCCCAGCAGGTGACCCGAGGGTGGTCCGCTGAAAAATCCACCGAATCCGACTGGCTCCCCTTCTAGGGGGCGCTTCATGAAGTAGATGTTCCAGAGGAAGCACGATAGCAGCGCTCCGAGCGTCAGAAACACGCAAGAACTGTACGGAGTCAGCGCGTTACCGCGAGTGGTGCCATAGGTCGTGAAAGGGCTCCACAGTCCCATCAGCACGCCGGAGACCACGCAGATCACAATGCTCTTGCGCGAAGCCGTGCGCGCTCCGGTCAAGCTTCCGAATGCCTTTCCGTCCAGCACTACGGCGATCAGGGCGCATGCCACACCGAGAGCGAGAAAGAGGAGATTGCCGGTTGGTTGAAGGACGTAGTTCAACAGCGTTCCGACCACCAGCGCGATTCCGATTGAGACCGGAAGTGCGACCGCGAGTCCGGCCATGTCGATCGCGGCCACAAGCAGCAGATTCGCCAGATTGAAGATCGCGCCGCCGACCAAAGTGGAAAGGATGTTCTTCCCGTCGGCCGTCCGCACATTCGCGAGAAAGCTCGACGAGTCGTGTCCAGTGCTTCCCATCGTGAATGCGAGAACCAGAGAGATGAGAAAGATGCCGACCGCGTAATCCCAGTAGAAAAGCTCGAATCGATAATTCTTCACGCCCTTGTACGTGTTGGCCCACGAACCCCAGCAAATGGCACTGGAAATCATCATCAACAGCGCAACATTGAATGTTGCCGGTGTGAACATGAGGTCTCCCTTGGAAAACGTGTAACTCTACACCGCTTTGGCGTGAGCCACAAGTCGGCATTCGCAAGTCCATCTGATATCCTTTCGCGCGTGCCGAGAACCTTCTTGATCGATACGGATACGGCGTCCGACGACGCTGTCGCGCTGATCATGGCGTTGCGCGCTCCTGACGTGCGCGTCGCAGCCATCACGGTAGTTGCGGGAAATGTGGATGTTCAACAGGCGACCCGCAATGCGCTTTATACCGTGGAACTGTGCGGCGCCAACGTACCCGTATACTCCGGCGCGGCCAGGCCGCTCATGCGGATTTACCAGAACGCCACGTGGTTTCACGGACGCGACGGCTTGGGCGATCACGGATATGCGGCGCCGCAACTCCAGGCGCAGCCCAAGCACGCAGTCGATGCCATCATCGAAACCATCGAAGCGAATCCAGGACTCGTGCTCGTCACGTTGGGCCCGCTGACCAACGTAGCGCTCGCAGTCTCAAGGCGTCCTGACATCGTCAAAAAAGTTAGCCGTTGTGTCGTGATGGGTGGCAATCCGTGCTGTGAAGGCAACGTCACTCCTGCGGCGGAGTTCAACATCTTTGTGGACCCGGAGGCCGCGAGCATTGTCATGCGCACCGGACTTCCCGTTGAACTGATCGGATGGCAACTCTGCCGCGGTCGAGCTGTACTCGGTGGCAAAGACATCGACGAGGTTTTGTCGTTCAAAACGAAGGTTGCCCGCTTTGCGATCGAGTGCAACAGTCACGCGCGGAAAGCGCTAATGATCCAGACCGGGGAAGACGGCATCTGCCTGCCTGATCCCGTCGCGATGTGCCTGGCACTCGATCCGACGGTTGGAACCATTTGGAGTGACCACTACGTCGAGGTCGAGACGCAGAGTGAATTGACTCGCGGCATGACGGTGGTAGATCGCCTGAACGTTGCCGAGGATGAGCGCAACTGTGCAGTTTGGCAGCCGGCAATTTCCGCGGCCAGCAAGGCGAAGGTCTGCTGGGAAATCGACAATTCCCGCTGGAAGCAGGCGCTGTCCATGGCTCTCCGCTAGCGCTATCCGTTCACTTGGGCGTACGTGGACCGCCGCAGAAATTCTCCCTGCCCCGCTCGCCCAAGAAATTTGTCGCCATTCACGACCACGTTGCCGCGAGACAGAACGATGTCCGGCATCCCGGTGACCTGTATGCCTTCGAACATCGAATAATCCACTCGCATGTGGTGCGTCTTTGCGCTGATCGTGTGCTTGCGCTGCGGATCGAAGATCACCAGGTCAGCATCGCTGCCGACTGCGATGGTTCCTTTGCGGGGATAAAGTCCGAAAAGTTTAGCGGGAGTGGTCGAGACGAGTTCTACGAACCGGTTCACGCTGAAACGCCCGCCGGCGACTCCACCGGAGTAGATCAGACTCATGCGATGCTCCACCCCCGGACCGCCATTGGGGATCTTTGTGAAGTCATCTTTCCCGAGTTCCTTCTGCTCCTTGAAACAGAACGGGCAATGATCCGTCGAGACGACCTGCAAGTGATCGCGCTTGAGTCCGTTCCAGAGTTTCTCCTGATGCCACTTTTCGCGGAGCGGCGGAGTGAAGACGTACTTCGCTCCTTCAAAACCCGGCGCATCGAAGTTGTCGATTGAGAGATATAAATATTGTGGACAGGTTTCCGCATAGACGGGCAGGCCGCGATCGCGCGCTTCTCGCACTTTTTCGAGCGCGTCATTGCAGCTGAGGTGGACGATGTAGATGGGCGCGCCTGCCATCTCAGCTAACGCAATGGCGCGGGCCGTTGCCTCGGATTCTGCGGTGGTTGGACGCGTGAGCGCGTGATACTTCGGCGCCTTTTTCCCCTCGGCGAGCGCCTGCTGCACAATGACGTCGATCGCACTTCCGTTCTCGGCGTGCATGCAAACCATCCCGCCGTTCTTGGATGTCGTTTGTAGCGCCTTGAATATGCTTCCGTCATCCAGCATGAACACGCCGGGATACGCCATGAATAGTTTGAAGCTGGTCACGCCTTCGTGTACCAGGTCGTTCATCTCGGAAAGTTGTCCGCGCGAGATGTCGGTCACGATGCAATGGAAGGCATAATCGCAGACCGCTTTGCCTGAAGCCTTGCCCATCCAGGTGTCGAACGCCTCTCGCAGCTTCTGGCCCTTTGTACTGGATGGCGAAATCGATGAGGGTCGTTGTGCCGCCGAACGCAGCCGCGCGCGTCCCCGTTTCGAAGTCGTCGGCGCTCGTTGTGCCTCCGAATGGCATATCAAGATGCGTGTGTACATCGATGCCACCGGGCAGCACGAGCTTGCCCGTGGCATCGATCACCTTTGATGTGTTCTCGACTGGCAGGTCTTTGGCGACGGCCATGACCTTCCCGTCCGCAATCGCGACGTCGGCGGTGTACGTATCGGTTGCCGTCACAACAGTTCCGTTTTTGATGATAGTGTCGAAGCTCATTTCGCCTCCAGCAGCACGCCGACCCGCAAAGAGAACTATGCTACACTGCCGCCCTTTAGTTCTTCACGCGAAGCGCCCGCCACTGTTCTCGGAAAGGGACCAGCCCATGCAATTCGGTATCACCATCAAACCTGATCTCTCAGTCGAACGGATCATCGCCTTGACGCGCCAGGCAGAGCAGGCTGGGTTCGAGTACGGGTGGATCTTCGATTCGCACGTTCTCTGGAAAGAGCCTTACCCGCTACTTACATTGATGGCGACAAATACGGAACGCATGCGGCTGGGCACGTGCGTGACGAATCCCGCGACGCGCGATCTAACCGTCACCGCAAGTTTGTTCGCAACGCTCAACCTGATTTCCGGCGGACGCATGGAGTTGGGTATCGGGCGAGGCGACAGCTCTCGCCGGGTGTTGGGGAAGAAGCCCGTCAGTTGGAAGCAACTGGAAGCGGCAGTGAAGGACTTTCGGGACCTTACGTCCGGAAAAGAGATTCAGCACGATGGACAACCGGCGCGGCTTACATGGGCGCAGATCCCTCCACGCGTCTGGATTGCAGGCTACGGGCCCAAGGTTCTGTCGATGGCCGGCCGTGTCGCCGATGGCATCATTCTGCAATTCGCCGATCCGGCGCTTGATCGAGTGGTGCATGAGCTTCGTGAAGGACGGAGCTCGAGAGGCGGGCCGCGATCCTGGCAAAATTGAAGTCATGGCGGCCGCTCCGGTGTGGGTCGCGAGTGATCTAAACGTGGCGCGCGAGCGCGTACGCTGGTTCCCGGCACTGGTTTCAAACCACGTGATGGATCTGATCCGCCAGTACAAGCCCGAAGATCTTCCCCCGGCGCTGACCTCGTACGTGCAGGAGCGCGGTCACTACGATTACCAGCATCATTGCGAAGTGGAGAGCAGCAACGCGGAATTTGTGTCCGATGAAGTGGTGGATCGCTTCACTCTCATCGGACCGGTGGACCAGCAGGTGAAGAAACTGAAAGCGTTGGCCGATGCGGGAGTCACCCAGTTCAATATCTATTTAATGTGCGGTGATGAAGAGGACACGCTTGAAGTCTATAAACGCGAGGTTCTGCCAGCATTTCGCAAAGCAATCGCGCACTAGGCTTGCTCGGTAGCCAGCGACGATCCTCTCTCGAACCGCATAAAAGCGTAATACGCCACGAACGAGACCGCGAATCCGACGAACCAGGAGTAGTCGTACAGGGCGTGGATGGACGTGGACGCAAGTCCGGCGAGGGCAGTTCCCGCTCCCAGGGCTAACGCGATCACCGCGCGCCAGTTGAATCCGCGGGAATATTCATAGAGGCCGCCGCGCAGATACAAGTCGTCGACGTTCAGCACCCGCCGGCGAATCACAAAGTAGTCGCAGATCATAATGCCGGCCACGGGCCCGAGAAATGCCGCGTAACCGCCGAGCCATCCGAGGATGAACGTCCGGTAGTTCGCCAGCAGTTTCCACGGCATCATTGCTACGCCCATGAAACACGTGATAATGCCACCCGTGCGGAAGTTGATTCCCTGAGGCCACAGGTTGGAGAAATCGTTGGCGGGCGATACGACATTCGCTCCGATATTCACGTTCAAGGTTGCGAGAAGAATTGCCAGAAGCGAGATCACAACCGCAATCGGAGAATGAAACCGGCTCAGCAGTTGGACCGGATCCCAAATCGCCGTTCCGTAAATAACGACCGTCGCCGACGTGACCACAATACCAACAAACGCATAGAGCGTCATCGTGGTCGGTAAAGCCAGCGCCTGTCCAATGACTTGCTCGCGCTGGTTTCGCGCGAATCGGGTAAAGTCGGGAATGTTCAGTGAGACTGTCGCCCAGAAGCCCACGGTGCCGTTGAGTGCGGGAATCAGGAACTTGAGGAAATCCGGAAAGCTGTTGAATTTCGACGGGACCGACAGCATGGGTCCGAAGCCGCCCGCGGCGTGATAAGCCCAACCGAGCAGAAGAAGTCCAACCGCGAGCAGAACGGGCGCACTGATGCCTTGCAGCAACCGGATGTACTCGATTCCTTTCAGCACCACGGCGAGGTTGATCAGCCAGAAAATGAAGAAGCATACAGCGGCGCCGTATGGAAAGTTCTTCCACGCGGGAACCAGAGTTGCGAGCAATGTGCTGATGGCCTCGCCGCCAATCCACGCCTGGATGCCGAACCATCCGCATGCGACCAGTGCCCGCAGCACGGCCGCGACGTTCGCGCCCAGGACTCCGAACGAGGCGCGTGCGAGAACCGGGAAGGGAATTCCGTACTTTGCGCCGGGATGCGAGTTGAGCAGCATCGGCACGAGCACGATCACATTTCCGATAAAGATTGTGGCGACCGCTTGCTTCCAGTCCATGCCGCCCTGAATCAGGCTCGCAGCGAGCATGTAGGTAAGGATGTTCACCGACATGGAGATCCAGAGCGCGGCGAAGTTGTAGGTTCCCCAATGCCGCTTGTCAGCGCTAGCCGGCGCAAGGTCGTGGTTATAAAGCGGGCTGGATTCGATGCGTGCCTGCAAAGCCGCTTCGGAAGTTGTCATTCGATTGAACTTTGAAACGTTGAAACTGTGAAACCTTGAAACTTGGACCGTGAGACCAAATCTCCAGCTAGTCAGCCGCCACGGACTTGATGCTCTGGGCTATCAATGGACCATAGCTCTCCGGCCTGCGATCGCGGAAGAACTGCCAAACCTTGCGCACCTCATTGATCATGTCCAGGTCGAGATCGGCGACGACGACTTCGTCTTTGTCACGGCTCGCTTGCGCAATGATCTTGCCGCGCGGATTGCAGAAGTAACTCTTTCCGTAGAATTCGCCGATGCTCCACGGCTTCTCGGTCCCGACGCGATTGATGGCACCCACAAAGTACCCGTTTGCGACGGCGTGCGCGGGCTGCTCGAGTTCCCACAAATATTCCGACAAGCCCGCAACGGTTGCTGACGGATTGAAGACGATCTCCGCCCCGTTCAGTCCGAGAATCCGCGCACCTTCCGGGAAGTGCCGGTCGTAACAGATGTAAACGCCGACCTTCGCGTATTTTGTTTCGAATACGGGATAGCCCAGGTCGCCCGGAGTGAAGTAGAACTTTTCCCAAAATCCGGGATGGCAGTGCGGGATGTGATGCTTGCGATACTTACCGAGATAGCGCCCGTCTGCATCGATCACCGCAGCGGTATTGAAGTACACGCCGGGCATATGCTCTTCGTACACGCTGGCCACAATCACCATCTTGTGTTTGGCTGCGACCTTCTGCATCAATTGAATCGTCGGGCCCTCCGGCACCTTCTCGGTAAGTTCATACCAGCGGGCGTTCTGCTCGGCGCAGAAGTAAGGACCGTAAAAGAGTTCCTGCAGGCAGAGGATCTGGGCCTTTTTCTTCGCCGCCTGCTCGATCAACTTCATGTGCTTGTCGATCATCGCCTTGCGGATTTGCGCAAGAGGACGATCGGTACCGAGAGCGTTGCTGGCTTGGATCAGAGCGCAGCGGACATTGCGAGGCATGGACCCTCCAGATGGCAACTCTTGAGGAAGGAAACTATAGCAGAAATAATCTGCTGTCCTCGCGTCGTTCGGACGCCGCCGTTGACTTCCCTCAAGTGCGCTAATAGACTCGCCCTTCCGTAAAATCGGAGACCTCGGCACCATGGCAAAACGCCCTCGCATCGCGGTTGTTGGCAGCGCCAACATCGACCTGACGACATTCACAAACCAGTTTCCCAAGCCCGGCGAAACCATCTTCGGACAAAAGTTCGACCTTGGATTCGGCGGTAAAGGCGCCAACCAGGCCGTGGCTGCGCGGCTGTGCGGCGCGGATGTCTTCATGGTGGCGCGTGTGGGGAGTGATCTGTTCGGTCCCGCAACCATCGAGAATTTCCGCAAGCAGGGAATCGATCCGACGCACGTGAAGCAGGTCGAGGGGCTTTCGAGTGGAGTGGCTCCGATCTTCGTCGAACCTAACGGGCAGAATCGCATCCTGGTGGTGAAAGGCGCGAACGATGCGCTGAAACCTGCCGATGTCGATGCCGCCGCCGACATGCTCAAGACCGTCGACTGCATCGTCCTGCAGTTCGAGATTCCGGTGGAAACGGTTTACTATACCGTCGCCTTCGCTCACCGGAACGGAATCCGCTGCATCCTGAATCCGGCCCCGGCGCAGCCAGTCGACATGGTGAGACTCAAGGGGCTGGACTACTTTGTTCCGAACGAGAGCGAGTCTGAAACAATCACCGGCTGTTCTGTGAAGAACGTGGAGGACGCGCGCAAGTGCGCTCAGCAACTCGTCACAGAAGGCATTCAGCGCGTGATCATCACGCTCGGGGCGAACGGATCCCTGATCGCCAGCCCTGACGGATACGAACACGTGGCTCCGTTCGCCGTGAAAAGCGTAGACAGCACGGGAGCCGGAGACGCCTTCATCGGCAGCTTTGCTGTGTTTCTCGGGGAGGGAATCCCGGAGAAAGAAGCTTTGCGGCGTGCGAATTTGTACGCTGGACTGTCCACCACAGGCGTAGGCACGCAGAAATCGTTCTATGACCGTGCGCGCTTCGACAAAGAGTGGGCGGCGCGCTCATAGTGGCGGATTCGCCCGGCCCATTTTTCCACACTGCTCGCATTTTCGTTCCAGTCGGAATCGCTAGCGCCAGCTCTCCTGTCGGATTATGCGCGGCAAAATCGTTTTTCTTTAACGTTCGCCTAAGCCTTGGCTCCTAACGGTTTTCCACTACGAAAACTCTTGACGAACCAGTAACCTCCAATTTATAAGGCCTGTCTGCAGTGGGGAGTCCTCCCAACTTCATCTGGAAGGGGGAGGGTCTTTTTGTTTTAAGGCGGAGGGGCCGCCGAAAGGGGCTTACAGCTAATGTCGAGGAAGCATGCGCTTTCCGCAGTATTCGTGTTTTTATTTCTCGGACTTTGTAGTCCATACCTCTTCAGTCAAGCGACCGGCAGCTTTTCCGGAACAGTCTCCGACAATTCAGGTGCAGTGGTCACAGGCGCGAAGGTCACGGTCACCGTTCAGGCCACCAACATTTCTCGCGACGCGGCGACCGACGACAGTGGGCATTTTCTGGTTCCTTTGCTCGGCGTTGGTATTTACACAGTTCATGTGGAAGCCGCCGGGTTCAAGCCCGCAGAATCCAAAGATCTCCGATTGCAGGTTGACGAACACCGCGAACTCGACTTCAAGTTGGCTCCGGCATCGGTCAGCACTAGCGTCGAAGTAAGTGCGACGGAGGTAGCGGTCCAGACTACGAATGCGACACTTGGTCAGGTGATCACGTCGGAACAGGTGGCCGAACTCCCTTTGAACGGCCGTGACTTTGTCCAGTTAGCGACCCTGATTCCCGGCGTGGCGCAGGAAACGAATCCCGGAAGCTTTTTCAACCAAGGTCCAAGCAGCGAGGTGTCCACCCGCGGAACATACTCCCTGTCAGTGGGAGGATCGCGAGCCCAGAGCACAGACTGGCTATTCGACGGTGTCGATAATAACGAGTTAACCGCTGGCGGCATCTCAATTCAGCCTTCGATCGACGCCATCCAGGAATTCAAGGTTCTGACTTACAACTATTCTGCCGAGTTCGGGACACGCGCTGGACCGACTGTCCTCATCACTACAAGGGCCGGATCGAACAAAATCCACGGATCGGTCTTTGAGTTTTTCCGGAATACGGCACTCGATGCTAAAAGTTATTTCGCTACCACGAAGGACAAATTCAATTTGAACCAATTCGGTGGATCCCTCGGTGGACCCATCCAGAAAGATAAAACGTTCTTCTTTGCCGACTATCAAGGAACAAGAAGACGGCGTGGAATTGTATTCAACGGGTTGGTTCCAACCGCAGCTATGTTGGCTGGAGATTACACACTTGATCCTCTGGGAGTGGCTCGGCCGGGCACTTTTGATGGTTCCACGAACGCAGACGGCTTCGGCGATATCAATAGCCCTTATACGTTTTCGCCTTTCCAATGTGACGGGTCCGGAAATCCCTTGCCCGCGGGGGCGGGCGGCGTGCAAGCGGCCGGCGTGAACTGCAATAGAATTCCTTCGAACATGTTTGATCCGACCGTGAACCCTTCCGTCGATCCGTCGGGGTTGGCGATGATGAAGATGTATCCGCAGCCCAATGTTATCAATTTCAATACCCTAACCAATTTCTCCAACGTTCCCGTCCGATCGCTTAACGACAGTGAGTTTGATGTGAGGCTGGATCACACCTTCTCGGGCAGAGACTCTATCTTTGGCCGGTTTAGTTACGATCAAGCAACCTCATTCATTCCTGGAGGTTCGCCGGGTTTCGCAGAAGCAAATGCCTTTGGAAGCACCCAAGACATCACGAACCACGCTCGCAACGTCGCGGTGTCGGAAACTCACATCTTTTCCGACCGAAATATCAACCAGTTCACAGCGGGCTACAACAGGATCTTTAACCACATCTTGTCGTTTGGAGATCGGAGCTGCGAAGCAGCTAACGTGGGAATTCTCGGCGCAAATCTGAACAGCAAGTGCCCGAACGCTCCCACTGGCGTTGCGAGCCAATCGACAAAAGACTGCATCAGTTGCGGCATGAGCTCCACGCTAATGAATAACTATTGGGCTCTCGGAGACCGTGGATTTGCGCCCTTTCAGGGCGGGACCAACGTCTTCCAGATTTCCGACTCCTTTGACATGATTCGCGGGAAGCACGAGATCAAGGTTGGAGGTGGGTTCCGCGCGCAGCAAATGAATGTGGAGACGAGTGCCTTCCAGGACGGCTTCTTCATCAATTTCGGTCTGACCGGCGATGCGACGGCTGATCTGTTGCTAGGCCAATTGGGCGGAGGTATCCATGATCAGACATTCTTCGGAGCGACGACGGGGCGTCGGTGGAAACTGATCCGCCCATTCGTGGAGGACAATTGGCGTGTGACCCCGGATTTGACCTTGAATTTGGGGTTGGCCTGGGCTCTCGTCACTCCAGTGACAGAAGCCCACAATCGCCAGGCGAACTTCGACTTCAACAGCGGAAAGTTCTTTGTCGCCGGCACGGCAGATTATGGCGCCTGTACGATCTGCGTCCGTTCTGATGGGCGCGTCGGAGTCCAGATGGATAAAACGGCTTTCGAGCCGCGTATCGGTGTGGCGTGGAAGCCGTTTGGGTCGCAGAGGACCGCGATACGTGGCGGCTATGCCATATTCCACGATTCATCGTGGAACCAAGGCGCACAGGGATTGTGGGAAAACCCACCCTATTTTGCCGAGTCAGACAATTTCTTCGGACCATGCCCGTTCAATAATGCAGGGTCGGCGACACCCCTCAACTGCGGAAACCGGTATTTGTTCCTCGATGGCACGTTGAATCCGATTACGGTCCCGCCAAGCCCACAATCGTTTCCTGGCACTCTTCAGTCCCAGAATCTTAATTTCAAACAAGGACGTGTGCAGCAGTTCAATGTGAACCTCGAGCACCAACTACCCGGGAACGTCGTGTTGACAGCCGGGTATGCAGGTTCTCGCAGTTCACATATCCTTGTAGACGGTCTTAACCTGAATGTTGGATCTCCGGCCGCCTGCGGCATCGTCCCGGGATATACCTTGGGTTGTGGCCCCGGAGGAGCGGCATTTGGGCCGAAGTGGGGTGCGCCAACGTTCTTGTTCCCATTGACCATCGCAAACAGCAACGATGCTGGAAAGGCGCACTACGACTCCTTTCAGGTCAAAGCCGAGACCAAGAGCGTCCGTCACGGACTGTATGCTTTGCTGGGTTATACCTACTCCCACACCTATGACTCCGGAATGCCCGATGGCTTGGGTACATTCCCAGGGGCGACGTACTTTCCGTTGCCGGGAACAAGTTCAGCGGATTGGGGCTTGTCTCAGATCAATCTCAACCATCAGTTCACGGCAAGCGTGACCTATGACCTGCCGTTTGGGAAGGGTAAACACTTCGGGTCTGACTGGAACGGGGCAGTGAACACGATATTGGGAAATTGGGAGGTGGATGTCATCGAGAGAGCAACCTCCGGCTTTCCTCTATTTGTGGTCGACAGCGCCAATGCTTCTGGCGTTGCGTTCTCGTGGAATGGGAACAATCTGAACCGGCCTGATCAAGTTGGCGATCCTAACAAGGGAGGCCCAGTAGCCGATAATCCATTGTGCAATGCGCCAGCTCAGGTGCATACACTCAAGAATTGGTTCAATCCTTGCGCATTTGAGTCAGCGGCGCCAGGGGAACTCGGAAATGCAAAACGCGCTCCCGTGATCGGTCCCAGGTTTGTGAACACGGATATCTCATTCATCAAGCACTTCCCGCTACCGTACGAAAGTATGCGGTTGGACTTCCGTGCGGAGTTCTTCAATGCATGGAACCACCCCCAGTTTTATTTGTCGGGCGGCGCAAGTGCTATGCAGGATATCCAGGCACCGACGAGTTTCGGTGTCGTGAACGGAACTGTGAAAGATCCCAGGGTGGTTCAATTCGCTCTCAAGCTATTGTTCTGACGAACTGATTTAAAGTACAGGGCAGGCTGAGCGTGCTCGGTCTGCCCTATACTTTTGCCGTAGGAATCGGAGGACGTGTGGGCCATTGGAGCTGTAATATTGCGCGCTTTCTTCTCCTCTCCGTTCTGTTAGGCACTTCTCTCTTCGCCCAGAAAATCAAAGTCATCGTCGACCAGGACGCCCGCGGCCCCGGAACCAGCGACCAGCAGGCCATTCTCGTGTTCCTTCAGTCCGAGAAGTTCGACGTTCTTGGCATCACTACGGTCAGCGGAGATCAGTGGGTCAAGGAAGAAACACAACACGTGCTGCGTCTGCTCGAAATCTCGGGCCGCACCGATGTTCCGGTGTACCAGGGCGCCGAGTTTCCGTTGATCAACTCCAAAGAAGAATCCGAGCGCTGGGAAGCCCTGTACGGCAAGTTCGAGTACAAGGGCGCGTGGACCGACAAGTTCAAGGCGAATCGTTCGATCATCTACGAGATGCCTTACCACGAGCCGAACGTCGTCCCGCCCATGCCGGAAGGCGAACCGCACATCGAAGCGCGCTCTGCGCATGCCGCACAATTCATCGTCGACATGGTCCACAAGTATCCCGGCGAGGTCGTGCTGTGGGCTGGTGGCCCGCTCACGAACTACGCTCTGGCTTTGAAACTGGATCCTTCCGTTGCAACCCTCGCCAAAGAGTTTGTCCTGATGGGCGGAGGCCTCTACGCCGATAAGGGCGCCATCGACAAAGGGGCGCTCAACGCGAGGCGGGAATTTAACTGGTGGTTCGATCCCGAGGCTGCCCGCATAGTTCTGCGCGCGCACTGGAAGAAGATGACGATCACGCCCATCGATATCTCCGTCAAGACTCGTTACACCACGGAGATGAAAACGGAGGTCTCGAAGGCGAAGACGCCGATCACCGAATATCTCGATAAATATTCGCTGCCCGGTTATATGTGGGACGAGATTGCAGGCATCGCGCTGATCGACCCATCGATTATCACTGGGCAGAAGCAGCTCTATATGGATATCGATATCGATCACGGCGCGGGCTACGGTAACACGCTCTTCTGGGACCCGTCGTCGGTAGTGCCACCGTATGAGAAGCTTGCGACCGTGCAGTTCGATATTGACGCGCAGAAGTTCTACAAAACCTACATGGACCTGATGACGCGTCCGCCGGGAAAGAAGTAGCGCAGGACTCTAATGCGTTCAGAATTCCGGTCACACGCACTGCCGTGGAAGAGCGGCCCTTTAGGTCCGCGAAAAGGCATTCAATAGATTGGGCTTTAGCCCCTGTGGCTTCGCCAAACAATGAAAACTCTAAAATCCGTCGTCCTCTTGCTATCTCTCTCCGCTTCCGTCAGCCTCGCTCAGTCGCGCCGGAAAATCATCATCAACGAAGACTGCTCCGGACCGGGCGGCAGCAATATGCAAACGGTCGCCATGCTGGTCCAATCGCCGCAAGCGGAGGTCCTCGGGATCACAGTCGTCAGCGGAGACGCGTGGCGCGACGAAGAAGTTGCTCACACGCTCCGTCTGCTTGAGATCATGGGCCGCACCGACATCCCAGTCGTTCCGGGCGCTGCGTTTCCGCTGGTTCGTACCCGGGCCGAATCGCAATCCTGGCAACAGCGCTATGGCAAAGTCGCCTACGCCGGCGCGTGGGACGAGCGCTGGTGGCACGAACCTTCTGTCGTGCCTCCTCTTCCGGAAGGACAGCCGAAGGGCAAGCCCGCCGATGAAAATGCCGCCAATTTCATTGTCCGGATGGTCCACAAGTATCCGCATGAAGTGACGATCTATGAAGGCGGCCCCATGACCAACCTTGCGCTGGCCATCTCGCTCGATCCGCAGGTTCCGGAACTTGCCCAATCACTCATCTTCATGGGGGGAAGCATCAGCCCGCAGACCGACAATCCGGAGTTCGTAAACAATCCGCGGCATGAATTCAATTTCTGGTTCGATCCCGATGCTGCTGCCGTCGTCTTGCGCGCTCCATGGAAGAAGATTATCTGCACCCCCACCGATGTCTCGGTGAAGACTCACATGACGGGGGACATGGTGAAGCAAATCGAGGCCTCGGGAACTCCTCTCGCTCGCTATATCTCCAAATTTGCCATGCTTACTCCGGGCGCCGACATCATGTGGGACGAGATCACCGCCGCGGCCTGGCTCGATCCCAGCATCATCACAAAGACCGAGACCCGCTACATGACGGTCGACCTGGATCGCGGTGCTGATTACGGAAACACGCTGACATGGAAGGCCGACGATAGCTTCAAGCCGGCTACGCAGCTTGCGGAGATTCAATTCGACCTCGATACGGCCAGGTTCTACCGGATGTTCGTGAGTCTAATGACCGCTCCAGCGCCACATTAGTCCGGCTTGCGGTGGCGGCAAAATGGCGAACGGCATACAATAAAAGTTTGCCGTTTCTCGTGAATTATGTCTCCCATTCCTGACGATCTCAGCACAGTCAAAGACGACATGATTGCCTTCATCGAAGGCCATGGCATGCGCCGCTTCCACGGTTTCGTGGATTACGAAGAGGTGCAGTGTGTCATGTGGGAGATGGGCGACAATCAGGACGGCTGGAAGGACTTTGTCGAACTCGCGAAGGCCGCCGGCGCTCCCTTTTTAACCATGCACGCATGGACGCTCGAGCGCACGGAACTCGACGAGATGGTGCAGCGCCTGACCAACTCCGAATTCACCGACGGCGACGATGTCGAAGACGCTCGCTGGCTGCGCGCCCACGTCGGAAGAGTCGGATACCTGCAGCTGGGCTGGGCCTATCAGGGATCGATGTTCCTGTGCGAAGTCAGCACGGAATGGTACGAGCGCTACCAGCACCTGCTGGAAGTCTCCGACGAATTCGGCGGTCTCACCCTCGACGAACCCGACCAGGACGAAGAAATCTAGTCGTCCTCACGATGTGGAGACAGCCGCGTCGGCTGTCCGCCGCGCGAAGCACAACTTTCGCACAGTCCCGACTGGAGTACACTGCCGTATTCCCATGCAGTGGATTCAAAAGCCAACGGACCAGGCCCTGGTCGATGCCCTGATTCCGTGTTTGCGTTCGGATTCGAGTTTCAGCGGCAGTCCCGTGGCTCGCGTCGCGCATGTGCTCGCGCCGCTGCTGGTTCGCCGTGGCCTCAACGATCCTGAGTCCGCACATCGCTTCCTTTTTCCATCACTCGATCATCTGCATTCTCCCGGATTGATGACCGGACTGCGCGCAGCGGTCGACCGTCTCGATGCTGCCATTGAGCGCAAAGAACCCATCCTGATTTACGGCGACTATGACGTTGACGGCACGATGGCGGTGATCATCCTGAAAACGGCGATCGAGCTTTGCGGCGGATCGGCGGACTTCCACGTCCCGCATCGGATTCGCGAAGGTTACGATATGCGCGATGACGTGATCGAGCGCGCCGCGGCTTCGGGCATCCGGCTCATCATCAGCGTTGATATGGGCATCCGCGCCTTTGCCCCGGCAGAAACCGCACGCCGCTTGGGTGTGGATCTGGTTGTTACCGACCATCATCTCCCTGGAGCTGATGGTGTGCCCAATGCGCTGGCGGTCGTAAATCCCAACCAGAAGGGATGCGAGTATCCCTGCAAGCAGATTTGTGGCGCAGGAGTAGCTTTCAAAGTCGCGCAGGCCCTGATGCAGCGCCGCCTTGATGCAAAAGATCAGAACAAGTTGCTACGGTCTTTTATGAAAGTAGTGGCGATCGCGACGATTGCCGATGCGGTGCCGCTCACTTCGGAGAATCGCGTGTTCGCCGCCATCGGGCTCGATGCCTTGCGCAGGGCCGTGAATCCCGGACTAAAAGCACTGCTGGAAACGGCTCAGATCTCAACCAACCGTCCGCCAACCTCCGGCGAGGTCGGATTTCGCATTGCTCCGCGCATCAATGCCGCGGGCCGCATGGACGTCGCACGCGACGTCATCGAACTGCTCAGCGTGAAGGATGTCACGCGGGCAAGGGAACTGGCCTCGAAACTAGACCAGCTCAACACCGATCGACAGGAAGAGGAGCGCAAGATTCTGCGCGCGGTCGAAGAGCGTTTTGCGGAAGACGCGAGCCTCGCGGATGCCTACTGCATCGTCATCGACGGCGAAGGATGGCATCGCGGCGTCATCGGCATTACCGCGACGCGTATTGTTGAACGCTACAACCGCCCGACTCTCGTCATCTCGCGTGATGGAGACCAAGCCTATGGCTCCGGACGGTCCATCCGCGCATTCCACCTCCTGGAAGCTGTCGAATCGTGCGGACCTTTGTTCTCCCGTTACGGCGGCCACTCCCACGCCTGCGGATTTGCCATGCCTGCGGCGAATGTCCCCGAGTTGCGCACGCGTCTCGATCAGTTTGCGCGCACTCGCCTCAAGCCTGTGGACTTCGATCCAATTCTCGACCTCGATGGGGAACTGAGCTTGGCCGATGTAACGCCGGAACTCTATCAGGCTCTCCAGCTACTCGAACCCTACGGAATGGGAAACTCCGAACCGGTTTTCTCTTCGAGCCGGGTCGAAATCATGGCTCCTCCGCGCATCCTGAAGGAGAAGCACGTTAAACTGAAGCTCAGAGCCGGACAGCCGCTGCCTCAAGCCGAAGACGATCGCGAACTCTCCGCTGCGGCCATTCTGGCAACTCCGCGCTGCCACCCCGATGGCTCAGAGATTCGCCGCAGCGAAAAAAAAGACGCAAGCCGCGCAGGCTACGCCGTTCCCTCCAACGAGAGTCGGGATCGGAGGATGCGCGTCACTTTCGATGCTCTGGGCTGGCACATGGCGGATCGCCTGCAAAACACCCCCCTTCTTGCCGGCGATCCGCTCGAGATCGCTTTTTCGGTAGGGAAGAACGACCACCCCGAGTACGGTGGACTGGAACTTTCCCTGCGTGATTTCAAACTGCCTGCCAAGTGAGCTGAGTCACTCAACTCCGCCTCAACCTCAATTTAGACTTCGGCTTTTGTAGAATCACCGGTTTTTGAAATCGGAGGTGTACATGCGCCGTCTATCTCTGCCCGTCCTCTTCCTTTGCCTTGCCTGCACCGTTTCAGCTCAGAAAAAGTCGGATCCGTCCAAAGCCGTGCCCGCAGCCACGGGCGACTCCTCGTCGAGGCTGCCAGTGAAGCGTGTGGTTCTTTACAAGAACGGAGTCGGATATTTCGAGCACGCTGCTCATGTCCACGGCACACAGGACCTCAGTATCGACTTCACCACAGCGCAATTGAATGACGTGCTGAAGTCCCTGACGGCCGTCGACCTTGGAGAGGGACGTGTCTCCTCCGTCCGCTACAACTCGATCGCTCCGCTGGAGGAGCGACTCAAATCTCTGCGCTTGCCCTTCGGCGAGCAGATTACGCAAGCTGAGTATCTAACCGCACTGCGAGGCGCGCGAGTCGAGGTCCGCAGCGGCTCGGCCACAGCCGTAGGCCGGTTGCTCAGCGTGGAGAAACTCCGCAGGCAGAAGGCGAAAGACGACTTCGAGGACGTGACCAGTTTTTCTCTCGTAACCGACACCGGTGAAATGCGCAGCTTCGATCTGGCGCCGGGCACATCGGTGCGTCTGGCCGATCGGGAACTCACGGATGAAGTCGGCCGATATCTCAGTCTCGTCAGCAGTTCACGCGCGCGAGACGTACGCCGCATGAGTTTCACTGCCTCCGGCTCCGGAGAGCGCGATGTCTTCGTCAGCTATATCAGCGAAGTGCCGGTCTGGAAAAGCACCTACCGCATCCTTCTTTCCGACAAGCCGAATGAGAAGCCACTTCTGCAGGGCTGGGCCATTGTCGACAACACGATTGGGGAAGATTGGAAGGACGTTCAAATCTCACTCGTTGCGGGCTCTCCGCAGTCCTTCATCCAAAACATTTCGCAACCTTTCTACGCCCGCCGCCCCGTTCTTGCGCTTCCTGAGTCTGCCATGCTGACCCCCCAGTCACACGAAGCGACCTTGGAGCAGTACGCCAAACTGGCTCCGCCTCCGCCGCCCGTCTCGCACGCGACGACCAGCCTCTATGGTCTCGTGAAGGACTCCACGGGCGCTATCGTCCAGGGAGCGCGCGTCACAGTCCGGAATGAGGAAACCGGATCGTCTCAGGTGACTACATCCGATGCCAGAGGGAACTACCGCTTCAATGACATCCAGGCCGGCAATTCAGCCTTGATCGTATCGGCCAGTGGCTTTCAACGATTTAATCTGGCGAATATCTATCTCGGTATCGGCAGGAACAACGAGATTGACGCCACCCTGAATCTCGGGACAACCAACGAGTCAGTCGAGGTGCGAGCCGAGCCCGCTACGCTAAACACGGAATCCGCGGAAATGGCGAGTACGCTCGAAAAGCAGGGGGCTGAGGCCGAAGGCAAGTCCGCTGGCGACTTTTTCGAATACAAGATCAAGCAGAAAATCACCATCGGCAAGAACCAGTCCGCCCTGGTTCCGATTTTCCAGGCCCGCATCGAAGCCGAAAAGGTCACCCTCTGGAATCCCGAGTCCGCTCCGCTCCGCGCCTTGTGGGTCAAGAACACCAGCGGGCAAGTGCTCGATGCCGGATCCTTCAACGTGCTCGAGTCTGAAACATTCGCCGGAGAAGGCGTGCTCGAGACGATACATCCTGAAGAACGCCGTCTTTTGTCCTATGCGGGAGACGCCGCGATTCATGTCAAGTATTCCGACGAATGCGGGCAGAAACCGTTCAGTCGAGTCCGCATTGCCAAAGGCACGGTATTTCTCACCAAGGAAGAGCACAAGACCAGCAGGATCACGATCCGCAATGCCGATACCGATTCGCGGCAGGTCGTCGTCGAATATCCGGCGGAAGAGGGATGGAAACTCGCCCCTGCGATGTCTAAACCCGAAGAGTCCACCGAGTCTTTCCATCGCTTCCGCGTTCAGGTGGACGCAGGTAAGAGCGCGGAATTGACTGTTGAAACAATTCATCCAGTAGAGGATACCCTTCAACTGAGCAATCTGGGCTCCGAAGATGTCGACGTGATGGTCCAGCAGAAGCGAGTTAGTCCCGCCATGCAGGATGCTTTCGCCCGGATCCTTAAGCAGAAGGAGAAGATCGCAGCCATCTCAACCGAGATCGCGGACCGCAAGCGTGAATCCGACCAGATCTCCCTCGATCAAAACCGCATCCGCGAGAACATGAAAGCCCTTAAGGGAAGTTCCGAAGAGAAGAGTTTGATTCAGCGCTATGTGGGACAGCTTGATTCGCAGGAGAGCCGCCTCGTCACGCTTCGCAAGGAAATCGCAGACCTGAATGGCCGGCAGAACGCCGCAAGCAACGATCTCGATCACATGATTATGGAGGTCAGTGCCGACGAAACTTTCTGATAAGCTCAAGCCCCGAAGTCTATGAACATTTACTGCAACCGCTGTGGCTTCTGCAGCGCAAATGACGCGGGTTTCTGCCAAAAATGTGGAGCGGCGTTTGGGCCCACATCTTCCGTTCCAGCCATCTCCCCGCCTGCACCTGGAGCGCTTCCGCATTACGCCGGTTTCTGGATTCGTGTTGTCGCGGCTATTCTCGACTTCCTGCTTCTAGTCGCGGTGGCGTTCGTCTTAAGAATGGCGGTAGGCTCTGCCTTCACGGTGCTTACGATGGATTCTCGCCTGCCCTTGCACGAAGTGTTCGTGCTCCGGCGCATTATTCGTATCGCCATCTCAGTAGTGGTTGCCTGGGCCTACAGAGCTGGCATGGAGAGCTCGCAATTTCAGGCTACCTTGGGAAAGTTGGGGATGCGCCTGAAAGTTACAGACCTCGCGGGCCGCCGGATCTCACTCGGACGTGCAACCGGAAGGTATTTCGCCAAATACCTCTCTCTCGCGGCGCTGGGACTCGGCTATGTAATGGTGGGGTTCGACGCTGAGAAGCAAGGTCTCCACGACCGAATCGCCGGGACCTTAGTTCAATACCGGCCAGGTCCGGGATGAGAAGTCCTTTGGCCCGTCACCAAAAATGGTAGTGCCCGTCCCGCTGCGCCATCTGGACCGGCACCCCAAACAACGCCGCCAATCTCTCCACCTGAAGAATTTCGCTTTTCGGCCCGTCGGCAACCACTCGTCCACGGCTCATCAGCACGACTCGCTCGATCTCGGGCACGATGTCCGCTAGCTCGTGAGTCACTAGGATGACTGCGGTTCCAGAGTTCGCGAGGGCGCTCATGGTGTGGCGCACCGTCTGCTGCGCCGTGAGGTCCAGCGAATTGCAGGGCTCGTCAAAGAGCAACGCTCGCGGCTTGTGGACGAGAGCCCGGGCAATCAGCACACGCCGCGCCTCTCCGGACGACATCTCGATCACAGGCCGATCCGCCAGATAGGAAATCTTCAGCTCGCTTAGCGCCTGTTCTGCCAATTCGCGGTGCTTCGGATCCACCTTATGATTCGAATAAATCGCCGTGCTGCTGAAGAATCCCGATAGCACTACATCCAGGCCGCTCGCATCGCCCGTGCAGGACAGCATTAGATCGTTTGAGACGATTCCCAGGCCCGACCGCAGCTTGAATACATCCCAGGAATCCTGCCCAAGGATCGACATCGACGAACCCGGCTGAACGACGGGGTAGCACTCCCGCGTAAGCGTCTTGATCAGCGTGGACTTCCCGCAGCCGTTCGGTCCGAGAATGGCGATGTGCTCGTCCGCTTCAATGCGCAGGCTGAAATCGTCGAGGGCAATCGTCGTCCCCCGCATCACGCGGATATTGTTTAACTCCAGTAAACGAGTAGAAGAGCGATCCATTTGCATCCAAGAGTGTAGATGAGCTCATGCGCCGGGAGAAACTGAGTACTGACTACCAGGCGCTGAGTTCTGTTCTACCATTAGACTGAAGCTCGCCCATGCCGCTCAAGATATACCGTTTGCGCCGCATTCTCGCCACGACTGCCGTGCTTCTCACGATGGTGGTCGCCGGAATGTACTTCTACGCGCGATCGAAGGCGACCAACGTACTGAAAAGCATCCCCGGCAAGATAGGCTACGACATCAAGCAGACCGCCAAGGGATTCCAGTTCTCGAAATCCGACGGCAAGCGCACGCTCTTCACCGTCGAAGCCAGCGACATCAAGGAGTTCAGGCTCAACGGCAAGGCGGAACTGCACAACGTCAGCATCGTCCTCTACGGTCGCGACTCTTCCCGCTATGACCAGATCTATGGCGATGACTTCGCCTTTAACCAGAAGACTGGTGACGTCGCCGCCAATGGAGATGTGCAGATTGATCTGGTCGCAAATCCTGCGGGCATCGTCAGCCCCGATCAATCCACTCCCAAGGAACTGAAGAATCCGATCCACCTGAAGACGCGTGATCTCGTATTCAACAAGGACTCCGGGAACGCCTCCACCAACGCCCGTGTCGAATTCCAGACGCCACAAGCCAAAGGCTGGGCCGTCGGAGTGCAATATGCCGGCAAGACCAATATCCTGACGCTCGTCTCCCAGATTCACTTAGAACTTGCCGGGACGAACCCCGCCATCATCGATGCGGACCATGGCACGATCACGAACGAGCCGCGCCAGATCGTCCTCGAGCATCCACGGCTCGAGCAGCAGACCGGCACCGTGAAAGCCGATCGGGCAACGTTCTCCCTGAGTCCGCAAAACCACGTGGATCGCGTTCTGGCCGAGGGAAATGTCAGCACAATGGCCCACGGCGTACGCGATCACTCAGCCCCGAAAGCGCAACCCTCCGAGATCAACGGTCAAGCGGATCAGGCTGAGTTCCTCTTCGTGCCCGGGCAAGATGTGCTTCGCAATGCAATCATGAGCGGCCACGTGCACGTGGAGCAGACTGGATCTCAAACGCTGCTCGGCGACGCCGGACGCATGGTCTTCGATTTCGGAGGCCAGAATGAGCTGAAGAAAGTCCACGCTGTCGACGCGGTCCGCTTGCGCGAGACCAAATCCAGTTCGCTGCAAGGCAACGGCGTATCGAACAGTCCGCAGGACTTTGAACTGACCGCCCCTGCGATCGACTTCGTCGTGGCACGAGGCAACACTCTGACGCGCGCCGAAAGTGTCGGCTTGGCCCAGATTACGATTGCGCAGGCGCAGGACCCGATCGCAACGAATGCGGCGCCCTCTCCGCAGCAGACGGTGGTCACAGCCGCAAAATTCCAGGCCTACTTCTCCGATAGGGGAGGGCACAACCATCTCACCAGCGTGCACGGATCTCCCGACGCTCGCATCGTGAACTCCACTCCAGGCAAGCCCGATCGCGTCAGCACAAGCGAATCGGTGGATGCCATCTTCCTTCCGCAAGGTGGCATCGATTCGATCACGCAGACGGGCAACGTCGCATACACCGATGGACAGGACCCGAGCAAACGCCTGCAGGCTTCGGCAAATTCGGCACGCTACACTCCCTCCGATCAAATTCTGCTCCTCGCAGGTAATCCGCGGATCTCGAACGCGGGTATGGCAACTACTTCGAATCGTATTCGAATCAACCGCGCAACCGGCGAAGCTCTCGCCGAAGGCGACGTCAAGAGTACGTACAGCGAAATGAAGGAGCAGCCGAACGGAGCGCTGCTGGCATCTTCCTCTCCCATCCACGTGACGTCGCAGACCATGACCGCGCGCACTTCCGGGGCGGCTGTCTACTCCGGCAAAGCGCGCCTCTGGCAGGACGCGAACGTCATTGAAGCTCCGTCGATCCAGTTTGATCGCGAGCACCGTTCCGTCACCGCTCAAGGAACTGTCGCCCAACCAGTTCAGACAATTGTGGTGGAACCCGCAAAATCCGCAGTCGCCGATGCCAGCAAGTCCGCCCCGGCCGCGGTTCCGAGTTCAGTTTCCATCACCGGACTCAAACTCAGCTATATGGATTCCGAGCGCAAAGCTCACTACGAGGGTGGAGTCATCGCCAAGGGAGCCGGATTTACCGCCTCGGCCTCTACGCTCGACGCCTATCTCGTCTCCCGCAGTCAAAGCACTGCAAATAAATCGGTTTCCGGTCCCGGACAACTCGATCACATGGTCGCCGAGGGCGATGTCCTGATCCAACAGCCAAACCGCCGGGCGGAGGGCCAGAAGTTGGTTTACTCAGCTTCGGAGGACAAATTTGTACTAACGGGCGGCCCTCCCAGCATTTTTGATGCCGAACATGGCAAGATTACGGGGGTTTCGTTGACTTTCTTTAGACGCGATGATAGGGTGCTCGTAGAAGGCGAAGCAAGTTCACCTGTGGTAACGACGACGCGAGTGGCACGATAAATGCGTACCCTGGCCACTGAAGATATTGGCAAATCGTACCGTGGCCGGAGCGTAGTCAACGGTGTCAGCCTGAACGTCGAGCAGGGCGAAGTTGTTGGTTTATTAGGCCCTAACGGCGCGGGTAAGACCACCACCTTTTATACGATTGTTGGCCTGATCCCTCCTGATTCTGGCCGCGTGTTATACGACGGTCAGGACATCACTGACGTTCCCATGTACCTGCGGGCCCGCCAGTATGGCATCAGCTATCTCCCGCAAGAAGCTTCGGTTTTTCGCAAACTGACTGTTGAAGAAAACATCCTCGCGGTTCTGGAGGCTCAGCCGATTTCCTGGCATGAGCGCCGCGAGAAGATGGAAAAGTTTATCGATGAACTGGGACTGGAGCACATCCGCCAGAATCGCGGATACGCCCTTTCCGGTGGAGAGCGCCGGCGCGTGGAAATTGCCCGCTGCCTCTGCATTAATCCCACGTTCATCTTGCTGGACGAACCGTTTTCGGGGATCGACCCCATCGCCGTTCTCGACTTGCAGAAGATCATCAGCAGTCTGCGAGCCAGCGGCATCGGAGTTCTGATCACCGATCACAACGTTCGCGAAACGCTATCGGTCACCGACCGGGCCTACATCATCGATGACGGCAGGATCTTCCGTCAGGGCCAGCCGGGACAGCTAGCCAGCGATCCGGAAGTAAGAAGGGTGTACCTGGGAGAGAGTTTCTCCCTGGTGTGAAGAAAAGCGTGAACCACGAAGGACACAAAGTATCACTAAGTTTTTCCTTCGTGGACCTTAGTGCCCTTAGTGGTTGATTTTCGTAGCTGAAGAATAAACAGAACTCATGGTCCTGCTGCAACACAAACTCAGCGTAAAGCTCTCGCAGCGCCAGATCCTCACGCCCGGTCTGGTGCAGATGGTCTCCGTCCTCGCGCTCAACAAGCTTGAGCTGAAGGACATGATCAACTCCGAGATGGTCGAGAATCCCGTTCTCGAGGAGCTCGAAGATTCCGTTCCTCTTCTCGACGAAGTCGGCAAGAAGGAAGAAGACCGCGATCGCGCCGTTGCTGCCACCACGGAAGAAAATCCCATCGCCGCGACGGAAAAGAAAGATCCGTTCGAAGAGATCGATTTCGGATCGTTTTTCCAGGACTATCTCGATCCCGGTTATCGCACCCACAGCGAGATGGAGGACATCGAGCGCCCGTCGTTCGAAAACTTCCTGTCCAAGCCCAGCAATCTGACGGATCACCTCTCCTGGCAACTGGGGGCACTGAGCCTGCCTCGCGAAGTCCGCGAAGCCGCGGACCTTATAGTGGGCAACCTGAACGAAGACGGATACCTGATTGCCAGCGAAGAAGAGTTGCTGGGAATCGCCCCTCCGGCGCCACCCGAAGCCGACGCGGAGACTGCGAAGAACATCGTTACTGAAGCCGTAGCGCTGGGCATCGCGGATGTCGTGGTTGATCCAGTCGCTGGCACGGAAGATGACCTGATCTCTGAAGGCATTACGGGTTCGCCAGACATCGACGCTGCGACCAGTGTGCCCTCCGCCATCGCAATGCCCTCAGTTCCCGAGCCCAGGGCCGAGGCATCGTTCTCCTCGAATGCTGCAAACGGAGCGGCCGCAGTCGCGCCTGCCCCGGAGCATCCCGCGCCTCCCGCAGTCAGGTACCAACCCAACTTCACCGCGGCGGATTTGCAGGAAGCATTACAGGTCGTCCAGCAACTGGATCCTCCGGGCGTGGGCTGCCGCGATCTGCGCGAGTGCCTGCTTGCCCAACTCCGCTTCCATCAGGCTCAACTGGCGCAGCACAAGAACGGCAATGGCACGGCCCAGGTGCTGCAGGATGCGATGGCCGTTGTCGACCAGCATCTGAAAGGCATCCAGAACAAGCAGTACAAGGAAATCTCCAAGGCCATCGGGCGTCCGCTCGACGCAGTGCAGGCTGCGCTCGATTACATCCGCACGCTCGACCCGCGCCCCGGTCTTCGCTACAACCAGGTGCAGGCCCGCCTGATCGAGCCCGATGTCGCCTTCGTAAAGCACGGGGACGAATGGCTGGTCATCATGAATGATGAAGACCTGCCGCAACTCCGGCTCAATCCCGCCTACAAGAAACTCGTCACGCGCGACGGTACCAACGACAAGAACACGCGCGACTACGTCAAAGAGCGCTACAAGAGCGCCATTCAGCTGATCAAGAATATCGAGCAGCGCAAGCAGACGATCACCAAGGTCTGCTATTGCATCGTTGCTCGCCAGCAGGATTTTCTCGAACGCGGTATCGATTTCCTGAAACCAATGATGATCAAGGAGGTGGCCGAAGAAATCGGCGTGCATCCTTCGACGGTAAGCCGTGCCGTGGCCAGCAAGTATGCCCACACTCCGCAGGGCGTATTCGAGTTGCGGTATTTCTTCAGCGAGAGCGTACAAGGACCCGAGGGCGGCGGCACATCGCTGCTGATCCTCAAGCGTCGCGTGAAAAAGCTCATCGAGGAAGAAGACCCCGCTCGCCCGCTGACCGACGAGCAGATCACCCGCATCCTGCAGTCGCAGGGCATCCAGGTGACCCGCCGCACGGTAGCCAAATATCGCGAAGACATGCGCATCCCGAGCACGCACCAGCGCCGGGTCAAGAAATAAACGCAGAAGTAGGAAGTTAGAAAGAGGAAGTAAAAACAACCGGGATGCTGAACAGCGCACTACAGTTTTCAATTCTGCATTCTGACTTTTAACTTCGTTCTCAATGCGGTGCCCAATTTATCTCGCGAACGAATTTCCTAGGAGGGGCGCTCATGAACGTGGAATACACCGGAAGACAGTACGAAGTCACCACCGCCATCCGCAAAGAAGTAGAAACCGGCCTCACGAAAATCCGTAAAATCCTGGGCGACAGATTCGAAACCAAGGTGATCCTCGCAGTCGAGAAACACCGTCATAAAGCCGAAATTACCATCAGTCCCCGCAATGGTCCTCTAGTCGGTCTCGCACAAGCCAAGGACATGAGCATCGCCGTCAACGAGGCTCTCGATCATCTCGAGAAGCAGGCCATCAAATACAAGACCCGCTGGCAGTCCAAAAAACGCTCCGCCCGCAAGAGCGAAGAAGTGAATAAGTGGAACGGCCATTCTACGCAAGAGGATGTCCAGACCCTGGTTGGCTTATCGGAGAAGACCGCAGTTCCGGTCATGGTGCATAAGTATCCGGCGGTCGCCAAAACCACCGAAGTCCACCTGGTCCGCTCTGACGACTCCGTCGCCATGCGCCCCATGACCCTCGAAGAAGCAATCAAGGAAGCGCACTTTAAAGACCGTGACGTCTTCGTCTTCCGCGATCCGAAAGGCAAAGTAATGGTCCTGCACCGCGCCAAAGACGGCAAGATGCAGCTAATCGAAGTCCCCTAAAAGGTTCCAACTCAAGAAGGTGCCCCACTCTACGCGATTATCGTAGAGTGGGGTTTTTGACTTTCTCGAGCATGCAAGATTCGTGTGGGGACAGCCGCCTCGGCCGTCCGGCCCGCAGATTGGTCCCACAGTGTTGGAGATTTCGGTTGCTCAGCCTGCGCGCTTTTCGTAGGGTAACAACAAGCGCAGAGGTTTTACATGAAGCGAAAAATGTTTCTCGGTTCGCTGATTCTCTTCGGATCTCTTTCCAGCTTTGCTCAAACAAGTGATGCCTGGGTAGTTCGCGAGGACGGTGTAGGCCCGGTCAAGATCGGCATGACCCTCGCCCAATTGAGGGCGACTCTCCATCAGAAGCTTCCCGAGGAAAACGACGCGGCCAGCGACAACTGTTTCTATGTCCACGCTAAGGGCCACAAAGACGTTGGGTTCATGATTGAGGATGGAAAATTAACGCGCATCGATGTACATGCTCGCGGAATCAGTACAAACTCCGGCCTTCAGGTCGGCGACTCGGAAGCACGCGTCCGCCAGATTTACGGGACAAAGGTCAAAGTGATGCCTCACAAGGACGTCGATACTGGTCACTATTTAACGGGGCGTTTCCAAGACCGTCGCAATGGCATTCGCTTCGAGACAGACAAGGGCAAGATCACTGAGTACTACGTGGGTACGTATGAATCTATTCAGTATGTAGAAGGCTGCTTGTAAGACAGAGACTACTTATTCTTCACGCTGATCCCCGCCGCCTGCACCGGACTCCCGCACTTCCCCCCGCGTAGCCCATTCAAAAATGCCTTGATCTCCAGCAGAGTCGACTTCTCGGTCGTCCCTGCAAATCCCACGCCCGCAAAGTTCATGTGCGTCGCGCCATCGATCACTCCCAGCCACTTGCATCCCGCAGGCAGATCCTCATACGGAATCGTCCGCGACTTGTAGTCCCCCGTCGCCATGGACTTGTCGCGCGTCCCCGTCATGACCAGCATCGGTTTCTTGATCCCGCTCCAGGCGTTCTCCGGAAACATCGGGTCCGGTCCATCAGGCGACAACGCCACATACGCATTAAACCGGTTCTGTCCCGCGCCCTTCACATCGAGCTTCAACCTGGCCCCGGCCTCAACCATGACGGTTCTCGCGCCCATGGAATGTCCGATGAGGGCCACGTACGGAGCCTTACAGGTTTTTGCAGCCCACTGCAGAGCCGCAGCAATATCCATCAGGCGCGCATCGTAGGCCTTCGGATCATCCACCAGTTCACGCAATCCTTTTTTGATGCCGCGCTCTTCGCGTATATCCGAGGTCAGCGCGGCGCGCCCGCTCTCTTTGTGTCCCATAACAATCGCGCGCCATCCCGCTGCCTGCATACCCTTGGCAAGATAGGAGTACCCGTCCTCGCTTCCACCCGCCCCCGGTGAAATCAGCGCCAGCGGGGCGCATCCGGTAGTACTCGCCGCCGCGTACACGCGCAGAGGCGTCGTCGCGCCATCGGCGCGCGGACTCTGCACCAACTCCTGCGCGGAAGAAAGATAACTGCATGCCATGACACAAGCCGACAACATCACCCAACGCAGGGTTCTCAAGACTGCCCTCCAGCCAAACGCGATGTGAATGCATCGACGCCCCGCAGAATAAAACACCTTGGCCGAAGAAGAGTTGCTCAACTGGTGACGCTCGAATCGGGTCAACCGAGAGGTTATTGATACGTTTTAATAGGGGCGTTTGAGTGATACAATCCGCCGCCGAGGGAGATTTCTTATGCGGATTATCCGATTGTCATCCTTGTTCCTTCTCGTTCTTTGTCTGTCGCTGAGTCTCTCGCAACTGCTGCATGCCCAGGCCACATCGCAGAAGCTATCCGTTCACTGGGAAGAACTTACGGCCTCCGACTTCCGTGAGGGCATCCATCGTTCGCAGGGAGTCTGCCTGCTCCCTTTCGGCATCCTTGAGAAGCACGGCCCCCATCTTCCGCTCGGCACCGATCTTCTCGATGTCCGCTACGCCGCGCTGCATGCCGCCGAGCAGGAGTACGCCGTGGTTTTCCCCGAATACTATTTCGGACAGATCGCAGAAGCGAAGCACGAACCCGGCACCATGTCGTACAGCCGCAGCCTGCAACTCGCGCTCCTGCAGGAGACCACCGACGAGATGGCCCGCAACGGCTGCAAAAAAGTCGTGATCGTGAACGGCCACGGCGGCAACAACAGCCTCCTGCCATACTTTGCCCAGACGCAACTCGACAAGCCGCACGACTATGTCGTTTATGTGTTCAATGAACTCGAACCGGACAAGGGCGGCCCGCCGATGAAGACGAAAATGGATATGCACGCCGGTGAGCGCGAAACCTCGAACATGATGATTGCGCGCCCCGATCTTGCGCACGTCGATCGCGCCAACAGCGAATCCGGTGCGGACCAGGCCCGCCAGAAAATTCCAGAGAACATTTACACCGCGATCTGGTGGTATACGCGTTTCCCGTTCCACTACTCCGGGGACGGATCTCCTGCGAACAAGGAACTCGGGGAATTTCAGATGAAGTGGTGGATCGATGCAGTTGCGAAAGCGATCAAGGAAGTGAAGGCCGACGACGTCAGCCCGAAACTACAGAAGGAGTTCTACGAGAAGAGCACGCATCCGTTGGACACGCAACCGTAGCGATTGCAGATTGAAGACTTCACATTGCAGATTGAACCCACACGGCAAGCGTTTCGACAGGCGGCTCAATCTGCAATCTGAAATCTGCAATCTCATCTTACGAGCTCCCAATCAGCACCCCCGTCACAAACACCAGCACGCCGCCCAATCCCACCTGCAGCGCCGCAGTCACCCAGGGCGAATCCATATACCGCTGGCGAATCCATGTAATCACACCTAACTCCACCAGCACCACGGCTCCTGCCGCCCAAAGCGCCAACCGAAAATCCCGGATCAAGAATGGAAGAGTGTGTCCGACCCCTCCCAGCGCCGTCATCGCCCCGCAGATAAGCCCTCGTACCCAGGGATGACCGCGTCCAGTTAAGCTGCCGTCGTCTGAAAGCGCCTCGGCAAAGCCCATGCTGATCCCAGCTCCGGCGGAAGCGGCGAACCCGACCAGGAGTGCTTCATGGCTATTCTTCGTCGCGAAGGCCGCCGCAAATACTGGCGCAAGTGTCGATACCGACCCATCCATCAATCCCGCCAGCCCCGGCTGCACGATCTGCAGCACGAACAACCGCCGCTGCGCGACCTCCTCGTCCGCCTTCACATTGTCCGGGAGCTTCTGCTTGTCGAGTTCTTGCGCGCGCTCTTCATGTTCCCGCTCTTCGGTCGCAAGGTCGTCCAACAGCTGCCGAATGCTCGCATCCTGCGTACGCGCTGCAGCTTTTTCGTAGAACCGCCGTGTCTCGACCTCCATGGTCGAAGCTTCCTTGCGGACAGCTTCAATGCGCAGGGGGCGCACCAGCCACAACGCCGGGCGCTCCACAAATCCGCGAACATCCTGCCGTCGGATGAGTGGGATATGATCCCCGAATTTCCTCTGATACAGCTCCAGCAGCCGCCGCCGGTGGCCCGACTCCTCTTCGCGCATGCCATCAAACATCGATGCAGTCGCCGGATAATCCTGCCGCAGACCCTCGGAGAAATCGGCGTATACGCGCTCGTCTTCCTCTTCCAGCGCAATGGCCAGCGCCAGCACCTCGCGTTCCGTGAGCTCTTCGAACTTTTTCATGACGCCATAGATTACAGGCCGCACAGCGTCGGAGACAATCGCGATTTGGATTTTCGTGGAAGATGGTTATTTGGTTGCCGCGTCGAAATTCGAAAGAGGTCGTCAGGCTGCCGCATCGGCCGACATGGAAGAGCGGCCCTCAAGGCCGCGTCAAGTGGGCCAAAAACGCAATTGGGCTTTAGCCCCCGCTGACCCGTACCTCGCTCGGCACCCGCAGCCGGAGCGGCTCCCGCCCTTCGATGCTACTATCCACTTAATGAAGCCGCGGAAGTCCTCTGTACGGACCTCAAAGAACACGAAGAAAAACAAAGCCGCATCACCACGCGCCGGCCAACCCGAACTGGTCATCATCACCGGCATGAGCGGTTCCGGAAAGGCCTCGGTCCTCAAGGCCTTCGAGGATCTCGGCTACTACTGCGTCGATAATCTCCCCGTCGAACTCATCCCGCGATTTGCGGAATTGGCGCTCCAGTCACGCGATATCCGCCGGACTGCTCTGGTCGTCGACGTCCGTGAAGGCTCGAAGCTCTCCAAACTTCCCGGGATTCTGCAGTCCGTACGGCAGATGATTCCCACCAGGGTCGTATTCCTCGAGGCGACAGATTCCGTTCTGTTGCGCCGTTTCAGTGAGACGCGCCGTCCCCACCCGCTGGGCACGGACTCTCCCGTGAAGTCTGCTCTCAAGCAAGAGCGCCGGCACCTGAGCAAGATTCGAAGACTCGCGGACTACGTAATCGACACCTCGAAATTCAACGTTCACGAGCTTCGGGCGCACATCAACGAACGTTTTCTCGAACAGTCTTCAGAGAAAGGCATCCTCGTCTCTTGCGTGAGTTTCGGCTTCCGGCGCGGGGTTCCCGAGGATTCCGACCTCGTTTTCGATGTCCGCTTTCTTCCCAACCCGCACTTCGTCCCGGAATTTCGGCCTCTCACCGGACGCGACCCGCGCGTTGCCAAATACATCCGTTCCTTCCCTCAGACTCGCGAATTCATCTCGCGCATCTCCGACCTGCTGGTCTACCTGCTGCCGCACTACATCCGCGAGGGGAAAAGTTATCTCACCATCTCCTTCGGATGCACCGGAGGCCAGCACCGCTCCGTGATGATGGCCGAAGAGGTCGGCAAGCACCTCCGCAAAGCCGGATACCGCGTGAAGATCGCCCACCGCGACAGCCCAAGCTAAGCTTTTCTCTGTGATCCTCGGTGTCCTCTGTGTTGAAGGTGTTGGTGTTGCCCTGCGGGGGAAGCCCAAACGACAAGTTTTCCCGGTAATACTCAAGTAAAATAGAGCCTTGCACGACACCCCAATTCCACCGGCAGCACGCCAATGCGGCTCGTGCCGCGCGGGAGCCCCATGCGCCAGGTAATCCGGCTCATCCGCTACGTGCTTCCATTCCTGGTGCAACTCATTACCGGAATCGTTCTGCTGGCCGGTGTTGGCTTCCTCGAAGCCTTCCGCCTGGTCCTGTTGAAGCCGGTTCTCGATCGGGTCCTGAATCCCTCCTCCGGCTCCGAGAACATCATCCTGTTCACCATGCCCAACACCGGGCAGCCGATCTACCTGCAGCGCTTCGTTCCCACGCACTTCCACAACGCATGGACCATCGTGGCCTACGCTCTCGTCGCCTCCACCGTGCTGAAAGGCATCTTCGACTACTGCGGCACCTATCTCGTGAATCACGCCGGATTCGGCATGATTACGAATCTGCGCAATGATCTCTACAACTCAGTCTTGCGCCGCTCGGCGGCGTTCTTCCAGCAGCACACGACGGGAACCCTGATTTCCACCATCATCAACGACATCGAGCGCGTGCAGTTCGCCATGTCGAGCATTCTCGCCGAGTTCCTGCAGCAGTTCTTCACCTTCCTGTTCACCGCCGCACTCGTCATCGTTCTCGGTCGCAAGCTCTCATGGGTGCTGGTCATCTTCATCCCGATCATTATCTTCTCGGCTGTTCGCATCGGACGCCGCGTCCGCTCCACCACTCGCACGGGACAAGATCAGCTCGCCGACGTACAAAACATTCTCCACGAAACCATCACCGGGAACCGCATCGTCAAAGCCTTCGGCATGGAGTCCTGGGAAGTCGCCCGCTTCCGCAAGGCCGCCCAGCGCCTGTTCCACGCCAATCTGAAGTCAGTTGCCGCTGCTGCCATCAGTTCACCATTGATGGACATCTTCGGCGCGATCGCCATCGCTCTGTTGCTCCTCCTCGGACGCGATCAGATCGCCCACAACGAACTCACACTCGGCGCCTTCATCGCCTTTGTCGCTGCGGTGCTGAGTATGTACAACCCGGTCCGCAAGTTTGCCGTCTTCAACAACAGCTTCCAACAGGCCCTCGGCGCCTCCTCGCAGCTATTCAAGTTCATGGACAGCGAGGACCTGGTCACTGAGAAACCCAGTGCCAAGCCCCTCCCGCGTTTCTCCAACGGAATTCATTTTGAGAATGTCTCCTTCTCCTACCAGTCCGACGGCGAAGACTCACGCGAAATCCTGCACAGCATCAATCTCGATGTAAAGCGCGGGGAGATTCTCGCCATCGTCGGCTCCAGCGGTGCAGGGAAGACCACGCTGGTCCACCTGCTCCCTCGCTTTTTCGATGTGAGTGGCGGACGCATTCTCGTAGATGCCCATGACGTCCGCGATGTGACGCTCTCCTCTCTTCGCTCCCAGGTCGGCATCGTGACCCAGGAAACCATCCTGTTCAACGACACCGTGCGCAACAACATCGCATACGGTCAGCCGCACGTTCCGATGAAAGAAGTCGAAGCCGCTGCCCGCGCCGCGCTGGCGCACGACTTCATTCTCAACCTCCCCGCAGGGTACGATACTGTGATCGGAGAGCGCGGTTTCCGCCTGTCAGGTGGCGAACGCCAGCGTCTGGCGATTGCACGGGCGCTGCTGAAGAACGCTCCGATCCTGATTCTCGACGAAGCGACTTCAGCTCTAGACAGCGAATCCGAGGCGCTGGTACAGTCCGCTCTGCACAACCTCATGAGCGGCCGGACCGTGTTCGTGATCGCGCATCGTCTTTCGACCGTCCGCCGCGCCGCTCGCATTGTTGTAATCGAGAATGGAACCATCGCCGAGACCGGCGCCCATGAGGAGCTGATGCAGCACCTCGGAACATACCGCCGACTTTATGAGTTGCAGTTTGCACAAACCGACGTTTCCAAAGCTGTGGCAGAAAGATGAAAGCCGGATCCCCCATGCCCATACGCTCCATGACAGGTTTTGCGCAGGTTCGAGGTGAAATCCAGCAGAACGCCAGTGATGCGAAATCCGATGCCGCTCAAAACGGCGGGCTCGCTTTCGTGCTCTCGCTCAAATCTGTGAATCACCGATTTCTCGATCTTCACTTCCGTCTTCCTTCCGGGACCGATTCGCTCGAGATGCAGCTCCGGCGTCTCCTGAAAGAGAAGATGGCCCGCGGCCACGTCGAGGTTTCTCTCAGCCTCGAGCGCACCAGCAGCGACACCTTTTCGCTCAACCGCCAGATTGTAGGCGGATACATCGCGGCATTCCGCGCCGCTGCTGCCGAGTTCTCCCTGGCCCACGATCCGGACCTCAACGCCGTTCTACGCATTCCCGGCGCTCTCGATTCCTCGACCGACGTCGATGATGAATTGATCGAGCCTGCTGTGATGGGCAAGATTGGCGAAGCGCTTGATCGCCTGAACCAGATGCGCGAGGAAGAAGGCCGCGGCATCGCTCGCGAATTGCGCGACCGCATGGCGCATCTCGCCGAGGCCAGCAAGAGCGTCCATCAGCACCGCCGCGCAATCCTGCAGAACTACAGTGAACGCCTGCAATCGCGCCTGCAGGAACTATTCAGCGCCAGCGTCGACAAGGAACGCATCCTGCAGGAAGCCGCGCTGCTCGTCGATCGCAGCGACATCCAGGAAGAAATTGTTCGCCTCGAGACCCACATCCAGCACTTCCTTGGATTACTCGACGAGGGCGGCGAAATCGGCAAGAAACTCGACTTCCTCTTGCAGGAAATGAACCGCGAAGCCAACACTCTACTTTCGAAGACTTCCGGACTTGCCGGTGAGGCCCTTAAAATCACGGAAGCTGGTTTGGCTATGAAGTCGGAAATCGAAAAATCACGCGAGCAGGTACAAAACCTGGAATGAGCCCATCGCAAAAACCTTTGGTCTTCATCATCTCGGCCCCTTCGGGTTCGGGAAAATCAACCCTAACCAATGAATTGCTCAAGCTGGTGCCGAACCTGGAATTCTCCATCTCGTACACGACGCGCGCTCCGCGCGGCAGCGAGCAGAACGGCAAGCAATATCACTTTATCCTCATGAACGAATTCGATCGCATGATCGAATCCGGCGAATTCCTCGAATATGCCAGAGTGCACGGCAATTGCTACGGCACGGCGCGCCAGTTCCTCCGTGAGGCTGGACGCAAGGGGAATGACCTTCTCCTCGACATCGACGTCCAGGGGGCCGCGCAGATCAAGCAGAATCTTACCGATGCAATCAGCATCTTCGTCCTTCCTCCCGACCGTCAGACGCTGGAGTGGAGACTCAGCAATCGCAGCGAGGATTCCGCTGATGTCATCCACCGCCGCTTGCTCACTGCGACCCGCGAGATCGAACAATACGACAAGTATGACTACGTCCTGATCAACGACAAGCTGGAAGAAGCCTGCGAGAAGCTGCGTGCCATCGTTCTGGCAGAGCGGCTGCGCCGGGTGGAGCGTCCCTTGACCGATCCGGAGAGGAAGACCGTGGAGCTAGCGGACAGCTGCCAGCTGGCCAATATCCGGGACAAGGTTCAGCCCATCCTGTCGTCCTTTAGTGCCCCTGCTCCCTCGGCAAGGTCTTAGTTTTCGAGGTATCATTTCAAGGGATGCCGAAAGCGACGTCCGACTGGAAACACCGCTCCCAGCGGGACAAACCTGAAAGTGATCATGTTCTGCGGAATATCGATTGACGTCCGGCACTTTTGAAAGTTCGAACCTGTTTTTCGAATGGAGATTCCCATGAAGTTGATCGAAGGTTTCGACAGTAATTACCGGTACATTTTGGTCGCAGCGCGGCGTGCCCGCCAACTCCAGTCCGGTGCTCCACCGGTCGTCGACACTAATTCCCGCAAGCCTTGCCGCATCGCCCAGGACGAGATCCGCGCCGGCAAGGTGAAATGGGAAATTCCCGAAATTCGCACTGCCTCCCAGCAGGCAGCCGAGACCCTCGATAAGGCCCTCGGACAGGAATAACGAGTTGTTGATTCCGTGATTCTTGATCGGACGGTCGTCCCCCATCTTTTCAATCGGCCATCAAGGATCATCATCCAACAGTCATGAAGATCGCCCTCGGCGTTACCGGTGGAATCGCGGCCTACAAAGCCGCCGAGATTGTCCGCTTGCTGCAGGATCGCGGTATCCGCGTGCAGGTCGTCATGACCCGCGCAGCCCAGGAGTTCGTTAAGCCCCTCACCTTCGCGGCCCTCTCCGGCGAAAAAGTTATTACAAGTATGTTCGCCCCGGGCGAGGAGCATGAGCCCAATATCGACTCCGCGATCGAGCACATCGCGGTCGCGCAGTCGATTGACGCCCTTCTCGTTGCCCCAGCCACGGCCGACGTCATTGCCCATTTCGCTCAGGGATTGGCCACCGATTTCCTCACCACGTTGTTCCTGGCGACGACCGCTCCTGTCGTCGTCGCGCCGGCAATGAATGTGAACATGTGGAACAATCCGGCAACCCAGGCGAATCTCGAGATCCTTCGCAAACGCGGCGTGAAGATCGTGGAGCCCGGATCCGGTTATCTTGCCTGTGGCATGGTTGGTGCAGGACGCCTCGCCGACAATGAAGCGATTGTCGCCGCCCTTCTGGAAACTCTTGGTGTCTCACAGGACCTGCAGGGCGAAACCGTGCTCCTCACCGCAGGTCCAACCCGCGAGAAGATCGATCCTGTCCGCTTCCTTACGAATCGCTCCAGCGGTCGCATGGGCTACGCACTCGCCGAAGCAGCCCTGCGCCGTGGAGCGCGCGTGCTCCTGGTCAGCGGACCAACGTCGCTCACGCCACCGGGCGCTGCCGAGGTCACCCGCGTTGAATCCACCGACGACATGCGAAACGCGGTTCTCAATCTGCTTCCGCAAGCCACGATCGTGATCAAGACCGCCGCAGTTTCCGATTACCGCCCCAAGTCTGCGGTCGGACAGAAGATGAAACGCAAAGGTCCGATGACACTCGAACTCGAAGCGACTCCGGATATCCTGAAAGAACTTTCCCAGAAGAAAAATTCTCAACTCATCATCGGCTTCGCCGCCGAAACCGAAAACGTCCTCGAGAACGCCCGTCAGAAGTTGCTCTCGAAGAATCTCGACGCAATTGTAGTCAACGATGTCTCCCGCGAAGGCGCAGGCTTCGATTCCGACCGCAACGCCGTAACCATCATCACCCGCGAAGAAGTAATCGAAGTCCCCGAAACGACAAAGTGGGAAGTAGCCCAGCGTGTCCTGGACCAGGTCGTTAAACTGCGCCATCCAAGAAAATCCCCAGTGAAAGCCTAAACAAACTCCCTCTGTGAACCCCTGTGCCCTCTGTGTTAAATGTTTTGGTTTTTCCCCTCGTGCATCTTAGTGTCCTTAGTGGTTAAAGACTTTACTGAAGCCGCCGAGATCGACGTGGAAACGACTAACGTATAATTTCGAGGTTCCGTGTCGACGATCCAAAATTCCGACGTGCGCCGCGCCCTGGCCGAGCGCCTCCGCTTCTACAACGAACTCGGCATCTACGATTTCTACCGCCGCGAAGGGAACAGGCTACGAGCAACTGCGGCGGAACCCGAGTCTCAAGTCGAACTCACATCCGAGGACCCGCGAGAGGAAATGCCCGCAAGAAAATTGGCCGCCGCTCCAAAGCCTGCAGACGCGTCTGTGCTCGACGTCCTCACCTCGGCGACCGAGCAAAGCGTCACGGACCCCGTCGCCGCGCTCCAACTGATCCGCCAAGATCTCGGCGACTGCACCCGCTGCAAGCTTCACCAGCAAGGACGCAAGCAGATCGTCTTTGGCGTCGGCAATCCGCATGCCGACCTGATGTTCGTTGGCGAAGGCCCCGGCGCCGATGAAGACACCCAAGGCGAGCCCTTCGTAGGCCGCGCCGGACAACTGCTCAACAACATGATCAAAGCCATGGGCATCCGTCGCGAGGATGTCTACATCGCTAACGTCGTCAAGTGCCGCCCCCCCGGAAACCGCACTCCTGAACGCGATGAATGCGACACGTGCTCGCCCTTCCTGATGCGCCAGATCGCGGTAATCAAGCCGAAGGTAATCGTTGCGCTCGGAGCCGTAGCCGCAAAGAACCTGCTTGCTATCAACGCCCCGATGTCAGAACTTCGCGGACGCTTCTATGACTTCACGCCCACCGGGATCCGCAGCAGCGACCCGGGATGGCAAGGTACAAAGCTGGCTGTTACCTACCATCCAGCATTCTTGCTCCGCGACCCGCGCCAAAAAGGCGAAGCCTGGAAAGATCTGCAAATGGTGATGAAGTATCTGGGTCTGAAGCCACCACCGAAACCAGCCGAGTAATATTAAGACTCGTGAAGGGCAGAGCCATTCGTTCGCGCTTTCCTTCGTGTACCTTAGTGTCCTTTGTGGTTAATGATTTTGGATCTGCGCCACGATCGTCGGGCTGCGATCGATTTTTGATTGACCGTTATCCAGAGCCGTATTGATTTATCCTTCCATCCAATGCCCGAATTCTGCGACGTAGCCCTGCCGGTCCCGCTGGACATGGTCTTCACCTACCGCGTCCCGGCAGGTCTCACTCCCATCGTTGGCGGACGCGTCCTCGTCCCCTTTCGCCAGCAGCGCACGACCGGCATCGTCGTCGAACTCCACGACCGCAAGCCATCTGTCACAACCAAGAACGTCATCAGCATTCTGGATCCCGCGCCGGTCCTCGACGATCTTTTGCTGCGCCTCGGCCGCTGGATTGCCGATTACTACCTCGCACCAATCGGCGAAGTCTTCCGCACCATGCTTCCCCTGAGCGCTGAATTCAAACGCGTCGTCGGGTACCGCATCACCGACGAAGGACAAAAGGCCCTTCACCTCGCGGGCATGTCAGGCTCTTCAAAGCGCTCCCAGCGCAGGCCGGAGGATCAAGCCACTGAATTCCGCGTCCTTGATTACCTGTCGGCCCACGCCGCAGATGCGGATTTCGCGGCAATCTCATCGTCGCACAGCGCGGTGGATTCAGCCGCTAAAGACGCCGCGGCTATAGCCGCTGAGGTGCACTCCCTCGTCCGCGACCAAACCCTCCGCTCCGCCACCGGAATCTCGCGAAAACTCCTCGAAGGCATGGTCCGCAAGAAATGGATCCTTCGCCAGGACCTATCCGCCCCACAAGACGCGAAGCGCACCATCAAAATGGCACTCCTGAAGTCCGCCGAAGGCAAACTGAACGACAATCAGCGCAAGCTGATCGACACGTTGGCGGCCGCAGGCGGAAAAGTTCCTGTCGAGTCCCTGCAATCGCTCGAAGTCCCGCGCACGACTCTAGGTACGCTCGTCAAACGCGGTCTAGTTGAGCTTCACGACGAAGCCGCCGATTTCACGATTTCGCGCACTAAAGCGCGCCCGGTGCTGTTCGATTTCGATCTGAGTCCCCCGCAGCAATCCGCTCTCAAGACTTTGCGGGATGCCGTCGCAGGAAAAAAGTTCTCCGGCATGCTGCTGCACGGTGTCACCGGTTCGGGCAAAACGGCGGTCTATCTCGCCGCGATGCGCTCCGTTCTTGAAGCGGGACGCTCTGCCATCCTCCTCGTTCCCGAGATCGGCCTGACCCCCGCCGTTGCTGCGGATCTTCACCAGATCTTCGGAGACGAGGTCGCCATCCTCCATTCCGCCCTCTCCGACCGCGAGCGAGCCGAGCAATGGCATCGCATCAAGCGCGGGGAAGCCCGCATGGTCGTCGGCACGCGCTCGGCGATCTTCGCTCCCGTGTCCGATCTCGCTCTCATCATCGTTGACGAAGAGCACGACTCGTCCTACAAGCAGGAGGAGACTCCGCGTTATCACGCCCGCGACGTAGCCGTCATGCGTGCCAAGATGTCGAACGCCGTCGTTGCCCTGGGATCCGCCACCCCGTCGCTCGAGTCCTATTTCAATGCGCGCAAGAACAAGTACGCCCTCATCGAACTGCCCGATCGCGTCGAGAAACGCCCCCTCCCCGAAGTCGAAATCATCGACATGCGTCTGGAGTTCCAGGAGACTGGACACGAGCAGGTGATCTCCCGCAAGCTCGCCGCCGAAATCAAAGACCGTCTCGATCGCAAAGAGCAGGTCATGGTCCTGCTCAATCGCCGCGGATATTCTCCCGTCGTCCTCTGCCGTACTTGCGGCAAGAAACTCGAGTGCGACAACTGCGCGATCGCTCTCACTCATCACAAGCGCGAGCACAAGATGGTCTGCCACTATTGCGGATTCACCGCGCCCGTACCCAAGGCCTGCGTTCACTGCGGCAGTGAGTATGTCTACTTCCTCGGCACCGGATCAGAGAAGCTGGAAGAGTTGCTCCACGGCATGTTCCCGCAGGCGCGCATCGCCCGTCTCGATCGCGATACGGTCCGCGGTCACGAAGATTTCGAGCGCACGCTCGCAGGATTAAACGAAGGCGAACTGGACTTGCTGGTCGGAACGCAGATGATCGCGAAAGGCCATGACATTCATGGCGTAACCCTGGTCGGCGTGGTTGGCGCAGACGTCGCTCTCGGTCTCCCTGACTTCCGCGCCGCTGAGCGCACCTTCCAGCTTCTGACGCAAGTTGCCGGACGCGCCGGGCGCGGCCTCTCTCCGGGAAAGGTCATTCTCCAAACCTTTTTCCAGGACCACTATGCCGTTCAATACGCTGCTCGCCATGACTTCCGCGGCTTCTACGAAAAAGAACTCCAATTCCGCAGTTGGATGCACTACCCGCCCTATTCCGCTCTTGCGAATGTCCTCGTTCGCAGCGACAAACTCGACGATGCCCTGCAGTGGTCCGGCGAACTCGGCAAATGGTTCAACGCAACTCGCCACGAAGGTGTCCGCGTCCTCGGCCCCGCCGCCGCGCCCATCATGCGCCTGAAGCGCGATTACCGTTACCACTTTGTTCTCAAGTCGCCCAGCCGCGAAAAGCTTAATAGAACTCTGCGCGCGATGCTCACCTATGCGACCCAACAAAAGATTCCCCGAACGCAAGTGATCGTCGACGTGGACGCCCTCTGGTTGATGTGAGAAAAGTTGGGATTCCTGCCCCGGTAGCCATCATCATCCTGCCGCAAACACGCCCTCACCGGAAAGGCGAAGTCGTGACAGTCAGCACCAGCATCGCCGCCGCAAATACCGCCAGAGCCCAGCGGCTTGTGGGCAGCGCCGGGAACTCCGGAGCTTGTTCGTGCCTAAGGGTGAAGAGGTTCATCGCAGTCACGATCCCCGCCCACACCCACCATCCGTAGTTCGACCATCCCAGATAGATGAGCGCCAGCACTGTCACCCACGAAATCACTTTATGGACGCGTGGCGCGAGCGCATACACGATGTGACCCCCATCCAGTTGTCCTGCCGGCAGTAGATTCAGAGCCGTGGCGTACATCCCCACCCAGGCCGCAATCGAAGTCGGATGCAGCAGCACCCGTCGCAGCGGTAGTCCCGCGGTTCCGTGCATCCAACCAAGGCTGGCCAGAATCCGGTGCATGCCCGTGAAGATCAGCGGAAATCCGACATGAAGATCGCCGGGAATCGCCCCCGAAATTTCCGGTTTAGCCCAGCCGAGCGAAACCACGAGCATCGCAAACGCCACCACGAAGCCCGCAATCGGTCCTGCGATCCCCACGTCAAACAGCGCAGTTCGCGACCGGATTGGAGACCGTATCAGTATCACCGCCCCCATCGTGCCGATCGGACTCGGCATCGGAATGAAAAACGGAAGCGTTGCGTGGATTCCGTACTTCCGGCAATAGACGTAGTGCCCCATCTCGTGCGCCAGAAAAAACAGCATCACCGTCGCTGCAAACGGCCAACCCGCAAGCAGCCGATCCGGATGCGTATAGACCCAACTGGCCGGAAAATACGGAATCGACTCATCCGCGATAGAAAGAGCCGGATGATTGTGGTCGAAATTGAACTGCATCCTCGCACCCATAACGAGCGTCGTGAAACACGTCGCCAGCAGCAGCAGGATATGCAGCCAGTACCGCTCCGCTGGAGGCTCTCCCTCCGGCTCAGGGAGCGCATGGTAATACTCCATCGTGGATGTTGGGATCGGGGAACCAGGTTCCGACATGCCGTTTATCGGTGAAATCTTCGAAAGGAATCCCGAAATCACCGCATCTTCAAATGCTACTACAGCTTTCCTCTGTGTCTTCCTCCGTGCTCCCCTGTGCCCCTGTGGTGAAGAATTTGCCTATGGCACTGACGGGGTATTACCAAAAGGCCATTTTGCCCCAGGCAACGATCGCCTACTATATCGGCATCGGCGTCAGTAGACGTACCGTTCGCCGTGTTAGCGCCACTCCGAACGGATCCAATCAACCCCTGATGCCGTTGTGCCGGTGAGTCGTCACCCCCACCGACAAGCCATTCCTCCCCAAAAATTAGAATGAGTCTGGCTGCCCCGATTTCTGCAATCGAGGTCCGGTCCACCAGTGCGGCCATTTATGCTCACTGGTCCGAACTGCACCGGAGAGACCTGCCCGCGTGGAACAACCTCCTCCGCGCGACAGATGCCTCTATCTACCAATACCCCTTCTGGAATGAGCCCTATCGCCGCCTCTGGGTCAGGCCGCGTTATTTAGCATGGGGTACGCCGCGCGATCCGCTCGCATTTGCCACAATCCTCACCGTAGGTGCCGGGCCCGCCAAGATCGGCCTTGTCTTCCGCGGACCTGCGCAGTTCGCTTCCGACATCCAACTACCGCGCACCATGTTCCAGGAACTGCTGCAGTGGGCGCGCTCTCAGGGATACATGTTCCTGCGCTTTACCCACTCTGATCCGCAGATCCTCATCGGCGTCGCCAATGCCGGTGAAGCACTCGGTGCCGAAGCCCTCGATCTCGACGCATTCCCGTATCTTCGCGATTATCCGATCGTCTCCGAGGACTACATCGTGCCGCAGCACGAGTCGGAAGAAGGCACACTGGCCAGCTTCGACCGCGAAGCGCGCCGCAAAATCCGCCGCGGCCTGGATGCTGGATACGAATTTCATTCCGACGATTCTCCCAACGCGTTACAGCAAGCTTGGCACCTGTTCCAGGACTGCGCGAGCCGCAAGCATTTCCGCCTCGAGCGCCCTCTTTCGTTCTACCTCGAACTGATGCGCGGAGCGCAGTTCCACCATGCAGCCAGGCTTTACTCTGTCTCCCTGCACGGAAAAACCGTAGGCAGCACATTCGTGCTTCGTGACCGCTCAACAGCGCATTGCCTTTTGGCCGCCTTCGATGCCGATCACCGTAACTCTGCCGCGTTGCTGCACTGGCGCTCCATGCGGGATATGTATCGTCTCGGAGCAAGCCTCTACAACATGGGCCCCGGTCCCGGAACACTCGCAAGATTCAAGGGCGAATTCTGTCCTTACCCAACCCGCTATCCGGGCGCGCTAACTGTGGTCTTGAACAAGTACGCCTTTCGCCTTTGGAGAAAAGCGTTCGTCCCCATGGCAAAGCAACTCCAACCCATGCTCCGAAAGCTCGCCTTCCAGCGAGCAGCCCTAACCCAATAAATTCCTGAGAATAAACGGGGTGCCCCACCCTTCTCGCGTCGTGTGCGAGAGGGCGGGGATTTTGACTTCCTGTGAATGTGTTAAGGAATGTTTGGAACGCGCTCTGTCTTGAAAGGGCACGAGTTTACTCGCGCCGTAAGACGTTAAATGGAATGGGGCTTCAGCCCCTCAGATTGGGAAGGAGAAGCTAGTCGATCGACTGCAATTCTTTCCCGGGCTTGAACCGCACCGCACGCCCCGGAGGAATCGAAACTTCCGCGCCCGTTCGCGGATTCCGCCCAATCCCCGTTTTTCGCGGACGCACGTTGAACACGCCAAATCCCCGAAGCTCAATGCGGTTTCCCGCGGCCAGCGACTTCTTCATGCTCTCGAAAACGGTCTCAACCGCCAACTCAGCCTTGGTCTTCGTGATTCCGGTTTTCGCGACCACTTCGTTGATGATATCGAGCTTGATCACAGGCGGCTCCCGCGTGCAGGGTCAAGATGGTCTTTCAAGTTATTGATGCTAAGGAAGATAAGCGCGATTGTCAACCGGAGCACCATTCCCGTAAACTACCAGCACTCCAGCCTGGAAAATTGAGTAACTGCGTAATTTGGTAATTGTGTAATTGTCGTGTGCCTCACCACCGAAATTATTCAATTACGAAATTTCCCAACTACCCAATTTCTTTAAGGGAGTTTCATGCCCAAGAGCGACCGCTGGATCCGTAAGATGTCCAAAGAACACGACATGATCAACCCGTTCTCCGAAAAACAGGTTCGCGAGGGCGTGATCTCCTATGGCTTGTCGTCCTACGGCTACGACCTGCGGGTCGCCGACGAATTCAAGATCTTCACCAACGTAAACAATGCCCTGGTCGACCCCAAGCGCTTCGACGAAAAATCGTTCGTCACGGTCCAGACGGATATCTGCATCGTCCCGCCAAACTCTTTCGCCCTTGCGCGCTCCGTCGAATACTTCAAGATTCCGCGCAGCGTCCTCACCATCTGCGTCGGCAAAAGCACCTACGCCCGTTGCGGCATTATCGTGAACGTCACTCCATTCGAGCCCGAGTGGGAAGGCTTCGTCACCCTCGAGATCTCAAACACAACGCCGCTCCCGGCGCGCATCTACGCCAACGAGGGCCTTTGCCAGATTCTCTTCTTCGAGTCCGACGAAGTCTGCGAAACCAGCTACGCCGACCGCAAAGGCAAATACCAGGCCCAGAAGGGAATCGTCCTCCCGAAGCTGTGAGGAAGTTGCTCCGCGCGGCCGGGGCAACAACTCAGATTTTCTTGCATGTCATGGTGAGGAGGGCGCGGGCCCTCCGAGCGACCGTACGGGACGAGAGCGCAGCAATGCCGTAACCAGGAACGTGCGCGCACCGCACGCCATAGGATGTTCTCATCCACAGATCAAAATGTACCGAAGGGTGCAACCGCGGAAGAGCGGGCCTTCAGGCCTGCGTAGAGGGCAACAGAAACATGAGGCTTCAGCCCCTGCAAAAGTGTCACTGACCGCCCCAGCGCGTGTTCATCAGCTTCGAATCGATGTCGAAGCATCTCCCATCCAGCGCGGGCGGGTGGAAAAATAGCGTAAAAACCCTTCCGAAAGGGGTCAATGAGTTCTATAAAAAGGGATGTCAAGAAAAAAGCTCCGCCTCGACCGGAGGAGAGAGATTATTTCTCGAGATCCAGCCCACTGTGTTTCGTTATCTCTGAAGATGTTCGGCTCTTTGTCCATCTCGTAAGGTTTCTCTGCTGCTGGTGGCAACACCGGGTGTGCAAGACGCGGCAAGCAGGACGAGTGTTAACCATGGTTCTATCCGAGGCTCGTGGCCTATCGCTATTTCTGGTTATCCGAGGGGACATAGCGTGTAATGGGTGACTCGGTGCCGAAGCACACGGGGCCGATCTCATTGACTGATACTCACCCTCGAACCGAGCATCTGCAGAACCCGACCGTCCACCACCGGAGTACACCGCAGAGATGGAAAAGCCTGTGGCTCAGAGATGCTCAAGCTGCTTGTCGCTGCAATTGGTTGGCGTCGAAGTCCACCCCTTTCTTCCAGATGGTTAAACTGATCGCGGCCAGCTTCCGTGCCAAGGTGAGACGGGCCATGGTCGGCCGCATTCCTTTCTCTACTCGAGCCACATAAAAATCGCGCAGAGGGCCAGGACGTGTGCTGGCCGACACCGCAGCACTCTTGAACAGATTCTTCAGCTCTCGATTGTGGTTGTCATTCAGACCGCGTACCGTCATGCGCTCGCGGTTGCGTTGCAGTTTGCCGCGCACCGAGCGGTACTCGCCGCTGTCGTGGGTCTCGACTGCAAAACCACTGTAGGCCCATAGTTGGCGCTTGGTGCGGAAACGGTGCGGGGTCTGCAGCAAGGCCACCAGCAAGGCCGAGCGGATTGGACCGATCGAAGGAATCTGGCGCAGTAGCCTCACGCCCGAATGTTTGTGGCTTTCCGCCAGTAACTCGCGTCGCGCTTCCAGACGCACCGGTTGCAACAGATCCAGTTGCTGATAGAGCCGCTCGGCGCGAACCCGAACTCCTGGTTCCGTGATCTTCGACAACCACTCGGCGCGATGACGGGGAGAGTAGACGGTTGCGCCTGCGCACGGAATCGCCCAGCTGCGATACAGCGCTTTGATGCGATTCATCACGCGGGTCACATCCTGGGTGATGGTCAGATAACTTCGCCCTAGTTCCTTCAAGGTACGAACCCCATGCTCTCCGTGGTACACGGGATGGAGTTGGTTGCCGCGTAACAACTCGGCCAGTTTGCGCGCGTCGATCCGGTCGCTCTTGTTGCCATCCTTCAACCGAGCGTTCTTGCGCGGATCGCAGACTACAAGATGGTGGACACGAGGCTTCAGCAGGTCATGCAACCAGGCAGCCGAGGTTCCCTCTTCGAAGGTCACAGAAAGGGTTCCTTGCAATCCTCGGATGAAATCTATGATCGTGGCCGCCTTGGTCTCCAGCAGACATTCCATGATCAGCTTGCCCGCACCATCCATCACCGCCACCGAGATGGTGGCTTGGTGCACGTCCATGCCGATATACTTTTCCTGATTCATAAAGGCGCTCCCTTTCGCTAGGTTGGTGATCCGAACAATCTCAACCTACCGCAAAAGTGGGCGCCTTTTTATATTGCGTGTAATGGGGAGATTTTTCACCAATCGACCCGCGGGTTTATGCTGGGTGCTATGCGCCGAACAATCTTGCTGTTGTTGTGCATCGCAATGGCCGCTATTTCCTTCGGGCAAACCCCTCAGTCCGCTGCACCGAGCGAACAAGCGGTCTATACGGGTAAGAGCGGAACGCTCGTTGTGTTGGTGACTTGGGATGACGTGGATACCACGCCAACTACCGGGGCATACATCGAAGCGCACAGCTTCAATGTAAATGGGGTCTCGGAGAAGTCTTTCGTCTTGAAGATGGTGAAGCCGGGGCGATATGAGGCAGCGCTCCCACCCGGAGTCTACGACGTCTTCGTGAGCGAAGCTGCTTCGACACCGAGATGCAGACGCGCATTAGTCACAGCCGATTACACGGGTTATTGGAGGCTGATGCTCGAACACGATGAAGTTTATTTGGAGAGGTAAGGCGCGCCTAAGCAAATGAATCGAATTCAGACTTGTCTTTCGGCAGTTCCGACCGGCCTTCTCATGGAAGGCGATTACACTCAGAACGCTACATCAATGTTTCGGGTCGTCCGGCCAGAAGCCAGTGTTCTCATCGTCGTCTTGCAAAAGTTTCGACAGAACGAAGCAACCGAGCAGTACGACGATTGAACCCACGAACAGAAGTAATCCTGTGGTCGTTGTCATCCGAGCAAGGATAAAAACGAGACCTGCGATTCCAGCGACAACTTTGATAACTCCACGGATCAGACGCTTAGACACGACAGCATTTTCGCACAGGCGCTGGCCCGGACTTGCTGGCACCACAACAAACTGGCTGCCCCACGCTTCGCGATGTTCGAAGCGTGGGTATTCCTGCTGTCAAGGGCTTGAGATTCTTCTTTTCTCCATGTCCGCGGACGATCGCACCGCCAACCGAAGCCACAGCAGCAGATTGCAGGAAAGTTCTACGGGATATGGCAGAAAAAGAAGACATGCATCACCAGCGCGAGAAAGTTACGACCCACTAGCGGAATAGTCTACGTCCGATGGGAATGCAGAAGTCGACAGGTCTAATCAGGAGGAAGGGTTAAGAAGACGAATGCCCCACCCGACGCAGATGTCAGTAGAGTGGGGCAACGAATCAAAAGCGAAGCGACAATGGCAGTCCTTGAAACCTTGAAACTGGCCTCAGCCTACTTCTCGCTCTCTTTAAACATGTACTTGATGGCCGGCTTGTAGATCATCAAGTTCGGCTCGCCATTCTCCCGGTTCACCTTGATGCAATTCCGGTCGTACCACTCGATGATTCCGTGAACCTCTTCGCCGTCCTGCAGCACGATCACCATCGGTGTCCGCGACTGCATCTGCTTCTGGTAATAGAAATTCTCGGCGTTCGTCTGCTCCGGCGGAGCTGCCTTCTTCCCGCTCCCTCCGTTCATCGGACGCTCTCCCCGATCCATGCGCTCCGGACGCTCGTGCCGCTCCGAACGCTCATGTCGTTCCGGGCGCTCGCGCCGTTCCTGCGTCTGCACCGGCGCTCCGTTGTGATTTCCATGATTTCCGTGGTTTTCCGGACGCGGCAGCGTCGGACGTATCAGCTTGCGGTTGGCGAAGTTCTCGCGATCGACGGATTCACCGCTTGTTACGGGATCCATAGTTAGTTCCTTCATGTGGCGCTACCTCTGGGTACACGCGTTCGCGCAAAGCAGTGCTTCCGGGACCCTATGATTGCAGGACGAAGGCGTGGAATTTACATAAACCGTATCACAGGACCTATGGCATGACAATGATTCCTTCGTGCCATATGCCCATGTGCTAGTTCTTGCATACCCTCTACAAAATCGATTCTCTCGCTAACTCGTGCGCGAAAGGTCCGCTCCCCGCCGCTCCCGGCTGCTCACTGTTACCAGCGCGACTAAGCTCGCCACAATCAAAACCGTCCACGCTAACATTGGTGGATAACTTCCACGATATTTCTGCTCCACCAATCGCGCTTGCAGCACCGAATTCTTCGACGACAACAAGTTTCCAAGCTGGTAGGCAAATCCCGGAAACGTTCCGCGTACCGCGGACGGCGAAAGTTCGTTCAGGTGCGCGGGAATCACCCCCCACGCGCCCTGCACCATGAACTGCATCAGAAAGCCGCCCAGTGCCAGCATCGGAATGCTTCGCGAATAAGCCCACAGAGGAATGATTGGAAGCGACAGCAGCGCCGCGATCACGATCGCTTTCCGCCGCCCGATCCGCTCCGACCAGCTCCCAAAAATAATCCCGCCGGCCAGCGCTCCAATATTCGCAATCACCGCCACGAACATCACCGCCCGCGGCCCCAGTTGATGTCCCTTCGTCAAAAATGTCGGATACAGATCCTGCGTCCCATGGCTGAACGAATTGAGCGCAAACATCAACACGGTCATCATGGCGAACGGTCCGATAAACTTCAAAATGTTCTTGCCCAGCGCCGCTTCCTCTTTCCTGGATACTTGCCCTTGCAGCCACGCCGGGGACTCATCGACTTTCGACCGGATGTAAATCACCAGGAACGCCGGAAGCGCTCCAATCACGAACATTCCTCGCCATCCCACCAGTTCGAACGCTGTCCCGAACACCAGCGCGGCCATCAAAAAACCCACCGCGTAGCCTTCCTGCAGCAATCCCGAAAAGAATCCCCGTTCTTCGGACGGCAAAGTCTCAAACGCCAACGCTGCGCCCACTCCCCACTCCCCGCCCATCGCAATCCCAAACAGCGCGCGCGTGATGATGAACACCTTCAGCGAAGGCGCAAATGCGGAAGCCAGCTCAAACACCGAATACGCAATGATGTCGACCATCAACGTCCGCCGCCGCCCGTAGCGGTCCGCCATCAACCCAAACAAAAACGCCCCCACCGGACGAAACGCCAGCGTGATAAACACAGCCTCCGTTACCGCCGAGACCTTGCTCTGAAACTGCGTAGCCAGCGCGCTGATACAAAACGTCAAAATAAAGAAATCAAACGCATCCAGCGACCACCCCAGAAAACAGGCAATAAACGTATTGCGCTGTACCGCAGTCAACTTTTTGAAGTGCCTAATGAATGTCATGCTCGCAGTGAGTTCCCCCGTGGAACTCTGTGCCCTCTGTGTTGAAAGGTTTTCTCAAAGTACATAGCGCCAGCGGATGCTAGCATATGCATTCATCATTCTGAAATCTGACTTCTAACTTCTAAAATCCCCATGCCCGAACTCGACCTCCCGCAACGCCAGGCCACCGACACGCTGATGCTGACCGGCTTCTGGTATCGGGCCCTCCCCGCGGACCGCGTCCAGCGCAATCAACTCCACAAAGCCACGCTGCTGGAAATCCCGCTGGTCATCGGACGCGATCGCCAGAACCATCCCTTCGCTCTGCGCGACGCCTGTCCCCATCGCGGCATGCCCCTCAACACCGGACGCTTCGACGGCGAAAATCTCGAATGCCCCTACCACGGATGGCAGTTCGACGTTCACAACGGACAGTGCCAGCTCATCCCCTCGCTCACCTCCGATCAGACGCTCAAGATCGATCGCATCTACGCTGGCAGTTATCCCTGCGAAGAGCAGGACGATTTCATCTGGGTCTATATTCCCGATCCCGGTCCGCCGGGTGCAGGATTCAGCAAGCCCCCCGAAGCCTGCGAGCCCGCGCCAACCATTGAGAAGTTCAGCCCGAAATACAATCTCGCTTACCTCCAGGCCGAGATGCCCGTCAGCATCGACCACGGCATCATCGGCCTCATGGATCCCGCTCACGGGCCTTTCGTTCACCAGGCCTGGTGGTGGCGTACCCAGCACAGCATCCACGAAAAGAATAAGAATTTCGAGCCCATCCCCAACGGCTTCCGCATGGCCGCGCACACGCCCAGCTCAAACTCCGCGCCCTACAAGCTTCTCCGCCTCTATGCCGACGCCGACTCGATCACGACCACCATCGACTTCGTCCTCCCGAACATCCGCACGGAAACCATCCGGGCAGGGAAGTACTGGTTCTCCAGCCTCACCACGGTCACGCCGATCACACGCACCCAATGCCGCATCGACGTGGTCGCCGCCTGGAACCTGTTCCGCTGGGTCCCGTTCGTCCCCGATCTACTGAAATTTGTTTTCGGAAAATTCGTCGAACAGGATCGTCGCACCATGGAAATGCAGGCCGAAGGCCTGAAGCACAACCCTCACCTCATGCTCATCGACGATGCCGACAAGCCCGCGAAGTGGTATTTCCAGCTCAAAGCCGCCCACCTGGAAGCAAAGAGGACCGGCCAACCGCTTAACCACCCGATGCAAGGCCCAGTAACCCTGAAGTGGAGGAGTTAGATTTCCCTCCGTGCCCTCTGTGGTGAGGTTTTTAAGATATTAGCCAAAAGCAAACCTGCCTCGATTCCACGCATCGAAGCGGCATGCCAACTCAAAGCAGAAAGCCTTTTCTGCAGCAGCACTCGCTCAGCCTCGTGACTGCTTTCATTCTCACTGCTTGGATCGTCCTCTATGCGCGCTCCAATCCCGCCACGCACTGGGGATCCTTCTTCGGCAACGCCATCGCCGACTGGACAGGCCTGCTCGTCACCGTGCTTGCCACGAAGTATTTTTACGAAGTCGGTTCCGCCGAGAGCCGCGTGCCGCCGCATCATTGGCTTCGGCCCATGCTTCAGGTTCTGCAGAATCACTCGCTGACAATCTTTCTAACCGTCACCGGTGTCGGATGGATTTGGATGTTCGCGCGCAGCGACCCCGGTTCGAAGTGGGGGCAAGTGGTAGGAAACATCGTCTCCGAGTGGACCCAGATCTTCGGAATGGTACTGCTGACTAAAAGACTATTGGAAACGCACTCAAAAGAAAGCCGCCGCTAGAGGCAAATCGAGGAACTGAGTACTGAGTACTGAGTACTACTCCGCCACCAACCATTCCAACGCCTCATCCCGCGTCTTGAAAATCGGCAGTTCCCGTTGCGAGAAGCTCTTGAAGTTCTCATAAAACACGTGAGGCAGGCTCTCCGTTCCCATCCACGCCGACCGCTTAATATATGGACGGTCAATCACTAGCACCTTCTTGATCTTCTGCGCGACTTCTTTATCAATCTCAGCGCCGGTGAAGTCCGCCAGCGACCGGATCGATCCCGGAGCGTGCCGCGTCACGTCCGCCTGCACCTGATCCAGAAGCAGCAGCATCTCTTTCGCCGTGCACCCGCTGAAGTCAATCACAAAGATGGCCTGCCCTTTGTGTTTGATGAAGTGCAGCCGTTCGCGGCGAAGATCCGGATCCGTGTCGTCCGACATCATCCCAGCAATGCCTCCACTACGCTGTAAGCCCCGTCCAGAGCGGCATCCAGTGCGGATGCATCCTTCCCCCCGGCTTCTGCCAGATCCGGACGCCCTCCGCCCTTGCCGCCGACCTTCTGCGCCACGGGTCCGATCACTTTGCCCGCTTGCACGCGTGATGTCAAATCCTTCGTGACGCCCACGATCAGCGCCACATTCCCATCGGACGCCGACCCCAGCACCACCACCCCCGATCCGATCTTGTCCCGCAGTTGATCGACCAGCGTTCGCAGTTGCGCCCGCTCGAGATTATCCACGCGATGCGCCAGGACCTTAACGCCCTTCACCTCTTTGATCTTCTCCCCGACATTCGCGCTCGCCGACGAAGCCGACTTCATCCGCGCCTGGTCCAACTCCCGCACCAATCGCTTGATCTCCGCATCCTTCTTCTCAAGCTCAGCCTTCAAAGCGTCAGCGGGAGAGAATGGCTTTTCAGAGTCGGAAGCCACCTCCGAAATGGGTGTCCCATCCTTTCGCGTTTTTTGCGAAAGGGTGGGAGATACGAATGCCGATACCACATTCTCGAGTTCATGATCGCGACGGAAGTGCTTAAGCGATCCCTCTCCGCTAATCGCCTCCACGCGCCTCACGCCCGACGACACGCTGCCTTCCTTCAATATCTTGATCAGCCCGATTTCGCCGGTGGCCCCGGTATGCGTCCCGCCGCAAAGCTCCGTCGAAAAATCCCCAATGCGAATTACGCGCACCTTGTCGCCATACTTCTCGCCGAACAGCGCCATCGCGTGATACTCATTCACCGCGACATCAATCGGGACATCGGCAATCGTCTCCACCTTGCGATTGCGCAGCACTTCCTTATTAATGATGTCCTCAATGTCCTGCAGTTCTTCATCCGCCACCGCCGTGAAGTGCGAGAAATCAAATCGCAGATGCCCCGGCGACACCAGCGATCCCGCCTGCTTCACATGCTTGCCCAGCACCTCGCGCAGCCCCGCATGAAGCAAGTGCGTAGCCGTATGATTCCGCATCGTCGCTTCGCGGATGTCTGTATTCACGACAGCATCGACCTTGTCACCAATCTTGAGGGTGCCCCACCCTTCTTTCGCGTTCTTTGCGAAAGAGGGTGGGGTTCTTGACGTCCCTGACTTCATCACAACCTGATGCGCCCGCACCCCCTGGATCGGGTAATAGCACCCCTTCACCTCAGCGATAACGGTGTTGTGATCGTCCGAGTAAAACCACCCTCGATCCCCAACCTGGCCGCCAGCCTCCGCATAAAACGGAGTGTGATCGAGAATGACCTCGCCCTCCTCGCCAGCCTTCAACTCCTTCACGCCCTGCCCGTTGTGAATGATCGCCAGCACTTCGCAGTTCTCCGACCGAGTCTGCCGGTACCCCTCAAATTCCGACTTCGGCAGCGACTGATACGCCGGATTCGCCGTCTGCTTCGCCGCCCCTTTCCAAGATGCCCGCGCCCGCGCCTTCTGCTCGTCCATCGCGCGATCAAATCCGGCGCGATCAAACGCGATCCCTTGGTCCCGTGCCGCATCTTGCATGAAGTCGAGCGGCATTCCGAATGTGTCGTAGAGCTTGAACGCATCCTCGCCTGCGAGTTGTTGCTGAGAACTCTTCAGCAGTGTCTCCAGCTTCTCCAACCCAACTTCCATCGTGTGCGCAAACCGCGATTCTTCCGCCAGCACCGCCTTCGATACGCGATCCGCCGTTTCATTCAACTCCGGATACGCATCGTTCATCAGATCCCGCACTGAAAACACCATCTGATACAGAAACGGCTTCGTCTGCCCCAGCAGGCGCCCGTGCGTAATCGCCCGCCGGATAATTTTGCGCAGCACATACCCTCGGCCCTCGTTGGATGGAAGGACTCCGTCGGAAATCAGGAAAGTCGCTGCCCGCGAGTGATCCGCGATCACGCGCAAAGAAGCCGCCGACTTATGCGATGCCTGTGTGGGGGCAGCCGCCCCCGGCTGTCCGGCCGAGCGAAGCTCGGCAGTTCTCGCCGTACCCGTCAACTCCGCCGCTCGTCTAATCAGCGGCGTAAACAAATCCGTCTCGTAATTCGAGATCACACCCTGCATCACCGCCGCCACCCGCTCCAGCCCCATCCCTGTATCAATCGATGGCTTCGGCAGCGGCGCCAGTTTCCCGGACGCATCGCGGTCAAACTGCATGAACACCAGGTTCCATATCTCCACATACCGCCCGCACTCGCATCCAAACTCGCAATCCGTATGTCCCTGGTCCGACGCGATCGCACCCATGTCGTAATGGATCTCGCTGCACGGCCCGCACGGCCCCGTATCACCCATCTGCCAGAAGTTGTCCTTCATCCCCATCTCGTAGATACGGTTCTTCGGCACCCCCTGGCCCAGCCACAGGTCATAGGCCTCGGAGTCCCGTTCTACGCCGTTCTCGCCCTTGAAGATGGTCGCGTACAACTTGTCTTTCGCAATCCCAAACCACTCCGGAGATGTAATCAACTCCCACGCGTAAGCAACCGCGTCCTTCTTGAAGTAATCGCCGAAAGAAAAATTCCCCAGCATCTCAAAAAATGTGTGATGCCGGTTCGTGAACCCGACATTCTCCAGGTCGTTGTGCTTCCCACCCGCCCGCACGCACTTCTGCGACGTCGTGGCCCGCGCATAATCGCGCTTCTCGAGCCCAAGAAACACGTCTTTGAACTGGTTCATCCCCGCGTTGGTGAACAGCAAAGTAGGATCATTAGCCGGGACGAGCGACGACGAGTGCACCTCCTTGTGCCCCTTCTGCACAAAGAAGTCGAGGAACTTCCTGCGAATTTCCGAACCTGTCAGCATGAGAACTAATTCTAAATGAGGCGCAGTCGCGGACGCATTCGTCCCGCGCGGGGTCGGGATTTTGAGAATTCCCCTGTGATCCCCCGTGTCCTCTGTGTTGAAGAGTTTTAGTTGAAAGCCTCGGCGGATGCCAACGCGCCGAATCGATCGTGGAAGAGCGGCCCTTCAGGGCCGCGTTCAGATGCAAAAAGACGGGGGCTTTAGCCCCCGCATCCCATCTCAGAGAAACTATTTCAGAGCGTTAGCAGTCTTGTCGGTGCCCTTCTTCACCCCATGCCCGATGCCCTTGACGCCCTTCTTGATCCCGCTTCCGGTCTTCTTCGCCGCGTCCTCGGTCACTTCGCCGGTCTTGTCCGCAACCTTTTCCGTATCCTTCCCCGCAGTCTTGACCCCCTTCTCTGTATCCTTTGCCGCGATCTTCGTGTCTTTCCCGGTAGTCTTGGCTGCGGACTTCGTCGCATGACCGGTCTTCTTTGCGGCCATTTCCGTATCTTTGGTCGCGGTCTTCGCGCCCTTCTCCGTGTCCTTCGCCGCCGTCTTGGTCGCGTCTTTCACTTCGGTAGCCGCGCCTTTCTTGTCCGAACTGCCGGCGTCCTGTCCGCAAACGAACGGCACTGCCAGCAGCAACGCACCCACAAGTATCCCTGCCAACTTCACTTTCATGTCTCCCTCCTTAAAGTTGTCCCAGAATAGTGATGGAGTATGCCCGATTTATGAGATGCGCGCAATCCGCCGCAAGATTCCCAGCCCGCGTCTGACTCAGCCCAACTTTGTCACTCCGACGCCTCGCGAAGCGAGAAGGAGGAACCTGGTGTGCTTCCTTATCCTTTCACTTCTTATTCTTCACTTTCCAGCGCAGTCAAAGTCTCATCATCCACATCCCACTTCTTCAGAATTCCGAAAATCGTTCGCGTCCCAAACCCGGCCCGCACCAGTTGCCGGAAGATCCGTGCCGTCTCTTTCTGATCGCGCGGCTTGTTCATCCTCTTCTTCCGCAGATACTCTCGCGCCTGCTTTTCCTCGCTGACTCCGTCGTAAGCCGTGTCAATGGCCTTCTCAATAACGTCCCCATGCACACCCCTCGTCTTCAATTCCGTGATCACGCGTCGGCTCCCGAACTTCTGGTTATCCCGCCGCATCGACGTGTAATACGCCGCATACTTCGTATCGTTCAGATATCCCTGTTCCTTCAGCCGCCGGATCACCAGCTCCACCAGCGTCTCCGCATACTCCGACTCCGGATCCTCCACCCGCGCCCGCATTAGCCGCTTCAGCTCCGCCACAGTCCGCATCCGCCGCGCCAGGGCCCCAACGGCATACTCATACATCTCCTCTTCCGAATATTGCCGACGCTTGGGACGAGAGAACGCCATGCGCATAACGATACCGCAACTCCGTGAACCTCAGTGCCCTCTGTGTTAAAGGGATTTTGGGTGGCAAGCACGGCACAAGAGGCAATCACTCCGCGTCGGCATATTCCGCATGCCACGCAGGGGCTCTCCGCCGGACTTCCCGTGCCATCTTTCGCAACCAACGCAGCTCCGTCCGGATCTGCTGGATCGCCAGGCTCAGCATCCACACCGCCTCATGGAACCGGTGCCCAACCTCCGCCCGCACCGCTCGCAGCGTCGCCGTTTCGCGCTCCAACTCTTTCTCGAGGAATCTCTCCCGTCTGCGTACCTGCCGATCAAACACCCCCGGACGCGTCTGCCAGGACAACGCAATCCACGTAAGAAACGGAGGCCGCTCCCGCTGCAACGTCCACTCCTCGCGCTCGAGGGCATCGGCCAGCGCAGCACGCCCCGCCGCTGTAGTCGAAAAGACGCTGCGTTCCGGCCCCACCGCCGGTTCCTCCGTGGCAGCGCCCTTGATAAGCCCGAGCTTCGCCAGCTTTTCCAGCGAGTAGTACACCTGCGGACGCGAAATCCCCGCCCAGTCCCGCACTTCGCGCCTCTCCAGTTCCGCGTTCGCCTGGTACCCGTGCATCGGTCGCTCCGCCAACAAGCTGAGCAGAACCAGGTCCGGTGTCGTAAGCTCGCGCTTCTTAGTCTTGGGCATCCTGCTCCTTCCGCTTCCGGCTCCAGTACCACCATTGGCATTGTTCGGCAGGAAGCCGCGGATTCCACGCCTGCGCCACCGCCGCCCGAAACACGTCGAGGCAGCAAATGTCCTGTACCTGCCCCGTAATCTCACATAGCTTCTCGTACATCTTCTCCGGACTTCGTTGCGACAGTTGGGCCACGCTCTGAATGCCCAGCAGCTTGAAATCCCGCACCATCGCCGGTCCTACAGAAACGAGGTCCTGCAAACGACGCTCTCGAACTTCCATGAAACTCCTCCTTGACACAGCTTTAAAATTGCAATATCTTCATCTAGTCTAAATTAGACTACATCGCCCTGGCAACAGGAAAAGCATGCGTATCGCAACCTTGACCTTGACCATCGCTGTACTGCTGTTCACTTTGCCTTTGAAAACGTCCAGGGCAGAGGAGAGAAACAAGTCTATGACCGTAAAGAAAATTACTCCAGTGCTGTTCGTTGAGAATATTGAACCGTGCGTAAAGTTTTGGATCGATCGCTTCGGTTTTAAGTCAACCGCCGAAGTCCCCGACGGAGATAGACTCGCCTTCGCCATGCTCCAGAAGGGCAATGTCGAATTGATGTATCAGACCTATGCCAGCGCCGACAATGACGTCGGCACCACAATCTCGCAGCAGGTCCGCAAAGGCCCCACGTTCCTCTATGTCGAAGTCGACAACCTCGACGAAGCCATCAACGCCGTGAAGGGCTCAGAAGTCGTTATGCCCAAACGCAAGACCTTCTACGGATCAACCGAGATCGGCATCAAAGACCCTGCCGGGCACTACGTAACCTTCGCAGAGTTTGCGAAAGCTTGAGCAAACTTCGAACGGGGCATTCCCCTTCGTGAGCCTTGGTGTCCTTGGTAGTTTCTGCCTTGCAGGCGCCAGGAAAAGAAAAAGGGCGCGACGAGTATCGCGCCCAACCTTGAAACATTGAACCCTGCTCTACCGCGCTCCAAACCCCGTCGACTGCATCGACTGCCGCGAGATATCCGCCGTCGAGGCGATACCCTGCATACGCAGCTTGAAGTCGTCGGCATTCGAAGCGTTCTCGAGAGCCGTTTCGTAATTGACCAGCCCTGCCTGGAACAGATCCCACAACGACTGATCGAAGGTCTGCATGCCGTACTGCGAAGTACCTGCCGCGATCGCATCACGGATCGACCGCGTCTTTTCCGGAACCAGCACGCATTCCCGGATGAACGCCGTATTGATCATGACTTCGACCGCAGGCACGCGTCCTTCCGCATCGCAGCGCCGCACCAGTCGTTGGCTGATGATCGCGCGCAATACCGCCGCCAGCTGCATACGAATCTGTTTCTGTTCCGGTGGAGGAAAGATTGAAATCACGCGGTTGACCGTTTCCACCGCATCCAGTGTGTGCAAGGTCGAAAACACCATGTGGCCGGTTTCCGCCGCATGCAGCGCCGTCTGAATCGTTTCCAGGTCACGCATTTCGCCGACCAGGATCACGTCCGGATCCTGACGTAACGAAGCTCGCAGCGCCGCCCCGAACGAAGGCGTATCCACGCCGATCTCGCGCTGGTTGACGTATCCCTTCTTATCGCGATGCAGGAATTCGATCGGGTCCTCAATAGTGACGATATGTTCCGCGCGCGATGAATTCACGCGGTCGACCATCGCCGCCAGCGTCGTCGACTTACCGGAACCGGTCACCCCCGTGACCAGCACCAGCCCGCGAGGCATGTCGCAGATCTGTTCGACCACCTTCGGCAGGAACAGTTCGTCCAGCGCCCGGATCTTCGTCGGAATGACGCGAAGCACCAGTCCCACGTTGCCGCGTTGCTGAAAGATGTTCACACGGAAGCGTCCCAGTCCCGCGACGCCGTACGCCATATCGATTTCCGTGGTTTCTTTGAACTTCTGCTTCTGCCGCGCCGACATCATGCTGAACGCCATGTTCAGCATGTCTTCCGCGCTGATGCGCGGCTGATCGGTCAACGGCACCAGTTCGCCGTCAATGCGCAGGTGCGGATAATTCCCCACCTTCAAATGCAAGTCGCTGGCTCGCCGTTCGGTCGCTATCCGCAGCAGATCATCAATATTCATGCGAGATTCTTCCTGACACCCTCGATTGGGATGCCTCTATCGGTAAAGCTCTCCAGCATCATCGCCCGAATCGTCACCCCACCCAAGATGACCTAGGTAATTGTCCCCGCGTCCGTAACCGGACACGGTCTTAAGTTTGCCGGTACTCCCCACTCCGCTACTTCCCGTCCGTGCATGCCACCACTCCGCTGGACGTCTCCAACTGGCAATTCCACCGAAAGCCGCTCGGATCGCGCTTCCCATATCCCCATACCCGCACATACAGCACCTTGTTCTCGAACCGCGACGCCTCGACGAACGTGTGATCGTTCTTCTCCAGCGCTTCGCGCAACCCGTCGGGAGCGGTCCGCGCCAGCAGGCTCACATCCAGCACGATCGGATCCTCCTCGACTCTCGCCGGAAACACCAACGCCCTCGAACTCTTCTTGCTCACGTACTGCGTGATCACCACGTAGTCGTTCCCCGACCAGGCCACCGCCGCCATGCCCACGTAATCGCAGATCTTCCGGCTGCGCCCGCTCGCGATGTCACTCAACCACAGCGAATGAAACGTCCCCACAAATTCTGCCGCCGGACGCTCCGCATCCACATTCCGCACGATCAAACGCCGGTCCGGAGAGACCAATTCCCCAGCCTGCGGAAACACTGCAAACGGCCCCGCCGCCGCTGCCATACCCACCAGCAACAGAACGAAGCCAGCCACACGAATCCCGCCCCATCGCAAATCCATTCCTGAGCCTCGTTCATTATTGAAACGACGCTCTCCAATCCCACGATGTGATCCCCTTCACACCGCCATTACTTTGGTTTGCCCGTCTCCCGGGCAATAAAAAAGCCGCCCCCGACCGGGCGGCTCTCAAACTTCCTCGGACCCAACTATGCGGCCGTCTGCGCCGTTTCCGGCATCTGGAACGGCTCGTCGTAACTGCCGCCATAGATCGACGGCACCTTCGATCCCATCGGACGCAGGTACGTCGTCAGCTCTCCCCGATGATGGATGCTGTGGTTATTCAGAAATCCGAGATACAACACCGCCGGCAGGTTGAACACGTTGAAGAAGTTGATCGGAGTCATCAACTGCTCTGCCGTCATGCCCGCCACGCGCGCGATGCCCCGCTTCATGTTCTCGTCGTACCACGCCACCACTTCCGCCGATGTCTGCGGCTTCTGCTCGGGCGTGTCCATCCTGAAATTCATATCTGCGATCCCATCCAGGAACTGGATGTCGGTGTTCGCAATGTGCCACGCCAGCTCTTTCGCCGTGCGCGCATTCGGGTCCGGACGATAATCCGACTTGTCATCGGGCACCGCCGCAATCACTTTCTTCGTGCTTTCCGCTTCGCGCGCCAGACCATCGAGCATCATCGCGCGATAGCCGAGTACAAATTCCGGAGTCATTCCTTGGGACATAGATCTTCTCCTTCTTGAATTCTTGAACTTTGTTTTGTTTCTTCCGGGCTAAGAAGCCAAAAGGGGCGCGAGTCCGAAGACCGCGCCCCTCTCAACGAATTGACGTCCCGAATTATACCCCGACCGGCTGCTTGCTGCGCACCGGGACCGGCGTCAGCCAGCCGTGGCGGTCCGACTTCTCCCCGCGCACGATGGCGTAGAACTCTTTCTGCAACACCTTCGTGACCGGACCCATGCCGCCCTTGCCGACTTTGATCTTGTCCACCGACCGGATCGCCGTCACCTCGGCCGCCGTGCCCGTGAAGAACACTTCGTCGGCAATGTAGAGCATCTCGCGCGGAATCGTCTGCTCCACGATCGGAATGTTCAGGTCGCGCGCGATCTGCAGCACCGAATCCCGCGTGATCCCCGGCAGCACCGAGTTCCCCAGCGGAGCCGTGATCAGCTTGTCGCGATGCACCAGGAACAGGTTCTCTCCCGAGCCTTCGCTGACGAATCCATTCTTGTCGAGCGCGATGCCCTCGACGTACCCATTGGCGATGGCTTCCATCTTGATGAGCTGCGAGTTCATGTAATTCGCGCCGGCCTTCGCCATGGCGGGCAGCGTATTCGGCGCCAGCCGCGTCCACGACGACACGCACACGTCCACGCCATCGGCCTCGCCGCTCAAATACTTGCCCCACGGATAATTCACAATATAGGTCTCGACCGGGCAGTTCAGCGGATTCACGCCCGCATCCCCGTATCCCCGCAGCACCACCGGCCTGATGTAGCACGGCCACGCGCCGTTATGCCCCACGGTCTCGAGCATGGCCTTCACCAGCTCGTCGCGCGTGAAAGGGATGTCCATGCGGTAGACCTTCGCCGAATCCACCAGCCGCTGCATGTGCTCGACCGCGCGAAAAATCGCCGGCCCCGACGGCAGGTCGTAGCACCGGATCCCCTCAAATACCGACGACCCGTAGTGCACCACATGCGACATCACGTGCAGCGTCGCCTCGTCCCAATTGATCAACTTCCCGTTATGCCAGATCTTCTCAGTCTTCTGGATAGCCATCAGAACTCCTTGGATGTTCATTATATCGGACAGGGGACTTCGGACCAGACCTCGGGCATGGCCCGCGTAGAGAAGGACGCCGAGGGTGCCCCATCCTTAAACGTCGCGTAGTTGGCGACGTTTAGGGTGGGGACTTTGACTTCCCATGCTAGGCTGCCCCAACCCTTCACGCCTTTCGAAGGGTGGGAATTCCTGAAGCCGAACCCGACAAGAACCATGTGGGGACAGCCCGCCTCGGCTGTCCGGCGGCCCGGCTGTATCGGGCCGCAGGATGCCCACCCTCCCCCAACCGATTGTCATCCTGACCGGACACATAAGCCCTTGTCATCCTGGGCGACGCGTCTTTTGCGGCGCTCAGAGCCTGCCCTGAGTGAAGCCGAAGGGATCTATGCATTTCCCGCGGGGACGCACCACCCCGAAGCCCGCCCCAACTGAGTACTGAGTACCGAGTACTGAGTACTAGGTTTTCTACCCTCCCGTGCCACCCCCATTACCCACTCGTGTACTTTCCAACGCCACCCTCACCATGTACAAAGGACACCATCAGGACGGGGGTCCCACGGCACCAATGCCGTAGGACCCCCTTTCTTTCCCGCTTCAATTGAGATTACTGTTCGCATGCTTTTGAACCAAGTTGGCGCAGGATTCTTGTCCGACTACCGGATCGAGCAAAGAAGAAGGTGAACTTGTCGATCAAGCAAATCGAGAATGTAATACGCAGGTTCTTAGCCACTCCGGAACCCGAAGCCATCTGCATTACAGGCCGCTGGGGAGTTGGCAAGACGTTCGCCTGGAATAGCTACGTTCGGGCAGCGCACAAAGCGGCTGAGATTGCACTAAGCCGTTACTCATATGTTTCGCTCTTCGGAATCAACTCTGTCGATGAACTCAAGTTCTCGGTCTTCGAAAATTCAATTAAGACCTCCGAAATAGGTCTCTCGTCTGATCTAGAGAGCCTACAATCCAAGCCCATCGCGACAATCGATTCCATCGCGAGGAAAAGTGCTAGAAGAACAGCGACCACAGCCCAACAAACTCCTTTTCTGCAGAGCTTCCTCGGCGGAGTGGCGCCGATATGGTTCTCATCAGTGAAGGCAAATATTGTGTGTATAGATGATTTTGAAAGACGTGGAGAAAACCTGCCGGTGCGATCAGTTCTGGGTCTCGCAAATAGCCTCAAGGAACTCAAGCGCTGCAAGATCTGTCTCATCCTCAACGACGAGGCTCTCGAAGACGACGAATCCGAGTTCCGGAAGTACCTCGAAAAGGTTGTAGACGCTACTCTTAAATTCCAGCCATCTCCAGAGGAATGCGCGCAGATAGCGCTCCCGGAACATGACGACATCAGCAAGTTACTTGCGCAGTACTCGACGAAATTAGGAATTTCAAATATCCGCGTCATAAAGAAGATAGAAAAAGCCATTCACCAGGTCGCACCTTTGTTGTCGCAATTCGACAAAGGAGTGCTAAGGCAGGCAGTGCATTCGCTAACTATTTTTGGATGGTCGTTGCACGACCCTAGCAATGCCCCCTCGATAAACTACTTGCGTAGTAAGAACGCTCTAGACTTCTCAGCGCTGGACCCCAAAAAGCCAATAACCCCGAAGGAAGCGGCGTGGAACGCCCTGCTCGGCTCATACGCATTCATATCTGTGGACGACTTCGACGCCGCCTTACTCGACGGAATCCAAAATGGATACTTCGACCCATCATCAGTGAACAAAACAGGATCCGACCTCAACGACAAGATAGGAGCAGGTAAGCTAGACGCCGCCTTCAATCGCGCGTGGAGGATGTACCACGACTCCTTCGACGACAATCAGGAGCAAGTCATGGATGCCATGTACAAAGCACTTTTCGAGGGGGCGAAATATATCACAATGTAGTGCACCCCGCTAGAACTGGACACGGAAGTTAGTTAGGCTTGGGGCCTCCGCCAGGAGGCGAGAATGTCGAGAAAGCCGAGAGTCCAGAGAACTCCAGAAGAGAAGTGGCAGATTGTGTTGGAAGGTTTGAAGAGCGGGAACGTGGCCGAGACGTGCCGCAAGTACGAGATCGCGCCGAATCTCTATTACCGCTGGAAGGACGAAGTGGAAGCGGGAGCGAAGGCTGCGCTTGGGGGGAGAAGCGCAGCCGCGCAGCCCGATGCCGAGCAGGAGAAGCGGATCAAGCAACTGGAGCGAGCGCTGGGCCGATCCCATTTGCAGATCGAGATCTTAAAAAACGTACTGGGCGAGTGAGCTGCGGCCAAGCGCATTCGTCGGCACGCGAGTTAGTGGCCCAAGGGAAGGAAGCGAAGCTGGTGGCCGAGACGCTGGCGATCAGCCGGTCGAGCCTCTACTATCAGCGGCAACCACGCGCCAGCCGTGCGGATCGTTCGCGCGACCAGGAAATCGTCCTGGCTTGCGGCGAGAAACCGGCTTACGGCTATCGTCGCGTGGCCTGGTGGTTGGGGCGTCATCACGGGCTGGTGGTCAACGGCAAGCGGGCACTTCGCGTGATGCGGGAACGCGGATTGTTAGTGCGTCAGCGCCGCTTTCAGGTCTCGCGCCGCAAGGACTGGGGCAAGGTGGAAGCGCCGCTTCCCAATCACGTCTGGCAGTCGGACATGACCAAGGTCTGGGCCGGGCCGAGTGTGGGCTGGGCCTATCTGGTCTCGCTTATCGACTGCTGCACGCGCGAGATCGTGGGCTGGGACTTGAGTCTACGCTGCCGCACCGAAGAAGCCCTGGCGGCGCTTAACCGTGCCGTGCTGGAGGCTTTGCCTTTCGGTTCTCGTGGAACGGGTTTGACTTTGACCACCGACAACGGCACCCAGTTTACGTCAGCCCGTTATGTCGAAACCCTGAACCTGTTGGGCATCACGCATCGGCGCACGGCCTACAACCATCCCGAGGGCAACAGCTACATCGAACGGTTTCATCGCAGCTTGAAAGAAGAGGAGGTATGGCTCAACGAGTACCAGAACTTCGCCCAGGCCAAGCTGAGCATCGCGCGCTGGATCGAGGAGTACAATCACGACCGTCCGCATCGCGGACTCCACGGACGAACCCCGCACGACGCTCGTGCGGTCTTCGTCCAAACCCTTACTTCAAACACGGCCCCTTGTGTCTAGTTTGAAGGGGTGCACTACAACGGCGTCAATCACGTGTTCGACCGGATTCACATCGTAGATGGAGAGATCAAGGGAATACACACGTTTTACTATCCCAAGCAGGGCGGATAATGGGGTGGGGGCCTGGCGGGTGGCCCATTCAAGCCCGATTTTGGCTTGAGTGGGGGGGCTGGCCCAGACAAGTGACTAGCACTAGGAACCGGCTGCCCCAGGCTTCGTGATTTTCGAAGCCTGGGCATTCCTGCTGCTGAAGGTCTCGAGATTTTGCAGTTCGGACCCCGCCCTCTCTGACTTCCTCCCCCAAAGTTTTCCACAAAAATAAATCTCAATTTTGTGACATGTAACCTTTACTCTAAAAAAAATAATCAATGAAATTGGGACCATGTACAAGCAACAGCCCGGTCCCAAACCAACCTCTTTAACTAACTCCCAAACGCCTGCCCTCAGCTCGCCGAACGGGCCTGCCCCGAGCGTGTCGCAGGAACCAGTCCGGCAACCGGACTCCGACAGCCGCAAGCCGACCTGCGCCCGTGGGTTCCCCCCACCAACTTCCCTCCGCCCGGAAACGACACGATCTCCTTTGTTCGCAATATTTTGCTTACAAACCCTTTGTTTCCAAAATTTTACGCGGATGTCGTCCTCGCCACCGCCCCTAACTCCAAGGAAGCCAAGATTTTACGTCCCAGATACCAAAAATTAATCGAGAAGGTAAACGAGAAAACCAACGCCATGGCAAACACCAAAACTTGCACTCATATCAAGGTCACCGGAGTCCGTTGCGGCTCCCCGGCTCTCTACGGAGAGCAATTCTGCTACTTCCACCAGCACGCCCTCCGCGGCGTCCGCAAGCCGCCCCAATCCCGTCTTCACCCCATCGCAATTCTAGAGGACGAAGAATCCATCCAGGCCTCCCTGATGGAAGTCATCAACGCCCTCATGCGCAACACCATCGACGTCAGGCGCGCCGAACTGATCCTCCGCGCCCTCCACATCGCAGTGAAGAATGCGAGACGCGCTAAGTTCGACATCAACGCCAGCGAGGTCGTAAGGCAGGTCCCCGAATATCGTGTCGAAACGGACGCCGCAGCCCCGTCACATGGAAGGACAGCCGCCTCGCCCGTCAGCGCGAAGCGCAGGAGAGCGCCTACACCCCCGCCCCCGGCGACGAAGACGAGCTCCCAGCCGTAGCCGCCAGCACCTACAAGCCGGTCCACCCCGACCCCGAATTCTGGGAGCGCTGGGAACGCGGCGGCCAGGTCCTGAAAGAAAAAGCAGCCGAACAAGCCCGCCCAGCCGCGAGCGCAGCGAGCGCCCCAGCCCACGACTTCAAAAAACATTCCGAGCCAACAACTCCGCAAACCAACGTGCCCGACGCCCGTCCGAAAGTAGCCCGGCCCCTCAGCGCCGGGACCGCCGCGCCAACCAACCCGCGTCCCGAAGGGACGCCTGATCCCACGGCACAAAACCCAACGCCGAAACATGATTTCGCCCAACGCAAGCCGCCAGCCGGCGCCCCAGCTCCGAAGGAGCGCAAGATTGCAGCCCACCGCGCAAGCGGTGGGTAAGAACGAGGAATAAGAACAAAGCCCCGAAGGGGCGAAAGAATGCACCCCATGCCGTGAGACATGGGTAACCAGAAGAAAGGATGGCAAGCCCCAAAGGGACGAAAGAAACCTCGCAACCCTGAAACATGACACGCGCGGAGACATAGGTGGAGGTTACAAACTCGGCCACACTCTGGTAACTCGCCCCGTGATTGTGATCACAGCGTGGTGTGCTGGATGCTTGTAAGTTCGTCCGGCAGATATTGGAAAAAAGCCACGTCGTATGTCTATATCGAAGATTCTCGTGGTCGATGACTCCCGCTTCCAGCTAACGCTGCTTACGCGATCGCTGAAGGAAAAAGGCTTCGAGGTGGTGTCGGCCCAGGATGTGATGCAGGCCAGCATGATTGCATTGCGCGCCGCGCCCGATGCGATTGTCCTCGACATCAACATGCCCGGCGGTTCGGGGATCGATGTCCTCAAACGGCTGAAGCGTTCCACCAGGACACAAAACATTCCGGTCGTGGTCGTGAGCGGCAATGAAGATTCGGATGTGCGGCAGGTCGCCCTGCAGTTAGGGGCCGTGCAGTTCTTGATGAAGCCCGTCGATCTCGACCAGCTTGGCTCGATCTTGGCATCCCTCCCCGCGGCAAATTGAACCAACCTGGCAATATCTATCGCCATTTATCTTGGTTGCTTACCGGGGGAGTTGGTATATAGTACGCGGCACTGGCTCGGATATTGGGGGAGTTACAACAAGTGTGCGCCGGATCATTGCGTTCGGCCTTGGGGTGGCATCTAATTACACGGACGACGACCTCCTTTCAGTTTACAGGCCCGCCGGGCGCGTGGCTCCAATTTATCGAACCCGTGCAGTGAGGGATTGTGGGCAGTGCCTCGCGAAGAGGAGCATTGGGGCTACGGCTTTATCCCTGGCCGGTGTGGTACGCGTTTGCCCTGGCAGCGGTCATCGCTGCAGCGATCGGACGGTACGCTCTTGGCATCGCGATCGGCGACACGCCGCTCTTCATTCTGTTTTATCCAGTCATCATGCTGGTTGCCCTGCGCGGAGGGTTTGGGCCGGGCTTGTTTGCCACGCTGCTTACCACCGCGATCGCGGACTACTTTTTCGTAGAGCCATTTCATTCGTTCGCATTGCGGGACCGGCAGGACGTCGTCGCACTCGGCTTGTTCCTGATCATCGGCACTGCGATCAGCGGCGTCGGCGACCGTTTTCGCCTGCGCGCAAAAAAGCTGAAGGAATTCGAAAGGGCCGTCGAAGGTCTCGAGGAGATGATGGTGGTCGTGGACCGCGACTACCGCTACGTAATTGCCAACCATGCCTTCCTGAAGTTTCGCGGCCTCAAGAGGGAACAGGTGATTGGCCGCCGAATTCCCGAAATCGTGAAATCCGAAGTCTTTGAGACGCAAGTGAAGCCGAAGATGGATCAGTGCTTCCTCGGAAAGACCGTGCGATTCGAAATTTCATACACCTACCCGGATCGGGGGAAACGGGACTTCTTCGTCTCCTACTTTCCGATCGAAGGTTCGGGAAGGGTGGAGCGGGTCGCGGGCATCCTGCATGACATCACCGAACGGAAGCGTACCGAAACCGCGTTGCGCGAGAGCGAAGATCGTTACCGAGACCTGGTGGAACATTCGCAGGACCTGGTTTGCGTCCACGATCTGGAAGGCCGGCTACTCTCGCTCAACCCGGCGCCCGCGCGGCTGTTGGGATACCAGGTCGACGAACTGATCCACATGCCGATGCGCGAAGTTGTGGCGCCCGAAGTCCGCCACGAGTTTGACGAATACCTGGAACGAATCAAGGTCTCCGGACGGGAGCAGGGGGTGTTGTGCGTTGTAACCCGCAGCGGGGAACGAAGGCTCTGGGAGTATGACAACACGCTGCGCACCGAGGGCGTGGCATCGCCGATCATCCGGGGAATGGCGCGCGATATCACGGAGACCAAGCGCGTGGAACGGGCGCTACGAAATTCGGAGCGGCGCTACCGGATGCTGTTCGAGAAAACCGTGGCCGGAGTCGCCATCGTGCGCAAGTCCGGGGAGGTCATCGACTGTAACGACGCCTGGGCGCGCATGTTCGGGCACGCGAGCCCGTCCGAGTGCATGGGTGGCCAGGTGCAGGCTTGCTATTGCAATCTGGGGGACCGGGAAGTGTTGCTGCGAGAGTTGGAGGCTCACGGGTGGTACTCCAACCGCGAGGTGCAGCTGCGGCGGCGAGACGGAGCGCCGTTCTGGGTGCTGGTCAGTGGCACGTTGCTGCCGCAGGATCAGAATGAGCCGTTGATTCAAACCTCCATTATCGACATCACGGAGCGAAAGAAAGTGGAGGAAGCGCTGCGCGAGAGTCAGCAGCGGCTGACGGGAATTATCTCGTCGGCGATGGATGCCATCATCACGATCGACGAGGAGCAGCGGATTGTGCTGTTCAACGCAGCGGCAGAGAAGATGTTTCTTTGCACCGCGGCAGAAGTGTTGGGCCAATCCATCGACCGCTTGCTTCCGGATCGTTTCCGTGCGGCGCACCACGGGCATGTGAGGCAGTTTGGCGAATCCGGGATGACGAACCGAGCCAAGATCGGCTTCGACGCGCTCTGGGCCCGCCGGGCCAACGGCGAGGAATTCCAGATGGAAGCCTCGATCTCCAAGGTCGAAACCAATGGGAAGAAACTTCTGACGGTGATCATGCGCGACATCACCGAGCGCAACATGGCAGAGAGCGCGCTGCGCAAATCAGAAGAGAGGTTCAGTAAGGCATTTCGCAACAACCCGCTCGCCATATCCATCTCGACGAGAGCGGATGGCCGGTACCTCGACGTGAATGATGCGTTCCTGCATCTGCTGGGGTACGCGCGAAAGGATGTCATCGGCCACACCTCGACGGAACTGAAGTTCTGGAGCGAGCCGCTGGAGCGGTCCGAGATGTTGCGACGGCTGGAAGAAAGCGACAGAGTCGACAAGTTCCTTACCCGGTACCGGACCTCCAAGGGAGAGCTGCGAGAAGCAGAAATGTCGGTGGAATCGATCGAACTCGAAGGGCAGTCCTGCCTGCTCGGCATCACTCGAGACGTGACGGAGATTCAGAAGCTGGAGGCACAATTTCGCCAGGCCCAGAAAATGGAAGCGGTGGGGCGCCTGGCTGGAGGAGTGGCGCACGATTTTAATAACGTTCTGGGCATCATCATGGGCTACAGCGACCTTTCGCTCGAGCTGGTTGAGCCGGGAAATTCTGTGCGCCGCTATCTTTCGGAAACACGGAAAGCGGCGGAACGGGCGGCGTCCCTGACACAGCAGCTTCTGGCATTCAGCCGCAAGCAGGTTGCGTTTCCGAGAATCCTCGACTTGAACGAAGTGATACGGAATACGACCAGCATGTTTGGCCGCCTGGTTGGGGAGGACATTACGGTGGAGTTCCGCCCGGGGGCGCAACTCGGCAACATCAAAGCCGATCCGGGGCAGATCGAACAGGTCGCCATGAACCTGGTCGTGAATGCGCGGGACGCAATGCCCATCGGAGGCCGGATCTTGATTGAGACGGCGACGGCCGAATTTGACGACGAGTATGTTTCCCGCCATCCCGGCTCTCACGTCGGTAAACACGTCGTCCTGATCGTCAGCGACACCGGATGCGGGATGGACGAAACAGTCAAAGCCCAGATTTTCGAGCCCTTCTTTACCACCAAGCCGCTGGGACGCGGAACCGGACTCGGCCTCTCGACCGTCTACGGCATTGTGAAGCAGAGCGAGGGATACATTGTGGTGTACAGCGAGGTCGGCAAGGGCACAACATTCAAGATCTATTTTCCGAGCGTGTCCGAGAAAGCGAAACAACTGGCGCCGCTCGCTGTCACCGCCGACCCTCCGCGCGGATCCGAAACGATACTCATCGTGGAGGACGAGAAGCTCCTGCGAGAAGTGACAATTCAACTCTTGCGGGCCGGGGGCTACAACGTGATTGAAGCGAAAGACGTGGCGGATGCGCTAAAGATCCTTGCAGCCTCGAACGGATCCATTGCGCTGCTCCTGACGGATGTCGTTATGCCCGACAAGAGTGGAGCCGAGCTTTTCGCCGAGGCGAAGCGGATCAGTCCGGAGCTGAGGGCCGTGTTCATGTCGGGCTACGCGGGCGAGATGGTGGCCCGGCGTGGCGTTTCGGTGGAAGAAGCTTTCTTCCTCGAGAAGCCGTTCACCAAGCGAATGTTGCTCAGCAAGATCTATTCGGCGCTGCATAGTGAGACCGGGAACGCTGAAGTGCAGTAGGCGCTGCCCGATGCTGTACCGCCGCCCGTCCCCACATGGCCGGCGGACAGCCGAGGCGGCCGTTCGCACATGATCTGAGGGGCGCAGGCGAAGTCAAAATCCCCCACCCTAAACGTCGCCGAAGACGCGACGTTTAAGGATGGGGCACCCGGCCTACCGTTCGAGTCCGATCTTTTTGACGATCACCTGATACCGCGGTTCATTGTGCACGAAATCGAAATCGGGTTCAGCCTGCAGAAGAATGAGCCAAGGATGGCGTTCGTTAAAGGCCTCCTCCAGGAATTTGAGCGTGTTCGCCTTGTCGCCGAGATGGGCATAGGCTCGCGCGAATTCGAGCGGCGACACGTATCTTTTTTGCGCGGAGGCCGTGAGATGGTCGAGTCTCCACTTGGCGACCGCAATTTCTCCACCTTGCGCGAAGATTTTCTGTGCGGCCGCTGCTTTCTCAGGCTGCCCATCAATCCGGTACGCTGTTTCCAACTCCTGCTCCGATTCTTTCCACATCCTTTTTTTTCGGTAGGCATCGACGAGTAAGGCGTGGATCAAAGATTCGTTGGGCATGGCTTCGGCACGAAGACGAAGTTCCGCGATGGCGGAGTCGAAGTCACGAATCTGCATGTAGGCGTGACCGAGACCCCATGTGCGCTCGAAGGAATCCAGTTCGGTGGCGCGTTTCTGCTCCTGCATGGCTTCGTCATTGCGGGTCATCGCGAAGAGGATGTAGGAGAGCAAGTGATGACCTTCCGCGACGTTTGGATTGAGTTCGAGCTCGCGCCGGATTTCCGTTTCGGCGCGTGAGGGGTCCCAGTCGTAAAAGAAGTGGTATGCGGCCAGAGCATGGTGCCCCTCGGGCAGGGTCGCGTCGAGTTCGACAGCCTTGTGGGCGGCTGCGCCGGCAGGAGCGCTGACGTCCCGGGCTGGACACTCATCGTCGACGGCGCGGAGAGTGTAGGAATCCGCAAGGCCGGCCCACGCCGCCGCGTAATCAGGCTGAATCTGAATTGCCTTCTCGAAGTATTCCTGGCTGCGGTGGTCATTGCCGTTGAGCCAGAAATAGCGTCCGCGAAGGTACGCATCATGGGCTTCGGGTGCGATGTTCCGCGGCTGAATGGAGTGAGCCTTGGCCACGTTAACTTCCCGGGCGATGGTTTGAGAGAGCTCTGAGGGAAGCAGCATGGACTGACTCAGATCGCGCTCGTAGCTCTCGGCCCACAGGTGGGTGTCGCTAGGAGCATGAATTAACTGCACAGTCATGTGTACACGGTTTGCGGAGCGCGAGATGGAGCCTTCGAGGATTCCGTCTACGCCGAGTTCGCGCGCGATCTCGGCTACCGGACGGTTCACGCCCTTGTACCGCATAGCCGAGGTGCGCGAGATGACTCGCAGGGAGGTGTTCTTGGCGAGCATGGTGATGACTTCATCGGTCATGCCGTCGGCGAAGTAATCCTGCGAGGCGTCGCCCGAAAGATTCGCCAGAGGAAGAACTGCGATGGAATGAATGCGGGAAGATTGCCCGGACCGAAAAAGAAGGGCGCGAACAACTCGAGGATTCACGGCGAGGAGCGTGGCGGCAAGAAAGAGGACGATGAGGGCCGCCACGGCAAGCCACCATCTGCGCATGCGGGGTTGAGCGACGGGTGGAGGCGGTGAAACCGGCTCGGGCGAGGAGACCCGCGTCTCCGGCTGGGGTGGACTCATCGAAGAGGTATCGGCAACGAAGCGGTATCCCTTGCCGGTGACAGTCTGGATGAAGCGGGGCTGTTCGGAATCATCGCGGAGGACCTGGCGGATCTTGCGGACGGCGGTGTTAATCCCGTGTTCGGTATCGACGAAGACGTCCTTGCCCCAGAGGCGATCGACGATTTCCTGGCGGGTGGCGACGCTGCCGTCCTTCTCGACTAGAAAGAGGAGGAGCTCCATGGGGATGCGCTCCAGTTTCAGCACGCGGCCATGGCGGCGCAGCTCAAACCGGGCTGGATCCAACTCGAAATCCTCGAATTTGTAGACGGACCCAGTCATTCCGTCTCCCCAGACAGTTCGGAAACTATAGCATCGAACCGCAGAAGCGGGCGCAACTCACGATCGTGCAGTGACTTGCGGCTTCACCTTGCCTTCACCAAATCTTCATACGGCGTCCATTGTGCGGGGCGGCGGTTCCGGGCAGGATGCCGCTCGCAAGTCCAAATCTTGAGGGGGTGAAGAAATGAAAACGACATGCAAGAAGATGACGGCGGCATTGGGGATGCTGCTAGCGGCTGCGTTGCTGACGGCGTCGGCCGTCGCCCAGTGTCCTGGCGGGGCGGTTCCAAAGGCGAAGCTCCATCGTGAGGCGTGGGACGAGGCGAGTAATGTGGAGTCGCGGGTTCGAACCGCATCCGCGAATGACCCGATTACCGGGCTGTGGCGGATACAACTTCTGTCGGGCGCGGATGTCATTGACCAGGCGACCTCGCAGTGGCACGCCGACGGTACCGAGATCATGAACTCTTCGCGCAATCCGGAGACGCAGAGCTTTTGCCTTGGAGTGTGGCAGAACATCGGTGGATCGACTTACAAATTGAATCACTATGCGATCTCGTGGGATCAGGGTTTCAGCACAACCAGCCCGCTGGGACTGGCGAACATTCGCGAGACGGTAACGCTGGCGAAGGATGGGAAATCGTTCTCGGGGACTTTCATCCTCAACCAGTACGACGAGTCGGGAAACACGCTGGCCACCATCACCGGCACGGTCGCCGGGTACCGGATCGATGTGACGACGAATATCAAAGTGTTGTTCTAGAGAGTGGGATCCCCACTCTTGCCGCGGGAGCGGCGGGTGGGGATTTTTTTTGGGGGGGGCAATGAGGCGCGTGTGGTGGGATCGCGGCCCGAGACTGCCGGGCCACCGGACAGCCGAGGCGGCTGTCCCCACATGGGCCTGGGCGATGGCACGGAAGTCAGAATCCCCACTCGAAACGTCGCTAAAGTCGCGAGTTTAGAGTGGGGCGCCCGCTGTCCAGCTAGTGGTCGGTGGCATAGCTGAAGATATCTTTGGACGGGTCACAAGGGCGGTTGCCGTTGATCACCACGATGGGCGTGTCGACGGCCTGGCTGCTCCTGGCGGGATAGTAAGTCGGGGTGCCGCCGCCATTTGGAGTAGCGTTAAATCCCTCTTGCTTGATCGAGGCGTTCATCTTCATATCCGCACCCAAGAGCACTCCAACGTTGCTCACAAAGGTGTCGAGGACAAGCTTGATGTCGCCACTGGCGCGCATAGTTCCCAGTGAGGCCACGGCATCGCCCATGCGTCCCGAGGCTTCGATATGGGCCGGCGCGGACTCGAAGTGCCTCATGGTAATTGTGCCGAGCACGGGCATGGATGTCTCAGTCGGACCAGAACCGGGCGGCACTCCCAATTCCGGCACTTCCGTCGAGCCTTCAAGTTTTCCGAACGCACCACCGATCTGCCCGCGAGTAACTTGCATCTTCCATTCGCCCTCCAGGCCACGCCCGCAGTGACGGATGCGGTAGGGAAGCATCTCACCGGTCAGACCGATCGACTCGAACAAACGGTAATAGCATTTGGAAAGATCGACATCGGCGGAGAGAAGTTCCGTCATCCGGTCCAGGGCTAAAACTCCGGCCAGCGGAACGGGTTGGTCCATGCAGGACTCCGCGAAGCTCTTGACAAAGTAAGATGGCCGCGTCCTGAGCCTCTTTTTGTTGCTTGAGTCCTTCTTCATTTCCCAGCAGTTGGTTTGCCCGCGCGATGATAAATACGGTTGTAATCAAATCGCGAATTTTCCCCTCATCTTTGTACTGACCTTTCTTGGCAAGCTCCCGGGCCTCCGCGGCTTTTTGATGGGCGACGGGGCTCGCGGCCGCGACCTTGTTCTTGAAGTCGTCGAATTCCTTCTGGCCGTCCTTATATTCTGTCTCCTCTTTCTGCTGCGCCTGCTTCTCCAGGCAGTTGTGGGTAATGGTATAGAGGTTGGATCCGGCGAGATCGGAGGCGTCAGCGTCCATCTCCATTTTGCGTTTCATAATGGATGCGCTGGCAGCGTTCATGCTGCCGGCGGCAGCGCCACCGAACCTGTTCATGATCCCTGCATTCTGTGCTTCCACGATCTGCGCCATCGCGGAGGCCTCTCCCATGCGTTCACGCTCCTGGTCGACGAACTGCTTCAGGTTGTTCCAGTCGGCAATCACTTGGCCTAGACCGCAATCCTTGGCATCTTTCAGATCTTGCTGCAATTTTTGCTGCGCCAGCAGAGCTGCCAAATGCGCTTCGGCGCCTGGGATAATCTGGTCCATCCGCGCCGCCTCAGCCGGGTTGGGTGGATCGGAGCGGATTTGTCGCGCCTGCTGGAGGAAACTCTGCCAGCGAAGGATGTCGTACTCGAGCGGACCGTAGGGAGTCGTTTTCATGACTACCTCCGAGTTGGGGAGGGGACTTTGCTGACCTACTTCCTTGCTGTCCATGCCGGGAGGATAAGGCACGTCGGGCAAGGGATCGGGCGGCTTGAGTTGTTGCTCTTGCGCCAACAGCGCGACCGCGTAGAGCAGAATGCCGGCGAATACGAAATGGCGCGAAAGCCGCAGATCTTCATGTAAGGCAATCCTGAAGCGCCGATTTTTCATCTTGAACTCCCGGCCTAGTGCGATGCGAGCGGCGGCCGTGATCTCTTACATTAGGGAAAGCGGAATTTGGGGATGGAAATGGCTCAACAAATGCAACGGGCGCTGCAGATCGCAAGGTTCACGCGAGGAATGCAGAGATCCCGAGAGCCCGCAGAATACGCGGGCTCCCAGGATGACAAGGCTTGAGGGTTTCTTTCTACTTCGTCAAAGTTAAAGCGGCTTGGACTGTTGGGACTGGTTTTTCGTCGCCGCGGAAATATTTGGGGCTGTCCTTCGTGCCGCCTTCCTTGAAGTTTGCCGACTTCATTTCCGGCATGGCCGTGAAAGGTTTCGAGTAGTCGTTGGCGGCGTTCCAGAACAAGAATCCGATTCCACCCTTGGTCCGGGATGTTTCCACCTGAATTTTTATGTATTCGGGTGAATAGGTTTTCGTGCGCCAGTGGAAGGCCTGCAGCCACGGGCGGATGACGACGCCGCTGCCCCTCGTGATGAGCTCGAAGCGGTCCATGGATTCGCCGATGAAGTGTGCGGGCTCGTCGCCGGGGTGCGCAATGTTGTCCATGCCGAAGAAGTGCGACGGGTAGATCATCGGGCTGAGGACGTCACAGTAGTGCGCCATCTGGACGATGTCCTGCCCGGTGTGGGAAAGGTCAACCTGGCGCTGCCATGCCATCACACCGAAGACGTCGAGGCTCAGCAGGACGCCGGTGGGGTGCAGTTCACCGTAGGCTTTTTTCAGGAATCCGGCGATGACGTCGGAACGCTGCGGGCCGCGGAGTTTGGCCACCTGGCAGGCGCTCTTACGCCCCTTCGGGGCTAGATCAGACTTGCCATCTTTCCCACGGCTTGCGCCGTGGGCTGCATTCTTCTGCCCCTTCGGGGCTGCGGCGGAAGTCGAAGAGGTTTCGCTTTGCTTAGAGTCGGTTGAGCGGCCGTCTCCACATGAGTCTTGCTGTTCACCAGCGTCTGCTACTTCCGGTTGGCCATTCTGGAAAACGAAGGCTGCGTCTTTCTGGTCGCCTTCGGCAGGGAAACGGACGTAATCGAACTGGATTTCGTCGACGCCGAGCTGGGCTACGTGCTTAGCGAGGGCGATGTCATAATCCTGCACCTTGGGGTTCGAGGGATCGGTCCATACGAGCTTGCCGTTCTCGCGCCACGCGGAGTGATTCTTGCGCGACTGGACCGCGAGTTCAGGATGCGTGACAACCAGGCGCTCGTCGCGGAAGATGGCGATGCGGGCGATGGCGTGCATGTTCTGCTGGTGCAGGAAGTGAACGAACTTTGGCACGTCGTGGAGGTAAACTTTGTGCTCGCCGAGCAACGGATGCTCGAAAGGAATGTTCACGCTGCCGTCGGAATCCTTGATGTCGAATACGACGGCATTGCCGCCGACTTCACGCCAGTGCTTGATGATGCGGATGCCGTGATCGCTGGCGGCCATCACTCCGGTAAGGTAGACGGCACGGACTTCGAAGTCCTTGGCGACGGGAATGGTCTTTTCGGTGATCGGTGCGGGGAGGATGCCGGGGATGACGATGTTTTCGTTGCCCTTGAGGATGTTGGAATTGTCCGATTTGTGGTTCGCGGAACGGATCGCGTCGGCGAGTTCGGAAGACGTAAGGTAACTGGTCTTGCCGAGGTAGTGGCGCGCGATCGTGGGAATGGCTTCACCGCGCTTCGCGGTGTAGATCTCAGTGCCGGGAGCGGCGATGGGTTTGGGGTCGGGGACGGAGAGCTTGGCGGATCCAGAGGTCGCGCTGGTGGTCACGAGCCTGGCTGGCGCTTGTGAGGAAGAGACAGCCGGCTTGGCACTTTGCGCTTCGACGGTGGAATCGGTTGCAGTCGGAAGCAGATACCAGCCCGCTACGGCGAAAAAAAGGCAGAGAAATCCTGTGACGATGCGAGACGACGAAGAGCGCAAGCGGAGCCTCCGAACCTACCCAATTCCGATACTAGTTCTGGGTGTTAGGAGCCGCTAGTTACTTGGGGATGTGCACGGTTGACTAAGGCAGTACTCAGTACTCGGTACTCAGTACTCAGTGGTTCCGTTTCGTTTGTTTTGGTCTTTTGCGCTGCCGGCTGACTGACGTCGAATCAATCAGGGATCAGGGATCTGGGACCAGAGGGCAGTGGATTTCCCTAGCATGTTCCTTCCTTCATGGTGCAAAGGTTTTCGCATGGGGATTTGCGGGGTGGGGCGGGGTGGCTGCGGATTCGGTGGAAACTTGACTTAACTCCCAACGATTCATCTACTTGCAATTCCTGCTAGGGCGGGGTGTGGCGTGGCCTACGGGTTGCTTCATCCCATTGCGTCGGACGGAGCACGATCTGGGAAAGCTGTGGGGGCGTTTCCAGAGAAGGCCTACAAGAATCTGGTCAGGCCTATAGGGTCCGGCAACAAATAGAGGAGAGCCGGGAAAAACGGCCGAAAGGGAAGTTCAGACAGATTATGAGAACGAACCTGGCAACAGTGCTCGATCCGAATCGCCGCAGCAACGATGCGGGAGAATTTGAAACTGCCCTGCGTCGCCGAATTGTGGGGCAAGACGCGGCCATCGAAAAGGTGGTTGAGATTTACCAGATGTTCCTGGCGGGATTGAATGCGCCGGGACGTCCGGTGGGGAATTTGCTGTTCCTGGGGCCGACGGGATCGGGGAAGACACGGGTTGTCGAGGCAATGGCCGAGTCGCTGTTCGGAGACGCGCGGGCCTGCATCAAGATCGATTGTGCGGAATTCCAGCACTCGCACGAGATCGCGAAGCTGATCGGATCGCCTCCGGGATACCTGGGACATCGCGAGACGCATCCGCTGCTGACACAGGAAGCGTTGAACCAGTGGTTCACCGAGAAACTGAAGCTGTCGATCCTGCTGTTTGACGAGATTGAAAAAGCTTCGGACTCGCTGTGGCAACTACTGTTGGGGATTCTCGACAAAGCGACTTTGACTTTGGGCGACAACCGGAGAGTGGATCTGTCGCAGTGCATCATCATTATGACGTCGAACCTGGGTGCGTCGGAGATGACGAGCCTGGTGGACGGCGGATTCGGATTTGCACCGAAGGCGGTCGAGGTCGATCAATCGTTTGATGACAAGATCCAGCGCACAGCGGTGGAAGCGGCGCGGAGGAAATTCACGCCGGAGTTCATGAACCGCATCGACAAGACGGTCGTGTTCAAGACGCTGCGCGAGGAACATCTGTCGCAGATCCTGGATATCGAACTTGGCATGGTGCAGCAGCGGGTGCTGATGGCGGCGGGCACGAATCAGTTCGTATTCAACTGCACGCAGCCGGTGAAAGATTATTTGCTGAAAGAGGGAACGGATCCGCGGTACGGGGCGCGACATCTGAAGCGGGCCATTGAACGGAACCTGGTATTTCCGCTGGCGAACCTGGTGGCGACGGGGCAGGTGAAGCTGGGCGATTTCGTCCGGGTGGATATGGCCTCGGAAAGTCAGATGATTTTTGTGAAAGAAGCCGAGAACGCGATGGCGCCGGTGCTGCTGGAGCGGTATGGAGCGGCTGCGGGAACTCAGCCGACTGCACGCGCCGCGCGGACTGCCGTAAATAATCGGCGCGACTTTGGAACTCCGTCGGTGGCGGAGAGCAAGTAGCTTTCAGCTGTTAGCCCTTAGCTGGGAAACACAAGTTTTTGTCTTCTCGCTGGATGCGCATCTCGCGAGTCGTATCTCATAGGCGCCGGAGAATATCCGGCGCTTTTTTTTGTGATGCTCGTCACGGTCTACGGTTCGCTATTACCTTTTCCCTTGGAGTGTGTGGAGAATGGGGGAACGGCCTGCGGCGCATCGGTGACGCGGGTTGCACGAGGAGATCATGGAGCACGAAGAGATTCTGCGGGAGTTGGAGCAGTTTGCCAAGACGGCCGCGACGGCGAAGGCAGTGATGGAGAAGATCACGCGGCTTTTGCACGAGAAAATGGCGCGGTACAACTGGGTGGGATTCTACCTGGTGGATGCGGCGAATCCGAACTTGCTGGTGATTGGACCGTATGTAGGCAGCTTCACGCCGAATGAAAAGATTCCGTTCGATACCGGGTTTTGCGGGCTGGCGGCACGGACCGGAAAGACCGTAGTGGTCGATGATGTGACGAAGGATCCAGAGTATCTGCAGGGATCTTCGATGGTGGTCAGCGAGATTGTAGTGCCAATCTTCGACGTTGGAAGACTTGTGGGGGAGTTGGATGTGGAGAGTTATTTTCCGAACACGTTCACGAAGACTGAGCAGGAATTTGTGGAAGCCTGCGCGCGGGTGGCCGGGAAATACTGGGGGAAGGGGTAATCGCAGCAGTAGGTAATTTTTGAACCACGAAGGGCACAAAGTCGCACGAAGGAATTCTTCCAGCTTGTGCTTCTCACCTGAAATATTCAGCTGAACCTGCCTTCAATCCAGGGTTTACCGCCCTCGGGTGATGAGCGTCACAGACGGTTGTGACTCTGATCATCGTTACATAAGTGAAATCCCGGTATCGAAGAGCATTGCGTTTTGTCGGCGCAGAGACCCGAGTGCCGGGGTGCGTTGTTGTTCAAAGACATTGAACACCTGATCCGGTTGGCTGTGGTGATGGGGATTGCGCTGGTAGCGTTCGTGCTGCTGCGGGCGGCTGTGGTTCCCAAGTCGTTTGGACAGTATGGGCACTACCGCGGGGATGCCATCGCGGAGATTGCGTCGCGTCCGGTGGCGCATGCCGGCCACGGAGTGTGTGAAGCCTGCCATACCGATGTAGTCGAGCAGAAGAAACTGGGCAAGCACGTGGTGGTTCCATGCGAGGCTTGCCATGGGGCGCAGGCGAAGCACGCGGACGATCCCGGAACGATCAAACCTCCAAAAATTGATACGGCGTTGGTTTGCGCGCGGTGCCATGAGGCGAACAGCGCGAAGCCGAAGGAATTTCCGCAGGTGGCGAGTGCGGAACACTCGGGCGGTCTGGCGTGTGACACGTGCCATCAGCCGCACAAGCCAAAGATCGAAACGGAAGTCAAGACTGCGACGGGAGGGAAGAGGTAATGGACGTCACTCGCCGCCGCTTGTTGCTGTTGCTGCCGTCCGCGGCAGTGGCGTGGAAGTTTGTGCAGGCCGGGACGCCGGAGGCCGCTCCGAACTATAAGACGTCGGAGCACTGGTGGGGAATGCTGATCGATATCCCGAAATGTATTGGGTGCGGGAGTTGTGTGCGAGCGTGCGCTGCGGAAAATGATGTGCCTGACGGTTATTACCGGACATGGATCGAGCGGTATCACAGGACGGATTACGAGATCGAGCGGCCGCAGGTGGAGTCGCCGGATGGCGGCAAGCAAGGATTCCCACTGAACCAGGATGCGAGCGGGAAGAATTTTTTCGTACCGAAACTCTGCAATCATTGCACGGATTCTCCATGCACGCAGGTATGCCCGGTGGGAGCGACTTTTGTGTCGCCGGATGGCGTGGTGCTTGTCGATAAGAGCTACTGCCTGGGATGCCGGTACTGTGTGCAGGCGTGCCCGTATGGATGCCGGTTTATCAATCCGAAGACGAATACAGCGGAGAAGTGCACGCTCTGCTATCACCGCATCACGAAGGGACTCACGACGGCGTGTGCGGAGGTGTGTCCGACGGGGGCGCGGCAACTGGCGGATCTGAAGAATCCGAAGGATCCGATTCACGAGTTCCTGCGGACACATTCGGTGCAGGTGCTCAAGCCGCACATGGCGACGGGCGCGAAGGTTTTCTACAACGGCATGGATGGATCGGTGCGATAAGGAGGCTTGTGCAGATTCCAGTCGAAGGCTTCATGTATCCGAATGAGGTGGAGCTGCAGTGGAGCGTGCTGATCGTGCTGTATCCATTTATTACGGGACTGGTGGCAGGCGCGTTCATCCTGGCATCGCTGGAACGGGTCTTTCGCGTGGACGAGGTGAAGCCGACGTACCGGCTGGCGCTGTTGACGGCATTGTCCTTTCTGCTGGTGGCGCCTTTGCCGTTGCAGTTGCATCTGGGGCATCCGGAGCGGTCGCTAGAGATGTACCTGACGCCGCACCGGTCGTCGGCGATGGCGATGTTTGGGTTCGTGTACCTGTGGTACCTCATGGCCGTGCTGCTGTTGGAGATCTGGCTGGATTACCGGCCGGACATCGTGCGCAAGTCGCAGACTTCCACCGGGCTGGCGCGCATCGTTTATAAGGTGCTGACGCTGGGCTCGAACAACGTGAGCGCGCGGTCGCTGCTGATCGATGAGCGGTTGGGATATTTCATTACGCTCGTCGGAATTCCTTCGGCATTCCTGCTGCATGGATACGTGGGATTCATCTTCGGGTCGGTGAAGGCGAATCCGTGGTGGTCGTCGCCGTTGATGCCGATTGTGTTTATTTTCTCGGCGATGGTATCGGGAATTGCGGCAGTGATGCTGCTCTACATGCTGTCGTCGCGGCTGCGGGGAAAGGCGATCGACATACGATGCCTGGACAAGATTGCGCAATATCTTCTTTATACGTTCGTGATTGATTTCAGCCTGGAGATGCTCGATCTGCTGCAACGGATTTATGAGGCCGACGAATCGTTCCGCAGCCTGGATTTCATGGTGCACTCGCGGCTGTGGACGTCGCAGGTGATTGTGCAGATTCTGATGGGGACGGTGACTCCGATAGCGCTGCTTGGCCTGACGCAGCTTGTGAAGTTAAACGAGATTGCACGCAAGCGGATTTATGGGCTGGCTGGATGCCTGACTGTGATTGGAATTTTTGCGATGCGGTGGAATGTGGTGATTGGCGGCCAGCTATTTTCGAAGAGTTTCCTCGGCTATACGACGTACAAGATGGGCTTTGCGACGCGAGAAGGTCTTCTTACTGCGATCTTATTAATGATTCTTCCTTTCATCATTTTGTGGGTGTTGGTGAAACTCCTGCCGCCGTGGACGGATTCGGAAACGATTTCTGGATCTGCGGCGCACGGAACCACATAGCCCCTTCGCAGCGGGGCGGATCGCGGGGCGGTTTATGCCGCAAGCCGTCGAAAGCGGTACTTCCGTAGAACACCTGAGCGAGCGTGTGCTTGAACTGGAGCGGCGCGTGGCCGCGCTGGAGGGGAAATCGCAGGCAGCGGGTTCCGGCATGCGCGCAGTTCCATCGGCTGCGCCGACTGGACAGCCGGGGGCGGCTGTCCCCACATCGGCTGTCCCCACATCTCCCGTCGGGTGGAGCGGGCTCTCCGCTTTGAGTTCCGGGGGAACGTTTCCGATCATCGGGCGAGCTGTGCTGGGATTCGCGGGCGCGTTCCTGCTGCGCGCGATTACGGAGTCGTCTTCATTTCCAAAACTGCCTGTTCTCGTCGGTGCCATTCTCTACGCATGTTTCTGGATGGTTTGGGCGATTCGCAGCTATACGTCGAATCGATTCGCGAGCATCACCTATGCGCTTACGTCGGCGGGGATCCTGTGTCCGCTGGTGTGGGAGTCGACGGTGCGGTTCCAGGTTCTGTCGGCGACGGCAGGCGCGGTGGTGCTGGTTGGATTTCTGGTGCTGACACTGGCCCTAGCAGATCGTCACGAACTGCAACTGACTCCATGGATCACGACGCTGTCCGTGGTGGTCACAGCGATGACGCTGATCATTGCGACGCACGAACTGGTACCGCTGACCTGTGCGCTGCTGGCGGTGGCGCTGGCGACGGAGACGAATGCCTGCGTCGGGCATGTGATGACGTTCAGGGCGATCCCGGCGATTGTGGCCGACTTCAGCGTGTGGCTGATGGTGTACGTGCTGGCGGGAGAGAGCGTGCCCGAGGGATATCGTCCTGCGAGCGTGGGGACGATGATCCTGATCTGCGCGATGCTACCCGCGGTCTACGGGGCAAGTGTGGGGCTGCGCGGATTTTTGCGGCGACAACCAGTGACAGTGTTTGAAGTTGCGCAGGCTGCCATCGCGTTCACACTATCTGGGTTCGGGATTCTGCGGGCCTCGCACAACTCTGCCGGACCGTTGGTGGGAGGGGTATTTGGGGTACTGGCGGCGATCTGCTACTGGGGAACGTTATCGCGATTTACGGACGCAGGGCACACGCGGAACCGGCGGGTGTTCGCCAATGCGGCGGCGGCATTCCTGCTGGCTGCGACCTTCCTAGCGCTTCCGGGGAATGCGCAGGTTCCGTTCTTATGCCTGATCGCGCTGCTGGCGACCGGAATTTATACGCGATCGGGAAAGCTTAGCCTGGGATTGCATGCGTCCTATTACATAGCGGCGGCGGTGGCGGTTTCGCCCTTGCCGGAATATGTTGCGAATGCGGTCGCGTCGAATGTGCCGGGAGCGCCGGAGTGGCGCGTGTGGACGGTAGCGATCACAGCGGCGATCTGCTACGGAGTGGGATCGCACCGGCGCGCCGATATGGGACGTCGGCGTTTGTTGTGGGTTGTGCCGGCGGGAGTGGCGGCTTTCGCAGGGGCGGGTTTGATTGTGGCAGGGACCGTGTCGTTATTGGGGCGACGTGCTCAGCTTGGGCCTTCTCTTTTGTCGATGATCCGTACGGTTGTGGTTTGCGGTGTGGCGTTGGGATTGGGGATTGCGTCCCGGGTGCGCAGGGTGGAGTTGGGGTGGGTGGCTTATGCGGCCGTGGGATTGGGGGCGCTGAAGATGGCGTTTGAGGATTTGCGGTACGGGAATCCGGCGTCGTTGGTAGTGTCGTTCTTGTTTTACGGGATGGTGCTGATCCTGCTGCCGCGGATGACGCGCGGCACGGTCAATTCTTCATGAGTTTAGATACTTGATCCAAATTGACCAGTGAATTTTCCGGATTTCCGAAATCATTGGTGTATGAGTGAACGAAGAATACGAAAGGAGGGCCTATGGCCGTACTGAGCGCGTTCCTGATCGGCTTCTTTCTTCTGATCAGCTGGCTGCTCTGTTGTGAAGTGCATCGCGAAACAGAGCAGAACCTTCCGCATGTAGATCGTTCGCTTCGTCATTAGTTCGGGATACTCGCGTGAGTGTGAAGGACTGTTTCGCGTAATGCTCTTTGATTAATGCTTCCGCAACTCGCCATATACGTAGATTGCCTCGAATGATGCGTCCGGACGGCGACCGAGACGCGCTGAAGACTTGCTGCGTGGGTTCCTGCCTGTGAGTTCATTCACATATTTATTAGGCGTGACGAATCGCTGCGATTCTTGACCAAACTTTACCTGCGTTTAGAGGCGGGGGTGAGAACATGCGTCGTAGATGAGGGTTGCAGTCTGTATAGGCTGCGCGGAGGTTGATATGGCCACTTCCAACCGAGCCCGAATCGTCTGCGCTGCGCGTTCGGGTGTTATCGGAATCAGTGCTGTTCTCTTCATTACTGCTACGGCGTGCACTTCGTTGAAAGTGAAAATGGGAATGAAGGTCTATCTGGACCGGACTCCCGTTTCATCCATGCAAGCGACGATGCCTAACGGCACGAGTATTGCGCCCGGAGACAAAACTCCTCTGATCGTTACCTTCGCCGATTCCAACGGGAAGACTTTCACTACAGAAGGCGCTGGCGGTGGACAGGTCATGTGGAAGGAACTGAATGTCAGTGCCAGCGTTGTGGAGTTCAATGGCAAAGGAACGCTGTCATTGCCAGGTGATCCACGGATTACGGACGGCAAGACCGGGCATGTGACGGTGACGGTGCCGAGCCATCCGGATCTGCGCGCCGATCTCGATATTGGCGTGAATTACAAGAAGAAGTATGTCGCGGCGTTTTCCGGTTCGAGCGGTATGGACGGGTCGAGCGGAATGAATGGAATGGATGGAACGAGCGGTTCTTCGGGATCCATGGATCCTAACAATCCGTCGGCCGGAGGAAACGGTGGCGACGGCAGCAACGGATCCAGTGGCGGGGATGGGAGTCGCGGTGGCGATGGGCCTCCGGTGCAGGTGCGCGTGGCGTTGCGTGCGGGCGATCATCCCTTATTGCAGGTGAGCGTGGCAGCGGAACGGCGGGAGACCTTCTACCTTGTGGATCCGAGCGGTGGATCGTTGACCGTGCGATCGGACGGGGGACGCGGCGGGTCGGGCGGAAAAGGAGGGCGAGGAGGACGCGGCGGATCGGGCGGGATCGGGTCGCCGAGTGGATCGAGCGGAAGAGATGGTTCGAACGGCAGCGATGGAATGGATGGCTCGTCGGGAAGTGGAGGATTGGTCACGGTGACGTACGATCCGGCGGTGTCGCCATATCTGGGGAGTATTCATGCGTCGGGTGGTCCGCGTCCGGTGTTTCGAGAGGCGCCGGTGGGAGCGATGTGGTGAGGAGGCTTTCTCTTGGAGAATCCGAAACCAATCCAGAATGTAAGCGGGCCTTGAGGTTAGGTCTTGAGCTTAGGTCAGGAGATGGGCTTTGGAAATTCCGGGATTCCCTGATCGTGCTCGGCGTCCGCCTTTGGTAACATCTTGGCCGGTAGATGTCTTGGGGAGGCTCGCTTGGCTGAGAATCGAAATCCCGACGGACGTTCCGCGGTAATGATGCAGGGAAGTTCACGACTCAAGGTATTGGGCATTGTGCTCGCCGGTGGAAAGGGAACGCGGTTGTGGCCTTTGACGCGGGAGCGGGCGAAACCAGCGGTTCCATTCGGCGGCAAATACCGGATCATTGATTTCGTGCTCAGCAACTTCGTCAATTCCGGGATCTACTCGATCTACGTGCTGACCCAATTCCGCAGCCAATCGCTGCTGCAGCATCTCAGCGAGGGATGGCAATTCAGCGGGCTGCTCAAAAGCCACTTCATCACGAACGTTCCGGCGCAGATGCGGTCGGAAACGGAATCGTGGTACCAGGGGACGGCGGACGCCATTTTCCAGAACATCAATCTGGTCGAGCAATCTGATCCGCACTTTGTGGCGATCTTTGGGGGAGACCACATCTACCGCATGAATGTGGCTAGTATGATTGATTTTCATATAGCGAAGGGGGCGGAGGTCAGCGTGGCGGCGATCCCTGTGCCGCGGCATCATGCAATCGAATTTGGCGTGATCGAGGCCGACGCAGAGGGTCGCATTGCAGCCTTCCACGAGAAGAAGGCCGATGCGCCGACGATGCCGGGAGATTCGAGCCGGGTGTATGCGTCGATGGGGAATTACATTTTCTCGACGCCGACGCTGCTGGAACTGCTCAAGGCGGATGCCGCCGATCCGCACAGTCATCACGATTTCGGGAAGGATATCTTGCCCAAACTGGCGGGGAACGCCCCGATTTATGCGTACAACTTTGAGGCGAACCGGATTCCGGGGGAGGTGCAGGATGTGGCTCCGTACTGGCGCGATGTGGGGACGATCGATGCGTACTACGAAGCGAATATGGATTTGAACCATGTGAAGCCGGACCTCAACCTATATAACCGCGAGTGGCCGGTGCGGAGCACGAGCTATCCGGATCCTCCGGCGAAGTTCGTGTTCGACGAAGTAGGACGCCGCGGCGAGGCGGTGGACAGCATCGTGTCGGGTGGATGTATTCTGTCGGGCGGCATGGTGAAGAAGTCGGTGCTCGGACGGGCGGTGCGAGTACATACGGGCGCGGTGGTGGAAGACTGCGTCATCCTGGACAACTGCGACATCGGCCGGCGCGCGAAGGTGAAGCGGGCCATCCTGGATAAGAACGTGCGCATTCCGGTAGACGCGGAGGTGGGATACGACCTCGATGCGGACCGTGCGCGCGGATGGCATGTGACGGAGTCGGGGATCGTCGTGATCGGGCGGGAACATAGTCCGGTGCCGATGGCATCGATGTTTGGGTGAAAAGAATCAAAACCACCAACCACTAAGGGGACTAAGGTTCACGAAGGAAAGCACAAAGCGCGCCTCGATTGACATCTTTGCTCGTTCCCAATCACAATGCTTTTCCACCTGCGAGGCGTTGATGATCCGATACTTTGTTGCCGCAGTTATTTCTCTTCTCATGTGCACCTGTGGTTTCTCCCAAGATCGAACTAACGCGCGATCGATGGTGATCTCGAAATATGGGATCGTTGCGACCAGCCAAGTGCAGGCATCGCAGGCCGGGGCGGAGATTCTTTCGCGCGGGGGATCGGCGGTTGATGCAGCGATTGCGGCCAACGCGACGCTCGGGGTAATGGAGCCCGACATGAACGGCATGGGCGGGGACCTGTTCGCGATTTATTGGGAAGCGAAATCGGGGAAGGTCTATGGGTTGAACTCGAGCGGATGGGCGCCGAAAGCCATGACCATCGACTACCTGAAGTCGAAGGGCAATACCCAGATGCCCGCGGAGGGAATCGATACGGTCACGGTGCCCGGAGCGGTGGAGGGATGGAATGAACTGCACCGGCGGTTCGGGCGGCTGTTCTGGAAGAACCTGTTTACGCCCGCGATCTTCTATGCGGAGAACGGATTCGCCGTGCAGGAGATGATCGGGTCGGACTGGACGAGTTCGGAGCCGAAGCTGAAAAAAACTCCTGAATCGAAGCGTGTGTTCCTGCCGCGTGACGAAGTTCCGGCGATGGGGCAGCTATTCAAAAATCCTGAGGTGGGGAAGGCTTTGCGGTTGGTTGCCGACGGAGGGGCGCAGGCATTTTATTCGGGCGAGATTGCGAAAGCGATTTTGGAGACCGAGCGCGAGTTTGGCGGAGTGATGTCGGCGGAGGATCTTCAGGAATTTTCGGCGGAGTGGGTCGAGCCGGTTTCGACGACCTATCGCGGGTGGAAGGTGTACGAACTTCCACCGAACGGGCAGGGCATGGCTGCGCTGGAAATGTTGAACATCATGGAACAATTTCAGCCGGCGAAGGCTGGGCCACTGAGCGCCGAGGAGATTCACAAACGGATTGAGGCGATGAAGCTAGCGTATGCGGACCTGGCGCGGTACAACGCCGACCCGCGATTTGCGAAGGTTCCGGTGGCGGGAATGCTGTCGAAGGGATATGCGAAAGAACGGGCGGCGCTCATCGATTCGAACAAAGCGAACTGCGCGCCAGAGGCGGGGATGCCGCCATCGAGCGATACGACTTACCTGACGGTGGTGGATCGCGACGGGAACATCGTGTCGCTGATCCAGAGCAACTTTTCAGCCTTCGGGTCGGGGATCACGGTGCGCGGCATGGGATTTGTTCTGCAGAACCGAGGAGCGCTGTTCATGCTCGATCCGTCAAAGCCGGATGCGCTGGCTCCGCGCAAGCGTCCATTTCATACGATCATTCCCGCATTTATGGAGCATGGGGACGATCACATCGGATTCGGGATCATGGGCGGGGCGAACCAACCGCTGGCGCACGCGCAGTTTGTGTCGAACGTGGTCGATTACGGGATGAACCTTCAGGCGGCGATGGAGACGGCGCGATTCACTGTGCGAGACAACTTCGACCTAAGCTGCAAAGTGCTGATCGAGAACCGCGTGCCGGGCGAAGTGCGGCAGCAGTTGACGGCGAAAGGACATCAACTGGTGGAGCGGGGCGACTTCTCTTTATTCATGGGGCGCGGGCAGGCGATTGATCACAATACAAAATCCGGGATGAACTTTGCGGCTTCGGATGCGCGAACGGATGGATCGGCGGAACCGGAATTGCCGCCGGGACTGCGATGAGAAGCGTCCACGCCTCCGTGTATTAGAGATAAAGCCTTAGAGCTTTCAAAGAAATACTCGCTGCATCGTTTTTCATCTTGACTCGCAATCGCGAGAGAGCTAAATTCGCACGTGAGCGGCCGTATCCCCCGTCGCTCTTCCCCCAAAAGTCCGCAGGCATCATTTGTATTTGGTAATCCTCTCCCCCCGTTGGGACCCCGGGCCGCACCTAAGGAAAAATTCAAAACAATCAGTACCTTCGCGGTACGAAAGGGTGCACTATGCGTATTCAATTGTGCGCGCGCCTCGCCACTTTTGCGTTCGTCCTCGCGGCAGCACTTGCGAGCGTAGCTCAGGTTAACGTCACCACCTACCACAACGACAATGGCCGCACTGGCCAGAACACTCAGGAAACCATCCTCACCACAAGCAACGTGAACACTGCGATGTTTGGCAAGCTGTTTTCCCAAGCGGTTGACGGTTATTCGTACTCGCAGCCGCTGTATGTTTCGAATGTGAGCATCCCCGGGCTCGGCACGCACAACGTTGTATATGTCGCGACCATGAATGACAGCGTCTATGCATTCGACGCTGACGACAAGACGGGTAGCAACGCGCAACCGTTATGGCACGTGAACTTCACGAATACTGCACAAGGCATCACGACCGTTTCAACCAGCGTGCTGCACTGTCCCGATACGATCACCACGCAAGTCGGGATCATGTCGACGCCCGTGATTGATACGACCACCAACACGTTGTACGTGCTTGCGCGCACGGCAGAGAACGGCTCCTATTTCCATCGTCTGCATGCGCTGGATATCACTACGGGCGCGGAAAAATTCGGGGGCCCGGTCGCCATTAAGGCCACGGTTTCGGGGAAGGGCACTGGATCCAAGAACGGAAGCATCAGCTTCAGCGCATTGCTTCAAACTCAGCGCGCTGCTCTTCTGCTCCAAAACGGGTTGGTTTATATCAGTTGGGCCTCGCTGTGCGATTATGGCGCATATCACGGATGGATCATGGCTTATAACGCGCAAACGCTGGCGCAAACGGCAGTCTGGCTGGTGACACCCAACGGAAATCGCGGCGGATTGTGGGCTGCCGGGAATGGTCCCGCTGGAGACGCTTCCTTCAACACGTTCGCTTCGATTGGCAACGGTACCTTCGACGTGAATACTGGAGGCCTCGACTACGGCCAGAGTGTGGTGAAACTGGGGCCACCTTCCGGAACCACGTTCCCGGTTCTCGACTATTTCACTCCCTATAACGCAACCACTTTAAACGGCACCGACAAGGACATCGGATCATCCGGATTATCTCTCCTGCCCGACCAGACGGGCCCGTTTCCCCACCTGCTCATACAGGGAGACAAAACCGGTAATCTCTACCTAATCAACCGCGACACCATGGGGCAGTTCAATTCGACCAGCAATAGCCAAATTGTGCAGTTCATCGCGAATGCGAACAAGGGCATGTGGAGTTCGCCCGCATGGTGGAACAACTTTGTGTATGTGGGTGGTAATGCCAGTCCGATCCAAGCATTCTCGTTCAACCCAACCACTGGGCTACTGTCCACGACGCCGGCCTCCAAGACCGGCGCGAATTACGGATACCCGGGAACCACCGTCTCCATCTCGTCCAATGGCACCACCAATGGAATTGTTTGGGCGCTGAACAACTCGACCTACAAGAGCACGACCGGGACCGCGAATCTTGTGGCGTACGACGCAACGAATCTCTCAGACCAGCTCTACAGCAGCAAAACCAACAGCACTCGCGACAGTCCGGGGGCTGCCATCAAGTTCTCTGTCCCGACGGTGGCCGACGGCAAGGTGTACGTCATGACACAGAAAAACCTTGTCGTGTTCGGGCTACTCAGTCAGGCGGCGGATGGGTCGCACTGAGAACTTGGAGCTGTAAGAAACAGAGATGGGTCGTGCAGGGGGATTGCCGTCCGCCGTTTGGTGTTCGCGGAGCGAGCGGACGGCAGTTCGCTGCACGGGTTCGGCCCATGCCGTTTTGAATCCGCCGGTGTTTAGTGGCTCTGGTACACGGTCTTGCCTGCGACCATGGTCCACACAACTTTGGTCTCGCGCATCTGTTCGGGTGAGATGGTCAACACGTCCCGGTCGAGGAGCGCAAGATCCGCCCGCTTGCCCGGGGCGATGCTCCCGATCGAGTCCATGTTCATCGCCTTCGCGGAGTTGCGCGTGTAGGCATAGAACATGGCCTCTCGCGGCATCGCCTGCGATGCGTCGAGCACTCCCTCTTTGCCCTTGCGCGTTTCGGCCTGGTAGATCGCGTAGAAGATATTCGCCGTCGAAACCGGCCAGTCGCTTGCACCGGAAATTACTGCGCCATTGTCGAGCAGCGAGCGCGCCGGATACTGCCATTTGTAAATCTCAGGATCGAGGTAAGGCTTCAGAATCTCGATGGTATCGTTCGCCGCTTCCGCCCAATATAGCTGCAGGGCGCTGATCACCCCCAGTTCGCGAAATCGCGGAAAATCTTCCGGCCGGATGAACTGCTCGTGCGTCAGAGTGTGGGGCAACTTTGATGACGGATTTGCCGCCCGCGCCGCCGCGATCCCATCCAATGCCGCGGTCACCGCTCCATCTCCGATCGCATGCACGTGGATGATCAGCCCTTGCTTGTCGGCCGCGACGCAGAGCTCCGAGAATTTCTTCGGTTCGAATAGCAGATCGCCGTAGCGCCCGGAGTTTTTGTAAGGCTTGCTGAAATGCGCGGTCTGCGATGGATATTCCGCCACGCCGTCCGCGAAGATCTTGATCCCGGTCAGGTGCAGGTGGGGGATATTTTTATACTTCTCTTGCGTTTCCTTCACGGTCGCGAGTTCGGCCACAGGATCCTTCGCCAGCACCTGCGGAAACGCCACGATCTCAGAATTCAGTTCTCCGTGGTCAGCGAGCAGTTTGTAAGCGGCAAGAACGTTTGCATGTGCCAGCGGATCAAGCCACGCAGTGATGCCCAGGCTGTAGTTGTATTGCAGGGCCGCGCGTCCAGCCGCCAGCAAATCGTCCTGACTGTGTGGTGGCAGAAGCGGTTCAATTCTCGACAGGCCGGCATCGACGAGAAATCCGGTGGGGTGTGTGCCGTTCTCGGTGCCGTAGTAGGCCCGTGCGTCCGGACTTAGATTGCTCAGAAGACTTTCCGTGATTCCGGCCTGCGTGAGCAGAGCATGATTTGCCCAAGCCGTGTGACCATCCATTCCTCGGAGCAGCAGCGGTTGGTTCTCGTACGCTCCTCCGCTGAATTTCGCATTCAGCACATCCGTGTGAGACCAGAACTCCAGCGGCATTCCCTGCACCTCAAGGATGTCGCCGCGCATTCCCCGGCCCGATTTCTTCGCCTCATCAACGAACGCTGGAAGTTGATTGAGTGTCGAGACCTTATCGGTGGCGTCCGCGCCGGTCAAACTGAGACCGCCATCAATGGAGTGGCTGTGCGAATCGATGAATCCCGGAAAAAGACTCTTGCCGTCCAGATCGACATGCTCTGCGCTTTTGGAGACGGATTTCTCCACTTCCGGCAGATTTCCGACCGCGACGATTTTGTCGCCGCGAATCGCGACGGCTTCGGCGTACGGATTCTGAGGATCGCCGGTGAAGATTTTCGCGTGCAAGAGGATCCGCTCGTTTGCCGTACCCTGCGCCCAACTCAGAGTAGCGGACGCGATAAGAGAGAAACTGACAGCCAACAGAAGAAATCCACGCCCCAAGACTCGTCCCATGGTTCATACCTTCCGACTGCAGTTGTGGAAACGAAGTTCACACTATACACAACCCGCCGATCTTTACACCGCGCGTGTATCAGCAGAAGGCCTACGGGCGCACCAGAACCGGCGCTCCCTCGAAACCATCAGCCATGCAGCGCCTTCACCAAATCAACATACTGCCGCATGGCCTCGTCGGAGCGAGTTCCTTTCATTGCGTCCCAGGCATCGAACTTGGCGCGTCGGATGAAATCGAAACTACCCGGCCGCTCGCCCTTGGCGTCGCCCTCCGTCGCTTGCTTGTATAAGGCGTAAATCTTCAAGAGCGTGTCGTTATCCGGGCGCTCCGCCAGACCATTCACATCCTTCTGCGCCCGCGCAAAGAGAGCCTGTAAGTCGGACATAGATTCTCCTTTGGGGATGATTCCAGCACCAAGCTTCGTAAGCGTCAGTGATGGAAGTCACCTGAAGCGGAAGCGCAGCTCAAAAACAGAAAAACCGCGAAGGATCTCATTGTGGCAATAATGGCGCAATGAGAACATAGTCCCCAAATCAGGCGGAGAGTCTGGACCATGATCAATGGAGCGCATATCGTTGTCTACTCTAAGAATGCCGAGGCCGACCGAGTTTTCTTTCGCGATGTTCTCCAGTTTCCTTGCGTTGACGCTGGCCACGGCTGGTTGATTTTCGCCATGCCCCCACTGGAGGCTGCGGTCCACGATGCTGAGAAGAACGACCAGCACGAGCTTTTCCTCATGTGCGAGGACTTCGCGAGAACCGTGGAAGATCTCAAATCGAAGGGCGTTCCGGTCTCCGACGTAAGTGAACAACGTTGGGGAACGCTTGCGAGCCTAAGCCTTCCGGGTGGCGGCAAAATTCGTATCTACGAGCCCAAACACCCGAGCCCCTTGAATCCGTAGAAGTCAAGCAGAACTGTGACCCGAGTTCGCATGGCGGGAGCAACGATGTTGTCCCGCCATGCGCAAGGGCTCTGGTTCGTTAGAAACTGATTTTGAGAATCTGACCGTTGTTGCCGACGAACCATCCCGCATGCGGGTTCGCGAACGCGACCGCCCAATAGCCGCTGGCATTCGAGAGACGGTGCCAGCTCTGGCCTTCATCGCTGGTCCATGCCGCTGCGCCTTTGTCGAAGTTGGGAGCGTCCTCGGCGGTGATGACGACGGTGCGATCGAAGTCATGATCTGTGCTTGCGCTTTGGCTCAGCGTCATTCCATTCGCATAGGCCAGGCAGAAGATTGTGCCCCCGATTGGAGGCTTGCTGGTCAGAGTCCAGCTGTGTCCACCATCCTCTGACGTCGCTGCCTGAATGCGGTAATTCACGGCGAGATCGCCGCCGCCAACGATGCCGTGCATCGCGTCGCGGAATGCGACGGACAATCCGCCCGCGCTCGGGTTGCTGATGAGTGGAGTGTCATACGCGTTCCAAGAGTTTCCGGAATCGGTGGTGGCGAGGATGCGGGAGACAGTCGCGCCGCCGGTGGTGATCCAGGCATTGGAATTCCCTTGCGTGGTGATGCAAGTCCCACTCGATGAGAAGGAGGCCTCTCCAGCGAGAGCGGGAGGCATGCTGCCGGAGATGGAATGCCAGTGCTGGCCACTGAAGGTGCGGATGTCAGGGAAGACGCCGTTGACTGAGTCGCTGTGGGCGACCCCGCGGTTGGGGTCCCAGAAGGCGAAGCAATCGTAAAATGCGCTCTGCGTCTGATTGGTGAACTGCAGGCGCCAGGTAGCGCCGGCATCGTAGGTCTTGTAGATCCGGAAATCGGTGGTGTTGTCGCCAATGGACATCAGGTAAGCGACCTTATCGCTGACGCCCTGCACGTCACGGAACTGGAGAGTTTCGGCTCCGGGAACGACGCCGGATTTCCAGGTGTTCCCGCCGTCCGTGGTGAGGACAAAGGTGCCGCCGGTTCCTGCGGCCCAGACCACCTGGGAGTTGACGGGGCTGACGGCGATCAGCAGTTGCGCTGTACCGCTGACCTGCGGAGTAAGTTTCGGTGAGTGAACCGGGGCCTGCGCGAAGGTGATGGTTGCGAACGAGGCGACGAGGAAGGCGAGCAGCGAACGGTGCAGCATGGGGAGCGCTCCAGGACGAAGCATTCTTGGCGTTTGAGCAGTATGGAGTGCTCGCGATCGGGTGTCAAAGGAGTCCTTAGACTCTAGTGTCATCTCGGCAAAGGGCAGCGGTCTTGAGGCGAATTTCCGGATATGGAGACTGAAGGCTCTGGGACGATGAAGATTTACGATTCTTTTCTCTTAGCTTTCGAACAATCCGTTATAGAATGTGCGGCCACAGCAGGTGACCCATGGGTTGTGTTTCCTACCGGGACGCGTCTTCTGAACGAAAATGCAGGTTCACCCTGGAGTTGAGCGCGGGTCTTCTGCTTGCGCTGATCATGCCATCGTTGGCAGTGGCAGGTGAGCCCGCCGCGGCTCCGAACCCGCCTTCGATCGAATCGCCGAAAATTGCTCCTGAGATAGACGCCAAGACGCTTGCGAAGTACGACATCTCGCGCATCGGGCAGCGCGACATCGCCAAGGGTTTCAATCTCTATTCGCTGAAGCGCGAACGCGAACTGGGCCAGAGTATCGCCGCCGGGCTGGACCGAAGCACGAAGCTGATCAATGACACGGTGGTGACGGATTACATCAACCGGCTGGCGCAGAAGATCGTTGCGAACTCCGACGCAGAAGTGCCCTTCACTATCAAAGTAATCGATGGAGGCGAGATCCCGCGGGCTTATGGATTGCCGGGCGGCTTTCTGTATGTGGACAGCGCTTTGATCACTTCGGCCGACGGGGAAGCGGAACTGGCTACCGTGATCGCGCACGAGATCGCACATATTGCGGCGCGTCACGCCACGCGCGCCCTCTCGCGCAAACGGGTGTGCAACATCGTGAGCATGGTCGGAATGATGGCAGGTCCGGCGGGGATCGCCGCGGAAGATGTTGGAGGGATTGCCGGTCCTTTGTCGCTGAAGAAATTCGCGCGTGACTCCGAGTATGAGGCCGACCTACTCGCAATCGAATATGCGTACACGGCAGGATATGATCCGCAATCGCTAATGGATGCGCTCGAGAAACTGCATGCGATCGAGGCGGAACGAAACGCCAACATCGCGAAGATCCCGGGATATCACCTGGTGTCGATGATTCCTTTTCATGGAAAAATTGCGCGAGGATTTGCGAACTATCCTCTGATTGAAGAGCGCATTCAAAGGCTGCAGTCGGAGATTGCCAGTTTTCTGCCGAACCGGAAGGACTACGTGATCGACACGGAGGAATTCCAGGAAGTGAAGGCGCGGTTGCTGGCTTATGCGACCCCGGTGCTGCGTCACCACGAGGCGGGCGACGAGAACAAGGGTCCGGTACTCCGCCGCACCTCGGACTCCGACACGGATCTTGGCATGCCCTCGGATTCGGAAAATTCGGTGAACCTGGTCGGAGTGGTTGCGACTATGGCAAGCGCTTCTTCGCCGAGAGAGATTCGGTAGCAAGTCTCGAACTGCCGTTGCCCTCTGGGAGGCATTCCGGAGGCCATCTCTTGTTGAACGCCCTCGAAACTTGGCTTCTGGCGCCGGGTTGATAGGATCGGACCAAGGCTGCCTGCACTGCTGAGTGTGAGCAAGACTTTCGTTCCTGGAAGGAACGTAATATCCTTATTTCAGGGGTGATCTTCCTCCTGGCCTGGAAGTTCGACGGTTTACCCTTCCAATGACCTGTTTCGCCTTGGGGCGATCAGGCTTACCTGGCAAGACCTGCTTTACTGAAACTCGAATCGCCATGGGCATGCAAAGCGTACGTAGAATTGTCTTCTGTCTCTTTCTGTTCAGCGCCCACCTTTTTTCGCAAAGCCGAATCGACGGAAGTCATCCGGCGGCGACTGGACCCGTGTTGGAAGCAAGCGCCGGCTATGTGTTCATGAGTATGTCGTCGGCATCGACATCTCGATTGAACCTGCAAGGCATCGACGCGAACGGGTTGCTGCACTTTACGCCTCACTGGGGAGGCATGGTGGACTTTACTTTTGCCCGCGCCGGGAACGTGCCCGGTACGGGGCACAGCGATCGCGTGTTCAGCGGGCTGATCGGTCCGGTGTTTTACCTGATGGATCATGAGAAGACGAATGTATTCGTCAATGCGCTATTCGGAAGCGCATGGGTGGACAGCGCGGTGCCCGTCAATACGACAACAGAGTTCCACGGATATGAAACCAGATTTTCTTATCTTTTCGGTGCGGGCTTCGAACGTGCCGTGACCGGGCCATTCTCGCTTCGCGTGAGCGGAGGCTATCAGCGCACTTCATTTGTGGACTCGAAACTGGCGATGGAAGGGCAGAATAACCTGCGGGTCAGCGCGGGAGTCGTGTACACCTTCGGCCGTCGCTGAGAAGACTCCGTCCAAGTCTATTTCTTCATCTCAAAACAGAATTCGCAACTTCCGCCCTCGTCGCGACAAGTCGCGACAGGGCGGGCCCGCCGATAGACTTCTTTATAGGGATCCGCGCGATGCGCGGCGACCTCGCATAATGAAGTACGCAAGAGTCAGAAGTAGAAGGCATGCAATGCCGCTATACAAATTCACAAGAGGGCGCAGCCATGTCTGCAAGAGCGAAGCGGAGACTGCAATGAATCCGAAGACGGATCCCCAAACGCCAAGCGGAGAGCGTAAGGGGAGCGCCGCCAGGCGATGGGCGGACTGCTTCCTTTGAAAGTTGATGTGGGAGGCCAACGATACGAGCCAGGACAGAATCATCCCGGTAAAGGCTGCACCCAGCAGATATCGGAAGGCGTTTTCGGGAGCCCAGAGGATCAGGGCAAGCGCGAAGAGAATTCCGAAGGAAGAATGCAGGACGGCGTTTCGGGGCGAGCCCTCGGCGTTGAGGCGTCCGAGGCTGGTGGGAGCCCATCCCGTGCGAGCGAGAGAGAAGATCATGCGGGAGGCGACGTAGAGTGTAGCGTTGGCCCCGGAGAGCGCGGCGGTGAGAACGACGAAGTTCATGATTCCGCCCGCATGGGGAATGTTCACGGTTCGAAATGTAGTGACGAACGGGCTCTCGGTGACGCCGGCGCGATCCCAGGGCATTACGCCAAGGAGGATCACGATCGCACCGACATACACAAATGTAAGAGTTAGAAAGGTTATCCAGACGGCGCGGGGAGTTTCGTTCGCTGAGCGCGATTCTCCCGTGGTGACCGCGACCATCTCGATGCCCCCGAAGCTGTAGAGGGCGTACGTCAACGCGAAGAGGGGAGACCACAGCCCTTTCGGGAAAAATCCCCCGTGAGCGTTGTACTGCGGAGTGACGCGCCCGCCGGCGAGCAGAGCTGCGCCGATCAAGATGAACGCAAGGATCGTGGCCAGCTTGATCATCGAGAGCCAGAACTCGAAGCGGCCATAGGAGCCGACACTGCGAAGATTGATCATCAGCAGAAGAGCACCGAAGAGGATGATCCAGATGTAAGCAGGCAGGCGGGGAAACCAGACCGTCATGTAGGTAGCGGCCGCGATCATTTCGGTACCGATGGCGAGGGCCAGGCCGAGCCAGTATCCCGCGCGGGCGATGAATCCAGAGTAAGAATTCAGGTAGAGGTCGCCGTAGACGCCGAAGGATCCGGCAGCGGGATGGGCGCAGGCGAGTTCGCCCAGGGCCATGGCGACAGTCCAGTTGATAAAGGCGGCCGCCACGAAGCTAAGGATTGCGGCCGGACCCGCGTTTTCCATGGCAGCACCTGACCCGAGAAGAAGGCCGGTACCGATGGAGCCGCCGACAGCGACCATTGCCATCTGGGCTGCGGAGAGCTGGTGCCGAAGCCCGTCTTCGTTTATGGGAGCCTGTTGTGCTTGGGGCCGATCCGGGGCCGAAGGCATGCGGCACGATAACAGAAAGCGGGGCGGGCTATCCAAACCGCGGGCCGGTAGGTCTTCGACGACTTCCGTTTTGATGGCGAGCGACGTGAGATTCCTCACCGGCTATCGCCGGTTCACAATGACAAGGCCTTCGGGCCGTCGCAGAATCGACCCGGGATCCGGGCCTCGGACCTCCTATCCCCGACGTAAGGCATTGGGAACTTTAGCGAAAATTGCAGCGCTGAAGGGTGACCTTCGTAATCGCGGGTGGGCGTTACCGCATTGCTGGGGGTAGGGGTGGATCCTAGAATCGGAGAAGGGTTTACTCCGCCCGAACTAAATGCCCGAGATTACGCGAAGACTGGACCGAGCCGAGTTGGGAAAGCGCATCGACCGCGCTGAGAAACTCCTGCAGAAGGGGAAGACCGCAGAGGCGCTGGAAGAGTATCTGCTGGTCCTGCGGGATGATCCGGAAAATGATGTGGTGCGGCAACTTGCGGCGGATCTGTGCCTTTCCCTGAGCCGTAATTCGGATGCCGTGCGACTCCTGGGCGACTTGTTTGAGCGGCAGGTGGGGGCTGGAGACGCGACTCGGGCGAGCCTGACTTATAAGAAGCTGGCGCGGCACGGAAACCCGACGTGGCAGCAGAAATTCCGCTTCGGGCAGTTACTGGAGGGATCGAATAAGAAGCTGGCAGTCGGAACCTATGAAGCGGCCTTGCAGGACTTGTCGAAGCTGGGAAAGAAGCAGGAATCCGCCGAGATCCTGACCCGCATCGTGGCGATCGAGCCGACGCAGGCGAACTTGTTGCGCTCGGCTGAGTTGTCCTCGGAATTGGGGAACCGGCAAGCTGCGGCTGCTGCATTTCAGCGCATCGCACAACTGGCCGAGGCCGAGGGCGGGGAGGTTTCGCAATGGTACGAGCGCGCCTACCAGGAAGACTCATCGGATCAGGCCATCGCGCTGGCGTATGGAAAGAGCCTGCTGGCGCAAGGACAAGTCGGCGCGGCGATCTTCATCCTCGAACCACAACTGAATAGTGGACAAGTCACGCCTGCCTTGCGTGAGACTTATGCCGACGCACTGCTGGCTGCCGGACGGCACGCGGAAGCGGAGCCTCTTGTGTGGGCCCTGTTTGAGCAGAATCCGTCGCGCGTGCAACAGGTGATCGCGCTGATCGGTAATTTTCTGGATCAGCAAATGGATCCCGAGGCTGTCGGGCTCGCCCGCAAGCTGGAACAGTTCCAGCGCCGTCGCGGGGAACGGCGGCAGTTTATCGCCATCATGGAAGACATCACGGGGGCGCACCGGGCGTCGCCGGAAATCCTCGAATTCCTCAGCGAACTTTATAACTCTTCGAATCGCGAGAACGATTACTGCCAGACTCTGCTGAAGCTGTTCGATCTGTACGTGAGCACCAGCGATTTTGCGAAAGCGGCGGAGTGCCTGGACCGGGCGGCCGAGGTCGACCCCTACGAGTCGGGACATCTGAAGAGATTGGAGATGTTGAAGGGAAAGATCGACGAGTCCCGGTTCAAGGTGATTGCGTCGCGCTTCAGTTCTGCTGCGAAGCCTGCGGAGGAGCCTAAGGGGGTGGATGCCCCAACGCTGGGCGCCGGAACGCTGCAGGACCTGATGCTGCAGGCGGAGATTCTGGTGCAGTACGGAATGCGGAACAAGGCGGTCGAGCGACTGCAAAGAATCCAGGAATTGTTTCCGCGCGAAGAAGAGCGCAATGAAGATTTGCAGCGGCTGTACCTGGCTGCGGGCGTGACTCCGCGGTATGCGGGATCGGCGCCATTGCCTCCGGCTGCATCGCCTGCCGCGCCAGCGCCGATTGCCCCCGCGGTGGCGGTAGCGCCGGCGCACGATCCGGCTGCGGATGTGCGGAGCTTCACCAAGGTCGCGGAGATTACGCGCAAGCTATATCACCAGAGCACGGCTCCCGCGGTACTGAGTACGGCGGTAAAGGAAATTGGAGCGCACTGGGAGGCGACACGCTGCTTTGCCGCCATGGGTAAGTCTGGCTTGCCGTCGAGCGCGATCGACGAGTTCTGCGCGGAGGGTTATAAAAAGGCTGGCGCTGCAGCCATCGCAGAGGTCGTGTCGGCGCTGCTCCGTGCAGTGGACGGACATGAGCCGCTGGCGGTTCAGGATGCTCCGAATGCCGCGGCGCTGCAGCCCGCGAGCAAGGTCGTTGCCGAGCTCAACGCATCGTCTATTCTTGGCGTGCCGCTGACCGATGGAGAAGAAACCGTGGGAATGCTCGTACTCGTGCATAACCGGGCGCGAGTGTGGCAGCCATCCGATCTGGTTGTGCTGAAGACTTTGGCCGACCAAATGGTGATTGCGTTGAACAACGCGGGATTGCGGCGGCTGGTCAAGAATCTGTCGGTGACCGATGAAAAGTCCGGACTGCTGAAGCGTGCGTCTTATATCGATCTGCTGATGGCAGAGAGCAAGCGGGCGATTCAGAATGCGTCGGCTCTGTCAGTCGTCCTGCTGCAATTTGGAAAGAGCGCGGCGTTGATTAAGGAACATGGTGAAGCCGAAGTGCAAGCGATGATCGAGCGGGCGGGGCAGTTGTTTTCCGCGAATATCCGGTCAAATGATCTGGCGTTCCGCTACGACATTTCAACGATCGCGATTCTTCTCGGCGAGACGGCGGAGAAGGAAGCCATGCTCGCGATTGAAAAGCTCCGCAAGATTGTGTCGGAGGTGCGGCTGCCCGGCAAAGACGGGGCCCAGGGACAGCCGGTGCAGTTCTCGGCGGGAGTAGTCGAGGCGGTGATCCGGACGGAATACGACCCGGTGGACGTGGTAACGGAAATCATCAATCGCGCAGAACATGCTTTGAGCCAGGCTGTGGCGCAGGGCCCTGGAAAAGTTGTGGCGCTGGGTCCGGCGGCGCTGGCCGCGGGTGCAGTGGCATAGCGCATATCCACCACGGAGCCACTGAGTAGATTCACTTCATTGGGTCTCTCTTACTTGACCTCAATGCCCAATCTTCTGTTTTTGCATCCTGACTTTCTTACTTCCGCGTTCCGATGTTGAATGCTCCCCGCTGTCTCACTCTCTGTGTCTCCGCGCCTCTGTGGTGAATTCTTCATCGCGCTGCTACACTGAAAAGTTTGGCGAATCAACCCTGACCGATCTGGTTGGAGCTCTGCGAGATCATTCATGCTAAAAGCCGGGGATATTGCGATTGTCAGCGGGGCGCGCACGCCCTTTGGACGTTATTGCGGAAAACTGAAAGACTTCACTGCCCAGGAATTAGGGGCGATTGCGGGCAAGGGCGCGATCGAGCGCTCAGGGATCGATCCCAAAGAGTTCGATCACGTGGTATTCGGGAACGCGCAGCAGACTTCAGGCGATGCCCTGTATGGCGCGCGCCACGTGGGATTGCGGGCGGGGATCCCGATTGAGACTCCGGCGCTGACCGTGAATCGTCTGTGCGGATCGGGGATGCAGGCTATTGTGAATGCAGCCCAGATGATCCAGACCGACGAGGCGAAGGTTGTGCTCGCCGGCGGCATGGAGGCGATGTCGCAAGCGCCCTTCGTGATCCGCGGGCGCGATGGGTTCACGCTCGCTCCGGGCGGGAAGCTGGAAGATTCGCTGATGGTGGCGCTGCTCGATTCGTATTGCGGGTCGTACATGGCGAACACAGCCGAGCTGTACGGATCGCAGCAGGGAATCACGCGCGAGATGCAGGATGAATTCGCGCTGCGCTCGCAGAAGTGCACGGATGACGCGTACAAAGCCGGGCGTCTGCAGGAAGAACTGGTTCCGGTACCGCTGCGCAATCACAAAGGCGAGGCATCGGGAGAATCGCTGACCGAGGACGATCACCGGCGTCCTCAGACGACGATGGAGGGACTGGCGAAACTGCGACCAGCGTTCGGGAAAAATGGGACGGTCACAGCGGGAAACGCCAGTGGGATTGTGGATGGCGCGGCAGCGGTGGTGATCATGTCGCTCGATGAAGTGCGCAAGCGCAATATGGAGCCGCTGGGGCGCATCGTGAGCTGGGGCGTGGCGGGAGTGGATCCCAAGGTGATGGGACGTGGCCCCGTCCCGGCTACGAAGATTGCGCTACAGAAGGCCGGGCTGAATCTGGATTATATCGATCTGATCGAAGTGAATGAAGCCTTCGCGGCGCAGTATCTTGCCGTCGAGAAAGAGTTGGGACTGGATCGCGAAAAGGTGAATGTGAACGGCGGGGCAATTGCGCTGGGGCATCCGCTGGGCGCTACGGGAACGCGGTTGGTGATCACACTGCTGTATGAACTGCGTCGGAGGAAGAAGAAGTATGGGCTGGCGACGGCCTGCATCGGTGGCGGACAGGGAATCGCAATGGTCGTGGAAAGCATGAGTTAGCTCCGCTTGAGGTCGTGTGGTCATCCTTGCGGAGGGCCGACTGGGCATCGGTCTGCTACCGATTCGTGGATCGACGCGTCCACATTGGATGACGATCCGTCTGCGCAGCGCCTCCTGTCTGTTACAAACCGAATTCACGACAAACATAATTCCGGGTTCTCGTTCAGGGAAACTCTGCGTCTGCGGGTTCAAGTCTCCAATCCAATCTTCATTTAAAAGGGGAGTAGATGATTACTCGAAGACAAGCAGTTCGCCTGATGGGTTCGGTTTCGGCGGGAGCATGGCTTGCCGCCGCGTCGCTGGCAATCGATTCATCGCTCGCGACTATGGCGTTGGCAGCGAGGGACGAGTCCACTCCGCCGCTTGCTCCGGGCTCTCCCATGTCGCCGGAGAGGATTGCCCTGATTGACGCGTTCAAGAAACAATCCGAAGGGCTGGAGAAGAAATTTGAGGCGCGCACACTGAAGCGTGATTGGACGATGCCCTATCGGTTGTTCCGGCCGGAGGACGCAGGGAAGATGCCACTCGTCGTCTATCTGCATGGTAGTGGTGGACAGGGCGATGACAACCTCGAACAACTTGGATTGGGAAACATCTTCGGGACGCGCGTCTGGTTGCTCCCTGAGAATCAAAAGAAGTTTCCATGCTATGTGGTTGTCCCGCAGAGTGACCGCGGATGGGTGCGCTACGATCCCGCGAAATTGCAGAAGGGAGAATATGAGATGGTGCCCGGGCTGGGGCAAGGCACTGGAATGGTGCTGGAGGTCATCGACGCACTGGTCCGCGAATTCCCGATCGACGACCGGCGGATTTACGTCACGGGCCAGTCGATGGGCGGGGCGGGCACGTGGAACATCATCAGCAACCGTCGGAAGTTCTTCGCAGCTGCTGCGATCTGCTGTGGGAGCCGCTCGACGGAAGATGGCACTGGATCGATTGAAACTCCGGTGTGGAACTTCCACGGCGGTGCGGACCAGACTGTTCCGGTGACGTTCTCGCGGGAGCGCATTGCTGTTCGGCGCAAGGCGGGAGGCAACCCGCTCTATACGGAGTACGCCGGCGTGGACCACAATGTTTGGGAGTGGGCTTACACAGAGCCGGAACTGGTAAAGTGGTTGTTCTCACAACGGCGCGGCTAACCCGGTGACAGTGGATCGCGACGCGGATATGCATGGATCGATCAGTGTTCACCACAGGGAACACAGAGGTTCACAGAGGGATCAGCGGTGAACGGCGAGTGCGCGTGACTCCATCTGTCAGTCACACGGCATTTTTCCGCAGAATGGTACTCGCCGCTTTCGTCCTGAGCTTGTGCTCTTTTCTGAACGCGCAATCGTCAGTCGTCATTCAAGTGGACGCCAGCCGGAACCTGGGTCCGCTCTCCCCGGTCTGGAACTGCTTTGGCTATGACGAGCCGAACTATACGTATGCGCCGCACGGGCGGGAGTTGATTGCGGAGCTGGCCGCGAGCAATTCCGCTCGCGTGCAAATTCGCACGCACAATTTACTCACCACAGGGGATGGCATCGCAGCGGTTAAGTGGGGATCGACGAACGCCTACACGGAAGATTCCGCGGGCCATGCAGTGTACGACTGGAAGATCGTCGATCGGATTCTGGATACGTATCTTGCGTCCGAAGCGAAGCCGTTGGTCGAAATCGGCTTCATGCCCGAGGCGCTTTCTGAGCATCCGGAGCCGTACCGGCATCACTGGCCGCAAAGCGAGATTTTCACGGGCTGGACGTATCCGCCGAAGGATTACGGCAAGTGGGAAGAGCTTGTTTATCAGTGGGTGCTGCACTGCATCGCTCGCTATGGCAAGACCGAAGTTGGTGAATGGAATTGGGAAGTCTGGAACGAACCGGATATTCCGTACTGGCACGGAACTCCGGAGGAATACGACAAACTATACGACTATGCAGTGGCCGGGGTGCGGCGCGCGTCGCCCGAGGCGAAGGTGGGAGGGCCGGCGACAACGGGTCCGGGAGCGGCGAAGGCAGCAGAATTCCTGCGACAGTTTCTGCAGCATTGTGCGAGTGGGAAGAACTACGCCTCGGGAAAGGCCGGCGCTCCGCTGGATTTCATCAGCTTTCATGCGAAGGGCTCTCCCGAAATACAGAATGGGCGGGTGCAGATGGGATTGGCGCACGAGTTGCGCGACGTGGATGAAGGGCTCAAGATCGTCGCGTCCTTCCCGAAGTTTGCGCGCTTGCCAGTGTTTCTTACCGAAGCGGACCCCGAGGGATGCGCCGCGTGTTCAGCGAAGGATCATCCGCAGAATGCTTACAGAAACGGGACGCTGTATCCGGCGTATACGGCGGTGGCGATCCGCGAGATGTTGGAGTTGAACGAACGCCGCAGGACCAATCTGACCGGGATTCTGACTTGGGCTTTTGAGTTTGAAGATCAGCCTTATTTTCTCGGATATCGAACTCTCGCAACCAATGGCATCGACAAGCCGATCTTGAATCTGTTTCGTATGCTCGGCTTGATGGCTGGGAAGCGGGTTGAGGTGAAGAGCTCCGCGGCGGTGGGGCTCGATGAGATGTTGAGCAGCGGCGTCCGCGGGAAAGTGAGCCTTGATGGTCTGGCGGCCCGTGGAGATCACTCCCTGACGGCGTTGGTGTGGAGTTATCGGGATGAAGAGTCGGATGCTTCCGATATGCCAGTCGAGTTGAAAATCGCGGGGTTGCCGTTCAACGCAAAGAAGGTTCTGGTCACGCACTACCGCATTGACCAGAACCACAGCAATTCCTATACAGTGTGGAAGGCGATGGGGTCGCCGCAGCCGCCGAGTCCAGAGCAATACGATTCTCTTAAAGCGGCTGGGCAGTTGCAATTATTGGAATCGCCGCACTGGCTGGAGAACAATGATGGCACGGTGCAGTTGAACTTTTCGATGCCCGGGGAAAGTGTTTCCCTGGTGGAATTGAGTTGGTAAGGTGGAATCTCATGGAAATTAAGAAGGTTGGAGTTCTCGGTTGTGGGTTGATGGGATCTGGCATAGCGCAGGTTTGCGCTATGGCTGGATTTGAGGTCACGGTGCTCGAGGTTGAGCAGAAGTTTCTGGACAAGGGCTTCGCCGGGATCGATAAATCTCTGGCAAAGTTCGCGGAACGTCCGGTTGAGAAGGGCGGGATCACCGTCGAGCAGAAGGCCGACATTCGCGGGCGGCTCAAGGGCGCCACGAACAAGTCGGACCTCGCCGACTGCGACATCGTCATTGAGGCCATCATTGAGAACGTGGAAGAGAAGAAGAAGATGTACGCGTCGCTCGACGGCATTGTGAAGAAGGAGGCGATTTTTGCTTCCAATACTTCTTCAATCTCAGTGACGGAGCTTTTGACTTCGGTGAAGCGCCCCGAGCGGTTCATCGGGCTGCATTTTTTCAATCCGGTGCCGTTGATGAAACTGGTGGAAGTTGTGCGGACGATTGCCACCGTCGATGACGTCTACGAAACGGCTTACGCGTTCGCGAAGAAGCTGGGCAAAGTGCCGGTGCGGACGTCGGACAAGACTGGATTCATCGTGAACCGGCTGCTGGTGCCGTATCTGCTCGATGCGATCCGCGCGTATGAAGAGGGCGTGGGGTCGATTGAAGATATCGACAATGCCATGAAACTGGGCTGCGGCTATCCGATGGGTCCGTTTACGCTGCTGGATTTTGTTGGGCTGGATACGACGTATTACATCACGCACGTGATGTACGACGAGTTCAAAGAGCGGCGGTTCGCGTCGCCTCCGCTGCTGAAGCGGATGGTGATGGCCGGATGGTACGGGCGAAAGTCGGGGCGCGGGTTTTATGATTACTCGGACCCGGAGAAGCCGAAGGCGCAGAAGCTGTGAGTTCGTTTCAGCGGAATTGCCCGGATGAACGCGGATTTCAATTTCCCGGCGTACGTGGGGCAGAGCTGTAGGGACCGCCTTCACCGTCGATTCCATAAAGCGATTCCGAAACAGTGGATTGCAGCGGGACAAGAATGAAAGCGAAAACGGTGCAGAGGAAGCCTGCGACATACCATTGACCACTCTTCTCGGTGCGAGTTCGTAAGAGTAGAACATTTGCAAGCGCAGGTGGTCCCAGAAAGAACAGAACGAGGTGGGTAACGTAGAAGGCGGGGCCGAGGAAGCCTCTGCTTCGCACCGAACCGATTGTGATTAGGAGTGCGATTTCGACGACGAATGCAGCTAACGCAAGAATAGAAACCAACTTGAAGAAATAGCTGAGCCGTTGGAATCTCGAGATGACTTTAGAAACTAGCAGGCAATACAACATGGAACACGTAAACGCAGCCGGCACAGACCCGATGATGCCGAAGAGTTCCATGTGCGTGCCATTATAAGCTGACGTTCTAGAGCAAGAAATATCCGCGTTGATCCGCAAGAATCTGCGGCAGATTGGAATTTTATGAACTTCGAAAATATTCTCCTCGAGAAGAAGAATGCGATTGCATACGTCACCGTCAACCGGCCGAAGGTGCTCAACGCGCTCAATATGGCGACCATGGAAGAGTTGCGGGCGGCGTTTCACGATATCAAGAACGATGCGGCGATGCGCGTCGTCATTTTTACAGGTTCCGGCGAGAAGGCGTTCATTGCCGGGGCGGACATCGGCGAACTGGCGAAGAACGATGCCGTGACCGGCAAGGAGTACACGCATCGCGGGCAGAACGTGCTCAATCTCATTGAGAATCTGGGCAAGCCGGTGATTGCGTGCATCAACGGATTCGCGCTGGGCGGCGGATGCGAAATCGCGATGGCCTGCACCATGAGACTGGCTAGCGAGAACGCGAAGATGGGGCAGCCTGAAGTGAAGCTGGGGATCATCCCGGGATACGGCGGGACGCAGCGTCTGCCGCGTCTGGTGGGCAAAGGGATCGCGATGCAACTGGTGCTCGCCGGGGAGATGATCACGGCGCAGGAGGCGCATCGCATTGGGCTAGTGAATGAGGTGTTGCCCCCGGCGGAGTTGATTCCGCGCGCCGAGGCAATTGCAGCGAAAATTGTTGCGAATGCTCCGCTGGCCGTGCAGTACGCGATGGAAGCCGTCAATAAAGGGATGGAGATGACTCTGTCCGAGGGCCTTTATCTTGAGGCAGTTTTGTTTGGCGTGGCTTGCGCAACGGAAGATAAAACCGAGGGGACGCGGGCGTTTCTCGAAAAGCGGCCGGCGCAGTTCAAGGGCAAGTAACTTCTTTTCCGCGGATTGGCGCGGATTTCGCGGATTCAAACAAAAAAACCCTACACAGAGGAACACAGAGAAATGAAACTCAAGATTGGATCCGTGCCGGAGGCAGGGGTGCCGGGACTTGATGGGCAGTTAGATGCTTCTGGAAAGCGGTTTGCGATTGTAGTGGCGCGCTTCAACGCGTTCATCACCGAGCGGCTGTTGTTGAGCGCTTGCGATGGACTCCTGCGAACCGGGGCGCGGAAGAATGACATCTCTGTCGTTCGCGTGCCGGGGGCGTTTGAAGTCCCCTTGGCGGCACGACAACTGGCGGAGACGAAGAAGTATGACGCCATCATCTGCATCGGGTGCCTGCTGCGCGGCGACACCGCGCACTACGACGTGATCGTCAATGAAGTCACACGTGGCATCGGGCAATCCGCGCAGGAGACAGGCGTTCCACATGCTTTCGGCGTGCTGACTTGCGACACGCTGGAGCAGGCAATTGATCGTGCAGGGCTGAAGATGGGAAACAAGGGATTCGAGGCGGCGCTGGCGGCGGTAGAGATGGTGTCGTTGAAGTCAGATCTCCGCTCTCAGCCATCCGCTCTCAGCAAGAGCAAAAGCAACCAGAAATCAGCAGCTTCCAAACGAACCTCGAAGAAGAAACGTTCCCGCTAGTCCGAATCCAAAGCACGCAGATACAAAGCGCCACCTCGAGTAGGAAAATTACTTCCTGTAGACTTGATGAAGCTGACACCGTCGGTTCTCACTGATGGCTGACAGCTTGAGAGCTGAAGGCTAATGGGCACAAGGCGAAAATCCCGGGAACTGGCTTTGCAGATGCTTTTCCAGTCGGATATGGGGAAGCAGAATGCGGAGCAGGTTCGGAAGACGTTCTGGGCCGAACATGGCACAGCCAGCGCCGAGGTGCGCGGATTTGCCGACGACCTCTTTCGTGTTGCTACCGAGCGCGTTCAGGAAATCGACAAGTTGATCGAGAAGCATGCCGAGCACTGGCGAATGGATCGCATGGCCGCCGTCGATCGCAACCTGCTGCGGGCCGCGGTTGCGGAGTTATTGAGTTATCCGGATACGCCTCGCGCGGTGGTGATCAATGAGGCCCTCGAGATTGCCCGGAAGTTTTCTTCTCCCGAGTCGGTGCACTTCGTGAATGGCGTGCTCGACAGTGTCGGGAAAGAACTGGAAGCCGCCAATCAGTAAGCAGTACTCAGTACCCGGTACTCAGAACGAACCCCTCTCAATACCTGACGCAAGTTCCCCATGACGTAGGGTCTACCTGGGCGGATTACGGCCTGGTGAGGACCGTATCCAGGGTGCACGCGGTCGCACTGTTGATCGTACAAAACGGATTCAGGTAGTTGGGGAGATTGGGGAATGAGAGTTGTACGAGGTCGGCTCCTCCGAGCGACGTGCTCACCTCGTGAACCATGCCATCGCTGCCCCCAACGAGGATCGTTCCTGCATCGGAACTCATCGAAGCCGAAACAGGCGTCGCGCCATTCAGCAGTTCAATCCCGCCAATCACGGAGCCCACGTTGAAACTGTAGATCAGGATCGTCGAACTGCTGGAGTTGGCGATGTAGAGCTGGGTACCGTCTCCGGAGCTGAAGAAGTTTACGGGCTGAAGTGTTCCCTGGTTCAGTTCGATCCTCTGCGCGGGACGCAAGGGATCGTTGCTTACGAATGTTAATCCTTGCGGGCAGAGAGTTCCGGCGGCCGGGGCGGAGATCGTAGAAGTAACAATGTCGAACCCGGTGGCGTCGAGAATCAGGACATGAATTCCATCCGGGATGGAATTTCCGTAAGAGTCTTTTCCGTCGATGTGAAAGTTGGGAAGCACGTTCATCAAAATCGGATTGGCCGGCAGTGGAAGCGTGGCTGCGACCTGATTATTACAGGTGGCGAAGGCGGTCAGATTCGATCCCGCACCCGCCGACTCGGCGACAAAACCGAAGGCCCCGCTGGGAGCGAATGCAACTGCGCTCGCCGGCGCGGTCAGGGCGATTGGTCCCTGGATCGCCTGTTGCGCGGAGTACACATAAAGTGAGTTTCCGCCGGCGATGAACGTTTTCAATCCGTCAGGCGAGAACGCGGCTGTTGTAGCGCCGGGAATGTTCAACGCCGTTGCGGACGTTGTACTGCCGGCGACGGTGGCCACGTAGGCCTGATTCGGTATGTGTAAAGTATCCGAGAACACGGCGACTGATCCGTTGTTTGATGCAGCAAGAACTTTTCCCGTAATCGTGCCTAAAGAGACATAGGGGTTGTTCGCCGTGCCGAAGCTGGCCGGATTAATCACCACCGAGCCGAAGTCGCTTCCCATGAAAATCCTGTCGCCGGCCAGATCGTAGAGAAACGAATTAGGAGAAGACGGCAGTGGATTCTCAGCATTCACTACCGCTTTCCCGGTCGAGAAGAAGTACGCCGAAGTGTTGCAGTAAGTGGGCGTCTGAGATGAGCAGCCGGTACTGCTGGCGAACACGGGTGCGGGGCCGGGCGCGCCACTGACGACTCCGCTGATCGCCCCGGTTGGTGGCTGCAACAAGACGTCAGTGCCAGGATTCCTGGAGTCGCTGATAAATACTGGAGAGCCATAAACCGGCGCAGGGATCAATTGTTGGCAACTGAATGACGGAGGAGCATTGGCTTTGAAAAATTGTGTGCAGGCGTTGATCTGCGCGGTGGAAGACAATGACGCGGGTACTGTGGGGTATCCCAGGTTACAGCTTGGAGGAGAACAGGAGGCAGTGATAGTCGCCGCTCCCGGGCCGCCAGCCGTGGTTGAGCAGGTTTCCAGGCACCCGTTCCCGACGCCCAAAACTCCAGGGTGGGAGGAACTCCAGACCAGAGGAATCTTGCCCAGGACGATCCCACCATTTGTGTTCGGCAGAGAACTGCTTCCCATGACGTCGGTGAGCGTAGCGACGATGGTCTGAGAAGTAGATTTCGAAACCGAAAAGCTTGTTTGCCCGGATCCTGCGGTTCCGAGTTCGAGGGAGATATTTTGGATCGGGCAGGTGGAGAAGAAATCGAGCGCTGGGGAATTTCCTTGCGAATTCGTGTATTGCGGCTGCTGGAAAGTCCTGCTGGTTACGCCGCTAGCCGACGCAAAGATCGTGGTGATTCCGGGTGTGACGGCGCGAGCTGTTGCCTGGTTTGTAGGGAAGTTGTATGCGGTATTTGCGAGTGGGATGATATTCACGACCGAAGGATTGCTGGCCGTCCATGCAAATGGACCCACCGCCGCGGTCACATCGGTTCCCTGGCTGAAGGCGTGCGCCTCGATCGTCATGGACTGGCTCTGCGAGAGGCATGGTTCTTGGACTGGTACCCCGTCCAGCAGAACGCCGCTGACGGTGATGTTGTCGATCGGCGGATGAACGAAAACGTAAGTCGGCACGCTGTTGGCGCCCAAGGCGCTCGCTGTAACCTGGACCACCCCTATGTTGCCGGGCGTGCAGGTTGTGAAACTGGCGTCCCAATGCCCGGCGCATGCCACCCCGTTGGCCGACAAGTTAAGAATCGAGGTGTCATTCGACGAAAAAGTAATCGGAACTGCCAGGGTCGTTCCAGATGCGGTTTGTGCGGAAGCGGAAAAGGCGAGGATGCCGCCCGCCAAAAGAGAAGTGTTACTGGCGGGGGTCATGTTGATGTGTCCGGCGAAGAGTGGAGGGCCGGACTTGGTTCCGCCGCCGCAACTGGCGAGAGTCCAAAGAGAGATAACGACTAATGCCACACAGAAACCATTTGAACGCAACCTACCCATGGAACCTCGTCGCTCCTTGCAGGCCCGCTGAACTGAATCGAAAGCGCAGGCGAAACAATCCAATGCTATGGAAAACTTGTAGTGTAAAGACTGGGACCGGAATCAGCAAGCTGACAGCGAAATCCTTAGGAGCGCTCGGCGAAATTCGGTCCTGCGCTCGAACTTTCAGTGGGATGCAAAATCGTGAGTTGACGATGTTTGCAAGCACTTGCTATATTAGTTTGGTTCCGCGAGTTCATCCAAGCTTGCTGTGTGCTGTGGGTTTTTGCGGCAGTGTGCAAAGCCTCTGCAGTTGAGCTTTAGAGAAACGGGTTTCCGAAGGAGCGTTGATTCGGAGACATTCCTCGCTGAAACGTACCTGCGGTGCCTTTCGCCCTTATGCGAAAGGATATGCAGGGCAAGGCTGACGAAACGGAGTGCCCCCGGGGTTTGGCCGGGCGCCACCGTCGGCAGCGAAAGTCTTAAAGGGAATCCAGAATCTCTCGTCCGCTGCAGGTGAGAATCTGCGCGATGAGAAGTAATGGTCGGCAACGAAGCCGGCCATGCCCACGGATGCGCTTCTTAGGCTGTGGAATTGAAGCCGCGCGCCAGAGTAAGTGTGCGGCCAAGGAGTAGCAAGAGTGCCTACGTTTAATCAATTGGTGGCTCAGGGCCGGAAGCGGCCACGTTACAAGACGGCGAGCCCTGCATTGCAGGGATGTCCGCAAAAGCGCGGGGTTTGCACGCGCGTGTACACGCAGACGCCGAAGAAGCCGAACTCGGCTCTCCGGAAGGTGGCGCGTGTGCGGCTCACGAACGGCATCGAAGTCACGACCTATATTCCCGGAGTCGGACACAACCTGCAGGAGCACTCGATTGTGCTGATCCGCGGAGGGCGCGTGAAGGATCTGCCGGGCGTGCGTTATCACGTGATTCGCGGAACGCTGGATGCCGTCGGCGTTGCCAACCGCATGCAGGGTCGCTCAAAGTATGGAGCGAAGCGGCCAAAGAAAGGTTAGTGGCCAGAAGTCAGTGGCCAGTGAAGCTCAAGCTAGAAGCTAAGAGCTAGGAGCTAGAAGCTTAATGCCAAGAAAAGGACATATCGCAAAGCGGACCGTTCCAGCCGATGCTGTTTACAGCTCGGACCTGGTGACGAAGTTCATCAACTCGATGATGTGGCAGGGAAAGCGGTCGACGGCTGAGGGTATCTTCTATGAAGCCCTGGCGAAGCTCGAGGCCAAGGGGGGCGACGAGGCCCTCAAGTTGTTCAAGAAGGCCGTCGAGAACACCAAGCCGCTTCTTGAAGTGAAGACCCGCCGCGTTGGTGGAGCGAACTACCAGGTGCCGGTCGAGGTGAATGCCGACCGCCGGACGTCGCTGGCGATCCGCTGGATCATCAGTTATGCGCGCGGACGCGGCGAAAAGGGAATGGTCGACAAGTTGAGCAACGAGTTGCTTGACGCGGCCAACAGCCGCGGCGCCGCCATCAAGAAGAAAGAAGACGTCCATCGCATGGCGGAAGCGAACAAGGCGTTCGCGCATTACCGCTGGTAAGGATGCTCATAGCTTCTAGCGAGGCGCTGGGAGCCGGTAACTAGTTGCTGGACTTAGATTTTGCAGCCTTGGAAAGAGTAGATAAAGTCGTGCCTAGAACAGTCCCATTAGAGCGTTGCAGGAATATCGGCATCATGGCCCACATCGATGCCGGGAAGACCACTACGACGGAGCGCATCCTGTTTTATACGGGCCGCACGCACCGCATCGGAGAGGTGCACGAAGGCACTGCCACCATGGACTGGATGGAGCAGGAGCAGGAGCGCGGCATCACGATTACGTCCGCGGCGACGACCTGCACCTGGCGCGATATCCGCATCAACATTATTGATACTCCCGGCCACGTTGATTTCACGGCTGAGGTGGAACGGTCGCTGCGGGTGCTCGACGGTGCAGTTGCGGTGTTTGACGCGGTCCACGGCGTGCAGCCGCAGTCGGAAAAAGTCTGGCGGCAGGCTGATAAGTACGGCGTCCCGCGCATTTGCTTCATCAATAAGATTGACAAGATGGGTGCTGATTTCGAGCATGCCGTCGATACCATCCGCAAGCGCCTCAGTGCCAAGCCCGTCGCGATTCAAATTCCCATCGGCCAGGAAGCGAAGTTTGTCGGCGTCGTCGATCTGATCGCCATGAAGGCGGTCATCTGGAAAGACGAGACCATGGGCGCCGAGTACATCACGGAAGAGATCCCGGCGGACCTGAAGAAGAAGGCCGAAGCTTTTCACGCGCAGCTGGTTGAGAGCATCGCCGAGAATGACGACGAGATCCTGCACAAGTTCCTGGAAGGCGAAGAAATTACCGCCGACGAGCTGAGAAAGTCTCTCCGCAAGTCGACGATTGCCTTGAAAGTATTTCCGGTTGTGGTTGGGACATCGTTCAAGAACAAAGGCGTGCAGCCTCTGCTCGACGCAGTGGTGGATTTTCTGCCCTCTCCGCTCGATGTGGGTGAGACGCATGGCATCGATCCGAATAATAAGCAGCCGATCACGCGCAAAGCGGATGACAAAGACCCGTTTTCTGCCCTGGCATTCAAGATCATGGCGGATCCGTTTGTCGGCCAGTTGACGTTCATCCGGGTTTATTCCGGACAGCTGAAAACCGGCGATTCGGTGCTGAACGTTCGCACGGGAAAGACGGAGCGCATTGGCCGCTTGCTTAAGATGCACGCCAACAAGCGCGAAGAGATCAGCGAAATTCTGGCGGGCGATATCTGCGCCGCGGTTGGCCTGAAGAACGTGGGTACCGGCGATACGATCTGTAATGAGGACCATCCGATCGCACTGGAATCGATTACGTTTGCGGCTCCCGTGATCTCGGTTGCGGTCGAACCCAAGACCAAGGCCGATCAGGAAAAAATGGGCATGGCGCTTGGACGCCTGGCCCAGGAAGACCCCACCTTCAAGGTTCATACCGATCCAGATAGCGGACAAACCATCATCAGCGGCATGGGCGAGTTGCACCTCGAGATCATCGTCGACCGCATGATGCGTGAGTACAAGGTCGAAGCGAATGTCGGCAAGCCGCAGGTGGCTTATCGCGAGACGATTCGCAAGCACGCCGAAGCGGAAGGCAAGTACATCCGCCAGACCGGTGGCCGCGGCCAGTACGGACACGCGAAGATTTATCTCGATCCTCAACCACCCGGGACCGGATACGAATTCGTCAACGACATTGTGGGCGGCTCGGTGCCGAAAGAATTCATCAAGCCGATCGATCAGGGCATTCAGGAAGCGCTCGAGGGTGGAGTGCTGGCCGGCTATCCCATGGTTGACGTGAAAGCGACATTGTTCGACGGCAGTTATCACGACGTCGATTCGAATGAAATGGCGTTCAAGATAGCGGGATCGATGGCGTTCAAAGAGGCGGCTCGCAAGGCTTCTCCGGTGCTGCTTGAGCCGGTGATGGCAGTTGAAGTCGTCACACCGGAAGACTACGCGGGCACGATCATGGGCGACCTGAGTTCGCGTCGCGGACGCATTGAAGGCATGGAGCATCGCGCGGGATCGCAGGTGATCAAGGCGATCGTTCCGCTGGCTGAGATGTTTGGATACGCGACCCACATGCGTTCGTCCACGCAAGGCCGCGCGGAATACTCGATGCACTTTGCGCGCTATGAAGAGGCTCCGCGATCCGTCGCGGAGGAAATCATCGCGAAGGTGCAGGGAACAGCGAAGTAAAGGTTAGAAGTTAAGAGCTAGGAGCTAAGAGCTGAGTTATGGCGAAAGAAAAATTTGATCGGACAAAGCCGCACTGCAACGTAGGGACGATTGGACACATTGATCACGGCAAGACGACGTTGACGGCGGCGATCACGAAGGTATTGTCCAAGCACAATCCGAACATCAAGTTTCGGTCGTTTGATTCGATCGACAACGCGCCGGAAGAGAAGGCGCGTGGAATCACGATCGCGACGGCGCACGTGGAGTACGAGACGGCGAACCGGCACTACGCGCACGTGGATTGCCCGGGCCACGCCGACTACATCAAGAACATGATCACGGGTGCGGCGCAGATGGACGGCGCAATCCTGGTGGTGGCGGCGACGGACGGTCCGATGCCGCAGACGCGTGAGCACGTGCTGCTCGCCCGCCAGGTGGGTGTGCCCTACATCGTCGTGGCGCTGAACAAGTGCGATGCGGTGGACGATCCGGAGCTGCTGGATCTGGTCGAGCTCGAAGTGCGCGAGTTGCTGAAGAGCTACGGATTCCCGGGAGACGATGCGCCGGTGATTCGCTTGTCGGCTCTGGGCGCGCTGAATGGCGAGGAGAAGTGGGAGAAGCAGGTGGATGCGCTGATGGAAGCGGTGGACAAGAGCGTGCCGCAGCCGGCGCGCGAAATGGACAAGCCGTTCCTGATGCCGATTGAAGATATCTTCTCGATCTCGGGCCGCGGCACAGTGGTGACGGGGCGAATCGAGCGCGGCAAGATCAAGGTGGGCGAGGAAGTGGAAATCGTGGGCTTCCGGGAGACGCGCAAGACGGTTGTTACGGGCGTCGAGATGTTCAAGAAGCAGCTGGACGAAGGTATGGCGGGCGACAACGCCGGGTTGCTGTTGCGCGGCATTGCGAAGGAAGACGTGGAGCGCGGCATGGTGCTGGCGAAGAACGGATCGATTACGCCGCACACGAAGTTCAAGGCGGAGGTGTACATCCTGACGAAGGAAGAAGGTGGACGACATACACCGTTCTTCAAGGGATACCGTCCGCAGTTTTATCTGCGAACGACGGACGTGACGGGCGTGGCGGAGTTGCCGGCGGGCACGGAAATGGTGATGCCGGGAGACAACGTGAGCCTGGTGATCGAGTTGATCACGCCGGTAGCCATGGAGAAGGGCTTGCGCTTCGCGATTCGCGAAGGCGGCCACACGGTAGGCTCCGGCACGATCGCAGAGATTGTTCAGTAACGAGTCGCGAGTCGGGAGTTCCGAGTCGCGAGCGAAGACAAAAATGGACGTGGCTTGCAACTTGCCACAAGTTCTTTCCTCCCGTAGAGACGGGAGAGTTAGCGAGATGACACTGTGATTGGAAAAGAAAGAATTCGCATCCGGCTGAAGGCTTACGACTACCGCATCCTGGATCAGTCGACCGGCGAAATCGTGGAGACGGCGCGGCGTACCGGCGCGCAGATTGCGGGACCGATTCCGCTGCCCACGATGAAGAACAAGTACTGCGTGCTGCGTTCGCCACACGTGGACAAGAAATCGCGGGAACAGTTTGAGATCCGCACGCACAAGCGCCTGCTCGACATTCTTGAGCCGACGCAGCAGACGGTCGATGCGCTGATGAAGCTGGATCTTCCGGCGGGTGTGGATGTCGAGATTAAGGCGTTCGGAAAAGAACATAAATAAGCTTCTGACTCCTAGCTGCTAGCTATGGACAGAAAGCTTCCCAGCCAATAGCCGAGTGCCATGCTGGGCGGAGATGAAGATTATGGCAACGAAGATCACAGGAATTCTGGGCAAGAAGGTCGGCATGACGCAACTGTTTGACTCGAAGGGCGACGTTCGCCCGGTCACGGTGCTGCAGGCTGGTCCTTGCGTTGTGACGCAGCACAAGTCTGCGGTGAAAGACGGATACGAAGCGGCCCAGATTGGCCTGGTGGAGTTCGTGAAAGAGTCGCGGCTGACCAAGCCGGCGAAGGGGCATCTGGCGAAGAACAACCTGCCGCCGGTAAAGTTCATGCGCGAAGTCCCCCTGGAGATGGATGTTCCGGTGGAGGGTCAGGAAGAACGCGGCGTGAAGGTTGGCGATCGCGTGCTGGTCGAGATTTTCGAGGGCGAGCGGTTTGTCGACGTTGTCGGGGTGAGCAAGGGGCGCGGTTTTCAGGGCGTCGTAAAGCGCCATCACTTCGGCGGCGGTCCCAAGTCGCACGGGTCCATGTTTCAAATAACAGGTTCGATCGGTAGTTCGGCGTTCCCGTCGCGCGTGTTTAAAGGCATGCGCATGTCGGGACACATGGGAGACCGGCGCGTGACGGCGCGCAACCTGCGCGTGCTCGGTGTCGACAAGGACGAGAATCTGCTGGTGGTCGAGGGCAGCGTACCCGGAGCGAATGGCGGATACATCGTGATTACGAAGTCGAAGAAACCGCCACGAGAGCGCCGCGGATTCGCGGGTTCGGCGACGGTCGATCCGTTGAAGGCGGCCAAGAGGGCGGCGAAGAAAGCGTAAGTGTCGCGAGCCGCGAGGTCTGAGCTGCGAGGTATTGCTCAGGACTGAGGACTCAGGACTTAGGACTCAAACATGGCAACGATTGACATTCACAATTTGAGCGGCGAGAAGGTTGGGACATTCGAACTCGCCGATGAGATCTTCGGCGCGGTGAACGAAGACCTGCTCTGGGAAGCGGTGAAACATTACCGCGCCGGGCAGCGCGCCGGAACGCACAAGACCAAATCGCGTCGGGAAGTCTCGGGCTCCGGCAAGAAGCTCTGGAAGCAGAAGGGCACGGGCCGCGCGCGCATTGGATCGATCCGGTCACCCCTATGGCGGCACGGCTACACGGTGCATGGTCCGGTTCCGCGTTCCTACGATTACACCTTCCCCAAGAAGAAACTGCTGGGCGCGTTGCGTTCGGCGCTGGCTTCGAAGTTTGCCGACGGTAAATTGATCGTGGTCAATGCATTCGACCTGAAGGAACCGAAAACCAAGGAGTTCCGCAAGGCGCTTGATTTGCTCAAGGTTAACTCGACGGTGTTGATTGTCGAAGCTCCGAAGCAAGAGAGCCGCAATCTCGAGTTGAGCGCGCGCAATATCGATGGCCTTGAATTGGTTCGCGGGAACGACGTGCATCCGTATCACCTGTTGCGGCACGATTCAGTGATCTTTTCGCATCCGGCGATCGAAAAATTGCAAATTTCGCTGCAGAGTTCGTTGTCGAAGAAGCAGCGCAAGTCGGGTGAAGGCGAAGACGAAGCCGCGAAGAAGCCCACGCGTGAGCGGCGGCGCCGGCAGCGTAACGAAAAAGCGGCGGAGGTGGCGTAATGAAGAGCGCATACCAGATCATTCGCCGTCCGGTGATTACCGAAAAGGGCCTGGCTATCAAGGAGAACCAGAACACGCTGGTGTTCCAGGTGGCTCCGAAGGCGACCAAGACGGAAATCAAGGAAGCGGTGCAATCGATTTTCAAAGTGAAAGTGCATTCGGTGCGCACGGCCACATATCCGGGAAAAGAGCGGCGGCGCGGCAAGTTCGCGGGCTACCGTCCGGATTGGAAGAAGGCGTACGTGCGGTTGCGCAGCGGCGAGAAGATGCCGGAGTACGCGCAGAACCTGTAGGAACACAGCGATCAGCTTTCAGCCGTCCGCGATCAGTTCAGGCGACGGTGCAAAGCTGAGGGCTGATAGCTGAAAGCTGAGAGCTTCATATGCCAATAAAGACATACAGACCGACGACGCAGACTCTGCGGTACCGCACGACGCTGGTCAACGACGACATCACGACGAAGAATCCGCACAAGCCCTTGGTGGAACCCAAGCCGCGCACGGGCGGACGCCGCAACTCGGGCAATATGACGATGCGGTTCATCGGCGGCGGACACAAGCGCAAGCTGCGCATCATCGACTTCAAGCGCGACAAGACCGGAATTCCGGCTACGGTAACGACGATCGAATACGATCCCAACCGCTCTTCGCGTATTGCGCTGCTGGCGTACGCCGATGGCGAGAAACGCTACATCCTGCAACCCGAGGGGCTGAAGGTCGGACAGAAAGTTCTGAGCGGGCCCGAGGCGGACATCCTTGTTGGCAATGCGCTGCCGCTGCGGAACATTCCGCCAGGCACGCAGATTCACAACCTGGAACTGAAGCCAGGCAAGGGCGGACAGATGGTGCGGTCGGCGGGCGGATCCGCACAGCTCGTCGCGAAAGAAGCAGAGTATGCGCTGGTGAAGCTGCCTTCTGGCGAGACCCGCAAGATTTCGCAGGATTGTATGGCGACGATCGGACAGGTCGGCAACATCGACCATGAGAACGTCACCATAGGCAAGGCGGGACGTTCCCGATGGCTGGGAAAGCGTCCGCATAACCGCGGCGTGTCAATGAACCCGGTGGACCATCCGCATGGTGGTGGTGAGGGCAAGACGTCCGGCGGACGGCATCCGGTGACCCCGTGGGGCCAGCCGACGCGCGGATACAAGACGCGGAACAACAAGCGCACGGACAAATTCATTGTGAGCCGTCGTAGCAAGTAGGGCAGATTCTTTGTTTGAGAGCTAGAGGCTGAATTTATGCGTTCAACAAAAAAAGGCGCTTTTGTGGATACGTACCTTCTGACGAGGGTGGAAGCCATGAACTCGCGCAGTGAGAAGAAAGTGCTGCGCACGTGGTCGCGGCGTTCGACCGTGGTCCCCGAGATGGTGGGACATACGATTGCGGTGCACAACGGAAAAAAGTTCATTCCCGTATATGTGACCGAGAACATGGTGGGACACAAGCTGGGTGAGTTCAGCTTCACGCGCACCTTCAAGGGACACTCCATGAAGGCGGCGACGGAAGTGGCGGCGAAGCCGGCGGGTATCCCGGGTGGGCCGGGAGCCATCACTCCGGCAGCGCCTGCGGCGCCGAAGGCGTAGAAGACCAGCTGTTAGCCGTTAGCTAAGAGCTACGAGCTAAGAGCTAAAGGCTGAGATTACGACTATGGAATTTCGAGCGGAACATCGTTACCTGCGAGTCTCGCCCCAAAAGGCGCGGCTGGTGCTGGATCTGATCAAGGGACGACGCGTGGAAGAAGCGCGCAATACCTTGATGTTCACCAAGAAGCGCGTGGCGGCGCACGTTGGCAAACTGCTGCAGTCGGCTCTCGACAATGCAAACTTCCTCGCGACCGAGAAGGGCCTGGATGTCGAGATCGACAACTTGTATGTGAAGCGCGCGGTGGCCAACGAGGGTCCGCGCATGAAGCGCATTCGTCCCGCGCCGCAGGGACGCGCTTACCGCTATCAACGGCGTATTGCGCACATCGAATTGGTGCTCGCGGAGCGCGGGAAGAACGGCGAAGCGGGAACGGTCGCGGGCGGAGAAGAGTCGGCGGCCCCTGCTCCGGCAAAGGCCCGCAGGCGTGCTCCGGCGGCGAAGAAGTCGGTCAACAAGAAGAAGAAAGCGGCCGCAAAGTAGGTTTCAAGTTTCGGGTTTCTGGTTCTAGAAACTGGAAACTGGTTGGCTTAGGAGAAGCAATGGGACAAAAAGTCCATCCTTATGGTTTTCGGCTTGGTTTCACGAAGCCGTGGAAGTCGCGCTGGTTTGCGGAGCGGGACTACGACAAGCAGTTGCACGAGGACGTCAAGCTGAAGAATGAGCTGAAAGATAAGCTCAAATCGGCGGGCGTCAGCGCAATTGAAATCGAGCGTCCCGGCAACAAGCTGCGCATCATCATCAAGACGGCGCGGCCGGGCATCATCATCGGGCGCAAGGGCGCGGAAATCGACAAGCTCAAGGGCGAGTTGCAGAAGCGCACCGGCGGCAAGGATATTTTCGTCGACATCCAGGAAGTGCATAAGCCCGAGCTCGATGCGCAACTGGTGTCGGAGTCGATCGCGCTGCAACTGGAAAAGCGCGTGGGATTCCGTCGCGCTATGCGCAAGGCCGTCGATTCGGCACTGCGCTTCGGATGCAAGGGAATCAAGGTTCGCGTGAGCGGCCGTCTGAATGGAAACGAGATCGCGCGCTCCGAGTGGTATCTGCAAGGACGTCTGCCGTTGCACACGTTGCGTGCTGACATCGATTACGGCTTCACCGAGGCGCGCACGACCTACGGAGTGATCGGCGTGAAGTGCTGGGTGTACAAGGGCGAGATCCTGCCGCAGAAGCAGAAGCGCGAAGCGCAACCGGCAGCCGGCGGATTCTAACAATTGCAGAAGTCAGATTGCAGATTTCAGATTTTGGGAATCGCGATTTGTCTGAGAGCTGAGAACTGAGAACTTCGTTATGTTGATGCCAAAGAAAGTGAAGTATCGGAAGCAGCAGCGCGGGCGCATGACCGGCAAGGCATGGCGCGGATCCACGCTGTCATTCGGCGATTTCGGGCTGAAGGTACTCGAGCCGGGATGGATCACCGACCGCCAGATTGAGGCGAGCCGCGTCGCGATGACCCGTTTCGTCAAGCGTGGTGGCAAGATCTGGATTCGCGTGTTCCCCGACAAGCCGGTCACGAAGAAGCCGGCTGAAACCCGTATGGGTAAGGGTAAGGGCGCGCCAGACCACTGGGTCGCGGTCGTAAAGCCGGGCAAGATCCTGTTCGAGATGGAAGGCGTATCGCACCAGGATGCGAGTGAAGCGATGCGGCTGGCGTCGCACAAGTTGGCGCTGCGCACGACCATGGTGAAGCGCGAAGGCGCGAGACACTAAGTACCGCCGTCAGCTTTCAGCCGTCCGCTTCCACCAGAAGCGGCGGTCGTAGGCTGAGAGTTGAAGCTGAAAGCTGAGAGCTTATTTATGAAGGTAGACAAGATCAGAAACTTGACCGAAGACGAGCTCGCCAGTCAGGAGCGCGAACTGGCGGACCAGCTGTTCAAGCTGAAGTTCCAGCTGAACATGGGGCAGACCGAGAGCCTGAAAAAGATCCGCGGCCTGCGCAAGGATATCGCGCGCGTAAAGACGATCGCGGGCGAGCGCAAACGCTCGACCGCAACGGAGAAACGATAATGGCGGAAACAACAGAGAAGGCGCAGGGCCGCCGCAAAGAAGTCGTGGGCGAAGTGGTTGCGAACCGCATGCAGAAGACTATCGTCGTGAAAGTCACGCGCAAGAAAGCCCATCCGTTCTACGGGCGCGTGGTCGCGCGGAACAAGAAGTTCTACGCGCATGACGAGACCAACCAGGCCCATGTTGGCGATGTGGTGCGGATTGAAGAGACGCGGCCACTGTCGAAACTGAAGCGCTGGAAACTGAAGGACATTGTCCGCAAAGCGGCCCTAGTGCCGGAAGCGGCCACTGAAGTAGCGAGCTAGCGAAGTAGATTCCTCCTTCTCGCTGCGCGAGTCGTCGGAATGACAAAGATTAGGGAGATTGCGCCATGGCAGTGATGATGAGATCGATGCTGGAGGTCGCCGATAATTCCGGCGCCCGCAAGCTGCAGATGATTCTGCCGCTCGGCGGCTCGACCGGATTGAATGCCGGGTTGGGCGACGTAATCACCGCGGCCGTGAAAGAGTCGACGCCGGAAGGCCAGGTGCAAAAGGGCAAAGTGGTGAAGGCGGTCATTGTCCGCACCCGCAAAGAGCACCGTCGCCGCGATGGAACTTATATCCGGTTCGATCAGAACGCCGCGGTGTTGATTAATGATGCCGGAGAACCGGTGGGAACGCGCGTATTCGGTCCGGTCGCGCGCGAACTGCGCGAGAAAAAGTTTCTGAAGATCGTGTCGCTGGCACCAGAAGTTATTTAGCAGGGCTGCAAGGTTTCGATGTTTCGAGGTTTCAAGGTGCCTCGAGAAATAGGAGCCTTCATCCAGTGACTTTGAAACTTTGAAACCTTGAAACTTTGAATTTATGAGAACTGTAAGCACAGAAAACAAGCGAGTAGATATCCGGCGCAACGATAACGTGAAGGTGATCACCGGACGGGACAAGGGCAAGGAAGGGCGCGTGCTCCGGGTGTTTCCGAATGACGCGAAGATCCTGGTCGAACACGTGATGATGGTGAAAAAGCACGTGCGCCCGAATCCGCAGCGGAACATCAAGGGCGGCATCGCCGAGCAGGAAAGCCGGATTGCGATTTCCAATGTGCAACTGGTTTGCCCGACTTGCGGACCGGTTCGCATCGGACATGAAGTTCGCGGCGACCGTAAGGTGCGCGTGTGCAAGAAGTGCGGAACAACGCTGGATAAATAACTGTCAGCTTTTAGCTGTCAGCGATCGGCAAATTGAGAGCCTCACGAACCGGTAACCACACCGAAACCGTGAGAGGAAGTCGAAGAAGACATGGCAAAAGATAAAAAAGGGCAGAAGGAATCGGCAGGGGAGCAGAAGGCTCCGGAGCAGGCGAGGCATAGCGCCAAGGAGCGTCCGCGACTGCGTTCGAAGTTTGAGAAGGAAGTCGCCCCTGCTCTCCTGAAAGAGCTGGAGCTCTCGAACGTGATGGCCGTCCCCCGGTTGCACAAGATCATCGTGAATATGGGTGTGGGCGAGGCGACGCAGAACGCGAAAGTCCTGGATCCGGCGGTCAACGAACTGGGCCAGATCACGGGCCAAAAGCCAGTGGTCACGCGCGCCAAGAAATCGATTGCCGCGTTCAAGGTCCGCCAGGGACAGTCGATCGGCGCCATGGTCACCCTGCGCGGCGACCGCATGTACGAGTTCTTCGACCGGCTGGTGAACATCGTTCTTCCGCGCGTGCGCGACTTCCGCGGAGTTTCGACGAAATCCTTCGACGGCCGCGGAAATTACACGATCGGCTTGCACGACCAGCTGATCTTTCCCGAGATTTCTTACGAGAAGGTGGACAAGTTGAAGGGTATGAACGTCACGATCGTCACAACAGCAGCCAACGATAACCAGGCGCGATCGCTGCTGAAGCATATGGGAATGCCGTTCCGGGCATAGTTTCTGATTTCATGGTTTGAGAAGGATTGAATGGCTACTACAGCAAAACGAGTTAAGGACGGCGTAGGGCTGCATCAGCGCGCGGAAGACGTGAAAAGACCCGATAAGCCGTGCCCTGTCTGTAAAGGCAAGGGAACGGTAGACGGCAAGGCGTGCTCTTGCAAGAATGGAAGGATTTTTACCACGCGCAAGCATCACCGCTGCAAGTTTTGCGGACGACCGCGTGGCTTTCTGCGCAAGTTCGGCATTTGCCGCTTGTGCTTCCGCCAGCTCGCGCTGCGCGGAGAGATTCCAGGGGTTTCGAAGTCGTCGTGGTAGTAAGCGGACGCGCGATTGCGCGACGGATTGTTCGCTACACGAGAACGATTCCCGCGATGCGCTGAGATCCTGCGGCCTGCGAAACACGCAGTCCTTGGGATGACAAAACGTACGAACGCAGTAAGCAAGCCGCTGCAGGTTCTCCGCTGGACGCGGAGCGAACGAGTGGCTGGAGGAGAAGCAGACGATGAGGTTGACCGATCCGGTCGCAGATATGCTGACGCGAGTGCGGAATGCACTCCAGGCCCGGCACCAGAAGGTGGATATCCCGGCTTCACGCTTGAAGCTCGAGATTGCCCGTATTTTGAAAGAGGAAGGCTACATTTCCAATTTCAAGCCGACTGAAGAAGAGGGCCACAAGATCATTCGGGTTTACCTGAAATATGGCGCCAACAACGAGGCGGCTATTTCGAAGGTGGAGCGCGTCTCGCGTCCGGGATGCCGGGTGTATGTGCGCCGCACCGAGATTCCACGCGTGCTGGGCGGGATGGGCATCAACATCCTCACCACTCCGCGCGGCGTCATGACCGGCCGTCAGGCACGCAAAGAAGGCGTGGGCGGCGAGTTGTTGTGCGAGATCTACTAAAAGCAGCTATCAGCTGTGAGCCGTCAGCTTTCAGTCAAGCGGCGGCGATCCAAGCTGAGAACTGAAGGCTGAGAGCTAAAAGCTTATGTCACGAATTGGAAAAAAGCCGATCGCGATTCCCAAGGGAGTCACGATCAAAGTTGAAGGAAATACGGTCGCGGTGCAGGGTCCGAAGGGTAACCTGAGCACCCCGCTGCCGATTGGCATCAGGGTCGAGCAAAAGGATGGCAATCTTGTTGCTGTCCGCGAGAACGATTCCCAATCCGCCGTTCACGGACTTGCGCGCGCACTCGTCAACAATGCCGTCGAAGGCGTGACCAAGGGCTGGACGCGGGAACTGGAGATCGTCGGCATCGGATATCGCGCCGAGATGAAAGGCAAAAACCAGGTGGTGTTCAGCCTGGGGTACTCGCACCCGATTGAGTATCCGCTGCCCACGGGTGTGGATGCGGCTGTGGATCCCAAGCAGACCAAAATCACGCTGACCGGAATCGACCGCCAGAAGGTCGGGCAGGTTGCGGCTGAAATGCGGTCGCTGCGTCCGCCGGATCCTTACAAGAACAAGGGCGTCCGCTATGCCGGCGAGCGTCTCAAGAAGAAGGTCGGAAAGACCGGAGCGAAATAAGCTCGAGCAGCGAGCGGGCGATGTGCCCGGAGCGCTGCCAGGTGAGAGTCCTATATGCTTACTAGAATTTCAAAGAACCAGAAACGCGGATTTGTTCACGATCGCATTCGCAAGAAGGTGCAGGGTACGGCGGAGCGTCCGCGGCTGAATGTGTACCGCTCACTGAACCACATTTACGTTCAGGTCATCGACGACTTGCATGGCAAGACGCTGGTTTCGGCCAGCACCGCCGAAGGCAAGAAAGAAGATCGCCGGACCGGTGGCAATGTGGCGTCCGCCAAGGTCGTGGGCAAAACTATTGCCGAGCGCGCGAAGGCGAAAGGCGTCACCAAGGTCGTGTTTGACCGCGGCGGATACATTTACCACGGGCGCGTGAAGGCTTTGGCCGACGCGGCTCGCGAAGCGGGATTGCAATTTTAGCGGAGAGCTTTGAGCCGCGAGCTATGAGCGAAGCGGGTTTGCTCACAACTCAGAGCTCGCCAGTTCGGAGCTAGGAACTTATGCCAACAGTGATTAAGAAACTCGATGCAGGATCGTACCAGCTGAAAGACCAGGTGGTGGCCATCAACCGCGTGACCAAAGTGGTCAAGGGCGGTAAGAATCTTTCGTTCGCCGCGCTGGTGGTGGTCGGCGATCCGTCTGCCGGAGTGGTCGGCTACGGATCGGGCAAGGCGAAGGAAGTGCCGCAGGCCATTCGTAAAGGGATTGAGTCGGCGAAGAAGAACCTCATGAAGGTCAACCTGACGCAGACCAGCATCGCGCACCTCGTTCTTGGACGCTATGGCTCCGGAAAAGTTTTGCTGAAGCCGGCTCCGGAAGGAACGGGCGTGATTGCAGGCGGCGCGGTGCGCGCAGTTATGACTTCGGCCGGCGTGCAGAACGTCCTGACCAAGTCGATCGGCACGACGAACCCACACAACGTAATCAAAGCGACGTTCGACGCGCTGAAGCAGTTGAAGAATCGCGAGAGCGTCGCGGCTCTGCGCGGCAAGGTTGCGCAAGAATTGTAAAAGAACTGGCCGGCGATCGCTGATCCATGGCCACTGAGGTTAGAATGACGGCGAAAAAAGCTAATTCGGGCGGCGGGACGATCCAGTTGAAGTGGGTCCGTTCGGCGATTTGTGCCCCACAGAAACAGAAGCTGGTGATCAAGGGCTTGGGATTTACCCGGCTGAACCAGGTGATCGAGCGTCCGAACACGGCGGCCATCCGCGGGATGGTGGCCAAAGTGCCACATCTGGTAGCGGTGGTCGACTAGGATTTGCCGGCTCTCCGTTAGATTGAGGGCTGAGGGTTGAGAGCTTACTTATGAATTTATCGAACATTCACGCACCGAAGAAGGCGACCACCAAGCGCAAGCGCGTAGGCCGCGGCATGGGCTCGGGTATGGGCAAGACATCGACCCGCGGACACAAGGGCCAGCGCTCGCGTACCGGCTCGCGTATGATCCGCGGATTCGAAGGCGGCCAGATGCCGCTGCATCGCCGCATGCCGAAGCGCGGCTTCACGAACATCTTCCGCAAGGAATACAACATCGTGAGCCTGGAACGGCTGGTGGAGCTCGGCGAGACCACGATCAATCCCGACGTGCTGCGCAAAGCGGGAGTCATCAAGACCAAGCATCCAGTGAAGATTCTGGGTGACGGCGATCTCAAGATCGCGATCACCGTGAGCGCGCACAAGTTCTCGAAGTCGGCTCAAGAGAAGATCACCAAGGCAGGCGGCAAGGTAGAGGTCTTGCAGTAATGTTTGACAAGCTGGCGAACATCTTTCGGATCCCGGATCTGCGCAAGCGGATCCTGTTCACGTTGGGAATGCTCTTCGTGTACCGGCTGGGCGGGCATCTGCCGACGCCTGGCATTGACACTGCCAAGCTGGAGCAGTTCTTCACGCAGGGAAGTACGAGCGGTTCGCTGCTGGGATTTGTCGATTTGTTCTCGGGCGGCCAGTTGCGCCGCATGACTATTTTCGCCCTAGGCATCATGCCGTACATTACGGCATCGATCATTCTGCAATTGCTGACGGTGGTCTATGAACCGCTGGCCAAGCTGCAGAAAGAAGGCGAACTCGGCCGCAAGAAGATTACGCAGTGGACGCGCTACATCACGGTCATTCTAAGCGCGGTGCAGTCCTTCGGTATCGCCATCGGTCTGGAAAAGGGCGGTTTCGCGCTGAATCCAGGCTGGGGCTTCCGCTTGATGACCATGCTGACTCTGACCACCGGCAGCGCGTTCATCATGTGGCTTGGCGAACAGATTACGGAGCGTGGTGTCGGCAACGGCATGTCTCTGCTGATCTTCGCCGGCATCGTGGTCGGATTGCCGAAAGGTGTCGTCGATCTTTTGCTGAAAGCCAAGAACGCGGCATGGGGCCCGATTACCTTCCCGTTAATGGTCGGATTGATCATCTTTATGATCGCCGTCATTGCGTTCATTGTGTACGTAGAGCGCAGCGAGCGGCGAATACCGGTGCAGTACGCCAAGCGTGTCGTCGGGCGAAAGGTGATGGGTGGGCAATCCACGCACCTGCCTTTGCGCGTGAACGCGGGCGGCGTCATGCCGGTTATCTTCGCGTCATCCATTTTGACCCTCCCCCAAACGATAGGGTACGGGCTGCGCAACAGCCGCTACTTCGGAGACCTGATCCGCTGGCTCGGATGGGGTGAGCCGCTCTATACCGTGCTCTATGCAGTCGGCATTATTTTCTTCGCATATTTCTATGTTTCGATCGTGTTCAACCCGAGCGAAGTTGCAGACAACATGCGCAAGTATGGCGGATTCATTCCCGGTATTCGTCCCGGTCGCCGCACGGCCGACTTCATTAATGAAGTCTTGACGCGCATCACGCTGGTCGGTGCCTTGTATCTGATCATCATCTCCTTCATTCCGGAGTGGATGATCACTGGTATTCACCTCAACCATTTATATGGGCCGATTGGACGAATGTTCGAGAACGCTCCGAACTGGGTGTTGAATGGTCTGGGCGTGAGCTTCTATTTTGGCGGTACGTCGCTGCTGATCGTAGTCGGTGTCGCTATGGATACGGTCACGCAGATTGAGGCGCAGTTGATCATGCGCCACTATGACGGTTTTACTCCGCGCAGTGGACGAGTGCGCGGGCGCAGAATTTGGTAGTGGGTTTTGGAGGTTGCTGCACCTCGGGGCTCCATGACGAGCACCGCGGAGATTGAGATCGGGAGGCTTTTGCCAAGCCGATGGCGCAGGAAACCTCGTGTGCGGTAGGTCCCGTTGTGCTGCTTGGTCCGCCGGGTGCCGGAAAGGGCACTCAGTCCAAGCGCATCATGGAACGTTACGGAATCCCGCAGATCTCCACTGGAGATCTGTTGCGGGAAAACGTAGTTCTCGGAACCGAGCTCGGCAAGGCCGCCAAGGCGGTCATGGCGCGCGGGGAACTGGTTTCCGACGACCTGGTTTGCAACATGGTGCGGGAACGGTTGCTGCTTCCGGACTGCCGGCGCGGATACATTCTGGATGGATTTCCCCGGACTGCAGCCCAGGCCGGTTGGCTCGATGCCTTGCTCGAGCATGAGCTCTTTGATAAATCGCGATCGACGCGGGCATGGCCAATTGTGATCCAGCTTGCGGTCGACTATAATCAGTTATTGCTCCGGATTACTGGACGACGTTCTTGTCCCACCTGTGGGCGGATCTATAACGTCCACTTCCAGCCGCCTCGTTTTGATGAAGTTTGCGATGAAGCGCACGGGACGAAGCTGGTGGCCCGCAATGACGACCGGTTGGAAGTAATTCAGCCAAGACTCACGGCATTTCAGGAGCAGACTCGTCCTGTAGCGGACTATTACGAGCGCACACGACGGCTGATTTCGGTCAATGGCGACCAGTCGGTGGATGAAGTTACGAAATTAATCTTTCGGATTTTGGAAGACCATCACGCGTAAGTCATGGCAATTGTTTGCAAGTCGGCAACTGAAATCGAGAAAATGCGGCGCAGCGGCCACATCGTGCGCCAGGTGCTCGATTACATAAGGACCATGGTTGCACCCGGGGTCACGACCATGGATCTGGAGCGGGCGGCCGAAAATAAGATCAAGGAACTCGGAGCCAAGCCAGCCTTTAAGGGCTACTACGATTATCCTTGCGTGCTCTGCACCTCGGTGAACGAAGAGATCGTGCATGGTATCCCTTCGGAAAAGCGGGTGCTGAAAGAGGGCGATATTGTTTCGGTGGACTGCGGCGTAGTGCTGGACGGATATTACGGGGACTCTGCGATAACGGTGCCCGTGGGCAATGGCCTTAAGCCGGAGTTGAAGAAGCTTCTGGAAGTGACCGAGGCTTCGTTGTACCGCGGTATTGAGGCGGCTAGGGTCGGAAATTCGATCGGCGACGTGGGAGCGGCGGTTCAGGAGCACGTGGAAGCTGCAGGATTCAGCGTCGTGCGCGAGTTTGTCGGACACGGGATCGGGACAAGGCTGCACGAGGAGCCGCAAGTTCCGAACTTTGGCGCCCGCGGACATGGCGCAAAGTTGCGCGAGGGAATGGTGATCGCGATCGAGCCGATGGTGAATTTCGGTAAGCCCGAGACGCGAGTGTTGGGCGACAAGTGGACGGCAGTCACGGCGGACGGCAGTTTCAGTGCGCATTTTGAGCACTGCGTGGCCGTGACAAAAGATGGGCCGGTGATATTGACGCAGTAGCCGACGTTAGGAGCGAATGAGCAAAGAAGACGCGATTGAAGTCATGGCGGTGGTCCTGGAACCGCTGCCCAATGCGATGTTCCGGGTGGAACTGGAAAACAAGCATCAGGTGCTGGCGCACGTTTCCGGAAAAATGCGCAAGAACTTCATCCGTATTTTGCCGGGAGACAAGGTCGCGGTGGAGCTTTCGCCCTACGACCTGAATCGCGGGCGAATCGTTTATCGCTACAAATAGATTTTTGCTGAAGGCTGAGAGCCAACGGCTGAAGGCTGGGTTATGAAGGTACGAGCATCGGTAAAGAAGATTTGTGACAAGTGCAAGGTCATCCACCGCAAAGGTGTGGTGCGCGTGATCTGCGTGAATTCGAAACATAAACAGCGCCAGGGCTAAGCCCGCGCGGGAGTCAAGGAATGGCACGTATTGCAGGCGTGGATCTTCCCCGCCAGAAGCACATCAACATCGCGCTGACCTACATTTACGGGATCGGGCATCCGCGCGCCGGACGCATTCTCGACGAAGCGAAAGTCGAGCCTATGAAGAAGGTGCAGGACCTCAGCGAAGAAGAGGTCAACCGCATCCGTACGGTCATCGAGGCCGAGGGCCTGGTGGAAGGCGATCTGCGCAAGGAAGTTTCGATGAACATCAAGCGTCTCATCGAAATCGGTTCCTACCGCGGATTCCGTCACCGTCGCAACCTGCCCGTTCGCGGACAGCGCACCCACACGAATGCCCGTACCCGAAAAGGTCCGCGCAAGGGAACGGTCGCCCAGAAGAAGAAGTCGGCGGCAAAGACGTAACGTAGTTGTCAGTGGCTAGTGGTCAGTGGCCAGTAATACCACAGACTAGTCACTGATCACTGGCCACTGACCACTGGATACTGACTTTATGGCGAAACCAGCAGCGGCGGGCGGCACCGGAGCCACACCCGAGAAAAAAGGCAAGAAGAAGACGTTCAAGAAGAAGGAGCGCAAGCACGTTCCGCACGGATTGGCGTACGTGCAGGCTTCCTTCAATAACACGATCGTGACTATCTCCGACATGAACGGCAACGTTCTGTCGTGGAAGAGTTCGGGATCGCTCGGCTTCCGCGGATCGCGCAAGGGAACTCCTTTCGCGGCACAGCAAGCCGCATCGAACGCCGCGAACATGGCGCGCGATCACGGCGTCCGCAGCGTGGATGTCCGCGTGAGCGGTCCGGGATCGGGACGTGAATCCGCGGTGCGCGCACTGGCTGCCTCCGGAATCGAAGTTCGCTCGATCCGCGACGTCACGCCAATTCCGCACAACGGCTGCCGTCCGCCGAAGAGACGGAGAGTCTAGCTTCAAGTTTCGAGTGTTAAGTTTCCAGTGTCTGGGACCCTTGCTCGAAACAGGGAACCTGAAACACGAAACTGAAATTTGTAACCGGGAGGAAGGGAAGCCAGTCCCGTAAACCGGTTCTACAAGGAGAAACATGGCACGTTACACCGATGCAGTCTGCCGTCTATGCCGCCGCGAGGGCATGAAATTGTTCCTCAAAGGCGCGAAGTGCTTCAGCGATAAGTGTCCCATCGAGAAGCGCAATTTTGCTCCTGGACAACATGGTAAAGACCGCAAGGCCAAGATCGTTGGCTACGGTCTGCAGTTGCGCGAAAAGCAGAAAGCCAAGCGCATCTACTTCACCCAGGAAGGCCAGTTCCGCAACTATTTCGAGAAGGCCGCGCGCTCCAGAGGCGTGACCGGTGAGAAACTGCTGCAGCAACTCGAGCGGCGTCTCGACAACGTCGTGTTCCGCCTCGGATTCGCCCAGTCGCGGCGTCAGGCGCGCCAGTTGGTGCGTCACGGACACGTCGCCGTCAACAACCGTAAGGTGAATATTCCTTCCTACGAAGTGGCTGCCGGGGAAGAGATCACAATCCGGGAAAACAGCAAGAAGCTGACCGTGCTCGAACTGGCGAAGGAATTCGCCAGCCACGGCACGATGCCGAGCTGGCTGGAAGTTGATCGCGACAACTACAAGGGCCGCATTCTGTCGCTGCCCAAGCGCGAAGACATTCAGTTACCGGTCAACGAGCAGTTGATCGTCGAACTGTATAGTAAGTAGTCCATAGTCGCGGGTCGTGAGTCGTTGGCGAACAACCATCGACAAACGACTGACGGCGGGATCGGTCCACTTTTCGAGCCAGATCAGCCTTTCCTGACATTGACCTGAGTAGGACCACTCAGCGAGTCAGGATTGAGCCAAACGGCCGAAGGAGAAACAAATGCTTTGGAAAGGTTTTCAGAAACCGAAACGTCTCGCAGTTGACACTTCATCCCTCACCGACAAGTACGGCATTTTCTGGGCGCAGCCGTTCGAGCGCGGATTCGGCACCACCGTGGGCAACGCCCTGCGTCGCGTGCTGCTGAGCTCGATTGAAGGCGCCGCTGTCACCGCGGTGAAGATGGAAGGCGTGCTGCACGAATTCCAGTCGATCCCCGGCGTGGTCGAGGACGCGACCGACATCATCCTCAACCTGAAGCAGATTCCGTTCAAGCTTGCGGGCGATGCTCCGAAGGCGATCTACCTGCGCGCGGACCAGCCCGGGGTAGTCACCAGCGGCATGGTCGAAGCCGATGGCGATGTTGAAGTCCTGGACAAGGACGTCTATATCGCGACGGTCAGCGAGGGCGGCAAGCTCGATATGGAAATGCGCTTGAAGCGCGGCCGTGGATACGTCTCGGCTGACAAGAACTTCGACGAGGATCTCGGCATCGGATTCATTCCGATCGACTCCGTACACTCGCCGGTTCGCAAGTGCAATTACACGGTCGAAGCAGCCCGTCTTGGGCAGATCACCGATTACGACAAGCTCACACTTGAGGTCTGGACCAACGGCTCCATCACCCCGGCTGACTCGATCGGCCTGGCGGCGAAGCTGCTGAAGGACCACATGAACATCTTCATCAACTTCGAGGAAGAGATCGAAACCGGTTCGTCGTCGAGCGATGACCGCAAGCCCGAGATCCACAACGAGAACCTAAACCGTTCTGTCGAAGAACTCGAGCTTTCCGTGCGCAGCTACAACTGCCTCAAGAATGCGAACATCCAGACGATCGGCGAACTCGTGCAGAAGACCGAAGCTGAAATGCTCAAGACCAAGAATTTCGGCCGCAAGTCGCTGAACGAGATCAAAGAGATCCTGTCCTCGATGGGATTGAGTCTCGGCATGAAGATCGACGAGCACGGCAATGCCGTGCCCGGACCGACGTCGAACGTACCGTTGCCCGCGTCCGCCTACGGACCGGACGACCAGCTGTAAGAATCATGGTCGGTGGCTAGTGATCAGTGGTCAGAAAAGCAAGACCGCTAGCCGCCGACCCAATAAGATCGCTTGAATACGGGCCACTGACCACTGGCCACTGATCACTGAGGTTCACATGCGTCACAAAGTTGCAGGATTTAAACTCGGACGGAACACAGCGCACCGGCGCTCGCTGCTCCGCAACCTTGTCACTTCGGTGATCGTCGAAGAGCGCATCGAGACGACCGTTCCCAAGGCGAAGGCCGCGCGTCCCATCGTCGAGAAGATGATCACGCTCGGCAAGCGCGGAGACTTGGCTGCCCGCCGTCTGGCCGCTTCTTACCTGATGACCGACGAAGCGGTCGTGAAGCTGTTCGACACCGTCGGACCGCGCTTCGGCGATCGCAACGGCGGATACACGCGCATCATCCGCACTGCCTGGAATAAAGGCGACGGAGCTGACAAGGCGTTCCTCGAACTGCTCGGCAGCGAAAAGATACTGGATGAGAAGCGCGAAAAGCGAGCCGAGTCCCGCGCCAAGAAGGCTGCCGAAGCCAAGAAAGCGATGGAAGAGGCGGAAGCGCAGGCTGCGCACGATGGCGGCGTCGAGCCAGCGAAAGAAGACAAGAAAGAAGAGTAGGATCGCCCTCCCGGTTGAAAGAGGCACGGCATTGCGCCGTGCCTTTTTTGTTGCGGGCCGCGCCAAGTACCCCACTCGTACATGTCCCGTCGTGTCTCCCGCTGGTAATCTTGCCGCTCGCTCTCAGCGATCCTTAAACTTGCTTAATGGGCTTCTCCAAAACCCAGCTCGGCATTGCTGTCGGCACCGCTGCGGTGCTCGTGCTGGCCTTCGTCGGATATCTCTGGTGGCTCAGCAATCAAGGCCCTGTCTTGGCACGGTCAGAAGATAGAGATCCACTCACGGGATTGCCGGTCAGCATCAAGATGAATCCGCTCCGCGACCGCTCTACCGAGAAGGCAGCAAACAAATTCCTGCGCGAATTGCGCGACGGACACTGCGACGACCTGCTCAACAAGTGGGAGCATGACTACCACAAGAAATACGCGAAATACATTTGCCAGTCTGAATCGCAGCATCCGTTGCTCGCGTGGCAGTTGGTGGATTGGGAAGATGCGCCGCCGCTGATCATCCTTCACTATCGCGCAACGCGCCAAAGCGCGAATGGCGGCACTGACCAGGACCTGTTCACCGTTACAACCGAGCACAAAGGCGCAGACTGGCTCGTCACCAAGTACGACGCGATGTACTAGTCGTTTTCTCCGCTCCTCCGGATTTCCCCCTTTTTGTCCTTCTCCGTACCTCCGTGTCTCCGTGATAAAACCGATACATGCCCGACCGCTCTCCCCAGCCACAGCCCTCCGCTGCACGCAACCTGTATTCCTTCGGTATTACGTCATTTTTCAATGACACGGCCAGCGAAATGGCCTATTGGGTTTTACCCGCCTTTCTCGTTTCACTTGGCGCCGGACCGGCGCAGTTAGGCGTGATCGAAGGGATCGCCGAGAGTGTCGCGTCGTTTGCCAAACTCTTCTCCGGATATCTCACCGATCGCATTGACCGCCGGAAGCCCCTCGTGGTCGGCGGATACTTCGTTGCCAACGCCGTAAAGCCGCTGCTCGCCCTCACAACAGCGTGGTGGCACATCCTTCTCATTCGATTCAGTGATCGTCTCGCGAAGGGCGTCCGCGGTGCTCCGCGCGACGTCATGGTCGCAGAGTCGGTCGGCAAAGAACGGCTGGGTTCGGCGTACGGACTGATTCAATCGATGGACTCCGCCGGAGCTATCGCCGGCCCGCTCGCCGCGCTCGTACTCCTGTCCCGCTTCGGAATCCGCAGCGTCTTCTGGGCGGCCGCGGTTCCCGGCGCCTTGGCGGTGCTGGTCGCGATTCTCGGGATTCGGGAACCCAAACGGGAATCCCCGGAGCAAGCAGAAGGAAAGAAGAAAGCCTCGGACGTCGAGAGCCGCCCATCCACAAAACTATCCGTCGCCTTCTACCTGGTGATCGTTGCCGTGACGTTGTTCTCGCTGGGGAACTCGAGTGACATGTTTCTGGTGATGCGCGCGCAGAACGTTGGGATCGCCGTTTCGTTTGCTCCACTGCTGGGCCTGGTTTTCAACGTCACGTACACGCTCGGATCTTGGCCCGCCGGATGGTTCAGCGATCACTATTCCCGCCGCTGGATAGCCGCCGCCGGATACCTGATCTTCGCGGCCGTCTACTTCGTTTTCGGCCGCGCGCCTTCGACGCTTGCGATCTGGATCAGCATGGCGATTTACGGACTTTATTACGCACTGACCCAGCCGGTGTTGAAAGCCCTTGTGGTAGAGACCGTGACGCAGGACATTCGTGGCCGCGCTCTCGGCATCTATGCCTTCGCGACGAGCGTAGCTACTCTGGGCGCCAGCCTGATCACGGGCGAATTATGGAAGCACTATGGAGCGCCGTTTCCGTTTTATCTTTCGGCGGGGATGGCTGTGCTTTCGGCAATACTGCTGCTCCTCAGTGGAACGATCAAGCAAAGCAAAAGCGCCCGGCACGCCTGAGGAGCGAGGAAAGATTCGAAGATACAAAAGGCGCGGCTCCAAGAAGCCACGCCTTCCCACTGCAGCCTTGCAGGTCCGGTTAGATGGTGCCGCCACCGTCGTTGCTGTCGGTTTCCGGCTTCGCCGTCCCGTTCTTGATCGCTTCATCGAGCAGCGATTTCATCTGCTTCGTAGCTTTTTCCGCCAACTCGCCTTGCTGACGGCCGAATTCGCCTTGCAGTTCGCCCAGCTTGCCCTGTTTCTCGCCGAGTTCGCCCTGCTCAGCACCTAGTTTGCCTTGCGCTTCACCGGCATGAGATTGAACCTCGCCGATCTTGCTCTGCAACTCCCCAATCTCGGATTGCAGATTTCCAAGCTGCTCCATGGTTGCTGTAGGACCAAGTTGCTTGAGTTCAGCCTTCAACTTATCCATCTGCGCCGTCATGTCCGGAACATTCACCCGTACCTGTTCCATCTTGGCTCCCAACTCTTCCTGCTGTTTCCCGAGAGCCTCTTGCTGCTTTCCAAGCTCTTCCTGCTTCCTTCCGAGCTCTTCCTGCGGAGCCCAGAGCTTGCGAGCGCGATCGATCGTCGCCTGGTCGCGAATGATGTACGACTTCTCGTCGCGCTCAAACCAGATGAAGTCGCCCGGAATCTGTTTCTTCAATCGCTGCACATGGTGCGCATCTTCGGAACTCCCCGACATCGTGAACGAATCGCTCTTGCCGGAGACGATAACGAATCGCTGCTCGTCGTCGAACCCGTATGAATAAGAGAAGCCTCCGCGCGCGGAGCCAAGGCCATGCCCTTGTCCCGACCAGATCGCCGGCGCGGCCGGAATCGCCGGAGTCCCCGGAACTGCCGGCGCCACTACGCCAGTGGCGACAACTCCATGGATCGGGGCGACAGGCGCAACCGGAGCGACAGCAGGCACCGCTCCAGTTGCTGGCGGCACGCGGGGCACGGCCGGAGGGGCCGGGACTTGCGTACTCTCAGAATTTTGCATGTGTATCGGATGACTCGCCGGACGCGCCGCCGCAGCCAGGTAAACGGCTGGTACGGCAAGCGCCACCATTGCGACTAGAACGGATCTCTTCACACTCATTTGGACTGCTCCTCTCCACGTCAAGATTCTTTCTAACCGATGTTCTGCCTGCCCAGGTTTCGCCATCGAGACCCCTTGCCACCAGACGCGTCCGGGAGCCGCCTGCAAACTCTCGAAAAATCCCAAGAGAGCTTTTGCGTATTGCGTCCGGTCGACGCCGCCGGAAAGGGCGGCCTCGTCGCTGGCCTGCTCCGCCAGCAGATGAATCTGCCGATCCAGCCACCAGGTCAACGGGCTGAACCAGAAGATGGCGCGGTGCAGCCGCGAAATAGTCTGTGTCAGCGCATCACGCCTCGCCACGTGCGACAGCTCGTGCGCAATCACCGCATCGAGCTTCGAATCGTCCCATGTGCGCCAGTTCGTCGGCAGAAGAATGGCAGGGCGCGCCGCGCCTACGGTGACAGGCACGGCAACCACATCGGACTCCAGAATCAGCGGAGCATGAATCGCGATATGCCGATGCGATGCGAGGCTTCGCACCAGCCGCGGATCATGGATTTCATGAGCACTCGATGCCAACCGCCTCGCCAGAAGTATTCCCACATAGAGTCGAGACGCCATGAGCAGCGCAATCGCGAGATAAAACCCTGCGGCCAGCGAGGCCTTGTTGCTTGAGAACCACGTAAGAACTTCGAATGTACTTTCGCCGGTTCCCGTCTGTGCGATCGCGGGCCGAGATTCTCTGGAGTATTCCGCAAATGTCGTTGCTGCGCCTGCGGTGCTTCTAACGCTGACGCGCACCGGCGGTGCGCTCAACTCGGTGGGAGGGCGCGGACTCGAAGTGCTCGCCCGCGCGATCACAGCGCTTTCTGGCGTAACGATCGAGGGGAGCGGAATCGGAAGCGCCGGGACCAACCAGGCCAGCAGGGGCATGGCGAGACCTGCGAAGAGAACGCCTGTCCATGTGAACAATCGCAATGACGTCGATTTCACGCGGAACACGGCCAATCCCGTACCGGTCACTGCGGCCAACAGAAGCGTCCGGAGCGCCGCGTCCACGAGCAGTTGCAGAAAGCCGCTCGACCACAGGGTGAAATTTGTCGGCATCATCGTCTCACCTATTTCGAATCCTTCTTCGTCGGACTTATCTTTTCCCGCGCCTCGGCGTCGGCGATCTTGCGGGCAAGGCGTTCGAGTTGCTTGCGATCCAGCACTTCGTTGTCGACCATGCCGAGAAGGAGCTGTTCGGCGGATCCTCCGCAGAAACGGTCGATGATGTTTTTCACGGCACGGACGGCGACGTTCTCGGGGGCATCTGCCGCGCGATAGATGAAGGTTCGACCCTCTACCTCATGCGTCAGGTAGCCTTTTTCTTCCAGGCGCCGCAGCACCGTCCGGATCGTCGAGTCTTTCATGGGGCGCGAGACAGCTAGCGACTCCCGGCATGCTTCCGCCGTAGATGGCCCTTGTGACCATATGTAATCCATCACGCTCTGCTCTACCTCTCCCAGGTTCTTTGGACGGCCATGTCGTGTGTTAGTCATTGTAGCGTTACAATATGTAACATTAAACGAGTCGGACGTCAATGGGTTAGCGGCTCTTTTTTCAGGAACCTTGGAATTGAGCAGTTACAGGTGGGGACAGCCGCCCTCGGCTGTCCTGCTGCGACGGTTTATGTCGCGGCTGCTGGGAGAATGGAATCAGGAACTACCACCATCTTCGAGTCAGGAACAGGCAAATCTGAGCGCCGATCCCAGCACAAGTATCCAGCACAATATCCTGCCAGCGCCCAGTCCGCGTGGGCAGATACATCTGGTGCCACTCGTCCAGACTGGCAACGAAAAGCGTACCAAGCACTGCGATCGTCGACCAGCGCAGCGTCCAATTCGGATCTCCGCGCTCGGGCAACGTATCGCGCCATGCACGAAACAGAAGGATGCTGAGCATCGCGTATCCGAAAACGTGCCCGCCTTTTCGGAGGAAGTGATGCCACACGTCGAACCGGGCATGATTGACTCCGAACAGGAAGTGAAGGAGCGGATAAAGGAACCGGCTGGTGTTGTGGGCGGAAAGGTAGGTAGTCGACTCGATCGCAATCACGATCAGCCAAAGAATGGCCGCGATCCAAGACTTGAGTAGGTGATTCCTGTCCCGGCTCAAGGGATTCGACAACCGATAGGAGTTGGAACAACGGCGGGGGCGAATCGCCCCCGCAAACAGGTAAGCTCGCGGCCCTTACTCGATCGCATAGTTCGGAGCCTCGCGGGTGATCATGACATCGTGCACATGAGACTCGCGCAAGCCAGCGCCGCTGATCCGCACGAAACGCGTCTTCTGCAGCAGTTCAGGAATCGTCGCGCACCCGCAATAGCCCATTCCCGACTTCAGCCCGCCGACCATCTGGTAGATGATCATCGCGACCGACCCGCGGTAGGGAACGCGTCCCTCGATTCCTTCCGGCACCAGCTTGGCGAGGCGGTTGGACTCGCCATCCGAGGCGGATACCGCTGCCGACGAATCTGCTTCCGGATTCTGGAAATAGCGTTCGCTTGATCCCTGTGCCATCGCGCCCAGCGATCCCATGCCGCGATAAGACTTGAACGAGCGACCTTGATAAAGAATCAGTTCGCCGGGGCTCTCGTCGGTGCCGGCGAATAACGACCCGATCATCACCGAGCTTGCCCCTGCGGCCAGCGCCTTGGTCATATCGCCGGAATACTTGATGCCGCCATCGGCGATGATTGGAACTCCCGAGTCCTTCGTCGCGCGATACGCTTCGGCAATCGCCGTGATCTGCGGAACTCCAGCGCCGGTCACAACGCGAGTCGTGCAAATCGACCCCGGCCCGATGCCAACTTTAATTCCATCTGCTCCGGCGCGGGCCAGTTCGCAAGCACCGTCAAACGTAGCGACATTGCCGGCGAGCAACTCAATCTCCGGCAGCTTCGATTTCACCAGCTTCACGGCCTCAAGCACCTTCGACGAATGTCCGTGCGCACTGTCGATCGCCAGCACGTCCACTTTGGCTTCGGCCAGTTCCATGGCGCGTTCCAGGAAATCGCCGGTTGCCCCGATCGCCGCTCCAACCCGCAGCCTGCCGTGAGAATCTTTCGCGGCATTCGGGTACTTCAATTTCTTCTGAATATCCTTAACCGTGATCAGGCCTTTCAGGTTGTACTTGTCATCGACCACCAGCAGCTTCTCGACGCGATGCTGATGCAGGATCTTCTCAGCCTCTTCCAGCGTCGTCCCGACCGGAACCGTGATGAGGTTCTTCTTCGTCATCACGTTGTCGATGGGAATGTCGAAGCGGGTTTCAAACCGCAGATCGCGGTTCGTGAGAATGCCGACCAGCTTTCCGTGCTCGGTGATAGGCACGCCGGAGATCTTGTATTTGCGCATGACCTCGAGGGCGTCCGAAACCTTGTCAGTCGGATGCATCGTGACCGGGTCAACGATCATGCCGCTTTCCGACCGCTTTACCTTGTCGACCTCGTTGGCTTGCCGGTCGATGCTCAGGTTGCGATGAATAATCCCAAGCCCACCCTGCTGCGCCAGCGCAATCGCCATGTGCGACTCGGTTACGGTGTCCATGGCCGAACTCACGATCGGAATATTCAGGCTGATGTTGCGGGTGAGCTGCGTCTGCGTACTGGCATTCGCCGGGATTACATCCGACCGCGCTGGCAGAAGAAGGACATCATCAAAGGTGAGAGCCTCAGGTACGGGAAAATGAATCATAAATGTCTCGGGACTCCCCAGACGCGTGGGGATGAAACTTTTATTGTAGAGAGCGGGGGAAGATCAGGCAAATGGGAGTGCGGAACTATTGCCCGGTCGTATTCGTAAGGAGATGTCGCCAGACCTACTGAGCTTTCACGAAGAAGCAATCATCGTCAGGATTTAGCAATATGTTCGGTGGTTTCGCCCACTGCACAATTACGCCTGCACGAACCGGTGAGGCATTCTTGTCGATCTCTCCAGTTGTCGTTATCCGAAGATTGTCGAATCCCAGGTTGTCGCCGCCTTCGTAGTTCCATTTTCCCGCGGTTACGAATTGCGAGCCGTCTTTAAAGAGGTCACGCTGCTCTGATGTGCCGTCCGATTTGAGTTCTAAGCTAGAGCTCAAGATTCCACGCCCAGAGCAATTACTGCCATTTCTCCAATGCAGCCAGTACCGGCCAATAAGGGCTTCACGAGGATTCTTGGGAGGCCGAAAGCACGCGGCTGACGACCCAACCCCAAAAAGAAGGACCGCGATTAGAAGGCTACGCTTCATCTTCCAGTTAGCCTAAGCTTGGGTTTGGTGGGACGTTAACATCTGTCATAGTCCTGGTCCTGAGAGTCCAACTGCGCTCCGCGTCTGGCGCCATCTATCTCCCGTTTGTCTTTTTACCCCCTCCGGGCGTATATTAGAACACTGAGAACTGCTGTGTACCGGCTTTTGGCGAAGCACACCAGTGGGCGCAAGCCCACATTTTAGTTTGGAGCCCTTCGGTGCGGCCGCCATCCGCCAGTAAGTTACTGGATTCATGGCGCTTGACGTTGAACGTGTGCGGGAAATTGCCGATCGGGTCGCTGTCTCCCGTGGACTCGAAGTCTTAGACGTCGAGGTCCTCGGTGGTGGCAAGGCGCGCATGTTGCGTGTCTTCCTCGATAAGCCTGCGGCGGGGAACGATCCACTAGCGGGAGTGACGCACGAAGACTGTGCGCACTTCAGCCGGGAGTTCGGAACGATTCTCGACGTCGAAGACGCGATGCCGGGCTCGTACACGCTGGAAGTCTCGTCGCCGGGTCTGGATCGGAAGTTGGTGAAGCCCGCCGACTTCACAAGGTTTACCGGCAGCCGCATGAAGCTGAGCACGCGGCAGCCAGTAAACAACAGCCGCCAATTTGAAGGACGGCTGGACAAGTTCGAAGACGGACGCTTGACGCTGGACCTGAGCGTGGCCAGCCACAAGTCGCGCAAGAAGATGGGCGACGCGGCCGGACAGAAGATTGAAATCGAATTCGCCAATGTAGAAAAGGCGAATCTAGTACCGGAAATTTAGTATTCATTGCCATATAGCTGGATGGTTTGGATGTTAACTGAGTACCGGGTACTGAGTACTGAGAACTGATTTTATGGCTAGCGAGCTCTACAACACGATCGACGCACTGAGCCGGGAAAAAGGCATTGATCCGCAAATTGTAGTCAGCGCGGTGGAAGACGCCATTGTCATGGCCACTCGCAAGTACTACAAGTCGCAGGAAAACCTGCGCGCCAAGCTCGACAAGGACACTGGAAAGATCAACGCTTTCGCGGTGAAGACCATCGTCGAGACTCCGGAGCAGGTGGAAGATCCGAACCTGCAGATCACGGTCGAGGATGCGCGCAAGGTCGATCCGTCCCTCGAAGTCGGCGGAGAGTTGCAGATCCCGAAGGTGACTGAAGGTATCCTCGGACGCATCGCTGCGCAGCTCGCAAAGCAAGTCATTTTTCAGAAGGTGCGCGAGGCCGAGCGCGACACGGTCTACAACGAGTACATCGGACGCGTTAATGAGATCGTCAACGCCACGGTGAAGCGCGTTGAAGGTCCGGACGTGATCTTCGACATCGGCAAGGCCGAAGCGCGCATGCCGCGCAAGGAGCAGTCGCGCCTGGAATCATTCGCGGTTGGCGAGCGCGTCCGCGTGGTCATTGCGCGTGTCGAGCGTGCTGCGAAGGGCCCGGGAGTGGTCGTCTCCCGCGCTGCGCCGGAACTGGTCCAGCACCTGTTCCAGACCGAAGTGCCTGAAATCTACGACGGAACAGTCGTCATTCGCGCCATTGCGCGCGAAGCGGGCGAGCGCACCAAGATTGCCGTCATGTCGAAAGATAAAGACGTGGACGCGGTCGGTGCCTGCGTCGGCATGAAAGGCATGCGCGTGCAGTCGATCATCCGCGAGCTTCGCGGAGAGAAGATCGACATCATCGAGTACCACGAGGATGCGGTCACCTTCGCCGAGAAGGCGTTGCAGCCGGCAAAGGTAAGCCGCGTCACCGTAATTGACAGTACTGATAAGCACCTGGAAGTTGTGGTTGACGACAGCCAGTTGTCGTTGGCCATCGGCAAGAAGGGACAGAACGTTCGTCTCGCTGCCAAGCTTCTGGGTTGGAAGATCGACATCAAGAGCGAGGAAGAAAAGCGCCAGGAAGTCGAGCTGCAGATGGCGGCCATGGCTCCTCAGGTTACAACTCCTCTCGAGAGTGTTCCTGGACTCGGGGAAGGACTGGTCGAGAAGCTCAGCGCGGCTGGAGTGACAACGGTCGAAGCGCTGGCCGATATGACGCCAGAGCAGCTTGAGGCGATCGAAGGCATCGGGCCCAAGACGGTGGAAAGAATCAGCCTTGCGGTGAATAATTATTTCGCAAGTCTGGAAGCTGGCGCTGAAGGTGCAATCGAGGGCGTGGCGGCAGAGGGCGAAGTCGTCGCGGAGGAAGTCGCTCCGGAAACCGGCGTGGAAGCCTCCGCCGGAGAAGAAGCCGCTCCCGGTAACACGGAAGCTGCGCCCGAAGAAAATCCCGAGCAGGAGCCGGAAGGTTCTGCTCAAGAAAAAACTGAATAATCATGGCACGCGCAGACAGGTTCGGGAATATGCGAGTGCAACAAGTTGACTCCGTGAGGCCTCCAATGAAGACCTAGCGCGGGGAAAAGAAAGGTCGGATGAGTAAGGTTCGAATAAACGATCTCGCGAGAGAACTGGAAGTTAAGAGCAGAGCCATTCTTGACGCGCTGCCGCAGGTGGGAGTGACGGAGAAGAAGACGCATTCCAGTTCAATCGAGGACCACGAAGCAGAGAAGGTACGGGCTTATGTCCGAGGCCAGTCCGAGGCGCAGGGATCCTCTGCGCGTTCCGCGCGCCCGCTGCGCGGCGAAGAAGAAATCAAGACAAAAATTGACCTGTCGCATATTTCCCGTCCTGGTGATGTGCTGAGAGCCATCACGCAGAAGAAGGAAGCGGTCGCGCCGCCAGCGCCACCCGTGCGTCCGCCTGCGCCGCCTCCGGTTGCAGTAAGGCCGGCGATCTTGCCCTCTGCTCCCGCTGCGCCGCCGAAGCCTGCACCGCCCGTTGCTGTCCCCGCTCCGCCCGCTGCTCCGGCAAAGCCCGTTGTAGCGCAGCCAGTCGTGGAGAAGCCTGTAGTTCCTCCGACGCCAACGGCGCCATCAGCTCCCGTCGTGGCAGCGCCGCCTCCGCGCATCATTACACCTCCGGCTCCGCCGGTAGTCGCGCCTCCGCCGGCGGCTCCAGCAGCGCCTCCGGTTACCGCTTCTGTTGCGGCTCCGCCAACGCCCGCTGTGACGCCACGTCCTGCAGCGCCAGTCGTGACTCCGGGGCCGCCGCAGCCACCTGCACCGCGCATGATCGTGCCGCAGACTGGACCGCGTCCGGTGTACAAGGCGCCGCCGCCGCGTCCCGCTCCTCCGCCGTCGCAAGGCGCTCCCGTTGGGACCATGCGTCCCGCGCCGGGACGTCCCGTGCCCGGCCAGCCAATCTTCCAGCGCCCGCGTCCTCAGGGAGGAACAGGGTTCGGAGCTCCTCGTCCGCCGTTGCGTCCAGGAGAGCGCCGTCCGATGCATCCGACGCGCACGGCGTCCACAGGTCCGCGCCCGATTGGCGTTGGTCCGGGATTGCCTCCTCCGGGACCGGCTCGTCCCGGCAGCCGTCCAGGTGCACCTTCGCGGCGTCCCGGACAGCGCTACGTTCCTCGCGGTGTAAAAGAAGGACCGATGAAAGGCTATGTTCCACCGCCACGCATGGTGGTGTCGAACGAGCCTGCGCCGATCACGCGCAATATTACGATCACCGAAGGCATCAGCGTAAAAGATCTGGCCGAGAAGCTCGACATTCGTGCGAAAGATCTCATTTCGCGCCTGCTCTCTCGCGGCGTATTCGCCACTATCAACCAGACGCTCGATGCCGAACTCGCCAGTGAAATGGCCCGCTTCTTCGGAGCGGACACGAACGTGATCACGTTCGAAGAACAGGCTGCGAAGGACATCGATGCTGCTGCTGGCGGCGGAGAAGAATCGACCACCGAGGTCGTTCCCCGTCCGCCCGTGGTCACGATCATGGGTCACGTCGATCATGGCAAAACGACACTGCTCGATTCCATCCGCCTCACCAGTGTGGCGGAAGGCGAAGCTGGCGGAATCACGCAGCACATCGGCGCCTACAAGGTTCGCATCACCGACAAGGAATCTCCCGCGTATGGGCGCGAGATCGTATTCCTCGATACGCCGGGTCACGAAGCCTTCACCCGCATGCGTTCCCGCGGTGCCAAGGCTACCGACATTGTCGTACTTGTCGTTGCAGCTGATGACGGCGTGATGCCCCAAACGCTCGAAGCGATCGATCACGCCCACGCGGCGGAAGTTCCAATCATCGTCGCGGTCAACAAGATTGATAAGCCCGAGGCGATGCCCGATCGCGTGAAGAAACAATTGGCCGATCGCGGCCTGATGCCCGAAGACTGGGGTGGCAAGACCGTATTCGTCGACGTTTCGGCGAAGAAGAAGACGAATCTCAATCTTCTGATGGAAATGATTTGCCTGGTTGCCGACCTCGCGGAGTTGAAAGCGACTCCCGAGCGCGCAGCCACTGGCGTAGTGCTCGAAGCCAAACTCGATCGCGGCCGCGGACCGGTCGCAACCGTTCTCGTTCAGAACGGCACACTCATCGCCGGGGACAACTTTGTCGTTGGCAACGTCTTCGGAAAAGTGCGCGCCATGTTCGACGATCGCGGCGCGGCTCTCGAGTCGGCTCCGCCATCGACGCCGGTGGAAATCATTGGATTGGAAGGCCTGCCGCAGGCTGGCGATCAGTTCGTCGTCGTTGCCGATCGCGATAAGGCGCGCGGCATCTCCGAGTATCGTGAGCAGAAAGCCCGCGAAGCGGCGCTGGCCAAGAGTTCCCGCGTTTCGCTCGAGGGATTGGCAGAACAGATCAAGACCGCGGGCACCAAGGAACTCAACATTATCCTCAAGGGCGACGTACAGGGCTCGGTCGAAGTGCTCAGCGACCTGCTCTCCAAATTGTCGAACGACAAAGTCCGCCTCAAGTTGCTGCGTTCCGGCGTGGGTGCTATCACCGAAACCGACGTGCTCCTGGCGTCTGCATCGAATGCCATCATCATCGGCTTCAATGTGCGGCCTGAGCGCAAAGCGCAGGAACTCGCCGATCAGGAAGAGGTCGACATCCGCCTGCACTCGATCATTTACGAACTGCAGGATGAGATTAAGCGCGCCATGACTGGCTTGCTTGAACCGACGATCAAGGAAACCTACCAGGGTCGCGCCGAGGTTCTCGAAACCTTCCGTATCCCGAAGGTGGGAACGGTTGCCGGGTGCCGCGTGATCGACGGCCTGATCAAGCGCGACGCGGATGTTCGCCTGCTGCGCGACAATGTCGTCGTCTTCAAAGGCAAAATCGGATCGCTCCGGCGCTTCAAGGACGACGCGAAGGAAGTCACCAACGGCATGGAGTGCGGCATCTCGATCGCCAACTACGGCGACATCAAGGCGCGCGACGTGATCGAGGCTTTCGTGACGACGCGCGTCGCGGCAGAAGTGATCGCGTAAGACCTGTGGTCAGTGGCCAGTGGCAGTTGTTAGCCACTTACCACTGGCCACTTTTATTGCAATGCCAATCGCTTTCCTTACGCTCGAGCTTCACATCGAAGCCGCGCAATCCATCAAAGACCGCCGCCAGGTTGTCCGCAGCCTCAAAGATCGTTTGCGCACGACCTTTAACGTCTCGGTTGCGGAACTCGATGGCGCCGAACTGTGGAATCGCGCCACCATCGGTGTTGTCAGCATCTCGCCTTCCCGCGATTACCTGGATGGTTTGATGAAAAAAGTTGAGAGCGCTGCGACGCGCATCGCCAACAATGCGGGAGCCGACGTGGCAGACGCGTTTCTGGATTACTTCTAGTCCCCTTTGCGCTTCGTATTCGGAGCGGAGAGTCCCTAAGCCGTTGCTATCTGCACAGTTACAACACATCCGCTCTAAATCAAGGAATCGCCTCACGGCGCGGCGTCCATACTCACACACTTGCGTCCAATTTTCTGATATTCTCAAGCGTTTTACCCGAGGTGAAATGTGGAGAAGCGCGGGCTGAAGTACCATCGCGGACGAGTTGGCGAAGCCCTGCGTGAAGAAATCGAAACCCTCGTCGAGGGAGAACTCGCGGATCCGCGTATCGGGCTGGTGAGTGTGACGGCCGTCCACGTGGCCGACGATGGCCGATCCGCCGAGGTGTGGGTCAACGTCGAAGGCGATGACACCGAGGCCGACCGCAGCCTGGAAGGACTCGAAGCCGCGCGCGAATATATCCGCCACGAACTTATCGAGCGCCTGCGGATCCGCCGCGCGCCAGAATTGTATTTCCGCCTCGACCGCGCCGAACTGGACAAGGCGCGCGTTGAACAATTGCTGGATAGGGCCAAAAAAAGAGCCAGGGCTCGCAAGGACGCAAGTGGAGCGAAAACATAGCGACGTGCTGGAAGACGTTCTCCGGCAGATTGGGCAGCATGAACGGTTTGTGCTGACTTCGCACGCCCGTCCCGACGGCGACGCCGTCGGCTCTGCACTCGCTTGCTGTCAGGTTCTGCGTGAAATGGGCAAACACGCAGATGTCGTTCTCCACGATCCAGTCCCTCGCATCTATCGCTCGCTTCCATTTGCAGATCAGGTGGTGCAGGCTGATCGCGTCACCGGCTCCTACGAAGCAGCGATCATCTTGGAGTGCGACAGCATTCACCGCACCCGCCTCGATGGCCTGGAAGACCGGTTCCTCATCAGCATTGACCATCACGTCAGCGGACGCCCCTTTGCTCATGTCAACTGGATCGATCCCCACGCGGTCGCTACAGCCGAGATGGTGTTCCGTCTCGCGCGCGAGGCTGGCGTGAAGTTCTCGCCGGAAATTGCGACTTGCCTTTATACCGCATTGATGACCGACACTGGTTCGTTTATGTTCCAGGGGACGAATGACAAAACCTTCGCCCTGGCCCGCGAACTTGTACTGGCCGGAGCCGATCCGGCCCACTGCGCGCGCGGTATCTATTTCGCGCACTCCGAGGCGAAACTCCGCCTGCTGGGCGAGGCTCTTCGCAGTCTCCATATTGAAGCTCACGTCGGATATTTCTGGGTTACGCAAAAGCAGATGGAGCGCTGCAATGCACTCGAGGAAGACTGCGAGGGGCTCGTGAACTACGTCCTTTCGATTGGCGGTGTAGAAGTTGCTGCCTTCTTTCGTGAGACGCCCGACGGCCGCTACCGCGTCAGTCTCCGGAGCAAGGGCAAGCTTGATGTCGCTCGCGTGGCGGAGACTTTCGGTGGTGGGGGCCACGAGTGCGCCAGCGGTTGCTCCGTCGACGGACCTCTCGCCGATGCAGTGCGCCAGATCGTCCTCCAACTTGGCCGCGGGCCCTCCGTACAATAAGTAGTTGCAGATTTCAGATTTGAGAGATTGCAAATTGAAACACAGCTGCCACAATTCACTACCACTCCGAAATCTGTAATCTGAAATCACAAATCTTAAATTCTTATGACCGCCCGCACCCGTACCGACGTCCTCCTCCTGGCCGGCTTCTGCACGTTCCTGTTTTTCTACGGATTAGGCGCGTTCGGCCTGATCGGTGCCGACGAACCACGCTACGCGCAAGTCGCGCGCGAGATGCTCGACCGCAAGGATTGGATCACTCCCACACTCGGCGGAAGTCCCTGGCTTGAAAAGCCCCCGCTCTACTACTGGCAGGCGATGCTGGCATACTCGGTGCTGGGTGTGACTGACGTTGCGGCCCGCATTCCGTCAGCTGTAAACGCCACTCTGTTAATCGTCGCAATCTATCTCTTCTTCCGCAAGTTCCGTCCCGGAGTGCAAGTCGATGCGGCGCTGATCGTAGCGTCCTGCGCTGGAATCATTGGATACGCTCGCGCGGCCTCGATGGATATCACACTTACCGCTGCATTCGCTGTCGGGTTGCTCGCGTGGTGGGCCTGGCGGGAATCGGGCCAGCGCATTTACCTGGCGGCATTCTACGTCTCCATGGCGTTCGGGATGCTCGCCAAAGGACCAGTGGCTCCATTCTTGGCAGCAGTTGTCATCGTGCTGTTTGCCCTCGCGACGCGCGAATCCAAATTGATTTGGCGAACGTTCTGGTGGCCTGGCATCCTTCTCTTCTGCCTCGTGGCGTTGCCCTGGTACGTTGCTGTAGATCTTCGTAACCCGCAATTCTTCCGCGAGTTTATTCTTGAGCACAATCTCGCGCGTTTTTCGAGCAATCTATATCACCATCCGGAGCCGTTCTGGTATTACATTCCCGTAACTGCGTTGACCTTGTTCCCGTGGATCGCGTTCGTGATCGCTGCTCTCTGGGAATCCGTTCGCGTCTGGTGGACGGAGCGCAAAAATCTCCAGCCCGAGGCTGATCTCGAACTGCAGTTCAGCATCTTCGCGTGTTGCTGGCTGATCGTGCCCGTGCTGTTTTTCTCGATCTCGCAGTCCAAGCTTCCGGGATACATTCTCCCGGCCGTTCCTGCCGGCGCGATCCTACTCGCCTCCTACATCCTCCTCCACTTCGGGAGGGAGCAATCGATCCCCAAATGGCTGGCCATCGTGCACGCCGCCGTCGCCTCAGCCCCCGTCCTGCCGGCCGTTGTGATTGGCTATCTGGTAGTGAAACACCGGCTGCCCTCGGGTCGTCCTCTCGCCTACGCGATCGGAGTAACGGCAATACTTTGCATCGCTATCGCTGCCACGCTGATGAGCCGTGCCCGTCTGCGTATGCTTCGCTTCGTTACGCTCATCCCGGTCGTGCTCGCGGTCGCGGCGGTGCTTAAGATGGGAACTGTATCGATCGATCAGAAGCTGTCCACGCGTCCGCTGGCGATCGAATTAGCCAGCATGGAGACTCAAAAGCTGCCCATCGCCGTTCTCGGGTCTTCCCGCGAAGTCGAGTATGGTCTCGCCTTCTATCGCAACCAGGTGGTCGCACGCTATGAAGCAGGCAATATTCCGGCGGGACAACATCTGCTGGTAGCGCCTAGCACGTGGATCGACAACATCGAGAAATTGACCGCCGGCAGGAAAGTTTCCTTCCTCGGTCACTACGCGCCGCAGAATCTGGACTATTTCTGGGTGTCCGCTCCCGGCGCAAAGCCCTAAGCTTCCGCCTTGGCGGGAGCATCACGACGTGCGACTCGGTCATAAATCCACAACAACGCTGCCGTTACGATCCCCACGGCCGTCACGCACCACCAGATCATCGCAGGCTGGTGAAGTTCCTCTCCGAAGTGATGCAGCAGCGTTCCTCCGAACCAGCCCCCGATGATGGATCCAATCCCAATCGGGAGAAACGCGAATCCCATGTACGTCCCCTGCTGTCCGGGAGGTGCGAGGCGCGAAATGTATTCGTAGTACCGGGGCGATTGCGTGATCTCTCCCAGCGCCAGTACGAACAACGTAAGAATCGCTCCCCAAATCGTTGGACGCAAGGCAAGAATCACCCACGCGAACGAGGTAACCAGCGTCCCAATGATCACCGCCGCAAACGGTGGAATCTTGCGCGTCATCAGGTTCACCAGCACCGTCAGGCATATGACAGTGAGACCATCTGTCACCAGGATCTGCTCGACATCAGCAGTCGAATTGATGAACCCATGGATATATCCGGGCAGGCTGATGTACTGCTGCCAGAACACCACCCAGTATCCCGTGAAGATCACCAGGAACCACATGAAGCGGCTGATGCCGGCAAGCACCAGCGCCAACAGCCCAACCCAGATCCACCAGGGAACATTCAATGACGGCCGAATCCACATTACGATTCGCAACGCCAAAGCGGCTCCCACCACCGGCAACACCAGTTTGGCATTCCCCAGCACCACGCAGAAGTTCCGGGCCACTTCGGCGATCGATGGCGGCGGAGCATCGCCGGGCTGGCGCGGCTCGCGAAAGAAGAACAGCACCACGAAGAACATCGCGAACACACTGAGCGCGCCCACGCGGTACACATTCTCAACACCAAGATGCCGGTGCGCCCACGACGCATAGAGCGGCCCCGCCGCGCCGCCGATATTGACCATCGTGTAATAGATCGAATACCCGATCGATCGCACGCTTTCTTTCGACGCCCGTGCGGTAGTCCCGACCACGCACGGTTTCACCAGCGAAATTCCAAGCGCGGGCAGAATCAGGATGATTCCAACGAACAATCCCATCGGCATCGCATTGCGCACGGGCTCCAGCCATGAAGCCCCGATCGATCCAATCAGGAAATACGCGGCGCCGAGGATCAGGTAGGCCAGCGACAGTGCCCGCCGAAATCCAAGCCGGTCCGCCGCAGCCCCGCCGAAAATCGCGAGGAACCAGACCATGCCACCGAAGAGCCCGGTTAGAGTTCCGGTCTGCTCGGTCGAGAAGCTGAGCTTCTCCTGCAGATAAAGCGCCAGCGAAGCGAACGCCCCGTAGTAGGCCAACCGCTCAAAGATCTCGGTGATGTTGGCAATCCAGAAGGGCCGCTCAAATCCAGTTCGAATTTCCTCAAACCGCTGGGAGAAGGTCAAAGAGGTTCCTCTATCGTTGGCGCGCCCCCGCGCCCGTTCTATCTCTTGAAACAACCTCGCACGTATTGGCTGCTGATGCCGGCCACGCGTATCACTTTATTCCGGCTGCTCAATCCGGACGCAATACTAACGGAAGATCGTGGCACCTTCAAAAGCTTTGCAAAGAACTCGATGCACGCCTCATTGGCACGTCCCTCGACAGGAGGCGTGGTGAGTGAAAGCTTGATCGTATCGCCGACCTCGCCGGTAATCGCGTCCTTCTTAGCCCGCGGGTGCACCTTCACCGCGAACGTAACACCCTGATCAGTCTCGCGGATCGGAACCATGCCAATCACCCGTCGCAAGCCATACGCGAATGTCATCCTGAGCGAGACGCATTTTGCTTCGCTCCGGATCTATGCAAATTGCCGACATCGCACTGAACCTCGACGTGCAAAACACCGCATCATCGAGCGCCTCGCTCCCCGAAGATCGACGTCCCGACGCGCACGCAAGTCGATCCCTCTTCAATCGCAACTTCGAAATCATGCGACATGCCCATAGAAAGCACATCCATGCAAATATCGGGAAGCCTTCGCGCAGCAATCGCATCGCGCAGTTCACGCAGCTTGCGAAAGAACGGTCGAGCCCCCTCGGGATCTTCGGTATACGGAGGCACCGTCATGAGGCCTCGAAACTTAATCGCCTCGAATCGCGGCGCAGCCTGCAACAATTCTTGAAGCTCCTCCGAGTTCGCTGCCACCCCGCTCTTCGCCGCCTCGCCGCCAACATTGATCTCAATCAATACTTCGATCTTCTTGCTCAGATCCCGCGCCGCCACATCCAGTCTCTCGGCAAGCTTTACCGAATCGACTGAATCGACAGCAGTGAATAGTTCGGCGGCCTTCCCGGCTTTATTCGTCTGCAAGTGCCCGATCATGTGCCACTGCGCGCCGTGCAGGTCCAGCAGCGCACCGGCTTTTCCGGCAAACTCCTGCACCCGATTTTCGCCAAAGAGTCGCAGTCCAGCCGCGTATGCTTCGCGAATCCGCTCCACCGGATGAGTCTTCGTAACCGCCATCAAAGAAGCTTCACCTGCTGAGGGTCCAGCCCGCCGCGCCGCATTCTCGATGCGTTCCCGAATTGCCGCAATGTTCTCTGCAATCGACATAGAAATTAAAACCGCGAAGGACACGAAGCCTCACGAAGCATCGCCTTCGTTTACCTTGGTGTCCTTCGCGGTTGATGCTTTACATAATCGCCGTCGGTGGCGCAGGATCCTCGGGCCGCCCAGCGTTTGCCAGCGGCACCAGAACCATCACAAGGACGAGCACGGCGAGCGCGATCAGTGTAGTGATAATGTGGTCGCCGATCTTGAAGTCATACAGGACAGCGCTCGCATGAGGATCCTTCGCCAGCCTGCGCGCGATTACGGCTGCAATCGCGATACCGCACAAAGCCTCCCCGGCGATGAGCCCCGACGCTGTCAGGACCCCCGCGTTATCCACCCGGGCTTTCTGAGCATCATTCAGGCTGCGCTTGTTCCGGATCGAATCCGTGATCCAGCGGATCACTCCGCCGACGAAAATCGCGAATGTCGTTCCCAGCGGTAGATACATTCCCACCGAGAACAACATCACGCTCTTGACCTCAATCATGATCATCGCAATGCCGAGCAGAATCCCTACAATGACCAGCGGCCACGCCATATCTCCGCCCACGATGCCTTTTGACAACATCGCCATCAACCCGGCCTGTGGCGCTGGCAACTCCGGCGTGCCGAAGTGATAGACACGGTCGAGCGTCGACAGAGGGAAGAAGAGCACGAGAGAAGCCACGATGATTCCGAAGATGTCCCCAATCTGCATCTTCGCCGGCGTGCCGCCAAGTATGTATCCCACTTTCAAATCCTGCAACATCTCACCCGCTACAGCGGAAGAAACGCAGATGACAGCCGCCACTCCAAGGACAGCGGCCACGCCCCCCGATCCCGACACTCCGAGAGCCACCATTAACAATGCAGCGATGACCAATGTGCACAGCGTGAGTCCGGAGACCGGATTGTTCGACGATCCAATCATTCCCACCAGATTCCCGGACACCGCCGCAAAAAAGAACCCGACGATGATCATGACCCCTGCAGCTACGAGAGCCCCCGACAAAACTCTTGAGCCCGAAAGATTCCCGGCGTTGCTGATAAAGTAGTGATACAAAGCGATCATCGCGACAAATACGATCCCCACGCCGGCGAACACAACTTTTGCACTCAAATCGCGCTCGGTTCGGCTCGTGCCTGCATGCGCGCCGGCCGACTTCTTCAGGTCCGAGATCGCCCGGCCCATGCCAACCGCCAGCTGCTTACGCATCTTGAACAAGGTGTACGTAGCGCCCACCAACATTCCACCCACCGCGATGGGTCGCACAATGGAGTAATAGATCGCGCCCGACAGCAGCGTCCACGAAATTGGTTTGCCGTCCGGCTGCGCCGCCTGTATATAAGGACCGACCGTAAAGGTTAGGAGCGGAACCAGCAGTCCCCACGCCAGCACGCCTCCGGCGAAGTTCAATGCCGCCAGTCGCGGACCAATAATGTATCCGACTCCCAGGTAAGCCGGGCTAATATCCGGGGCGGCAAAGAATGTTGCTCCACCCGTCACCGTCGTCGCAACGTTCGGATTGGTCCCGGTCCGAAGCAGTAACTTCTTTCCCAGTTCGCTGATCTTCAGGTTGAATGTGTTGCTCGGGGCGAAAATGTTCACCGCTCCTAGCAGGAACATGAATGCTCCGAACCCCATGTTCGCGAAAAGAATCTGCGCAGCCTTGGCGCCCTGCTGTCCGGCCTTATGGATCTCAGAGGCCGCGACCGACTCGGGGTAGGGAAGATCCGGATCTTCCACCATGACCCGCCGCAGCAGCGTGACAAAAAGAATGCCCAGCGTCCCGCCGATCAACATCAGCACAACCGATTTCCAGTACTGGTCCCGTCCCAGTCCCGGCCACAATCCGGCCATGACAAAAGCCGGGATTGTAAACACCGCGCCCGCCGCCACCGACTCCCCGATCGAGCCCACGGTTCGTGCGATGTTCTCTTCCAGCAGCGATCCCTTCATCAGCCGCAGCAGCGCCATGCCGATGACCGCCGCCGGATAGGTAGCAGCAATCGTCATCCCGGCTTTAAGTCCGAGGTACGCGTTGGCCGATCCGAGCAGTGCCGTCAGGAACAGTCCGATAACCACGGCTCGGAACGTGAACTCCTTCATCTCCATGGTTTCGGGGACGTAGGGCATGTGTTTTTTCTTGGCAGGAGTGTCGATAACTGGGCTACTCATAGGTGGAATCCTTTTAGGGCGTGGGATGGGACCAGGTTCGCCTGCGTTGCCTTGTCCAGCGGATTGAAAACAGTGGAACGGCGCAAGTTAGCACGCGGCATAGGCGCGTGACAAGTGCGGATGATCCTGTTGTCGACCGCTCTGCTGGCTCCCCGTTATAAATGCCCTCCCCGTTCCCCGATCAACGCCATCGCCTCCTTGCTGATCCAGGTGTGACCAGGTGATCCAGGACCGTGGAACTGTTGCCCCCACCCCAGCGGCGTGATGTCGCGATACTCGTGCGTAGTCTCGTCCGGGACAAATCGCAACTGCTTCCGGAGTGATGCCCGCGCATTGGGATCGGCGCCATGATCCAGCAGAAAACGGGTGAATTCCGCGTCCCGCTGTCGTCTGCAAAGGTACGACTGCGAGACGACGCAGCCGAAAAGCGGTGTATGTCCGCCGAAACCCTCGGAGTCGACTTCCGCCTTCGCATTCACGTCGGCTCCACGGTCGACCAGCCAGCGAGCGATTTCAATCTCGTCGAAGTCCACACAGATGTGCAGCAGCGTCGTGCCCGCAAGCGGTGTGCCGTGCAACGCCAGCGAATGGTCGGCATGACACCCTAACGTCGATGGATAGATCTCTTCATGCGAAAAAGTCCGCGCAGGTAATCCTGGATCGCGCCGTAAATGTTCTTTCAGCAGATCGACGCGCCCTCGATGCAAGGCCATCACGGGGGTTTCCGGCAACGCCACGCCTCGCGAGGCAGCGAGCTCCAGGCAACGGTGCTTTCCCTCCGGGTACCGGCAATAGGTCTCCAGCAGTAACGCAACCGGAGCCAGCGGGTCGCCGCTCGCATCCGCAAGTTCTGCGCCCATTTCCAGCAGCAGCGCCAGGCCGGCATCATTCAGAGTCTCGCAGGGACCCATCACGCACCCCGGCGTCGGATGTGCTCCCATCTCGTACAGCCTCCGCGCTGTCTGGATTTGGCCCTGCAAGCAAGCCCGGTCGAACGCATGTTGCAGATCCTGCGCCCCCATCTCCCGAAGCATCTGAATGATTCCGTCCTGACCGACGTTCGCAGCGTACGACATTGGCGGCCCCCAGTTGCTGTCCGGCACTCCACGCGCGGCCTCATTCAGCAAACGCGGATCTTTCACCACCAATTCGCGCACGGTCCCAGCGTCGCCCAGCCAGATCGCATCGGTCATCCGGCAAGCAATCACCAGCCGCGGCCAGTCTGGCAATCCGTAGCTCCGCGCCAGCACCAGTTGCGCATCGGCCAGCTTTGTCTCGGCAGGCGCGATGTTCTTCGCATGATGCTTTCGCAATGACTCCAGCGCAGCAGGGTCTTCCCGCCGGATGGCCTTCAGTAAATCCTTAGCCTGATGTTTGAGTTGATCGAGATTGGGGCGAACAGGGAAGTGACGATCGTGGGACTGTTTCAGCAAGACGGACCTCCTCATGGTCATGCCCGGGGGCCGCTGCAGCGGGCGAAAAGGAGATTCGTTCGAACCTGAATTTTGACTCAGCTCAGGTGGACTCGGTCCTCTCCGCGGACGGGCGGCGTCCTGTACGCCACCGCCAGTATATGGCATCTCCGCATGGGATTTGCAAAAAGCAGAAGGATCTGTGAACTTCCGACTTCCTTCTAAGTCCGCAGAAACAATGGATCGACGGGAATGCGGCCGATATACGCTAACTTCACTTCGTCTCTACGCTGTAAAATCGAAGCACAGAGTTTTCGCCCGACCTTCGTCAATCCGCGCTTGAGGTGGAAGTATGCGATCCTCCCCCGATTCGCTCTTCACGCATTCGTATGCGTGCCGTGACTGTGGCAGCGATGTTGGCTTCCGCTCCCGCCGTCGTACCTTCACCGAACGTTTTCTCCTGCCCATGCTTCTGCTTCAGCCCGTCCGCTGCGGAGAATGTTTCCGTCGCGATTACCGCTTTCTCTTTACCAATGTTGGTGCGCGTATCTCGCCGACCCGCATCGCGACGGTGAAACAAGCGGTACCGCCCAATCGCAACGTTGCCTAGACCGCGGAGCACCGCTATACTGCAACGTATACGTGAAGTCCTGCGGATCTCCCGTGGGATCTTTAGGAGGCCGTCTTCAGCAGTACTGAGGACCAAATCCGTGCAAGTCAGGCCGTAGGCGGGCCTTGTATTGCTCCGGTGGAAGTGCCGGGCCTGACCCGTACTTGGACCAAGCGCACCCTCGAAGGCCTTTTTTCTGTCCTTTTCCCTTCCGACTGCCGGATCTGCGGACTTCCTCTGCTCAACGTCTCGCGCTTGCCGGTTTGTCCGGATTGTCTTGCGGCCATCCATCCCGTTCAAGGCAAGGTCTGCTCGATTTGCGGCGAACGCGTTCTTTCCGTTTACGCCGACGTGGACGACGGTGGCCTCCGCCTCTGCCCGGTCTGCCGCCGCCTGGATCGCCCCTTCGAGCGCGCTGTCTCCTACGGCAGCTACGATGGCGGCCTTCGCGAGTTGATCCACCTTCTGAAATATAACGGCGTGCGTCCTGCCGCGAATGTTCTTGGACGCATGTTGGCCAATGCCATCGGTGCGCTTGAGCCCGGATTCGGGCAGCGTCCGGTACTCGTAGTTCCCGTTCCGCTGTTCAAGGGAAAGCGCAGGCAGCGCGGATTCAACCAGTCCGAGTTGATCGCCACTGCCGCCCTCAAGTCACTGCCGCGCGATCGCTTCGAACTCGCGACCGACGTCCTGATTCGCACGCGGCCCACGGATTCGCAGATCGGACTAACCAGCCACCAACGCCGCGAGAATCTTCGCGGAGCCTTCGCAGTGCCCCGCAAGCAGGAAGTCACCGGTCGCGAGATCATTCTCGTCGACGATGTCTATACGACTGGTACCACCGCTTCGGAATGCGCTCGAATCCTGCGCCGGGCGGGTGCTTCCAAGGTGTGGGTCGCCACTGTAGCGCGCACCCTGAAATTGGCATCTAAATATCAGGAACTTGAGCAGGAAGAAACAGGTTTCAAAGACAATGGCGTTAGTGATCAGGCGTCAGAGGCGGTCAACGAAAACTTTGAAACGTTGAAACATTGAAACTTCGAACCCTATGCCACCACGCATGGAACACGACACAGGATCCCGGCACGCCGCCGCCCTGTTTTCGCCCGTCGCCCCTCATCGCATGGGAGACGGCCACTCCCTGCTCGCACCCGTTCTCGTCCTCAACGCCTCCTATGAGCCGATCAACGTCTGTGCGGCCCGCCGTGCGCTTGTCCTTGTTCTCAAGGGAGTCGCCATGACGGAAGAAGAGAACGGACATTTCCTGCACTCCGCTCGTGTCGCCATGCGTTTGCCGTCAGTCATCCGTCTGCTCGAATACCGGCGCATCCCGCACCAGAGCCGTGCTCTTTCGCGCAAGAACATTCTTCTCCGCGACCGCAATACCTGCCAGTACTGCGGCACGGTTCTGCCCTCGAGCGAACTGACGCTCGATCACGTGATCCCGCGTTCTCGCGGAGGCGCTTCCACCTGGGAAAACCTTGTCGCCTGCTGCCACCCCTGCAACCGCCGCAAGGGAAATCAATCTCCGCTGGAAGCCAACATGAAGCTCATGCGCGAACCCCGCGCCTTCAACCTCCACACCAGCCGCCACATCATGCGTCTCATGGGCCGTAGCGACGACAAGTGGCGGAAATATCTCTTCTACTAAGTGGCATCACCGGCCGCATCGAGTTTCACCCCATCAGCGCAAAGCACTTGTCATCCTGAGACGCGTCTTTTCGCGGCTCAGGATCTATGCATTTGCTTCACCACCTCAAGGGCGCGAGAAAAAAAAAGAAAGGCGTCCCGTAAGGGACGCCTTAAAAGCGCATCGCGCTTAGCTATTTCTGCGGCGGCTTCTGCTCATTCTGATCCGGCTGCTCCTGCTTCTTCTGCTCGCTCTTCGGAATCTCTTTCCCCTGATACAAAATCGTGGACTTGGCGCCGAACCGCTTGTAGTCCTTGTACTTCACAATTTCTTTGATGTGCACGTCTTCCATCTTAAAGTGCAGTTCGTCATCCGCGAGCGTGTAAACCGGAAACCAGTACTGGCCATCGATCTGCTGCCGCCACGTCGTGAACTTGGGAAACAGGTTCTCTTCGTCCCCGTGCTTTTTCCGGATATCGGGCACCGTCTTGCCATAGGTCTTCACGATCTGCATGTCGTGATCGTCCACCCAGACGCGTCCCTGGAAATATCGTTTCTTGCCTTCAATCTTTTTCGGAGCGATATCGAAGACATAGCAATGCAGCTCATCTTCCTGCTGCTGCCCGACATAAAGGACGTTGTATTCCGGAAGGTCTTCGGTGGTGAGCACGAAGGGCAGCTTGTGCCGGATGTCCTCCATATCCTCCTGGGACATGTAGATCTTTTGCAGGTTGGATGCCGGCGCAAACACGACATTCTCGATGCGATGTCCCTTGTCATCGAACATCACGTCGAATACCTCGTGATATTCGCCATCCACCGTCGAGCCATCAAGCGTTTGCACGGTCACTTCCTGGCGGTAGGTGTACTGATCGCGCGCCTTGGCGAAGTCGGTTTCCTTAGCGGCAAACCTCTGGATGATCTCTTCGGGCGTGATGTCTTTGGGTGGCGCGCTCTCCAGGGGACCTTCTTGGGCGAGCATGGGCTTGGCAGCAAGTCCGCAGACGAGCAGGGTCAGGCTGAGCAGAAACCGGCCGGATGACTTCATCTCTCTAGTGTAGCGAATCTGGGCACAATTGGCGGAGACGTAACCGGCAACTTCCTACTGTATTACCAGTGGCCAGTAGCAGGTTACGTCTCCAATAGGGGCAGAAAACCGCGGCGACCCCACCCTCCGAACCCCTCTCCGCTCAGTGAGGCCGGAGGGAAGGGTGCTGCAGTTCTGCCATTCACTTGGATGCCCCGATCGAAAAGAGGTTGCCGTGAGGAACAATCTACCTGCAATCGCGCAGCCCGCCCGTTGCCATTACAATCACCACGCAAACATGCCCCCAACTACTGTCATCCTGAGGGCCGCGCCTTTTGCGGACCTCAGGATCTATGCATTCCGCTTGCAGTGCCGACACTACCAACGACTCCATAGATCCTGATGCCTGCACACGACGCAGTCGCCAGGATGACAAGGGTGGGCTGGGCGGTGCTAAACTCATCCGTTTGCCGCAGGAGGTCCCATCATGCGCCGTCTTCTCCTCGCTCTTCTGGTCCTCGCCTTCACACTCCCCGCCATCGCCCAAGCCAAGCACTCCTTCACCTTCGAAGACATGATGAAGCTGAAGCGCGTCGGCGATCCGCAAGTCTCTCCCGACGGCAAGTGGGTCATCTTCAGCGTCGTCGACGTCGATCTTGCTGCCAACACGAAAACCCCGCACATCTGGATCGTCCCAACGGCAGGAGGCCAGGAAAAACAGATCATCGCCGACCAGGACGGAGACCGCCCACGCTGGGCTCCAGACGGCAAGCGCTTCGCATTTCTGTCAGCGAAAGAAGGCGGTTCCCAGATCTGGATCGCGATGTTTGACTCGGCGGCAGGAAAGGTGACAGGTGTTGGCCGACTTACTCATATCGAGACCGAGGCTAGCGGTGAGATTTGGTCCCCGGATGACGGTTGGGTTCTCTTCACGTCGGACGTTTATCCAGAGTGTGACGGTGAACCGGTCGCCGAATCTCGATGCAATGCCACGAAGTTGAAAGAGGCGGAGAGTTCAAAGGTCAAGGCGCAGATGTTTACGCATCTGCTCTATCGTCATTGGAATGCGTATAAAGAAGGCAAACGCACGCACATTTTCATAGTGCCGGTTTCCCGTATCGTCGAAGCCAATGGAGGGACAACGATCCTCACTCCACCGAATGAACTTTCTCCGGAGGGCAACACTCCTCGCGATCTCACCCCCGGCGACTACGATGCTCCCGTCTTCTCCCTCGGCGGACAGGACGACTACGCCTTTTCCCCCGACGGCAAAGAAATCTGCTACGCCTCGAATCACGACAAGAATCCGGCGGCTTCCACCAACAACGATCTGTGGATCGTCCCGGTCAGCGGAGGCCCGGCCAAGAACATCACCGCCGACAATCCCGCCAGCGACACCTCGCCGCTCTATTCCCCCGATGGACGCTACATCGCCTACCGCGCCCAGCAGCGTCCCGGCTACGAGAGCGACCGCTTCCGCCTCATGCTCTACGACCGCAAAACGGGCGAGAAGAAGAGCCTGACAGAAGGTTTTGATCGGTGGGTTGGAACGTTCGTTTGGACGCCGGACTCGAAGCAAGTCTATTTTGCATCGGACAACATGGGCGAAGGTTCCATTGAGCGAACTTCTACGGACGGATCTGGGTTGACGCGCGTCAATCCTTTTGACTGTAGCTCTAAGATCGGTTTTTACGACGACCTCAAGTTCTCCACCGACGGGAAGGTACTGTTCGCCTCTCAAAATACTCTGGGGTCTCCAGTTGAGCTGGCGGCATTGGAACTGAATGCCGTTTCGGAGAGATGTTCTTATTCTGGCCCCGAAAAACTCGGTCTAAATTCTGAAACAGGAGGGCGCGACGAGGGGAAAGTCGTCCGTTCCTCGGTTAACGTCTCCCGCCGCCAATTGACCTACTTCAATGAAGCCCTCCTCTCACAAGTCGCAATCTCCCCGCTCGAATCCTTCTGGTTCACAGGCGCCCACAACGACAAAGTCGAAGGCTTTCTGGTCAAGCCCCCCAACTTCGACGCCTCCAAGAAATACCCCGTGAAGTTCCTCATCCACGGCGGCCCGCAAGGCGCCTGGGGAGACGACTGGTCCTATCGCTGGAATCCCGAACTCTTCGCCGCGAACGGCTACGTCGTCATCATGATCAACTTCCACGGTTCGACCGGATACGGCCAGAAATTCATCGACGCCATCAACGGCGACTGGGGCGGCGCTCCCTTCGAAGACCTCATGAAGGGCCTCGACTACGTCGAGCAAACCTATCCCTTCATCGACAAGAACCGCGAGTGCGCCCTCGGCGCCAGCTACGGCGGATACATGGCCAACTGGATCCTCGGCCATACCGACCGCTTCAAGTGCATCGTAAGCCACGATGGCATGTTCAACGCTGAGTCCGCCTGGGGGACGACCGAAGAACTCTGGTTCAACAACTGGGAGTTCAAAGGCACTCCCTACGACAACCGCGCGCTCTACCAGAAGTTTTCTCCGCACCAGTACGCCAAGAATTTCAAAACACCCACGCTGGTCATCCACGGACAGCGCGACTACCGCCTCGACGTGAGCGAAGGTTTCCAGCTCTTCACGACATTACAAATGGAAGGCGTCCCATCAGAGATGCTCTACTTTCCCGACGAAGGCCACTGGGTCCAGAAGCCACAAAACGCCCAGCTCTGGTACAAAACGGTAAACGATTGGGTCGACCGCTGGACGAGCAAGTAATAACGAGCCGGTCTCGACTGCAAAGCACAGAGCCCGTCATCCTGAGCCGCATCAGTTGCGGCTCAGGATCTATGCATTTTGCAGAATGTCCCCTGTGCGCCCCTGTGCCCTCTGTGTTAAAAGCCTTTAACCGTCCCGCGAGCCGGAGCCTCACTCTCCCCGAACCCACCCGACAGGTCCCCTCCGAAACGGTGCCACCCTCCCGCTTCCACCCGCAACCGCAGGCAACAATTGCAAAGGGTTATCCAGAAACGCCCCCGTCCCAGCCGTGACCATCACATCCACTTCCACCGGAGGACTGTATCCCCCGCCCGACGGAACTATGCCGGCCAGACCATTCACATCGCTGAGCACGGTACTCTGGCTCACCGCCAGAATGACTGGCATCGCCGGATTCCCGGGATTCGATTCGTCCACTCCCGCCGACGTCCCCCCGGGCCGCAGCACGGTAGTCTGAAACACGACCGGGGCCGCGATCACCGGGTTGGCCGGCACCGCCGAATCCACGACCTGCACTGTGACTGGCTGGAGCGTCCCGGTCGTGACCTGCCCACTACCCGATACCTGCAACAAATGCTGCTGCGCCAGCGCAGTCGGGTTTGCATAAAACGTCGTGCACGGCGCATTACTCGGAGCCGCGCACGCAGCCACCTGCACGAGCGACGCGATCTGAGTCGCAGTCAGCGTCACCGACGCATAGCCGTTTGCGTTCGTGTTCGCAGTGGCAGCGCTCAGGCTGCCAACACCAACCGGGATCGTGAAATTCACCTGCGCATTGCTCCTCGCCACTCCATTGCTGAGCAGGCGCACGGTCAACGGCAGCGCCACCGTCGCGCCTTCAGACACGAACAGGGAAGGCATGACTGCTCCAATATCCGACGATGACTGCGTCGCACTCAACATCGTGCTCACCGACTTCGCCGAGCTGTACGAACCCGGCGCAAGGGTCGCCACAATCGTCGCGACGCCAACTGCTCCCGGCGTGCCCCATGTCGAAGCTTCGCCACTCTGATTGCTCATCACCGAGCACGACGAAGCCCCTCCGCACGCCGACAGTTGCAGGCTGTTGTTCGCACTCCATGTCACTGTGGCTCCGCTGACCCGCGTGACCCCATCGGCCGCCAGCACGCGCACGGTCACCGGACGCGCCGCCTGCGTTCCCACCGGCGTCGGCGGATTACTCCCCGACACCAAAACGATCGCGTCCGACGCCGCCGCCCCATACGTCAGCACGCCGGTCATCGCCGTGGATGCACCGCTGACCGGATCGTTGATGGTAATGCTCTGCACCCCATCCGCACGCGCAGGCACCTGCAGCGCGATATCGCTGGCGCTCATCGCGAGCTGCGCAGCCGCGACACCTCCGATGCTCGCCGTGAGTCCGTTCGCGAAACCCGTGCCGTGCACCGTGACCGCCCCGCCATTCACTCCCACCCGCGCAGGAGAAACCGTATCCGCATACAACGCGCGCGCATGATAACGGTAGTCCGGACGCCCATCTCCCCGCACATCCGCAATACCGATCAGAAAATTCTTGGTCGCGAGCACCTGGGTATCGAGCCGCGTCGTGCCCACGATCAACTGGTTGAATGGCGACGATGTGAACGCCGGAGGCGCGGTTCCCTCCGGATCACTCGCAGCCCACATCCCAATCACCGGCTGAGCCTTCAATTGAGTTGCCCGCCCCGATTCGTCGAGCGCCGTCACGCTCACCGACAGCGTGCGGTTCGCCTGTGCCGGCAGCAGAAAATAATCCACATCGCCGTAGCCGCTCAGCGACGCAACCCAGTCCCCTCCGGTAGGCAATCCCGCAGGAGAGTTCCAAGACGACGACTTCGTCTGCGGCTGCGCGGCGCCATTCATCAGAATGTCCTGCGCCACGTCCACCCCAGCCGACACCGTCACCGTGATCGGCGCAGCCGTTCCCGAAGGTGTCACGGGTCCCGGCGCATACGGACCAACGCCCCCGGAAAACTGAAGATCCAATCCCTCAACAGAAACCTGATACTGCGTGCTCCCTCCCTCGGGCAGCACGAGGCCCCCAAGATCGAAAAATCCTTCCACCGTAGGATCGACCGACCCCCACTCGAACCACGAATTTCCCAGCGCATCGGCGAATCCCGTAATCGGATTTCCCGTATTCCCAGTAAACAAGAACCCCGACACCGAACTCGCCGCATATCGCCGCGAAGGCCGCCCCGTATGCGGATCGATCCACCGCGCCACCACGTTCACTCCCTGCATGGGCTGCGTGCGATTCGCGTGCGCGTCCGTAAACCACACCGATCCATGAATTCGCGCGGTCGTACTCGACAACACCTGCTTGCCCGGGAAACCCGCCACATTCTGCGGCGTCACCGGATACAGCCGCGACACTGCCGCGACATCGTCCGCCGACAGCTGAAACGGATTCGCATAACACAACGTAATCGGCACGCATCCGAATGGATCGAAGTAATGCATCACCGGGAAGCCTGCATAATCTTCCGCGGTTGCGACCGGAGACCCCGTCTCGACATTCAGGTTCAGTTGCGACCATCCCAGCCCAAGCACGCCGCCAATCACGCGCACCAGCCGGTATTCCACATCTGTCAATTGCGACGCCTGTTGCGCACACTGCCCGTCCATAACAATGAGCGCATGTTCCACGGTTCCGAACGATCCAAAGCTGTCGTCCCCGCCGAAGACCGCGTTGAAGAAGCACTGGTCCGCTCCTCCCGCTCCGGCCCCGAGCAGCGCATCCGTAACCGAACCGTCCGCGTCATACACAATCCCGATCGGACTTCCGCTCGCCGTAGCCTGAATATCCAATGGCATCGCGATCGTGCCGTCCGCGTTCACCGTCACATTCGCGCCGCTGACGTCCTCGCCAAGTTGCCCGCTATTCGTCGCCACCAAGGCCGCAGTCGGAACCGACGTCCACACGCCGAATGCCCCGGCCACAAAACTATTCGCGGATGCGTTCGGCAGGATCGCACTCAGATCTCCCTGATCCGTGTAATAAGTGATAATCCCGCCGGGCCACACCACAGGCTGCCCGGTTTTCGTGACGTCGAAAAAACTTCTCCCGGCCACGTACTTCGGCCCGCCCGCGCGTGCGGTCTGCACCGCGCACAGCACGATCGCGCTCGCCACGGCGAGCCTGAGGAGGAACAACCGAGCAGTAAATGCCACTCTATTTTTCATGGTCATCTCTTCTCCAGGTCACTCCTCCTCACCGGCGTGCCGCACCGCCAAGGCGAAGTCGCTGAACGCTACCTGCGACTTCCCACCAAGGACGGGATCCCTCTGAAATCCAGAAACCTGTTCCCCCGACATCACGACGCGTCCCCACGCATCCATCTCGAACCGTCCCAGCGCGCCTCCTACACAACTGCTCAGCCCCAACCGGCTGCGCGGATATAAGAAGACCGCCACGCGTTCGCCGACGTGGTAACGCTGCCCGCCAGCCCACAGCCCAATCCATTGAGAGACGGTCAGATCCTCGCCCGGCGTCGCGCCGCGGATCGCGCGCTCCACGTGGAACGTGATCCTCACGGTTTCCACGGACTCCCCCAATGTCGCCGGACGCCGCTCAATCCCCGTCACCACGGCAGAGAAGATCATCCCCGCAGCACGCGCCATTTTGGAAAACACTAGTTCGGATCTCTCATGCAACGCAGGCAGGAAGGGAGCCCGCATCGAACGATCGCGGGAAGAAGGAAGCGCGCCAGATCCCGGCTTGGCGACGAACCCTCGTAGAGTTCGCGCGGGCAGTCGAACGTCCGTCTGGCCACTCGACGCCACAGCCGAGCACACAACTAGCAATACAAGCAGACACCAACTTCTCCCAATCATGGGGAAGACCTCGCCAATGAAACGTCTGCTCGGAGGGTTACCGGGAAACGTGCCAGCCTAGTCGCTGCTCAACTGCACTGTCGGTGACGGATGTCACAACGGTCTGTGGATTTCGCGGAAGAAATTCAATGCGTTCCATTTCGGACCATATCTCTGCCCGATCCCACCTTTGCAAAAGAGGCACCCGCGATGCCACCAATGTGCTATGCTGCCTCACCGTCCCGGGCTATTACATCCGTGATGTATCAGGCCTTGGGGATTTCCGCTCTAATCTGAGACATACGCAGTCCAATCGTGACTTCTGAGTAAGCCGGCAACCGGGGCTTTTGGGATGGAGGAATTGCTATGACATCAGTACTGCGCACATTGTGGAACGAAGATGCAGGTCAGGACATCGCCGAATACGCTGTGATGCTGGCTGTCATTCTGGTTATCGTCGTCGGCACCATCCGGCTGGTCGGCTCCAACTCGAACAACGTCTTCTCCAGCGTCTCCAGCACCATGCAATAACAAAGCCGGCGCCCGTGCGAACGCCGGCCTGCAAACGAGACCCTAAGCTGCCCAGCGGCTGCTTGCGTCGGACCCGTGCTGTTTCACCATCTTGTTGTAGTTCCCTATGATCAGGAACGGAGCGGCCCACTGACCTACGAACAAGGCCCAATCGTCCTTCCCGAGAATTTTCAACACGAGCGAAGCCGCCATCGAACCAACGGCCATCCCAAGAAATGCGGATGACGGTACCTTCGATGTCTGGCTCTCGATCATGCCTGTGACGTTACCTTCTGTTTGCCCCGTAACTTTGGTTTCCATCCAAGACCTCGCGGTAAGATTTCGGAGCGGCAGATGTCGCTTAGATGCCCTCACCCTCCCACGGTTGGCGCGAAAACGGGTACGCTCACCCCATCATTGCTTTTTTCTCCACATGCTAAAAACAGCGCAGAATGTTCCTCAAGAGCGACGGTCCATCTCGCCCGCGCAAGACAAAGCCCGTCGCGCGCTTAGCAGGCTAACGGTTTGGTGCCCTACAGATCACTCGCGACTATGTCACGATTAGCTTTTATTCAATCCGATGTTCCCTGTGGTATAACGTTCAGGATCAATCTAGATGTCTCCTTCAACTCTGAGGAAAAGCTCCGGCAATCGCGCCTTGCCGAAAGCTCCAACGGGGATTCAGGGTCTCGACGAAATCACTGCTGGGGGCTTTCCGCGCGGCCGTCCGACGCTGGTGTGTGGCAGCGCCGGTTGCGGCAAAACCCTGCTCGCCATGGAGTTCCTCGTTCGCGGTGCCACCCAGTATGGAGAAGCCGGCGTCTTCATGGCTTTTGAGGAAACCGGTCCGGAACTTGCCCAGAACGTTCGCTCCCTTGGCTTTGATCTCGATAAGCTCATCCGCCAGAAAAAGATCGTCGTCGATTTTGTCCACGTCGATCGCAACGAGATCGATGAAACCGGCGAGTACGATCTCGAAGGATTGTTCATCCGTCTGAACGCCGCGATCGACGCCATCGGCGCCAAGCGCGTCGTGCTCGATACCATAGAAGCGCTTTTCTCCGGTCTGCAGAATGAAGGAATTCTTCGCGCCGAGTTGCGCCGCCTCTTCCGCTGGCTGAAAGACAAGGGCGTCACCGCCATCATCACCGGCGAACGTGGCGATGGCACCCTGACCCGCCGCGGACTGGAAGAATACGTCTCGGATTGCGTCATCCTCCTCGACCATCGCATCACCGACCAGGTTTCCACCCGCCGCATGCGCATCGTGAAGTATCGCGGCACCGCCCACGGCACCAACGAATATCCCTTCCTGATCGACGAGGACGGCTTCAGCGTTCTGCCCGTCACCTCTCTCGGATTGCAGCATGACGTCAGCAGCGAACGCATCTCGAGCGGTGTTCCTCGCCTCGACACTATGCTGGGCGGCAAGGGCTATTATCGCGGCAGCACGGTCCTCGTATCCGGCACTGCCGGAACCGGGAAGACCAGCCTCGCAGCGCACTTTGTTCATGCTGCCTGCGGGCGTGGCGAGAGCTGCCTCTACTTCGCCTTCGAAGAATCTCCCGGCCAGCTCATGCGTAACATGCGCTCCATCGGCATAGACCTGCGTCGTTACATTGACGATGGCTCTCTGCAAATTCACTCCAGCCGCGCCACCATCTATGGTTTGGAGATGCATCTGGCCACGATGCACAAGTTGATCAATACGGCGTCTCCCAAAGTTGTTGTGATCGATCCCGTCGGGTCCCTCATCCAGTCCGGCACCCGGCACGATGCGCACTCCATGGTGGTGCGTCTGATCGATTTTCTGAAATCGAAACGCATCGCGACTTTGATGACCAACCTGACCTCCGCGGGTGATGCCCTCGAGCGCACGGACGTCGATATCTCCTCCATTGTCGATACTTGGCTTCTCCTTCGTGACATTGAGCTGAACGGAGAGCGCAATCGCGCCATGTATGTGCTCAAGTCGCGCGGCATGCGCCATTCCAACCAGTTGCGCGAGTTCCTCCTGACCAACAAGGGGATCAACTTGCTCGACGTGTACGTGGGGCCCGAAGGTGTGTTGACCGGATCTGCTCGCGCCTCTTTGGAGGCACGCGAGAAATCTGCCGCCCTCGCCCTGCAAGAGGAATCTGACTCCCGGCGCCGCGATCGCGACCGCAGGCGCGCCGCATTGGAAGCAAAGATTACCGCCCTTCGAAAAGAATTCGAAATCGAAGATAGCGAGCTTTCTCTGCGTACCTCCCAGGATGTCAATCACGGTACAAGACTGGTTCAGGATCGCCAGACCATGGCTACCCTCCGCCAGGCGGATGACCCGCTCGTACCTTCACGTTCCGTCAAGAGGCGATAGAGACCTATGAAGAAAACGGACAAGTTAGAAAACCGGAAGCCCCAGACACTGCAGGAGATTGCTCGCAAAGCGAATGTCCGGAGTGACTCGGAACATTGGGACCTGCGGCTGTACGTTGCCGGGCAAACTCCCCGCTCCGTAGCTGCATTCGCCAACCTGAAACGCCTCTGCGAGGAGCATATTCCCGGGCGGTACAAGATCGAAGTAGTCGATCTCATCAAGCACCCAAAACTTGCCGCCGGGGACCAGATTCTGGCCATCCCCACGCTCGTCCGTAAACTACCCCAGCCCATCCGCAAGATAGTCGGCGATCTCCGCGATACGGAACGCGCTTTGGTAGGCTTGCAGTTGCGTCCCAGCAGAATGTAAGATTCATCCAACGCTCGTCCAGTATCGCCGATCCACCATTTTCATTCAGGCACGTGGGCCCCCTCCCCTTTTGGAGTTTCATCATGAACCGATCGCTACTCAGAACAGACTATTCAAGGCAAGATGCGGAACAGATCATCGAGGCGATTCGCACCGGTTGCGTCGACGCTTTCGTCGTCGAAGACCGTGAAGGTCACACTGTCTACGCGCTGCAGAATGCAGACCTCCCGTACAACGCTCTCGTGCAGAAAATGCAGCAGGGCGCGGCCATGCTCAACTCCACCAGGGAAATCATCTACTGCAATCCAGGTCTCGCGAGCCTGTTAGGATTTCCCGCCGACGGCGTCGTCGGATTGCAGTTACAGGACTTCGTAGAACCCGATGACCGCGAGAATCTCCAGAAGTTGTTAAGCGCAGTGCCGCTGGACCCGGCGGAAGGGGAACTTCGCCTTCGCAGGGCTGATGGCTCCCTTGTGCCCGCGAAATTTTATTTCTCCATCCTTGCTGGTGACGAGCCCGTCACTGGAGTTCTGGTTTCCGACCTCACTACTGAGAAGGCGCATGCTGAACTCGCTTCGCGCATTCAGAGTGTGCAGGACGAAGAACGCCGCGGCCTCGCTCGCGAGTTGCACGACAGCGTCGGCCAGCTTCTCGCCGCTGTCTCTATGAACCTCGCTCGATTTCGCACGGAGTCTCCCGATCGCGACCCGGACCTCATGGCTCTGATGGAAGACACCACTGTCATGGTCGAACAGGTCAGCAAAGAGATCCGCACAATCTCTCACCTGTTGCATCCTCCACTGCTTGACGTAGCTGGACTCTCCTCCGCCGTCCGCTGGTACGTCGACGGATTCTCCGAGCGCAGCAAAATTAATGTCGCCTTGGACATTCCCTCGGACTGCGGCCGTCTCTCCAGCGAAATCGAAATCGCCGTCTTCCGTATGGTTCAGGAATGCCTGACCAACGTTTACCGCCACTCCGGCAGCAAGACCTGCTCCATCGCCATGCAGCGCGATGCCGAACACCTCCGGATTCAGATTGCGGATCAAGGCCGCGGCATCCGCGGCAAAATGGAAGCGGAGACTACCTCAAGGGGCTTGGGCTTGCGCGGCATGCAGGAGAGACTGCGCCAGCTCGGCGGATCCCTGGACATCGCCTCTACAGAAAACGGCACCACCGTCACTGCCACGGTCCCCGTCTGCGCAACGATGTCGGGGCAAGAAACGCCACAATCCGAAGCAGTCTGAATTCTATTTGCGCCGGGCCGCCATCTCTGCAGCGATCGCCGCTTTGTCTTGCCTGGACAAGACCCGTCCCGCAACAGGGAAGACCAGCTCATCCTCGATCCGGATGTGCTCTTTGTAGATCGCCGCCAACCCCGATACAGAATCCCGAAACAGCCGGGCATCGCGTGAAGACAAATGGCCGCGCCGCAGGAACTCCTGTCCCAAACGATCCACCTCCGCATGGAGCAGATCAGCGCGCCGATGTTCCCGCTCCAGCGGATCGAGCTGGTGAATCGCTGATTCAACCTCCGGATCCTGCATCTGGCGCAGCCGCGGGAACAACGATTCCTCCTCGTCAGCCGTATGCTTCGGCGCCGCCTCGCGGAAATATTTCATCGACGCCTCAAGCGCCGTCCGCGATTCCGCGCCAAGCGGACGTTCGATCATCTCCGACACTCGCACGAGCGTCCCGAGAAACATCTCAATCCGCCGATGGCAGTCGGACAAGAGTCCCGTAGGCTCCGCAAAGCTGTGAGTCTTGCCCCCAATTTGAACCGGCATAGAAACCCAATCTAGGATGTCACTGCACTCCGTCGCGATGTCCCGAGAGTGGCGGATCACTAACCACTGACCACTGCCTCACCGCACGGGCGCGACTTTGACCGAATTCGCGCGGCAATCTCTCAACGCCTCGCATGCGCGCGGCTGCAGCTGCTTGTCCATGCAAACAGAAATTCCCGTGAGCCAATTGTTCCCGCAGCTCACGGTTATGTCTTCTTCCTTCAGCCGCGGGTTCGCCCCGAGAAAATCTTCCTTCAGTTCCTGCGGAGTCATCGACACCATCCTGCGCGGAGCTGACAGTTGTGTCGGAATCTTCACCGACTGGTATGCCTGACGCACGAGCTTGAAATACGCCTCCGGATCAAGCCCGCTGCACGTCCCGTGCGTCTTCCACTCGTGTTCCACAAGGCCCGCGTCCGGCATGATGTCCGTCATCGACGTCGGATCCCCCAGCCCCGGCTCCGTCGAACAGTTCTCCGGATATCCCTCTACATACTGCGGCCAAAGCCCGTGCACAATAAACCCGAAATGCCCGCTGCACTGCACGTCCGACGGATGCCCATGACAGAACTCCGGCGACCACGACAGCGTCAGAACGTAGTAATCGAAGACGCCGGGTGACCCGCGCTCCCGTGACTCCCGCCGCGGATGACTCGAAGCACGACCCTGCTCCCGTTCCCGCGGAGCCTGACTCGGCGGCGCATTACACGCAAGCGCCACGACCGCGAGCAATACCATCAGCAAGGTGTGGCCTGCTCGATTCCTGGCACGAAGCCTTCCCACAAAGCTCATTGCCAAATATTACTTCACCGGCTTACAACTTTCCCAAAACGTCCCAGGCCCCAAGCCATCGCTCCCAATCCGGATTGTGGTAGCCCACTCTACGCGACTTTCGTGCAGTGGCGACTCCGAAACTCCTCCCCTCCGGATACAATCTCAAACTCTTCGCCCTCCCCACCTTCTCGATCGGGATCAGATACCACGCATCCTCCGGCTGTACATGCGCCGCGATCACGTCGATATCTTTCTTCGTATATCTTTTCTTCCCACCCTTCCGCGTCGCATGCACTGGCTGGACTTCATATCCTCCCCGATGCAATCTCCCTGTCCCCTTCACCTGCACGCGCATCGCGGCCCCGTCGCGTCCCCAAACGACGAAGTCGTACCGCTCGCCTGTCGCCCCAGGGCAGCGCCACATGGAATCCCATCACCTCTGCCTTCAGCAAAAATGCCGCCTGCGAAATCTCCCCCGCCCTCTTCGGATTCCCCCGCAACCGCATCCACCACGATTCGCAAGGATCCGCCGCCGCAAGAATGTAAGGAAGGACAATGTCATGCGGCGTCACTTCCTTTAACTGAGTACCGGGTACTGGGTACTGGGTACTAGTTTCTACAACCCACTTCCATCCGCTCTCCGTCTTCTTGATTACCAACTCCACAGAAACTCCTCCCCATGCGCGCCGGGTACGAGAGTCAACTCGGCCCCGGACGCAGCCTGTATCCCAAAATCAAATTTTGCGCAGATATTCGAAAATAAGAGTTAGACGGGAGCAAAATCTGTGACCGCAGCCACGCATCGATGTGATCAAAATCGCACGACCAGCACAAGAGCAGCGGCATCTGCGCTCGAGCGAATTCCCGCAAGTTCACACCGGAATGGACAGGCAGTTTGGGCAACGCCCGCAAGGCTTCCCCATTCGGAACTCGCACACACTTTATTTCATTGCGGCCCCGCAATCTATCAAATCACGGGTGCGATCATCTTTTCCGGAGGTGAGAACGTGGCTGGGTCGTATCGTGATCTCGTGGCATGGCAAAGAGCAATGGTGCTGGTGAGGGAGATTTATCTCGCGACGCAAGTGTTCCCCAAGGAAGAAATGTACGGTCTCAAGAGCCAGTTACGCAGAGCGGCCGTATCTGTCCCCAGCAATACCGCCGAAGGACAAGCGCGCTACTCTCGCCGCGAGTTTCATCACTTCCTGAATAACGCCCGCGGATCGCTGGCCGAAGTGGAAACGCAGATTATGCTGGCTAACGACCTGGGACATCTTGGACAGAAGGAAACCGACTTTCTCCTGGACAAAGCGGCGGAGTTGGGAAGAATTCTTAATGGATTGATTGCTTCGACGAAATCGGTTGTGTAAAGAAGTACTCAGTACTCGGTACTCAGTACTCAGTTAAAAACCTGCCGGCTCGGTTTAGGTTTGAACTGAGTACTGAGTACTGGGTACTGAGTACTATTTCCCAACTTGCCAAAACAGAAACGAATACAAATCCGTAAATTCCTCAATCTGCTTCGTCACTGGTTTTCCCGCCCCATGCCCTGCCTTCGATTCAATCCTCAATAAGATCGGACGAATCTTGCTCTGGCCATTCCTCGCTTCAGCCTGCATCACGGCGGTCATCTTTTTCGCGTGCATGGGATCGACGCGCGTGTCGGTATCCGCCGTCATGAATAAGACCGCGGGATACTCCACACCCCGCTTCACGTGATGATACGGAGAGTAGGCGTAGAGCCACTTGAACTGCTCGGGATCTTCCGACGTGCCGTATTCCGGGATCCACAATTTCGCAATCTGGAAATCCTGGTAGTGGATCATGTCGAGCAGCGGCACCTGGCAGACCACGGCGCGAAACAGGTCCGGACGCTGCGTAATCATCGCGCCCATCAGTAGTCCTCCATTGGAGCCGCCCTGAATCGCCAGGTGATGCTTGTCCGTGTATTTCTCGGAGATCAGATGCTCCGCCGCGGCGATCATGTCATCGAAGACGTTCTGCTTCTTGTCGAGCATGCCGGCGCGGTGCCAGTCTTCTCCGAATTCGGCGCCGCCACGCAGGTTGGCCACGGCATAGATGCCTCCGTGCTCCATCCATAAGTATGCGGTGCGGCTGAACGTGGGCGTCAGGCTGATGTTGAATCCGCCGTAGGCCGTGAGCAGCGTGGGATTCTTTCCGTTCTTCTGCAGACCTTTTTTGTGCACGATGAACATCGGAACGCGGGTTCCGTCTTTTGAATGGAACCATTCCTGCGCCACGTCGTATCCCGAGGGATCAATCGAGGGTGCGTCGACCTTGGTCCAGAGGGCACTCAGGTCGGAGCTATTTGTTCCGCTCACAAGTTGCGTGGACTTCAGGTCGACGCGATAAATACTCGGTGGCACCGTGAATGACTGGAATCCAAAGAATGCCTCGTCTCGATTCCACTTCCCACTCGTCCCGAACACCGATCCAATCGAGGGAAGGGAGATATCACGAATCTTCTTGCCATCAAGATCGAAGAGTTTCAACTGCGAAGTCGCGTTTTGCTCGTACTGCGCGAATAGTTTCGCGCCGAACACGGCTGCGCCCTGCAACACGGCGTCGGACTGCGGAATGATCTCCTTCCACGCGGCGCGATCGAAGTTGCCCGCGTCAGTGACAAACATGCGATTGCGCGGCGCATCTTCATTCGTGGTGATATACACCTTGCCGTCGTACACATCGGCGTTATAAAGGAAGTTCTTGCCCGTGGTCAGTCGAATCGGAGCCCGCTCGGACTTCAAATCCATCAGGAAGAGCTCGGACTTGGTCCATCCCTGGGAGACGGTGATCAGCAGCCAGCGTCCGTCGTTCGACAGGGAGACGCTGGGCCAGTCCTCGGGATCGCGTCCTTCGCCAAAGATGGGATCGTCGCTGTCGACCGGGCTCCCAAGCAGATGAAAGAAGACGTGCCGGTTGTACATCTCCTGCCCGGCCGGAACCTCGCCCTTCTGCGGATACCGCGTGTAATAGAAACCGGAATTGTCGTGCAGCCACGCGACCGACGCCGCGCGCGTGCGCTCGATCGTGTCCGGAAGAATCGTCCCGGTCTTCGTCTCGATGACGTGCAGCGTGGACACCTCGGAGCCGCCCTCCGAAACTCCGTACGCCACATACCTACCATTGTCTGAAGGATGAAACCAGTCGAGCGCGACCGTTCCGTCCGCAGCGAGAGAGTTGGCATCCACGAGGACGCGATCCGAGGCATTCAGCTCATCCCGCACGTAAAGCACTGGCTGGTTCTGCATGCCCTCACGCTTCGTATAGAAATAATGATGTCCAGCAAGCACAGGTGGAGTGATGTTGCCGATCGATAGCAGCTCAGTCAGCCGCTTGTGGATGGCCTCGCGAGAGGGAAGCGGATCGAGAATCGCGCGCGTGTAAACGTTCTCCTCTTCCACCCACTTCTGCACCGCAGGCGAATCGGATTTCTCCAGCCACCGATAGTTGTCGAGCACCTTGGTGCCGTGAAACATGTCAATGACGGGCTTGATTTCGGCCTGCGGCGGAGCCTCGGGCGCCTGCGACGCCCGCCCTGATTTAGAGTCGTTCGCCAGAACGCCGGCAGCAATTACGCACAGAGAAGCAGAGAGAAGAGACAGTCCGACCAAGCCGCGCACCCCCGCCATGAGCACCTCGAAAGAAGCCTAACAGTTTTCAGGACGCATCCCTAGATGCTATGATGAGAGAGATTCAACAATCGTTATCCGCGGCCTGAAGGCCGCGCACACCACACTCCTCAGTAGCTCAATGGCAGAGCATCCGGCTGTTAACCGGAGGGTTGTAGGTTCGAGTCCTACCTGAGGAGCCATTCTTTTGTGCCCGTAAATACAGGCGATTTCCATTTCAGCAAGAAATTTGTCCTAGTTTTGTACTAGGTCAATAACGACCCCATCCGTGGGATTTCTCCCTTTCGCAGTATCAAGCCTTAAGAGCCTAAAGAGGAGAAGCGAATGGAAATCACGATCTACCGCCGTCACTCTGCGGATTGTCCACAAAAGGCTGACCGCTATGCCCCTCGTTGCGGATGCCCCCTCTGGTTTCAGTTCAACTGGTTGCAACCAGACACGAGTCTGGATGGGAACAAGCTTCATCGTGGGCAGAACAAGTGGTCTGCTGACACCCGCATCTGGTCGGAAGCACAAACGAAAGCCAAGCGGCTTAACTCTGACCTCGAAGCCTTGCTGCAAGGCAAGCCCGTCCGCCAGAACGTCACGGTCAAAGCTGCCGTGGACGAATGGCTGGAATTCCGCAGCAAGAACGGGCTCCAAAGCGCCAAGGGTAAGCTCATGAGCGATAAGCTCGTGGCGTGGTGCGAGAACAACGAAGTCGTTCTTCTCCTCGCCGTATCCACGGAACGGGCGATGAAGTTCCGCATGAGCCTGCCGTTCCGCACGGGCGACAGCAGCAGCCTGTCCGTTCACTGGGCAGTCATCGGCGGCTTTTTTAGTTGGGCAGTCGGTATGGGCTACATCGAAAAGAGCCCCATCCCGAACACTCGGCTATATCCGCAGTTTCGCATTAAGTACAAGCAGAAAGAGGTTGTGCCGCCGTCCAAGCAGGGTATCGAGAAGGTGCTCGTGACGGCGACGGGCCGGGAGGGCATCCTCGCACGCCTGATGAGTGAGTCGGGTATGGCTTTGGTGGACGCTCAAAAGTTCGGGATGTCTGAGGAAGACGCCAAAAAATACGGGCTCTCAAAGCCGGAACGGTGCCCCATGCTGCACGACGGTACACTCATCCGTGGAAATCGCACGAAGACTGGCGAGGCTTACCGTGTGCGGGTCAGCCAGTCGCTTACTGAGCAGCTTCAAGGGTTGGGCTCCCCAGCGTTCCCCGGCACGTATGTGAAGTGGCGTGAAGACCTGTACAAGGTGTTTCGGCATGCAGGCGTAAAGATGACGCCACACGGCTTCCGTCATTATCGGATCAGCAAATGGCTGGCTGCGGGCATCCGTGTCGAGGACGTGGCCGACATGGTGGGCACGTCGCCTGAGGAAATCCGCAAGACCTATCGCCACTGGATTAAGGAAGCGGAAGACAGGCTTGATGAAGTTCAGCGTCAGGCATGGCTGGCGCAGGGTCTCGACGAGAACGGCGATGCGAAGGAACATCCAATTCAGTAGGGCTGGGTGAAAGGGATAACGTGTCGTTGCCTCGGCGGGTCCTGCGAACAACGCACAGTCGCCCGCCCTGAACAGTTCGGTCCCCAGCCACCCCAAGTACCATCTTCGACACTGAAATTCAACCAGTGGTTTTTGGAACGGGCTAGCGTCGGTATCCCAGCGCCACCCGACCCGTCATCCAGCCCCGAAATGAACGATTTTGGCTTAAACCAATGCAACCATCACTTCGCCCATGCGAGACCATCCGCCCCGTGTCCGGCTTCGATCAGATTCACACTCCAATCGTTGATCTGGATCGCAGCAATCTGGTGGCTAGCGGAGCAGGAAACGTAAGCCACCATACCATCTGGTCGTACCAGCACCTCCTGAGGGGAAGGTGGCACTTTAATCGTCCGTACTACCCGCATGGTCGCCACATCGACTACAGCAACTTCATTCGTGCTCGGAATTGCAACTAGCAGCCATTTCCCGTCAGGAGTGGGGGCGGTCCCGTAACCCGTACCGGGTAGTGTGATCCAGCGATCAACCTTATTCGTGGCGGTATCGATTGCCGCCAGCCGGGGCTTCTCTGTGTCGGAAGTAAACGCCCAGTGCCCGTCAGGAGAAAGCGAAATGCGCTGCACGTGTCCGGCGACAGGAATCACCGTGAGGGTTTTTCGTCCCACGAGGTCGAGCACCGATACTGTTCCCGGACCCACATTCGCAGTGTAGCCCTTGCTCTCATCGGGGCTGATCGCCAGCATGTGGGATTCTGCTTGCCCGGTCGGAACGCTCCCGACAATTTTTAGGGAGTGGGGATCGATGATCGTTACGGATTTGTCTAGCTCGGTGGTGACATACAGCAGACCGTCTTTGGGACCGAACACGGCGCAATGGGGCCTAACACCATGTCCAAAGTCGATAGTCTGGATTACCTTGCGCCCACTGAGGTCGATCACAGCGATTGTGCTTCCGTCCGTGCCCGGCATACCGACTCCAGAGTTGCCGTAGATGGGTACGAATGCCCTCTTGCCATCGGGAGAGGCGACAACTTCATGTCCGGTAACACCTCCCTCCATGATGGTCGCAACCTGCCGCCCGCTATCCGGGTCAATTAACCCAAGAGTCTGATCGCCTTTGTTGGCGACGAGCAGCAAGCCAGCCGACGAGGATGAAGGAGCGGCGGAAAGCGGCGTTAGGAATCCTGCGAAGATGAGTGTCATAGCAAGAAACCAAGTCATGGTGATTCCCCTCAGACTTTCTCGCGCCATACTATCGCACTTTGAGTTGGCACAATTCCGGTTAACGATCTCCTCTCGCTTCTCCGGGCTGATCGGCTGCGGGCGCATCTCCGGGTCTTCGTCGTTTTCGTGGTAGAGCATCGGTCAGCGGTTCGGGTTGAGGAAACGGCTTCATTCCAAGGTACGGGCAGAGGGCTGGCCAATGTGCTTACACTCAGCGCCCTTGAAAGGCCGCCGCAATTTGGATTGCTCCGATAAACTCGACATCAAATGAGGCCTTGGCGGGCTCTCCTAAGAAAATCCTCGGCATCGGCACGCGCCTTCTCCATGGCCCTCGAATTGTTGCCCTGTTCGAACTCCAATTCATGAAGAATCAGTTCCACCGCAACCTTCGGTGTGTATCCTCGCTTTATGAGCATCCGAGCACGGTCAGCGAAGGCGGCGTCAGCGGCCCGTTGCGTTGCCTGTTCCTGTGCTGATCGTCTCGTTTCCCCCTCGCGTTGGTGCTCGCGGGATTTCGCTTCGGTGGCGTGGTCGTATCCCCCTATCTCTGGGTGATCTCGTACTGCGAATCGGATGTTCTCCCGCTGGCCGGGGCTCAAAGCTGTGAACTGAAAACCGTATTGTGTCCCTATGCATCTGGCGACCTTCGCGGGAATGCTGTGCCATTGTGACGAAGCCAGAGGAACCTCTAGGGTTACCAGTTCCCCAGCGATTAGCCCTTGCGCAACAAAGGCGCTAATTCCAGTTTCGCTTATATCTCTAGCCCACCCCTCCATCGCTAGATTCTGGGAAGCTCGTTGGACGAGTATTCGGATACGTGCCTCAAAAACGTAACGGGGCGTGATCCGCTCCACTGATCCCCCTAGTTGTCGGATGAGCTTGGCTCGATGCTTCGAGTCATTGTGGCACAACGACGGCGAGACAATCGAAAACTGTCGCGAGGGGAGTCATGTCGAGCAGCAAACAGCCTGCTTGCGTTGAATCCAATCGGCGGTTGACCTTCCCAGATCAGCAGGAAGACTTGCCGAACGCGGTTGCTCCAGCAAAAAGCCCCGGACATCCGGGGCTTTCGGTATGGCGGATTCTGTCTTAAAGCAAAGGGGGAAGCTGACGTTGTTCAGGATCATTTATGGGCGCTTAACTTGTCAGTGACTCCGGTCACATTTGTGGGATTCTATCGGGAACGGACGTGAAGCAAATGCGACCAGTGGAGGTCTGGGGCTGTCCTCAGTAAGCCGATTCTGCGAGGATTTACCTGCCGGGAGGGGTTCAGTTCCGCTGTGGGATTCAGCCAAGCAGCGAGGGTTGCGCGTCCTCCGCTGTCCATTCAATGATCAGAAAGTTTTCCAGCGTGAAACCTACTCTCAGAGCAGCGGAAAGCCACTCCCGTTGAGGAACTGTAATCGAGTCCTTCTTTTTCCGTTTGCATTCGATGAACAATGGCGTGCAGTTCTTGAACGCGAACACGTCCCAACAACCTGTCAGTTTAGTGCCCCTCACTTTACGCAATGCCGTCTCTGCTTCTGCTTTTAGCTTGCAAAAAGGCGCGGGGGGAAGATCGTTGCGGTAACCATTGCTGCTCACCCATACCGCCTCCCATTGATCCTCCGAGAGCAGCCTCACGACGGCCGTTTCCGCGCAAACTTGCTTGCCCATCAGATTGAGGACAGGTTTGTTCCAGCACTTCCGAGCGGGGCTCCATAGGCGGAACTCCATAGACCGTTTTGGAACGGCGACCTCCGAACCATCAGGCAGAGTCAGAAGTTGAGATTCTTCCGGCTTTCCAAATGTGAGTTTCGGCTGCAACAACTCCTCTATAACTGCCATCACAGGAACCTCTCCTAAGTACTGACGTGAAAAAGCGGCTTCTACCGACCATCAGTTGAGACACCCTTTGCTTTGGTCTTGGGTTTCTTGCGACGGGAAGCACGAACGCAGTCGTACTTGCAAAATGCCTTCGCTGCCCGCTGCCCCAATTCCGTTTCGGTTTCAATTTGCGTCCTGATCCAGACGCCGAGCTTCAGAATCCACTGAAACTCCTCGGGTTCGTAGAACCACCGATAGCCGTTACAGGTCGAATGAGCGGGTAGGTAGTTATCCAAAGAATGCTCGCCACCCAGAGAATGGGAAAATACATGGTCAGCTTCCCACTTGCTGTCCTCTATGAGACCACCGCAGACGTGACAACGGCGATCTGTTTTGGCAAGAACTTCTTCTCGTTCGCTACGGGAAAGAGATTTCCTGAACACTCGATTGCGCAACTCGAGCTTGTGATCTCGTCGTAATTGGCGAAGTGAACGGAGACGTTTCACAAAATCGGAGGCAGATTGAAATGTATCGGTTGCACTCATTGTCGTTGGTAGCACTCCTATTTGGTCTGTCGGACAAAAGGCTCTTGCGTCAATAATCCTTATCCCTTTTGGTTGTGTCTGTGACCAGACAAACACCTCCGTTACGAGCGTAACCGGGTAATTGGCGAAAGCCGATTCTGCTGCGAATTTGCTGCCGGGAGGGGTTCAAGTCGGCTGGGGCGGTTCGGGCGCTACGGAAGTCAGGAAGAAGCCTTTTGGGCCAGACTGGCGACTATGTCACGGCAGCTTTGTGATTCAGGTACTCCCGGACTGGAGACGCAGAAACCATAGTAATTAAAAATCTCGATTCCTTTGCGTTCATGCCGCGATCCTAATCATGCATGGTGTACCAGCGAACGGCAGAGCGACACGAACCTTCGCTCTGCTACGATCACCCGCCGCCCGCTTCTGGTTTCCAGCGGCAGATTTTCGTAGCGGATGTATTGCTTGTTCTGAAGCTCCCGAAACGCGGCTTTCGATTCTTGAACTTGGTTGAAAGCGCCGATGTCCCACAGGGCTTTGCCGAGAAAATCGTCCCGTGAATAGTCCAATAGGGTCGTCAGGAAGGGATTCACGTCGGTTATCAATCCCGACCGCGCATCGAGGATCAGTATCCCATCTTGGGCTGTTTCAAACAGGCGACGATACCGAACTTCGGAGGCACGCAGAGGCTCTTCCGCCTGTCCACGCTTCAATTTGGGAGCAGCGTTCACTGGACCCCTCCGAACCCTTTTGCGGTTGCTACTCCGAGCACAGAAACCCCCGCAATCGGCTCAAAGGGGGAGGGCCGGGGGCACTATGTACCGCGGTTCTTTCCGCTAAATGCTTCCTTGCGTGTGCTGCGCCTTTTGACTCCGGCGGCAAAGCTCGGCAATCATGGGTAACAATTGTTGGCTGGCTCCAAGTTTGGGCACAAACGCATCGACCAAAGCCAACGCCTGCATCGGCACCTCGCGCCCGGACAGCAGGATGACCGCTAGTTCCGGCTTGACGAGTTTTATTTTGGAGGCAACCTCGTGTCCGTTCATCTCAGGCATCTCGTAGTCGAGCAGGACTGCATCAACCTTGCACGTGATTGCAAGCTGGAGTCCTTGTTGCGCCGAAGGTGCGCTGAGAACAGCGTAGCCAGACCTTTCAAGCAACGCCTTCTCGTAGCGCAGGATTGACGCATCGTCATCGATGCAAAGGATTGTTTTCTTGGAAGGCGGATCGGTCGGGATCATTGTGGCCTCCTGCCAGCTTCAGGCCCTCTCACGACTATTCAACTATTTCGTGAGTCTGATGCAATTTATGTGGAAATACCGGATCGTCCGAAAGGATGCCCTAGTGCATATGGCCCTGTCTGTTCAAAAGTGCACATTGTTGGGTACTCTGGGACTAATAGATGAACCCTCTCACTAAGGGAATCAGCAAGGTAGTCCCGAAAGATAGAGATAACCGAAACCCGCTATGCCTGAAAGATGTAAGCAAAGTGAGGCAGAACTCTCCGAAGTGTCAGGCGCGTCATTGATTGGAAGTGTGCCGATACCGTCGATCCATTTCTGAGTGCCAAACTTTCGATTGCATCATCTAAGTGCTTTGGACCCAATGACCCGGAGGGAGTTCCCCATGATCACCCGAATCTGGCATGGCGCGACCCCCGCAGCCAAAAGCGACGAGTACCTGAGCTTGATGCGCACCGTTGCGATACCTGATTACCGCTCGACTCCCGGCAACAAGGGAGCCTACGCGCTGCGCCGCATGGAGGGCGATACCGCACATTTCCTGATGGTCACGTTCTGGGAGTCCGAGGAGGCGATCCGCGCCTTTGCCGGAGACGACATCAGCGTGGCGAAATACTACGATTTCGACAAGGACTTCCTGATCGAGCTAGAGCCGTGCTCCACGCATTACGAGATGTACGACAAGTAAAACCGAAGAAATATGGTTTTCGACGCAAAACAGATGACGGCAGTTGAATGAAGGCTTTTGTGGGGCGAGCACAGAGGCGCTAGATGTGGTGAATGTCAACTCCCTGCTCTGTATATTCCAGTTGTCGGCGAGCAGACCAATCACTGGCGTAAGAGGAATCAGGAATCAATTGCACGTTCAAGACTAACCGGCTCCTCTAGTCTTCGTGGTTGCTCGGAGCGACTTCGGTGGCAGATGGCCCCCTGATCTCGATGCCCCGGTGAGGCGGGTTGTCCACTTGTTTCTGACTCACGCGCAATACAAACTTCGCTTGACCCGGAGCCTCCTCAGTTCCCGCCATCGCTTCAGTTGGCCCGCTCGCCAAGTCGTAGTAGTGGTCACCGACCGGGCGCTCCAGAAGTAGTTGGATTTTGTAGGAACGCTGATGAGCGACGTGCAGGCTAAATGCGCCTTTTTCGTCGGTGTAGACCGTGTTGTCGCCGACTCGAACCGGCACGTCAGGAACCGGCAGCCCCGACCCTTCTAGCTCTACCAATCCCGTGATCAGAAAGTTTGGAAGCTCGGCTCGGGAGCGGGACATTGGCGACTGGAGATTTCGATTATTCCCTTGGTGCAGAAAATAGCTGCGAATGTCGTAGGCGTAGACCACGCTGCCATCGGGTTGAACAATCGAGTGGACGCCGAACGACCATCGACCGAGATTCAAATGCCCGCTTACACTCATTGCCTGCTGGAATTGACCTCCCCGAGCCAGCAGCGGTATAAAGTTCGTCACGTAGCCCACGTTCACATCCCATGAGTCCCAGTGAAACCCACCCCCGTAATTCACGCTCCATCGTCCACTCATGTGCGAAACGTACTGACGTAGTTGCAGGCGGCGGTTCACGTTCTCATCCACATTGATAACCAAAACCGGAACTGGGTTAGCGGCGTGCAGAGGCAGATAGTAGTTTTCATTCACGCGCACTCCATGGGGTAATTTCTGGCTTGCAAAGAAAGAAGTCGCGGAACTGTAAACACCCACGTACTTGCTTTCAAACACGTTTCCGCCAAAACCCACGCCATGCAGAAAGAGAGACACGCCCCCGGAATCGATGGAGCCCCGCGAGCCTATTCCGGAGTCCGTCATGTTCAGGTATTCGTGCCTCCCCACGCTAAAGCTTCCCAGTTTCCATGGACTCCATCGGACATCAAGGTTCTCGCGGTCTTCTGGAATCAGTCGTAGCTGCGGCATCGTCAACAGTTGGAAACGGCTGCCGGAGTAGAGGTACTGCTGGCGGATGTCCCACTGCTTGTCCACATAGTTCAACATTCCCTCGGCATGTGGCTGGTTGCTGCCCGTGCCTGCGGCGATCCCCGTCTGCAAGCGTTTGGTTTGATACGCAATCCCACCCAGAATCGTTTGCTGGTTGCTGAACAATGCGCGGGAGAATAAAAGAATCCGCTGCTTAGAGTCGAGGTAATGATCGATTGAAACACCACCGAGCGGAATCTTAGGAGTAAAGAATGAAGTGAGTGGGAACGCCCCGCCGCCCCCGGCCATGCCACCAAAGAGTCTCACTGTAGTGGCAGCCGTCGGAGAATATCTTACGGACGCGCCCCGCGCCATCACGTAGGTGTCCATATATCTGTTGGTCGGGATGGCCAACTCAAGCCGCTGATCGCCTGCTGTGACGCTCCAGTGCTGGTTGATATTCGCGCTGGCGTTCGCACCGCCAACGATGGAACCGTTGTAAATCCCCAACGAGCCTTCCATCTGCCAGTCGCCGAAATTAATGCCTACGACGCCACCGCTCGGTTCGCCTTCCAACCCACGCCCGGCGGCCACGGTCACCAGTTGAGCCGTAGCCGATGGAAAGAAACAACCCAACAGCGGTGCGAGCAGCAGCAGACATCGACCTGCCTGCCTAGTTAACCTGTACTTCCAGAGTCTTCTTGCCAACTTGGATTCTCACCCTCTCCGGCGCAGCCAAGGCCGCCCAGTCTGCTTCTGCGATCCGCTTCCGTTTTGGAAACAGGAGAACTCTTGGAATCTCGACCTTACCTTTCTGGCCGGAAATAGTGCAGGAATTCACCCTCTCAAGCGCCGTGCCAGTATTCTCCAGTTCAACGATTACTTTGCCTCCTACGTACTTCGCGGTGGCTGCTATAGATGGCGGGGCCTTCTCCGGGCCATGCACAAGAATGACTGAGAAGATTGCCATGTTCACGGTTATTGCGGCCTGACGATTCACCGGCGAGAATTCACATAAGACGGCGAACCATGCCGGTACAGTAGCGGGAGTTGCATCGAACGAAATCTGTTTCGACTGTTTCGGCCCAATCTCGGTTCGCTCCGAAGCAATACGAACGTGCAGATCGGGATCAAGTGGGTGCAGTGCAATCTTCCCGCGATCATCCACATCGAAGCCTTCCGCCTTACAGGCAAGAAATTTTGGGAAAGCATCCGCATTGGCCACTTCGACGCTGCCACGTGCCTTCCGCTCGAAGTCCTGTTGCATCGGGCTCATCCGCTGAGCATTCGCCGGAATGCTCATCCCGGCCAGCACAACAATCCAGAGAAGTAGCCTTCTCTGCTCACGAAACCTGTTGAAGTGATTCACTGTCGCTCCTGTGCTTGCAGCATGAGAACTCCTTGATATCTGCCCGCGGCTTGACGCGGCGCAACCTGCAATTGCATCGACAGCAGGATGTTCGCGGACGAGTTGATGACGGCAATGCGAACCCCGCGGCGGCCTTGTAGCTCTGGCAAGGGTTCCAGAGCGACCCACTCTCCGTGGTCGTTGCGAATGCGTAGGCTGGCGGCAGACAAGGTTGAAGAGTTGGCGGCGGATCGCAGCCCTTCCTCGGTGGGAAGACAGGCATAGATTTCAATCGGACGTAAGAATTTGGCAGTAGCGCCACTTATGACCACATGGACTGAAACCCTTGATTCACGAATACCATCCGCTGAGTTTTCGTAGGAAAGGTTGACAAAGGGGGATTCGGGGATAAGTTCGATGTTGACCGCTGTCGCCGAAGACGGGGTCGTCCCAGCGCGGGCCCAACTCGCCCAGAAGAGCAATAAGATCACACCGATCTTGGATATTCGCTGGTTGAACATTTGCCGCCTTCGCGTCTACACCTGCCCGCGCTTAGACTGCTCGGCTACTAACGGGAGAGTCTGGGTGGGCGGCAGAGCAGCATTCGCTGCCCCACCGAGGGGAGCCCAAACTCTTTGTGCCGCATCTGTACTTGCTCGGCGTGTTAATTCACTTCGGACGGTCCGAGGATGAACGTGATCTGCCCCTCGGAATAGTTGCCAGTCTTGACGTTAGGGCCGAGATTCATCGCTAACTGGTAGGTGATCGTGGCATTCGATGCACCGCTCTGGGATAAACCTCGGTTAAGGGGCATCTGTTGATAGAGTGAAGGCAGAGGTAGCGGCGAAAAGTTGCCGTCTGTTACGGTAAGGCTGTTGGAGAGATAGATCACTGCTCCAAAATTGCCCCTCAGATCATTGTCATTTCTGACCGATATATCAACTCCAAAAGGGTCATTGGTCGAGTAGGTGCAAATCACTCCAAGCGTTATGCTTGATTGGCCGATGTCGTTAACGAAATTGAAGTCAAGATTTTGAGTGCCATCATTCGAGTTGGTGCAAGAGAGCGCGTCGATGGAGGGAATTTCCGCTTGTATAGTTAGCGACGATTGCGATCCTGTTACCGCAAACGCACCCATGCTGAGGACTAAGAATGCGGCCATGACTAAGGATGTTCGGGCGAGATTCATTTTCACTTATTCTTCCTTTCTTGCTTTGTTACGGGATTGAACAAACGCAGTGTTACAAGCAGCAATCCGCTCGCCACCAGTTTTCGACGGGACAACGCTGCCTGTAAATGCATGAGTGCATTGGCGTTCGCGTTAAAGCAAGGGTAGACGCATGCATCACAGGCGGGTTTGCGAAACGTCTAGATTCCAGACGGATTTCCAGTATTCACTGCAGCCGAGATGACATCACCAAATCACCAAAGGTTCCCCGGTAGTCAGAAAGGGGTAGTATTTTGAGTCCTCTTTTGGCGGCCTTTCGCCCCTGTTTTGACTCGACCGTCAATGGTCAGCCGGGTATACCTTCGGGCCAGACGCCTTAGTCGGGACGTGAGCGAGCCGTTACAAAGCGCGTGCGACCACTAGGGTTAGATCGTCTTCTTGCTCGCCCGACCTGAATTCCTGCGCCGCGTTCTCGACGTTCTGCAATATGTCCGCCGCTTCAAGATTCCGGCTCTCTCGCAATACGTCCAAGAGACGAGCCTCGCCGAATTCTTCTCCACTATGGCCCGTCGTCTCCGTGATCCCATCAGTAAAGATGCTTAATACATCTCCGGTTTCCAGCCGAGCCTCGGCTACGGAACAGTCCCACTCTTGGAACATGCCGACAACAGTGGCGGTCGCGTCAAGTCTATCAACCCGACCTCCCTTGCGCAGCAGTACAGGAGGGTTGTGCCCGCAATTGACATAATGCAGAGTTCGTGTGGCATCGCTATACCGCCCAAAAAACAAGGTCGCGTAGCGGTCTTTCGCTGTGTGCTTGTAGAAGTGGCGATTCACTGAGGTGAGTAACTGGGAGATATCTTTCGAGCTACTACTGTATTGACTGTGGAGGCTCCCCTGCAAACTTGCCATCAGCAGGGCAGCCGCAATGCCTTTCCCGGCGACATCCGCCAATACGAACCCGACTACCCCCGAGCCCATATCGATAAAATCGTAGTAGTCTCCTCCAATCGTGCGTGCCTGCGTGCAGTTCCCCTCATAGTCGAGGGTACTTAACGGAGGTTTCTCCTGAGGCAGGAGTCCCCTCTGGACTGCGAGAGCACGCATCAGCGGTTTATCATCCTTCAATTGAGTCAGGTCCAACTTCCAGAGGTCTGCATTAACTGCTAGGCACTCAAGTCCGGACTGACCCGCTCTTGCGGTACCCTCAGCACCGGCCCAGACCACCCGGAAGGGTGCCTCGTTCTGACCGCACGCGAGTTTGACAATTTCCCCTTTTTCCAGCGGTTCGGTGAGTCCAGCAAGCCGCGCTCCCGAGCTTGAGATATCGAGGGTGCGAACCAATTGAGGTTTCAGATGTTCATCCGCCCGGTATAAACGCACAGGTAGCTCAATCGACACTCGCTCTTCTTTTCGTTCACGGTAACAATCCAGCGCCTTTGTGATTACTTCCATCAGGACGGATTTTCCGCAAGGCTTCATCAGCAGGCGGAAGATACATCCTTCATTGATCGCATCGACTGCTCCGTTTAGATCGAGGTGCCCGGTCAGCAGGAGTCTTACTGTGCTGGGGGAAACTTGGCGTACACGCTTCAAGAATTGCACTCCATCCATACCCGGCATTTTCATGTCGGAAACAACGGCTCCGAAGGGACCGTGATTGCGGAGCGTTACTAGGCCCTCGTCGCCGCTGGCAGCGGTCACAATATCAAATTCATTGTCCAGCATCCGCCTATAGCAGCTCAACGCCGCTGGTTCATCGTCTACAAACAATATTTTCTTATTCACTAGACGGGCCTTTCAAACATCATAGTTTCAAAAGATGCCGTGTCCGAGAACGTGACGACACTCCTTTCCATTCTTCCCCTTCTGTGTTCGCGAGAGATGTGATTTCATGCTGTTTGCTCGTTACGAAAGTGTTGTCCGCATCTCATTGCAGGCCCAAGGCCGCTGTTGGCGAGGCGGATGTGGGAGGCGGATTACGCGCCTGTTCGCAGCCAAAGTTCCTCACGCTTGCATCATTCACGGGTCAGGTCTTGCCCCCCAACGTCCACATCGAGAGAAAGGAACGATGGGCCCGAATCCTTACGCACCCCAAACTAGAACTCGTTTTTTCTCACAAGAGTTGGCGGATCAGTTGCAGCATCGCGTCTTGACTGGAAATCACCGCCGTCCACAGGTCCACAAACCGGAACCGTGTCCGAATCAAGAACAGACCCGTTTCGAGGCATTTCGCAAGACCTTTTACAATTCACATAGAATCAGCGCCTTCAGTAGATATTGAATCTGGCCGTCGAGATGCAGCACCCAGTCGCATGCCCTCCCCAGCTTGCCTCATCTGATGAGCTATGTCCAAGAAGTACACCTTCTTCCGGACGATCCGTGCGCACTCTATCGCGGGTCTCGCTGTAGTGCCTAAAGCACCGACCAAGTTCTCTCTCTGTGCGTTCAACTCACGAAACTGTCTCACTAGGAGTCTCTGTTGAGAACTAAACCCATGGGGCTGAGATTGGGCGCAGCATTCGCTGTGCTGATTGCCACCTTGGTGACCATTGGGCAATTGGGGCTTCGCCGGATGCAAGGGATCGAACAGGCGCTTTCCGATATCACGGGAAGGCAGTCAACGAACCTTCAATTGGCACGAAGAGCGTGGATGCTCTCCAATGATAACAATCGCATCGTGATGGAAATAGTGCTCGTCGAGAATAGGGAACTCGTCGAAAACCTGATGTCAACCCGTTCTAAGAATAGCGAGGAAATCACAGCGTTAGTGGAGGAGAGTGAGCGTCGCTGTGAGTCGCAGGCAGAGAAGCATCTGCTCTCTGAGGTGAAACTAACAAGAAAACTCTACGTGGACAGCTACGAGCGAGCTATCCATTTACTTGTCGATGAACATAAACACGACGAAGCGGAAGAGGTGCTCCTCAAAGAAGTAGAGCCAGCAATGCTCAAATATCATACGGCTTGGGATCAGTTCGTTGAGTTTCAGAAAAGCCAGTTGGACGATGCTGTCAAACAGGCTCAGGTTGATTATGCGAAGGCTCGTCTCCTAACTTCCTTGCTGATTGGGTTGGCGGTGGCCTTGGCGATCGTGATCGCCATATTCACGACCCGAGCGACCGCCCGCGAAATAACCGGACGCATACACGCAAAGAACGAACTTAGCAAGCTCAACGCGACTCTCGAAGAAAGAGTGAACGAACGTACCCATGAACTCAGCGAAGCAATGAAGCGGCTAGATTTGCAGGCAGCAGCCCTCGACGCGGCAGCGAATGGGATCGTGATCACAGATTCCCAAGGGTCAATCATGTGGGTAAATGGTGCATTCACAAAGATGACGGGCTACAGCAAGCAAGAGGTTTTGGGCAAGAACCCTCGCTTATTGAAATCCGGCGATCAGTCGGAAAGCTACTATGCTGACCTCTGGTCAACCATTTCATCAGGCAATGTCTGGCAAGGCGAAATCGTCAACAAACGGAAAGACGGGACCAAGTACACCGAAGAGATGACGATTACGCCTGTGACCCGCGACTCCGCTGATCCCGGCAATCGATACTTCATTGCCATCAAGCAAGACATCACGGCCCGCAAGATCGCCGAACAGCGGGTCCAGTACCTAGCGTTATACGACGATCTTACGGGTCTACCCAATCGCACTCTTCTTCATGATCGATTGACGAAGGCACTGGCAGCCGCTCATCGGCAAAAGACTAAAGTTGCCCTGTTGTACCTTGACCTCGACGGCTTCAAAGATATCAACGACACACTAGGGCATTCCGTTGGCGACCTCTTTCTGAAGGAGGTTGCAGAACGTCTCAAACGATGGGGGCGTGAGCAGGACACCGTTGCCCGTCTAGGAGGCGATGAATTCCTGATCATGTTGTCTCACGTAAAGGACACGCCCGACGCTGCCGTAGCCGCCGAGAGACTGATGGACGCAATGACGGCGGAATTTCTCATTCAGGGGCACTCCCTCAACATCAGTTGCAGCATCGGCATCAGCATCTTTCCAGAACACGGTGCGGATTGCGAGACCCTGATCAAGAACGCCGATGCCGCGATGTACAACGCAAAGGCCGACGGACGTAACAACTTTCGCTTCTTCACGGACGATATGAACGCACAGGCAGTCGAGCGGTTGACTTTAGAAAGCAGCTTGCGTTCAGCAATCGCCAAAGAACAACTTTTTCTCATGTATCAACCACAGATGGATATTTCCACGGGAAGGATCACCGGACTGGAAGCACTCCTCCGCTGGCAAAACCCGGAATTGGGTCTTGTGTCCCCGGTTAAGTTCATTCGAATTGCTGAGAATAGCGGTCTGATCCTCCCCATCGGCGAATGGGTGCTGAGGACCGCCTGTTCTCAAGTCCGGAAATGGCAAGAGGACGGTCTTCCCAAGATGACAGTAGCAGTAAATGTATCGGCGATCCAGTTTCGCCAAGAGGGCTTCTGCGGGCTGGTCAAGAAGGTGCTCCAAGAAACAGGACTGCTACCGCAATACCTCGAACTGGAGCTAACGGAAAGCATTCTCTTAGCCAATGCGGAACTGATGTTAAGAGTGGTTCAGGAACTAAGAGCCATGGGCGTCTCGCTGGCAATTGACGACTTCGGAACTGGCTCTTCCAATTTCAGCTATCTGAGACGGCTTCGGATCAGCAGGCTCAAGATTGACCGCTCATTTGTTCAGGACGTTGCAGTTAATCCCGATGACGCGACCATCACAGCCGCAATCATCAGCATGGCAAAAAGCCTTCGGCTCAAGGTGATTGCCGAAGGCGTCGAGGACGAAGCGCAACTGTCCTTCTTGCGGGACCATCAGTGCGACGAAATTCAAGGCTACTATTTCAGCAAGCCTTTGGCCGTTGACAAGGTTGCTGACAAGTTGCGGAGCCACGGTCCCGAACCGCAAGCCCGAGCACAAGCGAGCGGGGCGCAATTGTGACAGGCGACCGTATAACGACCGTTCTTCATCTTCCCAAAGCAGCCATCGCTGGATGTGCCGCTCTGCTCGCGACCAGTGCTTACGAGGCGATAAAAACAACGACTCTGGTCAATCTGACCCCATGGCAGTCCCACCTCGTTACAGTCTTGTTTTGCACCGTATTGGTGTTCATTCTGAGTGCGGTGATTCTCCGGCAACAGGTCGTTTCCGCAGAAAGACCCCACCAGTCGTCGGCTTTTGAAGACTCCCTGATGGAGAGCCTTCCCGGAGTAATTTGCATATTCGACGCTGCGGGTAACGTTAAGCGATGGAATACGAATTTCCTTGGTCATGCCCCGGCTGACATCTTGCAGGCTGGAATCGTGAGAGTTGTCGCCCCTGATAGCCTGATTGCCGTACAGCAGGGAATGAAACGTGCACTTGACAATGGCAAGGAAGAGCTAGAGGCTTTGCTGGTCGCGAAGAGCGGGGCAAAAGTTCCGTGCTACCTGACGGGTGTGCGCATCACCTTTGAGAACGAGCCTTGTATCCTTGGAATAGCTATAGACATCAGCGAGCAGAAACAGCGGGAGGAAAAGGCTCGGCAGGTCGAACAGCAGTACCAAACCCTCTTCGAAGGTGTGAGTGATGCCATCTTCATCGTAGATTGGGCAGAAGGCTCTGCACCCGGCAAGATACTTCAAGTCAACGAAGTCGCTTGCAAGCGACTAGGCTATACACGAGAAGAAATGTTGCGATTGTCTTTGCGTGACATTGATGATCCCGAGGATTTGGGAAAGGTGATTCCAATTCTCGGCCGCTTGCGGACAGAAATGCATCTCCTGTTTGAGATGACTCACATCGCCAAAGACGGACGAAGAATCCCCGTAGAGCTCAACACTCGGCTAATCGAATATCGGCACCGCCCAGCGGTGTTGGGAATTGCCCGAGATATCTCCGACCGCAAGCGTACCCAGCAGATGATCGAGGATAGTGAGAGCCGCTACCGCGCCTTGTTTCAAGATTCGGCGGATGCTAGCTGGCTCGGAGACGAAAAAGGTTTTGTGGACTCCAACTCGGCCGCACTGGAGATGTTCGGATGCTCGACAAAGGACGAATTCGTCAATCCCGCCGATATTTCTCCCCCGAACCAGCCTGACGGCACGCCTTCCCGAGCAGGGTCCGAACAGCACATTGCCACCGCGTTTCTCAACGGCAAGGAACGTTTCGAATGGTTGCACAAGCGCAAAAACGGAAATGTGTTCCCGGCTGAGGTCTGCCTGACGGCATTGACTCTAAGCGGGCGGCGGATGCTTCTAGGCACGGTGCACGACATCACAGAGCGAAAGCGTGCCGAAAACGCACAGAAGCTCTTCCGAGCTTTAGTTGACCAGTCCCATGATGCGATCGACGTGATCGATGCCGAAACGCTTCGGTACGTTGATATGAATGAGAGAGCATGCTTGGGTTTGGGCTACACTCGCGAAGAACTGCTGTCGCTGTCTGTTCTTGACATCAATCCCGGCCTCCATGAATTTCTAGATCAGGCCGAAGATGATTTGCAGAAAAAAGGGTCTGCCCTCATCGAGACTGTGCGACGAAGAAAGGATGGGTCAACTTTCGCGGTTGAAGTCGCACTCAAGCGGGTTGTGCTCGACCGAGAATACACCGTGGCAGCCGCTCGCGATATAACGCAGCGAAAGTTAACCCTTAAAGAATTGCAGATTGCCAAGGAAGCCGCCGAAGCTGCCAACCGTGCCAAGGGCGAGTTCTTGGCCAACATGAGCCACGAGATACGAACGCCCATGAACGGCATCTTGGGAATGACCGAACTGGCACTCGACACCGAACTGACTGCGGAGCAACGGGAGTATCTGACCTTGGCAAAGTCGTCGGCGGACTCCCTCCTTACCCTCATCAATGACATCCTCGACTTCTCCAAAGTTGAAGCTGGCAAACTTGAACTTGAGTCGATTGAATTCGACCTCCGGGCTACTGTCGAAACAGCGATGAAAGCTCTGGGAGTGCGTGCACAGGAAAAGGGCTTAGAACTGAACTGCCGCGTCGAGCCCGAGGTGCCGGAAACCATGGTGGGGGACCCGACTCGACTTCGCCAGATCATCGTCAATCTGGTAGGGAACGCGATCAAATTTACCGAGCATGGCGAAGTGACGCTTGACATTCGGCAAGAATCGAGAGAACCGGAGCGCAGCGTGCTTCACTTCTCCGTGACCGACACAGGGATTGGCATTCCCGCAGGCAAGCAGGCAACGATTTTCGAGGCTTTTACGCAGGCGGATGGCTCGACTTCTCGACGGTTCGGCGGGTCGGGACTGGGACTAACGATCTCACGGCGGCTGGTCGAAATGCTCGGTGGCCGTGTCTGGCTGGAGAGCGTCGTCGGACATGGCAGCACCTTCCATTTCACTGCCCGCTTAGGCATCGGCAGTCAGCCGCAGCTTCCCATGCCGTCACCTGAGGCAATTGTGGATGGCATTCCAGTCCTTGTGGTGGATGACAACTTCACCAACCGCCGTATCTTGGAAGAACGGCTCCGCAGTTGGAATATGCAGCCAACCTTGGCCGAAAACGCCTCTAGCGCCTTAGGCTGTCTCAAGCAAGCGGCGGACGCGGGTAGGCCATTCCCTCTGCTTTTGTTGGACGCTGCCATGCCCGGAATGGACGGATTCGAGTTGGTCGCGCAGATCAAGAAAGATTCCCAAATGGCGTCACCTGTAATCATGATGTTGACTTCCGCAGGCCGCCGTGGCGATGCCGCTCGCTGCCGGGAGTTGGGAATAGCCGCATACCTGACCAAGCCTGTCGGTCAATCGGAACTGTTGAATGCCATCGTTCAAGTGCTAGGAGCCTCACCCATAGCTCAGACCCCGTTGGTCACACGCCATTCGATTCGGGAACAGAGGAGAAGCTGGCAAATTCTGCTCGCAGAAGATAACCATGTGAACCAAGCGGTCGCCAAAGGAGTTCTCGGGAAGCGCGGCCACCGGATCGAAATTGCGAACGACGGACGCGAAGCATTAGAGAAAATCAAGAACGAGACCTTCGACCTAGTTCTAATGGACGTGCAAATGCCCGTAATGGACGGACTTGAAGCTACGGGTCTCATCCGACAGATGGAGAAGACGACGGGCGGCCATATTCCTATTATCGCGATGACGGCACATGCTCTCAAGGGTGACAGGGAGCGTTGCTTGGCGGCTGGGATGGATGGATACGTATCGAAGCCTATTCGAATTGAAGAACTGGAACTGGAAATCGCTAAAGCGATGGGCCTGCCGAGCACCCACCTTGATCGCACGAACACAAGAGCGCGTCAAGAAGCTGAATCTGCGGAGCCGCTAAATCTAGATTTCCAAAAGATTCTTGAGCGGCTGGGGGGCGACGAAACGCTCCTTACCGAGGTAATCGATATATTTGTCGATCAGACGCCCCAGCATATGGAAACACTGCGCCGTGCTTTAGCTCAGGGGGACGCAGAATCCGTGAAGAAAACCGCGCACGGATTGAAAGGTGAGTTGGGATATCTGGGGGTCACGGAAGTGACTCAGAAAGCTCGTGAATTGGAAGAACTCGGTCGCAAACATGACCTTGAGAAAGCATCCCAAGTTTTAGACTCCTTAGAACCTCAGATTTCTGCCATCGTTGCAGCAATGCGCGAGAGAAAACCGGGAAAATCACTAGCGGCATCCTCGGGGGCTGAACCATGAGCACAGGTCAGCCGACCGCGATCCATTCTCCACAACCTGCGGCAGATAGTCCGTGTGGGAATGTGCTTATCGCTGACGATGACGCGATGTTCCGCAGAATACTTCAGACATGGTTGGAAAGCTGGGGCTATCACGTAATTGTTGCGGAAGATGGCGCGAAGGCATGGAGCATCCTCCAGCAGGAGCATTCGCCGGAGATGATGATCCTCGATTGGGTCATGCCTGAAATTGATGGAATCCAGCTTTGCCGCAAGGTTCGTGATCGGCAGAGCGCAGCCTATCAGTACATCTTGCTGGCAACGGGCAAGGACGACAAAAAGGACGTGGTGAAAGGTCTGGAGGCCGGGGCGGACGACTATCTGACCAAGCCCTTTGACCGTGAAGAATTACGCGCCCGATTGCTGGTCGGGAAGCGCATTCTTACGCTGCAACAGGATTTGGTGAATGCTCGGGAGGAACTGCGATTTCAGGCAATGCACGATGCCCTCACGGGCATCTGGAATCGCGGAGCCGTAATGGACCTACTGCATCGAGAACTGGAACGAGGAGCACGAGCAAAGACATCGACATCGATCCTCATGCTCGACTTGGACCACTTCAAAAAGATCAACGACACCCACGGACATTTGGCTGGCGATACTGTTCTGCGAGAAGTTGCAAACCGCATCGCTCAGGCTATCCGACCCTATGACCTAGTTGGACGATATGGAGGCGAAGAGTTCTTGGTAGTCCTCTCTTCTTGCGACGACATTCAAGTTCAGAAAAGTGCAAACCGAATTCGGCTGGCGATTTCCTCCGCACCGATTCCCGGTTCGAGTTCTGAGATTTTGGTGACCGCCAGCATTGGCGCAACTGTCGCAACGGGCTTCGGCGTAGAAGCGAATTCGGAAACGGATTTGCTTCTGGCCGCAGATGGAGCGTTGTATAAAGCCAAGAGTAGTGGGAGAAACCGGGTTGTGGTCGTCTGATTAAGAATGACCGTGCTCTGCCATACTAGAGCAGGACGGAAATGCCAGTGTCCTAATTTTGTGAGATTTGAGGAGTAGACTGAGGGAAGAATGAGTCATTCTGTGAAAAAGTGGTTGGGTGTCGTGGTGCTTATTCTTGCCTCTGTCGCATTGGCACAAGACGACCGGGGAACTGGGCTCTTCAACAAAACCTGTTCTCGATGCCACGGTAGCGATGGCCGATCAAAAACGAACGCTGCGGCGAAAATGCCAATGGCGAGTCTGCATTCCAAAGAAGTCCAGAGCATGTCAGACGAGCAACTTTTCCACACTGTCGCTTACGGGACGAAGCACAAGGAATACCCGCACGCCTTCCTGTCCCGTGGGGTGACAGAAAATGATGTCCACTCCATAGTTGCTCACATTCGGACATTTAAGGAAAAACCCTAACTCAGATGATCTCTTCGATGATCTGTTCCCCGAATCGAGTTAGGATGAATCAACTCTGAACAGGTTTCAGCCATGATGTGCCGCCAGCGCATCCTTAGGCACGGGCAGGAGCACCGATCCCGCGCCGTGCTTATCGCGGGAGTGATTCTGCATCGCCCGTGCCGCCTGCGTTCGGCGATTGCCGACACTCTCGTCAAACAAATCGATGCGCTCAACGTGCGGGCAGTCGTGACAGACTAGCACGATGCCATCTGCGTCTTTGCTGATATGGTACATATTTGGAAGACTCCTCTCTTCCTCGAACTGATGTCTTGAGCGGCTGCGAAATCACTTGCTCGATGGGGCGAGATCAGTCAAAGGGCAGTAATTTGACGCAGCCGTCCCATTCTTACTTCGCAAACTCCGTAAAAAGGCTTCCAGTGGCGGAACAGTTTTCATGCCCCTGATGTCCGGATAGTTAGGAAAGATCGCACGCAGTAGAGCCGCACTTTCATCGGCACTGAATTTGTCATCCTGCACTGCTCCCCCGCTTCGTTTCCTCCGTCTTCGTGAAGCCCTTAGGAACGGGATTGTGTCCTGTTACATCGACAGCGGTCACCATATCGGCGATACATCCGTTGAACAGCACTTCACAGCGCGTGACCTCAACGTCGATCAAGTTGCCGTCTTTCTTTTTGTGTCTCCGGAGCACCTTTGCTGAGTTGCGCACTCCCTTGTGTAATACTTCCCTCAACAACGGAACAATGTCCTCGCTAGGACGAATATCCAGAACGGTCATCGATAGAAACTCTTTCCGCGAGTACCCATAATGATGCACAGCCGCATCGTTCACGGCAGAAAAGGCGAGAGTGTTGGTATTGAACACCCACATGGGAGCCGTATTGTGATCGAAGTCAAAGCGACCCAAGGCGTCTGAAGTGGATTCGTCTGCTGAGACCGTTTTTGCAGAACTAGCATTCTCTTGTGAGGGGGAGCACGGGGAATCTGCGGCAGACTTTGTGCTACCGATGGAGTCGGAAGGATAGGAAGCACTGCTGGCTAACATGGCATATTTCAACTCTCTTATATGCAACTTCATGATACGCCTTTCCACACGAGAAGTTCTCAATCAGAGCGCGGACACGAATAGTGAAACGTTGAGTGAGTCCGGCAAAGGCCAGATTAGCGTCGGGCGGACCAATGGCAGCGGGGCCAAAGCTACCAAGGTAGGGCCGGACTATGTATCTGTGTCCGATCCGCGATTCGTGAGGGCCACAGACAGTCTGGAGGCCACTGAAACGCAGGCTTCGGCCTATTGGCGGTTAGTTCAGTCCGCGTGCGTTCGAACAACTCGCGTTTTTCAACAATGTGCACTTTTGGACAGACAGGTGCCATTTGCCTTGGCTATATTCATGGCTTGTGGCCGTCCCCAGACGCGACACGGCCATGTTACAACTTCACGCTGCGCCATTAGCCCTGTCGAGACAGCAGTGGCGAGCCTAATAACTTCAACTCTTCAACTGTTAAGTCCAGAAAGTGAACGTCCCCATGAACTCCCCTACTCTGCTGTGCATCGATGACCGTCCACAAATGTTGGAGATTCGCAAAGCGGCTCTGGAATCGCAAGGTTATAGCGTCAAGCTCGCCTGCAACGGCTATGATGCGATCAAGACGTTGGAGGAAACATCGGTGGCGGCGGTTCTACTGGAGTACAAACAGGAAGGGATGGACGCGGAAGCTGTGGCCTGTCATATCAAGCAACGGTATCCCAGCCTGCCGATCATCCTTCTATCGGCTTACTCCGACATGCCCGAACGAATTTTGTGGTTGGTTGATGATTACGTGATGAAGAGCGAACTGGCAGAACGGCTGGTGCCCATCATCCAACGAACACATAGGCTCGGGCCACATTCTGACTCAATGCTCCAGCGTAATGAGGCAGCAGCCTAATCACCCCAATTCTTACTTCCGCCAAAACATCGTCGCTATTCATCCGAAGCTGGGAATAGACTCAAAACTGAGTGAAGCTCAGGCATCATTGCGTTTCATAAGTGGCTCAACCTCGTGATTGATTTCAAATTTCACCAGCGTGCCACAGGACGGGCAAGTCGTTTCATGCAGTCCGCCGTTCAAGCCCCCTGCCTCCTGCTTGGCGGGCCGCAGGCATTTCGGGCAAGTCAGTATCAGATACCCCGCTTTGTCTCTCGGCACGAAAAGCGGGGCAATCTCGCTCTTCCTTCCCTCCGAGCGTATCGGGGAAGCAGCCAGAAGATTCCCGACTTCGTTGCAAAGGCTTTTGAGAGTGTACTGGTCTTTCCGCAGGAACGTGTCCGCCTGTATTGCAGTCGGGTATTCGTTAAGGAAGTTCTCTCCGCTCAGGGCAATGGTTGCGATGTGCGGAAAACGCTCCCGTACCACGGCCAGAAACTCAAATCCCGACATCCGAGGCATGTTTAGGTCGGAAACGATTAAGTCTGGCAGAGACCTGCCAAGCGCATGCAGGCCCTCCAACCCGTCTGCCGCAGTGAGAACTTCATAGCCCCGGCTTTCCAGTGCAAGCTGCGTGAGTTCGCGCATCTGGGGTTCGTCGTCTACCACCAAGATGCGAAAACGGAACTGAGTTACTGGTTCGGCGTCCCCAACCCATGTGCCACTGTGCAGAGGCGGTTGCTCTCCGGGTGGCACAGGGCTCGGTGGCTGGTGCTGAGTGCTTGGTTCGGGAAACATCGTTCTATCGCGATCATCGTTTTGCTTGGCAGGCATGGACGCTCCCGTTGCTGAACGTCGAACAGGGCCGAAACATTACGAGTGCGATGCGGGACTATCATAAGAAGTAAGTTGCAGCCAGCACCGCCACCCATTATGAATGGTTGGAATAAGTTGAAATTATGGCTCAACGCCGTTGCCAGCGCTGTATAAAAGTGAACAATTGTTGGAACGGGGGGAACAGCTGGAGCAGTCCACGGTCTGGTCGGGATGTTTGCGGAAGAGGAACAAAGATGCGCTCGTGCGCAAACTTACGTGCAGTGCGACGGAGATGTCGGGCCCAGCAAGGAGGGGACCTTACCGCTTAAATAGGGACCGCGACGGATCGTCATCAATATGGCTCCCGGCCGCCAGCCAATGACTAAAATCTCGGGCGCTGATGTATGTCGGCTTTTCAAGCGTTTTTTTCTCAAGGCCGGATTCAAGGTCTGCTTGTTTGCCCGTGTTGGCAATCACAGTCCATGTCTTCGTCTTCACTGTCTTCGCCTCGCTTGATGCAGCGGAGAATTCGCGGGGATTTGCAGGACATTCAAGTACAACTGCGAATCCACTTTCTAGGCGCGACTACGCCCCTCGGCAGACTTATCAAAGCGAACCAATTTGTGTCCATTAAACGCCATCTCAACGACCAACTCTCTCGGAAGGGTCTCTCGCCAGTCAATCGGCTGTATCGCACTGACAGCGTTGTTTGATCTGAAACGTAGGTTACCGAGATGACTGAAGTTCCCACGAGAGGAACTTGCCAGTTGTGGGCGATGTTCTGGCGGTCCGAACCGATCTCGACATTGGACACGCATGAGCGTTCAGAGTAGGCTTGAAGTAGAGGTAGCAGTTCCTCTCCTCTTTCAGGTTCACTGAGCTAAGTCAGCCCATCTGAAGTTCTTCCCCTTGGCTTCCCTACGAAGGAGGCACTGCTTTTATGATACTGTCCTCGGCCACTCCGGATTTGAGGAAAAATCGCCCTGCCTGCTTATTTGCTCACGGGCTAGTCAACAAGTTGTCAGTAATCGTGGGGTATTGTGACCTGTTGAGAGACCATACAACACCAAAAGACTCAGTGGGCCAGAAGCAATTACACGCGATTCGGGAGATCGCCAAAGAGATGGCCAAGGAACTGATCGATCATCAATGCCAAATCGATGTCGCGACGAGAGAGATGGTATCGAAAACTCTATCCACAACGGTCAACTCTCCAATGGAAATCCAGCCAGTTTAGTGCTGTCCATTACCCGGCAAACAGCACCAGCCAGTCGCAGGGCCACGACTATTACCGCAAGGCGCACTGGTCATGTGCTGGTTCGAGGTCGTCCTTACAAGGCCGGACGATGGTCTTGCCGCGCAGCCATTCAACCCGATTGAGTCAGATTCCGAAGCCGGAGTGTGTAGTGGGGGTATGGTGGACCATTCGTGATGTTCGCTCATCGTGCTGGCCCTAACTGTGAAAAAGATGAATGCGATGAAAATTGAAACCTTGTTTGCCGTAGTTCTGCTTTCGCTTGGTGTCTTTTCTAATGCGTCCGCCGCACAAAGCCCTGACCCCAGCCTCTTAAGTGAAAACTCCGGGGGCGCATTGCAGAGTGCCGCCGAACCTCGGGCGTTAGAGCGACGTGCGAACTGGTGCGCCAGTTCAAGATCGACGCTGCTCGACACGGTGGTACGAGGTCGAGACATACAGGATTTTCAGGAAGTGCCGTTTTGGCAACTGCCGGACAGCCAAGCATTCTTCTTCGTCTCGGGCATGACCATCGATGCGGACGGCGCTCCGAATGCTTACCATCCCGACGACACGGGCCTCGATGAATTGGTAAATGCCGGTGTGCCGGCCCATTGGGACGGCATCGTTACTGATCGAGATGGCAATCCATCGATTCAGCAAGAGAACGACCCTTCTCCCGGTTACTTCGTCTCATGCACCTCTCTTGCAGACACAACCAAGAAGTTAACCGACCCAACTCGATATGTGGACGCATCGAAGATCGCTTATGTGGCGTTGCCACAAGACTTAGCGGACCGCCGTGGGGTACGGTTGGGGGATTTCGCAGTCATCACGAACCTCCGGAACGGCAAATCGTCGTTCGCGATCTATGCCGACATTGGGACTTTGGGCGAAGGCTCTGTCGCGCTGGCAGACGCACTGGGGATTAGGTCCGATGCACGTCAAGGGGGTGAGTCTGATGGGATTCTGTATCTGTTGTTTCCCGGTTCTGGCAATCTGCGGCCACGGACAAGCGGTGAGATAAAGAACGAGGGCGAAAAGCTGCTCTACTATTTGGGGTCGGAAATGAAGCGGTTATCTTCCTGCGTAGCGAGTGTAGGTCCGACTGTCGGCGGCGCAGAGCTTTAGGGTTGCTCTGGAACGCACTGGTGGTGGTTTAGTAACACCGATCCTTCGCTCAATCCCAGCCGCGCACCGACCTCCGGATTTGCGGGGCCCACACCATCCGAGGATTCTGTTCTCGCCAGTCTTCGGCTGGTACCGCTTACGAGTAGAGCGAAACGACCGTGATCCCAAGCGCCTCGGCAATCAGTGGATGCTTAGCCATGAGACGCAGGCAGTTGCGCCGTGCGCGTGCAGTGGAAACTTTGAGATCGAGTAATGGGCAACGAACGATTGAATACCATCGTTTCATTCGCTTTGCGACGAGAACTTGCATCACTGCTGGTCTGGCGTACATTGTGTAATTTCCTCCACAAAAAAACTGTTGGTCAACCCTTTTGCGACGTAATTCCGATTTCGCAAACTTTGCGAGGCATCGATTTTGTCAGTAGGTACCACAAATCGTTCACCAGAGTCTCGAAGCACGGCGGCGATTTGCGCCCTCACTAGGAGGACCTGAAAGTCCGTGAATTGTCCTTCAACAGCCCGGCAATGTCCCTCAATAGAGGCTCCGGAGCCATTACAGAAACGACGCTGATGCGATGAGCAGCGTCTTCACCCATCAAATTCCAGCCAAAAGTACGAGACTGGTGGGCGGCTACCAAGCCAACCAATGTAGGGATGTAGGGTTATGTAGGGTTCTACTGTAATACCTATATAGAAAGAACTTTTTCTTTGACTCTTACACATAGACCCTACATCACCCTACATGGACTTGAGCTTTTCCCATTTTTGTTGGCAAAACGCGGAAAGCGACCCTACATACTTTCGTCGTCCTGCATGGTTCGCTGTTCGTGGAAGGGCTGGTTGGCAATCCTCATGCCCGTATACTGAATTCCCTTCGTGGTGCGAGGGAGCTTCTTGTATCCATGGGCTTTCATGCTGTCGCTGAACTTCCGTTCGCTCAGTTCTTCCTCATGGTTGTTGTGTGCCCATTTTTTGTACGTTTCGTACAGGTCGTGGGCACCGCATTTGTGCTCCCCGCTGATTTCCAAATAGTCGCTCTGGATGAACCGCAGCATCACGTCCTCTTCCGCTCGATAGCCCGTGGTCGCGTCCACGACAGCCTGCGGCTCCATCAGCCCGTGCTTTCTCCATTGCTTCAGCCCTTCCACTGCCCAGCGCAGGATGCCCGGAGCTTCCGCCAATAGAATGTCTTGCAGGGTGGTGTCTTGGTCAAAATGGACGTTGAATGGGACCAAGCGTATGCGCCTCCATATGCCTTCGTCCGTCCCCGCGATCTCCGGCTTGTGCTGGGTGGAGAGCCACAGTTTCAGTTGCGGCTTGAACTCAAATGGCTCCTTGAACTTGAAGCAGGCGCTTATGGTATCGCCGCCCGTGAGTTGCTTGATCAGCGATTCCGCTAACTTCTGCCCCTGCTCACCCTCGGTTGCGCTCACGAACCTTGCACCCCTCAGCTTGGCTATATCCGAATTCGGCCCGGACTGCACGCCCCATTTCTTTGCTACGAAAGTGTGGAAGTCCGAGGCCTTGCTGTAGGTTCCGAACACGTGGCGCAGCACCTCAATGAAGGTGGATTTGCCATTAGAGCCATTGCCCCACAGGATGAACAGGCATTGCTCCACAGTCAGTCCCGTCATGCTATAGCCCACCGCACGCTGAAGGAAGTCAGCCATCTCCCGGCTGCCGTCCATGATCTCCAACACGAACCGCTCCCACCGGGGGCAGAGGGCATTCGGCGCATAGGCGATGGGGGAGCAGTTGGTCAACAAGTCGTCGGGGTTGTGCGGCTGCAACGTGAAGGTATAGAGGTTCAAGGTGCCGGAAGCACAGTTGAACAGGGTGGTGTCCTTGTCAAAGGAATCAATCAAGACGCTGACCTCGCTGTCCGATTCCGCCATGCCAACCATCGCCTTCAGCTTGGCGCTGGCTTTGCTGGCGTTGCACCACTTGCGTATGGATTCCCTGACCTCCTCGTCCTCCTTCGTAGTGCCTTTCACGAATACGATCTCCCGCTTGATGCGTTCAGCGGTTTCGTAGGACGCCTCGTTGATCTTCCCCGTTTCATCCAGCGCCCAGTGGGTATCAGCCCAGTACAGCCAGCCCGTGGCACGGGTGAAGCGGAACCTGTCGCCGTAGCGTATGACCAGCCGACGCATGTTGCCAAGGTCGTTATGCCCAAGGTCGATGGCTGCCGAAGGTAGCCCGTTGAGTTCGTCCAACTTCCTCACGACGATTGCCAAGGCGCATTCTTCGCAGAATCCGGGGAACACGGGGGTGGGTGGTTTGCCGCACTTCTTGCACGCGATAGGTTTAGGTGTCTTGTCTTTCATGGCTCAGAGCGCCATGACAGATGTCCTCATTGGGCATACTTCGCAAAATGTAAACATATTGTTCCTTTGCATTGAATTTTGTTCACTCGCTTGGGAAAGCGCCTCTCTGGGAAAGGTGAACGGGGCGGCGAAAGGAACCGCCCCTTTTGAATCTTCTTGGAGAAGACCCATCCCAATAATGCATCTGGTAGCCGCCAGATTCGGGACAACTCACGGCTAAGAGGTTGCCCATCCCCTATTAATACTCGGAGGCCCCCTGATCTCGCGTGTGCTTGCGACCCCGCTTGCGGGCTTTGATCCGAAAGTCATTGCGCCATCTATAAGTAGCAGTCAGACCGATTCCCAACTGTTGGGCGATCTCCATATAGCGCATCCCCCCGACCGCCAAGCGGAAAAATTCAATTCGCTTTTCGTTGCCGTGCATACTCCCGATTCAGGAAGTTCGGAAGTTTTCGTTAACATTCGGGAGTTTTTAACTACGGGTGCCATACATAGGGCGGCAGAATCCGCTGTCCCCGAGGCCTCGGCAACTAATGGTTGGCCAATCTGATGCCGCCCAATAAAAAGCCCCCGGCTGGAACCGAGGGCGGAAAGAAACTATCGCTTATGGTTAATACCCTAGTCTTCTGCCGATTCTGCCAAACCGATGTACATACTTGCCTGCACATCAAGATGGAGACCAAACTCCGGGGCAAGCCGCTCAGAGGCCCGCAGGCCCTCATGCAACCGCCTCCTGACCCTGATTCCCCATGCCGTTGCAAGCTCTGCGTGGCATTCTTCAAGCATTGGCCCATTCAGACCCGTGGGCAACGCTATGCCAAATATGGGATATGGGAACGCCGCAGGATCAACACGACGAGGGATGATGGCACCCGGAAGAAATGGTCGGAGGCCGAGAAGGCAGAATACCGCCACTATTTAGCCCCGCGATTCTGCATGGGGAACTAAAAAAGGCTGCGGTTTCGTGTTCCCACTATGCGCCGCAGCCCTTATTCACGATTCGATGTTTAATACTGCGGCCCTACTAAACGGCCGACTCCTTAGCTCCCTTAGTTTGGCTTTCCCGGATATAGTGGATGGCATCATTGATGAACTGCCAGCCCGTCTCCGTCATTCGGTCTTCGATTTCGCCCTTCACATAATTCCGCACATGGTTCACCATCTCTGGGGTTACGGGGATGTCGAGTTGATTAAGTTCTTCTTCAATGTCTTCGTCGCACCAAATGACGATGCCCCAGCGCCCGAGCTTTCCGAGTTCTTCCCGCAGTGCCATGGTCTTGCAGTCATCCGCCATATCTTCGATTGGTTCCATGATTGCGTCGGTGAGTTCTTTGCGTTCCCGTAGTTCTTCCATGCTGTATTCCATAATTCTCCTTCAAGGTAATGGGCGGCATTCGGTGAACCCCTGCTCGATCTAACTGCTCGTCGCTTGCCGCCGTTTCTTGGAAACTTCACGATGATTATTTAATACTTGGGCCTTATCCTTGGCTCCATTGCGCCGGATCGAGGGTGAAGGTGTCGCCATCCGTCACCTCGTAGTCCATATAACCATTCGACTCATCCGCTCCCAACATGAAGGCGTTAAGTTCTTTCTGCGTCCCGAATGAATACGTGATCGGTTCCTGTTCCATCATTTCGCGATGTCGCTTTGATCCCCAAGCAATGGTGACGTTGACTTTCATTTAGTCTCCTACTTCTGTCATCTCCCCCAAATCCACGCCCTGCAAGATGAGCCAGATGCTTAGCAGGAAGAGTTTGGGGTCCACCGCGATTTCAAAAACACATTCCATTCGCCGTTGGATTTGTTTGATTTTACGTGCTGCTTGTTGGTAGGTGTCAGCTTCCAACCTGCGCCTTGTTTCATCTGCTACTTCATTTTGTTTCATTGCTACTCCTTAAAAGAATAGAAACTGCCGTACCGTCCGATCTGCCGCTCCACACCCATGCCCGGATGCGCTCTATCGTTGCTAGCCGCCCCAGAAGTCCAAGGACGTGTTTGCGTTTGAGGTTGCTGAGGCCGGGGCATTCGGCGCGAGCTTTGCTTACTGTTCCACCTGCCCGCAAAGCCCACTCTTCGAGGACGGCGAAGTCAACGCCTCCTGTCAGGTTGGCTATGTAGTGCACCCCGCTAGAACTGGACACGGAAGTTAGTTAGGCTTGGGGCCTCCGCCAGGAGGCGAGAATGTCGAGAAAGCCGAGAGTCCAGAGAACTCCAGAAGAGAAGTGGCAGATTGTGTTGGAAGGTTTGAAGAGCGGGAACGTGGCCGAGACGTGCCGCAAGTACGAGATCGCGCCGAATCTCTATTACCGCTGGAAGGACGAAGTGGAAGCGGGAGCGAAGGCTGCGCTTGGGGGGAGAAGCGCAGCCGCGCAGCCCGATGCCGAGCAGGAGAAGCGGATCAAGCAACTGGAGCGAGCGCTGGGCCGATCCCATTTGCAGATCGAGATCTTAAAAAACGTACTGGGCGAGTGAGCTGCGGCCAAGCGCATTCGTCGGCACGCGAGTTAGTGGCCCAAGGGAAGGAAGCGAAGCTGGTGGCCGAGACGCTGGCGATCAGCCGGTCGAGCCTCTACTATCAGCGGCAACCACGCGCCAGCCGTGCGGATCGTTCGCGCGACCAGGAAATCGTCCTGGCTTGCGGCGAGAAACCGGCTTACGGCTATCGTCGCGTGGCCTGGTGGTTGGGGCGTCATCACGGGCTGGTGGTCAACGGCAAGCGGGCACTTCGCGTGATGCGGGAACGCGGATTGTTAGTGCGTCAGCGCCGCTTTCAGGTCTCGCGCCGCAAGGACTGGGGCAAGGTGGAAGCGCCGCTTCCCAATCACGTCTGGCAGTCGGACATGACCAAGGTCTGGGCCGGGCCGAGTGTGGGCTGGGCCTATCTGGTCTCGCTTATCGACTGCTGCACGCGCGAGATCGTGGGCTGGGACTTGAGTCTACGCTGCCGCACCGAAGAAGCCCTGGCGGCGCTTAACCGTGCCGTGCTGGAGGCTTTGCCTTTCGGTTCTCGTGGAACGGGTTTGACTTTGACCACCGACAACGGCACCCAGTTTACGTCAGCCCGTTATGTCGAAACCCTGAACCTGTTGGGCATCACGCATCGGCGCACGGCCTACAACCATCCCGAGGGCAACAGCTACATCGAACGGTTTCATCGCAGCTTGAAAGAAGAGGAGGTATGGCTCAACGAGTACCAGAACTTCGCCCAGGCCAAGCTGAGCATCGCGCGCTGGATCGAGGAGTACAATCACGACCGTCCGCATCGCGGACTCCACGGACGAACCCCGCACGACGCTCGTGCGGTCTTCGTCCAAACCCTTACTTCAAACACGGCCCCTTGTGTCTAGTTTGAAGGGGTGCACTACAGCTACGCTTCCTTGATCATTACCGTCTTCATATGCGCTTGCATCTTGCAGGCCCGGATGACTCGATCAAGCTCAGAGGCGAAGTGCAGCGGCTTGATGATGGGCTCGAAGTAGTCCATCACAAATCCGAAGCCATCATCGTCAAGGTCCGGCTCCTCTGCCACTTGAGCCTCATGCTTCGCCACAGCGGATGCAAGAATGGCGTCAGGAACGGGAGTGATCTCAGGATTTTCTGGATGATTGAGTTTGTAGACCAACTCTTCGACCTGCTTCAGTAGCTCATCGTTCTTCTTCTGTAAGGCAACGATGGTCAAATCCTTCTTGCTCAATTTCGGTTCGATGGTTTGCTCCACACCTTCCGTGTTGCTGACCTCATCCTCATCTTGTTCACTGATGTCAGGACTATCCTGAGTGTGCTCACCATTAAGCAACCTGTTGACCCAATCGTGCCCGACACCGTAGACCCTCAAGCAGTACTCGCCCCACGTCACTTGCTGCTCTACGCCATCAATGAAGACCTTGGTGCGCTTGTGGCTGCCACGGCGGGGTCTCATAATATCGCGCATCGCGCTGACCAGCGGCGCGTGAGTAGCCATGAACTGGTGAAAGCTGCGGACCCTGAGTCCAACCTCGCGGTTGCGGTAATCGATGGTATGAAAGTCTCCGCATCCTGCGATCATTCGAACCTGTTCGGCCGTGAGTTCATCCAGCCTCAGGCGCTCAAGCGACTTGAGATCGCTTGAGACTCGTGCCGCTTCTTTTGCGTTTTCTCCAAGAATTGCACCATCCTCTAATCCCAATAATTGCGTTGCCATCGGCCTTATCCTCTCCTTATGCCCAATTAGATGAGAGTCAGTTTCAAGAAGGTCGATTTCACTTTCGGTCGGGATATTACCGAAGGTCAGTCTGACTAGGACCCAGACTTCCCATTCATCGAGTCAGCAGGAAAGAAGCAAGGGCACCCAGTTTGGAAAAGGGTGCCCTCTTGATTCTTGCATCGCTACTACTGTAGGGTCGGCTTGTTTTCGCCTTCGTCCTTATGAACGAGCGCAGCCGCCGCGTTAATCTGTTCTCTGCGCCGGGGGCTATTGTGGTATTGCTTGGTTCAGCCTTCCAGTTTGTCTTGAATGTATGCCCGCAGATCGCTGCCCTTCACCCTGAGCAGGCGTTTCTTCGCACGAGGCTTTGCGAAGTCGGCACTGCGCTTCATCCGTTGCATTGTGCGGACGGCAGTGTCATAGGACACACCGAGAACGACTTTGACCTCTTTTGGGCCGTACAGATGATCAGGTTTGATCTCGACATTGACTACACGTTTTTTCCACGCCTGCCGTCTCTTCGGCGGCACGTTCAAGAGATCGTAGATGTCTTGTCCGACCTTTTTCAGGTCGGGCTTACTCCACGCATAATTCTTCAGACTGGGGATGTTGCTCACATTGGGGATTTCGTTGTGTGAAAGACTCATAGTTTCCAATACCGTCACAGCTAGCCAAGCGGCGAATTTTGTACTAGATTTTGTACTAGAATTTGCGAAATGAGCGAAATCTGCTGAACATGCGAAATCTCCCCAACACGGGTTTTCAAGAACATACGGCGCATCAGGGACTTACAAAAGGGCAGCTTTGTTCGAGTCCTACCTGAGGAGCCATTCTTTTCCGAGAACACCAAGCATTTCCAAGAAATTCTTCCAGGCTGGCCTGATCTCATCTGCCAAGATGTTGTAATGGGCGTCACCGCCGCGACGATCAGTTCGTGCTGGCGTCCAGCCTACTTGGCGATGGCTGCTGGCTTGACGTTGTCTGCCGTCTTCAACAGGTCGTCCACGGTGGCGGAGGTCAGATGATAGAGCGTGGGATCGTTTTCGCGCTGGGCAAGGTAGGCGTCGCCTGATTTCACGATCGAGATTTTCTCTGTGCGTTTTCCGTCTTCGGACGTGACGGCGATGTCGATGCTGGGATTCGCAAAGCCTGAGTCGGCGAACTTGTCGGCTGCGAGATCGCGGATGTCAGAGAGAAGCGATGCGACCGTGTCCACTTCCATCTTCTTGCCGTTCGACCACCAATCGTGGCCGCTCCTCGTGAAGGAATACGCCTTGGAGTTGGCGTGCATCTCGACTTTTGTCGGGTCGGTGAAGCCAAAATCGAACAGCTTCTTGTTGCGGAAGTCGTCTGCATTTTTGTCGAGAGCTTGCGCCAGATCGGCATTCACCTTATAGATACCATCGACGGCACTCGACTTCGCGTAATACGCGTCTTTGTTCTTCCTGATCTGAAGCTCCTGCGTGCCGGAAGGATCCGTAGTCTTCGCAGTCACAACCGGAGTGGCCGAAGTGAATGCCGATGCCGAGGACTTGGGATCGGTTCCGTTCAAGTCCATTTTCGCGTCGGTCAGTTTCTGGACGAGGTCTCCGACTTGCGTGCTGTCGGCGCGCATTGGCTTGGGCTCCAGGATCTGCCATTCGTCTTTGGTGCGGCCAAATTCGATTGTCTGACTCTTGCGAATGATATCGAGCCGGCTCACCTGGTCGGCGCTGACGGGGAGCAGGCGCTTATCGCGTAAATCATTCAAGTTTTTGGCGATCGTGTTCTTGTTGTAGCTCGCAATGGTGTAGACACGCGGATCTCCCGCCAGCATTGCGTAGACGGCGTTCCCGGTCGGCGTGGCGTCGCCCAGCAACAGCTTCTGGGATTTGTTGTCATTCTCGGTGATATCAACTTCGATCGGGGAGGGCTCAAGCCCGTACTGCTTCAAGTCGGAAGGCTTGTCGTCCACGACGCGCTGCGAGTTCAGGGACGCGAGCGAGGATAGCGTGCTGGAAACATTGGCCTGATCGGCGCGGTAGGTCTGAGGCTCGGTGATCTGCCATGCGCCGGAACTGCTCTTGACAAGGACAATCCGTGCGCTGTCCGGCTTCTTCAATTCCACCCTGGTGATGGAAGACTCATCCAGTTTCAGGATGGCCGGAGCATCGCTCGACGGCTTCACAGCTTCGTCAGCAGGCTTGCGATGGTTCGACCAATAGAGGACTCCGAATAGCGCGAGAAGGACGATTGTGGCCAGAATCAGGCTGCGTAGTTTCATTTTCGCTACTTGAAAACGGTCCGGTGATTTCTGCAAGTTGAAAGTCCACCCTACGCAATCACGCAGGGTGAGTGTTCCGGAACTTTACCTTCGCTTTAGCCAGACGAACACGCCGGCGATGACTACGATCGACGGCAGGAGGAACTGGCTAGTGGCGCGAACCCATGCGAGTTGCGAACTCGTCATCGTGATGCGGCGATCGTCTTTCTCTTTCGGACGGATCGAGATCAGATCCTCGTCCGACGAGAGCCAGTTGATGGTGTTGAGAGCGAGATCGCTGTTTCCGTTGAAATTCAGAAAGCGATTCGCCAGCCAGGCCGAGCTGCCGACCACGACGAAACGTCCTTGCGAGTTCTCCTTGCCGGTGTTGTAGGTGCCGGCTGCCGCGAGCGTAAGTGGCCCTTTCTTGTTCTTCGGATCCTCGAGGTTCACGCGCGGAGAAGACAGGTCGTTGGTTGCCAGGCTGGTGCCCGACGAATCAAAAAGCTTCTGCACGCCCGTCTTGTCGGTGTTACTTACCTCGAGCGAACGCGACAGCGGAAATCCCGTGGCAGTTCCTTTCATCTCGCTTACGATGGGCTGCGATTCGTAGCTGGTGACGAGCGCCACCTGCGGCCCGGTTCCGGCAATCTGTCCGATGGGATTCAGATCGAGGATCAGATCTTTGACGAGGGTGACACCCCACGCTTTCAGTACGTTCGCCAGAGCGTCGTTGTCGGCGACTTCGTCGCGACCGAGCTTGAGCGGGGGATCAAGCGTGAATAGGGCGCGGCCGCCATTTTCTACATACTTCTTGATGGCATCGACTTCCGGCTGCTGATAATTCTTGGTCGGGCCTGCGATGACCAGAGTCGTGCAGTCGGACGGCACTTCGGCTTGCTGCAACAGATCGATGGTCTTCGCCTGGTAATTGTCTTTCGACAGGAGTTCCTTGAACTGGGAGAGACCTTCGCGATCGGAGTTGTCGATCTGATGTTCGCCACTGCCGGCCACAAAGCAGACGGTGCGGGTTGTGTTCTTCAGATCGCGGATGAGAGCACCGGTGATGCCTTCTTCCGTCATGCTCTTGGCTTCTTCCTTTTTATCTCCGACCTGAACGATGGTCGTTCCCAGATTACGGACGTTGTCGGCGCGAGCGAGCTGAGGGTTCTTCTCGATGTCCACGTAATCCACGTGCACTTTGGGCGAGAGATTCGCGTACTGCTCCAGCAGATCTTTGCCGTCGTTGAAGCGAGTGCTCTGGTTGAAGTAAGTGATCGTGGCCGGCTGTTTCAGGCCTTTGACGATCTTGGCCGTCTGCTCGGAGAGGCTGTAGCGCTTGTTCGACGTGGAGTCGTAGGATTTGTTGTAGCGGTCCGCGAGCACGTTCGCCACAACGAACACTGCGATGATGACGAGAATATAGGTCGTCGCGTACGCCGCGTATTTAGTCTGTCTCGCTTTAAGCCAGTGGCTTGCCATTTAGGACCTCCAGCGCAGGGATTCCATGGAACGCGCGGTGAAAAAGAGTCCCAGGAAGATGAGGGTGATGTAGTAGACCGCATCTTTCGCATCGAGCACGCCGCGGCCGAACGATTCGAAGTGCGTGATGATCGACATGTAAGAGAGGACCTTGGCCCAGGTCGCGGTTTCGTATCCGCTAACCCAACCGCAGACCCATAGCAGAAGTTCGACACCGAAGGTTGCGGCCCCGGCGATGATCTGGTTTTTCGTGAGGCTGGAGATGAATGTTCCAATCGCGAGCAGTGCGCCGGCCTGGAGAAGCAGTCCGAGATAGCCGACCAAGAGTGGCTTCCAGTCGGGGTTGCCATATCTGAAAAGGAATGCGAAATTCAGGGCGGTGAACAGCAGCAGGCAGGCGTAGAGAATTACAGCCGCCATCCACTTACCCACAATTACTTCCAGGTCACGGATCGGGGAAGTCGCGAGCAATTCGATCGTACCGGTGCGCTTTTCTTCCGCGAACAACCGCATCGTGATCATCGGGATGAAAAACAGTCCGATCACGGCAACGTTGGAGAGCAGCGGGCGAATGATCTGCTCGTTGATATTCATGGGAACGGACTGTCCGCGCATCTGCATCTGGATGCTCTCGAAGACGAAATAGGCGAGTTCATTCCAGAAGAAGAAGCCGCAGATCAGCCCGAACATCGTGAGCAGCAGATACGCGATGGGGGATACGAAGTAACTGCCCAATTCTTTGCGGCAGATAATCCAGGCATTTCTCATTGTTGAACCTCCGCAAGTGCGGGCTCTTCATTCTGGGCGGATGCGTCGGTTCCCGTGAGTTGCAGGAATACTTCTTCCAGGCTCATGGCGGCGGGGCGCAGTTCGTTCAGATCCCAGCCACATTCGACCACCGTACGGGCGAGATCGCCGCGCACGAGGCGTCCTTTTTGGCCCTCGATTTCGAAGATCGCGCGGCTGTCGAATTGCTGTTTGCAGAGTACGCGGCTGATACCCGGTACCTGTTCGAGCTTATGTTGCACGATTGGGATTTCGAGATTGCCCGAGCGCCCGGCGATCTCCAGCACGACGGACTCGGCGCCGCGCGCGCGGGCCTGCAGGTTCTTCACGGAGTCGGTCGCGACCAGTTTGCCCTTGTTGATAATTACGACCTGTTCGCAGGTCTGCTCCACTTCCGGCAGGATATGGGTGCTGAGAATGATCGTATGTTCGCCGGCGAGATCCCTGATCAGTTCGCGCGTTTCGTTGATCTGCTTGGGATCGAGACCAGACGTCGGTTCGTCAAGGATCAGCACGTCGGGATTGTGGATGATGGCTTGGGCTAGCCCCACGCGTTGGCGATAACCTTTCGAGAGTTTTCCCAGAAGCTTCTTCCGGACATCCACGATGTTGCAACGCTCAGAAACGTAATCGATCCGTTTCTGCAGATTGGCTCCGGATAGACCTTTGAGCTTGCCGACGAATTTGAGGTACTCCCCGGTCTCCATCTCGGGATAGATGGGAGGCGTTTCGGGGAGATATCCGATGTGCTTCTTGACCTCGTGAGGGTTCTCCAGAACGTCGAAACCTGCCACCTGGGCCGTGCCTGCGGAAGGAGGCAGGAAGCAGGTGAGCATCCGCATGGTGGTCGTTTTCCCGGCTCCGTTGGGGCCGAGGAACCCGACGATCTGTCCCTTAGCCACTTCAAAGGAGATGTGATCGACAGCAGTCGTGCGGGCGTACCGTTTGGAAAGATTTTTGACAGAAATCATAAGTTGTTTATTTACAACGAGAATACTTCACTGTGGGCCGAACCACACTCGAGCAGCGTGGGGCAAAATCATCTTAAAAGGCACGCGGGAAACGTGTCAATTTTGCCTTGATTGCTGGAGCAACTGGAGCAATAGGTGCTTCCGAGGCATCTCCGCCCGGCTCTTAAAGAATTAGGATTCGCCCCAGACAGACGAAGTTGTCCAAGTTTGTCAGCTTTTTCCCAGGCTTGGTGGGCGCGATGTCGCATCGATTGGGCGAGGCACTGTACTCTCGCACACCTGCCGAATTGGCCATATTCGATCCAGTTCCTAGAACTTGTGGTTTCGCGGTAGACTGCGTGGTTTCGTTAACATAATCGTTATGGCAAACCCTTCTCCGCGGAAGCCTGCTCTCGCCCTTAGCTTCGTTCTCATCGCAATCTCCCTGATCTACCTGACCGCATGTGGCGGGTCCGGATCGTCCGGCGGCGGAGGAGGACCGCAGCGTCCTGCGGTTCCGACAGGGCTTGCTGCCACTGCGGGGAATCAGCAGGTAGCTCTTACCTGGAATGCCAGCAGCGGCGCTACTTCTTATAACGTGAAGAGGGCGACCACTTCGGGCGGTCCTTACACGCAGATCGCGAATACTACGACGACCAATGATACTGATGCGAGCCTCACAAACGGGACGACTTATTACTACGTCGTGTCGGCGGTGAATTCGGCTGGGGAGAGTGGGAACTCCAGCCAGGTATCGGGAATGCCGGGTACGATTCCGGCGGTTCCAACAGGACTGACCGCGACAGCCGGGAGCCAGCAGGTCAGCCTGACGTGGTCTGCCAGTGCAGCCGCGACTTCATACAGCGTGAAGCGGGGCACGGCAACGGGAGGGCCCTACACAACGGTCGCGAGTCCGTCCGGGACGAGCGATACCGATACCGGCCTGACGAATGGGACAACGTATTTCTATGTCGTGACAGCAGTGAATGCCATCGGACAGAGTGGGAATTCGAATGAGGCATCGGCGACTCCGGCCGGAACGGGCACGAGTATTCAGGCCACGATCGACGTGCTGACCAACCGGCACACGATCAGCCCGTTTGCTTACGGCGGATCGTATCCGACGAGTCCCGCGAGCGTCACCGACAGCGGGCTGAGTGTGGTGCGTTGGGGCGGAAATGCAACGTCCACCTACAACTGGAAGCTGAAGACGTATAACGCGGACAACGACTGGTACTTCGAAGATTTCAACGCGAACGGATTTGGCAACAATACCGACGGTGATTCCATTCAATTCATCACGGATGTAAAGGGCGCCGGAAGCCATCCCCTCATGACGATGGTGATGCTGCCCTGGGCCGCGCAGACACAGGAGACTTCGGCGCAGCAGGGGAATGGGTCGACGAATTATCACTGGAGTTTTTCGGTTACGAAGTATGGAGGCCAGTGTGGAACGGACCAGTACAACGGCGATGCCGGGAACGGAGTGAAGTCCGACTGCAACACGAAGGTCACCGGGAACGATCCGAACGACGCGTATTATCCGATCCTCGATGATCACAGTCAGTCGTGTTCCGCCGGGGCCAATTGCGTGTATCGCAACGATTGGGCAGCGGCCATGGCTACAGCGTTTGGCAGCGGCACTTGTTCGATCCCGAATTTCCCACTGAACTCCTGCCATTTTTATGACATGGATAACGAGACCGATATCTGGGGCGGAACGCACATTGATATTCATCCAAATCCGTCTGGGTACGACGAGTTGGCTAACGTCTATGTCACCCAAGCCCAGAAGTTGAAAGGATGGGATCCGGCGGCCGTTCGGCTTGGTCCCGTGAGTTGCTGCTGGTGGTTCTACTGGAACGGCGCGAACAGCAATGACAAGGCGACTCACGCCGGAATCGATTTCCTGCCGTTTTGGTTAAACCAGGTGTACTGGCAGGATCTGATCGCGGGAACGCGGTCGCTGGATATGTTCGATATTCACGCCTACCCGGATGGGCCGGACACCTCGAGCTATACCAAGGCGCAAAAGCAAGCGTTAGCCGTCAGCATCTACCGGGATTACGGGGACCCGACTTACGTAAGTACCTCAGGCACGATCAACCAGCCTTGGGCTACGCAGATTCAGCCCAACAAGACGATCCCGTTCCGCATACCACGCATGCGCGCGATCGTAAATTCGATCTATCCGGGGACGCCTCTGGCGATGACGGAGTGGAGCGCGGAATTTGCAGGCGCGTCCGATTTTTCGACGGCACTGGGCGACGCAGATGCGTATGGCCTGTTGGGGCGAGAACGCGTATCGCTGGCTTCGCGCTGGACGGCGCCGGTTTCGGCGAATGCGAATTATCAGGCCCTGAAACTGTTCACCAACTATGACAACGCACATCACGGATTCGGGACGACTTCCGTTGCGGCGACTCATAATGCCGATCCCGATTTGTTCAGCATTTATGCAGCTTTGAATTCGGCTGGGACGAGCATGACCATCCTCGTCCTGAACAAGGATCCGGCGAATTCGGCACAGGTGCAGATTGCGACCAGCGGGTTCACGCCGACGAATTACATTCCATACACGTTGTCACAGAGTTCGCCCACCAGCATCGTGGCGGGAACGTCGAAGGCCTGGACGGCGACTCAGACATTCGCGCCTTACACCGCGACGCTGCTGGTTGTCAACGGGAGCGTGGCAAGCGCGCCGGTAAGCGAGTGGGATCTGAATCCGGATACGATCATGGTTCCGGCAAACGGCACGGTCACACTCAATCCAGTCCTCACAAAGGGTACGGCCGGCGTCACGCTGTCTTCGGCGGTATTCGACAGCTACGAAGGGGCGAGCGCGTGCACCGGAGGTAGCCTGACTTTGACCACTCCTACGATCACTACGGCAGTAAATGGCGAGATCACAGTGAACGCCGGGAGCACGCCGGGTTTCTGCCACTTCACCGTAACGGGCAGCGACGGAACCGTAACGCAGCACCAGAGCGGATGGATCGTGGTTGGCAACCCGGCGGCGACGCTGGCAAAGACAGACGGAGACGGCCAGACTGGAACACACGGGACCCAATTGCCGAAAGCTTTGGTAGTGACGTTGAATGCGGGGCAATCGGGAGGGAGCGCCGCGGGCGCGAGCGTGCTGTTCAGCACTACGGCAGGAACGCTCACATCGGGAGCGATTTCGGGGACGAAGGTCATCGCCGTGACCGGCAGCACGGGGGCAGCTTCTGTCACGCTTATGCTTCCATCCAGCGCGGGTGTAGTGACGGTAACCGCGGAAGGTCCGTATGGATTGGGACATCCGGAGGTCACGTTTACGGAGACGTCAAACTAAACCGTGGCTGGAAGGTCAGCGAAATTAGAGACAAAGACAGTCCTCTGCTGATTGCGAAAAGCTGAGGTATCCTAGTTACGAATGCGGCTAATCCTCGTCTTCCTCTTATGCATGAGCGCATCCTGGGCGCAGGAGCAGAGTCCTGCCCGGCTCATGAATGAGGCGGTTCAGGCCCAGCAGGGAGGGGATTACCAACTGGCCATCACGGGCTATCGCAAGCTGCTCCACCTTTATCCCGACAACGTGGAAGCCAAGGTGAATCTTGGCGCAGCTCTGGCTCACGTGGGGCAGTTTGATGAAGCGATTGCCCAGTACGAGTCCGCGCTTCCCGCGCTAAGGAATAAGAACCCGGTGCGGCTGAATCTTGGTCTCGCCTACTACAAGAAGGGCGATCTCAAGAAGGCCCGCGAAGAGTTCACGGCGTTGCATCAAGCGGCGCCCGGCAACGTTCAAGCGGCGATTCTGCTGGCCGATACGGAGATCAAATTAGGCGAGGCTGAATCGGCGATCCCGATGCTTGAGCCGCTTGAGGGGGCGAACGCGCAGAATCCTGATTTCAATTACGTGCTCGGACTGGCGATGATTAAATCGGGCCGCGCTCGTGATGGAATTCCGCCCATGGAGAAAGCTGCGGAACTCGGAAACAGCGCAGATGCATACATGCTTGCCGGCGCCGCTCTTCTAGACCTCAACGAATTTGAGCGCGCGCGGCACGATCTGGAAGTCGCCCTCCAGCTGGACCCCAAACTGAGAGGACTCCATACGGTAGTCGGAATGGCCAGAGATAAGACGGGCGATCAGAAGGCGGCCGAACCCGCATTTCGCGAAGCGCTGCAGGAAAATCCAGACGATTTCGATGCCAATCTTTACCTCGGCGCGCTCCTTTACAAGCAGCGCCACATGGAAGAGGCGAAGATTTATCTCGACCATGCGATTAAATTGAAGCCTGATGACATTATGGCCCGGTTCGAATCGGGGATGCTGAAGAGTACTTCCGGCGATTACGAATCCGCCGCCAAAGAACTGGAAGGCGTCGTGCGCGACAATCCCAACTGGCTTGAGCCGCACGTTCAGCTTACTTCCCTGTATTATAAACTGCATCGACCAAGTGATGGCGCGAAAGAACGTGCCATCGTGGATCGCCTCACCGCGGAGCAACAGGCGAAAGGGCCGGGCAAGTGAAGGTCTGCGCAGTTCCGGAGAATGTATTTCGCGGAGCGGGAAGTCATCTTTTTTCCGATGCGTGGAATTGCCTGGTTGGAGGCCCTCGACTAATTCGCGCTGGCAGTTCCGTCGGGCTTGATCTTCACTGAGAGCATGGCCTCGGCCTTCATCGTGCCCTGGTGTGCAGTGATCACGACGTCGCACTGTCCGGGATCTGGCGTGATCTGGAGGAGCATAGGCATCGACCCGTCCGCCTGAGGTTGCGGCGGGGCCAAGTTTTTCTTCCCAACTTCTTGTCCATCGCGAAACAGTTGCAAGGTGATGGTGGGCTCCACTGCGGCTGTGGGCGTGGGGTACAGGACGAAGTACACGCCGACTGGATGCCCCCCCGGCACGGAATCGGTGAGCCTGGGCACTACACGGCCCGATTCTGTTTCGAAGGGATTGCTTCCATCCCGGGGCCCAGCGAGGGGCTGAACTCCGCGCACGAGTTGGAGGGAACTTAGGCCGAGCGGTTTGCCTGAATCGACAAAGGCCGAAATTCTTTTCACTGCGGATTTTCCCGCGACCTCATCCGTGACCGCAGTCTCGATTACGTAGTGCCCTCCGGACAATTCGACTGGTTCCGCGTAGAGGATGTACTCACCTTCGAGCTTTTGCAGTTCGGCGCTTGATACTTCACGCATGAGTTCGCGGCTTACTTTGCCTACAATTTTTCCATCGCTGTTATGGATCAGTGCGACAACCGAAACTCGAACTGCCGGTTTGCCTGTTTTGGAATCCGAATTGATGCGCAAGTTCGAAGCGGGGATGTCGAACACCAGTTGGTAGTCCACCGAGGCAGATTTCGGCCGGAACCTGAGCAATGCTGCCTGATAGGGCACGTCGGCCGGAACCGGCTGAGAGTTGATGGCGTGCAATGCCGTCATTTCGAACGGTTGTAACGGCTCTCCGTTCACGTCCGGTACTGCGAAATATCCAGACCGGGTCTGCAGCGTGACATGCGGACGAGTGACACGCACCTGAATTTTCCGGAAATGCCCATCGTAGACCGTCGACGACGGGGTGTATGCGACTTCGTAGTGAGTGCGAATATCCTCCATGACTCTTTGCATGGGCAGCGCGATCTCATTCGTATTCGTAACCGCGAAGCCACCGGTGGAATCCGCGAGTTCCACCATTGCCAACTGCTTATCCGAAGTGGTGGAGAGCTGAATGTCATCGTCCTCAGCGTGTCCTATCCGCGGGCTCACCTTATTGACGGAACTCTCCGCAGCCGCTCGCTGCTGGTCAGCAAGAGATTGCATCAAGGGGTCTTCGGTGCTGAGCCCGCGAGTGTCTACCGCATAGAACGCCACTTCCATCTGATTGGCATAACCGATCACGCTATTCACAACGTCTCGGCGGTCCATGGGCAGAGTCAATCCATCCGCGAGGTATAAGACGACTTTCCTGCCCGGAAGTTTTGACTGAACACGCACCAATTCACGTAACGCCTGAAAGGTGTCCATGCCATCCGAAAGACTTTCCGCGAAGCGCAGCCCACTTTCAGTCTTGGATTGAGCGACGAGCGCGGTGCCCAAAGCGACGGAAGCGTCCTCCGCCGCGGCATTTCTGGCCCACAAAGGGTCGGTGACAATTGTCGGCACCGGATTGAGGATGAGATTATCCAACGCCTGTCCCTGTTGTGGACTGCTCAACGGAGATGCCATGACATTCGCTATATTCGCCTGGATGGTGGTGTTCAGCGCGGAGGCTACTACGGCAGTACCCGGCGAACTGGCTGAGTTCACCCCTTTGGCAGCGCCATCCACAGCTTTGGCCAGCAGAGTCTGATCGGCCGTGTAGGGCTGTACAACCCGCAGACTGCGATCCAGTCGGTAGACGGTCACGTAAGTGTTCGGCAGGGTGTCACTCTTCAGGAATGCCTGCATGGCCTCACGCGCAAATTCGAGATTCAGAGGGGCGATTTGCGCAAAAACGATCGATACGAAATTGAGTTCGCGGAGTGCAGTGGCACCTGTTTTCGGCGTGAGAGACGAAGCCTTGCGAGATTCGCTCTTAGTGAGTGCCTGTTCTGTTAACAACTGTTCCGACCCTTGCACATCGCGAAACGCGTTGATCTTTTGTCGGGCACCGTCCTCGAACACCTCGATTTCATCCGGACGAAGATCGGCAACGGCATGATGATGCTTGTCGCGCACGATCACGTCGAGAATTACTTCCCGGGTCGTCGTCCGAATCGTGGGAGTTTGTTCAGAGGCGGGTGCTTGTGCAAGAAGCTGCGGCGAAAACGCGGCGCTCAGAATGAAGACTGCAAGGGCTGGTTTCCACATGGCCTTGACCTCACGGAGATAGCGGCCCACCGTTGTCGCCCAATCGTCCGCATTCTACACCACTCATGTTGATGCCCTTGTCAACGGTTCTGGAAGGTACCGCAGGTGGAGACGCAGATCTGGTTGTGTTGGACTCTGCCGGCGACTTGAAACACGAGTAATATAAGTGGCATTTAGGTGTTGAAGAGGCTCGTATGAAACTTAGCGTTAGTATCCGTCGCGCAATTTTGTCGATTCTTCCTTTCTTTCTAGTCTTGAGTGCATCGGGCCAAACGCGTCCTACCTCGGCACCGACCGCGACTACGACCATCACGCGGCCGGGATCGATTCAGGACAGCGGCCTGTACGACTATTGGGCCGACATGTCGGGGCAAGGGCGTGCTGGAGGCGCGTTGCTGGGAAAAGTAGCGGTCGAAGGAGAGCCACTGCCTTGGGAAGCGCTGCTCGTGACAGTCACGTGTGAGGGTAAAGTTGCGTACTCTACGCAGACAGACGCGAAAGGCAACTTTGCGATTGCACACCTTACGCTTCCCGGTGCTCTTGGAAAGCAAGGGGACTCGCAGCGGCAGATGGAAACTCATTTTGAAGGTTGCCTTGTGCAGGGGGCTGTACCCGGATTTCATTCAAGCGTGATCGCCATCACGCGGGCCATGCTTCGCGACCAACCCGAAATCGGCACCATTATGATTTCGAGGGCGTCCCGGGCCGGGGCTACGACTCTGAGCCAAACCACGGCTACCGCTTCTCCCAAGGCGATCAAGTTGTTTGAGAAGGCACGCGAGGAGATGCTGAATCACGACTCCGATTCTGCCCAGCGGGATTTGAAGAAGACGGTGGAAGCTGACCCAAAATTTGCCGAAGCCTGGCTGCAACTGGGCAATCTGCAGCAGACTTCCGATCCCAACGCGGCACGGGATGCGTACTCCAAAGCAATCGAGGCGGATCCAAAGTTTGTACTTCCTTACCAGCAACTCGCATACTTGTCGTCGCAAAAGGGCGACTGGCAGGACGTACTCGCGAAGACGAGTCATGTGCTCGAACTTTTTCCTGAAGGGACTCCCGAGACCTGGTATCTCAACGCCCTGGCAAACTATCAGGGGGGGAAGCCTGATGTTGCCGAAGCCGCGGCGCTAAAGTCCCTCGCCCTCGACCCGCGGCATTCAATCATGAACACCGAGCAGTTGCTTGCGGTGCTGCTAGCTCAGAAGGGGGATTACGCGGGGGCACTGGACCACCTCCGCAGCAGCTTGACGTATGTTCCAGCCGGTCCCAATGCTGATTTATTGAAGCAACAGGTTGCGCAGTTGGAAAAACGAGCCTCGGCGAAGTAACTCCGCATGAGCCTACTTATTCGCTACCAGAGTGTTCCTGCAACTGTGCTGAAGCGCTGCATTACGAGTGTTTCAATTGGCATTGTTCCTGTGAGTGATCGCTGATCAGCGGAAGGGCCGGCTTTTTACGATTCCCTGGCCCTCGCGGATCGTGAGCAGTTGGTCGGCGGCTACGCCCTTAAAGGTTTCCTTCACTCCGGTCGGCCAATAAACATCAACGTCCGCACTTGTTACTTTGCCCAGGCCAAAATGCAGGCGCGGGTCGTTGGAAGAGAGAAAGCTGCTCTGGCTGGTCAGGCATTGGGCCTGGGTCTTTCCGCCATAATGCACGATTACGCGTGACCCGAGCGCGCTTCTGTTGCTCTTCGTGCCTTCGAGCCGGACTTTAATCCAATGGTTACCGGGAGGCGCATCGTTGCGCAGAAGAGAAGGTGGCTCATTCCGGTTCATGATGACGATATCGATGTCGCCATCATTGTCAAAGTCCCCGAAAGCTGCGCCCCGGCTCTGATGTTTTGCGGAAATACCAGGACCAGCCTCTTCGCCCAGTTCCATAAATTTGCCGTTGCCCTGGTTACGAAATACGATGCGCGGACTGTGCGCGGGATATTTTGCGTACACGCGCTCAAGCTCCGGATAGACCGTACCAGTAACAATGAAAATGTCGGGATACCCATCATTGTCGAGATCGGTTAAGGCCGTGCCCCAGCTGATGTATCGGCGCTCCGCACTCAAACCTGACGGGCCGGTCACGTCTTCAAACTCCGCTTTACCATTGTTGCGATAGAGACCGGTAGGTTGATTCTGAAAGTGTGTTTTCAGCAGATCGATATGGCCATCCAAGTCGTAGTCCCCTTGTGCAACGCCCATGCCACCCATGAGGATGCCCCCAGGACCGAGGGCGACGCCTCGAACCAATGCCTCTTCACGGAAAGTCCCATCATGGTTGTTCATGAGCAGCATGCTGGGAGTGGCGTCGCAGGCGACGAAGATATCTTGCCAGCCGTCTTCGTCGGCATCGAAAGCTACTGCTGTGAAGCCATAGGAACCCTGCATGGCAGCGATTCCCGATTCCTTGGAAACATCGGTGAACGTGCCATCGCCGTTGTTGCGGTAGAGAAAATGTTGAGGCGCCGGAAGTCCGGCAGGGCCGCAATTCGTAGCGACTCCTTCGTAGTTGCAATTGGGCACATTTAGAGAAGGTTTGGGCGCGTTTGCCAGATCGATTACCACGTAATTGGAGACAAATAGGTCCAGCAGGCCGTCACGGTTGTAGTCAAAAAACGTTGCGCCCGAGCCGAACCGCGTCGTGGGATAGAGAAGGCCGGCTTTTTGCGTGACGTCAGTAAAAGTGCCGTCGCCGTTGTTCCGATAAAGCCGATTCTGGCCGTAGTAGGTTAAGAACAGATCTTCGAAACCGTCGTTGTTGTAGTCGCCGACGCAAACACCACACGCCCATCCGCAATCGAGCAAACCTGCTTTCTCGGTAACGTCCGAGAAAGTGCCATCCCGGTTATTGTGGTACAGCCGATTGCTGGAGTCCGGAAGGCAGCCTTCGAGGCGCCGCCCGCCCAGGATGAAAATGTCCATCCAGCCATCGTTGTCGTAGTCGAAGAACGCGCAGCCGCCACCATTGAGTTCGACAATGTAAGTGATGTGGTCTGTTCCGCCATAAACCATCGTCTTCGTTAGTCCGGCCTTTTCCGCAACATCGACAAAATGCGAAAAGGGAGCTGCCGCCGGCTTGTGCTCCGAGGATAAAGAGTGGAATTCCGAAGGCAGAAAGGCGGAAGCTAACGCGGCCGGGATGGTGCGGAGGACCCGACGCCGTGTCCAATTCCCGGATGCTCCATTGGGCATAGGTACTTCCAAATCTTAACAGACGAGAGTCCGTGTCACGGATGCACCTCGGAGCCGGCATTTAACTGCTTCTGAAGGTCAATTGCATTTGCGTTCTGGGGATCGATTTGCAGAGCTTTCTGAACAGCCTGTTGAGCTTCAGAAATCCGAGACTCGGTTCCGAGTGTCGCCGCCAAACTGACCCAAGCGTCCACGTACGTGGGAGCGGCTTGGACGGCCTTGCGAAGGTGATCTTCGGCGCTTACGAAGTCACCATCATTGAAGGCCAAATAGCCGAGCTGACGATGAGCGATGGCCATACCAGGATCGATCTGCACTGCTTTTTGTAATGCCTCGCGCTCACCCGCGGTATCCCCGAGCCGATCCAAAGCAACCGACAATTTGTAATGCAGCAAAGCGTACTCTGGCATAGCCGCAATGGCGTCTCGATAGAGTTCGGCTGCTCGTTTGGGGTTGTCGTTGGCGAGTTCGGTATCGGCATGAGCCATCGTGATGGCGGCCAACGTACGGTTGGCTTTGGATTTTTCTTCTTTCTGATATAGCTCAAACTGCTCGGTGGCCAGTTGTGTTTCACCCAGAGTTCGAAGCACCTTCGCATATTCAGAACGGATGCTAGGATCAGACGCACCCATTGCCAGAGCTTTCTCGAATTGCTCCCTTGCACCCCCAGGATCGTTTACGTGGGCCATCGCAATCCCCAGGTTATAGCGGCAATCAGGCTGGTTCGGATTCACGGCTACTGCGCGCTCCAGAAAAGAGCGCGCGGCAGCATAGTTGCCCGACCTGTTCTCTAAGAGTCCATTAAGGTACAAGACCGTAAAATCGGGCGGTGCGGCTAAGAGCAATTTCTTCGCTAATGGCCGCGCTAACGCTTCGTCATCGTTCAGCACCAGCACATGCAGATAGAGGGTTTTTGCACTGAGATCGTTGGGAGACTGCTGCACGAGGTGCTTCGCCAACTTCGCCGATTCCTCGAAGCGCCGCAGCATGAAAAGGTTTGTGATCAATTCACGCGTCAGGGCGTGGGACTTGGGGTTGCCCTCCAGACCTTTTTTAAGAATCTCTATGGCTTGATCGTTTTTTCCGACGCCCTTATAGGCGGCTGCCAGGTCGAGCGTGAGGTTCTCGCCTTTCGGTTCGGCAGCCAGAAGATTGATCACAGAGACGAAGTCACCCGCAGCGAGAAAGTTCTTGCTAGCTCCGTCGAGCGCCACGTCGGAATGCTGGTCGATCTTCAATGCCGCGAGCCATTCGGTTTGGGCTTCTGGTGTTCGATGAAGATCTTCGAACGCTGTCGCCAACAAAATGTGAGGCTTTATGGCGCTGGAATTGATCTGGATTGACTGTTGCAGAGGTTGGATGGCGCCTTGGAAGTCGCGGTTGCGGAGCAAGTTCAGCCCCAACAAATACAAGAACTCGGCGGAGCCTGGCTTACGCTTAACAGCTGCCCGATACGAGCTAACGGCGCAATCAAATCTGCCATGGTTCGCGTACCACATGCCTACTTCGGCGTAGGGATCCGCTTTGGCTTGGCTTTGGACTTTCGTCTGTAGCTCGGGAGGGGGTGTGCACGCAGTCGAACGAGCGGCGCAGACGCTACACACACTAACCATGAGGATAAAATAGAGACACAGCCGACGCATATCTGAAGGGCCCTTCGAAGCCCAATTTCATCGCGAGTCTAGAGGAGTTCAGTCTCCCACGCAAGCCGGGTGCTTGGCTTTGCTCGTCGTTGAGCATCGTTAAGAATGCTGTTTCGCCGCCACCCTTAGCTGAAGCGTTCAGTTGGGGTAGGGTACACCGGGTTTCACGACGCGAATTTGATGATCGTGGAACGTCATCAGCCCATTCGGTAGTTTTATCCTGGGCATGTGGCAGGTGACACAATTTGTGTTCGCGACGGTGCATGCTTTCGCATCCCGATGCGCGGCAGCTTTAGGGCTCGTATTGGCAGATTCGTTCTTTGAAGCGTGGCAGGCGAGGCATTTTGAGTCATAAAAACCATCATTCCTTACCAGGTCCTGATGAGGATCGTGACAGGCTATGCAGCTTATGCGTGGATCAGTACCGTCGAAGCACTTGCTGTTCGTCAGGCGATAGGGCTGGAAACGAACGTTGATTTCACCGCGCCATTGACTGCGCACAACGGTTTCCCACGTTCGGTGGCATTGCCCGCAGAAGTTCGAGATATCCTCAGTCGAAAGCTTTCTCAGATTTGGAGGGGCGGTTTCAGAGGCTTCATTCTGGAAGGATGCTACGAGGTGAGCATCCGCTGCGATGTGGCAGTGCTCGCAGGTAACGCCTGGCTCGAGGTTGGAGAGTTCCAGTTTGCCCATCGAGACGGCGCCGGTGGAGTGGCAGCCGAAGCAGTCCCGCGGCTCTCCTCGTCGGAGTTTTCTGCCCACCGCTTCATCGAGATTCTTTGGCGTCAGGCTCTCGTCTCCCGTAGTAATTTCGAGGCCGTCGATCGACGGGTAGTAGCTCACCATGCTCTCCAACAGATTGCCGTCTTTTTCGAGGACCCAGGTCTGAGCGGCTTTGCCAAAATTCCAGCGGATGGGTAGGGAGATCGTGCGCGCGCCGTCCGTGACGGAATAGACCGGCTGACCATTCCTGGTATCGATCGTGTAAGTGTAAGGACCTTTGCGAAACTTGAGTTGAGGATGAGTCTTAAAAAGGGGATTCGCCTCCGGCCATTGCATTCCGCGGCCCATCGGTGTGTCCGGTTGCGTTTTCGCTTGAGCCGCATGACAGGATGAACATGCCGTCGCGACATTTTTGTGGCTTGCCTGCGCCGCGAAGGCGGTCCCCGCTGCGAGACAGACCAGAAGGGAAAGTATCTTATGGGCGCGCAGTCGAATCATTTCCGCTTGAAAGCCGCAGGCACAGTGCCCTTTCGCGGCTGGCATCTTCTCTCCGCCCGGATTTCGAATAAGCCTTAGCAAGAGCAAGATGAGTCTCAAGATTGTCGGGTTCAAGATGAAGCGCTTCTTCCAAGTGCTCCATGCCGCCTTTCACGTCAGCCGTTTCAAGGAGAGATCTTCCCAGCACAAGCTGAGCCGAAGGAAGGGTCGGGTCGGTGGCGACCGCTTTCTGCGCATACGGTAACGCGTCGCCGGCGCCGTTTCGCATCAGTAGAGCCCAAGCTGCCATCACATTGGCATCGGCATTGGACGGCGAAAGTTTCAACTCCTGCTGAAACTCTGCCAGCGCCGCGTCCGGGTCGGTGGCAAACAACAAGTAGCCGTAAAAGAAATGTGCATTCAATGCGTTGGGGAAACGCTGGAATAGACTCTCGAAGGCTTGCGCCGCGGACCTTTCATCTCCAGCCAGAAAGCGGTAACCAGCATCGCCGGTCGCGGACGCAACTTCTTGCTGACCGTCGGCCAGTTGCTTTGGCAAAAGAGGAATTCGCAAGCCAGCCAGCCCGATCGCCACTAGTAGCTCCGGGTTGTTAATCCCGTTCTTCGCAAAGAATGCATAAGCTTTTAGCGCGCCCTCATAATTTCCGAGGTGCGTTAGGATCATTGCCTGGTGATACCGCAGGATCTGTTCATTGCGGGGTTGATTGGCCGCTCCCATCGAGATCCCATGTTCAATATCGATGAGTGACTTGCGGTAATCTCCAATTTCGAATTCGCACAAGCCACGCAACGCGAATGCCGGGCCGGCATTCGGGGTCAGTTCGATGTAGCGGGAAAGTGCATCCCGGGCTGGAACATAGGCTCCGGCTCCATACTGCAAAGAGCCCAGGAACCACCACCCATCCGCCCACTTAGGGTCCTGCTGTACTGCCCGCGAATAGAGATCGATGGCTCCAGGAACGTCATTCTGCATTCGCGCGGCCGAAGCTTGCGCCACTAAGTCGTTATCGTGGGGAGGCGCAACCTGTCCGATTGCTGTGGCTGGGAGCGCAGACACGCAAACAACGCTCAGCAGAATAGGGTACCCGAGGAAGAGGCAGGTCCGGATCCATAGAACCGCACGAAGCTTTCCCTCACAGAAGCTGAAATTCCCAAAAGACACTGCTGTCCCCATCCCACGTTCTGGAATTATCGTAACACCGCCTCCAAGGGGTACCAGTTGGCTCGTAGAGGGACACACAAACTGCGCCTTACCGAGGTCCCGCAGCATGTGAATGGAGGGCAGTGCCTTCCCTACGAAGGGTTTAGAGAGATGTTAAACCGCGTGATTCAAATCACAGCAATCAGGGGTATAGCCCATTACGCTCGCCTTTGCTGATTGATACGCGCTTTCAGGTCAAACTCACGGCGGGCGGCGGTGTGATGCGATGAGACGTTTTTTTGTTCTTTGTTGTGTTGGAGTATTGAGCGCGGGCATCGTTGATACCCTCGTCGCGGCTCCGCCAGCCTCGACGGCCCACAGCACCATAACGGTGGACTATCCCAGCGAAGGTTCCATCTTCCCGCCGGACCTGATTCCTCCGCTTTTTCAGTGGCGTGATAGTTCCGGAAGGGCGACAGCCTGGAAGGTAGAAGTTCGGTTTGGCGAGCGAGCGCCACACATCGAGTTATGGTCGGCGGGCGAGAAGATGGGCGTCGGAGAACTCGACAACACTCTGGTCGGCTACGTTCCGCCCACCCTAACCCCCGAGCAGGCTGAAGCGCACACATGGCGCCCGGACGAGAAGGTCTGGGCAACCATCAAGAGCCACTCGGTTCGCCAACCCGCCACAGTGGTTATTTCTGGCTACACGAGTCGAACTGCGAACGAACCGGTTTCCAGCGGGCGAGTAGAAATCCAGACTTCTACCGACCCAGTAGGCGCGCCCATCCTTTACCGTGACGTTCCGCTGCTTCCCGCGACGAAAGAACAAATCGAGAGGGGAGTCATCAAGCCTCTCCCGGACTCGGTCCTTCCGGATATCAAGTGGGAATTGCGTTACATCTCCGCCCCGAAAAGCAATGTAGTCATGCGATCCCTGCCCACTTGTGCCAACTGTCACTCGGTTTCTCGCGACGGAAAAACTCTGGGTATCGATGTGGACGGCCCACAAAATGACAAAGGTCTCTACGCGCTGGTTCCGCTCCACAAGGTGAGTACCATCAGCACGGATTACATGGTTCGATGGAGCGCGTTTTCCGATCCCGACAAGACGGCGCAAAAGCGTTTCGGATTCATGTCGCAAGTCTCGCCCGACGGAAACTACATCATCACGTCAATCGACGTTCCCGGGGCTCACGGCAGGCGCATTGCTGACCGTCTCTATAACGGTTCATTCACGTTCTATGGCTTCGGGCAAGTGTTCTTCCCGACGCGCGGTGTGCTGGCATGGTATAGCCGAGAGTCCCGGACCTTGCGACCGCTACCGGGTGCAGACGACCCCGATTACGTTCACACCAGCGCGTTCTGGAGTCCAGATGGGAAATATCTGATCTTTTCCCGCGAGAAAGCGCGCGATCCGTTCGCGCCCGGCCAGCCTCCGGCAAAATACGCCAACGATCCGAACGAAACGCAAATGCAGTATGACCTCTACCGCATTCCTTTTAACGAGGGCAAAGGCGGGAAGGCCGAGAGAGTCGTGGGCGCGTCGGAGAACGGGATGAGCAATAACTTTCCCAAGGTCTCTCCAGACGGCAAGTGGATCGTCTTTGTCCGGAACAAGAACGGGCTTCTGATGCGGCCTGACAGTCAGTTGTATATCGTGCCGTTCGAGGGTGGGGTCGAGCGCCGCCTGAACTGCAATCTCAAGATCATGAATTCGTGGCACAGTTTCTCGCCGAATGGGCGCTGGCTGGTCTTCTCGTCCAAATGGCCGTCGTATTACACGCATATGTACCTGACGCATATTGATGAGAACGGGAATGACAGTCCGGCGATCCTCGTCGAGAATGCGACGGCTGCGAATCGCGCGGTCAACATTCCAGAGTTTGTGAATATTCCGCCGGGAGGATTGGAGCGAATCGAAGCGCCTGCAACAGACTTCTACAAGCTTTTTGACTTCGCGGTCGCATTTTCGGAAAAGAAGCAATACGACTCGGCAGTGCCTGCGTGGCAGAAAGCTCTGGCGCTCGATCCGGATGATCCGCGAGCCCACGACAATCTCGGAGTCGCCCTGGCGGAGACCGGCAGACTCGACGAGGCGATCGCGGAATATCGCAAATCACTCGAACTTAATTCCGGAAGTTCTCACACCCACAACAACCTGGGCAGCGCTCTAGCCGAGAAGGGCAGTTTGGACGAAGCGTTTGGACATTTCGCGAAAGCCGTCGAGTTGAATCCCGATAATGCTGCAGCGCAGATCAATCTTGGCAACGCCATGGCGCTCCACAAAGAGCAACGGACCCAGGCACTGATTCACCTGCGAAGAGGAGTCGAACTTGATCCCGATTCGGCGAGCGGGCGGAACGACCTGGGAATTGCGTTGGCTCGCGACGGCAATCTGGACGAATCGATTGAACACATTCAGAAAGCTGTGGCGCTTGCACCGAATGCACCGGATTATCGTTACAACCTGGGCCGAGTCCTGGCGGCCAAGGGAGACTTCAATTCCGCCCTGCCCCAATTTGAGCAGGCCGCCAAATTGTCGCGCGTTCCACAGCCGGGAATCCTGCAAATGCTGGCGGCGATGTACTCCGAAAAGGGCCGCTATACAGAGGCGGTTGCAACGGCTCGCGGGGCGCTGGAGCTCGCGAATCAGCAAGGAGACCGCGTATTAGCGAGTTCACTGCAAGCCAACCTGCAGCATTACGAATCGCAGGCGAAAGGGGCGGGGATAAGCGATGGGAAAAAAGAAGACCGCAGCCAGATGCAAGGCACCCCGACAAACCCGCCGGAGTGACGTAACCGTTGTAGCAGCAATGACTTAGGACATCGCGCCGATTGGCGCAAGGAGGAACCCACTCTGAGAATGGTGACATTTGTATACCTAGACGCAAGCGGGAACCCGAAAGTAATCGTTTACGGTATTCCGGCAACTCTTGGGTTACTGGGGATGTCCGAAAGTGATCTAAGGCCCAAACTTTTGGGTGGGAATATCGTTTTTTTTCTTGACATCGTTCATCGACCGGCGCTAAAACTGCCGGGCGAGCGTTGCAATAGTACTTTTATATGACGTCAACGACCGTTAACGTTAACGATCGTAATATTCTCAGGCTGACAAGCGGCAGGTTGCGCCCAGAAGCGAACTGCCAGTAACCGTACTGAAAGTCGTCACAGTGTAGTGGAGGCTTCTAAATGACTTCGAAGTCACTTCTGTCCAAACTAATCCTCGCGGCTACTCTGGCCGCTTTTTTCGCCGTCGCATTGCCCGGCTTTGCCCAGCAGCTGACGGGAACATTGACGGGAACGACCACGGATTCGACAGGCGCCGTGGTTGCGAACGCCAAAGTCACGATGCAAAACGAGTTGAACAAGGACATTCGTACAACCGTGTCGAATGACAGCGGGTATTTTTCCATTACCGCAGTCCAGCCGGGAACCTACACGGTTAGTGTTGAGGCGGCCGGATTCAAGCAGTGGAGGCAGGTCGGGATCGTCTTCAATCAGGGCGATAATCGGACGATGCCCCAGATTGCTTTGCAGGTGGGAGCAATCGGCGAGACTGTGGAAATTTCAGCGGGTGCGCTATCCGTGCCAATCGACAATGCGGAAATCAGTACGACAGTTCCAGAGCACATGATCAACGATTTCCCCATGAGCAATCGTGATGCCGGCGAACTGCTCAAAATCATGCCGGGCATGGCCTTCGCGAACGGCGGCACCCAGGGCGCGACCTGGAACACGAAGCTGGTGAGTTCCACGAACGGTCCGGTTGGTTCCTACTCCGCCAATGGCACGCAGCCCAGTGGCGCGATGTCGTTCATGCTGGACGGCGCGAATCTGGTCGACCCGGGAAATAACGGCGGCCAGATGGCGAATATCAACCAGGACATGGTCAGCGAAGTTAAGGTCCTCATGTCCGATTACAGCGCCGAATACGCCAAAGGCCCGGTGGTCTTCCAGGCTTTCAGTAAAAGCGGTGGCAACAAGTACCATGGCGAAGGCTACATCTACGCTCGCAACAGCGCGCTGAACGCGATCGATGCGTATACACATAGTCAGGTAGCCAGCGGCGCCACAACGGCTGCCTTGGCTGCTCCGTCTGAGAGCTACTACTACATGGGCGGCAACGTAGGCGGTCCGGTCCCCGGACTAAGCAAGGGGCGGCAAAAGCTGTTCTTCTGGGGTGGCTACGAGTACATGCGTCAGCACCCGGCGGGCAGCATCATCAACTACAACGTCCCGACTACCGAGCAACTCCTGGGCGACTTGAGCAACACCACTGTTAACGGCGTTCCGGGAAACACGGTTGTTAGCACAGGCAACACGTTGGCCGGGCAGCTCCAGAGCAGTTGGGGGGCTGCGTACAATGCCATGAACAACAACATTCCGGCGGGGGCAACTGCTACGAGCCTGCCCTCTTCGACCTGGGATCCGAACGGGGCGATTTATGCCACGTTACTCCCGTCACAGGCGAGTCCAAGGGGTGGAAACTTCGTTACGCCCGGCGCAGGAAACGGTTGGAACAACTATCAATTTGTTACCACCACGCCACAGAACCGATGGGAAGCGACAGGAAAGGTGGATTATGCCATCGGCGACAATACGAAGTTGACTGGATCGTACAGTCGTCAGATCGAAACCGACCAGCACCCGGTTGGCATCTGGTGGACACCACCGTGGACACTTCCGTACCCGTCCAATGTTCTCCAGAAGCTGAACTCACAGCTAGTGATGGTCAACTTCACGCACGTGTTCAACCCGAGCACGACGAACGAAGCTGTGTTTACATACTCGCGCTTCAACACTCCTAACGTTCTGGCCAATGCCGCGGCCGTGAGCCGTTCCAAGCTGGGGATGAATATCCCGGGTCTCTTCGGCGCTCAGGTAGATCAGATACCGAACATTCAAGGGCCGTGGGGCGGTGCGTTCCCCGACATCGGCAACATGAACTTGACAGGTGGTTTCGCAGCGAACAAGAGAGTTCCGGCAGTCTATGACAACTTCACCCACGTGATTGGATCTCACACGATGAAGTTCGGCGTGTACTGGGATACCACCAAGAACGCGCAACCCAGCAGCGGTTGGGCTGGCGGCGCGAATGGAAACTTCAATTTGGGTGGCAACTTCGGCACCGGCAACTCAGTCGCTGATTTCCTGCTCGGGCGGGCCAATTACACGCAGCCCAGCCAGGACATCATCAACACTATTCAGAGCCACATGTGGGCGATTTATGGGCAAGACTCGTTCAAGGCCAACCGTCAGTTGACGATCAACTACGGCTTGCGTCTTGATCACAATGGCCAGTACTACATCAGTGGACCTGGGATGGCGGTTTGGAATCCCGGCAGCTACACCGCTGACACAACCATTCAGAATCCAGGCCTGTTGTGGCACGGCGTCGATAGCAAAATCCCGACTTCCGGGTGGCAATCGCCGCTGTTCTACTACGAGCCTCGCGTCGGCCTTGCCTACGACGTATTCGGAACCGGCAAGACCGTTATACGTGGTGGCTTTGCATCTTTCCGCTACCAGGTTTCCGTAAACGACGTGGGAGGTCCCGCAAGTCTTGCCCAGGGAACTTTCACGGCAAATGCCAACAACCTTCAGGGATACTCCTCGGTCGGCAGTTTCGTGCCGCCGCCAGGTGGAGGAGCCAGTGGGACGATCACGGCTTTCCAACAGGGAGATAACAAAACTCCGTATACCAACGACTGGAACCTCAGTCTCGCGCAAGCCCTGCCTTGGCGGTCAGTGTTCGAGGTTTCGTACATTGGCAACAAGAGCAGCAACATGCTGATCAACGGTGGAAACGGCAAACTCAGCGATGCCAACAGCAACTTCCCAGGTTCGTACTGGTTGCCCGATCCGAATTTGCAGGTCAACAACCAACAGGCCTTTATTTCTTCTGGGAACCTGCCATGCGCCAGTAACGGGACCGGCGCCACCGCTTACATTGGCTGCACCGCTATCGGACCTAACGGCGTTGCGGTCTATAACAACTACTCCCTGTCTTTCAACGAGAACGACTATCGACGGCTACCTCGCTATAACGACATCTACGTCCTGAACCACGCGGGCTTTGCGAACTATAACGCGTTACAGATGTCGTGGAAAAAACAGGCGGGAGCAGTCAGTTTCCTTCTCAACTACTCCTATAGCAAAGTGCTCGGCATTCGAGATGGGAATACTAACCAGAACGGATCGACAGGAACGGTGGTGGACCCATTCAACCTAAAGAACAACTATGGACCTTTGGCGTACGACCACACGCAAATTGTCAATGCGACTTACGTGTGGAACTTGCCGAAGTTCGTCCACGGTAACCACTTCCTCGAGGGCGCCGTCAATGGCTGGCAGTTGTCCGGCTACTCGACATACCAGAGTGGGGCACCTTTGCAGGCAGCGAACTCGCTCAACTTTAGCTATGCAGGCGGCCTTAGCGTACCGCTAAATGCGTTGGTGGGCACACCGTATCAAGTGCCCGACAACAGCATCATCATGCCGAACGGCCTTAGGTCGAATTCGGTCAACCAGGGCACGTTCTATGGGACCTCTCAAAACGGTGGCGGCTACGCCTCAATGCTGCCGCTGATCACGTGCGACCCGCGCAAGCATGCTTCGGGCCTGTACTTCAATCCGAACTGCTTCGGAACTCCGGCGTTCGGCCAACTCGGTTCATTTAATTGGCCGTATATCCATGCGCCGGCTTACTTCGACAGCGACTTGGGGATCTACAAGAACTTCAAGATCAGCGAAAGTAAGAACGTGCAGTTCAGGGTTCAGGCCACGAATTTCCTGAATCATCCGCTGCCGCAGTTTGGATTAGCGGGTACTTCTGACGCCACGATTAATCTGCAACAAAACACGAATATGGTCATCCCAGGGGACGCGATAGGGCCGATGGGCAATATCTGCGGCGCTCTTGGGTTGTCGGTAGACACCACCAACAACTGCACCTACGTGGTTCACTCGATCGCGACAACGAATCAAAACAGTGTCACGACTGGCAAGCCCGCATTTAAGACTGGCCAGCGCGTGATGACGTTCTCTGTGAAGTTCTACTTCTAAGGCGAACGTCAGTTAGAATTACAAGGGTGGCTTCGGCCACCCTTCTTTTTTCAGAGTCCTGTGTTGCACATGTCCAGAGCAGCTCTCCTCGCAGTCAGCGCAGCATTGCTGTCGTGCGCTTGTCTTGTGCTTCTCGCAGCCGCATCTCCGGAAAAGACTTCGATTCGTTTTGAACTGAAGCCGATCCCGTTTGTGCTGCAGAACGACGAGACTCCCGCCCGTAACGCGCCGGAAACGATGCCCGGCGGGGTGGCTGTCTTCGATTACGACGGGGACGGGCGTCCAGACGTCTTTTTCACGAATGGCGCGAATATCGCGACTTTACACAAAGACGAGCCCAAATATCGAAACCGCCTTTTTCGCAACGATGGGAATGGAAAATTCACCGATGTGACCGATGCAGCTGGTCTGGCCGGCACGGGCTACGACATGGGAGTGGCGGTCGCGGATTATGACAACGATGGGCATCCCGACCTGTTCGTGGCAGGTCTCCACCACGGGACTCTTTATCACAACAACGGCGATGGAACCTTTACCGATGTCACGATGAAGTCGGGGATTGACGCCGCCACAAACCATCCCGATCCGCAGTACGGGCCCTTGTGGGAAATCACGGCCGTGTGGGTGGACGTCAACAATGACGGACTGCTGGATCTTTTTGTCGCCAACTACATGCAGTGGCAATATTCGGACAAAGCACTGTGCCAGGTCGAAGGTGTGTCCGATTACTGTCATCCGCGCTATTACAAGGGCCAGCCAAATCAGCTTTTCCTCAACAACGGGGATGGCACTTTCCGCGATGTTTCCAAAGAATGGGGTGTGCGCGACCATATCGGTAAGGCGATGGGAGTAGGAATAGCAGACTACGATCTCGACGGCCGACAAGATCTTTTTGTCACCAACGACGCTTCCTATAATTCTCTGTTCCACAATCTCGGGAATAAATTTGAAGAGGTCGCGCTTGAGGCAGGCGTCGCGTTGCCAGAGGACGGCGGTTTCATCTCCGGCATGGGTCTTGATTTCCGCGACTACAACAATGATGGGTATCCGGACATAGTGTTTGTGGCTCTTCCCAGCCAGACCTTTCCCGTGTTTCAGAACAGTGGCAAAGGTGATTTCAAAGAAACGACGACGTCCAGCGGGATGCGCGATCTTAGCCGCAAAATGTCAGGCTTCGGTCCCGCGTTGTATGACTTCGATAACGATGGCTGGAAAGATATTTTCGTCAGCGGCGGGCATGTGGAATCCCATGACATGCCGGGACAGCCAGTCGATCACTACAACACGGTTTTTCGCAACCTGGGTGCGAATGGCAAGTGGGAGGCGTTAACGGAAGAGGCTGGCTTTAATGCCGCTCAGAAGGCTCGGCACCGGGGATGTGCTTTCGGAGATCTCGACGGAGATGGGCGAGTGGATGTGGTGGTGTCCGCACTGGGCGCTTCATCAGAGATCTGGATGAACCGGAGTCAGACGTCGAGCCACTGGCTCAACGTCGCTCTGCGCGGAACGAAGAGCAATCGCGATGGCATCGGCGCGAGAGTAAAGGTTGTCAGCAAGAGCGTCGGCATCCAGTACAACCACATGACCACCAGCGTCGGTTACGCGTCATCCAGCTACGGCCCCGTGCATTTTGGCCTGGGACAGGATAGTCGCGCCGACCTTATTGAGATTCATTGGCCCTCCGGAATTGTGCAGGTCCTTCGCGAAGTTCCGGCCGACCAGGTTCTGAAAGTTGTCGAGCCAGACCGGTGACGATGTTGAGGTCTAAGTAGTTCGCTAGTTGCGGATCTGAAAACTTCAGGCTGCTCTCTGCACCTTTCGCTTAATGGTGGCGAGTGGCTTGGGTCTAGATACTTTCGCCTGCTTCGAGGCAAGCAGGAGCCCGAACGCCGCAGCACCTGCAACCCCCAATCCGATCCATGTGCGGTGAAGGTCTGCCCAGAGCTGGTAGCTGCGCGGGTGGGCGCGGCTGTCGAAGGTGCCGTGCGCGCCGTGGTCGCCGGGAACCGGCTCCCAGAGATTGTTGGGTCGATCCGGGTTCTCGGGTTCGTCCGTCTGCTGGGAATCGTATCCCGTACGACCCAGATAGTGATCCAGCAGCGATGGAGCGATCTTGTTTCCGACGATTGCTTCGACTGTGGGGCCGCCGACGTAGACCTCACGGCGGCGATGATGGGCTGCCCAATACACAGCACGCGCACCCACTTCCGGTTCGAATATCGGAGGCACCGGCTGTGCTTTCCTCTTCAAACGGCTTTTCACCCAGCCGAACTGCGGGGTGTTGAGCGCCGGCATGTTCACCATCGTGACATGGATCTGGCTGTCGTCGTGGATCAGCTCGCAGCGGAGGGAATCGGTAAATCCGGCGATAGCATGTTTGGACGCGCAGTAAGCCGATTGCAACGGGATGCTGCGATAGGCGAGGGCGGATCCGACCTGCACGATCGTGCCGCGGTCGCGGAGAAGCATCCGCTTGAGTGCCGCAAGCGTGCCGTATACGACGCCTAGATAGGTGACTTCGGTGACGCGCTTGTATTCCTCCGGCAGCATTTCTTTGATGGGAGAGAACACGGACGCCATCGCGTTGTTCACCCAGATGTCGATGGGGCCGAGTTGATCTTCGACTGCTGCCGCTGCTTGGTCTACGGCGGCACTATCGGCGACATCGGTGGGCAAGACAAGCGCGCGGCCGCCGGCGGCCTCGATCTCGCGTTTGGCGGCATTCAACCCATCGACGCCGCGGGCGAGAAGTCCCACATTCGCACCGCGCGCTCCGAATTCGCGAGCGATTGCGCGACCCAGTCCGGCCGACGCACCTGTTACTACAACCGTTTCTGTTTTCACGATTCCTCCGTTTCCTGAAAGCGATTTGAGCTCTCGGATTACCGCGTCAGATCAGCTCCCGAACTTTGTCGGAGAGGGCGGTGAGCGCGATCTTGCCCCGGTTCGGCTCCCCTCGCGCGAGCGACTCCGCGAAGTGAAGCGCTTGTTCCGCTTGTACCTTTGCGGGCATGGGCGGCTCGAATGGGTCAACGACAGCTTGCAGTACCGCGGGTCCAGGTGCGTTCAGGAATTCCTGCATCGTGCGGGCACACTCCCCTGGCTCTTCCAGGCTGAAGCCGATACCACCACAGGCGTACGCGAATTCGGCGAAGTCGATCGGGTGGAGATCCACTCCGAATTCCGGATTCCCCAGGAAGACCATCTGTTCCCACTTAATCTGTCCCAGCGTGTTGTTCTTGATGATCACGACTTTGATGGGCAGCTTGTATTTCACGGCAGTTACGAAGTCTGCCATGAGCATGGAAAATCCGCCGTCTCCCACGAAGGCAACGCACTGACGATTCGGATATGCGATCTGAGCTGCGATCGTGTAGGGCAGTCCTGGAGCCATGGTGGCAAGGTTACCAGAGAGCGTGTGCATCTGGCCGCGCTTGGCGACGACCTGACGGGCCCACCAGGTCGCAATAGTGCCGCTATCGCAACTGACGATCGCATCATTGCGCAACTGTTTTCCAAGTTCCCATGCGACGACTTGCGGCTTCATGGGTTTGTCACGGCGGGTTCCACGCTTCTCCATGAGTTCCCACCAGTCCTTCATGCCTGCCTGGGCCGCATCAAGAAAGCTGCGATCTTCTTTCCTGCGGAGAAGAGGGATTAACTCGCGGAGAGTGTTGCGGCTGTCTCCAACGAGTCCGACCTCGACGGGAAAGCGCAGGCCGACGCGCTTGGGATCCAATTCGATTTGCACACCTCTTGCCTGATGGGGCTTGGGTAGAAACTCGATGTAAGGGAATGAACTTCCAACCATCAGCAACGTGTCGCAGTCTTCCATCGCCTCTTGCGACGGCTTCGTGCCAAGCAGGCCGATGCCTCCGGTGGTGTAGGGGCTGTCGTCGGGTACAGCACCTTTTCCGAGGAGAGCCTTAACGATGGGAGCTCCGAGTACTTCGGCCGTTTGTTCGAGTTCGTCGGTGGCATCGAGAGCGCCTCGTCCGGCGAGAATGGCAACTTTCTTTCCGCGATTCAAGATGTCAGCGGCTCGCGCCAGATCATCGCGGTTGGGAAGGCGTGCACTGTGGGCGGAAACGTCCGAGCTGTGATGCGGAACGTTGCGCTTAGAGCGCTGGCGTGATTTCACTTCTTGTTCCTGAAAATCGACGGGGAACGTGATGTGCGCGACGCCGCGATAGGCGGTCGCAGTGCGACAGGCGAGGTCGACAACGTTCTCAACATGCGTCGGTCCCATAATGCGCTCGTTGTAAAGAGCCACGTCCATGAAGAGCTTGTCGAGGGCGACATCCTGCTGCGTATAGGTGCCAATCAAATCATGGAACTGGAGCCCGGTAATCGCCAGAACCGGCTGGTTATCCAGTTTCGCGTCATAAAGCCCGTTAAGAAGATGGATTCCGCCGGGGCCGGAGGTGGCGAGGCAGACACCGAGCTTGCCCGTGAACTTTGCGTAACCACAGGCCATGAAAGCGGCGGCCTCTTCATGCCGGACCTGAACGAATCGAATTCTGTCCTGGTGGATACGGAGAGATTCCATGATTCCATTGATGCCGTCTCCCGGAAGTCCGAAGATGACCTCCACGCCCCAATCGATGAGGGATTCAATAAGTACGTCCGATGCGTTCATGCACAGCCTCTCGAGCCCAGAATGTCGCGTTCAAAATAGAGATGCGAATTGACGCAACAGCGTTCACCGAAGAAGCGAAAGATTGCACAAAACGCCCAGAAGGCTGCTAATTGCAACGGCAACGGAGCGGAGATGTCAGGCCGGGGGATTAGGTGCTTTGGCGGCGCTGTTCTGCTTCGGCCAACCACCCGCGGCGGAGTTTTTCCTCGGGGATACTGGAAAGATATGGCTTAATGTCGAGAATTGGCGTGCCGTCGAGCATGTCGATTCCACGCACATCGATAGAAAGTCCGTTGCGCTTTACCAGTTCGACCGTCGTGAGTCCAATCGGGTTCGGCCGTTTCGGGGAGCGCGTTGAGAAGACTCCGTGAGGCCGGTTATCGGAGGGAGGCATTGCTACGAGTTCAAACCCTTCCACGCGATCAAACATCCAGAGCACGATGAGGTGAGAGAAGCCCTCGATATCGGCGAGTCCGGCTTCGAACTGCGGCAAAATTTCGAGAGTTCCTTCGGCATCGTGCATGGCGCCGAGGCCTTTGGGAACCTGATGGGTCTCGCGATAAGGACTACGCACAAATCCGATCGGCTGGAAAGAAATCATGGTGTTGAATCTCGTGTGAGCTAGTGTGACACATTTTGACCGAGGTCGCGAACTTGCGTTCGAAGTGATGTGCACGCACCGCTGATTCGGGGATCAAACAAATCTTTACTCTCTCTTCACAAAACTTAACGTATCTAATGCAACGTCCCGAGGAATGTCGCGCATCCGTAGAACTTAATTCTCAGCAGCAGAAGTGACAGTGTTGCACAGCTCAGGATGTGCGCGGGAGCGTACGTGTGTCGACGGGACGCGCTCGCGTAAGTTTTAACGTCTCATCAACAATCCAGGGAGGATACCGATGGTAAAAGCAGTGTTACTGACTGTGGGCCTTTTAAGTTTTTCATTTGCCGCGGCGATGGCGCAGGAGAGCCGATCGGAGATAAGTCTGCAAGGAACCGGCTTTTTCACGAAGAGCATTGCCGGGAGCGCAAGTGCGTACAGCGCTACAGAAACCGGAGGAGTTTTGGGGACGTATCGATTCCATTTGAACCATAGAGTCTCGGTAGAGGGAGCCTACGGGTACAACGGCAATAGTCAGAAATATCTTCTCTCCTCGGAAAGCTTCCGCATTCAGTCTGGCATTCACCAGTTCACGGGAGCGTTAGTGGTGAATTTACCAGCAAGAGCACATTCGAAGCTGAGCCCCTATCTTCTAGCGGGCGGGGGAGCTTTGCGATTCGTGCCGTCGAGCGACCAGTTCAATTCCCTGTCCGGCGCACAGGGACAGACGAGGGGAGCCTTCGTTTACGGCGCGGGCTTGAACTATGCGCTTCGAAGAAACATTTCTTTACGAGCCGAATATAGAGGACTGGTCTATACGACGCCCGACTTTGGTTTCGGTGCGTTGGCAACCAACTCCGTCACTCACACGGCGGTCCCGACGATCGGGATAAGTTTCAGGTTCTAACCGCTGGCGGGCGAGAGCGGGAAGGATGTGGAACTTCCCGCTCGTTAGGAATGAGTCCGAGGCTACTCCGGCTTCTTTGCGGGCTCCGACGGTAGAGGCTTCTCGATCGGCTTACGCGGCAGCATCTGGTCGCGCATCGCGGTCTGGTAGACAAAGCTGGCCACGATGACGGCGGCCTGCTTGAGATCCTCGGGCTGGAGGCGGTCATAGACATCCATATTGGAGTGATGCGTGCGTGTTTCGTACTCGACCGGATCCTGGATGAACTGAAATCCGGGGATACCGACCGCATCGAATGAGAGATGGTCTGTGCCGCCGGTGTTGCGCATCGTCAGGGTAGTCATACCGAGATCCTTGAAGGGTTTCATCCATGCTTCAAAGATGGGAGCCACCGCTGCATTTTCCTGCAAATAAACACCGCGGATCTTGCCAGTGCCATTGTCGACGTTGAAGTAGCCTGCGATTTTGGCCTGTTCCGGCTTGACGGCGACCGGACCAGCATCACGCCGCAGGAGAGTCGGCATATCTTTCATGCTGGGATCGTCCATGTGAGGACGAGATCCGAAGTGCTGCTCAACGTATCCCTGGGAGCCGAGGAGTCCTTCTTCTTCGCCACTCCAGAGTCCGATGCGGATCGTGCGGCGCGGCTTGATATCGAGAGCCTTGAGGATGCGAACGGCCTCCATCATCACGATCGTGCCCGCGCCATTGTCAGTCGCGCCAGTCCCGGAGTGCCAGGAATCCAGGTGCGCGCCGAGCATGACGACTTCGTCTTTCTTATCAGCGCCCGGAATCTCGGCGATGGTGTCGTACTGCATGGGATCGTTGTCGTAAAAGGTATTCGTGACATTCAATTCCACAGTGACGTCTTTCTTTTGGTCGAGCAGGCGAGAAATGCGGCTCCAGTGCTCCGAGGACATTGTGAGCTGTGGAACGGTCGTCGTTTCACCGGGCTTGTACGAGCCTCCGGACTGAACAAAAACGGTGCCACCGCCCGCGGAGCCACGGCTGTGATCGATGACTGCCAGCACCTTCTCGTCGGCAAAGAACTGGTTCAAGTCTTTCGTGAACTGACGCCGTCGCATAAATTCGGCCATGCGGAAGGGCGGGCGCTCTCCGGGAATCTGGTATTCGCCAATCTTGGAGAGATCGTCGTCGTTCAGACGCTTGTAGGGCAACTCGGTGATCGGCTTCACTTCCGCGTCGGGGCCGAAGATGACGATCATTCCCGCGAGCTTGCCACGATATTTATCGAAGTCTTCTTTCTTCTCGATGTTGGCTCGAACACACTTTCCTGTTACCACTCCGTTGGTACCAGGAGTCCACGCCTTGGCGTAGGCGAGGAGAGGCACGATGTCCGGAGACATCATGCGAGCGTTGACATACTGATTCGCCCACCCGCGGCCGAAGGGGCCCCATGATTCGAGATGTGCATTGGAGAGCCCCATTTCGGTGAGCTTGTCGCGAGTCCATTCGTTCGCCCGCTTCATGTTCGGAGACCCGGTAAGGCGCTCTCCGATCGAATCCATCAAGCCGGAGGCCAAGTCCATTACCTGTGAGTTGTGAAAACCTTCGTAGCGTATGCGAGTGATCGCATCGAGATCAACCTTCTCGGGTTTGTCCTGAGAGTAGACGGCCGGAGTGAGCGAGAGAATAAGTGCAAAACAGACGAGTCGCGCAGAGCTCTGCATGATGTGCTCCTGTGAGGAAACCAATCGCGGATTATACCGCCGAGTGCCCAGCAAACACGCGGTGCAGATTGTAAAGTTATTTCAAGGTTGCGGAACGGGGCTAGGAACTCTTCTTCGCTTGAGGCTCTTTTCGTTTTTCGTCGGCATCCACTGAATACAGCATGTAGTGTCCAAAGCTGTGGCGCCGGTAGTAGCGGTGCCGGCGGAAATCGAAATAGATCTCGGCACTCTTGGGCAGCCAAAGAGTCGTCTTTTTTTGGGGGAAAGGCACGGGGCCATATTCGACGATCTGATGTTCGCTGAGTAACTGGATTTCAGGCATGGCCTTCATCATCTGGGCCTCCATGCGCACAATCTGGAACTTGTCGGCTGTAATCCAGGCTCTGCCTTTGAGAGCGACGGCATGAATCTGATTCCCGACTTTATAAGCGTGCATGCGATTCGGCTGATCGTCACGCTGACGGAAGTGGATGATCCAGGTAGCTTGTCCGCGCCAATCTCCGAGGCCTTCGCACGCTATTTCGAAGTTGTCGCGCATGTCCGGATGGAAAACGAGTGCCAACGTGGCGAATCCGGTGCTGGCAATCTGATCGGGATATCCGGAGAGGCCCAATTTGTTCGCACGGTACTCATCCACATCGAGAACGCCGCGCTGCGGCTCCGAAATGGTTGCAACGTAGTTGTACTTGCGGCTATCTGTGCGAACCGGGATGCCGTAGTTGTCCAGCACTTGATGGAACAAATCTTCTACGGCGGCGAAACGAGAGACATCATCGACAAACTCCTGCACTCGTTTGCCCGATTCCTCAATCACCTTTTCGAGTGGGCAAACCACGGATGCGGCGGTCGCGGGCTTGACGTCATCGAGATCAGGAGGCTGCCAGGATTTCATTGGTAATCCCGGAGCTGGTAAGGCAGCGAGCGGATTGACTCCTGCGATGCGAGGGACCGGCCCATCCGCATCTCCGGAGCCAGAAGAGGGCTCCTCAATCTCAGCGATGAGAGCCCGGACCTGAGGAGAGATGGGATCTCTCGGTGACTGATCTAAGAATGTGTTGAGTGCTCGAATCCCTTCGGCATTCTGGCCGAGCGCGATGAGCGACTGTCCCAGCACAAGTTCGGCCGGACTCGCGGTGTTCTTGCCCTTATCGATTGCGGTTTGCGCCTGGTCTCTCGCTTGCGGATAATTCTTCTCGCGCAGGTATGCAGTGGCAAGCAGGTCGTGGGGCAGCCAGTTGTCGGCCTCGACAAGCACCGCCTGCTCAAGCGCGGATCGGGCTGCAGAGTATTCCTCGCGTTCGAGTCTCGTTCGACCAAGGAGGGTCAAGGCCTGCGCATTGTGAGGACTGATATTCGCCGCCGTGCCCAGGTAATCTTCCGCGTGCGCGAACTCATTCTTCTGGAAGTACAGATATCCGAGCAGGAAATTCACGTCCGGGCTGGAAGGAGCGAGTTTGTATGCGGCGTCAAGTTCCTTCTGCGCAGGAGTAAGGCGATTAGATTTCAGCAGCGCGATCGCATGCTTCGCTTGCTTGCGGGCTTTCGGGGACATGACAGCGTCTGTCGCGTCAAGGTTAATTGCAGCGGGATCGCGATGCAGGACGATTTGAATCTCCGAAGGGCGGAGCGAGTTCATGACCTGCAGCTCAGTGTGCGTACTGAGGTAGCCGACTGCGCTGACTTCCACGTCGTACCGGCCATAGGGAATATCGGTGAAAACGCCCTTGGAAGTGTCTTCCGTCGTTTGCCATGTCGCAGTATGGTCGGCCAGATTCACCAGCTTCAGCAATGCCTGGCGGTCGAGGTGCGTGCTGGTGCGTTCTGCCGACACGGAAAAGATAAGTACGCCCGTACCCGGCGCAGTCTGATAGGAAGTGATGGTCTGGTCCAGATGTTGGGGATCGTTCAAACCGCCGCGTTGCGCGGATGCGGTTGCAACTAGAACACAAGAAATGAGGAATGATAGAGGGAGCAGCCCTCGAGAATTCGTGCCAATGGCGGAACTGCGACTCATACAAGTGGTTGGGAGTTTGGCACAGTCCGCACAGGCGGTCAATTGCTCGAGATGGCCGATGTTGGGCTATTCACTGTGGGAGGTCTTTTCGGAAGTGGGTACTTCTTGCTCTTCCCTGGAGGCTTGCGTGTTGACGGACCCTGTGGGCGAGACGTTTGTGTCTTGGTTCTTGAGGATGTACTGCACTATGACCGAGATGCGGCGGTTCGCAGGATCCAGCGGTGTGTCGGGTTTACGCAAGCGCTGATCAGCGAAGCCGCGGACCTGGCTGACCTGGTCGGCGTGGATGCCATTCTCCTGCATCACACGTCTCGCCGCGTTAGCGCGGTCCGATGAAAGTTCCCAGTTGCCGTAGCTCGCGGAAGGAGCATAGGGGCGTGAGTCGGTGTGACCTTCAATGGAGAGCTTGTTGGGAAGCTGCCCGAGTTGTTGGGCGAGCATGATCAGGAGAGTCCCGCCATCGTTGTTGAGCTTTGCGCTGCCGTTGTCGAAGAACGTACCGCTGTCCGATTCGGAGAGTTCGATGCGCAATCCTTCCGTGGTGACGGTCATTTCGATATGGTTCTTCAGTTTCTCGAAGTCGGACATTTGCTGCATGGCCTGTTGCAGTTGTTCCTTGAGCTTCGGCATGTTGTCGCGGGTGAGGATGAAATTCTCGCCGGCGCCGAGCATATTGGACCCGACTTTCTTAGAAGTGCCCGTGGGGTCCTTGAAGTATCCGCCGACTGCTTCCTGCACTTGCTTGCTGCTGTTGAGCAGCCAGAGGACGATGAACAAAGCCATCATGGCGGTGACTAAATCCGCATAGGCGACTTTCCAGGCGCCGCCGTGGTGACCTCCGTGACCGCCTTTTTTCTTGAGAATGATGATGGGACGAGTTTTGTCGCCAGGGGGCATAAATGCTTAGGAAGCAGCCGTGGCGGCCGCAGTTGAACCACCTTGACGGCAAGCCTGTTCCAGTTCTTTGAAGGAAGGCCGCACGTGGCCCGGGACGGCGCGACGTGCGACCTCGACCGCCATGATGGGAGCCGTACCTTTGAGAAAGGAAACCATCAGTACGCGCATGACGTAGAGGAACGAGTGTTCTTCGTCGGCGGCTTTTGCCATGTTCTGTGCGAGGGGACCGACTAATCCGTAGCAGAGCAAGATTCCGAGAAATGTCCCAACCAGTGCCGCGGCGACCTTGTGCCCGATTTCTTCCGGCGGTCCGCCAGGAGCACCCATCGTGATGACAACACCAAGAACGGCCGCGACGATGCCGAGACCGGGCAGAGAATCAGCCATGGTGCTGAGGGCGGTCGTGGGTTGCGTGCATCCTGATGATGCACTTCGAGGTCGAGGTCGAGCATCTGATCGAGGTCAAAGGCATCGACTCCGGTGATTGCCATGCGAAGTGAATCGCAGACGAAATCGCGAATGTGATGATTCTTGAGGAAGGCCGGATTTTTTGAGAAGAGGGGACTTTTGTCGGGTTCTTCGACGTCGTTTTCCAGGGCCATGAGGCCGTCTTTGCGTGCCTTGTTCAGCAGGTCGTACATCATTTTCAGCGTGTCGATGTACGCCTGCTTACCGAATTTCGAGCTGCCAAACACCCCACCGATGCCTGCAGCTATTTTCTTGATGATGTGGAGCGGATTGGCGACGAGCACCGTTCCGACGGCGGCACCGCCAATGATGATCAGTTCTGCTGGCTGAATGAGCACGCGGAGGTTGCCGTGCTCCATGAGGTAGCCGGCGACGATGCAACCGAAAACGATGACGATACCGATGATGGCAAACATTCCTAGCTCCCGGAAGGCTGACCGGCTGCTAATTTCAGGGATCCGCCTGCGCGCCAAGCGGAGGCTGCGTCCAGTGATATTTCCGCGCGCTGCATCAAAGATTCGGCGCTGTCTGCGTTTTGCGGGGCGGCACTTCCGATCGAACATGCGAGGGATCGGCGCTCTCCCCACCACTCGATGCCCTCGCCGGCGACCATGCGGCGTATCCGCTCCCTGACTGTGGGGAGCGAGTCTTCCGTGCACCCGCTGAGTACAACGAGGAACTGATCGTCGCTCCAGCGCCCGATGGTGTCTGTAACCCAGAGAGTGCTTTCGAGCGTGCGCGCCACTACGCGGAGAAAAGAGGCCGCGGCTACCGGACCAAGGCTCGCGCGGAAATGGGGGAGCCCTTCGATGCGCAACAACAGGACTGCAAACGGGATCTGAGATTCCTCGCGTGAAATGAGTGCCTGTCGCAGGTGTGATTGCATCACTGTGCGGGTGGCGACCGCGGTGATGGGATCCATGCATCCAGGAAAGCGCGGCGTGGGTTCACCTCGGTCCGAACTTGCTGCCAGTTGCACTTCGGCGAAGGTCTCAACGGCGCCTACGATGGAGCCATGTGGATTGTGAACGGGGACAGCATGAATCCGGACGGGGACCTCATGCCCGGACTTGTGGTGAAGAAATCCGATTCCCTGAGCCGCCTGGGACGTCTTCATCGCCCGCGCCACGGGACATTCTTCGCTGCAGAATTCGCAACCCGGCTGATCACAATGGAGCAGTGGTTCGGCGATGCAGGAATGTCCGATGACTTCATGACGCAGATGGCCTGTCATGCGTTCCGCGCCATCGCTCCAGAGCACGATGTGCTTCTGAATGTCCACCACACATGCACCTGCTGGCAGGCTCTCAAGGATGCTCCGGAAGATTTCTGGATCGTCGAAAGAAAACATGTGTGTGCCCTAAGACAGCTATAGGGCACATCGACAGAAATCCACAGGAACTTCAAGGGATGGGAGGTTCACGAGCTTAAGGTTGCTGTGATGAACTTTTATTTTCATAAACTTGAACAGCCCTCACTTGCTGGGAGAGGGCTGCCCGGGCGTCCTGAACTCGAGAGGGTTTCAGCGCGCTCGTTATTTTTGAGGCCTTTTCTGGTTGCAGTCGCAGCCCGGCGCCCCTTGGATCGTTCCCAGATCAATTCGTGGAAATGGTGAAGTTAACGGTCACTCTGGCGATTGTTTCGACTGCCTCTGAGCCTTCGATGTGTGGCTTGAAATGCCACTGCCTGACGGCTTCGCGCGCTGCTGTGGCAAGGATCGGAGGGCCACTGAGGATGCGGAGGTCCTGTACAGAGCCGTCTCGGCTGATCATTGCCATCAGTATGACGGAGCCCTGTACCTTCATCTGCCGCGCCAGCAGGGGATAGCCCGGATCGACCGAACGGCTGACGACTTGCGAGGTGCCGTCAGACATCTCCACGTGTTCCGCGGCATTGCTGGTGACAGCAGCTGCATTCTCCGGTTCCGAGAACGCGTCGGGCGCCTGCTGCGGAGGATCCGAATCCAGATCCACCTTTACTTCATTGCTGGAGGGACGCACGGTGCGATGAGTGTCTCCGGCGATGACCTCAACCTCGAGCGGTGGAAGCACAGTTCTGGAGGCTACGGCAGTCACAGGCGCTGCGGAGGTTTGGGGTTCAGCGGAGGCATTCAGACGAGGTCGAACGTTTCGCGAGCTTTTTCGAACCAGAGTTGGTTGTGTTTCAGGCCGTGCCGCTGCCTTTGAAGGAGGCGCAGTTTCAACAGGCTGGTTCTCGGCTTCATCCGCGTCAGGGAACCAGAAGTCGCGGTCGTGGTAGAGAACGACCACCAGAGCGACCAGCAACAAAGAAAGGGCAAGCACCATGAGGCGGCGCTGCTGCGGCTCTTGAGACGCGTCGGGTGGCGGAGACGCAAGCCGACTGCTGGTTTTAGATAAGAACGTCTTGAATTCCGACATGCGTGAAGCCTGGGACTGCGGTGGACAACTAACGGCATAGTATGCCCGGAAATGCATGAAAAGGCCAGAAAATCATGCCCCTTCCTTTACTCAGTTGGCCCTCGTAGCGACCGTTTCTTCATGGGGATGGTATCTTGTCGTAACTTTCTCGGGGCTTCTGAATCTCATGGGGAAGTTCCCGTCACCTACTGAACTATGGATCCGGATAACGACAATTCGACGCCTGCCCCACGGAAGAATGAGAAGGCCGAACCGACGCCCGCCGAAAGCGAGGCCCAGTCGACGGCGAATGTGCAGGCTGCCACAGTGCCTCCGACGCGCGTGATTGCGCCTCGCACCACGAAACGCGATCTCGCTCGTGTTTCACGGCGGGAACTCTTGAAACTCGCTCCGGTTCTGGCGCTGGGTGCATTTGCAGTGCCCAAGTTTCAAGAATCGCTGCTGAAGACGGGCTTGGCTTTTAGCGATTGGGCGTCTGCACGCATGTTCCGGATGGACCATTTTGCGCCAGCCTTCGCTGATTCCGAACTGACGCCGTTTGAGAAGTTCCCCATCAACGATTACGACGTGGATGATCCCGGCGTGATCCTGGAGAAGTGGACGTTGACCGTGGGCGGCGCGGTGAAGAAGCCTGGGGAGTACACGTTAGACCAGATTCAGGCATTGCCCATGGTTCGTCAGAATACGCGTCATGTGTGCGTTGAGGGGTGGGATGTCATCGGCCGCTTCGGAGGTACGAGGCTATCGGATTTCTTAAGCATGATAGGCGCTGACATAACTGCGCGGTTCATTACGGTGAAGTGCGCCGATGACTATTACGACTCCCTGGACATGGCGACTGCCCTGCATCCGCAGACGTTACTCTGCCATGAGATGTATGACCGGCCGCTCACGCGCGAACATGGCGCTCCGCTGCGGCTGAATGTACCGACGAAAGTCGGGTACAAGCAGGCCAAGTATTTGACCGATCTGAACGTCACAAACGTTCTGGACAAAGTGGGGTACTGGGAAGACCAGGGATATTCGTCGTTCTACGGGCTGTGAGCCGGAGGAAGCGTGGGGACTGCGGTCGTCGAGATTGTTGAAACCAAGGGCGATGAGGTTCAGGCAGTCGGGCGTGCGGCGTATGAGCACCCGCTGGTTGTGCGCTTATGTCATTGGGTGAATGCCGTTTCGCTATTCGTAATGGTAGGAAGCGGGCTGCAAATTTTCCGGGCGTTCCCCACCTTCGGCGCCAAGATCCCGCAGAAGGATCTGCTCCATTGGCCGAAGGCATTTGCGATCGGAGGATGGTTGGGAGGAGCGCTGCAGTGGCACCTGACGTTCATGTGGATCTACCTTGCGACCGGAGTGGTGTATGTGGGATATGAGATTTTCAGCGGCAATTACCGCCAGGTCTTATTCACACATCGCGATATCTCGGGCGTATGGCCGATGGTAAAGCACTATTTCTTCTTTGGCGCAAAGCCTGAGGCGCGTGAGGCCTATAACCCGCTCCAGAAGCACGCGTACACGTCAGTGATCGTTTTAGGGGTGCTGTCGGTGCTGACCGGGGTCGCGATCTGGAAACCCGTGCAGTTCTCCTGGCTGGCATCGCTCATGGGCGGGTTTCATTGGGCGCGTTTGTGGCACTTCATCGTGATGTGGGCCATTCTCGCATTTGTATTCGGCCATCTGGTGATGGTGATTCTGCATGGCTGGAACAACTTCGTTTCCATGCTAACGGGTTGGAAAAAGGATCCAGAATACTGACACGGCGGGGAAGATGGCCGGAGCGAATGTGGTCTTGAACAACCCGGGAGTCGGTGACACGCCACGCGAGCAGGATCTGATCGCTCGCGCGCAGCGCGGGCAGAACGAATTGTTCTATGAACTGGTCCGCCCGTACGAGCGCCGTGTCTATGCGGCCGCGTTGTCGATCTTGCGAAATGAGAGTGATGCGGAAGATGTTGTCCAGGAGGCGGTGCTCAAGGCACTGGCGAACATCCGGCAATTCCGCGCGGAGGCGCGTTTCAGTACCTGGCTGATCCAGATCACTGTGAACGAAGCGCTGATGCGAAAACGAAGGGAACGGACCTCGAAGATGGAAGGCCTCGACGATCATCGCGATGAAGAAGGCGAGTACACACCCAGGGACTTCGCGGACTGGCGGGAGATTCCTTCCGAGGCTTTGGAGCGGAAGGAGGTCCGGCAGAAGTTGGCGGATGCACTGGCCTCGCTGGACCGGAAATATCGGGAAGTTTTCGTTTTGAGAGATATGGAGCAGTTGAACATTCAGGAAACGGCGGATGCGCTGGGTATTTCGATCGCGTCGGTGAAGACGAGATTGTTGCGCGCGCGGCTGATGCTACGCGATTTACTCGCCGGCGGATGGCAGCAGGGCTGGTTTAGCCGATTGCCGTTCGAGAAGGGGACCAAGCCATGGTAGTCAACTGCGAACAGGTATGGCATGAGATCTCGAATTACCTGGAGGACGATGTTGACGCCTCGTTACGGGGCGCCATGGACGATCACTTCCGCACATGCGCGCGATGCAAGTCGCTGCTGGAGGGGACTCGGAATGTAGTGCAGTTGTACCGCGACGAGCGCCTGATCGAAGTGCCGTCTGGATTCAGCGGGAGACTGGAACGACGGTTAGCCCGGGAGTCGAAGATCCGATGGCATGTCTGGTCAGCGTGGCTGGTTCCGATCGCGGCCCTGCTGTTGATTGCAGGTGGCCTGCGGGTCGCGAATTCCTTGAGCGTGCCACATCCGATGCTGTCTGAACATGCGCAGCCGGGCCACAACATCCCGCCGGACCTGCCAGTCGTAGTTTCTGCGGATGCAAAAGAATTTCATGTGCCGGGATGCGAATTAATCCACAACAAAAATCAAGAGCGAAACCTGACGGCCAAAGAGGCAATCAAGGAAGGATACGTTCCTTGTGTGGAATGTCTCCGGAAGTACCTTAAGACTGCCTCCGCGGTGCAACCCTTGCTGGAAGTGGAAGCGCATTTATACGATAACGATGAACCGGAAGATCACGATGGGCAGTGATGGACGAGGCAGAGACGGAAGATTAAGAGGAAGAAAAGGCGCAGGCACCACGCCTGCGCCCGATAAGTCGGACGCGGCCTAGTTGTTTTTCATTTCGTCTTTTTTCATGTCGTCGTGCTTCATGTTGTCGTTCTTCATGTCGCCCTTCTTCATCTGATCTTTCTTTGCGGCTTTCCTGCTCTTTTTTTCTTTCTTCATTTGATCGTTCTTCATTGTGTCGTGCTGCGCGTCATTCTTCTTCATGTCGTCTTGCTTCATCTGGTCCTGAGCAAAGACGGCCATGGAAGTGAAGAGCGCAGATGCGAGTGTCAGAGTGCTGAGAAGCTTTTTCATGAATTCTCCTTGGCGGCAGGTCTTACCTGCGGGCAGACATGAGATGAGCAGGCCGACAGGAAGTTACAGAGATGCCAGGGCGAGGAAAACGGCTTTCAACAAGCTAGCTGGTCGCGGGTGAGCTTCAGGCCGTTCAGATTACCAAGAGCCGTGACGGCTACCGATTCTGTCTTGAAAAACTCATTCGCCAGTTCTGTCAGATCGCCCGCCGTTACGGCCTCAATGCGCTGGATCAATTCATCGAGATCGTAGAACCGGTCAAAGTACATTTCCTGACGCGCAAGATTGGACATGCGGGAGGTGCTTGACTCGAGCGAGAGCATCAGGCTGCCCTTCAGTTGTGCTTTGGAGCGAATCAATTCTTCGTCCGAGACAAGGTCCGTCTTCAGCGTGCGAAATTCGGTGACGACCGATTGCACCACCTTGGCAGCCGACGCCAAGGAAGTGCCCGCGTATACTGCCAGGCATCCGGTATCCCGATAGGGATTGAGATCGCTGTAGATCGAGTACGCCAGTCCCTGCCGTTCGCGAATGTTCTGGAAGAGACGAGAACTCATGCCACCACCGAGCAGTGTGTTCAGGATGTATCCGGCGTGGCGCTTCTCGTGCGCGATCGGATGCGCGGGAACGCCGATGCACAACTGGACCTGCTCCAGCGCTTTCTTGTTGCGAAGCGTAATTCTGGAAGCAATTTTGGGCGCAGAGGAGTGGAAGCCATTGTCCATCGGCTTCATGTGTTGAAACTGGCGTGTGACCAAATCGACGAAGCGATCGTGATCGAGATTCCCCGCGGCGGAGACAATGATGTTATTCGGAGCGAAGCGGTGGGCGTAGGCGTCCAGAATGGGCGTCCGCTCAAAGCGCCTTACGGTTTCCTTTGTGCCCAGGATCGGCTTTCCGAGGGGATGATCTTTCCAGAAGTTCTGAGTGAAGATTTCATGGACGAGATAGTCGGGATTGTCCTCGTCCATCTTGATTTCTTCCATGATCACACCGCGTTCGCGGGTGATGTCGGCATCGTCGAACACAGGGTTCAAAACCAGATCGCTCAGGATATCCAGTGCTGTGGGAATGTGCTCGTCGAGCACCTTGACGTTGAAGCAGATGCACTCCTTGGCGGTAAAGGCATCCATGTTTCCGCCGATGGAGTCGACCTGACGCGCAATCTCCTCGGCCGTGCGATGCTTCGTGCCTTTGAAGACCATGTGCTCGATGAAATGGGAGATGCCATTCCATTCGGGAGCCTCATCGCGCGAGCCTGTTTCCAGCCAGATCCCGATCGAAGCCGAGCGGATGTGCTGCATCTGCTCAGTGATGACGGTCAGCCCGTTGGGCAGTTTTTGACGGCGGATATTGCGGACTTCTTGAACCATGCGATGTGTTTTTCTATGTGTAAAGCTCGGTTTTGTAGAACCCCAGCGAGCTAAGCTGAACCTTTTCTATTCTGACACACGTACGCGGCGCGTGCCGGCCAAGTTAGTCTAATAGAATCAGTAGCTTAGATGTTTCATTCGGGAATCTGTAGACTGGGAACGGGCTGGGGTGTTTGTAGCCGGGCCCGCCGTTAAACCCAGACTGCCATACCTCTCATGATAAACCGCGCACTACTCGGGATGGATCGAAGCGAAACCGCAATGCTGGTGGAGCGGATGGGCGAGCCTGCATATCGTACGAGGCAGATCCTGGATGCGGTGTACCGACAGCGGGTGAATTCGATCGAGGAAATCTCGACTTTTTCGCAGCCACTTCGGCTCAAATTGGGGGAAGAGGGGGTTTTGGTCGGACAGCCCCGCATTGAGCAGAGATTCGTCTCGGAGGACGGCACGGTTCGGTATCTAATGGCATTCGCGGATGGGCAGAGCGTGGAAACCGTCTGGATGCCGGATGGGGATGGGGGGGAGGCCGGAGACGGGAGCGAAGCCGGAGAACAGGCAGAACAGTTTACTGACCTTGCAAACGACAGCCCTCAAAGGCGTATTCAAGGTCAAACCCCGGGCCGTTCAACGATTTGTATTTCCAGCCAGGTCGGATGTGCAGTGGATTGTCAGTTCTGTCTGACGGCGCTCTTGGGTGTCAAACGCAATCTGACTGCGGGGGAAATCGTGGGTCAGGTGTGCGCGGTACTGAAAGATAAGAAAGTGTCTCCTCCCGAGGATCGCATCAACCTGGTTTTCATGGGGATGGGAGAACCGTTCCTGAATTACGACAATTTCATCAAAGCGGCGCGGCTGCTGGTGGAGGAAGTCGGGATTGCAGAGCGCCGGATGACAGTTTCGACAGCCGGGATCGTTCCGCGAATTGAAGACTTTGGCGCTGAGAAGATCCGGCCCAAGCTTGCTATCTCTTTGAACGCGTCTAACGACGCGTTGCGCACCCAGTTGATGCCGCTAAACAAGAAATGGAATCTTGCGATGCTGATGGCGGTGGCGAAGGCGTTTCCGCTGCGCACGCGGGAATGGATCACGTTCGAATATGTCCTGCTTGGGGGCGTGAACGATGCTCCAGAGAATGCGAGAGAAGTGGCGGCGCTGCTAGAGGGTATTCGCTGCAAGGTGAACCTGATCGCGCTAAACCCCGGCCCGGGAATTGCGTTTACGACGCCGGACGAGTGAGAGAGTGGTGGCATTCCAACAAACTCTGCGGGGGGCCGGAATTCCTGCGTTTGTGCGGCGTCCGCGCGGGCGAGACATCTACGCCGCCTGCGGGCAGCTCAAACGGACGGTTGAGATCGCCACAGCACCGGCACCGTAGGTTCTTTGGTCGGCGGGGGAGGAGTATCGGAGGCCGGCAACAAGACTTCCAGCAACAGCATGGACCCATCCTCGGCCTTCTCGGAAGTAATCAGTCCCCGATGCTCGTGAAGAATCCCCTGGCAGGCGCTTAATCCTAAGCCATTTTCGTGAGGCCCGGAGCTGCCGTCCGTGGCTGTATTGGTAGGGGTGGAGGCGCGTCAGTAGTGATTCGCAGTACACAATTCCCACCCCGTAGTTGCGATTTCAGCATCAAGAGGCGGCCGCCCCGCTCGCTCTGCGCGTGAAGACAGTTCGAGACAAGCTGCAGGCAGACTTGAAGGAGCTGATTCGAATCTCCTAGAACTCTCGGCAGAGTGGCATCGAATTCAGTGCGAATTTCGATTCCCAAGCCTTCCCATTGCGGCTGCGTTAACTTTACGGCGGTCCGAGCCAGCGTATTGAGATCCAGCGGAACTTTAGGGGCGGGCGTCTGCCGGGCAAAACTAATTAAACTCGCGACCAGGGACCTGGTTCGGCGAACGTACTGGCCGATCTTAGCGGCGACAGGTTGCTGCTCAGGGGTGAGGGTTGTGCTGAGCAGCAGATCGGAATATCCGAGCATGGCCGTAATCGGGTTATTCAGTTCATGCGCAGCGCCTCCCACAAGTTGGGTGATCGAGGCGAGCTTTTCCGATTGCAGGATTTGCGCCTGGAGTCGCTTGAGGCTGTCGAAGGATTCGTGAGAATGCTGCAGCAGGCGCTTGAGTTCGCGATCCAGCATCCGCTGCCGGATGAAAACCATCATTCCCATGAAGAATGCGGCGACTAATGTAAGCCCGAGTCGGAAGACACGAATTCGTGATGGGATGACAGTGTCTGACATCGACCAGGCGCCGAACAGTGGCAGAGAAAACGCAGCGATCATGCTGAATCGAGCCACCCAAACGCCGTAAGTCGTAGAGCTCGAAACTGTGGCATCCGCCTTTTCCGCCTTCGTACAAAGACCAATCCAGGTGAGAGATGCCATTGCGGCGACCAGAGGAATGTCGTAGAGGCTGCCGCTGTAATAGGACTTGCGAGCGATCGCCCAGTTTGCCAGCGTGGAGCTTGCCGAGTAGCACAAGCTCATGGCGAACAAGGCAGCGTAGAGCTTTCTCCAATGACCCTTGCTGATGGTCCAGCAGACGACGAGACCTGCAAGGAGGGCGATTTTCTCGACCGCATAAAGCAGGTTCAGGTTGCGATTGTATGCGGAGACATCGGGCACCACGAACTGCCACGGGAGAACAATCAGCACGTAAAGGTAAATCCACCACACGAGTAGTAAGGCGAAATCGAGTTGGCCCAGGCGGGCAGCATACTCGTCCCGTGGGACTTGCGGACGCAGTGCCAAGGCGGCCATCAGAGGAACGATGTGCAGGAACAATATGACGTCCCATGAGCACAGATCGGGTACGTCCCGCCGCAAGAAAACCTCGTAGTACGTCCAATACACCTGATACACGAGCCAGAGCGCCCCGCCCAGCGCGATAAGGGACCAAAATAGACGAATACGACCGCGGGAATCTGAGGCGAGGGGAACAAAAGCAGCGGTGCCGGAGATGAGGAGAAAACACTGGACTACATCACTAAATGCCGTGAGTCCGAAGGAACGCGGGAGAATGAGCGCCGCCAACACCAATGCAGCCAATGAAGCTGCACTCGCGCCCAGCCATAAAGAGGATTTTCTGCTCAGCCGCACCCAGACCTCTCGGCCTCATTCTAGACGGGTTCCAACCTAGCGGCTGGTTACTGTAGTAACCTAGAGTCCAAACAATACAACCAAGTTCGGATGAGTGCGGACCCTCGTTCCAAGAGTCGCACTTGCCGTTAACCGTTTGTTATTCAATAATGTGCAGCGTAGCCGCCACTCTCGTGGAGACCCACTCATTTGAATCCTCGCGTTGAGCGCTACCGACATTCCTGGAGATTGAGGATACCGGCCGATCCTGGGGAAACCCGGCGAATTGAACGCTGGCTCGCCACCGCGCGCGTTTTTCTTGCTGTCTCGACGCTAGTAGCGATCCGGATGGATCCGACGGAATTAGGCCATTCCTGGGCGGCCTACGGGCTGTTCGTCTTCTACATGGCGAACGGAATCCTGATCCTGATGCTGCTACGGCGCCGGCAGGAGTCCACCGCCGCCTTTCGCTTCACGGTGCATGCGGGAGATGTGATCTGGCCTGCACTGATATCGATCTTCGCAGAGGGGCCGCGAACACCGTTCTTCCTCTTCTTCTTCTTCGTGCTGGCCGCTGCGGCTTACCGTTGGGGATTGTGGGAAACACTCGGGACTGCCGCTGCCGAAGTTGTGTTGCTGTGGATTGAAAGGCTGGTTGTCGTGCATATCTTGTTGGGCCCGGGCGGTTCTTTAAAGCTCCGGGCACTGACCGGGTTGAACGTCAACTTCCAGGAATTTCAACCTCAACGGCTGTTCATGCTTTCGATTTACCTGCTGGTGATGGGGCTGCTATTGGGCTACCTGGCCGAGCAGCAGAAACATCTGCGGGCTGAAAAGGCGTTGGTAACGGGAACGCTCTCCAGGATACGGGTCGAAGCGGGCCTCACTGGAACCATCGAGCAGATCTTTCATGAACTGATGGGTATGTATGGCGCGTCACGAATCATGGTGGCGTCCGAGGAGATCCATAGCGAGAAAGTTTTCGTGGGAGAGTTGATCAAGGCCAAAGGGACTGCTCCATCCGAATTTCACTGGCTGGAGTCGGGGTTGAAGGACGCCAAGAATTACCTGGACGAGTTCCCCGGCGAAGTCTCGTACGCGTCGATTGACGGCGAGCACTGGACCACGCTGTCTCTTGATCCGAGTGGACACGAGACTCACGTCACGAACCTTGCGCCCTTTTCTCGACTGCGAAGCGCGCAGCCGTTCAGTTCGTTGGTGACGATTGCATTCTTGTTCGGCAGAGATTGGCGCGGCCGGATTTTCCTGTTCGACCCTTCGTGGAGAGGCGAGAAGCAAGAGGAATTGAGGTTTCTGCTGGACCTTCTTCACCAGGTGGGACCGGCGGTCTACAACGTCTATCTTCTGCACCGGTTGCGACGGAGAGCCGGCGCCGCGGAACGGGCACGCTTTGCGCGGGAATTGCACGATGGCGCCGTACAGTCGCTGATCGCGGTCGAGATGCAAGTCGATGTGTTGCGCCGTCAGTCGGAGGCCGGGAAACCAATCGGCGGGGAGTTAGGACGAATTCAGGCGCTGCTCCGCGAAGAGGTGCTGAAGCTGCGTGAATTGATGCAGCAGATGAAAGCCATCGACGTCGATTCCCAGCGCCTGCTGGGAGTGTTGAACGATACAGTGGAGCGCTTCCAGCGCGAGACAGGTATCAGTGCAAGATTTGTGACAGACTTAGCAGATCTGGACATGCCGCAGCGACTTTGCCGGGAAATTCTCCGCATCGTGCAGGAAGGGTTGGTCAATGTCAGGAAGCACAGCGGAGCTCGCCATGCGTTAGTGCGGCTGGCATCCAGCGGAGAAAAATGGAGTCTCACTTTGGAAGACGATGGGAAAGGTTTCCCGTTTTCCGGCCGATATTCACACGATCGTATGGAGGAAGACGGGAAGGGGCCGATGATCATCAAGGAACGCGTTCGTTTAATTGCCGGACAACTCACGGTAGAATCAAATCCCGGACAGGGAACTCGCCTGGAGATCACCGTGCCCCGGAACGGGGAAGTGCCGCATGAACTTTAGAAAGACACAGCAAATCCGCCTGGTAATTGCCGATGATCATCCGATCTTCCGCGATGGATTGCGCCGCTTGCTCGAGGCCGAGGCAGACCTCAAGGTTTTGGGCGAGGCTTCGGACGGCGCTGAAGCAGTGAAACTCGCGAAACAACTGAAGCCCGACATTTTACTGCTGGACCTTGCGATGCCGAAGCATCCGGGGCTGGAAGCCTTGCGGGATTTGAGCCTGCCGGCAAATGCGACGCCTGTGCGGGTGATTCTCCTCACGGCGGCGGCGGAGAAGGGCCAAATCGTGGAGGCGCTGCAACTGGGCGCGCGGGGTGTCGTTCTCAAAGATTCAGCCACGCAGTTGCTGCTGAAAGCGATTCAGACCGTGATGGCTGGCGAATATTGGGTGGGACGCGAGAGTGTCTCCAACCTGGTGCAGTACCTGCGCACCCTGATGCAGTCGTCGCATGATGAGGCACGGCAGAAGAAATTCGGCCTGACACCCCGTGAACTGGAGATCGTCTCGGCGGTGGTCGCGGGATACTCAAACAAGGAAATAGCAGAGTACTTCAAAATCAGCGAAGATACGGTGAAACACCATCTGAGCAACATTTTCGACAAGTTAGGTGTTTCGACGCGCTTAGAGCTGGCTCTGTTTGCAGTAAATCAAGCTTTGCCGCTGAAGAGCATTGCGTAACGTTCGGTGGTTACTGGGGGAACGAGTGGTGGCACTTCTGTGCCATTGGCCAGGGAGCGGTCCGAATCTTATGATATTTCATATCGGACCAGTCTGGGGTGATCGTTCAGGCAGGACAGGTGCGATTGCTACGTCTCTCGGCAGACGAGGGGCAGCAGAGATTTCTAAAGAGGAGATCCGTGAACAATATCCTACAGCAACTTTGGAATGATGAAAGTGGCCAGGACATAGCGGAATACGCAGTGATGCTTGCTGTCATTCTCGTTATTGTTGTGGGCACCATTCGTCTGATCGGCTCAAACGCCAACAACGTATTCTCATCCGTTGGCAGCTCGATCCAATAAGTAGTACTGACCGTCTAAAGCAGGGCAGTCAGGCGGAGTCAGGAGTTCGTTCAATCCCCTCTCCCGCCTGTCGTCCGAACTGCCATTGCGAACTCCCTGAAAACCTATTTCGCGTCTGACGGCTGCGAAGACGTTGTCGTGAGAGCCACTTTATCCGGACTCTCTGAGAGCCGGCTCAGGTGCGGGAAGAATGGAGTGATCTCAAACTCCATCTTTTCCCGGGCTGAAGTGAGTGCAACCTGCTTCGCCTTTGAAAGTTCGACCTGGTCGCTCCAGGGATCCACTCTGATGCGCCCGCCAAGCGGCAGGGCTGCGATCTGATCGAGACGCTTGGCATCAAGAGCTGGAGCCCCGACCAGCAGGCCGGCCATGCGCGTCCCACCCTTCTCGCCGCCGAAGCTGTTCCCCAAGTGAGGACGAATCAGATTCGGAAGATCAGGAGCATGCTGTTCCAAGGCTCTCAGAAACAGACCAGCATTCGCCATCTTGTCCTTGTAGGGAGAATTCTTCAACAACTCCATTGCTTTCGCATCGGCCGCTTCTTCCTCTGCGGGAGTGTGCCGGAAATCCAGGCGTTTGAAGGAGTCCTGGTCAGGGAAGAAGAGTTTGTCATTAAACGCCAGCTTCGTGTCGAACGGGTGACCCAGAACGATGTGGCTGAGTTCATGAGCGAGGACCATGGCCAGCGAAGCTTCGTCGGGAAGAACATCGAGCAATCCGCGGCTCATGACGATGGTGTGACCAATCGTGAACGATTCGAGCGGCGCCGTCAGGAGAACGCGGCAATGGAAATCGCTCTGCAGGTCAATATTGTTGGTGACGAGCAGATTGTTTACGACGGTTGCCAGGACCTTATCGACCTCGCTTGAAGGAGCAAGAAGTCCTATTTTCTGGAGACGCTCAACAGCGTTCTCCTCTGCTTGTTTCTCCCACATGCGTTCAGCCACAATGGGAGTGGCGTCGGCTGCCGCATCACTCTGGTCTTTGACGGACTGCGGAGCATCGACGAGAATCTGGGTGAACTCCTCGTTCTTCCCCAGTCCTTTCAGGTCATATCCCCACAAACGAGTCTGAGCCTTGAAGTGCATCGTCTTCGTTAGGCCTGTCTTGAGATTCGATTCCTCCGTGTAGACATACGCCGGCAGCCATACGCCGGGGCGCATGTTCAGGCGCCAGCTATCGAAGTGGAAGAAGAAATTGATCTTGGGTTGCGGGTAGTAGGTTCCGTTGAAGCGGACGATGTTGTAATCCTGATCTTCGACCCAGATACGTCCCATGAATCTGGCAACTTTGTCGCCTTCGCGTGGCTGGACGTCGATTACCAAACAACGAAGATCACCCAGGAATTCGCGACGCACAAAATTGAACTTGTAGTATTTTTTCTGGAAATCAGTGTCGAGCAGGACCATCTGCGCAAAGCCCATCGGGAGAAAATGCAGCGAATACACTCCAGTGAGCTTGGTGAGCATACGATGCCCAAAGCCTGGCTGGCCGGTAAAAGAGACATCCTCCGGGCCTTCCGACATGTCGAGCCGACCGAGAAAATACTGATCATTCACCGGGATACCGTTTCCGGCATCATCGTTCCTCAGGTTTTGCAGGTACGTTTCAACCATCGGATGCATGTGGCGCATCTGCGCGATGAAGAAGTGTTCGCGTTGTACGACGCGATCTACAACCTGGTTGAGGGTCGCGGCAGGAGCGGCAGATTCCATACTTTGCGCAGGAGCTACCGACGTCGACGGCTGCGTGGCAGCGGCTGGAGCGACGGTGGGTTGCGCAGCAGGAGTTGAGGGAGCGGGGTCCGTTGCCGGGGCGGCGTTGTCGGACGGAGCATGAGTCGACGGCGCACCTGTCGCTGCGGAAGGCACAGTTGTTGGACTGACGGCAGATTGGGAAGAGTTAGCCGGCGAGTCCTGAGCCGCGAGCAGAAAGCCGCAGGACAAAAGAGTGACAAGCAATCCCGAACTGAAACGAGCGATTCGCATAAGAACCTTCTGGGAGTTGGTTACGCCAACTGAAAAATGATGTGCACCACGGCTGTTGAGTCTGAGGGTTGGCCATCTTTCAACGCAGGCTTGAAGCGTATCTGTTCGGCGGCATGCACAGCGGAGTCGTCCAGACCATGACCGAGTCCGCGTACCACTCGCAAAACACGCAATTTGCCAGACGCCTCAAACACAACTTCGAGAAGCACCTCACCTTCGATCTTCTTGGTGCGTGCCTCATCTGTGTACGCCGGTACTGGTTTGGAAAGGATCTCCGCAGGAGTGAGATGTGCCGCTGCTTGTGCCGCTGGGCGGGACTGCACGGTCGGAGGCGCAGGAACATCGGCGTCCCCGAAACCTGCCTGGCGGACCTGGCTGGTTGAGGCCGCACGAGCTGTTCCAGTGGCCACTCCATTGCCGAAGCCGGTGCTAGCTACAACGCCACGAACTCCCTTGGCCCCGCCCGTGCCATTTCCGTAGCCAGGGCCGGTAGGCATATCGAATCCGCCAGCTTGAGCGATGTTGACTGCCCGGGTTTGCGTCGTTCGGGCCGGCACGCCGTTGGGATCACCGAATCCGCCGGTCTGCACGAGTTCCGGAGCCTTATTAATCGTCTGAGGAGCCGAGCTCCCCGTGGAGAAAACATTCGTCCGAACGGCCTGCTTCGGCATGACCGGGGCCGTGGCGGGCAGCGGATCCAACTTCTTGGTCGCCAGCTTGACGTCCGGAACTGGGGCTTCCTCGACTTTTGGCTTGGGCTGAGGCTGCGGAGCCGGCAAACGCAAGGAGGCCGGAGGAGGATCCAACTTGGCCTGAACGACCGGCCTCGGAAGCTGCTTTTGAGGCGTGTGATTCACAGGAACCGGAGTAGGAACCAGTTCGATCGCGTGGTAGTCCTTCTTCGGCGGCTCAAGAATCTCGGGGTGCAGGACCGGAATCCAGACAAGGATCGCGATTACAACAATTTGAACTCCATAGCTCAGAAAGAACTCGGACCAAGGAGCCTTCCACTGCGGCAGTGGAGAGAATAAGATCGAATCGTCGGACTGGATCGACGCCATAGTCAACCTGCTACTTCAGGTGTGCTAACACCGGTTGTAAAAAAAGTTTCCCCTGTCTCGAAGGAAGTGTTGGGAGCCCCGGAAGGCAGGGTCGGAACAAGTGTACTCTCTTCCCGACAATGCACGACAGAGACCAACTTCCACTGCTCACGGACCAAATTAAGTTCTTTTTAAATCAATCGCTTACGTTGCAAGGGGGAGGAGCTGAATTGATCTCCAGAATGAAGCGGCTGCAAAAAAATACATCTCCAAGGACATATTTCCGTTCCAGTGGGTCTATCGAAGACCCAAATCTCGGCTAAGGCTTAGCCGGACTGGCCGGTTCGTCGTTATGAAATCCTAACACCCAAACGGCCACACCAACAGCGGCCGCGCCACCAATTCCAACGGCGATGGGTGAATTAAGCATTCCGCCACCAGCGGCCGGTACAGCACCGGGGTTTTGTCGTTTGCGGTTCTTCTTCTTCCCGCTGTTCTCATCGTCGCTGCTGGTTGAGTCGTCCCGGCTGGTTTCCTGGCCTTGAGCGAGGGTGTAGGTACCCTTTCCGTCCTTGATTGTCAGATCGCCCTTCCGGGCTGCAATCCGAACGGTGCCATCGACGTCGGTGACGTTAAATTCTGTCCAGCTACTATTTGCGGGAGCGACTTTTACATCGCCCGCCGTTGTGGTGAGTCCGCGAGAAGTCGAGACGGTAACCCCGCCGTGTTCGATATCGAGGGAATCGCCCTGAAATTTGACCAACGAATCAGCGAGGACGGTCACAGTAGATCCAGGCTGGTTTATGTTTGCTACAGAATCAGATCGCGTTTGAAGAAGGTCGCCCGAGAAGATGGCTGCGGAGGAGCGAGGAACGTGGGCTCCGTTGATCCAAGCGGCACCACTGGTGTACAACATTGCCGCGTTCGCATCGGCGGCAAACGAGGACAGCGGGAACAGAATCGCCAGCAAACAGCTAACCACACCGCTAAACGCGGACCTGCCCATTCCCACACTCCGTTAATAACTTTGTTGGTGACCTTTACTCCGAATCGTACCCTCCTGGTTGTTTCTCCGTCAATGCCTAATATGGCCGGAAACCCTTTTTTCGGTGGAAAACTTATCGTTCAGTTCGCGCACTCTCCGCGCGGGACAAAGGTTTTGCTCAGCGCCACCGTTCCAGAAAAGTCCACCAGAGCAGCCGCAACCACTCGTCCAAGCAAGTCTTTGACCATTGACGGTGCTTCCACCACGAGGAGCCAAACTGAGTGTCGTCTCGAACGGCAGCAATTGAAAATTTCTTTCCGGGAATTTCATGCCGAAAGATGCTGAGGGAGCGGCGGGTATGGTAGTCCGAAGTGACGATCAGAATCCTGGCCGCGTTTTCATGAGCCAGGCATTCCGCTACGTCGTGGGATTCATCCCGGGTGGAGAGGCCATGAATGGGGCAGACGCTGATGGAGGCTGACTGCGGGAACTTCTGAATGTATTGCTTTGCCAGTTCCGGTTCTGTGAACCCGTAGACCCTGGCATTCGCCGGTACGTTGATCAACATGCGCCGGGCATAGCCACCGCCGAGAAGTTTCACGCCGTACGCAGGGCGAAGGTCTGTCTCGCCCGCGAGTACCACGATCAGGTCCGAAGGTTGCGGGGAGTCAACAACAAGCATCTTCCCGGCGTTGAATGCGAACCAGAGGCAGAAGGCGACGAGAAGAGCGAGCGCGATCCGGATCGCTACGCGCCGCTTGCGGGTCCGGACGGATGAGGCGAGTGCGTGATTTTCCAAAGTAGGAATTGTCATTCATCTGCCAATAGGGCGAGGCTGGTAACGGCACTTCCAGGTTGTTAGAATTAAGGGTCTTCCAGGCAATTCATCTCTGTTCTGAGCGGGATATTTCCATGACGACCTACTCTGCCGCAAATACAGCATTTGATCAACTCAAACTGAAGGTTCAAGACAAGAAAGCCCTGGTCGGGATCATCGGTCTTGGATACGTCGGACTTCCCCTCGCACTTCTTTATAGCGAACAAAAATTTAAGGTTACCGGGTTCGATATCGACTTGCGCAAAGTCGAAACTCTCGCCAAGGGCGGGTCGTACATTTATCGCATCCTCCCGGAGGAGATACAGGCGGCCAAGACAAGCGGATTTTCCGCCACTGCTGATTACACCCAGATTTCGGCAATGGACGCGATCATCATCTGCGTTCCAACTCCACTCAACGAATATCACGAGCCCGACCTCAGTTTCATCACCGACACGACGCATGCGATTGCACCTCACCTGCGTGCCGGACAACTCGTTGTTCTGGAAAGCACAACCTATCCGGGCACAACCGAAGAAGTGATGATCCCGATTCTGGAGAAGGAGAACAAGGCGGGCCTGAAAGCCGCGCGAAACGAAGCGCTGACTGGCAAAGAGTTCTTCGTCGCGTTCTCCCCCGAGCGCGAGGATCCGGGAAACACGACGGTTGCCCGGCGCGACATCCCGAAAGTCGTCGGGGGATTGAATAAGCAGGCCTCGGAATTGGCCGGTGCGCTGTACGGGTCCATCTTTAACCGGACCGTGCCGGTGTCATCTCCAGCGGCCGCCGAGATGACTAAGCTTCTGGAGAATATCTACCGCTGCGTAAACATCGCGCTCGTCAATGAATTGAAGCTGCTTTCCTTGAGGATGGGCATTGATATCTGGGAAGTCATCGAAGCCGCTTCGACGAAGCCGTTCGGCTTTCACCCGTTCTACCCCGGGCCCGGCCTTGGAGGCCACTGCATTCCGGTGGATCCGTTCTACCTATCGTGGAAGGCGAAGGAGTGGGATTTCCGCACGCGGTTCATCGAACTCGCCGGCGAGATCAACACGAACATGCCCTACCACGTTCTTGCTTCGGTGAGCAGCGCTCTGAATACGCACCGTAAGTCATTGAATGGAGCCCGCGTGCTGGTGCTGGGGGTGGCATACAAGAAAGATATCGATGATTTACGCGAGTCGCCTTCCCTGACCATCATTGAGTTGCTGCAGAAGGATGGTGCGGAAGTCAGCTACCATGATCCGTATTTCCCGTTCATCGGCAAAGGGCGGAAATACGACCTGCAGATGAAGTGCGCGGAACTAGCCGATCTCGGAAAGTACGACTGCGTTCTGATCGTGACCGACCATTCCGACTACGATTACAAACGGATCGTGCAGGAATCCAAGCTGGTTGTCGACACAAGGAACGCCACGCGCGGCATAAAGAGCGCCAACATCGTTCACTGCTAAAAACCTGGCTCTAAGCAAGTAGAGCCAGACTCTTCAGTTGGTCAATCTTCCGTCCGATCTGTACGTTGTGTCGGCAGGATGCCAGGCAAGAATTGCAGTCCCTGCAAGCATCGAGTCCATGCCCAGTGGAAATTCCTGCGAGCGTTTGGTGAGCCATGTCTGCGTTCCGGTATTGGACGGCGTACATGTGTGATCGCATGAGCCGCGGGATATCGGCTCGTTTAGGGCAATCCTGGCGACATTGGCCGCACTGCTGGCAGAACTGAGCCTCGGCAACGAACGCCTTGTCGCCGAGGAATTTCTTCTCTTCATCGGTGTACGCCAGATTGCGTGCCACGGTGAAATCCTGCTCGAGATGTTCGTAGGTGCTGAAGCCTGGGATTGCCGTGGTCACAAATTCATGATTCAGGACCCACTTCAATAGAGCGGTCTGGCTCGCTGCGGGCAACACTTTCGGAAGCTTGGCATCTGGCCTGATCGTGCCCCCGGCTTGGGTTTTCATAGCGACAACGCCAATCCCGTTATATGCTGCACGCTGAATCGCTCCGAGGATGTTCTGATCGTGCGCCATGGTGTAATTCAGCGTGACGAGCGTGACATCGAAAACCTTGAGAGGGATGACCGCGTTGAGCACCTCGACTGTATTGTGGGTAGAAATCCCTATGAAACGGGTCTTGCCATCTTTCTTCAGTGACTGCAGTGCTTCGAGCGGACCTTGGGCTTTTGCGGCTTCTGCAGAATCGGCGGAGTGATAGTAGAGCATGTCGACATGATCCATCTGCAGGCGTTTTAGACTTGCTTCCACGCCTTCGATGAAGCGTTTCTTTACATCGGCATCGGGCTGACGCAGGTTCCGCGCCGTTTGTTTGGTGGAAATGGTGACTTGATCGCGGACCCCGAGTTCCTTGATGACGCTGCCCACCATTTCTTCGTTGCGTCCCTGCTGATAGACGGCGGCAGTATCAAAGTGACGGATGCCGAGTTCATATGCTCGACGCAGAATTCCAGGAATATCGGCGTTCATTACGCCCATGCTGACAATCGGGAGCCTGATTCCAGTCTTGCCAAGCGTGCGCTCCAGGAGTGCGCTGCCCGGAGTTGTGTTCGGCGATTCCGCCAACAAATCTGTCCGCGCCAGCAGGCCAGCGGCTCCAGCCCAAACGATCGGTTTTACGATGAATTCTCTACGATTCCAGTCTCGCTGCTTGCTCATGGCTCGACTCCTTAGAAGGGTTCACGAAAGCGTTCCTGCATGCTGCCTCAAAGAAGATTCTGCGCTACGGCTTTCAAGATTTCAGGCCCGTTGGAGGAAGGATTCATCACAAGAATCAAGTAGCGCCCCTGGGTGCGTGCGATGACCTGCCCTTCAAAGCTGTTCTTTCCACGGATTCCATTCGCTCCAAGCTCTGGCGCCGGCGTGCATTGTCCCGTCTGTTTGAAGTGTGCGGCGAGTTGATCGGCGCGAGACTTCGCAGCCGCGGCATCGTTGGCAACTGATATCACTACTTTGCTTTGTTCTTTGCCCATCCCGTACGTTGCCATGTAGGCGGGCGCAAGAAAGCTGTGCCCGAGAGGATCCTTTCGGACGTACTGCTGGGAGTGCGGCACTGCACCTTGCGGCGGAAGCTTGCGCAAGAGTGCCGGCAGCATCCGGATGCCACCGATCCGCTGGGAGATCGTAGTCGCGAGTTGATCGAGCACGAGGTCCGCATTCGCTCCAGATCCCGTCATCTTCACGTAGTAGCGGTCCTGAACGAAGTTCAGGATTCCTTTGCTGCGATAACCTTCGGCGCCAATGGTAGCGAATTTGTAAGAGGACGAGCGCTCTGCGGCGTAGATGCCAAACGCATCTTCTGAGGTCCGCATCTCGTAAACATCGGCGGTGAGTTCAGCGGGGCCATTTTTCAACTCCTGGTGCAGCAGTTGCTGGAAATCATAGAGAAGGTAAACATCCGCGGCGCCGTCGATGGATTGGTACAGGCTATCCGGCTTATAAAAAGAGGGCGGGCCCTGGGCCGTCGTGCGTCCGGGTAGCGGACTTGCCAGGAGCTTCTGCAGTTGGGATGGAACAGCATCAGCGGCGAACACGCGGAGCTCGTTCCCAGCGAAACTGACATGGGAGTTCTGTAAGGGTGCAACTGCAAGCGCGGCGAAGATCACACCGACAGCGAATCGAAACCAAATTCTCATTCTCAACCTGCTCGACCGGCCCGTTCGATAAAGAAATCCGGTGCGGTCTGTTCGTTATCTTTCCAGAGTGAGCATGAGTTCGATGTGACGCGCATCACATCTAGAGAAATTAGGTGGGAGTGTCCGCTATACGACTTCCGAGGCAGGAACGAAATCTTCCGTTTCCTCAGACACCGGTCGGCGCTTCTTCGCGCGCTGTAACAGGGGGGACGCGGTCACAATGCTGCAGAAGACATAAAACAGGGCGGCATTGGCCGGGATCTGGAGATTGAAATCGAAGAGACTGTGCACCAGCATTCCAATCACACCCAGGGTACAGACGAGTGTAGTGGCGCTGCTGACATTGGATGTCCAGTCCCTAATCTTGATGCGGGCACGGCGGTAGAGCACGACGAGGAACCAGACGATGATGGCAAGACCGAGCACTCCGGTTTCAACCAAAAACTGGGCATAGTCGTTGTGAGCTTCATTCACGAAAAAGTTCGTGTAGAAGGTCCGATACTTCGGGTAAGCCACGGGAAACGTCCCAAGACCCCATCCGAGAACCGGCTTTTGCAGGAACATCCGAACGGAATCCCGATCGATGGCGAGGCGGACCCCGCCGGAAATCTCAGTCCGTGCCTCCCGGGAAATACTGGAGACGCGCGTGGTCAACTCTTTCCCGCCCAGCCATGCCAGAAGGCTGACGAGCACAATGGCGAAGGAAGCGGTACCAATCGCGATGCGAAGCCCTTTCTTCTTGCGAAAGTGGAACACGGCGAGAACCATCAGTTGCACGAAGACAGCCAGCATGCCTCCGCGAGACCCGGAAAGGAAGACCGTTCCTACCATAATGGCTGCCGCGGCACCTGCCATCATGCGTTCTCGTTCGTGAACAAGATGCGTCAAGGAGATCACCAGCGGGATCGGCAAAAGCAGTTCCATCAGTCCGGCGTAATGATTGTGATTCACGTAGGGACCGTAGATCCACCCACCCATCCGAGGTTGACGGACCCAATAGAGTTTGCCGTTGGGAGCCACGCCTTGCAGCAAAGCGAAGGCGGCGATCGCCGCACCGTAGAGGACAAGGATCACGCAAGTTTGCGGGCCTGCGAACTGCGAATCAGAGTCTGCGTTGCCAGAAAGCAGAGCAGTGCCATACGCGCAGTACAACATGGCCTCGGAAATACTGTCGTGCCGATAAGCGTGGCTCCAAGGACGATCTGCGCCAGGACGAGGATGCCGAACGCTGCCATCGGAAGGAACAGCGGATTCCACAGGAGATTCATCTCGCCGTCGACCAACTGCTTCGCTACCCAAACAAGGCACGAGAAGAACAGAGCCTGCTTCGATGATGAAAATGGACCACGGTTCCACCGCTCCGAAAGCCAGAGGCCGAACATCAGGAGGCCGAACGTTCCATAGAGCAGAACTTCGCCAAGCTGTTTTGGAGAGCGCTTGCTGAGTCGTCTGAGCCGTATTGTATGTTTGCAGTCATGACAGCAGTTCTGGACCTGGCCCGGATTTTCTAGGACGATTTCTGAACAAGGTGGAAGTCGCCGACCCAGAGAGTGCCGCGCATCGGGCTGCCCTCAGGAAGCCTCCGGATATGGAGCACAACTAATTTGCATTCGGGACCGGTCGTAAACTCGCCATCGGCGGATTTCCAGAACCCGGAGTTCTTCAATTCCTCGCTCTCGTAATACACGGCTTGGGAGTAAGCATCCTGGATTGTGAAATGAGGCCCGCCTGCGCCTTCCATCTCTTCGTTTTTGTAGTATCCGGAAAACGTGTAGCTGGTGTTCGGTTGCAGCGGGATCAACTGGTAGATTCCTGCGTCATTGATACCAGGTCCGTCAAACGCAATCTGCAGGGAACGTCTGCCCGCGTGATGATCGCCCGTGTCGAAACTCAGGTGCACGCTTGACTGCTTTTGGTACTGCCAGTCGAATCCAGCGTTGAGCACGTTAAGGTCGAAATTGCCATTGGCCATCAAATTTTCGCGAGAAGGAAGGTAGGAGCCAAGCTTGAAGCGGTTGGCAACTTCTTTCCACACGCGCACTGCCTGGTCGACGTCTTTGTGCTGGATTGAGTAGCGGATGTAATCGTAGGCCTCGCGCTGCTCGAACGGCTCGTGGGTCTGGATCAAAGCGTCCCAAACTTTTGCGGCGCCAGCGGTGTCTCCCTTCACCTCCAGTAATCCCAGCAATAGCTGATAAGAATCAGCGCGAGCCGGCACGACATCGCGCAACAGAGTCTCGACATCCGGTTGGATGCGCCAACAGAGTTGAAGAGCCGCCTCCGAGAGTGTTGGATCATTCGCGACGACCACCCGGAGTTCGCGGAGCGCCCTTTCGTTTTCGCCCCGCACAAGAAAAAAGTTGCCGGCTTCCCATGCGACGTCAGGCGTCATGGGGTCAGCTTCGATTGCCTGCTCAAGGGCTTTCGTTTGATTTTCTACATCCCCCAGAATTTGGTACGCACTCGAGAGATCAAACCAGTAGACGGGCAGAAAGAGGATTCAACTGCACCGCCTGTTTGTAGTAGGCAACCGCAGTTGCAGGATCCTGAGCCACCAGACTGTAGTAGCGGCCCAGATCGTGGCGGTAGTCGGCGTTACCGCGGTCGAGCCACGCAGCCCTTTTGAGACTCGTCAATTCCGCGCGGCTGCCGAGCCATGCCGCGGCAAATTGTGTAGCGGCAAAGGCCACGTACGTGACCGCAAGAATGGCCGCAACGGTTGCCAGCAGCCATTTTCGTCCAAGGCCGTGTAACGGAATCTTCATAATCAGATGGCTGGAAATTCCGAATCTAAGCGCTGCTTGACGAAGGTTGTTCTACTTCGTCCTCCTCGTGCTCCGAAGAATCTTCTTCACGATAGTAGCGGGCGTACTTACCTTGATATTCGTAATAGTAGTAGTAGTCGGGCGAACTCAGGTCCACGGCATTGAGTAAGACGCCAACCACTTTGGCGCTTACCTGCATGAGGACGTCGCGCGACCGCCGGAGAGCCTGCTTTGTCGTTTGACCCGACCGAATGACGAGGATAACCGCGTCGGCGCGCGGTGAAAGCACGACTGCATCGGTTACTGAGAGCGACGGAGGCGTATCGATCACGATGTGATCGTACTGCTCGCGCAATTGGGCCAGCACGTCTCGCATGTTGGCTGATGCCAGGAGTTCCGCCGGATTTGGCGGTGGAGTTCCGGCGGGGAGAACGAACAGGTTCGGAAGCACGCTTGTACTTGTGATCGCCTGCTCCAGCGGCGTGGTTCCGGTGAGAACATTGCTGAGCCCGCTATGCGGACCCATGCCAAGGGTCTTGTGGATACTGGGCCGGCGCATGTCGGCATCGATCAGTAGAACGCGAACGCCCTTTTGTGCCAGCACAACGGCCGTATTGATGCTGGTCGTCGTCTTGCCTTCCTGCGGCAGTGCGCTGGTCACCATCACTACCTTTGGTGGTGCACCCAGATTCGACAGGAGCAGGGAAGTCCGCAGCGCGCGATAGGATTCAGCCATCTGCGATTGGGGCCGGACCTGCGTAACCAATTCAACGGCTTCTTTGGACGTTGCAATCACGAGACGCTTGGGATTCGGACCTTCCCTCGCAGACTTGGACCCGAGCGGAATCATGCCCAGGGACGCAAGTCCGGAAATTGCCTGGGCCTGCTCGGTTGTGCGGACGGTATTGTCCAGTCCCTCCAGCATGAAGGCGAGGCCGATGCCTGAAGCAAGGCCGAGGATCACGGCGAACATCAGGTTGCGGGGAATGTTCGGTTCAATGGGTGATTGCGGAGGACGGGCGCTGTCAACGATGCGGAAATTGTTGGACTTCAACCCGGCAGAGACTCCTGCTTCCTTCATCTTCTGAAGCAGTCCTTCATACAGTTGACGGTTAGTATCAACGTCGCGTTTCAACAACGTGTACTGGATTGCGCTTTCATTGAGCTTGTTCGCTTCCTGCTTCTGCTTCTCCAGCGCATCGTGCAGCATGCTTTCGCGTTGCAGGGCGGTTGTGTACTGCCCGCGGATCTTGCTGGCAATCTTCTTCATCTCCGCTTGAATCTGAGTGTCGATTTCCTTCAGTTGGTTATTCAACTGCGTCAGCTTTGGATACGAGGGGCCGAATTGCGTGTTTAGCTCGGCGGCCTGAATCTTCAGTTCTGCCTGTTTCCCGCGGAGAGTTTCAAGCAACTGCGAAGCAGATTGTCCACCGGAGCCACTGTCTGAAAGACCGCCCGCACTCGAGGCGATGGCGTCGGGATCCCCGGACTCAATCAGGCGGTAGAGTGACTCTTTGTCCATCCGCTCGCTCTCGGCGGTGGTCAGCGCCTTGTTGAGTTCGTCCAATTTCTCCATGATGATGTTCTGTTTCTCGTCTGTTCCGAGAATTTCGTGCTCTTTCTGATAGCGGACGAGTTTTTCCTGAGACGTCTCCACCTTCATCTGCAGATCGACGAGTTGTTTCTGCAGCCAGTCAGAAGCCTGCATCGTCGATTCGAAGCGAGCCTTGAAATTGTTCTCGACATAGGTCTGCATCAGCGTATTCACGACGGTCGCGGCCATCTGGGGATCGGGGCTGCGGTAGTGAACCTCGATGATGCGGGTGTTGGGGCTGAGCGAGACTCTCAAACTCGACTTGAAACTGCCGACCATCGCCGAAGCGCGGGCGGGATCGCTCTGCAGGGGATCGGGTGATAGCTCCATCGATGCGGCCGGAGGAGGCGCCTGACCTCCGATTTCAGGCCGACGGTCAAGGTTCAGCTCTCTGATCACCTGGGTGGCCAGCAGATCGCTCTGAAGGATCTTGAGTTCCGTCTCGAGTTCGGTCGGATCGAAATAGTCGACGCTGAATGTGGCGGAATTCTGAAAGTTGAGCGTCGAGTCGGGCTTGTTGATCTCAATCGTGCCGCCCGCCTCGTAAACGGGCGTCATTTTCAGGCTGGCGATCGCAACTACCGAGAAAATCGTGACTAGGGACGCGATGACCACCCATTTGCGCTTGAGCAATACGCGCAAAGATTCGCCGATGGCGGACTCCTGCGGAGGAGCATCGGAGTAGAAGCGCGGTCCGCCGGGGCGATTTCCGTCCAAGCCTTGGTTCGGCTGCAGTTCGATCCGATTATTGGCCGTCACCAAGGGTCCGAAATCCATTCCTGCTCCTCAACGATTTCAAAATTCATCGCGCCCGAAGGGGCATTTGTCGCACACGTTTAACGAAGTCCCGGGTCGAAGAGGCTGGTTCATCTCGCAGGGATTGTCTCGCACTGGAACTGGAGAGTTCGTCGAACATTCTAGCATCGGACGGCGAAAAAAACGCCGCGAATTTATTGGCAACTGTCCGTGCGGATCGAGATCAAGGCAGTCATTGCTGCGGAATCCGCTATACTAGCCGCAACACACGAGCTAACTGCTGTCTGTCCATCCACTTGACCATTTTGGATGGACCTGGAAACGCAAAACTGCGCGTAAGCACGATGTAGAGCAGGGGCGGTTGTCGGGCTTCTAGAATCCTCATTGAGGCGGGTGGGATGAATTGGTCGGATCAGGCAGTCCTGGTGACGGGCGGCACGGGATCTTTCGGGAAAAAGTTTGTCGAGATCATGTTGCGCGAGTACCAACCGAAGCGCCTGGTGATCTTCAGCCGCGATGAACTCAAGCAGCACGACATGCGCGCCTCGGGGCTGGACCATGCAAGCCTCCGATACTTCCTTGGTGATGTGCGAGATGCCGGGAGGTTGGAGCGAGCTCTAGCCGGTGTGACTGTGGTAGTGCACGCGGCCGCGCTGAAGCAGGTGCCTGCCTGCGAGTACAACCCCTTCGAGGCCATTCAGACCAATATCATGGGCGGTCGCAATGTAATCGATGCCGCGATCAACCAGGGTGTCCACCGTGTGCTGGCGCTGAGCACGGACAAGGCCGTGAACCCGATCAATCTCTACGGGGCGACCAAACTGTGCGCGGAGAAGATGTTCGTGCAGGCGAACGCCTATTCTGGAGCGCAGGATTGCCGATTCAGTTGTGCCCGATACGGAAACGTGGTCGGAAGCCGCGGGAGCGTGATTCCTGTGTTCATGGAGCAGAAACGCACGGGCCGCATCACCCTGACCGACTCCCGAATGACTCGCTTCTGGCTGACGCTGGAGCAGGGAGTGCGTTTCGTGGTCAGCAGCATCGAGCAGATGCACGGCGGTGAGATCTTTGTGCCGAAGATTCCGAGCATGCGCCTGGTAGATCTGGCCGAGACCATCGCTCCAGGATGCGAGATCGAGACGATTGGAATCCGTCCAGGTGAAAAGCTCCACGAGGTTCTGGTATCTGAGGATGAAGCGCGGAACACTCTGGAAGTCGAGGACCGCTACGTTATCCAGCCCTCTCATGGATGGTGGCGCCGCGACAACTGGATTCAAGGAACTCCGTTGCCGGAAGGCTTCCGCTATGCCAGCGACACCAATGACCGCTGGCTCACGAACCGCGAACTTCAGGAACTGATTTCGCCGTCTGCGTCAGAGAAACAGCCGGACCGGGTTCCTGCCTGAGAGCGATCCTGATGAATTCCGTTTCCACCAGTGCAGCAACGCTTGCCATCAACGGAGGCTCTCCAGTTCGGGCGACGTATCTCCCGTATGGTCGGCAGTCGGTCGATGAGGCCGACATTCAGGCGGTCGTTGACGTCTTGCGCTCCGACTGGCTGACAACGGGGCCGAAGGTGGCCGAGTTCGAGGAAGCCTTTGCGGAGCGTGTCGGCGCAAAGCACGCGGTAAGCTTCAGTTCAGGAACCGCGGCTTTGCATGCGGCAGCATTCGCAGCGGGGCTCAAGCCAGGAGACGAGGCGATCACGACTCCGCTGACTTTTGCAGCCACTGCGAACTGCGTGTTGTATCAAGGCGCAACCCCGGTTTTTGCGGATGTCACACGAGACACCCTGAATCTCGACCCTGAGCAGGTCGAGCGGAGTGTCACGCCACGGACGCGGGCTCTTATTCCCGTGGACTACGCTGGTCATCCAGCTGACCTTGAAGTGCTTCGAAGCATCGCGAGCAAACATGACCTGATTGTTATCGAGGATGCCTGTCACGCGCTCGGGTCCGAATATCGCGGGCAAACCGTCGGGTCGATTTCGGACATGACGGTGTTCAGCTTTCATCCGGTTAAGCACATCACCACGGGCGAAGGCGGCATGGTCACGACAAATAATGCCAAGTTTGCCGAGACGTTGCGACGATTTCGCAACCATGGGATCTCGAGCGACGCCCGACAGCGGCAGAGTGCGGGCCAGTGGCACTATGACATGGTCCTGCTGGGGTACAACTACCGTCTGCCGGATTTCGCTTGTGCGCTGGGAATGTCGCAACTTGAGCGTCTGGATGCGAACCTTTCGCGCAGACGTGAGATCGCAGCGCGATACACTTCTGCGTTTCGGAAGACCGATGGAGTCATCCCTCCGGAGATTCAGCATGAGGCGAATCCGGCGTGGCACCTTTATCCAATTCGGCTCAGGTTAGAAAAGCTGAGCGCCGATCGGGGGCAGGTATTTCGCGCATTGCGTGCCGAGAATATCGGAGTAAACGTGCATTACATCCCTGTTCATCTGCATCCGTACTATCGCGATCGTTTCGGATACAAAGGCGGCGAGTTTCCGGTCGCGGAAGCAGCGTATTCCAGCCTGATCAGCCTGCCGATGTTCCACGGAATGACGGATCAAGATGTAGAGGATGTGATCCGGCAGTTCATAAGATTCGGCTTTCTTCGCAACGCGCAGTTGACAGTGCCAAGGTGGATCGTTGAGAACCGTCACCATTATTCAGGCCCGTACAAGCAGTTCTCGACTCCCAGCCAAGGCATTGTTGAAGATCTCGGGCTATCCAACGGCGATATTGGCCGGTTTGCGGGCAGCCAATAGGAAAAACGAAACAATCATGGCAACGTCTATTGATCCTTCCGATGACGTGCTCGCGTCGATGGCCAGGGATCATGGACTGACCGTCTTTCGCGGTCCCCTTCAAGACGTCCTGGCACGCTTCTTCCTCGCTACTGCGGGCTTCTCCGAAGACTCCGTGGTGGTTCGCCTCACCGCCGATAATGTTGTGCCAGATGGACATTTCGTTGAAGAACTGGCACATGCGTTTCTCGCAGGTACCGCGGAGTACATGAATACCGGTGTGACCGAAAGCGGTTTGCCCTATGGTTTGGGGGCAGAGGCATTCTCGGTGCAGGCCCTCAGGAGGGCGTATCGCGAAGCAATGAGTCCCGAAGATCGTGAGCACGTAGGTCCTTGGATCAGGCGGAACTGCAAATCAGAAATCTATCGCCCCAAACGTTCCGACGACTCCGACTACAGCCACCTGAGGTGCACAATCGACGATCACGAAGATTACGAGAGGATTGTCCGTCTTTTTGCCTCCGTGTCCGACCCACTGAATGTACCCTGGCAGACGCTATTGGATGGGCTGGCCAAACTCCCCAGTGAAGCGAAGTTCAGAGTTCCTTACCACATTGTAAAAGGGCGCATTTGCAGCCAATTCACGCTGGGCACTGCGCAACTTGGGATGGAGTATGGCATCGTTAATGACTCCGGAAAGCCTTCCTCGGGCCCAGCAATTGACATCATTCGAACCGCAGTTGCTCACGGCGTCACGTCCATTGATACAGCGAGTTCTTACGGCAAGGCAGAGCAACTCTTGGGCACGGCATTGAATGGCAGTTGGGGTTCTCGCGCGCAGGTGATCACGAAACTGAGTCTCTCAGGGTTGCCAGTACAAGCAAACACGCGTCAGGTTAGAGCGTGGGTCGACGATCAGATTCGGCACTCCTGCGATCAACTGCAACGCCCGTTCTTGGATGTTCTCTTGCTTCACCGCTGGCAAGATCGCGACAATTGGGAAGGCGCGGCATGGCAGCGTCTTCTGGAACTACGCGCTGAGCGAAGGATCGGAGTTCTCGGAGTCTCTGTGTACCAGCCCAACGAGGCCCTGTCGGCATTGCAAGATGCCGCGGTTGAGCATCTTCAAATACCGATCAATGTCCTCGACTGGAGGTGGGAAGCCGCCGGGGTGGATCGCCTGGCAAACAGCCGCCCTGAAGTAGTTGTGCACGCGCGCAGTGTGCTGTTGCAAGGGATTCTGTCCCATCCGGCGAGTCGTTGGCCCCTTGTGAAAGGCTTTGAAGCGCACCTGGCTGTGAAGAAACTAGACGGACTCGCCGAAGAGTTCGAGCGCGAAAGCGTCACCGATCTTTGTCTAGCATACATCCGCTCTTTGCCATGGGTGACGAGTTCTGTGGTCGGTTGCGAAACGATGCATCAGCTTCGAGATAATCTCAGGCTTAGCCGGGCACGAGGGTTGAGTGCCGAACAGTGTCGAAGGTTGCGCGAGGAATTTCCACGCACACCGGAGGGTCTGCTGAATCCATCAAAATGGAGCAAGATATATGAAGCCCGAGTCACTCATTGAAGACCGACTCTCGAGACTTTTCCGGCTTGATGGGCGCATAGCTCTCTTGACAGGGGCGGCGGGGCACTTAGGCCGACCGATGGCCGAGGCGCTAGCAGGCGCAGGAGCCCACGTGATCCTGAATGGGCGCAGGCCCGACGTCCTCGAATCATTTCGTGCAGATCTTCAACGGCGCGGTTGGAAAGCATCTGTGGCGTGCTTCGATATTACCGATGAATCTGCGATGAGAGAGAACCTCGAACGCATTCGTCAGGATCAGGGAAGGCTGGACATCTTGGTCAACAATGCGAGCGAAGGGCGCCCCGGCACGATTGAAAGTGCGACGGCCGTAGATTTTGAACAACTTTATCGTGTCAATGTGACCGCAGCCTTCGGAATCATCCAAGCCGCAGTTCCCCTAATGAAGGATGCTGCTGGATCTACGTGTGGGGCCGCGGTTGTAAACATCGCGTCAATGTACGGCAGTGTCAGTCCTGATCCTTCCATCTATGGAAAGAGCGGCGCCAACAGCCCTCCTCACTACGGCGCAGCTAAAGCAGGCCTGATTCAGCTGACTCGGTACACCGCGTGTCATCTGGCTCGGTACAGGATTCGCGTGAACTCTCTAAGTCCTGGCCCATTCCCTGCCTCGCGCTACCTTCAAGACGACCCCGATTTTCACGAAAGACTGAAGGTGAAAGTACCAATGCATCGCACGGGTGAGACGAGCGAACTCTTCGGCCCCTTGCTTTTCCTTGTTTCCGATGCATCTTCATATGTCACAGGAATAAATCTCGCCGTCGATGGAGGTTGGACCGCGTGGTAAGCACCCAGGTTGCACCCCGCGGGGTAATTCGAACGTGAGAATTTTGCTGATCCATCCCGAAGATGAGTTGGAGGCCGAGCCCTGGGGTTCGCAGAAGTGGGATCGCGTCATTGATCTTGGCCGATCGGAGCCCTCTCATACTCTCGGGCCTCAGAACGATTCGGTTGCCCCGTCATTCCCTCTTGCCGATTCTCGTGGAGACATTCAGAGAAATGAAGCGGGTCCGAGAACTGCTGGAGATGGGAATGGGCCGGCTTATGGATCAGTTCGGCCTGGATTGGTGGGAACTGACTTCCATCCTGGCGCACCAGGATCTGGAACGGGTCATCTTGCTTCAGGAATTGGCGCAAAAGGTTGAACCATTCGACGAATTGTATGTGTCGCGACCCGGCTCTTACGCGGATGTCCTGCGCCTCATCGTCGGCTCACGGCTGAAAGTGTTTTCCCGGGAAGAAAACCCGGAACAGAATCGATTCTCACATTACATCTCTGTTCTAAAGAAGTTCCCTGCGCGGCAGCTAGCCGACATTTTCTGGGACAAGAGCGATCCCGGTTATCAATTTCGTGGGACTTTCAACCGCAGCAGGAGTTCTTTTCCGGGGCCACTGGTGTTGTTGCCCAGTGCATATGTAAACGTCATCCCGCACAGCAATTGATTATGCACAAACCCTGCCCCGCGCACAGTTTCTGCTTGTCGCTACGCGGCGAAGCGGGTGGATTGATCAGGCTCCTTCGAATGTCTCCATGACATGGCTGCGGAGTTATGCGTCTGTGCGGCGTCAATCCAGACGCAGTGAGTTGGTGCAACTGGATGAGCACTGGACGGCTCTGCAGAATGAGCTCTCGGGTGTTCGCGAATTCGAGATTTTCCGCCAGACGGGAGGCTTTGAGGGTTTTCAGAGGCGATTTTCTTTGGGCCTGCAGATCCGCGACGCATGGAACAACGTGTTAGATCGTGAGCCGGTGGAAGCCGTGATCTGCGCAGACGACAGCAACCCCTACACGCATATTCCGCTGCTTCTTGCGAAGAACAGGGGACTGCCAACCATCTCGTGCCATCACGGCGCGCTCGATGGGAGATACATGTTCAAGCGCACGCATGCGGACGTCTTGCTGGCGAAAGGCAGGATGGAAGAGGACTATCTTGTACGCGTGTGCGGAATTCCGGCGGAAAGAGTTGCGATCGGAGCTCCGGCTCGGCAACTACAATCTGCAGAGCGGTCCATCGGCAGCAAGCCTTTCATCGTCTTCTTTTCCGAGTCGTACGAGACCGCTGGCGGAAGGGCACGAGATTTCTACCAGGATATGCTGCCCCCTTTAGCCGATTTGGCGATTGCGGAAGGACGCGAATTGATATGCAAGCTGCATCCGGCCGAAAGCTTCTCAGATCGAAGCCGAATCATTCGTGAGATTCTGTCTTCCGAGCAGCAGCGCGTGACCCGCGTCGTTTCCGGACCGCTCCGCGATGTAATGCTGAATGACGCATGGTTTGGGATGACGGTCATGTCGACGGTCGCGGTCGAGTGTACCCTGCGCGGTTTGCCGTGTTTTCTGTGTTCATGGCTGGAAGCATCGCGTTACGGCTACGTAGATCAATTTACTCGTTTTGGCGTCGGAATCCGCTTAGGGGGACCGGCTGAATTGAAGCGAATCCCCGAAATCATAAACAGGGTGCAGACAAGCCGGACGGATCACGGAGATTGCTGGATGCCAATCGATCGGGAGCGCCTGGAAGCGCTCCTTGGAGTTGGAAGCGAACGCACGGGTGTTGCGATGCGGAGCTAAGTGGATGCCAACAATTACTTTATGAGTCTCGGTTCACTTTTGATCCGGGCGGATGCAAGTGAAGCAATCGGCACCGGTCACGTCATGCGCTGCCTTGCACTGGCACAGGCCTGGCAGCATGCAGGTGGGCGTGCTGTATTTCTGGCAGCGGGGACGGCGGATTGGCTGCAGCAACGCCTGACTTCCGAAGGCATCGAGGTGGTCGCGTGGAGGCAGGGTCTGACGAGCGGCAGGACAGTGCGCGTCTTGAGCAGCTTGCCCAAGCCTGCAAGCAAGGTGGGTGGTGGTGGATGGCCCCCACTTCACCGATCGCTATCTCACAGAGCTCAAATCCAAAGGTTTAAAGTTGCTTGTACTTGACGATTCAGGCATGAACAAGTATGTCGCGGCCGATTTCGTTTTAAACCCAAACTCGGATGCCAATGAAAGCATGTATCCACATCGCGGACCTGAGACCAAACTACTACTGGGAACAAAGTACGCGCTTCTACGCCGTGAGTTCGCAGCATGGCGAGCTTGGAAACGCCAGACGGCTGCAAAGGTCCGCAGAATCTTGATCACGATGGGCGGAAGCGATCCCGACGATATTACTGATCTCACCCTTCAAGCGCTCGGAATGCTAAAGAACAAAGATATCGAACACACTGTTGTCAGTGGAGGCAGCAATCCGCGGTTACAGAATTTACAGAGACGTGCGATGAGCATTAGTGACCGTATCCGGGTTCTACCAACTGTTGCGGACATCCCTAGATTGATGGCGGAGTCCGATCTTGCGATCATTGCGGCTGGCGGTACACTCTGGGAGCTGATGTATATGTCGTGCCCCATTGTGAGCTTCGGCCGTGTGCCAGCGCAGCGACGGATCCTCGAACAACTTGATGCGCGGGGGATTGTTCTGAACATGGGGTGCCCACGCGACGTGCAGCCGCACATTCTGGCCCAGGCTGTCGACGAACTATCGATATCACAATCGCGACGTGGGAGAATGGCGCTGCTGGGTCGTGAACAGGTCGACGGAGAAGGGGCTGAGCGAGTGTGCAGGATACTAGCCAATTCGAACGAAGGTCGACCGTGAAAGTAACCATGTCCGCGATTGCGAGAGATGATCGTGAAGAATTTATGCGCATGGCTGAGCAGCACTTTCGTGAATTGAATTCCGCCTTCGTACCACAAGAAGACTGGAAACGCCAGTATTTTGAAGCCGTTGTCTCGAAGCCTCAGATTTTTGCGCGGTGGATCAGCGCTCGATTCGCGACGGGCTGGTTTCATGCTCTATGGGCTGGAGGAACACCGATTCCTCCCGCGGCTCACGGGAATGATTTACGAGTTGTACATCCTGCCCGAGTTTCGTCGTAAAGGATTGGCTCAGCAAGCTGCGGTTCGGGCCATTCGTGAATTACAGGCGCACTCGCCATCCAAGATCCAGTTGGAAGTCATGCTGGGAAATAAAGGCGCTGAGGCTCTTTGGAGGAGCCTCGGTTTCGAAACAGTCTCAGAGCGCCTTGTCCTTAAGAGCAGACCGATATGAGGATTGCCATATCGCAGCCTGCTTACCTACCGTGGCTGGGCTATTTCGATCTTATCGATCAGGTCGACACCTTTGTCCTGCTGGATAATGTGCAGTTCGAAAAGCAATCATGGCAGCACCGCAATAGGATAAAGACGCCGACTGGCTTACAGTGGCTCACGGTTCCTGTGGTGTTTCGAGGCCACTTCGGTCAAAAGATTTTAGATGTTCAAATTCGGGAACCGGAATTTGCCGCAACCCACATCAAAGGCATCGAACTGAATTACCGAAGGTCGCCTTTTTTTGAGCAGTATTTTTCGGAAGTTGCCGAACTCATACGCCTCCATTGCGGTTCCAGATTGAGCGTATTGACCCAGCATTTGATCGAATGGTTCTGCAGGGTTTTGGATATTCGAACGAAGATTTTGCGCGCATCTGATTTGGGTGGAATGGGACGGCGTAGCGAACTCCTCATCAGCATCTGCGGGCTGCTGAAGGCCAATTCCTACCTGTCCCCACTGGGTTCTGCTGTCTATCTGATGGATGATATTGGGGCCTTCTCGGCTGCGAACATCGAAGTCGGATTTCAACATTACGACCACCCCAGTTACCGGCAGATGTTCCCACCCTTCATCTCGCATGCTTCTATTCTCGACTTGATCTTTACCGAGGGCCCGAAATCACTTTCAATCCTGCGCAGCGGCCGGAGATTGTCGTATTCCCCCCAAGAACTCGTATCCTCCGCTGGGGGAGCAATCATTGAATAGTTGTCTCAATATCAATGGACATGGTATTACCGCGGCTGGACCGATCTACGTGATCGCGGAACTATCCGCGAATCACAATCAAGATTTTGAGAGGGCTGTCCGTATCATTGAGGTTGCGAAGGAATCGGGCGCGAACGCCGTCAAGCTTCAGACCTACACGCCCGATACGATCACAATCCGGAGTGATCGCGAGAATTTCAAGATTGGGGGCGGGACTCTCTGGGACGGCCGAACGCTCTACGATCTCTACGGCGAAGCCTATACGCCATGGGAATGGCAGCCGAAGCTTAAGACTATTGCTGATAATCTTGGAATCGACCTCTTTTCTAGTGCTTTCGACGCCACCGCGGTCGATTTTCTCGAAGGAATGAACGTCCCCGCGCACAAGGTGGCGTCATTCGAATTGGTGGATATCCCGCTGATCCAGAAGATGGCCCGGACTGGCAAGCCACTGATCATGTCCACGGGGATGGCGACCGTGGAGGAGATTGAAGAGGCGGTGCAGGCCGCGCGCGATGCGGGAGGCACGCAGATAGCGTTATTGAAGTGCACCAGCGCCTATCCGGCGGCGCCTGAGGAGATGAATCTGCGGACAATCCCCGAGTTGTCCCGGCGGTTCGGGGTACCTATCGGGCTTTCTGATCACACAATGGGAATCGCCGCGCCCGTGGCGGCGGTCGCGCTCGGAGCGTGCATCATCGAGAAGCATCTCACGCTCTCGCGTTCTGAGCCAGGCCCCGACAGCGCGTTTTCTCTCGAACCGGGTGAATTCAAAGCTATGGTCGACGCTGTGCGTGTGGCGGAAAAGGCTCTTGGCCAAGTCTATTTTGGATGCAGTCCGAAAGAGGCGAATAGTCGGATTTTTCGCCGGTCGCTGTTCATTGTGCAGGATGTCAAAAAGGGGGAACTCTTCACCCCCGAGAACGTGCGTTCGATTCGGCCTGCCCACGGGTTGCATACGCGTTTCCTGCCGGACGTCCTCGGCAAGCACGCATCCCAGGATATTGAGCGCGGCACTCCGCTGAGCTGGGAGTTGGTCGAGCGCAGATGAGAATTATCAGTCCTGTGCTGAAGAAAGTCGTGTATCCGGCGATTTCGAGAATGGGATTGTTCCGCCGCGCAGCCCGAACGGGGTTGGCCATCCTCACCTACCACGGAGTCACTCCGGAAGGCTATGAACCCGTCGATTCAGTCCTGGACGGAAATCTAGTGACCGTTGCGCAGCTTCAACAGCAATTGCACCTGCTCAAGAAGCACTACACTTTGATTTCTCCTGAACATCTTCTGGCGTGGCGCAAGGGTGAGCGGGAATTGCCCTCGCGGGCGGCGCTTCTTACCTGTGACGACGGCCTTTTGAATTGCCTGACCGACATGCTTCCGGTCCTGCAGCACGAGGAAGTGAACTGTTTGTTCTTCGTCACGGGAGACTCTGCTCAGCCGTCGAGCGGGGTGCTCTGGTACGAAGAAATGCTCTTGATGTTTCTGAAAACCCGCATGAAGCGAATGGATGTCTGCTTGCAGGAGGTCTCGGCAAAAAGTGACTTGGGGGATTGCGAGCAGCGGCGCTCATTTTGGTGGCAACTGGTTAAGAGATTGTCGAAATGCAGTGTCGAGGTGCGCGAACATTTCTTGCATGAAGTACGTGCACAACTTGAGGTTGACTCAAGACCGGACCTGAACGCGTCGCGGCCATTCAGCCGGCGATTCAGAATGATGAACATCGGGGAACTGAAACAGTTGGCATCTACGGGAATGACGATTGGAGCACACACACTCAGTCATCCGGTGTTGTCGCAAGCGCCGGCCGAATTGGCGTACGAAGAAATTGTCCAGAGCCGTTTGAAATTGGAATCAGCACTCGGCGTGCCAGTCTGGGCATTCGCCTATCCGTTCGGAGATCCGCAGTCGGTGACAACAGAAGTTGTGGAAATGCCGCGAAGTGCGGGATTCAGCGCGGCTTTCGTCAATACAGGTGGCGGCCTTGGGGCAAGCCTTCCTCAATTTGCTCTTCCGCGAGTGCACGTAACAGGAGTCATGAATCTCGGCGAGTTCGAAGCACATGTTTCAGGTTTCTACGCGAGGTTGCAGCGGAGTGCAGGGCGCGATTCTTCGCGCTCAGCGACGGCGCATGCGTGACGAAAACGAATGAGCGATCCGAGAATCAACAACAATCTTGAGATCTATACGGCTGCCGGGGTCACCGCTCATTATGCCGGACTCAACTACCTCAGCCCATGCGAGCGGTTGCTTTTCGAAACCTACGTCCGGGAAGGTTCTGTAATCCTTGATCTGGGAGTGGGTGGAGGACGTACCACGCCGTTCTTATCCAGACGAGCTTCTCGTTACGTCGGACTCGACTACTCCAGTTCCATGGTGGAGCGGTGCCGAGCGAAATTTTCTGATCTGCAGTTCCGGGTGGGGGACGCAGCGGACCTTTCGGAATTCTCGGACTGCCAGTTTGATGCCGTGGTGTTTGCTTATAACGGTATCGATTTCGTTCTACCCGAAGCTTCAAGGCAGAGTTGCTGGAAGCATATTTCTCGGGTTCTAAAACCCGGGGGCACACTGATCTTTTCGTCCCATAATGCTCGCGCCGTCTTCGTGAGCCCGGGCTGGAACCTCGAACGATTACGGAATATTGCTCGCCGTCTGGCCCCGCGTTCGAAAATCCTGCGGAATCTTCTATTGGCGGGACTCGTGCTCATTCGCCGTACTCTCGCTTCAGGAGAAGCCTGTACGGCGAGTCTCCTGAGGATGATTCAACGTCTTCCAACCGAAGCTTTCTGGGCCGGGGATGGGTGCCATATGGACGCCGCGCATGGCGGTCTGTATACCCACTACTCCATTCCCAACCGGGTCGTCCACGAAGTGAGCGCCGTGAATCTGCGCCCCGTGCGGGTTCTCGGAGATGACTATCCCCAGGCGAGCCATCCACTGGCCACAGATTGGTACTATTACGTATTCGATAAAACTCTCTGACGAAGACCTAGACCCTTGCGACTCGTTGTGTTGAAAGAGATCCCGGAAGATGCAGAGCTCCAGCAGCAGTGGGATGCGCTGGTGTATGCGGTAGAACAGCCAGAAGTCTTCTACACGTATGAATGGGCGCTTGCCGTGCAGAAGGCGTATAAGGCCCGCTTGCCTCCGATGGTAATCCTGGGATACGACGCGAGCGAAAAGTTATTTGGCGTGGTGGCGCTCACCGCCGACGATCACTGCAAAACGGCCTCATTCCTGTGTGCTACCACGGGAGATTACTGTGACTTCATCACTGAGCCCGGGCGACGGGATGAGTTCGTGAGTGCAGTTCTTGCCGAGTTGAAGACACGAGGCATCAAGAACACCGCTTTCACGAACCTGCCCGTCGATTCAGCTACGTTCGCAGCCATCCGCACGGAGACTCCGAAACAGCGCTTTCACTGTTATGCCCGCACGGCGTATGTGTGCGCTCAGATTTCCTTCGACGCCCTGGAGATAAAGAAGGACGGGCATCGTGTCGCACCGGGACTAAAACGGCTTCGCCGCTTTGAGAAGGCGATGCCAGCCGACCTGCCCGTTCATACGGAACATCTACGGTCATGGGACGCCGTACAACCGACACTGCCAGAACTGATTCAGGCGCATGTTGCGCGGTTTCTCGAGATCGGGAGAATCAGCAATCTCGCTGACTATGATCGCCAGGTCTTTTTGGGCGAACTAGCCCGCCTGTTATCAGAGCGAAACTGGCTCGTGGTCAGTCGGATGCTCACTGGAACCGTTCCCGTAGCCTGGCACTATGGGTTCGTGTTTCACAATAAGTGGTTCTGGTACCAGCCGACCTTCGATAGCTCAGTCGAAAAGCACTGGCCCGGATTTTGTTTGTTGAGCCAGGTCATCCATGATGCGCTGGAGAATTCTTCGCTGAGGATGCTGGATCTAGGGCTGGGTGCAGAGGCCTACAAAGGACAGTTCGCGAATACCTCACGGGAAACTCTTCACGTTGCCCTGCACTCGTCTTTGGTCAGGCACTGGGCCACGATGCTGCGGCATCGATTGGCTGAGGCCGCACGATCTTCTCCTGGCGTCGAAAGACTTGCCGAGAACGTGCGAGAATCCTTTCGGAAACTCCGTGCTCGCTTGCGAGAGGAAGGCTCCCGTAAAACTCTCGGATGGATGATGATGCGCGTCTTCGAGCGTATCTGGAGCAGCACAGAGGTGAATTTCTTCAAAGGGGGAGATTTCCCGGAATCTGCACGCGGTGATGTCCACTTACTTCCGCTGACTCTCAAGAGTTTGGCTCAAGCCGCAATCCTGTATAAGGACGACCGGGCGACGTGCGCTTATCTCATTCGTGCCGCCAAGCGCTTGCGCTCCGCGGAGGCCGAGGGATTTGTCCTGACGGATAGGGCGGCTAACGCAGTGCATTTTGCCTGGGTTGGGAGCTTTGACGGCTTCTACTGTTCGGAACTGGACCTCGCTTTAGATGCGCCCGAGGGTACGGTAATGATCTTCGACTGCTGGACTCCGGCAACTCTCCGCGGGAAGGGGTTCTACGAGCAGGCAATCTCACTTCTCGCATCGAAAATGCAAGCCAGCGGCAGAGAGCCTTGGATCTTCAGTGCCACTTCGAACGTTCCTTCTGTGAAGGGCATCGAGAAGGCCGGTTTTCAATTCCGTTATTCTCTGGTTCGAAAGTGCCGTCTGGGGCGAAACACAACCGTCCCCGGAATCTCACTCGCCGCTGAAGCGCCTGTCGAGGAGGCTGCGACCGGTGTTTAAGGACGCCCCAGACGGGAGTATAGGCATTACTGTGCCCTGGTCCTCGCAATCTGATCCGGAAGTTCCGGCGGGAGCACTGTCGTGAGCGACCTCAGCGTGCAGGACTCCGCCCATTCTGCAGCAGCGACCCAGAATTTCCGTTCTCAGGTTGGCCACATTTCCCGGCAGTCTGGATTCTTTTTCGCAGGTACGCTCTTCACAACCGCGCTGAGCTACCTGTTCAAGGTATATCTGGCAAGGGTTCTGGGGCCGGAGGAGTTGGGTATCTACGCTCTCGGCGTGACCTTGATTGGATTCCTGGGCATCTTCAACACCCTGGGATTGCCGCATTCGGCCGTGCGCTTTGTCGCGTCTTATCGAGCAGCAGAAAAACACCGGGAACTGCACGCCCTGCTGTGGAGAGGCGGAGGAGTGTTGCTGGCCGCGAACGCGGTGTTGGCAGTAGTCCTTCTGACTTTCGGGCGGGTTGTTGCCGTTCGGTTCTATCACTCCCCGACGCTGGTGCGATACCTGCCTCTTTTCGCGTTCTTGATGCTTCTGGCAGTGATCAGCGGATTCTATGGCAAAGTGCTGGCTGGATACCGGGATATCAAGCTACGGACATGGATCGTGAACTTCATCGGCAGCCCGCTCAACATGTTGGCGGCCATACTGCTTATTTCTGCCGGGATGGGTTTGCGCGGATACATCACGGCGCAGATTCTCAGTTCGGCCATTGTGAGCGTGATGTTGCTGGTGGCCGTTCGACGGTTCACTCCCAGCGCTGCACGGTTCTTCGCGCAAGCATCGTCATCACCACCCCGCGAGGTCTGGTCTTTCTCGGCCGCAATGCTGGGCATCGGATTTCTCGAGTTTCTCGTCAGCCAGGTCGACAAAGTGGCATTGGGTTACTACCGCGGAGCCCGAGAAGTCGGGATTTACTCCGTTGCGGCGGCAGTCGTCGTCTATGTGCCGCTGGTGCTGAGTTCGATCAACCAAATTTTCGCCCCCACAATTGCCGATTTGCATACGCGCGGTGACCTGGCTCTTCTGAAACGGCTTTTCCAATCTCTCACCAAGTGGGTCGTCGGCCTAACCCTCCCGCTGGCGCTCGTCATTATAATTTTTTCGCGACCGGTCATGCGCATATTCGGTGTGGATTTTGAGGCTGGTTGGCCGATCCTCATTATCGGTACGGTCGGACAGTTGGTAAACTGCGGGGTTGGTTCTGTCGGGTATCTTCTACTCATGTCGGGGAATCAAAAACGGCTGATCAAAGTTCAGATTGCGATGGCGGCGCTGATGGTGGTGGCAAGCATCGCTCTTGTGCCGGTTCTGGGGGCAATCGGCGCCGCTACAGCTGCAGCTATGTCGAACGTGGGGATGAACATATTGAATCTGATGGAGGTGCGCAAAGCGCTTGGGATCTCGCCGTATAACAAGGGCTACCTTCGGCTTTTGGTTCCGGCGGCGGTGACCCTGACTGCCATCCTCGTGCTTAGCAGGATGTCGTCTATGTTTCATCACGACTGGATTGCGGTTGCCGTGACGCTGGTGCTCGCTTACGCGGTTTTTGCGGGAGGGGTTTTCATGGTTGGATTGGACTCGGACGACCGCCTGGTTGCGTCGGCCATGTGGTCGCGGATGCGGCAAACCTTCTTCCGCTCAGGAGCGGCTGCATGACGGAGACGAGGGAGTTGCGGCTTCCCGCGGATCTTTGCGATGCCGCCGAAAAGAAATTCGAGCATGAGTTCGAAACTCTTGAAGAATTGCTTACATTCATCCTGCGCGACCTGCTGCGCGATGATGCAGTCCATGCGAACGAGGCGGAGCAGCGGCTGGTGGAAGAGCGGCTCCGTGAGCTCGGATACTTGTGAATGTTAGATCGTGATATCACGGTGGCCGATCGCCAAGAAATTGCATCCAGTGAAAATATGGAAACTCTAGAGTCCGTTTGCCGGACTGGAAGAGAGCGGCTGTTTCCTTCCCTGACAAATCCCAACTGGCTTGTGCTGCGGAGGCGTCGCCAGATATTCCAACGATGGATTGCGCGCCTGGATGGAAACGATCTGGATGTCCTGGATGTTGGCGGGCGGATTCAACCGTATCGTCCGCTTTTTGAAGGGCGGCTCCGCAGGTATGTGGCGATTGATCTGGTCCGAACTCCTTTGGTGGACGTCATAGGTTGTGGAGAACACGCGCCCTTCAATGACGCTGCTTTCGATGTCGTACTTTGTTCCCAGGTGCTCGAGTACGTGCCGGATCCTCGAGTCGTGATCGCGGAGATTTATCGTGTCCTGAAACCTGGCGGCGCGCTTCTGCTGAGCGTGCCTGCTGTGTTCCCGGCGGATTCAGAGAAGGATACCTGGCGCTTTTTACCTGAAAGTTTGAGACTCTTGCTGAGTCCATTCCGTGAATACGAGATCGTGGGAGAGGGTTCGAGTATCTCTGGATTTTTTCGAACCGGTTGCGTCTGCTTTGCGTCGTTCGCCAAACCTGCGCTAATTCGAGGCTTATTGAGAATCACTGTTGTTCCCCTTCTCAATCTAATGGCAGTTTCGCTGGAAGTTTTGATCCAAAGCCGGAACGATCAGTTTTCCGCCAACTTTTCCACGTTGTCTCGAAAATGACGAATTCGCCAAAGATATCTGAACACGTCACTGATCAAAGCCAGGTCTCAGGGAAGACGGAGCGAAAGGCTCAGGCAAACAACACGTGAGCCTTATACGAAGAGTTCAGTCGCGGCTGGGCGATCTGTTTCCTCGAACCGGATTCTACTTTGACCGGCCGATAGTCGTCTTACAGAGCGACGATTGGGGACGCGTTGGACTGCGCGACCGTGAAGGCATGGAAGAGCTTCGATCCGCAGGGATGAATATCGGGGAGCGTCCGTACGACTTCTATTCCCTCGAGACGGCGGAAGACCTGAGTGCGCTCGCTGGATTACTGAAAGACCACACAGACTCTGTCGGTCGCCATCCATGCATTGAGATGAATTTCATCACGGCGAATCTGGATTTTCGGAAGGCCATGGGGAGTGGTGAGCTATCGTTTCTGGCGCTCGCCGAGGGGTTCCCGACGGGATGGGATCGCCCGAATCTTATAGACGGGTATCGCAGAGGTATTGCCGATGGTCTTTTCAGTGCTGCATTGCACGGTACTTCACACTTCTGTCTCCCTTCTGTAGAACGAGGCGTGCTGCAGGCCGAGCGCGGCGATCTCCTGCGCACTCTATGGCGAAGCGGTACGCCTTACATCCACTGGCGGATGCCCTGGATCGGGTACGAATACTGGAATCCCGAAAAGCCTGCAGATGAGCAGTTCCTGAATTTCGAAACACAGCGGACATTGATCGGACAGACAGTTGGATTCTTTGCGAAGCTGTTTTCGTCTCTTCCGCGGTCTGCGTGTGCCCCCGGCTATCGAGCGAATGACGATACACATCGAGCATGGTCGGAGCACGGCATTCGTATTGCGCAAAACGGCCCGGGAAGGATTTTACCTCCATACTTCGGGAATCACGATTTGCTGCATCTCACAAGAGCGGTGGAGTTCGAGCCCGCAACTGACTCCGCCTTCTCGTTGGAGCTATGCCTGAGCCATGCGGAACGATGTTTCGAACTGGGGATACCTGCCACTGTTTCGGTTCACTCGATTAATTTCCATTCCACCGTTAAGAATTTCCGATCCCGAACTCTGGAACTTCTCGATCAATTCTTCGGTGTTGTGGAGTCGCGCCACGCTGACTTGCTGTATCTTCGTGACGAAGATTTGTATGAGGCAATCCAAAAAGGAAAGTACGACGCGCCGTCGGGTACTGTGAAGGTCAACGTGACTCGGAAGAAGTTCTGTAAATCCGCGGCGGTACGTAACGCGCCATGACCCAAAATCGACGATCGATCATTCTGGTCACGGTAGACTGCCTGCGCGCCGACCACGTCGGGTTCATGGGTTACAAGCGACCCACGACTCCGTTTCTGGACTCGCTCGCGGACGAGGGCTTCGTTATCCCGAATGCGATCGTGGCCGGTGCCCCCACCTATTATTCGTTCCCGGCGATACTTGCGTCGCGCTACCCGCTGGCCCTTGGGCGCGATGTGCTCGGATTGGCCCCGGACGAGACGACACTTGCCACGGTTTTGAAGCAATCGGGATACGCTACAGCGGCATTCAGCGCCGCAAATCCCTACATCTCGTCACGTTTCGGATACGATCAGGGCTTCGATGTGTTTCGTGATTTCCTGGAGGGCGGCCCGGCGTCACTTATGGAAGAGAAGGTCGGTTCGACGCGGGGAGGGTGGGCGAGCGAGATTAACCGAATGATTCAGCAATTGCGTCCTGCGTCGGGCCCACTAGGCGCCGTATACGATGAACTTTATTTCAGATACTGCCAGCGAGTGACCCCTGTCCCAGGCACGATTGAGGAACTTCGGCGCTTTCCCGCGGCTGACGTAATCGTGGATGAGGCGTCTACATGGCTGGCTTCCATTGGGGACGCGCCATTTTTTCTGTGGTTGCATTTGATGGATCCGCATTCTCCGTACTACCCCAAGCAAGAGGCGCTCGCCGAGATGGGCGAACTCGCTTTATCTCCCCAGCGAGCGAGATACATAAATTCTTTCTGGGGCCGAACGGATTTGAGTGAAGGCCGGCTTGCGGGCGCTCGCGACAAAGTTATTTCCTTGTACGATGCAGGCGTGCGCTGGGTCGACCGGCAAATGTCGAGGTTCGTGGAAGGTTTAAAGGGATCGAATCGATGGGATGATTGCATCTTCGCCCTCACGGCCGATCATGGCGAAGAATTTCTCGAACACGGCGGACGGTACCATCCTCCCGCACGACTTGCGGAGGAGTTGCTCCATGTGCCGCTGCTACTGCGTGTGCCTGATGCCAAGAAGATAGTTGCGTCGCGGGCGCCCTTCAGTTTGATTCATCTCGCGCCGACGCTTTTGGAGGCGGCCGCAATAACCGTTCCTTCAGAGTTTTCTGGATCCAGCTACTGGCAACAGTTTCAAGCGGGAGATGAGTTCAACTCCTTTGCCATATCCGAGTGCGTCGCCGGCTGTACCAACCCTTTTCGTAAGGAAAATCGCGTTGGGCCTCGCGTGTTGTCGGTCCGCGACTCACATTTCAAGCTAGTCCTGTTCTTCGCGACGGGATCTGAGTTTTTATATGATCTGCGGGCGGATCCATCCGAGCAATCGCCATTAGCTTCAGACGTTCAAAAGCCTGTCCGGCGGCGTCTGCTTGAAATCGCACGTGAACATTTGCGCGGCGCCGGAAACCGGGATTCGCGTCTACGACTGCAAGCCTGCTTGCGCGACCTTCAGCTAGAATGGAGTGATCCAGCGCAGAAATTCTTGCCAGTGGCGTCCTAACCTGCAACTGGCCTGTTCATCCCGAATGATCAAGCTTTTTACACCGTCGTTCGCCGACGAGGCTGATACCAACGCGCAGAATCTCTCGGTGAAGGAGATCGTTGCCAGACTGCCCCCCGACCAGTTTGAGGTCACGATGCTGCACGAAGGGGCGATGGATCCCCGGATCGCCTCGCGGCCGAACACGCGCCTGCTGCCATGGCAGAAGCACGGGAATACGTTGCGTGTGCTTCTTCATATTCTGACCCACCGGCCCGATGTGTATTTCTTTCCACGGGAGGGGCCACTGGATGCAGGATTCCTGAAACTGAGGCGCCACCTCCGGCTCAGGACCGCTCTCATCAGTTACGTTGTCTCCGGGGGCCTCTATTCAGGAACGTATCCATCGGCACGGGCGCAGCATATCCGGCAAGCCGACGCGGTCTTCGATAACAATCAATATCTAGGTCAACTTCTGCGGGAGAAGATGGGGGTGATTTCGGCGGGTACGATGCACGACGGAATCGACCGGCGCTACTACTTCGCGCCTGATTCCGAACGGAGCAGGAACAGGCCGCTCACTGTGCTTTGTGCCGGTTCGCTGCGTCCTTACAAGAGAGTTCCTGTCGTGGTTCGACAAGCAGCGCGCTGGCCGGATGTGCGATTCCGCATTGCAGGCACCGGAGAAGAAGCTGAACTCTGCAGAAACCTTGCAGCAGAACGAGGCTGCAAAAACGTGGAGTTCCTTGGTCACCTGTCGCAGCCCAGGATTGCAGATGAAATGCGGCACGCTGACATCTTCTTCTTCCCCAGCATTCTGGAAGGCCATCCGCAAGTTCTATTGCAGGCAGCCGGCTGTGGACTCCCCATCGTTGCCATGAGGGTCTACCGTCCAGATTCCGTAATCGATGGAATGACCGGCTTTCTGGCCGACAACGACGAGGAACTGGCATCGAGATTAGGCGAACTGATTTGCAACCCCGATCTTCGTTCTTCGATGGGAAGAGCCGCGGTCCTGCACTCGGCCCAGTTCGATTGGGACCGTATCGCTGAAAAATGGGCTAACGCTTTTGAGCAAGTTGTCGAAAGGCGATCTTCGGTGGGGCGAAAGGTCGCATTGTGACCAACTACCCGCACCTGCCGATACTCAGCAATCACGATCGACGGAAGAATATTGTGCCGCTGAAGATTCTGACGCTCACTCCTTTTTTTCCCAGGGAAGGAGACGATACGGGCGGTTGCTTCGTTGCCGAGCCGCTCAGTGCTCTTTCCAAAATTGGCATTGCCAATCGAGTGTTCGCGGTCCAGCCGTTTTACCGGGGAAAGGTTCACGCGTCGTCAGCTGCGACGGAAGGGCAGTGGCTCCGCTATTTTTCGCTTCCTAGTGGGATCGGACTTCCTTCTGCGGGAGCATTCCTATTCGCCAGGGTTGTAGGAAAAATCCGAGATCTGCAGTCCGCGAAGAAAGTCGACCTGATCCATGCGCATGGACCCTTGCCCTGCGGACATGCCGCCATGCTTCTCGGTGCGGAACTCGGTATTCCCTATGTCGTTTCCGTTCATGGTCTAGATGCGTTTTCAACAGACCAGGTCCATGGCCGGGCAGGGGAGTGGTGCCGGCGTATCTCTCAGCGTGTCTACCGATCGTCGCGACGCGTGATTTGCGTCAGCGAGCACGTGCGCGAGAAGGTTCTCGAGGGTACAGGATCACAATGTAGGACGTCTGTCGTGTACAACGCAGTGGATTCGCAACTATTCTCACCTGCCGATGCACCGGTCGCGGGGCGCAACGTTTTGAGCGTCGGTAACCTGATCCCGATCAAAGGTCACGAGACGCTTATAAAGGCTTTGGGAGCGATCGCAAATGAATTCCCCGACTTGACAGCCGAGATCATCGGGACAGGACCCGAATTGCCGAGATTACAGGAGCTCGCTGCGCGATACAGTATGCGCGAGCGCGTTCGGTTCTTGGGCCGCCAGTCTCGCAAGAATGTTGCTGATGCCATGCGCCGATGCACCATCTTCGCGCTCCCAAGCCGTTACGAGGGACTCGGCTGCGTCTACCTGGAGGCGATGTCCACAGGCAAGCCGGTGATTGGCTGCCGAGGGCAGGGAATCTCCGAAATCATCCAGCATGGCTCAAATGGGTTTCTGGTCGGTCCAGACAACGAGAAGGAACTGTCCCTGGCCTTGTCCATGCTTCTTCGCGATGAAGGCTTGCGGCAGAAGCTTGGGAGCAGAGCTCGTGACACAATCCTTGACGCGCTTACTCTGGCGCAGCAGGCTGAAAAACTGGCTCGGATTTACCAGGAGTGCGCAGCATGACGCGACGGCTCGTGATCATGACGGAGATTATCTCTCCGTATCGCATCCCCTTGTTCAATGCGCTGGCGAAGCGGTCACAAGTCCATTTACATGTAATATTTTTTGCCGAAACGGATCCTGTGCTGCGGCAGTGGAAGGTATACAAAGAGGAGATTCGATTCTCGTTCGAGGTGCTGCCGTCGTGGCGCACGCGTATCGGTGGCAATCATCTCCTGTTGAACCGGCGAGTCGCTCGGGCCTTAGAGGATGCGTCTCCTGACGTGATTTTGTGCGGTGGGTACAACTATGCAGCGTCGTGGCAAGCTCTAGTGTGGGCCCGGCGTCACGACGTTCCGTTTGTCTTATGGTCGGAGAGCAATGCGAAGGATTTGCGTCCGGGGTGTGCTCTCGTCGAATTCCTGAAGCGGGCGTTCCTTCGGCGGTGTAATGCTTTCGTCGTGCCCGGACAGTCTGCGTTCCAGTATTTGAAAACTTATGAAATCCCCGATAGTCGCATCTTCACCGCTGTAAATGCAGTGGATAACGACTTCTTCGCCACCGCAGCGCAACTGGCGCGTCAGCACGCCGTGCGCCTTCGCCGGGAACTCGACCTGCCGGGCCGCTTTTTCGTTTTCGCGGGGCGTCTGGTGCGCGAGAAGGGGGTCTTTGAGTTGCTGTCGGCGTATGCCAAACTGGATGAGGTGTTACGTCGCGAGGTTGGCCTGGTTTTCGTCGGCGACGGTCCGTGCCGGCCAGAATTGCAGGATGGGGCGAGTTGCCTTTCTCCCGGGATGGTACGATTCGTCGGATTTGCCCAACGCGAGAACCTCGCTGTTTACTACGGGTTGGGAGAAGGGTTGATCCTTCCCACGTACACCGATACGTGGGGGTTGGTTGTGAATGAGGCAATGGCGGGCGGGCTTCCAATTATTGTCACTGAAGTGGCCGGATGCTCGAGCGATCTGGTTTCTGAGAACTGGAATGGCAACATTATTCCAGCAAAGGACGTCGATGCTTTGACTGCGGCCATGAGCAAACTCGCCGCGAATCCTGAAGTGGCCGCGTCCATGGGAAGGAATAGCGAGAAGCGCATCGCAGACTACTCGCCTGAGCACTGGTCTGACGGGATTCTGAGAATGGTTCAACAACTGGGCGTGGCTCGTGGATAACCGCCTTGGAAAGGGAGGGCTTGCCGTCGCAGGAATTGCGGCTGCACTCGTGATTGCGTATCTCGCAGTTTCCCGCCCAGGGTATTTCACGAGCATGACTTATATCGGAGGCCTGCTTCTGCTAGAGCTTCTGGCTGCGGCGCTCTGGCTTTACAGAAGAATATTCTTTCCTGTCGTGATCGTGACATTCTTACTCGCCGGCGTTGATCTGCCGGTCGGCGGCATCTGGACGATGGCGCGCTGGGGGGTTCTTGCTTTGGGAGCCCTCGCCGGTTCCGCAATTGTGCTTAAGGAGCGGCGATATTCTTTCGGGATCTTCCATATTTTAGCTTTTCTGTCCCTGCTGGCTGCCGGAATGTCTGCCGCCGTTTCTCGCTTCGCCGGTCTTTCCTCCCTGAAGGTCCTCAGCCTGGTTTTGTTATTCATCTACGCGGGAACCGGAGTCAGGCTCGCGGTGACCGGACGCGAGAGCCGGTTCTTTACCGGTCTTCTCCTGGGCTGCGAGGTATTGGTCGGCGTAGTAGCCAGCTTTTACCTTGCCGGTAAGGAGATCATGGGCAATCCGAACTCCCTGGGTGCTGTGATGGGAGTCGCTGCCGCCCCGATTTTGTTGTGGGGAACGCTCCTCAAGCAGTCCACGTTCGCACACCGCAGGCAACTCTTTTTCTTCTGGGTGGCTATCTTCCTTACTTACATCAGTCACGCCCGCGCTGCGATTGGCGCCGCGCTGATCGCTTGCGGATTGCTGTGCCTTTGCCTGCGGCGATACATGGTACTGCTGCAAGGTGTCGTGATTCTGTCGATTGTGATTGCCGCCGCCGCTATTGTGCAGCCCGAGGCATTCTCCAGAGCGCTTACCTCATTCAACAGCGACGTTGTATACAAAGGGAAAGATGTTTCTGAGGGTCTACTCGGGTCTCGAAAATCGCCATGGCAGGACACCATGGACACTATTCGCGACCACTACTGGTTTGGGACGGGATTTGGTACTTCTGACACCGGACAGGACCCCACGGAGAATTTGGGCAAATTTGCCAGTACGAGCCTGACCTCCAAGGAACATGGCAGCAGCTTTCTTGAAATCCTTGCATGGGTGGGCGTGGTTGGAGTGTTGCCTTTCCTAGTGTTGATGGGGCTCCTGGTAAGCAAGATACTTCGTACGATGCTTTGGATGTTCAGGAGCGCAAATCCTGCGCACCCTGCATTTCCTCTCGCGATGGTGCTGCTTGCGGGCCTGCTTCACGCAGCCTTTGAAGACTGGCTCTTCGCTCCCGGTTATTATCTTTGCGTTTTCTACTGGAGCATGGCGTTTGTATTTGTCGATCAGGTGAATTTGCTTCCGGTCTCGCAACTGAGTTCCGCCCGCTGGATCCGGCCCGGTGTTGCGCCGGCTGATCTGAGCGCGATTGCGCCAAGTCGATGATGCATCTCTTCATCAATGCGCTCGCAGCCAGCGCGGGCGGAGGACTCACCTATGTTCGGAACGTTCTACCGTATCTGGCCTCAAACTCGAAGGTGAAGGTTACTGTCGCCTTGAGTCGGGATCTTCGCGAGGAGTGCAAGGCACTCGAAGGCGTGACCTTTCTGGAATTGCAGGCTCCAGTTGCGCGCAGGTTCTGGCATGAACAGTCGTCGCTGCCTGGCATCGTACGAGACAGCCGGGCTGATGTCCTGTTATCGACAGGCAATTTTGCGTTGCGGCGGTCCCCGATTCCTCAGGTCCTGCTGTCAAGAAACTCAATTTATCTCTCTTCGGATTTCTATCGAGACCTGCGGGCGCGGCGTGAATACCGGATGTGGGCGGATACCCATCTCAGGGCCATGTTGGCCAAACGCTCGATCTCCTGGGCAGACATCACTGTCGCTCCCAGCCGCGCGTTTGCCGGTGACCTGGAGCGTTGGACAGGGAAGTCCGTGCAGGCGATTCATCATGGTTTCGACCGTGACGCTTTCATTCGCAACCCGGATCCGCTTCCGCGAGATGTGGAGGAAAAACTCCACGCCATTGGAGAGTCACCCAAGCTGCTCTTCGTCAGCCATTACAACTATTATCGGAACTTCGAAACGTTGATCCGCGCTCTTCCGCTCTTGCGAAGCCGCATGCCCGGCCGCTCACCGAAACTGCTGCTCACTTGCCATCTCCAGCCGGGGAAAAATCCGGGGATATACAATCCCTCGGCTGCCGCTGAATTGATTCGGGAGCTGAATGCACAGGATTCGGTTGTGGAACTTGGGCCAGTCCGGTATGAGCAGTTGCACCGTTTGTATGCTCGCGCAGACGTGTACGTAACTCCTGCGTACACGGAGACCTTCGCTCATCCGCTTGTTGAAGCGATGGCCAGCGGAGTGCCCGTGGTCGCTTCCGACCTGGAAGTGCACCGCGAGATTTGTGGCGATGCCGCGAGCTATTTTCCGAAGTTTTCACCTGAAGTCTCGTCTGAGCGTATCGCGCATGTGCTGTTGTCGCCAGAAACGGCGAAGTCAATGTCACAAACTGGGATCGAGCGCGCGCGCCAGTTCTCCTGGAAAGCTCACGCGGAAAGGATACTGGACGTCTGCGAGACAGCCGTGTTGTCTCGCCGCAGGGGTCAAGACATTGCCGCGATCGAGGGAACGGGGCGCCCTTCCTGAAGGCGGCTGCCTGGCTTTGTGGATGACAAGCGACGACTAACGATGGGAAAACGTTGGTCGTTTGGCGGAAAGATTCGCGAAAGCTGCCGATACCATTTGCACTTGATCGTCGCTCAGTTCGGGATACATCGGCAGCGAAAGAACCTCTCGCGCCGCACTCTCGGACTGCGGCAGGCTTCCGGGTCCATAGCCCAAATCCGCATAAGCCGGCTGCAGATGGACGGGTTCGGCGTAGTGGACTGCCGTCTGCACGCCCTCCGCCTGCAATCCATTCTGCAAATCGTCGCGATCCCTTGTTCGAAGCGTGTACAGGTGATAGACGTGCTCAGCCCAGGGCATTTGAGCAGGAAGTTGCATGTCATGCTTCGCCAACAGGTTGTTGTAAGCCCCCGCAATCGCCTGGCGCCGTTTGGTCCACTCATTCAGATGCCGCAGCTTAACCCGTAGCACGGCCCCCTGGATGCCTTCCATCCGATAGTTGTATCCACGCAACACGTGATGGTACTTGCGGTCCTGCCCCCAGTCGCGGAGCATGCGCACACTCTTGGCGTATTGCGGATTGCTGGTGGTGACCGCTCCGCCTTCGCCGTATGCGCCGAGATTCTTGGCAGGATAGAAGCTGAAGCATCCCATGTCTCCGATGCTTCCGGCCGGACGTCCCTTGTACTTTGCTCCATGCGCCTGTGCGGCATCTTCGATGACAATCAGGTTTCTCCGTCGGGCGATCTCGAGAATCGGGTCCATGTCCGCCGTCTGTCCGTAGAGATGGACCGGGAGGATGACCTTTGTCCGAGGTGTGATCCTCGCCTCGATGCATGCGGGATCCATCGTGAAGGTGCGCGGATCGATGTCCACAAGCACAGATTTGGCGCCGGAATACAAAACGGCCGCCACGCTAGCCACAAAGGTAAAGGGCACCGTGATGACTTCATCCCCGGGACCGACCCCCGCAGCGAGCAATGCGAGGTGCAGAGCACTGGTACCGGAATTTAGCGCGATACATTCGGACGTGCCGGAATACGTCGCGAATTCCTGCTCAAACTGGGAGACTTCGCTGCCAAGAACAAATTGACAGCTCTCCAGCACTCCTAAAATGGCCGCATCGACTTCGGGCTTGATGCTGTGGTACTGCGCCTTCAAATCCAGATAGGGCACTTTGACAGGAAGAGTTGTCATTCGGAAACCTGTTTAAATCCTATCAGCTCGGCGCTTCCGGTCGCCGGGAATTGCACAGCCCTCGCCTGTTCTGCGCGTTAGTATGGTTGTTCGGTGAATCTCTGAATGTGCGGAATTTTCGGTATCGTTGGGCATAACGCGCCAGTTCCAGATGGTCTCCTGGACCGCGGCACGCAGTCGCTCGCGCATCGAGGGCCGGACGATTCCGGCACCATCCTGATCCGCGATTCGGTGGATGGGTGCTCTGAAATCGGACTTGGCAATCGCCGTCTCGCAATCCTCGACCTCTCTCCACTTGGCCATCAGCCGATGCACGATCCTGCGAGCGGCAATTGGATCGTCTATAACGGGGAGATTTACAACTTCCGTGATATTCGGCGGGAGCTTGAAGGGATGGGGACGAGTTTCGTCAGTCACTCGGATACCGAGGTTATTCTCCAAGCGTATGCGCGTTGGGGCGGCAAGTGCGTTGAGAAGTTCCGTGGGATGTTCGCATTTGCTCTTTGGGATTCGAAGCAGCACCTTCTCTTCATCGCCCGCGATCCGATGGGGATCAAACCTCTCTATTTCGCGCAGTCAGGGTCTTATTTTATTTTCGCTTCTGAGGTTCGCAGCCTGCTGGGAACCGGACTTGTTCCGCGAAGGATTGACCCTGCGGGAGTGATTAACTACCTGACCTTCGGGTCTGCGTACGATCCCATCACTCTTATCGAGGGCATTCAAGCGCTGCCGGCAGGCCATGCGCTGACCTGGCAGTCCGGCGCGATTCAACAAAATGCTTACTGGGATTTGGTCGAGGACAAATCAACCCAGTCCGAAATCGGGGGTGGAGACCCCTCCGCCGACCTCCGATCCATGCTCGAAGAGGCGGTTCGCCTTCAATTGGTCAGCGACGTTCCCGTCGGGGTATTCCTGTCCGGCGGGATCGACTCGAGCGCTCTGGTCAGCATTCTCAGCCGTGGCGGCGTCACGCCAAGCACATTTTCCATCGTCTTCCGCGAGGCTGATTTTTCTGAGGCCCAACACTCACGAGCGATCGCAGCCAAATTCCGCACCGATCATCATGAGATTACGGTATCGCAGTCGGACGTGCTCACCGCCATACCCGACGCCCTCCGCGCAATGGACTTGCCGACCATGGATGGGGTCAACACATTTTTTGTTTCGCGGGAAACACGAAAGGCGGGAGTGAAGGTTGCGCTGTCAGGACTGGGCGGCGACGAGGTTTTTGCGGGATACGATACGTTTCACACCGTCCCGCGAATGGAGCGGTTTGCGAATGTGTGGAGACATCTACCTCACCTCCTCCGAGCACCGCTGGCCGCTGCATTTGCAGGCTTCTCAGCGAAGAATGATCAGAATCGAAAGTTGACGTCACTCGCGCGAAACAACGGACGTCTCCTGCATCCGTACTTTCTCAGCCGAATGTTGTTCACCCCGGAGCAGAGGGACGTTCTACTGCATAACGTGAATGCCCAAGCTTCCGGGATGGCGGATATGGCGCAACAGGAGCGCCTGCAGAGCGCGCTGACTCTCGATCCGATCAACCGCGTTTCCTATCTCGAGTCACGCTGCTATATGCTGAATACACTCTTGCGTGACTCGGATTTCATGAGCATGTCCCAGGGTCTCGAAGTACGCGTTCCCTTGATTGATCACGAGTTGGCAAAGGCCATTCTTGGCCTTCCCGGGAAGCGAAAAGTCAACGGGACACCGAAAAAGCTCCTGGTCGAGGCGCTAGGTGGATCTCTGCCGGATGAAATCGTCCATCGTCCCAAGCGCGGATTTACGATGCCGTTTGCTCAATGGATGCGTCAGGAATTGCGCGCGGAGATCGAGCCGGTCCTGAGTGCAAAGAAGATTGCGGGAGGGCCACTCGGCGCTTTGTTAGAAGGCAGCGAAGTGCAGAGGATCTGGGCAGACTTTCTGGGGGGATCGGTGTCTTGGTCTCGGCCGTGGTCCTTGTATGCTCTGCAGCGCTGGTGCGAGCTGCATTTGTAAACTAGAACATCGATGCATAAAGTCGAACAATTTGCGGAATTCCAAGCGCGCTCGACGAAGGCAATGCTGCCGGTGAGTGTCATTGTGGCTGTGCGTAACGAAGAGAAAAATCTTCCTCGCTGCCTGGAAGCTCTTCGTGAAGCAGGCGAGGTGTACGTCGTTGACTCTGGGAGCACGGATTCGACTCCGGAGATTGCCCGCGCCTTCGGAGCGAAGGTGGTTCAATTTCAATACCAGGGCGGTTGGCCGAAGAAGCGGCAGTGGGCCATGGACAATCTGCCGCTCGCCTATAAGTGGATACTCCTGCTCGACGCTGACGAGGTTCTTACACCCGAACTGGCAGAGGAAATTCGAACCTGTACTAGCAATCAAGACGTGGACGGATACTACATTTCACTGCGGATGTACTTTCTGGGCCGCGCGCTTCGGCATGGGGATGCGAGTTTTTGGAAGCTATCCCTCTTTCGCGCAGGCAAAGGCCGCTATGAATGCCGCCTAAGAGATCAGGATTCCTCGATGGCCGATATGGAGATCCACGAGCACGTGGTAGTGGATGGTCGCGCTGCGCGGCTTGAGAATCCCTTGGTCCACCACAATGTTGAGTCGCTCTCCCGCTACATCCAAAAACACGACGAATACTCCAACTGGGAGGCTCGCGTTCTATTGCAGGGCACGCACGGCCATTCGGAGGTCCCTGCCGCGCTCCTTGGCACGCAGGCTCAGCGCCGCCGCTGGCTGAAGATGAGGCTGTACGGGCTACCTGGCTCGCCCGTCCTGCTGTTCTTTTATCGTTACCTCCTTCGGGGTGGGTTTCTGGACGGTGTGCCCGGCCTGATTTACTGCGGTTTTCAGGCTATCCAGATGTTTCACACGAAAGCTAAAATCTACGAACTGAAAGCGCGCACGAAAGCGCGGGGATAACGGGGCCATTCATGTGCGGCATTAGTGGTGTAGTGAACTGCGGAGACCGGGAGACGTTGGCGCGCATGACGCAGGTTCAGGCGCATCGCGGGCCCGATGACTCCGGCCTGTGGGACCGCAGGTTTCCGGACGGTTCGTACATCGGACTTGGCAGCCGACGCCTTGCGATTCTGGATCTTTCTCCTGACGGTCACATGCCGATGTGCAACGAGGACCGGACCGTTTGGATTACCTATAACGGCGAGATCTACAATTTCGCGGAACTTCGCCGAGAACTTGAGAGCAACGGACATCGATTCGCGTCGCATACCGACACAGAAGTTGTGATTCATCTGTACGAGCAGGAAGGCCCAGATTGCGTGAAGCGACTGCAGGGAATGTTCGCCTTCGCGATCTGCGATTTGAGGTCCGCGATTCCTACCCTCTTCATCGCGCGTGATCATTTCGGAGTCAAGCCGTTCTACTACTTTCACCAAGGCAAGTCGTTTGCCTTCGCGTCAGAAATCAAAGCTCTGCTGCAGGTACCTGAGATCGAGGCGGAACTCGATCCCGAATCCCTTCATCAGTACCTTACTTTTCTTTGGGTGCCGGACCCAAAGACCATGTTCCGCCGCATTTTCAAACTTCCTGCGGGACACTACGCCACATTCCGCAGCGGCGAACTGAAGATCACACAGTATTGGGATCTCACTTTTCCGAAATCGAACTACAGCTATCCCCGTTCCGAGGCTGACTTGACGCAAGAAGTGCGCGAGCGCTTCCAGCACTCTGTGGAATCGCAGATGGTCAGCGATGTTCCGATTGGGGCCTTTCTCAGCGCGGGTCTTGATTCGTCTTCCATCGTTGCCATGATGAGGAGAGCGACGAATCAGCCAGTCCGGACATACACGATCACGTTTCCGCGAAAATACCGCATCGGCGAAATGACCCTTGATGATCCGGAAGTCGCTACGCGGCTTGCCCGGAATCTGGGATGCGAGAACCAACGGATCGTGGTTGAGCCAAACGTTGCTGAACTGCTGCCCCGTCTCGTCTGGCACATGGATGAGCCGACGGCGGATCCGGCAATTATTACGGCGTATCTTGTGTGCCGAGAAGCCCGCCAGCACGCTACCGTTCTGCTCTCAGGCGTGGGTGGCGACGAACTGTTTGCCGGGTATCGCAAGCACGTAGCGCACTACTGGGCCCAGGCGTATGCGCGCGTGCCTGCGGTCTTCAAGAGTACTGTTGATGCGGGAATTTCCGCGCTGCCTAGCCTCCGTGGGACTTCATGGAAGGGCCGGGTACGCCTTGCAAAGAAAATGGCGCGCAGCGCGTCGCTTACTCCGATTGACAGGTTCATTGCGAACTGTGCATACCTGGACGGTGGCCAGAAGGCGGAACTCTACACGGCCGATTTCGCATCGGAAGCCGGTGTAGACCCTGCGGCGCGTCACCGTGCCGCGTTTGAGCGAGTGAGCGATGCCGATTTTCTTCACCAGATGCTGTATCTGGACAGCAAGATCTTCATGCCCAGCCTGAACCTCACCTATAACGACAAAATGAGCATGGCGTCGTCGGTTGAGGTGCGGGTCCCATTCCTTGACCCTGAACTCGCCGAGTTCGTAGCCTGGAATGTGCCGCCGGACCTGAAGTTAAAAGGACGTTTGCGTCCCACGACGAAATACATACTCCGGCAGGCGATGCGCGACATTCTGCCCCGTGAAGTGTTGCAACAACCGAAAGCCGGCTTCGGCGCTCCGGTAGACTATTGGTTGGCGCATGACCTCAGACCGATGGTGGATGAGCTGCTTTCCTCTTCTCAGGTGAGCCAGCGTGGTTTTTTCAAGCCCGCAGCCATCGCCCGTTATGTGGAGGAGCATCGCAGCGGACGGCATGACTGGTCCATGCAACTGTGGCAATTCCTTACGCTCGAGTTATGGATGCAAACATTCCTCGATGGCGGAGCGCAAAAGTTTGAGGCCCAGCCGCTGCCGCCGAGGCAAGTCGCAACCGCATGAAACAGGTTCTGCAACACGCACGTACGGGTGACATTACTGTCGAGGAGGTCCCTGCTCCCCAACTGTTACCCGGTTGTGTGCTGGTGCGAATTGCCGCCTCTGTCGTATCTGCCGGCACCGAACGCGCGTCGTCCGAATTCGCCAAGAAGAATCTGCTGCAAAAAGCCAAGTCGCGGCCGGACTTGGTTCGCGATGTGATCGCAAAAGTGCAGCGCGACGGAATTCTCTCCGCAATTCAAACCGTCCGGAGCCGGCTCGATCAGCCGCAGACACCCGGATACAGCAGTTCTGGAACGGTCATCGCAGTCGGCGAAGGCGTGACCGATATTCAACCGGGCGACCGGGTTGCATGTGCGGGAGCGAACTATGCGGTACACGCCGAGATTGCATGCGTTCCGCGACTGCTCGTCGCGCGCGTTCCCGGCCGGCCTCTCGCCGGCGACGAAACGCCCTTCGATGAAGCTGCTTTTGCGACCCTTGGGGCTGTCGCCCTGCATGGCATTCGGACAGCTGAGGTGAAACTGGGGGATATCGTTGCTGTGATTGGTTTGGGACTGATGGGCCAGATCACGGTGCAGTTGCTGAAGGCCGCAGGTTGCCGTGTCGTGGGAATGGACATAGACCCTTCTCGCGCAGATCTCGCGAGAACCTTGGGCGCCGGCGCCGACGCCGCGACGGCGTCGATCTTAGAATTTCGTGATCAATGTGCCGCGATGTCGCGAGGCGCTGGTGTGGATTCGGTTCTAATCACAGCGGAGACTGCAAGCAGTGACCCTGTGAACCTCGCGGGTGCGGTTGCGCGAGACCGAGCAATTGTGGTTGCGTTAGGGACCGTCGGCCTTGATATCGAACGGAAAGCCTACTACGAGAAGGAACTCGACTTCCGCATCTCGCGATCCTACGGACCGGGACGCTACGATGCAGTGTACGAACAGAAAGGACGCGACTATCCCATCGGCTATGTGCGCTGGACGGAGACGCGCAACATGGAAGCTTTTCTGCAGATGGTCGCCGAGAAAAAGATCAGTGTCGGCGCGCTGATTACCCACCGGTTCCCGATTGATGAAACTGCTCGTGCCTACGAATTGATCAACGGTCGATCCAGCGAGCCGTTCCTAGGGGTCGTCCTTCAATACTCGAGTGACGCCGGCATTGCATCGTCGCTAAGGCTCGTTCCTGCGCCGGTCTCCCCTGGTGGGCGCAGGGCTGCTCCCTCAACCGTAGCAGTTGGTGTGCTCGGAGCCGGAAGCTTCGCGTGTTCCACTCTGATTCCCGCGATGAAGGCTTCGTCCGAAACTTCCTTGATTGCGATCTGCGCCGCAAATGGCTCCCACGCACAGCATGCCGCCCGCAAGTTTGATTTCACAACTTGTACGACGGATGATTCTGCCGTCATTCAAGATCAGTCAGTGAACACAGTAGTGGTCGCAACACGGCACAATCTCCATGCAAAGCAGGTGATCGCTGCACTGGAAGCAAGGAAGAACGTTTTCTGCGAAAAGCCGCTGTGCGTGTCGGAGGAGGAGCTTTATTCGGTCGTTCATGCTTATCTCGGAAGCGGCGTGGCCGAGCGCCCAACTATAATGGTGGGATTCAACCGCCGCTTTGCCCCGATGACGGTTCGCATGAAGGCATTTCTCGCGGAGATTTCAGAGCCTCTCGCGTTGCACTACCGGGTAAATGCAGGGCTTCTCCCGCCTGACCATTGGGTAAATGACCGGGAGCAGGGCGGCGGCAGAATCATCGGCGAGGTCTGCCATTTCATCGACCTGCTCATGTTCCTCACCGGTTCGCCCGTCGTCGAGGTCGCGGGACGCCAGATCGGGGTCTCGCCTCGCTACAGCAGGGACAATGTTGTGATCTCGGTTCGCTTCGCTAATGGATCCGAAGGCACGATCAGTTATCTGGCGAACGGCGACCGGTCCTTCTCGAAAGAGCGGATCGAGGTCTTCGGCGGAGGCAGCGCTGCGGTGATGGAGGATTTCCGTTATTTGGACCTGGTGCGTAATGGACGCAAAGAAACCGTTCGTGCCCGCTGGTCCCAGGATAAAGGACATCGCGCAGAGTGGTCCGCCTTCGCACAATCGGTTTTACAGAGCGCGCAAGCGCCGATCACTCTTGAAGATATTGTGTGTACCGCCCTGGCGACCTTTCGGGTTGAGGAGTCCCTCAGCACCGGAGAGCGCGTGCCCGTAGACACGGCCGCTTTCCTGAATACAATTCAAGGAGCATCCCAGCGCGAGACCCGCCTGAGCGAATGACGCCAGCCACAACCTACCCCACAGGAGATCGATCTAGTTCATGCTGATTCTGGGCCTCAACATGTTTCACGCCGACGCGTCGGCGGCCATCATCGTTGATGGCGAAGTGAAGTTTGCAATCGCCGAAGAACGACTGAACCGCCACAAGCACTTCGGTGGGTTTCCTGCGCTTGCCATCAAGTCGTGCCTTGATGCCGTCGGCGCGAAGATCTCGGACGTGGAGCACGTGGCTGTCGGCCAGGACAGCGATGCGAACCTTATCAAGAAAGTTCAGTACGCCCTCACGAATCCTGCCAAGGTGCTCAATTTTATCCGTCTCCGGCAACGCAAGGAAGCGATGCGCGATGTGCGCTCCCTTATCGCGAAAGCCCTCGAAGTCGACTTGTCCCAGCTCAAGTTTCAGGAACATCATCTCGAACATCACATCGCACATATCGCCAGCGCGTACTACTGCTCTCCCTGGGAGCAGGCCGCGGGATTCAGCTACGACGGTTCCGGCGATTTTGTATCGACGATGACGGCGCGCTGTGAAGGGAACGATATTGAAGTCCTTGATCGCGTGTTTCTTCCCCATTCACTCGGCAGTTTCTACACCATGATTTGTGAGTTCATTGGCTATTCGAAATATGGCGACGAAGGGAAGGTCATGGGGCTGGCTCCGTACGGGAAAGAAACCTACTGCGGCGAAATTGAAAATATCGTCTCGCCCAAGGGCGGTGGATTTCAACTTGATCTCAGTTATTTCAAACCCTTGGGAAGTAATCAGGGGATGCAGGTGCTCCCAGACGGTACGGTGCGGCTGGCGCGTCACTTCTCCGACAAAATGGAGAAGCTGTTTGGCGAACCTCGCAAACCGCATACGGAAATCGCCCAGCGAGACATGGATCTTGCTTTTGCGATGCAACATCGCTTCGAGCAAATATTCTTTCACCTGCTCAATCAGCTGCATACGCAGGTTCCTGTCGATAATCTCGCGATGGCAGGTGGCTGCGCACTCAACAGTGTCGCAAATGGAAAGGTGTTCGATCGCACGTTATTCCGCCAGACCTATATCCAACCGGCGGCGGGCGATGAAGGCCTCGCAATAGGCGCAGCGCTGCATACCTATCATTCGGTGCTGAAACAACCACGTCGCTACGAATTGAAACACTCGTATCTGGGGCCGGAGTTTTCGGAATCACGTATTGAGTCTGCGCTACAACGTGCCGGGCTGGAAGCTCGCAAATCAAAACGAGAAGATCTGCTCGACCTCACAGCCGCTCAGATCGCCGCCGGCAACGTAGTGGGGTGGTTCCAAGGCCGCATGGAATGGGGGCCCCGCGCGTTAGGAAATCGCTCCATCGTCGCGCATCCAGGTTTGCCCAACATGAAAGACGTGCTCAACGCTCGCATCAAGCACCGGGAATGGTTCCGGCCGTTCGCGCCCTCGATCCTGGCCGAGTACCAGCACGAGTATTTCCAGCACGACCATCCTTCGCCCTTCATGCTGCATGTCTATAAGATCAGGCCCGAGAAGCGTCAATCTCTCTGCGCCGTCAATCACGTGGATGATACCGGCCGGCTGCAAACTGTTGCGCGCGACGAGAATCCCCTCTACTACGACCTGATCTCCGCGTTCCAGCGCAAAACAGGGCTTCCGGTCATACTCAATACCAGCTTCAACGAGAATGAACCGATTGTGTGCACTCCCGAGGAGGCGATCGATTGCTTCCAGCGCACGCGTATGGATGTGCTTGCGATCGGGCCGTTCATGGTTGTGAAGCCAGACGCGAAGTCCGAAGGTACGGCAGCGGGAGGAGCAGACAGACTTCGCGCGTTGCAGCGTGGGGAGCGTTCCTAATGCACAAAGAAGCCCGTTGAAGCTACGACGAGGCCAACAACCCCAAATAAAATCCCGAGCCACCAGAAAACTCGCCGCCCCGAGAGCAGAGTAATGGACGTAATCACCAGCCCGATTTCCAGGAAGACTTCGGCGAGATCGAACCTGTCGGCTCGATAACGCTCGGTTAGAACTTCCGATTCCAGCTTGCGAGCTTCGGCCTCAAGGTCTTTCTGATCATCCTTGTATCGGGAGGCCTCTTGTGAGTATTTATCGCGCAACTTGGACAGTGTCGCGGCATCGCTGCTTGGCTGTACCGACGTGAGGTCGGTGAACAGTTCGTCCACATGCCTGCGCATATTCTTGGCCTGATAGAACGCCCACTGGTCGGTCGCCTTGGCCTGCAGCACGACTTCTTCGGTGTGGGCGCGATGTCCGAGCAGTGACACCACGGCCACTAGCACGGCCAACACCGCCATCGTAAGCGAAACCGGCGCCAGCGTTGGATCTTCCTTCGCGTGTTCCGCGTGCTCCTTCAACTCCGTTAACTCTTCGGACATTCGTTCATTCCCCCATGACCTTCACTATGACGCGCTTGTCTCGTTGTCCATCGAACTCGGCGTAGAAAATCCGTTGCCATGTCCCCAGGTCCAGCTTTCCCGCGGTGATCGGCACGATGACCTCGTGATGAACGAGGAGTGCTTTCAGGTGCGAATCCCCGTTGTCCTCACCTGTTTCATGATGCTTATAGTTCTTGCGAAATGGTGCTAGATGTTCAAGCCACTGATCGATATCTTCGATGAGTCCGCTCTCATTATCGTTGACGTATACGCCTGCCGTGATGTGCATGGTCGATACAAGCACCATGCCTTCGCGCACGCCGCTTTTGCGCACGATCTCTTCGACCTGCGGGGTGATGTGTACGTAAGCTCGATGCGTCTTGGTATGGAACTTCAGATATTCAGTGAGTGTTGTCATTTCGGGGAATCCTGACAGGGGGGATTATCGCAATGCCTCTGCGATTTTTCCGATTGCGATCAGTTCCGAGATACGCGCTATGTCTCCGTACATGACACGATCTTTCTCCATCGCGGGACAAACCGAACGGATGGCGTCATGAGCCGCCTGACCGCGCTTTGAGGTCTTGAGGGGAGCGAGGAAATCGACGGCCTGAGCTACAGCCATTGCCTCGATAGCAAGAACGTTGCGCGTATTCTGGACTACGCGCCTGAGTTTCAATGCAGCAGTCATTCCCATCGATACATAATCTTCTTTGTTGCCGGAAGTTGTGATCGAATCGACGGATGCTGGATGTGCTAATACCTTGTTCTCACTGACCAGCGCTGCGGCTGTGACCTGCGGCATCATGAAACCTGAGTTCAATCCTGCGCCTGCAGCCAGAAATGGCGGCAGTCCTTCGCTCAAAGCGGGGTTTACCAGCCTCTCGATGCGGCGTTCGCTGATTCCCGCCAGAGCGCTCAACGCGATTGCCAAGAAATCCAAAGCGAATGCAAGCGGCTCGCCATGAAAGTTTCCACCGGAGACTACGTCGCCCTCTGCGTTCTTTGCGTCGGTAATGAATACAAGGGGATTATCGACAGCTGAATTGGCTTCAGTCTCGAATACAGCGCGGCAATGTTCGAGTGTGTCCCGGACGGCGCCGTGCACTTGTGGAATACAACGTAAGGAATACGCATCCTGAACGCGACCGCACTCGCGATGGGATTCTCGAATCTGGCTGCCCTCAAGCATGCGCCGAAGATTCGCGGCCGTTTTCATTTGTCCTGTATGCGGGCGTGCTTTGTGGATACGCTCATCGAAGGCTGCATCGGTTCCTTTGAGCGCATCGCAAGCCAGTCCGCCGAGTACATCTGCCGTATTCACCAATATTTCGGCAGCGAGTAGCGCTAAAGTTCCAACCGCCAACATCGCCTGCGTACCGTTAATCAGAGAAATTGTCTCTTTGGATTCCAGAATAAGAGGCTCGATCTGTGCCCGCTTCAGAGCATCGGCGCTGGAAATCAGCGCACCTTTTTCATCAAAACAGTCACCTTCGCCGATTAAAGCCAATGCTAGGTGTGCCAATGGCGCTAGATCTCCGCTTGCGCCGACGCTTCCCTGCGAGGGAACCACAGGTGTGACACCGCGGTTCAACATCTCACAAAGAGTGTCGATGACGAGGGCCCTGACGCCCGAGTAGCCCTTTGCCAGCGAGTTTGCGCGCAGCAACATCATCGCGCGAGTTTCAGGGAGCGACAACGGTGTGCCCACTCCGACTGCGTGCGACCGGACCAGATTGACCTGCAGTTCCCGGATCTGGTCTCCTGCAATTCGAACATCGCTCAATTTACCGACGCCCGTGGTGATCGCGTAAGCGACTTTATTGCTGGCGACGATGTCATCGACGACCGCTCGAGCCAGTTGAACGGCTTCCCGGGCATCCGGAGCCAACAGCGCCGACTGTCTGTTAGCGGCGACTTCCCGCACGGCTTCCAGCGTAAGGTCGTTGCCTGTGATATGTAGTGCGTTCAATGGATTCCCCGAATTAACGCTTACTTGCCAACCGCAGCGCGGAAGACGCTCAAGTACTTTTGAGGCAGAAGTGCTACCTTCATTTCAGAATCTGTCACGATATGCGTGGTCTCGCCCTCGGCCAGCAAGTCGCCGGTGTTGGCTCGATTCAGTTCGTACTGGAAGATGATGACGGAGTCTCGCACCGCTTTTAGCTGTGTGCGCACCAGTACTTCTTCGTCGTAGTACACCGGAGCCCTGTAGCGGCACTTCGCCTCCACCACGGCGATGAAACGCCCGTCGTCACGCTCCATATCCCGGTAGGAGAACCCCATCTGGCGCATGAACTCGACTCGTCCGACTTCAAACCAGATCAGATGATTCGAGTGATAGACCACTCCCATCTGATCGGTTTCCGCATACCGAACGCGAAGCTTGGTTTCGTTGACCGCGTGGTGATTGCTCGAACTCATTTCCCCGTCCAGACCGGCTTGCGCTTCTCCAGAAACGACGTTATCCCTTCGCGAAAGTCGGCCGTCGTGCGTATGGCGGCGTTCTCTCGCACTGCTGATTCGATCTGCGCTTCCAGTTCAGCCAGGGCATGGTCTGTTAATAATTGCTTTGTCGCCCGCAAAGATGCTGCGCTGTTTGCCATCAGGAGGCCTGCCAGTTCGCGTGCGCGTGCCATCAAATTCTCTCCGGACACGATCTCGGTGAGCAAGCCCATCCGCATCGCCTCTTCGGCGTCGAAAATTCTTCCGGTCAGCAGTAGATCGCGCGCCTGCTTTTCCCCAACTTGTCGCAAGAGGAAAGTTGAAACGATCGCTGGAACAAAACCGATGCGGACCTCCGTGTACCCAAACTTCGCTTCCGGAACTGCGATCGTAAAGTCGCAAAGCAGGGCGAGTCCCGTTCCACCTGCGATAGCGGCCCCGTTCACTGCGGCAATGGTCACTTTCGGAAACTCATAAATCGACCGAAATAGTTTCACCATTGTCGCGGAATCCTGCAGATTTTGCTGCGGCGTACGTCCGAGCAATGCCTTCAAGTTATCGAGATCCATCCCCGAACAGAAAGCTTTTCCGGCGCCAGTCAGAATCAGAACAGTCGCGTTTGACTTGGCTACGTCTTCAAGCGCGCGCAGCAGATCGTCAATCAGATCGAAGCTGATCGCATTCCGCTTCTCAGGACGATTCAGCGTGATCGTCGCAACCTGGCCGTCATACGCAAGTTGCACCGTGTTGTTGCTCATAGGAGACCGTTCTCTACACCCAATGTGTCGAATAAAAACCTGCAAGTTCGCGGAGAATGCTGGGACTAATCCGCGGCGTGCGACTCAGCGAACTTAGCTGCTATTCCGCCCGTAGCCTTCAAAAGAGTATCGAGTGGCTTCAAGGTTGGCAACTCTGCACCGCGTCGCCGCAGCGTCTCGATAACTTTTTCAGTCGGAATATTTCCACTTAAGGCATCCTGAGCGAACGGGCACCCGCCCAATCCGCCCAAGGCCGAATCGAAGCGTCGGCACCCCGCGTCGAAAGCGGCGAGGATATTCTCGGACGCCTGCTCTGGCCGGCAATGCAGATGGACCCCAATCTCGAGATAGCCGTATTTTGCGAGCACTCCGCCGACAACGTCACTGATTTGCTGCGGAGTTGCCACTCCGACCGTATCTGCGAGCGAGATCATGCGGATATCTTCTGCTTCGAGCAACTCCACGGCGCCTAAGACTTCGTCGATGCTCCAGGCATCACCGTAGGGATTCCCAAACGCCATCGAGATATAGACGACGATTCCCAGTCCAGCGCCATCGGCCTTCTTCTGGACTTTCTCCAGTTCCTCCAGCGCATTTTCCAGAGATTGATTCTGGTTCTTCCGCAGGAACGTCTCAGAGATGGAGTAGGGAAAACCCACGGTGGAGACCGCTTGTGTCTCAATCGCCCGTTGCGCACCCTTTTCATTTACGACGATGCCAATGATTTCGACGTCATCCGGAGGATCGAGTTCCTTCAGCACTTCTTCCGAATCCGCCATCTGCGGCACAGCTTTGGGTGATACGAAAGAAACTGCGTCGATGTGCTTGAACCCAGTGCTGATCAGGGCGTTGAGATAATCAGATTTTAACTCCGCGGGGATCATTCCCTTCAGACCCTGCCAGGCGTCGCGCGGACATTCAACGAGTTTTACGAGTTCACTCATAACACAATAAGATTTTGCGAATTCAAAGTCGTGTCGATCGGCGCCACTCCGCGGGAAAGGAGTTCTTATGTTTGCAGCACTCCGACCTTAAACTCGGCAACATCGGGATTCAGCGCCGCCGCTTCCAGCGCTTCCGTGATGGCCTCGCGTGTTTCGATGGGATCGATAATCTTGTCGATCCATAGCCGGGCGGCCCCGTAACGCGGGTCGGTCTGCTCGTCATAGGTGCGCTTCACAGACTCGTACAACTCCTTCTTCTCTTCATCACTCAATTTCTTGCCGCCGCGCTCCAGTTGCTTCACTTTGATTTCGACTAATGTCGCAGCCGCCGAGTCTCCACTCATGACAGCGTACCGAGCACTCGGCCAGGCAAACACGAATCGAGGATCGTATGCTTTTCCGCACATGGCATAATGCCCCGCCCCGAATGAGCCTCCAACGATGACCGTGATCTTCGGCACCACAGAATTCGAGACTGCGTTCACCATCTTCGCTCCGGCTTTGATGATGCCGCTCCACTCCGCGTCGCGTCCAACCATGAATCCATTCACGTCATGGAAGAAGATTAAAGGGATCAGATTCTGATTGCAGTCCATGATGAAGCGGGAAGCCTTCTCCGCGGATTCGGTATAGATCACTCCACCAAATTCCACCCTCTTGTGCCCTTCATGATCGGTCTGCTGCGCATGCAACTTCTGATTGGCGACAATCCCAACGGCAAACCCTCCGATGCGGCCATATCCGCAGATCAACGTTTTCCCGTACTCGGGCTTGTACTCGTCAAAGCGGCTGCCATCGAGGACTCGCGCCAGCACTTCCTTCATGTCATACGGCCGCCCGGGCGACGGATCGTAAATCCCGTAAATCTCCTCGGCAGGGAGCGCCGGCTGCACCGGCTTCTTGCGGTCCCAGGGGGAGAGCCGTCTGTATCCCCACTTCTCCACAATCGAACGAATACGCGCGATACAAGCCTCGTCGTTCGGTTCGCGGAAATCCACGGTACCACTGATGGAGGAGTGCATCGCAGCCCCCCCGAGATCTTCGGCAGAAACCTTCTGGCCGATAGCTGCCTGCACTAGCGCCGGACCAGCAAGGAACAATCCACTGCCATCCGTCATCAGCACGTGATCGCACATCACCGGCAAATATCCGCCCCCAGCGACGCACATGCCCATGATGGCGGCTATCTGCGGAATCCCCAGCGCCGACATCACGGCATTGTTGCGGAACACGCGCCCGAAGTCGTCGGTGTCAGGGAAGACATCTTCCTGCAGCGGCAGGAACACGCCAGCCGAGTCCACCAGGTAAATCGTAGGGATCCGGTTCTCGAGCGCCATATTCTGTGCCCGAATAACTTTCTTTGACGTCATCGGGAAGAAGGCGCCAGCCTTCACCGTGGCATCGTTCGCGATAATCATGACCATGCGCGTGTGAATTCGCGCCATTCCGGTGATCACCCCCGCTGCGGGCGCACCGCCCCACTCTTCGTACATGCCGTGTGCGGCATAAATTCCAAGTTCGAAGAATGTTCCCGGATCTGCCAACCGTTCGATACGCTCGCGCGCAGTCATCCGACCCTTCGCATGCTGGCTTTCAATCGCTTTGGGCCCGCCACCCTCGGCTATCTTTTCGGCTTCATTCCGTACCTGCGACATAAGGTCGGCGAGGAACCGCATATTAGCTTCGAATCGCGCCGAAGTCGGATCGACCTTGGTCGTCAGCACATTTGCCGGAGGAGTGGAGTTCACTGCCAGTGTCTCGTTGCGGTCAGCCATGAATTCAACCAGTGGACCAATTACGGTATACCAGCCAGCCGGAGCCGCGCAATCGAGCGGAGTCCGGAGGCTCGGTCAGCCTACAACAAACACCGAAGCGCCGCAGCCAGAGGTTCGGGTTCGATTGAATCGATGAGCCCCACCTGTAATGCACGGTTGGCATGCAGCTTTTCTGCGGCAACGAACATTTCGAGTGCGCGGCCTTTTCCGATCAGTCGAGGCAGGCGCTGAGTGCCTCCCCAGCCGGTGATCAATCCCAAGGCTGCACCACGATGTCCGAAGATCGCATGCGGCGACGCGAATCGCTGCCGGCAGGCCAGCGCCAAGTCCAGACCTCCGCCCATGCAGTAACCTGAAATCGCCGCAATGACGGGGGCAGGGAAGCCTTCGATCGCCGCCATTAACCGCTGCCCCGTCTTCGAGAACTCATACGCACTGGGGCCGTCTAGAGTTGAGATTTCAGCCAGATCCGCGCCTGCGGAAAAGAATCGCTCATTTCCTGTGATGACCAGCGGCTTCGGCACGCCCGCCAATTCGTCGATCGCATCGGTAAGGGCGAGTACACACTGGCGCGTCAGTCGATTCGTGCCATCTGAAGAACACAGGCGCAGAATTCGGACCTTTTGTTGTGATTCAAATCGGAAATCGGTTTCAGTCACGGACGCTAGATTCTCGCCAACAGGAAACGTTCAGGGTGTTCGCTCGAGCCATTCCGCGAGATGACAACCATCTTCTTCCAGCAGAAATGTGCCTACTCCAAAACATTCACCTACAATCCGGTGTGACTCCGGATCGCGTGCCGCCCGTGGGATCCATTGCTGTCCTACGCGGTATTGCGAGGCGGTAAACCACCGCTGCGGCAGCACCTCGACCAGGCCCGCCTGAAGATAGAAAACGAACAGAGCAAATGCCGGATCATCGTTGGACATCGCCTTGTAGCTTGTAGGGATGATCAACTCGTCAAGCCCCGCTAATTCTGCGGGGACATCGATCTTGTGCATGCCTGCTGCGAGGGACAGATGCGTCTCAAAATCCGCAATTGGAGCCGTGGCGGAGTAAATGCGCTCCGAGGACTGCTTGAACCACCCCGCTACTTCAGCCACGTCAAAGGCTTTCAAATGGTCAGGATCAAAGCAGGCGAGCCGAATGCTTCGCCCTTCCGGGCACCATATCCCGAGCGAATGTTGAGCGACTAGAAACGGGCGGCAGTACGTATTGAGAGCGATGCGAACCTTGTCCTGCTCCTGCTCCTGTCCTAACGTGACGAGATGAGCAACCGGCCCCTCTGCCCCGTGGTGGGTCCAGACGAACGGCCGTCCCGACCTGGAGCGAAATGCGGGGAAGGTCTCCCAATACCATGGAGTGGGACCAATCGTGGAGGAAAGGAGTTTCTTGACGCGCGCCGCGTCGATCGCTGGCATTATCCCGCCGCCGGGACGCCGGGCGCTTTTACGTGCGAGCGAATGAACTGCACGATGTCATCCATCGCCGTACCCGGCTGGAAAATCGCCGCAACTCCGGCTTTTTTCAGTCCGTCGATATCCTGGTCTGGAATGATTCCACCCACCAGCACCAGGACGTCGTCCATCTTATTCTGGCGAAGCAGGTCCATCACCCTGGGCACTATCGCGTTGTGGGCTCCGGACAGGATCGAAAGCCCGATCACCTGCACGTCCTCCTGCAGCGATGCGGTCACGATCATCTCGGGAGTTTGTCGCAGCCCCGTGTAAATGACCTCCATGCCCGCATCGCGAAGGGCGCGGGCAATTACCTTGGCTCCACGGTCGTGCCCGTCCAGACCGGGCTTTGCGACTAGCACTCGTATTTTGGCTTCGGCCATTGCTTAATCATTTAACCACAGAGCCCGACTTGGTGTGATGCCATGGCGTCACATGGTTTTAATATCCAAGCTGCGCCACATGTACCAGCAAGCAACGGAGCGGTAGGGCTCCCAAGCCTTGGCGATCTTCTCCATGTCTTGCGGCTTGGGCAGCTTGCGTTTCCTGTACTGTTTCTTGATAGCCATCTGCACGCCATAATCGCCGGTCGGCAGAACATTCGGACGCCGCAGTGAAAAGATCAGGAACATATGTGCGGTCCACACTCCAATTCCCTTGACCTGGGTGAGGTGTTTAATCACTTCCTCGTCTGACAATTCGGACAAACGCGAGAAGTCCAGCAGCCCGGCTTCAGTCTTTGCGGCCAAGTCTTTCAAATATGCTGATTTCTGATTGGAGAGGCCGACACTCCGCATCTGCTTATCGCTGAGCTTTAGAATTCCCCCGGGAGTGATCGGGCGTCCAGCCAGATCGGCGAAACGATTGAAGATCGTAACCGCAGCCTTCCCGTTCAATTGTTGATACACGATTGCCTCGGCAACGCTCGAGAACTCAGCAGGGCCATACTCCATCCGGCAAGGACCCACGCGCTCAATAATGGCCCGTAGTACAGGGTCGCATTTCTTCAGATGCTCGACCGCTTTTCGCATGGCCTATACATCTATCGCAGGCGAAGCCGGGAAGGCGAACAAAAATCGAATATCTATTGCGACTTCTTCACGGCAATCCCCATGACTTCGTATTTGGCGCCACGAAGCAGTTTGTCGGTTCCGAGGAACGCTCGCGCCGGGAAATTCTCGTGAAAGTAGGTCTTGTAAACGGAGTTGAATGTCTCGTAGAACTTCAGATCGGTGCAGAACACCTGCACTGACACGATGTCATCCATCGAGAATCCGGCTGCCTCAACTGTCTTTCTAACGCCATCCATCACAAGCTTGGCCTCTTGTTCCGCGTCTGCAGGAGGCTGTCCGCTCTTGGGATCGAAGCCGATATGGCCAGCGATGTAGAGCGTGTTTCCAACCAGCACCGCGTCGCTAAAAGGCAAGCCCGTCAGTCCCGCCGGTCTCGGATTCACAACGTATTTTCGATCGGCTGCGCTGGCCAACGAACAGAGTGCAATCAATGCAACCGCCACAACCAGCTTTCGCGTGTTCATAGTTCTCCTCTTGAATTTGGATGTCGAGTCCAAACAGGCGCAACGCTGCCGCCGTAGTTCATTCAATCGCTCGGTTGTCTACTAAAGGTACTTGATCGTCGCTTCTATAAGCGCCGCCGTAGGCTTATAGGGATCCCCCGGAGCATCGTATTCGATCGAACAGTATCCCTTGTAACCGTGATTCTTCAAAGTGGTGAATGTTTTCGCCAAGTCCACGTGCGATGCTTTCCCTTGATCATCGACTTCGCCGTCTTTCACGTGGCAAATGCCGTACGCGTGGGCGAACATGGCCTCCATGGCACGATCCTGGAACTGTTCGTCATGCGCCGCGAGCGAGTTGCCAAAGTCGGGGAGCGCACGCAACCACGGACTATTGACCTTCTCAATCACCTGCACAATGAAGAAGGGATCTTCGCTGACCGGATTGTCATTCTCCAACGCGACAACGATGTTCTTCTTCGCGGCGTATTCGGCCACATGGGACAGCGTGTCCGCGCAACGACCCACATCCGGCTTGGAATCTTTGGCACCGTCGATATGCGTGCGAATGCTCGGCGATCCTAGCGCCACGCCCACATCGATCCAGTCGTTGCTTGCCTTCACCGCTTTTTCGCGCACCCCGGGGTCCGTAGAGTACTGGCTGTACCCTCCGTCCACAGCGATATCCACGATAGAGGAGTGAGCCTTTTCCACCGCAGCCCGAAACTGGTCCAGATACTTTGGATCTGTAGAGGGAAATATGGGGCTCCACGGTTCAATGTGATGCACGTTGAATTTCTCCGCAACATGCGCGGCAAAATCTTTGAGCTCCATCTGCTGCGACGCAGGGACGGTACTTGGAGTCTTTCCATCCCAACCCTTCCACCCGACGATGTATTCGCGGAAGGGATAGGCGGCGACTGCAACTCGATCCCGAGGGGAAGTGGGAAATTTGATCGAAGGCGCGGAAGTCGCTGCTCGCGCGAATGCAGGCAGCAGCCACGCTCCGGCCGCCGCACCCGCACACTGACCTACGAATTGTCGCCTGGTTGTCCGGTTCATGCGCGAAAGTGTAACAGAGAATTTCGTCTGCGACCCGGACTGAGATCACGAAAAAAGGGCACCCAAGCTGAAACTCGAAGGCGAGCCACTCCGTCAGATCGCTCCGAATGCTGGTGAAGAGGGAGCGATTGTGTTTCGTAAGGTGACCGATTCGAAGGACCCGCACTTTGGCTTCAACGCTTTGACCGGTGAATATGGAGACATGGTCAAGGCTGTGTGTTCGATCCGACCAAGGTCATGCGTACGGCTCTGACCAATGCTGGCTCCATCGCTGCACTGATGCTAACCACCGAGGCCCTCGTCGCCGAGATTGCGGAAGAGAATCAAGGCGCTGTCGCGGGCGGCCATGGCGGCATGGGAAATTCGTACTAGGAAAACTGGACACACGGCCGACTGTCGTTCTCTTGTCGTCGTATCACACTAGCTCAACCTGAAGGCTTTTTCACCCTGATCAATATTGAGCAGATGTCTCGTTTCCGGCCCATTACCATTGGGTCTCCTGAAGTGTCATCCATGAAAGGAGGCGCCCATGTCTGGCCAGAAGAAGGATGAGGATCGTCCCGTCTCGTTTGCAGCTACGACCCCGAAAATCGGTGCACACCTAGTCCCTGGCAAAGATGGAGCTCCCTTCCATGAGAGCAAGTTGTCGGCCGCAGCACACGTAGCCGCGCAATTCCGTTTTCGTATCCTGGTGGTTGATGATGAACCGTTGATACGTGACACGGCAAGGATGATTTTGGAACGCGAGGGCTACGAGGTTCTGACGGCCGCGGACGGTTTGGAGGGCATACACTCGCTCGCCAAATCTCTGCCTGACTTAATCATCTCCGATTTGAATATGCCTCGCATGACGGGTTTTGAATTTCTGGCTGTGGTGCGCCTGCGGTTTCCGCATATCGCCACGATTGCAATGAGTGGAGGTTGCAGTTCGGGGGAAATGCCATCCGGAATTCTGGCAGACGCTTTCTTGCGAAAAGGAAATTACACGGTCCAGGAGCTGTCCCACGAGGTCGGCAAGCTTCTGGCTGCTTCTCCCCTTCGCTCGGAGGGAAAAAAGGGTGACATCGGTCCTATGTTCGTGCCAAGAGATAATGCAGGGTACCTGATGATTACGTGCCCCAAATGCCTACGTCCAAACAGACTGGCGGCGATGAGCCTTAACGGGGGCTTACACCAAACGACTTGCCACTCCTGCGGTGCTGCCGTGAGATTCGAAATCAATCACGAGATTGAGCCGCTAATGAAAGGCAAAGACGCCTGAGCGAGGAGCGGTTTGGCTCCAGCGATTATTGGTCATGGCAGTCCTCTGTCGAGATGAGCTCCCCACCAGCAGGCCGCCAGAATGCACCGCGTCTCATTCCTCGCCACCGCGGTATTTTCTGTGTCCACAATTTACGTACACGTTTCAGGCTGGCGCTCACATGCGTCTGGTCAATACTGCTCATTCTTCGTGATTCTGCCGAAGATGCGATGTGCCCCACATACAAAACTATTACATCGCTTGTAGGTACCGACCGCTGGATGCCCACATCAAAACTGGAGTAGGAGATCAGCAATATGCAGCTTCAGACGATCGAACGAAAACAGCCGGCCGACGACCAAATCAACTGGGTAACCGCATTTTTTATGGCTGCCTTTCACCTCGGTGCGATTGCGGCTCTGTTCTTCTTTACTTGGAAAGCTCTCTTCGTTGCGATGTTTCTGTGGTGGATATCGGGAAGCCTCGGCATCGGGATGGGCTATCATCGTCTACTCACGCATCGTGGTTACAGAACTCCGAAGTGGGTCGAGTATTTTCTGACTGTCTGTGCGACCCTCACTCTTGAAGGTGGTCCCATCTTCTGGGTGGCTACCCACCGCATTCATCATCAGTTCGCGGATCATGAAGGTGATCCACACTCGCCAAGAGACGGCAAATGGTGGTCACATATGGGTTGGATTCTGACGGGACGATCCATGCATCACGACACAACCACGCTGGCCCACTACGTCCCCGACCTGGCGAAAGATAAGTTTCACCTGTGGATTACCAAGTACCACTACTTGCCGATCGTCGCACTGGGCCTGCTGCTTTTCGCCGTCGGGGGATTCCCCTTCCTGTTGTGGGGTATTTTCCTGCGGACGGTGGCGGGCTTGCATGCTACCTGGTTGGTGAATTCGGCAACTCACATGTCGGGCTCCCGCCGCTTTTCCACAAGGGATGATTCCACCAATAACTGGTGGGTTGCCCTTTTGACCTTTGGCGAAGGATGGCACAACAATCATCATGCGCATCCGACCTCCGCCCGTCACGGTCTAAAGTGGTACGAGATAGACATGAACTGGTACGGCATTTCGATGCTCAGGATGTTAGGTCTTGCTACGCATATCAAACGCGTAGGAGTTGCCGAATTGGTCCGAAAGGAAATGCCTAGTGGTGGCGATCTACCACGCTCTAGTGTCCGGCAATTGCAGAGCAGCGCAGGCGACTAGCTGCAGCGAAAACGCCGGGGCCTACCCGAAGCCACCTGAAACGAGCGTTAGGATACTGGCTCGTTTATGACGCTATTTTGCCCCGCCTTCAGATGAGGCTATTTCTTTCGAAAGTGGTCAATATTGAACGGCTGGCCTCGGCCCCGTAAAGATACGATCATCCAGGCTATGTACAAAGTTACAGTTCTCAGAGACAACAAACCTATTGTTGGTCCTAAACGATTTCTCGAAAAATCGGCTGCCGAAAAAGCTAGGGATCGGCTGCAATCTCGCTTTCCACACCCTTGCGAAGTATTGCTAACCCCCAGCATTTCGAGCGGAGGTCGGGAATCGGGACGGCACTAGATTTGCCGATTTTCTTTTCAATACGGATTCGAATGCCGGGTCCCTGAGAAAGCGCCTCAATCGGATCGAAGTCTAGTTGAAATGCTAGGGATTAGTTCTGCTCGGATTTAAAGAAGGTTTCGGGCCAATCGGCCAGGTTGCAGCGACTAGCGCCCGCCGCTGGTCAAGAGGAGCATGGTCTATCACCCTTCGACCAGCACACGCTCATGGGCCGGGCCATCGATGCAGCTTCGCATATCTTTGTCACGCGTGACGAGTCGGGAAAGAAGAGGCTAAACGCTTCGTATTTCCTCGGGATCCTTAGTTTAGTTGCCGCCCACAGTGCTCGCCGCCCTTATTGGACGCGCTCACTTCGGCGCCGTTCAACGATTTTGGTTCGATGATTGGCAACGACGCGGGGCTGAACCTATTCCACGAGTTTGAGCCGGGCCTCCGGCAAATGGTAACGGGTCACACGGCGGGGTTCGCGTTTAGAGTCGGAGAGCGCCTAAGCCGCGACCAGAATCTAAAGGAAGTCTCCAGCCCGGCTCGATAATGTTCCAGATTGGACATGAGTAACAGTTCGGCGTAAGCTTAAGTTGACTGAGCAGTTCCTCTCCTCTTTTTCAGGTCCTCTGAACTAAGTCAGTTCATCTGAAGTACCTTCCTTCTTAGTCGCAGCCACCAGAGGTGTCTCCCAAATGATCGTTTCCAGGATGCGCAAACAAGCGAAGCCCAATGTTGCTCTCGCCCCGCAGGCTTCCCTAAATACACCGGTAATGATGCCAGATACTCTTCCATCGCAACAGACAGCCCGGATAAAAGAGCGAGCCTATGCGTTGTATGAAGTCGGCGGTCGCAAACACGGCCACGACGAACAGGATTGGCTTCGCGCCGAGCAGGAGATCCTCAAACAGAGGGTGTGAAGAATCACATCCGCGCTCAAAGGGCCTGCAGGACGTATAAGCCATGGATTGCTTAACCTGCAAGAATCTCGAACAAGCACTTGAATCAAGGTGTAGAGAGTATGTCGAGGCCCGTTCCTCTGCGTATTATCAGGTCACCACGAAGTTCGCAGCTCATAAGAACGTCGATAGGGAACGCGCCAAAAGCGATTTGGAAGAGCACCAACTGGTTTGCGCTTCCGCCTCAAGAATGTCACCATCTGTTGTCGTCGCGGCGCCAGGATAAGGTGGGCAACACCACGCGGGCAGTTGCATGCGACTAGCGCGCAACCTCGCCCGTGGGCCCGGTCAAGGATGGACACGACGGCTAGACCGTCCGGCAGGCGTCCTCGGTCACCGCACTGAAGTGGTAACCCAAGATCGCCAAGGTCACTGCCGTGCCGAAGGCATGGCGGTACCGGGTGGCGGCATCCATGAGGAACTTCCAGTAGCTTGTGCGGGCGTTGCCAAGAATGCCTTGCTTCACGACAGAACGGCACAATGCGACGTACTCCGATAGGGAGCGGCGCGTACGGGTAGGCCGATAGTGCTCTAGAAAATGCCGAACCCGGTCGTAGTAAGCGTCGGGGGCGTAGATTCGTTTCAAGATCGACCGATACCCGTCCAGTAGGCGTTGTGCGGACATTGTGGGGATGAAGCTCAGATTGCAGTCGATATTGCTTCCATTTGCTTCGCCCAGAAGGCGCCCTTCTTGCTCTAGCCGCCGGTACAGCCGTGAATCCGTCAGCGCACGCACATTCGTGTCAACCAGGCGTTTTGACCAGTGGGGAGGCAGCAGGGCAGCAATCGTGAGCAATCCCAAAGGTGGATACGCAGAACGCTTGCCCTGAAACGGCAAAGCGTGCCTGAAGCTCCCGTACGTATCAGGCCATTCCGGATATAGGAGTAGAGCATTCATGTTTCTTGCGCCCCCTTGATGCAAGAGGGTGCATGCAGCAGGTCATGCGGCTTTGGTCGAGTCCGTCCGCATCTCGGTGGCGCGCGATTGCCCACTCCCGTTGGTCATGGTTTCTTTGTGCTCCTGTCGCCTGATCCGCAGCATCCTTAGGACCGGGTCAACAAACAATTCGCGCAACAGGGTTCTAAGCGGATGATTCATGCGTACCTGGCCAGCCAGGAAGAAAGTCCAACCTTGGGGAAGATCATGTTTTAGCGGTGCTCAACCAGTTCTGCAGCCTCTGCCTCAGCTTTGGTTCTATGTACGGTACCGTCCGGATGATTCGGCGGAGAGTAGATGGTATATAGCTTCAACATCGCGGTCTTCGATGTATTCACAACGTTGTGGTAAGTGCCGGCCGGAACCACGACCGCATCTCCGTCGCGGACGTCGTGCTCCACCTTTTCGTTAAGAATGAATTTGGCTTCACCGCGCTCGATCCGGAAGAATTGGTCGACATCTGAATGCACTTCATTGCCAATGTCTTCCCCGGGCCGCAAGCACATCACAACCAACTGGGCATGCGTGGCCGTGAACAAAACTTGTCGGAAATACGTGTTCTCAAGAGTCTGCTTTTCGATTGCTCCCACGTATTCGGTCATAGTCCTGGTCTCCTTTTTGTCATTGATGTTCATGAGAGTGGTCCCCCTTACGCCAAAAGGCCCGCGCCGTTCACAACTCGACGGCTGACGGCAATCAAGTGCGGATACAGCAGTGCCCGCAACGCGGGATTTGGATTACACCGAACGATCCTCTTAGGCGGCGCTTTTCTTCCTGGCTCCTTGCTCTGTAGCAGGCGTCGCCGGCTTGTCGCACTGCTCGGCGTGCAGTTTCGCAGCTTCGGCGTCATGATGAATTGCGTGTTGATTGTGGCCGTGAGCCAGGTATGCGTGGTGCGCAGCCTTCTCGTGCTCCTCGGCCTCGTCGTATTTTGCTGCCTGTTTGTAATGGTAGGCTGCCTGCTCATGATGACGGGCAGCGTGATGGTAGTGCTCCCAAGTCTTGGACATATGGTTCTCCTTCGAGAGATCCGGGTTGCTCAGCTCGCTACCATCTTGCGTCCTCGGGGAAGGAACTAGAGCCCATGACTGCGCCAAGATGGCGTCAAGCAGGGATCTGTGACCGTCAGAATGGTGGCCATCTACTGCGACACAGCGGTGCTAGCATTCGTACTACTCACCTTTCAACTCACAGTTCGTCGGCCGCTCAGTAGGTTGATGACCAGTACCACCAAGCCCACAACCAGAAGCAAGTGGATCAGGGCACCGCCAAAATGAAGAGTAAAGCCTAGAAGCCATAAAACCAGGAGAACGATGAATATGGTCCAAAGCATGTTGACCTCCTACGCTCTTACGAGCACTATGTGCGAATGTCATTCAAGGTCCGCGAAAATCGGCTTCGTGCGGACGGGGAACAAGATGCAGAATAACGGGATTGTGCCGCTGCTCGAATATCCTGAGTCGGCTGATTAGCCAGCAGCGGCACCCCAATTCTGCAGCGTTACTTCTTATCCTTTTCCTTAGCTTCCTCTTTTGCTTCAGCCTTTCCTTCAGCTACAGCCTGTGCTTTTGCGCCACGGACTTCCGCAAGGAACGGCTCGGTTACGGCTGGAGGCGTCACTTTGCCCAACAGCAAAGCCCGAGTTGTGACCTTGGGTCCATAAATCGCGTGTCGGGAATCATTATCCTGGCGAATCGATGCGCCTTCCAACGTGAGCCCTGCGAACGCGCCCTTGGCACGGGAGTAGGTCAGGATCTCCGCATCCATCTTCCAGTCTGTGCCAGCCTCAGCATGTCGTCCAACTGGGCCCGCTGCGGCTGAAGCGTCTGCTCCCAGGTGGAAGTTGCTCTCCAGCAGTTTCTGCATCCCTTTTTCGTTCTGGATCACCATGACGAGGTCCACAGCTTCTACACCGATCTGCAGCCCCCAGTTTCCGCCCGAAATTGTGATGAACGCGGGCGCGCTCCAGCCATTCGCGGTGCGGCAGGTAGCTACGCCTTTGCCTCCCTTACCACCGAACACGAAGCCGCCTTTGACCATGTGCGGCACAACCGCAATGCACTTCGCGTGTTCCAGCACTTCTTCTGGGATTCCTTTGTCAGGCATTCCCATAATTTCGTGTAACACCTGCTTGGAGTTTTCTAGTCGCTCGGTCGCGTCTTCTCGACCCGATCCTGCCCAGCACAGCGTGCCGAGAGCAAACATTGCAAGTACGAAAATTACCTTTCTCATGGGACAGCCTCTTTCTGTTGCCAGTGCGCCAGCTTCTGGTTCGTGCTGTGAATTACACGCGCACGCAAATCTACGAAGAGAGCTGGGCGCACCAGGACAATTTCGACCTTAGCAAATCAGGCTCAGGAGGTCTGAGCAAAAACGCACACACTCGCCACTGGGATCCGCACGTCAGAAGAAAAGCTGTTTTTCGGTGTGAATTTCGTGGGGATTAGATCAAACTCCCAGTGCAATCCTTGCACGTGTCAATTTGCCTCGTGTCGGAACGAAGTCGAGGATCACTTTCAGAATTGTCCAATTTTGCTCAGATCCTCAAAAGCCGCGGGATTACAAAATGAAAGAGCCCTCAAGCGGGCTCAGAAGAGCCGTACTCCGCGCTTCACGAGGGCCAAGGTGAAATATGAAGACCAGCACGAAAGACAGGATCAAGGGCAGATTCCACGAAGTGAAGGGAACAATCAAGCAGCAGGTTGGAAAGGTTACGAATGACCGTAATTTGAAAGCCGAAGGAAAAGCTGAGAAAAAGGTGGGCAAGGTTCAACAGAGGATAGGCGAGGTGAAAGACTCCGTCGCGAACTTGAAAGGAAAGCTGGCAGGGTTGAAGAGATCTGGATAGCCAATTCAGAAGCGAAGAAATTCAAATTACTGTGGAGGGCTGTCGATTTCAGCTTGAAGAATCTTCTCACGGTCTGCCCGGTCGATTTCCGGTGCAACTCCGGCGGCAGCCTTCCGAACTGTTTTTCTTGTTCGCCTCGATCCTTTGGTCCATTTTGTGCCGGCCGACGGCTTAGATTGGGTCATCTCGTGGCCAGTCGTGCCGCGACTCTCTGGCATGACTCCGAGTTTGTCGGCGGTCTGGGGGTCGATCTGGCCGGTGGCGGCCAGGCTCTCGGCCTTCTGAAATCTGCGAATGCTCGCCCGGGTTCGGAGACCGAACACACCATCGACCTTCCCGATGTAGTGTCCTTTGTCGTGGAGGGCTTCCTGCATCTTCTTGACGTCGACCCAGTTTCTGCCGGCCAGCACTTCCTTGCTGAGGTTGGACCCCGAAGCAACCGGCGTCGGCCGTGATCCAGAGATCCCCGTCATCAGCAATATGAAGATGATCCCTGCCCATGCCGCTTTGCGGACTAAGAACACGTTTCTCCTCGAATCTGAACTCCGTCAGTAGAATCGCTCAAGTGCTCCAACATTACTGTGCACAATGACTCAGATCGTAGGCGTTCAGACAATCTCGCACTCAATCGATGCTTTGTACTATGTGCAAAGTTCCGAAACTCAGGATGGGCCGTGGTTCTTGGATCCACGCCTTGAACGGGGAAGGCGGTAAAATTTCCTTGTCGTTGTTTGAGCAGAAGGAGGCGCACATGTCTCCTACTCGCCAACCCAACGGTTCTCCAGGCAGAAGAAAAATTGGCCGTCAAGCCTTCATCGACCGGCTGGCGCGGGTCCTTTGCTCGCTCACTTCGGGAAGGAAGGGACACCCGAGACGGTGGTTCCCCAGATCAGTCAGGAAACGGTGGCGGAAAATAATCGGCACAACCCGCTCCCGGGTCAGCTTCTTCATGAATCGGTTCAGAAAACTCGGTTTTATTCACTACAACGGCGGACTGCAAGTCCACAGCTCGCTCCTCAATGTCGTTCTCCACGACTAGCTGTTCTCAATTACACCTCCACGAGAAGCAAACAGCCAAAGCGAAAGATGGGGGTCGGCCAATCCGCCGGTGGGTTAGGCTGACTCGCCAGCGGTCAATAAAAGACACTGCTTGAGCAATTTTGAACAGTTTCTTCAACCTAAGTATTGAGAATTGGTTCGTGAAGCTGAAACCCATGCCCATATCCACTTATGCGGAACTGCAGGGCGGCGTACTTCTTTGCATCGACGATAACGAGGACGTGCTGGAGTGCGAAAAATTGTTCCTCGAAAGCTTCGGGTACACAGTTCTGACCGCTCCAAGCGGCGGCAAGGGATTGGAACTGGCAGCCGTGTACCCGGTTGACATGGTAATCGTTGACTACCTCATGCCTGAGATGAATGGGCAAGCGGTCGTGCTCGAAATGAGAAGGCTCAGGCCCGAAACGCCGATCATCATGTTATCGGGAGAAATGAATATTCCCCAGCAGGTCTTGAAGTGGGTGGACGCATTTGTCGCGAAAGATCGGTTGAGCAGCCACCTCTTGCCCGCGATTGCACAACTACAAGGACGTGGCCCGGCGCCTCCGCACATGTTTGACGCATGACGTGGAGACGCGGTCGGTGTCGGAGCCCTTACCATTTGCGGGCCAGGCAGGCACGCCTTCGCGGAAGCAATCTTGGCTTCCGTGTGTGTGCGCTATCTTCGTTTGATCATCCAGCCGACCAACGCTCCCGCGGTGAAGCCAACGGCAAGGGTGACCGCCACAGTTAGTGCAGGATGTCGCTGAATGCGTTGACCTGTGTCGTTCAGAAATTCTTCAGCAGCATCGCCGCCCTGTTTTGCGGCACGCCGCACGACTCCGACACCATCTTCTATGATTGCATCGGCAACCCCGCTGGTTGCGCGGGAAGCTTGGCGAGCTGATTCAGCGATGTGTTCAGTCGTTCTGTCCAATAATGTTTGGGGCATGACTCCCTCCTTGTGGTTGAGAGCAAACGCGCAACAGGCCTAGTCTGAGATCCTGCCATTATTGCGGCTTCTCATCCCGCTTCGGTTGTTCGTTCTGCTGTTTTTTCTCTTCCGCCTTCATGGGAGCAGGTTGCTGGTGCTGCGGCGATGCAGACCTGGTCTCAGCCGGAGAACCAGCACTCTGTGGGCGCGCGCGCTCGCTCGGCGGAGGAGTTTGCGACCGCTGAGCAGGCTCATTCCGACTAGGCTCGGGCCGGTTATTTGGCTGGGCAGACGGTGAACGGTTGGGCTCAGGCCGATCATTGGGCTGTGCCGTCGGTGGACGATTCGATTCGGGCCGACTCGGCTCTGCGCGATTGGGCTCAGGCCGGCTATTCGGTTGGGCTGACGGCGTTCGGTTGGGTTCAGGCCGATCATTGGGCTGTGCCGTGGGTGGACGATTCGGTTCGGGTCGAGTCGGTTCCGCACGATTGGGTTCAGGCCGGCTATTCGGTTGGGCTGACGGCGTTCGGTTGGGTTCAGGCCGATCATTGGGCTGTGCCGTGGGTGGACGATTCGGTTCGGGTCGAGTCGGTTCCGCACGATTGGGTTCAGGCCGATTGTTCGGCGAAGGCTGGTCGGGGCGCGCGGCTCCATTTCTTGGTTGGGTAGCTGGAGCATTGCCCAATGGCTGAACGGCGGCGCGATTCGGTGGAGGATTGTAAGGAGTTCCTGCCGCTGTGGCCGGTATGACCGCGCGGTCATTAAACGCTCCCGGCTTCGGAGTAGCCGCGACTGGCGGCTTTCCATGATTCACCGAAGCTCTCAGCTCCGGTTGCGCGCGTGCAGTCTGCACATGTTGCGCTTGAACGGGCACCGGAGGAATATGCCTCTCACGTGCCGCAGCCTCTTCTTCCGGCCCCGGGCGCGCATTGATCCCACCATTGCCTCCGTTGTAGCTAATCCGGTTCACCGTGGTGGTGTTGTTGATCACGGTTGTGTTGTAAACGTTGTGAATGTTGGTGACGTTCACGTTGTTTACCGCGCGGTTGTAGTAGAACTGTCCGTTCTGCCACCGGCCACCTTGATAGCCCTGGCCGAAGTATCCGTAGCCGTAACTGATTCCGCCGTAGAAGCCGACCTGCAGCCCCCAGTAGCCCTGGTAGAACACATAGCTATTGCCACCCCAGCCCCAATAGGCGGGAGTCCAGAGATAGCCGGGCTCGGGCGCCATCACCCACGTACCAGGCACCCAGTAGTAGTCGTCGTAATCATTAGCGTATGCCCAGTACCCGGGTGTCCACAGATAGCCCTCGCCAGGACAAAGAGGTTGCTCGTAGACGGGCAGCTCTGGCGGAGCGAATGAGACCGAGATACTGATTTGCGCGTAAGCTGCCGACGCAATGGCCAGCAGTACTGCTGCAAACAACGCCGAACGAATTGAGGATCTGATGCGCATAATTCTTCCTCTTGCCCGATGATCCTTCGCGTGCCCGATAATGCTCTGCCGCTGCGGGTTGCGTGGATTGAACGGCGCGATTCTGGACAAAACATACTGAAAACTCTGTTTTGTCCAAAAGTAGTCCTGGTGGAACTCTCTCATTTCCAAAGTGTTGAAGTCTGAGCAAGAAAGCTCAGTTCGGGATTGGTTCCATCATTTCGTTGCGTGACACTGAGAATAAACTGGCTAACCCGTGAAAAGACCCTAAGCCCAAGATGAGGAGTGTTTCGGAATTTATAGGGCTCGAAGAGGCCGTGCGTGTCGTCTTGACACCCATGTGAAAAAAGGCCGACTCGCGAGAGTCCGGCCTAAAACTTAGTGAATGCAAATGCTGATGCGCGATCGTGAGGGTCTGAATGGTCGGTGTTCCGCCGCTAACCCATGACCGCGCGGTGAAGCTTTCTGACTTACGGGTATAGTGCCCGTTATTGGATCCGATAACTGCTCACTTTTATACATTTTCCAAAATAGACTTAATTCACACTGTCATTGCATCCCGACGAGGATCTACGCCGTATGATTCTGACTGAGCATTCTATTTGCCATAAAGTATTGCTGGCGGATGACGACGCCGCCGTTCGCGACATGATGACTGCGACCCTTGAGCACAAAGGGTTTAAGGTAGTCTCTGCGGCCAATGTGACAGAAGCGCTGAAACACATCACTACAGAAAGCTTCGACGTGCTCTTGACGGATTTGCACATGCCGAATCCCGGCGACGGCTTCACCGTAGTTACCGCAATGCGCCACTCCCAGCCGGATGCACTTACACTGCTAGTCAGCGGGTATCCCGACGTGCAGAGCGCCATGGACGCTATTCTTTTGGAAGCGGATGAAATCATCGTAAAACCGTTTGACGTTGGAAGACTCGCCGATCTCATCCGCCAGAAGATGCTTGACCGCCGACCTGCCGCGAGGCGTGAAAAGGAAAGAGTAGGAGCGATATTGCGACGCTGCATCGCCGGTGTCATCCAAGACTCGTTGGCGCGGGCAAAACAGAGCCGAGAGCTCAATCAGGTTCTACTCAGCGACGATGAGCGCACTGGTCATCTTCCTAAGTTAGTTGAAGATCTAGTGGTCCGCCTGAGCGGACCCTATGCCACTGCGAAGGACAGCGATGCGGTCTTCTCCGCTGCCGCCATTGCCCACGGCAGGCTCCGATATAAACAAGGCTATACTCCGGCGATGCTGGTGCACGAATCACGAATACTGCAGGTGACACTCTTCGGAACATTGCAGAGCAATCTAGGCTTTCTGGATTTCAGCCTTCTCTTACCCGATGTCATGACGATCGCGGACGAAGTGGACGCGCAATTGACTCAATCGATGGACGGCTACATGAACGCCATGCGGACGTCGGCGGCTTAGCTGTTGTCACCGTCTTACACGGAAGAGCAAGTATCTCGCGTCAACTACAACCGTTGTCCCAGTAGGCTTTTGCGCTGCTCTAGCGATGATCTGCTGCCCTGGTCCACCGGCCGATAATGTCCGGAGTCGCTCGACCCTTGATCGCCGCCTGCCTTCCTCGTTCGGGATCGACGATCACCTCACCTTCCGCGTAGTGTAAAACCCAGGCTTCACACGACGGTAAGGATAGACAGAAATCTCGCAATGCGAGTAGGACGCGATGACCGAATCGAGACTGAACTGAAGGACGTTGCGGGGACTCAGAAGTACATTTGCCACTACATATGCTGCAAGTCGGCGCGGGAGTTCCGGCGTGCCTGAGCAATTCTGACCAGACTCTCGAGATCGCAAAATGGCAGAATGCAACCTCCGAGCAAAGATGTGAGTATCTCCCACCGCTCTCAGGAGGACTTATGTGGAGTTTTTCAAAACGCTCTAGACAGATGTCTCTTTCCCATACCGAACTGGAGGGGACGATTGAAGAACGTATGGAGGAAGTGCAGAATTTATCGCAGCGTCTTTTGAAGGTGCAGGATGAGGAGAGACGCAGGCTGGCTCGCGACTTGCACGACAGCACCGGACAAACGTTGGCGGCACTGAAAATAAGCGCTTCGCTTCTTCAGGAAGACTGCCAGCAATATCCTTCTGCGCTAAGGGCGGTGTCTGAAGTTGTAGCCTTGGCGGATCAGGCGATTAATGAAATCCGTACAATGTCGTACCTCCTGCACCCACCCCTCCTGGATGAGGTAGGGTTTCGCTGTGCCGCAGAATGGTATGTCGAAGGTTTCTCTAAACGGAGCGGGATCGACGTCACCTTCGATTTCGCGACTGAGCATCAGCGCCTCCCCGTCGCGGTCGAGACAGCGCTCTTCCGGATACTGCAGGAGAGCTTGACAAACGTGCATAGGCACTCCAAAGCCAAGCAGGCGAGGGTCCGTTATCTACGCCAGCGTGAATACACCATTCTTGAAGTTCAGGACTTCGGGTGTGGGATAGCTGCCGAGCGTTTAGCCGGGCTGCGGGAAGTAAATGGAGAAACGGGCGTCGGCCTGGCTGGAATGCATGAACGGTTGAAAGAACTGAACGGCAGGCTCGAACTGGAATCGGATGGGCATGGAACAAATGTCCGGGCGATCCTTCCTGTACCGATAACCATGCCATACGTGCAAGCAAGAGATTTTGCTCAGGTTTCTCAGTGTTCATCCGGAGACTGAAGGCCAGCAGCGGGAGGGAACAGAAGAAGTGAAGAAGAGCGAACTGATCACGAGTAAAAGGTCCGACGGCGTCAGGGGGATACCCTCCATCGTAGGTCTAGCTGTCCTGGTGGCTGTCATTGTCACAGTGGGTCTCGCATGGTTAAGTGGGGGATATCTCCTCCGTGCTGTACGACGGAAGCCGCGAAAAGAAGAAACACCTTTGAACTGGTACACATTGCCGCGACCATCCGCAGTGCTAATAGGTGACCCAATCTAGAATCGACGTTTCAAGTCCAAGGGGCCGACCCGCCTACTTTCTGCCACGGGCGACTCCCAGTCGAGAGTTCTAGGTCGACGTAAGTGATATGATCAACTTGAGGGTGGTAGCGACCTTCCCCTCTTTCAGGTTCCCTGAACTAAGTCAGCCCATCTGAAGTTCCTTTCTCCTTAGGCCTTTCTCCGAAAGCCGTGTACCCCCATGCATTCAAATCCGATCCTGCACGAAGCCCAGCAACTCCACAGCGTGAGTGACCGTCTTGACGTGCTGGCAGAAGAACATCCCGTTGTGTCAGAAGCGCTCATCACGATCTCGGGCAGCGTTCGTAACACCGCAACTCTTTTGGAGGTGCTGGTCGCGACTAGAATGGAGCATCTCACCGGACTCGATCCGGCAGATGCCTGATATGCTCATTGGTGTCTGAGGCTGTTTCTGGGGCGGCGCACTAATCGTGCAGAACAACGTTCAGAAGTGAACTATGAACTTGCAGCCCGCTCTCCCCATAATCAAGGAAGCCTAACTCTCGGAACCTATTCATGAAGAAGCTGACCCGCGAGCGGGTCGTGCCTACCATTTCGGCGAGAGTCTCTTGACTGATCTTAGGAATCACCGTCTCTGGGACTCCGTCCTTGCCGAAGCGAGCTAGCAACAACAGAAGCCGCGCCAGCCTCTTTTCACTGGAATTGAAAAGCTGATCAACCAGGTCTTCTTCGTAGCGGATGTTTCGTGCCAATAAATAAGCTACGAAAAGATCGGAGAATTCATGCTCGCGGTGAAGGGCAAGCATCATGGCTTTCTTGTCGATGCGCAGAAGTTCGCAATCAATCATCGCGGTTGCGGAACCCATGCGCATCGACTGTCCGGCGAGGCTACCTTCTCCGAAAAACTGCCCCTCGCTGAGGATGCCTAGAGTTGCTTCCTTGCCAATCTTGGATACGACGCTGAGTCGAACCTTGCCCTCCTGGATGTAGAAGACCGCGTCTGCCGCGTCTCCTTGCGCAAAGATTGTTCGTTTCTTGGAAAAGGCCACGACTTTTCTGCCCTCGCCGATCGTGGCAAGGAATTTGCGGGGGTCAAAGTCGGACTTTCTCTTGGCTTGCGCGGTTGACGCCGTCAATGGTTTCTCCTGAGTGGCTACACCCTCCAACATTCTCTCCGAACCCTTCTCTTAAAGATGGTCAATTTTGATCGCAGTCGAAAAACGTAGCGTAGACCCGTTGACACCTCTGCAGCGTCCTGAAACGTGCTGAAAACTGAGCACTATTGAGCATCTTCCAGCGGCCGAGTGTTGCAATATGCGATTGTGAAAGCCAAGGAACTCACCCCGAAGCAAGTGCTGACTGTGCCTTGTGTGACTTGTGGTGCGGCGATCGGGGAAGTTTGTGAACTTCATACTGGTGCCCCACGTACCGAACCCCACCGAGATCGGAAACTTTACGCAGCTGAGGCTGTGGAAACCAAAGCCGGCCAACGATAAACTGCGTTTGCTAATTTTAAGCAGGCGAACCTACCGGTCAAGCAGCACTCCCAACTCATCATCTTCGCCGCGGGCCTTCACGTATTGCGCTTTTCCAACTGTTCCAGCGCCGTTTGGTCCCATCTCGTAGAAAACCTTAGCCTCTGGGGGGAACTTTTTCAAAGCCTCTATTAGTTGCTTCACTGTCCACTCCTGAGTCTCCATATTCCTCCCTTATGCGGCCAAGTCAGGATGCGCGTGACGTCCAGCTTTTGGGGCCGAATTGACCTTGGCTTCCTGCAGAAGTTCCGCGTTGAACTGGGCACCGATCAAGACCAGGAATCCGGTCCAGTAGAGCCAAATACTGAATGCGAGCGCCACTCCCAGGCTGCCATAGCCCCAGCTGTAAGGGGAGAAGTCGCGGAAGTAGACTCCAAGCAGATAGGACAATCCGATCCCCTCAGTGAACACCCAAAAGCGGCCATAGGTGAACACCTGAAAAGCGGCCATACTTTCAGAAGAAACGTCCAGGACATTGACAGCAGCGGGAGGGTAAGTAGCCTCTCGCAACATGGCGAATGTCTTGAAGGACGAAAAGAAACAGCAAATCATAGCCTTGGGACGACTGGGATGGTCTCTGCGCAAGATCCAAGAGGCCACGCGAGTACGTCGCGAGACCATCAGCGCCTATCTGAGAGGCGCCGGTGTGGAAATATGGCCGCCGGGAAGATGGAAACGCGAAGGTAAGGCAAAAGCGGCCATAGAGGTGATCACCGGCTCGGAGGCCGCAAAACCGGCCATTCCGGAGTCTGGCGGTCAGCCCAACTTCAACCCCAACCGCAACCGCGAAAACCTTTCTCCGAAGGGAAAAGCAAAAGCAACTTCAAAACCGGCCATAGCGGTGATCACCGGCTTTGGCGTAGGGTTGAGCGGCAAGGAGCCAGAAAACTCGAGAGGCACGGGCTCGGCAAGTACCTGTGAACCCTACCGGGAAATCATCGAGTTAGGCTTGAGCCGGGATCGCAATGCCAGGGCCATCTGGCAGGACCTGGTCTCCGACCACGGATTCCAGGGTGGCTATCAAAGCGTTCGGCGCTTCGCTTACAAATTGCGAGGAGCCCAAGTACCACCAGCGCGGGCGGTGATCCTCACTGCTGCAGGAGAGGAGGGCCAAGTCGATTATGGCAGCGGGCCGATGGTGCGCGAAGCGCAGAGCGGCCAGTATCGACGCACCCGATTGTTCGTGCTCACGCTGGGCTATAGCCGCAAGGCAGTACGGCTGCTGTCGTTCCGATCCAGTACGCGCATCTGGGCCGAGCTCCACGAGAAGGCCTTTCGTCGATTAGGAGGAGCTCCGCGCATTCTGGTGCTGGATAATTTGCGCGAGGGTGTGCTGGTTCCTGACCTCTACGACGCCACGATCAATCCCCTCTATCGCGATGTGCTCGCCCATTACGGTGCCGTCGCCCTACCCTGCCGGATCCAGGATCCAGATCGAAAAGGAAAAGTTGAGCGCAGCGTCGGACACGCTAAAAACACGCCGCTCAAAGGACAACGCTTCGAGAGCTTGGAGGAAGCGCAAGCCTATCTGGATCGTTGGGAAACGAACTGGGCGGATACGCGCATCCACGGCACCACCAAACGGCAAGTGGCCGCCATGTTCGCAGAAGAAAAACCCACCTTGCTCCCGCTGCCGGTGGAACCGTTCCGCTATTACCAGTACGGCGAACGGGTGGTGCATCTGGATGGTTGTGTCGAAGTTGAAGCTGCCTACTACGGTCTACCGCCAGGCTGGATTGGACGCGGGGTGAAAGTCCAGTGGGATGAACTTTGCGTTCGTATCCTCGATCCCAAGACTGGACTACTCCTGCGAGAACATATACGTCAGAAACGGGGCTGGTATCGCATTCAGCCCGAGGACCATCCGCAGCAAACTCCCTTCCGGGTGGTGCAGTTGCTCGGCCGCGCCGGCCGAGTGGGCACCCGCGTGGGTACACTCTGCAACCTTATTTATAGCCAGCAAGGCGAAGTAGGCGTGCGCCGCATCCTGGGCATTCTCGCGCTGGCCAAAAAGTACGGCACTGCGGCCGTCGATGAAGCTTGTGCAGCCGCCCTCGAGATGGGCATTCACGAACATCGTTTCGTGCGTCGCTACCTTGAGCGTTGTCCGCAAGCCCCGCTCAGTTTGCGCCAGGTCGATCCCTTGATCCGCGAACTGGTGCACTACCGTGACCTGATCCACACCAAAACCAAGGAGCAAAGTGAATGAACCTCATCGAGTTGAATCGTGCTTTACGGCAACTGCGGCTGGGTGGAATCGCAGCTGTGCTCGAGATGCGTCTGCATCAGGCTCAGGTCGAATCCATGGCACCCATCGACCTGATCTCCTGCCTGGTCGCAGACGAACTCACCCGTCGTGGCGACCGTTTGCTGGAACGCCGGCGCAAGCAAGCTCAGTTTCGCGATCCGCAAAAAACCCTCGACAACTTCGACTTCACTTTCAATCCCAAGATGAATCGCAGTTTGATTTTCGACCTGGCGACCTCTGCCTTCATCGCCCGTCACGAAGACTCCTTGTTGGTCGGTCCACCCGGCAGCGGGAAGAGTCATCTTGCCCAGGCCATCGGACAAGCCGCCATCCAACAAGGCTATCGTGTGCTCTACCGCGAGACCCATACCTTGCTCGATGAACTCGCCGAAGCCTCCGTAGACGGCACCCGCAAACAGCACATCGAGTGTCTGGTCACGGTACCTTTGCTGATCATCGATGACTTGGGCATGCGCAAGTTATCCCTCACCGCCGCCGAGGAACTTTTGGAGATCATCATGCGACGCTATCAGCGTACAAGCACAATCATCACTTCAACCGACCCGTCGAGGACTGGGGGAAACTGCTAGGCACAGCGCAGCCGTACCGCCATGCTCGATCGCCTGCTGCATCATGGCCACGTGCTGAAAGCGGCCCACGCAGTTGGCGTACAAAAACAGGCTGCCACCGCAGCAGGCGGCGAAGAAAACAGTCCAGACGCCTTCCAAAGTATGGCCGGTTTGAACTGATCATGTATGGCCGCTTTTGACGTGATCACTGAGCGATCCAGCCGCCAACCGCAATTTTCGTCATTTGAGGAATCAGCCGGCTGACTGCGAAGCGATAGGAACCCACTGCCAGGTCCCCGCGGGTGAGCACCTCTTTCAACTCCACTCCGTATACAACCGGAAAGACTCGCTCCAGCAAAGACTTGGACACCTGGAATCCGATGAAATCGTGACATTGCTGCGACGCATATCGATTCTTGGCAACCTGCACCTGTGTCGAAGCCGAACTCCGTTTTCAGATGGGCCGTCTTATCCTGCGCGTACCGAACGGACTTGCCGTACTTCGCTCGCAGCTTGGGATGTTGGATAGCGACAGACTGATTGACAGCCGGGTGGCCGGCAATGTCGGACGCATAGTGCGATAGGGCTCCCAAGGCGAAAGCGTACTCGTTTACATCCTGGCTCTCGATCAGCAATTCACGAACAAAGTCTCCGCTGCGGACGTAATGTAGGAGGTCGCTGAATTCTCTGCTACCAAACGGGTAGTACCCGAGATCCTGGATGACTGCGCCTCCATAAGCGTGGGCATGCGCCTCGGTGATCTGCTCCTCCGTCAGTCCTGGATAACGCTTGAGCAACAGCGGCCGGAACTGATCGGTACCAAACAAGATCCACGATTTCCTCGTGCGTCAGCACCGAATATGCGGACAAGTTAACTGCAGGACATGAACACGATAAGCACAACTGTTCCTACCTGCATGACGAAATGACGCCAACTACCGACCTTGGCGCCTTTCGACTTGAAGTTGTCCGACATGGCTCAAATGTGTCCGAGAACCAGAAGAACAACGACGACCAGGAGAACTAACCCTACTCCTCCCGACGGGGCATAACCCCAGCTTGCGCTATGCGACCACCGGGGCAGCGCTCCGAGGAGTGCTAATACCAGGATAATGATCAATATAGTTGCCAGCATGATTTGCTCCTTGTCGCGGATTCATGAAGTGGCGCAACCTTTCCCGAGGCTGCACCACGTTTTACCGCTACATCGAGATGCTGATCGCAATTCCGACGTTGGGATGACGGCGGTTGTAAAGGTAATAGCCGTTGTCAACGTAGGTGACGTAAACGTCGTCATTGTCATACCAGTCATTGCCCCAGTATTCGGGCCACGGGTCCACGAGACTGATCCAATAGCCCTGGTACTGGAAGCGTGGGTAACCGCCCACAACCATGAAGGGGAGTCCGTAGATCCGGAACCCATGGTTCTGGCCGAAGTAACCGCGATAGCGGTCGTTTGGAATGCGATAGCCGTCGTAGCCGCCACGTTGTTGCCAGCTGCGGTGGTCAGAATCCCAACGTTGTGAGCGATGCTCTTGCCATGCGCTGTTTTGGACGCGCTGCTGTTCCGGAGTGCGTTGCGGACGCTCGTTCTCGCGGCGTTGAGCGTGCTGCTCCCGATTGTTCTGGTCTTGCCGCTGCTGTTGCTGAGCATGCTGCTGTGTCTGCCGGTTCTGGTCTTGCTTCTGCTGTTGCTGAGCATGCTGCTGTGTCTGCCGGTTCTGGTCTTGCTGCTGCTGTTGCTGAGCATGCTGCTGTGTCTGCCGGTTCTGGTCTTGCCGCTGCTGTTGCTGAGCATGCTGCTGTGTCTGCCGGTTCTGGTCTTGCCGCTGCTGTTGCTGAGCGTGCTGCTGTTGCTGAGGCTGCTGTTTTTGGGGTCTGGCTTGCTCGCGTTTACTGTCCTGCTGCTGGGGATGATCTTGCTTCTCGCCTTGCTGCTCGTGCTGTGCATACGCAGGAGCAGCGATCCCGAGAAGCAACGACAGAGCCGCTGAGCTGATGATTCTGATTGCGTTCATATGTATCACCTCTATCTCTTCCAAGTGCCTGCCCTTGATCTAGCGCAAGCTTCCGGTCGTCGCGTTTACCGGGCTGCCGATGGCTTCGCCGGATACAAGAAGCTCCACCCTCCGGTTCTGTTGCCGGCCCGTGGAGTTATCGTTGGTGGCGACTGGCAAGGTGTTACCGAAGCCTCTGGCTGAAACCGAATTGGACGCTACGCCTTGTTGCACCAGATAATCGCGGACTGAGCGAGCGCGGTTATCGGACAGCGTTTGATTCATTTCATCGCCGCCGACATTGTCGGTGTAGCCACCGACTTCAATGTTGAGCCCTGGGTAGGCGAGCAGAATTCCGGCGACTTTCGCCAGTTTCTCGCGTGCTCCCGGCTTCAGCGAATACTTCCCGGTGTCAAACAAGACATCAGACATGCTGACGATGAGGCCGCGCGCGCTATCGCGAGTCTGAAGAATCGAGTTCAATTGCTCGGATAACTTCGCGCGCATAGCCGCTTTGTCGGTTTCCGCCTGTTGCACGTTCAACTGCGCCTGCTGTGCCGTCAAGCGAGATTGATCCGCATCCGCCTGTGCTGCCGAGAGGGCCGTTGCTGAGGAAGCCTGGCTGGCCGCCAAGTCCGATTGAGCCTTCGCGGCGGCAGCTTGTGCATCAGCGGCGTCGCTACGAGCTCTAGCCGAATCCGTTTCCGCCTGAGACTTGGCGAATTGCGCATTTGCTGCATCGGACTCAGCTTGTGCCTTCGCCGTCTGAGCTTTAGCAGTATCGTAAAGAGCCTGATCTTTCATGCGGTTCGCGTTATCGGCCTGGTCTTGCGATCTCGCCTGGGCGTCTGATGCATCCTGACGCTCGTTCGCGAGCCGCACCTCATCCATCTTCTTGACAGCGATCGCGCGTGCATCTTCGGCAGTTTGCACAGCCTCGCGGGAGATCGCGATTAGTGGCTTTCGATCTATGTGTTTGTTGGTGGCAGCACTATCCGCGTTATTCATCAGTTGAACGGCATGCTGGTAGCTATCTGTAGCGTACTGTTCGGCGCCCTCGGATTGAGCGATTCGCAACGCATTCCGCGCCTCGTAGAACTCCAGCGGCAATTTGGCGCTCAAAACCACAGGATCGAACTTGTATCCGGTCGGAATGTATCCGCCGCGTTCCATCAGTTCATACTTCGCACTCATCGCCTCGGTAGTTCCCTTGGTGTCCGTGCGGACCAGATTTTCAAGCACAACGACATTGCTGGGCTGCCGAACCGCATAATAAGGTTCCGCGGTTACGATCAGGGCAAAGGCCTGAAGATCGGTGGTCACATTCAATTTGCTGCGATGGTTGTCGCCGATTAGAACTTCACCCAGGTTTACGGCGCGGCCCTCGGGAGAAATCGCCCACAGGACATATGTCAGATATTCATTGCCGAAGGTCGTGGGCCTTTGCATGTTGCCAAATTCCACTTCGATTTCGATGTAACCCTTCTTGCTTTCTACCTTGGCCTGGCCATTCGCAGACGGCATTAAGTCGGTTCCGGCGAAGTCGACCTTCGAAGCTCCGCTGCGATGTTTGTAGTTGACCGCCTGCACACTTCGACTGGTAACGGTAACGCGGAACGTGGGTGTCGGGTTCAGGTGCTCAACGGTCAGGGTGTTTTGAGAATTGGTTTGAGCAAATGCGCTCAAACTGAGGGTGATTCCTACTGCTAACAATAATGTCGATTTCACAAGGACTCCTGGAGGCAGATGCCTGCCGCACTTGGCTGATAGATTTGTGTGACGTGCTCAGCGTTATGGCTGACCTGCCCTACGGGAGCAGCATCGTTCCGACATGGATCCGGGACAGCGAGTGAAAGAGCCCGAATGCATTCAAAAGCCACAACACCACGGCAATGACCACGACGCCGTTAAGAATGGACTTGATGGATCCCTGCATGGGAATGAAGCGATTTACTAGCCATAGCAGGACACCCACCACGACGAGAACTTCCAGAATTTGAAGTAGAGGCATGATCTTTGACCTTCCTTGTTACCTGGGCTACGCCCTTATCCGTGCGTAGGCGTTGCCCTGAATCGATTTTCGGAACCACTTAGAGTGGACTTGTGTTGCCGCAAGGTTGTTCGGCGCACACACGGACCGAGCTGATTTGCTGGATGTGGCCGTTTTGCGTGACCTGGTCAGGAGACAACTCCCGCGACCAACCAGAGCTGCGAATCAGCGCCGCAGCTCCGTTTGCACACTCAACAGAATAAGGATGACAGGTGGTAGCTTTCGCGTCTGAGCAAGATAGCTCACACGCAGAGGAGTCGGGCCTGGCGGCTCATTGCAACTCAAACAGGTCGGAGGTCACGCAGTTTACGAGTCGCCGGCCGAGGTCGTAACGACATCGCGGTCAATATTGACAGTAATCGAAATGCAAGCACCCGATACTGGGCGTCGAACAACTTTCCACCGTTCTGAACAACAAGCCGGATTCTCCGAATGTAGATCTCCTGTGAAGCCGACCGCATAGAGAGCTCTTGTTGCACGAGGACCACCGGGCGAGTTTGTCGGAGAAAACCACAGGAGAAATCAAGAAACTGCTAAAAGGGCTAGGAATCGCACTGTCTCTCGCTGTTCTCTGTTTACCCGTTGTGCACACCGCAAGGGCGGATAACTGGAACCGGAAGACCGTTATTACCTTCAGCGGACATACCGAAGTTCCGGGTGTGGGCCAACATTCCTTGCCGGCCGGCACGTATGTTTTCAAAATTCTGGATTAACAATCCGACCGTCACATCGTTCAGATTTTCAATCAAGACGAAACCCAGGTACTGACAACGATCCTCGCAATTCCGAATTACCGCTTGAAGCCGACTGACAAAACGGTAATCACGTTCCGAGAACAGCCCGCTGGACAACCAGAAGCTCTCAGGGGCGTGGTTCTACCCCGGACGTTGACGGCAGTGGAAATCGAGCTTCTCAAGACAATACTCGGGCTTGCTCGGAAGGCGGGAGCAGGCAAAGGGCATGGACAATTGTGCGTAGTCTACGGCATTCAGATTGCACTTATAACTGGGTGAGTACGCTGGCCTCTTAGGATTCTCTTAATGATGCCGGTAATCCATGGACATTTTGAGGACTCATCTTGTGAGCGGGAGAACTCGGTGCGGCAGTGACAATCCGCAGGTCCCCGGTCAAACACGAAGGGCGGAATGGAAATTGACTCCGGCTTCCAAACACATCTGTTTCCCAATGAGCTTTTTCCAATCTGCCGTTGTGGAGCGGGGCCCAGACAACAATCCGGCAATGGAGATTTAGCAATGTCTATTAAGCAAGTAAAAGTTCTGGCTAAGAGCGGGATTCCAAAATGCCCAACGGGAATTGTCGGATTGGATGAAATTACCGGAGGCGGGCTACCCACCGGCAGGCCCACTCTTCTGTGTGGCAATGCGGGCTGCGGCAAGACCGTTCTGGCAATGGAATTCCTGGTACGGGGAGCGAACGAGTTCAACGAACCGGGTGTCTTCGTGGCTTTTGAGGAAACGGACAAAGACCTGAGCCAAAACGTGGCCTCGATGGGCTTCAACCTCCCCGCGTTATGCGCTCGCAAAAAGCTATTCCTCGACTATGTCCGCGTCGAACGCAGCGAGATCCAGGAGAGTGGAGACTACGATCTTGAGGGACTTTTCATCCGCTTGGGAAACGCGATCGACTCGGTCGGTGCAAAGCGTGTGGTTCTGGATACGATCGAATCTCTGTTTTCCGGGTTTTCGAACACAAGTATTTTACGGGCTGAACTCCGCCGCTTGTTCGGTTGGTTGAAGGCGAAAGGAGTTACCGCCGTGATCACGGCGGAGAGTGGCGACGGGAAGCTAACCCGCCATGGTATTGAGGAGTACGTTGCCGACTGTGTAATCCTGTTGGACCATCGAGTCGAAGACCAGACGTCCATCCGCCGAATGCGAGTGACGAAATACCGCGGAACAATGCATGGGACGAGTGAGTATCCATTCTTGATCGGGCAGACCGGCATTTCCGTGTTGCCTCTCAGTTCCTTGAAACTGGAGCACAAGGCGCCGACAAAAAAGATTTCGAGCGGCGTTCCACGACTGGACGCGATGTTGGGCGGAAGGGGCTTTTACCGCGCGACCAGCATTCTGGTCTCGGGCGGTGCGGGCACGGGTAAAAGCAGTCTGGCAGCTCATTTCGTAGAGGCGGCTTGCAAAAGGGGGGAGCGCGCACTCTACATGGCCTCCGAACAATCCACTGACGAAGTCATTCGCAACATGCGATCCATTGGGATTGATCTTGAGCCTTGGGTACAACGCGACCGGTTGCGTTTCTACTCCGCCCGACCGGGCACCTTCGGCCTGGAAAAACACCTTGTTACGATTCACGACGAGACGACGGCCTTTCGTCCGCACGTGGTGGTCATCGACCCGATCACGAACTTCGCCTCAGTGGGTAGCCGTTCGGAAGTGAAGTCAATGGTGACGCGCCTGATTGATATGTTCAAGTCGCGTCAGATCACTGCCATGTTCACCAGCCTCACGGCGGGGGACAGTTCGCCCGAACTGAGCGAAGTAGGAGTCTCTTCCCAAATGGACTCATGGCTCCTGTTGCGCAACCTGGAGACAAATGGAGAGCGCGACCGTGGGCTTTATGTACTCAAATCTCGCGGTATGGCGCACTCCAATCAGATTCGGGAGTTCGTGCTGACCAAACATGGAATTCAATTACTCGATGTGTACGTTGGACCGTCAGGATTGGTTACGGGATCAGCACGGGTGGCCCAGGAAGCCAAAGAGCGAGCAGAAGCGGAGGAACGCAAACAGCAGTTGCGACACAAGACTTTACAAATGAAAGAGAGTCGTCAGCAACTTGAAGCGCAGATCGCCAAAATGCGGTCCGACTTCGAAATCCAGGAGCAGAGCTTGTTACGCGATGCGCACCAGATGGAATTGCGGGAGAAGCAAATCAGCGTGGACCGTCTGGAGATGGGCCATACCCGAAAAGCCGATCAAGTGCACGCCAACGGCAACGGTCGATGAAGTGCCGCTGCAATGAAACAGCGGCAGAAAGAAGTATGCAAATGAAGCTGACAAGGGCAAGGAGCGGCAGTCGGACTGCAAAGCCGCGCGGTCGAATGTGGCATCTGCGCCTATATATTGCCGGAGGAACATCCCGTTCTATGGCTGCACTGAGCAATCTGCAGAAAATCTGTGATCAGCTACCGGGGAAGTATCACACCGAGGTGGTCGATCTGCTCAAGAATCCGCAACTGGCGGCCGGCGATCAAATTCTGGCCGTACCCACATTAGTGCGAACGCTACCGAAACCGCTCAGAAAGATCATCGGAGATTTATCCGATACTGAAAAGGTGCTCGTCGGACTCAACCTGATCTCGGAGAGACCCTCCTAATGGCACCGGGGCGCGCGAAGCAGTGTTAGGCATAGGCCGCGTATGCGATCGAAGAAAGATGAACTCAGGCAGGATTTGTCGCTCGAAGTCGATCGAGGGCATGCGCATCTGACCGATCTGGAAGCGGCGATGAAAGCCATCTATCGTGGCGAGGTGGATGGAATTGCTGTGGATGGGCCGGATGGACGACGAGTATTCACCCTGCAGAACCCGGAGGAGCCCTACCGAATTCTGGCCGAACGCATGAGCGAGGGCATCGCTACCTTGACCTGCGAGGGAACCATCTTGTTCTGCAACCGGCGAATGGCTGAAATGGCCGGGCTTCCCGCGGAGCAATTGCTGGGATCTTGCTTTACGGCCAGGTTGAGCGAGGAAGTGCGGCAGGGTTTCTCGGAGTCGATCCGACAGGCACTGGAAAGCGATGTTCGAATGGAAGGATATTTGCTCGCGGCGAACAGGAGCAAGCTGCCGGTGCAGCTCTCGCTCAGTTCCATCTCCCTGAAGGAATGCGGACAGGGTATCTGCCTGGTGGCTACCGACCTGAGCAATCAGAAGCGGGCTGAGGAAGAAGTCAGACTGCGGCGGGAGCGTGAGCTGCGCCTGAAAGACCAGTTGCTCTCGCACGTTTCGCATGAATTGCGGTCTCCCCTGACGAGTGTCCATCAGTTCACGACGATATTGCTGGATGGTTTGTCCGGTCCACTGAACAGCGAGCAGAGAAGTGATCTGGAGATTGTGCTGAAGAGCGCCAATCAGCTTCGAGTCATGATCGATGACTTGCTCGAAACAGCTCGCATCGAAGCGGGGAAAATAAAGATCGAGCGCGGTTGCGTGGTGTTGCAGGACCTTGTTCGAGAAGCAGTGGAGATGCTTCGCGCCACAGCCGCCGAAAACAGGGTCGCTCTCAGACATGACGGGCAGACTGAGCCCCTGCTGGTATACGCCGACCCCCATCGTGTTCTGGAGATTCTCCTGAATCTGGTTGGCAATGCCCTTAAGTTTACCTCTGCCCGAGGATGGGTCGAATTGAAATACGGCGTCGCCCGCGACGATGCCGCATACGCCCTTGTGTCGGTAAAAGATAATGGTTGCGGAATCAGTGAATCCGCTCAAGCGCATATTTTTGAACGTCTCTATCAGGAAGAAGGCGCCCTTGATCAAGGACGCCGGGGCTTGGGACTGGGGCTGGCAATTTGCCGGGAGTTGGTTTCCCGCCACACCGGCAAGATCTGGGTTGAAAGCCAGGCAGGACAGGGAAGCACCTTCAGTTTTACGTTGCCCCTTTACTCGCTGGAGAGGATACTCGCGCCGGTCCTCGTTGATGACGGGAGGCCGCGGAAAACTGTTTCGCTGATCACGGTGCGGGCAGCTCCCAAGCCCACGTCGGCCGCGATTGAACAATGGAATGGTATTCGGCGGAAATGCCTGGAAGTGCTACAAAGCTGCACGCTCCCCGACAAAGACGTGTTGCTCCCACCGGCGGGCCGCCTGGCCAATAGTGAGACATTCGCCATCCTCGCCGGCACCGATGAGCGCGGTGCCGAGGTGTTGGTTCGTAGAATTCGGGATCAGATGAAACGCTGTCCCGAAATCGCCGGATACGGCAGCGCGCAGATTTCCGCTGCGGAGTTGAAGACCAAGGGGGATGGAAATCAGTCCGAGGGCGCAAACCTGGCAGAAATCACAGACGAGGTTACTCGCGCTGTTTCGCGAGCGATAAGCAAAGGAGGAGAATGCGATGAATAAGGCGAAGATTCTCATTATCGATGATGACGATAACATGCGGCGCGCTCTTAACAAGCGTCTCAAAGCGATTGGCTACGAAACGCTCTTCGCGACCGATGGTCTATCTGCCACCACAACAGCATTCAAAGAACTTCCAGACCTGGTGCTTCTCGATCTCGGACTCCCGGCAGGAGACGGGTTTGTCGTAATGGAGCGCTTCCGGAAGAACACAAAATTGTCCGGCATCCCCATCATCGTTCTCACGGCGCGCGAAGTCCGAGGCAATAAGGAGCGGGCCCTGGCAGCCGGAGCATGTGCGTTCTTTCAGAAGCCTCCGGACACCGCGATATTGATGGCGGTTATCGAGCGAGCTCTCAAAGAATCTGGCGCTTTGGTATAGGGAACGGTAACGGTCGGCTCCGATGACTGCTACCATGAAAAGCCCCTCTCGCCTCATTACGCACCAGGAATTGATGAAGGTTTGGAGTTTCCAGCGATATCTAGCCGGCGGAAGGAACCCACGTCCGAAAAGTCACACGGGATTGGGAATCATCTTTCAAAAAAGATCACATTATTTGTAACTAATTGATAATACAAGGAGTGGTGGAGGCGGCGGGAGTCGAACCCGCGTCCGAAAATGTTACTGGTCAAGAGAACTACATGCTTAGTCGTGTTCATGCCCCAGGCATTACCCTGGGACGTTCGCGGCCCGCGCTCAGAACCGACAAGAAACGCGTTCCGCTAGCCTGTAATCTTAACCTCCCTGCCCAGACGTAGCAGGGAAGAGCAGCTCGCTGTGCGACGTCCTTCGGAAGCCCGCGAGCAAAGCCTCCTGGGACGGCTGCCTAACTAATTAGGCTGCGTATGCCATCTGTTGATTGGCAATTATCATTTTCCACGCGATTACGGGTGTGTGGACCCCGGCATGCCTCTTGGCCGCAAGCATCTCCGTCGAAGCCGTGACGCCCCCACTGGTGGGATTGGCCTTATAAAGATCCACATCCAATCTAGCATTGCCAGACTGGAAGTCAAATTACCTGCCTAGACTTAGATGCGTTTGGGGGCCTCGGCGATGCGGGCGAGGCGGCTCTCCAGCTTCACCTTCACTTCTGGCCATTCGCTATCCAGGATGCTGAAGTACACGGTATCTCGTACCCGTCCCGTCCATGTGAGCAGGTGTCGCCGCAGCGTGCCTTCCTCTTTGGCGCCAATTCGTAGAATTGCAGTGCGCGATTTCTGATTCAGGGCGTCCGTCTTCAGCTCGACTCGGATGCATCCCCACACTTCGAATGCATGACGCAGCATTAGATATTTGGCTTCCGTATTCACAGGAGTCCGCTGCCATGCTGGAGCGATCCAGGTGGATCCGATCTCCACCCTCCGGTTGGCGCGGTCAATGTTCATAAACCGAGTACTTCCGATCGCCCGTCCTGAGGAGCGCTCGATTGTCGCAAACACCACTGACTCGCCTCTCTTCTGTTCGTCGATTGCTTGGTCCAAGAGCTTGCGGAAGTCTTCCGGCGTCTGAACGGCGTACGGTATCCATCGAAAGATATCCTCAACATCGCCTTGCGCAACCTGCCAGAAAAGCTCGGCATGCTCAAGGCGAATCGGTTCAAGTCGGACGACGACGCCTTCTAGCGTGACGGGGACGGCAATGCTCGGCGGACCAGATTGCTGCGCAATGTTTATAGATTGCTCAGGAATTACCGTTTTTATCCGTTTGTGGCCTTCGCCTTTACTCGAATCTGGTTTCTCCGTCATAATCTTGCATCCTGCTGTCCTTTCAGGCATCTCAATTACGGCGCGGGTCTCTCACGAAAAATGACTAGGTACGTCCAACTACCGATACAGCGAACCAATTGTCAGGAGAACTGTCAGTGAAGGCGCAGTGTCTTTCATTTTCGCAGATCCCACATACGACTCGCCTTTTCGCTGATTTCCTGGCCTATTCCCCCAAAATCCAGCCTTTTTATCCCAGATCCCCTTATCTCGCAGAGTGGGTGAAAGAAGAGTCCGTTCGGATATCCTACGACGATTCCCGCCGAGAACGCGTTGCCGCAATTCTCGAACGCCAGAATCAATCGTGGAATGTTTCTGCGAAGGCTCTGGCGAATTTGGACCGCCTTCGTAAGGGTGCCGTCGCCGTTGTAACGGGGCAACAGGTTGGTGTTTTTGGTGGACCGACATTTGCGATCTACAAAGCTCTTACGGCAGTAAAGCTTGCGGAAGAAGCAACCCAATCTGGAGTGGACGCTGTACCCATTTTCTGGTTGGCCACGTACGACCACGATCTCGCGGAAGTCAATCACGTTTCGATTCCGGGTGTCGATGGAATTCTGCAGACAGTGACCGCCTCTACCACCGGAATTTCCGGTGCGCCAGTCAGCAATATCACGTTCACCGATGAGATTTCCTCCATCGTGGATCAGGCGGCCATATTGTTGGGCGATTCCGAAGCGACGAATTTCCTCCGGGAGTGCTATCGGGCCGGAGATTCTCTCGGCACTGCTTTCGCGAGACTCTACGCGCGCGTCTTTGCGGACTGGGGCGTCATTCTCCTCGATGCTTCCGATCCCGAACTCGCCCGGATTGCAGCACCTGTTTACCGTGCCGCAATCGAACGTGCGGAAGAACTGAGCACGGCTTTGCTCGCGCGCGGTAAGCAACTCGAAGCCGCTGGATATCATCAGCAAGTGAAGGTCACTGAATCTTCAGTGCTGGTATTCACTGAACTCAATGGGGTGCGAACGCCGATTCAGCGGAGAGGAACGGGTGCGCAGTCGGAGTTCATAGTGGACGATCACGAGAAGCTTTCGCCGTCTGAGTTGATTGCCCGTATCGATTCGCATCCGGAGCAGTTCAGCCCTAACGTTCTCCTTCGGCCCGTGGTCGAGGACTATCTCTTGCCGACGCTCGCCTACACAGGTGGTGCTGCGGAAACTGCTTATTTCGGCCAGGCAGGAGTGGTGTATGAACATCTCGTCGGACGAGTGACCCCAGTGGTCCCCCGCTTCTCCGCGACGATTGTGGAGCCAAAAACCGCGCGTCTGCTTGAGAAACATGGCATCTGTGTCAAAGACGTATTCGACTCCCCCGAGGCTTTACGGCAAAAAATAGCCACCCGCAGTCTGCCTAAGGACCTACAGGCCGCTTTCGAAAGCGCGAAGCAAGTTTTCGACTCGAGCTTTCTGGCCCTGAGCGAAAAGCTGGAGAAACTCGATCGCACCCTGGTAGATGCGACCGAAACGTCTCGCTCAAAAATGCAGCATCAACTGGAGAAACTGCACGCGCAGGCAGCCAGGGCCGAAGCGCAAAAAAGCGAACTCGTTTCTCGCCACGCCGCCAACTTGAGCCAGGCGCTCTATCCTGAAAAAGGCCTGCAGGAGCGCGGCATAGGCGGAATTTATTTCCTCGCACGATATGGCGGCGATCTTCTGCATCAGCTATATGAATCGATGCACTCCGACTGCCACGATCACCAGATATTGGAACTCTAGCGATCGGTGCTCCTCAACAAGGGCTCGATTACACGCCGAAACTGCTTATATGAGTCCTGATCTGGCGGACCATGGACGATGCCGGCGATCTCACCCGCTCGATCCAAGATCACCAGATAAGCATCGTCGGGTTCCTTGAAATGAACGAGTTTTCTGATGTCTGCTGCACCCTTTAGCAGGGGGACGAAGTGATCGCGTGCATTTTCCGGAACACCTTTCCTGATCCCCGAAATCACCATTCCGCGAATCAGCCGAGGTACATCCTCCAGCACCGGTAGTTGGTAAAGCGTAAAGGCGCTGTGGCTTTGGAAGTCTGCCGATATCTTCGCGGCCCAGGCGCGCGATTCGGCTCCGGATGCTTTTGAGAATCCAAAAATCAGGACCGCAACTTTGCCCTGCGCGGCATCCGGTAGAACCACTTTCTCTCCGGAGAAATTCTCGCCCTCGATTCTCGGCAACGAATCGTGACTTGCAGCAGGTGCGGACGAGGAAGCGAGTGAGAGGCCGCACAGAACTGCGAGAAGCAGCAGAGGCTTAAATCGTGACATGGTTCCGTCCGGGCTCTACTTCGCCTCGCTGGTTGCAAGATACGTCCCCAAACCGATCATGATCGCTCCAGTGGCGGTCCGCTGCCGACGGCGAAATCTTGCCGAGGAACGAATCTTCTCGCCCAATGGTCCTGCCATCGCAATCACGACCAGGTCTGCCGTGGTATTCAGCACGACAGAAATTGTCCCGAGGATTATGAATTGCAGGAAGACGTGTCCGTTCGCGCGATACACGAATTGAGGAATGAAGGACAGGAAGAACAGGGCCGTCTTGGGATTGAGCACTTCCGTTCCAACGCCCTGCCATAGTGGATTACGAGTTGGCGTGATCTCCTGTGAGGTGGCCGCAGATGCCGCGTCATCGCGCCGCGCCTCAAGAATCATTCGCGCACCCAGGACGCAGAGGTATGCGGCACCGACATATTTCACCGCTGCAAACGCCAAGGCTGACTTCGCCAGGATGATCGATACACCGAGAGCAGCGGCAAACACATGAACCATGCCGCCAAGAAAGGTTCCGAAAGCTGAAAGCACTCCTTCGCGCTTTCCGCCTGCTAGGCTACGCGCAAGCACATAGAGCATGCCCGGGCCCGGGGCGACCGCCAGCATGACTGCCGCCGTGAAAAAAAGGAATAGCCTCGTTGTGTCGAACATTCTTGTTCCCCAATCGTCGTCCTACGCTAAGCCCACAGCCAGCCTTCGAGTTCTTTCAGCGATTCCACGCGAGGAAGGTCTCGACCTTTGTAAGCTCCGGCAACATCGAAAAGAACTGCCTGCATGCCCGCATTCCGCGCCCCAACGTAGTCCACCGAGTAAACGTCCCCCACATAAAGGCTATCCGCGGGATCGGCCTTCATTTCACGCAGTGCGGCCCCAAATATCGCTGGATGTGGTTTTTCATGCCCGACGTTCCCTGAGTCCGTAATGCTTGCGAAGCAATCACAGATCCCACAACGTCGCAGGACTGCATCAATCTTTCCGTCCGCATTCGAGATCACGGCGATGGAATGCTCGCCTCGAATGCGGTCCAGTGCGTCCCGTGTTCCCGGAAGAATCTGGTCCCAATTCGCTGAGTTTTGCGTGTTCTGCACCAGTTTGCTGCGGACGTCATCGTCGAGGTAGTCAAGTTGCCGTAGCAAGTGCGTGTGGAAAGTCCACCAAAAGCCATGATCGACCTTGCCGTTCGTCCATCCGGCGTCAAACTCCTGCTTTGTGCGCCGCTCCAGTGCTTGCCACTCCTGAAGAGTGGGGTGTTTCTCCTGAGGCAAAGGCACAAGCACTTGATCCCGGTTCGGGAACAGGAGAGTATTGCCTACATCGAAGAATATGAACCGCGGTTTGGCCATGATCCATTTTACTAAGCCCGCAACTTCACGTTTTTTAACAGTGAGGTTCGGCCGCGCCCGACAACTGTGAATGCAAACCTGAAAAGATGTAATATCCAATCAACAGCGCGATTGTGAACGAATGTCTCTCACGGCAGCCACACTGATCACTAGCCTCACCCGAGGCGCCCAAAGTGCTATAACGTCACGTCCAATGGGCGGCGGTCTCGCCGCGAGCGTGGTTGGTCTGGTTTGGATCGTGCTATACCGCGGGTCGCGGCAGGACGTCTACAACATTCTCTGGGCGGTGGTATTCGGATTCGCGACACTCAACATCCTGAGCCTGGCCGCCCGCCGGATGGAGCCCAGCAAACGCGGGCTCACATTCGGTGAGTTCCTGGCTGTCATGACTGTCCTGATGTCGGTATTTCTTCTGGGATGGGAGATGTTGAACATCTTCCACATCTTCCCGATCAGACTTCATCGCTAGGTGAGCGTTTTTGGGTAGGTACGACTACCGCACGACCAGCACTTCGCGCACGTTGTCTCGCGCCAAGAAGAATTTGATTGAGGCAAAATCGCGGAAGAGGGTCTCAATGTGCCGGTTGTTGAAGACGCGCTGGAGCCGGAATCCCTCACCGATCGCGGTGTGGACGGCTCCCGTCGGTCCGCGGCGCGCTTCCCGCCGCAGCACGATCCGCTGCATCTCCAACATGTCTTTCTCGAGAATGTGAAAGCGATAGCAGGGAGAATCGGGACCAGCGTCTTTGGTGTGGAAGAAAGCCAGCAGCATGCCTCCCGGTTTTAAAACCGACCATAGCCGACCCATGACCGGCCGCACGAGGCTTTCATCGAGATAATCCGGAAGGTTCCAGCACAGCACAACGTCGAAGTGCGCCGCTGGATACTGCAGGTTCTCGGCCAGAAACTTTCGGCTATCGAGCACTGGGTTTCCTTGCTCGTCCTTGGTGGTGAGCCCCGGCTCCGTGGAGGACACCAGCAAGTCTTCGCTGTAGATTTTGTGCCCACGTTCGGTAAAGAAGCGGATGTTCGATGGCGACGTCGATCCGAGATCCAGTACGCACAAAGGCGTATCCGAATCCCAGAGGCGGGAAAGTTCGCCGAGCCCGCTGGAACGGCGGGTCAGTTTCTGGGCGGTTTGCGGTGTTTCCTGTGGTGCACCGCCCGATGAGCGAAAGAGCTTCATGAAGTTCTGCGTGACCGATGCCATCAGACCTGTTCTATCTAGTCCGAGGCAGCTAGATGCGCGGGGACCGTTCAACTCTTACTTTAATTCGTCGAAGCGAGCCAGCAGGAGTTACTTTCCAGCCGCCTTTTCCGCTCTGCCCTGAATGTCAACCTTACCCTTGAGGTAGGCGCCTTCCTCAATTGCAATTCGTTGCGTCGCGATATCTCCTGTGACTACGGCGGTTTTACGCAACTCGACGCGGTCGCTCGCCAGAACATTGCCTTCGAGCTTCCCTTGAACAATTACGCCCTTCGCTTCCACAGAGGCCTTGACCTGCCCGTGCGGGCCGACTGTCAAACTATTGCCCTTGAGCGCGATGCTGCCCTCAACCTGGCCATCCACGTAAAGGTCCTCACTTCCAGACAATTCGCCCTTGATGACCACCGACTTGCCAATCTGCGCCAAATCTGCCGACAACGGAGCACTCATAGATTCTCCTTTGGAAACGGATACTGCACCACCGAGAGACTGGGAAGGCAGGTACAGGACGGCCGCGTCGCTCCCATCGACTATACCCAAGACATGGAAGAAGCGGCAAGCCAGCGTTCGCGTATCTGACCGGCCAGAGGCCTCTTATGCAACCCCTTTGGGGCAATTGTTACACTAACTGCACCGATGATCCCCTTTTCGGAAGGATCAATCCGCAGCAATGTGCTGTTGTGGATCGCGCTGCTGCTTGCTGCGCCTGCACTGAGCGCTCAGGACCAGAAGGCTCTCCAAGTTTCTGCCAACGACCTGGTCCGGCAGACCGTGGCGCAAGAGCTTGCCGCCGCCGACCGCACTGACCTCAAGCACATGTTCCGCTCGCGCAAGGAGGGCCCCAAAGGCTCGCAGACACGCCTTTATGTCGAGACCAACGACGCGATGGCCGGAATGCTCGTCGCGATCAACGACAAACCGCTGATTGCTGAACAGGAACAGGCCGAACTGGGCCATCTTACCTGGCTGATGAATAATCCCGAGCAGCTGAGAAAAAAGCATGCCCGCGAGAAGGAAGACTCCGACCGAACCCTGCGCATCGTGAAAGCACTGCCTGACGCATTTCGCTATGAATACGAAGGGACCGAGACTGGAACCTCAGCCCAGGGCAAGGCTGGTGATCCGCTTGTTCGACTTAAGTTTAGTCCAAATCCGTCGTACTCTCCTCCGAGCCGCGTCGAGCAGGTCCTTGCTGGCATGCAGGGGTATCTCCTGATCGACGGCGCTGCCCATCGCATCGCAAGGATCGACGGCACGCTGTTCCGGGATGTCAACTTCGGGTGGGGGATCATCGGACACCTCGACAAGGGCGGATACTTCCGCGTTCAGCAAGCCGACGTCGGCGAAGGCTGCTGGGAACTAACCTCCATGAGCCTGAGGGTTACAGGAAAGATTCTTGTGTTTAAGGGCATCAGCATGGTCACCGACGAGATCTTCAGCGATTTTCAGCGCGTACCAGGAGACTTGCCATTCGCGAAGGGCGTGGACCTGCTGAAGTCGGAGCAGGAAAAACTGGCTCACCTGAAAGCACCTGCAGCAGGAGAGGAGCGATGATCGCCCCGTCAATCATCAGCCAACTCGTCTGCCATATCCGGATCACTTATCTCGATGCGAAATGCTTAGGCGCGCAGTGTCTGTTTCCGAACCGTCAGTTTTTCAATCAAATCGGCCTTAATCTGATACCCCGTCCCTGGCTGATTGGAGATCGCGATGGTTCCCTGCGGGGACACTGTCACTTCCGGATCGATGATGTCTTCCTTCCAGTAACGTTTTGACGCCGACACGTCCCCGGGCAGGCTGAAGTTCGGCAGCGTCGAAAGGGCGATATTGTGGGCGCGTCCAATACCGGTTTCAAGCATGCCTCCGCACCATACTGGAACTTTGTGCGACTGAGCCACATCGTGCACGCTGATGGCCTCGCTGAATCCGCCTACGCGTCCCACCTTGATGTTAATGATCCTGCACGCCCCAGCCTCCAGCGCAAATGCCGCGCTGCGCGCGTTCACAATCGATTCGTCAAGACAGATTGCGGTCCGTAGTTCCTTCTGCAGGCGCGCATGATAGTAAATTTCGTCATTCCAGAGCGGCTGTTCGATCATCAGTAAATTGAACTGATCAAACTTCCGCAGATGCTCTCCCTGGTCCAATGTGTACGCAGAGTTTGCGTCGCAACTCAGCGTGATGTCGGCCCATCGCGAGCGAATGCGCTCGAGCACGTTCACATCCCATCCTGGTTTGACCTTTACCTTGATGCGCCGGTACCCGGCCTTCAGTTCGATATCGATCTTCTCCAACAGTTGTTCAACCGAATCCTGGATTCCGATCGATACACCACATGGAATCTCAGTGCGTGTGCCGCCCAGCAGTTTCCAGAGGGGCTCGTGCTTCTGCTTTGCCTCCGCGTCCCAGACGGCATTCTCCAACCCCGCTTTTGCCATGCGGTGGGATCGTACTTTCGCAAGCAGAGCAGGGATCTCGCGCCCCGACTCCACCTGCTTGCCAAGAAGCATGGGAATCAAATAGGTGGTCAGTGTGGGCCATGCGCTTTCGATCCACTCGCTGCTGTAGAACGGATCCTCTCCAATCACGCTCTCGCCCCAGCCGTCGACACCGTCACAGTGTACGGTGACCAAGAGAATGCGCCGGCTGTAGGTCCGTCCGAAGCTCGTCTCGAAAAAATGGACGAGCGGCATCTGAATCTCTCGCAGTGTAATGGCTTCGATTTTCATTTTGATATTCGCGAACGAACCTATTCTTTGGACGCGTACGACCAGTTCTCATCCCAATGCCCGAGCAGGAACCGGCCATTTCCCGCGGCATCGCGCTCATACCCAAGCACCGTTAGCCCTGCTCCGAAGGCCTGCAGAAATTGTTCGCGATTCCTTTCCTGTACCTCGCGCGCTTTGCCGCGATTCTCTGCACCGGCCTTCCATTCGTAAATCTGTCCAGGCACTCCGATACTGGTCTCGCTGTGAAACGACAAGCGAGTTCCGTCCGTTAGCAAGGATTCCACGCGCTTTGATTTCAACCACCACTCCGCAATCAGTCGGTCGCTGGGCAGGCCGCCTTGTAGCGGGGAAGAAGTAATCCCGTACTGATTAATGTTGTACCGTCGTGCGATCGCTCCCAGCTTCTCGATATTCAGATATGCGTTCTTGATCTCCAGGGGATCGAAGGTCCACTCGATTAACTCGATCCCGCGCGACAGCGCTTCTTCGCGCTGCATCAGCTTCAGCCTGCGCCCCAAACCGCCGTTGCGGTATTCCGTCCGTACCGCGAGCATGTGGGAGTGCAGATAGACATGTCCCGATCGTGTTCCGGGTACCGACAGTGCGAAGCCAACCATGGCATCGCCTTCGAACGCTCCCATTACTTGGCCCCCGACCTTGTCAGCTACTACGAACATGCGCAGGGGGACGAGGTCTGCATCGCTAAAATTCCAGACCTCTTTTTGAAGGGCGACGCAGGCGCGAAACTCGTCGACATGATGGCAGCGGCGCAGTTCGATCTTGTCCACGGTCACGCTCGTCGCCCCCCCTTCGCACCGGTGGACTTCTCCTTCTTCTTCGCCTTCTGCCACAGCAATTCGAGTTCTTCCATGGATGCCTGCTCAGCCGTCCGCCCCGATTCGTGCAAATGATCTTCCATCCATTGAAAGCGCCTCTTGAACTTGCGATTCGTCTTGCGAAGCGCCGACTCCGCGTCTACCGAAAGATAGCGTGCTATGTTCACCAGTACGAAGAACAGATCCCCAACCTCCTCTTCCAGTCGAGCCTGCAGTTCTTCGGAAACGACTGTCCGGCCTGACCCTGCAATGCCCCGTCCCTGCGGTGCCGGCCCCGGAGCGGGAAATTCTTTCAGTTCCTCCCGCAGTTCGTCAGTTTCTTCCCCGAGTTTTTCAAAGAGCCCGTCGATATTCGGCCAGTCGAATCCACTCTGCGCAGCACGTGAACTAAGTTTGTGCGCTTCAATGAGCGACGGCATCGCCGGCGATACGCCAGCCAGAACGGACCGTTTCTCAGCGGCTGCAGCGTCGTCGCTCTTCGCCTTCTTCTTTCGCTCCTCTACTTTCAACGCTTCCCAATTCCGCTTCACCTGCTCGGATGTGTCGGCCTTCACTTCTCCGAACACATGGGGATGCCGGTCGATCAGTTTGTTCGAGAGGCGATCGAGAACATCGTCAATCGAGAAAGAATTCTGTTCCTTGGCCATCTCTGCATAGAACAGAACCTGCAACAACAGATCGCCCAATTCTCCGGTCAGCTCAGGCCAGTCCCGGTTATCGATCGCTTCAAGGACTTCATAGGTTTCTTCCAGGGTGAAAGGCTTGATCGAGTCGAAAGTCTGTTCTCGATCCCACGGACAGCCGCCCGGAGCTCGCAGGCGCTCCATGATCGCGACCGCTTTTTCGAAGCGTTCTCCTGTGGTGGGCATGCGCAGACAACTGTAAATGACGGCCGACGCGTCAGGCAACGCGAGCGCCAACCGCACCCCACTGTGCAGCATCCTACCGGGGGCGGCTGGTTTGGCTGTCTCCTGAACAGACTAGATGAATCATTCAGTGCTACCTCATAGAAGGAGGAAATGAAATGGCAAGCGATACTCTTCGCGGTAAGCGAATCGCGATACTAGTTGATAACGGATTCGAACAAGTGGAACTCATCGAACCAAGAAAAGCTCTAGACCAAGCGGGTGCGACCACAATGGTCGTCTCCCCAGCGGGGAACAAGGTCAAAGGTTGGAACATGAAGGAATGGGGCAAGGAGATCCCCGTCGATGTTTCACTGGAGAAAGCTCGAGCGCAGGACTTTCACGCGCTTTTGCTGCCCGGCGGGGTCATGAACCCGGATCACCTACGGATGAACCCCGACGCGGTCTCATTCGTGAAGGCATTCACCGACTCGGGTAAACCGGTTGCAGCCATCTGCCACGGTCCCTGGACCCTGATCGAAGCAGGTGGCGTGGAAGGCCACACAATGACGTCTTGGCCTTCGCTGAAGACGGATCTGACCAACGCTGGCGCAAACTGGGAGGATCGGGAAGTAATCCGCGACGGCAAGTTGGTGACCAGCCGCAAGCCGGATGACATTCCTGCTTTTAATCGGGAAATGATCGATATGTTCGCGCAAGAAGCCGGCGATTCCGTACAGCTTCGTCGGACAGCCTAGTCAATTTCCCCTACGGCCCGGTGCTTCTCTGGTGCCGGGCTGTCTGCCCCCAGACAGGTTACTTTCGTTATCATTGATCCAGACAGCTTGATGGAACTTGCCAGTTACGAAACTGGACTATCGTTATCTTCTTCGCGCTTTTGCGATGGAGCAGAATCTGTGCAGGTGCACTTGTATCAACAGGTTCTGGTCATGTGCCCTAGCTGTGCTGACAACAACTACCCCCATGGCTTTAGCGCTTAAACCCCGGCCCTCGCTAGAAGGACAGCACTTCCACGTTATTGTTGTCGGTGGCGGTATCAATGGTGTCGCCATCGCGCGGGAGTGTGCCCGCGGTGGAAAGCGCACCTTGCTGGTGGAGCAGAATGACTTTGCGTCGGGCGTAACCAGCCGGTCCACCCGCATCATTCATGGAGGCTTGCGCTATCTGGAGCATGGGGAACTGTCTTTGGTTCGCGAGTCCTTGAGGGAGCGTGAACGTCTCCTGCGGGAGCGCTCGCACCTGGTCCACCCCGTCCAGTTCGTCTTTCTATTGAATGAGCAGAGCCAGCGCAGTGCCATGAAGGTTCGTGCCGGGCTCTGGCTATATCAGAAGACCGCCGGACGGGAAGCAGCCAAGCCGAGCGAAATCGAGATGAAGCGCGTGCAAAGAGCGCTCGATGCCGGCCATCAGTGGCTGATGCTTAACTTCGAAGACGCCCAGTGCGAGTTTCCCGAGCGCCTCACCGCCGAGTGGATGACCGAAGCGGCCGACGCCGGAGCGGTGGTGCGAAATCATTGTGAGGTACTCGCCATCGACGTCGGACAGGGGCGCGTCCGTGGCGTGTTGCTCCGCGACCGTACCACCGGCAAAGACGAGCGGGTCGATAGCAGCTGGGTCATCAACTGCACCGGTCCTTGGGTGGATCGCATTTGCCAGCGCTCTACCGTTCGAACGGGGAAGCCTTTGCTGGGTGGGGTGCGTGGTTCCCACATTGTGTTGCCTCGCTTCTCTGGTTCCCCTACGGCAGCGCTGTACACCGAGGCCGCGGATGGACGTCCCGTATTCGTTCTCCCCTGGAACGACCAGATCCTTGTGGGCTCTACAGAAGTCTCGGACACCGGGGACCCGGGCAAGACCGCTCCTTCAAACGAAGAAATCGAATACCTGCTGCGCACTGCGGTGCATCTGTTCCCAAAAGCCAAGTTCACGGCGTCCGACATAAAATACGCGTTTGCCGGTATTCGGCCTTTGCCCAATTCTCCCGGGAATAAGCCATCTGCCGTCACGCGCCGCCATTTCCTCCACGACCACTCCGATGAAGGTGCTTCCCGGTTGATTTCAGTCGTCGGGGGCAAGCTGACAACGGCAGCGTCGCTCGCCCGCGACTGCGCCCGCAAGATCGGTCTGAACGTCGAAGATCCCAAAGCCGTCACGATTGGGCCGGGAAGTGCGCTAGACCCGATGCTGGATCAGGAAGTCCTCGAAATTGCCCGCGCCGGATCGGTCAGCGAGGAAACAGCACGAGGCATAATGGAGTGGCATGGAAAGCGAGCGATGGATATAGCTCGCACGGCTCTCGTCAGCGCCGAACTACGAGCGCCCATCTGTCCCCACACGTCGCACATTGTTGCTGAAGTTCTGGAGGCCTACCGAAAGGAATTTGCCGTCACCTTGGCCGATGCTCTCCTGCGCCGAGTTCCCGTTGCTTTAGGGCCTTGCTGGTCAGAGTCCTGCAGCCGTGAAGCCGCGTTGCGTGTTGGCGCTGTTCTGGGATGGAGCCAACAGGATCTCGGATCCAACCTGGAAGCCTTCGAAACAGAGAGGACCGCCTTCTTGCATAAACCCGTGCTCAGCAAGTCGGCTCTCGAAGCTGCGGCCGACTGATTTCCCAGCCTCCAGTCACTTCTTCAGCGTTTGGCAGAGAATCTCCGTCTTGTCCGAGATGATTCCATCGACGCCGAGGTCGATGAAGCACTGCATCGTGGCGGGATCATTCACTGTCCAGACGAATATTTTCTTACGTGCACCACGCAGTTCTTCGATCAGTTCAGGAGTCGCAAGCTTCTGATGCAACATCAGGTAGTCGACATTAAGATTGCGCCATAGAGTTAGTCGCGTGCGCTTCTCGCAGATCAGGCCCAGCGGCATTGCCGGATTCTCAGCACGCAGGGACTTCACCACTTCCGGAAGGAATGACGAGACCACATATCCTCGTCTCGGGGGATGCTTACGTAATAGCGCAGCCGTAGTTCCTTCAGCTCCTGAAACTTTCACCTCGATATTCAGGAATGCGCTGTTCTGGTAGCGAATAAGAACATCTTCCAGGCGTGGCAGGCTTCTGAGCTTCTCGCCTCCAGCATGTGCGATCTTGATCAAACGCATCTTTTCGTCGTGCCAGATGACCGCAATGCCATCTCGCGTGACTCGCACATCGAGCTCGAATCCGTCGCAGCCGTCGGCGATTGCACGGTCGAACGCCGCAAGTGTGTTTTCACGAATGGATTTGAGGCCGCGTGTTCCGCGATGGCCAAGCAGCAGAGGGCGACTCATGCGCATATCGTCGCGGGCGGATCAGTCAAGGTCGAAGTCACGGATCGGCTTCCCGGTGTCTGGAGTTTCCTTCGCCTTCTTCAGCGCCTCCTGGAATTTTTTCTCCAGCAGGTCGGACGCATGCTTCTGAGCCTCGACGGATTGCTGAAAGATGGATTCGCGCCGCGTATCCTGCTCCCGCATCGCCTTGGCAGCGGCTTCCATGTCGGCGAAAGTCTTAGGCTTTACGGCCGGCGTGTGGGCAATGACAGCCTGGGTCTCCGTGTCGACCTTCAACACTGCGCTGCAGCAGGGACAGGTGACTTCAAAGTTCGTCGATTTTTTCGCCATTTGAGCGAATCATACCGCAAATGGCAGACCTGATGTGTGGTGGTAAGAGTTTATAGCGGTCAGTTCTTCCAGACGATTACGCCCATCCGGAAAAGGTAATGCTGTGAGATCTCGATGCGCTTAAGGGGGGGTAGCTCGTTCGACAGAATCTGTCGCATCTCGTTGGGAGTGTAGGCCCGCTTTACGGACGCGACACCGTCTACGCGTGAGACATAACTGCGCATGAGGGGGAATCCTGCATAGACCAGTGCGAGATGGAGCGGATGGCGAATGAGGTCGTTGATGAGGAATGCGCTGCGGCTCACCCGTAAAGCTTCACGACCAAACTCCGCCAATTCCTGAGGTTGCAGGTGATGTGCAAAGAGGCTGCAACTCACCAGATCGAAGCTGTTATCGCGGAACGGAAGAGCAAGGGCATCCCCAACGAGGGCACGGTGACTGTGCTGCAGATGAGTATCGACCCGGTCCAGGTCGGTAATGTCGAGTGACAGTCCCTTGCTGGCAAGTTGCTCGCCAGCTGCTCTGGGCACTTCGCCAAATCCGGCGGCCACTTCAAGGACAGAGAGATGTTTCTTGCCGGTTTTTCCCGCCACCCGCTCGAAGAGGCTTCGCGTGGTGGCCACTCCGCCAAACCATCGGTTGATGCGGCAGAGATCGCGGAGGGACGTTTCCACCTCTGCGCGCGGACACAGGTTTGAATCCAGGATCTCCTCGGTGGTGATCCGCTGCATAGTGAGTGAATTTTCCCCAGGTGGAACAGCAAACCCCAATAGCTAAAGAGTAGACGTTCTGGGTATGAGGGTTGTCAACAAAATGTCTGCGCAGGATGCACTGGCATCGCTGATCAACTAACCTCTGCGAGTTCCTCTTCGAGCAGTTGCTTGTTATACAGGTCGCTATAGTAGCCATTCCGAGCCAGGAGTTCGTCATGGTTTCCCAGTTCGACGATGCGCCCTCCGTGCAACACCGCAATACGGTCCGCGTTGCGCACCGTAGATACGCGGTGCGAGATGAAGATCGTGGTTCGGCCCTGCATGACGTCGCGCAAATGATTCAGGATTCGGTCTTCCGTTTGCGTGTCGACACTGGAAAGCGCATCGTCGAGAATCAGTATGCGAGGGTTCCGAATCAGCGCCCGGGCGATGGCCGTGCGCTGTTTTTGTCCTCCAGACAGCGTGATTCCACGTTCGCCGACTAGGGTTTCGTATCCTTCGGGGAAGCTCTCGATGTCGGTCGCGATGTTCGCCGCGTCGGCGGAAGTTTTAATTTCTGCGTCCGTTGCGGAATCTACGCCCAGCGCAATGTTCTCGCGGATGCGCTCGCTAAATAGGAATGTCTCCTGCGGCACAAATCCGATGCGCTTGCGCAACGACGAAAGCGAGTATTCGCGAATCGGAACACCATCGATCAGAACCATTCCTGGCTCTGCGTCGTAGATGCGAGGAATGAGATCGACGAGCGTAGTCTTGCCGGATCCGGTTGGACCAACAATGGCCAGGCTTGTTCCGGAGGGAATGCGCAAGTTCACGTTATGGAGAACCCGCTTCCCGTCATAGCTGAAGTTCAAGTGCCGGAATTCGATTTCGCCGGTAATATCGCGGTCTTGCGCGACAGGAGCATCCTGAATCTCCGGCTGCTCGTGCATAATCTCGTTGATGCGGATGAGAGAGGCGGTTCCGCGCTGGAAGATGTTGATGACCCATCCGAGCGCAATGATCGGCCACGTGAGTTGCATCATGTAGGTGCTGAACGAGACGAATTGTCCGACGGTCATCGACCCAAACAGCTTTAGAGTGGTGACCACTCCAGGATTCGAAGAACCTGAATTGGATACCAGTCGAACGGTGGACTGGCCCGTAAGCACTTCACGCCCGCCAAGCCACAGGACCAGAACGACCGCGCAGCCGAGCATCAGTTCGAGCGTAGGCCAGAGCATTCCCATAAGGCGAACGAGTTTGAGGCTGCGGCGGATATACTCTTTGTTCTCGCGCTCGAAGGCCGCAATCTCGGCTTCCTCCTGCACGTAGGCCCGAATCAGGCGGGCGCCCGAGAAGTTCTCCTGTGCTCGCGCAGAGATATCGGAAAACATCGCCTGAATGCGCTCAAATCGCTCATGGATGCGGCGTCCAAAGGTCTGGATGATGATGCTGACCGCAGGCAGCGGCAGAAAGGTAAAAAGCGTCAGCCATGGGCTGATCGAAATCATGAAGGCTAATGCCCCCGCCGTGTAGACGATGGTGTTCGCCGAGTACATGATTGCCGGGCCCAGCAGCATTCGGACAGCATTCAGGTCGTTGGTGGCGCGCGCCATAATGTCGCCGGTGCGATTGCGCTGATAGTAGGAGTAGCTGAGGCCCTCCAGTCGCGCGAACAGGTCGTTGCGCAGGTCGAATTCGATGTCGCGCGAGATCCCGATAACTACCCAGCGGGTCAGGAACTGGAAAATTCCTTTGATGACGGCGATGGCGATCAACAATCCCGCGTAGATCAAAAGCTTATGCTTCGTTACGCCCTGGTTCAGATCGTCCGCGGCTTTGCCGAGAACCAGTGGGAAAAGGATCCACGTGCCGTTCGTGAGGAATACGGTGAGGGTGCCGAATATGTAGCTCCACCGGTAGCGTTTCAGGTACGGGAGCAGTGGCCGCAGATTCTTAGGAAACATGCAAATTCAGTAGATGAGATTTTAGCAGTGAAGGTGCAGAATTCCGACACGTCTCATGGGCTGACAGGAATGCCGCTAGCGCCATCCTACTTCGTGGAACCGACAGGCCAGCATGAAGGTAACTGCGGATTACTCCGGTTCCTGAAAGCTAAAGAGCTCTGTTTCGGCAGACGGTTGCTGGTCTTCGGCGGAGTGCGGAGTGAGAAGAAGTCTTGAAAGGCCAAGTTCTTGGCACCGCGCGACCCAATCCTCGCGGGAGAGTTTTCCTGCCATGAGCTGATTTACCGCGTCGAAGGGATTCAGTTCGTGGATCCCCCGCCGCATCCGGAACACACCCGGATCGACCTCCAACTCCCATCCGGTATGTACCATCGCAAGAGCCAGCGCGCCGGCGAAGAGGCCACCGGCACGGAATGTCCGTTGCCCGGCAGAGAGCAACATTCCCTTGGGATCGCGGATATGTGCCCCGATCTGGCGAAAGTTCGGAATCTGATCGGGGATCGACTCGGCGCTAACACCCTTCAGATCATCCGCATATTCCTCGACAAAGCTCTGCCACGACGGAATCGTGACCCGGACGGCAACGTCATCCCAACGAACGTATTGCAGGCTTCCCGAAGGGATGTCGGGAACGCACTCCTCGACGAAGTCGATCTCCGAGGACTGTGGGTTGTCGAGGAGGGCAATCGCGGGACGGGAATCCTGTGGAGCCATCGAATCAGCAAACCTCTTGGCGGCGGAGATGCGGTCGCGCAGGGGAGGATGGGTGTCGTATGGCTCAGTTTTCTCCTTCTCCAGTCGTTCCGCAAGACTCTTTTCGATCGCGGTCGAGATATCGGGCACACGCAGAAAACGGGTGAATCCTTCGCTGATTGCAACAAGCTTGCCCTCGCCGAGCAGGGGCGCCACTTCAGACTTCCAATACGAGGGCCATGCGATGCCGGTGCCATGGATCGTCCGCAGTCCTTCAATCAGATTTTCACTTCCGGCCACGAGGCAGGCGAGTTCGTCGGCCCGGAATTCCTGGCGCCGGGAAACGAAATTGATGGAGCGAAGGAATCCGACGAAATACCACTTCAGGACGGAAGTGACCACAACGTACATGACGCCAAGAATGGCGATACGTGCCAGTTCGCCGATCGATCCGATGTTCTCGAAAACACGGATCATCGAGCTCTTGGTTTTGTACACCCACGGTCCGAGACTGGTATCTCCGCCATAATAGTGGGCAAATTCGTGCGCGAGCACAGCCCGAAACTGGGACACAGTGAGTGTGGAAAGAAGCGGCAGTCCAATCCCCATGATCCGGCTGCTGCCAAAGCCCAAAATCCCGCCCCGGTCGGAGACGAAGGCGTTTGCATCGCCTATGAGATAAACTTCCCGCGGAATCGCCTCCTTCAGAGCCGAGGCGATACTGTCTAACTCGACGAAAAGTCGGGGCTGAGTGGAGCGATCGAGGAGAAGTCCTGGGGCGGTGAATTTGTCACGACGAGGTACAAGCGACCATAGCATGGTGGCTGCGATGACAACACCGAAGAGAAAGAGCACGAGTGTCTGGAAGCCGCGAGACTCGGAGTGAAACAAGATTATGTAGGGAAGGTAAACACACGCGGCTGCCAGCATTACAACAAAGATGTAGGAAGCGACAACCGTCACGATGGCGAAGATAGCGAATAATGCGATTGAGGGGCGCCGCTGGATTTCAACGCGAGGCGGGAGCATAAAATCGCGGCATGATACCACGCAAGGAGCGGCAACGCCGCGACCTCAGTCACGCTGGATGTTCCTCGAGATCCGTGATGCAGTTTCGATCCCAGCGGGCTGAAGGCACGCTCGCGACAGCAAGGAATGGTGAAATTGCGATTTGGTGTCGCCTGGCCAAGGGTACGATTTAGACTGTGGGCTGCATGACTTCCTTGAATATGAGTTGGATTCGTTGCGTGTTGTACATTCTCTGTTCAACAGCGTTTGGCGCTGCGCAAATTCCTGGGCCCGGTTCGGGCTCCGCTAGCGGCGCGAGCCTGGCAACGCCAACGGCGCAGAGTTCTCCAGCGAAAAAACAGGTCACTCTCGGTGAGGTGGTGAATTCCGCAATCCAGCAGGAGCGACGTATGGAAAAGTTGCTGCGGAACTTCAAACCGATTGTCGAGACATATGTACAGGAGCAGACGCCGGATCCCTCGTTGGGGAGCGTTCCCAAAAACGACGACTACTTTCTGAGCCGCCTGGATGTAACAGGCAAGGGTACGGCTACGTTGTCGTTTACCGGGGATGAACGTGCCAACGAAAAGAAATCATCCAGGAATGGAGAGGGCTTTAGGCCAGAGGGTTTTGCCGAGGCGCTGTTCCCTGATCTGGATCATTTCGACACGAATAACTACGACTTCGAGTTTGTCCACTGGGAGACCCTTGGGGAACTGCGTTGCGCCGTGTTGAATGTGGCGCCCAAGGAAAAAACAGAGAACCGAGGGTTTCTCGGGCGGATCTGGGTCGAAGATCAGGACTACAATATCGTCCGTTTTACGGGAACGTACGTGGCCAAGGCATACGCCAAGCGATCATTTCACTTTGATAGTTGGCGGCTGAATACAATCAGCATCGTTTTTACGCCTGCATATGTGTACACCGAGGAGTCCGATCCACATGATCCATCGCACCACACGCTTTGGTTCAAGGCGCAGACGCGAGTCTGGGGATACGACCTCGCGAATGCGGGGGATCACAAGGAATACGCAAAGCCGCTCACCGATAACGTCGGCACCGCGGATCCGAATCGGCAGGAGACTTCGCAGAATCTGAACCCCGAGCTGACGTTGGGTGGCAATACGTACTCTCCCGATGACAAGGTTGTGGAACGATTGCAGGTATCCGGGCTGATGGCTCCGGACGGGAACGTGGATCGCATCCTGGAGACCGTCGTCAACAATATCCTAGTGACGAATGATCTGGATATTCCCGCCGTGCGCTGCCGTGTGTTGCTGACGACCCCGCTGGAATCTTTTGTGATGGGTCGGACGATCGTATTAAGCCGGGGGCTAATCGATGTGCTGCCGGACGAGGCGACCCTAGCCGCTGTGCTTTCGCATGAACTGGCGCACATTGTCCTGAATCACTCCACGGGCGAGAAGTTCCTGTCGGGACTTACGCTACCCTTTCCCGACTTGGAAATCTTTTCGCATCTGGATTTTCATTTCGAGCCGGCGGAAGAAGCGGCTGCTGACAAAAAAGCTATCGAGTTATTTGGAAAGTCTCCCTACAAAGACAAGCTTGCAGCTGCAGAACTATTCCTGGAAGCGCTGGACGCGCGCTCCTCCCAGTTGCCGAATCTCCTGCATGGCCGCTTGAGCAACGACTTCGGGAGCAGCCATCTCGTTGGGATGACGGCGCAGGCGAAGACGCTGAAGCAACTTCAGATGGACCAGGTGAGTCAAATGGCGGCACTACCGCTCGGGTCACGCATTGCCCTTGATTCCTGGTCCGACAAGATCGACATCGTGAAAGCGCAAGCGGCCCATCCGTTGTCGGCGTCGGAGAAAAAGCCGTTTGAGGTAGAGCCGTTCTACCCGTACCTGAAGCGGTTGAATACGGTGGAAAAGATTCAGGCTCCGCCGCAAGCGAATCCCTAAGATTTTCGTTCGAGGCAAGATAGTTCGGGGCCTTTAACTGGCAGGAACGCGAATCGGTCTAAGGTTCGCGTTTTTTGTTTTGAGCGGAAGTTTTCAGATTAACTTCGTGTGTCGGGAATTCTTTCGGGGGAAAGGAGTCTCCGGCGACGCCTCGCGAGCACGAGGCGTTTTTCGTTGCGGAAAGCCGCGAGCCGCACTTCTACCAATTCGTCTAAACGAACTCCAGCATGACGATTTCGGGATTGGAGCCCAGTCGCAGGGGAGGACCCCAGGTACCGGCACCGCTAGAGGTGAAGACCTGCATCTTCCCTATACGGCTCAAACCATACACAAATTGGCGGTACATACGGCGAGCCATCCAACTCCACGGGATGAACTGGCCCAGGTGGGTGTGTCCGGAGAGTTGAAGCGAAACGCCGGCCGCCTCGGCCACCTCGGGGTAGTCGGGAGCATGGGTGAGAAGGATACTGGCCCGCCGGTGATCGAGATGCAGGCTGCGAAGAATGCGATCGAGCGAGCCGTTCTGAGTTGCGTTCCGGTAGGGTACGCCGACAATCTGTAAACCATCTACTTCCACGGTTTCATTGTGGAGCACTCGAACTCCAGCTGCCGCGATGGCTTTGAGGTATTTCGTGTCATCTCCGAATTGCTCGTGATTGCCTGCTACGAAGTAAACACCGCGAGGCGCAGTGAGCTGGCTCAAAGGCTCAGCGGCGCGGACGGCATCGATCGCCGTGCCATCATACAGATCCCCGGCGATGAAGATCGCGTCCGGTTCTTCCTGCAGAATCTTTCCAATCAGGCGACGCAAGAAGTTCCCGTTGCGGACGTGGCCCAGGTGAACGTCGGAGACCAATGCGGCTTTACGCCCGCGCCAGGTGGCGGGCAAATTCTCCAGTTCGACTTTGATACGGGTGATGCGGGTCCAATGTGCATTGAAGAGCCCATAGAATCCAACAATAGCGGCACCTCCAAAGAGGATCTGTACCAGCAAGTGGAAATTCAAAACAAGGCCTCCAAATCCAGCCAGGGCGAAAATTAGCCACGACAAGATAGCTGCCAGAAAAAGGAAGCTGAGAAAGCCCATCCATACGGCGGCGGCTTTATAGAACGCGCGCATGAGTGCGTTGGTGTACGAAAAAGCGAGCAGGGAAGCCGCAACAAAGCTGATGGCGAGCAATCCAGTGATGAGTTCGGCCCACAGTTTCTGGGGAACTGCCACGATGTGGCGAAACATCCAGGTTTCGTAAAGGAAATAATGGGCAAAAAGGAGGATCGCCTGAATGACAGCAATGAAGACGACGAATCGTTCGCGGTGGCGCATTAGGCTATTAGATTCGGAAACTAGGTGGCGGGATTCCAGCTTGGAAAAGATGAGTTCGCGGGCAGAGATTGAGATTGGGTGCTCCCTCCCGACGAGGGAGCACCTGTTGGTTTAGTGCGCCAGATACCAGGGAGTCGTCGTATCGTCCGTCCGCAAGAAGTTGAGGAGCGGCGTAGCCACTTTCAACTGGCCGAAGGTAGACGAGGGATGCGTTCCATCGGGCGAGAAGTCCTCGCAATCCCATACTGTGCCGTCCGAGCGGCCAAGCATGCCATTGGACCAGTAGTAGGGCCCCCACGACATCCAGGGGGCGAGGACTGCGCCTTTGCTGGGATCGTAGTTCAGACTGGCCTTGCCGTTCAGTTGATCCTGAATCGCCCACTTCACTGCAAAGCCGACTTCATAGGCATAAGGCTCAGGGTTCGAGGGGCTTCCAACTCCGTTGGAGTATCCGCCGTAAACGCGTGACGAGAAGTAGACCAGCTTCAAGTTCGGAAAGAGCGTGAGCATGGTCTGCATCATCGTTTCGTATTCCGACTGAAGCGTCGTCATGTCACTGGGGAAGGTACCGCTGGCGATGCCGTCGGTGTCCTCCATCCAGATCGCGACCACTTGCTGGGCCGTGACGCCATTCTGAGGCAGGTAATCATTCATTACCGTTGCCCAGTAGTTCGATGTCGTCTTGGTGAAATTGTTGGGTGTAGCGCCCCCTTGTGCGCCGTTTACTAGAACCAATGCGGGATTCTTTGTGGGGTCCGCGTTGGCGATGGGCAGAAACCGGCTGAACTCTTGCTGCGCCGTGGATTCGCCGATGGCCATCAGGACCATCTTCCCGTTGGGATCGGGATTCCCGTTCGAGTCGAGTGGGCCGATGCCTTGTGCGATGCCGACGCCATCGGCGTCATGCGAGGCGGGGCGGACATTGCTCCCGTTCGTATACAACCCGCCTTCGGAACCCTGGTACGTGCCGGTGCCGAGGTCGTTCAATGCCGTCATCGGCGTTGTGGTTTTGGGTACATCGAACGAGATATTCGCGCAGTTGTCGCCCAGATTCGCGTATACGCCAAGGCTGAATACGGTCGAAGACGTAGCGCTCTTCGAATCTGTCGCCTGAATCGTGAACGAATACGTTCCCTGGGCAACGCTGGAATTGAGAGTGCCGCTGATGACGCCGGCTGAGGACAGAGTCAATCCGCTGGGTAAAGAGCCGGAACTCACTTTCCACGTGAACGGACCGGTTCCGCCACTGGTCTGGAGAGTGGCCTGATATGCGGCACTCTTCGTGGCTTGCGGCAGCGTCGGAGAACTGGAAATAATCAACGCGCTGGAAGCAACTCCATTGCCGCTAAGGCTCGAACCGCTGTCCGGAACGGAGTCATAAGTGAGATCAAGTACTCCGGACTCCGAGGTTACCTGGCTGGGCTGGTAAAAAACGGAAAACGAGAGGCTTCCGCCCGCGGAAATGGTGGCCGGAAGTGTGACCGCGCTCGTCGTGAAGCTTGGCGGCGAGAGAGTAATCGTGGTCAGTTTCATGCTCTGATTGCCAGTATTCTTCACGGTTACCGACTGGGCAGCGCTTTTCTTCCCGACGGTCTGGCTTGCGAAGGTCAACGAAGTAGGAGTGACGGAGGAGGCAGCGGTTGTCGTGGATGCGCTTGCAGTTAGAGGGACTTTGAACGTCGTCTTATCGCTCAGGCTTAGCACGAAATTACAGTCGTAGTTCCCAGCCGCGGTGGGTTGGAAAAACACGGAATAGTGTGTGAGAGTCTGACTCGGACCGAGGGTGAACGGTGCGAGTCCGGATGCAAGCCCGTACCCGTCGCAATCGAAACTAACGCTGTTAATAGTGATCTTCGAGCTTGTGACCTTATTGATCGTCAGCACCTTGCTGCCGGACGCCTTGCCTACGTAGGTATTTGCGAATTTGAGAGAACTTGGTGTGGACGAGATGTCCTGACCGAGCGCAGTTCCAACTGTGATGGTGGTGAGCAGAATACAAGCTGCAGCGCAGGCTTGCGTGGTCAGCGACTTCATAAAGCCAGCCTCCTAATGCGGTTGTCACTTCGACAAGAAATCTGGAGCCGGGATCGGGTGAACCTTGGGTTCGGGGGTTGAGGCCGCTTCGAAACGGCGTTTGCGGTGATGAAAGCCCCTGACTGGTTAGGAGCGATCCTACGAATGTGCGACTCGTGCTTCAATGCGTTTCAGACGAGAGTGGATTATCGTTGCATTCGGTTGGAACCTGAGAACCAAGGCCTGAACTCCCGGCGTGGAGTATCAAAATAAGTTCCGGAAGTATCGTAGGAGTTGAGCACCCTGTCAAGAATGCAGAAAACTGCATACGGGTACAAAGGCTCATGGGCCGTCGGAAGAGGTTCCTCGTGACGCCATGCCACGAGCCGATCTTCATAAATTTCGGGAGCAGAACGGGACGCTCGCGAAGGGCCTTTCGAGTGTCTCAGCCTTGGCCGACGGAGGAATTGGAAGCAGATCGCGGCCGAATGCCGCTTCAGTGAATCTCCACGATGATGGCGCTCAAGGCTGCGAGGAAGAGAGTTTTGGCGTCAGAAAAAAAACGCTCAGCATTGCTCGTTACTCTGCGGGCGCGAAGGCTGCGGCTTCGCGCCCGCCAGATTGACTTTTCGGGCCCAGACCGGACAGTGGCTACTGCTCCGGAGGAGTTGGAGGTTCTTCGTCGTTATTCATGTGCTGCTGCATGCGCACCTCATGCCGAGCTTCCATCTGCTTCAGTTGAGCCTGCTGGTCCGAAGTCAGAAGCTGATAAAGCTCATTGTGAATACGCGTCTCCTGGACGGTGAGTTGCGCCTGAATCTGGGCCTTTTGAGCAGCCAGGGCCTGAACCTTGGCCTGGTCAAAGGATCCTTCGACGTATTGACGCAGCTGCACATCAATCTGGTGTTGCTGCTGCATCAGCGGCTTGATGGTCGGATGTTCCTTTTGAAAAACAGCCTTCATCTGGGTCTTCTGGTCGTCGGTGAGATTGAGCTTCTGCGCCATGAAGCCCATCATGTGTGGGCCCATGCCAAATTCATGGCCGTGCATGGGCGGCGCTGGCGGAGCGTCGGCCGCCGTCTGGGATTTTGCCATCATGGATCCCATCAGCACTGCCAGAGCGGCAATCAGGAAGCGAGAGCGAATCGATTTCATTGGTTGACTCCTCGTGTGTCCGGTTTTCCGGGACATTACATTCTCTGATAGGAACACGAGTCCTCTCCAAAAAGCGGTAAAAAGTCGGTCAACCAGAGTAAAGTTTTGTAACCCGAACCTTGATTCTGCTGCTGGACTTTCGATCTGCCTACAGAACAGGCACCAGGTGCCCGGGTTTGACAATTCTTTACTGCCACGATGCGTCCGGTTGATGCACAATGAACAGAGAAAAGATGGATCGCATTCTGGTCATTGACGACGACGTGGAGCTTTGCCAACTGGTGGGAGAGTACCTTCGGGCAGAGGGATTCACGACCGAGTGTGTTCACGATGGCGAAAGCGGCCTGAAGAAGGCCACCGCGGGCGAGTACTTGCTTGCAGTCCTCGATGTGATGCTGCCGGGCATCAACGGGTTTGAAGTGTTGCGCAGGATCCGCGCAGTATCGCGGTTGCCCGTTTTGCTGTTGACCGCGCGCGGCGAAGATGTCGATCGAATCGTCGGCTTGGAAATTGGTGCCGATGATTACCTTCCGAAGCCGTTCAATCCGCGCGAACTTGTGGCCCGCATCCGCGCGGTATTGCGGCGTACACGGGGCGAAGGGAACTCTCCGGCACCGGATGTGGTCACCGTAGGAGATGTAGAGCTTGATCCCGCTACGCGGACCGTACGACTGGAAGGCACTCCTGTTGATCTGACCTCGGTCGAATTCAATCTGCTCGAGGTGCTGCTGCGAGAGGCGGGGAAAGTTGTGCCACGAGAACGGCTGGTAAATGCAGTGCTCAGCAGAAAGTTCTCGCCCTTTGACCGGAGCATAGACATGCACGTGAGCAAAGTGCGGAAGAAACTGGGCGACACTGAGGCCGACGAGCACATCAAAACGGTTCGAGGAGTAGGGTATATTTTTGCCCGGCCGCGGGAGAAGGCCAAGGCGTAGCCGTCTCCGAAGAGCTTTAGACTCCACTATGAAAAGCGTATTTGTCAGAATCTTCCTGTCATTTTGGATCGCACAGGCGTTGTTTTTCGTGCTCGCGATTCTGGTAACGCTGGCGTTCCGGCCGCGCAGTTCGACTTGGGAAGCTCTGCGCACATCGGTTCTGAATGATGCCGTCAGCGCATACGAAGAGGGGAACGAGCAGCAGCTTCGCGAATACCTCGATAACCTCGACAAGACACAGCACGTGCGGGCTTACCTTTTCGACGAACATGGCGTCGAGGTCTCGCAGCGTGGTGCTCCAGACTGGGCAATGCGAGTAGCAGCGGGCGGCCCAAGATCTCCACACGACGGATTCCTGTTTCCGGCGCCACCAACACAGCGCGATTCGAGGGCATCGTCAGACGGGAAGCACCGCTACACAGTTGTGATGGGACTCCCGCCCGGTCCTCGTGTATTCATTGGGCCGCGCGGTGTCCCGCTGACCGGCTTAGTTATCGGAATCATTACCTCGGGGCTGGTCTGTTATCTGCTGTCCTGGTACCTTACCAAGCCGATCGTGCGTTTGCGTACGGCGGCACGGCAATTGGCTGCGGGGGACATGACCGCGCGAGCGGGCGCCCCATCGATGAGCCGGCGGGATGAAGTCTCAGGGCTGATGCGGGATTTCGACGCCATGGCCGAGCGGCTCGAGACCCTGCTGAAAGCGCAGTCACGCTTGTTGAATGATATCTCGCACGAGCTTCGCTCTCCACTGGCGCGGTTAAACGTGGCGCTGGGCCTCGCCCGCCAACGCTCCGATTCGCAGAGTTCGGACATGCTCGACCGCATCGAACTGGAGGCGAGCCGGCTGAATGAGCTGATCGGCCGCATTCTTACGCTAGCGCGCCTGGAAGACGGAGAGCAGTTGGTGCCGCAGACTCCAGTTCCGCTGGATGAAGTTGTAGTGAGTGTCGTTGAGGACGCTGAGTTTGAGGCACAGGCTCGGAATTGCCACGTGAAAGCCAGCGTTCCTGAAGGAGACTGGCAGGTTCGCGGGAACGCCTCTTTGCTCCACAGCGCCATGGAGAATGTCGTGCGAAATGCGATACGTTACACGCAAGAGGGAACATCGGTCGAGGTGGAACTCGCGAGTGAAGGGCGCGCAGGTCTCTCCGAAGCGGTGATTCGCGTGACGGACTCAGGTCCAGGCGTGCCTGCGGACGCGCTTGGGAAGCTTTTCGAACCGTTTTACCGTCTGGATGAGGCACGGGGCCGCCACACAGGGGGAGTGGGGCTTGGTTTAGCCATCACCGAGCGCGCGGTGCGATTCCACGGTGGTAAGGTGCGGGCCTATAACCGGGATCGAAGTGGTCTGGTGGTGGAGATAAGACTCCCCTTGATTTCTGGCCGAAAAGTAGCGCTGCCTCAGGGGGAACGGGTTTCGGTGGCGTCGAAAGTTTAAACGGGGCAGTCTTCGATATCCCTATCTTGATTCCCGTATACTGTCCTGTAGGTGATACGGGCAACTCCGCGAAGCTCCCAGGGTTCCAACCAGTCTTTGAGGGAGTTTGCTCTTCCCGCGTATTCCTGATACACAAATGGGTTGAGATTTCCCGCATTTTCAGTGTGATGGGACCCGTCCTGCGGGTTCCGAGGCGTGCTCGCGCAAACCTCACCAAACATGGAGACGGACCAGAGAATGTCGAAACGATTGTGGCTGCTCGGGGTGCTGGGGTTGGTATCGATCGGACTGCTGATGGCTTGCGGGAGCAAATACAACTCCTCGTCCAACGGCTTGCTGCTGGTAGGGAGCCAGGGATCGTCTGTAATCCAGACGTTCAGCTTCGGTCTGAACAACGGCCATGTTTCCTCCATCGCCAATTCGGTGAATGATACTGGGAATAAAACGTGCATTCTGAACGGGTTGCCAGCGTCAATGGTTGTGGACCCCGCGGGTACGTATGCGTACGTCATCATGAATGCTAGCTCCCTCTGTCCGGGAAGTGAGACTGGCATCGCGGCATTCAAGATCAATTCGGACGGGACGACAACAAGCGTAGGGAACCTGGTTTCGTTTGCTCAAGCGACCATTACAATTCAAGGCGCTGCGCCTCCAAACACTGAACCCGTTCCAGTTGTTCCATACGCAATTTCCATCGATAGCGTAGGGAAATTCGTTTTTGTGGCCGATCGCGCAACGAGCGATAGCGCTTCGCGTTTTGTCCCAGGTGGCGTCTCAGTGTTCGCCGTCGGAACTGGTGGCAGTTTGACCGAGGTGACGGGGTCGCCTTTTTACAACCCGACTGTGCCGATGACTCTATCGCAAGCCGGGTTTGACATCGTGGCCGTGGCTGCAACTCCAACCGTATTTCCCAAGATCGGCATCAATGGAATTCAAAACGCGGTTTGTTCGGCGCCGGGAACCAATCCTCCGACCTCGGAGTTCCTGTATGCAGTCGATCAACTAGGGAATCAATTGCTTGAATACCAGGTGAACACAACTTCGGGCGTCCTAACAGTTCCGACAACAAACCCCGGTCTGTTTGCCACCGACCAGATACCTGCTGGAGTTGCCGTTGATCCTTGCGACCGCTTCGTCTATGTGAGCGATAGCCTCACAAACCGAATCAGCGCGTACACCATTTGCAGCCAGATCACGGGTACCTGCCCCAATGCTGATGGTGCACTGGTGCCGGTGGCTGGTTCGCCGTTTCCGCTTTCCGGAAGCGCCAATGGGCCGGGTCCGATCGTTGTGGATCCGTTCGGGAATAACGTGTACGTCGTCGGAACGCTTTCCAATACGCTCTCCCTTTTCAAAATCAGTACCGTCTCGGGAGGGCTTACGGCCATGAACCCGGCAACCGTGGTTACCGGAAGCCGGCCAACGTCCATTACGATCCGGGCTGACGATAACTGGATGTTTGTATCGAATTACAACTCGGGGTCGGTATCGCAGTATTCCATTACGCCAGCCTCTGGCGACCTTGCGGCTGCGGCTCCGATTACGACCGACAATCAGCCCTATGGAGTGGCAGTAAAGTAGGAGAGTGGTGAGTCGTAGTGGTCAGTTTTTCCCGGACTGCTTTCGACCGCCGCTTGCTGGCCCCTGATAACTCGCAGTTAACCACTACTCCTACGTCGGTACTTTCAGAATCAGGTACCCCCCCACTAGGATGAAGATCAGATCCGGAGACCACGCGGCGAGTGCCGGAGGCAGTTGACTGAGGTTTCCCATCGCTTCGAACAGCCGCGATACGACCGTATAGAAAACTGCAATTCCTACCGCAACGGCCACGCCGGTGACTGCCCCTCGTTTTCCGGTTGAAAGCGAGAACGGAATCGCAAGGACGGCCATGATCAGCGTGATCAGCGGGTACGAGAGCTTCTTGTTAAGTTCGACGCGCAGGCGCACCACGTCGAATCCGCTCTGTTGCAAATCCCGGATGTACTTATGCAATTCCTCGTAGTTCATCTCGCTGTACTGCTTCACTTCCTTTTTGAAATACGAAGGCGTTTCGGGCAGATCGGGAAAGGTCGACACTTCAAACGAGCGGTAGTCGGAGATGGCCGAGACATTCAACGTACGCATCCATCCGCGTTCGTATTCCCATCGGTCCAGATTTTCGGACCAGCGGGCGCGGTCGGCATGAATCCGGCGGGTTACGGTGAAGTTCGCCTTGTCCAGTTGGAAGACGCTGATGTTACCGAACTGATCTCGGTCGGGATCGAAGAACTGGTAGTAGTAAATGTCGTTAGCTTGGCCGAAAATCCATTTGCGATCAGGACGCAGGTAGGTCTGCGCCGGCTTCCCCTTGATCTGATTGTGAAGGGCTTCCTGCCGCTTGTTGGTGTGCGGCAGATAGAACTGGTCGGCAAAAAAGAGCCCAGCTGCGAAGATAGCGGCCGCTACAATTACGGGCGCGACGATCCGGTAGATGCTGGTGCCAGTAGCCTTAATGGCAGTGATCTCGTTCGAACGCTGCATCACCCCGAAAGTGACGAGGACCGCCAGCAGCATGACGAGCGGAGACACGTTGTAGAGCAGATAAGGCGTGACATTCAGCAGGTACTCAGCGACGACGATTGCCGGGACCTTGTTGCGCAGGATGTCCCCCAGAAGCTCGAACAGCGTGAAGACGAGGACAAGTACCAGGAATGTCGAGAGGATCATTCCCAGGTACACGAAGAAATCGCGCAGGACGTAATCGTCAAGTAGAGTGGGGAAACTGGCGCTGAAGACGCGGCGGCGGGTGGAAGCGCGCTCGAACGCGTTTTCGCGGCGCGCGCGGGCGAACCCGTTCTGGGGTCGTGATTGCTGCCTCTTACCCGAGGCCCTCAGTGCACCGATTTCAAACGGGCGCTTCTCGGCTCGGAGCAGCAGGAAGAGCCCCAGGGCAAAAAAAGCGATGTCAGCAAGCCACGCTCCAAACCAGGGTGCAACGCGTCCCTGGCGTGCCAGTGAGACTCCCACAAGTGACACCACATAGTAAGCGAACACCAGGAGAATGGTGAGGACAAATCCCCCCGACTTGCCGCTCTTCTTGGAAGAAAGCCCCAGGGGAATTCCGACCAGAGCCAGCACAAGGCATGCTGTTGGAAGCGCGAATCGGCGATGAAACTCGATCAGATACCAGCGGGCGGAAACGGGATCGGATCGGCTGGCTTTTTGCAGCAAGGCTCCGGTACTCATGACGCTCGCTGGAAGTGACTCGTCCGATTTGTTTTCGGTCGAGGGCAGTTCGATTGGGATATCCGTCTGCTGGAACGTAGAGATCTGGTAGTGGTCGGAGTCTTTAGGGTCGGTTTCGTGCGCGGATCCGTCGATCAGATGCAGGTGCAGGCGATCGGGCGCCTCGCTGATGACGATGCCTTCCTTGGCCAGCGTGATCTTCGGATTGGCCGCATCCGAGATATCGGCCATAAAGACGCCTTTCCAGACGGCAGCGCCCTGGGCCGTTTTGACGTCCTGCACGTAGAGAACATATTTTGGGAAGCCCTCGTAAAACACGCGGGGCTGGATTTCGAAGGAAACCTGGGAGCCTTTGAGACGATCTTCGAGGTGGCCCAAGGCGGCCTGAGACCGAGGTGCGATATAGAGTCCATTAACCAGGGCCAATAGCCATGCGCCGACGACGAAGATCGAGAGGACGCGCAAAAAGCTCCAGACGCCCATACCACTGGCGCGCATCGCGGTGATTTCGCTGTCGGCGGCGAGCCGACTCAGCCCGATGAGGATGCCGACTAGAACGCTCATTGGGAGCGTATAGGTGAGGGCGAGGGGAACGGTGAACGAGAAGATTTCCGCGACGCTGGGCAGGGGTGCGCTGGCCCGAACGACCAGCTCGAGAATGTGACCTAAATCGCGGGTGAACAGGACAAACGTGAAGATAGCCGCGCCGATGAGGGCGTGAGCCGTGACTTCGCGCAAGATGTAGCGGGTCAGAATCCGCATGAGGCGCGCTTTAGGGCAGGATAGCATGGGACGGTGAACATCTGACTGGCTAGGGGCGGAACTCCTCTGGCTGCGTCTCCGTACATGTGTCAGACCGGGGAGGATGGATGGCGTCTGCGAACGTTGCACTCCTAAATTCCACAAATCTTGAACAACCGTCACGAATTGACACTTGGGCGTTACTGGCCATTGCGGCCGCGGTTGCATTGCTTCACCTGCTGACGAATGGACGCTACGGTTTTCATCGTGACGAACTGCAGGTGCTGAGCGATGCCCGCCATATGGATTGGGGTTTTGTTCCGTATCCGCCGCTTACGCCATTTGTTGAGCGGATCAGCATGTCTTTGTTCGGACTATCTCTTGTTGGCCTTCGTCTGTTTTCGGTAATAGCGCAGGCCGCCGCAATCGTCATCTCGGGATTGATGGCGCGCGAACTTGGGGGAGGACGACTGGCTCAAATTACGGCGGCAGTCTGTGTCGCTCTGGCTCCGCTCTCGCTTTTCGAGGGGACGGAGTTTCAGTACACGACATTCGACTACTTGTGGTGGGTTCTGATCGCGTATTCGATGATTCGCCTCTTGAAGACAGAGAATCAGCGATGGTGGCTGGCGATCGGAGCGCTCATCGGCATTGGCTTCCAGACCAAGTACACCATGGCTTTCTACGTGTGCGGTGTCGTCGGCGGAGTTCTGCTAACCCGGGTGAGAAAGTATCTGGCGAGCCCATGGCTGTGGGCTGGGGTTGGACTTTCCGTTCTGATCTTCCTGCCGAATCTCATCTGGCAGATCCGCCACGATTTCATTTCCCTGCATTTTCTGCAGCACATCCACAAACGCGACGTGGGCGAAGGACGTGCGAACGGTTTTTTCCGCGATCAGTTCATGATCTGCACGAACCTGGTTTCCGCGCCTTTGTGGATCTCAGGGCTGATTGGATACCTCCGTGACCGGCGGTATCGTACGCTGGCTTGGATGTACCTGATCCCGCTTGGCCTTTATGTTCTAGGCAAAGGACGTGGGTATTACCTCGGCGCGGCGTATCCAATGCTGCTGGCCATGGGAGCGGTTCTGAGCGAGCGCTGGCTTCGTTCGCTGTCTCCCATACCACGGCGGGTTATGGAATATGCCTTCTTCCTCCTACTCTTCGCTGCGGGAGGGTACATCGTGGCGTTGGTGATTCCGCTTTCGTCTGGCGGGCAACTGCGCGAGTTCGCGCTCAAGAACAACGGTGATTTGCGCGAGGAGATTGGCTGGGACGAGTTGGTCAAGACTGTCGCGCAAGTTCGGGACTTGCTGCCTACGGATCAGAAAGCGAATTTCGGAATCGTGGTTGGCAACTACGGAGAGCAGGGAGCGATCGAAATTCTGGGGACAGCCTACCATCTTCCTCCTCCGATCAGCGGCACGAACTCAGCCTGGTTGCGCGGGTACCTTTCTCCTCCGCCTTCGACGCTGATCGTGATCGGGCACGGACAGAAATACGTAGATCACATGTTCACATCTTGCAAACTAGCCGGGCACAACGGAAATTCGGAAGGTGTGAAGAACGAGGAGAGCGAATACCATCCGGATATTTTTGTGTGCGGAGCTCCGCGCTTGCCTTGGCCACAGTTCTGGGAGGAATATCAGGCGTTCGGATAGGGCACCGCGGTATCTGGTGCTTCACGCATGATGTACATTTACAGATTTACTGCCGAGACTGGGCAATCGCCTAGGCAGATTTGAAAAACAAAGCAGAGAGGGGCGGCAATGTAAGCTTCAATGAATAGGGGCGGCCGTGCATTTCAACCGCTTCCGCGTGAACGCCGCCGAGATTCCCCATGCCGCTGCCCGCATATTCACGGGCGTCACTATTGAGCATCTCGCGCCAGTAGCCACTGTGTGGAACGCCGATGCGATATCCCACACGTGGTACGGGAGTGAAGTTGCACACGACGAGGATCGTGTCTTGTGGGTTCTCACTCTTGCGCAGCAAAGAAATTGTGCTGCTGGCATTATCGTTGGCATCGATCCATTCAAAGCCGGCCGGGCTGTTGTCCAACACGTGCATCGCCGGTTCGTTGCGGTAGAAGCGGTTCAACTGCTCCATCCAGGCTTGAACTCCGCGGTGAACCTGGTATTGCAAGACGTGCCACTCCAGGCTGGTGTCGTGCGCCCACTCGCGCACCTGCCCAAACTCACATCCCATGAACAGCAACTTCTTCCCCGACTGGGCGTACATGTAGGCGAGTAGCAGGCGTAAGTTAGCGAACTTCTGCCACTCGTCTCCCGGCATCTTGCCGACCAGCGATCCTTTACCGTGAACCACCTCATCGTGCGAAAGAGGCAATACGAAGTTCTCCTGGAATGAATACAGCATGCGGAAGGTAAGGTCGTTGTGGTGATACCGGCGGTGAATCGGATCGTTCTGGAAATACCGCAGCGTGTCGTGCATCCAGCCCATATCCCATTTCATGCCGAAGCCAAGACCTCCCAGATAAACGGGCTTGGACACCATGGGCCACGAGGTCGATTCTTCCGCCGTCGTCTGAATTTCGGGATGTTCTTTGTAAGCTTCCTGGTTGAAGCGGCGCAGAAAGTCGATGGCTTCCAGATTCTCGCGCCCTCCGAATTTGTTGGGGATCCATTCCCCTTCTTTGCGGGAGTAATCCAAATAAAGCATCGAAGCGACGGCATCCACGCGCAGGCCATCAATGTGGTACTTGTCGAGCCAGAACATTGCGCTTGACATCAGGAAACTGCGAACTTCCGCCCGTCCATAATTGAAGATGTGCGTCTTCCAGTCTGGATGGAATCCTTGGCGCGAGTCGGCATGCTCATAGAGATGGGTGCCGTCGAAGTAGGCAAGTCCATGGGCGTCGGAAGGGAAGTGCGAGGGAACCCAGTCGAGGATTACGCCGATACCGTGCTGGTGCAGGTAGTCGACAAGGTACATGAAGTCCTGCGGGTTGCCGTAGCGCGAGGTCGGAGCGAAATACCCCGTCGTCTGATATCCCCACGAACCGAAGAAAGGGTGCTCCATGATGGGCAGAAACTCAACGTGGGTGAATCCCATCTGTCCGACGTACTGCGCGAGGCGGGGCGCGGTCTCACGGTACGTCAGAGGGCGGTTGTGCTCTTCAGGAACGCGCATCCATGAGCCGAGATGGACTTCATAGATTGCCTGTGGCGCCCGCAGAGAATTGCGTTCGGCGCGCTTTTGCATCCACTCCTGGTCTTGCCACTCGTAATTTAAATCCCACACAACCGATGCGGTGCGTGGCGGTTTCTCATGCAGTAGGCCGATCGGGTCGGCTTTGTCGACGCGATATCCATGGCGGCTTGATTCGATGTGGAATTTGTAGAGAGCGCCGTGTGCCGCACCCGGAACGAAGCCTTCCCAGATGCCGGACGAACCACGTGCGTTGAGGCGATGGGCCTTGGGATCCCATCCGTTGAAGCTGCCCACGACAGACACTGAGCGTGCATTCGGCGCCCAGACGCTGAAAATCGTGCCGTTCTCTCCGTTGTGGGAAGCGGGGTGAGCTCCCATCTTGTCGTAGATGCGGTAGTGGCTGCCCTCGTTGAAGAGGTAGAGGTCCTGCTCGCTGAGGAGTTGTGGACTGCCAGTGATCGTGGAGCTTTCGGGCGACATGTGAGGAGCTTAGTGTACCGGAAGATCGTGGGTAGGCGTCACTCTAGAATGATTCCCGAGCTAGGTCAATTCGGTGAACGAGTATTCCCGAGGGAGAAAACACCTTAGACCGCGGCGAAGATTTCGCAGCCGTCGCCGCCGGGTTCGTTTACAGTATCCCGTTACTCGAAAGCGGAGGCAATAGAGGTTCGGGCATGGAGGAAACGATGAAGAAGCAGAACGAGTTTGGCAAGAACTCAACCAGGCGCGAGTTCATCGGACAGGCGGCGGCAGCGGCCGTTGGCGTGACAATTGTGCCACGCCACGTCTTGGGCGGCGCCGGACACATTCCGCCGAGCGACAAAGTAAATATCGCATTCATCGGTGTCGGAGCGCAGGGATTCCGCGTGATGCTCAAGTTCCTGAAGGAGCCCGATGTGCAGGGCGTGGCTGTTTGCGACGTTATGAAGAGCGCTGCGGACTACCCGCAGTGGGATACGCACGAGTTCTGCAAGTCTGTGCGTGAACTGCTGGGGGTCAGCAGCGGATGGGACTGGTTAAGTCCGGATCAGCCGATTTCGCTGACGCATTCGCTGAAGGCAACAGGCGGTGTAGCGGGCCGCGAGCCGGCACAGAAAGTGGTGGAGGGCTATTACGGAACTCAGACGCGTTCGGGGCAATATAAAGGCTGTGCAGCTTACAACGACTTCCGCGAGCTGCTGGAAAAACGAAAAGATGTAGACGCGGTAGTCGTCTGCACGCCCGACCACCTGCACGCCGCCGTTTCGGCGGCTGCCATGAAAAAGGGCAAACACGTTTTCTGCCAGAAGCCGCTTACCCACACTGTTTACGAGGCGCGGCGCATCGCCGAAATTGCGCGCGAGACGAAGGTTGCGACGCAGATTGCGGTTGCCAACCAAGCTTCGGAGGACACGCGGCTGCTTTGTGAATGGATTTGGGATGGCGCAATTGGTCCTGTCCGCGAGGTCCACAATTGGTCGAGCCGTCCGTTCTGGGCGCAGGCTGTGGAGCGTCCGAAAGATACCGAGCCTGTGCCGGAAGGATTGGATTGGGATCTCTGGCTGGGACCCTCTCCGACACGTCCATTCAACCACGCTTACCTGCCGTTCGCCTGGCGCGGATGGATCGACTTTGGATGCGGGTCGCTTGGCGACATGGGATCGTATAGCTTCGACACGATCTTCCGCGTATTGAAGCTCGAAGCTCCGGCCAGCGTCGAGGCCAGTTCGACCGATCACTATGACGAGACCTATCCGTGGGCCACGATGATCCATTACACGTTCGCCGAGCGCGGCAACATGCCTCCGGTGAAGTTCACATGGTATGACGCTGGATTGAAACCGCCACGTCCGGATGAACTGGAAGCGAACCGTCCATGGCAGGGCACCGAGGACGATGAAGAAGGGCTGCTGTTCGTCGGCGATCGGGGAAAGATTTTGTGCGGTTTCAATGGCACAAAACCTAAGGTGATTCCTCAGTCGAAGATGGATGCCTATAAGCAGCCCCCGAAGACACTGCCGCGTTCGCCGGGGAACGAGCGCGAATGGCTCGATGCCTGTAAGGGAGCGAAAACGAAGCCGGGAGGTAATTTTGAGTTCGAGGGTTTGGTGACGGAGACGCTGCTGCTCGGTAATGTGGCTGCCCTCACCGGACGGAAACTCACCTGGGATCGTGCGAACTTGAAAGTCGCGAACTTGGAGTCGGCGCAGAAATATGTGCGTCCGGAACGCAGAGCTGGATGGGAATTGTAGAGACGTGCACGTCGAATTCATATGGAGGTCCACATGTCCGTTATCTCGCGAAGAGATTTTGTGAAGAGTTCTGTCGCTTGTGCTGCCGCTGCCGGCTTCGTGTCGGTCAATCTTTTCGAGCTGCGCGCAAATCCCCTTGGTTTGCCGATCGGTTGTCAGACTTGGCCGGTACGGGAAAGCATCGCCAAAGATTTTCCCGGAACGATCAAAGAGCTTGCTGCAGCCGGGTTTCAGACGATTGAACTGTGTTCGCCAATGGGGTATTCGGACCTCGGGTTCGGCGGTCTTGCCAAGTATTCCGGATCCGAACTGAAGAAGATTTTGAGCGATGCCGGTGTCTCTTGCGTCAGTTCGCACTTCGGCATTGACGAACTGCGAAAGAACCAGGACGCCAGTATCGAGTGGGCAAAAAGTGTGGGCCTCACGCAAATGCTGGTGGCGAGTTTGGATGGTCCGGAGAAGCCGACGATGGACGATGTGAAGCGCGCTGCGGACGGATACAACAAAATGGGTGAGAAGGCCGCCAAGGCCGGTATACAGCAGGGTCTGCATAACGAAGGATTCGAACTCTCCCAGGTGGATGGCAAGCGGACCTATGACACTCTGTTTGAGTTGCTCGATCCGAAACTGGTGAAGTTCCAGTTCCAGGTTTCGACTATCAGTGAGGGTTACGACGCGGCGGAATATTTCACAAAGTATCCCGGACGATTCATCTCCATGCACGTGCAAGGATGGGATGCGAAGACCAAAAAGATTGCTCCGGTTGGCCAGGACTCGCTCGACTGGAAGAAGATTTTCTCTGCAGCAAAGATCGGCGGCATTAAGAACTACTTCGTGGAGATGAGCCCTGACATGATGAAGGCAAGCGTCCCGTATCTCAAAACTTTGAAGGCCTGAACGCTCGCGCTTTCTGGTTGTTCTGCTTGCGCCGAAGAGAGCTCGTTCCAGAGATCGCCATGCTAGACTGACTGCGCCCCATGCCGTCCCTGCGCGTCATCCTTCTTTGGCATCAACACCAGCCGCTTTATAAGGATCTGGTCACCGGCGAATACCGTTTGCCTTGGGTGCGTTTGCACGCGCTCAAGGATTATTACGGCATGGTGAAGCTGCTGGATGAATTCCCCAATGTTCACCAGAACTTCAATCTCGTTCCGTCGCTAATGGTGCAGATTCAGGACTATGTGGACGGCACGGCGCAAGATCCCTTTCTCCAAGTCGCTACGAAACCTGCGAAGGAACTGTCGGAAGAGGAGCGGCGCTTTGCTCTGCGGTATCTATTTCAGGCGAATCCGCAAAATGTGATTGGCCGGTATCCTCGCTATCGCGAACTATGGGAGCGATACCGCGAGCACGGTAGCAATCCGGAACGGGCGGATCGTTTTTTCCAGACGCAGGATTTCACCGACCTGCAGGTGCTCTCGCAGTTGGGATGGTTTGACGAATTCTTTCTCGAAGAGAAAGGGATCGCAGCACTCGTGGCGAAGGGGCATCACTTCTCTCTGGATGACCAGAAGTTTGTCATTGAGTGCGAGAGGGAACTGATCGGCCGTGTGCTCCCTGCTCATGCAGCGGCAGTGAAGAAGGGCTCGATCGAGATCTCAGCCACGCCGTTTTATCATCCGATTCTTCCCCTAGTGTGCGACACGAGTGCCGGCGCGATTTCCTCGCCAGGGCTGCCGTTGCCGCAAAACCGATTTCGGCATCCGGAAGATGCGCGCGAACAACTCGTGCGCGGCCTCGATCTGCACGAGAAAGTGTTCGGTATCCGCCCGAAGGGGATTTGGCCGTCGGAAGGCAGCGTCTCTGAGGAAGTTCTGGGCATTGCTTCCAGTGTCGGCGTGCAATGGATGGCCACAGACGAGGGGGTGCTGGGACGAAGCACCGGACTGTTTTTTGCCCGTGATGGGAACGGTTTCCTGCCGTCTCATCTGGCCGATAAGCTCTACAACATCCATCGCTACGAAAATGGATCCACGGCGATGAATCTCGTCTTCAGGGATCATACGATTTCGGATCTGATTGGATTTGTGTATTCGGGAATGCCACCAGCGGATGCTGCGCGTCACTTAATCAACAACATCAAGGAAGCGGCTAGACCGGTGCTAGCCAAGGGACGCGATGCGGTGGTTTCGATCATCCTCGATGGCGAGAATGCATGGGAATACTACCCGAAGTCCGGGCGAGAATTCCTGCGAAGATTCTACGAAGGCCTTCAGCGAGAGCCCGGTATTGAAGCAGTAACAATTTCTGAGGCCATTCAGCGGCACAGAGACTTCAATAGGCTAAGTTCGGTTGTCCCGGGGTCGTGGATTAACGCCAATTTCAATGTTTGGATCGGCGCTCCGGAAGATAACCGCGCCTGGGATTATTTGCATCACGCCCGCGAGTTCTACACGCAAAATGCGGCCCGCGCATCCGAGACGCAGCGCAAGCTGGCATTTGACGAAATCCTGATCGCCGAAGGCAGCGACTGGAACTGGTGGTACGGGCCGGAGCATCATTCCGCAAATGATCGCGATTTCGATGAGCTCTATCGAAAACATCTCTCGAACGTCTATCAAGCGTTGGGGGCGATGCCTCCGGACTATCTGGCGCAGCCGATTACGGGGGCGGAAGTTCGTCCTGCCTTCGTTCCACAAACGGCCTATATTCATCCCCGTGTCACCGGGGATAAGGTGCGGTATTTCGAGTGGATGGGTGCGGCAGTTTACACGGCGGATCAGCGTGCCGGCGCGATGCATGGAAAGCAATTCCTGCTCGACGCCGTTTATGCCGGCATCGATTCGGATTGCTTGTATGGACGGCTGGATTTCAATGGGAAGGTGCCGGAAGAAGACTTCGAGGTGGTGGTCAACGTAGAATCGTGGGCTGCGGGCGAGCCGCGTCCCCGGCGCACGGTGAGGGTGGACGCTGCGGTGCGGGCAAGGAGATTGGCGGAATGGAAGATTGAGAATGGATCGGCGGAGCGCGTTCTTGCATCTTCCGCGCAACCGGACGAGCATGTGAAGATTGCGCTGCTGAGGAACTTCGAATTCAAGTTGCCTCTGGTGTGGCTGTTGGCGACTCCACAACAGGAGCGAAGTGCGGCAAGTTCCGCCGCTACTAGCAGGCTGCGTTTGCGCTTCAGCCTTTGGCAGAACAGGCTGCCAGTGGATTCACTACCGCTCGAGGGTTGGATTGAACTTCAAGCGGTCAGTGAAGGGGAGTTGCTGTTCGGCGCATGAGGCCCGCCGCTCGGTTTTTCGGAAATCCGGTGAAAGAATTTGCGTCAAACAGGCCACAGACCCCATCCTTGTAGCGTGAGACATCTCGGAACCGCCTTCACTAGGCGCCTGCTGCGCCATCCTGCCGTCACGCTCCGCCACTTTTCCTTCGTTCACCTCGCGGCATTCTTTCTGGTTTGCGCCATTGCGTCGTCCTCGCAAACGAAAGAGGGTTCTGTGCCGGGGCCCACGAAGGCCGGCGTTCACAGTTCCTCGCAGGCTGCAGTCGTGATCGACCACATTCTTGCTGAACCGCGAGGATTGCGATACCAGGGCGTTCCTGCGTCGATTCCGCAGGACGAGGGTGATGCGGGACTTCATTTGGAGTTGCTCCGCTTGGGGACGACCGCGCGCCTGATGCAAGTGGTTGCGCATCCCGACGATGAAGACGGTGGCATGCTGACCCTCGAGGCTCGGGGGCATGGGGTCGACACGCTGCTCATGACGCTGAATCGCGGTGAGGGTGGACAGAACAAGATTGGCAGTAATCTATCCGATGTTCTTGGCGTGTTGCGTGCCGAAGAGTTGCTGGCGTCGGACGAGTATTACGGGGTACAGGAACGATTCTCGCGAGTGGCGGATTTTGGATTCTCGAAGACTGCCGAAGAGACATTTGGGAAATGGGGAGGGCATGACGTAGCGCTGGCCGACATGGTGCGCGTAATCCGGACCTTCCGTCCGGACGTACTCGTTGCGCGGTTCTCAGGTACCGACCGGGACGGTCACGGTAATCATCAGGCATCGAGTCTTCTGACCAAGGAGGCATTTCGCGCGGCAGGCGATCCAAAGCGCTTTCCGGAACAAATCGCTCAGGGATTGCAGCCTTGGCAGCCGACGAAGCTTTATCGCGGAAACGTTTGTCCGTGGGGCGCGACGACCTGTCCGGACGCCGATTGGACTGTGAAGTTCAATACCGGCCAGCGCAACGATGCGCTGGGGATGTCTTACATACAATTTGCCATGCAAGGATTGCGCCATCAGATGTCCCAGGGTGCGGCGAATTGGACTGTTGAGCCCGGGGATCGGTTCACCTTTTATAAACTGGATGACTCTGTGATTTCGTCCGCAGCCCGCAAGGACGGGCACGAAGGTGATTTATTCGATGGCATCGATGATAGCCTGCCAGGGCTGTCTGCGCGATTGGGAGCAGAGGAGAAAAAACTTCCCGGACTAAAGCAGCAGTTAACTGAAATCGCGAAGCAAATTTCCGGCGCAAGCTCGAGTTCCGACCCGATCGCCGCGCTAATTCAAGTGGTCTCCGGGCTTAAGAAAGTAGAGCAGGACACAGTAGAGAGCACGCTGAGTGCTCCTGCGAAAGTCGATCTGCTCACTCGGATCGCAACGAAGCAGCAGCAAGCGGAGACTGCACTTAACCTCGCACTCGGGGTTACCTTGTCTGCGAAGGTTTCTGCCGACGATGGACGCAGCACGAGAATCCCAAAAGAAGTTGACTCACTTACCGCGGTTTCGCCCGGGCAAGAGTTCGTGGTCGCAGTCACATTTCACAACGGCTCGAAACTACCCGTGCTGATTGATCACGTCGCGCTCGAAGTTCCTGCCGGATGGAACACGGTCAATGGGAAGACACGTCCAGAGACCGTCAAGCCGGGTGGCGATTTGCATGCGGATTTTCGTCTGCGCGTGCCCAGGAACACATCCTACACTCGTCCTTATTGGCATCGGGACAACCCCGACACCGAAAGCGTCAATCACATCGATCACGAACAATATGCGACGCTCCCGTTCCCTCCGCCGGCTTTGCGTGGGCGAGTGGAGTATTCCGTAACGGGCGGACGGAATTCGCGCGCGCGTAACGGAGTGACCGCGGCCGTCATCACTCCTTTTACCGACGATGGGGGGAAAGAGCGTTCCCGAACATTGGCCGTAGTCCCGGACTTCTCGGTGATGCTGGAGCCGGGTACGCAGGTAATCTCGACCCACAACAGATCGAATTCGAGTGTCACAGTGGGTGTCACGAGCAATCTCGAGCGAAAGCTCCATGGCGAGTTAAGCCTTGAACTGCCCTCGGGTTGGCGGTCTGAACCGGCGCAGGTCGCGGTGGATACGACACGACGTGGCGAGAAGAAGGATCTGCATTTCAATATATTTCCTGCCGGACTGCAGCAAGGACGAGCGGTCCTCCGCGCGGTATTGCAATGTGAGGGGGAGAAGTACAGCGAGGGGTATACGCTGGTCACGCGCGAAGATCTGGGTAGCTTCTACTATTATCAGCCGGCACGGCAGCGCGTGAGTATTGTCGATGTAAGAGTGCCGGAGGAACTGAATGTAGCCTACGTCATGGGTGCCGGCGATGACATTCCTACCGTCCTGCGGCAGATCGGAATGAAGGTAACTGACGTTCCGGCGGAGAAACTTGCGAGCGAAGACTTGAGTCAGTACGGCACCATCGTTCTCGGGATCCGCGCTTACGACACGCAGAAAGGTGTCATTGCCAATAACAAGAAGCTGCTGGATTTTGTGTCTGACGGAGGAACTCTGGTTGTGCAGTACAACACCAGCACTCAGGATTTCAATAACGGTAAGTTCACTCCTTATCCTGCGGACCTGAGCCGGTCTCGCGTTTCCGTGGAAGAGGCACCGGTGCAAATCCTCACGCCAGACGATCCAATCCTGCACTATCCGAACACGATTGCGGAACATGATTTCGATGGCTGGGTGCAGGAGCGTGGCTTGTATTTCATGGATAAGTGGGACGACCATTTCAAGCCGCTGCTGGCTTGTCACGATCCGGGCGAGTCTCCGCAGGAAGGCGGCCTGCTCAAGGCGCAGTACGGCAAGGGAATCTACATCTATACGGGGTATGCGTTCTTCCGGCAATTGCCCGCCGGAGTTCCGGGAGCCGTCAAGCTGTTTGTAAATCTCTTGAGCGCGGGACACGAGAAACAGTGATAGGTGGCTAGCGCTCAGTCGCTACCTGGTTCAGGCGCGGAGGCAAACGTCAATTCGACAGAGGGTTCCCAATTGTCCCTCGGTCATAATCTCCAGCCGCTGACCTTCCCATGGAAACCACAACTTCCAGCCACGACCAGCCGACTACCCTGATCCGCGGGATGGGGCTGTGGAGCGCGACCGCGCTGAACATGATCGACATGATCGGCGTGGGCCCGTTCATCACTATGCCGTTGGTCCTGAGCGCCATGGGCGGCCCACAGGCGATGCTTGGATGGATTGCCGGGGCGCTGCTCGCAGTATGCGATGGATTGGTATCGGCAGAGTTGGGTGCCGCGCTGCCTGCATCTGGCGGATCGTACCGATACCTGCGGGAGATGTATGGTCCCCAGAAATGGGGTCGGCTGATTTCGTTTCTATTTATCTGGCAAGTCTCGTTCAGCGCCCCATTGTCCATCGCGACTGGATGCATCGGCCTTGCCGGATATGCTGCATATTACTGGCCCGAGTTGGATATCGTGTACGCGCATCATGAAGCGGCGGTGCATATCCCATGGGCAGGATCATTGCAGGTCAGCTGGATCGTGACCCCCGGAACCGCCGTTGCTGTCGTGATCTGTTTCTTTACCGTACTTTTGCTCTACAGGCGCATCACAGTGATCAGCCGGCTGTCAAAGATACTGTGGTTCGGAGTGATGGGGACCATCGGGTGGATCATCTTTGCCGGTTTGACACACTTTAATAGCGCACTCGCTTTCGATTTTCCGCCTGGAGCATTCAAGCTATCCCATGAATTTGCGGTGGGATTGGGCGGTGCGATGCTCGTTGCCACCTACGATTACTGGGGATACTACAACGTCTGTTTTCTGGGTGACGAGATCAAGGATCCGGAAAAGAACATTCCTCGGGCGTTGCTGCTTTCCATTCTGCTCGTCGCCTGTCTATATCTTGCGATGAATCTGTGCATTCTGGCGGTTGTCCCATGGCGGGAGATGTTGAGAGCGGGACAGAACAACACGGGATTGTATGTTGTGTCGCTGTTTATGCAACGAATTTACGGAGGCTGGGCGGCGCGCCTGGTCACGGGACTGGTCATCGCCACGGCATTCGCATCCGTCTTCTCCCTGATGCTGGGCTATTCCCGTGTTCCGTACGCCGCGGCAAAGGACGGCAACTATTTCAAGGCGTTCGCCAAGGTGCATCCGGTGCACCGATTCCCGCACATCTCTTTGCTGGCTCTTGGGGTTGTGGCAGCGGCATTCTGTTTTCTCCGCTTAAAAGACGCCATCGCAGCTCTCGTCGTCATTCGATTGATCCTGCAATTCCTGGTGCAGGCGGTAGGGTTAATCGTGCTCAGAATCCGCCGCCCAGATATTCCGCGGCCTTTCAAAATGTGGCTGTATCCGTTACCGGCGTTACTGGCGTGCGCAGGGTTTCTGTTCATACTCTTTAATCGACAGAACTGGCAGAAAGAAATGCGCTATGCGGCTCTCATCCTGCTGAGCGGAGTCATCATTTATCTGGTTCGCGCGTGGAAGGACTCCCAGTGGCCGTTCCTGGCGGCCGACCATTAGCAAACCGGCTTTGAACACAACGGCAAGGGCGCTTAATAACTTTGGCAGATCACATCACAGTACCTGCGGTTGGGGATATTCGGCGAGCTGATCCGGCTTGGGCTCCGCTAGGTGAGCCGTTATTTCGTTCTTTGTGGATTGCTGCCGTAATCTCCTACACCGGCACATGGATGCAGAACGTGGGTGCCGGTTGGCTGATGACGCAGCTTTCAGTTTCTCCTCTGATGGTGAGCCTCGTGCAGGCTGCCGCTGCGATTCCCGTTTTCCTCGTCGTTCTTCCTGCAGGCGCACTGGCCGATATGGTGGATCGCAGGCGGCTTCTCCTGTTCACCCAGAGTTGGATGGTCATTGCAGCCCTGGCATTATCGGCCCTAACGCTCTTTGATGCAGTCACTCCGTGGATGCTCCTGGCATTTACATTCGTCATGGGGCTGGGGGCGGTGATGAATGATCCGGCATGGCAGGCGATAACGCCGGAAGTGATTTCTCCGGAGCGCCATGCTTCGGCGGTAGCGTTGAATTCCGCCGGCTTTAATGTGGCTCGCGCTGTAGGTCCGGCTCTCGGGGGAATAGTTGTCGCCACGGCGGGATCGGGCTGGTCGTTCCTGCTGAATGCAGCATCGTTTTTTGGAGTGATTATCTTTCTGTACCGCTGGAAGCGCCCGCCGCACGAAGCGCTTGCAACGCACGGAGTGGGAGAGGCGATTGCTGAAAGCTTCCGGTATTTGCATGGGGCTCCAAAAGTACGGTCGGTATTGATTCGAACCGGCGCATTCAGTGTGGGTGCCGCATCTCTGCTGGCTTTGCTGCCCGTAGTCTGCCAACCGCACGGAGCCCAAGGATATGGTTTTCTGCTGACGTGTTTCGGGCTAGGAGCTCTAAGCGGCGCTGCGCTTTTACCTCGACTGCGGCTGCGCTATTCGTTAGATGGCCTGGTGGCCGGGGCCACCATTCTCTTTGCAATGATGACTTTCGCCGCTGGGCAAGTGCATGTATTTGAGTGGCTGTGTCTGGTATTGTTTACCGCGGGTGCGGCATGGATCGGCATCCTGGCATGCTTCAATCTGGTGGCGCAGACGATGTGCCCGTCGTGGATGCGCGGACGTGCCGTCGCGATGTACTTGCTCGTGCTGCAGGGCGGAATGGCGATCGGCAGCGCAGTTTGGGGAGCGCTGGCAACTCGTTACGGCGTTTCTGAAGCGTTGGCATGGTCTGCCCTTGCGTTGGTGATTGGGTTGGGAACGATTCGGCGTCATCGGCTGACTGGAGCGGAATTGATCATGAGTCCCGCAGTGGTGCGGGATTGAGATGGGGGAGCTATGAAAAGGACGCTGGGAATAATTCTTTGTGGACTGCTATTGGTTGGCGTGGCATCCGCGCAGGCCAACAAACCAAAGGAGGAGCGGCGTACGGTCACCGACTTACTGCAGCGGAATATCAGCAATTTTGAGCATGAATTTGTTCCTGCCGCAGAGGCGATGCCGGCCGATAAGTTCGACTTCGCTCCGAGCAACGGAGAGTTCAAGGGAGTCCGCACTTTCGCCCAGCAAATTAAGCACGTGGCAGCGGTGAACTACGAATTGGGGGGCGCGCTCCTGGAACAGAAACCTCCCGTTGATATCGGCGATGAGTCGGGGCCTGCATTAGTCACCGACAAAGCGGACATCATCAAGTATTTGAAGGACTCGTTCGAGTACGTACACAAAGCCGTTGCAACCATCAACGACAGCAACTTGACAGGCACAGTCCGGAGCCCCTTCGGCGAGGGATCCGTGTCGCGTCTGGGCCTTGTTATGTCGGTACCCTCCCATGGCTTCGATCATTACGGGCAGATGGCGGTCTACCTGCGAATGAACGGCGTTGTTCCTCCTGCCAGCAAATAAACTTCCTCTTTCGGGCTGATTTGTTACACTCAGCCCTCGCGTTATGTCCATCGATTGGCAAACCTTCCGGTTGACGCTGCAGTTGGCTTTCAGCGTCTCTGCCGTACTGCTCGTGGTGGGATTGCCGATCGCCTACTGGGTGGCATTCTCCCGCTGGCGCTGGAAGTTCTTCGTGGAAGCTCTAGTCGCTTTGCCGATTGTGCTTCCTCCCACCGTGTTGGGCTTCTATGTCCTGGTGGCGCTCGGTCCACGAAGTCCGCTGGGTCGCTGGTGGATCTCTCTCACAGGACATTCCTTGGCATTCACCTTCACGGGGCTCCTAATTGGATCCATCCTTTACAGCCTGCCCTTTGCTGTGCAGCCCTTCGCGGCTTCATTTGCCGGAGTGGATCCCAAGCTGATCGCGGCATCTGCGACGCTTGGAGCATCGCCGCTGAGGACGTTTGCGCGAGTGATTGCTCCCCTGTCTCTGCACGGGATCGTGACAGGGGTGGCGCTGAGCTTTGCTCATACCATGGGAGAGTTTGGAGTTGTCTTGATGGTGGGAGGGAATATCCCCGGCGTTACCCGCACTGTGTCCATCGATATTTACGATCGTGTCCAGGCATCTGATTACGCAGGCGCGAATCAGACTGCTCTGCTGCTGGTAGTCCTCTGCTTTGTTCTTCTCGCAGTCGTTTACGGCCTGAATCGGAAGGCATGGGCAATCCATCCCGTAGAATAGGCGCGATGAGTGAACTCCATGCGGCAGCCGAAGGCCCGGTTCAGACATCTTCGGCCGGTACGCAGGCCGCTGCATCCCTACGCTGTGTATTTCGCAAGCAGTACTCGAACAAGGGACAAGCATTCGTTCTTGATGTCGCATTTGACGCTGCACCCGGATTCACCATATTGTTCGGCGCATCCGGGGCAGGAAAGACTACTGTCCTCGACTGCATCGCTGGGCTCGCTACACCGAGTTCCGGGAGCATCCATCTGGGCGGGCGCATGTTGTTCGATTCTTCTTTTGGTGTCAACGTGGCGACAGCAAAGCGGCGCGCCGGTTACGTGCTTCAGTCGCTAGCGCTCTTCCCGCATATGACGGTCGGGCAGAACGTGACGTACGGGCTGGCAAGATTTCCAGGTGCAGAGCGTCGGAAGCGCGTCGCTGATTTGCTCAGTGCATTCCATATCAGCCCCCTTGCCGATCGCAGTGTACGCGAGATCTCCGGGGGGGAGGGGCAGAGGACTGCGCTGGCGCGAACACTGGTGACGGATCCTGAGGTCCTGCTACTGGATGAGCCGCTGGCTGCGCTCGATGCTCCGACAAAGGCGCATATCATCGAGGATCTGCGCGCGTGGAATCGCACGCACCACATTCCGGTGATTTACGTAACGCACAGCCGCGAAGAAGTGTTTGCCTTAGGAGATCGCGTCATTGTCCTTGAGGCCGGGCGGATTTTGGCCCAGGGTACACCACACGAAGTGATGTCGGCACCGCACCAGGAAACTGTCGCGGAACTCGCAGGATTTGAGAACATTTTCGACGCGATTGTGGAGGCGGCGCATCCGGAGCGCGGGACCATGGTCTGCAGGCTCTCAGGATCCGGGAATGAAGGAACGATTCCGCCACCAGTGCTAGAGACTCCACTTGTCCGGGCCGATGTTGGATCAGTGTTGCGCATTGGGATTCGGGCAGGCGACATCCTCTTGGCCACGTCGCCTCCAGTGGGCCTTAGCGCCCGGAATGTGATCGCAGGCCGCATTACTACCGTCAAGCAGCGGGACGTCATCATGTCAGCTCAGGTGAGTTGTGGCGTCGAGATGGAAGTTCATCTAACGCTAGCTGCCCGAGATGCGCTTCAACTCGCTCCGGGCAAAGACGTGTGGCTCGTGATCAAAACTCACTCCTGCCATCTGATGCAGAAGTAATTCCGGATCTATCGTTGGGCGTTCACTATCTCTGATTCCTCCATCTCGATGACTGCCACCCACTGTCCCTTGCGTTGCTCCGAGTACACAACCTTTCCGCCCAGTACACGTGCTGCGAAGGCTGGTGGCAGATCACGATGGAAGCCGAAGAAGCGACGCTTCAGGTTGATCCAGGCAGGCCAGCGATCGAGCATCGCATGGTTGGGTTCGTATTTTACAGAGAAGACAAGTGCCACCTGGAAGTGCGAGCGGTAGTCTGCTGCCGAGAGCATCTGCTCTAGAGAAAAGTCTTCAATGCGCACCACTTGCATGGGACGGGTTGTATAGCCAAGCCATGGGCGCGTGAGTTCATCGGAGGCAGGCCACGCGGTGAGAACGTGCGCCATGGGGTAGCGCGCTTCGACAAAGCGCTCCGCTTCTTCGTGGAGGATTACGTAATCGCGATACGCGAGATTGTCTTCCGGAGAGAACCCATAGGGCGGGTTCCAGAACAGCGCACTCGCCAATACCACTGAAATGATTGCCACCGACGCCGCCCAAGAGCGGAGCCGCCTTCGCAGCGTCGAAACGGCAAGAATGATCACGAGTGGTACCGCGGGAAGCATATAGCGAGCCAGGACTGCACCCCCAATCAGGGCCATCGCGATTACATACGTGACCATGACCACGAGGAAGATGGCCTGCGCCGGAATGGAAATGCGCGGTCTATCACCAGCGCTATCGCCCACCGGCTTCAGCAGCATAGCCAGCAGCATGGCGGCGGTCAGGACCCAGAGATGCATGTACCCGAATGCTTGCCACATACGAAGCACAAACGCGAGTAAGAAGCGGATGGGATTCAGGGTTGAGGCAACGTTGTAACGGAAGAATTCGGGGTTGCCAAACACATATCCCGTGCGGGAATAGTGATAGGCATACCAGGCAACGAGGGGCAAGACCGGAAACAGCAGGGCAAGAAAACGACTGCCTTTCACAACGGAGTCGTTCCACAATACTGAAAGGCGACTCTCGTGGGGGACTACCCGGCGCAGCGTTTGCCAGCCAAGCAGCGCAGCCGGCGCCAATATAGCAGTCTCCTTGGCGAGGGCTGCCAGTGAAAACCAAATTGCTACCGCTATGGGGCGATCTTCCAAATAAGCGCATAGCGCCCAGAAAATGAAACCTGCGGCGGCAAGATCGACCTGAGCCAACGAGCTTTGCGAGAAAAGTACGGGGTATAGGGCGGTACACAAGGTAGCGCCCGCCGCCACTTGAGGATTGGCAACGCGAGCTGCAAGACGGAAAACTCCGAGCAACGAAAACGCGGCCAGCATCAGCATCGCCGACCGGGTCACGAGTGGCGCGTAGCCCGCCGCTTTCCACCAGAGCGCAAGCCACGCCATCACAAGCGGAGGGTGCGCATTCGAAATCGTTGTGTGTGGAATTAGGCTGCCAGTCAGCAGCAGGTCACGGGCGGCGGGGACGTAGTAGCCGGCTTCGTCCCAGAAGTACGGTAACTGAAGCAATGGAGCGTGGAGCAAGAAGATCGCGACAAAAATGACCACGAACACCACGGCAGGGTGCGGGCTCGAGCGCATGGAAGGGATCATTCTAGCTATTGCTCGTGTCTTGCAGGAGTAAGTTCGAGGCGTCACACACAGAGATGCAGCAGAGCTACGTCTCTGCAGGCGGCCTAGTGAACTGGACCCTGCGGTCCCATTCGTGGATCGAGCTTGATCTCGCCGAAGGCACTCTCGTATCCCGCTATATTTTGCTGGAGCAGTCCAAGCAGAGCTTTGGCCTGCTGTGGGCTGAGATATATGCCTTGAAAATTGCGAATCTCGACCTGCGTCTCGGTCTGCTGCTGCAGAGTGCCAAAAACGAGGAAGAAATCCCAAATATTGACCCGCATCTGCACGCTGTTGGCGTAACTCTCGCGATAGGTGGCGTCGTTGGTGAGCTTCACGTTGGGTTGGGTCTGAATATTCATACGGAGAAAGTGTATCAACAACGTAGTTCGCGTGGCGGATGACAAAAACTGTCAACGACTGTTGATTTGCGTCGGCGGACCATGCCGGTAGGCCCCAGGAAAACTTGGCCCTTAGTTTCGTCGGATGTTGAAAAGAATGGGGTTAAGTTTGCCCGGACCGTTACTTTGGGAAGTATCTGATGGCGCGAAAAGTGCGGTAGAGTTGATGTTCTCCGGCAGACACGGAGTCGTGCGAGCTATCGATGACCCAAGATAACGATCAAACGATGATGGAAGAAGTCGTCCTTCCTGAGCATCTGCTTCCCCTGGGGACCGTCTTGGGGCAGGGAGTGTCCGCCATGGATCTTTGCATGGTCCTGGCCAAGATTTTCCGCGTGCAATACACAGAAGTGGCCTTGCTGCGCCTTGAGGGTGGTCTTTTGCGATTTGTGTTTCCGGAACATTTGCGGACGACCGGGGCGATTCCGCTTTCCAGCAAAGCAGTCGCGGCACACACGGCACTTAGCAAGAAGGCCGAGATCTTCAACAATTTTGCTCGCGTGAAGCACGCCAGCATCTTCGAGACGATCAAGCCCGATGCGAGCAGCTCTGACGAGCCCGCGCCTCCGGCGCCGATTCAGAAGCTGATGTCGGTCCCGATCATGGACAAGGATTCTGGAGTTGTGGGAGTAATTCAGATATCGCGGAAGGGGCTCGATCCCCGGTTCGCGCAGGATTTCAGCAGGGAAGATTTGCATGACCTTGAGCTCGCGGCGGGACTGTTGGCGACCGCTCCGGCGCTCATGTCGAACTGAGAAGTTTGTTTACCACAGAGGGCACGGGACTCGGGGGAGGGCCTGTGCCCTTTGTGGGTTGTTCGTTCAGCGTACGTTTTTCGTGAACATCCGCAAGTCTGCTCCCGTCATTTCTTTCGGCTCATCTACTCCTAACATTCCAAGCACGGTCGGCGAGATATCTCGCAGCGAGCCTCCTGGCTTGAGCGTGAACTGCTTGGAGTTTTCCGATACGACAATGAACGGCACTGGATTGGTTGTATGGGCTGTGTGCGGTCCGCCGGTTCCCGGATCGATCATCATTTCAGCATTGCCGTGATCGGCGGTAATGAGCATCGCACCACCTTTCGCCCGAATCGCTGCTTCAATGCGGCCCAAACAGGAATCCACGGTTTCGACCGCTTTGATCGTGGGTTCGATCTTTCCTGAGTGCCCGACCATATCGGCATTGGCAAAGTTTACGATGACTACATCGAAGGTGCCGTCCTCGGTTGCTTTCACCACAGCGTCGGCTATGCCTGCGGCGCTCATCTCGGGCTTCAGGTCATAGGTCGCGACCTTCGGGGATTGCACCATCACGCGGTCTTCGCCCGGGAACGGCTGCTCGACGCCACCGTTGAAGAAATATGTGACGTGCGCGTACTTTTCAGTTTCGGCGACTCGCAGGTTGCGCATGTTGAGTCCGCCCATGACATTCGCAAGGATGTTGTTCATTGACTCCGGCGGAATCACGACAGGGAGGCTGAAATTCTTGTCGTATTGTGTCATGCAAACGTAGTGCAGGTTTTTCGGCACCCGATCGCGTGGGATCGTGCTGTCGAGATCGGCTGCGCCCGGAAGATCGCTGCCGCCTCTTTCGTTCAGCCCACTGTTGCGCGTGAGTGCGCGGGTGATCTGCCGCACGCGGTCGGCACGGAAGTTGAAGCAGATGCAGGAATCATCGTCGCGAATCGTAGCGAGCGCTTGCCCGCGGCTGTCGGTGCAAACGAACGGAATAACGAATTCGTCAGTGACTCCCTTGTTATAGGAATCTTTCATGCCTTGCACGGGATCGGTCTGCTTGCCGCCTTCGGCGTCGGCGAAGACCATTGCGTTATATGCCTTGGCGATGCGCTCCCATCGGCGATCCCGGTCCATAGCGTAGTAGCGGCCGTTCACGGTGGCGATCTTGCCGCAGTTGTACTCGCGCATCCTTTGTTGCAATTGCTCGAGGTATCCCGCGCCATTAGTGGGCAGAGTATCCCGCCCATCCATAAATGCGTGGACGAATACGCGCTCCAGTCCATTCTGCTTCGCCATTTTCAGGAGTGCATAGAGATGAGCCTGCTGCGAGTGCACGCCGCCATCAGAGATGAGGCCGAAAAGGTGCAGGCGCCGGTCGCCCTTTTGCGCGTTCTTCATGGCGGTGAGCAGGACAGGATGCGAGAACAATTCTCCATTCTGGATCATAAGGTCGATCCGGGTGATATCCATGTGCACGATCCGGCCCGCACCAATGTTGAGATGCCCGACCTCGCTGTTGCCCATCTGTCCTTCGGGGAGTCCTACAAAGGGGCCGCTGGTGTGAATTAGCGTGTTGGGATATTCCCGGAGCAAACGATCGTATGTAGGTTTGCGGGCGAGCGCGATGGCGTTGGCGTTGGTTTCGGCGCGGTATCCCCAGCCGTCGAGGATGACAAGAACAAGTGGTTTAGGACGGGACAAGATTAGCTCCTGACTTTTAGATGCTAGCTACGCAAAATTCCTGGCCGCGGATCACGCGGATTGGAATAGATAAATAGGGATCGCGAGGCTTCCCTTTAAAAGCACGTCTTAAAAGTCCATCCGGTCGTCGGCCGAAGGGCCGTACGTTGCGGGCAACGGAGCATCATTCAGGCGCAGATACACGCCAAGCTGAGCGCGGTGATGCACTAGATGGTTCAAGAACATCTGCCGGTACGCCAAGAAACGCGAACCGCTGAAGATCGGTTTCCCCTGGAAGCTCAGCTTCCAAGGCTGTGTCCATGCGTCATCGGGCGTGTTCTTCAGCGCAGTGCGAACCTTTGCGGCGCCGTCATCGAATGCTTTTACGAGTTGCGCAGGGGATTCGAAAGGAACTCGCTCGCGGGGAGCGCTTCCGAAATCCAACTCGGGAGTGGTCAAGATCGTAAGGCCGAAGCCCGCAAGTTCCGCTACGTGCGGCGCGAGTTTGCCCAGCGGCATGGACTTGGCGTGAGGTGTGTAGTCCGCCTTGAGGGGAACACGCTCGAGAATCGCACGTGTCTTTTTGGCTTCTTCGTCGAATTCAAGTAGCAGTAGATTGCTGATCACTTATATCAACTCCTTGGTCGGGGTTTGGGCCCATGCGTTGACAATCCGTTTTTACGCCCATAAATGTGCCATTGCCCTTTACGGCGCCTTTCAATCGGCGAATAGAGCGATAGGACTTTCTTCAAATCTCGATGCCGGCCCGCCGCATGGCCCGGCTAGCGGTTTGGATCGATCACGCACTTATCCGTGATAGTTGAGTGCCTTAAGTCCCAGGAAGCGAGCTGTATTTCCCAACTCTTCTTCGATGCGCAGCAACTGGTTGTATTTCGCGACGCGGTCCGTGCGTGACGCTGAGCCTGTCTTGATCTGGCCTGCGCCGGTCGCAACTGCCAAGTCTGCGATGAAGGTGTCCTCGCTCTCGCCCGATCGATGCGAGATGACCGAGGTATAGCCGTTGCGGCGAGCGAGGTCGATGGCGTCCAGAGTCTCACTGACGGTGCCGATCTGGTTGACCTTTACCAGAATCGAATTGGCCACGCCCTTATCGATGCCTTCCTGCAGGAATTGGACGTTGGTTACAAACAAATCATCGCCGACCAGTTGGATCTTGCCGCCCAGTTCGTTCGTTAAATTCTTCCAGCCGTCCCAATCATTCTCGGCCAGGCCATCTTCGAGCGACACAATCGGATAGTCTTTTGCCCATTTTGCCCAGAACTTTACCATCTCGTCGGAAGTCTTCGCCGACTTGTCGGATTTCTTGAACACGTACTTTCCGTCCTGGAAGAACTCGCTGGCTGCTGGGTCGAGAGCAACTGAGATTTCTTCCCCGGGCTTGTATCCAGCTTTGGTGATGGCCTCCAGAACGACTTCGATCGCTTCCACGTTGGACTTCACTGACGGCGCGAACCCGCCTTCATCACCGACAGCGGTGTTGTAGCCGCGCTTCTTCAGGACACCTTTCAACGTGTGGAATACTTCGACGCCCCAGCGCAGCGCTTCTGAAAAAGAGGGCGCACCCACCGGCATGACCATGAATTCCTGGAAATCGACGTTGTTATCGGCGTGGGCGCCGCCATTGAGGATGTTCATCATCGGAGTGGGCAACGTGTTCGCACCGGCCCCGCCGAGATAACGGTAGAGCGGAACATCAAGAGCCAGTGCGGATGCCCTCGCAGCGGCCATCGATACCGCGAGTATGGCATTGGCGCCGAGGCGTCCCTTGTTGGGCGTGCCGTCGAGTTCGATCATCTTGGCGTCGAGCCCGCGCTGATCAAATCCGTCCCAGTTCGCCAGTGCCTCCGCGATCTCGCTATTGACGTTCTCTACGGCTTTGAGCACGCCTTTGCCGACGAACCGGGTGTTGTCCTGATCGCGCAACTCGACCGCTTCGTGCTCGCCGGTGGAGGCGCCGCTGGGAACGATGGCGCGGCCCATGGAGCCGTCAGCCAGAAAGACTTCTGCTTCTACCGTAGGATTGCCGCGCGAATCGAGAACTTCCCGTGCATGAATGGCTGCAATATTCGACATGTGTTGCGTACCTTCCTTTGCTGTATATAAAGTTCGAGTGTCGTCATCGACTCGGACCGCGGCAAAGCGGAGCGTCGGAATTGAACCTCAGCCGCCGCCCTGTCAGATAACCGACGCCTTCATGAAACTTGCCGATCTTGTGTTGTGAAACTCACGATTATATCGGAATAACGTTATTGCTACGTGACCGGCCGGGCAGTTCTTTTCGACACCTTTTCCACCTCCGGAATGTCCGTTCGGCCAGTGCTGACCCCTTATCTCCGCTGGTTCCCTATGTATCCTCTGCTGCTTGTGGCTGATTCCCGCGTGGACTAAAGTCAAAGAACATCAGGGATTTTGAGGAGGTTTACATGAGGAAGTGGATGTTGTTGCCCTGCACCTTGCTGGCGAGCATGCTAGCGGCCCAGACGAATTCTGTGCCCGCCGGAACGGCGCTCATGGTGCGTCTGGATACCACGCTGGCGACGTTCAGCAATAAGGCAGGCGATCCGTTTCGCGGGAGCATCACGCAGCCCGTGGTGATCAATGGGCAGACGGTGATTCCAGCCGGCGCGACTGTGGAAGGTCGAGTAACCAAAGTGACTGAGCCCCGCCGCATCTCGGGGAAGCCGACCCTCGGTATCCTGCCTGAGGCGGTGATTTTTCCGAATGGTGAACGCTATTACCTGGACGCCACGTTGACTGACACGAACATCCACGGCTCAGATGTGAACTCCGAGGGGCAGTTCAAAGGATCGACGCATGATCGCCGCGACACGCTCGAGCAAGGCGGTGGCACGGCCGGCGGCATGCTGATCGGGGGCCTCGCTGGAGGACCGGTCGGAATGGTAGTGGGCGGCGCGATCGGAGCTGGCGCCACTACCGGTCACTGGCTTGCAAAGCATCGCTCAGCGACTCTTCCTGCCGGCACCCAGTTGACTCTGGAATTGAACCGGTCAATGTCCCTGACCAATGCGCTGGCGGCAAGCGGCGGAAGCAAGTAATCACTCATGGCTCGGGAGTGCTTTGCCCTTCCGAGCCATTTGTGTTTTTAGACATCGCACAATTCGACGGCTTTCTTCAGGCTGTCGAGCGGATTGGGCGCAGCCGGTACAAATTCGTGTGCTACGTAACCTTTAAATCCTGTGCCTGCGATCGCCCTCATGACTCCATCCCACTGAACTTCCTGCGTTTCATCTAACTCATGACGCCCAGGGACGCCGCCTGTGTGGAAGTGGCCGAGCCACTGAATATTCTGGCGGATAGTCTCGATCAGGTCGCCCTCCATGATTTGCATGTGGTAGATGTCGTACAGCAACTTCACGTTTGGCGAATTGACTTCGCTTACCACTCGCACGCCCCATGAAGTGTGATCGCACATGTAGTCGTGATGGTCTCGCTTGCTGTTCAGCAATTCCAGGCAAATCGTGACTCCGTTATTCTCGGCAATCTTCTTGACGCGATTCAGTCCCGCAATTGTGTTCCGCGCGCCTTCATCGTCTGACATCCCCTCACGATTTCCTGAGAACGTAATGACGTTCGGAACGCCCGATTTCGCCGCTCGCGGAATGTTCGTTCGGAATGCCTCTTCTATGGACGCGTGATTCTCGGTACGGTTCAGGGCACTCTTGATCTCTCCGCCCCCGGCGTATCCCATCGTGCAAATCAGGCCGTACCGTCGAGGGACCTCCCATTCCTCCGGTTTCAGCAGATCGATGCCTTTGAGGCCAATCTTTGCTGCGTATTCGGCCAACTGGGGAAGTGGAACTTTTTCGTAGCACCACTGAGATACGGATTGATGAATACGCTTTTTGGTGCCTGCAGGCGGAGTCGCCAGAGCAGTGAGCGGCAGGAACTTCGAAGCCGCAATTCCCGCCACGGATGATTTGAGAAGTGACCGGCGCGACAGCTTACGCATAAGGAAAGGAATTGTATCCGACTCGGACCAATTGCTTCACTGCCGATTTTCCTTCAAAAGGGCCTGGCAGTTGCTCGCGGCCGTTAGCACCTCGTTGAAGGCAGTTTCTTTCCGAAGGTCTTTGAGCAAAGGATCGTCGAGCAAGGCAGAATACGCGCAGTAGTTCTGCTGTACAGCGGCTTTCAGCAAGCGAAGGGCAGGTTCCGGCTGGCCGCACAAGGCCATCAAGGCCCCCACGTGATACCAGGCTTCTGCATCGGGCTCCATCATGACAGACGATTCAGCCTCGCGCACGATCTTGGCCATATCAGCGGGCTTCTGGGCGGCGGTGCAGGCCTCCATCAGGTCGCGATGATAGAACGGCGATTTCGCCATATTCTTGGCGCTGCTTCGGGCCTCGCCCATGTTCCCTTCGGCCAGATACACATACGGCGTCACCCACGCCGCCCATTCGGAACCGGCGTCCAACTGAACGAAATCCATCGCTCGGTCCGTTTTGCCCATTTCCAGGAAAGACCATGCGCAAGAGCGGAAGAGGAAGTTTCCGGGATCGAGCTGCCGCGCCGTATTGCATTCCTGGGTTGACTCCGACAGCATCCCTGCGTACCGCAACACATAACTGAGTGCAAAATGAGCATCGGCACTCTGCGATCGGCGCCGTACGAGATCAGTCGCGGAGTCGTAAGCGCGGCCGAGATCTCCGCGCTCGACCCGATTAGTGATGAGACTGCTCGCGGCCATCACCCGATTAGGATCGAGCGCGACGGCACGTTCAAATGCCCGGTTGGATTTCTGGAATATCTCCTCGCCGCCTCCGCCGTAGGTGGAATCAAAGTTATATCTCTGTCCCAAAGCTTCCCATGCGGGCGCGTAGCTCGGATCGATCCCGACCGCCCACTCCAACATGCGGATGGCTTCCTTATTCGGTTTGGGATCGTGAGGCTGGGCGGCGCTGCGAAGGTAGAGATCGTACGCTTCCTGATTCTTCGGCCGTGAAGCGGTCTCGATGGCTCCGCCTCCGCCAAGGACGGGCAGCAGGCCGCGCTCGATTTGCGTGCTCAACTGCTGCTGGAGGTTGATCATGTCCTCAGCTTTCGCTGAGACGGTCGCCTCCCAGAGGAGGCGGTCGGTGGGCACATCAATGGCTTCGAGCGTGACGAGGAGGCTTTCGCCCTGCTTGCGAAACGATCCTGTCAGTAAGCGTCCGACACGAAGCGTCTGCCCGACCTTCTTGGGATCGAGATCGATTCCCACATACTTGCGAGTAACCGATGAAGGACGTACTTCCAGAGTCCTGGAATATGTCAGTACGCTCGTAAGTTCGTCGGCAAGTGCGAATCGTAAATAGTCGGTGCTGGGATCGCCGTTCATGTTTTGCAGCGGAAGAACGGCGATGGCATTTCGCTGCTCTGCGCTGGCCACCTCACGATGCTTAAACCACCAGGCTCCTAAGGCCCCCAGGACCGCAACCAGCAGCGCTGCCGTGCCAATCAGCAGATACATCACCAGCCGCGAATTCCTCCCGAATGTCCTTGAGGCGACCCGCAGTTTAGCGGTCGCGCTCGGCGTTTTGATGGTGCCTGACTCCGCCTCGCGCTTTAGCAGTGCCAGATCGGATCGCATTTCCGCCGCGCTTTGGTAGCGGCGGTTCCGATCCTTCTCCATGGCCTTGCCGATGATTCCTTCCAGTTCGATCGGGATCTTGGGATTCAGGTCACGGGGAGGAACGGGCTTGGAATGAAGCACGGCATCCAGTGTCACGAGTGAGTTCGCGCCGGTGAATGGCTTTTTCCCGGTGGACATTTCGTATAGAACGACGCCGAACGAGAAGAGGTCACTGCGCGCGTCCACGGTCTCGCTGCGCGCCTGCTCAGGCGACATATAGACCGCTGTGCCAGGAATCACTCCAATAGCTGTCAACGAGTTATCGGCGCCCGCATCGTCTTCCGAGCCCAAGTTATGGACAAGTTTCGCCAATCCAAAATCCAGGACCTTCACCTGCCCGGTCGGGGTAATGAAGATGTTCGCCGGCTTGATATCGCGGTGCACGATGTTCTTGGCATGTGAGGCGACCAACGCATCCGCAACTTGGACACTCACGTCCAAGGCCTTGTCGACCTGCATGGGGCGGCCGCCGATGGCCTGCTTCAGGCTTTCGCCCTCCAGCCTCTCCATGACAATGAAGGGATGGCCGTTATTGTCCTCAATGCCATGTATCGTGCAGATATTAGGATGGTTAAGCAGAGAAGCGGCCCGTGCTTCACGGGTAAAACGCTCCAGCGACTTGGGGTCGCCAGCAAGGTTTTCCGGGATAAATTTCAGGGCAACGTGACGCCCCAATTTGAGGTCCTCGGCCTCGTAGACCACGCCCATACCCCCGCCGCCCAGTTTGCCAAGGATGCGGTAATGCGATACTTGCTGGCCAATCATGAGAGAGCGCGAGGTTCGGCGGTAATGTTAGGCCGCCCGTCCCATCCGGTCAACTAACTTATGGGATTGTGCCCGGCCACAGATCGTCGGACAGGCATAGAGGCGCGTAGTCGCGCACTCCCAAAACGATCCTCCGTACGTCCTTTTGTTTGATGCCAGCCATCGTTCCTGTGGTTTGGAAGGACTAGGATGAGGACGGACAGAAAATCGTCCTATACCGTTTTAAGTTGGAGAGATGATCGATGGAAACCGATGCGAAATCCTCGAAAACCCGGTTGCCGCAGGTTTCTGAGCTGCAGGATGCCATTCGACGGCGCGCCGAAGAGATTTACGCGCGGAATGGCCGTGTTCCCGGTCATGATCTGGAGAATTGGGCGCAGGCAGAGCGGGAAATCTCAAGAGAAAAAGAAAGAGATACACGCTCTTCTCGACGGAAAGCCGTCGTGATCAAAGTGGATGGAGTGCAGTATGTTGGGGAATACTCGCTGGAATCGAGCGACGATTACACTCCCGGCGAGTTCACATCCGATATTCCCGTTCGCGTTCGCTTCGACGGCGAGAAGATGTTCTTGAAGCGGGCGAATGGGAAGGAACTGGAAACGCGGATCGTGCGGAAAATCGGTTGATCGCTCGGATGCGACGCCCTTCCGTTGCAGGCTGAAGTTGATATAGTGCGGAGATGTTGAACCTGCTGGTTCCGGCTCATCGTCAGCACCGCACCATGAGCCTTGCGTCCACACTTCGGCATCTAGGCGCAGCAGGTCTCTTTTTCCTTGCCATTCTTGACAGTTCTCCTTTGCCGACCTTCGGCGGTCCGGATATAGCAACTGCGCTGCTTGCGGCCGGTCACCGGGCCCTGTGGTACGAGTATGCGGCGACGGCAACCGCCGGATCGATCATTGGCGCATGGCTGACTTTCCGTCTGGCTCGCGGAGCCGGATCGGCCTATCTGGACCGCAAATTCAAGAAGAATGTCATTGGCAGGTTCCTGAAGCTCTTCCACCGCTGGGGATCGGGGAGCCTGGTAGCATCGACTTTGATCCCTATCCCGACCCCGACAAGCCTGTTCTTCGCGGCGGCGGGAGCATCGGATTATCCAGTGGGAAGATTCCTGGGAATCGTGACGGTCTGCCGGGCCATTCGTTATTTCGGGATCGCCTTTGTGGCCGCGCACTACGGCCGCCATCTCCTCCGGGTCTTAAGACATCCGCTGCAGCATTGGGGATGGTTGGCGCTGTTTGTGGGACTAACCTGCGTGCTGTTGGTGGGCGGCGTCGTCCTTAGCAGGCGGCTGCGTCTATGAAATCGGAATTGCAGGAGCAAGAGCGCTGATCAGGATTCGTCGAGGAAGAGGCCAGCCGATGCGCCCACCCATTCCATATTCTTATTGTGGTCCACGCCCATCATGAGGCCGCGACCCATGCGGATAATTGTCAGCACCGGCGTGAGTTCATCCAGCCATATGTACATGACGCGAACTTCTGCCTTCGTGCCACCAAATGGAGTATCGATCACCGGTTCGAAGTTCAGTCGCTCCTGCAGGATGTAGGAGGGACGCTTATCCGGCGGGATCGCCGTGATATCTTCCGCCTTGGGTGCGATCACCACGCCGAGACCCGCAAAAGAATACAGAGGTTTAAGCGCGTAATTCTGAAGGTCTCCGGGAATCGTGTCTAGCCGATCGAGGAACCACGTTTTGGGCACCGACGCGTGCTTTAAAAAGGGGATCGAAAACTTGCTAATCCGGAAATACCAGTTCGGGTGTCCAGCCCACTCGACGTCGAGATCGTCTCGCCAGTCGAAGTTCAACTGGACGTTTTTTCGTTCGAGTTCATCGACGATGGCGCGGTTATAAATGCGTCGGATTGGAATACGTTTCCCGTCGCTTTCGTAATATAGCCGGGAACCTTCTTTCTTGATGTCAACGATGTCGACTGTCCGTATGCCGAGCAGTTTCTCCGTCAGCAGAAAATCGGGCAGCGTCTTCTGCTGCTGCGGGTGAATCTCCATCAAAATGACGTTTTCCGGGTCGTGCGAACCCACGATGGCCCGACGCAGCAGATCGCGGTAGGAGTCGTTTTCAAGTCCGCTCAGGAAGTACTTCAGCCGTCCCTTTGCCGGGAGTTCAAAGCTGGGACTTCCAAGTCCGTGCACGTCAATGTAGGCCTGGGCCAGCGGCCCTTGGTACGCATAGAGGGAAGGGAACGCCTGCAACTCGACGAGCTTTGGCTGCAGTTCTCCATGTGAATCGCGAACCAGCCCGAAGTCTACCTGGGCAAACATCGGATGCGGCGCTTCGTTCGGGACTTTGAATTCCGCCGGGACCGCCTCGTCCGATTTCGCACGATATTCCGGATTGTCGACGAGTTGACGGATCAGTTCTTCGCCAGCTCCCGCCATACGATCGATCAGAGCCTTCGGGAAGAAGCACGGTGTTTCTGAGAGGCGGAACTGCACGTGTGTTCCGCAGAGATCATCAATGCGCCTGAGAAAGGACTGATACTTGTCAGGCCTGAATGCAGCGTTGAACTGCTGGCGTAAGGAGGGAATCATAGTCGGGCAGCGATATCGTATCGCTTACTCGCGGATTTCCATACTGCTGATGAGTCCATCCTTCAGGGAGTAGACATGTTCGACCGTCCGATCCATCAGCACTTTGCCGGAGAGATCGCGCACGACCTGATGAACTTCAATCGCCACGCGGCCGTCGCTTTCGTCGCGGAAGGTTATGGGATCGACGCGTGGATCGACCATGCCCCATTGCCGAGTCCAGTAGGCACGCACGCCCTCATGGCCATGAACCGTAACGCCTTCCATGCCGTTCGGCCACTCGACATCGGGAGTCATTGTTGCTAATGCGCCATCAATGTTCCGGCGATTGAATGCGTCGTAGGCGCGCTTTAGCAGTTTGACGCTGAGCTCTTGAGTGAGCACTGGAGTTCCCATCCGTTACGCTTCCACGAGGAACTTCCCCTCGAGCATGATCTGCTGGTCGTCTACCCAGATGTTGAATTTACGTCCGACGACGTCGATGTGAGTCGTGGAATCCCAGTCGGCGCCGGTGTGCGCGCCGTAAGGATTCCCGAAGGCAATGTGGATCCCGGGATACTTTTCGTCCTGAAGGATCTCGCCGATCAGGTCCTTCAGGCCGATATTGGTGCCGATTGCGAATTCGCCCACGCGATCGCTGTTCGCGTCGGTGTGAGTGTACTTCCAGAAGTCATTCTCCAATTGACGATTTTCGGAGTGCGCCTCGGTAAGGCGATTGCCTTTCATACGGACTGTGAGCGGCGTGTCTTTCAGATTTCCGAACTTTGTGCAGAGATAATCCCCTACGACTCCGTCGATCACAAACGTCCCATTCACCTCGCCGGGAGTAGTAAAAATCTCGCCGCCGGGCAGATTGCCCCATTTTTCCGGAGAGATAATGCCGCTGGTCTTGAGCCACTTGTAGTTTGGATTGAGATCGGCGGTAAGATCCGTGCCGGCTGCGGTTGTGGCGCGAATCTTCGATGCCCGGCGGACCATCTCGACGACCTTCTGGCTTAACCGGTCCACACGGTTGAAATCGGCCCGCATGCCTTCGAGCATAATCTGAGGGTTGATGTTCACCATGTGTGCGTGCCGAATCTTGCGGCGGTTCACGACATCCGTCATCTGAATGCGGGAGCGCAGCTCATTGGTCTGCGCCTTCACGGCGAAGATGGAAACTTGGCTGAGTTCGAGGTCATCGACGATTTCCCGCGGCAAATCTCGCAGCGGACGGTCTGCGAGTTCTTCCAGAATCCATGCGTGATAGGGCGCGCCAAGTTTCTCGAGTGCGGCGACGATCGAAGCCGCAATCTCAAGCGTAGCCTCATCGGTGATGACGCACACGCGCTCGCTGGGCTGGATGCGCAGGCAAACGCTCACGGCATTACGAGCCCCGGGAGTAAATTCGGGGTCGAAATGGAGTTGGTTTAGTTGAATGTGATTGGGACGCACAGAAGTGCTCATCACCCTACTTTCGTCGCGGACACCGGCGCTTCTTCGGCTAGCCCCGCTTCGGTCTCCTCAATGACATAGTCGACTACCTTCTTCAGGTCTCCAGTCTCCTGGAAGACGCGCAATTGCCGATCGGCGCCGCTGCCGCGCTCGAGTATCTCGTGGATGTAATTCAATTCCTCGCGTGAGCCCAGTTCATCCACGACGTCGTCAACAAAGTCCAGATATTCATGCACCAGATCGCGCGCTGGAACTTCCTTTTGTTTGCCGAAATCGATCAGCTTGCCGTCGAGCCCGTACCGCGCTGCCCGCCATTTGTTCTCCATGATCAAGGCACGGCGATAGAGGCGGAATCCCTGATTCGCTGTATAGAGCTTGTACAACTTGGCCACGGTCGCCTGGATCAGTGCGGCGATGGCGATCGTTTCGTCGGCGCGCATCGGTATGTCGGCAACACGGAACTCGATCGTATTGAAGAATGGATGCGGCCGGATATCCCACCAGATTTTCTTCGCGTTATCGATGCAGTTAGTTTTGATCAGCAGCTTGATGAAATTTTCGTACTCGCCCCAACTCGGGAAGTAGTCGGGAATGTTCGTGCGGGGAAATTTATCGAAAACCTTGCAGCGATATGATTTCAAGCCCGTGTTCATTCCAAGCCAGAAGGGCGAATTCGTCGAGAGCGCGAGAATGTGGGGCAGGAAATAGCGCGCATGGTTCATCATGTGGATCGCGGTCTCACGATCATCGATCCCGATGTGCACGTGCAAGCCGAAGATCAGATTGGCGCGAGCCACAAGCTGCAGGTCCTCGACGATGTTCTTGTAACGCTCGTCGGGATGGATTTCCTGGGTGCGCCAGTCCGAAAAAGGGTGGGTCGCAACCGAGGCCACTCGAAGTCCGTTGTCACCGGCCAACTTAATGATGTGCCGGCGCAAGGCTTTTACTTCAGCCTTGCAGTCCTTGATGTTCTTACAGACGCTGGTGCCGACTTCAATCACCGATTGATGCATCTCGGCCTTGACGCGCTCCTGCAGCAACATCTTGCCTTTTTCCAGAAGTTCGACTTGGATATGCGAGCGCAAATCTCGCGTCACCGGATCTATGGTCTGATACTCTTCTTCGACCCCGATAGTAAACGTCGGCAACATATGAGGTGAGACCGCTCCTCTACTCCGGAAATCCGATCAGGAATTTAATGTCGTAAGCCTATCCGCAGCTGGGCGGACAGGAAGAACCAGGCGGGAAACAGTATATCAACCTTCGCAACGTGCCTAGGCAGGGTAGGTCAATCCCACTCTTTGTTCTCCTTCACCCGGGTCTTCACAATCTTCTTGATCAGAGCATCGGGCAACGGCTTATCTGGCGGGAATTGAATAGTGCCGCGGGAAGTGCGATAGCCGTCAAGGTCCTTGGCATATTTCTCGATCACGCCCGATCCGGTGGGGAACAAGCTGCAATGGTTTTTGAATGCCGCGTACCCGACCAGCATTCCTTTGTACTTAAACATCGGCATGCCGTAGCTAATGATCTCTGTTGTTTCCTTCGGCGCGGCCGACTGGATCACCCTGCGTATGTGTTTGAGCGTACTGCAGGCGGGTTCGGGGACTCTGGACAGATACTCCTCAACGGTCTTTGCTCCAGGCTTACCTCTCATTCCAGTGCTCCGATCTCAGGCTTCGCTGCTCCAGATCCTTGTTACTTGGTGGCTTTGCCGCGCTTCCGCGCTGCGACCCATTCCGGTTCACCTTTGTGAGGTGCCTTGTCAATAGGCCTCCCCCGGAGGAACTCGGCCCACCTCAGCTCCTTCGTGGCGTTTTCGTCAGATTCTGCCATCTTGATCGCCATATCAGCTACGGCCCTTACGATCCAGTCGAAATTTTCCTGACCCACTGAAGTAATCTCCGCGTCGGGAGCGGGATTCAGGAAGTCGATGGCATAGGGCACGCCCTTTTCAACGGCGAATTCTACTGTATTCAGGTCATAGCCCAATACTCGGCATAAAGTTAGAGCATCTTTTTCGATGCGCTCCCGAAGCGCTAGCGTCGATGGCGGGGGATTTCCCTTTACATACCGCTCGTGATGCGGCGCCTTGGGATCGTACTTCATGATGTGCACCTTCTCCTGCCCCACGACATAGCAGCGAAAATATTCGTCAAACTCGACGCCGCGCTGCAGGGTCATGCACAGATCGCCAGTCTGGTTGTAATGATGGAAGAACTCCTCCGGAGAGTGCACTTTGTAGACGTGCTTCCACCCTCCGCCGGAGTAAGGCTTCAGGAACGCAGGGAATCCGATGTAGTCGAACAATTCCTGCCAGTTGAGCGGATACATCAGGTTTCGCATCGAGCGATCGGTGGTGCCTTCCGGATGCTTGTTATGGGGGAGGATGACAGTCGGCGGAATCGCCACGCCCAATTTGTGCGCCAGCGCGTAATTGAAGAACTTGTCATCGGCCGTCCACCAGAAGGGATTATTGACGACGACGGTGCCGTGCAGCGCGGCGTTTTTCAGGTATGCACGATAGAACTGGATATCCTGCGAGATGCGGTCGATGATCACATCGTACTTCTTTGGCTCATCCATGCGGACGCCGCCGATGCTCACGAACTCGGCCGTCACGCCATCAATCTTCATTGAATTGATTTTGTCTACAAGTGCGGGAGGAAATGTGTTTTCCATCCCGAATAGAATCCCAATCTTTTTCATTACTCACTCCATGGTGACGTTGCTCGCGACGTCTCTCAGCTTGTCGACAGCGAGGCGGAACAGCTATGCCTCTGCACCAAATATTAGAAATACTTGCCGGCCATTCTTAACCAAAGCGGCCAATCATGCTTCGAATTGTCACTCCACACGTCCAGCCAGTGTGGAACGGCCTTTCCATTCAAAATTGCCGAGAACTTGATGTTTTGGTCCAGGCAGATGTCCCAATCCGCCGAGCCGAGAACAATCTTCATGTGCCGGTAACGGCTCAGAAACCAGTCATCCGTCAGGTTCGGAACAAAGTCCGGAGGATTATTGAAGTAGCAATCGTTATCGTAAAAGCCATCGAGAAATTGATGGATATCGAAGGCCCCACTCATGCTCACGCAATGTGTGACCACGTCAGGATGCTTCAGGGCGAAATTTACGCTGTGATAGCCCCCGAAGCTGCATCCCGTTACGGCAAGCTGCCCAGCCTGGTTCTTCCAGCGCAGGAAGGGAAGGAATTCGTGCAGGAGGTAGCGTTCGTACTGCAGGTGGCGCAGCACCCGCACGCGAGGATGAACGCGCTTGTTGTACCAGCTCTCAGAATCGATTGCGTCCGGGCAGAAGACCTGCAGCTCGCCGCGATCGATCTTATGCGCGAGGACGCCGATCATGCCGCGGTCTTCATATTCGAAAAATCGTCCCATCGAGGTCGGGAATACGATGAGCGGCATGCCCGCGTGGCCGAAAACCAAGGTCTCCATGTCGCGGTGCAGTTCCTGGCTATATCCCTTGTGATATTCGCGATTCATTCGGAAAGGAAATGAAGGAACGGTTTCCCCAACGCCTTTTTGCAGCCGGAGTATCTTACCCGATGGATGGTGCAAAACCCTAGAGAGGGGCTACGAGGTCCCACGAAAAAGCCCGCTCTTTTTGGGAGCGGGCTCGCGGTGGGGGAGGGACCACTGCTGGCTACGAACCGTTGGAGCAGACGAACAGCGACGAATTGCCCTGGAAGCTGTACCAGCCATTTACTGACGTGCTGGTTGGCGCTCCGAAATAGGGAAGCATGACCAGATCTTGCAGGTTGTAGGTAAACCCGTGCAGGACGTAGAGGAACCCTCCGTAATTGGAGAATCCCTCCTCGGGGTCGCCGTCTTCCAGAATTCCACAAGGTGTATTGTTCCCGTTGAAGTTGACGGTCAAAGGGTCGTCGGCCCACTCCCCAATTTCGTGCGAGAGCGCTGACACGTCCTGCGAGAAAGCGCCGGCGTGGTCCACATACGTCGCTTCAGCGTAAGACTGCGGATTGCTGGTGCTGCCTTCCGAGCTGTGATACCCGCCAATACAGCAGCCACCGCCCTGCGTCAGATAGGTGTCATAAAGCAGGAATATCGGAAACTGGTTTGGCTGAATGCCCAGCTTGCTGATCAGAGTGGGAATCTGGGAGTCGAACCAGTTGATGTCCACCTCGGCTGCGGTGAATCCGAAAACGGACCCGGTTTTCCCGAAGGTCCTGGAAGGGCTTAGGGTCTGCTCCGCGAGGACGGTTGTGCTCAGCAGCAGGTGCGAATTCGTGTTCGATTGCACAGTGCTCCAGAAATTCGCGCGTTGGAAAGCATCGATGTACTGAGTGGTCCCAACATCAACCCCGCCCTGCGTATAGGTGGTAGTGGAATCAAAGAGCGGTGAGAGAAGCGTATTGTTGGTGACGGTGTTTCCGTTGGATAGCACGTGAGACGGATCGTACGTGCTCTTGGTTCCGTTCCGGTTCGTGATCACGATCTTCACGGGGATGATGTAGGTCGTAATCGTCGCGGTGGAGTTCGTCGATGGTGCAGTGCCTACCATGTTGTAACTGTAGGTCGAACCGTTGTAGACGAACGAACCGTTCCAGCTTTGCAGGGAGGCGGCGGGGGCGATCACGTCAGTACGCAAGTGCGGGGGCATCAGCGCATACATCGCTCTGGGCTTGGAGACTTGGGCATCCTGGCCGTGGGCGCTGGCGATTAGGCCCGGGCAGGATAGCAAGAACATCGCAATAAACGTCAGGCAAACATGCTTTCTTCCAGTCATAACGAAGCTTTCTCCTTCAGGGGAATCGTTTCGACGAAATGGCACTGAATGAACCCACAGGCGAACGCCTCGGCTAGAAGGCGCTCACCTGACCCACAAACGCATCTGCGTTTGAATACGCGATTGATTCCGAGTAAAGCGCGAATCAGTGTGCAAATGTTATTGGACTCTGTCTTGTCCTGTTTTTGTAAATCGACCCGAAGGTTTGCCACCCTGGACACAATAAAAAACCCGCTCCTTTTGGAGCGGGCCGATTGTAGAAAACGTACAGACTAGCCACCGTTCGAGCAGACGCTCAGATTGAACGGATTGCCTTGGAACGTCATCAGCTTGTCGACCGATGTCGTATTCGGCGCGCCGAAGTACTCCAGGTAAACCAGATCCTGCAAGTTGTAGGTGAAGCCACCGAGCGAGTACGGGAAAGCTCCGAAATTCGAGAAGCCCTCTTCGGGGTCGCCGTTTTCCAGAATGCCGCACTGAACCGTATTCCCGTTGGTGTTGACGACGAGCGGATCGTCCATCCACTCACCCACTTCGTGCGACAACGCGGAAACGTCCTGCGCGAAGATTCCCGGTGTGCTGATGTAGGTGAAATGCGCGTAGGCCTGCGGTGCAGAGGTGCTTCCGAACGAGCTGTGATAACCGCCGATGCAGCATCCTCCGAACTCCGTCAAGTAGGAGTTATAGGTGATGAAGATGGGCAGGGAATTCGGAACGATTTGAGTGTGGGACGACATGTAACTCTGGATTTGGGTATCGAACCAGAAGATGTCGGCATTGCCAACAGTAATGCCGAAATCATTCGCTACAGCGCCGTCTGCTGCGGGTACCGTAAGCGTCAGCGTCGGAAGGGTCGTCGGGGTGCCGAGCAGCACGTGATATCCAGTGTGTCCCTTATTCACCGTGGTCCAGAAATTCCCACGCTGATAGGCGTCTATGTATTGAGTCGTCCCCATGTCAACGCCACCGGACTTGAAATCGATGTTCTTGAACACCGGAGACGATGTCGTGTTGGTGACTGCGGTCTGTCCGTTGGACAGCTTGCTCAGAGGGCTGAAGGTGGTCGTCTTTCCGTTCTTCGTGAACTTCAGCACGACCGGGATGATGAACGTTGGTATCGTGGTGGACTTGCCTGTCGAGGGCGCGGTTCCCACCATGTTGTACTTGTAGGTATGGCTCTGGTAAACGAAGGATCCGTTCCAGGTAGTGAGTGGCGTGGCGGGTGTGGCGGCGTCATTGCGCAAAACTGGTTTCAGGCGTTCGAACATCGGGCGGGCCTGAGTTGACGCTTCCTGGGCAAATGTGGCGCCTGTCATGCAGGCAACCACGGTTAGCGCAGCGATTGAGCTGCGCACACTGAATCTTTTCATGGGATGTAGCTTCTCCTTATGGGTCAATTGAACTAGATAGTGTCGGAGCAAGAACAGCAAGGTTCAGTTGCGAGTCCAAGGATCCACAGTGTTCCTGGACACGAGGCACGTTAAAGATGCGACCGATTGTCTGCACATATACAAGTGCTGTCAACCGTGAATGTTTTTGCAACCTGTGTCTGCCTGGACTGTGCGCGGAATAAGGTATTTCCAGCCGTTTGGGCGATTGTCACGGGGTTGTAAATTCGCGGGTTTGTTTTGATGACGATATCTGTACGATCCCGGAAATTGATCTCGAGATGAAATCGAGGTGACTATTGCAGGGCAGACGACTACTTGTGCGAAATTGATGGACGGATCCGGGATCAGAGATTTGTTAGCAGACCAATAACGATGACGCAACAGATCGTCGCTGCCTACATTCCGGGACGTAAAACTACTTCTTGTACCAGAAGATCGCCAGCGCAACCAGCGCGACAGTAATGATCCACAGAATGATATCTTTACTGCGGTTCTTTTCTTCTGCCATATACGAAGGAGTACAGCATACCTCAAAGCGCCGTTTCAAGTGCAGGGTAGATTCCCTCACAAGGGCGGTCACTTAACGGGCCGAAACTGAGTTCGTTCCTGCAGTCCGCTTATAGTCCTTGAATTTTACGATTTCCCGCAATTGGATCGAGTTGACCCCGACATGCAAGGTGTCCTCCACGCGCGCATACGCGGGCAACCAGTTGCCGTCCACGAATTGTCGGTAGCCGACGAAGGTGGGACGAATTTCGGCCGGCTTGTGCTTCTTGGGGACGATGTCCGGAACGCTCTTGCCACAAAGTTTTACTACCTGGAGGTCACGATCGTCTACCCATATCCGTCCCTGGAAGTAGCGCTTGTTCTTCTCGATGGTCTTCGGTTCCGCGTGGAATACGTAAGTGTCCAGATCGTCCACGTGCTGCCGGCCAGCATAGGTCAGGTTGTACTGCGCGGATTCCTCAGCCGTTACGATCCAGGGCATAAACAGGCGGACATCGTCGGCATCGGTTGGTGTGAGTTGAATGTCCCGCAGCGTGGATTGCTCGGAAAAGGTCACCTTCTCGATGCGCTTTCCCTTGTCGTCGTAGGAAACTTGCGTGATTTCGTGAAACTGGCCATTCACCGACTTTCCGTCCAGAGTCTGCACTAGCAAATCCTGCGTGTACGTATATTGATCCCGGATTTTCTGAACCTTGTTCTCTGCGGCGGTCAACTTCTGGATCAGCTCCTGGGGCGTGATGCCCTTTGGCTCCGCTGTATCGAGAATTTCGCTTCCCGTGCCACAATCCGTTTGCCCGAGAGCTGCGGTGCCCAGCGATGGACCGGAGATCAGCGCAAAAACCAGGAGAAAGATAGTTCTGCAAGTCTGCTTCATTGCACTCGATTCGTTGATGCCGTAGGTTCATCCGAAACATACACCCGCGAAACTGCGCGGCGCAAACATCCTTTTCCGGTGCGCGCCGAACAGTCAGCATTGTCGGGACCACTTCCGTTACTTGTGCAAATGCTTGCATGTTTCTTTATTGATCATATGTAAACTATTGATAAATAGCCTGTTGAGATTGGTGCGAGGCTTGCTGTTTCCAGTAGTGGATTGGGGAAACGACTATGAAAACTACTCTACTGATTGCGTTACTGCTTTCCACGGCAGCGGCTTTTGGACAAGCTCAGGGTTCCATATCGAGCCAGCCCGTGCCGACGGTATTCGCCGACCACGTTCAGCATGCCGAGCCTCACGCCATGGCGACCCAAACGCCACTTGTCGGGGGCTTCTCGGACTCTTACGCGTACGCGCAGGGAGAACGGCCCCTGTGGGAATTCGGTCCTATTTCGCAACCGACTCCGCTTGGCGATGTCGCCCGTGCCTACCGCAAAGATAAGGCGGCCACAAAGAAGGCCGAAGTCGTTCTCGAGAAGCAAGGTTCCTAGCACAAGCTCTGGCAACCGCTCAACCCTTGACAGCGCGCTGCACTCTTCGGTGTAGCGCGTTGCGTTTCTGAGATCCATTGCCTCTCTACTTGTCGCGGAACTGCCTTGATGCACAAAACGATTCTCCACTCCACCGCATCAGACAGTTAGAATTACAATTCTAGAAACCACAACCGCTCGGTGTCGGGTCGTATCCGCGGAAGTGTTCATTTTTTCCCTACAAGGGAGGGATCGCAGGGATGAAGCGCTGCAAGACGCATCTGGTCCGAGTGTGTTTATTCCTTCTGGCCGCAGTTCCGGCCTACTGTCAGCGAAACACGTTCGGGGTTGACGTAGGACAGACATCCGACAAGTTCGGCGCGTTGGGCGCAGTGTCGGGGCTTGAGGTAAATATAGAGGGACAGGTCACTGTACTTCATCCTAACGCCAAGAAAGGCGGCCCCAGCATCGTGGCCGGTGGGGAAATCCGTCTGCCTACCGACTTCGCAAGCCATGCGAAGGAGTTCGCAGTCTATGGCGGTCCCTCGTTTCAATATCACAACTTTTCGTTTGGCGTGAATGCGCAGATTCGAAAGATCTATCTTCCTACTGCATTCGTGGATAATCAGTTCTTCGTTCGCGACAAGATGGAACTGCTGGAGATTCCTCTCGTGCTCCGGTACAACTTCGGTTCCGCGCAGCGAGCCTTTATCCAGGTGCAGGGAGCTCCCGAATTCACACCTCGTTTTCGCGCGAATGGTTCGACCGTGCCCCTGCCGAATCCGAAATTCGATCACGGCTATTTTGTGCGGGGTAGCGTCGGATACAACTTCGGCAAATGGTACGCCAAAGCCACGTATGAGACCCGCTATTTCAAATTCGCGGAAAATCAAAACAATCCCAGCGGACTGTACAACTGGCGTACAAATTTGATTACCGGCGGAGTGGGTTTTGTGTTCTAGGTTAGCCGCCCTCGCGAATTGTGGGCACCTCACTTCGCGTACCCGAATAGTGAATACTGATGGGTTCCGGACATTTTCACAAGTGCGGGGCTCTGCGCCAGCAGATGCTCCAGTTGCGGATTCTGATAGAGCAGGAACAATGGCCGGGGCTTCTTCTGCAGTGTGTCCTCGATCTTTTCAAGTACTTGTCGAAGAATCGTTTCCGAAAACGGATTAAACAGATAGATCACGAGCGGATTCTCGGGCAAAAGGAAGGTTCCCGCATCGGCACAGGTCGATGTGAGATCAAAGCACTTCTGCGATTCCGACTTGTACCGAGCCAGATTTTCCTTGGCAATTGTGTTTAGGGTTGGAAGTAATTCCACTCCGATGATGCGCCGGAACGGATACTCGGAGGCCATCAGGAGAGTCCGGCCCTTTCCTGAACCTAAGTCCAAGAAGGTGAAATCGGGAAAGTATAACTTCGTTTGCTGCTCGAGGGCTTGCAGCATCTCGTGGAACTCTTCCGGCGCAGTTGGCTGGTAAGCAGAATAAAAGCTCCCGAGCAGCCGATCCCGCCATCCCACGGCACCGCTGGTCGTATTGACACGATGATCCCAGTCATAATCTGCATCCCCAAACCGCTGGCGCAATCGAGACGGTGTGGAATCGCGCAGAAACTCCCAGAACGTGCCTAAGACTCCGCGGCTGGCGGCTGTGGGACCTCTTTGCGATGCCAACTCGCGCCAGTAATGGCGCACGGCGGCGAGAATACTGGGTTGAGGGTCAGGGCGTGAAAGCATCAAACGGCTATCATACGAAAAGCTGAATTTAGAATGCCTCGGCTACCTAAGGATTGACGTGAATTTTGACACTGCCGGGCTTGTGTCCGGGTGGTAAGCCTTTGGTGATGAAAGGGAAATCGTCAGGGTTTTGAACCAGTATGCGACCATCCACCGTCAGAACATAAGGATTGCCCTCGGGATCCAGAGGAACTCCCGGCAGTCGTTCCGCCCCGATCAAATCCCAAATCGTGCCGGGAAGGCGACCCGTGCGGTCGCCGAAGCGAGTCACCGCGGCCTGAAGATTCGTCACATCTTCATCGACCTTGACGCATCGCATGTGTTCCAGGGCATTTTTCCTGATATCCGCTTGGTTGCTCGATTCGTATGTCGCCTGCCACAACATTCGGGCTGTGTCGAAATCGCCTGCATGCTCGTGCATCTGCGCGGCAAGCAGCTTGAGCAATGGATGTGCATTAGGCGCATGCGAACCGCGCTCAAAGGCGTCTCCGGCCCGTTTATAGTCTTTTAGTTCAGTGTAGTAAACGAATGCCAGGTCGTAGTACAGGTGCCAATTGTCCGGATTGTTCCGAATGCCATACTCCATCAGTTCAATCGCGCGCCCTGGTTCTCCGGCTCCGGCAGGAGGAGCGGGTGCAAGAAAGCTTGCTCCAAACTGGTACGCCGCGATGAGATGCGGATCCAGAGCGGTCGTGATCTCGAGCAGTGGGGCTAGCTCGTTGTAACTGCGCCCCCGCTCATAGTGACGGTGCCCGAAATATTGAACAGCTCGGGTCCAGTAAATGCATGCCATCAACCCGTCGAAGCCCAGGCTCGCCCGCTTCACCATTTTGGGTGAACTAATGTAAAGAACGTCCTCAATACTCGCTTGAGGACGGACTTCGTCGACGTGGCGAAGCAGCAAGACAGACGCTGCCATCGACAGCAACAGGCAAACTGCAGCTACGACTGTGGTGCGCTGCCGGGAATTCATCGAGCGGAACTCCGGGTTGTAATCCGGCAAATCATTTCAGGTTCCTGCGCTCAAAAATCAGGACCGCGCCGCTCAGGACCATCACACTATAGAACACCGCGTAAAGCGTATTTTGCACAATCAACTGTCCAGAAACCGCTTGCTGGTGCGCCACAGCGCTAATGACATTTAGTGCTGAGAAATTGGGCACAAGATACGCCGCTGCAGTGACAAACCAACGGGTGACTCCGTGGGTCAGGGCGGCAAATCCTCGCAGGTCATCCGCGAAGCTTCCAATTACGAATAGCGCAAAGGCGAAAAGAGCCGACAGTAGCGGCGAAGAGAACGAGGAAAACAATAGCGAAATAGAGCAGATAATCACGAATTCGAGAACGATGAAGTAAAGCGCCACGAAAATATAGGCGTCCGGTGCGGAGAACTTGTGAGCCACATAGAGCAGGGCCCCAAAAACTCCGATGGCCATGAAAGCCGTATTCACTACCAGGGTTCCCGCAAGTCCGAAGAACTTGCCAATAATGAATTCCCAGCGGCGAACCGGACGTGAGAGAACCGTATAAAGCGTCCGCTTCTCGATCTCCTTCGATACCAGACCAATTCCGATGAAGATCGCGATCACAATCCCGAAGAGCGACACCGCCGTGAGCCCAAGGTTGACGACGACCAAGCGTTCGATCTCGATTGAAATCTGCCCGATGAGTACCGCAGTTCCCGAGAGCAGCATCGCGAAGGCGATCAGATTGTAGAGGACGCGGTCCCGTACCGCTTCGCGGAAGGTATTCGAGGCAATGTAAGCAATGCGGGCATTCATGCTGAGGTCCCCGCCGTCGTTTGTGAGTGTTGAAGCTTCTCCACGAAATAAGCCTCGAGCGATGTTCGCAGGGGAGTGATGGCAATCAGGCGAATCCGTTCCCGGCGCAGGACATCAATGGCGGCGTCTTGTTGCGCCTCGTTGAGCACGCCTCGCACTGTGTCGCCTGAAACGTAGCATTCGGCGCCCAAAACTTTCATCGCCGCCGGAATCTGCGTACCCTGCCAGATGACCTCCACCCTTCCCTGAACGCTGGACGTCAGTTCCTCCACGGCGCCGATCCCGCGCAATTCACCTCTGTTGATAATGGCAACCCGGTCGCACAGCGCCTCGGCATCGGAAAGAATGTGGGTAGAAAAGAAAACCGTTTTGCCTTCCTGCTTGAGTTGCTGAATCAAATCTCGCACGTCGCGGCGTCCCAATGGGTCGAGACCCGACATAGGCTCGTCGAGGAACACGAGTTTGGGGTCGTGCAGGATCGCTTGCGCGATTCCCGCACGCTGCAGCATGCCTTTAGAGAACTTGCGCAACTGAAGGCCCTTGATGTCGGTCAGTCCCACCCGTTGCAGAACCTCCTCGATGCGACGCTTGCGGTTCTTCGCGGCAACTCCGGAGAGTTGTCCGTAGTAATCCAGTAGTTCATGCGCCGTCAGATAGTCGTAGAAATAGGGCTGCTCGGGAAGAAACCCGATTTGAGCCTTCACCTTGGGATTCGTCCATTCCTGCCCGAGGATGCGAGCACTTCCCGCTGAGGGAAAGACAAGGCCCATCAACATCTTCAATGTCGTCGTTTTTCCGGCGCCGTTCGGACCGAGAAACCCGAAGATCTCGCCCTCTTCCACCGTGAGATGTAGGGGCAGAAGGGCGCGCTTGGAGCGTTTTCGCCAAAAGCCAACCTGATAACTCTTCTCCAAACCGAGGATTTCAATCGCGGGCATAGGCGTCAGATCGCTGCACGAACAGCTCTTAAGAGCATGGATTTACGAATCATTATAAATAGGGGATGCCGAGTTGGAGCCATTGCTCACGTTACGTGAGTCATCGGTGCGATACTGATTCGACAGGCGGCCCCCTGCCAAAAGCATCCGCTAGTTCGTCAGGAACGACTGAGCTTTCTTGAGTGCCTCGGTATAGTTCGATGAAGTGAGTTGAGCCTTTCCATAGACTTCACTGGAGTCGTGCTTGCGGCCTGCGTGTTCTAAAGCGATCGCAAGCAGCAGATAGTTGAAATCACTCGGGTCACCGGCCGCCGAGCGGGCAAAGTATTCGGATGCGCTCGAGAAATCGGTTTCGCGGTACGCCAGCAGGCCCATACCCATCAGAGCGAAGGAGTCGCGGGAATCAATCTTGAGGGCCTGCTCGTAGTTCTCTCGTGCTTCGACCGGTTTAGCGAGTTGAGTGTAGGCAATTCCCAAATCCCGATACGCCAGCTCCCGCGCCGAGGGATCATTCGTGCCTTCGAGAATCCGTTGTGCATGCGCCATCGCGTCGGCGAGGTGGCCATGCCGCAGTTCATAATCGGCGAAGTAAACAACCTGAGTCAGCGGATACTTGTGGAGCTTCTCTGCGGTAAGGTATTCCTGGATGGCCTCTTCGTGCCGGTTCTCCTGCGTTAAGATTCCCGCCAGATAATTGTGAGCCATGAAATTTCGTTCGGGCGTGACCGTCAGTGTGTATCTCCAGAGGGTCTCGCTATCACGCCAGTGGGTTACCTGCCGCGCAGTGAGAAATGCGGCTGCGGCTATCACTAGCATAGCGGGCACCGCGAGCCACCGTCGAGAGAATTGCCAACGTGCCCACAGTTCTGCCGTGCTCCATGCCGCGATCCAAAATAGTCCGATCAGCGGAATATACCCGTAGCGATCTGCCATGCCTTGATCGCCTACCTGAACTACTCCAATCATGGGGACGAGAATACCCAGGAACCACAGCCATCCGATGAGGAAGTACGGTTTTCGCAGCTTGATTGCAATAAAACTGGTCAGCACCAGAAAGGCTCCGGCAGCTACAACCTGCCATAAAGGGAGCGTGTTACCCGGGTGTGGGTAAGCAGGCGATAAACCAACCGGCCAAACCGCATGTCTTACATATTGCGCGTACGACACAAGGGCATTCGCAAATCGTACAGGCAGGGAATAGGTTCCCTGCATGTTGGTCACGGCATTGTGCTGGGCCCGCATCGTGACCCAGGCATCGACAGCAGATATCAAAAAAAGAGGGATTTTCTCGATAACGAGTCGCCAGAAGGTCGCGGGAACAAACCGTGCTTTACTCGAGACGTCGTTTCGAGCTCCAAACCGCCGCAATGGCCAGTAGTCCCAGAGGAGCAGAACAAAGGGGAATGTAATGATCTGGGGCTTTGCCATGAGGCCGAGAGCGTACAGTAGCGCCATTGCGCCGTATCGCCGAACGGAAGGCCGCTGCGCATACCATCCGTACGCGATGAGTGCCAAAAGGAAGAACATCATGCTGAGGACGTTTTTGCGCTCAGCCGCCCACGCTACGGACTCCACATTCACAGGGTGTACCGCGAAAAGTGCTGCTACGAAGAGGCTGCGCCAGGTGAAACCCGTCGCATATTCCAGAACGAGGAATAACAATACTGCGTCTAGGGCGTGGAACAGCACGCTCATGTAATGATGGCCGCTGGTATTTCGTCCAAACAGCTCCCAGTCGAAGGCGTGAGACATCCAAGTCAGGGGATGCCAATTGTCAGCATGATAGGTGGTCAGAGCCCATTTGACCGTCTCAAGGGTGAGCCCCGCATGTACATGCTCATTCTGGATTAGATAAACGTTGTCATCGAGGTTGATGAAGCCGTTGTGGGAGACCCCGTTATAAACCCCAATGGTGATGAGCACGAGTAGCAGACTTAATATGACGCTCCGTTGTCGGGACGACGCGAAGACGCCCGAACCTGTCGCTGTCTCACATGTCGCCAACAATCCAGAATCCGTGCCCACAGAAAAATTATACGAGATAGCAAGGTGAGCTCAGGCGGGGCATGGCCGACGAGAGAGTACGTTCGTAATCGCTCTTCAGAACTGAATCAGACGAATCGGAGTGAGCTTCTTGATGGGGGCTGGTCTTGTCGGGCGACTGACAACTGCCCCCATCTGGGTTATTGAATTGGTGCCGTGGCAGCAGGACACGGATTGGAAATAGCGGTAGTTGAGGAGCGCACTACGGCGTCTTCGAAGGAGCAGAAATATCGCGCCCCCGTATAGCTAGGGTACTGGGGTGCCGCAACGACGCTGTAGTTCGTCTGCGGAGTAGGAGTGCCACCGTTCGCGGCGACAGCAAATGTATAACCGCTCTTCGTCCCGCTGCTCAGCAGGCTGTCAATGAAACAACCGGTTGCTGTGGAAGGAGTGCAGGCGGCAGCGGGGCTTCCCAGCTGCGAAAGCGTCGTGGTGAAGCCTACTGCCGGATAGGCAGCGTTGTAAGAGATTTCGGCTGAGTTGATTGTACGCATAGACCCAACCGCAGATGATTCATCGGCCGCAACTCGCGCCCGCGTTAGCGTAGGAATCGCGATGGCGGCGATGATCAGGATGATGGCCACGACAATCAGTAGCTCAATCAGTGAAAACCCATTCTGTTTCCGCATTGGACTGGCCTCAGCTTATCGGTCAAGTTGGCGTCCTGCAGGTGAATTTCTGCTAATTGCGCTCAACGCCCGCTTAACAGGGAAGCACTTTTCGTTCCAATTGCGATGATTTGCGGCGCTACTAAGTCGCTTGTTATCAATGCAGTACCATTACGCCGGTTATCATAAATTCATCACTTAACCAGCAGAAGACGGCCGGAATGACAATTTCTGTTACTCAATACCGCCTGACGGCAAGAAACCCTGCGATCCGGGTAGTGGAGAAGGAATGGCCAAAGCCACAGCGAAAAGCAGCTAGGTTGCGTTAGCTTGCCCCCTTGCTCCCAAATACGTCCCCAAACTCGTCTATTGCAACGGCGCCGTCGCCGGTGGGCAAGGATTCGTCAGGGCCGCGGTCGAGTACCGAACCACTGCATCTTCAAACGAGCAGAAGGACCGGACGCCCGTCTGGTTGGCGGTCACCGGATTTGAAACGACGCTGTAGCCTGTCTTCGGAGTGCCGCCGGATGCAGTGACCGCGAAGGTGTAGCCGCTCTTCGTTCCGGTGGTCAGGACGCTGTCAATGAAGCAACCAGTGGCCGTCGTCGGCGTACATGCGGCAGCGGGGCTGCCCAACTTTGCCAATGTGTCGGAGAATCCCTGGTCGGGATAGGCTGCGTTATACGAGATTTCAGCGGTGTTGATACTACGAACCGACCCCACGGCAGAAGCTTCGTTCGCGGACATTCGGGCGCGGATCAAGTTTGGTATGGCGATGGCTGCGATGATCAGGATGATTGCCACCACGATCAGCAATTCAATCAGCGAGAAACCCTTTTGTTTGCCCATTGAGATTGTTCCTAATTTTGTATGAAGTAGCGTGGCGCATCATACGACCTTGCCAGAAGGCGCTTCCAACGCCCCATTCGTGAGATGCGTCTCACGTACATTCAATTACTCTTTATTGGTTTTCTTTGCAAGGTCCTGCGATTACAGGGATCTGGCTCAGGGCATTGTAGGAGGAATGCCCGCCTCTTGAACGATTAGTCCTGGACGGAGTCAGAATCGAGTTGGTAGGGCCGTGTGAGTCGTGGATGAAAGTGACGAATCTATCCTGGTGGAAAAACAAGGGGCAGCGATGCGTTCGCTGCCCCTCGCGTATACCCTCCCCAGATACGTTCCCCAAACTCGTCTATTGCAACGGCGCCGTCGCCGGTGGGCAAGGATTCGTCAGGGCCGCGGTCGAGTAGCGAACCACCGCGTCCTCAAACGAGCAGAAGGAACGAACGCCGGTCTGGTTGGCAGTGACCGGATTCGCAATGACGCTATAGCCTGTCTTCGGAGTGCCGCCGGAGGCAGTAAGAGCGAACGAATAGCCGCTCTTGGTTCCCGTGGTCAGGACGCTGTCAATAAAACAACCAGTAGCTGTCGTCGGCGTACATGCGCCAGCCGGGCTGCCCAATACAGCCAGCGAAGTGCCGAAGCCGGAAGCTGGATAAGCAGCGTTATACGAGATCTCAGCAGTGTTGATGCTACGTACCGAACCCACGGCAGACGCTTCGTTGGCCGACATACGGGCGCGGATCAAGTTTGGAATGGCAATAGCTGCGATGATGAGGATGATTGCCACCACGATAAGGAGCTCAATCAACGAGAAACCCTTTTGTTTGCGCATGTAGAGAAATCCTTCAACGTATAGATTTTTTGGCGCTTGCCTGGGCGCGGTGCATGATCGTTTCTGAAACGCCCCCTGCCGTATTGACTATTTGCAAGCGGGGAGCCATTTCTTAGATCTGTCTAACTGGTTCACCTACAAGGCGCAACGGTACTCTCGGGATCGCGGAATGGCAAGCAATCGAGGTGATTTTGACAAATTTTGTCATCCACGGCTACGCGCTATCAAGATCATGAAGAATAGAGGCTTGGCTAGCAGAATCGGGAGCAAAAAACAAAGAGCAGCGAACTTTCGTTCGCTGCTCCCTGGCTTGTACCCTCCCCCAGGTACTTTGCCAAATCGAACTTACTGCAGGGGCGCCGTCGCGGGCGGGCAAGGATTCGTCAGAGCCGCCGTCGAGTAACGAACGACCGCGTCTTCAAACGAGCAGAAGGAACGAACACCCGTCTGGTTCGGGGTGACCGGATTTGCGATCGCGCTGTAGCTGGTCGTCGGAGTACCACCGGCGGCAGTCACTGCGAACGTATAGCCGCTCTTGGTTCCAGTGGTCAGTACGCTGTCAATGAAGCAACCAGTGGCTGTCGTCGGAGTACATGCGGCAGCGGGGCTACCTAACACAGCGAGTGAAGTGCCGAAGCCCACGGCCGGATACGCGGCGTTGTAGGAAATTTCGGCGGTGTTGATGCTGCGCAGAGAGCCGACAGCAGACGATTCGTTGGCTGACATACGCGCACGGATCAAGTTTGGAATGGCGATAGCTGCGATGATCAGGATGATTGCCACCACGATCAGCAGCTCGATCAGTGAGAAACCTTTTTGTTTGCGCATCTCGATTTTTCCCTCGTTCGTTCGTTGTGAAATTTGTCTGGTCACGTATGACTCAGTCGGACTCGATATTTGCACTTGTCTCGCCAAAGCCGCTAGTTACGTTCGTTCCAACGTATTCCCGGGAAGGCGCTTTATTTTCAGCAGACCCGCTTACCAAAGTCTCATCCCAAAATTCCCAAAACCTGGGTTCCAACCTCTCAAAATACTGCGCTCTGGCAAAAAGCGGCGGGGGAAATGACAATCTGTGTCAGTTGCACCATGCCCAACCTCATTCTGGAACGGCCGAACCGACTCTTCTTGCACCATTGCTATTTCTAAAACGAGACCGGCAAACCTTGGATGCCATGGACTCTGCCTCAAAGGTGTTCGCAGAATCTACTCCGCGTAACCGTGCTGTCGGTCACAGGAAAGCTGCTTCAGGTACTTATTCCTATGCCACCTCGCCCTGACCCCATCGAAACGGCGTGAAAGCGCGTCTCCCACGATGTACGAATCGATATCATTCGCCTGATTCCGGCGCGGATCAGAGTGGCCGAAAACCACCATCGTTGGCTGAGGTCGGCCAATTTCGGCGAACATGGTTGTTTCAGCCGTTGACAAGGGCTTTTCTGCATTGAAAACAAAGCACTTCTGGTTGCATCGAGTCGAGCTTTTGGCACGACATTTGCTTTTTCCTCATTGGTGGTTTTGTGCGGTGGATCAGGTTGGGTTGAGAGGTGGGTCATGAAAAATAGACTGGTTAACAAGTTAGGGATTCTGGCGCTAATTTTTTCGGGCGCGCTGTCGTTGGGGGCATTTGCCCAAACAACAGATGAAGGGACTGGCCCTTCTGAGCAGCCGAGCGCTCCGATGGAAGTGGGGCAGGCCCAGCTTCCCGACTCCGGAGACGCAGGAGATCCCAACGCGCAACCCACCGAGGCGCAGCCTGGCGGTCCCTCAGGTGAAGCGCCGGCCCAGACGGACCAGGGAGTCGGCCGCATCAGCTTGATTCATGGGGACGTTTCGACGCAGCGAGGTGACTCCGGCGACTGGTCTGCCGCAACATTGAATCAGCCGCTGATGGCTGGCGACAAGATCTCCACCGCGGACAATGCCCGTAGTGAAATCCAACTCGACTTCGCCAACACGCTCCGCCTCGGAAGGAACACGAAGGCGAACATCGCAAGTCTCACGCACAAAAATATTCAGATCCAGTTGGGAGAGGGCATCGCGAACTACACAGTTTCGAAGGACAGCGAGTCCGAGCCCGAGATCGATACTCCTAATGTGTCCCTCCATCCATCCCATCATGACGGTGTTTTCCGCATCGAAGTGCATCCGGACGGGGATACGATCATCATCGTGCGCAAGGGCGAAGCCCAGATCGCAACCCCGCAAGGCAGCACTGAAGTTCGCAGCGGAGAAATGGCGACGATTCGCGGCGACGCGAGTTCCGCGCAATACAAGATCGCATCGGCCCCTGACCGTGATGACTGGGATCGATGGAACAACGACCGCGATCACGTCATCCAGGACGCGAACTCCTGGCGTCACACCAACCGCCGCTATACCGGGACGCACGATCTCGATGCGTACGGGCATTGGCGTCATGTTTCGGACTACGGCGATGTGTGGTATCCCGATGAGTCTTCTGACTGGGTGCCGTATCGCGATGGAAACTGGGTGTACGAGCCCTACTACGGTTGGACTTGGGTCGGTTACGAGCCTTGGGGCTGGGCGCCTTATCACTACGGACGCTGGATGTATGCCGGTGGAGCGTGGGGATGGTGGCCTGGACCAGTGTATGCCGGCTACAACCCGTTCTGGGCGCCAGCTTATGTCTCTTTCTGGGGATGGGGCGGAGGGTTTGGTTTCGGAGTTGGATGGGGCGGATGGGGTGGTTTCGGGTGGATGCCCCTGGGTCCGTGTGACTGGTTCCATCCATGGTGGGGTGGATACCGTGGGCGCTTTGGAGTGGTCAACGTCACGAACGTCCATATCACGAATATCAACAATCCCCGCTGGGGCGGAATCGGTCCGCTGCACGGCGGAAACCGGTTTTCGAACATCAACAACATTCACAATAATCATGTGTTTCGCTCGATATCGACTGTAAATGCCAGTCACTTTGGGGCGGGACGCGTCAGGGCCGTGGCGGCCACGCGCGAGCAATTGCGCGGGGCGCGCATGATGGCCGGCAACTTGCCGGTGGTTCCATCACGAGCAAGCTTGTCTGCCAGTGGGCGCGCGGCAGCGCCCTCCACCATTCGCAATGGTGGGTCCAGGAACTTCTTTGGTACTCACAACAATATGGCGCGGCCGGTTTCATTTCAGCAGCAGACCGCAAGCCTGCGTCAGTCGATGCAGCAGAATCGAGTGGGTGCGATACCCGCCGGCGGACGTAGCAACGGTGGCCAGATCGCTGCTCGCGGCGGAAATTCAATGCAGCGCCCGAGTGCTGGTATTCCGGCCAATCGCGAGATGAACAACAGCGGGAACGGAAACGCGGCGAATCATTCGTCGATGCCGTCAACGAACTCACGTGGCGGGTTCGGTCCGCCGAGCGCTGGCACGCCGGCGAATAGTATCGGAAACCGGAACGCTGAGAATCGTGCCTCGGTTCCCTCAGCGAATCCTCGTGGTGGATTCGGACCGCCGAACGCAGGAAATACAAATACCGCAAACCGCTCAGTGGAAACTCCGCGCGGCACGGCGTCGCAGCCGGTGGAGCGTGGCGGGTTCCGTCCGTTCACTCCACCGAGCGGGAACACTCGAGCGAGCGAGCCGGCAAACCGCGGATTTTCGCAGCCCTCGCGGCCGCAACGCGGAACGAGTCAGGCTCCTCTAGAGAATCGCGGCGGCTTCCGGCCTTTCACTCCGCCATCTAACAATACTCGCCAGAGCGAGACCGGCAGCATGAATTCGAGAGGAGCGAGCCAGGTTGCTCCGGCGGAAAACCGTGGTGGGTTCCGTCCGTTCAATCCCCCATCGAACAGTGGCGCGGCGCGTAATGCGCCTGGCCCTGCGTATTCGCGTGAAAGCAGCGGCAACTATTGGAACCGCACTGCACCGAGTACGACGGGACAGCAGCGGAACTATGGCTCTTACTCCGGCGGATATGGCAATAGCTCGAATTCCCGCCCGCAACTCGATATGCGGCAGCCGATCGTGCGGGGGCCGTCATACGGAGGTGGATCTTCGCGAGGCGCCTACAACGGCGGTTCATATGGCGGATCACGTAGCGCTGCACCGAGCTACGGCGGTTCCCATGCTGCTCCCAGCTATGGCGGATCGCATAGCGCTCCGAGTTACGGAGGTGGTGGAGGCCGTGCTCCAAGCGGAGGTGGAGGCGGTGGCCGCTCCTACGGAGGCGGCGGAGGCGGTAGTCGTTCGAGTGGTGGTGGCGGACATTCAAGTGGCGGAGGCAGTAGCCATTCGTCCGGCGGGCGCCGCTAACCATAAGTTGATGTACCAGAAGTGAACGTCAGAGGCGAGAAGGGCGTGCTTAACGGCACGCTCTTTCTCGTTAACGAATAGGACTGCCAAATTAGCAGAATTTTAGGCTGATGGATTTCTTTTTCATACTTTGAAAATCCGAAAGGTTGATTTGCAACCCAGACCCGATAATGTTGAAACCTTGAAACCTGACGTCAAGGCCTTACATAGGCCGGGCTATCCGGTTGCGGCGGATCATAGTCGCGTCCGTACTTGTTCTTGTGAGCCACTATGATGTCTGTCTCGGACAAGGTGAAATTGCCCAGGAAAGTATCCGCGGACGCGACGGTGACTTCCCGGTTCATTGCCCGCAGTGCCTCCGGAGTTACGGCGGGATGAAAAACCTGCACCTCGTACCGTCCCGCCGGTACATTCGGAATGCTGATGTCGCCCCGCGCGTTCGAGACCGCATAGTAGGGAGTCGCCAACGCAACCACCGTCGCGCTCATCTGCGCATGAATGTTGCAGAAGATAAATGAAACTCCCGGCTTGTCGAACTGAACGATCCTCGTCGTGCCGCCCTCGTAAAGTCCGAGGTCAAACCGCTTTCCCTCGAAGAGAGAAAACACGTTGTGAAAGAACGGATCGTGATTCGGGAACTCCACTTTGCCTCCCACCGGAATCACAATGAGTGAGGGATGGAACGCTTTGTCCTTCTGGATGAGTTTCGGAATGCGTAACGGATCCTGCCGCGGCGTCTCAACAATCCCCGAAACAGGGATGAGCCAAACGACGGCTTGCGAAGCATCTTTCATTTTGTGACCATTGCGTGTTAGGTCCACGTGCGCCTTGACAATCTCTTGAGCCGGTGAAGACACGAGCATGCCGAAGAAGAAGCACGAGAGCCACGCGGATTGGATCAATCGCCTTTTCAAAAGAGGATACCCACGGATAGATTCACTTGATTCGTGGTGCTCGCGCCGCTGTAGAACGGGAACGTATGAAATCGTTTCAGCTCCGCAGACATGACCAGGTCAGACCGTGGGCGGAAGATTACGTTGCCAAGCGCGCTTTCATTCCGTCCCAGGATCGGGCCGAAGTTGTTTTCATCGGTAGCAAAGCCGCGCACATCTCTTCCGAAGGCATCATCGATCGCGACGGCCCCGTTGAATTCGAGCTTTGGCGTCAGTTGAAACTTGAGTTGGCTCCATCCGCCGGCCGTGTTCAAGCCCCGAATCGGAGTCGCAGGGTCGGTCCGATCCCCTCCGTACACGATGGATGTGCCGACGGCTCCGCCGAGACCGCCAATCGCTCTGCCGCGATACAGTTCGCCTGAAAGTGACACTCGATGTGCAATCGGGATCTGCCAGTCTGCCATCGCTGCCCAGGCATCTACCGTGCGATCCCATCGCCAAGTCTGCCGTCCGTAGTAGCCCGCAACGCCCAGACTGAGCGGATGATCGTTGGCAGTGCGAGACCACGCCGTGCGAAACGCATAGGCGGGCTGAGCGGAATACTCGCCAGCCTGTGCAATCCGGTAGAACGGGTCGAACGGAGCCTCCCAGTCTAGATTGTCGAGAACCCCACCCTGCACGGTGATCGTTTGCCCCTCGCCGACCGAGAAGCGGTGCTCAAGCCGCACTTGCGGCGTCCAGCCCCATAGATTCCCGCCAAAGGCGAAGGCCGGCGTGGCAAGTGAAGCAAACGATGTTGGCGATTGTGGGGAAATAAACAGCGAATCCTGGCCCGCCACCAGGGAAGTGTGCTCCCAGTCGAGGCGCACACTTGCCGTCTGCATCCGCACCATGCCGAAGTTCACGCCATTGCCTGTATTCGGGAATCCTCCGGAGAAATCCATTTGAATGTCAGCGGACGTTTTGGCGCCTGCGAATGTGGGCCCGAAGATTTCCAGACCGATTTCCGACTGGCGCAGGGTTGCCCCCATGGTTGCTGGAGGCCAGCCGGGGAACACCGGTTCGGAATATGTGGGCAGATCGAGATTGTCACTTCCGCCCACATTGCGGAATGCATTCATCAGCACGATTCCATGCAGTCTTGCCCGATACTTGGAAGCAGTTTCGACTTTCGTCTGATACTGCTCATCGACTTTGGAACCAAGTAATGAAGTCGTCTCTTCCAGCTTTTGTACGCGGTCTTCCAGCGGAGCCGTGCCGGACGGTTCCGCTGATGATGTGGGTTTGGAGGTCGCACCTTCGTTCACAGCATTTTGAGCGACTTGTTCGCCGGGCGATGCAGCCCGTGGCTGCAAGAGCGCTTGGGTCCGCTGCAGATCCTTGCGCAATTGCTGCATTTCGGCGCGAGATTCGGCATTCTCGGCGCGCATCTGGTCCACCAGGACCCGCAGTTCGTGAACCTGCTGTTCCAATTCCTGAACGGCAGTCGGCGCTGTGGTCTGTGCTGTAGAGGCTCTTTCCTGCGCCCTGCTAACTGAATTGAAAAGAACGAAAGAAATAAGTGTCAGTGCCGCCCCCTGAAGCGCGGGGATCCTATGACTCTTCACGCCTTCCTCCTGCACATCCGGGAAGCCGGGCACTGGCGAAGACGAGGACCGTGCCTACGGACCCGAACTAGAGATTGAATTCTGACCGCCTCCATGTTGAACCGGAACAAGCGACGACACTTCATCGCCCGGTTCATTGCTGCGGAATTCTTCCCGGCTGCGGCCGGGCAGCAGGATACGGAATATCGTTCTGTGTTGAGACGTCCGCTCGACGACAACTTCGCCGCCATGATCCTGCATGATCTTCTGGACGACGGCTAAACCCAGACCGGTGCCATTTTCCTTGCCATAGCTTACGAAGGGATGAAAGAGCCGTTCGCGGATCGACTCGGCGATGCCCGGCCCATTATCCGCCACAACTATGCTGATGCCTGCGGCGCCTTCTTCGGCCGTGATCTCCACCTCTCCGCCGTTCGCCGGAGCGGCTTCGCATGCATTCAACAGCAAATTGTACAAAGCCCGCTCGAGTTTACGAGGATCGAACCATCCGGAGAGTTGCGATGAACAGTGCACATCGATAGATCGCGCGTGATGCCGCGGATGCAGGCGCACAGCCTGAACCGATCGCTGTATTGTTTCCAGCACATTGGCGTTGCACGGGTTTAGCGACTCACGAGTGCGAGCGAACTCCAGCAAGGAATCGATGAGGTCCGTCATCAAGTTCACGCCCGTTCGCACTTCCTGATACAACTCCTCTCGCTGGTTGGGAGTCAGGTGACTGTCGCACAGGAATTCTGAATTGGCGACAATGGCGGCGAGAGAATGTCGCAGATCATGCGAGATTGAACTGGCCATGCGGCCAATGGTTGCCAGTTGCTCAGACTCCAGCAAATCCTGCTGTGTCTTCAGAAGGCTGGCGCGCATGCGGTCGAAAGCGCGCGTTAACTCTGCAACCTCGTCGCCACCCCGGGGATCGAGAGGGTGATGAAAATCTCCAGTCTCCAAGGCGCGAACGCCGCCGACCAGATTCCCGAGGGGGCGTGTAAAGGTATGCGATACAAAGAACACTAGTCCGCTGCCCACCAGCACCGCAGCGAATCCCAGCAGAAGCAGGTAGCGGTTCAACTGGTTTACGAACTTCTGTTCCTGCTCGTACGAACCGAGGACGCTCAAGCGAACTGGGGTAGTTCGTGAACCGGAAAGCTGAAGAGAAGTCGCAAGGAATCTCTCATCGCCAAGTTCGATATCGTGAGGTTCTTCCTGGGCGGTGCCCGAGATAAATTTCTGAGCGTTTCCGTCTTGCACGTGTGACGCAGGGAGCGTCGTAGCTACGATTTCATCGCCGCAGGAAAACGCGACCTGGCTGCCAGCAACCTTGCTGACTGCGGAAGCGAGTTTGTCATTGATTTCGTATCCGATGACAAGAAATCCCAGCAGGGTACCGTCGGTACGGGAACCGCGGTAAATCGGCTCTACGAAAGTCTGATACAGATGATGGCTTCCAAGCCACCAGTGGCTCGACTCTCCACGATCTTCATCCAGCGACTGCTGGAAGTACTTCTCAGCAGCGTCCTGAGTAAATCCCGGAGTTTTCGTATGCAGTGCGACGACGTTGCCGCTTCGATCCACGAGCACGAAAAGATCGCTGTTGGCAATGTCGGAGATATCCCGAGACGCATCCTGGATCGTCACCGGATCGGGTCCCGTCATAATGGCGCGGGTGATAGGAAGATCGGCCAGAAGCGCGACATCATTCACAAGCATGGTCTCGCGTTCGTGGCGAAAATCCTGAAATGCGGCGACCGAATCGCGCAGATTCTCAGCGATGCTTTGCCGGACGTGCTTCTCTACGGATCGGCGTACCAGCAACAAGCTAGTTGTCGTCAGCCCGGCTGTAATCAGCAGCATCGAGAGGAGAAAACGGGTTCGCAGGCGCAGCCGGGGGAAGACGTTCGCCGGCTGCGTCGAATCTTGTCGGGAATGCTCCGTGGACGGCATCAAAGGTTAACGAACGAATTTGTATCCCATGCCGTGGACAGTGCGGAAGTGTACCGGACTGGACGGGTCTTTCTCCAGTTTCTGGCGAAGCTTCAGAATGTGGTTGTCCACAGTGCGCGTCGAGGGATAATTCTGATACCCCCAGACTTCATTCAGCAACTCGTCGCGGCTGATCACCCGATCGGCGTTCCGGACCAGGAATTGAAAGGTCTTGAACTCCTGAGCGGTGAGAATTACCGGTATCCCGTCGCGTTTGACTTCCATCTTCTTGAAGTCAGCCGTGATGTCATCGAAACTGACGACGTGCACCTCGGGCGCGCGCGTGGTGTGGCGCAGGGCTGCCCGAACTCGGGCCAGAAGTTCCCGCGGGCTGAAGGGCTTGGTCACGTAGTCATCCGCGCCCAACTCGAGAAGCAGAACTTTGTCCGAAACGTCACTCGCTGCACTGAGAACAACGATGGGCAATGTAGGCGCCAGAGCCTTGATCTCTTTGCAGACATCCCGGCCCGACACTTTCGGCAGTCGAAGATCAAGGACGATTGCCGCCGGTGCTGACGCTTGGAAGCTCTCAATCGCCGACTTACCGTCGGATTGAGTTTCCACGGCATACCCCTCCGTCTCGAAGAGGCGCCTGAGAGCTTTCTGCACGGCCGGGTCGTCTTCCACAACTAAAATGCGGCTCGCCGGCTTTGTGGCAGGCGCAGGAGTCATAGTTCTGCTTGGAACCACTGGAGTAGCAAAGTTCCCCATAAGGTTTTCCTTGTCTCACAATTGAGGGGAGTTCCCGGACGATCCGCCTGTTGGTCCATTCGCGGCGTCCCGATGTGTGAAGCTTACAATGCTTTCACCCGAATATCCTTCGTTTTACGGAGCTTTTGACATTATTTTTACAAAATCAATTTGATGTAAAACGCAACTGCGGAACAATCCTTGCAGGCAGTAATCGTTACTGTGCCAGGGGCAGTTACTTCGCTGCTGCTGGGATCACCTTCCCATATCTGCGAAATTCGCTAGAATTGGCCGCTTGCCACCTTCTGAGTTGGATAATCTCATTGTCGTTTTGGTCCGTCCGCGAAACCCGCTGAATATAGGTGCGGCGGCTCGCGCTATGAGCAATTTCGGCTGCAACTACTTGCGCCTTGTGAACCCTTACAAACTTGCATTTCGGGACGCTCGGTCCGCCATGGGCGGTTCGGATGTGCTCAAGGCTGCCGAGGAGTTCAGCAGCGTTGCTGATGCAATCGCGGATTGCAGCCTGGTCATGGGGACAACGGCAGTAGGGAAACGCTCCTTGGAGCGCCCGGTCCGTTTTCTTAATGAGCAGACCGGGGTGACTGTTCGCGAGGGACTGCAAGTTGGGCGGATTGCTCTGCTATTCGGATCCGAGAAAACCGGTCTCAGCAGTCGCGATTTCAGTTTTTGCCAATGGTTGCTGAAGATTCCCACCAGCGATCAGAATATCTCGATGAATTTGGGGCAGGCGGTTGCAGTGTGTCTATACGAACTCGCCTGCAGCACTCCCATTCACTCCGTTACGGAATCGAGGAATCCTGCGAGCGCCGGCGAACTGGAGAAAATCACAGAGTGTCTTTTCGAGTCTCTTCGTATCAGTGGATACGTAAAGCCAGATACGGACGAGCTTTTCGAGAAGAAAACCCGCCAGTTACTGCTGCGAATGGAACTGGAAGCGTATGACGCCAAGTTGTTCCTCGGCATGGTGCGGCAGATTCTCTGGAAGTTACGGCAGGGCAATAAGAGCTAGCGGCTCAGCCGTTCGGGCGACGCTTGAGTCCCTCCCCGTCGGAACCGGAACTGGATGAGCCACGCGCTTGTGGCCGGCTGTCCATTGAGCTCGGGCGGCGAAAACTGCCATTGCTCTGCCGCTTTGAGCGCACGTCCTGCAAAATACTTACTGGGACCCGCTGACTTAAGCTTCGCGGAGCTTACCCTGCCCGATGGATCTACCTGAACCTGCACGCTGACCTTGATCGTGCCCCTGATGGTGTTCTTCGCGCTTTGAGATACGTCCGGCATCACCTGATGCACAACGGCGCCTCCGGTGCCGTTTGATTTCTTTGGCGCCGCGACTGGTGCCGTTTGCAACGGTTTGGATTGAAGGGACGGTTTCGGCGTAGTTTGCACGGGCGGCTGGGGAGACGTCTTTTGAGAGGATGTCTCTGCAGGCGGAGCCGCGGAGTCCTTTCCCCGCGAGTGGAACAATCCCCAGGCAGCGAGTGCAAGAACTACCAGAACCAGTGGAATGACGAAAACCGGCAGACGGTTGGAATCTCGATCAGGAACCCGAGAGGGCTCGGGCTCGGCGGGGACCGAGCGTCCCATTCCCTGCAGTCGCGCACGAATAGCCGCGAGTGAGCAACGCCGCTGGGGGTCAATATGGAGACACTCGCGCGCTATGCCGCGGAACGGCTCCGGCAGATTTCCCGGCAGACCCGGATCGCCCTGAGACCCCTCGGCCGAAGGAGTTGCTGTCTGCGTCAATGCCGTCACGATGGTTACGCCGAGAGACCAGATGTCGGCCGCGGCAGAAATCGTTCCTGCTGCAATTTCCGGCGCATCGTACACGCCAATGCGCCGTCGTGCGGAGAATGGTTCGCCGACGGCAGTGATCTGATCTGGCGACAACTTGAGTTGATCCGCGGCTGCCAGAATGTTGGACGGCTTGATGCGGCTGTGCACGAACCCATTGCCGTGAAGATATGTCAGCCCATCGAGCACTGACGGCAGCATGTCAGACACTTCCACTGGCGTTAAGGGCCGTTGCGGCAGAATCTGCGATAGATCCTCGTCGGCATTTTCCATCACGACGTACACGACCGGCGCGCCGTCAATCGTGCAACGCCCAGCCGCAAAGATGGAAAGTAGTTGAGGATGAGAAAGCTTCATGGTCGCTGAGACGCGCGCTACTTCACGGTCCGGATCTACACCGCTCGCATCGCTCAGCTTGATGGCAGCCTTCTGCGCAGGCTGACTCGGTTTGTCGGTTAGGAATACGGCGCTATGATCTGAGCCGCCAAGCCACTGACGCAGCGGGAATTTCCCGTCCACAACGCGGCCTTCCCATGCTTTCCATGCCTCAGTTTTACTCATTAAGGGCTCCGGCGAAGGATCATTCTAAGGCATTCACGGGAGCCCGTCACATTCAGAGGTTTGTGGAGTGAATTTCAATGATTTTGTGCGTCACCTGCTCTTGTAGCTGAAAGTCACTTTCGTTTCCTCGTCCAACACGAGCGGCCGGACGAAGCTGAACGAAGTGCCCGCGCGCGGTACATCCACCGGTACGGGCAGCACTCCCGCGACCCGTTTCTGCAGGTTCACCACGTTTGCTGAAGCCTGCTGGGGAACATTTTTCTTCGGCTGCTCCAGCTCGGAGTAATCTCGGCCGTTGAGTGTCAGCGATGTTGCCTCTACTGTGACCATCTCCGTTGCCGCCCCGACGTTCAATCGAAAACTGTACGTCGAAGGGCGGCTTGCGTCGTAAATTGCATTACGAACGGCAGTTTGAAATCCCGACATTTCGGCTGTGATCTTAATCTGACCGGTTGGTACGTTCGATACAACCCATCTGCCTTGCTGATCGCTTCGGGTGGTCATAGAAAATCCTGTTGCCGGATCGCTCACTGTCACTCGGGCACTCGGAAGAACGGCGCCACTCGGATCCGCCAGCACTCCCCCAATCTGCCCGGGCAGCAAGTTGGCCATTGTTACGCTGCTGGCGAGCTCCACTTCGCGGTCTCGCTCGTATCCGTAGGCAACCGCCTCCGGCCGGAACGCTGGCGGAACTCGATTCGAGGCGATCACGTCTCCGCCGAAATCTTTGACCTTGTATTGCTCGGGCAGGAAGACCTCCCAGTTGAGCAAACTGATTGGAATGTCCATGTTCGGCAAGCTAAGCTCGGCACCGCCCTTCTTCGCGAACGGCGCTCCCGAATGCATGAACACGAACGTGACCGTGTAAGAATCGGTCGGACGGAATCCGGGCCGCAGCAGCGGCACGCGACTACCATCAGGGCCCTGGACCGGCTTCACTCGTTCCCCTGCGACATCAGCCGAAAGAATGCTTGCCCCTGCCGGCAAGGCCACTTTCAAGAAAGGCTGCGCTTGATTCTTCAATATCAGTTTCACCTCGGTCAGAGATTTTCCTTCCGAAGTGACCATCGTTGTGACAACGGCACTCTCCGCGACTGCCGCCAGTACGCTGCCGTCGGGAAAGCGCACCCAGTCGAGCGCCAGCGTTGGTGTCTCATCAGGTTGTCGGTGGTATCGGAATGCCGCCTGCGGCGGGAAATGCGCCAGTGATCGCAGGTACGGATTCGCTTCTTTCACGTCCATTCGCTTCAATCCGCCACTTTCTTTTGCAGTGATCTCCATCGTTCCCGCGCCCTCGACCAGGACTTCTCCCGTCTCGCGCTGCGCTCCTTTGAAGCTCAAAAATGGCGGTTCGGCTGTCGAGGTATGGATTGAATGCTCCATCGAGATCAGAAACTGATGAGTGCGCTGTCCCGGCGCATTTACTCTGAGCGTCATCACGCCAGATTGGACTTCGCTTGAATCGAGCGTTGCGCCTGTGACTCCCGTGACTTCGTAGCTCGGGGGGACCTGCAATTGAAATTGCGAGGGTTCGCCCTGAACTACCGTGATATCTGCGAGCACGGCCAGACGCAATTCGGCTTCGCTCACCGAGACCAGTGTCTTCGCATCCGAGAGGAATCGAACCTCACGCGGGATCACCGGAGCGACCATTTCTCGAGTCGCCCACCAGAACGTGACTGGCTGCCCCGGAACCAGAGTAGCTTCGATGGCGGTGTGGCCGCCTTCGGATTTTCGATTCGTTATCACGCCCGGATTCACATTGGCCATCGTGTGATCGCCCGGTATGACAAGCGTTACCTGTACGCTTCCCGCGACCGGCGCTGGCAGGCTGAACGATGCGCGTCCGGCTTCAATCCGAAGCGGCACTCCCGTATCGAGCGCTATGGAAAACTCGGCTGGCCCGGGAAGTAGCGCCGACTCGGTGCCGTTTTCCCGAATCAGCGGAAGACCTTTGCCGTTCTGGTGCGCATCGAGAATGGTCATCCCGCTTGTCAGTGGCACTCTGCTGATTCCCTTGCGGAAAACTTCTCCCTGCAGATCCACCTTGCCGCGGACTGTATCGTTTACAACTTGCAGGTTCAGATCTGCGTGCTTGATCGAGTACGGAAGCGGAGCCAGATCGGCGTGCTTCGGCGTTTTGGATGCCAGTTCCACCAGCCGGTTGTACTCATCGAGAGTCAGTGTCACGTTCCCCGGATCGGGCAGCGGAAGCGAGGATTTTTCCTGTGCCCCACAAATCACGCCGCAAGCGCACAGCATGGTCAAAAGGAATCTGCTCTTCATCTCACACCTGCCTTTTTGTCGCGCTGGAAATTGAGTTCTGCCGCGGGAAATTGGTTCTCGCTCGTAAGTTCGGAAACGAGGAAAATCGATGGACCGAACGCCGGGAAGGACACACTCACGGGCACAATGCCGGCGACCTTTCCTCGCGTGGACTTCGCCTTGTAGGTGTCGAGGAGCGCCTGCATTGCGTCTTTCTTGTCCTCGTCGGCGCGCTGCTTCTCGGACCGCGCAGGCTGCGCCTGGGGAGTCGCCGGTGATGCGTCGGTGGAGACTGTCCCCCCTAACGTGCCAAAGGTTGGAGGTAACAATGCCGCCGATGTCGGATTTTGATAGTCCTGCGTTCGAAATGTTCCCGGCTCCGCTGTTACCCGGAAACTGGGCGGATAGTAGAGCAGCACGCCCGTTCGTGAGATCGGCAGATCGACGGATGGCAGGCCTAAGTGCTGCTTGCCCTTCTCCTCCCACGCCCTTGCCTTAGCGAGATAAAAGATCTCAACTGCGAACGCCGGAGCATCATCTCCGCCGCGCGATTTCTCGAGCGGCAGCAGCAGGCTTCCATCCGGAGCCTGCCCTGGACGAACTGGCCTTCCCGCCAGCGATGCGCTCCACACAGCCGCTCCGGCGGGTAGCGTGATCTTCACGAAATTGCGCTGGTTGTTGCGGATCGCGTAGCGCGCCTGGACCAATTCCTTGCCGTCCGTGCTCATCAGCACCTGATAGCGCGCCTCTTCGATGTTCGCCATCAGCACGGCCTGCTGATCGTAGCGGGCCACATTCAAGCTGAGGGAGCGCTTCGCCCCCGCATCGCCCGGGCGCGCACGAAACGCGACGAGCGCCGGCGACTGCCGGTTCGCAACCATCTCGCTAAGGTCAGTGGCGTCGGCTTCTTCCAGTCCTTTAGTCTTCTCGTCCTTAATTTCGCCGGCACCTAGAATCTCCACGGCTACGCCGCCCGATTCGCGTTCAGTATTGAGAAGCCGCAGCAAAGGAATGTCGATAATTCCATCTCGCGGCAACCTCGCCTCGCCGTTGATCACGAATCGGGCACTATGCTCAACAGGTTCAAGGAATGTGACGGAGAGTTCACCGTTCTTCATCTCCCAATCGGCCACAGCGGCGCCCGAGACCTGGTTGATGGTGATCTTATCGGGCAGTTGAATGCGCACCTGTCGGGCAGCGCCTTGCACGATCTCCAGATTCGCTTCCGCATAGATCGAAGTGGAGTCTTCCGAGAGGCTGGTCAGTTGTGTAAGGGATCCGCGAAGGCGCAGCGGAAGCTCTACGTGATGATCTTCCGTCTTCTTGCGCCAGGTGAAGGTCAGCGCCTCGTTGCCGCCGCCGTAGGCTAACCACTTCGTATCGGCCGAGGTCTCTGCCCTCTCAGCGATCAATCCCCCTTGAACCCTCAGATCGATCCCCTTTCTGGGCAGTTGTACGGCGGCGCGAGTTACGCCCGATTCAGTGGATGGTAGCGAGAGACTCTCATCGCCCGCAGTAACCGAGACTGGGACATCAACATCGAGTTCCAGCACCCACCGTCCGGCGTGCGAGAGCAGCGCGCATAGATGAGTTGCGCCTTTGCCCTGCGCGCTCGGAACAAGCGAGACCAGTTTGCCGTCGAGCCGCGCTTCACGAACCAGCAGCCCGCTCGGGACCGGAACCCGCACCCAGCCGTCCTTGAGCACATCGACAGTGAGGTTGGCGCGTCCTGCCGCGAGATCGCCGGCCACGTGCAGGTCGTAATCCACGCGCGTGAGAGTCGCGTCTAAAGGGGGTGGCTCCGGATCATGCTCCACCGGATATGCCTTAGCGCGCAGCACGCGATATTGATCGACTGGAATCACCACCCACCCCGCCGTGTGAGAGGGTTCGGCAGGTTTCTCTTGCGCTGCGCCGGCGGTTCCCCATGCGACAGAGAAGAGCATCAGCAGGGACGCAATGGTTCGTAAGGGGGAGTGTCTGTGTAGCGAAGTGACTGCGAGAATCGAGATCGTCATGGTTCAACCCTCACTCCAACGTTGCTGGGCGATGTGATTCGTTTTACATGCACATCCGGTAGCACCGCCGCATGCTGCAGTAAGAATGGTGGAGGTCTGAAATATTGCATGGAATTTCAAGCAGGTTACGTCTGGCACATGGACCGGGTTACCGCTGCAACGGTTCGCCTGCGGTACCATGTCAGGTCGTGTCCGTCGCGGGCAGGAGGCCAAGTGGCATTCACCACGGAAAAATCAAAACAAATATACGAGCGTACTCTCGGTGTCTTGATTGAGGCCAGCAGTTCGTCTTCACGAGGACCCGCGAACTTCGGCAAGCACCCCATCTTTATGGAGCGCGCCAAAGGCTCCCGCATTTTCGACGTCGACGGCAACGAGTACATCGACTGGATGATGGCGTTCGGTGCGCTGCCTTTGGGACACGCGCATCCGGAAGTCGTGGAGGCCATCGCCGAAGCCGCTGGCAGCGGTGCACATTTCGCGACTGCAACCCCACTCGAACTCGAAGTTGCCGAAATGATCCAGAAGATTGTGCCGAACGCCGAACGCGTGCGCTTCGCGAATACCGGAACAGAGGCCGTCATGGCGGCGATCCGGTTAGCTCGGGGCGTCACGGGACGCCCAAAGATTCTGAAATTCGAGGGCCACTACCACGGATGGCACGATGACCTGCTCGTAAGTTCGAACGTGCTGCCCGCCCCCGCTCTCGGACTGCGCAGCGATCCGGTAAAGATTCCCGACAGCTCGGGCCTGAACCGCACCGCCCTCGACGATACGATCGTCGTTCCCTGGAACGACCTGCTCGCGCTGCAGCGTGCGATCGAGAATCATCCCGGTCAGATCGCCGCCATCATTACGGAAGGCGTAATGGCAAACATGGGCGTGATCCCGCCCGCGGATGGCTATCTACAAGGTCTGCAAAAAGCTGCCCGGGCCAATGGAATCGTTTTTATCCTTGACGAAACTGTGACAGGATTCCGCATCGCTCCGGGAGGCTGTCAGGAACATTACAAACTGGCGCCCGATCTCGTGACCTTTGGGAAAGCACTTGGCTCCGGCTTGCCAGTAGCGGCTCTCGTTGGCCGCGCGGAAATTATGGATGCTCTGCAATGGGGAGGCGTGCTGCATTACGGCACGCACAACGGATCACGCATCGGAATGCATGCGGCCCGCGCCAATCTGCGCGTCCTGACTCGCGACGACAACGCATCATTCCGCCACACCTGGAAAATTGCGGAGCAACTCTGTACCGGGCTGCGTGATCTGTTGCGAAAGAAAGGACCCCCTGCCGTCGTTCAAAATGTAGGACCGATGCTTCAGATCATGTTCACCGACAAGCCCGCCATCTCCGACTACCGCGATTTCTGCCAGTACGTGGATCGTGCCGCCTTTCAGAAATTCGTATTGTCGCTGTTTCCGTTCGGAGTCTATGTCTCGCCATCGGCAGCTCTTCACTCGATCGTAACGCTGGCTCATACCGAGCAAGACGTGGAGATTACGATTGACGCGGCCGGAAAAGCATTGGACGCGGTAAGCCAGAGATCGTGATGAGCGCTCGATCCATAAAAATCGCGGAGCGTGCAACCCAGTTTCTTTCGCTTGAGGGACAGGCCGCCATGGTGACGGGTGCGGGTTCCGGCATCGGTCGCCGTATTGCTTTGCGCCTTGCCGAAATGGGAGCCTCCGTCGCATCGCTCGATATAGACGAGGCCAAAGCGGCTGAGACCGCTGCGCAAATTCACGGCAACCAGGGGCAATCGCTTTCGTTGCTATGCGACGTGCGCAATTTGTCCGATTGCAGGCGGGCTGTCGAAACAGCTATTCAACGGTGGGGCAAAATCGACGTCCTCTGCAATTGTGCCGGAATTGCAATTCGCAAGAGTGTCGTCGATCTCTCCGAGGACGAATGGGATCGAACTCTCGACGTCACTCTCAAGGGAATTTATCTGCTCTCGCGGGAGGTCATTCCACACATGGTCCGCAATGGTGGAGGCAGCATCATCAATATCGGCTCTGGATGGTCCCTGAAAGGAGGCCCGAACGCAGCTTCTTATTGCGCCGCCAAAGGGGGCGCGGTCAATCTAACCCGCGCCATGGCTATCGATCACGGAAAGGACAATATCCGCGTGAATTGTGTCTGCCCCGGGGACGTCGACACACCGATGCTCCGCAGCGAATGCGCTCAGCTTGACGAAGACGCTCAGTCTTTCATGCGAGAAGCCGCCAATCGTCCCTTGGGACGCGTGGGCACTCCGGATGACGTCGCAAACGCAGTCCTATTCCTCGCCAGCTCAATGTCGAGTTGGATCACCGGAACAGCCTTTGTGGTAGATGGCGGCGGCTTGGCTTAAAGTCATGCCGGCACTGCCCCTTTGAGTTATTCCGCCCGCCTTTGCCGCGCCGCTTCATACAGCACGATGCTCCCCGCCACGCCCGCATTCAAGGATTCCACCTGTACGGCATGGGGGATGGCTACAAGTTCATCCACCTGCGCCATCACATTACGCGGCAAGCCGGATCCCTCGCTGCCGATAAATACCGCCGAAGCCCCTATAAGGCGTGCCTGATCAAGCGGTGTTCCCTTGTGAGAAGACGTGGCAATCAGGCGTACATCCACTTTCCGCAACTTGGTCGATATTTCTTCCATCCCTCCCGCCGCCTTCGCGAGCACGACCGGCAACCGGAACATCGATCCCGCCGACGCCCGGATCACCTTCGAGTTGAACGGACTCACTGTGCCTTCTCCCAGGACCACCCCCGCGCTGCCGAACGCTTCGGCCGAGCGCAGAATCGTGCCCAGGTTACCGGGATCCTGCAGTCCTGCCAGCACGATGACCGGACCGACCTGCAGCCGCTCGATTAAGTCGTTAAGCGAAAATTCCCGCAGACGGACCAGTGCTGCCACTCCCTGCGGAGTTTCGCTCGGGACCAGGCTGTCGAATAGTTTGTCGGGAAGCAGTAAAGTATCCACATTGGCCCCGATCTGGGGCAGTAGGCGCTCAGCCAGGTTCTCTGCCGATTCCTTGAAGAAAACGGCACGGAAGCGCAGACCGCTTCGGATGGCTTCTTCCACAATGCGGAGGCCTTCGATGGCGCAGTGTCCATCTTCCGTGCGCTCGGCCCGCGCAAATGCCTGGCGCAACTCCTTGCCGAGCGCATTATGGCGACCTTCAACCCGGCGAAGCCGCTGACGCGTCGATCCCGTCTCTGAAACTCGAGTCATAAAGGTTTGAAAAATTACGTGTTGATGCGGTAATTGATCATACTCTGCCTCGCTTTGCTGCCTTTTCCAGTATTATGATAGGTTTCGCCGTCCAAATTCATTCGAAACGATAGCAATCGGAAGGGAATGCTGTGCGCGCCGAGATCGTAAAAATCAATTGCGACAATCCTGAATCCTCCCTGGTGAAGTATGCTGCCGATCAGATCCGTTCCGGCGAAGTGCTTGGCATGCCGACCGATACTTTCTACGGACTGGCTGCTGACCCCTTCAATCTTCGCGCCGTCGACAAGGTGTACGACATTAAGACGCGTTCCCGCCACAAGCCTCTGTCCCTGCTGATCGGAAGCGTCGACCACGCGGAGGAACTGGCGAAGCCGTTGCCCGAGGAGTTTTACGCCCTGGCACGAAAATTCTGGCCCGGTCCGCTGACGATCATTGTGAAGGCGGGATCACGATTGCCCCTCAAAGTGACGGCAAACACCGGAAACGTCGCCCTCCGAGTACCGAACGCCAAGATCCCGCTCGAAGTGGTCACTGCCGCGGCGATCCCGATCACTGCAACTTCCGCCAATCTGAGTGGCGCTTCGGAATGCACTTCTGCCGAGCAGGTGCGCGATCAGCTTCAGGGACGCATCAGCATCATCGTCGACGGCGGCGAATCTCCGCGAGATGTTGCCTCCACCATCATTGACCTGAGCGACGAATCCGTTCGCTGGCGCATCATCCGCGAGGGTGCGATCCCCGCAGACGAAATCTCGAAGTTCTTTGCCCAGGGATGAGCGGCTCGATTCCCAACCAGCTATCGAAAGAGCGCTGGTGGGTTCGTCTCTTGGTGGCGCTCGTTGTCGCGGCCGCTGCCTTCCTGATTGTTACTGCTGTCCAGGTCGTACAGACCGCCTCTCTGCAGGAGTTGCACCCGGCCGATGCGATCGTCGTGTTCGGAGCGGCTGAGTATTCCGGACGTCCTTCCCCGGTTCTTCGGGCCCGTCTCGATCATGCTCTCGATCTGTTTCATCGCGGCCTTGCTCCCGTCGTGATCACCACCGGTGGCGCAGCGGCGGATCCGACTTTCAGCGAAGGCGGTGTCGGACGCGACTATCTGATGAAACGTGGGGTTCCCGAGCGCAGCTTGATTGCCGAGACTCAGGGAAACGACACTTCCCAGTCCGCCGTCCGCGTCGCTGTGATCATGCGGGCGAACGGCCTCCATAGCTGCATTGCCGTGAGTGACGCTTATCACGTCTTCCGCATCCGGAAACTTCTTGAGCACGAAGGAATCGGTCCCGTCTACGTCGCGCCTCGGGCGGATTCAAGGCCGCGCAGCGTCATGCAACGTGTGTTTGCCGACCTGCGCGAAGCGACCAGCTACCTGTTATGGCGGATGGGAATTACTTAGGGGAAGAATCAGAAGCTATCGATGCCATTGGTGGTGCGGATTTTGAACCACTCGTAACGCAGATTATTCTGGGCCAGGCCGTTCCGCACTTTCATAAAGGCGTGCTGGATTCTGACCTCGAGTTGATTGTTTTTCATCATTTGAACCTGATCACTGCGAGCGCCCCGTTGCTCAGCCATCTGCCGTTTCTGGCAATGCTCGTAGTCGCCACTTTCCTGGCAAAGTTCGTACCCGTTACTCATGTTTGCGCTGCGCAGCACCTGCATGTTCTGGTTTTCCTCAATCGCCGCTGCGAGCATCTCGTCATATCGGTCGTACCAGACATGGACCGCTCGCTCAATCTGGTCCGGAGTGTGGCCCGTTTTGTACGCGGTAATGGCCGCTACAATCTGATCGCGGTTCTCCGGTCCATCCATCCTTAGCCTTGGCAGAGGCCCTGCGCTGACCTCCATGTCTTCATCCGTGAAGACTTTCTTTGCTCGTGCCGGCTTTTGAACCTTTGATTGTTTAGCCGCTGCCGCAATCGAGCCATCCGGATTCCCCGAAACTGTCGGTTGGCAAGCCGGAGCCGGAGACTGTACCGAGGCAAAAGCAGAAAAGGTGATCACAAGACAAGAGACGAAACTGAGCCCGCGGATTCGAAGCGAGAACATCGTAAACACCGCGCTCATGCTACGGTTGGTACCCTGCTCAAAAAAGATCACCAAAGTTTCCGCTAAGTGATTCCGAATTGCTTCTGCTTCGACCCTCAAGATGTGACCGCAATCACAGCGGAAATACATTTCCATCAAGAAGCCCAGTTGATCAATCCATGGGTCGCGGCGACTTCGTAGTGCGCCGCTTTAGAATCGAATCTCGCGAGATATTTTCGGCGCTCTTCAGGGATGATCGCTGTTTCGTAATCGTCGTGTCCGGCGGCGGCTCTGAGCGCGTCGATCGAATCCCAGAGCAGAATTGTGATGAACTCGACCTCCGCTCCAAGGTTCCTGCGCATCAGGTAGCTCCCCCGGTATCCTTTCGCTTTGCTGATTCCCGGAAGAAGTTCAGGCTTCAACATCGCTTCGTATGAGTCCGCATGCTCAGGTTTGGTGTAGCCATGCCACACTCGCGCGATCATAGGCTGCCTCCTTTCCTTTACCACGACATCCGCTTACGAAGCTCGGTAATGTGCGCTACATGATGTCGCCCATGCCACGCGTAGAGCGCCAGGGTCTTCTCTAAGTTCATCTCTCCGAGTTCCGGATGACGAAACGTCTTCTTCCATTCCTCTGGGGAAAGAGAGCGCAGCAAGCGTACCCACCGGTCATGCAGCGAATCAAGAAGGGTCAGAGACACTTCAATCGGAGTTGTCTTCGTGTCGCCCAACTCAGCCCACCGATCCTCCGCGTAGGGCTTGATCGTGGGATTCTCCTCTGTGAGAGCCAGTTTGAACCGAACGTAAGAGTTCAAATGGCTGTCTGGCACATGGTGTACGACTTGGCGTACAGTCCATCCGCCGGGACGGTAGGGCGTGTCGAGTTGCTCAGCGGACAGGCCTTGCACTGCCGCTCGCAGTTGGGATGGGGTTTGCGCGATCTCAGTTAAGAAAGTTTGTTTCTGTTCCTCACTCGGCGGTCCACTATAGGTGAATTTTCCTACTGGAAAGCGATAGTCGTTCATTCCTCGATCCTCCGTACCGATGCAGGATTACTGCTTTCGACTCCGAACCGCAATCGTTAACCACAACTGCTGGTATCCCTTTGCCGATGACCCCATGCTCTTCGGCTTCGATTTTCGATTCCCCGATACCCATGCTGGATGCATCAAAGTTAGGTTCTAGGCTAAACTCTCTCTGCCGTTGAGTTTAGCGAATCCTGAGCCCGGTCGAGGGGATCGCGCTCGGATATGCCTGCGAGGGGACATGCCATCGTCGGTCTGGTCAGGTCACTTAACGTTCGGACTCATCTCTATGCCCGTGCGCCTTTTCTCCGGCGCGCGTAGCTCCGGAATCTCGTTCAACATGCTACACCGCACCGATAAGTCTCGGCTCAAGCAGCAATACGTCTGCCAGGCCGAGAATGTCGTGGTTGACCGTAGCGACATCGTGAAGGGATACGAGTTCCGAAAAGACGAGTACATCGTCATCGAGCCCGAAGAGATCAAGAAGATCGAGCCGCAGACTGCCAAGACGATGGAGATCCTCGAGTTCGTCAAAACCAGCGATGTGGATCCCGTGTACTTCGAGTCGTCTTATTACATGATGCCGGAGGAAGCGGGACGGCGTCCTTATGCGCTGCTGACCAAAGCCCTCGAGCAGAGCAAGTACGTCGCGATCGCCAAGATCACCATGCACAATCGTGAATACACGGTGTTCCTGCGCCCACACGAGGGCGGAATGATGTTGCATACGATGTACTACGCTGAGGAAGTGCGAAAAGTCGAAGGCTTTGGAGCGCCCGATGTCGAATTGAAAGACGCGGAAGTGAAAGTTGCGCACCAGTTGATCGAGGCATTGGCCGACGAGTGGGATCCCGAAAAATACAAAGACAACTTCCAGGAAAATTTGAAGAAGCTTATCGAGACAAAGCTTGAGGGCGGCGAAGTCACAGCGGTCGAGAAGCCGAAGAAGTTGGCTCCGGTCGTGGATCTGATGGCGGCGCTGAAGCAAAGCCTCGCCCAGATGGAAGGGAAGAAGAAGCCGGCCGCCTTCGCCAATGAAGAAGAGACCAGTCGCCGCCACAAGATCACGTCGCCGCAAATAGGCAAACCACACCCGCAAGTCCAACGCACTCAGGCATCCAAGCCTCGAGACCCAGCATCTTTCGCTAGAAGCTAGAGCCGTCCCGTTCGCTAGCGCATACGCCCGGCAATCGTTACAATATTCAATTCTGTCATTTGAACCAGAAGCTTGATTCGGGGTGCCGATGAGTGTTCGACGTGTGGGTGCGCAGGCTTTAGCCGCGCTGGCATTGATCATCTGTGTGTCTTGCGGCGATGTGTACCGGCCAGTCGTGATTCCGGTAAACCCGACTCCGCCCAATCCGGCCCCATTCCACGCCGTTTTTGCGATCAGCAACAACGTGCCATTCAACAAAGGCGCCGCATTGCAGATCGATGTCTCAGGCGATACCAACATTGGTCAGGCTGATATGGGCGTCAATCCGACCCACGCGGCCGTTCTCCCCAACAACAGCAGGGTCTTTGTCGCCGGTGCCGGGAGCCTCTACGCTGGCGGTTCGGATGTAATTACGGCGTTTACTCCTGCGGCAAACAGTTCGGTCGGTACTGGGTTGGGTACTCCCGCGACGTTCACATTCCCCAATTTTGGACCTACTGGAACCGGCGGCGTGCCAGCATGGTCGTGCTCTTACCTTCCAGATTTTGTCGCCACCACGCAGACCAGTGCGGTTTTTGTCGCGAACTATGGCGTAGATAACGATCCTGCGTGCCTGCCAAATCTGAGCAGCACTGATTCGGTTGCGGTGGTAACGCTCGCTTCCAATGCGATCACCAACTTCGCGTATCTGCCCGCGGGTGCGCATCCGGTTGCGCTTGCCGAGACGCCGAACTCGCAGCATCTTTACGTTGTGAATCAGGGGAATGGTACGGTTGTCGATCTGTCTCCGACCGATCTTTCCACCCACGCAACCATCCCTGTCGGAACGACGCCGGTCTGGGCCGTCGCGCGCAACGACAATCAGCGCGTCTATGTCCTGACCCAGGGCGACGGTACGCTGGTTTCCATTGATGTTGCGAGCGATACCGTGGTTGGGAGTGTGTCGGTCGGCGCTGGCGCGAACTACCTAATAGTTGATCCGCATCTCAACCGTCTTTATGTCACCAACCCCGCCACGAGCACTGTCTATGTGTTCGCTGCTACCGGTGGTGCCAACGATACACCGGTTCCGCTGTCAACCATCGTTATGACGGGGGGAGCGAATCCTCCATGCGCGACGGCATGTTCGCCGGTTTCCGTGACGGCTCTTGCGGATGGATCACGATTCTACGTCGCCAGCTATGCGACCGAAACCGCCTGTTCTGACGTGAACGTCGGCAACACTTCACCGTGCATGATCCCGATGCTGACCGTCTTTGATGCGCTCAGCATGACTCCGAAACAGCCCACATCAAACTTGCTGGCGCCGTCCTATTCGTTACCCTTGCTCACGGTTCCGCGATTTGCCGCAGCGCAATACGCTGTTCCTCCCGTGGCCTCGTGCGTGCCAACGGCGACTTACGCCCCCGGCACTACTCGGTTCCGAATGTTCACTACCGCTGCGGCGGACAGCAGTCACGTCTACGTCAGCATTTGCGACGCGGGTGCCATTGCCGATATCAGGACAACGACGAGCACGATCTCGAGCGGAAGCAACAACGTTCCCGACACACTCATCACCAACATTCCTTCTCCCTTGGGGACCTGCAGTGGAGTCACTTGCAGCACGGTCGCGACGGTCACTTCGTTTTCTATTACCTCAAACGTAGTGACATTCCAAGCGACAAACTCCTTTATTCCCGGCACCAGGGTTGCGATCTCGGGGCTCACGAGCACGAACGGGAAACCGATGAATGGGCAGACACTGACCGTGCTCGCGACTGGATTATCTGGAACGCAGTTCGCGTGCAACGTATCGGGTCTGGCCGATGTGTCATCGACTATAGATGCCGGCACCGCTGTGCCGATTTCCCCGCCACAGTCGCCGATTTTCTTGTTGGCAGGTCAGTAGTCTTCGTCGTGCAGGGTGTGGGGCGAGTGCGTGCATTCCTCGCGCGCGAGGCGCGGCGCCCCAGCCCTCCATCTGATGTGTGGTGGCACTAGACCTTGGCGGGAACTTCGTCCTTCGACGTCTCTTTCGCGACGTAATGCGAATCTACATAGTCATCGAGAATTCCAATAAACTCCGCGACGATGCGATCGCCCTTCAGCGTGGTAAATAAACGTCCGTCGACATACACGGGGGCTTTGGGTTCCTCGAACGTTCCGGGTAACGAAATTCCGATGTTCGCGTGTTTCGATTCACCAGGGCCGTTAACAACGCAACCCATCACGGCCAGCTTCATCTCTTCCACGCCCGAGTAACGATTCTTCCAGGCGGGCATCTGCTCGCGTAGATAGGACTGAATCTGTTCCGCCATTTCCTGAAAGAACGTGCTGGTCGTGCGTCCACAGCCGGGGCAGGCTGTAACCTGCGGCGTGAAGCTGCGAATTCCCATGGATTGCAGAATCTGCTGCGCTACTCGCACCTCTTCCGTGCGATCGCCGCCCGGAGCAGGCGTCAACGAAACGCGGATCGTGTCACCGATACCTTCCTGCAACACCACACCCATCGCCGCGCTGGAGGCCACGACGCCTTTGGCCCCCATGCCGGCTTCGGTCAATCCCAAGTGCAGTGGATAATTACACCGAGCGGCGAGTGCGCGATACACATCAATTAGATCCTGCACTCCGCTGACCTTCGCGCTGAGAATGATTTGATCCGCCCGCAGTCCATATTTCTGCGCCAGATCGGCGGAGTTCAATGCGCTCACGACCATCGCTTCCATGGTCACTTCGCGCGCATCTTTTGGCTCATCGAGCTTCGAGTTCTCGTCCATCATGCGTGTGAGCAGCACCTGGTCGAGCGATCCCCAATTCACGCCGATCCGTACCGGCTTCTGATACTTCACCGCTACTTCGATCATGGTGCGGAAATTCGAATCTCCGCCTTTCCCAATACTGGCGTTGCCGGGATTGATCCGGTACTTAGCAAGATCACGCGCGCACTCCGGATACTTCGTCAGCAGAACATGCCCGTTGTAGTGAAAGTCGCCGATGATGGGCACACGCACACCCTGCTTGTCGAGTTGCTCGACGATATGAGGGACCGCAGCGGCCGCTTCATCGTTGTTCACCGTCACACGTACCAGTTCGGAACCGGCGCGCGCCAAAGCGGCCACCTGCTGGACTGTAGCCGGGATGTCAGCAGTGTCAGTGTTGGTCATTGATTGCACCACTACTGGTGCGTCCGACCCGACGCGCACACCTCCAACAACGGTCGTAACGGTCTTCCTGCGTTGAATTGTAGCCATAGGACTAGTTACCAGTTTAGCATGCGGATTTCGGCGCCTTCACTCGCCAGAAAGCCCACGAACTCCGGCGCCGAGGTCTTCCGCTAAGCCTCCCGGGCACAGTTCACGGGGGCAGGCTCAAACGATGCCGGCAGCGGCATCCTGTGAACCTGCGTTGAGCTATGCCGCGATGATACGGGTCTCGTCCTTACTGCGTTGACAACATATTCCGCGTCGCGTCCCACACCGATGAGCGTAGCCGAGGACATCGCATATTGGAAATGCAACCCTACAAAGTACAACCCCGGCACCTTGCTGATGCCGCGTTCGTGCACCGGCTTGCGGTCGTTATCAAACACAGGTAGCTCGATCCAGGAGAACCCAGGCTGGTAACCCGTACACCAGATTATGTTCCGGACCTCAAGCGTGTGCCCATCCTCCAGCAAAGGCCTTCCCTCCCGCACACCGATGACCCGTCCGACCCGTTCGATGCCAGCATCGACCAAGTCCGCAGGCTTGATACGAATCAGAGGCGTGGCACGGCGCAACAAACTCGGACGGCGCTTCCGACCGACTGGCGTGCTTAACGTCAGCACGTGGTGGCCCAGGAATCGGATCATCGGAAAGGCGACGCGGCGCGAAAAGAAAGTATGAATGTTCCACGGGATGCTGCCCGATTCCTTTCCCGCAATCCACGTCCTGTGACTGCGCGCCACATCAATCGCGATGTCTGCGCCTGAGTTTCCGACGCCCACCACCAGCACACCGCCCTCCTGGAGTTGCGATGGATTTTTGTAGTTCTGCGGAGGCAGTTGAAGGATGCCGGGATCTAGCTCTCGCGCGAATGCAGGAATCTTCGGCACCTGGTAATCCGCCATCGCCACGATCACGTTATCCGCCTCGTATTGAAGATGTCCGGCATCAATCAGGAAGCGACCGTTTTCTTTGGACAACCGGCCCACTTTTACTCCGCATTGCACCGGCAGTTTGAATCGCTCAGCGTATGACTCGAGGTAATCCGCAATCTCGTCTTTGCTGGGGAACGCTTCTCTATTGCCCGGAAATGGCATTCCAGGCATCTGTACATACCGCGCAGGCGTGAACAAGCGCAGAGAGTCCCAGCGATTCCGCCAGGCATTTCCAATCCTGCTGTTCGCATCCAGGATCAGGAAGTTGATGCCTTGCTTTTGCAGGTAATGCCCCACCGCAAGTCCAGCCTGCCCCCCTCCAATGACGATCGTGTGAATGCGTTCCGCGCGAAATTGGCTCTTCATAGTCACCTCCACTCTGATGAGAGTAGAGCGAGTGGGGATTCAGCGCATCCGGCGAACTGCTCATTCGCCAAGAATTCCTGAGTGGGTATTTTTATGTACGGTTTAGACGAGATCGTGCTCATAAGCGAAGGCGGTGGCCGCGCTCCGCGAGGAAATGTCGAGCTTGGTGAAGATGTTACTGATATGCCGGGCCACAGTCTTCTCGCTGATGCCCAACTTAACAGCGATGGCTCGATTTGTCTTGCCGCTGGCAATGAGCTTTACAACCTGAATCTCGCGTGCGGTGAGGATCGTCTGGCCCGAGCTGGTTTTCTCAAACAAAAGCTGGTTGACTTGGGCGAGATCCGCTGCGGCGCCCTGTCGCTCATAGACCTCGCGCGCCAATTCCAGTTCCAGCTTCGCGGCGTCGCAATCTTCCAATTCCTTGCAGGCACACGCCATCAATACGCGAGTTCTCGCCGCCTCATAGGGGGCATCGAGTTCACACCAGAGAGTCCAGGAGCGGCGGAGTTCGTCTAAGGCGCTTCTCGCGTTACCCTCTGCGAGCAGCACATCTCCGATGGCTCGCGCCGCCATGGCATGGACCAGCGGGGCGTTAAATCGTTCTGCGATCGCTCGCAATTCTTCGGCGGCAGCTCGTGCTGCGGCGGTGTCCTTTGCCGCCAGGATGATTTCCACGTAAGCATCCAGAACCCGGGTGCGGTGACCGAGATCGCGGACTTCCTCAACGATTCTCCGGATGGACGAACTCGCTGCGTCCACTTTTCCCTGCGCCAGTCGCAACAGAGCCATTCCCGGTTGCGGACTCCGCTGCCAACCGGCGGCTTCACGGTAGGCCTTCTCCGCTGCCTCAAACTCGCCCCGCATTCGATGAAGTTCGGCTAGTCGATAGAAGGCCCCACCAGCTTCCGGTCTTGGCGGCCGCGAAAACCTCTCGCACGCATCTTGCGCCTGCGCCATCGCATCGTCCCATGCTCCATGCAATTGCAGGATCTCAGCCCGCCTGACCATGCATTGGCCCCTGTACGGAACGATGTCGGGTTGAGAAGCGCACCATCGTTCCAGCGCGGAGGTCCATTCCTGCGCTCGCCGCAGATCGAAAATCTCCCCACACGCGTCGAGTACACTGCAATACACCCCGCCTGCTGTCAACGGCGAAACCTCGCCCGCCGTGACCGCGATCATAGCTTCATCAAGCAATACGACGCCTCGCGAAACTTCTCCCTGACGGATCAAGGATCGCCCCTGGCCCTGGAGCGCAAGGGCAGTCAGGTCGGAGTCAGCGAACTGTCTGCCAATTTCTCCCGCCTCCGTAAATGCTTCATAGGCTTTGATCGGCTCACCGCCTGTCACCGATCGATATCCGAGCGGAAGAAAAAGATATCCCCTCTCCACGCATTCGGGTGCGCCCTCAAGCAGTCGTTCTGCGCGCGATAGCCAGCCGCTCGCCTGTGCCACGTCGTCGCCCAGGAGCGCAATGAAACCCAGCAAAAATGCGCAGCGTGCCGCGGCTCTCGTCTCTCCAATGGCAAGAAAAGACTGATGAGCGCGCGCCAGTTTCTCCAGCCCTTCGTGCTCATTGCCCAGAAGGAGAGAGGCCTGCGCCGATTCCACCAGTTGAAGCGGACTGGACGGCCCACCATCTCCCGCCGTCAGTTCACGAGGAATCGGACTTGAGACCGGCAGGATGGGCGATGCCCGCCCGGAGTCGCGCTCCGGATCTCGCACGGCAGTTTTCCTCAATGCGGTTGTAGGCTTCATGATCCGAGCTGTTTCGTTACCACAAGGCTTCGGTTTTCCGTTCGGTTCACGGAATATTCCATGGAGGCATCTGTAGCGTATGCCATGCTGTCCCCATGTTCCCGGAATAGCCGATAGGCTGAAAACTCGTTGTCCCTAGAGAATACCGGATTCACTCGGCCTAAGGGGAATGACTGTGAGCACTTCATCACAGTTGTGGAGGATTTCTTCATTTAGATCGGCGAATGAGTGACGACGGTTCTAAACTGGATGCACGCCTCGCTCGTCCATTCTTAGGTTGCCCTCTGGAGCGTTCTTCTATGAATCACCGGATTAAAGCTACTCGCAGCAGCGGAAGGCCAGCAAACGTTAATCCCGCGGCATCAACTCCACCCAAGTGGCCCAGCTATTCGGGGAATTCTCAATTGGTGGGAACGAGTCCCAGTGGTCGAGTGACCGTGTATGTCGATCCATCGTTAGGAAGCCCAGCGCGGCAAAATGCAAAGGATCTGCTGAACGATGCAGACCGTGTGATGACGGCGAACGATGGCATCTTCGGAACGACGGGAGGTCAAGTCAGCGTGATCGTTTTTGCTCTCGGTGGCGCGACCGACGGTACCGGAGGCGCCGACCACATGGGATGCGACTACATGAACGGCAACGCGATCGAAGTAGATGCTGCTTATGGCAATTCGTCCCGCGTCTCTGCGCTTTTCGAAGCGGAGCTAAGCGAGTGTTCGATGAATGGGAACCTCTGCGGCGAGAGCACCGGAGAAGCGCTCTCACGCTGGTGCGCGGCCATAACCAGCAACAACGCTCTGTCGGATTTCGCCACTGCCCCCCAATGGGCGCAGGACGGCATGTCCAACTATGTCGACCAGACCGACAACACCGACCAGGGCGCGGACAGCACAGGATGCGGCATGGCCTTTCTTTCGTGGTTGATGAGCCTCGGGCACAGCTTGAACAAGATTGCACCTGAGATGGTTGCGCTTGGCGATTCAGGAACCCTGGCGCAGCTCTATGCAAATCTGAGTGGGGATTCGGCTTCGAATGCCTGGTTGAAGTTCCAGAATGCAATCAAAGCACTGCCTAACGGAGTCACGAGCGACGATCCATTCAATGCGTTCATCGCCGCTGCCACCCCCGCCGCCCTTCCCGCGCAACCGACGCCTGCCACTGCCGGAACGCAGATGCGGGCCGCCACCCCGGCCCCTGCGGGAAGAAAGGCAGTCTGCACCCCCAAGTCGAAGCGTCTCCTGCCACCGCTAAGGCGACAATAAAACAAAAGCCCGACGGAGAATGCCGTCGGGCTCTCTTTTAGAATGTTTCGTACTTAAGGAAGTCGTCCCGCCAACCCAGGGATGGTCTTCATCAGGTCGTTGTAAATCACCATTACGGCAAACAGCACGAGGAACACGAAAGCAGCCTGATAGACGCGCTCTTTGATGTTCAGGCTGATGTCACGACGCATAATGCCCTCGATCAGCAGGAACAAGATCACACCGCCGTCCAGGATCGGTATGGGGAGCAGGTTGAAGATGCCGAGATTCAAACTGATCCCGGCTGTGAGCTCCATCAATGGAGTCCAGCCTTTCTGTTGTGCGGCGTAGCCGGCCTGCTGCGCAATTCCGATCGGGCCGGACACTGCTTTCAAAGAGATCTTTCTCTGCACCAGTTTCTTCGCGAGCTCCAAAATCATCACCGAATATTCGCGATTCTTTTCCAGCGACAACTTCAGCGCTTTCACAAAAGGCAGAGTCGTGACTTTAATTTCTCCCTTGTTGGAGAAACCCAGACGGTATCTCTGCTCCTTTGGGTCTTCCGTCTTCGACAACACCGGCTTCATGCTAAAGTGCAGAGTCTGGTTGTTGCGCAGCACGGTGAGGTCCACCGTCTGATCTTTCGATTTCTGTAAGCTATCGATCACCGCTTCTATGGAATGAACTGGCTGGCCATCCAGTGCAACGATCCGGTCGTCTTCTTTGATTCCAGCCCTCGCCGCCGGCAAATCAGGCTCGGTGCGGCCCACTACCACGCTATCGAGGGGGAACCACCCAGCTGAGCCAACCTCCGAAGAGGTAATCGCTTTCGGAACAATCGTCTTGTCAAAAACCTGGTCTCCGCGTCGCACGGAAACGGTCAGCGGCTGGTTTGGACTGAGCCACTCTCGCGGCTCAAGCTGCTCCCATGTCGGATTCTGGATATCATCCACTCGGACGATCCGGTCTCCCGCTTGCAGCCCCGCTTGGGCCGCGGGCGAACCCGGCCGCACGCCATCGATCACTGCTGGCTTGTCGAGATATACCGGGTATTCGTAGTGCACCATATACACCACGGTGAGTAGGAAAACCGCCAGCAGGATGTTCATTGCCGGCCCGGCAATTGCGATCAAAAAGCGGTGCCAGCGCGAATGGTTTAAGAATTCCCGGGGATCGTCGGAGCGCTGATCCATCGGGTTCTCCCCGCTCATCTTGACGTAGCCGCCGAGCGGGATTGCGTTGATCCGATAGTCTGTCTCGCCTTTGCGGAAGCCGATCAGCCGTTTGCCGAAGCCAATCGCAAACTGCTCCACCCGCACCCCGAGCCACTTGGCCACGGCGTAATGACCAAACTCGTGAATCAGGATCATGAAGCCCAGAACCGCCACTACCGCGACAAGAGAGGTAAGGAAATCAGACATATTCGGGGTACGTTTACTCCAACAGATTAGATTCCAAAATCAGGCGAAAGATGTTGCCCGGGGGCGCGCTTTCGTCTGGATATCCGCGATTCGCTCATTGGCAGCCCGCCGCGCATCGGCGTCAGCTACCAGTACTTTCTCAATGGAACTTAGTGGTTCCGAACTGGTTGTACTCAGCACTTCTTCGATAATCCTGGGAATCTGGTCGAACCGAATGCCCCCCTCCAGGAAAGCAGCGACCGCGACTTCATCCGCGGCATTCAGGGCTACGGTCTTGGCGCCCCCTGCTTCCACTGCTTCATACGCCAGACGCAGGCAAGGGAATTTTTTCAGGTCCGGTGGGCTGAAGTCCAGATGACGCAAGTCACTGACCGGAAAGCGCATATCAGATTGGATCCGTTCTGGGTAGGTGAGCGCATACAAGATCGGCAGCCGCATGTCAGTGACCGAAAATTGGGCAAGAATGCTGCCGTCCACAAACTCCACCATGGAATGAATGGTCGACTGCGGATGGACCATCACTTCAACTTTAGAAGGAGGCATGTGAAACAGTCGGCATGCCTCGATCACTTCGAAGCCTTTGTTCATCAAGGTCGCGGAATCAATCGTAATTCGCTTTCCCATCTTCCACGTGGGATGGTTCAGCGCCTGCTCTACCGTGATGGATGCAAACTCCGACTGCGGAGTGTTCCGGAAGGGGCCGCCGGAAGCTGTAAGCCATACGCGTTCGACTTCATCCACCCGCCCGCCGCGCATGCACTGGTGTACAGCGTTATGTTCACTGTCGATAGGGAGCAGCGCGACACTTTGCTTGCGGGCCTCCGCCGTAATCAGGTCTCCTGCGGCAACAAGACACTCTTTATTAGCGAGCCCAAGAGTCTTCCCGGCGCGAACAGCCTCGTATGTGGCCTCAAGTCCGGCCACGCCCACAATCGCACTCACCACAAAATCCACTTCCGGATACGTCGCCACGCGGATGGCACCAGCCGCTCCGTAGACGACTTCAATCTCGGCGAGGCCTTCTTGCTTCAGACGCGCGCGGAGCGTCGCAGCATCATTCTCCGCAGCCATCGAGATGACCGCGGGGTGCCAGCGGAGGGCTTGTTCGTGTGCAGCTTCAAGATTGCCCCCGGCCGCCAGTGCGACAATCTCAAATCGGTCGGGATACGCTTCGGCCACACTCAAAGTGCTGCGCCCGATCGATCCGGTCGATCCCAGGATGGCTATGCGTTTCATAGGGAAGATATAGTCGTTAAAACAACGCCCGGCACAGACTCTATTTTACGATGGTTTCGACCCGACGTGTTGCAGCGGCCGGGATGCGATGGGTGTAGCCGAGAGAGTTACTGCATCACCCGCCACGCGGCGTAGTACCACAGCACGGGCGCCGCAAACAGCAATGCATCGATGCGGTCCAGCATGCCTCCATGCCCGGGCAAAAGTGCGCCAGAATCCTTCACTCCCGCCCCCCGTTTGATGAGAGACTCCACGAGGTCTCCCAGTTGTGCCACTATGTTCAGAATGACTGTGAGAAGAATGATGGGCCCCATAGACGGCTGCTCCAGTCCGAAAAGACCATCACGGCGTTCGATCAGTCCCGCGCGCAGCAGCGCTGAGCTTAATGGCTGCGCGTAATGAAAGAGGATCCATCCGACGGCGACGCTGGCGACCAGCGATGCAATCGCGCCTTCCCAGGTTTTCTTGGGACTAATCCTCGGGGCCATGAGGTGCCGACCAACGGACTTGCCCACGAAATAAGCAAAAATATCGCCGGACCAAACCACTAGAAGCAGGTAGAGCAGATAGAACGCTCCGGCCCACTGTTGACGCAGTTGCACCAGCATTCCCATCGGCAGTGCGATATACGTAAATGCGAATACCGAAGCAGCAGCCGCAGGATAACCAGTGCTGAGATTTTCACTCATCATCGCCCGCGTTAGGAAGACAAAAGGCACAATGGCAGCTGCAAATCCCAGGCAGTAGACAAACACCGCAGTGGACAGCAACGGCTTTTCATGTCCCACATTCAATGCGAGCAGCAAGAAAAAGATGCTGCAAAAAATATAGGTCAGGATACGCAGCGGCTGCACGCCATACGATTCCGTCAACTTCAGGAATTCGTGGATGGTCAGAAGGGCGATAATTCCCGCGATAACAGCCAGCACCGACACTGGCGCCCGCAGAATGAGAACCAGCACAATTGGAATGAGTACAACCGCGGTAGCGATTCGTTTTAGCAAGGGAAGTAATCTGTGCGAACGGGCAATTATAACGAGAGCGCCAAGCTAGGGATGTTTTTCCTTCGGGTTACTTCGTGTCCTTCGTGGTTACGCCTTGACGGTCTCTGCCGGGGAGTGCGCCTCATTGTGGTTCAGCCCACCGTAGCGCCGCTCACGTTTCTGGTATTCCGCAATCCCCTCAAGCAGATGCACGCCGCGAAAGTCGGGCCACAAGGTAGGAGTTACATAAATCTCGGCATAGGCCAGCTGCCAGAGCAGGAAATTGCTCAACCGCATCTCACCTGAGGTCCTCACGACGAGATCCGGATCCGGAAGGTGCCGCGTGTACAAATGCTGCGAAACCGTGTCCTCGTCGATGCGAAGGTGATCGACCCCGCCATTCAGGGAAGCGGCATGCACGATCGAGCGGAACGCATCTACCAGTTCACTGCGCGCGCTGTAATTGAGAGCCAGTGTCAGGACCATGCCCGAGTTGTGTGCGGTCGCTTCCCGCGCCCATGACATGCGCTCCTGGACGTCGCCCGGTAACTCGTTCTGCCGCCCGATATATTCCAGCCGAATGTTGTTTTTGTTAAGCGTTGGAACTTCCGCTTTCAGATAGCGGCTCAGCAGGTTCATCAGGAACGACACTTCGCTGGGCGGCCGCTTCTTCCAGTTCTCCTCGGAAAATGCGTATAGCGTGAGCGCCGGAATATGGATCCGCGCCGCTGTTTCGACGGTCGAACGCACCGCAGTGACTCCGGCGCGATGCCCGGCGACGCGCGGCATATGCCGCCGCTTTGCCCATCGACCATTGCCGTCCATGATGATCGCGATGTGTTTCGGGAGCCGTGCAGGATCTAGATGCCGGTAGACTTCGCTTTCCTTGCGGTCGAGCCCCTCGGGTACTTTGTGTTGCAAAGTGACCTCTCAAAAAGAGGGTAACACAGCAGGGAAGGGACTGCAATGACCCTCGTTCGAGATTCGGGCCCCGCGCCAACTCGTCAAAACGCGATCAGCTTCGTGTCTCATCGGGCACAACCTTCAGTTCCAGTTTCTCAGTCCAGCGCAGCACCGTCAGGGCACAGTTGACGCCAACTCTCACTTCCGTCAGCAGCCGGTGCAGATCGTCCACACCAGCCACAGGTTGACCCTCCAACGCCACGATGATGTCTCCATCTCGCAGCCCGGCGCGCTTCGCCGGACTATTTTCCTCAACGGATTGGACCATCGCCCCGGTCTTGTTCGGAAGATCGTAGAACCGCACCACACGGCGGTGCACCGGTACCGTCTGCCCTGAGATTCCGACGTAACTCCGCCGGATACGCCCATCCCGCAACAGTCGGCCTGCCACGAACTTCGCGGTGTTGATTCCAATCGCAAAGCAGATGCCCTGCGCCGGAAGGATCGTCGCGGTATTCACGCCGATCACGCGCCCGGCGGAATCCACCAGGGGACCGCCCGAGTTTCCCGGATTGAGCGCCGCATCCGTCTGAATGACGTCGTCAATGAGCCGTCCGGAGTATGAACGCAGAGATCGTCCGAGGGCGCTCACCACGCCCGCAGTGACCGTCGACTGAAATCCGTAGGGAGCCCCGATCGCAATCGCGATCTGTCCCACCCGCAGTTTCTGGGAGTCTCCCAAGTCCGCCGCGACCAATCCAGGTTCATCGACACGAATCACTGCCAGGTCGCTCGCCGGATCTTCTCCAATCAAGGAGGCCGGCATGTGCCGCCCATCCGACAATGTGACCGCGATGCGAGCCGCCTCGTGTACGACGTGGCTATTGGTCAGGATCAGCCCATCCGGCGTAAATACGAACCCTGACCCTCCGCCTTGCCGTTCGCGATGTTCTCCCGACCGCGTCCGTCCTGCGTTCTGATGCACTTCAATATGCGCGACTGACGGACGAATGCGATCCACGGCGCCAGCAACTGCACTCGAATAGGCATCGAGCAGGGAAGCATCCGAAGGACGCAGTCCATGATGGCCCCCTGGCTGTTCACTTTCGGAGCTCAGCGCTGAAGGCCCGGCCATCACTTCGAAAAAGTGTCTATCCTGTTCCAAATCCATGACTGGATAGATGTCCGTCGATCTATTTCGGATTCACGATGCTCGGCCGAAGGGGTGTCGTCACTCCCTCACGCCTTCGCCCAGTTTCGTTCCTGGCACTGCTCGATGGAGCGTGAAGTCCGAACAACTGGATCCGAATCGCATCCAGCACGCTCTCCGGCAGGAGTTTCGGCAGCGTTGAAAGCAGTTTCGCGTGCTTTCCCACACGGTATCGAATACGGGGACGATTCGACGTCAGCGCATGATGCACAGCCCGCGCCACAACATCCGGCGTGCTTCCACCTTTTTCAAGTGTGTAAGCCCGCCGTGCAGTCGCCCGCAGCATCTCTCCATATTGTTCCTGCGCGTCAGGCGGAAGGCTCTCGATCACTTTCTCGATGTCGCCCAGTGTCTTGTCCACCGCGGGGGTTGCAATCGCACCCGGCTCGACCGCAATAACCCGTACGCCAAACGGGTGGAGCTCGAGCCGCAAACTGTCACTCAACATTCCAAATGCGCTCTTGCTCGCATTCAGCAGCCCGCCAAACGGGATGGCAATATTCACCCCAACCGAAGTAATGTTCACCACCCGTCCACGATTTTTCCGCAACACGCGTGAGAGCGCTTGCGTGACCGCGATCTGCCCAAAGACGTTAATCTCGAAGATTTGCCGCACGTCTTCTAACTTCGCGTACTCCAGCGGTCGAACCATGCCAATTCCGGCACAGTTCACCAGGCCATCGAGACCGCGCCCATCAAGATGCGAGTCGATCTGTTTTGCCGCCGCCAGTATTGATCCTTGATCCTCGACATCCATCAAAACCGGAACGACATTTCCTTCGCCTTCTTTGAGTAGCTGTTCTTGGTCCGACGTCTTGCGGACGGTTGCGTATACCTGCCATCCGGACCGGCTCATCGCCACGACACACGCGTGCCCGATTCCGCTAGAGGCTCCGGTGATCACCACAGTTTTCGGGGAAGTAGACATGATGAACTCCTATGGAGCAATAGATGACCCGAGTCCACTGCGGATGCGGCTGCCCGCAAAAAAAAAGCCGGGACTAAGGATGGTCCCGGCATAGTGTTGGCTGGTTGCCCGGATAAAACCGAGGAGTCATGCCGAACCCCAACTAGATCGGCACAAAGCTTGAAAACTTAACCTATGCGCTCCTACGCGGTCGGATCGTCAAGTCCCGCACCTGCGTGAGAATGCTCGACATCTGCATCCCATTGAGTTGCGAAACGAACGGCAAGAGTTCGGCGATGAATTGATCTTTCATCAACTCATTGATCTCTTCCTGACGGCTGCGTTCTCCGCCGCTGAGCAGTTCGGGCACAGTGACCTCCAGTGCACGCGCCAGCCGTTCCAGGGACGACAGCGTAGGCGTGGCCTTCTCGTTTTCGATTTTCGACACGTACGTGCGCGGTACCGCCATGCGTCCGGCGAGTTGCCGCTGGCTAAGCCCGCTGCGCAAGCGCAGCGAGCGAATGGAGGTCGCGAGATTCAGATGCCCGCGGCCGTTGCCCGGCACCGGCATCATGATGGGTGGCGCTACGGTGATTGGTTCTGGCTCGGGTTCCTCGTCCAGTGACGCGTGGCAGCGTCGGCAATTGTTATTGGATGTACGGAACTGAACCAACAGGCAGTGATCGCAACGAACGACTTCCCTAGAATCTACCGGGGCAAGAGTCGTAGCCATCGGGTTGTGGGAGTGCCAGAGCGGGCCCTCCTTACAGCCTTGCAGGAGCTCTTATGGGGGAGAGGTCGACTGCAGGCTCAATTTGCGACACCATGCCTGTGGAAGTCAACAATAAAATGCACAGAAACCGCGGCATTCCAAAGCGGTACGATGCGAACCAAGTTGGGAAACACGCGAGTGCCGCGGAGTTTCATCAAAGCCACGATTCCCCGCGATGTTTACTTTTCAGGTTCCTCTTGCTACCTTTTCATTTGAAAAGCGGATGCGCGACAAACTGTTCCGGGACCTCGATTTCATTGCGTAAGACGTCGGATTGTTTGTAGAAATACTCTTCCCCGCAACGCTCGCAGCGCACCTTCAGTTGCTCGGTCAGCATCGGCAACGCGGAAAACGCGTCCGTTGCCGCCAACGGGATCTGATGCGCGTAGGAGGTGTTGCCCTTGTGATGGAAGCGGTGATTCTTGCAGATGACGACCCAGAAATACTCCGTCGCGTAAACCATTTGGTTCGGCCCCCCAGCCCACAACCGGAGAAATCTGTGTAATATTCTTCCACTTTGTCATCCGAGAGATGTAATAGGAATGTCAAGACTTTGTAAGGTGCGGTCTGCATGGAAACTTCCTTTGAATCAGAGGTTTAGCCAAGATGAGTGATGTCAAGCGAGAAGCCGCCTGGAGCCTGCTGACCGGATTTACCCAGTCGGAGAGCCTTCGCAAACACGCCCTCGCCGTTGAAGCCTGCATGCGGTCCTGCTCCCGCAAATACGGCGACGGGTCACCCGAAGCTGAGAGTCTCTGGGGCGTTGTAGGCTTGATCCATGACTTCGATTACGAGCGTTTCCCCACGGCCGAAGAACACCCCTACAAAGGGAACGAAATCCTGAAGGAGCGCGGATACTCTGACGAAATTCGTCGCGCTATCATGTCGCACGCCGAATACACCGGAGTCACTCGCGACACCCCAATGGAGAAATCCTTGTTCGCCTGCGATGAGCTCGCCGGGTTCATCACGGCGGTAGCGCTCATCAAGCCGGGCAAGTCGCTCGCGGAAGTCGACGTCAAGTCTGTACGAAAAAGAATGAAAGACAAAGCTTTCGCCCGCAAGGTAAATCGTGATGACATCATCACCGGCGCGAAGGAACTCGGAGTAGACCTCGACGAGCACATCGCATTCTGTATCGAAGCTCTGAAGCCCATTGCCAAAGAGCTGGGGCTGGATGGAAGCGGAGTCGTCACACCTCCCGGTGACAAAAATAACGTGCAAGCCTGAGCCCGTTGACCGATAATCTCCTGTCCCCATGGAGCCGTCCCAAAGCGATCTGGAAGCCATTCGGCGGGCGCTGGCCGAACTTACATCGAGGGTCTACTGCATTGAGCAGCGTCTCCGGATGGAGCCGCAGACCTCGGAAGCATCCCCGCCGCCTCCGAAGCCAGTCGCCCCGGCACTACCCGAAATACAGGCAGCTCCATTCAAGCCCGTAGAAGTGCTCCATCGGCCCTCGGCAGCGGCTGCACAACCCGAGATCGACCTCGAATCCCGCATCGGCTCGCATTGGCTGAACCGCATCGGCATTGCCGCGCTATTGATCGGCGTGTCCTACTTTCTGAAATTTGCCTTCGAAAATAATTGGATTGGCCCTGCTGGACGCGTCGCCATCGGCCTGATCTCCGGTATTGCGATCGTTGTCTGGAGCGAGCGCTTCCGCCTGAAGGGATACAAGGCATTTTCGTATTCGCTGAAAGCGGTAGGTATCGGGACTCTATACCTGTCTCTATGGGCGGCGTTCCAGCGTTACAACCTGATCCCTAGCGAGATTGCGTTCCTGATGATGCTGCTGGTCACGGCATCGGCCGCGGTGATGGCGCTAACCCAAGATGCGCAGATCCTCGCCGCTTTCGCTCTCACCGGCGGTTTCAGCACGCCGCTCCTGCTATCTACTGGACAGAATCGGGAGATCGCCCTCTTCGCTTACGTTGCCATTCTCGACATTGCCACGCTCGCCCTGGTCACCTTCAAGCCCTGGCGCCGCCTGCTGGTGATGAGCTATGTCGGCACGCTTCTCCTGTACATCGGATGGTATTCAGAGTTCTACACGCGCCCACAACTCGGCGTAACGCTCGCCTTTGCCACCCTGTTCTTCGCCATCTTCGCCATCGCACCGCTCGTCACTCTCCAACCCGACGGGGAGATCCCGCTGTTGGCGGCGATTCCCGCAGTTCTCGCCTTCGTCAACGCCGGAGTCTATTTCTTGCAGGCCTACGGCATGATCCATGAGGTAGACAAGACCTACATGGCCTGGTTCGCCCTTGCGCTTGCGGCGATCTACCTATTGCTGAGCCGGCAGGTACACGCCAGAAAGCTCTCGCCGGGCGCTGCGGAGATCCTGTACTTCCTCCACCTCGCAGTGGCGATCGGATTCATCACCATTGCGATCCCAATTCGCCTGAACGCACATTGGATCACCATGGGCTGGTTCGTGGAAGCTGGCGTCCTGCTGTGGGTCGCAAATCGCCTCAAGTCGGAATTCTTGAACGCATTCGCCCTCGGTGCTCTCGTCCTCGGCGTCGTTCGCCTGTTGTTGATCGATAACTTCAGGGACACGCAGCAATTGATTTTCAATATGCGCATGGCCACCTACGCCGTGGCGATACTCGTCCTCGGAGCCGTTGCCTGGTACGCCAGCAAGCGCAACGACGATGCCGCCAGAAATGTCGCGGCCGTTTCCGTCGTGGCCCTAAATGCCTTGGCTCTGATCGCTCTGACGCGCGAGGTTGCCGATTATTTCTCTCGACAAATCGCCGCAGTTCGGCCGGAATTCATCGGTCGCCCAAACATTGATTTCATCGACCTCCATCGGAACGACATCGAGCGCGACTTCACCTTCTCCGCTCTCTGGATGGCGTACGGTGCCATGCTGATGGTCGTCGGATTCGTTCGCCGCAGTGCCTTCGTTCGCTGGCAAGCGCTGGTGCTCATCGCGTTTACGATTGGAAAAGTTTTTGTCTATGACGTCTCGCAACTTGACCGTGCTTATCGCATTGTCAGCTTCATGGTTCTCGGCGTGCTTCTTCTCGCTATCTCCTTCGTCTATCAGCGGGATTGGCTGAAACTCTCCGCCAAAAGTCGGACTCAGGAGAACTCAGAAGGGAACGCGACAGGCGCATGAAATTTCACTGCGCGCTTCTCTTGTTGCTGTTCGTTGCCGACAGTCCAAGCCGGCCGGAAACTTCCATCCCTTACTTCTCGAATATTCGCGACGTTCACATTGCTCAGTCGGATCGCCAGAATTACTTCACGGTCGACGAAGAGCTCTGGATGCACTCCCGCCCCGACCTCGGCGATTTGCGCCTCTACGATGGCGACTCTCCCGTGCAATACGCCATCTCCGAGCAGCGAGCGGGGATTTCTTCCGAAGAGGTGGAAGCAAAGATCCTGAATCTTGGCAGTGTCGCCGGGCATACCGAGTTCGATCTCGACGCTGAGTCCCTGCCCGAATACGATCGCATCCACTTACGTATCGAGGCCCATGATTTCGTAGTCACCGCCTCGGTCTCCGGAGGTAATGCTCCCGGAAAAGGCGCGGAGGTTCAGCTTCCGCCGTCGACTCTGTACGACTTCACCAAAGAGCAGCTAGGCTCCAATTCGCAACTGAAGCTGCCTACCTCCAGCTTCCGGTTTCTGCACATCCAGTTGTCGGCCGGCATTCGCCCGCAGGACGTGAAGGGCGCGACCATCTACAACCTGCATGAACAGCAGGCCCTTTGGACGAAAACCGGCACATGCTCGCCTCCTCAGCAGCAGAATCACCTGACAGTCGTCTCCTGCAATATCCCCGAGCGAGTCCCGCTCAATCGGATGGCATTCCAAGTGGACACTGAGCAGGTGAACTTCCGCCGCACCGTGAGCGTCGAAGATTCTCATGGTATTCAGATCTCCAGCGGAGACATCAGCCGCGTCCGCGTGCGGCGAGGGGATACGCTCGTCACCAATGAAGAACTCTCGGTCAACATTTCCGGGAACTCGGGTCCGATGACCCTCAGGATTGATAACGGGGATAATCCGCCGCTGAAAATCGTAGCCGCCCAGCCTCTCTCGATCGAGCGTCGCGTGTACTTCGATCCGCAGGGACGGACAGCACTCCGCCTGTACTACGGAGACCCGAAACTTACGGCTCCCGTCTATGACTACGCCAGATTCTTCCATGTGGAACCTGCCACTGCCCATGCCGAACTCGGCCCTGGCGCTCACAACCCGCAGTTTGCAGGCCGGCCGGACGAAAGGCCCTGGTCAGAACGCCACACCGTCATTCTCTGGACTGCGATGCTTGTTGTAGTGCTGGCACTGGCATTCTTAGCGTTTCGCGGACTGCGTACTGGAATCGCCCAATGAAGAAGCGGAAAATTACGCGCTGGATCGTCCTGGCATTGTTCGTCGCAGCAATCGCGTGGACTGCTGTAAGCGCGAACCCTTGGGCCCAGGGAGTACGCCAACTTCTCGGACGCAAGCCCGACCAGCCTGTTCTCGCCAACTCCTTCCAAGTCTCTGCCCACAACTTCCGCTATTACAAGTTCACGTTGCCGCAAGGCTCGAAGAACATGGCGCTCGCAGGTGAGTTCCACATCTCACTAGCCAGTGGAAACGCCGTCAATGCGACGGGGATTCAGGCGCAGGAAAATACTCCTGGTCTCGAAGTTTACGTCCTGAATGAACCAGCATTCGAGAGTTGGCTTAGGGGAAACAATACTGCATCGATTTACCGGAGCGGGAGAGTATCGGAACAGAAAGTTAAGCAGGTTTTGCCCCCCGGAGCGGGTGTCTACTATCTCGTGTTCAGCAACAAGTTCGATCCTGCTTCAGCCAAGAAAGTGACTGCGAGTTTGGCGCTTCATTCCACCAGTTGGTTCTCTTACTGATCACCTTCTGATCACCCTGAAAAAATGTGGCAAATAAATCTGGTTGCTGGTGGGTTGCCTAACGCCTAATAAAAACAACAACTTGCGTAATAACGGAAGTATCAAATCCCATCGGACTTCAGTTACTTGCTGGTACTCCTCTTCTGAATTTAACTGACTACGAACACTGTACGAGCCGGGCGGAATTTTTGCGCCAAATCCTGGGCATTAAGCCCAATCTGCGTGCAAGAGCCCGAAAAATTACCCTTACTTTCTGGAGGAGTCACAGTGCGTAAATTTATGGTCGTAGCATGCTTCTTAGGACTGCTCGCGGCGTCAGCGATGGCTGCCGAGTCCGGAAGTTTCCCGAAGGCTGAAGTCTTCGGCGGATATCAGTACACGCGTCTTGAAGGCGGCTTCAACACCAACGGATTCAATTTCGGAGCGACTGGCAACTTCAACAATAGCTTCGGAATCACAGCCGACTTCGGATCGAGCTTCACCACGCAGGCCGGTGTTAGCTACCACAACTACACCTACACCTTCGGGCCGCAGCTCTCGCTGCGCGCGAACAAGGCCTATACGCCCTTCGTTCACGCCCTGATCGGTGGAGACCACGCAACCGCTTCCTTCGCTGGTGCCAGCGGTTCCGGCAACGGAATGGCATTGTTGGCGGGTGGCGGAGTGGACATCAACATCAACCAGTACATGGCATTCCGTGGCGCCGCAGATTGGATGATGCTGCACTCCAGCGGAAGCACCAGCAGCAAGAACTTCCGCATGCCGATCGGCATTGTGTTCAAGTTTTAATTTCGGCCTGCAAAAGAGTGAAGGGCGGCCCCAAAGCCGCCCTTTCTTTTTCCTCTTTGAACACCCTTATCGCATCGTCTCTTCGACTTCCGAGATCCAGTCTGGACGCTTCAGCACTTCCCGCGGCTTAGGACCGTCAGCTGCACCCACAATCCCATCCTGCTCCATCAGGTCGATCAAATGGGCAGCGCGTCCATAACCGATGCGCAGGCGCCGCTGCAGAAGGGAAGTCGAAGCTTTCCCAAACTCAATAACCAGCTTCACGGCGTCGTTATACATTGGATCGTCTTCGCCTTGGCCGCCCTCGCCCGCTTCTCCGCCGCCCGCTGCCGCCGAGGCATCACGCTCTTCCTTCGGAACTTCAAGAAAGTGATGGATGTATTCCGCCTGCGCCTGAGCTTTCCAGAACTCGACCACGGCCGCGATCTCTTTCTCGGTAACAAAAGCCGCGTGTAAACGATGCACGCGCGCCGAACCGGAAGGCAGGTAGAGCATATCGCCTTTACCCAGCAGGGCCTCTGCGCCGTTGGCGTCGAGAATCGTGCGTGAATCAACCTTCGTCGCGACACGGAACGAAACGCGCGCAGGGAAGTTGGCCTTGATCAATCCTGTGATGACATCGACCGAAGGCCGCTGAGTTGCGAGAACGAGGTGAATGCCAACCGCGCGCGCCATCTGCGCCAGTCGCGTGATGGATTCTTCCACGTTGCTGGAATCGAGCATCATCAGGTCGGCCAATTCGTCGATGATGATGACGATGTATGGAATCGGCTTTTCTTCCGAATCTTCTCCGAACAGGCTCGGCGTATCGGCTCGATCGAACAGCTTGTTGTACTGGTCGATGTTGCGGACGCCTTTGGCCGCCAGCAACTTCAGTCGCCGTTCCATCTCCCGAACCGCATTCCGCAGTGCATTAGCTGCCAGTTTCGGTTCGGTAATGATCGGCGTGTATAAGTGCGGAACGCCTTCGTAGTTACCCAGTTCCAGCCGCTTCGGATCGACAAGGATCAGGCGCACCTGATCGGGCGTCGCCTTGTACAGGATCGACATGATCATCGCGTTGATCGCGACGCTTTTTCCAGCTCCCGTCGATCCGGCAATCAGCAGGTGCGGCATTCCAGCGAGGTCGGCAGTAACGATGCGGCCGTTGATGTCCTTGCCCATCGCAATCGTGAGCTTCGACTTCGAGCCCATGAACTCCTGCGACTCAATGTTCTCGCGCAGCCAGATGATTTCGCGCTGCCGGTTCGGCACCTGAATTCCGACGGTGCTCTTGCCCGCCATTCGCTCGATCAGGATGCTCTCCGCCTTCAAGGCCAGGCAGAGATCGTCCGACAGATTGGTCACACGGCTGTACTTGATGCCCGCTTCCGGCTTGAATTCGAACGTCGTCACGACCGGTCCGGGATTGATTTGCGTAATCTGGCCGTGAACCTCAAACTCTGCATACTTCTCGGTTAGAACCTGCGCGAGTTGCTTCAGTTCATCGGCATCGACGGCCTGCTGCTCATCCGGACGCTGAAGCAGGCTGCTCGACGGCAGTTTGTATCCACCGGCGATGCGCGGCATCGTGGTCTTGGCCTTCTGTCCGCTGTCGGCGCGCTCTGTAACTTCCGGATCGTCACCTGACGCGGAATTCGCTGCAGTCGAAGTTTCAGACAGAATCCCACCAGTGGCGGCTTTCGCGGCAGGTACGGCTTCTTCCTCCATCATCCGTTCGATGCCGGTACGGCGCGGTTCTGCCGGAGCAACCGGAGACGCCGGGCGCGAGGGAATCAGCTGCGTCTTGACGATGGGTTTTTGAATTCGGCGCTGCTCGAGTTCTTTCTGTTGCCGCTTCTTGGTCCGCTCCTGCTTCCAGTCTTCATATCGATTCCACAGCGCAGTAATGAAGGCGAAGCGGGTCGGAGCCCACAGCCGGATCGACGAGAAGGAGAATGCGGTCGAGAGATAGAGCGCGACCGCCAAAATCGTGGTGCAGACGATGTACGCGCCCACTACATTCAGGTAGTGAATCAGTACGTCGCCGATGACGCGTCCCATCAGTCCTTCGATCGGGATTACGTTCATCCAGCGCGCATGTCCGGGCAGCAGCGCCAGCATAGCGGGAACAAACATCATCAGCCAGATTCCGCCCAGAGCCTTCGCCAGCGGCGACTGGATTTTCTGCGAGCGGAACCAGCGCGCACCCAGCATGGCGGGGAAGATGATCAGCAGAAATGCCGCCAACGCCAAAGAACTGCAACAACGCATCGGCCGTATAGGCGCCGACGACGCCGATCCAGTTTCGCGCCGCATGCGCCCCAGTCAAAACCGAGGCGCTATTCCACGATGGGTCCAGCGGAGAGTATGACGCCAGCGCGAGGAAGAGGAGGAGCGCGAAGACGCACATCAGGAATCCGATCAGCTCGTTGAGCCGCCGGTTCCCGGTGGGGACAAAAATGGCTGCCAAATAATCCATGAAGGCCGGAATGACCACCGAAGATTCGTGCAAACTTCGGCGCCGTAATCGGCCAGAGCCCTTACATTATGCCAAGAAGGGGCAGTTCTCACAATGATGGAAATTGCAGGGCGGTGTCCACGTGGTTATCTACTTGAGGAATCAGCGGGTTTTGGACAATTACGCGCGCGTTAGGTTCAAGAGGTTGACCTGCGTGCGTTTCGCCGACTCAACGCCGAAAACTAGATCAAAACGTGCTATGGCCTGTTAGCGACAGTCAGTGAGCCGTGGAATTCGGTAATAGTTGGAAGTCGAGGTCAGTGCGCCGCTCACCTTCTCCAAGCTCGATAACCTTAGCTTCTTCTCGCGTGCGCACGCCGGGATAGTAGACGCGAGACTGCCACTCCGCGCTTCCAAACGGAGCCAACAGTCCGACACCAAGGACGAACTGTCCAGGCTGACGCCCCGAAACTTCGAAGTATCCATTCTCGTCTGCATCCACGGTGAACTGCGGGTGAACCGGAGAAATCGGGATGATTGCAACCTTTGCGAAACTTGCGGGTCGTCCATCTACCGTAGTCACTCGCCCCGCCAGTTTTCCATCCACCAAGAGTCTGAAAGCCATCGCTGTGCAGCCGCGTAGCCCTACATGCGCGTTACCTTTGAAGCCGTATTCCACTTCGATAGGATTCGGGACGAAAGGCTCTGCGTCGCGAAGGCCCTCTTTAGTAGACGCTGTCACGTCGTAGGCACCGGGAGGGAGTTCGAGCTCGAAACGCCCGTTCATATTTGTGAATACGGTGTATTCGGTCCCCGACCGCGCACTCTTCGCAACCACTCTGTGATTCGGAACAGGCGTCGGATTCAATGCGTCAACGGTCGGCCCTATCCGAACGACACTCCCGGCGAGAATGCCTTTATCCGTGAGCCCTGACAAGTGTCGCAAGGTTGCAATGTCATCCTCGGCCTCACTCTCAGGCTTGCTCGGGCTGGTCCACGAGACTTCCAAACCGTCGGTGATGACCTGACGTGCCTCATTATCGAAATGCCTTTTCGGGCGGACATAGAAGAGCCACCTGTCCCCGGCCTTAATCTCCGGCTTGTTCCCAGAGAAACATGCTGGGTTGAGTGAGGCGGTCAGTTCGCTCGTTTCGCCTACGAAAACTTCTTCTGGAATCAGTTCAAGCCGCTTTTCGGTGTGCGACACATCCACAGCCGAGCGGACCGTTCCCGTAAACACGTGAGGATAGCCGTCAGTACCGCAAGACCATGCGTTGAACCCCAGAGAAGGACCGCTGATGCGCTCCAGGCATTGGCTCTTCTTGCTGTGCGATAGGTCGCGAGTCTCGGCGGTGAGAATAGGAACAAAGCTGCTGACAGCGAAAATAAATAGCACTAGTCGCCATTTTTTCGGCGGCAACATAATACCGGCCATTATAAGCGTGAGGGCATAACTGTCGAAACATCGCCTTAACAATCATTGTGCGGGCGTCTACGCGAGCTTGGCGGCGAAAACTAGCACCAATATTCCAATGATGATGCGGTAGATCGCGAACGGCGTGAATCCTCTCTTTCGAACCCAGGCCATAAACCACGCCACGGATGCGTAGGCGACGATAAACGAGACTACGAAGCCGATGGCGAGCACGACCCATTCATGCCCGGTGAGCTGCGAAACTCCGATCGGGTTCTCCCCTTTGCCGCGGACCGACTTGTAGAGCGTGTAGAGCGTCGCCGCAGCCATCGTGGGGATGGAGACGAAGAACGAGAATTCCAGGGCCGATGCACGCGACATGCCTGCCAACTGTCCGGCAGCGATGGTCGACATCGAACGTGACGTACCCGGGAAGGCGGCCGAGAAGATCTGGCAGAACCCGATCCAGATGGATTGTCCGAGGCTCATGTCTTCCATCTTCCACGTTCGAATGCGGGTGTTCCCATTCGGACCTGCGGCTTCTGCCTTGGCATTCATGGCATCGACGATCCACATGACGATTCCACCGATCAGCAGCGACCATCCGATGATCGTGATGTCCTCGAGATGCTTGCCGATCACTTTCGTCAGCAGGAACGAAGGAATTGCGGTGACCACGAATGCGACCATCGTAAGGCTGAGCGGATGCGTCAGGACCGTGCGGTTTCCACTTTCGCCACGAGGGAACGTCGATAGGAATTTTGTGATCCGGCTCCAGAAATACACGGGCAGGCAAAGATTGCGCCAAGTTGGATGACGATGGAATACATCTTCCAATAGCCATCAGAGAGGCTGATGTGCAGCAAAGCTTCCGAAAGCCGCAGATGCGCGGTTGAACTGACGGGTAAGAATTCGGTGATGCCTTCGACAATTCCCAGAATTAACGAGAGCAGGTAGTCGTTCAATCTTCCTCCGAGTGAGGAAACAGTATCTCAGGTTGAGGTGAGGATTGGGAGTTTTACGAGAGTGTCAGGTAGGGTAAGGATCCTTCGACTGCTCCGTCTTACCCGAAGCCATAGAGCGGCATTTACAGCGGATCACAGTCCAGAGGAATAGAAACCGCTTGTGCCAATCGACATATAATGGAATCACAAGAGGGCTGGTGGACAATTGTAAAGCATGTGAATGCTGTGCTTCTGGAACCACCACTCGCTCAGGGATGACAATTGTCGTATTTAGAACCTGTGAGCCAAGTATCAGTCGCTGGCGTTTCCGTACGTCGCAACCCCGTTTTGCACGTAGAAAATCAGGGTCTGCGCGCGATTGGACCAATCACTCTGCCCGTACTGGCTGACGATTCTTTGTGCCAGATCGAGAGCACGGGTTTTCGCCTCACCCGATTTCTTCAGGTTGGCTTCGGTCTTGTATATCTCGATCAGGGCCGATTGGCGCCATGCCGCGTCGTACAACGCTTCCGGTGCGGAAGGCGATTGCGGACGCTCCTTCACATACTTCTCGTACATGTCGGATTCTTTTTCGGGGCACTTCGACGCAGCCTGCCAATCTCCGCAGAGCTTGTTCTCGAGCAGATGGAAGGACGCGAGATCGGCCCACTTCGTTCCCGGAAACTTCTTGTTCACCAGTTTCATCCACTCTTCATCGATCTGTCCGCGCATATAGGCTTCGCGCTCGCGGGCCGAAGGACGCGTCATGATGTCAGACCGGTCCACCTGCCAGCGAATGTCCGCGGCGCGATAAAGTCCTTCGCCGGCGAGCGGAGAATTCGGGAACAGATCGTAGACGCGATAGTAGAGCCGCATCGCATCTTGCGCGGCGTCGCGGCGTCCGCGGCGGCGGCTGGCTTCGTCTTCGGAATTGGCGGCTTCACCGAAAATGATCTTGTCGCCGTTGGGCGTGCTCATCCCGACCACGCCTTTGGCTAGCACCCATCCGGTGATGGTTTTGCCCTGAGCTTCTTCATCATCTTCGTCCGCGTCACGCCGCGGTTCGCGGATGATGGCCTGCACATGAACCCAGTCACGGCTCGCGTCGAAGATGATCAGTTCGTGCCCGCGTTGGGCTTCGCCCAGTTTCGCAGTGTCGGTGCTTGGCGAGACGCGGATGGTTTCTTCGTGGACCAGCGTGCCCCGATTCGCTTGCGCTTGAATCGTGGCTGTAGAAAACAAGAGGGCGAATGCGACCAGAACGACGAGCCTGGCGCATCTTTCGAGAACAAGGGACTGACGGGCGCTTTTCATCGATTTCGGCATGTCTTTTGCAGGTGCTCTCTCAGGATGCGCATTCGTTTTCTGTAAGTCAAGGCGATTTAGGCTCTTGGCGACAGACAGGAAAGCTTTTCCTAAGTGAGTCTTCGTGCCCTTCGTGGTTGAAGACTCTATTTCCGCAGTTCTTCCAGCATTTTGGGTTCGATGTTTCCTCCGGAGATGATCGCCACGTTTTGCGTTGTTCGCGGGAGTTCCTTGGCGTGGAAGATAAATCCGGCGGTTGAGACTGCTCCGCTGGGCTCGGCCACCGTGTCCGGATTGGCGCTGAGATACTTCATCGCTTTGCGGACTTCGTCTTCCGTGACGGTGATGATGTCGTCGACATAAGTGCGAATGTGCTCGAAGTTGATGGGACCGATGCTCTGCGTGCGGAGCCCATCGGCCAGCGTACGGCTGACTTGCTCGGCAGGGAACTGGACGATTTTGCCTTGCCGTAGACTCGCTTGGGCGTCGGCAGCAAGTTCGGGCTCGACTCCGATCACCTTGACTTTCGGGTTGCTCAGCTTGATTGCGGCGGCTACGCCCGAGATCAGGCCCCCTCCGCCGACGGGCGCGAGCACGGTTTCGACTTCTGGGAACTCTTCGAGAATTTCGAGACCGATCGTGCCCTGACCGGCAATGATGTGTTCGTCATTGTAGGGCGGGACGATGATGTATCCGTGCTGGGCGGCGAGCTCCTCGGCTTTGATCTTTGCGCTCGTCAGATCCGGGGCCGACGAGGACGATCTCTGCTCCGAGCTGGGCGGTCGCATCGCGCTTGATCTGCGGAGCGTTATTTGGCATGACGATTACGGACTTCGTTTTCAGCGCCCTGGCGGCATAGGCTACGCCCTGCGCGTGATTGCCGCTGGAATACGAGATGACCCCGCGTTTGCGTTCTTCTTCCGATAAGGCGGCGATCTTGTTGTACGCCCCTCTCAGCTTGAAGGCGCCGATGGGCTGCTGGTTTTCCGGCTTCAGAAAAAGGCGCCGGGGATCTTCAGCGCAAAGCGGGAATTCGATCAGGCGTGTACGTTTGGTGATTCCTTCGAGTCGGGTCTGTGCCGCTTGGATGTCGGAGAGAGTGATCATACGGGCATGCAAATCGGGACGATCTTGAAAGTTGGACATCGTTTCAGTCTTTGAGATGGCTACAGCACAGAGTATCGTTAACGCCGGCATTCCCGCCACTGGACCGGTGGGCTGCCGGTGTAGTTCCCTTCCGGAACTATTGGAGAACGTATGGCGCGAAGATCAAAGCCAACAGCAAAAACGTCCGATGAACTCGCGACCGTTCTGCTCGAAACCTATTCCGTAAATGACACGATGAATCAGCATCTGCTGCTGCATCTGGATCCCCGAGCGTGGCGGGCAAAGCCCCTTGGGAAGCCCGGCAGCGGGCGGACCATTGCCGCAATTTTTGCGCATCTGCATAACTGCCGGCTCGTTTGGATCAGGAATTCAGCACCGCACTTGAAATGCCCTGCACCATTAGATCCTGACAAATGCACAATGAAGCAGGCCGCCTCGGCACATCGCCAAAGCGCGGCACAGTGCTTGCGCATGTTGACGGACGCGTTAGCTGGCGGGGATAAGCGGCAGGTGACGAAGTTCTCACGTGGAAGTTGGGCACCCATCTGGCCCGCGGGCGGGACGATGTTCGCATATATGTTTTCGCATGAGGCGCATCATCGCGGCCAAGTTCTAATGCTGGCGCACCAGTTAGGCTACCGGATTCCTCCAAATGTATGGGGCAGGATCTGGCAGTGGAATTGGCTGTGGAAGCAGGTGGGCCTGGAAACGCGGCCGCGGTGACGGTTAAGGTGACGCTTCATGCAACGCCGCCGCTAAAACCCGATCTGCGCCTCGAGGTCCCTGGCAGGGCAGCTTTCAGTAATTTCCTTTGAAGACGCGGAAAATCACATAAAACCACGTGCAGAATCCGTGGATGACGGCCCAAAGAACGGAGTGGTTCAGTTGGAACGAAAGGATCATCGCCAATGCGGTTCCCATCGTGATCCCGGCGGTGGCGGCATTTTCTTTATTCATCTTGGGCCTCTTTCAGAACAGTTTGCTCTCGGCACGAATGTCCTCAGAAGAATAGGGGCTTTCGCCCGCACTTAGCTCCGCGAGTGGCTTCGATAACTTTTGAGGTCGCAAGGGAGTCTTGTGAATTCCTGCACCTTGCCGGACGCTCGAAGGGCGTCCCAACTTGAGCGATTAGATCTCCAAAATCACCGGCATGATCAGCGGGCGCTTCTGGGACTGCTTGCTGATGTAGCGCTTCAGGTCGGCTCGGATCTTTTCTTTGATCACGCCGTAGTCTGCTTTTTCCTCTTCGCTGGAATGCGCCAGGGTGTCTTCCACCATGCGGCGGGCGCCTTCCATAAAGCCGTCTTCGCCGACGTTGAATCCTCGGGTGACGATTTCGGGAGGCGCCTCAACTTCTCCGGAAAGCTTGTTGATCGCGATGATCGGAAGGACGATGCCATCCTCGCTGATGTGGCGGCGGTCTTTGATGATCAGGTCTTCGACGACGTCGGTTCGGCTACCGGAATCGATGCAGACGCGTCCGACGTTTACCTTGCCGGTTTTGCGCGCACCCAATTCGTCGAATTCCAGAATGTCTCCGCTTTCAATCAGCATCACCTTGCCGACCGAGCTGTGCATGGCGCCGGCCATCTCAGCGTGCAGCTTCAGCTGACGGTATTCGCCATGGATCGGAATAAAATAGCGCGGCTTCACCAGGTTGATGATGAGTTTGAGTTCTTCCTGGCTGGCGTGTCCGCTGACGTGGATTGGCGGATTTGAGCCGTCTTCGTAGATGACGTGGGCTTCACGGCGGAAGAGATGGTCGATCATCCGGTAAATGGTTTTTTCGTTGCCCGGGATGATGCGGCTGGACAGAACGACCGTGTCTCCCTTTTCAATCTTCGCGTGCTTGTGATTGTCAACTGCGGCACGCGAGAGAGCGGACATCGGCTCTCCTTGCGTCCCACTGATCAGCACGCAGACTTTCTCCGGCGGAAAATTTTTCATCTCGCCCGGATTAATAACGAGTCCCTCGGGAACTTCGATGTAGCCAAGGTCTTCCGCGATCTCGGCCGAGTTGTTCATGGAGCGCCCGATGAAAGCGACTTTGCGCCCGTGTTCGTGCGCGAGTTGGACCGCAAGATTGATGCGGTGAATCGAACTTGAGAAGCACGAGATGAAGAGGCGCCGCTTGGTGTGGGCGAAGACCTCGTCGAACTTGCGCCGGACCGCGCGTTCACTTGGAGTGTATCCCCTGCGCTCGACGTTCGTGGAATCCTGCAGCAACGCGAGTACGCCCGTCTTTCCATATTCCGCAAAGGTGTGCAGGTCGAACAGCTTGTTGTCGGTCGGCGTCGGATCGACCTTGAAGTCGCCGGTGTGAATGATCACTCCCAGCGGCGTATGGATCGCCAGCGCAACGCAGTCGACGAGGCTATGCGTGACCTGGATGGGATGCACAGTGAACGGTCCGACCTTGAAGCGTTCATTGGCGCGCATCTCGCGAAGATCGGCGTCATCCAGCAATCCGTGCTCGTCGAGTTTGTCCTCCACATAAGCGAGCGTGAACTCTGTACCCCACACTGGGACGTTCAGTTCGGAGAGGACCCATGGAAGTGCGCCAATGTGGTCTTCATGCCCGTGCGTGAGGATGATGCCTCGCACGCGCTGTCGATTCTCGATGAGATAAGAAATGTCAGGGACGACGATGTCGACGCCGAGGAGTTCGGCTTCAGGGAACATCAGGCCGGCGTCGATGACGAGAATGTCCTCGCCCCAACGCACAGCCATGCAATTCATGCCAAATTCGCCCAAACCTCCAAGCGGGACTATTTGCAGTTTTCCAGTGGCCATGGAGTAAGGATGATGCTAGCACAGCGAGTACTCCGTCCCCACTTTGAATCGGCATTCAGGATTTCCCGAATGGCATTCGCGGGCCCGGTGCGGTAAGGTGGATTTATGGCACAGGAGCGGAAATCATGGCTGCGGCGGCGCGTCGAGACGGCGCTGACCAAGGGACTGACGCGCGCCTATGAGACCGTGCGCGTCGATCCGGATAAGTTTCTGCTGCAGTTGCGGGCCGCATACCGGGTGCCAATCTCCGGATATCACGGTGTGTACTCGCTGGATGTGCGGGAGCTCGATATCGTCGCGGAGTCGATTATCCGCAGTGGCATGAAGATGGCGGCAGTGGAGGGAGCGGGATTCGGGCTTGGTGGATTGATCACGATTGTGCCGGATTTAGGTGTTTTGTCGGCAATCACGATGCGCACCATCCAGAAGTTGAGTTTGCTCTACGGATTTCAATTCAACACTGACGACGAGATCGCCGAACTTTGGATTGCGGCAGCCAGTGCAGCCGGAGTGGACATCAGCCGTGAATTGTTGGAAAAAGAAGTCGTCAACAAGTTCGTTCCGCGGATTATCCAGCGAATTGCGGCGAAGACAAGTGGCGAGGTCGTGGAGAAGTGGGCGGGTCGGGTGATTCCTCTGGCGAGTTCGGCCATTGGCGCAGGCTTGAACTATTGGTTTGTGCGCGCCTGGGGACAACGAGCGCGGACGCATTTTCGTACGCGGCATCTGACCATCCGGCAGCGGGTGCAGGCGGAATGGGCCGCGCAGAGCCTGCCGGCTTGCCGCCGTGGAGTGAGCCTCAAGGTTCGCACCTCAGAGGACTCCCAAACAGTGGATAACGAACGGCGCGTTACCTCCGCGCTTGATATTCTTAGAAAGATATCGTAGCTGTCCCGGTGTGATAGACATTTAGAAATGCCTACATTTTCCTGTTCCGCCATTCTTTTTGACTTGGATGGAGTGCTGGTGGACTCCACGCGCGCGGTCGATCGCGAGTGGCGGGAGTGGGCTGCGCGCAAGGGCGTGGATGGAGACGCGATCATGGCCATCGCGCACGGCGTGCGCACGATTGAAGTGATCCGGCGAGTGGCGCCGCATCTGAATGCCGAGATCGAGGCGGCGGCGATCGAGAATCATGAGGCGCACGATCAGCGAGGCGTGGTAGTCATGCCGGGCGCTATTGATCTGGTGAGATCGATTCCAAATGGGCGATGGGGCGTGGTGACGTCGGGGTCGAGGCTGCTGGCGCAGAGTCGCATGCGCTATTGCGGACTGCCGATACCGGACGTTCTGGTGACATCCGATGACGTGGTGAATGGAAAACCCGATCCCGAACCGTATCTGAAAGGTGCGGTGGGCCTGGGATTTCCGCCTGCCGAGTGCCTGGTTCTCGAGGATGCCCCTGCCGGGATTCAGTCGGGGCGCGCTGGAGGCATGAAAGTGATTGCCATGGCGAGTACGTATACGGCGGAGAAGCTAGCCGCAGCCGACGCGGTAGTGAGAGGCTTTGGACAAATCTCGTTGAATGGAGATGGTAATGGTCTCCATCTCTTAGTCGATGACAAGGATTGATTGCCGCGGCTCAACGCAGCCAGTCTTCCAATTCGATCCCGCGATCAGTTTTCTCGTCGCGGTACTTCACGATTACCGGTGTGTAGAGCGACAGGTTCCATTCTGCGGCCGCGCCTTTCCTGACTGCACGCGAGCCAGGGACGACTACCGCGTTCTCCGGAACTTCCAACGGTGCGTCTGCGCTCGAGCGATACACTTCGCTTTTCACCAAGTCATACAGCGGGGTGGAGCGGGTGAGGATTGTCCCTGCGCCTAGGACTGCGCGGGAGTGGACCAGCGTGCCTTCATAGATTCCGCAGTTACCTCCAACCAGGACGTCATCCTCGATGATGACCGGGGCAGCGTTGACCGGCTCCAGCACCCCTCCGACTTGTGCGGCTGCGCTCAGGTGAACGCGTTTGCCAATCTGCGCGCAGGAGCCAACCAGTGCGTGGGAGTCGATCATCGTGCCTTCATCGACATAGGCTCCGACATTGATGAACATGGGCGGCATACAGATCACTGAGGGCGCAATATAGGCGCCTACGCGCGCGGACGATCCCCCAGGAACTACGCGGATACGGTCGGCGGTCGTGAACTGGCGCGCCGGGAAGGTATCTTTGTCCACGAAGGAAAGGCCGGCGGGCATTTCGGCGAGAACTCCGAGACGGAATCCAAGCAGGATGCCCTGCTTTACCCATGTATTTACTTTCCACTTGCCGTCGCTCTTTTCTGCGGCTCGGATCTTGCCTTGCGTGAGTTGGTCCCGGAACTCGAGGAAGGTTTTGCGTGCTTCGGGGTCTCGTTCGACTTCGCCGAGAGCAGAGAGGTGCTCGATAGAAGACTTTAGGTCTGACATGAATGGTCGGTTAATGGAAAATTGCGATCACACGCATTTGCACTCGCTGCGGATCAGAATATTCGTCATCGCATGGGCAATGCTGCGAGCTTCCGTTAGCGTTGTATAGGGACCGTGCCAGCGGGCGTGAGTGGCGTCGTGGCCGGCGGGGCGTCCTTTGCCGTGACTGCATTGGCCACACGAGCCGCGGTGGACGACGATCTTGTGTGGCCCCGCAGCCCAGTTTTCGTAGATGAAGAATTCGGCAGCGTCCGCGGCGGGTGCTGCGGGTTTGGCAATTAACCCAACTTCTGTCGCGATTTTCTGCAGGCGCTGGCGAGTATCGCGGCGCATCGGCAGGAGTGGGAGCCGGTAGACTTCTTCCACCTTCCCCATCATCGCCAGTACCGCTTTCACGGGTAGCGGACTCGACTCGATGAAGTTGGCCTGCATCAGCGGGAGATACTTTCGGTTCAGGCCCCGAGCTGTCGGCCAATCATTGTTAAGCGCCGCGCGAGTCAGTTCTGCCATTTCGTGCGGGATTTCGTTGGACGCGACGGAGATCACGCCAACCCCGCCGAGCGCAATCACTGGCAGCGTTACCGCGTCATCGCCCGAGAGGACGAGAAATCCTTCTCGAACGCTGTTCACGATTTCGGCGATTTGAGTCATGTTGCCGCTGGCTTCTTTGACGCCGATGATATTCGGAATCTCGGCCAGGCGAGCTAGTGTGGCAGGCTCGATGTTCGATCCAGTGCGCCCGGGAACGTTGTAGAGAATGACAGGTTTCTCGCCGACCGCTTCAGCGATTGCCTTGAAATGGCGGTACTGGCCTTCCTGCGTTGGCTTGTTGTAGTAGGGCGATGCGGTCAAGATTGCATCAACGCCCGGACGCGCGGCAAGTTCCATTACCTTCTGCACAGCTTCGTGAGTGGCGTTCGAAGTAGCGCCAGCAACAATAGGGACCCGTCCCGCCGCCACTTCAATGGTGCAGTCGATGACATGCAGCCACTCGTCGTGCGTCAGAGTCGGCGTCTCGCCTGTGGTGCCGCAAGGGACCAGAAAATCAATGCCAGATTCAATCTGCCAGGCGACCAGGTTGCGCAGCGCGGCATCGTCAATCGAGCCGTCTTGATGAAACGGAGTGAGCAGGGCAGTGCCACAACCACGAAGTTGCATAGCTATAAGATAGCGCGAAGGTAAGGGGGAAGGAAATCTCAGCGTTAAGCTTGTGGCGGACCCGTCCCAACGGTGAGCGACCGGTTCTGGGTCGGCCGTCTCTCATGTGGATCAGGCCCTAAGGCCAAACGGATGTGCCGCCGTATCACCATATCTTTACGCGGGCTTCCGGACTCAGAAATAGTTTGTCCGCAGGCGTGACGTCGTAGGCTTTGTACCACGCGTCGACATTGCGAACTGCGTCGCTCCTGCATTCTCCCGGAGGATGGGTATCCGTTTTGATCTGCTGACGTAGCGAGATTTCGCTCTGGAGTCTCCGCCAACGCTGCGCGAAGGCGAGGAAAAAACGCTGTTCGCCGGTGAGTCCTCGGATCACTACATCCGGCTTGCCTTTCAGAGACAGGAGGTAGGCGTCATGCGCCGTCAATAATCCAGCCTGGTCGGCGACACTTTCACCGAGAACCTGTTTTCCATTGATGCAAAGATCGGGAATAGGACAGTAACTGCCTATTTGCGCTGCCATCTTCGCACCAGCCGCGTGGAAATTGGCAAGATCGTCTGCGGTCCACCAATTTCCCAGCCGCCCCTGCGCGTCATAAATATTGCCCAACTCATCGAAGCTGTGGCTGATCTCGTGAGCCATGCCGGCTCCCGCCGAGCCGTAATTCGAGGCATCATCGCCCTCGCTGTCGAAATAGGGTGGCTGCAGAATGCCCGCGGAGAACGTCTCGGTGTTAGGGCTGAACACAATGACCGCGCCGACGATTTGCGGATCGATCCTCCACTCGTCGGGATCGGCAGGTCGTCCCAGTTTCGCCAGATTGAACGACCGGTTGAAGTCTTCCGCCCGCCGCATATTGCCGTAGGCATCGCCTCGCACAATTCGCAGCGTCGAATAGTCGATCCATGTATCGGGGTAACCCACACCAATCCGGAGGGCGGCCAGCTTCGCCAAGGCCTTTTGCTTGGTTTGCGGTGACATCCAGTTGAGATTCGAGATGCGGCCGCGATAGGCCGTGATGAGGTTAGCGGCCATGGCTTGCGCCTTCGCCTTCGCCTGGGGCGGAAAGTAACGTTGCGTGTAGAGACGGCCGACTGCCTGGCCTAACGCGGCGTTTGTAGCAATGATGGCATCGGCGCTTCGGTCCGGCCTCTGCTTCGTCCCCGCGAGGATGGTGCTGTGAAAAGCGAAGTATTCTGAGCCTACAGCTTTCGGCAAGACGCTGGCGTAGTGCTCGATCAGGTGAAACCTGAGATAGTCCTTCCACACGTCGACACCTACGCTCGCAACCAAGGCTGCAGTTCCGATTACGGCCGACGGCTGCCACACGATGAATTGTGGCTGATCTGCTACGTCGGCCGCTTTGAAATAAGCGTCCCAATCCATGCCGGGCGCGTTGACCCTGAAGTCGCTACGCTTCCATGGGTTGTTCTGCTTGTAAACGTCGGCCGCATCGGAGTCCGGAGCGTGGGACTGCGCTATCTGGATCTCAAGGGACAGAATATTGGCGGCCTTGGCCTCCGAATCTGTGAAGCCTGCCAGCTTCAACATTGCCGCGATATGCGACCGGTACTGGGTTCGTAGCGACGCCATTTGCGCCGAGAGGTAGTCATCGCGGTCCGGCATTCCAAGGCCGCCCTGCAACAGGTGAAAGACATAGTGGTCGGAGTCTTCAAAAGACTGATTCACCCAGACACCGAAAACATGGTCCGCATTGCCGGTCAGTCCGTCCACTTCGCTGTTTAAGGTCGTGGCCAGATAAGTGGAGAGCGATGACTTGTTGCGGATCGCTGAGATCTTTGCAATCTCATCGGTCAGCGGTGTCAGCCTCCTGGCCTCGATGGCATCTTCGTCCATGAAGCCCGCGTAGTAATCGCCTACCTTCTGGGCAACCTCTCCTGTAGACGTTTGCTTCGCAGCAGCTTCTTGAATGAGATCGCGGACTCGCTGGTTTGTTTTCGCAACTAATATGGCGCGATTATCGTAGCTCTGCTGGCCTTCGGGTATCGCGTTCATTGCGAGCCATGCGCCGTTGGCGAACCGGTAGAAGTCGTCGCCCGGTTTGATCGAACTGTCCATATCCTGCATGCTCGAAAGCAAAGCGACCGGTGCAGGGACATCACTTGGAGAGAAGGCGTAGGCGAGAATAATGATCAGTGACGTAACGCGCAAATGAGGCAATGGATGTCCTTCGTGCGATTCGTGTCAGAAGGTCCGATTGTCGCACTCGCTTCGTTCGTGATTTGGAAGTTTTCGGACGCGGTCACTTCATCGCAGTTTGAACGGCTCCGTGAAAAGCCTGCTGCCCCCGCCCCCAATTTGCCTCAGAGTTCCCGCCAGATCTCCTGAAAGTCGTAAAAGCCCTTCTTGCCTGCCAGCCATTCTGCGGCGCGAATGGCGCCTTCGGCAAAGCCACGGCGGGACTTGGCGTCGTGGCTGAGATAGATGCGGTCGGCGGGAGATTCAAAGATCACTTCATGGAACCCAACCACTTCTCCTTCGCGGAAGGATGTAATCTCGAGATCCTCTTTGGCCCCACTTGTCTCACGGATTACGCGCTGCATCGCGATCGCCGTTCCGCTGGGAGCGTCCTTCTTGTGAACGTGATGGCGTTCGAAGATCTGGCCAGTGTAGTCATGGCGTAGAGCGGCGGCAGCCGTGCGCGCGACTTCCAGGAAAAGATTCACACCCACCGAAAAGTTGGCGGAATAAACGAAGCCGGTTCCATGACTTTTGACGAGTTCCTTGACGTGGTCAATGTGTTTGGACCAGCCCGTTGTGCCGACCACCATGTTCTTGCCCGCAATGACGCAGGCTTCGATATTGGGCATCACGCAGTGCGGCGCCGTGAAGTCGATGACTGTATCAATGCCCTGCAGCTGTTCAAGGCGAACCGCCGCGCCGTCGACGTTTTCCTTCGCCCCGATCACCCGCGTGTGATGCCTGCGCTCGGTTGCGATCTCGGCCACGAGCGATCCGGTTTTGCCACGACCTAAGAGAAGGAGGTTCATTTCAGTTCCTGAAAGATTTAAACACACAGACACCAGGCACAGCGGCGAAAACCCTCCGACAACATCCGCCATGCGGCTCGCATCCCATAGCGGCAGGATGAATGGGAGGACTCATGGATCAGCATCAAATAGTGATCTTGCTCGCAGTGGTCGTGATTGCGCTGATCGTCATTATTGCAGCAATCGCTTTTGCAAGTTCGCGTAAGCGGCGGAGTTTGAAGCTAAAGGAGCGCTTCGGGCCAGAGTACGACCGCGTCTTGCAGAAAGAGGGCGATCCGCGCAAGGCTGAGGGAGTATTGGAGTTCCGCCAGAAGAGGCGAGAGAAATTTCACATCCGTCCACTCTCAGCTTCCGATAAAGCGAGTTTCGATATCCGCTGGAGGGAAGTGCAGGCGCGGTTTGTGGACGATCCGCCAGGAGCGGTAACGATCGCGGAGTCTCTGGTGACGGATGTCATGCAAGCGCGCGGGTATCCGACCGGAGAGTTTGAACAGCGAGCCGCGGATTTGTCGGTCGATTACCCCGTAATTGTCGATAACTACCGCGCGGCTCATGCGATTGCAGTCAGGCATGGAGCCGGGCAAGCCAGTACAGAGGATCTCCGGCAGGCCATGGTTCATTACCGCGCACTATTTCAGGAATTACTGGACGAAAATCGCACGCAAAGGAAGGGAGCATAGAGATGGCGACACCGTTGAGGAAAGATGAGCGGCAATTCGAAGACGAGGGAATTACAACTGCCGATCTGGCACAGGGAAGACGTCCAGTCAGCGCGACTCCGGGTCCGCAAGTTGTCGGGGATCGGAGCATGATTGAGGAGCGAGGCAGCACGGAGACGACCCAATCCAACCATGGCACCCCGTTGTTTCCCGGCGAAGAGCTACAAGGATTGCGCACGCGTTGGAAAGAGATTCAGATTGGGTTTGTGGACGAACCGCGGAAAGCCGTGGAGCAGGCGGATGGATTGGTCGCCTCGGCGATGAAGCGTCTCGCGGAAGTCTTCGCGGAAGAGCGGGCTGGATTGGAGAAGCAGTGGGACCGCGGCGACAGCGTGTCTACCGAGGATTTACGGGTCGCGCTCCAGCGGTATCGAACGTTTTTTGACCGGCTGCTGTCGGTTTGATTGGCTTGCGAGTTAGCTCGTTCTGAGTGCTCGCTGTGTTTGCGAGGCGGACCAACGTGTCCGCCTCAATCTTTTTCAGGCGAAGACTTCGGGGTCCAGTTCGGAGAAGAACGTCTTATGCAGGCGCTGGATCACTTCCGGGACTTCGTCTTCTTCGATGACGAAGGTCAGATTGATTTCAGATGCGCCCTGGGAGATCATCCGGATCTTCTTGTCCGCTAACTCGCGGAATACGATTGCTGCGATACCAGGCGTATCCCGCAAATTCTCACCAACCAGGCAGACAATTGCTTTACGGCCTTCGTACTTTACATCGGCAAGCTTCGCGAGGTCGGCCGCCAGTGCGGGAATCGCTTGATTTGAGTCGACTGTAAGAGAAACACTGACTTCCGATGTCGACACCACGTCGACCGCGACTTTGTGGCGGTCGAACGCCTCGAAGATGGCGCGCAAAAATCCGTGCGCCAGGAGCATTCGCGGAGCGGCCACGTCCACAATCGTGATGCGCTTCTTGGCGGCGATGGCTTTGAAGATGTTCTTGCTTTGAGGAGCCCGCGTCGTGATGCGCGTACCTTCGCATGACGGATTCCGTGAATTCAAAACGTAGACCGGTATGTTCTTCTGAATGGCGGGAAGCACCGTGGCCGGGTGCAAAACTTTTGCTCCGAAATAGGCGAGTTCGGCCGCTTCGTCGAAACTGATGACTTTAATCCGGCGTGCCTCCGGACAGATGCGCGGGTCCGTAGTCAGAATTCCATCAACGTCGGTCCATATCTCGATACGCTCCGCGCCGATACCGGCGCCGAAGATTGCCGCCGAGAAATCGGAGCCGCCGCGACCGATGGTTGTCGTGATGCCAGCGCGATTCGCTCCGATGAAGCCCCCCATTACTGGCACTTTTCCAGACTGGATCAGAGGCAGAACGATGTCCTGGAGCTTGGCGTTGGTTTCCTCGTATTGAGGAACCGCCTCCATGTATGCGCTGTCTGTGACCAGCACGTCGCGCGAATCGACGTGGGTTCCATGCAGGCCACGCGCCTCAAACGCAGCCGCGACGATCTTGCTCGAGAGCATTTCGCCGAATGCCGCGACATTGTCCGTTGTGCGCGGAGTGATCTCACCCACGGCGGAGATGCCACGCAGGAGTTCGTCGAGAGTCTCGAACTCGGCTCCCAGTTCGGAGTGGAATTCCGTAAAACGCGCGGTGCCGAGCAATTCGCTGGCGGTATTGTAGTGGCGCTCCTGGAGCGAGCGGCAAAGCTTCAAAGCCGTCTTGCGTTCTCCCGCTCCGGCTGCACGGGCCATCGTCAGCAGAGTGTCGGTCACCTTGGCCATTGCACTTACGACCACGACTGGCTGCTGCGCCCTGCGTCCTTCAACGATAGCAGCGACGCGGTCGATGGCTTTGGCGTCTTCGACGGAGGTTCCGCCGAATTTCATGACGATCATCGGCGGGGTGTCCTGACGTGTCGAGTAGCGTTCTTAAAAGACGGCGCGATCATCCCAGGTAGCCCTTGACCTTGAGCAGTTCCGCGTTCAGAACGGCGGCTCCGGCCGCGCCTCGAATCGTATTGTGCGAGAGCACGGTGAACTTCCAGTCGAATACGCTGCAGGGCCGAAGACGTCCGACGGCAGTGGTCATGCCCGCACCCATGTCCACGTCGAAGCGGGGCTGTGGACGGTCCGCGGCTTCGAGGTACACGATCGGGCGTTCGGGTGCGCTGGGCAGTTTCAATTCCTGCGGTTCGCTGCGATAGGAGTTCCACAGCTCAATAATCTCTTCCGCCTTCGCTTTTTTCTTCAGCCGGATCGATATCGACTCGGTATGTCCGTCCTCGACGGCAACGCGGTTGCACTGCGCACTCATGGCGAAGGGGCCGGGAATTACTTTCGATCCGTTCAGACTTCCGAGGAGTTTCTTCGTCTCCTCTTCCATCTTCTCCTCTTCGTTTTTGATGAACGGGATCACATTGCCAAGGATGTCAAGCGAAGCCACGCCGGGGTAGCCCGCGCCGCTGACGGCCTGCATCGTCACCGCCATCACAATTTCAAGTCCGAACTTCTGATGAAGCGGGGCGAGGGCGAGGACGAGACCGATCGCGGAGCAGTTGGGATTGGTGACGACATACCCGCCCGATTTCTTGCGCCAGCCCTGGATGTCGATCAGCTTGATATGGCCGCCGTTGACTTCCGGAATGACGAGCGGCACGTCTTCCTGCATGCGCAGCGCGCTGGAATTCGAGACCACGGCGCAGCCTGCTTCGGCAAAGCGGGGCTCGAGTTCCGCGGCGATGGCGGAGTCGAGGGCGGCGAAGATAATCTTCGGCGCGCCGTCGGGTGTCGCAGGCGAAACCTTCATCCTCGCCACCCTGTCTGGAATCGGCGTCTTCAGGCGCCAACGTGCGGCTTCAGAATAGACTTTGCCTTCGGAGCGGTCAGACGCGGCGAGCCATGCCACTTCGAACCAGGGATGGTGCTCCAGCATCTGGATAAATCTCTGCCCAACGACGCCGGTGGCGCCCAGGATACCTATTTCAAGTTTTTTCATACGGTACTTGGAATTTTATAACACTCGAGGAATCGGCCGCCCAATCACCGGACACGAAAGTCACTCGCGGATCGGACTGAGAAGAGAACAGCCTTCCGGCACATGCAGGCCGCTACTTTCGATGGATGCCCTGCGTGCCGAGCGAGTATTCGCCGAGCGGGCCAAAATTCTTCTTCTCGGCGTAAAGGCGCCAACGGCGGAACACGATGCGCAAGCTGGCCATCACAGGAATCGAGAGATAGATCCCCAGAATACCGGCGACCTCGCCTCCGGCCATCACTCCGAAGATGGCCGCCAATGGATGCAGTTCCATGCTCTCGCCCATGATGCGCGGCGATGAAACGTAGTCCTGAATCAGGCGCCAGGCAACCATGAAAATGACGAGCACGAGCCAGTGTGGATATCCCATCAACAAGGAGACCGTAATGATCACCAGCGCGGCAGCCAGCGGACCGACGACGGGGATGAACTCGAGCACTCCTCCCAATGTTCCAAGGACCAATGCATAGGGAACGCCCATTGCGGCGAAAAAGCCTGAATAGACGATCAAGGTGAGAGCCGCCAATGTCAGTTGGGCCCGGATGAAATGCGCCAGCATCTGGTTCAGGTCGTTGAGAACGTTTTGCAGAAACTCCCGTTGTGGCCTGGATTGGACGGTCGAGAGCAGGACGTCGCTGAATGCGCGGCCATCCTTCAAGAAGAAGATTGAGAGCAGCGGCACCACGAACAGCAGCCATGCTTGCCTGGCAACATCGGCGGTGCGGAGCCCGATTCGCTGCGCGAGTTCGGTAATGTCGTCCTCATGACTGACAAGGAATGACTGGATGAATTCCGTCGTGTTGTGGCTCCAGCCGTGCTCTACCCCCAACTGATTCGTAATCTGGCCTGATTTGAGCTGGCCCAATAGGGTAGGGAGCGACTGTCCCAAGCGAGCGCCCTGATGCGTCACTTTCGGGCCAACCAACGCAAAGAACGCCACGACCAAAGCGACAAGGAGCGTGTAGATGACCGCAATGGCCAGCCCACGGCCTTTCAGCAAGCGCTCCAAGTGATTCACGAGCGGGCTCATCAAGTAGGCAAAAAAAATGGCGAACAGAAACGCGATCAGCGTGGCCCGCGCTACATAGAGAAAACCCAATGCCAGCACGAACAGCAGCACCGTGATCAGGACCCGCGCCGTACGTGAATCAGCCAGCAGCAATTCTTCTTGAGACGGTCCTTAGGCCGCCGGACAGCTAGTCGCGGACTACTTCCGTATTATCGGCGGGAATCTCGACCCGCACGAGCTTAAAGTGATCGGTGTCGTCCACCCAAAGGGCCCACACGGCGTCCTCGCCCGTAAGATTCAGGCGGAGGAGTTCACGCTGGGCGCCATGGATATTCACCTTCTCCTTGCCAACTAATTCCAGTCTGACGTGGAGCGAGGTGTGATCCTGAGGCACGAGTACGCCGAAGTCGGCAGGACCCTGCTGGCATTTCAGATTTCCCGCTTCTGGCTTGCAGTCCGCCGCCAGGTAGCGCCAGATCAGGATTTCGCGATGCACGAAAAAGTTGTTGTCGAGGATGGCTGACGTGTTGGGCATCAAGAAAGGCTGCTCGGCAGGTTTTCCTGAGCCGGCTGCACTGATGGATTCGATCAGAAAGTCGTTCTTCGGAAGTACCGTCAAGGACGCACCGGACGCCTGGCTCCATTCATAGCGAAGCAACTCGCCGTTTGCCGTCATCTCGAGCTCGGATTTTTGCGCAGCATCATTTCCCACCACTTCTTTGAATTGCGACTTGATCATGCTGGATCCGTTTCTTTGCTCGATCACGAAAGTCTCGCTCGCAACCCGCTGTCCTTTGATGAAGATGCCGAATGAGCCGGAGTCGACAGTCTGGGCCGGCGCCGGCTTTTCTTTCTTGTCGGACTTGGCGAGGACCGGCAGTGATAGTACGAATATGGCAAGAGCCAATCGGGTTGTAATTGCGAACTTCACTCGGTTTCTCCTTCTTCGACCCGAATCTCAATCTCTTTGAGATGGAGCTTCTTCACGATTTCGGTGGCGATTTCTTCAACGGAACGGTCGCTCGTCTGGATCTTTAGAGATGCCGCGGCGTAACTTCTTCGCCGGTCGCCATACAGCTTCCGAAACTGCTCGGGGCTGCGGAGTAGAGGACGTTGCGCTCCAGTTTCATCGGCCTGCTCGCAGCACCGTCGCCAGAGTTCGTCGACAGCAGCGTCCAGGAAAACCGTGGGCACACCAGACGCTTTTAGCAGGGCGGCATTCCTGGCTTGGACGAAGGCCCCGCCGCCCAAGGCGATGATTCGGTCTCCCCCACACTCTTTCAACACTTCCTGTAATGCGGCGTTTTCGGCCCGGCGGAATTCCATCTCGCCGGAGTCGCGGAAGATAGACACGACGCTACGCTTCTCGCGGCGCTCGATGCGCTCGTCCAGATCTTCAAAGCTCCAGTTCAGCCGTTCCCCAAGCGCCCGGCCAACGCTGGTCTTGCCGGCACCCATGAAGCCGACCAGAAAAATGGTGTTCACAGGCTTGTTTGGCTGAGTGCGCGCGCGCCGGGACTGCACACGTACACCTAGCTTGGCCTTCACCGATTTGCCAGAACGCTTCTTCAAACGATCCGGATTTCGTTTCTTATCTATTTTGCGGAGCGTTTTCTGAGGTGGATTTTACCATTGAAGCTGCGCAGCACGACCGTAGATGCAACCGTCGCGCGGCCCATGGTACCCCAGAAGGCACTTCCTTCCTTGATGACGAAGGAAGTGTGTTGCTTGGGTTGGAGAGGAATATCGTCGTGGACTTCACCTCGGACGGAGCGGGCGTTTACGTCAGCGGACGTTGTGTCAGGCACGATTGCTTCAATATCGCCGCTGTGGCTGGTTAGGCGATACTCGCCTCGATCGCCGAAGTCTCCGATGTAGTTGATGCCGCCGCTAGTCGAGATCACCTGCACAAGGGGACCGTTCACGCCATTGAGCGTGACATTGCCGCTGAGCGAATCAATCTCGACGTGACCATCCTGCACGTTAGTGAGAGTCACGGGACCATTCAGGGTCTTCACGTGAACATGGGCGGCGTTGATGTCACGGAGTTCCACGGTGGCTCCGGCGCCCTCCAGAGTTACATAACCCCGGAGCTTCTCAACGCGCAGGGCTCCTGAACTCGAATGCAGCGTGATGCTGGCGTCAGCCGGAACAAGTACTTCGTACTCAACTCGGCCGCTCTGGGCGTCGGATCCGGGGAGCAGGTGAGATTGCAACTCCACGTGGTTGCCGACGACATTGTCATCGACCTCGACTTTGTCGGAAGAGAGCACGGCATTGACCACCACTACGTTGCCGTTGGACGGCTTCACCGAGATTGATCCGTAGGGATTGTTAACGGAAATGCCGGCCTTCGGCCCTACATTGAAGTGGAATTCCTTGTGCGTTTCTGCAGAAAGTGTCGCCGTCATGGATCCGGCGATAATTACGCTCACTGCTGCCAGTTCGACTATGCGCCCACTCATTTTTCCCGATCCCCCGTATCTAGCGCCGGCGGCGCGAAAACCCGTTCATTATGGCAGAGAACGATCCAGTGCCAACTCGAAAAGCATGGATTTTTCCTGGTAAGCATCCATCAGGGTGCGGCGCGCTTCCTCGTCGTCCGGATTCGCAGCGACGGCCCCCTTCGCGTCCTGGATGTATGCGTTTACCCGGCGGAGATTATCCGCGTATTGCTCCTGCAGGGCAGGAGACTGCTGGGACACTTCCTGCAGAAGATCATCATCATTGAGTCCGGCCATCTGCAGATCAGAGCCGGAAATCGAAACCACTGGGTTGGCTGGTGTGTTATCGGCGGTCGAGCGCGCCGACTGTTGCCTCACATAGATGCCCAGGACGATGAGCAATGCCGCGGCGGCAGGCGCCATCCAGCGAGCCCACGCCCAGGGACTGTGGAACGTTGGCAAGAGAGACCGACCCGCAGTCTGAGGACGGATCAACCCCTCTCGCCGCAAAGCTGTTTCGATGTTTTTCCAGACCTGCGGACTGGGTTCGTAGGCGCCGCGGAGTTCTCCAGCCGTGCCTGCGATCACCAAAACCTCGGCCAGTAAGGCCGAGCAATCCGTACAAGTCTTTAGATGAGCCCGCTGCTCTGGAGTGTTTCCGTTCTCGTTTTCGATCAGGCTCTCTCGTAATTCAACGCAATTCATACAACTCTCCCCAAGCCTCTGATGCCTCGGTCCAGCATTCTCTCTGTAGCCTTGTCTTACGTCGGACGATTACTGCCAGTCTGTGCTGGTTCGATCTTCGGATTCTACTTAGTTGCGTGTATTGCCTTTTAGGATTTCTCGGTTCTTGCTGCTCTATTCATTTTGAGCAAGTCGCGCAGTTTCATGCGCGCCTTATGCAACTGGGATTTGCTGTTTCCGATCGAGCAACCCACAATCGCAGCGATTTCATTATGTTCGTAACCTTCGACGTCGTGAAGCACAAAAATCGTCCGGTAACCGGGAGGGAGGTCATCCACCGCCTTCTGCAACTGCAGCCGGTCGATGGATCCGGCTAACGAGAGGTCTTCTGCGCCGAAGTCTTTCTTCGGAGTATCCTCTTCGCCTGGCTGCGTAGTTTCTTCGAGCGAAACTACCGGCAGGCTTTTCTTTCTTAAGTGCATGAGTACCACGTTCACCGACAACCGATGAAGCCAGGTCGAGAACGCAGACTCTCCGCGAAACGTTCCAATCTTCCGATAGAGCTGGAGGAACGCCTCCTGCGTCAAATCCTCAGCCTCAGCCGTATTCGAAGTCATCCGCAAGCACAGCGAATATACACGCCGCTTGTGCTTGTCATAGAGGGCCTGGAATGCTGGAGCATCCCCCTGCTTCGCCCGTTCTATGAGCTCGGCTTCGTTCGAATCCGTGGTCTGGCGCTGTTCAGGGTCGGTCAAGTTGCCTTTTCCGGCCGCACCCCGTGAGATGCGGCTAAATATCTTTACGTTGTATGGGTTGCGGGCAATCGGGATAAAACTACAGTAACCCGGGTATTCAAAATCTAATAGCAATTCTACTGTTCTTTGGATTCTCTTGCAGACTGCTTCGGCGCTGGAAATCCTTTGAATTTGCAGCGTTGAAGCGATCTCGCGTTCAGCTATCAACCCTATTCTAAATTTAGAGTAGCAATCTTCGAAAATTGGTAAATTCTTGGTCAACTACCCGGCAGATGTTTTCGTAGTGATGGTCTCAAGACCGTGGCCGTGGGAGCCGGTTTCACGGATCCGAAGGAAGATGGACAGGGCCATCCCAACAAATCCAAGAACCGAGAAAATGCACATCCCAAGGGCGTACCCGCCAGGGTTGTCGAGACCAGCGTGCGAATAGTCATTCGCTTTCCCAATCATCAGGTTCAACAGAAAGAATCCTATCTGCTGGATCAATGTCATCAATGCATAAGCGGTGCCAAGTCGGGATTGTTCGACGATGTATGCCACCGAAGGCCACATCACTGCCGGAATTAGCGAGAAGGCGATGCCCATAAGTGACACCGGGACGTACAGAGAAACCGATGAGTACGCCATCATCAGGTAAACCGGCATCAGGAGCAAAGAGCCGAACATCATGAACCAGGCACGCCTGCCTAACCGGTCCACCAACAGCCCGAATAATGGTGTGGCGATCATCGCCGAGAATGGCAGCAGACTATTAAGGCTGCCGGCCTGTTTCAGGCCTATGACCCGGACCGCCTCGGTGATGCTTGTGCCACCATGGGCCGCCAGAATCTTATTGGTGAAGAAGTCGATGGCGAACGTGCGAAACGGGAAGATTGCGGAATAGAAGGTGAAGCAGAGCCCGACCACGAGCCAGTACGACACATCGAACCGGAAAGCCTCTTTGAATTCCAGCTTGTCCGTTTCGCTCGCCTTTCCGAGTTCGTACTTCCGTTCGGCCCTGGCTTCCAGAGCCCAGTAGATCAGAGAACCTACCACTGCCAGCACCCCCGCGCCAACCGCAATCAGAAGGGGGCGCTGCCAACTGGGTTCGCCAGCCGGGCCTTGCGGGTAGAAGGCGCGGCTCGCCCACGTCGGGGAGTTGTCCGCCGCAACGGACGCCAGGCGGGCGATGGTGAGATTGATTCCGAACGCAAAGCTCAATTCTTTGCCCTTAAACCACTTGGCCAAGGCAGTAGTGACCGCCACGATCATCGACTCCGCGCCGAGACCCAGCACGGTACGCCCGACAATCATCGTCACCGGGTTTCCCTCAGCCGCGGTGATTACCGCCCCCACGAAGCAGATCGCGGCGAATGCCAGGATCGCCTTCTTCGTTCCTATGCGGTCGATGATGATGCCGCCGACCAGGAGAGTTAGCACCGCTGCAACGCTGTAGCTGGCGTTTAGCCAACCGAACTGAGTTGCTGAAAACCCCAGGCGGTCGATGAAAATGCGTTCGAGCGCATTGATGCTGTCATAGATGTAGTAGTTCCCTCCCATTGCGATGCTGACAATGATGAGAACCGCCCAGCGATACGATACGGGAGGTTTAGGACGACTGGTTTCAGTCATTCAGGTCTTTACGTGTGGGACACACACCGTCGAGCGAATTTGTGAACGAAGAAGAGTAGCAGACTCCAAGAGTGGTCTTCTACTTCGGTTCTATGCGAAGTTCAGCTTCCCACATAACGCGCATATAGGCTGCGCGCGACCGCCGTGTCGGTGGTGCCTTTGATGATTGCCCGGCCGTCGGGGAAGATCGTCATCTCGTATGGTTCGTGCCAGAACTTCAGAACGAAGTCATTGTGGCGGACAATGCCATGTGGCTGAAGGCGGCGGTCCATTTCCTGGAAGTCAATCGGCCTCTGCCGCTCATGGATTTGCACAGAATTCCTGCCACAAAGCGTGATGTGCGGACGGCCCTCGCCAGCGAGGTGAATGAAATCGCATTCCCCACAGGCTCGGCACCCGGGACGGGGTTTGGCGGCGGAAATCTCGGCATGCTCGTTCGTCCAAAGATCGAAAGAGAGGAGCGTGCGTCGTTGCCCGGACGCACCTACCAGAAGCTTCATCGCTTCCGTGGCGGCGATTGACGCCACAAGATTCACCGCCGAATTCAGAATTCCGGAAGTCTCGCAGGTTTCGACCATTCCCCGCGGCGAATCCGGGAAGATGCAGGCCAGGCAGGCAGTCTGGCCAGGAAGCACATTCAGTGTTACTGCGTAGCTCCCCACGGCGGCTGAATAAATCCAGGGACACGACTTGGATACTGCGTAGTCGTTAATCAGATAGCGCGTTTCGAAGTTGTCGGTGCCGTCCAGAATCAAGTCGACTCCATCCAGGAGAGCCTCAACGTTAGATGGCACCAGATCTTCCACTTTCGCTTCCACGATAATTTGCGAGTTGAACGCACCGATTTTCCTGCTTGCCGCTATCGCTTTGGGCAGAGACTCGGCGGCGTCAGCCTCATCAAAGAGTGACTGGCGCTGCAAGTTGCTCGGTTCGACGTAGTCGCGATCGAAGATTCGGAGGGTGCCGACTCCGGCGCGGGCGAGTAATCCTGCCAGGGCTGAACCTGTGGCCCCGCAGCCCACGATCCCGACTTTCGCTCTCGAAAGCCTCCGCTGGCCTTCTTCGCCGATACCCCGGAAAAGAACTTGGCGGGAATAGCGGTCCGCCAGAGTGGACGCCTCCTGCGGAGTGCTTCGCTGTTTCTGTGGTTCCTGTGCCAAAGAGGTCACCAGTGTTGAACGCCGAAACCTTTATTATAAGTGGCTGGGTTGTGCGCTGGATGGAGTACGACTTTGCCGTGCGCCAGAACCTTCGTTCTACCTCAAAGGCGGGCAAGTTCAGACGACGCTTTCGAGGAAGCGAAGGCAGTCGAGGTTTGCTTCGTACAACGACAGATTGGGTGCGTCCCATCGAAGAGTAAAAAGAGCGCCCGAGCCCAAGGACCCCTTTGCCGACAAGACACGCGATAACTCTGGGCAGCCTGCTGTTGTGGGTTGCGCTTTTGTCCTCGGCAGCACTGGACAAGCCGAAAGAGAACTCGCGCAATGGGCGACAGTCACAGGCTCCGGTCCAGGTGATCGGCCCTGGATACGAAGGGAAGACCGTCCTATCGGTAGACCTTCCCGGAGTTCACGATCCGGATCGGGGACATCTGCTGCAGTTGATCCCACAGAAGGTGGGAACTCCCCTGAGCCGCGACGGTGTGCGAGATACCATTCGCGCACTGTATGCGACCGGGCGCTTTGCAGATATTCAGGCGGAAGTCACACTATCCGGGGATGGTATCGAACTGAGTTTCGTGACATCGCCGAACTTTTTTGTCGGCGCGGTCAATGTCGAGGGCGCACCCACCCGTCCTACTGCCAATCAGATCGTCAATGCTTCCAAACTCCAGCTCGGCGAACTCTACAATCGCGAAAAGCTCAACCGAGGCTTGGAGAATATCCGTCAACAGATGCAGGAGAACGGGTATTACAAGGCGCGAGTCACGGCGGAGAGCACTTCGAATCCTGATGTTCAGCAGACGGATGTGATCTTCCACGTTTCTCCGGGCTCGCAGGCGCATGTTGGGGAAGTCCAGGTAACCGGCAGTTCCGGATTACCGCCGGGACAGGTTCAGAGTCTCGCGCACATGAATCCGGGGGACCGTCTGACTGCGGCTCGCGTGAGCGATTCCCTGCAGAGGCTGCGCAAACGCTTCCAGAAGCAGAACAGGGCACTGGCCCAGGTTTCCATCGCCGCGCAGACCTACCGTCCTGCCAGTAACGCAGTCGATTTCACGTATGCGATCGATCCCGGTCCCGTCGTGCTAATTTCTGCGCAGGGATACCGCATCAGTCACGGAGTCTTGAAGAAGGAAATTCCGGTTTACGAAGAGAATGCCGTCGACGACGACCTGCTCAACGAAGGCAGGCGCAACCTCCTTGATTACATGCAGACGCGGGGCCACTTCGACGCCAGCGTCGACATCCGCAAGGAAGGCGATGCCAAGACTCTGCGCGTGATTTACCAGATTGATCCGGGCCCCAGGCACTCCCTGGAACTGGTAGACATCGATGGGAATAAAGACTTTTTGGATACTGCCAAACTGAAATCGTACCTGCAGATCCAATCGGCGCACCGGTTTTTGAGCCACGGACGCTACAGTCAGGCTTTACTTCGCAGTGACGTCGCAACCCTGGAAGGACTCTACCGTTCCAACGGCTTCCGCCAGGTGCAGATTCAGACCAACGTCGATGACAACTTCGAGGGATCGTCGAACAAGCTCGCGGTCCATATTCACATCGAAGAAGGTGTGAGGACCAGGGTTGGCCAGGTGCACGTCGACGGAAACAACAAGGTCAGCAGCGGCGATCTTCCGGAACTTAGTACGCAGGCAGGCCAGCCGTATTCGGAGCAAGACCTGGCCAGCGATCGCGAGCGAATCCTGAACTACTACTTCGATCACGGATTCCCGAATGCAACACTTGAGATCACGACCAGGCATTCCGCTGAGCCTAATCGTGAAGATGTTACGTACACGATCCAGGAAGGCGAGCGCTTCAATGTGGATAAGGTGATGGTCGCCGGCACGGAGCATACCCGCGACCACGTGGTGCAACGCGAATTGCAGGTACGCGCGGGAGATCCGCTGAGCCAGCAGGATCTCCTGAATACACAGACCCGGCTGTACGATCTTGGCATTTTCAACCAGGTCGACACTGCGGTTCAGAATCCGGACGGAACCGATCCCCAGAAGAATGTTTTGGTCCAGGTGCAGGAGGCCAAGCGGTACACCTTTACCTATGACGTCGGTCTGGAATTTCAGACGAGCCAGCCGTCCGGCTCCAACTCGCAAGGTACGGCGGGAGTAAGCCCTCGAGTGGGGTTCGATGTAACTCGGTTGAATGTGCTTGGCAGAAATGAAACGTTGATCTTCCAGTCCCATGTAGGACGCTTACAGCAGCGCGGGCTCATCAGTTATACGGTCCCCAAGTTGTTCGACAGTGACAAGTTCAAGCTCATCTACACAGTTTTCTATGACAACAGTCTCGACGTAGCGACCTTTACTTCCCGGCGACTGGAAGGGAAGGTCGATCTGCGGCAGCAGATTGGCAACGCTGGGACGGAGCCGGGGACACGTCCGGGTCCCAGTTCGATCACTTATCGGTTCGACTTTCGACGGGTGGAGGCTCGAGATTTCTCGTCGAAATTCACCCCGGGCGCGATTTCCGTCCTCTCCTTGCCGGCGCGTGTTGGCGGCCCTGGATTCACCTACATTCGGGACAAAAGGGACAATCCCTTGGAGAGCACGAAGGGCAATTACTTTACGCTCGATGGCTTCACGGCGGCCAGTTTCCTGGGGTCGGAAGCCGATTACGGACGCCTGCTGGCCCAAAATTCTACGTATCAGGCTTTTGGGGGGAAAGGCAAGCCGGGTCGCCAGTTTGTATTTGCCAGATCAACCACCATTGGGGTTGAGCAGCCGTTTCGAAATACAAGGGTGCGTCCGCCGGGAGCTTGCGTGACCGATCCGAATACGAACGAGTCCTTCTGTGAGGTATTCCCGCTGATTCCGCTGCCAGAACAGTTTTTCGCCGGCGGCGGAAACTCCCATCGTGGATTCGGGTTAAATCAGGCAGGACCTCGCGATCCGAACTCTGGCTTTCCCGTGGGCGGTACAGCTCTTTTCGTAAATAACCTGGAACTCCGTTTCCCCCAAATTTCCCTGCCATGGATCGGGGAGGGCTTCGGCTTCGCGATTTTTCACGATATGGGCAACGTTTTCACCGCGCCGCACGATGCTTTAAAAGGCATGCTGCGGTGGCATCAGCCAAGTACCCAAACGTGCTTGTCCAGTGGTACAACGACCTCGCAGGACTGTACCGCTTTCAATAACAGTGGCTATGATTACACTTCTCATGCAGTTGGGTTAGGATTGCGATATAAGACGCCGATCGGGCCCTTGCGATTCGACTTCGGATACAATCTGAACCCAACCCGCTATTTTCAGGTCGTTTCCAGTACGAACACGCTGGAGACGCAGCGTTTGCGCCATTTCAACGTATTTTTCAGCATAGGCCAGCCGTTTTGATGGATTGATTTCTCATGAAGAAGAGTTTCACGATTCTCGCCTTGAGTTTGCTGTTGAGCGCGCTGACACTGCCGAGTGTCCGCGCTGGCGAGGTCATCGACCGGATTGTCGCGACCGTGAACGGCCACATCATCCTTCAGAGCGATTGGAACGATGCCCTGCGTTACGAGGCGCTATTAAGCGGGCGCACACCCGGGCAGTTCAGTGAAGAAGACCGGCGCGCCGTTCTGGACCGGCTGATCGACCAGGAATTGCTCGCCGAGCAGATGAAATCAGCTTCTTTCCAGCATGCCTCGGAGGCCGAGGCTGCCGCCGAGATTGCCGAGGCACGTAAGCAGTATCCCGATGCAGCTACGGATGAAGGATGGAGACGCTTGCTGGAGCGGTTTGGGCTGACCGAGCAATCCGTGACCGCACACGTCCAGCAGCAGATCGATCTGATGCGGCTCGTAGATGCCCATCTCCGGCCGACAGTCCAGATCGATTCCAAGACTATCGAGGCCTATTACCGCGACAAGTTCGTTCCCCAGCTTAAGGAATCGGGAGGGTCCGAGGTTTCGCTCGCGGACGTCTCAGCAAAAATCCGAGAACTCCTCACGCAGGAAAAGGTCAACGAGTTGATGGTTTCCTGGCTGCAATCCCTTCGCTCCGAAAGCAAAGTCAGCGTCCCGGGATTCGGTGGGGCTCCCGAGGACGGGGTTCAATCTCGGTGAATGAGCCCGCCGGCAGACCACGCCGCTGGTGGAAATATCTGCTGATTGCCTTCGGCGTTTTCATCCTTCTGGGTCTCGCCGGGGTCTGGTACATCACAACCCAGTCCTTTCAGAATTACGTCCGCAGCCGCACGGTTCGGGAGATCGAGCGCATCACAGGCGGACGCGCGGAGGTCGGCACCTTCCACTTGGTGCCCTTCCATTTGCAGGTGGAAGTCCGCAACATTACCGTCCACGGCAAGGAATTTCCCAGTGACGTCCCTCTCGCCCACGCCGACAGCTTGCTTGCCCAACTCAAGGTGATCTCGCTGCTACGCACCGAATTCGGATTCCGCTCCGTTGTTCTGGAGCGGCCCGTAGTGCACATTGCTATCGCGTCTGACGGGACGACCACGAACATTCCTGGCTTCAAAATCACTCCCGTGCCCGTCAACACTCGAGTCGAGCAACTGTTTGGGCTTTCGATTGACCACCTGTCGGTACGAAATGGAGAACTGCTCTGGGCCGACCAGAAGATTCCACTGAGCTTCGACGTCTCGGGAACAAACCTGGAGATGGACTATTCGTTTCTGCGAGGACGCTACGAGAGCCATCTCGCAATCGGGAAGGTAGACACCACACTCAGTGCATATCGCCCTTTCTCGTGGATGATCTCGGCCGACTTCAGCTTTGGAAAAACCTTCGCTGATATTCAGTCGCTTAGTTGGACTTCAGGCAGATCGTCCGTAAAGGCCAGCGGCCGGATTAGTGACTTCCGAAATCCACAAGTAACGGGAAACTACGACGTCCAGCTCGATCTCGAAGAGGCGGCAGCCATCGCACGGCGCCAGGACATTCGCCATGGAGTAGCACAATTCAAGGGCAGTGGCCGCTGGTCGATGCAGGAATTCACAACAAACGGCGCTGCGGCCGTACGGGACCTCGTTTGCAGCGACGAGCAGTTCCTCGTGAAGAACGCGGGAGCGACCGCCGACTACTCAGTCACCGACAAGCAGCTCAATTTCTCGAAGCTGCAGGGAAGACTTCTCGGAGGTAGTTTTTCGGGAGACGCGCAAGTAGAGAACTGGTTGCACAGCACTCCAGTACCGTCTACCGCAAAAGGCAAGCGGGACGAAATGGCGGTGATTTCCGCCGCGAGACCTGCTGAAAAGCCCGGTCAGAAATTGAAGGCGCCCGGAGTGCAGACAGGAGTGATACATCTCCGGCTACGGGATGTGTCCGTCGCCGAAGTCGCAAGTGCGCTCGACGTTCGGGCGCACCCGCTGGGCAGATTTCGTCCTGCGGGATCATCGGCGGGAAGCATTGACGCCTCGTGGAGGGGTACGCCGGATAATGCCGATGTTGCCTTCGCGCTTTCAGTGTCTCCGCCGGCACGTGCTGCAGCTCGTGAGCTGCCGATGACTGCCCAGATGCAGGGCCGGTATCACGGTTCGACCGATTCGCTGGAGCTTGCACAATTCCAACTGTCCACGCCGGCTTCGAAAGTTCAGGCGAGCGGAACTCTGGCCGCCTCCTCTACGCTCCGGGTTTCGGTTTCTACATCGAATCTGGAGGAATGGCGGCCTCTGGTCGCGGCCCTCGGCGGACCGACCGACCTTCCATTTGAAGTGGATGGCAATGCGTCGTTCAATGGCATCGTGGGCGGAACGTTTCGATCTCCGACCGTGGCGGGAACGCTGGTGGCCCAGGACTTCGAATTTACCGTTCCCGCAACTTCGCGCACTGCCGAGCAACAGGTGCATTGGGATTCGTTCGCAGCCACGGTTCAATTTTCGAGAAACGAACTTAGCGTGCGGAATGGCTCTTTGCGACGCGGTGAGACCAGCGCGGACTTTGACCTGAACGCCACACTTCAGAAGGGCCAGTTTGCACCCAACAGCCCGTATACGGCGCATGTGAACCTGCACCGCGTGGATGTGGCTTCTACGGCGGCGCTGGCCGGATTCGAATATCCCGTCACGGGCACCGCCGACGTTTCGCTGCAAATTGCAGGAACGCGTGCCCATCCTCAGGTACAGGGGCACATTCGTGCCTTCGACGCGTCAGTGCACAATGAACCGATTGAGCAGTTCGATGCTGACCTTCGAGTTGGCACGAACGAGACTGCGCTGAACAACATCCATCTGACGCACGAAGATGCCATCGTGACTGGTACGGCAGCGTTCTCGCCGTCTACCCGCGGGTTCCGCCTCGATCTCACCGGGAAAGACTTCGATCTCACGCGAGTTCGGCAGATTCAGCTGGACCGGTTTCTCATCGAAGGCCGCGCCGATGTCACGTTACGCGGAAGTGGGACGCTCGACAATCCCGCCATCGATGCTACGGCACACATTCGCGATCTGACGCTGGACCACGAAGCATCGGGCACATTCGACATCGAAGCAGTCACGAACAATGGCGAGCTGAGAGTCACCGGGCAATCTGGCTTTCCCCGCGGAAAGCTCGCGGTCGATGGGAATGTTGTCATGCACGGCGACTTTCCTGCGATGTTCACCGCCAAGATGGACCAGTTGGACGTCGATTCTTTGTGGCGTTCCTTTCTCGGGCATCAGCTGACCTCTCATACCGCAGTTGCAGGCACGGTCATAATGCAGGGACCGCTACGATATCCGCGCCAATGGACGCTGAATGGCACACTGCCTGACTTAGCGATTGAAGTAGAGCACGAGAATCTGCGCAATGATGGGCCGGTAAAGTTCACTTTCTCCCAACAAACGATCCAGATTGAACCCGCTCATCTGATCGGCGAAGGAACGGATCTGACGGGACGCGGCTCAATTCATTTCGTCGGCTCGCAGGAAATTGATTTATCTGCGGACGGTCACGCTGATATGAAGTTGCTCGGCAGCTTCGATCGGAATCTCAGCGTGTCGGGACTTACGACAATTCATATGAATGTCATCGGCACCCTTAAAGACCCACTCCCGCAGGGTTCCATCGAGATCAAGAACGCCGCAGCCCAGTATGCTGGTCTTCCCAGTGGCCTGAGCGAGATGAACGGCGCCCTCACCTTCACGAAAGATCGAATTCACATTGAGCAACTGAATGGCAAAACCGGCGGAGGATCGCTGGAGTTGAAAGGCGATGCCAGCTATTACAACAGCCAGTTGAACTTCAACCTGACCGCAATCGGCAGGGATGTACGCCTGCGCTATCCCCCCGGTGTCAGTTCTACGGCCAATGCCGAGCTGCACTGGGCTGGAACGCAGGCGGCGTCAACCGTGACCGGTGACGTCATGGTGAACAAACTCGCCGTAACTCCGGGCTTTGATTTCGGCTCCTACTTGGAGAGAAGCCGGCAATCTGCGGCGATCACGTCCGCGAACTCACCGCTTTACAACATCAAGCTCGATGTTGCCGTGCGAACCGCTCCTGAACTGCAGATGAAGACGGCTGTCGCTCGGCTCTCTGGAGATGCGGACCTGCGCCTGCGCGGATCGGTGGCGCGTCCGAGCGTCCTGGGAAGAGCAGACATTCTGGAAGGCGATGCGACGTTTAATGGCATCAAGTTTCGCCTGGAACGCGGGGACATCACGTTCACCAATCCGGTGGCGATCGAACCGCAAGTCAACTTGCAGGCTACGACGCATGTTCGCAACTACGATCTCGATGTCACAGTAACGGGAACGCCGGATCGCCTGAACGTAAACTATCGCTCGGAGCCGCCGCTGCCGAAGTCCGACATCATCGCGCTGCTGGCACTAGGCCGCACCAGCGAGGAATCCGAGCAGTTGCAGCAGCAGTCCGGACAAACGCTGTTCAATGATGAAGCCACGAACCTGATCATCAACCAGGCGCTGAATGCGACCGTGAGTAACCGGCTGCAGAAACTCTTTGGAGTGAGCCGGATCAAAATCGATCCCCAGGGCCTGACGACCGAAACCAACCCCACTGCGCGCGGCCCGCAGGTCACGATTGAACAGCAGTTCGCAAACAACATTACGCTGACCTACAGCACCAACGTATCGCAGAGTGCGGAGCAGATCATCCAGGGCGAGTACTATATCAATCGGAATCTCTCGGTCGTGGGCACACGCGATCAGAACGGCGTAGTCAGCTTCGACGTGCAGATCCGCCGCCGCAAGAAATAGCATCGCCACGGCTGCCCTGAGGCGTACTTGACTTCCCGCACTGAACTCGCCGAATACTCTGCCCGACGACAGCAGATGGTTGATTCGCAATTGCGCGCGCGCGGAATTGCGGATGAACGCGTTCTCGAGGCCATGGCGCGGGTCCCTCGGCATGTTTTCGCGCCCGAACCATATCGCAACCAGGCCTACGAAGATCATCCCCTGCCGATTGGGGAGGGGCAGACGATTTCGCAGCCCTATATCGTGGCGCTGATGTTGCAGGCGCTGCGTCTTTCTCGATCTGACAAGGTGCTTGAGATTGGGACGGGCTCGGGTTACCTGACTGCATTGCTGGCCGAGTTGGCCTCCAACGTGTTTTCCATCGAACGCCACGAAGTTCTGGCTGCACAAGCCAGCGCCGTGATCGCTGAATTGGAGTACAAGAACGTCGGGATTATCACAGGAGACGGCAGCCGTGGATTTCCCGAGTTCGCACCCTATGACGTGATTATCGTCTCTGCTGCGGCTCCCGAACTGCCGCCTGACTTCGTCTCACAGCTCTGCGAGGGAGGGCGCATGATGATCCCTGTAGGCAACGACGATTCCCAGCAATTGCAGTTGATAGAAAAACAAGCCGGGGAAGCACGCGTGACCTTCCGCGAGCTGTGCCGGTTTGTGCCGCTCGTGCCCGGAATGCCCGTTAGCCTCTGAGTGAGCCCGACCCTCCTGAATTACAATCGATGCCGTGCCTGTCCTGCACAACCTGCGCGTAACCCTCGAAATGATCAAGTGGGAGCATTCGATCTTCGCTCTCCCATTTGCTCTCTGCGGAGCCATGCTCGCTGCCGGCGGACTTCCGTCCGTCCACCAGCTTGTATGGATTGTTGTGGCGATGGTAGCGGCGCGGTCTGCGGCGATGGCATTCAACCGCTGGGCGGATGCCGCGATCGATGCGGCCAATCCGCGGACCAGCACCCGGGCACTGCCTGCCGGACACTTGTCCCCTGCGTTCGTTGCGACATTCGTGGTCGTCTCGAGCGTCGTATTTATGCTTGCCGCGAGCCAGTTGAATCGCTTATCGCTCGAGCTCTCTCCTGTTGCGCTCGCCGTGCTGCTGCTTTATTCCTACACGAAGCGGCTCACGCGCTGGTCGCATCTCGTGCTGGGATTTGCGCTCGGGATCGCACCATCTGCTGCATGGATCGCAGTCCGGGGCTCGCTCGATCCACGAATTCTTCTGCTCACCGCGGCGGTCACGTTTTGGGTCGGTGGTTTCGACGTTTTGTATGCCTGCCAGGATTACGAGTTCGATCGTCAGTCCGGATTGCATTCCGTGCCGCGACACTTCGGCATCGCCGCCGCGCTCTGGATTGCGCGGGCCTTTCACCTGATCATGGTGGCCCTGCTCGTAGCATTAGTCATTGTGTTTGGAATGGGAAAGCTGGCGATCTGCGGCGTTTTCGCGGTGGTGCTCCTGCTGCTTTACGAGCACTCGCTGGTGAAGCCCCGCGACCTGTCAAAGCTGAACGCCGCGTTCTTCACCATGAACGGCGTTATCTCGGTTCTGTTCTTCATTTTTGTGGCAGCGGATTTGTTGCTGCGGAGGTAGCAGTCCTCCGCAGCCTGTTCCGTTTTCTTCTACTGGTTCACCTTCAACAGCAACATCGTTCCACTTTCCAGCTTCACGTTGTTCTTCTCGGAAGTCAGTACAGATCCCTGTTGGTTGTTCGATGCTGGAGCGAGCGTCACATTCGAAATTCCGATTACGCCCTGTGTCTGCGCATTGATTGGAGGACGTTTGGAGCCGCTCTGTGGAGCTTGATCGTTGCTGGTTGGAGGAGTTGTGGGTGGCTGGGTTTCTCCTCCTCCTGCGTTGGGGCTGCGTCCACCCATTGGGGAACTTGCGCCACTCCCTGTAGACGAGGGCGAAGGCGAAGCTCCGGACGGGCCGCTGCCCGCACCGGCGTTTCCATTTTCGTTGTTTTCCTGGCCGACGACGGCCTGGATCGACATCGGCAACTGCACCTGCTGGTTGTTCAGCACTGCTTGGTTGAACGATAGACCCAGTTGCGACTCTTTCTCGTCCTTATGACGGGCTTGTGCTTCCGTCACGTGCCCAATCACTTTCGTGTCCTTGGGGACGAGCACCTGTCCAGCCTGCGTCTTCATATCCATGGTGACTTTAGCGACGACCTCGTCTCCAGTTTTCGCCTTCTTCGCGTCCACCGTCTTTGTAAGTTGGACCGGTATGACGCTTCCGGGAGCAATGCGCGGTTGATTCGCCGCCGCAGCCTGCTGCGATCCGGACGGCACGGGCATGGGGGCTTGAGTTGTGGGCGATTGTGCAGGCACGTTCTGCGGCGTTGTCGGCGCGGTGCTCTGGGCCATCAGGCCCGCGCAGGTCAGCACTGCTGTAACAACCGCCGGGGGAAGGATCCTTCTCATGGAACAACTCCTTTCTCGCACGGGAATGAAAATCTCTGAATGTAGATGCACATTCGCGATCAGAAGGAGCCGCGAATCTCATCACTCAGCACCCAACCGGCCGACCCTGTATTGCATCCGAATAGCATGCTCATGCGTGCTTTGTTAGGTGTGCTGATCGTGTGCGCGCTTGCGATGACCATAGCGTGCTCTCCGAATGCGACTCCTGACCAGATCCGGCAGAAAACGGCCGAAGGAACAGCTGCGATAAAGCGCGATTCAAAGGCCGTGGCCGAAGGCATCAAGGATGGCCTCAGCGGTAAGAAATCTGTGGACCTGAACCACGCATCCAAGGCCGAATTGTCCGACTTGCCCGGAATCACGGACAAGCAGGCCGATCGCATCATCGCGGAACGTCCCTATGCGAATGCCCACCAGCTTGTGACCCGCCACGTCCTTACGGAGGACGAATATTCACAGGTCGAAAGCCGGGTAGTGGTCAACCGGTAACCCGGGCTGTCACGCACCCGGATGGGCAGATGCAATGGCCATGCGATATCATCTTAGGGATGGCTTCTGCGCACAATTTTGAACCCCATTCCTTCCAGACAGACGATCCTCGGCTGAACTCCATCCACCAGAAGGTGGTCGCCGGCCAGAGGCTGGACACCACGGACGCTCTCGCGCTGTACCGCACGGGCGACATCCTTGCGGTGGGATGGATGGCGAACCTCGTTCGGGAGAGGATGCATGGCGACAAGGCGTATTTCAACGTCAATCGCCATATCAATCCCACCAATGTCTGCGTCGCCGCCTGTCGCCTCTGTGCGTTCGGACGCAAGAAGGACGCGCCTGGGGCCTATACGATGGCCCTTGAAGAAGCTTTCCAGACCGCCGCTTCCGGCTACTCTGAGGCAGTCACAGAATTTCACATCGTTGGCGGCTTGCATCCTGACTTGCCGTTTCAGTACTTTCTCGATCTCTGCGCCGGATTGAAACAGCGCTTTCCCGAGGTTCACCTTAAGGCCTTCACTATGGTCGAAGTGGCGTATCTCGCTCGCAGGGCGAAGCTTTCGATTCGCGAGACTCTCGAGCAGATGAAAGCCTCTGGAGTCGATTCACTCCCCGGCGGTGGCGCGGAAATATTTGCGGACCGTGTGCGCCACATCATCTGTGATCACAAAATTGACGGCGATCAGTGGCTCGATACCGCAAAGCTCGCGCATCAGATCGGTTTGAAGTCGAACGCCACGATGCTCTACGGGCATGTCGAGAACGATGAAGATCGAGTCGACCATCTGATGAAGTTGCGCGCATTGCAGGATGAGACCGGTGGATTCCAGACTTTCATCCCGCTTGCATTTCATCCGGATAACACGCCCCTGCAACATCTGCCGAAAACCACCGGCATGCTCGACATCAAGCAGATCGCCGTCAGTCGCCTGGTGCTCGACAACTTCCCGCACATAAAGTCCTACTGGCAGATGATGACCGCGAAGATCGCTCAGATCTCGTTGCGCTTTGGGGCTGACGACATGGACGGCACGGTAATCGAAGAGAAGATTTATCACGATGCGGGAGCCACAACGCCGCAAGGCATGCGGCGTGAAGAGCTGGAACGCCTGATCCGTGCCGCCGGACGTGAACCCATCGAGCGCGACACATTGTATCGGCCCGTCACCAGAACCGAGACGTCGGTTACGGTCACGGTATAGTTTCCAGGCGGATCGCTTTGCGATTCCTTAAATCTTCAGTTCCCAACCGCGTCACAAGTCTGTATCGTCCCGTGATCTGTACCCGCGTTGGTGGCGGTCGGACGCGCAGATCGGATGTACCTTCGGGAGGCATCCGAGCCGCTGCAGCGAACATCAAATTGTGGCAAGCGACCGACCGAGTGGTCGGTCTAATTCTTTTCACGCCCAAGTGGACGTTCGCCGCGTTTGAACAGCCATTCCGGGGAGCAGAAACGTGTCGCTACTTGGCAACGGGATGCATGCCGCTCTCCAGCCCGATCGAGATACGCCTCTCCCCGGGGCGGGGTATCAGGCCTTGCGCCGCGTATCCCGCGCGATCGCGGCGCATCACGACGTCAAGGACTTGTTCCGGAGCCTTGCCGACGAACTTCGACCGGTAGTGAATTTCGTATTCCTGCGCGTATTCCTGTACGACGAAGCACGGCATCTGATGCGGCTGCACGTAAGTGAAGCGCCAGGACGTCCGGCTGAGTCGTTAACCGAGTTTCCACCGGAAGGAACGGCCGTGGGCTGGGTTTTTGAGAAACAGGAATCCCTTGCCATCTCTGACGTACAGCGGGAGAACCGTTTTCCGAAGCTCCCCGGGATTTTGAAAGAGTACGGTATTCGGTCGTATTGCGCATTTCCGCTCACCACCGCGCACGGACATCTGGGAACATTTGCGGTAGGTAGCGAGCAGCCCGAGGCATACTCGGAGGAAGATTGCAGATTCTTGTCGCTGGTGGCGGACCAGATTGCGGTTGCGATCGACGACGCCCTGCACCTGCAGGCTCTGCAGCACACGAAAACGGAACTGGAAAACAGAAATCAGCGCCTGCAGTTGCTCCTCGATGTGAATAACAGCATCGCGGCAAACCTCGAATTGCGGGACTTGTTACTGGCAATCTCGGCAAATGTCCGGCGCGTCATGCACGCGGACTTCGTCGGAGTGTCTCTACCCGATCCGAGGGCCGGTGGCCGCTTGCGTGGGTATGCCTACCAGTCAGTTGCAGGCAGGGACCCGAGGGCGGGAACAACGAGATCCTGAGTGAACAATCCGGTCCCCTCATTGCCTTTCGAACGGGCAAGCCGGCTGTAGTTCATGCGTCAACCATTGAAAAACTTTCGCCCGACGATGACTTCCGCAGGCTCAGGATGAAGGAGGGATGCTCACTTCCGCTGCTCAGCCGCGGGAGGATTTTGGGCTCTCTCGACTTAGGCAGAACTCGCGAAGTCCCTTTCAGCGACGACGAAATTGAATTTCTCACGCAGATTGCCAACCAGGTAGCCATCGCAGTGGACAACGCCATTGCCTACGGGCAGATTGCGGACCTCAAGAACGAACTGGCGCAGGAAAAGCTTTATCTCGAATCAGAGATTCGTAGCGAGATGAACTTCGCCGAAATTATCGGCAACAGTCCGTCCCTGAAAGCAGTTCTCGGGCAAGTGGAGATGGTGGCGCCCAGCGATTCAACCGTCCTGCTTCTCGGTGAAACCGGCACGGGCAAAGAACTGATGGCGCGCGCTATTCACGAGCGCAGCAAGAGGCATTCGCACGCCTTTGTGAAGCTGAATTGCGCCGCGATTCCCACAGGCTTGCTCGAAAGTGAGATGTTCGGTCATGAGAAAGGGGCATACACCGGGGCAGTCGCGCAGCGCGTGGGACGATTTGAACTGGCGCATGGCGGTACCATCTTCCTGGATGAGGTTGGTGAAATTCCCCTCGAATTGCAGCCCAAGCTTCTTCGGGTTCTGCAGGAGCGCGAGTTTGAGCGTCTCGGCAGCTCCCGTACCTTACGCTCGGATGCGCGGCTGGTCGCGGCCACCAACTGCGACTTGCAGGGAATGGTCGACGAGAAAAAGTTCCGCGCCGATCTCTTCTACCGTCTGAATGTGTTTCCGATCTTCATTCCCGCACTTCGCGAACGGCGGGAGGACATTCCGATGCTGGTGAGCCATTTCACACAGCTCTTCTCGCACCGCGTGAACAAGAAAATTGAAACCGTCCCCACAGAAACAATGAACGCCCTGGTGGCGTATTCGTGGCCGGGTAATATTCGCGAACTGCAGAACGTGATCGAGCGAGCGGTCTTAATCTCCAATGGACCAGTTCTGAAAGTGCCAGTGTCCGATTTGAGAAGGCGTGGGGTTGTCGTACCGGGACGACCACCGAGCGAAGAAGTAAGCAACGGCGAAGGGCAACCGATCCGCGATGTTCTCGAAGATGTCGAACGAAAACAGATCGTGGCTGCTCTCGAGCAATCGCGGTGGGTCGTTTCTGGACCCAGCGGGGCCGCGGCCCGCCTTGGACTCAAACGTTCTACTCTGCAATTGCGAATGAAAAAACTTGGAATCTCCTCGCGACCGCGACAGTAACGCCGCAACTGCCAGAATTCTGGCAAACACTATCTAGAAAGCTGGCACCTGGCACTTCACGGCCTCTCTGCGCGTTTTCCTTCCTGCTGAATCACGCAAGAATATCGATCTCCTATTCACAATGAATTGGACGGGGTTTGGCAACTTCCTTGCTCATACACGGGCACCTCAGGAAACAAAGGAGTCGGTCATGAATAGAAAAGCTCTCCCCATAATTGCAGTCATCGCGATGCTGGTTGGAATCACTGCGGGCGCGAGCGCGCAAAATCGCCGCAAGGTAACTGTTGAGGCCTCGGTGCCGTTCGAGTTCATCGTAGGGAACCGCGCATTCCCGGCTGGAAGCTACGTGTTCGAAATGGCGACTGGGTCTCCCAAGGCCACAGATGAGACAGGAGTCCTCGTGGTGCGCAGCCGCGAGCGCAAACTCTACGCCGCGGTCGCAACGGACATCACGTCTGAAGGGAACGCCCACGTTGCGCCCAAGCTGATCTTCACTCGCAGCGGCGAGCGTGCCTATCTGTCGAAGGTCTGGCGACAGGGCAATGCCGCCGGCTTGAGCCTGCACACGCCATCAATCACCGATGCTGAGAACGGCGAAGAGAGCGAAGTCGTGACCTTGGAAACTTCCGTGGTAAACGGAGGAATGTAGCTTGAATTTCCGGCGGAGGTTGTATCCCCAATCCCACAAAACCCCAGCCCTCGTCGGATTGCCCAGAGCCGCGCCCTGCGCGCGGCTCTTTTTGTTTCTAATTCCCCGGCTGCCCGGCGCTGTACTTGTGAAGATCCGCGGCAGATGCATTCAGCAGATTGCGTAGTACGGCGACCTCCGCGGCAATCCCCGCGTGGATGGCCGGATCCGCGTCGGGCGCGAACAGTGGTGAATGATTCGATGGAAGGTGGCTACCCGCAGCTTTAGCTTCTTCAAGCTTTTTGGGATCGGCGCCTCCGAGGCTGAAGTAAAACCCGGGCACGCCCTGTTCGATGAAGAACGAAAAGTCTTCGGATGGCGTGATGGGCTCTGTAGTCAGGACGTTGCTCTTGCCAAGAGCAGCCTCGAGCGGGGCTCGAAGCCGTTCTGCCAGTTCAGGATTGTTGTAGACCAAACCCGTGCCTTCGTAGCGCTCAACCAGGGGCTCGCGTGTCGCTCCGGCAGCGGTCGCCTCCGCTTTGGCGATCCGGCTAATCGCGGCGAGCACCTGTTTGCGAACATCGCTCTTGAAGGTTCGGACGGTCAGGCCCAGCTCGGCCTGATCCGGAATGATGTTGTTCTTCGTCCCTGCGCGGATGTAACCAACCGTGACCACCACCATCTCACCCGGCTTCACCTCACGCGAAGCAATCGTCTGCAGGGAAAGAATTGTGCGCGCCGCGATAACAATGGGATCGATCGTGGCCTGCGGGATCGCTCCATGCCCACCCTTGCCATAAATCGTGATGCGCACGGAGTCGGAATTTGTGTTGTAAACGCCAGGAGTAATGCCCACCATGCCTGCGGCCAATTCGTTCCCGACGTGCAGCGCGACCGCAACATCAGGCTTCGGAAAACGCGTGAATAGACCTGCGGTGATCATGCCATCGGCCCCGCCAATCGTCTCTTCGGCCGGTTGGCCGATCAGCATCAGAGTCCCGTGCCATGAATTTTTCGTATGGGCCATGATTTCGGCAGTGCCCACGAGGGAAGCCATGTGCACATCGTGGCCACATGCGTGCATGACAGGGACATCGTGTCCGGCATCGTCCTTCGTGTGGACTTTGCTCGCGTACGCCAGACCCGTCTTTTCTTCCACAGGAAGAGCGTCGAGTTCGGTTCGCAACATCACAGTGGGACCGCTACCATTTTTTAGCAGCGCCACGATTCCGGTATTCCCGACGTGTTCGGTGACGTCATATCCGAGAGCGCGCAAACGTGCGGCGAGCTTTTCAGCAGTCTGATTTTCGCGTCCCGACAGTTCGGGGTGTTCATGCAAATCGAGGTAGAAGGCGTGCGCGTCAGGATAGACGTTCTCAACTTCCTTTAAGGATGAGTTCTGAGAGTATGCAAATGAACTCAATAGGAGCAGCAGCGAAACCTTCCAGGGAGTCATGGTTGGCGATCATACCTGCAGGATCAATCGCTGTAAACCGCGCGCGCTTTAACGCAGTCGAGTTTGAAATGGTTGCTCTCGAAAATGGAAATCTTTCCACTCTCGATTCCTGTTTTTGTCTTTTCTTGCAGGTGTACAATTTGATTAAAGAAAGCACTTGGTTGCGCACCTTCGTTAGCAAGGCCGAGGCGCTCATGAACGTTCACGTCAGCTATCGTCTTCCCAAATCTCCCGCCGTTGAAAAAGATGTTCAGCACCAGATCGAAAGACTGCAAAAACGCTTGCAGGTATTCCGTCCGGATCTCGTCCACTTGAAGGGAGTAGTGGAGGAGGTTTCCGCCAAGGAAGGCACCAGCGTGTCTCTGAACCTGCGCCTGCCCTCGGGGCAGATGGCCGTGCAGACCTCCGCGCCCACGCCTCCCGCCGCCGTAAAGGCAGCCTTTGAGGACCTGCTACTGCAGGTGAACAAGCACAAAGATCTATTGCGAGCGTCGCACAAATGGAAGCGCGATCGCCGTGGCAACGCCACTCGGCCTCAAGACGCCGTGAGTGAGGTTCCTTTCGAGGAGACCCTTGCGGCTGTGTTCCCGGCGACCATCTCTGCCGATGACGTCCGTTCTTACATCAACGTGAACCTTTCGCGGCTGGATCGATTCGTGGAACGGGAAATTTACTTCCGCGAGGTGCAGGGAACGATTCCGCCCAATTCGATTTCGAAAGAAGAAGTGATCGATGAAGCCATTGCCGCGGCGCTGACCGGAGGCGGAGAGAAGCCTGAGAAACTCAAACTGGAGCCCTGGCTGTACCGGCACGCGCTACGTGCGCTCGATGAACTATCACGCACTGACGAAAGCAATGGGCACGCGGTCCATCTGGAAGACTCCGCCCGCAGCCCGAACGTGAAGGGCAGCGACGAACCCACGCTGCAGTATCACCAGCCCGATGAATCGATTACCGAAGAGATGGTGATTCCGGATTCTCGTCTCTCCAACCCCGAGCAGATACTTGCCTCGGACGAACTGCTGCGCCTCATTGCCTCTGCGTTGCGCGATCTGGGCGCCGGCCCAAGAGAGGCTTTCATCCTGCATGCAGTGGAAGGATTCAGCATCGATGAGATTGTGGCGATCACCGGGCTCCCCGCGGAGCGGGTGCTCGCTTTCGTTTCTGCCGCACGCGATCACTTGCGCAAGGCGCCAGGACTGGCCAACCAATTCCAAGGCCGGTTCGCTCCGACCGGCGCCGCTTAATATCGAAACTCTAATCTTTGGGGAGATTATCTATGAGTATTACTCGCGAACAACTCCGTGAACTGGCCGAATTTCGGGACGAGAATTCCTGTGCCGTCAGTTTCTACTATCAACCATCCACTCCGCGGAACAAAGCTCACAAGGAAGACACGATTCTGGTAAAAGATTTGGCGCGTGAAGCCATGCGCGCCATGGAGGACAAAGAGAAGAAAGACTGCGCCCGTGCAGACATTGAGCGCATTGTGCGGATGTCGGGCGAACTTCGCACCAACGGTACGCATGGGAAGGCGATTTTCGCGTGCGCTGCAAAGGGCATCTGGCGCGAGTACGAATTGCCGGCAGCATTGGGGAGCACGGAGATTCATGTAGATCGCCAGTTTCATCTGAGGCCTGTCGCCGAGTTACTGGGCGCATCCCCTCTACTCGGGGTCGTGCTAGTTGATTCCCACCGGGCGCGTATCTTCGACCTGCGCCTGGGCGAACTGAGCGAGCGCGATGACCTGTTCCATCCGGTACCTCGGCGCGGGCGCGAAGACGGTTTCGGAGGCTACGACGGCGGACACGCGCAGAGGCGCGTCGAAGATGAAGTTCGGCAGCATTTCAAAAATGTCGCCGGTGTCCTGAAGGACTTGATCGAGAAGGGTGTGTTCGAAAAATGGATCCTGGCTTGCCAGGATGCGCACATACCGGTTTTTCAGCAGCAGCTTCATCCTTATGTCAGCAAGGCGCTGATCGGGCATTTCAATGCGGATCTCGCACACGCATCGCGCGAGGACATACGTTCTCAGTCACAGCAGATCCTTGATCACTGGCAAGATGTGCGACGAAAAGAAAAGGTAAGTCTCGCGATTAGCCAGGCGGCCAGCAACGGTCGCGGGGTAACCGGACTCCGGCGCGTCCTGCGATCGCTTGAACTTGGCGAAGTGCAAACGCTTCTGCTGGGGGAGAACCTGCAAGGACACGCAGTCGAGTGCACCGGTTGCGGGCACATTGACGCCCACCTGGTGAGCTTCTGCCCCATGTGCGGGCGCGCCACGCAGGAGATTGTGGACGTGGGCGAGGCGATCCTGCCCTGGGTGATTCGCCGCGACGTCGAAACTTTCTACGTGAAGGACGATTCGGAATTCGATCGCATCGGCAACATCGCTGCCGTGCTGCGCTTCCGCTCAGAAAAAGTGCAGTCCATCAGCATGTCGGCGTCTGAGGAGCTTCAGAAACAGGGCGAGGAATACCCTGGCCGCTTGCGCAGATACGCTAGGCGATAATCAGTACTGAGCCTAAGGAGCGTGGAGGACGACTGGGCGTTCTCTACGCCTCTGTAATGGTGAGCGTGCAACTCGCTGATTCTAAAGCTATGTAAATTCTATATATGTTCCTGCAGGAACACTTTGATATACATATTTGTATGTACAGAGTGATACATATAATGATAAATGGTGAGTTTTGTTGAGATTGCAGTCGGTCATCGTTGATCGTATTCAAGATGACAAGTCGTTTACCTCAGGGATTAAAGAGACTGCGCAAGAACTCTTCTTTCGCGCTCTCTTGGGGATGGCCTTTTTCTCACTTCTCACCCACGACTAACGTCGTGGGCTGCATTCTGCCGCTGCCGCGCGGCTAAGAACAGTTCGGCTTTATCCCACCTCGGATTGCAAAGCGAGTTCTCACTAACGAGGGCTTGAGCGCGTTCACGTCGTGATATCCTCTCACCTTCCGAGCGGACTCGGCGATGCTTGAGTTCGAAGCATCAGCAACTTTTGAGGAGGATTCGGGTGTCATTCTCGCGGCGTGAATTTGTAAAGACGTCAGTTTTGGGAGTGGTGGCCACCAAGGTTGGGCCGAGCGCGTTTGCAGAGTCCAGCGACCAGGGACACGCCTCGCAACACGACGCGCCAAAGAAGCCCATTCTCATTTGCGCGAACAACGGTCATGCCTATGCAGAGGCGGCATACGCTTTTCTAAGGAATGGCGGAGATACCCTCGAGGCTGGAGTCCGGGTCGTCATGGGTCCTGAAAACGATCCGAATGACGATTCTGTCGGTCTAGGCGGGTTGCCGAACGAAGAAGGCGTGGTGGAACTCGATTCCTGCTGCATGCACGGCCCGACCCGCCGAGCGGGGTCGGTCGGCGGCGTTCGTAATATCAAGAACGTCTCGCTGGCTGCCAAAGCAGTGATGGAGCATACGGGTCACGTGATGCTGGTGGGTGAAGGCGCGGAGCGATTTGCGGTTGCGATGGGACTTCCGCGCGAGAACCTGCTGACCGATCGTTCCCGCAAAATCTGGCTGCTCTGGAAGCAGTTCAACTCCGATCGGGATTGGTGGGGACCCGGGCTCGCCGACCCCCACTGGCAGGCCCCCGCCGATTCCAAACGGCAGGCTGAAGTCTGGCGCGATCGCATCCAGCAGTTACAGCAACGAGCCGCTGATCTGGGGATTGAGCCGCAGTTCCAGCTTGCCGCCGTTCGACGCGTGCTGTTTCCGCCTACCGGAACGATCCATTGCTCCGTGCTGAATGAAAAGGGAGAAATGTCGGGCATCACCACCACAAGCGGCCTGGCCTTCAAACTGCCGGGGCGCGTCGGCGATTCTCCAATCATCGGGGCCGGTTGCTATACGGATCAGGACGTGGGATCCGCGGGCGCGACTGGCAGCGGAGAAGAAAACATCAAAGTCGCTGGCGCGCACACGATCATCGAGAATATGCGCCATGGCATGTCGCCGCAGGAGGCAGGCATCGACGCCCTAAAGCGAATCGTGCGCAATTACAACGGCGACATGAACAAGTTGCGGTTCATGGATATGACGTACTACGTCCTTCGGAAAGATGGCGCTTACGCAGGCGTTTGCCTCTGGGAAGGCTATTCCGCGGGCAATCCGCACAAGTTCACGGTGCATGACGGAACTCTGCGCTCGGAAACTGCAACTCCGCTGCTCAAAGGGTATTCGCAGGAGTGGCCGCCATTTCCGCCAATTCCTGAGGAGTTGAAAAAGGATTCGGAGTACCTGAAGTAGAGCCAAGAGTGAGGAATCAGCCGACGAAGTCGCAGATCAGCAGGGTGAGGTCGTCTTCCTGAACCTTGGACCAGTCCTGAACTCGGGAGACGATCAGGTCCGCGGCATCGGACACGGTTTTGCCTGATGTTTTGCGCAACACGTCACAGAGTGCCTCGACGCCAAAGAAATCGCCACGCTCATTCGCAGCTTCCACCAGACCATCGGTATAGAGCAGAAGCCGGTCTCCGCGCTCAAGTCGATGCGTACGATTTGTATACGTGGCGAAATCGAACAGCGCCAGCATGAGGCCATTCTCCTCGACCTGGTGAATTTCTTCACCCCTCATGAGCAGCATGGGTGGGTGCCCCGCCGCCGAGTAGCGCAACTCCCGTGTTGCCGAATCGAGATACACATAGGCCGCCGTGACGAATTGGTTCTGGGTATTCCCGTAGAGGACGGCGTTCATTCGGGCGAGAAAGGCCGATGGATCGGCCGAATGATCTTTCTGCGAGGCGGCCGCGAGCTTCACCATGGAAGCGATCAGAGCGGCTGGAACTCCGTGGCCGGAAACATCAGCTATCAAAAGCCCCGTTCGCAAGGAATCGACGCCGATGTAGTCGTAGAAATCGCCTGCCACTGATGTCATGGGAAGATAGCGTGACGATACCTTAAAATGCGGCGATCCCGGGAACTGCCCTGGCAGAATGGACAGCTGGATGCGTCTAGCAACATCGAGTTCCTTCTGAATTTCGCTAAGTTGCTGATCCCGTTGCAGGGTCTGACGTGCGGCCACGTAGCCGAGGCAGCCGAGAAAGATCGCGAAGCCGAAAGGTTCAAGGCTGAGCATCTCAAAGTTGAGAACGCCGCGCACGTTGTCCCAGATCACAAAGGCCGCAAAGACCAGCAAGCCACGGCGAATGATCACGAAATCGGTTCCGGCAGTCGCCGTGGCCATCGGTTGGGCGATCAATGCGATCATCGCGATAATCACGACCACACTGTCAATTTGCCCATAGACAACCCTGGGGCCGAAGGAAATCGTAGCCAAGGCAAACAGGACACTGATGGCGATCAGAATGTTTCCGGCAAAGCGGCCCGTGCGGCTGAGCAATCCTGCCGATCGAAAAAACAGAATCGCTGGAATGGGAACGATGTAGTTAACGCCGAACCGCAAGCGTGGGTAAAACGACGATCCCTGGACAGCCAGCTGCAGGGTCTCGGACTGAACCCAGAGCCGAATTCCATAGAGCACCGCGAATACAGCAAAGTAGAGCAGGAGGGAATCATGCTTTCGCCTCAGCGCGGCGAAGCCTGCAGACACAGCCCCTACGGCAACGAAGGTCGCTCCGAGAAACAGGTAAAGCACATCACGTTGGAATGCGCTTAGAACCTGCCCCGCGCTCATCTGCACTGCGAACAAAGACATGGCGGGATACTAAACGATCCACAACTTGCGGCCAACTCCGTGAGGACGGAAGTGAAATGGTCGGATTACGAGAACCGGACTTTAAAATCCGGGCTCTTTTCCAGATGAATGCTGTCGACGAACCGCACTTTGCCGGTGCGCAGAGTCATGATTACCGACTGCGTGCGCGTGCCTTCTCCGAAGAATCGCACGCCCTTCATCAAGGCACCATCGGTGACTCCGGTGGCGGCAAAGATCAACTGCTTGCCGGGAGCGAGGTCTTCCGCTTCGTAGATCCTATTTTTGTCTTTGATGCCCATGCGCTCGAGCCGCTCTTCCTGCTCGGGCTTCACCACCAGGCGGCCGAGCATGTAGCCGTTCAGGCAGCGGACGGCAGCAGCCGTGATGACACCTTCCGGAGCGCCGCCGGATCCCATCACCGCGTGCACGCCAGTCCCGATGACAGCTGCGGCAATTCCGGCGGAGAGATCGCCGTCGCCGATGAGGCGTATGCGCGCTCCTGCGGCGCGAATATCGGCAATGAGTTTCTCGTGGCGAGGGCGCTCAAGCACCATGACGACCAGGTCCTCGACGTCGCGATCCAGCCGTCGCGCGATGTTTTTCAAATTGTGAGAGACCGGTGCGTCAATATAGACGGCATCCTTGCAGGAGGGACCCACGACGATCTTGTCCATGTAGCAATCGGGAGCGTTCAGCAAGCCGCCGCGTTCCGAAGCAGCCAGCACCGTGATGGATCCGGGAGCGCCGGTGGCGCACAGATTGGTCCCTTCGAGGGGATCGACTGCGATATCGACTTCGGGAACCTCAGTCCCATCCGGAAATTCGGCGCCGACTTTCTCGCCGATGTAGAGCATCGGGGCTTCATCGCGCTCACCCTCCCCGATTACGATCGTTCCGCGCATCGGGATTGAGTCCATGGTCTTGCGCATGGCCTCGGTAGCGACGTGATCGCTGAGTTTGCGCTCGCCCTGGCCCATAGTGCGGGCGGAAGCGATGGCCGCCGTCTCGACTACGCGCAGGAATCGCGATGCCAGATCACTTTCAATATTTTCTCCATAAGTACGGGCCTTATTTTCTGGACGAGTCTGCGTAGCCATGCAAGCGTCTCCTGCGTATTTGGAACCCTTAGGCGCCGGGTTGAGACTATATCGCAATCGCAAAGGGAATGAAAATACAGGATTCACCCAATCGTTTTTCTTCGCACCCGCGAACGCGCGATTTCTGCAGCGGCGTGATATTCTCCTTCCCTGATTTGACTGCCTATGCCTGATCCTCGTTCGCTGACCTTCCTCTGCATCACGACCTACGAAAAAGGGCAGGAGTTCATGCGCGAGTGCAAGCGGCAGGGCTGCCGGGTCATTTTGCTCACGGCGGAGAAGCTGCGCGACGCGGACTGGCCGCGCGAAAGCCTCGACGATACCTTTTATCTTCCGGAAGAAATCGCAATCGCAGATGTCGTGAAAGCCGTTACGCACCTGGCACGCGGACAAAAGATCGACCGCATCGTTGCGCTGGATGAATTCGATATGGAGACGGCGGCGACATTGCGGGAACATCTGCGCATCCCTGGAATGGGGCTGACCACGATGCGGTACTTCCGCGACAAACTCGCCATGCGCATGCGCGCCCTCGATCGCCACATTCGCGTGCCGGACTTCGTTCCGGTCGTAAATCACGGCGATATTCGGTACTACATGGATCATGTTCCGGGTCCGTGGGTACTCAAGCCGCGGCAGGAAGCGTCGGCAATCGGCATCAAGAAAATCCACGCGGCGGAAGAACTCTGGCCGCTGCTCGAGCAACTTGGGGACAAGCAGTCCACGTACCTGCTGGAGAAGTTCGTTCCCGGCGACGTGTACCACGTGGACTCCGTCATTTCCGAGAACGAGGTGTTGTTTGCGAATGTGAGTAAATACGGCAGGCCGCCGATGAACGTGGCGCATGGCGGCGTTTTTACGACGTTCACGGTTCCGCGTGGAGGCGAAGAGGATGCAGCCCTGCGTGCCATCAACCGCGATCTGCTTGCAGCGTTAGGATTGCTGCGAGGCGTCTCGCATGCGGAATTCATCCGGGCGCACTCCGATGGGCAATTCTATTTCCTGGAATGCGCGGCGCGCGTGGGAGGCGCCTACATCAACGAGATGGTCGAGGCGGCCACCGGGCTGAATCTATGGCGTGAATGGGCGAGGATTGAAGTCGCAGGCGGGGAGGGTACGTATCGTCTGCCGCCGTTGCGCGAGGACTATGCCGGCGTAATCCTGTCACTGGCGCGCCAGGAAAGTCCGGATACGTCGGCTTACAGCGATCCGGAGGTATGCCAGCGAATCAAGATACATCATCATGCCGGGTTGCTGCTGAAATCGCATAATGCCGAACGCGTCCCAGCACTTCTGGAAGGCTATGCGGAGCGCTTTGCGCAGGACTTTCTGGCCGTCGAACCGCCACGAGACAAGCCCACAGCGTGATTCTTTGCCGCAAGCCAAGCTGCCGCGCTACCATTTGCCCATGAGCACAACGACAACATCACATCCGGCCCCGATGCCGGAGCGCCCTGCGCAGGAACGCAAGGAACCGACCTTCCTTTTTACCGAGAAGCATGTCGCCGAAAAAAGTGAGATTGCCCGGCGTTTTATGGACACGCGCGAACGCCTCAACGGCAACGTGGACAAGGCGAACAACTTTCTCGTGAAGCGTTTCTACAACATCGATCACAACACGTATCTGGAAGGCGCAGTATCTTCCAAGATGAAGGAATTGATGGGGCTGGTGGCATCGGCCTGCCTGCGGTGTGACGACTGTATCTTTTACCACGCGATTCAAGCCTATCGTCTGGGAGTAACCCGGCCTGAGCAGGAGGAATCTCTCAACGTCGCGCTGGTGGTCGGAGGAAGCATCGTCATTCCGCACCTGAGACGCGCCTACGAGTTGCTGGAGGAGCTGTACTGCTAAGTTGACTGCTGCCGTCGCGCCGCCACGATGCTCGTCACGAGAGTGACCACAATCAGCGCGATCCCGCCGCACAATTCCAGGCGATGAGGACGACTCAATGCGTCCCACAGCGCATCCGGAGGCCACGTGGCTTTGGCGTCGCGTACGGAGTCGAGGCATGTGACGACACCAGACAGAAAGCCAGCAGCTGTGCCGAGTCGTCGGCCTTTATTCGTCATAGTGATCCTAGTCAGTTGCCGTGCCGCCTAGAACGCGTCGATTCCCGTAACGCTCTGGCCGATGATGAGCGAGTGTACGTCGTGCGTGCCTTCGTACGTCTTCACGGATTCCAGGTTCATCAGGTGCCGCATGATTGGATAATCATCGGCTACGCCGTTTGCCCCGAGAATGTCACGCGACAGGCGGGCGCATTCAAGGGCCATCCAGACGTTATTCCTCTTGGCCATCGAAATGTGCTGCGGTTCGATCTTGCCCGCATCTTTGAGACGTCCAACTTGTAGAACGAGCAGTTGGGCTTTGGTGATTTCGCTGATCATCCAGGTGAGTTTGTCCTGCACGAGTTGGTGGGACGCGATGGGCTGGTCCCGCCATTGCTTGCGAAGCAGGGAATACTGCAGCGCGCAATCGTAGCAGGACATTGCTGCGCCTACGGCTCCCCATGCGATTCCGTAACGTGCCTGGTTCAAACACATCAAGGGCGAACGAAGGCCGCCGCTCTTCGGCAGCAGATTGGATTCGGGCACGTGCACATCCTGCAGCGACAGGCCTGAAGTTACAGAGGCTCGGAGCGACCACTTGCCGTGAATGTCGTCGGCTTTGAAGCCGGGGCGATCGGTTTCGACCAGAAAGCCGCGAACGCGGTCCTTCTCGTTCTCCACCTTCGCCCAGATGATTGCCACATCGGCAATCGTTCCCGAGGTGATCCACATCTTCTCGCCGTTGATGACGTATTCATTCCCGACCTTGCGCGCGCGGGTGCGCATGCCTCCGGGATTCGATCCGAAGTCGGGCTCGGTCAGACCGAAGCAGCCGAGCTTTTCACCTTTCTGCATCGGAGGGAGCCACGTATCTTTCTGCTCGGCACTGCCGAACTCGTAGATCGGATACATGCAGAGTCCGGATTGCACGCTCACGAAACTCCGCACGCCGGAGTCGCCGCGCTCTAATTCCTGCGTCATGAGGCCGTATTCGACGTTGCCCATGCCGGCGCAGCCATATCCCTTGAGGGAGGCGCCGAAAAATCCGAGTTCGGCCATCGGCTTCACCAGTTCGCGCGGGAACCGTCCGGCGCGGTTGCACTCCTCGATGATGGGAATCAGGTTGTCTTCGATGAACTGGCGGGTGGTGTCGCGGACGAGTCGTTCTTCGTCGGTGAGCAGGGAATCGTACTGTATGAAATCGACACCGCGGAATTTGATGGCTGGCATGAAGTCTCCTTACGAGCTTGCTGTCGTCCGGCCTGGTCAAAAAATTTGCGGCAATAGAATTCCGCAAGCACCGGAAGGCAAACATATGACGGTAGCAGGGCTGATCAACGCCGGTCAACGGCGGGCGGCTGCCGCCAAAAAGCTGAGAGGCGAATGACTAGGAAGACTTGTTCAGGATCTGAAGGATTTTTCGGCGGAGCTGCTGAGATGAGAATGGCTTCTCCAGAAAGGCAGCCCCTTTGATTGCAGGCGATTCCCCTCTGACAAATGATTCCGTGTAGCCGGACATCAGTAGTATCTTGATGTCCGGGCGTTTTGCCTTGATTTTGCGGGAGAGTTCCTGTCCGTCTTCGCCGCCATCCAAGCTCATGTCTGTCAGTATGAGGTGGATCGGTCCGGCATAATGTTCCTCGAAGGCAACAGCTTCGACGGCGCTGGATGCGGTGAGAATCGTGTATCCGGAGGAGGCGAGCATGGATGAAACCATCTCGCGCAGGTCAGGATCGTCGTCCACCAGAAGAATTGTCCCTGGTTCCCCAGTGCCGGTTTCCGCTGCTTCAGGAATGCGGATCTCCTCAGCGGTGCTTTCGACCCGAGGCAAATAGATCTTGAATATCGATCCTTTTCCAGGTTCGCTGTCGATGTGTATGTGTCCGTTGCTCTGACGCACGATGCCATAAATGATCGAGAGCCCCAACCCGGTTCCTCTTCCCATCTCTTTCGTTGTGTAGAAAGGCTCAAAGACGTGGGAGATCGTGTCTTCATCCATGCCGTGGCCCGTATCGGAGACGGAAACCATCGCATAAGAACCGGCAGGCACGGGCTTGGAATTCACGAGCAGGGGGGAGCCGAGGTCTACGTTGGCGGTTGAAATTACAATCCGGCCACCGTTTGGCATAGCGTCGCGGGCATTCACGACCAGGTTCATCACGACTTGCTCGATTTGCACGGGATCCACATTCACTTGTCCCAGCTCAGGTTCCAGGTGAGCAGTGAGCTCGATGTGCTCGCCAATCAGCCGCTTGAGCATCTCCATCAAATTGCGAACCGTTTCGTTGAGGTTCAGGCGTTGCATCTGCATGATCTGCTTGCGGCTGAATGCAAGCAACTGGCGAGTTAAGGCAGCAGCATGGTCGGCAGACTTTCGGATCGCCTTGGTGTGGACCGCGATTCTTTCGTCGGGAGGTAGTTTCTCCGCCATCAGATCGCAGTGGCCGAGGATGATCCCCAGAACATTGTTGAAGTCGTGGGCGACCCCTCCAGCAAGTCGGCCGATACCTTCCAGTCTTTGCGCGTGCGATAGTTGTTCCTCGAGCCGTTTACGATCGGTGATGTCGGTAAATGTCGTGACCACCCCGCGCGGTTCCTGTGTTCCGGGATAGAAAACCGGTTCGGCATTGATCAGGATCCAGGTTGTGTCGTTCTTCGATCTCTGGAGTCCCATGCAGACGTTGGACACCGGTTTCCCTGTGGTCAGGGCGACCATCGAGGGATGTTTCTCTCCGGGGAATGGCGAGCGGTCCTCGTAGACGGCCTGCCACCTCGGGTCCACCGAGGTCCGTCCGAGGATTTGATCGTGAGTTAAACCTAGAATCCGCTGTGCACTCTTATTGCATGCCGTGATTGTGCCATCTCTTTCCTGAACGACAACGCCTTCGGCCATAGCTGCGACGACTGTGCGGTACAGTTCCTCGCTCTGCCGTAACTCCTCTTCGGTGAGCCGCCGCTTCTCGCGTGTCTTGCTGTAGGTGGAGGTCATAAAAGAGCCGATTTCAGTCCGGGATCATCGAGGTGTAGCAAGAGGTGTCCAGGGAGTGAAAACCACAAGAGCCGTGCTCGTAGAGATCGAGCACCAGTTGCATCGAAGTGTCCAGCATCGGCATGCCTGCTGCACTCCGTAGCGGAGAGGGTATACCTCATAGGATCGTTCAGCCGTCCAAAGGTCGCAGTGACTGGGGTCACAATTGATTTGGGGAAAGAGGTGAGTTCGAAGACAAGTCTCACTTAGGGAAAAGCGCAGTTTGCGCGCCGAGCCGATTGCGCGCTTCCGAGGACCGGTCGGGCGTCATCCTCGTTTCCAACTCAAGAATCTTGCTATCGCCCTTCTGCATAACGTTCGCTGTGCAGAGCAAACCAGACGTACTATGATTTTCTCTTGTGCCCATCGCCACCGAGTCAAGGAATCCAGCCCGGGACGGAGCGTCTGTAGAGTTCGTAGGACTCCCCAAATTGCCGGCGCAAAGTGGGTTCCTCGTAGAACACAACAAAGAGTTGCACGGCTATGCAGAAGAATCCTGAATACTCCAACAGTCTGATTGAGTGAAACAGCGTCGCCTCTCCCAGAAGAACCAGAAAGACTCCGATGTACATGGGGTTGCCACGTACCCGTGCAGGCAGTGGTTACAAGAAACTTCGTTGGCGCAATCGGTGCCGGCGTACCAAGTCCGCGTATGGCAAACTCCCAGGCGCAACGGAAATACATTGCCGCTCCTGAAATAACGAGCCCAGCGGCGAGCCAGGATAGAGGCGAATTTGACGGGCGTGGCACCCCACCGAGGAGGCGATAAGGGATGTAACCCGCGACTGTTCCCGGCACGAGAATCGTGAACAGGATTGTGTTCAGGACGGGAAACAACCGGCCAGGCATAGTTGAGCGATTTCCCTGCCGCAAGACAGCCGACATAACGTTACTGTAAAATGAACGCTGACGGAAGGGCTTTAAGACGCAGCTTCAACAGCTTCCGAGTGGATCCCGCAACATCGGGTCGCGATTTCAGATCAATCCCATCCACCATCATTCGCGCTGAATCTGCGCGGAGCGCTGCGCAAATATTCGATATCAGGAGATGAACCATGGCAGTAGGCGCCAAGATCGCAAAGACAGCCGACCGGAAAAAGGTCATGGATACCACCAAGAGCACGGATTGCCCCAAGTGCGGCAAGCCGACCCGCATCGTGAAGCGCGTGAAGGATCGGGAACGCGGCGTTCCAGGCGGGATTTATATCTCCTGCTCGGGCTGTGAGTTTTTCGAGAAGCTTTAAGACAGTTTCGAGTTTCAGGTTTCGCGTTTCACGCCGGAGCGGCGGATCATTGCCGTTTCCGGCTTCTCTTTTTTTCGCCTCGATGCATATCCGATCTGCGGGTAGGCCTAACGATTACGAGATCCGGCAAGGCTGCTTGGGAACTACCTCGCCGGACGTCGTTGACTCTGGTTGGTTTAGGCTGCTCGCCTTGTGCGAGAATTCTGTGAGCCTGAACTCTCCGAACCGGCAGGTTTTCCAGACAGCGAGTTTGGAGCGTTCAAATTTGCTCCCTCGTGTATTCCGACGCCGAGGCGTTCTACGAGTTCTCCTCCGAGCCAGCCGCCGACGAGGGCCAATCCCACGCCAATGAACGAAAGAGCCAGGGCGAGCGAGCCGGGAGTTTGCGGATCGGGACGCCGTAGAAACCAGCTCACGATGAAGAGCAGCACGACGACGACATTCGCGCCACCATGCCAGAGGCCAATGGCCTTTGCCCGCGTGCCCGATGGGATTCCGACCCAATCCAGCAACCCGAAGACTGCTGCCAGTAAGCCGCCAATGACTCCCGCTGCAATCATCCAGTAGGAAATGCCGTACCAAGATGGGTTTCCTCTGCTGAGCCCGACGACATCGAACACCACTGTCGTAGCGAGCAGCCCTAATGGGAAAACGATAAGCATCGGATGAACAGAATGTCCTAACAATCGCATATACGCAATCCTCCGTACTGAACTGAGTCGCTTGTGCCAGCTTAGTTACGATGCCCGTGCCGAATGCGTCGGGTTACAGGCAATACCTCAGGTTGCGATGTCAATAGTAGTAGGGGCGGGAAGGTGAAAACCCTGCGGCGCAGATTGTCGAATCGGAGTGCTGTGTCTTACTGGCCGGTAGGAGTTTAGAACCCTATTTCTGTGAGGATCGCTCTCGCTTGAACTTCTGGATCCAAAGCCTCCGTGATAGGCCTTCCCACCACGATGTGAGTTGCACCCGCGGCAATAGCTTGCGCTGGTGTGACGACTCGGATTTGGTCGCCCACGGAGCTGCCTGCAGGACGCACGCCCGGAGTGACGATCGCGAAGTCGTTCCCCAGTTTCGCTCTTACAGTTGCCGCTTCGCGCGCTGATGTCACGATACCCTGGCAGCCATTTGCCAGCGCCACCTTCGCCAGGCGGGTGACGCTTTCTTCAACTCCGCCGCCCATGCCGATCACTTCCAAGTCGTCCCCTCCCATGCTGGTCAGCACGGTGACTGCGAGAACGATCAGGTTGGGGCTTGCTTTGGCAGCATCGACCGCGGCCCGCAGCATCTTGTTGCTGCCAGAGGCATGCACGGTCAGCATGCTCACGCCGAGCTTGGCAGCCTCCGCGACGGCAGCGGCCACGGTATTGGGAATATCGTGATATTTCAGGTCGAGGAATACGAGGCGCCCTGAGGACACCAGATCCCGCACAACTTGCGGGCCTTCGGCCGTATAAAGCTGCATTCCTACCTTATAGGTCAAGGCGGAGTCTCCGACCGCCGCCACAATCTTCTGTGCGGCGGCGGCGGAGGAAACATCGAGCGCAACAATCAACCGTTCCCGCGGATCAGCTCCGCGAACGGGACTTGGTTTCCGGATGAGGTTTGGCAGAGAACCCATCCGGAACAGTCTAAACGAGTTTTACGGGAGTTGCGCTACAGGGGGATGGTTATAGGCGACCGTCTGAAGAACGGGCTTCTGCTGGCTGGGGGGCACCAGATCCAGACGGACACGCTGCAATCCAAGATGACGGATCTGCAGGGCTTGGGCTGCGCCGTACGACAGGTCGATAATCCGACCCGGCACGATCGGTCCGCGGTCATTGACCCGGACCACAACGGCTTTGCCATTGTGCAGGTTCGTCACCTTCACATAGCTTCCAATGGGAAGCGTGAGGTGAGCCGCAGTCATGTCGTACATCTCGTACGGTTCGCCGCTGGCGGTCGGTTTTCCCTGAAAGTTCTCGCCGTACCAGGAAGCTGTTCCGACTTGAAACGGCTTCGCTTTTGCAACCTGTGGGCGGACTGTGGGTCTTGCCTGAACAGAACTACTTGGAGCCGGTTTCGCCTCCGAGATGTTCGGTCCCTGAGCCGCTCCCAGGCCGACGATCAGAAAAGCGATCGCCAGTCCATGAGCTATACGTCTTCGCATTCAGTTCTCCTCGCATACTCAAAAGTGCCCTTGGCCTTAAGGCTGGTATTTAGCTGCAGTATCGAAATGCTATCGGCGTGCCAAACTGGTGTCAAGGCGAAATGGCCATCCGGCCGATGACCGTCTAGTAATAGAAGACACACGTAACCTATTGCGAATTAAGGGTAATGAGGGGTAAGACCCTTTGTTATCGACCGCTTACGTATTTACTAAATTGTAAATAGCACGATGGAAGCGACAGGGTAGAATTTACAAGCGGCGTGGAATCAATGACTTACAGTCGTAACAATTGTAAAGTAAATAGAATCATGTACTTGCAAAGGCGGCCTGGCGGGTCGCTCCGCAATTTTTTTCCAGGCTGGTGCTGAAAAGTAACCTCTGATACCAGCCGATGTGAGCTCTTGAAGGCGGAATCCGGGTTAAGATCGGGATTCGGAAGAACGGAAGGCCATGCCCGAAAAACAGCCTGTTGTGCTCGCGATCGCGGGATTCGATCCCTCCTCCGGCGCTGGTGTGACCGCCGACATCAAGACGATCGCCGCCCATGGCTGTTACGGCGTCGCATGCATCACCGCCATGACAGTGCAGTCCACTGTAGGCGTTCGGAGGGTGCAAGCCCTTGATCCCGAACTAATTACCGATACCTTGCAGGAGCTTACAAGCGACCTGGATATTGCTGCTGTCCGAATTGGCATGCTGGGATCGGGGAAGGTGGCAAAGGCAGTTGCGGACTTGCTGGCCCGTCCCGGCAGAGAAGGGGAACGACTCCCGAATGTCGTTCTGGACCCCATCCTCCGATCGTCTTCTGGCACCGACCTGCTGGACACAGCCGGTACGAAAGTGCTTATGGAACGCCTTATATCACTTTGCGACATAGTTACACCAAATGTCGACGAGGCTGGCGCCCTGACGGGCATGAAAGTTGATGACCTCGAGGCTATGAGGACTTCGGCGTCTAAACTCCATGAAATGGGAGCTTTGGCCGTGGTGATCACCGGGGGACACCTGGAAAAGGCGATGGATCTCCTCAGCTTCAAGACCGAACGAGGGGTGGAGCAGGAGGTATTTAAGGCTGATCGGCAGCGCTCGAATTCAACCCATGGGACCGGTTGTGCCTTCGCGACGGCCATGGCGTGCCATCTGGCATTGGGACGGGGCATCGCAGAAGCGACTCTGCTGGCGAAGACCTATGTCAGCGCAGCGATCGCAAATGGACAGCCTCTCGGAAAGGGAACCGGCCCCGTGAATCACCTCTACCGGATGAATCAGCAGCGCCGTGCAGCGGGAAGCGGGGGAGAGTCCGACTAGTTGTCGCTGTCGTTTTCGCTTTCGGTTTCCCGCTTCTTGAGCAGAATCCCGGCGACGAAAGATGCGGTGGCCGCCAGGAGCCATTCGGCGCGGTAGAACTGGATCGCTTGCCAATCCACGAGGGTCTTAGCAGTCAAAAGGCCTACCAGCAGGGCCCCCGCGACGCAACCAAGTCCGGCTACGAATGCGATCAGGGATGCGGTGGACAGGCCGATCCGGTGCTTGATCTCGTGAAAGTGCAGGTAATGGAGCCAGGTTGGGAAGGTCGCCTTGTGCCATGCTCCCGCCAGCAGTTGGAACCCGTCCACCACCTGCTCCCACAGATTGGCAACGGCGGCGGCATCCGTGCGGGCGGCATCGGTTACTTTGACGGGTCGCCGGCTGCCACAGGAGTGGCAGAAGCGGGAGCCCAAAAGGAACTCGGAGCCACAACGGGAACAGGCCTCGGCCATCTTGGAGATCAAGGCGGGTGAGCTAACCTCGTCCACAGGGGACGGGGGGCGCCAGAATTCTTGCGGCGTTCCGTGAACTACTTCTGCCATGCAGGATCCTTGGAAGAAATCATCTGGCATTCCAGAAGCCAAATGCCGCTTCTTCGCAATTCTTTGAGCCGCAACTATTTACCGGAATCCCACAATGCTGCCGAAGATCGACACGCGGCAATAATTACGCGCGTGAGCGAGTAAAGATGCGCTGGTTACGAACGCCCAACACCATACGAAACGTTAGTGTTTCGGAGCCACAATCCTCGAGCTCCATTCGAAGATTGTGGCTCTGGTCCGTAACACGATTCCTCCCGCAGCTGGGATCTCTGCGAGATTGTGGAGATTATAGGGAGAGAAGCTGACAATTCCAGTTAGCATTCAGGGCACGTACATGACGTTCTTGGTTCCTATTCGGTTTGAGCGCGATAGATGTGAGGGACAACTCCGATGCGCAAGTTCGTTTAGACTAATGCCATCAACTCCCGACTTCTCGGAACCAGAGTTTGCATGACATCGGTGCCGCGTCCTTGGCTTGTTCCCGGTTTCTTGATCTTTGTCTGTTGTGTGGCAGCGTCCGCGCAGGCTCAGGGTGCGCATGGGGCTCCGCATGACGGTCAAAGTGATCTTGCTTTCGACCACTTCTACAACATGGAGTATGACCGCTCGACGCAGGAGTTCGAGAAGATTCTCGAGAAGCGTCCGAATGATCCGTTCGCCATCAACCACCTGCTGACCGTCGTGCTGATGCACGATCTGTACGAGACCGGGTCGATGAACACCGGCGACTACGCGAATGACAGTTTCATCGGGCGTGCTCCACGGCCAACGGATCAGAAGATCAAGGATCGAATTAAGGACCTGGTGCGCCGCGCGCAGAACCTGGAAGAGCAGGAGTTGAAGGCGAATCCCAACGACATCAATGCGATCTACTGCCGAGGAGTGACTCGGGCGCAGTTCGCGGTCTATACCGGACTGGTCGAGCGTGCATGGTTCTCCGCATTGCGCAATGCAGTAGGCGCGCGGCACGACCACGAACGCGTGCTGGAACTCGATCCCAACTTCATGGACGCGAAGCTGGTCGTAGGCACGCATAACTATGTCGTTGGAAATCTGCCCTGGAGCGTGAAGGTGGCCGCCGCTATTGCGGGGTTAAGTGGGTCCAAAGAGAAGGGCCTCTCTTACCTTCGTGAAGTGGCGAAGAGCGATGGCGAGAATGCCGTCGATGCCAAGGTGATGCTGAGTCTCTTCCTGCGTCGCGAGCACCAGTACGACGAAGCGCTAGGGTACATGCAGGATCTGGCGGCGAAATATCCCGGCAATCATTTGTTCCCGACGGAAGTCGCGAATCTCGAACGCGCAGCTGGACGCCTCCCCGAGGCCGAATCAGAGTACCGCAAGGTCTGGCAGAACGGCCGGCAAGGCAAGTATGGGAACCTGCATTATGAGCTGGCTGCCTGGGGACTGGGCGAGCTTTTGCGCAGCAAGAAGGACCTGGCGGGCGCAGCGGCGGCCTATGACTTGGTCAATGACGCTCCAAACCCTGATCCCGATATCCTGCAGAAGGCCAATCTTGCGGCCGGGCAGATGTACGATCTGCTCCAGAAACGCGATCTGGCGATGAAGAAGTACGAGACCGTGCTGGCTGGAAATGCCAACACCGGGCCGGCCGATCAGGCCCGCCGCTACATCAAAGAGGCCTACCGGGAATAGGGAACTTTTCGCCACGATCTGCGTAACATTGAACAGAGGGCAGAGCCATGTACTGCAACTATTGCGGAAAAGTTATCCAGGACGATGCCGTGGTGTGCGCCTATTGCGGAATTCGCGTCGGAGCCACTTTGGCTCGAAGAAAGCTCATTCGCCCGCGACTGGGAAGAAAGGTTGCCGGCGTCTGCCTTGGGTTTTCAGAGTACTTCGACATTGATGTGACCCTGGTCCGTGTCGTGTGGCTGCTTGTCGCCGTCATGACGGGGATCGGTTTCCTGTCCTATCCGATCGCCTGGATCATCATGCCGGAAGAGCCATTGCTGCTTCCGGCGCCGCCGGTCGGAGCTGAACGCGTAACGACGAGCTAGATTCCCTCGCATCTGCGCGCGGGCGACGACATCTGGGCTATGTTCTAATCGGCTGCATGGCGCCAATTCCTTCCCGTCAGGTCAAAAGCGGCGATGCCGAGATCGTTTACCACGTGGTGGGCGATGGACCTGCCATAGTTCTTCTTCACCCGTTTCCGGTCAATCACGAATTCTGGCTCCCCGATCTGCGATTCACTCAGTTCTCGTTACCGTCTGATCTTGCCCGACCTTCGTGGGCATGGTGACTCCGGAGTGGGCGAAGGTCCCGCGACGATGGAGAAGCATGTCTCAGACATCGTTCGCGTTATGGATGACGCGGAGGTCGGGCGCGCTCCTCTGATCGGCGTATCCATCGGCGGCTATGCAATCTTCGAGTTCTGGAGGAAGTTTCGCAGCCGGGTTGAAGCGCTGGTGCTCTGCAACACAAAAGCTCCGGCCGATAACGCCGAAGCCCGGGCCGGACGTCTCCAGGCCGCGAACGACGTTCTGGAGCGAGGAACCGAGCCATTCTTCCAATCGATGGTGCAAAAGGTTTTGAGCCGCACCACGCGCGAAACTCGTCCGGATCTGGTCGAACGGGCATTGGTCATGATGCGAAAGATGTCTCCTCAGGATGTGGCACAGGTGCAGCGCGGCATGTCGGAGCGTCCGGATTCCGTCGAAACGCTGAAGACGATCAACGTTCCCACCCTACTCGTCACTGGGGACGAAGACAGTATGACCGGCATCAATGAAGCCGAGTTGATGCGTCAGCACATCTCCGGGAGTAGGGTTCAGGTCATCCCGAAGGCCGGGCACTACTCGCCCTGGGAGCGGCCGGAACACGCTGGAAGGCTCCTGCGCCAATTCCTGGATTCTATGGCTTAGAGAGTGTGAGCGATCCCGGATGGCTGTTCGCGCCTGAGGAGTGGAATGCGGACAATTGGGTGCGGCGGAAAATGCGTCCAGGCCCTATGGTTTCGACTAGAATTGACGCGCCATGAAAAAGCACTACCTCCTGCTTGTCCTTCTAGCGTTCCCACTTTCGGCATTTTCCCAGAAGCATCAGACGGACCGCCCGCGTATTACGGGCATTGATCATGTGGCTTTCTACACGACCTCACCCGAGGGCCTGCAGAAGTTGTACGCGCAGACTCTCGGATTGGCATCGGCCGCGCCTGTCGAGTCGGGCGAGACCGTGCGCTATATGGCAGGCCGGCAGTGGGTCGGGTACAGCCCCGCGCCGGATCCGAAAGCCACGGACCGCATGGATCATGTGGCGTTCACAACGGACAACATTGTTGCTCTGCGGCGCTATATGACTGAGAAGGGAATCAAGGCAAGCCAGATCGAAGGCCGCTCCGACCACAGTCTCAGTTTTGTGACGAACGATCCGGAGGGGCACAAGATTGAATTCGTGGAGCGTGGCAAGGAAGAAGTTCCGGCGTCGCCGACATCGGCAGTTTCGCGTCGAATGATCCATGTTGGCTTTCTCTCTTACAACAAAGAGGCAGAAGATCATTTCTATCGCGAGGTTCTCGGGTTCCGCCCGTACTGGCATGGCGGCATGAAGGATAACGTGACCGACTGGGTGTCGATCCAGGTCCCGGATGGCACTGACTGGCTGGAATACATGCTGAATCAGCCGCAACATCCCGACCTGCGACTGACCGGCATCATGAATCACTTTTCCCTCGGGGTTGCGGACATGCCGAAATCCCAGACGCTTCTCGAATCGCATGGCTGGAAGACTCACGGCGATGAGCACGCCCAGATGGGCCGCGATGGTAAACGGCAGCTCAATGTTTTCGATACTGATCTCACGCGAATCGAACTGATGGAATTTGCGCCGGCGGAGAAGCCCTGCTGCAGCGACTTCACGGGCCCGCATCCGACCGAGTAGCGGAGGAATTCCTCGTGCTTCTCTGTGCCCTGTGTGGCGGGCTTCGGGCTGGTCCGGAACGCGAGAAGAAATTTGTTAGAATCTCGGGCGAAGGCAACCACAATGAATGAATTCACTCTGGTTCCAGCGGGAACAGTGGCAACGGCTAAAGGTGACGGCCCGGCCGTCGACGTGAGCGCAGTCTCGGGACGTATTCTGCTCGCGTTACTCTCTGTCACGAGAATCATCGAGCAGGAGTCGCTCGACCTTAGCATTTTCGGTTCGCCGGACGGCGCAACCTGGACTCCGAAATCAATCGCTGCCTTCCGTCAGGAGTTTTACAGCGGAGAATATCCGCTGCTGCTTGATCTCAGCGCACACGCTGATGTGAAATTTCTCCGCGCCCATTGGGAAATGGCTCGTTGGGGGCGAGGGACCGAAACGCCGATGTTTGAGTTTGGAGTTTCGATGAAGGAAGTCCCGCCCGAAATATTGAAAGAGGCCACTGCGGAGGCCAAGACACTCGCGTAAGAAAATTCCCGCAATTCCGTTCGTTATATTGATCAGAGAATGAGTGAATCGAAAGTCATCGTGCGCCCGGCGCGCAACGTTCGTGGCAGTGTCCAATTGCCCGGCGACAAATCCATTTCGCACCGCTATGGAATGCTGGCGGGAATAGCAGACGGTCCTTCGCGCCTGGAGAACTACTCGACCGGCGCCGATTGTGCGAGCACTCTCGGATGCATGCGCTCACTCGGAGTGAACTGGGAGCGAAATGGAAGTGTAATCGAGGTGCGGGGAAAGGGGCTGACTCTTGACGCTCCATTGGGGGCGCTCGATTGCGGCAATTCAGGGTCCACGATGCGCATGCTGTCCGGCATCGTAGCCGGCCAGAGCTTCACGAGCGAGATGATTGGCGATGAATCACTCTCTCGCCGCCCCATGGAGCGCGTGATTAAGCCGCTTACCAGTATGGGGGCACAAATTGAATCGCAGCAAGGCAAACCTCCGCTGCACATCACCGGTACGAAACTGAAGGCAATCGACTACAAGATGCCCGTGGCGAGCGCGCAGGTGAAGTCGTGCGTGTTGTTAGCGGGACTGTTCGCCGACGGCGAAACAGGCGTGCAGGAATCGCTGCGCACGCGGGATCACACAGAGGTAGCACTGCGTGTGTTTGGGGTACATGTGGATCGGACGAGCATCGGATCGGGAAGCGAGGTTCGCATTCGTGGCGGACAGCGGCTGCGTGGTGTTGAAGCGCGCATTCCCGGGGATCTTTCGAGTGCCGCGTTTTTCCTGTGTGCGGCCGGGCTATTTCCCGGCTCGCAATTATTGATTCCGAACCTGCTGATGAATCCCACGCGCGCCCGCTTGCTCGATGTGCTGATGCAAATGGGATTACGGATTTCGGTCACGCAACTCGACGAGGTCAATGGGGAACTCGTCGGATCGCTGCAGGTCGAAGGAGGCCAATTGAAAGGCGCCTCTATCGCCGGTGCCGATTCAGCCGTACTGATCGACGAAATCCCAGTCCTTGCCGCGATTGCTCCTTTTACCGAGCAGGGAATTGAAGTACGCGACGCGAAAGAATTGCGAGTGAAAGAATCTGACCGGATCAGTGCCGTTGCGTCCAACCTTCGCCGCATGGGAGCCCATGTGGAAGAACTTGAGGACGGGCTGAAGGTTCCGGGCGGGCAGTCGCTTCGCGGAGCTGAAATCGATTCTCAGAGCGATCACCGCATCGCCATGGCATTCTCCATCGCCGCGCTGCGCGCAGACGGCGAAAGTGTGATTCACGGTGCTGACGCGGCAGCGATCTCCTACCCTGCATTTTTTCAGGTTCTTGAAGAGCTTACGCAGTCCTGAACCTGCGCTGCCGCCCGCCAGTAACCTTCGTTGTATGACCCTCGTGACCTGCTTCCGTGTCTCCATCGCGTGGAAAATACACCCAGCAAAGTGATCCCCATCTTGGGGAACTTCTCTATTGTCTGGGGGAATCGAAATGCGTTCCACGCTCACTTTTTGCCTCGTTCTCGGATTAGCTACAGCGGCTCTTGCAAAAGACCCGAAGCCATATCAGACCGGCAAGCTCTTGCAGATGGACTCCGTGCAGTGCGGGATGGCGGAAAAGGACGGGAAGAGCTTTGCAGGAGAGATGCTAGGTACAGATTCGGGCAGCAAGAAAACGCAAGAAGTTTTGTGCCAGGAATATGTGCTGCAGGCCGAGCGGGTGATATACCGCATCCGCCCGCGGGATGGGAAACATCCTGTGCTTCTTCCCGTCGGCGAACGTGCGCAGTTCCGTCTACAGAAAGACAAGATGCTACTCCGCGTCGAGGATCTGGGCAGTAAAGAGCGTGAGTATGTCGTCGTCTCCATGACCCCTCGCTCCGACAGCGATACAGCGGATGCATTCCCCATCCACATGAATCATCTTCAGTAACTCCGCATTTCCCGCTAGATTGCGCGGCGCGGTTTATTCCCGCGCCGTTCTTCCTTTTTCGACGGCGCACACACTGCCGGTTCGGGGCTGGTTTCAGACCAACCTGTGCGGAGGGGGCCGCATCTTAGTCTGTACTTCCGGCCTTGGGCTTCCGCTCGCTCGTGTCCGTGTCTGAGGAATTTGTGTGTGTGTGTGCGCGAAAAAACTAAACAGGGAGTAAACAAACATCCATGAAACGTCTTCTAGGCATTTTGGTAGCGTCGCTCTTCTTCGCCGCCCCCATGTTGGTGGCGCAGGAAGGCGGCCATATGGACCATGTTGAACTGGGCGCGTTTGTAAATTACTACCGGCTGAACGACCCCGGTCCGACGAGAAACTTCCTTGGCCTTGGTGGACGTGCGGCTTTCGGAATCCGGCCTAGTGTCCAGCTCGAAGCAGAAATGGCTTACGACTTCAAGCGGGATTACACCAGTACGTTTAGCGACGGCATCACCTCAACCAATGTGACGTCGCGGCTTCGCACGCTGCATGGGTTTTTTGGCCCAAAATTCCAGACTGGCTCAGGACCGCTTCGAGCGTTTGTCTCGGCTAAGGTTGGCTTCGATAACTTCAGCGTAACGAATGCCAATGCACCTGCCGGCTTTACCAATGTTGTCGGATTGGGTAGGGGAGCAACGTATTTCGCGCTGTATCCGTCGGCAGGTGTTGAAGCCTTTGCGGGACCGATCGGACTTCGCCTCGAAGCGGGTGACGACGTGTTCTTCAACGGCGGGGCTCACAACAATCTTCGCGTGAGCGTTGGGCCGCAATTCCGGTTCTAGAACGCAAGATTCTCAGCAGGCGGCCTCCAGGGGCCGCCTTTCTTTTTTGCCGCAACATCCTCACAGATTCATGTGACCCGTGTCACAGTCGGTTCCGAGGCAGGGCATTACCTTAAAAAGTTAGCGCGGAGGCTTCTGTACGGCTGCTTTTTAAGTGGATGCCCGTCCACAACGCGTGATCAACCCATGGGTCGTCACATTCTCTGTGATGTTTGCGACCTTCATGGAAGTGCTCGACACCACAGTCGTTAACGTCTCCATTCCACACATTGCGGGAAATCTGGCATCGACCAACGAAGAAGGCACGTGGGTCGTCACTTCGTATCTGGTCTCGAACGCGATCGTGTTGCCAATCTCGGGCTGGCTCGCGAATCACATTGGACGCAAGCGCCTGCTGTTGACCTGCGTCGCCGGTTTCACGCTCACTTCCGTGTGCTGCGGGCTGGCAACTTCACTGTGGCAGCTGATCCTGTTCCGCGTGCTCCAGGGACTGACCGGGGGCGGGTTGCAGCCGCTAGCCCAGGCGATCCTGCTGGAGACGTTTCCGAAAGAACGGCACGGCCATGCGATGGCGGCCTTCGGTCTGGGAATTCTTCTGGCGCCGATCCTTGGCCCGACTCTTGGCGGCTGGATCACCGACAACTACAGTTGGCGGTGGATTTTCTATCTCAACCTGCCAGTCGGGATTCTCTCGCTGATCCTGATGAATCGTTACGTCTTCGATCCGCACTACGTAAAACGCGGAAAGGGCAAAGTAGATTTGTGGGGCATAGGATTTCTGGCGCTGGGAATCGGCTCTCTGCAAGTGATGCTCGACACCGGTGAGCGCAAAGACTGGTTTTCTTCGGACTACATCCGGATCTTCGGGGCGCTTTGCCTCTTCGGGCTTGTCGCCCTGGTCATTCGCGAATTGATGACGGACCATCCTGTGGTGGACCTGCGCGTCCTGAAGAACCGCTCCTTCAGTTCCGGCGTTTTCCTGATCAGCATGCTGGGATTTGTTCTCTACGCCAGCCTCGTGCTGTTGCCGCTCTATTTGCAGACTTTGATGGGATATCCAGCCTACAACTCGGGGCTGGCATTGTCTCCCCGCGGAATCGGAGCGCTGATCTTCACTCCTATCGCTGGACATCTGACCACGAAGACCGATCCCCGGCGATTGCTCGTCGTCGGCATGGTGCTGGGCTCGATCACCATGTTTCAGCTCTCGGGTCTGAACCTTCAGGCTGGCTTCTGGGATATTTTCTGGGCACAGGTGCTGCAGGGAGTGGCTCTTGCTTTCCTGTTTATTCCACTGATGGCACTCGCCATGGCCAAGATTAGCCCGGAGAAGATGGGCAACGCGACCAGCATCTTCAACTTGATGCGCAATATCGGCGGCAGCGTCGGAATCGCAGTCATGACCACGTTCCTTTCGCGCCGGGCGCAGGTGCATCAGAATCACCTGGTTGAGAACATCACTCCGGCGAGCGGTCAGACCTATAGAATGCTGATGGGATTGCGCGCCAATTTTTACGCTCACGGGGCAGATGGCGTCACCGCCACCCGTAAGGCTCTGGCTGCCATGTATGGCATGGTGCAGCAGCACGCAGCCATGCTGGCCTTCGTCGAAGCCTTCTGGATTATGGGAGTAGTGTTTCTGCTGATGCTGCCATTTTTGCCCCTGCTGCAGTATTCAAAACCTCCACGCGCGTTAAAGGCATCACGACCGCCGCGGACGGCGTACTCAGCGGGCGTTTCGAAACCTAGTCTTCAGCCTGTGGAAGAAACTCCCGAGGAAGAAGCAGAGGTTCATCTCGTCCTTCACTGAGAGCGCTGCGGGTAGTGATCGGCGAATGTCTGGATTGTAATCCGATTATTTTGGAGCAGTGACCGTCAGGCTGACTGTAGGTGCGGTGCTGGTTGATCCCGCATTACTCGATACCACGCCGTTCGTATCGACTCCGAGAATCGTGAACGTGTAGGTATTCGCAGGCGTTGTGCCGTTGGGTGTGGAGGTTGACGGATTGCTGGTTGTATTCGCGCACGCTGGCAGGAGAAGAAGAGCTCCGCTGATAATGAACAGACCCAGCAGCGTCCAAGCCTTCCTGGATCGCTTCCCGCCCATGGCTGCCCCGAGACACACAATCCCCAGCATGGGAACCGGCAACCATAGCGCATAGAAGTTTCGGGGATGAGCTACGGCACCCGTCGGTATCGGTCCATAGCTTGTGATCGTGAGCGTTGAAGATACCGGAGTGTTGCCGCTTACTGTGACGCCGTTTTGCCCTGCGGGATAGGTGAACGAGCAAACCGGAGCAATCGTGACCAGCGGCGTGATCGAACCGCAATACAGAGTGATAAAGCCGCCTTGTGGAGTGCTGTAACCCTCAAGAGGGTTCACGGTGATAACGCCCTCCGCGCCTTTGCCCGCCACAACGCTGCTCGGTGCCACAACGCTCGTTACCGTAATCGTGAACTGCGGAGTGACTCCGAGAACTGTCAGCGACAGCGGCTGCGACGATTGAGAGCCCAAGCCATCGGTACCGGTGATCGTGATTGTGTATCCGATTTGAGGTGTTGTACCCGTCGTGGTAACAGTCGCCGAAGCGCCGCCTGTTCCGGAAAGGGAGCCTGGGCTCACCGTGCAAACCGGAAACGACGTGCTGGTGATCTGCACGTTGGGCGTGACGGTGCAGGTAAAGTTGACCGGACCTGCAAAACCCGAACCCGCAACAAGGGCAATATTCGAAGAGGCAGTTCCGCCGGGAGCAACGGCCTCTGGAGAGAAAGCAGCAGCCGTCAGCGTGAAATCCTGAGCGGACGCGGGAGCAGCCAGAACAAAAGCTGCAAACAAACAGAATGCTGGCAGGCTGACGCGCCCCGTCCACCGTTTCAGCTTCGATTCAGACCCTTGGGATCTCAACATGAGCAGGTTGGTTTTCAAGTACGTTCGATTCCTGGTAGGGCGAAAAAGCTGCCCGCCCGGTCTCGCGATTTCTGACGCGGATCCAGTTAGGCTCAACTCGTTCCCTACGGAATCATCAATACTACCATTCCACTCGCAGGTTGTGGCTGTGCGGGGATCCCCGCGGTGTGCTCAGGGCACGGTAACGATCACGCCGGTGCACGGCTTCGTTCCGTTGCGACGATAGCTGTGCTGCACAGCCGAGTCGAAGTAAATTGCGTCTTCGGCATCCAAGGAAAATTCCTCGCTGCCGATTCTGATGGTCAGTGATCCCTTCATTACGAAGAGGAATTCCACGCCCACATGCTGATGCGGCTTGAGTTTCTCCGGAGCGACTTCCTGGAAATCAGCCAGGAATGCACTCAGCTTTCGTTCGTTTGCGCGGTAGTCGAGGCATTCGAAAAAATATTGAACATCTTGTGTGCCGGGACGTTCCGGAAAGCGTACGCGCTCCGCCTTGCGGACGACTCCCACGACGCGCCGTTTGCGTTCGTCGGTAAAGAAGTAGTCAAGACCGACCCCGAATACCAGCGCAATGCGCAGCAAGGTAGGGAGAGTGGGGAACAGTTTCCCCCTCTCGAGTTTCGAAAGCAGTGCAGCGGACAAGCCCGTATGTTTTCCCAGTTCGACCAGGCCCATACTCTTGCGCAAGCGTAGAGTACGTAGCTTCTCGCCTATCGAATAACGTCCCAAGCCGTCAGAAATCGTTTCAGAAATGCCAGCCATAATTTCTCTATATTAAAACAAATATTCTTAATAGTAAATATGCCGGCCAAAAATATGCCCCTCACGGGAGGGGCGGGAGATCTATTTCTGGGGTTGTTGTTTCTTCTTAAACAGCCCCATTACGCTGTTGATCGGGTTCTGCTGCTGTTGCTGGCCTGCGGCGCCCGGTTGCTGGCCCGCGAGTACGTTCTGCAGAAGGCCGGTGGCGATCCCCTTCACGTCGGGTGTGAATTTCGGATCGGACGTGGTGCCCTGGATCCCGAACGGAACCGACATTCCGGCGACATCTGCCTTCATCTTGAACGCCAGTTCGTTTGATGGGCTCACGGTTCCCAGGCCTGTCAGTACTCCAATCGCCGGGATCGTAAGGTTGATATTGTTTGCGGCTGTGCCTGCCGGTGAGTTCTTCACATCTGAACTGAAGTTTTGGATTGTCGTGTCGTTTCCGGTCGTTTTGCCGCCGAGGGCCGAGATGGCAGCCATCTTGTCGCCGAGATTGAAGTTGGCGAGTTTCGTGTTCTGCAGGCGTATGGTCCCCGTCGTAACTAACTTGTCAACCGGTCCGGAGCTTGCGGTCTGCACATCGAGATCGCCCCCCGTCAGTGTTGCTTTGGGAGGTAACACCACGCCGACCGCAGGCAGCATCGCCTCGAGATCATCGACTGGCATGTTCTGGCCGTTCAGCTTCAAATTCACCGTAGTCACTTTTCCATGAGCGTCGTACGATCCCGTCAAATGCGCAACTGCTTTACCCATGGAGATGTCACACTGCGGGATGGTGCCGCTTTCTTTCGCGAGACTATGTACGATCGAGAACTTCATGTTCACGGGTTTTCCCGCGGGAGAACCCTTCGCCACAACCTTTAAATTCGATACTTTCAGCGTTCCTTCAACCTTCGCCTCGTGGCCGTCGGACTTCACCGTGCCGTCCAGATCGGCGACGCCGGCAATTCCGGCCGCCGGATCGATAAATCCGGAAGTTGCCACATTCATGTTCTGTACATTCAGCTTGGCATCTACCGGGGTTTGCTCCGCGTTGCCCACGTCGATTGGGCCGGTATTGCCGGTAAGCTTTAGCGTTCCACCGGAGGGAAGGTCTGCCGACAGGGAAAACGGGAAGGACGAGGTGAAAGAAAAGTTTGTAATCTGAGCATTAACTTTGTCGTAAACGCGTTGCGGAACCGTTGAGTTGGCCTGTGACACCGTGAGCCGTCCGTTGTTCACATTGAGCTTCGCAACGGAAAGATTCGGATGATCAGCCGAAGGCGACGCGGGCGCGGAACCCTCCTGAGGGTTTGTGGGCGCCGGCTTCGAAGTGGAGGTCGAAGGATTTGCCTTCGTTCCCGATTGGGCTGCGGTACCGCTCGGAGCAGGCTGCGATTCAGCCGCGCCAGTCTTTGTTCCGAGGCTCGAGAAATTCCACTTGTCGCCATTCGGAGACTTCACCAGGCTGATCTGTGGCTCGTTCAAAGTGAGATCGGTAATGTTGATGACTCGCGAAAAAATCAGCGGCATCAATTCAACGCCCACTTTCAGCGACTTTGCCTGCACAAATGCAGACTTGCTGTACTGCGGATCATCTGCAATGGCGATGTTTTCAGCCGAAACCCCGCCTGACAGCAGGGACAGCGAGATATTTCCGACGGTTACCTGACGGCCCAACGAGTCCGTGAGTTCGGACTCGAGTTTCGGTTTGAATGTATTGGCGTCAATGAAGAACGGGATCGCGATGACCAGAACAATGAGCACGGCGACAATGATGGCCACAACTTTCAGAATGCGTTTCATAAATTGAACCTCCTGCCAGAACGGCAAAATAGCGGTCGTACTTGAAGGGAAACGTGCGGCCGGGAAAAGTGTATCACTGCGAATCCTCGAGTAGTTCCGGGGAGGGAACCGGGGCATTTCGCTTCTGCTTCGAGTCGCCCGTTGGCCCCTCGGCCAACTTCAGTTCTTTCCGGGCCTCGTCTTTGCGGCCCAAATGAAGCAGCACTTGGCCGCGAACGTAGTGAGCATCGGTGCGTTCGGGATCGAACTTCACCGCCGCATCGGCCTCGGACAGCGCAGCGGCATACTTGTTTTGCTTCTGATAGATCTTGGCCATCCCCAGGTGCGAGTCCACAAGGCGCGGATCCCGCCGCAATGCCTCGCGGTAACTCTTTTCGGCATTCGCGTCATCTTGCATGAGCCAGTAGACGTTTCCAAGCTGGTCATGATTCAACGCCAAATCCGGCTCGATCTGCGCATCTTTCATGAATTCATCCCGCGCCGACGCATATTCCTGCTTCTTCAAGTAAGCCATCCCCATGTTGAAGTGTACGAACGGCAGCTTGGGATTGGCTTTGGCAGCGGCCTCGAAGTCAGCCAGCGCCAGATCAAATTGATCGAGGTTCAGATGATATTTTCCGGCGAAGAGATGGTATTCAGGCGTGCCGTTTGCCAGATTATTAAATTGCCTGGCGGCGCGGTCGTCGAGTTCGGTAAGCCCGGCGCGGTGCGCAGCATTCGAAAGGACGTAAAGATAGGGGATTTGCTGGTTTTGCTGGGGCCAAAGGGGCTCGAGGTCATGCGCGGCCTCGGCCCACCGGTCGGCGAAGAAATAACACAGTCCGAGCAGGTACCGGGCTTGCGATGCATCCGGTTGCTCCTGCAACACGGATTCGAACGGAGGAATCGCCTTGAGGAACTCATTCTGCCGGTAGTATGCCAGTCCGATATTGAGCCGAATTCCGGGAACTCCCGGCATCAAGCGCTCGGCCTTCTCCAGGGACTCCAGAGCTTTGTCCCACTGCTTCCGGCGCATGTAGATCACGCCCAGGTTCACGCGGGCCGCACCGGATTGCGGATCGATCTGGACAACCTGGCGAAAATCCTGCTCTGCTTCCTCTAGATGCCCTGCTTGAAGAGCATCCTGCCCTCGCTGAAATATCTGCGCGGGATCGCCGTGCGTCCCGCTACGAGGCTGTTGCGTAACCGCGATTACTGCAGCGAACGGAAGCGCAAAAAGGGCCGCGGCGATCGCCAGCAGAAGCGAAATGAAAATATCCAATGTGATGCGTGCGCTTGACACTCGTATTAGTCTCTGCTGTAGTGTCCGCCAGCGTTCACTCGAAATTCAAGCGCGAGCCGGACGCTCAAGATCAACCTCGAACTCCCCCTAATGGCCGATTTCTGAACATCGGCGTAAGGCCCGCATGGTAACCATTCGCGATGTGGCCAAGGAAAGCGGCTTTTCCTCAACCACCGTTTCAATCGTGCTGAATAACGCGCCCCTGGCGCGCTACATCCCCGCGGTTACGAAAAAGCGAATCGAGCGCGCCGCGCAGAAACTCGGATACCGCCCCAACCAGTTTGCCCGGTCCCTGCGCAGCAAGCGCAGCCACACGGTGGGCGTCATGGTATTCGACATGACGGACCCCTTCTGCACGCTCATCCTGCGCGGCATTGAGAATACCCTTTATCAGGCGTCGTACCTCCCGATCCTTACCGACGTGCATAACGAAGGCAGCCGCTTCGAACGGTATCTGGAGATGCTGCTGGACCGCCGCGTTGAAGGGCTTATCGTGGTGGCGAACTGGGTGTTTCTTGATATCAACCTGTTGGCCGATCTGGAAAAGAGCAGCATTCCAACGGCGATGATCGGCTGCGAATTGGATACAGACTCGATCAGTTCGGTGATCGTGGATAACGAGCTCGGAGGGCGCCTGGCGCTCGAGCATCTTCATTCGCTCGGACACCGCAAAATCGCGATCATCCGCGGGCCGAAGGCTTTGACGGACAGTTCTCCCCGCTGGCGCGGCATTCGCAACTGCGCGAAAGAATGCGGTTTGGAACTGGATTCCCGCCTGATCATGGATATGCCGGAGTCGCGTGATCCGCTCTCCAGTTTCGAATCCGGATACAAAATTACCGAAGACCTTATCCGCCAGAAACGCCCCTTCACCGCAATATTGGCCTTCGACGATATGAGCGCGTTCGGCGCGATCCGTGCTTTGAGCCGCGCAGGGATTCGTATTCCCGAGCAGTGCTCCGTCATCGGATTTGACGATGTATCGACTTCGGCGATCTACACTCCATCGCTGACCACAGTTCGGCAGCCGATGGAGGACATGGGCGCATCCGCCGTGGGAATTGTGGTCGAGGGTATTAATGCCGTACTCGAGAAGCGAGACGTCTGCGCGACGCACCGGAAGGTAGCGCCGGAAGTAGTCATACGCGAGTCGACGCGAACTCTACGCTGAGGGCGGTATCTGCTGTCCGTAAACGATTCCGGTGAACAAACCGTGAAGCCCCAAGCTCTCTATAGCGGTTTTTGCTTGACAGTCGCTGTCGTATAAACGCACTATTCATACGTTTTAATAAGCCTGCTCGGGTCTCACACCAAGGCGGGAGTCCATGTCGAAAACGCGGTTCGAACTGAACAGGTTCGAATTAGCACGGCGAAGCCGATTGAACCACGCGGGCCGATGCCTGCGCCAATGGGGAGCCATCACCATGAAATCTTTTCGTCAGCTGTTCGGGATCGCAATTGTCCTGATGTTCTGCGTCTCTGCCTGGGCGCAGACGGGTTCGATCACCGGCACGGTGAAAGATCCGTCCGGAGCGGCGATCGCTGGGGCGACTGTCGTCGTCACGAGCCCGGAGCGCGGCATCACCCGCGAGATGAATACCAACTCCACCGGCGACTACAACCAGTCCGCGCTGCCGCAGGGTTCGTACGACATCATCGTGACCGCGGCTGGATTTAAGAAGTTCCAGGCAAAAGGCGTCAAGTTGGACGTCGCTGAGAAGGCGCGCGTCGATGTCAACCTGGAAGTCGGAGCGATCACCACGGAAGTCGTGGTGCAGGGCGAGAACGTAGCCCAGGTGGAAACGCAATCGTCCGAGTTGGCCGGCACAGTGACCGGAAAAGAGATCACCCAGCTCGAATTAAATGGGCGGAACTTCTCCAGTCTTGTGACGCTTGTTCCTGGTGTGAGCAATCAGACTGGTCAGGACGAACCATCCGTCGGCATCAACGGCAGCGTAGCGTTCAGCATGAATGGCGGTCGCACCGAGTACAACGCATGGGAGCTTGACGGCGGCGACAACATGGATAACGGCAGCAACGGGACGCTGAACGTCTATCCCAGCATCGACGCGATCTCGGAATTTAAGGTTCTGACTTCGAACTACGGTGCCCAGTATGGCCGTAACGGCTCGGGCACGGTGGAAGTGGAAACCAAATCCGGCACGAAAGCGTTCCACGGCGACGCTTATGAATTTGTGCGGAACGATGCTTTCAATGCAAACAATTATTTCAACAGCACGGGGCTCGGCGGCGACGGCAAGGTACCTCCGTACAAGAAGAATGATTTCGGCTATACCATCGGCGGCCCTATTTACATCCCCGGTGCGTACAACAAAGACAGACAGAAGACCTTCTTCTTCTGGTCCGAGGAATGGCGTCGAGAACGTGTTCCGGCGGGTTTCAATCAGGTCGTACCGTATAGCGCCGAGCGTACCGGGGATTTCAGTGATTTGTGTCCGAACCCTGTGTCGGGGTCTTTCGCCGATTGCCCGGTAAATCCGGCGACGGGAACCTATTTCACTAATAATCAGGTCCCGGTCGACCCGGCCGCGACGGCGATCCTGCCTCTGATTCCGGTGGGCACCTTAGATGTGCCCGGGGGATCAGCGTTCAACAAGAACATTACTCTGCCCACGAGTTGGCGCGAGGAGTTGGTGCGCGTCGATCACAATATCAACGAGCACAATCGCGTAACGTTCCGCTATATCCACGACTCATGGAACACGATTGAAGCCGGACCAATCTGGGATTCGGCATCCTTCCCGACGGTACAGACGGCATTCGACGGACCTGGAGTGAGCATGGTCGCGCGGCTGACGAGCACCATCTCTCCCACGCTCCTCAATGAATTCGTAGCCAGCTATACCACGGACCACATCTCGTTCAAGTCCGTCGGTGCATGGCAGCGGCCTTCCAGCCTGGACTCGCAAATGGGTTTCCTTTTCAATAATGGCTTTGCAGGGAAACTACCGGCGATTTCGCTAACGGGCGGAATCTATGACGGGATAGCGATGGACCCGAACGGCATCTGGCCGGAGGGGCCCTACAACTCCAATCCGACATATACCTACCGCGATAACCTCACGAAAATCATCGGACACCACAATCTGACCTTCGGCGGTTATTTTGTCGCTGGCCAGAAAAACGAATTGAGCAGCGTTCAGGAAAACGGAGCTTTGACGTTTGCACAGGCTTCCAGCAGTGTCTTGGTAGGCGGTCAAACCCTGGGAACAGGGAACGCCTTTGCCGACCTGCTGATGGGAAATATCGCCAGCTTTGGCCAAGGCAGCAATCAGTTGAAGTTCTACAACCGGTACAAGATCTTCGAGCCTTATTTCCAGGATGACTGGCGCGTTACCGACCACCTGACCCTTAACCTGGGTCTGCGTGTGAGTCTTGAGGGAACATACAGAGAGCGATATCACCACGCCTACAATTGGGATCCATCGGTTTATGCCGCGGGCATCGCCAATGCGCCTCTAGTCGATGGCGATGGTTCGATCACTGGAACCGCGGGCGCGCTGGTTCCGGGCGTGGGCAACCCGCTGTTAGGTCTAGTTCAATGCGGTGGCCCAGGAGGGACCGTTACCTTCAATGGATTCACTGGCTCAACGATCGGAGGAAATTCGAACGCCGGCTGTTTGAAAGGGCATCTGTTCAACCCGGCTCCTCGCATCGGGTTTGCCTGGGATCCGCGAGGGGACGGCAAGACGGCAATCCGAGGCGGTTATGGCGTCTTCTTCGAACATGCAAACGGAAACGAGGCCAACACAGAGGGTATGGAAGGCCAGACGTCTCCATTGTTGCAGAGCGAGACGCAGAACAACGTCCCTGGCTACCTGAACATCGGAAACACCGGTCTCACCGGAATAGCACCGGTATTCCCGTCCAGTTTCTATTCCATACCGCAAACCGTCGTTTGGCCCTACATGCAGCAATGGCACCTGGATGTCCAGCACGAATTGCCGGGCCATACAGTGCTCACCGTGTCTTATGTAGGCAGCAAGGGTACTCATCTGGGCCGCCAAAATAACCTCAATCAGTTGTTCCCCACTCCGGCGGCGGACAACCCGTATCTTCCCGGCCAGCAAATCAGCGCGGCGGACTGCAATAGTCTCTCCAACGTCGGCCTACCAACTGTGACTGGCGTTGTTAACGGGCAGACTCTCACCGGCCAGACAGCAATCAACCTGCAAACGGCTTGCGGCAATGATGCGAATCCATATCGTCCGTTTCAGGGCGTTGCAAATATCACGCGCCTCGAGCCTAAAGCATCATCGATCTATCACGCGCTGCAGGTCGCGAGCCGCAAAACTGTGGGATCGTTGAACCTCTCGGTGGCGTACACCTATAGCCACTCCATCGACGATTCATCAGATCGATACGATGGGAGCTTCGTGAATTCGTACGACCCATCCTCAAATCGTGCCAGTTCGAACTTCGATCAGCGCCACATGCTGAACGTCGGCTACGTATACGATCTGCCGTTCTTCAGAAAACCGGGTCTCACCCATTCTCTGCTCGGCGGCTGGCAGTGGTCGGGAATTTTCGCCTTCTCCACCGGTACTCCGCTGAACGTAACCAACGGAACTACCTATGGGGACAATGCGGGCGTCGGCAACGGCGTCGGAACGGGTTCCTATCCAGATGCCATTAGCAATCCTCGGCAGAATGTTCCCGGACGAGGCCAAGTCACGGCCAGCAACTATGCCGGGTATTTCTACAACCCCAATGCATTTGTCGCGCCGACCGGCCTGACTTTCGGGAACATAGGCCGGAATTACCTGAGAAATCCGAATCGCACCAACTTCGACATGGGCCTCTTCAAGCATTTCGCCATTAAAGAGAGCATGGCATTTGAGTTCCGTGCTGAAGCATTCAATGTTTTCAACCATACGCAGTGGGGTGGACCCGACGGTTCCCTGGGTAGTGGCGGATTCCTGGAGATAGCCTCGGCTCACTTGGCTCGTGTAGTGCAGTTTGGTGCGAAGTTCATCTTCTAGGATCAACCCAAGAAACGCCAAACCCGGCCTCGCAAGAGGCCGGGTTCTTTTTGCCTGAACGATTGTACTGAAAACGGTTCTAGCCTACCGGCACGCTCTGTCGCGCGCCGACAACCTGTAACGCTCGCTCGAGATCTTCTATCAGATCCTCGGTGCTCTCAATCCCGACGGACAGTCGCACCATCTGCTCGGTCACGCCCATCTGCTTTCGTTGCTCCTCGGAGATCATCGCGTGTGAAGTCAGCACCGGGATCGAGACCAGGGACTCAACTCCTCCCAGGCTGGTTGCGAGTGTGAACATTCGCATCTCCTCGCTGACTCGCCTTGCGTCGTCTCCAGTGCCGTCGACTTCGAACGTGACCATGCCGCTGCCGCCGGACATCTGCTCGCGTGCGACCGCATACTGCGGATCGTTCTTCAAGAATGGGTAATACACTCTTCGCACCTTCGCGTGCTGTTCGAGAAACTCGGCCACACGCAGGGCATTTTCGTTGTGCCGCGCCACTCGCACGGCCAGTGTCTTCATGCCGCGGATCAGCAGCCACGCCGCGTGCGGATCCATGCAGTTGCCCAACGTCTTGCGCGTGTCGTCGACTTGGTCGATCAGGTCGCGCCGCCCGCTAATGACGCCGCAAGTCAGGTCGGCGTGCCCGCTTAGATATTTCGTCCCCGAGTGCATGACCAGATCGATGCCGTACTCCGCTGGACGCTGGTTAATCGGCGTTCCGAACGTGCTATCGATCATGCTGATGAGACCGTGCTGCCTGGCGAGCGCCGCGCTCTTCTTGAAACTAATCACCCGCACGCTTGGGTTGGTCGGCGATTCCAGGTACAGCATCCTGGTATTCGGCCGGATAGCACCTGCATATTGATCGTACTGGGTGGTATCCACGAACGTTGTGTCTATGCCCAGCTTCGGCAGCCACTGGGAGAAGAATTTCGTGACGCCGCCATAGATATCGCGCTGAGCGACGATGTGGTCTCCAGCTTTCAACAGCGCCAGGATGGTGGTCGTGATTGCGCCCATGCCCGAAGCGAAGACTCGCGCGGCGTCCGTGCCCTCGAGAACTGCGACGGTCTGCTCGGCCAAAGTGATGGTCGGATTTCCCCATCGCGTGTAATAACGGTCGGTGGTTGTCACCCGGATCTGTTCTTCGTTGTCGGTGACCTCGAAGGTCGAAGTCTGATAGATCGGAGCGGTAACGGGAGCGTTCTTCTTCTCCAAATCGGAGGCTCCGCGCACGGCAGCAGTTTCAGGGCGGCGTTTACGCGTAGTCATGATTTCCTCACGCTCAAAGAGTAAAGGCGCAGGTTGCGGCCCGCAAGCGAAGCCTCGAATTCCTTCGTGGGCCTTTGTGTCCTTTGTGTTTGTCGCCGTTCTCGATTCCGGATACAAGCCCCAACCATTTATAATCGCTGACTTCCATGGATCTCGGACTCAAGAACCGCGTCGCCCTGGTGGCCGCGTCCAGCCAGGGGCTCGGACTCGCCACTGCTGAAGCTTTTGCCGCAGAAGGATGCCGGCTGGCCATGTGCGCCCGCAATGAGCAGACACTCACCGCCGCCGCCCGTAAGATCCGCGAGCAGCAGAATGTGGAAGTCTTTACGGAGGCCTTCGACGTCACTAACGCCACTGCCGTCGCGGCGTTCGTTGCTGCGGTCGCAAACAAGTTCGGTAGCGTGGATATCTGCGTAACGAATGCCGGCGGCCCCCCTGCAAAAGGATTCCTCTCCGCCTCCCTCGAAGATTGGCAGCGCGCCATCAATGCCAACTTTCTGAGCACGGTCTATTTTTGCCGCGAGGTCATCCCGCACATGCAGCGGAAGCAGTGGGGACGGATCATCACGATCACCTCGATCACCACGAAGCAGCCGGTAACGGATCTGGTGCTTTCGAACGCGGTCCGCACAGCGGTGGTCGGGCTCGTGAAGAGTCTCGCCAACGAATTTGGCAAAGACGGCATACTGGTCAATAACGTCGGTCCCGGCTTCACGGCGACGGATCGATTGAAAGAGTTGGCGAAGGCCCGGTCGGCAACGACGGGGAAACCCGAGCAGGACTTTTTCGACGGATGGGCCGCTGACGCTCCAGTCAAACGTGTCGGGCAACCGCGGGAGTTTGCCGACACCGTAGTCTGGCTTGCCTCGGAGCGTGCGTCGTACATCACCGGCCAGACCGTGCTCGTTGATGGAGGAATGTACAAAGGATTATGAGCTACGAGCTGTGAGTTATGAGCTACGAGCAATGCGCAGTCCGCTCGAAACTCAGGGCTCGTAGCTCGCGACTCCAGGAGATTCATGCGGAAAATTGCTTCACGAATGTCAGTCATGAGCGGAGAGGGAGCCCTCTCCGTGTTTGCCCGCGCCAAGGAACTTGAAGCGCAGGGCCAGTCGATCATTCACCTCGAACTCGGAGAGCCGGACTTTCATCCGGGCAAATCGGTAATCGATTCCGCCGCGAGGGCGCTCGTCGAGGGCAAGGATCGCTACTGTGCGGTGAACGGCGTGCCCGCGCTGAAGCAGGAGATCGCTGCCTATCTTGATCGCACCCGCAACATCAAGGTTGCTGCTGAGAATGTCGTGATCGCACCTGGCTGCAAGATCGCTCTTTTCCAGTCCATGATGGCGCTGCTCGAGCCGGGCGATGAAGTGCTTTTTCCAGACCCAGGCTTCCCCGGATATCCCTCCATCACACTCGGACTGGGCGCTGTGCCTGTGCCATTTGAGCTGTCAGCTCGGAACAAGTTCCAGCCCAATCCAGACGAGATCGCATCGAAGATCACTTCGCGCACGCGGATGCTGCTGACGAATTCTCCGGGGAATCCGACCGGAACCGTCTATACCGATGAAGTCCAGCGCGCTTTGGCGGAACTCGCGGTGAAGCACGACCTGTGGGTGCTATCGGACGAGATTTACGCGCGCATTATCTATGGCGGCGAATACCTCTCCATGCTGCGCTACCCGGGCATGGCCGAGCGGACTTTGATCATCGACGGATTCTCCAAGAGCTTCGCAATGACGGGCTGGCGCTTGGGCTACACCGTCGCACCGCCGGACGTGGTTCCTGCGCTCAGCATGATGGTCGTGAATACGTACACGTGCGTTGCCGAATTCACGCAATATGCCGCAATCGAGGCGCTTCGCGATCGCGAGAACAACACGCCGCGCATGGTCGGGGAATTTGCGCGCCGGAGAGATCAGTTCGCGCGCGATCTGAATCAGGTTCCGGGATTCCGCTGCCTGCCACCGCAGGGCGCATTCTATGCATGGGTCGACATCACCGATACCGGTACGAGCGCTGAGAATATCTGTCGCATTTTGCTCGAAGAAGGTGGAGTCGCCGCCATTCCGGGTGCAGCGTTTGGCGCCGCTGGCAAGGACTTCGTGCGTTTCTCGTTCGCTTCTTCGACCGAGACTCTGAAGGAGGCCGTGGCCCGCATCCAGAAAGTATCCACGGCTTGGCAGGACACAGCGGCCGTCCGGTAATTCAAGAATCAGTCGTGTTGTGTTTGTGAGTCGAGGGCAAATCCATGCGAATCGTAATGCGAGTGTCGTTCCTGATGGCGGCGGCGAGCTTTTGCGCGGCTCAGGCGCGGCCTTTCCCCGGTCCCGATGTTCAACAGATTTATCAACGGCTTCTGCCGCAGATCGAAAAAATTCCGGCATTCGATCATCACGCACACCCGGGATACGCTGACGATCCCGATGTCGATGCCATGGCGGCCCCGCCGAATGCCAGTGAAGCGCTGCGAACCCGGGACGATAATCCGGAACTCGCCGCGGCAGCCAAAGCGCTATTCGGATATCCATACAATGACCTCTCTCCTGAGCACGCGAAATGGCTGTTGGATAAGAAGACCGCGCTGAAAGGGCAACTTAAAGGCACGGCCTACTTCGATTCGATTCTCGACAAGATCAACATCGAGAGTTCGGTCGCCAATCGCGCCATGATGCCCGACTATCTCGATGCAAAGCGTTTTCCCTGGGTCTTCTTCGCCGATTCTTTCCTGTGGCCTTTTAATAATGAGCGGGAAACAGGGCGCAATCCGGATGAGGGCGTATTCATTCCGCTGCAAGAGAAGATGCTGCACCGATGGATGCAGCAAGAAAATATCAGCAAACTTCCGCCTACCTTCGACGACTACCTGAAGTTCATCAGCCAGGTGCTGGAAGATAATTCGAAGCGCGGCGGCATCGCGATGAAGTTCGAAGTGGCTTATTTCCGCCCGACGACCTTTGGCGATCCGCCGCGCACGCAAGCCGAAGATTTATATAGACGCTACGTGGCCGGCGGAATTCCCACCGAGAGGGAATACCGCAACTTCCAGGACTTCATCTTCCGATACCTCGTTCAGGAGGGAGGGCGCCTGCACCTGCCCGTGCATATTCACACCGCGATCGGCATTGGCGATTACTTCAACCTCTCGGCTAGCAACATCATGAATCTGGAGAGCGTACTGCGCGATCCGCGTTACGCATCGACGATATTCGTGATGATTCACGGGGGATATCCGCTGGAACGCGAAGCGATCTGGCTCGCCGCGATGAAGAATGTGTACATGGACTCTTCGTTCGGCGAACTGGCTCAGTATCCTTCCGCTTTCAAAGACACCCTGAAAATGTGGCTGGAAACATTCCCCGATAAGGTCACGTTCGGGACGGACTGTTTCCCGTACAATCAGGTGCTGGGCGCCGAAGAGAGCTACTGGCTGGGCGCGCAGTCGTCGCGCATGGCGTTAGCCGCCGCGCTTGCGGAGATGATTTCCGAGGGTGAAATCACCGAAACCCGCGCGCTTGAGTTAGCTAGCGCGTACCTCCACGACACGGCTGTGAAACTGTACAACGGCAGAGTGCAGTGACGAGCATTTTGAGAAGTTCAACGAATGTTTCGGGGGCTTTGAATGGGTAAAGGATACTGGATCACTTTCTACCAATCCATTGGCAATCCGGCAGTTTTGCAGGATTACGTCAAGCTCGCAACACCGGTGGTACAGTCGCACCGCGGGCGCTTTATCTCTCGTGGTATGCCGGTGAAAGTCTATGAAGCGGGAGTGCACGAGCGTTCCGTTGTGGTTGAGTTTGACAGCGTACAGGATGCCATCGCCGCCTATGAGAGCCCCGAGTATAAAAAGGCGATAGAAGTTCTGGGAGACGTGAAAAGAGACGTTCGCATTTTGGAAGGTATCTCTTAGTAAGCGAATCAGGCGAAAACACATGGCAAAAAAGTCGAAGAAGAAAACGAAATCCGCCAGCGCGCGCTCCAAGCAGAAGCCGCGAAGCGCCTCCCCTCCATCCGCTAAGAACGCTGCGAGTCAGAAGACTGCCACGACGGCAAAGCTGCAGTACATTCCGTGGCATACCATTCCGCTGGAGGACCTCAACCCTTTGCTGCAGCGGCAATTCGTGGTTGGCCAGGAGATCATGCTGGCACGTGTACTGCTCAAGAAGGGATGTATCGTTCCGCTTCATAGCCATCACAACGAGCAGCTGACTTACATCGTTGAGGGTGCGCTGAAGTTCTACATCGACGGCAAAGAGATCGTTGTGAATGCAGGGGAGGTGCTTTGCATTCCATCGCACATGCCGCATAAGGCTGTGGCGCTCGAAGACACGGTGGATCTCGATGTGTTCACGCCTCCGCGCGCTGACTGGATCAACAAGACGGACGACTACCTGCGGAAAGAGAAATAGCGGCCCATGTCTTCGCCTTCCAGTCCCGTTCCCGCTGTGCATGCATCCCAGTTTTGCTATCGCTGCATCGGCTGCGGCGATATGGGCGACAGCGCCAGCCAGGATTTTCGCTGTCCACACTGCGGCGATCTTCTCGAGATTGCGTACCCGACCTGGAATCACAACAAGCTTGATCCTGGCGTATTGAAGGCGATCTGGCGCGATCGTCGCGTATCTTCCAAGGCGGTCGATATCAGCGGCGTATGGCGCTTTCGGGATTTGCTGCCTGGCGTTGCAGATGAGCAAGTCATCACTTTGCGTGAAGGAAATACTCCTTTATACGAGTTGCCGAGATGTTCTCGAACGACTGGTGTTGAGCATCTGTTCGCTAAACATCAGGGCATGAATCCCACGGGATCTTTCAAAGATGCCGGCATGACGGTCGCCGCAACTTTCGCGCGCGGCGCCGGTTTTCGCTGGGTTGCTTGTGCATCCACCGGGAACACGTCCGCATCGATGGCGGCTTATGCCGCTCGCGGAGGCTTGCGCAGCCTGGTTCTGGTGCCCGAAGGGAAGATTTCCTGGAGCAAGCTCTCACAGGCTCTCGACTACGGGGCCATCACGTGCCAACTCCGCACTGACTTCGACGGGTGCCTGAAACTGCTGCAGCAGTTGGTTCTGCGTGCGCCGGTATACCAGTTGAACTCCATCAATCCATTCCGCCTTGAGGGGCAGAAGACGCTTGCCTTCGAGTTGCTCGAACAGCTGGATTGGGAGGCGCCCGATCACATCATCGTTCCCGGTGGGAACCTCGGAAATAGCTCGGCAATCGGGAAAGCCCTGCTTGAGATGCATGAGCTTGGCATTATCACGCGGCTGCCGAAGCTGTCGGTGATCCAGGCTGAAGGCGCAAATGCGCTCGTGCGCACCTTGCGCGAAGGTGGCGGCAAGCGACTGATCAGCGTTTCCGCGGAAACACGGGCCACGGCAATCCGTATTGGGAACCCTGCTTCATGGAAGAAAGCAGTGGGGGTGCTGCAATCCACCGGAGGTGCCATCGAACAGGTCACCGAGATGGAGATCGCCGCGGCCAAAGCCGAGATCGGCGCCGAAGGCATCGGATGCGAGCCCGCCTCAGCGGTTACCCTCGCGGGATTGAAGAAACTGCTCAAGCAGGGATTCGTAAAACGCGATGAAAGCGTCGTGCTGGTCCTCACCGGCAATCTTCTTAAGGATCCGGATTTCACCATCGAATTCCATCGCGGCGAGATGTTCCCGGAAGCTGAGGGATTGCGATCGCTCCGGCACCCGCCGGTTGTTTTGGATGCGACACTTCAAGCAGTCACGCGCATGTTGGAGCAAGCTGAGAATTCCTGACCCGCCGATGCCCCGCACGAGTATGAACTCGAAGCCATTCCGGATAGCCCTTCCGGCAACGTCCGCGAATCTGGGTCCGGCGTTCGACGCCGCGGCGCTAGCCATGGATTTCCGCATCAAGGTTGACGCCCAGCCCGCGAACGAGTTCTTTATCTCGGCTACGGGCCGCGATGAAGCGATCTGCGGCACCGTCGAGAATCATCTGATCCTTAATACCTATCGCGAGGTGCTGACCAGCGCTGGACGCGATGTTGTGCCGCTGTCCCTTCGCATTCGGAATGACATTCCCGTCGGGAAGGGTTGCGGTTCGTCGGCAGCCGCGCGGCTTGCGGGCATTGCGCTGGCGAATCATTTTGGGCGACTCCGCTGGAACGACTCCCAGATCGTCGGAGAAGCCTCCCGCCGCGAGCATCATCCCGACAATGCGTCGGCCTGCTGGATGGGAGGACTCACGGTGGCGCGGATGTCCGGCGAAGCAGAGGCGCAGGTGGTATGCATTCGACCTAAAGGGAAGTGGCCGCTGCTGCTGGTGGTACCCGAGCAAAGTCTCGCTACGGAAAAAGCCCGTGGCGTGTTGCCAACGCAGTATTCACGCGGCGACGCCGTCGTGAACATTCAGAATTCGATGCTGCTGCTTGCGGCTTTCAGCCAGGGGCGACACGACCTGCTTTCCGCAGCGCTTGAAGATCGCATCCACCAGCCGTACCGCGCTCCGTTGTGTCCGCTGCTCCCCGCCCTGCAGGAACTGCGAGGAAAGTCCGGGGTTCTTGGTGCCGCGCTCAGCGGCGCGGGGCCCTCGGTTCTCGTTTTCTTAGACTCAAATGCGTCCGTTGCCAAAACTCAGAAGGCGGTGGCGGCACAACTGGCGAAGGCGGGTTTGTCCGCGGAGCTTCTTCCGACTTCGATTGCCTTACGCGGAGCTCGCGGCTAGTTTCCTTGCCTCTGCGGAAGGGTGAATCCATACTTCCGCAATATTTCTGCAACCTCGCCCGATTTGATGTACTCGAGAAAATCCGCGCCTTCTTTCTTATGTTGCGAATGAGCCAGCACAACCACACCCTGCGCAAGGGGAGGATAGTAATCTGCCGGAATCTGCCAGTACTTGCCTCTTCCGCGCATTGCCGGAGACACAGCATGCGCCAGGGCAACTAATCCCACCTGTGCGTTCCCGGAGTCGGCAAACTGCGCAGCTTGAGAGATGTTCTCGCCCATCACGAGCCGGTCCACAATTCGGTCGTAAACCCCGGCATGCTTGAGGGCTGCAACCGCAGCGCGGCCGTAGGGTGCGTGTTGCGGGTTTGCGATCGCAATCTTTTTCACGGACGGGTCGAGCAGAATTTCCATTCCCATCCGAACGTTCAAAGGAGAATCCGCAGGCACCCAGAGCACAAGCTGTCCAACTGCGTACTCATAGAGACTGCTGCCGTCGGCTTCGCCGGCGGCGATGAGTTGCTTCGGGTAATCCATGTCAGCAGAGAAAAAGATGTCGAATGGCGCTCCGTTGTGGATCTGCTGCGTAATCGCACCGGAGGCCCCGAAAGAGAGCTTGAGCTTTACTCCCGTCTTCTTCTCATAAGCTTGAGCGCTCTCGGGAAGAGCTGAACTCAGATCGGCGGCCGCGGCGACGATCAACTCCGGAGATGCTTGTTGCGCTCGAGCCAGTGGGGAGAAACCCCCAGCGAGCAAGGCTCCCGTAGTCAGAACAGAAGTAAAAATCTTTCTCATTTCGCATCGCCTCGGTACAGATTCAGAGCTTCAACTGTCATCAGGAATACCCGTAGAGTGGGGAACGCACGCTGACGGCAGGGCTCTATTTTCCCAAAGTGGGCCGATGCGATACGTTCCGTGTGCTTTTGCATTGCCTCCAGAAGCCTCTCTTCGGATACTGTCCGGTGAACGTCTTTATCCAGAGTCGTTATCTTCTCACGGGTCTGTTTGTCGCCGCCTTCGTTTGCGTCAGCTCTGCACAGCAGATCAGTCCCGTTCTACTCAACGATGCCCACTCGTCAGCCGTACATAACAAAATGGCCAATGACTGGTTCTATCGCGGTCGTGTCTCACGTGGCCAGGTCTCGGCGGAATTACGGCGGAGGGCACAAGAATCAAAATTGCGTCTGCGTGCGCTGCGGGCCGACCCTTCCTCTCAGGCCTACGCCCAGACATCGCTCTCCTCTGGCTCGTGGATACCATTGGGTCCTGCGCCCTTGGCATCGGATGCTAGTGGCACAGGCTTGCAGGATTACGGATTCGTCTCGGGACGAGCCACCTCTATCGCCATCGATCCCGCGGATCCCAGTGGAAATACGGTTTACGAAGGAGGTGCTCAAAGCGGGATATGGAAGTCGAACAACGCCGCCAACGCGGACGCAAGCGCCGTGACCTGGACTCCCGTCTCAGATAATCAAGCCACGCTCGCGATTGGCGCGCTCGCGATCCAGCCCGGCAACAGCGATGCAACGAAATCTGTGATCCTTGCGGGCACTGGTGAAACGAACAATTCCGGCGACTCTTATTTCGGTCTGGGAATCCTGCGCTCCACAGATGCAGGCACCACATGGAGTCTCATCTCGAAAGCGGACAACGGCGCGCTCTCTTTCAGCGGACTTGGGGGTGCACATCTCGCCTTCAGTAGTTCCAGCGGACAGACGAACACGGTCGTCGCGGCGATGGCAACCACCTACGAGGGGATCATTGAGGGCGCATCCACCAGCGGGACAAAGCCGGGCCTGTATACATCGCTGGATTCGGGGCAGAGTTGGACTTACGATGCCCTCTCGGATTCCACTGGGCTGACGGATCCAACCTCAGCGACATCGGTCGTGTACAACGCGACCGCCGGTCAGTTCTTCGCCGCGATCCGCTACCACGGTGTGTATTCTTCCCGAGACGGCGTGAACTGGTCCCGTCTTGCAATCCAGCCAGGCGGTTCCGTGCTCAGTGCGAGCGCATGCCCGCCCCAAGCGAACTCGAACAACTATGCATGCCCGATCTACCGTGCCGAAATCGAGGTGGTCCCCGGACGAAACGAGATGTACGTCTGGTATATCTATCTCTCCCCTGGCGGGGGTGTTGTAGATGGAGGAATATGGCAGAGCCTGAATGCTGGCTCTTCCTGGACTTCCATCTCGGGCGCAGGGATTACGAATTGCGGAGACGTCGAAGGCTGCGGCGTGCAACAAGCGGTCTATGATCTGGCGCTCGTCGCCATTCCAAATCTAGCCAACACCGACCTGTACGCTGGCGCTACGAACATCTACAAATGTTCTTTGAAGCCTTCGAATCCCGGTTGCGCCGTGCAGCCGTTTATCAATCTCACTCACGTTTATGGATGCAGCCCGATTGCCGGTCCCGCTCACGTACATCCCGCCCAGCATGCGATGGCCGGTCTGATTCCGGCGACGGGCAGCGATTCGGGAAATGCTCTCCTGTACTTCGCCAACGATGGTGGAATCTACCGCGCACCCGATGGTTACAACGGTCTGGTCACGGGGATGTGTTCGGGTGCAAATGCGTTCGACAACCTTAACCATAATCTCGGATCCATGACACAGTTTGTGAGTTTCTCTCTACATCCGACGGACGTGAATACGGTTTTCGGAGGAGCACAGGGCAATGGATCTCCAGCAAGCAGTCAGGCCACGACTAATTCAGGCTGGGGGAATGTTCTCGGCGGAGACGGCGGGCATAGCGCAATTGACCTGAGCGCGCCATCGAACTGGTATGCGTCCAACCCGGATCTAGCCCCCGGCGGCCTCGGGATTCAACTCTGTACTGGTGGCATCAATTGCCGGACCGGTAGTTTCGATACGGTGGTAACGAGCAGCACCGTAGGCGGCGACGACGGCGCGTTCTATCCCTCTTTCCTTCTGGATCCATATTCCTCCACAGCAATGCTGGTAGGCACATGCCGCGTCTGGCGCGGACCGCGCTCCGGAGGTCTGTTCACTGCGCTAAGCCCGAACTTCGACACCTTGGGCTCAGGAACCTGTGATGGTACCGAAGTGAATCAGGTACGAGCGCTTGCGGCCGGCGGGCTTAGAGACACCAATGGTTCGAGCATCATTTACGCGACGACGGCTGGCCCCGGAACCGAAGGCCCCATCGAGTCGGTTCCCGGCGGCCGGGTCTGGGTGACCAGGGATGCCTCCGCAGGAGTGCCGGCGTTTATCGATGTGACCAATAACGGTCCGCAGGGAAACATCAATCCGTATCAGTACACGATCTCTTCGGTCGCGACCGACACATCGGACGCGACAGGAAATACAGCCTACGTAACGGTGATGGGGTTTACCGGTGGCACAGGGCATATTTGGAAGACCACCAACTCTGGCGCCACCTGGACTGACTTCACCGGAAATCTTCCCGATGCACCTGTCAACGCTGTTGCCGTGTATCCGCCGATGTCGCTGGTATTCGTAGGAACCGACGTTGGCGTGTTCAGCAGTTCGACGACATCCCCCGGTTGGACGGAAGTCGGTCCGAACCCCAGCACCAATCTTCCAGGCTATCTGCCCAACGTTTCCGTCACAGGCCTGGGCGTGTTTGCGTCGGGTGGGCAGCAACTGCTTCGCGCCTCGACTTATGGGCGAGGGATCTGGCAGTTCAATTTAGTGATAACACCGGATTTTCAAATTTCAGTACCGACTGTTTCGTTGACGACGTTCGCAGGACAGTCTGCCACTTTCAGTGGAACAGTGACCGCGCAGAACGGATACACAAACTCTGTGACCCTGAGTTGTGTCCCGGATGGTACAAATCCACCTTCCACCTGTTCGGCGAGCCCGGCCACTCTGACGCCTGCCTCGAAGACTCCATTCACCCTAACTGTAGGCGGTTCTGCCGGAGACTATGCGTTTGATCTGCAGGCTTACGGTTCCGACCCAAAACACATAACGCACAAGATCCCGTTAACGCTCCATCTGGTCAGCTTTGGCCTAACTACGCCATCGCCGGCAGCTGTGACTGTGAACCGGGGTTCCACATCTTTCCCGGTTAGCTTTCAGGTGACCGCGGCCGGGTCGTTCAACCAGAGTGTCACAGTGTCGTGCAGCACAAGTATTTCGAACGCGACGTGCGGCTTGACGCCCGGCGCAACGGTCGCGCCGACTTCAACGTCGCCGGTCAACATGACCGCGAGTGTAGCCGTACCGGCAGAAACTGTGGCCGGTAGCTATTCGGTCACAATCCAGGCCGCAAGTGCCGGAGCGCCGTCTGTCCTGAGCACTTCGTTTAGCTTGAACGTTACGGCAAATCCGGATTTCACTCTCAGCGAGTCTGGTGCGTTTCCCGAAGTCAACGCCGGGAGCAGCGGAACCACCGGCCCGATATCGATCAACTCCCAGGACGGGTTCAGTGGCGCTGTCGCGCTGTCGTGCCAGAGCACATCCGGAACAGGCACTTGCGGCATCAATCCAAGTTCAGTGAACTCATTTCCGGCTACAGCTACCCTGACGATCAACGCTGCAAATGTGTCAGCAGGGAACTATTCCGTCAGTGTTTCCGGCAAGTCTGGCTCAACGACGCACAGCGTGGCCATTCCTTTCAGTGTGGGCGACTATTCGATCTATGGCACGCAAGCGCTATCGTCCGTTCCGGGCGGGCAAGTGACGGCCAATCTTAAATTCGGATCCTTGTTTTCGTACGCGGGAAAGATCAGCGCCGCGTGCGACGCCACTGCTCTCCCCGGCGCAATGTGTACGCTTTCAGGAAACTCAGTGACGCTCACCAGCGGTGGCGAAGCCAGTCTCTCCGCGTCGGTTGGGGTGCCAAAGGGCGCATCCGCCGGCACGTATAACATCAAGATCAACACCCATGACTTCGGGGGATTTCCTGCTCATTCCGCGATCGTTGCGCTGACTCTGGCGCAGGATTTTCTGCTGACTTCTTCTACACAAAGTCAGACCGTCACGGCAGGACAAACTTCCGGGCCATATAACCTGCGGGTCCAGCCTGTGGGTGCATCTTTCGACTTCGCGGTGAGCCTCGTGTGCAGCTCCGGTCTTCCCTCTCAGGCTCAGTGCGTATTCAGCCCGGCGGCACCTGTGACTCCTGGCGTCTCCGGCGCAGACGTCGTGATGAGCATTTCAACCAAGGTTAAGGCGAATTTGGATGGGTTGCCAGGTCGAGGTTCCATGTTCTTCGGTCTTGCCTTGCTTCTGCCGGGAGCCTTCATCTTTTGGATAAAGCCGAAACAGTTCTGTCCAAGGAGGACAACCCTGCTCAGTTTCGTAGTACTCGTCGCCATTGCGTTGCTGTTTGCCGCTTGCGGCGGTGTCAGCGCGGGCGGTGGAGGCACGGGGATTGGTCCCACTAATCCGGTCACCTATCACGTTACGGTCACCGGTACCTCTGCAGGGACACCCGCCGATGCTGGGCAGAGCACGGTGGTCACACTCGTCGTAGACTAATCCGTTCTATCGTCCGCGAGCGGTTTCCAACATCTTGGCTCCATGACCGACTCACGTTTTGATGTGCTCATCATCGGTGGCGGTGTCGTCGGCCTCGCCGTCGCCTTGGAAATTACTCGACGTTATCCCGGGCGCAAGCTGCTGCTGGTCGAAAAAGAAAATCGTGTTGCGGCGCACCAGAGCGGGCACAACAGCGGCGTCATCCACTCCGGGATTTACTACAAACCCGGATCCCTAAAGGCCCGGCTTTGTGTCTCGGGGGCGGCGGCAATGGTCGAATTCTGCCGCCAGCATGGAATTTCGCACAATGTCTGCGGAAAGGTGATCGTTGCCACCAAAACTGAAGAATTGCCTCGCCTGGAAGATCTTCAACGACGCGGACAGGCCAATGGGCTCACTGGACTGCGAATGATTAGTCCGGAAGAGTTGCGTGAGATCGAACCGCACGCGAAGGGAATCCGGGCTCTGATCGTCCCATCCACCGGGGTCACCGATTATGCGCTGGTGTGCGAAAAGTATGCGGAACTCATTCGCGCGAATGGCGGCACCGTCGTTACGGGAGCACCGGCAACCGCCATCAAGCGATCTGCGCACGAGATCGTCGTCGAGACACCTCGCGGTTCGTTTTCCACAAATTCTCTCGTGAACTGCGCCGGACTCCATAGCGACCGTATTGCCCGCATGGCCGGGGACGACCCGGGCGTGGTGATCGTTCCATTCCGTGGCGAATATTACGATCTCGTTCCTGAGCGTGCTGCCCTCGTGCGTGCCCTGATCTACCCCGTTCCTGATCCTCATTTTCCGTTCCTGGGTGTGCACTTCACCCGCCGGATCTCGGGCAAAGTCGATGCTGGGCCGAATGCAGTTTTCGCCTTGGCCCGCGAAGGCTACCGCCATACCAACGTGAACCTGCGCGACCTGGGTTCTGCTCTAGCGTATCTCGGTTTCTGGCGGATGGCGTCCCGCCACTGGCGCAACGCGATGGGCGAGTGGCATCGCTCGCTGTCGAAAGCAGCCTTTGTTCGCGCCCTGCAGGCGATGCTCCCCGAGGTCACCGAAAAGGATCTCGTTCCCGGCGGTTCGGGTGTTCGCGCTCAAGCGCTGAAACCCGATGGTGCGCTGGTGGATGACTTTCAATTCGTCCCGTCAGTAAAGGTTCTGCACGTGTTAAACGTTCCCTCGCCTGCAGCGACAGCATCGCTCATGATTGGGAAGACAATCGTTGAGACCGCCGCCAAAGGCCTCGGGCTTACGTGATCTGTTGCGCTACTTCCCGATGTCCTCGTTCCACAAATCGGCATGCTGGCGGATGAAATCGTCCATCATCTGCACGCATTCAGCATCGTCCAAGACGATTAGCTCTACTCCCCTCTGCCGAAATAAATCTTCAGCACCCATGAAGTTTCGGTTCTCGCCCACAATGACGCGCGGAATCCGGTAGAGCAAGGTTGTACCCGTGCACATGATGCAGGGACTCAGCGTGCTGACCAGCGTCAATTCAGCCCAGTCGCGCCGCCGTCCCGCATTGCGGATACAGACGGTTTCTGCATGCGCTGTCGGATCGCCGCGCTGCACCCGGAGGTTGTGTCCTCGAGCGATAATCCGGCCCTCTGAATCAGCCAGAACCGATCCGATGGGTAATCCACCCTCTTGCAGTCCCATCCGGGCTTCTTGCAGTGCTTCGCGCAGCAGCGCTCGATCGTCCATTTTGCACCCCGTCCATCGACATCATAGCTTCGAAACGGATTTGAGTGGGCGAGCCGGAGACGCGCGTTCTCGGCACGCCCAAACTTCCTCAGTAATACGTGAGGGTCAGGTTATCCAGATAGACGTTGTACGAGTCCTGCTTGTCATTACCGTCCATCTGGTAGTTGAGGGTGACACCATACCAACCGGGGGCGGAGCCGTGCTCGAAACTCCAGTTCAGTGTGTGGGTGTCTCCGTTGAGCGTGATGGACTGGTAGGTCAAGTGATTATCGGACGTGCGCTGCACCTTGAGGGTTAGATGGTTCCACGCATTCTGGTTTGGATAGCAAGGCACACCAGTAGGCACCCACTTGGCATTCGCGTTGTCCCATACGTCCCATTGATTGCCCGCGGCGATGCGGCATTCATGCCCGTAGATGAAACCCATATCGCCGAAGAACTGGTTGATGTCGAACTCCAGGGCCTGCGATGCGCCGAAGTTGTCCCCGTAGAAATCCACGTCATACGTGAAGTTATAAATGGATGGCACGAGGCTGCCGTCGTCATCGAATGTGCCCTGCGAAGACAAAGGTCCGATCAGATGGTTATTCCACAATGCGTCGGAATAGGGAGTGCTGCCTCCAACGTTGAAGATCGTGGCCGATCCGCTCATCGAGGGCGAACTGACGTTCTGAGTCATCGAGAACGAAATCCCGTCGCAGGGCGAAGGTGAGCAGTCCAGAAAATTGGGTGGGCCTTGACCGTATTGGCCCCAACCGCTGGCGCGCTGCAAGTTTGAAAATGCTGTACCCGGAGTGGAATTGTTCGAACTTCCACCACTTCCGCTGCCCGAGCTTCCACTCCCGCCAGATCCGGAACCGCCGCTTCCAGAGCCACTTCCGGAGCTTGCGCTGTCCGATACGGCAATCTGGAGCGATTTCTGCTTCGAGGCTCCCTTCAAATCGGAGACGATCACCGAAAACGCAAACGTCCCGCTAGAGCTTGGAGTTCCCGAAAGTTTTCCGGTGCTGTTGTTAAGAAGCATCCCTCCCGGCAATTGCCCTGAGGTCACAGCGAATTTATAGGGTGCTGTTCCACCACTTGCGGTGACGGCCCCGCTGTATCCGGTTCCTACGGATGCCTGAGGAAGAGAAGCCGCGACGCTGAGCTCTGAACCAGAGTTGCTGTTGTTCGGGTTGGAAGAGTGGCCACATGCGTTGAACAGTGCGACGCAGGACAGCAGGCTGAATATCCCCGCGCATCGAAAGGATATGTACGGATTTGTACGTCTATGTGTCGCTCGGTTGGGCAAGCGAAAAAACATCTTCTACCTCTCAATGGGATTTGAAAGGACCTCCCGAGGAGGATCCTGGTCTTAGACTTCTGGATTATTTACCGCGTGAGGAGCCGACCAGATATCCAACGGCCAGAGACGCTGCCGGGAACTGCGAGCGTTTCGTTTGGGCCTACCCGACGATCACACAGTACTTAAGCACTCCCACATCGACGATCTCTGAATGGCCTAAAGGCCGCGAGCCGCTTGGGTTTGACGCTGGAATGTGCTGCCAAAATTATAGCCGTGCGACTTCGTTCTGAACATAAGGGCGGAGCGGAAAATTTAAGTCGGAAGGACGTACAGTCCCACGCAGGGTATAGTCCCTGTTCCAGTCGGACATTGTTCAGGTTTGCAGGCTGCGCGGCGGGACGCGAGCATAAAATAACCCATACCATGAGTTGTTAACTCGATGACATGGGCGAGTTAAGTAGCGGCAATTATGATTGTTTCGGATTGGCTGCCCGGGAACGGACCAGAATTGCACCCACGCATGCCAGACCGGTTCCCAGCAGGTACTCCAGAGAAGAGCCACCCTCCGGAACCCGAAGCGTGTTGGCGGGGCGCTGGTGGTGATCCCGAGGCTTTGACCGCTCCGATCCCGCAAGTGCGGTGATCGGTAGTAAGCAGAACAAAGCCAGAACTAGCCACCGTTTCAGGTTCGTGCGTTTCATAAGCGATACTCCCTTCACAAAACACACTAATCATCCATTGCAAGAAGACCACGTGGGGGAAGATCGGCATGAACACTGGCGACGACGCGCCAACTTGCCACAGACAAAAACTAGACTAGTCGCAGCGGGGGCACGCGTCAGTGACGGACGTCACAGCAGTCGAAACGATTACGATGACGCCAAACCACAGGCAGGATGGGTGGAGATGCTTGGTGCGAAAGGGGGGACTCGAACCCCCACGGTTTTACCCGCCAGATCCTAAGTCTGGTGCGTCTGCCAATTCCGCCACTTTCGCACGGTTCTGGATCAATAGTTTACTTGCTTTGCGGACGGCAGGGAAGATCGTCATGGCTGCGATTCGAGCCTACTGCGTCAGTTCCGCAATCTGGACGTGATAGGGGTCCAGCAGTTCTCCCGTCGCATGATCGACCGCGGCCACTGCCAGTTGATAGCCAACTTCCGCTTGCAGCAGACTCTGCTGCGCCGCCGCCAATTCCGTCTGGGCCTCGAGCACGAGAAAGATGGTGCTCGATCCAAGTTCGTACTTGCGTTGTTCCGCAGCCATGGTTTTCTGCGCCAGGTCGAGTGCATCCTTGCTGGCCGCGATGCTCAGCTTCGCCTGCTCCAGCTGGTGAACAGCATTGGCGACGTCCAATCGAACCTGCTCCTGAACCAGCCTTTGTCCGTACAGATCGTTTCTTCGCGAAACCAGAGCGGTCCCCATCTCCGCCTTCGCGGCGCGATTCTTCAGCGGAAGGCTCAAGGTCAATTGCGCCTGATACGTTGGATAGTTGAAAGCAAAAACCTGATTTACCCACGAACTTGAAATGGGCTGCCCCGTCTCGTTCAGTCCATTTCCCCCCAAGCCGTTGCTCGCGTAAGAGCCCGCGACATCCAACTGTGGAAGAAGGTGATTGCGTGCCACCCTGATCTGCATTTCGTCCCGCGCCAGAGCGGAGCGGGCGGCGTCGAATTCGGGACGCTTCGCGATTGCTTGTTGCAAGGCCGACGCAGCGTCGATCGTGCGCAGCCCATCTTCTGGTTCGGCGTTCTCGGTTAGTTCAAGATCCAGTGCCTGGAAAAGTGGATCCTGGTTCGCCCCGATGGTCAGGCGGAACTGATCTTCTGCCTGCTTCAATGCGTATTCGCTCTGTATCACTTGCACACGCCGGGATGCGACCTGGGACTCGGAGCGATAGATGTCCAGCGGCGGAAGAGCCCCCAACTCCAGCGCGCGCTTGTCCCGCTTGTAAGTCGATTCGGCTGCTGCCATCGAGGATTTGGCCACGTCCAGGTTTCCTCTCGCCTGCACGACCGCCCAATATTGATTCACAGCCTGCAAGACGTTGTTATTGACTTGGCTTACAAACGTGGCCCGTGAAACTTCCAGATTGCGGCGCGCGATGACGATCGGCCCGCGGTTCGCCGCAAACCAGCCGTTACGAAGAAGGGGTTGGGTAAACTGAAAGTTCAGCGCGGAGGTCGTGAATGGATTGAAGAACCCCAAGGAGACATTGGTGGCATCGATGTTCGTGGTCAGACCTGTTTGAACCTTCGTGCCCGTTTCAAAAGTTTGCGCATAGTCGAATTGCAGATTCTTTGTCGTGTCTTTGAAATTAAAGTTGAACGCGTTTCCGCCGATCGATCCCAGAAAGGCGAATGGCGGGGATACCGTGCTCACGATGCTGTCCACACTTCCAATGATCGGATCGAACGGCGCGTGCGCCGCGAGTACGTCAAACTTCGACGTCTCCACTTGTGTCTCTTGAACTCGCACCTGGCTGTTGTTTTCGAGCGTCAGCACAATCGCATCTCTCAGGCTTAACCGCAACTTCCCATCCACTACGTAGTTGCGCAGGCTTTCTGGGCTTCCAAGCTTGCCTGAGCGAGCCGTGGGCGTCATCAACGTGCCATAGCTCTCCCCTCTTTGCGCCCACAACGGAATGATGGAGAAGATCACAAGGCATGGCACCACATACAGGCGAGAGCATCTCATTCCTGGTTCCTCCAGATTGTATTGACTCGTGCCGTGAAGACGGGCCGCCAATTTACTCGTACCGAATTGCTTCCACCGGGTCCAGGCGGGCCGCTTTTACCGCAGGATAAATTCCGAAAACCAGTCCCACGCTGATCGAGACAACGAAGGCCAGCAGGATCGAAGTCGCCGTGACAATCGTGGACCATCCTGCGAGCCACGCAATCAGCCGCGACATCACAAATCCGAATACAATCCCGAAGCTTCCCCCGACGAACGAAATCAGGATGGCCTCCACTACGAATTGCCGGACGATATCGGACTGCCGCGCACCTACCGCGCGCCGCACGCCAATTTCCCGCGTGCGCTCCAAGATGCTGGCGAGCATGATGTTCATGATTCCAATGCCGCCCACCAGCAGCGAAATGGATGCGATCGCGACCATCACGGCGTTGAACAGGCGTTCTGTCCGTCTCTGTTCTGCCAGCAGTTCTGCCGGAACAATGACGCTGAAATCGCCCGCCGAATGGTGTGACGAATCCAGGATCGCCCGCACTAATTGCGCCACAGATCCCATATCCGCGCCATCACGGATGTTCAGATAGATTCCATCGATTTCATCGCGACGATCGCTGTAGGAGTCTTCCAGCCGCAGCACCGCGGAATTCAACGGCACATAGAGAACGTTGTTCAGGTCCTGCGTGGAAAGACCTGCTACCTCAGTTTGCGAACTTAGTTGCGGGGACGCGACACCGATGACTCGGAACCACTGCTCATTGGCTTTTACATACTGCCCAATGACAGCGGCACTTCCAAACAAACTGGACCTCGCGGCAGCGCCGAGCACGCACACAGGCGCGGCCCGTGTTTCGTCCTCGTCGGTGAAGAACCTTCCTTCCAAAATGTGCAGGCCGCCGATCTTCTGGTACGCAGGATCGACTCCGAACACAGTCGGCGGATCTTGCTGCGACTTGGGAATCGTCTTGGTCGGAGTCATCCGCTTGCGCGGCGTCGCCGCAACGATGTCGCCGATATCGTCACGAATCACACGATAATCCTGAAATGTGAGTCCGGGAGAAACCTTGCGAATCTTCTGGGCTGCCTGGAAGTCCAGAGTCTCTTTCGCTTCGACGATCAGGTTGTGAACGCCCATTTGCTGGATGAACGCCATGACTCTTTGTCGCGCCCCGGCTCCAATCGAGAGCATCGAGACGACGGCCGCAACCCCGAAGATCATGCCAAGCATCGTGAGCGCAGTGCGCAACCGATGGAGCAGGAGGTTTTGCAATCCCAAGTGCAAGTCAGGAAGCCATTGCCGGGTGGGCCGGAACGCGCGAACTGGGCTAACCGAACTGAGCGTGGGCACTACGGTTGCCCTCCCGCTTCGCTGGATACCTGGCTACTGCTTGAAGTTTTCCTCGGTGCCGTAGGATCCACCATCGCAACCTGAGTTCCAGCACTAACACCCTCGATGACAGTGCGGCTTTCGTTCTGCGCCACAATCTTTAGCTCTCGCACTTCAAAACTGGTGCCGTTCTTGACGTACACCACCTGTTTACTTTCCTTCGCCATCACAGCGAGTCGAGGCAGGTACAGGATGTTCTTTCGAGGCTCTCCATGAATCACAATCTGGGCCGTCAACCCAGGACGCAGGCGCGGATCGTTGCTGGTCAGAGCGATCGTCACATCGAATTTTGCACTGGTGTCCGCCTCCCAGAATGCGCGATTGTTCGTTCCGCCGAGCGATTTCACCGTGCCATGCAACACCGTTACGGGAAAAGCGTCCAGTTTGATGTCGACCTGTTGTCCTTCTTTGATATTGTTGCGGTCGAGTTCTCCGACCTTCGCTCCCAATTCCATCTCGCGAGGATCGATGACCTGCCCGACCTTCGCGCCAGCCTCGACCTTGTCGCCTTGACGATATTCAGGCAGGGTCATTCCGCCCCAAAACATTCCGCCGGAGGCCCGTTCATTCTTCTCCAGCGCGACCAACCCGTCCATCGGTGCGGAAACCCGCATTTTCGTTATGTTCTGCTGTGCCTGATCCATTGCCAGTTTGGCCTTGTTGTGCTTCTCTTCGGCGAGCGCGATGGTAGCTTGTCCAGAGGCATTCCGCGATTTCATGTCCTGATCAAGCTCGGCCAGAACGCGCTTCGCCTGTTCCAGCGCGAGGTCGTTCTTGCGAGCGTCGATGTCGCTGACCAGCTCATTTTTTTGTATATCGAGCTCAGCTCGCCGTACATCAAACCGGGCTTTCAGCAGCGCAACTTTATCTTGCGCCGCAATGACCGCCGCGTCCGCTTTTGCCTTCGTGATTTCCTGTTCCGCCTGCATTAACTCCGAACGGTTCTGCTCAAGGTTGTAGTGCTGTTCGCTCGGATCGAACTCCATGACCAGATCGCCCTTCTTCACCGCCGTTCCGGTATGGAGCAGGTGCGTGATCTCCAGGGATCCTCCTCCAATAGGAGGAGCGGTCATCACCTCGGAATGGCTTGCTCGAAACTCACCGGTGGCGATCACGGTCATCTCGACATCGCCGCGCTTCACTCGCGTCGTGGGTACTTCGTCAGCGTCGACGCTGCGAGAACGCCGGCGCGCGGCAGCCACCACTCCCACCAGCACGCAAATGACAAGCGCTGCAATGGCCCACGTAATTGTCCGGCGCTTCCTCATCGCGATTGCATCACTCCTTGCCGGTCGGATCGCGTAACGCGACCTGTTCTCCGGGCTTGAGACCCTGAGCAATGAGAACCTTGTCTCCACTTCTCCGGCCGATCTCGACGTGGCGTTCCTCGAATTGCGATCCCGTCCAGACGTAGGTGACATTTTGCCCGGACTTCTGGAACAAACCCTGGGCCGGAATGCTGATCGCATCGGGCACGTGGTCCACGATGACGGTGACCTGACCTGTAATCCCGGGCTTGAATCTTGGGTCCGTCTGGTCGAGGAGAATTTCGAGTGTGAAATTGCGTGGGAACGGCCATCCGCCAGAGAAGTCAATGCTGGCAATCGCGCTCACCCTGTCGATGTGCCCTGTGAATTGCCGGTCGGGAATTGCGTTCAGTTGCACGTTGACAGGAAGTCCGGAGGCAAGTCGTCCGCGCTCGGTCTCATCCACGCGGGCGGATACCCGCAGGGTAGAGGCATCGGGTAACTCGGCAATTGCCCCGCCCGGCCATGCCCGGTCCCCGGTCCGGTAGGGCGCCATGTTCCCGCCCATCCAGTGCTGCAGGATCGTCACGGTGCCCGCGGAAGGCGCGCGCAACGCCATCTGAGCAAGGGCGCGCTCGGCGCGCTGTACATCGTATTCTGCCTTTTTGCTGGCCTGTTCCGTGCTCCGGATATTTGCTTTGTTTTGCGCCTGGTCGGCCTTTTGTTTGGTCTCTGCCTCGCGCAATTTCTGTTCGGCGTCGAGCAGCTTCAACGTTGCTTCCTCGCCTTCGATCTTGGAAACGATTTCCTGCTTGCTGGCTTCGAGTTTCGCCGCTTCCACATCAAACCCCGCCTTGAGGACCGCCGTCTTGTCTTCCTCCTCCGCAAGCCGGGTCTGCGCCTTCGCCTGTTCGATGGTCGCGTTTGCGGATTTCAATACTGACCGGTACTGTGCCAGGTCCTGTTCAGTTTTCGTCTTGTCGAATTCAACGACAATATCGCCTGCTTTCACCGACGCGCCTTCCGGACTGAGCTTGATAATCTGCAGATCGCCGGCATCTGACGGCGCGCTCAGTGTGATCGACTTCAGCGCCTTGACTTCTCCGTGAAACTGCACTGAATCTTGAAACTCACCACGCTTCACCTCAAAAGTGGACACAGTCGGAGCGCGCCGGCTAAGCCGGACGGCCCCCAGAAGCACGCCACTGCCGGCTAACAGAAGCATGCAGATCAGCATGATCTTGCGCCGCACCCAGAGTTGCCGGAGCTTATCTCTCATCGCGGCGTTCCCGCTTCTATTGTTGCGACGGCCTGCTCTCCTCCTGCCGAAGTGTCAACATCCACCGCCGCGGAGAGATCCGGCATCAGCCTGGGATCGTTCCCCTGAATCGAAATAATGACCGCGAAGAAGCGGATTTTCTCGGAGAAGCTTCCGTGTTCGGCGATGGGAGCCAGTTGGTCGACCTTGCCCGAGAGCACCATATCCGGATACGCATCCAAGCGCACCTTGGCAGTTTGTCCAATCTGCAGGCGAGGGAAGTCCTGCTGGTTCGCATCGACGCGCACCTGCATGGCGGCCGGGTCAACCAGTTGCAAAAACGGAGTCCCTGGTTCCACCTGATCGCCTTCCTGGACCTCGCCCATCGTTCCTTGCTTCCAGATGGTATTGAGGACTACGACACCATCAATCGGCGCATGGATTTGCATCAGGTCGGCATTTGATTGTGCGTGCTTCATCGTCTGCTGGGTACGGTCCCGCTGAATTTCGAGAATGCGTATCGCTGCCTGGGACGCCTTGCGCTTGAGATCGAAAGTCTGCCGCAACTGATCGTATGTAGCCTTCGCTTCCTGCAGAGTCTCCTGGTTTTTCTCGGCATCAATGCGAGAGATGATCTCATCCTTCTGGAGTTCCAGCTCCGCTTTACGCAAGCTGTCCTCGGCTGCCTTCAACTCGGTTTCATCCTTGGCTTCGGCTGCGGACTCCTTTGCCTGCTCCTGCGCGACTTGTTCCACAAGCTTTTGATATTCCGATTGCTTGTCAACGAAATCCCGCATCTGCGCCTGCCGGTCGAATTCCGCCAGCAGATCGCCCTTCTTCAGGCGTGTCCCTCCCGGTACCAGATGAATGATGGTGAGGGTCGGCACCTGCTGGCCGGCAAGTTGAGGCGCAAGAATGGCGCGTGATTGAACGGCTTCAGTCGTACCCTTCAGCCGTAAAGAGTGTGCGGAAGCATTGAGAAGAGGCAGTTGGGAGTGGCTCACCGATCGCGTTCGATTGCGGAATGCAATCAGCAGTACCGCTGCCAGTACGATCGCGATAACTACCAGGACGACCCACACGCGCATACCTGCAGGTCGCGCGTCCTTGCCTCGCGATGGTTCCGGTTGTGGTCCCAACGGGTCGGTGGACGACCCGGAGTCGGGAGTCACTTCCGCAGGAGCTGTACTCATTTGCCGGGTACTCCCGCCGTGAGAATCTACTTGTTCGTGAAACGTTGCTCGACCCGTACCGGACTTACTACTTATTCGACACCGACAGCGTTACTTCGGGGCACTGCTAGATCGAAAAGATATCATCCGCTTGCGATCGATTTTCCCAAATGTTCTGGATTTCGAACTGGCTGGTGCGATGGGGCAGAACGATCCTGTGCGTGACCGTCTGGAACTGCTCCGCAAATACCAAAACTGCTCCACTCGCGGATCTTACGTGCAATAGAATGCCGCACGGTCGGTTGCTCCTGGCACAGCAACCTTTACCGGCCGGTTTGACTCCTGCGCGAATGACGCTACTGAACTTCGTTGAGCTTTTGATAAATCAGCATCGCAACCAGCACGAGCAGGAACACACCCGAACCGATGCTGAACACCCTTACCGGAATCGTCAACCGGTTGACCTTGGTAAGCAGTTCGGTCTGCTCTTCCTGCATGTGCGAATTCGCGTCATCCAAAAATAGCTGATCGTCTTCATGCATCGTCAGGGTGCTCTTGTAAATCAGCAGGATGACCAACCCAATCGCGAAAACACCGAATACAACCGCAACAATCGTTAGCGTCATATGCCACCTCGGCAGAGTACAACTCAAGCCTAGCGGCATTCCTCTTGGGGCGGGAGCGAGGTGCGCAGAACCCAGCCACCAGTCCCGGGGAAGGCCTAGACGCCACGATTATAGCCCCGCTGGCAAGCCCTGGCGCCATAGAAATCCCTTTATTCGGAAGTCGTTACAGGACGTTAACTTGCGACCTTCCAGCCATCGCCCGCATCCAAGAGATAGCGGGATATCCTGGGTCTGGCTCCAAAGGAACCGTCATTTGCTATAATCAAACAGCTTTAAAGCCAAGGAGATACGATGGCCACCACAACCGTCCCTGAAGTGAAGAAAGCACCCGTTAGCCTGACGGCGAATGCCGTAACCAAAGTAAAGGAAATCATGGCTCAGCAGAACCCCGCGCCCGCTGGCTTGCGCATCGGTGTCGTCGGTGGTGGATGCTCCGGCTTCTCCTATTCCATGCAGTTTGAAAACGGCGCCGGGATGATGGACAAGACCTTTGATATGGACGGCCTCAAGGTCTACGTCGATGCTACGTCGGTTATGTATCTCAACGGCTGCATCGTGGATTATGTCGAGACGCTCGAAGGCGCCGGCTTCAAGTTCGAAAATCCGAACGTGAAGAGCACTTGCGGCTGCGGCAGTTCGTTCAGCGTGTAGGGATTGATTAACGACAGCCCCTTCGGTTGTCCGAAAAGCTTGGAAAAACGCCATCGGCCTCATCGAAAGGTGAGGCCGTTTGTCTTGTCCAGAGGATTAATGATTGCGGCTCAAGGGGCTGATTGAGAATTTGCCGCCTTGGTCTTATTGCTGCTGCGGAGGATTTGTGGGCTGGGGGCTGGACGTCCCGTATCCGCCGACCGGCGAGGTCGGACTATTCTGCATCGTCGAAGGGGAGTTTCCGAAGCTGTTGCCGAATCCGCTGCTGCTCTGTCCGGAATTATTGTTCTGGCCGTTCAAATTGGTCGTGCCCTGCATCCCCATCATCGCCTGTTGCAGCGAAGGCTGGTAGGGAGTGGTGATCAGGAATCCGCGGTCGAAGGTGGGATCGTAGACAAACTGCCATTCGTCGTATTTCTTCTTCTTGTCGAACTCGCGGATGCTTTTGTCTTTGCTCGTGCTCGCGACGCCCACAATGGGAGCCCCTCCAAACGTTGTGTTCGAGAGTTTGTCGCCCGAATTACTTCCAAACCCGCTGGAACTGCCAGTTGAAGAACTCGATGTAGTCCCATCCGCAGAGGGCTGCGATCCAGCCTGCGCCGGGTCTGTCGTCGCGGATTGATTCCCAACCTGCGAGTTCTGGCCGAACGATGGATTGGAATTGGCCCCGAGAGAACTGTTTCCTCCGAGCGAGGATGTCTGACCCAATCCGCCCGCATTGCCCAGCGTTCCATTGGCGTTGATAGAATTCGCTCCCGCGATGCCGGCGCCGCCAAGAGCATTCATCGACAGCTTGGCTTCGCCATAATGCAGTAGTCTGAAGTCCTTTCCCGTGAGCGGATCTTTATACCGTTTTCGCAAGAACCGCATCTGGTTCGTGTTTTCGAGGTCTTCAATCTTTGCGGGATAGCGGTTGAACTTCTTGTAATAAGCGCGAATCGCCCGCGAGTACTGCACTCCACGATGGACCATCTCCTCTTCGCGATCGCGCTTGATCTCGAAAGTGACGGAGGAAACGATGACGCCCGCGGCGATGGCCATCATCGCCATGATCAGGATCAGAGTCAGCAGCACATAGCCGGACTCGCTCTGTCCTCGCCTGCGCCGGACTATGGAAGGAAATCTCATCGAACACCCACCGCAAAGTTGCTGCAGAGTTGCGGAGTTCTAGACAGTTGAACTTTGAAACCTTGAAACATTGAAACTTCTTTTCGTTACCCTTGTGTCAGCGGAATCGTCTGCGGTGGCCCGCTGGTTACCACGTCCTGGATCTCCACCGCCGTGTTGGTGATCCGGATGACCTTGTATCGTCGATCCACGATCTCCCCTTCGCCTGCCACGAAAACGTCTTCATTCAATTTCAAGAAGATCTTCTTGGGTTCTCCGGGCTGGCTGGCGAATCCATAAAACTTCAAAGGAATTGGAGCAGGCGCTTGCGGTTGCGGCACATGATAAATTTCCGACGCTTTCTGCGCGTCCGTGTTTGCCGGCGCGACTGGCTTTTGGATGACAACGTCCTCCGCCTGCGAAATAAAAATATTCCGCCCGTTCCCCTGATAGTGCGTCTGTTCGCTGGCCGCCAGTAAATTCAGCTTTAACGTTGGATCAAGATTTTCCACCTTGGGCTTCTTCCCCGGTTTTACTTTCGACCGGGGCGGGGGAGTGTGCAACACAGATGGCGCTGCTGCTTGTGCGCTCGTGCCTGGAGTCGACGATTCCGTGAACATCGGGATGAACTCGTACGCAAAGACCACCAGCGCGATCACGCCGAGCGCGGCCGCCCACATCGTCTTCTTCTTGTTTTCAAGTCCGAGTTGCACTACGACGCCGCCTTCAAATAAGTTTCCAGCTTCACGCTCAATCTTACCGTCCCGTGCGGTTCTCCGCCCAGGCTCACGCTATTGATGATGAAGAACATGTCATCTCGTTCCAGCGCGTTGAGGAATTTCGCCAGATCCGTATAGCTGCCCTCGAGATCGTATTGCATCTCGATCGGCTCCAAATTACCCGCTTCTATATCCTTTTCCTCGTATTTCCCTTGCACCAGGCGGACGGAATTTCCGGATGTCAGCTTCCCAATCTCAGTCAGGATCTGAGAATTCGTGGCAGGGAAGCGCTTCTTATAAAAGTCGTTGATCTGCTGGCTGGCCAACTGAACTTTGTGGGGTAAATCTTTCAAGGGAGCGACCTGACGGGTCTTTGCGTTCAACTCTGCTTGCAGATCATTGAGTTGCTGCCGCCGAACCTCCGCCGATCCTACGAGTGGGGAAAAATATACAATCGCGGCGACAAGGTCGACGCCAATCATCACTGCGATGGCCGTCTTCAGTTGCTTCCGGGTTTTTCGCAGGTCTGGCATTACTGCTTGCTCCCTTTTGCGATTTCCGTTTTGGGCCTGGTAGAACGCTGTTTCGCGTCCGATTTTGTTTTTTCGGGACTCGCGGACTTCTGATCTGCCGGAGCGTGATCCGGAGTTTCACCTACGAGTGGCTCCGGAATATAGAACGCTGAGATATCGAAGAGTTCGTTGTCGCCCGTCTGCGACTGCGCCAAAGACTCTCGCGTGATCCTTGTCTGCGCGAACCTGCGCGACTCTTCCATCCGCCTCGCCAGTTCGACCGCCTTGTCCCGCGAGTCGCCCGCCACGGTCATTTTGAGCGACAGTTGATTATCTTCATCCAGTTGAGGGCTGATCGAGACCAGGTGGACTCGTTGGGGCATCACCTTTTCCAGGTTCTCCAGTACGCGCGTCCAGGAGAAGGCCTTGCGCTCGATCAACTGGTTCAGGAACTGTGACTCATCCCGCGTGGTCCGGTTCTCAGGCTTGTTGAGGAAAGCCTCCGCATTGGTCCGAATCTGGTCACGCTCGGCGATCAGGTCCCTTTTCTGCGAGATAGCAGAACGGTCCCGCCGGGCATTCAACCAACCGGTCACATCCAGCGCGAGTAAAACCAGCGTCAGTAGTCCGATCGCAGCCACAGCCGTACCCCAGCGCGTCCAAAACTGGCGCGCATCCTCGTACGGTTGGCTCGCGAGATTGATATCTAAACGCATATAAATCGGTTGCTGCTCTTAAGAAATCAGTGCTCCCACAACCCCAGCCATTCTCCACTTCGGTACCGAGCCGGCGGCCGTCACTCCCAATTGCGAGGACGAGACTAACTCCTGGACGTCCGCTCCAGTCTGCGCTTTCAACGCAGGCGTAGCCCCACCGGACTCTGGCAATCCCGCTATATAGATCTGCTCGATGTTCAGGTGATACGTGTCTTGGAAGAACACTACCGACGGATATACTTCCTCCGCCAACTGTTCGCCATTGATGGTCACGCCGCGAGCATTCTCGAGAGTTCGGAACAGCTGCAACTGGTCTTCGTTAAGAATCGCAAGGCTCGTCGTGTGGGCATCGACTTTGATGACCAAAGTCGGCTTCTTGCCCGCAGCTGCTCCAATTGCGGCCAAGGTCGAGGGCAGTACCACTCCCGGATTGAATCCCGCATCGCGGAAGGCGGCCTCGTAATCCTCGATCACACTGCCTAAAGCAACCGCGGCCACAACCCGGATTTCGTCATTCACCTTCTGCGCGTGATATGAAATTTTCGCCTTGTCGACATCGAAGGGAAGTGACTTCTTCAACCGGAACCGGACGACTCCGAGAGCTTCTTCGTGGTCCGAGGGAAGTGTGTCAAACTCCACGAGCATGACGCGTACCGCCGCATCCGGCACAATTGCGATCACATCGTGCGTACGGCCAGCGACGCTGCCCAGGGCTTCTTCGATGCCCGCGCGCACCGCTTCTCGCTGGCGGAGATTGTTCTCCACCAGATCAGGGACCACGCTGCCCGGAGCCAGTTCGCGCGCGGCACAAGCCTCCAGTCCGCTCGCACCTTCGCCAATCCGTCCGGCCAGCACACGGTCTGCAGCAATCTCGCACGCCAGCTTAGGTTTTGATGTTGTCGTTGGACTCATTGCCGAGTGCGCCCTTGAGAAACACCTCTACGAATCAGAAACCGTCTTTTACAGAAATGCAATAGCTGACACAGCACACTAAAAGAGGTTTCATAGCTTCAGGTTCAAACCGCGATGTTAATGGGAATCTGAACGGCGAATGGTGTCCCAACTCCGAAACCTCGAAACTTTGAAACCTTTCAACCTTGCCTTATCTCATCGTCTCGATAAACGTGACCTTGTTGATCTCCTTCAGCGTGGTCATCCCCAGCCGCACCTTGTCCAGTGCCGACTCGCGCAGGAAGCGCATCCCCTCTTCGCGTGCTGCCCGCCGTATCTCCGACGTAGGCTTCTTGGCCAAAATCATCTCTCGGATGCGGTCGCTTAAATCCAGTAATTCGTGAATGGCAGTTCGCCCACGGAATCCTGTGCCCGCGCATTCAATACATCCCGGACCTTCATATAACGGGACTTTGCCCCACTGCGCTGGATCCAATCCGCTGGCTTCGAGAACGTCCGGCGCATAATGCACCTCGGTCCGGCAGGAATCGCAAATCAAGCGCACCAGTCGCTGCGCCAGGATGCAGTTTAATGCCGAAACGAAGTTATAAGGCTCGACACCCATATTCAGGAATCGCCCGATCACATCGACTACGTTGTTGGCGTGAACGGTAGTGAACACCAGGTGACCAGTCAGCGCGGATTGGATGGCGATCTGCGCCGTCTCCGAGTCGCGGATTTCGCCCACCATGATCTTGTCCGGATCGTGACGCAAAATCGACCGCAAGCCGCGCGCGAATGTCAGGCCCTTTTTCTCGTTCACCGGAATTTGCGTGATCCCGCGCAACTGATACTCAACTGGATCTTCAATCGTGATGATCTTGTCTTCGTCCGTCTTGATCTCGTTCACCGCGGCGTACAGCGTCGTCGTCTTACCGGAACCCGTGGGCCCCGTCACCAGCACCATCCCGTACGGTTCTTTGATATACCGCCGGAAGCGTCGCAGATCGTCTTCGTCGAAACCTACGACGTCCAGGGTCAGAGTCCGGAACTTCTCGCTCATGGACTCTTTATCGAGCACACGGAGGACGGCATCTTCGCCATGAATCGAAGGCATGATGGAAACGCGGAAGTCGATCGCGCGTCCGTTGTATTTCACCCGGAAGCGTCCGTCTTGTGGAACGCGGCGTTCGGAGATATCCAACTCGCTCATGACCTTGATACGCGAGATCACGGTCGAGTGATGCTCCTTGCCGATCGGGGGCATGGCCTGCGTCAGGACGCCGTCGATGCGAAACTTGATCATTACCGAGTCGTCGCACGTCTCAATGTGAATGTCAGAGGCTCGCCGCTGCAGTGCCGTGAAAATCGTGGTATCCACCAGGCGAATGATTGGGCTGATGTCGCCTGTCGCTGTCAGCTTGTCAATCGTCAGCGTCTCTTCCACGCCGGTGTTCTCGTCTTCCCGGACAATTGTGAAACCTTCGCTGGCTTCTTCCAGTACGCGCTGCGATTGCTCGGTCTTCTTAAGGATGTCGTCGATCTGCCGCAGCGTTGCGACTTTCGTCACGATTCGCTTTTGCAGCAGGAGGCTGATCTCGTCGATCATCATCAACTGGCTGGGATCGGCGATTGCGATGGCGAGTTTCCCGTCGGCGGTCTCTTCCAGCGGAACAAACTTGTAGCGGAACATCAGGTCCGGCGAGATCTTCTTGAACAGATCGTGATGTAGCTGGAAGTCGGTGAGATCGACGAACTCGCAGCGGTAACGCCGCGCCACATCCTGTGCGCGCTCCAAATCGGTCACCGGATTCCCGGTGGACATCATCTGCCCGCCGTTGCCGCCATTCACGAAAAGAGACTTTTTATCAGCCGTCGCCATCACTTACCCCAATTCACCTTACAGCGTTGCCCTTCTCAACAGCCCGCTTCCTTATGAATGCACTCCCAATGTGAAAATCGGCAGATACAGGGAAATCAATACTCCGCCGACAAAAATTGCCATAACAATGAGGATCAGAGGCTCAATCAGCGCCATTGACGCACCCAGTGCGGTCTGCACATCTTCCTCGTAGAACTCCGCCACCGAGTTCAACATCGCGGGAAGAGCGCCGGTTGACTCTCCCACCTCGATCATCTCCACCGCCAGCTCAGGAAAAATCTTCTGCTCTTCCAGGCTCGGTGCTAGCCCCTGTCCTTCCCGGACCCGGCCGCCTGCGCGCATGACTCCCTTTAAGATGCGCCGGCTGCTCATCGAGGAGCCCGCTGTTTCCATCGCCGGAACCAGCGGCAACCCGCCTTGTAGTAAGGTCGAAAGCATCCGCGAAAAACTTGCCACCTGGTGCTTCAGCCGGATATCCCCCAGCAGTGGCAACGACAGCAGCGTGCGGTCAATCCGGTCCGCGCCGCCGTCCGTTTCTTTCCAGCGCCACAACAGAACCGCCGCAATCACGAGACCCGCAAAGAGATAGGGCGCATACTTTTGCGCATTGATCCCGATGTTCAACATCAGCACCGTAATGGCCGGCAGCTTGGCATCCAGTGTGCTGAATAGTTCCGCGAACTTGGGCACCACGAAGGTGAACAGGAACGTCACCATGATCATGACGACCACCACCAGCAGGGTCGGATAGATCAGCGAAACGAATAGCTTCTTGCGAAAAGTCATCGACAGCCGCTGGAATGCGATATACCGCGTCAAAACCTCGTCGATGTTGCCGCTCTTTTCGCCCGCCATCAGGGTCGTCGTATATATCTTGGGAACCATCCCCTGCGCTGCGAATGCGTCCGACAACAACTCCCCGCCCTTCACTCGGTCGCGGACATTCTCCAGAATCTGCTTTAATTGGGCATCTTTCTGGCGCTTGATCAGGAGTTCCAGGGAATTCAGAATCGGAAGCCCTGCCCGGATCAGCGTCAGAAACTGTTGATTGAACACCAGAAACGTACCCTGTTTCAGCTTCCGTTTCCGGCGCAAACCCCCTGACATCAGCCCCTGCGGTTTCACCCAATAAACGAGATAACCCTGCGACGAAAAACGGTCGCGCACCTCGGCTTCGGAGTACCCCTGCTCGACGTGCTGCTGCACCCGCCCACGATCGTCCGCAACTTTGATTACGAATTCCGCCATTTGCCGGTTTTCTTAGGTGTTTTTCAGGCTAAACCCAAAGCTCAGTCTAACATTCCAACTTCCATTCTAAGCTGCTTACCCACCCCATTCACCCTGACCCATGTGCCGCAAGTAACCTCTCTCTAAACGTCATTCGGACGCCATCACAGAGGAGCGCTTTGCGACGACCGGGCTCTACTGCCCCAAAGCCCCTTCCACTACCTCGGTGCCTGCCGGAGGCTTGAATCCGAATCGTGAATCTGCGATCGGTAAATCTTCCTTCTGCTCAGCGAATCGGTACTCGGTCACAGCCCCATCCACGTCATGTAGTTCGATCCGCACAATCCGGTGCTCGGGATTGACCTCCAGCACAATCTGGCTTATCCGATCTGCCAGAGCCGCCGCCACTCCCCGCAGAACCACGTTGCCTGCCTGTGTCGGCTCGATATCAGGAGCTAGTGATAATCCCTTCAACTCCTTTTCCAGCTTTGTCTTACCCAGTAAAAATGCAAGTGGAGATCGAATGTCCTCTAACTTCTTGGCCGATTCTTTTCGTGCCTGCCGGTCGTCGGGGACGTAGAACCACGCATCTTTCCCGTCGCTCACAAAGAGCTTCTCTCTCGGAGAACGGTACTCCCACCGCATCTTGCCGGGTTTTTTCAGCCACAGGGTGCCGGACTCGGTCCGATCCATTCCCGAGCCGCGATAGACCTCGGTAAACTCCGCCTGCAGGGATCGAAGGTGGTTGTAGTGAGCGTCCACGGCTGCCGCAATGGACTTGACGTCCTCGGCCGAACCGGTCGCCGCGGCAACGATGCTGAATACAGACACCACGATCAAAAAACGAAGCACTCGAGCAAGCATGAATAGTTGTTCACCAAGACTCGCCGCCGCCGTCGGTCAACGCTAACCCTCACGCTCATGGGGAGGGACGGGGGGCAAATTCCTCTGGGGGGCTCCTTCGAGGATTGTAAGCCTCCCTCGAAAACTTGTCATCGAAGTTCAGGAGCCGGCTGCGAACCTGGAGGGCCCCGAGGAGAGTTCTCCTTCGCTAATGAAGGTTTTGATTCCGGGAACCAGAACGCCGTCCGCGCAATCCGGAAAACCCGGTGATTAATATCGTTCTACGATATAAAATTGCGAGCCTGCATCTTTCGCCGTCGCGCAAGCGTCATTAAAGTTAGGAGCAATCGATGTTGGGGATGAGACTGGTAAACCTGATCGAAGCGCATTCGGACACGCTCTCTCGAGGAATGACTGGGCGCGTGCCCGGGAGGCAGCAATTTAGATCGGCTTAATGTCCCCCGCAAGCCGGGAAGCTGTGGAGCACTAATTTCTATTCCAGCTTGGGTTTTCTGCCCGCGACCGTCGATCTGGCTGCCAAATCTCCGCGAGTGGCCGTGCGTCAGGTGTACACTAATGCGGCAATGCCTCAATTTGTAATCGAACGCGACATTCCCGGGGCCGGGTCACTTTCCGAGGAGCAGATCCGAGAGGTATCGCTCCGCTCCCTTGAGACCCTGAAAGAAATGGGACCCCGAATTCAGTGGCTGCATAGCTACGTCACGGAAGACAAGGTGTACTGCGTCTACCTCGCGCCGGACGAGGACACCATTCGCGAACACGCTCGAAGAACAAACATACCCGCAAACCGCGTGGCTGCAGTTCGAAGACTCATCGATCCCAAAGCCATCCACTAGATCTCAACCAGCCAGTGCATACCCGATGGCGCTTTCCATATTCATCGCGCCTCCCTGGTCCCAAGCCCTTTTCCCGTCTGGTTCCGCAAGTTGCTGCCATGCCACCCGTAAATTGTGATCCAGCTTGGATTGGTCTGCGGGCGGCAGGGGGGCGCTGATGGCTTTCCGTAGTCGCTCGGCAGCAGCCGCCACGGCCAGAGCGCGGCGCGCATCGCCGCCGGCCAGCGCCAGGCAGGCGAGACCCTCGAGTACCCGCGCAATACCACGCCGGTGTTCGAGGTTGGAAAATATCGTAAGACTCTCGCGGAAGGCCTCGTACGCGGTAGACGGCTCGCCCAGTTCACAGGCGATCGTCCCAAGGTCGGCCAGGGTCCGCGCCGTTCCCCATCTGTCTCCAGCCTCGCGAAACAGCGCAAGCGCATTCTTATAAAGCTCGCGGGCGTCGACCATGTCGCCCTGCTCTTTGACTACATCAGCTTGCTGGTTGAGAGCCCATGCGCTGCCGCTCCGATCGCCGAGCTCTTCAAAGATGTGCATCGCGTCGGAAAGAGCTTTCCGCGCACGCGTGTAATCTCCACGGATTTTTGAAACATTGCCCAGATTGTGCAGACATCGCGCGATGGCCACCCGGTCGTGTACCCTCCGCCAGTAGGCCAAACTCAATTCAAAATTGAGCTGTGCGGCGACGTAGTCCCCGCGGTCCCGAGCCGCGATTGCGATCGCGTTCAGCGAAGTTGCCATGCCTGAAGGGTCGTCCGCTTCCTGATAAATGGTCAGGCTCTGCTGCAGAAAACGTGCCGCAGTCGCAAAATCACCCTGCGCGGTTGTGAAAGCTCCGAGGAATAGACATGTCTTGGCACGTTCTTTCGGATAGTCGGAGCCGGCGAGTTCCAGCAGGTGCTCGAGGCGGGTTCGTCCTTCAGCGGAGTGTTCGCGCATGTCCCAGAATCGAAAAAGCGCCATGCAGAACCGCAGAGCCCACTCGAGGTCGCGAGTTTGAAAGAGCCAGTCGAGTGCGGCGCTGAAATCAGCATGTTCCAGATCGCATCGCATCAGCCATGCCACGCGTTCGGCTTCATCGAGATCAGGATTGCCTTCTTCGGCCAGGACCAGGCAGTAAGCGGCATGAGCTCGCCTGGTTGATTGCTCCTCTCCGCTCAGGTGCAGCCGCTCAAGCGAGTATTCGCGAATCGTTTCCAGCATTCGAAATCGTGGCTCGTCGCTTCCTTGCTGCCGCTGTTGGATGAGGCTTTTGTTCAAGAGCGAAGATATTAGTTCGAAAATGTCTTCCCCAAGATCATTTCGCGTATTGCAAACCGCTTCTGCGCCTTCCAGCGTGCACCCAGCCCAAAACACGCTGAGCCTGCGGAGCAGTTTCTGCTCCGACTCATTCAGCAGGTCGTAGCTCCAGTCGATGGTGTTGCGTAGCGTTTGCTGACGCTCCGGAAGGTCGCGGGCACCGGCGGTGAGGAGCTGGAGTCGGCTCCGCAGACGCGCTCGAATTCCGCTCAGAGGCAGCACTTTCACGCGGGCCGCCGCCAATTCAATAGCGAGCGGCAAGCCGTCCACTCGTGAACAGATCTCGGCGATCATGGAAGCATTCTCTTGCGTGAGTTGGAAATCCGGGTTCACCGCTTTGGCGCGTTGGGCGAACAACGAGATCGCCGGATTGTCCCGGAGGGCTTCGAGCGAATGCATTTCCGCAGTTCCCGGCAATGCCAAAGGAGGTACCGGGAATTCGTGCTCCCCATACAGGCGTAATGGCGCGCGACTGGTCACGAGCACCTTCAGGTTCTGGGAAGCGTCGATCAATTCAACGATGAATGCCGAGGCTGAGAGGATGTGTTCCAGATTGTCCAGCAGCAGAAGGACTGGAGCGGCCTTGCATTCGCGAAGATATTCCTTCAATAACTGGACAAAGGGCCGCCCACCCGTTTCCCGAATGCCAACCGCTTCGGCAAGCGCAGCGGGAACCATCAATGTGTCGCTGATGGAACCCAGGCCGACGAAATGGACTCGACCTGCGAAATCCCCGGAGAGTTCGCGGCCGATTTCGAGAGCCAGTCGGGTCTTTCCGGATCCTCCAGCGCCGGTCAGCGTGACAAGCCGGACCGCGGGATCCCGCAGTAACTGCTGGACGGCCGCGAGTTCCCGCTCACGCCCCAATAACGGCGTACGCGGCACGGGAAGCGGGGAACCGCGAAGCAGGGTTTCGGAACCAGCAGCAGCGGGTTGTATGAAGGAAAGACTGCTTTCTGAAGTGTCGGTACGGACGGGAGCGGAGAAAATGTAGCCCCGGCGCGGAACCGTTTTCAAAATCTCCTGGGAACGGTCGCCCAATGCGCGCCGCAATTCGACCATGCACTGCACCAGCGAGTCATCGGTGACAAACGCCTCCGGCCAGAGAACGCCAATCAGCTCTTCCTTTGGCACCAGGCGTCCGGGATTCCGGACCAGGTGATAGAGTGCGTCATAAACTTTGGGACGCAGCCTCACCTCGTTGCCGGCCTTCAGGAGCGAGCCGCTCCCAAGATCCAGCGTGAAGTCGCCAAATTGAAATCTGGTCAGGTTTTTCGCAGCTTCGGATTCGGCCATTCAGTTAGCCCCAAACTAACTGTTATTGGGGGGTTAGCACTTGCAAACGGTTCTTTAGAGACGCCCTTTTGGCTTTTCTTTGGCTTTCCTTCGTTACTCGCCGCCGCGCTTGCTCTACCGTGCAATCAGCCCCGGTTCAGATGAAGTGGACCGATTATAGGCCAAACCGGGGGTGCAGAGAGGAATCCACCATGGTTGGACGCATCACGACATTGCTTTACGGCGTCGCGTGCTATCTCGTGTTCTTCGCGACTTTTCTCTACGCCATTGCATTTCTTGGCGATTTTGGGGTGCAGCGGACGATCGATTCCGGTGTCGAGGGCCCGATCGCCCGAGCTTTGGCCATCAATGCCGGCCTGCTCGCGCTATTTGCGCTGCAGCACAGCATCATGGCGAGGTCGTGGTTCAAGCGTGCCTGGACCCGCCTGGTTCCGCCGGCCGCTGAGCGCAGTACCTATGTACTGTTTTCCAGCGTAGCTCTAATCCTGTTGTTCTGGCAGTGGCGCCCGATCGGGGGAGGGGTGTGGCAGGTTGACAACGAAATCGGCCAGATGGCGATCTACCTGACCTACGCCACAGGCTGGATCCTCTTGTTGCTGGCCACCTTCCTCATCAATCATTTCGACCTGTTTGGTTTGCGCCAGGTGTACCTGCATTTCAGGGGACAAGAGTACACTGGCTTGCCTTTTCGAACGCCCGGCCTTTATCGCTTTATGCGCCATCCGATCTATTTCGCGTGGCTCTGCATCTTCTGGGCGACACCGCGCATGACCTTTGCGCATCTCGTTTTCGCCCTTGCGACAACTGGATACATTCTGATGGCAATTCCATGGGAGGAGCGCGACCTGATCCGCATTCACGGCGATGACTACCGCCGCTACAAGCAACAGGTTCCGAAGATCCTTCCCGTGCGCTTCACCCAGAAATACCCGATAGGCGCGTTCAGCCCACTTAATTCCCCTGCCGCATCGCGCGCGGTAGAGTACCGCGGAAATTAAGTCAGCAGGAGACAACTATGGAGACCGTCATGAACTCTACCGTGATTGCAGAGCCGGCCGGCACGAACGGCCATCCCACCCAAACTCCAGCGTCAACCAGTTCCGTGCTGACCGAAGACATGCTTGCACGCTTCGCCTCACGCGCGGCCAACTATGACCGCGAGAACAGTTTCTTCAAAGAAGATTTTGAAGAGCTGCGCGCGGCGAAATATCTCCTCTTGCCCGTGCCCAAGGAATTCGGCGGAGCAGGCAAGAACCTGGCCGAGGTCTTGCGCGAACAGCGCCGCCTGGCTTATCACGCGCCCGCGACGGCGCTTGCCATGAACATGCATCTTTATTGGATGGGTGTCGCCGCTGACCTTCATCGCCACGGCGACACTTCGCTCGACTGGATGCTTCACGAGGCTGCGGCCGGAGAAGTCTTTGCCGCGGGCCACGCCGAGAGTGGCAATGATGTCCCGGTTTTCCTCTCGACTTCCAAAGCCGAGCGCGTTGCCGGCGGATACCGCTTCACCGGGCGCAAGATGTTCGGCAGCCTCACGCCCGTCTGGACGCGCTTCGGCATGCATGCCATGGACACTAGCGATCCCACGCAGCCGAGAGTCGTGCACGCGTTCATGCCGCGCGATTCATCGGGATACACCGTGAAGAAAACGTGGGATGTCCTCGGTATGCGTGCCACGCAAAGTGAGGACACTGTCCTCGAGAGCGTCTTCATTCCGGACCGTTACATTGCGCGCGTTCTGCCGCCCGGAGCAGGAGGAGCCGATCTGTTTATCCTCTCCACCTTTGCCTGGGCGTTGCTGGGTTTCGCGAACGTCTACTACGGACTCGCCCAGCGCGCGCTCGATTACGCCGTCAACTCGGCGAAAGCGAAGAAATCGATCGCGCTGACTCGTTCGATGGCCTATCACCCCGAAGTTCAGCACGCAATTGCGGAGATGGCGATCGAGTTGGAATCGATCGGTCCGCATCTGGAAACGATCGCGAACGACTGGTCGACAGGAGTCGATCACGGCATGAACTGGCCGCTGAAGATTGTCTCGGCGAAGTACCGTGCCGTGGAAGGCGCCTGGCGCATCGTTGATCTCGGCCTTGAAGTCTGCGGAGGCGCGGGCATCTTCAAGTCCTTGGGTTACGAACGCCTGGTCCGCGACGCACGTCTCGGCCGCATCCATCCAGCAAATTCATTCCTGACCCACGAGATCGTGGCGAAGACGGCTCTGGGAATTGACCTCGATGAACAGCCGCGCTGGGGCTAAACGGCTGTCGTTCGATGACGGAAAAGGCGGGAGTCCATGGATTCCCGCCTTTTACTTTCAATGACTTAGGCCCAATTAATCCCCCCATTCCCCGCTAAACCCTGTTTTTGCACCATTCGTTGGGTTATGGATGCGCTATTCCCAAACGCTCCAATAACATAAGTTCAGCCAAGACTCTGGGAAAAGTGTAAGCAGCCGACGCTATGCGAGTCGGCATTCCCAAGGAGTGGGCCACAGTTTTTGGGTGACATCTTTCCAGGTTCATCCAAAGCGAAGGCAAGAGTTAAGAGTGACCGAAGGGATAGCACTGGTTATCGCATTTGAAGGCCTATCCCGTAGAAAATGCACGAAACGCCAAGAGCTTTGCCTAAAAGCCAGAAGCTAGGAGCCGAGAATTATTATGCGCAAGCCGATTAAGTACGTTGAGAAAGCCGCCGTTGCTGCCGCCAAAGGCGCGTGGGTTGTGTTCGACCGTTTCAACCGCGTCAACCCCAACCCGTCGCCCACGCCGAAGTGGTCGGACAAGCCGCTGCTCAAGTCGTACGAGAAATCCAAGCCCCCGCTCGGCTGGCCCCGTACTACCGATTCTCTCTGTCCGAAGTGCGTGCCGGAAATCCGCCAGCAGATTCTCGATGGCCATCTTCCCCACGAAGTGCTCATGAATGAAAAGGTCGGCGAGATCAAGGCCACCATCATCGAGCGCGACGGCAAGATCCTCATGGTGAAGGATTGCCCGAAGCACGGCCACTTCGAAGACGTGATGTCGATCGACGCCGAATTCTCGAAGCATCTGGAAGATGTTTTCCCCGGCCGCGACATTGTGGCCCACAATGACGAACACCTCCATCACCACGGATCGTCAACGGTGAAATACGGCCGCGGTTCCGTGCTCACGATTGATCTAACCAACCGTTGCAACATGATGTGCGATCCCTGCTTCATGGACGCCAACCAGGTTGGTTTTGTCCACGAACTGACGTGGGAAGAAATCAAGACGATGCTCGACAACGCGATCACCATCAAGCCGCGCCGCCAGATGTCGGTGCAGTTCTCCGGTGGCGAGCCGACGCTGTCGCCCTACTTCCTCGACGCAGTACGCTACGCCCGCAAGGTGGGATACAACTCCGTGCAGGCTGCGACGAATGGAATCGAGTTCGCGAAGAGCTTTGAATTTGCGCAGCAGGCCGTGGAAGCGGGCATGCGCTATGCCTACCTGCAGTTCGACGGTATCGGCAACGCAGCCAACGCACATCGAGCGGTTGGCAACCTGTTCGACGTGAAGCTGAAGGCGATTGAGAACCTGCACAAGGCGGGTTGCGAAATCGTCCCGGTCATCACGATCGTGAACGGCATCAACAATGAGCAGGTCGGACGCATCATCAAATTCGCCCTCGACAATCCGAAGACGATCAGCTTCTTGAGCTTCCAGCCGGTCAGCTTTACGGGCCGCGACGAAGCGGTGACCGACGAACGCCGCCAGGCGCAGCGCTATACGCTGAGCCACCTTGCGCACGACGTCAAGAGTCAGACCGGTCTGGGCGAACCGTCCCGGGACTGGTTCCCGATCAGCTTCATGGGAACCTTCAGCGATTGGGCCGACCTCATGCACGCCCAGGATACGAACAACGATTGGGGACAGCTCTCGTGCGGATGCCATCCCAATTGCGGCACCGGAATGGCCGTGATGATCGACAAAGAAACCAAGGAAGCAGTTCCGGTTACGGCGTTCCTGCACGGCGACCAGCTTGCGAAAGACATCGCAAAAGTGAATGACGGAGCGCGCGGAAAGTTCTGGACGGGCGTCGGAATGGCGTTATGCCTGATGAAGAATTACGACCCGTTCCAGTCGCCGACTCACTTCAAGTTGATGGACCTGCTGAGAAAATTCGACAAGAACTACCACGTGACCGGCAAGGATTACGGCAAGGTCGGCGGTGACCGTACGATCGACGACGTGATGAAACGCCGCACCACCGACCGCTGGAACTTCCTGTTCATCGCGGGCATGTGGTTCCAGGATTTGTTCAACTACGACTTCCGGCGCACCGAGCAGTGCATCATCCCGTACGCTACGCAGGAAGGCGAGATCTCCTTCTGCGCCTACAACACCGGCGTGGGATGGCGGAACATCATCGAGAAGATGCACATGACGGCCACGCTCACCAAGTGGTACGAAGAGCATGGACGCCACGAGATCTTCGCGGGCGGTAAGAAAGTGAACATGGATGAGCCCGCGACCGCAACCGAGTATCTGAAACTGCGCGAAGAGATCGTGACGAATGAATTGCAGCACGATCTCGATAAACTCGGCATTGCGAAAACGGCGCGTGAAGAAAAGAAGCGTGCACGCGACGCCAAAGCAGCCGCTGCCGAGGCTCGCGGTCCGCAGAAGAACGACGAAGCCTATAACGCTCGCATGGCCTCTCTCTATCGCGAAGTCGTGCTGAAAGAGAAGCCGGTCCAATCGCAGGACGGATTCATTCCGCTCGGTGCTTTGGCCAAGACAAACGGCAATGGGAATGGCAATGGCGTGGCCGCAGAGAAACCAGAAATGGCCGAGCCCGTAGCCGGCGACTAAGTGTTCAGTAACAGAGCGAACCACGGGCCGCCTTCGGGCGGCCCGAGTTTTTTGTCTGAAAACGGAGCCGTTGCCTCTCCTTCACCAAGGCCACCCCTTTCGGGCAATTACCTCCGTAACGTTTTACCTCTTACTCTTTCGCTTTACCCTTGAGTATCAAACTTGTGTATTCGAGGAGCTTGTTATCTCCGGTATCAATACATCGCAAGGTGCGCGTGCGGCGTCAGCGCGGGCGTTCGTCCATAGCCTGAACATCCTCATCAAGTATGCGCGGATGTATGGCTACGAGCACAAGCGTACTGAAGCACAGTTCGAAACCACATGGAATGAGTTACAGAGTGCATTGCCGGCCGGCGGCGAGGCAGGATTTCTCCTCGGCGTTTCGGATAACAAGCTGCTGCTTGACGGGATCCCTCTGGAAGCTGGACAAGCTGAGAAAAGCTTTGCCACTCTTCTGACCACAGCCGGACTAGCCAGTCTGCATTTCTCCAAAGAAGTAACCGAAGAAGATTTTGTGCGCCTGGTGCGCGCGTTTACCGTCGCCGGATCGAAAGCCACTGATGTGTCTAAGCAGATCAAGGAAGCACTCGGCGCCGGCTCTCACAAGAGTACAATCAAGATCAACGAAGTGAAATTCGTGGCCGCCGATCCTCTGACTGGCGATGTCAGTATTGCGGCGCAAATCGCCGCCCAAACGCTCGGGCCCGAGTTCAAGCAGTGGCTGAATGATCCACAGAAATTGCTGCAGCTCATTGCTGCCGCTGAAGGTGCGACCTCCGGCGGGAGCACGGGAGCCGGTGACGGCGTTCCGATGGTACCGCTGGGCAGTGTTCCTAATGTGCCTGCGGGACAGGGGGGCACAGGCGGTGCTGCGGGTGGTTTTGCAGGCGCTCCTGGAGTCGGTTCGCAGGCGGGCGCGGGCAAGGGGACTGGCACAGGGACCGGGGTCGCTCCGGCATGGACCGGCGGAATGGTGCCGCTGCAAGAGCAGGAAGTGATCCAGGCGATCCGGCTTCTGACCCGCTTCGGACAGGTGCAGAACGATCCGAGCATCAAGGAGGAACAGCTTCAGAAAGAGCTGACAGAGGTTGATCCAAATACGCGGTTGAACCTCCAGCAATTACTCGGCAGCCTGGCGGCGCAGGCGGCATCAGCGCAGGAGGAGGAGACACCTCTGCTGATGAAAGCAGCCGAGCACATGGCCATCCGCTTCGCGCTCGAGCGCTACCAGAAGGGTGAAGTCAAGGTGAACGCCGTGCATCAGATGATGGAGCACATGAGCCGCCAGATGGACTCATTGCGCCAGATTCTGAAGCTGCAGGAAGAAAAGATGAGCAAGGCCGGGATCCTGGTTGAGTCGCACGCCGACATCCTGGACCGAATGTTCTGGGCGGAAGTGCCGGAAGCCGGCAAGAAGAGTGTACTGCTATCACACGAGGCGCCATGCGTGCCGGCGCGCAACCTGAGACAGTTTGTGGAAGTGCTGCTGGATCGCGATGACAAGCAGACCGCAGGCGACATCCTTAACAATTATTCCAGTTGTCTCGCTGCCAAAGATGCTGAACCCCGACGCAGGACGGCGATTGGCCTCAGCCAGCTGGCTGATCTCTACGCCCGGCTTGGCGGACAGCCCATGGCCCAGGCCGTACGCAAGCTGAGCGAACAGATCATTGCGGAAAAAGATGCTGAGTTGCAGAGCCTCTACAACGCTGCTTTTGTGCGCCTGAGCCAGGAGGCAAGTTCCGCGAAGAATTATGCGGCCGTGAATGAAGTCTGTGCCGGAATGGAGTTGATCAGCGTGGAACGCCCGGTGCTGATCAGCGACCTCCGTCCGCGTGTTGGTGTGGAGAACCGGCTGCCTGAATACATCGAAGAAGCCATCAACGTCGAGCCGATTCCCGCGGACCTGTTATCCGTATTGCGCCGTACCAGCCAGTCAGCCGCCGAGCACCTGGCTGATCGCTTCTTCCGCTGTATGCGGCGCGATGAATGCGACCGTATGATCGAACTCGTCAAGCAATTGGGATCTCCGATCCTGACGCAACTGCGCGAGATTCTCCGCACCGGCCAGCCGCGGCAGGCATCAGGCGCCGTGGGGTTGGTCAGTCGCCTGGATGTAACAACACTCCTCGAGTTATTGCCGTCGCGCCTGCCGGAGTGGAATCGTTTCTATCACGATGTCGTCGTTCGCCAGATTGCCTATGGCGCCGCCGCCGACCGCGGACGGACCCTGCTCGAACTGGCCGAAGTCCTGGATGCGGTAGTGTTGCCCGAAGCTGTCGACGAAATCGGCATGAGTGGTGATCGCTCGTCCGTTCCTCCGTTGATCGCCATGGCGAAACCCGGCGAGGCCGCTTCACGCTCTCCGTTTGTTCAGTTGAAGGCCCTTGAGTCGCTCGGTCGCTTGCGCGACACGGAAGCCATCGCCACCTTGCGCGAGATCCTGGAGACGAAAAAAACTTTTGGCTGGCTTCATCACCGCGAGTTGCGTATCGCTGCAGCGCAAGCGTTGTCCAAGACCGATCCACGATACAGCTCTCAAGTCATGTCCGATAGCGGACTGGAACCTGCAGAACTCGCCATCGCGCCTCTCGACATGGCTCCGGCGTGTCCGTGGGTGCGGCAGCGCCGCTATGAACGTATGGTATTGGCCAAGACTGTGGTTGGCGTCCTCGGAAGTTCCTGGGGCAAGTCCCGGATCCTGATCCGCGAGTTAAGTCTCGGCGGAGGTATGGGAACGAAGGAAGACAATCTTCGCATCGGCAGCGAAGCGGACCTCGAGATCTCCCTGGGCATGCGCTCCAAGCTCCGCGCTCACGTATTGCTGCGCCGTGCCCGCGTCAACGAAGTCGGATTTGAAATCGTCAACACCGATCTGGAAAGCCGCTACAAGCTGCGCCGCCTCCTAGTCGAAGCTATGAATGCGGCGCCGCAGAATAAGGGTCACGAGTGGAGCGGCGACCGGAAGGTCTAAGAAAAAGTTCCAAAGTTTCAAGGTTGTAAGTCCGAAAATAGCGAAGCCTCCGCAAGCCGCGGAGGCTTTTGCCTTGAAACCTTGAAACCTTCCTACTTCACCTTCAAGAAGATGATCGCCAGGGTGTACAGGGCCAGCGACTCGATCAGGACCAGGCCAAGAATCAGCGCAAACTGAATTCCAGGACGGGCGGCAGGATTGCGGGCCAGCGATTCGGTAGCCGAAGCGACGGCTTTGCCTTGAGCCAATCCGCACACGGCGGATGCGATCGCCATGGAGAATCCGGCAGTGATGGCCACCCAATTGGTCTCTGCCGCACCGCCGCCCTGCGCGAAGGCAGGCATGGCGAAGCACAGAGCCGAGAGAGCCATAAAGATACGGCTGAGTTGACGCATGGTGTTGCTCCTTGAATGAAGTTGCCGCCAGTGGGTGGTTGACGTCAAACCGTGCAGACGCCCTCACGCTGGAAGCCAGTACTCAGTGCTCAGTACTCGGTACCCAGTTAAAATCTGTCTGGGCTGAGTGCTGACAACTGAATGCTGCGCCGCCACTGCCCGGTACTGTTAGTGCTCTTCCGCCACCGCTCCCGACACATAAATAATCGACAGCAGCATGAACACGTACGCCTGCAACACTGCCACGACAATATGAAGCCCGCTGAAGATGATCGGAACACCGATCGGAATCATCGAAAAGAAAACCAGGGTGATCAGGTCACCCGCAAAAATATTTGCCCAGAGACGAACCGTGAGCGAAAGCAAACGCGCAAAATGGCTGACCAGTTCAATTGGAAGCATCAGCAGCGCCAGCAGAACGCGCGCGATCAGAGGCATGCCTTCCATAGGAGGTCCGAAAAAGTGCAACAGATATTTCGGCCCCGCATGCTTGAATCCCTGCGCATGATAGTAGAAGAACGAGCAAATTGCACAGCCCAGCGGGACAATCGGCACGCCTGTCGGCGATTCAAAGCCCGGGATCAGCCCGATCAGATTGCAGACCAAAATGAAGATAAAAACGATGGCGAAGAACGGAGTGTAGTGTTCGACGTGATGCCCGATAATCTCGTGGCTCTGGCTGAGAACGAATCCTTCGATGCTCTCAAACGAGTGCTGTAATCCGCCCGGCGACTCCACCGACAGCCGCGACCGAACCAGCAGGAATAGAACCAGGAGGAAAATGAAAACCAGCAGCTCCATCGAAAAAGAGTTCGAGATGGGCGCCGCGGCGTACTTGGGTTCGATGTGCAGCATCCGCAGGAATGCGGTGACCGGTCCGGCGAACAGGTGATTCAGTATTTGGGTGAACCAGAGTTGTTCGGGCATAAAACAGCTATCAGCCTTCAGCGAATGCTCTAGATTTTGTGCACCACGCCTGCATACAGCTCGTAAGCCGCCTCGCAGACGATCGCCCCCACGGGCAGAAACAGGCCCGCGAACAGCCCCTTCAGGCTCGCGGGGAAACTGGTTAATATAGCATACGCAGCCCCTCCCAACAATGCGTAACGGAGCAGGAACCGCGCGATTATCCCCTTTCCGGACTGTGCCTTACCGGTATTCGTGACTTTGTCGGCCAGTCCCGAAACCCCACTCTTCAGCCAATGGAAGTTAAGGTAGGAGATCGTGCATCCGAGCAGAAATCCGACCGCGAGGTGAACCCCGAACTCCAGCCAGCAGAAGAGCGTTAGAGCCACGCCGAGCCCGAGCATGAAGTTACGAATCCGGGTCAGAGCTCCAGCAAAGAAGTTGTCCACCGTGATCGAAGCTTCGGTGTCGGGGGAACTCGGCGGATTAGGGTTCATAACCGTGGTAGTACGTGGACGCGATGTTACTCGGTGTCTCGGGAAATCTGGCGGATCAATTCGATCAACCCGCCAGCGGTTCCCAGCAGCAGTCCGACGACGCTGATCCACGACTTGTGCAGCCACCGGTCCAGCAACGATCCCAGAAGCCATCCTGCAACCGTGCCGGCGGGAAGCATGAACGCAAGCTGGCTGTAGCGCCCGACTTGCACCCACGGGCTCTTCTTGTCGCCACGATTTTGATCGGGATTGGACGGCATGCGCGAGCTGACGAGAGGATTGTACGCCATCGCCCGCAACAGAATGATGCGGGAAGCCCATTTCAGATTGCTAGCAGAGAAACTACTGTGAGGAGGTCTTCAGTGAATCAGCTTTGCCACATTTGTATTCTGCGCGAGCCCGAGCGCCCAATTTGCCAGTTCGATGAACCGGTTGGGAAGAACCCCGATGTAAATCGTGGCCAGCCCCGTAAGCGCCAGCGCCGCGCGCATGGCATAGCTCACTGGCAATTTCTCTTCGCCCTTCGCCGGTTCACGCACGAACATCGCATTGGCAATCTTCAGGTAGTAGTACAAGCCGAATACGGAATAGAGCACGCCGAGCGAGGCCAGTACGTAGTGACCGGTTGAGATCAGGCTCAGGAAGATGAAGTACTTGCCCCAGAATCCGGCCAGCGGAGGGATTCCCGCGAGCGACAGCATGAAAACCAGCATCAGCACGGCTTCGACCGGCGCGCGGGAGTAGAGCCCGTTCAGGTCGTCGAGTTCGTCACCGATGACGTTGCGATGCCGCAGGGACGTGATTACTCCGAAGGCGCCGAGATTCATGAACGTATAGACCAGCAGATAGACGAGAATGCCTCGGATGCCGTCGGGGCTGAGCTCATTCGGCGTGCCCGCCACAAGGCCGAGAAGCATGTAGCCCACATGCGCAATAGAAGAGTACGCGAGCAGTCGCTTGGTATTGGTCTGGGTGAGGGCCGCAAAATTGGCGCCCGTCATCGTCGCGATCGAAACGAACACAAGCAGCGGTACCCATACCGGACGCAGCGGAATCAACCCGACCACCAGGATCCGCAGCAGCATCGCCCATCCGGCAGCTTTCACGGCAACGGACATAAATCCCGTGATGCTGGTCGGTGCACCTTCGTATGCGTCTGGAGCCCATTGATGAAATGGGATCGCAGCGATCTTGAACAGCAGGCCGACCATGGTGGTCACGAGCGCGATAATCGCCACCGGCTTATATTGCGGGTCGAGGACGCGCTTCATCAGTTCCTGATGGATGATGCCGAGGTTCGTGCTGCCCGAGAGTCCGTACAGCAGCGAGAGTCCGTAGGCGAAGATGCCGGATGAAAACGCCCCGAGCAGGAAATATTTCAATGCGGCTTCGTTGGAGCGGCGGTCGCGGCGCAGGAATCCCACGAGCACATACGTGGAGATCGCCATCAATTCCAGGCCGATGAAGATCAAAACAATATCGAGTCCAGCGGCCATGCACATCATGCCTGCGACCGAGAGTAGCATCAGCGAGTAGTATTCGCCGTGGTTCTCGTGCTCGGTCTCGAGGTAGCGGACCGAGATGAGAATCGCGATTGCCGTCGCGGCCAGGAAAAGATAGAAGAAGTAAAGTGCAAACCGGTCGACGAGCATGGTGTGCAGCATGCCCTGCGTGCCGCCAGCGCTGCCCAGCCACAACTGAATTTTGTACACGCCTGCAGCCGAGAAACATACCCCGATAAATGCTGTGACGGAGTTGGCCCACTTCATCTCATCCGGCAGCATGAAGTCGATCAGCAGGATGCCGAGCGCAAAGAGCACCAGCAGCGTGATCGGCAGCGCCAGAAGGTAGTCGGTCCAGGCCACTAGTTCTTCCCCTTCAGAGGCGCGTTCGGTCCGACAGAGTTCTTGTCTGCGCAGCAAACCTCCGGAGTCTGACCCAGAGCTGCAGGCGCCGGTTTAAGCGAAGCATTCACCGTCGCCGCGGGCTGCGGATAGTCCGGCCGTGCCAGCGCGATCGTGTGGTTCACCGGCTGATCGAGAATCTGGAAGAACGGTTTGGGATACAGGCCAATCCAGAACGCCATAATAAGCAGCGGAACGAATGTAGCCACCTCACGCGGAGTGAGGTCCTGCAACTTTTCGTTCTTAGGATTCGTAACCGTCCCAAAGAACACCCGCTGATAGAGCCAGAGCAAGTAAGCCGCGGCAAGAATGACTCCCGGGACCGCCCACGCGCCCCAGCGCCAGTTCTCCATGAATGTCCCCTGCAGGATCGCGAACTCGCCGACGAAGCCGTTGAGCAGCGGCAATCCCATCGACGATAGGAACATGATCATCGTGATTGTGGCGTATACCGGCATCACGTTCGAGATGCCGCCGTATTCCGCGATCTCGCGTGTGTGCCTCCGTTCGTACAGGATGCCGACAATCAAGAACAGCGCGCCCGTCGAGATGCCGTGATTGATCTGCTGCAACACCGAACCGCTCAGTCCCAGCGGCGTGAGCACGAAGATCCCGAGCGTGCAGAAGCCCAGGTGACTCACCGACGAGTAGGCCACCAGCTTCTTCATGTCTTTCTGCATCAGGGACACAAGCGCGCCATAGAGGATCCCGATAATCGAGAGCGCGATCATCCAGCTGCGGACTTTCGTATGAGCCAGCACGTCGGGGAAGAAGGGAAGCGAAAATCGGATGAATCCGTACGTTCCCATCTTCAGCAGAACCCCTGCCAGAATGACGGATCCCGCCGTCGGCGCTTCCACGTGCGCGTCCGGCAGCCATGTGTGAAACGGAAACATCGGAACTTTGATCGCAAACGCGAAGAAGAAGCTTAGGAACAGCAGCGTCGCCGCGTATGGTCCGTAATCGGCATAGATGTGCGGCGCCGTCTTATAGAGTTCCGTAATGCTAAACGTGTAAACGTGCGGGTCTGACGCGCCGTAATGATGGAAGTACAAGAACAGAATCCCCAACAGCATCAATACGGATCCAGCTAGCGTGTACAGGAAGAACTTGATCGCAGCGTAGAGCTTCCGCGGACCTCCCCAAATCCCGATCAGCAGGTACATCGGCACCAGCATCGCTTCCCAGAACACAAAGAACAGGAAGAAATCGAGCGCCATGAAGACGCCGAGCATGCCCGTCTGCAACACCAGAAACCAGACGTAGTACTCCTTTACCCGGTTCTCGATCGCGGTCCAGGAGGACATGATCGAGATCCACCCCAACAGCGTGGTCAGCATGATCAGCAGGAACGAAATCCCGTCGATGCCAATGACGTATCCCGCGCCGATCGAAGGAATCCAGTTGTTTGCCGAGCCCTCCATGAACTTGAAGCCGGGCTCGAAGCGCTGCGCCCAGAACATCGGCACGAGCGGCAGCGAAATCAGAAAACCGCCGAGCGCAAAGAAGTTGGCGATCCAGCGGATCGCGTCCTTGTTCTCCTTCGGGACGAATAGGAGCAGGAACGCGCCCAGCAGCGGCGTAAAAAGAATGATCGAGAGAATGTGAGATTGCATTTTTTCTGAACTCTCAGCTATGAGCTCCGAGCTTCGAGCCTCGAGCAAATTGTTTCTGATTTGCTCAAAGCTCGACGCTCATGACTCGCAGCTACTAGTGATACACGTAATAAAACACGAACCCGACCAACCCGGCCGTCATGACCAGCGCATACCACTGCACCAGGCCCCACTCGAACAATCGAGCGGGATAACTCAGCATCCGAGCCAGAATCGCCGGACCATTCACGCCGATACCATCGATGATCCACCTGTCCCACCAACTGGAAATCGTAGCGGCGAGGCGGGTTATCCATCCGGCGGCATTCACCGCTCCATCGACAACGTTGGCATCGAACCACGAACTCGCTTCGCCCAACCCCATCGCGCCCAGGCGCACCTTGCCGAGCTTGCGCCGGCCGGTGAAAACGTAATCGTATCCTTCGTCCACGTAATATTTGTTCAGCAGAGTGTTGTAGACCGGAGGAGCGGCTGCCGCGATCGGTTCCACATACCCTTTGTCAGCCCCGCGATACGCTCGTCCAGCCATAAACCAGCCCGCTCCCGCAGCGGCTACCGACAAAAACATCAAAAGATATTCGGTGGGGCTTGTGTGTTCCTCTTCCTTCTCTCCAGCGGCAAGCTGTCCGGCTTTGCCTTCTTCTACGAGCACGTGGGCCTCGCCTCGCGAAAACACCGGGTCCAGATATCTAGCGAATCGGTCGGACCCGCCCAGGCTGTGCGGCCAACCGAGGAAGCCCGCAAACAGCGACATCACGGCCAGCACGATCAGCGGCATTGTCATCGACGCTGGCGACTCGTGAATGTGGTGCTCCACCTCATGACTCATCCGCGGCTTGCTGTAGAAGGTCAGGTAAATCAGCCGGAACATGTAAAACGCCGTCATGAGAGCCGTGATGTAGCCCACAGCCCACAGAACACGATAGGCGCCGCCTTCGCTGGTCCACGTTTGCCAAAGAATCTCGTCTTTCGAGAAGAATCCGGCAAACGGAGGAATGCCCGCGATCGCCAATGTCGCGATAAACATCGTCCAATACGTCTTCGGAATGCGATCGCGCAGCGCGCCCATGTTTCGCATGTCCTGCTCGCCGCTCATCGCATGAATAACGGAACCAGCGCCAAGGAACAGCAGCGCTTTGAAAAATGCATGCGTGAACACATGGAAGACGCCCGCAGAAAACGCGCCTACGCCGAGCGCGAGAAACATGTACCCAAGCTGCGAGACGGTCGAGTAGGCCAGCACGCGCTTGATATCGTTCTGCACCAGCCCGATCGAGGCTGCGAATATCGCGGTGAGCGCACCGACGATCGCGACCGTTTTCATCGACGTCGGAGCCAGCACGAACAGCGCATTCGACCGCGCCACCATGTACACGCCGGCCGTGACCATGGTCGCCGCATGGATCAGCGCGCTGACCGGAGTGGGACCCTCCATCGCATCCGGCAGCCACACATAAAGAGGAAGCTGCGCCGACTTGCCGCACGCCCCGACAAAGAGTAGAAGCGTCGCTGCCGTGATGATCGGATCGCCGATCAGGAAATGTCCCGACCGCGCCGCTGCATTCACATCGATGTAGCGCAGCGATCCCATGTACCATGCGATGAAGAACATCCCCAGCAGGAATCCAGCATCGCCGATTCGATTGACGATGAATGCCTTGTTCGCCGCATCACTCGCAGATTTGCGGTGGAAGTAGAACCCGATTAGCAGGTACGAGCACAGCCCCACGCCCTCCCATCCCACGAACATCAGCACATAGTTGTTCGCCAGGATTAACGTGAGCATTGAGAACATGAACAGGTTCAGGTATCCGAAGAACCGGTAATACCCACCCTCGTGCGCCATGTACCCGGTGGAATAGATGTGGATGAGCATCCCGACTCCCGTAACAAACAGGAGCCAGATAGCGGACAGGGGATCGATCAGGAATCCGGCATCGGCCTTGAACTGAGCCTGCGACCCGTTGTGGGTGACATAGTTCAGCAGCCCGGTATCGCTGCCAAGCCAGGTGTAAACAACTTTCTCAAATGGCTGATGATTGTGAGCGTCGGCCCAAGCGTTGTATTGCAGCACCGTCCCGCAGGCAAACAGAAACGCGAGCACCACAACTCCGACGCAGACCGCGCTGACCGTCTGCTTCGTGAGCTTGCGCCCGAAAAAGAAAATGATCGCCGCGCCAAAGGCCGGCAGCAGCGGAATCAGATAGATGTGGTCGAGAAAGAACATTGAGTAGTGCTCGAAACCAGTAACTCGAACCTTGAAACTGTCTTCCTACCACCTCAACAAATTCACTTCGTCCACGTTGACCGTCTCTTTATTACGGAAGAAGGCGATCAGAATGCCCAGCCCCACGGCAGCTTCCGCCGCCGCGTCGGTGATCACAAAAATCGCAAATACCTGCCCATGCAGCGCTGCCGGACCATGAATGCTCTGCCAATATCGCGAGAACGCGACTAGGTTCAGATTGACGGCATTCAGGATCAATTCAATCGACATCAAAATGATGACCACATTCCGCCGGGTCAAAACGCCGATCACTCCAAGAATGAACAGCGCGGCGCCGAGCACCAGGTAGTGCAACGTCGAGATTTCAAACAGGGTATGCATTTTTCAGCTTCGAGCCCTGGCTCTTGGCCCGATCCAAAAGCTAAGAGCTAACCGCTATTTTCAAATCCTCTTCTTTGCCATCACGACTGCCCCGATGATCGCGACCAATAGCAGTAATGAGGCGATCTCGAAGGCGAACATGTACTGGCCCGCATTCCGATCGAACAGCAGATTGGCCACGTTCTGCGTGTTCTGGTTTTCCATCGAAGTCATGCGGTTGCCTTCGATGAACAAGGTGTATCCTCGGCTAGTCTTCGTATAAACGGTGACCAACAGCGTGCCTAACGCTGCCGCGGCTACAATCCCGACCAGCCACTGGCGGTTGAACTGACGCTCCTTCATGTTGCGCTCGATCGAGATCAACATGATCACGAACAGGAACAGCACCATGATTCCGCCCGCATAAAGAATGATCTGAACGCCGGCGACGAACGGAGCATACAGCATCAGGTAAAGCGCAGCTTGCGCCAGCAGTGTAGTGATCAGCGCGAGGGCTGAGTGCACGGCGTTTTTTCGCGTGATCACCAGGATCCCGCCGATGATCATGATCAGCGAAAGGCCGTAGAAGAAGCACGGAGTGGCTACCGGAGGATTCATAGGCTGTGGATCGCCTCCTGCAGTTGAGCCCAAAGCTCCGTCCGCATGCCTACCATCGCGGTCAAGATCAGCAGCGCCAAGCCGGTCGGCAGCAGCACTTTCCATCCCACTTTCATCAGTTGGTCAAACCTGTAACGCGGGAACGTGCCACGATACCAGATATAGAGATACATAAACGCCGCAACTTTCGCCGAGAACCAGTAGATGTCGCTGACCCTCTCTCGCACGCCCGGCAGGAACAGAATCACCCCGATCAGACCGAGTACGGCACCGAATCCGGCAAGTCCCATCGTCTGGATCTTGAACAGCGGATGCTTTGGCATCCGGACCGTGCTGTAAAAGCACATGCCCGCCAGGAACAAAAATGTCAGCCCTGGGAAAAGCGAAAACACTAGATCAAAGGTCGGCCCGTTCAGCACATTTGGAAACGGCCGCAACCACCCGCCAAGCCACAGCGTGACCGCGATCGACGAGACTGCGATCATCGCCGAATACTCCGCCAGGAAGAACAAAGACCAGCGGAAGCCGCTGTATTCGGTATGGAATCCCGCGGTCAACTCCGATTCAGCTTCAGGTAGATCGAATGGCGCTCGATTGGTCTCCGCAACCATGGCAATCGCAAAAATCACGAACGCGATCAACCCAAGCGGGAAGAACTTGAACAGGAACCACACGCCCTGCGCCTGCTGCTGCTTAACGATCTCGATCATGTTGAGGGTGCCGATCCCCTCTTCGTTCATACTGGTCATCATGATCGCTGAGACCACCGCCAGGCCCATCGCGACTTCATACGAGACCATTTGCGCGCTCGAACGCAGCGCTCCGATCAATGGATAGTGCGAATTCGAGGACCATCCCGCAGTGACTATCCCAAGCACGGCCAGCGACGAGACGCCGAGCATGAACAGAATGCCGATGTTCATTTCGGTGATCGCATGTGTGGGTCCGAAGGGGACCACAACAAAAACTGTGAATGCGGCCAGCACCACAATGAATGGCGCGATCCAGAAGACGGTGGCGTCGGCCTCAGCCGGGATGATGTCTTCTTTCAGGAGTAGTTTCAGCGCGTCGGCGATCGGCTGAAGCAATCCATGCGGGCCCACGCGCATCGGGCCAAGCCTCACCTGCATGTGCGCCAGGATTTTCCGTTCCAGCCAGTTCATCGCAATCACGGCGACGGACAGTCCGACGAACACGAGCAGGATGTATACGGTCGCCCAGAACCAGTTCCCGGCCGCGCCCGGTGTTTGATTGCTTCCAAGGTAGGACTGGATGTACTCCAGGATCTCGTGCATCAGCGGTCCACCTCGCCGAGAACGATGTCGAGAGTACCAATTACGGCAATCACATCGGCGACAAGCTGGCCGCGGCACATCAGGTCAAGCGCCTGGAGATTTACAAAACTGGGCGGACGCACGCGCACACGGTAGGGCTGCGTGGATCCATCGCTCACGATGAAATATCCCAGTTCCCCTTTGGGCGCCTCGATCGAGTGGTATATTTCGCCCACCGGAGGCTTCATCACCTTGGGAACCTTTGCCATGATCGGGCCTTCCGGAATGCCCTCGACCGCCTGCTCAATGATGCGCAGCGACTGCCGCATCTCAACCATGCGGACCATGTACCGGTCGTACGTGTCACCGTTCGTTCCGGTCGGAACTTCGAAATCAAAATTCTTGTAATTGGCGTAGGGAAGAGCTTTCCGGATATCCCACTTCACTCCGCTGGCGCGAAGCACCGGGCCAGTCACGCCGAGCGCAATGGCATCTTTCGCCGAGATCGTGCCCACGTTCTTGGTACGTTCCAGCCAGATGCGGTTGGTGGTGAGCAACTCTTCGTACTCGTCAATCTTCGGCTTCACGAACGCGACAAAATTCCTGACGTCCTTTTCGAAACCGTCATACGCCTCGTACTGCAGGCCGCCGATGCGAAATGCGTGCGTAGTCAGCCGCGCGCCGCAATACTTCTCGAAAATCTTGAGAATCTCTTCCCGGTCGCGGAACGTATAGAAGAGCGGTGTGATCGCCCCGATATCGAGTGCGTGCGTGCCGAGCCATAGCTGATGGCTGGCAATCCGGTTCAGTTCCGTCAAGATGACCCTGATGTATTGCGCCCTGGGCGGCGCTTCCACGCTGAGAAGCTTCTCGACGGCCTCGCAGTATCCTAGCCCGTTCGAGACCGCCGCGACGTAATCCATGCGGTCCACATACGGATTGAACATCGTGTAGGTGCGGTTCTCGGCAATCTTCTCGACGCCGCGATGCAGGTATCCGATGACGCACTCGAGCCCGAGAACCTTCTCGCCGTCGAGCCGCAGAATGACGCGCAGCACGCCATGGGTTGCCGGATGCTGCGGTCCCATGTTGATGACAAGCTCGTTCGCATCGAGAAACGGCTTCTCGTGAGTGTCGAGATCGAGCGGCGAGAGTGTTTTAGGATCTGTCATTGATTCTTCGCGACTTAGTATTCATAAGTCTCGCAATGCAACTCATACCCGGCTGGAGGATTCATCTCCACCAAAAGCGGACGTTCCGGAGCACCCATACGGCTACCGAAATAATGCCGTGCGAAATCGTTCTCGAACAATATCTTTGAGGATCGTTCCGGCATCGCCGTGTCCCCACCGGAAGATTTGGCAGCAAGGTGCAAAACGAGAGGAAGTAATTGCTGTCGCTCAGGTCGGGCGAATTGATGAGGAATCGTGACGTACATATCGATCGAGGACTCTTTTTGAAGTGAACAGCCCGCGGGCACGTAGAACGGCAACAGCAATTGATATCGTTTGACCTGAGCCTTCATCGCGGTGCTCGCGGTACAGACAACTAATACCATGAGACTCTTGGTGAGCATCGGTTGCATCATTGCCCGCTCTCAATCCCCAGGTTGATCTGTACCCACTCGTTATCCTGCTGCAGAATCCCGTAGTCCTTGCGCAGCGGGAATCCTTTCCATCCGTCCGGCAGCAAAATGCGCTTCATGTCCGGATGCCCGTCAAACTTGATCCCGAACATGTCGTACACTTCGCGCTCCAGCCAATTCGTGGTCGCCCAGAGAGGGACCGAACTCGGCAACGACTCGCCATCCGCGATCTGCGTCTTAACCCGAATGCGCTCATTTCGCGCAAATGAGTACAGCACCCAGACCACGTCGAACTGCTTCTCGCGCTTCGGATAGTGCACCGCTGTGACATCCACGCAGTAGTCGAACTCTTCTTCATCCCGAAGCCGCTGCAAAAGTTCAGGGATCAAAGACCGGTCCACCACCATGTAGTTCTGCCCTAGATGCGTCAGCGGCTCAATCCCCGAGCCGTACTCGCGTTTGATCTTCGCCACCATCGGCGAATCCCATGGAGTCGGCACCGGCCCCGCCGGCTTTGGCGGCGCAGCAGGTTTTGCGGGAGCGGCAGGTGCGGCAACGGCTGGTTTCGCGGGACTGGGTGTTTCAGAAGGAGGAGAAGGCTTGCTGGGAGTGGTGGTTGTCTCTGATTGAACCGATCCGGAGGGTGTGGACTTCACTCCGCCCGGAGTTGCGGGCTGAACCGCCGTCGGCTTCGGTTTCTCACTTTCCGGCGGCGGCGTCGAGGGGGATTTGGTTTCGTCCGGCATAAGCGACGGCCCATAGCTCCGGCGCGGGCATTCGCGAAGAACGTTTACTTTTATCAGCTTGAGCAGGTGGTGTCAACGCAACGGGACACAACAAATGTAAAAATTCCGCGCATCGTGGGCGCGCCTTCCTGATCCTGTCATCCTGAGTGGAGTTTGTGCGGGCAAAACGAACGACAACCGGTCGAAGGATCCCTGTGAGCTTCTCCAGTCCCTGATTTTCACTCGGACTACGGAACGAAGTTCCCCATGTTCCGTGGATCATCTGGCGGTTTGCCCACCCGCTCGACTTGTCGCCGGCTCATCTCCTTTTCGGCTAATTTGCGAGATCGAACGACGGAAACCACGAGAATGAGCGTAATGACACCAGCCAGAATTACGCTAAGCAGGGAATGGAAGAAGGCGGCGATGCCAATTGCGACCAGAACAGCGACGACAGCCACTCCGATTTCCGAAGCCCGATCCGCCCGGATTGGGCCGGACCAGTTCATTACGGCAGCTATCCCTTCGATTGCGCCTGATAGGTCTCAATCAGGTCCCGAATGCGTTGCGCATCCGCTTTGGTGTGTCCATGGCTTGTGATGGGATCGCTGCCGCCCGTCGATTCGATCGCAATCTCGGACCAGACGACTCCAGTCGAGATATGCACTGATGCCACCTTCGAGATCGGGATGCTCTCCTCGTTGCTTCCAAACAGACGCGACTTGATCCGGATGACCCGCTGCGGGCTTACCACCAGCTTGGTAGGAAAGAAGAAGTTCCCCTTCGTCCAGCGCGAGGCTGTGAACGTCTCAGAAGGAGAGGAATCCATCGAGTTGAGAGCAGAAGACGCCACAAGTTCCAGAAATTACTCAGTTACAAACACCACGGAATTCCTAGACCCACTCCAGCGCGCCCTTCTTCCAGACCCAGATGTATCCGACAATCAAAATCGCCAGAAAGATAACGATCTCAAATAGTCCAAACACGCCGAAGGCCTTGAACTTTACCGCCCAGGGGAAAAGGAAGATCGTTTCCACATCAAACACGACAAACAGAATGGCGATGATGTAATACCGCACCGTGTATCGCCCACGTGCGCTGTCGATCGGATCGATGCCGCATTCATAGGGCATCAGCTTGGTCTTGTTCGGATTCGAGGGTCTTACCAGCTTGGCCAGCAGCAACGTAATGGGCAGGAGCGTGCCAACGATAAGAATGAAGATAAAGATAGGAACATAATTCTGCGGCATGAGTAGGCTCCTCACTGGCGGAGCAGGTCATCGTAGCGCGTATAGCCGGGGACTTCAACCCCGGAAACATAAGGCAGAAACCACAAAGGACACGAAGTATCACGAAGGATCGTCTTGTAAGGGTTCCTTCGTGAAATTTCGTGTCCTTTGTGGTTCAAGCTTTCGCGCTCTAAACGAATCCGTTCCGAGTGAGCGGTAACTCTCGCACACGCTTTCCAGTCGCGGCGTAAATCGCATTGCAGAGCGCAGGCGCAAATGGCGGTACGCCTGGTTCTCCCACCCCGGCCGGTGGCGCAGAACTCTCCACGATCTGCACATCCACATGCACCGGAGCGTCATTCATTCGCGCCACCGGATAGTCATTGAAATTAGACTGGTCGATCGCGCCGTTCGTCGACGTGATCGCGCCAGTCCGGGCGATGCTGGTGCCGAATACTGCCGCGCCTTCGAACTGCGAACGCACCATCTCCGGGTTCGCCACAATCCCAGCGTCCAGCGCGGTGTAGACGTTAGGAATCCGCACTGCGCCTGAGCTGTCGACCTCCACCTCAACGACGGTGGCCACATAAGTCAGGAAGCTTCGGTGAGCCGCGATTCCCATTCCCCACCCGTTGCCGGGTTTTCTCTTGCCCCAGTTCGCTTTGGCGGCAGCGAGTTCCGCCACATGGCGCAATCGCCGCGTGTCGTATGGATATTTCTCTGCCATCCCCGGCGGCCCTTGCTCCGGACCCGCGATTGTCTGCCCAGGTCCAATCAACGCCAAGAGGTAATCGTAAGGATCCTGATTCGCGGCATACGCCAGCTCATTAGCGAACGACTGCACCGCGAAGGCGTGATAAATGTTCGCCACCGACCGCAGCCATCCGATCCGCACGTGATTGATCGCAGCGCCGTTCTCCGAACGGAAATTGGGCACCGCAAAAGGAATCACATCCCATCCGAGCGACATCTCTCCCGCGCTGCCATACGTTGCGGTCTTGTCGAACGTGGAAGAGATTGGCGGGAATACCGAGCGCTGCATCCACGCCGTGGGCATGCCTTTACCATCCACGGCCGCCTTGATGAACATGGCCGCTACCGAATGAAAATAGTCGAACCGGATGTCGTCCTCGCGGCTCCATACCACCTTCACCGGCTTGCCAGTCTTCTTCGAAAGCACGGCCGCCTCAACGGCGTAATCCGGCTTTGACTTGCGGCCGAAGCCTCCGCCGAGGAAGGTCACGTGGCAGACGACATCTTCTTTCTTCAGTCCGAGAGCCTTCGCGACTTCTTCCTTTACGCCTACGGGATTCTGAGTCGGCGACCATACCGTGACCTTATCGCCCTTCACATCGGCGACCGCTACCGGAGGCTCCATTGAAGCGTGCGCCAGGTGCGGAGCGTAGTACTCCGCCTCCATGATCTTTCCACCTTTGGCGAACTCGGCATCCGGATCTCCTACGTGATGCACGACCTTCCCCGCCTGCCGTGCCGTCTTCTGCAACTCCTTCTTGTATTCCTCGGAGTTGTAGCTGGCGTTCGCGCCGTTGTCCCATTCGATCTTGAGTTTGTCGCGGCCCTTGAACGCCGACCATGTATTGTCGGCGATCACCGCCACTCCGCCCAGTGGCTGAAACCCATGCGGAGGAGTAAACGGATCAATCGGAATCGTCTTGCTGACTCCCTTCACCTTCAGCGCGGCGGAATCGTCCACCGATTTCACTTTGCCGCCCAGCACAGGGGGATGCGCAACTGCCGCATAAAGCATTCGGTCCACGCGCACGTCCATGCCGAACAGCGGCTTGCCGGCGCATACATCCGTAACGTCATAACCGGGCGTAGGCTTGCCGATGTAGCGCCACTCCTGCGGAGTCTTGAGCTTGATCTCTTCTTTCTTCGGAACAGGCTGCTTGGCTGCGAGCGCCGCTAACGCACCGTATCCCAGCGTTCGATTCGAGGCTTTATGCGAGACCACGTGCGGAGGGTCGGTCACGCACTGTTCCTCCGGGACGCCCCACTGCTGCGCCGCTGCGCGGACCAGCATCAGCCGCGCTGTTGCTCCAGCCTCGCGCAACGTGTCGAAAAATTCGCGCACCGAGTGCGACCCGTCCGTATCCTGCGACCCATACTTCTCGTCGCCATCGCCTTGAATCACGGTCACGCGCGCCCAATCGGCATCGAGTTCATCGGCCACAATCCGCGGGAGACTCGTGCGCACACCGTTCCCCATCTCCGTGCGGTGCGCCACGATGAACACAGTTCCGTCCGTCTGAATTCCCAGGTATACGCCAGGGTGGAACGCAGTCGTATCGGTGCTCGGGCCTACCAGCGAAACGTTTCCCGCGGCCCCGTTCGAACTGCCACCGGTTATGGCACTGGCCAGAAGCGGGGACTTTCCCACACACAAGACGAATGCCCCGGCCGACAGCATGCCCTGCAAAAAATTTCGCCGGCTCGCATTTTCGATCAACATTTCTTTCATCTCGATTGCGCTCATGCGGTCTCCTTCGCGGCTTCTTTGATCGCCGCCCGAATGCGCTGGTAGGTGCCGCATCGGCAGATGTTCCCCGACATGCCATCGTCGATGTCGGCGTCCGTGGGATGTGGTTTCGAAGAGAGCAGGGAAACAGCCTGCATGATCTGCCCCGGCTGGCAGTATCCGCATTGCGGCACGTTCACTTCCGCCCATGCTTTCTGCACCGCGTTCGGGCCGTGCGCAGAGATGCCCTCGATGGTGGTGATCTCGATGCCTGCTACCGTGCTCATCTGCTTCTGGCAGGATCGGATCGCCTTACCGTCTTCAAGTACCGTGCACGCACCGCACAGTCCCATGCCGCATCCGAACTTCGTTCCTGTGTATCCCAGAATGTCGCGCAGGTACCACAGCAGCGGCATCTCCGGATCGCCATCAAACGATTGAGATTGCCCGTTGACCTTAAATCGAACCATGGAGACCCCCAAACGCAGTGAAAAGGTTAACGAAAAAAGAATGGTCCCATTCTACTGCGGGATGAGAGAGGAATGCAGACTTTGAAACTAGAAACTCGAAACTGGAAAATTTGAAACCTTGGAACCTTAAAACTTTGAAACCCTGCCCTGCCTACTTCTCCCAATGCGTCTGCGCAAACTTCGCCGGCTCCCAGGTGGCCGGATCCAGCTTCACATTGGCCTGTATATCGCTGTAATCCTCGGTGAACACTTTCTTCCCGTCCGCATACACCTCAACGCCTGCGGCGATCCATGCCCCAGCCAGCGGTTGATAATGGATGAACCGGATATCCTGGACCTTGGCCGCATCCCGCTGGGATGGCTCGATAACCCGCAGAAACAGCAGCGTGTCCTTGGCAATCCAGAACTGCTTCGATTTCAGATCGCCCTTCTCGGCTCCGACCACATAGGCCGGCTTGCCTTCCCATGTGTCTTCATGCAATTTGGAAAGGTCGTAGCCCTCGCCCTTGGCCACACTCGCGGTCGTTTCAGGACTCTGCCGGTAAACATCGAATCCAAGTACGAGCAGCATATTCACATCGTGACGAGTCCCCTGGAGTTTGTTGTCCTTGATGATTGTGATGTTCCCGTCCGAGAAGATGTAGCCGTTCCCGTTCGCCGCTGGACCAATATCGATGCGCAGCTTGCCCGGAACGGACGCCGCTTCATACCAGGTTTCGGCGGAACTTGTTCCGTCCTCTTTATAGGTAGTGCTCTTCTGCGTGAAGGTGACCGTCTCGTACCACGAAGACTTGTAGCGGTCATGCATGGCACCCAGCAGATCCTCGCCGCTGCGGATGTTTTGCGCATGCGCAAAAGAGCAGGCGAAGAAGGTGAACAGGAATGTAGCCATCAGTGTTGGTCGATTCAATCGCATGTCAGCCTCGTGTACCACGCGTTAGACGAGGAACGATGATAAACGACAGCAACGAAACAAATGTGTTTTTCGTATGCCCTCCAGGTCAGTTTCGCTGCTGCTTTAAGCACTCTTGGATCTGCCGCTCCCAACTGCGCATCCTTGCTGCGAACCCATCCTCCGAGAACGATTCCAGCATTGAATACCCGTGCCCTGTATACGCAGTTGCCGTGTACTCGACGCTCACGCGGCAACTCTCAGGTCCGGTTGTATCAACCATAACCACAATGTGCGCCGCATGGGATGCCGGAGCGACCCGTACATACTCCGCGCGGTGCTCGCTCCAATTCACATCAACAATAGTCCAAACGGCGTCGTTCTCGCCGAGCCCTTGCCGAAAGACAGTGTTGCGCCGAAATTCGATGGTCTCAGGGAATATGGGATGTGGGTCCCAATGCCATTCCCGGATCCACAAGCGTTCCCCCTCCGGACTGAAGAGTGGAAACGCCGTATTGGCAGAGCAGGGAAGTTCAAATCCGCCGGTGGCGGACAGTTGTCGAGCGACCGCATTGCAACCGATGATTGCCGTACTCATACCAGCCCTCCGTGACCCTCTGTGGTCTCTGTGTTGGATGTTCTAGGTTTTCCCGACAGCAAGTGCGAATGCGGCTGCGGAATAGATCACAAGATTCCCGATTCCATATAACCCGTGCAGCAGATGAACCAGAATCGCAATAACGAATACCGCCAACAAAACCCATGCCCCGCGCACAACAGTCTGTGGAATCAAAAGCAGAACGCACCCGAAGATCTCCCCAAATCCCAGGATCATTCGCACAAACCCGGGCATAGGAGTTCGGCCAAAAGAGTGCGCCGCGCTGGGCAGCACAAACATTACCGCTTCTATCAAAATGACGATCCCCAAAGCCCACTGCAGCACAGTCAATCCAACCTTACTTTTCGACGCCATGTTTTCCCCTGTGAACCTCCGTGTCCTCTGTGTTGAGCTTTTACCTTTTCTCTCCTCGCCGGGACTTCGCCTTGATCTCCTTCAACCGGTGGCTGGCGCTCGAATCGAGATCAAGTTCATAGAACTGTTTTAATTCTTGAATTTTCTTCAGCGACGCCGGACTGAATGGCGTCTTGCCGTCGAACGCATGCAGCACGATGCCCTCCAGTACGTCGCCCAGCGTCATATCGTGATATTCCGCGAACGCTTTCAGCACCTTCAGGATGCGTTTCTCAATCCGCACCCCGGTCTGCACGCGCTCAATCTCAAGTCTGGGATCGTCGGTCATGTGTACCAATGTACCATGGTACCAATTAAATTAGCAACACCCAAAGTAAGGATGAAGCGAGGGCTGGTGCACGGCGAGGGCAGAGCAGATTCGGGCTCAGCGTGAAACAGGGCGAGCAGGCGGCCTAGCGGTCTCTGGCGACCCCTCTGCCCGTTCCGGTACTCTGCGGACTATGAGCGCACTCTTCTTACAAAGGAACTTCTTGTTCCTTCGCGCCGATTGGGCCGCGCAAGAACCGCGGGCTGGCGGACGTCTCGGGGAACTATTGCAGCGCCACTTTCACAAACAAGATTCCTTGAATTTTGCTCGCGTCCTGGGTTACGCGATCAAACGTCACTCTCCGGCGCGAATCAGAGTAGCGCGGATCTTGCATGGAAAACTTGTGGATGAGATAGCTGATGTTTCCGTCGGAGTCGGCGCTGTCGACATAGGTCATCCCGTCGATGACATACAGATGCGAGTCCCACATCGTAAGTGCAACCTGGTTCTCACGCAGCATCACGATCATGTGACCCGCACTGACCTGCGACGGCGCCAGATATTCAGATGACACCATGATCGGCCGCCCGTCGCTCAAGAGATGCCTTCCCTGCATTTTGTTAGCGACGTCCTGCAATGAGTGAGGATCGGCCTTCTGCACACTAACCTCTAAGGCAGAATCCTTTCCGCAACACACTTCCTTGTCCCTGAAAACCATCTCCAGCCCAGCTGCGAGCACGTCGACGGCTTCCTTGGACTGCGCCACCACGATGGGCAGATCGTGAACGCTCACGTCCTTATCGCCAGACGCCGTCTGCCCCAATGCCATGCCGCAAAATGCGAGGCTTAGTGCGGCTCCGGAAAACTTGCCAGCTCTCATAAGCACTCCGCACACCTTGGAATGGACCGCGAACGAGGGTACCGCGGATTGCGCGGAACAGCAACGATTGAACAGCATTCGCGCGAGAACGCTCGGCAAGATCTACACCGGTCCGCGATACCGCCGCAACAGCACTGCCCCGCCCAGGAATATCGCCGTTACTAACAACCCAACCCACAGTCCGGGGCTCATGAGGAAGTGAAACGGTGTGATGTGTGTCATTGGGTTCGTGGGAAATAGATCGACCGCAGTGGCAGATTGGTGCGCGGCAGTGTACTCAGCGCCAATCAGTCGCTCACCTAGAAACGACGCGAAGTGCGAGCTTCGAAACAGGACTCCCTCCAGCGCTGCGATTGCGACCACCGGCAGCGCAGCCCATAGCAGCACGGCCCGCCGCGCCCAGCCCGATACCAGAATCAGCCACGCATAGATCGGTGCAGGCCACAACGCGTGTGCCGTGATGATGTGATAGAGCAGCAGCAGCCACATCCGGAATGGCGACAACTCAGACCAGAATCGTGCCGCGCTTAATCCGGACGCCAGCAGCACAGCGCTACTCAGCAAGAGCATGACAGCTTGTAAAGCGATCGCCACGGCACTCGTAATCACAGGAACGACCACAATAGGAATCGTCGCCTTTGCCAGAACCGTCGTCAGGTCCGACACCGGCATCGACTTCCAGAAAAGAATGCTTCGATCCCGCCGTTCGCTGTGCAGCGCATCGATGCTATAAAACACGCTGACCAGGATCGTCATCAGCATCATCACTCCGGCAGAGATGTCATAATGCGAAATCACCGCGTCCCGGTAGTGCATTGAATCAAGCGCGGTGGCCGCGCGCACCTGCCGCGCCAGGTGAAGCAGGCTAACCACGTGGCCGACCAGAATGACTGCCGCGACCGCGATCGGTGCAAGATACACCGACCGGTTCTCCCATAGTTCCCGTCGCACCGACCAGTAGAAAGTCCGCGTAGGTGCCAAAACGTTCCCCGCCGTGCGAGACGAGTTCAAGGATTCTGTCATCGCGTTTGCCTGACTATTCATCGCGCTGCTCCTCGTGCGTTCGCCGGATCGCTCATGACAGCAACAAACAGGTCTGCGATTCCTGGAGTACGAACCTCGCCCAGTCCGGACAGCTGCTGTCGATCCGCACCATCGAACAGCAAGATGCTCCGCCCCAGGGATCCTCGCTCGTGCAGCGGCCTAAGCGCTCGTGCCGCGCCCAAACGATCCGGATGGACCACCACTTCCACATATCGCGACTCGAATTCCTCCATGCTGCACCGGAGCACAATCCGCCCGCGATCGATGAACATCAGATCGGTCAGCACATCCTGGATTTCGTCCACTTGATGCGTCGTCACGACGATCGTTCGCGCGCGATCGAAGTAATCGTTCAGCAGGGAATCGTAGAACTGCTTCCGATACAAAATGTCGAGACCCAGTGTCGGTTCATCCAGCACCAGTAGCTTGGCATCGATCGCCATCACCAGGGCAAGGTGCAACTGGGTGACCATGCCCTTCGATAGCTCGCGAACCCTGCTCTCGCGCTTGATCGTGGTCCTCGCCAGGAATCCTTGTGCCTTCGCGCCGTCGAATCGCGGATGCACCCCGGCCACATATTCGAGCGCCTGTGAAACCCGCATCCAGCGCGGCAAAACCGCCACATCCGACATGAAACAAACGTCCTGCATCAACAGGTCGCGTTCCTTCCACGGATCGCGCCCGAGCACGCGGAGTTCGCCTTGGTACGGAGTCAGCCCGAGAATCGCATTCAGCGCCGTAGTTTTGCCCGCGCCGTTCGGCCCCACCAGCCCGAGAATGCGTCCTTCTGCCACCTGTAAATCGATGCCATCCAGAGCAATCGTTGTTCCGAAGGCCTTGCGCAGGCCGCGTGCTTCTATGCATGCCATAGCTTCAGCGATTCTCCTTGTGATTGGAATCGGAGATATCTGGCTCATCTGATTTCGCTTCGGCGTCTGATGTCCGCCGCGGCCTCGTGCCGTTCAGCAGTTCTTCCGCCTTCAGCCCCAGCCGTTCGATGGTTTCCTTAATCCTTGGCCACTCTTCTACCAGAAACTTCTGCCGCTCTCCCTGCAGCAGCAGGCCGCGCGCCCCTTCATTGATGAACATGCCGCGCCCTCGCCGGGTCTCGACCAGGCCTTCATCCACTAATTCCTGATATCCCTTCAGGACCGTGAGCGGATTCACCCGATACTCCGCCGCAACCGTGCGCACGGAAGGCAAGGGATCGCCCTCCTTGAGCACCCCGTCGAGGATCATCGCGACCACGCGATCGCGAAGCTGGCGGTAAATCGGTTGACTGTCGTTCCACTCACGGTCCATCCAGGTTTCCTGATCGTCCTTTGGAGGTTAGGTCACTTTACACGTTGCAGGTCCATATGCGCGTGCATCGGTTTATCCCCAGGCATCATGTAGATCCAGTCTTCCCGATGATGATCTGCATCAATCGCGGTGAAGGCTGCGTGATCCATGTGTCCCAACTGGGTGCTTCCCGACACGTCCACAAGATTGAAATCCAACGCCTTACCGTCTGCCCACGTCTGCGCCGCCATGCGCGGACGGTTGCCGGCATCGCAGTAGTGCGTCAGAATCAACTTGTCCCCATCGACGTAGAACATGGTGACGGGATGGTCGTACTTCGCCGGATCATCGCCGTCTCCCACGCCCTTCATTTCGTGCACGAGCGCATTGCCCCGGGAGGTAATACGCATGGTGACCTGTACGTGAGCGTTGTTCCCCATTCCCTCCATCGGAGGATCGGTGGTCACCTTGCCTTCCCACGTACCCGCCAAAGTTTTCATTTTGTCGAATGACTTCTGCGCATCCGACTGCGCCAACGCCGCAGTCGCGATCAAAACCAAAACACCAGCCAACACTACGCGAAAGAACTTCATATGCATTCTCCTCAAAACGTCGATTCTGTTTCCTCTCGCAGCAGAATCCCCCGGGCCTGGGTGCGAGCGTTCTGCTGCGGAGAAAATCTAGTGTTATAGTTAACTACAGCACTAAGAATCAGGCAAGCACTTTTCGACTTTTTTTTGCAGGCGTCCCGTCGAGCGCCCGCTTGGTCGACGCGTGGTAATCGAGATGGAGCCTTTCAGGCAGGCAAGAAGAACTCCTAACTACATGTAAGTAAAAGCACTATCTCGCCAGACACGGAGCAACTTCACGTCATTAGCGGACCCGTCAATCCTAGGCTACAGTCCCGCGCAGATGTGGGGGCACGTGCCCAGCTGTGCCAGATCGATCAGAAAACATCAATCGCACCACCCAGGAGACAACAGAATATGACCCAGATTTGTAAAAAGGCCCACCTCCGGGCTAAACCGCTATCCGGACCAAGGACAATCCTTTTCGCAGGCTTGCTGCTCTTTGTGCCGGCGATTTCCTCGTCGGGGCAAACCATCACCGAATTTGAAGCTCCCGGTTCAGGTACTGCCAAGACGCAAGGAACCCAAACGGGAGACATCAACAAAGCCGAAACCATGGTCGGCTCCTACGCCGACTCTTCCGGCGTGAACCATGGTTTTCAGCGCACGGTCAGTGGTGCCTTCACGACCATTGACGTGGCAGGGGCCGGCACTTTCATCGATCAAGGAACGATTGCCGCATCGATCAACACCGCAGGGACGATCAACGGTCACTATTTCGATTCCAGCGGCGTCTCTCACGGATTCGTGCGCTCGACCAAGGGCACGATCACCAAGTTCAGCGTCAAGGGTGCTGGCACTTCTTCTGGGCAGGGAACCTACGTTGGGCTGATCAACACCACTGGAACGATCGCGGGTCGTTACGTTGATTCCGCCGGCGTGTACCACGGCTTTTCGCGCTCCTCCACCGGCACGATCACGACCTTCGACGTGCCCGGGGCGGGCACGGGAATCAATCAGGGAACCATTGCAGGCGGCATCAACTCCGCGGGCACGATTTCGGGGTATTACATTGATGCTGGTGGCGTCCTTCACGGTTTTCAGCGCACTTCCGGGGGCACGATCACCACCTTCAACGCTCCCGGCGCTGGCACTGGCAAGAATCAGGGTACCTTCGCGGGCGGCATCAACACTTCGGGGACGTGCACCGGATACTACGTGGATGCAGGCGGGGTATTTCACGGCTTTCAGCGCACTTCGGCCGGCAAGTTCACCACCTTCAATGCTCCGGGCGCCGGAACGGGCACAAATCAGGGGACTCTGGGCGTGGAGATCAACGACTCCGGAACGATCTCGGGCACCTACGCGGACTCAGGCACCGTCTTTCACGGGTTCTCCCGCTCGTCCGCCGGTAAGTTCAGCACGATCGACGCTCCGGGCGCAGGCACGGGCTTCACCCAGGGAACTGCCGCCGGAGGCATCAACAGCGCGGGAGATATCGCCGGATACTACCTTGATTCGGCCGGCGTGTTTCACGGCTATCTGCGGACGCCGTAATCTCGCCCGGTTCTCGGGCAAGAACTGACCGCAGGTCGTCTCCTGACTGCGGTTGCCGGAGCGTGGTTCGTCCTGAACTCGCGCTCCGGTTTTCCTTTCATCTCATTCGCCGGAGCAATTTCGGTTTCCCGGTCTACCCGACACCGAGACGGTGAACGATCGCCTGGAATCGGGGATCGGGGCGGATCGCGTCGTACTCCGGGTCCACGTTGATGAACAACATCCAGTAGTCGTGATGTTGATACGATTTTTCCAGCCACTCCAGCGCGAGGGAATGGTCTCCCTTCAGCACTGCGTAGTGCCCAACATCGTACGGACGGCGAGCGCCCGCCCTGGCCTGCTCCCTCACCTTGCCGATGGCCCGGTCGATTTCATCCGGCTGCCCATTCACCAATGCGGTTAGGAAATCGTCCTGGTGCACTTTCGCGTCGGCCGTCCGCCACTCATCCCAGCGGCGTTCGCATAAGTAACCGGTGGTTAACATGCTGTAGCCAAGATGGTAATTCGGGTCGCGCTCAAGAATGTTTTTTGAAACGGAAATTACGCCATCGAAATCGCGCTGGTACTTGCGCAGCAGGGCAAGATCCACGTTCACAATGAGCGCCAGCGGATCGAGCCGGCGGGCAATTTCCAGTTGCGTGTTGGCTTCGGCAAAGCGGCCGTGCGCCATCAGGCCCAGAGCGTAGTACTGATGCGCGCTCGCATAGTTGGGATTCAGCTCGAACGCCTTCTTGTATTCGCGCTCGGCGGTCGGCCAGTCATAGTCGTAATGGCACGCTACCATTCCCAAAGCGGCGTGCGGCTCGGCAAGTGTTGGATCAAGCTGCAGCGCCTTGAGGGCGGCATCGCGCGCGCGCGGCAAATAGGCGGCTGGGTCCACTTCTTCCACATCGCCGATGGCAATCAGGGAATCCGCCAGCCCTGCCCACGCCAGAGCATAGTTGGGATCACGCGCGATTGCCTGCTGCAGGAGGTCGACGCTCTTGAGTTCTGCGGGATAGTTCCGCTGGTTCCACAGATAGCGCGCTTCAAGATACAACGCGTGCGCTTCCGGGTCGTGAGTCGCCACGCTATTCTCAGGGGAAATCTTGCGTGCCAGCGCCTGTGCAATCGAGCCCGCGATCTGCGATTCGATCTGCATCCAGTCGCTGGAGGTCCCGTCGTAGGTCTGGCTCCAGATCGTGAAGCCATCGCGCGTGCGATTCAGTTCCACGGTCACGTGGGTGCGATCCGCCGAGCGTTGCACACTGCCTTCGACCACGGCCTCGACATTCAAGCGCGTGCCGATATCGCGCAGGTCGTCATGCTTGCCCTTGAACATGTAGACAGAGCGGCGCCCTGCCACTCGCACGCCATCCAGATGGGAAATCGACGTTGCGATTTCGTCCGTCAATCCGTCACTGAAAGCATCGTCGGAGACCGGAGTACTGAGATTTTCGAAGGGTAGGACTGCAATAGACGAAATCGGAACCGCCTGCCGCCGCCATTGCGAAAAACCCGCCAGGCCCAACACGGCTAAGATTGCCGCCGCCACCCACAGGCGCACCTGTGAGCCCCGGTTCCGCGCCTCTGTCTTCAATCCAATTTCGTAGCGTGCTGTGAAGTCTCGGCTCTCCGGTTGCGCCGGCGGCGGGGCTTGATCTTGGATTAGCACCGGCTCGAGAGACTGGTTAAGGGCAGGTCCAATCCAGCGATAGCCGCGGCGTTCGATCGTCTGAATAAAAACTGGCCTGTCGGCGGAGTCTCCCAGAGCGTCGCGCAGGCGCTTGATCGCGCTACTGATGCCTTGCTCGAAATCCACATAGACGTCGGAGGGCCACAGCACCTGTCGAAACTCCTCCCGCGTGATCACTTCACCGGGACGGCTGAGGAGTAGGCCAAGCGTCCGAAAGGGCATCTCTTGAATACGGACTTTGACCCCGTCCCGCCGCAGTTCGCCCGCACGAAGATCGGCCTCGAACACACCGAAGCGAATTAGAACCGGAGAAGCCTGAGGAGAACCCATAGGATCGTACGGTGGGGAGGCACAGTTTACCACCGAACCGACTGCAGGGTGAACTACACTTTCGAGGGGTTAATTTAGTAATTCTGGGATTTGACGGCCCAGATCACTTCATTTCCGCTTCGCTGGCGAGTATCCCTTCCACAGATATTCCAGCGCCTCGGGCAACGTCTGCTGGCGCACCGCGCGGTCCACGTGCACGGCATTCCGCGCAAACACAAACTGGTAGTGATATCCCTTCTCCGCGAGTACCTTGGCCATCCGCTCATTCGCGAGCACCCAGTCGTGCATGTCGTCGCGCATCACATTCGGGTTCAGCAGGTCCTTATCGCCAACTTCCATCCAGAGCCGGATCGGCTTCGCAGGATTTGCGGGAATAAAGTGCTCGTGAAACTCCCACGCCCCGTGCGGCGTCTGCGGCTTCCACGGCCACTGTTGGTTCACATATGTTCCAGAGTACGCGAGCACGCGATGATAAAGCTCCGGATGGTACCAGGCCATGATCAACGCACAAGCGCCGCCGGAACTGTAACCCATCGTCGCGCGCCCATCCGGATCCTTCGTCAGCTTTACGTGCGCCTCGGCTTCAACCCGCGGCAGCACTTCCTTCTCGACAAACTCCGCGTATGTCCCCGACATCGTGTCGTACTCTAGTCCGCGCTCGCTCCCTTGCGCATCGCCACCTCCGTTTGCGATCGACACCGCAATCATCACCGGCAGCTTGTGCTGTGGAATCAAGTTGTCCAGAACCGAAAACAGCATTGCATCTGGCCCATCCGCGCTGACGATCAATGGTGCCTGCGTGCCGGCCACGTACTGCTTCGGCACATAGACCGCAACCTTGCGCGTGTACGGCGCCGGATGGCTTGTCGTGACAATCAACTTGGCCGGATTCCCCAGGTCCGGAGTTCCAAACGTCCCAGCTTCGCGCGCAATTCCCGGATAGATCCTGCTATCCGCGGAACTCATCGTGAACTCGATGACCTTTCCATTCACCACGGCGCTCGCGCCCGCCAACTCCGGCGCTGGATTGTGTGTCGGGCCAATGATGAAGTTTCCATCTGCATCCGCCGGAGGCACGGTTCCGTCGAGTAACTCCTTGGCTGAGACGTACCCCGCCGTGTGCGGATCCCGCGCGGGAGGCGTCGGCCGCTCTTCGTGTTTCTGAGGCACAGCAGTCTGCTGCGCAATGGCCGAAAGCAAGCTCGCGGCCAGCCCAACCGCCAGAATGTGAAAACTACGCTGACTTGAGCGTCGCAACATTCCAATTACTCCCAAGGGATTGAAACCCAAATCATTGTGCGCGATTGGACCACTTTCAGCGTGCTTTCTACTTCCCATTCACCGAAAACGCCAGCAGCACATTTCCGGGCATCCCGCCCCACTGCCCGTATCCTGAGTATGCGTAAACCATTCCGCCGGCGATCGCGGAGCCGCCGGCGTCCATCGTCCCACCTCGCGCCTTCCCTCCGTTGACTGTGTCGTACTCTCGCACCGTATCGAAATCCCACACAATCTCTCCCGAGGAACTGGCGTAAGCGCGGAAGTGCCCGTCCATCGATCCTTCGAACACTACGCCCGGAATCGCGGACACTGCTGCCGACTGTGCCGGACTGCAATTCTTACGATCTCCGCAACTCCTCGGAGATGCACTCCAAAGGGTTTTGCCCGAGACCAGATCCAGCGCAAATAATCCGCCGCCCTTCTCGGGATCGACTTCATACGTTCCCGTGCCGCGTCCGGAGCCATCTTTCACCTCGCGGAACCCGATGTCCGAGATTGCGACATACATCGAGTGATCATCGGCCGCCGATCCCCACTGGCTTCCGCCAAGCGAACCGCCTTTTCCGAGACGCTTCTGCCACAGCACTTTGCCTTTCTGCTCAGGATCGACGCCCCACGCTATACCGGATTTCTGCGCAATCACCAACTCCTGTGCTCCGTTCGGGAGCGACACCAGGATCGGCGGCTGCCCAAAATCAAAATCGGGGCCCTTGGACTCCGGACAGTTGTTCTGCCCCGGTATAACGCACGACATGTTGTACGCGTCGTTCGCGGTCATCTGCCGCGACCAGAGAATTTTCCCGGTCGTGCGATCCAGCGCGAGCACCGCGTCACTGGTCTCCGTTGTCGGATCGGAGTAGTTGTCCCCAGTCGCCACATAAATCGCGTTACGCTTCACATCCACGGTTGGTGTCGACCACACCGATGCCCCCGACGGCCCGCGACGCTGGATACCGGCTGTCGTTTTCGTCGTCGGTTTCGCTTCTTCGGCAATGGTGTAGGTCTTCCATAGCACTTTTCCGGAAGACACATCCACTGCCACCACGCTGCCCCGGAATGTGCAGCACTCGTATTCTGGCTTCTGGCTGAGTAACTCTTCCAGCGACGACACGCCCAAGTAGAGCACGTCCTCGAAAAGGACTGGCGTATCCGTAATCATCGCCGCCGCATTGTCCTCGGGATGCGTCTTCCACGCGAGTTTTCCGGTAGCGATGTCCAACGCATATAGATTCGCCTTCGCGTCGCCGAAAAACACGGCAGCCTTTCCGGCCACGACTCCGGAACGGATTGGTCCCTCCGCATCAAACGTCCAGTACACGCATCCGGACTTCGCATCCATTGCGTAGAGCTTGCGCGCAGCAGTAGCGAATAACCGGCCGCCCAACACCACGGCTTGTCCTCGCGCATTCGTGATGTCACCAAGCCCGAACGCCCATTTCAACTTCAGTTTTGGGACGTCCGCTGCGCTCAGTCCCGCGGCTTCGCTCGCTTGAAAGCGCGCATTGGACAGTCCGGCCCCGAAACCGTTCCAATTGGACTTTCCCGAAGTCTCTGCGGAAGGGGCTTTGGCGCTGCACAGGTTGACCGCCGCAGTGTTCGCGCTCGCCGCCTTCGCGGACCCGCCGGACAGATACTCGGCAACCGCGGTGCGCTCCTGCGCGCTCAGGGTTTTCCCTTGCTCGCGCATCGCGCCCGTCTCCAATGCATTCACGATGGCGGACGCGCTCATGGTCTTCAGCGCGCCAACAGTCGGGATGCGCCCCTTCGGAGCGTCATGGCACATCGCGCAATGTTGCTGATAGAGAGAATGGCCGTCCTGCGCGACACAAGCGCAAGAACAGACGAACAGAAGAAGCAAGAGACGTTTCACCAGTGCCTCCCCAAAAGGCTGATGTAAGCCGCAAAGCGCCGAAAGAATGCAGCCCACGCCACAAGGCGTGGGTGAAATGCCGTTGAGCTTCCAAAACTGCGTAGGAGCGAAAGGATAGCGCTATCGAGAGATGCCCGGGCTCACTGCCCGCCACGCGCTATTCCCCGTTCTTCGCCACTTCCGTCTTCGCGCTACGCAGCTCCGGCCGCTCTGAATGCTTCCCGCCATCGCAGTTCTTCAGCAGCTGGCTGTAGTACGTATTGGCTTTCGTTGCTTGATGCGCCACCTGAGCTGCCTGCGCTGCACCGGCCAGGCCGTTGAAGCGGTTCGGATCGATCTTCATCGACTTTTCGTATTCCGCCAGCGCGTTCTCCGGCTGTTTCATTTCCAGCAGCATGTCGGCCAGCATCTCTCGCGCTGGAATATCGACCTCCGCCTTTCCCGCCTGATCTTGATAATCGGCCACTCCGCGAATCAATTGCAGCGCTTCATCGTTCCTATGTTCAGCGAACGCCAGCCAGCCATGGACTTCATCACGCATGGACGACGATTTCCTTCCCTCCAACGTGTATGCATACTTGGAGTGCCGCGTCGCATCTTCGGCCTCATCGAACAGTTTCACGTTGCGCCGCGTCGCTTCCACATCGCCCATCCGCGCCGATCCAATCGCCCGTGCCCAATACGTGATTGACTGCAAATGGGACGGTGCATTCGCAGCCGGTTCCAGCACCGCGGCGTCCGCCCAATGATGCATCTCCAGGCTGTACAGGGCGGGGAAGTGCGCGGCTGCAAATCCCATGTACTCGAGCATCCCCGTATCGTCCATGGTGTGCGCGCCAGCCACAATCTCCTTCGACTTGTCGACGATCTGTTTCGCAGCTTCATCCTGCCCCGTCTGCAAATACGCGTACATCAGGAAATGCATCGCGTGCAGTTCGTGTCCGCGCATGTACATCTCGCCGGACTTCTCTGTCAGCCCGACCGACTTGAGGTTCGCTGCGATGTCTTCTTGCCACAAGCCCAGCCTGGCAAAAATGTGCGAGGGCATGTGCACTGCGTGCGCCGACGAGGGCGCGATCGCGGCATAGCTCCGCGCCGCCTCCAGCCCCGTTGACGCCATATCCGGAGAATCGCAGGCATGGATGATGTAGTGCGCCAGCCCGGGATGCTCCGGTTGCTTCCTGAATAGCGGCATCAGCACCGCGACTGCCTTCTTATTCGCCGCGTGCGAGGTGTCGTCCGGTGGGTCGGCCGCCTGCAGCGACAAGCCGTAGAACGCTCCCGCTTCCAGATCCGTCGGATACTTTTCGTACAGTTTCCCCATGGCATCCGAGTAGGCGGCAGCTTGCTTGAGATAATGCTCTTTCGAGGGGTCGCTGTAGAACGCTCCCAGCGCCGAGATGTATCCGCGCTCCCGCTCAGTTTTTGCGCCGAGCTTTTGTGCTTGCTCAATCTCCTCGTGACCGCGTTTGAGCGTCGAATCCTCCGGCCGCTCCCATATCTGGTGGAACAGGCTCATCGCAATTCCCCAATGTGCCATGGCACAACTGGGATCTGCTTTTGCTACGTCACTGAATTGCTCTTCCGCCTCCTCGTAGCCGAAGGAGTGCAGCAGCGCCACGCCGCGCTCAAATCCGCTCTGAGACGCCGCTGAGCATGACACCGGGAACGAAACCTTTCCCAATTTCTCATTGGGGTCATGATGATGGTGTCCCATGTCATCATCGAGCGCTGCCCCTGGCAGAGTCAGCCCCAAACACAACACGAAACACGTCAGCAATTTCGCTCGGATCATCTTTTCCCTCCCCACAAACACTGCCGTAACTGTAATCAACTTCCGCCGTTTTCACCAGAAACAGATCAAGAGCGGGACTCGCCCCGCAATCGAGAGCAAGATTTCCACAAAGAAATAGCACTTCCTTGTGACGAATGACCTTTACTCAAGAAGCGGAAACTTCAGACAATGAAATCGTGCAGCAACTTATACGAAGCTCGTTTCAATCGGGAGTCAAGATCGATGGGCTGCACCGCGCAGCAGCGGGATGCGAGAGCCCGGCATGGAATCCCGCGTGGGCGGAAAAAGAAAACCAGAATCGGCTTCAGCGGACGAGACGCCGGTGCATAACCCCAGCTCGCTAACTCGTTATTTTGGAATATTTTACCCGCAACTCTTTTGGATAGAATATTTTGCGGACACAAGATGGTATCCCGTCGCTGTAAGTACAATGCATTCAATATTTTGCAAAACTAGATCCGAAAAAAAACGAACGCCCGGAAGCCGAAAGCCGAGAGCCGGAAGCCCCATTTATAATCACCCGTTCCATTGCTAGCACCCAAAGGACTCCATTGGCACTCGACGAGAAAATCTACGAATTGCGGCGCGACAAGCTAAAACAAATTGAGGCGCTCGGCCAGCCCGCGTACCGCAGCAAATACGAGTTCACTCACACGGTCGAACAAATCCTCGCTGGTTACTTGCCGAAGACTGCCGAAGAACTCGAACAGTCGCGCGTCAACGTCCGCGCTGCCGGACGGATCATGGCCATCCGCCTGATGGGCAAAGCGGGGTTCGCTCACATCCAGCAGGACGGCAAGAAACTTCAGATCTACGTCAAGAAAGACGCTGTCGGCGATAAAGGATTCGATCTCTACAAGCTTCTCGACCTCGGTGACCACATCGGCGTCAGCGGATATCTGTTTCGCACCCGCACCGGCGAACTCAGTATCCACGTTGAAGAGATCACGTTCCTCAGCAAGGATCTCCTGCCGTTGCCCGAGAAGTGGCACGGCCTGACTGACGTCGAGCTGCGCTACCGCCAACGCTACGTCGATCTGTTCATGAACCCTGACGTGCGCGATGTTTTTCTGAAGCGTACAAAGATGATTCAGTCATTCCGCCGCACTTTCGACATTCACGGATTCATCGAAGTCGAAACTCCGATGATGCAGCCTATCGCTGGCGGCGCCGTCGCGCGTCCCTTTGTCACGCATCACAACACGCTCGACATGGATCTCTACCTTCGCATCGCCCCCGAGCTATATCTGAAGCGTCTGGTCGTCGGCGGACTGGATCGCGTCTACGAAATCAACCGCAACTTCCGCAATGAAGGTCTGGGATGGCGCTGGAATCCCGAGTTCACCATGCTCGAGGCCTACCAGGCCTACACCAACTATCAGGGCATCATGGACCTCACGCAGGAGTCGATTACCGAGGCCGCCAAGGCCGTAAACGGCAGCTCGAAAACAAAATGGGGCGACGTCGAACTCGACTGGTCCAACTGGCAGCGCTTCACCATGCGCGAAGCAATCCTCAAGTTCTGGCCCGAGCAAGCTGGAGCGAAGCCGGAGATGAGCGATTTCGGCAGCGCCGAAGGCGTGAAGAAGCTGGTGGATCGCTTCAATAGCGGTCATTCGCACATGGCGTACGATGCCAACGCTCCAACCGGGAAGACAGTCGCCGCTTTGTTCGAGGCTTGCGCCGAGGAGCACCTGACCCAGCCGACAATCATCTATGAATTTCCGACGGCGGTCTCTCCGCTCTCAAAGCAGAAGCCTGACGAGCCCGAGTGGACCGAACGCTTCGAAATCTATGCCGGACAAATGGAGATTTCTAACGGCTTCAGTGAACTTAACGATCCAGAAGACCAGCGCCAGAGATTCGAAGCCCAACTGAAGGAACGAGAACGCGGCGATGACGAGGCCCATCAAATGGACGAAGACTACATCCGCGCGTTGTCGTACGGCATGCCGCCCGCAGGGGGCGTAGGTATTGGCATGGATCGCGTGTGCATGTTGCTCACCGACCAGCACACAATCCGTGACGTCATCCTGTTCCCCTTACTGCGCCCAGAAAAGCAAACTACCGAGTCAGAACCAGAGGCAGAGCAGAAGAGTTAAGTTTCGGTCTCGGTTGCGAAGCTCAGGGCCGCGTAGCTGGCACTCATTAGCCGAGGACGAAAGTCCCGCAGGGACGACACGCTTACCCCAATTAACAACTGGCTATTAACTTCCCGGTACCTAGAGTTGCACTATTACTAGTGCATCCCGATTTCTATACTCAAACCATCAGTTTGGGCTCGTGCATCAGCAGCGCTACCGTAATGTCCGGAATGCTGGGGGACATTGGGTCGGTAGCGCTTTGCCGTCCCCCGCTTAGCCGATAATTCTCCACAAAATCCAAACCGCCGTTCCGGAAAAGGAGAGTAGCCAAACCGGGACGGCGGCGTCTTCGAACCTCCCTCGAAAGAGGGTCGCTGATACTTGCGTCAGAAGATGTAGATCGTGTCGAACTGCAACCGTGTGAGCCACGGTTCGGTGGTTGCCAGCGGGCGACCGACCAGAGCGGTGAAGCTCAGTTGCACACTGGGATCCAACTGGTAGAGCGCCATGAACCGATGCTGCGTGACGTTCGTGCCCTGGCGAATATCGCTGTAATTGAAGTTACCCAACACAGCCTCGCGCTCAATGTTCAAGTGGGTGTAGTCAAACTGGAAGTCACCTTTCTTTTGCAGGCGGCCGACCGACACTTGCGCCCAATATCCACGCCGCTGATGTGAGTTGCAGGTCGCGTTCACAGTCTGCTTAAACGTCTGAGTGGCTGTGTTCGCGGGGTTGGCGACGATGTTGGAGAGGTTGCCGCAAGCCTGGGTGTTCTGCACGTAGTCGCCCACGAAGCTGATCGGCACTTTCGGGTGTCCCGTATCGATGTCGATGCGCGCGAGGCTGTCGAACAGGCCGAACTTGGAGGCAAACTGCGCGTTAGTGATCGTGCTGACACCGGTCGGGTAGGTTGTGCCGTTGACGGTAACGATTGTCGTCGCTGTGGTGGTGTAGGTGGAATCCTGAACCGGGTTTCCGGAGGTCAAGGCCAGCGATCCTGCGAGTGGAGTCTGAGGATTCTTGCTGCTCGCCCTTGCCAGAGCGAGGGCGATCGCATCTGCGCCGCGGAAATCGTAGTACCCGGTATAGGCGCTCAGCTTCACGTGGGGCGCAAGCACCCAGTTGGTTTGCAACTGGCCGCCGTACGTGATCGATTGCGTAATTCGCTTGTCCGTCGTGGACGTTCCTGCAATCTCAGCGAATGGCAACTGGAAGCCGACCAGTGCGATTCTCTTCAGCACCGGCGTGTTGATGTTAAAGGCGAGAGTTTCGGCGGCGCCCTCGGGATTCAGATCCTTGTCCCAAGTGAGTTCGGTGTTGTACCAGGGATAGCGGAACTTGCCACCCGTGAGGGTCAGGTATTTAAATCCTCGGGGATTGAACTCCACAAATGCCTGGTCTAGAGCCACAGCCTTGCGCGCGTAGAACCCGGTGAGCGTCTGGTTGGTCGTGGTGGGATCGTTGATGTCACCGCTGGCTAAGGTCAGGCCAGCTCGAAACTGATCGCCCAGCGTGGCAAATGCGTTGAAGCGGGCGCGAACGCGGGCTCTCGCGCGGTCGAGCGACTGGTCCGAGGGGCCGCCGAAAAACGGTTCGGCACGGAGACGTACGTCGCCGCTGAACGAGATCGGGCCAAGTCCCTTGATCTGTCGTTCGAGATTGCGGATTCGTTCATCCGAGCTGCCGGCATTCTGGTTGCTTCTGTCTGCGGATGTGTCCTGAAGATTCGCGGCTAGCAGGGCTGGCTTGTCCGCTGCTCCGGTGGTAGTAGCTTGAACCGCTGGCGCGGGTGCAATGGCAGCGGGGCTGTCGGAGTGAGCCTGCAAGGCCTCCTCTTTGCTCGCCAGTTGCTCCTGCAGCGCCTGGATCTGGCGTTGCTGCGCGGCGAGAGCATCTTTCAGTTCCTGAATATCGGACGCGGTCACGGGCGGTTGCGCCGGAGTTGAAGCAGCATACGCCGGCGGCGCGGCGTTCGATGCTGTCTCGGTTTGTGCCCATGCGCCGGCGGCCAGTGCCGTCAGAATCAGGGCGTTTAAGATTACGTTCTTGTGGGATGTCATGGAATTGCAGTCCTCTCCTTTTGTGTGTTCGTCTACTGATACTGCGAGGGGGAGACAGCTGGGAGTTAAGGGCCGCTGCGAGGCGACCTGAACTTTCCTTCTTAGCGAGCGGCCTGTGGCTGGTTCACCGGACGCGGCCGCCGCGTTTTGAAGTATAACTATAAACATAGTAGGGATACTTGTAAATAGATTTGCGCGAATTTATTCTCATCAACCACGGGATTCACCAAGATAAGAGGTTTGGCAAAACCTAAGCGGGCGTCAATCCCCACTTGTTCTGCAAGCGCCGCTCGATTCCCCTGAACACTATCCCGTCCACGAGGAAGCCGAGAGCGATGATCAGAAGCATCACTGCGATGACCGCGCTCATATCGTTCAGGTCGCGACCCATCATCAGGACCTGACCTAACCCGAGACTGAGGTAGAGCATTTCGGCAGTGATAAGCGAGCGCCAGGCGAAAGCCCATCCCTGCTTCAGTCCGGAGACGATGAAGGGGAGACTCGCGGGAAACAAGACGTACCAGAACAGCTTGAATCCCTTGGCTCCAAGGTTGCGGCCGGCCTGGCCGAAGATCTTGGGCATCTGTTTGCGGCCGTCTTCCATCGCCAGAGTGACCGACAACAAGGAGCCCATCACGACGACGAAAAGGATCGCGTTCTGATTCAAGCCAAACCAGAGTAGCGCCAGGGGCCACCAGCAGATGCTGGGAAGACTCTGCAGGCTGACCAGCAATCCGCCCATTGTTTCTTCCAGGAATTTGTTACTGGCAACGCCGAGCCCCAGAACCATCCCGAGAACGACGGAGATTCCATATCCGAGCAGAACGCGAACCATGCTGACGCGGATGGCGATCCAATAAGAATGGTCGGCGAATCCGTTGTAGAGCGCTTCGCCGACTCCCCACGGAGTAGGGAAGAGATACGGCGGCCAAATCTTCAATTCGGCAAGCAGAGTCCAAAGGCCAAGCAGTGCGGAGTAGAAGACGATGTAGCGAACGGCGCGTTTCATGCGGACACCCCCGGTTCAATGTGCGGCTTTACGCCGACGCTGTATTCGGCTTCGAGGGAGCGGTTGATTTCGTCGCGCAGTTCATCCAGAACGTCGCGCGCAGTGAGAGCCACGGCAGGATCTTCAAGGTGCCGCGGACGAGGCAGGTCGATGGGGAACTCGCTCTTCACGCGTCCGGGGCGGAAAGTGAGTAGAACGACACGATCGCCCAGGCGGACAGCTTCGCGCACATTGTGGGTGACGAAGATGATGGTACGTCCGGTCTCGCTCCAGATCCGCTCGAGTTCGTCATGAAGCAGGTCGCGAGTCTGAGCGTCGAGGGCGGCGAAGGGTTCGTCCATCAGGAGAACGTCCGGTTCGGTAGCAAGGGCGCGGGCAATCGCCACGCGCTGACGCATTCCGCCTGACAGTTGATGGATGTAACTCTTTTCAAATTTCGCCAGATGCACGAGTCGCAGGTAGTAGCGGACTTTCTCTTGGCGCTCAGCCTTGGGCATTCCTTTCATCTTCATGCCGAACTCGACGTTCTGTCCGACCGTGAGCCACGGGAACAGGCCATGTTCCTGGAAGATGAGGATGCGATCCGTGCCCGGACCTTGTACGGGATTTCCGTCCACAAGAACCTGGCCCGATGTTTGCGAGTGCAGCCCGGCGATGAGGTGCAGGAGCGTGGACTTTCCGCAGCCGGAGGGTCCGACGATGCAGACGAATTCTCCCGCGCGAACCTGCAGATTGATATTGTCGAGTGCGAGCAAACGCTCGCCGCTCTGGCTTCGATAGCTCAGCGAGATATCACTGAGTCCGACCTTGGGAATCTCGAGGGGTGCCGTCCGGCGATCGCCGACTGCGACCAAACCCACGGACTCATAGCGACTGGCGTTGCGGGAACTATTCGCCGGAATTGGAAATTGATGCGGAACGCTTTGTGTACTCATTGAATCGCCTTTCGCTTCTTCTCCGTAAGAACCTGATTCAGGATGGTCAAGTCGTACAGGTGGGAGAGGTCGGGCATCTGGCGTCCGAGAAATCCATCTTCAAAAGCCTGCTGTGCGGCTGTGCTCAATGCATCGTGGAGCGGATCGTAGGTGACCTGCATGCGCGAAAAGGCTTCGTCGAGAATCTGCGGCGAGAGAGCCTTACCGGTCTCGCGCTGGATCTGCTCGTTGAGCAGTTTTCTGGCGTCGGCCTGGTGGCCGTTGATCCAGTCGGTGAGATCGATGTTGGCGCGGATCCAGTTCTTCACAAGATCGGGATGTGCGTTGAGAAACTTCGTATTCACGACGAGCAGGCCGATGACGAACTGCCCATTGGGCCAGAGGGTACGCTCGTCGACGAATTGCCGTCCGTTGCCTTCATGGATGAGGCGTGTAGCCCAAGGCTCCGGCGCCCACGCAGCATCGAGATCCTTTTTCAGAAAAAGAGTGAGCTGATCTGGATTCGCCATTGGGACGATCTGGACATCGCCGCCCTTGTCGTTGGTCTTGAGACCGTTCTTCTTGAGCCAGTTGCGCAGCGCGACATCCTGCGTGTTGCCAAACTGCGGCGAGGCGACCCGCTTGCCGTGAAAGTCTTCCGGCTTGCTAATGCCGGCGTCATTGCGGACGATCAAAGAGGCTCCGCCGCTGGCGGCTCCGGCAACCACACGAAGCGCTTCGCCGTTGGAGCGAACATATCCATTGATGGCCGGGTTGGGGCCGACGTAAGTCATATCGATGACTCCCGCAAAGAGAGCCTCGATGGCCGCCGGTCCGGCGTTAAAGCTCGTCCATTGGACTTTCACCTGAGGACCCATGGCTTTGTCGAAGAAGCCATTCGCCTTGCCCACCATCGCCTGCGCATGCGTAATGTTGGGAAAAGCGCCGACACGAATGGTGTTTGCAGCTCCCTGAGCCCATCCCGATACTGCAGTCAAGAGAAAGAGGAAAAACCCAAAAGTGAAACGCTTAGTCACCCTTATGCCCTCCAACCACCATGGGGAGGATGCTGGCGGCTTCTTTTTTGTGATGCTTGCCGTTCTTACGGATGGAGCCGCCCCGCGTCACGAGGTCGGCCAGGGTTGTGTTGTCGAGGATGCGAGCGGCCGCATCGCGTAGGTCGAGAAATACCTGGTACAGGGCGCGGTGGCCAAGATCGCGCTCAATCAGTTCGCGCAGGTGCTCCGCGTCTCCGAAGGGCGCGAGCGGGCCATCGATCAGGCGGATGATCTCGCTCAAGTGGATGTCGGCGGGTTCACGGCGCAGGTGATATCCGCCCTTGGCTCCGCGGACGCTTTCAACCATGCGAGCATTCTTGAGTTCGAGCAGGATCAGTTCCAGAAACTTCTCCGGCAGCCCTTCTTCATAGGCAATATCGCGGATCTTGATAGCGCCCTGCTGATGATGGCGCGCGAGCATCATCATGGCTTGCAGAGCGTAGAGTCCTTTTTGCGAGATCTTCATAGCGGCAACCCCGAGATTAAACCATAAAGTCCATTGTAATAATAGACATTATTACCATAAGCGACATGCATCCAATGCGCCATCCCCGGAGGGTATGGGAATCTGGGGATTTCGGTGTGAATTCAATAGCTTGGAACGCGTTAGGGGCGGTTCGGCGCGAGTGTGATGTGAATCACATTGCACTTATGGGGCAGGAAAAGTCACTGGCAAGCTGTGGAAAACAATGGAGTTTGCAGATTCCTGCATACTGCCGGAAGGGTAGAAAAGGCTATCAGTGGGAGGAAACGCGCAGTACGACGGCGGTCACGTTGTCAGGGCCACCGCGTTCCAGCGCCGACCTTATCAATTTCAGACATGCCTCTGTGGGCGGATTGGTGCGCGCGATGCTTGCAAGTTCCTGCTCACCGACCACGCCCCACAGTCCATCGGTACAGAGTAGAAGCGTGTCGCCGTTTGAGAGTGAAATCGGCTGATCGGGGGAGTGAGGAGTGATCTCGCGGCCCGATCCGAGCGCAGCGGTCAAGATGTGGCGCTGCGGATGGGACTCGGCATCTTCGGAGCGAACAATTCCGTTTTCGACGAGGCGTCCGACATAGGAGTGATCGCGGGTCAGGCGTGACATCGAGTCGGGACGAACCAGGTAAAGGCGACTGTCGCCGACATGGGCGAAGTAGAGCTGGTGATCGATGATCGAAAGCGCAGTGCAGGTGGTGCCCATCCCATGGAACTGGGGATGTTCGAAAGCGTAGCGCTGAATGGAATCGTGCGCGGCCTGGAAAGCCGTGAGTAGCGTTTGCTGAGGATCCCCGTTGAAGTCGCGATCGTAGATGTGGCGGACAGTCTCCACGGCTAGACGGCTGGCTTCCTGCCCTCCGTCATATCCGCCCATGCCGTCGGCGACGATGGCGAGGCGTCCTTTGCGCCGGAAGTCGGCGTCAGAATCTGGCTCCCAATAAAGGAACGAGTCTTCGTTGTTTTCTCGCTGCAGCCCGACGTCGGTGAGACTTGCGGCTTCGATTCCAGGCTTGGGAGTTTTGCTGTCAACCGGCATAGCGAAAGAAGGTGAGACGTAAGCGGATGGCAGAACCCGTTCAGGTCCCGGTTATTATAAGGGAATCCTGCAGGATGCGTCCGCGGCTGCCCGAGCCCCCAGGTCTCCCGGACAGAATTGTGTAGCCTATCATTGATTAACGCGAAATCGACAGGCTGTTTTGGTTCACTGGTTGCAAAAGAAAAAAGCCGCAAAGGCAGCGGCTCTTTCGTCCACCGATTTTTCAGAACGCGGGATAAGCCCGGACTGATTACTTCGCGGTCGTTGCGTTGTGCTTGTCGTTGTAAATGCGCTTGCTCATACGGTTGGACTCGCGATTGAGCTGGCGCTGGTCCTGCTTGGTCAGATGACCGTTGTCCTTGGCCATGTCTTTCTTTTCGTTATTCTGCAGGCGCTGTTCGCCGCGCTCGAGGCGGCGAGTCTCGCCCTTTGTGAGCTGGCCGCTTTTGGCGCCGCTGGCGATGCGTTGCTGCTGGTGCGTTTCACGACGGTTGACCTGATTCACGCGCGGATGTCCAGGATCGACTTGTCCCGGGCCAGCGCCGGAGGTTTTGCTGGTTTCGGTTTGAGCAGCGGCTGATCCGGCAACCATCAGACCACCCACTGCCAGGATAAGGAGTGACTGCGTGAACTTGTTGGCCATGTGAGATTGAACCCCTACGAGGGAGTTTAGTTTTGAAGCCTGGCCTGCGGGAGGTTACGAACGTGAGAGTGAAATCCGGCCAACGAGCCAGGTAATCAACAGGTGGTTACTATGGGTGGGTTGGCGCGAATGCGAGTCAACGATGAGAAACGTTGCGACTATTCTTCCGCGAGACCGCCAGAGCCAGGCGATCTGCGATGACAGCATAGACGGAGGGGTTATACACCAAACCGATGTGCGTGCCTGAAACCTGGAAGTTGCTTTCGGCGCGCTCGGTCCTGCAATAACGCCAGTCCACGACTCCGTCGTCCTCAGTGTAGACAGCGGTTTCTACAACGGACGCTGGCATTGTGTGACTGAGCGATTCCAGGAAATCGCAAGTGCACTGCCCAGTGTAGCAATCGGGAAGAACCTGGTTGCCGTGTTTGGTCAGGATGCGCCGGCGAACCACTCTGGCTGCGTGCAAGATGCTGGCGTGTGCGACGGTTCCGCGAAAAGGGGCGGCCAGGGTTGTAACGGAAGCAATATCGGATGGCCGCTGGGCTGCGATGGCACGGGCAATAATGCCTCCGAGACTGTGTCCGATCAGGTGAACTTTTTTCCCCGACTTTGCGAGTGCATTTTCGACTGTCTCGTTCAGTTGATTCCGAATCAGAAGGTTGGGGCACTCCGTATTGAAACCTATCCCGGAAAAGGAGGGTTCGTACCCAATTCGCGAGAGCCATTGATGAAGTGGCGTGAGGTAGATATCCGGGCAGAGAAAGCCAGGAATGAGAACGACGGCGGAACCGTCGCCATGCGGTATTCCGAAGCCGTAGTACAGAGGCGCTGCATGCAGCAGAACCAACTCGGCGGCAAACAACACCTCGCTCAAAATCGGAACGTCGGCTTCGATGGACTGATGAGTAAGGACGGGAGGATTGCAGGGCCGGGGTGCGGTGCTGGTCCGTTTCATTCGAGGCTGCTTTACTCTACGCAACATCGGGAGATTGCACAATGACGAATATGCTGTAACTCGCGATGCTTTCGGGCCGGATGCCGTAGGACGTTCCTTATGAGTTTGCGCCGCTGATCAGCCGTGACGGGGCACCAAGCCGGTGCGGCCGCGGTTCGGAAAGTCAGGGGAGCTTCAGCCGGGGTGGTTAACGCGGGCGGCCGAAAAAGATCACGTATCCGTCGGGATCGGAGATCTCGAATCCACGCAGCCCGTCGTGAGTGTCGGCTAGCGGCACGCTGAAGGTGGCGCCTGAGTCGGCAAACTCTGCAGCGAGTGGGTCGGGATCTGGAGCGTAGACGTAGGCGTCCCATCGCATGGAGGGATGGCGTTTCGGGTTTGGCAATGGTGCAACGCTTTTGTCGGACTTGACGAATAACTGCACGCCTCCGCGGCCGAGAATTGCGAAGAAGGGATTGCGGTCGGGCTGCTGAAATCTTGTTTCGAAACCCAGCTTGTCGCGATAGAAGGCGATCGTCTGGTCGACATTGCTTACGATGAAGAATGGAGAGATGTGTTCTGTCGCGGAAGGCATTGGGCTCAATCGTGGCGAAAATATTAGCACTATTTTTAGAGTCGCAACATTCGACGATCTCCTAAAGACCTCTTCTTGTTGCAGACAAGACCGTTAATTACGATGGAGACTCCAGGGGGCGCGCCATGTCGGAAAGCGGCACTTCGAGATCAGACGCCGGACTCGGCTCAGCGGGAAGGAAGTATGTTCGTATCGTTCTAGTTCTCTGTTTGATAGGCGCCGGATGGCTGGCGGTTAAATACTTCCGCGGCTTGTTGATGCTGGGATATGTCGATTCCGCGATTGGCCGGGTCCGAGTGCTCAGTGCTGCTGAAGAACGGTTCGCGAAGGCACATCCGAAGATTGGTTACACCTGTGAGCTTGCACAGTTATCTGGAGACAATCAGGTCGACAACGAGCAGATACAGAGACTACAGCGCCAGCCGGTCGAGAATGGATATTCGTTCGCGCTCGTCGGATGTCAGGCGACGGCTCCAGGTAAACCGAATTCGGTATATTACGTGACCGCGCGCCCGATATCTCGCGGTCTGGGAGCTTTCTGCTCCGCCCCGTCGGGAATATTGGAGTATCACGAGAGCGGCTCTGTCGAGAACTGCATCGCAAGAGGAGTTCCTTACAATTGACAGGGGGCCGCGTCACTGAGTGGCGGATTTGGCAACGCGCGTTCTGAAGTTGTAACATTCGACGACCTTCCAAGGAACCTTTTCAAATGACCATCCGCGGGCGTTTTCTCGTGTGCTTCTGCGCGTGTCTTCTGGCGATTTTCGGTATTCTTCCCTCTTCCGTGGCGCAACAGGCCGCATCGCTTCCGAGCGAGACGCCGGCAGTGTTGGCTCCGGCCACGGACAGCTTCGATTACGTCAAACGGGATGTGATGATCCCGATGCGCGATGGCGTGAAGCTGCACACTGTGATTGTCGTCCCCAAGGGCGCGAAGCGTGCGCCGATTCTGTTGACGCGCACGCCATACAACGCGAGTTCGCAGGTGAGCCATACGGAAAGTTCGCACATGGCTTCGATCCTGGCGGGATACGACAATGCGGTCGAAGTGATTGTCGGCGGCGGATACATTCGGGTAGTGCAGGACGTGCGCGGCAAATACGGATCGGAAGGCGACTACGTGATGACGCGTCCGCTGCACGGGCCGCTGAACCCGACGGCGGTCGATCATTCGACCGATACATATGACACGATCGACTGGCTGGTGAAGAACGTTCCGGAAAGTAACGGAAAGGTCGGCATTCTGGGGATTTCGTATGACGGGTTCCTTCCGCTGATGGCGCTGGTGAATCCGCATCCGGCGCTGAAAGTTTCCGTGCCAATGAATCCCATGGTGGACGGGTGGATGGGCGATGACTGGTTCCACAACGGCGCCTTCCGCCAGCAGAATCTGCCGTATATCTACGAGCAGGAAGCCACTCGCGATAACACGGCGCAGTGGTGGGCGAATCACTTCGATGATTACGACGTGTACATGGAGGCCGGGTCGGCAGGGGAGTTAGGACGCCGGCATGGGCTCGAACAGGTTGGATTCTGGCGGAAGGTGCTGGAGCATCCGAGTTACGATGCGTGGTGGCAGCAGCAGGCGATGGACAAGATTCTGGCAGCGCAGCCGTTGAAAGTCCCGGTCATGCTAGTGGACAGCTTGTGGGATCAGGAAGACATCTATGGCGCGCCGGCGGTCTACAAGGCGCTGAAGCCGAAGGATACCGGGAACGACAAAGTATTCCTGGTGATGGGGCCCTGGCATCACGGGCAAGAGATCGGCGACGGAAGTTCTTTGGGTGCCCTGAAGTTCAACAGCGATACGGGACTGTATTTTCGCGAGAACATTCTGCGTCCGTTCCTGGATCGTTACTTGAAAGATGATGCCCCGAAGGCCGAAGTTGCGCCCGTTACGGCGTTTGAAACGGGAACGAATACCTGGAGGCGGTTGCCGTCATGGCCCGCGGGTTGCGAGTCCGGATGCGCGGTGCATACCAAGCCGTTGTATCTGCAGTCTGGATTGAAGCTGAGCTTTGATGCACCGAAGGGCGCGTCAGAGTATGAGGAATACGTTTCCGATCCAGCCAAGCCAGTGCCGTTCCGCTCGCGTCCGATACAACCGGTGGGATACGGCGGCGAATTTACCTGGTCGCAGTGGCTGGTCGATGATCAGCGGGAAGCATCGGGGCGTCCGGATGTTCTGGCGTTTACCTCGGACGTGCTGACTGAGCCGGTCAAGATCAGCGGCCAGCCGGTGGTGAATCTGATTGCCTCGACCAGCGGGACTGATTCCGATTGGGTGGTGAAGGTGATTGATGTGTATCCGGATGAAGTAGCGATGCAGCCACACATGGGCGGATATCAATTGATGGTGTCGGCGGATATTTTCCGCGGGCGGTATCGCGAGAGCCTGGAATCTCCGAAGGCGATTGAGTCCGGCAAACCGCTGCTCTATAAATACACGCTGCCCATAGCGAATCATGTTTTCCTGCCGGGGCATCGGATCATGGTGCAGGTGCAGTCGAGTTGGTTCCCGCTCTACGATCGCAATCCGCAGACGTTCGTGCCGAACATCTTCTGGGCCAAGCCGGGCGATTACAAAAAGGCCGTGCAGCGCGTGTTTCACTCGGCAGATCAGGCGAGCTTTATTGAACTGCCGGTTGCGGAGATGAAGTGAGCTGGAGCTCTCGAAGCTTGTGGCGCGTGCCGGCAGTTTTGTTGTTGCTGGCGGTGCCCGCCCTCGCACAGCAGAAGCGGCTGTGGGTGTTGCGCGCGCCGGGAGAGATGGTCGAGTACGACCCCGCGAGCTTCGCTGTGAAGCAGCGGGTGAAGGTCCCGGCTGAGGCGATCAAAACTCCGGCGGGTCTCTCGCTGAACCAAGCTGGCCAAATCCTTTTCGCGCCCGGAGTGGCACTGCCGCTAACCGACGAAGATGCCGACGGGCGCGAGGTCTGGATATGGGACGGGCACGCGGCAAAGTCGATCGATCAGGGGATCTCCCGGAAGATGATCGAAACGGGGTCGAACCAGGCGTTGACGGAATCGGCGCCCATGCCTTTTCTCTCCGCCGATGGCAAGCATTTGTTCTGGTTTGCGAATGAGCAGCGCCGGTTGGAACGAGAAGAGGTGGACCTCTCCACCACGACAACCTGGCAAGCCTGGCAGACAGATCTAGCCGGGTCGGGCCGCGAGAATCTGGGTTCGACGAAGTTTCCCGATTGCCGCTGCACCACAGGATCCTGCGAGGAGACTTGCCCGATCGGTGTGGTCTGGTCGCCCGCCACCGGCATCGACAAGTTCTTCCTTATGACGCAGTTCGTCGCTGGGCAGACCGTGCCTGCATATAAAGCGAGCACGCTTTATAAAGACGCAGGCGGCAAGTGGACAGCAACCGCGATGCCTGATCCGCTGCGCCGCGTGCTCGATGCCTCGCCGGATGGTTCGACGATCGTGGAGGCAATTCCCGACACGGCATGTTGTGGCTGGTCGAACCAGAGCAACGATCAGACGGTCGTGCATACCGCGGGCAAGAATCTGATGGTGTTCGACGAGCAGGCCACCTACAAAAATCCCGACTACGATGTGAGCTTCTATACCGTGAATGCACGCCTGTCCCCGGAATTAGGTCGAGTCGCGCTGACTTTGAGTGCGACCGCACAGGCCAACAAGCCCATCCAGGAGGCGCAACAGGGGGAGGCCAATCCGGAAGAGTCACAGCGTATCCGCAAAGCTGTGGCGGAAATGCCGGCCGTTATCGTGAAGACCCTGGAGGATGCTCCGCAGCAAGTCGTCTTTCTTCCCCATGCGGCTTTAGTCGGTTGGATCAGCGAGAAGGAACTGCTGCTGGTCGAGGACCATCTGCTCGTGCTGTATAACATCACGACAAAAGCGCGCCGAAAATCGACGGTCCGGGTAGAAGATGCGACGGCCGCATTCGTCAGATAATAGCCGCACATCTTAAGGCCAGATCTCCACTACTTGTCTGCAGCGGCGCTTGCCAAATCCGCGAGCTGCAGCCGTAGATTGCCGGGGTTGGTCGCATACGCAAGACCGGTATTCAAATCAATGACATTCTCCCGGACGAGGTTTTCAATCTCTCCGTCGAAATGCTGCATACCCTCGGTGTCTCCGTCGGTCATTGCCTCGAGAAGTGTTTTACCTTCCTGCTCGCCTTTTTCAACGTAGTCCCGCGTGCGAAGAGTGGACTTCAGGATCTCGATAATGGCAACACGCCCGTTGCCGTCGGCTCGTGGGATGAGGCGCTGGGAAATGATGGCGCGGAAGCTCTTCGACAGCCGGTTGCGAATGATGTGTTGTTCGCCCATGGGAAAGGCGCCAATGATGCGCTCCACGGTCTTGGAGGCATCGATGGTGTGCAGAGTGGACATGACGAGGTGGCCCGTCTCGGCTGCCTCCAAAGCGATTTCAATCGTTTCTTTATCGCGCATTTCTCCGACGAGAATCACTTTCGGTGCCTGGCGCAGGGCAGCACGCAGGGCCAGGGCAAAGCTCGGTGTGTCGCTATGCAGTTCGCGCTGGTGCACGATTGATTTCTTGTGACGATGCATGAACTCGATGGGATCTTCAATCGTCAGGATGTGGTACGAGTGAGTCTCGTTGATGCGATCGAGTACGGCGGCCAGGGTCGACGATTTGCCCGATCCGGTGGGCCCGGTGACCAGAACGATTCCATTCTTGAGGTCCGCGATTTCGGCAAGTTGAGGCGGCAGGTTCAGGTCCGCCAGCGTCGGAATGGTCTGCGGGATCACCCGCATCACGATGGCGTGGCTGGAGCGCTGCTGAAAGATGTTGACTCGAAAGCGGCAGTGTCCCGGCACGCGATAAGAGATGTCGCACGATCCCGAACTCTGCAGAGAGTTGGTAGCCTGCTGGCTTCCGTCGATCAGTTCGTACGCAATGCGGCGGGTGTCCTCGGGAGTGAGTGGTCCCATCCCCGAGATCTTTACCGGAGAGAGTTTCCCTGAGAGTTCCACCATCGGGAAACTCCCAGGCGAGAGGATTAGATCGCTTACTTTGTTGGACACACCAAGCATGGCCAGCAACAGGGCAGGGGTAGGCACGGCTTTCGGTGCCGGCTTCGCAGGCGTTAGGGCTCTCTGGGCCGCAGTTTCCACTTCGGGATCCTTCCTAAAATGCAGATTATGCGATTGTCTAAATTCGAGGGAGATCGACAATCCAATCCCTTTGCACGCGAGAAGCCTTTCCCGCGAGTTCGGGCTCGATCTAAGAAATATCCGATTCGCAAGGAATCGCTGAAATCGTTTTTGGGATGGTCTGCGGGGTTCGTAACGCGATCAGACGTGAGTGTCAGCTTTCTGGACGGTTGTCTGATTCCGGAACATTGTGGACTTCCGCCGCCCTAACTTCGGCGCGCTCTCTTGCGCTGTCCGGCGAGATAGAGGATGCCGCCCAGAAGATTCATCCCGAGCACCACACCCGCAATTTTTGCGGAATACTGCCAGGAACTGCCGACGTCAATGATAGGAAAGATGGACAGCACTACGAAGAGCAGGGTAACCAGCAATCCGGACCCAGCGGCAACACGCACGCCCCAGTGCGGACGCAGTCCTCGTTCTCGCCTCGAAAAAATTGGAACGGCGAACAGGGCGAGGTACGCGATTCCGTAAAAGGTGAAGCTCCAGGTCAGCAACAGTTCGTACGATTCCTCATGGCCCACGCCGACCAACGCCGCGAGAGCGACCACGGCAGTGGCAGCGCCAAGAAACAGCACCGAATTCAGCGGAGTCCTGTAGCGCGGATGCAGGCGCGAGAACCACTCCGGCAGAAGATGATCCCAACCGGCAACCATGGGGAGGCGCGTGCTCACGGTGAAGAACGCGCAGAACGTCGCAAGGTAATAAATGAGCAGAAATAGCACGGCCAGGGGCAACACCGCACCCCCGAATCCCAGAAAATGAATGCCCTGGGTCAGAGCCTGAGGAATGGGCGCAACGACGTCTTCCGCAGAAGGTGGAACGAAGATCAGGATCGCGCTGGTCGCGAGAATGTAGACGATCGCGATGACCGGACCCGTCAGCCACACCGAGCGCGGCAAATGCCGCTCAGGATTGCGGCATTCTCCGGCGAACACCGCGACGTATTCAAATCCAGTCAGCGCGCCGAAGGTCATCTTGCTGAAGACGCTCAGACTGAAAAATGTCAGCGGCGGCGCGACCAGACGCAGCGGATGGTACTCGCTCAGCGTTCCATGCCAGCGGCTCAGGAACGGCACAAGAATTAGAACTGCGACTGTGAGCAGAAATACGACTGCCCCTACATTGTTGATCCACTTGCCGATCCCTAGGCCGAGGCCGGCGATGCACATGGTAGTCGCGATTACAAATAAGGATGCGCCCACGATCAACCATTTACTCGATGCGATCCACTCCGCGCCGGGGATGACGTAAGAAGCGAACGAAACGGTCAGCAACCCTCCGAGCCCGACGTAGAGAATCACATACAGCCAAAGATTCCATGCGACAAGAAATCCGACCTGATCATTGAAGGCGATGCGCGCCCATTCGTAGAGGCCGCCCTCGACCGGCATGAGGCGGCTCAGGTGAATTACGACGAGAGCCTGTGGGATGAAGAATGTCAGGATGGCGAGAATCCAGAAGACGACGTGAGAGGCTCCGGCCTTGACGGCCGTCCCCATGTAATCGGCGACGATGATGATGAGAAGCTGCGCGAGAACGAGATCGAAAAGGCCGAGTTCTTTCCGGAGAGAGGTGCTATGGGCCTGGACTTCCGCTTCGGCTTGCTGGATCGTCGAGTTGGCGGCAGTGTTCACCTTTGAATCGTTTCACCACAGGGCGCACAGAGGTTCACAAAGCCCCCCACCTTCGGCGGAGTCGGCTTTTTCTACTTTTGTTCCGGAGCGAGCGCCGGTTTTAGCAGCAGGTCCTGATAGTCGAAGCTAAAGTCGGCCAACGGAGACACGGCTGCCATCTTCGCGTTATCGATCGAGCCGTCGGGATTCAGAGCGAAGGAGATGAATGCGTCTTCGATGGTGCGCGTACGCCAATGGGCTTTGAAGGTGTCGTACTGCCAGTGCTGCAGATCTCCGATCATGCCCGGCGTGTGATCGAAGCTGATCGTGAGGCTGCCATTTTCCTTGCGGATTGTGATCGGGCCGTACCATGCATCGTTGTACGCACCTGCATATTTATCGAGGGGCAGAGAAGGCTTGGAGTTCGCGTCGCGCGTGCCCTCGGCCTTTTTCATGCTCTCGGCCGCATCTTTCTCTTCTTTATCTTTGTAGGCCTTGAAGTTTGCGATCCAGTCCACTGGCGGCAAGTGGAAGTAGTAATCGAGCACGTGATACAGGATGGAATCGAACGCCCCGCCTTCTTCCGCATTCGTGAGCACGACTACGCCGAGGTTTTCTTCCGGGACCAGCATCACGCGGGAGACGAAGCCGCCGACGCCGCCAGTGTGACCGACGAGTTTGCGTCCGTGGTAATCGCGAAGTCCCCAGCCGAGGGCATAATCGGCAAAGTTCGACTTTAATCCAGCAAGCGGCGGTGGAGGATCAGGGACTGGCAGGATTGTCTGTGCGGACCACATTTCTTTCGAGCGCTGCTCGGTGAACAGCCGACCTTCGTGATCCACGAACTTCCCATGATTCAGTTGCAGTTGCACCCACTTCGCCATATCGGCGGCGCAGGAATTGATGGCGCCCGCGGGACCCGCATTGTCGAGGTCCTCGAAGGGAATGACTTGCAGCTTTCCGTCCACGCGCGAGTGCGGATAGGCGTAATCTCCGCCGGGCCTGTATTCGGTTGTGCTGACATTGGAATGGTTCATGCCGAGGGGGGCGAAGATCCGCTGGCGGATATAGTCGTCCCAAGTCGTGCGCGTGACGGCAGGGATGATCTGTCCGGCAGTCATGTAGAGCAGATTGTCGTAGGCGTAGTGGCTGCGGAAGCTTGACTCGGGCTTCATGAAGCGCAACTTGTAGATCACATCTTCCCGCGTGTAGGTAGTGTGCGGCCAGAATAGAAGATCGCCCTCGCCGAGCCCCATCCCACTGCGATGGGTAAGAAGGTCGCGGATCGTCATCTCGTGCGACACGTAGGGGTCGTACATCACGAATCCGGGCAGGCGCTGGTACACCGGATCGTCCCAGGAGAGTTTGCCTGCATCCACCAGGGTGGCGAGGGCTGCTGTCGTGAAAGCTTTTGTGTTCGACCCGATGCCGAAGGTGGTGAACTCATCGACAGGCGTGGGATCGCCGAGTTTCCGGACTCCGTAGCCCTTGGCAACCACAATTTTGCCGTCTTTCACGAGAGCGACGGCCACCCCCGGAACGCTGAACGTCTTCATCGAGTTGGCGACGTAGGCGTCGAGATCGGGAGGCGGAGTTTCGGATTGCGCCGACGCGAATATCTGAAGACTCATGACCAGCAAAACCCATACGCACAGCTTGCGGTGGTGTGACATCGAGGAGCCTCTGTTAGGAGAAGTTGCGACCAGCGAGAATATGCCGCGAAGATTAGAACACAAGAGGAAGGGGATTTCAGAAGGGCTGGATCTGGATTTGCTCCAGGGTGAAAGAGTAGTGGCCCCGAAGTGAACGGAGCCACTACGAAATTGGGTTCAATTCATGCGGTTCGAGACCACTGCGTTGAGGTACTCAAGAACGTGCTTGATGTCTAACTCGCAGTCAATCAGCGAAGCCACCTGAGAGGCTGTAAACCCAGTGCGGTATGAAACCTGTTCAATCAGTTCCGACTGGGACAGATGCAGAATCGGATCGTGATACAAAATCATTGAAACTCCTCAAGATTCGCAATGAATGTGCCTGGCGTTATGAAATTGCAGAACGGATGCGCGAGGGCACCGAAAACAGGCAGGACGAGCTAGCAACGAATGGAGCGGAGAAAAATCGGGCGGAAATTTGGACGCGTGTGGGTGGAACATTCTAACGGCTGATTGAGACCCAGCGGAGCACGGTCCAGACCAAAGATTGGGCAGGTAGCGCTGACAACCACGGGGGCTGGAGCGCTGGTGGCGTGAGCGTGGACCACGACTGGAGCCGTGCCATTGTGAAAAGCAGCATCGGGCAGGTCAACGTCGGGCAATACGACGATCAGCAGCATCAAGAAGATGATGCAGCTCAGGATCACGAGCCCCGGCAGATTGATCTTCCACTTTGACATTGGCTTCATTACTTTTGCCAGAGGACGGCGACGCCTGTCAATGGCAATCAGGGCAGCCCCAACAGCACTAGGATCGAGCCGCTGGTTTAAATTGTTGCCACAGGACCGTCCCGCGTTGCCTGGATTGTGGGAACGGGGCTGATAAATTAGCCGGATGGGTTTGAAGCCGGTTAAAACGTACGTTCTGGAGCGCGAGCAATTTCTGCGGCGATCGGTTGAGGAAGTTTTCGAATTTTTCTCGCGCCCGGAAAACCTGCAGGTCATCACTCCCCCGTGGCTCGACTTCCGGATGGTGGAGACTCCACAAAACCTGCAAAAGGGATCGTTGATCCGGTACCGCCTGCGATGGCATGGGATCCCGATCCGGTGGACGACCGAGATTTCCAAGTGGGATCCTCCTCTTGGGTTTGTAGACAGGGCGCTATCGAGTCCCTATGCGTTGTGGAATCATGAGCACACCTTCTCTCCTGAAGGGGACGGCACCATGATGCGGGACCGGGTGACCTACGCGCTGCCGTTTGCGATTCTCGGCGGACTGGCCCACTGGGCACTTGTCCAACGGGATGTAGCGGGCATTTTCGATTTCCGGGCGGAGGCGATGCGGCGTTTATTTCCCGCTTGAATGCCGGCTGTACAAAGGTCCTTGCTTCGTATACAAACTCTGGAAGCCGTGTGCGGTGGGACGTTCGGGGAGCAAATCCTTGTACCTCAAGCCAAAAACCTTGCAGGAAGCCGTTTCCGTGCTCGCAGCAACGGGGGGGCAGATTCTGGCCGGAGGAACGGATTTCTATCCCGCGCTGGGGGAGCGGCTGCCGCAGGGCGATGTCGTTGATATCTCTTCTTTGCGCGAGATCCGGGGAATCACATCTGCAACGGAGTGGATTCGTATCGGCGGCCTGACGACTTGGAGTGAGGTAATCCGAACTCCACTGCCGCGCTGCTGTGATGCGCTGAAGGCAGCGGCGAGGGAAGTTGGGTCCGTGCAGATTCAGAATCGCGGCACGGTGGCGGGAAACCTGTGCAACGCTTCTCCGGCGGCCGATGGAGTCCCTCCCCTGCTGGCTCTCGACGCGGAAGTCGAACTGACTTCTTCGTCCGGGACGCGACGTTTGAGGCTCGAAGAATTCGTCACCGGGAATCGCCAGACCGCGAGGAGGACGGGTGAAATTCTTGCGGCCGTGTACATTCCGGGCGGAATCGAAGACGCGGCGTCTTCTTTTCTGAAGCTTGGTGCGCGTCGGTACCTGGTCATTTCGATTTCGATGGTTGCTGCGATCTTGCAGCCGGATGGCGTGGGCCGGGTGCGGGAGGCGCGCGTTGCCGTTGGATCGTGCTCTGCGTCGGCGAAACGGCTGCGAGCCCTGGAGAGAGATTTGCTTGGACAGGTGATGAGCGAGCGGATTGGATCGTTTGTCACACCTGAGCACCTCTCTACTCTCTCTCCGATCACGGACATCCGCGCGACGGCTGAGTATCGTCGCGATGCCTCGTTGACGCTGGTGCGGCGGGCGCTTCAAGCTTGCGTGGGGATCGGCTGACATGGCGACCACTGAGAAATTGCTGTCGCAGGCAGGCACTGAATCAATTTCATTTTCAGTGAATCGACGTCCGGTCGAGGTGATGACTTCCGGTATGCGCCGCCTCTCGCGTGTCCTGCGCGACGACCTTGGGCTGACCGGAACAAAAGTTGGATGCGATGCCGGGGACTGCGGGGCCTGCACGGTGCTTCTCGACGGCGAGCCAGTTTGCGCTTGCCTGGTTCCCGCGGGACAAGTTGCGGGATGTGACGTTACGACGGTAGAGGGACTGGCGGCGCGATCTCCGATGCTCGACCGCTTGCAAAAATCATTTCTGCTACAGGGAGCGGCGCAGTGCGGAGCTTGTACTCCGGGCATGCTGGTGGCGGCGACTGCGCTGCTCGAAAAGAATTCTTCCCCAACCGAGCACGATGTAATGGATGCGATCGGCGGCGTCTTGTGCCGGTGCACCGGATATCGCAAGATCGTTCACGCCATCATGGAAGTCCATGTGGACAGCGCAGAGTTGGCTTCGCCGGAGGCGGGCGCGGCCGTGGGCGCTCGACTCGTGCGCCTCGATGGGCAAAAGAAAGTCGATGGCCGTGAAATTTTCGGAGCGGATGAAACTCCTGCGGGAACTTTGGGATTGCGCGTCATTCGCTGTCCGCATCACCGCGCTCGCTTTCAGTTCGGAGATCTCGACGAGTTCGTAAAGTCTCATCCGGGGTTGACCCTCGTGCTGACTGCGAAAGACGTTCCGGGTGTTGACTGTTATGGGGTGATTCCGCGATTCGCGGATCAACCGGTATTCGCACACACCGAGGCGCGGTTTCGGGGAGAGGCTGTGGCCGCCGTGGTCGGCGAAGCCGATGCGCTTGAGGCGCTTGATCTGAATTCGTTTCCGGTGAGATGGGAAGAGTTGCCGGCGATCAGAACGATGGACCAGGCGCTCGCTCCCGAAGCACTTCGGATCCATGCGCACCGTGAGCAGAATATTCTCGTAAGGGGGCGGGTCGTGTGCGGCGATGTGGAGAAGGCACTCGCAGCGTCCGAGGTCGTTGTCGAAGGCGAATACGAGACCGGGTTTGTGGAGCACGCCTACATCGAACCGGAAGCCGGCTTTGCCCGCCGGGTCGGCGATACGGTTGAAATCCAGGCGTGCACCCAGTCGCCGTACATGGACCGCAGCGATATCGCAAAGATCCTCGGCATTCCGCCGGAGAACGTGCGAATCATTCCGACGGCGGTGGGCGGAGGATTTGGATCAAAACTTGACCTGTCAGTACAGCCCTTTATCGCCCTCGCGGCGTGGAAACTGGATCGCACGGTGCGCATGGTGTATTCGCGAACGGAATCGATTGTGTCGACGACCAAGCGGCATCCTTCGCGGATCAAGGCACGGGCTGGAGCAAGCCGCGAAGGAAAGTTGAGCGCGCTGGATTTTTCAGCGGATTTCAACACCGGAGCATATTCATCGTGGGGCCCGACCGTCGCGGGCCGCGTACCGGTGCATGCCTCGGGACCTTATCGTGTCCCCAACTACCGCGCGTTGACACGCGCTGTGCATACAAACACTGTTCCGTCGGGAGCCTTCCGCGGATTCGGGATCCCGCAGGCGGCGATCGCACAAGAGCAACTCTACGACGACCTCGCCGACAAAATCGGGATCGATCGGTTGGAGTTCCGCATCCTGAATGCGCTTGACGATGAGACGCCCACGGTCACAGGGCAAGTCCTCGGCAAGGGCGTCGGGATTCGCGCGTGCTTCGAAGCGCTGCGTCCCCGGTGGAAAGCCGCCCGCGAGTCTGCCGCGGCCTTCAATGCCAGGCAGAACGGTCCCTTGCGCCGGGGAGTCGGTCTCGCCGGCATGTGGTACGGCTGCGGAAACACTTCGCTCCCGAATCCCTCCACGGTGCGCATTGGTTTGAAGGGCGATGGACGAATTGCATTGCACCAGGGCGCCGTCGACATCGGGCAGGGATCAAACACGATCGTGACGCAGATCTGCGCAGATGCGCTCGGTGCGCCAATCGCGCACTTCGATTTAGTTTCAGGTGACACCGCGATCACTCCCGACTGCGGCAAGACTTCCGCGTCGAGGCAGACGTTCGTTACAGGCAAAGCGGCACACATGGCCGGAACCAAACTGCGCGAGGAGATTCTTCGGCTCGCGGGAGGCTGCAAGTGCGGCACGATCGAATTTGGCAACGGCCTTATCGCCATAGGTGCCGACGGCAACCGAAAGACTCTGGACCTGGGCCAGATGGCGCTCGACGAGCACGGGTATGTGATCACCTGCGAGGCGACGTTCGATCCGCCGATTACTCCACTCGATGACAACGGGCAGGGAACCCCTTACGCGGTCTTCGGCTTCGGAGCGCACCTCGCGGAAGTCGAGGTCGACATAGAACTCGGCACTGTTCGCGTGCTGAAAGTTACGGCCGCCCATGATGTGGGCCGCGCCATCAATCCCACACTGATCGAAGGACAAATTGAAGGCGGTGTCGCACAGGGTCTCGGCATGGCGCTGATGGAAGAGTTTTTCCCGGGCAAGGGCGAGAATCTTCACGACTACCTGATTCCCTCGGCGGGTGACATTCCACCGATTGAATCGATTCTGATCGAAGATCCGTCTCCCATCGGACCCTACGGCGCAAAGGGAATTGGCGAGCAGGCCGTGATTCCAACGGCTCCGGCGATCCTCAACGCCATCCACGACGCGACGGGTGTGCGCATCCATCGAGTTCCAGCAACTCCCGATCGAGTGCGGGAAGCAATCCTGGCGCAGCAGAATGGAAGTGCTCGTGGCTGACGACGCGATCCGCTGCGACGCCTGCCCCGTGCTCTGCTATATCAAGCCCGGACGAACAGGCTCGTGCGATCGCTACGGCAACCACGAGGGCAAGTTGGTCCGACTGGATCCGCATGTAGTGCTGGATCGCGCAGTGGAGCGCGGCGAATCGGTGGTGCCGTTTCTCGATCGCAGCCGCGACTGGGATGGAACACTCGTCAGTCACAGCGAGACGTTCGTTACCGCGATCGGGGCGGGCACGACGTATCCCGACTACAAGCCCGCGCCGTTCATCATCTCCTCTCAAGTTGACGGCGTGGACCTGGTCACGGTCGTGACCGAAGGGATTTTCAGCTACTGCGGCGTGAAGGTGAAGGTCGACACCGATCGACACCTGGGCGCGGAATGCAGCACAGTCCGGTCGGAAGGCGAAGCGGTCGGCCACGCTACGACGAGCGAGTATGGCTCGCAGATGCTGTCGCTCGGGGGTGTCCGCCACCTGACCGGAGGCAGTCGGCGCGAAGGCACGGCGACCTGCACCGCGCTGCTGAATCTCTGTAACGGAAATGCAGTCGAGTTGACGATTGACGATGGGGCGAAAGTTGTCGTGCAGGCAGGGAAGTCGCCGATCGTCGACGGCCAGCGGGAAGAGCGCATGCGCGTAGGATGTGGCTCGGCGACGATCGGAATGTTTGCCAAGCAGTGGTTCGGCAAAGTGGATGATGTCGTTGTCGTGGATGACCACATCACGGGCGTGCTCTCGGAACATCAGGCCGGGAAGTTGCTCGGCGTGCCCGAGACAGGCATCAAGCTAAAGGGGCGGCGCTCGACCCCGGGCAGATACTTTCAAGTTGCGGAGCCGGGTACCTCGTGGGGCGGAACGAACATCGACGATCCGCTCTCGATCCTCGGAAAATTCAATCGCAAGAAGGCGTGGCCCGGCTTGCGTCTGATGATGGTCAGCACGACGGGAGAGCACTACGCGTATTTCGAATTAGACGAAGACCTCAGTCCCCAGATGCGGGAGTTGCCTGCGCCTCTTCGTGAATCGGTCGCGCGGATCAAAGAAAACTGCGAGCCGGCACTCTGTACCGTGTTGTTTATGGGCGGCGCCGGAGGATCGTTGCGCGCCGGTGTCACGGAAAATCCCGTGAGGCTGACGCACTCGGTGCGCGATGCGCTCACGCGCGTGACCTGCGGCGGCGCTCCCGTCTATATCTGGCCGGGCGGAGGCATCACCTTCATGGCCGACGTCACCCGAATGCCGCGGAACGCATTTGGCTACGTGCCGACTCCCGCGCTGGTCGCGCCAATTGAATTCACGCTCAAACTGAGCGATTATGCGGAGCTGGGTGGATACATGGAGAGCGTTCGGCCGCTCACTGCTATCGTCGACGCGGCGGAGAATCGCCGCCGGGTGAGCGCCCACATGGACAATCCATGGCCGCTCGATTCGCAAGCCACCGCGAAGAAGAAATGAACAAGCGCGCTCAAATTCGGATATTGCCAGATGGGCGGCGCCTTCATTTGCATGACGGCCCGATTGATCTGGTGATCGAAGCATTCGGCGCTCACGATCAGATCCGGAGAGCGTATGCGGCGGCAACTGCGCGCTTTGCAACCGCTCTCGATGAACTTTGTGGCGAATTGAAGTTCCTGCGCACGGCTTGCTCTTCTGAGTCTGCCTGGCCCAATGGTTCCATCGCTCGCCGCATGACGGCTGCAGTCATGCCGTACACCGCCCAGCACTTTATTACGCCTATGGCCGCGGTCGCGGGCGCAGTGGCCGAGGAAATCCTCGCAGCCATGGTGAACTCGTCGGATCTCTCGCGTGCCTACGTGAATGATGGGGGAGACATCGCCTTCCATCTCTCCGCCGGCGAGAACTTCGTGATCGGGATGGTGGACCGGCCGGATCGCCCTTCTCTGTTTGGAACCACGAAACTGACCGCCTCTGATCCCATCCGCGGAATCGCGACCAGCGGATGGCGCGGGCGCAGCTTCTCCCTTGGTATTGCCGACGCCGTGACCGTGCTCGCCGATCGTGCCGCTGCGGCAGACGCGGCTGCCACAATGATTGCAAACGCCGTGGATTTGTCCGGGCATCCCTCCATCGTGCGGGTGGCCGCGCGCAACCTCGCTCCCGACAGCGATCTTGGCGATCGCCTCGTTACGCAAGCCGTCGGGCATCTCGATGCAACAGAAGTCCAGCAAGCCCTGTCCACGGGTGCTGCTACGGCTGAGAAACTCATGCGAATCGGTCTAATCCGCACCGCCGCGCTGCATCTGCAGGGGCAGACTCAGGTCGTAGGAATGGAGCCCGGGATGCAGCCCGCGAAATCGATTTCGACTTCCCCAGAGGAAAGGATCCTGGTCCATGCCTGATGTCGTCGTGCGAAAGAAGCTGACCTGCGTCGAGGAGATTTTTCACGAGGGAGGCCCGATTTCCGGCAAGCCGTTGCTCCGTGCCGCGGCTCTCGCCGTCATTCGCAATCCGTTTGCCGGATCGTACGTCGCCAACATCGAAGGATTCATGGACGACCTGAAGCCGCTGGGACTGGAGATGGCGCGGGCCCTTGTGAAAGCGCTGGGCGGAGATACCAAGTTGGTAGAAGGCTACGGCAAAGGGGCGATTGTCGGGGCGGCGGGTGAACTTGAGCACGGCGCGCTGTGGCACGTCCCCGGCGGATATGCCATGCGCGAGGTGCTGGGCGGAGCGAAGGCGATCGTGGCTTCCACGAAGAAGGTTGGCGGCCCGGGCACGCGTCTCGATATCCCCATCACGCACATCAATGCATCCTACGTGCGCAGCCACTTCGATGCGATGGAGGTCGGCATCAATGATGCTCCGCGCGCGGACGAGATCCTGCTTGCGCTCGTCATGACGACCGGTGCGCGAGTGCATGCGCGTGTCGGAGGGTTGAGGGCGTCGGAGATCAAAGGTGAAGACGGCCTGAGGTGAAAGGGAAGCGATGAAAGCGAAGATCCGGAAAATCGCCACGTTCGTGGAAGAGACTCAACGCGAAATGGAACGCGAGATCTCGCCCGCCGCGCGAAAAGCTGCTGCCGTGGCGGTGATCGAGAATCCATTTGCCGGCAAGTATGTCGAAGATCTTTCGGAGCTGATGGCGATTGGCGAAGAACTGGGCGAACTCCTCACCTCGCGCGCTGTTGCCGCACTCGGAATCGAGGGCCCATCAGCCGAGAGCTATGGCAAAGCAGCGGCAGTCGGAGAGAACGGGGAACTCGAACACGCAGCCGCAATCCTGCACCCCAAGCTCGGTACACCGGCGCGGCGTGTGCTCGGCAAGGGGGCCGCGCTCATCCCTTCTTCCAAGAAGCGCGGCGGAATGGGCACGGCGCTCGACATTCCTCTAGGCCACAAGGATGCGGCTTTCGTTCGGAGCCATTTCGACGGAATGGAAGTGCGCCTGAACGACGCGCCGCGCGCCAACGAGATCATGGTCGCGGTGGCCGTGACGGACAGCGGACGTCCACTGCCGAGAGTGGGCGGGCTCACGAAGGATCAGATCAAAGGCGAGGACGGATTACGCTAGTGCGCGGGTGCGGGCGCCTGCATCAAAAAAGAAATATCACCTACTTTGTACAACATTTTTCCATCCGATTCCGGTGCCCCCGTCACCTTTCCCGAGCGCACCGCGGCGAAAGCCGGCACCAGGCGGCTAAGCACGCTTGGCGGCGCTATCGGAATATTGTGCGCGCCGAGAACAATTTTGATATTGGGCGCGAGGGCATTCAGCTTGCTGATCGAGGCGGCGTAGGCCTTGAAGTCTGTCTCCGGACGATACAACCAGATGGGCGCCGGATAGTACGTGTCCCCTGTGAACAGAAGACCGTTGGCGCGGTCCAACAGTGAGATCGCATCAGGCGTGTGACCTGGCGTCGCGATCACCTCGATGGTGCGGTCCCCGAGTTCAATCTTGTCGCCATCGTGCAGGAATGCCGTGATCTTCCAGGGGCGGGTCGAGTACGACTTTGCGTCGAATCCTTTCGGGAGTGCTCCGCAAATCTGATCGGGCGTGATCTCGGCCTGCGCATCTTCCCGCGAGCCCTTCGCATTTTGCCGGGTGAAGTCGGTGTCCATCCCATACACCGTACTGAATTGCCAATTTCCTCCGACGTGATCGTCATGCGTGTGTGAGTTCAGCACGACAACCGGCAGTTTTGTCAGTTCTTCGGTGACCTTCTTGATGTCACTGATGCCCATGCCGGTGTCGAAGAGCAGCGCCCGATTGGTGCCGGTGATCAGATATCCAATCGTTTCCTCGGACTGATGCGGTTCATAAATGGCGAAGACGCCGGCCGCCGGTTTGTACACCTCGAACCATGGATCACTGATTTTCACTCGTTCGAGCGACTTGTACTCCGGACGGGGGAGCGGGCGGCACCAGTCGGGGATGGAATTTTGCGCGAATAGCGGGGAAGCGAGGCAGATCGCAACCAGCAAGAATCTTCTATGCACGCACAACCTCCGGAACTCGAGTGGCGGGTGGAGTATTGCGGCTGCGTTGAACGCTGACCGCGCCATCCGTGATCACCATGCCCACGCCCGGCAGATCTCCCTTGTGAATGCTGTCGAGCAAGTTCTTTCCCGCCGATTGTTGCGCGGTGTCGAGAAGGACGAAGTTTGCCTCGCGTCCGTGGGCGATCAAACCGCAATCAAGGTTACGCATTTTCGCAGTATTCCCGGTGGCAAGGCAGATTGCCTGTTCCGCAGGCAGTTCGCCAAGGGACGACAACATTGAGATCATGCGCAGAATTCCCAGCGGTTGCACGCCCGATCCCGCCGGCGAATCGGTTCCGAGAATCACGCGATGCAGTTGCTTGAGTTCTCTCGCGATACGCAGAGCGAGTAATCCAGCGCGCTCGTTGCCATTGTGGACAATCTCCAAGGCTCGCGGCGAACGTTCGCATAGCGCGATAATCTGGTCGTCGGGAAGCGCGGTATGTCCGCCATTGATGTGGCCAATCACGTCGGCATCGGTTTCAAGGACCATGTCTTTGTCGATGAGGCTTGAACCCGGAATCGAAGGGCCACCGGTGTGAATCGTGCTCTGGATGCCATACTTGCGTGCCCATGCCACCATGCGGCGTCCCGTAGTTCCGTCTTTCACGCTGCCCAGTCCAACCTCGCCGAGAAATTTCACGCCCGCCGCGGCCAGTTCCTTGAAGTCATCTTCGACCATGCCTTGCTCCAGAACCGGAGCACCGGCATAGATTTTCACGCCTCCTGGACGAAACGCCTGAAACGCACGCTGCGCGAAGATCGCCATCGCCTTGAGCCCGACAATGTCTTTCGGACGTCCGGGAGTATGAACTTCTCCGGCGGAAACCATGGTCGTGACGCCGCCGTGCAGGCAGCTATCGATCCAGCCAAGTTGGTTCTGGCGGGGTGTCCAGTCGCCGCACACCGGATGCACATGACTGTCGATCAGGCCCGGCGCGAGCGCCGTACCTTTGGCGTCGATGGTGGCCGTCGCGCCCGTCGTGTCGACGTCTTTCGCCTTGCCGACGGATTCAATCACTCCGCCGAGAGCAACGACCGTGTCGGCGTCCAGGATTGGATTGTCCAGATCTCCGCTGAGAAGGAGTCCGATGTTCCGAATTACCAACTTGCTGGTGACGGCTACGGCACTTGCATCCTGGCTCATAGGTTTGCCATTTCAAATTCTCGATTTTAGATTTCAGATTTCAGATTGAAAAACCTGTTTGAAATCCCGAGACATTCTGAAGAATCTTGCTGAAGCCCAAGCCTTTCATCTTCAATTTGAAATCTGCAATCTAAAATCTTGAATCTGGCAGTCTCCAATCTGAACTGTCATCCTCAGTTGTCAGGTTCAAAACAATGATGCTACGCTCTGGCCTTCGCATCTAAGGAGTGACATGGTTTCACAAGACTTCGTCTTTTGGGAAGTGGATGTGCAGCGCGACTTCGTGCTTCCCGGCGGGAATCTGTACGTTCCGGGAGCGGAAAAACTGCTCCCGAACATCAAGCGACTCACCGACGCTGCGCAGCAGGGCAAAGTGTTTCTGGTTTCTCACGGGGACTTCCACACTCCGAACGACCCGGAGTTCAAAATCTTTCCTCCGCACTGCGTGAAGGGAACTCTCGGGGCGGATCTCGTTCCTGAGGCCGTCACTGACATCGTGGTTCGTGTTCCGAACGATCCCGAAGCGAAAATTCCCGAAGACTTGTCAGGATATAAGCAGATCCTGCTCGAAAAGCAGACTCTGAGCATCTTCGAAACGCGTCACGTCGATGAACTTGTGCGGAAGCTCGGGGATCGAGCGGAATTTGTCGTCTTCGGAGTGGTCACGGAATATTGCGTCAGCTTCGCGGTCAAAGGGTTGCTCGAGCGGGGACGTCGAGTCGCGGTGGTGCAGGATGCGATCGAAACGCTGAAGTCCGCCGACGGGGAAAAGACGGTTGCGGAATGGCAGAGACTAGGTGCGAGATTTACCACAACGGACCAGGCTCTCGCGGCACTCGACCGCTGAGAGCCCGGCTTCGTTCTTAATGGCGATTCCGGTCGTCCCGGTCGTGGTCGCCGTGATTGTGACGCCAGGTCCAATATTCCTTCTGCTCGGCCGGACGTAGTTTGCGGAAGTCCCGATGGGAGTTCCGATGAGTTTCATCCGTCCATTGCCGGTAATACACGTGCTCGCTGGCATCAAATTCGTGATAGTCCGTGTAATAAGGGTCGTAGACGCGATAATAATGGTGATCCCCGCAAGCAATTCCCGCCACGGATGATAGCAGCGCCAGTCCAAGCAGCGCTGAATTAAGTCGGTGTAAACCACGGCTCATCTTCTTCTCCTTAGGCCCACTAAAACACATCTGAAGTCTATTAGTTGCTGATGGTGCGGCATGTGGTTTCAGAGAAACCGCTGAAAAACTTCCTGCTTAGGCAGCTTTCGCGGTCCTCTGCGTTTACTTGCGAATGGTCTTTCTTTTCCTTTCGAAACCTTTTCAACCGGGATTCTTTGTAATAGACTATTTGGTCTTCATCACCGGAGGAAATCTTGAGCGACCCCTTAGCGCAACTGCTGCAGCTTCCCGAGCACGAAAAACTCGAGCGCGGACTGCTTCACACGCCGCGGGAGATCGCACAGCAGCCCGACACGTGGCGCATTACTTACAAGACATGCGTGAGCCAGGAATCGCAGCTGAAAAGCGTGCTCCGACAAGCCGGCATTGGCCGGGGCAGTACGTCCTCTCCCACGGTGTATCTCGTGGGAGCGGGCACTTCGGATTACACCGGCCGTGCTCTCGCACCCTTGCTTCGGCAACGATGGGGATGCGATGTCTGGCCTCTGCCCAGCACGACTTTGCTCACTGAATTCGAAGATTACCACCGCGAAGGCAGGGAATATCTCTGGATTTCATTCTCACGCTCGGGGCAAAGTCCGGAAGGCGTCGCTCTTCTCGAACGCGCCCTGGCACGATCGAAACAGGTTCGCCACCTCGTTATCACCTGCAATCCTGATGGGCCGATGGCAGAGGTTTGCGCGCGCAATCCGGAGCGCGCATATGCATTAGTACTGGACGACGCGGTCAACGACCGCGGGCTGGCTATGACGAGTTCCTTCAGTAATATGTTGCTGGCGGGGCAATGCGTCGCGCATCTGGAAGATCTAAGCCATTTCGGAGAAGTGGTTTCGAAGTTGGCGGATGCAGGCAAAGCCTACCTTCCCCAGGCAGCCGAGACGGCCGCAGAAGTAACTACACTTGGATGTACGCGCGCGTGCTTTGTAGGCGCAAGCACGCTCCGCGCAGTCGCCGACGAATCCTCCCTTAAGGTGGTGGAGCTCAGTTCGGGGAAGGTGACGACTCTGGCCGAGACTCCGCTGGGGCTACGACACGGTCCGTTGTCGAGCGTAGACGTTCAGACTCTGTTTACCGCATTCTTGTCGAGCGATCCGCGACGCCGTGGTTATGAACGGGATCTCCTGAAAGAGATTGACCGCAAGCGGCTGGGCCGAGTGCGGATCGCAATCACCGCCGGGGACTGTGGCGATGTTACCGACCTGGTGGATTGCTGCATTCCCCTCGGACTCGGGGCAAAGTTCGACGATCATTATCGTCCCGTGCTCGACGTGATGTTCGGGCAGTTGCTGGGTTTGTTCGCCTCGATGCGTTGCGGGCTGAAGCCGGACCAGCCCAGTCCGAGCGGAGCGATTACACGCGTGGTGCAGCCGATTCAGCTGTATTCCTGAGAAATCGCGACTTTACTCCGCGGGATGTCCGACTTCATCCGCGTGCGGAATGATCTGCTTGTAGACAAGCGTCGGGACTTCTCCGTCCCAATATCCGGCAGACTTTGCGTAACCAACGATTCCGAAGAACAGAACAGCAATGCCAGCGGCGATGCCCCATGCGGGAATTCGCCCAATCCTTGGCGCTCGCGTCCATTGCGGAAGAGACAAGTCGAGCGCTCCTTCTGCTGGACAGACGGCGACGCACTCCATGCATCCGGTACACTCCGCCGACTTGATCGTCACCAGTTTGTCGACGGGTAGAGCCGAAGGGCAAGCCTTCGCGCACTTGGCGCAATCGATGCACGCAGATTCGGTACGCCGGATCCGTAGCGGGCTTAACAGGGAAGTGAGGCCGAGCAGCGCGCCGTACGGACATAGATAGCGGCACCAGAGGTTCTGCACGAGAACTGACGCGACCACCAGGACTCCCAGCACGATCGCTGCAGTTTCTCCTAAGGAGCGGAAGAAGTTCAGCATCCGCACGTCGGCGATGAGCCCGTAAGGACTCTGCATGAATTGTGCGATCGCCTCGGCGGACATGTTGCCCACGGCCCACACGAAGAATCCGAGTAGCAGGTACTTGAGACCGCGCAAAGGCAGATCAATCCAGGGGGGCAGATGAAAGTTCCGATGGAATATCTGGCGTCCGGCGCGCCAAAGATATTCCGACAAGGTTCCGACCGGGCACAGCCAACTGCAGAATGCCTTACGGAATAGAAACGCAATTGCGAGAAATGCGAGGAAGAGAAACATCGCTGCGGGATGGACGCCCGGCACATTCCCGCTCAACAGCCAGTACCGGGTATTCATCAGTCCAGCGATGGGAAGCCAGCCTTCGACTCCGGCGGGACGCGAGATGTCGACGCGCGATCCCGATTCGAACGATCGGACCCACCAATAGAATCGAATCCCGATCCAGAGATTCAGAACTAGAAACGCAAATTGAAAGCTGCGCCGGAAGATTTGCGAACGATCCGGAGCAGCGCGGCGCACGAGCTTTCTGCGCAGGGCTTTCAGACGGGTTCCGGAATCCTCTTTCCAACTTCCAACCTGTGGAACTCCGGCATTGACCTCTTCGACTCTAGGCGGAGTGGCCACATCTCACCTCTGCCTAATTCGTTCCGGCGTGCGGATTCGCTGGTTCGTACGGGCAGAACGGATCGGTGCCGAGCGCATCACCGGTGTAGGCGAAAGCGCGCGCGCGCGACCCTCCGCAGATATGGCTGTACTCGCAAGCTCCACACTTGCCGTGGAACTGATCGGGAGAGTGCAGGCCGCGGAAGATCTCTGAATTGCGATAGATCTCCACCAGCGACTCCTTGCGCACGTTGCCGCAGTGCAGCGGCAGGAATCCGGAGGGATAGATCTCTCCCAGGTTCGAGACGAAGACGATGCCGTGCCCGTCGCGGATCTGGAAGCCCTTGTAGACCGACGTGGCCTTCATGTCGGGGTTGGCCATTCCTGAGGAGCGCATGATGTCGATCGCGATGCGGCGATAGGACGGAGCTTCGGTAGTCTTTACCTGAAACGGAGAATGTTGGGACAGTTCGAACACCCAGCGCATAATGCGTTCGCCTTCCGCTGGCGAGACTTCGTTCAGCGCCTTGCCGCGTCCGACCGAGATCAGCATAAACAGGCTCCAGCGCATGACGGGGAATTCGCGGGAGAGCAGGTCGTAGATCGCAGGCAGGTCGTCGGCAGTTTCCTCGGAGACAAGGGTGTTGACCTGGATGGGCAGACCGAGGCGTCCGCAATGGCGGGCAGCTTCCATGGTGCGTTCGAAGGTTCCCGGCACGGCGCGGATCGCGTCGTGTTTCTCGGCGCACGATCCATCCAGGCTCAGGCCAAGGCTTTGAATTCCATGCGCCTTCAGCTTGGTAATCGCGTCGTTGGTCAACTCCGGAGTTGCGCTGGGAGTGATCGAAACTTCGAGCCCAAGTCCGTTGGCGTAGTCGATCAGTTCGTAGATGTCTTTGCGGTTGAGCGGATCGCCTCCGGTCAGAATCAGGTGAGGCAGAGGATCGCCAAAGTCGACCAGTTGGCGAAGGAACCGTTTGCTTTCGTCGGTATTGAGTTCGAACGGGTTGGCAGTGGGCATGGCCTCGGCGCGGCAATGCTTACAGGCCAGGCCGCAAGCCTGGGTCATCTCCCAGTAAACCAACATTGGATTCTTAGAAAAGTCACGAGCCTGCATCATGCGGCTCATGTTCGGAGTAGTCCCTGCGACCACCATGATTTCCCCCTTACGGCGCTATAAAAGAACACCCACAGACAAATTGAGGTTACTTTTGGGGGTCGAAAAAGGCTGTGATTTAAATCACAGGGTGGAGTGATGAAATTCTCAAAAGCGGCGGTGAGTGGGTAGCGGTTCCGCGTGTGATTGCTGCGGACGTTGTGCGCGTGTTTTTTGGATCGCAACCCTCAAAATCTAGATTTCAAAGAGCTTAGTTGCACCGATCTGCATTTCTCCCCGCAAAATATTGAGCCGTCGAGACTTACACGCAAAATATTGCGGAATAAGCACTTAGCTGCTGACCTGGAGACCTGCGCCACGCCTTTTGGCTGTGGCAATGATTGGATGTTGGGGCTGTGCAGCGCAAGGGCAGATGTCACATGCGGGAGGCGTGGCCTGTGGAAATCAGCTGGCCTTGGGCGGCACAGGAGCGGCCGGTCGATTTAATGACAACGGATAGCGAGGATGTCGAGTGATGATTCAAAGATCTCCTGGTGCAGGCAGCAGGAATGCCCACCCTTCGAAAATCGCGAAGGATGGGGCACCCGGCGTCCCTGAGGATGAGGTGGTCGGGATGGCTTCAAAGTCAAATCCCATGGTGGCGCTTCGCGAGTGCCGAGACTTCGTAACACCGAGGCTGTTACGAAGCGCTTCTTTCGCCCCCTCCGGAGCTTACATTTGTCCCACACATCACGAACCCTGGATTAGCCATTCAGTGCTAGCCCCGATAGGTCTCGGCCAGCCCCACCCGTCTATAATCGTCGCGATGAAAACTTTGATCGCTGCCGTTCGCTGCGTTATCGGGCTATTTCGAGATACGGATTTGGAAGCGCGGCCACGCTCATTCTCACCGGCCTGTTATGCACACCTGCAAGTCTCGGGCAGGTGTCGCCAGCATCGACCGCAGCTAGGATTTCCGGAGAAGATGCTGTAAGCGGACTCGCCACGGCTATGACGCACAATAATCTTGAACGTGACGGGGCAGCGCCTTGGCACATTCGGGCGAAGTACGAAATTTTCGACCCGAAGGGAAATCCCATAGGCGCTGGCACATATGAGGAATGGTGGGTCAGCCCGAACAGAAACAAACATATTTAACTGCCAGCGGTTTCAGCCGAACCGACTACTTCACTGATAAAGGGGTGTTTCGTATCGACAGTGGCAAAATGACGCGGGTGATCGGCCCGCAACAGATCAAGGCATTGGTTCGTCCTCTGAGCGAGGAGAGCCTAGATGACTTTACGGCCGAAATCCGCGAGGAGCAGCTATCCAACCTGCGTTTGAAATGCATAATGCTAACGTGGCGAAAGGGTGCTCCGGTTGTGCCGATCACACATATGCATTGTTATGATCCCACCAGTATGGCCCTCCGCATGGCGATTGCCGAGCATGGTTATCAACAGACCTTCTACAACGATGTAATCCGATTCGGTGATCAGTACGTGGCTAAGGAGATCCAAACGCTACACAACCAAACGCCCGTAGCTGCCATTCACGTGGAGCAAATTGAACACTTAAGTGATATCAGTGATACGGCTTTCGCTCCGCCTACTGAGGCCGAGAAGTTGCCACCGGCGGCAACCGGATTTGCCGTTCCACTCGGAACGACAGAAGAGCACCTCTTCCGCCGCGTACCGCCTCAGTTGCCGGAGACCGCGAAGAAAATGCATGCGTCAGGAGATGTAGCAATCAAGTTCACCGTAAACAAAGATGGCCGTGTCACCAATGAGGAAGTGGTGAGCGGGCCTTCAATCTTTAGGCAGGCCGCCCTCGATGCCGTCAAGCAATGGGAATATAGACCTATCGTTGCAAGTCTGGCCCAGCCCCCAGTGGACAGTGGTTAGTGAGTAGCGGTCGGCCAAGGCGCTTCAGTTCGATTTTGGGACGGGTTTACCTTCTGATAATTCTCCTCCCCCTCCCCCGGTCTATTGGAATCATCGGGTGAGAGGAAATTTCAGAACCAATCTCTGGGCTGCATCAACTTGCGGGCAAAATCTTGAGCGGCAAGCATTTAGTTCAATGAAGAACTGCCCAATCTTCCGGCTCAGTATGGATCCTTCCGGTAGGGCGCATCCGTGACTCTTACAGAACGATCGCGGCTACTTCGACTGCGCCGAGTACAGCCCAACAGATCGCCCTCCGATGGTCCCCAGCACCAACATATCCGACAGCAGCACTGAAACAAAGGATTGCACTAGTCCATCCGCTTGCCCAAGCCGCAGGTTTGGCAATCACTTGAAGGATTCTCACATTCTCACCCCTGTTACTTCGTCGTTCCTGACCCCGAGCTTTCATTCTGTCAGAATGGTGTTCGGGAGTGGCTTTCTTTCGGAAATTAAAAAATCTATGGGAGAAATCTATATCTGGGATAGTTGATGAAAACACGTTAACACTCAAATTCCGATTCCTTTTCGGTTCGTTTCATGAGTCCATTCGGAAGATGAGTGTAACGGGGATGTTTCGCCAAACAGTGATGTGCAGGAGTTCCTTTTGCTCAGTACGCGCCCAGAATCAAATCATGACGATGCGAGACGGTATGGGCTACCTTAGCCCTCTACCGGAGAGACCTGTCAATTGACAGGTCAAAAGGGGGACAGACGCGGCGGTCCCTATCCCTACTTTCGTAGATGCTGCCGACACTCTACCAACGCCGCACAGGATCCAATTACGCAGCGCGCTTTGTCGCAGAGGAGCGTAGGCATGCGGAAACCTCGCGCAGAACCTGGTCGTAGTCCGCCGCGATCGCCCGCTCTACGTGAATCCGGGCACCCTTCACCCCTGCTTCCTGGGCCAACCGCTTGAACTCAGTCTGCAGAAAAACTTCCAATTGCTTCGGCGTCAAGAAGGCAACTTGAATCGTCGCCGAGTGGCCGCTCCCGGTCTCAATTTTCACGCAGTATGGGAATTCGAATTGTTGCGTTTCCAGTGTCAAGCGTTCCTCCCTTTGTGAGCGACGAAGGTGGTCGGTAAAAGTAGAAGCATTCTAGCCTGTTCGCGGCTCACCGCGAGATTCGAAGGTGCAGGCCCAGCTTCTGCAGACTTCGAACCTCACGAAGTCTGGCATCCATTCGGGCAGTCGCATCAAGAGGTCTGGGCCAGCACCCAGGGTAGGGATCCTTCGATTGCGGTTGATCTTCGCGCTCAGGGCGCGCAAAGATCAATCCTCGCTCAGGATACATTGCATTCTCGCCCATGCTGCCGCACAAATCACCGCTTTAGTCCTGTCACGTGATCCTGGAGAAACTGCCGCACGGCGGTCCAGGCTTTCTGGTTCTGTTCGAAGGTGAAGCCGCCGTGATTTGCGCCTGGAACGGTAACCAACTGGTTCGGAACTTTGGCGGCGTCGAGTGCCTTGTGCAGACGCACGGACTGTTCATACGGAACCAAGGCGTCTTTGTCTCCGTGGATGGTGATGATCGGCGGAAGGCCGCTCGCGACATAGTTGATTGGGGAAACGCGCTTTGCGATTTCGTCGGCCCCAGGCTGATCGCCGACCCAGACGACGGCATAGGATTTGGCGTTCGGACCGTGGATCTCGTCGAGGACGTCTGCGATGCCGAACCAGTTCACGATCGCGGCGACCCGAGGATCTTTGCTGGTGCCTAAATCCTTGCTCCAATCTTCGTCGCTGGCGCGGCATTCGCGATCGAATCCTGCGGCCGGGGTAAGCATTCCGGTCATGAGGGCCAGATGGCCTCCCGCAGATCCGCCCTGAAGCACAACGCGAGTGCGATCGAAGTTGAATTTCTTGGCATTGGCGAAGACCCAGTGCAGCGCGCAGCGGCAGTCCTCGACCGCGGCGGGAGCGAGCGATACCCGCCCGAGCCGGTACTCCACGTTGACGGCCGCGAATCCCATCTGCAGGTAGGGCATCATTTCGAGCACGCGTTCTTCCTTTGTGCCCTCGATCCATCCGCCGCCATGGATCACCACCACGACGGGAGTTGGCGCGGAGGCGTCGGCGGGAGCGTACACGTCGAGTTTGTCCTCGTAGCTGTTCGCGGTGTGATAGACGATGTTCGGCTGAACACGGTAACGGAATAGTTCAGCGGCAAACGACGCGGTGTCGGTTTGCGCAACGCACATCGAAGTAAGAAGAGGAAGAAGAGCGAATACGAAAAGTTTGCGCACGGGATCCTCGAAGGAATTCGATTTCATGAACGACACTATTTCTGTGCCGATTGACGCGGAAGAACAGTAGAGACTATCGGAGGCAGAGGGTTGGGTCAAAGGCTTGTGTGGTGGGTTGCGATCCCGCAAGGGCGCGCGCTGCTAAAATGCGACGCATGTCAGATGACGCGGTGGATCAATCCGAATTGCCCTTGCGTCGCGTAACTCTGCCCGACCTGCTGACTGTTGCTGCCATCGCGATCGTGGGCACGGTGATCACAGATGTGATTCATGAGGGCGTTGGTCATGGGGGCATGTGTGTGGTGACAGGCGGCGTGCCGCTTGTGCTTTCCACGGTGCACTTCCAGTGCAGCGCGGAGCCCCGGCTGGTAGCAGCGGGGGGCACCATCGCCAACCTGATCTTCGGAGCGCTGTTCTGGGCCGCCGCGCGCGCGGTCAAGCAGTCGGCATCGTGGCGCTACTTCTTCTGGCTGCTGATGACGTTCAATTTGTTCGACGCCGCCGGTTATTTTTTGTTTTCCGGCGTCGGCAATATCGGGGATTGGGCAGCGGTGGTGGCGGGATGGCAGCCCCCGTGGATGTGGCGCCTCGCCTTGACCGCGCTGGGAACAGTTACCTACTTCTTCTTGTTTGTGCCCCTGTGCCTGCGTGAGTTACGGCCATTTGTGGGCCGGGACCCAGAAATGCGTGTGAGGCGGGCGCGCTTGCTGACGCTCACTCCTTACTTCACCTGCGGGATTCTTTCCTGTGTTGCGGGCACGCTCAATCCTGTGGGGCCCATGTTGATTTTGATCTCGGCGGCGGCAGCTTCATTCGGCGGGAAGTCGGGCATGGCATGGATGTGGAGTCTGCTGCGCAATCCGCGCATTCCGAACAGCGATTTGCAGATGCCTGAGATCGAGCGCAACTGGGGATGGACGGTCACTGCTGTTATTCTCGCGATCGGGTTTATCACACTATTGGGGCCAGGCATCAATTTCGTCAGCACGAGTCATTGAGATGACGTCTCGATCTCGCCTTCCGGCGAGCGAGCACTGGAAGGACCCTGGGTGGAAGTGGCTTTGATAAATTTCCTGTTCCGTGCCAAGATTTAGTACCTCTTCTAAATGGGACCTTATAAATTTCAAGACCCTGGCAGGCAGATTCGTTTCTGCCGCGTATGGATAACATGGCGCGGGCGAAGACTCGCTGCGCCGATTGGCATCTTGCTGGCTGTGAGTGCGCTTGCGGCGTCATTCCCGTCTGCGAGCGCCGCAGAGCAAAAAGATCCGCCCAAGGCGGTCGTCGTGCAGCCGGGCCCTCCCGGAGCACCGACGAAGATACTCTCGCCGTCCACAAGGGCGACGTTGCCTCCGGCCTCCCTCGCCGATGTGGAGTTCATGCAGGGCATGATCATGCATCACGAGCAGGCCGTCGAGATGACCGCGATGATGGCGTCGCACACGGAGAATAAGGATCTGCGTTCGTTAGGCGCGCGCATCAGCAGTTCACAAACTGACGAAATCAGATTTATGAAGCGCTGGCTGGCAGCGCGGGGCGAGCCGATTTCGAAGCCGATGGCGGATATGCCGGGTATGGACATGTCGCCCACCACAGCCCTGATGCCCGGGATGCTCACTCCGGAACAGATGGAAGCGCTGCGGAAAGCGAAGGGCCCCGAGTTCGATCGCCTGTTCTTAGTGGGGATGATTCAGCATCACGGCGGCGCATTAACGATGGTGAAAGATCTGTTCGATACGGCGGGCGCCGGACAGGATGCCGAGTTGTTCGATTTTGCGACGGACGCCGACAATACGCAGCGGGCCGAGATCCGAATCATGGAATCGATGTTGAAGAAAGACAAACCAGAGGAGAAACGATGAGTCGAGTGTCCAACGTTGTGCTGGCTGCGGTGATGGCCGTGCTGATTCTTTGTATCGGGGTGAACCGTACTCAGGCGCAGGCAGCTCCGGCGAATCCGCCGGCAGCAGAGGCGCAGAAGCCCGCGACTCCTCCGGACGCGAAAGATAAAGAGAAGGAGAAGGAAGGCGAGGAGGAAGACATCTTCGCGCCGCAGCCCGCACCCGCGCTGCCTCCCGGCATGACAGGGGCGGATGTGAATGATCCGCGGGCGAAGCTGTCGCCCGGACTCTATGACGCGGGAGAAGCGGCCGTAGGTCTCAAGCATCTTCTGCTGCTCAAGAAGCCGGACGCGTTTCAACTGGGCACCGACAATCCGGACGATCCCAAGGTGCAGAAAGTGCTGGGGCAACTCGGCATGGGAAACAATCCGAAGATTCCGAAATCGGTGCACCTGGTCATCGCGCAGCTGGCTTTCGCAAACTCCGACCTGGCATTTCAGGGCAGCCATCTATTCCAGGGAAATTTCTATGGGGTGAACATTTTCGATATCTCCGACCCGGCGAAAGCGCAATTGCTGACCTCGATAGTGTGCCCGGGCGGGCAGGGAGACGTTTCGGTCTACAAGAACCTGATGTTCATGTCGGTGGAGATGCCAAACGGAAGGCTGGATTGCGGCGCGCAGGGATTTCCGCCGGAGCCTCCGCCGCCAACCGACGAGGAAAAGGACAATAAGGACAAGCCGAAAAAGCCACGCTTGCCGGCAGCACAGGCGGAGCGCTTCCGCGGCGTCAGGATTTTTGACATCTCCGATATTCGAAATCCGAAGCAGGTAGCCGCGGTGCAGACATGCCGCGGATCGCATACGCACACGCTCGTCCTCGATCCCAATGATAAGGACAATGTGTACATCTACGTTTCGGGAACGTCGTTCGTGCGGCAGCCCGAAGAACTGGCCGGATGCTCGGGTGAGAAGCCGGACAAGGATCCGAATACGGCGCTGTTCCGCATCGACGTGATCAAAGTTCCCGTGGCCGCGCCTCAAGAGGCGAAGATCGTATCGAGTCCGCGCGTGTTCATCGACCCGCGGACCAGAGCCATCAACGGTTTGACCAACGGCGGCACCCATGGCAAGAAGGGCATGGAGAAGCCGATGGATACCAACCAGTGCCACGACATTACCGTGTACTCGGCAATCGGGTTGGCAGCGGGCGCGTGCTCCGGAAATGGAATCCTGCTCGATATCAAGGATCCGGTGAATCCCAAGCGTGTGGATGCGGTGAACGATCCGAATTACTCCTATTGGCATTCGGCTTCGTTCTCGAACGATGGGAGCAAGGTTGTGTTCACCGATGAGTGGGGTGGAGGCCTGGGCGCGCGCTGCCGTCCGAATGATCCAAACAAGTGGGGCGCAGATGCGATCTTTCATTTGAAGGACGATAAGCTGACGTTCGCGAACTACTACAAGCTACCGGCAGCGCAGGGCGATTCGGAGAACTGCGTGGCGCACAACGGCTCGCTGATTCCGGTGCCCGGACGCGACATCGAGGTTCAGGCTTGGTATCAGGGTGGCATTTCTGTCATGGACTTCACCGATCCGGCAAAGCCGTTTGAAATTGCCTATTTCGATCGCGGTCCGATCGATCCGAAGATGCTGGTGTTGGGAGGAGACTGGTCGGCGTACTGGTACAACGGCGACATCTACGCCTCGGAGATTGCTCGCGGGCTCGACGTGTTCGAACTGACCCCGACGAAGTTCCTGACGCAAAACGAAATCGAGGCGGCGAAGGCGGTGCAGGTTCCTGAGCTCAACGTGCAAAACCAGCAGAAGATCGAATGGCCTGCGAGCCTGGTCGTAGCAAAAGCCTATGTCGACCAATTGTCGCGTTCGCAAGCTCTGTCTGCCGGTCAGATTGCCAAACTGCAGAAGGCAATTGGGAGCACGGAGAGTTCGCACATGGACAAGAAGAAGCTGGGGAAGCTGAAGGGAATGGCTCCGTCGCTGGAAAAGAGCGCTTCCTCGGCAAAAAGTCCCGCGGACTCGAAGCGGATGCACGATCTGGCGGATGTACTGAAGCGCTTGTCGCCGGCTGGCGCTTGATCCGCTGCCGTCCAACATGGGAGTCGTACACGACCGGGGACTGGGAACCAAATCCCGTCCCCGGTTTTTTCTGGCTCAGCCTTCCTGAACTTCCGCAGTCGAGCTGCGAATGGCGCGATTTCCTCCTGCAAATGGCTTGGATCGAGGAGACACGTAGTACTGTAAGTGTCTCGAAAGCCGGTACTTGTCCGGTCACTCACAAATCAGGTGCGGTTCCATTGACTCTTATGAGAACAGGTGCAAAATGAGTGCCACGTTAGCGTAGGCCAATCAGGTTGCGCCTGACGCAAGGAGCTGGGGATGAAAGCAGCGATGCCATGGAAGACGGTTTGGCTGGTACCTCTCACGTTGTTTGCCCTGTCCTGTAGCTATTCACGAAAGCCCGATGTCTCGGAGCAGAAGGCCCCGACAGGAAAGCCCATGGCTGGCTCATGGGGGATCGACCTGGCCAAACTTCCAGGAACGCGGTTCAAGGCCACCTTCCAGGATAATGTTGTGCGCATCGATGCCGATACCGTTAAGCGCACGGCACGCGGGGTCAACAAGAGCCACGATATCTATTTCTTCGATAACGTATCGGAATTGCGGGATAAGCTCGTTCCCGGGAAGGTGGTTCTGTTCGAAGGTCTGACATTTAAGCGGATCCAGGCAATTGCGATCGACGGATCGCGATTGATCGTCGGAACCGAGAATGCCTCGTTGACCGAGCTTCTGAAGGATGCCGACATCGAATGGCACGCGCCGATCAATTTCCAGGAGTTGCACGCGCAGAAGATGCGGGCTAAGGCTGCTTTGGCCCGCTTGCCGGAATCGAAGGTGAGGGAATTGGCAGCACGCGGCTGGCAGATGATCGAGCCCAAGGTTTATGCAAGTGAAGGGGAGAACGAGGCGCCGACCGAGAAGGAAGAAGACGGATGGGACACGAAATTTACTCCCAAGTTCAGCCCGGACCGGCTTGATTTCCAGGTAGATATCAAGAGAAAGGGCGGACTCTTTGGCCTTGCAGACGTCGACGCGGACCTCAGCGGCAAAGGATACATCCAGAACTTTGAGACCTCGCTATCCATGGCTGTGAACAACGGCAACATGGACCGCTTTGATTTTTCGAATAAGAACGTCAACGGAACGGTGGATTTCAATTGGACGGTTGGAACTCCCGATAAGCCGGGTGAGATGGGGGAAGAAAGGATCAAGCTGCCCTCGTTGATGACCACGCCATTGATCGTTGGAGGAATTCCGTTCACGTTGGAAATTGGCGAGGCGCTGCTGTTTCATCCTGCCTTCAACACGAAGCTCCAGATCGCGAAAGGCGCCTTCCACGTGGACTATAACGGCGTCACTGGATTGAAGGTCAGCTCGGGCAACGGAACAGCCGAAGGCCAGAATGAGAGCCAGGCGACCGCCGATTCATCGATTCAGACTTCGACGGCGAATTCACCGCTCTCGGCATTCGGCCTGGTCGTTGCCATTGCACTGCCACGATTTGAGCTAAAGACCGGGGCCGAAGAATTTGTGGAACTCGTTCCCGATTCTGTGGCCGACTACGCCGCACAATTGCTGGAGAAAACCACGATCGGACACTACATTCATAAAGCTGTGAAGAATGTCCTGGAGACGGGCGCAGCGGCGACATTCCAAGTCATTATCTCAACGACCGCATCGCACTCTGGAAACCTGAGCCTGGTGCCCTGCCAGAGATTCACCATGCACGTGGAAGGACAGGTAAAGGCGGAAGCAAAAATTTTGGGCATCAGCGTACCGAAGTTGCCGGATGTTCCGTTCGAGAAGCCATATAAAGTGTTCGAGAAGGACGTGGACCTCCCAGTCCCCAACGCTAAGATCTGTACGGGTTGAGGAGAGGGCCGAGTGCAACTTCAGGCGTGGGGATAAGAAACTATGAGCACAACCTGCAATCAGTGTGGAGCGGCCCTATCAGAGGGACAGCGTTTCTGCAATTCCTGCGGCACGCCGCAAATCCAACCGGTCGTCCCACCAAAGCAATTCTGCGTTACGTGCGGCAATCCAATGACGCCCGGAGCCGCGTTCTGCAATAAGTGCGGAGCACCCGTGACTCGGAGCGCGCCACAGCCCGCAGTGCCTGCTCCCCCTGCAGCGCCCCCTGAACCGAGTGCCACTCTCACGACTGAGGGTGTCAGCACGCCGATCGTTCCCTCCACACCGAGCGAGGCGGCACAAGCGCCGCCTCCCGCAACGCCACCGCCTTTTGCTCCTGTGCAGACAACTCCTGTGCAGACAACAACTGCTCCGCCGTCCGTTCCGCCACCGGTGGGCCAAACGACACCGACGAAAGGCGGCAAAGGGTGCATCACTGCGTTAATCGTTACGCTGGTGATCATCGTGCTCATTGTGCTTGCCATCATTGGCGGGATGATCTACGTGGCTCACAAAGTGAAGAACAAAGTCCAGGAGTACGCGAAGGAGGTTCAACATATCGGCGATACGCTGGCGCAACCCGACCGGAAGACGGATGCAGATTTCAGCGATGTGCCGGGGAGCTTTAAGATCGGCGAGCCACCGGCGACGACGTGTCCGGAAGTGAGCGCGGGATCCGACGCTGCGAAAGAGGCCGGGAGAGTGCCGCTCAAGGAAGGACTAACGTGGGTGCACGCATGGCGCCGCTTCAACGGCGATGTCGAGATCTTCGACAGAGTCAATGCAGTTGCCGCCGACCACATCGATACATCGTCTTCGGGTCTGGCGTTTTCCAGCGACAAGGCTGTGAAGGGAAACGAACTCAGCACAAACCGCGAAGTGTGTCGAGCGGACCTCGAGAACGCCAGCGAATACTACACCGAGAATAGGGCGTCGCTTCCGCACATTATTCCGCACACGACCACGTTCTCGATGTCGCGTAAGGCACTGGAGACCCTGAAGACAACAGGGAAGCTCACGTACACCTATCAGCAATTTGCCATGGGCGCAGGACGGATGCTGCCGACCCCGCGAGTCGCGGAACTCACGCGAGTGGAGGCTGACGATGTGAATTATCCAGTGATCCTGAACGGGCAGCCTACGAACCTTCCGGTGATTCATGCTCGCGGACGCTTTCGCTACACCGGCGCGGAGAAGGTAAAGGCGATGTGGTCCGATCCCTCGGTCCTCGAGGGCGATGGCGAGCTATTCGTACTGGATGATCCGGCAAATCCCATGATGCTGCAGTTTGGGTTTGGTCCGGTATTTCAAATTCGGGTCGTGAGTATCACATTCCCGGAGGACAAACCGAAGCCCCAGATCGAACAACAACTTGAGAAGCAGAAGAAGGCGGTGATCTACGGCATTTATTTCGATTTCAATGAGGCGACGATCAAGAAAGAATCCCAGCCCGTTCTAAAAGAAATCGCTGAGGCGATGAAGAATAATCCAGACTGGGTTCTGACGGTGAACGGACACACCGACAACATCGGTGGCGACAGATATAACGTGGATCTGTCGCAGAGGAGAGCGGCAGCAGTCAAGAAAGCGCTGGTGGAACAGTATGCAATTGCCCCGGAGCGGCTCACGACGGGTGGTATGGGGGCGTCAAGCCCGGTGGACACGAACGAGACTCTGGAAGGACGGGCGCGCAACCGCCGTGTAGAGCTGATTCGGCAATAGAGTTCGCACGAGTCGGCGAACTTCCTGCGGGCCGATCGTTCTGGGTCGCCTCGACTGGAAATCAAAAGCCCGGGTCTGGGGGTGAGCACCGAGACCCGGGCAGGCTGTTCCTGGGGCTTGCGAACGGAGAGGGGGATATCCGGCCTCCGGCGTATCGCCAGAGCCTACCGGTGAGCGGATCACTCACCCTCGCGTATCTCGCGCACCTGGTTCGGTCGCGCGGTTCGCGTTCAGGAACAGCAATCGCTAACTCGAGCTACTTCTTCTGCTGCTCGCGAATGTAAGAAACCACCATCTTGATCTGGTCCGGGGTCACGCCCTTATTCGCGTATGCATGCGAAGCTTTCTTCTCCTTTCCGCCATTGGCAATCGCTTCGGTCAAATCCGCGTCAGATGCTTTCTTGCTTTGGTCGGAAACGAGGCTGGGAGCCTTAACAGCCGGTTTCCCGGACAGATCGGCGCCATGACACATGGCACATTTCGCCTTGTAGATCGATGCGCCGTCATCCGCCGCCCAGGAAAGATTCGGGAGAGCCAGGAAGAGTGCCAGAGCGATCATCACGATCAAGATTACGAGCTTCGTAAATTTCATGATTGCAAGTCCTTTCAGACTTTTTGTCCGGCTCTTCGTCTGCCCTACCACAGGAGTGAAGCCTGCAGACGAACGCGCAAGACAGAATGAAAACTCACTAACCGTATGGCAGTTTCCACGAACGGTGGCAACCGGATCAGTGATTGCGATCACTCGCGCTCGTGATTGTAGTGTGCCGCTAAGTGCGTGAAACGGGAGAGGATCGCGTCAAAAGACTCGCAATCCGCGTGATATCTCGCACTGTTGTGATATTGAACGGCGACCGAGAGGCATCGCGAGGCCGCATCGCATTGAAAACAGGGCGACATCCACCTTGGGCGGGTGATGAGTTTTGGCATTGCGCGTGCTTTTCCATGAATGCAACTTGCGCCCGAGGTGTTCGTCTTGGAACCGACGCTCATGGTAATCGGACTAAACCACCGCACCGCTCCGATCGCGATGAGGGAGCGTTTTTGGATCAGCGAGACCCGCCGCTACGAGGTGCTGCGGCAGTTGAAGAACGCGGAGGGCGTCGAAGAAATTGTCGTGCTCTCGACTTGTTGCCGGACGGAGTTCCTGCTGTGGGCCAACGAACCTACCTTGGCGGCCAATTCCTTGCTGCAGTTTCTGGGTTCCGAACACGGTCTGAAGCTGAGCGAGTGGCAGCACTTCTACCGCCTGCTTGACGAGGCAGCCCTGATCCATATTTTCCGCGTGGCAGCGGGGCTGGATTCGATGACGCTCTGTGGCCCGGATATCGCTCCGCATCTGTCCTCAGCGAGGGAACAAGCGCAGGCGGTCGGGGCGACGGGGCGTCTCTTGAACTCGGTATTGGAACGGGCGGAGCAAGTGTCCCAGAGAGTCCGGAGCGAGGGAATTCCCGGCAGTGGGACCGTTTCCATTCCAAGGGCGATGTTCGAATTGTCGCGGACTATATTCGGAGAAGTGCAGGGGCGCCGGATCTTGTTGCTGGGAGCGAGTGATGCCACCGAAGCGTCGGCCCGATACCTGGTGGAGCGCGGAGCCGGACCGGTCGTCATCATTGATCAATCACCGCAGCGTGCGGCCGACCTTGCCCAGAAGTTGGGAGGGACTGCGGCGACGCTGGGGGATCGTTGGAAATCCATGCTGCTCGCCGACATTGTCATTACCAGCACAGGCTGTCCGCATGTGGTGCTGAGCCGGGAAGAGGCGGAGAGGATCGCCGCCGAGAGGAACCGTGTCGCGCTGGTGATCATAGATCTTGGAATGCCGCGTGACGTCGATCCCGAAGTACGCAGAGTGGACGGCATCCTGTTATACGATTTTGAGGGGCTTGAGCGCACCGTCGCGAGCGCTGCGAGCGGGCAGAGTGCGGAGTTGTCCAAGGCCGAGAAGATTCTGGCCGCGGAGGCGCAAGCCTTCCGCAGCCAATTCCAGGCAGAGAGCATGGTGCCCACGATCGTGGCGCTGCGCCAACGCCTGAATGAAATTTGCCGGCAAGATCTGGAGTCCTTTATCGAGGAACGCGGGCCGTTTAACCGGGAGCAGGATCAGTTGCTTCATGCAATCACAGCGCAGCTCATACAGAAGATTGCCGGCTCCCTGGCCCGTGAACTCAAGGAACTTCCGGAAAAGGAGGAGCAGGACCGGATGACCGCAGCGGTTACCCGCCTGTTCCACTTGCATCCGCCAGAAAAGGCGCTTGCCGGCACCAGTTTGGAGAAGCAGAACCATGAGCACAATAAACAACGAGCAGTCGCAATCTAACCCGATCGGCGCTGCGGCATGGACCAGTACGCAGGCCTACGTATTCGCCGCATTCTGCCTGGTTCTGGGCGTCACGCTGGGTTACTTATTCCGTGGATCGGCGTCACCCGCGGCAAAAGCGAGTACGGCCACGGGCGTTCAGCAGCAAAGCATGCAAAAACAGCCATCGCAGGCCGAAATGCAGGCTGCCCTGTCCCAGGCGACAGCGCCGCTGCTCGATGCAGTCAACAAAAATTCAAATGACTATGACTCGCTCGTACAACTGGGGAATCTCTATTATGACGCGCAGCAATATCCGAATGCGATTCAGTACTACGAAAAGGCGCTGGTGATCCATCCGGAGAATCCGGACGTGCGGACTGATATGGGGACGGCTTACTGGTACTCCGGCAATGCAGATAAGGCAGTGGCCGCGATGGAGACTTCGCTGAAGTACAGGCCGGGGCATCCGCAAACGCTGTTCAACCTGGGCTGGATCAAGTGGCAGGGCAAGGCCGATCCCAAGGGTGCAATTGAAGCCTGGGAGAAACTTCTGAAATCGAATCCGGATTATCCGCAGAAACAGCAAGTTGAGCAGTACATCGCCAAGGCGAAAGAGCACGCGGCGAGGGGATGAGTTAAGTTCGGCGCCATTTCATATTTCTCATAAATGCGTCAGTGCAGGGCTTCCGAAAGGAAGCCCTGTGTTTTTGATCACATAAATGGGTTGTATAAGTAGAGATAATCTTTACTATTCCGAACAAATCAAGACGGCAGTTTACAGATAAGTGTTTATGATAAGTGCGCTAGTTCGCCGGTCTAAGTAATTACAGGGCTGCCAACGAGCTTATAAAATGCTGAATTTGTTCTGGACCTTCGCTTCAACGTCCGCCGCCGGAGGAATCCATGTCACTCGCCACGAGGTCTTTCCTGCGCTCTTCACGCGCGTTTTCTAGCTCTGCCATTTTCATCTCGCTACTGTTGATTGCCGCCGGAAGCACAGGTTGCGCCTCAGGAAATTCCAGCTTCAGCACTCCGCCGAAATTAAGTGGAAATACAACCGTAACGGTGGTGGTGTCGAGTACGGCCAACGATCAACTGTCATTGTTCGATTTGGATCTGAAGACACTCACCCTCACCAACCAATCCGGGAAGATCGTGAATCTGCTCTCTTCGAATCAACCGATTGAGGCGATCCATGTAAACAGCGCGATCGAGCCTGTGGCTACGGTTTCAATTCCGCAGGATATCTATACATCGGCAACGGCTACCGTGGGAGGGGCGGATTTCACTTGTGTCACGCTTACGCCTTTGAACTCGCCTGGACAGGGCGGTCTGGATGTCAGCACATTCGCCTACGGGTACACTCCGGACTCCATGGTCACCGTGAATCTCCCGTCGCAAATTACTGTGACGGGGACCAGCATGGCACTGGAACTGGACCTACAAGTTCTGCAGTCAGCGACCTATTCGGGTTGTTATCCCTCCGGGACTTATGCGATCACGCCAACGTTTAACCTGACGGCGCTCCCGGTTGTGGCATACCCGACCAGTTCCGGAAACGGTAAAGCCATCCAGGTGAATGGGCAGGTCGCGAGTGTCGGAACGCAGGGCAGCAGTTTCAGGTTATCGGTGAACGAGGTCGGAAAGGATTTGCTGACGGTATCGGTCAGCGCCGACGCCAACACGGTGTATCAGGGAATCAACAGCTTCAGCGCATTGCAGGCAGGTACGTTCGTGGATATGGATGGCGCCGTTCAGGCGGATGGATCGTTACTGGCAACCCGTATCGCGTCATACGACACATCAGCGCTGAACGTGATGATGGGGCCCGTAATCTTCACGAGTAACGCGGTTCCGAACCTCTACAACTTTCCGCGTCAGCAGCAGGGGCAGGACTATTCGTCGCAACCATTTGGGTTAGGGGTGTACTCCACGAATGGTGCGACGTTATTTCAGATTTCGGGACAGCTCAGCAATCTGCCGAACCTGCCTTTTGTCCCCAATTTCAACAACTCAAATATGGTTCCCGGGCAGAATGTGGCGGTGTATTCCGGCCCGGTGACCGCATTCTACGGCGGCCAGACGACGACAGCGACGACGATTACGTTGATGCCGCAGAGTATTGACGGCAACATCCTGTCTTCCTTTACGAGCGGGAGCTTTAGCGTGTACAGCGTCGAACTTGCGCCGGACAATCTCTTCCCCGCGCTCGCCGTCCAGTCCGGGCAAACGAGTCTGTTGAGCTACCCGAACATCGTGAATGTGTACGTGGACTCCAGCACGCAGAAGTTGAATACGACTGCGCTCAGCGGGGGAAATACGTTGCGTTTCTACGGGTTGGTGTTCAATGACAGCGGGACGCTGCGCATGGATTGCGCGCAGGTGAGCGACGGCGTGGCATTCTCGGTGCCTTCGAATGCAGGTAGCAACCTGCAAGTGGGACAGAGTCGGGTTGCTGTGCGCCAGAAGAGCGGTCCCCTGCCACAGGTGACTACGACGGTGACACGGTTGCATTAGAAGTCCCAGTAGAATGTGCGGATTCTAGTCCGCCGAATTCTCTGAGGTTACGGAATCGGCGGACTCTTCTTCGCCTGCGGCTCCGAGCTCGAATTGTTCAACTTGTAGCGGAGAGCGTCGCGGCCGATATCGAGCAAGCGGGCGGCATGTTAGCTGAGATATTCCGGATCATGATTGTCGCGCCGGTCTGAACGTTCGCGCCGTCTGATTCACTCCGGCGGAAGATAGCGCGTGAGGAGGAAGTTATGAAGGCTGGTTGTCTGCTGGCAATAGGTCTCTTGGTCGTGGCGCTGACGGCGAACTGTGGCTCGAACCCGCAAACCAGTTCGAACGTTTCGCCAAAATGCGTGCCGTCTTCCAATCCCTCATTTGCATATGTGTTGAACGGGAGCAATACCGTGCTGTCGTATCGCGTGGATTCCTGTACGGGGGCACTCGCTCCGACAAACCCGCCGTCCGTTGCAACCGATGGAAATCAATTTGGGTCGGAAAGCCTGGCCGTCGATCCCGCGGGCAGGTTCGCGTATGTGGCGAACCTTATGTCGAACGCGGCGGACCTGGCGACCATCTCGATGTATACCATCAATCGCAGTACAGGCGTACTGACGCCGACCACTCCGGCAACGGTTCCCACGGGATTTTTTCCTCAGGGGATCGCAATCGATCCCCTCGGGAGGTTCGTGTACACGGCGAATAGCGATGACAACACTGTCTCAATGTTCACGGTTGACCAGAGCACAGGCGTATTGTCGCCCACGAATCCGCCCACGGTGGCAACTGGGCTTAGTCCGCTCGCGGTTGCCATAGATCCTTCCGGCAGGTTTGCGTATGCAGGGAATCAGAACGACGGTACAGTTTCGATGTACACGATCAGTGCGTCCACCGGAGTGCTAATTCCAACGGACCCCGCCGCAATTTCCGCCGGAGACGTTTTTGACGTAACGGTGGATCCGTCGGGTAAGTATGTCTACGTGCCCGGTCATGACACCAATTTAGTCTCCGCGTTCAAAATCGATGGCGCTACCGGGCTGTTGAGTCCCACTGCGCAAGCGGCGGTGCAGGCCGGAATGGAGCCAACCAGCGTGGCCGTTGATCCTTCGAGTAAGTTTGCCTATGTGGTTAACCGGCAGGGTAATTCGATTTCCGCCTATTCGATCGACGCGAATAGTGGATCTTTAAGTCTGATCGGTACGGCTGCAACTGGACAACAACCTTGGCGGGCAAAGGTTGAACCCTCGGGCAAGTTCGTCTATGTGGGTAACGAGGCCAGCCACACAGTATCCATCTTCTCAATCAACAGCAATGGCAGCTTGACGGCAGCTGGGTCGGTTGGGACCGGAGACAGTGCGTTTGATCTTTCGATAATTTCCCCGAAATAGTTGCATTTTGCTGAAGGTCAGTTGTCGATTCAGTGGAGGTCCGAAGCGACCAAGTCGGCGCTGCCTGGAATCTAATAGCATGTAAGCCCGATTGCGCTAGAGCGCTTAGTCGGCCGAGTTCTCGGAAGGAACGGACTCGGCTGAACCCTCCTCTTCTCCGGCGGCGCCCAGTTCAAATTTCTTCAGCTTGTAGCGCAGAGCGTCGCGGCTGATATCGAGCAAGCGGGCGGCGTGGGTTTGGTTGTTATTGGCCTGGCGCATGGCGAGTTCGACCATGGCGCGCTCGACTTCTTCGAGCGAGGTGCCTTCTTCGGGAATGTAGAGGCGGGGCAGGACGCGTCCATTGGGAAGTTGTTTGCCGGCGCCGCCGTCGCCTGAGGCGCTGCTGGCTTCAAATGCGGTCAGACCACTGCGGGCGGCTTCTCCAACGGCGAAGGGCATATAGACCGGCCGGAGAATCTGCTCATCTTCGAGGATCATCGCCCGCTCAATCGAGTTTTTCAGTTCGCGGACGTTTCCGGGCCAGTTGTGCGCGAGCAGGAGACGGCGAGTCTCGGGACTGATCCCCTTCACATTCTTCTTGAACTTCCGGTTGTACCAGTCGATGAAAAAGTCCACCAGCGGCAGGATGTCTTCGGCGCGCTCGCGCAACGGCGGAATAAAAATCGCAATGATCGCGAGACGGTAATAGAGATCCTGGCGGAAGTGCCCTTCGCGGACGGCTTTCTCGAGATCGCGGTTGGATGCAGCGATCACGCGTACGTCCACCTGCATGTCGCGCACTCCACCGATTCGCCGGATGACCTGATCTTCCAGCACCCGCAACAATTTGGCCTGCAGCAGGGGAGAGAGTTCGCCGATTTCGTCGAGGAAGAGCGTTCCGCGATTCGCGGTTTCGAACAAGCCCTTCTTCATCTGCTTGGCGTCGGTGAAGGCGCCTCTTTCGTGGCCGAAGAGTTCAGCTTCCATCAGGGTCTCAGGGATCGCTGAGCAGTTGATGGCGACAAACGGACCGTTCTGGCGGGAACTCTCGTAATGGATCGTTTTGGCGATCAGATCCTTGCCGGTACCGCTCTCACCCTGAATCAGGATGGTGGTCGCCTCGCTGGCAGCGACTTTTTGCACGAAATTCATCAGTTCAGTGGTTTTCGGAGAGACCGCGACGACCTCGTGGTATCCGGTGTGCCGCCGGACCTCGCCGCGAAGAGATTGCACTTCAGTGCGGAGCCGGGTGGCCTCCAGCGCATTCTGGATCGTGACCCGTAACTCCTCGAAATCCAGCGGTTTGCCGATGAAATCGTAAGCCCCCAGCTTAAGAGCGTTCTTGACATCATCCAGCTGCGGGTCAGCCGTGATCATGATCACCGGCGGAGCGTCGGGAGCCTTCTTGATCTGCTCCAGCACCTGGATACCGTTCATGTCGGGCATGCGGACGTCGAGCAATACGAGGTCCGGAGACTCCGATTGGGCCAGGCGCAATCCGGGCTCTCCGGATGGCGCTTCAACGACCTGATATCCCCACTCTTCACATTTCTGGCGGAGAGACCAACGCACCAGGCGCTCGTCATCCACTACCAGAATCTTCTCGGCAGGCATGCGTAATTAAGCTTACTACGGAAGGGATGACAGGGCACGTAGCGCGCCAACTACGAGGATTTTGCCGATTGCGAATCTCCGAACTCGGGAAGCATGCGTACGGTGAGCGCGCGCATTGACACGCCCCAAACCAATCCGCATAATGGCGCGTTCAAACGGTACTGGAAGGCGTTCTGGAATGCTCAGCGTGCCACGTAGCAAGTATTCTTTCTTCCGTAATTTCCTGCCAGCAGTTCTTGTTTTTTCCGTTGCATTTTTTCCAGCTTGCGGCGGCAGCGGCGGCGGCGGAACAGTCCACCCATCCCATGATTACAGCATCTTGCTGTCCAGGTCCTCCATGTCTCTGCAGCAACTGGACGGCGGAGCAGAACTCGACATCTCGATCACTCCGGTAAATGGATTCAACGGGACTGTCACCATCACCTTTCCGAACTTACCCGCTGGCGTTACCGTGGCTGCGGTTGGCTTCTCTTCGGGTCCGCCTTTCGTGGCTTCTCCGGGGATGGGATTGAGTGTTGGCATCTCGGCATCGCAAGCGGCCGTGATCGGGAGTAGCGCCATTACGATCGAGGGCACGAGTGGAAATTTGACCCATACAACGAGCATGGGTCTCACTGTCTCGGCAGCGGCCGCTTTCCAACTAGACGTCTCGCCATCGACGGTCACGATTGGACCGAACGGACTTGCGAGTGCGCAAATCACGCTCATTCCTGGAGCCAATTTCGGGAGCAGCAGCGTTTTCCTCTATGGGCCCTCCGCACACATCGGGAACACGGGCGTGGATATGAGTATCAGTTCGCAGTTTCTATCCGCGGACGAGCCGCAATCCACGATCAGCTTCCAATCGAGATTCCAGGTGCAGACTGGAAGCAACGTTCCGGTGCCGCTCACCACAACTCTCGGAGCACAAGTCGTAAACCCAGCGCTGTTTCTGAACGTGATCAACCCCGCGTCCGCATGCAACAGTCTTTCCCGCTCCACGACGCGTCGAACCGACAGCGATCCGACCGGCGTGGTTTACGATCCGGTTCATAAACTTGTTTTCGCGGCCGTGCAACAGGCCAACTCGCTGCAGGTTTATTCATCCGCGACTGCTCAGTCCGTTGCGACGATTCCGATGATTGCCCCGCGAGGACTGGACATTACACCGGACGGAAGCCGGATTCTCGTCGGCTCACTGACCCGTTACATATATTGGGTGGATCCGGTTTCGCTGCAGGTGATCGAACAGGTTCCGGTGGTCTCAAACGTCTTCAACGGTTCGTTTACTCCAACGCCTCTTCGGCCCGTGATCCTGGCCAGCGGAAAGGTGCTGGTCGCGATGGGCGCTGGACCTCCGAACGAATGGGATCCTTCCACGGACACCTGGAGCAACCCCACGCCGCCGAGTTTTGCTGCGGGAGACGCCGCGATTCGAAGGAGCGCCGACCATACCAAAGTCGTCGTGGCGACGATTAATGGCAACACACTCGCCATCTTTGATTCCGCTTCGGATAGCTATGGACCCGTGCAGAACATACTCACGACGGCTGCGGCGCTGAATTCGAATGGCAGCCGGATCGCGGTCATCGAAGCCTCGCCGACCATTCCGGGCGGGAATCAAGTGGTCATGTTCAATTCTCAATTCAACGTACTCGCGACCTATCAGTTGAATGCCGAAGTCGTTCCGTCGGACTTGATCTTCAGCCGGGATGACAGCCTTGTCTATGTGCAAGCGGGCGGATTTGTTACCGCGCTGAGAGCTACGGATCTTTCCTATGCGGGCGCCGTGCCGAGCGCCGGGACGGGTGGGGTGGATTATCCCTCGGATGTTGATGAATCTCGAATGATTTTCTCTCCCGGAAATTTCGCTCGGAGTGTGGTCTTCACCGACGCCAGCGCGCCTTGCGCGTTGGGAACCAACCAGCCCTACAACATGGCACTGACTCCGCCGCAGGGTACCGTCAGTTCGCCGGGATCCACAACCCTGCATGCGGTAGGAGGAATCACTACGCAATCCCAGGTCTATTTCGGTGCTGCACCGGGATCTCCGCAGGCAACGTCGGGAACGAATCTTCAACCCAGTCCGCCGACGATCGTGCAGGTCACCCCTCCGAGCGCACAAGATGCGGGTGTGGTGAATGTAACGGTCACCAATCCTGATGGATCGGTTGGTATCGTCCCAGACGGCTACAGCTATGGTTCCAACATCCTCGCAGTCCTTACGAATTCCGGACCTGCCACGGGTGGGACGTCGGTCAAGCTGTATGGGTACGGACTGGCCTTTGATATGAGTCAGATTCAGGTGACAGTCGGAGGCAAATCAGCTACGGTGACCAATGCCTTCGGTGGTCCGGGGATTTCTCCGTTTCCGTTTCCCATGGATCAGGTCACGTTCACAACGCCTACAGGCAACCCGGGGCCCGCGGATATTGTGGTCACAACTCCGGCCGGATCGGCCTCTCTGCCCGGCGGCTTTCACTACGTGCAGAATGTACAGACGTTTCCTGTCAGCAGCACGCTGGCGGAGTTTGCCTACGACCAGACTCGCCAAAGGCTCTACGCGGGCGACTACAACACAAACCTGGTGTATGTCTTTGACCTGGTGGCACAGAAATACGTAACGCCGATCACGGTAGGGCACTTCCCGTTTGCTTTGGCCATCACGCCAGACAATTCAAAGCTGGTCGTCTCCAATGCGGGCGATGGCACAGTTTCGGTCGTTGATCTGACCGGTGTTGCTGCAACAAGGACGGTGCCGGTCTCGAATCTGAGCGATCTGCCCATCCAGTGTGGTCCGGCAACACCCTATGCGGTTGCGGCCACAAGCAAGAACCAGGCGCTGGTTGCGCTGCAGTGTCCGAATGTGACCGCGGGCGAGTTTATTTTGCTGGATCTGAATACGCTGGCCGTCGGTTGCGGCGCATCTCAGGGATGCGCAGCGATACAGTCCGCGTATCCCCAATATTTGGATTGGGTGCTCGCGATTTCCGGTACAACCGATGGCAGCAAGATCTTTGCGTCAAACGGCGTGACGATCGGTGTGTGGGACGTGAATGCCGATACTTTCATTTCTCAACCCTCCGGCGACACAACGCTGCAATTTCCTGTGGTCCAGACGGCGGCTGCGAACGACGGAGACGTGTTCGCCCAGTTCTACGGCGGGTTCAACCAGTCGCTGTATGAGTTTTCCATCATGGAGGACACGGATTACTTGCAGAATGGCATCTATGACATCAACTCGCTGCCGGGCGAAAAGCTGCATCCTTCCGGAGCGTTGCTCTACTACCCGGATGCCGGAGGAATCAGCATTTACGACGTGCATCGCGGACACATCGTGCGGCGCGTCGCGCTTCCGGTGCAGATCGCCTCGACGTTTGATGCGCTGGCTATCGATGCGACCGGCACGCAAATCTTCCTGACTACGTCAAGCGGCCTTGCCATCGTGAATATTGCCGACCCGCCTCTGAGCCTGGGGAATCTTATGCCGCGTCAGGGAACCTCCGGCACGTCGGTTCGAATTCGTGGGAGCGGCTTCCAGAGCGGAGCAGAGGTGTTCTTCGGTACGGCGGGGGCGGTCGTTGCGTTTGTTGATAGTTCCACTCTGGATGTTACGGTGCCATCGCTGTCCGCTGGCCCCGCGAGAGTCACTGTCGTGAATCCTGACGGCAACCAGTACAGCCTGGATGACGCCTTCACCGCGAATTAGGTCCCTGCAAGAAACAGGCGAGCCCCAGTAGTCTCTTAACTCGGTCAAGCGGATCGAATCGTGAGTGGACGACGATAGATCCGAGGAGGCTCACATCTTTTTCTAGATGATTACAGACTGCGTCGCAGTCCGTTGCAGCGGCAGGACTACAGCAAAGGTCGTTCCCTGGCCGACGGCGCTTGTCACATCAATGTGTCCTTGATGGTCTTCGACGATGCGGCGGGCGAGAGATAGTCCCAGGCCTGTGCCGTCGCCTTTCGTCGTGAAGAATGGGCGGAAGATATTGGGCAGGTGGTCGGGCGGGATGCCGCGTCCATTGTCCGTGACTTCAATCAGTGCCGTCGCGGCTTGCCGCTCCACAGTTACGACAATCTTCCCACTCTTGTCGATGGCTTGAATGGAGTTCAGAAGAAGATTCAGCAGCACCTGGTGGATCTGATCGCTGTCATGTTCGATCTCGGGAAGAGCTGGATCTTTGTGCAAGGCGATCTCGACGCCCTTTGATAGACCCTGCTGGCGTCCGAGCATCACTGCATGTTCGACCGTCGTATTCAAATCGCTCTTGCCGACTTTCGGTGGATGAGGCCGGGCCGTGTGTAGCAAGTCGGTCACGATGTGGTTGATGCGGTTGATCTCCTGGCGCACATCCTTGACGACGGAGCGGGCCGGGCTGCTTGCGGGCAAGTCACGTCCGATAATTTCGATAACGCCGGCAATTCCTGCCAGCGGGTTACGAATTTCATGCGCAAGTCCTGTGGCCATCTCTCCGAGAGTGGCGAAGTGTTCGGCACGGGACATCTGCGTACGGTGCAGGCGTTCGATCTCGATGCGGCTCTCGCGCAGTTGCTTCACCATCTGGTTGAAGTTGCGACCGAGATCTCCGATTTCGTCGTTGCGGTGCGCGAAGCTGACCGAGACGCCGAGATCCCCGCCGCCGAGTTGCGCGATCTTCTGCTGCAGTTCGACCATGGGGCGCTGTACCGTGTAGGTAAGAACGACGAGCAAGGCTCCGCAGATCGCGACTGCGCCAACCCCTGCGACCAGCAAGACCATGTGCCTTTCGGGATCCCGCCAGGAGAGCGTTGCCAGCAGGAACAGAAGCATCCCGCCGAGTAGCACGCAGGCGATCGGCACCAGAGCTTTGATTTCCCAATTAATGCGAAACCAGGGCAGTTCCGGATCCTGTACGACCTCGCGGCTGCCGTTCTCCACGCGGGCCGATGGACTCGAATATTCCGTGCTGTAGAACCCCTTCCGCGCTTGCTGCGCGTCGGGCGGCGTATTCGGTTCCGGTGGTGGAGTCATCACCTTGCGGGTCTCTTTTGCAACATCAGGCATACGCATGTAATCCAGGGAGCAGATAAGTCACTCCAAAAAAGGTGAACATCACGACGGCGAATCCGAGGATCGCGAAATACGCGGCGCGCCGTCCCCGCCAGCCGCGTGTGATGCGCATATGCAGATACCCTGCATAGACCAGCCAAGTAATCGCGGCCCACGTCTCCTTGGGATCCCAATTCCAGTAGGATCCCCAGGCTCGGTTTGCCCAGAAGGCGCCGGCCGCGATCATCAGGGTGAGCAACGGAAAAGCGATACAGATGGTTTTGTAAGTGATGCGGTCGAGCGCGTCGGCGTCGGGAAGGAGCCGCTCAAGGTCTTCCCGACGCCACAGCAGCAGGAGGTAAAGCAAATTGGCAAAGATCCCGCCCACCAGAGCGGCGAGAATGAAGGGACTTGCTGCCAGACTCGTGGCATATAGACCTTCAGCGTCGAGCGACGGATACTGTCCGTCGCGCGTCCGCAGGATGAAGAACACCAAAGCCAGGACTTGCAACAGGATGCTCACGAACACGGCTTTGTTCGCCGTCTCCAGGAACGAATCGTTCTTTTTGATACGGGATGCGATGTAGAGCACGAGGGGGACGAGCACCGCGGCGAACACCAGCAGCATCAGCCAGCCGAGTTCGGGAATCGTGACGAACATCCGGACGTTGCGGGCGATGAACACTTCGGTTTTGTTTTCGGTATCCCACGCGATCACGTTGAGCCCGCCCCAGCGTTCAAAACGCAGGAGGATCGTGCCGTAAATTCCCACCGTGAACATGCTGGTCGCGGCCAGGAAGAGCTCCGTCTTCACCTTGTCCTGGATCAGGAACATCATGGCTAGCGCGAAGCTCAGAGCGCACGCCGCATACGCCAGCATGGCCAGCGTGACGTGCACGTGCAGCCAGGTCGATTGCAATGCGGGGACCAGCGGTCGGACCTCGTTGGGAAGAAGCTCCATTAGCACGACGCCGACGATTGCGACCGGCATCGTGACCGTACCGATGACTTTTACTCCATAACGCTTTTCGGCGATCAACGTGAGCGCGGCCAGCGTCCAGACGAAACTCAAGAGCATTTCGTAGATGCTGGCGAATGGGGGATGGCCGGCCTCATACCAGCGGTGAGCAACTGCGCCAGTATTGGCGATGAGGCCGGCCCATGTGGCCAGAGACGCGAACTTCACGTATGAATCGGTGCCGGTGATCCCGAACCCCAGATACAACGCTCCTGCGCCCGCGTAGAACACCAGCGCGGCATAGAGCAGGTTGGCTTCGCTCAGAATGCTTCCGGTCTTGACCACATTCAGAAAAGCGATGAACAGCAGGAAGGCGATGCTCAGCCCTACCATAACGATCAGCGTCATGCCGGTCGCGGGATGCTGTTCTACTTTGGCGCGTGACATTCTTGCTTCCTCTTTTCTGGCCGAACTTACTTTCTGGCCATGGATGCGGCGGGCTTCTCAACTTCGGCCGCAGGTTGCGTTTTCAACTCAGTGCGAATCTGCTCGACTAATTTCTTGAAGGTCTGCTCGAATGCATCGCGGTTCCGGTTGGCGGAGCCACCAATCCAAAGCACCAGCCCTCCGCTGCGGGCATCATTTACCGGTACCACCCAGATGCGCGTATGAACGACATAAAAGACGAAGGTCAGGCCGAGGGCCATCAGCACGACGCCAGCCCATACGGACCATTGTCCTGGCTCGTGCGAGACTTGCAGGCCCGTGAACAATCCCGTTTTCAGATCCTTCGGGGTGAAGTTATAGGGGGAGGACGCGTTCTCGCCGACTCCCTGGATCTCGGGCAGCCAGATGTCGAAGTTCTTATTGGCTTTCTTCGAGGACACAATCATGTGGACCGCGGGATTGGTGAGGTCGTTGCTGCGGTTGTAGACGTGCCCATCTTCGACCACGAAGTCAGGGATGAATTCCACGAGTTGCACGCTGGTGTCCGCGTCGAGCGCGGCGATTTGATTCATCGCCAGCGAAATTTCCTGACCCGAACTCCGTCCGTCTTTCGGGGCGGCATTCAGAACCAGTTGCTCGAGCTTTCCAGTGCGCCCGTAGCTCGCCTGGTAAAAGCGCACGCCCTGATAGACCAGGGGATCATTGACCACGATCTCTTTGCGGAAGATCTCGCGTCCGCCGTCGACTACGGCCAGTTTGGACCACCACTTCTTCGGAGTTCCGTCCGTGTAGGTTTCTTCGCCTGTGCCGTCGCAGCGAATGGAGAAGGGAAGCGTGCGGTTGGTGCCGGTCCTGACTTCCACCTGGTTGCTTGAACTTCCCGGTGTCAGCGTCACGAAACCGCGCCAGCCGTACAGAGCGTCCACGATGCCGCCGAGAAAAATCAGCAGCAAGCTGGCGTGAACCATGTAAACGGCCATTTCCGAGATGCGGTGCTTCTCTGAAAACAGAGAGAAGCTGTTCGTGCGCACGATGTGCTCGGATTTGAATCCCATGTGCCGCAGCGCTCGCTCGGCGGCACTCAGCGCTTGTTCCTCATTCGTAATTGAAATCTGAGCCTGGATCGGGAGCACACGACGAAAGCCCTCGTCCGGACTCTTATAAGGACGCGCGAAGTACCGCCAAGCATTTGGGAAGCGCTCGACAGAAGCTGCAATGATGCTGAGGCTGACCAGAATCATCAGCGCGACGAACCAGCGCGTGTGAAAAACATCCGTCAGGCCAGTCACGTCCAGGAAGCGGAGCATGGCCGGGGAGTAGGCGCGCTGCATGTCATCGGGATCGGTCATGGGCCGCTGCAGAATCACAGTTCCCGCAGCCGAGAAGATGACGACCAGGATGATGAGAATGACGCCGGTCTTAATCGAACTAAGTGTCTGCCAGGTTTTGCGGACCACGGAGCCAAGTGACGGGGCCATATCTTGCGAATTCCTCGAAATGCTTCAATGCACGTTCCGCGCCAATTTCAACACATGACTCAATTGCATTCATTCCACAGGGGTTGAGAAGCATTCGGGCAGCTTTCCTCTTCGGTGTTGATGAGGCATAACACTCATATTGAAATACGGGATTTGCGATTTCACCCACTCGCAAGTCTGTGATTCCAGTCACAAAAGAGACTTTAGTGCATGCGTTATTTCACCAATGACACTGCGGGAATAAGCCCAGTTTTCTGAGGACTGCGATCTGTGGAAAATCGCAACATGCGATAGGAGTGCCCTGAAGTCGTTGTGTTGTAGTTACTTACAGTTTTCCACTGAGGCCGTTGGATTTGGCTCAGAGACGGAGAGGGTCGTGCAAAAGCTCAGGTGGCATGCTCCCAGAGAACCGAAATCGCACGACCGTAACCTGGCAAGCCCTCCCCAAGGCTTTCGCGCTGTTGGCCGTTGTGGTGGCGTTTTCGGTTCTGCCATCCGTTGCCAAGACTCACCCGGTTCCGCTCGACAAAAACGTCGATGCGAAAAAGTGTCTGGAGTGTCACGAGGATAAGAGCAAAGGGAAGGCCGTTCACTCCGCGATCGCGACCGGCTGTATGAGTTGCCACGAAGTCCGGGTGAACCGCGATGTCACTCGCGTCAAGCTGACGACTACGACAACGCAGGCTCTCTGTCTCAGCTGTCACGACGAAAAGAAGGTTCAGGCCGGACAAACGATCCATCCTCCCGCAGTCCGCGACTGCGTGAAATGCCATGATCCGCATCAGTCGGACAATCCGAACCAACTGCTGAAGTCAACGTCGGGCTCAACGCGCGAGGACAACCTCTGCCTCTCCTGCCACAAGATTGGCTTGGACGTTCCCAAGGGCGGGAGCCGCCACGCAGCTCTCGACATGGGCTGCGACACCTGCCACGTGACGCATAAGAACGGGGACCGTGGAAAGCTCGAGTTTACCGCCCATCTAAAGAAGACCGTTCCGGCGCTCTGCATCGAGTGCCACGACGCGAAAGACGAAGCCCTGCTGAAGACTCACCAGGGGCAGCCCTTCGGAACCGCGAATTGTTTGCAGTGCCACAACGCGCACGAGTCCTCGAAGCCGAAGCTGATGCAGACGTTCCTGCACAATCCCTTCGAGAACAAGATGTGCGACAGCTGTCACCAGCCTGCCAAGGACGGGAAAGTCGTCCTGACGAACAGCGACAGCCGCGCCCTCTGCTTAACCTGTCACGAAGACCAAGCAAAGAAGATTGAATCGGCAAAAGTGCAACATCCGGGCGCCGCGGGCGAATGCATCGCGTGCCACAACCCGCATGGCGGCAAGAGCCCGGGATTCATCCAGCCAGATCCAGTCAACGCCTGCCTGACCTGCCACAGCGATCAGGCGGATCAGATGAAGAAGGCGCACCTGCATCAGCCGGCCGGAACCCAAGGTTGCGCCACCTGCCATGAGCCGCATGGGGGAGAGAACGAGCACCTGTTGCGCGCCGCAACTCCGAACAAGCTGTGCCTTGAGTGTCACGGACCGGAAGTCAATCCGCAGAAGCTCGAGGCCGAACACATGGTCGCGATCTTCGGTGGAAAAGTACGCCTGCCGGAAGATTACTTCCGCAAGGTCCCGCTTCTGCCGATCAAGTACGGCCGAGGCCATCCGACCGAGAAACATCCGGTCAGCGATGTGATGGATCCTTCGGACCTCAACAAAGTTCTTAAGCCGGTGAATTGCCTGTCCTGCCACCAGCCGCACTCTTCGGCACAGCCGAACCTGCTGGTGAAGGATCAGGCCAACAATATGGCGTTCTGCATGACGTGCCATACGAACTTCACGGGAGCGAAGTAGGGATTCGAGATGGAGAGCACGATGTCCAGTTCGATGCGCAAAGCGATCCGGTTCGTGGCAGCGACAGTCGGGCTGTCGATAGTTCTGACCCTTGCCGTTCCGACGTCGCTTTACGCGGACAAGAAGAAAAAGAAGGAAGAAGCTCCCAGGCAGCCCAGCATGCTCGAGAGGCTCGACTACTCGAAGATCGTTTGGCCGAACCCACCGGCGATCACACGGATCAAGTATCTGAACTACTTCTGCTGCGACAAGTACGTTCCCGAAGCTGGCAAGAAGAAGAGTTCGTGGATGGACCGCATGGCTGGCGGTGAAACGTCAGAGCAAAGGATGGCAGATAAGCCGCTGTTCGCGCTCTGGACGCCTTACGGCGTGGTAGTGGATTCCAAAGGCAACGTGCTCGTAGCCGACGGAAAAGTTGGCGCGGTGTTCATCTTCAACACCGAAACCAAAGAGCTCTCGATGATCAAGCACGGAGTCCAGGCGCGCTTCGGCGACATCATCGGGCTGGCGATTGACGATTCCGACCGGCTGTTCGTCTCTGACACGAAGATGCACCGCATCCTCGTATTCGATAAGGATCACAAGGTCGAAGGCACGATTGGCGAAGGCCTCGTCGATCCTGGCGGGATGGCGGTGGATAACGAGAACCGCTTCCTCTACGTCGCCGATGCAGCGCTGGATCAGGTTCTTGTCTATGACGCCGACAAGCTCACGCTGATTCGCAAAATTGGCACGGCGGGCAAAGGACACACGCTGACCGAGCCAGGACAGTTCTCCGTTCCCACGAATGTGGCGGTCGATGCCGACGCCAATCTGTATGTCAGCGATACCTATAACAACCGGATCGAGATCTTCGATGCGGATGGGAACTTCATCCGCGAATTTGGCAAGGCCGGCGATCGTCCTGGAACGTTCTCGCGCCCCAAGGGCATTGCGGTCGATGCAGATGGCCATGTCTGGGTCGCGGATGCAGTCGAGGATCGTGTGCAGTGCTTCACTCCCGATGGTCAGTTATTGATCTGGATGGGCGGTCACGGAGTACTGCCGGGACAATTCCGTACTTTGGCTGGACTGTACATCGACAAGAACAACCGGATCTTCACGACGGAGCAGTATCCGGGACGAGTGCAGATGTTCCGCTACTTCACTGACGACGAAGCCAAGGCAGAACTGGCGAAGCGGAAGGCGGAAGCAGATAAGAGCAAGGGCAACGCGAAGCCGGCAGACAATGCGGCCGCGGCTTCACCTGCGAGTTCCGAGGTGAAAAAGCCATGAAAAAGTTTTGGACGTCCGCGGACGGCCGAAAAAGGGAGTCTGGACTTATTAATTCTTACCCAGCTCCAGTTCATAGCGGTAGAGGTAACAGCTGTTACACACAGGAGGTTGTTAACCTTTTATGAGAAAGATGATGTTGTTAGTTATGGTCCTTCTGCTGGGTGTCGGTCTCGCAGCAGCGCAGACCTACACTTCCGGCACCGGATTGACGGGCATCGACGTACTGGGTGCCCATAACAACGGCGGCCGTGGTTGTGCGGGCTGCCATGCCCCACACAGCGGCGCAGCAGGCGGCGGCGGCAACGCAGCTACCAACGCTGTGGCGTTCAACGATCCACTTTCCGGCAGCAACGCACTGTTCGGACAGGATGTGACTCCTCTCTATAGCCAGACGCTGACTTTCGGCAACGGCTATGTGGAGAACACCCCGTCGGAAGCTGCCGCTTATACCACGAACGAAGAAGAGCTGCGCGGCATCATGATGTGCCTCGCCTGCCATGACGGCCAGATTGCAAAAGGCCAGATGATGACAGGTCAATCGTGGGAGCAGACGACTGGTCTTCTGCCCGTGAGCGCATACGGCACGCGTCCGATCCCGACGCTGCTGGCCAACGACAGCGGCAATGGCAACACCTCTGGCTACGGCAATGATCACCCGGTGGGCACGCAAGCCACTCTGGGCGCTCTCCGCCTGGTCACGACCAATGCCACCACCACCCCGTTGACCGTCACCGTCACCAATGGCGCGATCAGCAGCATCGTCCCGACCCCTGGCACAACGTATGCCAACTTCGCGGCGAACTACGGCTACCCGGCGATCGCCGGCAGTCCGTGGTCATGGGGCGTTGTTCTGCCCAATGGCGACAGCAATCCAGCTGACGCGTTCATCACCTGCACCACTTGCCACAACCAGCACGTGATGTACATCTATCAGGCCCCGCGCGGGAAGCAGACCGGAAGCGCCATCGCTGGCGGAACTTATCCGACCTACTTCTTCGTCAACGGACCTTACAACCCGGGCGCTGGCAACACCAACCCGACGACGGCCGCTTCGGCAACGCAGTTCTGCCGTCAATGCCACATCGGCGAAGCGAACGAGACGTTTGGCGTCAACAACGTACACACGCAGTTCTAGTCGTTCCCGGGGGAGAGGATATTCTCTCCCCCAACCTTTAGGACTCGAGCGGAGGAAGGAAATGAAGCACCAACTCAAGCGCGCAGGGCTCACCGGAGCTGGAATCATGGTTCTGGCGTTCTCGTGCAGCGCGCAGATCATGGCTTCCCACGCTCCCACTGCGGTCAACGCCCCAGCGCCCACCGCGGCTGCAACTCCAGCTTTCGCGACCGTGAAACCTGTCGCGCGAGTCAATGGTGCTGTGCTCACCGATCGCGATCTGATGCGCGAGATCCAGTCGATTTTCCCGTACGCCAAGATGCACAACGGCCTGCCCAAGGGTATGGAACCCGAGATGCGCAAAGGCGCTCTCGACATGATGATTTTTGAAGAGCTTGTGTACCAGGAAGCGCTGCGCCGGAACATGACGGTATCGCCCGAGCGTATGAAACGCGCTGAAACGGAATTCCGCAAGCAGTTCGCCACGCAACAGGAATTCAACCAGGTGCTCCAGATTGAAGTACACGGATCACGGCAGTTGATGCGCGAGAAGATCCGCCGCTCGCTGTTGATCGAAGAGTTGCTCAAGGCGGACGTCACTGAGAAGGCCAAGGTCACGCCGTTCGAGGCGCGCGCTTATTACAAGGCGAATCCGAAAAAGTTTCAGCATCCCGAGATGTTCAGTATTCAGACGATCTCGATTATTCCGCCGGCGAATGCCAACCCGGATGTGGTGAAGGAAGCTCGCAAGCGCGCGGACGATGCGCTGAAGCAGGCGAAGGCGACGAAGAGCTATCAGGAGTTCGGTCTGATTGCCGAAAAGGTTTCTGACGACGATTGGCACGTGAAGATGGGCGACCGCAAGGAAGTGGAAAAGGACAAGCTTCCTCCTCCTGTAGTCGCGGCTGCGCTGGCCATGAAGCCCGGACAGGTAAGCGATCTCATTCAGTTGGGAACCGCCTACACGCTGTTCCGTCTGAACGCGCACGTGGCGGCAGGAATCAGCCCGTATGAAGAGGTAAAGGCAAAGCTCTCGACCGACTTGCAGAAACAGAGGAACGAGCAGCTTAGGTCGGCATTGAACAAACGGCTGAGAAAGACAGCCAAAATTGAGGTGCTGTGATTCGCAGGGCGAACGCATGGTTGTTGAACTTTGCCCCGGGAGCGTGGAGCCCAGAGATCAGGTGGGGAATGTGGTTGAGGTGGATTGCAAAGGCGAGCATTCTGGTTGCGGGAATCTTCCTCGCAGCACTGCCATCCGTGGCACAGCTTGAGGTTGGCGACACCAATCTGAGCCTGAACGGCGACATCGGGTTTAACTACAACGGCAACATCAATCAGGGATCTTCGGGCCACAGCTTCGGGCTTACCGGCGACGCCAACCTGAACGGCAGCTTCTACAATCCCAACTTCCTGAATTTCAATGTCCAGCCATATTACGATCGGGTCCAGTCGAACTCGGTTTTCGGGACGCTGACCAATGCCAGCGGTGTGAACGCGAGCGCGAATCTGTTCAGTGGCAGTCATTTTCCCGGTGCGGTCAACTACAGCAAAGGAATCAACAACGTCGGACAGTTTGGGATCCCCGGCTCCGATATCGGCCTGGCCCAGCATGGAGATTTCTCGGGGCTTGGAGTGAGTTGGAGCGAGCTTCTGCCGAACATGCCGACACTGACGGCGAGCTACTCGATCGGCAACAGTTCGTCTTCCATCTTCGGCACGCAGGACGAAAACAAACAGAAGGATCGCACGCTGTCCTTGCTCTCGAGTTATCACTTTGCCGGTTTCCGGTTGGGCGGCGGATATATCCGCCGGAATGTGGATTCTAATTTTGCGGAGACACTCGACGGGCTGCCCGAGCCGGTAATCACGAACACGGATACGAACAATTACCAGTTCAACCTGCAGCACGCGTTTCCGATGTCGGGTGCGTATACCTTTTCGTGGAACCGCACGGATTATGCGTACAATGACCACGACTCGAGAACTGCCAATAACACAGGGGCATCCGATACGCTGAACGGGAACCTCACGTTTCGTCCGCTGACCAAACTCAGTGTGGCCTTCAACGGTTCGTATTACGACAGCCTCATCGGCGCCTTGCCGGAGGTGGTTGTAAATGGCAGCACGTTTGTTCCATCCTCCAGCATCGGGACATTCCGAGCATTTCTGACTGGCGCCGATGCGAACTACCAATTGCTCCCGACGCTCAACCTGCACGCCTTGGTCAATCATCAGCAACAGGAGTTTCTGGGCAGGAGTTACGGCGCGACGCAATTCGGCGGCAGCGTGAACTACAACCTGAACCGAAGGCTGCTCGGATCACTGACGTTCTCCCTCGGCGTGTTTGACACCATGAACCAGGAGGGCAACGCCGGGCTGGGATTCACAGGCAATGTGAACTTCGATCGCAAGATCAGCAACTGGGAAGTGAATGCGAATTTCAGCTACTCCCAGAACGTGCAGACGCTCATCCTTGTGTATACGACATCCTCGATGGGCTATGTGACGAACGCGCGCCGCCGGCTCGGCAACCGGACATTCTTTATGGCCGGATTCAGCGGGTCCCATAGCGGCATTACGGCGCAATCCGGCTCTTCCAGCAAAGCGAACCGGGCTTCGAGCACGTTCATCTATCACTCGTATAGCCTGAACGGGTTCTATTCGAAGTCGGATGGAAGAGCAGCGTTCACCTCGACGGGCCTGGTCGCGCTTCCTCCGGGGGTTCCTCCGAGTGTTTTCGGGCCTGACGCAGCAATCGTGTACAACTCCACAGCGTACGGTGTGAACGCCAGCATCGTGCCCATCCGCAGGCTGACGATCAGCGCGGGGTACGCTAACAGCAGAGGCAGCACGTCGGATCCGTTGATCAGCGCAACTACTGGCAACCAGCTCTATAACATTGTGTCGCAATACAGACTCAGGAAGATTTACGTGAACGCGGGCTTCACGAATCTGCGGCAAACGGTGGGTCTGCCAGGGTCGAGTCCGGTCCACGTTACGACGTATTACATTGGGATTTCGAGATGGTTCAACTTCTTCTAAGGTTCGGGAATCGAGGATGCCGGAGTTACGCGGTGGCCGCGGCAGTGTTGTTGCTGCTGCTGACTCCCGCATGGGCCTCGAAAGTGCGGAAAGCGACTCCACCCGATCCTCCTCCGCCGGATCTGCTGCTCGAGGGAGGCCGCAAACTCCAATACGAACGCAGCTTCAGTTCCGAGCGTGACACCGAGAAGAAACCCGGCTTTTTTACCAAGCTTGTAGATGTGATCATCGGGGAGCCGGATCATCCGCATCTTGTGCGTCCTTACAGCATTGCCGTGGATTCGCGCGGCAGAGCGATTGTTACGGATCCCGGCGCGAATGGGATTCATATCTTCGACCTGGAGCAGCATAAGTACAAGTTCATCGAACGAAGAGAGAAGGATCGGGATCCGATGCGCTCTCCACAGTGCGTTGCCGTGGACGCGCAGGACAATTTCTATGTTACAGATTCAGAATCGGGGAAGATTTTCGTTTTCGACAACAAGGGCAAGTTTCGCCGCACCATCGGCAGCCTGAAGGGCGGCGAGGGATACTTCAAACGGCCCACTGGTATTTCAGTAGATTCCGTGGCGCAGCGAATCTACGTAACTGATACGTTGCGAAACGAAATTTTCATGCTGGACATGAACGGCAGCGTTCTGCAGAAGATCGGACGCAAGGGCAACGCGAACGGCGAGTTCAACGTACCGACTGAAGTTTTGGTCCGCGACGCGAATCTCTTCGTCGTCGACGCCATGAATTTCCGCGTGCAGTTCCTCGATCGCTCGGGCGCATTCCAGGCCGCAGTTGGCCAGATCGGGGACACCTCGGGCGCTATGTTCCGTCCCAAGGGAATCGGGATCGACTCGGAAGGGCATCTCTACGTCGTCGACGGATTGTGGGGAGTGGTGCAGATCTTTGACCAACAAGGGCGCCTGCTCTATTACTTCGGCGGCCGCGGCACGCACAGTGGAGAGTTCCAGTTGCCGGCAGGATTATTCATCGATCAGAACGACCGCATTTTTGTGGTCGATTCCTTCAATCGCCGGGTACAAGTTTTCAAGTACCACGGATTGCCCAAGCAGGCCATGGGAGAGCAGCGATGAAACGCATATGGCTCATCTCGATTGTGCTGCTGGTGGGAATCCAGGCTCACGCGCAGGGCTCGCTCAACGGAGACGTTCTCGGCGCGCACAACATGTCTGCGAGCGGGACGGGCCCGGTCAAAGGCAATATGGATCCCTGTCTGTACTGCCATGCACCGCACTCCGGCGTGCAGAATACAAATTCGGCTCTGTGGAGCCAGACGCTTTCCACGCAGGTCTATACGACGTATTCGAGTACGACGATGCGCAATTCTCCGCAGCAACCTGCGCTCGGCGCATCGAGCAGCCTCTGCCTGAGTTGTCATGACGGGACTGTTGCTGTCGGGCAAACGCAACCATATGGGCCGTTGAGCATGACCGGCAGCATGAATCCGTCGGATGTATTCGGCGCGAATCTGCAGGGATCGCACCCGTTCAGCGTCAAGCTGCCGATGGTGGATGCACCAGACATTGTGGCGTCGCTGACTACAACCCACACGACCGCTGACCCGCTTAAGGCGGTGAATCTCGTCAACAACAACGTCGAGTGCACCAGTTGCCACACGCCGCACGCGCAGGCGGTGGACCAGTTGTCGCAAGACTTCCTGGTGCGCGACAGTTCCAGCGGCCAGCTCTGCCTGGCCTGCCACGAAGTGAATGCCCGCACAGTCGGCGGACAGAATAATCCGCTGCAGCAATGGAGTACGAGCATCCACTCTCAAGCCGGCAACAAGATCGCGAACGCGCCCGTGCTCGGCAGCTACACCAACGTCGGACAGAACGCCTGCATCTCGTGCCATATGCCGCATAACTCGCTGGCGGGTCCGCGCCTGCTGCGGGGTCCCGTTCCGACGGTCACGAACATGGATTCCTCCACGCAGAATTGCATGACCTGCCACAACGGCGGCAGCAATATCTCCCCGGCGATTCCCAATGTGTATGCGGAATTTTCCAAGATCGGGCATCCATATCCGGCGGGAACGAATACGCACGATACGGGCGAGGCCGTGTTGCTCAACAACAACCGGCACGCGACCTGCGTGGATTGCCACAACCCGCATGCTTCGACGGCCGTGACTTCATTCACGTCAACGCCGCCGCCACTGCTCCGTGGATCGCAAAATATGGTGACGGGCGTCAGCGGCACCGACGGCACCACGCTCCTGAATCCGGCGGCGAATCAGTTCGAGAACTGCTTGCGTTGCCACGGGACGAGCAGCGGAAAGCAAACGTTGGCGGTGTATGGGTATCTGCCGATCTGGGCGGTTTCCGGGGCCGATCCTCTGAACGTCATCTCCCAAATGACCTTGACCTCGACCTCCAGTCATCCGGTGATGCACGACCGCAATAGTTCGCTCGCGCAGCCAAGTCTGCGCCCGAATATGTTGAACCTGGATGGCACGACGCAAGGCCGTGTGATGGGCGCACGGATCTATTGCACGGACTGCCACAACAGCGACGACAACCGCGAATTCGGTGGCACTGGACCGAATGGCCCTCACGGCTCGACCTATCTCCATATTCTCGAGCGCCGTTATGAATTCAGCCAGGTGGCTCCTCCTCCCGCGGGGGGACCAGGCACGACCATCACTAATCTCTTTCCAACTCCGATTCTGGATCCGGCAGCGGGCGGTCCCTATTCGCTCTGCGCGAAATGTCATGATCTAAACCAGGTCATCGCCAACACCAGCTTCACCGAGCATGCGCGACATATCAACGACGGATTCTCCTGCTCGACGTGCCATACCGCTCATGGGATGGGCGCCGTCTCGGCGAGCATCTCGGGCGAGCGCATGGTGAACTTTGACATCGCTGTCGTCGCACCCAACGGAGCGACGCCGATTTCTTACAGCCGTGCGACGAACTCCTGCAGCCTGACGTGCCACGGCCACGCGCACTCGCTGGCGACACCGGTGGCCGCCCAGAAGAGGCTCGGTCGCTGAAGTGGGTGCAAGCGCTGTGAATGCTTCAGTCTCGCCGGTCGCAGCATCGCCTCCCATTCGCATTGTGACTCTGGTCGCTTTGTTTTCCGTAGCTCCAGTGTGGGAAGCGATCCATCTCACGGCGCTCGCGAATACCGATGTCTGGTGGCATCTGCGAACCGGGCTCTGGATCCTCAATCAACATTTTGTGCCTCATGCCGGCCTGTTCTCGCAATACCTGACTCTAACCTGGCACGACTTCAGTTGGTCTTACGACATTGTGTTGGCGGCTGCGTACAAAGTTCTCGGCCTACGCGCCATCGTTCTTGCGCTGATGACATTGCGGTTGGCATTCGCTGTGGTCGCCTATCGACTTGCGAGGAGCGCTGGATCGTCGCTCTGGACCGCTATTCTTCTTTCCGCCATCGCGCAGTATGTAATTCCCGGTCTGCAGCCGACGCCGTCGTCAGTGTCAGTTCTGTTCTTCGGAGTCGAGTTGCTGCTGATTCTCGAGAGCCGTCGATCGGGCTCATCGAGACCGTTGTTTTGGTTGGCGCCACTGTTCGTTCTGTGGGCCAACGTCGATATCCAGGTGGTTTTCGGATTCACCCTGATTCTCATCTTTGTGGTGGCGCTGGCATGTGAGGCCGCTTTCCGCCGCCTGGAGATCGGTATCGTGGAATTGAGCGATCGGCCCCTTTCAGTGAAAACCGTCAGCGTCATTCTCGGACTGTCGGTTGTTTGCGCGATGTTGAGTCCCTACTCGATCCACGTATTTTCGAGTTTCGCGCGAACCCTATACAGCGGCGTCGGCTTCCGGTACTTTGCGGACATGTGTTCGATGTCCTTCCGCCGGCCTCAAGAGTACATTTTCGTGTTGCTGGTGATGGCGGCATTTCTTGCGCTTGGCCGCAGGCGTCGGCTGCAGCCGTTCGAACTGCTCGTTCTCATCCCAGCCACTCTCCTGGCTTTCCGCATTCAGCGCGATGCCTGGCTGGCCGTTCTGCCAGCGGTGTTGATCCTTGGATCGGCAACTTCGACAGAGGCATCGCACCAGGAATGCGTGAATGCGGTCAGATGGCGCTCAGCTTTAGCCGTAACTCTCACTGGAGTCTTCATTCTTCTCGCAGTCGTGTTACTCCCTTCGAATTCGAGATTGACCCACAAGTTGTCCCAGAGCTATCCCGCGCAGGCTTGCGACTACATCGCCAAGAATCATCTCCCCCAGCCGATCTTCAACGTATATTCCTGGGGCGGATTCGTAACGTGGTACCTGCCGGAATATCCCGTCTCCATCGACAGCCGCGTCGACCTTTATGGGGACGAAATCCTCGACCGCTACTTCCAGGTGATTAGCGGAAAGATGCGGCTTGATGCCGATCCGTCCTTTGCGTCGGCGCGAACATTGCTGCTCGAGCCAAATTCGGGAATGGCCAAGGCCCTGACCAGTCTTCCCGCACTTAGTTCTCAGTTCCGGATGGTGTATCGCGACGAGGTTGCGGCCGTATTCGTTCGGCGATAAGTCTTAGTTGCGCGCGAAGACGGTTGCTATCTGATCGTGATAGATCACTCGAAAGCGCGAATCGGCGGGCAGGAGGTTTGCCAGCGGAACTGAGTTCTTCAGGATGACCAGACCTGCTTCGCTCAGATAAGGATCATCCGAAGGCGGAGAGTTTGCGCCCTCGGTTTCGTAAAGCTTGCGGCAGAAGTCGTCGCCATATAGATCCGTGCGTCCATCCACCACCACCGGATATTGCGGCATGTAGAAGATCAGGAATCCGCCCCAGTCAAAACTGTTGTACAACGGGCCTCCAACGGGATTGCGGCGGACAAAGTTGACCGCGTCCACCGGAAACTGGCTGCTGACAACCTCGTTCAGCCCGTTCGAGGTGAAATCGGTATTGCGCGCAACAAGCGTCAGCACCAGGATTGCAGCCAGCGCGACCGCGGAACTCTCCCGCACACTGAATGCACGTTCGCGCTTTTCCTCTGGAGCAGGGAAGTCCGCGATGGTGGCAGCGGCCGTGATGCACAAAAACCAGGCATCGCGAGTGGCGCGGAATGCAAAAGCGCTGGCGACTGCGAGCAGGGCGAACTTGAAGGGATCGATTTTCTTCTTCCAACCCAGGGCGAAGAAAGCGCCTGCCGCCAGCAGCAACTCGATAAAGTGGCTTACTCCCTCGAAGCTGAGCGCCTGCAATTCCGTGATCATGGAGTAGATCACCTTCGAACTCGAATATCCGAATAGCACCCGGTACAGATGGAAGGAATAGGGCCCGATACAGGTCGCCGCCACGCAGCAGGCCAGGACAACCAAAATCTGCGCCACCGGAAGTGTGGAACTGGCCAGCCAATTCGGATAGATGTTGAGCCGCAGAGCGATTCTCTGGAACAGGTTGATGCCCGCCAGCACTCCGAGCATGATCAGCCCGTACACAAACTGGATGTGCAGATTGGCCCAGAACAAGAACACCATCGGAAGCCAGTAAAGCCGTTGCATCCGGCCGAGGCGCTGCGCTTCAAGAACAATCGTCAGCGTGATCGCATAGAGCGCCATGGTGAAGAACACCGGGCGCGGCATGATGTCGAACAGGAACGCGGAGAGCGTGACGATGCTGAGGCTCCACGCAAGCCAGAAGCGCCCTGAGAGTCGGTGCAACATCCAGAAGAGTGCGAGCGCAACCGCGATGGTGAGCGCAGTCCCGAACAATGCCATGCCAACGAAGCCGAGCCCGTTGTACGACCGTGCCAGCAGCACTTCGTAGCCCCAGCTGTAAGCCATCCAGGGACGCTCGGCGGCAGTTCTCGAGAAAATCCCAGTGTGAGGAAATGCGTGGTGCTGCCAGATCCAGTCGCCCACGCTGACGTGCCACCATACGTCGAGATCCAGGACTGAGAGCTTCGTAATGAAGCACTCGCTCCCCACTCCCACGATCAATGCACTGAGAGCGAACAGCTGCAAGGCCCGGAATCGGAGCATCCCGAGCAGATCTTGTTTCACGCTCATGGCATTGGAATTACTCTACCGCAGGCTTATCGGTCTTTGTGCCCGGAGCGAGGTTGAGGTGCTGCCTGGCCTGGGCGATCAGGTGCTCGGCCTCACCCCGTTTCGGATCATTCGGATTCGCCTTCACGAATTTCTCCCACGCGGCGATGGCTGCCTTTGGATCGGACTTGCCATGCCATTGAAACATGCCGAGGTTAAATAGGATCTTCGCGTTCTTGGGATCAATCTTGAGCGCCTCATTCAGAGTGCTGATGGCCTTGTCCGCATCTCCCATGGAGTAGTAGACGAACGATAATTCATTCAAGGACTCGGGAGTGGGCTTCAAGGTTACGCATTTTTCGAAGTACTGCCGGGCGCTCTGGTATTGCTGTGCCGCCATATACGCGCGGCCGATTTTATCGAGAAGTTCCGGATCGTTCGGGTTCTTCTCCAACTCGGCGAGCAGCGGAGCGGCCTGCTTGTCCGCCATGCGCTTCATATCGTCCGCCGTGGGCATGCTGCCGCCCTTCATGCCGAGTGGCGCCTGCTTCGGCGCTATGGCAGCCTGGGGCACGTTGGATTTTGCGGGGGAAGGCGTATTCAAAAGATAGCCAATGGCGGTACCCAGAATCAGGCAGATGGTGGCCATGGTGTATGCCTGCACTGCCGTCCAAGACTTAGGAAGAGGATCGCTCACGTGCGTGGATCTCCTTGTCGAAGCTGGATGTGCAGGTGAAGTGCCAAATTGCGCCAAGACTTCCAGCGGCAACATAGCTGTTTTCAAAGACTTACTTCAATTCTTCGGCCCGGACGCTGTAAACTCGCGGCATCGCCTAGGATTTCCCGCTATGCGGGAGTGATTTCACCCAGAACGGTTCGTCGGGTGAGCACATGCCCGTTCGTCGAGCGCACAACCAAGTGTGATTCAAATCACACTGCGGCATCGGATGCTCACGGGAGAATCGGTTCATGCCGGGTGTGCAGGTGAAAGTCTCGGATTCGACCGCAGCGGCCCGGCCTTCAGTCCGCCGCTGGATTCTGCTCGCGGCATCTACGCTGCTGATCCCCATCGCTGTGCTCAGCGCTCTCGAAGGAATTCTGCGGCTGGCCGACGTCGGATACAACCCGAATCTGCTCGTACCTTGCACGGTGAAGGGAACTCCGGCGTCCTGCTATAACCTGTTTTTTGCCGCGCCTTATTTTCCCGCCGGCATGGTGCAGACGCCCCGTCTCTATGCCATTCCCGTGACCAAGCCGCCGAAGACCTATCGCATCTTCGTGCTCGGCGAGTCGGCGGCCATGGGAGATCCCGATCCTGCCTACGGGTTCAGCCGCTATCTCGAAGTGATGCTGCACGACCGGTATCCGTCGATGAAGTTTGAGGTCGTGAATACCGGGAGTGTAGCGATCAACTCTCACGTTGTCTTGCCCATCGCAAGGGGACTCGCCGGCCAGAAGTCGGACCTTTTCATCCTCTATTCGGGGAATAACGAGGTCGTGGGACCGTATGGCCCAGGGACAGTCCTGACATCCACAGGCATGAGCCTTCCCGTGGTCCGCGGCAGCATCTTCCTTCGATCGACAAGAATCGGTCAGTTGGTCACGAAGCTAGGCACGCAGAAGCAGGAATGGCGCGGGATGGAACTGTTTCTGGACAAGCAGGTTCCGGCCAGTTCTCCCCTGATGCGGCAGGCGTATTCGAATTTCGAGCAGAACCTGCGGGAGACGATCGAAGTCGCTCGCAGTGCGGGAGCCAAAGTTATCGTCGCAACGGCGGCAACCAACATGCGGGATTGCGCCCCGTTCGCTTCGTTGCATCGCACTGGATTGCGAGAGGATGAATTGCGCAACTGGTCAGCGTTGGTGCAGCAGGGAAGCGCATTCGAAGCGGCGAATTCATACGGAGAGGCGCTGAAGGCTTATACAAGTGCCACGGCGATTGACAATCAATACGCGGAACTGGAGTTCCGCATCGCCCGCGCACTGGAGAAACTCGGGAACAACAAGGGCGCGGCGGAGCATTTCTCGCGCGCCCGCGATCTCGATACTCTGCGCTTTCGCGCCGACAGCCGCATCAACGAGATCAACCGGGCCGTGGCCTCCTCCGTCGGTGCACCCCTAGTTGACTCCGAGGCCCTTCTCGCCGCTTCCAGCGCTGCCGGCATCGTCGGTAGCGACTTGATTTATGAGCACGTGCATCTGACTCCGCAAGCGAGCTATCTTCTGGCGCGTGCCATGTTCGAAGAGATTGCCAGGAACCTTCCGGCTGACGCCGCGAAGGGATCAGATGGAGGAATTCTGTCGGAAGGCCAATGCGAACGGCGCCTGGCACTCACTGCATTCGATCGGGCGCGCATCGCTTCCGAGATGGTTCGCCGCCTGCAGAAGGTTCCGTTCACGAGCCAGATGAACCACTCGGACCAACTTGCCCGCCTGATCGTGATGGCCGGACCTCCCGGCGAGACTCCGAACGATACAGTTCTGCAGTATCAGTGGGCGATCAGCCAGTGGCCCGATGACGCCATGCTGCACTATCACTTCGGCATGTTCCTCTTTGCCTACAACCGCGTGGCCGCGGCCCAGCAATTGGCCTTGGCCCAGCCATGGGACGATTATCCGGTATTCCTACCGGATGGAACGCAAGTAAAGTAATCTGCCGATTCAATTTCCCAGGTTAAGTCGCGAAGCGACGCCATTCATTAGCCGGCACGTGAGTGCCGGGTGGTCGAGTCCCACGAGCACGGAGTCCGCTTTAGCGGACGGCACCATCAGAACTTCCGATAAATAAACTGCGCTGCTCCGCCGTCCTGCGTCCACGTGATCATCAGTACGAAAAGCAACGTCAAGGTGTAAAGGGGAAGGAGCCAGAACCATCGTCGGCGGGCGGCAATGGAAACGAACCGTTGCGAGCCTGCATCAGCATGATCCAGCGCCTGCCCGATACCAACCACGATTGCATATCCCAATCCGAGAAGAGCAACGAGCAGATACAAACTGTTGCTCAGTAGGTGCGAACCATAGGAACTCGGCGCGATGATCTGGGCCAGCATCTCACGCGCCTGCACAACAGAATTTGCCCGAAAGAATATCCATCCCAGGCTGATCAGAGAGATCGTCACCATCCACGCCAAAGGAGTCCACAAGGCGGGAGGCTCCCAGTCGAACCGGCGCTCGACTTGCTGCACCACTCGATGAAGCACCAGCAATATCCCGTGATAGGCGCCCCAGATTAAAAAGAGCCAAGCGGCTTTATGCCAAAGCCCGAATAGGACCATTGAGACGACGAGGACGAAGTTGCGCCACCATACTTCGCGGCGGGACATAGCCAGTGGAAGAAATACATAATCGCGGATCCAGAATGACAGTGACATGTGCCAGCGGGTCCAGAAGATCGACGGCGTCGTCGAGGCAAAAGGCCTGTCGAAATTTTCGGGCACCGTGATCCCCAAGGCCTTCGCGGCCCCGACTGCGATGTGCGTGTACCCGGCGAAATCGAAAAAAAGTTGCAGGCCGAATCCGAACGCAAGACACCAGACATCGGGGCCGCTCCACTGGGTCACGTGATCGAATCCGCTGATGATTCCGTCGCCGCCGAGAATGCCGCGTCCCAGCAACTTGGCGAATTGCATCATGAGGACGCCGATCCCGATCCTCCGCAGCCCCTCCCCGATGTCACCCCACGGCGTTGTTTGTTCCGACCGAAACTGGGGAAGCATCTCCGGCAAGCGGCACACCGGACCCGAGATCGTCACCGGGAAGAAACTCATGTAGAGCAAGAATTCGAACAAGCTCGGATCGAGTTCCTCTTCGCGATAGAGGTCAAACAGGTAGCTCATCGCTTGAAAAGTCCAGAAGGATATTCCCAGAGGCAGTGCCAGATGTGTGAAGATGTCGCCGCGCCCCCACGATCCGTTGATCCCGAGTTCGGGCAGGTACTTGAAAGCGCCAAGCAGCGTGAGATTCAGGAGAAGGCCAACCCACAGCGGCAGCCAATGAAGCCTGCGTCGCAGCCACACTCCAACCATAAAATTCATCACGGCGGATGTGACCAGGATTGCCGCAAACCAGGGCGTCCAGGTGAGATAAAGACCGAGGCTTGCCACGAGGAGGACACCTTGCCGCACGCCGCGCGGCCGAGTCTGCGAAAGCACGATCGCGCACATCAGGAATGCGACGACATAACAAACTCCCTGGAACACGCGTCCTCCACCCGGTTAACAGACCGTCAAGGATAATGGCAGTGCACGCCAGCGACAAGAACGCAGATTGCGTTCGACTACAATGTCCGTTTGATTCCGTACGCCAATCTGATCGAAGCCCTGGACGCCGTTCCGGACGACCGTCCATTCGTGACCGCATGGATCGACGAAGACGAGCGCGAGACGGTCACTTTCGAGGAATTCCGCAAACTGGCACGCAAACAGGCGGATGCACTCGCAGCCCACGGTCTCTCGCCCGGTGACCGCGTCGTCCTGATCATGCCGCAAGGAATTCCCGCGATGACGACCTTCGTCGCGGCCATGATGCTGGGCGCAGTGCCGGCGTTTCTCGCCTATCCCAACTTCAAAGTGGAGGCCTCGAAATACCGATCGGGACTACTTGGCGTGACCGCGAACCTCGCCGCCAAGGCGGTGATCGTCGATAAGGATTTCCCGGATGACATGCTTGCCTGCGTGAGTCTGGAACGCGAAACCAAATTGATTCGAGCCGGGGAGATGCTCGCGGGAAATCAAGATTCGCGACCAAATCAAGAAGTCCACCCCGACACCCTCGCCTTTATTCAACACTCGGCCGGAACGACCGGTCTTCAGAAGGGTGTTGCCCTGACCCATCGCGCGATCCTGCGCCAATTGGGATATCTGCAGCAAGCTCTGAAGATCGATAGCGAAACCGACAGCGTCTACAGCTGGCTTCCGCTCTATCACGATATGGGTTTGATTGCATGCTTCATGCTTCCGATGGTGTGCCACCTGCCGGTCGTGATGCAATCGCCGATCGATTGGGTGATGCGGCCCGAGACGATGCTGCAGATTGTGTCTGAGTGCCGGTGCACGCTGGCGTGGATGCCCAATTTTGCATTCCAGTTCGTTCCGCGTCGCACGCCCCAGCGCCGCTGGAGAGATTACGACCTCTCTTCGTTGCGGCTGCTGATCAACTGCTCCGAACCGGTCCGCGCTGCCAGCATGGCTGAGTTCGAGAGCGCATTCGCCACCCGGCCGGGCGTGCTGCAGTCGTCCTACGCGATGGCGGAAAATGTTTTCGCTGTCACGCAATCGGACATCGATGGCAATGGCCCGTTGACGCTCTGCGTCGATGGGCAGTCATTCCGGAAAGATCACCGCATCGTTCCGGTAGATCCGGGAACCTCCGGCGCTCTGTCGTTCATGTCCTCTGGCCGACTGCTGCCGAATCACGAGCTTCGCATACTCTCGGACTCCGGCGCCGTTCTGGCTGAAAACTCCGTGGGCGAGATCGCCATCAAATCCGACTGCCTTTTCGACGGCTACTACGATCGTCCCGACCTCACCGCTCTGGCCGTGATTGATGGCTGGTATCACACGGGCGACCTCGGTTTTCTGCGCCAGGGCGAACTCTATGTCATCGGACGCAAGAAAGATCTGCTCATCATCGGCGGCGAGAATATCTACCCGCAAGATATCGAGGAACTTGTCGCTGGACACGCCGCAATCCACGATGGGCGGGCGATTGCGCTGGGAGTTTACAATCCCGAACTCGGCACGGAAGACATCGTCGTCGTCGCGGAAGTGGAGCACGACGAACTGCTTGCCCATCGTGCCCAGGTCGAGCAGGAACTTCGCACACGCATCGTCGCTGGTATGGGAGTAGCCGTGCGGACGATCTATCTGAAGCCACCGAAGTGGATCGTCAAGAGCACGGCAGGGAAGCCCGCCCGCGCCGCGACGCGCGAGAAGCTCTTCCAGGAACATCCCGAGCTCAATGGAGACCGTTCTGTATGACCCCCGAAGCGCAACACATGATCGATCACGTACTGCAGTTGATCCGCAAACCTAACCTGGTGATCGATGAAAACACGCCGCTGGTATCCTCCGGTCTCATCGACTCGATGGCGCTGGTCGATCTCCTGCTCAAACTCGAGGACCTCACGCACAAGCGCATTCCCGCCGGAAAGGTGCAGCCGAAAGACATGGACACGGTCGTGAAAATGTTCGCCACCGCCGAACGCGTCGGTAAGCCCAGAAAATAGAGCGCCCTGAAGCTTAGTCCCGCGTACGCAAGCCCATGCTGTTGTCGCTGGTCCGCAGCGAAGTGCTCAACTGCTCGGCGATGTGCCGCTGGATCAGATCCCACTCCGAGCGCAGGATCATCTCCTTAATTCCGAACTTCGTCTCGTGCTTGGCATCGTCGATCCGCACCGCCATTTCGTTGTTCCGCAGGCGGAAGTCGATGACATCGGCGAGCGGTACGAGCTGATTCGACGATCTCCCCACGATCACATACACAACTTTGTCCGAGACTAGCGTGTATTCCGGACACGATTCCGCCGGGAAGTTCGAGGCCGGCCCGCCAAACGTAGTGATAAATCCGTGATGCGCCGGCAGGCAGTCGCCCATGCGCATTCGGACGATCGTTCCGTGCTGATACACCCCAGCCCAGGCGAAATTCCCGCCACAGAGCACGACAAAAATCCATATCTTCAGGCAGAGTCTCGCCTCAGCGAACATCGTCATAGTAGTAGCCCCTTCTGCAATGAAATTGCAGGTTCAGGTTGTGTTTGGGAAGAATACGCAACGGATGAAATCCCGATTGCCGGATCGGCAGCGCATAGCTGACGACATAGGAAGCGCGCTGCTCGGCGAGTATTTTCTCGAGGACATCCCCGTGCTGCCGGGAGAGCACGCGGCCTCCCGTGGCCTCGGCGATCTCCTTCAGCGAGCCAGTGGAAACGTCCAGCTCCGGATTGGGGTTCACGGCGTAGAGGATTGCCCCGCTCGCCATGATTAGATCGAGACATTCCCGCGCCGAAGTGCGGCTGATCGTGTCGTTGCCATCGGAAAGCAATAGGAGGACTTGCCGCACTTCAGGCTTGTACCGCCCAGGCAGTTCTGCCGCCACACTCGCCAGCGCATCGTACAGCGGGGTTGCGCCCTCGGCCTTTATGGTCTGGAGCCTTCTCTCTGCAGAGGACGCCCGACAATCTCCGGCGCAGAAAACGTGCGATTTCAATCCTGCGAATGTAACGACTGACAAGCGATCCGGGGCAGAGAACCGCGTTTCTAAAACGAGTTGGCGAACGATTCCGATCGTCTCATCGAAACGCCGCTGCACCGATTCACTCGCATCGACGAGTACCACGACATCGAGCGCGGTTTCATTCGACCGGGCCAGGCTGCGAAATTCACGCACCACAACGCCGCTATCCACCACCGCGAAATCATCCCGGCTCAGATTCTGCACCAGTTGGTCGTGATCGTCGGTGGCAAAGAGCGCAACCCGTACCTCGGACGTGCCCGTTCGGTACGCGACTGCCGGAGCATCATTGGTGCTCGTGGCGAAAAAAATGCAGGGAAAAAGCGAGAGCAGAACCGCTAACGACCAACCCTGCCGATGGGACAGCAGTGCCATTGCTCAACAATTCGGCTCACCCTCGGAATGACTCCAGCAAGCGAAGGTAGATCGGCATTACGAACGTCACGCGAATGACGCCGCCCCCTGACTGAAATCACCGCAAACTGTGAGTGTGAACACAGCCTCCGCCCTACCCTCCGACCTTACAATTCGCTTGTCCTCCCCCGGTTCTCGGGCTTTCAGGCTCGCAACCTGTTTCGGGCCCCTTCCCTCAGCGAGACGCAAAGCTCACGGCAAGTCCCTGTTCTTCAGTGAATTAGCTCGTGCGACCGAATTCGCCTTCCAGGAGGCGGCATATGTTGCGGCGCTCTTCTCTCCTCGTTCTGATCGCAGTCCTCAGCGTTCCGTGCTTTGCCAGCAAGCCAAAATCAAATCCCAACCAGGCCACCGATCGTATCTTCGCCAATGAACGATCTCTTGCAGGCACGATTCACAACTACAGCCCCATGGTCGAAACCTACCTGCAACGCATGCAGCCCGACACAGCTCTGGGCTTCGTTCCCAGCGAGGATCATTACTTCCTTGGGCGTGTCCGTTTCGAACAGAGCAACGAGGAGTTCTTCCTCGACAAGCGGCTGGTCGAACGCATGGCCGGAGCCTTCTCAAAGTTCTACTCGATGAGTCCCATGGGATTCTCCAGCATGATCTTTGTCGATCGCACCGGCTTTGAAAAGAAGAACTACGACCTGCGCCAAGTGTGCGTCTCGAACAGCAGCAGCGTTCCTGTCTGTGACCATCCGAAGATAGTGATGCCAAGGCCATTAAAATCTTGATGGCCTCTCCAAATTACCTTGGGATCACTGCCGCTCGTGGAGTAAAACAAACGCGCCGTGTTGGTGCAATTTCGTACATCACCATCCGTAATTGCCTTGGCGCTGACTTCCGCATAAGCAGCGCCCACATCAGAGCGGAATATCGGTGTTCTTGCGGTGCGAGAATGAAAGCTATTTTTCGTTCCCCAACAACTCAGAGATGCAGCGTCGAGTGATCTCTGTGCCAGAGTCGCTGTTGGAAGCGCGAGCACGACGAGAAGAACGAGATGTGAGCGCATCGTTCTCGATGCTAACAACAACACTGCGGACCCAACAGATTACCTCAGTGACGTTGGAAGCACCCGCAGCAGTCCGGCTGCACTCGCCTCACGGTGCTACATCCACAAGTGTTTAGGGACCCTAATTTCTGGAGACCGTCAATTTCATTCGTTCACTAGGATAGTCGCTCCAAGGCGTCGGCATCTATCTTGCGCGGCACCGTTTCGGCCCCATCTACTTCAGCTGTTGCGCGCGGGCGACATCTTCTGCCTAGGTGATGCTCACTTCCGTATACGTGCCGTATACCTGCCTTAACGCTTCGCAGATCTCACCTACGGTTGCGTACGCCCGCACAGCTTCCACGATATAGGGCATGGTGTTCGCGGACGACACGTTTCCGTTCGTTCCCGCCGCCGGTTCAGTCGCCGCAGCCTTCTTCAGGGCATCGAGCGCCTTTTGCACGGATTCGTTCGAACGACGCGCGCGCAGAGTCTTGAGCTTTGCGGACTGCTGCGTAGCGACGTTCTCGCCAATGTAGAGGATGTGCGGCGACTCTTCTTCGATTACGAAGTCATTCACGCCGACGATGATCTTTTCTTTCGCCTCCGCGGCGCGCTGGTACTGATACGAAGACTCGGCAATCTCTTTCTGCGGGTAGCCGCGCTCGATCGCCTTCACCATGCCGCCCATCGCGTCCATCTTGCCGAAGTAGTCGAACGCTCCGTTCTCCATCTGCAACGTTAGGTTCTCGAGGAAGTACGATCCGCCCAGGGGATCGACGGTCTGCGTGACTCCGGATTCATACGCGATGATCTGCTGCGTGCGCAGCGCGATGCGCGCCGCTTCTTCGGTCGGGAGAGCGAGGGCCTCGTCGTAAGAATCCGTGTGCAGCGACTGTGTTCCCCCCAGCACGGCCGCGAGCGCCTGGATCGCCACGCGCGCGATGTTGTTCATCGGTTGCTGCGCGGGCAGGGAGACTCCCGCCGTTTGCGTATGGAAGCGCATTATCCAGGTGCGCTGGTTCTTTGCGCCGAACCGGTCCTTCATTACGCGATACCAGATCTTGCGCGCCGCGCGGTACTTCGCGATCTCCTCAAAGAAATCGTTGTGCGCGTTGAAGAAGAAGCTGAGCCGCGGGCCGAACTCATCCACATCGAGACCCCGCCGCTTCGCCCATTCCACGTACTCCACGCCGTCATACAGCGTGAATGCGAGTTCCTGCAGCGCGGTCGATCCGGCCTCGCGGATGTGGTACCCGCTGATGGAAATCGTGTTGAAGCGTGGCGTGAACTTCGATCCGTACTCGAAGGTGTCGATCACTAGCCGCATCGAAGGAGCCGGGGGATAGATATATTCCTTCTGCGCGATGTATTCCTTGAGGATGTCGTTCTGGATTGTTCCCGAAATCTTCTTCCAGTCCGCGCCTTGTTTCTCAGCGACGACCAGGTACATCGCCCACAGCACAGAGGCCGGAGAATTGATGGTCATCGATACAGTGGTCTTCTCCAGATCGATGCCGTTGAACAGGATCTCCATGTCTTCGAGCGAGTCGATGGCCACGCCGCACTTTCCGACCTCGCCTTCGCTCGCCGGGTGATCGGAGTCGTAACCCATCAGGGTCGGCAGATCGAATGCGACCGAAAGTCCACTGCCGCCATGCTCAAGCAGATACTTGTAGCGCTGGTTCGTCTCCTCGGGCGATGCGAACCCCGAGAACTGCCGCATGGTGTAAAGCTTGCCCCGGTACCCAGTGGCGTGAATGCCGCGCGTGAAAGGTGGTTGGCCCGGATAGCCCAGGTATCGCTCTTCGTTCCAGTCGGCAGGAAGATCCGCTTGCGTATAGAGACGCCGGATCGGCACGCCGGAGATGGTCGTGAAGCGCGCATGCCCGTCCTCGTCTACATTGATGCCCGTCGATGTACCAATCGCCCGTTCGGGAGACTTCTCGAGCGTCGGCGCCAGAGTCTTCTCCGCCCAACTCTTTTCCGCATCAGACGGCTGGCGGTTCTCAAAGACATCAGCAACAGGACTTTCAGCGACGAGCGGCTTGGACGGCTTGGACGGCTTCTTTTCCATTCGAACCCCAGTGTTCGACTTCGATGATAGGGAAGCGAGTGCGGTTGGAGCAAGCCGCGATACCAGTGCCAGAACGACCGGTCGGTCAGGCAGTTCCCTTCGTGAGCTCTAGTGTCCTTCGTGGTTATTGCTTTTGATCCTCGTGCTATCGTCCCGCGGAGACGCCAACTTTCTGCAGCAACTCCGGAGACCAGAGCGTCAACTTGTCCTGCCCGCGATCATTCATCTCTTTCGCAGCCAGGTTGTAGCGAGCCAACAACTCGCGAGGATCAAGCATGCAATCGATCAGGACCTTTCGTCCGAAACGCTTCTCGACGATGACGGCCATCTTGTATCCCACCGTGTACCATGCACCCTGCGCATCTCCAAAAAACGCGGACGCCTTCTCCTGGATCTTTTCCTTATCGACGAGCCTCTGGTCGATCAAATCGAGAAAGAACTGCTGCACCGCTACGAGATCGTTGTTGAAGTTCGCAAGATCGTGATCCCAGCGCGCATGTTCCTTGGCAGAACTGGCCGCATGCGGATCGACGTCGGGCCCGCCCGCCGCCGCGAGCATGGCAAATCCTTCGCCGAATGCCCCCATCCAGTCCAACGCGTCCTTGGCATTGGCGGGCGCGTCCTTCTGGCGAGTCTCGGCAAGAGGTGTGATGCTGGCAAAACCAATATGGTGCAGTTCGTGCGCGACGGTGTTCTCGAACTTCGCAGCCGTCTCCTCGGGATCGAGATACAGGAAGATCGCCGGATCGGTCTGCGTCTCAAACACAAAACTGTTGGTCTTGGGTTTGATCACAGGGAAGATCTTCGCCTTAATCACGGCCTGATCCGGGAGATACGCAAGCACTCGCCGAGCAGAAGCCTTCCAGTCCGCCTTCTTCCATGCGTTCAGCGTCTGGCGCAACACAGACGCCTTCGCCTCCAGTTCAGGCGACAGCACAAACTTCTTGAAATCCTCATCGGTGAAGTCGCGATGCATCCCCGATTCTCGCTTCTTCAGTCGAACGTAAGGCTCGGTTGCGAAGAGCGATTGCCAATCGTTATCGCTGACAGTCGTTCCGGCGGCACGCTTGTCGAGAATGCCCAGTACAGCCTCAGGTTCACTGACGTCAAACATGAGCGCCCAGCGATGTTCGGGGACGCTTGACTGTGTTGTAGCTGCGGCAGAGTAAAACTGTAACGAGGTCAAGACGAGTGAGATGAGAAGGATAGGCTGGATCATTGGATGCTGTCCTCGGTTAGACGGATTGAGTCGGCTGTTGTGAGCGCTTCGTCGACCGCGACAACTCCCACGCCTTCGCGTATTTCCATGAAACGTAAACGGCATGGTAGAGGTGCAGCAGCAGGCCTTCGCGCCCATCAAGAAATCCAAGCCGGAAGATGTAGTTGTAGAGGAAGGTGAACAGTGGCCGCAGCGCGACGTTGACGAAGCTGAACCGAACCTTGCCTTTCGCGACGACCATCTCCGCCCCGAGCGAGGAGTAGCGGTTCATGTGCTCGATATAGTCAGAGAGTGTGGGATAGGAATGATGGAGTAAGGTTCCGTATTGAATGTCGCGGGTGGCTCCGTCGATCCGGATGTCCTCGTGTACCGAGCGATTCTCGAAGCTACCTTTCCCGCGACGGAAGAGACGCAGCTTTGGATCAGGCCAGAATCCGCCGTGCTTTATCCAGCGACCGAGGAATTCATTCTTTCTAGGAATCCAAAGTCCGGCGAACTCCGCGCCTGGCACAGCACCGTCTGCCATGGCGGGCGAATGAACCGCTTCCTGCTTCGCCAACGCCGACAGCCGGGATAAGCTGTCGAACAGTTCGGATAACGCTTCGTTTAACTGAGTGTCAACTTCTTCATCCGCATCGAGGCTTAGGATCCAATCGCCGGTTGCCTTGTCGATCGCCGAATTCTTCTGCGCCGCGAATCCCTTCCACTCTTCGACGAATACTTTTGCACCGTACGATTTTGCGATCTCCACCGTGCGATCCGTGGAGCCCGAGTCGACCACGATGATCTCTCCCTTGCCGTCGGCTACGAGAGGTTGCACGCTGGCGAGCGTGCGGCCGATGTTGGCTTCTTCGTTGAAGGTGATGATGACGACCGAGAGTTGCATGTGCGCTCGCGAACTCGGAATTGTCTCATGAGAGAAGTCAGAAGTTAGAAGGAAGAATGCAGAAGTAAAACCCTGCTTCTAGTTCTGCATTCTCACTTCTGACTTCTGCATTCTGATTGCTTCTGCGATCACGAACACAATCAGGATCGTCAGCTCCGGTTCGATCGGGTGACGATAGCGCGCGTGTGGGAAGACGAAGTAATAAATCGTCGGATAGGTCAGCACCAGGCCCGCGAAGAGCCATGCCCCGGGCCGCTTCTGCCGCAGGGCGCGGAGCAGTCCCCAGATGGCGAGCACGGAAGTCGCAAGGAAGGCCGATGTGCGGAAGTCCACCGGGGACGTGCTGCTGGTCGGCCTGGGCACGCCGTTCCAGTAATAGAAAAAGCGCTTGAGACTGACGATGGCAAAGCGTCCCGGATTCGCCCGTACCCAATCGAAAGCCTGCCGCTTGCAATCGTCCGCATAGGCCAGTTCGCCCATGCGCTGAAACTTCTCCAGTTCTAACTTGTTCAGATTGGGCTGCAGGTACGCCATCAGCATGCCGTCGGCGTATGGGCCGTTGCCCAGGCGAAACTGCAGTCCAAAATCGTCACGCAGGAAGACGAAGCGTCCGAACGTTTCATGATTGCGGATCACCCACGGCAAGAGCACTGCGAAGAAAACGAGCGAGGCGAGCACGATGCCGCCGACGGAACGCATGCCGCGACGATACCGCTCGCGCCAGATCCACAGTCCGCAGAAGGTAAGGAACAGCAGCGTCGTCGGGTTGGCAAGCGCGCCGATTCCGAACAGCGCTCCGAACAGAATCCATCCACCGCCCCGGACAAAGGCGTCCGGGGCTACACTGGACAGTTCCAGCGCGACCCAAAACGCGCATGCCAGGATCAGAGGCGTGAAGGTCGTGTCCCACAACCAGTGGATCGACCAGTACCAGACGTAGGGATTCAATGCCCACGCAAACGCGGACCATTTGGCAATGCTCTCGCCGAAAGTCCTACGCGCGATCAGAAAAAGTGGGATGCAGGTAAGCGTGGCGAGCAGGCTATTGATACTGAGCAGCACCCATGCGGAACCGCGTGAGTACGTGCCGAAGAGCTCGAAGACTCCCGCCATCAAGTACGGATAGAGAGGAGGTTCCCATGCGGTCGGCCCGGTGTTGCCGTCGTAGGGGCTGCTGAATCCGTGACCTTGAACGATGGAACGGGCGACGCGGCCCATCTCCCATCCAAACTCAAAGTTATCGTTGCCCGGCCGAATGCGGTACTGATGGAGCACTCCTATCGCCGCCACCTGCAAAAGGAACGACAGAGGCAGGAGCCAGAGGAAGAACCTGGGCAAATTGAGCCGCGAAAGGCGAGCCATTGCAGCGTAGTGTATCAGGACGATCCAGCGTATTCAGGTACTTAGCACGAACGTCGGGAAGTTATCCACAGTGTTCCCGCATGAACACTTCCATGCACAAATGTGTACGTACACAAAGCTAGTGCGAAATAGATAATAGCTAGAAGCTAAGTACCCGCCGCACGATCGAGCCTGACTACATCTGGCCTCCTGGCTGAGCCGATTGGATGGATGGCGCGGGGGCCTCCTGGCGTGGCGCGACGTAAGGCACATTCGGCAAGTGCGTTACCTGTCCACGCGTCGCATCCGCAACATCGATGCCGGAGTGGTCGAGGAGCAATCCGGTGGCGCGATCCAGTTCGATGCGCGACTTTTCATACGCAGCCTTTGCCGATACCAGATTCGACTCGTTGGAGGTGAGAGTGGCGGCGTCCTGCAGAATGGTCACCTGGGTGGTCAATCCGACCTTGAGCTTCTGCTGGTCGGCGTCGAGGGTCTGGCGGGCGAGATCGACCGCAGACTGGGCGGCTTGCACGGCGGTCCGGTTCTGCTTTACGTCGAATTGGGCATTGCGGACCTCGATGCGAACCTGGTTCTCAAGCTGGTGCTGCCGCACCTGCGCCTGCCGGTATTCCAGTTCGGCGCGGACCTGGTTCGATTGTGCCAGCCGGTTGCGAATCGGGATGTTCAAAGCAAGTCCAACCCCTCGATCTGGCGAGGTCGAGTTTACGAGCTGATTCAGAGTGCCTCCATAGCCGACGGAGGTGCTGCTACGGAACGGCGGGGGCGCTTTCGTGGGATCGAAACAGAAAGATGAAGAGCTTCCCGCGACGCAGGTTGGCACAGTGGGATTGATGTCTCCGCCGACTCCGGATCCGCCGTAGTAAGCGAATGCCTGCAGCGTGGGCAGCAGCGAGTTCCGCACGGATCTGTTGTTGATGTCGCGCGAGTTCAAGTCAATGCGCGATTCCACGAGTTCGGCGCGGTGCTGGAGGGCGTCGTTAATCAGATCTTGAATCGGGACCACGGTCTCCTGCTGCGGAACCAGCATGGTCGAGGTAGGAATCACATCCGCTTCTGCGAGGACCGGATCTTCAATGCTCCGGCTGAGCGCGTTCTTCATCAGAAGTTGCTGCAGTTGCAGGTTGTTCTGGGCAACGATCATGTTCTGCTGATTGGTGGCCACCGCACTCTGCGCGCTGACTACCTGGATGGGCGGCACGGTGCCGACCTTCGCCTGTCGTTGCGCATCTTCGAGCGCCCTTTGGCCATAGGCCAGCGACTCCTGTTGCACGCGCACGTTCTCGAACGCATAGACGAGATCCCAATACATGTTCTCGACCTGGTCAACGGTAGTGATGACCTGGAGGCGGAATGCGACGTCGGAGATTTCGCGATTGTTCTTGGCGATGCGGATGAAGCGAGTGTTCGGCAGGAAGCCGAATCCTTGCAGCAGGTTTTGGGTGAATCGAAATTGGAAGTTCGATCCAAGTTGAGGCGTTAGCAAACTCGTAGGGTTGTTGGTGGTCACGTGAGTGTTATTGAAAGCGCCGGTCAATGTGCCGCCCCAGTGAAATCCCTGCGTGTATCCGAAATTGGACGTGTAAGTGTTCTGGGCGACGATCGGAACGGGGCTGAAGACGCTGGTGGATTCCGTATTGTTCTTATCGAGCTGAGAGGTGCCGGTGAGGACAGGATCGAAGCTGGTGATCGGCGGTCCGATGCCGAGCGTCGAACTTACGAGGCCGTTGGTGCCGGTACCGGCGCCGCCTGCGGCTACGGTTGTTCCACCGGTACCGGATCCGACACTTCCTCCCAATCCGCCGACGCCGCCACCGGGAGTGTTCTGAACGATGCCGGTGTTGACGCCAAGGATGCTGGCCCCGGATTTCGCACGCAGCAGATCGGCTTCGGCGATATTCAGGTTGTAGCGCGCGATGTCGAGATCGAGATTGTTCTCGAGCGCAAGGGCGACCGCGTCATCGATGGAAAGATAGATCTTGCCATCGCGCATGAGCGCATCGATTCGCGGCGAGTTCCCCGCATTGGGCTGCGCAACATGCTGGGACCTATAAGGCTGGAGCAAGTGAGGGAACGCCGAGCGCGGTACGGAATAATCCCGGAGGTGAACCAGTTCGGGCTGGGCCGGCGGAGAAACCGCCGGGGCGCCTGGCTGCGGAGCCGCGGGCGTTATCTGGGCGCCGAGGACGCCGGCAAAACTCAAGCACGCTGCGGTTAATGCCACAGCCATCGAAGCCAGCCGGACGACGGAATTCAAACGGTGAGAGAACATGCACTTTCTCCTTAAACATCGGGCACGGGCATGGTGCCCGTGAATGCAGAGATGCCAGTCTTGGATGCAACACAACTGAATGTGTCACTTCATCTTAGCGGGAGAAGTTCGTGGAGGGCGTCGAGGTTTGTAAAGAATTGTTGGGATCGATATTAAGGAATCAAAGCAGAAGCCCCATTCTCCGCACGATTGCGTGCCGAAAATGGGGCTTCCTAGTCCTGAAGAGTTACTGCTGAGGTTGTGGCGCCGCCTCGAGTACCGGTTGCGTCAGGGAATTGACGTCTTTCCGCGGGGTAACGTAGGGAACGTTCGGCATGTGCGTCACTTGGCCTCTTGCGGCATCGTCCACACTGATGCCGTTGTGCTCAAGCAGTGTGCCGGTGGCGCGGTCAAGTTCGACTCGCGATTTCTCGTAGGCCGCCATGGCCGACATCAGAGTGGATTCCGCACCTGCCAAGGCGCTGCGCGTCTGGAGGACTGCAGTTGTGGTGGAGGTGCCGAACTGATACTTCTTTTGTTCCGCATCGAGCGACTGTTTTGCATAGTCAACCGCAGCTTGCGCCGAAGCCACGCTGGCGCGGTTCTGTTCCACGGCGAACTGGGCCTGTCGGACTTCAATGCTGACCCGGTTCTCGGTTTGTTGCAGCGCCATTTGCGCCTGGCGGTATTCGAGTTCACCGCGGATCTGCACGGCCTGGGCAGCGCGGTTGCGCAGCGGGATGTTGAGTTGCAGGCCGATGCCCTTGTCAGGAGCGGTGGAGTTGATGAGTTGATTCAGCGTGCTGCCGTAACCGACCGGGTTGGCCGGCGTCGTGGAACAACCGAAGCCGGGATTTTCCGGATTGCCGCAGAGATTCGTTGGGTTTTGGGATCCACCCAATCCATAGCCGCCGTAGTAAGCGTAGGCGTCAAGGGTGGGGAGCAATGAGCTGCGCAATGCCTTGTTGCCGATTTGTTGGCTGTTCAGCTGAATGCGTCCTTCGACCAGTTCCGCACGATGCCGAAGTGCCTCGTTCACCATATCCTCGGTGGGCTGAACCTGCTCGTTCTGCGGAGCGTCCATTGTGGACGTGGGGACCACGTCGGCGTTGGCCAGGGCAGGATCGTGCAGGGTGCGGCTCAAAGCGTTCTTCATGATCAGCTGCTGCAACTGCAGGTTGGTCTTCGCAACTGTCAGAGCTTGCTCGTCGGCAGCGACCGTGCTCTGCGCGCGGACGGCTTCGATCGGCGCGAGGCTGCCGATTTCGACCTGCTTTTTTGTGTCAGAAAGCGTCTTCTGCGAGAACGCCAGCGATTCTTCTTTTACGCGTTGGTTCTCGTAGGCGAATACCAGATCCCAGTACATATTCTCGATCTGATCAACGGTCGTGATGGTCTGGAGGCGAAATGCTACGTCGGAGAGTTCACGATTGTTTTTGGCGATGCGGATGAAGCGGGTGTTGGGAGCGAAACCGAAGCCCTGCAGCAGGTGCTGGGTCAGTTGAAAATGAAAATTGGAGTTCAATTGCGGACTCAAGACGCTGAAAGGAGCGTTGCCCACAGTCGTGCGGGTATTGTTGAAGCCGACGGACAGATTGGAACCCCAGTGGAATCCCTGCACATACTGAAAGTTCGCGGTTGTCGTGTTCTGCGGCGAGGCAGGACTGAACGTGCTAGAAGGCAGGATATTGAAGTGATCACTTTGGTAAGACCCAGTTAGGACCGGATCGAAGCTGGTGATGAGGGGGCCGAACAAGCCGCCAGACGTCGAACTCACGATGCCTCCCGCTCCAGCGCCAGCTCCTCCAGCGCCAAGCGAGGTGCCACCGGTACCAGACCCGACCTGCGAACCGATTCCGCCGACCCCACCGCCGGGCGTGTTCTGAACGATACCGACATTGACACCCAGAATCTGGGCGCCGGCCCTCGCACGGAGTACGTCGGTGTCGGCGATATTGAGGTTGTAACGCGCGATCGCGACGTCGAGATTATTTTCGAGCGCGAGCGCTATGGCGTCGTTCAACGAAAGGTAGAGCTTGCCTTCGCGCATTAGGGAATCAATGCGCGAGGTATTCGCCAAATTGGGCTCCGCGACATGGCGCGGCAGTGTAAGGCGCGATAGGATTCGGAAAATGCGACGCAGCCTTGGAAAAATTCAGAGCCGGAACCGGCTTGGTTTCCGGGGTATTCTGCGGGGTAGGCTTGTTGGGCGGTTCCTGTGCAAAGCAGGTGAGCGTGAACGCACATCCAAGAACGGCAACAACAGCCAGCCGGCTAGTAGAGGCTAAACGGGCGAATGGCATTACTCTTCTCCGATCGTTGAAACCAGTTATTAGGACTTGCAAGCAAAATATTGGGTTCGCCTGAGACTGCCGTTTCAATCCGAGTAAAGTCCTACTCAGGCATTGGTACGCAAAGGAGTGGCGGAAGGTTCCTCAAAACGAGCCCCGAACCTTCTCACTTCCAAGGCTTCCGTCGCCCGGGGACTTCCGCCGGCAGGAATATCCTGTCGCGAAGCTGCAGATCCGGGTCTGGAATTCGGCGGAAACCATCTAGTATATCTGACTGGAAATGCAATCCAGTGCGGATTACAACACTTATTCGACCGCTTGCGTTGCCTGAAGTGGGTTGGATGAGGCTGACCCGGCACAGGACTCGAAAAGGTTCATGCGAAATCTCAAATTGATCCTCTCCTATGACGGAGCGGAATTCTCCGGATGGCAGGTGCAGCCTGACGCCAGCACGGTGCAAGGCACACTCGCCACAGCCATTGGACGAATCACGGGCGAAAAGGTATTGCCCCAGGGCTCCGGGCGGACCGACGCGGGAGTGCACGCGCTGGCACAGGTGGTGACATTTGTCACGGAGTCTTCCATCCCCACGGAAAATTTTGTGAAGGCGTTGAACGATATCTTGCCGGATTCCGTGAGAGTTCTTGAGGTCGCGGAGATGCCGGCGGAGTTCCACGCGAGGCATTCGGCTCAGGCGAAGACGTACCGGTACCGGATCTATCGTGGGGCGATCTGTCCTCCGTTCCTGGCGCGGTATGTCTGGCATTATCCGTATCCCCTAAGCGAGGAGGCGATGGCGAAGGCTGCTCCTCTGGTGATTGGGGAGAAAGATTTCACCTCCTTCGCTGCTGTCGATCCGGAGCGAGGGCGCGAGGGAGTGCCGGCGTCGAATGTGCGGACGATCTTTTCGTCTTTATGGGAACGCGCGGACGATGAGCTGATTTATACGGTGCGCGGCTCGGGATTCCTGCACCATATGGTTCGCAACCTGGTCGGGACATTCATCCTGGTGGGGCGGGGAACTCTGCAGGTCGGGGACATGATTCGCATTCTCGACGAAAAAAAACGTTCTGCCGCCGGCGCCACGGCGCCTGCCAGCGGGTTGTGCCTGGTGAGTGTAGAGTACTGACCATGTCGGACCGAGGGGAATCCACGAAAGTCCCGCCCGCGTCTGGATTGCGCGACAGCGTAGCGTTGGCGGTCTGTGAGTTTGCGATTGTCGCCGGACTATTCTGGGCCGACATTCACCATCACATTTACGTCAGCAAAACCCCTTACCTGTTCCTGCTGGGATGGGCGTCCCTGCGACTGCGCGGCCTGAGATGGAAGGACATGGGCTTCGCGCGTCCGCCTTCATGGAGCAAAGCCATTCTTTGTGGTGTGGGCGTCGGCGTTGCGATGGAGCTTTTTGAACTTTTTGTCAGCCAACCACTACTGGCTCGATGGCTGGGCAAGATGCCGGATCTGTCCGACTTCGCGGATGTGGTGGGGAACATGAAGATGTTTTTGATCTACCTGGTTCTTGTCTGGACGCTGGGTGCGCTGGGCGAAGAAATCGTTTATCGCGGATACGTGATGAACCGTGTGGCAAAGCTGTTTCGGGGCACAAGAGCCGCGTGGGTTGTCAGCCTGATCGTAGTCAGTATCGTCTTCGGATGCGCTCATCTCGACCAGGGCGCGACCGGAATGATTGAGAACATATGGAACGGGCTGCTATTGGGGGCTCTATACCTGGCGTGCGGGCGCAACCTGGCAGTGCCAGTCATCGCGCATGCGTCGACGGACACGCTGGATTTCCTGCTCATCTATCTGGGTAAGTATCCGGGGATGAAGTGAGGACAGAGGAACGTGGCAACCGGTTTGTCGCGGGACTACGATTATGGGTATGGCCACTCATCCACAAATCGCGACCGGCAAGATTGTCTCGGTGAATCCGGCCACGGGCGAAACGCTGCGGGAGTTCGAGTGCTCGGGCGAAACCGAGATCGGAGCCGCGGTGGGGCGCGCGCGTGCAGCACAAGCGGCATGGGCGGACGTCGGGTTGAAACAGCGGATCGCTCTTCTACGGGAATTTCAGCACAAGCTGTATCTGAGAAAGTCAGAAGTTGCGGCGACCATCACGCGAGAAGCGGGGAAGCCTCTCGCTGAAGCGCTGGTCACGGAAGTCCTCGTGGTTCTGGATGCGGCACGATTCCTGATCGACAATGCATGGAAACTGCTGCGCGATGAGCCGGTGCCGCACGCCAACATTGTCACGAAACTGAAGAGCGGATGGCTGGTCCGCGAGCCTCATGGAGTGATCGGCATTATCTCGCCGTGGAATTATCCATTCTCGATTCCTGCGACTGAAACGCTCGCGGCCTTGGTGGCAGGCAATGCCGTTGTCCTGAAGCCTTCGGAACTGACGCCCATCGTAGCGCTGGAACTGGCTTCCTTGCTGCATGCAGCCGGAGTTCCGACGGATGTGTTTCAGGTGGTGGTGGGCGAAGGTCCGGCTGGCGCAGCGTTATTGCGATCGTCGATCGACAAATTGGTGTTTACCGGAAGTGTGACCACGGGCAAGCGAATCGCGGCCGTGGCGGCGGATCGGCTGCTTCCGGTCGTGCTCGAACTGGGCGGGAAAGATCCCATGCTCGTACTGGACGATGCCGACGTCGATGTCGCGTCGAGCGCGGCGGTGTGGGGCGCGTTCGTGAATGCGGGACAGGCTTGTCTCTCGGTGGAGCGATGCTACGTGCATCGCAGCTTGTATGAGCGCTTTGCACAAGAGTGCGCCGAAAAGACGAAGCGGCTGCGCGTGGGCAACGGCATGGACGCGCACACAGACGTGGGACCGATGATCCAGCAGCGGCAGGTGCGGATCGTCGAATCGCACGTGGAGGACGCGAAGGCGCGCGGCGCGCGCGTGCTGGCGGGAGGTACTTGCCTGCCCGAGTTGGGGCCGAACTTCTACGCGCCAACAGTGTTGGCAGATGTCAGGCAGGACATGCGCATCATGCGAGAGGAGACATTTGGACCAGTGCTGCCGATTATGGCTTGCGAGGACGACGAGGAAGCGGTTCGGCTGGCGAATGACTCAGAGTATGGCCTCGCCGCCAGTGTGTGGACACGCGATGCGAAGCGCGGCGAGCGCCTGGCGCGGCGCATCCACGCAGGGACCGTGATGGTGAACGATGTGATCTCGTGTTTCGGGATCAGTGAGGCTCCGCACGGCGGAGTGAAAGCCAGCGGTGTCGGACGAACGCACGGACGGTTCGGGCTCGATGAGATGGTCCGCGTGAAATATCTGGATATGGATCGCATGCCCGGGATGAAGAAAGTTTGGTGGCACGGCTACGGCGAGTCATTCCGCCGCCAGATGGAAGGATTCCTGGATATGCAGTTTGCCCGCGGGATTAGCGTGCGGCTGCGCGGCGCGTTGCAGGCCGCGGGAGTATTCCGGCGAAAGCAGTTGTGATCGAGTAGAGCGTCCTGAGAGCACAGGCCACTACTCAGTGTCGAAGCGGTCTCCACGGCTCGGTGGCTGAGAGATTACGAGGAAACGCGCCACCCCCGAGGACGGATTGCGAACCTGGTGACGGGTTCCTGGCATGATTCGAATGCCGTGGCCGGTTGGGATCAGCGTGTTCTCGCCATCCACTTCCATCAGAATTTCGCCCTCGAGAATGTAGAAAAACTGTTGCGCATGCTGGTGATAGTGGCGGACCTCCGCTGCACCCGGGGGCATGAGCTCCTCGATGACAGCCAGGTTCTTGTCGCGCACGAGATGCCAGGCGTCGCAATCGACTCCCCAGCGATAGTGTTCGGCATTTTCGCGACTTACCAGGCCAGACCTGGCCGCTACCGCGGGCGTCGTGCCCAGATTCGATTCTCCCGCCTTGGCCTTTTTCATAGTGACGATCTCCTGTTAGCCGACACGGTTGCGATAGAGAGACGAGTCGACCTGACGGATCATGGCGTCCGAAATTAGAGGAACCCCGACAAACTCGGCGACTTTCTGACTTGTCTCCTTGGGTTGACTCAGCACCTCGTGATAGGAAAGGCGCAGGGCTCTGACGTGGGGCTTGCCTTCCATCCAGGCATAGACCTCGCGGAGATGTTTTTCAAAGGCGGCAGCCATCACAGCCTGATTCCCGCCGGCTTTCAAGGTTCCTCGACGGCGCATCATCTGCTCTTGCGATGACAGGACCTCGGGCAAGGGTCTCTGCATAAAAATGATGCGGTATTCGTGCCCCGCAGGAAGCGAAAGCAGGAGGCGCGAGATAACCTTCACGACTTTTCCTTCCGCCTCGGCGATGCAGCCGGGGTTTTGGGGAAGAGTCTTGATGCGCTCCCATTCCAGATATCCGCGTGGATTGTCGGTGTCGGCAACGCGTTCGCCGTCGGAAAGCGGAGACATACCGCCGGCCACGAGCATCTGCATCATAAGAGAAGTTCCGGAACGGGGCAGGCCTGAAACGATCGTGATCATAGGTCCCTGGGGTGAGTTGTGTGTAACAGATTAGCAGAGGCATCGGCGTGGATGTTTCGGTTACAATGACGGCGTAAGGCCGAATCCGGCGGCCTGTGGGCCGCTCGAACGAGGTACGTCCTTTGGCGACCAGCGAAGTAACCGCTTCCGGCACTCACGACGTTCCACAGCTCCCCAACCACAAGGTCAAGGTCAAGAAGGCTGGCCAGCGCGCCTGCAATGAGAAGGACGCGAAAGGTAAGTTCTGTGGCGGCCATCTCAAGCTCTGGTTCTATACGACCGATGTGAAGGAGCGGGAGTGCGGCGACATAGAAAAAGCCTGGGGCCCGAAAGCCGAAGTCTATCGCTGCGAGAATTGCAAGGCGCTCTATCTGCCCACGCCCGGTGAGAGCAAGACCAATGTGGCCGGGGAGGGCATGATCTCGGTCTTCGGACTGACGCTGCCGCCGAAGGAAAAGTAGCCTCGAGTTCTGAGCTACGTGCCTCGCGTCAGGCCAGTAGTTGCGTTCGGTGTTTCTGGGGAATCAGCAATCTTTTTTCAGAGAGCATCGACGTTTTTGCTTGAAGTTCGCAACTCGTCGCTCGAAGCTCGCTCATGAATACCTCCGACCTCATCTACGACTGGAACCAGAACTTCCCGCCCGGACTGAAGATGCCCGGGCCGGTGCTGCTCAACGATGAGAGCCTCCGCGACGGGCTGCAGTCTCCTTCGGTCCGCGATCCATCGATTCCGGAAAAGATCGAGATTCTCCATCTGATGGAAGCGCTGGGCATCAATGCCCTCGACTTGGGCCTGCCGGGCGCGGGACCCCGCGCGGTTGAGGCCGTCACCGCTCTTGCCCGCGAGATCGTCGCGAACAAGATGAGGATCGAGGCGAACTGCGCCGCCCGCACGCACGAGAACGACATTCGCCCGATTGCCGAGATCGTACAGAAGACCGGACTGCGGATCGAGGCCGCAACGTTTATCGGCTCAAGCCCGATCCGCCGGTTCACCGAAGGCTGGACGGACGACTTCCTGCTGCAGACGACCGAGAAGGCCATCAAGTACGCCGTCTCGCTCGGACTCGATGTCATGTACGTCACCGAGGACACGAGCCGTTGCGATCCGGAGACGGTGAAGCGTCTCTATTCGACCGCCATCAACTGCGGGGCGCGCGCGATCTGCATTTGCGATACGGCCGGTCACGCCACGCCGATGGGCGCGCTGTCTCTCGTGCGCTTTGTCATCGAGCAGGTGGTTAAGCCCTCCGGTGAGAAGGTGCGGGTGGATTGGCACGGTCACAGCGACCGCGGCCTCTCGATTGCCAACTCCATGGCTGCAATTGTGGCCGGTGCCCACTGCGTTCACGGGTGCGCCATTGGTTTGGGTGAGCGCGTCGGCAATACGCAGATCGATCAGATGCTGGTCAATTTGAAATTGATGGCGATCGCGCCCTGGGATCAGCAGGACCTCACGAAGTTGAAGCACTACTGCCAGGCGGTGTCGCGGGCTACGGGCGTCCCGATTCCCGCGAATTATCCCGTAGTGGGCGATGACGCATTCCGCACGGCGACCGGCGTGCACGCGGCTGCGATCATCAAGGCATATCACAAGAATGACGTGGTGCTGGCGAACACGGTTTATTCCGGTGTGCCGTCCCATGTGTTCGGGCTGGATCAGATCATTGACGTCGGCCCCATGAGTGGAAAGTCCAACGTCTTGTTCTGGCTCGAGCGCCACGGTATCCCGGCATCGGACGATGTAGTGGACCGCATCTACCAGCGGGCCAAGCAGAGCGATCACACGCTGAGCGAAACAGAAATTCTCGAGTGCGTGCCCGCCATTCCCGTAACGAAGAAATAGCAAGCGAATGTCCACCCCATTGCGGCACGCGATACTCGGAGCAGGTGGTGTAGGCGGGTTGATTGGAGCCTGCGTAGCGCACGACGTGGCACCGGTGACACTGGTGGTGCGCCGCGAATCGGTCGCGCTATATCCCAAGGAACTGCAGCTCGAAAGCCCGTTCGGAAATTTCCGCGTGCCGGTCGCATGCAGTGCGGAGATCCCGCCGTGCGATGTCCTTTGGATCACCGTGAAGGCAACGCAGCTGGAAGCCTCGCTACGGGCGGTGATCCAGCCGGATGCGGTCCGCGCAATGGTCCCGCTGCTTAACGGGATCGACCATGTTGCATTACTGCGAGCGAAGTACGGGGCAGAGAAAATCATTCCGGGCACGATTGCCGGAGAAACCGAGCGTGTCGCTCCCGCACACATCGTGCATCGTTCGCCATTCGCGCGGCTGAATGTTTCGTCGGTGGGGCGAGATCTCCTCGGCTCTACTCTCGATGATCTGCAGAAGCTTGGTTTTGACTGCCGCTTCATCGACGACGAACCAACACTGATGTGGGGCAAGCTGGTTTTCCTGGCGCCCTTTGCGCTCTCGACTACGGCCGCGGGCCGCGCGATTGGCGGTGTCCTCAGCGATCCGCAGTGGCGGCAGTTAGCCATCGATTGCGTGCTGGAAGCATGCGCAGTTGCGGTCGCCGAAGGAGCGAAAGTCGACGCGACTGCCGTGATTGCCGGTTCCGGGAAGTTCCCACCCGAGATGCGCAGTTCCATGCAGAAGGACGTCGAGCGGGGGAATCCGCCGGAGATCGATGCGATCGCTGGACCGATTGTTCGCGGGGCTGCCCGGCATGGAATTCCGGTTCCCGCCACCGAGAAGCTGGTCGCCACCATTGAGACTAGAATTCAACGCTAAGTCGAGTGCTCGGAAGCCACGGTCTTCGGTAACTTCGGTTCCCAACCTCGCTAATGTCCGCCGCTTCCCATGCAATGTAAACTGACGGATAACCTCTGATGAGCCCCAATCCTTCGCGCGCGGATATGCACGAGCTCCAGCCATTGGTGCAGCAGGAAGTGGCGCGTCTGGCCGCTTCGCCCGACGTACGCTCGGCATTCAACTGGTTCCGCACGCAGGATCCGCAACTGCTTCACTGGCAGATGGAAATGGCCCGCATCCCGGCGCCTCCGTTTGGAGAATCCGCCCGCGCGGCATGGCTGTCGGAACGATTTCGCGAGGTCGGGCTGGACGATATCCGGATCGACGATGTGGGGAATGTATTCGGCACTCATCCTGGATTCGGAAGCCGCTACATTTCACTGAGTGCGCACATCGATACAGTCTTTCCTGCGAATACGCCGCTGAACATCCGGCAGCAGGGAAGCCGGATCTACGGACCGGGTGTCTCGGACAACGGGGCAGGGGTTGTCGCGATGCTGGCCATTGCGTCACTTCTGCGAAACGTACGCGTTCGACACTCCCTGCCCTTTGTCTTCATTGGAAACGTTGGAGAAGAAGGAGAGGGCGATTTGCGCGGGATGCGCCACATTTTTGCCACGCCGCGCTGGAAAGATTCCATCGCGTACAGCCTAGTGCTCGACGGAGCCGGGGCGGACACGATCGTGGCCGAAGCTCTGGGCAGCCGTCGGTTCGAGGTCATCGTACGCGGACCCGGGGGCCATTCCTGGAGCGACTTTGGCGCGCCGAATCCCATCGTGATTCTAGCCAAGGCGATCGAAACGTTCACGGCTACGACGGTTCCGGCGACGCCGAAAACGACGTTCAACATTGGCGTGATCCGAGGCGGTACCTCGGTGAATTCGATTCCCGAGTCGGCCAGCATGAAGGTGGATATCCGTTCAACCTCGATGACGGAGATGGAGCGGCTTGAACAGTCGCTCCGCCTGGCGCTGAACCGCGCGGTGGAAGAAGAGACGATGATGTCGGAAATGCGCTCCTCAGCGCAGAAGCGGCCTTCCGGCGTGAGTTGTGAAGTCGTGGTCATCGGCAATCGTCCGGCGGGCGAATTACAACCGGGAGCGAAGATTCTGCAGGTCGTCCGCGCGGTGGATTCGCAGCTGAACAATGCCGCGCAAGTGCAGCGTGCCTCGACCGATGCGAATATCCCGCTGTCTCTGGGTCGCGAAGCGATTGCGATTGGCGGGGGTGGCTCCGGCGGAGGAGCGCATACATTGCAGGAGTGGTTTGATTCCAATGGACGCGAACTGGCACTGAAGCGAATTTTGCTCACGATGCTGGCACTCGCAGGGGTGGGGGAATGAATCTGATCAGAACAGCGAGACTCGGCGCAATCATGCTCGGCTGTATTCTCATGTCATCAGGTATGTCCGCACAAACCGCGGCGGCAGATACGAAACCGAAAGCCGATCTGCTGTTCGTTCACGCCAACGTCTACACCGGGGTGCCCGCAAATTCTCAATTCAGTTCCGTCCTGCGGGAGCAGGCTGTTGCGGTTCGCGGCGATCGTATCCTCGCAGTGGGGAAAGGTGTTGACCTCGACAAATTCAAAGGTCCGCAAACCACGGTGATTGATCTTGGCGGCCATTTCGTCATGCCAGGATTTAACGACGCCCACCTGCACCTCGATGACGCGGGGACCACGAAACTCAACGTTGACCTGACCGGCGTGAAGTCCCTGGACGAGTTTCGCGACCGCATCTTGAAAAAGGTTGAGGGCGCAAAGCCCGGAGATTGGATTCAGGGGTCCGGATGGGATGAGACGCTCTGGCCCGTGAAGGTGACGCCCACGCGTTGGGATCTTGATGAGGTTTCGAGTGGGCATCCCGTGTTTCTGGTACGAATCGATGGTCACATTGCGGTCGCCAACACCCGCGCTCTGCAACTTGGGAGCATCACTCTCGCCAGCCGAGACCCTCAAGGCGGGCACATCGACCGCAACGAGAATGGCGAGCCCACAGGAATCCTGCGCGAGACCGCCAAGGATGCGATTCTCAACGTGGTCCCGAAGCCAACCCACGAGCAAATGCGGCAGGGAATCGAACTGGCGCTTACCGACCTGGCCCAGCATGGAGTGACTTCTGCCCAGGATTACTCGCCCAACTGGGAAATTTTTCAGATCTACGAAGAACTCGAGAAAGAGGGCAAACTCACGGCGCGCATCTCGGAGTGGCTGTCCTTCGATGATTCGGTGGACGAGTTGATCCGCAAGCGCAATTCGCATCCGCAGACGGATCTCATGTTGCACACAGGAATGCTCAAGGGCTTCATGGATGGCTCGTTGGGATCGCACACGGCTGCCATGATCGAGCCTTACTCGGATGACGCCAAGAATTCTGGCCTGCCGCGCTACGAAGCCGCCAAGCTCAACGACATGACGAAGGAGCGTGTTCTCGCTGGGTTCCAGATCGGGTTTCACGCGATCGGCGACAAGGGCGTGCAGATGGCGCTCGATGCATTCGCCGAAGCACAGAAGGCGGCCCGCGATGCGAAAGTCAAAGCGGCGAATGGGGGCGAAGATTATCGCCTCCGCATCGAACATGCCCAGGTCACAAATCCCGCGCAAATCACCCAGTTCAAGCAACTGAAGGTGATTGCGTCGATGCAGCCCAACCATCTGCTCACTGACATGCGGTGGGCTCAGGATCGCCTGGGGCCGAAGCGTGCCGCCACTTCATACGCGTGGCTCGCCTTCTTGAACAAAGGAGTAGCGCTCGCCTTTGGGACCGATTATCCCGTCGAACCAGTGACTCCTTTCCGCGGACTTTATGCAGCCACAACCCGAACGAGCGAAAACGGAAAGCAGGAGTATTTCCCCGACCAGAAACTCACGATTGATCAGGCGATTTCCGCCTACACGGCGGGATCAGCTTTTGCGGAATTCGCAGAAAAAGAGAAGGGAAAACTCTCTTCCGGAATGCTGGCGGACTTCGTGGTACTCGATCGCGACGTCACTGCAGTTTCGCCCGAGAAACTGTTGCAAACGAAGGTCCTGCGGACCGTAGTGGGCGGGAAAACGGTCTACGAAGCCAAGTAGGACGCGAAGAATATAAGTCCAAGCCATCAAACGGTTTCCCCTGTTTCTGCGTCTAACCAGCAGACGCCCGCGAGGCGTTTGTATACGGACTCACCGACAGTCTCAACTCCCGGTCTCGTTGCGTAAATAGGTATACTAGAAGGGGTTTACAAGTTCTGGAGGAAGTGGAATATGGATTCGGGCGCAATGTGGATGCGCATGAAGGCCCATCGTTGGGCCTATACGCTGAGTATCCTGGCTACGCTTGCGGTCGGCATTTTGATTGGCACGGTCGTCTCCTACGGAGTTAAGGGGAAAGAAGGCCAGAAGAGCGACGCGACGCCGCTGACGATGCCTTCGCCGCAGCAGATGTCGAACGCGTTCTCGCAGATCGCGAAGCAACTGGAACCCAGTGTCGTCAACATCAACACGGAATCAACGATCAAGAACGTGCACCGCCGGCGCGGCACTCCGAACAGCCCCGACGATGATGAAAATGGTGGTGGCGGGGGGATGGAAGATTTCTTTAACCATTTCTTCGGCGGCCCTGGCGGCCAAGGTGGGCCCGATACCGGTCCCATCCGCGAACGCTCGTTGGGTTCAGGCGTCGTGGTCGATTCCAAGGGTTACATCCTGACCAATCGGCACGTGGTCGAGAAGGCGGACCGCATTCGGGTTCGCTTCCAGGACGATCCGCCAGGGGTTCAACACGACGCCAAGGTGGTCGGCACAGATCAGGAAACCGATCTGGCCGTCATCAAGGTGGAGTCAGACAAGCCTCTGTCTACCGCCAAGATGGGCAATTCCGACAGCATGCAAGTGGGTGATTGGGTACTGGCTATCGGCAGTCCGTTTGGACAAGCTGGCACCGTCACTGCTGGTATCGTCTCGGCAAAGGGGCGCGACATTGTTCCGGGACGCCAGTTCCAGACTTTCATTCAGACCGATGCCGCAATCAATCCCGGAAACTCCGGTGGGCCGCTCGTTAATATGAACGGCGAAGTCATCGGCATCAACACGGCCATTCTCAGCGAGACGAATGCCTACGCCGGCATTGGCTTCGCGCTGCCCTCGAAGACGGTCGTTGAGGTCTACAACCAGCTCACAGGGCCCGAGCACAAGGTTTCGCGCGGATCGATCGGGATCATGTTCGATCAGGTCGAGAATCCCGCGATTGCACGTGTGTACGGCTCAGGCAGTGGTGTGACCATTTCGAGCGTGGTCGCGGGAAGCCCCGCCGATCAGGCTGGCTTGAAGGTTGGCGATACCATTACCACCGTCGATGGCAAGAAAGTTCAAAAAGGATCGGACCTGGTGGACTACATTGCCTCCCGCAAGCCCGGAACCAAGATACAACTTGGCTTCGTGCGTAACGGCAAGGCCCAAGAAACGGCCGTGACGACTGCGGACCGCTCCAAGCTCTTCGCCGCACGATTGGGTGAGGACCAGAATAACGAGGACGAGAACGCTCCCAAGCCGAGCAAGTTCGGTATCACGGTTCGCAAAGTGACGCCGGAAATGGCGGACCGGCTCGACATCGCGTCGGGCAAGGGAGTGATTGTGCAGGATGTGAAGCCGGGTTCATTCGCCGAAGATGTGAATTTAGCGCGCGGCGACATTATCCTGGAAATCAACAAACAGCCGGTCAACAGCGAGGACGACTTCGCCAAGATCGAAACGACCCTGAAGAGCGGCCAGGACGTGGTATTCCTGGTGCGCCAGCGCGGAACGGGCCGACAGGATGGAACCATCTTCCTGGCGGGTACACTTCCGTAATGCGGTTCTGCCCAACGGGGACTGGCACTGTACGTCAAGATCAAGCATGATTACAGTGCCAGTTTCGTTGGGCTTTCTATTTGCGGATGAATTGAAGAACGGTTGCATGAGTTTCAGAACGTCTCATCGACGGGGATATCGCCGGGCAGCGCTCAGCATTGCGTGTTCGCTGGCGATGATGTGCGCTCTCGTTCGTGCGTATGGAAGCCAGAGTTCCACCAAGAACGCACCTAAGAAACCGGCGACAGCGAAGACCACCACGTCGAAGCGCACACACAAGCGTCACACGGCGACGTCGTCCAGATCATCGGGCACGATGCACAATGCATCGTCGAAGAAGTCGTTGCGAAAGAAGAAATCCAGCAAAGTGCGCGGCCAGCAGAAGATCGACTCGGAACGAGCACAAGCCATCCAGGAAGCGCTGATCCGCGAGCATTACCTCAACGGAGAAGCGAGCGGGACATGGAATGACGCCAGCGAACAGGCGATGCGCCGTTATCAGGCCGACCACGGCTGGCAGAGCAAGACGGTCCCGGATTCCCGGGCGCTCATCAAACTGGGACTGGGGCCCAGCAAAGATCATCTGCTGAATCCCGAGAGCGCCATGATCACGGTCCCGGATCCGCCGAAGGCAACATCGGTTCCAACCACGTCGAATACGACAGCCCCGGTAGCAAATACACCCAGCCAGGCATCAACGCCGGCGGCGGTTTCCGCAGACCCGCGGTAATTTCTCCAGAGCAGCAGGAATCCGTAGGACGGGCACCCTTCGGACTATTTCCCGCCTTTGCGGTAACTCGTTGCGAGCGGACGGGGAAAATACGGCAGAGGCTGATTAGCGACGATCGCCTGCGGATTGGATTCCACAAGGGCGTGTGCGATTTCTTCTCCGCAAATTTGCTCGACGGCTTCCCGCGCCGTGGAAAGAATCGGTACGCGCTTCTCGAGATCGTGCGCGTCGGTCGCCAGAACATGCACGGCCTGGCGCTCCAGCAACCAGTGGGCAGCACGCTGCGAACGTTCTCCCCAGAAGCCGGTCAGCGCGGATCCTGTAACTTGCACAACGCATCCCTGCTCGGCCCATTCCACGACGCGCTGCAAATTTTCGCGAAGAATCGGATTCCGCTCGGGGTGCGTGATGATCGGAGTCATGCCGGCATCGCCCAGACGGTGGAACGAGTCGGACGTGCTCTGGGGCACACCGTAGTTGCTGAACTCCACCAGCAGATACCGTGTGTTATTGATGACATAGCGCGTAGGGTGCGCGATAGCATCCTGTATGTTTTCGTACGAGAGATGGAAGTCGCATCCCAAGCCGATTTTTAGCGCATCCCCTACCAATTCCTGCAGGCGTGCAGCAACTCCCAGCAACTTCTCGCGATCGTAGGCATAACGCTCGTTTGCGTGCGGCGTTCCGACCATGTGCGCGATGCCATCGGCCGCAGCGCGGCGGCACATTTCGACGCTGACGTCCCACGTCTTGGGGCCGTCGTCGACTTCCGGGAGAATGTGAGAATGAATATCAACCACGATGATTGGAACACCGCTTAAGTCGCGGTGTTGCTTTAACTTCTGATTAGAGCAGATTCGCGTCCAAAGAAAAAGACCAAGACTTCACTACAAGGGCAATAAACCAGCAAACTACTGAACAAGCACTACTCACCAGCCCGTGGGGACGAGCCGGGAATTTCGCGTGGCCACCAACCGAAAACGATCCACCACATTAAATTGAGGTGCACCTGCAAGTGGACGAAGGACGGGGACTACGATTCGCCGTGATTTGGGCCAGAAGTTCGAGGGTCGTGTGGACAATCGAGCGTTATCCTGTAGATCGTTGCGCGTGCATCCGCGTTATCTTAGGGAGTTCCGTATCGCTCGCGGATGAACTCCGCAATCCCCACATACGCCTTCGTGAGCGTGGCCTCATCCGGCAGGAACACGATCCGGAAGTGCTGCGTCCCCGGCTTCTGTCCGAAGCCTGACCCGTGCACGACCATGACATGCTTCTGGCGAATGAGTTCCTTGACGAAGATTTCGTCGCTCTCCGGAATCTGAATGCGCGGATACGCATAGAAAGCCCCGCGCGGCGCCACGCAACTCATGCGCGGCGTGGCCTCGCACCATTTCTGCGTGAGATCTCGTCGTGAACGCAGTTTCCGTTGCACTTCGACGAGATGATCCTGCGGTCCTTCCAGTGCGGGCTTGATGGAATACTGCTCGGGATGGTTGGCGCACAGTCTCGCCCGCAGCAGACGGTGCACGCCTTCCGTATAACTCTTCACCGCAGCCGCATTGCCCGAGACGATACCCCAGCCAATGCGCCATCCGGGCACAAGATAGTTCTTCGACATGCCGCCAAACGTAATGCACGGCACATCGGGCGCCACGGACGCGAACGCAATATGCGGGGTGCCATCCAGAATCAGCTTGTCGTAGATTTCGTCGGAAAACACGATCAGGTTGTGCCGCCGCGCCAGTTCTGCGACCTGCTCAAGCATCTTTCGGGTGCAGAGCGAACCGGTGGGATTGTTGGGATTGATGAGCACGATGCCGCGCGTACGCGGCGTTAGCTTGCGCTCGATGTCAGCCAATTCCGGCTGCCATCCGTTCTCCTCGTCCAGGTCGTAGGCATTCAAACCAATCCCCAATTTGCAGAGCACGGCAGAGTAGAGGGGATAGTCCGGGGAGGGAGTCAAAACGTCTTCCCCGGGATTCACGAGCGCCGAAAGACACAGATCGACCGTTTCACTCACCCCCGCCGTAACGAACACATCGCGCACGGTCGTGATCCCCTTGCGCGCCGCTTCTCCCCGAATGGCCTCGAGAGCCTCAGGGACGCCGGGGGAGGGGGCATATCCATTCTTCCCGTCGCGCATGGCTTTGTAGACCGCTTCGATAATGTGCGGCGGGGTCTGAAAATCGAAATTCAGCGGGTCCCCAACGTTGAGGGGAAGGACTTTGTGTCCCTGCGCGATTACCTCATCGGCGACGCAAGCCAGGTCTCGGATGGCGTACCGGACATTTTCCAGGCGAGAAGCAGACGAGATCTCGCGGATTTCACTGATGGTTGTCATGAATGCCTCGGCGTGGCCCGGTTTCGGGCCGCGCTAGAGACAAATTCTAAATGTTGCGAGCCGGTTGGCGGGTACAAATCTGGCATCTGGCGGTGCGAGCGTTCAAGCTGAGAGACTTAGCGGACGCTGTCACCGAAGTTGAAGATGACCTCTTCCACGGTCTGAGCCGCTGCCGGAACGTACTTCCACTGCATCACGGCTTTGGAGGCATACTGCGAAAACATGGGATTGCCGCCCTTGATCTCCACCTTGGCGACATTGCCGTTGGGAAGCACGGTCACTTCCAACCGCACTTGTCCCTCAAAATGGCCATTCTTGAGAACGTAGGGGTAGTCCGGTGCGACGGAAACGACAACTTTCCGCCTGGTTTTCGAATTCTGAGCGGAGAGGTTTGGACTGATTGCGGAGCTAATCGACAGGAACAGTGCTGCCAGGCGACAAACCGTGCGAGCAGTAAAGGAGATTTTGGAAGTGCGGTTTTTCACAAGGCCACCCATTCGATGATTTATGAGACAAGGAGGGAAGCCTCATGCCGCCACAGTAAAACGGCAGCAAGGGCTAAACAAGTTACGAATGTGCGTGACTTTCCGGAGCGAGAAATTCGCGAATGTCATAGAAAGAAAAGGGGATCACCTTCCGTGATCCCCTTCGCGTTCGTGTTGAAACGTTTATTCCGCCCGGTCGATCTGTGCCTTCTGGAGTTTGTCGGAATAATCAACGTACACCGACTTCCACTCCGTGTAGAAGTCGATCGCCCCGATGCCGCCTTCGCGGTGTCCATTGCCGGTCGCCTTGGTTCCACCGAAGGGCAGGTGCACTTCGGCACCAATGGTGGGAGCGTTGATGTACGTAATCCCGGCATACAGGTCCCGAATTGCGGAGAACGCCTTGTTCACGTCTTTGGTGTAGATCGCGGATGAGAGCCCGTACTCGATTCCATTTGCGATCTCGATTGCGTCTTCCATGCCGTCGCACGGGATGACAGAAACGACCGGCCCAAAGATCTCTTCCTGGGCGATGCGCATCTTGGCATCGACATCGGTGAATACCGTCGGCTCCATAAACCAGCCATGCTGATATTCGCCCTTGTCCAAACGAGTGCCGCCGCAGACCAGTTTGGCGCCTTCGTTCTTTCCGACTTCAACGTAGCTGAGATCGGTCTGCAATTGTTTCTCGTTGACCGCTGGGCCCATCTGGACCGTTTCGTCGAGTCCATTCCCGACCTTGAGTTTCTTTGCCCGGTCCACGAGGCGCTCGACGAACTCCCGATATACGCCTTTCTGCACGATCATGCGGCTCGTTGCAGTGCAGCGTTGACCCGTGGTGCCGAACGCGCCCCACAGTCCGCCTTCAATCGCGAGGTCGAGATTCGCGTCGTCGAGCACGATCATCGGATTCTTCCCGCCGAGTTCGAGCGAGCAATGCTTGAAGCTCTGCGCCGCGATGCCGCCGACAATGCGTCCCACTGCGGACGATCCAGTCAGCGAAATCGCCCGCACATCGGCATGTTCTGCGAGAGGCGTCCCCACGTCTGCGCCGAAGCCAGTCACGATATTGATGACGCCCTTTGGCAGTCCCGCGTCGTACAAGGCCCGCACCAGGTTGAAAGTGGAGAGCGGAGTATCCTGCGCCGGTTTGATGACGCAAGTGTTTCCACAAACGATCGCGGGCAGCAGCTTCCACGAGGATATGGCCATCGGGAAGTTCCAGGGGGTAATCATCCCGCATACGCCGATGGGCTGCCGCACCGCCATGGCGAATTTGTTCGGCATCTCGGACGGTACAGTCGGACCGAAGAGCCGGCGTCCTTCCCCGGCGTTGTAGTAGGCAGCGTCGATCGCTTCCTGCACATCGCCGCGCGTCTCGGCCAGAACTTTTCCCATTTCGCGAGTCATGTCGCGGGAGTAGTCTTCTTTGCGTTCGATCAGAATTTCGGCCGCCCGAAAGACGATCTCGGCCCGGCGCGGCGCCGGAACAAGTCGCCATTTCGTGAATGCCCGCTTGGCTGCTTCCACGGCGGCATTTACATCGGCCTTTGCTGATTTTTGAAAGATACCGACCAGATCGCGCGTGTCGGCAGGATTGCGATTCTCGAAAGTCTGCCCGGTCGAGGACTCAACCCACTCGCCGTCGATGAAATTCTTGAAAACCCGCGTCTGACTGTTGCTCAACGTCGCGGGAGCGGTCAATGTATCGGTCGCCATAAGGTCTCCTTGCCTTACCAGATAAACGATGAATGCCCAAACCTTTTGATGCTACAACCTGCAGGGAAGAAGCGGCAAGGAGGGAGCCAGAGCTCGTCAATCCTGGGCGGAGGTGCAATTCGGGCGCGGTGGAGGGTCCGCGCGGCTGTCAGGCTGATTCAGCGCCGGCTGTCTGGCGGCCGAGATAGAAGGAGAAGGTCGCTCCCTGGTCCATTTCGCTCTCGGCCCATACCTCGCCGGCGTGCCTTCTGACGATGCGCTGGACCGTGGCAAGGCCAACACCGTTCCCCGGAAATTCCGCGGAAGAGTGCAGCCTTTGGAATGGCTGGAAAAGCCGGCCTGCCGACCGCGGGTCGAATCCAACACCGTTGTCCCGCACGAAGTAGATCCTCTTTCCATTCTGGTCTTGTACGCCGAACTCGATGCGGGCCGTGGGTTGCTGCGAGGTGTATTTCCAGGCGTTACGCATAAGGTTTTCCAGCAGTACGCGTAAAAGCTGCGGATCCCCCTGCGCCGAAGCCACCTTCGCAATCACGAACTCTACCTTTCGTTCCGGCGCGCTGCGCTGTAGGTCACCGCTGATGCTCTGGACAATCTCACTGAGATTCACATTCTCCCGCTCCATTGCGCCGCTGGTCACCCGCGAAAGGTTCAGGAGGTCGTCTATAAGCTGCATCATGCGCTTTCCAGAACTTCGGATTCGCTCGATGAGTTCCTTGCCTTTTTCGTCCAGCTTGGGGGCGTACTCTCGCCCGAGGACGTAGGCAAAGCCGCTTACGGCATCGACTGGGCCCCGCAGATCATGCGACACCGAATAGGAGAACGCTTCCAGTTCGCGATTGGCTACCACCAGTTCGCGGGTACGGTCCTCGACGCGCCGCTCCAGTTCGTCATGAGCCTTCCGCAGTTCGTTGTCCCGCGCCTGAATCTGCGCGAGCATCTCGTTAAACGCATTCACCAGCAGCGCCACTTCGTCCTGTTCTTTGCTGGGAGCAGCGCGGACCGAGTAGTTCTTCCCCTGCGATACCGCGCGGGCTACCTGCGACAGTTCGACAATGGGCGTCACCACCGACTTCCTGAACACGTAGGAGGCAAACGATGCCGCCAACAGGCTCAAGATCAGAACTCCAACGGCAATGGCTCCGTATCGCTTCAATCGGCGGTCGAGTTCCTTCAGATCAGAGCGGACGTAGACGAATCCGATCGTCCTCCCCTGGAAGTTGATGGGTTCCATCAGAATCAGGTGTGTGTTTCTGAATTGATACGTCTCCGTCTGCGGGTCAGGAAGGGCCGGGATATTCAGCGGCGCCGTACCCCCTGAACGCAGATACTCCGCAAAAGGAGTGCGATTCGGCCGGAAGATGCCCGCGGATTCCACGTTCGGGGAGTTCTTCAGCGCGGCCAGGGTATTCTCCGCCGCCTGCGGATCATTGAACACCAGCGCCGAGACGCTATTCGAGGCAATGATCTGCGCCTGCGCCGACAGGGCATGAACCAGTCCTTGCCGAAAAGTCAGCTGGTCATAGGCGAAGAATGCCGCCACGGCGAGCAAGAGCGCGGCGCCACTTACCAGCATATTGATCCACGTGATCTTCGCTGAGATGGATTTGGTGGCGATGTTCACCGGCCCGGCTCCTTCGCCTGATCCATACCGACAACCTTGACCGCAACCTTCAACAATTCCGAACTGACCGTCATGCCCGCCTCATTGACCGAGGCCAGGTTTACCTCGAAACGGATCTTTCCCTCCACGTTCACGAGACCGATCATGCCGCCGCGCTCTACGAAATCCGGCATGTCGCTGACCGTAAGTATGCTCGACTTCTTCGCCGCGCCAAGCACCAGTTTCAAGCGAGCCTCTTCGGACCTGCTGATGAACAGAATTTTGCAGTGAGACGTTTCTGGGATTCCCGGAACATCGCGTGCCACAATGCTCTTGCCGTCCACGCGTTCGCCCGTGACGGTTGTGGCCAGAGACGACCCGAACGGATCCTTGCCCAAGACGCAGATGTCAAACGTGCCTGTGTCGGCTGCGACTTGCCAACGAACGAACTTGCCAAAGTTGTATAGGTAGGCTGCCTTGACCTGGGCTTCGGTAGGCCGTTGCCCTTGATCTGCGGCGTAGGCAAGATACGATATGACGCAGAAGGTCAGGCCGAGCACGAGCCGCGCCAGCGCGGCTCTGGATAAGCCGCATCCCCTCTTACGTTCTCGAGGTCCGTCGTTCGTTCGCATGCGCTATAAAGATCGCGTTACTTCTGCCATGTGATCTGCCCGTAGGCGCTCCGCTTGATTCCAACCAGCGGTCCCGGATCTCCCCCGAATTCCGGGTGATGAGGCTGAAACAGATTTTGTCCGACCACGGATAGACGGAAGTGATCGCTCATCTTCCAACCCAACGAGACATCTGCCGTCGAATATGCCTTTACACCCTGGGCGGGCAGCGCACTGACGTAGCGGTACATCAGATCGAGGGAGACACCTTTGGGCATGTCGAATCCGGATTGCAGCGATAATTGATGTTCCGGGCTTGAGCCAATGATCTGCGGGGCAGTGCCGATATCAAGAGAATTTGGCGACTTCTTGATATGCAATTCCAGAAACGAATACGACGCACGCAGTCGCCAGGAATCCGTGACCTGCCATTCCGGCGCGATCTCGCCGCCCGCAGTCGAGCCCAGCAACCCATTGCCGAATTCCGCCGGCAAGAGATGATGGGTTGGAGCCGGATCGGTTTCGATAAAGGCCGGACCGGTAATGTCCTCGCTGAAAAGATCGCTGTAGTGGTTGTAGTACGACGCAAAATCAATGAAGAGCTTCGAAGCGAGTAGTCGACGATAACCTAATTCGTAGCCGTTCATCTGCTCGGAGCGGAAGTTCCGGTTCGCATTGAAGCGGGCGAAAAACGGTAATCCGTCGGGCGCGATCCCGATAAATCCGGACAGGAAGAAATCCCGCTCGGCATCCGATGGCGTTCGCACGGCATGCGTATAGGCTGCCCACAGGGTCTGCTTCTCCGTCGGCGTATATGTCAGCCGCACGCTGGGCTGGAGCTGCAGCGGACTGAAGTTCGTCTCCAGGAACTTCGTGCCGACTGCGAGCGAGAGCTTATCCTCTACGAGCGAGATGTCATCCTGAAGAAAGGCCGACAGCAGGCGGTCGGTTCTGCGGGCAGGCTCAAAGGTCAGACCGGAAACGACTTCAAGATTGTGCCCCCGGCTAAAGCGGGCACCCAGTCCCCAGGAAAACTGGTTTCGTGCGAACGGTCGGACGCGATGCATGAAATCGACATCGAACGTGTCCCTCAGGTCTGTGAAATTCGGCTCGTAGCGATTCGCCCGGTCGTAGTACACCTGCAATTGCAGGCCTTGCCCTTCGCCGAGATCTCTCTTCCACCGTCCTAAAATATTGCCGCCGGAGAGAACCGCATCACGATCGAGGGTCTGCTGATAGGGCGGCGTATAACTTGTGGCGACGACGCTCTCCCCAAGTCGCTGATCATAAATGTCGCCCTGGAATGTGAAGCCATCGCGCGCGCTCTCGGCCCAGTCCATGCGAAAGCCGCCCTGCAATCCGTGCCAGTCATCGAAGTTCCGTCCGTCAGGATGGTACTGTGTTCCACGGCTAAATGCCTTGGCATAACCCCGGTAGCTGAGCTTGCCGCGTTTGCCACCTTGCCGTACGGCTAACGTCCCTTGCTCAACGCTTCCGCCGCGAACCTTGACCAGCGTCCCATCCGTTTCGGAAGTGTTCTTGGTGATGATGTTGATGACCCCATTCACCGCATTGGGACCCCAGATGGTACCCCCGGGGCCGCGGATCACCTCAATGCGGTCGATGTCCTCCATCACGGTGTCCTGGACTTCCCAGTACGTTCCGGCGAGCAAAGTGGTGTAAACCGTCCGTCCATCGATCAGGACAAGGACGTCGCGATTCAGACGGCTGTCGAATCCGCGAATCCCAATCGACCACTTGTCCGTGTCGATGCGCTCGACTTCCACGCCCGGCGCGAGCCGCAGGGCTTCTGGAATTGTGGTTGCTCCCGAACGCAGGATGGCTTCGTGCGTGATCACGTAGATCGCCGCAGGAGTTTTCCAGATTGCTTCAGGAGTTTTGGTAGCTGTGGTGACCTGCAGGTTACCCAGTTCCGCGAGCGTCATCTCTTTCAGCGCGCTGGTCTGGTCCTGCTTGCTCGCGGCATCGGCAGCACACCTGCCGACCAGGACGATGAACAATACAGCGATGACGAGGGGGAAGACACACAACCTCACATTCCTGCAGCACCGTAAGGTTCTCATGCGTGGCAGCCCCAAGCACTCCGGAAGAGTTATTGATGCCTCACTGCGTCGCGGAAGGACCCGACCCCTTCTGCTCGATCAGCTTTTCCAACTCTTGCACTAAGGCTTCTACATCTCTTTTTTGTAACCACGAGTCCACCGTGCCGATCGTTTCGCCGGGCAGGGAAGCGAACCCGGAAAGCACAATAATCGGAACGTTGGGACGCAGTCGCTTCATCTCGCGGGCGACCGAAAGGCCGTTCATACCGGGCATGAAGTAGTCCAGCACCACGGCATTTACCGGTTCGGCTCGAAAGACATCCAGCGCTTGAGCTCCATTGCGAGCTGTGAAAACTTCGAATCCCGCCGACTCAAACACCATCTTGCGCGCCGCGAGTTCGTTGATCTCATCATCGGCGCACAACACCTTCTTCTTTCCCGATCCGCCGTGCGCCTGAATATCAGCAGCTGCTGATATCGCTCTGGCGATTGCAGTCAGAAGAATTTCTACGTCCTGCCCCTTCTGCACATACGCGTCAATGGACTCAAGCATTCCCGGCGGGAGCCGGACGGCAGACACGGCGATCACCGGCAAGCGGGGGAACCGACTCTTCAACTCCTCCGCGACCTGATCGCCCTTCATTCCGGGCATCATGTAATCCAGCACCACAGCGTCGATCGGCACTCCTGAGCAGGCTAAACGCAGGCCTTCCTCGCCGTTCAGCGTGGCCAATACCTCGTAGCCCGCGCTTCGCAGTACGCGCTGCCGCACGTCGAGCGTGTCGCGATCATCGTCGATGCAAAGAACGGTCGACAAAAGAGGAGTCCGATTGATTCAACGTGAGAGCGGAGAGAGCGCTTTATTCTGCGGGGTGGTGGGCGGATGAGGCCATACCGGGTTTTCCTTAGAAGGTACAGCCTTCACCCTATAACCGAAAAGTAAACAGGTCCTGGAGATTTTCCAGTGCCGTGACTCGCATCGAACGCCAACTCTTACTGAGTCTTTTCGTCGACCTTGTCGGCGGCTTGCCGTGTCTTTCTCGCCGCCGTATGCGTGGTCTTCTTGGCGGTGGATTTGGTCTTGTGGGCGGCTTTTTTCGCCGTCTTTTTAGTAGCGTGCCCAGTATCTTTGGCCGCCTCTTTCGTCTCGTGTCCCGCGTCCTTCATGTCCTGCTTGGCAGACTGGGTGCACGCTCCCACTGAAAAGCCCGCTACACCCACCAGCAAAGATAGTGCGATAACTCCCTTGCGTAAGTTCATGCGAACCTCACTTTCGGTGATGCTGTGTATTTAGAGACAGCGACTGCGTCTGCCAGACCTGCGCCCGTGCCACAACCCATCGAAGCCAGGCGCAGACTAGCGCATATCGGTGCCGGTGGCGTACTCTTCGCCTCGCCCCGTAACTCTGCTGCCAATGTCTTGAACTTTGTCGGTAATGGTGCTGCGGAGTTCTTCTCCGCTCGATGGAGCGAGCAGCATTCCGGCTCCCACGCCAACGCCAATGCCGAGCAGGAAGCTCATGAAGTTCCGGAATCCATGATTCTCTTGCGGCGCGACATAGTCTCTCGCGTTTTCGGCAATTGATGACGCACGTTCCGACACGCGGTCCATCTGGTCTGCGGTTTCGTCCATGAGATAAACCGCCGTCTTCAGCGCGGATTTTAAAATCTTGTTCAATTTCATCGCATCCATCCTTTCATCGACGGGCATAAGCCCGACTGGTTGAACTCATTTGCATTTTTGGAAATGCCTACACCACAGATGGCGCGGCCTGTCCCACGACTAGCTTCAATACCCTCATTAAGCTTACGAGCGCATTTCCAATCATGTCATTAGGGGAAAATTGGTAGCGCTCCGGGAACATCCATGTACTGCGAAGGCAGTTCGCAACTGGCCCCTCAAAACAGTCGGGTTCAAACGCCGACTCTGGCGTTTCTGGCGCGGATACAGCAAAGGGTTCTTCGCCCATCGTGATTTTCATGCAGAGCTTACAAGCTAAACCGGATGGAATCGGCGAGATGTTCTAACTAATTTCAGGGTGGGAGCCTGCTCCCTTCGTACGACTTCTCTGAAGAGGACGATGCCATGCGCGAACTGAAAGTTATTGTTTTGCGTCTTCTGGCCGCTGCTTTCCTGGTTGCTGTCTGCATGACTGTAAGCCGAGCCTCCGATTCCCGGGAACAATCTGATCTGAACGAGCGTCTCAACGACTCCAGCAAAGTGTTGGACGAGGTGATGTCAACCCCAAACAAGGCCATCCCGGCCGGAGTGATCTCTCGCGCCTCCTGCGTCGCTGTCTTTCCGTCGACCGTACAGGGGAAGCAGCCAGCGCGTCAGTAGCTCATTGGAAGCCCCCTTGTCGGACTGGGAGACCGGCGACGTGGAATCAGCTGTCGCTTGCAACGACAACCGCTTGTCCTTCTTTCACATCCAAGTTCCCCATGGCAGAGCCCCAGCACACCCCCGCTCCCGAAACCACCTCGGAACCGCTGGTACTCCCTCCGGAACAGCAGTTGCTCTTTCGCGAGATTCTCGAGCTCTTTGAGCGCGAGAGTATCCCTTATGCAGTGGCTGGAGCGTTCGCGCTCCAAGAGCACACCGGGATCTGCCGCGACACCAAAGACCTCGATCTCTTTTTGACCGCGCAGGGCGCGGTCTCCGCTATGGCGCTCCTTAAAAGGAAAGGCTTCGAGTCCGAGGTTTGCGATCCCGTCTGGCTTTTCAAGGCGCACCGCGACGGATTTTTCGTTGACCTTATCACCGGCATGAGTAATGCGACCATCGTTGTCGACGAGTCCTGGATCCGGCGCTCGAAACCGGCCACCGTGCATGGAGTTCGCACGAGAGTACTTGCGGCGGAAGAATTGCTCGCCTCGAAGATTTTCGTGACCCGCCGCGAGCGCTTCGACGGGGCCGACATCGCTCACATTGTGTACAGTACACAGGGGAATCTTGACTGGAAGCGCATTCTCGATCTCGCGGGGGAGAATTGGGAAATGGTCTTCTGGGCCTTGGTGCTATTCCGTTACGTCTACCCGGCGCAGACGAACTATGTTCCCATGGATGTCTGGTGCGATCTGCTGAATCGCTTTCAGAATGCTCTTTCGCATCCCGACCCGAATGCGAAATTTCGCGGCAGCTTGATCGACGATAAGATGTTCGCCATCGACCTGAATGAGTGGGGCCTGGTGAACGTGATGCAGGCCTATCGCGAACGCCGCCTGCAAAGCATACCGCCAAAGCGCCAGGACCAATGAGAATCGCAGCCACCGCCGACCTGCACTTCACGCCAGCGCGCCACAACGCGCTGCACGATCAGTTGACCCGCGTGCGCGACGAGGCGGAAATTCTCTTGCTTGCCGGCGACCTCACCAACTACGGTACGACGCAAGAAATGGAGCCGCTGCTGAACGTAGTGGTTCGCTCCAGGATTCCCACCATCGCCGTCCTTGGTAATCACGATTATGAGAGCAACAAGCAGGTGGAACTCATGCGGATGATGGAGGGCTCGGGCATCAAGGTTCTGGACGGAACCGCATATGAGCGCGACGGCGTCGGCTTCGCCGGAACCAAGGGCTTCATCGGAGGGTTCGGGCGCGGCGTCCTTACCGCATTCGGCGAGCCTGAAATCAAGGTATTCGTCCAGGCTTCGATCGACGAGGCGTTAAAACTGGAACGAGCCATGGCGCAACTCCGGACTCCCAAGCGTGTCGTCATCCTCCACTACTCCCCGATCGCCGCGACCGTGCAGGGTGAAGCAGCGGAAATTTTTCCATTCCTCGGAACAACTCGCCTTGCGGAAGTGGTCGATCGCCACGGGGCGGACCTGGTTGTGCACGGCCACGCCCATCACGGTCAGTTGGAAGGGAAGACTACCGGTGGAACTCCTGTCTACAATGTAGCCATAACCTTGCTCCAGGCGCGACAGCCCTCGTCTCCCTATCGCGTGTTCGACATCTAGCGTAGTGGCTCCGGGACCCCTGACATGTCACGTATGAGTACTGCAGTCGATTCGATGCGCATTGGCGCCAACCGTCTTCCCGACGGCGAGTGGGAGTTTCTTCTCTGGGCCCCAAACTCGAAATTTGTTTCGCTGAAGATCATCGACCGCGATGAACTGGTGCCCATGCAGAGTCAGCCGCATGGCTACCAGCAGGCTGTCGTCCGCAATTTGCAGGCTGGCGCTCGCTATCTTTTCCAACTCGAAGACGGACGTGAACTCCCCGATCCCGCGTCCCGCTTTCAACCCGAAGGAGTTCATCAACCGTCAGAACTTGTCGACACGGGAGCGTTCCGCTGGACTGACCGTGACTGGAAGGGAATTCGCCTCGAGGACAGTATCTTCTATGAGCTGCACGTTGGGGCCTACACATCGGAAGGAACGTTCGATGCCGTCATTCCGCATCTCGGCGAGCTCGTGGATCTCGGCATCACCGTCATCGAGATCATGCCGGTCGCTCAATTTCCGGGCTCGCGCAACTGGGGCTACGACGGTGTTTACCCTTTTGCCGTACAAAACTCTTACGGCGGTCCGGATGCTTTTCATCGCTTCGTCGACGCGGCCCATGCACACGGGCTAGCTGTTGCGCTCGACGTGGTTTACAACCACCTCGGCCCGGAGGGTAATTATCTGTCAGCCTTCGGTCCCTATTTTACGGACCGGTACCGTACTCCATGGGGCCAGGCCATCAACTACGACGGCGAAGACAGCGACGACGTAAGAAGATTTTTCATCGATAACGCCCTCTGCTGGCTCGAAGAACTTCACATTGACGCCTTGCGCCTCGACGCGGTGCATGGAATCTTCGATTTCGGCGCACAGCACTTTCTCTCGGAACTCAAATCGCGTGTCGACCAACTTTCCTCGAACATCGGAAGACCGCTTTATCTCATTGCCGAAAGCGATCTCAACGATAACCGCCTTCTTCGCGATGCCGGCCACGGCGGATTCGCTCTCGATTCCCAGTGGAGTGACGACTTCCATCATTCTGTACACACGCTTCTCACTCACGAGAATGGCGGCTACTATTCCGATTTCGGTGGCATCTCGCACTTGGCAGCTACCCTGCGAGACGGGTGGTGTTACCGCGGGCAATATTCCGTCCACCGCAAGCGCCGTCATGGCAATTCGCCTGAGGGGCTCACTCCATCGAAATTCGTGGTCTGCAATCAGAATCACGACCAGGTCGGGAATCGCGCTGCGGGAGAGCGGCTGCCCACTCTCGTCAAGTTTGAATCTCTAAAGCTAGCCGCAGGAGTTACTCTGCTTTCTCCTTTCGTCCCACTGTTGTTTATGGGAGAAGAATATGCAGAGCCGGCGCCCTTCCAATACTTCACCAGCCATGGGGATCACGACCTGGTGGAAGCCGTGCGCCGCGGACGCCGTGCAGAATTCGCCGCTTTTGGATGGGAGGACGCCGTTCCCGATCCGCAGGACGAGCAAACGTACGGGCGTTCTCACCTGAATCTTTCTCTGAAGGGTCAGGAGCCGCATCGCACGCTCTATCGCTTTTACCAGCGTCTTGTTCAGTTGCGAAGAGATCTCGGACTCGGGAGAGCTTCTTCGCACGGCGTCCGTGAATTAGGGGATCGAGGTCTATTGCTGTCGTACGATGCCGGCGATCGATCGTCTGTCGTCGTGTTTAACTTCTCCGATCTTCCGCTGAAGCTGAACACCGCGCAGCTGACAGGGAAGTGGGAAGTTCTCTTGCAGTCGTCCGCGAAGTCATGGCACGGCGCCGATTCGGACCTGCCCGAGTATTTAATTATCTCCGCGGTTCGCGACGTAGGTGTTTCCCCGTATTCTCTTTTAGTATTAAAACCTTTCCAATCGACGAGGGAGGCCGAGTGAAATTCGTCTGCATCCATGGTCACTTCTATCAACCGCCGCGCGAGAATCCTTATCTCGAAGCGATTGAATTGCAGGACTCCGCCTACCCGTACCATGACTGGAACGAACGCGTTACAGCCGAGTGCTACGCGCCGAACGCAGCATCACGGATTCTTGATTCCGAAAATCGCATCCTTAAGCTCAAGAATAATTACTCCGAGATCAGCTTTAACTTCGGCCCGACGCTTATCTCGTGGATGAAAGATCAGGCTCCCCGTGTGTACGAGTCCATCCGGGAAGCGGATAAAGAGAGCCGCGAGAAGTTTTCCGGACATGGCTCTGCCCTGGCACAAGCCTATAACCACATGATCATGCCGCTGGCCAACCGGCGGGATAAGGTCACGCAGGTGAAATGGGGAATTGCGGACTTCGAGAGCCGTTTCGGCCGCAAACCCGAAGGCATGTGGCTGCCTGAAACAGCATGCGACACCGAAACTCTCGAGGTCCTCGCCGAGAATGAAATCACGTTCACAGTCCTTGCGCCACGCCAGGCCAAGCGCGTTCGCTCCAGGACCAGCGGCCGCTACCATGATGTCAGCGGCGCGCGCATCGACCCAGCGCATGCATATCTCGCGAAGCTTCCCTCAAAGAAGAGTCTGAGTCTGTTCTTCTACGATGGCCCGATCTCGCAAGGGGTGGCATTTGAAGGCCTGCTGAGCGATGGCAAGCGTTTTGCCGACCGCCTGCTGAGCGGTTTTTCTGACACGCGCGAGGGAGACCAGTTAGTGCACATCGCGACCGATGGTGAGAGCTACGGCCACCATCATCATTTCGGCGAGATGGCGCTCAGTTTTGCCCTGGATGAAATCGAAGGTAGCGGGGTCGCCAAGCTCACCAACTATGGCGAATTTCTGGAGAAGCACCCGGCCGAGGAACAGGTCGAAATTGTCGAGAACAGCTCCTGGAGTTGCGTTCACGGTGTCGAGCGGTGGCGCAGCGATTGCGGCTGCAATGCTGGAGGGCACGACTGGAATCAGCAGTGGCGCGCTCCGCTTCGAGCCGCGCTGGATTGGCTTCGTGATCGACTGGCGCCCATCTTCGAATCCCGCATGAAGCTTTTTGTTCGGGATCCTTGGGCCGCCCGCGACGGCTACATCCGCGTCATTCTTGATCGCTCGGAAGAATCGCGAAAGGCTTTTTTCGCTGACCATGCACTCCGTCCTCTCGCGCATGACGAAGAAGTGCTGGTCTTGAAGCTCCTCGAAATGCAGCGGCATGCCATGCTGATGTACACGAGTTGCGGATGGTTCTTTGACGAACTCTCCGGGATCGAAACCGTCCAGGTCATCCACTATGCCGGCCGCGCGCTGCGCCTGGCCGAGAATGTCTCCGGGGAATCGATCGAGCCGGAATTCCTCCAGCACCTGGCGAATGCCAAGAGCAATCTGGCCGAGCACGAGAACGGAGCCCGTCTGTACGAAAAGTGGGTAAAGCCCGCCGTTGTGGACATTCCGCGTGTCGCCGGCCACTACGCCATCAGTTCTTTATTCGAGAGTTATCCTGAGAAGACTCGCATCTACTGCTTTGACGCGGATCGCATCAAGTACTCTCTGGACGCTGAAGGCAAGATGCGGTTCGCGACGGGGACAGCGCAATTTCGCTCTGCCATCACCCAGGAGTGCCAGACTCTGAGCTTTGCCGTTCTTCATCTCGGCGACCACAATGTCACCGCCGGAGTCCAGCCGTTCGAAAAGCATTCCGAAACGGAAGAGAAGAAACTCGTGGAAGCATTTGACCAGGCCGACACGGCCGAGATGATTCGACTCCTGGATCAGACTTACGGAAAGGATATCTTCTCCCTGCGCCAGTTGTTCCGCGACGAACAGCGAAAGATCACCAGCCTAATCCTGAACGACTCGCTGAATTCCGCGGCCGCTGTCTATCGAGCCGTTTTTGAAAGTCAGGGCCCGCTCATTCGTTTCCTCAATGGACTGGACATCCCCGTTCCCGGTGCCCTCAAGTCCGCCGCCGAGATTGCGCTGAACAGCCAGCTGCAGCAGTATCTTGATCGTCCCGAACTCGACACGGAAGGCATTCAAAGCCTGTTGCGCGAAGCCGCCGCCAGCAAGATTAGTCTCGACAGCACGACGCTCGAATACAAGATCCGAAGGCGGGTCGAGAAAGAAGCGGCCGATTTCGCGGCGAATCCTACCGGTCCCGCAGCCGTGGAAAGAATAATCAAGCTGCTCGATCTGATTCCATCTTTCCCATTCCCAGTCGTGCTATGGGAAGCTCAAAACATGGTGTATCGTCCGCTGCTCAGCGCGTATCAACAGAACGGATGGCATGCTCCGAACCCCGATCCGGCCGCCAAACAACGTCATGAAGAACTGAATCGCCTTGCCTCGCAGATGCACATCTTGCTTCCACAAGGTTAGACAATGCCGCCAACCCGCTTGCCCTCGGCGACGTATCGCATTCAGCTCAACCAAAATTTCCGTATTGCCGACACGCTGAAGATTCTCGATTATCTTCACGACCTCGGGATCTCGGACCTCTATCTCTCGCCGGTCCTCGCGGCCCGCAAGGGAAGTACCCACGGTTACGATCTGATCGATCCCAGCCGGATCAATCAGGAAATCGGCACCGAAGAAGAGTTCAATACATTGCAAAGCGAACTCCAGAACCGGGGAATGGGCCTGCTGCTCGACATCGTCCCCAATCACATGGCCGCGAGCGCTGAGAATCCCTGGTGGTTAGATGTGCTCGAGAACGGCTCCCAATCCGCGTTCGCGGGATTTTTCGATATCGACTGGCACCCGACGTCGCGTTCGCTGGAAGGCCGCATTCTTCTTCCAGTGCTTGGGCGTCCGTTCGGCGAAGCCCTCGACTCGGGGGAAATCAAGCTCGTCTTTCAGGAAGGGCGCTTCTTTCTTCAGTATTACGAGTCTCTATTCCCAGTTGCCCCACGGTCTTACCACGCGATCATCAATCTGCATGCCGGCCGTCTCAAGAATTTCCTGAGCGAAGAGGGCGCCGCTTATCACGAATTCTCCGGAATTCTCGCTGCGGCCCTGGAACTCGCGCGGGGCGACCGCCGCATTGGAATCAGCTCTGGCGAGCAGCGCCTGAGATTTGAATCCACACGCGACCGTATCCGAGCCATCGTCGGCACCAGTCCCGAGATCGCCCGTCTGATCGAGGAAAATGTCGCGGAATATAACGGCAAGCCGGGAGATGCTCGCAGCTTTGGTCTGCTGCAGCGCCTGCTCGGCGAGCAGAATTACAAGCTCTCCTTCTGGCAGAACCTGAACGACAGCATCAATTACCGTCGCTTTTTCACCATTGCCGATCTCGTGGGAGTGCGCGTCGAAGACCCCATCGTTTTCGAGGCCAGCCACGGCTACATTTTCCGGCTGGTTGCGCGCAATCCTCTCGCCGGACTGCGTATCGATCACATTGACGGTCTCCGCGATCCCGCAACGTACCTCAATCGTCTCCAGGAACGCCTCTCGGCCGAAGAGAGTCGTGCCGGTACGCAATCCTATGTGCTGGTCGAGAAGATTCTTGCGCGGGGTGAAGGCCTTCCGGAAGACTCGCCTGTCAGCGGCACCACGGGTTATGACTTTACCAACGAAGTCAACGGCGTGTTCGTGGACCCAGAAGGATCCCTTCGCCTGGAAGAAATCTATTCCGGATTCATCGGCCGGAAGCAGGACTTCGCGGACATTCTTTATCAGAAAAAGAAACTGGTGATGAGCACGCTTCTTGGCGTCGAGATGAGGACGCTGGGTCGACAACTCGCAGAACTCGCCGCGCAGGACCGCTATGCGCGCGAACTTGATCGTCCTCAGTTGATCAGCGCTTTAGTCGAAGTCACGGCCTGCATGAGCATCTACCGCACCTACATTCGCAATGTCGAACTTCCGCCGAGCGCCATGCAGTATATCGAGGAAGCCGTCGCCGAAGCTCGAACGCGCGCTCCGCATCTAACCGCGCCAGCGTTCGACTTTGTTCGTGAAGTTTTGCTGCTCGAAAACCCCCCGCAGGTCCTGGCCGATCAGCGGGAAGCCCGCCTGAACTTCGTGATGCGCTGGCAGCAGTTCACCGGGCCCATCGTTGCCAAGGGGTTCGAAGATACGTCCCTCTACGTTTATCACCCACTGCTTTCTCTGAATGAAGTGGGAGGGAATCCGCGGCCCACAGAGGCTCCGTCGCTTGAGCAGTTCAACAAATTCCTCGAAGTCCGGCAGTGTTGGCCGGGGACGCTCAATGCCACCACCACGCACGACACCAAACGCAGCGAAGACGTTCGTGCCAGAGTGAATGTGCTGTCGGAGATTCCCCAGGAATGGGAGGAACATCTCCAGCGCTGGTCTGAACTCAATGCCCGGCACAAAGAGCAAAACGGTGGACAGTCGGCTCCGGACCGCAACGAAGAATACTTTATTTATCAGACGCTGCTCGGTGTTTGGCCGCTGGAGGAAGAAAGCCGAGGTCCTTTTCTTCAGCGCGTGCAGGAGCACCTGATCAAAGCCACGCGTGAAGCCATGGTCCACACCCGGTGGACGCGACCGAACGAAGCGCACGAACGGGCTTTGACGAACTTCGCGGCGAAGGTCCTCGGGAACGAGAATGGCGGGTTTCTGCAGGACTTCCAAAGCTTTCAGAGGAAGGTTGCATATTTTGGCATGGCGAATGGGCTTTCGCAGACGCTCTTGAAGATCGCCTCTCCCGGCGTTGCGGATTTCTATCAGGGCTCCGAGTTGTGGGATCTTCGCATGGTCGATCCCGATAACCGAGGCGCCATCGACTTCGAAAAGCGAACGTCAGCCCTCAAAGAAATTATGCAGCCGAATTACGACCTACGCGGCTTGGTAGATCGCTGGAGCGACGGGCGCGTCAAGCTGCATCTCATTCGTGAAGCACTCCGCTTCCGCCGTGATCACGCCGCTCTCTTCCAGGAAGGAGAATTCGTTCCGCTGCAAACGGCCGGGTGCCATGCTCGAAATGTGATCGCGTTCCTGCGCCGCACACAAGAGACATCGGTTCTGGTAGCGGTGCCTCGATGGCTGACCCAAGTTGTCAGGAAGGGAAGTGATGATCCCGCGCAGCAAGATTGGTGCGATACGCGCATCATGCTTCCGGGGGATTCCCCGCAGCAGTGGACCAGCGTGCTATCGAACACAAAAGTAGAATCGCAACCGCGCGACGGCGGCCGAAGCATGTCGCCAGGCGAGATCTTCCGCGATTTCCCGGTAGCGCTGCTCCATGCCTGATCTGCTTTAATACCTGGAACTCTTTGTGCGACTCCCCGTTCACGAGAAGGCATTCCGGTCAGCATCCTCCACTTTAGCTAGAATGTCTGCTGTCGCTCAAATGAAAGTCACCGCCAACTCTACAGGCCTCCGTTACTGGATGCTGCGCGTGCTTGAAGAGTGCGACAACGTCACGGCAGATTTCAGTGCCGACCCCGTCCACGATCTTCGAGTTTCGCTGCGCCGCTGCCGCTCCATGGCCGACGGCATGATGGCGATGGACCCCGACCGCGATTGGAAGGCCATGAAGAAGGCCGGAAAAAAGCTGTTTCAGAGTTTAGGCAGCCTTCGCGATGTCCAGATCATGATGGAGTGGTTGGACAAGCTGTCTCCGGCTGCGGCACTGGGGGATGCAGAGCCGACCCGCCAATCCGACGTTCCTCACGGGCAGGAAGCTACCCCCGATCCCATACCAGTCTCGGACCCTGTCCAGGCCTTTCACCACATCCTGAAGTCGAAGGAATCCGCGCACAAACATGAGGCCCGGGTAGCCCTTGATGCCTTCGACCGCAAGCAATGGAAGCAGTGGAGTACATCTCTGCCCCAGCGGTCTGCACGAATCCGCTCGGGTAGCGCGGTATTCAAGCATCTGGCCCTTGAGCGTTGGACTGCAGCCCGTGAGTTACATGTCCGTGCCATGCGCACGCGCTCGCAGGTCGCGCTGCACACGCTTCGCATCGGCATCAAGCGCTTCCGGTACATCGTTGAAAATTTTCTGCCGGTGGAACACAACCTGTGGAGCAACGATCTGAAGCATATGCAAGATCTTCTCGGCGAAGTCCACGATCTCGATGTGCTCTGGGCGACCGCTCTTGAGTGCCGTGTCTTCTCCGACGAAGCGTCGCGCGAGCTCTGGCATACTCGCATTGTGGAAGAACGCGCAAAGCGGGTCAGCGAGTACCGCGACAGAACGACCGGAGCGGATTCTCTCTGGAACGTCTGGCGTGCCGGACTGCCGCAGGGCAAGCAGATCCGCGACATCGCCACGCGCCGCATGAAGCTGTGGGCCAAGGCTCTGGATCCCGATTTCGCTCACTCGGAGCACGTCGCGCGGCTTGGCCTCGAACTCTACGATGGACTGACCGCGGCTGGATTGCTGAACTCGAAGTCCTCAAGCGATTCACCAGTCGCCGACGACGCCATTAGTGCACGCGAGACTCTGTATGCGGCAGCCTTGCTCCACGATGTCGGCATGTCCAAGGGGAAGAAAAATCATCACAAAGCGTCGTTTGACCTAATCAAAAAGCACGGCGTGCCGCTGGGTTGGAAGGCGCAGGCCATGGCACACGCCGCGATCGTCGTGCGGTTCCACTGCAAGGCCCTGCCTACGCGCAGGCACAAGCTTCTTCAGGACCTAGTCCAGGACGAGCAGAAACAGTTGATCCAACTCTCTGCGATTCTCCGTCTGGCCAACTCTCTGGACACCGAGCACGATGGTCAAGTCCGGCGCGTGAACATCGCAAACGATGCGACGACAAAACGCCGCACCAACGGCTTCCTGCGCAAACCCACGCCGTTGGGAAAGAACGAAGCGGTAGTGATCGCCGCGGAGGGCTATCGTGAAGGCAGTTCAACCGCCCAGGCCGTTGCTGCCGAAAGATATCTTCTGGAAACGGTCCTGCGCCGGCCGGTGATGGTAAGACCAGTACGCGTTGCCATCCATCGGACTTCAGTCCAGCGTCGCGCAGAATTGAAGAAACGATCCTGAAGCAGCAAAAGACGACAAGGATCGTAAAGCGGGGGTCACTGCGCAGTTACTTCCCCAACTTTTCCATCGCATCAATCGAGGACGCCTGATATCGTTTTTCCGGAAGCCGGAAGCCGATCCCCATGACCCATGCCCAACTCGTCGAACGCGCCGTCCGCTGGCTCCGCTACTACCGATGCGGCGTCGTTCTTTCCGAACAAGCGTGCGTCAGCGGCGAAATGCCCGACGCCATCGGATGGAAACAGGCCAGTCATTCGGTCCTCGTTGAGTGCAAAGCGACTCGCGCCGATTTTATCGCGGATCGCGTGAAGCCCTTCCGCCAGAAACCAGAGAAGGGCGTCGGCAGCGAGCGTTATTACCTGACGCCGCCTGCGTTGATTAGAGTGGAGGAACTCCCACCCGGCTGGGGACTGCTCGAACTCCGCCGCGGTCGCATCGAAACCCTTCATCCCTCAGCCAAGAATCTGCGCACCGCCGTGGGCTTCCGCTACGAGATGAACCTGCTGCTAGCGAGTCTCCGCCGCGTCGAGGTCCGCATCGAGCCCCAGAGCATCACCGACTTCCTCAAGTGGAAAAACCGCATGGCCGAATACAACCGCGGCACGCTCCCCGAAGGACTGACCGCCACCGAAGAGGAAGGGAACGGATTCCTCGAGCCTGAACTCCCATGCTGATTTGAACTCGCGGCGGGCGCGGTTCATGTGTCTACTGCCGAATCAGACTCTCAGTCACCAAAAAGAAAACCGGGCTGGTTGGCCCGGCTTCTTCTGCGTCGAGTTGGATGCGGTTACATTCAGCACGGCGCGACTGGCCGCATGGGTTCTGGAAGGCCAGCCATAACTTGCTGCCCTGGACCTCAGGAAGAGTGCAATTCTCCTGCCATCACCTCAGATTCGGAGCGTCTGCCGGTGAACCTGAGATAACTAGATGATTAGTAAGAGGTTTATAACGAACAGTCGCGGTAAAAGAGTGGTGCCGAGCGGGTCAGGCTATCGCAGGATGAGCAAACCGTTTCACACGCATCGGTCGCCGGACTGCGGTCCTACATGTCCCGACGCCCTTCCATAGCCTTGAGCATCGTGATCTCGTCGGTGTATTCAATGTCGCTGCCGACCGGGATTCCCATTGCAATGCGGGTCACCTTCACACCCGAGCGCCGCATTTGCTGCGACAGGTACACCGCCGTGGCTTCGCCCTCGACCGTCGGATTCGTCGCCAAGATCACTTCATCGACATTCCCTGCGTCTACACGAGAAATCAGGTTGGAAATCCGCAATTGCTCCGGACCGATGCCGTGCAACGGAGAAATAGCTCCGTGCAGCACATGAAACACGCCGTTGAAATGTTTGGTCTTTTCGATCGCCGCAATGTTGGTCGGCTCTTCCACCACGCAAACCAGTCGCTGGTTCCGCGTCGCACTCGTGCAATACGCGCACGGATCGACATCCGTGATGTTGTTGCACACGGAGCATAGCCGTAGGTTCGCCTTCACGTCGCGCACAGCCACGGCCAGCGCCTCGGCATCTTCATCGCTTGAGCGCAGGATGTGAAAGGCCAGCCGCTGTGCGCTCTTGGCGCCCACGCCAGGCAACTTCTTCAACTCGTCGATCAGTCGCGACATCGGCTCGGCAAATTTAGACATAATGACCAGATTACGGAAGCGTGTACTCCAACTCATACGAATGCTTGCCGTCCGCCGCAATCACGATGTTCATTTTCCCGGAGATTCCCTTCAACTGTCCGGTCCCCGAATCGGGCACAATATTGATCGTCAACTGCGGCACATTCTGCGTCATGGTTCCCATGTGTTGCAGCGCAAAGGTTCCTTCACGTCCCTTCAGGGTGCCGGTCACGCGCTCGATGGCGACGTATGCGCCCGATCCTTTTACTTCCGTGCTCGCCGTCAGCATCTGGCCCTTGCCGCTCGCCTCCAGGTCTCCATGGTACTGCTTGTCCAGCGTGAATCGCCCTACCGACGTATCTCCGCTTGGATCCTCCTGCTTGACCACCTTTACATCAAACGGCCCAGACGCGTGACTGCTCACCGTAGCCTCTTTCTGCGCCGGTGCACTCGCTGATGCTGCGGTCTGCGCTTCCGCGGGAAGCGCCACGACAGACAACAGCACGAGTGCACCAGCCAACCTTGCCAAGCCGTAATATTTCATCTGATTTCCTGAAAGGAAAGTTGGATCGTTGCCTTGCGCGGAAACTCACAGTCCGGGGATGTTCAATCCCCCGAGCATGCCCCCGACTGTCGATTGCATCTGCGCATCAATCTTACGCGCTGCCTCGTTGATGGCTGCCAGCACAAGATCCTGCAGCATTTCCACATCGCCCGACTTCACCGCCTCCGGATCGATCTTGAGGCTCAGAAGCTGTTTGCGCCCGTCCATCTTCGCAGTAACGGAGCCGCCCCCGGAAGACGCCTCGACCACAGTCTCCTGCATCTTCTTCTGCAGCGCATCATATTGCGCCTTTGCCTTCGACATCAGCTCTTGCAAGTTGAATCCGCCCATGGAACCTCTGGTCAATAGTTTCAATGTTTCAGAGCTTCAAGGTTTCAAGTAAATGCCAAAACCTGTTGCACAGCCGTCGTTGAACTTGAACCTTGAAACCTTGAAACCTTGAAACCTTGCGTCTCTACCTCTTCTCCCGGTAATCAATCACAGTCCGAATCTCGGCGCCGAATTTCTCGCGCATGCGCTGGACAATCGGATCCTGCTCCGCCCGGCCTCGCCCACCCGGACCCGGTGCAAGCTTCGGCGAACCGTTCTTCTTCTCCTGTGGAGTAACCGTCGCGCCTGGAATCACTCTCACCTTCACCGCGCGTCCTAACACTCCGCTCGCCGCAGCGATCGCCATGCGCTTCGCATCATTGCTCATGGACATGTCAAGAATCGTCTGCGACTCCCCAATTTTGATGACGACTTCATTCCCCTGGATGCTCCACTCTCCCTCCGCTAGCATCGACACGAGAATACGCTGGTTGTTGTCATTGAGGGTCTGAAGAATGGCCGCCTGAACTCGACCGATATCGTCGGTAGAAGCGGGCGTTGCAGTCGGTTGGGCTTCGGCCGGAGGGGGCGCTTGTTCCTTTGCCAGAGCAGGTGCAGCCGCGGGGGCGCTCTCGCTCACAATCTCTTTCCGCTCGAGAATAGGACTCGCTTCCCGTTGCGTGGCGGGAGCAGCCGATCCCATAATGATGGGCTCCGGTTGGCTCGCCTGGGCCACGATCCGCGGCCCGGCAGGCGTTATGGAATCGGACAAAGCATCTTCCTGCCGTGGCGTTCCCTTGCGTGCGGAATCCGCGGCAAATGGAGAGACATAATTCGACCTCGCAGCCGGCGGCTCCGGGCGCCGCTCCGCCACTGGCGCACTGCTGACAATCGCCGGACGCCCCGCAGCGGGTCTCTGCGACCCACTCGTACTCGACGGAGCCGAAGCCACATCACTCAGCAACTGCTCAATCGGAATCAACTTCTGCGCATGCGCCATCTTCAGCAGCCCAAGCTCCAGGTGGAAGCGCTGTTCCTGCTTGTATCCCAGCTCGCCGTGGGTCCGCAGCATAATCTGCAAATGCCTCGTGAGATCCTCCTCGCCGAACATTTCCGCGACCCGCGCCACGCGTTCACGTTCTTCGCTCGAAATCTGCAACAGGGAAGAGTCCTTCCCAGCAATCTTCGCGACCGTTGCATTGCGCAGGAAGCGTACCATCTGGCGGGCAAAGTGCGTGGGACTGTGTCCCTCGCTGATGAGATGATCCACCTGCTGCAGGATCTCTTCGCTCCTCGACTCCGAAACGGCCTGCATGACCTGCTCGAGAATGTGTGCCGGAGCCGCCCCCACCAGGTTGCGCACCGAATCGGCAGTCAGCTTTTCGCTCGACGACGCAATCGCCTGATCGAGGATGGATAACGCGTCGCGCATCGATCCATCGCCAGCCTCGGCCAGCAGCGCCAGGGCATCATTGTCCGCCTCGATTTTCTCGCGCGTTACCAGATCGCGCAGCTGCCCCACGATGTCATCGAACTTCACAGCCCGAAAGCTGAAATGCTGGCAGCGTGACCGGATCGTCTGCGGAATGTCCTCCGGCTGCGTCGTCGCCAGCATGAAGACGATATGGTCCGGCGGTTCCTCCAGCGTTTTCAGTAGCGCATTAAAGGCAGCGTCCGTAATCTGGTGCGCTTCGTCGAGGATGTAAATCTTGAACCGGTCCCGCGCCGGGCGATATCTCGCCGCCTCTCGTAACTCGCGGATTTCGTCGATGCCGCGATTCGTGGCTGCGTCGATTTCGATCACATCGACGGAATTCCCGGCGCGAATCTCGACACAAGATTCGCAAACCCCACAAGGCTCCGGAACCGGATGATCCTTGGACCGGCAGTTCAGCGCCGCCGCGAGGATCCGGGCGACTGTGGTCTTTCCGATCCCCCGATGTCCACTGAAAATGTACCCGTGTGCCGTCCGCCCCTGCTCAATGGCATTCTGCAGGGTGCGTGTAACGTGCTCCTGTCCAATGACCTCGGAGAATTTCTGCGGACGGTATTTGCGAGCCAGGACGGTATAACTCATGAGCGCGAAGTCTCGATTATACGGGATGACCTACCCGGTTGGTCAGGTCTGACGATCGGGGCAATTTTCCGGGGTTCGGTGTTCTCCGCCGTCTGCGCACGGGTTGTGCCGCACTTGCGCACCCATCCCGCTCGCGTTACGCTGGTTCGGCTAACATTATGCGGATTAGCGGCTGCACCACCCCAGCCGTACAGGAGGTTCTCTCATGCAACTCAAACTCACCAAGCGCACCGTGGACGGAATCGTAGCCATCGAGTGCAACGGCCGGATCGTCTTCGGAGAGGAATCGTCTCTGCTGCGCGAAGATGTAAAAAAGGTGATTCAGGATGGCGCCAAGCGCGTCGTACTCAACCTTGCTGAAGTCAACTACATCGATTCGGGCGGGCTCGGAACCTTGGTGGCTCTCCACACCACGGCGCGCAACGCCGGGGCCACCATCAAGCTGGCAAACCTCACCAAGCGTGTAGGCGATCTGCTGCAAGTCACCAAACTGCTCACGGTGTTCGAAGTTCACAACTCCGAATACGACGCGCTCGAGGCTTTTCGGCAGGCAGCGTAACGCGATCGTCTCGTCAACGGATGATGACCCCAGGCCGGCTCGTATTATCGAGAGCTGGCCTCGTCTTTTTGGATGAAGAAACCTCCGACAAAAACGGACAGTGGAGTGACGCGCCTCCGCATCGAACGCGTCATCCGGGCGATTCCGCGCGGAAAAGTCTCAACCTACGGGGCCGTCGCCCGGGCTGCGGGCTTTCCCGGCGCCGCGCGCCTCGTAGCCCGTGTCCTGCAGCGTGGCTTCGGATTGCCCTGGCAACGCGTACTCGGCGCAGGCGGCGCCATTAAACTCACCGGAGACTCCGCGCTCGAGCAGCGCTTGCGGCTCGAAGCCGAGGGCGTGCACTTTCGCGGCCGAAAAATAGATATGAGAGCTTGTGAGTGGCGATTCGCACGCAAGGGAAAACCGTGACTCCGCATCCCTGAACCCACGCTGGGGCTGTGTTCTGAGTGGTCAGGCACAAGGTTGGGGATGGCCAGTAGACGTCTTCTTCTTCTCCTCGTCCGACGATATCTTGTCGGTCATCCCGCCGGGCAGCAGTTCTCGCAGTGCCCAATCGATCCTCTCCACGCTGCGCTCAACCGCCGGTACGCGCGACTTCTCCGGAGCATTCAGGGTGGCGTACAGCACCTGCAGTTCATTGCGGATGAAGGCATTCATATCGCGGATCACGCGAAGTTTCTCGGATAGTAATCTGCTGCGCTGTCGTTCGTAGGCATACACAACCAGCGCCGCGGCAATTCCTATGCCGATTTCATCCGCCAGTCTCCATGTGGGATGGTGATTGAGGGTAACGTCGGATGCGAAGCCCACAACTACGACCACGATAAACGCGAGAGATGCGAGAAATATCCGCTGGCCGGTGGAAGGTATGGTGCTCATGGGGCGCCCTCTGAGCTTTTCCCCATCATACGCCTCGTCCCGCGGCAGGCGTGAACCAACCCTGCAGCTACTTCTTGAACTGCGGATCGATCTCCACCTGATAGCCGGTGACCATCTTGTTGGTCTCGTTTGCCATGCCGACGACGGCCATCAACTCCTTGAACATGGCATCCGTCATACCCTTCTTCTGGGCAGAGGCGGTATGCGACGCGATACAGTAGTGGCACTGATTGGTTACGCTGACCGCCACGTAAATCAACTCCTTGGTGAGCGGATCGATGGCGCCAGGGGCCATGATCGCCTTGATGTCCTCCCACGTACGCTTCAACGTGGCAGGATCATGTGCAATCGCCTTCCAGAAATTGTTGATCCAATCTGTCTTGCGTGTGGCCATGATGTCGTCATAAACAGCGCGCACTTCGGGTGAAGCGTCCTTATATTCGATAAGCCCAAGGGTCGACATAGATTCTCCGATAGAAAGTTTTCAAACAAAAAAGAGTGGCGCCGTGTTTTCCTTCGTGTACCTTCGTGTCCTTAGTGGTGAATGCTTTTGTGTGTTGCTTTACTCCGGCAGCTTGCCGCTCAACAACTCTTCAAGCTTCGCGGCCGGTACGCGCACTCCAACGTAAAATTGCCCAAATAAGGCATACACCGCGCTGACATGGTCAAAGCGCATCTCGTAGATCAGTTTCTTGAAGACGAGCGGTTCATCGGCAAACAGATCGACGCCCCACTCCCAGTCGTCGAATCCAATCGATCCCGTGATGATCTGCTTTACCTCGCCGGCATACCTCCGGCCCACGAGTCCGTGCTCACCCATCTGCCGGGCGCGCTCCTCAATCGGCAACGTATACCAGTTCTTCTCCTCGCCCCGTTTGCGGTCCATCGGATAAAAACACGCATAGCGGTTCGGTGGAATCTCCGGGAAGAGGCGCGGCTTCATCGCCTCGCGATGGCGGTTCAGTTTGCACTCAATCTCCGCCTTCCACTGATCCGAATGCGGTTCAATCCCCTGGTCCATGAGCTCCTTGTAGATCTTGAGTGTCGAGTCGTAGAGGCCCAGTTCTATGATCGACAGATACGAAGTTGTTGGCTCCAGATAATCGCTGAGGCGAAAACCCGCGATCTGCAATTCTGCTTGATTCAGGTCCGCGAACGAATTGCGGAAATGGATCAGCATCAGATCGCCTTTATGTCCGATCAGTGAAAACAGCGCCGACTGCCCCGGTGAATGCTTTTCCATCGCGGCCAGGGCGTCAGAAGCCTCTCTAGCAATGGCTGATCTCTCGGCACCCGGCAGCGCCCGCCATGCCGACCACCGTATCCGCATCATCTGATGCAGCACGCTATAGCCTTCGGTCGTGAGCGGCACCGCCGGAACTTCCGCCGCAACCTGCGGACGGGTTGGATGTGTTGTGTTCATGAAGCAATCCCCCAGGGAATCTTGTCTCGCAAAGCAAAACGCTATTGTACGCGGTAAAATATGCGCTCGAAAATCCCGTTCTCGATCGCCGGGCGATTCTGAGGCTGTCGATGCTTCCGCGTCTGGGTGGCGCGTTGTCATAGCAAGCAGCTATACTGGCTACGTTTCCCGGCAGATTGATAAATTGAAAATCCCTTGTACTAATACGATTTAGTAGGCGTTATAATACGCGGCGGATGGAGGGCCACGTTCGATGTCGTTCCCATGGTTCGGCAGGATTCGATTTCATTTCCAGATGACTACATCATTCCCGCGCGCGTTTGCTCTTGCGGCAATTCTTACTTTCAGCGCCGTTTCTGCTCTTGCGCAGGCGAACTCGCCTGCACCCGCCTTCTCCGATCGCGCGATTGAGTCCCGCGCCGACTCGCTTCTGCAGAAAATGACGCTGGAAGAGAAAGTGGGGCAACTCGTCCAGTATTCCGCCGGACAGCCCACGGGACCAGGCACCGGCCGCACCGACTACGAAGAGATGATCGCGCACGAACAGGTCGGCTCTTTTTTTAATGTGATCGAGCCGCCGCTCATCAATAAGTATCAGCACATCGCAGTTGAGAAAACCCGCCTCCACATACCGATCCTCTTTGGACTCGACGTCATCCATGGCTTCAAAACAGAATTCCCGATTCCTCTGGGTCTTTCCGCCACATGGGATCCTGCAGTTGTCGAAAAAGCAGCTCATGTCGCCGCCATGGAAGCCGCTGCCGACGGCATCCGCTGGACGTTCCACCCCATGGTTGATATTGCCCGCGATGCCCGCTGGGGACGCATGGCCGAAGGCGCCGGAGAAGATCCCTTCCTTGGATCGGCAATGGCCGCCGCCTACGTTCACGGCTATCAGGGCTCGCGTCTCGACGCTCCCGACAGCATCGCCGCTTGCGCCAAACACTATGTAGGTTACGGTGCCGCAGAAGGAGGTCGAGACTACAATTCGACCGAGATCTCCGAGCACACATTACGGCAGTATTATCTGCCGCCCTTTCACGCCGCCGTCGATGCCGGTGTCGCCACGCTGATGAGCGCCTTCAATTCGCTCAACGGCGTGCCGTCCACGGCGAATCCCTTCACCTTGAAACAGGTGCTGCGCAACGAATGGGGCTTCAAAGGTTTCGTCGTCAGCGACTGGAACTCGGTGGGTGAACTGATCCCCCATGGCATCGCCAATGACGGCGCCACCGCCGCGCGAAAGGCCTTCCTTGCCGGCGTCGATATGGACATGGTCAGCAGCCTCTATCACGACAATCTCACGCAACTTGTTAAGTCTGGTGAAGTGCCCCAATCGCGGGTGGATGAAGCAGTCCGCCGCGTCCTTCGCATAAAATTTGCGCTCGGGCTTTTCGAACACCCGTACGTCGACGAGGCTGCCGCACCGAAGGCGCTCTATCATCCGGATAGTCTTGCCGCCTCGCAAATCGCCGCTGAGCGCTCGTTTGTTCTTCTGAAGAACGCGAACGTCGCAGGGAAGCCGTTGCTCCCCTTCGCGAGTATTGCCCAGAACATCGCCGTGATCGGGCCGCTCGGAGACGACTCCAGCTATCCCAATGGCGCTCCTGCCGGAACCGGCCCGCGCATCGGACTTACCGACGCGCTTGCGCAGCGTATCGGCAGGGAACACGTCACGCGCTTCAAGGGAACTGGCGTCCTCGACGCGAATGATTCAGATATTGCGGCCGCAGTCGCAGGCGCGCAGAAAGCAGATATCGTGGTCCTCGCGCTCGGCGAAACGCAGGACATGAGCGGAGAAGCCGCCTCTCGCGCCCATCTGGGACTTCCAGGACATCAACAGGAATTGCTGGAGAAAGTCATTGCGACCGGGAAGCCCGCAGTCTTGATAGTGTTCAGCGGGCGCCCGCTGACCCTGCCGTGGGGTTTCGAACATGTGCCTGCGGTGATGGAAGCGTGGTTCCCCGGCACCCGCGGCGGGCTCGCTCTGGTTCGTACTCTCTTCGGCGACGTGAACCCCAGCGGCAAACTCACCGTCACCTGGCCGCGTGCCGTCGGTCAGGAACCGCTTTACTACAACGCTCTCAGCACCGGGCGCCCTGCCGGCAACACCGATCTCCTGCATCCGCCCTCGAATGCGGAAGAGCGCTACGTGACTCGCTATATCGATGAGCAGAACACGCCGCAATTCCCATTCGGATATGGCGGTTCTTACACCACCTATTCCTACGGACCAACGACAATCAGCACGCAGAAACTCAGCGCCAACAATCTCAACAAAGATTTGAACGGATCTGCGGCGATGACCGCCGAAGCTGACGTGACCAATAGCGGCTCACGCCCCGGCAACGAGGTGGTCGAACTCTACATCCGCCTGCAGGGCACCAGCGTCACGGAACCAGTCCGAATGTTGAAAGGCTTTCAGACGATCGCGCTCGCTCCCGGCGAGACAAAGCGAGTGAGGTTTGAATTGAAGCCTGAAGCCTTCGCCATCTGGAACGAGCAAAACCATTGCACAGCCGAACCGTCCAAACTCACGGTCTGGATCAGCCCGGATTCTGCCCACGGCACACCCGCTGAGGCTGATATCGTGCAGTAAGCCGATTGCAAAGCACCGGCGAAGATTTCCTTCGTGAACCTTAGTGTCCTTCGTGCTGAACGCGGTTCACTCCTGCAAAATCGGGCCGATGAAATCGCAATCGCTCTATATCCCGCTAGAAGTGGAATCCCAGTTCCGCTGTATAGGTTCGCGGCGTCACGAAATGCGTTCCGCTGAACGTCGACAGGAAGTTGTACAACGCGACCTTGTTGGTCACATTGATTGCGGTCAGCCGCAGACTCCACTTGTATTTATCTCCGCGAAAGAGGTTGTCATCACCCAGCGCGAGATCGAATAGGTGCCGCGGCGAAATTCGGGGAGGATTCTTGTCCCCGTTCTCGGTTCCCGGCGCCGGAATCGCCACGCGGGTTGATCCATACAGCGAAGGCGCACATGTCGTTAACGGCGAAGTCAGTGTCGGATGCAGATTCCCGCAGAACAATCCTGCCTGCATCTGCTGGTCGGCGCTGAGGACGGTCAAATCCACAGGTGTATTCGGATCTGCGGCAAAGGGAACTGCGCCCGCCACCATGCCGCTGTCGTAGCGCCAGTTGAAGCCAAGCCACGGGCCATTCTTGCCGATCTGATACTGCGCGTGGGTAGTCTGGTTGAACTTCTCATCATGGTCGATACGGAACACTCCGGCAGCGGCCGCGGGAGTTGCTCCGGCCCCGCTGACCTGCGGCAGGAAATATCGTGCCGCAACGCTCGAGAACACCATCTGCGCCGAGAAGCCGTGCACGCTTGGGATACTCACCCGTCCCGCGAATCCCGGGATTTTCGACCGGTCCCACGCTATGGGAAAGAAAATCGGGGTGTTCCCCAGCACGCTGAAGTCATACGCGTTGTGCGTGTACTTCCAGATGTACTCGCCCGAGAACACCAGATATTTTCCGAATGCCTGTTCCAGTCCCGCATGAAATTCGTTTCGCCATCCCGGAAGCAGCGGCGTCCCGCCCGACGCCGAACATCCCAGCAGCGGGTTTAGAACGGTATTGCTGCATCCGACGCTCGATACGATCAGGTTCTCGTTGAATGGAGTCTCCAATGTCCGCGCATACGACGCGCGCAAGATCGTATTGCTCCGCTTGATGCTGTAAGCAAGTCCGACCCGAGGCTCAGCTTCCTTATGTGTCGTCAGGCCGTTGTAGAAGTCTCCACGCAGCCCAACATTGAGCGACCAGTTTCCCTTGGTAATCTGATCCTGTGCATACACCGCAAGCTGCTTCACATCCGTGTGTGCAAGGAACCCGAACAGTCCTCCGCCCCGCGTCAAGTCGTACGGAAACAGATCCGAGCATGGCGGCGCCAGTGCGAGCCCTCCCACAAAGCACGGGTTCCCATTGGAATCGGTGAGCGAAGGGAGAAATCCATTGTCGACGATTCCAAGGTGATCGTTTTCGCGGAGGAACGTCTGCTGATATGTGGCTCCGATCTTGATGTTATGGATGCCCTTCACGTACGACACCGACGATCGCAATCCTGCATTCGTCAGGCGGCGGTCCTGGGCAACGCTCTCCTGCTGGATGGGCGACAGGTCATCAAACAAATTGTTGCTGGGATAGTAGTTGTACTGGTCGTGCCGTATGAACGCACCCAGAGTGTAGACCGCATTCGGACTTAGCACCCGCGTCCACGAGGGAGCAACATTGAAGGTTCGGATCTGGGATCTCTGGTCCGTCGGACCCAGCGGATTCCCGGACGGATCCGTCTGCCCCAGATGCAATTGATTGTCGAAGCTGTTGGGATTCTGGAACCATGAGCGCGTGAACCCCAGGTTGAGCTGAAGAGAATCCATTTTGGTCAATTGATAGTCAGCGCGGTCGAAAACATTCTCTTCGTTCCCCTTCGAGTGGATCACTGTGAACTCCGGCGGATCCAGAAAACGCCCAGTGTTCAGCCCGGAAATCGAAATGAAGTTGCCCCAATTCTTGCCGCCATAGCCGAGATTGAAGTTCTCCGTTGAAGTCCCAAAACTGCCATAGCTGGCCAAGAGGCTCCCGGTCGGTTTCGTGAGCCCAAGACCTGAGCGGGTTGTGGCATTGATCACTACGCTGGTTTTCTCACCGAACTCTGCTGGAGGTGCACCCGAAATCACTTCCATCGAGGCGATCGAATCCAGCGGAATCTGATTGGAAAACACCTTGCTCTGCTGGTCCGTAATCGGCTGCCCGTCTACCGAGAACGAGTTCTCCGCGTGGTCGCCCATCCCGTGGAACAGGCCGTTCGAATCCGCGGCGATTCCAGGGCTCGACAACGTCACCAGCGAACTCAGCGACGAGGACTGGCTTTCCAGCGGAAGCTTGTCGAAAAGTCCGCGGTCCACGTCCGTATGAAATGTAGAAGTATTCTCGACAAGATCGCCGCCTTCCGCTTCGACCGTCACGCTCTCTTGCGAACCCACCACTTTCAACGTGACATTAAAGTTCACTGGTACGCTCGACCGTACCTCCAGATCGCCAGCGAAGGAAGAGAAGCCCTGCGCCGCGACCGTCATATGGTAGGAATTGAACGGCACATTCGGAACGACGAACGTTCCTGCCGCATCCGTGACGGCGGTCCGGGAAAATCCGCTCACCGGATTTCGCACTTCGATCGTTGCATTGGTAACCACTGCCCCTGATGGATCGACCACGGTGCCCGTGATCGAGGTTGAGGTGCCCGACTGTGCCGACGCAGAAATGCTAGCGAATAGAAAAACGACCAGCCAAAAGCCGGGATGATGGGACTTCGCATAGGAAGCCAGCATAAAATTCCTCCGAGAAAGAAGATTGGTTTGGGAACGACGGATCAGTCTTCTGGAAGAAACTACGCGGCAGGAGGAGGCCGGACGCTCAGTGCGAAGGCGGCGAGGCGCCCTTTAGCGGATACAGCCTGGGCTTGCAAAACGAGGACGGGAAGGGAAGTCGCGTGCTGTAACTGTGTGTAGCTTCGAGGAGCAGCCGAGTGTGCCGCAACGCAAACTGTGCATCTGGCTGATTCAGTTGCATTCGCGTGATGGTGAACAATCACGGCCGCCGCCGACCATACAGTCAGCAGCAGGCACATCAACGCGACGTATTTCAAAATCGAACGCACGATTCCCTATCCCAACAGAGGAACTTCTAATGTACCGATAGATTCAAGTTGGATGCAACTAGATGCACCAAAAGTAGCCTAACTGCCGGCGGCAATCCACCCTCATGCGTTCCGTCACCTCGGTAACCCGGACAGGAGTTCTGGGAGGCTGCCAACTTGAGCGCGCGTATCCTCAGGAGGGCGCATTCGGAGAGCCCCCCGAGTGTGAGCGGCATCACTGACATCCACAGGGCGCAGGCAAGAAGATGCCACCATTCATCCTCTTTTATCTAGATAACAATGGTTCGTGGATGTATCGTCATCCGCGGGCGCGATTCCACTGTTTGCCAGGTAAGCACTTCAGCCGGCCTTTTGTTCGGCGGAGGATTGATGAAGCCCAAATTATTGATTCTGCTTACGTCGGTTGCCCTGCTAACCGGCTGCGCCGGATTTTCCAACGCAAGTGGATCATCGTCCAGCGACAGCGGCTCGGGCCAGTTACCGCACTCGGTGAATCTCTGGTGGGAAGCCAGCACATCGGGAGATGTCAGTGGTTATAACGTCTACCGCGCCCCTTATACCGACTCATGCGGGTCGTTCTCCAGAATCAATACCTCCCTGATCGCGAGCACCTCATACGCGGACGCCAGCGTCACCAGCGGCGGCTCCTACTGTTACGCGACCACAGCCGTGAGCGGGAGCCGGCAGGAGAGTGGCTACTCCAACGTGATCATCAATGTCCAGATCCCGACGCCTTAGCGCCTCCAAGATTTCACGTCAAGCCTCTGAACAATCCAGTGCAACCTGGGCGCCGGCTGATCGACGAATTCCGCACGCTAACCGTGGCTGGTGTCCGAACAAGATTGAAATGAATTTGATATCGTAGGAGCCGCAGTCAAAACGGTTCCGTCCCCCGGGAGATAAGTGTGACGTTCCGGCTCCCTCGAAAAGGAGCGTTACTCATGGTTCGGCGTTTGTTCGTGATAGGCCTCGGTCTTCTTCTTACCACCTGCCTCTTCGGAATTGCCAACGCCTCCGCGCCTGCACTCAACGATCCTCCTGAACTGACGCTGCGCGAGAATTGGTTCATCCAGTCTTCTACCGATGTGCATGGGCAGGCCGCCGCGATCTCGTCTGCTGGTTTCTCCACGAGCGGCTGGTATCCCGCAACCTTGCCCTCCACGGTATTGAATGCGCTCGTTGCCGATAAGGTCTACCCGGATCCCTACACCGGCATGAACCTGCGCTCGATACCCGGCACGACCTACCCGATCTTCGAGGACTTCTCAAATATCCAGATGCCGCCGGCCAGTCCTTTCCGGCAGTCCTGGTGGTATCGCACGGAGTTCGCCCTGCCCGCCGAATTCACCGGACGAACCTTGAGGCTCGGCTTCGACGGCATCAACTACCGGGCAAACGTCTGGCTGAACGGCGTGCAGATCGCCTCGTCCGAAAATCTTGCTGGGACGTGGCGGCTGTTTGAGTTCGATGTCACGGCCGCCGCCAAGCCGGGACAGATGAACGCTCTCGCGGTCGAGGTCTTTCCTCCTCAACCGCACGATTTAGCCATCACGCTCGTTGACTGGGCGCCCATGCCGCCCGACAAGGAGATGGGCATCTGGCGCGACGTCCACATCAAGGCCGGCGGTCCAGTCGCTCTTCGTTATCCTGCGGTGCTGACACGGCTCAACCTGCCTTCCGCCGATCAGGCTCTTTTGACCATTCGAGCTGAACTCATCAATGCCGCCGAGCATCCGGTCGAAGCGGTGGTGAAGGTAAGAATCGAAGCACTCGCCTTCGAACAGGCAGTGCACCTCGCCCCACACGAGACCAAGGTCGTCCGCTTCACGCCAGAGAACTTTTCTCAACTCAAAATCAGCAACCCGCGTTTGTGGTGGCCCGTTCAAGTCGGCAAGCAGGATCTCTACCCACTCGATTTAAGCGTCGAAGTGCAAGGTCAGGTCTCGGACTCATCCCACACGACTTTCGGGATCCGTCAGGTCGCGTCGCGCATCGACGATAGAGGCCATCGTGTTTTTCAGATCAACGGCAAGAACATCCTGATCCGCGGCGCCGGATACAGCTTCGACCTGCTGCTGCGATCTTCGCCCGAGCGGCAGCAAGCCGAACTCAATTACGTTCGCGATCTCAATCTGAATGCGGTCCGCCTCGAAGGCAAACTCGAGAACGATCACTTCTTCGATCTCGCCGACCGGATGGGCATTCTCGTATTGGCCGGCTGGTGCTGTTGCGATCAATGGGAGAACTGGCCCACCTGGGACAAAGAGAATGAACGCATCGCCGGGAACTCGTTGCGCGATCAGATCCGCCGGCTGGAACGCCATCCTTCCGTGATCGCGTGGCTGTACGGCAGTGACTTCGCGCCTCCGCCCAGGATCGAAAAAATGTATTTGGGAATTCTCGACGAACTCGAATGGCCGAATCCTTCCATCTCATCCGCCGCCGAGCGGACCACTACCATCGGACCAAGTGGCGTGAAGATGACGGGACCGTACGAGTATGTCGCACCGTCGTTCTGGTACCTGGACACGCGCCACGGTGGTGCCTTTGGATTTAACACCGAAACCAGCCCCGGTCCCGCAATTCCGCCGCTTGCGAGCCTGCGACGCATGCTGCCCCCCGATCATCTCTGGCCAATCGATTCTGTCTGGGAGTATCACGCCGGCGGCATGTCTCATACGCTGAACGTCTTTACCGACGCCCTCAACGATCGTTACGGCCGCCCGAACTCTGTCGAGGAGTTCGCTGGTAAATCCCAGGTCCAGGCCTATGAGTCCCATCGCGCCATGATGGAGGCTTACGGCCGCAACAAGTACACTTCCACCGGCATCATCCAGTGGATGCTCAATAACGCATGGCCCAGCATGATCTGGCACATGTACGACTGGTATCTGCGGCCCGGCGGATCCTATTTCGGAGTGAAGAAAGCCTGTGAGCCCCTGCACGTGCAGTACTCGTACGATGACCGCTCGATCGTCGTCGTGAACTCGTATTACCAGCCCTTCTCGAATGTCAGAGTCACCGCCAAGGTATACAACCTCGACATGACGGAGAAATTCTCGAAGCAGGCGGATCTCAACGTCGGTGCCGATAGCAGCACGCGTGTCTTCACGCTGCCTTCGGTTCAAGGGCTCAGCCCCACGTATTTCGTCAGCCTCACTCTGAAATCTGCCGGAGAGGTCAAGAGCCGGAACTTCTACTGGCTCTCCACCCGTGAGGAAACCATTGACTGGGCACGCCAGGAGGAAGATCCCAGCGGAGAATACGACATCTCCACATGGAGTCCCACCAAGGTTTACGCAGATTACACGGCATTGAACACGCTGCCGAAAGTCGATCTGGATGCCACCGCGCAATACAAGAAAGACGGCCAGGGCAGCTTAACCACAGTGACGGTTCACAACCCGAGTTCCAGCCTTGCGTTCGCCGTGCATCTGAAAGTGAACAAGGGAGGGATTCGCCGCGTCAGCCGCGAGGGTAATATCGACGACGAAATCCTGCCGGTACTGTGGCAGGACAACTACTTCGCCTTGCTGCCGGGAGAAACTCGCCAGGTCACCGCCACCTATCAAGTGGACGAAAAGAGCAAAATCATTCCGAGCGTTGAGATCGAAGGATGGAACGTCAATCCCAAAACTCTCGACGCGCACAATTAACAGAAAGCAAAACTTAGGAACCAAGGGCCAATTCCATGAACTCTCTACCACCTCTCGAAGCACACCGCCAGGATTTAGAAAAAGTTCTGCGTGCAATCAAAGACACGCCGGTCATCGACCGTGAATACGCGGCGCCGCGGGAAGAATTCCAGGAGCGTGTTCGCCGGACCAATCAGGCCTTGCAACAGCACGGACACACCGTCGGGCTCGTCTTTTCCGACGAGCACTATGCCGGCGACGTCCCGTATCTCGGCGGCAACACCAATATTTCCATCGAGCAGGTCGCCGGAATTATTGGCCCAAACGGATTCCACGTGGTCGCCGGACTCGAGGGCGGTTACGTCGCCGAGCAACTGGCGGACCGCGCCGGAGCTACCGTGCACAAAGTGGAACTGCTTCAGCTAGCGGACGAAAAATATCCCATCCGCGCCGAGCGCATTGAGGACGTCATCTATGCCGCTGCCGGCAAAAATGTCGACCATATCGCCCTGCTCACTCCGCGGCAGGTCATCCCCGCAGGAATCGTCGAATATCTCCAGAACATCTACGGGCGCGAAGGTGTCGTCGATGCGCAAGAACTCTACTACCGTGTCAAATACGAGAAGAGCGCAATCGAGATGCGCCTTATTGCCGATGCATGCGTCATCGGAGATGCCATGTTGCGCGCCATGCTCGCGGTCCTTCGGCCGGGACGTCTTGAAACGGAAGTGGCTGCGTGGGGCGCTTGGGTGGGACGCATGCTCGGTTCTGAGCGCGACGGTTTTCAAATTATGGTCGGAGCCAACACCGCGAACCGCACTCTCATCGGCCCGGCGCTCAACCGGCCGATCAAAGAAGGCGACTGGGTCCATCTGGGTGTCGCGCCGAAGCGCGACGGCCTGACCGCCTGCATCCGTCGTTCCGTGATCGCTGTTGACTCACCGAATAAGGTCACGCCAGATCAAAAATACTGGTTTGATCTGGTCGAAGAAGGATACGGAGTCGGCGAGCAGTCGTATCGCGAGGTAGCCAGAAAACAGTTGCCGGCGCGCTTGCAGGAGCAATCCCTTGTGAACTTCTTTGCCGAGCGCTCGCAGGAAATCTCGCAACGCATTGGCCGCAGGATCGACCTCGCCGCGCAGAAGCCCTACACCGGCACTCACAATTCAGGCTATACGGAGTGTCAGGAATTTTTCGGCGCGATCACGCTCGATAGCCACGAACCGTTGGGCCATCAGATCGTCACGATGCTCGATGTGGCACTGCGCGGAATCGGAGACCACTGGAACGACGTCATCATGCCCGGATTCGATTTCTGCGTCGTGGAAAATACTCTCGGTAAGTACGGCACGCGCGTCGAGACCCTGACCAAGGTCCCGATCCATGCCCAGGATCTGGTCGGTTCTTAGCCGTTTACTGATTTCGGAATCTCCAGCCACGTCTCGACCAACGCAGGTCGTGCTGTGATCGGATCACCTTTTCCGGCCCTCGTCCGTCTAACCACCAATTTGCGCTCCCCGAAGGGAAAGTCTATGAAAAGCCCGCGCATCCTCACGATCCTCACCCTCGCGAACCTTGCGATCCTGGTATCCCTGCTGTTTAACCAGCCGCGGACCGTTCAAGCGGACAGCACCTCGTCTGTCCTTCGAGGCCGCGGCCTGGAGATCGTGGACGCTCAAGGAAAAGTTCGCGCGTCGATACAACTGCAACCTGCAGGTCCGGCCCGCCGCTCCGATGGTTCCGTCGCGAAAGACGGGAAGATTTACCCGGAGACCGTGCTGTTCCGCCTGATTCGCCCCGATGGACGCCCCTCGGTGAAGATCGCAACCTCCGAGGAGGGATCCGGTCTTACCCTCGGCGGAGGCGTGGATCCGACCTACATCGTCCTCAACTCGGATGGCGGAGAGCCATCACTGTCGCTGGTTAATAAAGAGGGCCCGCAGCAACTGATCAAGCCCTAGCAATGTTCGATGATGTTCGGTCGATCCCGCGATCCACTTCGCTCCGCATAATCTGCTTCGGGCGCTTCCTTCCCTGCGAACGCCAGGCCAAAATCAGGAATTCCTGATTTTTGGCTTTTCTTCGGCTTTGTTTCGTTACTGATCCCCACGCATTCTCGTAGCCTTGCACCACTCATGGGCCGGGGTTCGGCTCTTTGCGGTGAGCATTCCTCGATAAGCACACCGCGAAGGAAGGTCAACAAGCCGAAACACTGGCAAAACTGTCATTGCCGCAAAAGAGGGAAGAGCGGGTTCAGGGGCAACAAAGAAAACTATTTGAAATGGAGATTACTCGAATGAACACAACGCACATTCTCGCAAAGGCCATCCATTCCGCCACACGAACGCGGCTTCCAATCATCGTTCTTGTCCTGATGAACATCTGTTCCATCCACGCACTAGCGCAAGACGCTCACTCGCACACAATGGCACAGCAGCATCAGGACCAGACGGCCGCTCAGCAGAGCAGCCAAAGCGCTCTGCTCAAGATCGTCCGCGAAACGACCGCTCGCTTTCATGATGTGAGAGTTGCCGAGGCAGAGGGCTACCATCTCGAGTTCGGTTGCGTTAGCGGGGATGATTTCGGTGCCATGGGACTCCACTATGTAAACGACACGCTCGTAGGCAATGGCGTCGTCGATGTCATTCGCCCGCAAATCATCCTTTACGAACAACAGCCTAACGGAACTCTAAAACTGACCGGCGCCGACTACCTTGTCCTCGCCGACGGCTGGGACGCGAAGCATCCTGGCGTGCCGCCGCAACTCATGGGACAGATCTTTCACTATTTTTCGACTCCCAACCGCTTCGGCCTGCCCGCGTTCTACACATTGCATGTCTGGGCCTGGAAGGAGAATCCGATGGGAGCCTTCGTGAACTGGCACCCTTCGGTTTCATGCCAGTCCTTCGTCGGACAAACCACGCCTTAATCCGCAGGATTTCTGCGCCCTGGATGGCAGCCCTTCTTCCTGCCTGTTGGAAGAAGGGCCTGCACGTCCCGGGAAGCGTCTGCACACAGCAAAGTGATTGAAATCACGGACGCCGCCGCCCCCCGCCTCTAGCTTAGTCTCAGCACGGCTGGAGGCTTTTTCATGAGCAGTTTGGCAGTGGATGTTCGTCCTTATACGCGTACCGAATTTCAGTGCAAAGGTTGCGGTGTGACCTATCGCGTTGATTCTGAATTCAGTGCAGGTCCGATTGTCGGACGGGGTGACAGATATCAGCACTGCACCGAGGATGAGTCCCGCCAACTCTGCGGTCCCATCGTCGCAGTTTGGGAAAAGTTGAACGGGACCTGGGTTCTGATCGCGAACCGCCAAACCGTGCCGCACTGGAAACGCTGATTTTACCATTACGTCGGCAGTTATTGACATCGTCATCATCGTGGCGATGATATCCATCGCCCAGTGTGCCAGGATCAGTGGGCCCAGTCGCCGTATGCGCAAGTAGATCAGCATCATCACGATCACGCCTGGAATGAAGGCAAGAGATCGCCAGACGAAATTGCGCCACTCCGGAAGAAACGGCAGGAAACTGTGCTGGACCCCCCACACGAATCCCACCAGCAATACCGCGAGCCACGTTTTTCCTGAGAGAGCCTGAATCCGCGGCAGCAAGTACCCGTTGTACGTCATCTCCTCGGTCGGCGACCAGACGATCCACCACAAGAAGTGGCTGTAAATAGCTGCCCACAGCGGTAGGACACGGCCGCCGAGAATCCCCGGAAATACGTTGACCTGGAACGCTCCATAAACCAGTTTGCAACTGAGCAAGCCTCCGGCAACGAAGAAGGGGAACACGATCAGGAAAACTACGATGCCGAGGAAAATATCTCTCCCATAAAAAAATCGCAGGCGGAGTGGGCCGATCAAATCCCGTAGAGTCATCCCTTCTCGGCGCGTAAACCCCCACAGCAGCGCCAGGCAGCCGACGTCAACGAGCGTGCCGTAAACGGTCCACCACGGGGCGGCCGCATGCCATGGACTGCTTGCGCCGCGGAAGAAAAAGATAATGGCGACGACTCCCTGCGCGAGCACCATGAATACCGTTCGGCCTGCCAGTATCATCAGCGGGCCCAGCCACGAAAGCCGCCGCTCAGCAAGCAGATGTTGGAGCCCGGGCAGGGAATTCGCGCGATCCGCCGGTTTAGAAGGGACAACCTCTGAGCAGATATCCAGCTCAGCGCTGACAGTCATGAGCTCTCCAATCCGGCAAGAACGCTACCGTTCGGAGGAATCACGTGCAATGACTGGGATCACGGAATCGAGACGGAGGATTGACGGGAAGAACGCTGCCCCAAAAATTAAGGCGGTCGAGAAGGCCCGAATGTTGGTTACCACCAACGCTGGCCTATGACCGCCTTCTTGCGAATCTGAGATTGTCTTGCTGAGGGAATAGTACGGAGGCGGGCGTTCGCACGAAATCAGGCGAATCCTGTAGCCGCTAACTACGCAACAGCAAACAGCTTGCCTATAACGAGCAGGTATCCGGCGATCGCCACGACACCGTGAACGCGAATCGCGCGGTAACTCGCGGGCCACGGAAACATCAGGATTCCGTATAGGCGCATAAATCGATCCGGCCACACGAGCCCCGCGATGCCAAAGACAAGGTTTAACTGCACAATAACGCAAAAGATTAAGTTTTCCATGCGGATGAATACTGGGACTGTTTAATCTTATCGAACCCGCAGAAGCTGAGGGAAGTAGGAAGTTACCAAAGTAATGGCAGTTGTTGAAAAAAAACGGAGCGGTATTAAAACCCATTATCGGTATTAAGCCCCGCCTCCAAAACCCCGCTATGACGCCACCTTAATAGAGGAAGGTTCCTGACTGGAGGGTTGGACCACGGCCGGAATCATCACCCGGATCGCAGCGCCGGGTTTCAGCGGTACGATCTCGAGGCTGCCGCCGAGTTCCCGCACGCGTTCCCGCATTCCGGAAATCCCTACGCCGGACCGGTTACTCGCGCCGTCAAGTTTGCGGAGGTGCTCTTCCGACAGGCCTTTGCCGTTGTCGGAAATCTCGAGATGGAATCTTGCCGTTTCGATGGAAATTGAAACGCGCGCCGATGTTGCGGACGAATGCCGGTGAACATTCGTGAGACTCTCCTGCAGCACGCGAAAGAGCACAAGTTCGCACTCGCGCGGAGGCCGTTCCATGCTCTCCGGGATCTCGCATTGGACGTCGATGCCGCTGCGGCGCGCGAACCCCTCCACGAACCAGCGCGCCGCCGACGCGATACCCGCTTCGTCGAGGAGCGGAGGATGCAGCAGGTACGAAGTCGTGCGAATTTCCTGCAGGGCTTCGTCCGCAAGCGCATTGAGGTCGTCAATCAACGGTTCGATCGCGGTGGGAGCATTTTTTATTTGGCGGATCAGGGCGATCGACATTTTGATTGCGGCGAGGGTTTGCCCCGCGGTGTCATGAAGGTCGCGTGCGATGCGCCGCCGTTCCTCATCCTGCAATGTCATGAGCCGCAGCGAGAGATGGCGAAGGCTGGATTCAGTCTCTTGCCGTACGGCGATTTCAGATTCCAGGCGAGCCAGCGCCTGCGAGAGTGCGGAAGTACGTTCGATTACCCGCTGTTCGAGTTCATCGTGGGCTTTGCGCAGGGCGACTTCTGCGCGCTGACGCTCGTTGGCTTCCCGGGTGAGCAAGGTAATCGAATCGTTGAGCAGCAGATGTTTGCGGCGGTTAGTGTCGCCGAGGTAAATCAGTACAGCGCTGACCAGGAGACATCCCACCACACCGTGAATCTCCGTGCGGTTGATCGGGAATACCGCCCGGCGCGGATCGACGAACCAGTAGAAAACTCCCATGAAGCCCAGGACGCCGCTGAGCATGGCGGGAGCAAATCCGCATAGCAATGCGCAATAGGCCACGCTGATGTAAATCGTGACGTAAAAGGCGACATGCCCGAGTACCGGATCTAGGATCCAGCGGAGAAGAACGGCGAGGACCCCAGTCAGCAGGGCGATGGAATATCGCTCGGCAACGATCTCGTCAGCAATCGGAGTAAGAACCGCGGTCTTGCGCAACGTAGTATGCCTGTCGATACCAACCGGGCGGAGTGGCTCTAGTCTAATGTATCGCGACACGAGAGACCAGAGGGCCACACGCGCCGCACTTACTGTTTTTCGGTCGCCGGTTCCGCGGGCTTGTCAAACAGCTTGGGATCGATCTTCGGATTCAATTCAATTTTCTTGAACTCAGCGGTGCTGGTGGCTTGCCCGTTCTGCTTGTTTTCATGCTTGTACGGCAACGTCAAGCCATCGGCGGCACGCCAGTCTGAAAGTTCGGTCTGCCCATCGAAGGGGCCCCCTTGTCCCACGCCCTTGTACTTTTCACGCAGGATGTGGCCATTCGAGGGATCGACGTACCAGCGCACCCACGGAATCGAGCCACCAATATCCACGATGGCGGCATCCACATTGCCGATCTTTTCCGTCCCGGCCGCGGCGAAGGTGAATGCGGGATCGTCGGCATGCTGAGCGACATAGACCAGGTCGTGATGCATCTGCGACATCATCTCGCTCTTTTGCGCGGCCGGCATGTTGCGCGAACCCATTCCCGGTAGGGACATGAACGCCGCGCTTGGAGACGCAACAATCGTCAGTGTCCCCTGTGGGATCTGCATTTCAACGTGCATGCCGTCAGGGAATGAAAGATACACATCGACGGGTGACGCTGGATTGCCCGCGTCGCTCTCCGAGATATTCACGTGCATCGACTTGACGGACTGCAATTTCGGCAAACCGCCCATCGCTGCCGCAACTTTTGCCACGAGAGCTTTGCCTTCCGGGTTTGACGCGGAGGGTTTGGACTCGTCCGCTCCGCCCGGAGCCGGAGGAATCGTGATATCGATCTCCTTGACCGGACCGAGCGTCGAGAGCTGCTTGTCGAACTCCTTTGTGTTCCCGACCACCAGAATCGCAAGTTGATCTTTGTGCAGGTATTTGCCGGCCACCCGGTTCACGTCAGTGGCCGCGACCTTCTTGATTTCTGCCTGGTACTTATCGAGCCAATCCGGAGGGTATCCGTAAAACTCGTACGTCATGCGCTCGCCCAGAATCTTGTCGGGCGAATCGAGCCGGAAGATAAATGCGTTCAGAATCGCGTCTTTCGCGCGCTGGATCTCGTCTTCCGTGATCGGCTGCTTGCTGAGGTCGTCGATATCCTGCTGCGTCGCCTGGATCGATTCCGCCGTGCTCTGGCTTTTCGTGCCCAGTGAAATCTGCAGCAAGCCCGGGTGCCCGAAGTTAGCGCCCACTCCTCCGCCGACCCCATAAGCCAGCCCGCGCTTCGTGCGGATGTCATTGAAGAGACGGGAAGAGAATCCGCCGCCGAAGGCTTCGTTGAATACGCTGATCGCGTAATAGTCGGGATTGTCGCGCGTGACGCCGAGCCCGACCATGCGGATGTTGCTCTGGTTCACGTCATCCTTCGGGATGAGGTAGTAACCGGGCTTTGCCGGAGAATATTCAACCTTCGGTTTGTCGAAGGCTGGCCCCTTGGGCCACGATTCGAATGCCGCACGCAGGCGGCTTTCCATGGCAGCGGCGTCGAAATCGCCGCTGATGCCAAGGATGATGTTGTTCGGTTGCACGTATTTTCCGTGCCAGTCGATCAGATCCTGGCGCGTGACTGCGGAAACCGTGGCATATTCGGCCTGACGCGCATAAGGATTGTCCGGACCATAAGCCAGCTTGACGGCTTCGCGATGCGCGATCTCCGATACCTCGTCGTTCCGTCGTGAGATTGCGTCGGCCTCCGCCTTTTGGGCGAGTTCCAGTTTTTCGGCCCGGAACTCAGGATTCTTGAGAACGTCGAGGAACGCCTTGAAAACGTCGTCAAGATCGCCCTTCAGGCAGGAAAAACCGATCGTAGTGGAATCCGGGCCTGCTCCGGTTTCGACTTTCGCCGCACGCACTTCGAGGAAATCATCGAGTTGATCGCCGGTCTGAGTCTTGGTCCCGCCGGTCCGCCACACATCGCCGTACATATCGACGAGGCCGGTCTTGTTCGTTGGTTCGCTGACCGAGCCACCACGAATACGGGCCGTGCCATCAATCAGAGGCAGTTCATGATCTTCCTGCAGAAAAATGATCATGCCGTTTGAAAGCTCGATTCGCTTCGGCTGCTGGGGCTTGAATGACGGCAACTGCGGAATAGGAATCTTCTGCCAATCCTGCGCCTGGGCGCTGGCCGGAATCAGGAATCCGAAGGCCAGAAGTGCGATGAGGAGTGTCCGCATAGCTTTCATTGGCCACCTGCCTGGCTGCCGGAATCACTCGTAGCTTCGCCGCTTTGGCCGGGGGATGCGCCACCTCCGCCGCTTTCGATGATACCGACGGTGCGATTCGTGTCGGTAAAGACCTCGTTTGCAACGCGCCGAATATCGGCCTTGGTGACCTTATCGATTCGATCCACCGAGCGGAACAACTCGCGCCAATCGCCGTAGCGCGTCTGATAGGTCGCGAGTTGAGTGGCGAGCCCTTGGTTATCGGCAAGGCCGCGAATCAGGTTAGCCTTGCTGCGCGTCTTGATCATCTTCAATTCGTCGTCGCTGATGTCTTCTTTCTTCAGGCGATCAATTTCCGCATGAATCGCGTCCGCCATTTCCTGCGCCTTGTGGCCGGGCAAGGGCACGGCGAGAAATGCGAACAGGTGGGGATACTTGATGCCGGGATATCCTGTCAGGCCTTCCGAGAACGAAGCGATCTTTTTATCGCGCACAAGGGCGCGGTAGAGCCGCGAGGTGCGGCCTTCCGACATCAGATCGCTGATCGCATCGAACACCGCATCATCGCTGCTGCGATAGTCCGGGCGATGGTAGCCCTCGATGTAAATCGGTTGCGAATGTTCGGTGAGTACGACCTTGCGCTCCGAATTCTGCGGCGGCTCTGCCGTCGTGATCTCGTCGGGTTGAGGATGCGCGGGCAGACGCCCGAAGTACTTCTCCAGGATCGGCATTGCCTGGGCGGGTTTGATGTCTCCAGCAATCGCAACCACCATGTTCGACGGAACGTAATATTTGTCGAAGAATTTCTGCGCGTCGGTAGCGGAGAAGTGGTTCAGGTCTGACATCCACCCAACCGTCGGGCGATGGTACGGGTGCGCGGTAAATGCCGCTTCCGTGAACTGCTCCAGCAGTCGTCCGAACGGATTACTGTCGGTGCGCATGCGGCGTTCTTCAATGACGACATTGCGCTCTTTGTAGAACTCGCGCATCACCGGATGCACAAAGCGCTCAGTTTCCAGGTACGCCCACAGTTCGAGCCGATTCTCCGGCAGGGAATAGTGATAGGCAGTCTCGTCAAGACTGGTGTTGGCGTTCATATCCTCGCCGCCATTTTGTTCGATAATCTTGCCGAATTCATTGGGCTTGACGTACTTGTCGGCCGCAGCAATCGCGTCTTTCCATGACTTCTCGAGTTGATCGAGTTTTGCCTTGTCCTGGCCGACGACCTTGTCTCGTTCGCGAAGGTAGTCCGCGTACGTCACTTCCACTTTTTCGAGAGCGACCTTCTCGGCTCCGTAGTTCGTCGTGCCGATCTTGTCGGTTCCCTTAAAAGCCATATGTTCAAACATGTGAGCGAGACCCGTCGCACCCATGGGATCTTGTGTAGAGCCTGCGTCAACCAGGGTAAAGAACGAAAACACCGGGGCTTCCGGACGCTCACACACCATCAGTGTCAAGCCGTTTGGAAGTTTCTTGACCGTTACCCTCTTCTCGAACGAGGCGACATCCTGCGAAAGGGCAAATGCCGAGCAAAGAATGAAGACGACAGTCACTTTCAGAGTGCGGAATTTCATCGAACCTCCGGCGGTTGGGACAGTATTTCCGAGAAATGCATAGCTTTAGACGAGCCAGCAGGGCAGAAGTTTGAAAGTACGTGGGCGGAAGGCCGCTTGTCAAACCGCCTTGGCCCCGTTGAAGTGTTTGTTTAGGACAAAGCTGTATTTTGCGGGACGCACGGTTTCAGGCACAATGTCGGGGCGGAGACGACGTGAGCGAATCGTTCATCGAAATCCAGGGCAGGCAGATCAAGCTCTCGAACCTCGAGAAAGTGCTGTACCCGGCGGCGGGCTTCACCAAGAAGGACGTGATCGACTATTACGTGCGCATCGGGCCGGCAATCCTGCCGCATCTCTCCGGACGCGCGCTCACTCGCAAGCGATATCCCGATGGAGTGGACGGCGAGCCGTTCTTCGAGAAGAACGCTCCCATGCATAAGCCCGACTGGGTGAAGACCGCTCCGGTCTGGAGTGACGCCAGCCATCGGACCGTTAACTACATCCTATGCAATGACATGGCCACATTGGTCTGGCTGGCGAATCTTGCGGCGCTCGAGCTCCATCCGTCGCTCGCGCTTGCCAAGGACAGCAAGTGCCCCACGGATATGGTGTTCGATCTCGATCCCGGGCCCCCGGCGAATATCGTGCAATGCTGCCAGGTCGCGCTCTGGTTGCGCAAAATCTTCGAGCATCTCGGTTTGCAGAGCTTTCCCAAGACTTCCGGATCGAAGGGGCTGCAGCTTTACGTGCCGCTCAACTCGCCGACTACATTCAACGACACGAAACTCTTTGCGCATGCGCTGGCCCAGTTGCTCGAGCAGGAACATCCCAGGGAAGTCGTTTCCGACATGAAGAAGTCGATTCGCACGGGGAAGGTTTTTGTCGACTGGAGCCAGAACGACGAGCACAAAACAACCATTGGCGTGTACTCGCTGCGGGCACGCGAGAATCCGACGGTATCGACTCCGGTGACGTGGGATGAGGTCGAGCGCACCGTTAAGAAAAAAGACGCTAATTTGCTCGTGTTCCGGTCAGTACAAACGGTGGCGCGTTTCGAGAAGATGGGAGATCTCTTGGAGCCGCTCCTGACTCTCAAGCAGAAGTTGCCCAAGTTGAATGCCGCCGCGCCAGCCAGTGAGAAGACTGATGAGCCCGTTGAGATCGCTGCACATGCGGAAGAGAAGCATCCTAAGCGGCGTGCTGCCGGCAAGCAGCCGGCGAAACCGGCTCCGGCTCGCAAAAAGCGCAGCAAGGTATAATCGCGGTTGTCTTATGGCGGAATTCTTCGCGGGGACTTCAGGATGGGCGTATCCGAGTTGGAAGCCGGACTTCTATCCCGAGAAGCTGGCGCAGAAGAAATTTCTCGGTTACTACTCCACACAACTCAACACCGTTGAAGTGAACTTCACCTTCCGGCAACTGGTAAAAGAGACGACGGTGCAGAACTGGCTGCAGAACACGCCCGCCGATTTTCGCTTCGGAGTGAAGGCCCACCAGGTCATCACGCACATCAAGCGGCTGAAGGGGACGGAAGAGTTTGTGCCGCGCTTCCTGGCCACGATTGAGCCTCTCGCCGCCGCGGGGAAACTGGGCCCGGTATTGTTTCAACTTCCCCCAAACCTGAAGTGCGACGCCGAGTTGCTGAAGGGCTTTCTGGTGGGAGTGCCCCGGACCGTGCCGACGGCATTCGAGTTCCGTCACGAGTCATGGTTCTGCGAGGCGACATGGGACGCGCTCAAGTCGAGCGAAGCCGCATTGTGTGTGGCGGAGACGGAGACACTCACTACCCCGGACCTGACCACAGCCCCATTCGTCTACTACCGCTTCCGTAAACCGACCTACACCGGCGACGAAAAAGAATCGATGGTGAGCCGGATCCGCCAACATCTGTCGGAAGGGCGAAATGTCTTTGCCTACTTTAAGCACGAGGAAACCGCGGCTGGAGCGATCTACGCCCTGGAATTGCGGAAAGAAATTGCGGGCCTGAAAAAACCATGAGCGTACAGAGCGCCTTAGCGGCGCGGCCTCCTGCATCCCAGTCATCACTGTTCTTTGTGTCCGATAATACGCATACTAGGATTCTCCTCGTATGGGTGCCGAAACCAATTCGCGGGTGCTGGCGGATTTTCTCGACTACCTTCGGATAGAGAAAGGCCTGGCGAAGCTTTCCATCTCGGCTTACACGACCGATCTGCTGCAGTTCGCCAGTTTTCTTGAAAAGAACAAACGGAACCTTCTGAATGCACGTCGCACCGACGTGCGGGAATTCCTGCAGCAGCTTTTTTCCAACCAGGTGGACGGCCGCAGCGTGGGCCGGAAGCTTTCCGCGATGCGCCATCTGTACCGATATCTTCTGCTGGACAAGCGTGTCGAGCACGATCCGACACTGAACATCGAATCTCCTCGGCAGTGGAAGGTGCTGCCGAAATCGCTGGCGCGCGATGAAGTGGAAAGCACGTTGAAGGCTTCTGCGCAGGTTCACCGCGAAACAAAGGGCGCGGTGGCCCTGGCCTTGCGAGACAAGGCGATGGTGGAACTGCTCTATGCGGGCGCTCTCCGCGTATCCGAGCTGTCCAATGCTGCGCTCGAGGATCTGAAGCTTGAATCCGGGTACATGCTCGTCCGTGGCAAAGGCGATAAGGAGCGCATTGTTCCGCTGGGAAAGCCGGCGCAGGATGCGCTGACGGAGTACCTGGCGAATGGAAGGCCGTTACTTGTGCGAGCGTCGAAGACCGCGGCTCCAAAAGTTTCTCCGTTCCTGTTCGTTGCGCGCGGCGGGCGGAAACTGACCCGGCAACGCATATGGCAGATGGTTGGAGCGGCATCAGTCGCTTCGGGACGGCATGCGTCTCCGCACATGCTGCGCCATTCCTGCGCAACGCATATGGTCGAGAATGGCGCCGACCTACGTACCGTGCAGACCATTCTTGGTCATTCGGATATTTCGACGACACAGGTCTATACGCATCTCGCGCTCGATCGGTTGCGGAGCGTGTATCAGAAGCATCATCCCAGGGCGAAGGCGAGATAAGAAAGTTGAGATTGAAGATTCCAGATTCCAGATGGACATCGCTGACCTCAGCGGGCCGAGGCAGTTCAATCTGCAATCTAAAATCTACAATCTGAAATTGCCGCTATGGCGTCATCATCTACGATCGTCGAAAAGGCCGCTGTCGATTTCCTCCGCCATCTCCGCGAGCGGAATTCGTCTGTGCACACCATCAAGGCTTACACCGGAGATCTCGCGAACTTCGCAGCCTATGCCGGATCGCGTTCCTGGAAACAAATCGACCACATTTCGATTCGCGGATTCCTCTCGCAACTTTACGAAAAGGGATTAGGGAAGACGTCGGTTGCGCGATCGCTGGCGGCGGTGCGTTCGCTCTATAAGTGGCTGGCGCAGGAAGGCGTGGTCGAGCAGAATCCGGCGAAGCTGGTGGCCACCCCGAAGCTGCCGAAGAAACTGCCGCGAGTGCCCACCATCGAAGAGATGAATTCCGTGCTCGACGGAAAGATGCCGGAGACGGCTGCCTTTCCTGAACGCGATCGCCTGATGCTGGAACTTCTTTACGGCTGCGGAATCCGGAACTCTGAGTTGATCGGCATCAATCTCGACGACATCCGATTGAGCGCCGAGGCCATCCTCATTCGCGGAAAAGGAAAAAAGGAACGCTATGTGCCGTTCGGAGACTCGGTGAAAGCAGCGCTTGCCTCGTATCTTCCTGCCAGGCAGGCGATGCTCGCGCAGTCGCGCAAAAACTCTGGGGCGCTACTGATCAACCGCCGCGGCGGAAGACTGACCACGCGTAGTGTCGGACGCATCATCAAGCAGATTGCCGTTGCGAAAGGGCTTTCACCCGACGTGCATCCGCACACGCTGCGGCACGCCTTTGGAACGCACATGCTGGAAGAAGGCGCCGACCTGCGCGCCATTCAGGAGTTGCTTGGCCACGAGCGACTCGCGACCACGCAGCGCTATACGCAGCTCTCAATGAAGCATGTGTTACAGGTGTACGACCAGACACATCCGCGCGCGAAATAGCTACTCCGCGCGAAGCTCGTTCCACATCGAGACCACCGTCTCTTTCAGCTTCGCAGTGAGCTTCTCGTACGCTTCTTCCGAAGCCTCGGATTCCGGCGGAGGCAGAATCGGCTTCCCGATCGTCATGCGCAGCGGCGCGAATTTCTGAAACGGTTTGTTCCTTGGCCACGCCTCGTAGAAGCCCTCGATCGCCACAGGAACGATCGGCACCTGCATGTGAATCGAGAGGATCGCCGCGCCTTTTTTGAAAATCCGCGGCGTGCCATCGATCGAGCGCTCTCCTTCCGGATAGAGGATCAGCACTCCTCCGTGGCGCAGGCCGAAGGCTCCGGCGCGCATCGCCGGGATTAAGTTCGCGTCCGGATCGACGACGATGACTTTGATGGACCGAGCCAGGCGACGCATCAATCCCTCGCCGAAGATCTCGCTTGTTCCCACCGCAAACGTGCGGCGGAAAATCTCTTCAGGCAGCAAGCCCGCGAGGATCCCGGGATCCAGATAGCTCTGGTGGTTCGACGAGATGATGTACGCGCCGGTTGTTGGTAAGTTCTCGAGGCCTTGCACCTTCAGATCAAAGCGCTCGCGCGACACCATTTGAATGATGCGCGACACCACGAACCAGAATGTATCGTTCAGGTAGCCGGGATGGGCCAGCGCGAGGACGTCCGGGTCATCCGGATCTTCCGCCAGAATGGCCTTCCATCCGGCAAAGGTGGTGCGCGTGCCCGGCTTGCCGGCTCCACTTGCGGCACTTTGCAGAACGGCATCCACGAGATCACGAACGGTGTAGATTCCCGCCAGTTGCGACTCCTCGACGTCGCCACCAAGTTCCTCTTCCAGTCGGCTCAAGACTTCCACCCGCTGCATGGAGTCCAGTCCCAGATCGAGCTCCAGGTTTAGCGTCGGGCGCATGGCTGGCGGCGCCGATTGAGCTGATTCGCGAATGAGTTTCAATGCGCGCTGCACGTCGGATTGATCGAGCCATGCGGTCTCATCCGCCGTAAGAGGTCTTTCCGCTGGGACGTCGGAGTCGTCCGACAACTTTTTCGCCGCATTCGCGCGAACGCGCTTCTCGACTTCAAAGCGCTTGATCTTGCGCGTGGTGGTGCGCGGCAGATCGTCCTGCCAGATTTCGTAGCTGCTGATCCGCTTGGTCGAGGCGATCTGCGGCGAAAGCCCTTCGATGTCGAAACGAATGACTTCTTTCGCGTTGACGACCTTGCGCTGCCGCAGCACATCGAAGTTCGGGACGATTACGGCGTGCAGGCGGTCTCGACCTTCGCCGGGCTTGCCTTCCAGGCCCATCACGGCAAGCTCTTTGATGAAAGGCGACTTGAGATAGTGTGCTTCGATCTCTTCGGGGTAGACGTTCTTGCCGTTGCTGAGGACGATGACTTCTTTCTTGCGTCCGGTGAGGAAGAGGTGCCCGCGGGAGTCAAGGTACCCGAGATCGCCGGTGAGGAACCAACCGTCCTTGAGGACAGCGGCCGTCGCGTCCGGACGATTCCAGTATCCTTTCATCACGACTGCGCCGCGCAACGCGACTTCTCCGACCGCCGGGCCTTCTTCCTGCGGTTGCGGATCGACAATCTTCGCTTCAACGCCTTTCAGGGCTTTTCCAACCGATCCGATTTCATTGTCGTGGGGAGAGTTGGCGAAGACCGCTGCTGTCGTCTCAGTAAGGCCATAAGCCTGAAGGATGTCGATTCCCAGATCGTGGAAGGCGCGGCCGATTGCCGGATCGAAACGCGACCCGCCGGTCACCAGATAGCGCATCTTCGGGCCAAGTGTGTCGTGTACTTTCCGGAAGAACACGCGGCCTGCGTTGATGCCAATCTTCCGCAGGACGCGGTTGACTGCGACCATGGCGCCGAAGATCTTTTGCGTGACGGCACCCCGCTTCGCAATCTCCTGCATGACACGCTCATGGATCAGGTAGAAGAACTGCGGGACCACCGCGAATGCCGTGATGTTGCGTTCGTTCAGGGCTCGCAGCAATTCGGTGGTGTTCAGCGACTCAAGGTAGACGACGCGCGATCCCTTGACCAGCGGCAGCATTAGGTTCGCCATCTGGGCAAGCACGTGGAACAGCGGCAGGAGTCCGAGCAACGCGTCGCTCGGTCCGAGGTCGACCCAGGTGAAGACGGCCTCCACTTCTCCCAGAAAATTGGAATGAGTGAGCATCACCCCTTTGGGGTCAGCGGTGGTTCCGGAGGTGTAAAGCAGGGAAGCCAGATCCTCCTGCTTCGCGTCAACCGGTTTGAAATTGCCGGGGCCCGCTTTGAAGATGGTGGGAAGTTCGGCAAGCCAGTGATCCTCTCCGGATGGCTTGGTCATTCGGTCCGGATCCATGAGGATCATCCCAAGCTTTAACTCAGTTGCGGCAGGACGCGCCTCAGGAATATGTTTGGCATCGCAAAAGATCGCCGCGGTGCCCGAGTCCTTCAGCAACTTCGTGACCTGGTCGTCATGCAGCGCGGTATCGAGCGGAACTACGGCGCAACCGGAGGCGATGATACCGAGGTAAGCGGCCACCCATCGGGGGTGATTGTCGGCCACAATGGCCAGGCGCGATCCGCGGGGAAAGTTCTGCTCGTGGATCCAGCGGCCAACGGACTCGGCCATTTGCCGGAGTTCGGAGTACGTGCAACTTTCAAGATGATCGTGGCGCTGAAGTTCAATGGCCACATTGTTCGGCCAGCGCTCGGCGCACTCGACAAAGCGGTCGTAGAACGTGGGCATGGGTCGTGGGGAATATACACGAAATGCGGCTATTGCAGCAGTGTCTTCAGCCGCGGACGGCTAACTTCATTCACCACAAAGGCCACGAAGGGGCACCAAGGTAGAACACGCAGTAACACGCGTTTCCTTCACGGCTTTTTTTGTTTCTTTTCGGCTGTGGCGATGGCTTTGCGAAATTGCTCAACCGCCGTCACATTGGGAGCTTTCAGTGCGTCCTTGGCGGTGTAACTCCAAAGCGGAGTTGTGCTGAGCGGGCGGGCAACGCCCCCGCGGTACACTTCGAAGCTGTCGTTCGCGCGTCCGATCTCATTTCCGATATGCGGCCCCGTATGCACGGGAGGGCCGGCTGGATCTGAGTCGGCGGGTACGCGGCCCTGTTGCGCTCCGATCCCGATATTCCCGCTGCCGGGCTTCATCGTGCCGATCCGGGTATCGGCGGAATCGCGTTCAATGCCTGGAGCGACGATGTGTCCCGTTCCAGCGCTCACGGCGATGACCAAATCCGGTTCTCCTTCGCTCACGAGCTTGAACCGGCCCCACGCCTCCAAGGCCCTGATGACGTCTTCCATTGCCCTGGTGTTTGCGGTCGGTCGGTTGAGAGGCGTGGAAGCATTGGGGCTCACGATCACCTGCACCGTCTGCGCACGAAGAACGTACTCCGGAAAGTCCTTGTCTTTCTTCTTGTCTTTCGCCGTCGCAAGGGCCGTTGTCATTAAAAGGACTGTCAGCAGAATGATTCGAGGCGTCATAGTTTCCTCAGCGGGTATCGAATGCTTACGGTTTCTTCGACAGTTTCGGCTTTTCTGCCGCAGCAAGTGCTTTGCGGAACTCTTCCACCGCGGGTACTTCCGGCGTCGGACGCAAGCAATCCTGCCGGGTATAGCGCCAAACGGGAGAGGCATCCAACGGATCTGAGATTCCGCCGCGATAGACGGCAAACATGTCGTCGGAAGATCCGATTTCATTTCCCATGCGCGGGCCCTGGTTCCGCGGATCCATACTCGGATCGCTCATCGGAGGAGGCTGCCCTTGCCGTCCGCCTATGCGGACGCTGCTGTCGGTAGACTGTCCAACGCCGGGGCGCTGGTCGATCGGTCCGCCCTTGATCGTCGGACGCCCCATGCGTCCCGAGCCGGTGCGAATCGTGATGATCAGGTCGGATGGCTCTCCGTCCATGACGAGGCGGAAGCGGCCCCACTCCATCAAAGCCTTTTCGACATTCTCTCGCGCCATCGCGTTGGCGCTCGGCTGGTCGAGAGGTTCCCCGGCATCAGGATCGACCATCACCAGAATGGTTTGGGCGCGCAGTACGTCTTCGGTGAAAGGCGATTTCTTCTCTTTGGCCTGTGCGGCAGACAGAAGAGGAGCCGAAAGGATCAGCAGAAAGGAGAGGCGAGAAATCATGGGGCCTCCGGTGCGGACGCGACCATTATACTGAAGGTATCCCTTGGGTCCGTGAAGGACTAACGGTGCATCTAATATGCTAGGCTTCTAAAGAGAAGATTTCGGGCGATTCTGCCTCTGAAGGACTTCCCGTTTGATTAATTCATTACTAGGTAAGGTTTTTGGGACGAAGAACGAGCGCGTCATCAAGTCGCTGATGCCCAACGTGCGGGCGATTAACGCCCTCGAGCCTCAGATCCAGAAACTCACCGACGCCGAACTCCGGGCCAAGACCGACGAATTCCGCCAGCGCATTCAGGAACGCATGAGCAAACTGGTGCGTCCTGCTGCAATTGAGCCCATTGAGCCGGATGGCGAGGAGAATTCTGACCTCGATCAGGTCAAACAGTTTCAAAAGCAGGAATACGAGGCGCTGCAGGAGGCGCTCGAAGACATCCTGGTCGAGGCATTTGCCGTCGTCCGCGAGGCAGGACGCCGCGTACTGAACATGCGGCACTTCGACGTGCAGTTGATCGGCGGCATGGTGCTGCACAGCGGCAAGATTTCCGAAATGAAGACCGGTGAAGGAAAGACGCTGGTCGCGACCCTTCCCGTTTATCTGAACGCGCTCAGCGGACGCGGCGCGCACGTCGTTACCGTCAACGACTACCTGGCAAAACGCGACTCGGAGTGGATGGGCCGGCTTTACCGCTTCCTGGGATTGACCGTCGGAGTGATCGTCCACGACCTGGATGATGAAGAGCGGCGCGCAGCCTACGCCGCCGACGTAACGTACGGGACGAACAACGAATTCGGCTTTGACTACCTGCGCGACAACATGAAGTTTGATATCAAGGATTGCGTGCAGCGCGGGCACAATTTCGCGATCGTCGACGAAGTCGATTCCATCCTGATTGACGAAGCCCGTACGCCACTGATCATTTCCGGCGCGAGCGAGGAATCGACCGACAAATATTACAAGGTCAACCGCATCATCCCCAAGTTGGAAAAGGGTGAAGAACTCACTCAAGACGAATTGCGCGAACAGCTGAACGAAGGCAAGTTCTCACCCGAGCGAAGGGAATTGCTGATTAAAGAACTGAACGATTCCGGCGGAGATCCTCAGCGAATGATCCTCACCGGCGACTTCGCCATCGACGAGAAGCACCGCAACATCACCGTCACCGACGAAGGCTGGGAGAAAGTCGAAGGCTTGCTCGGGATTGGGAATATCGCCGATCCAGAGAACTGGCCGCTGAAGCATCACGTCGAGACCGCCATCAAGGCGCATGCGCTATACCGGCGCGATGTCGAGTATGTGGTGAAGGACGGGGAAGTCATCATCGTCGACGAGTTCACCGGGCGCATGATGCCGGGACGGCGCTGGTCCGATGGATTGCACCAGGCGATTGAAGCCAAAGAGGGCGTGAAGATCGAGCGCGAGAACCAGACGCTCGCGACCATCACCTTCCAGAATTACTTCCGCATGTTCAAAAAGCTGGCCGGCATGACCGGTACGGCTGAAACGGAAGCCACGGAATTCGAGAAGATCTACAAGCTGGAAGTGGTTGTGATTCCGACCAACAAGCAGTTGCTGCGCATTGAGAATGCGGACGTTGTTTACCGGACCGAGAAAGAAAAATACTTTGCCGCGGCGGATGAAATTCAGCAGCTTGCGGAAAAGGGCCAGCCGGTGCTGGTCGGTACGACGTCGGTCGAGAAGTCGGAGCGGCTTTCGGATTTGCTGAAGAAAAAGGGCATCAAGCACGTCGTGCTGAATGCCAAGTTCCACGAGCGCGAGGCCGAAATCGTTGCCCAGGCCGGACGCAAGGGTATGGTCACGATCGCCACCAACATGGCCGGCCGCGGAACCGATATTCTGCTCGGCGGTAATCCCGAATTCATGGCCAAGCAGGAACTGGTCAAGAAGGGAATCGCGCAGCAGTTGCGGGTGGCGCAGGGCAAGATCGAGGGTCCGCAGGAAGACGGGATCACTTCCATCTTCTATTACAACGGGAATGAATTCACAGTTCCGACGGATAAGTGGACGGAAGCCATAGCCCGATACAAAGAACAGACTGACAAAGAGCACGATGACGTGGTCTCCGTGGGCGGGTTGCATATTCTCGGCACGGAGCGGCACGAGTCCCGGCGTATCGACAACCAGCTTCGCGGACGCGCCGGCCGCCAGGGCGATCCCGGTTCGTCGCGCTTCTACCTCGCACTCGAAGATGACTTAATGCGCATCTTCGCGAAGGAGTGGGTTTCGACGTTGCTGCAGCGGTTGGGAATGGAAGAGGGCGTACCGATCGAGTCAAAGCTCATCACCCGGCGCATCGAAACGGCGCAGAAGGCCGTTGAAGGACAGCATTTCGAATCCCGTAAACACCTGATCGAGTACGACGACGTGATGAACAAGCAGCGCGAAGCCGTGTACGGACTGCGCCGACGGCTGCTGGAAGGCATCGATCAGAAAGACCTGATCCTTGAGGATTACGTCTCGGGGATCCTCGGCGTCTTGCTGGACGAGTATTGCCCGCCCAAAGCGCATGCCGATGATTGGAATATCAAGGGACTAAAGGACGCGGTCTTTACGCGCTTCGGCGTGGACTTCATTGCCGAGGGCGTCAAGCCGGAGACGATGAACCGCCAGGAACTCGGCGACGCGATCTTCGAAAAGCTCAAAGAGCGTTACGACGCGAAAGAGAAACTGATCGGGCCGCAGGCGATGCGGCACCACGAGCGCATGATCATGCTGAGCGTTATCGACCAGCAATGGAAAGATCATTTGCTCGGCATGGATCACCTGAAGGAAGGCATCGGGCTGCGCGGGTATGGGCAGCATGATCCGCTGGTCGAGTACAAGAAAGAATCCTTCGACATGTTCGAAGCGATGATGCAGCGCTTCCAGGAAGACACGGTCCGCTATTTGTACCTGATGCAGATATTGGAGCGGCCGCAGGAACCCGCGATGGGTGGTCAACCAGCCGGTGGACCTGAGGCTCCGGCAACGCATGGCGATGGAAACGGCCGGCGTCCTCCGCGAATGGTTTCGACTTCCGCGGATGAACTAGAGGAAGCCTTCATGCGCCGCAAGCGCCGCGAACTCGAACAGGCCCGCATGGCCGGGGCGGGCGATGCACCCCAGGTGCAGCAGGTCGTGCGCGGCCAGGAGAAGGTCGGACGCAACGATCCTTGCCCTTGCGGGTCAGGGAAGAAGTTCAAGAAGTGCCACGGCGCGTAAGGCTTATCGTTGTGTCTCCGAATGAGTCAGAATCTCGTCCTTAGCTCGTCTCCTGAAATGACTCGTGCGGCGATTCTCGCAGCCCCTGACGGGCTATCTTCCGTCAGCACGACCTTCGGGTCGGGCGGAATTGGTGGCGGTGTGGCGGGAATTTAAATCGATTTAACTGCTGTACTTATCTCCATATTTATCAATGGTTTACAGCGAATTATTTACACAGCACTTCTGTTCTTCAACTCCTTGAAAATCAGACCAGTACGGGAATTCTGCAACTCTCTTAAGGCACCGAGTACACGAATGAGGTCTTGACTTTTGCTGCCTCGGGAAGGGCACTTCTGAATGCAGAAGTAAGAAGTCAGAATGCAGAAGTTCACGGCAGCCTCACTAGATCCCATAATCGGAACGTGTCATCCTGCGGTCTGCGCATTTTGCAGGCCGCAGGATCTATGCATTCTGTTCGGGCACCGGTGCTGCCGGCAAAATGCACAGATCCTGCGGGACGCAAACGGCGCGTCCCGCAGGATGACAAGGCACAATGGGAGTCTTACTTGCTTTGTCGGCTTATCGCTTTGAATGTCATTTCTTCGGCGGAGCTTTTCTTCTCCCGCTTCCAATCCGCGAACAGGGTCACGTAGTTCTTCGTGATGTAGTCTTCCTGCTTCACTCCGAATTTCTTCGCGGTCGCGTCGATCCAGCGCGGTGGGCCTTCAATCTCGCAGAAATTTCCGATTGGAGTTTCGTCGACCACGACGTTTCCCTTTCCGTCGGCCCATTCTGCACGGAATTTCTCATATCGAAATGACGGTGAGTACCCGAGGGCGTGCAGGATAGCGTCCATTTCCTTGCCGTCATCAACCGCTGTTTCGAGTTCCTTCCGGCTGCTATGGCGTTTAATCTTGCTTCCGCTCTTGTGGGTCAGCGTCCATGACGAGCCGTACTTTCGCAGGCGCAATAGTTCTTTGCGGTTTCTGAGGACTTGGCCGGGCAGGTCGTAGAGCGTATTCATCTCGTTGGTGCGCCGGGTGACCAGGCGAAAGCCGGCGGCGCGCAGCCCTCTCGCGAGCGCACGCAAATCGTCCACTCGGAATTTGATTTCGATTTCTTGCGCCATGAGACGAGTGTATTACGGCCGCAGGGACTCCGGGGCTGTGCGGGCCGGGACGAGGATGGATTGGCGCGTTGCTTCATCCCAATCGACGGGCTCGATCGGCCCGATGATGAACGTCCAAGCGAAGCCGCCCAGAAGCGCGATAGCTGCAGTGATGAAGAAGGGCCAGTAAAAAAGTCCGGTGCGGTCGAGAAGGTATCCGGTGAGCGCCGGGGCGACCGCTCCGGCGAAGTTGCCGACGAAGTTTTGCAGGCCGATCCAGCGGCCAACCATGTCAGGGCCGGCGAGAGTTTGAGGAATTGCCCACGTTGCGCAGCCGCTGATTCCGAGGAACAGGCCAGTCGGCACGATCGTCCAGATCAAAAGGCGGTCGGGGGCGATGGCCATCATGCTCAGCGCGATCGCGAAGCCCGTGCATCCCACCGCCATCGAACCTTTGCGGACGAGCGTGGTCGAAGATCCCGAAGCGATCCAGCGATCAGACAGCTTGCCCCAGATCGTGGCCCCGGTCGCCGACATGAGGAAGAGCAGTCCGCCGTCTCGGGCCATCGCGGTCATTGAGAAATGCCGGCCACGCATGAGGTAGAAGGGGAACCATGTCACGAGAAAATAGAGGAAGTAGTTGACGGCGAACTGTCCGATGCATGTGCCCCATGCGGATCTCAGACGCAGGATGGGGAGCAGTCCTAAGATCGGCGAAGTAGTGAGGCGGGGAGGTGTGGTGCGGCGGGGCATCCAGATCAACCAGGGAATGAGCCAGAGCAAACCAATAACTCCGAGCGCCACGAAGAAGGGCCGCCATCCGAAGCGCGAGACTGCGTTTCCGCCCACCATCATCCCGATCGCAGGGCCGAGCGCGAGGCCGGCGATGATCAATGCATTGGCGAATCCGCGGCGATCTTCGGGGAAGTGCGTACCCAGAACTTTGCCGTAGGAAGGGAAAGCGATGGACTCTCCGATCCCGAGAATAACGCGGATCACAAGCAGGGCGACGAACCCGTGGAGCACGCCGGTTACGGCCGTGGCGGTTGACCAGATGAGGAACCCGGCCGCGAAGACCCACTTCACATCGAAACGATCCACCAGCCATCCGGCCGGCATTTGCATGAGGCAGTACGTCCAGAAGAAAGCAGAGAGTAGTGTGCCTAACTGCGTGTTGGAGATATGAAGCTCGCCCTTCAGGAGGTCGGCGGCGATGGAGAGATTGCTGCGGTCGATGTAGTTGATGAGAACGGAAAGGCCGAGAAGAAAGAGGATCAAGTTCAGCCGGGGCCGAGGCGAAGCGTGGGCGACGTCTGCGGTCGCGATCGAATGATTTGCAGTCCCGGAAGTTGCGATCGGGGTCATGGGAAAAGCCGGGCAATTGTACACTCAGATGGAGATGGAGTCTTGCATGAAGAACCTGTTCGAAAAAGAGACTGTGGAAGAAGTTCTGGAACGGATCGATCGGCTGCAGCCTGACTCCCAACGGCAGTGGGGGAAGATGGATGTGGCGCAGATGATGGCCCATTGCGCCAACACGATGGACATGGCGTCGGGGCGGCTCAACACGCCACGAATCTTTGTCGGAAGGATCCTCGGGCCCTTAGTGAAACCGATCTTCACCAACGAAAAGCCGTTCTCCAAAAACAACCCTACGGATGAGAAACTCAAGATCGCCGACCCGAGGGATTTCGCCCGGGAGCAGGAGCGCCTCAGGCAAAACGTGCGAGGATTTCATGACGGCGGAGAAGCGAAGTGCACGCGGCATCCTCACCCATTCTTTGGCGCGCTAAGTCCTGAGGATTGGGCCAGGGGGATGTACAAGCACATGGACCATCACCTGCGGCAGTTCGGAGTCTGATCAACTGAAGGTCGGTAGTTTTACGAGGTCATTTTTCGGGACGCCTTCGAGCGGTTCTCCGGCCTTGCGCCATGCGGTGAGGCCGCCGACGATCACGAACGTGTTGAATCCTTTTTCCCGCAGTATGTGCGCCACCCGGGCGCTGGTCGCTTCGCGCTGTCAAGTGCAGTAGAGATAAATGTCTTTATCTCTCTCCAGGCCTTTGATTTCTTCTTCGAGATTGTTGGGTTCGATGCGAACGGACCCGAAAATCCTCTCGGCATCACGATCGTAGTAGCCGTGACTGCGCACGTCCACGATCTGAATGCGATTGCCTCCTCCATTGGCGATGCGTTGGGCAAGTTCCTCGACTTGCACTCGGGGCACGATCGCGTATTTGCGGTACCGGATGGCCTGAACGATGCGGTAGCCAATGTAGACGACAAGCGCGCCAATGATGGCGATCTCCATCACGCGCCCTGCGGCATAAAAGCTTTTGAGCGTGGCGGCGAGGAAGTCGCGGCAGAGATATCCGACGAGAAGATACGTGAGGCTGTAAAGAAGGGCTCCAGTGAAATCGAGCCGCAGGAACTGGCTGAACCGCATGTTCATGCTGCCGGCCAGCGGGGCGGCCATAGTGTTAATGCCGGGGATGAACTTGGCAATGATGAGAGTCGTCTTCCCACGTTTGTAGAACGATTCGGCCGAACGAAGCATGCAGGTTTCAGGATTCATGGAGAGGCGGCACAAGAATCCGAGCAGGGCCCATCCGGTGTAGCGTCCAAGCCAGAACTGCAGGATGTCGCCGGCCATCAAAGCGATCAGCGCAGCGGTGAGGACTCCTCCGCCGGACATGACGTGGGAAGGGATCGCGGCTCCTGCGGCGATCAGCGCGATCGCGGCGGGGAAGGGGAACCCGATCGCCTCGGCGAACAGAATGAGCGAGACCAGCACGTAGCCGTGTTGTGCGACCATCGAGACCAGGCTGTTCATAAATTGCGGGTAAGAAAGATTCGATTCTGCTGAAACAGGGGTGGATTCAGTATAAACAAAGCCGGGCGCGTCCGATGGAACGCGCCCGGCTTTCTGCGAGGATGCGAGTCTCTCAGGAGGACTTCCTCGGCAGGGTGAGAAAACGGCGGCTTGCACTCGAAGTCTCTCCGACCCTGTCCGGGCCGGCGCGTCGAAAAACCAAGGCGCCTTTCGTCTAAAGCTTCGACTGGAGCCGCCGTCGAGGCTGGTGGAACAGTCCGCCTGCGGAAGAACCCTGACGACCTGCCTTTCCCAGGTGCCAAGGGGAGAGTAGTGAGGTACGTTACCGTGGCCTCACCGCATGCCAGTGCGTCTCATTAGGCTTCCGGTCTGGCGAACACCTCCCACCAACTAGGCCGATTCTGCGACGGCTGGGGCCGAAAAATCTGTAGCCATGGTCACCAGCCAAGGTGACGGCGATCAAGAGTGTAAATCCGGAGAGTCTGTGTTTCCGCTCACGGGCGGTTGCGTGTAGGGAAATCAGAATCTGGCAGAAAGATTGGGGATCGGCGCGAACTGCTTCTTGCGACCGTACGACCGGCGAGGCTTTGATGCTGTGGAGCGGAATGCCTCACGGTGTACGCCGTGTGCACGATCCCGACTGCTGCCTTGCTGCTCTAGGTTCTTCGTAGGGTCCCTCGGAGGGCTATCGCCCTCCTCTGGATGACATCACGAAAATCTGCGTTTGTGTCGGTCACGCATCTGACAGGTGCGGTTATTTCTCTCGGGCTACTACGAATTCCGGGGCCCAGAGCAGGGCCCGTTTGATCTCGGAATCGGGAAAGGTGCGGATTGCATTGCACGCGGAGTCCGCGTATTCGGCGGCGCGGGCAGTCGCGGCGTCCACTGATCCGTAACGCTGCAGGATCTCGAGTATATCGGCGTGGGTTACGCCGTTGAACTCTCCCTGCCGCAGGATGGTTTCAATTTTATTGCGTTCCTCTGGCGTGCACCGTTCAACGGCATGAATGACCGCCATAGTCATCTTGCCTTCGCGCAGATCGCTGGCGACCGGCTTGCCGAGCACGTCCTCGGAGGCCGTGAGATCAAGAACGTCATCGACGATCTGGAACGCCATCCCAAGATCGTGGCCGTACTTGCCGAGGGCTGCTTCCTGCTCGGGAGTCGCTCCGCCAAGGATTGCCCCAAGCCGCATGCACACGGAAAAGAGGCAGGCGGTCTTGCGGAAGATCAGGTCGAAATGCTCGTCGAGGGTGATGAACTTGCCCAGGCGCTCGATCTGCAGCAACTCGCCTTCGACCATCTGCTGCGTGAGTTCGATCAGGGTATCGAGGATGCGGAAGTTGCGTTCCTGGACTGCGATCTTGAACGCCTGCATGTAGAGCCAGTCGCCGGCCAGAACGCATTTCGAATTGCCCCATTGGGTGTTGGCGGCGGGCCGGCCGCGGCGTGTCTTGGCGTCATCGATGATGTCATCGTGAACCAGCGTTGCCGTGTGAATGATTTCTACGACAGCCCCCAGGTGCACGGCGCCTTGGCCCTGGTAATTGAGCAGCTTTGCGGAAAGCAGGAGCAGCGCAGGGCGGATTCGCTTTCCGCCGCCGGCCCGCAGGTATTCGCCAATTTCAGTGATAGCGCGGACATTGGAGACGGTATCGCGGCCAAATTCGTCTTCCAATGCGACGAGGTCGTCCCGCAGCAGATCGAATACTTCTTTTCCGTTGATGGTCGCGGGCGCGCTCAAAGTGTGTTGCTGATTCATCCACCACGGAGGCTCGAAGTCACGGAGAAAGACAAGAATTGTTCCGTGTTTCTGTGCCTCGGTGATCCCTAGTTCGTTCTGTAATTCGTAAATTGCAAGTCGATACCGAAATCCTTCTGCTTCAGCAGCGCAATTACTTCCTGCAGGGCATCGCGGTCTTTTCCGCTGATACGCACCAAGTCGCCCTGGATTGAGGCTTGGGCCTTTTTTTTCGAATCTTTCACCAGCTTCACAATTTCGCGGGCTTTTTCGATTGCGATCCCCTGTTGCATGGTCACCCGGCGCTTCGAGGTGCCGCCGGCCGCGGGTTCGACCGCGCCATAGGTCAGTGCTTTCAGGGAAACGCCCCGTTTCACCAGTTTCTGTTGCAGCACGTCATTGACGGCTTTGAGTTTGTATTCGTCGGCCGAATGCAGCACGATGGCGTCTTTTTCCAGTTCGATATTCGACTTGGAGTCTTTCAGGTCGAAACGCGTATGGATCTCCTTTAATGCCTGCTGAATGGCATTGGAGACCTCCTGCAAGTCGACCTTGCTGACGACATCGAAGCTATTGTCGGGCATACATTTCTAATCTTTCTGAAACAAAGGAATGTTTATTTGAGGTTAACAGAACTCGGGTTTTAACGCGGGGGAACTTTGGTTTCATCCATTTCAGATATTTTGAAAAAATTGTAGAAATTGCGGGCGGTCTGCTCGCCGATTTCTTCCATCGACTTCCCACGCAATTCGCCTAATTTCCGAGCGGTCTCTTTTACATAAGCTGGTTCGTTGCGCTTGCCGCGATGCGGGATAGGAGCGAGGTAGGGGCAATCGGTCTCGATGAGCATGCGGTCGAGAGGAACCTCAAGGGCCGCGTCGCGAATCTGCTGGGCCTTGGGGAAGGTGATATTGCCGGCGAAGGAGATCATAAATCCGACATCAAGAGCCCGCTTGGCGTGGGGCCAGGTCCCGGTGAAGCAGTGCAGGATTCCGCCGATACCCTTGGGAGCCCACTGTTCTTCGATCAGTTGCAGGCAATCTTCCCATGCATTTTCGCTGTTGTCGGAGGGCCGGCAGTGGATCACGATGGGAAGTTTCGCCGCCGCGGCCAGTTCCATCTGGCGGACAAATACTTGCTTCTGGGTGTCTCGCGGGGAATGATCGTAGTAGTAGTCCAGGCCGATCTCGCCCCAGGCGATCACTTTGGGATTCCGTGCCAGCCGCTCCATCTCGGCGTAGGCGTCCTCGGAAGCCAGCCGCGCTTCGTGCGGATGGATGCCGATGGTGGCGCGCATAAAGGGATACTTTTCAGCGAGTTGAATTCCTGCGTCCAAGACAGGAGGGCCATCCCCATTGCCAATGGCGACGAGGGTTCTTACCCCGGCATCGAGCGCACGCGCGATAACCTGATCGCGGTCGGAATCGAATTGGCGCCCATCGAGATGAGCGTGGGAGTCAACGAACATGCGGCTTAGTCTACTAGTTCGAGATGGGTTTAGTAACCGTTACCCAGACGTGCTGTGTCCACTACGGTTAGCCGCCGGCGGCGCTACAGCTTTTGCTCTATCTATAAATTTCCCATAACCGCCCAGAATTATCCGCCGCGCCCTGTGCAGTGAGCGTTGGGGAGACAAGAAACTATTAAGGATGTCCACTGGCCATCCGCGTGCAAGGCCAAAGTTACCTTGCGGATTCGTTGAAGATTTGCGATGTTCGCAAGGAAGTGAATGCGTTCTTGGGGGCTCAGGCGTGCGCTTTCCATCAGCTAATAACGTTGTGCGGGCGACGCTTGTGGCATGCGCGATGTGCGGTTTCGCGTTTGCAGGAGGGGAGCCCAAGGCCGCAGGTCCGGACCCGGTAACGTTCATCGTACCGTCGATGGAAATAGTGCAGTCCGCTGTCCAACTGCCGCGCCAGATCACACGTGAATACCACGTCGGCAGTCCCGCAAGCATTTCGAGCGATTCCGAAGTTGTTGCGGAAATGGACTACGCCCCGCCCGGCCGGTATGTGATCCAGAAGCACTATGGCAGTTTCCGGACGGAACTTGTCGTGAAGAACGTGTTACAGCACGAACTCGAAATTTCATCCTCGAATCAGAAACTACAGGCGGCCGCCATTACGCGTCAGAACTATGACTTCCGCTACCTCGGCATGGATGACATTGATGGGCACTCCTGCTTCGTCCTGCAGTTGCTGCCGAAGCGCGGACAGCCGGAATTGATTCGAGGCCGGGTGTGGGTCGATCAGCAGTCCTACCTGATCCGGAGGATCGACGGCGATCTGGCGAAATCCCCCTCATGGTGGGTCAAAGCGGCCCATGTGGACATCCGTTTCGCGGAGTTCCGGGGCATGTGGCTACAGACGAACTGGATTGCGCTGGCGGACGTTCGGTGCTTTGGGGCACAGAAATTGTCCGCACAAGTTCTGGACTATACGGCCGAGTCGGTCGCGGCCCGGAACGTACGCAGGCGTACGACTCCGACATTTCCAGCCGCGGCCACGCGCTGACCGTCGAAGCCTTTATTTCACTATTTCACTCGCATTGTCCTGAGTATTTCGAGTTGATCGTGGACTCTCTGCGGGGGGTCGGCGTCGGGGCTGGTTTCCACATAGAAATCAAGCATCTGGCGCTTCAACTCGGCCGGCAAAGTGCGGTCGGGTTTTGAAGTGAGCCGGGCGAGCAGATTTTGATAGGCGATGTCGGCCAGTTCGTACTCGCCGCGAACGATGCGGTATCCGGTGTCCAAGTCGAGGTTCGTCAGCGTGGCCGATGAAGCGTCGGTTTGCGCCGCGAATTTCTGCAGGTTTTCGCGGAAGGCGGCTTCGGTGTGGTTCACGCTGCGGAGATAGTTCTCCTGAGTTTCCGGCGTAGGAATCTTGATTGCCAGATCGGAGGCAGCGCCGATCTTCGGAACAATGAAAATCAGTATCGCGATCAGGTGTGCTTTGAACCCGGGGGGACGATGGGTGTGCTTCCATCTGCGCTCATAGCTGGTTTGCTCCACGCGATTCCTGAACTGCTTGTAGGCAGGGTCGTCCGGGTCTTGGGGAGGGAAGTGATGACTGTGCAGCACGACTTCTCCCTCGGCAAAGGCCGGGAGGAAACTCCGAACGCTGGTTCTGTAGCTGCGCAGAGAGGAATGCGCTTTGCCCAAAACGTCGTGTAATTCAAAGCCGTAAGTGTTGAGAAATGCCTCTTCAAGAAACTTCCGGGGAACACGAAATCCGATGTACTTCAGGTAGGCCGGAGGGGCAAAATCCGTATTCGAGAGTTCACCCACGTCAAAAGCGAACTCCGTGCGTATGTGGCTGTGGGGACTTTCCCCATAGGTAACCGACGGTCCGTACTTGCGGGCGAGTTTCGGAAAAGCGATGGACGTCGCGGGATTGACCGCCTCCGAGTGCCCGATCGAATCTCCGAGATAATGGGATAGCGCGCCCATCGCGAACGCCAGTTCGTTGAGCGTGCGTGCATTGCGAAACATCCAGGTGACAAAGTCGCCGGTCCTCACATAATGCGTGAGATTGCTGAAGAATTCTTTCCCAAAGGGGTAATAGCCCATGTCCTGAATGGCGCATCCGCCATACGCAAAGGAGTGGGCGACTCGCAGTTCCTGCTCCGTCGCTCCCGGAAACCTCGCCAGAAGAATGGGGCGGATGGAGCCATTCCATGCCAGGTCGATGATTTCCTCGTGGGTAAAGACGGAGTATGCAGAAGAGTTCTGCGTACACAGCAGTTGCGCGACGAGGAGCAGCAGAGTGCAGAGGATGGTCTTACGCGAGTCTTTCATCTTGCAGGTGGCCATTCTGTCCGCGAGTCCAAGCTAGAGGTCCCGAGTTCTTCCAGCTATCCATGATTCACTGTAGCTTGCCATGTGGCGCCGCAGAGTTGCCGAATGACTCTTCGAACCTTCGCGACCCCTGTGTCCGACTTGGCGGCGGAAGGCTTTTTAACACAGGGGCACAGAGGATCACAGGGAAAATCCGCTTGGGCTTAGAATTGAGCGCGAGTCGAAAATGGGACAACCTATACGGACGGTCATGCAAAGGGGATCGGGCACATTCTGGCGAATCGGCAGCATCTTTCTGATCTATACGTTTCTTTCTCCTCGCGTCAGCTTTGCTCAAGGTGTCTCTCAGGGGGGGCCGCTGCCCTCCGGTCTGAAAGTCACGAAGTGCAAGGACCGTCCCGTTCCTCAGTTGGAAGATGTTACTGAGAAAGTCGGAATCAAATTCAACCACACATTTGCTTCGGAGGCGAAGTACATCCCAGAGTCGATGAGCGGTGGCGTGCTGCTGCTTGACTTCGACCGCGATGGCTGGCTCGACATCTATTTCACCAACGCTCCGACCATTGCGATGACGCTCAAGGGAGAGAAAGCTCGCGGGGCTCTTTACCGCAATAATCACGACGGCACGTTCTCGGATGTCACGGAGAAGGCCGGAATCGCGTCTCCGTGCGTCGCAATGGGAGGAGCGGTCGGAGACTACACCAATGACGGCTGGCCCGACATTTTCGTGACGTGCCTGCAGGGCGGCGTCCTCTATCGCAATAACGGCGACGGCACGTTCACGGATGTGACTGCAAAAGCCGGTCTCTCCTATGAAGGATGGTCTACTGGCGCGGCGTTTGGCGATTACGACGGCGACGGCTTTGCGGACCTGATGGTCACCGAGTACACGCAGTTCGATCTCAAAAACCTTCCGGAATTCGGCAGTCTCGCGACCTGCCACTACATGGGACTCGCCGTCCAGTGCGGGCCCCGCGGGTTGAAAGGTGCGAGCGACAAGCTGTTTCACAACAACGGCGACGGCACATTCACGGAGGTCTCGAGGAGCGCAGGAGTGTCCGATCCCGATGGCTATTACGGCCTGAGCGTCATCTGGGCAGATTTCAACAATATCGGCAGGCCGGATATTTACGTGGCCAATGATTCCACGCCAAATTTTCTTTATCGCAACGAGGGGAAGGGAAAGTTCACTGAGGTCGGCCTGCTGTCGGGGACTGCGCTGAGCGAGGACGGGGGAGAGCAGGCGTCCATGGGCATCGCGGTCGGCGACTATTTGCATACCGGACGCCCGTCCCTGTTTGTGACTGATTTCTCGTACGATTACGCCCCTCTGTACCGCAACGACGGCAACTGGAACTTTGAAGATGTGGGCTACAAATCGGGAGTGGGCATGCCCGCCGTGATGCTGGTGAAATGGGGAGATGCGTTCGTTGATCTCGATAACGACGGCTGGCTCGACCTGGTCTATGGAACGGGGCATGTATATCCGCAGGCGGATGCTCTGCCATCCGCATTTGGATTTCATGAACCGTCGCAGCTGCACATGAACCAGAAAGACGGAGGTTTTTGTGACGCCAGCGATCAGGCGGGTCCGGCGTTGATGGAAAAGCGTGTAACGCGCGGACTGGCGGTGGGAGATTTGTTCAACGGCGGCAAGATGGACGTCGTCATTGAAACGCTGGATGGACGCCCCGCGGTGTTGCGGAATCGCGGAGTCGAGGGCCGACACTGGGTCAGCTTCGAACTTGCGGGGACCAAGAGCAATCGGCTGGCGATCGGCGCGCGGCTAAAGATTGTTGCGGGGGGTGTGACGCAAACGGAGGAGATCCACAGCGGCGGCAGCTATTTGTCGCAGCACGATTTGAGAGTTCACTTTGGCCTGGGATCCGCCAGCAAGATTGAGGGTGTGGAGATCCGCTGGCCGTCCGGCGCGACCGATCAGCTTCATGATCTGGGGGCAGATCAGTTCTATTCCGTGCTTGAGGGGAAGGGAATCGTGCCTGCGGATCAGGTTCGGCCTGCATTGAAAAGCGTTCACTGAACGATATGGGATTGACCCGTGCGGCGCGGTAGACTGGTACGCCGTAACGAGGCAAAGAGGGCTATCGCCATTCCATCGCTGAATTCATCCCAAGTAGTAAATGTTGAAGACCTGCGCCGGATCGCGCAGCGAAGGCTGCCCAAATCGGTGTTCGATTACCTGGATGGCGGCGCCGAATCCGAACTCACACTCTCGGAGAACTGCCGGGCATTTCGCGATTTCATATTTCGCCCGCGCGGAGCGGTGGCGGTTGCGCAGTGTGACCTCTCAGTGTCAGTGGCCGGTCACAAGCTTTCTCTGCCTTTCATGCTCGCACCCGTAGGCTACAGCCGGTTGATGCATCCGGAGGGCGAGGTCGCGGCCGCTCGTGCTGCCGGCGAGGCGGGCACGGGATACATCCTCTCGAGTATTTCAGGGCACAAGCTCGAAGATGTGAAAGGCGGGTCGAAAGGCCCGTGCTGGTATCAGCTGTACCTGTTGGGCGGGCGCGTCGCGGCAGAAGGATCGCTCGAGCGCGCACGCAGCGCCGGATTCTCCGCGCTGGTGATCACAGTGGATACTCCCGTGGCCGGGATGCGCGAACGCGATCCGCGCAATGGAATGAAAGAATTGCTGGGCAGTTCGCCATTCGCAAAGATTCCGTTTCTGCCGAATATTCTTTCTCATCCGGGATGGGTTGCGTCATTCCTGATGGACGGTGGTGTTCCCAAGCTGGAGAACGTTGTGATTCCCGGCCAAGGGCCGATGGCATTGCTGGATGTCGGCTCGGCGCTCTCGGAGTCGACCGTGACATGGGCTGACTTGAAATGGATTCGCGAGGTGTGGTCCGGTCCGATCATCGTAAAAGGAATCATGATCGGCGACGATGCCCGGCGAGCGATCGACGAAGGCGCGGCCGCAGTTGTGGTCTCGAATCATGGCGGACGGCAGTTGGATTCGGTGTCATCGACACTCCACGCACTTCCGGAGATTGTTGCCGCTGCGAACGGCCAGATCGAAGTGCTGATGGATGGCGGCATCCGCCGCGGCAGTGACATCGTGAAAGCGATCTGCATGGGCGCTCGGGCAGTGCTGGTCGGCCGCGCGTATGCCTACGGTTTGGCCGCGGGTGGATATCCGGGCGTAGTCCGCGCAATCCAAATCCTGCGCGCCGATATTGAGCGGACGCTCCGGCTTCTGGGCTGTCCGTCCATCCAGTCGCTGGATGCTTCGTACATCAGCAGCAATATGGCCCGCCCTTCGTGACGCATCCGCAAGCGCGGAGATCAACGCCTCAGTGCATCATCAATGAGAATGTCAGGATTGTCAGGACGACATCTTCTGCGAAGAGATGGCATACTGTGTCAGGAATCGTCCCGCAGATCGCGTGTGCGGGCCGATGCAGGCGGACATGGCCGTTTCAGTCAACTCTGGGGAAGTAGACCTAAAAGCGTTTCAGCGCGATTCCGCGCCGATCCGGATTCTCGCAGCGGACGATCAGGAGCATATTCTTGAAGCGCTCGATCTCCTGTTGCGGCCGCAAGGATACCGTGTCGACAAGGTACGCTCTCCGGCCTTTGTGCGGGAAGCTCTCAGCAGCAGCTCTTACGATGCTGTCCTGATCGACCTGAACTACACGCGTGACACGACGTCGGGGCAGGAAGGCCTCGACTTGCTTTCCGAGATTGTGGCCATGGACGCGACGGTCCCGGTGATCGTGATGACGGCGTGGGCGAATGTGGAACTGGCGGTCGAAGCGATGCGCCGCGGGGCGCGCGACTTCGTCCAGAAACCGTGGGAAAACGAGCGGCTGGTTTCTATTCTTCGAACACAAGTTGAATTGCACCGAGCTTTGCAGCACGCGGCGCGGCTGGAAGCGGAGAATCGCTTGCTGCGCGCCGAAGGCCGGCCGGAATTCCTGGCGACTGCGCCCGCGATGCAGCCAGTACTCGATACGATCGCGCGGGTGGGTCCCTCGGATGCGAACGTCCTCATCACCGGGGAGCACGGGACGGGCAAAGAGGTCGTGGCGCAGACGTTACACGCGCTGTCGGCTCGGACTGCGAGGCCTCTCGTCGCCGTGAACACGGGCGCTATCCCCGACGGAGTTTTTGAGAGCGAGTTATTCGGACATGTGAAAGGCGCTTTTACGGACGCTCGCACGGACCGGATCGGCCGCTTCGAGTTGGCCGACGGCGGCACCATTTTTCTCGACGAGATTGGAAACGTACCGCTTCGCCAGCAGGCCAAACTGTTGCGCGTGCTTGAGTCCGGTGAGATCGAGCGAGTCGGATCCTCGCGGTCGCGACGTGTTGATGTGCGGGTTTTGTCGGCGACGAACATCGACCTTCCCGCCGCATGCGCCTCAGGACAGTTTCGCGAGGATCTGCTGTTCCGTCTCAATACGGTTGAGATTCGCGTGCCGGCTCTGCGCGAACGCCGCGAGGACATTCCCGTGTTAGCGGCGCACTTTTTGTCGCGCTATGCGACACGGTACCGTCGTCCCGTACAGAGGTTTGATCCTGCGTCGATTCAGGCGCTCAAGCAATACTCATGGCCTGGCAATGTTCGCGAACTGGAGCACACGATCGAACGAGCCGTGTTGATGAGCCGTTCTCCGGAAATTCAACCGGCGGATCTGTCCCTGAGTTCGCAACGGGTGTCGTCGCAAAACCTGGAGGATCTCAGCCTTGAGGCCGTGGAAGCGGTATTAGTAAGAAAAGCGTTGCAGCGTTTTCAAGGCAATGTCAGCCAGGCGGCGGAGGCACTTGGGTTGAGCCGCGGCGCGTTGTACCGGCGCATGGAGAAATATGGGGTCTAGCCCCATAAGCCGCAGACCTTCGACGCCCAAGAAACGCACTCGTCTCCTCTACGAAAATCGCATCAGCCTGTATGCATTCCTGGTTGCGCTGCCGGCGCTGCTGGTAAGCACGATCCTGGTATGGATTCAGCCTTGGACCATCGGATCGCGGCTTGCTCTGATCGGCGCTGAGTTGTTTGCCTGGTGGTTGCTGGCACTCGCGTTGCAAGAACAGACCACGCGTCCGCTGCAGACCTTGGCGAATGTGATCGGATCTCTTCGCGAGGAGGATTATTCCTTCCGCGCGCGAAACGCGGCTCCCGATGATGCACTTGGCGAGTTGTCACTGGAAGTCAACGCCTTGGCCGATATGCTGGCGGACGAGAAGGTGCGCGCGATCGAGGCCACTGCTCTCCTGCAGAGAGTTGTGGACGAGATTGACGCTCCGCTTTTTGCGTTCGATCCCGCCTCGACGCTGCGGCTGGTGAACCCTGCTGGAGAACATCTGCTGCGGCAGACAAAAGTCCGAATGCTTGGACGTGGCGTCAAAGATCTCAATCTTGAACAATGCCTCACTGCCGATAACGAGAGCGTGGTCGAACTGAACGTCAATGGATCGCAAGCGCGCTGGCTGCTGCGCCGCAGTGCGTTCCGGCAGAATGGAGTTCCGCACACGCTCGTCGTACTTTCGGACGTGAGCCGCGCCCTGCGAGAAGAGGAGCGGCGGGCATGGCAGCGGCTCATTCGCGTTCTTGGACACGAGCTCAGCAATTCACTGGCGCCGATCAAGTCCATCGCGGGAAGTCTCAGCTCGCGTGTTTCGGGCACGCAGATGGATGCCGGTGTCCGAAGCGACCTGCAGCGTGGCCTGGAAATCATTGAAGCACGCTCGGCCTCTCTTCATCGATTCCTCGAAGCGTACCGAAAACTGGCGCAGATGCCGGCTCCTGCGCTCCGGGAAGTGGCGCTAGAGCCACTAGTAGCGAGGATCGCTGCGCTGGAGACGCGGATCAGAGTCTCGGTGGCATCCGGTCCGCAGGTGCTTTTTCAGGCCGATCCGGATCAGTTGGAGCAGATGCTTATCAATTTGATCCGCAATGCGGCGGACGCGGTGCTGGAATGTGCGTCGAGTCGCTCCACCAGTGAGACGGCGCAGACAACTGGAGAGGTGACTGTCCGATGGAGCACAGAGATCATGAATGTGGTGCTGACGATTGAGGATGATGGTCCGGGTCTTTCGAATCCAGCAAATGTGTTCACGCCCTTCTACACGACGAAGCCGAACGGCAGCGGCGTGGGACTTGTGCTATCGCGGCAAATCGCCGAGGCTCATGGCGGAAGCATCGAAATCAACAACCGGCCGGATCGCCGTGGATGCATCGTGAAGGTTGTCCTCCCCCGCTTGCCCGCGCGTCCTGCCCAGGTTTCCAACAGACTCTAGCCTTCGTCTTGCCGTCCGGAAATGAACAGTGGATTCCCCTGACGGACAAGCAGCGCTCTCAGTGTTGTTATGTTCATCCTGCATCTCCCGCGTTTTCAGCGACTTACCTTCCCGCCGGGTTGGCACCGCAGTTGCCATTCCCTCTCGTGATGGATATCGCCCGGCCCGAATTCAAAGAACGCAAACGCAAGCGCCAGATCGTCATAGGAGCGGTGATCGCGGTAGTCGTCATCGCCGTCACCGTGGTTGTGTACAGGTTGCGCCCCGCTGCGCCGACTGTGGAACGTGGAACGGTGTGGACCGATTCCGTGAAGCGCGGAAACATGCTGCGACAGGTGCGCGGGATCGGGTCGCTGGTCCCGTCGCAAGAATCTGTGTTGCAGATTCCCGCCGAGACGGAAGCCACGGTGGTGCGTATCCGGCTGTTGCCCGGCTCGCTGGTGAAGTCCGACTCGATCATTCTCGAGATGAGTAATTCGCAGGTCGAGCAAGCGGCTGTCGACGCGAATCTGCAGTGGAAAGCAGCAGAGGCGGAGTACCAGAGCCAGCGCATGAAGCTGGAAAGCGACCTGATGAACCAGAAAGCCGGCGCGGCGACGGTAAAAGCTGATTACAGTCAGGCGAAATTGCAGTCTGATACGGATAAGGCTCTCTACGATCTCGGCGTGATCTCGGGGATGGCTTACAAGAACTCCAAGGGGAAAGCCGATGAACTGACGATCCGCAACGATCTGGAAGATCAGCGGATGACCAGCAGCCAGAAAGCGATCGAAGCGCAACTGGCCGAGCAGCAAGCGAAGGTCGAGCAGATGAGGGTATTGGCGCAACTGAAGAAGAAGCAACAGGATGCTCTGAAGGTACGTGCGGGAATCGACGGCGTGCTGGTAGACCTGCCGCTGCACGTGGGCGAGCACGTATCTCCGGGAGCGATGCTGGCCAAGGTCGTGCAACCAAATCACCTCATGGCAACCCTGAAGATCGCTGAAACCCAGGCTCGCGATGTGCAGATCGGGGAACCGGCCAGTGTGGACACTCACAACGGTGTCATTTCCGGGACGGTGATGAGAGTGGATCCGGCTGTGCAAAACGGAACGGTCACGGTCGACGTCAAACTCACGGGCGAATTGCCGTTGGGAGCCCGGCCTGATCTTAGCGTCGATGGGACGATCGACCTGGAGAAACTGGATAACGTTCTCTATGTTGGACGTCCGGCATTCGGCCAGGAGAACAGCACAATCAGTCTTTTCAAGCTCGAGAGCGATGGGCACGATGCGGTGCGCGTACCGGTGAAAGTGGGGCGGGCATCGGTGAATTCAATTCAAGTGATTGAAGGTTTGCACGAAGGCGACACCGTGGTGCTCTCCGATATGTCGCGATGGGACCGCGAGGATCGCATTCGGCTCCAGGAATAAAGAGAAACAAATTCAGCTCAAACGAGGGATACATGACAGAAGCGGGCCAACCTCTGATTCAGATCAGCGATATGACCAAGGTTTTCTATACCGATGAGATCGAAACTCACGCGTTGTCGGGCGTGCACCTTTCGGTGAACCGGGGGGAGTATGTCGCGATGTCGGGACCCTCGGGATGCGGCAAGTCGACTCTGCTGTCGATTATTGGATTGCTTGATACACCGACCGGAGGACGCTATCTGCTGAATGACAAGCCGGTCGAGAATCTGGATTTTGCCGAACGGGCGCGGATTCGTAACCAGGAGATCGGATTCATCTTCCAGAGTTTCAACCTGATCGGCGACCTAACTGTGTATGAGAACGTCGAGTTGCCGCTGACCTATCGCCAGCGCATGCCTTCCTCGGAACGGAAGGCGCGCGTCATGGAAGCGCTGGAGCGGGTCGGCATGGCTCATCGGGTGAGGCATTATCCGTCGCAACTCTCGGGTGGTCAGCAGCAGCGCGTTGCCGTTGCCCGCGCCCTGGGCGGGAAGCCGTCCATTCTGCTGGCGGACGAGCCCACCGGAAACCTGGACTCCCGCAATGGCGAAGCAGTTATGGAGTTGCTGGCCGATCTCCACAGGAAAGAAGGCGCGACCATCTGCATGGTGACGCACGATCCGCGCTTCGCCAAGCACGCGCAGCGTGAAGTGCACTTGTTCGACGGGAAAGTTGTTGCCGAAGAGGAGCTGAAGAAATTGATGGCGGACGTGCAGGCATGAGCGCTGTCATACAAGCCGCTTTTGGGCGCCGCGGCAGTCTTTCTTGACATCGGGACGGTCCTGAAGGCTCGGTATCCAGCCGCACTGGGCGCTTCATAAGTCGGATCCGATGGTGGCGCTGTGCTACGAGTAAGGAGTGCAAGATGGAAACGCTGTTTCACGATCTCCGATTCGCGATCCGGCAGTTGATGAAGACCCCGGGACTGACCGTGGTCGCGATCGTCACGCTGGCCCTTGGTATTGGAGCGAATACCGCAATCTTCAGCGTGGTGAACGGAGTATTGCTCAAGCCGTTGCAGTTTCAGGATCCGGACAGGCTGGTGCGCGTGTGGCATGTTCCGCCCGCGAAGAGTTTTCCAGGCGTGCCGACTTTTGCAGTTTCGGCGGCCAACTATCTGGACTGGCAGAACCAAAACCATACCTTCGAGAGCATGGCGATTTATACGCGCCGGGGATTCACGCTCACGGGCAGCGGAAAGCCGGAAGAGGTGAATGCGTGCGCCGCTTCGTCCGGATTCTTCCAGACGCTTGGGGTGCAACCGCTGCTGGGGCGTACTTTCCTTCCTGAGGAGGACCAGCCCGGGCGCTCCAACGTTGTGGTCTTGAGTTACGGATTCTGGAAGGAGCACCTCGGGTCGAATCGCGCCATCGTAGGGCGGGATATCACGATGGATGGACGGAAGTTCCAGGTCGTGGGAGTGATGCCCCCGAGCTTCCGGATCGCTGACTTTCCAGCGCAGATGTGGACGCCCATGGCATGGACCGACCAAGAACGCGCGGTACGCGGCGAGCACCACTATGCGGTCCTTGCGCGTCTGAAGCCTGGTGCCGATGTGAAGAGTGCGCAGGCCGAGATGAATACGATCTCGGGCCGTCTGGAACAACTTTATCCCGCCGACGACAAAGGATGGGGCGCGGTCGTTGTGCCGCTGCACGATGATCTGGTCAGCGACGTCCGCCCCGCCATGCTGGTGCTGCTGGGCGCGGTTGCCTGCGTTCTTCTGATTGCGTGCCTGAACGTGGCCAACCTGATTCTCGCGAAAGGATTCAGCAGGCAGAAGGAGATTGCGATCCGAACGGCGCTGGGCGCGAGTTCTGCCCGGGTTGTACGGCAAGTTCTCACCGAGTCCGTCTTGCTGGCGAGTCTTGGCGGCGCTCTCGGACTGACCTACGCAGGCTTTGGCGTTCGACTCATCATGGCGTACCTCGCCGACAAGGTACCCGGATCGTCGGTAGTTCACATCGATGCAACGGTCCTGCTCTTCACGGCTGCAATCTCGCTGCTGACAGGAATTCTCGCCGGAATCCTTCCTGCATTGCGTTTGTCCCGCAAGAATGTGAGCGAGAGCTTGAAACAGGGGCTCGGGCGTACTGATACGGACGCAACAGGCCATCGCACCCGCAATGCCCTCGTCGTCTCGGAAGTCGCGCTCTCGCTTGTGCTGCTGATTGCGGCCGGGCTGATGATTCGCAGCTTTCAGCGTCTCCATAAAGTGAATCCAGGTTTCGACTCGCAAGGCGTCCTGACGGCCACCGTATCCGTTTCCAATAACAAGTTTGCCGATCCGGGGCAGCAGGTTCGTTTTTTCGCGGAGGTTTTGGACAGGGTGCGAGCCATTCCGGGGGTAAGTGCGGTGGGCCTGGCCGATGACATCCCGCTCGATGGCGGCGGGTCTCACCAGCCAATTGCAATTCAAGGGCGACCAGTTGTCCCAATGTCGGAGCAACCTGAAGTAGACGTGCGGTTGGTCAGCACTGGGTACATGAACTCGCTGCGAATTCCAATATTGCGGGGACGTGATTTCAATGACGGAGATATCTCCGGCAAACCAGGCGTGATCCTGATCAGCAAATCTCTGGCTGAAAAATTCTGGCCAGGAGAAGACGCGATCGGCAAGCGCCTGACCATGACGTTCTCTCCGGAGATGGTGCGGGAAGTTGTCGGCGTGGTAGGCGACGTGAAACTGGATAGCCTCGACCAGACGCGTCCGGCACAGGCACTCTATGCGCCCCTGGAGCAAGTCACCAAACCTTCGCAAGGCGGATGGAGTTCGTTCTCGATGAACCTGGTGGTGCGCACGAACGCCAGCGCGACTGGCTTGGCATCGGCAGTATCGAGCGCGGTGCACGAGGTTGATCCGGATGTTCCCGTTCTAAACATCGCGACGATGAACGATGTGGTTTCGGCATCGCTCACGCAGCCTCGCTTTAACACTCTGCTGCTGGGAAGCTTCGCAGTCGTTGCCCTCATTCTCGCCGCCATCGGCATCTACAGCGTGTTGTCGTACAACGTGAAGCGCCGGGTCAACGAGATCGGCATTCGGCTGGCCCTGGGCGCACGAATTCCCGATGTTCTGCGAATGGTGATCGTGGAAGCCATGAAGCCGACTCTTCTGGGGCTGGCGATTGGCGCTGGGCTGGCTTTGGTGTTTGGACGAGTGATGTCCAGTCTTGTTTATGACGTAAAACCCGGCGATCCGCTCACATTCGTGGTCGTGGCGGCATTGTTGGCGCTGGTCGCTTTGATTGCCAGCATCGTTCCGGCGTACCGCGCAGCGAAGGTCGATCCGAACGTGGCATTGCGCTACGAATAATGAAGATATGGAAACTTTGTTCCAAAATATTCGTTACGCTTTGCGACAGTTGCGCAAGCATCCCGGATTTGCTCTCGTCGCGGTTCTCACATTGGCCGTGGGCATCGGTGCAAACGCCTCCATCTTTTCGCTCGTGGACCAGATACTGCTAAGGCGTCTGCCCGTAGCAGAGCCCGAGCAGTTGGTCATGCTCCGGTATACGGGTTCAGACACCGGCCACTCAAGTTCGTACGGCGGCGATAACTACAACTATTTCTCGTATCCGATGTATCGCGACCTGCGCGATCAGAACAGTGTGTTCTCCGGCGTGCTCGCGATGTACCCAGCGCAAGTCGGCGTGCAGTGGCATGACGTGTCAGCGCTCGCGAACAGCGAACTGGTGAGTGGGAATTACTTTTCCGTTCTGGGCGTGAAGCCCGCGCTTGGGCGGCTGTTCGTACCGGAAGATAGCGCGACTAGGGGAGCATCGCCGTTTGTTGTCTTGAGTTACCGGTACTGGGCGCAGCATCTCGCTTCGGATCCGGGCGTCATGAACCAATCCCTTATGGTGAATGGCCATCCGTTCACCATTGTCGGCGTGCTACAGCCCGGATTTGAGAGCGTCATCGGTGGAACGGCGCCTGACTTTTTCGTGCCCATCACCATGAAAGCGCAGGTGACGCCGCAATGGGATGAACTGGAAGATCGGCGTTCGAAATGGCTGAACATCATCGCCCGATTGAAGCCGGGGATGACGAGGCAACAGGCGGAAGCGGGTGCTAATCCGCTATGGAAGTCGATCCGGGCGACTGAACTGCAGAGCATCACCAGCAAGAACCAGCGGTTTCGCGAGCAGTTTGTGGAGAAAAGTTCGTTGGTCCTGCTGGATGGTTCGAGAGGATTCTCGCCTCTGCGCATCAACATGCGTGCTCCTCTTCTCATCCTCATGGGAATGGTCGCGCTGCTCACGCTGATGGCGGTCGCGAACGTTGGAAGTCTTCTTCTGGTGAAAGCGGCGGGGCGCAGTCGCGAGATCTCGGTTCGTTACTCGCTGGGAGCAACTCGCGGCCGGGTCATTGCGCAATTGTTGGTAGAGGGGCTGGCGCTGGGTCTTATGGGCGGTATCTTCGGGCTAGCGCTCTCGCCCCTGCTTTCGAGGACGCTGATCAGTTTGATTGACCCGACAGGCAGCGGGTCCGGCAGCACGTCGCTCTCGGCCGCGGTCGATATCCGTGTCACCCTTTTCTGTTTTGCAATCTGTGTTCTGGCGAGTTTGTTGTTCAGCCTTGCTCCCATTATTCAGTTCTATCGTCCTCAAGTCGCAACCGCACTGAGACAACAAAGTGGAACCGGAGAAGTGGCTCACACGCGATTCCGGCGTCTCACGGTCGGGATCCAGATCGGCCTGAGTGTTCTGCTGTTGGTCGGAGCAGGACTATTCACGCGAAGTCTTAACAATCTCAAGTCGGTGAACGTCGGATTTGTAACGGAGAGCTTGCTCACCTTTCAGTTGGATCCACAACTGGCCGGATACCAGCCCTCCGCCGTTTTTCCGATGTACAAGCGATTGCTCGATACGTTCGGTTCGCAAGCCGGAGTGAAATCGGTCGGTATGACGAGCGATCCGGTGCTGGCAAACTCCGACAACACCTCGTCGATCGTAGTTCCGGGGTACCAGGCGCAGGAAGGCGAGCGCATGAGCTTTGAGTGGGAGCGCGTCACTCCCGGATACTTCAGTACATTGCAGATTCCGCTGCAGGCTGGGCGGATGTTCAGCGATTCCGATGATCCGCATTCGACCCCAGCCGTGATCGTCAATCGCAGTTTTGCGCGCAAATTCTTTGGCGACCCGGCACAGGCGATCGGCAGGACGTTCTCGGTGGGCGCGGGCGCCAAGGACTTGCCTCTTCTCATCGTCGGAGTTGTCGCGGACGCCAAGCATACGAGCGTCCATGCTGAGGCCCGTCCCGGTTTCTACACGCCAATTTTTCAGGATACCGAACCTAGTTCCGTTGCGGTGTATGTGCGAACCAGGGTAGCGCCGGAAGCAGCAGGCGGATCAGTGCGCGCGGCCGTTGGGGCTATCGATTCCAAACTTGTCGTGGATTCACTTCAGTCTATGCGGACCCAAATCGACGGGACGCTGACATCGGAGCGCATGCTCTCATTCCTCGCAAGCAGCTTCGGAGTCATGGCGGCATTTCTGACCGCGATTGGGCTCTATGGAGTACTGGCCTATTCCATCGGACAAAGGACGCGCGAGATCGGCATCAGGATGGCTATGGGAGCGAGTCGAGGCGCGGTGGTCGGCATGGTTCTGCGCGAAGTTCTTGTGATTACAGGAGCGGGGATAGCGGCTTCGATCCCGCTGGCCGTTGTTCTGGGCAGTGCGATTAAAACGCAACTGTTCGGAATCTCTTATTACGATCCGACGATCCTGGTTTCGGTGATGCTCGCAATCGGGGCGGTTGCGTTGCTGTCTGCTTCCATTCCGGCGCGACGTGCCGTGAGAGTCGAACCTGTTACCGCGTTGCGCTACGAGTGAAATCTTATGAATGAACTCACACAGGACTTCCGCTACGCATTTCGCCAATTGCGAAAGAATCCAGGATTCGCTTTCACGTCGATCCTGGTTCTGGCGCTCGGTATGTGCGCCAGCATCTCGATCTTTGGGTTTGTGGATGCAGCGCTGATTAAGTCTCTGCCGTATGAGAATCCCGCCCGGCTGCTCTTCGTTACGGAAAGCGCCCCGATGTTTCCGCGGGCCAACATCTCGTATCCCGATTATCTCGATTGGAAGAAGCAGAACAAAGTGTTCAGTGCGCTGGAGGTGTACCGCGGCGAAGGATTCCTCTTGCAGACTTCTGCGGGTGCTGAGCCGCTGCGGGCGGCGCGAGTGAGCGATGGATTCTTTCGCACGTTAGGCATCAAGCCTCTGCTCGGACGAGACTTCTATCGTGGGGAGGACCTGCCGGAAGCGGCGAATACCGTGATGTTGAGCTATTCCACGTGGCAGAAGCGCTTTGGCGGACGCGCCGATATCGTCGGTCAGTCGATCTTGCTGAGTGGCGTTCCGTACACCGTCATCGCTGTGCTTCCGCGCACGTTCCAGTTCGCTCCAGCTGGCGGCGCGGAGTTCTGGGCGAATCTCCACCCAGTGGACCATTGTTCCGTCAGAAGAGGTTGCCACTCGATGGATGGCATCGCGCGGCTCAAAGATGGAGTGACCGTGGAGGCTGCGCGAGCCGAGATGAAGGGGATTGCGCACCAACTTGAATTGCAGTATCCGGCGGACAACCGCGATCAGGGAGCTTTTGTTGCGCCGCTCTCGGAAATTATCGTGACCGACGTGCGTCCGATCCTGCTGGTCCTGTTGAGTGGCGCCGGCCTTCTGCTATTGATTGCTTGTGTGAATGTGTCGAGTTTACTGCTGGTCCGCTCAGAGAGCCGCAAACGTGAGATCGCTGTGCGGGGCGCATTGGGCGCATCGCGGATCCGCCTGGTCCGGCAGTTCACGATCGAGGGCCTGGTGCTGGTCACCGCGAGTATTCTTTCGGGTCTGCTCGCCGCGGAGATATCTATTGACCTTCTGAAGCGGCTTATCTCCAAGGACATGATGGATGGCATGCCGTACCTCACGGGGCTCGGCATCAACTCTCACGTACTGCTTTTCGCGGGCCTCATCGCGATCGGGTCAACCATTCTCTTCTCGATTACACCGCTCATGCGTCTGCCGCTCTCCGCCATCAAGGAGGGGCTGGCGGAAGGAGATCGCGGCCACGCGGGTACTCTCTGGCGCCGCTTCGGAGCAAACCTGGTAGCGGCCGAACTGGCCATCGCAGTGGTCCTGCTGGTGGGAGCCGGATTACTCGGCAAGAGCTTCTACCGCCTGCTTCACATTGATCTGGGTTTCCAGCCCGATCATCTCGCGACCGTGCAGCTTGCGGTCTCCGATGTTACGTACCCGAAAGATCCTCAGCAGGAGGAGTTGGGCCGCAAAATCATAGAGCGCGTTTCACGCCTGCCGGGCGTCGTTTCTGCCGGGCTCACGAACGTGCTGCCCGTAAGTTTCAACGGCAACACCTGGTGGATCCGCATTGTCGGCCATCCCTACAACGGAGAGCACAACGAGGTGAACGAACGCGACGTGAGTTCCGCGTTCTTTACAACCTTGCACGCCAAGCTCTTGCGCGGCCGCTACTTCACCGAGGCGGATGATGCGACGAAGGCACGCGTCATGATCATCAATGAAGCTCTCGCGAAGAAATATTTCCCGGGAGAAGATCCGATCGGGAAGAAGATCGGTGATACCGCACTTTCCCCGGAATCGCTCGCTGAAATTGTCGGGGTTGTCACCGACGTACACGATGGATCGCTGGACGCCGATGTGTGGCCTGCGGTGTACCACGCGTTCAATCAAAGCCCCGATACCTATTTTTCTCTGGTAGTGCGCACGTCGCAGTCCGAGGGTTCGATCCTGCCCGCGATGGTGGCCGCCGTTCACGAAGTGGATCCAGCCATCGGTACAAAAGATGAAGCGACGATGTTGGGGCGAATCAACAATTCGCCGAGCGCATATTTGCATCGCTCGGCAGCCTGGCTGGTAGGAGGCTTCGCGTTTCTCGCTCTACTTCTTGGCGTGGTTGGCCTGTATGGCGTCATTGCATACTCCGTCAGCCGGAGAACGCGCGAGATCGGCGTCCGCATGGCGCTCGGTGCCCAGCGGCAGTCGGTTTATCAACTGATCATGAAAGAAGCGGTTTGGCTCACTGGACTTGGCATCGCTGTAGGACTGGCCTGTTCCTTGCTGGCCGCAACGTTTATTCGAAGCCTGTTGTTCGGAGTCCAGTCGTGGGATATCGCGACCCTGATCGCTGTGGCCACGGTGCTGGCCATTTGTGCGCTGTCCGCAAGTTACTTCCCGGCTCGCAGAGCATCGCGCGTCGAACCCATGGTGGCCTTGCGTTACGAATAGGAGAAACCCGGCGGGCGAACCAGGCGAGTTGATCCCATGCAGGCATTGCGGTGCGAGTGAGACGGTGAGAATCATGACGGGCCTTATTCAGGATATTCGTTTCGGGTTGCGGCAGCTGCGCAAGAGCATCGGGTTCACCGCAGTGGCCGCGTTCACGCTGGCTCTGGGCATTGGTGCAAATACGGCGATCTTCAGCCTGGTCAGCGGCATCCTTCTTCGTCCCTTGCCATATCCTCGACCATCGGAACTGGTCAGCGTGACGGGAACGTATCCGAAGGGCGCATTTGCCGCGATGCGCGATCAGGTTCACACGATGGATGTAGCGGCTTACGCCGAGGGCCACGAGTTCAATCTCACGCACATTGGCGAACCGGTTCGGCTTAGCGGAACTGCGGTCTCGGCAGAACTATTTTCCGTGCTCGCGGCCCGGCCAGAACTTGGAAGGACTTTTGTCTACGGCGAAGACGCTCCGGGCCGGGATAGTTACGTCGTTCTCAGTCATGATCTCTGGCAGCAGCGATTCGGAAGCGATCCATCGGTAGTCGGGAGATCGATCGAACTGGAGGGTGTGAATCGTGAGGTGGTAGGCATCATGCCGGCGAATTTCCACTTTCCGTCCGTTAAGACGCAGCTCTGGGTGCCTCTGCACAACGACCCGCAGACCCCTTCGACGTATTGGGCGGGGGATTTCATGCCGGTGATCGGACGCCTTCGTCCCGGCGCCATCATGCAGCAGGCTGCTGCTGAAACCAGGCTCTTCCAGTCCCATGTGTTCGCTCTCTTTCCGTGGACGATGCCCACTGCATGGAATGCTGACGTGACCGTGGTAGGACTGCGCAGTGGCATGGTGGGAGAAGTTCGAACGAAACTCCTGTTGCTTCTGGGTGCAGTCGCACTGGTTTTGCTGATCGCCTGTGCCAATGTGGCAAACCTGGTGCTTTCGCGCGCCGCAGCGCGTGACAAGGAAATGGGGATTCGCACTGCACTTGGTGCGGCGCCTGGGAGGCTTGCGCGACAGCTTCTCACAGAAAGCGTTCTGCTCTCTGCAGTAGGTGCCGTCTTAGGATTTGGGATTGCTGCGGCGGGGCTGGTTGCACTGAAGGCGACGCTGCCCGCGGATACGCCTCGTCTGCTCGACGTCCACCTGGATTGGCGCGTACTGATCTTCACTGGTGGTCTTGCCCTGATTACTGGTCTGGCATTCGGCTTGGCGCCAGCGCTACAGTCTTCGCGTTCTGCTCCCTCGTCCGCTCTTAACTCGGGCGGACGCGGGGCGGCGGTATCAGTGTCTCGGCGGCTGCGCGGCGCGCTCGCCATCGCCGAAGTCAGTTTGTCGGTCGTGCTGGTGATCGCTGCCGGACTCATGATTCGCAGCTTTTGGGCGCTTTCTCACGTGAACACAGGATTTCGTCCGGAGCAGATTGTCACGGCTCGCGTTACACCGGATGAGTCGTTTTGCGATGACACGCAGAGATGCCTGGCGTTTTACCGGGACCTGGTGGAACGAACCCGATCTTCTCCGGGTATTCGCGCGGCGGCGCTGGTGAATACTTTGCCGCTGGATGGTCGAGTGGCGAAGCGTTCGTTTGAGATCGAAGGTTTCACCGCAGGGTCCTCGGCCGATTCGCAGCCATTGTTTTGGCTCGACATCGTAACTCCCGAATACTTGCGTGTCATGGGGATTCCTCTTGTCGCGGGCCGATGGTTCACGGACGCGGATGAGGCCGGCGGCCCACCCGTTGTTGTGGTGTCGACCAAAACGGCGAATCGTTTCTGGCCCAATGGCGATGTGATTGGCAAGCACGTCCGCTTCGTGAAGGAAACGCGATGGCGCACCGTCGTCGGAATTGTCGCCGATGTGCGCGCGTACGATCTCCAAAGCAGCGAACCTGCGTGGATGAAAGGGACCGCCTATGTTCCGTACACCGGCGAAGCAACGCTGGAAGACGGCCGCCTGCCGGCGGAGATGAGTATCCTGGTTCGCACCAACGGCGACGGTCCCGCGGCATCGAACCTGCTGCGCGAAACACTCACTGCGTCTATGCCCACCGTCCCGGTCAGTGAATTCAAAACGATGAGAGCCGTCGTCTCGGACGCGGCAGCGTCCGCTGCTTCAACCACGCTGCTGTTTTCCATCTTCGCCGGAGTGGCACTGTTATTAGGAATCGTCGGCATTTATGGAGTGCTTTCCTTTCTTGTCACGAGAAGGACGAGAGAGATGGGAATCCGCATGGCACTCGGCGCGCAGCGTAGCGATGTGCTGCTAATGGTGATCAAAGAAGGGGCACAATTTTCGGCAATCGGCATTGCGCTGGGTCTTCTTGGAGCATTTCTTATGGGACGGCTGCTGGCGACTCAGCTTTACGGAGTCGGTCCGGTCGATTCGATCACTTACATCAGCGTGTCGGTTCTCGTTGCCGTTGTAAGCGTGGCGGCGTGCTGTGTTCCGGCGCGGCGTGCGATGCGAGTCGATCCGATGGTGGCGTTGCGGTATGACTAGGAGGATGAGCGAATGATCAGTGGACTGTTCCAGGATTTGCGCTTTGCTCTAAGGCAGCTGCACAAGAGCCCGGGGTTTACCGCTATTGCGGTTATCACTTTGGCTCTGGGGATTGGAGCCAACACGGCCGTCTTCAGTGTGATCGACGCAGTCATGCTGCGTCCGCTGCCCTATGCCGAGCCGGATAGACTGATCGATGCGCAGTCAGTGGAATCTCGCAATTTCGAGACATTCAACATTAGCTATCCCGATTTCTTTGATTGGAGGTCCCAGAATCACACGCTCGAACATCTTGTCGCCTATCACGACGCCGAATACACGCTGACTGGGCTTGACCGCCCGGTCCAGTTCGATGCTGAGGTCGTTTCGTGGGACTTGTTGCCGGCTCTGGGAGTGCGTCCGGAACTTGGCCGCGGTTTTCTGCAGGACGAAGAGAAGAGGGGATCGCGGGTCATCCTGATCAGTCATTCGCTCTGGACTTCGCAATTTGGAGCGGATCAGTCCGTAGTTGGGCGCGCCATTCGCCTGAGCGGCGACCTTTACACAATCGTGGGTGTGATGCCCGCATCATTCCGGTTTCCGATCACCCGTCCGACCAATGCGATATGGACGACTGCCGCAGTCGATGACGATCCGAAAGATCCCAATCCGATCTTGAAAAGCCGCGGCGCACACTTTCTCAACGTGTTCGGACGGCTCAAGCCGGGCGCTACGGTGGCCGAAGCAAGCCAGGATCTGAACGCGATTGCGACCAACCTTGCAAAAGCATATCCGAACACGAACACCAAGCACGACGCGGCTCGTGCGGTGAGAGAGTTGGACGCGCTGCTGGGTGACACGCGAACGGTACTTCTGGTCGTTCTAGGTTCGGTTGCTCTTGTGTTGCTGATTGCCTGTGGCAACATCGCCAATCTCCTGCTGGCACGAATGCGCGAGCGCCAGCGGGAGATGGCGCTGCGATCGGCGTTGGGTGCGGGCACCGGACGAATCGTCCGTCAATTGCTAGCCGAGAGCATAGTTCTGAGCGCCTGCGGCGGATTTGCCGGATGTGCCCTGGCTTTCCTTTGCACACCGGCTATCCTGGCGCTGATTGGTGACAGTGTGCCGCGAGCGGCTGAGGCGGGAGTCAATGTTGGGGTCCTGGCGTTCGCTCTCGGATTGTCGTTTGTAGCAGGAATTATTTTCGGAATCGTTCCGGCCGTTAGCGGATCACGCACCGATCTGGTTTCGACTCTGAAAGAAGGTGGGAGGTCCGAGGCCTTTGGCCGGGACTGGTTCCGCTCGTCGCTGATTGTCGGCCAGGTTGCAATCGGGGTCGTGCTCACCGCCGGAGCCGGTCTGCTGATTACGAGTTTTTCCCGGATGCTCCATGCAGATGCGGGATTCAATCCTGAGCATCTGACCACGATGTTCTTCGAAACGCCGGATTCAAAGTACAAAGACAAACGTGCCGAATTTTACCGTGAGTATTTCGATCGGGTGCGCACGCTGCCCGGAGTGAAGTCTGCTGCCGGCGTGATGGTGCTGCCAATGACGGATGAAGGCATCATTATCAGCTTTGACGATCCGGAGCATCCGGTGGCGGAAGGCCAGCGGCCAGCCGCAGATCTGGCACCGGTGACCCCGCAATATTTCAGTGTGATGCAAACGCCGCTGCTCGAAGGGCGCGACTTCACCGAGCATGACGACATGACGACGGAGCCGGTGGTCATCGTAAATCGTGCCTTTGCGGACAAGTTCTTTGCCGGGGAAAACGTACTTGGCAAAAAATTGAAACCCGGCGCCGGCAATGGAACACCGGGAGGTCCGCCCTGGCGCGAGATCGTTGGAGTCGTCAACAATCTCCGGCTCGGCGCGACCCAAAGGAATATGCACCCAGCGATGTATGTGCCGGCCAGCCAACTTCCGACCTGGTGCTGTCTCTACACGGTCGTGAGAACGTCCGAAAATCCGCAAAGTCTATCCGGCAGCATTCAACGCATCCTGTCGGAAATGGATAAGGACATACCGGTCACTCAAGTTCGCACCATGCGCGATTTGATGTTCCGCCAGTTGTCTCAACCCCGATTTGCAATGGTATTACTGGGGACGTTCAGTGGATTGGCACTCGTGCTGACGGTCGTCGGTCTGTACGGCATCATGACGTATTCGGTTTCCAGGCGGACGCGGGAAATCGGAGTTCGCATGGCGTTGGGTGCGGAGCGCGGATCGGTGCTGCAGATGGTTCTGCGCGACGCCGCGGCTCTCTTAGCCGGCGGTATCGGCATAGGCGTCTGCGCCGCGCTGGCATCGGCCTCGGTTCTGCAAAGCATGTTGTACGGAACCAAATCGCGCGACCCGCTCGTGATGGTCGCGGTCTGTTTGGCGATCGCGTTGGTGGGACTCGTCGCCGCATATATTCCGGCGCGACGAGCAGCGGGGGTTGATCCTATGGTGGCGTTGCGATACGAGTAGTGGGGATCGGAGAAAAAATGATTCAACTGAAGAACCTGGAACGCAGTTACAAGAACGCCGCAGGACAGACGTGGGTGCTGCGCCGCGTCAGTCTCGATATCCGTGAAGGCGAATTCATCACCATCATGGGGCCGTCTGGGGCGGGGAAGTCGTCCCTGCTCAATGTGCTGGCTTTGCTGGATGATGCTTGGGAAGGCGAGTACTGGTTCCGCGATGAGGCGGTTCACGGCATGAAGCGCAAGCAGCGGGGAGAACTCGCCAAGCGCAATGTAGGAATGGTCTTTCAGAGCTATCACCTGCTCGACGACCTCACGGTGCAGGAGAACATCGATCTCCCCCTTTCTTACAAGGACATTCCTCGCCGCGAACGGCAGAGCCTGGTGGCCGACACGCTGGATCGTTTTCGAATCGTCGCCAAGAAGGACCTGTATCCGAGCCAGCTCTCGGGAGGACAACAGCAACTGGTGGGGATTGCTCGCGCGGTCATTCACAAGCCGGCACTTCTATTGGCCGATGAACCCACCGGAAATCTTCATTCCGTACAAGCGAAGGAGATCATGGAACTATTCCGCGAACTGAACCAGCAGGGGACGACCATCGTCCAGGTCACGCACTCCGAAACGAACGCAGCTTTCGGCAACCGCACCATCGAATTGCGCGACGGGTGGCTGGTGAAAGACACAGCGAATTCCTCTCTCACCGTGCCGCAGGAGGTCAGCGCATCGTGAGCTCATTGGGGACAGGTTTCTTAGGGATTGCAGGGTGGTTGTTCTGTGCATCTTTGGCCGTTTCGGCGCAGGCTCAGAACACGGCTCCGGCGGCACCGTCAGAGTCCGCAACTTCCGCGGTGCAGACGCAGCGGCTCCAGTTCGAGATGCCGAAATCGCACAACCCGCTGAATGCGTATCAGGCGGATACTGTTCCGGAGCCCGTGCTCACTAACTCGCCGCATCTCGCTCAACTGGTCCGCGAGGGTAAGCTGTACCTTTCGTTGAAGGATGCCATCGATCTGGCGCTTGAGGATAACCTCGACCTCGCCATTGCGCGCTACAACCTGCCGATTGCGAATACCGATATCCTGCGCACGAAGGCGGGTGGCTTTTTTCGCGGCGTCAATACTGGCGTGGTTCAAGGAACTCCCGGAGGCGGAGTCGGCGGATTTGGCACCGGCGCTCCCGGCGCTGGCGCCGGAGGAACGAGCGGCGGCGCTGGTGGCGCGGGCGCAGGCGCGTCGGGGTTGGTGCAATCCACCCTCGGCGCGGGGACTGCTGTGTCGTCGTACGATCCATTCATCAATCTCAACGGCGGCGACGAGCACCAGACATCGCCCGAAGCGAACCGCCAGATTTACGGAGTGCCATCGTTGCAGGCGAACACCGTCCAGGTGAATGCGCTCTTCACCCAGGCATTTCCTACCGGCACCAGCATCAACTTTCAGTGGTCGAATTTGCGCCAGACCACGAACAGCCCGTTCTTCAACCTGTCTCCCACGCTTAGCTCCACATATCGATTCCAGATCCAACAGGAACTCCTGGCCGGCTTTGGCTTTGGACCGAACCTGCGTTATCTAAGAATTGCTACGAACAACAAGAAGATTTCCGATATTGCATTCAAAGACCAGGTGATCGCGACGGTCACGCAGATCGAGAACATTTATTGGGACCTGGTCAGCGCCTACGAACAAACGCAAGTGAATGAGCAGTCATACTCGTTTGCGCAACAGACGCTGGAAAATGCGAGGAAACAACTGCAACTTCAGAGCGTCCCCGAGATTGAGGTCATGCGGGCCGAAGCCGAGGTATCGAAGCGCGATCAGGACCTTACCGTGGCCCGCACCAGCCTGCAGTTACAGGAAACGCTCATGAAGAACGCGATCACCAAGAGCCTGGATGATCCTGTGCTGGAAGCCATCCCGGTTGTTCCGACGGATCAAATGCAGGACGTAGCCACTTCGGCGGCGGGCCCGCCGATTCAGGACCTCATCAGCCAGGCACAACGAAATCGCCCGGACTTAGCCGAGTCGGATGTCGACCTCCTGAACCGGCAGATCAGTCGCCGCGCGGCCCGCAACGCGCTGCTTCCTTCGTTATCGCTCATCGGCTTCTATGGAGGCTCGGGGTTGGCGGGTCCGTTGAATCCTGTGTACAACCTCGGCCCGAATGCGTCGAATGTGCCAACCGACTTCGGCGGCGCATTCCAGAATGCCTTCAATAATTCGTCGCCGGATTACTACGTCGGACTGAATCTGAATATTCCGATCCGAAATCGCGTGGCGAAGGCGGATCAATACCGTTCCGAACTCGAGTTCCGCCAGGCTGAGCTTCGCAGGGAGCAGTTGAAGAAGCAGGTTCGCATTGAGGTACGGAATGCGCAGTATGCGCTTGATCAGACAGGAGCGCGGGTGGAGGCCGCGCGCAAGGCTCGCGATCTTGCCCAGCGCACCTTTGATATCACCAAGAAAGAGCAGGAACTCGGAGCCGGTTCGAGTTACCAGACCTTGTCTGCGCAACGAGACTTATCGCTGGCGGCACTGGATCTGGTGAACGCCATGACGATTTATGCCAAGGCGAAAGTCGAACTCGACCGGGCGACAGGTTCCACTCTTGAGCACAACGGCATACTGCTTCAGGACGCGATTCGGGGGAGCTTGTCAGCCCGACCGCAATGATGAGCGGGGCCGGATCAAGGCGCACGAGACCCTGTATTGCTTCGGTGCTGAATTTGATCCGCCGTCTCGCAGGGCGGCAAGATATTCATCTACGCGTTTTCCGCACGCCTCACATCGCAAATTTCTGTCCGTCTGTGCGAAGATGCTTGGCTTGGAGATTTCTGCGCCTTCGAAATCTCCGAGGCTTTCGCTATGATCCAAAGTTCGGATTCAGTGCGAACCTTTGGCGCCTGCGAAGCTATACCCGATCGTCGTGAGGAATAAATGATATCCAGACGGAAGTTTGTGGCAGCGATGTCCGCCTTGCCTTTCAGTCGTTTGGTTGGAGAAAAATCAAAGGCATTGGCGCACGTCGGCTTGGTGCCGTCGGCGAGCGAAAGCGAAACGCAGGATTTCACGAAATTCGTCAAGATCGCGATTGGGACCGGCGGCCACGGGCACACCTATCCGGGAGCGACCGTTCCTTTCGGCATGGTGCAACTGAGTCCCGATACCTACAACGACGGCTGGGACTGGTGTTCGGGATATCACCATTCGGACAGTTCGATCATGGGGTTCAGCCATACGCATTTGAGCGGGACCGGGGCTTCGGACATGCTCGATTTCTTGTTAATGCCCGGCACCGGTCCGACGAAACTTGAGCCTGGCGCCCGGCAGAATCCCGGCGAGGGCTACCGATCTCGATTCAGCCACGAGGATGAGATTGCCGAGCCCGGGTATTACTCCGTCTTACTGCGCGATTTCAATATTCAAGCGGAACTTGGAGCGACCGAACACGCGGGCATTCACCGCTATACGTTCCCCAAGAGCGATAGCAGCCATTTCATCGTAGATCTCGTACATTCCTTCTCGAACACGCCGGTGATCTGGGCGTTCCTGAAGATCATTGGCAATGACACCATTCTTGGTGGACGCAGCATGAAGGGCTGGGCTCCCGGGCGGGAAATCTATTTTGCCATGCAGTTCTCAAAGCCCTTCCTGTCGGCGGAGATTGTCTGTGACGGCAAATCTCTCGGGGCTAGCGTGCGCGATGCGAAGGGAAATGCGTTGAAGTGCCTTGTGCATTTCAAGACCGAGAACAACGAAATCATTCAAGTGAAGACGGGCATCTCGGGCGTCAGTGAAGAGGGAGCCCGCAAGAATGTGGCTGCTGAGATTCCTGACTGGGAATTCGATAAAGTTCGGGAAAGGGCGCACGCATCCTGGAATACGCAGTTGTCCCGGATCAAGATCGAGACCGCAAACCTGCGCCACCGTACGATCTTCTACACGGGGCTGTATCACATGATGGTCGCGCCGACGCTGTTCGACGACGTGGATGGACAGTATCGTGGAATGGATGGCAAGGTTCATCAACTCCCGCCCGGGGCGCACAACTACAGTACCTTTTCTCTGTGGGATACGTATCGCGCGGCACATCCGGCGTACACGCTCTTGCAGACCGAGCGTGTCCCTGATTTTGTGAACTGCCTGATTCGCATGGCGGTGGAGAGTCCGGCCGGCGTGCCGATCTGGCCGCTGCAGGGAAGAGAGACATTCTGCATGACCGGCTACCACTCGAGTTCTGTTTATGCAGAGGCGTATGTAAAGGGCTTCAAGGGCATCGACTTCGGCAAGGTGTATCCGACGTTGCGCCGGCGAGCGATGGAGGACGACTATCGCGGCCTGGGTTATTACCGGAAGCTGGGCTACATTCCCTGCGATAAAGAAGAAGAGTCCGTCAGCAAGACGATGGAGTACGTGTACGACGATTGGGCCGTCGCCCATGTCGCGAAGGCAGTGGGCGCGACCGATGACTCCAAGTTGCTGATTGAGCGGTCGAAGAATTACAAGAATCTTTTCGATGCATCGCAGACCTTCATCCGACCTCGGCTGGAAAACGGCCAATGGGCTGAGCCCTTCACCGCGACGGAGATGGGACACTCCAAGCAATGGCGCGACTATACCGAGTCCAACCCATGGGAGACGACGTTTTCGATCCAGCATGACCCTGCGGGCTATATCCAGCTGTTCGGCAGCAGGGAGGCGTTCATCGAGAAACTCGAACTGCTGTTCACGGCCAGTTCGCAGCTTCCGGCAGACGCGCCTCCCGACATCGCCGGCATGGTCGGTCAATATGCGCACGGAAACGAGCCTTGTCATCACATGGCCTATCTTTATTCTTATGCGGGAGTTCCGCACAAGACGCAAGCGCGTGTACGGAGCCTGCTGGAAATGGAATACGACGATCAGCCCGACGGCCTTGCAGGGAATGAGGATTGCGGGCAGATGTCGGCGTGGTACGTCATGAGCGCGCTCGGCTTTTATGCGGTCGATCCGGTGAGCGGCAATTATGTGTTTGGCACGCCATTGGTTGATCGAGCCGAGGTGGATCTGGGCAACGGAAAGAAGCTGATGGTCACGGTGAAGCGCAAATCAACGACCGATGCTTATATCGAGTCGGTGCGCCTGAATGGGAAAGACCATTCCAGACTCTGGTTCAAGCATTCCGATATTGCGAATGGCGGTAACATCGAATTCACGATGGCGAGCGAGCCGACGAAATTCGGAAGCGGCGACGACGCTACGCCCCCATCTTTAGAGCGAAGTTAATAAATCCTGAGGTTCCACGATGACGACGCGTGTTGGTGCGATTGTTGTGGTGTTACTTGGGTGCCTGTTCTCTTCTGCCCAGGATACGAATTTCCGGCCTACAGACCAGCAGATCCCGGTTTCCCCCTGCATTGGTGTGGCGGTAAAAGACCTGTGGTTCCCGGGATCCAAGCTCTGCGATCCGGCAGAGCACTCGGCTTGGCTGGCGGACATTACGCACTGGCGGAAGGAGCGGTTGATTCGCATCGGATATGACGGGTCCCGTTACGATCGCCAGGAGTTCAAGTGGACGCAGTCCAGCTTTATGCAGCCGCAAATGATGGTGCATGACCGGTTTTTCTACGATCCGATCGCAGGGAAGTACACCGTTGATCGGTATCTGGACGATCTGGACAAGCGCTACGGAGGAATTGACGCTGTTCTGATATGGCCGACGTATCCAAACATGGGAGTCGATGACCGCAATCAGCATGACCTGATTCGCAGCATGCCCGGCGGTATCGATGGAGTTGGGAAAATGATTTCGGACTTCCATCGCCGCGGAGTGCGGGTCTTATTTCCGATGATGATGTGGGATCAGGGCACGCGACCACCGGACCATTCGTGGCCGGAAGAAATTGCGTCGCTGATGGCGGAGGTCGGCGCAGACGGCATCAACGGCGATACCCAGGATGGAGTGCCGCTGGCGTTCTCCGTGGCTGCGGACAAATCCGGGCATCCCTTAGTGTTCGAACCTGAGGGCGGGCCGTCCGATGAGGCGCTCGCGTGGAACCTGATGACCTGGGGCCAGTATCAGTTCCCGTTCACGCCACTTGTCGACAAGTACAAATGGCTCGAGCCGCGGCACATGGTGAATATCTCGGACCGGTGGAACCGCGATAAGACGAGCGATCTGCAGTTCGCCTTCTTCAACGGAGTGGGATGGGAGAGCTGGGAGAATATCTGGGGCATCTGGAACGGGATCACGCCACGCGATGCGGAGGCCACGCGGAGAGTCGCAACCATTGAAAGAGGGTTAGCGCCCTTTCTGGTCAGCAAAGACTGGGAGCCGATGGCTCCGATGTTGCAATACGGAGTCTATGCGAGCCGGTGGCCGATGGGAGATCAGACTCTCTGGACGATCGTCAATCGCAACGAATATGACGTGCAGGGCGACCAGATGGATATCCAGACGTCGGGAGAGGTGCACTACTACGACGTGTTTCACGGGGTCGAACTGAAGCCGGAAGCTCGCGGCGGCAAACAAGTGCTCAGCTTCGCGCTTGAGGCAAAGGGGTACGGCGCCATTCTGGCGAGCAAGACTTCGGCCGATTCTTCCCTACAGACCTTGATGGCGAAGATGAAGCAGATGACCGTAACTTCCCTGGAGAGCTATTCGCACGAATGGAAATTTATGCCGCAGCGGATTGTGCCCATCGCGCCGACCAAGCCATCGGAAAATGCGGCCGCGGGCATGATCAAGATTCCCGAGGCAGATTTCTCATTTGATGTTCAAGGCATCGAGGTGGAAGGCCTGAACGATATGGATGTGGATGTGCAATATCCCTGGGAGGATTCTCCGCGGCGTTTTCATTCTCACCGCATGCACATTCCGTCTTTTTATATCGACAAATACCCAGTCACGAACGCGGAGTACAAGAAGTTTATGGATGCGACTCATTACCATCCGAAGAATGACTTGAACTTTCTTCGCGATTGGAGCAACGGCGGCTTTCCAGCGGGAGCCGAGAACCAGCCTGTGACCTGGGTTGCGATGGAAGATGCGCGCGCCTACGCCAGCATGGGCAGGGAAGCGTTTGCCGCACGAATGGGAGTGGCAGTACGCGGCGCAAGGCTCCGATGCGCGTGTCTACCCGTGGGGCAATGAATGGAATGCCGATGCCGTTCCCGTCCCGGACAAGTCGCGTCACATGCGTGTTCCGGATGCTGTAGACGCGCATCCGAAAGGAGCGAGCCCTTTCGGAGTCATCGACATGGTCGGAAATGTCTGGCAATGGACGGAAGAGTTTGTGGATGACCACACGCGGGCGGCGATCGTGCGAGGCGGCAACTATTATCAGCCGCAAGGTGCGATCTGGTACTTCCCGGAAGCGTACAAACTGGGCGAGCATGGCAAGTTCCTGTTGATGGCGCCCAGCATGGACCGGTCCGGCACGATCGGATTCCGCTGCGTCGTCGATGCCGTGGCAAACTTGCCCCGCTGACCGGTTTTGCATCAACAGAAATTAAGGTGCGAGCGTTCCGCGGAGCACCGTGATGGAAGCTTTTGGTAACTGATACATCGTTTCCGCGCCGCCATCCACACTTGATTTCGTGGGCGGACCGTCAGGATCGGCATGTCCACCCTGGCGTTCCTGGTGCCATTGATACTCGTTGGAGCCGAACGTGATTCGCGCCACAGCGCCTGAGAAATGACGCGCAGGCTTGCCTTCATCGGTAAAGATTAGTTTTACTGCATGATCGTTGTACTGGTCGCGGTTCACCAGCATGACTGACCACTGCTTGTCTGGACGTTCCACCACATAAGCAGTCACGAGCACATTTCCGGCGGCATCTACGACATCGCTTGCTGCCTTGAACTGGCGGTGTGGAGCGTCAATCGGCTGAACCCATTCCTTCGTGATCAACTGGGCGGCGACATACTGCGGCGGATATCCCGTGACCTTGTAATTCGCATCGATCAACAGGAAATTCCCGAATCCACTTGTGTTCGCTGGGTACGGCATGTAGTGGAAATAGTATGTGGCGCCTGCTCCCTCGGCCATCATGCTGCCGACGTAATCCGCCAGCCACAATCCGCTTTTCACCGTCGAGGGCGGAGCACCGCCGCCGATATTGCCTTCGGTCATAAAGAAGGGAATGTTGGGAGGCAGACCATCATCTTTCCAGACTTGCACGATATGGCTGACGTACCCAGGTTCGGGATAGAGATCGGCCCAGGAGTACGTGGGACGATCCTGATACGGATAGTGTTCAAAGGAAAAGAAGGTGAACTCATTCAGTTTGCTGTGTGCTTTCAGATAATCGAGGAAACGGCCGAGCCATGATACTTTTCCGGCGGCATCGGGCCAGACTTCCACATCGCCAAAGGTTCCTTCGAACGCCGGGCCGCCCAGCTTTGCTTCTGGTACGAGTTTGTGAATAGCAGTGGCGAACTGCACATAGAGCGCGCCGTAGTCTTCCGGCAACATGTGCTGGCCGTCGGCTTCTTCTCCCATTTCGATCCACGAAATTGGATAGTGCCGTTTGTAAAGATAGGCGATCTCATTCGCGGCATCTTCGGGCGTGGCATACAACATGGCGATCGGCACCATCGTGGGAAGGCCACGAGTCACGCCGCTGTTAAAGAAGAAATCGAAGCCCACCTGGTCTCCCCGCGATTCATCGAGGTCAGTGGCAGTCGTCCATGGATCTACCGAGGATGGCCAGGTGATCGTCTGCTGGCGGCTCGGAAAGTGCGTAACGTAGTCGTTGAACTGGCCATCGGCCGAGAGCGCGCCGGCATAGAGTTCGTTGATGGCATAACCGACACAGTTGCGCTTGTCGGCGGAGCCGTGGCTGTCGCAGGTATTCGACGATTCCGTCATCCAGATGCGCAGGTAGCGCACCGGAATCATCCAGGAGACCAGTTTCGATGTGACCGTGCCGCCCTTGCCCTCCGTGAAATTGCCCATCGGAAAGGTTTGCCACGTGCCCTTGGTCGTGCCGTCGTAGAAAGGCTCCAATTCTCCGGTCCAGAACTGGATCGCATACTTGCGGGCATAGGGCTCTGCCCACGCGATGCGGATCGCGTTCACGTCGATCTTGCTGCCGAGATCGATCATCACCCACTGCGGGTGCAGAGAGTCGTCTTCCCCGGTGAAGGCTTTCGTGAGATAAGGATTGCTCTTCCAATAGGAGGTCGAGTCTCCGTCGGTCAGCCGTGACCAGCCATTCCCGTCTCCCCGGCTGAAGCCCCGATGGGGAAGAGGATAGGCCCAGGAGTGATGGATCATCTCGCTTGTGGGTTCGGCGCTTCCAACGAAATAGCCTTCCTGTTTTTCAGCATTGCTCCATTTCCCACTCGGATTCCAATGCCAGGCCTCGACCATGAGTTCAGTATTCTGCCGGTACGTGACGGTTTGCCAACCGGCGCCGAGGATCTCTTTCAGGAGCGGGTCTGTTAGCAGTTTGTCAGGAGTTCCGGTTTTCAGCCGGTCAATCGCCGCTCCCAAAGAATGCGGAGGGCTAAAAGTATTTGCCACGTGAGAAGGAGTCGCATCGACCGTTACTTTTTGAGCGACCGCGTGAGTGGACGTCCAAACCGATCCAGCAACAAGAAGGAATATTGCGACACCACGACTGCCTGCTTTACCAAGCACATTGTCTCCTTGCCGAAAAGTCCTGGTGAGCGAGAGTTCCCACATCAGAAATTAAACTTCAGTGCCAGTTGCATCTCGCGTGGTCCTACAGACGTATAGTTGATCTGGCCAAAACCTGGATCGTCTACGGAAGTGTTTGGAGTGCCGAAGACGGGGTGATTCAGCGCATTCCGCGCTTCCAGCCGGAATTCGATGTTCATGTCTTCGCGAACCCTGGCCAGCGAGAACTGCTTCCCGATCGACAAATCCGTAGTAAAAGTGAGCGGTGTGCGGATGCCTCCATAAGCTCGCGGGGCATTACCGAGCGTGAAATCTGGAGTGCGCTGGAAGACGCTGGTGTCGGCAAAATACTGGTCGACGACGTCCGTCGTGCTGCGCTTCGGCTTGCCCACCAGGTTCGGCCGTTGTCCGCCATAGGTCGGGAGCCCATTGCCATCCGCTAGAAAGAAAGTTAAGGGCCGACCCTCAGCGATGCGCCATATTCCATTCGTCTTCCAGCCGCCTACAATCGCCTCCAGGATGGCAGGCATATTTCCCAGGAATGCCCGGTGACGGCCGAAAGGCAAGTCATAGCTGTAGCTGAACTGCACAACCTGCGGAATGTCGAAAGTGGAAAGACTGCGCTCGAGCCACGGCTTGTTGGGATCCTGCAGGCTAGTGAAACTTCCGACCCACGTGACGTTGTCATCTGCCTGCGAGGAGTCATCGATGGACTTCGACCACGTGTAAGTGACCAGGAACTGCAGCCCGTTGGAATAGCGCTTCTCGGCCAGCAATTGCAGCCCGTGATATGTGGAGTTTGCGATCATCTGCACATCGGTCGCGACTCCAGTGAATTGCGGGTAGGGAAGTTGCAGTTGAAATTCCTGAACGGTCGGGGATGACAAGGTGCTGTTGGGATCGCTGATCGGACCACCCAGCTGCGAAGAGAAGGGATTGTCCACGTAGGTGAGCAAACCATTGATGTCGGCGGATGGACTCTCAATTTGCGGCCCGAGGATGTTCAGCTGGTTCGAGCCGCTGAAGGGAAGGTGCGTTCCTTTCTTCCCGATATATTCCGCGTTGAGCAAGATGTTTCCCGGGAGTTCGCGCTCGATGCCGAAGCTCCAACTTTGCTCGTACGGCGTCCGGTTCGCCGCGGTAGTGCGGAGGGGGCCATTGGCTCCGAACCCGACATCGTTCATCAATCCCAAGGAGTTGCCTGCGGGCTGAATCAGGCCGCTGGGATACGGATTGTTCAAGTGCAGATAAGGAGTCGCTCCGTCATTCTGATATGTGGGAATCACATTTGTGTATTGGTTGAAACCCTGTCCACCGTAGGGCACAACTCCAGTCACACCTGACCTCGATTGCCCGTAGTAGATGCCATAGCCGCCTCGCACTACCATCTTGTCAGCAAACTGATATGCAAAGCCGAAGCGGGGCTGAAAGTTGCTCCAGTCAGTCGCATAATTTGTGCGCTGCTTGTTCGAGGCGAAGACCTCGCCTCCATGCAGCGAAAGTGTCGTGGGCTGGCCGGTAATTTCATCGGTAAACGACAGACTTCCGAGCGGGCTCGGTACGTTCGGATCGAACCAGTTCTGCCGGTTGTAGCGATCGGTGCGCGGCCGCGTAACGTCGTAGCGCACGCCCAGATTCAACGTCAGATTGTGGGTTACCTTCCAGTTATCGAGGGCGAAGAATCCGTACTGGTAGTTTGAAGTGGCGGGCCGGAACTGAATTTCATAATACGAATTCGAATTCATGTTTCCCATCAGGAAACTGGCCAAGGTATCTCCACCGCAGGAGTCGATTCCCGAAGGGCAAGCGTCCGAACCGTGCTCGTCGAAGCTGAAGATGCCAACGGGGGCATTCGTCTGGATGTAGTTGATCTGGTGGAGTCGCCCGTCGAATCCGAATTTCATTTCGTGCGAGCCGCGCACTTTGTCGAGCGTGGCGCTGAGCTGTCCGGTGTCCTGGCCCAATCGGTAGTTGCCGTAGGGATCAGTGCCGATAGAAGTCGAGCCTGACGACACATACTGGTTGAGATAAATTGCCGGAACACCCTTGAATCCGTTGCTCTGCAAATAGGATGGAAATCCCAGCGTGCCGAGCGGATCGTCCACGCCTTGCGCGTTGTAGGCGTCAATGTGCCACACACCCCGCGTGAAGCCCAATGTCGTGTTCAGCAATAATGTGTTGCTGAAGGTATGTGTATCGTTGATGGCAAACAAGTGGGCATTGGTCCACCCCGGACCGCCTTGGCAGGGATCGGTGAAGTTCTTGAAGCAGTTAAATCCCTGGCCATGGTTGTATTGGTAGGAATACTTCACGCTCATGAGATTCTTTTCATTGAAGCGGTGGTCGACCTTGATATCAAACTGATCGTTGTAGCCGTGATTTGGGCCGGATCCGACCCAGTTCTTGTAGATTGAGCCGCCTGCGATGTTTGGCTCTGGAAAGTAGCTCAACATCTTCTGTGCGACTGGATCGACCAGATTACCTGCGACACCCGGGGCGGGCTGCAGATTCGAGGGTAGATTCGGGCTGCCCGGACTGATGTAGGCCGATAGATCGTTGTTGGGAATATACGTGCTACGCACTGCGCCGCCCAAGTTGGAATCGTAGCTGCCGCTATAGGGATCCCAAATCTGTCCCGCGGCGACTGTGCATTGTCCGTTGCCGTCGAACGAGCCGCCCTGTTCCGTGCAAACCTCACCAAAGTTTCCCGCGCGCATGAGATCGCTGGGAACTCCGGCAAACGCCGTGGTCATCCCTGTGGTGCGTGAACCGTCATAGTCGAAGAAGAAGAATGTTTTGTTCTTGATGAGGGGGCCGCCGATGGTAAATCCGTAATTGTTGCGGCGCAGAGGCGCGATCGGCAGCCCGTAGTGATCGTTGAACCAGCTATTCGCGTCCAAGCTCTGGTCGCGAAAGAAGTCGTAGACGCTTCCGTGAAACCGGTTCGTGCCGGAGCGGGTGATCATGTTCACGACCGAGGCCCCGGAAAACCCGTACTCTGCGCTGAAGTTTGTCTGCTGAACTTTGAACTCTTCCACCGCTTCCGGGGACGGAAGGTAGGTAGCAGCCGTGATGCCGCCGTTGGGCTCAGAATTCGTGACCGAGGCGCCATCGGTCAGAATATCGGAGGTCGATCCGCGACTACCGTTGGAAACAAAATTGGTACCCGTGCAATTGCCATTCCCCGCGAACTCGGAACACTGATCGTCCATCTCGGTAACGCCCGGGGCCAGGGAGGTCAGCGCGATGACACTGCGATCGATCAAGGGCAGGTCATTGATGAACCTTCGATTGACCACCTGTCCGGTTTCGGCATCTTGCGTCTGTATATTCTGTGCCTCTGCCAGGACCTGGATGGTCTGACTCGCGCCAGATACCTTGAGGATCAAGTTCGCTGTTGCATTCTGGTTGATGTCAACTTTGAGCCTTGCGCTGAGAGCCTTGTCGAAACCTTTCGCTTCCGCCGAGACGACGTAGAGTCCCGGCGGGATGGAACGGAACAGGTAGCGCCCGCTACTGTCGGAGGTTGCCGTGAACGTGAAACCTTTTTGTTGATCGGCAAGAATAACGCGAGCCCCTTCCACGAAGGCGCCCGTGGCGTCCGTCAACTCCCCGCTGACGGTTCCAAAGTAGGCTTGGCCGAGAAGTGATGCTGGCAACGTGAGCAGGAGGGCAATGACGACCAGCGAGCAAAAGGACAACGCAGAGCGGTTGCGCATGAGAACCTCCATGAGGACTTCGAGCTCAGTAAAGGTACGTGAGCGGCGAAATCGCCCTATTAAAACGGTTCATTACACTTCGTAGGGAGGGCGATCGTCAAGTATTTTTCTGCCCTGTTGGACTGGCCGGCTAAGCGCCGTCGAACGAGTTGGGGGTTCTCCGCGAAGGTGATCGGTTAAGCCGCAGAGCGCCGTATTTTGCGGGATGTTTCTGCTGCAAGTGTGGGCGTGCTTCTTCTCGCGAGAGCCGGGCAAGGCGAACCTTGGGAGGACCGCCGTTAGATTCGTTGGGGAAAAATGGGAACAGAGCTGAATGGCCAGGTGGATGATGGAAAACATGGTGGACAGGGAGGGAGTTGAATCGCCGCCGGACTTTTCAGTGGTACGTTGTGCTGTGTTTACATTAGTGACTTCAGATGGCCGCCGAAGTTGTCGATCGCCTAGATGGGTGAATTAGCGTAGGGCCGCGCTGTCCACGGTGGCTTTCGCACGTTTGCTGTCACGGATCTGCTCTGTACTAAACTCGCGTCCGCAGACGCTGCAACGCCATCCAGGAGTTACGCCTTGGGCGAATCCCGTCGTTGATTGCTGATCGGTGCGCCTGGCTCTGACCAGTTCGCTACTGCAATGTGGACACTGTCGTTGAATCATAAGCTCAGTGGGAACAGTTTCTTGCCCTGTCTCGAAAAAGTTAATGGACTGGATGGATCGTGCGAGTCTCCTCAAGTGTGAGTCGGGAAGGATCGCAATAGCCGTACCCTTTCAGACAAGCTGTGTAATTCCGCTTGTGTTCGGCGTCCACCAGCATCTTGGCGTCAGTGGGAGAGAGCTTTGCATACTCGCACGTTTCCTCCCCATTCTTGCAGGCCGCAAGGTTGCGCTGTCTTTCAGAATACGCAGATTGCTTCACTTCTGCTGGAGTCAGGTTAGAACGGTCGCATTCGCCCCAGCCGGCAATACAATTCCTCGCGTTGCGAGCGTGTTCCGCAGCAATCGCATCGCTTGCCTGGGCAGGAGTCAACTGGGCCTGCTGGCAAATCCCGGAGCCATTCTCACAGTCGGATGCATTCAATTTGCGAAGGGCGGTATCCACTTCCACGGTTTCCCCGGAACTCAATTTGGAGCGATCGCAGGTGCCCGATCTATCCTTGCAGGCGGCGAGATTGCTCCGTCGCTGCGCTATGTCCATTTCGCGGTCCTCAAGCAGAGTCAGTTTTGAGCGGTCACAGGACTGCATCCCGTCGTTGCAGTCGGATACATTCCGCCGGTGATTAGCTACAGCCAAGGCAATCGTCTCCGGTTCAGTAAGGTTGGCAAGAACGCAGGAAGAATAACCATTCCTGCAATCCACAACATTCCGCCCGTGAGCGGCAAGGGCCACGTCGGTCAACTGCGCTGCATTCAACTTGGATGCATCACACAAATCGCTGCCGGATTTGCAGGCCTCCAGATTTCGCGAGAGGTCAGGCGACTGACCGAACGCCAAGAACGGCCACAAGCTTAAGCAGAAGACTTGGAGCCAAAGGACTGTTCGCAGATTCCGTATCATGCTTTTGCACTCTCCAAACAATGTACCGGCCGGACAAAGTCGATCTTTTGTAAGGATGTTGCGCTGACCGGAGCCCTCTCAGGTTTCGGCCAGCCCAAGTCCCGTAGTTGAGTCCTGCCGTAACTATTTCTTTTCGTCTTTCGCTTCAGCAATCTTTGCTTGCTGACCTGCATCTGAGACGGCTTTCAGAAAAGCATCTGCGCTTCGCGGAGTTGTCGCCTTGCCTGAAAGGATGTTCCGGAACATCATGTGCTTGCCATAGATCGCGTGCGTGGAGTCGTTGTCTTGCTGAACCACGGCACCTTCCAGCGTCAGGCCGGCGAATACGCCCCTGGAGCGGGAGTACGTGAGCATCTCAGTGTTCATTTTCCAGTCAGTGCCGGCGGAAGCATGGCGTCCAATGGGGCCTGCTGCGACGGATCCCTCGCCGGTGAGTTCAAATTTGCTGGAGAGCAAATGCTGGAAACCCTGATCGTTCATGACCAGCATGACCAGGTCTACACCTTCGACGCCGATCTGCAATCCCCAACTTCCTCCGCCAACTGAAACGAACGCGGGAGCGCTCCAACCGTCCGGTGTGCGGCAACTGGCAACGCCGCGTCCGTGCTTGCCTCCAAAGATGAAGCCACCTTTGATCAGGTTGGGCACCACCAGGATGCATTTTGCATTGCTCAAAACCTCTTCGGGTATCCCTTTGTCTGGCGTCGCCATAATTGCGTGTAAAACTTCGACGGATGAGTCCAGGCGTGCAACTGAGTCTTGCCGAGTTGAACCTGCCCAAGCGAGGGTTCCAACTATTCCCAGAGCGCTCATCAACAACACTGACACTATTTTCTTCATGGAAAGTTTTCCTTTAAGGTTCTGTGGAACTAAGAGGAAACAACTTCAGATGGCTGACTTAGTTCAGAGGACCTGAAAGAGAGAAGGAGTGCTCATCTCAAGAACCATCATGAGCGCAACCTAAACGAATAGCTGGTCTGAATTGCTCAGTTCCAGAACGCCTCGGATGGACTGCCGGCCTATCGTTGATGGAAGCAGGAGGGTAATGTGAGCAATCCTGCACAGAATTCGGGACCACGCTCTGCCATTGTCTAGTTGTCGAAGATTGGGCAATCAGCCGAGGACTCGGCAAAGGTGAATCAATGGAAAGGTTTCGTCCGTCTCTTGGTCGGCGGCTCGCGTCTGCATGGCAGTCCCTCGCCAAGGCGCTGGGAACACTCAGACCGCGGGTCCAGGAAGTGCGAGTACAAATGATGTGCCCGTTTTGCGGGCTTATCACGCCAAGAGCCAAGCGAGTTTGTCTGGAATGCGGAAAGTCCCTCCGCGAGGTTTCCCTCGAGAGGAAATCAGCATAGTAAGGGTAAGGGGAAGAGATTAGTTTAACGTGAGTGTGTGAGACCGTAGTCAAGAGGCGACCCCAAACTTCCAGGATCACTTAAATCTCATTCGAAGAATCGCGCAAGACACAGCAATGTACACACACATCCGATTCGGGCCGGCCATCGTATGCAGCTCTGCTTAAGAGGGAATTCTTATGAGAAAACAGTACCTTCATCTCGCCGTTTATCTCTGTGACGCGTGCGCCGGACCCGTCATTGCTGGGTCGCTGGGGGTCCGCGAGAATGAGATATCCAAGGAGACCGATATTCGACAGGTAGGGACGATCTGTCTATCGTGCGGTCATCGGCCGAGTACCTCGACCGCGTCGACGCGCGTGCGTGATCTGTTACCGATGGAGTGGGCGCCTACGGACACCGTCAAGGAATCTCATCTGACCACCACCTTAGTAGAAGCCCTTAATCGTGCCGACCTCCATTAAACAATTTGGGAGGCTGCGAAGATCGAATTGAGCTTTCTTGCTCAGACTCGAGCCTCTCCGCGGTGGGAAGGTAAATCAGGGGCGTCTTAGGCAATGAGACAGGCTTAGCGGCGACTCGTGCTGAAGTCCTCCCCTTTCATCCGCTCCGTAGCAGTCGAGCATCACCGGACGGACGGAGGACCCGAATGTTTTTAAAAGGAAACTGCAGAGGTTTGACCTATGACGCGAAATCCTAGCGCTACTTTTGTTGGAAATGTAGAAAAGATCATTAAACCCCTGATTGCAACTGAACCTGGAAAAGCGCAGATTGCCGTGGAGGGAGCCGACCACCTTTATCGGGAACTCCGTATAGACAACACGCTAACCGACGCAGGCGGCAATGAGTTCCAATTGAAACCGGGCACGAAAGTAGGGGTTACGGTGAAAGCCGTATCGAAAGACGTGCCTCAAAAAGTCCCTGAGTTTCTAGTCGTGAAGAACGACGTTTAACAGTGAACTGTGAACCTGTAGAGCTCCTTCCGACCCGCCGGAGTATTGAATGAAGCCCAGCTTCCGGAATCGATTCATGAAGAAACTGACGCGCGAACGAGTGGTCCCTACCATCTCGGCCAGCGTTTCCTGGCTGATCTTGGGAACCACAGTTTCAGGAATGCCTTCCTTGCCGAAATGAGCGAGCAATAGCAGTACGCGAGCCAGACGTTTCTCGCTGGAGTTGAACAGTTGGTCCACCAGATCCTCTTCGTATCGTATGTTGCGCGCCAGCAAATACGCCACGAACGTTTCAGACAGCGCGGGTTCACGATGAAGGGCATCCATCATCGTCTTCTTTTCCACTCGGAGAATTTCGCAATCGGTCATTGCAGCTGCAGAGCCCATACGCAACAACTGGCCCGCAAGCGAACCCTCCCCGAAGAAGTTCCCTTGGTTAACGATCCCAATGGTTGCCTCCTTGCCTATCTTGGAGACAACGGTCAACCGTACCTTGCCTTTTTGTACGTAGAAGATGGCGTCGGCCTCGTCCCCTTGTGCGAATATCGCTTGCTTTTTCGCGACCGCCAGGATCTTCCTGCCCTCGCCGATGGTGGCGAGGAAAGTGCCGGGTTCGAATCCGACGTTTTTCTTTACTGCTGTGGAGGCGGGCATCTCTCATGAGTATAGTCCTCCGGGAGGAGCGTGCATCGTACAAATCCCCGTATCAGTGCATTCCAAACGAGTTTCATTGGGGGCAAGCACCGGGAACAGTGGTCACTTTTGAGCAGTTTTTGTTCTTCCGTTGGTCCAACATTGTTCCAGCAGATAAGGAAACCATCGCTAATGCCACCAACCGTCCAAGTCGGTGCGATTCTCATGAAGGACTGGCCCGGAATTAAGACGCTGCTTGGGCTGGAATCTGAACCCTATTCAGGACAATGGACTCTGCTCAAAGCTTTGGATCTGTGGGCTCTTGATCGCAAAATCCATGCCGCGGGATGGAACTTCTTTTTTATGGCGACCGAAGTCAAAGTTATGTTCTTTGGCTCAATTGGAGCAGCCAGGGTTCACAACGCATTGAAGCAGATTTTAGAGAAGGTAAAGCAGCAGCACTTCAATGGTCTTGAGGTGACCGCAATCGTTCCCCGGCATTTTCTCGGAGTGCCTTACGTGACGGTGTCCGCGCATTCCCGCCATATGCAACAAAGTTGCCATCTGGACAGCACTGAAGCACGCGAGACCTCGCAAGAGAACTCGGAATGGGCCAGAGGCTGAACACCTAGGGGAATCGTAGGGATGCATAGAATTCCGAGTATGGACCGAATTCGTGAACTGAAAGAAGAGATCGCAGCCCTTGCTAGGTTGAATGCACTGTATAAAGCAGGTCCCCGTCACACTGAAGTCACCCTCAAAGCCAAAATGTCCAGGAGCCTGAGGCTCATCGAAATACGAGAAGAACTAGGAGCTATGAAGCGACCCGGTTGAGTAGCACCGAGGGCGGAAAACCCGATTCGGGCCTGGGTCTCGCGCCGGCCCGGGATACGCTGCGAATGTTGAGTTGCCCTTGTGACGCGCCAAATCGGTAGGCAGGAGCCTTCGCGGCAGAGCAGCCGCGGCACGGATAAATGAAGTAACTGACCGTCTCACTTCACGGATTGCCCAGCCAGCGATCGCTGCAAAGTCTTCCCATGAGTCATTTCTCCGAGCTCGCTAAACGGCGGTCGCGATGCGGCTCCGTGCGGGGCAGTCCCGTACTAAGCTCGCATCTTTCCCCGGGTTTTGCGCCACATGTCGGGCAACGAACCGATAGTGCTTGTTTCTTCTTCGCTGTCATGGCTGCATAATGCACGTTTGCTCATCAATAAGATGGTCAATTGTGACCATCGCGAAGGGCCTCGCGGGGCGCATTATCTTTTTAGGGAAAGCGCTGGGGCCGCCGCAAGTATGGATTAATGCCCGAGAAGCCTGCACATGAGACTCCGCACGAGCCTTACCAGGGCATATAGTCGCGGGACCGATATCCACTTCTACGCTGAAGGAAATGAGAAAGGGCTTTGGCGCTTCAATTTGTTTCTTGCCCACGGCGAACAGGAGAAATCATGACCAATACGATGTTTGTTGTAAGAGTGAGCCATGGTGGTTCGCGCGCCGCGGCATACGTGCAACGTTTTGATCGGATGCCCGCACATCGGATGCCCGCACAGATGACAACCAACCGCAAGCTCGCACTGCTAATGGGAAGACTCACGGCCGAAGACGTGGCGAAAGCAATCGAGAACTCTCGCTGCGTTCCGGAGATAGTGCCCGTATTCAGCAATCGCTAAGAAGCGACGGCGCGCCGACGCCACAAAAGCTATTCAATTTCTGCAATACCTGTCGCCGCTGATCAATTTTGACCAGTCCCAAACGCACTGTTGTTGGATACTGGGAACAGAAGAAATCCACCGGTGGACGCAACACTTAAGGCCCAGAGCCGAACGCGCCGAGCCCAGCTGTCCGGCATGGCGATTGCTTGCCCACAATCGGGAGAGCGACCCCATCGTTGCTGTTTCTCGCCAAGGTTAGGGGGACAATGTCGCTACCAAACACACTTTTACCACCCAAGGGTCTCCTCAGATTCGTCGACCCGAGCGGCCCCGTCGTAGAGAAAGGCGCTGCAGCACTCCGCTCACCACTGCTGTCCCAGCCATCCCTGCCGAGTCGGATCGCGGTGATCGGGAATTATCTCCCACGACATTGCGGAATCGCGACGTTTACTACGGACCTGTGCAGCGCAATTTCCGCGGAGTACGGGACTGCTCGGCTATTGGCTCTCCCGGTCAACGATACCGAAGAAGGTTACGACTATCCCTCCAGGGTGCGATGGTCGCTCGCCCAGGACGATGTGAAGTCGTATCAGGAAGCCGCCTCATTCCTGAACTTCAACAACATCGACATGGTCTGCCTCCAGCACGAGTATGGAATCTTCGGCGGTCCAGCCGGAAGCCACATCCTGCATTTGCTGCGCGGCCTGAAAATGCCGGTGGTAACCACGCTGCACACGGTTTTGCGGGAGCCAAATCCGGACCAGTTGCTGGTGATGGAAGAGATCGCGGAGCTTTCCGACCGTCTCATTGTCATGAGCCAACTCTCGTCCCAGTTCTTGCAGGAAATCTTCAAGGTCCCCGGCAACAAGATTGATCTGGTGCCGCATGGAGTTCCCGACCTGCCCTTCTTAGATCCAAATTTCTACAAGGACCGATTTGGTGTGGAAGGCAAGGCGGTGCTCCTCACATTCGGACTGCTCTCCCCGAACAAGGGGATCGAAAATGTGATTCAGGCACTGCCGGAGATTTTGTCCAAGCACAAGAATGTAACTTACATTGTCGCGGGCGCAACCCATCCTCACATCCTGCGCCGCGATGGCGACAGGTATCGGGCCAGCCTGCAGGCGCTGGCGAAAGAAATCGGAGTGGAATCGAACGTGATCTTCCACAACCGCTTCGTCAGTCCTGATGAAATGGTTGAGTTCATCGGTGCTGCCGACATCTACGTCACCCCCTATCGGCATGAGGCGCAGGTGGTGTCCGGAACTCTTGCTTATGCCCTGGGTGCGGGCAAAGCGATCATTTCCACACCGTACTGGCACGCCCTCGAGTTGTTGGACGATCGGAGAGGCGCGCTCGTTCCGTTCCAGAATCCCGACGCAATTGCGCGTAAAACGATAGAACTGTTGGACACTCCTGCCATTCGTCATGCCATGCGCAAACGCGCTTACCTGTTCTCGCGAGAGATGGTATGGAAGCGGGTGGCCCAAGGTTATATGGGGAGTTTTTCGCGCGTTCGAGCCGATCGAATGGCGAGTCCAAAGGTCCAGTTCTCCGCCCGCCTGACAGAAAAATCACCAGGGCGATTGCCTGAGTTGAAACTGACTCATTTGCATCATCTGACCGATGACACTGGAATGCTGCAGCACGCTATCTTCACGATCCCGAATCGCAGCGAGGGCTATACCACGGATGACAATGCGCGAGCTCTGATTTTGTCACTGATGCTGGAGCAAATAAAAAACGACGCTCTGCCACAAGATCAGGCGGGAAATCGTAATTCATTTGTTTCAAACTCCGCCGGGCTGTATCTCGCTTTTCTGGAACATGCGTTCAATTCCGCGAAGGGGAGATTTAAAAACTTTCTCGGTTATGATCGCCAGTGGAACGAGTCTGTCGGATCCGAAGATTGTCACGGGCGGGCATTGTGGGCGATTGGAACGGTTCTAGGCCGATCGCAGAATCACGGACTGAGGGGTGCTGCCGGGCGTCTTTTTGAGTTCTCTCTGCCTGCCGTAGTTGAATTCAGAAGCCCGCGTGCTTGGGCGTATGCCTTGCTCGGCATTCAGGAATACCTTACTTCGTACCCCGGAGATCGCGATGCACAGAAAGTACAATCTGCCCTCAGTCGTCGTCTTCTCGGAATGTACGAGTCAATCCGACAGCCCAATTGGAAGTGGTTTGAGAACGTTCTAGCCTACGGCAACGCCAGACTGTCGCAGTCCATGCTGGTTGCAGGTTCAGCTTGCGCCGACGATCGGATGGTTTCCGTCGGCCTCGAATCTCTGGATTGGCTGCTGAAAATGCAACGGTGCGATGCCAACGGCCACTTTGTTCCAATTGGCTCGCAAGGATTTTATCCTCAGAATGGCGAGAAGGCCCGCTTCGATCAGCAGCCACTTGAAGCCGCTGGGGCGGTTTCTGCTTGTTTGCAGGCATACCGGATAACGGGGGACAGTCGCTGGCGCGGCGAGGCTTGGTCAGCTTTCAACTGGTTCCTCGGTGACAACGACCTACAACTGCCTCTTTATGATTCCGCGACAGGTGGCTGTCGCGATGGCCTGCATCCCGATCGCGCCAACGAAAACCAGGGAGCGGAGTCAACGCTGTCATTCCTCATGGCGCTTCTCGAAATGCGCGCTCTACAAGAGCCCGAACAAAAGGAAATCACTTCATGACCGTTCCCGTAGAAAAGCAGGCCAGCCTGCTGAGCACAAGCTTCGAACCCCTACTCCATCGCCATCCTGCAAACCCGATTCTAACGAGTAAGGACTGGCCATATCCCATTAACAGCGTCTTCAACGCAGGCGCAACGCTGCTGGCGGATGGCACGACGCTGTTGCTTTGCCGCGTGGAAGATCGCCGTGGTTTGTCACATTTCTGTGCCGCGCGCTCCCTTAACGGAGTCGATGGATGGCAGATTGATAGTCAGCCCACATTGATGGCAGACCGGAAGAACTATCCTGAAGAGATCTGGGGCATCGAGGATCCTCGCATCACCTTCGTCCCTGAACTACACCAATACGTTGTTACCTACACGTCGTATTCGCGAGGCGGGCCCGGCGTGTCGCTGGCCCTTACCAAAGACTTCCGCACCTTCGAACGATACGGTGTGATTATGCCGCCGGACGACAAGGACTCAGCCCTTCTGCCTCGGAGAATTGACGGATGCTGGGCTCTGATTCATCGTCCCATGACGACGCTCGGGTCGCACATGTGGATTTCTTACTCTCCCGACCTGCGCTATTGGGGCCGGCACAGGCTCATGCTGGAGGCCAGGCGCGGTGCCTGGTGGGATGCCAACAAGATAGGGCTGTCACCACCACCGATCGAGACTTCCCGTGGTTGGCTCGTTTTCTATCATGGCGTCCGGCACACGCCATCTGGCTGCCTGTACCGATTGGGCTTGGCACTCTTCGATTTGGAGAATCCAGAGAAGTGCTTGTCACGAGGGGATTCGTGGATATTCGGCCCAGAGGCGGAGTACGAACGTCATGGCGATGTCGATGATGTCGTGTTTCCTTGTGGATACACAATGGACTCCGATGGCGACGCGCTCAACATTTATTACGGAGCGGCGGATTGCTCGATTGCCCTGGCTCGTGCCAGTGTAAAATCGCTGCTCGATTGGCTCGACGTTAACGGAAGTTGCGAACGCCGCCAGCGCGCGCAGGATCTATGAAATCTCTTCTTTGGATTCTCCAGTTTCTCTTTGGCTGCCGACATCGCCATCAGAGTCGAGTGTTCACGATCAAACACCGTACATACAAGGTGTGCTTCGACTGTGGACGGGAATTCGACTTGCCAGACGCAAGCGATCCCGTACAATCCACCACTTCTCGGGTCGCTGCTTGCGAACAGACTCACGGCTTCGACACTAAAGCTTGTGCCTTGATCCAGTTCTTGCGTCACGACGTTGACTCCCCATGTGAGCTATCTTGCTAAGAGGATGAGTCGGCTAGCTCGCGAAAAGACCGCGACGGTAGCGCATTTTAAGGGACGGAGGACCGGAGACTGTAATGCTAACTGACAAAGACGGTTGGGTCGTGGGTGATCAGTCGTTCGATTGGCCACCGCTCATGGTGTACAAGAAAAAACCATAACTGCCGATTCAGGAGGCACTTACTGACTCTTCGGATCCTAATGTTCGCTTCTCCGAATCAGTGATTTCCCCGTATTGCCGACGATCCCGCGGACCTTCGCGTTCCAGATCTGAACGGCCAGCCCCGTTGGACTTCGATGGTATTTCGGAGCTATCGAGGGACATCTCCATGAATGTCTTTGGTTATCGTGCGTCTGTCACCCGCTGCTGTGCGTCGGATCACATTAGATCCACGCATTTCAGGAGCGATAATTGAGCTATCGTCCAAGAGAACCGAAGGAGAAAAGCATGCCGGAGCGCGCACTGACGGAACCGGTTAAGGTCGAAAGGGAAGTCTCGAAAGTTGCTTCTGATTCGCCCGGAAAGAAGTCCTCCAAAGCATTCAATTCCTTTCAGATCGCGCAGGCTCAGTTCGACAAGGTAGCCGAATATCTGGGCCTTGACGCGGCTACCAAGGACCTCCTCCGGTACCCATTGCGCGAGTTCCAATTTGCGATCCCGGTACGCATGGATGACGGGATGGTGAAGATTTTTCGCGGTTTCCGAGTTCAGCATAATGATGCGCGTGGACCGGGCAAGGGTGGCATTCGATTCCATCCGCAGGAGACGATTGATACAGTGCGCGCCCTGTCCATGTGGATGACGTGGAAGTGTGCCGTGGTGGATATTCCTCTAGGCGGGGCGAAGGGTGGCGTAATTTGTGATCCGCATAATCTAAGCGCCCGGGAACAGGAGCAGATCTGCCGCGGTTGGGTGCGTCAGGTGGTAAGGGAGGTCGGTCCGGTGACCGACGTACCGGCCCCGGACATAATGACCGATTCGCAACACATGCTCTGGATGCTTGACGAGTTTGAGGCGATCCGCGGCGGCCGTTTTCCTGGATTCATTACAGGGAAGCCCGTCGGTATGGGCGGCTCACTCGGCCGAACCGAGGCTACGGGCTATGGCGTCGTGATTACGTTGCGCGAGGCGCTGAAAGAATTGAGCCTCCGCGCCCGAGAATACCCAGGCAAGCGTGCAAGGCTTTGGCAACGTGGCCCACTACGCGATCGAACTCTACCAGCGGCTGGGAGGAAAAGTGATCTCCGTCTGCTGCTGGGATCAAGCGGACCAGCGTGCCTATACCTACCGGAAGAGTAAGGGAATCAATCTCACTCAACTATTGTCGATCACAGACCACTTCGGCGGCATCAATAAGGCGAAAGCGAAAGAACTGGGCTACGAAGTGCTCCCGGGAGAGGCATGGATCGAGCAGGATGTCGACATTCTTATCCCGGCTGCGATGGAAAACCAGATCACCGGCGACAACGTTGGCCGCATTAGCCCCCGAGTGCGCATCATTGCTGAAGGCGCTAATGGTCCGACGACACCGGACGCCGACGCTCAAATTCAGAAACGCGGCATCTTGCTGATCCCCGATTTTCTGGCGAACGCCGGCGGCGTGACCTGCAGTTATTTTGAGCAAGTGCAAAGCAATATGAACTACTTCTGGGAGAAAGACGAAGTTCTCGGGAAACTTGATTTGAAGATGACCTCTGCGTACTTTGCGGTCTCCGATCTGGCTCGTCGTGAAAAGCTATATTTAAGAGATGCTGCTTATGCCATCGCGATCGGCCGCGTAGCGAAGGCGTGCCACGAACGCGGATGGGTTTGACGGTCATCGCAGCTTTGACCTGAAGGCGTGCTACTCCGGCACTGCGCGCTGAATCTGTGCATTCGCTATGACTCCGTGGGGGTATCGATGAGCGCACTGAAGCCTCTCGTTGCTGAGTTGCCGGTCTTCGACCGCAAGTTCTGCGACGGTACCTTCCGCTGTACCCAGATCGGCTCCGGGGCAATCGGCGGCAAGGCCAGCGGATTGGTGTTCATCAAAGATCTTCTCGCCGAGCAGCTTGATCGCAATTCCTTTCCAGAAGTTGATATTAATGTCCCGACGATGGCGGTCATCGCGACGGACTGCTTTGATCAATTCATTGCACAGAATCGTCTAGCGGAGCTGCCCTTCGAGGAGATGACCGACGACCGCATCGCCCATGCTTTTCAGAAGGCCGACCTTCCGGTTGAGTTGCTCGGCGATCTGCGCGCGCTGATCGTTCAAGTCAAAACTCCTTTGGCGATTCGCTCTTCCAGCTTGCTTGAGGATGCATTGGAGCGTCCGTTCGCCGGCGTCTACGCGACTAAAATGATCCCCAACAACCAGCCGGATCCGGACTCACGATTCCGCCGACTGTTAGAGGCCATCAAGTTTGTATACGCGTCGACATACTTTCGCGAGGCACGGGACTACATCCGGACGACCGGGACCAAGCCGGGCGAAGAGAAGATGGCGGTTATTATCCAGGAGATAGTCGGCCAGCGCTGTGGGGACCGCTTCTATCCTGATATTTCAGGGGTGGCGCGTTCCTATAACTTCTATGCGTTTGAACCGGCACGCCCTGAAGAGGGCGTGATCACACTGGCACTTGGATTGGGAAAGACCATCGTGGATGGGGGCATAGGCTGGACGTTTTCACCAGCCTATCCGAAGAAGCCACCCCCTTTCGATTCCGTGGGGGAGCTGCTGAAGGGCACCCAAACCGAGTTTTGGGCAGTCAACATGGGCAAGCCGCCTGCGTATGATCCAGTCAGCGAAACTGAGTACATGGTGCACGCGACTCTATCCGACGCCGAAGCTGACGACTCGTTGTCTCTACTCGTCTCTACGTACGATCCGGAACGCGACCGCGTTGTTCCTGGAATTGGATCTAGCGGACCGCGGATCCTGAACTTTGCGCCGCTTCTCGTACAAGACCAGTTCCCCCTCAACGATGTTTTGAGAACTCTCCTCAGCGCAGCGGAGAAGGCCGTCGAGGCTAAGGTCGAGATCGAGTTCGCTATCACGTTCCAGCGACGACTCGGGGAACGGCCTCGGGTCCGTCTAGGTTTCCTGCAGGTTCGCCCCATGGTGCTGTCCGATCAGGTGGTAGAGGTTACGGCGGAGGATCTTTCAGATCCACACGCCATCGTCGCCTCAGATATGGTGATGGGCAATGGCGCCACGGATGACATTCAAGATATTGTCTTCGTGCGGCCCGAGAAATTCTCACCAATGCACACGCCTGCCATGGCAGAAGAATTGGGATCGATTAACCGTAAACTCCGGGATCAGAAGCGTCCGTTTCTGCTCATTGGTTTCGGCCGCTGGGGTAGTTCTCATTCATCGCTGGGGATACCAGTTGACTGGAGCCAAATTTCAGGCGCGCGCGCCATCGTGGAGGCGACGCTGCCAGAGATGAACGTGGAGTTGAGCCAGGGATCGCACTTCTTTCACAACCTGTCGAGCTTTCGGGCAAGCTACTTCATGGTGCAGCACGGACGCCGCTTTGGGATCAATTGGGATTGGCTGAACAAACAGCCTGTTGTACACGAGACGGAACTCATCCGCCATGTGCGCCCCGCCGAAAGGCTCTCAGTACGCGTCGATGGGCGGACCGCGAGAGGCGTGGTCCTGTCGCAGGTGGGGAACAGCAAAAGCCAAGCGAGAAAATGAAGACCGACGAAACTCAATTCGGGACCATGCTCCATGCACTGCAAGAACGGGCCAAGGAACTGAACTGTCTATATCAGGTGGGCGAACTCCTGAGCCAGTCGAATCGGCCTCTTGAGGAGATCTTCCACGGCATCATCGAGGTTCTGCCGCCGGGCTGGCAATATCCACACGACTGTCAGGCTCGGATACTGTTTGAGAACCTAACAATCCAGCCGCCGGATTTCCAAGCAACACGATGGGTTCAAAAGGCCGACATCGTCGTGCAGGGTGAGACGCTTGGAGCGGTTGAAGTTTCCTATCGGAGAGAGCTGCCGCGATCCGACGAAGGCCCATTCCTCAAGGAAGAGCGGAAGCTGATTGGGACGATCGCAGAACGAATCGCAAGCGCCGTTACGCAACGTCGGCTGCGAGCCGCCTTCGAAGGCTGGTCGGCAGCCGACGCAGTATCGGCTCAGGGGGAGTGGCGCGTTGTGCTGGAGTTCCTGCGCGAGACGGATCCCGCCCTGTTGAAGCGGATTGCCCGCAAACTCATCAATCACCTCAGTTGGAGCGGAGTCGAGGAGGCCAGGGAACTCCTTCGGAGCGGAGGGGCGATCTCGCCTCGCGAACCGGGCCTTGCCGCCGATGAAAACCGGCCGCTTCCTCATGACGCCGCCGGTCGTTCCCCCGACCTGACAAGCCAGGCACTCCGGATCGCCGCCGAGCATTTGAGCGAGGGCGAGATCCTCAATTGCGTGACCCGATGGATCAAAGAGGACAAGGCCAGCTTTCTGGTACGAGCGCTGGAAAACCAGGATACTTCTCTGGGAGAGGTCATGGAGTGTGTCGAGCGTTATCGGCACATTGGAGTCGAGGAGGGCGAACTTTCGCTCTATACGCAGAAGGGTCTCCGGGTATCGCTCATTCGCCGCTTCTTTTCTGAAAGTCTCGATTTCATCAACGTCGCCAAAAATTTTATCGACGTTGAGGATTTCTATGATCTGCTTGGTAAGGTCATCTACCCGCCCGCCTGCCATGGGAAACTGGGCGGCAAGAGTGCCGGTTTGTTCCTGGCCAAGAAGATCATAGACAAGGCTCCTCAAGCGAGCGCACTCGTGCGCGAAGTGAAAGTGCCCAGAACTTGGTACCTCACCTCCGATTGGATTCAGGACTTCGTGCACCATAACGACCTGGAGGACGTTCTCAACCGGAAATACATGGAGATCGACCAGGTTCGGCAGGAGTACCCGCACCTTGTGGCTTTGTTTAAGAGATCATCTTTCCCATCAGAATTTGCCAAGGGCCTTGCGCTTGCACTCGATGATCTCGGTGATGTGCCTCTCATCGTCCGCAGCTCGAGTCTGCTGGAAGACCGACCCGGATCGGCTTTCTCCGGAAAGTACAAGAGCCTGTTCCTGGGGAACTGCGGGAGTAAGGAAGAGCGACTGGCCGCATTGATGGATGCGATTGCTGAGGTGTACGCCTCGATCTTCGGGCCGGATCCCACCGAATACCGTGCCGAGCGAGGTCTATTGGATGTCCACGAAGAAATGGGCATCATGATTCAGGAGGTCGTGGGACAGACCGTCGGCAAATACTTCTTGCCGGCGTGCTCTGGAGTGGCATTCAGCAACAATGAGTTCCGGTGGTCTGCACGCATCAAGCGTGAGGATGGCCTTATAAGGCTGGTACCTGGGTTGGGGACGCGTGCTGTGGATCGTGTCGCCGACGACTACCCGGTGCTAATCGCTCCGGGTCAGCCGAGTTTGCGGGTCAATGTCACGGCTGACGAGGTACTCCGATATTCGCCCAAGCGCGTCGATCTCATCAATCTGGAAACCAATGCTTTCGAAACGGTCGATGTGGGGGCGCTCCTGCATGACTCTGGTGCCGCCTATCCCCAAATTCGCAATGTGGTATCGCTCGTGAGCCATGACCGGATCGAGCCACTCATCGGACCGATGCCTGATTTCAGTTCGCAGGATGTAGTCTTCACTTTTGAAGGACTGATTCGGAAGACTCCCTTCGTAAGCTGCATCCGTGAATTGCTGCACCTGCTGCAATCCAAGCTCGGAACCCCCGTAGACATGGAGTTCGCCTACGACGGGAAGGATCTGTATTTGCTGCAGTGCCGACCTCAAAGCTACGGCGGTGACACGGTTCCTGTCGCGATCCCGCAGAACCTCGCGTCGGACAAAGTCATCTTTTCGGCTGCACACTTCGTTTCGAATGGGAAGGTACCGGAAATCACTCACATTGTGTATGTTGATCTCGAGGGCTATAGCCAGCTCCCGGATCAGGCAGCCATGCGAGATGTCGGTCGCGCTGTGGGGAGACTCAATAAGCTGTTGCCGAAACGCCAGTTCATTCTGGTCGGGCCCGGGCGCTGGGGCAGCCGCGGAGACATCAAACTCGGCGTTCCGGTGACCTACTCCGATATCAACAACGCAGCAATGTTGATCGAAGTAGCACGCCAGCGAGGAAATTACCTGCCGGAGCTGTCATTCGGAACCCACTTCTTTCAGGACCTCGTAGAGGCCTCGATCCGTTACCTGCCTCTTTATCCCGACGATCCAACCACCGTGTTCAACGAACTGTTCTTTCGACGGTCCCGCAATGTACTTGAGGAAGTGCTTCCCGAATTCGCACACCTTGCGGAGACCCTTCGGGTGACGGACGTACCGCTCGAAACCGGCGGACTCATCCTGCGAGTGCTGATGAACGCCGACTTGAACCAAGCCGTTGGGTTCCTGTCATCTCCGCAGCAGAATGATGTGTCGCTGGAATCCGAGGCCGAGTCCATTGATCGAGGTACAAATGACCACTGGCGCTGGCGTTTTCGGATGGCGCAGAAGATTGCGGCTGATCTCGATTCGGAAAAATTCGGAGTCAATGCCTTTTATCTCATCGGCAGCACCAAGAATGCCACCGCTGGGCCCGCCAGCGACATCGACATCCTCTTGCATGTTCAAGGAAGCGAAGAGCAGAGAAAAGAACTGACGCTCTGGCTCGAAGGTTGGAGCCGCTGCCTCGCCGAAATCAACTTCCTGCGGACCGGTTATCGCACCGATGGTCTACTGGACGTGCACCTCGTCTCGGACAAAGACATCGCGGAACGTTCGAGCTTCGCCGTCAAGATCGGCGCAGTCACAGATCCAGCGCGTAAGCTGCCCATGAAAGATTCGCAGACGTCAACCTAGAGTAAATCCCGCGTAGCAGCCTCGGGTGACTCCAGATCAAAACGCACCAGGGCCAACTCAGGGCCATCGTGTGCTCCGTTTATGCAAACAGTTCGCCCGATCCGGATCTTCCATTCTCCGCTTAGACGCGCAGCTTCATGTATGTGGCCGTGCAAAGTCAGCAGCGGTTGCCGCTCCTCAATAAACCGCTTCACTGCAATGCTACCCACGTGCACATCGAGCGGAACGTGCTCGTAGGTCTTCCCATCGAGCGCCGCTCGGTCCAAGTGCGTATCGCCGGGTGGCGTGTGGAGGAGGAGTACCGCGCGATCGAGCGGATCGTCTCCCACAAGGGAAGCGAGATCCTTCTGGATCGTGGCCCATTTGATCTGGCCTTCCTCCGTTTGCACGGTTCTAATGCCCTCTTCCGGAGAGACGCAGGCCGGCGGAACGTACCGGGAAACGTCATACCGTTCCCAGTCCTTCAGCAAAAATGGGGTGGGCGGAACATAGGCGAGGCCATAGATGGTGAAAGTCCCCAGGAGACACTTCTGTTCGTGGACGTAGTGCCAGAGGCCATCGCCTGCCGCGGCAACGAAGTCTTCCTCATAACGACGCGGGTCGTCGTTACCGAGGATGAGGAAGATGTCGGGATAGTGCTCACCCAATGCCTTACGGATTCTTGTGAAAGCTGGAACAAGATAGTCTTGAACAAAATCTTCGTATCCGAATTTAATCGCGGAGAGCGCTGAGCGAGGAAGCAAATCTCCGCCGAGGAATACGGCGGCAGGACGATGCCTGACGATGGACGCCAGGAGTTTGTCGTACCGGTCAGCATGGCCGTGCAGATCTGTGGCAAAGAAACAGGTCGGCAAACGTTGTGCCCTCACGTCTTCCACTCGCGGTTCAGCACCACCCAAAGTTCCGATAACAGCTGGGCAATATTGCAATGTGATGCGGGAATCAGTTATGAATCAGCTTTACCGAGCTGAACTTTCCTGGAGTGCTTTGCGCGCAATCAATCCGAAACCTTTGGAAGTAGCTGATTTCTGCAACGCTTGCAACGTGATTTGAGCCTGTGCAGCGTGCTTCGTTTTGTTCGCAAGTTCGGCTAGAGCAAGGTCAGCCGCGAATTCCAAGCCTTTAAATCCGTGACGTTGAGCGTCGCGGATTACGTGCTTTAATGAAGGATCTGCCGCGTCCGGGTGTTCAGACTTCAGAAGCACGCGGGCTGAGGCTAATTCGAACTGCAGTCGGAGAAAGTAGTTCTGGCTCTTTTTCCCAAGCTGTTGATCTGCTTCGATTTCTTTTTGAGCTTCGCCTTGTTTTCCTTGCGCGAGCAACGCATCGATCAACACAATGCCGGCATCGAGTTCGTCATCAATTTGTTGCTCTTCGTGGAATTGAGCTTTCGTCGAATGCGCCGACGTTTCTGCGTCAGAAAGGTGGCCCTCCTCAATGGCTAATTTTGCCAATGAGATATGGCTTTCGGCTGCCGTCTGCTTTTCTCCGGCCTGACTTCTGAGCGCAAGAGCCTCTTCGTATCGCTTCCGAGCCAGTGTGAGATCATTCCGATCCAAAGCGACATCTCCCATCCCGCTTAGCACATAGGCAGTGGCATTCTTGTCTTCAATCTTCCGCGCAATCACTTCAGCCTGCTGGTAGCTAGACTCCGCTTTGTCGAGTTCGCCATTTTGTCTCCAGATATCTCCCAAGTTGTTAAGGTTAAGGACCACGCCTTCCTTATCGTCGACCGCTTGGTACTCTGGAATGGACTCCTCCAACAGCTTCTTTGCCTCCATCAGTTCGCCTTGAGAAAAACGACTGTCAGCGAAATCACTGAGGGCAGTGGCAACGCCATCTCTGTTTCCCAGCTGACGGAACTTCTTCACCGCCTGCTGGAACATTTGCGCAGATTCTGCCAGATCGCCCCTTAGATAGTAGAGGGCGGCAAGATCGGTGCGCATCATGGCTTCGCCGTTGGGATCCTTGGCAGCAAGCGAGCCCTGAAGGGCACTTCGGCAGATATCGATCGCTTCTGTAGACGCACCTATGGAAGGCTCTTGTTGACAGAGGATCCCGTAGGTTCGGCCGACAACTACCGGGGATCCCTGGGCGGTCGCCTTTTCAATTGCTAGCTTCGCCGCGGCACGAGCTTTAGTGAAGTCTCGATTGATCCATGCGGAAGCCTCTGTCATATCGATTCTTGCATCATCACCGAGAGGCGCTGGAAGGTGCCTTAGGACTGCCAAGGTCTCCAGCGACTCCGCTGGATTCTGATGCATTTGGGCAGAGGCGAATAAGAGACCATAGTCCAGGTTGTCGGGGAAGAGGCGAAACAGAGAGCGATAGGTCTCAACAGCTTTGGGCCATTCTTCGACGGTCCTCTGATACTGTCCTTCGACGAGAAGCCGCTGTTCTTCCGAAAGTTGATTCGATAGTTCTAACGCGCGTCGAGCCTCCTCGCGAGCTTTGGCATCATAGCCGGTGTGCCACCATACATCCGATAGCGCAGCATGGGCGAGCGGGAAATCAGGATCGGCAGTGATTGCTTTGGTAAGTAAATCGCGAGCCGCAAAGTAGTCGAATGCCCATAATCTTGCTCGCCCCTCGGCGTAGAGGCGGGCTGCCTTTTCGTTGGACGGAAGAGCTGCCCTTGTGGCGATTTCGATTCTCTCCGGGGGTGCAGCCACACCAAGATTGCGGCGCAGTTTGCCACCCAAATCCGAGACCAAAGTGAAAAGGTCACTTTCGTTGCCAGACACGGATTCTTCCGCAATAGTCTCTCCGCCCGCTGTGTCTTGAAGACGAACGTCGAGGCGGATCTTCCGCTGTGCATCATTGGGCAGCATCATGTACGAACCCAGAATGACGACGTCGGCACCCGGATTGGTCCGCAAATGCTGCAGGGTGGATTTACTAAGAGAATCTTCGCCATTTAGCGGTAGTTCATTCTTGGCTCGCGCCACATCCTCGCCCGGGATCATGCGGAGCTCTCCGCCTGCCGCCAGCTCTGTGTTCAAGATTTCACTGAAGGCGGAGGAGAGCCAATTGTCCTCTGCGCGGCCCGGCAAATTGCGGAAGCCGAGCACCGCGACCGAACGACGCACATGGATTCGCGGAATTGAGGTAACGGCCTGGGCGGTGGGAAGTGGGGACCCATGCTGTGGACGGAGAACATAGAACGCCATGCCAACCAGAAACAATACGAGAGTGGCGATGGTCAACCAGTGCTTTGTTGCGGATAGATTAGGTGGAGATCCGGAGACCGTTGGAGTCGCAGGCGTTGGGGTGGGGGACCCTGCAACGTGTGCAGTCTCGACCTTAACGGGCGCGATGAACCGGTAGCCGCGCCGAGGGATGGTTTCGATAAATCTGGGATTGCTCGCATCATCCCCAAGAGACTCGCGGACCTTGAGAACCGCCACTCCCAAGCTCTTGTCGAATTCAACGAAGGTATTTTGCGGCCAAAGTCGATTCCGAATCTCTTCCCGCGAAACAATCTGGCCAGCCCGTTCCACCAGCAACAGCAATAGCCGGAAAGGCTGGTCTTGCAGACGCACGCGTACCGACTCACGCGTCAGTGTGCCCTTGGACGGATCAAGCAGGTAGAGTCCGAAACTGTAGCTGATCTCCGGCTCGGCAAAATTATCTGTAACAGAGACCTTCATACACCCGGCGAGAATTTCGAGCGTCGAGTTTAGCACGGAAAACCAGCTAAAACGAGTTAATCAAACCTCCTAACTCCACAGAAAACAAAGAATTAGCAGTTAGCGCCCAATTTGCACACAGTTGGTTTGCTAATTCTTCCGCGTCGAAGCACATTCCCGTGGTCGCAGCTATCACCAGTTCAATCCCGAGGAGGGAGATATGAGCGCTTGCCAATCTTGCGGTGCCGTTTTGGCCGGTGACACTCGCTTCTGTCAGTCCTGTGGATCACCGACAGAACCCCAGTCAGATGTCCCTGTCTCGGCGGTCGACAGTTCAACTGTAGTCGCTGTCATGTCTCCGTCCAGCGAGGCTGGATCGAAGACGATGGATACGAATGTCGTGGGGGCACTCACCTACCTCGCCGGCTTCGTCACGGGGATCGTGTTTCTGGTCCTGGATCCCTATAAGTCGAACTCCTTCGTTCGCTTTCATGCGTTCCAGTCGATCTTTTTCAATGTCGCATGGGTCGCCTTCTGGATCGTCTGGATGGTCCTTTCGGCCATCCTGACGCCTTTGACAGCTGGAATCTTTGCCGTGATTGCTTTGCCGGTGATGTTGATTGTTACCGTTGCCGGCTTTGGGATCTGGATTTTCCTGATGTACCAGGCGTACCAGCAAAAGCTTTTCAGGCTGCCGATCGTGGGTAAGTTCGCCGCGGAGCAGGCGGGGGTACGGCTGTGACCTCGGGCCCAGTCCGCAAGTGTAGAGAGGGGAGAAACGTGACTCAATTTTTCAAGCTGACAGCCGTGTTGGTCCTATTTTCGAGCGTTGTCTTTGGACAGTCGGCGGGCAGGACTCGGACCTACTACATTGCGGCCGATGAAGTGGACTGGGACTACGCTCCCGGCGGCGTTAACAAGATGATGGGCATGAAGTTCGATGGCTATTCCAAAGTCTTCGTTGAAAGAGGTCCGCATCGCATCGGGACGGTGTATCGCAAGGCTATCTATCGAGAGTATACCGATGAGACTTTTGGCCAATTGAAGCCACGGCCGGCCGAATGGGCGACCGCGGGAATCCTCGGTCCGATCCTCCGAGCAGAGGTTGGGGACACGATCAAGGTCATCTTCAAGAACAACGCTACGCGCCCTTACAGCATGCATCCGCACGGAGTGTTCTATGACAAAGACTCCGAAGGCGCGCCTTACGACGACGGAACTTCCGGACCAGACAAAGAAGACGATACCGTGCCTCCCGGCAAAACTCATACCTATATATGGAAGGTTCCAGAACGCGCAGGTCCCGGACCGAACGATCCCAGTTCCGTCGTCTGGCTCTACCACTCGCACACAAATGAGTTGAAAGACGTAGAGAGCGGCTTGGTCGGAGCAATGATCATTACCCGCCACGGTATGGGGGACGCTGACGGCAAGCCAAAGGACGTGGACCGCGAATTCGTCTGCCTCTTTCTTCTGTTTGACGAAAACGTGAGTTGGTACCTCGACCACAACATTCGGACCTTTACCAGCGACCCGAAGGGTGTGAAGAAATTGGAATTCGCCCCAGTGGACGATCAAGGCAACTTCTCGGGCGTGGGTTCGGGCTTCACCGTTGCCAATGCCAAATTCGCAATCAACGGGTACATCTACGGGACCGGCCCGATGATGACCATGAAGAAAGGCGAACGTGTTCGCTGGTACCTGGTCGCGCTTGGGGAGCAGTTCAGCGTGCACACTCCCCACTGGCACGGCAACGTCGTATTGCACGACGGCAAGCGCACGGATGTCGTTCCTCTCATGCAGGCGCAAATGGAGACTGTGGACATGATTCCCGACAACCCAGGCATCTGGATGTTCCATTGCCACATCGACGATCACATGGATGCAGGAATGGCGACGCTGTACAAAGTCGAGCCGTAATGCTTGATGCGAACACACACTCGAAGGAGAGCGTCGATGTCTCTAAAGGTCTATGAGATGAGCACATCTCGTTGGCGGTACGTCCCGGTCGTGCTCCTTCTGCTGCTGGGAGCTTCAATGTGGGCACAGGAAGTGGCCCCGGACGCGGCAATGGCCACGATTCGACCGGAAGCAATCCGTGCTGACATGCGCTTTCTGGCGGACGACCTGCTCGAGGGCCGAGGCACGGCCACCCGCGGCTTCGATATCGCCGCAAAATTCATGGCGACTCAGTTCGAAGGTATGGGCCTTCAGCCAGCGGGTGATAACGGAACCTATTTCCAGAATGTGCCACTACGCGAACTCAAACCCGATCCCACAAAGTCTGCTCTCGTTCTCATTCGTGGCGGCAAAGAAGAGGCCCTTACTTTCGGCAAGGACTACCTCTCGGGCGTCGACCCAGTTCGTGCGGATCGCTCTATAGAAGCCCCCGTTGTATTCGTTGGATACGGAGTGACGGCCCCCGAACAAGGATATGACGACTACAAGGGAGTCGACGCAAAAGGTAAGATCGTGGCTCTCATCTTCGGCGCACCAGACTTTCCGTCATCCATTCGCGCGTATTACACATCACCCGCAGTCAAAACCAGGACAGCTGTTGCGCATGGCGCGATCGGTGTCATTGTTCTCAATGATCCAAACTTCGAGCAGATGTATCCGTTCTCCAAACGCGTAAGAGACTTGATCGTGCCGGAATTCCGGTGGCTTGATAAGCAGGGGTTACCCAATCCTTATTTCCCAGAACTCAAGGGCGTTGCGCTCTTGAGCATGGATGCAACCCGACATCTGTTTGACGGCAGTTCGCACACTGCGGAAGAAGTTTTCGCAACCTCCAAGGCCGGGAAAGTAGCTCCCTTCGCCCTGCCGATTACGGCCAAAATACGCAATGTGACCCTGTCACAGGATACACACAGCTCCAACGTTGTCGCCCGACTAGAAGGAAGTAATCGGACATTGAATGAGGCTCTTGTCTACAGTGCGCATCTCGATCACTTGGGCATTGGAGAGCCGGTCGAAGGCGACAACATTTACAACGGCGCCTTGGACAACGCGTCGGGTTCCGCCACCATACTCGAGGTGGCGCGCGCCTTTAGCAGAATGAAAAGGAAGCCGCGGCGGTCGATCCTATTTGTAGCCTTTACTGGCGAAGAAGCGGGCTTGATCGGTTCCGATTACTTCACTCACAACCCGACTATTGCAAGTGGGGCGATCGTGGCCGACGTGAATGTCGACCAGGTTCCTATGTTCTGGCCGGTTCAGGACATCGTGGCGTTTGGAGCTGAACATTCCACCTTGGATGCAGTCGTCCGCAAAGCAGGTGAGCACATGCACCTCGCGGTATCGCCGGACCCGATGCCTGAAGCGGCAGTCTTCATCCGTAGCGATCAATACTCGTTCGTACAGCAGGGTATTCCCGCCATTATGCCTTCTCCGGGTGGTAAGTCGTCCGATCCAAAGATTAAGCCCATGGATATCTTCGTGAATTGGATGGCCACACGACAGCACCAACCAAACGATGACATGCAGCAACCGGGACTGGATTTTGAATCTGCAGCGACGTTTGCCCGCTATGTTTTTCTTTGCGGTTTCATGATCGCGGATAACCCGCAAAGACCTACCTGGAACAAAGGGGACTTTTTTGCCGAGCACTTTAGACGGAGTGCTGAATGAACAAACGTGAAATGGTTCCTGATAATCCCGGGACTTGGATGTTCCATTGCCAGATTGACGACCACATGGATGCGGGAATGGTCACGTTGTACAAGGTTGAACCCTAAGCGAGGTCATCATGACTGCCATCGTCAAGCGCAGTGTTTTCGCAGTGACGCAAAGTTCAGGGCCGAACACGCCTGAATTGTCTGATGCCATCCGGGGATGTCCGATGACGCATACGCCAATTGCGACTCTCAGGCTTGCGGTGGCATGGCCGCACAAGCCGAAACGACATAGAGGGCATAGTCTGCTCGGGAGCAAGACGACTGCACTCTTCCCTTTGGCTCTCACCGTTGCGGTGCTACTGGCAGCCACGGGGACGTTTGTGGCCACGATTTGTCTCTCCGGACTGCTGATGCAAAGAATTCAACACTTACAGCGTTACAACGAACCTCGAGCCCAGTACTCCGATGTCTGGAAGTGGCAGGGGCAGAGGTAGAGGTAGCACGCGCAAACGCACCGATGAAGATATCGCTGAAGTGGAGCACACATGAATTTCTCGAAGTGTCCAAAACGCTAGCTCAAGAAACATCGAGGAGAGTCAGAATGATGCGAAATCGGTTGTGCGCCCTTGCCCTCTTTGTACTCGTGACAATTTGCCTGACTGCATCGATGCACGCGGCAGATTCGTGCCAGCCGGTCTTCGATGCCTTGATCAAGGTCGCAACAACCCCGAGTCACAGTTACACGACCAATCCCGCCGTTAACGGTGGCAAGTCGGCGGAAGGCGAGACCATATTTGCCAACGGACAGAAGTACATTCGAGCGCACGGAAAATGGATGCGCATTCCCGTGACATCCCAGGACGTTCTTGATCAAGAGAAGGAAAAAGAGGAGAAGGGCAAGTCAACTTGCCAGTTCCTTCGAAACGAATCTGTGAACGGTGAAGCCGCAAAGGTTTACTCCATCCACCGCGAATATGAGGAGGTAAAAGAAGACGGGCAAATGTGGGTGTCCACAAGCACTGGGCTGCTTCTACGCGTCGAAGAGGACGTAGATAACAGAGGCAACAACAAAAAGGAGCATCAATCAACGCGCTTCGAGTACGGCAAGGTTCTGCCGCCGATTTGAGGCCCGAACCAGCACCCAAAAAGGAAAGCTATGAACCCTCAGACAGCTTTGCGCTTGCTTACATGTCTCGCGGTGATCGCGATAGGACAAACGTCCTCAACGCTTCATGCACAGGAGACCTGTGGAGCGGTGTTTGATGCGCTTACCAAAGTGGTCACAACGCCTAACCACAGTTATTCCACCCGCACCACCAATGGAAAGCCTCTCATTAGCGAGAGGATTTACACGCAGGGCAAAGCCTTTATTCGGGTCAGCGGCAAATGGACGACCATCCGCGAAGATACGACTGAACTCCTCCAGCAAGAGGCAGATAACCGCAAGCACGGAACGGCAACCTGCCGGGCCGTCCGCGAAGAATCCGTCGACGGCCAGAGGGCAACGCTTTATTCCCTGCACAGCGAAACAGAGTACGCCACGCAAGATGCGCAAATGTGGATTGCCAAGAGCAGCGGCCTGCCGTTGCGGGAAGAGATGGATACGGATGTGGGCGCCGGAAAGCTGGGCAAGAGCCACCTCTCCACTCGTTATGAATACAGCAATATCCAGCCGCCGATGTGATTCGGCGGCAATGTCTGAGCAGGCGGCCCGAAATATACAAGGAGATATCTCATGGCTAAGTTTTGCGTGAAGTGCGGCTCACCGCTCATGAGCGGTCCGTTCTGCACGAAGTGCGGAGCCGATGTGCGTAGCGTGTCGCAATCGGTTCAACCACAACCCATATCCGCGCCAGTTCAGCCGCCGGTTCCGGCCGCGCAGACAGGCCCCCAACCCGCCAGCACAGCGGTCCCGGTGCCAGCAGTCGCTCCTCCCGTGGTGCCCAAGCAAGGGATGAGCACTCTGGCCAAGCTTGGCATTGCAGCAGTGGCCATCATCTTTGTAGGCGGCGCAGCGGGTGCCGTCGGCGTGTACTACGTTGCCCATAAAGTCAGCCAGAAATATCACCGGGTGTCGGACGAAATTCGCGGATCGGGTTCCGATTCCAGCACGATCTCCCATGGGGAGGGCTCCGGTTCGGGGGAAACGGAGTCTGGGCGCTCAGCGGAAAGCGGCACCATGGGGGATGTGTGCCGCTTGCTGAGCAAGGAAGACGTGAGCAAGGCGATCGGAGTTGAGATCGTCCGCACTGAGCCCGGAGGCAACGGTTGTTCCTACATCGCTAAAGGCACGCAGGCCGACATGACGGCGAAACACGTCGCAGCGATGATGGCCGCGCGCGGAGCCGACAAGAAGACGCAGCAAATGATCCAAACCTTTGCCGGAGGTATGGGCAAGATGTTCGAGAGCGAAAAGCCTCAATCCGAACAGGACACTTCTGGAGAAGTGCCGGTTTTCAATTTCTCAGTCGATCAACAGGCTGCCGAGGAACAGATGCGTCTGAACGCCAAGGGACTGGCAACCCTCGGCGATATGCAAGGATTGCCGGGAATTGGCGATCAGGCATTCGTGTCCTCTGACGGCGTGATTATGGTGCGCAAAGGCAAGAGTCTGATCCGGATCATGTTCATTACTTGCCCGTGTGGCGTAGATCAAGTCAAACCGCTGGCCAAGGAAATTGCAGACGCCCTGTAGAAATAAACCAAGGGTCCAAACCGAGGAGCGACGATGCGCGAAATTATCCTTTCATGGAAACAAGTCGGACGGAGAGTGCCAGCTCTCCGGCGCACATATCTCAGGAAATGGCTGGTTCTGGTGTTACTTGTTGTAGTCGTTGACAGTGGGTGCCGAGAGTCCTCGGATAAATCCCTTTTCGCGTCACACCCTTCCTCCTCGCGCGCCGCCGCCCCCTCTTCTTTTGGGGCAGGCTTCATGCTCAGTAACGCTCCGGTGCAGGTGGGCCATTCCATTAAGCTCAGCGACCTCTCCGAGAGCGAGATACGTTTCGGAATCGCCCCAAAACGAGGGCCGGGCGTGACTTATCAGGACAACATCATCCTGATGGAGCAGGGCGACAAGGCCATCCAGTCGTTTGCGTCGGATGGCATGTCGTGGACCTTTGACGCGAATGCGCCGCAAGTCAGCGACATTCAAGTCGGGAAAGTACTCTTCGCCACCGATCGCTGTGCCGGAAAGGTTTTGGCGGTTCAACATAACGGCAGCAGTGTCTCGGTCGTACTCGGTCCAGTGTTATTGAATGAACTCGTTAAGGAAGGGAACTTCACCTACGACCAGCCGCTGGATCTGAACAATGCAATCGCCGTGGTCGCGCCGGACTATGCGGGAGCGCTAGGCTCGAAGGCGATGAACGATGCATTGCAGACGCCAGGCCAGACTTCAGGTAACGAGAAGCCGCACAGCTTTCATCAAGACGTCAGCTACTACGCGGTATCCGACCATGGCAATTGGACGCCGATGCACACGGTCACTCCGGGGGGCTTGGCGCTGCACAGCGCCGAATACCATCCCAAACCTGCATCCCTGAAACGAGCGGCGTTTCAGGCGAACATTCCTGGTTCCATACCCGGCATGGGCGGGACTACGGCACCGTTTCCCGTGCCATTCCCGAAACTCAAGCAGCTTGACTTCAACAATCTGCAAGCCACCCCCTGCGCGTTTGATTGTGGAGGCATTGGGGCAAAGATCTACCAGGAAAAAGATGGCGTCAAGGTCTGGATCACCATCGTTTTCCATCTCAATCATCCGCACCTTGTTTTCGACGCCTCGGTCGGAAACGGCGGCGTGAACGCGAACGTGCAGTTGTTTGGCGGAGCGGGCGTGACCGTAACTGTGGATGCCAGCGCCGACAGCGACTTCACAAATATCAAAGGCAACATAAAAGAACTCGGCATCGTTCCTGCGGAAATCAACGTGCCAATCGGCGGACTGTTTGTTCCACTCACCGCCAAGCTCAGCCAAGCGCTCGATATCACCAGCGGATTCAGTGCTAGAACATCCGTTCTTCACGGCGAGGGATCTGTCGATCTGGATGGGGAGATCTCGGCCACATACAGGACCGGCAAGGGCTGGGATATCCCAAAGCCCACGGCGACTGTGAAAAACAACCTCGCTGGAATGATTAGCGGCGTATCGGTAGGCATCAATTCTTTTATTTTTGCCTTCAGTCAGCGGCTAATGGTCGGAGTTGGCACGATGGGATTTGCTGCGGGGCCATACGTCGACCTTCAAACCTTGCTCACCGTGCTGAAACAATCTTCAACGACCTGGGTTGATTGCAGGCAGGCTACTTTTTCGGTCACGCTGGGCGCTGGCATCGGCTACAGCATGCCGAAGATTGTCGCCAGCGTGATCAACGCCATACTCCAACTTTTCGGCGCCAAACCAATTCCGTCTTGGGGCAGCATTGTTGCGCTTCCGAAACGAATAGAAATCGTCAGCCGACGAGACATGATCCCGGCCAACTGCGCGGGCGGAGGATGAACTGCTTCGGCGCGTTGGGAAATGTTCTTTCGGATCGCCTGTTTAACGGCGGAGGCAGCTAATTCATGAGCTACTGCGGAAATTGCGGAACACCGATGCAGGAAGGCCAAACCTTCTGTTCCGGGTGCGGCGCTCGGGCCGGCGGGGACAGTCCCGCGGCTGGATACACTCCAATCGCTCCCGCACAATCTACCCTGGCGGGCAGCACTGCTGCACACCAAAGTAGCGAAGAAGCCTTACAAAAACTCGCTACGCTGCGAGCACAAGAGACGCCTCCTGCGAAGAGTTCCGGAAAAAAAATTCTGATTGGGGTGCTCATCGTCTTCCTGATCGGCGTAATCGCCGCCGTCGCCGGAGTGGCCTACGTGGGATATCAAGTCAAGCAGAAGGCGAGCACTGCACTGGACGGATTGGAGGGAAAGTCCAGCAAGACTTCGTCTTCAGTTCAGGCGGGCTCCGGCGATGGAAGTGGAGCCCACTCAGGAAATAACCGCAACGGCCCATCGGGAAGCGACGCCGACAATCCACTCGGGACCGTGCTTGGCAAATTGCAAGGCGACGGTGATAGCTCGAGCCCGATGGGTAACATGGCCAAGAGCATCTTTGAAGACCTCGGAGCGAAGAATCCGGATATGCCTCCGGACCTGGTTCGCAATATTCCGTGGTCCGCCCTCGCCAGTCCCTTGCCGTGCCCCACCGGGGCACAGATCGATCCAGAGAAACTGGCAAATGGGAAAATTCTGTTCAAGCCGGGAACCATTTTGGTTTCGTCGTGGTCTCTGCCCTTGGCAGATGCCGAAAGCGACAACATCATTCGCGCGGTTTCACCACAATCTCTGGTTTTTGAATACAGTGGCATCGCCGCCTTAGGTCTGGATATGAGCATAAAGAGTCATCCAGACTTCAATAACACTGTCTGCGGAAAAGATATCGCCGAGGGAGAAGCTTACTCCACCGGTTGGATGTTCAAGTCCACCAAGGAGTCGATTACGCCGGGACTCTATCCCGGAGTTTCACGCATTCTTGTGCCCGCCAGCAAGTTCAACGAACTGAAGGCTTCCGGTTCGACCAAGTTCGTTTTCGCCTGGTACGACTACATGGATGCGCTCACAGAGTGGGAACTACTAGCATGGAAAGGAACGCTCACGCGCGTTGAGCCGGATGACGTTCCGTTTCCCCTGATCATCAACGACGAGCGCGTGAATGTACCTGCAATTCATATTCGCGCCAATATGAAGGTCATCGAGACGGCAGGCCGTTTCGGCCCGCGCGATCAACCCGTAGAAGCTTACATCCTGGATGACCCCAATACTCCAGTCATGCTGTCGTGGATGATGGGGAAGGACATGCACCAAGACGACTCGTTCAAGGTGCAATTCGTTCGCGTCATGTATCCCGGCGACAAGCCAACCATCGAGCAGCAACTCGCGAAGAGCCGAAAAGCGATCACATGGGGAATCAATTTCGATTTCAATAGCGACGTGATCCGGCCGGTGTCGGAACCAGTCCTTAAAGAGATCGCCCAGGCCATGGCCGACCGACCCGACTGGAAATTGACCGTCACCGGCCACACCGACAACATCGGCGGGCACAAGTACAACCAGGAACTTTCCCAGCGCCGCTCGGCGTCAGTGAAGAAAGCGCTGGTCGAGCGGTATCACGTCAACCCAAACAGACTCTCCACCGGCGGCAACGGCGATTATTCGCCGATCGATACGAACGACACGCTCGAAGGCCGCGCGCGAAATCGTCGGGTGGAGTTGACTCTCGACTGACGTTCAGATCGGTAACAGATACGCCTGAAAGACGACCACCAAACGAGTTTTAGGCTTGACGATTTCGAGAAGGGGGGATGTTCGATGAAAACGATTTGGCTTTGTGCTGTGGTGCTCGCATTCGCTTTGGCTAACGCCGCCGGCCAGGCAAAGGTGCTTACGAACGATCCCCTGACCGACCTCCCGCTGATTCCCGCCACCGTCCTATTCAACAATGTAGGCAATGAGCCTGACAAAATGCCGGACGGTCAAGTTTGCAAGAGCAAAATGCAGGGCAATTTCTATTCTCTCTCTAACATCATGAATCCGGCGAGCGGGATCAAAATGGAAGCCGCGGCTGCATGGTACGCGTCCCGTCTTTCCGGGTATAGGAAGGTCCAAGGCTATGAATCTGGCCGCTCGCAAATTGCCTTCTACAACTCTGACGGCACCATTGTGATTTTCTTGACCGGACAAGCAGGCGCGCAGGGCGAGAACACAGGCGCCTACTCCGTAGCCTACGAACGCTATCAACCGGGCTTATCCGTGAAAGCGATCACAGGCTTGACGCAGGGCAAAATCGTCTGCAATTAAGAAGGGCGACGGGCGGTGTTCGAGTACCCGCGTGACGACTGAGATCTCCCATTCGTGTAGGGAAAACGCTGCGCGGGGATGATGTGACCCTACCAGCCATGATTCGTTCACAACCTGGAGCCGACATGAAAAATGTTTCTTTGGTCTCACTCGCTGTTCTGAGTGTTTGCGCAATGTTTGTCGCCGGCACAAACGCACAGTCATTAACATCTGCGCCGAACCCTTCGGCCGAAATTAAGGGCCTTACCAACGCGCTGGAGGGCAAGTGGTCTCTCAATGTGAAGTTTGAGCCGGATTCCTCGGCGCCGAATGGCTTGGTCAACACCGGCGAAGAGACATGGCGGCCTGGGCCAGGTGGATACACTCTCCTCGAAGAAGAGCACTTGCGCATGCCCGAGGGCGACCTCTTTCTTCTCGGCGTCGTATGGTGGAACACCGCGAACAAGGCTTTCCACGGGATGGAATGCCAGAACCTGCTGCCTTACACATGCGACGTAAAGGGTGCGCAGAATGACATAGCCATGAGCTGGGATGGCAAACAGTTCGTTATCGATGAAATGGAAACGTCGAAAAGCGGTAAGAAATCCCTGTGGCACGAGGTCTGGTCAGAGATCACATCCAATTCGTTCACGCAGACTGGGGAATATGGCGAGCCGGGTGGACCGCGCAAGCGTTTGTTCACGATTCACGCGACGAGAGTCACGAGTGGTCAAATTAAGAACGATCCATCCCAGTCCAAGGGCAGCGAACCGGCACCGGAAATGCAGGATCTTGCGAAGGCTTTGAAGGGAGACTGGTCAACGACGTATGAATTTGCTCCCGGCGGCGTCTCGCCGACCGGAGGCACCGGCACCGGTGAAGAGAACTGGCGAACCGGGCCCGGTGGATACGTTTTGATGGAAGAGGAGCACGTGCGTGCTCCTTCTGAAGAAATGTTTCTTATCGCGTTTCATTGGTGGGACAAAACCACCAACAGCTTGCGCGGGATGCTTTGCAACAATTCCGCTCCCGCCCCATGCGATTTCAATACCTACTCAAATAGTTCCCTGAAGTGGGATGGAAAACAACTCACGATCGACATGGGATTCCCCCAGAACGGTAAAAAGATGACGTGGCATGAAGTGTGGTCCGGGATCACCGCCACTTCCTTCACGCAGACCGGCGAAATGGGGGAAGTTGGCGGGCCGCTGAAGAGGGCCGTAGCAATTCACGGCACTAAGCTCGCTCCCGAGGTTGCCTCAAGAAGGAAAGTTCAATGATCCATTTTGCATACCGGAAACCAAGTCTGCTTCTGTTTGCTGTTGCTACTGTCGGGACCGCACTATGGACAAGAGCGATGGCGATTGATCAGTCGGCGATCGCCGAAACCATCAAGGCGGCCGTCGCTCAAGTCGTAGCCGGGATCAACGCTCACGATCCGATCAAGACAACTGCGTATGACGCGCCGGCCATTGTCTCTATGGAATGTGGTAGCCCTTCAACTGTTGGGATCGAAGCCGACAGAGAGGGCTTCAGGCTGGGCTTTCAGCATGACCCGCTTTGGAAAGTCAGTCTCATCGACGAGACTGTCGATGTTGCAAGTAGCGGTGACTTTGCAGTCTACCGTGGCACCTATAACGAGGACAGCAGTAGTGCAGGCGTGCCGATGACCCATAAGACAAACTTCCTTGCGGAGTTCAAGCGTCAAGGCGATGGCTTTTGGAGGATCGTATGGTACAGCGTTTCCAACATCGAACGATTGCATCCGAAGTAATTGTCGGATTCGAATAATGATCTAGGCGACGAGCGAACGTCATGGGGATCGCAATACCAGCTTCCTGACTGTGCCTGTGCTCGTATTAAGAGTGGGAATGCCACGGTAGATCTCAAACTCGCCCGGAGCTATATGGAGGACATCGATGAATCGCAGAGACTTACTCGCAGCTGGCCCAGGATTGATGTTTACCGGGTTTGCTTTCTGTCTTGCATCTTCAGTCCAAGATTCGGGCGAAAAGAATCACGCTTCGGATCAAGGGACCGTTCGACATCCAGTTTTCGTTCGCTCTGGTTTCAGACGTAAATCCGACGGCAGCGACGAGCGCGCACCCTCACCGTCAGGGATGTTCGATACGGAGGTCGTTCGTTCCTCTGATTCCGAGGGGCGCCTTGCGATCTTTGTCTTTCCACCAGGTGACCATCACCCCTACCGAGGTGCGCCGCTTCACTTTCATCACCAACAGGATGAGTGGATTTACGTGATGACGGGTGAATTCGTGGCCGAAGTTGGCGGCGAACGCATGCGATTGAAGCCGGGCGATTCGTTGCTGATGCCGATGAGAGTCCCGCACCGCTGGAGTGTGGCGCAGGATCCTCATTGTGGCGCAATCCATCTCTACACGCCAGCGGGCTTAATGGAAACAGAATGGTCCTCGGTCGCGCAAAGTGAAGATCCGAAGAATCAAGAAGCACGCAAAGCGGAGTTCGAACGGCATGGATTGACGCTTCTTGGAGAGGCACTCAGCAAGGAAGAGATCGATCGAACCCTCTGATATGCAAGCGATAACGGTCATACGCACAAGAAAGTGAAAAGGGCAGACAACAATGAAACAACTGTTCCGTTGGCGGTTTTTGTCTTTTGCCACATGCCTCTTACTGACGATCGTGCTGACAGTTGTATCTCCAGTGTGGTCACAGACGAGCGCCGAGCCAATCATCGACATGCATCTGCACGCAAAGCGCGCAGATGAGCTCGGGCCACCGCCGCTCTATCTTTGCGCACCTTTTTCGACGTGGCCGGTCAAGGATACTCATGAAGATGCGCAAACATATTTTGCCCGCGTGCAGAACAAACCCGCATGTCCATCGCCTCTGCGATCTGGTTCGAATGACGAAGACTTGATGCGGCGCACGCTTGCAATCCTGAAAACACGAAATGTGACCGTTGCAGTCACGGATGGCGGCCTCGAGGTCATGGAAAAGTGGAAGCTGGCGTCAGACGGCCGCATTCTCCCAGCACTTCCGTTCGACCCGGAGTCGGGAAAACCGAGCGTGGACGAATTACGCCAATTGGTGAAAAGCGGGCGAGTAATGGCGTTTGCTGAAATCAGCTCGCAATACGAGGGGATTGCCGCCACTGATCCGCGAATGGAACCTTACTTTGCGCTGGCGGAAGAACTGGACATTCCCGTCGGCATTCACATGGGACCTGGGCCGCCGGGGGCGCCTTACGTCGTCGCGCCTAGTTACCGCATGCATTTGTCCAGCCTACTGACCCTCGAAGATGTTCTCGTGCGCCATCCTCAGCTTCGCGTTTGGGCCATGCATGCTGGCTGGCCGTTGGCGGACGATACCATCGCCGCGCTGTACGCCCATCCTCAACTTTATGTGGATATCGGGATCATCGACTACGCTTTTCCCCGCAAGCAGTTCTACGATTTCTTGCACCGTTTGATTGACGCCGGATTCGAGAACCGCATCATGTTTGGCTCCGACGAAATGGTTTGGCCAGATGCGGTGTCTGCGGCCATCGATACGATTCAGAATGACCCTGCGCTATCTCCCGGGCAAAAGCGTGACATCTTGTACAACAACGCCGCTCGCTTCCTGCGGCTCAAGCGATGACGGCCGCGTCTTGTGGGGAAGACTTGCAATACCACACACGACCACAGTAACCCATTGGGAGGTTCCGTTGCAGGCGCGAATTCTATTTTGGGCTCGGCGCCTGGCGGCGGTCTTGATATTTCTCGTTTACGATCACGATGTGACACGACGGATGTTATCTCTATGGAATGTGGCACCCCTTCAACTGTTGGGATCGAAGCCCAAGAGGGCATCAGGCGGCTTTCAGCGATTCGGTCTGGCGTCCTCGTGCGGTTCTGTTGTTTGCCATGGCATGTCTCCATTCTGGCATCCGACATCTGCGCGATATCTCTCGCTGTCTATGCGGCCACTTCCAGAGCCAAGAGTCCTTGTGATCGACTAAGCGGCGTGTTCGTCAAGGTGCTGTTTACCGGTATGAAGACGCTCACGCAACAGTTCCAAACAGCGACCCGACTCCTGCAGTCACCGCCATCGCCAGAGCCCCCCAGAACGTGACACGTAAGGCGCCAACTATCACTCCCGCCCCACCCGCGCGTGCCGCCAACCCACCCAGAAGCGCGAGGAACACGAGCGAAGTGCCAGCGACCAAAGGGATGACCCTTGCAGGCGAGGCCACGGTCGTGAGCAAGAGAGGCATGATCCCACCTACGGCAAAACTGCCAGCCGATGCCAACGCAGCTTGAATCGGGCGAGCACGAAGGGCTTCGGAGATGCCCAGTTCGTCGCGGGCATGCGCGCCGATCGCGTCATGGACCATCAACTGTTGGGCCACCTGTTTCGCGAGTGCAGGATCGAGACCGCGGGCGACGTAGATTGCCGCCAGTTCCTTGTGCTCGCCCTTGTTGTCTGCTTTGAGTTCCGCTCGCTCAAGCTTGAGGTCGGCTTTTTCGGTGTCTGCCTGCGAGTGGACAGACACATACTCACCGGCAGCCATCGACATGGCCCCAGCCACCAAGCCGGCAACCCCTGCGACCAACACACTACTGTGAGTTGCGTGAGCAGCTGCGACACCGAGCATCAAACTCGATGTTGAAAGAATGCCGTCGTTCGCGCCTAATACCGCTGCGCGTAGCCAGCCGATGCGCTCTGTGCGGTGTCGCTCGTTGTTGATTGCCGACATTCTCAATGACATTGCTATTCTGGAGACCCTGGTGATCTAGAGCATGAATGCGTGATCTGGAACCGACGCTTCATTGTTCGTCGTACTCGCGGGGTATATCGTCCCCTGGTACTTCTCTTTGTTTTGACTTCGTGAACATCAGGATCGGCGGCATCTTCCACGCCGCTCACCGCCGAGGCTTCGAAAGCTTGCCCGTCTGCTGCCAGCTCTTCAACGCTTTCACTGTTCGTCTGCTCGGCTGTTGACAATCCTTGGGTGTCACCCGACTGCACTTCTGTTTCGCGGCTGCTTTGACCAGCTGTTGTGGCGATCATTCGGTTCGTTCTCCTTCTCATGATGTCCTGACCGTTCGCGCCAACGTTTCAAACTTTAGTCGACACGACAAGCGTAGTGTCAGGCCGGAGTGGAAGTCTGAGCAATATTGCGCATAGACTGGCCCCAACCGGGGGTCAACGCCATTAACAATTTGAATTGAATATCTAGAGCACCCCGGCACTTAGTACTTGTGAGCTCGCACGACAAACCGCTTCGGTGCCGAACCAACGAAATGAAATGGGTAGCAGGTTACGAGAGTGAGTGCGGATTCTTGTGTCGAAGTCTGCAGAACCGTGGAGTCATTCGGCTCGACGACCTTCACCCAATCGACCTCATAGCGAAAAAGCCCGGTTGCCGTCTGAAGCTGAATCTCGTCATTCTTGCGAATGTCTCTCAGTTCACGAAAGAAGGTGTCGCGGTGCCCGGCGATTCCGCTGTTCCCGTTTTCCCCTGGAAGCGGCGTGCCTTCGATATGTCCCGCACCCAGCCGCAACGTTCGCGAACTGGTCCCTTGCAGGACTGCGACGGAAATTCCTAGTCGCGGGATATCTACTCGACCCAGAACGTCCCCCGTTTTGACCGCCAGTTTAGATTGTGAACCGTGGCGCTCCTTTTCCAGGTATATCTGGTCTTCCAGGGAATGCTTCGCAGAAACTTGAGTAAGCCTTGCATCGAGCAGAGTGAAGCCGACGTAACCGAGCGCAAGAGCGCCAGCGATGAAAAGCAGGCGTTGACTCCAGCCAAGAAGCCGTCGAATTCGCGTCGGGGATAGCTCGCGTTCAGTTGTGAGCGTCATGATCGGTCGCCTTTGGTGATGGCGATGGAAGCACGGACGGTGCGAAGTAACCAGCCCGGGTACGGATCACCAAGTGCCCACGTCCCGGCGCATTGGCCCTCACGAATATGTTCCGATAGGTTCCGTCCAGCTTTCTATTCGAAGGAATATAAGCGATTGTGTACTGATTGCGAACATCACGAGCAATGCGTTCACAAATAGGGAGAACCTCCTTTAGTGACTCCGGCAAGAATGCTTCGCCGCCCGTATCCTTGGCGAGTTGCCTGAGCACGTGAGGGTTTTGGTCGGCATCCTCCTCGTCAAAGATACCGATGGTATAGATAATTGCGTCAGGGCGGCCAGCCATGGTCCTGATCTGAGACAAATTGTGTTTGCTGGCATTGTCGCCCCCGTCGCTGATCACGATCAGCACTTTCTTGTCGCGATCCCCCTTGTTCAGATGCTCAAGCGCAGCAGCAACCGCGTCGTACAGCGCCGTCTCACCATTTGCGGAGATTCGGGACAGTGCGGTCCCCAACTGAACGACGTCGTCTGTGAACGGCATGTTGCTCGGCAGGCCGAACGACACCTTCTCGTTGAAAGTGACCACGAACATTTGGTCCATCGGGTTGCTGGACCGCACAAAGGCCAAGGCGGCGGCCATCACGTCAGCGCGCTTCGGCCTCATGCTTCCGCTGTTGTCGACGACCAACCCGACGGTTACAGGAATGTCCTCGTGACTGAAATGCTTAATTTCTTGAGGTACTCCGTCCTCGTAGACTTGGAACTCTTCTTTGCCGAGTCCCGAGACAAGAGTGCCTTTGCGGTTTTGAGCGGTTGCGTGCAGCACCACCTCGTCAACGGTCACGCGAATGGTGTAGTCGTCAATCGGTGGCTGCTGTAACGGAGATGATTCTTGAGGTCGGACGAGGCTGGGTAAAACGACCAAGGAAACAAGTACGATCACGCGTGTGCATCCGCGTCCCAACATGGTTCGTAATTCAGTGCCAGAGAATTCGTCCGTTCGCCTTCCTGGCCTGCCGTGCAGGCGTGGTCGAGATGAGGACAGTTCTGTCATCCAGGTAGTGCTTTCTGGGAGAGAGGGAGGTGGCACTCGCACACCACCTCCTTCGCAGCTTGACGTCGAGTTGCCCCGCGGCATTCCGACACTCGCTTAGTTCAATCGAGCTCGCCTCGAAATGAGCATCAGGGCGAAACCCGCTCCGAGCGCTGCCAGCCCCATCAGCCCAATCAATGGCAATGAACTCGCCGTTTTCGGTAGGGCATTCTCAGCCACAGCCACCGGCTCTGCGGCCGCCGGAGGTGCTTCAACAACCTGCGCTAGTTCAATTGGTTCGCCTTTCGGATCAACGGCCTCTATTGGTGCCGTCTTCAAAGCCTCGATAGGCGCTGCTGCCAACTCGATCGGCGTCGCGAGAACTGGTTCATTTGTTTCCTTGGCCAGTTCCACGGCCCTCGACTTTGCATAAACAAACTCTTCACCCCATTGGCGCCCGGGATAAAACCATGCTTTGAGGGCTTCCGGTTGTCCCGCTGGTCGTTCCCGAAAACTGATCACGGTCTTGTCTGTTGTTTTCAACCGATAGTTCGGGATTGCAAGGATGGTGGTGAATACATGGGTTTCGTCTTGATTGAATATCTGGACGATATGGCGGTCGGACTGGGAATCAAAAATCTTGAAGACATACGTGCCAGCGGGTAAGGTCTGCGCGCCCACACCCGGAACTTCTACTGGTCCGCTGAAGGTGATAACCGTCTTCCTGTTCCAGTCATCGGCTGATGCATTTGGAACCGCGAGCAGGCACAACACAGCGACTGAAAGCACGGCTGCAAACATCTTGAACAATTTCATATTTCACTCCTGTATTTTCTCCGAAGTAGCTCGTACGACGGGTCGTTAGGAGCTCTTATGTATTGGCCCACAAGAGATTGACAGCCGGGCGTGCGGCTTCTCCAACGTGGAGAGATTTATCCAGCGCTAGTGTCAAGCTTCGCGCCTGGCGATTGCTGATCAATATTGACCATCACTCGCGAGGGCGCGGGGGGAATCGGCCATTCGTACTTCGACTTCACGCACAATCCAGGGCTACTTCTGGCAGGCGTCACTGACCATGGTCAAATTCGTGACCGTCATGTGACCGCGCTCGGCGTGCGTATCCATGCCGTGCTCTTTCATCTCCTCCTTCGCGTCTTCCTTCATCCCGTGGGCTGTGGCATTTGCCACTACGCCGGTAATCTTGACCGTATGCCCGACATGTTCGTCTAGTTTGACGCTGTCGCTCTTGATCTCCCACGTACCGCCGCCCTTGGCGGTGAGATTGTATTCATTGGCATCTTCGCCTTTCTGAAGACAACCGGTGAGCGTCCGCGTTTTCTTGTGGGTGGTTTTTGTGATGTCCTGCGCCGTGGTCAGTCCGGCCGCGCCCGCAAACATGATCAGCGCAACAAGCCCAGTCACGATTTTGAGATTCATCATTAGCCTCCAAGAGAGTTGAGAACTTGCCTCATAGGCGGGATGTTACGACCTGCGCACGGTGCGCGACTGGTCAAACTTGCACACTCTTGAAAGGAGTCTGAAGGCCTAGGGTCCGACAGGGCTCGCGCCAATCTGCCAATCTGAAGTCTCTCCGACCGCAACTCCATTTGTAGGGAAGACATTCGCGCGTTTCACAAGCTCTTTGTAGCACATGGAGAAGGTAAGCAAGCAGTCTTTTCCGATCCGAGGGAGTGCGCGATTTTGCTCAGCTTTCTGGATGCACGTGGTCCGATAATCGAACTGTGAGGACCCAAAGGACTGCGATAGCGACACCGATCTGCAAACCGTTCGCACGTCCGTCTCACCGAAGGAAATGGCCACATGCATCGCCGGCTCAGAACGTGCTGCGCATTGATGCCATCATTGGCTTTGAGGCTCATACAGAGCCCTGCAATCCTCATAGTGACCATCATTCTGCTCGGGTCGACCACACTCTCCCAATCGGATTCTGGGCGTGCGGGATTGTCGGCGAACGAGCTGGCACAGAAGGTAGTGACCAACGAACTGAAATTCCAAAATGAAGAGCTCGGCCACTGGATGTACCAACTCGAAAAAGAAGAATCCGGGAGGAAACAGGCCCAGGTAATTGTTGAAACAAAAGTCGGATCTCTCAGTCGGCTGTTGTCGATTGCCGGCCGCCCGCTTAACGCTAAACAGCAACTGAAAGAAAACCAGCGTATTCAGAGGTTGGTGAGCAACCCATCTGAGCAACGGAAATTACAGCAGGCGAGCAGCAAGAAAGCAGAGCAAGGGGAACGACTGTTCAAGATGATGGCTGATGTCTTCTTATTCGACTACGCGAGCCGCGACGGAGATCTCGTACAACTAACCTTCAGACCGAGTCCGACTTTCCAACCGCCTTCGATGGAAGCCCGCGTTTTCCAGCATATGCAAGGTGAGATGACCGTCGATACGAAACAAGGAAGACTGGTAGCGATTAGGGGGCATCTCGTGGAAGATGTGAAATTCGGAGGCGGACTGTTAGGGCACTTAGACAAGGGCGGCCGCTTTGAAGTCAGGCAGACAGAAGTTGCACCAGGTCAGTGGGAAATGACTGCCCTGCTTGTGGACATGAAGGGGAAAGCTCTCCTTTTCAAGACAATCGATGTGCAGCAGGCTGAAAGCCACAATGATTTTCACCGAGTGCCCGATGACCTGACACTTGCAGGGGCAGCGAGCATACTCAACGGCCAAACCGTCATAGCGGATAATCGCTGAGGCAAAGATGTGCTGCCAAGTTGAGCATCTGTCAGCGTCACTTCGAGCAGAGCCCTTCAGGCCCCCCTCGGCTCCTCACTTCGTAGACGGTCGCGTACGCGCTCCCGCAACTGTCAGCGCAATCCCGCCTGCGATCAGTACAACGCTGATGACTGGTGACACACGCTCACTCTGAGTGGTCGACACCCCGATGTTCACATCTCCGGCTTTAATTCCATGCCGTTCGGTATGGGGAATCGGCACGAGCAGTGATGCGATACCGAGTACAACCAAAATCAGGCCTGCGAATAGCATGATTTTCATAAATGGCTCCCGCGACAATTCTGGACACAACGCGCATTTCAGTGACTGCGACGCTCAGCCTGTTTCGTAGTTCCTGCTTCATTTTTCGAGTCCGAAGGTATCCGGAGCGTCCTCGATGGCTTCTTCTCGCATTCGTTCCGATCGCCTTACACGCTAAGACAAACCGCACCCGCATCATCTGCATATCCAACTACGTGGGAAACGGCCTGCTTGTCACGGTGGCTAACCCGCAGGTGACTTCCGCATGGCTTGCATGTATCCATCCGTGTTTTGGTCCAGCAAACGACGACTGCGGTAGCCGCTCAGCTGGATACCGGGTCAGGACCACCTCGGCGTCCTCAGTTCGACGAGGTGGCCTTTTGCTCCTTAATCTGGACGTCATTCACCACCTGCTTCACATTCGGAACTGCAGAAGCGACCCTGTCGGCCAGCGCGCGCCTGGACTGTGAGTTCACCTCTCCAGTGAGCGTGACCACACCATTCTTGACCTCATATTTGACACTCTTCTGCAGTTTGTTCTGGATGAGAGTAGCGTCCAGGTTCTTCTCGATAGCCTTGTCGAGATCAGAGGTCACCGCCTTTGCCTCGCTTTCAGCACCGGGCGGCATCACGGCAATTTGATTCGCGACAACCTGCCCAGTTGCGATTGACTTTGCAATCGATTCGGCCTGTGACTTGTCCGCGTCAGCTGCGACGTGTCCTCCAAGAGTCACTACACCCTTGTCGCGATCCTGACTCACGGAGACATCTTTGAGGCCGGCCTGATCGAGCGATTTGCGGATGCTGTCAGAAACATCGGGTGATTGCCTGTCTCTTTCGGAGCAACCTACAAGGGTCACGACCGCGAACAGGGCGAGCAACGTTACGCACAGTTTGAGTGTTTTCATATTTCTCCTTCATTAAGGATGGGATTTAGCCCACAAAGCTCGAACCAATCCGTCGGTGCCTTAGAGCGTTCGAGCCCCGAACCTTCTCTGAACCTCAATGGGGCAGACGCACTCCGCCGAGCACATACACGAGCACCAGAATGATCAGGACCAGCCCAAAGATTCCGACGCCTCCGCCCGTTCCCCACCTCCGATATCCGTAGTAGCCACCACCACCACCGAACGCGAGTAGCAGGATAATAATGAGCAATATCAATAACATGGGAATCTCCTTTCAACACCGAGTTGGCTTTGATCTCCCACCCCGGGTAGTGGTGCGAGCATCAAATGGGCGATGGCCTGTCGCACGATTACCTCGTTGCGGGCTGGCCGTCGCCCTGCCACCGCCCTGCGCTAACTCCAATAGGGCTTGGCTCCGTAATACTTGAACACCTGGGTGCCCCAGGCGCGGTCCGCCATGTTGGGCCAGTGATCCTTGTCGAAGCCAGGGGCGCGCTTGAGCAATTCCTTATCGACGTTCAGGATGAATCGCTTTTCAACCTTGTCGACGGTGAGAGCACTCCAGGGAATGGCAAATAACTTATCCCCCATGCCCAGGAAGCCTCCGAAAGAGAGAACGGCGTAAGCGATACGGCCCGTATTCAGATCGATCATCAAATGCTCAATTTTTCCGAGATCTTCTTTTTGAAGATTTACGACCTTATCGCCCGTAAGAGTGTCTGCCGCCAAAACTCTTGTTTCACGCGCCAGATTGATTTCTGCGATGCTCGCCATAATGTCTCCTTTTTGTTTGATTAAGAATTGGATGAACTTCGAACATGATCCACTCTGCAAATGCTAAGGGCCTGCCCAGTCACGGGCGAGCCAACCGTTGGGGATGTTGTCTTGTGGGTGGCCATGGCTACTGAGTAGCCGGTCGAGAAACTCTACGGGCCGGGATCCACTCCAGTCTGAAATCTAAGAACCTTCTCGGGGTCGCGTCTGTTCAAAATTGCTCACTGCCGCGGTTGATCACCTCAGAACCTCTGTCGCGGTACGCCGGGTTCTATTCGCGTGTTCGAAGAAGAAATGTCTAGCTTGGCCGGCCTGCCTAGCTGAAAATGTTTAGCGATGAACATTCCATGCATGCCAGGCGTCTATGACATTGCCTACCGGTTTGCTGCCGCTCTCGGCATCGGCCTGCTCATCGGTGCGGAGCGGGAGCGACGAAAAGGGGAGGGGCCCTCGCGCTCCCCGGCCGGCATACGGACGTTCATGATTGCTTCTTTGTCGGGGGGAGTGAGCCTGGCTTTGGGGGGTGTGCCACTGCTAGCGGTAACCTTTCTTGGAGTAGCTGGCTTGTCTGCAATCGGATACATGCGCACCGAAGAGCAGGATCCTGGTCTGACCACCGAAACCGCTCTCTTGCTGACCGTACTGCTCGGAGGATTTGCCCTGAAAGAGCCGGTGACCGCTTCGGCCCTGGCAGTGACGGTAGCGATCGCGCTCATGGCTCGAACCCGAATTCACCATTTCATACGTGATGTGCTCAGCCAGGAGGAACTGACCGATGCTCTTATCTTCGCTGCTGCCGCGCTGGTGATACTTCCGTTGGTTCCTGATCGATACGTTGGTCCGTTCAGCGCCATTAATCCTAGGACGATCTGGAAGATCGTGATTTTGATCATGTCGATCAGCGCCGGGGGCCATATCGCTGTGCGTCTGCTCGGGCCTCGGTTCGGGCTTCCCCTGGCGGGGTTGGCTTCTGGGTTTGTGTCGAGTGTGGCCACGATTGCGTCGATGGGGGCACGTGCACGAAAGGATCCGGTGGTTTCGCGGCCTGCAGTCGCCGGAGCTGTGCTCTCCACGGTAGCCACGGTGATTCAGTTGGCTGTGGTGTTGGTAGCTACCAACTGGCCCGCATTTTCGGTATTGAAGATCTCCCTTGTTGGAGCGGGACTTGCGGCGATCATCTACGGGGCGTTATTCACGTTCAGGAATATTCGACAAGGCGTGCCAGATTCCATGCAGGTCGGGAGGGTTTTTAGTCTGAAGACGACATTGATATTTGCAGGTACGATCGCTCTGGTGCAGTTAGCCTCGGCTGCGCTCGACGCGAAGTTTGGCAGAGCCGGAGTGATTGCTGCGGCTGCGGCCGCTGGCTTCGCCGATACGCATTCCGCAGCAGTATCGGTGGCGTCGTTGGTTACGTCCGGCAAGCTGAGTGCGCAAGAGAGCGCGCTTCCAATCCTTGCAGGCTTGACTACGAATACTGTCACCAAGATGGTTGTTGCGGTCAGCAGCGGTGGCAAACGCTTTGCCTTGCAGATCATTCCCGGGCTGATTCTTGTGGTCTTGGGTGCGTGGTTCGGGACGATCTTATCTCTCTTGCGTTAATTACCGATTCGTTTCAGGGGCGAAGTCCAGTTTCTGTTGTGTGAAGACAGAGACGTGCCCCGGCAAGATGGGCTGCGGCGCTTACGATGGAATCCGCACAATCTGCACAGAGCAGCGCGCGTGGCGTGCTACGGCTTCCGAAACGCTGCCGAGGAAGAAGCGTCCCAGCCCCGTGCGCCCATGAGAACCCAGAACAATCAAGTCAGCACTCCATTCCGCGGCAGCATCCAAAATGACGCTCCTCGGGTCGCCGGAGGTGACTGATGTGGTCACTCTAAAGCCAGCAGTAGAGAGCGTTTTGGCAACCCGCTCTGCGACCTCGCGTGCTTGCGGCAGTCGATCCTCCAGTTCCGGATAGTACCCGGGAGACATCTGTGGAGGTGCTGAGATCGTAATCGGTTCGACGACGTGTAGAACCCGGATTTCGGTATCCTGAGTTCGGAATTGCTCAGCGAGGCTCTTCGCAGCAGCCTCTGAGAACTTGGAATCATCTGTGGCAAATAGGATCTTCATGACTTCCTCCCGTGCTGGCCAAACGTCACATGCGCGACTGCAATCAGATACGTTCAATTACAGCGTCGCTGAACATGACTCCAATGCACGCGCCCTGCTCCACGGACCTGTTGTGGATCAGATGGGCAAGGCGCGGGTTGGAAACTCTGCCTTCAGCGAAGCGACTGGAAGCCGAGGATCTGCCCGAGGGTGACCTCAAGCACGATATAGGAGCCGTTCGAATATTCCCCGTATCGGTAGCGGCTGTTGAATCCGTCTTCGTAGCCGTGACGAAAGCCCTGCCGAAAATAGTAGTTGTACTCGTCCTGGTCGACGTAATAGCCCGTGTAGCCATAGTTCGCGTCCTGATAGGCGAACGAGTCACGGTAACTTGAATGCCAGCGATCCTGCCGGTCCGCTTCTCCAGCATGGAACCCTTGCTCGTAACCATAGTTCACGGCCTGACGCAGCAAGTCTGCACCATACTGATTTGTCTCGTAGTATCGGCCACCGCGATGGTAACGATAGATCGGAGCCGAGTAGAAATACGGATCACGATCGTAATCGTGGTCGCGGTCGCTACGTATGCGCACCTCCTGCTGGCGTATCCGCTCTATGTAGTCTTGCTGATAACGGTACTGCGACGCGCGGTTTTGTTGCTGTAGCTGCGCCGTCTGCCGCTGTGCCGTCTGCAATTGCTGTTGCTGCTGATCTAGATGTTGACGGTACTGGATGTTGCGCTGCTGCTGCTGTGAAATGAGTTGCTGCTGGCGCTGTTGCGAGAGCCGCGCCTGTTGCTGTTGGTCCTGCTGTTCGCGCTTCTGGCGCTGCGCTTGTTGCTGTTGGTTCTGCTCTTGCTGTCTTTGCTGCAGTGCTTTTTGCTGTTGATTTTGCTGTTGATTCTGCTGTTGCTGCTTCTGCTGCTGGGCTTGTTGCTGCTGGTTCTGTTCTTGCTGTCTTTGCTGCTGGGCTTTCTGCTGTTGATTCTGCTGTTGCTGCTTCTGCTGCTGGGCTTGTTGCTGCTGGTTCTGTTCTTGCTGTCTTTGCTGCTGGGCTTTCTGCTGTTGATTCTGCTGTTGCTGCTTCTGCTGCTGGGCTTGTTGCTGCTGGTTCTGTTCTTGCTGTCTTTGCTGCTGGGCTTTCTGCTGTTGATTCTGCTGTTGCTGCTTCTGCTGCTGGGCTTGTTGCTGCTGGTTCTGTTCTTGCTGTCTTTGCTGCTGGGCTTTCTGCTGTTGATTCTGCTGTTGCTGCTTCTGCTGCTGGGCTTGTTGCTGCTGGTTCTGTTCTTGCTGTCTTTGCTGCTGGGCTTTCTGCTGTTGATTCTGCTGTTGCTGCTTCTGCTGCTGCGCTTGTTGCTGCTGGTTCTGTTGTTGCTGTTCCTGCTGCTGGGCCTTCTGCTGCTGCTTCTGGGCGCTCTTAGCCTGGCCTGTCTGCTTGTCAGGCTGCGCTTGGTCTTTCTGCTTGGTCTGCTTTTCGTCCTGCTGATCCTGCTGAGCATAAGCAGGAGCGGTGGTTCCGACCAAACAGAACAGAACTGCCGTGGTGATGATGAATCCAAATCGTTTCATGAAAGTTGCCTCACATTTCCGCTTACAAGCGGTACCTCACGCTTCCAGCGTATGCGTCGACAAAGGTGCTTAACTGTCTCGTTTTGACCACCTTGAGAACGCATGGTGTTGGAGCGGTGGCTGTTAGTTGCGCCCGATGCTTCTGAACGTGCGAGACGAACCGCTTTAAGGCGGGCCCGGAAAAAACTGAAAGGGCAGTCAGGCACTAACGTGAGCGTGGGTTCGGTTGGCCGTTGGGGTGTGCCGGCTTTCTGACGTTTACAGCTCTTCTGGGGGGGCGGTACAATGGACACAAATGTGGGGTCTAGGGGTGCACATGTCTCCGCCTCGCAAGTCCCAAGGTTCGACGAAAATCGCCCGCCAAGCGCCCATTGATCGGGTATCCGAAAAAACGCGGAATTCCGCGATTCCGCGTCGAGCTTCCAAGAACAGACGCGAGTTCGATGCCCAGTCATTCCTAGCCACGATCGGCGAGGGCCGGAAAGCCATACTCTTTCCGAACAAGCACACCGTCTTCACGCAAGGGGATCCCGCAGACGCGGTGTCTTATCTGCAGACCGGCAAGGTAAGACTCACTGTTGTCTCGAAGACTGGCAAGGAAGCGACGATCGGGATATTGAGTGATGGAAGTTTCTTCGGAGAAGGTTCGCTTGCAGGCCAAACTCTCCGCATGGGCACCGCATCCGCTATGACGGATTGCGCTGTTCTGCGAATTGAGAAGAAGGCCATGATGCAAGCACTGCACCGCGAACAAACATTTTCCGATCTATTCGTAGCGTATTTATTGGCCCGCAATATCCGTTACGAGGAGGATCTGGTTGACCAACTCTTCAATTCCAGTGAAAAGAGACTAGCCCGAATCCTGCTGCTGGTCGCTCATTTCGGCAAGGAAGGCGTTCCTCAGACCGTAGTTCCAAAGATCAGTCAGGAGACGTTGGCATCGATGATCGGCACCACCCGCTCCCGAGTGAGCTTTTTCATGAACCGGTTCAGAAAATTGGGATTCATACACTACAACGGCGGGTTACAGGTCCATAGTTCACTTCTCAACGTCGTTCTTCACGACTAGCCTGCAAAGATTAATTTCCTCCGTCACGTCGTGCCTCAGGGCGAATTCCCCGATCAGATCACTAGGCGATCCCATATAAGGCCGCCATGAAAAGTGAGCAATTCTGAACAGACGCAAATCGGCGAGGAAAATAGACTACTCCGTTCTGATTCGGCAGACCCTCGGGGGAGGGGACTTAGCCGTTGGGGCGGCCGATGACCTCTGGGAGGAGGCTAGCGACCGTCCCTTCTTTCAGAATGTCCCAGCACGCTTGGCCGTTGAAGATCGGCCATCTGACTGTCGTGCCTGCACATCACTTGCACATAAGTTCAGTGCCCAAGCCCACGCAATCCACCAGCGAGCGATCGCAATGAGCATTCAAGTAATTAATCCACTTTCGGATCCCCGCTGGAATGACTTAGTAACGCGCCACCCTCGGGCCTCGGTGTTTCATGAGCGAGTCTGGTTGGAAGCCCTAAGGCGAACGTATGGCTACGAGCCACTGGTGCTCACGAGTGCGCCGCCAGACCAACCGTTACAGGATGGGATTGTGTTGTGCCGCGTATCGAGTTGGATCACGGGAACTCGTTTAGTATCGCTGCCATTTTCGGATCATTGTGAGCCTCTGCTAGATGGCGCCACTGAAGCCGAAGAGTTCATGAGCTATTTGCGGGCACAATGTGACCACTACCGCTGGAAATATGTCGAACTCCGTCCTTTGTCCAATCTAGGGGGTGCGGGTTGCGGTTTGCCGAGCAGCGACTCGTACTGGTTCCACGAACTCGACATAACACCCAGTTCGGCAGACCTGTTTAAAGGGTTACATCGAAGTTCCATCCAGGCAAAGATACGGCGGGCAGAGCGAGTACGGCTTTCCTGCGAGGGAGGACGCTCGGAGGAACTCGCAGACGAATTCTACCGGCTTCTTCTAGTCACAAGGAGGCGCCACGGGCTTCCTCCTCAACCGCGAAAGTGGTTCAAGAATCTGGTTGAATGCATGGGCGACAAGCTTCAGATCACACTAGCTCGATGGGGCAGGGTTCCCGTCGCGGCCGTGCTCACTCTGCGGCACGGGTCATGCATCGTTTACAAATACGGATGCTCCGACGAGCGGTTTCACAACCTCGGTGGTGTGCAGTTCCTGATCTGGCGCATGATCGAGGAGTCTAGAGCGTCGGGCGCTGAATGGATCGATTTTGGCCGTTCCGATCTGGACAATCAGGGCTTGATCACTTTCAAGGACAGGCTGGGCACAACCAAAAGGCTGATGACCTACCACCGCTACAGCAACAGAAAAATAGGCTACGCGACGAGGAACTGGAAGCCGCAAGGCTTCTGGGGTTTCTCCCTGCTCCCGAACACGGCTCTGTCTGTGGCGGGCAAGGTCTTATACAAGCACATTGGCTAGAACCCAGCTTTTCGTGTCCACGGCCGAACATTGCTCTCGGTCATTGCTTTTGCAAGATGCCCTGCGGGAGCACTTTACCCTGCCAGAGAGTCGAGACGGTCGCTCGTGCCGTAGAGTTGCTAAGCTTCGTGCAGGATCACAGGGTATGCGGCTTTCGCTGAGTGCCCTAAGGAGAAAGAACTTCAGATGGACTGCCTTAGTTCAGAGAACCTGAAGGGTGGAGCTGTCAGCGACGCAATAGAGCGGAAGAGGATCCGTAAAAAATCGTCGTTTCAACATCGACGGATCTGATTCGGAACCTCACACTGCACTTCGTCGTCCGCTCACCAGATTGATGACAAGAACCACCAACCCGACAACGAGGAGTAGGTGGATTAGGGCTCCGCCGACATGGAGACTGAAGCCTAGAAGCCACAGAATCAAGAGAACTATGAAAATTGTCCAAAGCATATTGAACCTCCTGTGCTCATTCCAGAGCACCTTGTTGGATACATGATGACAGGGGGAGCGTTGCGAGTCTGCGCAAGCTTGCTCAAGTTGGAGAAGAGGACTTCTTCTTAATGTTTGCTGAAGTCCCAACTCAAACGACACTCCCCGTGGAATTGAGGGGCATACGATTTCCCAGTACGATAGAGGGAGCTAAACTCACGACGAGGTAGGAATGGGCAGAATCGGACGCCGCGAAAGGTTGTCTTTGAGAGCCTTCGCGATCATCTTGGCGCTTGTCTTGTGTTTGGGCTGGCCAAACGAGATCGCGGCCTATGCCGTCCTTGCGCATGAAGCGATCATTGACAGCGCATGGGACACGAACATACGCCCCCTACTGTTGAAGCGTTTTCCAGGTGCCACGCCAGAGGAACTCAAAGAAGCGCACGGCTATGCGTACGGCGGGGCCATTATCCAGGACATGGGTTATTACCCACACGGGAGTTTTTTCTTCAGCGACTTGACGCATTATGTGCGGAGCGGAGACTTTGTCCTGGCTCTTCTCCGCGATTCCAATGACCTCGACGGCTATGCCTTTGCGCTTGGGGCTCTGGCTCATTACGCCTCGGACAATAACGGTCATCCCATCGGCACGAATCGCGCGGTCCCGCTGTTGTATCCCAAGTTGAAAACGAAATACGGAGACTCCGTGACGTATGAACAAGACAAACTCGCGCACGTGAAGACGGAATTTGGATTCGACGTTCTGGAAGTAGCGCATGGACGTTACGCTCCGGATAGTTACCACGACTTCATCGGCTTTGGAGTTTCGGTTCCACTACTGGAACAAGCCTTTCAGGAAACCTACGGTTTGGATCTGAAAACCGTGCTTACTAACGAAGACGAGGTGCTAGGTTCCTACCGTCACGCTGTCAGCCAGCTTCTTCCCAAAGCCACGCGCATCGCCTGGAGCCTGAAGAAAGACGAAATCCTGAAGGATCAGCCCAGCATGACGAAAAGGAAGTTTCTCTATAATCTTTCTCGTGCGAGCTACCAAAAGAATTGGGGCAAGAACTTTAAGCCGCCGACCTTTTGGGAAAGATTTCTCGCTTTTCTTACCAGGATTGTTCCAAAGATCGGCCCCTTAAAAGTGTTACAACTCAAAACACCTACGCCTGCGGCGGAGAAACTATTCGAAGCGAGCTTCAACACGACTCTGGATCGCTACCGGCAGTTGCTGGCGCAGGTAGGCAACAGCCTGCCGAACTTGCCCAACGCGAATTTTGACACCGGGGCAATAACGGGGCCGGGAATATATCGGCTCAATGATGAGACGCATGCACAGTTGCTCGACGCGCTGGCGAAGCAGAATTTCAGTGGTGCTTCGCCGGAAGTTCGGGCTGAGATTCTGGAATTCTATGGACATCCGGATGCTCCTTACGCGACCAAGCGAAAGCCAAAGGACTGGGCAAAAGTTCAAGCCGAACTAGAACAACTGAAGAAGGCACTTCCGCCAGCGGTTCGGCCGGCCGCAGATGGTTCAGGCCCCTCCTCTGAGTAAGGGGAGGTTCTTCTGTATTTTCTCAGCCGTGGCGGTTGAGGCTGTATGTGGGAGATACGGCATGCAACCGAGTCCGGCGAAGTTCTCGGCCCGCGCCATAAAGGCCTCCTGGTGGTTGGGGACGGCCTCGCTGGCTTTGGGCCTTTTTATCAAGATCACTTCGGAGCTGCTGGAGCACGAGATGTCCGGCGTGGATCGTACGATCCTGCTTGGTTTCGCGGAGGCACGAACTCCCTGGCTCACGGTCGTGGCCGTGGATTTGACGGCATTGGGGTCGGTCACCCTCGTGGTCCTTGTTTCGATCATAACGTTGTGTGTGCTGCTACTTTTGAAGGATCGGATGGGCGCGCTGCAACTGGTGGCAGCTTCCGTGGGTGCAGGAATTCTAACGATCACAATAAAGGGCTACATTGACCGGTCTCGCCCTGAGGTCGTTACACAGCTCGTCGAGGTTTCAGGCTTGTCCTATCCCAGCGGCCACTCACTGGCGGCCGCATCCCTCTATTTGACCGTAGCCATTCTTGTATGCCGGCATGTTCAAAGAACCGGCCATCAAATCGCGATTCTGGCGATGACGGTTGGGGTCATACTGCTGGTGGGGGTGACTCGCATATACCTCGGAGTGCATTACCCAAGCGACGTCGCCAGTGGCATATCGCTTGGGGCGGCCTGGGCGCTTTTGCTGGCCGGCTGCTTTTCGTTTTTCTCTGATCCCCAGATCGCCCGCCCCGGGCAATAGTTCTCTGGATCGTGCGCTGCCAGTTCCATCGGGACTCGTGAACATTAGTGCAGCATCAGGTGGAGAGCAGGCGCAGCGGCGAAGGCTTCACAACTCTCTTTTTTCATCGCGCCCCCGGCGGCTCTTGTGCGGTTGGAATTCCGACCAGGTGGCGATAGAACGCGACGGCCCGGTTGACCGAGGAAGACTCATTTCCCGCGATCAGCCCGTTGGCGTTCTTTCCGGTGCGCACAATGCTGTAGTAGCGCCAGACGCTATCCGACTCGCGATCCAGGAAGTACATCGACTGCAAGTCACCCGGGCGAAGGATAGGTACGAGGAAATAGCGCATGGTGCTGACGTTCTCCACATCGAAGACGAGTCGCCTGGCCGAAGCCTCGACAATGTGCATTCGGTAAATGGCCTTGCCAGAGAGGTTGTCGACCTGTTCGAAGTAGAGCACCTTGCCTTCCTTCATCTCATCGGACGTAAAGTCTCCGCGGCGTCGACCGGACGGCGAACCGCTCAGAGCGTAGGCGTCCACAATTAGCGTTCGCCACTGCTTGTGAGTGGTAGACCAGTAGCGCATGCCCGCGAGTTCTGAAATGGCTCCAATTTGGCGAAACAGGCCGCTAGCTTCCGAAGTATGAGGAAATCGCGCGGCTATGGTTACCAACGTCGTAAAGCCCATTTCAGCCCAACCAGTGCATGCGGGCGGTTTCCAGTCCGGGCCGATGTCAGACTTGCTCCATGATTTCACTATGGCCAAATCATTGAGACTCGGATAGACCGGATAGAACGGCATGAGCTCATCTCCGCATGGCGGCTGCGGTCCTAGCTGAGACTCAACATCAATGAGCCGTCCTGCCTGCAGCGCAGGAGGAAGAAGCTGGAGGCGATTTGCCTCTTGGGCTGAATTTATCGCGGGCAATACCCACAAGAGGAGTGCCGAGAGAGTTAGCGCAACCCGGAACGGAAACAGTTTGTCCTTTACCAGCATTGCCTGCTCGATTCCAAGTCTTGGGGATCACGAACTGCCGTAGAATCGTCGGAAACTCATAGACCCAAACATCTTCCAAAGCGCTGATGCGTCGAGTGAGAGAACTCGAAGACAGAGACCCCGGGCACGTCTGAGTGTCTGGAGGAAAGCCACGACCATTGTTTCGTTCCGATCTCGCACCTGTCTGGTCAAAACGGAACATACCATCCGAAACCCTCGCTGAGAGTTTTTGAACTGACACACGGGTCGTTCTGTCTCGGCTCAGGACGGCCCGGCAGCACGCACCTCTCGTCGCGGAATCACCGGCGACTTCCCGGCAAGATACGAAACCTGTGAAGTCGCTTGGCGGTCTGCATTCAGCTCCCGCAGAGATGGTCAATTCTGCTCAGACCCCACAGTGCCACGAGATTAAAAAAGAGGCATCCCTCAAACACGGAGGGTCGAGGTGGAATATGAAAACCAGCACGAAGGACAAGCTAAAAGGCAGCTTCCACGAAATGAAGGGAACGATCAAGGAGGAGGTCGGAAAGATCACGGATGACCGCGATCTAAAAGTCGAAGGGAAAGCTGAAAAGAAGGAAGGTAAAGTTCAACAGAAGATAGGCCATGCTAAAGAAGCTGTCGCAGATTTGAAGGATAAGCTAACAGAGTTGAAGGCTGGATAGCCATTCATTCCCGGATCCACAAAGTGGAAGGCGGCCGTCGAAAACTAGACGAACAACGTCGAACTTGGGGAGGAGAGAATAATGTCGCAAACAGTGCTGGAACGAACCGGCGAACACATCGCCGAATCTGCGCGCAAGGCTTCTCGCGTGACATCCGCGGTTGCGGATGCAATTGAAGATGGCGTAGGAGCGGCGAGGCGTGTTGTGAAACAAGGCGGCGATGTTGCTGAAGAGTTCTTTGATGATACAACCAAGCGCCTGCAGCGACACCCGGTTGAAACTGTCATAACGTCATTAGCGGTAGGCATGACCGTCGGAATTATGATCGGCTGGATGATGAAACGAAGGTAGGTTTGGCATATAGACAGGTGCTTGGAAGCAGGTGCCTGCCGGCCTGTCGACGAAGCTCTCATCTTCCCAGATGCGACGCGATACTTGTGCTGGTCATCAATTGGTTGCGCGGACGGTAAATGCTGGTTTGAAGAGGCGCAGTAGGAATTCCGGCACCAGGAAGGACTTGTGTAACCTCCGCACGCCTCCACTTTCTGTTCGGTCCCGTTGCGACCGGACCACAGTCAAGGAGTCCGTAATGTCCGAACCGGACCGCTCCGGGAGTTTGTCGCCGAACACCACGATGCGCACGGCAAGTCCTCTATTGCTGGGGGAAAAGTCATCGTCCTCACTTGGGATAGCCATGCCGTCCCATCCAACGCGGATAGCGATTGTCGGGAACCATCTCCCGCGACAGTGTGGAATTGCGACCTTCTCAACAGATTTGTGTGATGCGATTGCTGATGAGTTCGGAGCCGCTGGAGTTTTGGTTGTAGCCGTCAATGACCCCCAATCAAGCTACCGCTACCCTGCGCGGGTGCGATTCGAGATAACCGAGAGCGATCTCTCCTCCTATCAGGGAGCCGCCGATTTTCTTAATTCCAGCAAAATCGATCTCGTCTGCCTACAGCACGAGTACGGAATTTTTGGAGGGAAGCGCGGCAGCCATGTTCTGCGACTGCTGCAGCACCTCAAAATGCCAGTAGTGACCACGCTGCATACGGTTCTTCGGGAGCCAGATGTCGACCAACTGATCGTCCTGCAGGAAATCGCCGCACGCTCTGATCGTCTTATTGTTATGAGCCAGCACTCTTCCCGGTTTTTGCAGGATGTATTTGGCGTACCGGCAGGGAAGATTGACTTGATCCCACATGGCATCCCCGACTTGCCTTTTGCGGAACCAGTTCTTCATAGAGATTCGCTCTCAGCACAGGGAAAGATCGTATTACTCACGTTCGGCCTGCTGTCCCCGAACAAGGGATTCGAATCCGTGATTCAGGCCCTGCCACGCATCTTGTCACAGCACAGGAACGTTGTTTATGTGATCGCGGGCGCTACTCACCCACACGTCAGACGTCGCGAGGGTGATCGATACAGGTTCCAATTGCAGGCCTTAGCCAAGGAGCTGGGAGTTGAGGAGAACGTGGTATTCCATAACCGGTTTGTCAGCCCGCAAGAGATGGCATCGCTAGTGGGTTCCGCCGACATCTACGTCACGCCGTACCGCTACGAGGCACAAGCCGTATCTGGAACGCTCGCGTACGCCTTGGGCGCCGGGAAAGCCATCATCTCGACGCCGTACTGGCACGCCGCCGAACTGCTGGCCGATGGGCGCGGGGAGTTGGTTCCCTTCGAGGATCCAGCGGCTCTTGCAGACGTGGCAATTGAACTCCTGCACAACCAGGCAGCTCGCGAGGCCATGCGAAGACGTGCTTACCTCTATTCACGCCACATGGTCTGGGACCGAGTAGCGCAGTCTTATATGCAGACCTTCATACGAGCTTCCGCTGGTCGCAAACAACCTGCCCGCGCGGCGTTCCCCGTGCAGACCGCCGAGAAGAATGCTACAAGCCGACTCATAAATGCCTGAGTAAAGGAGATCGTGACTATGACTGAATACGTTGGAGCGATTGAAAAACAAACTCTGGAAAACACATATTTCCGGCAGGTGTTATTCACGGCACAGCACGCACAGCTTGTTGTGATGTGTTTGCGGCCCGGAGAAGACATCGGGGATGAAGTGCATTCGAATGTCGATCAGTTCTTCCGCATCGAGCAGGGGGAGGCCAAGTTCGTCTTTAACGAAAAGGAGGCGCACCTGGTGCACGACGGAGATGCGGTCGTGGTTCCGGCAGGGACTTACCACAACGTGGTGAATACTTCGAAGACGGCACTATTGAAGCTCTATACGATCTATTCTCCACCAAACCATTCCGATGGCACGGTGCACAAGACGAAAGCCGAGGCAGTGGCTGCAGAATTGGTGGAACACCGCTAAAACGCCGGGCCCTCTCTATCCAGCGGGAAGACTTTTTGTTCCTGGCTGGCGAGGCGTCGTGCGAATCACCCCCATAGGCCCCTGGTGCGTGGCTTTGTTCGTTTAACCGGTTCTGAGGCTACCGCGGAGCTGGCGAACATGAAACACGATCGCACAATTGTATGGATACGGATCAACGCCTGTGCCTTCGTGCGACGCATAACGGCGGAGGAGCCATTTATGAAGACCGTGCTGCCTGCAGGCCTGGACCTGAGCGCCTGTCCCCCGGTAAACCCTTGAATCAGAGTCAACGCGTTTGTAACAACTCACCAATTACCAACAACAAAAGATAAGCAAAGGAGCAGCAGAAACCGGTGGTCCCCATCGCACAGCCCAAGATTCCGCAGTCGGAGCCAGAGAAACTGGATCAACAGCAGAAGAAGCACGCTTAGGTGCAGTCGATTTGGACCGGTGAAATGGATGGCTCAGGACGGTTCGATTAACATCGAGCCGTCCTGATAAACGTCGAGCGATTCTAGCTTCACGGTCGCCCGGGACGAACACAGGGAGGATCGAGCCATCCATATTATCGCCTCTTGATCCCAACCCGAAGCTCATCGGACCGTGATTGTTCGACGCAAGCGTGGCTGTGTTTGTTTGTGAACGCCGACCTCGCTGGCCGTCGAGCCGCTCGCCCGGCTTAACGAAACTAATTCCCAGAACTGTGCAGTTCGGACCTGCGGAGCCATTCTCCCAGGCCTATCGTGTATCTATCGAGCCGATGAACAGTCCTGGCGCAGTGCGATGCTCTGGACTCGTAGAAAGCAGAACACTATGACCCACGGCACCAACAAACCGATACCAAAACTGCATAGACCTCCCCAACCACCCCTGTCATACCGTGGGGCGGCGCCCGACTCAGATCGGGCCAAGAAGCCACGGCTCACCGAGCCCTCTGCCGGCGACCAGGAACTGAATCCCGGAGATCGTGTCGAGGGGTTGGGCGACTTCGGAAAACCGACTGGAGAATTCGGCACAGTTCAGCAAACTAACGAAGATGATGCGGTCGTGAAGTGGGATGATAACGGACGTATGCGAGTGCACCAACCCTCGCTCAAGAAGATCTAGCGCGCCCGCCAACCGGGTACCGACCTGAGGACCGCTCGCATTGCTTGACTTCATCAGGTTGAGAAGAATAAAGGAGGGAAAGGATCAATGCGATCTAAACTCGTCCTCTGGTTTCTGCTATTGCTGACGGGATTTCTTGTTGGGTTCATCCTGCAGTTTTCCAGACTGCACCGGGTACAGCAGGAACTGTCTGCCTCGACAAAACAATTAGGATCTTGTCAGTCCAGCCAACAACTGGCGCAGCTTCGCGACACTGCGACGAGGATGTATCTGGAGGTGGTGCAAAAAACTACGGGAAGGCTGCGGAGTATTCCAAAGAGGTGTTTGATCAAGCTCAGCAAATTGCTAGTAGCACCGGGGACTCCGCACTTCGCAATTTGCTCCATGACACCTTGGCAACCCGTGATCAGGTCACGGCGGACCTGGCGAAGGCAGATGCCGCTGCACTTTCGGAAACACAGCTAGTCTTATCTAAGCTGGAGCAAACTGCGAAGCATTGACGGATTCGAGCAGCTAAGCCTTTTTGCACTAGCACTCTCGCCACATGTTGGCTGATTTCATAGCGCTGATTTAACAGACGATCAATTCTGAACAGTTTTCCGAAGCCCAAAGTCCGATACTGGCGATTCACGGGGTGCTTCCAGTCTAGCGACCTTCGTGGACGACTTTGGCCTCATAACATTCTTGATGCAGGGAGGTTTCAATGAATCTAAATCTGCTGGATCCGAAACTGATTGCGCTCGTCGCCGCGGTGATTGTGATCATCGCAGTGCTTGCTTGGCTGTACGTCCGGAAGCGCAGGAGCACGAGTGAAGACCTGCGGCAGAAGTTTGGCCCCGAGTACGACCGGGCGGTGCTGAAGCATGGGTCAGAACGAAAAGCAGAAACGAAACTGGCCGATCGCGAGAAGAGGGTTGAAAAGCTCAACATTCGCGATCTTGATCCCACGGAACACGAACGCTTTTCGAAACGGTGGGAAGCTGTGCAGTCTCGTTTTGTCGATTCCCCGAAGGGAGCGGTCGCAGAAGCTGATGACTTGGTGTCCTCTGTCATGAAAGCGCGCGGCTATCCCGTATCCGATTTTGATCAACGTGCGGCCGACATTTCTGTCGACCATCCCCGGGTAGTGGAAAACTACCGCTCTGCGCACGAGATTGCGCTGCGGGTTGGGAAAGACGTAGCAACTACGGAAGACCTGCGAACGGCGATGATTCACTACCGCTCTCTATTTGAGGAACTGGTTCAGGTCCCCGCGCCTGTTGAAAAGAAGGAAGTGGCGTAATGGCTGAACTGCAAACAAAAGTAGGGGAGCTTACGGCAGCCGAGCTGGCGATCGGAGGTCCTAAGTTTAACTATCAGTCTTTGCTCTTCTAGGTCTGCGTGCAGCCGATTCAGAACATCCCAGTCATGGCTCTTCCACGCCCTCAGCCCGTGCCTGTCCTTGAACGTCGTCAGGTAGAGCAAAGCCAGCGTCATCTCGTCTACTTTCTCTTTGTCGATCTCCATAACATCCTCCTGCGCGGTGGGTGCAACATAGTGGCGTCTGCCGTCCTCCCAATACTGCGGCACGGGAGGCCGTCTTCAATGCGCAAAAAGAAAGCCCAGCCGAATTATCGTCGCAGAACCCTCCGGTTGCCAGACCTCGATCACTCCAAGTTGGCAGTGCTCAACAGCCTCGGCTCGCCCGGTTCACGCCGCGTCTACGAATATGCCCTCGATCAGTTTATTGCGTGGTACAGCTCGGAACCCCGGCTCGCATTCAACCGGATCGTGGTCACTCGCTACCGCATGCACCTCGAATCGCGAGGGCTGGCGGCCAACACCATCAACCAGCAACTGGCAGCGGTGCGCCGTATCGCCAACGAAGCCGCTGATGCGGGCCTCCTGAGTCCGGAACTCACCGCGGGGATCAGCCGCGTCAAGGGTGTGAAGCAGCTAGGCTTCCGCTCCGGGAACTGGTTGAGCGCGGAACAGTGCTCAGAGGTGCTGCACCGCGCCTTGGGCCCCAGCATGCGCGCGAAGCGCGACTACGCCATGCTGGCTACGTTGTTTGGCTGCGGCCTGCGGAGATCGGAACTTGTCGGGCTGGAGGTGGACGACGTGCAGATGCGCCAAGGCCACTGGGCCGTCGTGGACCTGATCGGTAAGGGCGGGCAATCCGCACCGTCCCGATTCCCGACTGGGTCAAGGCCGCGCTGGACGACTGGACGGCGGCAGCGGGCATCACCGAGGGGAGAGGCTTCCGGGCTGTCGCCCGCGCCGGGAAGATATGGGGCGATGGCATCTCGCAAAATGTTGTCTGGTACGTGGTCAAGGGCTGCTGCGAGAGGGCTGGGCTACAGCACATCGCGCCGCACGATTTGCGAAGGACCTGTGCGAAGCTGTGCCACACCAGTGGCGGCGAGATCGAGCAGATTCAATTCCTGCTGGGCCATGCCTCTGTTCAGACTACAGAACGCTACCTCGGCTGCAAGCAGAATCTAGGGCACGCAGTAAACGACCTGTTTCGGCTGGCGAACATCGGCGGTGCCACCTATTTGGTTCTCGCGGGAACTTCGGCCCCATCGGTGAGAACAGTGGCCGCACAGCCGGATAAAATGTCAGATGATGAAAGCGCTGGCGATCAAGAAGGGTCAGACGAGAGAGCGGGCACCAGCTTTCAAGGAGATGGGCACGCTGCGCTGTGACAGTTGCGGTGACGAGTTCATCGTCTGGCATGATCCCGCGCTCGCAGACAAGGGTGTCGCCATGCGCCAAGCGCTCTGGCTCGAAAAGGTTCTTGCCGAGGAACACGAACGGGAACGGAAGCATGCGGATCGCATCCAACTGCCGGACTAGCGCACGGGGCACTTGAGTCAAATCGCCTGTTTTCGACAGTTACGAAAGTTAGATCAATCGAGAGCGCCGCCGGTGTCAAATTAAGAGTATGACAACCGGGCACTTGTATGATCCGCCGTACGCACTCTGGACCATCTGGCGTGCGCTCTCGCTTTTGAATCGTGGCGTAGTTCTGATCCTTGGCGCAGTGTTCGTTTATTGTGTGTTCTCTACGATCAGGACGATGCTGCTGCTCCGCACAGTTTGGAGTCGGCCAAATCAAGATCGAGAGACCATTCGTGACGCGATAGGCGTCCTAGGCACTCGTTATGCGAGACTGCGACAGGTGATTACCGCATCGTTCTATCTTTTTGGTCTTGTGCTCTTCCTAGGGCTGGAGAACATATCTAATGTCATGGCCGATGGGAATCAGCCTCTCGGAATTTACGTTCTCGACAACTTTCTGCTTTTATGTGCATTCGCCGCTAACATCTTTTTCATATTCCTTGTGCTGCATTCAATCCAGTGGGCTGGGAACGCCGTATTGGACTCACTTTCGAGACGAGTGATTTCGCGTTCCTAGACGCAAAGGTTTCTGAGTCGTCACTTGGCGAAACATCCCCATTACACGAGTGATTTCGCGTTCCTAGACGCAAAGGTTTCTGAGTCGTCACTTGGCGAAACATCCCCATTACACTCATCATGGGTCAATGAGCGCTATGGCCTGATAGCGGAAGTTACGCCCGTAATCGTGCTCTCGTTAGAACCTGCGGTGTCCAATAGAGTATGCGCCCCTTCTGCATCGCCGCTCTGTTTCTTGCCACGCTCTCAAACTTCGGATTCGCACAAAGCACACCTGAGCCGGGGGTCAAGGTTGCGCTGAGCCGCCAGAACTCGCTTCGTTTGGATGTCACACTTACGTCCGGTGCTGCGACAACGGTGCAGATCAATCGTTTCGAGTTACCGTGGGGTTTCCGGTACAGCATGGTGTTCGCTGCTGCAAGGCCGGACGAAGAAACCATTGAACTGCTCCTTCCGGTCGCGGACCCTGTAATGAGTGATATATCTGTGAAGCCGGGCGAAACGCTAACTGGAGAGGTTGACTTGCGGTACGTCATCAGAGATTTGAGCATCCTTAAAAAATCAGATGTGCTTTTGTTTTGGGCCTATAAAGCCCCCGCCGCACTCCACCTCCCCAGCTGGCAGGGAGGCTTAGTAGTGATCCCGCAGCAAAAGTAGCTGACAAAGATTCGTTCCTTGACGAAGAATCCCCATTTCACCAAAATCCCTTCCGTGGCGGACCGAGCCGGGGGGAAGATTGTAAGAGAGGCCTGTTTTCGACAGTTATGCTACGGCTCACTGTAACTGGCTATTCCGGGTAGTTCGGAGCATGTACCTGTGCGGAGCGCGATTTCAGCATCTTTCGGCTTCGGAAGTTTGCCCTTCAGTTCCGCGGTGACGAGGCGATCGTCTTTGACCTCGGCGACCAGAACGCCGTCGTGCCATTGCTTGTCATCACTGAGCGTCCTGTAAAACCAAACGACGGCATTAGGGTGATCAGATAAGCAATCCCCATAAAGCATTCGGGTTTCGGAGACAATCTGACCACTCTGATAGTCTGTTTCGCTTCCGGCATAAGAGAAGCGTGTTTGCTCCCCTTCATTCTTCATCGGCCCGTCACTTGGCGAGTGAATGTAGATGGACGTATTCGCGTCGCAGCCATTGCAGCCGACACCGGAAAGGATGTAGTAGGGAAACTTTTTCTTGGTTCTTAGTTTCCCGATGACTTTCAGACCATACAAAGTCGTCTGGAACTTCGAGCCGTCCGAGAGTGTCAAGACGCCGAACGTGGGCTCTGCTTGCTGGTTTTCCGTATGCTGCCTCTGTGCCGACAGCAGCGGCAGGCTAGCACTTAGGAGGATCAGAATCGCGACGGCCCTAGACACGTTGCCCATTGTATTGACTTTAGAATAATCGAAAGAGCGGGGGCGGCCTCATGACTGGCGTAACATCCCCATTTCACTCATCACGACGAAAAGCACTTTTTGCCACAATGAGTGAAATGGCCTGTGGCTGTTGAAAAACTCTTTTCCCCGAAATTCGCAAAATTGAAATTGCGCTAGGAAGCCCTACAAACGACTTTCTTAACTTTCAAGACATTTTGTATCCCCCAAGTTTTGGCTGTTTGGGAGGAAACGGGAGTTTTTCAACAGCCACGCCTGCTTACAACAGCTATTGCCAATTTGTTAAGGGCGGTGCTCTCTCAAGGTTGTAACTGGCCTACAATGAGCGCTATGAAACGCATCGCACTCGTCGTAATGATGTCTGCTCTGTTTGCCTTTGCGCAACAAAACTACTTCCCTAAGGGGACTCTGAGCAGTAACGATTGGGTGGATGGTTTCAAATCGAACTGGTACGGCACGCAATTGAAAGCACTCGATGAGCCTTCTCTGTCGCAGAAAACTGAATATTCATCATTGCAAGCATACCGGTTCACATGGCTTCGTTCGTTTCACCATCCGGTCGCGATACGTATCGAAGTTAAGGCGGACGGCGCAGCACTCCTTTCCCTGAAAATCGGCAATGGTGCAGGCGGCAATCAGCCGGGTACGCTCGTCACGAATACATCGCATGCTCTGACGCGGGAACAAACAGCAAGGTTTCTTGGGTTAATCGATGCATCGAAGTTCTGGGAGATGCCGAGCGCCGAGGAGCGAACTGACGGCGTGGACGGAGCCCAGTGGCTTGTCGAGGGAATCAAAGATGGGAGATACCATTTGGTGGATCGCTGGTCACCTACTGATGGCCCCGTCCGGCAGTTGGGCCTTACGGCTCTTCGTCTGGCAGGCATGAAAATTCCGAAGAACGAACTTTACTAGAGGATGCCGCAACAATCCGACAGTTGGCGAAACATCCCCATAGCACTCATCTACCGTGAAGCAAACCCGTTTTCCTTTGGCTCACTTGTGAAATGGCCTTTCGTCAGCGATATGGTGCGCCGCAACTGGAACGCTAGGTTTTGAATTTTTCCCACCAGCTTAACGGCCTAACAAAAATAATTACCTCTCCAGGCGTCTGTGAGGCTGTGGCCTTCCCGCAAGCATTTGGCGTAACAATGCCCTGCCCAACCACCTGCTTTGTCGAGATGTGCCTGATGGCCAACCACGAGTAATCGGGAGTACCGGGTTGGCAAAGCACATAGGGGGCATTGATCTCCAAATCGTCGTCGTATTTTACGACCGGGTTGATTACTACGTGTGATCCATGGCCGTCCCCACGTGGAACATTTACTTCGCCCTCCTTGTCAGTGAGGAGTAGAGACGCAACACCGTCTTTATCCGTTGGAATTACCATTGCCGATTTGCGTTCTTTCCCCACCCATACGTTTACGTGCGTACCTGCCATGGGGCGGCCATTTCGGCCATTGACAAGTCTTGTTCGGATGCTCTGAGCGTGAGCGCCTTCACCCAATGAAGCAGCGATGAGGAGCAGACACAAAACGGCCTGACGACTGGAGTGACAGGAGGCAGCATCAAGTCTCATGGCGACTCGATTCTATCTCTAGCCAGTTGATTGGCGAAACATCGCCATTTCACTCATCGACCATCGAAGCCCTGTATAATTCCGCGAAGTGAGCCAACGTCTTTCTACGCCGGTGAAACTGGCCCTCATTTTAGCGGCGTGTGCTTACTTCTGGACTATAGCTCTTGCTCTAGTCCCGCCCTCTCGCGTGAATATTCCAGCGCCACTCGTGTTTCTCTTGTGCCCTGCGTGCATTTTTACGATCACGGTTGATCCATCTTTTTCGACCGTGGCGATCCTTCTCGCTCCGATGAACGCCTTCGTTTATGGCTTCATCGGCATCTGCTTAGGTAGTCTCTTGCGTCCTTCTCGACCCTAGTTGGCGTAACAGTGCGCCGTGAAAGGCGCTGGACTCCAGCGGGTGCAACTCCCGCCCGGGAACTGGTTCGCTCCACCCGGTAGCAATCGAAGCGGCAGCGGAGGCAACAAAGCTGTCGGAGCTTTCGATGGAAAGGGTCGCTTGGCGACTCCGCGAGCGTGCAGGCCGTAACGTGAGTGAACGCTGAGCAGGCCCCGAAAAAACAATTGCAGGAGCCGACCTTACTGTTACACGGGGAAGGCCGCTGACAATGGAGACAGACGAGCGAACAAGCTCCATTGAATCTGCCGGGGTAATGGCGATGGCATGTACGCATAGGAGACCAGAGGCAACACGGGAAGCCCCAGCGGTGATCATGGTATCGATCAACTGGCAACTCGCGAGAGACAGGCCGGACCGTATGGGGTGGCGGAGAGGCTCGTACGACCGATGAAGCCGGGTAATGCCGGTGGAGGGAAGGAGCCTTAGTTAAAGACGAACGCAAGAAGCGACAAAGGACCGAGGGATTGGCGATGAGCCTAACAACTCCATTCAGTGTTCAGAAGTTGCAAACGGCGTTGCATGCAAAAGCGAAGGAATCGCCCAACTTTCGTTTCCATGCGCTGTACGACAAGGTGTATCGGAAAGATGTTCTGGACTATGCCTACGAACGCTGTAAAGCCAACGGCGGAGCTGCGGGAGTAGACAACCAGACATTCGAGAACATCGAAGCGTACGGCAGGGAACGGTGGTTGGACGAACTGGCGCAAGCGCTAAAAAGTCGAACCTATCAACCGCAACCTGTGCGGCGGGTCTACATACCCAAGCCGGATGGGAAGCAGAGACCGTTAGGCATACCGACAATCCGGGATCGGGTTGCGCAAACCTCGGCCATGCTGGTACTCGAACCAATCTTCGAGGCCGACCTGCCGAAGGAGCAATATGCCTATCGGGCGGACCGCAGCGCGTTGGACGCAGTACAGCACGTCCACAAGCTGATCAACACGGGACATGGGCAGATCGTTGATGCGGATCTCAGCAGCTACTTTGATAGTGTTCCCCATGCCGAGCTTATGAGGTCGGTGGCTCGAAGGGTGGTCGACGGAGCGATGCTGCATCTGATCAAGATGTGGCTGGAAGCACCGGTCGAGGAAACCGACGAGCGTGGGAACAAACGTCGGAGCACGCGCAATCGGGACGAAGGTCGAGGTACTCCCCAAGGGTCTCCGATCAGTCCTTTGTTCAGCAATCTGTACATGCGACGGTTCGTGCTGGGGTGGAAGAAACTCGGGCACGAGGAGCGTTGGAACGCGTACATCGTGAACTATGCCGATGATCTCGTCATCTGCTGTCGAGTCGGAGCGGAGCAAGCCCTGACTGCGATGCGGGTGATGATGTCGAAGCTGAAATTGACGGTGAACGAGACGAAGACGCGGGTCTGTTATCTGCCGGAAGAGAAGTTTGACTTCTTGGGATACACGGTCGGGCGGTGTTACTCGATGAAGCGGGGGCGAGTCTACCTAGGCACGACACCTTCGAAGAAACGAGTGCAGCGCATCTGTCGAGCGATCAGCGACGAAACCGGACGTGACAAAGTCTGGCAGGATTCGAAGACAATCGTGGACAGGCTCAATCGGATGTTGATCGGCTGGGCCAACTACTTCTGTCTGGGGCCAGTCAGCAAAGCCTACAGTGCGGTCGACATGCATGCCCGCTGGAGGCTGCGTCGGTGGTTATGCGACAAACACAAAGAGCCGCGGCCGGCATACAAACGTTTTCCGGAGGCGTCTCTGAACTCTGTGTATGGCTTGGTCCAGTTGCCACACCGGACCGCGAACCTTCCGTGGGCGAAAGCGTGAGTCTTTTCCGAGAGCCGGATGCGGGAAAACTGCCTGTCCGGTTCGATGAGCGGGAACAGGAAACAGGACCAAGCCAAACCGGACTGAGGTGACGAAGCGAAAGCCCAGTCGATTAACCACCGGGAGACTACAGTTACTGCGCCTGTTCTCGACTCTACTCCCCATTACACTCAAAATCCCACTTTACCGCTCAAAGCGTGAAATCGCCTGTTTTCGTCAGTTGGCACGAAGAGTCGGCTAGGCGACCTACCGCCGATATAATCAATCTCGCATGGAAATCTCGTACCAACTCACGGAAGATGACTACCGACAAGGCTATAAGGCCTTCCGACACAGAACGAAATACTCACTCTGGGCTATCAGGTTTGGCTACGTATCGTTCTGTTTTATTTTCATGGTAGCTGTGTTGATTTCGATTTTTGGCAATCGCAGTGATAGGAGCTTTCCCAACCTCACACTGCTTTGGGGGCTATCTGCATTCTTGTTCTATTGTCTCTGGTATGCCCCTCGTCGTGTCGCCAGAAAAATGATGAACGGAAGTCCGGGCGCATCCCCACCTCGCACAATGGATATGTCAGAAGACGGCCTTCACATCCGAACTGCCGCTGGCGAGAGTCGATTGAAGTGGGATCTGATCACTGGCTGGGCAGAAGCCGATCGGGTGTTTGCATTGTTTCCTTCCCCTCTCTCGTTCTTGCCGGTTCCCAAGCGCGCAATGACCGACCAACAGCAGATCGAGTTGCGAACTCTTCTTCAGAACAAGGTCTCGGAAAGAAAGAATCTCCGGCAGCAAAGCTAGTGCGTCCGATCGAACGATCTTGCCGGTTGGCGAAACATCCCCATTGCACTCATCATCTCTGAAGCAAATCAGCTTGTTTTTTTTGTCCCCTGGGCACTGGAGTGGCTGTTCTACTTCTTGTGCCGTTGCCGGAACATCCAAACGGCGGGACTCACGAGTCCGCGAGGCGCGCCTGAAATAGGCAACGTTCTCCGCCCTGGCAGCATTGCCGGGTTGTTCAGAGTTGGCAGTCGATTTGGGTGGCCCGACAGGTCATGGATTGACTTCGGCTGCACGGGAAGACTCGGGAAAGGCTTTGCGATGTGGCTGCCCATCTAATGCTCCCTCCCGTTCTCCGGTGACGCCAGACCGGCATCTTGATCGTCTTCCGGCCAGCGGTCATGCAGCAGGTGGTAGCGCAATTCATCGTCGGAGCGGCCGGCAAGATCGGCACTGATGTCGTTCACTTCGAGCCTCTGCATCGACCTGCCCTCTAGTCGGTTTGCGATTTCTGACGCCGCCGTTACCGCGTTGCTACCGGGGGAGCACGCGACAGCAATCATGTTCGCGGCAATTGCTTCGGCGTAGCTCCGACCTTCGGGATCGTCCGGCTTGATCTGGCCAAGCTGCGCACGAAGCGCCTCGGAGAGTAGCCTGCTCTTCGGCCTGCCACCCGGATTGGCCGACGGCTGCCCCTTTTTCCATCGAGTCGCGGCCCCAATTCCAGGATCAAAATTGTTCGGCATGATGTCTTCGTTATGCGCTCTCCGGAAGCACACGTCAAGGTCAAATAGAGGTGGTAATAGTGCCGGTTGAAACCCGCTGCGGTAGCAATCCCGTTGCACCTGTGGGAGACTGTCGGCATGCCCAAAGATCGCAAGAAGACATACTCGGACCATCAGTCAGAAGCATCCCGCGTCAAGAAGCAGCCAACGAAGAAGGAAGCCTCGCGGGAGGATGAGAAAGCCGCCTCAGAAGTGGCGAGGAGCAGGCGCTCGTCAGACACGAGACTAACAAACGGGACATAGGAGTAGGAGTTGTTTGCGTTGATTTCTACGTTGTTCGCCCCTTACTGGTTCTTGCGGTTAGCATTGCCCCCACCCCTCTGACTTCTTCTGCGGATACGATCATGTTGCCTATACTGAGCTGCGTGCGAAGAATTTTGAGACAAACCCCGGCGAGCCGCCCAGTTTTATTGGAACGTTTTGGAACGTGTTTGTGGTTTTGAGGCTTTGTAAGTGATTGAAAACATGGTGGCCAGGGACGGAGTTGAACCGCCGACGCCAGCCTTTTCAGGGCTGCGCTCTACCACCTGAGCTACCTGGCCACGTTTTCGAACCCGTCTTGTGCGGGTTGCGAGGACAGCTCGCTTCCTAAATTCTTTGGCGGGACGAATGATCGAACCCAGCGACGGGAAGCGTGTGAGACGCACTGATTATAGCAACCGCTCGGATTTCCCTCAACGTAGTGCGGCGGCCCGGCGGTCGCCAAGCCGCTTTCCGTGCGCAACTAAACCGCGAATCCCTTTACAAACTCGACCAGGCTTCGTAACGCGATGCCGGAAGGACCTTTTGCAATCCACGGTTTCTGATCTTCCATCCATGCCGTACCCGCGATGTCGAGGTGAATCCACGGAGTGTCTTCAGCGAATTCTTTCAGGAACATTGCTGCCGTAACGGCGCCTCCCCATCGTCCGCCGGAGTTCATGATATCGGCGATACCCGAGCGGATTTGCTCCTTATATTCATCGTCGAGGGGCAGACGCCACATCTTCTCGCCAGCTTTTATGTTGGCGTTGTGGAGACGATTGTACATTTCGTCATCGTTGGCAAAAATTCCGGCATTACTGAAACCAAGCGCGACGACGACTGCTCCGGTGAGCGTCGCGGCATCGACCAGATGCGTGCAGCCCAGTTGTTTCGCATAGTGCAGCCCGTCGGCGAGCACGAGCCTGCCCTCGGCGTCTGTATTAATAATCTCAATTGATTTTCCGGACATCGCAATTTGGACGTCCCCGGGCTTTTGCGCCTTGCCAGACGGCATATTCTCGGTGGCGCACACGATGCCAATTACCTTAACTTTCGGCTTGAGCAGCGCAATCGCGCGCATGGCGCCGATCATGGTTGCGCCGCCCGCCATGTCGTACTTCATCTTCTCCATGCCATCGGCAGGTTTGATAGAAATGCCGCCGGTATCGAACGTTATTCCTTTTCCAACCAGACCGATGACCGGCTTTTCCGGCGCGCCGGCAGGCTCATACTTCATCACGATGAGAGCCGGTGGCTCGTCGGAGCCTTGCGCCACGCTCCAGAACGCCCCCATCTTCATCTCTTTGATCTTGTCCGCGCCGTAGACTTCGCACTTTAAGCCAACTTCCGCGCACATTGTTTTCGCGCGATCCGCGAGGATCGTGGGCGTCATGCGATTCGAAGGCTCATTGACCAGGTCGCGCGTGAAGTTCTGCGACTCGCCGATGATCTGCGCCTCGTTCGCTGTCCTTTCCAGCGCCTTCTTGTCTCCGCTCGCGACAATCGTTAACGCATCGATCTTCTGATCCTTGCGGTCGCTGCGGTAATAATCCGGATCGAAATTGCCGACGAAAGCGCCTTCCACGATGGCGCGTACGGCTTCTTCGGCGGGAATGCCGGCGGGAGCGACGAAAGCGAACGTCCGAATCCCACGAGCTTTCAACGTGCGCGCAGCAGCGCCCGCGAGGCGGCGCAGTTCGTAGCTGGAAAATTTCTTGGCGCTGCCGCCGGAAACGACCAGCAGGCGTTTTGCTTTCAGTCCCGAGGGCCTGTGCAGAAGATTCGTTTCAAAGGATCTCCCGTTCAGTTCACCGCTGGCCAGCAGATCGGAAGCGGCCGCATTGACGGCTTGATCCGTAGTCGCGACCTTCAGTTCGGGCTTTTTGTCCTTGTCGCCGACAGGCGAGTTTGAGTGGTCCAGTACTACGGCAACAATAGCCTCGGTTTCCAGTTCGGCTGGAGTGGAGAGAGAAATTGTGGTCTTGATCATAGGATTTCGTACTTCCAGTATCGTCGGCAGAGTGGCAAACGCGCAAGCCTGCGGCTGCTTCGAGCGCAGTGCACAGACGGAAGCGCCATCGAGTCCTCGCAGTATTGTTTCGTGATGCTGGATCATCCAGCCAGCGCGCTGGGAAATCGCGTTTTGAAATCCAGCAAGCCGACCCACTCGGGCGTAACTCGAATCCGCACCATGGACGACACCAGGCTGCGCAATTGACTCAGCCACGCGTCTGCCGTCTTGGCGTCGAAGTATCGTTGGGCACACGCCTCGTATTCGGGCACGATCCCATCCACCGGTTCCAGTCGCGCCGTGCCTCGAATCAGCAGCACCTTGTGCGGGAATTCGTTTTCGTCGATGGTCAAAGCTACTTTCGGATTCTTCGCCAGCGCTTTCAGCTTGGGCGCTCTCGGTGGGCTTGCCATTACGATTTCGTGTCCGTTCCAGTGAAACCAGATAGGCACCACGCGGGGTGTGCCGTCCGTACCCACGTACGCGAGGCGAGCGGGGATTTTGGATCGCAGCATTTCCTGCGAGGCTGGATCGTTCAGAAGCCCAAGGTCTCCTTGCGGTACCGGTTTCATATCTGCCTCCTTACTTCCCGATTCGCGATTGTACTCGTTCTCGCCGGACCTTCTTCTGTATCCAAGCGTTCGGGACGCAACCCTGAAATACTTCGAACAACTTCTCGTCTGCCGCCGTACCTCGATCAGCGCCGGGTTCAGGCGGATGACTACGTTCGGGCGGGTGGGGTATGATGCAAGGCCGCAGAAAATCCAGGTGAGACCTACATGCTGATTCGATGGAAGTGGACGCTCTTCTTTCTACTGTTGTTGTGCATCGGCGCAATTGTGCGCAGCAATGTAGTGACTGCAGCTCCGCAAGCGGCTGCTCCCGCGAAGGCTTCCAGCCCTGCCACCGCGGCAATCGGAAACGTCTCGATTCCCGAGACAACGATTGCCATCAACTCGCCGACTCCCATGTCGCAGCGGATCGTTCACTACGAGATTGAGGCGAAGTACGACGCGGCCAAGCATTCTGTCGAAGCTACCGAGGTTCTCACCTATCACAACGTGACTGGGCAGGCGCTGGACCATTTTCCATTCCATCTTTATCAGAATGCCTTCCAGCCCAAGTCCACGTTTGTGCGTGACTCCAAGCTGATGGGAAGCCGCGATACGCACTATGAGAAGTGGGAAGACAAGTATTACGGCTCGGAAGACATCAAAAGTATTGAGGTCGTGGGGCAGGGGGATCTCACCCAGAATCTGCAATTCATTGCTCCCGATGACGGTAATAAAGATGATAAGACCGTCGTCGATCTCCGGCTGGCAAAGCCGATTCCGGCTGGCGGAGTCGCCCAGTTCAAGATTGCTTTTCAGACCAGGTTTCCTGAGACGCAAGCTCGCTCAGGATGGAAACGCGATTTTCTGCTTGGCGGACAGTGGTTCCCGAAAGTCGGTGTTTTCTGGCACGGAGCCTGGAACTGCCACCAATACCACAACACGACCGAGTTCTTTGCCGATTTCGGTGTGTATGACGTCAAGCTGACCGTGCCGCAATATGAAGTGATTGGCGCCAGCGGCGTCGAAGTGAGTAACGTCAACAACGCAGATGGCTCCAAGACGGTCACGTATCATGGCGACGACATCCACGACTTCGCATGGACCGTGAGTCCCAGGTACAAAGTCCGCGAAAGCACGTATCAGGCGCAGATGGGGCCGATCAAGCTTCGCTTCCTGATGCAGCCCGCGCACTGGAGCCAGGCCGAGCGCCACGAAAAAATCACGCGCGACACGCTCGACCGGTTCGAGAAATTTTACGGACCTTATCCATATAAGACGTTGACTGTGGTTGATCCCGAGCCGGATTCAGCCGCCGGAGGCATGGAGTATCCCACTTTTATTACTGGGGATTCGAGCTGGTTCATGCCTGAGGGATTTCACCTCGTGGAGTTGGTCGTCGAACACGAATTCGGACACCAGTATTGGTACGGCATGGTCGCTACCAACGAATTCGAAGATGCCTGGATGGATGAGGGAATCAACAGCTATTCCGAAGTCAAAGTGATGGATTCCATTCTGGGCAAGGATACGTCAATCATGAACATGGGCGGGATAAGGGTGGGCGAGCGAGAGCAGCAGCGGCTCACTTATTCGTCGGTCGCCGATCGCGATCCCATGGCCCAAAACGCCTATGTGTACGTGAACTCGAATTCCTATGCAGGTATTACGTACGGAAAAACTGCCAGCGTTCTGCTCACGCTCGAAGGTGTTATCGGGGAAGACACAATGGCGAAGGCGATGCGCACGTATTTCATGAAGTATCGCTTCACGCATCCGACCAAGGAAGATTTCCTGAAGACGATTGAGGAAGTTGCCGGCCAAGACCTGCACTGGTACTTCAACCAGGCCGTGTACGGATCGCAGGTGTACGACTACCAGATCCGCAGCGTCAATTCATTCCCGGTGAGCTGGTTCGAAGACAAAGAAGGTAAGAAAGAGAAGAAGGCTGAAAAAGGGAAGGACGACACCCTTTACCAGTCGTATGTGACCGTGCAACGCAAGGAAGATTTCGAGATGCCGGTCGTGGTCGAGATCAAGTTCGACAATGGCGAGAAAGTTCGCGAGACTTGGGACGGCAAGAGCCGCTGGACTCGTTTCGGGTATCAGAAGAAGGCCAAAGTAGTCTCAGCTGAGCTCGATCCCGATCACACGGTGCAGATCGATCGCGACAACTTCAATAACAGCTTTGTAGTGGAGCCGAATTCAAAGCCTACGCAGAAGATTTCAAATTACTGGCTCTTCGCCATGCAGTGGATCGCCCAAGCTATGGCCTGGTGGGCTGTATAGTTCCGCATGGATAAGGACGAAATCGAAATGAACGATCAAAAGGGAATCTTGAGCAGCGGCCTTGGCCGAGTCATGCGCAACAAGCGCTATATCTTCTGGTTCTGGCTGCTCAATCTCACTCTCGCAGAATTCGCGACAGCCGGCTTCCGCAAGGCTGCGCACGCCATTCTCGACCACAGCCTCATCGCCGAGCGCCTCACGCATGGATTTGATCTCGGCGTTCTTATCGGGATGCTGATGCGCCCGGATTTTCCCCCCACGGAATCGCTGAGCGTTCCGGGTCTGTATTTCGGATTTCTGTTCTTCCTTGCGACGGCTGTATTCCTTCCCGGCGTCTTTCTCGGCTATTCGTCCACGTACCGTCTTCCGCGCGACGAATTTTTCCGCGCCTGTGGCCGGAACCTGTGGCGCTACATCCGCATCATGATTATTGCCGCCATTGTGATGGGAATCGTTGCGGGACTTCTGTTCGCCGCAAACGGAGCCATCGTCAAGAAAGCAGAGGAGAGCACCAGCGAACTGCTTCCCGTCGAATTGCAGTTCATTGGCCTCGCAGTGATTTTCCTGGTGATGACGACTCTGCGAATTTGGTTCGACCTCGCCGAGGCCGATGCAGTCTTGAACGACCAGCGTGCTGTGCGTAAATCCATCGGCGCCGGATTCCGGCATACTTTCCGCAGTCTCGGCCGCTTGCTCGGAAGTTATGTGGTTGCGGCGATCGTTGCCGTGATCATTCTGCTGGGAGGTGTGTGGGTCTGGGTGAAAGCGGTGTCGCCAGAGAGTGTTGTGGGCGCATTCTTCATGAGCCAGATCACGCTGCTTCTCCTGCTGATCCCGCGCTTCTGGCAGCGGGGGGTTGCGGTTTCCTATTGGCAACAGCGCATGCTGGTTCCAGTGGTCGCGATGCAACCGGTCGAGCCGCCGCCGGCGGCGATCCTGAATCCCGAACCTGTGCCGGTTACGCCCGCCCCGGCAACAGGGATTTAACACATTCGCAAAAGGAACGGGGATCATCTGCTGGATGGCGCTTCACAACACCACAATCGTGATCCCCTGATTTCGGCGACCAAGGTCGGAATCTTTCTTCAATTCAGGATGCTCCTGCAGAAGGCGCCAGCACGCATCCTCGGATTTGGACCATTTCTCGCCAAAGATGCAGTCGCGGATGTGACCGCTGTCCACCATCTCGCGCAGTCGTTTCTGAACCGCAATCCGGATGTCTCCACCCGCGCCAGTGGAGCCGTATCCATGAATGATCTTGAGAAGGGAAGCGCCCTGCCGCTGGGCACCCGCCAATTGGCCCTCCATTCGCTCCAACGCTTCGCGAACCGAAGGCATATCGGATTTAAGGTTGATGAGCTGAACCGTAGCTCCTTCGTGAACCTTCTTGTCCAGGATTCGAAGATATGCTGAATGTTGTTATTCGCGAGCGCGTCCGCGTGCGACAGCTTCCCGGGCTTCCTTGTCCGCCGTTCGGCGGCGTTCGGTCTCGCGCTTATCCCAGAGCTGTTTACCTTTTGCCAGCGCGAGTTCAAGCTTTACTTTGCCATTTTTGAAATACATTCGCGTCGGGATCAGGGTCAGCCCTTTTTGCTGGGTCTTGCCGATGAGCTTACGGATCTCCTCGCGATGCATCAGCAGCTTCCGCGTCCTTAAAGGAGCATGATTAAAGATGTTCCCGTGCTCGTAAGGGCCGATGTGCGCATTCAGCAGCCAGACCTCATCGTCCTTGACCAGACCATAAGAGTCTTTCAAGTTCGCCAGGCCATTCCGGATGGACTTAACCTCGGTTCCGGTCAGTTGCACCCCCACTTCAAATTTTTCCAGCAAGAAGTAGTTGTGTGAAGCGATCCTATTAACGGAGGCGTCCCTCTGCCCGCTCGCAGTGGGATCGCGTCGCGGGGACTTTTCCGGATTCGCCTTCGTCTGATGTGTCGATTGCCGCGCCATAGGATTGGACTGATTCAATCTTAACGCACAAACGCCTTCGGACTCTTGTACTGCGGAAGGGGGCATCGCTCCAGCGCAAGCGGCGTGGCGGTCAGGATTCTGCGGAAGACAGCTTGAGGTCGCCGGTAGGCCAGCGACTAAAGAGTGTAACTCCCGTGCAAGCATCAACTTCGGGGGTCGGAAATCACGATGCTATAATCGCGATATCGCGAGTATTTTTGGTAGATCGAGTGGATTTCCCGCGCAAATACGCCGACGGGATCACGCTGACACGTGGGGAAACTGCTTGTCCGGCGAATTTTTTCTTAAGAGGACCATCTCGTGAGGATCATCCAATGAGACGCCTGCTGCGCCCGGCCCTACTGCTGTCGCTCATCGCGGCCTTGACTCTCCCTGCTCTCGCCGACAAAGCGAAAGATATCTACGTGAAAGGGCAGGACGCCGAGGCTCGCCAGCAATACGAAGCCGCGTTCGACCTCTACAAGCAGGCTTATAACCTTAAGCCCAAGGACCTGCGCTACCGCGCTGCCTACGAGCGGGTTCGCTTCCAGGCGGCGGCGACCGTTGTCCATCGCGGCCAACAACTGCGCGAGGACGGCAAACTTGACGAGGCCGTAGCTGAATTCCAGAAGGCCCTTGCCATCGATCCGTCCTTATTTATCGCCAAGCAGGAACTCAACCGCACGCTGAAGATAATCAATGACCAGAAGAATCCGCCGCCGCAGGCCGCCGGACCACCGGGCAGCCTTCAGCGCAGGATTCGTGAAGCTGCCGGTCCGGTCGAGCTCGCGCCCATCTCGAATATCCCGATTACCGTCAAGATGCTCTCCACGAAATCCGACGTGGTGTACCGCACGGTTGGACAGCTTGCCGGCGTCAATGTCCTGTTTGATCCCGATTACACCCCGCGCGTTATCAACGTTGATTTGAACGGAGTCACACTCGAAGAAGCGCTGGAAATCACGGCACTCGAGTCCAAGACTTTCTGGCGGCCCGTTACCTCGAACACGATTTTCGTCGCGACCGACAATCCGGCCAAGCGCAAGGAATTGGAACAAAGCGTCCTCAAGACTTTCTATCTGACGAACCTTTCCCAGCCCACCGAACTGCAGGACGTGGTCAACGCAATTCGCGCCGTGCTCGATGTTCAGCGCGTGCAGCAGTTGCTTTCGCAGAACGCACTCGTGGTTCGCGGCACTCCGGACCAGATCGCCCTCGCCGAGAAACTGGTAGAGGATCTTGACAAGGCCCGTCCCGAAGTCATCGTCGATATTGCCGTCATGCAGGTCAGCAAGGATCGTTCGCGAACGTTAGGCCTGAATCCGCCGACGAGCGCCACCGTGACTTTGCAGCCCAACATTAATACGACGACCACCACGAGCACAGGTACGACGACAACCGGGACCACCGGTTCCACCACGAACAACGGCATCAACCTGAACACGCTGGGCAACCTCAACGCTACCGACTTTCAGGTCACGATCCCATCCGCAAACCTGTCCGCTGTGATGGGCAACAGCGACACCAAGCTGATCCAGAATCCGCAAATCCGCGCACTCGACGGACAGAAAGCATCGCTGAAAATCGGCGACCGCGTTCCTGTGGCGACTGGGTCGTTCCAGCCTGGCATTGGCGGTGTTGGTATCAACCCGCTGGTGAATACGCAATTCCAGTATCTCGACGTGGGCGTCAATATCGATATCACCCCGCGCGTCCATGCCAACGGCGAAGTCACGCTCAAGATTGCGATGGACGTGTCAGCGGTCACCGGACAGCAGAACATCGGCGGCATCAGCCAGCCGATCATCGGACAGCGAAAGATTGAGCATGAGATCCGCCTGAAGGATGGCGAGGCCAATCTGCTCGGCGGCATCATGGAAGACCAGCAGACGAAATCGCTGGCCGGCATCCCCGGGCTCGCGCAGATTCCGATCCTGAAATACCTCTTCGGACAGACGCAACAGGATCACTCGGAAAACGAGATCGTGTTCGCGATTGTGCCGCACATCATTCGTGGTGCTGATGTGAACGAACTCAACCAGCGGCCGATTCAGATCGGAACCGCGCAGACCATCGAGCTTCACCGAGGCGGTCGCGCGCAAGCGGCTCCAGCAGCGAACGGAACTCCGGCCGGTCCATCTTCGTCGATCACCCCCGGTCCGGCGAATCCGCCAGCGGCCAATCCGCATTCGGCTGCTCCGGCGCAGTCTTCTGGCGCGGCAGGCACGCCGAGTTTTCTCTTCGATCCGCCAACCGTCCAGGCGGGCAAGGGCAACACATTTGCCGTCAACCTGCTGATCTCGGGAGCGCAGAATGTCTACTCCGTTCCGGTGCAATTGAACTACGACCCGAAGATGCTTCAGTTGGTGAACGTCTCGAACGGAGGATTTCTCTCGCAAGATGGGCAGGCGGTTGCGATCGTTCATCGAGAGGATGAAGCGCTGGGACAGTCGCAGATCACCGCAACGCGTCCTCCGGGTGCAGGCGGCATTTCCGGACAAGGCGCAATCGTGACGATCACCTTTATGGCGAAGGCCGACGGGCAGACGCCGCTGACGATTACCCGCGGGGGCGCCCGCGATCCGGGACTGCAGGCGATCACCGTCAACGGTGCACAAGCTTCGGTGACCGTTCAGTAGTCGTGTGAGCGCAGTCGCTGTGCAGATATTCATTTCCTCGCCACATAAATGGCGGTTAGCGAACCGGAGTCGGCTGCATCTGAACTGCATCGTCATCCGAGTGGATGCATAAGAAATGATGTACCGTAATAAACCAAATCGCACTCGTGGCTTCTCGCTGCTTGAGTTGATCGTGGCCGCAACGATCCTCTCCATCCTTACGCTGATGGCTCTTCCGCTCGCTCGCGTCACCATTCAGCGTGAGAAGGAGAAGCAACTGCGCCAGGCTCTCTGGGATATGCGAGATGCCATCGATCGTTATAAAGACGCGGCCGACCGCCAGATGTTCCAGACCAAAGTTGATAGCCAGAACTACCCGCCGGATCTCGAAACTCTCGTCAAGGGAGTTGAAGCGCAGGGCGGCAAGAAGATCCGCTTCCTGCGTTCTATCCCCACAGATCCTATGACGAAAGACAAGGAGTGGGGACTGCGCTCGATGCAGGACGATCCGCAGTCCGATTCCTGGGGCGGCCAGAGCGTATTCGACGTTTACACCAAGTCGCAAGGCACCGGGCTCGACGGCACGAAATACAAGGACTGGTAGATGCTAGCTCTCGCCAACAACTCGGGACAGATGGTTCGCGGGCTGGGCAATCGGCCGCCACGCTTGCTCCGCTCCCGCGGCTTTACCCTGCTTGAGTTGATGATCGTCATCAGCATGATGATCATTCTGATCTCGATCGCGGTCCCGATGTACCAGAGATCGATTGTTCAGGCGCGAGAGTCCGTGTTGCGTTCGAATCTGGCGACATTGCGGAACGTGATCTCGCAGTACACGCTCGACAAGCAGAAAGCCCCTCAATCGCTCGATGATCTGGTCACCGCCGGATATCTCCGCCAGGTACCAGTCGATCCGATGACCCGCGAGACCAACTGGGAAGTGGTTCAGGAAGACGTTCTGATGGCGGTCGATCAGCAGGAACCCGGCATCATTGACGTGCACTCCGCCTCGAGCCTGTCCGCCACGGATGGTACCGCTTACAGCACCTGGTAAAGCCCTCGTCACTTCCCATGCCAGGTAGTGCCCTGAGTGGCTCGGTTCTTCGACCGAAACGCCCGCTGAAGCTGTGCTTTCCTCAGTCCTAGTGCTTTCCCACTATTGATGCCTCCTTCATTCGTAACTAAAGTTTCGGACACTCGTCGAACAGCGTCTTCTGGGCCCAAAACCTAACTTCTGCCGTGCAGATGTCGCACGAAAATCTTTGTGGGGTCGTTCATGCGAACACTGTCTTTACTATTGTGTGCTCTGGGGTTATCAGCGGCCGCATTCGGCCAAAGCAACTATGCCGCGGTTTCCGGCACCGTCCGGGATGTACAGTCGCTTCCAGTTGCGCACGCTTCCTTGGAGTTCAAGTCGCTCAGCACCGGCGCCACTCGGTCCGTTACCACGAACGAGAGCGGCATTTTTTATGCTCCTGCGCTGTTGCCTGACGACTACCAGCTGACGACCTCTGCATTAGGCTTTGCCCCCATCGAGCAATCCCTGCATCTGGAAGTTGGCCAAAAGCTCGCGCTTGATGTTGCTTTGAAACTTGGCGCAGTCAAAGAAGGCGTTCAGGTGATCGGCGCCTCGGACATCCTTCGCACCACCGACGCTAGTGTAGGCGAAGTCGTCGAGCCCAAGTCGATCCAGGAATTGCCTCTGAACGGCCGCATGCTGATCGATCTGGTGCTTACTGTTCCGGGCGCTCATGTGGGCTTCGGAGCGCAGACCGGACAGACGAATCCTTTGTACTGGCGGCCGGGACAGCGCTCGGCTGTGGTCATCGGCGGCGCTCGTCCGAACGCCAACTTCTTCCTGCTCGATGGCGCCACCAATACTGATCCCACGTTCAATACGCAAAACCTAAGCCCCTCGCCCGACGCAGTCATGGAATTCCAGGTGGTCACCAGCAGCTACACGGCTGATATGGGCGGAGCGGGCGGCGGCCAGATCAACATCGTCACCCGCTCTGGGACGAGCCAATTTCACGGCACCGCCTACGAATTCCTGCGCAACGGCGCTATGGACGCCAGTCCTTTCGCCGCCATGGGAAACAACCATCTGGTGCAGAACAATTTCGGAGCTTCCTTCGGAGGACCATTGCTTGGCAGGAAGAGGAGGACGTTCTTCTTCCTGAATTACGAAGGCCTACGGCTGGCTCAGGCTGACGCTCAGACACTCACCGTTCCGACACCCGACGAAATCGCCGGCGACTTCAGCATGAGCAATCTGAAGATCTACGATCCAACGACTGCTGTTGCGAATCCGAATTACAATTCTGCCCTGCCCACCGGACCGACGAACTACCCCTATACGCGCAGCCAGTTTCCGAATAACCAGATCCCGATGGACCGCATCAACCCGCAGCTCGAAGCTTTTCTCATGAGCTATGTCCCCATGCCGAACATGATGATGACTTCCATGGGAGCGGATTCGAATAACTACCTGGATATTCGTAACGAGACGCATTTTCAGAATCAGGGAACGGCGCGTATCGACCACGACTTCTCGAACAATGACACATTGATGGCGCGGTATTCCGGCGGTTCGGAAAAGGGGTTTTCGCCGAGCAATGGAAGTACCTCGACGACCGAGAATCTCCCTGGATTTGGCGCGAACTTCGACAACTTTTCCCAACAAGCCGTGATCGCCTGGACGCACGTCTTTTCCAGCAACAAGCTGAATACCGCGTCACTCGCCGGATCCCGCCTGTCGATGGACCACACCTCCCAGAATAATGGGGTGAACGACATTGTGAGCCAGCTTGGTATTCAAGGAATTGGCTTTGGTGGACCGGGCGCGTGGGGCGCACCGTGGTTCGCTGCGCAGGGCTATACCGGCATCGGGGATACGTTTGCCGCGACTCCCATGCATGCTTGGGACACCATGCTCGAACTCCGCGACACATTCGCCTGGCAGCACGGTCATCATTCTCTTCGCTTCGGGGGGGATGGACGCCGATTTATCTGGCCGATGTGGGGATTCTTCCAGAACCGCGGCTTCTACCAGTTCACCAACGGTTACACCACGCAATTCGGATTCAACGATGGCAGCGGCTCCGGACTGGCAAGCATGCTATTGAGCCTGCCGACCGTGAAGCAGCGCCAAGCCGGAGTTCCTCAGATGAACCTGCGGAACTGGGGATACGATGCTTTTGCGGAAGACAGCTGGCAAGCGACTCCAACCACCACGATCAATTTCGGGCTTCGTTACGAGTACACCAGCCCCCTCTACGACCTGCGGGAGACGAACAGCAATCTAGTCTTCAATAACGGCGTGCCGTCGGTGTTCATCGGCGGAGAAAACGGTTATCCCACAGGCTTGATGTACTCGAACAAGCACAACATTGCGCCTCGCTTAGGAATCGCTAAGAACCTTCCCCAGTTCGGCCTTATTCTGCGCGGAGGTTACGGAATCTTCTTCACGCCTGTCGATGAGAACACGTGGTGCAACCAGCGTCACAACGTTCCGTATGTTTTCCCGGAAACCCAACAGGCGGATAACTTCACCCCGCCGGCTTCTCTGTACACCAACACGTCTGAACTTCGGCACCCCCGTGCTGGGCACCGGCACGTTGCCGGCAACGACCGTCAGTTTCACGGCGTTCGATCCGCACGCCCGGGCCGAATATATTCAGCAGTGGAATATACAAGTCGAAAAGACCCTGGGTGCCAACACCACGCTTGAGGTCGGATACCTCGGCGCGCGCGGATTCCATCTGCAACGTTCGCACCTGATTAACAACGCGCCTCCCGGACCGGGTCCACTTGGTCCACGGCGTCCGTTTAAAACGTTGAGCTTCGTGCCTGGAACAGTGCTTACTCCGAGCAGCGCCACCGCCGTGATTCAGAGTCAGACCTTTCCGGTGAGCACGATCAATCTTCTTGAGGACACCGCGCAGAGTTGGTATGACGCCGGGTATGTGAATGTCCGGCGGAAATACTCGCATGGCTTCAGCTTCCTGGCGAACTACACCTATGCTAAGAACCTGACGAACGCACCCGACTTCCGTTCGCCGATGGACGAGAGCGCAATCCCGCAAAACAACAGCGATCTTGAAGCAGAGAGGGGACCGGGCTGCGATGTCCGGCATCGCCTCGCGCTGAGCGCCGTGTACAACATTCCCGCCTTTGACCGAAATACCTTCGCCAAGCTTCTGACCCAGCACTGGCAGTTCAGTACCGTCTACCAGGTCCAGTCGGGGATGCCGTTTACCATCTCGGTTTTCGGAGATACTGCCAATGCCGGCACGGTACTCGGAGAAAACCCGATTCGCGCGAATTACACCGGACAGCCGATCTTCGGTCCCGGCACGCGGACGGCGAATGAATGGTTCAATCCGGCTGCCTTTGCCACGCCCGCGGCCTACACCTTTGGTGACGCCGGACGCAACTCGGTTTACGGCCCGCCGCTGCGCACTCTCGACATCGCTATCGTCCGCAGTTTCCGGGTGACCGAGCGAGCCGGATTCGAGTTCCGTGGCGAGGCGTTCAATGCCTTGAACCAGGTGAATCTGGGGACTCCGAACCGCTTCGTCAACACACCGCAATTCGGCAGTATCACGATGCCCATGACCCCGGGCCGAGAAATCCAGCTCAGCGCGCGTTTGTCGTTCTAACGCTCAGCGGGGTGCGTTCGGCCGAACTCAAGATGGCGTTGGTGCTGGCTGCGGAAACTCCGCCGCCGTGTTAAGGGGGCCCTATTGTTTGGCGCCGGGGGTCCAGACAGATGTCTCTTATTTCCGCCTCCCGATTGTGCTCAACGACGCGGCCCCATTACCATTGATCCATGCCCGTAGAAACCGAGATCCAGGCTCCCGCATCGATTCGCGCGCCGCGCGGAAATCAGATCACCTGCAAAGGCTGGCAGCAGGAAGCTGCCATGCGCATGCTGATGAACAATCTTGACGAAGAAGTCGCCGAGCGCCCCAAAGACCTCGTCGTTTACGGAGGAACCGGACGCGCCGCGCGCAGCTGGGAAGCGTATCGCGCCATCATCAAGACGCTGAAGAATCTCGACAACGACGAAACACTCCTAGTGCAATCAGGCAAACCTGTTGGCGTCTTCAAGACGCACGATCATGCGCCGCGTGTTCTCATCGCCAACTCCAACCTCGTCGGACACTGGTCCAACTGGGAGAAGTTCAACGAACTCGAACGCGCTGGATTGATGATGTACGGCCAAATGACCGCGGGAAGCTGGATCTACATCGGCTCGCAGGGAATCGTGCAGGGAACATTCGAGACGTTCTCCGCGGCAGGCGAAAAACATTTCGGCGGAGATCTCGCGGGCAAGCTGATCGTCTCCGGCGGAATGGGCGGAATGGGAGGAGCGCAGCCGCTAGCGGCAACCATGATAGGCGCGGCTTTCCTCGGCATTGATGTAGATCCTGAGCGCATCAAGAAGCGGTTGAAGACCGGATACTGTGACTTCATGGTCACAAGCCTCGATGAGGCGTTGCGGATCCTGAAGAATGCGGTGCGCAAGAAGGAGAATGTTTCCGTCGGACTTGTCGGCAATTGTGCAGATATCATTCCGGAACTCGCCGAGCGCGGCGTTGTGCCCGACATCCTCACAGATCAGACTTCGGCGCACGATCCTTTGAACGGATATGTGCCGAATGGCATGACCTTCGAGCAAGCGATGGAACTGCGCAAAAAAGATCCGAAGGCCTATGAAGAGAAGTCGCTGGATGCGATGGCGCGGCACGTCGAAGGCATGTTGCGCCTGCAGAAGATGGGATCGGTCACCTTCGATTACGGAAATAACATCCGCACATTTGCATTTCAGCGCGGCGTGAAGAATGCCTACGACTTTCCTGGCTTCGTGCCTGCCTACATTCGCCCGCTGTTCTGTGAAGGACGCGGTCCATTCCGTTGGGTCGCTCTTTCCGGAGAACCATCCGACATTCATGTAACTGACGAGCTTGTGCTCGAATTATTCCCTGAGAATCGCATCTTGCGCCGCTGGATTGACCTGGCGCGCAAGCGGATCAAGTTCCAGGGGTTGCCCGCTCGCATCTGCTGGCTGGGATATGGCGAGCGCGCGCAGTTTGGCCTTGCGATCAACGATCTGGTGAAAAAGGGGAAGATCAAAGCGCCGATCGTAATCGGACGCGATCACCTCGACTGCGGATCGGTTGCTTCTCCGTTCCGCGAAACCGAGAGCATGAAGGACGGTTCCGACGCGATTGCAGATTGGCCTTTATTGAATGCAATGCTCAACACAGCCGCAGGCGCGTCGTGGGTTTCGATCCACAACGGCGGCGGAGTTGGCATCGGCTATTCGTTGCACGCGGGCCAAGTGACCGTTGCGGACGGCACGGATATGATGGCGAAGCGCATTGAACGTGTGCTGACGACCGATCCGGGAATGGGAGTCATCCGCCACGTCGATGCGGGATACGACGAAGCCAACGAGTTCGCGAAGCAGACTGGCGTCAAAGTCCCGATGCAGAAGTAGTTTTGCAGCTCTGAACCTATCCAAGACGGCTGCTAGACTGGAACGCGAGTGCAGAAAGCCATCACACGGTCTCATCTCCCGAAACCGCTATTGCTCGCCAACATTGGCCAGCTTCTCACGCTGAGTCTTTCCACTTCCAAAGTTGGTCCACGTCGGGGTCCAGAACTTCGGCAACTGGGAATCCTGGAGAATGCCGCAGTTCTGTGCGTCGGTGGAAAGATCGTTTCAGTTGGGCCCACGAAGGAAGCCCTTCGAGATCCGTGGCTGAAAAACAATCGCAAAAAGCTAAATGAGATCGACTGCACAGGAAAAGTAGTACTGCCCGGATTCGTTGATTCGCACACGCATCCCGTTTTCGTTACCCCGAGATTGGTGGATTTCGAGAAGCGGATCGAAGGCGCTTCCTACGAGGAGATTGCCGCTGCGGGTGGAGGAATTCGGTCCAGCCTTGAGGGTGTTCGTGCCGCTACCAAAGCATCGCTGACCGCAAAAGTAGTGGCCGTGCTCCGCGACATGGCTGCTCACGGCACAACTACGGTCGAGGCCAAATCTGGCTACGGACTCACCCCGGAATCTGAGCTCAAGTCGCTGGAGGCAATTCGCGCGGCCGCTCAGCAATGGCCGGGAACCGTCGTCCCGACGCTTCTTGGAGCCCACGTCGTCCCGAAAGAGTTTCAGGGCTGCTCACAAAAATACGTTCAGACCGTCTGTATAGACATGATTCCGCAAGCGGCGAAGCGGAAGCTGGCCCGGTTCGTGGATGTCTTCTGTGATAAGGGAGCATTTACAGCGGAAGAAACTGAACAAATTTTTGCAGCAGCCGAGGCGAGTGGCTTGAATGTTCGGGCTCATATGGGGCAACTCTCGGAGACAAGGCTTGCGCCGTTCCTGAGGTTCAATCCGGCATCGTTCGATCACTTGGACCACGTCAGCGACGACGATATTCAGCGATTGGCAAAGGCCAACACGGTCGCGACGCTCGTCCCAGGAGCGAACTACTTTCTGGGTTTGACGGCGTATCCCAAAGCTCGGCATCTGATCGACGCCGGGGTTCCTGTTGCGTTAGCAACAGACTATAACCCGGGTACTTCGCCAACCATTAGCATGCCTATGGCGTTGTCTTTAGCCTGTACACATATGAAGATGTCGCCCGCGGAATCGATTTCTGCCGCGACGATCAATGGTGCGTGGGCATTGCGAATCGCAGACCGCAAGGGGAGTATCGAGCCGGGGAAAGACGCGGATCTGGCTGTATTCGACGTGCAGGATTACCGGGAGATTCCGTACTGGTTTGGTGCCAACCATTGTGCTTTGACGATGTTGAATGGGGAAGTCTCGTCATGCGATTGAACTTTTTGCGAATGTCCTCCGTATTTAAGTGAAACGGAATGTCTCTATCCGCGCTTGCGGAATGCAAGGAATCAGTACAAAAAGACCCGATTCAATCTTCTAAGGAAAAACAAATGAAGCGAATGTTTGCCGTTCTGAGCTTTCTTGTGCTGACCATCTCATTGGCTGCTGCCCAGCGCCTGCCCGAGGTTGCCCGGCCGGAGAATTACAAATTGACCTTCAGCCCCGATCTCGAGAGCGCCAAATTCGAGGGCGACGAGACGATCTCGCTGCGTGTCTTGAAACCGACAGCGGAGATCACACTTAACGCGGTCGATATCGACTTCCACGATGTCACAATCAGCAGCGGGGGTACGACGCAGAAGGCCAAAGTCACGCCGCAGAAAGAAAACGAGATGGTCGTGCTGGCGGTCGACAAGCCTTTGGCTGCCGGTCCAGCAACGGTCCATATCACGTACACCGGAATTCTCAACAGCGAGATGCGCGGCCTCTATCTGGGCAAAGACGACCAGGGCCGCAAGTACGCTGCTACCCAGTTCGAGGCTACAGATGCCCGTCGCGCGTTTCCCTCGTTCGATGAGCCTGACTATAAGGCAACTTTCGATATAACCGCGGTAGCTCCGACCGGCATGGTCGCCATTTCAAATCAGAAAGTCGTGTCCGATAAACCCGGTGCTGATGGAAAGCACACCGTGCGCTTCGCGACTACTGCGAAGATGTCTTCGTATCTGGCGGCACTGGTTGTCGGGAACTTCGAATATGTGGAAGGTGAGGCGGACGGAATTCCGATTCGCGTTTACGCCACAACCGGCAAGAAGGACATGGGCAAGTTCTCCCTTGAGGCTGCCGAGCACATCCTCACCTACTATGACAAATACTTTGGGATCAAATATCCGTATGGGAAGCTCGACCTGATTGCTCTCCCTGATTTTTCGGCAGGGGCGATGGAGAACACTGGCTGCATCACCTTCCGCGAAGTCATTCTTCTGATCGACGAAAAGCAAGGCTCGGTGGAACTGAAGAAGGAAATTGGTGATGTGATCGCGCACGAGATGGCGCACCAGTGGTTCGGCGATCTCGTCACGATGAAGTGGTGGGACGACATATGGCTCAATGAGGGTTTTGCTACGTGGATGTCGAGCAAGCCGATGCAGGCCTGGAAGCCGGAATGGAATTACAAGCTCGACAACGTAGCGGATACGGGCCAGACAATGAACGTCGACTCACTTGCTAATACGCGACCCATCCACCAGGACGCCGATACTCCGGCGCAGATCCAGGAACTCTTCGATGGGATTGCTTACGGCAAGGCAGCGGCGGTGTTGCGGATGCTGGAATCCTATCTTGGCGAAGACACCTTCCGGGCTGGTGTGAATGCGTACATCAGCCAGCACAAGTACGGTAATGCGACCGCGGAGGACTTCTGGGGCGCGCAAGCCAAGACCTCGAAGAAGCCGGTAGATGTCATCATGCCGACTTGGGTGAAGCAGGCCGGACTGCCGATCATCAACGTAAAGTCGCAGTGCTCGAACAATTCCACCAACGTTACATTGTCGCAGCAACGGTATTACTTCGACCGTGCGAAGTTCTCGGAACCGAATGACCAGATCTGGCAGATTCCGCTGTGCATCAAGGGTTCGTCCGATCCGAAAGGTGCACCGAAATGCGAACTGCTGACCAAGAAAGAAGAAACCTTCACTTTGCCGGGATGCTCCACCTGGGTTCTCGGGAATGCTAGTTCGACCGGATACTATCGCGTCGGATATCAGCCTGAGTCCGTACATGGGTTGGCAACCGATGCTGAAGCGAAGCTGTCTCCGGCCGAGCGCATTTCGCTCGAGAACGATATATGGGCTTCGGTCCGCGTGGATCGTGAGCCAGTAGGTGACTATCTCGCATTCGCCCAGGGATTGCAGCCCGACCGCAATCGCGCGGTGCTGGCAGACCTCCTCGGCGGCCTCGATTATGTCGGCCGCAACCTAGCGACCGATGCAGATCGTGAAGGCTATCGCACATGGCTCCGCAACTTTTTGTCGCCCATCCTGAAAGATGTCGGGTATGAGCCGAAGCCCGGCGAGAGCGATGAACAGAAAACGCTGCGAGCCCGGCTCTATCGAGCGTCGGGATTCGATGCGCGCGATCCGGAGACGCTGGCCCAAGCGCGCAAGATTGCGGACAAGGCACTGGCGGATCCGAACTCGATCGACCGTGAATTGGCGAGTAGCGCTTTGCCGCTGGCCGCCCTCAATGGTGGACAAGACTTTTACGATAAGGTGATGACCGCACTCAAGAACACGAAAGCTCCCGAGGAGTACTACATGTACTTCTTCACCTTGCCTCGGTTCGGTGATCCTCAACTACTACAGCGGACGCTCGAATTTGGAGTTTCGCCGGATGTGCGATCGCAGGATGCACTTCAGTTGGTGGGAGAGGTAATGGAAAATCCGTCCGGCGAGAAGTTGGCTTGGGACTTTGTCCGCCAGCACTGGAGTGAGATGGAAAAAGCGGGCGGACCTTTTGCCAGCGCGGAGGTAGTCGGAGCCACCAGTTCGTTCTGCGATGCGGGACTGCGCGATCAGGTGACTGAGTTTTTCTCGGATCACAAGGTCGCGGCGGCGGAACGCACGTACAAGCAGTCGATCGAACGGATCAACAACTGCATCGACTTGAAAGCGCAGCAGGCTCCGCAACTGGCCTCGTGGCTGGGACAGCACAGCACGGCTGGCGGAAAATAGAATTACGGCAAGACGACGGCCCGGGAGTGATCCCGGGCCGTTTTCGTTTGCCGATGACCTAAGGCATAACAGGCAAGATTACATGCGACGGAAGGTCCGGCGAGCAGTAGATGCGCTGCGTAGCAGGAACGAAGTCCGACGCGTTTGCTTTGTAAATGCTCGGCACAAATTTCTGCGGATTCCGATCGATGACAGGAAACCACGTGGATTGAACCTGCACCATGATCCGATGACCTTTGAGGAATACGTGATCGTGATCGCGCAGCGGCACATTCCACTCTGTCGGTTTGTTGGGTGTCAGCGAATGCGGAATCTCGAAGCTCTCCAGATACCTCCCTCGGCGCACTTCCATCGCGATGGGCAATTCGTAGCCGTTGAGCGATTGCGCGTACTGGCCGGGCTTCGGACCCTCATCAGGATTCCACGCATTTTTCTGCGAGTCATGGGGATAAACGTCAATCAGTTTCACGACGAAATCGCTGTCGGTGCCTGAGGTGGACGCGAAAAGGTCCGCCGCAAGCGCGCCTGTTACCGTCAGATCATGATCGAGAGGTGCGGTCACAAACGAAAGAACGTCCGGACGTTGCTCGACGAAACGCTGATCGGCGACTTCCCACGTGCGCCAATCTCCACCTGGATAGGTCGGGGAAATCGGGCGCTGCCGATAGGGAACAGGATTCGCCGGGTCGGAGACGTACTCACGGTAAGCCTGCTTGCCCTTTGAGGGCGGAGCGAATGAGAGAGTTCCGTCCGCATTCAGGTAAAGGTTTGTCTGTTTACCTTCTTTTGGTGGCCAGGCCGGGTAAGTGCGCCAGGTATTCGAGCCGCTCTGGAACGTGCTGGCCTGCCATTTCGGCTTCTCGCCCTGATCGTGTAAATAGAAGCGGAAGAAAGGAGCTTCGATGTTTTCGCGGAACTCGCGCGCGGTTTCGTGCCCTCCAAATGGAATCAGTCCGATGCTGTCACCTTTGGGGCTCCACCACTCGCCGTGATACCACGGTCCCGCCACGATGAAATTCGTGTGCTGGGGATCGCTTTCCCCGGCGCGCCGAAAGATCTGCCAAGGTCCCCATGGGTCTTCCTGATCCCAGAATCCCGCGACATTGAGATTCGGGACCGTTGAGGCGTGAAGCTGGCGGACCCAGGCTTCTTTCTTCCAAAACTCGTCGTAGTCGGGATGGTCCACGCTCGAATTCCAGTAAGGAATTGATCCGTGCAGATATTTCGCATTGATATTGGAGAGTGGTCCGAGGTTCAGGTACCACTCGTAGGTGTCGTACGTCTCGAATTCGAAGTGTGTGTTCTTGTTCTTGTCGGCCTGCTCCATGACCGCATATTCAAAGTCGTAGCTTTCCCGGAGCGCGCCGTAGCGGTGATCGTCATCATTCATCCACTGGTCGACAGGGGACGCCTGCTCGCTAATCGCTTTGAGCGCGGGATGGGGGTGCAGGAGGGTCAGCGCAGTGGTCAGGCCGTCGTAGGAGACGCCGAACATGCCGATTTTGCCATTGTTGTTAGGGATGTTCTTGATTAACCAGTCAATGGAGTCGTAGGCGTCGGTGGTTTCATTCGTCGCTTTCGGGTCGTTGAGGTCCACCCAGGAGGAGAGATTGAACACGCCCTCTGACTTAAAGCGTCCACGCAGGTTCTGGATGACGAAAATGTAGCCATCCTGCGCGAGTTCTTTCATGGGTGCAGGCATTTCCTCTGGTGGCTTGTCTGGGACGCCATACGGAGTACGGCGAAACAGGATTGGTAGCGGCCCGGATTGGTCTATCGGAGTCAGGATCGCAGTTTGCAGGCGCACACCGTCGCGCACCGGGATCATGACCTCCTGAAGTTTGAACAGAGGCTTCGTGGGATGTGGCTGGGCTGACGAACTTTGTTGTGCGGATACCGTCAGGGCGAAAATGAGGGGAAATGCAAAGCGCAAATGGGCGAGGCGCAACCGTTCCTCCGGGCAGATCAGTAGACGGCCTGAGGGCGAAGTATAGCAATCTGCGCTAGACTCAGAAAGCTGCCAGTGCTGTTTTCGTTGTGTGTTCCTGACCAGCGTTCGGATTCTTCGTCCAAATGGCATTCATTTCTTGAAAGGAAAGACCGGAAATCATGAGCAGGTGCAGAGGATTCGCTGCTGTCGACTCTAAGACCTCACTGAAACCCTATTCGTTCGAACGGCGGGAGCCACGCGAGCACGACATCGTGATCGATATCAAATACTGCGGAATCTGTCACTCCGACATCCATCAGACCCGCGATGAGTGGAGCGAGTATCAGGAAGAGGCGATCTTTCCCATGGTGCCGGGGCATGAAATCGCGGGCGTAGTTTCGGCAGTCGGCAGCAAGGTTAGCAAGTACAAAGTGGGCGACAAAGTAGGCGTGGGATGTTTTGTGGATTCCTGCCGGACATGCGCGGAATGCAAGCAGGGTTTGGAGCAGTACTGCACAGTCGGTACGATCTGGACCTACAACGCACGCGACAAGGAAGGAGCGCCGACGTACGGAGGCTATTCGGAGCGGATTGTGGTGGATGAGAATTACGCGCTTCGCATGCCGAACAATTTGCCGCTCGATGCGTGTGCTCCGTTGCTATGCGCTGGGATTACGTTGTATTCGCCGCTTCACCATTGGCATGCCGGGCCAGGGAAAAAGGTCGCGATTGTCGGACTCGGCGGCCTCGGACACATGGGGGTTAAGATCGCGCACGCCATGGGCGCGGACGTTACCGTACTCAGCCACTCGCTGAAGAAGGAGGCGGACGGGAAGCGTCTAGGCGCGGATCATTTCTACGCGACTTCCGATCCAGAGACGTTTACGAAGCTGAAAGGTTCTTTCGACCTGATCCTCAACACGGTGTCGGCCAAGATCGACTGGAAGCAGTATCTGGATCTCCTAAATGTGGATGGGACGATGGTGATCGTCGGACTTCCCGACAAGGATATCCCGGTTGGTGCATTCTCGCTGACGGCGGGCCGTCGCAGTCTGGCTGGCTCGCAGATCGGCGGGATCCAGGAGACGCAGGAGATGCTCGATTTTTGCAGCAAGCACAAGATTGCATGCGACATCGAAGTTGTACCGATTCAGAAGGTCAACGAGGCGTACGAACGCGTCCTGAAGAGTGATGTGCGGTACCGATTTGTGATCGACATGGGAACGCTAAGCTAGCTATGCGCTACGAGTCATGAGCTGCAAGCCAGGTCTGAGTAGCTCACTGAGTACGGAGTCAATGCTAGAACAATTTTCCGATCGAGAAGTTGACGCGACTTTGCCCGGTGGGACTGACACTGCCAGCGATGGCGATGGGCCCGACGATCGTGTCGGCGATGACCCCGATGTTGAATGTACCCCGGATAGCGACAGGCCCGGGATCGGCTGCAACCGTACCGAAGGCAGTTCCTGCTTCGTACCACCCGCCCCAGTAGATCTTTCGTCCGACAATCTGAGGCAGTTGATACAACTGGCGCCGAAATCCGAACGAAGAATACACGTAGTGATTGCCCAGGAATTCGTCGGGAAGATAAGCCCCGAGGCGGAACGGACCGCCGAGCGTGAAGACCTGGAACGGTCCGGCGGAGCCGCCGATACTGGTTCCCCCAGAAACGCTGAAGAAGACGGAAGTCTTTGGGCCGAGCGGAACGAAGTTGGAAGTCTGCACGTCGAGTTGCGTGATGTGCCTGGGCAGGCCGGGGCTTTGCAGAACGCGCGAGAGTGATGCGACCATCCGCGTACCTCTGCTGGGAACGGAGGGAAGGTCCTGGCCGTCCCACACGTAACGCGCGCGGAAGAGTCCGGTGCTGCCGCGGACGATGGGCAGTCCGGTCGCGCCGATCAGCGGACTCAACTTGCCGTCGAACAATTCATAGCCGAAGCGGAACTCGCTGCGACGTCCGGAGTCATAGCCGATATCGAGACCACCTCCGGCGCGCTCGTCTCCGAAAACGGCTACGCGCGTCAGGCCAGTGAAGGAGTTCCGGGCATACTTCGACGCGAAAGCGAACGGGGCGACGAAGAATCTCGTCTGACCTATCGGTTGATAGAACTCCGTGGCTCCGAGATTGCTTGAGCCGAAGAGAAGATCGTTGCGCCATTCCCCGCCGTGGTGGTCGACGTCCATGAACGTGATGCGAGCGCCCGCGGAGAAGTCGAAGGCTGCGACCCCGGATACTTGAACATTCACCGCTAAATCTACAAATGGTGGACCATAGGTTTTCTCGTGCGCGGTGATGCGCAGTCCGGGCACGCCATTCTGCACAAATCCTTCATAACCCAGGGCGTCGAACTCGCCGCGACCCGCGATGCGCGTGAGTTGTGTGTCGAGGGTGTGCAGATCGATTTGCTTGCCGAGGTCTTTGCTCAGCCGATCTCTGATTCTGCGGGCTGAGTCCGGATCAGTTCCCTTGACCTCGATGACATTAGCCTTTTGAATCGGCCGTTTTTTGCGCGCGTTCCGCTCATCCAGATACTTCTGCCATTCCGCAGGGTCTTTGATGGCAAAAGGCAGGAGAGCGGCAGACTGGCTGACCGCACTGTTATAGCCCAGCTTAATCAGTTCATCGAGGCGGGAGTAATCATTGATGAAAAAGCCCTTCATGTCGACACTGACTTTGGCATCGGCAAATTTGAGAGAGTGGGCTTCGTTCTGGGTGATCATTACATCGATCGCGCGTGAAAGGACTCCGGACAACGTGTTGAGCTCTCCAACATCTACGGGAGGCAGGCGAAGTTCCACGGCGATTACGACGTCCGCATCCATGGCGCGCACCGTTTCTACAGGAATGTTCTGTACCATTCCGCCATCGGCAAGAACGTGTCCATCTATCGTTACCGGAGTGAAAATTCCCGGGATCGACATGGAAGCGCGAATGGCTTGCGCCAGCGAGCCGTCATGAAGAACTACGATGTCTCCGCTTTGCATATCGGTTGCGACGCAACGAAGGGGAGTGGGCAGATCATCGAAGCTGTGAATGGTGGATTCTGGAAAGGCAATACGGTCGAGGAGCAGTCCCACGCCCTGGCCTGAGTTGTAGCCGTTGGGTCCTCTGAGTCCGTGCTTGAGGCCCAGAGGCGTGCTGACGAGGAAGGTGCGGCGATCCTGCTTGCGGCGGAACGAGAGTTGCGAGTAAACCGGCTCCGGCAGGAGCGCTTCCTCCCAATTGATCTTTTTGGCGAATATTGTGATCTCGGTTGGAGTCATGCCCGTGGCATACATGGCGCCAATGATGCTGCCCATGCTGGTTCCTGCAATTCGATCGATGGGGATGTGATTTTCTTCCATCCACTGAAGGATTCCGATTTCGGTGAGTCCGAGCGCACCGCCACCGCTGAGTGCGAGTCCGATGCGTGGCCGATGGTTGGCAGAATCCGGCGATGTCGGCGTAGCGGCATCCTGCGCGGGTAGACCGGTGGGCACAAGCAAAATCATGAACAGCACAACGAAGGGAACGGAGGCAGGCCTATTGCTGAGGTCCATCACGTGCTCCTGAAATACTGAAGCGAACTTCCCGGAGTTTTAAGGTGAAAGATCAGGTTAGCAGGTTCAGTGGAGAGGGGTAGAGTGGATCAATGGGTCATTGAACTGGCGCGGACCGAAGTTGTCGGGCTTGTTGGACAACGTTACGAACGCCATCGATAACGACATCCGGCCGATCCAGCTGAATGTAATGTGAGCTGTTTTTCGCGATAACTTGCGTTCCGCGGGAAGAGAGGTGAGTGAGCTCTTCCTGCATTTTCTCCCAAGCTTCATTCATGGGCTTGGCGAGATCCGGAGGAAGTTCGCTGGAAGGTTTGTCGGGGTCGTGCGAGAGCACTGCGAGAGGCATGGATCCGAGGGATCCCGTTTCCGCTGTCTCCGCTGCGCTCTCGGAGAAGGCTTTCATTTCGGCGAGTCCTTCGTGCGCATTTCGCCAGTTGCATTCCGCAGCGCGCAGGGCGGGATCTTCTTCGCAAAGGCCCATCAGGCGAGGGACTCCAAAGGGCATCGTGTATTCGAGGAATTGGGCTTCGCGCTCCCAGCTTCCCTGCATGTTCTTTATTTCCGCAGGCATGCGCTTGTCCTGCTCGGGATGCGAGGCGTCGACCAGCACCATACCGGCAACGTCGCCGGGATAGAGATTCGCGTACACGCGAACGTTGTATCCGCCCAGGGAATGCCCGACAAGAACGTAGGGAGGCGCGACGCTGGCTGCTTGTAGCAGATCGTGGAGTTGTTCGGCGATTACTTTGCTTGTCCGAGGGCCGGAACTGGAGTCGCTGTATCCGAGCCCAGCGCGATCGTATGAGCAAACGCGCGTAAGCTTGGCGATTTCCGGTTGTACCTTCCGCCACGATAAGTAGGTATCCCCGAGACCAGCATCGAGAACGACTGTAGGAGTGCCTTCGCCGGTACAGTCGATATGCATCTTGCGGCCAGCGACTTCCACGAACCGGCCGGCCGGCGGGTTGAACCGGTGGTTGCGGGCCTCGGCGATGTTTTCGTAGAGAAATCCGGTTGTGGCGAGAAGAAGCACAAGAAAGATCAGGCCGAAAAGAATCCGGCGAAATAGGGGATGAGATCTCGGAACTGATGCTCCGGCTGTATTCATACTTTAGATCCGTAATGGCCCGAGCTTGCCTAGCTAGTTTGCCCGCATTCTACATGACTGGAGGCACAGTGATGCCCAAAACCTGCAATGTTTTGAGTAGCTCGCGGCGAACGACAGCCACTGTGGCGAACAGGAACTGTTTTCGCCGGTCGTTTTCTTCGCTCAAGATCGGATGGCGATGATAGAAGGTGTTGAAAAGCTGCCCGAGCTGAAAGACATGCTTGGCGAGATACGCAGGCTCTGTCGTGGCGATGCACTGCTCGATCACGTAAGAAGTTTTGGACGCTGCCAGCCAGAGTTCCCAGATATCGTTGCCATCAGGCGCGCTGAAGTACGCGGCGAGAGCTTCCGCTGGGAGGGCGGATTGATTCAGGAAGGTGTCGGGATCGATGCCGGCTTTCCGGAAGATGCTGGCAGCGCGGACGACCGTGTATTGCGCGTAGGGCCCGGTTTCTCCTTCGAAGCTAAGCGCATCCTTGAAGTCGAAGGCGATGACCGATTGCTTCGTGTATTTCAGCATGAAGTAACGCAGGGCGCCAATCGCAATTTGCGTGGCGATGCCGAGGCGTTCGGGTTCGCTCAGTTGCGGGTGGCGGGAGTCCACTTCTTTTTTCGCCGAGGCGATCAGTTGATCGAGAAGATCGTCAGCTTTGACGCCGAATCCCTTGCGGCCGCTCACGCTGATGAAGGGGCGCGTTTTGTCTTCTTCGCTCAGGCTGTAACCAAGTTCAGCGGCGCAGCGGGGAGTCAACACCACCATCCCGTAAGAGAAGTGCGTGAAATGGTCGGCAGCTTCTGCGTGACCCAGATCGCGCAGAGCTTCTTTCACTGCGTTTTGTGCCTCCGACTGCCGAACGTCGATGACGTTGTAGTTTTCAGAGACGCTGCCGAAGTGTGGGTGATTCTTTTCTCCATTTGTGGCTGAGATCCAGCACTCATGGTCGTTGGGATAGTCGTAGAATTTCCTGTATCCGAAATCGAGTCCAAGCAGGCCAAACTTCCACATGTGGTAGGCGATGTCTTTGCCGACATACCCTACGGTGCCGTTCGAGCGAACGATCACCTTCTGGTCTTCTTCCGAAAGTTTGTCGTCCTCCGTGTACTCCGTATCCTCTGTGGTGAGATTTGTTTCTGAACCTCCCGCGCGCCGCATCACCCAGCAGCCTTTATTCTTGCCTTCCGTTTCGAACGTGAGTACTCGGGCCTCCTTGAGCTTGGTGAATGCGGCATCCCAGAAGTGAAGATGAAGGATCTCGCTCTCTCGCGGAAGGAAGTCATATTCGATGTCGAGACGGTCCATGGTCTCGAGATGGCGACGGAGTACGGAAACTGAAATGAGATCCGCGATGGCCGCGATTTCGCTCCCGGCATCTTCGATTGCGTGCAAAGTGTCGAGCCGCACCTTTTTGTTCTGGGGATCAACCTCGTACCATTGCGAAACCCGCGCGTAAAGATCCCAGCAGTAGTAATCGAACCGCGGTTGCCGGGTGAGGGCTTCGATTTCCGCCTGCGACTTCTTTTCCAGATGAATGAACCCGACTATCACGTCCGCCACCTGCACCCCGGTATTGTCGATGTAATTCTGAATATCGACTTCGCGGTCCGCCGAGCGCAGCAGGCGGACGAACGTGTCGCCCAGAATCGCGTTGCGCAGGTGTCCGATATGGGCAGCCTTGTTGGGATTGATGCTCGAATGCTCGACCAGAATTTTGCCCGGCGGGATGTCGCGTTTCGGCTTGTCGTCATTGGCGAGCGCTCTTGCCATCCAACCCCGGTCGATCCTGACGTTCAGATATCCAGGAGGCACGACCTGCATCTCGGCGATGCCTTCGACGGGGCCAATTTCATCCTTAATCATCTGCGCAATCTTCAACGGGGCTAAGCGCAGTGGCTTGGCAAAAGGGAAGATGGGGATGGCGAAGTCTCCGAGTTCGACCTTAGGAGGGGGCTCCACGACTACTTTTGGTAAGGCCGCGTCCGGATTGCGGCGCTTCAGACATTCCAGCACTCGCTGGGCGAGAAGATGTTCTAGATTGCGATACAAGGAATCCCTCTAAGCTATTGAAGAAGCAGCGATTTTATCAGAGACGCGAGGGCGTCGAGGTTTGACGCGGTGAGAGGCCGTTCCCTATGATGAAAAATCGTTCCTTGTCCTCGGTTGGTGCTAGCGGGGACTGACGACCGATAGCCGTTCCGTGGTCCTAATATGCGTATCGCATACCTAGAGTGCTTTTCCGGCATCAGTGGCGACATGTTCCTGGGTGCCCTGGTGGATGCTGGAGTCTCGCCCCAACTGCTGGGGCAAACGGTTGCGGCGCTGAATGTTGGGGCTAAGCTGGAGATCACCCGCGTGATCCGCGGCGGAATTTCAGCTACGAAAGTGGATGTCTGGGTCGACGGCGAAAAGGACATGCCGCGCGAAGAATATTGGGCCAAGCAGGAGGCCGCACGTCCCCACGAGGAGCACGAGCATTCACACGAGCACGATCACAGCCACGAGCACGGACATGCGCACCCGCACAATGATGAGCATTCGACCGATTCGCAGGCTGAGCCGCCGGCGCCGCATAGTCATTCCCACCGTGGACTGACTGAGATTCGAAACATCATCTCCGCCGCTGGAATTTCCGAATCCGCCAAGAGAACTGCGATCTCGATCTTTGAGTCTCTGGGGGCCGCGGAGGCGAAGATCCACAACGTGCCGATCGAGAAGATTCACTTTCATGAAGTCGGTGCGGTCGATGCGATCGTGGACATCGTCTGCGCTGCCGTAGGCGCAGAAGCACTCGGAGTGGAAGAGATTGTTTGTTCCCGGTTGAACGTTGGCGGCGGTACGGTCAAATGCGCGCACGGAACATTCCCGGTTCCGGCGCCGGCAACGCTGGAACTGCTCAAAGATGCTCCGGTGTACTCATCGGGGCTGCAGGCGGAGCTGGTGACTCCAACGGGGGCGGCCATCGTGAAGACGCTCGCGAAACGCTTCGCGGCATTCCCGGAGATGAAAGTTGAGAAAGCGGCATATGGAGCGGGATCCCGAGAATTCGAGAAGCATCCGAACGTGCTCCGATTGGTGGTGGGTGAAGAGGTTCCGGCAGCGGCGTCGAAGGTGCATTCCGAGATGATCACCGTGCTGGAAGCGAATCTTGACGACCTGAATCCGCAGGTTTTCGGATATGTCATGGACCGTCTGCTTGAAGATGGAGCGCTCGATGTGTTGGGCATCCCCGTGCAGATGAAGAAGAATCGTCCGGGTATGCTACTGACGGTACTCTGCAAAGTCGAAGATGCAGACAAATTGACGCAACTTCTGTTCACGGAGACGACCACTCTCGGAGTTCGTCGTCGCGACGAATCGAGGCAAACCCTGGCGCGACGATGGGAAAGCGTGCTGACGCAATGGGGCGAGGTGCGCATCAAGATCGCCAGCATGAACGGCACCGTGACCAATTACACGCCAGAGTATGAAGATTGCCGGCGAATCGCCGCGGAACGGCATGTGCCGCTTAAGACCGTGATTCAGGAAGCCTCGCGAGCTTATCTCGTCAAAGGCGAAAAGCTTTAAACACAGAGGGCACTGGGGCGCACAGAGGTCTCACTGTATTCTGTAACGATACAGGCACAATTATGAGCAGGAAGTTCTACATAACGACTCCGATCTATTACGTAAACGCGCGGCCTCACATCGGTCATGCGTACACGACGATTGCGTGCGATACCATCGCGCGGCGGCATCGACTGTTGGGCGATGACACTTTTTTTCTCACCGGCACCGACGAGCACGGACAGAAGATCGAGCGGGCCGCGCAGGCTGCGGGCAAGACTCCGCAGCAATATGCGGACGAGATCTCCAGCGAGTTCCGCAAGCTCTGGCAGCGGATGGGAATTTCGAATGACGACTACATCCGCACCACCGAAGAGCGCCACAAGAAGCGCGTCCAGACGCTGTTCCGGAAGATTCGCGACAACGGCTACATCTACAAGGGAACCTATACCGGTCAGTATTGCGTTTCAGACGAACTCTATGTCGATGGCGCGCAACCGGGCGATCCTTGCCCGACCTGCGGACGGATCACCGAAACCGTGCACGAAGAAAACTATTTCTTCAAGCTTTCGGCATTTCAGGACAAGCTGCTCGAGCTTTATGCCAATCCGGAATTTGTTCGTCCCGAGACGCGGCGTAACGAAGTGATTTCGTTCGTGCGCTCGGGATTACGTGACCTGTCGATCAGCCGCTCGACATTTTCGTGGGGCATTCCGGTGCCCGACGATCCGAAGCATGTGATTTATGTGTGGCTCGATGCTCTGGCCAACTACATCACTGCCATCGGATATGGATCATCGCACGCGGCTGCGCAAGCGGCTTTTGAGAAGTACTGGCCCGCAGATGTGCACATGATCGGCAAGGAGATCGTCCGGTTTCACTGCGTGTACTGGCCGGCATTCCTGCTGGCGGCGGGATTGCCGCTACCGAAGGCGATCGTGGCTCACGGCTGGCTCTTGTTTGAGGAGAGCAAGATGTCGAAGTCGCGCGGCAATATTGTGCGAACGGAGACAATTCTTGATGTGCTCGGCGCGGATGCGCTGCGCTACTTCCTGCTCCGCGAAGTTGTGTTCGGACAGGATGGATCCTTCTCATTCGATGCACTAGTGCAGCGGTATAACTCCGATCTGGCGAACGGAATCGGCAATCTGGCCAGCCGCACGTTGACCATGATCAACCGGTACTTCAAAGGGGAAGTGCCGTACCCGTCACATGCGGTTGCACGAAAGCCTGGCGATGATGCCGTCGCTGAAACCGCTCGCAAGGCGATCAAAGAGTTCGGAACCCTGTTCGATCAATTTCAATTTTCACGCGCGCTTGAGACCGCCTGGGGACTGATCGCGGCGGTGGATCGATACATCGTCGAGAATGAGCCGTGGGCACTGGGCGAGAAGCAGGATGATGAGAGCCGCGCACGACTGGCGACAGTGCTCTACACATCAGCGGAGGCGTTGCGCATTGCGACTGCCCTGGCGCACCCCGTAATCCCAGACGCGACCGCCAAGATCTGGTCGCAGATGGGATTGGGCGATATCAAGAAGTTGGCACTAGCTGATCTGGCGTGGGGACAACTTCAGCTTGGAACCAGACTCGGTGACGTCAGTCCCGTGTTTCCGCGCGCCGATAAAAGCGCGATTGAAAGGATGCAGAAGATGGAAGATCAGCAAAAGCCGGCGGCGGAAGAAGCCAAACTGCCGCCGACTCAAACCACCGCATCTGAAGTTGCGAAAGCCCCGGCGCCTGCCGCGGTCGCTCCGACAAACGACGGCGGAAAGATTACGATTGACGATTTCGCCAAGGTCGAGTTGCGCGTGGGACTGGTGAAGGTGGCGGAGCGGGTGCCAAAGGCAGACAAACTGCTTCGCCTGGAGATCGATATAGGAACAGAAGTGCGCCAGGTTCTAGCGGGCATTGCGGAGGCCTACGCGCCGGAAACCCTGGTAGGACGAAAAGTCGTAATCGTGGCAAACCTGGCACCGCGGAAGATGCGTGGATACGAGTCCAACGGGATGATTGTTGCAGCATCACTTGAAGGTGGAAAGCCGGTATTGGCGAGTTTTCTCGAGGATGTTCCCGTCGGAGCGCGGCTGAAGTAGGCAGGAAGCGGTTGTTGGGAAAAGGAAGCCAGGGACGCTCCGGCTTCCTCTCCGTCCCGATTCAGCACCAAGGTAACCTCCCAAACTGATTACGTGTTCTTTCCTCTCTTTTTGCTGTGCTACCGTTTTCTTTTAGCGCACACACGCTGAATCCGTAGAGGTTTTCAGGCCATAAGTGTCTTCCGATAATCGCAAACCGGGGCTCCATGTCGCGTGGACGACCGTCACGTACCGAAGTCTCGCGCTGCTGATCATTGCAATAGCCGCGGGATTCTTCATGTCCATGCGGCTGGCGTTTCCGCAATTCACGCAGAGCAGCGTCAAGAAAGCGGGCGATGTGACCAGCAAACTTCTGGAGCACGTCGCCGGCATGGCGCCTGCGACTGGGACGGGAGTGATCACGGCCCAGCAGGCACACTTTACCGCACTCGACGGGACGGTCCGAATCAAGAAGGGGAACGGCAACAGCTGGGTTCCGGCTGACTACAATATCCCGCTGGAAAAGGGCGATGTTGTGCAGACCGGCTCCGAGGGCATGGCGAAGGTCGTCTTCAATGACGGTACAAGCTATACCGTGAAACAGGATTCCCTGATCGTGATCGAAGAGAACTCGGCCAACGATCAGCAGCAGACGAATGTTGCGGTGGCGGTGAGTACGGGGACTGTGGATCTTTCGACGGCGACGTACAGCCAGGGATCGAAATCGCAAGTGATTGTGGCAGGTGCAACCGCATCGTTAGCACCAGAATCGGCGGCGCAGGTGCACAACAATCCCACCTCGGACCAGCACGAAATCCTGATGAAGAAAGGTGCAGGCGAGGTCACTCGTAACGGCGAGACCCTAAAACTGGCGAACTGGGAAAAGGTGAGCTTCCAAGGACAGCAGAGCCATATGGAGAAGGCGAAAGAGATTGGGCCACCCACGCCGATTGCACCCGCGAACATGGCGCCGCTATTTTCCACGGAGGAGTCGATGAAGGATGTCGCGTTCTCGTGGACGGCGATGGCGAATGCGGTTGGGTACCGGCTTCGTATCTCCCGCAACCCATATTTTTCCTCTACACTGGTTGACAAAAAGGTTAATACGGCAGCAGTGACCGTCACAAACCTCGGGGAGGGCGCCTATTACTGGATGGTGCAATCTTACGATGCCGGCGGGAAAGAGTCGGTCGAAAGCGAGAAGAACCGCTTCACCATCATTCCCAAGGGGAAAAATAGCGAAGCGATTGACCTGGAACTGGATCCGTTTATTCAGCATGGGCACGTTATAGAAGTGCAAGGGAAAACGCAGACCGGAGCTCGAGTGATGGTGAACGGAAGTGAAGTTCCGATGGTGGGAGCGGATGGCGGGTTCCATTACTTCACGCCGCCACTGCCAACCGGAGAAGCGGTGATTACGGTGACCGCGCAAACCGCTCAGGGCGGCGTCAATACGCAGCAGAAAAAGATCATCATCCAGTAGGCGGACAGTGTTCGGGTGCGGAAGAACTTTTGAGTCAAGCAGGGTTGGCCTCAATCCCGTAAAATGGAGATAGCCATCCTTAAAAATTCAGGAACCAGCCGGGAAGTTCCCGGAAGGGCAGCATTGTAGAAAGACGGATTACTTCGTCATGTCAAACAACGGATTCCATTCAGGCGCCACGCGCAATCACAATCTGCGATCGCTGTTCAGCATTTTTTCCAGCGATCTGGCTATCGACCTCGGCACCGCCAACACGCTCGTGTACGCGCGCGGCAAAGGGATCGTTGTCAACGAACCATCAATCGTCGCCATTAATAAGAACACGGGCGAAGTGGAAGCGGTGGGCAAGGAGGCGAAGGAGATGCTGGGCCGAACACCCGGCAACATCGTCGCGATTAAGCCCATGAAGGACGGCGTCATCGCCGACTTCAAAGTCACCGAGAAGATGTTGAATTACTTCATCCAGAAGGCGCACAACCGCAAGATGCTGGTGCATCCGCGGATCGTGATCGGCGTGCCTTCCGAAATCACCCAGGTAGAAAAACGCGCGGTTATGGATTCGGCCTATCGCGCCAAGGCGAGCGAAGTCCATCTTGTCGAGCAGGCCATGGTAGCCGCAATCGGAGCAGGCCTGCCGATTACTGAACCCAGCGGCAATATGGTGGTGGATATCGGCGGCGGCACCACGGACATCGCAGTCATCTCTTTGAGCGGTATCGTCTATTCGCGTTCCGTGCGTATGGCCGGCAACCAGATGGACGAAGCTGTCATGAACTATCTGAAGCGGAAATACAACCTATTGATTGGCGAGCGGACGGCCGAGCAGATCAAGATGGAAATCGGATCGGCTCATCAACTCGACAAGCCGATGACGATGGAGATCAAGGGGCGCAACCTGATTGAGGGCGTGCCGAAGACGATCACGGTGGATGATGGCGAAATCCGAGAGGCACTCAGCGAGTGTGTTTCGACGATCATGAATGCAATTCGCGTGGCCCTCGAGCGTACGCCTCCGGAGTTGTCCGCCGACATCAGCGACCGCGGCATCGTGCTGACTGGCGGCGGCGCATTGCTGAAGAACCTCGACAAGCGCATCCGCGAAGAAACCGGGCTGCCGGTTTCAATCGCGGACGATCCGCTATGCAGCGTGGTGCTCGGCACCGGCAAGATGCTCAGCGATTTCAAGCTGCTCAGAAAGATCTCGATCGAATAGGCGCAACTTCAGGTTTCAAGGTTTCAAAGTTTCAAGGTTTCACCGCACCCGATGTGAGACTTGCGGATTTTGAAACTTTGTAACTTTGAAACCTTGAAACTTTTCATATGGAATCCGTCCTCGGCCGTTACCGCAACCTGGTCATCCTCGTAGGAGTCTTGTTTCTACAGGTGCTGGGCCTTGCCATGCAGGTGAAGCGCAGCGGCAACGAGACCGATACTCGCCTGATTCGAATCTGGGTGGTGGGCGCAATTTCACCCCTTGAACGCGGGCTGGTCTGGATCCGGAATGGCACCGGCAACGTCTGGCATAACTACTTCTACTTGCGCGGTGTCCGCGCCGAGAACCGCGAACTGAAACAACAGATCGAGCAGATGCGTCTGGAGCAAGTTCGTCTGAACGAGGATGCGGCCCAGGCGCGTCGGTTACAGGCCCTGCTTGCCTTTAAGGAACAGTATGTAGCCAAGACGGTGGCTGCGCAGGTGATCGGCTCCAGCGGCAGCGACATGTCGCGCATCATCTACATCGACAAGGGCGAGAATGCCGGGGTCAAACGAGAGATGGCGGTGATTACCGCCGACGGTATTGTGGGAAAGGTGTTGATCGTATATCCCAATGTTGCTCAGGTTCTCCTAATTAGCGACCAGAGTAGCGGCGTCGGCGCCATCCTGGAGAAGACGCGGCTGCAGGGCGTATTGCGCGGCACGGTGAATGGAGAGGTAGCGCTCGAAAAGGTGATGAGCGACCAGCAGGTGGAGGCGGGTGAGAGAGTGCTCACGAGCGGGGGAGATCAAATTTTCCCCAAAGGACTGCCGGTTGGGACGGTCAGTAATGTGGGCAGCGGGAAGGACCTCTTTCTGAATATCAAAATCAGGCCGGCCGCAAACCTGAGCAAACTCGAAGAAGTTCTCGTACTGGTTGAAAAGCAGGACCGCCAAGCGACTGCTGAAGAAAGAGGACGGGTCCGGGCGGCAGATATTCTTGCGCAAAGATTGCCTTCCGTGCCCGATAGGCCGGCGGCGGATGCAAATTCGGTTGCAGCCGGAGTCCAAGGCAGTGCGAAGGCCGTGACTGGAGCTAGTCAGGAGTCGGCTCGGACTACGAACGCGGCGGCGACCCCAGGTTCCGCCAAGCCGGCGACTGGCAGCCCTGCAAACAAGCCCCTACAAACCGATGCGCACAACGCAGCTACTCCGGTTGGTTCTGTTACGAAGCCGAAGCTGGACAACGCGGCTTCCAAGCCGAAAACCCTACCCGTCAAGCCTTCCCTGACGCAGCCACAAACGCCGCCGGCCAACGCGGCTAACCCCGAGCCATCAACGAACGACAGCAGTCCTAACTAGCGTGCCCATCACCTACACATCGGGAGAGCAAGTTGAGGTTTACCGGTTCAGCATCCCTGTAACCATTGGCGTCCCGCTGCTCGCTCTATTTATCCAGGCCTTCGTGCCTCTTCGGTTTCCGCGTTTTGCCGTTTACGTCGACCTGCCCCTGCTGGTAACGATCTTTTTTGCCATGGCTCGCCGAAGTCCGATTGCGGGTTTGTTTACAGGTGCGTTCATCGGACTGGCGCAGGACATGCTCGGTCACAATCCGATTGGCATCTATGGAATCGCCAAAACCGTCGTGGGGTACGGAGCGTCCTCTCTGGGCGTAAAACTTGATGTGGAGAACGCCGGCGCCCGCTTCCTGGTGACGATCGGGTTCTATTTGGTCCATTCGGCGGTGTACTTCACAATTGCCCACGGGCTGGTCAACATGACCCAGAGTTGGAGTTGGCCCCGCGGAATCGTCGCCGGACTAGTCAATGCGTTCATCGGAGTGTTGTTGTACTTCGCGCTTGACCGGTTCAAACAGAGAACGTAGGAGTTCAGGCTCTCGGCTTCTGGCTCCCGGCAAAGACTGATGACCTTCGTCACTGGAATGGTCCCCGCTGTAGCACCATCGGATTTAGAATGGAATTAATTCCCGAGAGGAAAATGGCATCAGCTACCCTTTCTGACGTGCGCCCGTGTGCCGCGAAAGTGGGGAGTCTGTCGCCTCAATCCTGATGTTCGGCCGCGACGAAAAAGTATCACCGGGTCGCCTGACGGCGGCGCAATACATCATCCTTGGCATCTTCCTGATTCTTGCCTATGGGCTATGGCGGCTTCAGGTCATGCAGAGCGATTTCTATTCGCTCGCCGCCGAGCGGAACCGTATCCGCAATGTTCCGGTGCTCGCTCCTCGGGGGCGCATTCTCGATCGTGAAGGCCGCACGATCGTCGACAACTATCCTTCGTTCTCCGCGCTACTCTTGCGCGATTCAAGCCGCGACCTGGCTGCCGATGCAGACCTCATCGCGCAAGGCCTTCACCTGGATCCAAACGAAGTGCGCGCGCGCATTCGCCGCTTCGCTTCCATGCCTCAGTATCAACCGATCTTCCTGAAAGAAGACATCACACCGGACGAGTTGCAGTTCATCGAAGCGCATCGAAACGAACTACCAGAACTCGACACCATCATGGCGCACCGGCGCCTGTACCCGCGCAACGGATTCATGGCGCATCTGATCGGCTACGTTGGCGAAGTTACCGACGACATGCTCAACCAGCCGCAGTTTGAACTCTATGACCCCGGTGACGTGGTCGGAATTTCGGGAGTTGAGCGCCAGTACAACAACTTGCTGATGGGTAAGAACGGATCGCGGCAGGCACTCGTGGACAGCCACGGGCGCGAAGTCGGACGTCTCGGCGAAACGGAGGCCGTGCCGGGCAAGCCGCTGAAGTTGACCATCGATATCGATCTGCAGATCGCTTCGGAACAAGCCCTGGAAGGGAAGAATGGGGCAATCATTGCGATGGATCCGCACACCGGCGAAATTCTTGCGATGGTGAGCGGCCCGACATTCGATCCGAATGACTTCGCCGTGCGAGTCTCGCGTGACGAATGGAATAAACTGGTCACTGATCCCGACAAGCCGTTGCTTAATAAAGCCATTCAGGCGCAGCTCGCGCCAGGATCGACCTTCAAGATCATCATGTCGGTTGCCGGATGGCAGGAGCACATCGCGCAAGACCTGCACGTGAACTGCGCCGGATCGGCCGAGTTCTACGGACGCCGCTTCGGGTGCTGGGTGAAAGGCGGACATGGCCCGGTCGATCTCGAGAAGGCGATCTACCAGTCGTGCGACGTTTTCTTCTATACCTTGGCCAACAAACTCGGGATTGACCGCATTGCAAAATACGCGACGGATTTGGGGCTGGGACAGAAAACGGGCATAGATCTTCCCAATGAAGTCTCCGGCATCATGCCGTCGGAAGAATGGAAGATCCGGAACTTCAAGCAGAAGTGGTTCGCGGGCGAAACGATTTCGGTCGGCATCGGGCAGGGAGCGATCGCAATCACTCCCGTGCAGTTGCTTCGAGCGATCAGCGCAATCTCGATGGGCGGGCGCATGGTGGTGCCGCACGTGATCAGTCCCACGGAACTGCCGCCTGGATTGGTGGAAACGGCGCACTATACGGATGTCAAAAGCGTGCCGATTGATCCGAACGGTTGGAATTTCATTACTGATGCGATGTCACGAGTGCTGCTGCCGGAAGGCACCGCACCTTCGGCCCATATACCAGGGATCGATATCGCAGGGAAGACGGGATCCGCCCAGGTCGTTTCACTGGCGACGCGCGCCCGGTTCAAGAACAGCGATGCTCTGGCGCAAAACGGATGGTTTGTCGGTTTCACGCCGAGGCGCAATCCGGACATCGTCGTTTGCGTGCTGTTTCAGGGCGGTGAGCACGGGAGACTCGCAGCCCGGCTGGCGACCCAGGTCATCAAGGCGTACGTCGAGAAGCAACACCGGAATCCACCCAAGATGGCGGACAAACCGGCCGGGACGGTGGATATCGGAGGATTGTGGACCGCTCCGGATGACGATGGAAAAGATGATCGAAGTAAGGATGGACTGCAGGGCGGGAAGTTCATCATCGATCTGCCGAAGAAGGCGATGTTGCCGGCCGCGGCCGCCCCGGGAATGAGGTAGTGGGGTTTACGCCGGATGAGGGATCTTTACGCGGCTGGCTTTTACTGTGGTGGTTGGCGAATTTGTGATCTTGTTTGCGCCAGGGTGCTGTTTGAGTTTTGTACGGTCCCTCGCACCGGCTTCGCCGCTGCTGGATGACAGATTTGACGAGGGATTACTGACAGCTGAGATCTGACAGCGACTTAAGAGCTGATAGCTACCTTGAGAACTGAGAACTGATTGGCACGTTACGTTTCATTTCGCGATTTTGACTGGATCCTCATGGGATTCGTCCTGCTCATCTGCGGGCTTGGGATCATGGAGATCCACAGCGCGACGGAGCATACGAAGTTTGCCGGAGCGCACATCAAGCAGATCTATTGGGTGGTGGCAGGCGTGGGTATGATGTTCCTCATGAGCCTGGTGAACTACCAGGCGATCCTGGAACAGATTCATTGGTTCTACATCGCAGGACTCGGATCCCTGGTCGGTGTTTTACTGTTTGGGCAGAAATACCTGGGGGCCCGGCGCTGGATCAAGATTCACGGAAGCAATCACTTCCAGCCGTCCGAGTGGGTCAAACTGATTCTGATTCTGGCTGCAGCTAAGTATTTTGCGGACATGCGCCAGCGGGACCTTTCCTGGTCTGATTTCCTGAAAGCTGGGGCAATCGTCGGCGTTCCCATGCTGATGGTCCTGGCTCAGCCGGACCTTGGAACCGCTCTAACCTACGTCCCAATCGCGGTCATGGGTGTTTTCCTAGGTGGTTTGCAGTGGAAACAAGGGGTCGCAGTTGGTTTACTGGCTGTGGTAGCGATAGGCGCGGTTTTCTTTGTTCCGCGAGTTCATGTTCTCAAGACGTATCAGAAGCAGCGTCTGACCAGTTTTCTGGACCCCGAACTCGATCCTCAGGGGTCGGGGTACCAAGTTGAACAATCCAAGATTGCAGTCGGTTCTGGAGGCCTTTGGGGCGGGAAAGGGTCGCAAACACACGGGAATTTTCTGCCCGTTCCCCAAACGGACTTCATTTTCGCCGCGTTTTCCGAAGAACATGGATTCGTAGGCGCTCTCGGAGTTCTGCTGCTATACTTCATTGTGCTGATGCGTTTGACGCAGAACGCGCAAACAGCGCCCGACCGCGCTGGCACGTTCGTAGTCATGGGTGTGGTGGCTGTGCTTAGCTTCCATATTCTGGTCAATGTCGGCATGGTGGTTGGCTTTATGCCAGTCACCGGAATACCTCTGCCGCTCATGAGTTACGGTGGGTCTTCCGTGTTGTTCATGTTTCTGGCGCTGGGGCTCGTAATGAATGTTCGAATGCGCCGTTTCGTTAACTAGCCGGGTGAGCCGGTTAGGCGAGGGAACAGGGACAGGAAGACGGCAGGATGCAGTTTGCTGTGCCTCGAGGCACAGCCCCAAAATATCGATCGCCCTCGCGTGAAGGGGGCATTTCACCGGCAGTCGAGCAGTCGAGAGCCGGGCAGGATTGAAATTGAGCAGTTAGCCGGGCAGGGAACGGCCCCCCGACCAGAATGGTCTGAGAGTGCGGTCACAAACCCCGGCAGAACTTAGCGATAAGTGCAGAAGATTCTCAAGCTTGTGCAGCGGATTCGGTTAGGGGAACACCCTTTCCTGTCTCGTCCCCTATCCGGGGCAGCGTCGCAACTCTCAATCCTTCCCCCACCTCCACTGACGTCACGCCCGTGAACCCTGTCTGGCTCCTTGCATGGGCCTGGTGGGACCGGAGTGTCAATGAATAAAGAACTATTTGTGTCTTCCACGCCACACGAAACCAAAGTGGGCCTTGTGGAAGACGATCTCCTCGCGGAAGTCTATCTTGAGCGCGAGAACGAATACACGCTGGCTGGATCCATCTACAAAGGCCGTGTGACCCGCGTGCTGCCAGGCATGCAGTCGGCTTTCGTGGATATCGGGCTCGAACGGGACGCTTTCCTTTACGTTTCCGATTTCATGGAACTGGAAGAGCACGACGACGATTTAACCGACGTCGTTCCCGCCACTCGCGGCGTACAGGACATGAGGCAGCAGGCGCCGCGCGAGAACGGCTCAGCTAGCTCGGAAGAGGTTGAGACGTCGGGCGAAGGAGAACCGGCGCAGTTTGAAGAGATTGCCGAGGAAGAGGGACAGGCCGAAGGCCAGACGCAAGCGACTGCAGGCGAAGCCGGCGAGCCGTCCAATGGAGGAGATCCGCAGCAATCCAGGGATCGCGGAAACTGGCGTGGACGCCGCCGCCGCCGTGGAGGGCGCGGACGCGAGCGCGAACGAGGTGGCGAACGTCCGGAGCGCAGCCCTGACCGTGCGCCGGAACAGCGTTTCTCGCGGCCTGCGGAAAGCGCCCCTCGAACTCCGTCGGGTCCCCCGGCCGGATATCAGCCGATCCTGTTACCCGGAGAATCGATTTCCAAGTACCAGCGCTACTCGCAGCAGCAACCGGCACACGAAAACCATCCTGCACCAAGGGAGACCGAAGTTTCTCCTGAATCGTTCAGTGAAAACCCTGCTCGCATTGCTGCCACTTTCCCCGACGACGAGCCAATCTTCGCGGTTGGAGAGACCGTTGCCGAGCCTTTGCATGAGGAACACGAAGACATTCACCAGGCGTCCGAAGAACCCGTAGAGTCCGCATCGACCTCAGTTGCGTGGGAGACCGAGTTCCGTCGTCCGCAGCATGCAGAGGAGAGTGTTCCGGCCGCAAACTGGGCATCGGATGCGGCTAGCCAGCATGAAGAGCAAGAGGAACAGGTCGAGGAGTCTCACGACCTAGACGAGCACTCTACTGGTGCCACCGACCTTCACGATGAAACGGTGCGCGAATATCGGGAACCGCAAGAGCCCGTGTTCGCCGCTCCGGGAACGATGGAAGAAGAGACCATCGACGAGGATGAAGCCGATACGGTCCGCTATGAAGCCTCGTCGGAAGAAGGCGATGACGAGTTCGAAGAGGAAACACAAGCTGCCGGACATCTGAATGGCGATGCCCGCGAGGCGGTGACCGAGATCCACATGGCCTCACTCGCCGAAACAGGCGAGGTCGATGCGGCTACGACTACCGCCGCGGAGACGGAGGAAGACAGCGACGAAGCGGAACTGGAAGAGGCTCAGGCGCAAGCCGAAGCAATTCTGGACGCGGAAGCTCGCGGAAACGGCACCGTTGATGCCCGCGCGGAAGTTCGAGCTCCGGCTGCCACGGCCGGTTATACACAACGTTCGCAGCGTCGCGATCGTCCCGGTTACGAACGCCGCGGAGGTGGTGATCGCGGACGTCGCGGAGGTGGCGGACGCCGCTTCCGTCGCCGCGAATCCGCACCTGTCCCGCTGATTAGTGATCTGCTCAAGGAAGGACAAGAGATTCTGGTTCAGATCGCAAAAGAGCCCATCGGCAAGAAGGGCGCGCGCATCACCAGTCACATCGCTCTGCCCGGACGGTTCCTGGTTTACATGCCGACCGTGAATCACACCGGCGTATCACGCAAGATTTCGTCCGAGGAAGAACGTCAGCGTCTGAAGCGAATTATCCTGAGCGAGCGCGAAAACGGCCATGGCGGATTCATTGTCCGTACGGCCGCGCAAAGCGCAACTGAGGAGGAACTTCGGGCGGACATACGCTTCCTGAAAGGCCTCTGGCAGGACATTAAGAACCGTGCCGAAGCTTCCAAGCCACCCGCACTGATTTACCACGATCTTAACGTCGTCGAGCGCGTGCTGCGCGATCAGGTCACGGCTGACTTCAACGTGATCTGGGTCGATACCGAACCCGAGTACGAGCGGATTTTGCGCTTCTTCAACCGCTTTCAGCCAAATATGGTGAAGCGGGTGAAGCTCTATACCAAGGAGACGCCGCTGTTCGAGCAATTCGGCCTGGCCGAGGAGATGAACAAGGCGCTTAAGTCGAAGGTCTGGCTAAAGAGCGGCGGTTACATCGTCATCAACCAGACGGAGGCGCTGGTCGCAATCGACATCAATACCGGAAAATACGTCGGCAAGACAGCGCGTCTCGAAGACACTATCGTCAAGACCAATGTCGACGCGATCAAGGAGATCGTCAGGCAGATACGCTTGCGCGACTTGGGTGGCATCATCATCATCGACTTTATCGATATGGACGAGCGCCGGAATCGGCAGCGCGTGATGCAGGCCCTCGAAGAGGAACTCCGCAACGATCGGGCGCCATCAAAGACGCTACAGTTTAACGACTTTGGCCTCGTCGCCATTACCCGGAAGCGCGTGAAGCAGTCGCTCGAACGCACGATCGGTGCACCGTGTCCGTACTGCCAATCTACCGGTTACGTGAAATCGGTGACTACGATCTGCAACGAGATCTATGTCGAGATGCGCAAGATCACGAAGCATCTGGAGCACGAGGATGTCATGTTGCGCGTACATCCAGATGTCGCCAAGGAACTGAAATCGACCAACGGCCGCCTGCTGAACGAGATGGAAGAGATGACCAAGCGGACGATCATCGTGAAGAGCGATCCGGCGGTGCATCAGGAGCAGTTCGATATCAACTAGCTTCGAGCAATGAGCTACGAGCAGAAAGAGACGGGCGAAATCGCCCGTCTCTTTGCATTCAGGAGTAAGGAACAAGAATTCAGAACTAACTGACGTTGGCAAGCGTCTTCACTGCGATATCGGCATGGTTGCGGAGCTTCTGCACTGACTCATGGATGGCTCTGGCAGCGCCCCCGGCGCCATTCTGCTCGGCGGTTCTGGCAACGCTTCCCGCATCTTCGGTCGACGTATTCGCCATGTCCAACAGGATCACGATGGAATCGGCATGTAACTTCCAGAGCGAAGACATCTTCTGACTGCGCTTCAGCTCTTCCAGTTCCGTGCTGACGCGCGCGGAAACCGAAACCAGGCGGATTAACGTCCGGGCTACGTCGGCCCGCGGGCTCTTTTCTTCCAGAAAGGCCGCTCCGTAGGCGTCCGCTTCCGCCTTGGTCAAAGTCAGATTGAAGAAGCGCATGGGCACAACCTGCCGGTACTTCGGATCTGCCACGCGCACAAACACGCGAATCGATTCCTCGACCCGGCGAAGCTTGGTTTCTTCCGCGGAGAGTTGCTGCGCTGTAACGGCCGGAGGCTGAAACACCGGCGCGGGTGCTGGACCCTTCGCGGCCGCTGCTTTGGCTGTCTTCGGAGCCGCTGCTGCCGAACTTCCGACGGCTCGTGTGTTTTGGGCCGCAGGCGTCAACAGAGACCGGCGGATCGGAGGCCGCCGATCAAGTTCTTTCTTGAGTTTCGAGACGCGGCGGAACTTCTCAAATGTGCTGCCATAATCGGCTTGCAGCAGTTGCTTTTCCTGAATCGCTGCGACATGCTCGACGGTCACTTCGACGCCATCGACGGTCGTAAGGATCGTCCCTCCCATGTCTTCGAGGGCCTGTCCGAATGATTTGATCTCGCCGAGCGCCTTGAGGAACAGATCGTCAAATTTCTTCCCGAACCCGGTGTTATAGGCTGCGACAGTTGCCAGCACTCCAGGGTGATAAAAGGACGAATCCAGCCACTGCTTCAACTCGCGCACGCGTCCGATCATTCCTGAATCGATCAGGGCATTGAAATCGCGGAAGCGAGAAACTTCCTCAAGAAATGGATCGAAGCGGCGCAATAACTGCACGTGCTCCTCTGGCAGGGAGGGTACGTCGCTGTCTGCCAGGATTTCGATCAATGCAATCTCGAATGGAGATAGGGGGAGCGCGCCATCCAGGCCATAGCCGCTTTGTTCCCACTGACCCGGAACCCTCGGGTGACGATAAAGAAATGTCGCGATCAAATCTGTTTTATCGCGATTGATATCGCTCGGCTCGCGGCGGCGAACGAAATAGCGCAGCAGAGCTTCGGCAACCTCGGAATCGGTGTCGGGCGTGAGGGCCTGGCGCAGCATGGCCGGCGTGATCGCCATATCCAGCAGGTGCAGCCAGCGGTACATTCGGGACAACGTATTGGGCAGTTCGCGGTCGGAATGACGAAGCGCGTCTTCGTCCAGATCCTTCGGGATGGGCACTTCTCCGCCAAGGGCGTCCTTAAGGAGCTTCTGATAGAAGCCCTGGACCGTCGCCAGAATGGCTAATTCAAACCGTAAATCTTCGGCCAAGATTTGTCCCCGCGAGCAGAAGTTCGCCCTAAAACTTTACTCATGTTCAAGTAAATCGGAAAGGTTACTATCGGTGCAAGTTACTACCGGAGCTAATGTTCGGAGGGAATCGAGGCAGCAAATCCCCGGAAGTACATGTACTCGCGGAGCGTGATTCAGAAGACGACAGTCTTGTTCCCGTACACGAGGACTCGATTTTCGACGTGCGATCGGACGGCGCGAGAGAGGACGACTTTCTCGAGATCCCGGCCTTTCCGGATCAGGTCTTCGACGGTATCGCGATGCGACACGCGAACGACATCCTGTTCGATGATGGGACCGTCATCTAGCACTTCTGTAACGTAGTGGCTGGTAGCTCCGATCAGTTTCACGCCGCGCTCAAACGCCTGGTGATAAGGGCGGGCGCCCACGAATGCGGGCAGGAAGGAATGGTGGATGTTGATGATCCGTTGCGGATACCGGTTGACGAAGTCATTAGACAGAATCTGCATGTACCGGGCTAACACCATGAAGTCCGGTTGATGTTTGTCGATCATGCCGTGAATCCGAGCTTCCGCCTCGCTCCTGTTTTCTTTGCTGACCGAGACGACTTCATAAGGAATGTTGTAGAAGTCTGCGACCGCTTTGTTGTCGGGGTGATTCGAGATGATCAGCGGTATATCGCAGGCGAGTTCTCCGCTTCTCTGCCGGTACAACAGATCGACAAGGCAGTGATCATACTTCGAAACGAAGACGATCATGCGCGGCCGCTGCGAAGATTGCGCCAGCCGCCACCTCATATTGAAAGCTTCTGCTATCGGGGAGAAATGCTTTCCAAACTCGTCGAGGCCGAAGTCAAAATCCTTCGGATCGAACTCTACCCGCATCAGGAACAGGCCGGATTCCTCATCTGCATGCTCATCGGCATGAAGGATGTTTCCGCCGTGGCGGTAGACGAAGTCCGCGATGGTCGCGACTTCGCCCTTGGCGTCGGGGCATGAAACGAGCAGGATGGCGGAGTTCTTCATACGAATGGTCGGTGTAGCTGTTGGACAAAGTGAAGTTGCTCGCTAAGTCCCGGCTTCCGGCGCCTCTAAGTTCTGAGCGCTCTGGCAATCTCCCGTGCGGCGTTCGCCCCCGAACCACCCGTGAGCCCCGCCCCAGGGTGTGTTCCGCTTCCGCATAAATACAGGTTCTCGATTGGCGTTCGGTAGCGCGCCCAGTCGAGTAGGGGACGCATGGTGAAGAACTGATCCAGCGCCAGGTCTCCGTGGAAAATCTGCCCGCCGGTCAGTCCGTACTTTTCTTCGAGATCATGCGGTGTGATGATCTGGTGCGTGAGGATCAGCTCGGGCAGATTCGGCGCATAGTGCGCAAGTGTCTTTACAACAGTTTGTCCCAAGGACTTTCGCTGCTGCTCCCAGTCACCCTTCAACTTGTAAGGCGCGTATTGCATATAGATCGACATCACATGCTTGCCCTCGGGAGCGAGCGTCGGATCGGTCAGCGAGGGGATTGTCGCTTCCAGATACGGTTGCTTGGAGAAGTTTCCGTACTTCGATTCGTCGAACGCGCGTTCGAGGTAGTCGATTTCGTTCCCGATGTGAATGCGTCCGCGCAGCGCCGCGGAATCGCCGTTGTTCAGCGCGGTGAATTTCGGCAGCCCGGAAAGAGCGAGATTCACCTTCGCCACAGTGCCATTCCCGCGATAGTTCTGCAGTTTCTGTACGAAGTCGGGCGAGAGATGGACGGGATCGGTCAGCTTAAGCAGCGTGCGCTTGGGATCGGCATTCGAGATGATCGCTTTCGCGCGAATCTCTTCGCCGCTGGAGAGGATGACACTTGTGGCAACACCGTTTTCAACATGGATCTCGATGACTTCGGCGCCGGTGCGAATCTCCGCTCCGGCCCCCTTAGCAGCAGAAGCCATCGCCTGAGTCAGCGCACCCATGCCTCCGGCCGCGAGATAAGCGGAACCGGCAGGGAAGTGATCTCCGGCAGCGCGAATCAGCAGAACCAGCGCACTTCCAGCCGACCATGGACCGAGAAACGTTCCGAAGATTCCGCGCGCGGCGATGACGGCTCGCAGCAATTCCGTTTCGAAGTATTCCGAGGCCAGGTCCGCGACGGCCATGGGTCCCCATCGCAGCAAGCGGAACATATCTTTCTTGCCCAGTTTGCGGATTGCGCGGCCCGTCTTCAGCATCCCCCACAGGTCGCCGCGGCTGGGATCATCGATATTCGGCGGTGTAGTTGCCAAGGCATCGCCGATGACCTTGCTGATCTTGCCGAGCGACTGCTGAAACTCACCATATTTCGCGCCATCCTTCTGAGAGAAAGCTGCGATCTCCTGCGCGGATCGGTCCGCGTCCTGGTAGAGCGAGAGCGCGCGTCCCTCAGGAGAGAGTGCTGTTACGCAGATGTCCGGCGTAACAGAAATCAGGCCGTGCTTCTCCAGTTCCATATCGCGCACAATGTCCGGCCGGATCGGTCCCGCAGTATGCGCAAGAGTCGAGCAGCGAAAGCCCGGATGGAACTCGTCGGTAATCGCGGCCCCGCCGACTTGCGCGCTGCGCTCCAGCACGAGCGGCTTGAATCCTGCCTTGGCCAGATAGAACGCGGTGACCAGTCCGTTGTGGCCGCCACCGATAATGACGACATCCCGCTGGTTATTTCCCGCCATGATTAGGCCGCTCCCTTGATGTCTTTCAGAATTTCCAGCGCCGCGAGACGGCCGTTCGCGCCCATGATGCCGCCTCCCGGATGTGTCGCTGATCCGCACATGTACAGGTTCTTGATTGGCGTTCGATACTGCGCCCATCCCGGCACTGGACGCAGGAAGAACAATTGCTCAAGCGAAAGCTCGCCCTGGAAAATGTTGCCCTCGCTGAGGCCCCACTCGCGCTCGAGATCGAGCGGCGTCACGACCTGTTTTTCGATGATGATGTCCTTCAGATTGGGCGCGTACTCGGAGATCGTGTTGACCACAGTGTCGCCGAACGCTTCCTTCTGATCGTCCCAGTTGAGCCCGGGCGCCAGCTTGTACGGAGCGTACTGCACGAAGCACGACATCACGTGCTTGCCCGGAGGCGCGACCGATGGATCGGTCAGCGACGGAATCACCATGTCGATGTAGGGACGCTTGGAGAAATGTCCATACTTCGCGTCGTCGTATGCGCGTTCCATATATTCGACCGATGGCGAGATTGAAATGGCGCCGCGCAGGTGAGCGCCGGTGCCAGGCATGCACTTGAAGTTGGGAAGCGCATCGAGAGCCATGTTGACCTTGCCGGATGATCCGCGATATTTGTAGCGATTGACTTCTTCGAGAAAATCGCCCGGAAGATGCTGCGCCTCGATGAATCGCGTGAACGTCAGCCGCGGGTCGACGCTGGAGGAAACGACGTCGGCGTAGATCTCATCTCCATTCGAGAGGACCACTCCCTTGGCCTTCCCGTTCTTTACGATGATCTGCGATATGCCAGCCTGTGTACGGATCTCAACTCCAGCTTCTCGTGCAGCGTCCGCGATCGCGTTCGAAATCGCACCCGTGCCGCCGCGAGCGAATCCCCATGCGCGAAACGCGCCATCAATCTCGCCCATATAGTGATGCAAGAGGACGTAAGCAGTGCCCGGGGACCGCACTCCAAGGAACGTTCCGATGATCCCCGAGGCTGACATCGTGGCCTTGAGTACGTCGGTCTCGAACCATTGATCCAGGAAATCAATGGCGCTCATCGTCATGAGTTGGACCTGGTTGTATTTGTCGTAGGCCGACATGCCCTGGAATCGGCGTCCGATGAAGAGAAGCTTCATGAGTTCGCGCGGATTCAACGTTGTCGGGTCTGGCGGCACCATGCTGAGAATCGGCTTCACGAACCGGCACATGGCCTGCATAGCCTTGCCAAATTCATCGTAGGCCTCGGCATCCACGCGGGAGTGTCGGGCGATTTCACGGTGCGTCTTGCCGTGATCGTTGACGCGCCATAGATAATCGCCGCTCGGCATCGGAGTGAAAGTACCATCCAGAGGCAGAATCTCAAGACCGTGACGTGGGAGATCGAGGTCTCGAATGATCTCGGGCCTCAGCAAGGACACGACGTACGAGCACACCGAGAATTTGAAGCCGGGCACGATTTCTTCGGTACAAGCAGCCCCACCGAGCACGTGACGCCGCTCCAGCACGAGAACTTTTTTGCCGGCACGTGCCAGATATGCAGAGTTGACCAGCCCGTTGTGTCCGCCGCCGATGACGATGACATCGTATTGAGAACCAGCCATTAGCTCTTAGCTCCTAGCTTTCAGCTCAAACTCAGATTTTCAGGAAACGCAATAATACTCGTGCTGAGGTGGGGCGGGAAGAGGATCAGAGCCCGCTGGGCAGGACTGTCCAGCTTCTGAGAAGACTGCACGAGATTGGCAGGATGGCGCGCATCTAACCGAAGTCGAATCGGTATTCTATCGGTAAGAAGACGATTTGTCTGCAAATTTACATCGAGGTTTCCACGCTGCGATCGATCAAAGCGGTTGCTGCCTGGATGCACGCGTGCATATAATCCAGCATTCTTAGATTTCCTTCGTGTTCCTTCGTGTCCTTTGTGGTGAAAGATTCCTGAAATCACCATGGCACGATAGGGATAAGAAAGTCCTTGAGGAAAACATCTTGCCCATCGGAACCGCATTTCACGAGCGCACTTTCCCGTTGTGCCACAGCTTGAATTACCGCGAATGGTCGGGATATTACACCGTCAGCGTGTACGAAGTGCATCACGAGCACGAGTACAACGCGATCCGTAACGCGTGCGCCCTCATCGATATCTCGCCGCTCTACAAGTATCTGATCACCGGAAAAGATGCGACTCGGCTCGTGAACCGCGTGATCACGCGCGACATCAACAAGGTGAAGGTTGGGCAGGTTATCTATTGCTGCTGGTGCGATGAAGAAGGCAAGGTCATCGACGACGGCACCATCTCGCGTCTCGAGGAAAATGTTTATCGCTGGACGGCCGCCGATCCGAGTCTGCGCTGGTTCCGCCAGAATGGCCTCAACATGGACGTGCAGATCGAAGACATCTCAGAGAAGGTCGCCGCGCTCGCGCTGCAGGGCCCGACCTCCGCGAAGCTGCTGAAGTCTGTAGCCGAAGCTGATATCGCGAACCTGAAATACTTCCGGGTCACGCGCGGCAAGATCGCTGGTATTCCGGTCGACATTTCGCGTACCGGCTACACCGGCGATCTGGGATACGAAATCTGGATGCCATGGAACGAGGCTGTTAAGGTTTGGGATGCTCTGGCTGAGCATGGCAAACAGTTCGATCTTCACGCGGCGGGCATGCTGGCGCTGGATGTCGCCCGGGTGGAAGCCGGACTGCTCCTCATCGAAGTGGACTACACCAGCTCAAAGAAGGCGCTCATCCCCTCGCAGAAGTACTCTCCGTATGAACTGGGCTTCGGCAAGATGGTTCATCTCGAAAAGGAAAACTTTATCGGGAAACGAGCGCTGGAGCAGGATGTCAAGCGCGGCGTTCCCCGCCAGCTTGCCGGACTTGAGGTCGACTGGACCGACGTCGAGGCTTTGTTCGATCGCTACGGACTTACTCCGGCAGCGCCGTCGCAGGCTTCGCGTGTCGCTGTTCCGGTTTACTCAGGCGACAGGCAGATCGGCAAGGCGACCACGACCACATGGTCCCCGACTTTGAAGAAACTGATCGCGTTGGCCACACTGGAGACCGAGTACGCAAAGCCGGGAACTGATCTGCAGATGGAAGTCACGATCGAGGCGATGCGGCTGAAGACGAATGTGAAGGTGAAGCCACTGCCGTTCTTCAATCCGCCGAGGAAGACCGCGACTCCGGTCTGAGACTGCCTTTAACCTCGAAGCGGCGGAAGGTGCGCTACTCCCCCGCGGGTGCGTTGCGGCTACTTCGTTTCCAGAACAAATAGAAAGGCACGCCAATCAGCACAATGGCTGTTCCCCAGAACGCTTCCGTGGGGCGGGTAAAGATCGTATTCAGTGTCCACGCCGCGCCGACTAAAACATAAATGGCGGGCAGCCAAGGATAGCCCGTGCAGCGGTAAGGACGGGGAATATTGGGCCGCTTCCATCGCAGCCAGAATAGCCCTATCACAGTTAGTGTGTACGACAGGACCATGCCGTAGATGACGTAGGTATAGAGCTGATCATAACGGCCGCTCAATGTGAGTGCCCCAGCCCAAACACCCTGGCCAATTAGGCTAAACGCCGGGGTCCTCCATTTGGGATGAATGACGGCCATCCGCTTGAAGAACACTCCATCCTGTGCCATCGCCAGATAGACCCTCGCTCCTGAGAGCGTGCAGGTGGCCGCAGCGCTGAAGCAGGAAATCGCAATCATCAGTGATAACCACACGGCCGCGCCGGGCGAGAACAGGACGGCTGCTGCCGCATGAGCAATGGTCTCGTGCGAAGCGATCTCGCTCAAGGGCAGGGCGTACATGTAAGTGAGATTCATGGCGATATAGATCACCGCCACGGCTAGCACTCCCAGAACCATGGCGCGCGGCACATTTCGCCGGGGTTCCTTGACCTCGCCCGCCACCCACGTGATGTATACCCATCCGTCATATGCCCAGAAGACGGCAATCAATCCAACTCCCAGCGCAGAGATCAACTTCCCAGGTGTCAGCCCAACGGCCAGAGGGACCCCATGCGCCTGGAAATTCGACCAGTGGCCTTTCCCAATCGCAAATCCAAGTACGACAAACGACGCCATTGCCGCGAACTTCGTCCACGTGGAAACGTTCTGCAGTAGTGCTCCCCAGCGGAGACCTACGACGTTCACGAGGGTCAGAATCGCGATCAGCACAAGGGCGAGGAGGTGTGCATGGGTAATCGTGATTCCCAGGACAGTGAATGCGACCTGCTTTTGTGATGCGAAGGGCACGACCTCACCCACATAGGCAGCCGAAGCCACTGACAGGGCTGCGATCGATCCTCCGTTCGCGACTGCGAACAGCATCCATCCGTAGAGGAATGCGACGAGATCACCGTATGCTTCGCGCAAATAGATGTACTGGCCGCCGGAGTCCGGAAACATCGATCCCAACTCCGCGAACGCAAAGCATGCGCAGAGCGAGATTAAAGCTCCCAATACCCAGACCAGCAGAAACAGCACAGGCTGCGGCAGAGGGCCAGCAATATCCTTGGCTGTCAGAAAGATCGAGGAGCCAATGATGCCGCTGACCAGCAGCAGCACGGAATCGAGCAGCCCAAGACCGCGAACCAGGGTTGGCTTATCGTCAGGCGGTTTAGCGGTGGGCGGTTCGACAGCGAAGGCCGGGGTCGTTTCCATTATCCGATTCCGAGTTCGTCAGGCGATTCCAGGGGAGTTCCGCACTGCCGGCAAATTACGGAGGAGCAGTCGCCGCAGGTGAGCGGGTCATTTACTTCCTGTGCGCAATTCGGACAGTACAGAGGGCCCGGGCCAGGCTTCGTCGGCGGATCCTGCGGACGTGTCGCCATGAGGAAGAAAACTGTACCACAGAAAGCGGGGATTTGACTCGATCGCTCCCAGCGCAAATATTTCAATACGGAGCGCGAATACAATTCCACCGAATCTACTTTTTATCGCCCATATTCGCCATGAAGGTTTTCACCACAATACCGCTCGGTTGCTGTCCTACCGGAATCAGTGTGAGCAGGGAATACTCAGTCGGTTCGAGCTTGCGTGGCTTGCGCTTCTGAATCACTGTCACATCGCCGGACTCGCTGCCGACGACCAGAAGGTAATTCTGATCTGGAGTAAGCGCGAGACCGTCGGGATGGCTGCCCACCGGCAGGGTAGCGATGCGCCGGCCCATGTCGATGTCGTAAACCGCGACGCTGTTCGATCCGAAGTTCGAGACATACATCCGCGAGTTGTCCAGCGTTACGACCGCGTGTGCGGGATGCTGCCCGATCTCTTGGGTGCTGCCGACCTCGTCGTTGCCGGTCTCGATGATCGAGATGCTATCCGAGTCGAAATTGCACACCATCATCTCGCCGCCATCGGGTTTCAGAGCGAGGTCGACAGGGGTGCGACCAACATCGAGCAGCGCCAGCACACGATCCTGAGGATGTGTGGGGCTTTGCAATTGGATGGACGCCACCTGAGATGACCCCGAGCACGAAACGAAGGCTTTGGTCGAATCAGGGAGAATCGCGATGTCCTCGGGATGCTGGCAAACCGGAACCGTGGCACGCACATTTAATCCCTTTACGTCGATCAGCGAAACTGTATTGTCGCCGCGATTGGAAACGACCACCGTTGATCCGTCGGGCGAAACCCGTGCTAGTCCCGGCGATGAACCGACACGCACACTGCCAACCACCATGCGTTTCTCGAGGTCAATCACGCTGACGTTCGCCGACGCGGAGTTCGCAATGTAACCGCGCTTGCCATCGTCCGACACGTCGATGAAGTACGGCCGCCCGTGAAGACCGATGGTGGCTGCGACGGTATTCGTTTCCGCATCAATCACGCTCAGATTGGCGGAGTTCGTATTGACGACGTAAATCTCGTTCTTCTTACTGTTCGCTGCAATTCCCGTGGGTTCGCTGCCGACGTGCAGCGTTTTGGCAAGCGCGAAGGTTCGCAGGTCGATGACACTAACCGTATTGCTCTTGCTGTTGCTGACGTAGGCGTACTCACGAAATGCCGGACCGTAATCGGGAAGGGATTGTTCGCGGAAGTACCACCATCCGAGTCCTCCGAGGATGGGAAGCAACACAGCGATGAAGAGGAGCTTTCGCAAAGTGTCCTGTCTAGAGAAAGGAAAAGATTAGCAGAACAAGAGACTCCAGCGAGGTGCTGGCTTACTGAACAATCGTTTCCGAAGAATTTCGCCGATCCGAAACGACCCGTGCTCGGACCAGTCTGCCCTCCAACCTAAACTCGATCAGAATGCGGACCGTTTCTTCTTCTGGAACGAGATTTCGTTGCGCGGGATGGAAGCGCCACCTCTTGATAGCTTCGGTAGACTCCTGTGCCAGCGTTGCATCTCCCTCGAGCACCCGAATGTCATCAATCGTGCCGTCTGCCCGGACCTTGCCCTCAAGGCGCACAACACCCTCGATCTTGCTCTCTGCCGCGTTCGGCGGATACTGAGGCGGGTTCTCGTCGGCCGTTTTCTGAATCAGCGCGGCATGAGCAAGCCGGTCGCTGGGAATTTCGTTGTAGAAGAAGCGAAAACGGAATCGAATTCGGTCTCGGACAAATGTTGCTGGCAGTGATGGAAAGGGACTCGAATCCGAGATTCCTCGCCAAGCGGCACGGTCTAACTCCGCATCCCCTGAGGCATCAACGATTTTCATGTCGGCAACTTTGCCATCTCCCAAAACCGTAAACTCGATGACGAGGTGACCCTTTTTTTGTTCTGCGGAGGAGGGGATCCGTTCATGCCAATGCTCGCGAACCTTGAAGATGAGTGATCTGGAGTAAGGTCCAAAGTCCACCCCTTGAGTGTCGGTAAGGACTTCGAGTGGGCCGTAGATTGTTTGATTGTGGGCTGCTGCTTTGGCCGCAGCCGCGATTGCTGCGCCGGGGCTGGTGGGAACCGGAAGAGCTTTCGTATCCTGGGAGGCGAGGGAGCCAGTGGCGAGTAGAGCAGCAGCCAGCGTGCCGAATCTAAGAGCTGCGCCTCGTTTCACTTGAAGACTCCGGTATTAGTTCGCCGTTGCCGGTTCGCTGACCTCAATTGCCGGAACTGTTCTCCCGACGACAGCGGCGATCTGGCGAACCTGCTGCATCAACTGATCGAACTGATCAGGGAAGAGCGACTGCGGTCCGTCGGACAAAGCCTGGTCCGGTTGGGGATGCACTTCGACCATCAGCCCGTCGGCACCTACGGCGACGGAAGCTCTCGAAAGCGGAGTGACTTTGTTGCGCTTACCGGTACCGTGGCTGGGATCGACAAGGATCGGAAGATGACTCAGTCGCTGCACGGCCGGCACAACGCTTAGGTCCAGCGTATTGCGCGTGTGATCGGCGAAGGTGCGCACGCCGCGTTCGCAGAGCGCCACGTTGTAATTGCCCTCGCTCAGGATGTACTCGGCAGCCATCAGGAATTCCTCAAGCGTCGCCGACATCCCGCGTTTGAGCAGCACGGGCTTACGAGAGCGTCCAGCGCGTTTCAACAGCGAAAAGTTCTGCATGTTCCGGGCGCCGATCTGGATCATGTCGGCGTATTCCTCGACCAGATCCAGCGACTCATGATCGATTGCCTCGGTGATGATTCTCATGCCGAACTGGCGGCGGATGTCTGCCATAATGCGAAGAGCCTCTTCGCCCAGGCCCTGGAAGGAATACGGCGATGTGCGGGGCTTATAGGCGCCTCCGCGGAAGAATTGTGCTCCGGCGCGATGCACGCGCTCCGCTACAGCGAACGCCTGCTCCTGGCTTTCGATGGCGCAAGGTCCGGCGACGATCGCCAGTCCGGGGCCGCCAATTGTGGCGGTGCACCCAGGGAATCGGATGACGGTGTTCTCTTCTTTGACGTCCCGGCTGACAAGTTTGTAAGGCTTCGAAACCTGAATGACTTCTTGCACACCCGGCATCTCTTCCAGCGTGCCTTGTTCCACCTCGGCCTTGTTCCCGGTAATCCCAATCGCGGTACGGGTAGCGCCCGGCATAGGATGGGCGCGATAGCCAAGTTTCTCAATCTTTTCGCAAACCGCGCGGACCTGTTCTTCGCTGGCCAGCGCCTTCATGACGACCAACATAAATTCACCTGAGACGGCGGACTGCCGTGAACTCGGACCCTCAAGTCTACCTTTGGCTGTAGCTGCACCGCAAATAGAGCAATTCCGGCGAATCAGGCTGAACTGACCGATGGGTCGGGATCTCACCACCTTGCAACTTGTAACGCAAAACTTGAAACTATCCAGATGGCGGGTGAACGCGACATTCTCGATGCTCCTGCGCCGAAACGGGCGCCGCGCCTGACTTCCCGCCGCATCGGGATGCACACTTCCTCGGCGGGCGGAGTCCAAAATGCCGCCGAACGCGCCTACCGTCTCGGATGCAACACCCTGCAAATCTTCTCCTCGAGTCCACGCCAGTGGGCGCCCTATGAACTCGGCCAGCCGCAATGCGACGAAATGAACCGGTTGCGGGTGCAGTACAACCTGAAGCCGCTCGTCATCCACACGAACTACCTCGTGAACATGGCGAGTTCGAACGACGTGTTCCTGCACAAATCGATGGAAGCGTTCCGCGGCGAGGTTGAGCGGGCGCTCATCTTATGCGCGGATTACCTGGTTTTGCATCCCGGGTCGTTTCGGGGAGCGGACCGGGAGCAGGGCTTGCTGCGCACATCGGCAGCGATCGCCGCTTCGACGAAAGGACTCGATCTGGCCAAGGGTGGGCTGACAATCTTGATCGAAAACACCGCCGGTGCCGAGTTTTCTCTGGGAGGAAGCTTTGAGCAGGTCGCTGAAGTTCTCTACCGACTGGACGGAATCGTTCCGGTGGGTGCGTGCATCGATACATGCCATACGCACGTCGCCGGCTACGATATCGTCAGCGAAGAAGGTGTCTTCGAGACGCTGCGGCATCTCGATGCAACCATCGGCCTGAACCGGGTGAAGGTCTGGCACTGCAACGATGCGAAAGCCGCTCGCGGATCGAATCTGGACCGTCATCAGCACATCGGGAAGGGAACTATCGGCAAAGGGGCATTTCGGATGCTGCTGAACGACCTGCGGCTGGCGCACGCAGCTTTCATTGCGGAGACTCCAATCGACAAGCCAGGAGACGATCGCAGAAATGTCGACGCGCTGAAGAAGCTGGTGGTGACTTAGCCTGCCGTCTTTAGCTCCCAGCGCGGTAAAAACCGATTCAGCCATCGACGTTTTAATCAATATCGATATGCGTTGTAGAATCTAGGTTTCGTCTTTGTCTAGCCAGCCCTTATGCCGCCACAGGAAAAAACAGAAGTTGTACCGCAGACCGATCGTCCCAATGACGAGCGCTATGATGCCCAGCGCGTTGAAATGAAATGGTTCGAGCGCTGGCAGCAGGATGCCTCGCTCTACGCCGCCGAGGCCAACTCGTCCAAGAAAAAGTACTACGTGCTCGAGATGCTGCCCTATCCCTCGGGTGCGTTGCACATGGGGCACGTGCGGAACTATTCGATCGGCGACGCTCTCGCGCGCTATATGTGGATGAACGGCTACAACGTGCTTCATCCCATGGGATGGGATTCGTTCGGGCTGCCCGCGGAGAACGCTGCGATCTCCAATAACACGCCACCGCGTGAATGGACGCTGCGCAACATCGCCAACATGAAGGCGCAGATGAAGCGCCTCGGCTTTGCTTACGACTGGTCGCGCGAAGTCACGACATGCCTGCCGGATTATTACCGTTGGAACCAGTGGTTCTTCCTCAAGCTGTACGAGCAGGGACTGGTCTATCGCAAGAAGAGCAAGGTGAACTGGTGTCCGAAGTGTGCCACTGTGCTGGCGAACGAGCAAGTTATCAACGGATGCTGCTGGCGGCACGAGGATACGCTGGTCGAACAGCGCGAGTTGGAGCAGTGGTTCGTGCGGACGACGAAGTACGCGGAAGAGTTGTTGCGCGATCTCGACAAGCTTGACGGCTGGCCCGAGAAGGTCCGGATCATGCAGCGCAACTGGATCGGGCGTAGCGAAGGCACACTGGTTGATTTCAAACTCGATGGCGCGGCTGGACCTGCAGGATCAACCATCAGTGTGTTCACGACGCGGGTGGATACGATCTACGGCGCAACTTCGGTGCAAGTGGCGCCGGAGCATCCTCTGGTTGCGGACTTCACGCGATATAACCAGCCGCTGGGCGAAGCCGTCCAACAGTTGATTGCCGAGCAACGCAAGGCCAAAGAGTCCGGCGATATTGGCGAGATTGAAAAGCATGGCGTTAACACGCACCGCTACGCCATCAATCCCTTCAGCGGTGAGAAGGTGCCCATCTGGATTGCGAATTACATCCTCATGGACTACGGCACAGGCGCCATCATGAGCGTTCCGGCGCACGATGAGCGGGATTATGAGTTTGCCAAGAAATACAAGCTCGAGATCCGGCTGGTGATCCTTCCCATCACGAATGATCCGGAAGAAACCATGGCTGAACCTCAATTGCCTTTCACGGCGCATGACGGAATGGTCATCAATTCCGGCCCTTACAGTGGAATAAGTTGCGGCGACGCAATCAAGAAAATGTCCGCTTATGCGGAAGAAAAAGGCTTCGGCAAAGCAACCGTCACCTATCGGCTGAAAGATTGGGGCATCTCGCGCCAGCGCTACTGGGGCACGCCAATCCCGATGCTCTATTGCGAGAAAGACGGCATCGTCCCGGTCGCCGAGAAAGATTTGCCGGTCATTCTGCCGGACAGCGTAAAAGTCACCTTGGCGGGTGGATCTCCACTCGGCGACGTGCCAGAATTCGTCAACGCCACGTGTCCGAAGTGTGGCGGTCCCGCGCGCCGCGAGACCGACACGATGGATACGTTCGTCGATTCATCCTGGTATTTCTATCGTTACACCGATGCTCGAAACGATCGTGCTCCGTTCGATAGCAAAACGGCGCAATACTGGTTTGGTGACAACGGGATCGACCAGTACATCGGCGGGGTCGAACATGCAATCCTGCACTTGATCTACTCGCGCTTTTGGACGAAGTTCATGCGCGATCTCGGAATGATTACCAACGATGAACCCGTCGAGCGCCTCTTCACCCAGGGCATGGTGATCAAAGATGGCCGGAAGATGTCGAAGAATTTAGGCAATGTCGTCTCCCCCGACGATATGGTGGCGCGCTATGGCGCCGACGCCGCGCGGTTGTACAGCCTCTTCGCCGCTCCTCCGGATCGCGATCTGGACTGGCAGGACACCGGGATTGAAGGTATCCAACGTTTCTTAGGCCGCGTTTATCGCTTCTTTGTACGCAATGCTCGTCCAGATGCGTGCCCTTCGGTGCCGGCGGATTTATCCCCCGAAGCGCGAGCGATTCAGCGCAAGCTGCATCAGACCATCAAGCGCGTCAGCGACGACTTCCAGGGACGCTGGCATTTCAACACCTGCATCTCCGCCATCATGGAGTTGGTGAATGTTCTTTACGCTGCTGAGGAGGGGATCGACCGCGGAGCAGTGCCGGTCCAATTCCTGGCAGACGTGCAGCGGAACCTCGTGTTGCTGCTTGCTCCTTTCGCTCCATATCTTGCTCATGAGTTGTGGGAGATGCTGGGCGAGAAGGGAAGCCTCTTGCGGGCGAATTGGCCGCAGTACGATGCCGCGCTTGCTAAGGAAGAAGAGATCGAAATCCCGGTGCAGGTCAACGGGAAGCTGCGCGGCCGTGTAACGGTGCCGGCCGACGCGGAAGAATCGACCGTGCTCGAACGGGCACTTGCCGACGAAAAGGTCAAATCAGCGATTGCCGGCAAGCAGATCGTGAAGAAGATCTATGTCCCCGGCAAGTTGGTGAACCTCGTCGTGAAGTAGCTTGGGTTGTTGTCATTCCGAGGAGCGAAAGCGACGAAGAATTTGCTGTTCGCGCATTTGAAACAACAGACTCCCGTAGCACTCCGCGCCTCATCTTAATGGCAGCTCTTGTTCTGCGAAGGCCGGATGTGAGTTATCCTGACTGCGGATGGCGATCTCTCCCACCGCCGAAGGCTTCCGCGCGACCGTCCGAGCGCCCTCGCTGACTTTAGCCGAGGTCGCATGGCGATGGGTTTTCGGCGCCACCGCATTTGCTCTGTTCTTCTTCGGCCTCTTCGAATACCTCGACACGCTTCACGTAACCAATCGCGAACTGCTCTTCCTGCGCACGGAGCAACCGTATCTGGTGGTACAGGCAATCGCACATATCCTGCGCGGAGGCTTGAGCCGGGCATTGTTCTCGCTGGTTTTGGCGGCGCTGCTGTTAGCGATTCTGTGGATCTTTGCCGCATCTGCGGGAAGATCCGCCACGGTGCGCGCTCTATCTGGCTATTTTCGGGATATGGCGTCTCGTCTCTCGGCCGTCAGTATCCCCGACGTTGGAGAGAGAGGCAACGCAAGCAATGTCTCCGCGACGAACTTTATTGCCCTCGGTCGGTTGCACTTTCTGCGAATCGTACTCGGGATCGCTCTACTCCTCGGGTTGCTGGCGGCAGATATCATCGCGGGATTCGCATCGCCACCGAAGAACCCTCAACCCGGTCTGGCATTCATTCTGTTTGTGCCGATCGCGCTCCTGGTGCTCTTCACTGCTTGGGCCTTGAACTGGTTTCTGTCAGTCGCCGCAGTGTTCGCAGTCCGGAATGGGGACTCCGCAGTGGATGCAATGTCTTCAGCAGTATCCCTCTGCCGCGAGCGTACGGGAGCCGTTCTTGCGGTAAGCACGTGGACGGGGCTCGCTCATCTGGTCGCGTTCGTGGCTGCGAGCACCGTCGTGTCGATGCTCTTGGGCTTCGCACCATTGTTGCCATGGCGTCTGGTTGTGCTCATCGTCGCGCTTATTACCCTCGCGTATTTTGCTATTGCGGACTGGCTCTACATGGCTCGTCTCGCAGGATACGTCTGCATTCTCGAAATTCCGGAAGCGTTGATGAAACCCACTCCGCCGGTGCGTCCGGCCCTTCCACCAGCGCCTCCTGTGCAGACCACCATCGATCGCAACGAGCTGATCCTGAGCGACGTGCCGCAGGCAGTTACGTCTTAGTGCTCGTCTGCGATTGCGCTCCCTTTAAAACAAAGTTCATGAAGTTGGATTCCGCGAGTCGCGACGGATGTGTTTCCGATCCCAATGCGAAGAATCGGCAGAAGCTCATAATAAGCGGCCTCCACTTTTCCGGGTCGATGTGCGGCCGCGACTCGCTCCCTGTCAGCAGGGATTCCTCCACGTGCAATCTCGTGATATGTACCTCGAAGACGTTCGCGGATACGTTCTTGCCGAACGGGCGCCAGTCGTGCACAAGACCCTCCATTTGTACGGGACACTCCTTCGCCCGCGGAGGCCTGACATCCGCAGATGCCATCGTGGTCAGCTCGCTGGCACCAAACTTGTCTGGCTCATAGCGATATCCCCAGGATTGTTTCCTTTCGGGCACCGGGTTTTTCCCCGTCGTGAGCGCGAGTCGATCGATGTGGCTTACTTGTTCGTGGGAAGGCAGATTGATCACACATTCCCGACTGCGGATCAGGTTCTCCGACGCTTTTCCCATTGATCCGAGCCCCAGCATGCAAGTCCACCCCAGCCACCAGGCGGACGACATGGGCGCAAGGTTGGGTGTGCCATCTTCATTGAGAGTGGAGATCAGGGCCACAGGAGTGCCGAAATATAGGATGGTAGGTTCGATCGTTTTGTGCATGTCAGTGTTATGAGCTATTGCAGGCGCGGGCCGCTATCCGCTTCTTGCGGTCAAATTGGCGCCGATGCACGAATTCCTTTACAGCGTCTCCCTGAATTTGAGAAACTCATCCGTGGAACCCAAATCCCCGAACAATTCAATGCAAACCCAGTCCATCGTCATCCTTGACTTTGGGGCGCAGTACACCCAGCTCATCGCACGCCGCATTCGCGAGCAGAACGTCTTTTCGGTCGTGCTGCCGTGTAACGCGAAGCTCGAAGAGGTCAAGGGCTATAACCCAGTAGGAATTGTGCTGTCCGGCGCGCCATGGTCCGTGTACGACAAAGACGCGCCGCCAGCCGATCCCCGCGTCTTCGAATTGGGCGTGCCAGTCCTCGGCATTTGTTATGGGCTGCAATTCATGGTGCACACTCTGGGCGGCAAGGTCAGGCCTGCCGAGAAGCGCGAGTATGGTCACGCTGAAGTAGACGTGATCTCCGCCTCGGTCCTCTTCCAGGGAATGGCCAAGAAACTCGCCGTCTGGATGTCCCACGGCGACGAGGCCCTCGAACTTCCTCCGGGTTTCGAGTTGATGGCGAAGACGCATTACGCTGTTGCGGGGATCCAGAATGTCGCGAAGAAGTGGTACGCCGTGCAGTTTCATCCGGAAGTGCACCACACGCCGCAGGGCACACAGATCCTGAAGAATTTCATCTTCGAGATTTGCGGCGCGAAGCCCACATGGACTGCACAGCATTTCATCGACTCGACGATCGCGCAGGTCAAGCGGCAAGTCGGTACCGGACGAGCCATTTGCGCCCTTTCAGGCGGCGTAGATTCATCCGTTGCGGCCGTGCTGGTGGATCGGGCGCTGCGCGATGCAAAAGGGAAGTCCCGCCTCACCTGCGTCTTCGTGAATAACGGCGTTTTGCGCAAGAACGAGTTCGAAAAAGTGCAGAAGACGCTGCGAGACAAACTGGGATTGCACCTCGATGCGGTCGACGCGACGGATCGCTTTCTGGGAAAACTTGCAGGCGTCAGCGATCCAGAGAAGAAGCGCAAAATCATCGGCAACGAGTTCATCAAGGTCTTTGAAAAAGAAGCTCGGCGGATTGAGAAGACCGAAGGCAAAGTGAAGTGGCTGGTGCAGGGGACGCTTTATCCCGACGTGATCGAATCACGTTCAGTCCGCGGCCCATCGCAGGTGATCAAATCCCATCACAATGTCGGCGGATTGCCTGAGAAGATGAAGCTGAAGCTGATCGAACCGCTCAAGGATCTTTTCAAAGACGAAGTCCGTAAGATTGGGCGCGATCTGGGTATGCCGGAAGAGATCCTGCAGCGGCAGCCCTTCCCCGGGCCGGGACTAGCGGTGCGCGTGCTGGGTGAAGTGACGTCCGACCGGCTGGCCTTGCTGCGCGAATGTGACGACATCGTAGTCAGCGAGATCAAAGAGGCGGGTCTCTACAAGAAGATCTGGCAGTCGTTCGCGGTTCTTCTACCGGTCATGTCAGTCGGCGTGATGGGAGACATGCGCACCTATGCCTACACCTGTGCCATCCGCGCCGTGAGTTCTGAAGACGGAATGACGGCCGATTGGGTGCCGCTTCCACACGAAGTGCTCAAGATCATCTCCACCCGGATTGTGAACGAAGTGAAGGGCGTAAACCGCGTGGTCTATGACGTGACATCCAAGCCTCCGGGCACGATTGAGTGGGAGTAACAATAGGCATCGCCTTTTTGGATAGCTATTGGGACAGCAATCCAATGCTCACCAGTTCCGTGCGAAGAGCATCGGGATCCGTGAAGCGTATACCATGCATGCCCACAGCGTTGGCCGCCTCTATGTTTCGTGGGAGGTCGTCGATGTAAACGGTGTGAGCCGGATCGAGTGCGTGAGTCTTCAGAAACAGTTGAAAAATCCGTGGATCTGGCTTCACCAGTCTCACCTTTCCCGACAGCAGCATCCCGTCAAACCAACTCAGAAAATCAAATCGCCTTTGCGCTGCCGGGAAGGTCTCTGAGGACCAATTGCTCAGAGCGTACACGGGCACTCCGCGCGAGCGAAGTTCCGACAATATATCCACCGTGCCCTGGATCGGCCCTGCAATCATCTCTTCGTAGCGATGCAGCCACGCATCGATGTACTGCGCATGCTCCGGATGCTGGCTCTTCAACAGAGCGCAACCTTCGCCGAGAGTGCGGCCGGCATCCTGTTGCAGATTCCAGTCCGACGTGCAGATGCTCGACAGGAAGTGCTCCATCGCCGATTCATCCGTGAAGAGCTTGCGGTAGAGATACCGTGGGTTCCAATCGATGAGAACGCCTCCCAGGTCGAACACCGCCACAGAACGAGTCTTCATTCTTCGATTTTACCGAAGGCAGATCGTTTGGAAGGCCTGGAATGAAGTCATGATTGATCGCGGTGCACTGTGTCCACTGAAAATGCGGGCAGGCACACTGCGATATATTCTGCCCCCTCCGGTTCAGGTGTCGAATATCGCACCCATTCTCCTGCGTGTGTGATGACCGCCTGTCCGGCACGTACGTCGAGCGAGCCGCCGGTGTGCTCCACTCGCAGCATGCCCTTCAACACGATGGTGAATTCGTCGAACTCGGGAGTTTGTCCAGGCTCGACCCAGCCGGATGGGCTTCGCATCTGCGCCACGCTGGCCGCGGAGGTTTTCGAATTCACGCGGCCAATGTACTCGTCAATGATCTTGGGCTTATTTCCCGCGGCTTGTATGCGTGTGGGCTGAGAGATGAGGGTAGGCATAGTTTCGGTTCCGGCACCTCGGCTTCGGGCTTCCGGAAGCGATCCCAGACTACAACACGGAGAGGCTTCGTTGTCATCCCCAGGAGCGAAAGCGACGAGGAACCTGCTGTTTGCCGGCGTTGGCGGACTGCAGGTTCCTCGCGGTGTTCGAAATGACAAACCCTGTCGTTAACAACGCATCTACGGGCACGGATATGGCGTACCAGCTGTCGGCGGCGTTCCTGGAATTACCGTTAGCGGTCCAGGGATTCCGTCTGCGCCCGGAGTTCCCGGAATCACCGTCGGCGGAGTTCCTGGCGTTCCCGGCGTGTAGCAGGTGCCGTGATCTGCAGGCATGTCCGGCGGAGGAGGTGGGATCGGACGCGCCAGCACTGGCTGTGTGACCACAACCTGCTGCGTCGAGTGCTGTACTGCCTTCGCTACATCGTCCTGCTGCAACGTCATAGGACGTTCCAGCGTCATCTCTACGGGCGATCCGGCATCCATGTAAAAATGCCGCGAACTGAAAAGCACCGATATCGACGCGATCATTCCAGCCGCCGCGCCAATGCCCGCACCCATGGCAGTGTCTTTGCCTTTGCTTCCGGGTATGGTCATGCTGGATGACATGCATCCGGGTGGCGGCCCGACGCAGCCCGACGGAAGAGTGGTGGTCATCACGTCTTGTGAAGTTCCGACCGAATGGCCGATCAGGGCGCCCAGTCCGGCACCCGCCGCAGGCAACAGGAATGTGCTCATCATCCTCCGGTTACCCGGATCCTTGATCGCATAACCTTCATTGCTATTCAAAGTGATGGGGCCAGAGACTGGCGCAACGTAACCGTCCGAAAAGGTGATCGCCATGAATCGCAGATGCAGAAAGGCGCGTCCACCCTTCTGTTCGAGTCTGTCTACCGTGCCTTGAACAAATGTGCCGGGCGGCACCACCATCTGATTGCCGGAGTCGACGGGGGATGTGACCTGCGCGTAGATATCGTCCCCGCGGTGAATGTACCGGCTCTGGATCGGATGCGTCAGCACGAGAGCAAACCGTGTGCCGGCTGGAAGCGTTACAGTTTCGCCGGGTGCTTGCATGGGGAGATCGCTCCCGGTGGATGCCTGATCCTGAGCAGCGCAAGTAAGCGCCGCCAGTAGGACGGCGGACACCAAGAACGGTTGAGCAATTAGCCTTGTGTGTGAAAAAGCTGAGAGGGAACTGAAACGGGGGAGACAGGAACGAAGGTACATGGGGCACCTCCCGTCGAAAGCTCTGAAGTGGCGCTTTCGACTTGCGGCGGATCTTCTACATTCAACCCGCCATTTCACTCATTGGACTCGCCACTGCCCGGAGCGTACCCCACTTTCGGGTAAATGTTTGCAAAAACACCGTAGCGATTTGTAAAGGAAGCAGGGGCAGCGTGCCGCCCGTGGGTGCTACCAATGTAAGTAGTGACGTCGTGGATACGCCTCTACGATTCACTTGTTTCCGACACCCAGCGCGAGACGGCCGTCACCATCTTGCGCGGAGCAAATCTGGTCGACTGTGCCACCAGCCAGTTTTGTATGCCGCAAATAGCCAGCGTGCGGCCCTCCATCACGGCGCGATAGCCATCGAGCGCAACTTTCCCGGCATCCATGGCCCCAAATTTCTTGAATACCCGAGTCTTGTCATTGCCGGCACGCTTCGCAAAACCGGTTTGGGTAGCCCCGGGACAGAAGCAGGTCATCGTAACTCCTGAATCGCGCAGTTCGTTGGCGATTGCCTCCGAGAAGGAGATGACATAGGCCTTCGTTGCGTAGTACACAGCCATCAACGGTCCTGGCTGGAATCCGGCAGTCGACGCTACGTTCATAATGCGGCCGCTGCGACGAGAGATCATGCCCGGCAGGAACAGGCGAGTAAGTTCTGTAAGTGCGGTAATGTTAAGGCTGATCTGCCCGAGGATCTCAGAGTCCGGCATGGTGGCGAATTCGCCCATGGCTCCGAACCCTGCGTTGTTGATAAGGATGTCGACAATAAGGCCCTCCCGCTGTAATTGATCGAAGAGGAACTTGGGTGCGGGAGATTGTGTGAGATCGAGTGCCACGGTCTCCACCTGGACCCCGAAACTTTGCAACTCTCGAGCAACGTCCGCAAGTTTGTCTGCGCTGCGCGCCACCAGGACGAGATTGTGATGATCACGGGCGAAGAGTTTCGCGAGTTCATATCCAATGCCGCCGGACGCACCGGTAATGAGGACAGTTTTCGAGCCGTTCATGAAAGTTCTTATACACCGTCCAGGTGCCCGGCGTTAAGATTGGCCTTGATTATCAGGAGGCGCCATGAGCAGGGAAATCTCCCGTAGAGAGTTCTTCGAGAATATAGGGCTCGGAACTGCAGCCGGAACCAGCCTTCTGCTGCTGAAGGATATTGCCGGCGCGCAGCCAACCAAGAACGTTCTGCCGTCGCGAACCCTTGGGCGAACTGGCGCCACGGTTTCCATCCTCGCCTTCGGTTGCGGTAGCCGATTCCTCATGTACAAAGACGAAGACAGCGCGACTGCCATTCTCAATCGAGCAATTGACTCAGGCATCACCTATCTCGACACCGCCTACGCCTACGGCGACGGCGAAAGCGAAACTCGCGTGGGCAGAGTCATGGCATCGCGTCGGATGGAAGTCTGGCTGGCCACCAAAATTCCCGATCGCACTCGCGATGAATTTCTGCGCCGTCTTGAAGCCAGCCTAAAACGCCTCCAGACGGATCATGTAGATCTCGTGCATATTCACAGCCTCGGTCAAGAGGATGACCTGGCCAAGATAGAGGCGGCGAACGGAGCTCTCAAGGGCCTGATGGAAGCGCGGGAGCAAAAGATGGCACGCTTTGTGGGGATGACCAGCCACACCAATGGAGAAGTAATGGCAAAAGCCATCGAGCGCCACGACCTCGACTGCGTACAGATGGCGCTGAACGCTTCGCGGAACGGACGTTTTGAAGAGCTAGCCCTCCCCGCCGCGAACAAGAAAAATCTCGGCGTGATCGCGATGAAAATTACCGGTCAGGAGTTTCTTGTTGGGGAAGGAACCGGGAAAGCTGACATGAACTCACTCCTGCGCTATTCCATGAGCCTGCCGGTGACCACGGCGGTTGTGGGAATGCCAAAGCCTGAGATGCTCGCCCACAATGTTGAAATCGCTCGCGCCTTTACGCCCCTCAAAGATCAAGAGAAGGAACGCCTCAGGCAGCAACTCGGGACTTCCCGTGAGGGTTTGGAGAAGCGGCTAGTCGGCCACCTCGACGGCCCGACTGAAACTCCAGAAATCTTCGCGGTATGAAAAAAGCGCGGGCGAGATCGCCCGCGCCATATTCCTGTCTTCTCGATTACGCGTGGACCAGATCCACTCCATACATAGAGTGCCAGCTGGTTGCGGCTTTCAGCTTGCTGTTGACGTTGTTGATGTTCTTCACGCCTTCCGTCTCCAGCCATTTGCGGAACGCATCTGCGCCCTGCTTCGCGTAAACCGGAATGCCTTCCTTCCAGGTCGCGCGGCCGCAGAGAACGCCATTGAATTTCACGCCAGACTCTCCGGCAAGCTCCAGCGTCTCGCTGAATTCCGCGTTGCTCACGCCGGCCGACAGGTAAATGAACGGCTTGGTCGCAGCAGCAGCGGCTTTGTGGAACAGATCGATGGCTTCTTTCTTCGTGTAGGCTTTCTGTCCACCAAAGCACTTCACGCCTTCGACAAACTTCATGTTCACAGGCACTTCGACCTTCAGCACGTCGACGCCATAGCGGTCCTTCGAGAATTCGCGCATGCTCTCGGTGACGATGTGCGGCTTTTTCCTGGCGTACTCAACGCCCTTTTCGTCCGCGCCTTCTTCGTAACCGACGAACTCGAGGAAGAACGGAATATCGTTGGCGCGGCATTCATCGCCGATGCGCTCGACCCACGCGTGCTTCGTTTCGTTGACGTGCTTTGGATCATACGGCGTGTAATACAGCAGAATCTTTACGCAATCAGCGCCCGCTTCTTTCAGGCGGCGCGCGGACCAATGATCCAGCAGATCAGGCAGGCGGCCCGGTCCCGTCTTGTCGTAGCCGGTCTTTTCATAGGCGAGTAGCAGGCCGGCGTTCTTCGCGCGGCGCTTGGAGGCAGGCAGGCCCCACTCCGGATCGAGCAGGATGGCCGAGGCATGCGGGGTCAGAACTTCGGTTACGAGCGACTTGAATTCCTCCATCATCGCGTCGGACACTTCGCCGCCTTTTTCCTTGGCCAGCGACTTCTGCAGCGAGCCGCGCTGATCCATTGCTGCTGCGGCAATCACGCCACGTTCGTTCGAAACTTTTTTCAGGCCGGCTAATTTACCAGGGGTGAGCTTCATTAATTCCTCCAAAACCCTTCTTTTCGATGGTTACGGGCCACACGTTACCGGGAAATGGCCCTGATGGTGATTTGAATCACACAAAAACTTATCGCCTCCAGTTTACACTGAAACAGAAATCATCTACTTCATCCTGAGGAGAAAATCGTTTATGCCACTCGTGTCAATGCGCCAACTTCTTGACGAAGCAGCCAAGGGCGGATACGGCGTTGGAGCTTTCAACGTCAATAATATGGAACAGATTCAGGCCATCATGGAAGCGGCCAAGGAGACGAACTCGCCGGTGATCATTCAGGCCAGCCGCGGGGCGCGTTCTTACTCTCAGGACAAATTCTTGTATCACCTGATGCTGGCGGCCGCGGAACTCTATCCCGAGATTCCGTTGGTGATGCATCTGGATCACGGCAACAGCTTCGAGACCTGCAAATCGGCGATTGACCTGGGCTTCACCAGCGTGATGATGGATGGTTCGCTCATGCCGGATGGCAAGACTCCTTCGAGCTTTGACTATAACGTCAGCGAGACACGGAAGGTGGTCGAGTACGCGCATCCGAAGGGCGTGACCGTGGAAGGGGAGATCGGCGTGCTGGGCGGCATCGAAGACGGACATGGCGCGGGCGGCAGCGGCCTGGAACACGTCACCGATCCCGACCAGGCTGTGGAGTTCGTCGAAAAGACGGGCCTCGACGCGCTGGCCATCGCCATCGGCACTAGCCACGGCGCATATAAGTTCACCAAGAAGCCGGACGGGTCTGTGCTCAAAATGGATGTGCTGATTCAGATTCACAAGCGCCTTCCGAAAACGCACCTGGTCATGCATGGCTCATCGAGCGTGCCGAAAGATCTGCAAGACGTCATCAACCAGTACGGGGGCAAACTGAAACCGACGTGGGGCGTGCCTGTGGAAGAGATCCAACTCGGCATCCGCAACGGCGTGCGCAAAGTCAATGTCGATACCGACAATCGCCTGGCGATCACTGGCGCCATCCGTAAAGTGTTCGCAGAAACGCCGGAGAAGTTCGATCCGCGCGACTACCTGAAGCCGGCGCGAGAAGCGATGAAGAAAGTCGTGGCCCAGCGCATGATGGAATTCGGCCAGGCCGGACACGCTGGCGACTACAAGCCGGTTCCGCTGGCTGAGATGGCGAAGCAGTACAGACAGCCTGCGCTGGTCTGATCGTCTCGTCTAGAGCGATGTTGAACTCCACCCTTCACGAACCGAAGGGTGGGGAATTCATTCGGTTCGACTCGATTTTCTAATCAAACCCTCGTGCCAAACAAAGCCCGGATTCAGAATCTTCGTTCTTCTTCTGGTGGAAACAATATCCGGAACAGAGTGACCGGCGTCACTGACCAATGGGCCGTTGGTGACTACGCTGCGTGCATAAAGTCGCTGCTCTGAGGAACAATGCAATGCTGCTTTGGCTCATGATCATCTGCGCGGTCGGCGCCGTCCTCCTCTTCACTATGGGAGCTTTAGACGAACTGCGCGACGCATGGAAGAATCCGGAGCGCAGAGACACCACAGAGGACGACCTGCACCATCCCAGGTTTCGATAGGAAATTTTCCCTGCACGCCTGTTCCGATTGTGGTCCAAGGCCCCCTCTTCTTTTGGGTGGTATAGTGGTATGACCACTTCGGTCGCGTCTTGGGATTGCTTTGCTGTTTCCGTAAAATTAGACGAAAGCATGGGTGCTGGGCGGCTTGGGCTTCGAAACCGGCAAAAAACTATGGCAATTGCGACAATCAATCCCGCGACTGGCGAAGTCATTAAGACTTTCCCGGCGCTATCCGATGCTGAGATTGAAGAGAAACTCCAGCTTGCCGTAAGCGTATTCAAGGCAGAGCGCAATACTCCCTTTGCGGTGCGCGCGCAGCGCATGCTCAAGGCGGCGGATATCCTCGAGCGCGATAAGGAGAAGTTCGCGCGGCTGATGACGCTTGAGATGGGCAAGACGTACAAATCCGCCATCGCCGAAGCGGTAAAGTGTACAACCGCCTGCCGCTACTACGCAGAAAATACAGAAAAGTTTATGGCCGACGAGGTCGTCGAAACCGGGGCCAGGAAGAGCTTCATTCGCTACCTGCCTATCGGTCCCATTCTCGCAGTGATGCCATGGAATTTTCCGTTCTGGCAGGTCATCCGCTTCGCCGCCCCCGCGCTGATGGCAGGCAATGTCGGACTGCTGAAGCACGCTTCCAATGTGCCGCAGTGCGCCCTGGCTCTGGAAGGCATATTTGTCGAAGCCGGATTTCCCGAAGGCGCGTTCCAGGCGCTGCTCATTGGATCGAGCCAGGTCGATGCCTTGTTGAACGATCCGCGGATTGTCGCCGCCACTCTCACCGGCAGTGAGCAGGCCGGAATTCAAGTCGGAGTCGGCGCGGCGAAGCGCATCAAGAAAGTCGTTCTGGAACTCGGCGGCAGCGATCCCTTCATCGTGATGCCCAGCGCAGACCTCGACGCGGCCGTCTCCACGGCCGTGCAGGCCCGTGTCCAGAACAATGGCCAGTCTTGCATTGCTGCCAAGCGGTTCATCGTCGCCGAATCCATCGCTGACGAGTTTGAGCGCAAATTTGTAGGCAAGATGCAGAGCCTGCAGATCGGTGATCCGTTTGACGAGAAGACGGAACTCGGCCCGCTGGCGACTCCCGACGCCGTGAAGGATATCGACGCCGACGTGCAGAAAACCGTAAACGCGGGAGCAAAACTGCTCACCGGAGGATATCCACTCCAGCGCAAAGGGAATTTCTACGCGCCGACCGTGCTGACGAATGTCCCCAAAGGCTCGCCCGCCTATGCCGAAGAATTTTTCGGTCCCGTGGCCTCGATCTTCCGTGTCAAAGATCAGGATGAGGCGATCCGCATTGCGAACGATGTCCGCTTCGGACTGGGCGCGAGTGCCTGGACGAATGACGAAAAGGAACAGCAGCGCTTCATCAACGAACTCGAAGCGGGCATGGTGTTCATCAACAAGATGGTGGCCTCCGATGCGCGGATCCCCTTCGGAGGAGTGAAAGCCTCCGGCCACGGCCGCGAATTAAGCCTGGTCGGAATTCGCGAGTTCCTGAACGCGAAGACCGTCTGGATCGCTTAGGGCGCAGAACAGCCCAGAGGTTTGTCGCCAGCTTCACGATTCGTCGGTTCGGTCAGGGAACTTCGGTCCCAGCAGGGCTGACTGCTCGGTCCTCGATCAGTAACTCCTGCCACGGACACGAATCCGGTTCGATCCGATGGATAGCCGCCTGCACCTTTCTCTCGCCGTCCATATAGCGCACCCAAACCACGCGATACCGCGCCTTCTTGTCCGCATAGAGAAGGCCGAGAACATCGCCTGATCGAAGCTCCACATCCAAGCCCCAAAGCAGCGCCCCGCTGAGACTGATCTCTCTCGCGCGCGCCCACTGAACAAACCGATCGCCCTCAGAATCTACGCCCCAAACCATAACGAACAGGTCCGACTTGGTACGAGTTTCCCGGCGGCGGTCGATACGATGAAGAATACCCATGGCGCTCTCCCAAGCTACCGCCCTCGCGGGATGGCCAGATAACCGACGAAGATTCCGGCGCAAAGGTACGCCCTTGATTCTCAATTTGGGAAAGTCCAAAAACGGGCTGAAGGGAAGCAGCCCTTCTGGTTTCAGGGACCGCGAGGTGGAACTTGGCCGCAGGTGACATCAAAACCGTGTCGAACGCCACACGACGGATCTCGGCTTCCTCCGTCTAACGCCTCAGCGTCCCAGGAGGACTCGACCATGAAGAACGTGTTCTTAGCGCTTGTACTTGTCGTACTAGGAGTAATGTCAGGGCTCAGTTCCGCATCTGATCAGACCTCGGATGCCTCGGCCGATCACACCGCGCCCAGTTACGACATGAAAGCCCAGGCTCTGGTGGATCTCCAGAATGTGCAGAAGAAATTCGTCGATCTTGCGAACGTCATCCCGGCGGACAAGCTGACCTGGCGTCCGGCGCCGGATGCTCGTTCGTTCGCGGAAGTCCTGCTCCATGTCGCCGGCGAGCGTTATGGCATTCTCGGGTTGATGGGAGTTGAACCTCCGGCCGGGTTCGATCGCAAGACGTTTGAGAAATCCACTACCGACCGCACCCAAATCATCGCGGAGCTGAACAAATCCTGGGATTTCGCTCAGAAGACGATCAACGCCATGCCGAATGCGGAGTTTTCGAAGCTGCTGCCCAAACTCGGCCCGCAGGCGAATGAGGGAGACGTCGTATATATCCTCGTGGGAGACGCCCACGAGCACCTTGGACAGGCGGTCGCCTACGCGCGCGTGAACAGTATCGTTCCACCGTGGACAGTAGCAGCGCAGAAAAAAGCTGCAGAGAAAAAAGCCGAGCAGAAGTAGTCCGGGTTTCCGCGAAGATGGAGGTCTATCGGTTCACAGGAACCTTGCCCAGCAGGGTACTTTGCTGCGCGATCAACTCGTGCACTCCCTTCCGGGCAAACGACATCATCTTTGCCAGTTGCTGGTCGTCGAAGACCCGGTGCTCTGCGGTGGCCTGGAGCTCAACCATCTTGCCGCCAGCGGTCATGACGAAGTTCATGTCCACATCGGCGCGGGAGTCCTCTTCATAAGCGAGGTCGAGCAGGACCTCACCATCGACAATTCCCACGCTCACGGCTGCGACAAAATCTCGCAGCGGTGCTGCGGGGAGTGTCCCGGCCTCAACCAGTTTCTCCATCGCGAGGCCGAGCGCTACGAAAGCGCCGGTGATCGATGCCGTGCGCGTCCCGCCGTCGGCTTGGATGACATCGCAATCGATCCAGATGGTGCGCTCGCCCAGTTTGGCTAAATCCGTAACCGACCTTAGCGAGCGTCCGATCAATCGCTGAATCTCGTGCGTGCGGCCGCTCTGACGTCCCTTCGAAACCTCGCGAGGCGTGCGCGTCAGGGTGGAGCGGGGAAGCATGCTGTACTCGCTCGAGACCCATCCCTTTCCGGTATTGCGCATGAACTGGGGTACGGTCTCCTCGATGGAAGCGGTGCAGATCACTCGCGTATTGCCTACCTCAATCAGGACAGAGCCTTCGGCGGTGGTGATGAAGTCGGGCGTGATCTTTACGGGACGAAGCTGGTCCGGCGAACGATTATCCGAGCGATAGAACATACCCGGGATTGTAAATCAGAGAGTTTCGGTTCCCGGTTCTCGACCAGACCGACTGCGTAAAGTGTATTGACAATAGCTGTATCTAAAGATATATTAAACGTAATTACGACGGGAGTGCTGATTTGCGACCAGGAACCTCGGCAACGTCATTACTTGAAAAGTGAACTTCAAGAAGGAGCGAGTATGTACGGAAGATGTGGAACTTGGTGGCGTGGAGCGATGGGAGCTCCCTTCATGGGCGGCGGATTCCCCTGGGGACGCGGCGGACGATGGGGGCGATTCTTTGGACCAGGCGAGATCCGTCTGGCACTGTTGTCCATGCTGGAGAGTGGGCCCAAACACGGATATGAGCTGATGAAAGAGCTCGAGACAAAGTCAGGAGGTATTTACAAAGCGAGCGCTGGGGCGATCTACCCGGCCCTGCAACAGCTCGAAGACGAAGGCATGGTTACGTCAGACACGACGGCGGGGAAGCGCACCTATTCCTTGACCGATACTGGACGGGCTGAATTGCAGCGCGAAGCCGAAACAGTGAAAAGAATCTGGCACCGCGCTGAACAAGCCGGCGACTGGGCTCCATGGATGGGAATGGAAGGCGCCGAAGTGATGCGCCCGGCTGCGGAGCTGATGAAGACCGCTCTCAAGGCAGCCACGCGTGGCTCTCATGACTCCGCAAAAATTGCGAAGATCCGCGAAATCCTCGAGCGCACGAAGAACGAGATCGAAGGGTTGGAGAAGCAATAACGGGACCGCTGCGGCGGAGCCACGGCTGGATTTACTGCGCAGGCTGCAGCTGTGCGGCCAACTGATTCACGGCCGAAACGTCGTAGTAGGAGGACAAATCCGCGTGTCCCGCCAGGGTATCTCGTTCTTTGCCGTCCACCAGGATCTTGACCCTGAGAATTCCGGGCGTGTTCGCGGAGATCGTATGGATGAGTGACGCAACCGTGAGTTCCTCGACGAGGACGCCCGAGCGGTGCGTATCTGCGAAAGCGGAGTTCACGTCAATCACAGCAACTCCGGGATCGACCAGGAAGACGCTGCGGATTTCGGATCCGGCGCCAAGAACATGCGGCGAACTTTTGTCCAGATAGGTCGAGAGGAGCGCGCGCAATAGTTCTTCGGCTCTCTGCTGCCTGCCCGAGGGCATCGGTATTTGTGCGGATTCTGGGCGCAAAGAACCATCGTCGTCGTGAGCGACAAACAAGGCAACGCGTTCGGTCGGCCCGGTGACGGGAGGCGCCAGCGGTCGAGTGTCGGTCGACGCCACGGGAGAAACAGTAACTGTCTTACGCATATGCCACGCGTACGCGCCCAAGCTGATCGCCGCCGCGAGCAGTATCGCCATTGCGATGGCCAGGTGACGCGGGATCATAGCGAGAACCTCATTGCGCTCCTCCCAGTTGATCGCGTGCGCCGGCGATGGCTGTCGCCACGGCGCTCGTGATCAGTTGCTGGTAGTCAGGTGCGGTGAGTTGGGATACGTCGCCGCCTTGCGGCGCGATCTCAATTGCAATCGCCGGCCCCGTAATGTTGTTCAACGGGCGCAGTGGCGCTGTCAGAGTGCGAACCGGAAGTTGGCGCTTCTGTAACTCCCCGGCCACCAGATTCGCCGTACTCTGACTAACGGCGAGCGAAACACGTTGCGCCGTAGTCCAGGATTTGAACGGACCTCGATCATCCCCTCCAAAAGGAAGGAGCGCCGTGTACACGCGAACTCCGTGACCACTCGAAGACGCATGCAACGCGATGTAGATGGCCGCATGATCGGCGTTCGTGAACACAGCTCGTTGATCGACTGGGAGATTCGCATCGGAGTCGCGCAATACCAGCGTTGTAACGCCGCGAGTTTCAAGTTCCTGCCTCAGTCCTCGCGCAATTGCCACGGTCACATCCTTCTCCAGTAATGCGGCACTCAGCGCTTCGCCGTGATCGTCCCCGCCGTGGCTCGCATCCACAACCGCAAAGTAGCGCCGCACTGCCACGACTGGCGCAACAGGCGTCGGCGCGGGTGCCTGAGGCGCCGGTGTGGCAACGGCGGAAGGACTCGCTGTTCCCGTCTGCGCCGTCGTTTGAGCAGGCGCGGTGGTCGGAGCTACCGTAATCGTCCGTCCATCGCTGGCAAACGTCGCCATTACCGGAACGGTGGAACTAATACTGAGGGTTGCTGAGCCATTGCTCTCTGTATAAGACGCCGAAGGAATCACCTTGCTGCCGAACGTCAGCGTTGGGGACGCGGGCGCGACTACCGGTTCCCGCGAGAAAGTCATGCGGAGGGTGCCGGCTTCGTTCGCAATGTTCGGATTGACTGGCGCCGAAAAGTGCAGCACAAGTTTCGGAGGATTGTCCCCAGACAGCGATGCCGTGAAATGTGTAGCCACGCTCCCGATGAAAAGCCGATCAGAGATTTCGTGCAGGGTGACGGGCCCTCCGAGGATCCGAGGTAGAAGCGATCCGAGCGAACCGACGGGAACTAGCCCGCGCTTATTCTCGACGAGGAATTTAGCCCCCAGATCGGCATCGCGTCCCTGAATCTGCGCACGCGATTTCCCGGCTTGAAAATCCGCCTCAACATTGTTGTAGCGCAATCGCCAACGTGCGCTGTCTACCTTGGCGCTGACTTTCCCCAACGGTTCGAGAAGTTCCAGGAGTCCCACGTAATCGCGACCATCGCGTTGCACCAGGGGCAAGGAATAGTTTGCAGCGACGGAATAAACCGCCAGGCGCTTCTCGGGTGGTGCACCTGATGAAACGAGAGATCCAGCGAGCAGAATCAATCCAATCCATATCCCACGGGCCCAAGGCAACCTTGCCCCGACTTGTTGCCATTCGGAGCTGAGGCAAGGTGTTGATTGGGCGCCGTTAGTCGAGCGCATAGGCTGTAAGTCCGCTCAGCAGCTTGGGATAAAAATCGGTCGATTTCTGCGGCATGACTTCGCCCGCAAAGGCCACGTCCCGCACCTTCTGCACCGGACACGGATTCATAAGAAAAGTGACGTTCGCCTCACCCTTGCGAACCAGCCCCACTGCTTCGGACGCGTCCCGCAGATAAGACAGGTTTTCCTGATTGCGAATCGATTCCTCCGACAGATTCAGCACTCCTTCAAGCAGGCATTTGTGCAACTGCACTACGTCGAGCGACCTCTGGCGGGGAGGCAGTCCGTCGAGAAATCTCGCCGCTGCAGGCTTCGGGGAATGCAAAAGGAACGCCCTACTCCCGGTAATTGCTAGCAGGGCCGTGGTGGAACGCCCTCGATCTTTCAAAAGCGCCGTCGCCTTGGCCGCGTCGAGCTCCGCTTCAGTCTCCTCGACCTCAAAGAACTCGCTGCTCGTGTTCTTGAACTCGTCGACAGAAAAGTTCCTCAGCGATTGCACCACCCGATGTGTGGGCAGCACCAGTAATCCAGGATCGTTCATGTTCACGAACGTCATCATGACGAATTCGTAAGGAGCCTCCCGGTCCGCCTTGCTCGCCGCCGCGCGGCATTCGTTGCGGAAGTTCAAAGCCGTCTCGTAGCGGTGGTGTCCATCGGCAATGACAAGTTTCTTGTCGCTCATACCGCTGCGGACAGCCGCGACTACAGCCGGATCCGAAACCTGCCACACGCGATGCGCCACGCCATATTCATCGTTCACATCGATGGTCGGTTCCGCGCCGCTCTTCAGCAGGGAGTCGATCTCGCCCGAGTCTTCATAGAGTAGAAACAGTTGCTCATAATGCGCCCGGGTAGCGCGCAGCAGGTCAAGCCGGTCGGCCTTCGGCTTGGCAAGGGTCTGCTCGTGGCGATACACAACCTTGTCAGCGTAATCCTCCACGCGCCCAAGCGCGATAAATCCTCGCCTCTCGAATTTCTTCCCGGAAGGATCGGTGAACGTTTGCGAGTAGGTGTACATCGAGGGTGCCGGATCCTGCTTCAGAACGCCCTCCGAGCGCCACTTTCGCCCATAGGCGGCGGCGCGCGTATATACGTTCTCAACAGTATTGTCCCCAGGTTCGCGGCGGCCCAGGATAATCCTGACAAGGTTGTAAGGACTGGCCCCGTAATACCGTTCTTGCATGGCAGGCGTGATTTTGTCGTACGGTTGGGTGACGACCTGCGACGCGGACACGCGCTGCAGGTTGTAGCGGAGTGCGGAGAACGGACGTATGTCAGCCATAGGAAACCTTTGATTGTAACAAGTTAGCGTCACCCGCCGAACTCGGTGTGTGGCGGGCCATTTCATCGCACACTTTGAACCGTCACGCGCAGGGGATTTGTCTCCGGAATTTGACAAAAACTCTGCTCCGCCCGGCAAAAGCTGTGCTAACATCCGCGTCATCGAGGTATTTATGGCCCGCCTCTTGGCAGGTCGGTCCTCTCGCCCCACGGCCCTAGTTCGGATCGTCTCTTCGGCTCTCCCATGGGATCCGCCGGAAGCGGCCCTGCCAAAATCGCTTACGATGAAGAGTCTCTTACGCCCCGAACAATGGATAGCGCTGACTGTGGCGGTATTTCTCTTGTTCTCCCTTCCTGTATTCGCGCAGACCACGGATGTGAACGATATTCACATCCAGCCCCGCGAAGTTGAAAAGCCGAAAGAGCTACCCAAGCCGGAGTTAGCGTCGGCTACAAATGGCTTGAGCGCGCATGTTCGTCCGCTCAAAGTGGATGTCGACCTCGTCCTGGTTCCGGTCACGATTACTGACCCCATGAACCGGCTGGTTACCGGGCTGGAAAAGGACAACTTCCAGCTTTACGAGGGCAACTCAGCGCAGGATATCCGCTCGTTTTCGGCGGAAGATGCCCCGGTTTCCCTCGGGGTCATTTTCGATTCCAGCGGGAGCATGAGCACCAAGATGGACCGCGCCAAAGAGGCGGTCATCGAATTCTTCAAGACGGCGAACCCGCAGGACGAATTCTTTATGGTCACCTTCTCCGATGAACCGGAGGAGATCACGGACTTCACCAGCTCCGTGGACGAGATTCAGAATCGTCTGGTCTTCGCGGTGCCTCGTCGCCGCACCGCGCTGCTCGATGCGATTTACATGGGCGTCAGCAAGATGCGCCAGGCCAAGTATCCGAAGAAGGCGCTGCTCATCATCTCCGACGGGGGAGACAACCACAGCCGCTATACGGAGAATGAGATCAAGTCACTGGTGAAGGAAGCCGACGTGATGGTCTATGCCATTGGCATCTACGATCATTATGCGTCAGCGCCGGAAGAGCGGCTCGGTCCACAATTGCTGAGTGAGATTACGGAACTGACCGGCGGACGCGCCTTTACGATTGACAATCCGAACGACCTCGGCGATGTCGCCACCAAGATTGGCGTCGAACTGCGTAACCAATATGTTCTGGGATACCGTCCGAGTAAAGTGGTGCGCGATGGCAAATGGCGTAAGATAAAAGTGAAGCTGTTGCCGCCGAAAGGACTGCCTCCTCTAAAGGTGTATGCCAGGACGGGATATTACGCGCCTGCCGAATAAGGCTGCAAAACTTTTTGTTCTCCTGGCGCTAGCCATCTTGGTGTCTCTGTATGCCTTGGCGCAGGCCGCTGCGCCCCAGAATCAGAACACTCCGCCTGCGACCCCTCCCGCGCAAGCTCCGGACAGCCAATCGCAGCAAGACCAGGAACAAAAACTCAACGACCAGGGCGTCTTCGTCTTCAAGAAAGATGTAGATGAGGTCATGCTGCACGCGACCGTTGTCGATGATAAGCAGCACATCGTCACCACCCTAGATCGCACTGCATTCACGGTATTCGAAGACGGGAAGCCCCAGCAGATCGTCTCGTTCCATCACGTGGATATCCCGGTAGCCATGGGCATCGTCATCGACAACTCCGGATCGATGCGTGAGAAGCGCAACAAAGTCAATCAAGCCGCGCTGAACCTCGTCCGGTCGAGCAACCCGCAGGATGAAGTCTTCGTCGTGAATTTCAATGACGAGCAGTACCTTGATCAGGACTTCACCAATAATCTTCTGAAGCTCAAAGAAGCGCTGGAAAAGATCGACGCGCGTGGGGGCACCGCTCTCTACGATGCTGTTGTAGCCTCAGCCGACCACCTGAAGCAGAACGGACGTCTGGAAAAGAAAGTCCTGTTCGTCGTGACCGATGGGGAAGACAACGCCAGCAGCGAAAGTCTGGAACAGGCGGTCAAACAACTCCAGCAGGAAAATGGCCCCTCAGTTTATGGGATCGGAATTTTGGGAGACGAAGAGCATCCCAAGCGCGCCAAGCGGGCCCTGGAGATTATCGCGCAGCGCACGGGCGGCATCGCGTTCTTTCCCAAGACTCTCGACGAGGTGGACGCCATTAGCCGCACGATTGCGAGTGACATCCGCAATCAATATGCGATTGGCTACAAGCCCACAACGCCGAAAGGGGCGGGAGGTTTTCGCCAGATCCGCGTGGAAGCCAAGGCCAAGGGACACTCGAAGATGATGGTCCGCACCAAGAGCGGGTACTACGCCGGCGCCCAAGGCGCAGCCGGCGCGTCAAAGTAAGAAATCATGTGCGGACAGCCGCCCCGGCTGTCCGGTCGAGCGAAGCTCGACTAGTTACCTGTTGTTTGCCTGCTCAAGAATCTGCGCAGCCGAATCGATTAACACAGACTCCTGTTGGATCGCCTTCGCGACCCGAGCAATCTCCTGGTCGGCTTCCGAATACTGTTTCTGCTCGATCCCCTCGCGCACCCCAGGCACGGTCTTAACGCCATATCCGCTGTAAACTCCCGGCGCATACAGCAGGTGCTTGAACCAAGGCCGCCGCGGAAGCCCATCTTCATTCGTCAGCGTTCGCTCACTCTGGATTATCTTTTCATCCAGCGTACGAAGAAATTCTGCCTGCTGCTGATCGAAGGTCGCCTGTTTCTCAGCCAATGCCTTGTGATACCGTGCTGCGCTGCGGGCAAGGGATTCAGTTGCGTTCTGCATGGGTGCGAAGTTCAAATGTGGAGGCACCTCCTCCCGCGTCGGAGCAACGGTCGGCCTGCGCGGATCGAAGGTCGCCTTGAACACTCCTTCGTCCAACTGCTGGTTCCGCTCCTGAATCTCGTCCTGCTTATCCTTAAGCAGCTTCTCGAGTTCCTTCGTGTATTTCTGCAGCGTGTCCGCCAGATTCGTGAACTCGAACGGCAACACTTCGGCATCGGCGAGTCGCATGACAGCAGTTCCCACTGTCTGGGATAGCGCGCGACCATACACGAAGTCCGTATCGGAGAAGTGGGTATACCAGTAAAAATCGTCGTAGATCGAGTGATAAATCCCCTGCTCATCTTCTCCGCTGTAGCCGAGATCGAGCGTTGCGATCCCAAGATGATCCAGGAACCCGGTGAAATCCGTGCCGGAACCGAGTGCATTAATCCGCAGATCCGGACGCTCCCTTAATTCCTTGCGATCCTCCGCCGAAGCGTGCGCAATCTGCGATAGATGCTGGCGCTGCCATACGGTCAGCTTCGTCTCCGGATCCTCGATATCGCGCGCAATCCCATTGATGAAATGCTCCAGGCTGTGCGAACCTCCCATCTCGAGAAGTCCTCGATCATTTCCATCGGTATTGATGTATACCGCAGCGTGCTGCTGCAACTCGTCGGCATGAGCCTCGACCCACTCCGTGGAACCAAGCAGCATGGGTTCCTCACCGTCCCATGCGGCATAGATGATCGTGCGTCGCGGTTTCCAGCCCTGCCTAAGCAACTGACCGAATGCGCGTGCTTCTTCCAGCAGCGGAGCCTGGCCGGAGACCGGATCCTCAGCTCCATTCACCCACGCGTCATGATGGTTGCCGCGAATAATCCACTCGTCCGGGGCAACACTGCCGGGAATCTTGGCGATGACATCGTTTACTGGCTTCAGGTCCCAATTGAACGCAAGTTTGAGGTGAACCTTGGCTGGCCCCGGACCCACGTGGTATGGAATCGGCAGGCTCCCGCGCCACTCGTCCGGCGCCATCGGACCTTTCAGCGCAGCGAGAAGTGGTTGCGCGTCGCCATAGGAGATGGGAAGCACAGGAATCTTGGCGATACTCTTCGCCTCGCTGATTGGAAGGCGTTTCGCACCCTCGGTCGCTCCCACTCCGGGAGTCAAGGGATCCCCGGGACTCGCGGAGGCAAAGTCCATGACGCTGCCGCGCTGCACTCCATTGGCGTTGCGCATTGGGCCCTGGGGGAAAACCTCGTCGCGGGTATATCCATCATCTTGCGGCTCAGAATAGATCAGGCATCCGATGGCCCCGTGCTCGGCAGCAACTTTTGGCTTTACGCCGCGCCACGAGTGGTAATACTTCGCGATGACAATTGCGCCTTTGACCGACACGCCGAGGCGGTCGAGCTTTTCGTAGTCCTCCGGCAGGCCATAGTTCACGAATACCAGCGGCGCTGTTACATCCCCATCTGGCGAGTAAGCGTTATATGTCGGAAGCTGTTCCGATTTTTGATTCGAAGTCGGATCGATCGCGATCGACGGCTCCTCCAGCTTGGCCGTATACTTCGTCGGCTCCACCATCTCCAGCACGCGGACCTTGGGTGTGGGGAACAGGACATTGAACGTTTCGATGTGCGCATCCAAGCCCCATTCCTTGAAGCGGGCCAGAATCCACTCGGCATTGTCTCTGTCGTAAGGCGAGCCAACGTGGTGCGGCCGGGCGCTCATCCGCCGCATATATTCCCGCAGGTTCGCCGGGTCCGGAATGGTCTTGAATTTGGACTCCCAATCGCGCTCTGCCTGGCTCGACCGCGGAGAATAGCCGGCAAGGGATGTGTCGTCAGCCCCGAAAAACATTGCCGGGAAGATGAGCGTGTACATCAGCAGTACGGCGGCACAACGTCGCATGCAAGTCCTTTCGCTACGTGGATGTGGGCCGCAATTATATATGGGCCAGTCCCGGCATCCTCGTCCTGTTGGGCCGCGATCACTTCGAAACGTGCCGAATGGTTCTGTCGTGCTTCCCAGTGCCCTCGGCAGTTATCGCCTTACGGTTCTCCCGAATTGACGCCCTCCACCCCTCCTGCGTACCCTGTAACGTGACCTCGAAAACCACAGAAATGTCCCGCCTGCGCGTAGCCGACGACATCACGCAACTGGTCGGCGAAACTCCAATGTTGCAGCTAAAGCGCATGATCCCCTCCGGATCGGCAGAAGTCTTCGCCAAACTGGAATATCTGAATCCTGGCGGCAGCGTGAAAGATCGCGCTGCGATCGGGATTATTAAGCGCGCCGAAGAGGAGGGAAAGCTTTCTCCCGGTGGAACGATTGTCGAGGCGACTGCCGGAAACACCGGCATCGGCTTGGCTCTGATCGGCGTCAACCGTGGGTACAAGGTGAAACTGTTCGTCCCCGAACATTTCTCCGAAGAGAAGGTCAAGATCATGCGCGCGTTAGGAGCTGAGGTTTTCCGAACTCCAGATGCCGAAGGCATGCAGGGTGCGATCAAGCAGGCGAAAGAACTTGTAGCCAAAGATCCCAAGGCCTTCATGGCTGGACAATTCGAGAATCTGGCAAATCCCGACTTCCACTACGCAACCACCGCACAAGAGATTTTCGAGCAGATGGAAGGACGAATCGATGCGGTCGTTGTCGGGTGCGGCACTTCAGGGACGTTCTCTGGCGTGGCGCGGTATGTGAAAGAGAAGCTCCCGCGCGCACTCGGGATCGCAGTCGAGACTCAAGGATCCGTATTGGGCGGTGGACAACCCGGTCCCCACAAAGTCGAAGGGATCGGCGCGAGCTTCATCCCAAAAACGTTCGACCGATCTGTCTGTGACGAAGTCCTGATGGTCAAAGATGACGACGCGTTCGCGACCGTCGCAGCCCTGGCTGCGAAGGAAGGTGTGCTGGCCGGATCGAGCGGCGGCGCCGCAGTCTACGCCTCACTGCAGATTGCAAAGCGCCTGGGGACAGGCAAGCGTGTAGTAACGATCATTCCAGATTCGGCTGAGCGGTATCTCTCCAAAAAAATCTTTGAAGGTGGAATGTAGCGCGGGGCGTTTCGATTGTCCTTCTTGCCCCACTGAGTTCAATACATCGAGGTAGCAATCTTGCCAAAAACGAAAGTCAAAAATCTCGGGTTCGCAACCCGAGCTATTCACGACGGACAGGAACCCGATCCCCTTACCGGTGCTGTGACTGTTCCGATCTATCCAACCTCCACCTACGTGCAGCAGGGAATCGGCGAGCACAAAGGATACGAATATTCCCGCGTGTCAAACCCCACCCGCGCCCGGCTCGAGGAGAATCTGGCCTCGCTCGAAGGCGGAATAGCCTCGCGAGTGTTTGGCAGCGGCATGGCGGCGATCAATGCCATTGTCAGCATGCTGAAAGCCGGCGATCACGTCGTCTGCGGCAACGACCTGTACGGCGGAACGCCGCGTCTGTTCAATACCGTCCTCGTAAACTTTGGCCTCGAGTTCTCCTATATCGACACTTCCGAAGCTGAGAAGGTAGAGAAGGCGATCCGAAAGAACACGCGCATGGTATATGTCGAGACTCCGACGAATCCGCTGATGCGACTCAGCGATTTGCAGGCGATCAGTGCGATTTGCCGCCGCAAGAAAGTCTGGTTGGTGGTGGACAATACGTTCATGTCGCCTTACTTCCAGCAACCGCTCGCTCTCGGCGCGGATCTCGTCGTGCACTCGACCACCAAATTTCTAAACGGACACAGCGACGGCTTAGGTGGAGTTGTCATGTGCGCCCGCCAGGAACATGCAGACCAGTTGGCCTACCTGCAGAAGTGCGCAGGAGCGATTCTCTCCCCGTTTGAATGCTGGCTGATTTTGCGCGGCGTGAAGACGCTGGCCGCGCGCATGGAAATCCATGACCGGAGCGGGCGCATTGTCGCCGATTTCCTCGTGAAGCACAAGAAAGTGAAGAAGGTCTTCTATCCCGGATTACCCGATCATCCGCAGCATGCACTGGCGCGCCGTCAAATGACCGGTTTCGGATCGATGATCACCTTCGAAACCGGATCGCTGAAGAATGCGAACAAGATGCTGAAGAAAGTGCGCGTCTGCTCGCTGGGCGAATCGCTCGGTGGAGTCGAGACCTTAATCTCGCATCCCGCGACCATGACACACGCTGCTCTGGGAGTGAAGGGACGCAAGTCAATTGGTATTACGGATGGCCTGGTGCGAATCTCCGTGGGAATCGAAGATGTGGACGACATCCTCGACGATCTGGACCAGGCGCTAACCGCAATCTGACCGCAAACATCCGCTCGGATGCACACGGACTGAAAGGCTTCTAACTCGTGAGCTCGAAGGTTGAAGCCAATTCGCGCGAGTGGAACTCGGCGGTCTACCACCGCCTCTCCGGACCGCAAGTTAGCTGGGGAAAGAAAGTTCTCGCTCGTCTACAACTTCGTGGTGATGAAGTTGTACTCGATGCCGGTTGCGGAACAGGACGGCTGACAGACGAACTCCTGCAGGCGCTGCCTCGCGGCCGAGTCGTCGGCATTGATCTCTCGCAGAACATGCTCAACTCGGCTCGCGATCACCTGGCGATGGATTTCGGCGGGCATCTAAGCCTGATCGCCTGCGATTTCCTCCATCTGCCATTCAAGCAGGCGTTCGACGTCATCGTGAGCACTGCGGCATTTCACTGGGTCCTTGATCACGACCATCTCTTTCGCAACCTGCATTCGGTCCTGCGCCCCGGAGGACGGCTGGAAGCCCAATGCGGGGGTGGTCCGAACGTGAAACGCCTGCGTGAACGCGCCGACGCGCTGGCTGCGACTCCAAAATTCGCGAACTACTTCCAGGGTTTTCGCGAGCCGTGGCTCTATCAGGACGCCGAAGGTGCTGCGGAAACTCTGCGCCGCGCTGGATTCACCGATGTCGAAACCTCGGTGGAATCTACTCCGACGGTTCTCGACGACGCAGCCCATTACAGTGAGTTTGTGCGCAATATCATCCTGCGCAGGCATCTGGAAAACATTCCTGGCGAGGAAGAGAAGTCGGAATTCATCTCCGTGCTCACGGAACAGGCAGCGAAGGACGATCCACCGTACACGCTCGATTACTGGCGCTTGAATCTGCGGGGACGTGCATCTTGATCACTGCTTTACGGATTCGGCGATCCATTGCAGGTACGCCGGACTGCCATCTTCGATCTCGACGGAGATACACTCGGGAACTTCGTAGGAATGCAGTTCGCGAATCGCCTCCCGAACCGCAGGAAATGTTTCCGCGGTCGTCTTGATCAGCAGCAACCATTCGCGGCTCGATTCCATCTTTCCTTGCCACCGGTAAACAGATTCGATCTGCGGCACGATATTGACGCACGCGGCCAGTTGCCGCTCAACCAGGTGGTGAGCGATTGTGCGGGCTTCTTCTTCAGTACCTGCGGTTGAGAGGACGATTCGCTTGTCGGTCATATAAAATCAGCGGTCAGCTCTGAGCTTTCCAATCGGAATGGAGGAAGCTTTCGAGCGACGGAGCAAGGCACTATGCTAACGCAAATCAAATTCGGAACCTCGGGTTGGCGCGCCGTGATGGCGGAAGAACTCACGTTTGCCAACGTTCGCCGCGCGGTCACAGGGATCGCCCGCTACGTGGCGTCTCAAAAATCGCAGGGAGCGCGCGTCATCGTAGGCCGCGATCCGCGATTCCTGGGCGAGACGTTCTGCTCCATGGCTGCGGAGATACTCAGCTCGCACGGAATCATTCCTCTGGTTTCGCCGGAACCTGCGCCCACTCCGGCCTTTGCACATGCCGTGATCAACAACAAGGCCGATGGCGTAATCAACTTCACCGCGTCGCACAATCCGCCGGAATACAACGGCATCAAGTTCTCGACCCCCGACGGGTGTCCCGCCCTGCCGGAGGTCACGAAAAAGATCGAAGCGGAGATTGTTGCTGCGGACGACGAGCCTTCGTCTGCGGTTGCGGGCGGCGGTTCGGTGAAGTCACAATCCCTCGATCCGAAGCCTGCGTATCTCAAACGCCTCGGCGAGATCACAGATCTTGCCGCCATCAAAAAAGCCGGCCTGAAAGTGGTCTTCGATCCAATGTGGGGAGCCGCCCGGGGCTACTCTGACGAACTATTTCAGAACGCCGGAGTGCAGGTTGCGACCGTGCACGATTACCGCGATGTCCTGTTCGGAGGACACGCACCCGAACCCGACGATCACCTCTTGGAAGATCTACGCAGGAAAATGAAGGAAACTGGCGCGCAAATCGGGATCGCGACCGACGGCGATGCTGACCGGTTCGGAATCGTCGATCAGGACGGAACCTTTCTGCAGCCGAACTACGTCATCGCCGTGCTCTTTGACTATCTGGTCGAGAGCCGCGGATGGAAGAACGGCGTCGCAAAATCTGTCGCCACGACCAACCTGATTAATGCGTTGGCGAAGGCTCACGGCGTGCCCTTGTACGAGACCCCGGTCGGGTTTAAGTACATCGGCGAGTTGATCATGCAGGACAAGATTGCGATCGGCGGAGAAGAGAGCGCGGGATTGTCGATTCGTCACCACGTTCCCGAGAAGGACGGAGTGCTCGCCGGATTGCTTTGCTGCGAGGCAGTGGCAAAGAGAGGGAAGTCGCTGGGCGAACAACTGAAGGCGATCAGTAACCAGGTTGGTTCCTTCTTCCCGCTTCGCCAGAACTTCCGATTGACCGATGAGGTGAAGAAGAAGTTCACTGAGAAGTTGAAGTCCGATCCGCGGGATTTTTGTGGACACGGGGTCAGCGAAGTGGTCCGCACGGACGGGTTGAAGCTTGTGCTCCAGGATGGCTCCTGGGTCTGCTACCGCCTTTCCGGAACCGAGCCTGTGGTTCGGTTGTACACCGAGGCGCGCAGCGAGAACGGACTCGAGAAGCTGAGTGCGGCAGCCAAGCAGTGGATTTTCGAGTAAGTCATCTAAGGATCATTAGTGAAGAGTTTTCCCGGAATTTCGCGAATTCGACGTCCCGATCTGAGAGTCGTGACTGACCGCGCGCCTCAGGCCGAGGCTCTGGCGGCTTCTTGGATTGAGTACTTGCGGCCCTATGCCATGCGGGTTTACACAATGCGGCGGCGGATTGCGACCATCGCGGTCGCGGTGGCTGCAACGTTTCTGTTTGTGCACGTTATGTTCGGCTCCAATGGGATGATCATTTACAGGCAGAAGCGCGCCGAGTTGCAGGTCCTTCGCAAGCGCATTGATCAGGTCCAGCAGGAAAACGACAGGTACACGCAACAGGTTAAGGGTTTGAAAACCGATCAGACGGCGATCGAAAAGGAAGCTCGCGAACAGATGGGTTATGCCAAGCCTGGAGAGTATGTGTACGTCCCTCCGGCTCCGGCGAAGCAAGTTCCTGCAGCGAATCACACTGCGAAAAAGTAGCCCCACTGATTCTTCCAGCATGCAAGTTCTGATCCCTTGACCGGCGGTATCCCTGACAACCGCCGGACCGCCCTGTGGTATAGTTCCGATGCTCTATCCAGATTCAAGCGGGGAATGTTCCCGTAACACGAATCGTTGCGGTGTGGGGCCGCAACCTGAATTTCACAAAGGAGAACAACCGTCCATGAAGAAGGTTCTAGCTGTTTGTCTGGCGGCATGCTTCGTATGCGCACTGTCCGCGATGGCCCTCGACGATATGGGGAAGAGCTCAACCGTGAAAGGTTGGGTCACCGATGACAAATGCGGCGCCAAGGGAGCCAATGAAAAGGCCGAGGCGTGCACCAAGAAGTGCCTGAGTTCCGGAGCCAAGATGGTCGTGGTCACCGACGGCGATCAGAAGGTATTGATGGTGGACAACCCCGATGCTCTGAAGGGACACGAAGGACATCACGTGGCCGTTACAGGGACGACGAAGGGCGATTCGATCCACGTAGACAGTGCAAAAATGCTTTGAGCGTTTTTGATGTCAAGAAATAGGGGCGGCTTTCGGGCCGCCCTATGATTTTCACCGCTACCTAAGCGCCCTACCGCACTACGCCTTCCAGCGGCGAACTTGCCGTTGCGTAAAGTTTCTTCGGCATGCGGCCCGCGAGATACGCTTGCCGTCCGGCGATCACTCCGTTTTTCATCGCTTCCGCCATCAGCACCGGATCCTGGGCGTTCGCGATTCCCGTGTTCATCAGCACTGCGTCGGCTCCCAATTCCATTGCGATTGTGGCGTCGGAGGCGGTCCCGACTCCGGCGTCAACAATCAGCGGTACTCCGCTGATCATCTCGCGCAGGATGCGGATGTGGGCTACGTTCTGCAGCCCCATGCCGCTGCCAATCGGCGCGCCTAAAGGCATAATTGTCGCCGCACCCGCATCGATCAGGCGCTTCGCGAATACGATGTCATCCGACGTATAAGGAAGGACGGTAAAACCTTCCTTCACCAGCACCCGTGTCGCTTCGAGCGTGGCTTGTACATCCGGATAGAGCGTTGCCTGATCGCCGATAACCTCCAGCTTCACCCAATCCGAGAGGCCGACCTCACGTCCGAGTCGTGCCGCGCGGATGGCTTCGTCGGCCGTGTAGCATCCCGCAGTGTTGGGTAGCAGGAAATACTTGTTGGGATCGATGAAGTCGAGCAGTGACTCCTTGCTGCGGTCGAGATTGACCCGGCGAACGGCGACCGTGACCATCTCGGCTCCACTGGCTTCAAGCGCTCTCGCAGTTTCCTGAAAAGATTTGTATTTTCCGGTGCCGACGATAAGCCGGGAACGGAAGGAACGTCCGGCAATAATCAATGAGTCCGACATGAAGATCATTGTAATGAAAACGTGATGGCAAGGGCGAGGAAAGCAACTTCTTACCGCACTTTGCCCATCCCGACAACAGGGGTCGCCGAATGACTGAGTGAATCTCAGCTGGGCGAGATGTATGATTCTGGCGGCCAGAGTTCTTGGTGATCTTATGTCCGATACGCCGGTCGACTTGTTGCAGTCTTTCAGAGCTTTTCTCAAAGAGGCGGAAGAAGGTGCGTCCATACCTCCCGTCGATGACCATGACCTAAAGCGCCTGCACGAACTGTGCGTCGAGCGGGCGAAGCGGTACGTCGGAAAAGACGGTGTCATAAGCGTGGAGGTAACGGCGCGAACATGCAGCATCGGAGCGAATGTTCCGGCGGTGTGGTTGCGGCACACACAGTTGCGCACGCTCTACCGGCACGGCCTTCTTGCTGAGTGGCAGCACGGGACGGAGTTGCCGGACGCCGTGTTTCGGCTAGCGGCTTCAATTCCAATGAAGGGCGTGCAGTTGGATCACGAAGCATTCTTGCGGGAACTCCGGGGTGAGACTGGAGGGTAGCCTTATGTTCGACTCCAAGAAAATAGCCGAACTCCAACGGCAGGATTGGGGTACATTCATCCCTGAAAATTACTGGGAGACAGTTGCGGCCTCTGCCTGCGTGTACAAATCGTCGATCTGCTTGCGATAGCGGTCTTCGATGACGCGACGGCGGAGTTTGAGCGTCGGCGTCAGGGCGCCGTCCGAGATAGAGAACTCGTCCGCCACCAGCAACACACGCTTGAGCTTCTCGAAGCGCGCGAGATTCTGGTTGATGCCTTCGATGATCTCTTCGTAGAGGCTCTGGACCTTCGGATTCGAGATCAGGTCGGCGCGCGAGGCGAAGGGAACACTATTGTCCCGTGCCCATTGTTCCAGCAGGGTGAAGTTCGGTGACACGATGACTGCCGGAAATTTGCGGCGGTCGCCCAGGATAGCCGCGATTCCCACAAGCGGATTGAGTTTCAAAGAATTCTCGATGGGCTGCGGTGCGATGAATTTCCCGCCCGAAGTCTTGATCAAGTCTTTCTTGCGATCTGTGACTGAAAGATATCCGTCGGGATCGATGTTGCCGATGTCCCCGGTCTTGAACCAACCATTTTCCAAAGCCGCCTTCGTCTCTTCCGGACGATTCCAATAGCCCGTAAACACCGAGGGACCGCGCACGAGAATCTCTCCGTCTTCAGCGATGCGGACTTCGATGTTCGGCAGAGTCTTGCCTACCGTGCCGATGCGGTGATTGATCGGCGTATTGACACCGATGACCGGCGAAGTCTCCGTCAGACCATACCCTTCATGAATGCGGATTCCGACTGTGGCGTACCATTCCGCGAGTTCGCGGCCCAGTGGCGCGCCCCCGGAGATGAAGGTTTCCACTTTCCCGCCCATACCTTCACGAATCTTTGAGAACACGAGCCTGTTTGCCAACTTCCATGCGCTGGATGTTGGCGTCTTTCCGGCGAGGATTTCGGTTTTGTGTTCTTTGCCAACCGATAGAGCCCAGCCGAATATGGCACGCTTGGGAAATCCTTTCGCCTTCTGCTCGGCCTGGGCATAAATCTTCTCGTACACACGCGGAACCGCAACGAAGACCTGCGGCCGAATCTCTTTGAGAGCTTCGGGCAGGCGTTCGATGAAGGGGCAGTAGGCCAGCGTGACTCCGTGATACAGCATCGCGAAGTCCACGTGCCGAGCGGTGATGTGGCACAGGGGCAGGAACGAGATGCTGATCAAGCCCGGTCGCATATTGAATCCGAGCAGCGAGCATTGAATGTTCGATGCAATATTGCCATGGGTCAGCATCGCGCCCTTGGACGTGCCCGTGGTTCCCGACGTGTAAACGATGGTGGCCAATTGATCGGGAGAAGCGGCCCGGGCGCTCGATTCGATCGCTGCACCCAGACTGTCCGGACCTTCCCGGGTAAAGCGGCTCATATTTACACACTTGTCTGCGAATGGCGCCAGATCACCCGTAAACTCCAGTTCATCCATGACGATGATCTTCTCGATCTGCGTCTGAGGAAGAATGGAAAGAATCTTGTGCAGTTGCTGATCGGAGGACAGGAAAATAGCGCGACATCCGGAGTCATTCAAAGCAAACGCGCTTTGCTCCGACGTCAGAGTCGTGTAAAGCGGAACCGTCACGGCTCCGAGCAACAGGCTCGCAACATCCGCGATAGGCCACTCGGGCCGATTTTCGCTGAGGATGGCGATTCGATCTCCGGGACTGATCCCCATGGTTCGGAGCCCATGCGCGGTACGGGCAACGCTCACTCCGAATTCGCGGGACGATACCGGCAGCCATTTCCCGGCATGCCGATAGAGCATGATCCGGTCGAGATTCCGTTCGACTGCTGCGAAGAAAATGTCATTCAGCGTAGAGATGCTCATGGCTTTGTCCTAGCCAAATCCGCGCGAGAGCGCGGCGGCGCTGCGAATGAAATGTACTGTGTTGTGCTCGGCTTGAGCAACGTGAAAGGAGCGCGGCAGGACGCCGAGTTGACAACTAAGTTTACCGCAAATGGCGGAGCGGAGTATTCTGGCCAAGACTCCCGTGGGGGGAGTTCCACATGAAAATGAGACTTTCCGGCCTACTGGCGGCAATGTTGCTTGCAGCTACGATAGCCGCAAACGTGCCAGCCTTTGCCCAGGCCAAGAAAGAAGGATCGAGCATGCCCAAAGTAGGGGATATGGCTCCTGACTTCACGCTGAAGCATTTCGATGGCAACGATCTGAAGGACGTGAAGTTAAGCGACTACCGGGGCAAGAAAAACGTCGTGTTGGCGTTTTACATCTTTGCCTTTACCGGTGGTTGAACGCAGCAAATGAAAAACTTCCAGGCGAATTTGAAGACCCTGGAAGCTTCCGACACCCAGGTCCTGGGTGTGAGCATGGACAGCGCTTTCGCGAATAAGGCCTTCGCCGACCAAATTGGAGTCACCTTCCCGCTGCTCAGCGATTGGGGCGGCAAAGTTACCCACGAGTACGGAATCTACAAAGACGAATATCAGGCGCCACGCCGCGTGAACTTCCTGGTTGGAAAAGACGGGAAGATCATCGAGGAGCAGGTCGACAAAGACGCAATCGATCCCAAGAAGATCGTGGACACCTGTTCTCGGCCGAAAATGAAGGAATAGTTCCTCGAACCTTCCCCCTCCAAAGTCCCACTCTAGCCGCAAGATGCGCGGCTGGAGTGGGGCTCCGGTCACCGTCGCTGCAAGTACGCAGATCCCAAGCACTTCCCGCCGCAGGAAACTAAAGCGTCTCTATCGTGTTTAAAGACATGAGGGTAAGATCGAATCGAACGGTCGCTACGTCGCCGTTTGGGGGACCTTATGAGAATACGCAAGCTGTGGTCATGGATGGTATTGCTGCTCAGTCTCGCAGTCGTTCTGCAGTTTTCGACGCTGGCGAAAGCACAAGATCAAGATCAAGATGACGAAAACGATCAGGCCCCGGCCCAGGACCCTCCGGGACGAGTAGGACGGCTGAATTATTCGCAAGGATCGATCTCGTTTCGTCCTGCTGGCGAGGATGACTGGGTCACGGCTGTTCCCAACCGGCCCATGGTGACAGGCGACGACCTCTGGGCCGACGATAATTCGCGTGCCGAAGTCCACATCGGTTCCACCGCGCTGCGTTTGGGCGAGAAGACGGGTATTACATTCCTCGACATCGATGATCACTCAGCCCAGATTCGGCTGGCGCAGGGATCCCTGATCATGCGCGTGCGTCATCTCGACGATGATGACAACTACGAAGTCGATACTCCCAACATCGCTTTCACATTGCGCCAGCCCGGCGAGTACCGGCTGGATGTGAGCGCAGACGGAAATCAGACCGTCGTAACCGTGTGGCACGGTCGTGGACGTGCCACAGGCGGGGGGCTCTCCTATACCGTGGTGGCAGGTCAGGCCGCAACGTTCACTGGGGATGAGCAGCATCTCGACTACGATCTTGGACAGGTTCCGCGGCAGGACGGTTTCGATCAGTGGGCATCTGAGCGTGATGACCGGGAAGACCGGGCCGACTCGGCGAACTACGTTTCGCGTGAGATGACTGGTTATGAAGATCTCGACCAGTACGGCGACTGGACTTACGTTGCAGGCTACGGTCCGTGCTGGCGTCCGCGTGCCGTCGTCGTGGGATGGGCTCCGTATCGTTACGGACACTGGGCATACATCGGGCCTTGGGGCTGGACTTGGGTCGAAGATGAGCCTTGGGGATTCGCGCCCTTCCACTATGGCCGCTGGGCATTCGTGAGCAGCGGATGGTTCTGGGTTCCGGGACCGGTGGTGGTGCGGCCCGTTTGGGCGCCCGCCCTGGTAGCGTTCGTTGGCGGCGGCCCGGGTTTCCATTTCTCCGCCGGTGTTGGCGTGGGATGGTTCCCGTTGGCTCCAGGAGAAGTTTACGTACCCGGATACCGCGTGAGCCGGACGTACGTGAACCAGGTAAACATCACGAATACAACGGTGAACGTCACGAAAGTGACGAACGTGTACAACACGGTGATCGTCAATCGGAATACAACGGTCAATAACGTCACTTATGTGAACCAGCGCGTAAACAACAGCGTTACCGTCGTTTCGCGTGATGCGTTTGTCAATGCGCGGCCGGTAAACCAGAACCTGATGAGAGTGGATCAGCGCGAGGTCGCATCGGCTCCGGTGAGTCGCATGGTCGGGGCTGAACCCATTCGCACCAGCGTGATTGGAGCAGGACGGCCGGTGTCGCGGCGCCCTCCGGTCGCAATCGTGAGCCGTCCGGTGGTTGCCGTCCGTACACCTCCGACGCCTCAGCGTCCGATTGAGCAGCGCCAGTCTCAGTCTGGTGGACGCCTGAATGAGCAGTCCCTGGTGCGCCCGGTCGGACCGTCGCGCCCGGCCCAGGTGAACCAGCCCGCGACGAATCAGGAAGGCCGTGTGCAACCTCCGCCGAACCAGAGCGGACGCGCGCAGCAGCCGGCGCAGGATGGCTTCCGGCCGTTTTCGCCACCAGCTGGACAGAATCAGCCTGTGCGCACGATGCCAAACACGCAGCCCCGGACGTACGAGCAGCAGGGAAATGCACAGCCGGAGAATCGCAATACTCAGCCGGATGTTCGCAACACGCAGCCGGAAAACCGGAATACACAGCCTGAGAATCGAAACGCTCAACCAGACAACCGCAACGTGCCTCCGCCCGACAACCGGATGCAGCAGACGAACCGTGACTTCCGCGAATCGACGAGGCAGAACCCACCGGAGAGTCACCCGCTGGTAAGGCCCGCTCCTCCGGTGCAGGACCGTACGCCGCAGCAGGAACAGCAACAGGAGCAGAAGTTCAACCAGTGGCACCAGCAGCGGCCGAGTTCGCCTCCGCCGCAGACACGCGCTTCGGAGCCGAGACCGCAACAGTCACGGCCCGCTCCGCAGAAAGACGACAAAAAGAAGTAGCGTTGACGCTCGCACCTTCCAGTGTGATAGGGTTCGCAGGAGATGAATCTGCGGACCAAGAATTGAGAAAAATTACGCCGGGAGCGGCGCAACCACTCCCGGCGTAGTTTTTTGCCCGACAGGAAATGATGGAGACAAAACGTTCCTACATCAACTGGATCGACCTGCTATGGCTGGTGTTCCTGACGGGACTGGCCCTTGTGCCGCCAGTCAAGGAGATTCATAAGCAGGGCATCTTGCTGGCTTTCGGTATCTTACAGATTTCCGAGGGCTGGCTCATCGGCCGGTCCCCGCGTCGCGGTCCGGCATACGTGGTCCTTCTCAAGATCGGGCTGGCGACCCTCCTGGTCGATCACACCGGCGAGATCAGCATCAACAGCAGCTACTGGCCCATCTACTTTCTGCCGGTCATGACGGCTGCGGAATATTTCAGACCGCTGGCCACAATGCTGTGGACCGCACTCGGTTCGCTCTTTTACTGTTCGTATCTTTATCCGGCGTTGCAGGAATATGACATTACCGAAGAGAACTACGCTCTGCTGGCGATTCGAATCTTGTTTTTCTTTCTCGCCGCGGTGGTTGTGAACCGGTTTGTGGTGGAGAACCGGCGACAGACGCAGCGCTATCAGGAACTCGCCGAGACGCTAGCCCAAACCAACCGCCGGCTCGAGCAGGCCCAGGCTGAGGCCCGTCGATCAGAACGTCTCGCCGCTTTAGGGCAACTCTCCGCCGGACTTGCCCACGAGATTCGCAATCCGCTTGGCGTCATCAAGGGATCGGCAGAGATGCTCAATCAGAAGCTGGCGGGTTCCAATGCACTGGCCGCCGAGCTGGCAGGGTACATCGTGAGCGAATCGAATCGCCTGAGTTCGCTGGTGACACGATTTCTGGATTTCGCACGGCCGCTTCACGCGGACCTTGCGGCTCGTGACATTCCTGCGGTCCTGGATCGCGCGTTGAACGATGTAGCGCAGTTCTGGAAGGGGGCACCGGTTCGCGTGGAGAAGAACTATCAACCGAACCTGCCGGCAGTTGCGCTGGATGAGGGGCTTGCAGAGCAGGCATTCGTCAATATTGTCCAGAACGCATACGATGCCATGAGCGACAAAGGCGGTACCCTGCGTGTTCAGGCTCGGCGGTCCCGCCAGAATGCCCGCAACGGCGATGCAGTTGATGGAGTCGAAGTGCAAATCACGGACAGCGGCCCCGGGATTTCGGCGGAACTGCGCGAGCAGATTTTCAACCCATTCGTCACGACAAAGAAGAGCGGCGTAGGGTTGGGCTTGTCCATCGTGTCGAAGATCGTCGATGGGCACCACGGATCCATACGAGTGGAAAGTCCCTCGAATCCCGCACAGGATGACGGAGCAGGATCTGGAGCGAGCTTTGTGATGTTTTTTCCGGTCGCCAGTGAGAACGCTGTCGTCGATCATGCTCACCTGGTGATTTCGTGATGCGGAAAGCGAGGAAACGGTACTGATGCCCGCCATCTTGATTGTCGAGGACGAGGCGAAGATGCGCCGCCTGCTCGAGTTGAATCTCGGCGACGACGGGTTCACCACCGTTTCCGCCGAGGACGCCGAGACCGGCCTGAAGTTGCTGCGGGAAAATCAGGTGGATCTCGTCTTGACCGACCTTAAACTTCCGGGCATGAATGGCCTGGAATTTCTGCAGACCATCAAGCGGCAGAATGCGGCTCTCCCCGTCGTCGTAATGACTGCGTTCGGTAGCGTCGAGACGGCCGTCGAGGCGATGAAAAACGGCGCAAGTGACTACGTTCTGAAGCCGTTCTCGCTGGCTGAGATGCGCTTGGTCCTCCATAAGGAACTGGATGTCCGGAATCTGCGGGAAGAGAATCGCTCGCTGCGCGAGGCGCTGGGGAAGCGCTATTCGCATCCGAATGTCGTTTCGCGAAGTCCGAAGATGCAGGAAGTGTTGGCGACCGTTGAGCGTGTAGCGCCGACGAACGCGACCGTGCTTCTGGGCGGCGAGAGTGGTGTTGGAAAAGACTTGGTTGCGCGCGCCATTCACGAGAAGTCGCGGCGAGCATCGGGACCCTTCCTGAAGATCAACAGCACGGCAATCCCTGAGAACCTGCTCGAGAGTGAATTGTTCGGCTTCGAAAAAGGAGCCTTCACAGGAGCGGTCGCCAGCAAGCCGGGCAAATTCGAACTGGCAGATAAGGGAACGCTTTTTCTCGATGAGATTGGGGATGTGCCTCCGGCCACGCAGGTAAAGTTGCTACGCGTGCTGCAGGAGCGCGAATTTGAGCGTCTGGGCGGAACCAAGACCGTGAAGGTGGATGTTCGCCTTATCGCCGCGACGAATCGCGATCTGCGCGCGGCATTGGAGGAGGGCACGTTCCGCGAGGACCTCTATTATCGCCTCAATGTTGTCCCCATCGATATCGCACCCTTACGCGAGCGAAAGGAAGATATTCCGGATCTGGTAACCCTGTTCATCTCGCGCTTTGCGGGCGATTCCGGCAAGATCATCGAGGGCATCACCCCTGAGGCGGTGCAGGTTCTGGTGGGCTATCACTGGCCGGGCAACGTCCGCGAGTTGCAGAATGTAATTGAGCGCGCTTGCGCGCTCTCTAAGGGACCCACAATTGAAGTCGCGGACATTCATCTGGATTTGCGGACGTCGAAGGGTACCAACGGAACCAGCGGCTTTCTGCCCGACGGCATGACATTGGAGCAGTGGGAAGATGAGATGGTGCAGGAAGCATTACGCCGCGCGAATGGGAATAAGAGTCAGGCGGCCCGACTACTTGGGCTTTCGCGGAACGCGCTGCGCTACCGGCTATCCAAGATCGGGATCGCGGATGAGAGCGACAAGGAGTGAAGGCTGCCTGTATTGCGGCTACTCTGACTTTATCAGCATGCAGGTGACGTCGTCGTGCTGAGGAGTGTTGCCGACGAAAAGATCAAGCTCAGACATCAGTCGCTTTAGCAGTTCGCTGGGTTCCACTGACTTATTCGCTTCGATCGCATCTAGCAGTCGTCCTTCTCCGTATTCCGCCTGCTTGGCGTTCTCCGCTTCTACCAGGCCATCCGTGAAGATGATGAGCCAATCACCCGGGGACAGCGTAACCTGGGCGGATTCGTACTTTACTTCCGGCATGATGCCAAACGGCAATCCGCCCACGTCCAGGCGCTCGATCAGTCCAGTGGCGCGGCGCAGGATGGGATTGTTGTGTCCCGCATTGATGTAATCGAGAGTACGGTTCACGGCATCGTACTCCGCCAGAAAAGCTGTGGTAAAACGTAATCCGCCCTGGCTGTTGGTGCAGGCGTAGCGGTTCATGTTGGCGGCAAGTTCCGGTAGTGCGACCTGCGCTGTGGAGAGAGTCTTGAGGCTGGCCTGAAACGTTGCCATGAGCATTGCGGCGGGAATGCTCTTTCCTGCAACATCGGCGACTGCAAGAACTACCCGATTCTCCGCATTCGTTCGCCCAGGTCGCGGAAATACGTCGTAGTAATCGCCCGCCACGGTATTCGCGGGTCGAGTTGCGTACGCAATCGCCAGACCAGGAATCTGCGGAGGCGCGCCGGGCAACAGCCATGTCTGGATCTCTTTCGCGATCTGCAGATCCCGCTTCATCACCACCCTGTCGGCGATTTCCAGAATTAGCAGGAGCAGCAGCAGAATCCCGCCCCAGAAGTGCAGATCGAATTCGTACGCGTACACCCTTCCGGCATCATCCGCGTACTTGAAACCGCCGTGCGGGATGATCATCAGGATCAGGGCTGCGAGCAGTAAAACCCGACGAGCCGGTGACAGCTTCTCAAAAACCGCCCAGAAAAATTCTTTGACGACATGGATGCGGCGCCCGCGATCGGTGAGTCCTTCCGGCGTTTTCGCCGCCACATCTTTGGAATACAGCCGGTAGCTGGCGCGAGCCTCAGTTTCGAACTGCGACCAGAGTTGGCTGACTTCCAGGCCCTCCGTCACACGACGCCAGAAATTCTGCACGCGAACTCCGAAGGGGATCGGGCGAACGGGCTGTCCTGCGGGTGGGGAGGCAGTGGCCATTGCGGTAACCCGAGATTATAGATGATTGACGCTTGCGCCATCGCATCGTTCAGCAAATCACCAGTCATTTCAGAACAAGCTCAATTGCTCCTCGAATGCTTGCACCGGCCACTTTGTGGCAAATGCCGTTCCTTGCCTCCGGTGATTCAATCTGTATTTGTCTTTGAATTTCCTGACCAATTCCGAAAGCCGTTTTGTGTACGAAGCTGGCAGAAAGGCACGGTCCTGGTAACGCCGGCGATACTTTTCAGCGAGATGAGGAAAGTTCTGTTCCAGAAACGGCAGGAATACGGCCGCCGAACAGGGTTTGAGGAACAGCGGATTTGCAAAGACGTAGTTTGCGCCAGAATCTGCTGCGGCCTGAATCAGGGATTCGATGTCTTTCGGCGAGTCGGTGATTCCCGGGACTACAGGCGAGCAACTGATCCCTACGCGCAGTCCGGCTTTCGATAAGGCGCGAACCGCATCCATGCGCAGGTCGGGACGTGGCGCGCGTGGCTCGAGAATGCGTGCCAGGTTCGTGTCGAGCGTTGTGATCGTGATATGAATCGACAATTTGTTCTGTCGAGCGACTTGCTGCAGCAACTCCAGATCGCGCTCGACCAGGTTCGATTTCGTCACGATTCCCAGTTCATAGCCGCGATGGCGGGCGAACTCCTCCAGGATTTCGCGCGTGACGCCATAACGGCGCTCGGCTGGCTGATAAGGATCTGTCGCTGTCCCGAGAGCGATGGACTCATTCGATTTCACCCGCCGGAGTTCGTGTCGCAGCAGACCGGCAGCGTGCTGCTTAACGTAGATCTTCTGCTCGAATTCCATGCCGTCGCGCATTTCCATGAACTCGTGGGTATAGCGGGCGTAGCAATACCGGCATCCGAATTCGCATCCGCGATACGGGTTGATCGTCCAGGTGAAAGGCATGGAACGGTTACTGACGCACCGGTTCAGCAGAGACCTCGACGGCAACGTGAAGTATTCAACCTCGTGGCCCTCGCGAATCGATTCACCTTCGTTGGCGAGACGGGCAATGCCGATCAATCGTGGCTTTGCCGGGAGCTGAAGCAGGGGCAGGGAAGACATGGCGTTCGCCTTTTGTTCGCCAATCATACTGCCCCGAAATCGGCGAGTCAACAGGCCCCGACTGTAGCTCGGGCTGGGTTCTGTGAGGACTTCCGCTTACTTTGCGCGAGGCTCGAATCGGCGGAGCAGGTAGAGAGCATCAGGATCGATCCTGGCGTCGCCCACAGGCTGTGTTCCCCGGAGGGCGAGCTTGTACGTCGCCCGAAAGTTTCCGTCACCATAAATGTCAGCGAAGCGGGAGCCTGCGAAGGTCTGTCGAGTGCTGAATCCGAGGGCGACAATTCCGAGCAGGAAGAAGCACGTGCAATAAGCGACGAGCAGAGGCCGGAGAAGCCGCGACGAAAACATCTGCCTGAGTCCGAGAAGCATGTATGCCATCAGAAACGGTACGAAGGGCAACCACAGTCGCGTATCGAACCACGGATAGACGAACACAATGCATGCACCGCCTATGACATATGGAAGCACGGAGTCTATCCGGCGGCGCCTCGTCCACATACCCACCAGCCAGAGGACGATCGCAAATCCGCCGACAAATCTTACCGGCAGCATGAGCACAGCGGGAAGCTTCGAGAGCGGTGCGTTGATCATCATCTCGCCCCATTCGGCCGTGTGATATCCGATATTTGCGGTGATGCTGCGGACGATTCCTCTCTTCAAAAAAATAGGCAGGTTGAATTGCATGTAGCGGGAATGGAAGAAGACATCCGCGACGACAATGAGGAGCAAAATTACGCCGGAGATCGTGATCAACCGATGCCGGCGGAGGAACGGGTACATTCTGGGCGAGCCTTCCATACCTCCAATGGCTGCCCAGAGGAAGGCCGGTAGCAGGACGATCCCGATCGTGCGCACCTCAATGCAAATGACAATCAGAGCGAGGAGAGGAAGAAGAAATCGCCAGCGTCGCGCAGCTGGTTCGGCCTCAGCTTTCAACAGCAGCAGCAGGCACGGCACGGAGAGCCCGAAATAGCTGATGTCGCTGAGAGGGTACGTGACACTTCTAACCATGAGGTACGACAGGAGCGTGAGAAGGCAAATTAGTTTCGATACGGATGTCGAAAACTCGAAGGAGCGAAGGAGGACGAAGTAGCTCGCGCAGCATCCGAGCGCAAGCAACGCGCAATTCAGCGCGACAATGGCCCAGCTCGTTCCAAGACTCAGCCGTGCCAACAGGAAAATCATTGCTGGGTAGCCGGGCGGGCGCATGGAGCGCACACCGTGGAACAAGAAGCCGTGTCCGTCGAGTGCGGAACTGGCTTGCATGAGGTAATCGATTCCATCGTTGATCAGTCTGAGCGGGGTAGCGCACTGCACGATGTATGCGAGTGCAACCAGAACAAAAGCTATTGCGATGAACGATTGCGTTCTTTTACGGGTCTGAGTTTCCGGAACGTTCGTGGACAACGAGGGCACGAGTTGGGCCTGTTCTTCTCTAAAGACTTGAAATGTTGGGTGGATTTTAAGCTACCACAATCGATGCGCTTTCCGGCGTGGGCGAGCCGTACCCGGGCACGGTCGCGCAAAATCGGGTATCAGATGTGAAAAGTGTTCCTGCAGGAACATTTTGAATCACAAAACTGTACATACAAAATGCGGTAAATACTTTCCGAAGTGAGAGTTACAAAAAACTGTAGAAAATCCCGCTCAGGGTTGAGCAGGCCTCCTGGACGGGGCCTGTCCGGTCAAAAGAGAGAGGGAGGGATTCAGTCCGGCTGCTTTGGACGCGCTCGGCGGGTTCAAAACTTGTTGTTGAAGCATATGCCAACTACTCGCTGCTTTGAATCCTCCGCCTGTATTCGGGCTCGACGATCGGAAGGTACTCGTGATGGCGGCTCAAGTACTCGGCGACGAAGGGACAGGATGGAACAACGGTCAGCTTGCTCTGCCTGGCCAGGCGAAGCACGCCTGCGATGAGTTTCGAGCCGACGCCTTTGCCTCGAAGCGCATCGGGGACTTCGGTGTGAACCAGGCGAAGCGAATTCTGCGATTTGCTGTACAGGACGAATGCGGTCTCGCCGTCGATTTGCAGTTCGAAACGATGAAGGGCAGGGTTGTCGGTAATCTCCGGCTCAGGCATATCCCTTAGATTCAGTCAGCCCCGAAAACGTCACCGCTGTCTGCGAGTACTGATTGTTTTCATTGTGTTACATTCAATACGAGTGGGCGCGTAGCTCAGTTGGTAGAGCAATGCCCTTTTAAGGCATGGGTCGCAGGTTCGAGTCCTGCCGCGCTCACCAAGATTCCAAAATACTTAGCGGATTTCGACAGGGTTGAGTTCGGGCACCCCCGGACACCCAGAACAAGCCGAACTCTACTTTCTACGCCGTTGCGGTAACGGTCCTCGCCTTTAATTTCTCTGAGAACGCCGCAGGAAGCATCATCTGAACGACCTTCTCGTGCGCGTCCTGCTGATCGGCTGAAACGGCCTGTGCGTAGAGTTCCAGGGTAATCTTTGGGGTTGTATGACGGAGTTGTGACTGTGCGACCTTCACATTCTCCCCGTTTGAAATCAGCAACGTTGCTAACGATCGGCGCAGTGTGTGCCATCCGATCGGCGCTTCCTTGCTGCTCTTGATTCCAGCAACTTTCTCGATCACGGGACGAATGTGTCGTCGGAAGAGAATTTGATAGGTGTATGGAGTCTTGCCATGATAGTGCGGGCTGGCAAAAATCCAATCGTCGTCCGATCGATAGGCCGTGTTTTCGCGCCAAAGACGAAGTACCTGTAGAACGGACTCGGCAAGAGGCAGGGGATTGTTCCTGCTCTTGGTTTCCTTCAGTTCCCCTTCGACTAATGCGAATTCGGACTGAAGTATTCCCGTCCCCCACCCGACGTTCCTCCACTTCAATGCGATCAACTCTGATGCGCGTAGAGCCGTGACTGCATCTACGAGAGCCATCGTAGCCTCCCGTAGCGGCAATTGCTCCAGAGTTTGACGGACGACATCTGGCCCAAGTGCAACACGCCGGATTGATACTCTGTTCCTTTGGCGAACCCCCGTAGAAGCACCGCGATGTCCCGGACTTCCACCTTGGCCACAGACTGGATTGCGTTGTACTAACTCCCAGCGGACCCCGTGCGAGAAAATCGCCGATAGCACATTCTTGATCTTCAGCTTGGTTCCGTCCGGGCGCTGGATCTTGTCCAACCATTCCTGAATCTGCATGGTCTTCATGCTGCAGGCAATATGACCGTGCCAATTCGGTTCGATCCAGTTCTTGATGTACGACCGGTTTCCCTTCCGAGCAGATTTCGACAAACGTGGAAGCTCGTGGTCCACGTAGTGGTTGATGAGTTCCCCAAACGAAATCGACTTCAGGCTCAAGTACTCTTTGTTTTCGTTGAGCCGCCATCGTAGCCGATCGGCCTCCTTGTTGGCTGCCGCCTCGGTAGGGAATCGCTTTGTTGTGCCGATGACAACTTTGTGCTGGCGCCGGTGTCCGTTCACTTCCTCGCTCCAGCGAAACACCCACACCATTCCGATTGCTCTTTTCTCTTTGCGAAGCATGCCGCGGTTGTAGCGGACAGGCTTCGATTGATCGTGACTCAAATGACCCTCCTCTGCGTCCTGTCACGACCAGCTTCTCCATGAGCGGAATTTACCTGACCCCGAAGATGTTCCGCAAGCTCTGAAATGAGGAAGTACCATCTCTTGCGAGTGCCTGTACCGAACGGATGGGCGGGGATTCTTCCCTCTCGCGCCATCTGTTTGATTGTTCGAGAAGAGTAGTTGAGGAATTCTCCCGCCGCGCTGGCTTCTACAAAGGGTTCGAGAGCGGGTGGACCTTGATAAGACGAGGACCGTTTGCTGGGCTTCCGGTTGTTTGTGTCCCATCCTGTGTCTTCGAAATGTGGGTCCGGGAATTTTCGTATTCGATTTGGCTGGACCATGGCGGACTACTCCTGGCTGAATTGCTCTTGACGCTATCGCAGATGTACACATATAGTCAATATGTAACGTTACACACGAGGAGAAAATTTGAGCACGAAGCCCGTTGTCGCTGAGAAGTCAGCACTGGCACAGCAACCTGTCATCTCCATTCGCATTTCCGATGCGCTGCGTTCAAGGCTCGAAGCTCTGAAGGTACTCATGTCTATGAAGAGCGGCGAACCGGTCTCCACATCGGAGGCGGCAAAGCAACTCCTTGAATCCTCGAAAGAAGAGCGACTTGAGCTGGTAAGTATGCTCACAGAGCCGACGGATTCTCTACTGAATATCCGCCGAAAAGCTGGCTCAAAGCTGCTACTTTCGCGGGCGGAATGGACCTTGATCGCCTATTACTGTCTGCAGGGGACAGAGGGATTTGGCGACACTGCACAGACGGAGATTTCCTATGAATCTCTTGCCGGAATCCTCGCCGCATTCCAGGCGGTTTACGGACTCCTTCGCAAACAGAACAAAACGCATTTGGACTCCTTTTTCGTCGCACATCTCCCACCAGATCGGCAAGCCGAAGCGAAGAAGCCGGAGGAGATCGGAAGCGACGATGTGCGACGAGCAGTAACCCGCACGATTCGAATGTTGGAGAGCCCGACAGAAGAGCGGCAGAGACCGACATTTGTCGGCCGGAACCTTTACTTTCTCCTCGACGAACTGGAATTCCCGAATGTCGAAAAGTTGAACGAGGCGCTTCGCCCGTACTGGCCGATCCTGTGGCGGGTATGCGCTCGCGGCCACTATTTCCTGCACATGCAACCCTTGCAAGATCCGAATTCTTCGGCGAGTGAAATCGACGCGCCATTGAATCCGCCATTACCAAGATTTGAAGAAGGCGACTACCGGCTCGAATTCGTGCGCTCGCCGAGAGAAGGTTTTTCCGTTTGGCTGTACCTCCCTGGAATACTTTCGCCGCTTTATCCGGTGGAGGGATACCCAAAGATTTCGGAATTCAAGACGATCCTGGAACGGCTGGATGTAAAGCGGGTGCTGATCGCGTGGAATGGCCGCTATTTTCTCGCCTATACGGTGGCTGACGAGAAAGATCCGGTCGGCGTGAATTTCCGCGCTCGTGACAACGGAATTACGTTTAACTTTCGTAGCAACGACTGGCAGTCCATCAAGAAGCTGTTTCGACGCGCGTGGCAGGATCCACAAGTACGCCGCATTTGGGATGCCTTGGCTCTTGAGTATGGGGAACTGTGAAAGGCGCGGTGCTTCGCACCGGAAGAATTATGGACACGTCACCCCCAATTTGGGAACTGCGGAGCGCTCGCGAGCGTCGAAATGTTTACGGGCGTGAACTTGTTTTGGATGAGTATTTTGCTTCGCGTAGGAGCGCTCGCACTCCCCTCGTGTTTACGTCCGTAAACGAAAGAGCACCCCTAAGTCCACCTGGCGTAAACATGTTGACCCGCAAGCGGTTCTCAAACTGTCGCAACACGGCTACTAGCGGACCATTTTCCATGAACTATGAATAGGATTTCCCATGAGTACTCCCGAACTTCCTTTTCCGACTCGGAGCGATGCACCTCTAAGAGATGAGACTAGGCCCGGCTTTCGCACCAAAACGATAGCTACACGCCTGACTCCAGGAGAACTGGCTGAGGTCGAGGCCACCGCGGAAAGCGACGGCCAATCTCTCGCCGAATGGCTCCGCGAGAATGCGCTGCGAGCAGCGCGGCAACGTCCTGCCGATCCGATTGAATTGCTACTTGCCGAGCTCTGGGCCTTACGGTACACACTGCTGAATTTGTTTCATTCAAATGCGAAGGCGGCATCTGAAGGTATTCAATTGCTCCCCGATTCCATCGTGAAAATCCGCGATCAAGCAGACGCAATGAAGCTCCAGAAAGCACACAAAATCCTCGCCGACTTCCTCGCACTGACCCATGCCAACCGAGCCCACAAATAAGGCGTTTGTGTAATGCTAACCATTTCTAAACCGCTCTCGGCCAGCCAAGCGCGAACATATCACGAGCGTGAGTTTACCTCCGAGAAACAGAACTACTGGAGCCGCAATCAACCGGGCCACAGCGAATGGCAAGGCAAGCTCGCACAGCAGTGGAAGCTTGCCGGGGCCGTGGAATCGGTACATTTCGCTCGGCTGAGTGAAGGGCAGCATCCGCATATGGCCGATCAGCTTGTTCGCCACCAGGTCTCGAGAACCTACGAGGGCAAATTCGGTAAGGAAGTCACCAGCGCTGAGCATCGCGCCGGGTGGGACGCTACATTTTCTGCCCCCAAGTCAGTGTCCCTCACGGCACTTGTGGGAGGGGATGAACGAGTCCGGGACGCCCATCGCGAGAGCGTCCGGACAGCGCTTCGAGAACTAGAAAGATACACACAAGCCCGTATCGGCAATGTTCACCCGCCGGAGACCACCGGCAAGTTTGTTGCTGCTACTTTTGAACACGATACTGCCCGTCCCGTCGATGGCTACGCTGCCCCGCAGCTTCACACCCATGCTGTCATCTTCAACGTAACTGAGCAGGCGAACGGAACAACGCGAAGTCTCCAGCCCCACGAACTCTTTGTTTCGCAGCGATACGTGACTGCCGTTTATCGATCCGAACTGGCAATGCGGCTGCAAATGCTTGGCTATGAACTGGAGCGCGGGAAGCATGGCCAGCCGGAGATCCGTGGCTACACCAAAGAGTACTTGGAGGCCTCCAGCCCACGGCGCGAACAGATCAAAGATCATCTCCGCGAACAAGGAATCGACGGGGCAGCGGCAGCCCAGATCGCTGCCCATCACACGCGGGATCGGAAGGAACTCTTGTCCCAGGGCGAGGTATTGCAGCGACACCGCCAACTGGCAGCACAGCACGGAAATCAGGCCGATCGGGTCGTGGCCCACGCTCGCCAACACGGTCACCAGGGAATGCCGGAGATTAAGGCTCAGGCGCAAAGCGCGGTGACTTGGGCACGCGATCAGGTCTTCGAGCGCGCAGCGGTGCAAGATGGTCGTGCAATCTTGGAAACAGCTCTGGCACGGAGCATGGGAGAAAGCACCTACACCAGCATCCGGCACGAGTTCCAGCGCAGAATCAACACGGGAGAGTTCCAGGAACTCTCGCAGATTGGCTCACGCAGACAGTACACGACGAGAGTTATGGCCGGGATGGAACGCGAGATCGTGGCACGTATGTTGGAAGGCAACCGATGGGATTATGGCGATCCAATGCTGGTTTCGCCCACGGTACGTATTGCTACCGAAGACCGTCATCCAGAATTGAATCCTTCGCAGCTCCAAGCGATCGACGAGATTCTTCTCTCGCGGGAAAAGATCGTGGGTCTGGATGGTGTTGCCGGCGCGGGCAAGACCACCACGCTGACGGTGATTCGCGAAGGCGCAGAGCTCGACGGCTACTGGGTCAAAGGGTTTGCCCCAACCTCCCGTGCAGCGCAGAAGCTTGGCGAAGCTGGCATCGAGACTTCGACTCTACAGAAACATTTGGTAAGCGGTCAGCAGGCTGACACGGGTGAGAAACGGCTCTACGTGATCGACGAGTCTTCACTCGCTTCCACTCGGCAACTGCATCAATTCATCGAGCGGCTGCGTCCGAATGATCGAGTCTTGTTGGTCGGAGACCGGCGGCAGCATGAAGCGGTCGAGGCTGGGCGTCCGTTTGCACAACTGCAAGATGCTGGCATGAAAACTCTAAAACTGGAAGAGATCGTGCGGCAGAAAGATCCCGAACTCAAGGAGGTGGTTCAACAGCTTGCACTGGGCAATGTACGGGAGGCTATCAACAATCTCGACCAGCAGGGCCGGGTCCACGAAATTCGTGGACATGAGGAGCGAATTTCGGCCATCGCGAAAGAGTATGCGAGATCGCCGGCGAATACGCTCGTTGTGTCCCCGGATAATCGCTCCCGGATAGAGATCAATGAACGCATTCACGCGGAATTACAAAGCAAGGGTCTAATCAGGAGTGAAGAGCACCAAATTCGCATCCTAGCGCCCCGCCAGAATCTTACTGGGGCGGATCGGACGTGGGCAGCGAAATATGAAGTAGGCGATATTCTGCGCTATTCCCGCGCGTCGAAAGAGACAGGCATTGGCAGGGGTCAGTACGTCATAATTAGTATCGATGCTGCCAGCAACCGGCTCCACGGTGCGGCTGCAGGACGGAACCGATCGCACAGACCACTGCCGGCTCGGCAGCGCGGCGTCTCTGTCTTCCGCGAGGAGGTACACGAACACTTCAGGCGGCGACCGCATTCAATTTACCGCGCCTGCCACATGAAATGGAAAATTGCAAATCGTGAATTGGGGATGATCACACGCATTGGCGACGCCGGACGATTGAGTCTGCAGATGGATTCTTGGCCGCTCACTCCAAATCG
>CAVSER010000008.1:0-902542 GCA_963727085.1 Terriglobia bacterium | reverse complement strand
AAGAATATTCCCCGCGCGATTATTCTTGGGCTGCTGACGATCGGAGGACTGTACCTGATGGCGAACATCACCTATTTTCACGTTCTTCCATTTGCAGCGATTGCCGGATCTCAGCACGTAGCCTCGGATGTGGTGCAATCCTTTGCGGGATCGCGGGGCGCTACGTGGCTGACTGTCGCCATGGCGCTTTCGGCGTTGGGAGCGCTCCACGTGGTAGTGCTCACTGGAGCTCGAATTCCATATGCAATGGCGCGGGACGGCGTGTTCTTTAAGTTTGCGGCGCGTGTGCATCCGACATTGCGAACACCAAGTGGTTCATTGCTGTTCTTGGGATCGGTAGGCGTATTGCTCGCGTTAAGTGGAACCTTCGAAGAGCTGTACTCGTTATTTGTATTCGCGCTCTGGATATTTTTCGCACTGACAGCGATTGCGTTGATTCGATTGCGCTGGAAAGAGCCTGAATTGGTCAGACCCTACCGCGTGTGGGGATATCCAGGGCCTCCGCTGATTTTTCTATTGGCGGCGATCGCGTTGACGGTGAATTTGTGGGTTCATCGGCCCGTGAGGTCATCCGTGGGGCTGGCAATTATCCTTGCCGGGATTCCGTTTTTCTACCGATGGCACCATCGGCGGGCCGATCGGGCAACCCGCTCCTGAGCAGGGCATCCAATTGCGCCAACTCGAAAGTTGGATCACGATCGGCCGCACCAATGCTATTTGTGTCCGCCTGGCAATCCCTTGCCGTCGGACTGTACTGGCAGGATGAAAACGGGGCGTTTTCTAACGCAAATACAGAAAACACCGGATCATCAAGCGACCGTCTGAGCGCTTATAACCTGCTCTGAAGATGAGGATGACATGACAGACAAAGACAACTTTCTTGATGAACGCTCGCCGGAATTAAAGGGTGACCTTGAAGCGCAGCTCGATGAACTAGGAACGGATCCGGGCCAGGTTGGAGTGGACAGCGCGGGTCAGTCGGGGGATCCCCAGCAGCTATCCGATCTGGAAGACGCCAACGACTTATCTGTAGAAGAGTTGGCTGACACCGATCAGGCAATCGAGGCCGCGACGATAGAAGGCGCGGAAGATGCAGCAGATCATCCGGAGCGCCCGGTCCACACGCATGAGGAATATGGCCGTCCTGATGACGTGCCGCCGAAACGAAGAGAGGACGACGAAGCCGCCTAGAAAAGGCATCCCGCAAACTCATCGCAAGAACCTCGGCTAAGGCAAACAGCATCAACCGGACATCTGTCGCCCCGAGAGATACGCTTCATCAAACGAAAATTCTAAGGGGTTGCCATCCTAATTCTGGCGCGTCCGCTTCAATGTAGAGGAATCGCTGTATTGGTCCGCCCGTCGGCGCGGCGGAAAATCCCAGAAGCATCCGAGAAATGAAAGTTGTTATGGAGGTCGTATGAGACAAGTACTACTGTGTGTTTCGATTCTGTTATTGGGACTGACCTGGTCGGTCGCGCAGACCGGCGGAAGCAGCGAAGCCAGTCCAAGTGGTTCAACTTCAGGCGCAAGCCAATCGGCGGGCGCGCAGTCGGGATCTTCGGGGCAAATGGGTCAATCGAGTGCGAGCGGCCAAACAAGTGTCGAAGGTTGTTTGAGTGGTTCCAATGGCAGCTACACGCTAACTGACAAAAACGGGAACACTTATCAACTCACGGGCGACACCGCCAAGTTGAGCGAACACGTGGGCCACGAAGTGAAAGTTATGGGGACATCAAGTGCAGCAGGCGCGTCCAGCACTGGCGAGGGCCCAGGTAGCGCAACGGGAAGTTCTGGGTCACAACAGAGCCTTCAAGTTACATCCGTTAAGCACGTATCAAAGAGCTGCCAGGCAGGTGCCGGCGGCATGTCGCACTGAGAATGTGACACGAACATCGAGTACATCAGAGCCCAGCCAGGAGCGCTGGGCTCTTTTCTTGCATGGGGCAGGCTGACCCTGCGATCTAAGGATTGCTGTAGGGGCGGATTGCGGTAAGTAATCTCAATCCATACAGGTTCAGGGCGATGTTTCCGGGCATGCGACCGCAGTACAAGAGTGATGGCAAGTGCAGCTAAGGCGTTCGTGAAAGGCCCAAGTTTGCAGCCAGGCGGTGAACATGCCGACGCCCCGGGAACTGAAATCGGTCGTGAAAGTCGTTGTAAGTGCGTTGTTCGTGCTGCTCCTCCTCAGTGAAGTCCTGCCCGCCCAAACAAACGTCAACGATGTTCACGTAGAGTCTCGAGACGTCGCGCCTTCCGATAATGCGGGGGGAATTCCCATCGAGCTCCTAAGCAATCTGGGGCTTGCGGTGATCAAGACGGCCGTGAAACTGGTGCTGGTTCCGGTAAGCGTGACGGATACGAATCAACGCTTCGTAACCGGGCTCAGCCAGGACAATTTCCAGATCTTCGAGGGAAAGACGCCACAGTCGATCCAACATTTTCCCCGAGAAGATGTGCCGGTATCGATCGGAATCATCCTTGATGTCAGCGGCAGCATGGGCGATAAAGTCGAACGGCTGCGGGAAGCCGTCAATCAGTTTTGTAACGCTGCCAATCCGCAAGACGAATTCTTTCTGATCACGTTTGCGGATCAGCCCCGGGTAGTGGCCGACTTCACTACGTCTGCGGCGGAAATCGAGAGAGAACTTGTCTTTACGCAGCCGAAGGGCAGAACGTCCCTGCTGGATGCGATACACATGGGATTGCGGAAGATGAAAGAGGCGCGCAACGGGAAAAGGCGTTACTCGTCATCTCCGACGGGGGAGATAACCACAGTCGCTTTGGGGAGAAGGAGGTGAAGGGACTGGCGCGGGAAACCGACGTGCTGATCTATTCGATCGGAATCTTCGACCGCTCTGTGCCTACTCCAGAAGAGATGCTTGGGCCGGCGCTGCTCTCAGAGGTGAGTGAGCCGACCGGTGGCCGTGCTTATACCCTGGATAATCCCAACGAAATGCCCAGTGTTGCACGGCACATCGGCTTGGAACTCCGAACGCAATACGTGCTGGCTTACCGCCCCAAGGATTTGGGCCGCGACGGCAGATGGAGAAAGATCCGCGTCAAGTTGATGCTCCCCAGGAGATTTTCATTTTTGCGAGCTCATGCCAAGACGGGATACTACGCCTCCATCCAATAAGCATTTGCCGGACCAGTTTGGCCAGCAGCGACTAGTTACGACAACTCCGGCGAGTCCAGCCGCATCGTAGTTCGACACGCGAGCAACTGTCTGGACTCCGAGTACCCGTTTCTATTGCGTTACAGGAGACTCCGCTCGCTCACTACCGGGGTTGGGTGCCAGCATGCGCTTGTGGTTTCTTGGGGTCTGGATGATGAGTGCGGCGATGGCATTTGGCCAACTCGCGCCTCAAGCTCCCCAGTCCTCCTATGAAGGTCAAAATGTTAGCGCCGTTTCGCTTGTGGCGAATCCGCACCGCGACCTGGATCCATTATTCAATGTCGTGAAGCAACACGCGAACGAACCGTACTCCCAAAAGAAGATCGAAGAAAGCCAGCAGGCTCTACAGAAGGCAGGAAATTTCCCCAAGGTCCAGGTGCAAGTGGTGCCGGATATCTCCGGACTGCGAGTGAGCTTCCTACTGGAACCAGCCTATTACCTGGGAGTCGTGGGTTTTCCAGGGGCGGCGAAGAACTTCTCCTACACGCGCCTGCTGCAGGTCGCCAATCTCTCGGATGAGGATCCCTACGATCCGACGCGGTTGCCTGTAGCTGAAGGAACGCTGCTTAACTTCTTGCACAGTTACGGCTATTTTCAGGCCAAGGTGCATGCAGAACCGCAGATCGACGATGCGCATGAACTCGTAAACGTAAATTTCTCGGTTGCTATGGGCAAGCAGGCGCGCATTGGATCGATAAAGCTGGAGGGCCCTAACCCAGGCGAGAGCGCGACGCTGGTACACGCGATGGAGTCCTTGAGGGCGCGTCTTTCAGGCGCTCTGCTCAAGGCCGGGAAGCCATATACGCCGGGGCGTATCAGTGCCGCCACAGCTCAAATGAAACGAATGCTCTCAAAACAGCATAGGCTGGCCAGCAGCATCGAGGAGAATCCCCCGCAGTATGTTCCGGGCAACAATCGGGTGAATGTTTCGTTCAAGGTGCAGATCGGACCGGTCGTGACGATACGGACCGAGGGCGCAAAGCTGAGCTGGCTTCCCCTCCTTGCCAGCCGCCAGAAGAAGAACCTGATCCCGGTCTATTCAGAAGGAAGCGTCGATCGAGATCTCGTGGATGAAGGGGGACGCAACCTGGTGGAATATTTTCAAAAAAGAGGCTTCAACGACGTCAAGATAACAACGGAATTCAAGAAGGATCCGGACCAGATCCTGATCGTGTACCGCATTGATCGTGGTCAGAAACATAAAGTGAGCGGTATTTCTTTCCGTGGCAACTATGGAATCTCTACGGCGGAGCTAATGCCTCAGGTCACCGCAAAGAAGTCGCATATTTGGACGCATGGCAGCCTGAGCGCGAAATTACTGAAGAACAGCACAAACAACATTGAGGCTTTGTACCACGATCGAGGATACGAGCAAGTCAAGGTGAACTCGCAAATCGTAATGCGCGGGCCCAAGGCAGACGTTGTATTCGAAATTCAAGAAGGCCCCCAGACGCTGGTGGAAGACGTGCAGGTCACAGGCAACGAGCACATGGCGTATGAAAACCTGACAAAACCGAAAGGATTTCTCCTGCGAGCGGGTACACCGTTCTCCCCTCGGAAGCTCGCGGAGGATCGCAACCGGATATCTGCCAATTATCTCGACCGGGGATATCTCAATGTGGCTGTGAAAGCGACTGCGGAGACGACACAAGATCCGCAGCGATTGGTCGTGAAGTATCAAATTACCGAAAATCAGGATGTGAGGGTCAGCGAGGTAGTTTATCTCGGACAGGACCGTACGAAACAGTCGCTTCTTTCGAAGACGACGCAGATTCCTCCGGAAACGCTGATGCGGCGAACTCAACTACTGGAATCCGAGAGCCGCTTGTACGACCTTGGGATCTTTGATTGGGCGAGTGTGGGTCCGCGCAAGCCCATAACCGATCAGAGCGACGAGATGGCTCTCGTGAAGGTTCACGAAGCCAAGCTCAATGAGGTGACGTACGGCTTCGGATTTGAAGTCTCACATCGTGGCGGGAATATCCCAACGGGAACTGTAGCTCTGCCGGGCGGTGGAGGCACAATCGGGTTAGGCGGAAACAAGATTGCTCCGAGCCAATCTACTTTTGCGAGTCCTCGAGGGATTATCGAATATACCCGGCGCAACATGCGAGGCCTGGCAGAGACGGCGAGCGCATCTTTGTTATTCTCGCGCCTCGATCAGAAGGCTCTAGCTACTTACACTCAGCCGCATTTCAACGGGTCGTCGTGGCAGTCGCTGACCAGTTTCTCCCTGCAGCGAAATAGCGAGAATCCACTGTTTACCGCAGTGTTAGGGGACCTGACGTTTCAACTCGAGCGAGTCATCAGCCGGAAGTCCAATACCCGGTTGCAACTTCGGTACGACTACAACAAGACTGCGTTGTCTCATGTTCTCGTTCCCGATCTCGTACTGGATCGCGACCGAAACGTGCGGCTGTCGACAACTTCTGCGACGCTGATTCGGGATACTCGGGACAAGCCGCTCGACGCCCATCGAGGGTCATTCTCCACCCTCGACCTTAGCATCACGCCCACAGCATTCGGTTCCAGCGCGAACTTCGCAAAGTTGTTCGCGCAATATGCGTATTACAAACCGATGCATTCGGTCATTTTTGCCAACAGTGTGCGACTGGGACTGGCCACACCATTCGTGAACAGCTTTGTGCCGACGAGCCAATTGTTCTTTTCAGGCGGCGGTACAACGCTACGCAGCTTTCCGATTGACGAAGCAGGCCCGCAACGCCTGGTGCCGTTCTGCAACGTACTGCAGGGGCAGTCAGGATGCGTGAACGTGACCGTCCCGGTGGGCGGGCGGCAATTATTCATATTGAATTCCGAAGTGCGCTTTCCGCTCGGGATACTGAAGGCGCTGGGTGGCGTCGTTTTTTACGACGGAGGCAATGTCTACAGTGCCATCAATCTGCCAAACTTTGTAAACAACTACACCAACACGGTCGGATTTGGAATCCGCTACGCCACTCCGATTGGACCGGTGCGTATCGACATTGGGCATAACCTGAATGCGATTCCCGGAATCAACCCTACGCAGTACTACATCACGATTGGCCAGGCCTTTTAGGGGTATCAGCATGCGTTGGAAACGAATTATCGGTTGGACCTTCGCGGCATTGCTGATGCTTCTGATCGTCGCTGCGGTCGGAGGATACCTTTATCTCAGGAGCTACAGTTTCCAGCGTTTTGCTCTGGCTGAGATCGCGAAGCAAGCAGATCAGGCCACGGGCGGACGCACTGAGGTCGGAGCCCTGGATTTCAGCCTAAAGTCACTCACGGCTAACCTCTATAACATCACGGTGCACGGCGCCGAAGGGCCGGGTCAACCGCCGTTCCTCCATGCCGACAAACTCACCGTTCGACTCAGGATTGTGTCGGCGCTGCTGCATAAGGTGACGCTGCGAGAATTGTTGATCGATCATCCGGTCGTGCACGTTCAGGTCGGCCCGGATGGGAAAAATAATCTTCCCACACCGCCTTCCAGCCAGAGCAGCAGCCATACAAGCATCTTTGATCTCGGCGTTGAGCATGCGCAGGTCACCAATGGCGAGGTGAACTACAACGATCGGAAGACGCCGATGGAAGCGGATCTCTACGACCTTGGCACCGACGTTCACTTCTTTTCGGCCGACAAGCGCTACTCCGGGGAGCTTTCCTATAGAAGCGGGCATTTGCGTTATGCGGAGTACTCGCCGCTGGCGCACGATCTTGATCTGAAATTCAACGCGACGCCGGATCGTCTCGAGGTCAGCCCGGCAATATTGCGGGTGGGTTCGTCTGAGATCGTGCTGCAGGCACAGATCAATGATTATGCGAATCCAGTCGCGGACGGGAATTACCGCATTCGAATTCACGCCCAGGATTTCGCGGCGATGTCTCCTTCAATCAAGCCAGCGGGCGATGTATCTCTAATCGGCAAACTGCACTACCAGCACATCGGCAATCAGCCACTGCTGCGTGATGTCTCCCTCGATGGACGGATTGGCAGCGATCTGCTGTCAGCGCTGGAGTCAGGCGAGAGATTGGACGTGAAGAAGCTCGAGGGAACCTACCGCCTGGCGGACGGGAACTTCCAGCTGACGAATCTTACCCTGGAATCCATGGGCGGGAAAATCGAGGCGGCCGCTGAAATGAAACATCTGGATGCCACCCCCGAGTTCGCTGTCCGTGCTTCCCTGCGTGGAATTTCTCTCCGAGAGATCCAGCGGTTTGTGGGTGGGGATCAGTTCCCGCAGGCGAAAGTTGCGGGTACGATTTCCGGAAAAGCATCGGCAGCGTGGAAGGGCAGCATCCAGAACGTGCGTGCACAGTCCGATCTCTCGGTGCGTGCAGCGGCCAGTAGCCGATCCAATCCGTCGGCTGCAGAGGTACCGGTGGACGGTGAGATCCATGCAATGTACGATGGCCCGCGTCAGACGGTTCAGTTGCGGAATACTGTTTTGACGCTCCCGTCCGCGAAGCTCACGGCGCAAGGGGCGATCAGCGACCGCTCAAATCTGCAAGTGCAAATCATCGCGAATGACCTGCACCAACTCGCTTCGCTGGCGTCTTCGTTCAGCCATGCACAGGGTGAGCCGCCCTCGATCTCCGGCTCCGCGACTGTGAATGCCGTGGTGCAAGGCTCCATAAAGAAGCCAAGAGTTGCCGCACAATTAGACGCGCAAAATCTTGAGGTCGAGGGTAGCGCGTGGAAGAGCGCTAGAGTGGCGATGCGTGCCGATTCTTCGAACATCACGGTTGATAGTGCTTCTATCGTCAGTGCAAACCAGGGGCAAGCCAAGTTGAGCGCCAACGTTGAACTAAAAAATTGGTCCTATCTGCCATCGAATTCCATCAAGGCAAAAATCGATGTACGGCAGCTACGCTTGGCGGACTTGCAGAAACTGGCGAAGCAGAACTACCCAGTGAGTGGGGATCTATCCGCGAGCATCACCCTGGGGGGTACGCAGCTGCAGCCCACTGGTTCAGGATCGGCGCAGGTTACGAATGCACAGGCTTACGGAGAACCGATTCAGACAGTTGCCGCGAAGTTCCACACAGATAACGATGCGATCGTTTCTACGCTGCAGGTGTCGGCACCCGCTGGCGCGATCCACGGAAACCTGTCATTCACCCCGAAGACGAAAGCATACGTCATCAAGATTGACGCGCCCTCGGTCGTGCTTCAGAAGTTGCGAACTCTGCAGGAGAAGAATCTTTCAGTCAATGGTGCGGTCTCCGCGTCAGTAAACGGCCAGGGAACTCTGGACAATCCTCAGCTCCAGGCCGATATTCAATTTCCACTGTTGCAGGTTCGGCAGAGCTCGATTTCCAACTTCAAGGCCGACGTGCGGGTCGCTGAGCATCGCGCCGATCTCAATCTGAATACCGAGGTGTCGCAGGCCGCAATCCGGGCTCATGGAACGATCGGTCTGACGGGCGACTATCCGGCGGATATTGTTCTGGATACGGGAACGATTCCTCTGGTGCCGTTGATGGCAGCGTATGCCAGCATCCCCCATGGATTTGAAGGGCAGACGGAGTTGCATGCGTCTGTGAAAGGACCCCTAAAAGACAAAGCGCGAATCGAAGCGCACCTCTCGATTCCGGTGCTGAACGCCAAGTATCAATCGCTACAGATCGGCATCTCACGTCCAATTCTCGCAGACTATGCAGACTCGGTGATCACTTTGCAGCCCGCAGAAATCGTCGGGACGGACACCTCTCTGCGCGCGCAAGGGCGGATCCCCATTGGCGGCAACTCGCAGCCGACTCTTACGGCGCAAGGTTCGGTCAACCTGCAGATCCTTCAGGTCATCGCGCCCAGTGTGCAAAGTTCGGGAAAGCTGGTGCTTGATGTCCGTTCTTCGGGCAAAGCAATTAACGGACAGGTCCAATTCCAAAATGTGGCGGTCTCAACTCCGGATGCGCCCCTTGGCGTCGATAACCTGAACGGCACGCTCGACATCGGTAATGATCGGGTTCAGGTGTCGAAGATGACGGCCGAGGTCGGCGGCGGGTCGGTATCGCTGGCGGGGTCGGCTGCATATCAGCCCAGCATTCAGTTCAACCTGGCATTGCAGGGGAAGTCGATTCGGCTCCGATATCCGGATGGATTGCGATCTTTATTGGAAGCCAACGTTGCCTTCAGCGGGACACCTCAGGCATCCACGATGAATGGCCGTGTACTCATCGACAACTTGTCATTCACTCCCGACTTTGATCTCGCGAAGTTCTCCGACCAGTTCAGCACGGGTGGCACGGTGTCCCAACCAGGATTTGCCGACACGGTGAAACTCGCGATCAGCCTGCAATCGCAGAATCTCAATGCTGTGAGTTCTCAGGTCAGTATCGCCGGGCAAGTTGCGCTTCAGGTTGGTGGTACGGCCGCAAATCCGGTGATTACCGGGCGCACGACCTTGAATTCCGGAGAACTGTTCTTCCGTAATGTGCGTTATCAGCTGCAGCGCGGCGTGATCACCTTCGACAATCCAAACGAGACTCACCCTGTTTTGAATGTAACGGTGAACACAATCATTGAGCAATACAACCTGACGCTGACCATGCGCGGACCGCTCGATAAGCTCACGACTGCCTACACCTCGGAACCGCCACTGCCCACAGCCGACATCATCAATCTGGTAGCGCGAGGAAAGACGACCGAGGAACAGAATGCCAGCAGCCAGAGCACGGATTCGATGATTGCGTCGCAAGCCGCCGGAGAGTTGGCAGGGAGCGTGCAGAAGCTCGCCGGAATTTCGGCTCTGCAGATCGACCCGACCCTCGGTGGAAACCAGAATCCGTCCGCGCGCATCGCGATTCAGCAGCGAGTGACCAAGAACCTGCTGTTCTCTTTTTCGACCGATGTGTCGGAACCGGGTAGCGAAATCGTGCAGGGCGAATATCAAATCAACAAGCGCTGGTCCGTGAGTGTACAGCGGGACCAACTCGGAGGGGTTGCGGTCGACGGTAAATTCCACAAGCAGTTCTAGTCCTGGATTTACCCAACCATGCAAGCTGCGGTTATGACGTAATGGTCACGATCTCCAGGTTCTCCTGCCTTTGTTCCGAGTGGACCAGGACGGAATCATTGCGACGCTCGAGGAGAAGGTCCACAACTGATTTTCCGCAACGCAGATTTCGGATGGCGAGTTGCGGAATACCCTCAGGAAGAAAAGGCCGATCAAATACGATTCTGCCACGCTCGGCCTGCACGGAAATTCCTAGACAGCTTTCTAAAATAAGAAACGGAGCCGCCGCAGCCCAGGCTTGGGGTGAGCAGGCTACTGGATAAAGCGTGGGACCTTCAGCGGGACGCCGCTTAAGCCCGCAGAACAGTTCCGGGAGCCGGTGAAGTTCGACCTCGTCGCTCAGGTCAAGCAAGGCAAGCAAAATATCTCCCGCCTTCTTTTTAAATCCGAACTTTGAGAATCCAGCGGCAATGATGGAATTGTCGTGCGGCCATACGGAGCCGTTGTGATAAGAGAGCGGGTTGTAGCGCGCCTCGGTCTTAGCAACGGTGCGGATGCCCCAACCCGTGAAGGAATCGCCGTCCATCAGGTTCTCTGCGACGCGTCTGGCCCTCTCTGGAGAGGCAATTCCGGAGAAAAGACAGTGCCCCGCATTCGAGGTGCGCACCAGGCAGGGCTTCTTGTGGCCATCCAGTGCCAGTGCATAGGTCCCAAGCTGGTCGGACCAAAATTTCTCTTCGAACTGCGTTCTCAAATCTTCGGCTTGTACTTCGAGTTCGCATGCGCGATTCACATTGCCGAGCACGCGTGCCAGCTGGGCGGCGGCAACCTTTGCCGCGTAAACATATCCCTGGACCTCACACAGCGCAATCGGCGGATCTGCAATCCGGCCGTCCGCATGAAAAATCGAATCGTTAGAATCCTTCCACCCCTGCTGAATCAGGCCTTCTCCGGAATGACGCGTGTATTCCACAAATCCATCGCGGTCACAATCCCCGTACTCGTCAATCCATTGCAGCGCCCGCTCGATATTCGGCCACAATTGCTTCAATAGATGCCGGTCTCCAGTGCGAGTAAAATACGCGCCGGCGAGCATGACAAAGAGAGGGGTAGCATCAACGCTTCCGTAGTATCGGCCGAAGGGGACTTCCCCCAATGCTGCCATCTCGCTACGACGCATTTCGTGCAAAATCTTGCCGGGTTCCGAGTCAGCAACTGGATCGACTTTGTCGGCCTGGGATGATGCCAGGAATTCCAGCACACCCTTGGCAATGTCAGGGTTCAGCCACAGCGTCTGCATGGCGGTGATGATTCCATCGCGACCAAATACTGTGCTGAACCAGGGAACCCCCGCGTAGGGATAGTTTTGCTCCTGGTTCCCCGCAATCATCATCTGAAGATCAGAGAGGGACCTTGCGATCCAATCGCTGAATCGCGAATTGGAACTCGTGATCTGCGGGAAGGCCTTGTTGAGAGATGCCAGCTCGAACCGGGCAGAAGAGAGCGCTTCCGTGTAGCCGATGAGCGTACGCGACGATTCGGGATTGCAGGTGATTTCGAGCTGCACCACCACCTTTTCTTTGGGCCGCAACGCTAGTTCGAATTCAAATGCAGCTTCAGATGCGCGCCTGACATTGATGTCGCTCTGAATGAGGGTTTCACGAACGACCCGGTCTAATCCTTCGTATCTGAGCGTAACGGAGTTTCGTCCGATCTCAGACTCCAGTCGTCGCCCGCGGTGCTCGCGGGCGGTGCCTCGCACTTCGAACACATCCGTGAAATCGGCGTCGAAATCAATGCGGACAGGAACTTCCAGCTCTTCCAAACCGTGATTTACGAAGAACAACTTTTCAAAACAGGAATCTTTCCACAGAAAGCGAGATCTGACCAGATGCAGCAGTCCGCGATGGATCGCAATGGACCCTTCGTGAAAGACATCCAGATTGGCGATGTCGGCCGTGAACAGGAAGTTGTTCGTGGCTACGGTAGAACTCAATAGGAGCGGCCTCGCATTCCACAAAAGGAGTGATAACTCCGAAAGATGACGCATTCCGTCATGGAAGAGACCCTCCTCCCCCATGCCGGAGATCTGCACGTCGCCAAGACGGTCGAATACAAAGAACATTCGTCCGTATTTGAGAACCCGCGCTCGATCGTCCGCTCGAGATGCGGTCGTCGCTATGTAGTACTGGGCGTTTGCGATTCCGCTTCCATCCAATTCAACACTCCCTTTTCGACCTCCATTGCGGCCGATTTCGAATGAATGAGTTTCTGATAGATACCAAGGTACTCCTCTGCCATCCGGTCGTCAGAGAAGTTCAACTCGAAATATTGCCTGCATTTGACGCGATCAATACCCGGTAGTCTCTTCAGGGCTTGCACCCCTTCTTCAACATTCCGAACAACGTAGCCATTGAGTCCGTTGCGAATGACCTCTGGCACCGAGCCACAAGGGTAAGCAATCACCGGAGTCCCGCAAGCCATGGCCTCGATCATTACAAGGCCGAAGGGCTCGGGCCAGTTCACGGGGAACAACAACGCGGCGGCATTGCCAAGGAAGTCGCCTTTTTCCGAGTTCCCGATTTCACCGACGAACGTGATCAGGGGATGCCGCAGCCGATCCTTGATCTCGCGCTCGAAGTAGTCGCAGTCTGCGCGATCAACTTTGGCCGCGATCTTAAGGGGCACTCCCGACTGGATGGAAATTTCGATCGCGCGGTCCAGTCCCTTCTCCGGGGATACCCGGCCCAGGAACGCGAGATAACGCCCCGATCGCTCCCGGAAGGGGAGCATGTTGCAAGGCATTCCATGATGCACGGTTCCGACCCAGTTCGCCCAGGGTATCGGTGTTCGTTGGGCATTGGAAATTGAAACCAAAGGTATTTCTCGAAACTCGTCATAGAGCGGTACGAGATCTGGAATATCAAGGCGCCCGTGGAGAGTAGTCAAACAAGGAACCCGTTCCCGTCTGGTGCGAGAAAAATGTAAGTAGTCGGTATGAAAATGAATTAGATCGAAGTCCTCCGCCCGGGCAAACACTTCTTCCATCATCAGAACGTGATGCGCAATGGGATCGACCGAGTCTGCGTCAAGTCGGAGAGCTTTTCTGCACATTGGAACCAATCGCGCGTTCGTGACAGAATCAGCGCTCGCGAACAGCGTCACATCATGGCCGAGAGCCACCAACCTCTCTGTGAGCCATGAGACGACCCTCTCCGTTCCTCCGTAGTAGCGGGGCGGGACACTCTCGTAGAGGGGCGCGACCTGAGCTATCCGCATCCATGAACTCCTTCCCAAGCGAACTTCTTTGCAGCGAACATGTGAGTGTGAGACCAGCAACGTTTCTGCGCGACAGCTTACCGTCTGTCGTGCAAGTGATTGAACGCTGCGATCTTGCACTGAGATGCCATGCCAATGCCCTGCGGTTGGCGACGGGATGGGGCGAATAGCCCCACCCTGATTTGTGGCGCAACCCCTCGGCATGCTGGACGCACCGAATGTTTTAGAGGGCCGCGTGTACAAACTGAGTATGACCGCTGTACGAATCGGCCACTGAAGCATGAACTATCCTGCGGTGCTCTTTGATCTCGACGGCACGTTGATCGACAGCAACTACCATCACGTGAGCGCATGGGCGCGGGCCCTTCGCGAGGCCAGGATCGCGATTCCGATGTGGAACATCCACCGCCGTATCGGTATGAGCGGGAAGTCCTTCCTGCAAGAGTTGTTGCGCGAACATAAGAGCGCTCAGCGGAAGCCCAGCCTGCAATCACTCGAGAAGAAGCACGATGCCCTCTTTCGACGCGAGATCCCGCGGTTGAACCCCTTACCTGGAGCGAACGAGCTCTTAAGGCACCTTTCTCGACAGCGAGTCCGTATAGCCATCGCAACTACGGGCAGCCGCGCGCAAACTGTACGTCTTCTGCGGCAGATCGAGACTCCTCGCCACATCGAAGTCGTGACCGGCGACGACGTCGAACAGGCCAAACCATCGCCGGACATTTTCGTAGCGGCGGCGGACAAGTTAGGTGCGCCCATGAGCGACTGCATTGTGGTTGGCGATAGTGCCTGGGATCTACTGGCCGCCGGCAGAAAGAGTGCACTGGGAGTAGGAGTGCTCTCAGGCGGATACGGACAGGAGGAACTGGAGAAGGCAGGGGCCTTCCGCATCTATTCCGACCCTGCTGACATGCTGCAGCACCTTGAACACCTCGGGTTACCAGGAAAATGATTGATTGCAATGGCATTCAGGGTTTACGCCGCGTTACTTACGGTGGCTGCGGTATGTTCGCAGTTGGCGTAAGTCTCTAGAGTAAGTATGGCCAGCCATGATCCGGCTGATAGTCTGGCGTGTTACCGCTCATCGCCGCTGATTCTGTTCTTGTGCGCATCGAGGTTGGAAAGCTATGAGCGTGTTCCACACTAATACTGGACGTTGCCGGCCTCTCTCTGCATTTCTGGTGGTTCTCACAGTTGCGTTGTTGACCCTGTTGTCGATTGGGTGCGGTAACAGCACGACCAAAACTGCGACTGCTCCCCCTTCAGCACAGCCTAGCTATCCATCCACGCCGCCAGTGCCCATTACGTGGTCACCGCAAACGAGTCCGTTACCGGCGCCCCCAGCGCAGGTTCCGCCCCCCGCAGGGTCGGATGATTTTCCGCTGACCATTTCGAATCCCGTGGATGGCACCTCTCTTACATCGCCAGTCAATGTAGTCGCGGCAGCGACGCCGAAAAATCCAATCTTCTTCATGCGCGTGTACGTCGATCAACTTGCCGTGTACTACACGTTCACGAGTTCCATCAACACACAAATCTTCGTCGGACCGGGCAAGCATCAACTGGAAGTCATGGCAGAGGACAATCAAGGTTACATCTCCGCGACAATTCTCAACATCACAGTCGGTTCACAAGCGACGACGACCATCAGTTCGATCCAGGCGATGCCCGGATGGCAGTCATGCTCTGCGTTCTTCCCGACCGGTTCCGGACGTGACGGACAAATTTGCGCCGCGGGCATTGGAACTGCCGAGTCGACGATCACCGAAAGCCAGACTAGCCCTGCCATGGACGGAAACTCCGCCAAGTTCACGATGGGCGGTCCGACGCCATATTCGAACATGCTGTACTTCAATCCAGTGGCAGGTGGCAACAACGTAAGCCATTTCACCTACGACCTCTATTTCTATATCGACAATCCGCTCGCATCGCAGGCACTGGAGTTCGATCTCAATCAGACCTACGGCGGACAACGATGGGTCTGGGGATCGGAGTGCAATTTCAACGGCTCGGGCAAGTGGGATATTTGGGACGACGTCAATGGATGGGAACCCACAATCTACGACTGCAAACCCTTTCCCGCAAATCAATGGATTCACCTGGTGTGGAACGTGGAACGGGTCGGAAACCAGGTGCACTACATCAGCCTGACGGTGGGGGACCAAACCTACAACGTCGATACGTATTTCCAGAATCAACCAGACTGGACACTGGAAGAGATCGATGTCGCGTTCCAGATGGACGGAAATTACAAGCAGGAGCCATACAACGTCTGGCTCGATAAGGTGACTTTGACCGCGAACTGAAGGGCAATGAGCCCTGCCTCATTCCCGAGGTGGTACCAGGAAGGAATCGATATCGCATTCCAGACGGATGGGAACTATCTACCGCAGCCCTACAGTGTCTGGTTGGATGAAGCCTTGGCGAACCAAACCGAACGCTCGCGAGCCTAGGGCAAGCACCTTCCTGAATTACAGAAAACATTCGATGCCTCCACGAGATCGCAAATACTACTTTCTGAACCAAGGAGGCCGACATGCCGGAAAAAGAGACTGTTGAACGCGCGCGTGAGAATGCTCGCGAGGGCAAATCGCCCAGCACGCAGGCGGGTGAGTTTGTTCGCGAAGAGATGCATCACATCCGCGAAGGCAAGCATGGGGCGGCATCGACCAAGCAGGCGATTGCGATTGGCCTGTCAAAGGCGCGACGGGCAGGCGTGAAACTGCAGCCACCGAAACAGGGAACGGCCTCATCGGGAACCCGGCAGAAAGCCGAGCGTGACTACGAACGCGGGCAAACACATTCTCGCAAAACGCCGACGAGTTCCCGATCGCAAGCGACTACAGCGGCCCTTCAGAAAGAAGGGAAATCTGCTGCCTCGCACAGATCCTTATCGCGGCAGGCTAAATTGGCGGCCCGGAAAAGAACACCTTCCGCACGGAGCCGCGCTACGATGACAGCCAGCCGTACGAGGTCGAAACGCAGAGGTTAGAGCCTTCGGGAAATCATATGATCAGAAAAATGAAGACGGGAGAATATCGCCTGTACTCTCGAAAGAAAAATCCCAAAACTGGCCGGCGGCGCAACCTTGGAACCTTCTCCACGAGACAGGCCGCTGAAAAACACGAGCGTGCTGTTCAATACTTCAACCGGAGTTGAGGTCCCTTCGCCGACAGGTGAGCTCTGTTCGAATCAGTGCGGGGGACTTTCCGCTTCCTTAGAGAGGCTATAAGCGCTCGGTTTCGAGATTGGGTTAGTCTGCATTCTTCAGTCACCGAACCTCATCGGCACACGCTCCTACATAATCCCTTCAAAATAGCCCCTTCGGTATTAGCCCTCCTGATTTGCTGGATTCTGTATCTCAGGCACTTTGTCTTTGACACTCGGGTAAAGCCTGTATAAAGTGAACCCATTCCGCTCACGAATGTCGGTCGCGCACTAGAAAATCAGGCGCGCCATGGTGGCCCAGCGCAGTCGTAAGGGTGTCCTGCAAGCCTGTGAACCCCCTTTAGATCGAGAAACTTGCAAGTCTCGAATTCGATTTCCAACCGGAGAGAAGCCAAATGAAGAAGTGTGCTCTCGTCTCAACGGCCATTTTCATCTTTTCCGCAGTGGCTGCTTTTGCAGGGGTATCGGTGACCAGTCCCACGAATAACAGCACGGTGGGAACGTCGGTGAAGTTCGTCGCCACGGCCACGACATCGACCTGTTCCAAAGGCGTGGGCTCGATGGGAATTTATCCCGCTGCGTATCAATTGTCGTACGTGGTGAATGGTGCCAGTCTTAATACCAGCCTTAATTTCAATCCTGGAACGTATAACGTGGTCGTGGAAGCGTGGGATAACTGCGGCGGTGCGACTACTTCCACGGTGACCATTACCGTAAAGTCAAGCGGCACGACGGGTGTTTTTGTCACCTCTCCGGCGAACAACAGCACCGTTGGATCTCCGACGAACTTCGTCGCGACTGCTACAACCAGCTGCTCGCTCGGTGTGGCCTCGATGGGCATCTACACCGCTCCTTCTCAACTGGCGTACGTGGTGAACGGCGCGAGCCTCAACACCAATTTGACGCTGAGTCCTGGAACTTACAACACGACGGTCGAAGAGTGGGACAAGTGCGGCGGGGCCGCCACAACTCCGATCACGATTACAGTGAGCTCTTCCGGCCAGACCTTTTCCAACCTGCACAACAGCGGTGGATGGAATAGCTACGCTCAGCAACCTCCAACGTATCAAGACTGTACGAACTGCACGCCGAGCGGCCCAGGAACAACCTGGGCAATGTATCAGAACGTCACGTCGCCCACGCTTTCGGGCAAGTCCGCGCAGTTCAACATCGGAGGGAACATGGATTACTCCGACGTGCTGTGGAACAACCACCTGATCGGAGACCTCTCCTCGCAGGGTCTCCCGGATACGAATCACACGCTCGTCCCCACACTGCACAACTTCACCTACGACGTGTACTTCTACGGAAGCAATCTCGGTGCGTCACAGGCCCTGGAATTCGACGTCAATCAATTCTTCAGTGGCATGGGATTCACCTGGGGTCACGAATGTCGCGTTGCCGGCGGCAACGAATGGGACATTTGGGACAACGTCAAGATGAAGTGGATTCCCACGGGCATCTCGTGCTACCCGCTCGAGAACCAGTGGAATCACCTGGTAATTCAGGTATCGCGGAATTCGAGCAATCAGCTCGTCTACCAGTCGATCACGTTCAACGGTGTCACGCACACCCTGAATTGGACGTACGCTCCCTTCTCCGCACCGGGGTGGTACGGAATCACCGTCAATTACCAGATGGACGGAGACTACAAGCAGGACGGCTATACCGTTTATCTCGACAAGCTGAACTTCACTTACCAGTGAAGAAGATGCTCCGCTCACGGCGTCGCTGGCTACCCGCTAGTGGCGCCGCTACCCGCCGGGCTGTTCACTGCCTGAACAGCCCGGCCTACTTTTATCCGGGAGTCTTTTCCGTTCGCGTCAGAGTTGCTTCGTCACCGTGCGGAGTTTCTCGAACTCGCAGGTGCCCAATCCTCGCTTTGCAGCCATCTGCAGATACGGAAGCGCGGCAATCTCGAGATTCCAGTAAGCCTTCGCCACATAGGCGTCGACCGCTACAGGATCCGTGGAAGCAACGATAGTTTTCTTCAGCTGCACGTCATCGAGATTTCCGCCGGTCGGTCCGTTGCGCAAGAGGATCCGATAAGAATCGATGATGGTCAGGCTCGGCCGGACGAAATCCGCCAGGTCAACCAGGCTCTCGTGGATTTTCTGGTGCAGTTGATTGCGCTGGCCGCCTAGCATTCCATACCAGTTCTTCATGCCAAGGGTGGTTCCAGTAAGCGCATGGTGCTTCGCAATCGGAATGTTGATCACTTTGTCGACGTTCAGAAATGGATCGAAGACTTGCCATGCGCGGAGAACTTCCCCCTGCAAATCCACTTCTTTGAAGCGAGACGGATCGGGCAGGATCACTTCGGCGCCGGCCTTCTGCGCAGCTTCGGCGATGCCGGACCGCTGAAAACAACGGCGCGCTTCATTGCAGCTGACGTCGGCGACGATGACGCGCTTGGCGCCGGCGTTCAGCGACTGCCGAACAATCTCGCCGACCACGTCTGGATTGGTATTTGCAGCTTGCTCCGGCGTGCGGTCCCATCCGATGTTCGGCTTCACTAGCACGACATCTCCGCGCGAGACGAAGCGGCGCATGCCTCCCAATTCCTCGACCGCTTGCCGCGCCAGTTGAGCTGGATCTTCGCCCTGGATGATCGCCATCTCGGGCAGGCTCGCGTCCGGGGGAACGACGTGGCCGCGTTTTGCCGCGACCGCGATAGGGGCTTCTGGCCGCAGACTGCGCTGGTTCAGCCAGACGGCGAGTCCTGCTGCGCCCGCACCGGCTCCAGCGACCCTCAGAAACTTGAGCAGAGCGTCGCGACGGGTTAGTGAGTTCTTGTCTTCCATATCAATCTCCACCGTGTTCTGTGGGCGGGTGCCACTGCGTCATCCCTTTTTCCGATTCAGCAGGATCTGATTGCTTCGCGACCGGCTCTCACCCACGCTCGTCACGTAGACCGCGGGCCGATCCTGGACCGGGCACGCGTGTTCGCACGCGCCGCAGCCCACGCAATGGGAAGGATCCACGTAGGGCTGCTTCACCTGCTTCGTGTTTCCTGTGGCGTCAAACACCTCGGCGGGACGGAAGTAGATCGCCTTGGGCGACGTGGGGCACCATTCTTCGCACACAATGCAATCGGTGGCCATCGCCCAGGGCAGACAGCGCCCGCGATCGTAAAATGCGGTTCCTAAGCGAATGGGCTTCGTGGAGGCACCCACGTCCACTGCCCAACCTTTTTCTTTAGGTGTGAATTCCCAGATGGCTCCGGTGGGGCACACCTGCGAGCACAATACGCAACTGGTTTCGCAGTATCCGGCGCGAGGAACCAGAATTGGAGTCCAAAGTCCTTCGAGGCCCGCCTCGCCTAATGCTGGCTGTAGTGCGTTGTTGGGACACACCTTCATGCATTCACCGCAGCGGATGCAGCGCGACAAAAAGAATTCTTCGTCCACAGCGCCCGGCGGACGCAACAGGCGCTCGTTCCGCTCTGCGGCGAAGCCGGGGGTGCTACGAAGAATCGGGACGAGCGCGACGCCCGAAGCCAGTCCTGTGAGAACCTTCCGTCGTTGCAGATTCGTCCCGGCTATCTCGTCCGCGGGAAACAACTTGAACTCCAGACCTTTTTCTGGACACTCATCCACGCAGTTGAGACAAAGGTGGCATTCCGACTGATGCCACGGCACTCCGCCAATCGGATCGGCTCCTCCCTGGCAGCGAAGCAGGCAACGATTGCAGTCGTTGCAGTGCTCCGGATTTTTGACCAATCCGAGAATTGACCAGCGTGATACAAGGCCCAAGAGGGCTCCGAGCGGGCAAATCGCTCGGCACCAGAAGCGGGTCACGCGGAAGTTCAGGGCGAGAATGAAGAGGAAGAGCAGTCCCAGCCAGACTCCCTGCCGGAAGTAGGGCTGCTTGAAATTGAGGATCGCAAATCCAAGGATCAGGTGTAATCCGCCGCCGATTGCTTGAACCGCAGCGAAGGGGCTCCGCTCCAGAACTCGCAGCGCTGCCTGTATCGCATAGTTCGTGCCGGGCAAGATCGATAATCCGAGCGATCGCACGAGGAGGGAAAACGGATCCAGCCATCCAACAATGCCCGTGCCAAGGAGGGCCGCGACGAGCACGGCGATAAGCACATAGTATTTCGTGTTCTGCCAGCGCTTGTAACGGTTCGATGCGAGGAGTTGCTTGCCGCGCTTGCGCTCGGATTTCAGGCTCCCGAAGAAATGGTGGAGCGATCCCAGGGGGCAGATCCAGCCGCAGAAGAATCGTCCGAGGAAGAACGTTGGGACCATGATCACCAGGCTCCAGAGCAATCCTCTATATAGAGCTCGGCTGGCCAGCGCGTTGGAGAGCGCAACGAGCGGATCGAGCTGAAAGAACAGCGCGACGGGATAGGGCAGGCGAATGTCGGTTCCGGAGGCGGTGAGGGAGCCGCGGAACTCCGTGCGCACGAGCAGAAAGACGAACAGAAAAAAGAAGGCGATCTGGGAGTAAAGGCGCAGTCTGGCTGGTTTAGGAAATTGCACGAATCTGTCCCGGAGGGGGCCGTTCTCAGCAGCCCCGGTGTGAACTCCCCATGTTCAGTGCCGTGGCGTTTCCTTTCCGTGATTCCAATCACGCGAGGCTGTTCAGGGACACGAGCATCTCTCGAGTGGATGCTGGCCTAGGTTGGCTGGCACCCACTATGAGCCCTGCCTCTGGGTTCGTGACGTTCGAAGCGTGGTGCCTGTGTCATGATTTTCATTACCCGCAACTCGGCCTTCGTATTCTGATGCGAATGAGAAATCCCAAGCCTTCCGCAGAAGTAATGCCCGGGCTTCGAGCTGTGCGAAGCCCGGGGGCAGCCAGATTTACAATGGTGCGGCGAAGTCTGGAACAGCCCCCAGAGAATCCCAGCTGAAAAAAGAGCGTTCTCATGCCTGAAATGACATCTTTCAGATACGGCGGCTTCTATGACGTGCCTCGATGTCTCTCTTTTCGTTACCGAGGTAGGAGGTTCTTACTCCACAGCGCCTTTGACGAGGAGCTTGACGAATTCCCGACTGACTACTCGGTCTATATCATCCCTGAGTCGGCCGACCATTCACTCCCGGTGTGTTCGGCGGAGTTTCTCAACAACACGTCAATGGCTTGCATTGGGAAAATTCCAATCGACCAAGTAAAGTTTGATCCGAGTAAGCGTAAAGAACTAGATGCATCCATTGTCGACAGCTTGGTGGCTGACCAGGATCGAGGAGCCAAGTAGCAGCGTCTAGGATTTTCCACAGCTCGCGTCCCGTCCCTGTAACATCTGCACTTTACTCTCACCCGCGAAACGCGCCAGAACTGGTCCTATGCGCGGACCGCTCTCATTCCAGTTGGTACCCCCGAACGTTCCCCGCTCCGCACCAGCCGCTAACTCCTTATTCCGGAATATTTTGCGTGTAACCCATTTAGATCCAATATTTTGCGAGCACGAATGCATATCCTCGCCCACAACTTGCCTGAATTCAATATTTTACGCGCAGCGATCCAAAAATCGCGGAGGGTGTCGAGTTCCCAATCCGCCGCCGCAACCTCCGCACCGGCTGGGCCCTAAACCTCGGGCGTATCCTCGGCGCTGTCCCTCTTTTTTACGTGTCTGGAGGGCATTGGCCACGGGCAACTCGCACTTCCAGCCATGCAACTAACAAATTAGTTAACCTTTTGATTGCGGTCGCGTCCAATCATCAAGAAATGAGGAGGAGCTTTGGCCCGCAGCACATCCGCAACCCTGACAGAAGCCGAGTTGCGCATCATGAACGTACTCTGGGACAAAGGCTCGGCGACCGTCCACGAAGTATTGCAAGCCCTTCCGACGGAGCCGGCCCTGGCGTACAACTCCGTTCTGACGATCATCCGCATCCTCGAAAAAAAGGGCTACGTGAAGCACGAGAAAGACAGGAGAGCGCACGTCTATACGGCGCTGGTAGCTCGAAAGGACGCGTCACGCTTCGAGGTGCGGCATCTGGTGAAGCGGTTCTTCGGAAACTCTGACGAGATGCTGGTTCTAAACATTCTGGAAGAGAAGAGCATCGATCCTGAGGAACTAGATCGATTGCGGCAGCTGCTCGAAAGGAGCAAGGCCTGATGCTGGCATTGCTCGATCTGCAGACGGTCGCTCAGTACTCCGCGCTAAGGATCGTAGAGTCGCTGGCTGAGGGTACCGTTATCTTCGCTTTCGCCGCCCTACTTCTTCGCATCGTGCCGCGGCAGAATGCCGGGACGAGATTTGCGATCTGGTTCTCGGCGCTGCTCGCGATTGCATTCGCGCCTGTCGTCACGGGGATCTGGTCCTCTCAGCTGTCCGGTTCAGGGATGCATCTGATTCGGCCGGCAATTACCGTTCCGGATTCGTGGGCTGTGTATCTCTTCGCAGGTTGGGCGACTCTGGCCGCGTGGTTTCTGGTCGGCGTCGGACGGGCCCTTTGGCACATTCGCGCTCTCAAGAAGAGCTGCAGGCAGATCGACATGACCGAGGTCGATCCTGCGGTCCGGCAGGTTCTTCGGGCTGAGACACAGAGTCGGGCGGTGAGACTGTGCACGTCGGAGCAGGTGCGCGTCCCGACGGCGATCGGCCTGTTGAATCCAACGATCGTGGTTCCGCAGTGGGTAATGGACGAACTGAGCCCGGTCGAGCTCAAGCAGGTGCTGATTCACGAGATCGCACATCTGCGACGGCGGGATGACTGGACCAACCTTATTCAGCAGGTTGTGAAGGCGGTATTCTTTTTTCACCCGGCGGTGTGGTGGATCGGGAGAGAAGCCTCATTGGAGCGGGAGATCGCTTGTGACGATGCCGTGATTGCAGAGACCGACAGCCCGCGAGCGTACGCGGAATGCCTGGCGCATCTGGCTGACCGAAGCTTTGTGCAACGGAGCTTGGCTCTGGCTCAAGCCGTACTAGGCAGGATCCGCCAAACTTCGACGAGGGTGGCGCACATTCTGGACGGCACTCGTCCGAAGGGAACGCGTACGTCGAAGCCAGCGGTCGCACTGGTAGCGGGGTTTGCGATTGTGTTCTCGGTTGTAGCGTCTCGATTTCAGCGCCTGATTGCCTTTGAAGGTGATTCTCCGGCAGCGATGGCGCACGTTGATACCGCGCCACCAAGTCTCGGCCGAAGAGGCGATCCCAGCTTCTTGCGAAACGCGGTTCTGAGTGCTGACTCATCGCCGCGGCCGACGCAAGCGAAGCTGGTCACGACATCTTCGCAGCATCGGATTCCCGCTCGTCCGAAGCCGGAGCGGGCTGTGGCACGAACGAAGGCGAACGAGTTGATTCATCTCGCCAGTTTGAAGAAAGCGATTGTGCCCGTGCAGGAAACGGTCCTGGTCTTCATCCAGGACGCAAGCGCGAATCCTGAAGCGGATGGCACTTTCGGGATTCAGATGTGGCGAGTCACAGTGCTCCGCTATGTAGTTGAGCCGGCCAGCAACACAACTCCGCGAAAGCAGACCTAGCGAAATGATCGAATCAGAAGTCGCGCGGGAGTGCAGGTTTTTTAACTAACGAATTAGTTGCACGAAATCTCAAAGAGGTGAAACTCAGATGAATGCAGGAAAGTGGTTCAACGAAAGCAGGAAGAATTGGACGCGGCGATTCGCTGTGCCGGTGCTAGCAGTGGCGTTGGCGGCCTCGTTCGCAACCTATGAATGTGTGAAGCCATCGGCAGCAAGAGCGGCGGATGCTCCGCCAGCGGCGGCCCCGCTGGACGCCAACACTGTCGGTGCTTTGATGGAACTGGACAAGGCGATGGAGGCGTTGGCCGCCCGGGTTACGCCGGCAGTGGTCAACGTAACGGTAACATCGCGAACGAAGCCCGGCGGCTCAGCAGAAAATCAACTGCCTCAGGATATGCAACAGTTCTTTGGGCAGGGAGGCCCGTTCGGCCAATTCTTTGGCCCGCACATGCAGCAGCGGCAGCCGCAAATCGAACACGGCATGGGCAGCGGCGTAGTGATCTCTCCCGATGGATACATCGTTACCAACAATCACGTCGTCGATGGCGCCGTTGACGTGCGTGTCACGACCAGCAACCGCCGAGTGCTGAAAGCCAAGGTGGTCGGCACCGATGCGTTGACTGATCTCGCCGTCCTGAAAGTCGACGCGAATGACCTGACCAGCGCACCTTGGGGAGACTCCAAGCAGGTTCGGCAGGGACAGACTGTGCTGGCCTTCGGAAATCCCTATGGATTTCGCTTCACTGTCACGCGCGGGATCGTGAGCGCGATCAATCGGGCAAACCCCGACCCGACGAATCCGAGCAAGCCGGGTGAGTTTATCCAGACGGATGCGGCGATCAATCCAGGAAACTCGGGTGGGCCTTTAGTGGATGCTCGCGGTCAGATCGTTGGCATCAATACATTCCTGGTCTCGCCCTCGGGCACATTCTCGGGGATGGGATTTGCCATTCCGTCCCAGATCGTGCGACCCACGGTGGAAACTCTGATTCGGTACGGGAAGGTCAGTCATGGACACATCGGAATCGGAATCGCCGATGTCACTCCGGAGAACGCCAAGTTCTTCCGCGATTCGACGGCGAGCGGCGCAGTCGTTACCCAGGTGGATGCCGACTCTCCGGGCGGGAAAGCCGGCTTGGAGATCGGTGACGTCATCACCGAGATCGATGGGCAAAAGGTGACGGACGCCGGAGAACTTCAGGTTGTCGTCGGCCAGAAACAGCCGGACACGAAGATCGAACTGACTGTGCTGCGTAATGGCAAAACCATGAAGATCCCGGTCACGCTGGAAGAACTCGGCAGCCGCACAGCGGAAGCGAACGGAGCCTCAGCGGAAGGCAAAGGAAAGATGCGCTGGGGAGTTGGCCTTGGAAATCTAACACCCGAGATGCGCGATCAATTGCAGGCGCCGAACAATATCCATGGCGCCGTGATCGAGCAGGTGCAGCCGGGCAGCCCCGCCGACAACGCTGGACTGCAACAGGGTGACATCATTCTGGAAGTGAACCGTCACAAGGTTCAAAGCGCGAGTGAGGTGAAACAAGAACTGTCCAATGTGAAAGACGGACAAGATGCACTGTTGCTTGTGTGGTCGAATGGCGGCAACACTTTCCGGGTGCTGCATTCCGCCGACGGAGCGTAATATCGAAGTATCAAGCGAGACACGCCGCGCCCCGAAAGGGTTGCGGCGTGTCTCCGCGTTCATGCATCCTACCAGTGGACTCGGCTGAGCGAGGTTACCTTGAAAAAACCGTCCGTCGTTCTTTGCTTCATCTCTCTACTTGTCGTCGCATCTGCTTCAGCGCAAACTTCTGGAACGCTTACCTCAAATCCTGTTTTTGAAAAGAATTGCGCAAAGTGTCACGGCAAGACGGGAGAAGGCCGCCATTTCGGCGGGCCGTCACTCATATCGGAAGATGCACGAAAGACGCCGGCCGATGACTTGCGTGCGATTATCGCCAACGGGAAGCATCGCATGCCGAAATACGCAGGCAAGCTAACGCCTGAGGAAATCGATACCCTTGTTACTCAGATCAAAGCTGCGGACCAGAAATAACAGCCGTTCGCTAACGCGTTTCTGTATCGGGTGAAAGTATGAACGAAGTGACTGCATCGACGACGTGTTCGCTCTCATAACTGAGGGAGGGCCATCCTTCTTTAAAGTTCTGGGAAGTCGGGGTTCGACCGCAACTCGACGGACCCTCGGATTCGGCTCTCTGTTCAACTCGATGAGAAGAAACAAAAAGAGCCCCGGCCGTGTGCCGGGGCTCTTTGAGATCTTTCGATGGCAAACTACGAGGCGCGGCGCTGACGATCCAGATTTTCGTTATCCTGTTCGTCATGGCTGCCCTTCTTCTGATTCTGACCGGACTGTCCGCTCTGTTGGCCAGGTTGGCCCGTCTGATTGCGCTGTTGCTGTTGCCCGGACTGGTTGTCTTGCTGCCCAGACTGTCCGCTCTGTTGGTTCCCTTGTCCCTGCTTGGGGTTCCGTTCCATATCGTCTGCCATGAATGGTCCTCCTGAGGTGCGCGGCATGGCGCACTCATATGAATTTGACTGCTTCAATTTAGTTGCCCATGCAGAGGAGAAGGTTGGGATTGAAGGAAATTACCCGCAGAAAGTTTGCGAACCTTTTCTACTGTGAAATATCCGAGATATGCAGGCCAGGGGTGGACTCCGGAACCACGGTTTTCAATCGCTGCAGTTCATCCTGTACGCGAGTCCACGCCTCGGGATTGCGCTTCGTAGAGAGCGGCGCGTCGGGATCGCTGTAGAACTGGAGGATGTTTTCACGCAGCGGAGGTGTGACCTCGACGAAGTTGTCCTTCGCTAAATCATCGATCAAATGCCCGTAGGCGTTATCGGTCAGACGGTATTCTCCGGCGCGCGTCATCTTCCCGGTATCAAAATCCGTATTCGCGAGATGAAGTTGCTGTTTCTCAGACTCGTTCAGCAGCTTTTTGTAGTCTTCGATCGTGAGGTTCACGCTCGCAATGTAGAGGTCCTCGGTTTTTTGACTGGGGATTTTGAAATCCAGCGCTTTGAACGGCCCCACCTTCGGCACGAACCTCAGAAAGAACGCCAGCACGCGAGTTCCGAATCCGGGACGGCGGTAGCCTTTGCCCCACTCGCGCTGGTAATTCGTTCGAGAAAGGTAGTAACGAAATTTCCTAGAGTTGAAATTGGGAGTTTCAGCTACGAGTTCTTTCTTGCGCGCCAGCAAAGCAACGCGGGTCATCTCCGGCAGTATCCTGCTGATGGCACGACGGAATGTGCCAATCGCTAGGTCTTCATTGGGAATTACCTGGGATAGTGGAATTCCGTAGGTATCCTGAAAGGCTCGTTCCAAGACCGGCTTTGAAATCTCAAATCCGACGAAGTCATGGTAGCGATCGGAGGTGTATCGATTTTTCGCTACCTGCGTAACGTCGAAGCCGAATTCGGTACGAATGTGCGCCTTCGGATTCTCAACGTAGGTCACTTCATTGCCGAATTTCTTTCGCAGCTTTGGGAATTCGAGCGCCACCGCCCGGTTCACGGTCGGGTGTCCCATGTTGTCGGCAGAGTAGTGCGCCAGTGCCCCCAGGGCGAACGCATATTCCTCGAGATTCGTAGATTCTGCTATCAGGTTCACGACGAAGTCGCCGCTGCGAACATAGTGGGTCAGGTCGCTGAAGAAGACATTTCCAAATGGGTAATAGCCCATGTCTTGAAGCAGAGATCCGCCATAGGCGAAGGCGTGAGCCCTCTTGAGATCATCAGGAGTGGCGCCCGGGAACCGATGAAGAATCATCGGCTGCAGATTGTCTTTCCAGACCAGATCGACGACTTCTTCATGCGATAGTACGGAATAGGCATGGCAAAACGGGATCAGCGCGAACAACAGCAAAAGTTTCAGAGTCCACTCAAGCATGCGGATAGACGGTGTCATAGGGATTGGTTGGCGCAAAGCCTACTCAGCACCTCGAATGCGACGGTCACCAGAAACTCGACCCTTCTTAGTTGCGGATCAGGCCCCAAAGGTACCCTCTGGATATACAGAGAGCTTTATACCGTCCCGCATCTTTAGATGATTTACATCCGCTCCTACATATATATACATTTCACGATACGAGATTTGCGTTACTGACTCCGCCAGCCCGTTCCCGTAATGTGAGTGCAGTTGCGCGGAGGGATCTGAACCTCCCATCAACTGCACGGGAGTGAACTTCGAGGCTAGGAGAAGGAAATGAGTATTTGGACAATCTTGTTCGTGATTCTGCTGATCGCATGGATTTGTGGTTTCACGGTGTTTCACGTAGCAGGCGGTCTGATCCACTTGCTTCTGATCTTCGCGGTGATTTCCTTGATCTTGCACTTCGTCATGGGCAGAAGGACGGTTTGACGTCCCGCCACCGCGCAGTGAGTTTTAAATAAAAGAGAGGGGCAGAGCTAACCGGCACTGCCCCTTTCTGTTTTTAGCATCTCGTCGATTCGGCGGGAAGGCTGTTGGGAATTCGTCCCTAGCTAGCCTTTCTTTCCTCTGCTTTTTCTTCCCGCGAGAGGGTTTCGAGCAGGGTCTTCATGTCTTCGGCGTGCTCCTCCTCTTTCGCCAAAATTTCTTCCATCAATCGGCGGCTGGTGGGATCGTTATCCGCGAGATAGCGGATGATTTCAGAATAGGACTCAATGGCGATGCGCTCGGCAACCAAGTCCTCGCGAATCATTTCAACGAGTGAATCGCCCGCAACGTACTCGGAGTGACTGCGAGTTGCCAATCCCTCGGGATCGAAGTTCGGTTCACCGTCGAGTTGCGTGATTCTTTCTGCGATCATATCGGCGTGTTCTTGTTCTTCCTTCGCATGTTCCAGGAATTCCTCCGCAACGGCCTGGGAATGGATTCCCTTTGCGGTGTAATGGTGCCGCTTATATCGGAGAACGCACACGATCTCGGTTGCGAGCGCCTCGTTTAACAATCGCAGGACAACCTGCCGATCTCCTTTGTAGCCCTGGGTGACGGCTCCGTTCTCTATGTGCTGGCGTGCCCGGCGGCGGATTTCGGTTATGTCCGTCAGGAACGAGCCTCGGTTCGGGGATTTACTCTGTGAATTCACGTGCTTATCCTTTCTCTTATCATTCTTGCCGATTACAGTTCATCGACGCCGATCTGGAGCCTTGTCAGCTACGGTCAGATTCAGAAACCGTGGTGATTGTGCCCCATTATTCCTCCATCCTGAGCGCTCAGTTATCGAGAGTGTCCGGACTAGGTTCGGAGTTGTTCGCCGTCTTTTCGCTCGGGTCCGCGAAAGAGGATAAGAACCTGTTCTGCGGAGAGCCATCAGGTGGGGTCTCTATATAGGGTGCTGAATGTCTGTAGCAGCGTGGACCTCGCGAGTGGGATTGATCCATTAGACGCTCAAGTTCCCCTACAGGAAATACCTTAGGGAATCGTGCAAGACCCCATGCTCCAATACCTGAAGTGGCCTCTGGATAGGGCTTTTTTAGGGGCGCCCTTTAACCAAGACGAGGCTTACTATTTCTTCCAATGTGCGGCGTATGTGTGGGGTCGGATTGTGCAGGTAGACCGCAGTTCCATGACACCCCCGATGTCGGCTGAGAAAAAGGACCATGAAAAGATCCGTTTTGAATGAGTTTGAACCGGCGAATCCCGAGTCTGTAGCGCCTACCCCAAAGAGCAACGGAAAATCGAGATCATCCGGCGAGCCAATTGACCTCGCGGTGACCCTTGCGAGTCTGCAGAGCATGCGAGACGGCGATTTCACGGTACGCCTTCCAGGCACATGGGTCGGGCTCGCTGGCAAAGTCGCGGACACGTTCAACGAGATCGTGGCTGCGAACCAACACATGGCTCAGGAACTGAAGCGTCTTGGCCAATCCGTGGGCAAAGAAGGCAAAACGCGCGAGCGCGCTCGTTTCCATGGGACACGAGGGGCCTGGGGTGCGATGGAAGTTTCCGTTAACACCCTGGTGGAGGACCTGCTTCGACCAACAGCAGAAGTCACGGGCGCGATTGCGGCAGTTGCGCAGGGAGATCTGACTCAAACTGTCCGCCTGGATGTTGATGGACGTCCACTGGAAGGCGAATTCTTGCGTTCCGCCAACCTGGTGAACACGATGATTCAGCAGCTGGGCGTGTTCACAGCAGAAGTGACGCGCGTGGCGCGTGAAGTCGGTACCGAAGGAAAACTGGGTGGACAGGCGCAGGTGCCGGATGTGGCGGGCACATGGAAAGACCTCACGGATAACGTGAACCTGATGGCCAGCAATCTTACGGGCCAAGTACGAAACATCGCTGAGGTTGCGACGGCTGTCGCCAGCGGAGATCTTTCTCGCAAGATCACGGTCGATGTGCGCGGCGAAATTCTGCAGTTGAAAGAAGCCATCAACACGATGGTGGATCAGCTGCGATCGTTTGCTTCAGAAGTAACACGCGTGGCGCGTGAAGTCGGTACGGACGGGAAACTGGGGGGACAGGCTGTTGTGCCGGGCGTGGCAGGAACATGGAAGGATTTGACAGACTCCGTTAACGCAATGGCCGGCAACCTGACGGCCCAGGTTCGAAATATCGCCGAGGTCACGACGGCTGTCGCCCGCGGCGACTTGTCCCGCAAGATCACGGTCGATGTGAAGGGTGAGATTCTCGAGTTGAAGGACACCATCAACACGATGGTGGATCAGCTGAATGCATTCGCAGGCGAAGTAACCCGCGTGGCACGCGAGGTGGGTACCGAAGGCAAACTGGGCGGCCAGGCGCAAGTGTTCGGCGTGGGTGGTACGTGGAAGGATCTCACGGACAATGTGAACTTCATGGCCAGCAACCTGACCGGCCAAGTGCGAAACATTGCTGAAGTAGCGACGGCTATCGCGAGCGGCGACTTGTCCCGCAAGATTACGGTGGATGTCCGAGGCGAAATCCTGCAGCTCAAAGAAACGCTGAACACGATGGTGGATCAGCTCAATCGATTCGCCGGTGAAGTGACTCGTGTGGCGCGCGAAGTGGGTACCGAAGGACGCCTGGGCGGGCAGGCCAACGTACCCGGTGTCGCTGGTACATGGAAGGATCTGACTGACTCTGTGAACTCGATGGCCGGCAATCTAACTGGCCAAGTCCGAAATATCGCGGAAGTGACGACGGCCGTGGCCCGGGGTGACTTGTCGCGCAAGATCACGGTCGACGTGAAGGGCGAAATTCTCGAACTGAAGAACACCATCAACACGATGGTCGACCAGCTGAATGCATTCGCGGGTGAGGTGACACGTGTGGCCCGCGAAGTCGGCACGGAGGGAAAGCTCGGCGGGCAAGCGCAGGTGCCGGGAGTCGCGGGAACGTGGAAGGATCTCACCGATAACGTCAATTTCATGGCCAGCAACTTGACTGGCCAGGTCCGAAACATTGCTGAAGTAGCAACGGCCGTGGCGCGCGGCGATTTGTCACGCAAGATCACGGTCGATGTGAAGGGCGAAATCCTTGAATTGAAAGACACCATCAACACGATGGTGGACCAGTTGCGATCGTTCGCATCGGAAGTAACGCGTGTGGCCCGTGAAGTCGGAACCGACGGAAAGCTCGGCGGTCAAGCGCTCGTTCCCGGCGTCGCAGGAACGTGGAAGGATCTCACCGACTCCGTGAACTCGATGGCGAGCAACTTGACCGGCCAAGTTCGAAATATTGCCGAAGTATCGACGGCCATCGCAAGCGGCGATTTGTCGAAGAAGATTACGGTGAACGTCAGCGGCGAAATCCTGCTGCTGAAAGAAACCATTAACACGATGGTGGATCAACTTAACGCCTTCGCTGCGGAAGTGACGCGCGTGGCGCGTGAAGTCGGATCAGAAGGAAAGCTCGGCGGTCAGGCGCAGGTGCCGGGAGTTGCGGGAACCTGGAAGGATTTGACGGACTCCGTGAACTCGATGGCCGGCAATCTAACTGGTCAAGTCCGAAACATCGCGGAAGTGACGACGGCTGTGGCCCGCGGTGACCTGTCGCGCAAGATTACGGTCGACGTGAAAGGCGAAATTCTCGAACTCAAGAACACCATCAACACGATGGTGGACCAGCTGAACGCGTTCGCGGGAGAAGTCACGCGTGTGGCCCGCGAAGTCGGCACAGACGGGAAACTCGGCGGTCAGGCGCAAGTGCCCGGAGTTGCGGGAACGTGGAAGGATCTCACGGACAATGTGAACTTCATGGCCAGCAACCTGACCGGCCAGGTCCGCAATATCGCCGAAGTCGCAACAGCGATTGCGAACGGCGACTTGTCCAAGAAGATTACAGTAGACGTACGCGGCGAAATCTTGCAGCTCAAAGAGACGCTGAACACGATGGTCGAGCAGTTACGCTCATTCGCCGCCGAAGTGACGCGCGTGGCTCGCGAAGTCGGTTCCGAAGGGCGACTTGGTGGGCAGGCTAACGTCCCAGGAGTCGCGGGAACGTGGAAGGATCTTACCGACTCGGTGAACGCCATGGCTGGAAACCTCACGGCCCAGGTGCGTAACATCGCGGAAGTGACAACGGCCGTGGCCCGCGGCGACTTGTCCCGCAAGATCACGGTCGACGTGAAGGGTGAAATTCTTGAACTCAAGAACACCATCAATACGATGGTGGACCAATTGAACGCGTTCGCAGCCGAAGTGACGCGCGTGGCGCGCGAAGTGGGTACGGACGGAAAGCTCGGCGGGCAGGCACAAGTGCCCGGAGTAGCGGGAACCTGGAAGGATCTCACCGACAACGTCAACGTCATGGCGGTGAACCTTACCGAACAGGTCCGGGGCATCGTCAAAGTCGTGACCGCCGTTGCAAACGGCGATCTCACCCAGAAGCTCACCGTAAATGCGAAAGGTGAAGTCGCGGCGCTGGCAGAGACAATCAACAACATGACTGGCACGCTCGCTACCTTTGCCGACCAGGTGACGACCGTGGCCCGGGAAGTCGGTGTGGAAGGCCGGCTGGGTGGTCAGGCCAACGTGCCTGGCGCAGCCGGAACCTGGAAGGATCTTACCGGTAACGTCAACTTGCTCGCTGACAACCTGACGAACCAGGTTCGAGCTATCGCAGAAGTCGCGACCGCTGTGACGAAGGGCGACCTGACGCGATCGATTCAAGTGGAAGCGAGCGGAGAAGTCGCCGAGTTGAAGGACAACATCAATACGATGATTGACAACCTTCGACTAACAACGGACCGCAATACTGAGCAAGACTGGTTGAAGACGAATCTCGCCCGATTCACCGGCATGTTGCAGGGACAGCGGGACTTGGCGACAGTAGGTCGCATGCTGCTTTCTGAACTGGCTCCGCTGGTGAACGCACAACAAGGCGTGATCTATCAGAAAGAGACGGAGGATGCGGGCGGCATGGTGCTGCTCTCGGCGTTTGCTGACGATGGGGACAACGGACACCTACGCCGGTTGAGAATCGGAGAGGGTCTGGTTGGGCAGGTTGCGGCCGAGAAGCGCCGGATGCTCATTAGCGATTTGCCGGAAAAGACAGTTTCGATCCGTTCCGGGTTGTTTGAGTCCGTACCGCGGAATGTGATTGTGCTGCCGGTTTTGTTTGAGGATCGAGTCAAAGCGGTAATCGAATTGGCATCGTTGAACAACTTCACCGCTTCGCATCTGGCATTTCTTGAACAGCTCACGGCCAGCATCGGAATCGTGCTGAACAGTATTGAAGCCACGATGCAGACCGAAGGCTTGTTGAAGCAGTCACAGCAACTCGCGGCCGAACTCCAGACCCAGCAGAAAGAACTGCAGCAAACCAACGAGCAATTGGCGCAGAAAGCGCAACAGCTGGCCGAGCAGAACGTCGAAGTCGAGCGCAAGAACCAGGAGATCGAGCAAGCCCGGCGCGCACTCGAGGAGAAGGCCAAGGAATTGGCCCTCACATCGAAGTACAAATCCGAGTTCCTTGCAAACATGTCTCACGAGTTGCGAACTCCCTTGAACTCAATTCTGGTTCTAGGCCAGCAGTTGAGTGAGAATCCTGATCACAACCTCACGCCGAAGCAGGTGGAGTTTGCGCGCACGATTCATGGCGCTGGCACGGACTTGCTCAATCTGATCAGCGACATTCTGGATCTCTCGAAAATCGAGTCGGGAACGGTTTCGGTCGAAGCGGAAGAAGTCTTCTTCGCCAACCTCCTCGAGATGGTTGGGCGGCCTTTCCGCCACGAGGCAGAAAACCGAAAACTGGCCTTCGAGGTGCAAACCGATCCGCATCTCACCCGCAGTCTCGTGACAGACTCAAAGCGACTGCAGCAGGTGCTCAAGAATCTTTTGTCGAATGCCTTCAAATTCACGGAGCACGGTTCGGTACGGTTGTCGGTGTCTGTCGCTGGAAGAGGGTGGAGCGAAGACCACCCGATTCTGGGGGGCGCGGCGTCTGTGGTCTCGTTCGAAGTCGCCGATTCGGGAATCGGAATTGCGCCCGACAAGCAGAGAATCATCTTCGAGGCGTTCCAGCAGGCAGATGCAGGCACCAGCCGCAAATACGGAGGCACCGGCCTCGGCTTGGCGATCAGCCGAGAACTGGCAAGCTTACTAGGCGGTGAAATCCAGTTGCGCAGTATCCCGGGACAGGGAAGCATTTTCACCCTGTACTTGCCTCTCACTTACGTAGGACCCTCCGCTTCCAAGCTGAGTCCCACGGATTTAAGAACTCCTGCGACCCCGCTGCAGCTTTCCAGCATCGTGGTTTCGGAGCGTCCGCTCGAGCAAATCCAGGATGACCGGGCCAATCTGCAACCCGACGATGCGGTATTACTGATCGTGGAGGACGATCCTCACTATGCGCGAGTGTTGCGCGACCTTTCGCGCGATACGGGGTTCAAGGTACTGATTGCGTTGCGAGGCGCTGACGCGTTGGCCCTGGCAAAAGAGTTCCATCCCACTGCCGTTTCGCTAGACGTATTCTTGCCGGACATGCTGGGCTGGACCGTGCTAAATCATCTGAAGCAGGATCCGACGACCCGGCACATCCCGGTGCAGATGTTGACTCTGGATGAGGACCGGCATCACGGATTGGCCCGCGGCGCTTTTGCCTTTGTGACCAAGCCGACAAGTCCGGACGACCTCGAATCGGTTTTGTCGCGCATCAAAGAATATGCTGCACCGCGCCGTAAGCGGTTGCTGATTGTGGAGGACAACCCAGCGGAGCAGTTGAGTATCCGCGAATTGCTCGGTTACGACGACATAGACGTCGTGGTCGCAGCTACGGGCGCAGAGGCACTCGAGTTAATACAGCAGGAATCGTTCGACTGCGTGGTGCTTGATCTTCGGCTCCCAGATATGACTGGTTTCGACATTCTGGAACGTGTTCGGGACATTCCCGAAGCCAGCGACCTTCCGGTGGTGGTTTTCACGGGCAAGGAATTGTCTCCGGAAGAGGATGCGCGACTGCACACTCTGGCTCGCAGTGTGGTCGTCAAGGGCGTCGAATCTCCGGAACGACTGCTGGATGAAACGGCGCTCTTCCTGCATCGCGTGGTAGCTGACCTTCCGCAAGAGAAGCAGAAGATGCTGGACCGTTTGCATCGCTCCGACGAGGCTTTGGTTGGGAGAAAAGTCCTGGTCGTGGACGACGACATGCGAAACATCTTCGCGTTGAGCAGCGTTCTGGAGCGACGCGGGATGGTGGTGCTAACGGCAGGGACGGGCCGCGAAGCGATTTCGATGCTGGAGTCGACTCCGGATGTGGCCATCGTACTGATGGATATCATGATGCCCGAGATGGACGGGTACGCAACGATGCAGGTCATCCGGCAAAACGCGGCGTTCCGCAGGCTGCCCATCATCGCTTTGACTGCAAAAGCGATGAAGGGTGACCGCGAGAAATGCCTTGAGGCCGGAGCATCCGAGTATCTCGCGAAGCCAGTCAATACGGAACAACTGCTTTCGGCCTTGCGGATGTGGCTGCACCGATGACCGCTGGTTTGACCATTCCGGAGGACAAAAGACCCACCGAGTACGAGGGGCGGGCCACTGAATTGCCGATGAACGCAGAGGAAAAAGTAAACATTCTGATGGTGGACGATCAGCCGGGTAAGTTGCTGACCTATGAGGCCATCCTCGCGGATCTTGGGGAGAACCTGATCAAGGCGACATCCGCGAAAGAAGCGTTGGAAAAGCTTTTGAAGATGGACGTCGCTGCGGTGCTGATGGACGTGAGTATGCCGGAGATCGACGGATTTGAACTGGCCGAAATTATCCGGCAGCATCCGCGATTCCAGAAAACCGCGATCATCTTCGTCTCAGCGGTGCACCTTACGGATTTGGATCGTCTGAAGGGCTACCAGCATGGCGCCGTGGATTATCTTTCGGTGCCTATCGTTGCCGAAGTTCTTCGTGCGAAGGTGCGGGTTTTTGCCGAACTTCATCGCAAGAAACTACAACTGGAACGGCTCAACAGTGAACTCGAGAAACGTGTCGCAGAACGCACAAAAGAATTGGAGCAAAAGGCTCTCGACCTACAGAAACTGAATAGCAATTTGGCGCAGAAGAATCAGGAACTGGATGCGATTGTGCAGACGGCGCCGGACATCATTTTCAGTCGTCAGGCGAATGGATCCCGGGATTACATCAGCAGCCGGTTCTACGAATTCACAGGTTCGGCCGTAGGGACTGCGGTCGGCTTGGGGTGGATGGAATATGTTCATCCCGAAGATAAGCCGTCGACACTGGGGCACTGGATGCGTTGTGTCGAAGCGGGTACGGCGTATGAGTCGGAGTACAGGCTCCGCCGCATGGACGGTCAGTACCGTTGGTTTCGCGCGCGCGCAGTTCCTCTTCGTGATGAGCAGGGTAACATTCTCAAATGGTACGGAACCTGTTCGGATATACACGACAGCAAGCTCCTGGAGCAATCTATCCGGGATAATGCTGTCGAACTGGAGAGGCTCGTTGAAAGCAGGACGGCAGAACTGAGACGGCTCTCCGGCCGTCTGATGACGATGCAGGATGAAGAGCGGCGCCGAATTGCCCGCGAAATCCATGACGGCCTTGGGCAGGAACTTGCAGCCGCCAAGATGATTCTCGATGGCATCATTGCCAAGGATCCCTCACGCGCGATTCAGCAGGCCTCACTCGAAGCAAGCCAGCTTGTGGATCGGGCCATTCAGCAGGTTCGGTCGATTTCCCATCTACTGCATCCGCCATTGCTCGATGAGGTTGGACTGGTGTCTGCGCTGCGTTGGTTTCTGGAAGGACTTTCCGAACGGAGTGGAATTGAGGTGCGGCTGGAGGTCGATCCGCCAGACCTAGCCCGGCTGAGGTCGGAAGTCGAGACTGCCATCTTTCGTATCGTTCAGGAAGCGCTCACGAATATGTTCCGGCATTCGGGAGCGCGCAACGGCAAGGTCCGAGTCGTCGAAAAAGACGGGAGCATCGTCGTCACTGTGCGCGACGATGGCAAGGGAATTGAAGAGCAGGTTATCCAGTTACGCCCGGAAAGCGTGGGAATCGGTATCGGCGGGATGCGACAGCGGGTGGCGGAGCTTGGAGGTAGTTTACGGCTGGCGAATGCAAATCCCGGCACGATCGTGGAAGTTATGATCCCTGTACGGCGACACGAACCGATCCGGGTTCCGGCTTCAGTGCAAAGTGCCTGGTGATTACGCTGCCTTGGAGTACTGCACCTTCTTCTCTTCGGCCTTTATCTCGACCTGTTCATGCTTGATGTCCAGCCGGAGGCGGTTGTAGATGCTCATGTACTGATTGGCAATCCATACCAACGAAAAGAACGCGACGAGATAACCACGCCAGTCCGGAAATAGCAGTTTGTAGCGAGCGACAGCGACGATTCCAGCAGAAACGTAGTGACTGAAGCAATACTCACACGTAAAGAGGTAGAAGAATTTCCGTCGCAAAACTGTCCTGGCCTGGGTCGATTCCTGCTGACAATACTGTCTCGGCTCTCGAAAAACCTCCTCGTGGGTGACAGTCCATGCGATGCAGGCCACAGGAATAGCCAGAACAAGCAACCACGCCACTTGAAGACCCATTCCTGCCATAGTGCTGTTTGGATGCACGGATGAGTGGGAGAGTCGATGCAGATAGCTCGTCGAATTTGCACGCAAGTCGTCGGACTCACGAGTACGCCACGCCTCTGCAGAATATTCCCGGAGCTTACGGCAGAGGAGAGGGTTGCGAAGATGCTGTCAGGATGAGCCGGCGTAACCAGCGGGTAGCGCTAGAGAAGGCTCCCGCTGAAGCGGGAGCTTCCTCCAAGCTACGATCCGAAACGTTGTGTCAGCGTACGGTCGTTCCCCTCGCAAAATGAGTGACCAGTGAGATCAGGAACAGTACCAAGAAAATGATGAACAGGATCTTGGCGATTCCAGCAGAGGCGATGGCGACTCCGGTGAAACCAAGCACTCCCGCGATCAACGCTACGACCAAGAAGACCAGTGCCCAATACAGCATAGTTCTCCTCCTCCTTATCGGATTTCCTTCGCGGCTCATGCTATGGGACACGCCGGCGCGGTCCCATAAAGGGCAGTCGGTATTTAGAAAACTTTCGGGCTGTATTGGCGCTTGGAGGTTCCTTGGGAAGGAGCAGGTGCCAGTCCGTCCCAGAGGACCGGCACCCGCTTGGGGGGCGTTGTGTCGAGTAGAGATTGCAGACTAGCCGGTCGCCGCAAGGGTCACAATACCGTGAAACCTGTAGGGCGGAGCAGGGGATTGGAGCAGATCGAGTTGGGTAGTGGGTGAAGATTCCGAGCACTGACGTGCGTTATCAGGAAGTTATTCGCGCGCCGTACTGCCTCTGCCGGATAGAAGCAAATGGCGCGCGGAGATAGGGTGAGGGTCGTAGTCAAAAGCAGGTGCTCGCTTGGAGCACAGATAGAGGACAAATTATGAGACGAGTTCTTTCCCGCTGGCCGAGATGTCTCCTAGTTCTGAGCATTTGTTCCGTCTTTGTCAGCGTGAGTTGGTCCGCCGACGACAAAAACCAGTCCGACATCTCAAAACGAATTGAGGCTTCGGCAAAAGTATTGGACGAAATCATGGGCACTCCTGACAAAGCAATTCCTGACAAAGTCATGAGTGGAGCAAAATGCATCGCAGTGATTCCGTCGATGGTGAAGATCGCGGTAGGGTTTGGCGGCAACCATGGCAAGGGTGTAGCCACATGCCGCACCGAGCATGGCTGGAGCGCCCCCGCTCCGATCACGATCACCGGAGGTAGCTGGGGTTTGCAACTCGGAGGTCAAGCGGTCGATCTTGTCATGATCGTGATGAACCAGTCAGGCATGGACCACTTGCTTTCAAGCAAATTTAAGCTGGGCGCGGACGCTTCGGCAGCCGCCGGCCCTGTAGGTCGCGACGCAGCTGCGGACACAGACATCAAAATGCGCTCCGAAGTGCTGACCTATTCACGCGCACGCGGATTGTTCGCCGGAGTGGACCTGAGTGGAGCCGCTCTTACGCAAGATAAAGATGAGACCAGGCTGCTGTACGGAAAGTTCGAGCCGTTCGAGGCGATTTTGGACGGGAAGGTTCAGCCAACGTCCGCCAGCGAGCCATTCCTCTCTGCCGTGCGGAAGTATTCGGCGCAGAGCAAAGGCAAAGAGACCAGCAACAACTTCCAGCCCACCGATGTTCTGGCTTCGAAGTAAATGCTGCGGGTTGAATGCACTTGATCTGATCAGCACAAACGACAGTGGACAACGAAAGTGAGGAGACATCATGTACACAATTCTGCTGGTGATACTGATTCTGCTGTTGCTGGGCGCCTTGCCAACGTGGCCGTACAGTCGTGCTTGGGGATACTACCCCAGCGGGGGGCTAGGACTGATTGTAGTCGTGGTCATCGTTTTGCTTCTCGCCGGTCGCTTGTGACCTCTTATACGAAACGCTACTCGGGCCGCAAGGAAGAAGTTCGTTACAAATGGTGGGACTTTGTCGATCCCACCATTTTTGTTTCCCGAGGAGAAGAGTTTTCACGCAGGGAGCGGCAGGACTGTTCGATGACGCATCGTTTTGTCGCCGGAGAAACACAAACCACGGTTTAGATGAGCGCATCAATTAGCAGGGCAGCGCGCTGCCGAACCAGTGAGGAGCAGGTATGTCGGGTTATCAAAATTCCACTCTCAGTGAACAAACCTATTTGCGAGTGCAACGACCGGCTGTTGTTCACACCGGCGGAGAGCCACCGCGGTACACATCGAGAGCGAGGAATACATTTGCACAGCACCCGGATCAGATCTGGGGCCGCTACAACAACTATCGTGCGAATGGAGTCGCGGTATCGGCCATCATTCACATCGCGGTGGTAGGCCTTCTGCTCAGCGGTATATTTGTGAGTCACCAAATCACGCAACGGCAGACGCGCCAAGTCGTGACCTTGATTGCTCCTTCCCCGGATTCTTACATCCTCCAAGTTGCAAAGAAGGTGGTGAGTGGTGGAGGCGGAGGAGGCGATCATGATCCATTGCCGGCGCCTAAAGGGCAGCCTCCGAAAGCAGCCTTGCAGCAAATCACACCGCCTGCGATCGTCATGCACAATACAAAGCCGCGGCTACCGGTCGAGCCTACAGTGGTAGCCCCACCAACCGTGACCGTAGCCGAGAATCACATGCCGAATCTCGGTGCATCAGCCGCCGTAGCCCTGCCAGCGGCTCCTCCGTCGAATGGAACTGGGTCGGGAGGCGGTATTGGCTCCGGCTCGGGAGGCGGAGTCGGCGTGGGACATGGTCCTGGCGTGGGAGCAGGAAGCGGTGGTGGAATTGGTGGCGGCGTCTATCGCGTGGGAGGCGGAATTTCCGCTCCCACAGCAGTGTCCGCGCCCGATCCGGACTACACGGAGGAAGCGCGAAGAGCGAAAAAGCAGGGCACATGCGTGTTATGGCTCATTGTCGACTCAAACGGGCATCCACGAGATATTCATGTTGCGCGCAGCCTGGGCTTTGGTCTGGATGCGAAAGCCATGGAGGCGGTAAAACAGTGGCGGTTCCAGCCTGCGCTGAAGGACGGGAAACCTGTAGACGTACAAATCAGCGTTGAGGTGGAATTCCACCTTTACTAAAACGATTTTTCGGTCTGGTTGGGTGTGGCCCGGCGAAAACAGTTTCCATCGTTTCGCCGGGTTTTCTTTTCGAACGTCTTCTAAGTCCCTTGGTAAGAGCCTGATAAGCAACTTACAGCCTCTCCTGCAAGGGTTTACAGATGTGACCCGATAGAACGCGGCTCCTACATTTTCTAATCTGAGACAGTTGCTCGGGGCGACAAGAAGCTACCGGGCAAACTTTTCGGGGTCTGAAGGAGAACAACCGTGGCGACCTGTGCAATTCCTGCGACAGAGGCGAATGTAATTAACTCCACCAGCGTCAAGGGCCGTGACGATTCCCAGATCAATTTGGTTAAGCGTGCGCAAGCGGGCGATGAACAAGCCTTCGCAACACTGTTTCAACAGCACAAGAATCGCGTCTACTCCGTCTGCCTCCTTATGACGAAGGATGTCGCTGAAGCTGAAGACCTGACGCAGGAAGCATTTCTCCAGGTCTTTCGAACGGTGAGTTCATTCCGGGGAGATGCTGCATTCTCTACGTGGCTGTATCGCGTGGCTGTGAATACGGTATTGATGAAGCTACGCCGCCGCAAATCTCCGCCAACCGTGTCACTGGACGAGCCGGTGAACTCTGAGTCGCCTTCGCTGCACCGCGATTTTGGCAAGAGCGACCCCGACCTCACGGGCGTAGTCGACCGAATTGCGCTTCGCCGTGCATTGGAAGAATTGCCGGAAGGGTGCAGAACAATCTTCGCGCTCCACGAGGTTGAGGGATACCAACATCACGAGATCGCGCAGCTTCTTGATTGCTCGATCGGCAACTCAAAATCGCAGCTGCACAAGGCGAAGCTGAAGATGCGGGCGCTTCTTTTTCCCAAGGCAAAGATTCGCAGACGTTCGGGGAGGCACGCAGCCGTATTGGCAAAGTTGTCGGCGAGATAGCTATTGCTCCAACAAATCAGGCTGGCCGGGAGTGCATGCGAAGTGCATAAGGCAATTGTCATTGAGGGATCAGGGAACGCGGATATGGACGCTCAAACCGCGACGCCAGAATTTCTCCGCATGCGGCAACCCTCCTTCGCAGGTTTGGAAGTCCTGGGAGGCACAATTCTCAGTCGGGTCGTCCACGACTTGAGGGTTGCAGGCATGGGATCGGTGACGGTGATCCCCGATGGACAAGGATCTTCCAAAGATGCTACTCGAGCGGCAGAGTTGGAAGATGGTTGGGCGAGGGCAGCGCAGGAGTTGGAGAACTGCGCGAATCAAAGAACTGAGTCCGTGCTCATTATGAGATTAGGTCCCTACGTAGAATTTGACATCGCCGCAGCGGTCCGAATTCAGAAGGAGTGCGGCGAATCTGTTGTCCGTGCTTTCGGAGGACACAACCCTTTTGACATTTGGATTGTGGATCCTGGACAGATTGCTGAAAGAGACCTAGCGAGTGGTGGCGGCTTGCTGAACGCATTGATGTCTTCTGAAGTCGTCCGGTACGAGCTCAGCGGCTACGTGAACCGACTCGAAAGTCCAAGGGATCTGCGGAACCTGGTGGTGGACAGTCTCAATTCCCGGTGCCGCTTGCGGCCATTAGGTTTTGAAGTACGACCGGGCGTGTGGATGGCAGAAGGGTCGGAAGTCGAGAAGGATGCCAGGATTGTGGCCCCCGCTTACATCGGACGACAGGCGAGAGTGTCGCAACAGTGCCTGATTACACGAGGCAGCAGCATCGAGTGCCAGTCTCTGGTCGATTACGGAACGGTCATCGAGGACACCACTGTGTTGCCGAACAGCTATGTAGGCATCGGCCTCGATGTATCGCATTCGATTGTGGATGGAGATAAGCTCCTGAACCTGCAACACGGTGTGGTCGTAACAATCGAGGATTCAGCAGTTATGCGACAAAACAAGCCGCTCGCAGAAGCGGCGTGCCGTTGGTGGAGAAGTTTCGAGCGAGAAACGATTCTGTCCACTGCGGAAGAAGGCGCGAACTGACGATCGTTCGCGCAGTTTGGACAACTTGAGCACTCAATTTTTTATAAGGGGTAGAAAAATGTTGACCAGTGGGCCCGTTGTCGTCATGCAAGTACCAGAGATACTCAGCCTACGAGAAGTTCACCATTTCATGCACGAGCTAGGGCCAATGCTTGAATCGACTCGTCCTCGAATCGTTCTCGATTGTTCCCAGGTACGTTCCATCGATAGCGCCGGGGTTGAGGTGCTGCTACAAAGCCTAGAAGAGGCTCTCAAGCGGGATGGCGACCTTAAGCTTGCTGCATTGTCTCCCGAGGCGGAGGTCATCCTTGAGTTGATGCGAGTAGCTCGCGTTTTTGAGACCTTCGGAGGCTGCGATGAGGCAGTAAAGAGCTTCAATGTTATTCCAGTCGAGGCGGTTCCCCAGAATGCCTCTTGGTACACGAGCGTGTCTGGGTTGGATGCTCTCAAACAAGCGAGCTAGGCAGTGAGGAAGATTGCGAGGCGATACGTGAGTCCTTTGAACAGGAGTCTTTTGTGCACCGTGTGCTGTGGGTTGATACTCGGTTTGCCTTGCGGTGTTACTGCGCAGGATCACTCTGCGTCCACCGCAGTGGCTGGAGTTCCACCGGGCGAAGTCTCGCCTGTGGGCGCTCAGCAAGCCGTTGCGGTGTCTGGTAACGCGGCAGGCTCGCAAGAATTTCCTGATAGTCCAAGTACCGAGTGGGCGCGATTACAAGACGCCACAGTTCCGCAGGATAGCGCGACGCAAGCCAACTCATCGGCAGCTGCGAATGCACAAGATAAGCCGCAGCGCCCCGTCGGCACCGCAGCAGCGGAAGCGCCAAAAGTAACGGGAATCACCGCTGCCGAGCCCGCCGGAGTGGCGATTGCTCCTGCGAAGCAACGACGCGTCAGGACCATTGTTCTTAAAGTAGGGGCGATCATCGGAGCGGGTGTTGCCGTGGGCACGATTGTTGCTTTGACAGCCGGCACTTCGAGCAAGCCTCCAGGTGCGCACTGAACTCAATTTCTTCATCACATAGGCCAATGCGAGCTAATCGTCCACGCATCGTCAGTCTCTCCGGGATCGACGGTGCAGGCAAAACTACGCAGATCGAAGCTCTTTGCAAGTTTCTCGCCCGGTCGGGCGTTTCGTTCGAGCTCTACACATTTTGGGACGACGTGGTCTCTTTGCCTTCTTTGCGGGAGCGCATGAGCCGCAAAGTGTTCAAGGGAGATCAGGGAGTCGGAACTCCAGACAGCCCCATCAATCGTCGCGACAAAAACGTACGCTCATGGTATGCCACTGCTTTGCGATTCATGCTCTACACACTTGACGCATTTAAATTACGAGTCTTCGTGCGTCACATGAAAAATCGAGCCGCAGTCATCATTTTCGATCGCTACCTGTACGACGAACTTGCCAATCTACCGCTGGGAACGAAGTTCGGACGCTCTTATGTTCGGATGCTCTTAGGATTCACACCGAAACCGGACGCTGCGCTTCTGCTGGATGCCGATCCAAAGTCTGCGACCTCCCGCAAACCGGAATACCCTTTGGATTTCGTGCGAAAGAACCGAGATGCTTACGTGACTCTGAGCCGCATGGCCGGCATGATCGTGATAGCTCCTGGAGCCATAGAAGCCACAACCGAGACCGTTTGCAAACTGGCTTACCCGAAAGGGCTACAACTCGGCAGTGAGCTGCACGGTACTGCCATGAAAAGCCAATGTTTTCAAGAGAGATGACTGCTCCTGCCACTAATTTTTCTCTCTTTGTTTCTTGGTTGCCGTCTACAACATCTATTGTTGAAAGCACATCGAATCTGTCGGTGATCCGACAGGAGATTGATGAAGATCTGTTTAGTAACGACTTTTCCGCCTAGCACAGGCGGACTCAGTGAGTACGGGTTTCATATTGCCCAGGCGCTGCAGCGCAATCCTTTCCTCAATCTCACTGTCTTGGCCGACGAACTTCCGCCGGATCATCAAGAGTTGGAAGGTTTTTCGGTCGATCGTTGCTGGTCGTTCGATGATCCGGCCAGTTCCATCCGGCTGATGAGAACATTGCATCGATTGAAACCGGACGTCGTTTGGTTCAACCTGCTGTTCAGCACGTTTGGACGAAATCCGTTTATCGCTTTTGGCGGGCTGATGACACCACTGCTTGCCCGGCTCAGCGGCCGCTACACCCACGTCACTCTTCATCATCTAATGGACACAGTGGAACTCAAGGACGCGGGAATCCGTCACGAAGGTTTGTATCGATTTGCGGGCGCCGTAGCAACGCGGATGTTGCTACTCTCGAATTCCGTGTCGGTGCTCATGCCCGGCTATCGCAAAATCTTGAATGATAAATATGGTCGCGACAACGTCCATCTGAGGGCGCACGGAATACTCGCCCGGCGGCCGGAATTGCCGGATTTCACGCGAAGGGGTAATCCGGAACATCGCATTCTTGCCTTCGGAAAATGGGGTACCTACAAAAGACTCGAACTCATGATCGAGGCTTTTGAGCTTCTTGCCTCCCGCCAGCCGAACGCGAAGCTTGTAGTCGCAGGCGGAGATCACCCCCAAGCGTCCGGATATACGGAGGCCATGAAGCAACAGTACGCGGGGAACTCGAGAATCGAATTCCTTGGATACGTTCCTGAAGAAAATCTGGAGGACGTTTTCCAGAGCTCGACCGTCGCTGTAATGCCGTATTCATCCTCCACTGGATGCAGTGGAGTCGCGCATCTTGCGTGTGCGTATGGCGTGCCGATCGTTTGTTCTGACCTGGCTGACTTCAGACAGATGGCGCAGGGAGAGGAGCTTGCTATCGAGTTCTATCCTCCCGGCAACGCTCAAGGACTGGCAGACTGCCTGGAAGGTTTACTTCAGAATCCCGACAACCAGCGTGCAATGGCAGGGCAGAATTTTGCCGCTGCCCTTCGGATGACGATGCCTAACGTAGTCCAGAAATATCTTCGCCATTTTGAAGTGCAGCAGCGCGTTCAAGCGCTAAGATCTGTCTCACGCATCCGGAGGTTACCGCGCTGGATCCCATCGAAATCTCTGCTGCTGCGATTCATGACTCGAAATTCATTGAGTTGGACGCGGCGGTCGGCAGTGATACATCCGGCGATCGACAGCCATGCCGACCTCGAGCTAATTCACGGTAACGCTGACGGCCGTGGACGCCTGAGCCGAGCCACCAACCCCGTTAATGCTCACGACGTAATTGTTCGGCACGGAACTGGACGCGTGAACGGCACTGACGGCTTTGTCGCCGCAGGCGGTACTTCCGACGACCGTTCCGGCCAGCAAGACGACCCCAACCATACCGAACACGGACTTTCGCCGAACTTTGCCGACCAGAGCGAATCCGAAGAGGCCGAAGCCGGACAGCCACATCGCGACCAGCAAACGCCGTTGCTCGCCGTTGTTCGCAGCAACGGGCTTAACGGCAACAATGGTCAGCACTGAGGTAGCAGAAGTACTGCCGGGGATCACTGTGGAAGGGGCGAACGAGCAGCTGAGGGATGCCGGCAATCCTGAGCAAGCGAGTGCAACCGGACTGTTGAAGGATCCCGACTGAGGCGTAACTGTAACCGTGAGTTTTCCGCTCGAGCCCGACGGGATCGCGATCGCGGTCGGAGACGCCCCCATGATTAGACCGGTGTTTGTCACTCCTTGGCTGCAATTCAAAGTAAATTTCGCCGGTCCTGACATCTGGTTTGCAATACTGGGTTTGCCCACCGCTTGCACGTAGGCGGTATAGACCCCATTCGGGAAGGAATAACTACAGAGGTTTACGGAAGTTGTCCCGGGCGACGAATCTGAGAGCGGCATTAGATTCTGGCCATCGGTGCTGATGTAGGGAGCATAGTGGTCGACGGTATCTTCGTTGCCTTGGATGCTCCACTTCAGAGAATTTCCAGAAACGGAAGCGGAAATCGCGAGGCAATTGCCGATGCCGGACTCGATTTCAGTTCCCTCTTCGTAGTCATTCCACGTGACGAGCTGCAGGTAGGGCAGCTGCTTTCCGGAATTGTAGAGTGCGTTGACCTCGGAGAACGTCTGCAGCCAGGTCTGACCGCACTGTTGACCCATCACGCGGTTGGATCCCCAAGACGCGAGAGTATCGTTGAAACCCTTATAGGTGGCGCCAACCGTTTCTTCATTCGCGAACGGCATTCCGGCGTGGTAGAAGCTTGAGAGGTAACCAATTCCGTAGTCGGAAGTTGTCGGCATTACCCACGAGTAGCTGCCCCCGCTGAGAGTATGACTGAAGCCATCATTGTTCTGAAACAGAAACTCGGGTTTTGTGGACAATGTTGAATTCGCGGCATTCCAGTCAACCGAATAAGAAAGATCGATGTTGAAGTTCGTCACTACTGGTTTGCCCTGAAGAGTCATGTAGGCGGAAGAAGGGAAATACGTTTGCTCGATGTACTGAAGCTGGTAAATCAATGCGTTCTGGGGGGAGCACCCCGAACAGGAGTTCCACTCGATCGCGCCCTGATCGATCATGATGGCGAAAGTGAACCCGGGGTGGGCCTCAGCTTCAGACATCACCAGCTTTGTGGCGTCGTCGATGCTGTTGTTCGGCCCGTACCAATCGATAATGACTCCATTAATTCCGCGGCCGATCATGTCTGTAATCTGTCGATGGACTTGCGCCGCATCGTCAGAGTTGTAGCCAACGTTCATGTGATTGGAGCCGCCGAACCACAGAAGGAGATGAGCAAGGACTTTTGTGTCCGCGCCAGAGTAGAGCAGTGAATGAAGGTCCACCTTGCTGACGTTTGCCGCACCAGAGTTTCCGTTGGTCTGATTGGAGAAGCTATTTGGGGCGCTGGTGTTATTGGTCGTCTGTGCAGCCAGAGTGGTTGTAGGTACGACGGATTTTCCCGCCACGCACACCCCTGTCATAGACAGAAGCAGGACTAAGATACACAAATTCTTAAGACACATCTGCCCTCAGGAGCGGAGTTGCCGAGGCTTGCGTCTTGCTGAACTGGTTCGGGAGGGAGGCCCGCGAGCCTGTAGATTCCTCTGAGCCAGGAGCTTTCTGGGACGAGAGGAGCTTATTCCGGACCAGAGCTGGATAAAAGGTCACATTGGTTCACGACCAAATGGACAATCGGATCAGCCCCAATCGGATCTTCCCGGCTAAATTTGCCGAGGACTGCAGGACTTGCCCACCAGTCGAACTTTATGCCAGTGCATATCACCATCGGCACAATTTGAATTGAATTTATTCATCAATGATTTGGGAACGCCCGTCTTCCCTGGCGGTTTGCTCATGATTGGAATCACGCGTGCATTTATTCCGGGCGAACTCTTGTGAACCTCATGATCCAATCCGCTGCGCCGGCCGGTTCAACGAACGGAGTTGCTTTTCTTCAGTTCCCGAAGGGAAGCGGTGAAATGAACTCTTCCAAGCCAAATCCTTTCTTCAATCATGCGGTCCAAGGAGTGTTCTAATGCCGAATTTTTCCATTCCACTTTCGGGTCTGACGGCCGAATCGACGGCACTATCGACCATCGCCAACAATCTCGCGAATCAAAATACGACAGGCTATAAGAATAAGGTGGTCCTGTTCACCGATCTCTTCTATCAGAACCTGGGAACCTCCGGTGCCGGAGATCCAATCCAGCAGGGAGCAGGCACGCAGGTGGGTTCCACTCCCTCACTTTTTACCCAGGGTAGCGTTAGTTCCACCGGAGTTCCGACCGATGTTGCCATCCAAGGCTCCGGGTTCTATGCCGTTCAGGACGCGAGCGGTGTTATCAGTTACACCAGGTCTGGTGCCTTCTCCGAACTGAACAACTATCTGGTGACTTCGAGTGGGCAGCAGGTATTGGGCTATCCGGCCGTGAATGGAGTGATTGATCCTGGAGCAGGGCTGGTTCCACTGCAATTGGGCGCTGGACTCATCAGCCCTCCGACGGTAACTTCGAATGTGAAGTTGACCACGAACCTCGACGCCGCAGCGACATCGGGCAGTGCACCTTTTTCGACTCCGATTACAGTTTATGTTGCTCCTGGCGGTCTGCATATGCGGGTACAACCGCGCCGTACCGGTTCCCGCTTCCCCATTGTGCTCGATCAAAGGCCGGACGATCTGCCTCACATTCCGTCTATCAACGTGCTGATGAAGTCTGTAGCCGAGGTATTTGGAAGCCATGCGGTTGGGGTGATTATGACCGGGATGGGAAGCGATGGCGCTGAAGGGATGAAGGCGATTTACGAGGAGGGGGGCGTCACGATCGGGCAGGATCAGGAAAGCTGTGTGATCTATGGGATGCCGCGCGTATGTGCAGAAATTGGCGTGCTCAATTCGGTTGTCCCGCTATCTCAGATGGCAAGACGCCTTCTACAAATCACCGGATATAGGCGGAGGGCATTAAGTTGAATGCGGAGGTTTATTTGGGGCTTGTTAGAACTGTATTGTAAGGATCGGGCACAAGCCTGCGCGTTCCCGCCGGAACTGACAACCGAAACGTGGATTCCTCCCCATCAGCGAAGATGCGACCCACAAAAACTTCCTGTTTTCCTGCGAGTAACGCGTATATGGGAATCGATGTCACGAGATCCGAGGGAGCGTCCTTTTGCAGAATCGTTCCGGTCGCGGTCAGCCCAGCCGACTTAGTGGCAAACCTCACATTCTTCAGCTCGAATTTGGGCAGGGCCGTGCCGTTTACCCAACCATCAAGAAACCAGTCGAAGGACTTTTTTCCCTCATAGCGCAAGGCTGGAGGCAAGTCCTCCGCGAACACATCGAGGAGTTGCTGGGTTGTAACAGCCTTTCCAGCATAGCGTTCGCGAACGCGCCGCAGAGCTCGAGTGAACGGCTCATCGGCAACACCGGGAGGTTTTGAATTTTGCATTGCGCCTTTGACTGCTCCATCCTTTAACATGTTGCGCAGCATATGAAGCAGCCATGTGCCCCGCCCGTAACTGATGGCCTGGTATCCTCCGGGGAAGCGCGATGAGAGAAGGCGCGTACCCAACGTGACTGGGCCTGCTTCCATCGGGGATATGCCATCACTGTTTTTCTCTACCAAATCGGCCCGGTAATGTTCCATCATCTGCATGAATCCGGCAGGATCCTTATCCTGCAACATCATCAATGCTGAGTAGTTCGCTAATGCTTCCGAAAGCCACTGATCGCGATAACTCTGCCATTGAACCAAGTCGCCCCACCACTGGTGTGCCGTTTCGTGCGCAGTAATCGATTGCTCAGTCAAAATTCGAATCGGCGTGAAATGTAACTGTTCACGTTCCTCATCATTAAGAAAGGCATACGAGGTCAAAAACACCAATCCTGGCCAGCCCTGACTCTCTCCGCCTGGAAGTTGTGTGAAGGCGATATGGCTGTAAGGAAACGGACCGAAGCGTTCGGCAAAATACTCTATGGCTCGCGCTGCGGATTCACCAACGCTCCCTACGTTACGGGCTGGTGAAGGCCGAGTTGGGACGATGATTTCCGGACGACGAGCCAGTGCAGGGTCCATTTTTTCGGGGTTGATCACCTGAATGTGGGCGCTGGGGAAATTCTTTTCGACGTTTTGAGTAGCATAAGTCTCTATGCTCACATTCCCCGCATGTGAGATCGCCTTCCGATACTTGCCTAGATTGAATCCGGCCACCGGGATCGGCTGTTCTGACACCCAACGCGAAGCCTGCTGGCCTCCAGCCACCGTCTCATCCGGGGTGACTTGAGTCGACTTGCCCGTTGCGACCAGAGTCCATTCCTGCGGATACTTGAACTCCAGATCGAAGTCGGCCATCTGCATTCCCCGATTTGGATACCATGTTCCTCGTGCGCCGACATAAAGCAGTCCCGGACCCGCCTCTGCGAGAACTTCTCCGCCGTATATAAATTCCAGTTCCACTTTCTTGCCCACGGTGACTTCGTTCGGCAGCATCAAAGCGACCACGTCATTTCCCTGACGCGAAAGTTGAGTGCCTTCCAGGGCGGGATTGTGAATGAACTCAAGCGATTGGCCGTTTAACTTGACGGCTTTAATCTGCAAGAAGCGAGACAGTTCGAATAGCAGCACTCGCGATCCGCCCGGCAAGATTTCACACTCAAGTGTCGCTCTCGCGTGAATCTGCTTTGGTGGTATGACGTCAGCGACTATCTTGTACTTACGTATGTTGATGCGGAGCCCAGCGCCGTTCTCTTCTTCCGACACTCTTTCGGTTTGCGTCGCCCGAGCCGCGCCTGGCGTAAAGGATGTCCATACGTCGTAGTAGCTCTCTCCGCTTTGTGATTTTCTGGCTTGCCCCGCCTGCACCGATTCTGGAACCGTCGAATCGTAGTAAACGTCGAACACTCCGAACTTCGTTCCTTGCAGGCGCGCATGGAGAAAGTGATCGTTTTTCGATCCCTGAACTTCTCGCGTTTCGTCGATCTGGATTGATGCAGGCGGTGCTGCTAGAGGGAGAAACCGGCTAAAACTCGTCAGCAAGCGCATCGCGTCCAAGGTGGCTAGATTTTGAGTCGTGGTCCCCCAGCGCTGTACGAATTCCTGCTTATCCTTGCTGTCGAGTTCCCTTAAGTCAGGTCGCAACTCATTTGCCGCATCGTCATTGAAGCGAAAATAGGCAGTCTCGAACCGCTCCTCGAGAATCGCCATGCCGGTGAACAAAGTTAGCGACCTCCGTTCCACGTCATTCGGAGGAACAAGCAGGATTTCACCGTAGCCTTCAAAGAAGGCGCCCGTGATCCTGCCGTTGATGTCCTGGGTGAACGCGATCGTGCCGTCCTCGAGCGTGATTTGAACCGCCGATCTGTTGAGAGCCGCTCCGCGCACTCGATACACGCGCTGCGGGTCGAGCCCTACACTCCCAAGTTGAAGGTAAAGGGCTTCAGCCGGCTTACCGGGCAGGTCTTCTGCTTTGCAGAATGAGAGTGCGAGGAAAAGGCAGAAACAAATTCTGCTCCCGCACAGTGCGCGTCTTCTTAGTACCTTAGTCACGTGGTATGTAGGTCCTGTGTTGCTAGAATGCGCCTGAATGCTGCTTCGTGTCACCATCCTGTGCATTTGTCTTGGGAGCCTCAGTACCTCTTGGGCCGACACAATTCACTTGAAAAACGGGAGAACGATCCTCGCCGACCACGTTCGGGAGAACGGTAATCGGTTCGAATATGAGATAGGAGAAGATTCGTATGCAATTCCCAAGTCCGCCGTTGACCGCGTCGACGCAGGTGGCATGCCATCGCGAACCAGCAGCGGATCCGCCGGAGTCGATCTCCCCAGCTTCGCCTCCGACAACAGCCTTGCCAATGAAGGGGATCTGGTTGGGAAGATAATAAAGGATGGCGCGGTTAGTTCGGATGCGGTTGCAAGTTTAGAGCATAAAGGCAATCCGGAACTGAGTGCTACGGCCGACTTCATTGCCGGAAAATTTGAGTTTGAACACGGGAACATCGGGCAGGCACGCGAGTACTTTGAAAGGGCCTTGCGGTTTGAGCCCAGCAATGCCACCATCCTTATTTATTACGCTGCTCTTCTCACCAGAACGGGCAATGCGAGTCAAGGGCTGACATACGCACAACGGGCGGTGCGTTCGGCGCCGAATTCTGCCGATGCTTATACCATACTTGGGTACAGCCAATTCTCCTCCGACCACACAAAGGACGCCGTTGCCTCGTGGAAACGCTCGTTGGAATTGCGCCCGGACGGCCGGGTGCAAGGACTGTTGGCGAAGGCTGAGCGCGAACAAACGGTTGAGTCGGACTTTTCTCAAGGAGAGAGCATTCACTTCGTGCTGCACTATGAAGGCAGACAAACCAGTGATGCTTTTCGCACGCAGATTATATCGGTACTTGAGTCCGACTATGACGAACTGGTGCGTGATCTGGGCAGTCCGCCTCGCGACAACATCATGGTGACGCTCTATACGGAGCAGGCTTTTTTCGACGTGACGCACGCGCCAACATGGTCCGGCGCAATCAACGATGGCAAACTGCGCATCCCGGTCAACGGGTTATCTTCCATGACGCCGGAACTAGCGCACGTTCTGAAGCATGAACTAGCTCACTCGTTTGTGACACAGCTCTCGGGCGGGCGCTGTCCGATGTGGCTGCATGAGGGAGTGGCCCAGTTGGTCGAACCGCGGAGCCTCTCGAGCCAGGGACATCAGCTCTCGCAGCTCTTCAAAACACAGCAGTATATTCCGCTGAACGCTCTGCAAGGCAGCTTTATGAATTTCTCCGGAGCACAGGCCTATCTTGCATATGCTGAATCGCTGGCAGCCGTCTCCTACATCAACGACACCTACGGAATGAGCGACATTCAGAGGATTCTCCAGCGGTTGGGCGAAGGCAATTCCGCGGAAACGGCCCTGCGCGCCACAATTCATTCGGACTACGGGCAACTCGAGTCCGATTTGGGGCGATATCTCGCAGATCACTACGGCGAGTAGGGGCGTTCGTACTCGTCCCCAAGCGTTTGCCGCCGGAGCCTTGTTGTGCTAGTTTCGGGCATCCATCGTATGCATTCCTTTTTTAATTCCCCAGCAAGCGAGACAAATCGGGTCATAGAGCCAATTCCGACCGTATTTCCCTCAATCTCGGGAGCAGATATAGCAGCCGAGTTCGTCGGCAGGCGGATCGCCGGAGATTTCTACGACTCCATTCGCGTGAGTTCCCAGCGGGTGCTTGTCGGTCTGTTGGATGTGGCCGGACGGCGCCAGGACAATCGCACGATCTTGAACGCTGCCCAGAAAATCTTCCGTGACTCTGGCCCTGAACTGCTGTCCGCCGAAGACGTAAATGAAGCGGACGCGATGACCGAACTCACTGTGCGCATCAACCGAGGATTGATTGAGATTGCATCTCGTGTGCTTTCCTGCCCTACGTTTTTAGCTTGCTATCACGAACGATTTGGAACACTCTGCTACACAAACGCCGGACACACGCCCGCCCTGGTTCGGGACGCGACGGGTATCGCCCAGCTCGATTCAACTGGCCTGCCGCTTGGTCTCTTCTCCCACGCGACGTCCGAGGCCCGGATCGTAGGCTTGGAAAAGGGTTCCGCTCTGCTGCTTGTTTCCCGGGGGGTGGTTGCCTGTGAAGGGCGCACCAGCGGCTCTTCGGAAGAATTTGGCCTCGAACGGGTTAAAGACGCTTTTCGAGGAGACGGAACTTCAACGGCCCGTGAAGTGTGCACATCGATCCTAAGCTCAGTTGCCACCTTCAGCGGCCAAGCACCTGTATGTGATGACAGGACAGCGCTTGCGCTTCTGAGAATGGCCTAGAACTATGTCCTTGTTCGCCCCCTCATCTTCTTCCGCCCGCGTGCAACTTAAACATAAGCGCCGTCTTCCAAGTAGTAGAATAAAGCATTGGCTCTAGCCCGCCTTTCGCCCGCAAGCCCAGGAAAGCGGGGTGGCCCATCAAACATTATGAAGAAACTTCCCTTGCTTCTCATCGTTATTGCCTGTACGCCCATGTTTGCGACCGGTCAGGTCGTGGAAGAGATCATCGCGCGCGTCAACAATCAGATCATCACTCGCTCGGAGTACGCCCGAAGCAAGGACCAGCTCAAGGAAGAGGTTAAACAGCAAGATCCGAACAATGCAGACAAGGTTTACACCGATCGCGAGAAGGACGTTCTGCGTGATTTGATCGATCAGCAGCTTCTTCTCGATAAGGGGAAAGACCTGGGAATCACGGGCGATACCGATTTGATCAAACAACTCGATCAGATGCGCAAAGACATGAAACTGGATTCAATGGAATCTTTGGAGAAGGAAGCGGAGAAGCAAGGAGTTTCGTGGGAGGACTTTAAGCAGACCCAGCGTAACCAGATTATTACGCGCAAAGTAATCGGCGAGGAAGTGGGCGGCCATCTTGCCATCAGCAAGGAAGAGGAACAGAAGTTTTACGATGAACACAAGAGCGAAATGGAGCAGCCGGAGTACATCCGTCTGAGCGAAATTTTAGTTGCTCCTAAGACTCTAGAACCTGCCAAGTCGGCCGGAGACCCGAATCCTGCTGCAGCTGCGACTCCGGCTGACCAGGCTGCCAAAGACGCTGCCGACGCCGCCGCGCTCAGTGCAGCGGAAGCGAAGGCTAATGATCTGCGGAAGCAGATTCACGATGGCGCCACTTTCGAAGACATTGCCAAGAAATATTCGGATGGTCCTTCAGCAGCCGATGGCGGCGCACTCGGCCTCTTCAAGCGTGGGCAACTCGCAAAGGAGCTTGAGGACAAGACATTTGCGATGAAGGGCGGCGACGTCACGGATGTAATCCGCACAAAACAGGGTTACGTCATTCTCAAAGTAGTCGATCATCAGCAGGCGGGTATTCCGCCGATGAAGGACGTGTTGCCGAAGATCGATGACGCCCTGTACTACCAAAAGTTGCAACCTTCCCTCCGCGCGTATTTGACCAAGTTGCGCGAGGAAGCTTATATCAAGCTCCAGACCGGCTATCTGGACACTGGGGCCAGCCCTAATCAGACCGTTCCAATCGAAACGGCGGCGGCGAAGGAAGCAGACGCCAAAAAGCTGAACAAGAAAAAGAAGAAACTGGGCATCCTCTGATCGAATCCCGGCGCTTTGCTTTATACTCAGACCGCCCATGAAGGACTTTTACATCTGCGACTGCGTACGTCACGAAAATAAGATCGTCACTTCAACGTTTGTCGTGGTGGCAAAGCAGATCAAGCCTAAAAAGACTGGAGAACCTTACCTCGCTCTTACTCTCGGCGATCGCAGTGGACAGCTCGAAGCCAAGATGTGGGACAACGTCGAGGAAGTTTTAGAGGCGTTTGAACAGGACGACTTCCTCAAAATAAAAGGTCTCGTCAACAAGTACAAACAGCGCTTCCAGCTCACGATTCACAAACTGCGCAAGCTGGGTGACAGCGAAATCGACTTTTCCGACTACCTGCCGAAAACCACGAAGAATATCGATGAACTCTGGCAGACTGTTGCCATGTTTGTAGCAGGGTTTCAAAATCCGCATCTGAAGGCGCTCGTGCAGGCATTCATGGCAGATCCGGAGATTGCTGCCGCGTATCGCAATGCTCCAGCGGCGAAAACCCTTCATCACGCCTACATCGGCGGCTTGCTCGATCACGTCGTTTCGCTATTTCGATCGTGTGATTTGATGTGCCAGAATTACCCGCAAATCAATCGCGATCTGCTTCTTACCGGGGCGTTCCTGCATGATATCGGGAAGATCCACGAGCTGACGTACAACCGCTCCTTCTCGTACACAACGAAGGGACAATTGCTCGGGCACATGGTCATCGAGCTAGAGATGCTACAAGCAAAACTCGCAGGGATACCTGGTTTTCCCGGAGAGCTCAAGACTCTGGTGGAGCACCTGATCATCAGTCATCATGGCCAATATGAGTTTGGATCACCCAAGCTGCCTATGTTTCCCGAAGCCCTGATGCTGCATTATCTGGACGACCTCGATTCGAAGATGGAAGCCATGAGGGCCCACTTCGAACGAGAAGCTGGACTGGAAAGCGCATGGAGCAGCTACAACGCGTCGCTGGGGCGGCCTCTTTTGAACACAGAAAAGTTCCTCACACCCAAAAAGCCAGCCACACTGGAACCTGATGCGGTTGCAAGCGCTGCAGAGTCAACCTCCCCGGCTGAACCTTTGGGGGAAGAAGAAGTTCCGATCTCGCCCGTCTTGAACTCACAGCGCTAGTACTTCCCGCTATGCGGCTAAGAATAGTTCACAAATAGCCGAAGCTCATTTGTTTCTTCTGCTTAGGGCGCTTCGTTGTCCGCCTGGCTACCCTTGGTGACCCCCGTCACCGGAGCACGTGATGCTTTTCACTGCCTAGCGCACCCGCCCAAAGAGATCATCGTTTCAAGCTGTAGCGGTCTAATTATGAGTTTCACTCAGCGGCAGCGAGCGAACGTGCTTTGCCTCACTGTCACGATTTCTTACTCTCCCGAGCTGCCTCTTCAGCGTGCCAGCGCTGCGTTCGAGTCAACATTCTCAACCTGCGTGACGCCATTCCATACCCGCGTGCGAGTGGGCATACCTTTCAGCGTGACGCAAACACATCTTTCGAAAGGTGGAGTCCATGGGCCGACATAATTTCCTCTCGATTCGAGATTTCTCTCCAGAAGAGATTCGATATCTTCTCGATCTGGCTCGCGAGATCAAGACACATCCATCCGCACACACCGGTGCCCTGAAAGGTAAGACGCTCGCGATGATCTTCGAAAAGCCATCGTTGCGTACGCGTGTTTCTTTCGATGTGGGGATTCAGCAACTTGGCGGATTCTCGCTCTACCTGTCGAACGCAGAAATCAACCTCGGCAAACGCGAATCGCTTTATGACGTCGCAAAGAATCTGGAGCGCATGGTGCAGGCCATCATGATCCGCACCTACGCGCACGACATCGTCGAGAAGATGGCAGAGTTTGCCGCCGTGCCGGTGATCAATGGGCTGACGGACTTTAGCCACCCCTGCCAAGCCATGGCGGACTATCTCACCATTCAGGAACTCAAGGGACCTATCGCTGGACTCAAGATCGCGTTTATCGGAGATGGCAATAATGTCTGTCACTCCCTCATGTTCGCTGGAGCGCAATTAGGCGCACACGTTTGGGCGGGAACGCCGCCTGGATATGAGCCGAAGCCCGAAGCAGTTCAATGGGCGTTACAACGCGGAATCCAGACTGGAGGGACTTTTACTCTGACTCACGATCCCGCAGCAGCAGTTTCAGACGCCGACGTTGTTTACACGGATGTTTGGGCGAGCATGGGGCAAGAGGCCGAAGCTGAGGACCGGCGCAATCTGTTTCGTCCATACCAGGTGAATTTAGAACTGTTCCGGCGCGCAAAATTTGACGCGATATTCATGCACTGTTTGCCGGCGCATCGAGGGCTCGAAGTCACCGAAGAGGTCATCGATTCTCCACACTCGGTCGTTTACCAGCAAGCCGAAAACCGGCTCCATAGTCAGAAAGCCATTTTGCTTGAGCTCATGCAATATCGCGAGGTGTCGGAATCTGTGGGGTCGGAGACACTTCACGAGATGGCGCATCGATAACCAGGGTTGAATTGCGATATGGATCGACGCAACAGAGACACAAGCCGTGGAACTGCAAGCAATCGAAAGACGATTCTGATTGCGGTTGGCGGAAATTCGCTCATCAGGGCGGGAGAAAAGGGGACGGTGGCTGAGCAACTTGCGAACGCGCGTTGCACAGCAGCCGCAATCGTCGGCTTGATCCAGGATGGCTACCGCCTCGTGGTAACTCACGGGAATGGACCGCAGGTTGGCGCACAACTGCTGCGCTCCGAACGAGCGGCCGACCAAGTCCCTGTCCAAACACTGGACGTGTGCGGAGCGGCCAGCCAAGGTGAAATCGGATATCTGCTTTCGCAATCACTTCGAAATGAGTTGGCTGCGGCTGGTCTTCAGGTCCCGGTCGTGAGCTTGATTACGCAAAGTGTTGTATCAATGCTCGATCCGGCCATGCAGCATCCGACCAAGCCTATCGGTCCTTTCTATTCACGGGCACAGGCGGAAGAACGCAGGCGCGCCCTGGGATGGGAAATTGTGGAGGATGCGGCGCGCGGCTACCGCCGTGTTGTTCCATCGCCGGAGCCGGAAGAAATCGTAGAGCTCGACGTAATCCGCAAATTGACGGAGGAAGGGGTGCTGGTTATCGCATGCGGTGGCGGCGGCATCCCGGTAGTTCGCGAGAACAAGGATCTACACGGAGTTGAGGCTGTTATCGACAAAGATCGCGCTTCGGCGTTGCTGGCATCTCAACTCGGGGTCGATGTTTTCGCGATTTCGACAGACACCGACTACGTCTATCTCGACTACAAGAAGACCACCCAAAGAGCGCTCCGCCTCGTGACCGCAACGGAACTGGAGCGACACTATCGGGATGGTCATTTTCCTCCCGGCAACATGGGGCCGAAGATTGAATCTGCCTTGCGGTTCCTGAAAGCCGGTGGCCGCCAAGTTGTAATCACGTCCTACGATCACTTATGCGGCGCCGTAGCAGGACAAGCGGGGACCTGCATTGTCCCCGACGAACCCTTAGTCGCCGGGCGCCTGGAGGAGGTCGACGTGCAGGTGAAAGGACACTGACCAGATGGCGAAAAATGGTTCCGTCACCATAGGGGATCGAGAATTGATGCAGGCAGGGTCGGGATCGTCCTGTGACAGTATGAGAATCCAACATGTAATCGAATCTCAACAATTCACGGTTCCGCTGCTAATGGAACTGTTCAATCGTTCGCGAGGGATGGAAAGAGTGGTGGCCCGCGGTGGCACTCTCGAGTACCAGAACAAGATTCTTGCAACTTTGTTCTATCGCCCCTCCACTCGTACTCGATTCTGCTTCGAAGCAGCGATGCACCGGTTAGGCGGAAGAATTCTTTCGACCGAACAGGCTGGCGCATTTTCGTCCGAGGTCGAAGCCGAAAAGGTGGAAGACTCGATACGCATCATAGGCAGCTACTCGGATGTGATTGTTATTCGACACCCGGAGACTGGTGGCGCGAAACGCGCAGCTCAGGTCTCGCCCGTCCCCGTGATCAATGCCGGCGACGGCGAGGGCGGACAACATCCTACGCAAGCTTTGTTAGACCTGTACACGATTTATCGAGAGCGTCCGCTGGACGGTCTGAGCGTCGCGATCATCGGCGAACTCGACAAGGGGCGCACGGCACGTTCTCTCGCCTATCTCCTTGCAAAGTTTGAACGGGTCAAAATAGTTTTTGTTAGCCCGCCGGAATTGCAGATGAAGTCGGACATTCTCGAATATCTCGACGACCACGGAGTCCTTTACGAACTCGAAGCCGACATCGACCGTGTCATTCACGAAGTCGACGTGGTTTATCAGACTCGTATTCGCCCGGAGCGCGTCCGGGACCGCCAGCAACTCCAGAGGTACGCGATCAACTCTGCAACGGTTGGAAAGATGAAAGCAGACGCACTTATCCTTCATCCTCTGCCTCGAACTGTGGAATTGGATCGGACCGTGGACAATGATCCACGGGCACTTTATTTCAAGCAGGCCGCAAATGGGCTGTATGTCCGCATGGCGCTTTTAACGATGCTCTTGGAAAGTAGTCGAAGGTAAACGCGAAACAACGAGGAACAATAACATGTCCGTCATGGAGACCACTCGCTCTGAAGATCTGATTGCCCTTGAAAATCAACTTGGCGCTCACAACTATCACCCTCTCGACGTGGTGATCGAGCGCGCTGAAGGAGTATGGGTCTATGACATCGACGGGAAACGGTATCTCGATTGTTTGGCAGCCTACTCGGCTGTGAATCAAGGGCATTGTCATCCTCGGATTCTGCAGACCCTCATCGATCAGGCTCACAAAGTCACTCTTACATCACGGGCATTCCGCAACGAGCAACTGCCGCTTTTGTACCAGGAACTTCATCAGCTCATCGGATTTGATATGGCGCTTCCTATGAACTCTGGCGCCGAGGCCGTCGAGACGGCTGTTAAAGCGGCGCGGAAGTGGGGTTACAAGGTAAAGAACATTCCCGAAGGAAAAGCCGAGATCATCGTTTGCGCCAACAACTTTCACGGGCGCACGGTGACCATCGTCAGTTTCTCCAGCGACCAGCAATACCGCGACGGGTTCGGTCCGTTCACCCCAGGCTTCAAAATCATCCCCTACGGCGATATAGATGCGATACGAGGTGCGATTACTCCGAACACCTGCGCGTTCCTTGTCGAGCCCATCCAAGGGGAGGCAGGAATCATCATCCCGCCTGCAGGATTCTTGCGCGAAGCCGCTGCATTGTGCCGGCAAGAACGGGTTCTGCTCGTTTGCGATGAGATCCAATCGGGTTTAGGCAGGACAGGCAAGTTATTCGCGTACATGCATGAAGGCATCACTCCCGATGTTCTGATAGTTGGTAAGGCTCTCTCGGGAGGCTTCTATCCTGTCTCGGCAGTTCTCGCATCCAGAGAAGTTCTGGGAGTATTCAATCCCGGAGATCACGGCAGCACTTTCGGAGGCAATCCTCTTGCCTGTGCAGTCGCACGAACTGCGCTAAGAGTGCTCGTGGAGGAACATCTGGTGGAATACTCAGCGGAGATGGGAGCTTACTTGCTGGATCGGCTGCAGACTCTGCACAGTCCCGTCATCAAAGAAGTACGCGGACGAGGTCTGTGGATCGGAATCGAATTGCACGCCCCCGCTCGGGCATATTGCGAAGCCCTGAAAGAGGAAGGCGTACTCTGCAAAGAAACTCACGACCGGGTATTGCGGATCGCACCACCACTGACCATCACGCGGGAGGAGCTAGACTGGGCGTTCGAGCGCATTCGCAAAGTCCTCGGCTAGCCGGCGTCATCGGACGAACTCCGGCACGATTCCACTGAACGGTGCCCGAGATACGGGGTGATACCGTTAAAAGCTTGCTCGCAGATCGCTCGACGTGCCTCCGGCGGCAGGCACGTAGCACTTCAGGCTGTAGTCCATCACCATGCGATCGGCATTGAACCGCCACCCCAGTGTGCGGATCGTGCGCTTCATACGCTTTATCCACCCTCGCGGCAAACCATCGCGATCCCGCTGGTAGTAAAGCGGAATTACGTCCTCACGAAGTGCGCGCAACAGGTCTTCCCCATCGCGTGTGTCGTGGACGCTCATGTTGGAATGCGTTCTGCCGGTTCCGATCGCGAATCCGTTAACGCCATCAAAGGCCTCGGCCCACCAGCCGTCCAGGACGGAAAGGTTGAGTCCTCCGTTGAGCACCACTTTCTGTCCGCTGGTGCCTGAGGCTTCCAGAGGTCGCCGCGGATTGTTAAGCCACACGTCCACACCCTGCACAAAGTGGCGCCCGACATTAATGTCGTAGTCCTCGACAAAGACGAACTTATCCCGGAACATCGGATCGCGCATCAAGTCGGCGATCTGTTGCAGGATTCGCTTCCCCGGTTCATCAAGAGGATGTGCCTTACCGGCGAACACGAATTGCACTGGCCGATTCGGATCGTTCACCATCGAGGCAAGCCGCTCAATGTCCGTCAAGATGAGGTTTGCTCGCTTGTATGTGGCGAAGCGGCGCGCGAATCCGATCGTCAGCGCGTCCGGACTCAATACGCGTTCGAGGCGCTGCAATTCTTCGGATGTTTCAGCGCGGCGCTGCGCCTGGGCAACCGCCCGCTTTCTCACAAATTCAATCAACTGCGACTTGAGATTGAGATGGGTTTCCCAAAGTTCGCCATCGTCCACGTTCTCGATTCCAAGCCATGTCTTGGCTTCACTGCCGCGTTGCAACCAATCATTCCCCAGGTGGCGATCATAGAGACGGAACATCTGCGGCGCCAGCCACGATGGCACATGTACTCCATTGGTGATGTGCCCAATGGGAACCTCATCCTCAGGCTTGCCGCGAAACAACCCCGTCCACATCGCCCTTGATACTTCTCCGTGCAGGGCGGAGACAGCGTTCGCCCGGCGCGAAAGCCGCAAGGCAAGCACCGTCATACAGAAGAGTTCGTCCGAGTTGCTGGTACTTTCTCGACCAAGGCCGAGCAGAGTCTCTTGCGATAAGCCAAGCGCCTCTCGCAGTGGGCCAATGTGCTCTTCCACGAGCCTAGCATCGAAACGGTCATGCCCAGCTGGAACGGGTGTATGCGTCGTGAACACGACTTCGCGCGACACGCGAGGCACCGCGGCATCGAATCCGATACCCTCGTCCTCCATCCGCATCCGAATCGCTTCCAGGACCGCAAAAGCGCTGTGGCCTTCATTCAGGTGAAGAACTCCAGGAGAGATTCCTAGGGCCTTCAGCGCCTTGAGACCTCCAACCCCTAGCAATAACTCCTGCCGAATTCGAATACGTAAATCCCCGCCGTACAGACGAGAAGTCAGTTCGCGATCCTCGGGAGCGTTGCCCTCAACGTCGGAGTCCAGCAGGTAAAGGTCGCGCCGTCCGACTTTCACTCGCCAAACTTTAGCCTGAATTCGTCCGCTGCGAGTTTCGATTTCAACAACGACTGGCCGTCCGTCTTTTCCGATGGCGACTTCCATCGGCAGTTGGTTAACATCAGTCTCGAGATAATCCTCTTGCTGCCAGCCGGTCAAATCGAGGTGCTGGCGGAAATAGCCCTGACCATAAAAAAGGCCGATACCTACGAGGGGGATATCCAGGTCAGAAGCGCTCTTAATGTGATCTCCGGCCAGCACTCCCAAACCCCCGGAATACACGGGAAGGGACTCGTGCAATCCGAATTCAGCCGAGAAATAGGCGACGGGATGGGGTCTTAAGACACCGGTGTGCCGGGCTCCCCAAGTTCGGTCCGCTTCGCGATATTCCAACATACGGCGGTACGCATAATTCACACGGCTGTGAAGCATCAATTCAGCTGCGCGAGTCTCCAGCTTTGCAAGCGGAAGTGTGTTTAGCAGCGCGACGGGATTGTGGTTCACCTCACTCCATCGTGCGGGATCGAGGTCGAGAAACAAGCTGGCGGAGTCGTGATCCCAGCTCCACCAAAGATTACGCGCTAAAGCCCAAAGCCTTTCCTGTAACGGCGCAATGAAGCGATCCAGTGTCCGTGCCTCGCTGACGACCGGGGCAACTTGGACAGCTGCTTTTGAGAGCATCCTGATTTCTTCATCGCTGAAAACTCGAGCCTCGATCGTCTGGACAACCAGGACACCCTGGAGAATGCCGCGATCAATGATCGGAACGCCAAGAAAAGACTGATAAGCGTCTTCGCCGGCATCTCGGAAATATTTGAATCTGGGATGATTCTTCACCTGGCTGACGGCTACTGGCTGAACCTGCTCCGCAACCAGGCCGGTGAGGCCCTCGTGCACAGCCATGCGCAAACGGCCGATGCATTCGCGACGTAATCCAACCGTCGCCGCCAGAACAAGATTGGCTCGGTCTGGCTCAAGAAGATACGCGGAGCACACGTCGGTCTTGAACCTCTTGGCGATCAGGGCCACAAGATTCATCAGCGTTTCCGCTGCCTGGCCGCCCTCCGCCGCGAGATTAGCAATCTCCTCCAGTGTTAGAACGCTGTTCGGGTCCCCCGCTTGTACCCCTCGATCTGCAGTTCCTGCAATCTGGTATCCGTCCAAAAGATTTACCTAAGCCTCCGTAGGTTCTTCATGAATCAACTGATAAATAAAGGATTGGAACCATTGTACGGTGTAGCGGTGGAATTGCGAACTCCGACTCGATTCAAAAAAGAGATACATCGCAATGTTCGATTGTGGGTTAACCCTTTGCGAATCAGCAACTCCTTCCCTTTCCAAAGGCCTCGTTTGCTTGAGTTTTCAGCAGAGAGTAGAATTCCGGAATTCCAGCCAAACGAGTGGGGAGGTCCGCCTCCTTCCAGTCGGTCGGACATCCATCAGCGTGAGCGAACCATTCCAAACTTCGATGAGTCTTTCTGCCACGATCCTTCCGGCGGATCACACGACGAAATGTGAACTGGCCGCGGAAGTGCTCCGCTCGACTGGAACCCTGAGATTGCAGGTCACGGGATGGAGCATGCTGCCATCAGTCTTTCCCGGAGACACTCTGATTATTGACCGAACGGACTCTGCCGCCGCGCGCGATGGAGACATCGTTCTGGTCGCTCGAAATGGACGTTTATTCGCTCACCGCCTTGTGGAGACTCCCGCCGGGACAGGCGAGGGGTCGATCACAACGCGGGGCGATTCCATGGCGCTCGCGGATCCTCCGGTCGGTGAAAACAATCTGCTGGGAAGGGTTTCCTTTATAGTACGAAATGGAAGCTATATTAAGCCGCGTCGGACTTTGCGGGTGGCCGAACGTGCGCTGGCGGCGATAGTTCAGCATTCCGAAACCGCAGCGCGGGTCGTTGTTCGCGTACATTCGTTTCGGCAGCGCACGCAAGATCCGAATGCATAATCCATATAGTTGGGTGTCCATTGTCATCGTCTATCACAGAAGTTGAATCGGGCCTTATTATCGAGATTGGGGGTATGCCCGTTCGGATCAACGCGCAGAACCCGGGCTTTTTGGCGATGCTGCGTGACCGTTACTCCGGATACATAACGGCATCGGACGAGCCGGAGATTGAATTTGATGTGGACCTGAATCCACCCCACTTTCCCGACCCTGATGCCGATGTTAGGGTTATTCAACGTCAGGGCCGCTGGACCCTTGAACGTGGGGACTTCTGGGCGGAATGGGAACCTGCGAAGCGGAAAGGACGAATTCGCCAGTCAGCGAATCCTTACTCGATTGACGCTGTTTTGCGGATCGTGCACAGCCTGGTCCTGGCACGGCAGGGAGGATTTCTGGCGCACTCTGCGAGTGCGATTCGAAATGGCAAAGCCTTTCTTTTCGCTGGGGTGTCAGAGGCAGGGAAGACCACCATCTCAAGATTGGCTCCGGGGGACGTTACCCTCTTGACTGACGAGATTTCGTACGTGCGCAAATCGGGGGACACCTACATTGCTTACGGAACGCCATTTACTGGGGAACTAGCGAAAGTTGGGGAGAACGTGTCAGCCCCCATATCGAACCTTTATCTTCTCGCCAAAGGGCAATCGAATCGGATTGATCCGGTGCCCGCAGCAGAAGCAACGAGGAGTTTGCTCGCTAACCTCCTTTTTTTCGCGGAGGATCAGGAACTTGTGCAAGCGATTTTTCATTCCGCATTTGAATTTGTCAGCCGGGTACCCGTTTCGCGACTCACGTTTGTTCCTGACGCGCGGGTTTGGGAGTTGATCCGATGAACCGTATCTATTTCGCCCGAAATCCCCGGGTGGCGGCACGGAGTCTGGATGGCGAGATGATGATTATGTCCGGCCGCGACTCCACACTTTTCACATTGAACAGAACGGCGACGCTTCTGTGGCAATCGGCCGACGGGAATACTCCTCTGGACGAGATCGTCACCCAACGCATTTGTTCTGAATTTGAGGTTCCACCTGCGCAGGCTCTGCACGATGCCGAATCGCTGGTGCGAGAACTTGCCAGTCACGAAATATTACGAATCTCCGAGGAGCCTATTCCCGCACAGAGTTCCACCGGAGTTTCCAGATGAGCGGATTGTTGGAGGAAATGAGCGCGAAAGCGTTGAAGCTTAATGTTCCGCTGAACGTTCAACTGGATATCACCTACCGATGCAATGAACGGTGCGTGCATTGTTATCTCGACCACGACGACCATGGGGAGATGACAACTGCAGAGATCAAACACCTGCTCGATGAAATGGCGGACGCCGGCGTTTTTATCCTGACATTGAGCGGTGGCGAGATTCTACTGCGCAAGGATTTCTTCGAGATTCTAGAACATGCGCGCCGGCTCATGTTTTGCGTCAAGCTAAAGACGAACGCGATCCTGATTCGCGAGAGTGAGGCAACTCGCATCCGCGACCTTGGGGTCGAATCGATTCAGGTAAGCATCTACTCGCATCGCCCCGAAGTGCACGACGCAATCACACTGGTAAAGGGCTCGCTGACGCGATCCCTGGATGCGATTCGCTTTCTCAAGTCGCAGGGACTGAAGGTCATAATCGCTAATGTCCTGATGGCGCAAAATGTGCAGGACTATCCTGGGGTGCGAGCACTCGCTGCTGAAATGGGAGTGGAGTGTACACTCGATCCGACCGTCACGCCGATGATGGATGGGGATCGCTCTACGGTGAGCCTTGGTGTCAGTTCGAGCGATTTAAATCAGGTATTCCGAGATGCTGCACTCGTTGGCGACGTAGATGAATTTTGTGCGATTGCCGCCGAGCCCGGCGAAAGCGAATTGGAGGCAACCCCCTGCAGTGCGGGTCACACGGCGTGCTACGTTTCACCTTACGGTGACGTGTTTCCTTGCGTGCAATTTCCACTGCCCACCGGAAATATTCGCCGGCAACACTTCGTGGATATCTGGCGGCATTCCCGAGAGATGAATGAAGTCCGTTCCATTCGCATCAAGGACCTTGCAACCTGTACTTCTTGTGCGCATGTATCGAGTTGCACGAGGTGCCCGGGCCTCGCATTCATGGAGGGTAATATGAGGGGTCCATCGTCTCAAGATTGTGAAAAATCTTATGCGAGAACGGGAATTCCCTCGGCAAACATGCTCGCAAAGAAACAGCGGGCGGTAAACCTCGTCCAGATACGCGATCTTCCGACCCCTGCCCGACCACTGGTCGCAGGCATTACTGCATGATTTGACCTCTGACCAACAACATGGTCCGCTCTAGCTCCGCGGCTAAAATCGAGTGGTCCCTCTTGCGAGCCACTTGCAGCCCAGAAATTGGCTCCGCACAGCTGAAGGCGATTCGGCAGCTTATCTCCTCCTCGCTGGAATGGGGAGTTCTTCTGGAACTGGCCGAACGGCACGGCGTGCTGCCCCTGCTGCATCAGACTCTCTCGACGATGCCCGATTGTATTCCTTCGGCTGAAATGAATGCCTTGGAACAGGCCTATCTTGCGAATCTTCATAAGGCACTATTCCTGTCGCGTGAGTTGATTCGAATCCTCGATTCTCTCCAGTCAAGAAACATCCAGGTATTGCCGTACAAAGGGCTCGCCCTCGCCGAGACCATCTATAAGGACATTGCGCTTCGACAAGCCGGAGATATCGACTTGCTTATCCGGCCAGACGATCTGCCGCGCATCCGGGGAGCCGCTCAGGAACTCGGGTACGTGGGACACTCTTGTTTCTCCGCCGCACAGGAGCGAGCGTTCTTGAAATCTGGTTATGAGCTCGCATTCGATGGGCCCGCCGGTCCTAATCTGCTTGAGGTGCAATGGGCAGTTCAGCCGCGATTCTACGCAGTCGATTTCGACCAGGAGGGCTTGTTCGCTCGCGCCGTGACCGTGTCAGTTGCTGGTAGAGAAATGAGTACACCGGGCCTGGAAGATTTATTCATTGTTCTCTCCTTGCATGCGGCCAAGCACGCGTGGGGACGCTTGATCTGGATTTGTGACTTGGCGCGGATCATGGCCGTACAGGAACTCAACTGGGAGTGGATCGCGGCTGAAGCCTCCAAACTTGGGATTGTGCGTATCCTTCGAGTCGCCGCTACGCTGGTCCACGAACTGCTTGGTGTGGCCACTCCCGCTGGATTGGAATATCAACTTCCTCCCGATCCTGGCGCGGCCGCGCTGTCCAAAGAGATTGAGAGTCACATGTCCAGCGGTACCGCTTACAATCCCGAATCCTTAGGCTATTTTCGTCTCATGCTCGGGCTACGAGAGCACCGGGTGGATCGAATTCGGTTTGTAACCCGCCTTTTGTTGACGCCCGGGCCCGGAGAGTGGTCGTGGGTGCGGCTTCCTGAGCCCCTGTTCCCGCTTTATCGGCTTGTTCGGCTTTCCCGCCTGGCGGCGCGGCTCGTCAGGGCCTGAGCTTACAGTCTGCCTGCATTCGTACTAAATGCGGGTCTCAGGTTGTGGTGTCCACCTACGCAAGAAGAGCGCGAACATTGCGCCGCAGCCCAATAGCGGTACCACAAGCCCCGCTTTTAGCGTGCCAAATTGCGTGGCAGAAAGGCCGACGATCCACGGCAGCAGGCCGCCTCCGATATTCGAGAGCACAAACATCACTGAACCCAGCCGGGAAGACGACGATCCGAATTCCCTCGCCAGCAGCGCGATCGTGATTGGATAGACTGATGACAATCCCAGGCCGGCGGCGCAAGCGCTCACCAGCACGCCGGCCAGTTCGCGCGAAAGTAACAGACCGGCAGTCCCGATGCATGCAAGAACCAAACCTGCCTGAGCCAGCCTCGTCTCTTCGATCGATCTCAGCAAGAATGGAGCGAGAGACCTTCCAATCATGAGCGCGGCATAAAAGAAGGAGGGCGTCACGAGCGACATTGTAGGTTTCGAATCGACGAGACTCTTGGTGTAGGACGCAACCCATCCGCCAAATCCATTTTCAGTGCCGACGTAAAGAAAGAACAGCGCGGCAACGACCGCAAAGGTCAGCATGCGTCCACGGACAATTGGCAGTACATCACTGCGTTCACCGGATTTTCTGTACGGCTCGACGATGCGAGAGGGCATGAATGCTACTCCGATCGCAACGGCAACCGAGAGAGCCGCGATGATTCTCAAGAATAGCGGCACTCGCTGGGTTTTCGCTGCTGCCGCTACCAGAAAGGGGCATGCGACTGCACCAGCACTCCAACAGAAGTTAAGCCAATTCAATGTCGCGCTGCGGCGATTCGGATTCACCTCGGCAACCAGCAGATTTCCTGCCGGAACTGCGATGCCCAGGCCCGCTCCATATGTGGCGATGCAGACGATTCCCAAGGCTGCCGATCCCTCCAGCAACAAAGCTAAACCGGCAGCCACTAGAAGCAGTCCAGCCTTGATCGCAAACCGATAGCCTCGGTACGAAACCACCACCCCCGATACTGCGACCGCGCAAGTGGACGCCACGTACTGTGCTGTGAAAAGAGCGCCCGCCTGGGAGTAGTTCAGCGACCATCTGGCGGAAAGCGTCGGCAGCATGGGGCCGAGAAGCACAGTTGCGATGCCGATGGGGATAAAGGAAATATACGACGCCAAGGTGAGAGCAGGAGCCGAGTTCCCCGCATTGTTGATCGTACTGGAGGACATGGCGCGCCGGCCGGACCTATCTGCTAAAGGAGTTGTCTGGCCGAAAGAGATGCTAGCAGGATCCCGCCGCCTTCGCAGTGGATTCTCGCACCGCCAATTCGGGCTCGATTGCGATTTCCGAGGGATACTCTTTCTTTCCTTCGATCCGATCGAGAAGACTTTGTGCTGCCACTTCGCCCATTCGCTTGAGTGGCTGGCGCACACTGGTCAAGCTGGGAGTGTGGAACGCGGCTCCCGGGATATCGTCGAAACCCATCACCGACACATCTTGGGGTACACGAAGGCCTTGCTCCTGAAGAGCTCGAATCGCCCCGATTGCCGAAATATCATTGTAGGCGAATAACGCAGTGAACGGTATGCGTCGCGCAAGTAGTTGCTTCGTGAAAGGATATCCCAGCATTGGTGTCGGATCATCGGTGTCAATCTGAATAGTCAACTCGGGATCAATGGTCATTCCGATTTGACCCGCTACCTCGCAAATAGCCTCCCACCGGTCCTTTGCATCCGAACTGAGCGGGTTGCCTTTCATGAATGCCACGCGCTCGTGGTGCAGTTCTTTCAAATGGTTCAGTGCCAATGAGGCCGCGCGATGGTGATCCAGAATAATATTGGTTACGCCCTTTAATTTCTTGTGGCCTGCGACAGCAACCGTCGGGAGCATAGGCGCCTCCTGAACGGTCGTATCTACCGTGATGATCCCTTCGACACCTCGCTCAGAAAGCAGTTGGGCGTAGCGGTTCAGCAGCACGGGATCATGGCGGTGGACCACGGTTAGAAAGAAGTAGTCCTTCGACCGCAGGTACTGCTCGATTCCACTGATGATCGCAGAACTGTACGAGTCACCAATCTCTTCCGCGATAACGCCTATCGTGTAGGTGCGCTTGTTGCGCAGAGTGCGCGCAAAAAAGTTGGGACGGTAGTTAAGTTCTTTTGCGGCCGCGCGGATTCGATTCTTGGTCTCTTCAGGAATCGAACGCGCGGAAGGGGAATCGTTCAGAACCGCGGAGACTGTTCCGGGCGTAAGCCCCAAATACTGAGCAACAGCTTTTAGAGTGACTACCTCAGGTTTTTGGCCAAGCTTCTTTACTTGCACCATAGTGTGTTGAATCGTTTCAATTCACGTTGCTGGAACAGCGCAAATCGTCCCACTATTACCGATTGTTGTCAGTGATTATGCACACGCCACGCTGCGAGGTGCGAAATCCGACCCTTGATCCAATTTTTTCACGCCTTTGCGAAACGTTCGCTATTCGGCTTCGACCCGCTCAGAGCGAAAAACAAAATGTACAGATAACAAACAACGGGCAGGAAAAATGCATGGTGAATCCCAATCTGATCCGCAATCCACCCTTGGGCCAAGGGGATAATCGCACCGCCAACAATTGCAGTAATCATGATGCCGGAACCATCTCCGGTAAGAGGTCCGAGTTCCGCGATACCTAAAGTAAAGATGCTCGGGAACATGATCGAATTGAAAAATCCGACCAGGATGATGGTGTACATGGCGACGTGTCCTGACGAAAGCATGGAGGTCGCAACGAGTCCGGCAGCACAGATCGCGCAAAGTCCCAGCAGACTGCCCGTTTTCACCTTTTGGAGCAGAGCTGATCCTATGAAACGGCCGACCATGGCGCCACCCCAGTAGAAAGCAACAAAACTTGCCGCAACCTTCGGTGCCAATCCGCCAATTTCAGGCTGACCAAAGTAATTCACCAAGAAGCTGCCGATTGAGACTTCGGCGCCAACGTAAACGAAAATTGCGATCGCCCCAAAGATCAGGTTGGGGTGTCTCCAAATCGAGTCGTTTACCTTCTCGCCTAGTTGGTGCTGAGCGTGCGCAATTTTCGGCAGCTTGAAAACCCCGATCGCAACCGCCAACAAAACCAGAGCGATTCCCAATCCAACGTAAGGCGCCTTTACCGTCGCTGCCTCGTGCAATCGATACGCCTGCAGAGCGTCGGGAGCGAGTGCTCGTATCTCCTCAATCTTGCGGGGTTGAGTCAAAATAAAGAGTCCCCCGAAGAAGGGCGCAAGAAAAGTTCCTAGCGAATTAAAGGCCTGCGTGAGATTGAGTCGGCTCGATGCCGTCTCAGGTCTTCCCAACACGGAAACGTATGGGTTTGCAGCGACTTGAAGACAGGTGATGCCAGCAGCGAGCACAATCAACGCGCATAAAAACAGCGGATACGACGCAGCGCTCGCGGCCGGCACGAACAAGAATGCCCCCACGCCCATCGTGAGCAAGCCGGCTACCATAGAACGCTGGTAGCCCATCCAATCGATTACCTTCGCAGACGGTATTGAGAAGATCGCATAAGCGCCGAAAAATGCGAACTGGATCAACTGGGACTTGGCATAATTCAGGTCGAAAATAGACTTCAGATGCGGGACCAGGATGTCATTCAGGCAAGTGAGAAAGCCCCACATAAAGAAAAGAGTGGTGACCGTGGCTAAAGCTGCACCATACCCTTGCCCGGTGCCGGAAGGTGCGGAGGTTGTGCTGGTATTGGGGCCTGCAAGCGCCATGAGTTTGTTACCCACCCTCCAAACGGTATGAATGCAACAACGCGCCATCATACATCGCCGGTCCCCCTTTTTGCGCAAATTCTTTGATGCCAGAGCCGTTTCAAGCCCTACAAAATCGATTCTCTAATACTCGAAATTGGTGTCGTTTTTCGGCCAAACATTCTTCCTTTGATTGCACGATTGTGTATGCAGGAAAAACCCGATTCTAGGTCACAGTTCCTACGGGTAGAACCTTAGTTGTTGGCTCATCCTCCGGACACCAAGCAGATTCTCTCGCGAACTCCTGCCTCACGCCGTTTGCGTAAATGGCATTGGCTCCTCGCCTTCGTCGTCGTTTGCCTGGCCGTCGTGGCGTTCTGCGTCCGGCTGGTGATCGCGCGCGCCGAGCCCATCTTGCGCAACCGGGTCATCGAGACTCTTTCCACCCGGTTCGAGAGTCGAGTAGATCTCACGGAACTTCATGTTTGGATAGACTCCGGTGTCAACGTACAGGGAAGAGGGCTGAGAATTTATGGAGCTACAGATCCAAATCCGTGGGAGACGGGAGTTCAGCCCCTGCTTCAGATTGATGAGTTCCGCTTCCATAGCTCTGTGCGGAGCCTCTTCAGAGAGCCGATGCGCGTGGATACGGTATTTGTAAACGGGCTCACCATGAATATCCCTCCGAAGGATGATCGGAGGCAGATGAGCAATCTGCGGCGGCGCGGCGGCAGAATGAGCATTGCCGTTTCGCATTTCGTGTGCGCGGACACAAAGCTCATCATTAATACGACCCGGCCCGGGAAGCCTCCTCTTGTTTTTGCCATCAGCCGCTTGAGGATGAACGACGTCGGTCCGGCCCGGCCGCTGCAATTTGAAGCAACTCTAGTCAACCCCAAACCGGTCGGCGACATATTTGCGACCGGATTGTTTGGTCCCATTAACGAAAAATCTCCCAGCGACTCCGCCGTTGCGGGATCGTATTTCTTCACAAATGCGGACCTCGGCACCATAAAAGGAATCGGCGGAATACTGTCCTCGACGGGGCAATACGCGGGAACTCTGGGCCGAATCGAAGTGAACGGGCGCACCGATACCCCGGACTTCCACCTTGCGGTGAGTGGACATCGCGTCCCGCTTCACACTGACTTTCACGCGATCGTAGATGGAACTGATGGCGATACTTATCTCGATCCTGTGAACGCGCGCGTCCTGGAGTCATCATTCACAGCAAAAGGCCAGATCGTACGGGTGAATAATCCGCCTGGGCACGCCATCGACTTAACAGTCGTTCTCTCGCGCGCTAGCATTGAGGACCTGCTGAAACTAGGAGTAAAGACAGATCCAGCGATCATGAGCGGGGCTGTGCATATGAAAACCGCTTTGAGCTTGCATCCTGGCGAAGGCGACGTCGCTGACCGGATCAGGTTGTCCGGCACGTTCTATATTCCTGATGGACAATTCAGCAACCCCAGGCTGCAGACTCGAATCGACGCGCTCAGCCTTCGTAGCATGGGAAAGCCCAAATTGATAAATCAGGCGCCTGACATCGTGATTCCTTCTGAGTTAAAAGGCGCATTCGATCTGCGAAATGGAATCCTGAGTTTCTCGAGGCTCCAGTTCCACGTGCCCGGGACGAACGCTGATATGAGCGGGCGGTACAGCTTGGATGGAAAGATGTTTGATTTCCACGGTGTCCTCAGGCTCGACGCGAAGCTTTCCCAGATGACTACAGGGTGGAAGTCCATCCTTTTGAAGCCCGTCGACCCCTTCTTTCATAAAAATGGCGTGGGAACAGAAGTCCCCTTTAAGATTACCGGCACAAAATCCGACCCTCACTTCGGGCTGGATTTCCACCACCAGGACATATCGCCGCAAGGTCCTGGGGAAGCCGATAATCAGCCACGCTAGCGGCTTTCAGCCCTACAGCATCTTGCCTATTGATCGCACTGGTTGGGGAAAATAGTTTTGCCAATAGACCAGCGAGGGAATACTCCGCTCATTCGCTGGGCACAGAAGGAGGACAGGATGCAAAAGGAATCTATGCGGCAGTTATACCTCAACGAACTGAAAGATCTCTATAGCGCGGAGACTCAATTGGTGAAGGCACTACCGAAAATGGCGAAAGCTTCGTCCAATGAGCAATTGCGTGAGGCTTTCGAGGAGCATTTGCGGCAGACCTCTGAACAGGTTTCTCGGTTAGAGCAGATTTTCGAGATGCTCGGAGAGAAGCCCACGGGTAAGAAGTGCCTCGGCATGGAAGGACTGGTGAAGGAAGCGGCGGAGACCATGGGCGAAAAGTACGACGACCCCGTGATGGACGCCGCCCTCATCGGTGCTGCCCAGCGCGTTGAACATTACGAAATTGCGGCGTATGGCACGGTGCGGGCGTTTGCACAGACTCTCGGCGAGGATGATCACGTCCCCCTGATCGAACAAACGCTCGAGGAAGAAAAGCAGACAGACGAGAAGCTGACTCAGTTGGCGGAAGACATCAACTCGCAAGCTGAGAGCGGGGAGGATGATCGCGAATCAACGGAAGGGGAGGAGAGCCAGCCCAGAGGGTCGAAGGGCAAGTCGAGCAAGAGCACATCCAGACGTGCTGCATAAAAGAGAGTGGAAGGGTGCCCCCCTTCCACACTTCTCGTACGCAGCATTTCGCTTCTATGCGCACTGAATGGGTCGTGAATTGCGTGCTCCCCAATCCTAACGGGGACTAGAAGTACGCCTGTATATACCTCATATTTTCAGCACCATGCATAAGAAAACAACCCTCTGATGTTCCGTGCAACCCTGTATTGTTGCGCGACACTGCTCGAAATAGAGTGAGTACATCTTCAGACGAAAGCTGAGTATCTCCCTCATGACAAACAAATCCAACGAACGAACAATGCCGATTTCAAAGAACCTTCAGCGTACCTTTGAAGCAGCAGTGCGTGATGTTTATCAGGTGAGTTTGACGGGAAAAGCTTCGCGGTATCGCAGTCCCATCGTACAGCGGCCCAGCGCAACGGCTCCCGAGTCATATCTCACGGCGGAAAAACGAGCGGTTTCAGACGCCGCACGAGCCCTGGCGCGACTGTGGCGAGTATCGCCAAGTTCCAGCCGATAGGCGCGAACTCGCACCCGATCGGATTACTGTAAGCAGAATTCCAAGGGAATGATCAGCACGGACGGATGGAGTGGCGGTTCGTTCTGAGGATCGCTTCTCTTGTGAGCCAGCAAATAAGCACCCGTCAGGATGATTGCTACGACGACGGCGAGCGTCAACGTTACCAGCTTCCGCCCAGCTCTGGGATTTCCTGAGATCATTTAGTCACATCCAGCTCTGTGCCGGGAAACCCGAATCGCTCCGAGTTCCCTCAACCCGTAGCTTGCAGCTGAGCGACCTCGGAGCGCACACCAATAGATGCTTAGACCGCCTTCCGCAACGAGCCTGCGTCGTCGCCTTCGTCCCGCGCTGAAGTATCACCTGTACATGTACCGCACTGAGCGACGGCTTTCTTCCGGCGTTCGCGCAATCGGCTCTGAAAGGTATCCCAGCGGCCGCCAATTCCTACCGCGGAATTGTCAATGACTACCGCATCGGTGCCAGCCGGAATCACGCGATCGGTGGACGTCGAGGCGGCATTTACGTCGTTCGCATCTGCGCGGTTTGTCGAGATTGGGCCCCTCCGCAGCGGTGCACCATGTCCTTGCGCGGCGGCCGCTCGTTCAGAATCCAGGTTGCCTGTAGCCTGATAAGTAGTGGGAGTGATATTGCGATCTGTCTCGGCACGATGCATCACAGGACCGCTAACCCACTTTGCCCGATAGTTGTTTTCATACCCCGACCATTTGCTTTCCGACTGCAGATCAGATTCATTGTAGGGTGGAAAGTTCTCCACCTGCTGCTTCGTCAGATTGGCTTCGAAGTCATCTTTATGCTTGGTCGAAACTCGGATCCCTTCTGCGGGCACGATGAACTTGTTGCTGCTGAGCCATCCACCCGTGTCCACGACGACGTAACGGATATCTCCGTCGGCATGATTGAAAATCACGTCGTCGATCTTGCCAAGTTTCTCATCGTTCAACCCATAGAGGTGTGATCCGCGAATGTCCTCGCTTCCTTGAATACCAGCCGTATCTTTTAGAACTCCAAAATGTGCCATATATCCTCCTGTATGTTCCCGGTGATGCCGAGATCTTGCTGTTAAATCCGTTCTCCCAAACCGCGTCCTCATGAGTATCGATTTGCAACTTCGGGAGGAACAATCGGCGGTTCCCTGTAGAACGGGGGTCGGGTGGGGCCAGCATTCATCGGAGATCGAGTCGCACTCAGATTTCCGCCGGCTCATGCGGATCCGGTTCGCGCACGGGGACGTCCGGATTCTCCGGTGGATCGATGGGATCGTGGATGGGCGGAGGCGAAGGTTCGGAAGGAATTCGCAACAGAAAATCGGTGGGCTTGTTGCCTTGGATATTCATGAAGTTGAGATGCACACATTCGGGCACATGGAAGCCACATTGCGTCTCTTTCGCAAAGAGAAAAGCGGACCCTATCGGGTCCGCTCAACTCTGCGATCCTTGCCATCTAGTGAGACTGAGGTGAGGCGCTCCCTCCGCCTTGGGGCGAGGTCGAGGTCCCCTGGTTATTCGGGCTTGATGAGGTATTGCCTTCGGGGCTGTTCGTGCCAGGGTTCGTCGAACCTGGCGTTGTTGTGCCGGGCGTCCCATTCGGCGATTGTGTGCTCGGACTCTGCGGGTTCATGGATCCCGGGGTTGTGCTTCCCGCCGGTGGCGTAGCCGTGCCTGGGGGTGGAGTTGCGGTTCCGCTCGGGGGAGTCGCGGTGCCCGGCGTAGTGCCTCCAGGGGTTGTTGTGCCTGCTGGTGGAGTTGCAGTCGTTCCCGGCGGAGTTGCAGATCCTGCGGGTGGCGTAGCAGTGCCCGCGGGAGGAGTTGCGGTGCCTCCTTGCGGAGATGTAGCGCCAGGACTCGAACTCTGCCCCGCCGTGCCAGACCCGGCACTCCCAGTAGAGCTTTGCGCCACGACCCACGTTGCACAGCACAGAATCATAAATACGAAGGAAAATCTGATCTTTGACATTGTTTTGACCTCTTTCAGCTTGACGTGCGCGATTGCGTCCGCTGTAACTGATTTTGCAGCGTGCTCTCCGGGCGCCACCGTTTCAGTGAGTATCCCTAGAGCGTCATTGGCAAAGAATCCGGCAGATGCCGTACATCAAGAGATGAAAACACGCGATCGACATTCCACACAGGAGGGATGGCAGGCATCAACGGCCGACGGGTTAAATCGGTGAAGAACGAGGCGGTGTACGACCTCACGCCGCTACTGCGGCAGCGTTACCTGAAGGCAGACTTGCCGCTTCTCGGGCTCCCGCCTCTCGCAGTAGTTCGATTGCTCCATGCGCATTCATGCTTTCTGGGCACGACACATACACTAGCGCGCCGAAATCGCAGAGCTGGGTCCCCAATCTTCGGGCGTCGTCGACAGAAAATCCTAGACCCATGAGCACCCTCGATCCTCGTGAGAGCGCTAACGCACCTGGTTCCGAAACAAGAGCCTTCATGAATGACTGTGACCGGGCGAAGAAGCCAACGGTGGGGATCACCACAGCTCCGAACTTGGAGAACCACCCGATCATTCGGGCGCTGCTTGGACCGTCGAGCGTCTCGCGATCGAAAATGCTGGGTTCGCGCACAAGCTCTGCGTCGGGGTGCGCCGGCGAGAGAACCATGCAGATATCGTTCTTGTCAAAGCCTGCGCGATTGAGGGCAGACACAACGTTCACGAGCGGAACCGTTCGAGGATACATTCCGTATGCAGCCGTTCCGTTTGCACTCATGATGTGACCTCCATGCCGGAACCGCGGCAAGCTCTGTGTGGCTGATGAATTCTCGCTGTATGAGCACCATACAATTTCAGCGGTGCGAGATCACTAGGGTGAATCTTGTACAAGCGCGCGGAAGGCGCTAAACAATCAGGACAGAACCTGGATCCGGGTCACGTGAATCGTATTCCCATCGAGTTCGCCGAAAATTTTTACACTTTTGTTTTCGTACTGACCCGCGTCGCCCTCGTTCTCCAGTCGGTACATGACACCGCCCGCCACTCTGAGAACGTATAACTCGTCTTGCTTAACAACTGTTCCCACGAATGTTTTCACCGAAGTCTGTTCAGATGTTCCGCCCGACTCGGACTTAGCATCGGAAGTTCGTTGCTGGGCCGGCTCCGGAATGGCTTTATCCGGCGGGGGAAGCGGCTGAGGGGTCGGCTGCGGCTTCTGCAAACTCGACCAGGCAATCAGTTCACGATCGGAAAATGCTTCCTCGGGAACCTGCGGCTTCACGGCATGGTCTTGCGCACCCGCGAATGCAGTCATCCCGAAAACGATGCTGATCGCTGCGTAGAGTGTGGATCTCATGGGGAAATCTCCAGAGGGAGCCGGAACGCAAATGTTCCCGACTTTGGACGTCCATGGATGAAAGTAATCCGCGGACTTGCTGGCGTCCATCAAGCGATACCTGTACGACGTCAGTAGAGGAGATGGAAAAAGGGCGCCCGGATCGATCCGGGCGCCTCTGGTGTCAGCGCTGCGCCCGGCGGGGAGCGTCTTCGTTTTTCTCCGTGTCATCCGGAACGCTCTGCGGAGGCTTGGAAGTAGCGTCATCGGCGGCATCCTTGGCCTTGCCCCATGCGTTTTGTGCCTTTCCTTCAGCCTGCTTGGCAAGGCCATTGACTTGCTTTTCGGGGTCGTTGGTCCACTCACCGGCCTGACGTTCCACCCTACCCGCGATGTCCTTAACCTTACCTTCCACACGATCCTTATTCATGCGCATTCTCCTCAATCGATTGATGCTGCTATGTAACGCGGTGCGGCGCCCACTCCAAGCGGAGATCGTTCGCGATGCAGAGCGTCGCTGCACCGGGAATTAGATGTCGCTGTGCGGGTAAGGTTTGTTGTTTTACTTACGGCTAAACCGCAATGGCTCGGAAAGCAGAGCGCAAGGTATACGGAATTACCTATGCGAATACGAAACAAGGCCGGGCGGACGTAGAAGAATTAGAAAACCTGCACAATACCGTTTCTGACGGCGTACCGCGTCAAATCGGCGACGGAATGCAGCCCGAGCTTGCGCATCAAGTTCGTACGGTGTGTTTCAGCCGTCTTAACGCTCAGGTTGAGGGTTACGGCAACTTCTTTGCTGGTTTTTCCCTCCGCTAGCAGCTGAATGACTTCACGTTCGCGCGCAGTTAGGGCTTCAGAGGATGAGTCAGCTTCGACAGGGACGAAGTCGGAGTTTTCTCGCCTCAGGAATCCGTCTAATACCATCTGGCTGACCCTTGAGGTGAAGAATGTTCTCTGAAGTTGCATAGCCTCGACGGCACTGACCAAATCTCGCCCCGCGTCCGACTTCAACATAAAGCCGCGTGCCCCAGCCCGGAGCACCTCCCGAATGACATTGTCCGAGTCGTGCATCGTCAATATGAGTATTGCGACGTCCGGGGAACTTGACAGGATTTGTCGGGCAGCCTCCAAACCGTTCAAATTCGGCATGCCGATGTCGAGCAGGACCACATCGGGCTTCATCGCAGCCGCAAACTCAACTGCCTCGCGTCCATCCTTTGCCTCCGCACATACTTCCCATCCGGGATGACTCTCAAGCAGGGCCCGGATCCCCCGCCTTGCTACTTCGTGGTCGTCGGCAATAAGAATCTGAAGCATGCTCAACCTCACAGATACGAATTGGGTTGCTTTTCTTCTAAACCCCACCCGGGACGCACACTCTCGCCTCACTAGTGCACAGAACTTTCTGTGAGTCGCAGCACAAATATTGCCAAACATCGATGCCATTGGATTCCAAGGATGTTTTTTTCCGAGGCGAACTGGACTACGGTAATTTTTTCCCGCCGGGACCCCTTACCTTCCCCGGTGCCTACTGGTTTCACCCTAGATGCGTCTCCACGAGTCCAATGTTGGTTCAACAAAGAGGACTACGAAAAGTCATCGCGCTGCATCTTATAGGTTCTCTCGGAGGGTTCGGTACATGTTCGCAAGCATTGTGACGTCCCTGTTCCGTTCAACACTGACGACTTTGCTCGCCATCGTTGTGACAGCGTCAATGAGTGTTGTCGCCCAGAATTCATCCGGTGCTGGGCAGGGCGGCGCCCCTGCTGAAGAAAATCCAATGGCGCTACCTCCAAGAACCATGCCGCCACCCCCCGCGGTGCAAAAGCCATCGGCAGACGAGTCAACACAACCGGCTAACCAGTCGCCTTCTATTCAGCCGGAGAACTCTAGTGCAGAAGAACAGGGCAGATTTGTTTTCAAGAAGCAAGTGCAAGAAGTCGCACTGCATGCAACCGTAGTGGACGAAGCGGGCCGTCTGGTCACGTCCCTCGACCGCAGCGCGTTTAGCGTTTTTCAAAACGGCCAGCCAGAGACAATCACTTCATTCCGGCGCGAAGATGTCCCGGTTGCACTTGGCATAGTCGTAGACAATTCGGGGTCAATGCGAGACAAACGGAGCAAAGTAAGTCAAGCATTAGCCAACCTGATCCGCATCAGCAACCCTCAGGATGAAGCATTCGTGGTCAACTTCAGCCAGACCCCTTATCTCGACCAGGACTTCACCTCGAATCCCAACCTGCTGCAAACGGCTCTTCGGCAGGTTAGCAGCAGGGGCAGCACAGCTCTATACGACGCCGTAGTAGCGTCTGACGTGCATCTCCGCAACAATCCCCGCCTCGAGAAAAAGGTTCTGCTGATCATCACTGACGGCCAGGACAATATGAGTCGGGAAACCCTCGAGGATGCGATCCGTAAACTTCAATCGAACAAAGGGCCTACGGTGTATGCAATTGGCTTGAGCGACGAAGGGATGACGCGCTCGGCTCGCGAAGCTCTGCAGAACTTGGCCACCAGCACCGGTGGAGTAGCTTACTTCCCGGGTAGCCTGGATGAGGTCGACCAAATCACTCGGACGGTAGCTCGCGATATTCGGAGCCAATACACGCTTGCGTACAACCCTGGCAGTGCAATTGGGAGCGGCTACCAGCGAATACAGGTAACAGCGAGAGGTCCCGCACACACACGCCTGACCGTCCGAACAAGAAGCGGATATTACCCAGGAGAGTCTATACGTTAAAGAAGGTCCCACGAGCGCGAACGACAGCTATGCCGCCGTCGGGCCCGCAGGTGTTTTCGGCGGCGGCGGTAATTCAATCTGGATCAGATTGTTTTTGATCGCGTAGACCACAAGATCACGGATCGAATGGAAACTCAACTTCCGCATAATGTTGCTGCGGTGCGTCTCCACCGTTTTGGTGCTCAGATTCAGAAGTGATGCGACTTCCTTGGAGCTGTTTCCCTCAGCCAGCAACTGAGTGATCTCCCGTTCTCGCGCGGTCAGAGTTGGCAGCTTCGGAGCTTCATTGCGTGACACAGTCTGCCCCTTTTCCAGGAAACCCGCGAGTACAAGATCATTCACGCGCGGCGTGAAGAACATTCGCTTGTTTTGCAATGCCTCGACTGCAGATACCAGATCGCGAGCTGCGTCTGATTTCAACACGAAACCACGTGCCCCAGCGTCCAAGGCTTCCCGAATCACCTGGTCGGAGTCGGTAATCGTCAGGACGATGACTTTGAAGTGAGGATCGTGCTGCAGCAGCTGCCGCGTTGTGTCCAGCCCGTTTAGGTTGGGCATGCCAATGTCGACAATCACCACATCCGGGTTCAGTTGCAGAGCCTTCTCGACTGCCTCGCGACCGTCGCTGGCTTCCCCGCAAACCTCCCATCCTTCATGCTTCTCCAACAGTGCGCGCAAACCCCGGCGCACAATCTCGTGATCATCGGCTAACAAGATCCTGAGTTTCATAATTCGCTCTCCAATCGCACGCTTGCTGAATTCAACCGGTTCTCAACTGAATTCGGGAATATTCCGCCCATTTAGAGCGGTGAATACCCTGTGCTGACTTACCGCTTCCACGGCCGCCAAGAGATCACGCGCGGCATTCGACTTGACTACATAGCCACGGGCACCAGCTTCAAGCGCCTCACGCATCATCTGCGGCGAGTCGTGCTGCGTAACGAACAGAATCTCGAGTGCAGGAGACTGCCGTCGGAGCAACCGGCAAGCTTCCAACCCGTTCATCCGCGGCATCGTAACGTCCAGCACCATGACGTCCGGACTGAGATTCTTGGCCTTTTCGACCGCCTCGGCGCCGTCCGAAGCTTCTCCTATTACTTCCCACCCTGAATGGCCTTCCAACAGGGTCTTCAATCCCTGCCGAACGATGGGATGGTCGTCAACCAAGAGTATGCGAATTGCCATTCCGTTTCAGTTCCTTTGTAGGGAGACCGACCAGACGATTCGCCACATTTTACCTCTGACGGATGTGACAGCCTGACCAATAGTCCGCAGTTTGCATAGCCATCAGGGCTCCGGCACTGGGAAACGCTCAGATAGCTGAAGTGAGGCTAACTTTGCTCCCTAGACGCTCCAATACAGGAAATCCTGTATTTGCCTCCGGACTTAATACCGGGGGTCAGAAGCTTTGGCTCGCGGGGATGGCCGGGAAGTATGTGCGGTTATGTAGCAGCACATCCACCGCCTCAACAACCGATCCAATGTCTTGTTTTGCGCAAGCTCCTCGTACCCCAGCCTGACGCGCCGCATCTGCCAGCTGTTTTGAGAGATGCAAAGTTACCATTAATATCGGGATGCTGGGAAAGAGTTCGCATATCTGCTTGGCCACGTCCACTCCGTTCAAATCCGGCATCTGGTAGTCCAACACGACCAGATCGGGAGGAGCTAACAGAACTTGATGCAAGGCTTCTGCGCCAGTCCGCGCTTCGCCGCACACGCGCCAGGTTTCTTGTTGCTCGAGGATTGCCCGCAGGTAACGCCGAACTGCGGGATTGTCATCGACCAAGAGAATTCGAATCACCTTAGTCCTCGTTCCCTTCCGACGGCTACGAATTTCGGCTCAACGAGCTAAGGCTCGAAAAGGGGTCCAAACACCGCGAACTTGCGCCAAGGTGCTCGCTCAAGGCATGTATCGCAGCAGTCCTTCTAAACACCGGCGTTCTACTGACCGGTAGTCTTAATAAAAGGCTAAAGAGGTGGGATTTCGCGCGCAATCCAGTAAAGTCGGTAGCCCAAGGGCCATAATCTGTCTGGCCCGGTTACCAGATCCCTTTATCACTGCCCGTTATTTTTTGCTCAACCAATGCGGCGGTCGCTAAACCCGGCATCAAGCTCAAACGAAGGCTGTTTCTGAAATCTCCGTTCAGCAGAAGATTCTTGAGCTCCGATGCATACAGGGACACAGAGTGGGGCAGAATCGGAACGCGTAAGAAATTTCGCCGAAAAGAGATTTCACCGACTCCCAATCGGGCGGAGTCGATCACAGAAGCTGGAAGCTCGAGTGTTTTGCCCCGATACGACTCAACATACTGAGCGATTACGACCAAGTAGGTGGCGATGCCCTCCCAAATCCCAGCCCGCGTCCCGAGGCTTCGTAGATATTCGAAATCCAACAGGTGCCTATCGAGCAGAGTTGCGTTATCGACAATGTCGCACAGCCGAATGTAAAAATGCCGATACATTCGCTGCAGCGTGCTGATCACGAAACGATCTTCCGCGGCGGCCACACGAAATGTGCATCCCTTGATTTCAATCCATTTCGAGCGTGCTGCTAGAGAGATGGTAACCGTCGTCTGCTCACCTGTTTGCCCCAGCCGGCCAGCGTGTACTTCAACCAATTCCGGCAGTCCGGGCACGAGAAAGTTCCATTTATTGGCGAGCCGGTCTCCCCAACTGCGATCCGCGAGATTCGCCCCAAAATGACGACTCATCAGTTCGACGACGTGGCGTGCATCGCTGCCAGTGTAAAGGTCCAAATCGCCGCCAAGATCCGGCCAGTGATCCAGGGACTTGATGACGGTTACGGGGCACCCGCCTTCTTCCAATTTTGAAAATATCTGTTCCAGAAATCTGATTGCGTGATCGATTCTCGCGCTCTCATCGGCTAGCGCTCGACCGAGCCAAAGAGACTCTTCCTGCTTACCCGCATCTGAGAAAAGCTGTCGAAGCGGTTCCAGGGCACGCATCACGACATGATTCGAACTCGCGAGAGAGAGTATTCTGCCCAAATCCTGCGTGATGAGCCCATAGGCGGTGTCCAGCGTACTGCCCTGATATTCTCCGAATGCGCTCGTACCTACGCCAGATTCGGCCTGTCCAGTGCTGAAAAGCGATTGGGCGAACAGCAACTCGGATAGTAACTCGAGGTCTCGAGTTGAAGCATGTACTGGACTCACGTCTTTCCACTCCATCCCACTACCTGAAATTTAGGCAAAATTTTGATGAGGAAGTTCAGAGTGCGGTTGGCAGAATTCACGACGAACTAGAGTTTGCGGTCCCAGGGACGCTGCATTTCGAGAAATCCAAGCGCTCGACCGCGGTCCCTTCCTCGTAGTCGTTCCATGTTTCGATCAGCACGAAGGGCAGTGGGTGATCCGAATCAAAATACTTGGTGTACGAGTGCAGAGTGTCATCAAAGGTCTGCCCGCATCGGCTCTGCATGTGGCGGTTGAGTCCCCACTTCGCCGATGAATCGTCAAACCCCGGCCAGGCTGCTCCGACTGCAATTTTGTCCTGATATCGGCTCCGCATATTCTTATAAAAATCATCCAGATACTGTTGGCCCCAATTGCTTCCATCCGGGCTCCATCCTCTTTGGCCTGGTTGAACCCAGGGATACAGCCCGGCGAAATCGGCTGCGTACTGTGCTGGGGGCTCGTCTTTATAGAACAAGAGCGGAGCCGATTCCCATCCACTGCAATGTTCGACGACGCGGTTCCAGTCGACGTGCCCCCGCTTTGGAAAGATGAAGATCATCGGCCGGCCGTTATAGGTGAGGTAAGCTCCACGATGAGCCGCTCCGGGCCCAATGTAGGACTGGTACGCCTGATCTAACGCAGCGATAGCGTCATCCGTTGCTTGCGTATCTTCGTCTTCTGGTTCGTTGTAGAGCAGAGCTACCTGGAAGTGACTCTGATCCGCAGCCTCTTCCAAGAGCGCAAAATTGTGATCAGAAAAGGCATTGCTCTTCCCATACCAGTCAACTACAAATCCGGAAATTCCCATGTGACGAGCTTGTTGAATTTGCTTCCTGAGAACTGCCGGATCGTAGCTCACGTATCCCACATCCGCGTGAACATGATCGCCAAACCATGGCATGTAGACGGCCAGCAACTTAGGCCAGGAGTTCGGAGCCTGCAGATTCTGTCGCAGAGCGTTGTGCATCCCCGGGGTGGTACATCCGGTGCCCACCAGGAAAGACACAATCGCAACGGCCAGCAGTTTTTTCGACAAAATTAGGGCTCCATGTATTCACCACGGATGAGTCTTTAGATGCCATGCCTGAGGCGCGCGGTTGGCGTCAGGACTCCATCAGAATTGCGGTACGGCCTGGAGTTGACGGATGACCCAGCGGTCTGCACCTGGCGTCATGAGTACGACGTAGCGTACTACGGCATGTTCATTGTGGATCGTCTTGTTACCCTCGGAGATCGCCAGGTCGTACTCTGCCGTGTCGTGCAGCTCAACCAAATCGCCTTCTTGTGCGTAAAAGACAACCTGCAGTTTGTGGTTCTGGTTGGAGTAGCGGGAAGCGAGGCCGTTCTTTTGCTGGTTTTTCACGGCAGCCTGCAGCCACTCGTTCGCTGCTCCTTCGAACAGGCCTTTGAGCGGCTCCGTCGCATTGGATTCCAGCGCTTGAGACAAGTTTGTCCACGCTATTTTGTAGTCCCGAAGGATCGCATGCTGGGTGAGCGCCTCTACCGATCGCGGAGTCGCCTTCGCCGCGTCCAACGACACCTGAGGAGCGGAATCAGCCGCAAAAGCGGCCGCACAAACAATGCCAAGAAGAATCCCTAGCCTCAGCCACCGACGAGAAATCATGCGCCCAGTTGAGCAATTGACGTTCGTCACTGTGCCCCCAGATGCAGCTCATTTCCCATTACCACACCTGAAGCGGCCGACACCACAAGGGGGCCGAGAACGGTGATTTGAGCGCGAGCAATGTCCTGCTTAACCGGAGCGTCCACCGTGCTGATTTGATTTCCATTCCGCGCGGTAAACGTCACGATTGTGCCGTCAGGAACCGGATTTCCTGCGCAGTCTCGGATTGGGTCGGTTTCGATTGTGATCCCCTTGGCGGTACGTTGTCCCTTGATACGAAGATTGCAGGGGTCGGACGCAACCTGTTGCACGACTCTGCGAGCAACAATCCCATCAAGCGAAGCCGTCAGCTGCAGAACTCCTGCGGATTTTCCAGAGCCTGTGTGAAACCATGCGATTCCGTTCGTCGTCTGCGAGCTGTGCGAAGCAGGAACAGATCCTTTCGCGACTAGTTGAAAAGCAACTGTGGTTGGGGTCAAGACGAGATTGTGGAACTCATCAAATGGCAATGCCACTCCGCTAATCGCGTCGCCCTGGCCGACCGGAACCCGGGATGGATGGGCGAGAAACGTAAGACTCGCAGGTCTTGCGGGGGCCACAAAGAAGTCCACGCTGTTGCAATCACCGGCACATACGATTGCTATGTATCTCCCCGCAGTCCGGATCTCTTGCCCCGAGAGCGAGACGTCCTGCCCGAGTTGCACATCGCGCTTAATCGATGAAGCCGGCCCAAGCAAATAGAAGGTTGCGGAGCCGCTGCCGGACGTGCCGATGGCGACCGTCGCTCCCGCGGTAGCGGCCGATGGTGCACGGAGCACCGCGTCCTGCGCCCAGGAAGAACAGAGCGCCACCACCGACAGAGCAAAGGTGGCGACGGATCTATGACTTCTCGAGGCTGTATTGATTGACCACGACATGAAAGTTCTGAACCTTCCCCGCCAATGATTTCGGAAGCTCGACCGCGAACGGCTCATTCGATTGCGGAAGCAGCGCATGTTCTACGTAGCCGTCGGATACCCACACGACTTTGCCATTGTTGTCGTAGAAACTGGCGATCACATGCGGAATGTTTACAGTCTGCCCGCTCTCGTTAAAGAGATTCCCATGGAGGACAGAATGACCTTGCGCGTCGGTTTCCAGCTTCTGATCCATGACGCCAATTACGGGATCTGACGAAGCAGGCACGAGGGTGGCTTTAACGTCCATACGCACATTCTTCACCTTGCTCAAGCTGAGGTGAGGAAAGTCAATGCGGTATGGGGAAACCTGTTTAGGCAGCAGAATGTGAAGAATTTTGTCAAAGCTGCTCTCATCATCGAGAGGATTCCCCGAACTGTCGACGAGCGTGGCGTTCACATTGACGAACGCCGGGATCGTATCTTCGTTCACGACTTCTCCCATGACCACCGAGCCTTCGGCGGAATCTACGGCATTCATGGAAACGATCCGAACATGAGGTGCGTCGACGTTGCGGGATCCCCATTCGGCTCCTGCAGCATTCCCGGTCACAAGGTCCCATCGCAGGTAGTTGACCGGAACGATCTGCGAGGGCACGCTTGCCGGTGGACCCTCATCCCATACGACCCTCCACTGATCGCCTCGGTGTACCAGGTGAAAGTCTCGAACGTCTTCGACCGGTCCAACTGGAGTCGTCCAGTGCAATCGCGCCCGCATCTGCGCGTCGGAATTTGTCGCATGGAGTGGCCTGGCGTCGTAGCCTTCCAGGTTAGAGAATGAGCGCAATCCTCCATTCGTTCCCATCCACTCTTGCGCAAATTCCTGCTCGTTCAAATTGGCGTTGGTGCGCTCAAGACTGGAGAATGCTCTACCCCAGTTCCGTCTCTGAACATCGAGCAGGAAGTTTGCCAGCGCCTGCTCAGGCGTCGTGGCGGTGGCGCTGAATCCGGGCAGAGCCGACCCTGCGGCGATGCCGACTGTTCCGGGTCCGGCAGTCCCATGTAAACCGACGATTATCAGACCGACGGTTACCGCAACAACGATGATTACGAGCGGCAGTGCACGTTTCATCTCATTTCCTCAGGCAACGTAGTCTCTTTCGCGCTGCAGTACAGGCACTGGCGACTCAATTACCCGCCGTACGCGCAGTTTGGCAGGAAGGAACAAGACAAGGAAGATCGCCAGTACACTCACTCCGATTGGGAGTGTGCCCCAGAGCAAGCCCATCCATGCAGAGGGAACGGCGTCCGATACGATGCGATGGGCCGGCGGCACATCATCCTTCGACCAGACACTGATGTCGCCTGCGTTGAAAGACTCGGTCTCTCGCCAACCGGCGAACGTCAATAACGGCTCGTAATACCGGTCATGCACAAAGATGTACTTCAGGCCGTAACGGTTTGCATGTTCTAGCATTGCCCTCAAAGAGGCCATACCGGCAGATCCGTAGAACTTCGCATTCGTGAGCTGCGCCGACCCATAGTGCGTCATTTCCGGAAGGAGGCGGGCTGAGTTGTAATCACCGTCCACGCTGCTCGCGTCGGTATAAGTCGAAACTTGCGCGAGTTCGCTGCCGAATCCCAGAGTGAGGTATCGATAAGTGTCATGTCCGTCACGGTTCAGGAACGCGATGACCGGTTGCACATTCATCTTCGCGGTCGGACGATAAGGATTGGCATTCAGCCAATACAGGGCGGCGCCAATCGTCGCAACGGCGGCCAGAGAGAGCGCGACGGCAGCTTTCACTCGAAAACGATCCAGCAACTCGATTGCCAGCAAGCCCACAATCGGCATCATCATCAGTGTTGCCCAAAACGTGAAGCGCTCGAAGGTGAGAATCTCGAATGCGCGTCCCAGAGCCCAACGGGGAAATGGGGTTGTCCCGCCCAGGCCGAACAGGAACGTTATCCAGAAGCCGACCAGCAGCGGACGCAGTCGGCGGGCGGATGCGCCGCGAAACAGCACAAATGGCAGCGCAATGATCAGCGCGCCATAAGGAATCACGAAGTAATTGATCCCTGTAACGGAGTTCAAGAGAAAGTTATTGCGGCTGTCGTGAGGAATCGGAATCTGATGGATCGGATGCTGAAGTAGGGTGACCCAGTAGGGGAGAAGAACAATCCCCACCCCTACCCCGACGGCTGCGGCGAAGAGAAGTGCCCGCGAGATTACAGACCCGATAGATCCGCGAGTCCGTCCTTCCCGTGCGTCGAGACATGCCACCCACAACACTGGCCCCGCAAACAAAACTGTACCGAAGATGAGCGTTACGTGGTGAGCAGCAGCCGCGGCCAGGCTTACTGCTATTCCCTTGATAAGGGATCGCCAGGAGGACTTTGTCGACCACTCATAGAAATACGGCAAGGCATTCAGATACAGAGCCGCCGACGTGATTGTGGCCAGCTGTCCCGCCTGATACATCAGGAACGCGAGAGCACCAAGGAAGATGCTGCCGAGCGCGGCATAGGAGGCGGCTCGCTCGTCCACCCAGATCTTGGCGAATCGATAGACCCCAACTGGAAGCAAGAGAGCCCCGATCAACTGGACCAGCATGTAGCCCATCTTTAGCCCGGCCACGGTCGAAACTAGGGCAATCCATTGATGAGTCAATGGAGGATACGTGGTCTGTGAAAAACCGGCAAACCACTTCTCATTCCACGGGTTGAACCAGTGATGCGCGTAATGCGAAGCGAGAAAAATATGGAAATTGGCGTCGAAAGATCCCGCGGGAAGCTGCATAAGCAACAAAGGCCCATGCACTGCAAGAGCTACCAGGACAATCGCCGTTAGCGGAATTGGACGAGAGTAGCTTTCAGTTGAACTCATGCAATCGGACACTCCTGTGCCTTCAGCAGGTCCTTAGGATTCCAAAAAGGTCTACAGGGTTTACTTCTTCCCTCGTCAACCCTGTCACGGACTGACGGCAAACCTACCTCGCGACCTTGCATCTGAGTAGCACCACAGGACTTCCTGTGAGGGAGGTTCTCGTGTGTAGAGCCTCAAACAATTCTTTTCAGAGTGTGGTGACTTTGTGAAAAGCCGGATTCCGCTCACGAGCTTTTGCCTTGTCATGCTTCTTGGCTTGGCAGGAACTAGCCATGGCCAAACTTTCGATGTTGGAGGCTCGTCTCCGGGCTCCCAGCAATCTAAACAGAGTCCGCCAGGGAATTCCCAAGACAACAATTTCAGTTGGGGTGCTGGTATAAACGTCGCGCGCCAAGCGCGTGCTGCACAGGATGCTTTGGCAAGGAATGACTATGCGGCGGCAGTTAACTATGCGCAGCAGGCCGTGAAGTCGGCGCCCCAAGATGCCGAGCTTTGGTTTCTCTTGGGTTATGCGGCGCGTCTTAACGAACGCTATCCCTTGTCGGTGGATTCTTACAATCGCGGGCTGAAATTGCAGCCGAACTCGGTGCGCGGCCTCGCTGGCCTGGCCCAAACATACGCCAGAATGGGCCGCGATCAGGAAGCTGAGCAACTGCTACAGAAAGTCGTTGCCTCGAATCCCAGCGATGCGAATAGTCTGCAACTCGCGGGAGAACTGCTACTGAACGCCGATCCGAAGGCTTCGTTGAGTCTCCTCCAGCGAGCGGACGGAGTCCGCCCTTCCGCGCACACCGATCTGCTGATCGCACATGCCTACGAACGCCTCGGGCAGTCGGATGAGTCCACGCGATATCTGAATCGGGCAAAGAGCCGCGCTCCTCGCGATCCGGAAGTTCTGCGTGCGGTTGCTGGACAGTACCGCGAGCAGGGCAAGTACGATGAAGCAATTGCAACTCTACAATCCATTCCCTCGAAGAATTCGGATATCCAATCTGAACTTGCCTATACATTCGGCCTTGCCGGCAGGCAACAAGAGGCCGCCAGCCTTTACTCCAGGCTCGCGCGATCCGCAAAAGCAAACATCGGCCTCGACCTCAGTGCAGCACAGGCCTGGTTCAATCTCGGTCGCTCCGACGAAGCGCAGCCCTTTCTGGATGCTGCGCGGGAGATCGATCCCAATAACTATCGGCTGCACGCAATATTAGGCAGCATCGCGAATTCGGAAGACCGGCTTCCGGAAGCGGCGCAGGAATACAAAATCGCATTGAGCAATTTGCCTCCCCGCGCACTGGAAGGCCCACTTTACCCTATTGAACTTCGACTAAATCTTTACGAGATTTACATCCGTCAAGACGAGTCCGCGGATGCGAAAGATCAACTCCAGCTCGCTTCAACGGCGATTCAGCAGCTTCAGGTCCGGGACTCGGACCGTCCTGAAATGCTGCGGCTGCGAGCAGCCGTCGAATCTGCCGCCGGAGATCTCCAGGCGGCTGATCGCGATCTGAAAGAAGCCCTCTCGCTTTCCCCATCCAACGTCAATTCGCTGATGAATTTTGGGACCTTGCAGTGGAAACTTGGACAGAAAGACGCTGCCCGCAGCACATTTGGCAAGGTACTGGAGTTGGACCGGAACAACCGGCAAGCCCTCTCGGCGCTGGGATATCTTGCACGCGATGCGGGAGACACCAAACTGGCTGAGACTTACTTCTCGCGAGCGGTAGCCGCCCATCCAAAGGATTACTCTCCATACCTTGCATTGGGTGATCTTTATACTGCTGAAGGCAACTTCAAGTTGGCCCAAACCAACTACGAGAGTGCGTACCAGAGAATGCCTACGAACGCTCTCACCGTTGCTGGTGGCGTGAACGCGGCGCTCGAAGCTCACAATCTGCCCCTTGCCGAGCGGTGGTTACAACGAGCGAATCAAAAGATGAATACGGTTCCGCAAGTTCAACGCGAGCGCGAACGCTATCTGACGTTTAAAGGCGACTATGCGGAATCCGCCAAGCTTGGATACGAAGTTGTGGCGAAATTGCCGAATGATAGAGAAGGAGTCGTTTATCTTGCCTACGATCTCTATTACCTGGGCAGGTATGACGAATGTCTCGCGCTTGTCAGTAAATACCAGCCGCTTCTCCCAAAAGACAAAGATCTACCGTTGATCGCGGGAAATCTCGACGTCCGTAACCATGAACTGGAATCCGCTCTCAAGAATTTCACGCTGGCCCTCGATCGCGATCCAAAGATGGCAACGGGGTACGTCAATCGCGGGTTTGTTCTGAATGACCTCCGTCAGTCTGCGAAGGCAACTGCCGACTTCCAGACTGCTTTGAAATTGCAACCGGGCAATGGGGAAGCTCATCTGGGGCTGGCCTACGCAGATCTCCAGATGCATCGCCCCAAGCCGGCTCTTACCCAACTTGAGGCCGCGCAGAAAATCTTGGGAAAATCCCACGCGTGGCACCTGGCTCGCGCCGAGGCGTTCCGGCAAGAACAGGACTTTCCTCACGCTGTGACGGAATACCGAACGGCACTGGCCGAAGATCCAAAGGATTTAACGACTGAACTGGCCTACGCGGACGTGCTCTATCGCATGCGAAGATACCCAGAGGCAATCGATGCGCTGAACGCCGCGCTGAATCTCTCAAATGGCGATCCGTCGATCTACGCCCTGATGGCCCAGATCCATGCCAAACAGGGCGAACACGATCAGACCATGCGCGATATTCAGCAGGCAGAGCGACTTGGCGGGAATCACGTCGAGATCCTGACTTCCACGGGAAGTGCTCTTCTGACCTTGGGCGATCGGAATGCCGCCATGCAGCGCTTCTCGCGAGCTCTGGAGATACCCGGAGGCGACCGGATCGGCATTCGCCTGTCGATTGCGGAGATTTTCTCACGTCAAGGAGACTTCGATGATGCACACCGGGAAATCGCTCTCGGATTTGCGGAAGCACGTCTTTCCCCTGACTCTCCCGTCACGGCGCAGGACTTCGCCGATGCAGCAAATCTGTTTCTTGCCATGCACGACTTTGACTTGGCGGAGACCTATTACAACAAGGCACAACTCTCCGGTGCTGACAACAGGATCGTAGCTGTCGGTCTGGCGAATACGTACCTCGCGGAGGGCAACACGGCCAAAGCGGGTGCAGCGCTAGCCAGCCTCGGTCCCGCGAGCGATTTTAGCGGCGACTACGACTACATGATGGCTTCTGCAAATCTATATCGACAGCGCCAGGATCCGCTGCATTCTCTGGCCAGCTTTGCGCAGGCAAACTCGGTGGCCGGACAGGAAGATCAAGGTATCGCTGAAACATCGCAGTACACGGAAGCTGATCAGGCAGGTCGTCAAATCAACAACAAGTTGAGCCTGGTGCCGGAAGGAATCTTTACTCCCATTTTTGAAGACATCAACGTCTACACTTTGGATGCGAAACTTCTGCATATCACGAATCCGGCCTTGCTGCCCCCGCCGCGGCACTCGTTCCAAAGTCTGGCGGAATCTCATTACCGCGTGAACCTCGGGGGTTTGCCGCCGATTACAGGGTTCGTCGGTCAGTCCATGACCGCGGGCCGTTTGCTTTATCCAAGCACCGGCGTTGTCCAGGATCGCAATACCTACGACACGATCGTGAATGGCGGGATTAATCCGATTCTCCATCTGGGCGCGAACTCCGTCACTTTCAATGGCGGCCTTCAATTCACTGTCCGGCGCGACACGGTATCGCCCACGGCCCTGAGTCAGAACCTTTTCCGCCAGTTCCTCTACGTTTATACCAGTTCGTTCTTCAACTGGGTGTCGGTAACTGGCAGTGCGCAACACGAGACCGGACCGTTCATTAACCAGAATCTGCACTCTCGCGATCTTTTCGCCAATATCGAGTTCACAGTTGGAAGGCCTTGGGGAAACACTTCGCTGATCACCGGCTATTCCGTACGCGACCTGCTGTTCCGGCCCGTGGTGGAGGAGTACTTCAATACATCGTCCTATGTAGGATTGCAGCACAAATTCGGCCGCCGTCTCACTGCCGCAGTACTCGCGGAAGATCTGCGGTCCTGGCGTGTGCAGAACACGCGATATGTGACCGCACAAGCTTTGCTGCCGGGGGGACGATTCGATTTTCGTGCCACGCCCCGTTGGAGCGTTCAAGGTTCATTCGTGTTGTCTCGCGGCTCCGGTTATCACGCTTACGACAATGCCCAGAGCGAACTTCTGGTTTCCTACGTGCGCCCCCTGCGCGGGAGCGTGCGCGATGGAGCTAGCGAGATTCCGGTGTCCTATCCTTTGCGTTTCTCAATCGGCGTTCAGCAGCAGACTTTCTACAACTTCCCTGGAAGCACCAAGACTACGCTGCTCCCGGTTGTGCATTTCACACTGTTCTAGATCCGCGTCGAATTGTGATGAGTCTCATCAACAAAACAACAGGTGAAAAACTCCGGGGTGATGCCGCCCCTGAAGTCAGCAAGTCTCCCTCGAAAGCCCTGCGGCAAAAACTTCTTGGAGGCAGCCTTACCCTGCTGGCCGGTTCAGGACTGGTCGGAGTGACCAATCTCGTATACAACGTCATCACCGCCAGGCTACTCGGGCCAACAGGATTTGCGCATGCTACATCGGTATACACCCTGCTGATGCTCGCTTCCGCGATCACCCTTTCGTTTCAGGTGGTCTGCGCAAAGTACGTTGCCAGCCACGAGACTTTGGAAGAGAAAGGGACAATCTTCGCCAGGCTTCACCTGCAGGCTTGGGTCACTGGCGTAGGGATCGGTCTGCTCCTATTCCTGTTCAAGCGGGCGATACAGTCCTACTTAAATTTGCCAGACCCTGACCTGATTTCTCTCCTGGCTCTTGGAGCCACTTTCTACATACCGCTGGGAGTTCGTCGAGGTTACATTCAAGGCGTTCACGCATTCACCGCACTGGCCATCAATTTCATGCTGGAAGGCCTTGTGCGGCTTGGTGGTGCGTACCTGCTCATTGAGTTGGGGCTTGGAGTGCAGGGCGCCGTACTCGCTAGTGTCGTCGCTGTAATTGCTTCCTATTTTCTTGCGCAGCCGAGCCCTGGGCTTCAGTCGCTGCGGTCTGCCGCGATACCGATCGCCTCGGGAGAAGGACTTCAGGCAATCGTCTTCTTCTCCGGACAGGTCATCATTAACAATTTCGATATCGTTTTGGTGAAGCACTTCTTTTCTTCGGATCTAGCTGGGATGTACGCCGCTGTTTCCCTCGTCGGCCGTCTGGTGAACATGTGCGCCTGGTCCGTAGTCAACACCATGTTCCCCGTCTCCGCTGCGACTCGTTCCAGTGACCGCGAGGCCCGGCCCGTTCTATTCATGTCGCTGTCGATGGTTTTCATGATTCTCTCGACTTTGATTCTTACTCTATGGGCGATCCCGAGCTTCCTTTGGCGCACCCTATTTGGATCTCATTTTGAACTGGGGAATATCGGCGGGTTATCCGCACTGCTAATTCTTTACGCGGTGACGACAGGAGTGTATTCACTGAGTTCCGTGTTGATTACCTATGAGATGTCGCGAAAAATCGCCAACACGAGTTGGGTGCAACTGGCCTTTAGCGGCGCATTCGTACTTGGGATTTGCGCTTTTCACAACACCCTGAGGCAGGTCATTCTCGTTCAACTGGTGCTCATGGTCATCCTTTTCGTTGTCGTCGCGCTGCCTCTGCTGAGCAAAGAGATCGCACCACTCGACCGCCGATCTTACCCGAGCCTACGGATTATCCGATCAATGGCAGAGCAGGAAGTGATCGCTGAGTTTCTGCGAAGTGAATTTCACCACCCTGAGTTTGAGCAATATCGAGAGGAATTCCAGCAGATCGTAAGGAGCCCCAATCTCGAGAATGACCGCGAGAACGCGCTGCGACGTGCTCTTCTGTTCCTTCGGCGTGGCGCCATGTGGCGCGAGCTCCCTGAGGACACCGCGTGGTACAAGGTCGAACTAACGATAGCCGATCTGGAACGAATCCGATTCTTTCCTCGCGCTCAGTGGCGGCGTGTGGGCGAGGGCAGCTTTTATCTGACAGACATGGTGGAGTGCTTACGCATGAAAAGCCAGCAATCTCCCGACGATGAGTTCTTTCAGAAGCTTCGCCGATTGAGCAGCCCCATTCGGCGAGGTTCAGTGAATCCGACCCTGCTCCTCATCGGCGTGGATGGGCAGAGCCCTCTCACCTTACTCGACGGCAATCACCGGATGGCGGCGGCGATGCTCGTACAACCCCCTGCCGCTCTCAACAGCTTTCAGTTCATCTGTGGATTGTCGCCCGCGATGATTCGCTGTTGCTGGTATCACACGAGCCTGAATACTCTCTCGCGCTACCTGACAAATCTTGTGCGGCATACCTTCTACGATCCGGAATCGGATATCGGGCGCTTTGCCCGGACCGATTCATAGAGTTATTTCTAAGGTTGCTGCTGGATATCGGTGTTGCCCGAAGGAGCCGCAGGGGCGTTTTCGTCCACGACGGAATTATCGCGTCGGCGGAGAACGGCTGGCTCATTCTGCCGCCTCAAACTATTGTGCTCCTGGGTGACCTTGGCTTCTACTCGAGAGTTGCTATCCTCTGAAACAGCAAATAGCTTTCGTCCCTGGGCCGTCGACCGAGTTGCCACTCCGACCGTTCCGGAAGCTCCAACTGCTTGCCGGGCACGATCGTAGAAGAATTGTGCAGTCTCTTGATCCCCCTGCATTTCCGAAACATACCCGATGTTATTCAAGGCGAATGCGTTGTTCGGATCCAAGGCGTACGCCTTGCGGAAGTTCTCCTCGGCTGAGCGCAGATCGTTGCGATTCACGGCGGACACCCCGCGGAGATTAAGGCCCGCTACCTGTTCCGAGATATCACTCGTGCGCGAGAGATGATTGCGCAGTTCCTTCGCGTTCTGTTCGGCCATCTGGGTGACCGGGCGTCCCCGCCAGGTTCGCTCGGTTGTGACTATAGCCGCGGCGTTCGATTGCGCTTGAGTGGCTTTCTCGAAGTACCTCAGCGCTTCTTCCCCTTCGCCCTCCATCTCCTTCGCCGCACCCATGTTATTCAGCGTGAAGACATTGTTCGGATCAGTTTTCAGTGCTGCCTGTAAGAGGATGTCGGCCTCCGCCGCACGCCCTTGCGCAAGCAGACGTACTGCTTCCACGTTCGCGTGGTTAACCTCCAAAGGTCCATTGGAAGTTCCCAAGGCCGCGCTCATTAGCTGACCTTGAACGCGCTTAGAACTCGCAATATCGACCACAGCATCGCTCGGCTGTGCCGCCGCAAGAGTATAGAAACGTTGTGCCCGGTCGAGTTGCCCCTGAAGCTCAGCAATGTAACCTAGATTGTTGAGAGTGAAGGAATCCTCGGGGTCATAAAGATATGCTTTGTAGAACAGCTGTTCCGCTTTCGAAAGATGGTGCTTCTTGACAGCTTCCACTCCCTCCCGGTTGAGCCTCTGCACAGGGGTGAGAATGCTTCTTCTCGGGATTTTGATCTTGAGGTCGCCGCCGTTAGCATGCTGAGAAGAGAGGGCTACCGCAAACACGACCGCATAAAACCACGACTTAGAGAACATTGGGTTACCCTTCGCAAATGAGATCCAAGACAATATCCTGAGCATTTATTGGATGCACTCCAAGTACATTTGTTTGCCGCATGATACGTCCCGATTCGATGCCACGACCGAAATCGTGGGCTAACGTTCCCCTTGAAAACAGCATCCAAGAGCGACGTGAATGGACTCATCAACAACCGATTCTCCACACTGGCGAAGGTCGGCATGGGTGGCGTTCTGCTGACTGTCGTAGCCCTCGCACAGACACCTGCCAGTCCTCCGTCGTCAACTATTTTGTCCAACTCGACGGAGACGGAAGCCGTGAGGCCTGGCGTAATCAAGCCGGAAAAGCCCGCCATCAAAGACGCCTCCTCGGACGCAATTGCGGTCGATCCCGCGAGCCTATTACCCGATCTTCCCCCCGTTCCTCGCGCCAACGCCACTCTTATAGGCGGAACGATTGGGCGGCTGGACCGGGTGCGCGACCAGGTCACGTTGAACATTTTCGGAGGTGGACGGACGACCGTGCTCTTCGATCCGCGCACCAAGGTGTACCGTGGATCCACGGAAGTCACGATCTCTGATCTCCGCGAAGGCGACCGCGCATATCTGGACACCATTCTTGACGGTTCTACCGTTTTTGCGCGCTCGATTCGCCTCACGGGAGCGAAAGCAGTCGGAGAGAGTCAAGGAGTAGTTCTGCAATATCGCCCGGACCGCGGCGAATTGACCTTGCGTGATGGAATCTCGCCAGTCCCAGTTCGTATTCGAACGAGTACCACGACCAAGTTTGTCCAGGACAACCGGGCCGTAACCGCCAGCACTCTGCAATCCGGGTCCTTGATCTCCGTAACCTTCAGTTCAGAAGGCAACGGACGAGACTTAGCGCGTGAGATTTCGATTCTGGCTCTCCCGGGAGCTCGATTCACGTTTTCTGGCGAGGTCGTCCATATCGATCTGCGATCCGGGCTTCTAGTCCTGAATTCTGCGACAGACCACAAGAGATACGAAATCTACCTGGATACCTCCAAGCCCCCAGACGACAATCTGCACGCGGGATCGGACGTGACAGTTGTGGCGACCTACGAGGACTCGCGATACGTAGCTCGCGACCTTACCATTAATCCAAGCTCCAAGTAACGCTTGGTTCAATGACTACAGCCAGCCATAACCAGTTCACTGCAGAACCTGAGCGTTACACACCCCAGCCGTCGCCTGTGCCGGTGGCGTCGGCGGCGTAGCCCAGGGGACATTCTGAAAGTCGAAAAACTCGGACATGTCCGGTTGGGCGGCATCTCGCTGAGTCAGCGCAGGCACGTTGAACCGCGTCTCAATCAGCTTCAGGATGGCCGTGTAATCCGCCACGCTGTGAGAAACGTAATTTTTCTTCGTAAAAGGAGAGATGACCAGCAGCGGAACTCGAAATCCAGTCGTGTCGAAATTGCAATTGGCGCCACCGCCGGCTGTGCAAATATCACCGGGCAGCAAATCCTTGGGAGCAATCCCGTCCGGATTTACAGCGGGCTGTGGAGGCACGTGATCATACAGCCCCCCGGGCTCATCGTAGGTAAGAATGAAAGCTGTGTCTTGCCACGAAGGGCTCGACATTAGTGGGTCAATCAGGCTCTGCACGTAAGCAGCTCCCGTTTGCGCATTCGTTCCGGAACTCGGGTGTTCATCACGTCCTGACATATAGCCGGTTTCGATGAAAGCCACTGATGGCAGGGTTCGAGACTGTACATCGCTCAGATATTGTGAAATGGGAACGACATTGCTGGGCAGAGTATTTGGTGGAGCATAGTTAGCAAATTGAGTCAGATACGTGCATGCGCCGCCATTCGATGTTGTTGCGTCTGCCCTGAGTCCGCCTTTCGGCAGCTCGGAGTCTCCCGGTGTCGTACCGCAGGTATCGTCGCTGTAGTAAATCTTCCAGCTCACACCTGCTTTCTGCAATGCGTCGAAAATCGTTGGCGCGGTGAGCGGCGCGTTGTCGGCGGCATCGGTCCCCGGCGGATACGCGTAACCCTGAGAGGTTGCCGCGAATAGGTACATCCGATTGACTTGGGTACGGTCCAATACAGGGGCAAACCAGCGGTCCGAGGTCGCAAAGTTTGACGCCATGAAGTAGTAATAGTTCAAGTCGCTGGAGTCGTAGTACCCCATGGCCCGAATTCCGGCCGTGTCCGTGTATCCGGAATCCATTGCAAACTTTGCGGCGTTGTATACAAAGCCATCCATGGTTGCTGTTGGAGCGGTGGGATTTTGCAAATTGTAGTCAAGGTGACTCTCGTTCCAGGAAGGCGACGTGTTCTCGATGCACTCCGTGGCGAGATGAAAGGCGGGGACGGTCGTGGTTCCGTCGAAGCTCGGATTCGAAGCGGTCGACGGCATTCCATCGAATTGCTGAGCAGGGAAGCCGTTCGCAGACCAATAGGCAGGCAACTGCCCGAAATAGGTATCCACGGAGCGGTTTTCCTGTGCCATGAAGACGATGTGATTGATCGATTGAAGCCCAGGATCAGGCTGTGAGCTTGTCGGTTGCTGGATTCCTTGGCAACCACACAGGGCGAACAGAAATGCACCGGCTAGCACGATGGAACACATGCGGAAGTCTTCGTTCATGCCTTCAATCACCTTTTCTGGAGGTACCCGAAAGGAAGCTTGGATGACCACCCTGACCATAAGAGTTGTCGTTTACGCTCCTGCCCGAGCCAGCTAAATTCCGTAGAAATGCCAGGGAAAGACCTTAGGAGAATCGATTGCAGATGTTTTCGTCATAAGCTCCAAACCAACGCGTTGGGGTCATTCCTGCGTGGAAGGAGCATTGGTTTTGCGGCACAAGAACAGATCATCGAGGAGTCGCTGCTGTTCACGCGCACTCTCGCGCGTGTATTCGCGCAACTGGCTGTCGCGCAAGATTCCCAAAGTTTCCCGTTGCCTGTGTACCTCTTGGAAAGCTCGCTGCTGTTTCTCTCGGATTTGTTCCAATCGGCTGAGCTCACGTTCTAAAGCCTGCCTTTGAAACCGCAGGGTTACATTCAGTTCCATGCAAAACAACAATTCAGCGCCCGAAAGACCCGCCAAAATGTCCCGGGAGAGAAGTACGTTTAGTTCGTGCATTCGGATGTCGATCTGTTCGATCTGATGCTGGACCTTGTGCACGTGGTGGTTCGCCGAGCGCAGTCGAAGCTCCTCCTGATGCTCCAGACTCTGACGCAAATCCAGAATTGCCTGCAATGAAAATCGGAACCCCATGGCTTATCCCGGGAGAGACATGAGCCTCGAAATCGTGTCAGCGAATGTGACTGATTCCGCTGGCTTCTGCATCAGGAATCGATGCAGTTCGGGGATGAGGGCCAGAGCTTTCTCAAGAGTGGGATCGCTGCCCTTTTGATAAGCCCCAATTCGGATCAGATCCTCAGATGACGAGTACGCTGCAAGCAGGCGCCGCAGTTCATTCGCTTTGTGAAGGTGGGGCTCGGAGCAGACTGCCGACATAAGGCGGCTCACACTATCGAGTATCGAAATCGGAGGATACTGGCTGCGAATTGCCAGCTTTCGGTCGAGCATGATGTGACCATCGAGCAACGCGCGCGCTCCGTCTACTAAGGGATCCTGCTCATCGTCGCCCTCCATGAGCACGGTGTAGAACGCAGTGATGCTCCCCCCTCCAAACTTGCCAGCGCGTTCGATGAGTCTCGCCAGCATGGTAAAGCAGGACGGTGTGTAACCTTTGGCCGTTGGAGGCTCTCCAGCAGCCAATCCGATTTCTCTCTGGGCCATGGCCACGCGTGTGAGGGAATCCACGATCAGCAAGACATTCTTGCCTTGCCGGCAGAAATATTCAGCCGCTGAAGTCGCGGCGAAGGCGGCACGAATACGCAACAGAGGAGATTGATCGGATGTCGATACGACAACGACGGCTCGTTTGCGCCCTTCGTCGCCCAGGGAATTCTCCAAAAAATCGCGGACTTCGCGACCGCGCTCTCCCACCAGCCCGAGTACCGTCAGGTCGGCTCCAGTGTTACGCGCCATCATTCCGATCAACGTGCTCTTTCCGACGCCGCTGCCACCAAAGATCCCGACGCGCTGGCCCTGTCCGCAAGTGACGAATTCGTCCACGGACCGAATCCCGCTGCTGATCGGCTTCCGCATTGACTCCCTTTCCAGCGGACGCGGCGGCTCCCCGTCGAGTGTCTGCTGTTGGGCGCCGCGGCAGGGCGGTTTCGAATCGAGGGGTTGTCCGCATGCATCAATCACGCGCCCGAGTAGGCCCTCGCCGACCGCCAGACTGGGTCGCTCTCCCCAGGTCACCACTCGATCGCCGGGTCGAACCCCGCGCGGCGCATCCAAGGGCATCGAAAGTACCGTGGATCCGCGAAATCCAATTACCTCTGCCGGGAGTGTCCGCCCGTGCGCATCCTGAATGCGGCACATTTCCCCTACCGAACAAAACGGACCGGTGGACCCCACCAGCGGGCCTATGACTTGGGTTACGCGGCCTTCCCATCTCAGTCCCGCGCAGTTCTCCACCCGCGTGAAATAAGGGGTCAACAGTCCCTGCGTTTTCATGTGCGCATTTCCGGCCGGGCCGCCAGCAGATCCATCAACCCTTGCTCAATTTCCTTTAGATGTATATCCAGGCCGAGCTTCGTTGTTCCCATCGGGGTCTCTAGCGAGCATTGATCGGCCGCCTGCGACGGATCCTCGACAATCTGCGGTACCTGAGATGGCTCCAGATGCATGCTGAGAAAACGCTGCCAATCCTCCGCATTCTGCGGATGCACACGCAAAACCACAGAAGTAGCGCTATCGATCTGCTGAAGCGCGACCCGAACCATGCCCGCCAGCAACAAAGGATCCAACTGGGATTCCCGATGCAGGATCTTTCGGGCAATTGCCAGGGCGAGTTGGACAACTTCGGTCTCAACGCTCGCTAGATACAATGCACGATCGTGCGAAAACTGAGCGATTGCGGTACTGATACGCGCTCGTTCTTCGGCAAGTTGTGCCTGGAATTACTGCCGAGCCGCATCTTCTCCCTCGGTCCGCCCCTGAGCATGCGCCTCGGATTCACGATCAGGTCTCGGAAGATCCAGACCCGCCGCTCTCCCATCGAAGGGATGTGTCCCGGATTTGGCGGCGCTAACCGAGTCATAGGGGAAGGGCTGCAGTCCGAGCATCTTCGAGCCCGGTGCAGTGCGTGATGCGGCGGCACTAGGCGACGTACTCATCTTCTCCTTCCGGCGTCAAAGTCAGCTTCCCCTCCGCTTCCAGTTTCCGCGCCACAGCCACCGCTTCAAGCTGCGCCTTTTGAATCTCGCGAGACTTCACGGGTCCCAGAACTTCCATGTCCTCTTTAAGCATTTCCACCGCGCGTGAGGACATCGATTTGAAGATGTAACTCTTGACTTGCTCGGAAGCCCCCCGCAACGCGGTGGCCAATGTCTTCTTATCCATGTGTCCCAGCAGTTCCCGGATGCCCGCTTCCGGCAGGGTCAGCAGGTCTTCAAATGTGAACATCAGGTTCCGGATTGAGAGGGCAAGCTTGGGATCTTCTTTTTCGATCCCTTCGAGGATGGTTTTTGTAGTGTTCATCTCCAACCTGTTCATGACATCGGCGACGCCGCGCAATCCCGCGTATGCACGGCGGCTTTGCTCACCCAACGATTCAAGTCTCTTGTGCAATACAAGGGACACTCGCTGTGCCATCTCCGGTGAAAACTGCCGTAGCTGCGCCAGTCTCTTGATGGCCTCAGATCGGAGTTCCTCCGGAAGCCGCATCAAGAGGGTGGAAGCCTGCTTGGCTTCGAGATGCGCGAGGATGAGAGCAATGGTTTGGGGATGTTCGCCTTCGATGAACTTGGCCAACTGTTGCGGATCAGCCTTTCGCAGGGAATCCAGTTTTCCGGCATTCATCTCCGCGCTCAGCGAGACTTGGCGCAACAGTTCCTTGGCACCTTCCTCTCCGAAGGCTTTCACCAGCAACTTGTTTGCATAATCTTTTCCGCCCTGCGCCAGGTAATCCCCAGCCCGAACCAGCTGTTCGAAATCCTCCAGCACGGCGAGTGCGGTGGAAGGATCGACCGAATTCAGAGCTGCGATCTCACGTGTAATCTGTTCCACTTCCGCCGGAGGAAGATGTCGGAAAATTTGGCTCGCCGCATCCTCTCCCAAAAGCACGAGAAGAATCGCCGCCTTGCGCGGGCCTGCAGGAGCCAGGCTGGACATCACGGCTGCCCCTCCTGGTGCACCCAGCTCTGCACCAGACGACTGGCCGATTCCGGCTCCGCCTTCACTTTGTCGGTAAGCAGGCGTTTCAAGTCAGCTGCCCGGTTTGTACCTGGATCTCCAGCGGCGGTCGCGTCCGCGATCTGACCAGCACCTCCGGCTTGAAGTGTGAGCCGGCTTGCAGCCCTTCCTGGCAACTCCCGGAATGCGGCTACCGCCTGCTTCTTGACTGGTCTCAGAACAAGCCAGTAAACCACCAGAAATAATGCTCCCAACCCCACATAGCGGAGTGCCCAAGCCCAAGGTTCCACCATGCGTCGAACATGCTCTGTCCGGCCGGGCGGTGGGACCAGTTCAGCTGGGACTTCCTGAAAGGACAGGTTCTCGACCGCCAGGACATCACCCCGCTGCGAATCAACCCCGATCGCGGCATGTGCCAGGTCTTCGATCTGCTTCATCTCGTCCGCAGTGCGTTTTCTTCGCTTTGCTGTGTCCTTCCCGTTTTCCGATGTTGTTTCCATCACGTCGTCCACCAGCACGGCGGCGGCAATTCGCCGAATGCGTCCCGCAGGCTCCACTGTATGGTGAAGGCTCTTGCTTACTGCGTAGGTAGTAGCGTCGGTCCGGGAGCTCGACTGTTCGCCGGCAGATACCTTCGTTGGCGCCGAATTGCCGGAAGGCACATTACTCGCAGTTCCCGGAACTCCGGCAGGAGCTGCGGCCGTGGAATTCTCTTCTGAGTGTTCCTGTGTCAGCGCTACGGTCGCCTTTGGATCGTAGGTCTCCTGGGTGTCTTCGCTACTGCCGAGTTCATATTCGACGTGCACGCTGGCACGAACGTGATTTGGACCGACGACAGGCTCGAGTGTATGAATCAGAGTCTGTGCAAGTTCTTCGTCAAGGCGATAGGTCTGATTGGCCCGGCTGTTCGCATTCAACACGGGAGTATTCGTGTCGGCATCGACCACGGTGACATTTTCCGGTCGTAGTCGATCCACAGCGCTGGCAACGAGTTGCGGGATAGCTTGTTGTGCTTCCTGGGAAAGGCGCCGATTGCGCATCTTAAGAATGACCGCGGCCTTGGCCTCGTGCTGCTGTTCGGTAAACAATGAATCTTGCGCCATTACCAGGTGAACGCGAACTGCTTCGACTTCGCTCATCGTCGCCAATGTCCGTTCCAGTTCACCTTCGAGCGCCCGCTGATAGTTCACCTTTTCCGTAAAATCGGAGCCGGCCCAATTCGGTGTATCGAACAGCTCAAATCCCAGGCGCGCGCTCCGTGGTAGACCGGATGCTGCTGTTTCCAGCCGACCCGCATCAAGCTTGTCCTCAGGCACTAGTAGGCTGCCGCCGTCCGTGGAGATTTGATGGGGAATATTCTTTGCCGCCAGGCGGCTACCCAGAGACTGAGCTTCCTCGCTGCGAAGTCCGGAGTACAAGATCACATACTTCGGCTGCCCGAGTAGTGCTACAAAAACCCAGAGTACTGCGCCGACCAGCAACGCCCCTCCGGCCAACAGAAGCCGCTGATTGAGCGTCAGGCCCTGAAAAAACTGCTTCAGGCGAAGCACAATATCGGGCACGGATTGAGGATTGTTGGCCATGATGGGAAAGGCGGCAGTCAATCAAAGTATTCTCTGAACTCAGAACTGCATGCGCGAGATCTCCTGATAGGCAGAAACGATCTTGTTCCGTACTTGCATCATCAATTGAAAGCTCAGGTCCGCTTTCTCGACCGCGATCATGGCACTGTGGACGTCGGTGCCGTCGCCTCCGAGGACTCCAGCCACCTTCGACTCAGCCTGCCCCTGCAGTTGCTGGATGTCCTCGATCGCGTCATGAAGCATTGCCCGAAACCCTGCCTTCGTCTCGCCCGGGCGTTCCGGCATGGACAAATTTGTTTCAGCCGGCGATATGCGCAATGAAGAGATAGGGCTGCTCACCGTGTGGTCTCCTGCGGAAATCGTATTAGCTCAAGATTTGCAATGATTGTTGAAGCATGTTCTTGGCCGCCTGCACGGCGGCGGCGTTGAGTTGATATGCGCGGACCGCGCTTAGCGGGTCCGTCATTTCCAGCACTGGATTGACGTTCGGATAAGTGACATATCCCGATGCATCCGCATCCGGATGCCCAGGCTCGTAACGGCGCGGCAAAGGCGATGGGTCGGCGACAACTCTGTCTATCTGCACCCCCGGTGTGGGCTGCCGATGCAGTCGGGCCAGCAGCAAGGGAAACCGCGGTGCAGTACGAGCTCGAAATACCACCAGCTGTCGGCGATACGCTCCCCCTTGTTCGGTTCTCGTGCTTTCCGAATTCGCCATATTGGCGGAGACGATTTCCGCCCGTGAGCGTTCGGCTGACATCGCCGATCCACTGACTTCCAGCATGCCAAACAGGTTCATGGATTCGTTCCTCCGGAATTGATTGCCGCTGAAATGAGATGAAATTGATCTTTGAGCAATTGAACGCCGAGATTGAATTTCATTTGTGCTTCCGCCAGCAGCAGGCTTTCTCGGTCGACGCTCACATCGTTTCCATCAGGCCTATGGATCAGTCCCCGAACTTCATGGGCACTGGGAGAGAATGAGGCAAGACTCGAATGATTCATTTCGCCTGCCGAATCTTCTGCCGCCGCACGGCGTAATTCGGCTCGGAAATCGAGATCACGTGTGTGGTATCCCGGCGTGTCAATGTTGGCCAGATTCGTGCCAATCAGCTTGTACCGCGCGAGGTCTACATCGAGGAAGTGCCCCAGTGCTTCCGTCATCGGATATGCGCTCATGTGCGCACTATTCATGGGCGTAGCTGCTCCAACCCGGGAGACCATAGCTTCGGACTCTGTTGCGAACTGTCCGCAGGCTTACTCCGAGTAATTCGGCCGCACGCGAACGGTTTCCCCCGGTCGCTTCGAGAGTCATCTCAACGAGTTTTCGCTCCATCTCGCCAAGAGAAACTCCGGGCCGCAGGCAATCGCTTTTGATGTTGGCTACGGGTGGCACAGCCCAATCAACTCCTTCGAGGGTGTCGATCCCGATCTCCGGACCAGTCGAAAGTGCCACCGCGCGGCGTATGCAGTTCGCGAGTTCCCTGACATTGCCCGGCCAGGAATGAGCTGCGAGCTGCTCTATAAACTCCGGCGTCAGGCGAAGCGATTTGCCCGGTGCCGCATACAGCTTGACGAAGAACTCTGCCAGCTCTGGGATGTCTCCCGGACGCTTCCGGAGTGGGGGAAGGCTCAACGGAATGACATTCAGCCGGTAGTAAAGGTCCGCCCTGAATTTGCCTTCGCGCACCATGTCTGCCAAGGACCGGTTTGTTGTAGCAACTATGCGAAGGTCAACGCGGATGCTGCGAGTGTCGCCAAGTCGATCGAACTCCCGCTCCTGAATAGCCCGTAGCAGCTTGGGCTGAAGCGGGATTGGCATCTCGCCAACCTCGTCAAGCAACAGAGTGCCACCGTCGGCCTGCTCGAACTTGCCGGGCTTCGCGACGCTGGCTCCGGTGAAAGCGCCTTTGGTGTGTCCGAAAAGTTCGCTTTCCAATAAGTTCTCCGGGAAGGCCGCGCAGTTCACCGCGATGAAGGGACGATCCCTGCGCGGACCCATCCGATGAATCAGTCGCGCGATCAATTCCTTTCCCGTGCCACTTTCAGCTTCAATCAAAATGTCCGCATCGCTTGCCGCGGCCTGCTGCGCTCGCTCAACCGCCTTTTGCCAAGATGGCGCATGACCGATGAAACCTTTGATTACGTCTTTCTCGTGCGCGGTCCTGTGCAGGATTCTCTCAGCGGCTTGCTCCAGTTGCTCGAAGCAGACCGGTTTCACGAGGTAATCGCAAGCCCCATCTTTCATCGCGCTCACAGCTTCAGGAATGCTGGCATAGGCGGTTAGCAGTATGACGGCAGTTCGCGGAGCCAAAGCACGCGCCTCACGCAGGACAGCAAAGCCATCCTCCCCTGGCATGCGGATATCCGTGATGATCAGCGCGTGCATGCCGCGCCGGAACTTGGCTATTGCTTCTGCCGCATTGATGGCGGTTTGCACTGCCCAGCCCTTATGAAGGAAGCGCGCTTCAAGAGCGGCACGCATACCCGGATCATCATCGACCACCAGAACATTCTTCATTGGAGATCTCTGTCTCTGTCCCTTCCCGGTAATGGAAATGTGATCGTGAATTGTGCACCGCCTTCAGCACGGTTCTCTGCCGCGATGTATCCTCCATGTTCCTCGACGATTCTTCGGCAAACCGCAAGTCCGAGGCCCGGGCTACCGGCCCGCGTGGTAAATCCCGGCTCAAAGATCCTGGGCAAATTCTCGCCGGAGATTCCCGGTCCCGTGTCGGTAACGGCAAGCGTAACGGCGTTTCCAGAACCGGCCACGTACCCTCCCAATTCAATCCACCCGCCTTCTGGCATTGCCTTCACGCTATTGAGGATCAGATTGAGCAATACTTGTTGGAGGCGATAGCGATCGGCGCATAAATGAAAACCTGAGATTCGGTTTTGCAGGCCGAGCGCTACGTTACTTTGTCGCGCCAGCGGCATCAGAAAATCGCGAGTGAGCTCCAGTAGCTGCCCCAAGTCAACAGGGACGCGCTCCAGTTCTGGCCCGCTGTGAAACTGAACGACGTTATTTACTGTTGCCGCCAGCGAACGCATTCCAGCCTGGAGATGCTCTACCCACTGCTTGCACTCGGCATTCAGGCGGGTCTCGGCCAGCAGGCCGGTGAAAAGCTCCAAACTTCCAAGAGGATTGCGAATCTCGTGCGCCAATACGGTCGATACTTCCGCGAGGGATTGCTCGCGACGAAGCTTTTCCTGGGTCTCGACGAGGCTTTTTTGGACGGTGACATCGCGCAATATGAAAACAGAGGCAGCATCACCCATCGGAGCATGCCTCGCTGCCAGCCAGCGCACCGAGCCATTTGCACAGGACATCTTCATCTCCGGTTCGAGTTGCTGCCTCGCGGCGTCGAGAAGATCTCGAGTCTCTGTGGGCAAATCGGACAACGGGAATCCGTCTTTGAATCGTGAGGTCATGCCGAGAAGTTCCAACGCCTTGGGATTCGCTGTGGATAGGTGTCCGTCACTCGTCGATACGATCACGCCGCACGGAAGACTCTGCAGGATATGGTCGAGGTGAGAGCGCATGTGGCGGTTCTGCTCAAGACTCTGCGAGAGGTCCGCATTCTTGGCAGCCAATTCACCGCTGAGTCTCTCCACCTCCGCGCGCAGCTTCGAGTATGAGTTCTCAAGCGAACTGGATACTTCTGTGAACGACCGGAAAGCCCTCCGCAGGGATTCTTCATCTTCGGTTTGTATGCTCTTCCTGATGGCGCGAGAAGCATTTGTTTCTCCTGCGGCCCGCGCTTGGCATATTCGGATAGGCAAGGAGTTCATATCTGTCGGCAAGATCTGCACGGTTCGTTCCCAACTCAACAGCCGATCCTTAGGTTGTTCTCATCAAATGAAGCGTTCCGGATTAGGAGTGACTCTCTCAGCAGAGGCAGAGATGTTCGACTTCAATCATTTCTCCGCCGCCGGAAAGAATGGATGCCCGTTCCATCACGTGCTGCAGTTCGCGAACGTTACCGTTCCATGCGTGAGCTTCGAGCGCGCGGGTGGCGTCAGTGGTTAGAGTGGCCGGAGCGGACCCTAGGGTTGTGGCAATACTGTCAAGAAAGTGTTCCGCCAGCGGAACAATATCGTCGCGTCTCTCAATAAGCTTTGGCAGTTCGATCGGAAATGCCGAAAGTCGATAAAACAGATCCTAGCGGAACTCGCCACGGGCAATTCTCGCCCCCAAATCGACATTGCTGGCTGCGACGACTCGGACGTCAACCCGTGTAACTTCTGCCGTGCCCAGCCTCTGCAATTCTTTTTGTTCCAGGAATCTCAGAAGTTTCGCCTGCATCCCGAGTGGGAGTTCACTGATTTCGTCGAGAAACAGCGCTCCGGTATGTGCCGCTGCGATACGTCCTAACTGCGACTGCAGGGCGCCGGTGAAAGCGCCTCTGGTGAACCCAAACAACTCGGATTCCAGCAGCGCCTCCGGAATGGCAGCGCAATTGATCACCACCATTGGTCTCGCGGAACGCTTGCTGATCGCATGTACGCCCTTCGCAACCAGTTCTTTCCCGGTTCCTGTCGGACCCGTAATTAATACCGTTGTTGTTCTGGGTGCCACCAGACGGACCATCCGGTACACCCGCTGCATCGCCGTACTGGTGCCGATCATGCCAGGGAGGGGGGCGGCTGCTTCATCAGCTGCGCGCCGCGCTTCGGAGAAGGCGAGCGGAATGCGTAAGTATGAGAGAGGCTGGTCATTGTGCTCCACCTCCGCACAGTTCGGACTGACCGAATCCAGCAGGACGACGGGAATTCCCGGAACCCGCTTCTGAATAATCCCTTTCAATTCTTCGGCATCCAGATCCGGCAGAGAGCGATCAAGAAACAAGACTTGCCAATTGCCCTTCTCCAGCTTCGCCAACGCGTCGGCACCCCCTGCGACCTGCTGTACCCGCGCGCAACGCCCCTGAATCTTCTGAAGCACCTGATCTTTCATATGAACGTTCGGACTCGCGATCAGAGCTCCACCCGAACTGGAAAGCACCGGCATAGTCATCATGGCAGTCATATAGAAGCTCCCGTTCTTCGACTCTTCAAAGCATCGTCAACCGGCAGCCGCAACGTGCAGGTGCGCGTCCCGCCGCTCAGCGTTTCATCACAGGATGCACAGATTACCTTGAGCCCATACTGTGAGACCAGCAAAGCCAATTCCTGCCGGGTAATCGCATTCGCGGCCTGTTTCGCGGCCTTCCATGAGACGACCATGCAGAGGAAACTGGAATCCGGAACGACCAGGACCTTCAGGTCGCCACGTTCATCGATGATGCCTAGAACCGCCTCGAGGAAGCGGAACAGAGCGGCAGCGACAACAATCCGATCCGCGCGCATAGAAGACGCCAGTTCGCCTAGAAGGTGAATGCGAATTCGTTTATTTTCCGCAACCGGGAGTAGTTCGGTAATCAACTCCCGGAGCAGACTCCCAAGGGAAAATGCTTCCACCACATGGCGCGTGGCTGAATCCGGTGTATTGGCGACCTCATGTAGAGCTTCTACCAACATCCGCATCCGGGATGTCAGGTCCAGAGCTTCGTTCAAGGTCCGCAGGTCGCGGTCGCTGTGGTTTGGCCTGGCTACAGAGAGCTCAAGAGAGCATTGAAGGGCTGTTAATGGTTGATTGAGAGCGTGCAGCAAATACCTGAGCGGGTGCGCGGTATCGCATTTTTCCACCTGGTTATTGGCGACATAACATCCAAGTTCCGTCATGCGCGGCTCTCCACTACCCGTGCGTCAGACGTGCTGCTCAATTCATACCCAACCCCGCGGACGGTATGAATCAGTTTCGTCGCATGGCCATCGTCGATTTTCCTTCTCAGGCAAGCGACATAGACATCCACCACGTTCGTGGTCGTATCGAACGTGAGATTCCAAACGTGCTCAATGATCATCGAGCGAGTGACCTTGCGACCGGCATTGCGCATCAGGTACTCGAGAAGCGCGAATTCCTTCGTGGTCAAGTCGATTCTTCGGCCCGCGCGCTCCACCGTTCTTTGCGTGCGATCGAGTTTGAGATCGGCCATCTTCAGGATCGTTTCCGATGGCATGTGGCTCCTTCGCAGCAGAGCACGAACGCGAGCCGAAAGCTCACTGAAAGAAAAAGGTTTGGGCAAGAAATCGTCAGCGCCGGTATCGAGACACTGAACGCGGTCCTCCAGTTTCGTTCGTTGTGTCAGCACCAAAACAGGGAGGCTCGGTTTATTGATCCTGAGCTGCCGAAGAATGCTGACTCCATCCAGCCGGGGCAGATTCAGGTCCAGGATAACTACGTCATATTCGACTTGAATTGCGGCGGAACGCGCATGTTCGCCGTCGGTGTAGATGTCGACGCTGTAGTTCTCACTCTCCAGACCTTCCCTCAGGAACTTGGCTAAAGTTTCATCGTCTTCTGCGATAAGAATGCGCATGGGTTGAACCTTTCTAATCGAACAGTCTCAGTCTAGTTAGAAAGTGCTCATTCACAGCCGAAGATCAACTCGCACAAAGGTATGGGGCTCTCGAAATGGAGCTCCGATTCAAGATGGGAATCAAGGGGGGCGCGCTTTGTAGCCAGAGACAGCTCGAACCTTGCCGGACAATTCCTAACATTGCGCTCAGGGGCGATAATCGGAGGACGGCGGCTGCGGGTGGAGCGTTCCTTTGGTTTTGTGGATCAAGAAAAACCTGAAGTTGCTCTTCGTTCCCGGCGGAGCGGTGTTCCTCAGCGCCCTGCTCCTTGGGTATTCCGGATGGTTGAATCTACCCCCGGCAGCGCTGACGTTCTTGTCCTATTGCGGGCTCTTGGGAGGGATGTTCTTAGCCTGGCGATTTCACTCGAGCCGCGTTTTCTTTTGCCTCTGCGTTCTGTTCCTGGCCCACGAGGCTCTTGGCTCAATCGCCGGACAGCACACAATCAGCCCCGGTTTCCTGATGGCTTTCCGTGCCGTCTCATTTCTTGTGCCATTCAACTATGCGCTGATTTGTCTGATGGAAGAACGCGGTTTGACCGCTTCTTCCTTTGCTCCTGTGGCTGTGTTCTTGTTTATTGAGTCCGTCATAGTGAGTGTCCTTTGTCGCAGTGCCGAGGCCGGCCCTCTCCAGCATCGACACTCCGTCGCCACGCTTCTGCTGCCGAAGTACACCCTGTTCGCGTTCGGAGCCGCAGCGGTGATCCTCGTCATCAGATTTCTGGTCACGCGGAAGACAGTGGACAGCTCGTTCTTCTGGTCGCTGCTTGCTTTCTTCTTCTCGCTCCGTGCCGAGGCAATGGCAACTCGGTCGGAACTATTTTGGGCGGCTTCGGCTTGCATACTTGCCTTTTCGATCGTTGAGAACTCGTACCTGCTTGCGTATCAGGATGAGCTTACCTCCCTACCGTCGCGGCGCGCATACAACGATGCGACGCTTCGCCTCCAGGAGCCCTATTCGCTCGCAGTGATCGACATCGATCATTTCAAGCGTTTCAACGATACACATGGTCATGACACTGGCGACGATGTCCTGAGGCTGGTCGCAGGGAAGCTGGCTGGAGTCACTGGAGGGGGGCAGGCTTACCGTTGTGGCGGCGAGGAATTCACGATTCTGTTTCCCGGCAAGAAACTGCCCGACGTAACCGGGCACTTGGAACAGTTGCGGCTGACGATCCAATCGTCAGAGTTCCGCAGGAGGGGCAAAGATCGCAGACAAGCGTCACGCGGCCCAGATCGCCGGACTAAAACCAAGGCCGGAAAAAAGAGAAAAGGAGACGTAATTCGCGAGATGGCCCAGCCAAGTCAATCCACTCAGCTCTCCGTCACAGTAAGCATAGGAGTGGCTTCCTCGGATTTGGAAGGACCCGACCCCGAGACGGTTCTTCAGGCTGCGGACAAAGCCTTGTATCGAGCGAAAGAAAATGGTAGGAACAGGCTGGAAGTAGCTCCGCCCAAGCGTCGACCGAAGGCGAAATCAGCAGGGATTGCCTGACAATCAGAGATGTAGAGGATTTCGGCGCTTTTTGAAGCGTCCGGCCCGGACCGTCTTCCTTAGGACGGGAAGCTGACGGCCCGGTTCCGTACGTTCGCAAGCACCGCAGGCCGTGCGGTCAGCCCGCGGTCGCAGGTGAGATAGAGCGCTTTCGTCCGGACCCCCCACATGCAGGGCATTTCATACGGATAAACGCAACGCCCTCGGACTTACCGTTCAAGTCCCGAGGCTTCGCAATGTATCCAGAACCCCCGCAATTCGGGCAGTCCTCCGGAACCACTCCGTCTCCCCCTCAGTGTTAGCCCATTTTGCCTGAGAGTTAGCCTCAGGGTTTTCAAACCCGGTTTATGTTACGAAAGCCGAACAAACCACAACTCCTGGCCATGAGAAGGGAACCGTGCTCCCTCACGCAGCCAGCTTTCGCGCCACTGACCGGGCCTTCTCCGCGATGCCAGGTCTCGCAATCGGCATCCTCGCCTCCCAAGGTTCATCGACTCCCATCAGAGCGAGAGCCGCTCCGGCGAGAGCAACGTTTTTCATGAACGAAATCATGTTGTTGTTGCGCTCGCCTGGATCCTCGTTCCGCCAGAAATCATGCATCACAGGAGACACTCCGGTGAGAAATCCTAGAATTGCGAGCCCCCCACCTTCGGCTTTACTCCCAACAAGAGACTGGTACCGCCAAAAATCAAGGGGACGGCCGAAGCGGTCACCGCCAATTCTGGCGCAGGTACGCCCTTCGTTGCAGCATAAGACGCCATATTCTTCCGTTCGCGAAGATGATGAATCCCGTTGTAAATGAAGAATCCGCCGAACAACATCCGGCCGAGAAGGAAAGGGGCTTTCATGAACAGTCTCCTTTTTACAGCCGGATGCCGGCAATTCTCTCAATGTGCGTAACTTCCAGACCTGCGCGCAGTTTGCGGAGCCATGCGACCCGCCCAGTCCGTAACGCCAGCCACCTTGTTCTTGATGTCGGCAGCTTTGTCACGAATCACACCGCGTGCCCGCCGACCTGAAACCGGCGCTAGAAGCATTCCCACTCCGATGCCGATCCCAATTCCGCTCAGAAGCGTTGTTGCGTGCGACCAGCGTCCCTGATGGCGTACGCCGGTCGCCAGATTTTCGGTTCGGCTGAAGGCGTCGTGCACATTCTTGGAGCGCTCGCTAAGGGAATTGCCAATCGCTTCCCAGACGCTCGCATCGGTGGCGAGAAGCCCGCATTTCATCGCGAATCGCAGCCAGTCTGTCGTTCTTTTCCTATTTTTCATAATGAATCCCTCTCCCCTTGTTCCCCTTGGTTCGAAACTCAAACTTTTAACTGTTTCGTTGTCACGCTCGTTAAGCGCCGCTCAAGTAATGGAGGCGCCGAATTGCTCTAAGGTTGCCGGTTGCCGAACCGAGTCCGAGAATTTGCGGGCTCGCCTTTCTTCACGGCTTACAACCTGTCAGGCGACCCGACGATGTTGCAGGTGAGACCTTCGTTACCCGAAACACAGTATGGATTGCTCTTCACGCCGAGCACGACAATATGTGCACTGAGCGAACGATGATGTTCTGACTCACTGCCCTCGACCTGGATCTCGACCCCAACACTGAGGCCGCTGATGCGATCAAGTGCTGATATCATCACCAGAATTCAGGAGAGCCTCCCCGTGCTCAAAGATCTTCTCTCTCGCTGGCCACTGCTGGAACAAATCCGAACCGGCGCCGACGGGACTGGGCCCGAGGCAATGACTCCTCGAACTCGTCAGCTACTCCCCAAGACCCATGGCGCGCAGGTTGCTCGTTCCATCTGTCCTTACTGCGCAGTAGGCTGCGGGCAACTTGCATATCACAAGCATGGCAAGTTGATCTCCATCGAGGGTGACCCGGAGTCCCCGATTTCTCGAGGCCATTTGTGCCCTAAAGGTGCTGACACTTACGAATTGCACACCCATCCCGGTCGTCTCAAGACAGTCAAGTATCGAGCTCCCTACTCGAGAGAATGGCAATACATCGATCTTGAAAAGGCGATGGACATGGTCGCCGACCGCATGTGGGAAACACGCGATCGCACTTTCCAAGAGACCCGTGACGGACATCCACTGATGCACACAACCGCCATGGCGCATCTTGGAGGCGCGACTCTGGACAACGAAGAAAATTACGTTATCCGGAAGCTCTTCACGGCTGGCATGGGAATGGTGTGCATCAGCAACCAGGCCCGGATATGACATAGCTCAACGGTGCCCGGTCTGGGCACTTCCTTTGGTCGCGGCGGAGCCACCACCGCGCAGCAAGATCTCAGCAATGCGGACGCGATTCTTATCATGGGCTCGTCCATGGCCGAGAACCATCCAGTCGGCTTCCAATGGGTAGTCGAAGCGCGTGAAAAAGGCGCAAAGGTTATCCACGTGGACCCGCGTTATACGCGAACGTCTGCAATGGCCGACAGCTGGGTTCCGTTGCGCGCGGGTAGTGACATCATGTTTCTTGGTGCTCTGGTTCACTATGTTCTCGAGAATGGCCGAGAGTTTCGTGATTATGTAACTCACTACACAAACGCCTCCACGATTCTGCGCAAGGACTTCCAAGACACCGAAGATCTTGATGGTTTGTTTTCCGGTTGGGACGCAGAGAAAGAGAGATACGATCCCGAGACCTGGTTGTATCAGGGTTCTGTGAGTAAAGAGGCAAACGAGAAGCCTGGTCACTCCGATGCTGGAGGAGGCCACGGCAAAGATCGCGGCGGCGAGTCAGCGGATGCCGCGAAATTCAATTCTGACCCAACACTTGAGCATCCGCTTTGCGTGTTCCAAGTGCTCAAGCGGCACTTCGCCCGCTACACCCCAGAGATGGTGGAGCGCTATTGTGGAGTCCCCAAGCACGTATTCTTGAAGACCGCCGACGCTTTTACCTCCGCTTCCGGACCTGACAAGACAGCAGCGATCTGCTATGCGGTTGGATGGACGCAGCACTCCAAGGGCGTGCAAATCATTCGAACGGCAGCAATCCTCCAACTCTTGCTCGGGAATATCGGAAGACCTGGTGGCGGCATCATGGCGCTTCGCGGCCACGCTTCGATCCAGGGCTCAACCGACATCCCAACTTTGTACGACATCCTGCCGGGATACCTCCCAATGCCGATTTTCGAAGCGGATGCCCATACGATTGATGGTTACATCAAAAAGCACACCGCTCGTACTGGGTTGTGGGCCGGCTTTGACAAATACTTCATCAGCCTGATGAAAGCGTACTACGGCGAAGGGGCCACAAAAGAGAACGGCTGGGGATTCGATTGGCTACCCCGGGTCACCGGAGACCACTCACATTTCGGGTACTGGCTCGACATGGCCGACGGGAAAATGGACGGCCTTTTCGTTATGGGGCAAAATCCAGCGGTAGGCGCTTCAAATGGCCGTCTGGAGCGTAAGGCTCTCGCCAAACTGAAATGGATGGTCGTGCGAGACATGGTCGAAACCGAAACGGCTTCGTTCTGGTATGCATCGCCCGAAGTGGAGCGAGGCGAATTGTCTCCAGAAACAATCGGCACGGAGGTATTCCTTTTTCCGGCAGCTGGTACTGCTGAGAAGGAGGGCACATTTACCAACACACAGCGGCTCCTCCAATATCGGGAGAAGGCCGTTGAACCGCCCGGCGATGCAAGAAGTGAACTGTGGTTCATCTATCACTTGGGATGCCGCATTAAGCAGAAAGCCGCCCAGGATCCAAGACCTCGAAACGACGGGCTCAGAGCTATCACCTGGGATTACCCAACCGAGGGAACCATCGCGGAACCCAAGGCGGAAGAGGTTCTTAAAGAGATTAATGGCTACTCGACCTCGGATCGAAAGCAGCTGACCCACATCAAGGCTCTAAAGAACGACGGGGCCACAGCCTGTGGCGCCTGGATCTATTGCGGAGTATTTCCTGAGGAAGATCGCAATCTTGCCCATGAGCGCAATTCGAGAGACCTGCTCGGGCACGGTTGGGGTTTCGCGTGGCCGAACGATTGCCGCATTATCTACAACCGGGCGTCCGCGCGCCCCGACGGGAAACCCTGGAGCGACCGCAAGAAATTAGTCTGGTGGGACGAAACCAAGAAGCAGTGGACCGGGCTGGACAATGCGGATTACGACAAGCACATGCCCCCGGACATGCCCGCGGACCTGGACCACGGGCAAGGCACAGATGCGCTTGGCGGTGCGCGACCATTCACGCTGCATCCCGATGGCGTTGGCTGGTTGTATGTCCCGAGCGGATTGAAAGATGGTCCCTTGCCGACCCACTACGAACCGCTGGAATCACTTTTGGAAAATCCTCTCTATTCACAGCAAACTAATCCTGCGGCGAATCGCAAGAAACGTCCTGACAATCCGTATGCTGCGCTGCATGATGCTCGGTTTCCTTTCGTGCTGACTACCTATCGTCTTACCGAGCACCACACCGCAGGCGGGATGTCCCGTACTCTGTCTCATCTCAGCGAACTGCAACCGGAACTATTTACTGAGGTCTCTCCGGAACTGGCCGCGCAAGTGGGACTTGAACATGGCGACTGGGCAACGATTGCAACGCCGCGAGCAGTGATCGAGGCGCGGGTTATGGTTACAGCGCGCATGCGCCCGTTACAGGTGGATGGTCGAACAATCCATCAGGTGGGTCTTCCGTATCATTGGGGCTACAGCGGCCAGGTCACTGGAGACATCGTGAATGATCTATTAGTCATCAGCGAAGAACCGAATGTCCGAATCATGGAGACGAAGGCATTAGTCTGCAACGTCACTCCTGGTCGGCGTGAGCGAGGGCCAAAGGTGTTGCAGGAGTTGACCTCCTACACAGGAAATAACGCATGAGCGTGACTGCATTTCTGACAGACTCCACGTTGTGTATCGGATGCAAAGCCTGCGAAGTGGCCTGCAAAGAATGGAACGGGGTGGGTGAAGACGGACTCGATTGGAGTGGACTCTCCTACGACAATACGGGTGCCCTCGGTGCATCCACCTGGCGGCACGTAAAGTTTGTTGAGCAAGCACCCGAGCCCGGGTTCGGCGGCAATTCCGCTGAAATGCCGTCATGGATCTTCTCTTCCGATGTTTGCAAACACTGCGAAGAAGCGGGATGCCTTGAGGCGTGTCCTACCGGATCTATCGTGAGGACGGAGTTCGGCGGCGTCTTCATCCAGCCCGACGTTTGCAACGGCTGCGGTTACTGCGTCACAGCCTGTCCTTTCGGCGTGGTCGAACGTAATCAGAAAGATGGCCGTGCCTTCAAATGTACTTTTTGTTACGACCGGCAGAAAGTCGGATTGCAGCCCGCATGTGCCAAGGCCTGTCCAACTGAGTCCATTAAGTTCGGCGAAATCGAGCACCTTCGCGAAGTGGCACAGGAGCGTGTTTCGGAATTGAAGCGCCGTGGCATGGATGACGCAACGATCTATGATCCGGTAGATTCCAGCGTGAATGGAACGCATGCGATCTTTATCGTTCGCGGTGATCCGAGAACTTACAATCTGCCTCCTGCGCCGGAAGTTCCCACTGTCTATCTGAAGAAAGCTTGGCGATCCTCTGCGATTGCAGCCGGATTGCTGCTCGGGGGCACTCTGCTCGCATTCTTGACGGATGGCAGCCACGGAAACGGGAGAAGAGGATGAGCGATGCGTACCCGCTGCGCGAGTTGGGATCCATCGATCCGGAACGCGAGCAACGTCTCGATCAGATTCGACAAGAAGCTGAGAAACGCGGCCAACTCGCAGTCGTGAGTACGCGCCCGGCGGGTGCTCCATTTCCACAGGCCTCTCCCGAGAATGGCTACTATCAGATTCCTCTGCTGAAGCAACCGCCTTGGACTTGGGAAATCCCACTCTATTTCTTCGTTGGCGGAGCGGCCGGCGCCGCCTCCGTCATCGGTGCGATCGCGGATTACACTGGCGCGGATCGCGAATTAGTGAAACATGCCCGCTGGATCGCCGCAGCGGGCTCTGTCATTTCACCGGCTCTCCTGGTCGCCGACTTAGGCCGCCCCGAACGCTTTCTCGCGATGCTGCGAGTCTTCAAACCACAGAGCGCAATGTCTATGGGTGTGTGGACCTTGCTGGCTTTTTCCACCGGAGCCGCGGCTGCGGCATTCGCTGGATTTCTCCGAGACAGGTATGGTCCTTCTTTACCTGTGAGGGTAATGGAAAACGCTGGCCAGGCGGCATCCTTGGCGTTCGGACTTCCTTTCTCGAACTATACGGGCGTGCTGATCGGAGCCACTGCGATCCCCGTCTGGAATCAGAATGCTGGCGATCTACCGCTGCATTTTGGAATGTCCGGATTAGGAGCAGCCGTGGGCATTCTCGAGCTGATGGGGCACCGCAAAAGCGGCGCTCTGCAAGCCTTGGGGATGGGGGCGGCGATTTTTGAGACATGGGAAGGACTGCGCATCGAAGGCCGAGCGCACTCGCATCTCGACCCGCTAAAGCACGGCACCAGCGGATGGATCACTCGAACCGGCGGAGTTCTATCGGGTCCCCTGCCCCTAGCCCTGCGCGCAGCGAGTTTTTTCGGCGGGACGAAAAGATCGCAGGCCCTGCGCCGCTGGGCGGCTGTTTCATCGGTTGCGGGGTCACTGATTACTCGTTTCGCATGGATTTATGCCGGCCACGTGTCTGCCCGAAACTGGCAACTGCCACTTCAGAAGAATCAGTCGGTGTCGACTCCAGACCATGAGGGTCCAATCGGGCCACGGGATTAAGGAAAAAGTGCATCAGCTCAGGCAGCTTTCTGCCCGTGATCCTTCGCTTCCACGTGGCCGTGCTCCGCGGCCGCGTGCTCAATCGTTGCGTTAATTTGACCGCCAATCAGTACCGCAAGGCCAGCCACGTAGAACCACAGCATCAGAATCATCACAGCCCCCAGCGACCCGTAGCTCCTCGTGTAGGAATTGAAAAAGTGCAAGTAAACCCGCAATCCAACGGCCGCGGCTGCCCATAGACCTACACCAATGATCGATCCCGGTGTAATCCAGTACCAGTGCTGTTCCTCTACATCCGGCGCGAAGTAATACACGATCGCGAATGCGAGGACTACAAAGCCTAGTGCCAACACCCACTGAAGTATTTTGGCCGCAACGAGAGCAGCCTTGGTCCACCCGACATAGCCTCCGACTGCGCCAATCACATGCGAGCCTGCAAGTACTAGAAAGAGTGCTGCGATCACCAGCACCGACATTGCCAGCGTCAGACCCAGCGAGATGAGATGGACCTTGATCCAGGAGCGATCTTCGCGTACTTCATACGCAGCGTTCAGCGTGGACATCAACTGGGTCATTCCGGCCGATCCGGAGTAGAGCGCGAACAACAGTCCGAAAGTCAACTTGCCGGCCACTGGATTCCCAGTGATCTCGCCGACAGTCCTTGAAAGGATCTGGTAGGCCGCGGGCGGGAGTGCGAGTTGTACAAAAGAAAACAAACTGTTTCGCAACGTGCCACCTTGACTCGCGAAGATTCCCAGCAGCGCGAATAGAAATAACAACAGTGGAAACACGCCGAGAAGAAAGTTGTACGCAAGTTCATACGCCCGATTGATGACGTCCGTCTGGTCCATCTCGGTCCACACGCGAGCTGCGAGTTCCTTCCATGTAAGCCCCCCGAGATTCCAAATGGAGGCTAACTGCTCTTCGGGCCGAAGCTGAGACTTAGACATTTCGGGATTCATCGGCACGATTGCGATGCAATGGCACAGACGGCGGTTGGGCAAAAAGTTCGGAGACAACTTCTCCCGCGTAACCCCTGGTTGTTCCGGCAACCATTCGCTGGGGTACTACAAAGATTGTCGAATCCACTCGGACATTACCGCCATAGAAGCTCCATAAACCACGTGGGAGGCGACCGCATACTTGCGAGAGCCGAGTAGCGATTGCTGGGGAGAGAACCTCAGCGTCAATTTGAGCGCTTCTTCAGCGGCCAAAAACAGGGCGGCGCCGAAGAGAGCCCCTTTTAGGACTGTGCGTGCCTGGAGTGGCTCAGCCCGACCCCGCTGAAGCGCACCATAGAGGGCGCCCGCTGCGACTCCAAAACCGTAATGTACCGCTACGCCACCGCGCTTTAGACTTTTGTCCCGGACCCTTATTCCAGCCAGAGTCGCTACCCGCGACAGTATTTCAGCGGATCCTTCCTCGTCGGTCGGTTCCGGTGCACGCCGAATACACAATTGTTGTTGTTGTCTTTTGTTCTGGGATATCCGGCGCCACGCTCTTTGAAACCGGCTCATCGCGAGTGTCCCCGCCAAGCCCCCGACTGCGCCTGCGATGATCGGGTTCGGCCTCGAGTTCTGCAATGTCGGCAATCGCTGTGACATGGGTTCGATGTTCACGTCTTGGATGCCAATTCAAGGCGCATACCGATAAGAACTTGCTCTCTCGATTCCCATTCTTCATATCTCTGCTCGAGAAACGTCCAGTGAACCATATTAATTTCGAACCGCGGGGATTCCCTGCGAGCGTTCTTGTAGTCGAAGCAAGGGGACTTATCGCTATTCCTCCGCCAATGATCCCTCAAGACGATGTACTGACTTGGCAACTCTCAGAGCGGGCGCTCGCTTGCCCTATTGAAGCCCCAAGCACGACCGCCAACGCGGTCAGAAATGACTAGGAGGTTTCACATGCGGGAGAAGGTTGCTCTAAGCTGGCTCCGTAGGCAAACAGTTGTTTGTCTCGCCAGCCTAATGAGTCTATTGCTGCTTTGGATTTCACCCCTCAATTCTCAGACGACCGTAGGGACGGGAAGCATAATCGGTACTGTGACTGATTCGTCTGGCGCGGTTGTGGGCGGAGCCAGCGTCACCATCACCAACGCAGCAACCAATCTGGTGATCAAACTCACCACGAATTCTTCCGGTGCCTACACCTCTGGAGCGCTTACGTCGGGGGATTATCGCGTACAGGTATCTGCGAAGGGATTCAGCACCGCGAGCCTGGTGGTTCACGTACTGGTTGGAAATACCGCGGCCTTCAACGCAAATCTGCAAGTCGGGCAGGAAAGCCAGGTCATTGAGGTTCAGGCCGGCGGAGTAGAGGTAAACACCGAACAAGCCACGGTACAGGGAGTCTTGACCCGTCAGCAGATCGAGACTCTACCACTCAACGGCCGGAACTTCCTCGATCTCGCACAACTTGAACCCGGAGTACAAATCCAGGATGGCACGAACTTCGATCCAACCAAAGTAGGATACTCCTCAATCTCTTTCGGCGGCCGCTTCGGACGCAGCGCTCGCATTGAAGTCGATGGCGTAGATGTCAGTGATGAGACCGTCGGAACGACCACCCAAGACATCCCCGCGAGCGCGATAGCCGAGTTTCAAATCAGCCAATCGAAACTGGACTTATCCAACGACCTGACCTCATCAGGTGCGGTGAACGTTACCACGCAGTCTGGAACGAACACGTATCACGGCCAGGCGTTCGGAAGTTTTCGCGACCATGGTGCCGTTGCGGCGGCGTTGCCTACTCCTCCCGGACTCAGCAATCCCGCGTACCAACGCAACCAATACGGCGCCGCCCTCGGAGGTCGCATCATCCGGGACAAACTCTTCTTCTTTGCTGACGGGGAGCGCACGCTAAACAACCTGCAGTCTCCCGTGTCTTTACCCGCTCCATTTGCCAGCGATTCCGGATTCTTCAATGCTCCATTCCGAGAAACTGAACTCTTGGGCAAACTGGATTACCAGCTGGGCCAGAGCGCCAAGCTTTTCTATCGTTACACCTACTTCGCCAACCTGGCCGACGCCACTTACTTTGCGTCCAGTTACCAGGTTTACAGCAACAAGGACAATTCCCGGTCCCATGTCATTGGACTCGACTTCAATACTGGCAGCTTCACTCACAGCATCCGCTTCGAGTACCTGAAATTCCAGAACCAAATCCAGAATGGTGATCAGGGCCAGCCGTTCTCCAGTTCAGGACTTACTGTCTTCAACGGTCCGTTCGCCGGCGGTCCAAACTACCTCGCTCCTCAGTCCACTCCGCAAAGCGATCACGAATACAAATACGACGGCAGCAAGCCGCTGCACAATCATTTGGTTCGCTTCGGAGCCACATTCAACCACATCCAGGGAGGGGGATTTGCTGCATTCTTCAGTCTGGCTCCTCTCGTAGTCTCCGACCCGACTTTGCTCGATGCGAATTGCGCAGCAGTGAGTCCGGCCTGTCCGGCTGGACCGGATGGGACGACCGCGTCCAATCCGCTCAACTATGACGTAGCTGCCATCACCATCGGCAACGGCATTGGCTACGCCACTTCCCAGAAGGCATTCGGATTTCCGGCCGGAGGTTTGGGTCCCGATAACCGGATCGCCTTCTATCTGGGCGATAGCTGGAAGATCAAACCGAACTTGAACATTGAGGTAGGACTCCGCTATGTTCGCGATACCGGACGGAACGATGCCGATCTGCCCGGAATTCCGACGCTCAACAACGTCGTCTCAGACTTCCCAAACCTGGGCGCGCGGATTCGCCAGCCCAACCTGAACTTCGCTCCCCAGATCGGTATCGCATGGGATCCGACGCGAACCGGCAAAACTGTACTTCGCGCCGGAGCGGGCCTCTATTACGAAAACACAATCTGGAACAATGTTCTGTTTGACCGTCCGACCCGCGAAGCTACGGGCGCATTCTTGCAGACCCCTGGGCTCTGCAACGGTGTGGGTACCCCAGCGGCTCCGATCCCGGTTCCGGGTGGATCGATTCCTGTTCCCGATGGTGTCTGCGGCAACAATGGCGCTCCGATCTCGATTGCGTCGGCTGCTGCGAACATCCTCAATATTTTTCATACCTATCAATCGGCGTACCCGTTCAGTCCAACCCTCGCCAATGGAGGTTATATCGGAAGTCTGCTATCCAACGGTTTGGGGATCGGCTCGCAACCAGTACCCCTGACTTTCGCACCGGATTTCCAGGCTCCGCGTTCGTTCCAGATGAATATAGGGCTTCAACGTGAACTTCACCGCGGAACGGTTCTAAGCGTCGATTATGTCCGAAACGTTGAGACCCGATCGCTATTAGGGGTCGATGTCAATCACACCGGCGACACGCGCTACTTCAATATGGCTGGCGCACAGGCCGCAATTGCTCAGACCATCACCGATTGCGGAGCATCCTCTCTCGCCGGAGCTTTGGCCCCGGGAGGTTGCCCAAATCTTGAGGCAGCCAACCTGGGCGCACAGATGTCAGACTTTGCCGCCCGAGGTCTCACCGCATCCTACGAACTCGGCGTCGGTGGAACGACAGTTACTGGGCAGCCCGGCTCCGGTGGATGCCCAGCAGCAGGGTGTGCTTTTGCGGGGTTGAATCCGGCGGCCGCGAACCTGAACTTCCTGCTTCCTATCGGGCGGTCCGTGTACAACGCACTCGACTTCAAGTTGGTACAGAATGTCACTAACCCCCTGCGGGGAATCAAGGCGGCGAACTTGCAAGTGGCTTACGCCTTGTCGAAATTCGTGAACCCTGGCGGTGCAAATCCCAATCCTCAGCCTGCCAATTACCAGCAGTATGGGGATCAGGACTTCGTTATCGGAGCGGCCGACAATGCCAATCCCATGCGTTATATGGGGCCTTCCACCCTCGACCGCAGGCATCAACTCTCATTCGGCGGCAGCTTTGATCTGCCTTGGGGATTCCAGACCGGAATCATCGGGCACTTCTACAGCCCGCTGTCCACGCCGCTTGTCGTTCCCAACTCCGGGCTGGGGGACGGAGAAATCTTCCGCACGGACTTCACCGGAGATGGAACGATACAGGACTTGGTTCCCGGCACGAAGAACGGCGCTTTCATGAGAGGCGTCAGCCCGGGCGGTCTCGGGAAGGTCATCAGCAACTACAACCAGAACACTGCCGGCCAACCGACACCGGCGGGTCAGGTCCTGATCTCCAACGGACTGTTCACAGTCTCCCAATTGCAAGCCATGGGCGCTGTCGCTCCATCCCTCCCCGCACCTGTCTCGGGTGCTGTTGGGCTGGCTTGGCTCAAGGATGTTGACATGTCCCTTCGATGGAAATACAGAATCAAAGAGACCGTCACGATTGAACCAGGAATTGGCTTCTTCAACATCTTTAACTTCGCCAATTTCGATCTGCCACCGAATGTGTTGAGCCCCTATTTGACCGGCGCACCCGGCAACATTGGCGGCACAACGTATGCCGGAACTCAGAACGTTCGCGTAGGAGCGGGCACTGGCGTTTATGGTTTGGGCGCACCCCGCGCAACGGAGTTCAGTTTGAAGATCACCTTCTAAGCGGCACCAATCGCGAGGCCGCCGGTGTGAGCCGGCGGCCTTTTTTAATCCTGCACGAATATTTACGCTTGCGTGGAAATCGCGCTTCCGAAGCTCAGTTGCTCCAGGCTAGGATCTGTCGATCAAAGTCGAAACTGAGCCGCTTCGCATGGAGCAGCGATGTCCCCATCAATCCGTCGTATCCTTTATCAACTTCATTTTCATTTGCTACAACAGTCACACGCTGTGCACCGACACTCTCCGGTCCAAGTTTTGCCTCGGGCAGCACAACGCTCGCGTAGAACGCGCCCCCGGAAAGATTGCTTCCCACCGCATTCTTTGTAATCCAGTCATAGTCCAGGTCGTGCAATGCCCGATTGAACAGAATCAGTTGCGGTGTTCCCGTATCCACAAGCAGGTGCAATTGTTTCTTGCCTGTATTCAGGTCCACTCGAAGGAAGTGGTCGGCCACAGAAAAGGGTACGGAATGGCGTTCGTGCGATGGCTGGAAAGAAATGCGGCGCTTCCCGAAATCGATCGTGAAGCTCGTCGAACTCAGCACGTCCAACCCCACAATGCCGTCAATATGCATTCCAACGCCCTTTTCGACCTTCGTGAAATCGGCCACCATAACATTCAGGTTCTGTCGGCGTAACGGTCCCACCTGAAACTCGGTAAGCGTTACCTGATCGGCAGGCACCGTCTTGCTGAAGGTAGCCACGTCCCCTCGAATGCCTTGTAGCCCAAGCTTTACCGAGACGCTCCGGTTAATCATGCTCGGACTCGTTCCAGTATCGATCAGAAGATTCTGATGTTCGAGGGTGCCGAGCCGTCCATCAACGACAATCAGATATCCCTGATACAAAGTGAACGGAATCTCCTCCGAGTGTTTCACAATGGGCGGCGCCGGCACTTTGTAGTCTCCGGCGAAACTGACCGCGCAAACGCTGCATGACAACACAGCGGCGGCGATTCCTTGCATGGCTTTGCATTTGTGCGACGATTTTGTTGTTCGCTGCGCTGACGAGCGCACGCTGGCGAACTGCAGCGAGTGTTTTACGTTCCCCGTGCCGTTGCTCTTTGTCTGCGACATGCGAACAAGACGCGACACAGCGAGAACGGCTTGCGCTGGATGGGATGCATAGATGAACTGGAGGGATGAAGACCGGGAGAATATAACGGGTGTCGATAGTCGTGCGAGTCAGCGGCCTGAGTGTGCGATGCTCACGCCGGATTAAATGCGCGTCCACACAGGCGGAGACACGGAATCAATACAGCTGCCTTAGGAATGTTTCTCAATGATGCGCTGTAGGAGAGCGCGGTAGCCACGGCTGCAGGACAGTTCCTTCCCGCTCTTGAGCACGACGACATACTCTCCACTGTTGACCGGAATGAGTTCTTTGATCTTCCGCACATTGACGATTGTGGATCGGTGGATGCGGATAAAGTCGTTCGGATCTAGACGCTCCGATGTCCTCGAGATCGTCTCGCGCAGGAGGTAAGACTCCTTCCCCACATTGAGCCGGACATAATTCGCCGCCGCTTCAACCCAGTCGATTTCTTCCAAATCCAGGAAAATGACGCGCCCTTTAGCTCTGATCACTAGCCGGTTCTGAGAATCCGCCGCCGCGGCGCTGGTTCCGGACTTGATATGGGACAGGAGCTCCAGAAGCTTGTGAGTGATGTCTCCATTTTCCGATTTAAACAAATCAGCTCGTGCACGCTGAATGGCATTATGCAGCCGTTCCCGATCAAACGGTTTGAGCAGGTAGTCGAGCGCGTGTGCCTCGAAAGCGCGAATCGCGTACTGATCATAGGCCGAGGTGAAGATGACCGCGGGCAGTTCTTGCGCTGGGATCTCGTTCAGTACCTGGAACCCATCGAGATCGGGCATCTGGATATCAAGAAGCAGGAGATCGGGACGAAAACAATTGATGGCAGAAACTGTCTGCCTGCCATCCTGACATTCGGCAACCACACTGATGTTCGGTTCCGATACGAGGAGCGTCCGAATCTTCTGGCGCGCCAGGCGTTCATCATCCGCAATCACGACCCGGATCAACTTTCCGGCCGGCATACCCTCAGAAGGCGCTAAAGCAGAGTCTGGAAACATATTGGCCCGTCCACCGCAGGAATCCCCAGTTCTAACGATTAGACGTTCGCCGCGACGGATCGTTTACGATCAGCAACGATTCAATAAATAGATGGGGGTTATCCCATACTTGAATGCTTCCGTCCCTCGCGATGTCCACAGGCGGTTCATTCGCTGGATAATCCGTCGTGCTGCCATGGGGACCAGCTATCAACAACGCACTGCTCAGCCTCCGGTTGGCGGAATTCTTGACACTGCAAGTCTCGAACTTCGTGAACTTCAGGCTCGTCTCCTGCCACTGACGCAACGCATCCGAATGCTGAAGCGTGCCCTGGAGGCCCTGCACGATCTTCAGTCTGCCTCTGCCGTACACTCGCAACGAACGTGTTCCGGCTGTCCGGATCAGAACTCTTTATCGCCTGATTACCACGAGGTTGCTTTCCAAGACGATCCTGCTTTGCGGCGGGCCTGCAGGATTGCTTTGCTTGAAGCGTGTGACGGACTCTCGGAGGATGAAATATTCATCCGGATCATTCGGCGCGAATCCTATAGCTTTTCTGATCAGTATTCTGCAAGGACCGCGATTGCGAACGAACTGAACGCAATGTCCGTGGCGTGCGAGGCGGAACGAGTGAAGTGCTCCTCCGGAGCAAAATGGCGGCGAGTTGAACCTGCATCGGAAAGCTTCACGGACCCCACCGCGGAGTGAATTTCGTCCGTAGGCATCCAACCGGCTCGGAAGCTTGGGATTAACGGCGTTACCTTTGGGACAGATGCCAGTCTAATGGGGATGCAATCTCGCCTCTGCTTGGGGTCTGGCGTGATTGAATAGCTCTCTTCGATTTGCTTGATTGCCGAGGCTCCCGCGAATGAAAACCGCCTGTGAGGCATGCGGCCATCCCCTGACATCGGATGGCGATGCATACATCTGTTGCTACGGATGCACCTACTGTCAAACCTGTTATGTAAATCTCCGCAGGGTCTGTCCCAAATGCGCAGGTGAATTAGTTCGGCGGCCGAGGCCCGGCAAGTCGCCCGGACCAAGCGACGCACGAGTGTTTCAGGCGCGCGGCGAGAGTGCGCGATGGAGCGTCGTTCTTGGGGTAAGCTTCTGCATTTGGGCTGTCATTGCACTCGCCGCCACACTGACGGTTTGGCAACTCTATCGTTCCACCGACATGCCGATGCCTTTCAGGACCACTCTGTGGCTGGAATTGAGCCAGATCCTGCCGTATGTGCCACTCACCCCATTCGTCTATGCTTTGGCGACTCGTTATCCCCTCCGTCGCAACAATTGGCCGTGGCGGTTGCTCCCGTATCTCTTGGCAGGAGTCCTGTTTTGCATCGCCCACATCATGCTGAGGGGAGTAACTCCGTACGCAATTTATGAGCCCAAGTATCGGGATTGGACCTCCGCGATCTGGAATGCCCACTTGCATCACTTCGACATTCAATGGAGCGGCCTGCGCAAACTTTTCCTGAACAATCTGGTGGATGACATCACGGGAACATTCATTCCCATCGTCCTGGTCGCACACGCGATTTCGTACTACCGTAAGTTCCGCGATCGTGAAATACGCGCGGGACAGCTTGAGGTGCAACTGGCCAAAGCCCATCTGCACTCCTTGAAGAGTCAACTGCAGCCCCACTTTCTGTTCAACACGATGCATTCCATATCGGCTCTCATGATGAGCGACACTCAAGCTGCCGACCGCATGATCACGCGGCTCGCAGATCTGCTCCGTATGAACCTGGAATCTGCCGGAACCCAGATCACCACCCTCAATCGTGAACTTGAATTCGTGAACTGTTATTTGGGCATTGAACAAGTCCGGTTCGAAGATCGCCTCACCGTGTTCTTCGACATCGCTCCAGATACACTTGACGCCCAAGTACCTCTGTTATTGTTGCAACCCCTCGTCGACAACGCCGTGAAACATGGCATTTCCCACCTCACGGCAGGGGGAGAGATTCGCATCTCAGCTTATCGCCGCGACGGAGATCTCAAGCTGGAAGTGAGAGACAATGGCCCTGGACTTTCTGCATCCGGAACGGACCGCGGCTGTAGGGTTGGCTTGAAGGTTACGCGAGAACGGTTGGAGGCTCTCTATGGCCAGAATCAAGTGGTGGAACTTGCTTCGCCTCCGGAAGGTGGTGTCTCGGTTTTGGTGAGTATCCCGTTTCAGACGTCATCGGAGTCTGCGGCTGAAGATCCTTCGTTTGAACTGGCCAGGCAAGCTGAACTGCACCGCGCTGTTTGAAGATCGATCATCCTCGCAACGACGCCAAAAATAAGTTATCTGGAGTTCCGGGCTGCTCCTGGTCGGGAATCCTTTCATTGTCTGGCGTCTATGGCAGCTGGTATTCGCAATTGCAGCTGCTACAACTTTTCGTAGAAACCAACTACCAGGACTTCCTGTAGCTGCAGTCCGTCATCCCGTAGATCACCATTTAAAACGGTTTAGCGAACCTTTCGTCCCGCTTCCGTCAACATTCATCCCAAGACTCTCAAAATCTACGTCTCTGGAGATCTACCTGCACAAGTAGCGCCGCGGGTCCTGACACTGCCACATTCAGATCACAGCACTAGCGCAGTTGGGTCAGCCTTCTCACATCACTCCATAAAGAGCGGTGAATTCGTTTTGGTTACGACGAAACACTGACAAGGAGACAGTGCATGTATTTACGTTCTCGCATCTTGCTCGATCGCATTTTGATCCTTTGTTTCTCGATCTCCGTCCTCGCCTTTTCATTGTCACTATCAGCTCAGGATGTGGCTTCCCTTACTGGTATCGTGACGGATACAAGCGGGGCCGTAGTTCCGGATGCGTCGGTGAAGCTTACCGACACAAAAACAAATGCGACGTATGAGACGAAGACCAACGCGCTCGGCGCCTATACGTTTCTAAAAGTGCTTCCCGGAGCGGGGTATCGCCTCATATTCAGCAAGGAAGGGTTTGCCACACAAAACATCGAAAACATTTATGTAGGCGTGGACGCAACCCACACGCAGAATGCCCAGTTGAAGATCGGAAGCATGACGGAATCTGTCGAAGTCAACGGCTCCGGATCTCAAGTCTCGCTGAATACCACGGATACCTCAGTTGCTACATCGATCGACATGCTGATGGTGCACGAGCTTCCCATGGCCATTCGCGACACTCCTTTGGGCCTCCTCAATTACTCACCCGGATATACCTTTGATACCGGTGGTAGCGACAACACTCTCGGCAGTCGCGACGGTTCTGTCGCCGGATCTCGGGGGGATCAGAGCAATTACACGCTCGACGGACTGGACACGAACGACTTCGGCACGGGTCAGGCTGGCGCCATGACGGCGAATGCTCCGGTCGATTCGATTCAGGAAATGCGCATTGAAGTCGCCAACCCCCTGTCGGCCGAAGGGCGTGGCAGTGGCGCCATGGTACAACTCAGTACGAAGAGCGGCACCAACAAGTGGCATGGCGCGGCATATGAATACAACCGGACGGCCGCCACTGAAGCGAACGATTTTTTTAACAATCGGCAGTCCCCGGTGATTCCCAAGCCGGCCCTGACACGAAACCAGTTCGGCGCTAGCCTAGGCGGTCCAATCAAGAAAGACAAACTCTTCTTCTTCTTCAATTACGAAGGCCGGCGAGACGCAACTTCAGATCCTGTAAACGTGATCGTGCCACTCGATTCATTTCGCGCCGGAAACGTCGCTTACATCAATAATGGCCCAGGTTGCTCCGCTTCGAGTCGAATTAACACACAGCCTCAATGCATCAGCACCTTTTCAGCGTCCAATACGAGCCTCGATCCCGCCGGGATCGGTCCAGACCAGGCGTTGCTGACCTTCATCAACTCCCGCTACCCATCCGCGAATGATCTGACGAATGGGGATGGCATCAACACCGCGGGCTTTCGCTGGAATTCTCCATCGCATTACGGATCCAACGGCTATGTGACGCGCCTCGATTACAACTTGAACAGCAAGATGAAGCTCTTTGGCCGTGTGAGTATCGTTCGCAGGACGCAGGGAGATGACGCCAACTTCGCATCCTCCTCGTTATTTCCCGGAGACCCTGTCACGCACCAGATCATCGATCACAGCTTCGCGTATGTGCTCGGCCACACATGGACGATCAGCAACACGAAAGTGAACCAGTTTAATTTCGGCGAGACCCGAGGTATCTTCGGCTTTCCGACTACTTTCAATCCTCCCGGTACCACGCAATACGGAACATTTATGCCATCCCCGTCCGGCATCGGCTTGCTAAGCGTGCCCTTCTACGGCGGAGGAAGTCAGCACCGTTCGGTGCCGATCCCTGTGTTCCGTGACGACTTCAATTACGTTCGCGGCTCTCATGCGATCCAAATCGGCGCCACGTTCAAGCCGATCAAAGACAGCAGCACACTCGTCGCCGACTTTAATACCATGACGATCGGGCTCGGCAATCCCGTACTCAGCGTGCCCGGTCCGTCTGACCTTCTCTCCGACCCCGTAGCAGGCGCGGACTGGAGCTACGCGTACGCCTTTGCTCTTGGCCGCATTGCGAACGTTAACAGTAACTACGAAAACAGCCACTCTCTGCAGCCGTTGCCGCAAGGCTCGGGACATAGCCGGAATTATCGCTACTACGAAACCGAAGCCTACCTGCAAGACACGTGGCGGATGAAAAGCGATCTCACGATGACATACGGACTTCGCTGGCAGTACTACTCAGTGCCCTACGAACTGAATGGATTCCAGACAATTCCGAATATCGATTTCGCGAGCATGTACAACCTTCGTGCGGCGGCCGGGCAGGCAGGCATCAGTGGCGACAATGCAGCGCCACCCGTGGTGTACAGCTTCGGTGGAAAAGCGAATCACGCTCCGGCCTACTACCATCCCGACTGGCGCGACTTTGCACCGCGGTTGAGCTTTGCCTATAACCCATCTTTCACCGATGGTGTCCTCGGACATGTTCTCGGCGATCGGAAGACGGTCATCCGGGCCGGCGCAGGCATCGTCTACGACCACACCATCTTGTCTGCCATCAACTTCTTCAATGACCAGAGTTCGTTCGTGTTCGGACAGAGCGTGCCTACAGTCTTCCAGAATGGCCTGGCGACCGATCCTAGATTCACAGCGGTCGGTGCATTGCCGCCTCTGAATCCAGCGCAACCTGCAACCGTTCCGATCACCCCTTATCTCAACCCTCCTGGATCAATCTTCCCGTACAGCGGGCTCATCGGAAACGCGAATGAGATGGCGATTGATCCCCACTACAGAACGCCTTATTCGGAGACGATCACCCTAGGCTTCCAGAGGGAATTGCCGGGCAACTTCCTGCTGGAGTCCACCTACTTCCTGCGAATGGGACATCGACTATTGTCACGAGGTGATGCGGGACAGGTGGTCGATTTCAAAGACCCGGCTTCCGGCCAGAGCCTGGTTCAGCAATTCACGAACCTGTCCATCCAGGCGAGAGCGGGCCAGCCGATTGCCGATTCGCCATTCTTCGACAATCTGATGACGCCCGTTATTCAGGCAAACTACTTCGGACTCGATTGTCCCGGACTCGGGGCGGCGGTTGGATTGCCAGTCGCGCACTGCGCCGATCTGGTCAATCAGTTCTTCAATCCACTCCCGCTGAGGGGCGACATGGCAGATACAATCGAGGCCCTTTATGCCGGCATCGGCCTTGGCCCTATGCTGCCCTCGAATGTAGGGCTCGATCCTCAATTCAGCAGCCAGCTCTACTTCGGCAACAAGAGCTACTCCAACTACAACGGCTTGCTGACAACCCTACATAAGAAGATGTCGCATGGATTGCAGTTCGACTTGAATTACACCTATTCGCATTCGATCGACAACAGTTCGACGGTCGCCAATAACTCTACCGGGACATTCCAGACGGGTGGCTATGGAGGCTTCCTGTGCGATGCCATCCGGCTTCGTTCGTGCCGCGCCAATTCAGATTTCGACGTCACGCACCTGGTCAGCGTCTCCGGGCTTTATGATCTGCCCTTCGGCCGTGGGAAGTGGATCGCGCGCGGCGCATCCGGATGGGTAAATCATGTGATCGGAGGCTGGCAGTTGGCCTTCCTTAATACGTGGCACTCGGGCTTTGCCTCCACGACCGTGACAGAAGCGTTCCCGGTAAGCTTCAACGAAAACAGTCCGGCCGTCTTCGTTGGCCAGCGGTCCGACATCAAAACGCAAGTCCACAATGATCCAACCACGGGTCAGATCCAGTTGTTCGCCAATCCGACCGCCGCGCTGAATGCCTTCACCGGCCCATTCGGGCTGGATGGGCCGACCCGCAACAATCTCAGGGGGCCGCGGTTCTCGAACACCGACCTCTCGTTGAACAAACATTTCGTCGTGGGAGAGAAATACGGCTTCGAGTTGCGGGCCGAGGCCTATAACGTCTTCAACCAGGTCAATTTCGCGTTGCCGACCAACAGCGTCGCCGATATCAATGCGCCGAACTTCGGCGTAATCACAAACGATGCGGGCCCGCGTGTAATGCAATTCTCGCTAAGGCTGGATTTCTAGCGGGAGCCAAATAGGCGCAGGTTTGAGAGGGCGAGCCCCTGGCGCGGGGCTCGTTCGATCCTGCCAAAAGCAAGGAAATCACACTGCTGATTTCTTGGCGTGCAGGCTGACCCGCATCTATCCTGTGCCTTGCAGCGGAGAGAAGGAGTTACAGCATGGGAAATATTAGCCGTCGCGATTTTCTGGCTGTGGCCGCGGTGCTTGGTGCGGAAGCCGCTTGGGGTCGCTCACTCTCGACTCCCTCCAAGATTTCCTGGCGCGAGCGTCGCGACCTTTTCCCGGAAGGTGTAGCCTCCGGCGATCCCGACAGCAACAGCGTATTGCTGTGGACCCGGCGCGCCCCGCAGCCTAAACCGGTCCAGGAATTGATCGTCGAAGTGGCGCTCGACCAGAATTTCCAGCGTGTGATCGCAACCCAGAGAGTGTCGATTTCGGCGGAGGCGGATTGGACCTGTCGTGTGCTGGTCGGAGGACTGAAGCCGGCCCAGGTCTATTGGTATCGCTTTACCGATCCCGAGGGCTCCGGCAGCCGCCTTGGCCGCACCATCACCGCGCCTGCCGATAATGATTCTCGGCCGGTACGCTTCGCATTCGTCAGTTGTCAAAACGCAAACCTCGGAGCGCAGAACGCGTACCGAAGAATGATCTTCGAGGATGAACACGCTTCTGAACAGGACCGGCTCAGCTTTGTTCTGCACCTGGGCGACTTCATCTATGAACTGGTCTGGTATCCGGAGGACCGCGCCACTTATTACGACCGCAAGGTGCAGGAAATCGTCCGTTATCCCCGAGGAGAGAAAATTCACGACTTCCACATCCCCGTGGACGTGGATGACTACCGTGCTGTGTATCGCGCCTACCTGCATGATCCCGAAGTGCAGGACGCTCGCGCCCGCTGGCCCTTTGTTCCCATGTGGGATAACCATGAGTACAGCTGGCAGGGATGGCAAGGCTTGCAGGTGTTCGACGGCAAAGCGCGTCCCGCGCAGACGCGCAAGGTTGCTGCCATGCAGGCATTTTTTGAGTATCAGCCGGCGCGTATGGTGAAGAGCGGCGGTCCCTCACTCGAAGTTTTCAGCCCACCGCAGGTTAAGGATGCCCCAGTCACTGTTTTCGATGAGCATGGACTCGGGCAGGAGGCCAACAATCTGGCGGCGATCCATAGTCTGACGGGATACCGGTCGCTCCGCTGGGGCCGGAATGTGGAACTCATGATCACCGACGAGCGAAGCTACCGATCGGAGGATCCCGGAGCCAAGTTCGCTGACGCAGATTTCTTTAATAAGGACTATTCGGAGTTTGTGCCTGAGGAGGTACTCGAGATCATCGATGGTGGCCGGGACTACAACGGAGGCAAACCACCGGACACCATCCGTTTCGGGGATCGCCAAGTTGCGAACCTTCGTAAGGCGGATCCTGCGCAAACCATCCTCGGAGCCGAGCAAAAAGCGTGGTTTCTGGAACAACTGCGGAATTCGAAAGCTACCTGGAAGATCTGGGGAAGCACAACTTCGACGCTGGATATGCGCGCCGACCCGCAGAACCTTCCTCCAGGGATGGTTGCAAGCGCGTGGCCCGGTGCTGGGTATGCCAGCTTTGGCGGCGTGGACTTCAGCACTGCCCCTCAGGAGCGCGGTGAAATTTACGATTTCATTCGAGAGCATGGGATTACGGGGCTTGCCACGGTGGCGGGCGACGCGCATAGCTTCTGGGCTGGTTTATCGGCGAAGTCTCTCCCGCCGAAGTCCTTCGACCCCGTAGGTGTGGCATTCGTCGTTGGATCCATCTCCGCGCCCGGAGCTGTGGAGGCAATGGAACATCAACTGCACAAAGACGCTCCGCTGCGGGCTCTGTTCGTCGGGCAAGGTCCTGGTGACAACCGTCCGCAACCCACTATTAACATGCTGGTGCGTCATGGTGTTCGGTCCTGCCTGGAATATGCGAAGAGTGGTGACGTGCAAAAGGCGCGCCAGCTTTCCAACGGAGATTTATCACCGCACCTGTCGTTTATCGACATGGGCGGCCATGGCTATGCGGTTGTGCACGCAGCAGCGGACCGACTGGAAACGGAATTCATCTGCCTGCCGCGTCCCATCGTTCGCCAGGACCAGCCGGATGGCGGACCTATTCTCTACCGGGTTCGACACTCTGCAAGGCTCTGGGGCAAGCACGAACGACCGAATCTCGAGCAGAAGGTGATAGAAGGCAATCCAGCGTTTTCGATTTAGGGATCGGCTAGCAGGAAAATCGCTTCCGCGTCGGGACATTAAATACTCTAGAAAACTGTCGCAGCGTTAAATCCTATCTCGGTCGCATGGGGCTCGGCTTCCCTTTGATTATCCCCCGATCCGATTTCACATCCTGCGTTTTGCTTTGTTGTTAACAAGGTGGTTTCACGCATTGACAAGGCCAATGCGGAATTGGCCCGGCCATGCGAACCCTAAAAAAACAAAAAGGGAAAAGAGGAATTGGTCTGGGAACGAGAGTCAAGTCGAGCGTCGACGTCTGATCGCTTCGCTTTAGGCCCGGCTGGAAGGCGGACTGGTTGGCGGTGCTTCAGAAAAAACCGCCGACATGGCGCGCTCGAGTACCAGCATAGTCCGTTCTCTATAGTCCCACTTGTCAATCTAAAATCGCGAAAAATGGGTATAGTTCGCGAATTGTGAGGAGAACTGAGGCGAAAATTCTCTGCAGTCAAGACTTTCTGGCGGAGAGAGAGACATTCGAACCTTCGGTACAGGTTGTCGAGCCGTAAGGCTCGACGTGTGCGCAGGTTGCGGTCGACATGCCACTCAAGGGATTCTCCGCGACCCTCCTAGCCGCGCAGTCATGCTAACCGGTGCGGTTTGGGGGTGAGTTCGAGGGGCGAATCCCTGGCGACAATGTGGCTGAAAGCGGTCCTCTCTCTACGCCCTCCTCTGAGGGCTGAATAGTTCTCAGTGACTGCGAGCTCGGCAGGCAGTCGCGAGATTGAACTTTCTGCGTCGGGGCCAGACTCCTTATTGCGCTTCGTCGTTTCTACCCAGCAGGGACACTTGTTTATCCAAGTCGGCAAGACCTAGACTAAGGCCGAGAGACAGACTCCTCATTCCGGTCCGCCAAATCTGCGATTCTTGCAATCGATCATGGGTTCAGTCATTCAAGTTTCCGCAATCCGCAAGACCTACGGCTCTACGGTGGCGGTCGACGATATATCGTTTGAAGTCAACAACGGTGAGATCTTTGGATTAATCGGGCCCAACGGCGCCGGAAAGACTACGACGATGGAGTGCATCGAGGGTCTGCGAACGCCCGACCGGGGCACGATCTCGGTGCTCGGCCTTAATCCCTTCAACGACGTTTATAAGCTACAACAGCGAATTGGAGTTCAGCTGCAGCAGGCACAGCTGCAGAAGCGCATCAAAGTGTGGGAGGCAGTAGACCTCTGGGCATCCCTCTACCAGCGGAATGCGATCGACGGCGAACGCTTGCTCGAACAGCTTGGCCTTATCGACAAGCGGAATGCCTGGTTCATGAACCTTTCGGGCGGCCAGAAGCAGCGACTGTTCATTGCCCTTGCGCTGATCAACGATCCGGAACTGGTGTTTCTCGACGAGTTAACCACTGGGCTGGACCCCCAAGCCCGGCACGCCATCTGGGACTTGGTGCGCGGAATCCGCGAGCGCGGGAAAACGGTTTTCCTGACTACACATCTCATGGAGGAGGCCGAGCGGTTGTGCGACCGGGTGGCAATCATCGAACACGGACGCATCATCGACATCGATACCCCGGAGAGCCTGATTAAGCGACACTGCCCTGAGCGAACTGTCGTCCTCGCCACAGGCGACGGGAGCGCTGGGGAACGCTTTCGGGCGATCCCGCGCGTCGACGCAATCACATGCAATGCGTCGCAGTTCACAATTCGGGCTAGCAGCGACGATCTTGTCACCGAGGTGATTCATTGTCTGTCGGAGAATCGGATACGGGTCACCGATTTCCGCACGATTCTCCCCAACCTTGAGGATGTCTTTCTCAAACTCACCGGTCACTCGATTCGCGATTAAGGATTGATCCGATGTTGCGTGGACTCTGGAAATTGACATGGATCGAACTCAAGATATTCCTGCGCGAGCCTTTGGGGGCGATCGGGACGATCGGTATCCCGGTTTTGGTGTTCCTTGTGGCGGGTCGAATGATCGGCCGCAGAGCTGCGCTGACCTCACCCGAGGCAAATAGGTTCATCGGCGTCGGGCTCCCGGTGCTCGCCTCGGTCCTGATCCTCATCGGCGCCGTGCTATCACTAGTTACGATCATTTCGATCTATCGCGAGGGGGGTATTCTCAAACGGCTTCGCGCCACTCCCCTGCGGCCCCAGACGATTCTCACCGCACATGTGATGGTCAAGTTGTTGCTCACCGCGGCCACACTGGTGCTAATGGTGGCGGCGGGCAAACGCTACTATCCGATCGGCATTCATGCCCCCTTGGGGCGGTTCACTCTGGCGCTTCTGATAAGCACCTGGAGCATTTTGTCGATCGGCTTTCTGATCGCCAGCCTCGTTCCCACAGCGCGCTTTGCGCAGCCGATTGGCGCCGTCATTATGTATCCGATGATGGCCGTTTCGGGACTTTTCTGGCCGGTTGACTCGCTATCGCCAGTGGCTCAAGCAGTTGCCAAGGTTTTGCCATTAACTTACGCGGTGTCACTGCTCGAAGGGATTTGGAAGGGTGACACCTGGTGGGCGCACGCGCGCGACTTGACAGCACTGGCAGTCACGTTTGTGGTGTGCGTTGCGCTCTCGGCGAAGGTATTTCGTTGGGAATAGCGAGTATTTCTCGGAGCTCTCGAAATCTTCTCAAACGCCGAGACGGCAAGACGCCGACTTTGACTCCGACATCCCAAAGCTCAAAGTAGCCAAGGCGGAGTACGCGATGGCCCGGCGCGCGTGAACTCCTCAGCGCTAAGCCTGGAGGTGGCCTGCAAAACTCTGTTATTGGCCCAGCGGTCGTACTGGTAGAGCAGCCGAATGTCGTCGATAGTCATGATGGGAGCCCGTAACTTCTAATCCGGCGAAAGAGTAAGCGTGCACTTCCCCTTTCCCCGGTCGGATGGAACGTCGGCTTCGAATGTTCCTCCCTTATCATAGTCAACCCCGGTGAAGCTACAGGTCGTGCCAAAGCTGGCCGTGTCCCAGTCTTCCTTGGGGGGACCGCCTTTGCCACAAGTACCGTCGTGGTCCTGATGTCCGTGCAGATTGTCCGCGTGAATGATCACGCTGAGCTGGCCTGCTTTTGACGCGGAGCCATTTCCCTCAGCCTCGACCGGTCCGGAAATGTGGGTGGCGTCCCCGGTGTGACAAAGCTTGTTTGTATATGTACCTTTTTCAACAATAGTGACCGTACCTTTACCCATACCGCCGACCGCCCCTGACGCGTATCGCGAGTCGGAATAAACGTGGAAATGGACGTCCCCGTAACGCTGGGCACTCCCCGCGTTCGTCGCGATTTCTCCCGCAACAGTGGGGCCGGTAGTGGAATGGTGCTCGGCGTAAACGTATTCCACTTGTACTTCCCATCCCTTCTTGTCGGTGATCGTGATAGTGGAGACGGCCATGATTTTGGAGTGGCCAGTTTTCATTTCGCAACTGACCGCGACCGGGTTGCGCTGGGGGATCTTGGCGGGAGCGGTGTACAGTCCCTTATTCTCGGCGGGGGAGATTTTTCCGTATTTATCCTGATTCGGGTAGATATACCCGTAGGTCGCATTCCCGCGGGCGATGCCGTTTACTTTCCATTCGCATAATTGAGGAGCTGTCAGCAAGTCCTCGTCAACTCCACCCGAGGCGTTTCCGGCACCCGGTTGATTTCCGGATGGAACCGATTTCCCGGCCGGCGTGTCCTGCATCGCTACATGGAGTTGGAGGCTTTTGTTGAGGCTGACATCATCTTGAGTCGGCGTGATGGCGATATTCGGCAAATAGTCGGCCCATGTCATTTTCCAAGGAGAGAAGTGGCTGGTGGCCACGCGGACCACCTTTGCGGCGGTGTCATATTGAACGCCACGTTGAGCTTTCCACGCGCCGTCCTGGTCGCGGGTGGCGATGGTAGCTTCGGTAATGGCACGTCCAGCCAGCTCGGCGTCGGATAACTGCCAGGTCAGTGTCACGGGCGTATTGAATTGCGTGCCTTCCGGTAAGAGTTGATAAGTCGGGCCGATGCCGTCCAGATCGTCGGTCATCACCGGCTGAATACTGACTTCGGTGTCGGCATAGACCGCGCTGGGAGGGAGAGAAATCTGGATGCGGCCATCCGCCGATTTCAGCGCTCCGCCCCGATAGCCGATGGTGGCGCGTGCGGCAGGGCCGGCCGGTGTTGCAGCCGGAACCGGCGCCGGAGCAGAATCCGGATCCGACACGGGAATTGAAGACATATCCGAGGCTGCCACAGGTTCGGAACTCTTTCGGCTCGGCGCTGCCTCGTTGCTCGATGGCTTCTTGTCGCAGCCCGTTCCGATGAGAGTTAACAGGAATGCCAAAGTCATTGTTCTGAAGATGATTTTCATAGCGGCACCTCTGCGGGGATGCGCACAAAGCAAGAAAGGGCATGGCCTCCCCCGGAAGTCACGCCCCTGGAAAGTAGAAGCTTACGCCGCCAGCATGGCCACAAACGATGCCAGCACCAGTACTGAGATGCCTGCCAGCCCAAGCTTGAGATTCATATTGTCGGCCTCCCGCAACCGAACTCAGTCTGCGCATTATTTCGCATTGGATAGCCACGCAAGCCCAACACCCCCTCCGGGTTTCTCTAATTCCAAAGGCGAAAAATGACTTTCCGATTGGCTCAAACGATTTGCCTTATTGATCCACGAGAGGCAGCAAGGTTTGGAAGTCGAAGGTTCTACGGAAATCGATGATCCTCTGGTACTCGGGGTTGTAGGCCGAGTCGCGGTGGGCATCATAAAGACGGCCGACGACCAGCGACTGAACATCGGTACGCGGGCGGGAGCGGTCGAAGAACTCGGGATTGAAGCATACTAGCGGCCAGGCCCCGGGTTGGCCGGGAAAAGCAAGGATCCGGCCCTTGGCCGGGACGTCGTATTTCTGGGTCACATACGCCTGCCCCCTTCTTTGCTCCGGCGTCAAAGCGGCCAGTTCGGACTGATAGCCTCCAATTTCCGCCTGCTTCGCCTGTTCCAGACCCGTGAAAATCTGGTCAGAATGCTGGTCTGCCTGCTGCGCCGACGCGAGGAATTTTTCGGCATCCTGAGGATTTCTGGCCCGGATGCGCTGGTAGCTGTCCTGTACTCTCTTGTCCCTTTTCTCACCGACAAAATCCTGGTGTCTTTTCCGATAGTCCGCCAGTTCCGCCTGCGCCTGGCGAATTCGCGCCATCAGGAAGCGCTCGGCGCTAACGGCCTGGAAGATCGGCCGTGTAATTCTCGTAATGACGATGCCGCCGGTCTTGTACAGGGGAAATCCTGATACGTAGCGGGCGATTTCCGGGGGAACAAAGATTTTGCCGCCCTCATCGTGGGCTGTGTCGGGTTCTCCAATGTAGTGATAGAGGCGAACCATAGAGTTCACATCGATAAAGAACTGCGGCCCTTCGTCGGCGACCACTACCTGGTTCGTGTCGCGCGTCAGGGCGTAGGAAAAGGTCCCGACCATCACGTATCCCGGGATAGGTCCGGTGCGAGCGTCTGGATAGTCGTCAAGGAACTCCATGGTGGCGTTCACGCAACCGGTGGGCTTGGCCACGATGCCCATTGGAGGATTGAATACCTGAGATTGATGAATCGCCTCGGACAACCGGTAGAGTTTCTCGCCGTAGAGACGGTTCTGCTCGCTCGTGAGATGGTGGCCGGATCCATCACAGCTCATCCGCCAGCGTTCCCAGACGCCAACTTTTTCGGGCAGGAAGTGCGGCTTCTGCGCCGAGCTGGGGCTTGCGAGTGCTGCAATTGTTAACACTTTGGCACAAGTACAGACTGTCAGATTGGTCATGAGTGTCATCGAATTTGTTGAATACAATTGAATAGGCGGAATGTACGGACTATTTAGTTCAACGTAGAGGAAAATCAAAATTTTGTGTTCGCGGTTAATCGAGCGATACTTAACTCGCGGACATCGTCGGTCGGACTAAATACACCAGGCATCGGGAGCAGGACGACATCTAGGGAATTTAGGACTGGGCAAAGAGGGGGAGCTCGCGAATCTTCAAATCCAATTCGTCGTACTTGAGCGAGCAAGAGTTGGGATGAGTGATGCGGATCGTTACCGATTTCGGCGGCTTGTCGGCGTCCACGATCACCGATGCCGAAAGCTCCACTTGGGTGAAGTTGTAGAGGGGCAGAGGCACCGACGCGCCGATCCGGTCGAGCAAGTCGTAAACCGCGCCGGAGTTGCCACCCGAGTCCGCTTCCACCGTAATGCGGTCGCCTCGCTTCACCCTGGACGACAGCCTCAGCTTCTTTACGGCTAGCAGGAAAATCGCTCCCACGTCGGGATATGAAATGCTCTAGAAAATTGTCGCTGCTTTAGATCCTATCTCGGTCGCATGGAGCTCGGCTTCGTTTGATATCCCCTGATCCGATTTCACACGCTGCGTGTTGCTTTGTTGTTAACAAGGTGATTTCACGCATTGACACCGGCCAATGAGAAATTGGTCCCGTCATGCGAACCCCAAGAAGACAAAGGGGAAAAGAGGAATTGGCCTGCGAACAAGAGTCAAGTCGAGCGTCGACGTCTGATCGCCAAAGCTTCGCTTTAGGCCCGGTTGGGAGTCGGACTGGTTAGCGGTGCTCCGAAGAGAAACACCGACATTACGCACTCCACTACCAACATAGTCCGTTCTCTACAGTCCAACTTACCAATCTAAAATCGCGAAAAATGGGTATAGTTCGCGAATTGTGAGGAGAACTGAGGCGAAAATTCTCTGCAGTCAAGACTGTCTGGCGGAGAGGGAGACATTCGAACCGCCGGTACAGGTCTGAACGGCGTAAGAGCCGACGTTTACGTAAGTTGCGCGGAATCAACTGGTTCAGAAATTCTCCAGCAGACTGCCTGCCCTCCATTCCCGACGCTAAACAGTCCGGTTTCGCGGAAGTTCTAGTGGCGAAGGACTGGCGATGTGTGGCTAAAAGTAGTCTCTTCCCAACGCCTCCTAAGAGACCAAACGGGTTCGTACATGACTGCTCCGCTACCGGGCAGTCTGACGCGAAAAATCTCTCTGCAGGAGTGTGCTCACAAGAAGCTAAATAAATAAAACTTTTCAAAAATTCCTGGTCGTGCTTTGTTGCTTTTGTCCACGACTTCCGCCCACTTGGTGAGGAAGAAAGACTCCCTCACTCAGATTGTTTTGTCGTCGGGAAACGCCAACTTCCCACAAGCCGACTTCTGGACAACGTGCGCTTGGGGGGTAAAGCTACTCTCGGCTTATACTTCATGTGATATACTTCATATGAACTATATGGCAAACGGACTTAGTATCTGGGACGTTGCTGTTCTGGCATTCCTCCACGAAGGACCTATGCATCCGTACCAGATGCAGCGGTTGCTTCGCCTTCGGCACAAAGACGAGATCCTTGCGCTCAAGCGCGGATCTCTGTACCACGCGATCGCCCGCCTGCTGCGGGCCGGCCTGATCGCTGTGCGGACGACGAACCGGGAAGGCAAGCGCCCCGAGCGCACCATTTACCGCATCACACCCGCGGGCCAGACCGAGTTCCTCAACACGATTCGCTCGATGGTCACCATCCCCCGCCGTGAATCATCCGAGTTTTTGGCGGCCCTGAGTTTCCTGGTTCACCTGGATCCAGAAGAGGCAGCCCAGCCCCTCACGGAGCGTGTCCAGAAGCTCCAAACCGAGATTGGGCAGCTTACCGCCAGCCTGGCATCCGCATCGGTCCACGTCGCGCGAATACACCTAATTGAAAGCGAATATCTGCTGACCATGCTGAAGGCCGAACTTGGCTGGGTGAAAGTTCTGGAGAAGGACATTCTCAGTGGGGAACTGGTCTGGGATCTGAAGGCGATCTTGCGAGAGGCGGCAAGTACCGAAAAGAGGAGGAAAAAACCATGAACGCTACGACACTCAACGAAATGCCAGGCAACGGCCGACAGCGGTTTGCGGCTCCGATATGGACTCTGCTCCTTCTTGCGCCATTTATTGGGGAAGTGCTGAGCGGCTCGACTCGTGCGAGCATCCTCTTTGTTTTCCTTCCAGAGGTCATGGTCTGGGGTGTGGGCGCGCTGTTCTGCCGTGAACTGGTGCGGCGATGGCGCGCCGGCGGCACGAGCCTGCTTTTCCTCGGACTGGCTCTGTCCATTGCCGAGGAGTTCATCATCCAGCAAACCTCGCTGGCGCCGCTGCCGTTTCCGGGCTCTCACCCCGACTACGGCCGGGTGTGGGGAGTGAACCTCGTTTACTTTCTGTTCATGCTCGGGTATGAGAGCGTGTGGGTCGTAGTGGTCCCGGTACAGGTCACGGAACTGTTCTTTCCCCGGTACGCCAGACAGCCGTGGCTGCACAAGCTTGGGGCTATCGTCGCATGCATTGTGTTTCTGCTCGGATGTCGCATCGCGTGGTACGGTTGGACGCAACAGGCACGGCCACGGTTACATGCGGCTCCCTACCATCCATCGTGGGGAATGATTGCATTGGGCCTGTTGGCGATCGTGGGGCTGATCGGGCTCGCGTACCTGGTCCGTGGCTTTGGCCAGCCATCGCCCGAAGACCAGCGGAAAACAATCCCGGCGTGGCTGGGCGGATTGGCGGCCTTCGTTATGGGCTCAGCCTGGTTCTCGCTCATCGGCCAGCAATTCATTCCTCAACCAGTGCAACCGTTTTGGATTGCGATTGCCGCGGGGGCCGCATGGGCCACGATCGCATTCGCACTGTTTTCCTGGTGGACATCGCGCCCGGCATGGACCGAAGTGCATGGCTTCGCAGCCGCCTTTGGTGCGACGCTCGCTTGCATGGCGACTCCGTATTGGACCATGACTAGCTGGCCGAGGTTCGATATTGTTGGAAAGATAATCTTCGATGTTGTCGCTCTCGCCGGATTCCTGCTTCTTGCGCGAAAAGTCTTCGCCAGGGCGAAACTAAATAAGGTCCGATAGCTTCAACAGCTGACCATTCGGAAGCAAGTGGCGTTCCGTCAGTCCGATCACCACTCACGGTGCCCCTGGGGTTTCGCGAGATTTCCGACCCGGCCGTTTCCGTTCAAGTCGGTATCCTCAAGTTGTGACGGTTAGTCGGCTCCGGAAGCTATCCAGAAACGGGCTTCGAGGAGGTCAGCGGTGATCTCCGCGAAGCCGACTTCTGGCCCGCTTCGTTGAAAGCTTGTTCCGGGGCCTAACTTCCGGGTTGCCCGTTATCCAGGATGAGTTCCGTCGCAAGCGAAACGAAAGTTCTCTAAATTTCCGATTGCGCAGTGGGCTCATTTCTTCAGTTCCGCGTCCCAGTTTGTGACGAGCACCAGTGGTGCGGTGCTCTCGGTGATCGAGTCCACCACGAGGAATCTGCCGTCGCGCGCGACGTCGTACGCTTCTGTGGGAATGGAGTGGCGAATGCCGACGGTAAACAACGGTTTGGCCGCGCCAATCTGCACCACATCCCCGGACGTCTGAATATCTACGGCCGTGAGTTTTCTGTAGGGATCGACGTAGTAGAGCGTTTTGCCGTCTTTGCTCCAAACCGGCTGCACGCCGCCATCTTTCGAGACCTGGTATCTGGCACCGGGGTGCGGGAAGCGCGTCAGATAAACCTGGGCGCGCCCGGATTGATTCGACTGGTAGGCGAGCCAGTCGTTGGAGCCGGGCTTGAGCCGGGCGTTGCTGCTGTCGGCCACCGGGTCCAACACAGTAAAAGGCTGCAGGCCAGACACAAGGGGAAACGCTTTGAGCTCGGCGTCGGTTAGTTCGCCGACTTTGGCCTCCTCGTATAGAAGCCACTTTCCGTCGCTGGTCACGTCCACGGGCAACAGGTTGCGGTCGGACTTGATCAGAGTGCGCTCGTGCTGCGAGCCGTCGGCCACCGCCGCGTGCAGTTCGTTGTGCGAATCCGGGCTGAAGATGTCGAAGTAAAGAGTTCGGCCATCCGCCGACCAGACCGTGGCATCCACATACTCCTTGGCCGAAGAGACCATGCTGCGCGTGCCGCCGGCCAAGTCCCAGATCCAAAGCGGGGAGTTGCCGAACTGGCTGATCACCGGCGTCGCGATCCGCGAACCATCAGGGGAAATGCGGGTGGGGCCGTAGACGATCGGTTCAGAGAGTTGGGAAAGCTCCTTGCCGGTGGCATCCATCCAAACGTGACGATCGCCGTTGGAGCCTGTGCCCAACTGATAGATCAGCGTGCCCTGTGCGGAAACAGAAAAAACCGACAACGCCGTGATCTCGTCGGATGCGACCTTATCGACAATCGGTATGGAATCACCTGAGACCTTTCCGCTGGAAGCGTCAAACTTCCAGGCCAGCAGCGATCCGTCGCGCACCGCCAACAACCGCCCAGCGGCATATTGTGCGCCGTAGAATTTTCCCCGCAGCACTAGCTGCTCGCCGCCGTCGAGCGAGCCCAAGTGAACCTCATTCTGATCGGCCGCGTTGCCGTAAGGGCTGTTCAGAAACAAGAAATGCTTTCCATCAGGCAGGAAGGAAGGCCAGCGGTCCGAGATGTTGCTGGACGAAGCCGAAACGCTGGTGACCGGCCTGGGTTTTCCCCCAGTTGCCGGAACCTGGAAGAGCGGCCCTCCGAACGAGGGCGCGAACACGATCACGCTGCCGCTACCCCACGAGCCGCCGCGGGCTTCCGGCGCGTCACAGATCGGAGTGGGCGAGTCTCCGTTCAGATCGGTTCGCCACAGCTTGCCCTGCATGAAAAACGCTACCGCAGTTCCGTCGGGTGACCAGAAGGGAAAGAAGGCATCGTCGGTGCCGCGCACAGGCGTGGCGTCGAGCCGGTCGAGCGAACGCAGCCACAGCGAGTTCCGGCCGTCTTTCTGCGCGATGAACGCGAGATGCCTGCCGTCGGGAGACAGCGCCGGGGCCCCGTTTCGGTAGAGCGTTTCGAAGCGGGTTCCTTCGGGTGGAAGAAGATTCACGCGCAGTACACGCCGTGCAGGCGCAGACCACATCAGCGCTACCGTCAGCGCGATCACCGCGAGTGCAAGGACTGCGATTGCAGCCAGCCACAACGTGGGGCGCGGCTTCGAAGAAGGCAGGGTCGGCGCACCCGCCTGCGAACTGGAGGTCGCAATCCATGCCAGTTGCAGTTTGACGTCGTGCGCAGTCTGGATGCGCTCGTCAGGATTTTTCTCGAGACAGCTCCGCACCGTGTAGTCAAGAGCCGCCGGTGAAGTGGGCTGCACGTTCGCTAGCGGCTCGGGATCTTTTTCCAGGATTGCGCTCATCACGCTGAGCTGGGTTTTGCCCTCGAAGGCGCGGCGTCCAGTGACCATTTCATAGAGAACGCAGCCCAGACTGAAGACGTCGCTGCGGGCGTCGGAATCTGCCCCCTGCAACACCTCAGGCGCCATGTATTGGAACGTCCCGACGATCGAACCTTTCTGGGTCAGCGGGGACGCAGCAGAGGTCAACGACGCGAGGTTCATCGTCGGCGTGGAGGGAGTGAACGTACCCAAAGCTTGCGAGGCATTCGGCAACTTCGGTTTTGCCAGCCCGAAATCCATTAGCTTGGCTCCAGCTTGTGTCAGCATGACGTTCGCTGGCTTCAGATCGCGATGGATAATGCCTCGTTGATGCGCCTTTTCAAGAGCCTGCGCGATTTCTGTCGCAATCTTCAGAAGTTGATCGATTGGCAGCGGACCTTTTTGCAAGCGGTCGGCCAGAGTCTGGCCCTCCAGATACTCCATGACCAGAAAATCCGTGTCGCCCTGAGTGCCGATGTCGTAGAGCGCGCAGATATTTACATGTTGCAGCGAGGAGATCGTCTTGGCCTCCCGCTCCAGGCGTTGTTTTAGTTCCGGATCAGAGGAAAGATGCGCCGGCAGAACCTTGATGGCGACGGTACGGTCAAGACGCGTGTCCACGGCTCGGTACACCTCACCCATGCCGCCGGCGCCCAGCGGCGACTGGATTTCATAGGGTCCGAGCTTCGTGCCAGAGGTAAGGGCCATCGGTGCGTGAAATTATAGCCCTGAGCGAGCTGTCGCAGTAAGCCCGACGATTCTGGGTGGTTTGTCGGCCAAACGGAAGCTATCCAGAAACGGGCTTCGGGGAAGAGCCGGAATCGCCTTCCAGGATGCCTATCGCGCGATCGCAAGTAATGCACGCGAACCCTGAAGGACAAAGAGAGAAGTTCATCCGCCACGAAAGTCAAGTTGAGCCCAGGCTTGTGATCGCCAAAGCTTCGCCTTTAAGTCTGTTCAGAGTCGGACTGATCAGCGACGCTGCAGAGAAAAAGATCGGTGTGATGTGCTTCATTGCTCAACTAGTCCATTCTCTGCAGTCCGACTCTTCCAACAGAAATCGCAGAAAATGGGCATAATTCGCGAATTGTTGGGAAAATTGAGGCGGGAATTCTCTGCAGTCCAGACTGTCTGGCGGAGAGGGAGGGATTCGAACCCTCGGTACAGGTGTTAGCCCGTACAACGGTTTAGCAAACCGCCGCATTCGGCCACTCTGCCACCTCTCCGACAATTTCTTCGAGCGCCACGCGACAACTTCTTGATCGCGGGAGCCCGTGGCCAACGCGCAAAATCGCTTCTGCGATATTACACCACCCCGATGCTGTTCACCAGTTTGGGGCCATTCGAAAAGCGGCAAGTTCACCAGGAACCTAGATCCCCGGCGCCGGCAGGAAATAGAAAGAGCGGAGCTGTCGAAGCCTCCGCTCGAACTCAGACAGGATTAAGCGACACTCTCAACCGGTTCATCAAGCTGCATGCTCTCGGCATCTTCGTTCGTGATCCGCGAGTGAGTCTTAGCTACCAGCATGTAAATCGACGGCACCACAAACAACGTGAACGCCGTTCCGATGATCATGCCGCTGACCAGCATGATTCCGATACTGTTCCTCGCTCCCGCACCCGGACCTTTCGCAAGCACGAGCGGGAAATGTCCGAACACGGTGGCAGCGGTTGTCATCAGAATTGGCCGCAAACGAGTGCTGGCCGCCTCTGTAATCGCCTGCATTTTGTTCAACCCGGTTTCCTGCAAGTGGTTCGCAAACTCCACAATCAGGATTCCATTTTTAGCAATCAGTCCGACCAGAGTAATCAGTCCGACCTGGCTGTAGATGTTCAGAGTGGTGAATCCGAGGAACGAGAATGCCAACGCTCCAGAGATCGCCAACGGAACCGATCCAGCAAGGATGATGAACGGATCCCGGAAGCTCTCGAACTGCGCAGCCAGTACGAGATAAATCAGCACACCCGAGAGCAGGAACGTTCCCAGGAACTTGCTGCCTTCCACGCGTAACTGGCGTGACTCGCCCGCGTAGTCGACCGTGAATCCTTGCGGGAGAATCTTCTTCGCCTCGGTCTCCAGGAACGTCAGTGCCTGGTCCAGCGACACATTCGGCGGAATTACACCCTGAATTCGCACCGCATTCAGCTGCTGAAACTTATTCAGCGAGCGCGGTTCGGTGGTGGTCTTCAATGTGGCAAACGTCGAAAGCGGTACCAGCTTGTCCGCTGATCCTTTTACATAGATCTGCGACAACTGATCTGCAGTCAGCCGCTCCACCCGCTTCACCTGCGGGATTACCTTATAGCTGCGTCCCTCAATACTGAAACGGTTCACATAATTGCCGCCCAGCATTGTCGAGAGATCCTGCCCCGCTTGGCTCAGATCGACTCCTTGGGAGCGCAGTTTGTCGCGATCGAATACCACCTCCGTTTGTGGCTGATCGAACTTCACATCGGTGTCGGCGAAGATGAACATCCCGCTCTTCATCGCTGCCTGCACCAGTTGCTCGGCCAATTGGCTTACCTGCCGTGGTTCGGCCGCTGATACGATCGCGAAATCCACCGGGAAATTACCGCCGCCGGGCAGGGGCGGAGGCGTCGTCGGAATCACACGGATTCCCGCGATCTTTGATAGCGGTACCGCGGATTCAGCCAGCAGCTGCTTTGTGGTCTTTGTTCGTTGGCTCCACGGTTTGGTCACCATGCCCCCGAACCCGCCGCTCGGAGTCGTGATTTGGAACGTGCTTCCGCTCTCGGGAAAAGAGTGGTACACGTTGTAAACTTCCTTGGTAAAGAGATTTGTCTGATCGATGGTCGCATTCGGTGCTGCCTGAATGACTCCGAATACAACCCCCTGGTCCTCTGCTGGAGCCAACTCCCGCATCGAGAACATGTAGAACGGAATCATCAGCAGAGCCACAACAACCCACACCGTCAGCACGACCGGACGATACAGCAATGTGCCGGACAGTAGCCGCGTGTACAGACTGCGCACCTTGTCGAAATTGCGGTTGATGATGCCGGCGAGCCCCTTGCGAGACGCACCAGCGCGTAACAGCTTCGAGCCCATCATCGGAGACAAGGTCAACGCGACAATGCCGGATACCACCACTGCGCCGGCCAGCGTGAACGCGAATTCCCGGAACAGCGCTCCCGTCAAGCCGCCCTGAATTCCGATCGGCGCGTACACCGCGGCAAGCGTAATCGTCATCGCGATGATCGGGCCAACCAGTTCGCGGGCAGCGTCTTTCGCGGCCTGGAAGGGCGTTTTCCCCATCTCCAAATGCCGCTCTACGTTTTCCACCATCACGATCGCGTCATCCACCACGAGTCCGACGGACAGAACGATAGCGAGAAGCGTCAGCAGGTTGATGGTGAACCCGGCCGCCAGCATGAGAAAGACTGCGCCGATGAGCGAAATCGGAATCGCAATCACTGGAATCAGCACTGACCGGAACGAACCGAGGAACAGGAAGATCACCACAACCACGATGATCAGCGTTTCGGTTAATGTGTGCAGCACTTCGTCGATCGCATCCTGGATGTACGCCGTCGAATCGTACGGGATACCCAGTTTCATCCCGGTCGGCAGCTGGGCCTGGATGGCGGGTAGCGCGGCGCGCACCGCTTTGATCACATCGAGCGAGTTCGCGGTGGGTAGTACCCAGACGCCCATGAACGTCGCTGTCTGTCCGTTGAACCGTACGTCCTGGTCGTAGTTCTCCGCGCCCAGTTGCACATCTGCGATTTCTCCCAGACGCACAACGGTCCCGTTGTTCTGCTTGATCACCATCTGCCGGAACTCTTCCGGAGTACGCAGGTCGGTGTTCGCGATCAGGTTCACCGAAACCATCGTTCCCTTGGTGCTTCCCAGTGCCGAAAGATAGTTGTTCTTCGATAAGGCGTCGCGAACATCCGAGGGTGAGACGCCGCGGGCTGCCATCTCTTGCGGCTTCAGCCACAGGCGCATGGCGAATGTGCGATTTCCTAGAATGTCGGCTCGCTGCACGCCGCTGATTGCGCTCAGCTTCGGTTGGACGACGCGTGTCAGATAATCCGTGATCTGATTCTGGTCCAGATCGTTGGAGGAAAATCCGATGTAGATGGCCGCGAACTGCGTGTCGGCCGTTTGCAGGTCGATCACAGGAATCTGCGCATCCGGAGGCAGATCGTTCCGTACCTGCGCCACTTTCGCCTGGATCTGGGTCAGCGCTGCGGTGGTGTCGTAATTGATCTTCAGGTGGACCTGGATGGTGCTCAGGCCTTGCGCGCTGCTGGACTCCATGTAATCGATTCCGTCAGCGCTGGCCACCACGCGCTCGATCGGAGTGGTTACAAATCCGCGCACTAAATCCGCATTGGCGCCCACATACACCGTTGTGATCTGCACCACCGCGATGTCGCTGCGCGGGTACTGCCGCACACTGAGCGAGCGGATCGCCTGCAAACCAGCGATCAAGATCACCAGGTTTACAACGATCGCCAGCACGGGCCTTTTGACAAATAAATCAGTGAACTTCATGCGTGCCCTCACTACGGTTCAAGAAAGTTGTACGCGTCCTTCGCTCATCCTTGGCGAAGAGACAGGCTCTTCAGAGGAATGCGGGCGATCTAGCTATCCTCTGGCTTCGGGCTGGGATTGTTCTCGGGCTTCACCGAGTTGTTTATCTGGACCGGCGCGCCGTTTCGAAGCCGGAACACGCCTGAACTGACGACCTCGTCCCCCGGATTGATGCCAGAGATTACGCCGACCTGATCGCCGCGCGATCCTTCAAGCTTCACTACCTGTTGGCGTACCCCGCGATAAGTGTTGCCCTTCGGATCTTTCATCTCAGTTACGACATAAACCGAATCGCCATACGGCGCGTAGTTGATGGCCGAGGCGGGCAATGGAACAACTTGCTTCGGTTGGCCCAGCGGAAGTTCAACCTGCAGAAACATCCCGGGACGCAGTTTGTTGTCCTTGTTCGTGACAATCGCCTGCACCTGTATGTTTCGCGTCTGTTCATTGATGACTGAATCCAGCGCGACAATCCGGCCCGTGAATGCCATTCCGGGCAGGTCCCCGTTCGTCACGCGCAACACGTGCCCGGGAATCACTTTCGGTGTTTCCTGTTGCGGCACGCCAAAGTTCACATAGATCGGGCTCAATGATTGCAGGGAGACGATCGCCTGCCCCGCCGCTAGATACTGTCCCAGGCTGACCTGGCGAATTCCAATCGCTCCCGAGAACGGGGCATGAATTGTCTTTCGCGCGATCGCCGCACGGATGTCGCCCACCTGGGCCTCGGTGGCCTTCTGTTGTGCACTCGCATTGTCGTATTCCGAACGGGCAATAACGCCCGCTTTGACCAGTTGCTGTGCCCGGTCGTAATTGATGCGAGCCAGATCCCTCTGCGCCTCGAGGCTGGCAAGTTGCGCACGTTCCTGGCGAGTATCCAACTCAACTAGAACATCGCCCTCGTGCACCCACTGGCCTGACTCGAAATGGATCTTGTCGATGGTTCCCGGCAGATCCGCGCTCACCGTGACGCCCTGGATGGCTGCCGCACTCCCGATTACTGACAGGGTCGACGGCCAGGTCTCTCGCTTTGCGACCACGGTCGTCACTGCCGTGGGAGGCGGCTGGTAACTCGCGCCCATAGCAATCGCTGCTTCGACTTGTTTATATTTCGCAAAGCCCAGGCCGCCCAGAATTGCCAATAGGACGACCAACATCAGGATCATTCGTTTCGCCATACGATCTCCAGAGGTTCTAAACAAAACAAATTGGGGGTAGTCTGCGCGACAGTCCAGACCAACAAAGCGGTTGTTCAAAATAGATACGAGCAACCCCCAAAAGGATTCAGAGTTAATTGCGCTGAAATCCTCGGGTAGGCTCAAAACAGGCCGATTCTTAGGGCCTCGGGATGCGGATTACCCCATCAAATTTGTGAATGTCTATGGATTTTGTCGCATTATTTCGCATCCGGCAGCGCCCAGGCGAAAAGTACGCCGCCGCTGCTCGTCATCACGTATTGATGACCATCCAACTCGTAAGTTATCGGGGAGCTCACGATATGCGACCCAGATCCTGCATGCCAGAGTGTCTTCCCGTCCGCGGAACCGAGAGCAAGGAAATTCCCGGTGGCGTCCCCCGTGAAGGTCAGGCCGGAATCTGTAGTCAGCACTCCGGCACCCGATCCGCCCGCTCCAACTTCATGCGTCCAGCGGATTTTTCCAGTCTGGTAATCAATAGCCTCGATCACGCCTTTGCCCCACACGCCGTAATCCGCGCCCGCCCATCCATATACTCCATCGGCAGGCTTCGCGAAGTAAATGCTCCAGCTGGGATGCGCGTCGACGATAAACAGTCCATTCTTCGTGTCGAAACTGGGCGAACGGTAATTCGTCATTCCGCCTTCGTCGGGCGCTATCAGGCGTCCGTCCGGTGCGGGCTCCTTCGCTGGATTTGGAATCGGTCGGCCTTGCTTGTCGATGCCAAGCGTCCAATTCACAGGCCCGTAAGGCACAGTTAAAAGACTCTTGCCGTTGGTCCGGTCGAGTACGAAGAAGTAGCCATTGCGCGAACTTTGCATCAGCATCTTCTCCGGCTTGCCGTGGAAGTCTCCATCCACCAGCACTGGAGTCTCGACGGCATCCCAATCGTGCGTATCGTGTGGCGACACCTGAAATGCCCATGCGAGCTTGCCCGAGTCCGGGTTAAGCGCGACGATCGAGCAGGTGTACGGATCATCTCCCGGACGCGTCGAGCCGTTCAGCACCGGTGTCGGATTGCCCGTTCCCCAATACACCAGGTTCAGATCCGGATCGTAAGTCCCCGTCATCCATGTCATTCCGCCTGTCGTCTGATTCGGTGTTCCTGCGGGAGGAGTTGTGTTCCATTGCCACTGCGTTGCCCCGGTTTCCGGATCGATCGACCGGATGTATCCGCTCAGATTATCGAAATCTCCCGATACGCCCACCAGCACATGATCGTGAACGACCAGCGGCGCCATGCTTGTCCAATAGCCTTTCGTGACATCGGCGACTTGTACATTCCAACGCACGCTTCCATCTTTGCTGTTCAGCGAAATGAGATGCGCATCGGGAGACAAGAAGTACAGGTAGCCTTTGTACATGGCTACGCCGCGGTGTCCGATGTGTTCACCCGGACTGCGCGGGTGAACGTAATGCCAGATCTGGTGACCCGAACGGGCGTCGATGGCCCAGACATTCTCCGGTACCGTGAAGTACACGATCCCGTCCACAACGAGCGGCGAAGACTTGATCTCGATGGGCTGGTTCGTCTGAAACGCCCACCCCAAGGTGAGATTTTTGACGTTCTCGGGCGTGATTTGCGTGAGTGAACTATGACGCCTTCCGGAATAGTCGCCATGATAGCCGGGCCATGTATCAGCAGGCGGATGCGCGAGGATTGCATCATTCACGCCTTGCGCGCTCATCCAGATTGGAATTGCAAAAAGAAAGAATGAACTGGCTAGAAGGAATCTATTCCTGAGTGAAATCATTCGATGGAAGTCCCCACAACTGCCCGAAGTTGACGAGACGCAAAGACCCGCCCTACCGCAGTGTCTGCAAATAAGCCATCAGATTATGAACGTCTTCGTCCGTGTACTTACTGAACAGCTCAACATGCGCATTCAGCGCAGGATCAATCTTGTACTGAACATCACCCGTCCGCCACGACCGGTACCAGCCGGAATCGTCGATCAGCCCTACGGTAAATTCATCGTGGTAGGCCAGCTTGCCGGAAACAGTTTGTCCTGATGCGAGAGTGACTGAGACTTTGGGCTTGGCATGCTTTGGGTAGAGCATCTGCTCCTCAAGCTCAAGTCCTTTCAGGCGCGAAGCAATTCCCGCAAGATCGCCGCTCGGCGAATGGCAAGTCGCACATCCTCCTGCGCCTTCAAAATAACGCTTGCCGGCGTCGACATTTCCAGTCTGCAGATCCTCCGCATCGACGCCTTTGCGTCCGCCCGCCCCTCGGTGGCCCCCAGTGCTATTCAGCGTGTTGTTTTGCTGTGTATGGATGAACGCAGCGAGGGCAGCGATCTCCGAATCCGAATTGTCGAACGGCGGCATGCCTTTGTCGGGACGGCCACTGCGAACCACCAGGCCAATTTTGTCTCCGCTCACGTCCTGCGCCACCAGCTTCGAGCGCGTGAGATCGGGACCGCTCTCTCCGCCACCGGCGTCACGGCCGTGACAAAAGGAACAATCTTGACGGAACGCTGCGGTTCCCCGCTGCACCAATTCGGCAGGGTACGATTTCGATACCGCCGCTGTACTTGGTTTGACTTCCTTGCCGGCCTGTGCGGCACCGCCCGGTGTTTGCGCCAAAAGACTAAGGCTGATGAAACAGGATAGAAACGCCAGGGACCGGCTCAAAATCGCAAGATGTAATTTCATCGCTAGGTTAGTGTTTCTCTTCAGAGACTGGCGGCTTAGCATGGGGAGCCGTGCTTCCCTCGGTCATCCCCAGCACCCACTTGATCGCCTCAAAATACATCTTCCGAATGTCGGGATCGCTCCACGATTCCTCGGTATGGCCGAGCGTCGAATAGAAGACTCGTCCCTTCCCGTACATCTTGTCCCATGCCACCGCAAAGTCATGATCGTTGCGGTGAACTCTGGGGTTGTCGTAATTCAGCTTCGTGGGATCAAGGCTCAGCAGCACGTGAACCTTGTCACGCGACCACTCTTTTGCCTGGTAAATCTCGTCGTACTTCACAAATGCCCGCGGGAAGTGCCGCACGGCCGGAAATTCCGGATCTTCATTAATGATGGGAGCATTGAATGTAGACCAGGGATGCTGGTCGAACCATCCACCGATCATCTCGCCATACTCGGGCCACTTATAGTTCGTGTCGAGAGCCGCGTGGATGCCTACGAACCCTTTCCCATCCTCTTTTATGAACGACATCAAGTCAGATTTCTGGCTGTCGTCCAGATCCAGTTCACTCGTGGTGCTCACGAATACGATCGCGTCGAAATAGTCGAGGTTCTTGGTATTCCTCTTCAGGTCCTTTTTCGTGATCAGTTCGGTATCGGTGCGAAGCACCGCGTCCCAGAGGCCAGTTTCATGGCCCATGTTATAGACCGCAGCCATGCCGTCAGAAACAGAATCGTGCTCGAAGCCCTTTGTCTGAGCGATGACTAGAACGTGCTTGAGACGGATCTGCTTCTCATGCGGCGGAGGTGCGACCGCGGGGTTCACCGCGACTTGATTCTGCGCGCTGCAAATTGCTGAAGAAATTACGAGGAAAACAGCCAAAATGGGCAAGATTCGGTCTCGTAGCAAGTGATCTCCCCTGAGCAAAAACTTCTCAGACTCCCCACACAACGATTCCTAAAGTTAACATAATCGGCATTCTGAGGCCGTTGGCTCTTGGCTAGACGTGCCCGTCCAACCTATTTACCACGAATGCAAAGTGCCGCAGACGCACATGCACTTTTGATTGCCCGGTACCCCTGCGCAACCATTGCTGTAGGCCTTTAAAGTCAGTAAATTGGCAACAGTCATCGGAGGGGCAAATGAGATCACATCTGGTCCTGTTCGCATTGAGTCTTTATCTTGCGTTTGCAGTGGGATGCTCGAGCAAACCGTCGAACCCTGACACTTCAAACCCCACAGCCGCAACCGACAATCCAGATCCAAGCAGCAAGCCGAACGCCTCTGACAAAGAGGCCAAAGAGCGGAAAGAAGTCAAAAGGGAGCCCGTGGTTGTGCCCGCTGGAACTGCGATAACGGTGAGCCTGGGCTCAGCCATCGGGTCCAAGCTGAGCCAGGCCGGACAGACGTTCAGCGGAAGCGTGGCGAAGGAGGTCTCAGTTGGGAATACGGTCGCTATTCCCAGGGGCGCGACCGTGAACGGCACCGTTACCGATGCCAAGCCTCTCGGTAAATTCGCCGGAGGTGCTGTTCTACAAGTCCGTTTGGACTCCATCTCACTGCACGGTTCTGATGTGCCGGTCGAAGCTGCCCTTCGCACCTTCAGCGCGAAAGGAAAAGGCAAGCGAACCGCCGTTATGGCCGGTGGTGGCGCGGCTTTGGGAGGGATCATCGGCGCACTGGCCGGAGGAGGCAAAGGCGCGGCCATCGGAATGGCCGCCGGAGGCGGAGCGGGTGCGGGCGGAGCAGCCTTCACCGGAAACAAAGATATCGTCCTGCCTGCCGAGTCGGCGGTCAGCTTCGAGCTCTCACAAGCCCTGGAAATCAAGCGCTAACCGCCGAAATCGTTACCTGAACTACTGGGCACCTTCGGATGTTATATCTGGGTGCCCTTATTTTTTTCACGCACGAGGCGGCCGCTCATCATGCTTGACTTCAGTCAGATTGAGATACTCACCTTTGATTGTTACGGAACGTTGATCGACTGGGAATCCGGAATCCTGCCTGTTCTTCGCTCCATTCTGGCCGCGCACGGCAAGAACGCGTGCGACTCCACGCTCCTTAAACTCTACGGAGACTTCGAAGAACGATCGGAGCGGGAACCTTACCGCACGTATCGCGAAGTATTGGCATCGGTCGTACGCCAGTTTGGTGCTGAACTGGGGTTCTCACCTACGGCGCAAGAGGAACTGTCCTTATGTGAATCGCTCCCACGATGGGAGCCGTGGCCCGATACCATTTATGCCTTAGAACAACTGAAACAGCAGTATCGGCTCGCGATTCTGTCCAACATTGATGATGACTTGTTCGCGACCACTCGCCCGAAGCTAGGAGTCCAGTTTGACGAAGTAGTGACGGCTCAACAGGCGAAAGCGTACAAACCGTCACTCAAAATTTTTGAACTCGCTCTGAACCGCGTAAAGGCGCCGAGAAACCGCGTCCTGCACGTAGGACAGAGCATCTTTCACGACGTGATTCCGGCTCAGAAGCTCGGACTGGCAACAGTCTGGGTCAATCGCCCATCGGCAAGGCCTGGAGTCGGAGCGGTGAAACTCGCCTCAGCACAGCCGCATCTCACCGTTTCAAGCCTGGAAGATCTCGCGAAGTCCGTGCTTCAGTCCTGAAGCGCGCGCAATCAAGAGTTAGAAATTCACCGGCAGTTTCAGAACCCGTTTCTGAATGGCCCACATCACCAGCTCCGCCTTGTTGTGGATTCCGAGTTTCCGCATGAGATTAAATTTATGGGCATCCACGGTCTTAACACTCAGCTCCAATGTGCTCGCCACGGAACGCACGGTGCGTCCTTCCGCAAGCAGTTTCAAAACCTGTCGCTCTCGCACCGTCAGGGTTCGTTGCCTGGGCGACAACATGTTCATCGGCCATTCCGCGATGTCCTTACGGCGCTTCTCTTTCGCAACGGCCACTTCAGGTGTCCCGCTGATGCGGACCAGATCGACCAATTCGTGGACCGGAGTCTGGCGTCCCACGCGCCCCGCGGCCAGGTTCTCCGCTGAAACGCTCTCTTCTGCGTCCGCCGTCAGAAACAGCACTCGGCTGCTCGGAGACTGGCTGAGAATGGATTGCACGCAGATCTCTGGTTCGGGTCCAAACAGCCGGGGATCCGCGAGGACTACGTGAGGTCGATGCTCGAGGATCAAGCTCAGAGCCTCTGCGGCAGTACTCGCTTCGGCTTCCACCTGCATATCATCTTCATCTTCCAGCAGGCGCCGAATTCCCTGGCGCAGCAGCACGTGATCATGCACCAGGAGGCAGCGAATTTTACCCTCGTCCCGTATCTGCGCGTGGGGACACACAGGCTCTCCTTCTTCTGGCCAGAACAAATTGGGAAGCGGCTCCGAACCAGCTTGTGAGCCGCCTGAAAGACGTTTAAATATTGTACGCCTTGGCCTACGGCAGGGCTCCAAAGCCCTGAAAATTTACCGTTAGGCAATTACTCCCACCGCCAGATCGTTTAGCATCCTGCATCAGGTACAATCAAAAATTTATGTTGCGCTACTTCACAGCGGGAGAATCCCACGGCGAGGCTTTGATCGCCCTCATTTCCGGCATTCCCGCCGGGCTCAAGGTCGATCCTGCATTCCTCGACCACCAGCTCTGGCGCCGCCAGCAGGGCTATGGCCGCGGCGGCCGCATGAAGATTGAGCGCGACAGTGCGCATATTCTTTCAGGGGTCCGCCACGGCATCACCATCGGATCGCCGATCTCCCTCGAGATAGAAAACCGGGACTGGAAGAACTGGCAGGAATCCTTACCGGTAGGCGAAGGCGATCCTGAGAAGCACAAGCGGGTCGCATCGCCCCGGCCCGGCCATGCCGATCTGGCAGGCGCCCTGAAATACAACTTCCCCGAAGCGCGCTACATACTGGAACGCGCCTCCGCCCGCGAATCCACTGCCCGCGTCGCAATCGGAGCGATCGCGAAGCTCTTCCTCGGTGAACTCGGGATCGAAGTACTCAGCCATGTGGTCGCCACCGGAACCGTGAGCGTCCGAGATTACGTTCCTTGGGGCAAGATACGGGAAATAAACAGTCGCGAAGAAATCTTGCTCAATTGCGCAGATCCTGAGCTCGAACAAAAAATGAAGGAAGAGGTCGACAAAGTCCTGAGAACGGGGGATTCACTAGGCGGAGTTTTTGAAGTCGTTGCCCACAGCGTGCCTCCCGGCCTCGGTACGTACGCGCAATGGGACGAACGGTTGGATGCGCTCCTTGCTGCTGCAGTCATGTCGCTCCAGGCCGTCAAAGCCGTAGAAATAGGTGCTGGAGTGACGGCCGCTTCAGCGCCGGGCTCTCAAGTCCACGATGAGATCGGCTACTCCGCCAAGGAAGGCTTCACGGGCTTTTCCCGCATGCATAATAACGCCGGCGGAATTGAAGGCGGCATTTCCAACGGAGAAGAGGTTCGAGTTCGCGGCTATCTGAAGCCGATCTCGACCCTCCGCCGCCCTCTGCAATCTGTCGATTTCTCGACGCGCGAACCAGTCAAAGCCGCCTACGAGCGTTCTGATGTCTGCGTCGTTCCGGCTGCGGGAGTCGCTGCCGAAGCCATGGTGGCTTTAACCCTGGCTCGCTGCGCGTTGGACAAATTCGGCGGCGATTCGATGACTGAAACGGTAAGAAATTTCCAGGGCTACTGCCAACAACTGAAAAACTTCTGATGATTTATCCCATCGTAAAGTTCGGAAACCCCGTTCTCGAGAAACCCGCCGAGACCGTAACCGTCTTCGACGAAGAACTGCAGACGCTTCTCGACGATATGTTCGAATCGATGTACGCCGCTCACGGAGTCGGTTTGGCCGCTCCCCAGATCGGAATCGGCCGCCGAATCGCCGTCATCGATGTGACCTTCAAAGAGGATCCGAAGGCGAAGCTTGTTCTCATCAATCCTGAAATCATTCACGCCGAGGGCAAGCATTCTCAGAGCGAAGGATGCCTGAGCATCCCCGACTTTCGCGAAAACGTGAGCCGGCCCAACAAAGTCACCGTTCGTGCTCAAGACGCCAAGGGAAAATTCTTCGAGAAGACCGGCGAAGAACTGCTGGCGCGTGCCTTTCTGCACGAAAACGATCATCTCAATGGCAAGCTCTACATCAGCCACCTCAGTGCATTGAAACGCGACCTCATGAAGCGCAAAATTCGTAAGCTGATGAAGGCCGGCGATTGGTAGAAATTGGGTCGTCAAGTCCTAGAGTCGCTCCGGAATTCAATCTCATAAGGAACCTTGGCGCCGATCAGCGGGTGGCTTGATGATGCAGTGATCGAATGACCGAATCCCTCAATCTCGTCTTCTGTGGCACTCCCCGTTTCGCCGTCCCCACACTTGAAAAACTGGTCAGAGCTGGATTCCGGGTTCATCTGGTCGTGACTCAGCCCGATCGTCCCAAAGGCCGCGGACTCGAACTGGTTGCGTCACCTGTAAAACAATCTGCCCTCGCGCTCGGACTCCCCGTCGACCAGCCGGATCGCATCAAGAACAACGAAGAATTCCGTGCACAACTCACCGCTCTCAAGCCCGATGCCATCATCGTAGTCGGCTACGGCCGCATCATCCCGCAGTGGATGCTCGACCTTCCCCCTCTGGGCAACATCAACCTGCACGGTTCGCTGCTCCCCAAGTACCGCGGTGCCGCTCCCATTCAATGGGCCATTGCCAACGGCGAAACCGTAACCGGCGTGACTACGATGCGCATCGACGCCGGCCTCGATACCGGCGACATTCTCTTACAGCAACAGTTGCCAATCGCTCCCCACGACACGGCGGAAACCGTCGCTCCCACTCTGGCGGACATCGGCGCGGATCTCATGGTCCGGACGTTGCAGGGCCTGCAGGCTGATTCAACTCAACCCCAGCCTCAGGACAACTCACGTGCCAGCCTCGCTCCAATCCTGAAGAAAGAAGACGGCCTGATTGATTTCTCCCGGACCAGCGTGGAAATTGTGAACCGCCTCCGCGGATTCCAACCCTGGCCCGGCGCCTATACGAAATTTCGCGGCAAGAACCTGCAGGTGCTCAAAGCGGACGCCCTCGACAGCCCTACGCCGCAGGCGGAACTCGCGGTGTCGTCAGATAAACTCCTAGTCGGATGCGGTCACGGTACCTCTCTTCAAATCTCAGAGCTGCAGTTGGAAGGCAAGAAGCGAACCAGCGCGCATGACTTCATCCAGGGCTATCGACCGAAGCCGGGCGAGAGACTCGGATAGTCGCAAAGGGCGAAGCCTACAATACAGAAGATGTCCTCGGTCTCTCCCGCTCGCGCCGCAGCGTTCGACATCCTCCTCAGAGTTGAGCGCGAGTCCTCCTATGCATCCGAACTCTTGCATTCCAGTTCTCATGAGCGCCTCTCTACCCCCGATCACGCCCTGGCCACGCAACTGGTTTTGGGAGTTCTCCGCTGGCGCTCCCTTCTCGATAACGAGATTTCCAGCGCAGCTTCACAGCCGCTGAAGAAACTCGATATTGAGATCCTGCTCGCTCTACGTTTGGCGGTCTTCCAGTTTCAGTGGCTGGATCGTATTCCTCAACGCGCTGCGCTGAACGAGAGTGTGGAACTTGTAAAGCGCGCTCGCAAGCGATCCGCAGCGCCGTTTGTGAATGCGGTGCTGCGTAAGATCGCTCAGCGGACTCAGCCGGTGCCGAATCCCCCGGATGACGCGAGTTCTGCGGATGATCTGGCCTCTGACTGTGCACATCCTCTCTGGCTCGTCGAGCGCTGGGTTAAGGAGTACGGCCTCTCCGTCGCAAAACAGATTTGCCGCTTCGACCAATCCATCCCTGTAACGACGATTCGCCTGCGCGATCCGAACGCCGAAAGTCCGGTAGTCGGCGTGAGCATGCGGATCGTTCCAGGAGCGTTGCTCTCCTCGGCGCGCCACATCGAGACGGGCGACGTTACGAAGACCGCCGCATTCCGCGATCGCCGGATCGTGATTCAAGATGAGGCCTCGCAGCTGGTGGCGGTGATCGCCGCGAATGCCGTCGGCAAGAACGATCGCATCCTCGATTGCTGCGCTGCGCCCGGAGGCAAGACACTTGCGATGGCGGATCAGAATCCAGCCGCCATCATCACTGCAATCGACGCGCATCCGCACCGGGCTCGCCTGATGAAGGAGCTCTTGCCCGCCCTGGCCTCAACTCCGATCCAGATAGTGGCGGCAGACGCGCGCCACTTACCTCTGTCACATGCCTTCAATCGCGTCCTTGCCGACGTGCCTTGCTCGGGCACCGGCACTCTCGCCCGCAATCCCGAGATCAAATGGAAATTGCGTCCTGAAGATCTCGCCGACTTGCACCAGCGGCAGGTTGCGATTCTGCAATCCGCTATGACGCAGGTCGCCCCGGGTGGCCGCCTGATCTACTCCACGTGTTCGCTTGAAAGAGAAGAGAACGAAGACGTCGTACAAGAGGCTCTGGATCAAAACGGCGCTTTTCACACCATAGACGTGAAAGAAGAATTGGAGCGCCTGAAGGCCGAAGGGAAACTGACCCTGCCCGATGTGAAATCCCTGACTCGCGGTCCTTATCTGCGAACCATCCCCGGCATTCATCCGTGCGACGGCTTCTTCGCCGCAATTCTTCAGAGAACCTAATGTAACGCCTCGTGCAAGTTCACCTGTCTCTGTTTTGGAAGAGATGGACTCAAGCGCCAAATGGAGATTGATCATCGGCAGATTCCAGCCGCGAAGCGGCGACAGAGTGCAGCCCACGACGCGAGTCGTGGGGTAAAAAGCGGAATTCTATGCAAGCCGCGGAGCGGCGAAAGACGAATTCTCACGCGGAACTCCTCAATCCCACTGACAAAGCCGCAACTCTAACGGCTTGTGATACAAGTCCACATTTCCAAATTAACGGACCTCGAAATTGACCGTCGCACCTGCGAATACCTTCTGCCCAGCTGCGGGCCACTGCGACGCCACAATACTTGCAGGCGACGGCTGCGCTGGCGGCGGAATTTCTACGATGGATGGCGTCCCCGCAACATCTGCCGGAGGAGCGACGGGTGCAATGGAAACATTCCCGAGCCTGAATCCCGAGTCCTGCAGCGTGCGGCTGGCGGTTCCCAGAGCCTGTCCCACAAAGCTGGGCATCACAAAGCCCTGCGGCTCCGGGGCTGTGGTTACTAACAAATTGATCCGCGGCGCGAGAACCTGACTCGCGTTCGCCGGAGGACTTTGCGATAAGACCTGGTCCGCCGGCACTCCAGCGGTCTCCACTTGCGCCGTCGAAGCGATCTCCAGCCCACGCCGCCGGATATTCAATTCCGCCGCGTGTTCACTCTGGCCGGTCACATCCGGGATCGCAACGCGGGTAGGTCCCAGACTCTGTGCTACGCGAATCTGCCATCCAGGTCTGACTTTCGTCCCCGGTAACGGCAGCTGCGACATGATCCGCCCTTCCGGAATCTGCGGGCTGTAGTACTGCCGCTCAATGGTCAACTGCAGTCCTGCTCCAGAAACAGATCGCTCCGCTTCGACAGGGGTTAGCCCCACCAGCGCCGGTACGCCAACCTCCTGCCCGTGAATGGCAAAACGCATCGCCGTCAACGCCGACACCATGGCCACGATCAGCAGCACCAGCGCGAGCATGACGAACCGAAAGGCAGATTTCATTGAGTTGAGCCGACGAATCCTTCAGAATTATAGATGGGGCGCGTAACCTAAGGCCCCACTTTTCAGACACATACATTAGTACTCGGTCTGAACGAACTTTGGTTGATTGGCATCCGGCGGTCCTTCGGCGCAATCTAATAGAGGATGGGCGTTCTATTTACGAGGTGCGCCATGCTTGTCTTGTCGGAGTATCATAAGAACATGCGGCTTCGAATCCCGCGTCCGGTCCTCTTTCTAGCCCTTCTGGCGGTTCCCGCTTTTCTCCTGACCAGCGCCTCCGCTCAGATCAATGGAGTTCCTTCTTCCGTGACCTCTCAGGGGTTCGGTGGACGCTCCGTGAACGGAACGGCACCCAGCGTCAGTTCGCTGGGACCTCGCGGATTCGCGCCAAATCCACAGGCCAGGTTTTCGGCCCCCGTGCAAACCCCAATGCAACCGCCGCGTAATCGCGATGGTCAGCACCGGCATCATGGTCAGGGAAGCTATGCGCCGCTTCTCTATGCATATCCGTACCCCGTCCCTTATGCAGTCGACAATGGACCTGCCGATGAGCCCGACTCAGCAGACACTGAATCGGAATATCAGGGCGGTCCAACGATTTTCGACCGTCGCGGATCCGGGGAGCGCTCCTATGTCCCGCCGGTGAATCACACGCCGGCACCGCGCCAGGCCGCTCCTGTAAGTACCTCTGATTCAGATCCCGCGCCCGCCGCGGATCCTACTCTCTTGATTTATAAAGACGGACGCCAGCAGGAAGTGGGGAACTACGCGATCGTGGGCTCGACCCTTTTCGATCTGACTCCAGGACATCCGCGGAAAATTGCTTTGGCTGATCTCGATCTCGAAGCGACTCGCAAGCAGAATGATGACCGCGGAATCGTCTTCCAGCTTCCGCTCTCGCTCCGTGCAAACTAAATGAGATTCCGTTGCTCCATCCTGACGTTGGTGGCTGCGGTCTCTACAGCCGCTTTCGCTCAGCACCTCGGACCGCCCGCGCATTTTCAGGGACGCTCCCAAGGCTTCCACTCCGGCTTCAATCATTCGGCCGGGATGCCAATCCTGTACCCACTACCTTTTTACGACTCTCTGGCCTGGGACTATCCGCCTGCGTACACCGCTCAGCCCTCCGTCGTGATTGTGCAGCCGCCAGCTCCTCCGCAAGTTCAGCTGCCACCGGCGCCTCCTGCAGACCCGCTGGTGATTGAGTTGCGCGGAGACACCTACGTTCAGCTGAGTGGAAGTAAAGAATCGCAATCGCAGATGCTCCGCCCGGCGACCGATGCCACGCTTCGTCCGAGAGGCGCGGCCGAAGACACGCCTGCTGCTTCGAAAGCACACCAGACTCTGCCGGCATTATTGGTTTTTTCCGACGGACATCGTGAAGAGGTTTCCGGTTACACGATCACGAATGGACTGTTGTACGCCAAAGCGGACTACTACTCCGGCGGTGCTTGGAATCGCACCATTCAACTTTCGTCCCTCAACTTGCCCGAGACGATCCAGTCCAACCAGGCAAGAGGCGTTTTATTCCGCCTGCCTGGCTCGCCCAACGAAGTGATGGTTGGTCCTTAATCGATTCTCGGCGAGCCTTCCCACAAAACTAAGCGGCCTCTGCGTAAACCGGGGATAGCCTTTGCTAGGCTCTCTTCTCCCGCAGTTTCAACATCGGCTGCTCGACAAGGTAGTACGATGCGCCTGCCATGAGCACTGCCAAAACCACGAAGTACATTGGCTTGGGGCGAACTCCAAAGACGAACAACTGCTGCCACAGGTACAAGCTGTAGCTGATCTTGCCGAGCCAGACTATCGGTCGTGAATTCAGAAAACCATACGGTTGTCGCACCGCATGCAGCAGCAGTCCCGCGATGGCCAAATGCATGACGGGCCAGAGCACGATCAGCAAGAGCGGGGTCAGATGGAAATGCAGCACTCCGAGGTAAGCCGGAACCAGCGCGACTGGAACAATCATCAGTGCGGCCGCCCCTCTGCTGATCCTGGGCACGCGAGGAGCCACGATCGCCAGCAAGCACCCAATGGCGAGGATATCCGCCACCGCCGGAAATGTTTCGTCAGCTCTTCCGTGTAGTCCCAGAAAATGACACGCCACCCGATATAGAGGCGCAAACGCAACGACCCCCAGCAGAATTCTCACGCGATGCGCGTGCCACCTCTTCAACACTCCCGGCCAAAGAAGATAGAACTGTTCTTCTACGCTGAGCGACCACAAGTGTCCAAGAAACCACGGGTGCGTGAAATCGAAGTTGGCTAGATACAACGCCGCTGCCGCTGCGTGATACCACATCAGCTCTTTCCAGAAAATGAAAAAGACCGGAATCATGAACGCGGCTGCTGCTGGGAGGATCCGGTACGCTCTCCGCACATAAAACTCCCGCAACGCGATCGTCGAACTCTTGTCGTGTTCCTTCATCAGCAGAGTCGTAATGAGAAATCCCGAAATGATGAAGAATATCCGCACACCCAGGTTCGCGAACGCTCCGGCTACATCGGAGTGATACCTCAATTCAGCCCAGTGCCCAGTCACCACGAGTGAGATGGAGATTGCGCGAAGTCCATCGAGTGACGGAATACGTTTCATTCCGCGGAAGCTACCAGCCTGATGTGATAAATCTCAGTGACGAGTGACCAATTTCCGATAAAAATTTGCCGGGTTTCCCATCTCGGAACTGCCACCGGCGCAGTCTCCACGGCGTCAACATCAGCACCCTCAGAGTAGCTTCGCCGTGTTACAATAAGCAGAATTCCCAGGGTGTGTAACACCTAATAAAACCAGACAGTTACAAGCAATTTGATCGTGTCCGCCTCGCGCGGAAAAAGTTTCGAGCTGATAGCGAAACGCTGACACCTGAGAGCGAAGAATGCCTGACGACCAAAATCCAGAACTTCCCTTGACTCCTCCTCCTCCCGGTGGCGACGGCCCCGGTGCGCTGAACATTCAGCCCGTCAATATCGAAGAGGAGATGCGCCGCTCGTATCTCGACTACTCGATGTCGGTGATCATCGGCCGCGCCCTCCCCGACGTTCGCGACGGGCTAAAGCCAGTTCACCGCCGCATCCTCTACACGATGCAGCAGATGGGGTTGTATCCGAATCGGGCTACCCGAAAATGCGCCCGCATCGTCGGCGAAGTGATGGGCAAGTACCATCCTCACGGAAATCTCGCGGTCTATGACGCTCTAGTACGGCTCGCGCAGGACTGGTCGATGCGCTACCCGCTTATTTTTGGTCAGGGAAATTTCGGATCGGTGGATGGAGATCCACCCGCGGCTGATCGTTATACAGAAGCCAAGCTTGCGCAGGTCTCCACGCCGTTACTCGAAGATCTCGACAAGGACACCGTCGACTTTCATCCCAACTACGATGGCAGCGAAGTCGAGCCAGACGTTTTGCCCGCGCGCATTCCGAACCTCCTGGTCAACGGGTCTGACGGAATCGCCGTCGGCATGGCGACGAAAATTCCACCGCACAATCTGACGGAGATCGTCGATGCCACGATCACGCTGGTCAACAATCCCAACGCGCAGCTCGCAGAGATCCTGAAATTCGTGCAGGGTCCCGATTTCCCGACTGCTGGAATAATTAATGGCCGCTCCGGGATTTTCGAAGCCTATCGCACCGGCCGCGGCCGCTTCATGATGCGCGCCAAAGCCGCCATCGAAACCTTCAACAAGGATCGCCAGGCGATCGTCGTCACCGAAATTCCGTATCAAGTCAACAAGTCGGTCCTGATCAAGCGCATTGCGCAACTGGTCAACGACAAAGATATCGAAGACATCTCTGACGTCCGCGACGAGAGCGATCGCGACGGCATGCGCATCGTCGTCGAACTCAAGCGTGGCGCCGAACCGCAGATCGTCCTGAACCAGCTCTTCAAGCACACGCAGATGCAGGAGAGCTTCTCGATGATCCTGCTGGCTGTGGTCAACGGCCAGCCCCGCGAAATGGGTCTGATCCAGACCATCAAATACTTCATCGAGCACCGTGTCGATGTCGTTCGTCGCCGCACCGCCTACTTGCTCGCGAAAGCCAAGGACCGCGAGCACATCCTCGAAGGCTACCTGACGGCTCTCGATCACCTCGACAACGTGATCACGATTATCCGCGGCAGCGCCAACCGCGCCGATGCCCGCGACAATTTGATCGCGTACTTCGGCGGCAAGAAAATCGATATCAATACCAGCGGCCGGGCTCCCAAGGCTGATCTGGAGAAGCCCTTCACCGCGAGGCAGGCGGACGCGATCCTAGAATTGCAATTGCATCGCCTGACCAAGCTCTCCATCGATGAGATTTCGAACGAGTTGAAGGAAGTCCGCGACAACATCGGCGAGTACGAGTCAATTCTCGGTTCCGAGAAGAAACTCCGCGCCGTCATCATCAAAGAGCTCGAAGAAGTGAAGAAGCTCTTTGGCGACGAACGCCGCACGCGCATCGAGGACGAAGCGGCTGAGATCGTTCTCGAAGACCTGATCGCCGACGAGCAGGTAGCCGTCACAGTCAGCCATTCCGGCTACATGAAGCGCACGCCGATTTCCACGTACCGCATGCAGCGGCGCGGAGGAACGGGGCGCACCGGCATGAAGACGCGTGAAGAGGATTTCGTCGAACACCTTTTCCTCGCGAGCACGCATGCCTACATCATGATGTTCACCAACAACGGCCGGGTCTACTGGCTGAAGGTCTATGAGATCCCCGACGTCAGCGCTGCCGGCCGCGGCAAGCATATCGGCAACCTGGTTGGGCTGCAGCCGGGCGAGACCGTAAGAACCATGCTGGCCGTCCGCAATCTCGAGGAAGTGAACAAGTACATCTTCTTCGCGACGCGAAATGGACTGGTCAAGAAGTCCGAGCTGCGCGAGTTCATGCACGTTCGCTCGAACGGAATCAATGCGATCGGAATCGAGCAGGGAGACGAACTCGTCGCCTGCCGCATCACTGACGGAAACCAGATCATCTTCCTCGCTTCCCATGAAGGCATGGCCGTCCGCTTCGACGAGAGCCATGTCCGTCCGATGGGCCGCGCCGCCTACGGTGTGTGGGGAATCGATCTGGAGAAGAACGACTACGTCGTCGGCATGGCGACCACCACCAAGCCCGATGCTCCAAAGGAGAAGGTTGCCGGCGAGCCCGAAGTCATCGACGTGACGGTTAAAGGCAGCTTGATTCTCTCCGTGACCGAGAACGGATTCGGCAAGCGCACCGCTGCTGAGGAATACCGTCTAACGAACCGCGGCGGCAAGGGCGTGATCAACCTGAAGACAACCGAGCGTGTCGGCAAGGTCGTCGGCATCGCGCAGGTGGATGAAACTTCCGAGGTCATGCTGATCAGTCATTACGGCAAGATCATCCGCATGGACTCGACCACGATCCGCGAATCCGGACGCAACGCGCAGGGCGTTCGCCTGCTGCAACTCGAACCCGGCGATCGCGTGGCTGCAGCGGTCGTGATCGCTCCAGAGGCTGAGCCAGCCGGCAATGGCGGCACGCTGATCCAGTAGTCATTGCGTAGGACCGAACCCCGGTTGTCATCTTGGGCGAGACGAAATCTGTCTCGCTCAAAATCTGTGCGCGATGATTTCTGAAATTTCGCGTGGCTTAGCGTCGGCGAGGAAGTCCCTTTGCCGACGCCTCGGATCCGGGTGGTTCACGGAACGGTTCCACAGGAATGCGCTCGTAACGCACTTCCAGCACGGTCAGGTGTTCTGTTCCGCCCGGCAAGTGAAGGACTACGCTGTCACCCTCTGCCGACTTCATCAACGCGCGCCCCAGTGGTGACACCCAACTGATGTGGTTGCGGTTGAGATCGATCTCGTCGGTGCCCACGATGCTCACCACTCGTTCCGCGCCCGCAGCATTGGCATAGCGAACGGTCGCTCCGAAGAATGCCCTCGCCGCTGCCTGCCCCGATCGCCGTGCTTCCGGGTCGACCACTTCCGCGGCTTCGATTCGCTTGGTGAGAAAGCGAATCCGTCCATCGATCTGCCGCAGCCGCCGCTTGCCGTACTGATAGTCGGCGTTTTCACTGCGATCGCCGTTGCTGGCAGCCCACGCCACCACCTCCGTCACGGCCGGACGTTCCCTGGTGAGCAAAAACCGGTGCTCATCCTTGAGGCGCTCGAGCCCGCTCGGCGTGATGTAGTTCTTGACATGCGCCGTGGGGGCGTCGGGTTGTGGTTTTCTCGTAAACCCTTTTCGCATCTCGTAGTCTTTCGTCCTTCTAGGCGAATCCAGCGGCATCGTGCCCACCACCGTTGCTGATGGTGCGGCGTCAGAAGCCTTGGCCACCCGCCCAGACGATATCGTCATCACGGCAAACCAAAAAAAATACGGCGGGAAATGTTCGGTCTATCCCCCATTCATCGGCTTGGATAGGTTAAGTCCTAGGTTGCTCCGTTGGCCCGCCCGAAAAGACGTGTTCGCACGCATGGCAAGATTGATCCGAAGAGATGTCCCAATCCCGCAGTACTAACTGACCGCATTCGCAGAGCCGCATCTTCTTCTCCGCAAAATCAAGGACGTTGATGTCGCTGAAGATGTGCTTTAGAACAATTGGTGATGCGACGGCATAGACGTTGCTGGGCCGATTTCCTTTTTTCTGTTGGCGATTGCCGATCTTTATCGCGGCTCCGGAATCTTGCCATAACTGAACCTTTTGCGCTCCGGCACCCTGGGTAATTTTGAAGACATCAGCGTAGACGTTTGCCACGGTGAAATCCGCCCGCTTCATTTTTTTCAAGTCCCGCAGTATGTTGTCAGGAACGGTCTCAGCGGCTATTTCAGCGGCAATGACCTCGATACCAGCGGACACCGCTCGCTCGGAAATCGCGTGACTGCTGCTGTCTATCTCGCCCTGTTGATCGAGGATCGCCTTGCCAATCCGAATTATGTTTCGCGGGGAGCCCCCGCTCATCCTCACGACCAAATCATCTATGTCGACCCGTCTACCGAGCTCTACGATTGATGCAAGGCTTTGCACTTTTTGACGACTATGGGCTGCTAAGCGTCGCGAGAGCATTGTCTTCAACTGCGGATCGGTCCACTTGAGGGAGTAGGTCTTGATCCGATCAGGGCGTGAAAACTCACGTGCGTCGGCTTCTATGCGGTCCCATAGGAAAAACTTGAAGGCCATTCGCGGTTTCTCAAGGATCCCAAGGTCCAACAGTAGCGGGCGTACGAATTGAAGCGACGCGCTGGCCACGCCGGTTATCGAATTTTCGTCAACCTTGTCGACGAGGATGTACGTCGACTTGAATCCGAAAACGGGTGCGATTTTGACGAGGAAGCTAATTTGTTCCTCTAGCGTGCCAGCGTTTCCTTTTTCGCTATCGAACTTCGAAACTTCGGGTGCCTTAAATCCGAAATGGGCGAACACAGCCGAAAGGGCGACTCCAATCGGCCCCGTCAGCATATTCCACAGGTTAGAGATTTCTCTAGGTCTTTCATTAACAGCATTAGGTGCAGATCGTTCACAGGTGAGGTTTCAAATCCAAACTTCTTATAGAAATTCTTGGCTTCCTCGTCAATCGCGTGAACGAGAATTACCCTGGCTCCGATTTCATTGGCAGCGTTCAGTGATCGTGACAATGCATCTTTGAGCAAGGCTTTTCCCAAGCCCTTGCCCTGTTCGCTTTTATCGATCGCGAGTCTTGCCAGCAAAATGGCTGGGATGGGGCGGGCTGGTTGACCTTTGGCCGCCCGTTTACTTGCTTCATCTCTGCTAATGCTAGCGGCACAAAGAGAATAGTAGCCAACGACGGTATTCTCACGATGAACGACGAACGTTCGAGCTGAGTTTGCTTTTTGGGATTCCAGCGCGTACCGTTTCAGCCAGGCGGTAAGAGATTCAGGCTTTCCGCAGTCGAAGGCATCACAGACGTGATGCTCTGCTAGCGGCTCCACTCGGGAAAGCGAATTGTTCTTATCGATTTTTTTATCTTTCAAGGACTGACGGTTCCGACATCAATCGAGCCAGGTTCTGTTTGCGAGTCGCAGGCCTATCGAGGGCTGCCACAAAAGCGTCCCACTGCTTCGGGGAAATCACAAAACGGTTTTGGTCGGCTAAAACCATTTCGGCTTTCTCTTGCGCACTCGACAAGACAAACTCCGTAAGATTCTGCCCGGTTGCGCTAGCCCCTCTCTCCAAGAATGATTTCTGCTCTTTGCTTGTACGCAGAGCGATACGATCAGTCCTTGCTGCCGTCGTTGCCATAGTGTTTGGCCCTCACCGTGCGCACAACGTACGTACGCTACCTATATAGTGTACCCACAACGTACACACACTGCAAGTGCTCCCTATCTAATTCGGCTATCACCTCAGGAACTCACCGATTACAACCGCCAACGACGGGCTGGCAATGATGTTGTAGTGAGTCGTGCCGGGAAGGATGGCCAACTGCGCCGTCGACCTCATCGATCCGTCGAGTCCGGCGTCCCGTTGTGCGCCACCGAGAGCCTTGTAGAATTCAACGATATGCTCGGCGCGAACGGCATCTGCATCGGCAAAGATCAAGAGTGTCGGTTCCTTGAGAGCCTTGACCTGCGCTGACCAGTCAAAGGGCGTGCTGGCCAGTTCGCCCATCTTTTTGAACGACGTTTCCCAGTTCGTCTTCGGGTACATCGTCGCAAGTGGTGACTTTTTGACGCCGTCTGCAAGCATCGGTGCGTTCTTGCTCATCTGTGCGAACAAGGCAAGCCCTTCCGGATACCATCCGGCTTGAGCCATGACAGAGGAAATCACCACCAGGCGATCGACGACTTCGGGATGTCGTATCGCAGTTTGCAATGCGACACTTCCACCGAAAGAATAGCCGGCCACGTCAACTTTCCCCAGCTTCAGGTACGCGACCAGCGCGGCTACATCATCGGCTAGCGCTTCACAGCTGTAAGGACGATCGATGTCGGCGGTGTTTCCATGTCCCTGCAAATGCACCAAAATCACCTGACGCGACTTCGCCAGAGCATCGATATTCGTGCCCCAGCCTTCGAAAGCAGTGATTCCACCGTGGAGCAGAACCATCGGCTTCCCTTGCCCATGCATCTCGTAGTACATCTGCATGCCATGAATCGGTGCGTATCCACTTTTCATTTCTGCGCCCCCGGGAACTCGTGACGCGCTACCTTCAGTGCCAGCGAGACTGACGAGCAGCACAGTGATGAGTGTCAGAATGTTATTTCGCATCGTCGTCTCCAGTAGCCAGGCTCTGCATGTTTGGTCGGGTAGTGGTGCAGTCTGTCCCCCACGTGACTTTGTCATCCTGAGCGGAGCCGTTTTTCAGGCGTAGCGAAGGATCTCCCGCTTAACGGCCCGGTGCGGCAAGCCAAACTGCACCACCACTTCGGTTGTGCTGCGCTTACTCTATGTTCAGCACTCGCGCATGACGATCATCAAAGCTTCGACGGAGATATGGGGAACACTCCAGTCTTGTCCCCAGCCTTCTTGATCTTCACTTCTTGGGCCGCGACTCCGGCGGCACAAGACCTGCGAGGCGGTAGTACACAACGAGCTGGCCGTAGTGTTCGCCGCCATGTTCGATGATGCCGTATGCGATGTCGAGAACGCGCGCTTTCTGGTCACCGTATACGACAGTCTGCATCAGGCCTTTTTCGCCTTTCGATTGGATGGCGGTGACTCCGTCGGCAACGGATTTCTTTACGAATGCGACGATATCGGCCTTTGTTTTGTACTGGTCGCGCTTCGGATCTTCTGCCGCGGGAGGCTTCTGCCCCATCACAGGATTCGTGAAGTAGTAGTTTGAACCCGCCGCGTGCAGCAACTGCTCGGCGAAGCTCCGCTGCGCGGGTGTCGGCTTGAAGTCATATTTGTCCTCGGGAAAGTCCTCGGCCATCGCCGTCAGCTTGCGGCCAATCTCATTCCAGGAATCGAGCACGACTTTCAATTCCGGATCGGCAGGTTTGACGGCTGCATCTTTCTTCATCGCGTCCTGGGCATGGGCGGGAAATGCGAATGCCAGCAGGACGATAGCGAGAAGCGGTATTCTTTTCATGTCTTTCTCCACAATTGAGTTTCGCGAATCAAAGCTTCGGTCCCTTATTTCGCCTGTACCAGGCCCGCAACAACATCGGCAACTTTGTCGAATGTCTCGCTCCAGCCCTCTAGTTGGCCGCTATCTTTCGCGCTTTGCATGGGTTCATTTCCGATGAAGGTGAGTTTCGTCCGACCGTTTCCGAGATCCTCAAAGATGGTCACGTCGTACGCACCCTCGATGGCCTCATGTTCTATTCCTAGCTGCTCAGGGTCGATCTTGTTTCCCTTCGAGTCCGCAAAGTGCATGGAGGAAACAATCTTCTCGTACGGAACAATCTCGTGATATTCAGTGAGGTTCCAGCCCTCCTGCCCATCCGGCGCTCTCATGCAGCAGAGAAGTCTTCCCCCAACACGAAAATCCATCTGGCAAACGGGCGCAGTAAAGCCCTTCGGTCCCCACCACTGCATCACGTACTTCGGGTCCGTCCACGCCTTCCAAACCAATTCGCGTGGGGCATCAAAAACTCTTGTGACGACCATCCGCTCTGTCTCATTCGCCGTGCTTTTTGTCATGTCGAAGCTCCGCTTTTTTCATTTGAGTCAGAACCACATCCAGCTTGTCGAAACTCTCTTCCCAGAATCGGCGATAGCTAGTCGCCCAGTCGCTGACCGTCTTGATCGCCGCTGGCCTAAGCGTGCACACACTCTCTCGTCCGCGCTTCGTCTTGATCACAATCCGCGCCCGAACCAGGTAGGCAATATGTTTTGAAATCATTTGCTGCGAGAGTGCAAACGGTTCCGTCAATCCATGCACAGAGGCAGGCCCGCGGGAGAGTCGTTCGATCATTGCCCGCCGGGTGGGATCCGACAAAGCCGCAAACGTTGTGCCCAATTTATCCACAACCATATGGTAGTGGATTATCTGTCAATGTCAAGTTTGGATTTTGCGATGCCCGATTTCTTTGTTTTAGCCCAATGTTTCAAGGGGTAGCCGGCAATTTTCGGCCCACGCTACACTGGAAGAGGCACGGTGCCGCGAGTTGCTCCTTCAAAATGATCTCTTTCTCCAATATCAATAAGCAGTATGGCAAGCAGTTGCTCTTCGTGGATGCTTCGTTTCAGTTGAATCCTGGCGAAAAAGTCGGGCTGGTCGGTCCCAATGGGTCAGGCAAGACAACGCTATTCCGGATGGTGGTCGGGGAGGAAACTCCCGACGAGGGCACGGTCTCCGTCCCCAAGAAGTTGACGATCGGTTACTTTCGCCAGGACGTCGAAGAAATGCAGGGCCGTTCCGTCCTCGATGAAGCGATCGCAGGCAGCGGACGCGTGGGCGATCTGCATCATGAGCTCGAAGCCTTGCAGCACGAAATGTCCGACCCAGCAAAAGGCGATGCCATGGACCGTATTCTGGAGCGCTTCGGTCACGTGCAGGAGGAGTACGAGCATTTGGGCGGATACGCGCTCGAATCGCAAGCCCGTGAAGTGCTCCACGGTCTAGGATTCAAAGACGATCAGATTGACGGCGACGTGGGCGCTCTCTCCGGCGGATGGAAGATGCGGGTTGCGCTGGCACGCGTCCTGCTCGGAATGCCCGATGTGTTGCTGATGGACGAACCAACGAACCATCTCGACATCGAATCCATCATCTGGCTGGAACAGTTTCTCAAGTCATTTCCCGGCGCGTTGCTCATGACCTCACACGACCGCGAGTTCATGAACCGTCTGGTCTCAAAGATTGCAGAAATCGACGGCGGCGAGATCATCACCTACTCGGGTGACTACGATTTCTACGAGCGCGAACGGGCGATCCGGGAGAGCAATCAGCAGGCAGCATTTGCGCGGCAGCAGTCCATGCTTGCCAAGGAGCAGCGCTTCATCGATCGTTTCAGGACACACGCCGCCAAGGCGGCCCAGGTGCAGAGCCGCATCAAGGCCCTGGACAAGATCGAGAAGATCGAGTTGCCAAAGAAACGCCAGGTGGTGAAGTTTGACTTTCGCGTCCCGCCACGATCGGGCGAACAAGTGGCCGTCCTTGAGGATCTGCACAAGAGTTATGGCCCGCGTGTGATTTACGACGGGTTCAATCTCACCATCCGCCGCGGAGAACGCTGGGCGGTCATGGGAAGAAACGGTGCGGGCAAGACCACGCTGCTTAAGATGATTGCCGGCGCCAGTGCTCCAGATGCCGGCAGCGTGCGTCTCGGCGCCAGCCTGTATATGGGCTACTTCGCGCAACAGTCGTTGGACGTGCTCAATTCCGATCTCACCGTCGCCGAACAGTTACAACAAGATTTTCCTCAAGACAGTATTGGCGCGTTGCGAAACCTGGCGGGAGCGTTTCAGTTCTCCGGCGACGACGTCGATAAAAAGATCCGCGCACTCTCCGGCGGAGAAAAGTCGCGGCTGGCAATTGCACGCATGCTCTACAACCCGCCGAACTTCCTGGTGCTCGACGAACCAACCAATCACCTGGATCTTGCGACCAAGGAGATGCTGGTGGACGCCCTGAAGGATTTTGAAGGCACCATGATCTTCGTGTCGCATGACCGCATGTTCCTTCGCGGCCTGGGCTCACGTGTTCTGGAACTGGGCGGCGAGAGCGGCACGGACCGCCATCCTACTGTTTATCCAGGGTCGTACGTTGAGTACGTGCAGAAGCTTGGACATGAAGCGCCTGGGATCTATTCATAGGTGTTCACCCGATGTGCCAAGTGTTCCTGAAGGAACATATCGTCATGACGCATGTGGGATGACGCTTCTGTCATGACACCTAAGCCCATGGAAACATAGGAGAAAGTGGAAACCGGATAGGTTCGTATCAGGACGCGGCAAAACGAAAGTTACGTTTCGGGATCGAGCCGTGTAAGAAGCGTCACTGCAGTCGTCTGTGGTACCCGCCCTTGCACAGAACGCAAGAGCGGGGCACCCACTTTATTGTTGATGCCAGCAGAACCCAGAGGCTGGGCCACCCGCCGCTGAGGTACGCCTTTGCTGCCAAAACAATTGGGTCAGTCCCGTCTGTCCCCGTGTTGTGCCCCGTCTGCACCCGTACTTCTCGTCTTCGTGCGACCGGGTCCCCCGTATTTACCCCTGAGGAATATTGTGCTGGAATCCCTCGAAAAGGATATATAGTTTCGGGCTGCTGGGAGCTAAAACGGAAATTCCGATTTATGCTGCTGAAACTTTCAATCATGAAAATCCACAAGGTTGCCGGATTGGTGCCATTGAGCGCTATCGCATTTGTTTCCATTGGTTGCACGCCTCCTGCATATAAACCGATGGATATCGCAGCGTACAACCAAAATACGCATCAATGGAAAGTCGACTACAACTTATATCCCCTAAACCCAAATTGGCAATATAAGCTCACGAATGGCACGGCCCCGGGAACAGTCGCTCAATGCGGCTGGAGCGACAGTCCTGCCGACTGGAAGAGCAACGAGTCCTGTACGAGCCAAAATCTTCACTACAACGATGGCCAGATTACCTGTACTGATAAGTTTAGCGGGCATGGTGGTCACATGAATTGGTTTCCTGTGACCGACGTGGGAGTTGTGAATTTTAGTGATCATTCCTTTGATGATGATTACAATTTCTATCTTCAAAATCCTGATTCATCTTTATACCTCTGGAGCGACGACCCCGATCCAATGAATCAATTTTTGGCGCTTGAATTTGACAGCGAGGAGTTCCCCGATCCTGTGGACGATGATTATGATATTTGGTGGAATCATTTTCACGATGCGGTTGACCACGGCGGAGCCGCATCAATGGTCGCAAATAAATTGGCCATTGTCACCGGCATGGCAGGGATCGATATAGGCCATGACAATGCCAATCAGGCAACGGCGGAATTACACCCGGTCTATGGCATGTTTATTTTGACGGATGAGCAAACATCCGTTAATCCGGATGGCTCGTTAGCCATGAATGATACTTGGAGTTTCTTTATCCGGAATATGGGCAACGAAGGAGGGTGCGGAGTAGGCCTTGAATATGCGGCCGCGAAGCAGCTCAAAGTTTTCATCCCGGAAATGCCCTATTACTATGCCGGCACGGTCAGCCCCTATCAGGCGGATGCAAGGGACAATGTTGCCATTGATGATGGGAATGTGCACATTACCAATTGGAACGGGGTTACAGATGATAATGACCCGAGAAGGGAACGCTGGACAAAGCAGATAACAAATGGTGGGGTCATATTGGATTTTACTTTTGACAGCGCCTATAGCGACGGCATATTCGTAGGCGACATCAAAATGAACTGGAACATTTACGTCAGCTTCAAAGGATTTGACAATGTTCGGCAAGCGAACACATTCATGGACGAGGCTAAATTTAAAGAAAACTTCAAAGGGCTCTACAGCAACAACAAGAGAGACTTATATAAGGAATATGAAACTAAAAGCGATTCTCTGCTGGCATTGCGGCTGGGCAAATTAAGCAATAGTCAAAGAGCGGAATTAAACCAGGCCTTGGCCGGGAAAACCGTAATATCTGGCATGCCGAAACTCGAATCTCTTCCCAAAGGGAAAAGCACTAAGATACGGGCAGTATTTGCAGGAAGGGATGCAATCGACATTCAACAATTCAATGCCAAGCTAAAAGAAATGAAGATTGAGGACATACCAGAGCAACATGGCCCTGCAATAGCCACTGCGAACGCCAATCGAGACCAATATTTGAAAAGAAAATCATCGAAGCGCGCATTTATGGATGCCTATTTAAAAAGCAAGCATCTTTAAATGCAGGGGTTGCACAATTGGCCAGTGGCCCACCTAAGCCCGTCTGTCCCCGTATTGCTCATGACGCATACGGGATGACGGTTGTGTCATGACACCTAAGCCCATGCAAGATTTTGTTGTGTTCAACGACCACGTTGCCGACACCGCTCCGGTTGAGCATTGTCTGGAAGATGCCCTGCGCCACGCGTTCGAATGGAATACCAGTATTTTTCTTCTTTTGTTTCTTTTTCATCCAGGAAAGTCCCGACGAGCTTTGTGAAACGGCTAGCTGCGAAAAGTGGACAAGAAATGGATATCAATGAGCTCCGGGGGGAAGGCCATCCTCTTGCGACCATACGGTGTCGACGGCGTTCCATCGTTCTCCGATTTCGGTTTCAAGCCCATATTTGAAGTATTCGTTCTGGCACGCAAGGTTCTGGAGAGACAGACTATGCCCGAAATGTAAAGCTGTTCTAGCTTCGGTCGTCGTATCGAGCCTGTATAAGTACTGCCCTTCTCCGTGGCTGATTCGAGCGTTAACTCCAGCTCCGGTGGCATGAATGTGAGAGGTTGGCTCCAGATAGCAAGGCAAATACAACGACTCTAGAACCTTCCCGACAGACGCCGCCATCGCATCCAGAGGCTTTTGTGTCCACGCGTCATCCACAATCTCACGGCCGCATTTCTTACAGTTCGAACGATTCTTTTTCTCCCGAGCTTTCTTCGCTTCGCGTTCTATCAAATCCAGCGTTTCGGCTGGTATACGTTCCTTGACTGTAGGGTCAAACATAACCATCCGGTCAAGAGCCCTCGCACGGTAGGTCCACAGACTCGTAGCAAAAGCTATCGATTTTTCAGGATTCCGGGCGATGTAGGCGGAGGTCACAACGTGTTCATACATAGATCGCAACGCCTTCATCGCACCGATACCCCAGCCGTTTCCGGCAAGTACGACAAGTTCACTGAAGTCATCGACGGCAATCCGTCCGAGGTTGTAAACGATCAGATTAGCGAAGTGTTTGCTGTCGACGGCGTGAACCCTCGGGTCGTCCTCGGGCAAGTCCGCCAGACTCGCAAGTTCCTCTTCTGAGGGCGGCGCGATGACCCGATTCAAAAATACTTTCTCGATCAAAGGCTTCAGCAGTTCCCATTCTTTTAGATACTGCTGGTTTTCCTTGATAAATGCCTGTTGTGCATCTGCGTTTCCGATTCCTACTATCTGTGGCATAGCAGTGTTCTCACTCAAGCCTCATTCTATCGCCCACGGAGTTTTCGCCGACTTCAACAACCCTTCAATCCGACATCTTGATTTGTCTTCACATAGGACAATGCTGTTCGTGCCCTAGGAGGTTGTTGAAAAACCACTGCCCATCCACAGCGGATGGGTGATAAGAAACAGGAATGCGAGGAGACGATCAGCAACTGCAAACGGGGATGTTCAGTTATGTGGCGTTCGTTGGAAGATCGGATACCAGCGGATCATCCACTGCGCGGGGTGAGGAAGCTGGTGGATGCGGTCTTGGCGGAGATGTCCAAGGATTTCGATGGGCTGTACTCGCAGGTGGGACGGCGGTCGATTGCGCCGGAGCGGCTATTGCGGGCGTTGCTGCTGCAGGTGTTTTATTCGGTGCGCAGCGAGCGGCTGTTGATGGAGCAACTCAACTACAACTTGCTGTTTCGATGGTTCGTGGGCTTGGAGATCGACGACGCGGTGTGGAATCACGCGGTGTTCAGCAAGAACCGCGACCGGCTGTTGAATCAGGAACTGGCGCAGAAGTTTTTCGCCCATGTCAAAGAGCAGGCGGCGGGATTGATGTCGGACGAGCACTTCACGGTGGATGGGACGCTGATCGAGGCCTGGGCGGGACAGAAGAGCTTTCGCCGCAAGGACAACGGCGGGTCGGGGAGCGGAGGAGATTTTCACGGCGAGACGCGCCGCAACCAGACGCACGCCTCGCGCACCGACCCGGAAGCGCGGCTCTATAAGAAGTCGGCAGGCCAGGAATCTAAGCTGAGCTATCTGGGACATACTTTGGTGGAGAACCGGAATGGGTTGATCGCGGCCGCGATGACCACGCAGGCCGATGGCAGGGCGGAGCGCGATGCGGCTTTATTAATGTTGTATGAGTTGACCCGGAAGCGAAGCAGTCGGATCACGACGGGAGCGGACAAAGCCTATGACACGCGCGACTTCGTCGACACGGTGCGCGAGTTGGGAGTGACTCCGCACGTCGCACGCCGGCAACACGGTGCGATCGACGAACGAACCAGCCGGCATCCGGGATACGCGATCAGTTTAAGCAAACGATGGTTGGTGGAGAAGCCGTTCGGATGGCTGAAGCAGATTGGGCCTTTGAAGAAGGTGAAACTACGCGGGCTGGCGAAGGTGGATTGGTTGTTCGTGTTCAGCTGCGCGGTCTTCAACCTGATCCGTATCCCGAAACTGCGGGCGCAGAGCGCGTGAAGCAGCGGTCCCGAGCTGGTTGCCGCCGATGGTGGCCGAGCGGAATCCAAAACAACAAAGCGGTGCGGCTCTTACAATGATCCACACGCCGCACAAACGATATTTTCAACAAGCTCCTAGGGGCGTTTGAGGGTGGTTCACCCGGGGTTTTGATCGCGCCGACACGACCAATGTAGTAGGCTGGCCGTCCTTGCGGTTGTGCACCCGATACGGTGCTGCCGATAGCACAGAAAGGTCCTTGGTGAAAGTCGCCACCTTCAACATTAACAACGTCAACAAGCGGCTCGACAATCTCCTGGATTGGCTTGCGAAAGCTGAACCCGATGTGGTGAGTCTGCAAGAGCTCAAGGCAGAGCAACGGGCGTTTCCTGCGAAGGCGCTCCGATCTCTCGGGTACGAAGCGGTCTGGCAAGGGGAGCGCTCCTGGAACGGAGTCGCCATTCTCGCGCGAAACCAGGTTCCCGTGGTGACTCGCACAAGGTTGCCGGGAAATCCTGAAGATCATCAAGCTCGCTACATTGAAGCGGCAGTGCAGGGAGTCCTGATTACTTCCATCTACCTCCCCAATGGGAATCCGCAGCCGGGACCGAAATTCAATTATAAGTTGGCCTGGTTTGAGCGCCTCTTTGATCACGCCGCCAAACTCATGGCGAGCGGCGCACCCGTGGTGCTGGCCGGTGACTACAACGTCGTGCCGACGCCGCAGGACATCTATCCAACCCGATCGTTGGATCACAACGCGTTGATCCAACCGGCGAGCCGACAGGCCTTTGCGCGTTTGCTGGCTCAAGGCTGGACTGACGCTTTGCGAAAGCTGCATCCGGACGGCCCGCTCTGGACATTCTGGGATTACAAATTTGAACGGTGGCAGAAGGACAAAGGCATGCGGCTCGATCACTTTCTGCTCTCACCGAATTTGTCAGACCGGCTCGTGGACGGGGGCGTTGACCGATGGGCGCGAGGGCAGGAAAACGCGAGCGACCATGCCCCAACATGGATCGTGCTCGATCTCTAGACCAGAGCTACGAACGCCTGCCTCGAAAGTATGTCTGTGGTGTGGTTCCCAGCATCGTTCGAAACATTTCAATGAAGGCACTGACGCTGTCGTATCCCACTGCGATCGCGACCTCCGTGACAGATTTTTTTCGTGCCAGCATCTCAAGCGCGGCAAACAACCGCGCCTGCCGTCGCCAATGGCCAAATGACATGCCTGCCTCCGCCGAAAACGCACGCATGAACGTACGGCGGGACATTCCGGCAACATGCGCCCAAGCGTCCAGCGTGCGGTCATCGCTAACATCCTCCATCAGGGCATCTGCAACTCTGGCCAGTCTCTCTTCTCTTGGTATGGTCAAACGTAAAGGCTGCTGGTCAGGTTGTCGAATTTCATCACGAAGCGTTGTGATCAAGTGCTTCTGAGCCGCGTTGAGAGGTTGGCGGAGGTCCCAAGCGGCCATGCGATGAACGATTGCGAACAATAGCTCCGAAGAATTAAACGTGCAGGGCGTCCTGGGGAGGCCGCGGCATATCTCCGGAGACATATCAACCATCAAGCCCGCAGCGCCTCCGACAGAACGCGCCGCGTGCTTACAATTTGGAGGTGTCCATGCGCAACGCTGGGAGGGAAACATCCACCGTTCATTTCCTGTTTCCACGATGAGCAATCCCTGGGACAGTGCGACGAGTTGTCCGCGGTGGTGACTGTGCTCCGGCGTCCAGCCCTCGATCGTCTGTCTCTTGAAGGCGTATGCGAGTACTGGCGTATCGCTGTCGTAGAGACGGCGCAGCTCTTCCACATTTCTCAGGGCTCGAAACATGGATTTGCGAGGTTGACCCTTTTCCGACATACATCGCCACTTTCCCGTTAGCGGAACAACCGAAACCCAGCTAGAGTAAACGGCAGAACAAGGAAAGACAACACCGGGAAATACTCACTCAAAAAAAGGACATCGGATGAGAAAGTTAATCTACGCACTCAACCTTAGCCTGGATGGCTGCTGCGACCACACCAAACTAGTGCCCCCCGAAGACGACTTATTTGAATACGAAATGCAGTTCCTGCGAGAGGCCGACCTGTTTGTCTATGGGCGCAAAACTTATCAACTGATGGTGCCTTATTGGCCTGATGTCGCAAAAGACCCGTCTGCCAGCAAGACGGATCGCGATTTTGCTCAGGCATTCTGTTCCGCCAATAAAGTTGTTTTTTCGCGATCGTTAGACCGCGCTGAAGCTGAGAAAGGCGACAAGAATACGAGGGTTGTCCGCACAAATCTTCGCGACGAAATACTCAAATTAAAGCAGGAATCGGGCAAAAATATTATCGTCGGCGGGGTAGATATTCCTTCGCAACTGATCGAGCTTGGCTTGGTGGATGAATACCGCTTTTGCATAACGCCAGTCATTGCTGGAGCAGGCAGGCGGCTGATGGAAGGCGTCAACCTACCTGGGAAATTGCGGCTCAAACTTGTCGATTCAAAAACTCTTCCGTCCGGATGGGTTATGCTTCGCTACCTGAAACAGTGATAGGAATATCCGCGACGGATCTTGTTGGGGCGGCGATACCTTCGTAAGATTTCTGGGCACGTAATCCAAATTTGAAAGGCTGACAAAGATGATCCCGAAGGTCTTGGAGAAGCGAAACACACGGCGCGAAATGTTGCGGAATTCCGCCGGGTTTGCGGGAAGCGCGTTGCTCGCGCAATTTTTTCCGGCAAGTTTTCTAAGCGCCGCTGTGGCCGGCCCGCGGCAGCAGGCGGCAACGGCTCCAACCGACCGTCTCGCGGCCATGCGGGCGCAGATGGGTGCTGCCCCGATCCAGACGCAACGATTGGCGGAAAACCTCACGTTGCTTTCCGGGCCTGGAGGAAACGTTGTGGTGTTGAACGGGCCCGATGGCAAAATCGTGGTCGACACGTTTCTTTTGCCGGCCTGGCCGAAGTTGAAAGAAACGCTCGATGGTCTGGGCAAATCGCCTCTGAAGACCGTGATCGACACGCACTGGCACTTCGACCACACGGACAATAACGCCAATCTGCACGCCGCGGGCGCCACGGTGCTGGCTCACGAGAACACCAAGACGCGCATGGCCCAGTCACACGACAGTGCGCTTTTGGGTTTGCACTTTCCAGCATCGCCCGCGGACGCTTTGCCGCAGAAGACATTCAGCAGCAGTCAAAAACTGCAGGCCAACGGGGAAATCTTGATGCTGCAATATTTCCAGCCGGCGCATACCGACACGGACATCTACATTCACTTTCAGAAGGCCAACGTGATTCACATGGGCGATACGTTTTTTAATGGCTTTTACCCGGTCATCGACAGCAGCACCGGCGGAAAGGCCAACGGGATGATTGTCGCCGCCGAAAAAATTCTGTCCTTGGCCGACAACAACACCAAGATCGTTCCGGGACATGGACCGCTGGGGAACAAAGCCGATCTGACTAAGAGCCGGGACATGCTGGTTGTGGTCCGCGACCGCGTCCAAAAACTGAAGGCCGCGGGGAAATCAGCCGAAGATATCGTGGCGAGCAAGCCTTTGGCAGATCTGGATCCTGTGTGGGGTCACGGCATGCTCAGCAGTGACATCTTCGTACAGATGGTTTACTCGGGGCTCTAGTTCGCGGCCAGCGGGTAGCTTAGATCACCGCAACCTTTGTCACCGCGAGAGTTCAGGCTACTGAGTCGGTGCTGCGAAAACCCGTATACACTTTACCCGTGTTCAAACTGATCAGGGTGCTCTTGCTGCTGGCGCTGTTCCTGCCCCTCGCCGATTACTCCGATGCGCAGGAATCCGTTATTTGGTTCACCCATCCGGCCACAAAATGGGCAGATGCTCTCCCTGTGGGCAACGGACGACTTGGCGCAATGGTTTTTGGCCGGACGGATGAAGAGGAAATAGACATTAACGAGGACACGTATTGGAGTGGCGGCCCTTACTCGACAGTAGTGAAAGGAGCCGCACAGTCTCTACCGCAAATTCAAAAGTTGATTTTCGAGGGAAAGTATCGCAAGGCGCACGAGCTATTCAATCGAACGATGCTCGGGTATCCGGTGGAGCAACAGAAGTACCAGCCTCTTGCACAACTTGTGATCCACTCCTCGAATTTGGGTGCTGCAACCAGCTATCGGCATCAACTCGATCTGGACACAGCCATCGCTACTACCCGGTATACGTCGAACAAAGTTCACTATGTTCGCGAAGTCCTCGCGACTCCCGTGGATCAGGTCATCGTGGTAAGTATGGTCGCCGACAAGCCGGGAAGCATTTCATTCACGGCCCAGCTGCGAGGCTTCAGAAATACCGCACATTCCAATTACGCCACAGATTACTTCCAGATGAGTGGGATGCCTCCGGATACCTTGGTTCTGCGGGGGCGCTCCGCCGATTACATGGGGGTCAAATCTGCTTTGCGCTATGAGGCGCGGGCGCGGGCGCTCGTTACCGGAGGGTCCGTTAGCGTGGATGATGACGAACTTCATGTGTCAAACGCTGACTCCGTCACGTTGCTGATTGCGGCAGCGACAAACTTTGTCTCTTACAAAGATCTTAGCGCTGACGAGCACGCGCGGGTTGTGACGGCAATGGAAAAGGCATCCTCCCGACCGTACACTGCGATCCGCGAAGATCACATTCGGGAGCACCAGAAATTCTTTCGGCGCGTCCAGTTTCATTTGGAGGAAACGAAGGACTCTTCGTTGCCGACGGAAGAGCGCTTGAAAGCGTTCCAGGCCGGCGGAGATCCTGCATTGGCGGCGTTGCTGTTTCAGTTCGGGCGCTACCTGCTCATAACATCGTCCCGGCCTGGGAGCCAGCCGGCGACCCTTCAGGGCATCTGGAACGAAAATTCCAATCCGCCATGGGACTCCAAATACACGACCAACATCAATACGGAAATGAATTACTGGCCGGCAGAAGTGACAAATCTCAGTGAGTGCGCCGAGCCTTTATTCACAATGATCCGCGAGTTAACGGCTCAGGGTGGCGATGTTGCGCGCGAGCACTACGGCGCGTCCGGCTGGGTCTTTCATCAGAACACGGACCTCTGGCGAGTGGCGGCACCGATGGACGGCGCGAGTTGGGGAGCGTTCACCACGGGAGGTGCGTGGCTCGCAACTCACTTGTGGGAGCACTATCTTTACACGGGCGACAAGGAGTTCTTGCGACAGAACTATCCTATTCTCAAGGGGAGCGCCGAATTCTTTCTGGATTTCCTTACTGCGCATCCCAAGTATGGATGGCTCGTCACCAATCCTTCGACATCGCCAGAGAACTTCCCGGCAGGCCCGGCCAATTCGCAGTTCTTCGATGAAGTCACGATGATGACCACCGGCACGACCCTTACCGCAGGTTCCACCATTGATATGTCCATCCTGCGGGAGTTATTCGACGAGGTGTCTCAGGCTGGGGAGGTTCTCGGCGTGGATGCCGAGTTTCGTCGTAAAGTTCTGGACGCGAGGGCGCGGCTCGCTCCGCTACAAGTCGGTCGGAAAGGTAATTTGCAGGAATGGATCGAGGATTGGGACGAGACCGAAGATCATCATCGCCATCTTTCGCCGTTGTGGGGTTTGTATCCAGGAAAAGAGATTTCGCCTCGGCTCACGCCTAAGTTGGCAGACGCCAGCCGCGTCGTGCTCGAGCAGCGTGGCCTCACTGGGACCGGGTGGTCTTCGGCATGGAAAGCGGCGCTATGGGCAAGGTTGGATGATGGAGACCGCGCCCTTGAGAACATACGGTACGCGGCGGGCAACTATACGACAGCCAGCCTCTTCTCAATTTGTTCGCACGCGATGCAGGTGGATGGTGCGTTTGGCATGACTGCGGCCATGGCTGAAATGCTTCTGCAGTCTCAGGATGGAGAGCTGAGTTTTCTGCCGGCACTGCCGAGCAAGTGGAAGAATGGTCAGGCGAGCGGCCTGCTAGCTCGCGGCGGTTTCGAAGTTGCGATGGCATGGCAAGGGGGTCGTCTGCGCGAGGCCAGTATCAAATCGCGCCTCGGCAAAATTTGCAGAATCAGGTTTAGCGGCAGTACGGCCCAGGTTTCCACGGGCGGTCGGCCCTTGGCGACGAAAGCGGTTGAACCCGGGGTTCTTGAATTCGCAACAAGCCCGGGAGCGGAGTACGCAGTACGCCTGATCAATTGATTCACTCTTCGAACGCTCGAAGCGTTGGGCGGACAGTTTATGGTTGTGTCGGGGCCGCACTGCCTTTGCATGAACACTCGACTAGGCGTACTCCGGTAACGCCTTCCCGGGGAGCTTGGGGCAAACAGGACTTGCTGATTTTTCGCCGCTGAGGTTGGTGCAGGAAGACTGAGAAGTTATTGATGAAATATGACGTCTATATTTGGTGGAGCGAACGTTTGAACAAAATTCCCTATGACCAAGTCGGCCTTTCCCCTCCGATTCAGATCGGCCTTCACCATGGCGACGGTAAACGCACCAGATGCTAACCAAGAACGCGTGAACTGACCGTTACCAGAATTGAAAAAGATGCACGCCTGGTGGCTCCACATCAAGCCAACGGCAATATCTGTTTTGCCATCTCCATCGAAGTCGCCGGTAGAAATCGCTCCCGGATTCTGCCCGGGATTAAGCTGCGTCGCTTGGTAGAACGTTCCATCCCCATTACTGTAGTGAACCGCGATAGGGGCGCCGCCGGGAGCGTTAAAGAGGATGTCATCCTTGCCATCGCCATTGAAATCTCCAACCGCTGTGAGTGAGCCAACCGGGAGAGAGAAGTTGCCTTGGGTCTGCTGGAATTTGCGGTTGCCGGCATTAAGAAGCACTCCGGAGCCCGTTAAAATGTCGAGTTCGCCGTCACCATTGAAATCGCCAATGATGTACGGAAACGTCAGGTTCGGCACAGTAACGGGAGTGAACTGATACGAACCAGTTCCGTAAAAAATCTGCCCAGGGCACTCCGCATACTGGCAGGCCGAAATGAAGTCTGGACGGCCGTCCCCATCCATGTCGGCCACCGTGATATCGGAAGTCGGCTGGGGGACCGTGACCGGCGACGGTGAAAAATTGGGCGTGCCGTTGTTCGGCCATATCTGCAGGTTCGTATTCCCGCCGAGAAGATCAACGACTCCTTTCCCGGTCATGTCCGCAATTCCGAAAGAGAGCGGATCCGTATAGGCGGCGAGTTGAAAACGGCTATTCCCCAGATTCTGGAAAACGGTCCCTGGGATATTATTTTGAAAAAATCCTGCAGAGAAAATCTCCGGCAATCCATCACCATTGACGTCGCCCGCCGACAAAAAGTTCGCGTTCGCTGGCGTCAGGGCGACTGGAGACGGGAACTTGCGATCTTTACGCCCCAGAGCCAGCGAAACAAAATTGAACCGGTCGGGTACGACAACATCGGGAATGCCGTCACCATTGAAATCACCCACTGCCGACGAACTGCCCTCAGGTCCAACCACCGTTTGAGCCACGAAATTTCCACGCCCGTCGCCAAAGAAATACTCAATCTCCGACGGTTCGAGGCCGGCTGGCCCTGCTAGGTCTGGAAATCCATCGTGGTCGAAATCCCCAGCGACAAGGTAAATCTGTGAATCGATCGAAATACTCGCGACTTGTGTGAACGAACCGTCGCCGTTCCCTTGGTATGAGATCATTTCCCAGGGGCCGCTTGGGCTTTGCGAAGTTTCCAGCGCAACATCGGGAATTCCATCCAAGTTGAAGTCCAGGGCAAAGGGCAGACCGCTGGTAGCGCTGATACCGGACGCTCGTTGATCGTTGAACGTACCGTTCCCCACATTGCGCGCGATATGGAATGTCTGGTCAGTCGCGAGGTAGAGTATATCGGGCTGGCTGTCTCCATTGAAATCCGCGATGCCATAGTTTGGGTAGCCCATTCCGGTCGCGGCTAGAGTCGTGGGTGCGGCGAAACCTCCGCCGGAATTCTTCAGCCAGACCACGTTGTACAGAACGCTGGGTGGTGGTCGAAACCCGAGCACAAGGTCTGGCTTGCTGTCTCCATCCAAGTCCAGAAGATGCGCGGAAGCTGGATACAATCCTGTAAATGTTTGAGCCGTAACAGGGGCCTGGAAATTACCCCGACCGTCCCCTGACAGAACGCTGACCGTAATGGTGTTGTCTTCGGGGTCCCAGGTGATCGAGACCAAGTCGGCTGTGCCATTTCCATCGATATCACCGACCGCAAGGGCATAGGGTCCCATCGGGACGGAGATGTATTGCGCGGCTGACAGATTGCCATCATGTTGGCCGTACAAAACAGCGATATTTCCGGGACCTTGCATGACGACATCGGAAAGGCCGTCGCCATTCACATCTGCGGCGACAATGAAAAGCGGGTCGTTTGTGTTTTCTGCTACCAGAAAACCGGGTAACGCTTGCATTACATTCGGCCCCTGCGCTGGCGTATACACGGTAAATGGGAGAGAGTTCGATACGATTGAACCGTTTTGCACGGAAATCTGGTGAACTCCCGCCGTGAAGAGCAAGGACAAATCAATGTCTGCCTCAAGCGCGCCACCTGTGCCAGAGAAGGTTGGAACAGGTTGCCCGTCCACCAGAACTTGAGAGTTCGCCGAAAACCCCGGGCCGTAAACATCCACAGATCCGAGGGGTATGCCGACCATAATCGATGAAGGCGACAACCGAGTGATCGATAGCTGAGGACCACCCTCACCCCCGCCACCACCACCTCCACTTCCGCCGGAATTTCCCGAACCTCCGCAAGACGAAAGGAGTACGGTAGCGATTGCAACAGTTATGAGGCTTCGAATCGGCTTTGAATAGCGCGGCAGAATACCGCTCCTGCTGAAATCGATTCCGATTGCTAGAGACCGCATACTCCGAAAAAACCGGTGAACCTTTCTTCCGTTCCTGAATACCGGTTAAGAATGCTGTTTCCGAGCTCTGCTACGCAATGATTGAAATCACTGCGCCAGACTTACTGGGCCGTCACGAACCGGCTGGGCCACGGTTCGTGATGTTAGGTGCCTGGACATTCCTTTTGCCGAAAAAATGAGATTCCGCAAGCCGCAGCTTTTCCAGGCGGCACGCGATCCCATTTTCAGCGTGCAGATTTTCCACACCCGTCGCGCAATTCTTGTGACATCTGACCTTGCGTTCCACAGGCTTGACATCCGAGGATAGGGCAGCCGAGAGGCAGATTAACGAACAGAGGGCAGCACCGGTAACTCGTTATTTCGCAGTATTTTGCCTCTAAGCCCAATGATGGCAATATTTTGCGGGCTGGAATGCCCTCAAAATCTGGCAAGCTCTTTGAAATCAATATTTTGGCTGACGCGATACCAAACCAAACATGCGTCGAATGCAAAAGAGGATGATCCCGTCTTTGCCGTTGCTAACTCCTTATTTTGAAATATTTTGCGCATAACCCCAATTGTTCCAATATTTTGCAAGCGAAAAATGGAATTGAACCTCGCAAGTCGTTTGATTCCAATATTTTGTGAGTTTGATACTGAAAAATGCGAGCAGAAGGAATCGTGCTTTCGGGACAAATGACCTCCTTTGTATTATCGTTTGCGTTTGCACTGGCAGGAGCACTCCATGATGAAACACATTCTGTACGCTGTATCCATAATCCCGCTTTCCATCCTCCTTTTCACCGCAGCCGATACTCTCCCCGCGCCGCCTGTGGCGAAGAAGGTCCCGCACGAAGCGGAAGTGAACGGACATAAAATGGTCGACAATTACGCCTGGCTTCGCGAGAAGTCCAACCCGGAAGTCCGCGCCTACCTCGAAAAAGAAAATGCCTACACCGACGCGGTGATGAAGCCGACCGAGCCGTTGCAGAAAAAGCTGTATGACGAGATGCTCAGCCGCGTCAAAGAAACGGACGTCGAGGTTCCCTACCGAGAGGGAGAGTACTTTTATTACATTCGCTTCGAAGCGGGAAAGCAGTACCCGATCCGCTGCCGCAAAAAAGCATCTGGCGCCGATGCTCCCGAAGAAGTCATTCTCGATGTGAACCAGCTCGCTCAGGGCCAGGCCTTCATGACCATTGCAGCCTTTGCCGTGAGCCCTGACGGCAACCGGCTCGCCTACAGCTATGACAACACCGGATTCCGGCAGTTCAACCTGGCCGTGAAAGACCTGCGCACCGGGCAGACGCTCAGCGATCGTGCCGAGCGCGTTGGCTCCGTCGTGTGGGCGAACGATAATCAGACGGTTTTCTACACGCAGGAAGATCCAGTTGCAAAGCGACAGTACCGGCTGTACCGGCATACAGTTGCGAGCCCGAATCCGGACACGCTCGTATATGAAGAGGCGGACGAGCGCTTCGTCATCGAGGCCTACAAGACGCGCAGCGACAAGTTCATATTCCTGGTGTCGCGCAGCCACACGACCAGCGAAGCGCGGTTCTTACCTGCGATCGATCCGGAAGGCGAATGGAAGATCCTCGAGCCACGGAAGCAGGGAGTGGAGTACTACCCGGACCACAACGCCGACCTGTTCTACATCCGCGTGAACGACACTGGGCGAAATTTCCGACTGGTCAGCGCTCCTATCACCGATCCCGGCAAGGCCAACTGGCACGAGGTGATGGCGCTCAATCCGGACGTCATGCTCGACGATACGGATTTCTTCAAGAGCTTCTGCGTCCTGTATGAACGCGAGAGCGGACTGCCGCAGATACGCGTCATCGACTTGCGCAGCGGGAAGTCAAAGCGCATATCGTTTCCGGAACCTGCTTACGCCGCATACTCGTACGTAAACAAGGTGTACGACACTACGGAATTGCGATACGGCTACCAGTCGCCGATCACCCCGCCTTCCGTTTTCTCGTATGACATGGAGAAGGGAACGTCGACGCTGCTGAAGCAAAAGGAAGTTCCGGGTGGATACGATGCGAAGAAGTACCAGGTGGAGCAGATCTATGCGGTAGCGTCCGATGGAGTGAAGGTTCCCATATCCGTCCTGCGGCTGAAGACCGCCAAGCTTGACGGGACAGGTCCTCTCTACCTTTACGGCTACGGCTCCTATGGCATTTCGATCGACTCGTTTTTCAATTCGAATATCTTCAGCATGGTCGATCGCGGCGTAGTCACTGCGGTCGCTCACATTCGAGGCGGCGGAGAGATGGGCAAGAGCTGGCACGACGCCGGCCGGATGATGAACAAGAAGACCACGTTCACCGATTTCATTGCTTGCGCCGAAGATCTGACGAAGCGCGGCTATGGGTCGAAAGATAAGTTAGTCATTGAAGGCGCCAGCGCGGGTGGGCTCCTGATGGGCGCTGTTCTCAACATGCGTCCGGATCTCTTTCACGCAGCCTTGGTCAAGGTCCCGTTCGTTGATGTGATGAACACCATGCTCGACGAAACGCTTCCGCTCACGGTGGGCGAGTTTGAGGAGTGGGGCAATCCGAAAGAGAAGGCCGCCTTCGACTACATGAGCTCCTACTCGCCGTATGACAATATCGAGGCGAAGGCCTATCCGAACATGCTGGTGAAGACATCGTTCAATGACAGCCAGGTGATGTACTGGGAACCGGCGAAATATGTGGCGAAGATGCGGGCGACGCGCACGGATCACAACACTCTGATCTTCAAAACGAACCTGAGTCCCGCCGGGCACGGCGGCGCTTCCGGACGGTATGACCGGTTGAAAGAGGCTTCATTCGACTATGCTTACATTTTGACGCAGGTGGGAATTCAAAATTAGCGCGGAGAGAAGTCAGATCAGCCCCGCGCGAACGCGACGGAGGAAATCCTCTCCTTCGAGGCGAGCTTCAGCGATGGTGGCGGGCTCGTTTCGATATTCGAGGGCCACTTCCTGCAACATCAGTTCCACTGCGTCCTTGGGCTTGAAACCTTGGCTGACTAATTTGCGAATCTTCGCCGTGAAGCTGTCGCCATCCATGCGAGCGCCCAGGCGGGAGAGTTGATCGGCGCACTTGTGCTCACGAAACCTGCCGGCGGCGAGGCGGTCATACGCTGTACGCGCGTCGGGGTCGTTCAGGAGCGTGGGCAGCGGATAGTTCCACTCGCATTGGGAGCAAGTCCACCCATGAAAGGTGTGGTTCGAGGTCCAGATTAATTCCCTGGCAGTTCTTTCGGTGAGAGCACGACGATTCTCTTCACTCTGATTCATTGGCCTGAGCAACTCCCGGCCTGATCATTTCACTTCGAGGGGGAATACAACCGTACCAATCAGGTCTGCATTATTGTCGCGAGTCAAAAACCTGAGATCGTAGGACCCGGAGGATAGGTCCAACTTTTCCTGTAATACTATCCCGTCTCGCGCCCATTCTTGGAGATTTTCTGGTTTCGGATTGCCGCGCACGGGGTGGAGGAATTCTGCAGCCTCCCTGGAATCACTGGTGAGTGCAATCGCACCGACTTCCAGATCCAAGGCACTCGCTTTGGAAGTATCCACCTTCACGCTTCCTAACGGAACGGTGACCTGGAATGTAACGGTAGTCTTCGTTCTGTCTGAGGACGCCGCGCCGGCTGAAGGAGTCTGCGTAAGCACTTTTACATACATCGGAACTCCGCTGTATCCCAGAGGAGAAGCGAGAGCCGAAACTTCTTCGTCGCGAACCGACTTTGCATCATCGGGATGCGCTTTACCGTAATAGAACCCGCTGCGAGCCCGGATATCGGTGTGAGGCGCCGAGACCTTGACCTTCAGATTGCGCCATCCGGGCTTGCGATCGTCCGGCTGCACCGCAAATCCGAGCAGGTAATACGAGCGAGAGTCTTCCACTCCTTCCGCAAGGCAACTGTCCAGTCCATTCGATTCCAGACAGCGATTGCCGCCGGTTGCACTGGCGAACTCGCGCAGGAATAGATCGGAAGGACGCTGAGCTAGGCCGCCAAGCGTAGGGTCTCTCGCCCACGACAGGAGTCCGATCGGATACACGGATATATTTGCGTCGATCACACTCTTAAGCATCTTTCGCAGGTCGTCCGCAAAGATGCTCGACTCAGATAACTCCTGCTCGGTCGCGAGCTCCGGGAGCGGCCCCGCGGCGAAGATCATCGTCTTCCGCCCGGGAATCCCCGAGTAGGCTTCGGCGATCTCTCTCAGTTGATTGATGGTTTTTGTAAGCACATCCTGACGATTCGCGATGGTCTCCGGGCCAATCGGCGTCTTTTTCAACGCTGCGATGAGAGCGGCAGAGTCCGTGGTAATCGGTTGCAGTAATCTCAGTCCCTTGCCCGTGATACACAGCAGAGAAACCGGCTGATTCTCAGGCAGGTATTTTGACAGAAACTTTACGAGCTGATCCTTGGCGTCGGTCCGCTGCAAAAGCGTCGTGTTCAACAAGTCGAGCACGACCACCGTCAGGCGCAATTGGTCCGCATTATCGAAAGGCAGGTTTGAGAAGCCCCGATCCACTTGGGCAGCCCTGAGAATAGTCGTCCCCGCAGGTTGAACTTCATCAAACAAGGAGATCGCTTGCTGCTTTCCGTTCTCTTCTAGGGCAAAGACGTCCTTGGGTAAGCCAGTGACGTGGTGACCTTTTTTGTCGCGGACCACAACCGGCACCAGGACGAGATCCGTGCGGCTTTTGAAGGTCGGAACTTGTGATGCGGCAGATGGAACGTTTGATTGAGCGGACTCGCCTGTATCGCCCGCCTGCTGCCCCATGACGATTGACGAGAGTAAAAGGAATGCTGCGAACCAGATTGGATGGACGGGCAGCCACTCTTGGGTGGATCCGGTCATTTTGCGAAGAAATAATCGAATGACTTCACCGCGGTAAACTCGTCGTCTCGAATATCGAACACGGTATACAGCTTCGTGACATTCAGAATGTCGTGCACCTTCTGACTCAGGTTCAGCAGCTTCAGCTCGCCGCCGGCATTGCGCACGGTGGTAAAGCAGCCAACGAGTTCGCCAACTCCGGAACTGTCGATGTAATCGACCTCCGCCAAGTTGAGAATGATCTTCTTCTTTCCCTCGGCGATCAGCTTTCGTACGGCGTCTCGCAATTCTCCGATCTCGTCTCCAAGCACGATTCGTCCACGGACATCAAGAATCGTGACGTGAGAAACTTCGCGAGTATCGATATTCAGTACCATGGGGCGGATTTGGTCCTTGATGGCCCGAATGTTAGTTCCTCGGGAATCGCAAGTCAATGACAGAACAGGTGCGATACGGCCGTCCCCCTTGATCGAGAACAGGAGGACAGGAACAACAGCAAGTTACTGATAAGAAACCCGTGTGGTGCGACATCATCGATTTCTAATTCTTAGTTTTCCAACGGCTTCCACAAGGAAGTCTCGTCCTCCACAGGTTCTTCACAACGAGCCCGCGTTTTTGTATTGCTGGCCGCAACAATCTGGCGGAAAGTGGGTTCAGCGAAACGTGAGAGTTCCTGAGCTTGCCGGATGATTACGGCAGAGCCAGTGGCAGCGGTGATACGCGAAAGCAGATTGCCGATGGGGAACAGACTTCCAGAGACGCGCGAAAGCGCGACTGGTTGCCCGGGCGTTGCGGCCTTCTCCCCTATCCTGCTCTTCGGAGCAAGGATGCCGCTTGGTCACCACGTTGCGTGTTCGTGATCGCGAGATGACGAACGGGCGACGGGCTTCGGCAAATGTGGCACTCGTTTCGGGCGCTGTCGGGCCGAAGCGGTCATTGCCAGGCAGAACAGGAACACACGCATAATGCGGTCCGAGGGTGGCTGGCCCTCGGGCCGCATTCTATTTTGGGCAAGACTTCTTCTCCGCGGATTTACGCGGATCCTGCGGATCAGAAGCTTATACCGAGTTCCGATACAGCAGTCTGGATTTTCTTGATATACGTCTTTTGTTCGCCTACACTTCCATTTGGCATAGAGCCAATTTTCATGCCAGATATTTTTGATTTGGACGGAGTTTTCCAGAGACATGCATCGCATTCACAAGCGCGATGTGAGGTATGTTCCTTTGGGCTTGAATTTGATTCGGGAAAAATCTTTGGCCACTTCTGAGTACGCGATCAGCACACTTCCGGCGAATGTAGAGGCGGAGCGCTCCATTCTTGGCGCCATCCTGCTCGACAACTTTGCATACAACCAGGCCGCCGAGCATCTGCGGACGGAGGATTTTTCGCTCGATTCGCACCGGCGGATTTATTCGCGGATGGTCGATCTCGCGGAATCTTCGCGTCCGATCGACATGATCACACTGATCGAGGAACTGGATCGTCACAAGGATCTGCAGCCGATTGGCGATGTGGCGTACGTGTCGAGCCTGGTCGAAGGTGTGCCGGACCGTCCGAGCATCGAGCATTACGTCAAGATCGTGCGCGACAAGGCGCTGTTGCGCGGCGTGATTTCCGCTGCGAGTACCGCGATTGCGCGTGCCAGTGACCAGTCGGACTTGGCGGAGGATGTTCTCAGCGATACGGAAGCGGCCATTTTCCAACTTTCGGAAAAGCGCATTGGCCGCGGGTTCATGGGGGTGCAGGAGATTGTCCGGGAGACCTTCGGATCGGTCGACGCCCTGCTACAGCGCGGCCAGCGGATCACCGGAATGGCGACACATTACACCGATCTCGATGAAATGACATCCGGATTGCAGCGCTCCGATCTGGTGATCATTGCGGCGCGGCCATCGATGGGCAAAACGGCTTTCGTCATGAATATCGCGGAGAACGCGTCTATCGAAGATCAGTCGGTCGTGGGCGTGTTCTCGCTGGAAATGTCGCGCGAGGCGCTGCTGATGCGCTTGCTGTGTTCGCAGGCGCGCGTGGATGCGCACAAGATGCGTACGGGCTCGCTGTGGCAGGACGACACGAGAAAGGTTGTCAAGGCGATGGAGCAGCTGGCACACGCTCCGATTTTCATCGATGACACGCCGGGCATTTCTTTGAGCGAAATGCGAGCCAAGGCGCGGCGGTTGAAGCAGGCGCAGGGCAAGCTGGACTTGATCATCGTGGATTATTTGCAGTTGATGTCGGGTGGCGGCAAGCGTTTTGAGAATCGGACGCAGGAAGTATCAGCGATATCGCGCGGCCTGAAGGCGCTGGCGAAAGAACTCAGCGTTCCTGTGATTGCCCTCTCGCAGTTGAGCCGCGCTCCCGAGAGCCGTGGAGGAGATCATCGTCCACAGCTCGCCGATCTTCGCGAATCAGGATCGATCGAGCAGGATGCCGATCTCGTGATGTTTATCTTTCGTGAAGAAGTTTATAAACAAGACGATCCCGAACTGCAAGGCCGCGCCGAGATCATCATTGCCAAACAGCGCAACGGTCCCATCGGCAGAGTGAAGATGGCATTCCTCAAGCATTGCACCAGATTCGAGTCACTAGCTGAAGGCGGAATTGCTCCGGAAGAATAATCCGCGAACTACAGGAATCACCCTAGACTTCTGCCATAAGTACTGTAGCCGCTTAAGCTTGCAAGAATCTGCAGGGAAGGCCGTTCTTCCTGTGGAAAAGCTTGTGGAATGGAAAACTGCATTTGAAATCACTTCCAGCAAATACCGATCGGTCGGTCTCAGAATTCATCCTCAACGCGGCTTAAATCGCTGAATACTAAATAGTTACGCCGTTTACATGGTATTAACATTCATCTAACCTCAAGCGACTGGCGCAGAAGCCCACTTTGAGATTTGCACATTTTGAAGTTCTGGCATCCAGGTTATTGGGCTTTTTCTAGGCGCGTCGCGGGAAGCTTTGCCCACCATTCCAGCCAAAAAGCCTGATTCCGGCAAGCGTTTCTGTAAATCAGGGAGAGCGGCCACACAGAGACTCTGCGATCAGGGTCGTGGTCAAGGCCGATGCTATTTCGCGAACCGTCGAACACTGAACGAGATCGGCAGGCCCACTACAACCATGTGGACGAGCAAGCCTTGGATGAGGTCATGAAGTTCGTACGGTCCCCGTGCGTGAAGGGCCGAGAGGGGCAAAACTACAAGGTTCATAACGTCTTCCACGGCGGCGCCAAAAAACAACCCGCACACCAAGGGATGCTCGGTAAGAAAAGTCAGTCTACGACTTGCGGCATAGTAGATAGACGCGGCTGACAAGCCGATGAAGAAGTGGAGCAGGACTCCGAGCACGTAAGTTGCGGCGCCGCCGTGGACGGCCTGCCGGCCTAGAAGGCCTGCGGCAATGGACAGCGGAATGTCCCATCCAAACAAAATGCAGGCTTGCAGAAGGTCCAGCGTCCCGGCGATAAGGCCGCCGACCGCGATGGCCAACAGGCCGCGGTTTTTTGTGCGCAAAGGGGCCGCCAGCGCCATTGCAGGGTCTCCAGTCATTAGATCTCCTCCTCGGGAATCCTTGGTTTCTGCCCAAGATGTTGGGACACTACACGGGCTGAGTTTGGAAGTCCTGAAGCCGATCTGAAATTTACTGAATAGTTCTGAAAGTGGAGTTTTGACACGGCATTTCTTACGCCTCGGAGCTGGGCACAATCTCGAGTTGCCGCCCCCGCTCCCCGGGTGTTGATAAAATCGCTGCCAGCCTGTTCGCCTGAATGAAGCAATTCCGCATGGAAGCGCCAGTTAATGCGATGCTGCGAGTTGGGGCGTGGCGAGTAAATCCGTCTGCGGGCGAGATCTCGAAGGATGGAGAGACCATCCGTCTGGAAGCGCGGACGATGGACTTGCTGGTGTGCCTGGCTCAGCGCACGGGTGAAGTCGTCAGCATCGACGACCTGCTTACCCAGGTATGGTCTGGAGTGAATGTGTCGCCGGATTCCGTATATCAAGCGGTCGCATCGTTGCGGAGGCAGCTGGGCGACGACTCGAAGCAGCCGATTTACATCGCAACTGTGCCGCGTCGAGGATACCGAATGCTAGCCGCGGTCAGTCCTTGGACGGAACCTGATCGCCGAAATCCGGGGACGATCGAACGACAACCAGGTTCGTGGCCAAAACGTGTCGTGCTGGTAGCTGGTGCGGTGCTTTTCGTGGCATTGATCGTTGCGGTAGCGTACAGGTTTCGCGGCGCGAACAACCATCAGTCTGCCTCAGCCATCGTCGCTCCGCTGCCGCCGAGGTCCGTTGCCGTGTTGCCTTTTCTCGACCTCACTGATGGCATGAAGGAAGAAGAATTCGCGGATGGGATGACCGAAGAACTCATTGACAAGCTGAGCAAGATTCCGGGTTTTCGAGTTCCGGCTGCTATCTCGTCCTTCTACTTTAAGGATAAGAAGGTGCCCATCGCCGATATCGCCAAGACGCTCGGCGTTGCTTACGTGCTGGATGGAAGCGTCCGCAAGTCGGGAGCGAGGCTGCGCGTCGCTGCGCGTCTGGTTCGGGCGGATAACGGCTATGTGATCTGGTCGGAAACTTACGACAGGCCGTTTGTGGACAAGTTGTTGGTCCAGGAAGATATTGCCGGCGAGGTGGCGAAAGCGCTACGCGCATCGATTGAGGCACACACCTGAGAGATGTCGAGGTAGACGACTCTTGACGGAGGGGCGGGCCTCGCTCGAAAGGCGCCCCACACAGCTCAACCCGGACAATTCGATCAGTTACTGCTTTCGCCTACTTTGAGGACGGCGAGGAAGGCTTCCTGAGGGATGTCGACGCGGCCGATGCGCTTCATGCGCTTCTTGCCTTCTTTCTGCTTCTCGAGGAGCTTACGCTTACGGGAGATATCGCCGCCGTAGCACTTGGCGAGGACATTCTTGCGCATGGCGTGGACGGTTTCGCGGGCGATGATCTTTGCCCCGATCGAAGCCTGGATGGGAACTTCGAACATCTGCCGGGGGATCAATTCGCGCATCTTCGAGACCAGGGCCTTGCCTCGCTCATAGGCGAAGTCGCGATGAACGATGATCGACAGGGCGTCAACTGGATCTCCGGCGACGAGAATGTCGAGCTTCACCATCGGCGATTCCCAATATCCAGCGAGGTGGTAATCGAGCGAGGCGTATCCGCGCGAAACTGACTTGAGACGATCGTAGAAGTCGAGAACGATCTCGTTCATGGGCAGTTCGTAGTGCAGCATCACGCGGGTTGAGCCGACGTATTCGAATGTCTTCTGCTTGCCGCGCTTTTCCTCGACCAGCGCCAGGATTCCGCCAACATATTCTTCGCGGGTGAGAATTGTGGCGAGGATGACAGGCTCTTCCACCTTGGCGATTTCACTGGGATCGGGCCAGCGCGAGGGATTGTCGATTTCGACGAGTTTGCCGTCGGTCAGGGTGATTTTGTAGCGCACGCCCGGGGCCGTGGTGATGAGATCAAGATTGAATTCGCGTTCGAGGCGCTCCTGGATAATTTCCATGTGGAGCAGGCCCAGGAAGCCGCAGCGGAATCCGAAGCCGAGAGCGACGGAGCTTTCGGGCTCGAAGAAGAACGAAGAATCGTTCAGGCGCAACTTCTCAAGAGCTTCGCGGAGTTGCGTGTGTTCGTGGGCATCGACGGTGTAGAGCCCGGCGAAGACCATGGGTTTGATTTCTTCGAAGCCGGGGAGCGGTTCGATGGCGGGGTTTCCGTCCTCGGTAATGGTGTCGCCGATTTTCGTGTCCGCGACGTTCTTGATGTTGGCGACGATGAATCCGACTTCGCCAGCGTGCAGCACGTCGATCTCGACGGGCTTGGGGGTCAGCACACCGAGAGTCTCTGCATCGAAGGTGGTTCCGTTCCACATGAGGCGGATTCGTTGACCCTTGCGCAGCGTGCCCTGAAAAACGCGAGTGAGCACGATGACACCGCGGTAGGGGTCGAACCAGGAATCGAAGACCAGGGCCTGGAGCCGGTTGTCGGGAGATCCTTTAGGCGGAGGGACACGCTTCACAACCGCTTCCAGCACTTCCGGGACACCAAGGCCGGTCTTGGCGCTGATGAGGATGGCATCGGTTGCGTCGAGGCCAACCGCGCTCTCAATCATTTCTTTGGTGCGCGGGACGTCGGCGCTTTGGAGATCAATCTTGTTGATGACCGGGATGATCTCGAGGCCGTGATTGATCGCGAGATACGAATTCGCGAGCGTCTGGGCTTCAACGCCTTGGGAGGCGTCGACCACCAGCAGGGCGCCTTCGCAGGACGCCAGGGAGCGCGAGACTTCGTAGGAGAAATCGACGTGGCCCGGAGTATCGATCAGGTTGAGCTGGTAGGTCTCGCCGTCCTGGGCGGTGTACACCATGCGGACGGCATGAGCCTTGATCGTGATGCCGCGTTCGCGTTCCAGATCCATGGAATCTAGCACCTGAGCCTGCATCTCCCGCGCGGTCAGGGACCCGGTCAGTTCCAGCAGGCGGTCTGCCAGCGTGGACTTGCCATGATCGATGTGCGCGATGATCGCGAAATTGCGGATGTGCTGGGAGTCCATAAAGGGCGGTAAGTATTGATTTTAGCAGGGAAGCGCGGATTTCCTGATGTGGAGCCAGGCGATTGTTTATCGCGAAACGACGTCCGTGAGCAGGAACAGAATCTACGGACTCGTGTTCTGCTCAGTCTAGGTTGCGATCGCAGCTCTACTCATTTACTCTCCTTGCCGGAATAGCTCATGATTGCTGCGAATGTGGTACTGACGTTAGTGGTTGGTGCTGCGCTTGGAGCACTGGTCTGGCAGCATCCTCCAGTGATGTGGGGCTGGATGCAGGGCATCGGTCTGGGTCTGCTCGCCACCGGGTTCATTTTGTGGTCGGCGGCGCGCTTCCAGTTAGGGAGATCGCTGACTGTTTCGGCGCAGGCGAAAAAGCTGGTGACGCACGGACTGTATTCGAAAATCAGGAACCCGATTTATGTGTTTGGGTCTTGCGTCATCGCCGGACTGATTCTGACGATGGGACGGCCGGTGTGGCTGTTAGCTTTCCTGATCATCATTCCGTTGCAGATCTGGAGAGGGCGGAAGGAATCGTCCGTGCTCGAGGCGGCGTTCGGGGAAGAGTACTGTACGTATCGAGCGCAGACTTGGTTTTGAGTAGAGTCTCCGGCGCGGCTCTGTCGCCCTCTGCGGTTAGCTGGACCTTGATCTTCCACGGCTCGCGATGAGCTGTGTTCTTCCGCTTCGCGGCTTTGACGAATCAATACAGGGGTGACTATGCGCAGTGCTTTGATATGCCTCTTTTGTTACTGGTGCGCGTCCGCATGTGGTCAAACGTTGTCCCCGGAAGTGCGCGGATTCGTAAAAGTCGATGCGCCGGTGGTGGCGCTTACGCATGTGCGAGTCATTGATGGCACGGGGGCGGCGGCGCGTGAAGACCAGAATGTAATCCTCAGTCACGGGAAGATCGATTCGGTGGCCGAGTCTTCCAGCGCCGGCGTCCCGAAGGATGCGCAGGTGCTCGATCTGCATGGATACACGGTGATTCCCGGCCTCGTCGGCATGCACGATCACATGTTCTATCCGGTCGGGCCGGGCTCGTTTGGCGAAATGTCTTACAGCTTTCCACGGCTCTATCTGGCCGCGGGTGTGACGACGATCCGTACGACCGGGTCGCTTGAGCCTTACACCGATCTGGAAATCCACAAAGCGATCCAAGACGGCAAGATTCCGGGCCCGAAGATGCATGTGACCGGTCCGTACCTGGAGGGCGCGGGATCGTGGGCGCTGCAATTGCATCAGTTGAGCGGGCCCGAAGACGCGACCAGAACTGTGAATTTCTGGCTGGACGAGGGCGTCGACAATTTCAAAGCCTACATGTTCATCACGCACGACGAGCTTGCGTCCGCCATCGAGGCAGCGCACAAACGCGGAGCGAAAGTTACAGGGCATTTGTGCTCGATTGGATTTCGCGAGGCGGCTGCTCTCGGAATTGATGACCTGGAGCATGGGTTGATGGTGGATTCGGAATTCACCCCTGGACGAAAACCGGGCGAATGCATTGGCGAAGAAGATCCGGTGCTCATGGGCAAGGTGGATATGAATTCCGGGCCGGTGCACGACATGATCCTTGATTTGATCAAGCATCATGTTGCGATGACCTCGACCTTGCCGGTATTTGAAATGGGAACGTTCCCGGGACGACCCACCCTGCAGAAGCGGGTGCTCGAAAGTCTTTCCCCGGACGCGCAGAAGCTCTTGCTCGAGAGAATGGTGCGAGCCAACGATTCGGCGGCGATCCAAAAGCGCTATGGCACGCACGTTTCCCCCTGGCCGGCGGCATTCAAGAAGGAAGAAGAATTTGAACATGCCTTCTCAAAGGCCGGTGGGCTGCTGCTTGCGGGCTTGGATCCGACAGGCATGGGCGGCGTGCTCGCCGGCTTCGGTGATCAACGGGAGCTCGAATTGCTGGTTGAGGCGGGATTCACGCCGATTGAGGCGATTCATATCGCGACCTACAACGGCGCGCAGTATCTAGGAGATTTGGATCACATCGGAACGATTGCGTCCGGAAAGCAGGCGGACCTGGTTGTGATCAAGGGAGATCCGTCGAAGAAAATTGAAGACATCGAGAACGTCGAGACTGTTTTCAAAGATGGGATCGGGTACGACTCGGCGAAGCTGATTGACTCGGTGAAAGGTTCCGTGGGAAACCGGTGAGTCAGTGCTCAGTGCTCTGTACTTGAGCAACTCGTTCATGAATGTTCCGGAGAAACATTTTGCACAAGTTCCAAGCTACCTTTACCGCGATTGATCACGTGCAGCTGGCGATGCCGGCAGGCGGCGAGGGGGTTGCGCGAGGGTTCTATCGAGATTTGCTTGGGATGACGGAAGTCTTGAAGCCAGCGGAGTTGGCGAAGCGCGGCGGATGCTGGTTTGAAAGTGGAGAAGTTCAGATACATCTTGGGGTTGAGCCGAATTTTCGTCCGGCGCAGAAGGCTCATCCGGCATTGCGCTGTGCGGATTACGATGCACTCACATCCCGCCTACGATCCGCTGGGGTGGAGGTTACGGGTGACGCGCATATTCCAGGAGTACATCGATGCCATATTGCCGATCCGTTTGGAAATCGTCTCGAGCTGATCAGTGCATGAGTCCTCTTCGGTAGAATCGAATTCCATGCTTGTTCTCGCTTCCGCTTCTCCTCGACGGCAGGAACTTTTGCGCAATGCCGGCATTGCGTTCATAGTGCAGCCTGCGGATGTTGACGAAACGCCTCTCGACGGCGAACAGGCGCGGGAATGCGCGGAGAGGTTGGCGCGCGAGAAGGCATTGGCCATCTGGCGGAAGCGTCCCAAGGATGCGGTGTTGGGCGCCGACACCATCGTGGTCGTTGATGGCCAGATTCTAGGGAAGCCTGTCGATAGCGCGGATGCGGCCCGCATGTTACGCATGCTTTCCGGGCGGGATCATCGTGTCATCACGGGAGTTTGCCTGGCGAGTTCGGCGGATGGCAATCAGGAAACTGGCGCCGTGTGCGATTTGATCCGCATCGATTCTGCGACAACGACGGTCACGATGAGAGAAATCCTGGAGGAAGAAATCCGCGAATACGTGGCGACGGGCGAGCCCATGGATAAGGCCGGTGCGTATGCGATTCAAGGGATTGCTTCGCGATGGATTCCGCGGATTGAAGGCGATTACTGCAACGTGGTCGGACTGCCTGTGGCGCTTGTCGATCGGATGTTAAACGAACTGAAGGTACTGTGACCCTGCTCTAGGATTTCTTTTCTTCTTCTTTCTTATCTTCTTCCTTCATCGCCGATTTGAAGTTTTTCAAGCCTTCGCCAATGCCTTTGCCGAGGGAAGCGAACTTGCTGGGTCCAAATAGCAGCAGGAAGATGGCCACAATGAAGATGATCTCGACAATCCCAATTTTACCTTCCATCCCAGAAACCTCCTCGATTGCGGCTAGGCGCGGAAGAAGACCCAGGCGCCTGCGAAAATTCTAGGCTACATGTGGAGTGGAGTCAAAAAACACGCATCTTATGTGAGAGATCCTGCTCACAGATCGCAAAGGGTGAAGTCTATTCCGAAAAGTCTCGGCGGAGCAATCATGGTAAAACGCGTTCTGATTCTTACTGCATCTTTGATTCTGAGCTTTGCGCCTGGTGGCTTGACCGTGGCGCAGGACTCCGCACCGACAGCAACCCAACAGCGCAAGACCAGCGAGCCCTATACGGGAGATCTGACGATCTTCGAGTCGCCCGGGCGCGACGGTCGGCTGCAGATCCAACGAGTCATGGATGTGCTGGGCATTGCTCCGGGGAAGTCTGTTGCGGATATTGGAGCGGGATCGGGATGGTTTACAGTGCGAGCGGCCAAGCGAGTCGGCGGCGACGGAACGGTGTATGCCGTGGACATCAATCCAGAGGCGCAGCGCTATATCGCGGACCGCGCCAAAAGCGAAAAGCTCGAGAATGTGAAAACGATCCTCAGCATGCCGGATGATCCGCACCTGACGGCCGATTCGGTTGACGCTGTGTTGTTGCTGAAGACGTATCACGAGGTGGAGCATCCGGTGACGTTGTTGCGGAACTTGCGCACCGCCCTTCGCGCGCAAGCAAAGGTCGGGATCATCGATCGAAATGGCAATGGCGAGGACCATGGAATCGAGAAAGAGGTCGTCATTCAGGAAGCAAGGGATGCCGGATATCGTTTGACCGATCAGTATGACTTTGTGAAAGGCGACAAGATGGATTACTTCCTCGTATTCACGGCAGCAGAGTGAGCTCGTTCACGTTCATCATGCGTCAACTACGCTTGCTCGATCATTCCCGCGAGGAGAACCGCACGACGAGCGAGTTCTGAAATCAGGATGTGTTCATGTACAGCGTGGGCCCCTTCGCCTACGCCTCCCATACCGTCTAGAGTCGGAATTCCGATGCCAGCCGTGAAATTTCCGTCGGAGCCTCCACCGACAGCGGCTTCTTCCAGCTTCCAGTCGAGTTCCTTCGCTATGGCTTGAGCTTTTTTATAGAGCGCCGCTACTCCAGCATTGCGCTCCATGGGGAGACGGTTGATGCCGCCTTCGACCGTGAGCTTGCAATGCTTGTCGAAGGGTTTCAATGCACGAAACTTGCGATCGAGTCCTGACGCCTGTTTCGCTTGCTTGATTCTTACGTCTATTTCCACCGTCGCTTCGGCTGCGATCACGTTGGTTCGCGTGCCGCCGCGGATAATTCCCGGGTTCACCGAAACCCCATGCTGCAGATCGTTCAGCTTTGAGATGGCCATGATCTGGCGGGCCAGCTCCAGAATCGCGCTGTGGCCTTTTCCGGGGTCGAGTCCAGCGTGTGCAGCTACGCCTTTCACCGTGAGCGTGTAATCCCCGACGCCTTTGCGGGCCGTTTTGACGGCCCCGCGAGAACCGGCAGCGGGTTCCAGCACGAGGACTGCCGCAGACTCACGGGCGAGCGCCTCCGTGATTTTGCGGGAGGAACTGCTGCCCACTTCTTCGTCGGAAACCAGGAAAACCGTTACCGACCGCGGCAACCCTTTGTGCCACCCTCGCAGCGCTTCGATGGCGTAGAGCATGAGAGCGATGCCGGACTTCATATCGAGCGTGCCCGGGCCGTGCAGGCGATTCTCTTCTATGCGGCAGGGCATGTTAGCGAGAGTGCCCAGCGGATAGACGGTATCGAAGTGTCCAAGCAGCAGGACTGGCTTCGAGTTCTTGTCCCCGGCGAAGTCGATCTGCAGATTGTCTCCGTAATCGCTGGTGCGGTGGAGACGCGCTTTGCCGCCTATCGCTTCGAAGCTGCCCGCCAGGAATGCACCCATGCGGTCCGCCGCGGGCTTGTTGTCGCTGGGAGACTCGATTTCGACGAAGGATCGGATCGTTTGAACGATTGCATCCTGGCGGGATTCGAAATACCGGAGCCGGTCCTGCCAAAGGTCAGAGATCGATTGAGTCTTAGGAGTTCGTTTCGTTGACATAAAATCTGCGCCAGAGCATTTTGCTTTTCGCAGGGAAGCGCTGCTCGCCGGACACTGCTGAGCATCGCTTCGACGCGCAGGCTGTACAGTATAATCGTCCAGCCGTTTCACATGAAGTTTTCAAACGAACTATGAATGAGAGCAGCCCTGTGCCGGATCTTTCGTCCAACGGACCGAAAACCGGATACGACATCCACGAGATTTTCAAGATTCTGCCGCACCGCTATCCCTTCCTGCTGATCGACCGCGTGCTGGAGTTGAAGCGCAAGGAACGCATTGTGGCCATCAAAAACGTCACCATCAACGAGCCATTTTTCATGGGGCACTTCCCTGGCCTGCCGATTATGCCGGGCGTGCTGATTGTTGAGGCGATTGCTCAGGCCGGCGGCGCATTGCTGCTGACGGAAGTTGCGGATCGCAGCGAAAAAGTGATGGTCTTTACAGGAATTGAGCGGGCGAAGTTCCGGCGTCCCGTTGGCCCCGGGGACCAGTTACGGCTCGAAGTGGAGTTGAAGGGCTGGCGCGAAGTTCCTGGCATGACCGCAGCGAAGATGCAGGGATACGCTTTCGTAGGCGGGAAAAAGGTAGCTGAGGCTATCGTGTCTTGCCAGCTCATCGACAGTTCGCGCGGGCGGGCCTCGAATGATGCGGAGTAGCTCTTGGAAAAATCGTTCAACACAGAGGGGCACAGGGGAACACGGAGGTTTTCTAAGTGCTCCTGTTGATGCCTCACGTTCATGAACATCCATCCAACAGCAATCATTCATCCCGGCGCGACGGTTCCGGCTTCGTGCAAAGTGGGGCCGTACTGTGTGATCGGAGCCGATGTAGAACTGGGCGAGAACTGCCGACTGGTCTCGCATGTCGCGATCGAAGGTCCGACGAAGATCGGCGAGGACAATGGATTCTTTCCCTTTTGCGCCGTTGGGATGGCTCCGCAGGACATTACTTACAAGGGTGAGCCCACGCGGCTCGAGATTGGCGACCACAACGAGATCCGCGAGTGCGTGACCATCAATCGCGGGACGGTCAAGGGCGGTGGGCTGACCAAGGTCGGCAGCCATCTGCTGATCATGGCGTACACGCATATCGGACACGATTGCGTCATCGGCGACCACGCCATGCTGATCAATGGCGCGACTCTCGGCGGACACGTCATTATTGAGGAGTGGGCGGTGGTCGGGGCGTTGTGTCCCGTGCACCAGTTTGTGCGGATCGGGGCGCATGCGTATGTGGGCGGGGGAACGACGATTACGCAGGATGTTCTGCCGTTTTCCATGACGTCCGCTTCGCGCGAGACCCACGCCTATCTCATGAACAAAGTGGGATTGCAGCGGCGGGGCTTTTCGAAGGAGCGGATCGCGAAAATCCATCACGCGTACAAAGTTTTGTTGGCTTCTAGATTGAATACGTCGCAGGCATTGGAGAGGTTGAAAGCCGAATCGGATCGCGGAGAAGACGTCGAGATGCTGGTTCGGTTTATCGAAAGCTCGGAGCGCGGGATCATCAAGTAAACAGTTCTACTGTCTTATTTCTCCAGCAGCTTCTCCATTTCGTCCATCACCCGATTCATTTTCTTGACTGTCAGCTTCAGCGATTCATCGCTGGTCATGTCAACGCCCGCATCCTGCAATAGTTCGATCGGATATTTCGATTTCCCCGCCGAGATGAACTGCAGATACCGCTCAGTCGCACCCGTCTCACCTGCCAAAACCTTTTCTGACAACGCGGAAGACGCGGTGAACGAAGTCGCGTACTGGAAAACGTAATACGCGTTATAGAAGTGGGGAATCATGGCCCATTCATTGGCGATGTAATCGTCGACGACGCAAACGCCCTGATCGTGGCCGTAATACCTTTTCACGATCTCGGTGTACAGGTTGGAAAGAGTTTCGCCGGTCAGGGGTTGTCCCTTCTCAGCTGTTTCGTGCATGCGCAGTTCGTATTCTGCGAACTGGGTCTGGCGAAAAACCGTACCTTTGAAGCTCTCCAAGTAGTTGCCGAGCAATGAGAGGCGAGCCTTTTCATCCTTCATCTGCTTGAGCATGTGATCCATGAGCAGAGCTTCATTAAAGGTCGAAGCAACCTCCGCCACAAAGATTGTGTAAGACGACAATGGGTACGGCTGCGTCTTATTGGAGAAGTAGCTGTGCATGGTGTGGCCGAGTTCGTGGGCTAGAGTGCTCATATCGTCGTACTTGCTGTTGTAATTCATCAGCATGTAGGGATGAACGTCGTAAGCGGCGCCGTTGGAGTAGGCACCGGCGCGTTTGCCCTCGGTCGGAAACATGTCGATCCAGCGCTCGGTAAACGATTGTTGGCTGACAGAGGAATACTCGGGCCCAAGCGGTGCGAGCGCGGCGAGGATATTCCGCTCGGCGGCATCCACTGCATATTTCGCATCGACGGAGGGCACGAGCGGTGCGTACAGATCGTAATAGTGCAACTCGGAGACGCCCATCATGCGCTTGCGCAGCTTCAGATACCGGTGGAACGTCGAGAGATTGCGGCCGACTCCCTCGATCAACTTTGAATAGACCGAGACCGGAATGTTGGGCCCGTCGAGAGATGCTTGCAGGGAAGTCTCATAGTTGCGGGCGCGCGCGTAGAAGGCGGACGTCTGCACATTGGAATTCATCAAGGAGCCGAACGTAGCGCGGTACTTGCCGAGAGCGGTAAAAAAAGCCTCCATGACTTTCTCCCGGTCCTCGCGAATGGGCGACGCGCGGTGCAGGGAGAGCGCTGCTTTATCAAGCTTGACCTCTTTCCCGTCGCTGAGTGTCACGTGCGGATACGGAAAATCGGCATCGGCGAAGATGCCGAAGACACTGGATGGCCCGCTTGCCATCACGGAGGCGCCCGCGAGAAGCTTCTCTTCCTCGTTGCTGAGGGTGTGAGCGCGGCGGCGGGCAATGTCGTCAATGTACTGCCGGTAGATCTGTAGACGCGATTCTTCTTTCAGAAACTGCTGGAGTGTTGCGTCATCCATCTTGAGGATTTCGGGTTCGATGAATGCGCACTCCGTTCCGAGGACGGATCCAAGCTGAATCATCTCCTGTTCCATGCCCTGATACAGGCTGACCCGCGTGTCCTGATCGGAACTCATGCTGGCGTAAACGAACAGGCGGTTGAGTTCCTTATCGAGATCGCTTTGAAGATCGAGCACAGCGGCCAGGGTGTTCGCGGACGAGGCGAGCTTGCCCTGGAACTGGCGTAGCTTGGGCAATTCGGAGGCGAGTTTCTCCTTCGCAGCACGCCAGGCATCATCTGAGGCATAAATCGGCGAGAGGTCCCACTTGTGCTCATCGGCGATCTTGCTGCGGTCGCGTTCCTGCGACTGAGGCGGAAGAGTCGTCGTCGCGAATAGATCTGTGCGGTCGAAATGCATACGTGATGCTCCTTGGCGATTTGACTAGCTCCCGATCACGGAGACTAGATCAGAACCCGGGGTCTGACATAATTCTAAGTGCTAGACTGACTCGGCGTCTCTCGTAGCGAGCATTTATGCCTGCGCAAAACGAAAAACTTGGACTCATCGCGGGAAATGGCAAGTTTCCTTTTCTGGTGCTGGAAGCGGCGCGGGCGCAGGGTTATGAAGTGGTGGTGGCCGCAATTAAAGAAGAGACGTTCCCCGAAATTGAGTCGAAGGGTGCGGCCGCGGTTCATTGGCTTTCGCTGGGAGAGTTGTCGAAGCTGATCGAGACGTTTCAGCGCGAGGGCGTGCGGCGTGCAGTGATGGCGGGACAGGTCAGGCATAAGCAGATTTTTTCGAGCATCCGTCCGGATTGGCGTTTGGCCAAGATGCTGCTGTCGCTGACCACGCGGAATACGGATTCGCTGCTGGGGGCTGTGGCTAAGGTGCTCAGCGACGAGGGAATCATATTGGAGAAATCGACTTGGCTGCTGGAGCCTCTGCTGGTGAAGTCTGGTGTCCTGACGCAGCGCACTCCGAGCGAACAGGAGCGGAAGAACATTGAGTATGGACGCGGTGTCGCGCGACAACTGGCGCAGCACGATATCGGGCAGACCGTCGTGATCGCGGAATCCGCTTGCGTTGCCGTGGAAGCGATGGAGGGGACGGACGCTACGATGGAGCGAGCGGGCGAGATCATGCGCTCGCTGCATGGAGACGCGTCCACTCTGAGCCGCGATCTGACCGTGGTGAAGATCGCGAAGCCCAATCAGGATATGCGGTTCGATGTTCCCGTGATCGGCGTGAAAACGATTGAAGTGATGCAGGCCGCGGGGGCAACGTGCCTGGCGGTCGATGCAGGAAAGTGCCTGCTGCTGGATGGCGATGCCGTGATTCGCGCGGCGGATGGGGTGCGGATCGCGATGGTGGCGGAGTAGTCTTCAATTCTCATCGGATGACAGATCACCACAGGCTCAAATTTCGTGTGTTACCTGGTCTGTATGCGATTGTGCGCCTGAACGCGGATGCCTTGGTTCCGGACTGGGCAACCGAGGCCGGCTTCATTTCTATTACGCGCACTGCAGACGAAGTTTCGATCGTGTGTCCCTCAGACAACCTTCCTGGTGACGTGACTACGCAGCACCACTGGCAATGCCTAAAACTCGAAGGTCCGTTTCCGTTCTCACTGACCGGCATCCTGCTTTCGTTTATCGAGCCGCTCTCCACCAACAAAATCCCGATCTTCGCAATTTCTACGTACGACACCGATTACGTGCTCATCCAGGAAGAGTACGCAAAGTCAGCATTCGAGGCGTTAAGCGCCTCGGGTCATATTCTTCTCTCCTAGTCTCCGTTATACTCAGTCGCGATATGAGATCGGTCCTGCCTCTTCTCCTCCTGACGATTGCGATGTTTGCGCAGACCCCTGTTGGAATTTTGCCGGACGATGCGGCTGCCCATCTATTGACTTCGCCGCAGCCCAAGTACCCCGCTTTGGCGGAACAAGCGCGTATTCAGGGCAACGTGATCCTCGCTATACAAATTGAGCCGTCCGGAGCAGTCTCTTCGATAAACCTGATCTCGGGACACCCAATGCTTGCGCCGGCTGCGATTGAGGCTGTGAAGGGATGGAAGTATCGGCCCTTCGAAGTCGACGGACAACCTGCCGTCGTTAGGACGTGGGTTATGGTGACATTCGGAAAGCCAGTCCGCGAAGGTCGTACGGAACTCACGTTTGAATACAATTTCTGGGCTCTTATGGGGGCGGCGGACGCCGCTGTGACCAAACGCAATTTCCCGCTTGCAGACGAGAAAATGGCGAAAGTGGGGGATATGATCTCCACCGACACCGCGGGCATACTTCACGTTGGTGAGCGGTGGCGCTGGATGACTGCCATGGGCCGGCTACGCATGCTGGAACAGAGGAATGAGGAAGCTGAGCGACACTATAAAGATGCTCTGGCTCTCCGTGAAAGAAACAAGCCGGAAGATCGAAATTCGTTCGAAATTGGCGCGTCGCTGGCCAATCTCGCTGCCCTATATAAGCAGGAGAAAAAGTTGGATCTCGCACACGATCAAGGCGTCAGAGCGCTTGGTATTTTCGAAAAACAGTTCAAGAATGCCGGATCGGACGGTGATCTTAGGCAACTGTACGGGCGGGCTCTAGTAGAGCAAAGGATATTGCTGCTCAAAGTCGCGAAAGATCGTCACGACTCTGCCGACGCTGACAAGCAGTGCCACACGCTGACTGAATTTCAGCCTTTTCTCACAACCGAAGGCCAATCCATATTCGATTCTGAATGTGCGACCCCGAAATGAATCACAAGCGTCGTGCCAGCCGGGATTAAGGCCCGTTTACGCGCAATAAATCCCCAAACGCTGTTGCAGCGATGCGTTCCGTTACTTCCTATGCTGTAATAGAAGTGTAGGCATGTCTTCTACACTGACCAAACTGCGCCGTAGCGCCAAAGCCCTGCACCGCAACCTCCGGGGCGCGAAGATGGCTGCTAGCGCCATGGCGTCGACGGACCATCCGCTACTTGCGCATATCATCCCCATGCGGCGGTGCAACCTGGCGTGTACCTACTGCAACGAGTTTGACGATTTCTCGAAGCCGGTGCCGATTGAAGAGATGTACCGGCGCATCGACAAACTGGGAGCGCTCGGGACCGCGGTCGTGACCATCTCCGGCGGCGAGCCGCTGATGCATCCAGAGCTCGATGACGTGATTAGGAGGATTCGGGCCAACGGAATGATCGCGGGCTTAATCACGAATGGATATCTGCTGGTCGCGGATCGGATTCAGCGTCTCAATCGCGCGGGGCTGGAGTGGCTGCAGATTTCGATCGACAACGTGAATCCCGACGATGTGTCGAAGAAGAGCTTGAAGGTGCTCGACAAGAAGCTGCAATTGTTATCCGAGCACGCCGACTTTCACGTGAATATCAATTCGGTCGTCGGAAGCGGAATTGCCCATCCGCAGGACGCCCTTGTGATCGGCAAGCGCGCCGTCGAACTCGGGTTTACCTCGACGATCGGGATCATTCACGACGGCAGCGGGCAATTGCAGCCGCTGGGCGACGAAGAGCGGCGAATCTATCACGAGATGCAGGCGCTGGAGAAGAGCAGCTTTACGCGCATCAACAAATTTCAGGACAACATTGCCAAGGGGCAGCCCAACGATTGGCGATGCCGCGCGGGTGCCCGCTATCTTTATATCTGCGAGAACGGATTGGTGCATTACTGTTCTCAGCAGCGCGGCTATCCGGGAGTTCCTCTGGAAACCTACACGCTCGAAGACATCCGCCGCGAGTACTTGACCGAAAAAGAATGCGCGCCCCATTGCACAGTCTCGTGCGTGCATCAGGTATCGATCTTCGATTCATGGCGCGCGCCGCAGAAGCAAGCTCCACCTCAGGACGCTTCCAAGCCAGATTCAGAACTGGTCCAGATTCGCTGAACCTGTGCTACCAGTTGCAGCAGTTTCCGGATGTTATTTTTTCGGCTGCGCCGTCGGCGGCAGGATGCCGTTCAGGCGCAGGTACATGGACGCAGAGCTGTAGTGGTCGGCCCAAGCGTTCGTCATGGCGATCACACCGAACGCGCGCGATCCTTTACGACCGCCGAATAGCTCAATCTCGTCGGACAACTTGGAATCATCCATCTTCGCGAGTGCAGTGCTGCAGAAGTCGAAACTCGCCTTCATCGCGGTTACGAGCTTTTCCTTTCCGTCACTTTCCTTCAGTGCGACCGGCGGCTTGGGCTCGGGAATGTCCGTCACTTTCGAGCAGAAAAGATTATTGGATTCGATGACGTGCAGGATGAGATGGGCATACGTCATCTGCTGGTCGGTCGGCTTGTAATTGTATTTGTCTGCCGGCATCGCTTCTGCTGCGGCGATCAGATTTTTCTGCTGGCGCGGAAGGATTTCCTTCACGACAGATGTGACCGGATTTTTATCCTGGGCGAAAACGGTGGCGGCAGTGAGAAGCAGAACAAGGCTGAGTATGCGTTTCATCGGTGGCCTCACAAGAGTGATGGAATCCATTCTACTCAGCTTCGTTGAGCTAGCAGAGGCAAAATTCTTAAACACAGAGGTCACGGGGGAGCACTGAGGAACCTCCTTGCTTGGCTCGTGGGAGAATGGCGGGGATGAATATACCGAATATTCCTGCATTCCTCTATGGGACCGCATGGAAAGAGGAGCGAACCGCTTCGCTGACGGAACTGGCGCTGCGCACTGGATTCCGCGGCATTGATACGGCCAACCAGCGGCGCCACTATTTTGAAGCTGGAGTCGGCGAAGGCCTGGCGGCAGCGTACAACGCGGGTATCGTGACCCGGGCAGACATTTTTCTTCAGACCAAGTTTACCTACCAGCGGGGACAGGATCACCGACTGCCGTATGATCCCCAGGCATCGCTTGGGATGCAGGTTGCGCAGTCGCTCGCGAGTTCGCTCGAGCATCTCGGGACGGATCACGTCGACAGTTTCGTGTTGCATGGACCTTCGTCGAATTATGCCTGGACCGACGACGACACGGAAGTTTGGGATGCGATGCGGAATGAGCGCGATGCTGGCCGAACGCGGCTGCTGGGCGTGAGCAATGTCGCGATCGGGCATTTAAAGGCGCTCGAGTTTGCCGGAGCAGAACTGCCGTTTTTCGTGCAGAACCGTTGTTTTGCGCGGCTGGGGTGGGATCGAGAGGTGCGGTCGTTTTGCAACGCTCACGGAATCGTCTATCAGGGATTCTCGCTTCTGACCGCGAACCCGGAAGTGCTGGCACATCCTCCGTTTGGACAGGCCGCCCGAGAGCTGAACTCGATGCCCGCGCAAGTTGTTTTCGCGTTTGCGCGGGCGATTGGAATGTTGCCGCTGACAGGGACGTCCGACTCCGAGCACATGAAGCAGGATCTCGACAGCGGGAACCTGACGCTGCCGTCCGAACTAGTGAAAGCGATCGAATCGATAGCCGGCTGATTTGCTCAACTCATGTTCATCGGCAACCTTTCATCGGAGCGCCGGTTTTAGGGTTGCTCCCTGCTTTTCACGGCGCATCTGGGCTGCCAGTTCTCTGATCTCGGTCAAGTCTCGTTGCATCTCACTCCAGCCGTACCACAGGGCGTAGTCCGGGCTGGCGTGAAATGTGCCCTGGAACGTCCGCATGCGGTGCTCGAGATACATCACAAAAAGTTTCTGCTCGATCACCGTGGGCGCGTCGTGGAACGTCAGAAGATCCGGGAAGGGGTACGCAGGTATCAGGCGTGGGAATCTTCGCCTTGCTGACGTCGGTGGCTGAGGCGTGCTGGTCGCCATGTCAGGTGACGCACGTGACCTCGACACCGCTGTGTTTGCTGAGCTTCCAGTCGGAAACAATGTTGGGCGTGGTTTTAGTGTGGCAATCGACGCACTGTGCGGGCGTCGAGGTCTGCGCGGCCAAAAGCGTTGCGTAAAAGACAGCATTGAAAAGGAACACGGAAACTCTGCACGAAGGACGTGCCATGAGAGCTCCTCCAAAAAACCGCGAATATCGCGCAAGAGGCATGAATCTGGCTGTGACATATGTCACAGCCCGGCTATAGATTCCTTAACCGAGGGTTGCGAGACCCGACATCACCAGCTTGTAAAAGAGGAACCATCCGAAAATGATGATCATCGCCGTTGAACGCTTCACCTTGCTTGTGCAAGCGAAGCCGATGCCCATCAGCACGAGCGACCAGATGGTGATGAGATCCAGAGACGAAGCCATGCCGCGTACGAATTTGCCCGTCGTATCGATATCGAGGTAATACGCCAGGTTCGTGCCGACGGGATTGTTGATATCGAATCCTTCAGGATTCACTCCTGCGAATAGGGAAATGATCCCTAGAATCGCCCCGATGATGCCGGGCAGCCCCGCGTACATGACAATCGCATAGGCTTGCCCGAACGTAGTCTCTGCCGAGGCGGCTACCTTGAAGGTTGCCCAGAGTACGACAGTCGATATCAGCGAGAAGAACAAGATGAGCACCGGGCTGCCATAACCGAATCCAGCGATGATCTTGTCCGAGACCTGAAGTTGTTTGGCCTGCTGATCGGCCGGCAATTTGTCGAATGCATCGGCGCGCTTGGAGTGCGCAATCTGATTCCTGCTGATCTGGTCGAATCCAACCTGCTTGCCCATGGAATACACGAATGCGATTGAGGCGATGGAGATCAGAATCCACGGTCCCCACCACGCGGCGCTGCGACGAAGATCGGTAAACGTTTTCGAAGGAGCGAAGAAAGTGTTGACGATGCGCGCGCCTTCCGACATCTTTTCTGGAGCTGTGGGATGGGCGGGAGTGACGGGAGCTGCTGCCATGAATTCCTCCTGCGGATAAGTCGAGGGAGATTCTAGCCGGAGAGGAAGAGGCAGACAAGCTATGCCGCATACCTCTTGATGATTCGTGATCCGCTTTGCATCTGCGGCGTGCCTGCGATCATTCCAGATTTCCGCGGGAAAGGCACTCGCAAACGCAGTCAGATCGACATTTCAGGTGTAGCTTGCACCAGGCTGCGGGTGTAGGAGTGTCTGGGGCGCTCGGCAATCTGTTCGGCATCGCCAACTTCCACAAGCTTGCCGTGGTACATGACCGCAATGCGCGTCGAGAGATAGCGCACCACGGGCATGGAGTGGGAGATGAAGAGATAGGTGAGCCCGAAGTCGCGCTGCAGTTGCTTCAGCAAGTTGACGATCTGGGCGCCGACGCTGACGTCGAGGGCGGAAACGGGTTCATCGCAGACGATGAACTTGGGACGCAATGCCAGTGCCCGCGCAATGCCAATCCGCTGGCGCTGCCCTCCGGAGAATTCGTGCGGGTAACGAAGCCGGACCGATTCGTCGAGGCCGACGGCACGCAGAAGTTCGGAAACGCGGGAAGTGATGTCGAGCTTCACTCGACCGGACAGCCGAGGGGGGCCGTCCCCACCTGAATCCGGGTGAATGATCAGGGGCTCGGCGACAATGTCCTCTACGCGGTAACGCGGGTCAAGGGACGCAAACGGATCCTGAAAGATGATTTGCAGATCGCGTCGGAGACGCCGCATCTCGCTGTGGCTTGCGGAGAGCAGATCGCGTCCTTCGAACTGGATGCTTCCCGAGGTGGGCTCGATTAGCCGGAGGATGAGCCGGCCCAGTGTGCTCTTTCCCGATCCGGATTCCCCGACTAAGCCCAGCGTCTCGCCGGAGCGGATCTCGAAGGAGACGTCATCAACCGCGCGGACCTCTCCTTTGGACTGTCCACCAAAAGGCGAGGCAGCATTGGGGAAGATCTTCGTCAGGTTATGGATTTCGAGGAGTGGCATCATTGGTGCTGAACGGCATTCTATATTCCGGAATATGGGATGAGATATCCTATCCGGCTGAAATCAGGGGTACCGCCGCTAACGCTGCCAGCAAGCCTACGAACTTCCACCGGCTGAAGTGTTCTTTCAGAACGAGGCGCGCCAGCAAAACAGTTATTGCGGGATACAACGACGTGATGACGACCGCTTCATCCAAGCGTCCCCGCTGGCTGGCATAGATGAACAGAGCGCTGCCGGAGATATCGAAGAATCCGGCCAGCATTCCCAATGCGGCCGAGGGGCGATCCAGTTTCACAGGAGCGCGGGTCACAATAATGGCAACGAGCGTTGCGCCGAAGGATGAGATGCGGGCGATGGTTGCGACCCATGCGGGGGATCCGGTGGCCTGGTGAATGCAGAGATAGAAGCCGGCGAAACCTACTCCGGCGAGAGCAGCTGCCGCCACTCCTCTCGGATGGCCCGCTTCGTCGTTCTGTCCTGCAGGTTCGGGACGGGTAATCAACCAGATCGCAAGAATGGCAAGAGCGAATCCGCCGATCGACCAGCGGCTGGGGGCGCCCTCGAGCGCAATATCCACCAGGGTGGGGATGGCGGCGCCGAGCAAGGCAGCGACGGGAGCCGTTAAGCCCATCTGTCCGGTCGCGAGCGCTCGATAGAAGATCGCAAGCGAAAATCCTCCCGAAGCGCCAGCAAGCAAAGCCCAGATGATGCTCCCGCGGTTGGGGAAGGGACCGTGCTGTCCGAGCGCGATGACGAACATCAGAACACAAGCGCAGAGATGGGAAAACGCGGTCAGAACAAACGCATTGGCCCGCCGCGAGGCATATCCTCCTGCGAAATCGGACGTCCCCCATATAAATACGGCCACGATGGAGTACACGGCGGGCGAGAGTTGGGTCAGCGGAGACACGCCGGACGAGGGTAGCACGACGGGTTCGCAGGGCTGAGGACTCCGTGCTTTGTCGCGGGAATCTCGCGCCTTTCCATCCGGCCAGCGTGTTAGAATTTGCACAAGCTCGCTGCGAAAGTTCAGCGTTGAGGCACCCGGGTTTGATCGAACTGGCTCCGTCAATTTTGTCCGCTGATTTTGCCCGTCTGGGCGAGCAAGTACACGCCGCGGGCGACGGCGGAGCTGCCGTCATCCATGTCGACATCATGGATGGGCACTTCGTTCCCAACCTGACAATTGGCCCGCCGGTGGTGAAGTCCCTGCGCAAGGTGACCAAGCTGCCACTTGATTGCCATTTGATGATCGAGGATCCGGACCAGTACATTCCTGCATTCGCGGAAGCAGGAATCGATTGGATTTCCGTGCACCAGGAAGCCTGCCGTCACCTGAACCGCACGCTGCACTTGATCAAGAGCCATAACTGCCTTGCGGGAGTGGTGATCAATCCGGCGACCCCGGTCGAGACGCTATCCGAGATCCTGGATATTGTGGATTACGTGCTCGTCATGTCGGTGAATCCCGGCTTCGGAGCGCAGAGATTTATTCCTTCTACTCTGCACAAAATGCGGCGTTTAGCGGAAATCCGGCAACAGCGAGGCTTGCACTACCGCATCGAAGTGGACGGCGGGGTCGCATTGGACACGATTGCGGATGTGGTGCGGGCTGGAGCAGAAATTCTGGTCGCGGGCAACGCAGTGTTCGGAAACGGCGATCCAAAGAAGAATGCCGAAGCGCTGTTGAAGGCCGCGACCGAAGCGGCAATGATTCGAGTTTAGATTTGCCAGTGTGAGACTAGTGGCTGGTGTTTAGTGGCCAGTGGTCAGTAAGAACATCGGCACCTTTCAAGATCATTGACCACGAACCACTGGTCACTGATCAGCAAAAATTCCGAGGTCACATGTCACGTCGAATTTCGTTGATGGTCGCGCTGGGAGTGCTGCTGGCGCTGAGCGCTGCCTGTACCAACAAGAAGTCGGTGAATCCGCTGGCGGGTGTCGGATCGAAGCAGCCGGATAAGGTGCTCTTCGACAAGGCCATGGATGCGATGCGGCACAACCGCTTCGACGTAGCACGGCTCACGCTGCAGACGTTGATCAATACCTACCCGGATTCGGAATATATCGCACGGGCAAAGCTGGCGGTGGGTGACTCCTGGTATGCGGAAGGCGGAACGGCCGCGCTGGCTCAGGCCGAGCAGGAGTACAGCGATTTCGAGATCTTCTTCCCCAACATGTCCGAAGCGGCGGAAGCGCAGTTGAAGATCGCGAACATCCATTATCAGCAGATGGAGAAGGCTGACCGCGACTACACCCATGCGAAGCGCGCGGAAGATGAATACCGCAAAGTAATCCTGCAGTACCCGGACAGCAAGCTGGTCCCGGAGGCCAAGGAGCGGTTGCTGGAAGTGCAGGAAGTGCTCGCCGACCGTGAATTCGGCATCGGTCGTTTCTATTACCTGCGGCAGTCTTATCCGGCGTCGATCGCCCGGTTGCAATCCCTGGTTGAGAAATATCCTCTGTATAGCCGCGCCGATGAGGCCCTCTACTATTTAGGGCAGGACTATGAAGGACAGATCGCGCGCGTGCGTAGCGCGCCGAGTTGCGATCCGAAAGCCCCGGCCCGTGGCTGTATGCCGGAAGAGGTGAAAGCAAAATACATTGGCCAACTGGCGAAAGAAGCTTCCAAAGCCTACGACCAGATCCTGACCCGCTATCCGTTGATGGATCGGTCGGATGACGCGAAGAAGCGACTAAGCGCTCTCCATCAGCCGGTGCCCCGGCCGACCAAGGCGGCAGTCGCCAAGAACAAAGCCGAGATCGAAAGCCGAAGTGAGACATCGATGGCGCAGAAATTCATGGGCCTAGTGAAGAAGGGCCCCGATGTAGCGCAGGCGGCGAAGGTAGGCGATCCGACTCTGGTCGATCCAGAGCCTGTCGCGGCGACCAACGTCGTGAAAAACGAGACCTTCGCAGCGGCTGGCTTAAGCGACAAAACCGGAACAAAGATCGAAGTCCTGAACGGAAAGCAAGCTGCCGGATCCGATGTTCCTCCCGCGGCGGATGCGACCACCACCCCGCCAGGAGGCTCGCCGTTCGGTGCTCCTGCTACAACCGGAAATACGCCTCCTGCCGGCCCCGATCCCAACGAGTTGAAACCGAACGCTCCGGCGGATCCGAACGAACTCAAGCCAGACAACGGTACGGACGCCTCTCTGCCTCCCCCCGCACAAGTGAATGAGATCCAGCAGGGACAAGGACCGTCTCAACCGCAGGCGAGTGCCGACGATTCCACCCCCGCCAGTGATCAGGACATCTCGAGCAGCAAGAAAAAGAGAAAGAAGGGGCTGAAGAAGGTCGTGCCATTTTAGGGTGGCACTCAGCTTTTGGATTCCGGCCTGCGGTTGATCTCGACATCGACCGCAGTTTGCTGGAGTCGATCAGTAGTTTGGTACGTTCGGAAATCCATCCAGCCAGTGCACAAACTTCGGTAATCAATGCGCTTCACGCGCTAGATGCTGACCACTAGTAACCGGTTACTTCCCTTTTCGATCATTGACTTAGGTTGATGGGCGGGTTACCTTCGCGATATCTCCCCTCATCAGAGGACACCTTTGGCCCGGAAGATACTGCTCGCCGATGACAGCGTGACCGCTCAAAATATGGGGCGGAAGATCCTCGCGGATGCGGGATATGAAGTCATTACTGTCAATAATGGCTCCGCAGCGCTGAAAAAGATCACCGAGCACAAGCCCGATCTCATCGTTCTCGATGTTTACATGCCCGGATACAGTGGGCTCGAGGTGTGCCAGCGCCTCAAAGAAGTAGCTGAGACGGCCCGGATTCCAGTCCTGCTGACCGTCGGCAAGCTTGAACCCTTCAAGACTGACGAAGCGAAACGCGTCCGCGCGGATGGTTTTATCGTTAAACCCTTTGAAGCCAGCGAGTTGCTCAGCGCGTTGAGCAAGCTTGAAGACAAGATCGTGCCCCGGGGCGAGTCCAAGCCAGGACGCTTTGCCCGGGCCACAGCGGCGATCGACGAGGGCCGCGACCGTACCGTTGCCGCCGATGAAGATAACGGGTGGAAGAGCCGCATTGCGTTCCCCTCGAAGAAGAAGGAATCGGGTCCCGAACCGGATGCCGATGACCCGGCCATCTACAACCCGGTCAACAAAGATTTGCGCACGGTGGTCCAGCATCAACCATCGACACCTGTGCAGGAAGTTGTCCGCGAAGAAAAGGTCGATCTCGGTGCGCTGGCGCCTGAAGGATTGCCCAAAGATGTAACTCCGGAAGAGATTGCCGCCCTCGCCGCGGCTGCAGCTCAAATGCAAGGCAAGATCCTCGAGATCAAAGCGGAGGAGCAGCAAGCTCCGGTAGAAGCAAAGACCGAAACTTCTCAGCCTGCACCCGAGGCTATTCCCGAAAGTCCTTCTGCTGCGGCAACTTTCGCGGAACAGGCAGTGCAGGCCACGGCCGACACACCATCCTCTACAGGCGAACCTTCTGCGGTCGCTAGCCTGTCGGCTGCACCTCAGGACATAGCCATCGCGCATGATGTGACAGAAGCACCTGTGACGATGGCCGCTGCCGCCGGAGCAAACTCCGGTGGAACGACGTCGCGCTGGACAGCCGTTGCCGTTGCGCTCGCACCTGAAGACTCAGGGATCTCGCTCGAACAGGAGATGCAGAGGGCCTACGCAGAATTCGCAGCCAGCCACGCGGACAGCAACAATCTCTCATCCGCACCCTTCATTGCTGAGCCGGTAGCCGACATTGTGGCCGCGCTGAGCATCGAAGCTCCAGTTGCGGAGCCCACGCCGGAGATTCCGGCCATAGCCGAGCCCGAAGCCGGCAGCAGTGTTATGAGTGCGGCGAGTGATGTCATCAGCCCAGCCGTCGAGGAATTCGAGCCGGTCGCCGGGCCGGATGCAATTGCTGCCACTCATGTAGAGAATGTCTCGGCTGTTGAATCAACGGTTGCTGCCGAACCACAGACTGCGCCCGTCGCGGAAGTGACGCAGGACCAGGCTCCCATCGCGCAAGAGCCTTCGAAATCGGAAGAGCCGGTCGCTACAGAACAGCCGGAGAATTCGCCCGCGATCACAGCAGACTTGCACGCAGAAGCCGAGAGCCAGCGACCCCCAGTGGTTACTCCCGAAGTTACAGAAATAGAAGCAGCGGCTGAGCCGACCAATCAGAGCCAGCCATCTTCAGAAATAAAATCGGAAGTCTCGGCAGAGCCCGCGTCGAGGGTTGAGGGCGAGACGAAGGATCCAGAGACCACGGACACGACTGCCGCGGCTTGGGCCACGTGGAGAAAGATACGCGAATCCGGAGATGCACACTCGCCAGAGACGTCCGGCAACGAAAAGACCGAGATCGAAGCTGTAGCTGCCGCCATGGCAGCCGCTGCTGGCGCCGAAAAGAGCCCCGAAGACTCGATGGATCCGAATTCCGATCCATCGATTGCGAGCATCGTCGACAGCGTCCTAGCCGACCTGCGGCCCAAGATCGTCGAAGAGATCTCTCGCAAGCTGGGCAAGAAGAAGTAAGTCGCGTTCTCAAACTGACTTGCGCCGTTTGACCCTGCTTTTCTTTCGCCTGTAAGATCAATCAAGCACTCAGCATTCAGCACTCAGCAGTCAATCGAAGCGTCCCGGCTTCGACTGGCTGATTGCTGACGGTTGAGTGCTGAATGCTTCTATGCCGCACGAACTTCCCAAATCCTACGAGCCGGGCGCGATTGAAACGCGCTGGGCCGACTACTGGATCAAAGAAAAGCTCTTCTCCGTGCCGACGCCGCCCGAAGGCGAGACGCGTCCCGTGTTCACGCTGCTGCTACCACCGCCCAATGTGACCGGACGCCTGCACATGGGCCACATGCTCAACCAGACGCAGATGGACATCATCGTTCGCTGGCATCGCATGCGCGGATTCATCACGCTCTGGCTGCCGGGCACGGATCATGCCGGCATCGCGACGCAGATGATGGTGGAAAAGCAACTCGAGAAAGAAGGCAAGAAGCGCCGCGAGATGGGACGCGAGAAGTTCATCGAGCGCGTCTGGGAGTGGAAGCGCGAATACGGCGGCGCGATTCTCGACCAGATGAAGCGGCTCGGCGCGTCCGTCGACTGGGACCGCGAGTACTTCACCATGGACGAGAATCTTTCGCACGCAGTACGCGAAGTATTCGTCCGCCTCTACGAAGAGGGGCTGATTTATCGCGGAAATTACATCGTGAACTGGTGTCCGTGGCACGAGACTGCGATCTCGGATCTCGAGGTCAAGCACGACGATGTTGCCGGCAAACTATGGGAGATTCGCTACCCCGTGGTGGGAAGCTCGGAATTCATCACGGTTGCGACGACACGTCCAGAGACGATGCTGGGCGATACCGCCATTGCCGTGAACGCGAAGGACGAGCGGTACAGGCACCTGCACGGCAAGAAAGTTCTGCTGCCGCTGATGAATCGCGAGATCCCGATCATCACCGATGAGCTCGCGCAGCCTGAGTTTGGAACGGGTGCGGTGAAGGTCACGCCTGCGCACGACCCCAATGACTTCCAGGCCGGGCTTCGTCACAATCTGCCGCAGATAAACGTCATGGACGCGCGCGCGCGTATGAATGAGAACGCGGGTTCTTACGCGGGTCTCGACCGCTTCGAGGCGCGCAAGCGGGTGTTGCACGATCTGACGGAGCAGGGATTGCTGGTCGCAGAAAAGGATTACGCCCTCTCCATCGGAAAGTGCGAACGCTGCGGAACGGTGATTGAGCCGCGGCTTTCCGAGCAGTGGTTCATCAAGATCAAGCCGCTGGCCGATCGCGCGAAAGAAGCTGTCGAAAGCGGCGAGATCACGATTGTTCCGGACAATTACCGCCAGATCTACTTGAATTGGATGAACAACATTCACGACTGGTGCGTCTCGCGCCAGTTGTGGTGGGGACATCGCATTCCCGCATGGACGTGCGGTCAGTGCGGTCACGTCATTGTGGCCCGCGAGGCTCCGCTCACGTGCGGTAAGTGCTCGAGCACTGAACTTGAACAGGTCCCGGATGTTCTCGATACGTGGTTTTCGTCAGGCCTGCTGCCGTTCACGACGTTAGGCTGGCCGGAGAAGACACGCGATCAGGCGGTGTTCTATCCCACGACGTTGCTGATTACCGCCTACGAGATTCTGTTCTTCTGGGTCGCGCGCATGATTATGTTCGGCTGCCACTTCATGCAGGGGCATGAACAGGATCCCGCGATTAAAAAGGCGAGCGGCTGGGCGGACAAAAAGAACGACAGCGTGCCGTTTCGGCAGGTGTACATCCACTCGCTGGTGCGCGACGCCGACCGCCAGAAGATGTCGAAAACCAAGGGGAACGTGATTGATCCGTTGGTGATCATCGACCGCTTCGGCACTGACGCGACTCGCTTTACGTTAGCCGCGATGGCCGCTCCCGGCACCGATATCGCATTCAACGAGAGCCGGACTGAGGGCTATCGCGCATTCGCCAACAAGATCTGGAATGCGGCGCGGTTCATGTTCATGAACGTGGACAGGATTGAGCCGGGCCTGCGTCCTGGAACCGGAGCCTTGCCCACTGGCGCAGGCGTTGCCGGTTTCTCAACCGCGACCCTCGAAGACCGTTGGATTCTGTCTCGCTTCAACCGCGTTGTGGCGGATGTGAACGATGCACTGGCAACCTACCGCTTCCACGAGGCCGCGAACCGCATCTACGACTTCTTCTGGGGCGAGTTTTGCGACTGGTACCTGGAGCTGATCAAGCCGCGGTTGAATTTCGAAGAGGGTGCGGACACGACCGCGGCGCGCATCGCGTGCCAGAATCTTGTGAACATCTTCGACGCATCCCTGCGGCTCTTGCATCCGGTAATGCCATTTATCACGGAAGAGATCTGGCAGGCCATGTATGAAGGAAAAGCCGCAGTAAAATCAATTGCGCTGACGGCGTATCCGCAAGTGAACCAGAAGCAGTTTGATCTGGCCGCGGAAACTGAGATGGCGATCTTGCAGGACTTGATCGTAAGCGTACGCAATCTGCGTGCGGAACTAAAGGTCGAGCCGAAGGTGAAAGTTCCGATCGAAGTCTTCGCGCACGAGCCCGCAATCCGCACTATGGTGGAGCAGAATCGCGGCGCCGTCGAGCGCTTGGGCAACGTGGAGAAAATCACGTTCGTGGACAACTCGCTGGCGAAATTGGCTGGCGCGCGCAGTACTGCGCGCTTCGACGTCCACGTCGTGTATGAACGGAAGATCGACGTGTCGGCGGAGTGCGAGCGCATCAAGAAAGAACTCGAGAGACTGGAGAAAGCCATCGCCAACGGGCAGAGGCAACTTGGGAACGAGCAGTTTCTGGCCAAGGCTCCGGCGAACGTGGTCGAGAACCTTCGCAAGCAGCAGCAGGAATTGGCAGTGCTGCAGGACAAGAATGCAAGTAAGTTGAAGGAGTTAGGCTGCAGTTGAGTGCTTTACGGGTCTGCGATCCGCGGGCAGCCGAGGGCGGCGTTCCCCACATTGTTCTTGCTGGCCACTGACTGCTGGCAACTAGTTATGGACTGGAATTCAAGACGGCTCACATCGATTATCGAGAACGCGCTGGTCGAAGATCGCGCAACCAGCGACGCAACCAGCTATGCCTGTATCGATCCGAACCAGCGCGCCTCGGCGACGATCCTGTCCAAGCAGGATTGCATTCTGTCCGGGATCGGCTGCGTAGCGCGCATTCTCGACGTTTACGCAGCACTCGATGGAGCGGTGACTGCGCACTACGAAGTCACCACACATCCGGAAATTTTCGACGGAATCCGCCTGCACAAGGGACAGTCAATCGCCGTCATCCGGCACAATGCTCGCGTCATCTTGTCATGCGAGCGCGTGATTTTGAATTTTCTGCAGCGCATGAGCGGAATTGCCACGCTGACGCGCAAATTTGTGGAAGCGGTATCAGGCACGAAGGCGCGGATTCTCGACACGCGAAAAACTGCGCCGGGCCTGAGATTCATCGATAAATATGCGGTTCGTTGCGGAGGCGGGCAGAATCACCGCCTCGATCTGTCGGATGGCGTGCTCATCAAGAACAACCATATCGCACTGGCCGGCGGAATCTCTCCGGTGCTCGAGCGTGCACATCGCAATCGCCGGGGCTCGCAGCCGATCGAGGTCGAAGTCCGGTCCATGGAAGAATTGGAACTGGCCCTTAGCGATGGAGCGGAAGCGATTCTGCTCGACAACATGTCTCCCGAGGATGTGAAGCGCGCCGTCGACCGCTGCTCACACGTGTCGGGGCCGAGTTCGTCGAACCGCGTGGTCGTGGAGTGTTCCGGAGGGATTCGCCTGGAGAATGTCCGAGCATATGCCGAGGCTGGCGTGGACTTTATTTCTATCGGTCTGCTTACCCATTCGACCCATGCCGCGGACATGAGCATGCGTGTAGCGCCGGCGTAGGCGCGCCAACGTTGTTGTTTCCTCCTGATTCGCGCATAATCTCCGCATCGTCAGGATAGGGACAATTCGCAAGGCCGGAGCTTCGCGGACAGGGACTTCTGCGGCACATCAAGTACAGCCGACCGACCTCCGCCTAGGCCTCATTGTGCGCCTGCTGATGGAGCACGCGACCGTTGTTGTCAGCGGCACCAAGATCGCGCAGGAGATCTCCTCAAACCGCTCGGAAGTGTGGCGGCTGATTCAGCAATTGCGCGGGCTCGGCGTCGATGTTGCGGGACATCCGGCAACGGGGTACCAGCTGCGTTCGGTGCCCGACCTGCTGTTGCCAGAGATTCTTCGTCGGCTGCTGCGCGGCACGATCTTCGATTCCGATCTTCATCACTACTACAAGGTCACGTCCACCAATACGGCGGCAATGGCCGCGGCAACGGATGGCGCTCCGCAAGGAAGCGTCTTTCTTGCTGAGGAACAAACCGCAGGACGAGGCCGCGGCGCAAATTCGTGGCAGTCTCCGCGGTCGACGGGAATCTATTGCTCCGTTATTTTGCGTCCGGCGCTTCCACCATCGGATGTACTGGTGCTTTCCCTCGCGGCCGGATTAGCCGCGAAAGCCGCGATTCAGCAGGTTGACTCGCGAGTGCAGCCGGACTTGAAGTGGCCCAACGATGTCCTGATCGATGGTAAGAAAGTGTGCGGCATTCTCACTGAGATGAACGCCGAAGCGACCAGAGTCCGGCACATTGTGGTGGGCATCGGAATCAATGTAAACCAGGCAACGTTCCCGAAAGATCTGCCGGCAACGTCGCTTCGTATTACTACTGGAAGCGAGTGGTCGCGGGTCGAAGTCGTGACGGCTTTGCTAAAATCACTGGACCGCGAATACCGGCAGTTGGTCGAAGGTTCGGAATCGCAAGAAGATGTCCTGCAGCGATTCTCCGCGAGTTCGTCGTGGGTCTTCGGGAAAAAGGTCCGAATTGAAGAAAATGGCGCAGCGTTCGAGGGAACCACAGAAGGGCTCGATCCTCGCGGTTTCCTGCAGGTGCGAACCAGCCACGGACTTCAAATTGTCTTGAGCGGTACTGTCAGAGAACGCTGATTCTGTTTTTTCCGAATTTAGTTTCTATGCTTCTCGTCATTGATGTCGGAAACACGAACACGGTCTTGGGTGTTTTCGCCCGAGTTGCGAAGGTGCACGAGTGCGGCGACTCTCCGGAACCAGCACGCTACGAGCGCCTGTTGGCGAACTGGCGCGTTGCTACCTCGCGTCGCAGCACCGTCGACGAGTATGGAGTTCTGTTCCGGAATCTGTTTTCAATGGCCGGACTGGAATCGAAAGGCATTCACGGAATCGTTGTATCGTCCGTCGTTCCTCCGCTTGATCCGATCTTGCGCCAGGTTTGCGAGCGCTATTTCAACCTCCGGCCGTTGTTGATCGAGCCTGGGGTCAAGACGGGGATGCCGGTGCATTACGACAATCCCGCAGAAGTCGGTGCCGACCGCATTGTCAATGCCGTCGCCGCCTTCGAAAAGTACGGCGGCCCATGTGTGATAGTGGATTTCGGTACTGCAACCACGTTCGATTGCGTCTCGGCGAAAGGTGAATATCTGGGCGGAGTGATTTGTCCCGGCATCGGCATCTCTGCTGACGCGCTTTTCGAACGCACTGCCAGATTGCCGCGAGTGGAGATCCGCAAGCCTGTGCGGGTGATCGGGACGAACACCGTTGGAAGTCTGCAGTCGGGGCTCTACTACGGATATCTCGGGTTGATGGATGGCATCCTTGAACTGCTGCTTGGCGAGTTGGGCAAAGACACGCAAGTGATCGCCACCGGCGGCCTCGGTCCCATGATCGGGAACGGGTCGAAGTACATCAAGCAGGTGGATGACTTCCTGACATTGGAAGGGCTCCGCATCATTTGGGAGCGGAATGCCGGAACGCGCAAGGACTCCGTCAAAGCGGGGCCGAAAGCTTCCGCGAAACCGACAGCCACGAAATCGAAAAACGGGGACCGCTCCCCTGCGGCACCCACGCCTCGTTCTGCACGCTGACCTCTCGTGGAAAATTACTTCAACTACTTTACGGAAATTGAGGAACGCTATCTGCAGCGCCGCGGCGGCGGACTGCTGCTTTCTACACTGGATTGGTCGCTCATTGAAACCTGGAAAGACGCCGGCATTCCACTGGAAGCGGTGCTGCGAGGCATCGATGCAGCTTTCGACAAATACGATCAACGCCCGTCGAAGACCGCCAAGATCAATAGCCTGGCGTATTGCTCGCAGGCCGTGCTGGCCGCATCCGAAGACATGAAGGAAGCTGCCGTCGGGGCGAGCACAGATGCCGCACCCAAACCGGAAGCGCGCCAGGGATTTGATCCTGTTGCTGTCGCGGTCTTCCTGCTTCGAAATGCGCAAGCGCTGGAAGAGGCAAGATCCGCGGGACAAAGCGCTTTGCTGCAATCCTTCATCGCCGAGACCACGAAGACTCTTCGCCAACTTGCCCAGGAGATTAAAGAGAAGAACTCCACACGGTTGGAAGATCTCGAGCGGCGGCTGACCGTATTGGAGGAAAAACTGTTCGCAGTGTTGCTGACATCGGCGGCAGACGAAGAGATCGTGGCAGTACGTGCCGAAGCGGATCGCGATCTTGCGCCCTATCGCCGCAAGATGTCCGGCGCACAGATCGACCAACTGCACAAGCAGTACGTGAACAAGCGTTTGTTGGAAAGATATCGCCTGCCTCGCCTGAGCCTGTTCTACATGTGAACCTGTGATTCGTTCATTCGACGCAATCGTCATCGGAGGAGGTGCGGCCGGCCTGATGTGCGCCATCGAGGCCGGCAAGCGCGGACGCAGCGTCGCGGTTCTCGATCACGCCGATAGGCTGGGAAAGAAGATCCTGATCTCCGGCGGCGGCCGGTGCAACTTCACCAATCTTCACTGCCGGCCAGAGAATTTCTTATCCTCTAATCCTCATTTCACGAAGTCTGCGCTGGCGCGCTATACGCCTGCCGATTTCATTGCTCTGGTTGAAAAGCATCGCATTCCCTATCACGAGAAAACACTCGGGCAACTTTTTTGCGACGGCTCTGCCCGCGAAATCCTGAGAATGCTGGAAGAAGAATGTCGCGCCGCCAATGTCAGCGTCTTTCTGGACATGAAGATCCAGGAAGTCAGTCGGGCAGATCAGTTCATCGTGCGTTCCTCAAGCGCAGAGTTTCGTGCGCCGGCGCTGGTCATAGCGGCCGGTGGACTCTCGATCCCGAAGATCGGAGCAACTTCCTTTGGATACGATCTGGCCCGTCAGTTCGGCATGAAAATCCAGGATCCCCGCCCCGGGCTTGTTCCATTCGTGCTCAATAGTCAGGATCGCTCCCGCTTTTGCGATCTGGCGGGCGTTTCTGCCGATGTGATCGCTTCGTGCGACGGGCAGCAGTTCCGCGAGAAGATGCTCATCACGCATCGTGGTCTCAGCGGTCCAGCGATCCTGCAGATTTCGTCGTACTGGAAAAAGCTGCAGGCGATCCGGATCGATTTAGCCCCTGACCGGGAACTCACTGTCGCCTTTCACGACACTAAGATCTCTCGATCTGCAAACAGTTGGCGCTTCGAGCTGCGAAAGCTTCTTCCGCATCGTCTTGCCGACCGATGGATAGAACTCCATCCACCTGCATCGTGGACCAACGCTGCACTGAAAGAATACGAGCATCAAATGCACAACTGGACGCTGCTTCCGGCAGACACGGAAGGATTCGACAAAGCCGAGGTTACAGTCGGCGGTGTCGATACCGGCGAACTCTCCGCAAAAACCATGGAGAGCCGCAACGTGTCAGGCCTTTATTTCATCGGAGAGGTTGTGGACGTCACGGGCCATCTCGGAGGATTCAACTTCCAATGGGCATGGGCGTCGGGTGCAGCGGCGGGGCGGGCCCTATAACTCGCGTAGAATCAAAGCTTGCTCCTTCCCATCGATAAAATGATCTACGGCGGCGACGGCCTGAGTCGCCTTCCTCCCGACGCAAGCGGCCGCGGCAAGGCCGTCTTTCTTCCCTTCGTTCTCGCTGGCGAACGAGTCGAAGCCACCTTGTTCGAGCAGAAATCCGGATTCGCTCGAGCTAAAGTCGAGTCAATCATTGAGGCGTCGCCTCACCGGATCGAGCCCGGCTGCCCTTTCTTTGGGCGGTGCGGCGGCTGCCAGTACCAGCATGCCAGCTACGAGCATCAACTGGAGATCAAGAAAGAGATCCTGCGCGAGACGTTGAAGCGTACGGCAAAGCTGGATGTAGATTCGGAGATTCAGGTCCATCCGTCGCCGCCGTGGAATTACCGCAATCGTTCGCGGCTGCAGGTGCAGACAGCTCCCGAGTTCGCGATCGGCTACTTCCGGATGGGCTCTCACGAATTGCTGCCGGTCGAGACGTGCCCGATCAGTTCTCCGCTGATCAATCGCGGCATTGCCGCGTTATGGCAAAGCGGACGCGCAGGCAAAGTGCCGATAGGCGTCCGTGAGATCGAATGCTTCGCCAACGCCGATGACACGCAACTTTTGGTGGAGATCTCCAGCGACACAACTTCGCGTCGGTCCGCTGTGCGCACATGGGTGGAAGACCTGCGGGCATCCATGCCCGAAATCGTTGGAGCTGTTGTAATCCGCGATACCGATCAGAGCGGACGGCATGCGCGAGAAAAGATGCTGACTTCCGGCGCCGATCACCTGATCTACAAGACCGCTAAGGCCGACTACCGCGTCAGCGCAGGTTCGTTCTTTCAGACCAATCGCCACATGATCGACAAATTGGTCAACGTCGTAAGCGGTGGCCAAAGGGGCGAGTTGGCTGTCGATTTCTATGCCGGGGTGGGACTGTTTTCCGCAGCCCTCGGTGACATCCGTCACATCGTTTCTGTTGAGTCGTCACAGACATCCTCAGGCGATCTTGCTTACAATTTGCCCTCGAATGGAAAAGCAGTCCGGGCCACGACGGAGCAGTACCTGGCCCGTTTGGAAAATTCGGGGCGAATCGAGCCGGGTGCAGTCCTCCCCCAAAGTGCTGACAAGCCCGACTTGGCGGTGGTGGATCCGCCCCGAAATGGCCTGGGAGAACGCGTGGCGCGGATGTTGGCGACCTTGGGCGCGCCACGCGTTGCTTATGTGTCGTGCGATCCGGCCACGCTGGCCCGCGATCTTGTCGTCCTGATCGCCGCCGGATATCGCATCGAACATCTGCACATGGTCGATCTTTTCCCCCAGACCTTCCATCTTGAGACGGTCGTGCATCTAGTTCGTTGACGAGAGCACGCCGCTCGCGCTGTTGATTCCATCTCCTATGGAACCCGGCGCATGACATTGCCATCCACTTCCACCGGACCTCCAGCCTTTGAGTTCAAGCCAGCACGGCAGCCGCTCTTGTGGGTCGTCATCTCCTACTCGATCGGAATCGTTGCCGGGGTTTACGCATGGCGGCCTGTACTGTGGTGGTTCGTCGGGATCACGGTCTTTCTGCTCGCCGCGGCGTACTTTGTCCAACGCCGGCCCGCCGTCGCGTGGGCCTTGGCGTTGTCGGTATTCTTCCTGGCTGGAGCCGCACATATCCAACTCCGCCTCGGCTCCGCGAATCTCGATACCAGCATCCTGGCTTACGCCGACCGTGAGGAACTGGAAATCTCCGCGCACGTCATACACGACGGCAAATTGCGATCAGTTGCCGGAGAAACAAGACAAACATTGGATCTTGAAATCGAGAACCTTCGGACCACCGATGGGAAACTTATTTCGCTCCGCTCCGGCGTCCGGCTCAGCATCTACAACTCGCGCTCGGATTCCTCCAATGACGGAGCCGCAAAGATTCTGCACTATGGCGAGCGGATCCATGCGATCGCTAAGCTGAGACGTCCGCGCAATTTCCGCAATCCCGGCGCATTCGACTATGAAGGCTACCTCGCGGAGAATGAAATTGCCGCATTGGGATCCGCGAAGGCGGAAGACATCGAGGTGCTGCCAGGATTTATCGGGAGTTCTATCGGTCGATACCGCAGCCGCTTACATAGCGCCATTCTTGCCAAAGTGCACGAAATCTGGCCCGCCCGCGAAGCCGCTCTAATCGATGCCATGGTGATGGGCGAAGATGCTTTCATCGACCGCGACACGCGCATCGACTTCCAGCGCTCGGGAACCTACCACATCCTGGTTGTTTCTGGCATGAATGTCAGCATTCTTGCCTTTGTCGTCTTTTGGACGTTGCGGCGCGCGCGGTTGGGCGAGATCCCTGCCACGGTATTCACGATCCTGCTCTGCATCGGATATGCATTCATCACCGAAGTCGGTGCGCCCGTCTGGCGAGCAACCCTGATGTGCGCCATCTATCTTGTCGGGCGTTTACTCTGTCGCGATCGTGCCATGCTAAACACGCTCGGGGCGGCAGCCTTGGCGTTGCTGGTGTTCGAGCCGCGACAGCTTCTCTCTCCAAGCTTCCAGATGACATTCGGATGCGTGCTGATCGTCGCCGGCATCGCGATCCCTCTGCTTGAGCGAACATCGCAGCTCTACCGCCGGGCTCTCGCTCATTGGGATTCGAACCACTACGCGGCCACGCTTCCACCCCATATAGCGCAACTTCGGGTGGATCTGCAGATGATTGCGTCCCGGTTTGCGCTGTTCCTGGGGAAGAAGTGGTCTCGTCTGCTGGTTCGGAAGACGGCCTCCTTCGCATTGACCGCGTCGGAATTGATTTTCGTTTCGGCCGCGATGCAACTGGGACTCGCGCTGCCGATGGCGTACTACTTCCATCGCGCCACCACTCTCGGCTTGCCGGCCAATCTGGTGGTGGTTCCGCTGACCGAGCTGATGATGCCCGCCGCCATCGCCACACTTGCGCTGGGATATGTCACGCCCATCATTGCGAAGGTTCCTGCGCTGCTCACGACCTTCGCCATCGACGCGATCGCCGGCAGCGTTCACGGTCTCGGCGCACTGCGCATTGCGGATCTGCGCGTGCCGATGCCATCTCTCGCGATGTGTGTGTTCTCCGCTGCGGCCGTCGTGTGGGCGCTCTGGGCGGCGCGCCGCCGGGCTGTGATTGCTGCAGCCGCAATGGTCCTGCTCACTGGTGCTTCCCTTGTGCTGGCGTTTGTTGCGCCCCGGCCACGTGTTCAATCCGGCGTACTGGAAGTCACGTCCATTGACGTTGGTGAAGGAGATTCAACCCTGCTGATTACGCCCGAGGGAAAAACGCTCCTCGTGGACGCAGGCGGCCCCATCGGGCCCGGGGGCTCGCAACTGGATTTCGGGGAAGACCTCGTTTCACCCTATCTGTGGACCCGTGGCATCTCGCGACTGGATGCAGTCGCCATCACGCATGGGCATTCGGATCACATCGGCGGCATCGTCGCCATCCTCAAAAACTTCAAGCCCAAGGAATTGTGGGTCGGACTGCTACCGCCGAGTCAGGGCCTGCAGAACATCATTGCGACTGCGCAGGAACTCGGAGTGCCCGTCGTTCACCACTGGGAGGGAGAGGAGTTTCCCGTGGGAGGAACCAACGTCAGCGTGCTGTTTCCGCCACGGGACTGGTTCAGCCTCGACAAGCCTCGCAACAACGATTCCATGGTGCTTCGCGTCAGCTATGGCGACTCGTCCGTGCTGCTGGAGGGAGACGCGGAAAAGCAGGTAGAGCGGCGGGTCGTCGCACTCCACCATCCCAGTGCAAGTCTGTTAAAGGTCGGAAATCACGGCAGCGCGAATGCCACCACTCCCGAGTTGGTGGATTCCGTCAAACCTCAGTTCGCAACGATTTCAGTGGGATACGAGAATTCATTCGGGCTGCCGCAGCAGGAAACGCTCGCGCGTCTGGCGGCAACCGGAACGCATGTCTATCGCACGGATGTGGATGGTGCAATTTCTTTCTATCTCGACGGCCGCTCGGTCACGCCTTCGACGGCGGCTCTTCACTGACAGCTTCGAACTCCGCCGTATCGTCCAACGCTCTTGCGCGTTGTTCTGAAATGACCTTGCGCGCTGCCTCCCCGTCTTCCTCGCGCACCAGGATCACCATCCCCCCGAGGCCTGGAAATGCATCCTGAACCATTGAGGCCGAGGTCAGGTCACTTTCGATGCCGGCGGACTCGAGCAATCCCTTCACGACTAAAGCTTCGGTTTCCTGCTCGGAATCGAATACCTTCACCAGTTTCTCGTTCGGATCAGGGCGCGGCTGCGTGCTGGCGGAATCTACCATGACTCTCCAATTCTGGATCGGCCACAGAGCCGAATCCCGATGATGACAGCGATTTTACTCCCCGCGGGAGCTTACAGGGCTGATGCAAGTTGGGCGCCGGAGGGTTGCGACCATAGATGTAAGCCCCGAACCGCGCGTCCAAAACAGCACTTTCGAGTCATTGCTTTCTGGCGAAACTAAGGCAGAATGGGCCTAATCAATCACGCAACGCGTGCGCGTACTGCGCCATCCAACGCTGTAGGAGCCAAACGGGGACACCATGAATACTCATCAACATACCGGGGACGATGGGCCATTTCCGCTCGCCAAGCAGAGTGAGGGTGAACGCGAAGAAGAAGCTCGCAAGATCCGGCGCCTGCAAGTGATGATGGGAATGGTGATGTCGGTGATTGGACAGGACCCGAGCCTCACCCTCGAGGAAGCCTCGGAACTCGCGGCCGGCGCCAAGCGCGCAGCCCTAGCCATGTTCCCCGACAAAGAACTTGCCTTCGACCTTCTCTATAAACCGCGCCTGCAACGGCTGATCCGCGATCGCTTCCGGCTGCAGTAATCGTTACTCATCTGCGACTGTATTGCTCAAGGTCCCGATTCCTTCCACCCTGACTTCCATCGTATCGCCGGCTACAACCGGACCTACTCCCGAGGGTGTGCCGCTCGGAATCAGGTCTCCTGGGTACAACGTCATCGCCTGAGCAATGTGACGGATCACAGTGTCCAAACTGAAAATAAGATCGCGAGTGTTCCCTTGCTGCTTCACGTTCCCGTTGACTCGAGTCTCTACCCCGATCCCGGCCCAGGGATCGATTTCGTCGGTGACAATCGGCCCGACTGGACAGAAAGTATCGAACCCCTTGGCCCGCGACCACTGCCCATCTTTGGTCTGCAGATCGCGTGCGGTGACGTCGTTCACGCAGGTGTAGCCCAGAATGTATCGCCGCATATCGGCATCCGCAGGCGGCTGATAGCAGGTCTTTCCGATGACGACTCCCAATTCTCCTTCATAATCGACGCGCTCGGAGATCTTCGGCCGCCGCACCACTCCGCCCGGCGGCAGGAGCGCCGAAGTGGCCTTCAAAAAGAGCAGAGGCTCCTTCGGAACCTCATGCCCCAACTCGGCGGCGTGCTCACGGTAGTTGCGTCCGATGCAGACTATCTTCGAAGGACGGACCGGCGGAAGTAGAGGAGCTTCTTCCAGGGGAATAGCTTCGATCCGGCGTGTGCGCAAGCTCTCGATGTCCCCATCAGCCTCTTCCGGAGGAGTGAGCAGAATTCGAACAATTGCATCCCGTCCGGCGACGGACTCTACCAGCCCATATTGAGCCTGGCCATTCCACTGGAATCGGCAATATCTCATGCAATCTATATAAACACGAGTAATGCGATGGAGGCTAACACTGAGGCGCTATTGCGGGACTTCCTCGTTGGCTTCTTCGGAGTGCGCGCTCTCGTTTCCACGCAGATCCACCGAACTCACGGAATAGAAATACCGCTTGCCCGGTTCGACATTCGCGTCACGATATGCCGGCATCTTCACCGGTTCCGTGCTGATCTTCGTTGGAACTGCGCCCTCAGTATGGCGATAAACGTTGTACCCAGCGAGATCGATGTCCGATACGGGGGCCCACACCAGATCGATAAACGGCCGTTGCCCCGGGCCGGAGAAGACGGCCTGCACGCCCGACGGCACCGCTGGCGGAAACACATCATCTGCGAACACAGTAAGGGTCGGTGTGTCATCGCCTTCGACTTGAATTTCGGGCTTGTTTGCCGAAGCTATCACTGTCACTGTTTCCGCGTGGTACTCGTAAGTGTTCTGCCATTCAATTTGCGAGTCGGTGAAGGTGAACGTGTGTTCATTGCTGCCAGACACTTCGCCGATGGCGGACGGGGACTGCTGCTGGTTCTTCTTGCCGCGCAAAATGCGATACACGTAACGCACATCGCTAGACAGAGTCGGGACCTCACCCGTCCAAGTCAAAACTACTCCCTGTCCTGTGACTTGCGCCTGAAAGTTCTGCGGGGGCGGCAGCGTGCGGATCAGCGGAACATACACGCGGTTCGAGAGTCCGGCGCCGCGTCCCTCGGTATTTAGGGCTTCGACTGCATAATTCGCGAACGCGGACGGGTCAGTCGTTTCGAGTTCGGCCGAGAGCGTGTCTATGTAGGATGCAGTGTGGTCTGGCTTTGACGCCATGCTCGAGTCCTGCGGCGGCTCTAGTTTTCCCACCCGTGAGCCGCATTCCGCCAGTTCGCGATCGATCCCGCGGCAAATTTCCGTCAGACCCAACCTGCGGATGGTCTGACGATCCGTCGTAGCCGTTGGGGTGGTCCAGGTGAGAATTACGCGCGTGCCCTTCCGCGAAGCACGCAAGTCACTCGGCGGCTTGGGTAGTTCGAGCGACGGAGGCTGCGGCGGCGCCATGGTCGCACACGCCGACAACACCAGAGGCGCGGCAAGAGCCAGCAGCGTTCTTGCGCGGGATCTCATGCGGAAGTGACAGAGTATCAGAAGCTACGCTGCCAGCTCTTTCACGGCCTCCCGGAAGACTTTCGTATGCCGGTCCACATCCTCGGTTTCGGTTTGAGGACACATCAGCGCCATATTGTGGAACGGTGTCAGCAGTATTCCGCGGTTCATCGCATACAGATGCATGAAGCGTTCGAGTTCAAAATCCATTCCATCGTGAGCCTGCGTGCCGTTCTTCGGCTCGGGACCGAAGAGATACTCCGCTCGGCAGCCGAGCCGGGTGACATGCCAGGGAAGCTGAGCATCGGCGATTACGCGGGCAACGCCTGTGGTCCAGCGTTCCGCCATCGGGATCATTCGATCGAACGCTTCCTGGGTGAGGACCTTGGTGAGCGTAGCCCGCATGGCAGCGAGAGACAAAGCGTTACCGGCGAGCGTGCCACCGATTCCGCCCACGTCGCAGTTCTCGAGTTCCTGCTTCGCGGTGATGCGGTCAGCGATTTCCTGTGAGAATCCGTAAGCCGCGCCCGGTATTCCAGCGCCGATCGCTTTTCCGAACACAATCACATCCGGATCGAGATTTTCCGCCCGCGTGTAGCCGCCCGGACCGGCGCAGATCGTGTGCGTTTCGTCGATGATCAGCAGCGTGCCATGCTTGCGCGTCAGTTCGCGAAGCGCCTGATGATATCCGGGCTGCGGATGCACGATGCCGACGTTTGTCATGGCAGGTTCTGCGAGCACACAAGCCACATCTCCCGGAGCAAGCGCTTCCTCCAACGCGCCCAGATCGTTGAACTCGATGACCTTGGTAGTGACGGCAGGGTCTACCGGTGGGCCGATATTCCCAGGCCGCGGACCGGCAGTGCCATCTGCCGCAATAGTGATAAACGTCTCGTCCACCGTGCCGTGATAGCACCAGTTGTAGACAAGAATCTTGGGACGTCCGGTGATCTGGCGCGCCAGACGAATCGAAAAGCGATTGGCATCGGTTGCAGTAAGAGAAAACTGCCAAAACGGAAGATTGAAGCGCTTCTGCAATTCTTCCGCGACAGCGATCGCGTCTTCGCCCGGAAGCATGAGCGTGATGCCGCGCCGCAGTTGCTCCTCCGCCGCTTTGACCGTCGCGAAAGGCGAATGCCCGGTCATCGCACCCGTGTCGCCCAGGCAGAAGTCGGTGTAGCGATGGCCATCGACGTCAAAGAAGTGGGCACCCTGCGCTTCGCGCACAAATGGCGGAAACGCTCCCGCCCACTTCACCATCCAGTTCATGGGAACGCCAGCCAACAGAGACTTGCGGGCCCGCTCAAACAGCGCCTTCGACTTTGGGCGCTCGTCCACAAACTTCTTCTGTTCGCGTTGCATGAGGGACTGCAGGCGACTGCGGTCGATTGTTTTCATTTTTTAAAAGATAAACACAGAGGCACAGAGGACTTGCTCTGTGATTCTCCGTGTCCTTTGTGCTAGAGATTTTACAGAATGTACCGCGACAGATCCTGATCCTTCACGATGTCCGTCAGCATCTTGCGCACATATTCCGCGTCGACGGTGACGTGCTGGCCCTTCTTTTCCGGGGCCTCGAAGCTTAACTCGTCGAGCACGCGCTCCATGATGGTGTGCAGGCGGCGCGCGCCAATATTTTCCGTGCTCTCATTCACGCGGAAGGCAAAGTGCGCGATCTCATCCAGCGCCTCCGGAGTGAACTCCAGCTTCACGCCCTCAGTCTCCAGCAAAGCAGTGTACTGCTTCACCAATGACGATTTCGGCTCCGTAAGAATCCTGACGAAGTCTTCCATCGTCAGCGACTGCAACTCTACGCGGATGGGGAATCGCCCCTGAAGTTCCGGAATCAGGTCGCTCGGTTTGGACACGTGGAATGCGCCGGCAGCAATGAAGAGAATGTGATCGGTGCGCACCATGCCATAGCGCGTGTTCACCGTCGTACCTTCGACGATCGGCAGGATGTCGCGCTGCACTCCCTCGCGCGAAACGTCAGGCCCATGTCCGCCTTCGCGCCCGGCGATCTTGTCGATTTCGTCGAGGAACACGATGCCGGAATTTTCCACGCGATCAATTGCCATGCGCGTGACCTGATCCATATCGATCAAGCGCTGTTCTTCTTCCTGGATCAGATATTCGAAGGCTTCGTTGACCTTCATCTTCCGCTTCTTGGTCCGCTGGCCGAAGATGTTCGGCAGCATATCCTTGATGTTGACGTCCATCTCCTCGACGCCCTGATTGGTCAGGATTTCGAAAGAAGGGAAGTTGCGCTCGCGCACATCGATCTCAACCATGCGGTCGTCCAGTTTGCCCTCGCGCAACTGCTGGCGCAGCTTCTCGCGGGTCCGGTTCGGGTTGGACGATTCCGTGAGCGCAGTACTGCCGTCGATCACGACGCCACCCGCCGGAGCAGCAGGCTCCGGTCGCGGCGGTGGAGACGGAGGCAGCAGAATATCCAACAGCCGCTCTTCCGCATTCAGTTCGGCCTTGTCGGCAACGTCTTCCAGTTTCTCTTCGCGTACATTGTCGATCGCGATCTCCACCAGATCGCGCACCATCGACTCCACATCGCGGCCCACGTAGCCAACTTCGGTGAACTTCGAGGCCTCCACTTTCAAGAACGGAGAATTCGCCAGCTTGGCCAGGCGCCTCGCAATTTCAGTCTTTCCCACGCCGGTGGGCCCAATCATGATGATGTTCTTGGGGATGATTTCTTCGGCGAGATCGGGCGGAAGTTTCTGCCGCCGCGTGCGGTTACGCAGCGCAATGGCCACGGCACGTTTCGCATCCTTCTGGCCAATCACGTGTTTATCGAGCTCGACAACGATCTCGCGCGGAGTCAGTTCGTCCAGCGCAAGCTGTTCTTCTTCAGCAGAGGATGGGAGATATATAGCCATAGAAATTCCGACTTCAGGTTTCAGGCCTCAGCGCTCGGATCCATTGTCCGAGGTCCAGGGACTCTCGTCAGAGTTCCTCGATCGTGACCCAGTCATTGGTATAGATGCACATCTTGCCCGCAATCTTCATTGCTTCTTCCGCAATTTGCCGGGCCGAAAGTTGGGTGTGCTCGGCGAGCGCCTGCGCGGCGGCCTGCGCGTATGGTCCGCCACTGCCAATGGCTGCAATACCCGTGTCGGGCTCAATCACGTCTCCCTGGCCGCTGAGCAAAAACGTCTGCTCCTTGTCGCTGACAAGCAGCAGGGCCTCGAGATGCCTCAGGAATTTATCGGTGCGCCAGTCGCGAGCGAGTTCAACCGCAGCCCGCCCCAGGTTGCCGTGATATTGCTCCAGTTTGGCCTCGAATCGGCCAAACAGTGTGAATGCGTCAGCGGTCGATCCCGCGAATCCCGCGACAATCTTGTCGTTGTAAAGCCGGCGGATCTTCTTGGCGGTATGCTTGATCACCGATTCGCCAAGCGTAACCTGGCCATCACCAGCCAGGACCACGCTTCCATTGCGGCGAATCGACAAAACAGTCGTCGAACGTATCAGTCTTTTCGTGGACATGAGCGCAATTGCCGATTATAACAGCGCCATCGCGCCCGCCCGAGTTGCCCTCCGGAATAAGACTCTTCGTTTGCGCGATTTACAGGGTGCTTCGGTAACCAGATCTGCGATTACCGCTGTGACATTTACCCGCATGCGAGTGGCCCTTAATTTCTAATGCATGCGTAAGTCTGCAGCGGTCCTTTGTAACGATAAAGCTTCGCTGGAAGTTCTCAAGACCACTCTCGACCATTTGGATATCGACCTCGCGAGGTGCCGTTCACGACAGGAGGCTCTCGAACTCGTCATGACGGGTGTATCGTCGACGCTTTTCGTGGACTTCGATATTCCCGGCTCCGACGAGGCCATCCGCATGGCCAACTTGCTGCCCGATGCCCAGAAGCCCAAATTGATTGCCATCGCCAGCCGCGTATGGCCGGGCACGGGGCATGCGTTTCAGTCAGGGGCGAGCCGCATCCTGTATCGTCCTCTGGAAGCCGAGTTGGTGAAGGAAGCGCTTAAGACTGGAAAGAAATCCGCGAAGCAGAACCGCCGCAAGGTCGCCCGTTACGACGTCAAGACGCTTGTCTATCTTGAACTGGAGAGCGGGACGCTGTCGGCGATCAGTATCGATATCGGCGAGCATGGATTCGCCGTACAGGCCGCTGAAGCCGTGCCGATGAATTCGAATGTCGCCTTCCGTTGCGTGCTGCCCGGAACTCAGCTTACTCTGCACGGCCATGCTGACGTAGTTTGGGCCAGCGACCAGGGACGTGCGGGCTTGTTCTTCTCGAAGCTCGCTCCGGCAGCCCGCAAGCATCTCACGCAGTGGCTGCACAAGCGCGACCATCACAGTAAGGACAAGACTGCCGTCCGTAACCTGCTGCCGCCGAGCGACGCGCACGTCTCCTTCGCGATGGCAGCCGAGGAGATGGCCGAAGTCTAGTTGCACTTCGCAAGCAACGTTCGCGCAAACTGGCAGCTTGCCTTAAAATCGTCCCTGCAATCTGAGGAGGCTGCGCTGCCCACATCTTCACAGTCCACTTTGTTCAACGGACACTCGATGGTCGGCAGGCTTGAGAAGGTGCTGGTTTGTTCTCCTCGGACCGCCGGATGGAATGATCCCGATCGCGTTGCCCGCTGGCGAGACCTGGGCTTCCACCACCAGCCCGATTTTGCCGTAGCTCAGGCACAGCACGATGTCTTGTGCCGCGAACTGGAGCGTGCTGGCGCGGAAGTGCTCGAACTGCCTCCAGCATCTGAGCTTTCTCTCGACGCGGCTTACGCCCACGACGCGTCTCTCGCCACCGACTTCGGGCTGATCGTCATGCGTCCGGGCAAGGCGAACCGCGTTCCCGAGGGCATTCTTCACGGATCGTACTGCGCGGGCCTCGGCATCCCAACACTAGGCGAGGTCGTTGCCCCAGGCACGAGTGAGGCGGGGGACATTGTCTGGCTCGACTCAAAGACGCTTCTCGTTGGCAACGGATATCGCACCAACTCGGCAGGAATCTCACAGTTGCGGAGCATGCTTGCCGCGAGCGGTGTGGATGTCTTCTCCGCCCCTCTTCCTTACGGTCCCGGGCCTTCGGCGTGCTTGCATCTGATGTCCCTGATCAGCCTTCTCGACGAGCAGACTGCGCTCGTGGATCTTCCGTGGCTCGCCGTCGAGACGGTCCAATTGCTCAGGTCGCGAGGCTTCAAGTTTGTCGAGATCGACAGTTCCGAGCGCGACACGCTCGCCTGCAACGTGCTCTCTCTCGGGGCGAACCGTTTGCTCGCAATCGAGGAGAATCGCAAAACCAACGACCGCCTGCGTCATGCCGGATTCGACGTTCGCATGTTTCCGGGCAGCGAGATCTGTATCAACGGCAGCGGCGGGCCGACCTGCCTGACGCGTCCGCTTCTGCGAGGTTAGTCGCGGACTGTTCTAATCCCGCTTGTTCGGAGCGGAATCAGCGTTCATCCCAAAAGTGCCCTTTACGCATCCGTCCGGACTTTTCTGCCCGATCCCGGTCAAGCAGAAAATGAAGTGTCCCAACCGGGTTAGTCTTCAGATGAAATTCGCGGATTTCCTTGAGACCTGACGATGCGTTGGTATGATGTTGCTGCGAACGGAAAGTCTCTGAAAGAGAGCCGAAGATGCGAGTATTACAACGGTATCTTGTATGTCTGTTTCTACCGGTCATCCTGGCCGTTGCTCCCGTCGTTCTGGCCCAGACTTCCGACACGCCACAGCAAGCCACTACTCTCGATGCTGTAACAAACTCTGAAGTACAGCGCGACGGCATTCAGATCCACTCTGGCGGGGCGACCGTGCGCATCACGGCTCTGCGGGACGACATCATCCGTGTGCGTATCGCGCCCGGAGCCGATCTTCCTGAGGATGCGTCGTGGGCTGTACTTTCTGATGTACGCGGCAAGTCGGTGAATGTACAGACCACGCAAGATGACCCCTCAACCGGATTTCACACGACCATGGTCGATGTCCGTGTCGAGCGTAACCCCTTTCGCATCGTCTTCCGCGACACGGCGGGCACCGTCATCTGCGCCGACGCTCCGGGACGTCCCACGAGATTCCAACTGGGCGGATTCGCCGTCTCCAAACAAATGATCGGCGGTTATCACTACTTCGGGCTCGGCGATAAGACAGGACAGTTCGATCGCGGTGGTCAGGCGTACACGCTGTGGAACACCGACGTTGGTCCGCAGGAATCCGTCGATCCGATTTACAAGAGCATCCCTTTCTTTCTTGCCACCAACGGCGAGCGGAGCTACGGAATTTTTCTCGATAACACCTGGCGCACATGGTTTGATTTCGGCAAGTCCGCGCGGGACACGTATTCGTTCGGCGCCGAAGGCGGACCGCTCGACTACTATTTCATTTACGGCCCCACACCGAAGCAAGTTGTCGAGAATTACGCATACCTGACTGGGAAGCCTCCGCTACCGCCGCTTTGGGCGCTTGGATTCCAGCAATCGCGGTATAGCTATACTCCGGAATCGCAGCTTCGCGATATCGCGACCCGGCTGCGAACCGATCGCATTCCTTCTGACGTCGTGTATCTCGACATCGACTACCAGGATCGCAACCGTCCGTTCACGGTCAATCCGCAAACGTTCCCCAATTTTCCCGGACTCGTCGCCGATTTGAAGAAACAGCATTTCCATCTGGTCAACATCACGGATCTGCACGTCGCTCACGTAGCCAATCAGGGATACGGGCCCTACGACTCCGGCCACGCTACGGATCAGTTTGTGAAGAACCCGGACGGCAGCGAATTTGTGGGAGTAGTTTGGCCTGGGCCTGCGGTGTTCCCGGATTTCACGCGGGCGCAGACTCGTGAGTGGTGGGGAGGCCTCTACGCCGATTTCGTGAAGGATGGGGTCGCGGGCTTTTGGAACGACATGAACGAACCGGCCGTTTTCGACGGACCGGGCAAGACCATGCCCTTGAATACCGTACATCGCATTGAAGAGCCCGGATTCGCTGCCCGCGCGGCTACCCACTCCGAGATTCATAACGTCTTCGGTCTGGAGAACGCGCGGGCGACGTACGAAGGCTTACTCAAACTCCGACCGAACGAGCGGCCCTTCGTCCTAACCCGCGCTACCTTCGCGGGCGGCCAGCGCTACGGTTTCACCTGGACCGGCGACAATTCCGCAACCTGGAACCACCTCCGTCTGGCTACGCAGCAGGTGCTCAATCTGGGTATCAGCGGCATCCCGTACGTCGGAGCCGACGTGGGTGGGTTCAACGGATCACCGCCGCCTGATCTGCTTACGCGATGGGTGGAGATCGCCGCATTTTCTCCATTCTTCCGCGATCACGCGACCAAGGGCAGTTTGCCGCACGAGATCTGGAATAATGGACCCGAGCCGGAAGCGATTCGTCGGCACTACATTGAAACGCGATATCGCCTGCTGCCCTATTTCTACGCGCTTGCGGACGAGTCGTCGCATACCGGCCTGCCGCTGATGCGTCCGGTATTCCTGGAATTCCCGGAGATCTTTGGGCCCAAGTCCCCTGGCTTCGACAACGTAGACACGGAGTTCATGCTCGGTCCGAGTCTGCTGATTGCTCCTCCGCCTTTCGGGGAAATGATGAACGACTACGTAATTGTTTATCCGGAGGGAAATTGGTACGACTTCTGGACAGGTGAGAAGATGCCGCCACAGCCGCACGGTCCGCCCATCGATGTAATAGCGAACGACATCGCCAAGACCGGAGGCACCACGGCTTACAAATGGCCCCGCGCGACTCATCCCGTGCTGAAGACCCTTCCGGTATTTGTGCGCGGTGGGACCATCCTTCCGATGCAGCCGCTGATTCAGAACACGGAAGAGACGCCGAGCGGACCGCTGGAACTTCACGTCTATCCGGGACAGAATTGTAGCGGCTCGTTGTATCTCGATGATGGGCACACCCTCGACTATCAGCAAGGCAAGTTCCTACGCCAGAACCTTACCTGCGAATCCGACGAGAAATCGATGCGCCTGCAATTCCACGCGCGAGAGGGCTCCTACACTCCGTGGTGGAAGATCATTGAAGTGATTGTGTACGACTGGCCATCCGCCAGCGCGCAGGCAAAGTTCTCCGGCAGCACCTACCCGTTGAAGACGACGTATGATCCGAAGGCGCACGCTCTGCACATGACCTTGTCGGATGTAACTGCAGACGCTGTGTTGACGATTAAAGGACGCGCGAATCGATAAGGCTGACGTTCGGACCGACTGAAGTTCGAGTTTCCGGAACACGTCCTTAACTCGAATCGCGGCCGGCTTCGCTAGTGCTCGGCCCAACTCGTTCCTGCTAAAATCAAAGAGCATGCTGCTTCCCTTCGTCCGCGAACTCTTCGCGGATGTTGAATCGCTTCCCGGCTTTTTGCGTGTAGCCTCCCACCTGAACGAGGGCACGGGGCGGATTCGTGTGTCCGGACTCTCCCCCACAGCGAAAGCCCTTTTATTCGTACTGCTGCAGCGGGCCGCGGAGCGCGCCCTGATTGTTGTCGTCACCGACAACCGCGCAATCGAAGAATTTGTTCCCGTGCTTCGGGGATTTTGTGAACTCACCGCCGCGTGCGATCCCGAATCGGTTGTCTCGCTTCCCGCTCGCGATGTGCTTCCATTCCAGAATCTTTCGACGCACCCCGAGCTGCAGGAAGAGCGCGCGACAGCCCTGTGGAAGATTGCGACTGGTACAGCGGCAATTGTCGTGACTCCGATCGCCGCTACCGCGATCCTGCAGCGCTCGGCCGACTATTACACGGATCTGGCACGAGTTCTGCGCCGCGGCGAGTCCTTTGACGTCGATAATCTTCTCGGGCATCTCAACACAGTAGGCTACGCGTCAGCGGATGTCGTCGAAATGCCCGGCCAGTATGCATTGCGCGGCGGCATCCTCGACGTTTATTCCCCGGAGGCCGAACGCCCGGTCCGCATCGAATTTTTTGGCGACGAAGTGGACTCCATACGCCGCTTCGATCCGACGTCCCAACGCTCCTCGAACCCGATCGATGAGGCGCTGCTGCTTCCGCTGACCGAAACTCCAGTCAGTGACCAACTACTGGGCGCAATCCATACGCGCCTTTCCGGCAAACGCATCGCTGGTAGCGAAGAGATTGTCGAGGCCGCCATTCGATCCGGGGGTGTGACGGTCTTCCCCGGCTGGGAGTTTTATGCCCCGGTCGCGGGCGCCGATCGCACTGTTTTCGATCTTCTTCCCCACGCAACCGTTTTGCTCGATGAGCCTGATCTGCTGCGCGCCGAGTTCGACCGATTTTGGACCCGCGTCGGAGAAATGCATGAGCGCAGCGGCGTCGGCAATCTGGTGCTTCCCGACGACCTGTACCTGCCTCCGGACGCTTGGTGGCAAAAAGCTGCGACCCTCACCGGCGCCGATATCGAGCACCTTGGCGTCACCCGCAGCGAAACTGCCGACTCGACCGTCAACTTCTTGACGCAGCCGACCCCGCGATTCCATGGCGCTGTCCCGGCCATGCTTGAGGAAGTGAAGAAGCTCACGGACTCCGGAACTCAGGTCTTGTTCTCAGTCCCGAACACCGGTGAAGTCGAGCGCCTGGCAGACATTTTCACCGAGTACAACGCAAGCTTCCGTCTCGGCAGTCGCACCCGTGGCGGCGAAAGCTACGCGGACGAAACCAGCTACTTTGCCGGAGAAGTTCACACCACTACGCTCGCCAAGGCGTACGTTCCCGATGGCGTTGTCTTCCCTGATGCGCACCTCGCAATCTTCGGCGCGCGCGATCTGTTCGATGAGTCGGAAGCGGTCGCTGCCCGCCCTCAACGGCAAAAATCGAAGGTTTCCGCGTTCCTCTCCGACTTCCGCGACCTGCAAGTCGGAGACTATGTCGTCCACGTTGAGCACGGCATCGGTCAGTACCAGGGCTTGAAAGAAATCAATCAGGGCGATGGCAATGCAGAATTCATGTTGCTGGAGTACTCGGAAGGAGCCCGCCTCTACGTTCCGCTTACGCGTCTTGACCTGATTCAGAAATATCGTTCGCAGGAGGGCGCGAAGCCCGCGCTCAGCCACCTTGGCACGCAGGCATGGGCAAAGACCAAGGCCCGCGTTCGCAAGGCCATGCAGGACATGACCGAGGAGTTGCTGAAACTCTACGCCGAGCGCAAGACGGCGCAAGGTCATGCCTACCCCTCCGGGAACGAATTCGTTCGAGAGTTTGAAGACACCTTCGAGTTCAACGAGACCGAAGATCAGGCACAGGCGATCGCCGATGTTATGCGCGATATGGAATCGCAACTGCCGATGGATCGTTTGCTGTGCGGCGACGTCGGCTATGGCAAGACGGAAGTGGCGATGCGCGCTGCGTTCAAAGCGGTCAGCGATAACAAGCAAGTCGCCGTGCTCGCCCCGACTACGGTCCTCGCCTTCCAGCACTACGAAACTTTCAAGCAGCGCTTTGCGCCATTCCCGGTCACGATCGAGATGATCAGCCGCTTCCGGAATGCGAGGCAGCAGAAAGAAATCCTGCAGAAGGCCGAAAGCGGCAAAATCGACATCCTCATCGGCACCCACCGCATTCTGTCGAAAGACCTGAAGTTTACCGATCTTGGACTGCTGATCGTGGACGAAGAGCAGCGGTTCGGAGTTCGCCACAAAGAGCGCATCAAGCAGATGAGAAAACAGGTTGACGTGCTGACCATGTCGGCAACGCCGATCCCCCGCACGCTGCACATGTCGCTCGTCGGCTTGCGCGACATGAGCGTGATTGAAACGCCGCCCAAAGACCGGATGGCGATTCAAACGGTGGTCGCCAGTTGGGACGACAAGATCATCCAGTCCGCCATCGAGCAGGAACTCGAACGCGGCGGCCAGATCTATTTCGTTCACAATCGCGTCGAAAGTATTTGGGAGATCGCCGCCAAACTGCAGGAACTCGTGCCAAAGTCTCGCGTCATCGTAGGACATGGGCAAATGTCCGAAGGCGAACTCGAGAAAGTGATGCTGAAGTTCATGCATCACGAGGCCGACATTCTTGTCGCCACAACGATCATCGAGAATGGGCTCGATATCCCGCTCTGCAACACGATCCTGATCAACCGCGCCGACCGTCTTGGACTCTCCGAACTGTACCAGCTTCGCGGACGCGTGGGCCGTTCCAACCGCCGCGCGTATGCGTATCTGATGATCCCGAAAGAAGTCGAACTGACCCCGATCGCTCGCCGCCGTCTCGCAGCCCTCAAGGAATTTTCTGACCTCGGGGCCGGCTTCAAGATTGCGGCTCTCGACCTCGAGCTTCGCGGGGCCGGAAATCTCCTCGGCGGCGAGCAAAGCGGGCACATTGATGCCATCGGATTTGAGTTGTACACGCAGATGCTCGACCGCGCCGTTCGCGAGATGAAAGGCGAAGCGGCAGCGGACGAAGCTCAAATCCAGCTCAACCTGGGCCTGAACATCAGGATCCCGGCCGAATACATTCCAGAAGAGAACCAGCGGCTGCGGATGTACAAGCGCGTCGCTGGCGTGGAAACCGAATCACAACTCGTCGACGTTGCGGCTGAATTGCAGGATCGCTACGGTCCTCCTCCGCCGGCGGTCCGCAACCTGCTGGATTATGCCTCGCTGAAGCTGCTCTCCATGCGAGTCGGAGTGACCGCGATCGATCGCAAGCGCGAGTCCGTAACTTTCAAGTTTCGCCAGAATGCCGCGGTCGATCCCGAACAGCTGGCCCACTATGTCTCAGGTCAGAAGGGAGCGCAATTCACTCCCGACGGGATGCTGAAGTTCATTCTCAAAGCGACGGCGGCCGAGGAAGTTCTGCGTGTCTTGCGCACCACGCTGGGTCAATTGGCCACAGTCGAGGCTTCATCACAAACTGCCGACCGCCCCCAATAAGTTGATCGGAGCGCGTGGTAGGCTCCTCCAACGTCGAAGGAAACCGAAAATCACACTTCACAAAGCCCGAAATTCCCGCTAGGATGTCGCCACTCGATTTCCCATACGACCGTTCGGTTGGCCTTTGACTTGCAGCTTGGAGTCGGAGAACAGGGCCGAACATCGAATCAGTATCCGGACAAAACAGAGAGAGGTGCGTCCATGTCTGCGGACGCCAAGCAAATTGAATACACCGATTGAACGGCTAAGGCCTCAGTCTTCGACCGACGACAGATTTTTTCGGGCGCGGGTGACCAAGCGCGTCGATTTTGCCGACGACCTTTGGATGTTCCGCATCGAGACCGGAGGAGAGTTCGGATTTGTGCCTGGACAGTTCGCCACGCTTGGCGTGGAGTTCGAGGGACGCCGGATTGAACGACCGTATTCCATCGCCTCCGCGCCTTCCGAGACTGAGGTGGAATTCTTTTTCGAGCTTGTGCCCAATGGCGCGCTCACGCCGTTGCTGTACAAGTTGCAGCCCGGCGACGAGCTGTTAATGCGCAAAGTACCGAAGGGCAAGTTCTCGCTCGATACCAGCAACGGCAAAAGAAATCATCTATTGATTTCGACGGTCACAGGCGTTGCCCCCTTCGTGAGCTATGTGCGCACGTTAAGCAAGGATTGGAAGGAAGGCCGCTTCGACGGCTCCCACCAGCTCTATCTGCTCAATGGCGCCAGCCGTCCCTGGGAGTTTGGGTACAAAGACGAGCTTGTGGGGTTCGAGAAAGAACTGCCATGGTTCAAATACATTCCCACGGTCAGCCGTCCCTGGGATCACGCTGACTGGCCCGGGGAGATCGGACGAGCTGACGACATTCTGCGCAAATATGCCGACCACTGGGAACTGGATCCCGGCAACACGCACGTTTACCTCTGCGGGCATCCCGACATGATCGAAAATAGCAAGGCCATCCTGAAGCGCCGCGGATTCACCGACAAGGGGGCCGTGAAAGAAGAGGTCTATTGGATTCCGCCGCATAAGTAACAGGCATTCCCGTGCGGCCGCCGTGTTTCTCCCGGAAAAGCAGCACAACCCTCCATATCTCGCCCGCAGTTCACGGCGGGCACTTCGTCTCGATGACCGGATGCTGCATTCCATTGCTCAGCTCTCTGCAGGGGCGAAAAACACAAGAACTTGTAAATCCTCAGTGATGTCGTAGAACCGGTGCTCCACTTCTGCGGCCACGAACAACACACTTCCGGCAGAGATTTCATTGTCTTCAGTTCCGGCGCGGAAGCGCGCCCGTCCGCGAATGACGTAGTACATCTCGTCTTCGTGATGGGGTCGCTGCTGGTCAGTCGCTCCGGCGGCCAGCACGTAGAGCCCAGCGCTCATTGATGGGACTCGCAGAAACTCGAGATACAATTTCTGCTTCCGGTTGCGAAGGTGTTCCAGATCCGTAATCGTAAATAGCACGGCTTGTTGCACGATTTCTTCCTTGGGAGTGCGGCCAATGCAAACGGGCTAACTCCAGCTATCGACGCACTCGGCATCTTCGTCGTTTGAGTTTGTGATCACGACGAGGACGTCATTATCGCCCGGATATTCTCCTTGTTGGGGAAGTTGTTCTTGCCAGCTGTTGAGCGGCGGATTGAATGACTTGTCGTACCTCGAAAGGTCATTCACGAACACCTGCGCGCGTTTGATTGCCTCTCCTGCTCCGGCTTTGGCCGTGGCAGTAACATCCCAGCCGAGGGCAGGATTTTTGCTGTGAGAACAGGTAACTTCCACTGAATATTCCTTTCCTTACGCGAGGATCCCTCCGAACACTAGCTCCGTGAACTGCGGCACCAGGTTGTTTGTCTGCAGATTCCCCTCCGGTTTGTACCACTGATAGATCCAGTTGATCATTCCCAGGAGGGCGAACGCGGCGGCGCGCGGACTGACGGATCCCTTCGCGCGTCTCGCGCGCTGGACCTCTCCCATCAGAGCTTCGACGAAGTGAATGTATTCCTTCTTGCGCATGTTGATCCGCTTGCGCAGCGTCGGAGGCAGCGGATGGTTCTCATGCAGCATGACTGTGATCTCGCGATCGCGCGGGCTCAGGACAACTTCGATGTGCAGGCGAATCAGAGCCCGTAGCCGCTCCTCCGGATCGGCGATGTTGCGCACCGGACCGAGCACGCGCTCCTGCGTGATTTCCATCGCGTGGTTCATGATCTCGAACAGGATCTCGTCCTTGCTTTGGAAGTGATGATAGAGCCCACCCTTGCTCAGCTTCAGCGCTGCGGCTACATCGTTCATCGAGGTCGCGTCGTATCCGCGCTGCTGAAACAGGCGTGCGGCCGTGCGCAGTATTTCCTGCCGGGAATCCACTAGAGTCTCACGTGCCATCGCCGACATGGTAAACAGGTTTCACCGGAAAGCCAAGAAAACGCGAAGGATAAGCATGTACCGGAGTTCTTTGTTGACACTATGCAGGGGAACAGATAGCATCTTCCAAATACCGACCGACCGGTCGGTTTCGGCGGGGCTTCCGCTTACGAATCGAAACGACGAGAAGTTCTATTCGCCACCAGCAAGGGCCTCTTTCCCCCCTTGCTCGACACGAGAAGTCGCACGAGAGGAGCAAGATGGCAGTCACTATTTTCTATGAACGCGACGCTAAGCCCGATGTTTTGAAGGGCAAGACGATCGCTGTCCTTGGTTATGGTAGCCAGGGACACGCCCAGGCCCAGAATCTTCGCGATAGCGGACACAAAGTTATCGTCGGCCTCGACCCGAACCGGCAGAGCGCAACCCAGGCGCGTGCCGATGGCATGGTCGTCGTGGCTCCGGAGGAGGCCGCCAAGCGCGCCGACTGGATCCACGTTTTAACTCCTGACGAAACACAGGGCGAACTGTATGAGAAGTCCATCAAGCCGTATCTGCATCCCGGCAAAGTCCTGGGCGTATCGCACGGCTTCAGCATTCATTTCAAAACCATCGTCCCACCAAACGACGTCGATGTCGTGATGATCGCTCCCAAGAGCCCGGGACATCTGGTTCGCCGCGTTTATACCGAAGGTCGCGGCGTGCCTGCGCTGCTTGCGATTCACCAGGACGCCAGCGGGCGCGCTCACGAACTTGGACTTGCTTACGCACACGGAATTGGCTCAACCCGGGCCGGCGTTCTCCAGACGACCTTCAAGGAAGAAACGGAGAGCGATCTGTTCGGCGAGCAGGCGGTTCTTTGCGGTGGCCTCACATCTCTGATCAAAAAGGGATTCGAGACGCTGGTCGAAGCCGGCTACGAGCCCGAAATCGCCTACTTCGAGTGCTTGCACGAAGTAAAGCTCATCGTGGACCTGATCTACGAGGGTGGACTGGCCCGCATGCGCTATTCGATCTCGAACACAGCGGAGTATGGCGATCTCACGCGCGGTGAGCAGGTCGTCGGCGACGCCACTCGTCAGGCAATGAAGAAGACCCTGGCCGACATTCAATCCGGCAAGTTCGCCCAGGAGTGGATTGCGGAGAACAAAGCAGGTTGTCCAAACTTCAATAAGATGCGCGAAGCAGAAAAGAAGCATCCGATCGAGATCGTCGGAGCGCAACTTCGCAGCATGATGAGTTGGCTGCCGAAGGAAGGCAAAAAAACCTCGGCTCCCGAGAATGCCACCAAACAGGTGGTGAATGCTTAAAGGAGCTGACATCGTCCTGCAGTGCCTGCGCGCCGAAGGGGTGGACCTGGTCTTCGGGTATCCCGGCGGCGCGATTATGCCGCTCTATGACGCACTCGAAGGTAGCGGCGTCCGGCACATCCTTACGCGGCACGAGCAGGGCGCGGTTTTCGCCGCGGAAGGATATGCGCGCGTAACCGGCAAGGTCGGGGTCGCGATGGCGACGAGCGGGCCGGGCGCGACGAATCTCGTCACCGGTATTGCCGACGCAAAGATGGATTCTGTTCCACTCGTCTGCATCACTGGGCAAGTCCGCAGTGCTCTGATCGGGACGGACGCCTTCCAGGAAACAGATGTCTTCGGTGTGACACTCTCGCTCACGAAGTGGAGCCGCCTGGTTAAGACAATCGATGAGATTCCCGAGGCGATTGCCGAAGGATTCTATTGGGCTCGCAGCGGACGTCCCGGTCCCGTTGTGATCGACATTCCAACCGACATGCTGAAGGCCAAAAAGGAATTTGCCGGGCCGGCGAAGTTCACCCCGCACGCGAGGCCTTCGGAAGCCAAAGCGGATGGCGCATTTACAGATACGATCGTGGCTCTCCTGCAACAATCGTCGAAGCCGGTGGCATTGATTGGTGCGGGCGCAAAATTGTCCGGAGCGATTTCGGATCTGCGGCGTCTGCTGGATCATCTCAACGTTCCGACTTTCGCCACGGTGCATGGTCTTGGTGCAGTGGATCCTGAATCTGCCTACTACCTGGGAATGGTCGGAATGCACGGGACGCGCGCGGCGAATACGGCGTTGCATGAGACCGACTTGTTGCTGGTTTTCGGAGCGCGGTTGGACGATCGCGTCACCGGAGATCCCTCGCGCTTTGCGCCGCATGCCAAGATCGTCCATTTCGAGATCGATCCGGCACAACTCGATCGTGTGCGTCCTTGCGACTTACCGGTAATTGGAGATCTGGCCGACACCATTCCTGCATTCCACGCGGAATTGCGCAGGCACAAGGTTCCCGACTTCAGCGCGTGGCGTTCGGTCGCGTGTGGACCAGAGCGGGCTGAACTCGACCCACGTGGACTCGCTCAGCCGACAATTCGATTCCTCGACGAACTCTTCAGCCGATTGCCGAAAGATGCCGTAGTCGTCACCGATGTTGGACAGCACCAGATGTGGGCTGCGCAGCGCTATCGCTCATCTTCACCGCGTGGATTCATCACCTCGGGTGGGCTTGGCTCGATGGGATTCGCTTTGCCGGCTGCGGTTGGCGTCCAGCTCGCCAAGCCAGATACATGCGTCCTTTGCGTCTCAGGTGACGGCGGATTCCAGATGAACATCCAGGAACTGGCAACGATTCATCGTCTCGGTTTACCCGTGAAGATGGTCATTATCGACAACAAGTATCTCGGAATGGTCCGGCAATGGCAGCAGCTCTTCTACGAGCGCAACTATGCCGAGACCGATCTGAGCGATAACCCGGATTTCGTCGATATAGCGAAGGCCTACAAGGTTCATAGCTTTCGGCTGAAGGAAGATGCGATGCGCGAGTTCCCGGTTTCGCAGGAGACGGGCGATGCGATCGATCGCTTTCTGCATTCCCAGGAGCCGGAGTTGTTGGTCTTCGATTGCGCCCCGGAAGCGAATGTTTTCCCCATGGTTCCGGCGGGCGCTGCGCTGTCGGAGATGTTGCTGGAAGAAAAGTAGGGCAAGTCAGAAGTGAGAAGTAAGAATGCAGAGTAATGCAAAACGGTTTTCAGTCTGCAGGCTGACTTCTTACTTCTGCACTCGGTAATTAAGGGAGCGTACATGCAATTCCACATTCGCTATCGCAATACACAAGGCACGTTGATGCGGATCCTGAACGCTGCTTCAAAACGCGGACTCGACATTCCCGTTGTACACGCGGAACCAGCCGATGCGGATCATCATGTTTCGCTCACGCTCGAAGTCAATCAGAAGCAAATCGGGCAGCTGTACCGCGAATGGTATTCGATTGTGGATGTGATCCATGTCGGCTCTGGCGCAGCGCTTGCGCACACCTGGACTTCGCCTCATCCGCCGGCAGGCGTCGCTATTGAAGAAGCGCGCGCTGCGGCTCGCGCGTAAGAACAAGTTTGACTTAGCTGGGCAAGCATGACGGCTCCTGGGCAGCGTCATGCATCTTGGGGAACCTGCAGGGCGCGGGTTCCCCGTTTTTATAAAAGCCTGAACCACGAAGGGCACGAAGGCACTCGAAGGATTTCGCTTCCACCTTCGTGGTGCTTCGTGTCCTTCGTGGTTTATCCTTCTTAGCTTCACTCATATACAGGAGACGCAATCTTCCATGGATCTGAAACATATAAGTCGTGGAATTACTGAAGGCCGCGATCGCGCCGGCGCTCGTTCGATGTACAAGGCAATCGGCTTCACCGATGCCGACCTGAGCAAGCCCTTGATCGGCGTAGCGAATACCTGGATTGAGACGATGCCCTGCAACTTTCATCTGCGCCGTTTGTCGGCGAAGGTGAAGGAAGGCGTTCGCGCCGCGGGCGGCACTCCGATGGAGTTCAACACCATCGCGATCTCGGACGGCGAGACGATGGGAACCGAAGGCATGCGCGCGTCGCTCGTGAGCCGCGAGCTCATTGCCGATTCGATCGAACTGGTCTGTCGCGGGCAGATGTTCGACGCAGTGATCTGCGTTGTTGGATGTGATAAGACGATTCCGGCGGCAGCAATGGCGCTGGCTCGCTTGAATCTTCCGGGTGTCGTGCTCTATGGGGGAACGATCGCGCCGGGGAGTTATCGCGGGAAAGACGTCACGATTCAGGACGTGTACGAAGCGATCGGCGCAAATGTCGCGGGCAAGATGAGCGACAAGGAATTGAAGGAACTGGAGGACGTCGCGTGTCCGGGAGCGGGTGCTTGCGGCGGACAATATACCGCGAACACGATGTCGACCGTAATGGAGATGATCGGTTTGTCGCCGATGGGGTTCAACAGCGTTCCAGCAATGGACCCACGAAAGGATGAGGTCTCTGTCGAGTGCGGCAAGCTCGTGATGCAGGTCTTGCAGCAAGGCTTGAGGCCGCGCGAGATTCTCACGCGGGAAGCGTTCGAGAACGCGATTGCTTCGGTTGCCGCGAGTGGCGGATCGACGAATGCCGTCCTGCACCTCTTAGCGATCGCTCGGGAAGCAGGAGTTCCGCTCGAGATCGAAGATTTTCAGAAAATCAGCGAACGAACTCCTCTGATTTGTGACCTCAAACCTTCCGGTAGATTCGTGGCAGCAGATATGCACCGCGCAGGAGGGATTCGCCTGCTGGCGAAACGGCTTATGACGGGTAAGTATTTACATGGCTCTGCAAAAACTGTGACTGGCCAGACGATCTCAGCCGAGGCTGCGAGCGCCGTTGAAGGTCCGGGACAGGAAGTGATTGTTCCACTCGACAAGCCGCTGAAGACAACCGGCGGTCTCGTCATTCTGAAAGGCAATCTCGCGCCGGAAGGTTGTGTTGCGAAGATCAGCGGGCACGAACGCCTGGATCATCGCGGTCCTGCGCGCGTGTTCGACTCCGAAGAAGACGCGATGACAGCTGTAACGGCGAAGAAGATCAAAGCGGGCGATGTGGTGGTGATCCGCAATGAAGGGCCCAAAGGCGGTCCGGGAATGCGCGAGATGCTCGGCGTGACAGCAGCGATCATTGGCGAGGGTCTCGGTGAATCGGTTGCGCTGCTGACCGACGGACGATTCAGCGGCGCGACTCGCGGGCTGATGGCTGGTCACGTTGCTCCGGAGGCGGCGAATGGCGGTCCAATCGCGGCGGTCCGTGACGGAGATATGATTCGTTTCGACGTGCGGAAGCAGTTGCTCGAGGTCGAGATCAGTGACGACGAGTTGAAGCAACGCATGTCGACGTGGAAGCCGCAACAGCCGCGATATCCAACGGGTGTATTCGCGAAGTACGCGGCTTTGGTGTCCTCGGCATCGCAGGGAGCAATTACGCGCCCGAAATAGTTAGGAAGCAAACCTCAACGGCCGAAGCCGGAAGTCCCTTGCGCATCTTTCGGCACGAGTGAAAACTCGTGCCCTTCCCGATGACCTCGCAGTATTGAGTTTTACAGCCGCAAATTTTCAGCCTGAAGGTACGGAAAACTTCGCAAAATTTTTCTCTGGCAACGCTTCCCAAGGATGATTTTTCGCAAGTTTCATTTTGGGAATTCGCCCGTGATGGATAGGTACCCCTCCCCCGGTCTACTGGAATCATAGACTTAGAGGGAAACTGCAAAATAATCTATGGCGCTCAATCACTTGCGGACAAAATATTGATTTCAAAGAGCTTGTGAGTTCCCAGTGGGGTACGGATGGCACCGCTAACGCCTTGGAAAGAATCTGCTTTTTCGATTTTGTGCGCAAGGGCAGATGTCACAAGGTGGTTATGGAAAACTCCCGAAGATCGTCGAAGGTCAGAACCAGTCGCTACGATAGGCGATCCACCACGACGCGAAGAGGATAGGGATCGTCGCCCCAAACGCCCACCAGAATGGGAGAACGAAATCGGCCAGCAATCCGAGCAGGATGAACGAAAGCCAGAAAATCTTCTTCTCCATGCACTAATTGTAGGCCTGGGAAGGCGAAGAGCAAGTATCGCCGGATCAGCGGCGTTGATGTTGCAGGCACCGACCACTGGGTTATTCGGAGCGCAGCGCGATCATGGGATCGACCTTCCCAGCGCGGCGCGCGGGTAGATAGCAGGCGAAGAGGGCAGCCAGAATCAGCGCCGGCAGTACGACACCCATGATTGGTCCGTGCGCCGTTTGCAGGCCAGGCACGAGGCGCTGCAGAATGCGAGCAGTGGCAAGCGACGCAAGCAGCCCGATTCCGATCCCAGCCACAATGATTGTCAGGCTCTCGCGAAGTACAAGTCGGACAATGTCTGATGAGAGAGCGCCGAGCGCGACCCTCACACCGAATTCGGGTATGCGCTGGCTCGTCAGATACGCAATTACGCTGTAGATCCCGATGCAGGCGAGCAGCACCGAAAGTCCGGCGAAAATTGCAAACAGGAAGACTAAGAAACGTTGTCTCGCCAGCGAGGCGCTGACTAACTGCTCCATGGTGCGAACTTCGTAAAGCGTCTGATCGCCAGTCGCGCCGCGCGCCTTCTGCTGCAACGTTGGGATTGTATTCAGAGGAGGTACGTTCGTCCGGACTACGACCGAAAGGACTGAAGAGAAGAAGCGAACCAAGCCATCGGGGACTTGGGCGAGCGGGTAATAACACTGGTCTTGCACCGTCGAAAGGTCGTCACTTGCCAAGCCCCAATGCCGGACGTGACCGACCACTCCTATTACCTGAACGGGACGGTCGCCCATTGCCGGAATCCAGAGAGCCTTTCCGACAGGATCTTCTCCGGCGAATGCATGGCGTGCCATGTTTTCATCGATCACAACAACCTGCGGATTGCCGAGTTTGTCGTTGTCGTCGAAGAATCGGCCACGAAGCAGCGAAAGTCGCATCACCTGCAAATAGTTCGGAGTAACTGCAGACGAGAGGGCCTCCGCTTCCTGACTCGAAGGTGCAGGCGTTGCTGTCGTCCGGTAGGAATTGACATTCTCACCTTCGCGCATGGGAACGATATCGGTGAGCGCGACCGATTGAACGGTGGGTGCGCGCCGCATGGTTTCCGTGAGTTCTTGCCAAGCCGCTCGCGCCTGCGCAGGATTCGAAAGAGCCGCCGGCGAGAAGGCTATGCGCGCCGATAGCACGTTGTGAATGTCAATTCCAGGATTGAGAGAAGCGAAGCGGACCAGGGTGCGACCCAGAACTCCGGCGGCGCTCAGCAACACCAGAGCCAGCGCGATCTGGCATACCAGGAAAGCGCTGAGAGGCGTGCGCGTGTTTCCGGCAATGGTGCGAGAGCGAGAACGGAGTGTCTCCTCGATGGAACTCCGATTCGCTCGAAAGGCAGGTATCAATCCGAAAAGCAGGGCGGTCAGCATCGCACTTGTGACTGCAAAGAGCAACACGCGCCAGTCCACATGCACCTCGTCGGCACGCGGCAGCCGATCGGGCCAGAAGCGAAGAAAGGGACCGGTGCCAAGGGCGGCGAGGAAGAGGCCGAGCGAGCTGCCCAGAATGCCGAGGACGCTGCTCTCGATCAGGCATTGACTGAACAGGCGCCGGCTGGGCGCGCCCAACGCCAGACGCAGCGAAAATTCGTGCCCTCGAGAAACCACGCGTGTTAAGAGCAGGCTCGCAACGTTCACGCACGCAATGAGCAGCACCAGGCTAACGGCGCTCAGGAGTAGCCACAAAGTTGGCCTAACGACCTGCACCAATTCACTTTTAAGCGAGTGGGGCACCAGAGTAATGCCGGTGTTTGAATCCGAATATTGTTTCGCCAGGTGCGCGCTCATCAGCCTCATTTCGGCCTCCGCCTGGGAAAGAGTGACGCCGGCACGAAGACGCGCCACAACATGAATGAAATGTGCAGCGCGCCATTGCTGCCGTGGTTCAGTGCGCTGGCCGAGGGGAGTAAAAACATCCGCGTCGCCGTCCAGTTGAAGGTCAGGTGGCGCAACCCCGATGACGTTATAGCTCTTGCCGTCATAAAGGAGCGGCATGCCAAGCACCCTCGGGTCAGCGTCATAGCGACTTTGCCACAGGCGGGTGCTGATAATTGCGACAGGCGCGGCGCCGACGTGATCGTCCTCGGGGACAAACGAGCGTCCCTTCACGAGGCGAAGGCGCAATACCGACAACAGGCTGGAAGAGATCGAACGTCCATCGACATACGATGCTTCGCCGGGCGCAATGACGGTTCCACCGCTATAGGTCCATGCGGCCACTCCCTCGAAGGAGCGACAGTCGCGCTGGCAATCGAGAAAATCAGGGTACGAAAAACCCCAACGGTCTCCGAGCTTATCCGCTTGAACGTGCAGCGTGACGAGGCTTTCCGGCTGGGAATACGCCAGCGGCTTCAACAAGACACCGCTGACAACCGTGAAGATGACAATGGTTGCGCCGCTTCCAAGGGCGAGCGTGAGCACGGCGACCGCGGCGAATCCCGGGTTCTTGCGCATCTGCCGGAACGTATACCGAAGATCTTGCCCCAGAGAAGCTATCATTTGTTCTCCCAGACTTGTTCGAAGAGGCGCTCGTTGTTCTTGTCAGCCGCGGAGGCAACAATTCTCGACGCGGTCAATGGAAAAATATGGAGCATTTCGCTTTCCAATCTTCTGTCCGGCAAGGCCCGCGTTTGCTGTGACATGGGTGCCTCTGACATCGGCATATTGTCCGATCTGACGTTGATGCCGTCCAGAACCGGACAGTTCTATTCGGGACTCAGCGAGTTAGACGCACAGGGGCATCGAACCGGAACTGCACTCAGGATTGCTGCGGAAAGGGAGATCTGCTGTGGGGGACCAAATCTGTGCCAGCACCGAACCATTTATGCGGCTCTAATCTGATGTTCGAGGATCCGCTTCTCGCGGTCGAACTCCATGGCTTTCCTGTCTTCGTTCTCGATGAGCCAGTTCACTTGTCCGCCAAACAGGACGGCGAGACCTGTGATGTAGAGCCACAGCATCAAAATCACGGCTGCGCCCAGAGATCCATAGGTCGCACTGTAGTTGTTGAAGAAGTGCAGGTACACACGAAATCCAAGGGACGCAACCAGCCATAGAGCGACGCCGCCCACCGCTCCAGGCGTGATCCAATGCCATTTGCGCTCTTCCAGGTCCGGGGCGAAATAGTAAATGAGTGAAAAGGAAAGGGACATGGCCCCGAACATGACAGGCCATTGCAGGACTTTCCACGCGATGGTGAAAACTTGTCCCAGGCCTACGTGACTTGCGATCGCCTCTCCGAGCTTTCCGGCGTAGAGCGCCAGCACGAGCGCAACGATGATGAGAAGGGCGAGCACGACGCTCAGTCCAACCACGGTCAGCTTCTGTTTCCACCAAAGGCGGGTCTCTTTGGTCCGATAGACTACGTTGAGCGAGGTCACGACGGCGCTCATACCCCCAGAAGCTGCCCACAGCGCGCCGAGAATACCGGCGGCCAATTTCAATCCGCTGCTGACTTTAAAACGTCTCATTCACGACTGTATGAACGAGTTCCGAAGCGGAGCCCGGCGCGAGGCGGCCGAGGGCCGAGATGATGTTGTCACGCAACGGGGAGCCGGGCCCTGCGATGACTCCGACCATCGAGACCAGGAACAGGAGCATGGGAAACAGGGCGAGCAGGAAGTAATACGAGAGGGCGGCGGAGCGGGTGGAAACTTCGTCCTCCCCGATCTTCTTGATGACCAGCTTCGATAGCTGAAGCGGCGTCAGACCGCCAAATCAGAGCGAGGGCATGGTTCAGGCGGCTTTCGACCGCTCTTTTCCCGGATGGGGGCGTTCCGGGAACTGCGTCAACTCATTGGCTGCGGTGGTCAGCAGCCCTTGGGCGACAAAGAAATTCTTCTGAGGCTCGCTTTGAAATGCGAAGAATCCCGGCATGGCAGCCGTCATCGCGGCGAGTCCAAGATCAATCTCACGCCTGGCATGGAAGCGAATCGGCTTTCGCGCACCTCCCGGATACTCCGTGATGAGGCTGACAGCCAGTCTGGTGCTGCCGCAGAGGAGCGACGCGATGGCGGCTCGCTTGTTGCGGCCCCAGAACCAGGCAGCGGTAGCGAAAAACGATCCTGCGATGACGTAGTCCAAGATTGCGTGCGCACTAGGCGTGATCACGCGGGGAAGCGGCTTAGCGACAATCTTGACGAGGCTATTGAGGGCAGGCATATGGGTTTCTCCGAAGGTTGGACGCTACTGAGTGAACATGGCGCCGACGCCGTAGCCGAGCAGAAAGCTCAGGGCAGCGGCGATGCCTGCGGCGGCGCCAAAGTGCTCGCGCAGGTTGCGGTGAACGTCAAATCGTTTCCGTGTGACGGAAACCTTATTCTTCAGCTCGGCTACGGTCTGGTGAAGCTGGTTGCGCTGTTCCAGCGCGCGCAGTTGGAGATCCTCCAGCGGTTGTGTGCTCATACCTGGCTCCTTACCTCCGATTGAACCCAAATTTTGTCTCCCTTTAAAATCTCAATTGTTCTCTTGGGCATGAGACCATTCGCTTCGAGTTCACGCTTGGCGATGTAGGCTGCGATGCCGCCAAGAATCGTCCACAATCCGGCGATCGCCAGAAATGCGAAGCACCAGCGGTACGGGCTTGCAGCGAAGAATGCCGCCACGAGGCCGACCAGCGCCATCGTGAACAGCAGGTAAGCCGTGCTCAGCAGCAATACCGCGGTTAATCCGAGCGGAGCCGCGGTCTTAACAATCCGCATTTTCTCCTGGAGTTCGGTTCTGAGCATCGCGATGCGCGTCTGCACGAACTCTTTCAGCTCTTCTTTCATTTCCGACAGAAGTGTGGAGAGATTCTTTCCGTTGTTCCCATTGTGTACGTCGTTGTGCATGATTCCGTGGCCCCAATCCCCCCTGGCGGTTAGCAAGTCTTGCGATGAGCGTATTCGGCCGCTATCTGTAGCGCGATCAGGCGTTTCGGGTAACTTTTGCGGGGAGACCCTGCGGGATCGACTTGATCGGATCAGGCACGAGGATTCGATGCTGCCGCCTTGCCCCGTTCTGTCCGCTGTGAAAAACTAGGGAGACTCGTTTACTTTCAATACCTTTCATGAAAACTGGTCGGACTTTATTCGAGAAGATTTGGGAAGGCCATCTGGTGGCGACGCCGGCAGGGCGTTCGCCCATCCTTTACATTGACTTGCACCTGGTGCACGAAGTGACCTCGCCCCAGGCTTTTGACGGGCTACGCGCGGCAGGGCGGAAGGTGCGGCAGCCCCTTCGCACAGTTGCGACCGTCGATCACAACATCCCGACCGAGCCTCGGGGGACACCAATCACCGATCTCATCGCTGCGAAGCAGATTGCGGCGCTGCAGGCGAATTGCAGGGAATTCGGGATCCGCTTGTTCGATATGGATTCCCCCGAGCAGGGGATCGTGCATGTCATTGGTCCGGAGTTGGGGATTACTCAACCGGGGATGACGATTGTCTGCGGAGACAGCCATACCAGCACGCACGGGGCATTCGGCTCGCTGGCATTTGGGATTGGGACATCAGAGGTGGAGCACGTCCTCGCAACGCAATGCCTCGCCCAGCAGAAGCCGAAGACGATGAAGATTGATGTTCGCGGGCGGCTCGCGGACGGGGTCACTGCCAAAGACCTGGCACTGGGAATTATCGGTCAGATCGGGACCGATGGGGCGACCGGGTACGTGGTCGAATACGCGGGGCCGGCGGTGCGGGCGCTCTCCATGGAAGGCCGCATGACGCTGTGCAACATGAGCATCGAAGCAGGGGCCCGGGCGGGCATGGTGGCGCCCGATGAGACCACGATTGCGTACGTCAAGGGCCGGCGGTTTGCCCCCCAGGGCGCAGATTGGGACAAAGCAGTTGCCTACTGGCGCGGCCTGCCGTCGGATGCTGACGCTGAATTCGATAAGGTCGTCGAGATCGATGCCTCACAACTCTGCCCGTTTGTGACCTGGGGAACGAATCCGGGGATGGTCGCGCCCGTCACGGGGCGAGTCCCGGAGATTAAAGGGCTGGAGGATTCGGACCGGCGCGCCGCCGAACTTGCGCTGCAGTACATGGCGCTAGAACCGGGCAAGCGAATTGAAGATATCGCTATCGACCGCGTGTTCATCGGCTCATGCACGAATTCCCGGATCGAAGATCTCCGGGCAGCGGCGCGGGTTGCGAAGGGACATCGCGTGAGCGCGAATGTCCGCGCCATGGTCGTGCCGGGATCTCAGGCAATCAAGCGCGCGGCCGAGCAGGAAGGGCTGCATAAGATTTTCCAGGAGGCCGGCTTCGAATGGCGCGAATCCGGGTGCTCGATGTGCCTGGGGATGAATCCCGATATCCTGTCGCCCGGGGAGCGCTGCGCTTCCACGAGTAATCGGAATTTCGAGGGGCGGCAAGGACGCGGCGGGCGCACTCATCTGGTGAGTCCCATGATGGCCGCAGCTGCGGCGATTTCAGGTCATTTCACGGATATCCGGAATTGGCAATTTCACTAGGGCGGCGCTCATGAAACCTTTCAATGTGCATCGTGGACGAGTGGCTCCGCTGGATCGAGTCAATGTCGATACCGATCAGATCATTCCCAAGCAGTTTTTGAAGCGGATTGAGAAGACTGGTTTCGGCCAGTTTGTTTTTTACGACTGGCGCTTCGGGGCGGATGGGAAGAAGAACCCGGATTTCGTGCTTCATGATCCCCGCTATGAAGGCGCGACGATTCTGGTCGCCGGGAAGAATTTCGGCTGCGGATCATCTCGTGAGCATGCTGTCTGGGCCCTGGCAGATTTCGGTTTCAGGGCTGTCATTTCATCTTCGTTTGCCGACATTTTCGCGAACAATTCCACAAAGAACGGCTTCCTGACAGTTCGTCTCACGGACGAGGAAGTCGCCACCGTCATGAAACGGGCGCAAGAGATCGATGACTATTCCCTGAGCGTCGATCTGGAGAAGTGCGAGGTGCGTGACGATCACGGATTTTCAGCCAAGTTCCCGATGGATGAATTTGTGCGCCATTGCTTGTTAAACGGGTTGGACGATATCGGGTTGACGATGCAACATGAGGCGGACATTGCGGCTTATGAAAAGAGCCATCCTGTGTCGGCTACGCTGACGACGTGACAAATCTCAGCAGATGCCCTCCTGCGTGACGCATCGGCGTCGTCTCCCCGGCTCTCTACGATTCGAGTCCGATCCGATTTCAACCCGTGGGCCGAAAATCCCGTTTGGCGATTCGCGTTCTCTTGGTTAAAACAGGATCGGTAAACGGACGGTCAAGGCGGGTAAAGATATGTAAAACCTGCACTTGAGCCTTGACCCGCCATGGGCGTGGGATTGATCCTTGTGGTGTCGCGGTTCTGCCTAAGCAACCTCGCTAGCTGGCTACGACCTGAATCTCCCTGAGACAAGGCCCCGCCGAAAGGAAATCCCGCTTAGCACGGAGAGTTGCCGCAACCGAGTCTAAAATGCATACGTCTAACACTTGGACTTCCTACCGGGTCAGGGTGCTGGAAAGTCACGGATAAGCCCTGTGAATATGAACTTTTGCTCCGAATCAAAAACGATCAGTGAATCTATGCCGCGGCTGCTTGGGATCTGCGTTTTGGCCGCGTCCTTTGCGTTGGTTGCCGGCTGCAGCAGTGCGGCCGCGCCCAAGCAGCAGAATGCGCACGCCGCCGCTCCTCGTTCCATCTCGGTCGCGGTCGCCCCGGTCATGAAGCAGGACGTTCCCGTATACCTGTCCGGGCTGGGAACGGTGACGGCATTCAATACGGCCAATATCAAGAGCCGGGTTGACGGCCAGATCATGAAGGTGAATTTCCGCGAGGGCCAGGAGGTCCGTGAGGGAGACCTGCTGCTTGAGATTGACTCGCGTCCTTACCAGGTGCAAGTGGAGCAGTTGCAGGCGCAGTTGTTTAAGGACCAGGCATCGCTCCGGGATGCGAAGCTGAATCTGGAGCGATATACGGCGCTCATTCCGTCAGGCAGCATTGCACAGCAACAGGTGGATACGCAGAAGGCTCTGGTGGACCAGTTGGACGGGACGGTTCGGAACGATCAGGCGCAAATCAACAGTGCCAAGCTGAATATTGTTTACTGCCACATCACGGCGCCATTCGCAGGGAGGGTCGGTCTGCGGCAGGTCGACCCGGGAAATATTGTGCACGCGTCTGACGCGAATCCAATGCTGATCCTCACCCAGCTGCACCCGATCGCAGTTATCTTCACTTTGCCCGAGGATCTGCTGCGCAACGTAGCGGAGCATATGCGGAAATCCACATTGGAAGTGGATGCGTTCAGCCGGGATGACCAAACGAAACTGGCTACGGGAAAGCTGGAGACGATCGATAACCAAATTGACCCCACGACAGGGACAGCGAAGCTCAAAGCCGTATTCGACAATAGGGACAACAAGCTCTGGCCGAATCAGTTCGTGAACGCCGACCTGCTGCTCGAGACGCGCAAGAACAGTACCGTGGTCCCGACAGCGGCCATATTGCGCGGACCGCAAGGCACGTTCGTGTACACAGTGAACCCGGACAAGACGGTGAAGGACCGGCAAGTCACCATATCGCTGACCCAGGGCGACACCACGGTGATTGCAGATGGGGTCAATGCTGGCGACACCGTGGTCACGGACGGCCAGGACAAACTGCAGACCGGCAGCCACATCGAGCCGCGCGCTACGTCGCCGGGCACCGGGACCTCTGGCGCGGTCGACCGCGGTAACCATCGCAATGCAGAGTCTCACGCTGGCAGTATCGGCACGTCAGGCACAGACGATCAAAGTTCAGGCTCATGAGCCCCTCAAGACTATTCATTCTCCGGCCGGTTGCCACCACGCTGCTCATGCTGGGAGTGGTACTTGTCGGCCTGGTTGCGTACAACGAACTGCCGGTGTCGGCCCTGCCGGAAGTCGACTATCCGACGATTCAGGTAGTGACGTTCTACCCGGGAGCATCGCCGGATGTGATGGCGTCATCGGTGACGTCTCCACTGGAGCGGCAGTTTGGGCAAGTGCCCGGGCTGACGCAGATGACCTCGACGAGTTCTTTTGGCAGTTCCATCATCACCCTGCAGTTCGGAATCGACGAGAACATCGATATCGAAGAGCAGCAGGTACAGGCGGCAATCAACTCTGCATCGACGTACCTGCCAACAGACCTGCCGAATCCTCCCATTTACAACAAGGTCAATCCTGCCGACGCGCCGATTCTGACATTGGCACTGAGCTCAGATTCGCTGCAACTATCGAAGGTCGAAGACCTGGCGGACACTTCGCTGGCGCAGAAGATATCGCAATTGCCCGGAGTCGGGCTGGTCTCAATCAGCGGTGGACAGAAGCCTGCAGTGCGCATTCAGGCGAATCCGACAGCGCTCGCCTCGTATGGACTTAGCCTGGAAGACCTGCGCGCCTCGATGGTACAGGCAAACGTGGATCAGGCGAAGGGCGTGATCGACGGCCAGCGGCAGTCTTACACCATAGGAGCGAACGATCAGCTGTTTTCCAGTGAGCAGTACAAGCCCATTGTGATCGCGTACCGCAATGGCGCACCAGTGCGGCTCAGCGATGTTGCCAACGTGATCGACGGGACCGAGAACGATCAGCTTGCGGCGTGGATGAATCTGACTCCAGCCGTGATCGTCAACATTCAGCGCCAACCCGGGGCAAACATCATCAGTGTGGTGGACCGCATCAAGAAGCTGCTGCCGCAACTACAGGCTTCCCTGCCATCAGCGGTGAAGGTACAGATCCTGACGGACCGGACGACAACGATTCGAGCGTCGGTAAGGGATGTCGAGTTTGAGCTGATGCTTTCCATCGGCCTCGTGGTGATGGTGGTCTTTCTCTTCCTGCGAAATTTATCGGCCACGACGATTCCGAGTGTCGCTGTCCCGCTATCGCTGATCGGCACCTTCGGAGTGATGTACCTGCTAGGGTACAGCCTCAATAACCTGACGCTGATGGCTTTGACGATCTCGACCGGATTCGTGGTTGATGACGCGATCGTCATGATTGAGAACATCGATCGGTTCCTCGAGGCTGGCGACTCGCCGCTCGACGCAGCACTGAAGGGATCGAGCCAGATTGGATTCACGATCATATCCCTGACGGTGTCGTTGATCGCGGTGCTGATCCCGCTGCTGTTCATGGGCGACATCGTGGGACGGCTGTTCCGGGAGTTTGCAATCACGCTGGCAGTGACAATTCTGGTTTCCGCCGCGGTGTCCTTGAGTCTGACGCCGATGATGAGCGCGAAACTCCTCAAGCATCGCAAACCGGGCGAACAGGGCTGGTTCTACGAGAAGACCGAGGATTACTACAACCGGATTATCGCGTTTTACGGGCGGACGGTGAAATGGGTTCTCCAGCACCAGACGGCCACATTGCTCGTTACGTTCGGGACGCTGGTGCTGACACTGTTCTTGTACGTGATCGTGCCGAAAGGTTTCTTCCCGGTGCAGGACACCGGGGTGATCCTCGGGGTGTCAGAAGCGCCGGATTACGTCTCGTTCCCCGCAATGGCGGACCGGCAGCAGGAACTGGCCAAGGTCATTTTGCAGGACAAGGATGTGGATAGTCTCTCGTCCTTCATCGGCGTGGATGGTACGAATACGACGCCAAACGAGGGACGAATTCAGATCAACTTGAAGCCTCGGGATCAGCGGTCCGACGACGCTTCTGCGATCATCCGGCGGCTGCAGCCGGAGGTGGCCAAGGTGAACGGGATCACTTTATACATGCAGCCGGTGCAGGATCTGACCGTGGAAGACCGGGTGAGCCGCACGCAGTTCCAGTATTCGATTGAAGATGCAGATGCACAGGAATTGGCGCAGTGGACTCCGAAGCTTGTGGCGAAGCTGGAAACCCTGCCGGAACTCCGCGATGTGGCGACCGACCAACTCAACGAAGGCCTCAAGACAGTAGTAACGATTGATCGTGATACTGCGTCACGGCTCGGGATCTTCCCGCAAGCGATCGACAACACCCTGTACGACGCTTTCGGACAGCGGCAGGTCTCGACGATTTTCACTCAGCTGAATCAGTATCACGTGATTCTCGAGGTGCTGCCGAACTTTGCAGAGACGCCCGCGAACCTGGGAGACATCTATATTCGCCCGAGCACGGTAACTGGGAATACTGGCGCGCCGACAGCCAACGGGGCGTCGGTAAGTACGAGCGGGGCGCCCGTTCCTCTCTCAACCTTCACACACATGAGTTCTGCGAGCGCGACTTTGTCGGTGAATCATCAAGGGCAGTTCCCGGTGGTGACGCTCTCCTTCAATCTGGCGCCCGGGGCCTCACTGGGAGATGCCACCAAAGCGATCCAGCAGGCAGAGAAAGATATTCAGTTGCCGGCAAGCATCCATGCCGCATTTCAAGGGACGGCGGCCGCGTTCCAGAATTCTCTCTCGTCCGAGCCTTACCTGATTCTCGCTGCGGTGATCACGGTTTACATCGTGCTCGGGGTTCTTTACGAGAGCTATATCCATCCAATCACAATCCTGTCGACACTGCCTTCCGCCGGAGTGGGGGCAATCCTCGCCCTGATGATCACCGGGAATGATCTAACGGTCGTGGCTCTTATAGGAATCATTTTGCTGATTGGAATTGTGAAGAAGAACGCCATCATGATGATTGACTTCGCGCTCGAAGCGGAACGCGTCGAGCACAAACCGCCCGAGGAAGCGATCTATCAGGCATGCCTGCTGCGGTTCCGTCCGATCATGATGACCACAATGGCCGCGCTGCTGGGCGGCTTGCCGCTGGCTCTGGGAACGGGAACTGGCGCGGAGTTGCGGCGCCCGCTCGGCATCACCATCGTCGGCGGCCTTCTGCTCAGCCAGTTGCTGACGCTTTACACGACTCCTGTGGTCTATCTGTGGTTTGACCGGCTGGCGCAACGGTTCTCGCGTTACAAAATCGGCAATCCCATTCCGCGCGAGGAGCCGATGTCGGCGGATTGATGAAATGAGTATCTCAGCCCCATTCATACGGCGACCGATTGGCACGTCATTGCTGGCAGCGGCTCTGCTGATGTCAGGGATTCTCGCGTTCAACTTCCTTCCAGTCGCATCCTTGCCGCGGGTCGATTTTCCGGTGATCGGAGTGGGAGCGGGTTTGCCGGGAGCAGATCCGCAAACCATGGCCTCGGCCGTCGCGACGCCGCTGGAGAGACAATTCGGACGCATCGCGGGCGTGAACCAAATGACTTCGTCGAGCCAATTGGGTTCGACGGGGATTACGCTGCAGTTCGACCTGAATCGAAATATCGACGCGGCTGCACGGGATGTTCAAGCTTCCATCAATGCGGCCCGCAGCCAGCTTCCCGCAAACTTGCCAAGCAATCCGAGCTATCGCAAAGCCAACCCTGCGGACGCGCCCATCTTTCTCATCGCGTTGACTTCCGACACGATGACTGTGCCGCAGCTGTATGACGCGGCGGATTCTGTACTGGCGCAAAAAGTGGCGCAGGTGCAGGGTGTGGGGCAAGTCTTTGTGTGGGGTTCCTCGCAGCCTGCGGTGCGCGCTGAAGTCAATCCCACCCTGCTGAACAAGTTGGGAGTTGGGCTCGACTCGGTGCGGAACGCATTGAATGCAGCAAATGCGAACCGGGCGAAGGGCGCTGTTTCAGACAAGTCAACGACCTACACAATTGATGACACTGATCAACTCTTCACGGCAGACCAGTATCGTCCGCTCATCGTCGCCTACCGCAATGGCTCTGCGGTGCGGTTGGGAGATGTCGCAGATGTGCAGGATGCTGTAGCTGATCGGCGAAATATCGGGCTGGCGAACGGGAAGCCGAGCGTTCTCGTTGTGCTCTTCCGCCAGCCTGGAGCAAACATCATCGACACGGTCGATCGTGTACGCGCGCTGATGCCCTATCTGCAGTCCTCCATTTCTCCTGCGATCCACCTGGACGTTGCCATGGACCGCACAGTCACGGTGCGCGCATCGGTGAAAGACATCGAAACGACGCTGATCATTTCGGTGATCCTGGTCATTCTGGTGGTGTTCGCGTTTCTGCGCACAGTGCGCGCGACAATTATTCCCAGCATTGCCGTGCCACTCTCGCTCATCGGGACATTCGGCGGAATGTATCTATTGGGATACAGCCTGGATAATCTCTCGCTGATGGCGCTCGCGATCTCGACGGGATTTGTCGTCGATGACGCAATCGTCGTGCTGGAGAACATTACCCGCTATGTCGAGCATGGGATGGGTCCCGTGCGTGCCGCGTTCAAGGGAGCAGCCGAAATCGGATTCACGGTCATATCCATGAGCGTTTCGCTTGTGGCCGTGTTCATCCCTTTGTTGTTGATGGGCGGTATCGTTGGCCGTCTGTTTCGAGAGTTTGCAGTCACGCTGAGCATTGCGATCAGCGTCTCACTCGTCGTTTCACTGACGACTACGCCTACGATGTGCGCCAAGTTCTTGCGGACAGCGAAGACGGAAGAAAAGCACAATGTCTTCTTCCGCGCGAGCGAATGGTTTTTCGATCGCATGCTTGCGACCTATACCCGCATGCTGAAGTGGGTTCTTGCGTACCAGCCAGTTACGCTGACGGTTACGATCCTGGTTGCGTGTCTGAGTGTGTACCTGTACGTCAAGGTCCCCAAAGGCTTCTTCCCGCAACAGGACACGGGCCGCATTATGGGAGCGGTCATGGCCGCGCAGGATATCTCGTTCCAGTCCATGAGCGAGAAGATGAAGCGCTATGTTGACATCGTGATGAAAGATCCGGCGGTCGATTCGGTCACAGGATTTGCAGGCGGAAACACTGCGCAAAACCAGGGCCGCTTCTTCATGATGCTCAAGCCGCTGGAAGAGCGCGGACCTTGCCAGAAGAGCTATTTCTGGGAATCCTGCAAGTATGTGACAGCCGATGATGTGATCAATCGGCTGCGTGGAAAGCTCGCGGTGGTGCCGGGTGCGACATTGATTCTGCAGTCCGCGCAGGATCTGACCATCGGTGGACGCTTTGGAAATGCGCAGTACCAGTACACCCTTCAGAGCGCGAGCCTGGAAGATTTGAACACATGGGCTCCGCGCTTATTGCAGAAGATGCGGACCCTTCCCGAACTGCGCGACCAAAATTCGGACCAGCAGGACAAGGGATTGCAGGCAAAGCTAGTGATCGATCGCGATACCGCGAGCCGCCTGGGAATTACTCCGCAGACCTTGGACAATGCCCTGTACGACGCGTTCGGACAGAGGCAGGTTTCGACGATGTACCGTCCGCTGAATCAATACCACGTAGTGATGGAAGTTGCGCCACAATTCCAGCAAACGCCCGAGGCGCTGCAGAACATCTATCTGAAATCCGCCACTGGGGCGCCGATTCCTCTCGCGGCATTTACACACTATGAACCGTCAAATACGCCCTTGGCGGTGAATCACCAAGGTCAGGTCCCTTCCGTCACGATCTCGTTTAATCTCGCACCGGGAATTTCTCTGGGAGAGGCGACTCAGGCCATCGAGAACGCTCAGCGCAACATCGGAATGCCCGCCACTGTGGCCGCGAGCTTCCAGGGAACCGCTGCAGCATTTCAGGATTCGCTTTCGAGCGAGCCGATCCTCATCTTGACCGCGCTTATCACCGTGTACATCGTCCTCGGAATGCTGTACGAAAGCTACATTCACCCGATCACGATTCTGTCTACATTGCCGTCCGCGGGGGTCGGGGCGCTTCTGGCATTACTGATTACGCATAACGAATTGAACGTGATCGGGACGATTGGGATCATCCTGCTGATTGGACTCGTCAAGAAAAACGCCATCATGATGATCGACGTGGCGCTCGATGTGGAACGAAACCAAGGCAAGAAGCCCGTTGAGGCGATTTACGATGCGTGTATCCTGCGGTTCCGGCCGATCATGATGACGACGATGGCCGCGTTGCTGGGTGGACTGCCGCTGGCGCTGGGCGGTGGAACAGGTTCGGAATTGCATCGTCCGCTGGGTATTACGATTGTGGGTGGACTCATCGTGAGCCAGATGTTGACCCTATTCACGACGCCAGTGGTTTACGTCTATCTCGATCGGCTGCGTCTGGCGCTACGAGGCGGAAAAAATGAGGCGCTGCCATCAACGTCTGCACCCTCTCCGAGCCCGGCCCACTAGAGCGAATTCTTCAATGGAGTCGGGGTATTCTCAGAGCCTGACCGGTACAACCTGTCGGTGAAAAATGCGCATCGGACAGCACATAAGACGCCTGCTGCTGCGCGGGGAAGCGCTTGTCCCGTATGATAGGGGTCGCGAGTAGAACGCCGGAGTGCGACTCTTTGTCCATCAATTGACAGTCGGACCGGCGATTCCAATTTCGTTTCAAGACATATCTCAAGGGAGTCACGGATGCTAAAGAAAGCAGCGGCTTTGTTGCTTGTTTGCGGGAGCATAGCCATTGGAGTGGGATGCAGTAACTCGTCAACCAGTCGCTATCTGTACGCGGCACTTCCCGGATCGGGCGCGGGTGAGATCGTTGCCTACCGCGAAGACCCGAATTCTGGAGCGCTGACGCAACTGGTGAGCAGTCCAATCACTGCCGGCTCGGCGGTACAAGCGCTAGCCGTGCATCCGTCGAAAAAGTATCTGTACGCCGCGAATTCTGGCGCAGGAAACGTATCGTTGTTTACCATCTCGAGCACCGGGAGTCTGGACGAGGTGACGCCCCGTACGAATGCCGGAACGGCTCCGTCTTTTCTAGCCATGGATTCCGCCGGCGCTTTCCTTTATGTGGGAAACTTGGGTTCGGACGATATTTCGGTGTTTTCCATCGATGCCAGCACGGGCCTTTTGACTCAGGTCGGCACTAACGTGCCAATAGGGCCGGCGCCGCTCAATATGGCACTGTCGCCCTCGGGTAATTTTCTGTACATCACGGTGCAGGGTTCGCAGGGATACGTGGAGGTCTTCACCGTCAATCAGGGAGTGTTAACACCGTTGCAGCCCAATGCGATTTTCCCGACCGGCAACACTCCAACTGGCCTGGCAATTGATCCCGGCGGGAAATTCTTGTATACGGCCAACCGTTTGGACACCACGATTTCCGAGTTCACGATCAATCCAGACGGATCATTGACGCAGGTCGCGAATTCACCCATAGGAGAATCGTATTCGAGTCCGACCGCACTGCTGGTCGACAGTTCCAGCAAATATCTCTACGTCGCCAACCAGGGATCAACGAATCTGGCGGGGTATTCGATTGGGGCCGATGGCTCCCTGGCGTTGCTTACGAGCTCTCCATTTGGTACAGGTGGGCAGCCAAGTTTCATAGCAAGCGATCCCAGCGGAAAATATCTTTTCGTAGGGAATCAGTCCAGCCCGGCGGTGCAGTCGTTCAGTCTTGACGGGAGCAGCGGAACGCTGACATCCGTTTCCACATATTCCATCGGAAGCACGCCGACTTCGATCGTGTTAACACCATAGACTCTGATTTGGGAGACAAATGAGTACAGCAGTTCAGTTTGAGCGCGCACAGAACGTATCGCAGCGGTATGCAGAACGGATCAATCCGGAATGGGTGCGGCTGCTGGATCTGCTGCAGATGAATGTGCGGTACGAGCGGTGCGTCGGAACCGAACTGTTCACAGCGGATGGTCGTCGCATTCTCGATTTCCTCTCGGGATACTGCGTCCATAACGTCGGACACAATCATCCGGATGTAGTGCGTGCTCTGCAGGCGGAACTGGAGCGCTGCGGTCCGGCAATGATCCAGACGCATGTCGCTGATCTCGCTGGTGAGTTAGCAGACAAATTGTGCGAGCGCGCGGGCGGAAAACTTCGGCGAGCGTTCTTCTGCTCCTCTGGGAGCGAAGGTGTCGAGGCGGCGATTAAGTTTGCTCGAGCCCACACAAAACGCGCAGGCATCCTCGCGGCCGAGCATGCTTTTCACGGACTCACCTGCGGGGCGCTATCCTTAATGAGCGATAGCTTCTGGCGAGATGGATTCGGCCCACTGTTGCCTGAAAGTGAATTCGTGCCTTTCGGCGATACCGCAGCCTTGGACCGGGCGCTCCGGTCGAAGCGATTCGCAGCATTTATCGTCGAGCCGATTCAATCCGAAGGCGGTGTCTGCGTACCGGATCCTGACTACCTGAGAACCGCAGAATCGCTTTGCCGCCGTTACGGGACGCTGTTCGTTCTGGATGAAGTACAAACTGGCATGTACCGCACCGGTCCTTTCCTGGCGGCGCATCACTTCGGAGTCGAGCCCGACATCGTCGTTCTTGCGAAGGCCATGAGCGGAGGACTGGTCCCGTGTGGCGCGGTGCTGATGTCGGATGCGGTTTGTGATTCAATGTACTCATCTTTGCCGCGAGCGTTCGTGCATACCTCCACGTTCAGCGAGAACAGCTTGTCCATGCGGGCAGCCCTCGCGACTCTCGAGACGCTGGAGCGTGAGGGACTCGGACAGCGTGCCATCGAAGCCGGCGAATACCTGCGCTCGCGGTTGACGGGTGCACTGCGTGATTTGGAAATGGTCAAGGAAGTACGTGGGGTGGGCTTGCTGATGGGGATCGAATTTCAATCGCCCCGTCAGTTGAAGTTGCGTATCCCGTTTGAGGCTTTTGGCGCGGTTCACGGAGGCATGTTCGGACAGATCCTGGTGATGCGATTGTTCCGCGATTGGGGCTTTCTGACCCAGGTGTGCGGGAACAACTTCATGGTGCTGAAGGTTGCTCCTCCATTGGTTGTGACAGACGCGCAACTCGATGCTTTCGTGGCGGCCGCTCGCGAAGTGGTGACCATAGCCCATTCGCCGGGCGCATTCTGGTCCGAGGCTCTTGGATTGGCGCGGCGCGCTTTTCGCTCGTAGCGATCATTACAGATCTTGACAACAATGTGACAAATCGAAGCCCCGTGTTTGGGAGAATCCGTTACGAGGTTGAATAAGGCGAAGTACAACCGCAGGCAGCGCGCGGTCATCTAATTGCTACATTCGCAACGTCCGGTAAGTAGTGGCGCTGACTCCGTTTACCGGACGGCTTCAAACGAAAGTAAACGATGAAAATTGCCAGCGCCGCGAGCGCCTTCCCGAAGAACTATTACCCGCAAAAAGTGCTGCTAGAGAAGCTTCAGGAGTATTGGGGCGACCGGCTGCGAAATCCGCAGATGCTCGCGCGGTTGCACAAAAACGTAGCGGTGAATGGCCGACACCTTGCAATGCCTCCAGAGAAGTACTACGAACTGGAAACCTGGGGACAGGCGAACGATGTGTGGATTGAGGTGGCGCAAGAACTCGGGGAGCAGGCTCTGTGCCGGGCGCTGCATCATGCGGGGCTTGAAGGATCCGATTTGAGCGCCTTGTTCTTTACCTCAGTGACTGGAATTTCGAGTCCGTCAATTGACGCGCTATTGATCAACCGGATGGGGCTTCCCAGGAACATCAAGCGGCTTCCGATTTTTGGCTTGGGTTGCGTAGCAGGGGCGGCAGGGATTGCGCGCGCTGCCGATTACGTGCGGGCCTTTCCTTCACAATCTGCGGCGCTGGTCTCCGTCGAACTGTGCTCCCTGACCATCCAGCGGGATGATCTATCCGTCGCCAATCTGATTTCTTCTGGCTTGTTTGCCGACGGTTCCGCCGCTGTCATCGTGAGTGGCGATGACGTGAAATCGGCGGGGCCCGACATCATTGCGACACGATCTGTCTTTTATCCCGAGACAGAAGCGATGATGGGCTGGAAGGTCACCGAAAAAGGATTTCGTATCACACTGTCGCCCGAAGTGCCGGTGCTCATTCGCAAGAATTTAGGGCAGGATGTCGATGCTTTCCTGGGCGATCACGGATATACCAGAAAGGACATTGGAAGTTGGGTATTGCACACCGGCGGCCCCAAGGTGCTGGAGGCGACGGCGGCTGCTCTCGATTTGAACAATGGAGAGCTCGATGCCTCGTGGGATTGCCTGAAGAAGGTGGGCAATCTTTCGTCGGCATCGGTGTTGGTTGTTCTGGAAGATGTGATGCGAAACCGTCGTCCTGCTCCGGGCACCATCGGAGTGCTCGCGGCAATGGGGCCAGGGTTTTGTTCTGAGCTCGTACTTCTCAAGTGGTGAGGATTGCAGTTGGTTCATTCTACTGATGTATTTGTTATCGGCGGAGGACCCGCGGGATTGGCCGCGGCGATCGCAGCGCGCCAGAAGGGATTCAGCGTCATGGTCGCGGATGGCGCGAGCATGCCGATCGACAAACCTTGCGGCGAAGGCCTAATGCCCGACGGGTTGTCGGCTCTCAAAAAGTTGGGCGTGACCGTGCCAGAGGCAAGTTCGTTCGCGTTTCGCGGGATTCGGTTCTCGGCCGCGTCTCTTCAGGTGAATGCAGAGTTTCCCAATGGAGAATCCGGGCTAGGTGTGCGCCGGACGGTGCTGCATCAGCTGATTGCAGAGCGTGCCGCGACTCTGGGGATTGAGTTTCTGTGGCAGACGCCGGTTACGGGTATGTCCTCAGACCGCGTTCAATTGGCCGATCGAGAAGTAAGGGCGCGGTGGATTATCGGCGCGGACGGCGGTAACTCGCGCGTGCGACGCTGGGCCGGACTCGACGCTTATCGGAGGCGCGATTGCCGTTATGCATTCCGCCAGCATTATCGGATCGCTCCCTGGAGCGACCACATGGAACTGCACTGGGGACGATTGGGCGAAATCTACGTCACGCCGGTTTCCAAAGACCAGGTCTGCGTAGTGTTGATTTCTCGGGATCCCAAAGTCCGTCTGGCAGAAGCCCTGCCTCATTTTCCTTCTCTGGCAGGCCGTCTTGCCGGGGCGGACGTCTCGTCAAGTGAGCGAGGTGCCTTCACCTCCACCTGCAAACTCCGGAGAGTTAGCCGCGGAAATACTGCCCTCATCGGCGATGCCTCCGGTACGGTGGATGCCATCACAGGCGAAGGATTGTGCCTGGCGTTCACCCAGGCCATGGTGCTCGCCGACTGCCTCGAGAGCGGAAACCTGGATTTGTACGACCGCGAACATCGCCGCCTCGCCTTGCGGCCTCTGCTCATGGCGCGATTGATGCTGCTGCTCGACCGTCGTCCGCGGCTGCAACGCCGCACGATCCAGGCTTTTCAGAAGCGTCCTTACGTGTTTGACAGACTACTGGAACTGCATGTGGGAGTGCTATCGCCGTTGCATCTTGCTGTGGATGGTTTGACTCTCGGATGGGGGCTTCTGACCGCTTGATCCTGCTGACTTCCGTAAAACTGAAATACTTTTGCATTGCAGTGTTCTTGCTGGCCGTTTCGGCGCTTGCAGCGCAGGAGACCGCATTCCAGGTCGATCCGGCGCAGAGCGATGTGAAATTCACTTTGGGCGATGTCCTGCACACCGTTCATGGCACCTTCAAGCTCAAACGCGGCGCGTTGCAGCTTGGGCCTGCAGGCAAGATGGCGGGCGAAATCATCGTGGACGCGACCAGCGGCGACAGCGGAAGCGGCATGAGAGATCGGAAGATGCACAAGGAAGTTCTGGAGAGCGCCCGCTATCCCGAGATAGCGTTCCGCCCTGATCGGGTGGACGGCGTGGTCGCGAGTCCCGGAAAAGCCACGGTGACCGTACACGGGATGTTCAGTATCCACGGAGCGGATCGGGAGATTACGGTTCCTGCCGTGCTCGAAACCAATGGCGATCACTGGACCGCGAGCGTGCACTTCAGTGTGCCCTACTCGAAATGGGGCATGAAAAATCCGAGCACATTGTTCCTGCGAGTCAACGATACGGTGGAGATTGATCTGGTTGCCTCGGGCAATGTCGTCAGGCATACCTCAAGTTCGAATCAATAACCGTCCTTCTGCGCGATTCCTTTCGCTTCGGTGCATTCGTAGGCGTGGCCAGCCAATAAAGTTTTGTACTCTTCCGTTCGTCCGCTGGGCCAGTCGATGACTACCCGGTCGATGCGGTCCCGCTTTTCCAGGCCAAATGTGACCGGAAGTTCCGACTGGGATAAATAGCTCGATCCGCCCTTCACTGTGCGGGACTGCGTGATGCCTCCCGCAAACACCCGAATATTCGCTCCTATCCCATCGCGGTTGGACTTTGTTCCAACCAGATGGAATCGGATGCTGCGATTCCCCGCAGACTGATCGTTGCGATAGAGGTAGGCGGGACCATTATTGGTCGTGATGAGCAGGTCGAGATCGCCATCGCGATCGAAATCCGCATAGGCAAGGCCTCGCCCAACTTTTGGCTTATCAAATGCGCCTCCAGCTTCCGCCGCAACATCTTGAAACGCGCCCTTCCCGTTATTGAGGAAGAGTTGCGGAGGCTGCGCGTATCCAACATTGCCTCGAATGTTTCGGACAGTTTCGTCGATATGGCCGTTTGCAACCGCGAAGTCGAGCCATCCGTCGAGGTTGGCGTCGAAGAATGCACAACCAAATCCCAGGCTGTTGCGCGATGCCATGCCCACCCCGGACTGCGGGGCGATATCCTCAAAATTCTTTCCGTTGGCGCGGTACAAGCCGATCATCTCATTGTCGAAGTTTGTGATGGCCACTCCCGCGCTTCCAGAATTCTCAAAATCAGCGACATCAATTCCCATCCCGGCGCGTGCTTTTCCTTCGCTGCTGAAGGCAAGGCCAGCTTCCACGGCTGAATCTTTGAACGTTCCGTTGTGCTGATTGCGATAGAGCTTGTTGGGCTGGGTGTCATTGGCAACGAGCAGGTCTGGCCAGCCATCATGGTTGTCGTCAAATAGCGCTACGCCCAGCGACTTGGAACTGCTATCGAAAATCCCGCTCGTCGCAGTGACGTCCTCGAAGGTGCCATTCCCGCGATTATGAAACAGCCAGCAGGTTGCGCCGCGGTAGGCCTCGGGTGTGCAGTACGATTTGTGCCGGCCGTCAAGGCTGCAGAACACGTCGGACTCCGGAGACCACTTCACGTAGTTGCAGACGAACAGATCGAGCAACCCGTCACGGTCGTAGTCGAACCAGATGGCCGATGTGCTAAAGCCTTCGCGCTTACCGAGACCGGCAGCGTTGGTCACGTCGACGAACGTTCCTTTGCCCGTGTTTCGAAAGAGGCGATTTTGTCCGACGCAGGTGATCAGGATATCGGGGAATCCATCGTTGTTGTAATCGCCAACGGCTACGCCCATTCCGTAAAGTTCGATATCGAGGCCGGCGCGCGCCGTCACGTCCGTGAATGTGCCGTTCCCGTTGTTGTGGTACAGAGAGAGTATAGTTCGGTTCTTCTTGTGGCCTGGCCAGTCGGATCCGTTGATGAGGAGGATGTCCTGCCATCCATCGCGATCGTAATCCAGAAAAGCGCAGCCGGAGCCTAGAGTCTCCGGAAGAAACTTGCCGCCGAAGGCTCCGCTGTTGTGCTGAAAGTGGATTCCAGCTTGGGAGGTTACGTCGGTGAAACGAAAGCCAGGACTGACCGTTCCTGGCTGCGCCCCCAACGCATACAGGCGAGACAAATGCGGCCACGATGCGAACCCCGCCATTCCCCCCAGGAAAGACCTGCGATTCACGGGACGTTCACCAGCCCGGCGCGAATTGCGTACACAACAAGTTCCGCGGTCTTGTGGATTCCGAGTGTGTTCATGATATTCGCGCGGTGAACGGCCACCGTGTTCGCGCTGAGATCGAGGGCGGAGGCAATTTCCTTGTTGGACTTGCCATCGACAATCATCTGCAGAACTTCCAATTCGCGCGGAGTGAGCGCAGCGTTGCGCTCGCCCTTCAGAACAGCGCGCTGCTCGACCTTCGGGTCGAAGACGGTCTCTCCCGCGGCCACTTTGCGGATGGCAGCCCCAAGTTCGAGATCCATCGCGTCCTTCAACACGTATCCCTTCGCGCCGGCTTCGATTGCCTGCCGCACCCAGGTATTTTCCGTGTGCATGCTGAGCATGAGGACTGCCGTTTCGGGAGAGTTCTCGATGATCTGGCGCGTCGCTTGCAAGCCATTCATGCCGGGCAGAGCGCAATCCATGACCACGACTTGCGGATGCAGCTCTTTTGCGAGCTTGATGGATTCTTCTCCGTCGCCGGCCTCGCCGACTACTTCCATGTCGGGTTCGTCCTCCAACATGCGGCGGAAGCCGCGCCGTACGAGGCTGTGATCATCCACGAGCAACACTTTGATCTTCTTTTCCATAAGACTCCGCTTTCTCCCTCGGCACGGTGAGCTGAACCAGGGTTCCACCCTCTGTAGGACGAGAAAATACGATCTGTCCGCCCATCAATTCAGAACGCTCCCGCATCGCAACTAAACCGATGCCTCGTCTGTTCGGCCTCTCGGCAAATCCCGAACCGTGGTCCTCAACCTCTAATTCGAGCGTGTGAGGCAAGAACCGCAAGCGCACCCACGCCTCCCGCGCGCCCGAGTGACGCGCGACATTATTCAGCGCTTCCTGCAGGATTCGGTAGACGTGAACACCGGAGGCGCCGTCCACGGGGTACGGCTCCCCCTGCTTCTCATAGGATATGGTAATTCCCGTTTGTCTTTCCACGGTCGGAATGTACCAGTCCATGGTGCTCTCAAGGCCCGCTTCGTCGAGCATCACGGGGTGCAGGGCTTGCGAGAGGCTGCGCACGCTTTCCAGCGTAGTCTGGACGGTCTGAAGCACTTCCTGCAAATCGGCTCGTAGCGTCGAGCCTTCGGGCGCATGCGAACCGGCGCGGCGCAACATCGATCCGATCGCGGTCAAGATCTGGCCAAATTCATCGTGAAGCTCGCGCGAGATGTAGCGCAGCGTAGATTCCTGCGTGGAGATCAGCTTCTGCGCCAGTTCGCTGCGGCGCTCGGAAATCTCGGCCAGCCGCGCGAAAAGACGCCTATTCCAGCGTATCAGGGAAAGGCCGTTCAGCAGGATGGCCAACAGCGTCGCTGCGAGAAAGACGTAAACTTGCCGCCGGACGCGATCGTAGATCTGCACGATTCGCTGTCCGGCCTGTTCCTCATTTTCGCTGTTCTGGACCAGGAGACGCGCGACTGCAGTGCTCAGCGCTGCCTGACGTTCCTGCAGTGAGAGTTGGATCTGTTCGCGCGCGTCCTTCTCTTTGCCGTCTTGCGCCAGCGCAAAAACGCGGTCGGTGGCGTCCCAGAACTGCGTGACTGAACTGCTCAGGAACGCGCTCTGCTCCGGAGTACGCGTCGCCGGGGCGAAGGTCGCCTCGAGACGCATCGCATCGTCCAGATCGGTCCGGATACGCTGGAACTGGGCCGACCAGGCCGTGAGCGGATACGGTTCGCTACTGCTGACCATGTCGCGCATGGCGACGGCGAGCAGGTTCAGATCATTCTGGATGCGCAGCAACTGCAGGGAGTCTCGACGGTTGCGGTCAACGAGTTCCGTTTGCAGCTTGCGCAGGCCTGTCACCTGCAAGCTGATGTATGCGGAATAAGCCAGCACCGCCGCAAAGGTGATCAGAAGGCCCAAAATCAGGCCAAACGTCGGCGAGCGCTCCGGCGGAGACGGGCGGGACACGCCCCGAGCATACAACGTCCGCACGCCATATGTCACAGTCTGCGAGCCCGGCACCGGACGGGGAGAATGTGTGACAATGCTGTATTAAATGAAGCGAATCCGGGGCGATAGGAGTCAAACAGGAGATTGAGTTCTCCCGCCAAAGAAGCCGCGAAGCCTCCGAAGATCCAGCGTTTGAGGGCTGTTTTGCCGGATGTGTGGACGTTGATGCGCTCGCGCCGGGGACTGCTCACCCTCGGCTTCGTGCTGATGGTGATCAACCGCGTCTCCGGATTCGTGCTGCCCGCCTCTACGAAATACCTCATCGATGATGTCATCACCAAACATCACCTTCTCGCGCTGCAGAGGTTGATCGGGATCGTTGTCGGGGCAACAGTGATTCAGGGCATTACATCGTTTGCGCTCACGCAGTCGCTGTCGAAAGCAGCGCAGCGCCTGATTACCGAACTGCGCCAGAAGGTCCAGGTTCATATCTCCCGGCTGCCGGTCTCGTTTTATGACGCCAACAAAACCGGGAATCTCGTGGCGCGGATCATGAGCGACGTGGAAGGCGTCCGCAACTTGCTGGGCACAGGACTGGTGGATTTCGCCGGAGGTCTGCTGACCTCTGCCATCGCGCTCTGGTGGCTGATGCGAATTAGCCCCCGGATGACCCTCATTGCGGTGGGCTCACTCCTGGTGTTCGGCGGATTCTTGAGTAAGGCGTTCGCGACCATCCGGCCCATCTTCAGGGAGCGCGGCAAGATCAATGCCGAGGTAACCGGACGCTTGATCGAGTCTCTGGGAGGCGTGCGCGTTATCAAGGGATATCACGCGGAAGAGCGGGAGGAAGCGGTTTTCGCGACTGGAGTTCGCCGGCTTCTCGACAATGTCATGAAGACGCTTACCGCGACGTCCGTCATGAGTCTCTCCGCCAGCGTTCTGCTCGGTGGTGTAGGCGCAGCCACGATGTACGTTGGCGCAAAGCAGAGCCTTGCGGGTACGCTCACTCCGGGCCAATTTTTCTCGTTCACGATCACGCTGCCCTTCCTCGTGGCGCCCATGATGCAGATTGTTTCCATTGGCACGCAGCTGACCGAGGCTCTCGCCGGATTGGAGCGCACGCAAGAGATAATGCGGGAACGGCCGGAAGATCAGGATCCGCGCCGCATCACGGAGTTGAAGGATATCGTCGGCCTGGTTGAGTTTGACGACGTCTCGTTCAGCTATGACGGAACTCACGAGGTGCTGCATGACATCTCGTTCCGATCTCAGCCCGGGACAGTGACCGCGCTGGTCGGATCGTCGGGCTCAGGGAAGTCCACGACGATCGGATTGATCTCGGCGTTCTACATCCCCAGCAAAGGAACGATTCGTGTGGACGGGGTAGATCTGAGCACCGTGCGCCTCGATTCTTTCCGCACTCGACTGGGCGTTGTGCTGCAAGAGTCGTTTCTATTCGACGGAACGATCCGTGAGAACGTCGCGTTTTCGCGGCCCGGAGCTACGGAAGAAGAAATCATGCGCGCATGCCGCATCGCCCGCGTGGATGAGTTCGCTGAATCCTTTGAGGATAAATACGACACCATTGTCGGCGAGCGCGGCGTGAAGCTCTCGGGCGGACAGCGCCAGCGGATCTCGATTGCCCGCGCCATCCTCGCTGAGCCGCGAATCCTGATTCTGGATGAGGCAACGTCGAGCCTGGACTCGGAATCCGAACACATGATTCAGCAGGGCCTCGCGTATCTCATGCAGGGACGCACGACCTTTGTCATTGCGCACCGCCTGTCGACGATCCGGCGTGCCGATCAAATCATGGTCCTCGAGCAGGGACGCATTCTCGAACGCGGCACGCACGCGCAGCTGTACACGGCTCGCGGCCGTTACTACGACCTGTACACGCGCCAGCATGGAGTTCAGGAAAACCTGTTTCTGGCTCCAGGCGAAGGCGATACCGTCGCCGTCCCCGAGGATGCGGCCAACGGAAAGAGCGGCGACGTGAAGGCGGGAGACGCGATGCGAGTCTTGCGGGGTGACATTCGCTGATGGTCACAACGAGTACTCCTGTCATGTCCTCCGGATCTGCAACGCTCGCGATTCGCAGCGAGAACGTCTGCCGGCACTACCGCATGGGCGAGACGCTAATCCGCGCCGTAGATGGAATCTCGCTTCAGGTGAGTTCGGGAGAGTTCGTGGCGTTCCTGGGAAGTTCTGGATCCGGAAAGTCCTCGATGTTGAATCTTATTGCCGGACTGGATCGCCCAACCTCCGGAAGCGTCGTGGTTCAGGATCGTGATCTCGCGAAACTATCGCGCGAAGAACTCGCCAAATATCGACTGCACGTAGTCGGAATGGTTTTTCAATCGTTCAACCTGATCTCAAGCATGACGCTGCTGGAAAATGTCGAGCTTCCGCTGCGCTTCGCCGAGGTGGACCGCAGCAAACGCGAGACTCAGGCCCACGACGCCCTGAAGCGTGTCGGACTCCAGGCGCGTGTAAATCATCGTCCCAGCGAGCTTTCTGGCGGAGAACAGCAGCGAGCGGCGCTGGCGCGAGCTCTCATCAACCGTCCGAAGTTGCTGCTGGCCGACGAACCTACGGGTAATCTCGACAGCCACACGGGAACCGAAATCATGGAGATGGTCCGCCAGTTCAATCAAGAATTGGGAATGACCGTCGTCATGGTGACGCACGAGCGCGCTTTGGCAGAGCGGTATGCGCAGCGCATGGTGTTCCTGGCCGACGGGAAATTGGTAGGAGATCAACCGAATGATCCCGCCGGAGGTCAGGTGTGAAAATTCCTGATCTCGCCGAACTCGCTCTCCGCAACCTCCGCGAGTCTCTGCTGCGGAATTCGCTGACAACGATAGGAATCTCAGTCGGCGTGGCGTCGCTCGTTGCCATGCTCTCGCTGGGCATTGGTTTGCAGCAGATGGCGTCGCGGAGACTGGTGAAATCCGGATTGTTCGACACCGTCGTTGTGACCTCGCGTCGCGAGATGCGCGGCATGGGCCGCGAGGAAGAGCGGAACGGGCCAACCGCAGGCGAAAGCCGTGTGCTCGATGAGGCGGCGCGATCGGACATCGAGCGCATGCCCAACGTTGCCGAGGCTTATCCGGACATCCGCTTCCCCAGCGAATTGCGCTTCGAAGATAAGTCGCATATGACCATGATTTCGGCCCTGCCGGAATCGGCGAAGGCGAATGATGCGTTCGAAGGCATGCAGGGGACATTCTTCACTTCTACTGCCGCGCCGGAAGCCATTCTGCAGAAGTCATTTGCCGAGGAACTTCTGGGCAGGACGCCGGCCTTGGGAGCGCCGGAACCGAGCGTATCGGAGTTGGCGGAACCCCTTTTAGGAAAAGAGCTCACGCTGCTCTACTCGCAGCGGGAGACAACTCCCGCGCCACCCCTACGAGCGGAAACTACTCCTGATGCGAACGAAGTAGCTGGAGCCTCCTACTCTGTGGTTTCTCGCCAGCAAAAGCTCAAGATCGTGGGCGTGGCCGATCTCGATCCGGAAAGTATGCGTGGACCAACGCGCGCGAAGGTGTTTCTTCCTTTGAAGCTGGCGGAAAGCCTGCACGTGATGCAACCGACCGACTTACGCGAGGTCACACGAGTCGCAAGTGGCCAGTCTGTATATTCCTCGATCAGTGTTCGCGTAAAGAATCCTGCACAGGTGCAGCCGGTCGAAGACGCCATCAAGAAAATGGGCTTCACCACATTTTCGATCCTCGATGCGAGCCGCGGCCTGCGACAGTTCTTTGCAGTGTTGTATGCGTTCCTGGGAATTTTCGGCAGCCTCGCTCTGATCGTAGCCTCGGTCGGAATCGTAAATACGCTCGTGATGGCGATCCTTGAGAGGCGCCGTGAAATCGGCATCATGAAAGCAATCGGCGCGAGTGACGGAGATGTAAAGAGACTGTTCTTCGCCGAGGCCGGCGCCATGGGAATTCTCGGTGGGGTGGTCGGAGTCGTGCTGGGTTGGTCGATCGGCCAAGCCATCAATCTCGGCACGAACGTTTACTTGAAACGCCAATCCCTTCCTCCCGAGCATTTCTGGGCGGTTCCCTGGTGGCTCGTTGTCTTCAGCATCCTTTTCGCGTTCCTGGTCAGCCTTGTTTCCGGCCTCTATCCTGCCGGCAGAGCTGCTCGCCTCGATCCCGTCCAGGCGCTGCGCTACGAGTGAATCCATCTCCATGACACGTACTCCCCAGTTCTGGCGCTGGACGATGCTCTTCTGCATCCTACTGGCTGCGATGTCCGCCAGCGCGCAGAGCCGGATCGATTGCACTGCGATCAACAGCCGCGTGCTCAGGCAGGTGATGCACTATTGCGTGTACCTCCCTTCCGGCTACGACGAGAGCGCCAAAGAACATCCAGCCAAACGGTACCCGGTGCTCTATTTCCTTCACGGGCTCGGCGATAACGAACAGACGCTCTTCAATGGCGGTGGATGGACCATCCTCGACGACCTGCGGAGCAAGCACGAACTCGGTGATTTTCTGATCGTCGCGCCCGAGGGTAGGCGAAGTTTTTACGTCAACTCAGCCGATGGAAAGTTTCCCTATAGCGATTTCTTCCTCCGCGAGTTCATGCCCTACATCGAAGGCAAGTATCGAATCCGGCCCGGTCGCCTGGGTCGGGCCATCAGCGGAATCTCAATGGGAGGATATGGTGCGCTCCGCTTCGCCTCCGCGCATCCGGAACTCTTCTCCGCAGCAAGCGCGCAGAGTGCAGCGCTCATGCCCGAGTCGCCAAAGCAACTAAACGCTGCGGCAAGCACGGGTCTGCCCATCCTCGGAGTGCTAAGACCAGTCTTCGGCTCACCCATCAACGTGAGCCACTGGAATGCGAACAGCGTCTTTATCCTCGCGAAGCAGAACGCGCCGGGACTGCGCAAGGTCTCGATCTACTTCAATTGCGGACAGGACGATAACTACGGATTCGAGCGCGGAGCAGTAGCTCTGCACACTGAGCTTCAGCAGGAACACGTCAATCACGAGTACCACATCTATCCGGGCGACCACAGCATCACTTACTTCCTCTCGCATTTCGCCGAGGTGCTCGAGTTTCACTCTTCGGCATTCGGATTGGCCGGACAGCCCTGACATTTGGCGCCCCTGATGTAAACTAGCAACACTGCCGTTTGCGCAGCAAAGGAAGCACGCGAGTGCTTCCGGAGCTTCCACACCGGAGAGGTGGCCGAGTGGTTGATGGCTCCGGTCTTGAAAACCGGCGTACCCGAAAGGGTACCGGGGGTTCGAATCCCTCCCTCTCCGCCAGTTAGTTTTTGCGTCTTTGTGGGTAGTGCGTCGGACTTATTCACCGCAAGGCATTCGTTCCGTGGTGCTTTCCCCGTCCCTGTTCTAGAATCTAAAGTTTGCCTTCACTCATCTCTTCCTATAGAGGACGACCTTGCCCGACACAATTTACGACGTAGCTTTCATCGGCAGCGGACCTGCCGGATATACCGGAGCCATTCGCGCCGGCCAATACGGTCTCAAAACCGCCCTCATTGAAAAGGACGGATTCCTCGGCGGCACTTGCCTCCACGTCGGTTGCATCCCGACCAAGGCGTTGCTCTTCAATGCCGAGCTATGGGACCATCTGAAAGAAGCCAAGGAGTTTGGCATCGAAGGCGTCGATGCCCGCAAGCTCAACTGGGCCGCAATCCAGGATCGCAAGAACAAGATCGTCGCCAAGCACACCAAGGGCCTCGATTTTCTGATGAAGAAGAATAAGGTCGAGACCATCAAGGGCTATGGCAAACTCACTGGCCCCGCGCAGAACGGAATCCTTACAGTCGAAGTGACGAATGACGGCAAGACCACGCAGCTCAGAGCAAAGAATGTAATTCTCGCGACCGGATCAGAAGCCCGCATGCTGCCCGGCATGGAAGCGAATGACCGTATTCTGACCAACATCGAAATTCTCAGCCTCAAAGAGATTCCGAAATCGCTGGTGATCGTCGGGGCCGGCGCCGTAGGGGTCGAGTTCGCCTCGATCTATCGATCGTTCGATTGCGGAGTGACCATCGTTGAAATGCTCCCGCGACTCGTCCCTGTCGAAGATGAAGAAGTGAGCAAGGAACTCGCCCGCGTCTACCGCAAGCGCGGCATCAACTTCTATACCGGCGCCAAGGTGGACAAAGTTGAAAAAACAAAAGCGGGCGTCGCCGTCACGATCACCGTGGACGGCAAGCAACACAAGATCGAAGCCGAGAAGATCCTGATCGCCGTCGGGCGCAAGCCGCGCACGCAAAACGTGGGACTCGAACGCACCAAGATCAAGCCCGAACGGGAATTCATCAAGGTCAACACCTGGCAGCAGACCGATGAACCCGGCGTTTACGCAGTCGGAGACATCGTCCTGGGCACGCCGCAACTCGCCCACGTGGGAGCGATGGAAGCTTTGGTATCTGTGGCAAAAATCGCAGGGAAGCCGTGCAAGCCGGTAAACCGCGAGCGCATCCCGGGCGCAACCTACTGCCATCCGGAGATCGGCAGCGTCGGCCTGACCGAAACGCAAGCCCGCGAAGCCGGATACAACGTGAAGATCGGCAAATTCCCCTTCACCGCCAACAGCCGGGCCAGCATCGTCGGCCAGCACGAAGGCTTCATCAAAATTGTTAGCGACTCAGACTACGGCGAGATTCTCGGAGTCCATATCATCGGCCCCCAGGCAACCGAACTGATCGCAGAAGCTGTCGCCGCGATGGAGTTGGAAGCCACGGTTGAAGATCTCATGTGGACGATCCACGCGCATCCAACGCTGGCGGAAGCCATGCTGGATGCCTCAAACAGCGTCTACGGAATGGCAATTAACGCGTAGATCCAAGGATTGTACGGATGAACACGGATGAATGAAGGCGAGTTGAAAAGCGCTGTGATCAGGGATTTCCCCTGTATTCCTCCGTGCCTCTGTGTTGAAAGCTTTTGACTTTGATCTCCATAGTCCAACTCGGCACACTCGACTACGCCATAGGGCTAAGCCTGCAACAAAAACTCGTCACTCTCCGCAAAGAAGATAAGATCGGCGACGTCCTTCTCCTCCTCGAACATAAGCCAGTCATCACGCTGGGTCGCAATGCGAAAGCGAAGAACGTAGTCGCCTCCCCGGAGTTCCTGAAGCAGCGCGGAGTGGAACTCTATGAATGCGACCGCGGCGGCGACGTCACCTTCCACGGCCCCGGCCAGATCGTCGGATATCCAATCTTCGATCTCCGCAGCCGGGCAAGCCTGATGCCCGAGGACCCATCCGCCGAGCCAAAGCGCAAAACCATGGGTGTGATTGAATTCGTCCGCCGCCTGGAAGATGTCCTGATGCGTACCTGCGCCGACTTCTCGATTCCCACAAAGCGAGTCCCAGGCCTGACCGGCGTCTGGACGAATCCTGAGAGCACTACTGGCCATGTGGGGACGGCCGCCCTCGGCCGTCCGGTCGAGCGAAGCTCGACGACAGCTGAGGGTCGCCACCCTGAAGCCAAGCTCGCCGCTATCGGAGTCCACGTCTCCCGCAGCGTCACCTCCCACGGCTTCGCCCTGAACGTAAACGCCGACCTAAGCTACTTCCATCTGATCATCCCCTGCGGTATCACGACAAAGCCTGTCACCTCGATGCAAAAAGAACTAGGCCACGAACTCGATCTAAACCCCGTAGCCGAATCGATCTCCCGCAACTTCGGCACAGTCTTCCAATCCCAGATCCTCTGGGTCGACACTCTCGATGCCCTCCTAGGTCAGACGGTAGGCGTCCCTATGAAGCCCCCTGCCGAACTCCGCCACCTCCACAAAGAAGACGACACCACCTGGGCATAGGTTGATCGGCTGCGGCGCCACGGGACGCGTCTCTAGCCCTCGCCCCCACTCTCGCGATACCATTAATACATCGCGCCAACCGCGCCACCTTTACATGGGGAACAACAAGAAGAAGTCCAAAGTAGCATCCAACGGCCATCGTCCGCACAACGGAAAGGCCCATCTGGGGACGGCCGCCTCGGCTGTCCGCCGCAGCGAATCGAGGCCAGTTCAAAAGAACGGCCAGGCCTTGAAGTCCAACGGCTCAGCGAACAAGAATCTCCGTACCTACGAGATCCCCGATTACCGACTCGAGCACCCCGCTTTCAGCGTGAGCCAGCGAACGGAAAAAGACAAAGCCGGCCACGAGCACGTTCGCTACGAGGTCACCGGCGACCTCAACGCCCCGGTCCCTCCGATCCGCGACTCGAAATACCTCACCCAGCAGCAGGCGATCGAGATCTACCGCTACATGCTGCTCAATCGCAAAATGGAGATCGCCCTCGAGAACCTCTACAAGCAGGGCAAAGTCGTCGGCGGAGTCTACTTCGGTCTCGGCCAGGAAGCGTGCTCCTGCGCCTCTTCCTACGCTCTCGACAAAGACGACTGGTTCGCGCCCATGATCCGCAATCAGGGATCGCTCCTCGTCCGCGGATTCCGCGCCAGCGACACGATGATGCAGTATATGGCGAAGGCCGACTCTCCTACCAAAGGCCGCGATGGCACGAGTCACTTCGGCGACATCGAGAAGCGCAACATGGTTTCGCCCATCTCGATGCTCGGCGATCTTATCCCAGTGATGTCGGGGGTTGCACTCGGCGCGCGCCTGCAAGGGCGCAATATTGCGGTGATGACTTACATCGGCGACGGAGGACAATCCACAGGCGTCACCTACGAAGGCGTCAACTTCGCCGCCGTGCAGGATCTTGGCCTCGTGCTGTTCGTCGAAAGCAATCTCTGGGCGTATTCCACGCCGTCCGAAATGCAGTACCGCTGCAAAGACTTAGCCGAACGCGCCATTGGATACGGCATCCCCGGCGTGATCGTCGATGGCACCGATGCCTGCCAGGTCTATGACGCAGCGAACGAAGCGGTCGAACGCGCCCACCGCGGCGAAGGGCCAACGCTCATCGAAGCCAAGATGATGCGCATGAAAGGTCACGCCATCCACGACGCTGCCGGATACGTGCCCAAAAGCATGTTCGAATTCTGGAAGAAGCGCGACCCGCTCGCGCGCTTTGAGAATTACCTGGTGAAAGACAAGAAGTGGCTGAGCCAGAAAGAGAATGAAGCACTGATCGCAGAAGTTGAGGAAGTAATCGAGGCAGAACGCGAAATCGCCGTGAACTCCCCGATGCCGACACCAGAATCAGCGGAAGGCGGCGTCTATTGCGAAGAAGGCTGCCACGAAATCAAGCCGAAATACGGCATGCCAAAAGTAAAAAAGGGAACCGCCGGCTACAAAGAAACCGAAGCCGCAGTGCATCTGAAATAGAGTTTGTAGATTGAATGTTCACATGTCACAGACAAGTAGCGCGATTCCATGCGATGCTCCCACATTGTCATCCCGAGCGAAGCAAAACGACGAGCGAAGCGAATCGTTTTGCGCAGTCGAGGGACCTTGTGTTCTCCGGGGAGCGCCAGAATGCGCGACGAATACATTTATTACGTTTACATGATGCAGAGTGCCTCACGACGCGCTTTGTACATAGGCGTGACAAGCAACCTGCGCAAGCGTGTCTGGGAGCATAAGAACCACCGACACGAAGGCTTCACGGACGATTACAATTGCACGCGCCTCGTATACCGGGAGAGCTTTGATGATGTTGCGAATGCCATCGATCGCGAAAAACAAATCAAGCGCTAACGGCGTATTTTGTAGTTCGGACAGAAAACGAAGTTCGTGCCTTTATCACGTGGAGATCAAAGCCGTCATCGGGCTGTTTGAAGCCGTAGGCCGAAACTATCCATCAAAGGCATCTTCGACTTGGGACGGGAAGACCTGCAACTGCATGGTAAAGAGTAGCTAACCACGACTATGCCCCAACTTACCTACTTAGAAGCTATCCGCCAGGGAATCTGGGAAGAAATGGAACACGACCCGACTGTCTTCTGCCTCGGCGAGGACATCGGCATCTACGGTGGCGCGTTCAAAGTCACCGACGGATTCATCGACCGCTTCGGCCCCGAACGCGTCATCGACACGCCCATCGCCGAATCCGCCATCGTCGGCGCAGCCTTCGGTGCCTCACTCACCGGCATGCGCCCCGTCGCCGAATTTCAGTTCATGGACTTCATCGGCTGCGCCTTCAACCAGATCAGCAACATGGTCGCAAAGACGCACTACCTCTGGGGAGCGCCTGCCCCTCTCGTCCTTCGCGGGCCTAGCGGCGGATACGTCCACGGCGGCCCCTTCCACTCGCAGAATCCTGAGATGTGGTTCGTCCACAATCCCGGACTCAAAGTGATCTGCCCCGCTACGCCTTACGACGCGAAGGGCCTGATCAAAGCCGCCATCCGCGACAACAACCCGTGCATCTTCTTCGAGCATAAATATCTTTATCGCCGGATTAAGGAAGAGGTCCCCGCGGATGACTACGTAGTGCCGATCGGGAAGGCCCGCATCGCAAGGGAAGGCAAGGACCTTAGCATTATCACGTATGCCGCGATGGTCCACACTGCGCTCGAAGCCGCCGACATTCTCGCCAAAGAGGGAATCGATCTCGAGATCGTCGATCTGCGCACGGTGTCTCCGCTCGATCGCGATGCCATCACGCAAACCGTGAAGAAGACAAGCAAAGTAATCATCCTTCACGAGCACTCCCGCACCGGAGGCCTCGCCGGAGAAATCGCCGCCATCATCAACGAAGAAGCCTTCGACGACCTCGACGGCCCCATCGTCCGCATTGCCGGCCTCGATTCCGCGGTTCCATTCTCGCCGCCGCAGGAGCATCATTATCTGCCGAAGGTGGAAGATGTAGTTCGCGAATCCCGCCGCCTCAAGGCTTACTAGTGCGACAGGCGCCATCGGCTATCCTTCGAGCGAAGCTAGACAACTAGGAGAAAGGAATCGTGGCTCTAGCTGCTGAGCAAAGCTCGCCTCCCGCGACTGCCGGTCGAATAGGAATCGGCATTCTTCGCGCCGTCCTCGCCCTCACTCTGACGGCCCTCTCCGCCAGTTGCTTTCTCAAATACATGTGGTGGACCGCCTGCTACAGCGCGTGGAATGGGATTCCGAAACTCGCGCAGCAATGGCGCGACGCTGGCGTTCGCGCTTCGCTGAATGGCTGGGGCTTCATCCTGTTGGAAGGTGCAGTCATCGTGATCCTCACCAGCCTGATCAAGATGCGCAGATTCTCCGGCTTCATCGGATACGCAGCCCGCATCGGAGCATCCTTGCTCATCACCGTCCCCGTCACCGCCGCGTTCGCACTCTTCCTAAGCTGGACTCAAATAGGTACCCGCTAAACGAATGCCGGAGTTTTGTAGCAAGGAAACGGAAGGTTTTCCTTCGTGTACCTTCGTGCCCTTAGTGGTGATCGATTTTGTTCCTTGATCCACCAGTAACCGAATCGCCCCCCGCTGCTCTATAAGGAACCAACAGCATTGCCATTTGAATACGAGTCCCTACGTTCTTAACTGGCGTCGGCCGCGCCACTCTGCCAAAATACCTCCGGAGGCCTCATGGGCAAATTCCTTCTTGGAGTCATCTTCACCCTGGTCGTCCTTGCTCTGATCGTTCTCGGCGTCGCCATGCTCGGTCTCGCTCCCACTACGGCAAATGTTGAACCGCCCCACTGGGAACGACACCTCGCGATGAGCGCCGTTGACAATTCCATGGATCGGCACGCGCCGCGCGTGAGCAACCCTCTAACGCCAACCGATTCCAATCTCGAAGACGGCATGAAGCTGTACACCATGAATTGCGCCCTGTGTCACGGAGGTCTCGACCGCAAGCCCTCGACGCTGGCAAATTCCTTCTACCCACCGCCACCCAACCTCGTGTCCGATCCGCCCGACGATCCCGAGTGGCACATCTTCTACACCATCCGCACCGGCGTCCGCTACACCGGCATGCCCGCCTGGGATAAGACTCTCACCGATCAGGACATGTGGAAGATCGCATCCTTCCTCTCCCACATGGACAAGCTGCCGCCCGCCGTACAGGAATACTGGAAAGCGAACTTCACCGCTACTCCCGCCGTCGAAGAATCGAAACCCGAAGAGAAGGACCAGAAGAAAGAAGGAAAAGAGAAGCACGACCACCACTAAGTGGTCTGATAAAGGAACATCCCGGACTTCCCCATCGCCGCCCTCACCGTGGAAGAGCGGTCCTTCGGGGCCGTGTAAAGCCCCTCAAAGTACTGGGGCTTCAGCCCCCGCGCACAGACCCGCTATAATATCCGTTTGCCCCTATCCCGCTTTCTGGGACCGTGGGCCTCATGGAAGGAACTCATGCCAACTGACATCATCATGCCCCAGATGGGCGAATCCATCGTCGAAGGCACCATCACCAAGTGGCTTAAGAAGCCTGGAGACAAAGTCCAGCGCGACGAGCCTCTCTTCGAAATTTCGACCGACAAAGTCGATGCCGAAATTCCGGCCCCCGCCTCTGGAGTCTTGCAGGAGATCAAAGTCACCGAAGGAACAACCGTTGGCGTGAACACGATCGTGGGTACCATCGCGGTGGACGGCGAAGCCGCTGCAGCCAAGCCCGCCGCAGCGCCGGCCAAAGCCGCGCCCGCGCCACCTGCACCAGCCGCCAAAGAAGAAAAGAAGGCTCTTGCGCCGCCGCCCATGCCGGCCCCCGCAGCCTCTGCCCAAGACGAGGACGAAGAAGCACGATCCTCCCCACTCGTCCGCAAGATCGCCCGCGAACACGGTGTCAGCCTCTCGCAGATCTCCGGCACCGGACTCGGCGGCCGCATCACCAAGCAGGACATCATGCAGTTCATCGAAAACCAGGGATCTTCGCAACCGGTTTCGACTCATTCTGCTCCTGCTCAGCCCGCAGCCGCCGCGCCCGCGCCGCGCCCGGCAGCCCCAGCGCCTTACCCGGGCGATCTCGTGCCCATGTCGAACATGCGCAAGCTGATCGCCAAGCACATGATCGAATCTCGTCGTACCAGCGCGCATGTCCACTGCATGTACGAAGTGGATTTCACCCGCATCGTCAATCTGCGCGCCAAACTAAAATCCGGATTCGAGCAGCGCCACGGTGCACGTCTCACCTTCATGCCGTTCTTCGTGCGCGCCGCGGTCATCGCGTTGCAACAATGGCCTATCATCACCGCCAACATCGAAGGCGACAACGTCCGCTACCACCGCCAGATCAACATGGGAATTGCCGTCGCCCTCGACTGGGGATTGATTGTTCCCGTCCTCAAGAACGCCGGAGACCTCAACTTCCTCGGTCTTCAGCGCGGCATCACCGATCTAGGCGAGCGCGCCCGCAACAAAAAGCTGAAGCCGGAAGATGTCGAAGGCTCCACCTTCACCATCACCAACCCCGGCCAGTTCGGCGCAGTGTTCGGTCTTCCTATCATCAACCAGCCCAACTCCGCCATCATGGGTGTCGGCGGCATCACAAAGCAACCGATGGTCATTACCGACAAAGATGGCAACGACTCCATCGCGATTCGCTCCGTCGTTCACCTCACGCTGGGCTACGATCATCGCCTCATCGATGGCGCCGTCGCTGACCAGTTCATGGCCCAGGTCAAAAAGAATCTGGAAACCTGGAACGAAGAAATCGGCTAAAAAATAGTCATCCTGAGGCGTGCGCATTTTGCGCGCCTCAGGATTTATGCATTTCCTCTCAACGACTACTGCACCGCAATCGACGCCGGCATCCCCGCAGGTTTGGCCCACGTTGAAGCATTCAGGCACTCCTGCACGTACACGCCATACTGATCGAACCAGTTCACCAGGATGTGCTGAAACGAAAGCCACGATTTCCCGTTCACGTTGATCACGGGAGCGTTGCTCAACGCCATCGGAACAATTGGACCGGAGTAATAACTCGCGGGCGACCCCGCCGAATACACGTACAAGTTTCCATTCGCAATGTAGAAGTCCCACTGTCCCTTCAGATTCGAAGTCGAAGCCGCAACCTTCTGTCCCCACACCGATCCGAACAAACAAAAATTGACGGATGTGAATCCAGCCGGCAGCGGCGCCTTCCACGCATTCCCCGTAACCAGCACCCACCCGGACGAAGGCATCGCATAATACCCAGTCAACGTCGGCGGCGCTCCCGTCCCATACGCATCAAACGAAATAGGACTGACCGAAGTCCCCGACGAAAAGGGAATCAAACTCTCATTCCACACATCTCCTCGCCGTAAAAGCACAGAGTCCGCAGGCAACAGCGCCTGCGAATTCACCCGAGCCAGAGTCTGCCAGGGCGTCGTCACCGACAGTCCATCGCTCGCATCGCTCCCGGACGACGAACTAACGTAGTAAGTAGTCCCCGAAGCGAATGCAGATAACCCGAGCGCCAACAAAAATAGAAGAACTCTCCGCATACCCCTGTGCTCCTCTGTGAAGTGGAAGAGCGGCCCTTTAGGGCCGCGTTAAACACGTGCTCATTCCCAGGACTTTAGCCCTGTGTTCCCCTGTGTCCTCTGTGTTGAAAAGGTTTCCGCAAGCCCAAATAAAAAAGGCCACCGATTTCTCGATGGCCAAGCCCGTAGAATTTCGACCTCTCTGTGTTCCCTGTGTCCTCTGTGTTGAAAGCTTTCTAATTCACCAGAAACCCCGGAATCACAGCCTCACTAGGCGAATCCGTAGGACAAGTCCTCGCACTATCCAAACTCCCGCCTGCCGTAACCGAAACATTCCCCACGCTACCCGCCGATCCCCCGCCCGCAAACGTGAATCCTGCATTGTCCCCATGCAGCACCGCGGTATTCGAAGTGGCCGCGGAACTAAGCGCCAGGTAATACCGCCCCGGATTCAACGTCACCGCTCCACCCGCCCAGTTCACCGTATGCCATCCGCCCGTCATCGAACTCGATGCCGCAATCGGCCCAGTATGAACCTGCAAGGTGCAAGTGCCACCCGAGGTCCCCGAATAAATCCCGATGTCATAATTCGCAGACGTATTCGTCGTGTCCGCCGTCCCTACGAAGTATGTCACCTGTGACGTAGTCTTCGAATACTGCAGCACCACACCAAACAATGCTGCCTTGTTCGCGCTCGAAGAAAACACCGTCGCGTTCGACATGTGCTGCACCGTCATCCACGGAGCCGCCGTCGAATTCACCGGAGTCGTACTGACCGGAGCATCCAGCGACGCTCGGATCCCATATGTCCCAACTCCGCTGTTCGTCGACTCGACGCGCCCCAGCACCTGCACCCCCGTCGGACGCGTCGCCCCCGCATCGTGACAATCCCCCGCATTCGAAGTGCTCGCCACGACGTAATCTCCCGCGACGGTCGACCCATCGAACGAGCAGGGAACGTACCCGCGGTACGTGATCACAGCATTCCCGCTCGTCCCCGACCCATTGCTGACAATCCCAATCACACCATCGGTACTCGAACTCGATGCCTTCACTGCACAAGCCGGAGTCGCCCCGTTATATGTCGCCAGAAAGTTCAGCAGCGTCCCGCTCGAGCTGTCGTTACACAATTCAAAGTTCAGCCGTCCCTGCGTCAAGCTGTCGAATGAGGTCGCCGCGTACACCGTCTGTGGTGCCAACGCCGTCGTCCCGACATTGATCGAGTTATTCGCGAACGGCTTCAGTGTGCTCGTCGAATCAATCGCCCATCGCACGCTCGATCCAATCAGGAATCCCAGCCCCGGCGCCGACGATGACGTCGAATTCTCGCTCCGCACCACCGCCAGGTTGTTCGTCGAATCGAATCCCATCGAAGTCCTTTGCCACGTCGACGGACCCGTATAGCTCGAATACACCCGCAGGCTCTGCGGAGTCGTCCCGTTGTACTGCCCCAGCGTATCTGCATCTTCCTGGAACAAGTTCGAGAAGTACGAACTGGTCGCCGCCGTCGCAATCCTCTGCGGAGCCGCTCCATTCGTCGAAATGTAGAAGTACCCGTCGTTTGAAATTCCCAGCGACGACATGCCTGTTCCCGCGGCCAGCATGCCCGCACCTGGTATCGGAGAATTCACCACCCACGGCCCCGCCACCTGCAGCGCTCCGTTGATCGTCAGATTTCCGCTGAACGCCCCTGACGACGCTGTGATCCCGCCCGCTCCCGAGTAATTCAGCGTGCCCCCGTTATCCGTCAGCGCGCTGTCTCCACTCACTGCGCTGCCGTCCGCCGAATACATCGCAACTTGGTGGGCGCTCCCGCCATTCACCGTGCCCGACGAACCGCCGCCGCTCCCGCAATCCGATCCCGTCCCCGACACTACCCCGGTCGAACTCACATGCAAACATTGCGAACTGCTCCCGGTAATCGGCAGTGTCAAGTTCCCATTCATCGTTACGGGAACATTGAACGTCTTTGCCCCGACCGTCAGCCGTTCCAGGAAGTTCGTCCCATTCGGAGTTGAATTGATATACGACGAGATCGAAGCCGGCGCTCCCATCGCCAACCCCGCGCTCGAATATCCCACGCTCCCCGTATCCGTACCGAGAAACGTATCCGCCGCGTCTTGCGCCGGACGGTTCCCCGGCGATGCCAGCGTCTTCGCCGGATTCGAATCTACCAGCGTGATAATCTCCCCGCTATTAATCGACGAAGCCTGCGACGAAGTGAAATTCAGTCTGCCTTTCAGATTCGCTGTCGGCCCGCCATTCGCCACGCCGTACTGCAGCACCGTCGCGCCCGGCATCGCATTGTTGCCCACCGAATTTCCCGCCAGGCACGATACCCATTCCCCGCCATTCGGATTGCTGCACCGCTGCGCAAATGTCTGCGGTACCATCAGCCCCGCCGCGCTGATGATCGGAGACAACGGCGTCACCACGCTGTTGTCATCCATAAATGTCGGCATCGTCATCCATGCGCTCGAATAATCCGAGCTGTTGATGTTCACAATCCCGCCCGGCCACCATGAAATCCCCGGCATATATTGCGGCGCGCGGACGTTATAAGACGTTGTATTCGCGGCCGCGCTATCCGTGAACGAACACATCACCGTCGAACACTGCACCACCGCAGTCGCTACCGACCCGCACGCCGTCGCCGATCCTCCACCGCATCCACCGGTGTACGGCTCGATCATCGTCATCCCGGCGCCGCCGTATCGCAGCACGTCATACGTGACCGTTCCTGTCCCCTGCACCCGCGGCCATTGCACGACCACGCTTCCGCTCGGACTCGCGCTGTCCACCGTCGCGAACCCTGCCTTCAGCGGACGCGAATATCCATTCGTCGAATCATGGATCACCACCGCATAGTTGTACTGCGTCCCGTTATTTCCCAGCGACGCGAATTTCGGCATCTGCCCCAGCGGAAACTCCCCGCCATGAATCGTGTTCGAACTTCCGGAATTGACCAGTCCCGCCATCGCCTGCTGCGTCGGAGAATACGACGGATTCCAGCACCCCCCGACCTCTTCATACACATCATCAAACTGCCCGTTCCCGTAACCGCCGCGCAGATTCCCCGCGTACACGCCCCACTGCTGGAATCCCTGGATCACCGAGTTCGATACGTGCACCGTGTTTCCGTTCCACGACGTCACGCCGTTCCCGTGACATCCCAGGCTCAACTGCATGTGACTGAGCCACAGCACCGCCGCATTGATCCCGAACGGACCCGGCGCATAAATCGCCTGCCCGCAATAATTCCCCGTACAGTTCGGCCCCTCGTCCACGTTGATCGTGTCCAGCTTGAACGCCTGGTCGTTGTCGATGATCAGAAAGTTCTGCCACATTCCCCACGGCCCGTACGACACGCGATCCGAAATATAGACATCGTGGATGTTCGTCGCGTTCCCGTTATCCTCGATCGCCGCGTTCAGCAGTGAAACTCCTCCAAACACCGGAGTTGACGCGATCGTTCCCGCTCCTCCGCAATTTGTGTCCGCATAAGTAATCTGCGTCGACGACGTCCCTGGCGTCGCCTGATGCACTCCAATAAAATGCTGCGGATTCCCGATCAGGTTCACATCGAACCAGTCTCCCGCCTGGATCGCGTTGCTGCCCGCATTGTTCAGTGCGATGGTCGCCACATTCGCCGAACACGACATGCTCGAAGCTGCGATGCCGTCGAAAGTGTTTCCCGCCGCGAAACGGATGTCGTTTACTTCAATGCCGTTAAAGTTATTCGAGTTAAGCCGGTCCCCCAGGAACAGACATACACCTCTCGTCTTGCACAGCAGCGTCGACTTCCCCGATCCCTGTAAGTGCAGCTTGTTCGACTGCGCATAGATCGTCGAATACACCGGCAGCGCATTTGCATTCCCATTCGTCGGCGGAATCACGATCGCGGCCCCCGGTGTCCCCGCATCATTCAACGCTTCCTGGATTCCCGACGTCGATGACCCCACCGTGTATCCGCTCGCGTGACTCGCCGCTGTCGTAATCACGATCGTTCCTGATGCCGCCCCGCCTGTGCACGTCCCGCCCGTCACCAGGGCGGTCTCCGGCGTGCCCGTCCCTGCTACATACACGTAATAAGGACGCTTCGCTGTATTACTCGTATCAATTCCCATCGGGCACGGACTCAGATGAATGGTGTTGCTTCCCGCCGCCGCCAGGCTGTCCGATGGAGATTGCACCCAATTCCAGCTCGAGGTCACATACCGCACGTTCGCCAGGTTGTTCACGGAAAACTGTGTGCCCGACGGCTGCGATACATTCTGATTCGCCACCGGCGTAGTCGAAACGTTTCCCGTTCCTCCTCCGCTCCCGCACGCACCCCAGCTTCCATCCCCGAGCAGGCAACTTCCTGCCGTCGCTGTCCCGCTTCCCAACTCGCTCACCGGCACTCGTCCGGAAATCAGATCTGCTTTACCGCTCAATCCGGAATCGACATAACTCTTCGAACTCGCCTGCATTGGCGCCGTCGGATTTCCCGGCAGCGTAATCGGACCCGACATCGTCCCACCAGCCGTCGGCAGATAATTTCCAGCTCCTACATTCGCCAGGCTGGAATCAACGTACGACTTCGTCGCAATATCCCCCGCGTTCGCTGGGGCCGGTACACTCGGCGACAACGCGAATATTTTCGCGCCGCTGATCGTCTCCGCTCCTCCAATGTGTACAACCGAACTGTCATCCGCCTTCGTCGCCAGCGCCGAATTCACGTACTGCACCGACACCGGTTGCGCCGCCAATCCCGATCCCGGCGTCATTCGCACCGTCGCCAGTTTCGTCGGAGAACTCACCGGCACGACCCACGTCTCCGTCCTTACCTGTCCTGGACCGAGTTGATAAATTACTGTGTAATACACGCCCGCCGGAGTCGCTCCCGCATTCGGCACCAACGCGACACTGAGCGCTCCATCCGCTCCCAGTGCTACGTTCGATGTCCCCGCAGCCACAGCCACCCCGTCCGCCGTCATAAAGCTGGGCCACGTGATAATCAGGTTCCCTCGCGCCACACTTCCATCCGCCAGATACACCGTGTCCGACACGGTGGTCATCGCCGGCGACCCCGAGGCCAACTCCGTGGCACTTCCGAACGCCGCAGCCGCAATCATCGCCACCACGAAAACCAAATAACAAAGCCGCCCCACAGGGCGGCGTGTCCCGTAACCCATATCTCCTCCAATCAAACCATTAAGCGATCACTCTGGCGTATAACCCCTGCACTCTGATCCCTGTTTGCAGAAACCTCGAATCCGAAAGCGGAAAAGACTCGAACGCTTCTCGTGAATAATGGCTACCGACCACCGACCACTAAACTCTCTTCCTGCTCCCGTTCAAAAACCGCTCCACGCTCTCCACATAGACTTCCGCGAAATCCGCCACCGGACGCCTTCCCTCGATCAACTGCATCGCGTCCTCCAGTTCCCAGCCCATCGACCCGAGCACAGCCAGCGCCATCATCGGCGCCCGATGTACCCCCGCCGCGCAATGAATGAAGACCTTCGCCCCGGGCCCTTCCAGCGCCCGCTCAGCGAATTCAACCCCGCGCCCCAAAAGAGTTGCGGGCTTCGGCTCAAAATCATCATCCGTCGGATTCCATAGCACCTCAATGCCAACCCGACGTCCCAACGGCGTGTCATCGAACTCTATCTGCATATCGATGATGTGCGTGATTCCTGCTTTGGCTACAGCGGCCATGTTCTCCGCCGTCCAAATCCCACCGCCCACCGCAATTCGTTCCGTCAACCAGGTGATATCCATGCGTCAATTCATTCTACAGAATCAAGTCCCGACAACTCCTCGTCTTTCCTCTGTGAACTTCTGTGTCCCCTGTGTTGAAAGATTCTCACTCGGCCACAACCTCCGCCTCAGAACTCTTCTCACCCCCAGCCGTACTCCCCACATTCTTCGCCGGAAACATCACAATCTCTTCATCTTCTTTCGCATAAAGATCCGCCGCCACAGGAGTCTTCGGAATCCCCAGCCGGTCCAGCAACGTCTCAGCCAGCGACTCCTCGCGCTGATCCGGCGCGTTCACTTCCGCTTCCGGCTTGGGAAAAATTCCCGCCATCTCCAGCAGAAACTTCACTGGAGTCACCTGCCCCTTCTCACCTTCGCCAACCACCGCTTCCGCCATTTTGCGGGCGTGGTCTTTTACCAGCCTGACCAGGTCTTTCCGCACCTCCACCGTGTCTTTCTCTTTCCCTTTTTTCCCCTTCGACGAAACTTTGTTCTTCGTCGATGTCTTCCGCGCCGCTGCTTTACTCCTCTTGCCCTTCTTCTTCATCATGCCCCGACACCACTCCCTTATGAATTCCGATGATCGATCCCCAAACAGAAAAGGCGCGCCTTGTGGGCGCGCCCTGATGAGAGCCTTTTGTTTTTCTCACTCTCTATATCCAGAATAGCAAATTCAAAAAGGGTAACCGGAAAAGTTTTGAAATTTATTTTTCCCTTGTTCCCAGCTACTTACAAAGTTTTGTGATTCAAAACCCCCTTGACACGAATTTTCCGAAATCGTGAATCCCACGATCTTGTCATTCTGAAACGGCGAACGCCGTTGAGGGATCCGACGACCCTTCCTCCTCCTATGCTCGCGCTCAGATCGTTCCTGCGTTAGACATCCGAACGCCACTACCGCCTCCTCTCCAGCAACCCGACATCCAGCAGGATCTCGGTAAGCAGATCCAGCGCAATGGGAGTCCACGCTCGCACCGTTCTCTCTGTGCAGCCCAACAGCCTTCCTGTTGCCGCTTGGTCATGCTCCTGCAATATATGCCGCGCAATCAGCTGTTGCGAAAACTCGTCCAGCTTCGCCAGGCAGCTCTCCATGTCATGCACAAAGATCACCCGGTCCTCAAACGTCACCACCGTGTACGACGTTACCTTCGCCCGGAAGAACTCCCGGCCCACAATCGACGGCAGCCTCCCGGTCTCGATGGAATACCGCATGTATCGCCGCAGCATCGCGATCACCCGCCCTCGGTAAATCCTCCGCTCCCGCTCTCCCTCATCCACCGGAGAAAGCCGCTCCCCGGTCTCATACCCCGGAGCCTCAAACGCCGCTTCTGAGTTCCCGCCACGCACCACAAATTCCGCTTCCGCCAGCAACGCCTCCCACTCGGATCTGCTCTCCGCTTCCAATTCTGCGAGCCGTTGCCTCCCTCTGTGCCCCTCTGTGTCCTCTGTGTTGAGCTTTAGATTCTGATTTTGACTGTCTTCGGAAGCCGCTGCGATCTCGACCCGATACCTCATGCCACACCTCCCGCAGCTTCCAAATCCAGCGACTCGCCAGGAATGTCACTCCCGCACTCATCCACAACAGTTCGCCGCGCGACCGGAAGATTCGCCAACCGTATTCTTTTCTTTGGCGCGGGCAGATCCGCTACCTTCGGCTGGCACCTGTCGCAATACACGCCGCTCCCGCCCTCTCGCACCCACAACCCGCCGCAATGCTCGCAATACTTCAACTCCACTCGTACATGTTCCGAATTTAGGTTTTTATGATGCCTGCTCATGATTTCTCCAAAGTTGAAAACAAGAATGAATTGCTCATATCTCACAGCTCGTAGCTCACAGCTAGAAAGACAAAAAGCCCTGCGCATGATTTCCAGGCTTCTGGAACCAGGCGCAGGGCTCGTTTCTCTTACGATGACCTGCTTGAGCTATTTACTTTTGATGATTTCGGATTATGCCTTCTACCAATGCAACGCCGGAAGTTCCTCCGCTTCTACAGTCTGCCGTTCTCTCATCAGTCCACGCCCGCACTTCCGCGATGGCTGAAATAGCCCTCTTCGTAGCCTGATTTTAAGACCCGGCCGTTTTGCATCACCACGCTCACCTTCCCTGTGAAGCGAAGCGACAACAGAAGCCTCTCCACGGATGCCGACAACACTTCGACTGCCTTCACCTTCCGCCGAAACTCCCCGAAATTTCTTTCTTCGTTCAATTCCTGACTCGTCTTGTCGTCTGCCATAGAGCGTTTTGGCCCCTAGGATGCCGCGATCCTATCCATGTGAATTTTTACGGTCAAGGTCAGATGAACATCGCTCATCTGTGGAAAACTTTTTGCCCGCTCATCGTGAATCCTTGCAACGAGTTGCCGATCCCGAGCGGCCATGAATTTTTTTTCGCATGCCAACTTCCTTTTGCCGCCCCTCTGATTGATCACTACCTTCTGTCGTTCTCATTCCAGTGGAACAGCTTGCTGGTATCCATTTCATCCGAAAGCGGCGCACTTCATCGCTGCGAGATCTGCGATCCCTGCCGACACTGCCATCTTCGGCCGATGCTATACTCCGCTTAATGAAGTTCAGAGTTCTGCAAGAGAATCTCCGTAAAATCCTCTTGGAGCGGATACAAAGTGGAGAACTGACCGGCCTCCGGCTTGCCCAACAAACCGGATTTAAGCAAGCCCACATCTCCAACTTCCTCAACCGCAAGCGCGGCCTCAGCATCGAGGGCATGGACAAGGTTCTTTCCGTCCAGCGTCTCTCCGTCCTCGATCTGCTCGATCCCGCTGAAGTGAACAAACGCGCCTCCATCCTGCCCCCTAGTTCCGACGGATTCGAAAACGTCCTGCTCACAGATCCTTCCACTGCTGCGACCGCGCCTCTGATCACCGCCGATCGCGTGATCGATATCCTGAAGTTCAAGAAAACCTTCCTGCGCAAGCTCAAGGCCGAGCCTCAGGGCAATCGCTCCTCCTGGCACCGCTTCGTCCTCATCAAGCTGGACCCCAAAGATGCCGCCATGTACCCACGCCTCATGGCCGGCTCAACCCTGCTAATCGACCGACATTACAACTCACTCAGGCCTTATCGCAAAGGTGAGTTCAATATGTACGCTGTTCTGAAAAACGATACTTGCACCGTCCGCTATGTCGAACTCGCCGGAAATGGATTAATCTTGCGTCCCCACAGCCGGACCACCCCCATCGAAGTCATCGAAATCCCGCCAGGAAGAACTCCCGCGGACTACCTGATAGGCCGAATCGTCCAATTCAGCCTCGAAGCCTGAGGCTCGTCTTCCCCCGACGTCCGTGGCCAAAAGCCTGTCATCCTGAAGGACGCGTACTTTGCGTCCTTCAGGATCTATGCATTTCTGCCGAAGCCACCAGTCGTCCAGTTGTCAGAAGAGAGTAGATAGAGAGGGTTCCCCCTCGAGAGATGAACAAAGCCTAACCTCGCGCAAATGGTAGGGAGTCCTACATCGCTGCCCGAATCGGTTCCATCCCGCTCGATTCTTGGTCCACCGGAGAAATCGGAATGGTCGCCAAAATCTGCGTTCCAGACGGGCTCGACTCGATCCGAAACTCGCCCTTGAGCTGATGCAGCCGTTCGCGCATGCCGCGAATGCCCACGCCCGACCCTCCCGACCGGATTTCCGCCAGCCGTCTCGGGGGGATGCCTTTGCCGTCGTCCCGTACCTCCACGGTGACCAGATCGTCTTTCCGCGTAAGGCGAATCTCCGCCTTCTTGCTTCCCGAATGCCGATGGATATTCGTCAGCGACTCCTGCACCAGCCGGAACACGATCAACTCCATATCCCGTGGCAGTCGTCCGAATCCCGCCGACATATCGAGTCCCACCTCAATGCCGCTCCGCTCCGTCATCCCTCGCACGTACCAGCTCACCGCCGATGACAATCCTGCCTCGTCCAGCAGCGGCGGATGCAACAGGTACGACGTCGTCCGGATGTCGCTGTGCAACTGCTGCACCAGGTCCTCGGCGCCTTCCGCCTGTTTCGCCAAATCTGGCGCGACCTGCCTCGCGCGTGCCTTGATCGCCGCCAGTTCCATCCCCAGCGCGGTCAGGAGCTGGCCCGCGCTGTCGTGTAACTCGCGCGCGATCCGCCTCCGTTCCTCGTCCTGGATCAGCAGCAGCCGGGTGGACAGATCCCTCAGCCCTTCCGAAGCACGCACCATTTCTTCATTACGCTTCTGTAACTCAGTCGTCCGCACCTGCACTTCTCGGTCGAGATTCTCGGCCAGGCTCCGGTACCGCGCCTCGCTCTCGCGCAGCGCCTCTTCAGCCTGCTTGCGCAACGTGATGTCCTGCGTTATGCCGTCAAAACGCACCGGCTTTCCTGCTTCGTCGTAGAACGTGCGCCCGTTCGCCCGCACCCAGCGGTATCGCCCGTCCGCTGCCATCGTCCTGTATTGGACGTCGTATTGTTGGTTGTTCTCAATGGAGTTCTCGATGGCCCGCCGCGTCGGCTCCCGGTCCTCCGGATGCATTTGCGAATAGAACGTTTCCATCGTCACCGGCGTGTGATTCTCAGGCAACCCGAAGTGCTTCTTCACGCGCTTGTCCCAGATCAACTCGTTGAATGGAAGATCGCAGAACCAGAAACCGACGTCCGAACCTTCCGCAATAAACTCATGCCTCTCCCTTTGTTTGAGCAATGCCTCTTCCGCTTCGCGCACCCGGGTGGAGTCGAAGTAGTAACAAACCGCTCCATACCTTCCACCGGACAGCATGATCCGGTGGACCTCCCATTCGTACGCTTCCACCACGGCAATGTCATTGCGGGAACTCACGAAACGGGGCGAATAGTATGGCTCCCCGGTTTCCAATGTATGCCGAAAGATCGCGATGAGATCCGTAGCTAGCGGTTCGGGCCAGAGGATCCGTATCGCTTCGCCCAGGTCCCTTCCCATGATCGGCTGCACGTTGCGGAACGCTCCCGTTCGTGCGCCCGCGTTCATCTGCACAATCCGGAATTGCGAGTCCACCACGTACACGCCAAACGGAGCGTTTTCCACTAGCTTGAGGAATGCTTCCTGGTTCTGGACCAAACGTGCCTCGGCCTCTTTCCTCTCCGTGATGTCCCGAATCGTCCCCGCAACATTCAAAACCCGCCTGTCCGTTCCTTCTCCTTTGAATTCCGCAGCTCCGTAAGCTTCCACCCAACGCACCGTTCCATCCGGCCGCACGACACGATACTCGGCTACGTACGGCTGCGGGTCTGCGGGATTCATTGCCAGGTCGAATCTCCTGAGCACTTCAGGTACGTCATCAGGATGAATTCTCTTGAGGATCTCCTCAAATTCCATTCTCTGGCTGGAGGAGCCAAAGATATCACTGAAGGGTTCGTCCCATTCGCCGACTTTGGTTAATGCGTCGTAGTGCCACCAGCCCATCTTGGCCGCATCCAGCGCAAGCTGCCGCTGCCGCGCCAGCCTCGCGTGTTCGGCTTCCGCCGCCTTGCGGTCTGTCAGATCGAATGACGCGCAAGTCAATCCGATGATGTTGTTCTGCGAGCCTCGTTGCGGCTCGATGGTGACATGGAACGTCCGCAGCTTGCCCTGATGTGAGAGTTCCACCTCCCCCTGGTAGATCTTCCCCGTGCGCATGACCTCGCTCTTGATGGACTCCAGCTTCTCGGCATCTTCTGCCCGTTCCAGGAAGTCGCCATCCCGCTTGCCCAGGATTTCTGCAATGTTGTATCCCGTCACCGGGTTGTACATCCACTTGTAGCGAAGGTCGAGATCCTGGCTGAAAACCGTAATCGGGGTATTGCGCAGCGCGACCTGGAAGCGTTCCGTCGCCTCGCGCAGCCGCTGCTCCATCACCTTCCGGTCGGTGATGTCCAGGAATGCGCCCACAGCCCCGCGCACCTCGCCCGCTTCGTCAAACAGCGGGACGGCGTGCCCGAACTCATGCACCGAGCTGCCATCCTCGAATTGAATCTCAAATTCCTTGTCACGCACTGGAAGCCCCGTTGCGGCTGCCTGCTGTACAGGCAGTTCTTCCGGTTTCATTTCTCGGCCATTTTCCAGAACCTTGAATTTTGGGCGCTCTCCTGCGGGCGCCGATTTTGACGTGTTGCTCCCGTATGGCAGCCGCAGCAGGTCGTATGCCGCGCGATTACTGATCATTACCTCGCACTTGCGGTCGTTGGAAAAGAACGCCGCTGCCGGCATCGCATCGAAGACCGCGGCAAAGTTATCGGCCTGCGTCTTCGCTTCCGCTCGCGCCCGCAGCAGGTTTTCTTCCGTCTCTTTGGATTGCGTGACGTCCATCCCCGCGCCACTCATGCGCACTGGTTTTCCAGCTTTATCGAAATATGCTCGCCCGCGGGAGACTACCCAATGCACGCTCCCATCCGGCCACGCCGCTCGCATCTCAACGCTGTATTCTTCGCCCGTCTTCAGCGCCGACTGAACGGCTTCATGGACCCGATCGCGATCCTCAGGGTGGATCGCCTGCGCGAAGCGCTCGTAACTCATCTTCGTCTCCGGCGGCAGGCCGAACATCTCAAGGCACTCCTTCGACCACACGAGATCGTCTGTCTCAATATTCCAGTCCCACCAGCCCAGGCGGGCAGACGCGGAGATCACCGAAAGCCGGTCTTCACCGTTCGGTAAATCCTGTTTGGGTCTTAAATTGGAGTTGCTCATTCAGTACGCGAGGTCCGGAAGCATGCTTCCCCGCACAGTGGAAGCAGCAGCCGGCGAACCAATGTCCCACCCGAGTCTATCCGTGGACTTCAGCCGGAAAACTACAGTGTTCCCTGTACTCCGGGCCCTCCAGACACAGAACATTTGGTGCAAAGCATGTGGGTCAAAACGCGGGAGTCGGTTTTTCGCGTGAGGCAAAAGTGATTCTACATAGTTCACTGTATGGAGCCACAGAGTCAGAATTTGGTAACTACTGCAGCCGGAGCATCCAAAGAAAGACGCAGAAAGACCGACTGACCGTTATCCATCCGGCCGGAAGGAGCACGATATGCAAGACGACGGAAAACCCACTCTCTCCCATGCCACTGCTTCAGACTGGCGGGAACTGGCTACGCAGGCCTCCACCGAAGCTGATCCGGCAAAGCTTACAGATCTCGTCAAACAGCTCTGTGACCGCTTGGATAACCTCGAGCAGCAGAAGAAGAAACCACCGCAGTCCGACGGTTCTGCTGTCGATCACAGCAAGCTTCTTTTCGAAGGAGACTAGCCGCCTGTAGGAAGAGTTTCAGCGCCAGCGGCTTGGATAGGGTTCGCCCGAACAAACGCGCGCCGAACCTCTTCGCTAGCCCGGCGCGCGTTCCCTCGTGACGCACTAAAATCGGGGGGAAGGCCTTGGGAGCGAATAGTAAGCCCACATCCATGAGATGGCTGTTGAATCTAGGATTTGTTACAAAAGGCGAACAAGCCGAAATAGATCGATAATGGCCCTCTAATTCGCGTTGTCATCCTGAGCTGCCGTTCTTTGCCGGCTCAGGATCTATGCATTTTGTTTGCTGCGTCGACGCTTCGGCCGATCTTGCTAGTGCACCAGCGCCCCGTAGACGATCTCCCGCATCGCTCGCCGGTACACCCCCGCCTCGACAAACGGCATCTGCAGCATCATCACGGCACACATCTTTTCCTGCGGATCGATCCAGAAATAAGTTCCGGCCGCTCCTGCCCAGAAATAATCTCCAACCGAGCCGGATACGGCGCTATGTCCAACCTCGGTGCGAACCGCGAAGCCCAGTCCGAAGCTCTGTCCCAGATCTCGAATCGGAGACATATCCTGCGTCGCTTCAAGCATTGCCACACGTGCCGCATTCGGCGGAAGTTGGTCGGACGCCATCACCGCCAGCGTCTTCGGCGACAGCAAGCGAACGCCGTCGAGTTCGCCGCCGTTCACCAGCATCTGGCAGAAACGCGAATAGTCCGACGCATCGGAAAGCAGCCCGCCTCCACCCGAGAAGAATTTCACCTTCTCTTTGGTGAAGTCCGCGGATTCGCCCATCGGCGGCCGTTTGCCCGTCTTCGGATCCGCCTGGAACTCCGCCATCCGCGCCACTTGCGATGGATTGAGATAGAACGCGGTGTCCGTCATCTTCAGCGGCTTGGTGATGCGCTCCTCCAGGAAGCGGTCGAACGGCATCCCCGACACAACTTCGACAATGCGCCCGAGCACGTCGACCGACATGCCGTACTCCCAGGTGCTGCCCGGCTGATGCGCCAACGGCAGCTTCGAAATCTTCGCTACGAATTCCGCGAGCGTCTGGCCCGGATCAAACAGGTTGGCCTTGTTGTATTCCTGGTGCACGAGCGTGTTGCCGAACGGTCCATACACCAGTCCCGACGTATGCCGCAGCAGGTCCTGCACTGTCATCGGACGGACTGGCGCTTCGAGCGCCAGATAAGTCTTTCCGCCCGCGGGATCCATCTTCTCGACGCCCACTTTCACATCTTTAAATTCCGGCAGATATTGCGCCACCGGCGCCATCACGTCGATTTTGCCTTCTTCGGCGAGCATCATGACCGCGACTGTCGCGATCGGCTTGGTCATCGAGAAGATGCGGAACATCGTGTCCGGCTTCATCGGACTCTTTTTCTCCCGATCCTGATATCCAATCGCCTGGCGAAAGACGGTCTTCCCGTTGCGCGACACCAACAGCACCGCGCCGGGGATTGCGCCTTTATCGACTTCCGATTGGAAGAATTGCGTGAGCCGTCCGAGCCGTTCGGAAGAAAAGCCAGCCTCCTCAGGCCGGCTGAGTTTCGGCAAATCCTGCGCGACGACGGAGAGCGAACAGCAGACCGCGATGATGACGACTGCGAAACGCTTGCGAATCATGGGGGCCTCGGGAGAAAGTTTCAACGTTTCAAGGTTTCAAAGACTGATAACAGCTGTTGCTTGGGTCTCAGGTCGTGGGTCTTGGGCCTTAGGAGCTACACCGCACTCCGGCCGTCCGACAGTCTAAACCCTAAGACCTACAACCTAAGACCTGGTCGTTGAAACCTTGCAACCTTGAAACTTTGAAACATGAATCCTAAGACCTTCGACCTAATTAAGACCAAAGCCCCTACCGCACCAACGTCAGCACCGTCCAGCCAGAAGCCACGGTCGGCGGAGGCGTTCCCACCTGGGTCAGTACTCCAGTGGAGCTGTCGATGCTGAAGGTCATCAGCCCAAGGGGGCCGGCCGCATAGAGATAATTGCGGTTCGGATCGCTCGTGAGCGCAGTTGCTCGAAATTGTAAGTCCAGTGAAGAGGTTTGCTATCGCGCCTACAGCCAGAAGTCAGGGCTGGTGGCGCCGGGGGACTGTGCGGCGGTGGCGGCGCGTCCCAGGCTTGGCTCGACGCGGTTGCGCCCGTTATTCTTCGCCTGATAGAGGGCGGCGTCGGCGGCCTGCAGGAGTTTCTCGATCTCGGCTGCGCTCTCGCCGGTCGCGACTCCAAGGCTCAGGCTCACTTTCACTGGCGAGCCTCCGGCCATGATGTTGCATCCGGCCACGTGCACGCGCACGCGTTCGGCCAGTTCCCAGGCTTCGCCGATGCCGCAGTTCGGAGCGACGATCAGAAACTCTTCGCCGCCGTAGCGTCCAACGGAATCATACGGACGAACCACCGCTGCGATTCCGCTGGCAATGATGCGAAGCACGTCGTCTCCCGCGGCGTGTCCGCGGCTGTCGTTCACCGACTTGAAGTGATCCACATCGATCATGATCAAGCCGACCGGCTGCTTGTCGCGTTCCGCGCGCAGCAGTTCACGATCGAGAATCCCGAAGATCGCCTTGCGGTTCCACAGGCTGGTGAGGCCATCGCGCGAGGCTTCGCGTCGCAGCGCCTCCTTCACCAGGATCAGGCGATGCTGCGTGACCAGCAACCGCGCGCTCGAACACACGAATGAAAGCAGCACGACTAAAGCTGCGATCCACAGACGCTCGCGCGCAATGCGCAGAGACATGAACAATACGAGCAGTGGATAGATCAGATAGAAAATTTCGGTATAGATCCGCTTTTCGCGCACCGGCTGGTCGTGAGAGATGGGCGGTGCCTCGGCCTGTTTCCAGGTTGCGGCAATCGCCATCGGGATCACCAGCAGAGCGCTCCACAGAATGTCGAACCACTGTCCGGTGCGCAGGAACATTCCCGGACCGTAGTAGTAGAGAGCATCCACGCATCCGGAGAGCCCGAGAAACAGGCCGACGCGCCCGAACAAAGACCTCACATCGCGCGAGCGCGAGAGGATGGACCGCAAGATGAATGCGCCGGCCACCAGCCCATAGCCGCCAAAGTAGGGAATCCAGACGGTATGGGACAGTTCCGAACCGGCTTCCGCTTTCGGAATGTAATAGAAATAGAGATAGGCCGCGACGCACACCAGCAGGCCCTGCGCGAAATCCAGCACCATCAAGGTGTCGAGGCGTCCGCGCTCGTGCTCCGGATCGAGGAACAGCGCCATCGCCAGCGGCGCGAACCAGAACGAGAACAAAAGGTTTGCGAACGGCACGATGACCGGGAAGCTCGCGAGATCGTTGTAGACGCTGAGTCCCTGCGCGACCATCCACAATCCGTAGGCCGATGTGGCCAGCAACCAGAAGGCGCGCGCCATGCCTTCCGAGCGGCGGCTCGATTGCCAGAGCGTAACCATCAGCAATCCGCCGATCACGAACTGGATCACGTCGGAAAGCGTCGGCCCGGGCGGGCGCGTTCCGAACGCGGCAGCAACACCAATATGTACCAGCCACAACAGGGCTGCGCTGGTTAGAAGTGTGCGCCTTCGCGTCAACGCGATCCTTTCGAGCAGTATTGTTACAGATGACGGAATGGGGAGGACGAACCTGACATCGAAGACAAGCCGACCCGCCCGGAACTGCCGGGCAGCACCACAGGTCAGTATCGGTGATCCGGCCGCCCTTATCGAGTGCCTATAGTACCGCGACGCTGGTTACTGGCCGTAAGTAAAATTAGCTCCAGTCGCGGAGCCGTTTAGCGAGGATTTCCACAGGCCGTAAGGCTCCCGAAGGTCATAATTTCCCGATGGAGAACAACGCATGACTACACCCGGAATCACCCGCCTGGGGCAGGTCCAGATTCGTACGCACGATGTAGAGCGGGCCGCAGACTTCTACGAAAAGACGCTTGGATTGAAGCTGTTATTCAAGGCTCCGCCGGGACTGGCATTCTTCGATTGCGGCGGGGTGCGGTTGATGCTCGATCATCCGGAGAAGCCCGAGTTCGATCACGCGAGCTCGATCCTCTATTTCGCCGTGCCCGACATTCAGGCCGCCCATGCAGGCCTGAAGGAAAAAGGTGTGTGCTTTGACGACGAACCGCACGTCATCGCAAAGATGCCCGACCATGACCTGTGGATGACCTTCTTCCGTGACACGGAAGACAATCTGCTCGCGCTAATGAGTGAAGTGAAGCGCTAGCTTTCGTTGTTTCGGGATGCAGCTAATCATTGTCATCCTGAAGGGCGCGTAGTTTGTGACCTTCAGGATCTTGCATTTTGCGTGCAGCATCGCCGCTTCCGGTGAAATGCATAGATCCTGAGGCGGAAAAGCACCGCCTCAGGATGACCTTGAAAGAAATCAAAACGCCGCCAAAACGAACCGCAAGGCTGGCGCCGGGAGCATAATGATCGGCAGAGGTGGGCGCCATGTTGGAAGCAGAGTCCCACGGAACCGGATTTGGCCGAGCCTGGTTCGCACTCACGGTGGCTTTGGCCCTGCACGTCCTCGACGAAGCCATCACTGGATTCCTTGCCATCTATAACCCCACAGTCACCGCGCTGCGCGGGCGCTGGTCATGGTTTCCCATGCCGACGTTTGAATTTCGCGAGTGGCTGGTTGGACTGATTCTCGTGGTTCTTCTTGGTTTCGCCCTCACGCCGCTGGCCGCGCGTGGCGCGCGATGGCTGCGTCCGCTCGCGTGGATCTTTGGGCTGATCATGTTTTTCAATGGGATCGGGCACACGATGGTGACGATCCTCGGCCACACCGTGGCCGGGATCCAAGTATCGCGTCCCGCGCCGGGATTCTATTCGTCTCCATTTATCTTTGCCGGATCGGTCTGGCTGATGATGCGGCTTTGGAAGACGGCTTCCGGCGCTCGGCTTCCGGTTCCCGCGTAGGGCGACGCTCCGCGCCCCAGGCCCCCATCCTTCGCTTGCCAACGTGTGCTCACACACGGCAGAATCCCAGACCATGAGCAAGCATCGACGGCAGGGCGACTCCGGTCAGGGCGCGCAGACCACATCCGCAAGGGGCGAGCACACTCCCACGCACGAGATGGCGTCAGAGCACCGGCGCGGCCTGCTTCCGGAGAAATACTTCCGGTGGCGCAGCGGCGAGATCACGCGGCTAGAGGCCTTCTGCGACGTTGTCTTCGGATTTGCCCTGACCCTGCTGGTGGTCTCGCTCGAGGTTCCACACAATTACGCCGAGTTGATGACTGCGATACGCGGGTTCGTGCCGTTCGCGGTGTGTTTCGCCCAGTTGATCATGATCTGGCGGGCGCACTACATCTTCTCGCGGCGCTACGGCCTTGAGGACACATACACAATGGTCCTCAACGTTGTGCTGCTGTTTGTGGTTTTGTTTTACGTCTATCCCTTGAAGTTCGTATTCACGATGTTGTTTCTGGAGGTCATCGGCGCGGCGTCCGGGACCCTGAACCAATCGGAGGCCTCCGTCGTGATGCGCATCTATGCCGTGGGCTTCGCTGCGGTGTTCATCCTCTTTCTCTTGATGTATGCCCACGCCTACAGGCTGCGGCGCGAACTGGAACTGAGTCCGGTGGAAGCGCTGGAGACACGCAATGCCGTGCAGGAGAACTCTCTGCTGGCCCTGATTGCCGCCGCCTCGTTCTTCATTGCATTCCGGTATCCGGCGTGGTCGGGATTGACCTACGTGCTAATCGGCCCCGTGCTCACGGTGCATGGAATGATCTTCGGGAAAAGGGTGCGGATGCTGGCGGAGAAGACGTAAAACGCCAGCTCACACCACCAACATTCTGCCGACGGCAAAATAGATCCTGAGCCGGGCAAACTACGCTCGGCCAGGATGCCAGGGCAGAATGGAATATCAGCATACGAAACGCCTATAGCCTAAAGTTCTTCGCCGCGATGGGCGTCTAATCGTTAAAATAATAAGTTCCTGCAGTGACTCGGTCCCAGTTTCGTAGTTGGGCGTCAGCCCCGCGAAATCGCAGTACTCATTCCTCATCTCATAAGGAGTCATACATGGCAAAGAAGCGCATAGGCATACTCACCGGAGGCGGCGACGTTCCCGGGCTGAATTCCGTTATTAAGTCGGTGGTGTACCGCGGGGCTGAACTCGGATGCGAAGTGGTCGGCATCCGGCGCGGCTGGGAAGGGTTGACGCATGTGGATCTGAATGATCCGGCGAGCAAGGCGCGCTACATCCTGCCGCTCAACCGCGAGAATACGCGCACCATCGACCGCACGGGCGGAACCTTCCTGCACAGCTCGCGCACCAATCCCACCAAGATGAAGAAGGTGCCTCCGGCGCTGCAGGGGCAGAAGTTCGAACCCCGGGAATCGACGAAGAAGGGCGTGACCAGCACGGTCTATGACGTCACCCCGGGCGTGCTGAAGAACATTGAGACGCTGGGACTCGATTACCTGATAGCGATCGGCGGCGACGACACGTTGAGCTACGCCGCGGAACTCGACCGCAAAGGCATGAAGGTCATCGCCGTGCCGAAGACGATGGACAACGACGTCCGGAACACCGAGTACTGCATCGGGTTCTCGACCGCGATTACGCGCGCCATGGACGCCATCGACCGGCAGCGCACGACGGTCGGCTCGCACGAGCGCATCGGGATCTTCCGCGTGTTCGGCCGCGACGCCGGCTATACCTCGCTGTACACGGCCTATGTGACGGCAGTGCGCTGCTGCATTCCGGAATACAAAGTCGATCTTAAGCACCTGATCGAGCTGCTGATGAACGACAAGCGGAACAATCCCAGCAACTACTCGCTGGTCATCCTTTCGGAAGGCGCCGAGTGGCAGGGTTACAAGGTAAGGGAATACGGCGAGCCCGACGCGTTCGGCCATCGCAAGAAGATGAGCGTGGCCGAAGACCTGAGCGATGAGATCAAGCAGGCGACGGGCGAAGAGACGGTGGTGAGCGACCTGACGTATGAACTGCGCTCGGGCAGCCCGGACTTCGTCGACCGCATGGTGGCATTCACGTTTGCCGGCATGGCCATGGACGCGCTGGAAGAAGGCAAGTCCGGCTTGATGACGGCGATCAACGAAGGCCGATACGCGATGGCGGGAATCCCTGATCCGAAGCTGGGACCGCGCAAGGTGGACATCGAATCGATGTACAACACCGAGCGCTACCGTCCGAAGTACGACCACAAGCTGGGACTGCCGATCTTCCTGACCCGGCCGTAAATTCATTGTAGAAGTGGGGGCTCAGGAACTGAGCCCCCGCAGATTTAGTTCCCAGATCTCAGCGGTAAGGTCTTTACCGAAGCTGTGATGCTTTTCCTCACGGACGACCTCGAAGCCCTGGTCTTTATAGATGTGCCGCGCCGCGCGAAGAATGCTTTGCGTCCAGAGCGTCATCTTCTGATATCCAGCCTGACGGGCGAATCGAACGCATTCGGCCACGAGACGCTTGCCGATGCCCAGCCCGCGCGCTTCCCGTTCAACGTGCAGCAGGCGCAGCTTGGCCACCTCGTTTGATTCCTTGGCAACGAATACGGCGCCGACCCTTTCTCCATCTTTTTCGGCAACCCAGGCGCGCTCGCGTTTTGGATCGAAAGTTTTGATGAAGTGCGCAACGATTTCAGCCGCGAGCGCCTCATATGTGTCGTCCCACCCGTATTCCTCGGCGTAAAGGATTGCCTGCCGGTGGACGATCCAGCCCATATCGCCCGGCTGGTGTTGTCGAAGCAAATAGGGAGTTCCGGGTTCCGCGGTGTCGCCCAGCAGGCGGCGCACGGTTTGCACGGCATCAACCAATCGCTTCCGCCCGGCAGGCGACAGCGCCTTGAGCAATGCGGCCACGTCCCGATCGGAACGCTCGTCAACCGGTGCAAACGCTTTCCGTCCCTTGGTGGTAAGCGACAGGAATCTTTGTCGCTCGTCCTTCCTGGACTGTTCCCGCGTGACCAGCTTGCGACCTTCGAAATCGCGCAGGATGCGGCTGAGGTATCCGGCATCCAGGCCAAGCTGTTTGCGGATATCAGTAGCTGTGGGCTGCTCGCGGTGCGCGATCTCATACAAGACGCGCGCTTCGGCGAGAGAAAACGGGCTGCTTGCCATTCCGTCGAGCACACCGATTTTGCGAGTGTAGAAGCGGTTGAACGCGCGAATGGCGCTTACCTGTCGATCGATGCCAGATTCCGGCATAAGGGCACCTCCAGACAGTTGACGATAGCATATATATAGTTGCTAATGTCAAGTATATTGAATAGCGAGAGAATGAGCGCGAGTGCGCTGGATTGCTTACATGAGTCGAGCCACGCCTCCGCCTGCACCGCGCTAGTAGATGTGTCCCTTTTCACCTGTGCTGCTTACCGTCCCTTTATCGACGGAAAGGGAATAGGGACTGCCTCCCGAACCGCTCCAGGTTTTCAGATTGAAGTGAGTTCCCGAAGGCGCGTGATACACCGCAATGTCAGGGAACGTCAGCGGTATTCCCGACTGGCACACGGATGGCGCCTTCTGGACCTGCAGGAAGAAGGCGCCTTTGCCGGGACCGATGACCTGCGCCCTTCCATCACTCTCTACCAACACAGCATTCTTCTCGTCCACGGCAATCTCGCGAGGATTCGCCGACCATCCGTCTTGAACAATGCGCGCCAGAAAAACCAGCGTGCGGCCCATGCGGTCGCGTTTGGCGAAATGTGTATCAGTGAGCGTGTTACGCAGGAGATCGATGTTCAGAAAATCCTTGCGCACGGTGACGCGCGGGATATACGGATCGGCAAGCGCCATCGGAGAAGAGAGGTCCTTATCGTCGGGCGCATCGCCTTGCGCCGAGTAAATGTACTGGCCCAGGACGGCCAATCCGGCGCTGGTGCCTCCGATCGGTTTTCCGGCAGAGATGTGCGCATTCAGCGCGTCTTCGACGGGCGTGTGCTGCCACCAGTTGATGTATCGCGCCTGATCGCCGCCCGCGATGAAGACAGCCTCGGCATGCTGGATGATTTCAGCGACCCTGGGATCATTCGCAGCCTCGCGGCTGGGGATGATCAGGGTCGCTACGGAATTCATCTTGCAGAGAGACTTGACGTAGGGGTTGTAGTCATCATCGCCGGCGGCGCGCAAGATCAGGAAGTCTCCCGCCGCACCTTTGTCACAGAGGAAGCGGAAGGCCTGATCGAGATCGGAGCCTCCACCCATCAGGGCATAGCCTGGTTCAGCCTTGGTGGTAACGTCGTCATTAATGCCGATTCGTACATATTTGTAGTCAGACCCTTGTGCCGGGAGTATAAATGCCAGAACGAATGAGAGGACAGCCATGGGCAAGTTGTTCATCTCGCCATTGTAAGTAGGAAAAAGGGCAGCGCCGGTTTTTTTAGATTGGTTGGCAAGTCCAGAGTGTAATAAGGCCAAAATTCATTAGTCTGTGGGAGACCGCGAGTTATCCCTTCCCCTCGCATCTCTACTTGGGGTAGTCGAAGTGAAGAATGCGGATGAGCCGCTGGTAGCGTCACGGCTGACGAGAATCTATGACGTGGTCGTGCTGGCTACCCTGGTGTTAATCGGGGCTGAAGTTGCTACGTGGTTCATTCACGTTCCGGCTGTGGTTTGGCTGATTCGCACCCTTCGAATCTTGTTCGTGTTGCTTCTCGCCTCTGTTCTCTATTTTGTGATCCGGAAAAAAGAAGCGGTGATCGATGCCGCCGCGAAGAAGCACGCGTCTGTCGAACAGCAGTTGCATCTTCAGGCTGCGGCGCTTGAAGCCGCCGCGAACGCGATTGTGATTACTGATTGTTCGGGCAAAATTCTGTGGGTGAACCGAGCCTTCTCAGAGCTTACCGGCTACACGCTCGAGGAGGCACTGGGAAACAATCCGCGCATCTTGAAATCATGGGAGCATGACCAGACCTTCTACAGGACGCTATGGTCGACGATCCAGTCGGGGGAGGTATGGCACGGGGAGATCCGGAACCGCAAGAAAGATGGGACTCTGTACACCGAGGAAATGACGATTGCTCCCGTGCTTACAGGGGGGCAGATTACGAATTTCGTCGGCATCAAGCAGGACGTCACGGAGAAAAAGAAGCTGGAAGCCCAGTATCGCCAGGCACAGAAGATGGAGGCCGTGGGACGTCTGGCCGGAGGCGTGGCCCACGACTTCAACAATGTTCTCAGCGTGATTGTCGGATACACCCAGCTCTCAGTCGATCACTTGGACGCCGATCATGCGGTGGTAAGAAACCTTACGCGCATCAAGTCGGCAGCGGAACGGGCAGCGTCTCTGACCAAGCAGTTGCTGGCGTTCAGCAGACAACAGGTTGCTTATCCGACCGTGGTTGATCTGAACAAACTGCTCCAACAGCTCGCAGACATGCTGCAGAGGCTGGTTGGGGACGATGTGCAAATTGTTCTGAAGCTGTCAGACGCTCTTGGCAATGTTGTCGTGGATGCGAGCCAGTTTGAGCAAGTCCTGATGAACCTCGCCGTGAATGCGCGCGATGCCATGCCGGAAGGTGGCCAGATCACGATCGAAACGCGCAATGAGCAACTGGACGAAAGCTACCACCGGCAGCAGGAGGCCGTGCGTCCGGGAGATTATGTGATGCTGTCTTTCTCGGATACCGGATGCGGCATGGACGAACAGACCAAAGCGCGCATATTCGAACCGTTTTATACAACGAAGGAGGCTGGCCGGGGCACGGGCCTGGGACTCTCGACGGTGTACGGGATTGTAAAGCAAAACCAGGGTTACATCTGGGTCTACAGCGAGGCGCAAAAGGGGACGACGTTGAAGGTGTACCTGCCGCTGGTGAGTGAACCCGCCGATGCGATCTCCGTGCCAGCCTTGACGAAACAATCGAAGCGCGGAGACGGCCAGACAATATTGCTCGTTGAAGACGACAGCGCGGTGCGGGAGTTAGTCCGGCATACTTTGGAGAATGCGAATTACAAGGTGCTGGAAGCGCCGACCCCCCAAGCAGCCCTGGAGTTTATGGAGGGACGCAAGGGGGAAATCCAGCTCGTTCTGACCGATATCATGATGCCGAAGATGAGCGGGGTGCAGGTGGCGACTTCGGCCAAAGCTTCCGATCCGAATCTGAAGGTGCTCTTCATGTCGGGCTATTCCAGCGAAATGGTGAATCGCTACGCCCCGGCGCTACAGGCGAAAGAGTACATCGAGAAGCCATTTACGAAAGACGCATTGCTTGGGAAGATCGCGGATTTGCTCCTTGAGTAGGGAGCGCTGGGGAAAGCGCGACTCGCGGAACTCAAAATCACGAACGCCTGGGATCGGTGTGTTGAAATCCCACCCTTTCGCAAAGAACGCGCGAAAGGGTGGGGCGATGCTCTAGTGGCCCCAATCGGCGAGCGATTTCGTCCTCTTCGATTACCAGAGGATTTTGGCGCCCAACTGAATGTGACGGGAACCGCCTGATCCGATCACAGGATTTGCCGCGCCAACATCCGGCGTGTAAACCACCGTTCCGACGGTATTGGTAGAAGATAAGTCGGTGTCCAACCCGGCAAAGTTGGTGTGGTTGAGAACGTTGAACACCTCGCCGCGGAATTGCACCTTGACGCGCTCACTGAGCTTCCAGACTTTCGACAGCGAGAGATCCCAGTTCGTGAAATCGGGCCCGCGGAAGATGTTGCGCCCCATGGTGCCCTGCGTCCCGTCCGCAGGAGGTGTGATGACGGCGCTGCCTTGCTGGAAGCAACCGTAGTAGTTCAGGTTGTCAACCGTACCCAACGCAGTCGCCTGCGCGAGGCAAGCGGCATTGCTGTGTGCAGCATCGGAAAAATCAAAATACGGCAGAGGAGTTCTGGGGGACCAGTGAATGTCCTTGGGATTCCCGGTCATGTTCCAGCGATCGTTAAGTTCTCCGGTGAAGCTGATGTCGTTGCCGAAGTCGCTGAGGGTATACGGCATTCCGGCCTGCAGATTCACGACGCTGGTGGCCTGCCAGCCCTCGAGCATCTGCCACTTCGACTTGACGGACGGCAGGTCGTAGGTCAGAGAAAACGTGAAGCGGTGCCGTATATCGTAATCTCCGTTGCCTCGCTCGGCAGCATAGTTGTTGCTGTCGGGCGGCACGCCGGCCAGGTTGCTGGTGGCGGTGTCGATCGCATGGCCGTAGGTGTATCCGGCCAGCAGATATAAGCCGTGGGAATACCGCTTGGTCAGCGTGACCTGCAGGGAATTGAAGTTGGAGCTGGACTGGTTGCCCAGCAAGCTGAAAAAGCCGAGCCATGGGAAGCACGGTCCGCCGCTGCCAAGCCCACCAAGTGCAGTGACAGGACAGTTGGTCACCAAAGGGCGTCCATAGGTTTCACAGTGATCACAAAAGTCCGGGTTATTCGAATCACTCTCCAGCGGGGAATTAGGATTGACCTGGTTCGGATCGGTCACGCTGTAGAGCCGGACTCCGTGATTGGCGACGTACGCAATCTGCAGAAGAGTGCTCTTCGAGAGCGCCTGTTGCACGTTGAAGTTCCAGTTCATCACATACGGAGTTCGCAAGTGCGGATCAACGGCGAAAACGCTGCACTGACTGTCGATGGTGCAAACATTTCCGGAGTTGGAGGCATTGGGGAACATTGTGGAGGTCTGGTCGGGGGCGAGCCAGTTGATCTGGCTGCCATCACTGGAGATCTGGAGAAACGAAGTAATCGTGCCGGCCGGATTTTGCTGAACGCCATTGGCGTCAACATAGGAAATGCCGGTCGGGTTGAGGTTGAGTCCGCCGCCATTGAACATGAACGTACGGATGGACGGCTGCTCGAAGATGATGCCGAAGCCGGAGCGGACGACCGTCTTGCCGGTGCCAAACACATCCCAGGCCATGCCCACTCGCGGCGAAATGTTGTTGTAGTTCGTCGGATAAGGCGCGCTGAGGCCTTGCCCCACTTGCACCAGTCCGGTGGCAGACGTTGGCACGTAGTTGGCCAGCTGGTTGTGAGCGTCTTTGATCGAGCCCGTCAGATCGTAGCGAAGACCCAAGTTGAAGGTCATGCGGGGCGTCACCTTGAAATCGTCTTCGAGGAAGATCCCCATTGATTTCTGGCTCACCTGGCGATGAGGATCGCCATACAAGAAGCGCCAGCGCCGGACATCTCCAGCCATGAAGTTCCACAAATCGCGGAAGTCGATGCGGCCTCGCCCGTAGCCGGCGCGGTAATAGTCGACATCGCCGTAACGGAAACTGCCGCCGAATCGGATAGTCTGCCGGCCTCGCGTGTAGGACGCCGTGTCGCCAAAGCTGTACGTCTTGATGGGACTGGTATTCAGCGGCCAGCTCGAATTGCCACCCATGTAGTTGAAGTCCACGCCGGGACTGATGCGGGGAAATCCGAACAGGCGCGGATCGGTCACGCCGGTATTGAGACCATATTGCGTCGGGTTCACATTGTGGTCCACGGGCAGAATCGATTCGTTGAAGCTGTTGTAGCTGAAACGAACTTCGTTGGACCACGCGGACGTCGGAGTCGAAGCCAGGCTTACGCCAAAAACTTTCGTGATCGGGCTGGTCGTCGACAGCCAGTCGGCGCGGAGCGGAAAAGCGTCCTCTTCGATCTGGAACGTGTTGCCATAGATGAAGCGGGCGCTGAGGATGTGATTTTTCGACAGCAGGTAATCGGTTTTTGCGACCAGCGTGTCGCCGCGGTTCTTGTTGTTGAAGTCGAAGTCGATGGCCGCCGGATCGGATTGCGATGCAGTAAAGCCCGGGTTCGGAAGCAGGAGTTGGCTGAGTTGCTGGCTGAGCGGGTTCAGAGAGCAAGTCGAAATGTTGTCGTAATTATCCTGGCAATACGCGATTCCGTCAGGAGACTGCATATACGCGATCGCGTCCGGCACGCTGTACAAAGCCGAATTCGGGCTGCCATCGGAATTCTCAATGCCGCCCATCTGGCTGGCCAGGGATGTCGTAACCGGGCTGTCGACGACGCCCGGATTGCCCACCTTGTCTCGAATACCTTCATAGTTGACGAAGTAGAACCACTTGTCCTTCTTGATCGGCCCGCCGAGGGATGCGCCGAATTCGTGCATGATGAGTGCGGCCAGAGGGCTTGGCGCGGGATTGAAATAGTTGCGCGCGTCGAACGCGGAATTCCGGCTGAAGTAGTAGGCCGAGCCATGCACATCATTGGTGCCGGACTTGATCCCGATATTCATCACTACGCCGGGCTTCACTCCGTAATCTGCGGTTGGACTCTCCTGCGTGTTGAATTCCTGAATGGCGTCGAGAGGCAGCAGGCTGGCGGGCGTGCCCTGGATGCCTGCATCATTGACGACCGTTTCACCGTAGTAGGCGTCGTTATCGTCGGCGCCGTCGATAAAGAAGTTGTTGTCATCCGGCCGGTTGCCGTTGGAGGTGACGGAGTGGAATCCTCCGCCTGGCGTGCGTTGCACGCCGGGATGCAATTCGAGCAGATTCTGGAAGTCGCGGCCCTGCACCGGAAGCTCGGAGATCGCCTTGTTCGACAGCACGCCATTGAGGGTGGCGTCGGTGGTGTCGGCGAGAGAGCCTTCGGCCGAGACTTCAACCTTCTCGCTGACGGCGCCTGGCTCAAGCTTCAGGTCGACGCGAACGTCGCGCGAGACTTCGACCAGGACCTGTGTTCTGACGGCGGTCTTGAATCCCTTCATCTCGGCAACGACCTGGTATGGCCCGGGCTCCAGATTCGAGGCGACGTACTCACCGGCATTGGTGGTGCGCAACACCCGGCTGACGTTTGTGGTCGTGTTGATGACGGTGACCTGCGCTTGAGAAACGACTGCGCCGCTTTGGTCCGAGACCGTGCCCAGAATGCGTCCTTCGGAGGATTGCGAGAAGAGTGATGAGGAGGAAACCGCAAGAAACACGATCAGAGCGACTGAAAGATGAGCACGTCTCATATGAGCTCCTTAGCTGCCAAGAATCTGCTTTCAGGAACAACATCACTTGCAGTTGGTGTGAATGTTAAAGGCCGGCTTCGAGCTTGCCGACGTCGACGAGGATGGAACGACTTGCGTCGATCGATGAAGACCCGGAGATGAGAAGTGACACAACAAAAGCAGCCAACATGATTCCGGACCCCAACTAAAAAAATCGCGTGAATTCTAACACGTCAGATGAGATCGCGTATTCAAGGCTGCTGCGCGCCTTCGGTGCCCACATAGACGGCGTACAGTGACTGGCTGGCGGCCATGAAGAGTCGGTTTTTCTTCGCTCCGCCGAAGCAGAGGTTCGCGCAGGTTTCCGGGAGATGGATCTTGCCGATCAGAGTTCCGTCGGGCGCAAAGACGTGGACTCCGTTAAAGGCGTCGCCGGCCCATCCCGCGGCAGACCAGACGTTGCCATCCACATCGCAGCGAATTCCGTCGGAATTTGCCGGAGCCAGGTTCGCGAACAGGCGGCCGTTCTTGACGCGCGCGTTGTTCTCGACGTCGTACACGCGGATCGGGTGAGGATCGTTCGGATGCTTCGGCTCTCCGGTATCGACGACGTAAAGTTTCTTCTCGTCGGGAGAGAAGCAGAGTCCGTTGGGCTTATCGAGGTCGCCGATGACGACGGTCGCTTCGCGCGTATTCGGATCGAGGCGGTAGACGTTGGCGGGAAGTTCGAACGCGGCTTTGTGTCCTTCGTAGTTGGACATGATGCCGTACCCCGGATCGGTGAACCAGATCGCGCCGTCGGAATGCACAACGATGTCGTTCGGCGCGTTGAGCGGCTTGCCCTGGTAGTGGTCCATCAGAACGGTGAGTGTGCCGTCGTGCTCGACGCGGGTGACGCGGCGGGTATCGTGCTCGCAGGAGAGCAGGCGGCCCTGGCGGTCGCGGGTGTGTCCGTTGCTGTAGTTGGCCGGGCCGGGGAAGACGCTGACTTCGCCGGTGTCCTCGAGCCAGCGCAGGATGCGGTTGTTCGGGATGTCGCTGAAGAGAAGATAGCGTCCGTCGCCAAACCAAACGGGCCCTTCCGCCCAACGTGCGCCGGTATAGAGGCGCTCGACTGCGGCGTTGCCGATCTTGTATTTGGCGAAGCGGGGATCGACGACTTCGACTGCGGGGTCAGGATAAGTGACCGGAGTTTTGGCTTCGTGTTCTTTGGCGGCGGAGAATGGATCGAGCGCGAGCGCGGTGAACGCGCCGGCGGTCATGTTCATGAAGGTGCGTCGTTGCATCGTTCGTACGCTCCGGCAGGAATTCTGCCCGAGAAAGTTATCACGTCCGGTGGGGGAGTGGGGCGGAAGTGAGCGGGAACGGGGCGATGGGTGTTTTGAGTGTCGTCGCCGATAGCAACAACGATGAGGGAAGCTCTACCACTCGGATGTCAGACGAGGCGCGTGAACGGCGTGGGCTCAGGCTCTGAACATAGGCGAAAGCGATTGTGGAAGGCCTTCCGCTCGAGTTATGCCTCTTGGCGGCTTCCTTAACTCGAACGTCCAGACGTAGCAATTTTCATGGATCGCGCGTCCGTGTTCATCGGTTTTGCTTGCTTCGAGGGTCACTGGCTCTTTACAGACCCAGCAGATTGGTGTGTAGGACATACTGCCTCCAGGGGTCAGAATGTCCTACAGTAATTCCTGGGCGAGACTCAGGTCTGTTCAGTATTACTCACTCTTGATAGCCCGGTTCTAGACTCCTGGCGGACCTGTCGGGCTAAACACCCACGCGCATTGAGAACACCCCCACCCACGAAAGCCTAGTTGGTCTATCCATACCAACTCGCGCGGCCTTGCGGCGTTATACGACCTTTGTGCGATGTCAGCCTGTTCCCACTGGGTGAGCAATAGGGCACAGATTGACTATTTCATTTCTGCTTTACTTAATTCATCATGTCCCCGAACATCAATAAGCCCTGGGTAGAAGAGTACCTCCGCGCTGCGTTGGAAGTGGATGGTCAGAAGATGCCAGAGCGAATCGTCGCTGCACGAGAGGCTGTCGTCGGCAGACTGAAGGACTTGGAAGGCAACAGCGACCATCATGCGGAGCGACACGAGATGCAAACGGCACTGGACGCTCTAACGAACCTTGAAGATGAAACGCGTATCTGGCCGAAGGCGTCGACCGCGCACTCAATGACGACTCTGCTGCCCAAGTTGACACACGAGAACGCAGCAGAGAATACTCCAAGAGCCTCCTCCGCGACAGAAAGTATAAGAGCACGAACGGCCAAACATTCCTTCCTTACAGCCTTTCGGACACCACTGAGTCGCTATGGGTACATGTAAACTTCTTCTTCATTGCCGGTCTCCTTTTATCTCTTGTGCCTTGAGCACGTCGATAACTTGGGAGCGTACACCGCATCCCGTCCGGAGACCGGCCTTCTCATCCCATCAGCTTACGACAGGAATGCTGGCACACTGATTCATTCACGCGCATAATTCCATCCACATGGCCAGATACAGGGTCTTTTTTGTTCTCGTGCTGCTGCTCGTGATTCTCATTGGCGGACTATTCGCCACGCAGGGCATCATCGAAGGAAGGTACAACCGCGTTCGCAACTTGCCACCGTATGCCGTGCCTGCTGCCACGTCTGAACTGCAACCGAGGCTTTTCGTTGCCGATCTTCACGCGGATTCCCTGCTTTGGGGACGGAATCTGCTCAGCCGAAGTACGACAGGGCATGTCGATATTCCCCGACTGCAACAAGCCAACGTGTCGTTACAAGCTTTCACGATCGTCACCACAATCCCTCGCCGCGTGAACATCGAGCGAAATTCGGGTTCCTCGGATATGGTGCGGTACTTGGCTATAGCAGAACGCTGGCCTCCACGCACTTGGAATAGTCCAAAGGAACGCGCTCTCTATCAAGCTGGTCGACTGCGGGTGTTCGAGTCAGAGTCGAATGGCAAGCTCGTGATCCTAAGGACTCGTTCGGACTTGCAGAAGTTCGTAGCTTCACGGACGCCCCACGGGGTTGCGGCTCTTCTGGGGGCAGAAGGGGCGCAGCCATTAGAAGGCAAACTCACAAATCTAAATGATCTGTACGCGGCAGGGTTCAGGATGATGTCGCCGACTCACTTCACCGATACTGACGTCGCAGGTTCCGCGTCGGGTCAGGCGAAGGGTGGCCTCACGGACCTTGGACGGGAGTGGGTACGCTCGATGGAGGCGAAAAGCATGATCATAGACTTGGCACACGCTTCCCCAGCAACTCTCCGTGATATTACAGCAATGGCCAAAAAGCCTGTCATCGTGTCCCACACTGGCGTTAAAGGAACATGCAACAACGCGCGAAACCTGTCCGATGACGAACTACGAGCCGTCGCCCGGACAGGTGGAGTGGTCGGCATCGGATACTGGGAAACTGCTGTTTGTGGTCATGACGCCCGTGCGGTTGCACGTGCGATTCAGTACACCGCCAAGACGATAGGCATGGAGCACGTGGCCCTCGGCTCTGATTTCGATGGGGCCACGACTATGCCATTCGATGTCACCGGAGTTCCGTTAATCACCGATGCGTTGAGGAAAGCTGGCCTGTCTGAGCACGATGTCAGATTAGTTATGGGGGAGAATGTCGTGAGAGTACTTTTCCAGAACCTTCCAGAATGAGTACTGACCCTACAACCCGTTCAGCGGCCCAAACAACTCAATTGACGAAAAATCTCTATTTACACTCATCATCGGGTCAAAACGCACTAAGGCCGGGCACTCCGTGCTCATTATCCTGAGGCTTGAATCTCACAACCCCAGGGCTTTCACTTGCTCCTCGGTTTCGTAGCCGAGCCAGTGTGCCACTTCATGCCAGACGACCCGCTTCACTTCGGTGCGCAAGTTTCCTTTGGAACAGCGCAGAATCGGGCCGCGGAAAACAAAGATCAATTCGGGCGCATACGTGATCTGGTTCTGCGAGCGTTTCGTCCTGAACGTGCCGCTATACAACCCCAACAACTCGGTTCCGCGACGCCATTTCTCTCTGGTCGACATGTCCTGCAATACGTCGGCAGGAGGCTCGTCCACCACTTGAATGCCGGGGAAATCGGGCAGGTCTCGAATCTTCTGAGGCAGAGTGCTGTAGGCCCACTCGACTAACTCTTCAAAGCTTTCGCGAGATGTGATGTCGGCCATGGGCCAACTTTACCACCAGGACAAGCGGAGGAGACATGGGCCGGGATCGGCATTTGGGACGGCCCCTTCGCAAGCGGGACGATGGGGCATCCCCTGCGATTCACAAGATGCGTGGATCTATGGCATCACTGTGCTGGTGTCTCGGGCTTCGCGGCTTCGGCCGGCTTCGGCGCCTGCGACTTGGCCAGCGCTTCATCCACGCGCTTCTTGAAATCGCCCTGGTCGTTGTGCGAAAGCCCGCTATACATCGACTCCACACTCATCTCGCAAGTGGTACCTACCGGCAACAGGGAGACGCGGTTCTTGCCCTGGTTGACGGCTCCGATAACGGACCAGTGAACGGAGTGTTTCACGTTGTAGTCCGCACTCATTTTTTCCTCGTCACTCTGGACGTCTTTGTAGTTGTCCGGATTGGCGAGGGCAACTTTGACTGCGCCCCAAAGCTCGCTGCAAGGAACAGGATAGGTATTCTTGTAAGTTTTCTTGCCGGCACCGAACGCCGGCAGAGCAAGCGCCAGCATCGCCACGACCACAACCGCGAGTCTCACCTTCATGATGGCAGTTCTCCTTGTACGGATGTGCTTCCCGGCGGTTCAGAACGGAACCGAAACACACGTTTGCCGGACAAGCTACCGTAGTCCATTGAAATATTTTGTCAGTGCGCCGAATCACCGGAGCCGGAGAAGTCGCGGACAACGGACTCTGGCGGTTTGAAAGAAATGCCTCCGCGATTGAGCGCAGAGTGCGTCGTGATTGAGGATGAGTCTCCCATTCACTCTCGGAACCGCAATGGATCCATCGCGGATTGCGTAGGCGCGTAAGAGCATGCGATGCTAGGCGCTGCTTGAGACCGACAGTACCTAACTCGTGGACATCGATCTGCGTCAGGCTGCTCGCGGTCGTGATGCTCGTGTCTTTGTGCCTCGCGTTGGACGGTAACTCGCAGCGTGTTGAGTCTGTGGCGGCGAAGCTGCGTTGCAACTGCGGTTGTGGAGAGATTCTGGCCGAGTGCTCGCACACGAAATGCGAGACCAAGAAAAGTCTTAAGGCTGAACTGGCCGACGAGATCCAGCAAGGCTTGACGGACGAACAGATCGTTGACGTTATGGGCAGCCGACACGGAGCCGCGATCCTTCTGACGCCTTCTTTCAACGGTTTCAACACGCTGCTCTGGATCGTGCCGATCGCGGTGATTTTGTTTGGATTCGCCTTCGTCCTGTTTGGACGGCTCAGGTCCAATCGCCGCCAGAATGACAGAGCGCAGTAGTCCGCTTCGAATCCGTACAGCCTCAATGCAAAGCTGCTGACGTTTCATGCCTGCATTGCTGCAGAGATCGAGAGAATCCGGTATCGATTGATTGGAACGGTGGTTTACCGAGCTGCCGAAAGCCGGAGGTTGGCGAAGTAGGCTTCGGTTCCCATTCCGATCCAAAGAGCGACGCTACCCTGGCTGTCCTCGTGTTTCAAATCATTAACGATCAGGACGGGCTGCGTCGAATCATTTACGTAAAGGCGCGCTCTCAAGTTGCTGACTTCGATCTTGATCTTCGTCCACTCGCCGGGTGCTAAGTCCACATAGGACTCGTACTTTCCCGGTGATGTATTGCGCAGCGTCGCCCATGGGTAGTCCGGCATGGAAATGTATTGGGTCGAGTGATTACGCCGCAGCTGGTCGTCGGCGCGGCCGTTGGTCGGGCGAATATAGAAGCATTCGTACCTTGATCGGTCGGAACTAACACGGAAGGCCAATCCAACAAATCCACGAGCGTCAGGGGCCGCTCCCGCGCGAGGCTTGCCAGCGACATCCACCTCAATCGTGCCGTCATGAAACGATGTGCCTTGGAGCACAACGATGCCACCACCTTCGCCGTTCCTGGCGGCGGCCATCTCCGCATCGGGGGGCACGGAGGGTAGGACGCGAACGGCTTTCCGGCCTTGATAGGTCGCCGCTTCGATCTTCACATCGTGCGGTTGGAGCCCGTTCGTGGAGTCCAGGGCGAACGTTTGTGCTGTCGAGACGCACGGTATAAGCAAGCTCAGAAGACCACCCAGAGCGGCACAGTGTACCTTGCCAATCATGAAGGACATAATACGCGTGGGCGGGAGTCAACTTGCCGAGAGGTGTCAGTTAGTGGGATATCCACACCGCAGTTGTTGACGCTTGCCGGGTTGACGGGATTATCGCCGAGATAGATTTGGCGCCGTCAGGCAGCCGCTCCTGCGCTACGCTTAAGATTTGGCACGTTGAGTGGTAGAGTCTCCAGATGCGATTCAACCGATCTGTGCCGCCTTGCGCCGTAATTCCGGTGCTCATGTATCCGGACCCTGCGGTGGCAGCCGAGTGGCTGTCGAAGGCATTTGGCTTCACCGTCCGCCTGCGCATTGCCAATCACCGTATTCAGATGAAGGTGGGCGAGGGATGCGTCACCATCGCCGAAGGGAATGAGAAGCCCGATCGTTCGCACGTCGTGCAGGTTCGGATCGAAGATGCCAAAGGTCACTGCGAGCGCGCGCGTCAGAATGGCGCCGTCATTTTGACGGAACCTTCGGAGCATCCTTATGGCGAGCGCCAATACAATGCGCAGGATTGTTACGGCCACCGCTGGGACTTCACCGAGACGATTGCCGATGTCGCACCGGAAGATTGGAGCGGGGGTGAGTTTCATCTGGAGTAAGTCGACTCTGAAGCGCTGGTAACTGGCGGCTGTGAAGGATCCGTGCAAATGAGCGCTCATGCCGTTGATGTTTTCATCTTCATTTTATTGATACCGGCGATCCTGGCAGTCGGCGGCTGGTTCGGGGCGTGGGAGCTATGGATCCAGGGCAGGATACTTAACAGGATCGCGGGCCCATATCTGCTTTACATTGCAGTCGCGGCCTGGCACTTCAAACAACCGTGGTGGACCGTCTTGCTGCTCGGTTTGATGGGGATCGCCTTTTCCGCTGCGGGGATGTTCGAGCTTAGAAAAGCGAGAATGTTGAAGCAGGCTCAAGAGAGCAAGGCAAGAATGTTGGAGCAGTCGCGGGACTGGCCCGTTGCCGATGCCTTCGTTCTTTACAACGAACGAATCCGCGATGCAGAGGGACTGAAGGTCGTTCTTAGTTACATGTATAAAGTGAACCAGGAAGAGTGTTTTGGTGGCGAGTCATTCAGCTTTGCGAGGGAAGACGATGCGGAGCGATTTCAGGTCCGATGCAGAGAACGAAAGATCAAAGTCCACTACCGGCAGGATAAGCCGGAGATTTGTGTGCTAGACCGCAGCGGGATGCGATAACTCAATTCCACATCAGCAGGACATAAATCGGTAAACGTCCCTTCCATCTCCGTATCTTCTTTGTATAATCTCCCGCATGCAAGCAACATTCTGGAGCACGATTGCGCTCGGCTCGCTGTTGGTTCTCGCGGCCTACTCAAAAGGAGGGCAGGAAGTGCAGACTCCGCAACCTGAAAAGTCGAAGACGCCCGTCAAAGTGGAGCAACGCGGGCGCATCCTTGGAATCGGCGGTATCTTCTTCAAATCCGCAAATCGTGATCAGACGCGCGAATGGTATGCGAAGCATCTTGGACTTGCCGACAAAGGCGAAGGCGCGATGCTTCCCTGGCGCGAACACGACGATCCGCAAAGGGAACACGTTACGGTCTGGAGTGTGTTTCCCGACTCCACGAAATATTTCGATCCCGGCCACGCACCGTTCATGATCAATTACATCGTGGACGATATGGATGCTCTGCTCGACCGCTTGAAGCAAGAGGGCGTGAAGATTGATCCCAAGCGGATGGATGAATCCTATGGCCGCTTTGCGTGGATCTATGACTCGGATGGAAACAAGATTGAGCTCTGGCAGCCGCTGCCCGCAAAGCCCTGAGGGGGCGTACGCCGAGAGCGTTCCCCGATTTAAGACAGCAGCTACTGGCGGTCCTGGCACTGCATCAGATTCCATCGGATTGTGGTAGTGGCATCCCTCATCGGAGTATTTTCCAGCGTGGTGTCGCCGCGGAGGACTCCCGGCTGGTTGGGATCCGCTTGAACGGTCAGGGCCGGATAACCCATGGAATAGGTACTCGTGCTATTTCTGTCGGGTTCGGTCTTTCCTTTGCAGTCGCCGGAGCAGGTCTGGTGCCACAGGTACACGCTCGGGACGCTGAATGATGTTGCACCGATCCGATACTTGTTGTCTTCCTGAGGAGAGATTTCGATGGACGCTTGTCCCGCGCCGACGGCAGTCGTAGTTTCTTCTGCCTTGATCGTTGCACCTCCGAAGGATATCCCAGGCCGGCTGGCCGGCGGCCAGGTGTCGATGGCGATGTCTTTCTCATTGAAAGTGGCGGTGTAGGTGCCAAGCGACGAACCGCTCCAACCGGTGCCGCCATCTGGATTGCCGCGCAACTGAATTTGATCGATTGTGGTTTCGTCTTTGGCCTCGGTTGAGGTATAGCCGTGCTGTGAGTTGTGGACGAAATGAAAGGTCGTCGTATAGCTGATGGTTCCGCCCCAACCGCCATCGCAGGAATTCCAGTCCTTGACGGGGATGTAGAGCGCCTTGGAGAAATAGATGTTGCTGCGGAGGAGCATTTCGACCGGGCCTCCAAAGCCCAGACCGACGGCGCCAGCAACGGGAAAACCCAGACCGTTTCCGAAGGCGTCAATGAGGTCTTGACGCATGGTGACCGCTTTGGCTGCAACGGTGAACCGGACTTCTGCCTGCTCCAAGAGGGGCAACGGCTTCACGAGTTGCTCTTTCTGCTTCAGGCCCTCGATATCAATGGTGGTGTGGCCCTCTTCGTCCGTCTTGGGAGCGGACGCGTCGGTGGCGGGAACGGTGGCGTTCTGCACCAGCGGCGTGCCGTCTGGAAAAACCAGCTCCACAATCGGGGTCGTATAGTCCCCGTGGTGCACGTCATAGCTGCCACTCACCAGAACCCACTGGGTTTTCACGCCGGCCACCGGGCCATCATTGGGCAGACTGATATCGAGGTTGGCGCCATTCAGCGCGAGGCGAACGCAATTCAAGGCTTGCCATTTTCCGATATTCTCGCGCACTGATGCAGTCAGCGTGCGTTTTTCTCCGTTCTGATAAAGCTTCTGCGTCCTCACCAGGGGCGGCTCCCCACTCATGGTGATATCCGTTTCCATACACGCGTAATAGGCGTAGAGCTTGATGAGGGCAAGCACGGCATTGGCTATCGAAGATGCTGTGCCGTACTTCTCCGCACCATGCATGCCATGCTCGGTCATGTATTCCAGCATCTGGTCGAAGGCCTTTCCGGCCCCATACGCGTTGATATCCAGAATTTGGGCTTCCAGTTCCTTCAGCGTGCAGGGCAGATTGCCCCCGCCTCCCTCCTGGATGAGTTGAAGGCGTGGGCCGTTATCTGGATGCCAGACGGCAGAGTGCAGGTAGCGTTTCGTTTTACCATCGACGTTGTAGGACGCAGGCTGGGATTGCAATGGGGGCCAGTCCCGCTCCGAAGAGGGCGCGAATTCTGCCACTTTGTTTTTGTTGCCGTCGACAAGCATAAAATCCGCCGCGAGGCGACGAAGGATGAGTGAGATCTGGATCGCATCAAGAGCGACCTTCGTTGTGTCGACATCTGGTGCGAGCAGATCGTAGGGATTTTCGGAGTGTCGCCCGAGTTCTGCAATGAAGTCAGCCCAAAAGCGCATGGCTGGTTGATTCCCGTGAGCTGCCGCGCGAATGCCGTCGAGAAGTAAGGCGTCCACAGGTGCGTCCTTTAGAGACGGAGAGGTTCTCGCAAAGGCGTTGCTGAAATCTGCCAGCCGGACGTGCATGCCGTCGCCGAACAGCTTGGCCAGAGCAGCGGCCTCCCAGGCGTCGATCACGATTCCTTGCCCGGGCTTTACAGATTCAAGGGCCATTGAGCCGTCGTCCGCTCGTACGCTGAACCCCGACATCTGCAAAGCTGTCAGCAAAGCGGCAGTGGACTGCTCATCTTGGGCGGCTACGCGTTTCGCTAATTCGGCAGCTGCTTGTTCGGGGGAACCTTCAGGCTGGGGCATCGGTGCGGGCAACCGGCCGCTGCGGAAGGCCTGAGCCATAACCGCGCCCCGTATGACGAACGGAGGCGAGGCAATGGGGAGTGAAGGCGACTGTTTGTTCGAAGGCTGGCCGGGTGTCGACCGAGAGGCCGCATGCGGGTTTCCGAAGGCTCGTTTGACCAGGCGGTAAGCCGTAAGCGATCCCACGGTGATAGCGACCACGAGAAGTAGAATCAACCCTGCTATGAGTTTGCCGTGCCGCATAGATTTTCTACCCCTTAGTGCTGCTATCTGTAAAAGCGGAAACAAACGGGGAAGATGGTTCATTGCAAATGGAGGAAAATCGGGTTTTTATGGAGGAATTCGAGTTACCACCGATTGCACCTTAATGCTGCATCAGAGAGAATGACGGGCGGAGGCAGCCATCATGGTTCACACAGTGGTTGATGGAGTGCTTCGGCAAAGCAATTTGACCAATGAATCTCCCGAATATCTGGCCAAGCGCGAGGAACTTCGCCTTGCTGAAATCGAGCTCATGCGCCAGCGAGAACGCGTCGCCGCGCTGCGCCGCAATCTTCCTGAAGGTGCGTCGATTCAGGACTATGAATTTGAAGATGGTCCCCCGGATTTCAAGGCCGGTGACACGCCGGCACGCGCCGTTCGCCTTAGCGAACTGTTTACCAAGCCCAATCGCTCGCTGGTCATCTATCAGTTCATGTTCGGGAAGAAGCAAGCGAAAGCTTGCCCCATGTGCACCGCATGGCTCGACGGGGCCAATGGCGTCGCGCATCACCTGGCTCAGAATCTGGACTTCGCTGTGGTGGCGGCTGCAGATCTCCCGACTTTGCGCGCCTACGCTCGCGAGCGGGGATGGGACAAATTGCGCCTGCTTAGCGCCGGCAAGAACACGTTCAAATACGATTTAGGGAGCGAAGATCGCAAAGGCGATCAGGCGCTACGGTTTCCGTTTTTACGCGGGACGCCCATGGTACGGTTCGTCACTTTTACTCGGCGCATCCCTGGATGTCGCCCGAAATCAAGGAGCGCGGCATCGATCTGCTGGCTCCGATCTGGCATTTCATGGATCTCACGCCGCAAGGCAGGGGCAATTGGTACGCCAGCCTCTCGTATGGCACCAAAGTACGTGGGGCGTAGTTCCATTCGAGGCAGTTGAAGACGGCTGCACAGAGGCATTCCAAGTCGAGCGAGGAGCGGGTTGGATGGTGGGTCGCGTTCACGCGCCAGGGGCGGAGTACGACAGCTCGACGAAGCCGTTCTTGTAGGCAACGACGTTTTTCAAGTGCCATCTTTCCTCGGCCAGGGAACCAGCGAACAGCCGGAGTCCTTCGCCCAGGAGGACGGGCGCGATCGTCAGCCGGATTTCGTCCACCAGGCCGAGTTCGAGGAACCGCTGACACAACGTGGCTCCGCCTACGAGCCATATATTTCGATAGCGATCCGCGAGTTTCACGTCAACCAAGGCCTTGAGATCGCCTGAATAAAACTCGACGCTCTTCTTCGCCGGCGTTAAGGTTCGGCTGGTTATCACTACAGCGGGAATGTCGCTATAAGGCCATCCCAGTTTCAGCGCGTGTTCATAGGTGTGGGAACCCATCACATAGCAGTCGATCGTTTTGAGAAAGGCCGCAACTTCTTCCGCCGAAATGGAAGTCCCGGCCTCAAACGTGCTTCCCGGAGTATCGAGCCAGGAGACGCTGTTGTCTTTTTTCGCGATGAACCCATCGAGACTGGATACCATGTGCAACGTGACAGTTCGTGCGTTTGTTTTGCCTTCGTTGCGTGACATCGTTTTCCTCGCGGATAGACTATGACATGTGAACTTGCCCACCTCAACCCAAAAGCAGGCTTGAATGGCCACCTTCGACTAATGACTCAAACTCTTAGACATCCGCGGAAGGCGCGGGCTGCGTAGTAGGATTCCGCACCGTTGTGATACGTGAACACGGTGTCGAAACGGCGGTCGCAAAAGAGTACTCCGCCCAGTTTTCTGATATTCGAAGGCGTCTTCACCCAACTCGAAGTTTTAGTATCGAATTCTCCGAGCTTCTGCAGTTCTCGATATTGTTCCTCGGTGAGAAGCTTAACGCCAATGGCTTCGGCCATTTCCGTAGCGCTACCTTTTGGCTTGTTTTCTTTTCTTGAGTCCAGCGCTTCACGGTCGTAGCAGAGACTCCTGCGGCCTTTGGGGCTTTCCGCCGCGCAATCGTAGAAAATGTATTCGCCCGTCTTTTTGTCTTGACCGACGACGTCCGGTTCTCCACCCGTTGCTTCCATTTCACTGAGTGACCCAAGTTTTGCAGCATTCGACTGCAACTTCGCTTGTACTTCAGCCCAAGCCAGGCCGGGATGACGGTTCTTGTTTTTCTCGAAGCGGGCCTGCAAGGTCCGGAGTAGTTCTTCGCATTGCTTTGCGGACAATTCCTTTTTCGTTTTCACTGCTTTCATAGCGATTTCCTTTCTTTGCGGTGTTGGAGTCAGTCCGATGTTTTCGAGAAAAGCCGTCGGACGACGTGGCCTTTCCACATCCACAATCCCGTAAGGACCATGATTGGCACGAAGACATAGCGCGTTTTCGGGGCATAGGCTGGAATCTTGTCGAACGGACTATAGATGTAGCCGAGGATCGGAATGCTGAGGATGAGGTGAATCCAGCGAAAGATCGTACGTTGGGTTGGAAAGTGCATGGTCGAATCCTTCTCATGAATCACGAGTTTTCGATCCCGAACTGCTTGGCGTATTCCGCATTCAATCGCTGCCAGCCGAACTTCATGGCCTCGGAGCCGACGATGCGTCCGATGGGCTGGCCGGAGAGCAGGGCATCGAGAACGTCGAAACAGATTTGCCAGCCCGCCGCACCCATTGCAATGAAGCGGCGACCGATGTTGGTCCACAGCGTCAGGCGCGTGCCCTCACCCGAGGCATCGAGTTCCCATCGCATGTTGTGGTCCCCCCAGTTGTACTCAAGCGCATGGGGAGCGTCGGCTCGCGTCACTTTTGCTTCGGTAACGCGCACGGCGGGCGCAGCCACCGTGGTGAGCTTCACCGTGTTTCCAGCGGTGCCCAGGTTGCCATCGGCGTCGAAGGGCGCCCACTCGCGCAGATGCGCCGGGTCGGTCAGCGCCTCCCAGACCTTTTCCGGCGAGTGGCGCAGTTCGCGGACGAGGACGAGTACCCACTTCTCTCCGTCCTTTTGAACGTGCGCCATGTTGGCTGGACCCGGCACATACTGCTCGCGATTGATCATTGTGTTCGCCTTACTGCCAGCGCATGAGCTGCGTGACCTGGATGAGATTGCCGCAAGTGTCGTTCAGCATAGCAATCTTAGAGGCGGTCACATCCGTCGGCTGCATGGTGAACTCGGCGCCGTGCGCTTTCATGCGGTCATAATCGGCCTGCAGGTCGTCGGTGTAGAACATGGCCGCGGGTTGGCTCTGCTGGAAGATGGCCTGTTGGTAGGCCTTGGCCGCCGGATTGTTGTTCAGCGCCAACTGGAGTTCCGTTCCATCTGGTTCTTCGGCGGAGGCGACGGTGAGCCAGCGAAACGGGCCCTGGCTGAAGTCGGCCTTCTTCACGAATCCCAGCACTTCCGTATAGAAGCGCAGGGCCTTTTCCTGGTCGTCGACGTACAGGGTTGTTACTTTGATTTTCACTTCTCTTCTCCTTCGTTGCGTCCACGGCCCTGGCCGCGGCGTTTTTTTGTTGGCGTACTTTTTGTGGGAGTCGATTGATCCATACGGTCGAGGTAGCGCTCGAGGGCATCCACGTGAGCGGACCAGAAGCGACGGAACTGCGCGAGCCAGGCATCGATCTCCTGGAGCGGTTCAGGTTTCAGGCGGTAGAGACGGCGTTGTGCGTCCACGGTGGACTCCACGAATCCGGCGTCCCGCAACACTCGCAGGTGCTTCGAGACGGTCGGCTGCGACATACGAAGCTGGCGTTCGATCTCTCCCACGGACTGATGGGATGAGGCCAGAAGGCTCAATATGGCGCGGCGGTTGGGTTCAGCGATGATCTCGAATGTTTCCACGTTCTGTTTATACCGTATAGAGTATATACGTGTCAAGGTATATATAAGCTAGAGGAAATCAGGTATGACGGGACGAGGGGAATAATGCGGAATGCGTTCAGCGCCCGGCAGCTAATCTCGTGGCCAGCCGGGAAGGGAGATTCGCGGCGAAGATGCGATCCTGCGCCTCTTTGAGGTTGTAGGGCGTGCGGTGAAAATGGACGATGTTGGCCTCGGTGTCGTAGAGCGCAAAGGCCGCGCGCCAGTCGCCATCGCGCGGTTGGCCGACGGATCCCGGATTGATCAGATAGCGTGCCGCATCCTTCAACTGCAGCGCCACGGACTCTGCCTGGCCGACGGTGCGGTATTCGGGACGGAAGCCATCGGCCGAGGTTCCGTTGGCAAAGAATCCGCCTTGCAGATGGGTATGGCCAAAAAATGTTAGAGGGATGGTGAGAGTGATCAGCGGAGCAAGCGCGTCCCCGAGTGAGACGACGTACTCGTCTTCATCGTTGGGAGATCCATGCACGAGCTGAATGTCAGGGAAGTCGGGAAGAGAGACGGGCCCATGCGGCAGATCGCGAAGCCATTGCAGGTTTTCGGACGTGAGCTGGTTTCGAGTCCAGAGGGAGGCCGCCGCGGCCATGGGATTAAAGTCTTCCAGATCCATGATGCCGGTGGCGGCCTTGTCGTGATTGCCGCGGACGAAGACCTTTCCCAGTTCCCGGGAGCGTTTGGTTACTTCATTGGGACTCGCCCCGTAGCCGACGATATCGCCAAGATTCACAATCAGGTCGAAGGATGGAGCCGCAGCAAGGCAGGCGTCGAGAGCTTCCAGGTTGGCGTGAATGTCACTCAGCAGCAGTATGCGCACGGATCACCGGACAAGTTGCCGATTATAGCCGAGTCGCGGTTCGGGTATGGGAAGGGCGGGTGTGTTTCGAATCCGCAGCGTGAACGGCATTCATTCGCCAGAGGACGAACGAGAGTAGACCCTAATGTCGAACTCGCAGCAAGGGATGCGTTGTGACTCACCTTTCAAAAGCCAGCAAGACCCGAGTGAGGTCGGGGAAGAATCGCCATAACACTCATGATCCGGATTGCCCCTTGGTAACTTGCCCTGTCTCGCACCAGCGACCAAGATAGCGCGATGTGGGGCTATTCCTGCGCTTCAGGCTTCCGGGCCTTCTTCTGAACAAAAATCAAGGAAAGTACCGAGGATCGCAGGACTTACGGTCACGGCCGCGTCCACCACACAGGAGAAAGACAAATGAAAACCCATATCCTGCTTGCAGGTTTGGCGTGTCTGTCGGTTGTCGCTGTTGCGCAGCAGTCGAATAGTAGTGATCAGAAAGCGAGTGCGCCCCAGGCGCAGTTGCGGGAGAGTCCGAGCAAAGCTTCTGCGAGCAAGCGCGTGAGTCCGAGCATGATGGCGGACGGGGTGACCGCGGGCGATGTCAATCAGGACGGAAAGGCTCCGATCGGCAGCCAATCCAGCGGCTTCGGGGCGGGAATCACGACCAGCGATTCGAAGTCCGATACCAAGTCGCCGCGGGATCTGGCTACGGGCCAGGCGAGCGGCAAGGTCAACGTGCAGGACATTTCGATCATGAAGAATTCGTCCCCTGCTGCTGAGACCAAATCGCCACGCGACTCAGCTACGGGGCAGGCGAGCGGCAAGGTCAACGTTCAGGACCTTACGGTGATGAAAAAGTCGTCCGCTCCAGCCGCTACCGACAAGAAGTAAGAGGCTGTAAGGGAAATACTCTGATTATCCATCTCATTCCAAACGCGGATGAGATGGCCACAAACGACAAAGCCCTGCCGCAAGGTGGGGCCTTTTCTTTTCTGGGGGCGACGGGAGGCCTGGCCTATCTCGTGCAGAGATCCGCTTGCTCGGCGATTTAGGGCAATCTGGGCCACTTCTGTCGAACTAATAAAACCGCTCGGCCACCAGTTGGGTTGCCATGTGACCAATACTGACCAGTTTCGCGAGCGAGAGTATGGGACCATTTTGGAGGAATCTGCGGAGGTGGATTATGGTGCTGACAATCGTTGCGGTTATTTTTGGAATTTTCGCTATTGGCCTGATCGTGCTGCTGATCTACAAGAGCACCCTCACGATGCATCGGGATGACCAGTTATTTCTGGATGACGCGAGTTCGCACATGCAGGAAGAGCAGACGGAACTGTTGGCCAAGGTCAACCGGCTCATCATCCCGACGCGCGTGTTCGGCGTTGGGGCTGGAGTATTTCTGATGGTGCTCACGACGATATGGCTATACCAGAAGCTGAGCGCGGTACAGTAGCTCGCGGGGCTATCTCTTCGCCGTCCCGGCGCGGCTCAACCCTCGCCTCCCAGAGCCTTCCGCGGACATACATGAAGACTAAATCCCCACCCTACGAAAATTGCAGGGTGGGGCACTCTCGAGTTTTCCCACCTTCATCAGTCTAGGAATTAACGACTGGACAGCGCGCCCAATGGCCTGCGGTTACCTCGACCAGGGGCGGCAGGGCGCGGGAGCATTCTGGAATCCGCGATTCGCAGCGCGGTTCGAAGGAGCATCCCGGGGGAAGGGCGTGCAGCGCCGGGACTGTGCCTTCGATAGTTTCGAGAGGACGTGCACGATCTGTCTTGAGGTCGGGGACGGCATGCAGAAGTCCGCGAGTGTAGGGATGTGCCGCCGCCTGGAAGATGTCTTTCTTTGTGCCGAGTTCGACGAGGCATCCGGCGTACATCACGGCGACGCGATCGGCGACCTGCGAGACCACGGCGAGGTCATGCGAAATGAAAAGCATGGCGAGGCCGAACTTTTTGCGGAGATCGGCGAGCAGTTCGAGGATCTGCGCCTGAATGGTGACATCGAGCGCAGTGGTCGGTTCGTCGGCGATGAGCAACTGCGGACGATTCACGATGGCCATGGCAATCATGACGCGCTGGCGCATGCCTCCCGAAAGTTGATGCGGGTAATCGTGCGCGCGGCGTGCGGCGTCAGGGATGGCGACATCATTCAAAGCTTCGACGGCGCGATTCCATGCGTCGGTGCGCGAGACCGGATGATGGGCGGCGACCGCTTCGGCGACTTGCTGTCCGACGCGCATTACGGGATTGAGCGCGGTCATTGGCTCCTGAAAGATCATGGCAATGCGCGAACCGCGCAGCTTCCGCATGGAGTCGTCGGGAAGATCGGGGAGATTACGCGTGGTTCCGTTTTCGCCGAAAACGATGTTGCCTGAAACATGGGCCTGAGGCGGAAGCAGCCGCATGATCGCGAGTGACGTGATCGACTTTCCCGAACCAGACTCGCCGACCAGCCCAAGGACTTCTCCGGGAGCGATGGATAAGCTGAGATCACGGACCGCCGTCAGCGGCGGCCCCTGATGCTGACCGGGAAATGCGATATTCAGGTTGCGGATGTCGAGCAGCGGAGCCACGGATTCATGTTAGCAGCAGCAGGAAAGTCGCCCTTCGGGCGACGGACAGCCGAGGCGGCTGTCCCCACATTAACCAACCCAACTTAACCGTTGCTCACGCTATTGGCCGAGAATCAACGGCAGGCCATTCTTGTTGTTGCCGACCACGACGACTTTTGTGTTGGGACTTTTGGCCAGGTTCTCGGTGGCTTCGATGCCCTTCCATTCGAGCAGGGATGGTGTGATGCCCTGCGCGACGATCTGTTGGAAGTCGCGAACGCCGGCGGCTTCGATGCGCTTGCGCTGCGCTTCCTGCGTCTCTTTTTGCAGGCGGAAGTTCATGGCCAAGGCTTCCTGCTCGGCCTGCTGCTTGGCTTCAATCGAAGCCTTCAGGGTCGCGGGCAGTTGAATGTCGCGAAGGAGCACGTTCTCGACGGTCAGGCCGCGTTTGGTGAGTTGTTCGTTCACCTGTTCGAAGATCTGCTTGCCCACCATTTCGCGTTCGCCGGTGTAAAGAGCGTTGGCGCTGTGCGAGGCAGTTGCTTCGCGAATGGCCGAGCGCAGCGTGGGCTCGACTACTACGTTTTCGTAGTCGGCTCCGATCTTCTGAAAAACCTCGGCAGCGCGGTCGGGGGTGAGGTGATAGATGAGAGAAGTATCGAGACTCATCATCAGCCCTTCGCTGGAAGGTACGCTGGCGGACTCCTTGAGAGTCTGGGTCTGGATCGACATTTCATTGTTCGTCTTCAGCGGATTGATCAGGTGAATTCCTTCCCCCAGAGTCTCGTTGGTGACTCGGCCGAAGAGCGTCAGCACGCCCACGTGACCCGTTCCGACGCGGGTGACCGAACTGAGAAGCAGAATCACAATGACAAACGCCAGAATTCCGAGGCCGATGATCTTCAGCAAGTTGCCACCGGGGCCGCCCGTGTCAATCACTCGAGTGCGAGTGGGATCAAATATGGTCATGGATGTTCTCCCGCAGGAATTGTAGGGACGGATTGGCCGGCGGATAAGTGACTTGTCGGGAGCGGGAAATTAGGTCTTGGGGGTTAGGCCGTAAGCCTTAGGCGTGTCGGTGCCAGCGGTGGGAAACGTTGTTGGGAACCCGAAGCAACAGGCCTAACACCTAAAACTCACGACCGCCCGGCCCGGAACCGTGAATCTTGCCGCCGGCCGCCCGCATCTCTTACAGTAACCCTATGAGCAAGATTCATATTCCCACGCCTTTACGGCAGTATGTTGGCAAGCAGGCTTCGGTAGACGTGTCGGGAACGACCGTCGCAGAGGCCATGGACGCGCTGGTGGCGCAACATCCCGAGCTGCGCAAGCACCTATATACGGAAGACGGCAAACTCCGGGCCTTCGTGAACCTTTACGTCAACGACGAGGACATCCGGTACCTGCAGAAAGAAGCCACCACCCTCAAAGACGGTGATAACATTTCCATCGTGCCTTCCATCGCCGGAGGCGCGGCCTGACTGGGGATTTAAGGATTTCTGATTTGAAGCCTGCCGCCACAACGCGCTGTTGTATGTGTTGCCCTTCCTGTTGTTAGTTCGCGTTCGTCTCATTTCCCAGACAGACTGTTGCAGGACGCCGGCGAAAATCTTTAACCACGAAGGGCATGAAGGTACACGAAGGAACAAGACGAGGACATCATGGCTACCACCACTACTGAGATTCCAGTCACATTGAATAAAGACGAGATCCTGCGGTATTCGCGGCACCTCATCATGCCGGAGGTCGGCATGGAGGGGCAGCAGAAGCTGAAAGCGGCGCGCGTGTTGTGCATCGGCACGGGTGGGCTGGGATCTCCGCTGGCGCTGTATTTAGCCGCAGCCGGAATTGGCACGCTCGGCCTGGTGGATTTCGACGTGGTGGATTACACGAATCTTCAGCGCCAGATCATCCATTCGACTGCCGACGTGGGCCGCAAGAAACTGGATTCGGCCGCGGACAAGCTGAAGGGAATCAATCCATATCTGAATCTGAAAACCTTCGATACACGGCTCAGCAGCGAGAACGCTCTGGAGTTGTTTCGCGACTTCGATGTCATTGCGGATGGGACCGACAATTTCCCGACGCGTTATCTGGTCAACGATGCGTGCGTGCTGACGGGCAAGCCGAATGTGTATGGGTCGATTTTCCGGTTTGAGGGACAGGCCAGCGTGTTCGCGACAGAAGAAGGTCCGTGCTACCGCTGCTTGTATCCGGAGCCGCCACCGCCGGGACTCGTGCCGTCGTGCGCCGAGGGTGGAGTGCTGGGGATCCTTCCCGGGCTTGTGGGAGTGATGCAGGCCACCGAAGTGATCAAACTGATTCTCGGGATCGGAGATCCGCTGATTGGGCGCTTGCTGCTGATTGATGCGTTGGGGATGAAGTTTCGCGAATTGAAGTTGCGGAAGAATCCGGATTGCCCGGTCTGCGGCACGCATCCGACGGTGACGAAGCTGATAGACTACAACGAGTTTTGCGGCATTCGCGGGGAGGAAAAACCTGTGAGCAGCGGAGTTCCGGAGATTCAAGTCGAAGATTTGAAGAAGCGCCTGGATGCGAAAGAGGATCTGTTCGTCCTCGATGTGCGCGAGCCGCACGAATACCAGATCTGCAACCTCGGGGGATATCTGATCCCGCTGAATGACCTTCCGAAGCGGGTGAACGAACTCGATTCGAGCCGGGAGATTGTCGTGCACTGCAAGATGGGCGGCCGCAGCGCGAAGGCCGTGGCATTCCTGCAGCAGTCGGGATTCAATAAGGTGCACAATCTTGCTGGCGGGATTACGGCATGGTCGGATCGAGTGGATCCGAAGGTGCCGAAGTACTGAAGTTAGTACTCGGTACTCAGTACTCAGAGAGGGAGCGCTTGCGCGCTCCCTTTTCTTTGTGCTCGGGTCCCTGGCGCGAATAGTGCATGATGCGTTGGATCATTGCGCAATCTTCGCTCGGGGCGCATAATATCCCGTTTTCCAGGCCCCCCGTCTATATATCTCGCATCGACCGGAGAGTTCAATGAAACTAAGTCCCGCGCCACTCGCGATGCTTCTGCTGAGTATTGTCTGTGCTGGACAGACAGAAACAAAGAAGCAGGCAACGCAATCAACAACTTCGCCAGCATCACCGCAAGTCATTACATCCTCGAATTACACCAGTGCCAAGGGGTTCGTACTCGAAGACGGAACGCCTGTCCGGCTGCGCACGAACAGAACCATTTCTTCGGGAGATGCGTATGTTGGAGATACGATTGATTTCGAAGTTCTTGAGGATATCAGCGTTAACGGTACGCTCGTGATCCCGAAAGGCGGCCTTGCCTTCGCAACAGTGACGGAGGCTCAAGCCAAGAGAAGAATGGCGCGTGGCGGCAAATTGGATATCAACATCGACTATGTGAAATTAGTAAGCAGCGATAAGGCCGCTTTGAGAGCGGTGAAAGACATGAAAGGTGGCGGCCACACGGGTGCCATGGTAGGCGGGATGGTGGCAACCAGCATCGTTTTCTTTCCGGCTGCGCCATTCTTTCTTTTCATGCATGGGAAGGACATTTCGATTCCGAAGGGTACCGAGGTGACAGCCTATGTAAATGGCGATATGAAATTAGATATCGCAAAATTCCAGGTTCCTTCAAGGGAGCAAAACGCAGCTAATTCAACAAGTGCCAATCCTGCAGCAAGCGCTTCGTCCGCAAAGATACAGTTAGAGTCTGATCCGTCCGGCGCTGATATAGAGTTGGATGGTAACTTCGTTGGAAATACTCCGTCCGATGTTCAGATTGGTGAGGGAGATCATACGGTCATAGTAAAAAAGGGCGGATTCAAGGATTGGGAGAGAAAGATGAAGGTGAGTGCCGGAAGCAGCGTCCATCTCAGCGCACAACTGGAGAAGATCGCAGCTCAATAGATGTGGATTTTGCGGATGCCGATGGGTTGAACGACGATAAGTTAGGGGAGCGCACCGTGCGCTCCCCGTTTCATCTACAAGGTTGTTACTTGCTCGATCCTGGGGCCATTCCATCTCCGGAGTCGCCAATCTGAAGGGCATACTTCTTGCCTTCGAAGCGGGCTCCCGCGAGCGTACCGGTGCCGTCGGTGCTCTTCTGCACGATCGCCGCGTTGTTTTGCGACGGGCTGCTGAGTTCGACTAACTTGGCTGGAACCTTCGCAAGGACGTTCTTGCCTTGCATGATGCTGACTTCCACGGCAGGGCCTGCGCCTTCCCATTGAAGCTTGTACTCTCCGGCTTTGAGCATCGTTCCATTGATGCTAGCTGGATTGATTAGTGTCATGCTCGCCCTGGTTGCTGCGAACGCGCTCGAAGCCAACAGCAAGGCCAGACCCATCACCAGACTCTTCGAAACTGTCGCGAACTTCATAGCTGCTCCTTATTGTTTATCCCTGTTGCGGGATGGTTAGGGCGGCCCCCGGTTCACGACCTCCGCGAAAAAACTTGTGTTTTCTCACGAATCGCACGACAATGCTGCCGCCGGGGTAATGCACGCAGACGAAAGCCTGCGATGCTGCGATGGGGACTCATTCACCTGGGCCGCCAAACCGAGTGTGAAAGATTCCCCAGACCCCGCTAAAGATTTCTCTTCTTCGTGGACGTCACTTCTACGACGGTCCACTGACCTCTGTGGTTAACGTATCAACCGCGCTCTTAGTTCCGTCTACTTTTAAATTCCCACACATTGATTGGACGAGGTGCGAGTGCATCGGGTAGCAGCGGCGCCGTGATTAAAGTCGTAAACACAAGCGCACAGGATGATTTTGTTTTGTGCTGTGAGCGTGAGAATTGCGATGCATGTTACCTCCGTGCACTTTCGCTGCTCACTTTCGACGACTCTTTTCGGCGAAGTGACCTGAGCTACTTCTTCCGCTTGTAGTGAATCGGCCAATTGACTTGCCATGTGGCGCCGCCGTCCTTGGATGATTCCCAACTCCAGTCGAGTTCGTTCGGCGTGATGTTCTTCCACACCATGCGTTGGAGAATGTGCGCACCGTTGTTGCCAATTGCTTCGCGCTGCAAAATCATCTGACCGTCTTTGAAGTCGCCGACGAAATCCAGGTAGCCTCCCTCGTTGTCGACCCAGGTTTGTTTCCAGTGGCCTGACCTCGCGTCGAAGGTAGATACGCTGGTTCCACGCAGCGGCATCGAATCACCGCCTGAGAAGTTTTCCTGCACGACGCAGCCATCCATGATGCGCTTGATGGTGTTGGTGCCGTGGTCGGTTGTGCCGGCAGTCTGGCCGGGCCAGTTCAGGTTCCATTCGCCAACCCAGAATTCCAACTGCTTCTGCTGTGGAATCGTGCAGGGATTTGGTGCGCTGGCCGCCTGTTGAGCATGCAGCGCGATGGTGAATGGAACCGTGACTGCGAGAGCGAGAACAAATCGAGTAAAGGGCATCATGGTTGAGACGCTGGTCTTACGAAAAGGTGAGTGATTGGCGGCTCGTCCCGGTTTCTGGTACACCTGACTGCTTGGGTCCGCTAACCATCCTCTTTCTTTTTGTAGCCGGAGTGCTTGGAGGCGCGCTGAATTCTGTCGCGGGCGGCGGCAGCTTCATCGCGTTTCCCGCGCTGCTGTGGACCGGAGTGCCTCCGATACCTGCGAACGCAACGAATACCATCGCTCTGTGGACTGGCGCAGCGGCGAGCGGGGGTGCATACCGCAGCCGCCTGGATGTGCCGCGGCGTGTGATGATTCCGCTGCTGGCCGCGAGTCTGACCGGCGGATTGATCGGAGCGCTTCTGCTTCTGAAAACTCCTGCCCATACCTTCATGCGCGTGCTTCCCTGGTTGACCCTGGGCGCGACATTGCTGTTTGCGTTTGGGAAGAAGCTTGCGGGCAAGCGGGGATCGGTGATCGAGCACGAATCGACGTCAGCGGCGCTGGCCGGAGCGACGTTGTTTCAGTTCGGCGTTGCGATCTATGGCGGGTATTTCGGCGGAGGAATGGGGATCGTGATGCTCGCCATGCTCGCGGCGCTGGGCATGACCGATATTCATGCGATGAATGCGCTGAAGAGCGTGATGGGATTCGTCATCAACGGGGTTGCGGTGGTCACATTCATCTTCGCGGGCGCGGTGTACTGGAGGCATGGCGCCGTGATGATCGTTGGAGCGATTGTGGGTGGATATCTCGGAGCCCACTATGCGATGAAAGTGCCGCAAGTGTGGATTCGAAGCTTCGTGGTGCTCGTGGGCGCAGGAATGACTGTGTACTTCTTCTGGAAGTCCTACTAAGCAGGGATCAGGGGTCAGTTGGAGCTGACCCCTGATGCGGATTTATTGTGCCGGGACCGAGACGTGTTCGTGGACGATGAGCCACTTGCCGTCTTCGTTCTCGAAGACGACGGTCCAGCGGAAATTGCCCATCTCAACTTTGCCGGCTTTGGTGGTCATTTCTTGTTTGATGGTTGCGGTTCCCCAGACGAGATCGCCGTGCGGGTGAATTGCGGCATCATCGTTGATGGTGAACTTGGCGCTCTTGTATCCGGCGAGCACTCCCTTCACTCCCTTTTCATATTCGTCCCAGCTGTTGTACTTGAGGGGCGCGATATCGAAGAAGGTGTGCGGACCGGAGGCGTAGAACTTCGCAGTATTGGCCGGGTCGAGAGTGGACCAGCCGTCCCAGATTTTCTGCAGGTAGGCTTTGTCGGGGGCGGGTCCGGTGGACCTTCTCATTGGGGACTTCTTGGTTTGCGCGGAAAGCGTTAGGGCGAGCAGGCAGAACGAGATCGTAAGTAGACGTTTGATCATGGTGGCGACTCCTGGAAATCCGGCGAAATTTTCGCATAAGTCGGCGAAAAGGACAAAGATGGAGTAGCGGAACCCGTTCTGTTTGACCGATTTCCACAACGCACGATAAAATAGTGGAGTTTGACTGTACTCGCCGACCCGTTCTGGGGACGCCTGCCTTGGCTGCTGAAGCGCCGTGGCGGAAACACAGCAAGCAAAGAGATCAGCTTGTCCCGAGGGAACGCCCGTGTGCGCCCCGGGCTGCCGGATGAAAGCTCCGGTGGAATTCCGAAATACGGGCTGAATTTCAGGTTGAATTTCAACGATATTGGACGGAGGCAGACGTATGTACGCGGTTATCCGCGCCGGTGGGAAGCAGTACCGGGTGGCGCCGGGCGATGTAATTCGAGTGGAGAAGGTCGGAACCGGCACGGACGGACAGGTTGAGTTTCCTGTGCTAGCGGTCTCCGGCGAAGAAGGTCAGATCGGAAATCAGTCGGACGCGCGTGTCGTCGGTCAGGTCGTAGAAGAAGGACGCGGCGCGAAGATCCTGGTTTTCCATTACAAGCGCAAGAAACAGTATAAGAAGCTGCGCGGGCACCGGCAGGCGTATACAGCCGTGCGCATTGCGGAGATCGCATTCGGCGGCCAGAGCTTCAAGGCGCCCGATCTTCCGAAGAAGGAAGCGAAGCCGAAGAAGGTGAAAGCGGCCGCGGAAGAGACCGAGGCGGCGCCGAAGGCGAAGAAGAAAGCCGGCAAGAAGGCCGCTCCGAAGAAGGCTGCCAAGAAAGCGGCGAAGAAGAAGTAGGGTTACGAAATCTGGCAACTGGCCACTGAGAACGAATTTATATGGCGCATAAAAAGGGACAAGGCACATCACGAAACGGGCGCGATTCAAACGCGCAGCGGCTTGGATTCAAGGCATTCGGCGGGCAGCTCGTGCCCGGCGGGACCATCATCGTGCGGCAGCGCGGGACTCGGGTGAAGCCGGGATTGAATGTGGGACGCGGCAAGGACGACACCTTGTTCGCGAAGATCACGGGCCGCATCAAATTCCTGGACAAGGGATCGATGGGCAAGTTCGTGATGGTCGAGCCCGTGGAAGCGAAGTAGGATCGATCCTGGTTGGGAAACGCGGGCAGGGCGCCCGCGCCACACAAGACCATCCACATTGGCCTCTCCTTCTAGGTGGGGCTTTTCTTTTTGTCGTTGGTTGCTAGTCGTTGGTCCTTAACGTCACATCCAGACCTCGCCTAACGACAGGCGACAGGCTACACACGACGGTTTTCATGTTTATTGACGAGGCGAAAATTCGAATCAAAGCCGGCGACGGCGGGAACGGCTGCATGGCGTTCCGCAGGGAGAAGTTCGTTCCGCGTGGCGGTCCGTCGGGCGGGGATGGCGGCAAGGGTGGCGACGTGGTGATGGAGTCCAGCGAGCGGCATAACACGCTGGTGCATTTCCGTTTCAATCCCGAGCACAAAGCCGGGCGCGGACGGCACGGGGAAGGCTCGAACAAGACGGGGCGCGACGGCGGCGATGTGGTTCTGAAAGTTCCGGTCGGAACGATTGTTTACGACGACGAGACAGGCGAGAAGTCATTCGAGTTTACCCAAGCCGACCAGAAATTTGTGATTGCCCGCGGCGGGCGCGGAGGGCGGGGGAATGCGCGTTTTGCCACGTCCATACATCAGGCGCCGCGCGAGCACGAGTCCGGCAGGCCAGGAGAAGAGCGTACCTATCGGCTTGAGTTGAAACTGCTGGCCGACGTGGGATTGGTCGGATATCCGAATGTGGGGAAGTCGACTTTGATTTCGCGCATTTCATCAGCGCGGCCGAAGATTGCGGATTATCCGTTCACGACGTTGGAGCCCAACCTGGGCGTAGTTGCGGTTGGCGACGCCAGAGATGAAGTCAGTTTCGTCGTCGCGGATATTCCCGGGCTGATTGAAGGAGCCCACACCGGGGCGGGGCTTGGTACGCAGTTTCTGCGGCATATCGAGCGCACGCGGTTGCTGGTGCATCTGGTCGATGTGTCCGATGCCAGCGGGCGCGGCGATGTGGTGAAAGACGTGGAAGTAATCGTGGGCGAACTGGGGAGTTTTGGGGCGCATCTCGAAGAGAAGCCGATGATCATGGTGGCGTCGAAGATCGATGTAGCGAACAAAGATAAGGTGGCGGCGCTGAAGAAATACTGCAAAAAGAAAAAGCTGAAGCTCTATGAGATCTCAGCCGTGACGGGTAAGGGGATCGAAGAGTTGAAGTACGGGATCGCGGAAGAAGTGCAGGCGCTGCGGGAGCGTGCGATGGGCGAGGCAGCGCAAGAGAGCGCGTAGTGACAGCAGATGCCTGGCCGGTTTTGCAGCTCGGAATGACAAGACAACTGTTCGGCAGGAAAATCAAAAGGCGGCCTTTTCAGGCCGCCTTCCCCATTTCAAATCAAACCCACAAAACCCGTCGGCTATCTTACGCCCGCGGTAGAGGTCCGTGCTGGAAGTGGTATTGCAGGATGCGAGCTGCCAGCGCTGGACTCAGGCTGCCCTGCGGCTCAATGGTGCGGACGACCTCTCCGCGGCAGACCACTTCCGTCCCCGATAGCCCGGCAATTTCCGCGGGCAGTACCAGGTTGATTTCCAGTTGAGAGTTGGGCTGCAGCGTTTCGTCCGCCTGGAAGAGCAATCCGGAACGACTGATGTTCTCGGTCGTGCCTACGTGCCAGGTCGCTTCGCCGAGGCGGCGATAACGCAGCGGCAAGTGAAGCTGGAAACGTTGTGCGCGGCTGGGAGGAATTTCCCTGGCCCGCGCAGCGGGTTGTGGTTCAGCGGACTGTAAAGACATGGCGACCTCCGGGGGAGTTGGCGTTGCATCGAGCACTTCGCGCACCATGCTCTTCAGGTCGTGAAGGTTGAATGGCTTCTGAAGCAGGCGTACGCCGGGCTCCAGCATGCCGTTATGTCCGATCACATTTTCGGTGTAGCCGGACATGTACAGAATTTTCGCATTGGGACGAATTTCAGAAATACGCTGAGCCAACTCCCGGCCGTTCATGCCTGGCATGATGACATCGGTTAGCAGGAGATGGATGACGGCTTCATGGGCCACGGCGATCTGCATCGCGACCGCGCCATCGGCCGCTTCGATGACTTTGTAGCCCTGCTTCTCGAGATATTGACGCGCGAGATAGCGAAGATTGGCTTCGTCTTCGACGAGCAGGATCGTCTCGGTGCCGGGTTCGACTTTCTGGATCTGGGTCGGGGCGGCGACCTGGGCCGCTGCTTCCCCGATAGCCGCTACGCGCGGCAGATAGATCTTGAAAGTCGTTCCGCGCCCGACTTCGCTGTACACCCAAATGTATCCGCCGCTCTGCTTGATAATTCCGTAAACGGTGGATAGGCCGAGCCCGGTGCCTTTTGTTCCCTTGGTGGTGAAGAACGGCTCAAAGATGTGGGATTGGGTGTCGGCATCCATGCCGATGCCGGTATCGGAGATGGCAAACATGACGTAGTCGCCCGGCTTGAGAGGGGAATGCGTGCGGGCATCGTCTTCGGTCAGAGAGGCGTTGGACGTTTCGATGGTGAGCTTGCCGCCGGAAGGCATAGCGTCGCGGGCGTTGACGGCCAGGTTCATGATGACCTGTTCGATCTGACCGGCATCTGCGCGTACGGGCCACAGGTTCTGGCCGGGAATCATCACGAGATCGACATCTTCTCCGATCATGCGATTGAGCATCTTGAAATTCTCGGTCGCAATGTCGTTGAGGCTGACGACGCGCGGGGCGAGCATCTGCTTACGGCTGAATGCGAGGAGTTGCCGCGTGAGAGATGAGGCCCGCTCCGCGGCGCTGGCGATCTCCTGGGCAGGACCGCGCAGGTGTGGTTCGGCTCCGAGACGCTCGAGCAGGAACTCCGAGTAGCCGGAGATCACCATCAGGAGATTGTTGAAGTCGTGGGCGATGCCGCCTGCGAGACGTCCAACGGCTTCCATCTTCTGCGCTTGGCGCAGTTGCAACTCCAGAGCGCGGCGTTCGGTGACATCTTCGGCGAACAGCTCAAAGACAGTGCCTTCTTTACGGATGTTGGAAACCGAGCGTCCCGAGACGCGTACGGCGGTATTGCCGCTGGAACCCTTGCGCTTCCATTCGGCGATCAGGCCTTTGAAAGGGCTGGCGGCGCGAAGATGATCGGCTAGTTCGAACCACTGGTCCGTGTCGGCATAGAGACTGTAGATGTGCTGGCCGACGACTTCCTCAGGCGAATTCAGGCCAAGCATTTCGAGGAAGGCTGGATTGGCATTGAGAATCTTTCCGGAGGAATCGCAGCTGCAAATGCCATACGGAGCATTGGTCACGAGCGAACGAAAATTGAGCTCGGAGCGCCGCAGGCCCTCCTGGGCCGCGCGCAAAGCGGCGTTGAGCCAGCAGATCAACATCGCGATGAAGAAGAACAGCGAGAGGCGAAGAATCGCGACGCGGAGCTGATCCGGCGTATGTTCGCCCACGAGAGCGAAATAGGCGCTGACGGTCAGCGCGAAAGAAGTTGCAACCAGGCCGGGCTTCCAGCCGCCATACCAGGCGCTGACCATGACCGCCACCCCGAACAGAGCCAGGCGGCTTTCGGAGACATCGGCGAGCAAAATTGTAGGAATCAGGGCTAGTGCGGTACTGAGTACGGCAACGCCATAGCGCAGGATGGGCGCTCGGGCAGGCGGGATGCGGAGTAGGGGGAGGGTTACTCGCATGGCAATATCCTAGTTCCCAATTGGCAAACAGGATAGTTACAGGAGTTCATTTTCAGGAGGCATGGGGATAATTTTACATTGTCCTTATTCTCAATCTGCGACGGCCGGTCGGACAGGGGAGGGGATTCCACTTGCAAGTTTCTTTGTGAATCTGGACACTAGCTGGGCTACGCACATCGCATGAATATCGGACTTTTCGGCGGGACGTTTGATCCCGTGCATCGCGGACACCTCGCACTGGCGCGCGAGGCGATGGAACGCTGCAAGTTACACAACATTCTTTTCGTGCCGGCGAATGTTCCTCCCCATAAGCTCACCCGGCCGCTGGCGCCCTTTGCGCACCGCTACGCGATGCTGGCGTTGGCGACCGCGGCAGAGAAGGCATTCGTCCCTTCGTTGCTGGAAGCGCCGGAAGAGGGCGGTGCGGGCAAGAAAGAGAAACCGAATTACACCATCGATACGATCCGTCGCCTGAAACAGTCATTTAAGAACAGTGACCGGCTGTTTTTGTTGATCGGGATGGATGCGTTTGCCGAGATTGCTAAGTGGCACCAGGCAGAGGCGCTGTTTCGTGAGTGTGCGTTCATTGTGGCTGGGCGTCCGGGATTCTCGCTGGCTGACATCGCCAATGCGTTGCCGCAGAGCCTCCGACCTCGGGCGGAGGTGATGAAGCCATTTCAGAAGCAGGCTCCCACCGGCGACCTGGTTCTAAAGGGAGTGACGATTCATTTGATGGGAGACCTGCATCAGCCGGCGTCGGCGACGGCGATTCGGCAAGCGGCAAAGGCTGGAAAGCCGATGGGGAAGTTTCTTGATCCGCAAGTTGCGGAGTACATCAAGAAGACCGGCCTGTACCGGTGAACCGTCGGCGGTCGCTTCTTCAGCGTTCCTCACTAAAACGGGCAGAGCGAGTCTGTCAGTTACAATAGAACACGCGCGCCTGAGGGCAATAACGCGGAGCGCCGTTCCAAATCTTAGTCGAACACAGGAGATTGCATGGCTCAGAATCACTACGTAACCAAGACCAAGCGGCGTAACAAGAGCGGGAAGCGCAAAGATCCTTCCCAGGCCACGATGGCGAAGCTTCGTCAACGGGCTGCCGCTGAGGCAAAGGCGAGCAAGTAGGCCAAGGAGCGCTGGCCCCAAGAGGCCCGCTCATTTGAGTTTGAGAGAACAACCAATCACAACGGAAAAACGACCAATTACTGAATGAAGAAGAGCGATCTTAAGAAACAAGTAGCCGCCGCGATTCAAGCCTGCCTCGAAAAGAAGGCCGAAGAACTCAGCATCCTGGAAATGGAAAAAGGGTCGGGAGCGTTCACCGACTATTTCGTGCTGTGCAGCGGGAGCAATCCGCGGCAGGTGCAGGCCATCGCGGATGAAGTGGAACTTCGGCTGAAGCAAGCCGGAGTCCGTCCCACCCATGTGGAAGGATACAAGCAGGCCGAATGGGTGCTGGTGGACTATGTGGACTTTGTCGTCCACGTGTTTTCGGAAAAGGCGCGGAAGTTTTACGATCTGGAGCGGCTCTGGAAGTCGGCGAAGCGCCTCGGGCCTGGAGATCTGAGCAAGGCGGTGCGCGCCCGAAAAGGCGCGGCGAAGCCGGCGGCTTCGAAGAAGAAGCGCAAGGTCAAAGCCTAGCGGCTCCCCAGTACATTCTGAATTCCATGACAGCGAAGCGAGAAGCCGAGCCCAGTTGGGGATCGCAATTCCGCCTTGTTGCCTCCGAGAAATGGAAGGCGAAATCCGCCGCCATGGGAAAACCCGTGACGGACGCCTTGGTAGAGTACGCGCGCCCGGTTCCCGGCCAGCAGGTGCTCGATCTGGCGAGCGGGACTGGCGAGCCCGCGATCACAATTGCGTGCTGCATCGGAGCCGAAGGTCACGTCACGGCGCTCGATCTCAGCGCTGACTTGCTGGAGATTGCTGAGAAGCGGGCGAAGTCGCGAGCTCTCCAGAATCTGACCACGAGGCAAGCAGACGCGCATGCACTGCCATTTCCGGATAACAGCTTTGATCTCGCAACTTCGCGCTTCGGGGTGATGTTCTTTCGCGAGGTGGAAGTCGCGATGAACGAAGTGCGCCGCGTTCTCCGGCCCGGAGGGCGCGTCTGTCTGCTGGTCTGGGGGCCATTCGAACAGCCATATTGGCAGAGCATGATGGGCGTCGTGCACCGACACGTGGGCGGATCCTTGCTGGAGACTGGTGGGCCGAATCCTTTTCGATTTACCGAGCGGGGCAGCCTGTCAGCCGTTTTGAGGCAGGCGCAGTTCAAGCACGTCGAGGAAGGAACCAGAACGGTCCAATGGACCTGGCCCGGACCCGCGGAAGAAGTGTGGGAGCAGGCGCAGGCAGTTGCGGTGCCATTTCGTGCGATGTTGGAGCGCGTACCGGCAGAGCTGTGGCCCACGATTCACGCCGAGGTCGTCGAAGCCGTGAGTCGATATTCGGACGGCGAAAAAATCGAATTCGGGGCTACTGTTGTCCTTGCGTCCGGAACGAAGTGAAGAGACTCCCTTGAAGATCAAGATCGCATGGATCGGGAAGACGAAGGAAACGGCCATTGTGTCGCTGACGGAAGAGTACGTGAAACGGATTGGCCGCTACGTTCCGGTAGAGGCTTTCACTCTGCGCGATGAACCGGACCTGCTGAGCAAATTCGGAGGGGCAGGCAAGAGCGGGACGAAATCAATGCTGGTGTTGCTGGATTCGCGAGGCAAAGAGTTCACCTCGGAGCAATTCGCAAAATTCATCGGAGATTACCAGGACCGCAACCCCCTGCCGCTTGTGTTCGCAATCGGGGGCGCGGATGGGTTCAGCGACGCCGCACGCTCAAGCGCTCGACAAACCATTTCACTCGGCAAGATGACGATGCCGCATGAACTCGCTCGAATCATTCTGCTGGAGCAGGTGTACCGGGCGTTCACAATCCTCACGGGACATCCCTACCACTCAGGCCATTGAGACCCTGCAAGATCATTGCTTGTCGTTTTGAGAACCGGCTGAATTCAGGAGAACACTCAGGATCTCTTTCGAGAGATCGCCTGCGGGGACATCTTCCATATTCGTGAGAACGACTACGCCGGCACGGCGTTCTGGAGCTATGAGGAAGTGGGTGCTGGTGCCCTGTTGACCTCCGCTATGGCTGACGTAGCGGATTCCCTTGTCGACGAAGGTACCCCAGCCCAGTGCGTATCCATTGGGCTTTCCTTCTGAGGGTTTGAGAGGTGTCCACATCAAGTCGCGCGTTGTCGGATTGATGAGCTTATTCGACAGTATGGCGACCTCGAACTGGCCCATGTCCTCGGCTGAAGAGAGCCATCCGCCGCCGGGAATCTTGTAGCTGGAATCGAGGAAGTCGGCATTTTCGACGGTACCGGACTTCGTCTTCTGGTAGAAGCGAGTGCGGTAGGGGATGATCGCGAAGCGATTGTCGACCTGCGTGTGCTCCATTCCGGCGGGCTGAAAGATGTTCTTCTGCATGTACTCGGTGTATCGCGTGCCGGAGGCTCCTTCCATGACACATCCGACGAGGGTGTATCCCTGGGTTGAATAGTGGAACTGTTTTCCGGGCTCGGACAGCAGAGGATCATTCTTGAAGAAGTCGAGTCCGGCCTGGATCGGGTCATCGAAGTGTTTCGTATTTCCGATTTCTGGGTCATCCTGCGATTCGGACTTGTAATGGCGGATGCCGGCGAGATGTCCCATGACGAGGCGGGTTGTGATAGGCGCGGATTTCTGAGGGAATGCGGGGCAGTATTTCTGGACTGGAGCATCCAGATCGAGTTTTCCGGATTGCACCAGCTGCAAAGCCCCGGTAGCGCTCAGAGATTTTGAGATGGAAGCGAGGCGGAAGAGAGTGTGCTCGCTGGCCGGAACGTTGTTTTCGAGATCGGCGAAACCGAATCCAGACGCCCACTCGACCTCGCCGTTTTCGACAACGGCGATGGAGACTCCCGGCACGTGAGTGGTCGCCATGAACTTGGAGACGGAGGCCTCGATCTGCGTGCGCTTAGCCGGGGAAAGTGTGTGGTCCTGCGCTCCGCAGACCGAACTGAGGAGAGCGCAGAAAAGAGTGAACGCGAATGCCGACGCGAGTCGCAACGATCGGGAGGGAATCATAGGCAGCAATTGTCTGCGGAGCGTGCCGCCTGACGCAACAGGTGAATCCTGACGAGACGTTACTGAGTCACGGTGGCCTGGTAGCTGACCGCCTGCCAACGTCCCGAGCGTCGGACCCAAACACGTGTATAGCGGTAAGGGCCGCTGAAGTCTTCGCCAAGCTGGTGGCCCTTGACGTCCGCACGTGCGGTCACGACGGCGGTGTCTCCGTAGAGGCGGACGACCATGTCGCTGACGTCGATCGTGTCGTAACGCAGTTGGCCGCTTTTGCGGGCAGAGATGGCTTCCTTCTTTGTAGTGACCTGTCCGAGAGGGCTAATGGCAACGTAGTCTTCTGCCAGAGTACGAGCGGGGAATTCGGGATCCCGGCGAAGGCTGGCTTCCTTAGCTTGCCGCTCCATGTCGAGGATCTCGCGGATGGTCTCCTGGTCGCCCGCGGAGTCAATCGAGGTTCTAGCGCGCACCGGACGCTGGGCGCAAACGGCGGGAAGAGCGGCTAGCAAGCAAAGCAAAAACAGGAAACACTTGTTGATCACGATGAGACCTCCGCGGTTTGCGAGGGGACAGAGATCCGCCTGTGCCTGACTACGCAGGTTTGGATGCGCGGGTTCCGTGGAAAAGTTCTTTCGCTGATGAATATTTGTATTCATCGGGTACGGGTTGGGGAGAAGTGCGTTCATGATAAATCGACGCCCGATCCGCGCCGGAGAAATATCGCAAACTCCCGTGCCATGGTATCGGAAAGAGCACGTGCCTGGGTGCTTCAGGATGCAACTATGGTTCCGTGCGGCAGGCTCGTAGATTCTTGATAAGATTGCGCTGGCGAACGCAGCGGTCCAATTTATTGTCCACGGTAGAACGCGACTGTCCGGAACCGGACAGCCAGCAGGCTCTGTCCGACGCAATCATGCACGTGCGGAGCGCTGAGCTCTAGTAGAATCAAGTGTCCTCGAATGGCTGACATCCGGCGCGGTCTGATCATCGTGAATACTGGGCCGGGAAAAGGCAAGACGACAGCGGCCATGGGAACGGCCCTGCGAGCCGTAGGTCAGGGAATGCGGGTGCTGATGCTGCAGTTCCTGAAGGGCTCGTGGCACTACGGCGAGCTCGACGCGGTGCAAGCTTTCGGCGACAAGTTCGTCATGAAGCAGATGGGTCGAGGCTTCGTGAAGGTCGGGACCGAGAAGCCGGATCCTGAGGACGTCAAGATGGTGGAGGATGCCTGGCTGGAGGCGGATTGTGCCATCCAATCAGGAGAGTGGGATTTGGTCGTCCTCGATGAGATTAATTATGCGATCAGTTACGGGATGCTCGATCCGGCGAAAATCGTGGAGAGCCTGAAAAAGAAGCCGGAGATGGTACACGTTATATTGACGGGGCGGAACGCGCACCCAACCATCGTCGAGATCGCCGATACGGTTACAGAGATGCGCCAGGTGAAGCACGCGTACGAGAAGGGTGTGATGGCGCAGAGAGGAATCGAGTACTGAGATTGAGGAATTGGGAAATTTTGTAATTGGGTAATTGAAAATCTAAAAACCCGCGCGGGTTCCAGTTTTCAATTACCAAATTACGCGATTCCCAAATTTTTCTTATGGCTTGGTTTAAGCGCGAATCCGGCGAGCTGGATACTTCGGGCGAGAAGAAAGTCCGCACCGAAGGCCTATGGGTGAAATGCGAGAGCTGCCGCCAGATCATCTGGAAGAAAGATCTGGAAGACAACATGAACATCTGTCCGAAGTGCGAGAAGCACTTCAGGATCGACGCCCGCACACGGCTGGCGCAGCTGATGGACGACAATCAGTACGAGATTTTTGACGCGAACATCGCTTCTACCGACCCTCTAAAGTTTGTGGATCTCAAGCCCTATTCCTCCCGGTTGAAGCAGGCTCAGAAGGACACAGGCCTGAAAGATGCCGTCATCAATGCGCAGGGCAAGGTGATGGGGCGTACGGTAGTGGCCAGCGTGATGGAGTATGCATTCATCGGCGGCAGCATGGGGGCGGTGGTCGGAGAGGCCATTACCCGCGCTGTGGAACGTGCGGCCGATTCGAAAACGCCATTGATCATTGTGTCGGCATCGGGCGGTGCGCGGATGATGGAGGGTGTCATCAGCCTGATGCAACTGGCTAAGATCTCGGCGGCGTTGGCGAGGCTGGACAAGGCCAAGGTGCCGTACATTTCGCTGCTGACGGATCCTACGACCGGGGGCGTGACGGCGTCGTTCGCGATGCTCGGAGATTTGAATATCGCAGAACCGGGTGCGCTGATCGGGTTCGCCGGTCCGCGTGTCATCGAACAGACGATCCGGCAGAAGCTGCCAGCGGGCTTCCAGCGAAGTGAATTCCTGCTCCAGCACGGGATGCTGGATGCGGTGGTTTCACGCAAGCAACTCAAGCCTTATATTACGCGAGCGCTGGCGTTTATGGCTTGAAAGCAGCTATCAGCTGTCAGTTCTCAGCGGCAAGCAAAAGGCCGGTCTGCTCCTCTATCAATCCGAATGCGGGTGCGCGCGGTAATCTGATCATTCCAGCTGAAAGCTGACAGCCAATAGCTGAGAGCTTCCCCATGTCCTATGAAACCGCGGTGGCGAGCATGTTTGCGCTGGGGCACGAACTGGCGCATATGCCTTCGAACAAATTCGATCTAGAGCATATGCGGGTTTTGCTTGGGGCGATGGAGCATCCCGAGCAGGCATTCCCCAGCGTTCTGATTGCGGGGACGAACGGGAAGGGATCCACAGCCGCGACATTGGCGTCCATTCTTCGTGCTTCCGGGCTGAAAACCGGACTTTATACCTCGCCCCACCTGGTGCGGATCAACGAGCGTATTCGCATCCATGGAGAAGAGATGGGAGACGAGGACTTTGCTCGTGTCCATGGCGCGGTGGATACGATTGCGGAACGACTGGTGGCAAAGGGAGAACTGCCGTGGCATCCCAGCTTTTTCGAGATGATGACCGGGATTGCATTTGCACACTTTGCGCACGAGAGAGTCGAGATTGCCGTTCTTGAAGTTGGGATGGGCGGACGCCTGGATGCGACGAACGTGGTCGAGCCGATAGTCAGCGTCATTACCGATATCTCGCTCGACCATCAGAAGTTTCTGGGGAATACGGTTCGAGAGATTGCTCGAGAGAAGGCAGGAATCATCCGGCGCGGGGGCGTTGTGGTTACGCTGCCGCAACAGGCGGAAGCGAATGACGTGGTGGGAAATGCAATTCTTGATCTGGATGCGATCGGCGTAAGCGCGGTGCAGTATGTGCCTCCGGTATCGCCTGGCAGTACGCAGTACTCGGTCCCCAGCACTGAGAGAGACTCGGCATCCTTATATCGATATCCGTTGCAAGTACTTGGGAAAGAGATTGTCGTCGAGAGTGCCTTGGTGGGGCGGCATCAGTTGCGGAACATCGCCCTGGCGATTGCTGCGGCGGAGGAGATCGGGAAGAAAGAGCTGGCCGCCGGGATCACTCCTGAATCGATTGAGAAGGGGATTCGGGATACGCGTTGGCCGGGACGATTTCAGGTGATTGCTGAGCATGACGGCTGGCCTGAGATGGTATTTGATGTGGCGCACAATCCGGCTGGAGCGTGGGCCCTGCGCTCTGCCCTTTCAGAGCGGTATGGCGACCGTCCACTGGTTTTTGTTTTCGGAGCGATGCGGGACAAGGCAATCTCGGAGATAACGGAGATCCTGTTTCCGGTAGCGGAGCGGGTGATTGCAACCCGGCCGGAGAATCCGAGGGCAGCTTCTCCTGCGGAGATTGCGCAGGCTGCCCACAGGACGGGTGCCGAGATGGAGCCCATCGACGACGTCAGGGCGGCGCTGGATCGGGCGCGCGAACTCGCTGTGAAAGATTGCGTCGTGGTTGTGACTGGATCCATCTATCTAGTAGGAGAGGCCATGCGCGCGCTTTCGTTGCGGGCATGAGGCTCGGGGAGTTTTCTCCTAAAATGGAGATGTGGCGGATTTGAATTCATCGGTGGAACAAGTAGAAAGCCGGGATCCCGGGGAATCTACGCCGGTCCTCGTCCGAGAGCCGATCAGGAGTCCGCGCGAAATTCCGGGGCGCAATTATGGCTGGGCGAGCCGGTTGCGTTCTTACCTGATCCTTGATCCGCTGATCTGGTTCTACACGATACTGATGGGGCTGCTTGCCCTGCCTGGCGGGCTCTTCGATCGTGGCGGGAAACGGCTGCACTGGTTTTCGACCACATGGTCGTGGCTGATCATGAAAACGATCTTGTCCCCGGTGAAGGTGACCGGCCTAGACAAGATCGATACCTTGAAGCCGCACGTGTACGCGGCGAATCACGCTTCGGCGCTGGATATTCCTGTTCTGTTCGTCAATTTGCCGTTTCAATTCCGCATTGCGTTCAAGAAAGAGCTGCTGTCTTATCCAATCGTGGGCTGGCAGCTGAAGCGTTCGGGCCAAGTCTGCATTGATCAGCAGAATCCCTCGCACTCGATCAGCAGCATCCGCGCGGCGCTCAAGGGATTGAAGGAAGGCCTGCCGCTGGTGATTTTCCCGGAAGGCGGAAGGTCTCCGGATGGCGAGATCAAGTCGTTTCTGCCGGGAGCATTCTTTCTGGCGATCAAGGCGCAGGTGGATATCGTCCCGGTCGCCCTGGTCGGGACCTTCGAGTTGCTGCCGATGAACACTTACCACATCAAGTGCCGGCCGCTGGAGATGCGGGTAGGCGAGCCCATTTCAACGGTTGGGCTCACGATTCGAAACATGGAGAGCCTTTCGGCGCGAGTACAGAAAGAACTGGAAGCCCTTTACTACAAGGCTTAGCCAGTTCGCTTCAGTCCTGTTTCCGCCGAGATTCTACGCGGCCCTTTTTGTTTCGTCGCACACCTGCTGATAGTGCTCGCGTCCGCGCTGGTAGCCTCGAGTAAACGGCTCTTCTACATCGGCGCCGGGATACTTACGTTTCACGTGTTCCAAGGCGGCATCCATTGCGGCCGATACCTGGTCAAATTCCATGCAGCGGGTGCGGGCGTGCATCGCTGACTGAAAGCCAAGCCGGAAGAATTGCTCGTCGGCGGAGAAACTCCTCGAGGTTGTTTCATACCGGCCTTCTTCCGCGCTGCGCAGGCCGATCCACCACTGCTCGCGGGCGGCATCGACCGATTCGGCGCCCTCTTGCGTCAGCACTTCGCGAATCTGAGTGGTTGAGGCAGCATCGTCAGACAGCCCGATCACAATGCTTCGCCCTTTCCGCAAGGCGTCTTCATAGACGAAAATCTCGTCTTCTGGAATGCCCTCGGACGCCGCCTTTTCTACCTTGTTTCCGGTCGCGGCGCCTATGGTGGCGCCTGCGGCTCCCAGAACGGCAGCACCGAGCAGCCCAACCGCGGTGATCGGGCCCACGCCGGGGATCAGGGCCATCAGGATTGAACCTCCTGTGAGGCCGACACCGCCGCCCATGAGGGCGCCCACGGCTCCGCCCATGCCCGGCTGTTCGGTCGCGTCGGTGGGAACGGTGCGCATTTCGTTCGTGATCCGGTCGTGATTGCCGGGAGTGAGGAGGGTGATGCGGTCCTCTGCGATGCCGGCCTGCCGTAAATGTCCAGCGGCGTTCTCTGCTGCCTGACGGGTGCTGAAAACTCCTGTGATAGCTTCCATGGATTACACTCCTTCGACACTTTGGGTGCCTGATTGACACTGCGGGAAAGCGCAGGTTGGATGCAAGAACGCTTCGAAAGAGATATGCCGGATCTTTAATTTTGGCCGTAACCTTTTTACAGGCTGAACGGTTTAGCCTTGTGTAAGACAAGAGCGGCGGAGAATTTGTTGAAGGCTCTGAAGAGAGAAGCGGATGATCGGCTTCTGATCGAGGCGGCGCAGGAGGATCCCGCGCGCTTTGCGGAGCTTTATGAGATGAACTTTGAGCGGGTCTACGCGTACGTATCGCGGCGGATACAGGATCGTGCCGAAACGGAGGATCTGACTTCGGAAGTGTTTCATCAGGCGCTGGCCAACCTAAAGCGATTTGAGTGGCGCGGGATCCCGTTTTCGGCGTGGCTGTACCGGATTGCAGCGAATCTGATCTCAGATCGCTGGCAGCGCTCTGGACGGGAGATTACCGATGAGGAGCGGATCGAGGCGGCGCAGGTCAGTCCCGTGGAGATCGAGGAAGTGGAGCGGCGCGCCACGCTGTTCCGCCTGGTCGAGAGCCTTCCGGCAGAACAGAAGCGTGTGGTAGTTCTTCGATTCGTAGAGCAGAAAAGCATCAAGGAAGTAGCCAGGGAAGTCCAGAAGTCCGAGGGTGCGGTGAAGCAGTTACAGTTCCGCGCGCTGAGCACGTTACGCGCGCGCATGGGGGGTGCAAATGCCTAAGCGCTCTCTACAACCCGGGAATGGCGATGCGAAGAAGGCCGAGCAACTGAATCAGGCGATCGATGCGATGGCGGCGCGCAACGATGGCCAGGCGGGCAAGGCGGGGAAAGAGATCGAGCCACTGGTGCGCATCGCGGCGGACTTGCGCAATCTGCCGAGTGCGACGTTCAAGGCAAGGTTGAAATCCGAATTTGAAGGGAATAAACGCATGTCCACCGTAGCTGAACCCGTAGTAACCGTTCGGACAACCGCAACGCCACGGTTGGCGTTCCGGGATCCGGCAAAAGCCATTGAGTTCTACAAACGCGCCCTGGGGGCGAAAGAGACGTTCCGTTTCGAGGTTGGCGGGCAGATTCCGCACGCGGAAATTGTGATTGGCGATTCGAGTATCAATGTGACAGGCGAATGGCCGGAGGGCGGGCGCTTCAGCGCTGAGACGCTGGGGAATTCTCCCGTGTGGATGGTGGTGCAGGTGCCTGACGTGGACTCTTCTACCGATCACGCGGTGAGCGAAGGAATGACTCTGGTGCGAGCGCCGCAGGATCAGTTCTACGGCAGTCGCGACGCGCTGCTGAAGGATCCCTTCGGTTATACCTGGAGCCTCTCCACGGTGAAGGAGCACATGTCCGTGGAGGAGATGCACCGGCGGATGCAGGGGATGACGAGGGGGCCAGAAGGCGGCAAGATGCCCCAGAGCGGCCCGTCCCGGGTGGCGCCGATCCGCCCGGGCTTCCGGATGGTGACTCCATATCTCGTAGTCGAGGACGGTCTGGCGCTGCTCGACTTTGTAAAAGAAGCATTCGGGGCCGAAGAAAGATTGCGGGCCATCATGCCCACCGGCGTTCATGGTGAGGTACAAATCGGTGACTCAGTGATCATGATAGGCGGCGGGATTCCGGGTCAGAAATTCCCTGGCACGATGCAGCCGGGAGCTCTGCACGTGTATGTCGAAGATGTTGACGCGGTGACAAAGAAGGCGGTCGCGGCCGGCGCAACTTTGGTGGATGATGTCCGCGATCAGGAGTACGGCGAGCGCTCGTCCAGCATCAAAGACCAAGCTGGGAATTTCTGGTATATCGCGACTGCTCAAGGAACAAGCTACACCCCGAAGGGATTGCATAGCGTGAACCCGTACCTGCATCCCCGGCGTGCTGAGCCGCTGATTGGGTTCATGAAACGCGCTTTCGGCGCTGAGGAAGTGGCGAAATACGCTTCACCCGATGGCGTTGTGAACCATGCGGTGGTCCGTGTGGGCGACTCGGTGCTGGAGATGGGAGAGGCACATGGCAAGTATGAGCCGATGCCCGCGATGTTCTATCTGTATGTGCCGGATGTGGGATCAGTGTACCGGCGCGCTGTAGCGGCAGGAGCCAAGTCATTCCAGGAACCGACAGATCAACCGTACGGGGACCGCAATGCTGGCGTGGCCGATGCATTCGGAAACAAGTGGTATATCGCGACGCACGTGAAAGACGTAGCACCCTAGAATCAAAAATGGGGCGCAGCAAGTGCGCCCCCGTTTGTCCATCCTTACTGTGAATCGGTGATGTAAACGCGGGTCACGTATTGACCGATGATGGCGATTTCACATTCATCAACGACTCTGAGACTTGCCAAGCATCCATTCCATTCGCGGCCATGTTCTATCTCGAGGTCAAATTTCTTCGCGCCGCCACAAGGGGCAAGCCATCTGCACCTAGGGCTAACATGCCGAGGGAAACTGCGTCCGGCTTTGGAGTCTGATTGCTAACCTTGGTCTCGCTCGCGGGTGACGCGCCTGCGCCCGCCGTTATCTTCTTGTTCGGAACAGTCTCATACGCGTAGCCGGTGATCGTAGCCGATAGGCCGCGAGGGTCCGTAATGACAGTCAGCCGTATCCATCCGTAGTGAGTTTGGCCATTAATCAGAAACTTGACGCCGAGGAAACGGTTGCGAGGATTGCCGCCCCAATTGCCCTTCAGGGTCCTGGTGTAAGTGGCGGATGTGCTTGAGTCCCGACCATTCACGGACTCAATGGGTTTGTTTCTGCTATTGAAATGAGCGGATGGCCCGATTCTGGCGCCACGGGCCAGAGCCAACGCGTAGCCATTCGGGGACGCAACCATCGCTGACCCACCATTGGGGGCGAAAATATCCAAGGAATGGTCGGACTGGGGATAGGCACTGTAGTAGATCGCGGCCGAAAAATCCCTGATCCCATCATGATTAAAATCAATCGCCGCAGGACCTGACCCGTTCTGCGGGTTCACCGGGATTGGTATCGTCCTTTTCGTGACGACGACTTCGCCTTGCGCTGGCTTCGCTAAAGCCAGCATGCTAACCCCGGCGGCAAGGGCAGCGGCTGAATAAACTCTCAGGTGTCGATCGAGGATGTTGGACAGATCGGTTGATGTGAGACGAGCGAGCGCTTTGCGTGGCATAGTGACCCTCACCGCTTGCGAGCATTGGCCACAAAAAACCTCTTGTCAAGATGAAGGAACTTGCGATCATGCCTGACCCGTCGGGGGCTACCCCCAAAGGGCTACCCCCCGGGGCTGCCCCCTGGCTTGCTGGCACCACGACAAACTGGCTGGACCGACGCTTCGCGATGTTCGAAGCGTGGGTATACCTGCCGATTCGTAATCGTCCCTGCGAAGCAAGTCTGGGCCAGCCCCGCCAAGAGAAGTCCGTAGCGGGGGGGAACTGCCAAAGTCCGGAAGCTTTGCCGCCCTCTCCTTCCACCCCATTACGGACGATTATTCGTGAACCGACGGCGCGTCCGGTAAGCAGCCTTATAGCGTGCGAGCAGATGAATCTCGCGGGTGTTCAAGAATGGACATGAAGGAGGAAGAGTGATCACTGGCAAGCCGGACATGAAAGCTCTCGCACGAGCTATATCACTGACCAACAATATCTTAGGTTTTGACGCGCTTTGGCACCCTGCATGCTTTCGTACCACGCATTCGTAGCGTAAGAACAATGCCCATGGGGAGGCATATGGCAGGACTGCTTCGGGATACACGCTTTGCCATGCGGCAACTGCGCAGGAATCTCGGATTCACGATTACAGCGACGGTGATGCTGGCTGTTGCCATCTGCGCCAACAGCACGGTTTTCAGTTGGATCGACGGCACCATGTTGCGTCCGAGTCCTGGCGCGCGGGACACGGGCGATCTTGTTAGCCTGCAGCGGGGGGAACGGAACTTCTCCCCGACTCCGCCCTTCTCGTATCTCGACTATCGCGATCTGCGCGAGCAGAACCACACCTTCGCCGGAATACTCGCCTATCATCACGATTGGATCACGCTGACCGGCGGCGCACAGCCCGAGCGTGTCTATATTGCGAACGTGTCGGCGAACTATTTCGATGTGCTCGGCATCAAGCCGATGCTGGGGCGCTTCTTTCTGTCTGAAGAAGAGACGCGTCCAGCCATTCCCAACGTGGTCCTGAGTTATTCGCTCTGGAAGACGCGTTATGCCCAAGACCCGGCAATTGTGGGTAAGTCGATCGAGATCGCCCGGCATCCCGTGACGGTGATCGGCGTGGCGCCGGAGGGGGTTGTCGGAGCAATGCCCGGGCTTCGTGATGATCTGTGGGTAACGCTCGATCCCCTCGGGACGGATCCGTGGCGGATGACGCATCGCAGTGGTGGTGCGGTCTGGCTGAACGTAATAGGAAGATTGCGGCCCGGCGTGAGCCGTGGCCAGGCAGCCCAGGACCTCGACACCTTGATGCACAATATCGTCGCGGCTTTTCCGGACGATCATCTGGGCGAGAACCGGATCACGCTCGATCCCATGTGGCGCTCGCCATTCGGCGCCAACGGATACATGGCGGCGACACTGCCCATTCTGCTCGCCTTCGCCGCTGTGGTGCTGTTGCTGACCTGCGCGAACGTGGCTACGCTCACGCTGGTGCGGTTTGTATCCCGGCGGCGCGAGCTTGCGATCCGGCAGTCGCTCGGGGCGAATCGTATTCAACTGGTGCGGCAAATGGTGCTGGAGGGCGTTGTGCTTTCCATCGTCGCAGGAGCCGTGGCCCTTGTGTTGACATCGTGGACATCGAAGACATTCGCATGGTTCTTTCGGGCGAGCTCGAGTCCTACCACCCTGAACGGGAGTATGGACCACAACGTGGTGATCGGGATTGCGGTGTTTTCCCTGTTGGCCGGCATGCTTTGCGGCGCGCTCCCCGCTTGGCGTTCGTCGCACGCGCCGGCCATTGAGGTACTGAAGGCAGAGTCTGCAAGTATCTCCGGCGGCTCACGCAACCGGAAATTGCTCAGCGGGCTGGTGGTGGCGCAAATCGCGCTTTCACTTCCTCTGCTGTTGTGCTCCGGGCTACTTCTGCGAACGCTGCGGAATCTCGCCGGCGCGAATCCCGGATTTGAGCAGGACCACATTCTCACTGCGACCGTGGGACTGAATATCGCCGGCTACAGCCACGACGAGGTACAGCTGATCCGTCACAAGATACTTGACCGCGTGTCGGCATTGCCCGGCGTGAAGGTTGCGTCTCTTACGGACTGGATTCCGATGACCCTAGGCCACAAGGGCGAAGATGCGTATCCGGAAGGGTATGTGCCACACCCCCATGAATCTTTGCAGGTGTACCACGCCGAGGTGGCCCCGCGGTATTTCGAGTCCCTTCATATACCCATTCTGGAAGGACGCGAGTTTACGCCGGATGACGATGAAAAGGCCCCGAGGGTACTCATCGTGGATCAGACCGCGGCGAGGCGCTACTGGCCGGGACAGGATCCGCTGGGAAAGAGACTCAGGATATGGGGCAGACTTTTCACGGTTGTCGGCGTCGCGAGAAATTCGACACATATGTTCGTGAATGAGTCACCGGAGCCCATGGTGTATATGAGCTTTTTCCAGGAGGGGTACGAGACTATCGCGCAGGTGGAGACCGAGGGAAATCCGGTCGACCTTGCGCCAGCGGTGGAGAACGCCATCCACGAAATCGATACACGGCTGCCGGTTTTCGATGTGCGTCCCATGCGAGAGAGTACCCAGCTGGCGAGCAGTTTCGCTGTCATACAGAGCGCCCTGGCGGGGATGTTCGCGCTGATTGGACTGGTCCTTGCAGTAACCGGAATCTACGGTCTATTGGCGTACCGCACGGCACTTCGCACGCACGAGATCGGCATTCGCGTCGCACTCGGCGCTTCACCCGGCGACGTTCTGAGGCTTGTGTTGTTGCAAGGGTTTTCGCTAACAGCGATCGGGCTAAGTTTAGGGTTGGTGCTCTCGTTCAGCCTCACGCACTTCATTGCCGCTTTCCTCTACGGGGTAGCAGCCAACGATCCCCTGACGGTCATCGTGGTTGTGGGATTGCTTGTGGCGATGTCGCTTCTCGCATGCTACTTTCCCGCGCGTCGCGCGTCGCGCGTCAATCCCGTTGGTGCAATACGCGCGTCGTAAACGAAAGCGACTTCGCACCGAGGTTGCGCAGTCATAGGGAGGGTGTCGAGCTCTCCAACGCTCCCGCCGATGAATATCGATCCAATCAGAGACCAAACAACATTCGTCAAGGTTGGTGCTGGAGTCGGCCTTTCTGTAATCACTGATCTGTCAGTTTATCGCCAGATTTGTTTGATTTTCCGTAGGCAATCTGGCTAATTTCTGCTGCTCCCCGTGCAGGGCCCTCATACGCACGCTCGCCCCCACGAACGCACAAGCGCACCGCCCCACGCGCGGGCGGGCCCCGGTCAGAATCAAAGTCAGCCCCGGTTCAGTGGCGGGGAGGCTGGGGTGTAGGAATTTTCCCGGCCTCTATAGCTATCCCCCTGCAGGTTCTCAAACTATGGCTGACAGCATTCATGTGAAGCTCCCGGAGGGGAGTGTCAAGGAAGTTCCCAAGGGCACCACCCCGCTCGAAATCGCGAAGGGTATCAGTCCACGTCTGGCCGATGCCGCGGCGCAAGATGTTCGAGGACTGACCTGCCTACGAAGATGAGTGCTATGGGGATTTTTCGACAACTGACAGGGCCTAGCCGCCGCTAAGGCAAGTTTGTGAAGTCTTTTGCGCTTTGAGTGGTTGTAGGCGAACGGCACGGGCATTGCGGTGCAGGTCCGCGCACTGTGTTCTGGTAAGATTCGACGCGGCCAGAAACCGCCTCATATTCTCTGCGTATGCCACTCGACTGGACTCATGGAGACCTATCCGAGGGCCTTCGTTGTTTTCATTCCGGCGCGTTCTTCGAAGCCCACGAGCACTGGGAATCCGTGTGGCTCGAGGCGCAAGAACCGGAGAAGACTTTCTTGCAGGGACTGATCCAGGTCGCGGCTTCGTTCCACCATTTTCAGCGCAGGAACTGCGCGGGAACCATTTCGCTTCTACGATCGGCCCTCGGGCGCCTGGACCGGTATCCAGAGGTCTTCGCGGGCATTGTGGTCGCACCGCTTCGCGTGGCCATCCGTTCCTGGCTGGAAGCCCTTGAAACAGTTCCGCAGTCTGCCCCGCCGTCCTTTCCCTCGATCACGCTTACAGTCTGAGGTCGTATTCCTTGGAACCTTTGTGAGCGAAATGGAGATTTTGCAATAGTTACTCTGTTACGCGACAGGCTTGGACTCAAATGAGAAGAGTATCCACCACGTGCCATCCTTCTCGACGCGAACAGGCTCAATTGCCTGACCCGTGAGCATTGAGATAGCGCGTGCCCAGAAGTCGCGTGCCACAATATTGGATTCCATGACACGAACTTCCCACAGCCCCGGGAATTGCCTCCACACCTGATGGGCGATTTGAGTTCCGATCCGACGCCTCCGGTATGGCCGAAGAACAAAAAACTCTGCCACGTCCCAAACAGACTCATCGCCAGAGACTTCCGACCCTCTCTTCACTAAAATCAGGCCTGCTAGTTTCCCCTCTACCCAGACAAGAAACGGGTATCGCCCCGGTTCACTCCAATAAGCCGGAAGGCGGCTGTAGCCAAACCTGCCGTCGGACCCTAGTTCCAAATCGTGGAATTCGCTGAAATCATATGCGTACAACTCAAGCAAGTTAGCTAGGACCGGCTCTTGCTCCGGTCGCGCAGGGATGATCTCGATATGGGTGGATGGCTTCTCGGCGCGCTCCATCATAGCGACATGGGCCAAATGAAAATGGATACCGGGACGATTGTAGCGGGTAGCTGACGAGGGTAGGTGCCATTACACTCAAATTTCGCTTCCCTTCGTATCAGTCCACATCTATTCGTTTCTTGTTGACGAGTCGTCGAGCATCCGCGCGCACGCACGCTCGCACGAACGCCCGCGCCAGCGCACCAGCGCGCGGGTCCCGGCCTAAAGTCAAAATCGGGGATTCCAGGGGGTGGAGCCGTTTTTCCCGTCGCCACATCCTGCCCATTGCGGGTTTGACCCTCTGGAATCACTTCTTTAGACTGAAAGATTCACGATCCTGCAGGTTCTCAAATTATGGCTGACAGCATTCATGTGAAGCTCCCGGATGGGAGTGTCAAGGAAGTTCCCAAAGGCACCACGCCGCTGGATGTCGCGAAGGATATCAGTCCGCGGCTGGCCGATGCCGCGCTTGCGGCTAAGACGAACGGCGACCTCATCGACCTGACGCGTCCGCTGGAAAAAGATACCGACCTGACATTGTTGACGGAGAAAAATCCGGAGGCGCTCGAGGTGTTCCGGCATTCGTCGGCACACTTGCTGGCTGCGGCCGTGCTCGAACTTTTCCCGGAGACGAAGCTGGGCCACGGCCCTGCGACCGAGAACGGATTTTTTTACGACTTCTATCGGCCGACGGCGTTTACGCCGGAAGATCTCGAGAAGATCGAGAAGAAGATGCAGGAACTGGTGCAGCAGAACATCCCGTATGCGCGGGAGTTTCTGCCACGCGACCAGGGACTGGCTGAGTTCAAAAAAGAAGGCGACTTCATGAAGTGCCATTTCATCGAGCAGTTCACCAAGCCCGATGAAAAGATTTCGATCTACCGCACCGGCAAGTTCACGGATTTCTGCCGCGGGCCGCACATCCCGTCGACCGGGAAGATCAAGGCGTTCAAACTGCTGAATATTGCCGGGGCTTACTGGCTTGGGGATGAGAAGAATCCGCAGTTGCAGCGGATTTACGGGACGTCTTTTTATTCCAAGAAAGATCTCGATGCATATCTGCACCAGGTCGAAGAGGCGAGGAAGCGCGATCACCGGGTGCTTGGCAAGCAACTCGATCTGTTCTCGATCCAGGAGCTGGCCGGGCCGGGATTGATCTTCTGGCATCCGAAGGGCGGAATCATCCGCAAAGAGATGGAAGACTGGATGCGCGAGCAGTACCTGAAGCGTGGGTACTCTCTGGTGTACACGCCGCACGTATCGCGGCGGCAGTTGTTCTACACCTCGGGGCATGAGGGGTATTACTCGCAGAACATGTTCGACGCGATGGAACTCGACGACGCCGAATATCGCCTGAAGCCGATGAACTGTCCGGGCCACATTTTGATTTACCGGGACTCGCTGAAGTCGTATCGCGATCTTCCGGTGCGGTTGGGCGAGCTGGGAACGGTTTACCGGTACGAACGTTCGGGCGTGATGCACGGCCTGCTGCGGGTTCGAGGATTCACGCAGGACGACTCGCACATTTTCTGCACGCCGGAGCAGGTTGAGGATGAGATCGGCAACTGCCTGGATTTTGCACTGGACGTGCTGAAGGATTTTGGGTTCGAGAAATTCCAGACCGAGCTCTCGATCTGGAATCCTGACGATCGCAAGAATTTTGTGGGTAGCGAGGAGCAGTGGATCCACGCCATCCAGTCGCTGGAGAATGTGCTGAAGCGCAAGAACGTCGAGTACAAGACTATTCCTGGCGAAGCGGCGTTTTACGGGCCGAAGATTGACGTCAAGCTGGTGGATGCAATCGGGCGGTTGTGGCAACTCTCGACGGTGCAGGTCGACTTCAACCTGCCGCAGCGCTTCGAACTGGAGTATGTATCGGAAGATGGATCACGCAAGCAGCCGGTGATGGTACACCGGGCATTATTCGGGTCCGTGGAGCGATTCTTCGGCGTGCTGCTTGAACATTACGCGGGTGCGTTTCCCGTGTGGCTGTCGCCGGTGCAGGTGGCGATGATCCCGATCAGCGAGCGGCATGCGGACTACGCGAACAAAATCGCCGACCAACTGAAAGCGATTGGTGTGCGCGTGGAAGTGGACGCGCGCAACGAGAAGATGAACGCCAAGATCCGCGAGCATGCGATGCAGAAGGTGCCGTTCCTGCTGGTGGTCGGAGACAAGGAATCCGAGGCGGGGAAGGTGAACGTCCGCACGCGAGGGAAAGAAAAGACCGAAGACATGCCGGCGGCGGAGTTCGTGGAGAAAATTCGGAAGCTGATCGCGGAGAAGAGCGCGGGCCTGTAAGGCCTTTTTCACCACGGAGACACGGAGTCACAGAAAAGACTTGGGATGGTGCCTGGCATCATCCCTTTTTGTATTTCTACTGTGCCCCGGTTGTAACATGTTCGCGTGACAGAACTCGCGCAGCGCTTACTCGAGCACATTCGGCGGCAGGAAATGCTGACAGCCGGAGACCGCGTTGGTGTGGCCGTTTCTGGCGGCATCGATTCGGTCGCGCTGCTGCGGTTGATGCTGGAAATGCGCGGCGAATTGGGGATCGTCCTCTCTGTTGTGCATTTCAATCATAAGTTGCGCGGCGACGAGTCAGATGCAGACGAGCAGTTCGTCGCCGGTATCGCTCGCGCGCATGGGGTCGAGTTCTATTGCGACGGCGATGACGTCGCGGGACACTCTCGCGAGCAGGGTGTGAGTCTGGAGACGGCGGCGCGGGATTTGCGGTATGGATTCTTTCGGCATTTGATTCGTGAAGGCGGCGATCAGGTGCTCAAGCCTCTATCTTCAGACCTCGGCCCTGGAGGGCCGCTCTTCCACGGCGACCCAGACAATCATTCCCCGTTGCAACAACTCGACAAGGTCCTCACCGGGCACACGCTCGATGATCAGGCTGAGACTGTGTTGATGAGGGTCATTCGCGGGTCAGGGATGCGGGGATTAGTGGCGATTCATCCGCGGATTCCGGTGGAGGATGATGGAGAAATCTGCGGAGAGATCGTGCGGCCGCTGCTTGGCATCCGGCGGCGGGAGTTGGAAGCGTATCTGAATGAAATTGGGCAATCCTGGCAGGAGGATGCGACGAATGCCGAGGTGAAGTTCACCCGCAACCGGATTCGCAAGCTGCTGGTTCCGTTGTTGGAGAAGGAGTTCAATCCCGCCGTTACAGAAAATCTGGCTGAACTGGCTGAAATTGCTCGTGGCGAAGAAGACTACTGGGATAACGAAGTGGCGGGGTGGATGGGAACTGGCGTCCACTGGACGGAACCGGATTGGGCGCGGAAGGCGCGTTCGGCTGGAGCACTCGTCCAGATCGGAACGGCCCTGACGAATTCGCAGCCTGATGTCACTGACCTGCCGTCCAGAATCGAAGATGCGCCCTGGTCCGTGATGGACGCCTCCTTGGATCGCCTCTGGTTCCTTGGTGAACCGGTGGCGGTTCAACGCCGGGTGATCAAGGCCATCGGAGATGAGGCGGGCATCCCCCTCGAGTACAAGCATGTCGAGGAAGTCCTGAATTTTGCTGTCGAAGATGGACCGGGTGGCAAACAGCTTTCTTTGCCTCTGGGCTGGAAGCTGAGGCGAGAGGCGCACGAAATCCTCTTTGTTACTCCAGATTTGCGAGAGCGCCCGGAGGCGGATGATTACGAATACGAACTGCCCCGAGCGAAGCCATTGTGCATACCCGAGCTTGGTTCAACGATTGAACTGAAGAGCGTCGTTGTGGGGATGGAAGGGTATAATCCCGACCAACTCCTGGATGCGGATTCTCTGCCCGGACTGTTAAAGGTACGGAACTGGCGTGCGGGAGATCGGTTCTGGCCGTCGCATATGAAGTCCCCCAAGAAGATTAAGGAACTGCTGCAGGAGCGTCATGTCCCGCAGTCGCAGCGCAAGGTGTGGCCCGTGGTGGTGGGCGGAGATGAGATTGTCTGGGTCAAGGGCTTTGCGGTGCCGAGTCGATTTCGGGCGAAACCAGGTGGAAATGCCCTGGTGATTCTGGAAACGGCTACTCCGATTGAGGAAGAAAGACTTCCATGAACACGAGAAGCGAAGGATTGCGGCAGGTCATCACCAGCGAACAGATCCAGAAGCGGGTGAAGGAACTGGGGCGCCAGATCTCGGACGACTACAAAGGGCAGACGATCCAGATGCTCGCGGTACTGGAGAACGCGTTCATGTTCCTGGCGGACCTGGTGAGAACTGTCGATGTTCCTATTGTGTGCCAGTTCATCAAGCCCCGGTACAGCCGGCCGCAGGCAGGTTCGACAACCGACGTCATGGAGATTTTCTTCAGTCACGAGCCGGAGATCAAAGGGCAGCACATTCTCCTGGTGGAAGGACTCGTGCATTCGGGAGTGACGAGTGAGTTCCTGATCGGCGATCTGCGGTCGCGCGGTGCGGCATCGGTGAAACTGGTGACGTTGCTCGACCGGCAGGCGGCTCGGCGGGTGGCTTTGCAGCCGAATTATTTCGGGTTCCTCGTGGATGAGACGTTCCTAGTTGGGTACGGCTTGGGAGCGGTCGAACAGACGAACCGGAATCTGCCCTACCTGGCGGTGGCAAACGTAAGAACCCCAGTAACTTAGGTCATGAACCAGTCAGAGAGCCTTTTTGCGTGAGAACAAGGTAGAATAAGGCGTTAAGCATTTTCGTCAGTCAAATCGCTCGGTCCGGGCATCTAAAGCACGTGGACGCCCCGCGAGTTGGTGTAGACGGCGTCGAATTTTAGGAGTCCTCTAGGTGAACTCAACTGTCAAGACCGTTCTGTTCTGGTTGCTGATTGGAGTCTCGGCCCTTCTGTTGTGGGAGGTTGTAAAGGGAGCCCGTGACGGCCAGAAAGACAAGGAAAAGAATTTCTCGGAGTTCATGGCTGACGTGGACCAAAGCCGCGTTCATGACGTGTTGGTGGATGGGATGCAGGTCAAGGGGAAACTGACGGACGGCACCAGTTTCCATACCATAGTTCCTTCCAACTATCCCGACATGATCAAGAAGCTGAACGAGAAGAATGTCCTGATGACGTTCCGCGACGCAAACAGCGGGAGTTTGCCTCTGCAATTGCTCGGGACGTGGGCGCCATTGCTCCTTTTGGGCGCATTGTGGTTCTTCATGATTCGGCAGATGCAGACTGGCGGGAACAAGGCCCTGTCGTTCGGGAAGAGCCGCGCGCGCCTGCTGTCGATGCAGCAGAAGAAGGTTACGTTCAAGGACGTGGCCGGCGTGGAAGAGGCGAAGGAAGAGCTTCGCGAAATTATTGAATTCCTGCGCGAGGCGCAGAAGTTCCAGAAATTGGGCGGACGCATACCGAAGGGCGTGCTGCTCGTCGGACCTCCGGGAACAGGCAAGACCTTGCTGGCACGTGCGGTTGCGGGCGAGGCGAATGTTCCGTTCTTCTCGATCTCTGGCTCCGACTTCGTGGAAATGTTTGTGGGCGTAGGCGCGAGCCGCGTCCGCGACCTGTTTGAGCAGGGCAAGAAGAACGCTCCCTGCATCATTTTCATCGATGAAATCGACGCCGTCGGGCGTCATCGTGGCGCAGGGCTTGGTGGCGGGCACGACGAGCGCGAGCAGACCCTGAACCAGTTGCTGGTTGAGATGGACGGCTTCGAGTCGAACGAAGGCGTCATCCTGATGGCGGCGACAAACCGGCCTGACGTGCTGGATCCGGCGCTGCTGCGGCCAGGACGATTTGACCGGCGCGTAGTGGTCAGCCGTCCGGATGTGCGTGGGCGCGAGGAGATTCTGCGGGTGCATACGCGCAAAATTCCTCTTGCCGAGGACGTGGATCTTTCGGTGCTCGCTCGTGGGACACCGGGTTTCTCAGGCGCGGACTTGGCCAATATGGTCAACGAGGCTGCGCTGGCAGCGGCGCGGCAAAATCGCAAAGCCGTTCTGCATTACGATTTCGAACTAGCCAAAGACAAAGTCTTGATGGGCGTGGAGCGCAAGTCCCTTCTGCTGACGGACGAAGAGAAGCGAAACACCGCGTATCACGAGGCAGGACACGCGCTGGTGGCGGCGAAAATGCCGCACTCCGATCCTTTGCACAAGGTAACGATCATTCCACGCGGAATGGCCCTGGGCGTGACCATGCAGTTGCCCACCGATGACCGGCACAATTATTACAAGAACTATCTCGAGACGCAGATCGCCATCCTGATGGGCGGGCGCATTGCGGAGGAGATGTTCCTGGGTGTGATGAGCACCGGCGCCGGCAATGACATCGAGCGGGCCACGGACATGTCGCGCAAGATGGTATGCGAGTGGGGTATGAGCGAGCTCGGTCCGCTGACGTTTGGCAAGAAGGAAGAGCAGATCTTCCTGGGACGCGAGATCGCACAGCATCGTGATTACAGCGAAGATACGGCCATCAAGATTGACCAGGAAGTTCGCAAATTGGTCAACACTGGCTACACTACCGCGAAGCAAATCCTCTCGGATAACCCGCAGACGCTCGAGAGCATCGCACGGGCGCTGATTGAGCGCGAAGTTCTTGACGCGAACGAGATCAAACTGCTCGTGGATGGCAAGGAACTTCCGCCAATGCCTCCGCCTGCAGTGAAGCCGGATGATGGCGTGCAGCATGTCATCAAGCCGAACCTCGAGCCCGGGCGCGCTAAGGGCGGGGAACGGCCGGCAACGGCTTAATCGCTCAACACATCGATTTGAAGGCGGCCAATCCTGGCCGCCTTTTTCTTTGGAGAAACCCTTTGTCCAAGCGCCTCTAATCGCCTGATTTTACGCGGTTACTGAGTCGATTCAATGTCCCCACGAACGGGCGCGGGCGCGCCATTCTATGGTATAATTTCTTTAGTCGTAATCGATCCTAAGTATAAGTGATTTCAATAACTTGAAGTCTATTGTAGGACTTTGAAAAAGTGAGGATCGAGACGCGGTTCCCAGCCTTGTTCCAGGACAAAATGCGCACGAGCGCAGCAGAAAAAAATCAGGGCATTTTCGCGGAGCGGAATGGCCACCAAAGAGATTAATACTCCCATCGCAGACACCACGACAAAAAACGGGAAAGTGACTCCGATCAACGGAGGGAACGGCAACTCGAATAGCGACTACAACGCGGATTCGATCAAAGTTCTCGGCGGCATGGAAGCTGTCCGCAAACGTCCCGCAATGTACATCGGATCAACCGGAGACCTTGGACTTCACCATCTTGTGTACGAAGTCGTCGACAACTCCGTTGACGAGGCGCTTGCCGGCTTCGCCACGAAGATCGATGTCACGATTCACGACGACAACTCCATCACCGTCGTGGACGATGGTCGCGGTATCCCTGTCGACGACATGGTGATCGATGGCGAGAAGGTGTCCGCAGCACAGGTTGTGATGACAACCCTGCATGCGGGCGGAAAATTCGATTCGTCGACCTACAAAGTTTCCGGCGGATTGCATGGCGTCGGTGTGTCATGCGTGAACGCACTCAGTGAAGAACTCGAACTGGAAATCTGGCGCGACGGCGCGACGTGGCAGCAGACGTACTCCAAGGGCGATCCGACCAGCAAGTTGAAGAAGACTGGCGTCGCGAAGGTGAAGACAGGAACGAAGGTTCACTTCCTGCCGGATCGCAGTATCTTCACTGCGACGGAGTACAACTACGATACGCTGGCGCAACGTCTGCGAGAACTGGCGTTTCTGAACAAGGGACTGCTGATCACCTTGACGGACGAGCGTTCCACCGATGCGAAAACCGGTGAGGCGAAGCACGGTGAGTTTAAGTACAACGGCGGCATCGCGGAATTTATCAAGCACCTCAATCGCGGCAAGCAGGTGTTGCACGATAAGCCGATCTATATGGAGGACGACCGCAACGGCGTCCACATGGAAATTGGGCTGCAGTACAACGACGCCTACTCTGAGACACTTTTCAGCTTCGCCAACAACATCAACACGGTGGATGGCGGCTCGCACCTTTCGGGATTCCGGACGGCTTTGACGCGCACGATCAACTACGCCGGCCAGCAGATGGGCTTGTTCAAAGACGTCAAAGAAAACCTGACGGGCGATGACGTCCGCGAGGGACTGGTCGCGGTGATCAGCGTGAAACTGCCGCAGCCGCAGTTTGAAGGCCAGACCAAAGGCAAGTTGAATTCCGATATCGCGGGAACGGTGACGCAATTCGTGAACGAGAAGCTCGGAGCATTCTTCGAGCAGAATTCCACGGTCGCGAAGAAGATCATCAACAAGGCGGTCGATGCGGCGCGCGCGCGTGAAGCGGCACGCAAAGCTCGCGATCTGACGCGGCGCAAAGGTGCGCTCGATTCCGGAGGGCTGCCGGGCAAACTGGCGGACTGTTCCGAGCGCGATCCGAACCGCTGCGAGTTGTTCCTGGTTGAGGGCGAGTCCGCAGGCGGAACCGCCAAGCAGGGGCGCGACCGGCGCTTCCAGGCGATCCTGCCACTCAAGGGAAAGATCCTGAACGTGGAGAAGGCGCGCTACGACAAGATGCTGGCGCACGAAGAAATCCGCGCCATGATCACCGCACTCGGCACGGGCATTGCGAAGGACGACTTCGATCCGACGAAGGTGCGGTACGGGAAGATCATCCTGATGACCGACGCCGACGTGGACGGCAGCCACATCCGTACGTTGCTCCTCACGTTCTTCTTCCGGCACATGCAGGATTTGATCAAGCGCGGCAATGTGTTCATCGCGCAGCCGCCGCTGTTCTCGCTGAAAAAGGGCAAATCGCTGCAATACATCAAGGACGAGCGCGAATTCGTCAAGGTGATGGTCAAGCGGGCCGCCGATGGGCTCATCATTCGTTACGGAGATGGCGCGGCCAAGATCGAGGGCAAGGATTTGGCACGGTTCATGGCCGTACTCGACGAATATCTCGGGTTCTTCGAAAAACTCGACAAGCGCGTGCGCAACGAGCGCGTGACCGAACTGATTCCGAAGCTGGATCTCGCGAAGCGCGGTGATTTCGAAGGCGAGAAAAAGGCTCCGCCGAAGAAGATCGAGAAGCTCGAAAAAGAGCTGAAGAAGATGCAGAAGGACGAAGCCTTCAAGAGCGTCGAAGCCAAGTTCGACGAGGAGCACAACCTCTGGGAAGTGAGCTTCGTGAACAAGCACGGGGCCGAGCACGTCATCAATTGGGAGCTGTCGTCGAGCGCGGAATGCCGTCAGATGATCGCGAAGTACAAGCAGATCGAGCCGTACATGGAGCCGCCGTTCATCGTCGAGAGTATAGCGAAGGCTGCTCCTGCGGCGTCTAATGGGGACGCGGCGGAAGGTCCGGCTGAGACCATCGAGGACAAGGCCGAGAAGAAAGCCGCTGCCAAGACTCCGAAACGGAAAGAAGTCGAAGTGGTGGAAAAGACGAACGTGCGCGACCTGCGCGATCACGTGATCAACGAAGGGCGCAAGGAATTCACGATCCAGCGCTACAAAGGACTGGGCGAGATGACGGCTCCGCAACTCTGGGAAACGACGATGGATCCGGAGCGCCGCACTCTGCTTTCGGTGAAGCTGGAAGATATTGCAGCGTGCGAGACGATTTTCACCACGCTAATGGGCGAAGACGTTGAAGCGCGGCGCAAGTTCATCGAAGAGAATGCGTTGGATGTGAAGAACCTGGACATCTAGATTTTTCGCGGATTGAGGAAAATTTGGGCGGCTTTCGGGTCGCCCATTTCTTTTGCCTGCAAACTCTTGAACCACGAAGGGCACGAAGGTTCATCGAGGAAACAACGTAAGTGTTTGCGTTTGCGATCTACAATTTGCAGCATGAAGCGTATCCACGCGATCTCTCTTTGCGCTTGTCTGCTTTTCGGTTCTGCATTCGCGCAACCGCCTGCGAAAAACAGTCCTGCACCCACGCCTCCTATGGGCTGGAATAGCTGGGATTCCTATGGCACTACTGTCCGCGAAGAGAACGTCAAGGCCAATGCGGACTGGATGGCCGAGCATCTGGCGAAGTATGGATGGAAGTACATCGTCGTTGACATCCAGTGGTATGAGCCCAACGCTCAAGGGCACGACTACAAGCCCGGCGCACCGCTGACCATGGATACATACGGCCGTCTTATGCCCGCGGTGAATCGTTTTCCTTCCTCCGCGAATGGCGCCGGATTCAAGCCTCTCGCCGATTACGTGCATGGTCTGGGGCTGAAGTTCGGAATTCATATCATGCGCGGAATCCCGCGGCAGGCGGTCGAGAAGAATCTCCCGATCAAAGGGACGCATTATCGCGCCGGCGATGTCGCTGACAAAGAAAATGGCTGTCGCTGGAATCCCGACATGTGGGGCGTAGATACGACCAAGCCGGGCGCACAGGCCTATTACGCCTCGATTGCGGAGTTGTATGCATCGTGGGGTGTGGATTTCATCAAGGCTGACGATATGGGAAGCCATCTGTATCAACCGGCGGAGATGAAGGCGTTGAGCCAGGCCATGCGCAAGACCGGACGCGAGATGGTTTTGAGTATCTCTCCGGGGCCGGCGCCACTTTCAGAGGCTGAGTTTTTTGAGAGATACGCGCAGATGTGGCGCATCTCGGACGATTTCTGGGACGACTGGAAGCTGTTGCGGCAGCAGTTTGAATTTACGCGCGACTGGGCGCCGTTGGTGGGCAAGAACGATACCTGGCCCGATGCCGACATGCTTCCTCTTGGAAAGCTGCGCGTAACGAGCGTCGAAGGTGGAGGCGCGCCGAGCAAGTTTACTGCGGACGAGCAGCAAACGGTGATTACCCTGTGGAGCATCTTCCGTTCGCCACTGATCTTCGGCGGTGATCTGCCGAGCAACGATGAGGCCACGACTGCCTTGATCACGAACGAGGAAGTGCTTGCGGTCAACCAGCACAGCAGAGGCGGACATCAGGCCTTCGAAAAGGGAAACATTCGGGCGTGGGTTGCCAACGGGTCCGAGCCGGATGAGAAATACGTCGCAGTCTTCAACCTCGGGGAGACCGTTCAGGGCGTGCATCTCGAATGGGAGGAGTTGGGCATCGCCGGAGCCGCCTTCAACGTTCGCGACCTTTGGGCGCGCAAGGATCTAGGCTCCATGGCGAATCTATCTTCGAGTTTGCGTCCTCATGCCAGCGTTTTGTACCGGCTGGAAAAATAGGAAACCATTCACCACAGGGGACACAGAGAATCACAGGGTTCTCGGGTTTTCTTCAGAGATTCCCTGTGGACTCTGTGGTTCCGGTTCCGCTTTTTCGCCGCGAAACACTCGCGAGATGCCGCGTACCACGCGGCGCATGGGCAAGTCGCCACGCGCATCGGCGAAGAAGATTTCTCCTGTGCGGCTTCCGCGGTAGTACCAACGCTTAAGGATCGCGATGTGCTCCATCGTTTCGAAGGCCGATTTTGTTTTGGCCGGCGGAACCGATTGGAGTGCTTCCCGTACTCGCGCCTCCATGGATTGCGATTTCGCATGTTCGGCAGGTTGAATGCCGAACGGGATGGGTTCAGAAATGTGGCCGCATTCCACTCGAATGAACTCCACGAAGCCCGGGCGATGGCTGGGCTGAATCATCAGGGCAGACAAGCGATCGAGGCGTTGCACAATCTCCGGAAGCTGGCTGACGATCGGTTTCACCTTTTCGATTCGGACATGGATCGCGGCGGCATCTTCAAAGGCCAGATTCGCAGACGCCGTCTCGCGTTCTTCCGAAAGGTGTCTAATCAAGGACTCGCCCCCGGAATCGAAGTATGTCTGCACGCGACTCACCTCGGCCGCATATTCCTCATTGGTGCATCCTCTGAAGCAAGGCGCAAGGCACATCTTCATTTCGGAGTAGATGCAGCCGGGAAATTGTGGATCAGGATGCAAGTCGTCCACACAGCGCCGCATCTTGAAGAAGTCGAGCGAATCGTTCATGAACTTTTCGGCAGCCACCCGGGAGAAGAATGGGCCGTAGTACAGAGCTGGCCCATTGAGTCTGCCAATGCGGGGGGTGATCGAGGCGCGCGGGAACTCGTTCTCGATATGCATTTTCACGAATGGCGCAAAGCGGAAGCGCAGGCGATTTTGATACGTCTTTGGAAATGTCTCGCGGAGGACGCGATAGAGCAGGAATCCGGATTCGAAGTCCGATCCGGTGGGCGAGTATTCGATAAAGCGCACGCGGTCGCGCAGGTTCAGCTTCTTCGTGCGCTCGATGACTGGGCCGAGGAGGCGCTGCAACCGGCGGCGGAGATTCGCCGTCTTGCTGACGTAAGGTTCGGCCTGGGGGTCCCGGCCACGCAGGAGGAATACGGCGGGTGATGCGGGAACTCCGGCAAAGATCTCAGCGTCCCGCTCTGCGGCGAATTCGAGGCGCTCGGTCAGCACTCAGTCCAGTTTAGTAGATCGGTAACCACAAAGGACACGAAGTATCACGAAGGGAACCGACGGCCAAAGAGCTAACGGAAGTTAGCGCTGCGGAACTTCTGGCGGAAGTCGGTACCGTCGAGTGTGATGACGCGGCACATTTCGTGCAGGCGGGAGCGCATGCGTTCACCGATGCGATCGCCCAGAGTTTCTCCCCGAGTTGCCGCTCTTGCGGGCGACAGGGAGCCGGACACAGCAGCTGCCGGTTGATCGTCGAAGTTCGTCGTAATGATCGTAGTGCGATTGTCGTTATAGCGAGTGTTCAGGATCAGGCTGACCGTGTCCCAGACCCATTCCGTCGGCTTCACGGCGCCTAGTTCATCCAGAACGAGTACATCTGTCTCAAACACGGGGCGCAGAACGTCCAGCTCTGTCGTCTGCACAGTCGAGTTGTACGAGTTCTGAATCTCCTTGAGCAACTCGCGGTAATCGTAGAACAGGCAACTGATGCCGCGATTGAGAATGAGCTCCTTGAGAATTCCGACCGCCAGATGAGTCTTGCCGGTGCCGATTTTACCGATAATGAGCAGGCCCTTGTCGCCGCGCGGATCGCACTTCTTCGCAAAATTCGAGGCGACGAAATGAGCCTCGGCCAGCGACGGATTGGCGCCGGGGAAGTCTGTATCGTAGTTGGTGAGTTCGCAATGCTCGTAACGACGGGGGATGCGAGCTGCCGCGATCAGCGACTGCCCACGGGCGCGCAACTGGCAGTCGCAGCGGGTCACGCGCCGATCATTGGCGCTGGCGGCGTTGGGACCGGCGGCGACCGTTTTCCAGCCAGTACCTTCACATAGGGGACAGATGCCTGCAGGGGCCTTAATCACCGTCTACATCCTTGCTTGGGAGAGTCTATTTCGACTTTGCACCCGAGAGCGGGTTTCGCGCAAGTCGGAATCGGGGGCTCGCTGTGTACATCCTGTGCAGGACGGGTGCCTCCTGTGGAGGACGGAGGAAAACTCGCAGGGCGGGGTCTGCAAAGCCGCTCGGGTGGCCCGAAATGGGGCGAAGGAGGTGCGAAACAGGCTTCCGGCGCGGATTTTCACAGTTGACAATTGACGCAGAGGGAGCACAATACGAGCGGTCAGGTTTCCCAACTCAGCCATAAGCCAACTTTCCATCCCGGTGCGCGGCTGGGACGAACGAGACCTGCGAGGAGAGTCTATGAACAAAGCCGATCTAGTTGACAAGATCGCAGGCGCTTGTGAAATAAGCAAAGCGTCGGCCACGACCGCTATTGATACCGCCGTCGACAGCATTACGTCAGCACTCCGCAAGGGAGATCGCGTGGCCTTGATTGGCTTCGGCACCTTCTCCGTTTCGGCGAGAAAAGCCCGCAACGGCCGCAACCCACAAACCGGCGCCACGATCAAAATCGCCGCCCGCAAAGTCGCAAAGTTTACTCCTGGGGCCGAACTCAAGAAGGCTGTCAACAAGAAGTAGTCCGAAGCAAGATCCGTATGAGAAGCGGCAGGGGGTCGGCCCTGCCGTTTTTGCTTTTAGGAAAGGAGCCGCGCTTTGTTTCGTCTCGGATGCAAGAAGGTATTTCTCCTCGTGGTTCTCGTCGCGGGCGTTGCCGCGCTAGAGTCACACTTGCCTTTCGGCGCATGGCATCGCGTTTCCGATACGCCCGTTATCGCTCCGGGGGGTGATGGATGGGAATCCGCAGGAACCTTTAATCCGGCAGTAATTCAGCGTGGGGACAAGGTTGTGATGCTTTACCGGGCGCAGGACAAGCAGGGCACTTCGCGCTTGGGATACGCCGAGAGTCGCGATGGGGTGCGCTTCACGCGCCGTGATGAGCCCGTGCTCAGCCCGGAGGCTCCGTACGAAAAAGATGGCGGCGTGGAAGATCCCCGGCTGGTGCAATTCGGCGATACTTACTATCTGACTTACACGGGGTACAACAAAACAGACGCGCAACTCTGCCTGGCGACTTCGAAGGATCTAGTTCATTGGGAGCGGAAGGGCGTCATTATCCCAGCGAACAAAGGGAATTGGAATGTGAAGTGGACGAAGTCGGGCGCGATCGTTCCAGAGAAGATCAACGGAAAATATTGGATGTACTTTCTGGGCACGAGTGCCGAGAACAAAGATCAAGCGGGTCTGGCGGAATCTGACGATCTGCTGCATTGGACTGAAGCTACGAAAACGCCCGCACTGCCCGTGAGACCAGGACATTTCGACTCACGTGTTGCGGAGCCCGGCCCGGCTCCGATTGTGACGAACGATGGAATTGTTCTGATTTATAACGGTGCCGACGATGATCTCGTCTATCGCACTGGAATTGCCGTGTTTGATCGGAACGATCCGCGAAAACTTCTATGGCGCAGCAATCAACCGGTGTTCACCCCGGAGAAACAATGGGAGAAGGTCGGACAGGTTCCAAACGTCGTTTTTGTCGAAGGCATGGTCAAGCAACAGGAGCGGTATTTCTTCTACTACGGCGGCGCCGACAAGTATGTCGGTGTCTTGGAAGCGCTGATCCAGCACTAGACACGTCGTCGCTTGACCCTTTGCTCCGAAGGCCCCTACCATCAACTGGGGCCCATGCCATCTTTGAATTCTTCTCTTCGTAAGCGTGCTGCGCACGTGCTCGCCTGCGGATGCCTGTTTTCTCTTGCGCCGTTGCTCTCCGCGCAACAGGGAAGCGCGCCTCGTGCTCAAGCGCCTTCTGTCGCAAACTTCATTGATGCCGCCGAGAAGGCAGGGCTCACCGCGCCGAATATCTTTGGAGGTGTGGATACCAAGAAGTACATCATCGAGACCACCGGAAATGGCGTCGCGATCTTCGACTACGACAACGATGGTTGGCCCGACATATTCCTGGTGAATGGCACAAAGCTCGAGGGGTTTCCTGCCGGGAAGGGCCCGACGAATCGCCTCTACCACAACAATCACGACGGCACTTTCACAGATGTAACTGCGAAAGTCGGGCTGACTGCGACAGGCTGGGGGCAGGGAGTTTGCGTCGGGGATTACGACAACGACGGATGGGACGACCTCTACGTCACGTACTACGGCAAGAATCGGCTCTATCACAACAATCACGGTGTCTTCACCGAAGCAGAGGACAAGGCCGGAGTCGCAGGGTCGGGCAAGGCCTGGGGCACCGGCTGCGCGTTTGTCGATTACGACCGCGATGGGCGTCTCGATCTGGTGGTGGCGAATTACGTGGACTTCGATCTATCGACGGCTCCGGCTCCGGGAGAGCGCCCGACCTGTATCTGGAAGGGCGTGCCGGTGATGTGCGGACCGCGCGGTCTATCGGGAGCAAAGAACATTCTGTATCACAACCGCGGCGATGGAGCTTTCGAAGACGCCACGACGAAGGCGCACATCGACCGCACCGACGGCCACTACGCCTTCAGCGTATCGACCCTGGATTTCGATGAAGATGGATGGCCCGACATCTTCGTGGCCTGCGACAGCACGCCCAGCATTCTCTATCACAATAACCATGACGGAACCTTCACTGACGTGGCTGTGACGGCGGGCGCCGCCTTTAATGAGGACGGGCGTGAGCAGGCCGGAATGGGATCGACAATTGCCGACTATAACGGCGACGGGCATCTGGACATTTTCAAGACGAACTTCTCCGACGATACGTCGACCCTCTACAAGAATCTCGGGGACGGAACTTTTTCAGATGCGACGACTGCTGCAGGTCTCGGACTTTATACGCAGTATCTCGGATGGGGAACGATGTTCCTCGATATCGATAACGATGGCTGGCCGGATCTGCTCCTGGTGAACGGGCACGTCTACCCTGAAGTCGATAGCCAGCATCTCGGCAGCAACTACAAAGAGCCACGTATTTTGTTTCACAACGACGGCAATGGGACCTTCAGCGACATCTCCGGGTCCGCAGGCGCAGCCATCACGACACCGGCATCTTCACGCGGTCTGGCCGTCGGCGATCTGTGGAACGACGGACGGATCTCGGCGGTGATCAACAACATGAACGCCGCGCCAAGCCTCCTGGTGAATCAGGCGAAGAACTCCAACCACTGGATTGCTATTCGAGCGGTTGGTGCGAAATCGAATGCAGACGGCATTGGTGCGCGAATCATCGTCAAAGCCGGCGCCCGCGTGCTCGTGGATGAAGTGCGCAGCGGGTCCAGTTACATCTCGAACAGTGACATGCGAGTTCACTTCGGGCTAGGGCCGGCAACAAAGATCGAATGGGCCGAAGTTCATTGGCTGAGCGGGTTGAACGAACGTTTCACCGATATCGCCATCGATCGACTCCACACACTCAAAGAGGGCACGGGGACCGCGATCGAGCCTGAGACGAAGAAAGGAATGTAGGTTTACGTTCCGGATTTCGGGGGCTTGGAAAACTGCATCGTCCGAGAGATGCCTTCGCCTTCCTTAACGTAGATCACCTGGTTTACTTTTACATCTTTCAGCGTGTCGATTTGCCCGCTTGGCCAGCGGATTTCCAGCGAATCTACTTTCTCCGCCTTGCCCAATCCGAAATGAACGCGAAGATCGCTTTGGGAGAAGTAGCCGCCACCGCTACGAACTTCGTCGATCTGCGAATGTGGCTTTGTTTCCCCCGGAATACGGATCACGCAGGTGAGTCGGGCTCCAATGCCGCTGCGGTTCGACTTTGTCCCGATGGTGCGGATTTTGATCCAGTTGTGGTCCAGCTTCGAATCGCATCGCAATAGCTGGGGATAGTCGTTCACGCAATTTATGACTACATCGATGTCGCCGTCGTTGTCGAAGTCGCCGAAGGCAGCGCCGCGAGAAGCACTGGGGTCAGAGATGCCGGTTCCAGCTTGAAATGAAATGTCTGCAAAGTGGCCATTGCGCAAATTCTTGTAAAGCAATTTGCGCTGAGCGTAGCCCGCTTCTGTTTTCAACTGCTCGACCTCGGGATACACATGGCCGTTGCAGATCAGAATGTCGGGCCAGCCGTCGTTATCCATGTCGAAGAATCCGCAGCCCCAACCGAGGAACTGCGTGTGTGCGCCGAGCCCCGCGGTAAATGTGGTGTCTTCAAAATTTGCCCCGCCCTGGTTGTGATAAAGCGACGGTGTGTCTCCGGCGAAATTTGTTTTGACGATGTCGAGATTGCCGTCCATGTCGTAATCCGCCGCGGAGACGCCCATGCCGGCCTGCGGCTTGCCATCGGGGCTCAGAGCGCATCCGGCTTCAATGGCGATGTCCTGGAACCTGCCATTCTTTTTGTTCTGATAAAGAGCGCTCGCGGTGGAATCGTCAGCGACATAGATATCGGGCCAGCCATCGTTATCGAAATCTGCGGTGAGTACTCCAAGTCCGTATGTGCCGTTCGCACCCAGAATCCCGGCTTTCTCAGACATATCCGTGAAAGTTCCGTCTCCATTGTTGTGGTAGAGGATATTCTTTCCACCCTGCAACCCCGGAGGCCCGCAGGCCACCATCACGCTTTTGAAGAGGCATGGACCGGATTCGGGAACCGGAGCGGTGGCGAGATCCATGTCGATGTAGTTCGCAACAAACAGATCGAGCTTCCCATCGCGATCGTAATCGACGAAGGCGCAACCGGTGTTCCAGCGCTTGCCGCTCCCGGCGATCCCAGCCTTTTCGCTTACGTCGGTGAAAGTGCCGTTTCCGTTGTTGTGATACAGCACGTTCTTACCGAAATACGTGACGAAGAGGTCGTCCCAGCCGTCGTTGTCATAATCGCCGACGCAGCATGCCTGTCCCCAGCCCGTGTGGGCGACCCCTGCTTTCAGGGTGACGTCGGTGAATGTGCCGTCGCGATTGTTGCGGAACAGACGAGATGTGGGCTCGCTGCCGGCGGGGAATCCCTCGAGGCGCGTGCCGTTCACGAAGAAAATGTCGAGCCAGCCATCATTGTCGTAATCGTAGAACGCAACGCCGCAGCCAGTCGTCTCCAGCAGATACTTATTCTTGTGCTCACCGCCGAAAATTGTTTTCGCATTCAGGCCCGATTCGCGAGCCACGTTGAGGAAGCTGACGCCGATTTCGCCGTTTGGCGCTTCTTTTGAGGGCTCCGGCTTCTGCTGCGCTTGCAGCCATCTGGGGCGCGCGAGTTCGAGTACACTCTCCAGAGAGAGAACGAGTGCCGAACGGCTGAGTGATTTTAGAAAAACGCGGCGTGAAGGGAACAAGAGGTTGCTACCTGGCCCGCTAGGCTCGTGCTGGAATTCGCCCCTTACCTCTTATATTCAGGGAACCGCGACTTTGCAAGCTCAGGCGGCATCCAAGACCTCATTTCGAGAGAAGACCATCATGATTTCCCGCCCTTTTCGCCGCTCAGGTCTTTCCTTACGTATTTTTGCAACGGCAGTCGCCGCGACTTGCCTGCTCGCCTCTCAAGCAACGGCGCAGCAGGTCGCAGGTGCTCCGGAATTGACCCGTACCGTTCGCTCCTGGGAGTTTCTTCCAGTCGTGGGGTCGCGGGCCGGACTCTTCGGTGATGAGACGGGAAAATTCGAAGCGTGGGTGTATCCGCTCAAGATATTTCGCGGATTCCATCTCATTTTCCATGTGGGCGGTCGTGCGTTGCCGGCCGAATCTCTGTCGCGCACACTGACCGTGCATCCGGAGTCTGCTTCGGTGTTGTATGCGGGAGATTCGTTTCGCGTGCGCGAAACGCTGTTTGTTCCTGTAAACGCAGCTGCCGCGATCATCCTGCTCGATGTGGAAACTGAGCAACCGCTGGAAATCGAAGCGGCATTCACTCCCGATTTTCAGTTGGAATGGCCCGCAGCGTTGGGAGGAACGTACGTCAACTGGGATCCGAAGGAGCATGCGTTCGCCTTCGGGGAAGAAACGAAGAAATTCGCTGCGCTGGTGGGATCTCCTACGGGCGGCGACGCTCATCTCGCCTATGAGACGAATTACTCGTCGTCCGACGAGAACTCCATACGGCTGGGCGTGACAGAGCGTGGGAAGGATAGGAAGGCGATCGTACTTGCGGCATCCGTCGCCGGATTTGACGATGCATTGAAGAACTATCATCAACTCTCGGCGGCATACGGCGATGCGGAGCGCGAAGCTGCCGATTACTACCGCGCATACCTGGACAAGACTGTTAGCCTGGAGTTACCTGACAGCACATTGCAGCAGGCCTACGATTGGGCGCGTATCAGTACGATTCAAGGGCTTGTCGATAATCCATATCTTGGAACCGGATTGGTCGCGGGGTATCGGACTTCAGGAGTGGGACAACGTCCCGGCTTCGCGTGGTTCTTCGGGCGAGATTCGATGTGGACTTCGTTCGCCCTGAATGCGGAAGGAGATTTCGCCACTACGCGTACGGCGATCGACTTCATCAGCAAGTTCCAGCGGCAAGATGGAAAGGTCCCGCACGAGATTTCGCAGAGCGCCAGCATGGTGCCGTGGTTCAAGGATTATCCCTACGCGTACGTTTCGGCCGACGCTACACCCTTGCTCATTCTCGCGATCGACGACTACGTCCGTCAGAGTGGAGATGTCGAGTTTGCTCGGCAAAAGTGGGACAACGTGTGGCGCGCCTATCAATTCATGCGATCCACGTACGATTCGCAGGGATTGGCCAAAAACTTGGGCGTGGGACACGGGTGGGTCGAGGGCGGTCCGCTCCTCCCGGTGAAGAATGAGTATTACCAGTCGGGGCTCGCAGTCGAGGCGCTACGGGCCGCGTCCGATGTCGCCCGCATGATCGGCAAGGACGACGTCAGCAAGCAGTTTGCTGCCGAGTTCGACCACGCGCAACCGGTGCTCGAGCAGGCCTTCTGGTCGCCCGAAATCAAGAGCTACGCGTTCGCGCAAAAGCAGGACGGCCAACGTTCCGACGAAGCGAGCGTCTTGACGACGGTGCCCATGTGGTTCGGCCTGTCGGATGAGAATCATGCGGACCAGACCATCTCGCGAATTGCGGAAGAAGATCATCAGGCTGACTGGGGAATGCGGATCATCTCGAACCGTTCGAAGGTGTATGACGGTTCGGGTTACCACTACGGCTCGGTGTGGCCACTTTTTACTGGATGGGCTTCGGTCGCCGAATACCGATACCATCGGCCCTTCCCGGCGTACACCAATTTGCGCGCCAATGCGCTATTAGGATTCGATGGAGCGCTTGGGCACTTCAGCGAAGTGCTGTCGGGCGATTACAATCAGTCTTTCTCTACGAGTTCCCCTCATCAGATATGGTCCGCTGCCATGGTGATCAGTCCCATCCTGCGCGGGATGTTCGGACTTGAGACGGATGCGGAAAAGCATCAGATCACATTGGCACCGCACGTTCCGTCGGACTGGATGTCGTTCGCGATCCGCAGTGTACAGGTCGCTGGAAGCAACGTCAGTTTCCAATACCGAAAGACAGCGGATTCCATTGAGCTGGAGACTAAACGGACAGACAGTGGCGAGTGCTGGATCGAGTTCTCGCCGGCATTCAGCCTTCGCACGCAGGTGATCAGCGTTGAGTTGAACGGTCACAAGGTGCCGTTCAAGACGCTGTCGAACCGTAACGACCAGCATTTGGATGTGCGCTTCAAAGTGGACGCCGCGACCAGCACGGTTGTCATCCGCACGCGGAACGATTTCGGCCTGACGCTCACCAACAAACTGCCGCCCCTAGGGAGCGGGAGTCAGTCTCTCCGGGTGGTTTCGGAAGAATGGAATACTTCCAGGGATCAGCTGACTCTGAATGTTTCGGGGCGGCCTGGGCACATGTACGAGCTATCGGCGTGGAACCCGGGCCAGGTTTCGTCGGTAGATGGCGGAACGCTCAACAAAGAAGGGATGCTGCAGATTCGGTTTCCCTCAGGAACCGGCGATTCTTATGTTTCGGAGAAGGTGGTCCTGCACTTTGCCCACTGAATCCCGTCTCTCAGGCAATCCTTGGCACACAAGCGTTACACTTCCAGTAGAGGATGCACGAACTATCCATAGCCATGGGTATCGTCGAAGCCGCTCAGGATGAGGCGCAGAAGCGTGGTGTCCGTGTGAGTGCGGTCCATCTCAGGCTAGGGGCGCTCTCGGGAGTGGTGAAAGATGCTCTGCTGTTTTCGTATGAAGTGGCGTGTCAGGACACACCGTTGCAGGGATCGCGGCTTGTTGTCGAGGATGTCCCGGTTGCTATCTTCTGTTCGCAGTGCCAGAAGGAGCAGGTACTCGCGTCCGTGCAATCGTTCTCTTGTCCCGTATGTAGTACTCCCACGATGAACATCCTGCGGGGAAAGGAACTCGAAGTGTACGCGCTGGAGGTGGAGGAATGAGCGAGCCGCGCCTGGTCGAAGTACGGCGAAATGTGTTGAAGCAGAATGACGTGATTGCCCGTTCGTTGCGCGAGCAGTTTCGTGCCGCCGGTGTGTTTGTTGTCAGCCTGGTTTCGAGTCCCGGCTCGGGCAAGACAACCTTCCTCGAGAAAACATTGACGCAGTTGCAGCCGACGTATCGTGTCGCTGCGCTCGTCGGTGATCTGGCGACGGAGAATGATGCCGTCCGCTTGGCCCGGAGCAAGGCGCCGGTAAAGCAGATTACAACGGGAACCCTGTGCCATCTGGAAGCGGCGATGGTGCAGAATGCGCTGCAAGGCTGGGACTTGCGTCAAATGGATTTCCTTTTCATCGAGAACGTCGGAAATCTGGTTTGTCCTTCGTCTTATGATCTGGGCGAGAGTCTTCGGCTCGTGCTGATGTCAGTGACCGAGGGAGAAGATAAGCCGCTGAAGTATCCGACCATCTTCAACAGCGCCGACGTCGCTGTGATTACCAAGAACGAATTAGCTGCGGCGGTCGAATTTGACTGGGAGGCGGCTCGCACGAGCATTGATGCTGTGCGACCGGGCATGCGGATTTTTCGCCTGTCGGCGAAGACCGGAGAAGGCATGCAGGAGTACTTAGATTTCCTCGGGGAACAATCGCGAGAACGTCGGGCCATTCAAACCTGATTGCTTCCGAATCTATGATCAGCCCCGCGGGACCTCAGCTAATGCGAGCAACGTGCGAGCGACGTAAGTCACCAGCAGCGCGATGATGCAGCCCAGAACCACGGGGCGATAGCTGGTCTCCAGCAAGTCGGCCAGTACTCCCGAAACGAAGATGAAGAGAAATGGAATCGCGGTAAGCAAGAATCCTGCGCCCGCAAGATGCGGATTGGCCATTCCCAAAACCAGGAACAGCAGCGAAACCAGTAACGGGGCAGTATTTCCAAAGTAGCGCGTACGCGGCCAAGCGAAGTAGGCCGCAATCGCCACTGGTAGAGCAAGTGCCAGGGCTGGGCAGGCGCGCCCGATCTGCATGGCGACCTGTTTGTATACACCCAGAACCGCGAATCCCCGCCAGGTTTCTCCCCAAAACAGCGCATGCCGCATGCTTTGCCCGAACGAATTGAGATCAAAGAAGTAAAAGCCGGCGAACAGGGCGGCTCCAACCACGACGGCAGCGATCCATATCACGATAGCGGCGCCGCGGCGGACGGTCGCTACATACAACAAAAACGCCAGCGTCATCGGGATCACCACAACTAACGAAAACTGCGATCCAACTGCGATGGCGAGAGATATTCCGAGCAGCACGATGCGCCGCCAATTCCAGAGAATGACCTCACGCGGCGCATACAGTGTGTGAGCCACAGCGATCGAAGTGAATATGCTCCCGAAAGCGCCCCATGCAGCGACGATTTCCGGCTCGGTGTGCCACGCGGCGGTGGCCTGAATCAAAGATGGCGAGAAGCAGTAGAACGTGAGAGCGACGAAGCCGCCGGTATTTCCGCAGAGTCGCCGTGCGACATACCACAACGACGCGCCCAGAAAGAGCCCGCAAGCGAGAAAGGGAAGCCGCGGGAGCCATCGCCAGTACGATGCTGTGTCCCACGCAAAGTCGTGTGGCCAGATGAGCAGAGGAGCAGCCGAGCCCAGATAAATCAGCGGTGAATGTTCGATGTCGAACCCGGTGGTATTGCCCTGGAAAGGATCGCGGAGCGAGTCATCGGCAGGCTCGGTCATCGGAGCCCCCGCAATCCCTCGACCATGCCATTGCTTCCAGCCTTCCCCGATGCGAATGGCCTCGCGGCTTTCCAGGCCTTGTGCGCTCCCCAATTCAGCATGCACAAGCCAAATTGCCTGCGCGGCAAAGGCAAGGAGCAGCAATCCGGCAAGAAACTGTGGACGTCCGAACCGTTCGCGAGTGAAATATGGACGCATAAGGTCGAGCCGAGTGTTTTACCATGTCGGAGGCGGTCGCGGGGAAAAGTTCTACGATGAGTGATATCGAGGTGAATGCTCAGCGCGACTCCGAAGCGGCCCCCGCCCCGGGTCCGGATTTCTCCGCTGCAACCCAGCCATCCTACGCGCGAACCCTGTTTATGGGACCGGATGGCCTGCGCCCAGGATGGGGATTTGCCTTCTTCGCCGTGATGTTCCTGGCGCTGCAGCATCTCAGTTCGGAGTTGGCGTTTCGGTGGGATCTCGGGGCGAGCGGCCTGTGGTCCATGCTGCTGGAGGAGATAGGAGATTTTTTCTCCGCGCTGATTCCGTCACTTTTGCTTGCCCGCATCGAGCAGCGTTCCTGGGGAGCGTACGGACTTCCGCTGCGGCGCGTGTTCGGGAAAATGTTCTGGATTGGTGTGCTCTGGGGCTTCGCAGCGATCACCTTTCTTGTGGTGGTGCTGTTCGGCGCTCACTACTTTACGTTCGGGCATGTCGTGCTTCATGGAATGCGGCTGGCGAAGTTTGCGGCGTTTTGGGCGGTGATGTTTCTTTTCGTCGGATTGTTCGAAGAATTTCTTCTCCGGGGATACTCGCAATACACTCTGACCCGCGGCATAGGCTTTTGGCCCGCCGCACTTACTTTGTCCTGCGCCTTCGGGCTGATCCATTTGAGAAATGGGGGAGAGAATTGGCGCGGTTTGCTGGCCGCCGCTGCAATCGGGCTTTTCTTTTGCCTTACACTGCGCCGCACCGGAAATCTATGGTTTGCGGTGGGATTTCATGCTTCGTGGGATTGGGGTGAGACGTTCTTCTATTCCGTCCCGGATAGCGGCATGACTTCTCCGGGCCACTTGCTCAGCTCGAACCATCGCGGACCTGACTGGCTGAGTGGTGGGCCAGTGGGGCCGGAGGGCAGCGTCTTCTGCCTTTTTGTGATCGCCCTTCTATGGATTGTTTTCGATCGCGTATATCCGGCGAAACAAGCTCCTGAGACGCAGATATCCTAGCTGTCTTCGATGTGCCAGTTCGGGATTACAACCACTCCGACCCGCCCTTCCGGCGGACGTTCTCCCGAGCACACCCTATACTGGATGGCATGTCCCCAAATGTCGACTTGCTGACTCCGCTAAAGCGGTATTGGGGATATAGCGCGTTTCGTCCTTTGCAGGAAAATATCGTGAAGAGCCTGCTGGCGGGTCACGACACGTGCGTGGTGATGCCGACCGGAGGGGGCAAGTCTCTTTGCTATCAACTGCCGGCGGTGATCGCGGGAAAGACTACGGTCGTGATCTCTCCGCTCATCGCGCTCATGCAGGATCAGGCGGCGCAACTGGCGCAGATGGGAATTCCTGCTGCCGTTCTGAACAGCACGCTGGCCAATGACGAGCAGAGGCGGGTGATGCGGCAGAGCGGTGATGGCGCATACCGACTGCTCTACCTTTCGCCCGAACGACTGCAGCGCGCCGACACCATCTCCTGGCTACAGCAGGTTCCTGTTTCGTTCTTTGCCATCGATGAGGCGCATTGCATCTCTGAGTGGGGACACGAGTTTCGCCCGGAATATCGCCAGCTGAGCCGCCTGCGTGGAAGCTTTCCCGATCGTCCCATCGCTGCGTTCACCGCAAGCGCCACGCGCCATGTGCGGCACGACATTCTGGCGCAGTTGCAATTACGCAATCCAGATAAGTACATCGCCAGTTTTCATCGGCCTAATTTGCGCTATCTCGTCCGCGAATGCGACAGCACGAATCAAATGGGGATGCTTCTCACCGCATTAGGAAACTATGGCGACGGGAATGTGATCGTCTATTCGCCGACAATTAACCGGGTGGAAGAGACCGTCGATTTCCTCGAGAACAATGGCATTTCAGCGTTGCCCTACCACGCGAAGATGCAGACGGATGATCGCCGCCGCAATCAGGAGCGGTGGATGTCGGACGAAGTTCGCGTGCTGGTGGGAACCATTGCGTTTGGTCTCGGGATCAACAAGGCGACGGTACGCGCGGTCATCCATCTGGCTCTGCCCAAGTCCATTGAGCAGTACTATCAGGAAGCGGGACGCGCTGGCCGCGACGGCAATCCTGCCGACTGTCTCCTGCTCTGGCGCAAGCAGGATGCGGGCATCCTGGGATACTTCGCAAATCAGATTACGGATGCGGCTGAGCGCGACCGAGCCTGGCAGCGATATCACAAGATTCGCGAGTTCGCAGAATCCAACCAGTGCCGCCATCGTCAGATCTGCACTCATTTTGGGGAGACTCCCAAGTGGAGTTCCTGCGGGGCGTGCGACGTGTGCGGAAGCCAGCCGGAGTGGCTCGCGGTAGGAGTCAGTCAGGCGGCGGTGAAGAAGACGATTGCCGCGAGGTCAGTTGGCACCTCGCGGGAAACGGCTCGAGTCCCAGTCGACGATCTCGAGTTGCAGGAGTACATGCGAGAGTGGAGGCGCAACACGGCCAAAGAAAACAACACTGCCGCCTTCATGGTTCTTCACGATTCCACGCTGGATGAGATCTGCCGCGTGCAGCCGACCTCGATTGCGCAACTGCTGACGATTACCGGCATCGGGGAGCGAAAAGCTGCCATGTTCGGGCAGGAAATTCTGGCAGCGGTTCGGGACTACAGTGCCGGTGCGCGCGCTTCGATGCAAACGGAAAAGAAGAAGACTGCTCCAGTTGTGGAGACGCTGCGTCTTCTTTCAGAAGGCAAGAGCCTGGAAGAGATTGCAAAGCTTCGCGAACGGCAGTTGGGAACCATCGTAAACACCGTAGCGACCCTGGTCGAAAGTGGACAACTGAAGTTCAATCCCGACTGGATGGACCGCAACAAGCTCTCGGTCATTGAAGCCGCCTGTGCACGCGCAGGACTGGAGACTGTGACTCGGTTGAAGCCGCTGAAAGATGTCCTGCCACCGGAAATCACCTACGACGAAATCCGGCTCGTGGTCGCACATCTGCGCAGGCAAGCAGGAAAGGGCGATACTCCCGCGGCGCAGGCAAGCTAAGTTTTGGTAAGAGCTTCTGCCGCATCTTTTCCGGACCGCACGCAATCCGGCACTCCGATCCCGCGATAAGCATTCCCGGCCAGCATCAATCCCGGCAGCCCTTGCCTCAGCCGCTCGATGCGTTCCATGCGCTCCAGATGGCCCACTCCGTATTGCGCCATGGCCGACTTCCATTTGTACACTCGCGCGAATATCGGTTCAGCGCGCAATCCGAGAATCTGCTGCAACTCGTTCCGAACGATGGCGATGATCTGATCGTCGGCGAGATGCCAGACGTTCTCCGCATTAGCACCCGCGAAGAAGCAGCGCAGGAGTGCGCGATCGTCAGGAGCGCGATGCGGGAACTTGTTGTGCACGAAGGTTGCGGCCAGTAGACGTTTGCCTTCGCTGCGCGGAACAAGGAATCCAAATCCAGGAGGAAGCGAGCGGCGAACCTCGTAATCGTAGCCCAGTCCAACGGTGATCGATGAGCTGTACTGGATGCCGCCGATCTCGGCTGACAGTTCTGGGCTCGCCATTCTCAGCAAATCTGCCGTAGCGGGGCCTGGAAGCGCAAGGATCACTCCGTCGAAATGATCGGAGTTCAGTCCCGCCGAGACCACCCAGCCGCCGTTCTCTGGCTGAATGGCTTGCACGGGAGCGTTGGTGAGCAACGATGACGGAGTGAGTTGTGCAACGACGCTCTCCGCCAGATGCTGCATGCCTTGCCTCAGCGATGTGAACAACGGGGGCGGGGCCTTGCGCGGTCCAGCTTTCGACTTTTTTCGAGCCGCGAGCATCGCACGGCCAAGGCTGCCATGCGTGCGTTCCATCTCAGCAAAGCGCGGGAGCACAGCGCGCACGCTCAGGCTGGCAGCTTCTCCGCCATACACGCCCGACAGCAGAGGGTCGGCCAGGCGATCGACCATCTCCCCGCCGTAGTGACGCTCCACAAATGCGGCGACGGACTCGTCGTGCTCCACCGCTCGCGGAGGGTGGAATAGTTCCTGCGTCATTCGCAGCTTCGTCTTCCACGAGAACAATGGGGACAGTCCAGTGGGCAGGATCTTCGTGGGAACCAGGAACATCAGTCCGTCCGGCATCTCAACCAGACGCCCGCGGGTCAGGATGTAGGTTTTGCGATCGGCATCGTTCGATCCGATGAGCTGATCGCCCATGCCGAGCGAACGGCAGAGGTCAGCGGCCCACGGCTTCTCGGTGACGAAGGAATCCGGCCCAGCTTCAATGACGCATCCTGCGGTGTAGTCAGTGCGAAGCACGCCCCCAAGCCGCGGAGACGATTCGAATAACGTGTACTCGACCGCAGCGTCGTAACGGCGTTTTTGCTCAAGTGAGTAGGCGGCGGAGAGACCGGAGATGCCTCCGCCGATGATGGCGATCCGCGTCATTGCTTACGGCTTCCCGGAGCCGGCGAGCGAGAGCCGGACGCCGGGACTCTATATTCCTGCACCAGCTTCGTGAGGTTCTTCACGTTCTCGACGGGAGTCTCCGGCAGAATGCCGTGACCGAGATTGAAGATGTGTCCTGGACGTCCTGCCGCGAGCCTGAGAATTTCTTCGGCCCGCGCTTTCAGTTCCTTCCAATCGGCAAATAGGAGCACGGGATCGAGATTGCCTTGCACAGCAGTCTGATGGCCGAGCTTGCTCCAGCCTTCGTCCAGTGGAATCCGCCAGTCGAGCCCGATGACATCTGCGCCAGTTTCTTTCATGGCGGGCAAGAGGGTGGCGCTGTCGGTGCCGAAATAGATGACCGGAACGCCAGTCTTTTGCAACTGCTTCACCATGCCGGTCACGTGCGGCAGCGCGTATCGTCGATAGTCCTCTACGCTGAGGCATCCCACCCAACTGTCAAAGATCTGGATAGCATCGGCTCCGGCCCTAACCTGCTCAGACGAATAGGCGCTGGTGACGGCAACCAGTTTGCTCATCAGCGCGTCCCAATCCTGGGGGTGGTTGTACATCATCTTCTTGGCGTGAACGTAATTGCGCGAGCCGCCGCCCTCGATCATGTAGCTGGCGAGGGTGAACGGAGCTCCGCAGAATCCGATCACAGGAAGGCGATCCGCGAAGTGCTTGGCTACGAGGGATACAGCCTCAGAGACGTATCCGAGATCCGCTGCGCGATCCGTGCGAAGCTTGGCGATATCTTCCTTGCTTCGGACCGGCTTTTCGATCATGGGGCCTTCGCCAGCCGAGAAATGAAAAGGCAAGTCCATGACTTCCAGCGGCAGCAGCAAATCGGCGAAGATGATCGCCGCGTCAACGCCAAGGAATTCTGCCGCGGTGATCGTGACCTCGGCAGCGAGCGCCGGTTTCTTGCAGATTTCGAGCAGCGAATGCTGCTTGCGGACGGCACGATATTCGGCCATATAACGGCCGGCTTGCCGCATGAACCATACGGGCGTGCGGTCCGTCGGCTGCGACATACAGGCGCGAACGAAGTTGGAATTAGGGGCAGACATGAATCATTGAATGTAGCATTTTTGCGGCAAATTCGCTGTGCTGCGGATCTCATTCAAACCTGTGCGAGACTGGAGTCGTAGCAGGCGTTTGCCTGCCGGGGCTGTACTGTAAGGAGATAGTCGTCATGTCCGTAACTACGATTACAAGAGAGAATGTCGAGCTCAGCGTTGCGGGAACTCCTCCCATGCATGCTCACGTCGTACGGCCGTCCTCCGGAGGCCGGCATCCCGGTCTGATGGTGTTTCAGGAGGCGTTTGGAGTGAACGGCCATATTCGGAATGTGACCGATCGCTTCGCCTCCCAGGGCTATGTTGCGATCGCGCCGGAGCTATTTCGCCGGACAGCGCCTCCTGGATTTGAAGGCGATTACAAGGACTTTCCCTCTGTAAGGCCGCATATGGAAGCGGTTACAAACGAATGCGCCCAGGCAGACATTCGCGCCACCTATGATTGGCTGCGTTCCAGTCAGCATGTGAACGCGGATCAGATTTCCTGCGTTGGTTTTTGCATGGGGGGCAAAATTGCCTTTCTGGCGAATGCGGTGGTCCCGATGCGAGCTGCGATTTCGTTCTACGGCGGAGGGATCGCGCAGAGCCTGCTCGATCGTGCCGCCAAATTGCACGGTTCGGCTCTACTGATCTGGGGCGGGTTGGATAAAAACATCACCGCCGATCACCGGAAAGCAGTGACAGACGTGCTTGATGCACAGAAGAAGTCGTATGTGAATGTCGTTTTCTCCACTGCCGATCATGGATTTTTCTGTGACGAACGGCCCGCCTACGACCCAAAGGCCGCTAAGCAGGCGTGGGCGCTGGCCTTGGAGTTTCTACGATCGTGAAAACGCTCGGGACTCTTGTAGCCGTACTTTTCATCGCAGTTCATTGCGCATCCCAGCAAGGGTCTGCAGCGGCAAGAAGCGCTGCGATATCTCCGACGTTCTATAAAGACGTGGTTCCGATCTTGCAGGAGCATTGTCAAAGCTGCCATCGAAAAGGGGAAATCGCACCCATGGCCCTGGAGACATACGAGCAAACCCGGCCATGGGCAAAGGCGATGGCCCATGCTGTCCAGATGAAGATGATGCCGCCGTGGTTTGCCGATCCGCGATTCGGACATTTCCTGAACGACATTTCCCTGAGCGACGGGCAGATCGCAACCATCTCCGCTTGGGCCGAAGCAGGAGCATCCCTTGGAGATGCCCACGATGCGCCTCCGACCCGAAAATGGGCTGACGGCTGGAACATTCTTAAGCCCGATCTTGTTGTACAAATGCCGAAACCGGTGCGGATCCCTGCGCATGGAGAGGTCGAGTACACCTACGAGATTGTCCCGACACACTTCACAGAGGACCGGTGGGTGCAGATGTCGGAGTTCCGCGCGGGCAGCCCTGCGCATGTCCATCATGCGGTCGTATACATTCGTCCGCCGAATTCGGATTGGCTGCGGCATGCTCCCGTTGGAATTCCATTCACCGCCTCGACCTTGACCGATCCCGTCGAGCAGCGGCAAGCGCATGAGACAACCAGCGACCTGCTTCTCGTGTACGCTCCCGGCAGTTCACCCGATCAGTGGCCCGACGGGATGGCCAAGTTCGTTCCCGCGGGGTCGGATCTCGTCTTTCAGATGCACTACACGACCAACGGAACCGCAGATCAGGACCAAACCAGCATCGGCCTGATATTTGCAAAAACGACCCCGCAGCAGCGGGTGATCACGTTACAGCTGAACAACCACGCGCTCATTATTCCACCTAGGGCCGATGATTTCCGCGTGCAGGTCCAGGGCACACTGCCGCACGACGCCACGTTGCTCAGTCTGTTTCCGCACATGCATCTGCGTGGTAAGCGATTCGAGTACGACATTGTGCATGATGACGGAACGGCAGAGGTCCTGCTGCGGGTGAATTATCACTTTCACTGGCAGCTGAGTTACAGGCTGGCCGAACCGCGCTTACTCAAGGCCGGAACGAAGCTGCGCGCGATCGCATGGTACGACAATTCGAAGAACAATCCGCATAATCCGGATCCGGACAAGACTGTCACATGGGGAGATCAGACTTCCGACGAGATGATGGTCGGCTTTTTTGATGTGGCCGTGCCGGCTTCGATGGACAAGTGGAAATTCTTTGACCGCAGTTCGGCTCGTGCGACTCAGGAATAAGGTGGCCGGCTACTCCTCCGAATACGCCAACTCCTCCAACGCCGGGCGCGCGGGAGTGGAGGCCAGTGCAGCGCTGCCATACTCCAGCCCTCTTTCGAAGGCCTTAAGGTTCAGCTCGCGGAAGGATGGTGGGACGGAATCGGCCACCGCCTTTCGCACAGAGTCAGCACTCAAGAGCTTGGTGACCGCAGTGAAGAATCCCACCATCACCGAGTTCAGCACCATGCGCTTGCCTAATTCTTCGGCAATGCGCGTGGCGGGGATGCTGTAGACCTTCTTGTCGCGGTTGAGGTTGGACAAGCGCACCAGATCTTCTTCGATGATCAGCATTCCGCCTGGCCTCAACTCTGGCGCGAAGCGGTTGTACGCCTCCTGCGAAAGAATCACCATGATGTCCGGATGGGTCACGTACGGATAAAGCACAGGAGAATCCGAAATCACCAACTGCGCGCTGCAGGCGCCCCCACGAGCCTCGGGACCGAAATTCTGAGTCATAGTCGCAAAGCCATTCTCGTAGATGGATGCCGCTTTGCCCAGAATTACAGCTGAGAGAATGACTCCCTGCCCGCCGAATCCTGCAATGCGAATTTCGGTTAGCCGCATACGCACTCCGTTTCTGGCTCTTCGATGTAGCGTTCGCCCAGCGACTCGACGTATTGCGCTCGCATCATCGACTGGTAGTCGGGACGATCACGGTCCACGAACTTGCCTACTGCAATTTCGCCATTTAGCGTGAGCCCCACTTCGCTCGTGGGCGCTCCATTCCTCACCTTGCTCTTTTCTTTGTAGAACTTCATGGTGTCGAGGCCGTCGCCCATCTTGTTGCGACGCTGGTAGAGCGTGGGACAGGGGGAGATGACTTCGATGAAGGAAAATCCCTTCTTCTGGAAGGCTTCGCTGATCGATCTCGACAGTTGCCGCACGTGGAATGTGGTCCAGCGCGCGACGTAAACCGCACCTGCTGCTTCGACCAGTTGCGGCAGGTTAAACGCAGGTTCGAACGTTCCGTAGGGGTTGGTAGACGTAGTGGCGTGCCCCGGGGTGGTTGGCGCAGTCTGTCCGCCGGTCATGGCGTAGATCAGATTGTTGACACAGATGACTTTCAGATCGATGTTTCGCCGGGCAGCATGGATCAGATGATTGCCGCCAATCGCGGAAAGATCTCCGTCGCCAGAGTAGACGACGACGTTCAGCTTGGGGTTAGCGAGTTTCAGTCCAGTGGCGAACGGAATCGCACGCCCGTGCGTGGTGTGGAACGAATCGAGCTTCACATATCCTGCAACGCGGCCCGTGCAGCCGATTCCGGACACTAATGCAAGCGACTGCAAATCGATCTTGGACTCGATCAATGCCCGCGCGAACGAATTTACGGTCGTCCCGATGCCGCATCCCGGGCACCAGATGTGCGGCATCCGGTCCGTTCGCAGGAACGGTTCAACCGGATTCACCGTGTCGTCAGTGAGAACGTTCAGCATCGGGTTGCCTCCACGATGGCCTGCAGGATTTCTTCGGGATTGTGAACTCCACCCCCCGCATGCGAGACGGCGAAGGTTTTTGCTCTTCCGCCAGCGGAACGCTCCACCTCGCGCACCATCTGGCCGAGATTGAGCTCGGGGACGACGAAAGCTTTTACGCGGGAAGCAAGTTCCGAAATCTTCTTATCGGGGAACGGCCAAGCAGTGATCAGACGCAGCTTCCCAACTTTCAAACCACGATCCCGGCCCATCTCGATCGCGCGCTGCGCCACCCGCGACGTGATTCCGTACGAGACCACGATCACATCGGCATCATCGATATGCTCTTCTTCGACCATGCAGATCCGGTCGGCAGCGTTGCGGATCTTGTTCTGCAGACGTCGGACCAGTTTGTCCTGCGTCTGTACGTTCATATTCGGATATCCGCGCTCGTCGTGCGTCAGTCCGGTCACGTGGAAGTTGTAGCCTTCTCCGGCATGCGCCATCTCCGGAACCATGTCGCCGTTTGTCCCATAAGGCAAGTAGTCCTCGATCGACTTATGGGTATGTTTCCTTGGGACTACTTCGATCTGATCCGCCGGAGGAATCACCACTTTCTCGGTCATGTGTCCGACGACTTCGTCCATCATGAACATGACCGGGACGCGAAACTCTTCGGCCAGATTGAACGCTTTGATCGTAAGGTCGAAACATTCCTGCGGGGAATTGGGACAAAGAGCGATGATCTCGTAGTCACCGTGCGATCCCCATCTCGCCTGCATCATGTCGGCCTGAGCGGGAAGGGTAGGCAAGCCGGTAGAAGGACCGCCGCGCTGCACATCGACGAATACGCAGGGTGTCTCTGTCATGGCCGCGTAGCCGATGTGCTCCATCATCAGTGAAAATCCCGGCCCGGAGGTTACTGTGAACGCCTTCGCGCCCCCCCAGACTCCGCCCTGGAGGGCAATCGAGGCCGCTAGCTCATCTTCCATCTGGATGAAGCAGCCGCCGACTGTAGGGACACGGGCTGCGAAACGCTCGACTATTTCCGTTGAGGGAGTAATCGGATAGCCGGCAGCGAACCGGGCACCGGCGGCCAGAGCCCCTTCACAGCAAGCGTGATCACCGTCAATGAAGTGAGTACCCGTCAAAACACCATGAGGGTCAGCTTTCATTGCTCACCTCCGGCGGACTTTTGGTCTTTTGTCTCATCCGGATATTTCACTCCCGGCACCTTCATGCCGTAGATAGCGAAGTCGGGGCAGTACATGCCGCAAAGATCGCAGCCGCTGCATTTCTCGGGATGCACCACGTGCGGCGGATGGTATCCCTTGGAGTTGAACGCGGACGAAAGCTCCAGCACGTGCGTGGGACAAAACTCCACGCAGAAGCCGCAAGCCTTGCAGCGTTCGACAACGATTGAAACACGTCCTTTTGCCACGAAAACCCCCAACGGAGCAGTCGAAATCGCTCCGGGTGTTCAACTACACAGGACATGATTATCGGTTGGGCCTTGGCGAAGATGGTGTGATCGTCGTCACAGAGCGCGGTGAGGAGAAGCACCCGTCGCAGTTAGGCCGAAAGGCGCAAGTTGCTGGGAAATCAGCTGCTTACGAGTGATTCTTGCGGGTTTGGTATCGGCGAGTCCGGCCCGCAGTGAGTGCCTGCTCGTGACTGAGATCACTCACAGATATGCTCAGAAAAATCTTGAATCGGCACTGCGATCACTGTTGCTGCCCCGTGTTCGCCGGGTTTGCCTCTGCCGAATGAACCCACTACACTCGGAATTTCGCCGCGATATTCGCCGTCTCCGGCGTCCGCCGCTTGCAGGAGCCATTTGGAGATCCTCGACCTAAGGCACTTCTCATCCGTTGACCTGCGTCCATTACTCGATGACGAGACGCAACTTTGGTCGCGCCTGCTCGCCTGGGATTACTCCGGCTCGGCGGAGATGATCCTGCGCTATGTAGACGCCAAGATCCTGCCGGGCTATGCGGCTGTCGACCGCGGCCGCGTATTCGGCTATTCGTTTTTCGTTTACGAAGGCAGCAAGGGTGTCATCGGCGATCTCTACGTGATGAATGGCACCCGCCTGCCAGATGCGCACCAAGTCGAGATTCGGCTGTTGACCCATGTCATCGAGACCCTGCAGCAATCGCCAGGCATTCACCGCGTAGAGGCGCAGCTGCTGGCGCACGAGGCGAATGCGGTCTCTCGGCCTTTTCTCGATACCGGCTTTCAACGCCATCCCCGGCTATTCATGGTGCTGGGCCTGGGCAGAACGCCGTCGCATAGGCCGGGAATTCATCCTGATGTTGAGATACGTCCCTGGAGTGAGGCCGATTACCAGCCTTCAGCGGCTGTGATTACGGCGTCCTACCGCGGACACGTGGATGCGCAGATCAACGACCAGTACCACACGCTCAGCGGATCACTTCGCTTCCTGAACAACATCGTGCGATTCCCCGGTTGCGGGATATTCGACCCCGAAGCGTCGTTTGTGGCGCTTGATCGTAAAACGAAGAGCTTGATCGGACTAATCTTGTGTTCGCGCGTTCGCAACGATGTCGGTCACGTGACGCAGGTGTGCGTGCTGCCGGAGTACCGCTCCCGCGGGATCGGCGAATCGCTATTGGCCGCCACTGAGACGAACCTGCGCAAGAGAAACTTCTCAGCGCTGTCGCTAACCGTCACCGAGGGAAACAGCAAAGCGGTAGCGCTTTACCGCAGATTGAACTTCGACTCGAAAAGGGTTTTCGACGCGTTCGTCTGGCAAGGGTAACGGGTACAGCTGGCTGCTATCGGCGCAGGATCCACATAATCCAGCCCGCCACAAACACGCCGCCGAGAAACATTGCGAAGCAATAAGCCCCATACTTGACCATTTCGCGAGTGGTGTCGCGATGCGTGATGCCGAAGACAATCGAGGCGCTTAGAGCAAACACTAGCGCCGCGCTGAAGTGGGTAAGGGTAATGGTCATGCGTTAACGCTTCTTTCCAATGGCGATGTGATAAGCGTCGGCGATGGCTATGAAGTTCAGCAGGCCGGCGACGATCATGAACTTCGTGCCATAGTCCGCCGTCGCAAAGGCGATCGCGCCCTGTCCCCAGTCGTTTGCCAGAGTCAGAATGTAGAGCGCGCCCGCGCCGACGTCTCCAACGAAGCCGAGAATATCGAGGATGTCGCCGCCGTTTGCCTTATAGATGCGGCCCTGCATGGCGAGACCGAGCAGAAAGAGGCCCACGATCGAGACAAACAGGAGCAGGCCCCGTATCCAACGCTTTTGAATGATGTGTCCTGCGCCCGGAATCAACCAACCGATTGCAGGCGCAAGAATTGACATTGCACTTACGTTTGCGGCCGGCACGATCTTCGCTTTTTCTGTACTCGAATTAGCCATCTAGATAATCACAATCTCGCGTTGAATTTTTCCCGTGACTTCTGCCGATTTCGCCCGCACCAGCACGTTTACCTCGCTGCGGACCCCGAATTCCGGCAGATAGATGCCCGGTTCGATCGAGAAGCAGGAATTCGGAAGGATCTGCCGCTCGTCGTGAATCTCAAGGTCGTCCATATTGGCGCCATTGGAATGGACGTCTGTGCCGATCGAATGTCCCGTACGGTGGATGAAATAGTCTCCAAACCCGGCCTTGGTGATGTGCCCGCGGGTCGCACGGTCGACTTCCCATCCGGCGATTCGCTTGCCAGCGCCGATGGCATCCAGCACGGTTTTGACACCGGCGTCCCGGGCATCGCGCACAATGTCGAAAACTTCGTGCATGCGCCCGGAAGGCGCGCCGCCAACGAATCCCATCCAGGTAATGTCGTAATACACCGCATTTGGAGTGTTCTTTTTTCCCCAAACATCCAAAAGCACGAGATCGCCTTCGCGAATCGGCGTCGGATGGCTGGCGTGGGGTTCGTAATGCGGATTACCAGCGTTGGCATTCACGGCGACGATCGGTGGATCGTCCGTCAGGATGTTCTCGCGCTGGAATGCTTCCATGAACCACTGCTGGATCTCATGTTCCTTCGTGCCACCGTTGCGCACGCGGCGGCGGATTTCCTTGAAGGCTTCGTCGACGATGGAATCGATGCTGTCGCGCGCCGCGAAATGGGATTGAATCTGCTCTTCCGTCCATGTCGATTCGAACTGCGCAACCAGATCTGCGGAACTGACTACATTCTTCCCAAGGCCGCGCACCAAATCGATGGTCCCGCCGTCCACCAGCGAAACGTAAAAGATGATGTTGTTGGGCGAATACTGCATCGCCAGGTCGCGATGATTCGCGAGCATCCCCTTCAACTTGTCAAAAAGTTCCTGCCACCCGGAATATAAATTCTTCTTTCCGGGGAGCGAGTCGAGATGTCCTGCCTCGATCTTGTGGACCAACTTTACCGGTTCACCCTCGGCCGGTACGAGGTAGAACCAGCGTCGAGTGACCATCAGGTTCTGGGGAAGGCCCAGAACTCGATACGCAATGGGATCGCGATGGTGATGATCGCAGAACAGCCACGCGTCAATGTTGCGTTCGCGCAGGGCAGATTGAATGGCAGAGAGGTCCATGGGCAAACATTTATTGTAAACAAGGGACGGAATTTGCGCGAATCGAGGCGTGATCCTAGCTCTGTCGGAGGATGCGTCGACGCTCCGGCGGCGTTAGCTTTTCACACGCTGTCCGCAGCACCAGCCGAGGAGCCTGGGCGCGAATCTTCATCAGGTATGGAACGGTCCGTTTGGCGTCGTACTTCGCCGTCTCGCGCAGCAGCCACCCCAATCCCTTCTGGACCATGTCATCGGAGTCTGCCAGCAGGAAATCCGACAGCTTCACGATCTCAGGGAAGAACATCTTCGCGCGCGCCCCACGGATCAGCGCCACACACGCGGCCCGCCGGTGCCAGCGATCGCGGGACTTTGCCCATGTGAACACTTTCCTGACCCTCGATCGCTTGGCGACGATCGTCGGAGCGATCAGGCAGTGAACCAGCGCGTCATGGTCTGCCCAACTACTGATCCGGTCCAGCCATCTTTCAAACGTCCGAAACTCGCGGTCGCCGAATTCTGCGTCCAGGTTCTCGAGCAACAGCACGGCAAACGTCTTCTCCTCAAGAATCGTTCCAGAGAATAGCTGGTCGGCAAGCCGCACCAGGAACTCGAAATCCCGCTCGCGCAGTACGTCTTTGCGGAATGCCCGAGCGGTCCGGCGCAAATCAGCCGCGTACCATCCGTGAGACTGAATTTCCTCTTTGAAGAAGCGTTGCACCCCGGCTGCATGCTCCGATGATCCACCAGTTTTAAGGCCCCGCCGAATTTCAGCAGCGATCTCTGCTGGCGTGCCCCTTGGTATCGGGAACAGGGAAGGGTTCATTGAAGCGCCCATAGAACGCACCAGAATAATCCGTCTCTTTGCCAATGGGAAACGGAAAGGTGATCTCGCGTGCCGCTTGCGAGACGCTCTTATCCTCTGTAACACTTGAAAGGGCCAAATTGCATTGAGCGCTATATCTACGACCCTGACATCTGAACAACAGAATCTCCGCCCGGAGCGACTGCGGAATTTTTCGTATTTCGGGCTTGCCCTGATTTTTGCGGCCGTGTTTTTCGGCTCAATATTTACGCCGCCTCTGTTGGATGACGTTGACAGCACCCACGCCGAAGCTGCCCGGGAGATGTATGTCACTCGTAACTACGTTACGCTGCATGTGAACGGCGTGCGCTATCTCGAGAAGGCGCCCCTTCCATATTGGCTGGTGGCCTTCAGCTATGACGTTTTCGGAGTGAACGAGTCTGCCACGCGTCTGCCCATGGTGCTCTCAATTCTGCTGCTGGGAGTCCTGGCATTCGTATGGGCCAAGCGTGCCTTCGGCGAACGAGCGGGTTTGTATGCTGGACTCTTCGTCTACACGGCAGCCGGAGTCTTCCTCTTTACGCGTGTTCTGATTCCGGACGTGCTGCTGAGCCTGTTGATCGCAGCCTCGCTGTATTTCTTCGTGACCGCTCTGGAACCCGGTGTGCGTTCGTGGCGCTGGTACGCAGGTTATGCGTGCGTCGCTCTCGGAGTTCTGGCCAAGGGCTTGATCGCGCTCGCATTTCCCGGAGGCGCGGCGTTTCTGTATCTGGCGATCACGGGCGACTGGCGCCGCTGGCGTGAGTTTCGCCTGGTCTCGGGTCTCGCGTTATTCCTGCTCATCGCCGCTCCGTGGCATATCCTTGCAGGCCTGCGGAACACCGGCGGCCAGAATGGCCACGGATTCTTCTGGTTCTATTTCGTCAACGAGCATTTTCTTCGATTCCTCGGCAAGCGCTATCCGCGCGATTACGCCAAACTACCCTGGAAACTTTACTGGTCGCTGCACCTGGTCTGGCTGTTTCCCTGGAGCCTCTATCTTCCGGCTGCGATCCGCACGGCGATCGACCTCCGCAAGAGTCCACGGCAATCCGATTTCAGTGGACGCACCCGCCTCATGTGCTGGATTTTGGCCGGGCTGGTGCTCGTCTTTTTCGCGATCTCGACAAATCAGGAGTACTACACGTTCCCCGCCTATCTGCCAATTCTGATCCTGGTGGCAGAGGGAGTTGCGTACTGCGAACGAGTTGATTCCGCCGAGAATGTGAACAGAGGCTGGCTCCGTCTTTCGTCCGGGCTGCTGGCTGTCATCGGGCTGGCAGCCGGCGTCACCCTGATTTCTCTGCTCTGGAAGTCGAGGCATCTGCCATTCGAGCCCGATATCGGGAACGTATTGGCGACGCACAACATGAACGAGGACACGCTCTCCACCTCGCACATGCTGGATCTGAGCTATGCGTCGTTCGCTGCTCTGCGCCTGCCGGCGATCATTGCCGCGATCGCGCTGTTGGTTACGCCCCTGTTTTCGTTCCTGCTGCGGATTAGAAAGCGTCATTTCGCCGCCACGCTCACGATCGTTTTCGGGATGACCTGCTTCCTGATCGCCGCCCACATCGCGTTCGGACGCTTTGGCCCCTACTTGTCATCGGAGGCTCTGGCTCAGCAGATCGCCGCGCGAGTCCGCCCTGAGGATCGCGTCATGATTTACGGAGACCAGGCATTCGGCTCATCGCTTCTTTTCTATCTGAAACGGCCCATCGAACTGGTGAACGGGCGCACTACCTCGATGTGGTTCGGATCGACTTTCCCGGATGCGCCAAAAATCTACTTAAGCGATGACGATCTGCTGCGCGAATGGAATGGATCCGGACGAGTCTTCCTGTTCGTACCGGAGCATCTTGTGGCGAAGGCTAACGCCCTGCTGCCGAATCGCGTGGTGATTGCCGAGATTTCCGGGAAATGCGTCTATAGCAACCGGCCGTAAGCTGGTCTGCTAAACTCTTGAGTCTTCTGGGGAGCAAGCAACTATGAATAGAAAACTGGTATCCACGTTATCGGCTGGGATGGTACTCGCGGGAACCGCGTTGTTGATCGGCGGAGTGAATGCAAAATCGACGTCTCCGATCCCGAGACCGGTCCCTCAGGCCACAGGTGCGGCTGCTCCCAAGAAGGCAGAGGAACAGTTCAAGAACATTCAGGTCCTCAAGGGCATTCCTGCAGACCAGTTGATCCCGACGATGCAGTTCATCAGCGCCTCTCTCGGCGTGGAGTGCGACTTCTGCCATGTGCAGAACGCGTTTGACAAGGACGACAAGAAGCCCAAGCAGACGGCTCGCAAGATGATGGACATGATGTTCGCCATCAATAAGGACAACTTCGACGCGCATCGCGAAGTCACCTGCTATTCCTGTCATCGCGGCAATACGAGTCCAAAAGCCATCCCCGCCGTGATGACGGATGAGCCAAAAGCAATGGCCGGCCCTCATATGGACGAGGAGGCAAAGCCGAAGGAAGCCAATGCGAACTCCGGCCCCAGTCCCGATCAGTTGCTAGAGAAGTTTGTTCAAGTGTCAGGCGGCGCGGCGATCGATAAGATCACCAGCCGGGTAATGAAAGGGACGATCGACTTCGGCGGCAAGTCTCTTCCGATTGATATCTATTGCAAGGAACCCTACAAGCGGATTTCACTGACGCACATGCCCGGTGGGGATAACATCACCGCCTTCAACGGACAGGAAGGCTGGCTGGGCACGCCGGGACGTCCCCTGCGCGAAATGCACGGAAGCGATCTGGACGGCGCCGCCATGGACGCCGACCTTCATCTGCCTACGCATCTGAAACTGATGTTCAAGGAAACGCATCTGGATGGCATCGAAAAAGTCGCCGATCGAGACGCTTACGTTGTGACCGGAAAGCGCGAAGGCAAGCCGCAGGTGGTTCTTTACTTCGACAAAGACTCAGGCACGCTCCTGCGCTTGGTGCGGTATGGCGATACCGCGCTGGGATTGCTTCCCACGCAGATTGATTACGCCGATTATCGCGAGGCGAACGGGGTGAAAGTTCCGTATCGGTGGACTCTCGCGCGTCCCAGCGGGCGTTTCACCATCCAAATAAGTGAACTTCAGCAGAATGTACCGGTGGATGATGCCAGATTTGTAAAGCCTTCGTCGCAGCCGGAACAGCCTAAAGCACCCGCTAGGTGAGTGCTGGCACGCGCCGCATACCGCGCGTGCAGTGACCTCAAACTCGCGGGGCCGCCTTTTGGTCCTTGTGCCCGATGCTCGATACGCTGTCGGTTTCGATTGTGACCTCGACCTGGGCACCTTCTTCGAGTTTAACCTCATGACCTTCTGAATCCGTGAGGTTGTTGGGAACCCGGATCTCCCGATAAAGATGGTCCGCCCCCTCCACCCCGATTTGCGCTTTTTCCGGTTCCCCGGAATTGGGGTGCGGACGAATAACTTTCTCGACCTTGCCCGGCAATGTTGTACTTGCTTTTGATTTTTTCGATGACACGACTCTATGACCCCCCAGTGTTGCTTTGGCTGCAGGATGAATGATCGGCTCAGGCAGTACTGTAATTATTCTGCATTGTTATCTGTAGGTACCATACGGGAAACACTGTAGGCGTCGGCAGCCGACGATCTGCGATGGCTTGAGCCTCAACCCTAAGCTGGTCACTTCAGATAACAAAACCTGATAGGCACGATAAATAGTTTCGATTTCCGGACGCGGAGTTCGGAACGTTACAGTGAGGCGTCGTTTATGCGGGCGCAATCAGCTTACGGAGCTACCTTTAAGTGTCCTTCGCAAAAGCGCTGAACAAATGGGTGCTGACGGCCGTCGTCCTTCTCCTTTTCGCGCAAGTGCTTTGCGCTCAGAGTGGTGCGGTAAAGCCGAGTCCCCAAACGGACATCAATTCGCGTCTTGCAAAACTTGAGCAGCAGACCGTCGAAGCGAAGAGCGCTGCCGACAACGCCTGGATGCTCACGAGCGCCGCGCTGGTGTTGATGATGACCGGACCGGGCTTGGCCCTCTTCTATGGCGGCTTGGTACGCAAGAAAAATGTCCTGGGCACATTGATGCAGAGTTTCGCCCTGATGGCCGTCGTCACGGTTCTTTGGGGACTGTTCAGCTACAGCCTGTCGTTCGGTTCAGGCAACAGCTTCATCGGGGGATTTCACAACATCTTCTTGAAGGGCGTTGGAGCTGCCCCCGACGCCGACTACGCTGCCACGATCCCGGCGCAAACGTTCATGGTGTATCAGCTGATGTTCGCGATCATCACTCCCGGATTGATTGCGGGCGCTTTCGCGGAGCGCATGAAGTTCAGCGCCATGCTGGTTTTCACCGTGCTCTGGTCGATCCTTGTGTACGACCCGATGGCGCACATGGTATGGGGGAAAGGCGGGTTGCTGAACGCTTCGCTCGGCGGGCGTTTCCCGACCCTCGATTTCGCGGGTGGGACGGTTGTGCATATTACTTCCGGAGTTTCCGCGCTCGTTTGCGCGCTCTATCTCGGGAAGCGCGTTGGATATCCCAGGGAGCCAATGCCTCCGCACAGTGTTGTCTTGAGTTTCGTCGGCGCCTGCTTGTTATGGGTGGGATGGTTTGGCTTCAACGCCGGCAGCGCGCTGGCAGCGGGCAGCCTTGCTACCAGCGCATTTGTGGCCACACACTTCGCTTCTGCAGCAGCAGCAATCGGGTGGGCTGCGGCTGAATGGATTCGCAATGGCAAGCCCAGCGTTCTCGGTGGAATCTCCGGGGCAGTTGCCGGTTTGGTCGCAATCACTCCAGCATCCGGTTTCGTGTCGCCGATGGCGGCGCTCGCGATCGGACTGATCGCCGGCGTGTTCTGCTACGGCATGGTGGCGAAGGTCAAAGCGAAATTCGGCTACGACGATTCTCTTGATGCGTTCGGCGTCCACGGAGCCGGCGGCACGCTCGGAGCGATATTGACCGGCATTTTCGCGGTGAGCGCCGTCAATCCTATCTTCAAGGATGCACAAGGAAACGTCCTCGCATCTGGACTCTTCGAGGGGAATGCGCGTCAGTTGCTCAACCAGTTGGTTGGCGTTGCGATCGCCTGGGTACTTGCGATTGTCGGCACTCTGCTGATTCTGAAACTGGTGGACGTTACGATCGGATTGCGTGTTTCGGAGGACGAAGAAGTGCAAGGCTTGGATCTCTCGCAACACGGCGAAGAGGGATACTATTGGGAAGCATCGGCCTGACGCAGGCTCATTAGGAGCGCGGCGCGTACGCGTGGAAGGATTCGCAAACACATGACGAAGCTCGAGGCGATCATTCAGAATTCCAGGCTGGAGGCGGTCAAAACAGCGTTGCAGGAAATTGGTGTTGAAGGCATGACTGTCATCGAGGTGCGCGGTCATGGAAGGCAAAAGGGGCATACCGAGGTCTATCGGGGGCGCGAATATAGCGTCGACCTGATTCCTAAAACCAAGCTGGAGATGGTGTTGGCGGACGCCATGGTCGACAAGGCCGTTCAAGCGATCCTCGGCGCCGCCCGCACGGGAAAGATCGGCGACGGGAAGATTTTCTTATCCCGAGTGGATGAAGCAATCCGTATTCGCAACGATGAACGCGGAGAGGGAGCCCTTTAGATCACCCTCGTCGCCCAGTAGTCGTTGGGGACAGAAACTGGAAGTTACGGCGGGGAATTTGCTGCTAATCCCCATACAAGCTCAGGGGAATTGATCCACTTTCATCATGGCAGCGTCCTCACTCATCAGCGAGCTACGTAGTTCCCTCACAGAAGAGTCGGCGCTCATTCAGCGCAATTTCGCAGCGAATGGTGATGGACGCGCCGCGCTTGCGCATCGCACACTCCTGGTAGAAGACACTCTCGCCCGGCTGTGGCGAGACATCATCTCCGCCGATGAAGGGAAGCCCGCCAATTTCGCCCTCGTTGCCACCGGGGGCTTCGGCCGCGGTTGGTTATTTCCCCACTCCGATATCGACATCCTTTTCCTCTTCGGCGACCGCGAATCTGAGCAGGCGTTCAAGGACCCCGTTCGTCGCTTTTCCCAGGAGTTGTGGGACCTTCGGCTGAAGCTCAGTCCTGCCTCTCGGACGGTCGCGGAATGTGAGCGCTTCGATCCCAACAATACAGAGTTCACCATTTCCCTTCTGGATTGCCGTTATCTTGCCGGAGATCGCGATCTGTTCCGCCGCCTTCATGACAAAGTGATCCCGAAGTTAGTGATGAAGGAGTCCAAGTCCCTGCTGCAGGGACTCGCTGAGGTTACGCGCGAGCGTCACACAAAACATGGAATGACGCTTTATCACCTGGAGCCGAACATCAAGGAAGTTCCCGGTGGCCTGCGCGACTGCAATGTCGCCAACTGGCTGGCCCTGATCTCGGCAATGGACAAGCTGCACGACTGGCCCGATGCGAGTTCTCTGCGCGCCCCGGTGCGTAAGCAACTCGAGGCTGCCCTCGACTTCTTGATGTCGGCGCGATGCTTCCTGCACTTTCGCCAAGGCCGCGACGACAACACGTTGAGCTGGGAAGCGCAGGACGAAGCTGCCTCGCGAAGGATCGGCGTCGCAGAATCCGAATCGGTCTCCGCTGCCGATTGGATGCGGATTTACTTCGGTCACGCGCGCACCGTGCAGCGCACCGTAACTCAGCTGCTGCAGGAGATTCCTGAGGCATGGTCCGCGCTTTACCGGCAGGTACAGAGCTGGCGATCACGCCTCACCACGGCAGATTTTTCCGTGGTGGATGGCCTGATCTTTTTACAGCAGCCCTCCGCTCTGCAGGATCCCGAGGTCCTGCTGCGGCTGTTTCACTTTATGGCGCATCACGGCCTCAAGCTGAGTGCCACCACGGAATACCGTATTGAGCAGGCTCTGCCCGCTCTGGCCGCGACTCCTCCGCGCGGCGCGGAATTGTGGCTATATCTGCAGGAAACGCTTTTGCAGCCCTACGCGGCCGATGCTCTTCGGGCCATGCACTCGCTGCGGCTACTGCCCCTGCTCCTGCCTGAATTCAAGCTGATTGATTCACTCGTCGTACGCGACTTCTATCATCGCTACACCGTCGACGAGCATTCATTCCTTACGATTGAGTGCCTGCATCGATTGAAACAATCGCAATCGGAGTGGGATAAACGCTATGCCGAGCTTCTCGGCGAGCTCGAAAATCCCGAGTTGCTTTATCTCGCAATGCTGTTGCACGACACTGGGAAGGGTATCCCCAGCGACAATCATGTCGATGGAAGCCTCGAGATTGCCAATCGCGCCATGGACCGTCTCGATGTCGATCCGAAGGAGCGCGCAGAGGTGTTGTTCCTCATTGCCAGTCATCTGGAACTTTCGGCAGCTCTGCGGCGCGACATCTTCGATCCAGGCAACGTTGCGACATTTTCCGAGAAGGTAGGCACTCCCGAGCGGCTCAAGATGCTATGCCTGCTCACCTATGCCGATATCAAGGCCGTGAACCCTGAAGCCCTGACGCCGTGGAAGACCGAGAACATCTGGCAACTTTACATGGGAGCGGATAACTATCTCACCCGCAGCGCCGATCGGCGCGTACACGCAGATGTCAATGACGAGAAGCTGGCGCGTCTCCGTTCGCTCGCCCCGGTAACCGGGAGCAAGTTCAAAGCGTTTCTGGAAGGCTTTCCGCAGCGATACTTGCTGGTCCATACGGCCGAAGAAGTTATGCGCCACCTGCAAATGGCGGACGAACTTTCCAGCAATCCAGTGCAGGTAGAGCTGAAGCGCGGGCGGCACTGGTACGAACTAACGCTCGTCACGACCGATCGTCCGTCCCTGTTTGCCAAACTCGCAGGCGTGCTCGCTGCGTGGGGCATGAACATCGTTAAGGCGACCGCCTTTTCAAATCAGGGCGGGATCGTCGTTGACACGCTGTACTTTACCGACCGGTTCCGTACTCTCGAGTTGAATCTCTCGGAATGGGATCGTTTCCGGCGCAGTGTGGCCAGCGTGCTCATCGGTGAGGCGGATCTCGACAGGATGCTGCGCGATCGGCAACGCTCGGAAAAGGGCGCCATCGCCAAAGTTAAGGTTGAAACGAAAATTGAATTCGACGATGCCAGTTCAGCCGCTACGACAATCGTCCAGGTGATCGCTCAAGACCGTCCACGGCTCCTGCACCGTATCGCGGCATCCCTTTCCGCCCAACAATGCAACATCGAGATTGCCCTGATCGATACCGAGGGCCAGATGGCGATTGATACTTTTTACCTGACATCAGGCGGGAAAAAGCTCAGCCCAGAGGATTGCAGGAAAGTAGAGAAGGCGCTCTCCGAGGAATTAAAGGCGGAATAAGCTGGTCCGTCTGCTCGGGTGGCAGGATCGCTTAGTGCTTCGCAACTCCGATATTTCGCCGACAAAAAGCAAGAGGAGGAATCTACCGTCGGCCGCCAGCATCAACGCCGCAGCCGAGCAGCAGATTCCTCTCAAATGACAACTCGTCCGAACTAAGGATGTGTTACCTCGTCGAGAACTTGAACGCCGTCTTTTGGTGGAACGTCTCACCTGGCTTCAAGATCGTGTTGGGAAAGTCCGGATGATTCGGCGAATCCGGAAAGTGCTGCGTCTCCAGGCAGAAGCCGAAGCGCCGCTTGTAAACGTGTCCTTCTTTTCCGGTGACCGTCCCATCCAGGAAGTTCCCTGTGTAGAACTGAACGCCCGGCTGTGTGGTTGACACCTCGAGAACACGCCCGGTCGTCGGCTCATAAACCCGGGCGGCCAGCACCATGCCCGGACCTTTTCGGTTGATCACAAAATTGTGGTCGTATCCGTGCCCAAGTTGAAGCTGCTCATACGAATCATCGATCCGTGTGCCAATCTTCGTGGGTGTAGTGAAATCGAATGGCGTGCCCTTCACCGGCCGAAGCTCTCCAGTCGGGATCAAGTTCTTGTCTACGGGCGTGAACCGGTCCGTATTGAGCATGACCTCGTGATCGAGAATGTCGCCATTGCCCTCGCCCTTGAGGTTGAAGTAGCTATGCTGGCTGACATTGATCGGAGTCGCCTTGTCCGTCGTCGCTTCATAGTCAATGATGAGTTCGTTGGTGTTCGTCAAAGTGTATGTGACTTTCACCTTGAGATTGCCGGGGAACCCTTCCTCGCCGTCCTTGCTCAGATAGGAAAACGCGACGCCGGTCTTGTCCTTCAGCGGCTCCGCATCCCATACTACTTTGTCGAAGGTGCGAGTTGTGCCGCCGTGAAGCGTATTCGGTCCGTCGTTCTTGGGCAGATTGTATGTTTTTCCATCGAGCGTGAACTGGCCGTTGGCGATACGGTTGGCGTACCGTCCGACGATCGCGCCCAGAAAAGGCGGATTAGGAATGTAGCCTTCCATCGCCTCGTGTCCGAGCACAATGTCGGCCATCTGGCCTTTTCGGTCCGGCACTCGGATGGACATGATGATCCCGCCGTAATTCATGGCGTGCACTTCAACACCGTGAGAATTGGTTAAGGTGTACAAGTTGACGGGCCTCCCGTCCCGCGTGCCGAGGGGCTTCTGTTGAACGCCGGGTTTGGCGGACGCCGCTTGTGCGACAAGCGCCCCGCCGATCATGACTAAGAGAGCAATGACGAGAAGGGAAGAAAATCGTTTTTGCGCCATGGCGGAAAGTGTACTACGGAGAACAATTTCTTGCCGTGCATTCAGTGCGCTACTTCTTGTCCGGCGTGTAAGGCCACTGCGCCTTCGTGAACAGGGCGCCATCGATCCAGATCGTCTGACCGCTGATGAAAGATGCTCCCTCGCTGGCGAGAAAGACGACTGTAGGCGCGATGTCCGCGGCGGTTCCGACCCGTCCGAGCGGAGTCAACTTCGACCAGGTTCCCGCATAGTCCGGGTCCTCCAACTTCGTTCGCTCGGACTCGATGGATCCAGGCGCAAGGCAGTTCACGCGAATGCCATAGCGCCCTAATTCCACCGCCGCCTCTTTCGTGAACATCTCGATCCCGCCTTTGCTTGCCGTGTAGGCGACCAAAGATGGAAACGCGAGCTTGTTGCACCCGGACCCGAGATTCACAATAGATCCGCCTCCGTGATCCTTCATACAACGGGCCGCCTGCTGCGTACACAGGAAGCAGCCTTTCAGGTTCGTGTCGATCACCAGGTCCCACTCCTCCTCGGTGACTTCGAGAAGAGGCTTGAATGTTTGTACGCCCGCGTTATTGACGAGCAGGTTCAGATGTCCGAAGGTTCCGATCACCTTCTCGAACATGGAGGTCACTTGTTTACCGGAGCGGATGTCCGCTTCAATCAACAGCACGTCATCTTGTGAAGGTGCTTGCAGCGCGCGGATCTCGGCGATGGTCGCATCCACGATGGATGGGGGGTCGTTGAAGTAGTTCACCGCAACCCGGTACCCGTTCCGTGACAGTTCAAGCGCAATTTCTTTGCCGATCCCGCGGCTTGCGCCTGTCACCAGAGCAGTTCGTCTCTCGGCCATACACACCTCAGGAAATCGCGAATGGAGTGAGCACGATCATAGCGAAGTCGGCGCGATGTTGCCCTGAAGACAGTCTTTTTTGCGGGAATGGTATTTCTTAGCCAGCTCTTTCCGCTCTGGCCGTTCTCGATTCCACCAGCAGGCGGCAGGAATCGCATAGCGTGTTTTCCCGGAGATCGATCCATTCCACCGCATGAGACGAAGCCATGGCGCACCGGTAGTCCTGGCAGTGGTGAAGATCGAGCGTGTGCCCCAGTTCGTGGACGCATTCCTTCAGCAGTCGCTGGCTCAGTAGGCCGTCATCGCGATCCAATCCATAGAACTGCTGGCGTAAGCGAAAAGCCGAAACAATAGCGCACGGTCCACCGATCTGCGCTTCTCCGAACACATATTTCAGGATTGGGATGTAGAGATCGACGTCGGCTACGGCCAGAAACCGCCAGTCCCGGTGCTCAACCAGGGATTGCATCCGCTGCAACAATTCTGAGGAATGAAACTGCTGTCGCTCTGGATGATAGGACGGGGCAGGGTCGAACTGATACGGGAGAATCTCGCAGGAGACGGGGAGACTGCGGGGAAGCGCGTCCCGCAAGCCCTCGAGGAGCGAAATGTCGACCGTCCCGACGCGCAGCAGGTGAACAAGATTCATGAAATCCCGCCTGCTCAATTCTAATTTCTGCTTACGGCAGCCGCCCGGCTCCAGCCGTAGCGCTTCAATTTGTGGTGCAGCGTGACCCGGTCGATGTCGAGAACTTCCGCGGCTCGGCTCTGGTTTCCCCCGCACTCCTCGAGAACGTGCAGAATGTGGGCGCGCTCGATTTCGTCGAGGCTCTTGCCTGCCGCCGTAACGGGAGTGGCCTGCTTGAAGATGAAATCCTGCTCCTGCAGTTCCGGCTCTTGCGCCACGACCATGGCCCTCTCCACTGCATTTTCCAGTTCGCGGACATTGCCCGGCCAGTTTTGCTGCTGTAGTTGCGCCATGGCGCCGGGGGCAATCCGGGTGATGTGCTTGTTCATCGCAAGCGCAAACTTTCTCACGAAGTGCTCTACGAGCAGCGGAATATCCTCGCGCCGCTCCCGCAACGAGGGCAGTTCAATGTGGAAGACGTTCAACCGGTAATAAAGATCCGGACGGAACGTTCCATCCTCGATCATGAGCTCGAGGTTCTTATTGGTTGCGGCGACGCAGCGGAAATCCACCTTGATGACCTGATTCCCCCCAACGCGGGTAATCTCGCGCTCCTGCAACACGCGCAGCAGATCGGTCTGAGTTTTAAGGCTGATGTCCCCGATCTCATCGAGAAACACCGTTCCGCCTTCGGCAATTTCGAACTTGCCTTTCTTGCGGTACTGAGCGCCCGTGAACGCGCCCTTCTCGTGTCCGAATAGTTCGCTCTCCAAAAGAGTTTCCGTTAATGCGCCGCAGTGAATCGCGACCAGGGGATGGAATCTTCGCAAGCTGGCCGCATGGATTGCGCGCACGACAAGCTCTTTGCCAGTTCCGCTTTCACCCGTGATCAGAACGTTGGCATCCGTCGGTCCAACCGTCTGGATCGCTTCCGCCACTTTCCGCATGGCTCCGCTTTGGCCCACCAAATCTCCGGGCCGCGTGACCTCTGCCATGGTTTCGCGAAGCCGGACGTTTTCTCTTTCCGCCCGCTTGTGGGCCAGTGCTTTCTTGACTAGGTGCGCAATCTCGTCCGGATCGAGCGGCTTGCTCACGTAGTCATACGCGCCGTTCTTCAAAGCGATGACTGCTGTCTCGACCGATGCGTAGCCGGTCATCATGATCACGATCAAATCCGGATCGAGTTCATGCAAGCGCCGCTGGAGCTCGATTCCGTCGGTTCCGCGCATCTTGATATCGAGCAGCGCCAGGTCCCACTTGCTCTCAGCCATGCGCGTGAGTGCGTCACTCGCGCTCTCTGCGGTTCCGACTTCGTACCCTTCCTCGCGAAACCATTTGCCCAGCGAGTCACGTACGCTTAACTCATCGTCTACGATTAGCAGCTTCCCTTGGGTTTCCACTTTCGATCACCTCCCGCTGGCAACAGCGGCGATTTTGTTCTTGGAGGAGGCATCCGCGACGTTGTTGTCCGTCTCGCAGGGCAGTGTCAGCGTGAACGTAGTGCCCCGGCCAACCTCGGATTGCACTTCGATGGTTCCGTTGTGACGCTCCAAAATGCTCTGACTGATTGCCAGGCCGAGCCCGACGCCGCGCCCGGTCTCTTTCGTTGTAAGAAAAGGCTCAAAGATACGCGGAAGGACCTCTGGCGGAATACCGGCGCCATCATCGCGCACCACGATACGCACGCACCCTTCGTCGCTCGAACGCGTTGTGAGCCACAGATTGCCCCCTTGCGGCATGGCGTCCAGTGCGTTCATTACCAGCGCGAGCACTACTTGTTCGATCTGTGCGCCGTCGCAAAGGACCAGGGGCAGATCCGGATCGAGCTGTTGCTGGACCTGAACTCCTACAAGATCAAACTGGTGCTGCACCAGACGGAGAGAGCGATCGATCACCTGGTTCAGATTCGTCGGCTGCAAATTCATGGGAGTGGTGCGCGAGAACGTAAGCAGATTTTTGACCAACTCTCCGCAGCGCCGGCTTTCGGACGCAATCAGATCAAGAGCCTCACTGATATCTTTATGGCGGCTCTGCCCGGCGTCTTCCCGGTCCGTCCACTTCCTCAAAAGCTTGGCGTAGGTCAAAATGCCGGAAAGCGGATTGTTGATCTCATGCGCAAGGACAGCGGCCATCTTGCCGATGGACGCCATCTTTTCTGTATGCAGCGCATGCTCATGCGCCCGCTGCAGCTCTTTCGTCTTTTGCGCGACGCGCTGTTCGAGCGTCTGTGTCCATGCGGTGTTCTGCTTGTGCTCCGATTCCAACTCGCGGCTCATCCCGTTGAACGATCGTGCGAGTTCACCCATCTCGTCGCCGGAATGAACGTCAATCTGATAACCAAGATTTCCCGCGGCCAGATGCTCCGTGCCATCATGTAGAGCTTTTACGGGCTTGCCGACTACCTGCCAGATGACAAACCAGCTGAGGAATGCAATGAGAACAAGCCCACATGCGGTGTATCCGATCATCTGACGGCTACTCTCCGCCAGCTGTACGTCTGCTTTGGCGAGCGACAGATTCGTGTCGATGACGCCGAGGATCTTCTGCTCCGCCGGGTGAGCATGGCACGCGGCGTTTGAGCAACTCGGCTGATTTTCAATGGGAGTGATGATCCCCAGGATTCTCATCCCCGACGCATTCCGATAAATCCGGAACCGGTCCGGACGATTCACGCGCGTGAGGGGTTGCGACTGCGCGTGGCAGGCGTAGCAGGCTTCCGCAGTCTTGTCGACGACGTGATTCTGCTCCGCTGCGTTCGTCGTGTAGGTGATCCGTCCTTCCTGGTCGAAGATTCGGATCTTTTCCATCCCGGGCTCGTCGGCCATGGTCTTGATCGAGCGGTACAGCCCTTCACGGTCGTTCCGCAGCATGTAGTCCGTCGTACCGCGCCGCACCACGTCACTGATACGTTCCGCGCTGAGGAGTGTGTATTGCTCCAGATGGTGCCGGTGCAGGCGAACGTTCAGGTATCCCAGCAACGCGAAAATCGCGAGCATGGCGCCAAGCAGCAGCATGTTGAGCTTGGCGGTGAGGCTATGTTTTATTTGCCAATGCCTGCGAGTTGGTTCAGTCTCCTGCATGTTCCAACACCGCTCCGGTTACCGGGACGACCGCTTCCTGTTCCGCACCGCTTACAGTTGCCAACTCTTCCTTGGGAAAAATTGGAAGATATTTCACCGCCAACCCAAATGCCGCGAATCCGATCGCGATGATCATTCCGGTCACTGCCAGTTCCGACCACTTGGGGAAGTAGCGCATTCCGGTGGAGCCCTCGAATCCGGTGATACTCACGTTCATCCGGTTGGTGATGAACCCGAGCACAACCAGCACGGCGGAGAAATAGAGCCCGGTTGGGCTTGTGCGGATTCTTCTCTGTGAGAGCAAAAGGATGGGGAGCACGATCGCGAGAGCGATCTCCAGCCAGAACAGGTACATCTCGTATCCGGGATGGAATGCCAGCTTGAGCGCTCCGCGATTAGCCAGATCCTCAAATCGCAGAATCCCATACACCCCGAGAACCACCAGCAGCACTCTTCCGAGTTCCTGCAGGACCGGAAGTTCCAGTTGCAGGCCGAAGTGCTTCGAACTCAGCGAAGATTCGAAAATCGTCATGGCCAGTCCGACCGCAATCGCCGACAGGAAGAAGAATGCCGGCAAGAGCGGGCTATACCAGAACGGATGCAGCTTGCCGGGCATGATCAGATAGAGCGTGCCCAGGGAAGATTGATGAAGCGTCGAAAGGATCACGCCGCAGATCACCAGCGGAATCAGGATTGCGCGCACGACTTTCAACGGCCTTTCCAGCTTGAAGTGCTCCAGCACGATCGGCGAGAACTCGAGCGCGAGCACGGTGGTGTACAGCATCACGCAATAGGCTACTTCGAACATCACGGAGTGCGGATTCCGCATGATCAGCGGATGCCATATGTTGTATGGCTTGCCCAGGTCATACATGAGCGCCGCGCACACCAGGATGTAACCAAGAAACGCCGTCAGAATCGTGGGCCGGATGATGGAATGCAGGCGTTTGATGTTCAGGATGTGTACGGCGGCCGTGAGCGTGAAACCTCCGGCGGCCAGCATCACGCCGCACAGTACGTCAAAGCTGATCCAGATTCCCCAGGGGAACTTATCTGACAAATTGGTGGACGCGCCCAGGCCTTGGGTAAAACGGACGAAGGTGGCGTACATGCCCGCTGCCAGTAGGAACAGAAGAACAAGTTTCCAGAATGTGAAACGGAATTTCGTATCGCGGGCCATCGCTACTTGCCTCCGTTCTTCTTCTTCGGAACTTCGCGGCCTTCCGCCAGAGCAACTTCCTCGCGGCGATGCGTAATCCACCAGAGGCCGCCGAGCGCCATTCCGCCAAGGGGAACGAAGTCGGGAATGTGCGAGAGGATGCGGTACGTGAGCAGCGGCAGCGGGTCCTTCGAGACGGTGGCCGGATATCCAAATGTCTCGAACGGAACCGCAGAGAGCAGTAACACGGAAGTCCCGCCGACCTCCTCCAGTCCGTAGATGTGGTTCACGTAGTTCCCGGGATTGTCGTGAATGCGTTGCCGAGCCTCGGCGATCAGTTCGTCCCGCTCGCCGAACTTTGTCGCACCCGTAGGACATATCTCCGCGCAGGCGGTCTGTTTGCCCGCCGCTACGCGATCGGGGCACATGACGCACTTCTGCACTTTGGGAATCAGCTTTCCCCACTCATACTTGGGAACGCTGAAGGGACATGCCACCATGCAGTAGCGGCAGCCCATGCATTTCGAGGCGTCATAGGTAACCGGACCGAGCGCCGTCTTTTGCAGGGCTCCGACTGGGCATACGGACGCGCAGGACGGGTCTTCGCAGTTCATGCACAGGCGCCGCATGAATTTCTCGCCACGCGTCATGATGCAAGTGAGCTTGTGGGCCGATTGATATTCCTCGGCAGCGATTGCGTTGTCGTACGAGAGGCCGTTCTGCGAAGCGCAGGCCTCTTCGCACTGCTTGCAACCGATGCAGGCTGTCGCGTCATATAAGAGTGCTTTGCTCATGAAGTTTCCCGGGCAAGGCTGTCCGAGCCGACAGATCCAGTCCCGGCAATCCTTTCGACCCGACGCCTGAGCTGAAGAGAAAGTAGGAGCGATTACCGGCGTAACCGCAGACAAGAACCGGCGCGCGCAAGCTGCTTACCTCAACAGATCAGAGGCTGTCGCGAAATTCAGCAGCTTCAGACAGCTTAGAGTTTCAACAATCAGGAGGAACTCAGCCGTGACCCGCATCACGGCTTCGCGTGATGTCCGTCAATAGGCGTATAAGTCTCCCTAATCACTCAAGCTGTGGTTGTTTTTCACATCACAGAGTGCTGCGACTTTCATCACCGGGCTGGCCGACGCGCAAGCTGTTGAAAATACTCAGAGTTGAAGGTCCATGCTTCCCCTGACGCCGCCCTTCGCTGACTTGGTTGTTGCGATCTTCATCGGAATCCGCTGCTGCGTTATTCCACAGCACATCTCTTCCGAAAAACAGCCATCTGCCTATCTGCCTTGCTTCTCAATGACATACACGCCGCTTGAACTCTCTATTCCCGTGTTTAGTGATTTGGTCGCACGATTGCCTTTAGCAAAGTGTGAGTGACCGGGAAGTGAAGAGGCACTCCGGGCGAGGTGGGTTATGACAGTCATCATGGTTCTTCTGACGTTCGCAATCTTCTTAACGATCGATTACATCCGCGGCCAAAAGCAGTTGGCAAAGCAGCCTGTTCTTCAAGCCGTTCGGCCCGAATCAACGTCTCGTGTAATCCCCGCAATGGTTGCCGGTTTCCAGGTTCCTGAAAACGTCCGCTACCATGCCGGTCACACCTGGGCATTAAGCGAGAGCCGCGAATTGGTCCGTGTTGGCATGGACGATTTCGCCTCGAAGCTCGTCGGCAAAATCGACAGCATCTCTCTGCCGCAGCGCGGCCGGTGGGTGCGCCAAGGACAGAAGATCTGGACGATTTTCCGCGATGGCAAGTCCGTTGACATGGTTTCCCCCATCGAAGGCACGATCACGGACGTGAACGAGTCCGTTGCGAAGAAACCCGAGCTTGCACGGAAGGATCCCTACGGCGAGGGCTGGCTCGTAACAGTGCAGGCTCCGGACTCCAAGCTGAACTTCCGCAACCTGCTGAGCGGAACCCTGGCGCGGCTCTGGACCGAATCGTCCGCGATGCAGCTCCGCAATAAGATGCCGATGCTCGCGGGTGCCTTGGCACAGGATGGCGGCGTCGCGGTCGACGATCTTACCGCGAACATGCCCGACGAAGACTGGGCCGAGATTACAAAAGAGTTCTTCCTGTCCTGAATGTTGGTCGAGGAGACTCGAACCTCGCCTGCTATGAACGCCGCCCGGGATATCTTCCCGGGCGGTCTCTTTTTTTTCTTAAAACTACTCTGAAAGAGCTTCTTCGGGTCCTGGACGGGAGAAGGAACGAAGAATCAAAAGGCCAATCGCAACCGCGGAGCTCAGCATGATTACCCGCATATACTGCGCGACGGGCAGGGCCGTATCCCCGAAAACGGAGCGGAGAAGCCCAAAGCTCGCGCTGCAGGTACAGAGAGCGAAGTAGATGCGTTCACGCAGGCAGCGTGAAAAACACACCAGCCATCCGAGAATGGAAGTGACCACCAGGTAAATCCCAATCAGAACGTAGTCTCCAGCGCCTCCGGAGCCGTGTACAACACCGGCCTTGGGCGAAAGAAAACCGTGTGCCGCGATGCCGAGAAACACAAACGAATGAATCAGTGCGATTAATGCCCGCTTGCGGGTGTTGAGTATCCCAAAGTCGTTCATACGATGAAACAAGTTTCGCCCACAATGCGGCTTTCCAGGTGTGACCTCTTGTACCCACTTTTGTGATTCAAATCACGGATCAGGCGCCTAGGCGGCTGGTCTCAGCGGATTCTGAGTGATACCATCCCGTGCGTTATGCGAAATCGATCCGTGGCTGCCGCCTTCGCGCTGCTCTCGTGCTTGCTTCTACCAAACCTCAGGATTTGGGGCCAGATCCCTTCTCCTCCGCCTCGCGCGATTGTCCTTCACGCCGCGCGTCTTCTCGACGTGAAGACAGGAAAGATGCTGAAGCCGGGCGAGATTCTCGTCCAAGGAGACCGGATTGCCGAAGTCGGTGTATCCGTGAAGCATCCCGCTGGAGCCGAGGTGATTGATCTGGGCGATCGCACACTCATGCCGGGATTGATCGACGCTCACATCCATCTCTTCCTCCATCCCGGCGCGGAAGATCTTCAGACCGTGCAGGAATCCGTTCCGGAGCGCACGATCACGGCGACGCTCGCAGCACGGGAAGATCTCATGGCGGGATTCACCGCAGAGCGCGACATGGGCACCGAGGGCGCCGGATCGGCCGACAGCGCGGTCCGCGATGCGATTAACGCAGGCCGCATCCCCGGTCCGCGGCTGCGCGTCAGCGGAAACGCCGTCAACATTTTGGGCGGACACGAGGATGCGATCGGTTACAACCCGGCACAGCACGTTCTTCCGAATGCGGACTACGCCAACAATGCGGACGAACTCGTCACGGTCATACGCCAGCAGTTCAAGGAAGGCGCAGACTTCATCAAGATCTACGAGACCGGCGCCGATTCCATCAAAGACAACCGCCTTTCAACTCCCTACCAGTACACCGCGGAGCAACTGGAAGCTGCGGTGAAAGAGGCCGCACGACTGAACAAGCCCGTCGCCGTTCACGCGACGGGCGAGCCTGGCACGCTGTATGCAGCACAGGCAGGCGTCATCTCGATCGATCATGCCGATCAACTCGGCGACGAGACGATGCGCCTGATGAAACAGAAAGGAATTCCTGCGGTCCCGACGTTTACGATCTTCGAATATTTCGCCGATCACGCTGCCACGCCGCAACAAGGCGCTCGCCAGCGCCAGATGATCGAGTTGAAAGTGCAGGAGTTCAAGAAACAGATTGCTGCCGGAGTGCCGATGGCTGTCGGTTCTGACGTCGGCCCGTTCCCTCACGGCACGCAAGCCCGCGAGTTTGCGCTTATGGCAAAGTACGGCATGTCTCCGCTGGCGGTCCTGCAGGCCGATCTCGTGAACGGAGCAAAGGTGCTCGGATGGGATGGACAGATCGGTTCTCTTGAGCCGGGATATCTCGCAGATGTGATTGCAATCACAGGCGACCCTACGCAAGACATCTCAGTTCTCCAAAATGTCAGCTTCGTGATGAAAGGTGGAGTGGTTTTCAAAAAATAGTTGCAATCTCCTCAGTAAATCACTGGCAAAGACCTGCAAAAGAGTGCACAATCGTTCCCGATTCGGAATCGCTGCAAAAAATAAGTCTAGCCTTCGCATTGACTTGCCGTCGTTCTAATGTTTGGTGCATGGCTGGCTGATTGCCCTCCCTCCAAGTGCTCCTGTAAAGCGAGCACTTATGACCGCGAAATCTTGTTCTCATCTTCTGGTGGTAAGCGCAGTAACACTGCTGGTAACCGTTCTTCTCTGCGGCTCGTCTTTTGCGCAGGGGTTGGTGGCAACGGCGAACTTTCCTGATGCGCCGAGCACAGCCTCTGCAGGTGCAATCGCGCCTGCACCGATCGTGATCGTGCCCTCGCCGCGAACTGAGGTTAGCCACAGGTTTTGGGATAAGCAAAACACGGTGCTTTTCGCAGCGGTCGCGGGACTCAATGCCGCGGACTTTGCCGTGACGCGATCCAACCTGCAAAGCGGCGGCAAGGAAATGAATCCACTCGTCCGCGTCTTCGGACGATCCACGCCAGGACTCGCGATGAACTTTGTCGGTGAAACGGCCGGCGTGATGGGCGTGAGCTACTTCTTCCACCGGACGGGCCATCACAAACTGGAGCGCGTCGTTTCGTACGTAAACATAGGCGGATCCGCTGGGGCCGTCGGTTATGGCCTGGCCCATCGTTGAAGAAATAGTAGAGAACCTGCTCGCTACGTCTCGTTATCACGAAGAAAACCTTCGAGCGGGACCGCAATCTAGCCAAGCCTCCCGCGCTTCTGATGCATCGCCCACAGCATCTTGCTACTATCAATAGACCTGAACTGTCTCGATTCGATGCTTGGGAGCACGACCCTATGAAGATCGCCAAAAACATTACGGAACTGATTGGCCACACGCCGCTCGTGCGGCTGAATAAAGTCACTGACGGCTGCGCTGCGGAGGTCGTTGCCAAACTTGAAAGCCAGAATCCTCTCTCGAGCGTTAAGGACCGCATCGGGGTCAGCATGATCGAGGAAGCGGAGCGCGCCGGGAAAATCAAGCCAGGCAAGACCGTCCTCATTGAGCCGACAAGCGGAAACACCGGCATCGGCCTGGCTTTCGTGGCCGCGGTGAAAGGCTACAAGCTGATCATCGTCATGCCCGACACGATGAGCCTGGAGCGTCGCGTTCTTCTGCTCGCGTTCGGCGCGGAACTCGTCCTCACGCCAGGCCCTCGCGGCATGACGGGAGCTATCCTGAAGGCGAAAGAACTTCTCGCCGCCAATCCCGACAGTTACATGCTGCAGCAGTTCGACAACGCCGCCAATCCCAAAATTCACTTCGAAACAACCGGTCCCGAGATCTGGGATGACACCGATGGGCACGTCGATATCCTGATTTCCGGCGTCGGCACCGGCGGCACGATCACAGGCGTCTGCGAATACATCAAGCCGAAGAAGCCCTCGTTCAAAGCAATCGCCGTCGAGCCTTCGGACAGCGCCATTCTCTCAGGTGGCAAGCCTTCGCCCCATAAGATTCAGGGCATCGGCGCCGGATTCGTCCCCAGCATCCTGCGACGCGACTACATCGATGAAGTCATCACCGTCACCAACGACGAAGCCATCAACATGGCGCGAAGGCTTCCGAAAGAGGAGGGTCTGTTTGTCGGAATCTCTTCCGGCGCGGCAGTCGTAGCTGCTCTGCAGGTCGCCAAGCGCGCCGAGAATAAGGGCAAGTTGATCATGGTCATTCTGCCGTCCTTTGGGGAGCGCTACCTGAGCAGCATCCTGTTTCAGGAACTACGGGAAAAGGCGCTGCAGATGCCCACGGCCGAACTTCCTCCAGCGTGATCGAGATCCATGCCGCACCTGCTCTGGCTAATTCGAGAAGACATATCGAACGTGATAGAGCACGATCCTGCGGCTAAGTCTCGCTTCGAGGTATTCCTCTGCTACTCGGGACTTCATGCCGTCTGGTTCTATCGCATCAATCATTGGTTCTGGAATCACCGTGTTTTTCTGATCGCACGCTTCCTGTCGCAATTTGCGCGCTGGCTTACTGGAATCGAAATCCATCCGGGCGCGAAGATTGGGCGGCGCCTCTTCATTGATCACGGGATGGGCGTGGTCATCGGCGAAACCACGATCGTCGGGGACGATGTCACGCTCTACCAGGGCGTGACGCTCGGTGGAACCGGCAAGGAGCAGGGCAAGCGGCATCCTACGCTGGAAGACAGCGTGGTCGTTGGTGGTGGCGCGAAGATCCTCGGCAATATCACTGTGGGGAAGAATTGCCGTATCGGTGCCGGCTCGGTCGTTCTTCGAAATGTCCCCGAGAATTCCACAGTCGTCGGAGTTCCGGGCCACATCATCTTCCGCGAAGGCAAGCGTGTCGTCATCACCGATCCCAAGCAGATCAATGATCCGCTGTCAGAGGCCCTGGCATCCGTCGCCAACGAAGTCCATAAGCTCCGCGATCGCGTGCAGCAACTGGAAGGATCCGAGGCGCAGCACGAGCCAATGCATCCTTCCCTGCAGGGCATTATGGATGACCTCGACTACCAGATCTGATCTTCGCGGCGTAAGATGATCCGTCCCAGCCTGACGCGGAGGTCCCGCCGTGAGAGTTATTACTTCAATCCTCGTCCTTGCTCTACTTACTTCCGTCTCTGCAGCAGCAGATAAGAAAAAAGAAGAGACGCCCAAGCCCGCCCAATCTATCCCCGAGTTACAGCAGCAACTCGAGAAGATTCTCAAAGACACGCATACCCCGGGTGTCTCGATCGCAATCGTGCACAAAGATGGACCGGAGTGGGTCACCGCTCTCGGAACTGCGGATGTTGAGTCCAACCGGGCCGCCACAGCCGACACTCTCTTCCGCATCGGCTCGACTTCGAAGGCATTTGCGTCGCTCTCGGTTCTCATGCTCGCCGATCAGGGCAAACTCACGCTCGAAGATACTGTCCACAAACTTGTTCCTGATATCTGGTTCGAGAATCCCTGGGAATCGACCGACCCGATCCGCGTCGTTCACTTGCTCGAGCACACGACCGGCTGGGACGACATGCATCTGCGGGAATACGCGAAGCAAGCGCCCGATTCCTGGTCACTTCGAGAGGGGCTTGATTACGACCACAACTCACGTACTTCGCGATGGCGCCCCGGCACGCGCATGTCGTATTGCAATTCAGGTCCTCCGGTCGCAGCGGCCATCGTAGAGAAAATCACGGGACAGCGCTTCGAGGATTTCGTCCAACAAAATTTGTTTCTGCCGATCGGCATGAAGACCGCGACCTACTTCGAGCCGCCTTCGGGCGCGGCAACGACGCTCTACCACGACGACGGCAAAACGCCGTATCCATACTGGCACATTCTCTTGCGGCCAGCAGGAAGCATCAATGCCTCAGCAAACGATATGGCGACTTATGTGCAGTTCTATCTAAACCGCGGGGCGAGTGGCGGCAAGCAACTTGTGCCCGCCTCGGATATCGATCGCATGGAAATTCCGCAGAGCACCTGGGCGGGGAAAGAAGGCCTGAAGGCAGGATATGGCCTGAGCAATTACTGGAGTTTTCACGACGGCTTCGCGTATCACGGGCATAACGGAGGCGTGGAGGGTGGCCTCACGGATATGTCTTACCTGCCCGACCTTGGGGTCGGATACTTCTATAGCATCAATAGTGGAAACGGCGATGCCTTCGAGAAGATCGGCAAAGCGATCCGCGCCTACATTACTCTGAAACTGCAAAAACCAGAACTCCCTCCCGTCGGCCCCGTGCCTGCCAGCGCCCAAGACTATGCCGGATGGTACGAACCTGATTCTCCCCGAGTCGAGCTCACTCACTTCATGGAGCGCCTCGCAGGATTGACGAACGTCGGATTCAAAGACGGGAATCTGGTCATGAACAGCCTGGGCAATTGGAATTCGACGTTCGTTCCGGTGAACGGAATCCAGTTCCGATACCTCTCGAAGAAAGATCCGCCTGAACCTGTGGCTACCGTAAAACTTCTCGATCCGAATCCCGACGGCTGGTTTATCCAGGCGGGCGGGGGTACGACGATGAAGAAGATTCCAGGCTGGCTTGCGATCGCGGAGATTGCTCTAACGATCTACGTCGTGCTCTCTATCATTTCGATTCTCATGTACGCGCCCTTCTGGATTCTGGGAGGGCTCAGCAAACGCAGGCGGTGTCCGGCCGAGCGCGGGATGCGCGGGTGGCCTTTGATCGCGGTGCTCAGCCTTATCGCGTTCGTGGGAATTTTCATTCTTTGCAGCGAGGACTTGATCGCTCGCCTGGGAAACAAGACGTTCTGGTCTGAACTGCTGTTTGTCACGACGATCGTTTTCGGAATTGCGGTTCTCGCCAGCGCCGTCGCGTGGTGGCGAACTCCGGCCGACAGAGTCCGCAAGAGCGTGCGGATTTATTCACGGTTGGTGATTGTCGCGTTGCTGATCGCGGCGTTCTATCTGGCGTACTGGGACATCATCGGCCTGCGAACCTGGCTTTAGGTCGAAGCAGGTTACGCACTGCGAAAGGATCACTTCCGCAGGCTAACTTCGTCGCGCGTAACTTCTCCGTCGATCATCCGCCAGATGCGCAGATGGTTGGAACTTTTCAACTCGTCCGGAAGAGCGTTCTCCGGAAATCCCTGATAGCAGACCGGACGGGCGAACCGGAAAATGGCCTGACTTCCAACCGAAGTGGAGCGCCCGTCCGACGTGGACGGATAGGGCCCTCCATGCACCATTGCGTGCGTAACCTCAACTCCGGTGGGGAAGCTATTGAACACCAGGCGGCCCACCTTGGTCTCGAGAATCGAAACGAGGTCGGCGAATTCTCGCAGATCTTCTTCGGTGCCCTGGATCGTGGCAGTGAGATGACCGCCCAGCGATCGTGCCACATTCAAAACGTCTTCTCGATTTGAGTGCCGCACAACCAGAGTTGTTGGTCCGAAGATTTCGTCCGACAGATCGGAATTCAGAAATGATGCCGCATCTGTCTCAAACAATGCGGGATGCGCCGTAAATCCTGCTGCCTCAGCTCGCGGACTTTCTGCAACGAGCTTCGCGACCGTCGCCGACTTGCGACTAGCGATTGCTGAATCGTAAGACGAACAGATGCCGCCGGTCAGAAGATGAAAAGCTGTCGAGCCCGCAACCAAACCTCCGAGCTTCTGGATGAATGCGTCCGTCTCAGAACCTTGCGGCAAAAACACCATTCCTGGTTTTGTGCAGAATTGTCCCGCCCCCATCGTGAAAGAAGCGTGCAACCCGGCAGCGATCGTCTCACCGCGTTCCCGTAAGGCGCCGGGAAGAACAAACACCGGATTCGTGCTGCTCATCTCTGCGAAGAAGGGAATCGGCTCCGGACGCGCGGCGGCCAGATCCATGAGCGCTCGTCCTCCGGAGCGGGACCCCGTGAATCCGCCGGCCTTAATCAGCGGATGCTTCACAAGTTGCGTGCCGACTCGCATACCGCCGTCGAACAGAAGCGAGAATACGCCTTCGGGAAGCCCACACTCGCGAATGCTCTTTTGAATCGCTCGCCCGACAAGCTCACTCGTCCCCGGATGCGCAGGATGCGCTTTTACGACGACCGTGTTGCCGGCGGCCAACGCGGATGCGGTGTCCCCGCCAGCGACGGAGAACGCCAGCGGAAAATTGCTGGCGCCGAACACGACCACCGGACCCAGCGGCCGCAGCATCGATCGGATGTCCGGCTTTGGCAGCGGCTTGCGCTCGGCGTCGGCGCGATCGATGCGGGCGTTCACCCAGGAACCTTCCTCCACCACCTGCGCGAACAACCGAAGCTGACCACACGTGCGCGCTGATTCGGACTGCAGTCGTGCCGGGGGCAACGCAGTCTCCCGATGCGCACGCTCGATCACCTCTGGCGCAATCGCCTCAATTTCCTCTGCGATCTTTCGGAGAAATGCGCCGCGTTCTTTACCCGATGTTTTTCGGTATGAATCGAACCCCTGGGTGGACAAGAGGACCGCCGCGTCCACTTCCGCGGTAGTGGCCGATGCGAATCCCGGTTCGAGCTCCTGGCCGGTGGACGGTTCCATTGCGTGAAAAACGTCGCCCGATGCGCTGCCTTCCGCGAACCCGATCAACGAGCGTCCCGAAAGTTTCGATTTCGATATTTGCATTTACTTCCCAACTGGCAGTGCGGAACTGCCCACCCACTTAGGACGGGTTTGCAATGCGCTGCCGATGATCTTTCTGTTTTGTTCGAGTTCTCCGTCGATAAGCTCCAGACGGGGTGGACGCACTCGCGCGTTGCCGACGCCTACTTCAGTCTGCACCAGTTTGATGAGCTGAACGAAATTCGGAACCGTATCCATCCGAAGCAGCGGTAGAAACCAGCGATATAGTTCGAATGCTTTCTCGCGGTCTCGTCGAAGGCCGCAATCGAACAGCTCGACCGATTCGCGCGGCAGCGCGTTCGCGAGTCCCGCAATCCAACCGGTGGCCCCAACTCCGATGGCTTCAATCACGGCGTCGTCCACTCCGACGCAGACCTCCAGCCGTGATCCAAGAAGAGCTCGAATCGCCGAAACCCGCCGCACATCGGTGCTCGACTCCTTCACCGCTTCGAGGTTCTCATGCTCTGCCGCGAGCTCCTGAATCTGCTCGGGCAGAAAATCCGTTTCGTACGCGATGGGATTGTTGTAGAGCATGCACCCGACCGGAGTCGCCCGAAATACGGCAGCTACATGCGCTTTCATCTCGCGCCAGTTTCCCTTGTACACATACGGAGGCAGCACCATTAAGCCGTCACACCCCGAGTCGGCTGCCATTTTCGCCAGCCCCACGGCCTCTGCCGTGGAAATCGCTGAGATCGCCGCTACCACCGGGACGCGGCCCGCAAGCGCCTTCACGCATGTGCGCAGGATGTCGCGCTTCTCGTCGAACGTGAGCGTCGCGCCCTCGCCCAATGATCCAAGCGCGACGACACCCGTACAGCCATTCTCGATCAGCCAGCGGCAATGCTCGACCATGAACGCATGATCGATGCTCAGATCGTTCTTGAAGCAAGTCGTGATTGCGGGCATCACGCCCTTCCAGTTCATGCTGCTCCTCCAGAAGTCGCTTCGGGCTGCGGTGCAACTTCGTTCCTGATGCTCGCCCCCAGGCTCTCCACACGTGCAGGGAATATGGGCGGGCGCACCGAATCCGGCTGCCAGCCATAAAGAAATTCAGTTGCCGGACCGCAGATGCGTCCTTGGCAAGGGCCCATTCCGCATCGTGTGTGCAGCTTGGCCGCGCGCCAGGACCCGCACGCACGCAAACGCGAATGCACAACGTCCTCGCATCGGCAGACGATGGTTTCCGCTGCTGGCACTTCCTTTAACTCTGACCGCAACTGGAACGTTTTGTCCAGTAGCGCCGCGAATCGACGAGCCTTGTTGCGCTCGGCAAACAAGCCTCGCGCCCGTCCCGCTTGTCCTGCCGCAGCAAAACCGGCGATCTGCCCTTCAGCCAGGGCCGACTCCAGGCCCCCGATGCCGGTAGGTTCCCCGGCACAAAAAACTTCTTTCATAGATGTCTGCTGCAACTCATCCACCTGCACGAACCCGGTGCTAAGTTTGCACCCAAGCAGTACCGCCAATTCCACATTCGGAACGAGATGAAAACCGCACGCCAGATAATCGCATGCGACCGTTTCGAGCTTTCCGGCGCGCGACACGGTAACTGATTCCAACCTGTCTCTGCCGTGAGCCGAAGCGATCCAGCTGTTCGGTTCGAACGGAATTCCCGCAATCTGTTTTCGCAGTTCCAGTGTTTGTCGAATCTTCTTAGGAAATCCGGCCAGTGTCGCTGCGAACAGCGCCAGTCTGCTCCATGATGCTTGTTCGCAAATGAGGATGATCTGTGCTCCCCGCTTCCGCAGGTAGCTGGCAACGGCAAGCAGCAGCGGTCCGGTCCCGGCGAGAATCACTCGCTTGCCTTCCACCGGAAGTCCGCATTTGACCATCGCCTGCAGTCCACCCGCGCCCATCACATTCGGCAAAGTCCATCCGGAGAAGGGCAGGAACCGTTCGCGCGCGCCAGTCGCCACAATCAATTTGCGATAGCGCAACTCCACAAGATCCTCTGCGCGCTCGCCGTACAACACACCAGATTCGGGCTGATCGACCACCCTGGTTCCGCTGAGTGTGACGGCTCCGCTCGTGTGAACTCGTTTCCTCCATACCGCAGATTCCGGTGCGTGATCGTCATGAATTCCCTCGCGCCAGATCTGCCCGCCCAATGTTGGATTGTCGTCGACCAGGCCAACCTGTGCTCCGCACTCGGCAGCGCACGCTGCGGCGGCCATTCCAGCCGGACCTCCGCCAACCACCAGGACATCGAAATGCTTTTCTGATCGCTTACCCATCGTTTCTGATATCCATCCCGGACTCACACAGAACCTGGCACGTTCGCGAATGTGGTTTGCCGTTGACCGTCGCCCGGCATTCAAAACAGATTCCCATCCCGCAGAGCGGCCCACGGGGTTCCCCAGTCACCGCAATTCGGCACGGGTGTCCTGCGAGAGCAAGGGCGACCGCTGCAGTCGCACCCGCAGGAACGCAGACCAGAGCACCATTGACGCGCAATGTGATCTCGTCAGGCATGAGCAATTTCCTTCACAGAGCGCGACGGAAGATACGGCTCAATCGGAATCTCTGGCCTCGATCCCGTGATTTGATCGACCAGAAGCCGAGCTGTTGCCAGTGAAGTCGTGATTCCCAGGCCTTCATGTCCCGTCGCAAGAAACCGCGAATTATCTCCGGGCCATGATCCAATGAGAGGAAGTTTGTCCGCGGTAGCAGCGCGGAATCCTGTCCAGGTTCGTATCGCTGACATTGTTCCGAGTCCAGGCATGTATTCCTGTGCTCGCTGCAACATGCGCTGCAGAATTTCGTGGTCCACTTCTTTGTGCTCTGCACCGTACTGACGCGACGATCCAATCAGGATCTGCCCTGTCTTCCGCGGTTGAACGTTGAACGCAACCGAATCGCTGGTGACCGAATGCGCGCTCTTCAGATATCCAAGTTCAACGAGTTGATGACGCACAAATCCCGGATAGCGGTCTGTGATGACCAGGTGTCCCTTGCGCTTCTTAATTTCCACTCCTGGAGTCACTTCCGCAGACAATGCACCGGCCGCATTCACGATGATGTTTCCCCCATTTCCGCCCCATCCGCTACCTGCACTCGTCCGCTTCCGATGTCTGTGACGGTCGCCCCGAGAAAAATCTCCGCTCCCTTCTTTTGTGCGCGCTCGAGCAAGAACCGCGCAGCGCACGGCGGATAGATCACTGCGTCTTCCGGAACGAGCAACCCGCCAGCCATGCCACCGCGCAGGTTAGGCTCGAGCGCCTTCAATCCGTCTGGATCCAGCACCTGCGTTGGAACTCCACGCGCGCGGTAATACTCCTGCTTCCGCTGAACCTCCGCCATCTCTTCCTCGTTAGCCGCAACCCAGATGGTCCCGCACTGCTCGTATTCGACATCGTCCGGCAATTCCGCACGGAGCGCACCCCAGAGTTGTTGCGAACAACGTGTTAAAGCGAACTGCGCTTCGGAGTCGTCCATGACGACGATATGTCCCATGCCCGCAGCCGTAGCACCCCCACCCACCAAGTCGCGATCCAGCACGGCGACCCGCATTCCGCGGCGGGCGAACTCATCCGCGCACGCGGCGCCGACGATGCCCGCTCCAACGATGACCACGTCATAACGCCGCTTACTCACCAGGCTCAGACTTCCCTCAAATCGACGATTAGTGTAGACAATATCGAACAGCGTTGCACTCGGGCGCAGAAGGAGAACAATGCATCGTTCGGGATCATGGTCTCGTAGAGGCTTTCTGTCAGCAGCGGCAGGCGTTGCCGGCTCCACTCTCATGCCTCCGGCCCTTCTCGGTCGAGCGTTACAGGATCCCGTCGTCAACGCGAGTCCAAAGGATGGCAAGTCACGCGAGAAAGTCGACTGGAAAGTTCTCCCATTCCCGCTGAAACAAGTGCGTCTCGGGGACGGCCCATGCAAGCTGGCGATGGAAGCCGACCGCCAATATCTGCACACCCTTCCTCCCGACCGCCTGTTGCACACATTCCGGCTAACGGCAGGACTTCCATCCTCGGCCGAACCACTTGGCGGATGGGAGAAGCCGGACTGCGAACTGCGCGGCCACTACGCTGGCGGGCACTATCTCTCCGCGTGCGCGCTCATGTATGCGGCGTCAGGGGACGAGGACCTCAAAAAGAATGCCAACCTTGTAGTAGCAGGACTTGGCCAATGCCAGGCTGCGATGAAGAATGGCTACCTGAGTGCATTCCCCGTCGAATTCTTCGACCGCCTGCGGGAGCGTCAGCAAGTCTGGGCGCCGTTCTACACCATCCACAAGATCATGGCGGGGCTGCTCGACATGTACGTGTACTGCGGAAACGATCAGGCGCTCGATGTCGTGCAGAAGATTGCCGGATGGGTCAGCCTCTATACCGAACCTCTAAGCTATGAGCACATGCAGAGGGTGCTGGGCACGGAGTTCGGAGGCATGGGAGAGGTCCTCTGCAATCTCCACGCCGTAACGGCCAAAAAAGATTATCTGGAAATCGCTCCCCGCTTCGACAAGAAGCAATTCTTCGATCCCCTGGCCGCGCACCGTGACGAACTCAAGGGCCTGCACGTCAACACCCACGTACCGCAGGTGATCGCCGCGGCCCGTTATTACGAGCTTACGGGGAACCGTCGCTATCGGGACATCGCCCAATATTTCTGGGATGAGGTCGTGAGCGAGCGCTCGTACTGCACCGGCGGAACCAGCAACGGCGAAGTTTGGCACACTGAACCTGGCATCCTCTCCACGGAACTCGGGCCAGACACAACCGAGTGCTGTTGTGCCTACAACATGATGAAGCTGACGCGCCATCTCTTCGGCTGGAAGCCAGATGCGCGTCTGATGGACTACTACGAGCGCACACTCTTCAATCATCGCCTTGGAACCATCAATCCTGACGACGGCACGATGATGTATTTCCTGCCACTGGCCTCGGGATACTGGAAAACGTTCGGCACGCCGCTGGACGCGTTCTGGTGCTGCACCGGAACAGGATCGGAAGAGTACGCGAAACTCGCAGATACGATTTATTTTCACGACGATGATTCGTTGTACGTGAACCTCTACATCGATTCGCAATTGGAATGGCCGGAGAAGGGTTTGCGTTTCAAGCAGCAAACGCGCTTTCCCGAGGAGCAGGGCACGACGATCGTGGTTTCCGCCGAGCGTCCGCAACAGCTTGCCATCAACGTTCGGGTGCCGTACTGGGTACGCGGTGGAAGCGTGAAGATCAACGGTACTGTGCTGCCCGCTTTTGCAAGCCCGAGCAGTTACCTGTCGTTGAACCGCGTTTGGAAGACAGGAGACAAGATCGAACTCAGCCTTCCCATGGGACTTCACGTCGATTCCATGCCCGATGACGAAACTGTTCAGGCCGTGATGTATGGCCCCTTGGTCCTGGCGGGACGATTTGACTCTGTCAGTAGTGAGATGTCATTTAGTGGAATGGGTCCGAAAAAGGGGGAAGCAAGAAAAGTCCCCGAGATCATTGCCGATCCTGCGCACCCGATAGGATGGATCGAACCGAAGGGTGCGCCGCTCACGTTCCGTTCAGTCGGCCAGTCGGAAACCTTCGATCTCATTCCACTGAACAAAGTGATCCACGAGCGATACGCCGTTTATTGGAAGGTTCGCAATAAAAAGGCGTGACCCAGAACGGTGCGTCTCGGCGACAGGATGAGTTAATCCCTTTGACAATGGCACACGGCAGCATTTAATGTTCCGTGCGTAAACGTTTACGAAAATCGTTGTTGCCTGTGAAAACGGGCTTTAGGACCCGCATTTCCGATGCTGCTGAAGACGCTCCGCGAAGAGGTGTTGGAAGCCAACCTGGAACTGGTTCGTCGCGGCCTTGTTCTCTATACCTTCGGAAACGCCAGCGGCATTGACCGGAGCGAGTCTTTGGTCGCCATCAAGCCCAGCGGAGTGCCGTACGAGAAACTCACTCCGGAGCACATTGTCATCTCAGATATGAGCGGAAAGATCGTGGACGGCAAGCTTCGCGCCTCGTCCGATCTGCCCACTCACCTGGAGTTGTACAGACAGTTTCCCGGCATCGGCGGAGTGGCCCACACGCACTCGGAGTTCGCGACTGCATGGGCGCAGGCAGCGAAGCCGATCCCTTGCTTCGGCACAACTCACGCCGATTACTTTCACGGATCGGTGCCCGTGACGGAGCAACTCGATTCTTCCGCGATTGCGGGAGAATATGAACTCGAGACCGGAAAAGCCATCTGCCGCATGTTCGCGAATCTCGATCCCAGTGCGGTTCCGGCTGTCCTGGTCGCTGGCCACGCCCCGTTCTGTTGGGGACGAACCGCGGCCGAAGCCGCGCACAACGCCGTCATCCTCGAATACATTGCTCGCATGGCTCAGCACACGCTGTTGATCAACGCCGAATCGCAGCCCCTCCCCCGCGAATTACACGACAGGCACTTTCTGCGCAAGCACGGTCGTAACGCCTACTACGGACAGGTGAAGACGCAATGAACCCTGCTCTTTTGCTGCTGAGTTCTTCCACCCTGGTGCACCTCTCGCCAGTCGATCTGGTCATCATCGTTTTTTACTTCGCCCTGGTGCTGAGCATTGGTTTTTATCTGAAGGGCCAAGCCAATACCGGCGAGGATTTTTTCATGGCCGGACGCGAGATGACCGCATGGGTGGCCGGACTCGCCTTTTTATCCGCAAATCTGGGCTCTTTGGAACTCATGGGATGGGCGGGAAACTCGTACAAGTACGGCATCCTTGCGGCTCACTGGTACTGGATCGGCGCGATCCCGTCAATGCTGTTCCTTGCGCTGGTCATGATGCCCTTCTACTACGTCTGCAAGACGCATTCGGTCCCTGGCTATCTCAAGCTCCGCTTCGGGCCCGGCGCACAAGCGGTCTCCTCGATTTCCTTCGCATTCATGACTGTTTTGATGAGCGGCATCAACATGTACGCGATGGCGGTCGTGATGAAGGTCGTGTTGGGTTGGAACATGCACGTCAGCATCTGGGTGTCGGCGATGACGGTAGCCGTCTATGTCGCCCTTGGCGGACTGCGTTCGGCGATCTTCAACGAAGTGCTCCAGTTCTTTCTGATTTGGGCCGGCGCTCTCCTGATCCCGATTCTTGGCCTCATCGAAGCCGGAGGCTGGAACGGATTGCAGGCCAAGATCCTCCACAATCTGACCGAGTTAAGCGTTCCGAATCCCGGTTCCTATACGCATCTCTGGTCTACTCTCGGCAATTTCAACAACAACCCGATGGGCATCAACTGGGCTGGCATTGTTTTCGGACTCGGGGCAGTGATCGCGATGGGCTACTGGACCACCGATTTTCTGGTCGTCCAGCGCGTTCTAGCGGCGAAGGATCTCCGCTCGGCAGAACTGGCTCCCATCATCGGTGCGGCTTTCAAGATGATGGTGCCCCTTATCGTCATCCTTCCCGGACTCCTCGGCTTGGCGCTGCTGCGCGATCCACACACCGGAGGGCTCATCCGGCTGGTTCCCGCGAACATCGCATGGTCCGACGTGGGACAGGCCCAGGGTCTGCACGGATACGACGAAGTCTTACCTCTGATGCTGGCTCGTTATTGTGGTCCGGGTCTTCTTGGATTAGGCATCACCGCTCTCATCGCAGGTTTCATGTCGGGCATGGCGGGCAATGTGAGTGCTTTCACGACGGTCATGATCTACGACATCTACGGAGCGTTCATCAACAAGAACGCGACTGACGAAAGGAAGGTGAGCCTGGGGCGGTGGTGGACCGTTTTAGGTGTCGTGATCAGTATCGGCACCGCCTACATTGCCGCGGGCGCACCAAGCATCATGGACTACGTCCAGTCGCTTTTTAGTTTCTTCATCGCGCCTCTGTTCGGCACCGTGCTTCTCGGCATGCTCTGGAAACGCGCGACCCCGGCAGGTGGCTGGACAGGTCTGTTGGCGGGAACGCTATCCTCGGTCGGCATGTACACCTGGGTCAAGCTCGATCCCAACGCTGTGCGATACGTGGCACTCTCGATGGACGCGCAAGACCAGGCACAGAATATGTTTCGCGCCCTGTGGTGCTGCCTGATTTGCATCATCGTCACTGTGGTCGTCAGCTACATGACCAGGCCCAAACCTGATTCCGAGCTCAAGGATGTGGTTTACGGCCTGACGCCGATCCCGAAGACCGAGCACGTCAGTTGGCTGCGCAGTCCTCTGTTCTGGGGAGGCGTAGTTTTCGTCATCTTCATCATTTTGCAGATCATTTTCTGGTAGGAGGAAAACAATGAAATCCGGCGGACACCTCTCGATCTGGTTCTTCACGGGCATTTGCCTGGGCGTGAACGGCTTCCTGATCTTCGTCACCGGAATCTACGAGACCATTCATCCTCCTGCGCAGAAGGTCGTGCTCTATGATCTGCACGCCAATGTCTGGTGGGGCGGTATTCTTCTGATCTTTGGCCTCATCTATTCCCTTAAGTTCTCACCTGCGCGCGAGCGCAAGCGGATGGAAGGTAAGTAGCAACTCCATATCATTCATAGAAGAAGGTCGCAATGTCCTCAAAAAAAATGACGATGGGTGTCATCATCGGGAACCGTGGATTCTTTCCCGATCAGTTGGCGAAGAGCGGACGCGAGGAGATGATCCAGGCGCTGACGAAAGCCGGCATGGATTGCATCGTCCTCGGGCCCAATGACAGCAAGCACGGAGCGGTGGAGACCCACGAAGAAGCCAAGCGCTGTGCGGCACTGTTTCAGAAGAACCAGGACAAGATTGACGGGGTGATCGTTTCGCTGCCGAATTTCGGCGACGAACGCGCCATCGCTGACACGATGCGCCTGTCGAAGCTGAAAGTGCCAGTGCTGATACAGGCCACGCCCGATGACGCTACGAAAATGACGATCCTGCATCGTCGCGACAGCTTCTGCGGGAAAATGTCCGCGTGCAACAACCTGCGGCAGTACGGGATCCCATACTCATTGACGCGGTTGCACACGGTTGCTCCCGACACGGACGACTTCCGGAAAGATCTGGCATGGTTTGCCGCGGTTTGCCGCGTCGCGAACGGCATGCGCAACCTGCGCGTCGGCAGCATCGGGGCGCGTCCCACGGCCTTCAATACGGTGCGCTACAGCGAGAAGTTACTCGAGGCCAGCGGCATCTCGACAGAAACTCTGGACCTTTCTGAAGTTTTCGGACGAATCAACCGACTCAAGGACGATGACGCCGGCGTGCAGGGCAAGATCTCCGAAATTCGGAAGTATGTGACCACCGCCGGCGTACCCGACGCAGCCCTCATCAAGATGGCGAAGCTCGGCTACGTTGTCGACGAGTGGATGAAACAGACGGACGTCCAGGTCAGCGCCGTGCAGTGCTGGACCTCGATGGAAGAATACTTCGGAGTCGTGCCCTGCACGATCATGAGCATGATGAGCAACAAGCTCTTGCCAGCTGCGTGCGAAGTGGACGTCTGCGGAACGCTTAGCATGCATGCTCTCGCGCTCGCTTCTGAAACGCCCAGCGCGCTGCTCGACTGGAACAACAACTACGGCGAGGATCCGAACAAGGCCGTGTGCTTCCATTGCAGCAACTTGCCAAAGCACTTCTTCCAGGACGTCCGCATGGACTTCCAGGAGATCATCGCGGGCACCGTCGGCAAGGAGAACACTTTCGGCACAGTCGTGGGCCGCGTCAAGCCCGGAGCTATGAGCTTTGCCCGCTTCTCGACAGACGACACTGCAGGAAAGATTCGCGGATACGTCGGCGAGGGCCAGTTCACCAGCGATTCCCTTAACACCTTCGGCGGCGTCGGTGTGGTCCAGATTCCTGAGTTGCAGAAATTGCTGCATTACATTTGCGAAAACGGATTTGAGCACCACGTCGCGGCGAACTTCTCGACCACAGCAGCGGCCGTGCATGAGGCCGCGGTGCGGTATCTGGGTTGGCAGATGCACTGGCACGGGAACTGACGGCCTTAAAGAACGAAGCTCTGTATCCTGTATAACTACCCGGGCATGGCCCTAGCCGTGCCCTTTCCATCCTGTCACTCCGGAGGGCTAACCCCGTGGCCATCGTCGCAGGAGTCGATTTCGGCACACTCAGCGTCCGCGTCTCGATTGTTGACAGCGAGCGCGGACTACTGGGATCCGCGGTTTCGGAATATCCTCTGCATCGCAAGCGGGAAGACCCTGATTTCGCGACGCAGTCCCACGAAGATCACATGCGCGCGCTTGCCGAAGCGACTCGGCGCGCCGTGAATGCTGCCAAGATCCGTGGAGATCAGGTCGAGGCCATTGCGCTCGACACCACTGGCTCCAGCGTGATTCCCGTCGGCGAGGGCATGGTTCCTCTCGACGACTACTATCTCTGGTGCGATCATCGCGCGAAACTGGAAGCCGCGCTCATCACTCAACTCGCCCGCGTGGAAAAGTTGGACGCCATTCAGTGGTGCGGCGGCGTGTACTCCTCCGAGTGGGGATTCGCCAAGCTCCTGCACTGGCTGCGTCACAATCCAGAGAAGCGGCCGAAATTCGTCAGCGCTTTCGAGCACTGCGACATGGTTGCGGCCACACTCTGCGGGATTAAGGACGCACGCAAGGTGAAGCGCAGCGTCTGCGCCATGGGTCACAAGTGGATGTGGAATGCATCGTTAGGAGGCCTTCCCCCCGAGAGTTTTCTGGCGAAGATTGATCCATTGCTGGCGGGAGTGAGGGCCAACCTTGACGGCGAGTACGCGACGTCCGACAAGATCGCCGGAACGCTTGTGCCCGAATGGGCTGACAAGCTTGGATTGAAATCGGGCATTCCCATTCCGGTAGGTGCGTTTGACGCTCACTGGGACGCGATTGGCGCAGGCGCGAAGGAAGGCGATGTGGTCAATGTCGTCGGCACGTCGACATGCATCATTGGCTACGCTCCGAATGCGCAACTCATTCCCGGTGTCTGCGGAGTCGTGCCTGGCAGTGTGCATCCGCAATCGACCGGCATTGAGGCAGGACTTTCCGCGACCGGAGATATCTTCAGCGCGATCGCGCGCCGCGCCGGGACTACGGTCGAAGACCTGAGCCAAGGGCTGACGAAGTATCGCGCAGGACAGACTGGATTGCTGCGCATGACGTGGGACAACGGCGACCGCACCGTGCTCGTCAATCCAAATCTTGGTGGCATGACCATCGGTTGGAACCTGCTGCACACCGCACAGGACGAGTTGTTCGCCGCGATTGAAGGTACTGCATTTCACACTCGAGTCATTCTCGATCGCATGAACGAGTATGGTGCGCCTACCAAGCGCGTCATCAACGGCGGTGGCATTCCTCAGAACAATCCTGTTCTGAATCAGGTATACGCGAACGTTCTCGGACGGCCGGTGCTGGTTCCGAGCGGCAAAGTTACCGGCATTGGGTCCGCCATCTTTGCTTTCCTCGCTGCTGGAGCGTTCAAGACCATCAGCGAAGCGCAAGACAAGATTTGCCCCGCCCACACGGTGTATCAGCCGCAACCAGAGACGCAGAAGGTCTATGCAGAGCTGTACGATCTGTATCGCAAGATCTATTTCGCTTTTGGACAGCCAGAAGGCTCAGCGTTCGGCGACGTGTTGCCAAAGTTGATCCGGGTTGCTCGAGGCTAAAAGGTTTATCCTCCGGCGATTGCGCCAATGATTAGGAACGGCTCTTTTCCTGAGATCACGTCTGCGGGTAGAGGGGCATCGGGCGGGTCGTGGGTGAGGTCTTCCTGGCAAGCGAAGAAGCGCAGGAAGTCACGGCGCTTCAGCGTGACATGATCGCGAATTGCGCCCCGCAGCATCGGGTACGCGGCTTCGAGCGAATCGAGCATGGACCGCTGCGTGACAGGCTCTTCCACCTGGATGGGTACTTCGTGCCCGACGTGCGCCAGCGTACGGAGATGCTGCGGAAGTTCGACTCGAATCGTGACGGCCATCTCAACGCACCTTTACTTCATGTAGGTTTCTTGCAGGTACAGGTTCTTCCAATCGTTGCCTGAATGGATCCAGACTTCTCCGAAGACGCTTTTGGCTTTGGACGTTTCTCCTCCGGACTTGCCCTCATATTGAGCGATGTAGGTGACCAGCGCGGAGTTGGGCCCGAGCGGCTTCACCGTGAAATCACTCAGCTTGAAGCTGATGAGTTCGAACTCGTCGACGGCGTTGACTTCGGCCTTCTTGTCTCCGAAGGAACTGGTGCCTTCTTCGAACATGCGAAAACCGTCATCGATCAGGGACGACAGCGTTGCTTTGTCCTTCTTCTGGAAAGCTTCCCAGAGCTTGTTAACCCTGGCTTCCAGTACCGCAGCGTTCGGACTCGATTTGGCGGCAGGTTTCTTGTCCTGGGCCGATACGGCGCCTGAGAACGACAACAGTAATGCCACAGCGATCAGCATTCTTTTCATGTGTTCTCCTTGGAAACCGAGTCCGACGCTACACGTTCATTGACCCCAAAGTCAAAGCTCCGGCCTTGACGTGGTCGGGGCGGGCTCTCACACAAATTATGCTTCTATGCGAGCGTCTGAACTTCCACTGACAGCACTGCAGGAAGATCCCGGACAATTGGCGACCAGGAATCTCCTGCATCCGGCGATACATAAACCTGCCCCCCGGTTGTTCCGAAGTAGATGCCGCATTTATCCAGCGTGTCGACCGCCATGGCGTCGCGCAGAACATTGACGTAGCAATTTTCTTGCGGGAGTCCTTTGGTCAATGCCTCCCATTCGTTCCCGCCTGTACGGCTGCGGAAGACGCGCAATTTTCCTTCGTGCACGTAATGTTCGCCGTCGCTCTTGATAGGGAGGACATACACCGTCTCGGGTTCGTGCGAGTGAATATCGATGACGAAGCCGAAGTCAGTTGGCAGATTCCCACTGATCTTTGTCCACTGCTCCCCGGCATCGTTCGAGCGCATTACGTCCCAGTGCTTCTGCATGAAGAGCACGCCGGGGCGTTTCGGATTCATCGCGATGTGGTGGACGCAATGACCCACCTCCGCTGTCGGATTCGGGATGTATTTCGAGTAAAGGCCTTTGTTGATGGGCTTCCACGTCTTGCCGCCATCGTCGGTCCGGAACGCTCCGGCGGCGGAAATCGCGATAAAGATGCGATCGGGATTACTGGGATCCAGAATGACGGTGTGCAGGCACATGCCACCAGCGCCGGGCTGCCACATGGGGCCAGTCCCATGGCCGCGCAGTCCTGAAAGTTCTTTCCAATTCTTGCCGCCATCCGTTGACTTGAACAGGGCCGCGTCTTCGATTCCGGCGTAAACCGTCTCGGGCTCCGTCAGCGAAGGCTCCAGGTGCCAGACACGCTTGAACTCCCAGGGATGCTGCGTCCCATCGTAGAACTGATGCGTCGTGAGAGGCTTGCCGGTCTCGGGCGAGACGTCGTACACGAACTTGTTGCTCTCGCCTTTGGGCATGCCACCTAGTCCGCTCGTTTCTCCGGGTGGTGTCCCGGGCTGGTGCCATGTCTTACCGCCGTCGTCGGAACGCTGGATGATCTGTCCAAACCATCCGCTGGTCTGCGATGCGTAGATGCGATTGGGATCGACAGGAGATCCCTTTAAGTGATACATCTCCCATCCCGCGAAGTGCGGGCCACTCACGTCCCATTTGTCGCGCTTGCCATCCGCGGTCAGAATAAACGCGCCTTTGCGCGTGCCTACCAAGACTCGTACCTTACTCATGACATCGACTCCTTGTTTTGTTAGATCTTGCCCCAGTTTGAGGATTGTTTCGAGAGAATCGGGTTTCGATTTTATACGAATTGGCGAGTGTAGACGGTTCGATTTGCCCGTCCATGAACACAGACAAGAGAAATCCGATCTTTATCAGCACAATCAAGATTTCAACGATTGCTCTCGAAACGAGTCAGTGGGATGCCGCGGGAGCCGGAGTCGCTTCTACACGTTCGTACACGCGAACATAATCCACCAGCATCGTTTGCGGAAACACTGACGTCGAATCGGGATTTCCGGGCCAACCGCCGCCGACCGCAACATTCAGCAGAAGAAAGAATGGATGGTCGTAAACCCACTTCGTTCCTTTCGGTAATTCCTCGGGAGTGCGCGTCGCGTAGAGATGATCATCCACAAAGAACCGAATCGCCGCAGTCTCCCACTCAACGGCGTAGACATGAAAGTCGTCGGCGAAGCGTTGATCGGTGGCAAGTGCATAAGGTGAGCCGATACCTTTGTCTCCGCTATATCCCGGCCCGTGAATCGTGCCGTGCACGATGCCGGGTTCCTTACCGATGTTCTCCATAATGTCGATTTCGCCGCAGGTGGGCCAGCCTGGCTTGTCGATGTCATTGCCCAGCATCCAGAATGCGGGCCAGATGCCCTGTCCGCGAGGAATTTTGATGCGCGCTTCAAAACGCCCGTACGTCTGCGAAAACTTGCCCAGCGTTTTCAGCCGGGCCGAAGTGTAGTTGCGGGCAATTCCGTCCGTCCCTTTGTACTTTTCTTCGAGTACCCGGATGACAAGATTTCCGCCCTGCAGAAAGGAGTTTTGCGGACGCGCGGTGTAAGACTCGAGTTCATCGTTGCCCCAGCCTCCGCCGCCGGTCTCCAGCACCCATTTGGAGGAATCGACTGCGGAACCGTCGGTCCCATTGAACTCATCGCTCCAGGACAACTTCCAGCCGGAAGTTGGAGTCGGAGAACTTCCCGCCTGAGCCGCTGCGTACACCGAGAGGAAGAGTATGAGGACGCACCATTTCGGACGTAAACGGTCCAGTTTCATGAAAACCTCCGTCGAATTACGAATCGTTCGCACTATACTCACATCGACAGATCCATTCCAGGGAGATGCACGTGGCGAGCGAACAGACCAGACGCACTTTTCTGAAATTATCCGCAATTGGAGTAACCGCAGCTGCGAGCGGCGACATTGCCGCGGCTATCGCGAATCCTACACCTTCGCCGCAATCGGGAGAGATCTCGGTGCGCGTGACCGGAGGCAGTCAGCGCTATGCATCGGCCGCTCCCGCAGTCTGGAAAAAGTCCGGCAAAACGGCAGGCAATGCAGTGATCGTCGATCCGAGCAAGAAGTTTCAGGAGATGCTCGGCTTTGGCGCGGCATTCACCGATGCGGCTTGCTACATGTTCAATCAGTTGCCGGCAGCGTCGCGCGAGCCATTGTTTCATGAACTGTTTCACCCCACCGAATTGGGGCTGAGCGTATGCCGCACCTGCATCGGCGCGAGTGACTACTCGACCGAAGTATTCAGCTACGACGAGGGCGAGCCCGATCCCGAGATGAAGCGCTTTTCGATCGGGCACGACCAGGCTTACGTCCTTCCCATGCTGCGCGAAGCGAGGAAGGTGAATCCCGATTTGTTCCTGTTCTCGTCTCCCTGGAGCCCTCCCGGCTGGATGAAGGCCGGAGGTTCCATGCTGGGCGGTTCCATGAAGCAACATTCCTACGCTCCCTATGCTTTGTATTTCCTGAAGTTTTTGCAGGCGTATGCCGCTGAGGGAGTGCCGGTACAGGCAGTCACGGTACAGAATGAAACTGATACCGATCAAGATGGTCGGATGCCTGCATGTTCGTGGCCGCAAGAATACGAGATGTCGTTCGTGAAAACGCATCTTGGGCCAACGCTTCAGAAAAACAATCTATCGACCAAGATCTGGATCGTTGATCACAACTACAACCTTTGGGGACGCGCGGTGGCCGAACTCGACGATCCTGGCGTGCGCAAGTTCTGCAACGGGGTTGCGTTCCATGGCTACGTCGGCACTCCGGATCAGATGAGTAAATTTCACGCCGCCTATCCGGACGCTCACGTGTACTGGACCGAAGGTGGACCGGACTATACGGCTCCGGATTATGCGACCGACTGGGCCAGTTGGGGCGAGACATTTACCGGGGCGATTCGCAACTGGTGCGAGTCGATCACAGGATGGAATCTCGCGCTCGACGAGAAGGGAAGGCCCAACATCGGCCCATTTCCCTGTGGCGGTCTGGTCACGATCAATTCTCAAAGCAAAGAGATTACCCGCAGCGGTCAATATTGGGCCTTTGCGCATTTCTCGCGTCACGTGCGGCGAGGAGCGAAACGCGTCGAATCAACCTGCGCCGTGCGGGACATCGCTCAGGTGGCATTCGAAAATCCTGATGGACAAAAAGTCCTCGTCATCACCAATTCGGGAGAGGCCAAGGCCATCACCTTGAAACAGGGAAACCAAGCGGCCGAGTTATCGCTGGCTGCAAAGTCGGTCAGCACCCTTACCTGGAGCTGATGCTGGCCAGGTGAGTTGAATGCGGCCTCGCCGGAAAGAATTACATTGTCCGCGACCTCGAAACCCAATAGGCTGCTTGTAATCAGCAGTTTGTGTTAGGTATTCCGTTTGCAACCCTTTGATCGTTCCCGTCCTCTGAATAGAATTGGCAAGCGGCATTGGTGTACTTTCGAGTTTGCCGCCGCGGGGAAGTTATTCGTAAAGTCGTAGCGCCTTTCGTCTGCTGACGTTGTTTTGAATGTGCATGACAAGTTCGGACGCTGTCGCTCCGTTCACTATTTAACCGAACATGTTCGTCGGCCCAGCCTCTATCCAGCAAAGCTTGCTCTTGTGGGAACTGTAGATGCGACTTCTGAGCGCTCGACTGATCGTTTCGCTGATTATCGGAGTGACCCTTGTCGCTCTCAGTTCTTCGTACTACCAGGTGATCGTCCGTTCCCGCGCGATGCGGAAAGATCTCGACCGTCGGGCACAACTTTTGGGCGAGACACTTTCGCCCAATATTGAGCGTGATCTTCAGCGGGATGCGACCCGCACCCTCCAGCGGACCGTCCAGCAGTTTGCCAATCGCGAGCATTTGGCCGGACTGGCCGTTTACGATCCTCAAGGTCACCCGGTTGCCGTGACTACGAACCTCCAGCCGCTGATGGAGAGCGCGCCGGAAATCGTTCTGAAATCACTCAAGGACGATCATGATGCGTATGCTTTCCTCCGCATGGGAATCGCGTCCATTCACATCTACGCGTTGCCTCTGCACGACGGAGAAAAACTGCTCGGCAGTTTGGTGATCGTTCACGACTCTGGATACATCAAGTCCGAAAGCCTGCGCATCTGGCGCGAAAACTTTTTGAGCGCGCTCGTTTATGTGGTTCTCATCGTGCTCATTACGCTTCTCATTGTGCGGTGGAGCATCGCCGGACCGATCGCGCAAACTGCGCGTTGGATGAGAGCGATGCGCACGGGCCGGGGCTTGTCGTCTCGTGTCAAGCCGCCGGACCTGGAACTATTCCGTCCGCTGGCGCGCGAGGTGGCGACACTCGCTGAGAGCCTCAATGTTGCTCGTTCCGCCGCCGAACGGGAGGCACGTTTGCGGGCGACCGGCGAGTCTCTTTGGACGGCCGATCGGCTCGCGGTGCATGTCCGGGAGCACCTCGAAGATGGGATGTTGTTCGTGGTGTCAAACCGCGAGCCCTACATTCATGTCCGTCGGGGCAAGGCGATTGAAGTAAGCCAGCCTGCCAGTGGATTGGTGACGGCGCTTGAGCCAGTGCTCCGAGCTTGCGGAGGAACGTGGGTCGCGCACGGTTCGGGCGATGCTGATGTGGAAACGGTCGATGCTAACGATCGTTTGATGGTTCCTCCCGACAATCCACATTACACGCTCCGCCGCGTGTGGCTCTCGAAAGAAGAGGAGCAGGGCTATTACTACGGGTTCGCAAATGAAGGCTTGTGGCCCCTTTGCCATATCGCGCACACACGTCCCTTGTTTCGCCCGGGGGACTGGAAGCATTATCAGGAGGCGAATCGCAAGTTCGCTGACGCCCTCCTCGAAGAGATGAAGGATGTAAGCCATCCGGTCGTTCTGGTGCAGGACTACCACTTTGCCTTGTTGCCGAGGATGATCAAAGAGCGGCGTCCCGATGCGAAGCTGGCGATCTTCTGGCACATTCCGTGGCCGAATCCGGAGGCATTTGGTATCTGCCCGTGGCAGCGCGAGTTAGTGGATGGCCTGCTTGGCGCCGACTTGATCGGCTTTCACATTCAGGCACACTGCACGAACTTTCTCCAGACTGTTGATCGGACGCTCGAGTCTCGCATCGACTGGGACCACTCTTCCGTGCAGCGCCTTGATCATCGGACGATTGTGCATCCTTTTCCTATCAGCGTGGAAGCCGGGGAGCTGCCGCAAACGGATTTGCCGCGGCCGTCCGCCTACGAGGCGCGAGCAACCTTGCTTAAGGCTCTCGGGGTGGATGCAGCTCAGATGGGCGTGGGAGTAGATCGTATCGACTACACCAAGGGGATTCTGGAGAGATTTCTCGCGCTCGAGCGCTTCCTCGAAAAATACCCGCGCTATCAGGGTGTTTTCACCTTCGTCCAGATAGGTGCTCCGAGCAGGACCCATATTAAGCGGTATCACGACCTGCAAGCGGAAGTGGAGGCGGAAGCGGACCGCATCAACTGGCGGTTCCAGGCGGATCGATGGAAGCCGATCGTCTTATTGAACCGGCAGCACAGCCATAAAGAAGTGGACGCCTATTACCGCGCAGCTGATCTTTGCCTGGTGACATCGCTGCATGACGGGATGAATCTCGTAGCGAAAGAATTCGTGGCTGCCCGCGATGACGAGCGGGGAGTGTTGATCTTGAGCTGCTTCACCGGTGCTGCCCGCGAGTTGTTCGATGCGCTTCAGGTGAATCCGTATGACGTCGACCAAACGGCGGAAGCGATTCGCGCCGCGCTTGAAATGCCGCCTGAGGAAAAGCAGGCACGAATGCAGCGGATGCGCAAGCTGGTGCGCGAGCACAACGTGTATCGCTGGGCAGGAAGTTTGATTGGAGAATTGTGTGATGTTCGGCTGGGCGCGTCGGATGTGGCGCAGTCGAATCCGGCTCCCCTCCTCAAGCGGACTGCCAGCGATCCTGCACCGAGCGGCTATTGAAGCGAACCAGCTATAGGGCTACCTCGTAGGCTTTCATCTTCAAATCTTAAACTTTGATTCAAGCACGTTCCCGCAGATCGCCTTTTGTTCCCAAGCCTGAGCTTGGCAGGTCGAAAAAAGTGGCGGGTATCTTCGCATCAACGTTCATCCTGCGCGGAACACCCTCATGCTCAATTTGGCGGATGATGGTATCTGCCGCGGCTTCGCCAAGTGCCACTAGCCACGACGTCATGTCTTCCGTCGGTATTTCCGAGGACATCACATAGCCGAGTTCCACACCTGCAACGGGCAACTCGATGTCGTGGGGAGTGTCCCCGTCCACCGCGATCAGACCTTCTATTCCGCTCTGTCGGAAATAGGCGTCGTGACTTGAATCGCCGTGTCCGATCGACGTCAAGGCGAGCATATAGCCTCTGCGATGAAGTCGGTTTTGTGCGCCGGCAATTACTTTTGCCACCGACCCACGCCCGAAGTCGGACGCAATCACCGCGACCATCCTGGTGCGTTTCGTCCGGAGAGAACGCGCCCACAGGTTGGGGCGATAGTTGAGCTCAGTGGCCGCGCGAAAAACACGATCCTTGGTGGCTTTCGGAATTGCCTGTGACGCCGGTGTGTTATTCAAAATGGCGGAAACCGAGCATGGTGCAAGCCCGACGCGATCGGCGACAGTTCGAAGATTGGCAGCAGATTTCTTGTCCGGCATGTTTTCCCCTTATGTATGTAGACTCTGCATCCGCCGCGACTGCGGTCTAGGCGGAGGCAGCTGAATGATTGACAGCCTGGTCCGATGAAATTGGCTGAAACCCTGACGTGGGGAAAACCAAACCTGAGCTTGGCGGCCTTCTGCGACGCTGCAGAAGAAGTACGAACTACTTTGGAGGAAGCGGGCTGAAATAGCCAACTCAAAAAACTTATCGGCGCCATTAACACTGCAGACGTAGAGTGCGCCCAGCGACGCGCGGTCACTGCGATATCCTTACGGTGTGAAGTCGCGGTCTCTAATCTCGGGAGATCTGAAGCTCATCCAGATTGTTGACTCTGCATTGGCCGACGTAGCCCGCAGGAGTGGAGAGTGGCTGGCCTGCCGTCCGGGATGCACGCAGTGCTGCGTCGGCGTGTTCTCCATCAGTCAGCTTGATGCAGCGCGGCTGCAGAAAGGATTAGCGGCACTCCAACGGCGTGATCCGCAGCGCGCTGAATCGGTCAGAGATCGTGCACGCGACGCGGTGCGGCGATTGTCCAGTGATTTCCCGGGCGATCCGGTTACGGGAATATTGCACGAGGGCGAAAACGCACAGAAACGGTTTGAAGATTTCGCGAATGATGAGCCTTGCCCTGTGCTCGATCCTCAGACTGGATTGTGTGAGCTATACGATTCGCGCCCGATGACGTGCCGTGTGTTTGGTCCGCCAGTCCGCTCGGAAGAGGGACTCGGAGTCTGTGAACTGTGCTTTCAGGGAGCTACGGACGAGGAGATCGCCGCTTGTGAAATGAAGCCCGATCCCGGAGGGCTCGAGACGAAATTGATCGAGGAGCTTGAAAAGAAAAAAGGCGCAAAAGGAAGCACAATCATTGCCTTCTGCCTCGGATCCTGAGACGTATCAGGCCTGCTTCTTTTCCAGTTCGGCCCAGCGCGCGTAGAGCTCGTCCACTTCTTTCTGCGCCTCTTCCAATTCCGCCTGTGCGGCAACAAGACGCGCAGCATCGGTTGCGATTGCCGGATCCTCCGCAGCCGTTCGATGCTTATCAAGCACCTGCTCGGCTGCGGCGACGCGCTCTTCGATGCCCGCGTATTCGCGAGCCTCGAGATACGACAACTTCTTCTTCGTTAACGCGGTGTTCGCAGGGGAGCGTTCCACGGCGCGTACGGTATCCTCTTTTTCCTGCTCACGCTCTGCCTGCCAGAGTTCCCATTGCGAATAGTCAGCGAACCGTTGCGCCCCGCCGCGACCGTCCAGCCCGAGCACGATAGTTGAGACGCGATCGAGCATGTAGCGATCGTGCGTCACCAGTACCAGCGAACCGCGAAACTCCAGCAGGCTTTCCTCCAGAATTTCCAGCGTCGGTATGTCGAGGTCGTTGGTAGGTTCGTCGAGCAAGAGGACATCGGCGGGTTGAAGCATCAGCTGAGCTATCAAAACTCGTGCGCGCTCTCCACCGGAAAGGCGTTCGACCGGCTGGTTCAGCTGCTCGCCCTTGAAAAGAAACTTGGCGGCCCACGAGGCTACGTGTACTACCCGGTCCTGGTAGATAACCGAATCGCCCTCAGGAGCAAGTGCTCGCCTCAGCGTGACGCTGGGATCAAGCTCGCGTCGCTGGTCGAAATACACGATCCGTAACTGCTCGGCCCTGCGGATTCCTCCCGTTGTCGGTGCGACCTCACCGCGCAGCAATCGCAGCAGCGTCGTTTTGCCGCTGCCGTTCGGACCGACCAACCCTACACGGAGCCCGGCGGAAATGATGAAATTCAACGCCTGAAACAGCCTCCGCCCGGCGATCTCGTAGCCAACACCCTCCAGTTCGATCAGGCGTTTCGTTTTGCGTTCCGTCGCCGAGAAATCGATCTGCGCCGTACTGCTCCGGGTGCGCGTGTTCAGATCCGCGAGTTCGTTCATCAATTGCCCAGCCTTCTCGATTCGAGCCTTCGATTTCCGGGTTCGCGCTTTTGCGCCGCGCCGCAGCCATTCGATTTCCGAATGCACGAGGTTTTCCAGTGCCTCGTGCCGCTTGGACTGCGCGTGCAGAAACTCCTCTTTCTTCTCCAGAAACGTGGTGTAGCGACCCTGTACCCGCAGCAATCCATCGGGATACACACGGCTGAGTTCCGCCATGGCATTCGCGACATTCTCCAGGAAATAGCGGTCATGGCTGATGACCACGCATGCGAACGCGCCTTGTTCCAGAACGTCTTCCAGCCACTCAATCCCCGCGAGGTCAAGATGATTCGTCGGCTCATCCAGCAACAGGACGTCAGGGCCTCGGACCAGCGCTTCGACGATCGCCAGTCGTTTTTGCCAGCCTCCCGAAAGAGAGGAGGCCTCCGCATCGAGATCCATAAAACCCGCGCGGCCCAGCGTCTCAGCAAATCGGGTTCCACGTTCCGCCTCGGGCACGGCTGAGTTCTTCAGCGCATTTTCTATCACCGTGCGAACCAAATCGCCAGGTTTGAACTCTGATTCTTGTTCCACGTAACTCATGCGGAGTCGCTTGCGGACCGCGATTTCTCCTTCGTCCGTTTCTTCGGTGCCCGCGAGAATGCGCAACAACGTGGACTTGCCGGATCCGTTCGGGCCAATGAGCCCGATACGGTCTCCTTCGGAAACGGTGAAGGAAACATTCTGAAACAAGGGGTCGGCCCCAAAGGCCTTCGAGATACTTCGGACATTAATCAGCGGCGGCAAAAGAAGATTGGTCTCCTGACAGGTCTCATTTCAGATTATCAGGAAGTACAACGGAGACGAGGACCAGCGGTTCAGCAGTGACGAAATGGTGGGATTCTCATCAATCGAGACACTACGGAATGTTAGGACGAGGCGACCTACCACGCCGGCTTGCCGTCCTTGAAACGGAAGGTCAAGGTTTCTCCGCCTTTCATCACTTCTCGCGCGAGGATCAGGTCTGCTCCATTTTGTTTGACCTTGGAGCCTGTCACCTCGATCTCATCCAGAGCCTTGAAGCTGACGCCAATGTCATCGAGAAATTTTTTGGGGCAAACAAAAACTTCGATGGACTCCGAGCTGCCCTTCATTGCGAGATAGACGATAGGTTTTCCACCCGAGGGAGGAACCAACTTTAATTCCTGGATGGTTCCCTTGAGCGTGGTTTCAGTAGCGGCGTCGTACTTGGGTGTGGTCTGGGAAAATGCAGCGGTTGCGAGGACAGCGATCGCCACGAACTGCAGGGATTTCGCGAGTATCGGGCCGAACGTTTTCATCGCAGGCCCTCCAGCCGCGAATGGTAGGCCCGCAGTCGGAGAAAAGCAAACCAATAATCGAAGCTGATTTGCGGGAAACCTGGAGCTCGACCAGCAATCTGCTTTTATACTCGACGGGACGACTCTGCCATGAAATCGAATCGCGCTTCGCAAATATCACTTCTCTTCGGCTTGATTCTCGTGACAGCGCTTATCGTCAGCGCCCAAACGGACCACGATGCCTGGCTCCGTTACTCTGCTCTCAGTCCCCAGCAAGCCAGGACGTACGTCTCCTTGCCAGTAAGACTGACTGTGCTCGGCCATTCTCCCGTTCTGAAATCCGCGGAAGAGGAGATGATTTCAGCGCTTGCAAAACTGACCGGCAGAAAGCCTTCGTCGAGCAGAGGAATTACCGGCGATTCGATCGTGCTAGGAACGTTCGACGATCTGAAGACCGCGGGCCTGAACGTGCACTCTGCGAATCCCTTCGCTGATGACGGCTATTGGCTCACACGCGCGAAAGTTCATGGATTCCAGTGTGTGGTGATCACCAGCAAGACTACGCGCGGCGTGCTCTTTGGCGTCTTTGGACTGTTGAGCAAGATCGCTCGCGGCGAGAACATTGCGCACATCGATGAAGTGGAGCAACCATCCGCACCTGTTCGCTGGATCGATCAATGGGACAACATCGACGGCAGCATAGAGCGCGGTTATGGTGGACGGTCCATCTTCTTCGCGGACGGAACAGTCCGCGAAGATCTCACACGCGCCCGCGAGTACGCCCGTTTGCTGGCCTCCATCGGAATCAACGGGTGCGCTATCAATAACGTGAATGCCGCGCCGGGCATGCTGGACGATGCGTTCATTTCGCAGGTTCGCCGGATTGCAGACGTGTTTCGTCCGTGGGGCGTGCAGCTTTCCATGTCGGTGGACTTGAGCAGCCCTAAGATCGTTGGTGGACTCGATACATTCGATCCGCTTGATCCGCGAGTCGCTGAATGGTGGCGAAAGAAAGCCGACGAAATTTACCGCCAGATCCCCGACTTCGGTGGCTTTGTGGTGAAAGCCGATTCCGAAGGACGGTCCGGCCCGTCTACGTACGGTCGAACTCAGGCGGACGCTGCTAACGTGATTGCACGTGCTGTGAGCCCGCACGGAGGAATCGTTTTCTATCGCGCGTTCGTCTACAACCACCATCTTGATTGGCGCGATTTGAAGAACGATCGAGCCAGGGCGGCATACGACATCTTCCATCCGCTTGATGGCAAGTTCGACCGCAACGTAATCATTCAAGTCAAAAACGGTCCAATCGACTTTCAGGTGCGTGAGCCCGTATCGCCTCTCTTCGGCGATCTGCAATCCACGAATAAGGCCATCGAGCTCCAGATCACTCAGGAATACACGGGCCAGCAGCGCCAACTCTGCTTCCTGGTTCCCATGTGGAAGGAAGTTCTGGACTTCGATATGCGTGTGAAAGGCCAGCGCTCGCTGGTGAAAGAAATCATTTCAAGTTCAGCGTTCAATCCGAAACTGGGTGGATTCGTCGGTGTGGCCAACGCGGGCCTTGATGAAAACTGGATGGGAAGCCCGCTGGCTCTGGCCAACCTGTACGGGTTCGGACGTCTCGCATGGAACGCGAACCTCAGCGCCGGAACCATCATCGATGAATGGACGCGTCTTACCTACGGTAGCGATCCGCTGGTCGTGAAGACGATCAACTCCCTGCAGTTGAGTTCGTGGCGCGTATACGAAAACTATACCGGTCCTCTCGGAGCGGGGACGCTCACCAACATCACCGGCAATCACTACGATCCCGGGCCGCAGTCGTCTGAAGAAAACGGATGGGGTCAATGGCACCGGGCCGACCACAACGGCATCGGAATGGATCGCACCATCGCGACCGGAACGGGCTACATCGGTCAATACCCGCTCGAGGTCCAGAAGATGTATGAATCGCTGGCGAACTGTCAGGACAATCTTCTTCTGTTCTTCCATCACGTGCCGTACACGTACGTGCTGCATTCGGGTAAGACGGTAATCCAGCACATTTACGATTCGCACTATGAAGGAGCGGAACAGGCAGCGGCTTTCGTCGAGCAATGGAAGGAACTGCGAGGTCACATTGACGAGACGCGCTATCAGGACATTCTGCCGCGCTTCGAGTATCAGGCGAAAGAGGCGATCATTTGGCGTGACACGATCTGCAACTGGGTCTATGCCTTCTCCCGCATTCCCGATCAGAAGGGCCGAGTCGCAACCCAATAGTTTTCGTGGCGGCGTGAGATCATTCCTGCCTACGGGGGCCACCTTGCGCAATTCGCCAACTTCCGTTAACGTTTACGGTTCCGGCAAACGCTTTTTAGCTTTCCGGACGATCATTGCTGGCTGTGTGTGGCCGGCCTCGAAGCAGGCCAACAAAATGGGTCAACCTCCCACTACGCTCCGTGACATAGCGAAGTCGCTGGGCACTTCCATCGGCACCGTTCATCGGGCGCTGCACGACAATCCCGGAGTGAGTCCGGAGACCAAGGCCAGAGTTCTGCAGATGGCGCGTACTCTGGGCTATCGCCCTAATCTCGCCGCACGCTATTTGTCTTCCCGGAAGACTCTTCGAATTTCCGTCAATACTCCGCAGGGGACGACCTCATTTTGGGACGAGGTACGCGAGGGGATTCGCGAAGAGGCCGAAGCCATTCTGCTCGAGAACGTCGAGATCGAATTCCGGACATGCCCCATTCTCGGGGAAGGCGAAGAGGAAGCGCTGGATACGGCGATCCGTGAGAAGGTGGACGGCATCATCATTTTCCCGAGCCGCCCGCAGACGCTGCGGCCAAGCATTCGCCGTGCGTCCCGTGCGCGCATTCCGGTCGTGTGCGTTGCGACTGACGCTCCGAATAGCGGCCGCTTGGGCATGGTAGCCATCGATACATTGGCCAGCGGTTCCATCGCAGCGGACCTGATGGGACGATTCGTAGGCCCTCGAAATGGGATGATCGCCATCACCGTGTTTGACATGGCGATTACCGAACACGCGGAAAAATATTCTGCGTTCGAGTCCACGCTGAAAACGTTTTATCCGAACTTGCAGTTGCTCAAGCCCATCGAAGATCGTGACATCGAAAAGGAAGCGTACCGGAAGTGCCGGAAATTGTTTGCCGAACATCCCGATCTCACCGGGATCTATGTAACCACCGAGGCATCGATCCCTGTCTTGAGCGCGGCTCGCGATGCGAATGTACTGGAACGCTTGACGATCATTACCACCGATTTGTTCCCCGACTTGGTGCCGGAGATCCGTTCGGGAAGTGTTGTCGCCACGATCTACCAGCGCCCGCGAGCTCAGGGGCAGATGGCGCTTCGCATGTTGCACGAGTTCCTCTCCGAAGGAGCGCGGCGATCTCACCAGGTCGCACTGGCCCCGCATCTTGTGATGCGAGGCAATCTCGAATTCTTCCTGCGCCGGCAGTCCCAGGAATCGGCAAAGGAGAAAGAACGCACGTTGCGCGAGAGCGCACACGAACTCGCGGAAGACTTCGCCTGATCTGACTTCATCTCAGAAGGTAGCAATGAATTATCTAGGCATAGACGTAGGGACAGGCGGTACGCGCGCACTCGTCATCGATTCGAACGGAAACGTTGTCGCTTCGGCCTCGGCCGAGCATCAGCACTTCGCCAGTCCGCGCCCCGGCTGGGCCGAGCAGGATCCGCGGGACTGGTGGAAAGCCTGCGGCTCGGCCGTGAAGAACGCATTGCAATCGTCCGGAATTCGCGCAGAAGACATCGCCTGCGTTGGGTTTTCCGGGCAGATGCACGGGGCGGTGCTGCTCGATGCGGCAGATGAAGTGGTGCGCCCCGCGATCATCTGGTGCGATCAACGCAGCGAAGCGCAATCCCGCGAGCTTGAAGACCAGTTCGGCCGCGACACTTTGATTCGCCTGACCTGCAATCCTCCGCTCACCAATTTCACGTTGACGAAGCTACTGTGGGTGCGGGAGACGGAGCCGAAAAATTGGGAGCGCGTGGCGCACGTCATGCTGCCGAAAGACTACGTGCGATTCCGCCTTACGGGAGAACGCGCGATCGACATGGCGGACGCGTCGGGCACATTGATGCTCGACGTAACCAATCGCCGCTGGTCCGACGAAGTCCTCAGCAAAACAGGAATCGGGAAGAATCTTCTGCCCACTTTGTTCGAATCGCCTCAGGTATGCGGCAAGATATCTGCCGCGGGCGCGGAAGCGACGGGCCTGCGCGCCGGAACTCCGGTCGTTGCCGGAGCGGGCGATCAGGCCGCCGGCGCAGTGGGTATGGGGATTGCGCGCGCTGGAGCGGTGAGCGCCACCATCGGAACGTCGGGCGTGGTGTTTGCCTCGACCGATCGGCCTGCAATGGACCCGCAGGGCCGGTTGCACACATTCTGTCACGCCATTCCAGGACGCTGGCACGTGATGGGTGTGACCCAAGCTGCAGGGCTATCCCTGCGCTGGTACCGGGACAATTTCGGAACATCTTCACCGGGAGTTCAGAAGAAAGATGGCCGCGATCCCTACGACGTCTTCGCCGAAGAAGCTGCTGCTGCGCCGGCCGGTTCGGAAGGCGCATTCTGGGTTCCCTACCTGATGGGGGAGCGCACCCCGCATCTTGATCCGAACGCACGTGCGGCGTTGATTGGACTGACTGCGTCCCACACACGCGCCCACGTCATTCGCGCAATTATGGAGGGCGTGGCATTCAGCTTGAAAGACACATTCACGATCTTCGAAGAGATGAAGGTTCCTGTAGCCGCAATTCGCCTGGGCGGCGGTGGCGCGCGCTCTCCGTTGTGGCGCCAGATCCAAGCGGACGTGTACGGCCGTGAAGTGGAAATTGTAGCCGCAGAGGAAGGCGCAGCGTACGGCGCAGCAATCCTGGCGGGCACGGGCGCGGGCGGATGGAAATCGGTCGAGCAAGCCTGCGATGCCGTCGTGCGGGTCGCGAAGCGTATTGCTCCGAATCCGCAGGACTCGGCAGCCATGCAGAAGGCGTATCAGACTTACCGGAAAATTTATCCCGCTCTACGTCAGATGGCCTGAAAATGTCGAGTCGGCTGCGACGCGCGGTCAGTTCCCGTTAAACTACTTCTGTGTGATCGCCTGGTTGGCCTCTCGTAACTCAGCTCTTCCCGGGCGGTCTCCCGGTTCGCAAGTTGCCACCAGCTTGCGGAAGTACTCGCGACTGGATTCCGCATTCTTCGCGAGTTGCGCAGCTTTTCCGGCCCCATAAAGACTGCGGAAGCGGCCCGGCTCTTTCTTCAGTGTTGCTTCAAACTGGGTCAGTGCGGCAGAAGGCTGATTCGCAGCCAGTAGCATCTCGCCGAGCAGTTCCCGTGCCGGAGCCAATGGCCCGGGCGTAATCGCGCTCTTGTCCGTTCCATCTTCCAGTTTGGCAGCCGCCTCCATCTGTTGGAGCGCTTCATCCCGTTTCCCCTCTGCCATTTTTGCCCATGCTTTGACTTCAACTTCTTGGATTTGTACCTGGAGTGCCCAGTAGTTTTCGCCTGCCTTCGCCAAGCGCTCACGAATTCCTGTCAGAGATCCTGCAGCTTCATAGGCCGCTTTTGCTTGTCCCATACGGGCTGCTCCCGACCCGCGTGCAAACCAGGTCATAGCTTCGGTGTATGGAAACGGCGTGTCGCGCGGTACGAGTTGCGTCGCTTGTTTCCAGTCCCCGCGCTCCAATGCGTAGCGCGCCGGTATGGCTGCGAGTGCGAAGTAGCCGGCCGACGGGCCTCCGGCGCCCCCAATTACAGCCTTGGGATCGAACCGCGATTCGATCTCCGGCAAAGAGTCCAGGATTCTTCGCGCGGCATCGTCCTGCCCCGTTTGCAAGTAGGCATACGTTTCATAATCGCTGGCGTGCAGTTCCTCCGCGGTCTGTCCCTCACGCTTTGCGGCCGAAGCGGCTGCAATATTGCTTCGGATTGAATCTTGCCAGTGACCGGTGCGCGTGAACGTGTGCGACGGCATATGCAGCGCGTGCGGCGCGTCGGGCGCAATCTCGGAATACCGGCGTGCCGCGACTAGAGCGTGGTCCGCGAGCGCGGGAACATCGTAGGTATGGATGATGTAGTGCGCCAGTCCGGGATGATTCGGCTCTTCCTGAAACAGTTTCTCCAGGATCGCGCCAGCTTTGAGCCGGCCCGCATAGGTTTTGTCGCCAGGATCTTCAGAAGCAGCGATCGCTAACGCATTGAAGATCTGTGCCTCATTGTCGGTGGAATATTTTTCAGCCAACTCGCCCATCGCGTTCCGATATGCGATCAATCGAGCTCGCTGCGGGGTGTTTTCAAAGTTAGCGTATAAATTCGCAACCGCGGCGATGTACGCCCGTTCCCGTTCGGTATTTGCCCCAGTTGTTTTCCCGAGTTCCACGCTTGCCAGCCCCGCCTGCAACTGTGTTTTGTCTTTCGCGCCGGGCGCGAAGGGATTACTCCATTGACTCAGAGCCATGCCCCAATATCCGATCCCGCACGTCGAATCATTCTTGAGTGTTGCCTTGAAACCTTCGACTGCCTTGCTGAACTGGAAGGAATGCAGCAACGCGACAGCCCTATCAAATTCTGCCTGTGCGGGGGCATTGCATGAGGTTGGAAAATGGACTGTCCCTAGCTTCTCGTCGGGCCCATGCTCGTGTTCTTGTGCGAATCCGTTTGCGTACGCCAGAATGACCACGCATAGACCGAGGTTGCGCGCCCATAACATAGTCCCACCCCCACTGGACTCCCTGGATAGCGGCTCTTGTAGCGCTCTGTGTGTATTCGTCTGAAGGCAGACGAATCGATCGCTTTTGACGATTCTACTTTGCGGGTTCTTTCACGGCCACCACGCGATCGGCAGCTACGTCCTTCATCGTCTGTACAACTCCGGAAGGCCAATGGATCTCGACCGACTCGGCGGTGGCATTTGCTCCCAACCCGAAATGCACTGGGCCCGCGCTCGACGACGCATACCCGCTGCTCGCCGTCATGTGGTTGTACTGCGCGCCGGACTTCGTGACGACCTTGATCCGTGCGCCGATCCCGTCCCGATTGCTCTTCGTGCCTTGAAGTTTAAATTCGAGCCAGTGATTGTTCCCCTGGCTGTCATTCATCCATATTTCGGCCGGAGCATTGATCGCGCTTACGACAAGGTCGAGTTTGCCGTCTCCATTGAAGTCTCCGACTGCGGATCCTCGATGCCTGGATGGCGGCTGCGATGCAAAGCCGGCTTCGGCCGTCAACGCTGAAAACTTCATCCCGCCAAGATTTCGAAACACAGTGTTCGGCTGAGAGATCGTCAGATTCGCCGACGACAGCAGCGACTGTACGTGGCCGCGCGATACGAAGATGTCCTTCCATCCGTCGTTGTCGAAGTCCGCGATGTTCGGAGAATATCCCGCCATCGGTAAACTGAGCTTCGTGATTCCGCTCTCGCGTGTGACTTCTACGAAGCTGCCCTTGCCCGTGTTTTTGTACAACGGAAACGTCTCGCCATCGAGGGCGACCAGAAAAATATCGGGATAGCCGTCGTTGTCGAGATCGCGAAAATCCGCGCCCATGCCCGAGATGTAAACGCCGTCTTCGCGCAGTGCGACATTCTCGTCAAAAGCGCTTTCCTCGAACTTCCCGCCACCTTTGCTCCGGAAAAACGAATTCATCAGCTTGTCGTTGGTGACAAACAGATCCATGCGGCCGGTGAGTTCGGAATCTGCGGCGGCCACGCTCATGCCCTTACCGGGATGCGCGCGGAAGCCCGCCTCCACAGACGCGTCGCGGAACGTCCCGTCTCCATTGTTGAGGAACAGCTGATTCGGGGTCGGCTTGTACATCTTTGGATGACAATAGTCCCGGTGCCCGTAGCCTTCGCACACTGGCTCGTGATCGAAATCCCACTTCAGATAATTGACCACGACCAGATCGAGCAGTCCGTCATTATTCACGTCAATCCATGCGCCGGTTACGGACCAGAGGGGCCCATACTCCGGATCAGGCTTGTTCAGACCCGCCTTGGCCGTAACGTCGGTAAATGTTCCATTCCCGTTGTTGTGATACAGCGTGTTGCGGTACACGCCCGCGACGAAGATATCTTCGAAGCCATCGTTGTCGTAATCGCCGATGGCAACGCCGGTGTCATATCCTGTTCCGGTGAGGCCCGCCTTTTCGGTCACATCGGTGAAATGTCCCTTGCCGTCGTTTTCAAAGAGCCGGTTGGAATATTTCGGCGAGTTCTTCTCCAGAGTTTTGAGGTCGGAGCCGTTCGCGAAGAAAATGTCCAGCTTGCCGTCGTTGTTGTAATCGAATACCGCAACGCCGCCTTCCATGGTCTCAGGGGCATGGCGTTCCGAAGATTCGTCGCTGTCGAGCTTGAAGTCGATCGGCTGGAATGTGAAACGTATTGGACTGTCGGAAGAGGGCGCTGGCACGGCGGAGGCCTGACGCGCCTGCGAGCGTACCGACTGCGGCACGCTCGCAAGCAAGAACAAGATAATAATCGCAGCAGTACTTCTCTTCATTTGGAAATCGGCAGGCAATGCCTCATTCCATCTTACTCCGGCAGTTTTTGCTCGCCTTGAATCATCAGGTGCGTCTCAGCGTGTGGAGCGCCAGTACCGGGCTGTCCGCCACCGGCCGTGATGACATAGTCTCCCGCCGCAACCAGACGATCGCCTCCTTCGTTGACGTAGCTCAGATCGCGTGGCCCCAGCGTCAGCTTCACATGCTTCTGCTCGCCCGCTTTCAAATTCAGGCGACTGAACCCGCGCAGCGCGCGCAACGGTGCGCCCGCAAGCTTCGGGAAGGTGATGTAGAGCTGGACGACTTCGTCCCCATCCCGCTTACCTGTGTTCTTGACGTCAACCTCGACGTCCACCGGATCACCCGCGTTCAGCGACGCATTCGACAGCTTCATCCCGCTGTATTCAAACGTCGTGTAACTCAACCCGTGCCCGAAGCCATACAACGGCTGGCCGGTGAAGTAACGGTAGGTGCGGTTCGTCATCGAGTAATCTTCGAAGGCAGGCAACTGCTCGACGCCTTTGTAGAATGTGACGGGCAGGCGTCCCGCGGGATTATAGGATCCCGCTAAGACCTGCGCGATGGCTGTGCCACCCTCTTCGCCCGCATACCAGGCATCGATGATGGCGTTGGCGTGATCGTTCGCCCAGTTCACGGCCAGAGCGCTGCCGTTCATGAGAACGACGACCAGAGGTTTTCCCGTCGCCTTCAACGCGCCGAGCAGTGCCTCTTCCTCGGCGGGGAGAGCCAGGCTGGTCCGATCTCCACCGCGGAATCCGGGCACATCGACCTTCATTTCCTCTCCTTCGAGTCTTGATGTGATACCCACGACCGCGACGATCACATCGGCTTGCCGTGCTGCATTCTGCGCGTCCACCAACGGGTCCGACATGACCGGCAGCCATGTCATCTGGGTGCCGATGCTGTGGAAGTCGAGTTCGACTTTGATCGGGTAACGATGGCCCTTGGTGAGCTGCAGTTCGACGTTTCCCCCATCCCCGGCGCCTGGCGCTGAATTATCTGCAATCAGCTTCCCGTCGAGCCACAGGCGGTGCCTCCCCCAACCGGACAAGTCGATGAAATATGTTCCTGTCTGCGGTGGCGTGAGGTAACCCGTCCAGCGGGCGGAGAAGTCAGTCATGCCTTCCGGAAGCGGCAGCGCGTGCTGGTCCGGATGAAAGCGCTGTACATCGATGTACGGATCCACTCGAACCACTGGCGTTCCTGTAAATTTCTCGCCCGGATAGTACTCGGCTTTAAGTCCGGGCTTGCCGTCTTCGGTGGACAACGCCGAGGTCGGAAGCAGGGGATGCGGCCGTAGAAAGTTTGTGCCAGGCTCGTACGAAACCTTGGCGCCGGAAAACTGCTTCTGCATACCCTCCAACGCCGTGACAGCGTGCGAGGCTGTGCCGTTGTAGTTTCCGTGCAACACTTCCACAGACTCGGCCAGCGGACCCACCACGAGAATCTTCTTCGCCGTCGGCGCAAGCGGCAGGACGCCGTCGTTCTTCAGCAGCACCATCGATTCCTGCGCTGTCTTCAGCGCCAGTTGCCGGTGCGGTGCGCTGTCGATCTCCGACTCGGGAGTATTGGCGTACGGCACCAGGTTCGGCGGGTCGAACATGCCCAGACGCATGCGTGCCGTGAACAGCCGTTTCAGCGCGTGATCGATGTCTGCTTCGGTCAGCAGTCCTTCGTGAACGGCATCGAGGTAAGGCCGGTAGTCGTGATTGTCATGGACCAGCGTGAAGAAGTCGGCACACTCATTGTCCATGCCATGCTTTAGTGCCGCAGCGGCCGCCTCCGCCTGGCTTGCCGTGTAGTGATGACCCTCGTAGATGTCGATTACGGCTCCGCAGTCGGAGACTACATAGCCGTTGAATTTCCAGGCGTCACGAAGCGTGTCGAGCATCAGGAAATCGTTCGCGCAGGCCGGCTGCCCATTGATACGGTTGTAAGCGCACATCACGGACTCGGCTTTACCTTCGGTCACTGCCGCGCGGAATGCCGGCAGGTACGTGTCTTCCATGTCGTGCTTCGAAACATGGACGTCAATGGAGTGACGCGAAGGCTCCGGACCGCTGTGTACCGCGTAATGTTTCGGCGTCGAGATCACCCGGAAATACTTCGGATCATCCCCCTGCAATCCGGTTACGAACGCGACTCCCATTCGCCCTGTCAGGAACGGATCTTCGCCATAAGTCTCCTGCCCGCGCCCCCAACGCGGATCGCGAAAGATATTGATATTCGGGGACCAGAAATCCAGCCCTTCCATAATGGCGCGGCGTCCGGCCTTCACGGCCTGCTCATGTTTCGCGCGCGCTTCAGTACCGATGACAACCGCCATTTCATGAATCAGCGGATCATCAAAGGTGGCCGCCAGCCGACCGGTTCTGGAAATACCGTGGCCGTGCCCGCATTGGCGACTCCATGCAAGGCCTCGCTCCACCAGTCGTAATTGGGAACCTGCAAATCCGGAATGGCGCGCGCCTGGTTCACGAGTTGCGACGCTTTCTGCTCCAGCGTCATTCGGTGGATCAGGTCGTCCACCCGCGCATCGACCGGCTGCGAAGGATCGAGATAGAGCGGCTTAGCGTTGTTCTGTGCCGCGAGTGGAATTGTGACGAGAACCAAAGAAAGGAGGGCGAACAACAGGGTCCGAAAACTGTCTTGCATGAAATCCTCCTGCGCCATGCACCCATCGACAAGGATCTGAGTGCGCGCTAGTTATAAAGAACATTTCGTAAACGATTACGGTCGAATGTCGCTTGTAGCACAGTGCAATGTCAGGGTCAAGAACCGGCAACCTCTTCAAACAAGTAAGTGAGCGAGCCTCCCTTTAGTAACCATATAGGTATGTGTAGCTGGTACCAAGGCCAACAACATCGGCTTTGCGAGGGACACCCCTATTCTTCGCAACTGCCGAAACAACCGCAACCGACTGCAAACAATGGCGCAATTGCGCTTCCTTCACTTTCGAATCGCAGCGTTGCGTCTCAACTAGCGAGTGTGTGCCAACTCCAGCCGCCAAGTGGATTAGAGCGTACCCTCGGGCGTAGAATAACGATTTTTCTTGACAAGCATCTACGAACAACCTTACAACCGAGACGCTGTTTCTGGGCCTCACGAAATCGATTTTTCTTGACAATGATTTACAAACGGATGTAAACACCGTAAACGTTCACGGACGCTCGGGAAATGTCCTGTCCCAGAGGACATCCCGTGACCCAACGCTTTTCTGGAGGCTGGCACACATGAAATCCCTCTCGCCCACGAATGCCGGGAGTATCGGGCATTTACTCAGACGCTTTGACCTGCGCCTTGGAATTCTTCTCGCGGCCATCGTATTGCTCTTCGCCGTGCAAGGCTTCGCGCAGGAAGCGACCATCGTCGGAACAGTCACCGACCCAACCGGTGCTGCAGTTCCGAACGTCTCCATTACAGTCACAAACATCGACACGGGTCTTTCCCGGTCCCTGACCACCAGCGGCGACGGTCAATACGTCGCACCCGACCTTCGTATTGGCCACTACACAGTTAAGGCCACCGCGCAGGGATTCAAAGCCACCGAGCAGCAGAACATTACGCTGCAGGTCAGCGATCGTACCCGTATTGATTTCAAGCTCACGGTAGGCAGCGCACAAGAGCAGGTCACGGTCGAAGCGGCAGCGATTGCCGTCCAGGCTGATACCGGCGAAGTCAGCGACGTCATCACCGGGCAACAGTTGACACAGCTCGCGACCAACGGGCGCAGCATGTACTCGTTGATCTCCTTGACCCCCGGAGCATCCAGCGGCCAGGGCGACTTCCAGATTCCGACTCCAGTCGGCGGCGACGCCAATGTGAGTTTCAACGGCATGCGCCAAAGCCACAACCTCTACCTCCTCGACGGTTCAGAGAGTTCTGACCGCGGCGGCGCAGGTGGTTCCGACGTCATGCCCTCGATGGATGCCATAGCCGAATTCCGCACAATGACTTCGAACTACAGCGCGGAGTATGGGCTGTCATCCGCGGCCACCATGACTGCCGTTATCAAGTCTGGAACGAAGCAGTTCCACGCCAGCGCTTGGGAGTTCCTGCGCAACGATGCGCTGGATGCCCGTAACTATTTCAACCCTGCGCCCCAAAAGGTGGCCGAACTCCGGTTCCATACGTTCGGGTTCAATGCCGGCGGTCCGGTGGACTTCTGGGCGAAGGAGCACAAGACCTTCTTCTTCTACAACATGGAATGGCGCCGACTGATCCAAGGCCAGACTCTGAACCAGACCGTACCGGATACGGCCTGGTATGGTGGCGCGCTCCCAGCGGCCGGTACCATGTTCGGTTCAAACCCCTTCCCAACCCTCACCGTTCCCGATAACGTGGATCCTGCTTACTTGTTCAGAAACTGTCCGGGTGGCACGGCACCGGCTGGAATCGCGCCAGGGGGCTCCTTTCCAAGCAACACGATTCCTTCCTGCATGATCGATCCGAACGCGGCGGCGCTGCTGCAGGCAGGAATTTTTCCCGCAAACAATGCGGTGAACTCGAGCGGCAATCCGGTCTTGCAAGGCGGGAACAACGTCCCCACCACCGTGAAGGAAGAAATTGTTCGCATTGACCATCAGTTCAACAGCAAGTTCTCTGTTTATGGCCACTACCTCAGAGAGCAGATCGCGCAGAGCTTCGGAACCTCGATGTGGAGCGGCGATAACGTACCGACGGCGAGTAACACCTTCGGTAATCCGTCGTATAGCTATGTGATCCACGCGACACACGTGATCAGCCCGACATTGCTGAATGAGGTCGCGTTCAATGCGAACGGCAACCAAATTCACATCCTGCCCAGCAACCTCATTCAACGTCCGGCCGGATTCACTTCCAACCGCATCTTCGGCGGCCCCAACAACCTCAACCGCATCCCGGAAATTCATCTTGCCGGTTTCAACAACACGGACTATACCAACGCGAGCTGGCCATGGAACAACAAGGCGGATGATTACCAGATCCGCGATGACATTTCCTGGACCAAGGGCGCGCACCAGATTAAGATGGGCGGCAGCTGGGCAATTTACAAGAAAGTGCAGGATCTCTTCGGAAATACGCAGGGGTCTTTCACCTTCAACAACAACTTCACCGGAAATGACTTTGCTGATTTCTTGTTAGGCGCTGGCTCCGGTTACAACGAGCTCGCCGTACAAGACAGCGGCAAGTGGAACAACGTTTCCTGGGCAGCCTACGTTCAGGACAACTGGCGCGTAAACAATCGTCTGACCTTGAACCTCGGCCTGCGTTGGGACGGTGCACCGCACACCTACGAAGCCAACAACCGGATGGGTAACTTCTATCCGAACCTCTACGATCCGGCCGCTGCTCCGATCTTTGCTGATGCAGCCGGCAACAACATTGATCCCAGCAGCCCCGGTTTGGGCACGAGCCCGAATCCGATTCTGGCGGGTACCCAGTTCTATCTCAACGGCATCGGTATCCCGGGAAAGACTCCCGGAGTTCCGAAGGGTCTGGTGAACGATCAATGGGCTGCGTTCGGTCCTCGCCTCGGCTTTGCTTATGATCTGACTGGATCAGGCAAGACGATTCTCCGCGGCGGCTTCGGTATGATGTACGAACGCATTCAAGGCAACGATATGTATAATGCTGGCCCGAACGTGCCGTTCAGCACGAACATCAATTTCAGCAACATTCAGCTGGAAGATCCGGGCACTCAACTTAGCAACAGTCAGCCACTGATTGCACCAATCACGGTCGCGAGCATCACCGGCCTTGACAAGGTGAATAACAAACTGCCGCGGAGCTATCAGTACAGTATCGGCGTGCAGCGTGCGCTCTCAGCCCGCACCGTTCTGGAACTTCAGTACGTTGGCAATCAGAACCGGAATCAAAACGCTTACCTCGAAACCAACCTTCCGAGTTCTGCCAACATCGCCACGTTGTTCGCCAATAACAACGCCGACTACAACACGCGCGTTCCGTATCTGGGCTTCCACTCCATCAGACAGACTGAGAACCTGCAAAGCTCGCACTACAACAGCTTCCAGGCTCAGATTCATAGCCAGATTAGGCGCGACTTGACTTTGCAGGCTGCCTACACCGTGTCTCGGGCGATTGATCCCGCGACGGGAAACAACGGCGTCGGCGACTTGAACAACTATGACAACCCCTACGATCTGCGCTACGACAATGGCCCCTCTGGCTTGGATCGTACGCAAATTGCGTTCGTCAACTTCATCTACGACATTCCGTTCTTGAAAAACAGCTCGAACAAGCTGCTCAAGTCGACTGTCGGCGGATGGCAGGTATCGGGCATCGTCACGATGCAAACGGGCGTGCCGATCCATATCTCGGAAGGCGGCATCACCAACTGCGCCCAGACAAACAGCGCCACCGATCCGAAGTGCACCGGTTCGCTACTGGGCACAGGGAATATCAGCAGCATCGTTCCTAATGCCGATAATCGGCCCAACATCAGCGGGGGCGTGAGCTACCCGAAGACGGCGGGTCACTGGTTTAGCACGTCCGCATTCTCGCCCACTGTGGCTGGAACGTGGGGCAACCTGCCGTTCAACAGCATCCGTGGCCCGGGACGCCAGAACTGGAATCTCGCATTGTTCAAGAGCTTCCTGTTCAGCGAAACTCGGGGCAGCAAACTCGAGTTCCGTGCGGAATTCTTCAACGCCTTCAATCACACCGAGTTCAACAACGTCAGCAACAGCTTCACGAACGGTGACTTCGGTGCGGTTACGTCGGCTCACGACCCACGCGAAATTCAGCTTGGGTTAAAGCTGTACTTCTAACCGATGTTCGTCACTCTCTTCTCCCCGCTCGCGACTTGCAGTCCGCGAGCGGGGTTTTCTTTCTAACCATTCATCACTGGCGATCGCATCGCCATTTTTTGTGTTCCGCATCGTAAACGTTTACGCATCTCCGATGCGATTCGGTAAGCTAGTTCGAACAATGACGTTTCGCGTCCCGGTTCTCGTGATCCTTGCGCTCATGTACTGTGGAGTCATGGCGTCAAACGCCCAGACTCCTGCCGACGCCTTGGCTCTTGAGCAGCAGCAGAAGTGGCAGGATGCTGTCCAGGCCTGGAAGGCTGTGATCGATCGCAATCCCAACGACGCCGCTGCAACCGCCAGCATGGGACTCGATCTGGCCCGGCTGCAGAAGTACGACGAGGCTGCGTCCGCGTACCGCAAGGCGCTGAAACTCAATCCCCAGATGCCCGCCGTCGCCCTCAATCTGGGGCTCGCAGAATTCAAGCAGGGCCACTTCAACGCCGCTGCGACCGCGCTCAAGTCCGCTCTGGCTGCCAATCCGGCCAACCTGCAGGCAAAAACCGTTCTCGGAATGAGCTACTACGGCGCCAGGAAGTTCGACCTCGCGTCGGACATTCTCGCGCCGATCTCCAAAGCTCAGCCCGAGAATGCGGAACTCCACCAGATGGTGGCCCAAAGCTGCCTTTATGCCAAGAGGCTGACTTGCGCCCAGGATGAGTTCAAAATCCTGCTGCAGCAGAGCCCCGATTCAGCGCCCACGCACATCCTGATGGGCGAGGCGCTCGATGGCCTGGGGAGAACGCAGGAAGCCATCGCGGAGTTCCGGGCCGCTGCAAAAATTTCCCCCAAAGAGCCGAACCTGCACTTCGGACTCGGTTACCTCTTCTGGAAAACTCAGCAGTACGACGCGGCTCGCAAGGAATTCGAGCAAGAACTGGCCCTCGATCCCGATCACGCGCAGTCTCTCGGATATCTAGGCGACATCGAATGGAAGAACAATCATCCCGATGCGGCCCTCCCCCTTCTGCAGCGAGCCATTAAGGCGAAGAAGGACCTGCGTATCGCCTACGTCGACCTCGGCGCGATCTATCTGCAGCAGAAGAACTACAAAGACGCTGAAGCTGCCCTCGCCAAAGCCGTGGCGCTCGAGCCGAATCAACCCGATGCGCACTACCAGCTGGGACGCCTCTATCAGGCCACTGGCAAGTCCGCTGAGGCCGAAAAGGAATTGAAGAAGGTACAAGAACTTCACCAAAAGCAAGACAGCCTCGTGGGGAAGATGCCCTCTTCTCCCTCGGCGGTCAATCCAAGCGAAAAGCCATAATTCAAATGCCTACATCCAGGAAGGATTCAATGAGCAAAAAGAACGGAAACTACGACCCGAAGCCGGAGCACAAGTTTTCTTTCGGCCTTTGGACACTCGGCAACCGCGGCCGCGATCCCTTTGGGGACGCCGTCCGCCCAACCTTTCCCCCCAACGACATTGTTTCCGTTCTCGGCGAAATCGGCGCGTGGGGCGTGAACCTGCACGACAACGACCTCGTGCCCATCGACGCCACTCCCAAGGAGCGCGGCAAGATCGTCCGTGAGTTCAAGGCTGCTTGCAACGAGGCCGGCATCGTAGTCCCGATGGCGACAGTCTCCCTGTTCTTTCATCCGGTGTTTCGTGACGGAGCATTTACCGCTAACGATCCCGAAGTGCGCGCCTATGCGTTGCAGAAGACGATGCGCGCCATGGACCTCGGCGCTGAGCTCGGCGCGAAAATCTTCGTTCTTTGGGGCGGCCGCGAGGGAGTCGAAACTGACGCCTGCCGCCGCGCCGACGAAGCCGTCAAGCGCCTTCGTGAGGCTGTCAACTATCTTTGCGAATACAACATCGCGCAGAAATACGGATACCGCTTCGCCCTGGAAGCCAAACCCAACGAGCCTCGCGGTGACATCTATATGGCGACCACCGGGCATTATCTCGGGTTCATCCCGACTCTCGATCATCCGGAGATGGTCGGCGTGAACCCGGAAGTCGCCCACGAGCAGATGGCAGGACTGAACTTCATGCACGGTGTCGCGCAGGCCTGGGAAGCAGGAAAACTCTTCCACATCGACCTGAACGATCAGTATCCAGGACGCTATGACCAGGATCTCCGGTTCGGCTCGGCGAATCCGAAGTCTGCATTCTGGCTGGTGAAGTTCCTCGAGGACGTTCGCTACGACGGCCCGCGCCACTTTGACGCGCACGCCTACCGCACCGAGGACTACGAGGGCGTCAAGGATTTCGCTCGTGGCTGCATGCGCACATACGTGATCCTGAAAGAAAAAGCTGCCGCTTGGAATGCGGATAAAGAGATTCAGGCAATCCTGAAAGAAATCTCCACCGGATCTCCCAAGGTTCCCGCAGCAGGGAAGTACTCGCAGAAGGGCTCAGCCGCGCTGCTCAGCTACGCGTTCGACAAAGACAAAATGATGGAGAAGCGTCTGCCCTACGAAAAACTCGATCAACTGACGATCGATGTTCTGTTGGGAGTTCGGTGAGGAGAAGGTAGCGGCAAAGTCGAACGGAATTGAGTAATCTTGGTCTCAGCCGCGAAGCGGAGAAAGAATGCAGCCCACGGCGCAAGCCGTGGGTTCGCGGGAATTGATAGGAGTAGCCCCGGAGGGGGCGAAAGAAACTTCTATACGGGACGCGCCACGAGCCCAATGCCCGGCGAAACCCTACGCTCGCCCTTTTTTCGCCGCGATCGCCTTCTTCCCCGCGACTTCCCATGGACGCTTCGGGCGGTCCAAGGGCGCCTTATCGCGATCCTGCACGCGATCGTACTGGTAAGCTTCGCTCACGGTTCCGAGAGACTCGTTATACAAGCTGGGAAGATTCAGCCCTTGCTTCAATTCCTCGGAGAACATCTGCAGCGCTTTCAGCTGATCGGCGGTAGCCGGCAGTTCGTTCTTCGATGTCTTCAGGAACTGCTGATAGCCCTTGTTCACCAGCTTCGAAATCTCGCTGCCAATCAGGCATCCCGGATACGCGAATATCTTGATGCCATCGTCCTGCGTCTTCTGGATCGCGGCCGAAACGTTATACTTGCGCAGGAACACGCGGGCGGTCGTGCCCGGCGCGTCGGTTACGTCGAACCCGTTATCGCGCAGCCAAGCCAGCGCCTCTTCGTAGGTTCGTGCTTCGATTGTCTTTGCCATTGCCTTGTACGTTAACCTTTCCTTGCCGGCCCACTCGTTTATTGGATGCTATTTATAAGGACCGAGCGTAACTTTACACGAGCTGCATCGCCGGGCGAGTCTGAATCATCTAAGCAAGATACTACATACAGTGTTTGCGGCTACATAGCACATTACGTTGGTCACGGCATTCCGGTTCGCTATGACATACGGTTCTACCAAAGCGGCAGCAGTTCCGTCTTCCGAGATTGCTTCAGGCCCTGGGGAAGTTGCCTCAGGACTAGGCGAAACTCTGGGCCACAGCCTGCTGGAACGTATCGGAAACACCCCACTGCTACGCCTCGACGCGCTCACCCGCGACCTGCCCGGCGTAGCACTTCTGGGTAAAGCGGAATGGTACAACCCGGGCGGATCGGTGAAAGATCGCGCCGCGGCGAACATTGTCGCTGAAGCTCGCCGCCGCGGAGAGCTTCGTCCTGGCAAAATCCTCCTCGATGCGACTAGCGGCAATACCGGGATCGCTTATGCCATGCTCGGAGCCGCCGAAGGGTTCCCCGTCACGCTCTGCATGCCCGAAAATGTTTCGCGCGAGCGCAAGCAGATCCTGCAGGGCTATGGCGCCAACATTCTTTATACCGATCCCGGCGACGGATCCGATGGCGCAATCCGCATGGCGCGCGACCTCGGCTCGAAGCATCCCGACAAATACTTCTATGCGGATCAGTATTCCAACGAAGCGAACTGGAAAGCGCACTACTTCGGAACTGCCAACGAGATCTGGCAACAGACGCAAGGACGCGTTACTCACTTTGTCTCCATGCTTGGGACCAGCGGTACGTTTGTCGGCGCCACGCGTCGCCTCAAGGAGCTCAATCCTGCGGTGAAATGCGTGTCGCTCCAGCCAGACTCTTCCTTCCACGGCATCGAAGGCGCCAAGCACATGGCCAGCGCGATCGTGCCCCGGATCTACGATCCGAACCTCGCAGACCAGAATGTTGAAATCGCGACCGAAGACGCCTACGCGATGGCGCGCCAGCTCTCTCGCGGCGCAGGACTGCTCGTAGGAATCAGCGCGGCAGCGGCCGTGGTTGGGTCCCTGAAAGTCGCTCGCGATTTGCTGAAGCGCAAACAAGAAGCCGTCATCGTCACGATTCTCTGCGATTCCGGCGACAAGTATCTCAGCGAACGGTTCTGGACCGAAGGCTAATCTGATTCCAGATTTACGATTTCAGATTGAAGACTACAGCCTTCCTGATCGCAGGTTTTGAAAATCTGAAATCATCAATCTGAAATCTACAATCTCTCCCATGCTGAAATTATCCCGCTCCGACTACAACGCGATCCGCCAACACGGCGAAGAGACCTACCCTCACGAATGCTGCGGAGTTCTCCTCGGCCGCTTTGACGACGACGGCACTCGTGTCGTCACCAGCACAGCCCGCTGCGGCAACACCCGAACGGACTCGGCTCACAACCGCTACAACATCGATCCCAAGGAACTCGTCCGCATACAGCGCGAGGGCCGCGACCGGGGAGAGGACATAGTCGGCTTCTACCACTCCCACCCCGACCACCCAGCCCAATGGTCGAAGACCGACCACCAAGAAGCCCACTGGATTGGCTGTTCCTACGTGATCACCGCGGTCGAGAAGGGCAAGTCGGCAATCACAAACGCATTTGAACTGACTGGCACCGACGAATCCGACAAGCGCCTGATAGACGAAAAGATCTCACTCTCGTAAGGCTCGTTGAATTCTCCTGTGATCCTCAGTGCCCTCTGTGTTGAGGGGTTGCTGTCGGTCGCGATCGTCAGGACTGCGCATGTGGCGCGGCAAGTGCGCGATTTTCACAGCTAGTTCTAAAACTTCGGATCCCCACGGACCTGTGATTCTAGGCACCAGCATTGCGGAAACCCGCATCTGCCGCGGTTTTCGACAGAACTGCATTCCGCTTTGCACTATTTCCGGTCACCGGCCTGTGAACGGCGTGCACTCGATTGAAAATACGTGTACTTACAACCACGTATTTTTCGTTGACTGGAAAAATAGAAGGAGTACAACAGGATCGTTCTTTGACAGCTTCTTAAGTTTTTCCGGTTGGTGCAATGTCCGGGACTCAAGCGAAGTCACTTTCCTGATCGAAAGATTAAGAAAGAGGGCAAGCAAGGGTCTATAGCAAAGCGCTGGTCGAGGAGAACGGGAAGATATGTTGAAGGCAGGATAGAGTTCCGAGGCGTAGGGTAGGTTTTTCCGGTTGGCGGTGAGCCCGGAGCCCAAGCAAAGATCGCGCGCGGCGCCCCGCAAGGGATGAAGCGAGAGCAGGTCGAGCAAGGGTCAAACGCGAGCTACTGGCCGAGACGAATGGACCCCACATCACCTCGGAACTCTCTTATTTTTTAGCTATCAGCTACCAGCTTCTCCCTGCATCCTCGCCACGAAGCCCAAAAAATCCGCGAAATCCGCGTGCATCCGCGGCAAAGAAGTTCTCACCGGCCGTTCCCTGGCCCACCCACTGCATAAATCCTCGGGATCCTCTGCTCGAGCGCCGGCAGCGCGGGAAAATCCGCATGCGGCTCGCTCTGATACCAATACGCAACGGAGAAGAAATTATCCGACCGCACGTTCGCGTGCCCATGCTCAATCGTCGCGCGCAGAGATTTCGTGAACGGGATCGGCGAATCCAGATGGAATCGATACACGGAGGATCGCCCTCCCGCGACCTCCTCGCCGACAATTGGCGCGCCAAACAGCGCGTACGAGAACGGATGTCCTCCGAAATCCCAGGCCCCCAGGAAATAATCCTCCGACCCCGTTCCGTTGATGGACGGAGTTTTCTCTCCGTCCACGAAGAACATGTCGTCGCCTTCGCCCCACCACCCATCCTGATTCTGCAGCACCGACATCGTCACGCCCACGAAATGTCCTCGCCCGGTCGCTTCCATCCAGACGTAGTTGCCCGCCCCGTCGAGATTCTTCTTGTCATTGACCAGCCGATCCCCGTTCGATTTCCACTGATTCGTCCATCCCTGATTTGGCGCCGCCTGCCGGTACTGGGCATGAAAGTAAAGTTGATCGGCCGGAAGGGGCTTGCCGTAAGAGCGGTAATCGATGTTGAAGTAAAAAGCGTCGGTACGGATCGAACCCTCATTCGTCACGGTAACGCGCGCGTGCTTCTGGAATGGCATCGGCAGGAAACAATTCAGCGCCTTATCCGAACTCACCGACAGAGCCAACGACTGGTACAGGTGATACGTTCCCAGCCCCAGCTCAAAGAAATCCCCAATCGGAGCCTCGACGCTGGCCGTGCTCTCTCCGTCCCAATACATGCGCAATACAAGCGCCTTCAGATGATTCGGATCATCACTGGCGATCGTGACCCAGACATGACTGATGATCCCGGGACCGGCTTCATCGAGCAAAGTCAGCGTCTCCCCCGGCGCAATCGCCCGCGCATCGCCGTTTCCGCCGCTCCGGTCGTAACTCGAAACGCGATGCTGAACGTAGTCCTTCGCCTGCGGAACGCTCGAGAGCCAGTTCGCCGGATCCTGGGCCAACGCCACCGCCGCGACCAGGCAGAACATCGTTGTCGTGAATGCCCGCTTCATCGTGCCTCCTTGGAGAACTGCGCGATTAGTTCTCGAAACGGTTTACAGCGGTATGTTCCCATGCTTCTTAGGCGGATTCTTATCCCGCTTCGTCTCCAGCATGGCCAGCGCCTGGATGAGTTTCTTCCGCGTCTCCCGGGGTTGGATGACCGCATCGACAAACCCACGCTCTGCGACGACATACGGATTGGCAAAGCGATCGCGAAACTCCTCGATCTTCTCCTGGCGCACTTGCTCCCGCTTCTCCCCGGCCGTTTCGAGGTCGCGCTTGTAGACAATGTCCACCGCGCCTTCGGGGCCCATCACCGCAATCTCCGCGGTGGGCCACGCATAATTCACGTCTGTGCGGATGTGTTTCGACGCCATCACGCAGTACGCGCCTCCATACGCCTTCCGCGTGATCACCGTAACCTTCGGCACGGTCGCCTCGGCGAAGGCGAACAGTAGTTTTGCCCCATGCTTGATAATCCCGCCATACTCCTGCGCCGTCCCAGGCAAAAATCCCGGAACGTCTTCAAAGGTCACCAGGGGGATGTTGAAGCAGTCGCAGAACCGAACAAAGCGCGCACCTTTCACGGACGCATTGATGTCGAGAGTCCCGGCCAGCATCGCGGGCTGATTCGCCACGATGCCCACGGATCGCCCGTCCAGCCGCGCAAAGCCCACGACAATATTCCGGGCGTAATGCTCCTGCACTTCAAAAAAATAGCCATCGTCGGCGACCGAATGAATGACATCCTTGATGTCATACGGCTGGTTCGACTGCGGCGGGACCATCGTATCGAGCGCTGCGTCTGCCCGGTCGATCGGATCCGTACAAGCTTTCCGCGGAGGCTCTTCCAGATTGTTCGACGGTACAAAGCTCAACAGTTCCCGGACCGTCGACAAGCATTCCGCGTCATCATGCGCCACGAAATGAGCCACGCCCGAGGTTTCGTTGTGCGTCATGGCTCCGCCAAGCTGTTCTTTGGTCACTTCTTCATGCGTCACCGTCTTGATGACGTCTGGACCTGTAATGAACATGTAAGAAGTCTTGTCCACCATGACGACAAAATCGGTGATCGCCGGTGAATACACCGCTCCGCCGGCGCAAGGTCCCATGATTGCCGAAATCTGCGGCACCACTCCGCTATATAAGGTGTTGCGCAGGAAAATGTCCGCATACCCCGCCAGCGACATGACGCCTTCCTGAATCCGCGCACCCCCGGAATCATTCAGCCCAATGAGTGGCGCGCCCATCTTCGCCGCCAGATCCATGAGCTTCACGATCTTCCCGGCATTCGCCTCGGAAAGGGATCCGCCGAACACAGTGAAATCCTGCGCGAACACGTAAACCAACCGGCCCTCGATGCGCCCGTATCCGGTCACGAAGCCGTCCCCGTATACCTTCTGCTCCTGCATTCCGAAATCGGTGCAGCGATGTGTGACCAGCTTGTCCGTCTCCTCGAACGTTCCCTCGTCGAGCAGGAACTCGATGCGCTCCCGCGCGGACATCTTTCCTTCTTTATGCTGTCGTTCGCGCCGCTTCGCCCCGCCCCCGTCTTCGGCGAGCTGGTTGCGTCTCTTCAGTTCGGCTACTTTCTGTTCGAGATCCATGGGGATGGATTATATGCGTTCGGTCGAGAGTTCCTAAACTGCGCACTTCAAAGGAGTTCCTGCCAGTCGTGGCCTACGGTAACTGTCGATCGGCGGAACATTTCTATAGGCTGATACCACACGCACTTATATTCGGAGGAACTGATGTCACTGAAGCTCTGGTTTCGTGCTGGCGCGATCGCAATACTCTCGCTGTCACTCTCGGCAACCATTGCTGTGGCGCAAGGGAATGGCCATGGCCACGACAAGCACGACCGCGACGATGACGATAATCACTGGCGCGATCAGGATCGTGATAAAGATCATGGTCATGGTCACGCTCAGGGCCATGGGCACGGCCGCGGCCACGAGAAGTACCGCGATCACGACCGCGATATCCACAATTGGTATCGCGCGAACTATTCGCATCTGCCCCCCGGCCTGGCGAAGCGCGATCGCTTGCCCCCCGGACTGGAGCGCCAATTAGTCGTAAATGGCACGCTGCCTCCGGGTCTGCGAGGAAAAATGCAACCTTGCCCGCGTGAACTGGAAGCCATGCTTCCGCCTCCTCCTCCGAACTACGTTCACGTAGTAGTCGGCGGGAACCTGGTGATGTACAACCGCGCCACATTCCAGATCGGCGATGTCTTGCGCGTCGACGCCACGTTCTAGATCAAGCCCTGAACATCGCCCCACCGTGTCGTGTTGTTTGCGATCAGGTGGGGCTTTTTGTTGCGACCGAGAACACGCTCGGTTTGTACGGCCCTGTGTTCCTCCATGTCCCCTGTGGTGAGTAACTACTCCACCTGCGATACACTGCCCAGAGTGTCCTCCCTTTCCGACCAGATGGGCTTCAACTTTAGTGGCCCCGAGCGCCGTGTATGGAAGGTCCGCGACCTGGTCGCCTCCGTCCGCACGCACATAGAGCGCGAATTTTCCGACGCATGGGTTGAAGGCGAAATCTCGAATTATCGCTGCCCGGACTCCGGCCACATCTACTTCACGCTGAAAGACGGCAACGCCCAGATCAAGGTCGTAATGTTCCGCTCCGCCGCTCGCCTTCTGCGTTTTCGTCCTGCCGACGGCCTGCAGGTCGTCGTTCGCGGACGCGTCACCATCTACGAAGACCGCGGCGAACTCCAGATCGCCGCTGAATACATCGAGCCCAAAGGCGCGGGATCCCTGCAGTTAGCCTTCGAGCAACTGAAAGCCAAGCTCGAAGCCGAGGGACTCTTCGCTGCCGAACGTAAGAAGCAAATCCCAACGCTTCCGTCACGGATTGGGGTAGTCACCTCCGCCCAGGCCGCCGCCCTGCGCGACATCCTCAACATCCTCCAGCGCCGGCATCATTCGGTCAATGTTCTGATCTTTCCCGCGCAGGTGCAGGGCGACGCCGCGTCGCTCGAAGTTGCATCCGGTGTCCGCTACTTCAACCAGCAGGACAATGTGGACGTCATCATCATCGCTCGCGGCGGAGGCTCCGCCGAAGATCTTGCCCCGTTCAACAACGAAGGCCTCGCTCGGACGATCGCCGCGTCCGAAATCCCAGTTATCTCCGCCGTCGGACACGAAACCGACTTCAGCATCACGGATTTCGTCGCCGATCTGCGCGCTCCCACTCCCTCCGCTGCGGCCGAACTGGTCATCCGCTCGCGCCAGGAGATTGAAGAGCAAGCCTCCAGCCTGCACGAGCGTCTCAGCCGCGCCATGCGCTACCGCTTGCTCATGGGACGTCAGGCCCTCACTGAACTCTCGCAGCACGGGGCCTTTGCTCGCATGATGGAACTCATACGCCAGCGCCAGCAAAAACTCGACGACCTCGCCCATCGCATGGAACTCGCCGAGCGCCGCCTGCTCGAACGGGCGCATCGCCGATGGGAACTCGTGTCCTCAGCGGTCCGCCACTACGATCTGCCTCTGGTGCTTTCCGGAATGCGCAAGGAACTCGCGAGTTGGACGACCTCGCTTGTGGCCGTTACGCGCAACGTCCTGCTCCAGCACAGAGTTCGCAGCGAGCGCCTGCAGACGGCACTGGAGTCCCTCTCTCCGCTCGCGATTCTTGAACGCGGCTATGCGCTCGTCTTTGATGCCGACGGCAATCTGCTAAAGGATTCTGCCAAACTCAAAGTGGGGGATGATATCTCCGCGCGCCTGGCCCACGGTCAGGTTCACGCTTCCGTGACCAGGAAGCAGGACTGATACCCCGAGGGCCTTACCCCGACGGCTTTACTCTGCCGAATCGTTTTTCTTCGTCTTTGCTGGTTCGTCCTCCTGTCATCGGGCGCATTTGCAGTTTCTCCTGCATTACAATGGACTTCCGGTTCGACGCCGTTTTAACTTGAGTCTCAATGCCACCAGTCATCACATCCTGGCAGCAAGGCGCATGGATCGTTCTCGACATCCTGCTCGTCGCCCTGCTGATTTATCAGGTCTTGGTGATGATTCAAGGTACCCGCGCGGTTCCCATGCTGGTCGGGCTGACCGTCGTAGCCGTAACCTTCTACTTCGCGCGGATCGGCGAGCTGACGACGCTCAACTGGGTTGTCAGCCACTTCCTGCCCTACATCGTTTTCGCTCTGATCGTTGTGTTCCAATCGGAGATCCGGCACATCCTTGCGGACCTCGGACGCCGCCTGACATTCCTCAGTAATTCTTCGCAGGACACCGACTCATACGACGACATCGTTCTGGCCGCCAACCTGTTTTCGCAGCACCAGACCGGCGCGCTTATCGTCATTGAACGTGAGATCGGGCTTCGCACTCACATCGAAAGCGGCGTCCCTCTGGACGCCCGCCTCTCGTACGATCTGCTGGCTACGATCTTCCGGCCCAGCGCCCCGCTTCATGATGGCGCTGTGATTGTGCAGAGAGATCGAATCGCGGCAGCGGCGTGTTTCCTCCCGCTTTCAATGAATCCGCTTCTCTCGACTCAACTTGGCACGCGCCATCGCGCCGGCATTGGCATCACCGAGGAAACCGACGCGATCGCCGTGATCTGCTCAGAAGAAACCGGTGCGATCAGTTTCGCTCTCGGAGGCCGCATCGAACGTGATCTGACCGTCGAACAGCTTCGCGAGCGGCTCGGAAGCGAGCTTCGCCGTCACATCTCTCCGGTCACTCTCCCCACAGCGGTTACTCACGGGATGGACGATGAGCCTGTTCTGGACTCGCCTCTTCTGGAGCCGCAGCGCAAATCGGAACCGGGCTCGCCGGCGGAGCCCCGCCTATGATCGGCTTCCTGCAACGCTACATCTTCCACAATTTCGGCCTGAAGTTTCTTTCTCTGCTGCTCGCGACCGGATTGTGGTTCATCATCTCGCGCGACGAGCAGCCTGCCGAAGTGGCCATCCGTGCCCCGATTGTGTTCCGGAACGCGCCGACCAATCTCGTGATCAGTTCGGAAGCAATTCCCGAAACCCAGATTCGCGTCCGCGGTCCAGAGCGCGCCATCCGATCGCTGACTTCCAATGAAGTGCAGGCGGAGATCGATCTCTCGAATGCGCGACCTCAGGATCGCACGTTCGAGTTGACGCCGCAGCAGGTCCGTCATCCCCGTGAAGTTCAGGTCGTACAGATTGTGCCCAGCCAGTTGCGCTTGTCGTTTGACACCGGCATGACGCGCGAAGTTGAGATTCGCCCTCACGTCTTGGCGGGGACCTTCCCGGATGGCGAGCAGGTCGTCAAAGTTGACTCCGATCCTTCCCGTATCACGATCACCGGTCCACGCCACCATGTCGAGCGAATCGAGGCCGTCAGCACCGATCCCATCGACCCCACCGGCACCCATGGCACCGCCGTCTTTAACACCAATGTCTATGTCTCCGATCCCTTCGTGCAGGTCGAGCAGATTGCCTCCGTTCGTGTGACCGTGGTCGTGCAAAAAGTGGGAAGTGCCACCAATCACTGAAAATCGCAGCCTTGTCAGTTATCATCACTAGTTTCCTTCTTCATGTTCGCCTGAACTCTCCTTATGAGCGATGAACGGCAATTATTCGGAACAGATGGCATTCGCGGGGTGGCTGGAGAATTTCCCCTCACGAAGCAGAGCACGTACCTCATCGGACGCGCCCTTGGCCATGACCTCGTTCGCAGTGCACCCAAAGCGCAAGCGGTCATCGGGCAGGACACACGCGAGTCCAGCGGCTGGATTGCCGATCGCGTTTCCGAAGGTCTCGCCGCAGTCGGCGTCGACGTGCACAGCGCGGGAGTCATCACCACTCCGGGCGTGGCCTACCTTACCCGCTCGCGAAAGATGGCCGCTGGCGTTGTCATTTCCGCGTCGCACAATCCCTGGGCAGATAACGGGATCAAGGTATTCTCCGGGGACGGATTCAAGCTGACCGATGCTCGCGAACTCGCTATTGAAAAGGAAATTTTCGCCCAGCTGAAGAATCCCGCATCCGCCGATGACACGGCGCTGAAGTTTCCGCGTCCATCGCTGCCTGGAGAAGCTGTGCTCCGCCAGGCCTACATCCAGTCGCTCGCGGCCAGCATCTCTTCCGACCTGGGCAAATTGCGTGTACTCGTGGACTGCGCCAACGGAGCGGCGACTGCCGAAACTCCCGAGCTCTTCAAAAATCTCAAGATAAAGGCGACCTTCACCCACACGTCGCCGAACGGGCGCAATATCAATGATCACTGCGGAGCCCTCCACCCGGAAGTTCTCGCGAAGACAGTAGGTGAGTCGGCGGGGAAGTTCGATCTTGGCGTGACCTTCGACGGCGATGCCGATCGCGCTTTGTTCTGCGATGCCCAGGGCCGAGTGGTCAACGGCGATGGCGTACTCCTGGCCGCTGCCCGGGACATGCTCGCGCAAGGCAAATTAAAGGGCGATACCGTCGTCTCTACGACGATGTCGAACATGGGACTCGAGATCGCTCTCAAGAAGTCTGGCATCCGCATGCTTCGTGCGAATGTTGGAGATAAGTATGTGCTCGAAGAAATGCTGAAGACGGGAGCAACGCTCGGCGGCGAGCAGTCCGGTCACATCATCTACCGCGACGGCGACTCTACTACCGGGGACGGCTTGCTGACCGCTCTCCGCCTGATGGATATCATCGTTCGTGCTGGTAAGCCGCTGGCTGATCTCATCGGCGACCTCAAAGTATTTCCGCAAAAGATCCAGAACATCCGCGTCCGAGAAAAAGTCCCGTTTAAGCAGGTACCCGCCATTCAGTCCGCCGTCGAAGCCGCAGAGCGCGATCTTGATGGCAATGGACGAGTTGTTGTCCGCTATTCTGGAACAGAAGCCTTAGCGAGGGTAATGGTGGAAGCGGAATCCGAAGCGAAGATGGAGTCGCTTACGTCAACAATTGCGGAAGAAATAAGAAAAGCTCTCGGAGTTTAGCGGGAGTAAAAAGTGACATTGAATCTCGCGCAAATCCTGATAGCGATTGCTCTCCTGGTAACCGGCTACATCTTCATCTTTAACTCACTGAGCGAGCAATTTCGAATCCAGCGTGAGATCAATGTCAAACTGCCGACGGGCAACAAGTTCGAGCCAACGTTCTGGTCCTACGGGGCTTGGCGGAGATTTCGACAACTTCAAAGAGAGTTGATACCGGACAGTCCACACCCGAATCGACTAAGACGCTTTCAAATGACCGTCGCCGTATTCTTCGCGTCCGGCTTCCTGCTCCTCGTGGTGAATTTCAAATCATGACTCTGAAGAGGCTTTGGCCTGCAATCCTCAGTCAAATCGCAAAATAAGTCTTCTTGTGCAGCCAGCTGTTCTCATCGCCGATCACTATGCGGTCGGGCCAGGCCGCAACAGTCCGAACGAGCAGCCGCAAGCCACTCGCATCATTGGGCACACGGAACGTCAGCCGCGTAGTGTGAGAGTTCCCCGGTATGAGAGGCGTCATCAGCGGCGTACCATCGACAGATGTCGGCGAATACTCTCGTCCCATGCTGTCGACGATGCGTACCTCGCGCGGGGATGGCATGAGCGGCGCATCCTTCGGTCGGCTGGGAGATGTCGTGCTTTCATCAAATCGCGTGCGGAGTGTGATGGCGTAGGTCGCAGAAGCATCGTCAGCCTGTTTCTTAACGTCGAGCACCGAATAAGCCAGATGGCAATCAATCTCGCAGAAGTATTTCTCCTGTCCAATCGCCAGTGTCTTGCTCTGGCTCGCCCCTGAAAACCCGAGCAGCATTGCGAGGTAAAGCACAAAGCCGCTGCCGATCGCAATTGTTATTCGGCGCGCAACCTTAGGCTTGCGAGCAAACCAGAAGATCAGAATTGAGGCGCCTGCCACGACGAGTCCTCCGAACGCTGCCATGAATCCAAGAACGGCGAGTGGGGCAGGAAAGTTCAGGTTGCTGGCGAAATGCACGGTCGACATCGGATCGATTCCGCCCATGAGATTGGCTGCTTTCGGTCCCTGATTTGGATATGGATAGATCTCATCTGCGACCCAGTAATTTTCGACGAGCAGCGAGAACAACATCCCGAGCAGCCACAAGCCCTGGCGCAAGCGGTGCCGCCAGATTTCTGGGGACAACGCCTGCATGAAAAGCTCTGCCAGATACCCAGCGCAGTAGCAGACGTTCGCGATGGCCAGGAAGACAACCAGCCACAGCAGCAGGGAACTCAAGTCCGCTCGAAAATGCGGCCAACTCAGCACAATCCATGCGGCCACAGCCAGCGCAAGAATGACGTTGTACCAGATCCGGAGCGGCTCCCAGAATCTCGCCGTCTTCCGCCACCGTCTCGCGTCGTCGGGGTTCTTCGGAGTAGATGAGTTCACCATGCTTAACAATGTACTTTCTAGTACAAAGTGAAATAAGAAAAAAATTATTGCTCTCGCGTGACTCGGATCCACTGCTCCATCTGATCGAGGTATTCCGCCAGTGCCTTGCGTCCGGTTGCCGTCAGCCGATACTCGGTTCGCGGCACGCGCCCTTCGAAAAACTTCACGCAGGATATGTACTGCGCTTCTTCCAGCTTGCGCGCATGCACGCTGAGATTCCCGTCCGTTGTCTTGAGCACCCGCTTGAGATCGTTAAAGCTCAGCGAATCGTTCGTCGCCAGCGCACTGACAATCCCGAGCCGGATCCTCTCGTGAATCAGGCGATCCAGTTCCGGAAGTTCGGGTGCCTGCGCTGCAGCGTGCTCGCGAACTTGTTCGCGTCGGTTTTCACGGCCCGGTTCGTGCTTCAGACGCTTGTTTTGTGATGCGTCCCTACCCACCGTGCCTCCTCGCAATCAAAACCCCAAAGACAATATGCAGCCCGCCGAATCCAGCGGCGAGAAACCAGTTTCCCCATGCCGCGGGCCCAAGCACCGCCAGGCCTCCCATTAGCATGAAACAAAGTCCCATCACCGGAACGATGGATACGGAAAATGCGCCCCCCGTCATGATTCCAGCGCCGTACAGCAACAGCCACGCTGCAGGGAGCCCCGATGTGAGTCCGGCCCGGAACAACAAAAACGTCAGGAACGCTCCAGCCACGAGCGGCGGTGCGAGCCCGAGCGCAACTTTGCGTGCGGGCCCGGAGAACAGCGGCAGCCCCACCCGGTTCGCCTTCCATGTACAGGACAGCAGTCCAATGGCAAGGGCCAACATTCCTTCCGCGAGCCAGACGCGTAACCAGCCAAACGAGGTCACCTGCGTGGAGGCCAGAAGCGCAGCCGGAATCGCCGTGAGTCCCATTAACACATGGCCCCATCCGGAGACTGCTGTGAACGCTGACGAACGTTCCATCGTGTCCCGGATGAACCGCAGATTTTCCGCTACATCCGGCGCGATCGGCCGATCGTCAGGCCCGGACGCCGCTCGCCCTGAGCGCCGAAACCTGCGAAAGCGGTGCTGGTGCGGATCCAACATACCAGCAGAATATCCGACGGTTCTACTGATGTCAAGTACTTTGCAATGCAAAGACAGAGGGGGATACACTGCTGCAAAACGGACGGATCTACTTTCCCGCCGTCAGCAGCCCGAACACACCCACCCCATTCGTCGTCCCCACATACACTTTCCCATTGGAAATCATCGGAGTGATGTACTTGTTCCCGTTGCCAAATTGATCGCGCCCGTTCGCGGACTGGTTGGTGTTGTAAATTTCTTGCAGAGTTGTCGCGTTGTACGCATGGAGAACCGCGGGACTGGTATTCTCCGCCGCCCACACAATCGCGTTCTTACCGCCATTCGCCGAGATGCTGGGAGTTGTTCCCGGGTATCCGAACGAATTGCTGCTCTTCGCCACCGCGGACGTCAGCAGCTTCGCACTCTTGAACTGAAACCGCAGCAGCGGGGATCCCACCGGGCCGTAATAGATGTTTCCGTTGAAAGCCGCCGGCATCGACCATATCCCGCCCGGCAAGACGCCGGCCAGTTCCTGGTAGATATTGTTGCTGGTCGAGCTGAATTTCCCCATGTTCGTGCGGTCAACTACATACAGGTTCGAATCTTTGCCCGCTCCCACCGCAAGGTTCCACGTCTTGCCCGCGGAATCTTTCTGGCTCAGCAATAACGTGCCGCCCGATCCCAGATCCGTGTCGCTGCCATTTTCCTGGGATTCATTATCCATTTCAAAGTAGTCAGCCACCGCAAGGCCGCCCTTGGTCGTGAGTCGCAGGAACGCATTCCCGTAATCTCCCTCCGACGGAAAGCCCGACGAACTCAGGGCTGTGTCGAACACTCCGTTGGCATCGAGCAGAAACATGTTCCCGCTTCCATCGGAGGCCATCCCCGCTCCCGATCCCCAGATCGCGCCCTCGTTCCCGTTCGGAGTGACATTCAGAACGGTCGTCTGCGCAAGCGTGCTCGTGCTGTATCCCATGATCCATCCCGTGTAAGGACGGAAATCACAGTGCGACGCCCACGCCAGGTACACCGTGCCGCTCACCAGAAGCAGCCCGGCGCGCTCCTTGTACTGCCCCGGATCGAAAATCACAAATCCGCCGGAGCTGTTGTCTCCCGTCCCCGGATATTGCGCCGCGATGTCCACCGGGCCCTTGTGCAGTTCCGCGCCCGTCGTGGCATCCAACGCGTGCAGCCGCTGGTGATAATTGCCCGAGCTGTCCTTCGACATCGCAACCACGTAGATCCCCGGATTTCCAGTCTTTGGCCGCATGATGACCGGGGTCGAGGTAATCCCGATTTCCGGCGTCACCTGGGAGCATCCGCGATTGTCCGAGGTTGTCTCCCCCGACTTCAGCGTCGTGATCTGCCACAGGCTCGCGCCGGTATCGGCGTCGTAGGCATACACAGTTCCATGCTCAGATGCGACGATGAGCACGTTGTGGCTGACTCCGCCAATGGTGACTCCCGACAGATAAAGAGGCTCCGCATCGACAAGTCCGTCCGCGGGCACGGTGAACAGTTTCCCAAATGACGCCGAATTCACATTCGTCAGCGTTAGATTCGTTTCTTTGTTGTCGAGACCATTCCGCGAATTGTTGTTGTGATACGTAAGGACGTCCTGAGAATTGGCGCTCATGCAACACAGGACAACAACGGTCAGTAAGGCTGGTAGACTGCGATAAGGTACACAAACTGCGGCGGTCCTCAGCGACGGCATGTGAAAAGTCCTCCAGAACTGGAGACGAGTGGGCGAGTGAAATTAGTTAAGGATACCCTGTTCGCCGAGCACTCTGCGGAACTTTTTCGCTCCGTCCGCTTTGGCGGCCAAGTGACCGCGCCGCAGATGCGGGATCGGGCATGTCAGAGCTAGGCAAAGCGCTCATCGTTCTTGGAGGCGTGCTTGTCGTTGTCGGCATCGTATTGATGTTTGCCGGTCGCGCCAATCTCCCTCTCGGTCGCTTCCCGGGCGACATCATCTTTCGCGGCAAGAACACGACCTTCTACTTCCCCCTTGCCACTTCGATCCTGCTCAGCGTGGTCCTCTCGCTGCTCTTTTACTTCCTGGGAAAGTGGAAGCGCTGATGCTTTTTCTCCGTGGCTCACAATTTTCTCCACAGTTCAAGAAACTTTCCGAAATTTGACGGGGCCCCGTCCCAACCTTTACATTCTTTCCACGCTGTTTCTGCTCTTTGGAAATTGATTTGGAGTGCGCGTCTTTGCCGCTCGGCGAAGACAGGGAAGCGGGTGCAAGTCCCGCGCTGCCGCGCAACTGTAAGCGAGGAAATTGTCTTCGGCCACTGGGATACCCCCCGGGAAGGCCGCAGATCTTGGCGGATGTGAAGTCACATCCTCACTCGCGAAGCCAGGAGACCGGCGCAATCCGTTAACCTCAACCCCTTTCGCGTGAAAAGGAGGATGGAATGCGCATCGCACTTGTTCTCATTGGTTTATTCCTCGCCACAGCGGCCTCGGCTGCTGATGTCAAGCTCAAGATTCTCGATCCCCAGTCGGCGGCTGTTCCCGGCGCTGAGGTGTTGCTGCTTTCTGACGCCACTCATGACCCTGTAAGAATCGCTACCTCATCGGCTGAGGGAGACGTGTCGTTCGGCAATGTACCCGCCGGAGCCTGGCAGATCCGCGTACTCGCGGCTGGATTTGCCGCACAGACCCTGCCGCTTCCGGAAAGTGCCTCCGGAGTTCTCACAATTCATCTCCATCTCGCGGCCGCCACGGAGACCGTCGTGGTGAGCGCGACCCGGACTCTCGTTTCTGCGGATGAAACTGGCGCCAGCATCTCTACTCTCGGCCAACAAGATCTGGAAACGATGCAGCCGCTCGCTGCATCCGACGCCTTGCACTTTCTTCCGGGCGCGGTAATAAGCGATGCCGGGCAGCACGGAGGACTCTCTGCGCTCTTCGTTCGCGGAGGCGATTCCGTCTATAACAAAGTCATCATTGACGGCGTGCCGGTCACCGAACCCGGAGGGATTTTCGACTTCGGCACAGTTCCCATGGGCGAAGCCGATCGTCTGGAATTTTTACGCGGCGCGCAAAGCACGCTCTACGGCAGCGACGCCATGACCAGCGTTGTGCAGCTCTCCACCCGCACCGGCACCACGGAGACTCCTGAGCTGCGCTTTGGTGCTGACGGCGGAAACTTCAACTCGGCACACGGATTTGCATCTCTCTCCGGTGCGCACGGCATTTGGGACTACAACTTTTTTGCCGACCAGTTCAACACGCAAGGCCTCGGAGTGAACGACGACTACTCGAATTCCCTGCAGGGCGGAAACGCCGGGATTCGCCTCACCAATTCAGCACTCTTCCGCGTCCGTGTGCGCCATTCCAACAACCGCACCGGAATACCGGGCGAATGGAACTTCAACGGCGTCCCCTTCCAGTCTCCTGACATTGACGATCGCGCGCGCCAGAACAATCTGCTTGCCAGCGCCGAACTCACCCTCATTGGACCCTCTCATTGGCAACAGCGCTTCTCAGGCTTTGAATACAATCATCGGACCCTGAACGAGGACAACATTCCCGATCGCGGCTGCGATCCTTCCATCTTCAACTTCGCAGACTGTTTCTTCCTCGATCTTGAGAATACGAACCGCGCCGGCTTCAACTATCAGGCCGACTACACTCCGCGAATTTGGGCGCAAACCAGCTTCGGCTATCAGTTCGAAGACGAGAATGGCGCGTTCAACTCGCAGTTTCTGACCACGGACAATTTCGGCAATCCGGTGATCGGCGCCTCTCTTACTCATGGCCTGCGCCTGAATCACGACGGGTTCATCCAGCAGCGCATCACTCGTGGTCGTCTCTCCCTTGTGGGCGGCTTACGCTTTGTGCACAATCCCAGCTTTGGAAATCGTGCCGTACCCCGTGCTGCCGTTACTTTTTTGGCCGCTCGTGGAGGCTCCTTACTATCAGGAACTAGGCTCCGCTTCTCCTACGCCGAAGGGATCAAGGAGCCCACCTTCGAAGCGTCGTTCGGGATCACGGGTACTTTCCTGACCAACCCAAATCCGGATTTGAAAGCGGAACAGAACCGTGCGTTCGAAGCCGGCGTGGAACAGAGCCTATGGAACGGCCGCTATTCGTTCTCCGCCCTGTACTTCAACAATCAATTCCGCAATCAGATCGTGTTCGAGTCAATTCCTCCGACGTTCGTCGGTGAGTTTGTCAATCTGAACCGCAGTATGGCGCACGGAGCTGAAATCGAGTTGCAAGGCCGCCTGAACGGACGCCTGCGCATGGATGCCGCATACAACTACACTTCCACCCAGATTCTCGAAGCCCCGCTCTGCACCCCGGCAAATTTCTGCGACCCACTCAATGCAGCCGGCTCTCCCTTGTTGCGGCGTCCGAAACATTCCGCAACGATGTTGGTTACCTATCTCGGTAACCGCTGGGGAGCCAATCTCTCTGGCAGCTACGTCGGGCGACGGCCGGACTCCGACTTCCTCGGCTTCGGAATCAACCATGCGGCGGGATACGTCCGCGCCGACCTCGGCGGATGGTACGCCATCCGTCCGCGCATCACGGCCTACCTCAACGTTCAAAACGCATTGGATCGCCGCTACAACGAGGTGGTCGGATATCCGGCGTTGCCAATTAACTTCCGTGCCGGATTCCGCTTCCGCATCGGAGGCGAATAAGCAGGCCAGCCGGCAGAATGGCTCAGGAGAAGAAATTCGAGAAGAGGGGATTGGACCAGAGACTGACTACTGCCAACTGCTCCTAGCTTACCTTCTGCGGATCCGCTGCCATTGGCATACTGGCCGCATTCTTGGATCCGAAATACTTGGTTCGCGCCAGCATCAGCTTATCGATTTCAACCTGCTTCAAGGGTTGCTGGCGTCCCAACAGGTGGGTGACGAGCGCAATCTCGGCAAAATGCTCGACGGTCTCCATCTTCATATAGGCGTGTTCGAGAGTGTCGCCGTAGGTCACCACGCCATGGTTTGACATCAGGATCGCGTCATAGCTCGGGACGTAGGGCTCCAGCGTCTGCGCCAGTTCCGAAGTTCCGGGAGTCCCATATCTTGCCAGCGGAATGCAGCCCAGACCCATCACCACTTCGCATACGAGAGGTTCTGTCAAAGCGATGCCTGCAGCTGCGAAGCCCGTCGCAGTAGGCGGATGTGCATGCACGATGGCTTGTACATCAGGCCGTGTGCGGTAAATCAGCAGGTGCATGCCGATCTCGCTGGTCACATTGCGGTGCCCGGAAACGCGGTTCCCGTCAAGATCCACAATCACCATGTCCGACGGCTTCATGCCCCCCTTGCTCACGCAAGTGGGCGTCACCAGGACCCGGTCGCTCTTCAGCCGCACCGACAAATTCCCGTCCATGGCGGCCACGAAGCCGCGCGCGTGCAGCATGCGCCCGTACCGGACGATTTCTTCCCTATATTTGCGTTCCGTAGGCATGAGTACCCTTTTAGGGGGAGAGATGTTAAATAGCGGGCCGCACTAGGCACCCGCATATTATCAGCCCTTGCGTGGCCTAGACAATGCAATTTTCCCATAAATGCCCCTCTTTGATGCCGCGGAACCCGCTGCAATCCGGCCTCTGTGCCTATAATCGCAATGCGTGCTTGCCTCCGATTTTCACTACGAACTTCCGCCGGAATTAATCGCTCAAGACCCCCTTCCTGACCGTTCGGCGTCTCGCCTTCTCCTGCTTTCCAGGGCTGGTGGTTCGATCCAGGATCGGCAATTCCTCGATTTCCCAGACCTGTTGCGTCCCGGCGATCTCGTCGTCTTTAACAACACACGCGTGTTTCCCGCGCGCCTCTTCGGACGCCGCGGCGGACTCAGCTCTCGGGCCCTTAGCCCCCGAAATCCTGCGTCTCGCGATTTTCTGCATGGGCGCATCGAAGTCCTCTTAACCCGGCAGTTGTCCCCGGATCCTAACGAATGGGAATGCCTCGTCCGCCCCGGCCGCAAGATTGCCGTCGGCGAGCATCTTTTCTTCGGCGACCACGACGAACTTTCGGCCGAGGTCATCGCTCGCGGCACATTCGGCGAGCGGCACATTCGGTTCGCCCATGTGAAGGACTTCTTCGCCTCAGTCGAAAAGATTGGCCACATTCCTCTGCCGCCCTACATCGACCGGGCCGACGCCTCAGCCGATCGCGATCGCTATCAGACCATCTATGCGCAAGAGCGCGGTTCGGTCGCCGCACCCACCGCGGGATTGCACTTCACCCCTGAAATCCTCACCCGCATTCGGGAACTCGGTATCGAAACAGCCGAGGTCACCCTTCACGTCGGCCTCGGAACATTCCAGCCAATACGCGTTGGTACGGTCGAGGAACATCATCTGCATTCCGAGCCCTACTCGATTTCCGAATCTGCAGCCGCAAAAATCCAGCGCGCCCGGGGGGACTCTCGGCGCATTGTGGCTGTCGGAACCACCACCGTCCGAACCCTGGAGTTTGCCGCCCGGCAGAGTGCCGGAGAGATTCGCCCTGGATCCGGCGAAGCCGATCTCTTCATCTATCCCGGATACCAGTTCCAGGTCGTCCATGCCATTCTCACGAACTTCCACCTGCCGGAATCAACTCTTCTTATGCTGGTTTGCGCATTTGGCGGAAAAGAAGATGTCCTCCGAGCCTATAACCACGCCGTGGCGCAACGTTATCGCTTCTACTCGTACGGAGATTGCATGTTCGTTGAGTAACGACTACATTCCTGCAACTACGCCGCGTTACACGAAAGTGCTACCGTCTAACCCTGATTCGATGTCGCGGTTTTCCCGTATACCGGCACCCAGCCCTGAGATGCGAAACTCGACTGGTGCCCGGGAACCTAGAGGATCGCATTCAGCAACTTTGCACTCGCATCGCCGCAACAGATGATGAGGGAGAATTAAACCGCTTATGCGCTGATTTACAGAAGGCCCTGAAAGAACACATTGAATCTCTTCGCCAAAAAGTGGCGAACCTTCGGGCCTCATCCAGGACGCGCCCTCCCGGGAAAGGGGACTAGGAGAGGTGTTAGACGAAAATTCGAAACAGCGTGTGAAGGAACTTTGCGATCAGATCGCGAAGGAGCAGGATCGCGATCGCTTCTCTCTGTTGATTTCTGAGCTGAATCAGATACTTGAGTTCTCCGGCGCGAGGCACAATGCAACCGGAAACGAAAACGCGGGTGCCCTTGCCGTTGGGCACAAAACGCCATCCTGAGGCCTGACTGTCCCCGGGACGCGGCCCGAAATACGAAAAAAGCGAAACGGGCACCTCGAGGGTGCCCGCTCTCAGATGATCTGCCCACAGCCTCTGGAAGAGGGTGTGTTACGCTCGCGCGCCCGCCGCAGCCGGCTCTGGTTCCTTCGACTTCTCCTCACCATTGGCCTTTTGCTGCTGCTGTGGCTGTCCGCCCTTGCGGATGTCGATTCCGCCCTTGAAGAAAGCGCCATCTTCAATCGAAATGCGCGCCGCGATTACGTCTCCAGTGAGTGAGCCGTCGCTGCGAATGTCCACGCGGTCGCTGGCGGTCAGATTTCCGCGCACCTTGCCCAGCACCACGATCTCTCTCGCGTTAATGTTGGCCGCAACCACTCCATTACGTCCAACCGTTACGCGGTTTCCTGACAAATTGATGGAACCTTCGACCCGCCCATCGATATATAGAGACTCAGATCCGGTCACCTCGCCCTTGATCACGAGCGACTTGCCGATCGTGGCCTGATCTGCGGTGGTGGTGGCTACCGGTCGTACAGGCGCGGATGGTTCACTCGACGCCATCACTGGCGCGCTCGGGGTCGATGCGGTCGGCCGCTCCGGTTCGGCCGGACGGCCAGGGGTCTGAGGCTGATTCGTGGGCTTCCACATGGGTAGAAGGTCCTTTCCTTGTATGGGATTAGAGGATCACTGGCCGCACTTTCGTGACCAAAGCGAATTGTACTCCCGCGTCTCAAAATGAGCGCTGTGGAAATCCCTTTATTTTCAACGTAAGTACCTTGCGGGCTACCGCGGACGTCTCTTCCTCGCCTCCCTCGACCCACTCGTGTGGCTGAGGAATTTCTCCTCGCGGTATGTAACCTTATCCGGAAATATTTGTGCCTGGCATACCCTTTCCCCAACGCCCGGAGTTATTCTTGGCAGGAGAAGATTTATCGAAGCTTTCTTGCACCCTGCGCGTCTAAGTCTCAATCGTATCCAATCGTTCCGCAGGCATTCTTTATCAACCGTCTTGCGCTTCCCGGATCACAACTCAGGAGATCGAAGAGCGCCCGAGCCAATGAAGTACTAAGGAGCTTTATGCCCGAATCCGTCATCATCGCTCCCACCATCGGCCGTCCCGAACCCGGAGAGTACGCGCCTTACTATGATCGCTATATCTCCCTGATCCAAGGCAACGACGTAGTCACCACCTTGGACGCGCAACGCCGCCAGATGCTGCTTCTGATGTCCGGACGCGACGAGTCCGACGGCGGCTTCCGCTACGCTCCCGACAAGTGGAGCGTGAAAGAGGTGCTTGGCCACGTTTGCGACACGGAACGTATCTTCGCCTACCGAACACTCCGCATCTCGCGTGGAGACCGCACGCCCATCGAAGGCTTTGAGCAGGACGACTACGTCACGAACGGCCCCTTCGCAAGGCAGCCCCTTTCGGAAGTGATCGAAGACTACATCGCAGTCCGCCGTGCGACATTAACGCTTCTTCGAAACCTGGACGAAGCGGCGTGGCTCCGCCGCGGGACCGCCAATAAGAATGAAGTGAGTGTCCGCGCCATCGCCTATACCATGGCCGGCCACGAACTCCACCATCGTCGCATTTTGGAGCAGAAGTACTTCGCGGCGGAGTAGACAGAATCATCTCGAAGCTTTGTCATCTGAGGACTGCGTTTTGTGCAGGCCTCAGGATCTGTGCAGCTCTGCCACTTCCCCGTCATCGCGGGATTTTGATTCCCGGCACGGACCGCCTTAGCGAACTTCAGCCATAATCTTCGCAACCTGCCTTACGTGTTGGTCCAGCAAGATCAGGTCGTACTTAAACTCGATCTCACCCGATTTCTCCGGCGTAAATGCGAAGTCGTAAGTCTCTCCCGGCGCGATCGTGAACGAAGCCGGAGTTGCTACGGATTCTACCGCCGCCAAATCGGCTCCGTCTTTGGCGATCGGTATCCACTGAACCAGTTTCCCATCCTGAAGGGCGTTGATCACGATCGAGTTGTTTGCCAGGATATCGATGAACCGCAGCCGGTACTGCACGCTGGCCCGCAATTCAAGCTCAGGCGGTGCGGTTGAGCCGTTCAACAACAACTCTCCGTCTTTGCGCTTGCCGTTGCGCGAGAGCACAAGCACCTTGTCGCTCTCGGGATCGAAGGTCGTGCCCTCCCGCACAACGATGAGCGCTCCATACAGCCCGGCACTCAACTGCGAGAGATCGTTCATGTGCGTGTGGTACATGAACGTTCCCGCACGTGGCGGTGCGAACATCGCGTCGAACGACTTTCCGGGCTCGATCATGGGTGTGATTCGCGGCCCGTCCCCTCCCCATCCCGGCACGCCATCGTAGTAACTCTCCAATTCGATTCCGTGCCAGTGCACCGATGTGGCTTCGTCGAGTTGATTCGTAATATGGATCGCCACCGGTTGATTCCGAGTGAGCACCATGGTGGGCCCCGGACCGCCGCCGCTCTGCGTTCCTTTTCCCGACTCTGAGATTGAGTAGGTGTACTTCTTGGGATTTGACTGATCCTTCGCGATCACCAACCCAAGCTTGCGTTCCGGCTTCACCGGTGTCTGCGCCACTGTTCTTCCATCGCGCGGCACGATCGTGATCCCCATGACAAGGCCGGCCATGTGGTTCATGGGGTCGGTGTGCTGCACTCCGTCGTGCATAGTCTCGTGATGAAAGAAGGATGTTTCCGGAGACATGTGCGTCAGGATGTGACAGTGAAAGATCCACCGGCCCGTTCGCTCCGGCCTCCAGAGCGTAGTCATGGTTCCGCCAACGGCCATGAAGTAAGTGGAAAGGTCGCGCACTCGCGCCGGGGGCACTGGATCGCTGTGCTCCGCGTCGCCCACGCTCAGCACGTGGAAGTACGAGCCATGCATGTGCATCGGGTGCACATTGCCGCTCGGGTTCAGCCACACCCAGCGTACTTCGCTGCCCACCGGGTACTCCAGTCGCTCGGTATACGGCCACGACTTTCCGTTAATCACCGGGGCATCAAACGATTCCTGCGGGAGCTTTCGGTCGCGCCACATCCCAATGACGAATATGCGATCCGGTGCTACCGTGCCCCGCGGATCCACGATGAATGCGCCGTGCAACTGGCTGTCTTCCTGATAGGGCATGCCCCCGATCGTGTCGCCGCCCGCTGTTGCCCAGTAGTAGTAAGCGCCCGGTGCGCCGGCGGGAAATGTCACATCTCGTGTCGCGCCGGCGAGCACCTGAAAAGTATCGTCATTCTTTCCCGGACGCGCATGCATGCCATGAATCAAGACATCTCGTGCGATCAGATTATGTACGATGACGTGGACCCTGGTGCCCTCTGGAATGCGAATCATCGGCCCGGGTATCTGTAATTGCTTCCCCAGCTCAGCGAATGCGAATACCCGCAGACTCGGCCCCGATTCCTCTTCCGGATAAAACGCGCCTTCTCGGATCTCAAGTTCTACGGTGAGCTCGCCCTCCGACACAATTCCCGCCGCGTGCTGATTCGTATTCGCTGCGATGCGTGGCAACGACGAGGACTCTCCCACGACGCTTGCCTCGCAGAGTCCGGCGCCAGGAGAAACTGCCGCCAGGACGATCAGGAAGTGCACAGTAACTTCGGTGATAAACCGCTCGATCTTCAAGGGAAGCGATTATCCCTCAGATTGGACCAAAGCAGCATGGAATTGTTAGGGTTCCCTGTCCTTCGCGTTGGGTGCGAGAGGGTGGGGACTTTGACTTCTTAGTCGTCATCAACACTTCCAAAGCAACTACTTCTGCCCCGATGTCCTCTAACTCTCGCGCTTAGTTATGTAGGGATGGGGAATGCGGTGTGCACCGTCAGCGCCCCAAAGCACCGCATGCGAGTTGCGCCCCCAGGCAGTCTGTAAGCCCGATCTATCTTGCCGGGCTGGCATTGATCCGTTAGCGAATTTCATTTTCAAAGGAGATCTATGGCCGTCGATCGGAAACTTCGTCTGCTAGCGCTTCTCGGTTTGTCTTCCTTCCTTGCCACCGGATGTAACAACGGCAGCAACACGGACATGAGTTACAAGGCTGCAATCAACGACCACTTCAAGGCGCACCCCGCGTGCCTCTGGTCCGAGCCCAAGAAATTTCCCGTGCAGGCCGCGACCTCAGACGACGCCAAGACCGAAGGCTACGACGCCCTCACGCAGCAGGGATTGCTGACGCGCACCACCGCCGAAAAGAAAGTGCTGATCGTCGCCTCAAAACAGGTCAACAACTATGACCTGTCGGATAAAGGCCGCACTTCCTGGACTTCTGATTCCACTCAGCCCGGATACGGAAACTTCTGCTTCGGGCACCGCGAAGTAACTTCGGTCGACAATTCGACCCTGGGCACAAATGCGGAAGGCGCGAAGACAGTCGCGGTCGCGTATCACTACAAGATTGCGGACGTGGCCGACTGGGCGAACTCCGCGGAGATGAAGACCGCCTATCCTAAGATCGCTGCATCGCTCGACTCGAACCCTTCCGACACCACCACGCTGGTCATGACCGGCGATCACTGGACCTACGCAAAGTAGATAATCCTGAGGGTGAATCCTAAGGCTGCCCCGTCCTTCTCGCGTTTTGTGCGAGAGGGCGGGGATTTTGACTTTTGCAGTCGGGGGCTGGCCCAGGTAAGCCGGCATCCCCTATGAACTGGCTGGCCCAGACTTCGTGATGTTCGAAGTCTGGGCATTCCTGCTGCCTGCATCAGGGGTTTTGCGAATCTTCAACTCGGCTTTCTGAGGTTCATGGACCACCGGTCCCCTGCCGCACCGACTCAAGCACAGGCAAGAACAGATCGCGGTTGCGCGCGCTCCCCAGCAGCGGCAGCCGGCGGTAACAACTGGTGGTGATAAAGTGCGAGTACCCCGCGCCGTAATAACGATGCAGCCGCCTGGGCATGGCCGAGATATAACATCAGCGAGGAATGTCTGGCTATGACGAATGAACATCTCGAGGTCTACCCGGAGGAAAATTGCAGCTCGCCAGCAAGAACCTCCCGCCCGCAGCAGCACGATGGGGGCTGGCCCAGGTAAGCCGGCATCCCCTATGAACCGGCTGCCCCAGACTTCGTGATGTTCGAAGTCTGGGCATTCCTGCAGCCGACGTCTAGAGGTCTTCTTTTCACCCAGCCGTCGCACCCGCAGTGTCCTTGATTCAGGAGGTTTTCCACAGAGAAAAGTCACAATCCTGTGACATCTGCACTTTACTCTCGCTCGCGAAACGCGCCAGACTGTTCCCATGCGCGGACGGCTCTCCTTCCAACTCCCATCCACCCCGGACCTCCGCCGCTCCGAATCGACCCGTAACTCCTTATTCCGGAATATTTTGCATGTAACCCATTTAAATCCAATATTTTGCGAGCACAACGGCGCATTCCCGCCCGCAACTTGCCTGAATTCAATATTTTACCTGTAGCGATCCAAAACGCTAAAAGTGTCCATCCATGCCAACATCCACCGAGTGATTTGCTCCGCGCGAGGGTTCTTGGTCAAATGCATTCAACATTCTCGAGTTCTGGGGCAGCGGAATGACCTGTAAGTCTCTCGTATCGTTCTTATTCGCAGTATTGCTCACCACGTCGTGCGTCATGGCCCAGGAACAGGCTGCCAAGAGCGTGCCTGCACCCGCCGCGACTCCGAAATGTACCGATCCTCTTTCTACGGTCGCCGTGCCGGACGCCCCTCACGGATTGTTCGCCATCATGTTCCCCGACCGGCAAAAGCAGGCCAGGACAACGCACCTGTTGCTGCACAATCCCGTGGTCTGCGGCGCCAACTTTTACCTGATCTGGAATCAGATCGATCGCGGCCCCAATGCGAATCCGCGCTACGACTGGTCCGAGATCGACGAAAAAATCGCACCCTGGATCGAAGCCGGCAAAGAAGTGAACTTCGTCACCTGGGCCACAGGCTACAGCGGAGGATCGAAAGTCACTCCTGATTTCGTCTTCTCCAAAGTGGACTCTGTCGAGTGCCCCAACTTTGGCCGCGTCCCCGTGTTCTGGCAGAAGGATTTCATGAAGAACTACCAGTCCTTCATGGCCGCGGTCGTCGAACACTACGGGAGCAATCCGAACGTGGGCTACATCCGATTCGGACTCGGCGGCGGGGGCGAGACCTATCCCGCCTGCATGTTTGCTCTCAAGCGCCACGGGTTTTCTGCCGGAGTGTGGCGCAAATACATCTTGGACATGCTGGATTACGAAAAATCCCTGAACTCTCCGAAACAGCTCATGGTCGGCATCAACAGCTTCGGCCAGCCTGAAGATCTCGGATTCGCCGACGCCGTTGCCGAGCGCGCCGAACGCAACGGAATCGCCTTCGGCAGCCAGAGCCTCTCCGTGGAAGACGGGGAGAATGAACAGCGAGGCCGCCCTTGCGCCGTCGACTGGTGCCGCAACTTCCATCGCGCCCAGGGCAAGGTCGCCCTCGAATTGCAGACGCGCAAAGCCAGCAATCCCGATCGATCCGGCATCATCGGCTCGATGGTCGATCTGCTCCCCCTCGCCATCCGGATGAAGACGCAGATTCTCGAGATCTATCCCGAAGATTGGTACGTAGCCTACGATCCATCCTCGCCCGACTACGAACAGCACCACGAGGAGTACCAGCGCGCCTACGAAGCAGCCGCCAAGGTCCTGGGCGGGTCACGTTGATTAGCGGAACGAATCGTGAGAGACCATGCCAACATCAGTGGCGCGCTGGCACCACGCTTGAATCAGCTATGAAACTGACCCCATTCGAGACTGAAAATGTGATCTTCGTCAGTACCCGGTGTGATTTGGATGGTGCCTCGATCCACGGGCATAAAAACCCATGAAACTCCGTAACTGATTGAATCAAAGCAATTGACCTCCTCAACGCCCTGTAGCAATCCGCCGAACCGGGGATTTTCCGCCCCATGAAATGTGATTTCAATCACATTCGTCTGTGATTACCAATCCCGCAGGCCTCCTACTGTCGTCGGTAGTATCACGTCATCCTGAAGCAAGACTAGAGGCTCTGTCCCTCGAAAATCTGTAAGGAAGCGGGTCGATGCCCTGCTCATGCCGCATAGAGGCGGAATGAGTGGTGATGGGTCAAGGGCAGACTGCGTCCACTTGGGAGCAGCCAGAGTTCAAAGGAGATTCGATCGATGAGAAAAGCGGTGACGGTCCTATTACTGACGGTAGTTCCGATTCTGGTTCTTCTATTTACGGTCGCGGTGAATCCGCCGAAGGTGCAAGCGGTTCCAAGTTATGCGCGGCAGACCGGTCTGGCCTGCAGCGGCTGCCACTACACTCCGCCGGAACTGAACCCGGCCGGACGCCGCTTCAAACTGCTCGGCTATGTCGACCGGGCCGATGAGACCAAGGTGGTGAAAGCGGATCCGGGAAAGAAACGGGCCGCTCTCGATCTTCTTTCCACGTTGCCGCTGTCGGCGATGCTTGAGACCTCATTTACTTCCACCAAATCTCCGGTACCCGGTACGCAGAATGGCAGCGTGGAACTTCCGCAGGACGTCTCGCTATTCCTTTCCGGAGCGTGGACAACTCACGTCGGCAGCTTCATGCAAGTCACGTACGACACGCAAGACGACCATTTTGGCATCGACAACACTGACGTCCGCTTCGCAAAGATCACCAAGCTGGGCGGGAAGGAACTCGTTTACGGCCTGAACGTCAACAACAATCCGACGGTAGAAGACTTGTGGAATAGTACCCCCGCTTGGGGCTATTCTTGGGTCGCTGATGATTGGGCGCCCACTCCGACAGCGGCTCCGATCGTGGCCAGCATCGGTCAGGATGTCGCCGGGTTTGGTGGGTATGCGATGTGGAACGACCACCTTTACGTAGACGCGACGCTTTATCGCTCAGAGCACGTCGGCGCGGCTCAGCCGAATAGCGGCACTGATTTCGGATTCAATGTCCGCGGGCTCGCTCCTTATTGGCGCGTCGCATGGCAGCAACTCACCGGAAAGACTCAATACGAGTTCGGGACCTATGGCATGCACATGCGATCGAGTCCTGGGACCGTCACGGGCCTGGAGGATAACTTCACGGATTGGGCGATCGACACTCAGATCGACCGGACATTGTTCAGGACAGATGTGCTTTCGTTCCGCGGCACATACATCCGGGAAAACTCGAATCTTGCGGCGATGGCGGCGGCAGGCGCCGCTGCGCCTGGCAGTCATCATCTGAACACGCTCAACGCGAACGTTGAGTACCACATTGGCAATCGAGCCTCGGGGACCCTCGGATGGTTCAACACGACGGGGACCACCGATCCGTTTCTTTACGCCCCGAGCGCAGTGAGTGGAAGCGCCAATGGCGATCCAAGAGGCTCGGGTTACATCGCGAACGTTTCGTACTGGCCATGGCAGAACCTGCAGCTCTCGGCGCAGTACACCGGATACACACGCTTCAACGGCGCCAAAGACAATTACGACGGCGCGGGCCGGAATGCCAGCGGCAATAACACGGTTTACCTCGTGGCAAGATTCCTTTTCTGACAAATAACCGAATACTGAATGATTGCAAGTGCAAAAGGAGAAAGCGCAATGAGACACAAGGCATTGGTCGGAACGGTAGTGATGGCAGCTTTGAGCATGGCGGCATGGGCGGGAGACATCGAAGGCAAAGTGACAGGGATGAAGGGACACTCGGTGGTTTACGTGGACGCCATCGCGGGCAAGACCTTCCCCGCTCCCAAAGAAAAGCCAGTGATGGACCAGAAGGGGCTGATGTTTACGCCGCATATCATGCCGATCCAGCAGGGCACCACCGTCGAGTTTCTGAACAGCGACACCGTGCAGCATAACGTGTTCTGGACCGCGATCGGGACAGACAAGAAAGCCGGACACAATCTCGGCACCTGGCCAAAGGGTGAGAAGCGCGCCTTCACCTTCGACAAGCCCGGCGTCGTGCCAGTTCTCTGCAATGTGCATCCGGAAATGGCAGGATACATCGTAGTGAGCCCGTCGCCGTACTTCGCGGAAACGGACGACAGCGGCAACTACAAAATCAAAAACGTTCCCGACGGCAGCTATACGCTCACGGTGTGGCACGAGGGAGCGAAGATCCAATCGCATTCCGTGACTGTATCGGGCGGCGCGAAAGCCGACTTCACGGTCAGTAAATAAGGTGTGTGTGTAACAGCGGGAAGCGGACCGCTTGGGGCGCCGCTTCCCGATCTTTCCGGTCTGTTGCCGTTCTCCGGTGACTTTTAGGGGTTCGTACTCAGGGAAGCGCTGCGATGCTGAAACGGTTCAAAGATAAGAGGGTCGACGGCGATTGGCTGCACACGAATTTCCCCTGCATGATGGCTTGTCCGGCACATACGAATGCCGGACGGTATGTGGGCCTGATTGCGGAGGGACGGTTCGAGGAAGCCTACCGGCTGGCGCGTGAGCCAAATCCCCTGGCGAGCATCTGCGGAAGAGTCTGCGCGCATCCTTGCGAAACAGCCTGCCGGCGCGGCGAGATTGACCGGCCAATTTCCATCCGAGCCTTGAAGCGGTTTCTCACCGAGCAATACGGTCCGGAGTCGAAGCGTCCTCTGAATATCAACGTAGGACGCGTGCAGAGCAAACTTCCTTATAAGGTAGCGATCATCGGCGGAGGTCCGGTCGGACTTTCGGCGGCGCACGATCTGGCGCTCATGGGATACGCCGTCACGATCTTTGAGGCCGCGCCCGTCGCGGGTGGGATGCTGTATCTGGGAATTCCGGAATACCGGCTGCCTCGTGATGTCGTCGAAGCTCAGGTGCGAGAAATCCTCGAGACAGGTGACATCACCCTCAAGCTGAATCAGGCTGCGGGCCGCGACTTCAGCATTTCCGATCTGCGCCGGCAAGGGTTTGATGCGGTGCTGGTGGCGGTAGGCGCGCATCGCAGCCGGGATCTGAGTATTCCGGGCGTGGATCTTGACGGAGTTTACAAAGGGATCGACTTCCTGCTCAACGTGAATCTCGGCTACAAGTTCACGATCGGCAAGAAGGTCATCGTCATTGGCGGCGGAAACGTGGCTATGGACGTGGCCCGCTCGGCTGCACGCGAAGTTGTTCGGCAGCATGCGGGCGGAGTCGAGGATCTGGAGCCATCGGCCGAAAATGTGTCGGCGGTGGCCACCAAAGAAATGGTGGACATTTCGCTGTCGGCGTTGCGCATGGGCGCGCGCGAGGTAAACCTGGTCTGCCTGGAGCGCCGCGAAGAGATGCCGGCCGCCCTGGAAGAGATTGTGGAGGCCGAAGAAGAAGGCATCATCATGCATCCCGGACTGGGGCCGAAGCGCATTGTCGGGAAAGACGGCAAGGTGAAGGCGCTGGAGACTCTGAAGACCAAGTGGGTCTTCGATCAGAACAAACGATTCAATCCGGCCTTTTACGAGAACAGCGAGACGCAGATCGAATGCGACACCATCATCATGGCGATTGGGCAGGCGCCTCGCCTGGATTTCTTCACGGCTGAAGACAAGGTTGAACTGTCTCCGCGCGGCCTGATCGCAGTGAATCCGCAGACACTGATGACGTCGGCTGCCGGCATCTTCGCTGGCGGCGATTGCGTGTTTGGACCGCGCCTCATCATTGACAGCGTCGGCGACGGCAAGCGCGCTGCCGTGGGGATCGATGAATTCCTCCGCGGCGGCAAACATCCTGAGCCCATCATCGAAGTCGAACTCCTGAAACGTCACTCGATGCCGCTGAATTATCTCGATGTCGACCGGCAGCCCGTCCCCATGCTGCCGCTCGAGCGGCGAACCGGTGTAACCGAGGTGGAGATCGGCTACGACGCTCCGGCAGCCATGGCAGAAGCGCAGCGCTGCCTTCACTGCTGGGTCAATACGATCTTTGAAGGCACTCCCGAAGACGGCAGCATGTGCATCCTGTGCGGCGGTTGCGTGGACGTGTGTCCAGAGAAATGCCTGGAACTGGTATCGCTCGACCGCATTCAGTTCGAACCGGAAACGGTTCAGCATATTCACGACAACCAGGAATTCTTCGGCGTGGAATTCGACGAAGTTGCGGCGGATGAACTGGGAGTGGTAACGGGGGCAGCGATGTTGAAGGACGAGACGCGATGCATTCGCTGCGGACTGTGCGCGATGCGTTGCCCGGTGGGCACCATCACGATGGAATCGTACAACCTGATTCCTGCGGAGCCGACGGGCCTGATCTCGATCGCGTCTATCGGCGCCGGACTACAGAAATAAGTACGAGGCAACGATGGCAGAAGAAACGAAGAAGAACGAAGACGTGAACCGGCGGCAGTTCTTTATGAAGTTGGGCCTGGGCTCGCTAAGCATCGCCGCGGCCGGCACGGCGGCGTTCGCTTACCAGTATCTTGAGCCGACTGTACTCTTCGAGCCGTCGCCTGTGGTGAATGCGGGCAAGCCTGACCGGTATCCGCTGGGCAGCGTGACCATCGACGTGAATTCGGGCATTTACATCATCCATTCGGACGAAGGCTTCTTCTCGCTGAGTGCAGTTTGCACGCATCTAGGCTGCATGACCGCGTGGAAGCCCGAATCGAACCAAATCGCTTGTCCGTGTCACGGCAGCAAGTTCGAGCAGACCGGGAAAAAGATAGAAGGCCCTGCGCCCAAGCCGCTTCCGTGGAAACGCATTTGGCTGAACGATGACGGCGATCTGTTGGTGGATCGCTCGACCGATGTCCCGGCGCTGGCGCGGGATTCCTTCGTGAGGGTCTGACATGGCAAAGACTGTAGACCGGTACTTCAACGACTTGCAGGAGACGCGAGTCTGGCGCTCGATCTTTCGCAGCGGCACGGGCTCGAGCACGCTGAAGCGCGCGCTCGCAATTCAGCAGAACGTGTTCCTGCACCTGTTCTCGACGAAGGTGCGATCGCGAATGTTGAGCTTCAGCGCGACGTGGTACCTGGGCACACTGACGCTCGGGACATTTTTGATCCTGGTCGCGACCGGCATTCCGCTGATGTTCTATTACCATCCCTCGGTACCGCAAGCGTACGCCGACACCAAAGACTTGCAGTTCGTGGTTTCGTCAGGACTATTCCTGCGCAATCTGCATCGCTGGTCCGCACACGCCATGGTGTTCCTGGTGTTTGCGCACATGTTCAAGGTGTTTTATCGAGGTGCGTATCGCGCTCCGCGAGAATTCAACTGGGTAATCGGCGTAGTCCTTCTCCTGATCACGTTGCTGCTCAGCTACACCGGATATCTGCTTCCATGGGACCAACTGGCGTACTGGGCCATCACGGTCGGATCAAACATCGCCTCGGCCGTGCCGGTGATCGGCGAGAAGATTCACTTTCTCCTGCTGGGTGGAAATGCTGTGAATGCCAATGCGTTGCTGCGTTTCTATGTGCTGCATTGCATGATTCTGCCGCTGGCGGCGATGTTTTTTGTGGCAATCCATTTCTGGCGAATCCGCAAGGATGGCGGGCTCTACTCGCATGCGAGTGAACCGGCAACGTTGCGGGCCGATGCCAAGGCTGATAGTGCGATGGCAAAGGAGGCGCAATAGTCATGGCCGAACCCAAAGACTTTGTCGCCGGTATCGACTCGAATGCCATGAAGTCGCCACGGCGAATTGTGTTCGTTACGCGACGCACTTCAGCGCAGGTGAAAGCTGAGACGGAAGATCAAGTCCAGACGTTTCCAGAGGTGCTGTTCCGGACTGCGGTCGCAGTGATGAGCCTCGCGGTCGTACTAGTGTGGATCGCACTTGCGTTTAATGCTCCGCTGGAAGGCGTGGCTGATCCTTCCCACACGCCGAATCCGGCAAAGGCGCCGTGGTATTTCCTCGGCCTGCAAGAAATGCTGCACTACTTCCCGCCCGTGGTCGCGGGGGTATTGGTGCCCGGGCTCGTCGTGATGGCGCTGATTGTGATTCCGTACTTCAAGGTCAACATCGAAGCGGAGGGGTTGTTCCTGAAAAATCGGCAGCGAAGGCTGCGCATCTTCTATGTCGTGGTGTGCGCCTTTTCCATATTCCTGCTTTTGTTCAAAGTTTATGCGGCGCTGGTGCCGACACTGATCATGGCCGCGGTCATGTTGCTGGCTGCGCAGAGTTCCCCGCAGTCGCCGGTAGCTTTCCGGCGTTATCTAGCAGCCAGACCTCTCTCTTACTGGGTGATGACGTGGTTCTTATTCGAACTGGTGGTGCTTACCGCCATCGGTACATTCTTTCGCGGACCGGGATGGTCGTTCATCTGGCCGTGGCAAGGTTCATAGGGTGCGGCGATCATGAAAGAAAAACTTACGTCGCTCTGGCAGAAGTTATTCGGGGATAGCGTTCGCGCGTTCGGCGTGGTGAGCGTGATCTTCCTGATCTCGCTGGCAATTGCTCCCGCGAAGAACTTCTTCAGTGAGTGGCGGCACTACCAGCACGGCTATCTGAGACTGGTCCGAAACAGGAGCGAAGCCAACACGCTGCAGCGGCACTTTAAGGGTGGCATCCAGCAGATCTGGCTGCCGGAGCTCGGGGTTGTGGACCGTTGCACCACTTGCCACGTCGGAATGAAAGAAGCCAGCCTGACGGACGTTGCTACCCAGCCGTATCGTAAGCACCCCGTGATTCCACACAATCCTGACCAGTTCGGGTGCGCGGTTTGCCATCGCGGACAAGGCGTTGCGACCACGGTAGCGGAGGCGCACAGCAGCACCCTGGCATGGGAGCAACCGATCCTTCCCGCGAAATATATCGAGTCGTCGTGCGGACAGTGTCACCGAGGTGCGCTGGCGGGAACGCCGCAACTCAATGAAGGCCGCAGACTGCTATCCCGCGAAGGCTGCGTGCACTGCCACGCGCTGAAGTTGCCGGACGGCACCTCGGTGAAGGCCACGGATGATCCGCCATCGCTGTCTCACATTGCCGACAAGACGACGCGCGAATGGATCTTCGCCTGGTTGAAAGACCCGCAAGCCTATGCCACGACGGCCAGCATGCCGAACTTCAAGTTGAGCGACGACGACGCGCGCGATATATCAGCATTCCTGATCGCGAACAGCACGCCAGTCACGGGGGATAGTGTAGTCGTTTCGGCGAAAGCGTCGTCCGATCCAGCGGCAGGTGCGAGCCTCTACGGAGAGTCGTTCTGCGCCTCGTGCCATGCCGTCCAGAATGCAGCGGGAAATCTGGTAGGGGGCGATGTTGGGCCTGAGTTGACTCGCGTGGGCAGCAAGGTGAAGCCCGAGTGGGCGCAGGCATGGCTGAAAAATCCCCGCGTGTACGATCCCGGGACCGGAATGCCTCACTACCGGCTAACGGATGCGCAGGTGGCGACGCTGGCTGGCTTCCTTCAGGCGAAGACCGATTCCGACTTGCTTGCCAATGTTCATCTCGATGCCGCGACTCCTGAGCAAATCGCACATGGAAAGCGTCTTGTTTCCGATTACGGGTGTGCTTCCTGCCATCAGATTGCCGGCATCAAGAAGCCGGAGAATTTTGCGCCGGAACTCAGCAGAATCGGGAGCAAGGCGGTCACACAGCTTATTTTCTTGCCCGGAATGCAACATACGTTGCCGGACTACATTGCCGGGAAAATTAAACAGCCGCGGGCTTTCGCGCCGGGGCTGAAGATGCCACAATACACCTTCACCTCAACGCAGATTGATGCGCTTACCACGGCGTTACTTTCGCTGAATGAGCGGTCGCATACTCTGCCGGCATCGTTGCAGGTCCCAGCGACGCCCGAGTCGGACTATCAGCCTGCCGGCAAGGCAGGAAAGCTGATGATCGATCTCGCATGTTTCAGTTGCCATCGCATCAATGGTCATGGCGGCGACATGGCGCCCGACCTGACCTGGGAAGGAAGCTCCGTGCAACGCGAGTGGCTGGTACAGTTCCTCAAGAATCCGGGAACGCTGCGACCGGCGCTGATTCGCCGCATGCCACGCTTCAACTTCAGCGACGCCGAAATCACCGAGCTGACGGATTACATCATGACGGTGTACCAGAGTCCAATGGTGGATCGCGACTCGATGCCGCTCAGTGGTTACCCAGCGGGACAGGTCGAACTCGGCAAGCAATTGTTCTATGGCAAGTACGCGTGCCAGGGATGTCACATCGTGGATACCAAGACCGATAAGGGATACATCGGGCCAACACTCACGCATGTCGGATCACGCCTAACTGCCGCCTGGATTTACCAGTGGATGAAAAATCCACAAGCGCTGCGGCCTGGCACAGTCGAGCCCAACCGCGCCATGAGCGACGAAGATGCGCGGGCGCTGACCGCGTTCCTGGTGTCACAAAAAGGCGGTGAGAAACAGGAGGTCGCCAAGAAATGAAAGTGAGCGCCGCATTCTTCCTGGGATTGATAATGCTAGGAACCTCCTGTTCCAGCAAGCACGAATCTGCTGCGTCATTTAAGCCCACCGCATTTGGATCAGCAATCGTCGAATCGAGCGGTGGCAAACAAATCACCCAAACCGGCAATCCTTTGCCTCAGGCCGTTGTAGTTCAGGTGAACAACGAGCAGGGGACGGCTGTTGCGGGAGCGCTTGTCGAATTCTTTGGTGCTACAGGAGTGAGCTTCGATCCTTCGATTGCACTCACCGATGCAAGCGGCCAGGTGACGACGAACGTTTCACTCGGCGGCAGGGCCGGCCGCTACCAGATCACCGCATCCACCCTGGACAAGTCCCACAAGCGAGTGGACCTCAACCTGGAAGAGATTGCGCTCGGATATCAGCAGACACTGGGGAAACGCCTCAACGATCAGTATTGTGACCGCTGCCATAATTCCGAATCGACAGTCGAACGAGTTTCGAACTATGACAATCTTGAAGTGAAGCCTCACCCATTCACCGAGGGAGAGACGCTGAACAAGATGAGCGATGCGGACCTGACCTCAATCATCGCTTTCGGCGGCCCTGCCTTGAACAAATCCGCTCTTATGCCGGCTTGGGGAAATACTCTGAGCAAGGCCGATGTGCAAGCACTCATCGCATATATACGCGCGGTTTCCGATACTCCATCCAAAAACGCCGGCCCTGTATACGCGGCGGAGTAGCTAGTTAGGCTGATTCTAAGATCTGTAAGCGATTCAGGATTCGGGGAAGCGCCCGTTCGTTGCGTCAATCCAGATGGAAACTTCGAATTCGAAGCCGCCTCTGGCGCCGCGGCAGGACGTTGAAATCGACCCTCGTTTGTGGCGCTCCTGCGAAGGCTGGATGACTGCAACCTCCGATCAAAATATGCGGAGCGAGAGTATGGTTCACGTGATCGTCCTCTCGCTCCCGCACACGACGGAGCCAACGTCGACTAAGGGTTGCAGGTTGCAGGTGCTTGGTCGGTGTTGGGGTTGGTGCACAACGGGCCCAGGTTAGTGGTGGCATCGGGCACGCTGATCATGGCCAGAGGTCCAGCCTGGTGCTCACCATTGAATGGCGTCGGATGAGTGGTATCGAACACGCATCCGTCGACGTTTGCATCGGCTGGATTATTGAACCAGAAGCCGACGTGGAATGTATTTACTGGCGATGGATTGCTCAACTCCGGATCGAATCCGAAGATCTGGTCCAATAGGACTGTCTTGATCGTTGCGTTGACTTTTCCCTCGCTGTTGGCTTGAAGGTCTGATTGATACCATGCGAAGCCGAAGCTTCCGGCGAAGGCCGGGTCAACGGTGTGGTCGGACAGCAGATTCGTGCGCTGCACCGTGAACATGTCGAAATTGACACCGGGCCGGATATTTTCTGCAGAGAGTACGAGCGTGTCGTTGAGTTTGCCGCGAAAGACGGTGACTCTGGCTTTCGGTGTCGGACCTCCCGGAACTCCAAGACAGCTCACGAACTTTGGATTTGGAAACAGGTTAAAGTGCGCAACATTGGTTTGCGCAACCAGGCGCGGCGCCGCCATCAGAGCAACTGTTCCGAAGGCGAGTGCCAGTAGAAACTTGGAGGTTTGACTACTCATTAGCGGAATACCTTTCTTATCTTCAGAGTCTGTATTTGTTATCCGTGTCTTGCAGGCGCTTCAGCCTGCGCGTTGAAGACTGTCTTCAGTGCGTGTGAAGTGTTTGATACAGGCGAAGATCACGCGGATGCGTGAGGTCCTGTCATATGTTTGTCAAGAGATGGCTGCAAACTGGTGAAGATGTTTCAAAAAAGAGAAAGGGGAAGCGGGGGAACGGCTCGTGCAAACAATCTCAGGTGATTTCTACATGCCCGCAGCAGGGCTCCACTTCGGCGTAGGTTTCTCTCCGCCTGAAGTAAGCGGTCAAGCGTTTGCGGAGCTGCATCCGTGCACGCCATGATCGTGCTTTGACTGCGGACACGCTCAGTTGCAACGATTCTGCTGTTTCTTCCAGGGAGAGCCCTTCGATGTCCCGCAGTACAAAGACGATTCTCAAACTCGGACTTAGCGCCTGCAATGTGGCGCGGAGTATGTCGCGCAACTGAGCCGTTTCGTAAAGTTGCTCGGGATTTGGCGCCCAGTCGACCACATCGATGGGAAGATCGTCGTCGGATTGGAAGTCTCTATCAATGGAAACCTCTTTGTTCGTGCGGCGTCTCCTGAGTCTCTGCAGCGACTCATTCAAGGCGATCCGGTAGAGCCACGTCGAGAACTGCGCAGTTTCGTGAAATTGGTTCAGGTGCTGAAAGGCTTTCAGGAAACTCTCCTGGACGACGTCCTCGGCGTCCTCACGGTTGTTGGTTACGTGTTGCGCAATGCGAAGGAGTTTGCGATCGTATCGACGCACGAGTTCCTCAAAGGCCTGGATATCCCCAGCTTTGCTGGCATGGACCAGTTCAAGGTCGCAAGCGATGCCGGTCATCATGGGTTGCTCCAGTCTTCGATCAACGTCCCACCCTGGTTACAGTGCCGGTGCGAAATCGACCATTCTCGGAAAGCGAATTCTCTCTGCTTCTTTGAAACCCAGTCGATCTTCGTTCACGGCACGAATTTGTAGCCGGCTCGTGGAATAGTGAGAAAGTGAATGGGCCGGCCGGGATCTTTTTCGAGCTTCTGCCGCAGTTTCAGGATGTGGTTATCTACGGTCCGCGTGGTCGGGTAATGCTGGTAACCCCACGCCTCATTCAATAATTCGTCTCGGGAGATTACGCGCTCTGCATTCTGCATCAGGAACTTCAATGTCTTGAATTCCTGGGCGGTAAGCCTCACCGGCTCGCCTGCGCGACTGACTTCCATCTTGCCGAAATTGACACACACATCGGCGAACCCTGTCACAGCATCGCCGGAGACCGAGTAGAAGTTGCGTACCGATTCGCAGACTTTGGCAACGAGCTCCTTCCAGCTAAAGGGCAACAAGGTGGCGGGAGTTGCAGCAGAATGTGGCTCTCCCTCTGGGCTATGAGCATGTGTTTGTTGCCTTCGTGGAAGAAGGGCGACCTGGCAGTTGTCGGACTCGAGCAATTGCCGTAGAGCAGGGGGCCAAAGGAGCTTGTCGAAAGTCATGGGAACCTCGCTCCACAACTGGCCAGTTCTGCGCTGAAGATCGGTGTCGTCGTTTGGATTGAGGGCAATCCGCCTGTGTTCAAGCGGTTGTGGTTGCGCCCCGCCCTTACGGTGCCCATCCTGGAGACTGCCGGGATTCTTGTCTGTCATGGTCATGGTCCTTCCGAATCAATGATCAAACGGTACGGCGAACTTCAGTCGAGGCCCGGTTCTGCTGCTGTGGATGATGCGGTCGGCGGTTCGATGGGTCAATTCATTGCAACTTTTTTCTCCCTATCCGGCACCTTTCCGAGTAAGTCGTTGATTCCGTAACCTTTCTCCTCTAATATGTCCGCCAAGCCATTCCTCGAATGGGGCTAGTCAACCTGGCAGTACGTCCGGCGGGCCGTATGGAAAAGTTACGGCAAACTTCCGTGGTGCGATTTGGGACTTACGAACTCCGCCTCCATAGCGGAGAACTGCGCAAATCTGGTTTGCGGATCAAGGTGCAGCAGCAACCTCTACGGTTGCTGGAAATGCTGCTGGAGCGTCCGGGCGAGATCATTACTCGCGAAGAACTACGAAGTCGAATGTGGCCGAATGAGAGCTTCGGAGACTTCGACCAAGCTGTCAATGTCGCCGTCGCCAAGCTCAGGACTGCGTTAGGAGATACAGCCGACAACCCACGATTCGTGGAGACGATTCCGCGCCGCGGATACAGATTCCTGGCGGAGGTGTCCGTATGGGACTCGTCCTCGAGCAATCCGGTTGTTCCCATCGATGGATCTTCGTCTTCGCCGGGGAAGGCCCCGATCGAAGTGGGCAGTTCGCCTCGATCAAAACGGCTGGGGTGGGGAGTGGCGGTGGCCGCACTGGTTTTCCTCCTCTTAACCTTCGCTTGGGTGTTTTTGAAGAGAAGCCACCCGGACGCCGCCGGCGTCTCGAACACCGCGATCACTTCGGGTGCCGTGTCCTCGCTGGCCGTGCTTCCTCTGGAAAATCTTTCTACGGATTCGCAGGACTACTTTGCCGATGGTATGACCGACGAATTGATCACGGATCTGGCCCAGATCGGTGCATTACGAGTGATTTCGCGTACGTCGATCATGGCCTACAAAGGGGTGCGAAAGCCCTTGGTGCAGATTGCCCGTGAATTGAACGTTGACGCCGTGGTAGAAGGCACAGTACTGCGTTCCGGAACCCGGGTCAGAATCACGGCGCAACTGATCCGTGCACCTGCCGACCAGCACCTATGGGCCCAGAGCTACGAGGGCGACGTACGCGATACTTTCGCCCTGCAAAAGAGAGTAGCTCGCGAAATCGCCGAGCGGATACGGATCACCATCACCCCCAAAGAGGCGGAGGCGCTTGCGAGCGTCAAATCGGTCAGTCCGGCAGCCTACGACAGCTATCTCAAGGGTCGGTATTTCTGGAAGAAGCGCACGGCAGAAGATTTTCGAAAAGCCGCAGCTTATTTCGGCCAGGCCATCGCCAGCGATCCGAACTACGCTTTACCCCATTCCGGGCTGGCAGATATCTACCTGCTTTCGGACCGTCCGCAACTCGCTCGGGAAGAAGTGCAGAAGGCGCTTAAATTGGATGATCAATCGGCCGAGGCACACAACTCTCTTGCCAACCTACTGTATTTGTTCAATCACGATTGGGCGGGAGCCGAGAGGGAATTCAAGCGCGCCGTGGAACTCGACCATAATTATTCTCCCGCGCGCCACTGGTATTCCATGTACCTCGCGTTAGAGAGCAGAAGAGAAGAAGCGCTGGCCGAAGCGCAAAAAGCATACGAATTAGACCCCCTCTCGCCGGTCGTCGGAGCCAACCTGGCAAAGGTCCTTCAGGAAGATGGCCAATATGATGAGGCGATCAAACAGGCGACAAAGACGCTGGACCTGGAGCCTAACTCGGCCGTGACGCATGCCGTATTGGGGATCGTGTACCACGCGAAGAAGATGTACCCCGAAGCTATTGCCGAGTACAAGAAGGCCTTGCAGTTGGGAGGTTCGCCTTCGGAATATCGTGGACTCCTTGGGTCTACGTATGCTGCATCCCAGAATCCATCCGAAGCCGAAAAGATGATAGCCGAATTGAAAACACTTTGGCCCAGGGAGACACGGGCTGCCCTCGATATTGCGGTGGTTTATTCCGGCTTGGGCGATAAAGAGAGCGCAATGCAGTGGCTGCAGAAAGCAGAGCAGAAGCAGGTAGCAGACTTGATCGGGATTGGGCAGGACCTCCGGTTCGCGGATTTGCAGCCTGATCCACGGTTTCAAGCTCTGACGCGTCGCATAGGCGGTCCGCCTGGCGGTGGAGCGCGATAAGCACGCATCAACACGGTTTCTTCTACTGTTCTCTAACTCCTGGTTCTCTCAAGATAAAGGCGAAACTCTGCGCCGGGAGGGGGAGTCTAGCCCCATGACCATATTAATTGGCGGAAGCGAGTGGGGGTCGAACCCACCGGTGACAGGTTTGCCTGACACCCGCCGGTTTTGAAGACCGGGACGATCACCGGACCGCATGCGCTTCCGTGCTCTGGAGGATCAGGGCCAGAGTTGATTCTGGCTCAGAGGGCGTATGTTGAGCAAATCGAGGCGTAAACGCCGGGTACGCCAACAGCTTCGTCGGGGACCTTTTCAGGTCTCTGAGGACTTGTAACCTATTTGGCTAGCGTAAAGGCTACACTTCTTCATCTCAAAAAATGCCCCCACTGCATTTTATGGGCTTCCTCTGGAAGCAAGCGTGTCATCTCACGGGCGGACAATTCCCCTTCTTGCGTTGCGGTTAAAGGCCTGGCAGTCAATCCGTACCGGACGATCATGATGAGGATCTACTCGCATTCCACTTTGGCGGGGCGGTCAATCTGCCCGGGACGTACGGCGCCACCGCAATTCCTTTCAAAAGTAGAAGTGTTGTTTAGACAACAAAATGCGTTCAACCTGAATCTGACAACAAAATAGGAGGGAATACATCGTGGAACGACCCATGGAAATGAGCCCCAGCGTCGGTTCTGAGCCGGAAACTCAGCAAAGGAAGTTTATCTCTGCAGTCCGGCCGTTCCTGGTCCAGGATGAAACGGCGATGCCTTCAGCATTTTCGGCCCTGCGAACGGCCAGCCGAGGGGTCACGCAGTTTTACGACCTAGTTCTTGCCCCTACCGGTTTAAAGGCTACGCAGTTCGTAATATTGCAGGCGATTCGGAGCGCGGGTGAGATTGCGCAATGCGACTTTGCCCGTGAGTTTGGAATTGCCGTTCCCACCCTGTCGCGCCGTTTCGGTGGTCTGCGAAAGAAGGAATACATCCAGATCCGAAGAGGCGAACGCCATGGAGAGCGGATCTACAGGCTCACGCCGAAGGGCGAAGAAGTCTTCAACCTTGCCCTGCCGTACTGGCAGCGGGCGCAGCGCCGTTTGCGTACCGCCCTGGGCGAAGAGGATTGGGCCGGCATGCTGGCCCTTGCGGAAAAGATCCGGAGTGCCGCGATTAGTGCGGAAAAGCTTCGGACCCCGAATCAATTTCCTGCTGGAGTTCCCGCCACAAGCCCGGAACTCATGGATTAGCTATCCGGCAAAGAAGTCAGCCACGGACTTGAGGTCCGTGGCTTCGCCCACTTGCTACTTCGGCTGCGCGACTACGCGCAGGTATGGCTTCAACGTCTTGAAGCCGCCGGGATACTTCTGCTGCGCTTCCTCGTTCGATACAGCCGGAGCGATGATCACATCATCGCCAGGTTCCCAGTTCACCGGCGTAGCTACTTTGTGCTTAGCGGTGAGCTGCATCGAATCGATTACGCGCAGGATCTCGTCGAAATTGCGCCCGGTGCTCATGGGATAGCTCAGTTGCAGCTTGATCTTCTTGTCCGGACCGATGACAAAGACCGTGCGCACCGTGGCGTTGTCCGCGGCCGTTCGCCCCTCGCATGTCTCGCCGGCTTCGGCCGGAAGCATGCCATAGAGCTTCGCAACTTTCAGCTGTGTGTCGCCGATCATTGGGTAGTTCACCTTTGCGCCTTGCGTTTCTTCAATGTCCGCAGCCCACTTGCCGTGGTTGGTCACGGGATCGACGCTCAGGCCGATAATCTTGACGTTGCGCTTGGCGAACTCCGGCTGCAGCTTCGCCATATATCCGAGTTCGGTGGTGCAAACCGGAGTGAAATCCTTGGGGTGAGAAAACAGAATGGCCCAGTTGTCGCCGATCCAGTCGTGGAAGTGAATCGTTCCCTGGGTGGTCTCGGCCGTGAAGTCGGGCGCGGTGTCGTTGATTCTGGGAACGCTATAGATCTCGTTTGCGGTCGCGGTAGTCACAATAAGGTCTCCTCAAGTATTCGATTCGCAGGATTCCGAAAGTCGCCCGTCCAAGCCCAAGTTCCTGATTCGCGGGTAAAAACGAAAACCACCCGCATTCGCCGGGTGGGATGGGAAGAATTTCAATGAGTCCCTATCCACACGCCGGCGCCAGGCAACAACAACACCTCATGCCGGCGGCGTAAGGACGAAACATATCGGTTAGGATAGGCGCGCCAGATTTTGCTGTCAACCGCGCGGGGCCGCCCTTCGGCCGGCGTCTCCAACATTTTTCTGCATCGCGGCCACCTTTTATCTCATCGTGTTCTTGGCAGCCGAAACGGGTAAAAAGAATGAGCAGGCAGACTCGCCGTTTTGCAATGACACAGTGGGATGTCTTTTCCTCTAATCCACTGGAGGGCAACTCGCTCGCAGTTTTCTCCGATGCACGAGGGCTGAGCGATTCGGAGATGCAATCGATTGCCAAGGAGATGAACCTCTCGGAGACAACGTTCATCCTGCCGCGCGATGCTGCCGTCGAACGCGAGAGCGGCATTCGAGTTCGCATCTTCACCGTGGAGGAAGAACTGCCGTTCGCTGGGCATCCTACTTTGGGGACTGCGTTTTCCCTGCGGGGCGAGACCGGCGCCAAAGTGATCCCTCTTGAGCTCAATGTCGGAAAAGTTCCAGTTTCGTTTGAAGATTCCGACGGCCAGCCCACGTTCGGGGAAATGACGCAAGTCGATCCCGAGTTCGGAGTGCAGCACGATCGCGAAGCCGTAGCTCGCGCGACGGGACTGGACGTGAACGACTTCGATGCTGACTTGCCCATCGAGACGATCTCAACCGGTGTGCCATTCACGATTGCGCCGCTGAAATCCCTGGCGATCGCGCAGAGACTGCGAGTCGATGCGCATCGCACAGCCGAGTACCTGGCGAGAGCGGGCGGGAAATTCATGTATTTCGTGACCCGCGAGACGGTCGATCCCGCGGCGGGTCTGCACGCGCGGATGATTTTCTACAACGGGGAGGATCCCGCGACCGGTTCAGCTGCCGGCTGCACGGCTGCCTGGATGGTTGCACACGGAGTTGCGCAACCGGACCAGCGCGTCCTGATCGAACAAGGGGTCGAGATGAAACGTCCGAGCCGGATTTTCGTGCGCGCGTCGCGGCGCGATAACCGGATAGTTAACGTTCGCGTCGGAGGCAATGCAGTCGAGGTAATCCGCGGCGAAGTGTTCCTCTAACTCACAGCGCGCAAGATGCGGCAAACACTGTCGAGCATTGGCTGCTCACAAAAGCAATAGCCAGAATGTCCCATTGGCATCGACGCTACTTTACAGCGACATTTGTTTTCATTAGCATCCATCTCGCTCTTACATTCTTCATATCGAGAAAAGTTTTTCTCCGGCATTCGTTATCGCGAAGCTCGAGAAACTCCTGAAGGCTGATGAAACCTAAGCGCACGGTCCTGTGTGTGGATGACAACGAGCAGTCGCTTTCCCATCGAAAGATCATGCTGGAAACCCGCGGCTACCGGGTCGCCAGTTTCTCGCGCGGAGAAGATGCGTTCGCCCGGTTCCTGCAGGGAGGCATCGACCTCGTCGTCGCCGACATGGCCATGCCCGGCTTGGACGGTCCGCAGCTTATCGGGAAAATCAAAAATCTCTCGCCACAGACGCCGACCATTCTGATCTCGAGCAAAGTGCGCATCTACGATCATGGTTCCCAGGCAGACGTATTCCTGACGAAAGGCATGTATTCTCCTGCCGATTTGCTGGAGAAGGTCCGGCTATTGCTTGTCAGGAAGCGCGGTCCGAAGCGGATGTATCACCAGCGTCCCGCAGCCTTACCCAGCCAAATTGGCGCGGCCTGAACGCTACCCTGAGCGAAGCGTAGCCTTGAAATTTCTCCAAGCGGTTCTGCCCAATGCTATGCGCGGACCCTGCGCCTGATTTCGTTCGCTTCGTGTAAGATTCTTGCAGGCATGGCCGCATTCATCGAAGCCAAAGAGCTGCGCAAGACGTATCACATAGGCAAGATTGAAGTTCAAGCCCTGCGCAGTATTTCGTTCGAAGTGCAGAGGGGCGAATTCGTGACGGTCGTCGGGCCCTCCGGAAGCGGCAAATCCACGCTCTTTTATCTATTAGGCGGACTCACCCATCCCGATGGTGGCAGTGTCGTCCTCGACGGCGATGACCTCGCAAAACTTTCCGACGCGGAGCGCACCCGCATGCGGAAGCGCAAGATCGGATTCGTTTTTCAGAAATTCAACCTGCTTCCCACGCTTGATGCCCGTTCGAACATCAAGATGGCGCAGGAAATTTCCGGGAATGGCGATCGCGACCCGGCTCATTTCGATCGTATTACGGAATTGCTCGGCATCAGCAAGAGGCTTGACCATCGGCCGTCGGAACTCTCCGGCGGCGAGCAGCAGCGAGTGGCCCTGGCCCGCGCTCTGATTAACAAGCCAACCGTGGTTTTGGCAGACGAGCCCACGGGTAATCTGGACACGAAGAATTCCGATGTCGTCCTATCGATGTTGCGCCGGTCGAATCAGGAACTCGGCCAGACCGTCCTCATGATTACGCACAATCCCGAAGCGGCGAGATATGGCGACCGAATCATTCATATGCGCGACGGCGAGATCGTCAGGCCAGAAGAGGATCCGCAGTGGGCGGCTCATTGAGTTTCGCGATATCCTGATAGATCAATTCCGCATTCAAAGGCAGTTAACCTTTCATGTCTGATCCACAAACCTCCGGCACCCCAACTCCAGAAACCCAATCGGCCGAAACGACGGAATCCTTCGGCGAAATATTTTCCGAGTTTCAGAAGAGCCATTCCCGCAAGATCGAGGGAAGCAGGCAGCTTGAGGCCACGGTGATTTCCGTGACCGCTGAATCCATCTTCTTCGACATCGGATACAAGTCGGAAGGCATTCTTCCTGTAACCGCCTTGCAGGGCGAAACGCTCAAGCCCGGCGACAAAGCGCTGGTCACCGTAAAAGGGCGCGATCTCGACGGCTACTACGAGCTTTCGCGCTTCAAGGTCGAACGTCCCATGGACTGGACGGCGCTGGAGAAAGCCTTCGCCGATAAATCTTCCGTGCTGGGCACCGTCACCGCCGTGGTCAAGGGCGGATTCAGCGTCGATGTTGGCGTACGCGCGTTCATGCCGGCCTCCCGCAGCGGCGTGCGAGATGCCGCCGACATGGAGAAATTGGTCGGACAAGAAATCCGCTGCCGGATCATCAAGCTGGATGTCGCCGACGAAGATGTTGTCGTCGACCGTCGCGCTGTCGCCGAAGAGGAAGAGCGGTCCGCGCGTGACCGCCTTTATGGCCAGATCAAAGAAGGAGACACGATCGGCGGCACGATCCGCAGCCTGACCGATTACGGAGCGTTCGTCGATCTGGGCGGAGTGGACGGCTTACTGCACGTGAGCGACATCTCCTGGGGCAGGGTGAACAAGCCTGCGGACGTCTTATCGGCGGGCCAGCAAGTCGAAGTCAAAGTTCTTAAGCTGACGAGCGAAGGCGACAAGCGCCGCATATCCGTTGGGTTGAAGCAACTTCAGGCACATCCCTGGGACGCAGTGGCGGGCAAATACAAAATCGGAGACCGCGTTCGCGGCACGGTGACGCGCCTCGTCGATTTCGGTGCGTTCGTCGAACTCGAACCGGGGATCGAAGGCTTGATTCACATTTCGGAGATGTCGTGGTCGAAAGGGAAGATCCGGAAAGCCAGCGACGTTGTGAAGCAGGGAGAGACCGTCGAGGTGATCATCCTCGGAGTGAAAGAAGGCGAGCGCCGTATGTCGCTCGGGCTCAAGCAAGCGCTGGGCGATCCGTGGACGGAAGTTCCGCAGAGATTCCCGCTAGGTACCGGCGTGGAAGGGCCAATCACGAGCCTCACGAAATTCGGCGCTTTCGTGCAGCTGTCGGAAGGTGTCGAAGGCATGGTCCATGTGAGCGACATCAGCGCCGAAAAAAGGATCAATCAGCCGGCGGACGTGCTTCGGGTGGGGCAGATCGTGAAAGCCGTCGTGCTCGCCATCGACACGGACAAACGCCAGATGCGTCTTGGCATGAAACAACTGGTCCCGACCGGACTGGATGAGTACGTTGAGGAGCACAAGGAAGGCGACGTCGTAACCGGCCGCCTGGTGGAGGACTCCGGCATGCATGCCCGAGTCGAACTTGGAGAGGGAATCTTTGCGACGTGCAAGATGACCATGTCGGCCGCCGCGCCAACGGAAAGTCCTAAGCCAGCCAAGGCGGACCTCTCTTCTTTAAGTTCGATGCTGCAAGCCCGTTGGAAGACCGGGAGCGGGGGAACTCCGAAGGCAGAACCGGCGCGAACCGGGCAGATCCGCAGCTTTCGCATCGCGAAGTTGGACCGTGCTGCGAAGAAGATCGAGCTGGAATTGACCTAGGCAGGCCCGTCACCGCCGTAACGCGGAACGCGTTGGGGCAGCGGTGTTGGAATCTGCAAATGCGGTATAATTTTCAGGTCGAGCGGGAGTAACTCAGTGGTAGAGTGCGACCTTGCCAAGGTCGAAGTCGCGGGTTCAAATCCCGTCTCCCGCTCCAGTAATCCTTGTTTCACTCGTGCTCCGAATACGGGCCTGGCCGTTACGGATCGCTGACGTAATAAGCAGGGGCGCGGTACCCAAGTGGTAAGGGAGAGGTCTGCAAAACCTTTATGCGTCGGTTCGATTCCGACCCGCGCCTCCAGATTTTCTGATCCCGCCGAACTCAGCGAATGCAGGATTGGATTTTCTCGCTTCGCTCCGGCCCTATCGTGAATCTCTCTTATTTCCAGGCAAATGAAGCTGTGCCTGCGCAACGCACTTCGCCGCGTCATCGGCAGACTCTTGCTCGCCGGTTTCCATTTCTCCACGTTTCTCTTTGTCTTTCCACACCACGACGCTGGACTTACACGCAGATTCTGCCTCCGTCCAGTATTGATGTTTCAGACTTGTTGGGGTAGTCCCCGCTGCGGCAAGAACTGAATAAATGGCGCCCAGAGCCTGGGAGGCGCTCGCAAGACCGCTGCGGGGATATCGATTGCCCGACGTTCTGGGCGACATTTCTTCAAAGGTTGCGATTGCTTCACGATAGAGGTCGATTGCCGTTTTGCGTTTGCCCATGGCCGAAAGGCTGCGGGCGATTCCCATGTTGCTGAACGCGACGTTGGCCTTTGCCAACGCATTTTTCGGATCCGCTTTGTAGAGATCGCTGAAGACTTTGTACGCTTCACGGTCTGAATTTAAAGCGGACCTGGCATCTCCACTTTCGAATTGATAGTCAGCCAGAAGGGCGAGTCCTTCTCCGTGAAATTCAGAGATAGTCGCATTGTTTGAATCAGATTTAGCGAGATCGGCGATGATGCTGTTTCCTTGGGCCTGGACCTCGACGGCATGGGCGAGATCATGAGTCTTCTCGTAGCAGAGGGCGATCCCTCCGTAATCCGCTGCCAGATGCGTACGTAAGAAGAAGTTCTTTTGATCTTTCCGCAGAGCAGCATCCCGAATCATGGCGGCATGCTGGTAATTCTGCAGTGCGGAACCCGGATCTCCCGTGCGAACCTGAATCAAGCCGGTGAAGTAAAAGACTCCCGCAAAGTTATCTGCGAGGTCGGGAGCGCTGCTGTTGGCCGCGAGTTTTTCTGCTATAGGCGCCGCTTTCTTTAGTGCCGCCAGGGCCTCCGGAAAATTCCCGACTGATTCAAGGACCTGGGCGAGCCTGAAACAAGTTCGCACCATATCAAGCTGCAGTCCCGAATCTTTGGGGCTGGCCGCCAGCAATGACTCCCGTATCGCCAATGCCTTGTGATAGCTCTCCAGTGCTCCATTGTGGTCTCCCAGGTTAGCTGCGTATGGATAGCCGAGAACGTCCCCGACTCTATCGTAGGCGGCAGCCATTTCTTTCTGGAGAGATGCATCGCCCTTCGACTGCCTGCCGAGATTGTCCAGGTATTCGAGGGCACGGTTCACCAGCAGCTTTCTCGCGGGGGTCGAACCAGGCAGGTCGCGAATCGCGTCGTGAATCTCGAACATCAGGGAGTTGGCCAGCTTGCGGACATCGTTGAATCGTTCTTCGGCTCGCTTCTGATTGGCGGCTGCAATGCGGGCTTCGCGGATAGTGGAGACGACCCCGATTGCCGCGGCAAGAAGAACCAGGCTGATCGCGGCAATCCCTACTTTGTGCCGGCGTATGAATTTGCCTGCGCGATAGCTCCAGGATCCCCGCACCGCCGAGACTGGCAGTCCCTCCAGATGCCGGCGCAGGTCCTCGGCGAATTGTCCGACCGAGGCGTATCGTCTCGAGGGTTCCTTACGCAACGCCATTAGGACGATATTGTCGAGGTCGCCCGAGAGGCGGCGACGCAGCGTCGGGGCCGACAGTTCGATGGTTCGTTTTGTGTCTCGCGCTATCTTGGGCGTCAAAGTTTTACCTTTGAGCAGTTTCCTGCGGCGTAGCCTTATCGGTGTTTTTCGCACGAGCCAATGACGCCAGGCAGCGACTGCGTCGATCCACGACGGTTGCGAGTGGCACGCAATTAAAACCGGTCGGACTCACCAGCCCCGGCTCCCGCACCCGTCCCCATGCCGTGATGCTCGTGTCATACCAAAGGATTGCCTGGCGAAAATGCGCCCGTTGCATGGACGGATCGGCCGCAGAACTGGCGATCGAATGCTCAACCTCTCCGAGTCCGAACGCCGAATCTGCGTAACCATACAATGCGTCCTCTGAGGGTGTTTGAGCTCCGATCTCCGTAGACAGTAGCTCGAAAGCCTTCTTGAAGGAGGTTGCGGCTCCCGGCAAGTCACCAGTCTTTATCATGACGGCGGCAATTCCGTTGTAGGCCGTCGCAAGGCGCAGGATCGTCCACGTATTCGCAGGATCTTCAGTCCGCATTCCCGTCAAGATTTCAATTCCTTGCGCGTAGTAGCGCTGGGCGTGGGCGTAATCGGCGAGGCGAAAATAGATGTCCCCAGCCGCCTGGAATCGGGCGGGTTTCATGTGGCGAAACTGAGGAGTTTTTGGGAAGCGTTCGCTGAGTTCGGCATCGACCTTCAGCGCGCGGGTATTTATGTTGAGTGCTTCATGGGTCTGTCCAGCCCGCGACAAGGCATCCGCCAGGTTGGAGAGGTCTGCTGCGAGAATTAAGCGTGCCTGCGTGTTTTGAGCGTCCGCGCTGCTGATTTGCTGCGCAGTGGCGAGCGCGCGCCGTCCGCTCTTAATGGCCAAGTCCAACTGTTCTTCTGCTACTTCGACGGGTAAGAGCCTGTAGTAGGTGTCGTGAAGGTCCAGCAGCAAGCTGGTGTTGGTTGAACCGGAAGCCATCCTGTCGAGCATGGGCAGGGCGCGTTCGTAATATTGGAGCGCTTCTTTCCGTTGACCGGCGAGCAGGAGTTCATCGCCCATCAGATTCAGAGTCTGGGCCAGGCTTCGCTGGGTTTCCGGAGTCGATCCATTTTGCGTGTCAAGTTCCTCGGCCAGTTCCAGTTGCTTGCGGCGAAGAGGGAGGGCAGTCGAAACGCTGTTGAGATTGGAACTGATCAGGAAGCTGGCGAGAACGTCCGCCTCTGCTCCATAGTCCAACATCAGTTCACGCTTCAGTTTCAGATTCGAAGCATTCGACGGCAGAGCTTCTTCCAGTGTCTGGACTGCGCGTCGCGTGTGTTCCAGTGCTCCCGCGGTCTCGCCGCTCACACTGAGAGCGGCTGCGGCCAGGCGCGATGCCTGAGCCAGTCCGATGCGATCGTCGGCATTGCCGCCTTTCGAGTTCAGCAGCGACTCCCGGATTGACATCGCATTCTTGTAACTTTTCAGCGCTCCCGCGGTGTCGCCCAGATTTGCGGCGAAAGGCCCGCCTTGAACATCGCCGATGCGCTTGTAGGCGTCGGCGAGTTCGCGCTGCAGCGAGGGATCCCCTTGTGCCTCCCGAGCGAGATTCCCTAGATATTCCAGGGCTCGCTCGACGATCAGTTTTCGGGCAGGAGTAGCCCCGGGAAGATTTTCGATAGAGTCGTGGATTTCGAAGATCAGCGAGTTCGCGAGTTTGCGGACGTCATTGAATCGTTCTTCGGCGCGCTTCTGATTGGCGGCTGCAATCCGCGCTTCGCGGATGGTGGAGACAATTCCAATCGCGACGGCAAGAAGAACCAGGCTGATCGCGGCAATCCCTACCTTGTGACGGCGTATAAATTTGCCTGAGCGGTAGCTCCATGATCCCCGGACCGCCGAGACAGGAAGTCCGTCCAGATGCCGTCGCAGGTCCTCGGCGAATTGTCCGACCGAGGCGTACCGCCTTGAGGGCTCCTTGCGTAACGCCATCAGGACGATGTTGTCGAGATCGCCCGAAAGCTGCCGGCGCATTTTCTGCCGGGAACTCTCGTCGAAACAAACCGATTTTCTCGTGCTGGAAGACTGATCGAGGACCCCGGTTTGGAGGTCTGCATCTCTCATGGAAGCTATGCCAATTTCAACACGGCCGAACTTGGTCGCTCGGGCTCGTGTTCGCAAATGGCGCGCGCAAATTCGTGGGGGGCTCGCGTATCCCGAGGATAGGGGGATCGCCCGGTAAGCAACTGATAGAGCACCACTCCAAGCGAGTATACGTCGGTCGCCGTCGTGATCGTTTCCCCGCGAACCTGTTCGGGGCTCGCGTATTCGGGAGTCATCGGATTAATCAGCGTCGCTTTGGATGTTGCGGCCGGATCGAGAATCTTGGCGATACCGAAATCCAGAAGCTTGGGAACCCCATCTTTCGTCACCAGAATGTTCCCCGGTTTGATGTCGCGATGAATGACGAGCCGCTGGTGGGCGTACTGAATCGCTGAGCAGACCTGCAGAAACAGCCGCAACCGTTCCGTCACGGAGAGTTGGTTCGCGTCGCAGTACTCATCGATTGGTGTACCTTCAATGAGTTCCATGACCAGATACGGGATGCCATCCTCCGTCGTGCCCCCGTCGAACAGGCGCGCGATGTTGGGATGATCGAGCGAGGCAAGAACTTGCCGCTCGTGACGGAATCGCTCAACCACGGAAGTACTGTCGAGCCCCGCCCGCACAAACTTGATGGCTACTTCCTTGTCATATTGTCCGTCGGCGCGGATAGCCCGATACACCTCGCCCATGCCGCCTTCGCCTATCTGCTCGAGAATCTGGTAAACCCCGACGCGGCGGCCGACCCTGGGCTTGGATTCGGGTGTTGGGTGCGCGTTCAGATCGATCGGAGCCCCCTCGAGAAAGCCTGTTCCAGCCTCGAGATGCGACTGCAACAGGGATTCCACCTCTGCCCGGAGTTCCGGATCTTCCGGGCACGCTCGATCGAGAAATGCAGGCAACTCTGCCGGCGAGACGTTGATCGCCTTGTCGAGGACTTCCCGCACCTGCTTCCAGCGCTCCTGATTCATGGGGCGGCACTCCGGTCCAGTTCCCGATGAAGCCATGCCCGCGCGGTGATCCAATCCCGTTTCACCGTGGACGACGATACGCCGAGCACTTCGGCGGTATCTTCGATCGAAAGTCCACCAAAGAACTTCAACTCAACGACCTTCCCTTGCTGCGGATCGAGCTCCGTCAGCGTCTTCAATGCATCATCAAGGGCGATCACATCCACATCCGCCTGCTTGGAGTTCTGCTCTGCCTCTTCGAGCGTCAGCTTGCAAGCGCCTCCGCCACGTTTGTCGGCGCGGTGGGCTCGCGCATGGTCCACCAGGATCTGCCGCATCAACTGTGCCGCCACTGCGAAAAAATGGGCCCGGTTTTGCCACTGGGGAAGTTGCTGGTTGGTGAGACGTACATAGGCCTCATGAACCAGAGCCGTACTTTGCAGGGTATGTCCCGGCCGTTCGTTTCGGAGGTAACGCTGGGCGATCCGCTTCAGTTCGTCATAGACGAGCGGAACCAGCGCGTCTAAGGCCTCGCGATCGCCGCCACGCCATCGTCCCAGTAACTGAGTTACCTGAGTGGAAGAATTCCCTTGCACAGCAGAGCCCCAAGTCCCCGCCGGGGAAGCAGAGGAGCGCAGCATATCGTTATCCCAATGCGCTGTCAATGCGAATTGCTGAAAACGCAGGGCTTAGCTAAAAGCGCGCCTTGGTTTTCTTGCGGCGTCGTCGGGAAAACTCCCACCCGCTTTCTGGTGTTGAGAAGAAGCCGTGGCCGAGCTGTCGGCGCGGGGTCGTGCAGGCAAGTCCCCCTGGCGGAGCACCTCAGATAAAGATTTCCGACTCAAAATATGAATCAAGGATGATTTCGCTATGCGCTCGTGATCCCTTTTGCCTGCGGGGACGATTGATCGCAAACAAGCCCGGGAACGCTGGCAGAAATCATTTAGAATCAAAGCGTTTTTCCGGACCGCAACCAGGAGCGTATTGCGCTTTCACCAAAAATTGTCATGGCGAAACTCACCATCAAGTCGAAAAAGAACTGTCTCTGGGACCTAGTCAGCCTGGGCGAAGTCATGTTGCGCCTCGATCCCGGAGATGAACGAATTTCTACAACTCGGCACTTCCGCGCATGGGAGGGCGGTGGCGAATACAACGTCGCTCGCGGCCTTCGCCGCTGCTTTGGCCTGGATACCGCAATCATTACGGCCCTCGCAGATAATCCTGTCGGACGCCTTGTCGAAGATCTCATGTTGCAGGGTGGAGTCGCGCAGAACTATGTCCGGTGGGTGCCATATGACGGCGTTGGGAGAACGGTCCGCAATGGATTGAACTTCACAGAGCGCGGCTTCGGTCTCCGCGCGGCGGTGGGTTGCTCGGATCGCGGACATACAGCCGTGTCCCAGCTTAAGCCCGGAGAAGTGGACTGGCAGCAGATCTTTTCGAAAGATGGCGCCCGCTGGTTTCATACGGGAGGAATTTTTTGTGCCCTCTCGGAGACTGCGCCCCTGGTGGCTCAGGAAGCGATGCAGGCGGCGAAGCAATCCGGCGCCATCGTCTCCTACGACCTGAATTACCGCGGGTCGCTTTGGAAATCCATCGGAGGGAAAGCGAAGGCGCAGGAAGTGAATCGCCGCCTCGCCCCCTATGTGGATGTGATGCTCGGGAACGAAGAAGACTTCACCGCCGCTTTGGGGTTTTCCGTTGCCGGCCTCGACGAGCACCACTCCAAGTTGGACTCGTCCGGGTTCAAGAAGATGATCGAATCCGTACTGAAGGAATATCCTTCCATGTCGGTGATTGCCACAACATTGCGCCACGCCAAGACCGCCAGCCGGAATGACTGGGGAGCTCTGTGTTATTGCGATGGCCAGTTTTTCGAAGCGCCGGTCCGCCCTGATCTGGAAATCTACGATCGAGTCGGCGGCGGAGATTCCTTTGCTTCCGGACTGATCTATGGATTTCTATCAGGCAAAGATCCGCAGTGGGCGGTCGAATGCGGCGCCGCGCATGGAGCCGTTGCGATGACAACGCCGGGAGATACAACCATGGCTACAATGGCCGAAGTCTTGCAAGCGATGACGGCGCGAACCGCTCGAATCGAGCGCTAAAATAGATGGAGGATTATGCCCGCGACTGCTGAACTCAAAGCTGAAGACATCGTCCGCAGAGTCGGCGAGGTTGGAATCATTCCTGTCGTCCGCGCTTCTTCCGTGGAAGAAGCGAATCGGGCAGTGGAGGCGATTTGCGCCGGCGGCATTCCGGTGGTCGAAATCACGATGACTGTGCCGAATGCAGTTACGGTGATTCGCGAGCTGGCGCAAAAACACGGCGGAGACGTACTGATCGGCGCAGGTACGGTGACCAATGCCGAGCAGGCGGAATCCTGCATTCGCGCGGGCGCGCAGTTTCTCGTCAGCCCGGGCCTGGCTGTGTCGGTGCTCGCGGTCGCGAGAGCCAATGGCAAGCTCGCTATCCCTGGAGCCCTTACACCCACGGAGTTGATGAATGCCCAGGAACAAGGCGCGCAACTCGTGAAGATTTTTCCCTGCGGAAACGTCGGAGGAGCGAAGTACATCAAGTCGCTTAAGGCGCCATTCCCGCGCGCCAACCTGATTCCCACTGGAGGTGTGAATGCCGCGAACGCTGCTGATTTCATCGCAGCCGGAGCATTTGCCCTTGGCGTCGGAGCAGACCTGGTCGATGCGCAAGCCCTAAAAGAAGGGAACCTCGAGAAGATCACCGTAGCCGCAAGAGAATTAGTAGACGCCGTGGCCGCCGCGAGAACAGCAGGAAAGAAGTCGTAGAGACGTAGCCGCTACGTCTCTCTCTGTCGAATCAGAAAATCGGTTACTGGTTTACTCCGCTGGCCAGGACGCCTCCGTCCACGGGCAACACGGTCCCGGTCACAAAACTCGCCGCATCGGATGCGAGAAAAACCGCTGCTCCAATCAACTCGTCCAATTCCCCGAACCGCTTCATTGGAGTGCGCATGAGCACTTCATCCCCGCGGCCGGTTCCAACCAGCAACTTCTCGCTCAGCGGCGTTCGAAAATATCCCGGCGCGATCGCATTCACGCAAATGCCGTACTTCGCCCACTCAATTGCCAGTGATTTCGTGAGCGAGGCCAGAGCCGATTTACTTGCGCTGTAGGCTGCAACCTCAAAAAGTGCGAGAAACGATCCCATCGATGCGATGCTAAGGATGCGTCCGTAGCGACGCTCGATCATGTGGCGTCCGAAAACCTGGCACGTGCGCAGCACTCCAGTCAGATTCGTCTCCATGATGCGGTTCCAGTCCGATTCCGCATAGTCGAGAGTGGGTGCGCGCTTGGTGATTCCGGCTGCGTTCACCAGGATGTCGACCTTCCCGAACTTGTCAACGCAGGACTTGAGCAGTTTCTCGAGGGACCCACGATCCGCGACGTCGCATGGTACGCGCAGCGTACGCCGGCCCAACCGCTCAATTTCGTCTGCCAGTGTGTTCACCAGTTCGATGCGCCGCGCACTCGAGACGACATCCGCGCCGCCCTGCGCCAGCCCGAGCGCAATTGTCCTCCCGATGCCGGAACTCCCGCCTACCACCACGGCAACCTTTCCATCCAGATCAAGCGGTTTATACATGAGTCCTCTATCTGAAAAATGATTTTCGACCGTGTTTGTGACTACCAGTTGAACATCGTTCCATCCACTTTCCGATTTACCGGCAGGTAGGCGCGCTCATACGGAAACTTTGCTCCAAGCTTCTCATCGTACTCAACGCCAAGTCCCGGCTTGTCGCCGGGATGCAGAAAGCCATTCCTGAATGTGTACGCGTGCGGAAACACCTCGTCCGTTTCCGCAGTGTGGCGCATGTACTCCTGGATCCCAAAATTATTGATGGAGATATCGAAGTGCAACGCCGCAGCCATGGCGACCGGGGAGAGATCCGTCGCGCCGTGGCAGCCTGTCCGCACATGATAAATGTCGGCGAATGCCGCCACTTTCTTCATATGGGTGATGCCACCACCGTGAACCACCGTCATCCGCAGGTAATCAATCAACTGCTCGGTGATGAGGATATGCGTGTCCCAAACAGCATTGAACACCTCGCCCACCGCGAGCGGCGTTGTTGTGTGTTTTCGGATGATGCGGAATCCTTCCTGCAATTCCGCCGGCACAGCATCTTCCAACCAGAACAGATGATAAGGCTCAAGACTCTTTCCCAGCCGCGCCGCCTCGATTGGAGTCAGCCGGTGATGCACGTCGTGCAGAAGGTGTAGATCGTCCCCGAACTTCACGCGCAGCGTCTCAAACAACTTCGGCACGTGCAGCAGATACTTCTCCGTTGACCAGGAATTCTCTGGAGGAAGTCCCTTCTCCGCCGGCTCATAGAAAAGTTTGTCCTTCGCGACGCCGTACGTAGATGGCAGGCCCAGTATGCCCGATTGTGCGCGGATCGCGAGATAGCCGAGGTCTTTGTAATGTGCGACCTGATCCGACGTCTCCTGGACATCGCGTCCATTCGCATGCCCATAAACCATCACTCCGGTCCGACTCACACCGCCGAGCAGGTTGTACACGGGAGTGTTCAGCGCTTTGCCCTTGATGTCCCAGAGCGCCATGTCGACTGCGGCGATCGCCGTCATGGTCACGGGCCCGCGCCGCCAGTACGCGCCGCGATACAGGTATTGCCAGATATCTTCGGTCTGCGAGGGATCGCGCCCAATGAGGCATGGAATTACGTGATCGGTGAGATAGGACGCAACCGCCAACTCGCGGCCGTTCAGAGTCGCATCGCCGAGCCCGTGAATGCCCTCGTCCGTACAGATCTTCAGAGTGACGAAATTTCGTCCCGGGCAGCAGACGAATATCTTCGCGTCGGTAATCTTCACGTAAGTCTCCTCATATCCGAACCCAAAAGTGTATCCAAACGTCAGATTCGGCGCACCAATCCCCGCTCTGTGGCTTCGGTGTTCCTCACGAGCAGCAGTACCAGGAGCATCCCTACGAAGGGAACGATTCCCGCTGCGACAATAATGGGATCGAAGACATGTGTGCCTGCCGACTGCCGCGCGTCCGTCAGATATCCGATGAGTTTGAACGCAATGATCGTCCCTAATCCGGTTCCGGTTCCGCTCAATCCGCTGACCGATCCCACTGAATCGCTGTTGAACAGGTCAGAAGGCAGCACGTTCGCCATCGTGGTGAATCCCGCGTAGGTGAACGTCACGATGGCAAACAGAGAGGCGATGACATACAAGTTGGTCGTGTAGATCGTCGGAATGATGAGCAGCATCCCAATGCCGCCGTAGATGATAGGTATTTTGCGCGCGAAGCCCAGCGACATCCCGCGCCGGACCAGGTATCCCGAAATTCCGCCCGCGACGAAACTGCCAATATCGGCAGCGACAAATGGAATCCAGACCGCAATCAGGCCGCTCCGTAACTCGATTCCTTTCGCCACCAGATAAATCGGGAACCATTCGGTAATGAAGAAGAACACGGGATCCGGGAAGGCCTTCGCGATGATCGTGCCCCAGGTCTGTGGCAGCTTCAGCAAATCCACCCAGCGCATCCGGCTGCCATGCGGCGCACGCGATTCTTCCCGGTCTGCGAAAATCATCTCGCGTTCCGATTCCGAGATGCGGTCGTGTATATCTGGCGGGTAGTAAAGCAACCGCCACGCGATCAGCCACAGAAATCCAAGTATGCCAGGCACGGCAAATGCGGGCCGCCATCCCCAACGGAAGTAAATCCATAGAACGATGAATGGAGCGACCGCGCCGCCGATCGACGAGCCGCTGTCGAACAGCGCTGTCGCCAGAGCTCGCTCTCGTTTCGGAAACCATTCCGATACGGCTTTCGTGGCGGCGGGCCAGTTCGCCGATTCACCGGCCCCCAGCAGGAATCGAAAAGTCGCGAAGCTGTAGAATCCTCGGGCGAACGACGTTGACATCGAAATCAATGAATACCAGATCACGGTCAACGTGAGTCCGCGCCGCGTCCCCACGCGATCGATCATTCTGCCGAAGACGCTCTGTCCGATCGAGTATGCGATCCGAAACGCGATTGCGAGATTCGCGTAATCCGAATTCGTCCAGTGATATTCCAGCTTGAGGTAGGGGGCGAGTAGGGAGAGCGTCTGCCGATCAATGTAATTGATGACCGTTGAAGCGAACAGCAGTCCGCCAATCCACCAACGCAACGACGGAATCGGTCTTGAGGTTCGGGCCATTCGAGTTGTATTAGAAGCTGAGGCTCACCTGTGAATTGCTCTCCGGGTCTTGAAGAACGGTTGGACTCAGCAGCGAGGCCGTTTCGATCCAGGTAAACAGACGCATTCTCAAATCTCCGCCTTTTCTAGCTTCGGCGCCAACACTTGCACAAAAAGAAGCGCCACCAGGTATGCTGACCCGGCCAAAATGAAAACCGGGATATAGGATCCAGTGCGCTGCAGGATGTATCCCACGCGGTTTGCGATCAACATTCCGCTAATCGAACCGAGCAACGTTCCGAATCCGACGACCGAGGCGACAGCGCCCCGCGGAAACATATCAGAAGCCGTCGTATAAATGTTCGCCGACCATCCCTGATGCGCCCCAGCGGCCAGCGCGATGAGTAGTACCGCGAACCAGGCGTTCGAGGTGCGCGCTGCAAGCATGATCGGAGTCACCGCTAGCGCGCAAACCAGCAACGCCGTCTTGCGGCTCGCGTTGACTGACCATCCTCGTTTCAGCAGCGACGACGACAACCATCCTCCGCCGACGCTTCCTACACACGCGCCGCTGTAGATAACAAATAGCGGAAGAGCCATTCCCTTGAGATCAAGTTTAAGGTTTCGACTAAGGAAGTCCGGCATCCAGAAGAGGTACACCCACCAGATCGGATCGGTGAAGAACTTTCCCAGCCCTACGGCCCAAGCCTGGCGGGACTTCAGCATGGTCATCCAGGGAACCGGCGCCGGAGCTGTGCTTTCGCGGTCACTGCATATATAAGCCAACTCTTCGGGAGATAATAGCTTGCTCTCTTCAGGACGGCGATACAGGGCGAGCCAGGCGACGATCCACAGCGCACCCAGCGCTCCGGTCGCGATGAAGGCGATTCTCCATCCCCATCGGATCGTCAGCCACGGCACAATCACAGGAGTGACGATAGCTCCGATGTTGCTTCCGGAGTTGAACAGACCCGTGGCCAGTGCCCGCTCTTTTTTCGGAAACCATTCAGCCACTGCTTTGATGGATGCAGGAAAGCTGCCGGACTCGCCGATGCCCAGGCTGAATCGCGCAGCGGCAAACTGAAAAACCGAACTGGCCCCTGCGTGGGCCATCGCAGACACGCTCCAGAACAGCACGGCCAGCGCAAAGCCGATGCGTGTCCCAAGCCGGTCGATAAGCTTTCCGATGAACAGCAGGCTGGCCCCGTACGCCAACTGGAAGGCGAGCACGATATTGCTGTACCCAATCTCGGTCCAGCCAAACTGGGCTTGCAGCATGGGTTTCAGGAGCCCAATGACCTGACGGTCCATGTAGTTGACCGAGGCCGCGAAGAACAGCAATCCGCAGATCAGCCAGCGCACCTGCCCGCCAGGTTTCTCGCCGGGGTGCGCTGCCGCATCACTCTGTGCCGACAATGGAGAATTGAAACTCAACCGAGTGCGTTCATTCTGCGATGTACGCCACTAGAAATGCTGGCTGGCGTTCTCGTCAAGCCCGGCAGAACTGGTATATTCGTCCCGACGAACGGAAGCTAGGACCAGCGACAAATGCCCGCGTTTCTCGACGAGAATTTTCTGCTTTCCCATGACGTCGCACGCCGACTGTACCACGACTTCGCTGCGCCTCAGCCCATCCTCGACTACCACTGCCACTTGCTTCCGAAAGATCTCGCCGATAACCGCCGCTTCGCCAACCTGTTCGAAATCTGGCTCGAGGGCGATCACTACAAATGGCGGGCCATGCGCGCAAACAGCATTAACGAAAAATACGTTACCGGCAATGCTTCTCCTTACGAGAAATTCTTGGCCTGGGCGCGAACGGTGCCATACACGTTACGCAACCCGCTCTATCACTGGACGCATCTGGAGCTGCAGCGATATTTCGGGATCAGTGACTTGCTTGATGAAAGATCCGCCCCGCACATCTGGGAGCGCGCGAATACGATTCTGTCGGAACTAACGACGCAAGAGATTCTCAAGAAGTTCCACGTCGAGATCATTTGCACAACAGACGATCCCTCTGACGATCTCGCACCTCATCAGAAGATCGCAAACTCGAAACTTCCCGCGCGAGTGTTTCCCGCGTTCCGGCCTGACAGGGCCCTCGCGGCGGGAGCCGAAGAGTTCAAAGTCTGGCTCGACAAACTGTCCAAAGCCGCAAACGTAGAAATCCGGAATCTGACCAGCTTTCTCGACGCTCTCCGCAAGCGTCACGACTTCTTTCATACGCTGGGATGCCGTCTTTCCGATCATGGCCTCGATCACTGCTTCGCAAATCCATGCTCTGACGGCGCAGCTGGCGGAATCTTTTCGAATGCACTCGAAGGAAAGAACATCAGCACTGAAGAGCGGACCCAATTCGCCGCTTTCATGATGCTGTTCTTCGGCCGCATCGACGCCGAAAGAGGATGGACCAAGCAACTCCATCTCGGCGCGCTCCGCAACGTCAACGAGGCAGCCTGCCGCCATGTCGGTCCCGACACCGGCTACGACACGGTGGGTGACTTCGAACAAATCCGTCCCCTCGCCGCTTACCTCGATCTTCTCTCGCGAGAAAATGCACTGCCACGGATGATTCTCTACAACAACAACCCGGCGGATACGTTTCCCTTCGCTACCCTCATCGGCTCTTTCCAGGGCGGAGAGATCGCAGGCAAGATTCAGTACGGCAGCGCCTGGTGGTTTCTCGACCAGAAGGAAGGCATCACCGCACAAATCAACGCTCTCTCGAACGTCGGCCTTCTCTCGCGGTTCATTGGAATGGTCACCGATTCACGTTCCTTCATGTCATATCCGCGTCACGAATATTTCCGGCGCGTTCTCTGCGACATGATCGGCCAGGACGTCGCCCGCGGCGAACTGCCCAACGATGACGCCCTCCTCGGCCGGTTGATCCAGGACATCTGCTACCGCAACGCGAAGCAATATCTGCAACTTCCGCTCTAAAAGTGACCCGTATATCGCCTAGATTCGCAAGATTGCGCTGGACTTACAACCCGATACCAAGCTCGTAAGTCCCAACCGATCAGTTAGAATAATTGAACAGTCGCATCGCATATATCCACGCTGGAGAGGGAAGTAGTGCGCCTTAAGGGACTGATGTTGCAATCACGGCGTCAAAGCGAAATTGCAGCGCTTTTAGTGCTATTGCTTCTCGTTCTTTTTACCTGTTCCGCAAACGCCGAGAACGCTGCGTTCGACCTCATCGGCCCCAAGGTCCAGGTTCGCGTGCAGCGCGCCGGCGTCACTCTTCCCATTGCCGAAGTTCCCAATCTTCAGGCCGGAGACCGTCTCTGGGTTCATCCCGATCTGCCCGACAGCCAGTCGGTCCGCTATCTGATGGTGATTGCCTTCCTGCGCGGAGCCACGAATCCTCCGCCCGAATCATGGTTTACCCGCGTCGAGACCTGGACCAAGCCCGTTCATGATGAGGGTGTCTTCATCATCGTGCCCGAAGAGGCCGAAGAGGCACTGATCTTTTTTGCTCCCGAAACAGGCGGTGCATTCAGCACCCTGCGGGCGGCGGTTCGCGGCAAGCCCGGAGCATTCGTCAGGGCCGCGCAGGACCTGCAACAGGCCAGCCTCGATCGCGCGCGGCTCGAGAAATATCTTGAGGCCGTGCGCGAGACTTACAACGCCGATCCCGAGCAGTTGAAGGCGCACACTACGGCTCTCGCTCGCAGCCTCAACATGAAGCTGGACCAGCAATGCTTCGATAAGCCCACCGCGCAGCAGGTCCCATGCCTCACGCAGAACACAGATCAACTCGTTCTCGATGACGCCCACAGTCAGACGATGGTGGCAACGCTGACCTCCGGGCCGTCGTCCGATCTGCTGGCGCAAATCAGCGCGACTCCCACAGCGCGCGGCGGATATTACAGTCCTTATATAGGCGCGGTAGTCGATGTCGCCCGCATCCTTTCGACCGCGCACACAGCTCAGTACCAGTACATTCCCGCTCTTTCGCTGCCCAAAGAAAACGACCTGAATCTGCGCCTCAATAATCCGCCATCATTTCGCAATCCGAAATCTGTATTGGTTGTGGGACTGCCTCCGGTGCACCCATCTCCTCCTCCTCCGCTTCACGCGGTCGACCAGAACCAGGTGCTCTGTGCGGGCAAGGCGACGATTCTGCTCCAGGCCGAGGGCGCTCCTCTGGTTTATGCGACTGAGCTTGCGCACAACTTCGTCCTGCACGTGGACACGAAGCAAGGTCCGGCCTTGGAGGTTCCCGCCCAGCCCGACCCAATGCGCGGCGGCTTCATTGTCGAGACTCAGGCCTTACAGGCCGCCAAACTCGATCCCGAGATTACCGTGTCAATCCGCGGAACGTGGGGTTTCCGCCCGTTTGATGGGCCGCACTATCGCTTGCGCCTGCCCCGTCCCGCGCAATGGGTCGTCGCTTCGAAAGATGCAAGCGCCTTGATCATTGGCCGCGAGGATACGCTGCACCTGCAGTCGCCGGATGCGTGCTGCGTCAGCGAAGTCACATTCAAGGACGAGCAGGGAAGGGCTGTTCCCACCGAATGGAAGACCTCAAAGTCCGACGAGCTGGAAGTGAAGGTTCCGTTAGAGAAGGCGAGCGCCGGATCGGTCACCATGCTGATCAAGAAGTTCGGACTGCGCGAGGCGGATGAAGTTCCGCTACATACGTACGCCGAAGCCGGCCGCCTCGACAGTTTCGGTATTCATGCCGGAGACGCTGATGGCATTCTCAAAGGCACGCGTCTGGATCAGGTCGAGAACCTTGACGTGAACGGCATCCGCTTCAAGCCGGACTCACTCGGCCGCGCCAATCAGCAGGATGAACTAAAGCTCACTGCATCTGACGCTGCCGTTCGCACAAAGCTTCATCCGGGTGACTCCATCACAGTTCAGGCCAATTTAAAAGATGGCCGCGTTCTCGAATTAAGATCTGAGGTAGAGGCGCAGCGCCCGGCCGTGAATGTCCTGACCAAGAGTATTCAAGTCGATCCGGTGGCGCCTGCCGCGGTTCGGCTTGGCAGCCAGGACGAACTTCCCCAGGATGGCCGCCTGAATTTCTTCCTGAAAACTCAGGTCCCGGAGAATTTTCTACCTTCAGAAAAAATAGAAGTGGCCACTGCCGACGAATCGTTCAAAGTTCTGCTCAGCTTCAAAGATGGCAATCTGACGATGCAGGATGCCAAGACGGTGCTGGCCGTTCTGGACCCAATGAAGCTTCTCGGGCCCTCGGCCTTCGGCCCACTGAAGTTCCGTCCGGTCAGCGGTGATGGTGTGAATGGCGATTGGCAGACGCTGGTAAGTCTCGTTCGCGTGCCGATGCTCAAGGGAGTCCGCTGTACGCCTCCAGAAAAGCAATGCACGCTGAGCGGTGACAAACTGTTTCTGCTCGATTCGGTAAGTGCAGATGAGGATTTCGTGAACTCGGTCACCGTCCCGGAAGGATTCGTGGAAGACGCTCTGGTCATTCCCCCGCCAAAAGGAAAAACCCTCTACATCAAGCTGAGAGATGACCCGGCCACCATTGACACGGTGGCGCTGCCGGTCGCGCAATCGCAACAATAGTCATTGCGTTTCGGCTGGGGCGAAGGGCGGCCCTTCGCGGTTCGCTCACAATCAAGGCCGTTCGTCGCCCGTGTCGCGCTATACTCGCTGCTTCCATGGCCAACATCCTCTATGGAGTGAACGGAGAAGGCGCTGGCCACTCCACCCGCGCCAAAGAAGTCCTCACGCATCTCGTCTCGCAAGGCCACCATGTTCACGTAGCCTCGTTCGACCGGGGACTGCAAAACCTGAAAACTGAATTTGAGGTCACAGAGATCTACGGATTCCGCTTCTCCTACGTGAACAACCGCGTGCGATACAAACGGACCATCGCGAAAAATCTGATCACGATTCCGCAAGCTCGAAAGAGTCTCTCGCTTCTCAACAAACTGGTGGACGACAAAGAGATCGATCTGGTCATCACCGATTTCGAGCCCCAGACGTGCCACGTCGGACACAAGCGCCGGCTGCCCGTGATTTCCATCGACAACCAGCACTGCCTGACTAATGCCGCTGTCTCGTATCCCGGGCAATACCGTCGCGATGCTGCCGCTGCCAAGTTAGTCACCAAACTCATGACTCCGCGCGCCAACGCTTACCTCGTGATCTCTTTCTTTACGGCGCCAATCCGAAAACGCAACACCTTCCTCTTTCCCCCGCTCCTCCGCCGCGAGATCCTCGAAGCCACCCCGATCGTTGGCGACCACGTCCTGGTGTATGTCACGTCGCCGGCACCAGCGCTGGCGAAATTGCTGACCACGATCCGCTGCCCGTTCGTCGCCTATGGTTTCGGCCGGGAAGGTGTCGAAGGCAACGTCACCTTCAAGAAGCCCTCTCTCGACGGATTCTTCAACGACCTGGTGAGTGCCCGCGCCGTGATTGCCAACTCCGGATTCTCGCTGGTCACCGAGGCTCTCCACCTCCGTAAGCCCTATCTTGCCGTTCCCGTAAGCCATCAATTCGAGCAGATTTTCAATGCCTATTGGCTGGAGAAGTCCGGCTACGGAAGCTATTGGGAAGACCTGAACAAGGAACGAGTGGAATCCTTTCTCTTCAATCTGCCGCACTATCGTGAGGCCTTGGCGCAGTATCCGCGGCAGGGTAATCATGCGCTACTCGGTAAGCTGGATGCGCTAATCTCAAGCTTCGCTAAGGCCTAGCGGCAATGGCCGCTCCGGTACGAACGTAACTCGGATTCCCGCGCTTTCGGCGCTAGCATCATTCGAGCACGCCGTCTCCCCGACGTCCGGTGCCAGAGGACTTCTTTCATGCGAAAAGCACTTCTGCTGTGTGCCGCCAGCGCACTTTTGTGGACCGTTGCGACCCAGGCGCAGGACCAGCCATCGCTCGGCGATGTGGCGCGCCATGTACGTCAGGAGAAGCAACAGAAAGGCGCCCAGCTGAAGCGGGTCTCGTCCAATTCTGCAGATGCGGCGAGTGCCACGGCTGCCAATGATTCCGCTGCTTCCAAACCGGCCCACGTGATCAGCAATGAAAATATGTTTGAGCACGCAACTCCGGCTGCCACTTCAAACCCAGCTCCTGACGCCGATAAACATGAGAATTCTTCGAAGGCTGAAAAGCAGGAGGATCGTACCGAACAAGTTCGATCCTCAATCCTATCCCAGAAGGCCGCCGTCGATTCGCTCAAGCAGCAGATTGAAGATCTCAGCAGTTCGATCCACTTTGCCGGCGGAAACTGCGTCGCCAATTGCGCCCAATGGAACGAGCGCCAGAAGCAAAAGCAGGATGAAGTCGAAAGCATGAAGGCTCAGCTGGATGAACAGCAAAAACGTCTTGAAGAAATGCAGGAGACTGCCCGCAAGCAAGGTTTCGGTAGTTCGGTCTACGAACCGTAGCGTCCAAGAAAAGCCGCTGCCAATCGGCAGCGGCGCTTTCCTGCTATAACCCGATCCTGGAATAACCTCAAGGCCTACTTCTTAGTCGCGTAGGGATTGGCATACTTCAACACCGTCGATAGATCGACTCCCCGTACGATGCTGTCCGAGTGATAGAACAATCCCCAGGAATCGATGGTCGAATTGTCAGGGAACACACACGCTTCCAGCGACTCGTCGATGCTGCCGAGCAAAACCCATCCGCCGCCTGAGAAGTCCGTGGCGCCGATTTCGGCTCCGCCTAGTTGCGTGCAGTAGTACGATGCCGGATTTCCGTTACCCTGGCCATTCCATGCAACCTGGGCGTAATAAGCCAGCGCCGCCAGAGTCGGCTTGGACGAGTACAAAGTCTGCAGCGACACATGGATCCTCGAGCCATCTTCGGCCAGCGTGTACTGGCAGAAGGACTCGACCCCGGTCAGCCAGAGCCAATCCTGTTGCGGATTGTTGGTCCCCCAGACCGCCGTCCGCAATTCGACGACGCCGCCGGTTGATGTGCAATACGCCTTCGCCTGATCCACAATCGACGGCTTCACCAACTTCGTTTTCGCAGCCTGTGCTACCCCTCCCAACGCCCCCATCAGAGCCGCCACAACTCCGACTACAATTGCTGTCCGCTTGATCCCCATGTCGTCACCTCGTCCTTTTGAAGCGCTAGTTCAGCCCGCGAAGTCTACCACGAGCGTCAACGCGAGATTCTACATTGCTGGAGTGGTGGGCTAGCGCCACAACGCGGTCTGCGCACCGAGATTGCCGGAGATTTTAATTTTCACATTCCCAAAATCTGCCCGGCCATGCGAAATTAGTTGCATGGCTCTGGCTGTCCGTCCTTCACCGATTCATTCCGTCGGCGTCTATACCTCTACGCCGATCCGCAAAGGAACCCGCATCGTCGAATACACCGGAGAGCGCATCACTCCTGAAGAGGCAGACCGCCGCTACGACGGCGCATCGCGCACCTACCTATATGGACTGGACGACGGGAAGACTGTCATCGACGGCGAAGGCATGGGCGCCTACCTGAACCATTCCTGCGACCCCAACTGCGAAGTCGACGAGATCAAAGGCCGCGTATGGTTGTTCGCCGTCCGTGACATTGCCGCGGGAGAGGAACTCGTCTGGGATTACAACTTGTACGACGATGAAGACCCGGCGCCCTGCTACTGCGGATCGCCGAAATGCCGCGGCACCATGTACTCCCGCGAGTGGATGGCGAAGATCCGCCGCCGCGAAGCCCGCAAGAAGAAGCGTCAACTAGAGCAATCGCAGATGAAGGGAAGTCCCTCTCGCAAGCGCAACCGCCAAACGGCGGCGTAAGAACGTATTCCTCTGTGAAACTCCGTGTCCTTCGTGGTGAGAAGTCTTACGTTGTGAGAGGGCCTTACCGATGCTCCGGAGTCTTGCCACGCTCGCGCCATCCTTCGATGATCAGGTACAGCGCGGGGATAAAGAACAGGTTGAGCACGGTCGACATAATCATCCCGCCGAAGACCGTCGTCCCCACGGAATGCCGGCCATTCTCTCCGGCTCCGGTCGCAAAGACTAGGGGCACCACGCCCAGGATAAACGCCATCGATGTCATCAGAATCGGGCGCAGCCGAATCGTTGCCGCCTGCACCGCGGCCTCGACCAGGGGTAGTCCCCGCTCACGTAACTGCTCGGCAAATTCGACGATCAGAATGGCGTTCTTGCTCGAGAGTCCTACGAGCATGACGAGCCCGACTTGGCAGAAGACATCATTCTGCAGCCCGCGAACCCACTGTCCGGCCAGCGCTCCCAGCAAAGCCATCGGGACCGCCAACAGCACAATGAAGGGCAGCACGAAGCTCTCGTACTGCGCCGAGAGCGTCAGATAGACCACGAGCGTTCCCAGGCCAAACAGCACCAGCGAGGTCCCACCGGCCTGCAATTCCTCGAGCGACAATCCCGTCCAGCTGTACCAAAATCCTTGCGGCAGTTTCGCCGCCATCTGTTCCATTGCCGCGATGGCCTGGCCCGAGCTGTAACCCGGCGCTGGAGATCCATCAATCTCCGCCGAGCGAAACAGGTTGTAGTGGCTTATGACCTGCGGCGTCGTCGTCTGAGTAATGCTGATCAGATTCTCCAGCGGCACCATTGCTCCGCTATCCGACCGCACGTAGAACTGCTTCATATCCTGCGCGGTCGCGCGGAATTGCTTATCGGCCTGCACGTATACCCGATAGGAACGATTGTTGAAATCGAAGTCGTTCACATAAGCGGAGCCCATGTACACGCCCAAGGTATCCGTAATCTGCGACAGGGGCACATGCAGGCTCTTGGCCTTATCGCGATCGATGGTCACCAGGTACTGCGGATCGTTCGCTGTAAACGGTGTATACAGCTGGCTCAGGTCCTTGCGCTTTCCGCCCTGCTGGATCAATGAGCCTGCCGCCGCAGCCAATTCCTCGAGCTTATGCGAAGTCTGATCCTGGACTTCAAATTGGAATCCGCCAAACTCTCCCAGACCCTGTACCGGCGCCGGCAAAGTCGCAAACACGATCGCGCCTGAGATCCCAAACAATTGCGGACGCAGGCGATTCAAGACCGCGGGTGCTGCGTGCTGGTCTCCTTTGCGCTGGGAGTACGGCCTGAGTGAAACGAACATTAGCCCTTGATTCGCGGCCGCGCCCGCAAAGCTGAATCCTGCAATGGAGAAGCTGCCTTCCGCCTCGGGAATGCTGCTCACCAACTTCTCCACCTGCTGCTCAACGCTTTTGGTATACGCCAGCGATGCTCCCGACGGAGCCTGCACCACAATGATGAAGTACCCCTGATCTTCGTCGGGCACGAATCCAGTCGGCACTCGCGTAAAGACAAAGTAAGTGAGCCCAAGGCCCACGAAGAAGAGCAGGGCCATCACCAGCTTGTAATCCAGCACGAACGTTAATGTCCGCCTGTATCCACTTGTGGTGGCGCCGATGACCTTGTCCACTCCGCGGAACAACCAGATCTTCTTTCCATGCTCGCGACCCAGCAGCAGAGCCGAGAGGGAGGGTGTAAGCGTCAGCGCATTGAATGCCGAGATCGCGATGGAGAACGCGATCGTCAGCGCGAATTGACGGAAGAGAATCCCGGTCGTTCCTGGGAAGAACGCCACCGGCACGAACACCGCAACCAGCACGAGCGAAGTCGCAATCACGGCCCCGGTGACTTCACCCATCGCTTCTGATGCAGCTTTGCGCGGATCTCGCTGGCCTTGCTGGATGTGCCGCTCGATGTTCTCGATAACTACAATCGCATCGTCCACCACCAGTCCCGTCGCCAGCGTGATCCCGAAGAGCGTAAGGGTATTGATGGAGAATCCAAGCAGCTTCACAAACGCGAACGTTCCGATGAGCGAAACCGGAATCGTCACCGCCGGAATGATCGTGCTGCGCCAATCTTCCAGGAAGATGAAGATCACAAGAATGACGAGAACGATCGCCGTTCCCAGCGTGCTAAGCACATCGCGAATTGACTCGCTGACTGCATCCGTAGTGTCGAATGCGAGCTTGTAATGCATCCCGGGCGGGAAGCTCTTTGAAAGCCGGTCCAGTTCGGCGACCGCCCGCCGGTCCACATCGAGTGCATTCGCCGTATTGAGCTGTTCCACGGCAATGCCAACTGCATCTTGTCCGTTGAATTGCAGGTCTGAAGCGTAGTTCTCTGCGCCCAGCTCCGCGCGTCCTACGTCTTTCAGCCGAACCAGCGTCCCGTCCGCATTCGTCTTCAGAATGATGTTGTCGAATTGTGCCGCTTCACTCAGCCTGCCTACTGCGCGCACACTCACCTGGTAATTCTGCCCGGGGATCGACGGCTGCTGTCCCACCTGCCCGGCAGCGACCTCCACGTTCTGTTCACTCAGCGCGTTGACGACGTCAGGCGCGGTGAGCCCGCGGCCGGCCAGCCGCGCCGGATCCAGCCAAAGGCGCATGGAATACTTGCGTTCGCCGAAGATCTGAACATCGGCAACGCCGGGAATCCGCTTCAATGCGTCCCGGACGTACACGTCCAGGTAATTGCTCATGAACAGCGTGGAATACTGGTTGTTGTCGGCAGTAATGGCTGCGCCGAACACGAAGTTCTGCGACGTCTTCTGGGTCGTAATGCCGACGGCCTTCACCGCGCCCGGCAATCTTCCTTGTGCGGTGTTCACGCGGTTCTGAATGTCCACCGTCGCCAGGTCAGGATCGCGCGTCAGATCGAAGGTCACCAGTATTTGGCTCGTCCCGTCATTGCCGCTGGTGGAGGTGATGTATTTCATCCCCTCCGCGCCGTTGATCTGCTGCTCCAGCGGGATCGTGACCGCGCTCTCGACCGTCTGCGCGCTCGCTCCGATATAGAAGCTCGAAACGCCCACCTGCGGAGGCGCGAGATTCGGAAAGGCAGCAATCGGCAACGAGGGAATGACCGACGCACCCGCCAGGATAATCAGCAGTGCGCAGACCGTAGCAAATACCGGCCGCCGTATGAAGAAATCAACAAACATGAGAGATCAGGGCCTCAGTACGAATCACAAATCAAGGCGGACAGAACGCGCGCGTCAACTCTGTGGAATCACCGGCATCCCGTCCATCAGGAACTGCGTACCGGAGACGATCACCTTGTCGCCCGGCTTAATGCCATCCCGCACCTCAAAATCATTTCCGATAGTCTGGCCGATCGTGAGCGCTCGCTGCTTTGCGACGAACGATCCGCCGTTCTGAGGCTCAGCCACAAACGCGAAGTACTGTCCCGCCAGCCGCGACACCGCCAAAATCGGAACTTCGGGATTCTGATGCGTGCCCCAGATGACCCGCGCGCGGATGAACTGCGACTGCCGCAGCGCATCGTTTCCATTCGTAATGCGTGCCTTTACCAGTATTGTCTGGGTCGTGTTATCCACTTGCGGCGAGATGAAACTGATCCGAGTGTCAACCAGAACTTTCCCCGTGGCATCCACAATCTGCACGGGCAGATTCATCTTAAGTTGTGCAGACCGCTCGATCGGCACATAGACGTACGCTTCCAGGCTGCCCGGCTGGTCCACGGTCGTAAGTTGCGTCGCACTGGTTGCGCGATCGCCCACGCGTACCGGGATGTCTCCAACGATTCCTCCACGCGGCGCCACTACCTTGTAATAGTGGAGTTGGACTTCCTGTTCCTTGACTTGCGAATCCAGCGCGTCCATCTGTGCCTGAGCCGCGTCCATGGTCGCCTTAGCCTGGTCGAGATCCTGCTTGCTGACCACGCCTGCAGAAGAAAGACCCTCGGCGCGCTCGAATTGTTGCTTCGCCAATGCCAGACTTGCGCGTTGCGCCGCCCGCGCACTCTCCAGGCTCTTCACCGTTGCCTGCTGCTTCAGGGGATCGATTTCCATCAGCGGTCCGCCGGCAGCGACGCGGTCCCCGGAATGCACAAAAATCTGCGTGATCAGGCCTTCCACCTGCGGCATGATCACCGCCGAATCCCGCGATTTGAGCGTGGCCACATATTCCGAGGTGTCATTCACCGGCATCGCCTTCGCTTCAATCACTTTGACCGGCATGGCACCCGGCCCTGCCTGCGGATTTTTGGAGGTCTTGCTGGAACAGCCCGCGAGCGCTGCCAGAGCCAGCAATCCGGCGGCGAACGCGTACGCTTTAGAGTTTCGAATAAAGCTATGTCTCATGATGGTGTAAGTACTATTCGCCTAATCTAGCCCTCGTCGGGACCAAATTAAAGTCCACTTTGAGCATCCGAACACCGCGATCGAGAACGTGGATCGGCTCTCTGGTCACGGTTTCAAGCTAAGAAAACCTACCGAATACCCTTGGAGATCCAACGGAATCTGCGGAGCAACAACCACACTCTTGGCTGCAGGACCACTGGCCGCGCTTGTATTCAGGTCAATGGTGACCAGACTGGCGCTGGAAAAGCTTCCCAAGGCCGACACATCCACTGACACCGTCTTCGACAAGCCCATGGCGTTATTGTCCGTACCCGCGTCGACCGCGTGATTCGCCACCATCACCACGACGCTGTTATCGCTATTGAGCACCGCCAGCGTTTCCAGGTCGGCTTCATCGGTGGAAGTATGCTGCAGCAGCTGCGAGCCTGCCTCCGGTGGGAATACCTGTCCCAGCCAGTAATCCACCCAATAACTCAACTGCAGCGCACCGGTGTTGTAATCCACCTCTCCATATTGTTGATCCGCGCCGAAGTCCCAGTGATACAGCGCCTGCACTCCCGCCCGGCCAAGCTGCGAGAAAACGTACGGCCTCCATGCTGCGAAGAACGGACTCGATCCGCGCGGATCGCTCACGAACTTCTGGGTCGGACTGCACATGCTCATGCCATTCGCAATCTGATAATCGGCGTTGACGTTGTTCTCCGTCACCCACACGGGAACCGCCGCCAGCGCCGGATTCGTGCTCATCTGCGTGTAGATGTCGCCTACTTCCGTAGCGAATCCCGGCACAGTCGCAAACAGAGTGCTGTCCGTGTCCGTCTGATGACAAGTCGAGTAGAAGTGAGTGGCCAGAATATCCACGTGGGCCGTAACGCCGCTCACAAATGCCGGAAGAAACTGGTTGGCCAGCCCGGAGTAGTCTCCCAACTCAACCGCCGCATACTTCAGCGACGGATCGATGGCCTGCATCGCCGGGACAACAGCGTTATACAGCTGCGTATATTGCGTCGAAGTCAGGTTATTGAAGTTCGGTTCGTTGTACACGCCCCACCACGTGATCGGTGTTCCGCTCGGCGACGCGTGCTCCCCGTCCGTGGCTGTGAACCCGCCCGGAACGTTGTAGTACCGGACAAGGTCCTGCGCGTAAGCCGCGAACTGCTGGTAACTCGAATCGAGGAAATTATGATTGGCGTCGTACATAAACGTGGGACCAGTCGCGATCTGAAACTCCGGACTTAGGTCGCCGGTTCCCAGCACTGGCTGCGCGATTGAATCCAGAACTGTGAAGTCCCAGGTATTCGCGGTGGTCTGCGGTACGCCCTGCGAAATCCCTTGCAGCCGCACGTGATGCGATCCGAGATTTCCGAGCGCGGTCGTAGCCGTCGGATTCAAGTTGAAGAACTGATAGTCCCATTCCGCCGGCTGAAACGACGTGGACATCGCCACGCTGAAGGGACCGCTCACGGTTTTCGAGATGGTGACCGTCGCATCGGGAGAGGTAGTTCCGCCTCCACCGCCAGTGGAGGTTGTTCCGCTACCGCCGCATGCAACCGCAAATACAACAGGGATGCATACGAGGCCGAACTGCCCAATTTTCATGACCGCGGATTGTACCCCAGAAGATCGATTTTCTCTGTGATCCGGCGCGGCCTTTTTGATCAGCGTTCCGAACTGAATCTACCGGCCGCGAAGCGCGCCAATGGCCCATCGTTCGCGGTTTACACAGTGCGAATCTATCCGGCAATCATCTTTCCCAGGATTTCTTTCAGAATCTTCGCAGCGACCATAGCCGTTATTCCCTGAACGTCGCGAACCGGGTTGTATTCCACCAGATCCGCACCCACGATCTCACCTTCGATCGCGTGAAGATGTGCGATGGCCTCACGGACCGACATGCCTCCGGGTTCCCAATGTGAAATCCCCGGCGCGAACGCAGGATCCAACACGTCCATATCAAAGGTGATGTAAACGGGCCCACTCGCTTTCAATCGGTTCAAGGCCGGAAGTGTCCGCATCTCGACGGCCTCGACGCCGAACTTCTTCGCCTGCTCCCGCTGGTGCCGGTTCATCGTTCGGATCCCGACTTGCACCAACCGCTTCGCCAAACCAGATTCCATAATCCGCGCGAACGGACACGCATGCGACAACTTGTTCCCCTCGAACTCGTCGTACAAATCGGGATGCGCATCAAAATGGAAGATCGTCAGCCCCGGATATTTCCGCGCTACAGCCTTCACAATTGGATACGTAATGGAATGATCTCCACCGAGTGACACCGAACGCTTGCCGGACTTTATTAGTCGCTCGATTCCGCTCTCTATCGCGGCGAACGCATCCTTCTCTGAAAACGCAATGTCTCCGGCGTTCTCGAACATCCCCGGCGCGCCCAGATCCACGCCAAGTTCGGTCCAGTTGTTTGACGAGTCACAAGCGAGCGCTTCACGAATCTTCGCCGGAGCCTCTCCAGCCCCGCGCAGATAAGAAGACTGCCCATCAAATGGAATTCCGACAATGGCTGGCGTGCCCGGTACTTTCATTGTTCTTCGTCTCGTCCTCTCAAGCCGCGGTCAACAGGAATCACTGCGCCCGGCGATAAATTTGTGCAAATTTTGTAATCCGCAATTCACGTCGGTGTAACACTGCTCCAACTTGCACCACTGCGCTCGGGTCGATCCCTTCGGTCCAATTCAGCTGTGGATTTGTTTTAACATGCGCTTCACCCTCGCCTCACCTCTTCGCAGTTACCTTCCACTTGGTAGTTCTTTACTCAGGAGGAGATTCATGTCCAGACCAGGTTTCCTGGCGCAGACCAGGCAACACGTCGCGGTAAGCGCGAGTCTTTTCGCGCTCATCGCCAATCTCGGAATGCCGTTTGCCGCGGCCGCGCAAGACGCCGCCAAGTTCTCGACCGCCACACCCATCAAGCATGTCATTGTGATCATCGGAGAAAATCGCACCTTCGATCACGTCTTCGCCACGTACCAGCCCCGCTCGGGCGAGACAATTTCGAACCTGCTCTCGAAGGGCATTGTCAACGCGGACGGAACTCCCGGCCCGAATTTCTCGCTGGCCGCCCAATCCACTGCGAATGATTCCAGCTCCGACGGTTATCAACTCAACCCCTCCGACAACACGCCATACACCACTCTGCCCCCGGTGCTCGCTGGTGGATACACAACGCCTCCGTTCTCGACCGTAGGCGCCGCGAAAGCAGTGGAAAATGCATTGCCCGCCGACTACTACGTCTACCTGACCACCGGTGGCACCGGCCTCAATCACGGTGATATCGATACGCGCATTCCGAACGCGGCCTCGCTCCCGAACGGGCCGTTCCAGTTGACCTCCGCCACTCACCCGTATGACACCTATGACAACAGCCCAGTCCACCGCTTCTACCAGATGTGGCAACAGTTCGATTGCAATGCCGCCAACACCACTACCTGGAACCCCAGCGGATGCAAAGGCGACCTCTTCCCCTGGGTTGAAGATTCAGTCGGAGCCGGAACCAACGGCCTTCCGCAACCCGCCGGATGGACCGACACCAGCACCAAAGAGGGCTCGACCTCGATGGGCTTTTACAACATGCAACTGGGCGATGCTCCTTATTTCAAGTACCTGGCCGACAACTATGCGATGAGCGATAACTTCCACCAGGCCGTGATGGGTGGAACCGGCGCGAACCACGTCATGCTCGGCACCGGCGACGCAATTTGGTTCGCCAATTCGAGCGGCCAGCCCGCACAGCCACCGCACAACCAACTCGTTGCCGCGGGCAGCGCGAACGCCGGCGTCGTCGATGAAATCGAAAACCCCAACCCGCAGCCCGGTACCAACAACTGGTACACCGAAGATGGTTACGGCAGCGGCTCTTTCGGCTCACCGTCCTCTGGCGGTGGCACGTACTCTGCTTGTGCCGATCCTTCCCAGCCTGGCGTCGGTCCAGTCGTGAATTACCTGAAGTCTCTCTCTCGCCCGATCAATCCGCATTGCCAGCCCGGTCACTACTACCTGCTCAACAACTACAATCCCGGATACTACGGCGACGGCCGCAACGCCTACACCGACATCGGCAACCCGGCTCAAACGGTCTTCACGATTCCTCCGTCTCCACTGCGCACCATCGGCGACTCCCTGAACGAGAAGGGGATCTCCTGGGCTTACTACGGTGACCAGTGGAATCCGTATCTCAAGAATCCGAACCTCAACTACGTCGTGCCGTGGAACACTTACTGCAACATCTGCAACTTCTTCCAGTACTCGACGTCGATCATGAAAGATCCTGCAAGCCGGGCAAACCTGAAGGACACCGCTGACATGGACGCCGCGATTCACAACGGCACCCTGCCGGCCGTATCTTTCGTTAAGCCCGACGGATGGCTCGACGGACATCCGGCTTCGTCGAAGCTGATCCTCCTCGAAGGCTTCGTGAAGAAGATCGTCGACGAAGTCAAAGCCAACAAGGAACTCTGGAACTCTACCGCCATTATCGTCACGATGGACGAAGGCGGCGGCTACTACGATTCCGGATACATTCAGCCCATCGACTTCTTCGGCGACGGCACCAGGATTCCGACGATTGTCGTCTCTCCCTGGACCAAAGCCGGCCACATCTCGCACAGCTACACCGACCATGTCTCGATTCTCAAGTTCATCGAAAAGAACTGGGGACTCAAGCCAATTACGGACCGTAGCCGCGACAATCTGGCCAATCCGCGAGTCGATCCCAGCAACCCTTATGTCCCCCTGAACAGTCCGGCCCTTGGCGACATGATGGATATCTTCAACTTCAGCAAGTAAGCCGCAACGGGTGCCCCATTCTGTCCCGCGTCTTGTACGGGACAGGGTGGGGCTTTTTGATCTTCTGTGGAACTCTGTGGCTTCCGTGTTGAAGGTTTTAAAGCGGAAGCCCTTCGTGAACCTTAGTGTCCTTCGTGGTTATCGCCTTTCTTTTCTCCGGGAATGCTGTCTGAACCTTTCAGGTCCCGCCCTGCATCCGTTATTCTAGAAGCAGCATTTATGCCTAAAACCAAGACTCCCGGCGCCACCGTACTGGCGCCTGCGCCCACAAACGGTTCGGATCCAACGGCTTCCAATCCTGAGCGGGAACGTGTTTTCAACGCCTACCGCCAGTTCGGATATCTCGAGGGCGACCTCGACCCCCTCGGCTTCCTCCGCCCGCGTCCCACGCCCGAGCTCGAGCACGAAGGCGAATACGCCCGCGAGGCCCGCAACATCTACTCCAGCACGATCGGAGTCGAGATCAACCACATCTACTCCCCCGACCGCCGCCGCTGGATCTACGAGCGCATGGAGTCTCCCAATCAGGGATTCGACATCACCGAAGAAGACCAGCGCCGCAACCTCGATCTGCTCATGCGCGCGGACATGTTCGAGCAGGTCATGCAGCAGCGGTACCTGGGAAGCAAGCGTTTTTCGCTCGAAGGAGTCACGGCCCTCATCCCGCTGATTGACGAAGTTCTCGATACCGGTGCCCGGCTCGGCGCGATCGAACTTGTCATGGGAATGTCCCATCGCGGACGCCTCAACATCATCGCGCACGTTGCCAAGCGGCCTCCGCAGGAGATCTTCGCCGGATTCGAAGATGTCGATCCGCGCAGCGTCCTAGGTTCCGGAGACGTGAAGTACCACATGGGCGCCACCGGCGAATACGTTACGCACAGCGGCGGCAAGCTCCATATCCACCTGGTCTCAAACCCAAGTCATCTCGAAGCAGTCGATCCCGTCACGGTCGGCCGCACGCGCGCCAAGCAGGACCGCACCGGCGAAGGCGGACGCGAAAGATATCTTCCGCTACTCGTTCATGGCGATGCCGCATTTGCCGGGCAGGGAATCCTCGCCGAGACGATGAATTACGCCGATCTCCCGGGATACACCGTCGGCGGCACAATCCACGTCGTCGTCAACAATCTTCTGGGCTTCACGACGAGTTACACCGAAGAGCACTCCACGCGCTTCGCGGCCTGCATCGCGCGCCGTCAATCCATCCCGATCTTCCACGTCAATGCCGAAGATGTGGACGCCGTTGTCCGCGTCGCACGTCTCGCCACCGAATACCGCTATCGCTTCGGCACGGATGTCGTCATCGATCTCATCGGGTATCGCCGTCACGGTCACAGCGAAGTGGACGATCCCACCATCACGCAGCCTCTTCTTTATCGGAAGATCAAAGAACACCCGTCGCTTTGGGAAATCTACGCCGACGACACCGGCGTCACCGATGCCAAGGCGCAGGCCGATGCCATCAAAGCAGAGTTCGAAGCAGCGCAGAAAAAAGCCGGAAGCATCAAGCACAAACCCATGCTGCGCGAGCTGCCCAAGTATTGGAACGGATACTTCGGCGGCCTCTACCGCTCCGAGTACGAGGTCGAAACCGGACTCTCGCCGCAAGAACTCTCCGAGCTCACGGAACGTCTCACCACCTATCCGGCGGACTTTCACATTCATCCGAAAGTGAAGAAGCTATTGGAGCAGCGCGCCGAGATGGGCAATGGCAAGCGTCCGGTTGACTATGGCATGGCCGAAGCGTTGGCATTCGCAAGCCTCGTGAAAAGCGGGACGCACGTCCGCATGTCCGGACAGGATTCCCGCCGAGGCACCTTCAACCAACGCCACTCGGTCCTGATCGACATCGAGAACGAAAACGAATACGTTCCGCTCGAAAACATCGCGGCCGACCAATCCCGCTGTGAGATCTACAACTCGACGCTCTCGGAAGCCGGCGTCCTCGGCTTTGAATATGGATACAGCCGTGACTATCCCGAATCGCTCGTTCTCTGGGAAGCCCAGTTCGGAGATTTCGTCAACGTAGCGCAGGCCATCATCGACCAGTTCATCAGCGCCGGAGAAGCGAAGTGGAATCTTCTCTCCGGCGTCGTGATGCTGCTCCCGCACGGCTACGAAGGACAGGGGCCCGAGCACTCAAGTGCGAGGATCGAGCGCTTCATCCAACTCGCAGCGAAGCACAACATTCAGATCGCGCAGCCCTCGAATGCGGCGCAATACTTCCATCTGTTGCGCCGGCAGGCTCTGCGTCACTGGCGCAAGCCGCTCGTCGTCTTCACGCCGAAGAGCATGCTCCGCCATCCGGACGCGAGTTCGACGATTGAAGATTTCACTCAGAAGAATTTCCTCAACGTCATTCCTGATACGACGGTCGGGGAAGCCGAGCGCATCCTGATCTGCACGGGAAAAATCGGCCACGAACTACAGGCGGAAAGAAATAAGAGAAAAGACACAAGCACCGCGATCGTATTTCTCGAACAGCTCTATCCATTTCCTGAGCAGGAAGTGCAGGCCGAATTCGACCGCCATGGCAAGAATGCCGACATCGTGTGGGTGCAGGAAGAACCCGCGAATATGGGAGCCATGTTCAACATGCTCCCGCGCCTGAAACGCATCGCGGGGGATCGCCCGGTCCTGAGCGTAAAACGAAGTTCGGGAGCTAGCCCCGCAACCGGAAGCGCCAAAGCCCACGAGGTAGAGCAAAAAACCCTGCTCACGCTGGCGTTCACGATCAAGTAATCAGCAGTTAGGGATTCGACGCTTGCAAGTCGGGCATCTGTCTGACATTTGCCAGGACGCCGGGGCCGTTGGGTAGCAGTGAATGGTCACGATGCCCGGAGCCCGAAGGGAGCATTCTGTCCGGCCGGGGACGAAGTTGACGATTTAGGTGCGCGTCAGCCGTGAAGGATGATGGGGCGGTAGCCCTCGTGGTGCTCAGGGCAAATTCTTGTCAATACCCTTACGATCACAAGTTCCCGCTAAGCCAATGCAGCCACTCGAAATATATTTCTAAAAACTTTTCCGGTTCACCCCCGCCAAATTGCTATCCTGAAGAGAGAGGGTAAAAACGGCGGCCGCAAAGGGCCGCCGTACTCATTTAGCGCGCCTTTTCGCGCCCGGAACTGAGGAAGGTCAGAAATGTGGTCAATACCCTTGCAAGCATAACTTCCGTGTAGCCCTATGTGCAGGGAGCAAACTGCTCGATATATTAACTGTTCACATATTGCCATCCAATACGTCTGAGTATAAAGTCCTATTGGTTCTAAATAGGAGGCGCCTGCATGGGCAATAACGATGTGTGGCAGGGCACTCTCGCCCTGATGATTCTGAAGACGCTGGAATCGATGGGCCCGCTTCACGGATACGGCATCGCGCGCCGCATTGAACAAACCAGCGGCGATCAACTCATCGTCCAGTACGGCACGCTCTATCCCGCGTTGCTGAAGCTTGAGCAGGAAGGTTACATCGCCTCTGAGTGGGGCACGTCCGACAACAATCGCCGGGCGCGTTTCTACAAGCTCACTCGCGCGGGACGCCGTCAGGTCGAAAAAGAATCGCAGCGCTGGGGAAAAGCCGCTGCCATCCTCAGCCGCTTTGTTTCTCCCGAGGAGTCCGTATGAGAAAACTTCGCGCCCTATTCCTTCGCTGTCTGGGAGCCTCCCATCGCCAAGCGGAAGACAAAACTTTCGCCGAGGAACTCGAGTCGCATCTACAGATGCACATGGACGACAACATCCGCTCGGGCATGAGTCCTGAACAGGCACGACGCGAAGCGATCCTCAAGCTCGGCGGAATCGAGGCCACGACTCAGGCTTACCGCGATCACAACACGCTCCCGTTTGTTGAAACTCTCGCGCAAGATCTCCGGTACTCCTGGCGCCAGTTTCGACACAATCCCGGCTTCACTGCGACTGTGCTAGTCACCCTCGCACTCTCCGTAGGTGCGAATACCGCGGTTTTTTCGCTGGTGAACTCGCTCCTGCTGAAAAGTCTCCCCTATCCCCATCCGGAGCGCATGGGTGTGATCTACACGCGAGTGACCGGAACCCAGCCCCGGGATGAGCGCCATCATGTCGACGGAGAGCAGTGGGAACTGTTACGCGACCAGGTTCCCGCGCTGGTTGCGGCGATATCAGCCCCCCGGCCTGCGGGCGTGAATCTTGAGTCCGCATCCCACGTCCAGTACGTTCAGTCCGGACGCATCTCCGCCCACTATCTCGACGTGTTGGGCATCCAGCCCCTGATCGGACGCAATTTTTCCGAAACAGAAGATCTTCCTCACGGCCCCAAGCTAGTAATCCTCAGCTACGGTCTGTGGAAGAACATATTGGGAGAAAATCCCGGCATCCTTGGGCAATCGGTCCTGCTGAAAGGAGAGTCCTACACGGTTCTCGGTGTTCTGCCAGACGGCGCAACCACTCCCCTCAACGCTGACCTGTACATCCCAATTCAAGGGAGCCGCACAGGCGAGGGAGCGGGAACGAACTTCGACTGCGTCACCCGGCTCCGCGATGGGGCAACGTGGCAGCAGGCTGACGCTCAAATTAATCGCGTTTGGTCGCAGCGCCCGGATAAATACGAACTGTCCGACACTCCCGGCGCACAGGTCACCTACTATTCCGTGCCGCTTCAGAAAGGCGAAACCGATACACTTCGTCCGCAAGTTCTCACGCTCATGCTGGCCGCGGGGTTCATTTTGCTGATAGCCTGCGCCAATCTTGCCGGATTGACGTTAGTGCGCGTGTTGCGGCGTACCCCTGAGATCGCAACGCGTCTCGCGCTCGGAGCCTCGCACTGGCGAATTCAGAAACAGCTGTGGATCGAGAACCTGGTGCTGGCCGTCGCAGGCGGCGCGGCCGGAGTGGGCGTCGGCTTCGTTGCCCTGCGCGGATTGCTCGTGCTGCTCCCGGAACATTTCCTGCCAGTCGCCAGCGTTCCACTCGATCGCGAAGTGCTTCTGTTTGCGCTTGTCCTCTCGTTCGCAACCAGCGTGTTGTTTGGCATGCTTCCCGTCTTGACGACGCGCAAGTTCGACCTGCGGTCGGCGATCGCGTCGCGGGAATTAACCGGTCGCGACCGCGTGCGTCTCCGCCAGGTCCTGATTTCAGGCGAGATGACCCTGACCGTCATTCTGCTGGCGGCTTCTGGCCTGCTAGTGCGCAGCCTGATTCATTTGCAAACTCTGCCTCCGGGATTCAATCCCGCCGGAGTGATGACGGCCAGGGCGTCGCTCGACAACGTCCGATATCACGATGCAGCTACATTCCGAAAGCTGCTCGACGACAGCACGTCGGCGATGCGACAGATTCCCGGAGTGACCCAGGCCGCCGTTGGCCTCAGTCTGCCCTACGAACGCGCACTAACCAATGCCGGACTCGAGATCAACGATGGTCCGGAAGCGGGTCAAAAAGTTGTAACGGCCGACGTTTACACCACTCCGGATTACTTCGTCGCTTTGCAGATCCCGCTGCTGGAGGGCCGCGCTTTCACCGACGAGGATGGTCCTAAGAGCCAGCGCGTGACCATTGTGAATCAAACGTTCGCGCGCAAATTCTTCCACGGCGATGCCATTGGTCACCACATCGACAAGGACACGCTGGTTGTGGGCGTAGTGGCGGATGTGGCCATGGCTCCAGGGCTGCACGCACTCGCGCCTGTCTCCGCCGAGGAGACGATGTATGTCCCCGCTGCACAAATGGACGCCCGCCAATTCTCGTTGCTTCACGTATGGTTCCAGCCGAGTTGGATTGTTCGTACCGCTCATCCGATCGAAGGTCTGACGGGGCAAATGCAACGTGCGCTCTCGAGCGTCGATCCCATGCTGCCTTTCTCCGGCTTCTACCGGATGCAGGACGTGCTCGCAAAGACGCTGGCTATGCAGCGCATCGAAGTCGCGCTGCTCGGAGCGATCGCCGGGCTCGCCCTGATGCTAAGCACTGTCGGTATCTTCTCGCTGGTCGCCAACGTCGTCGCCCAGAAGACCCGTGAAATCGGCATCCGCATGGCCCTGGGTTCCACGATTCGGGAAGCCATCTTGGTTGTCGGAACTCCAGCAGTCCGCGCGGCCACGGTCGGACTTTCTATCGGACTGATCGTCAGCGTCGCCGTTCTGCGCGTCCTTCGAAGTGCGCTATACGGTATCGGTGTCTACAATGCACCGACGCTCGCGATAGTCGTCCTGGTGCTGGTCTCCGTGAGTCTGGTTGCGACCGTTATTCCCGCACTGCGAATCGCCCGTATCGACCCGGCGCGCACCCTGCGAGAGGAGTAGTCCAGGCGTTGCACTACAAACCACGCACAGTACGAGAAATACGAGGAGGCCTGGCATCTCCTGAAACGTTGATTTGCCGAGACGCTGATCCGCTGAAACGCAGGGGCTGCGGCCGATGCCACGCTCTGTCGAATACCGTTGAGCGACAAAAGATCGCCGACAGCAGTTGCTGCCGGCGACCAGAGTTTGAGAAATGTTACTCCGCGCTCAGACTATGCCGCCTTCCGTCCTCCGCTCGTGTCGCTCTTGCCCGGATCGGATTTCTCTACATTCGTAAAAGAGAGATTCTGGTGGCTCATCCGCTCGGCAAGTTTTTGCCGTCTCCACCGGTTGTAAAGAGGGACTCCTGTGCCGATGAGGAGCAGCACCACGACGATGGCAACCAACATTTCCGTGGACCGGCCGATTGACGCCTTTTTAAGAGGTGCAGCCGGCGTAGGCGGCGTACTGGCAGTCTCCGCTGGTGGGCCGAAAGACGTGGCGGGTACAGCCGTTTCCGCGACAGGCGTGGCGACAGGCTTTGCGGGTGTCGGTGCGGCAGCAGGCGTTACTGCCGGTTTCCGAGGTTGTACTGATGGTCGAGCGTGGTGAACGGGCGCAGCAGCCGGTACGCTGGCAGTCTCCATGGGCATGCTCATAGTGGGTGCAGCGGTTGGTGCCGCGGCAGCAGGCGGAGTGCTGACTGTTTCCGCAGGTGTACTGACAGTCGTAGCGGGTGCGGCGGCGGCAGGAGCAGTGGCGGCGACAGGCGGAGTGCTGACTGTTTCCGCAGGTGTACTGACAGTCGCAGCGGGTGCGGCGGCGGCAGGAGCAGTGGCGGCGACAGGCGGAGTGCTGACTGTTTCCGCAGGAGTGCTGACAGTCGCAGCGGGTGCAGCTGCGGCAGGAGCAGTGGCGGCGACAGGCGGAGTGCTGACCGTTTCCGCAGGTGCGCTGACGGTCGCAGCAGGTGCTGCCGCAGCCGTTACGCAGTGTACGGAGATCATGTTCAGTGCGGTGATGGCAAGGCTGTTCTCAGCAGTGCCTGCCTGCCCCGTCAGGTTTACGTCCTGGCCGACATACGCCTTGAGATCAGTACTGCTGGTAGTGATCTTAAAAATCTTGCCTGTGTTGTTCTCGGCAACGGTGTAGTTGCCGTCCGACCCAGCCACGCATCCTTTTACGTTGATCTGGTCAGTATTGCCGCTAGCCGCGGGAGTTTGTGCAAACCCCATCGCGACCAGCAACGCCGGTATAACGATCAGCAGGAATATTCGCTTCATGGAATCCTCCGAGAAGTCTCGCCTTGCGGCGATCTGAATTCCGCTTGGGTTTGATTGTGCTTCCGATTTCTCTGTCGAATTCTCGCGCGTGCGGGGCCGCGGCTGGAAAACCTGGAGCATCCAAGTGAAACTAGCTAACCGTACCGCGTAAGAATCCGGCTGTCTGTTCCAAACGGCTCACATTCCCAACGCATGTCGGGACGAACAGGAAAGGATCGCTGCAACTCGCCGCGAGCACCAAAACGCCGGGTGCCCCGTTTCTCCAGTCCAAGGAAGTTCGAGGACTTTCCTCTGTGAAGCTCCGTGCCCTCTGTGTTTCAGGTTTTTTGGGGGTTGCGGCCTCAACCCCCAAATTCCTGTCAAGCCCCCCTAGGATCACAAATCTCCACAACCAGCTGAATCCGCAGGGAATATATATTTTTCGAAAAATTTCCGGTTTACCCCTTCCAAATTGCTATCCTAAATATAGAGAGCAAAAAACAGGCGGCCGCCAAGGCCGCCTTTTTCTTTCTCCCAACACCGGGCGCGCGGCAGGTTTGCCGCGCACTCGTGAAACCCGCGTGCCGGACGCCTCCTCCGCAGCCGCAACCTGAGGAGCCATGAATATTCCCGGCATGTCCATCCGCCATCCCAAGGCGCGCGGCGAATGGGCCGAACTGCGTTTCATGACGCGCGCCACCGAACTCGGATTCCGTGTCGCCAAGCCCTGGGGAGACAGCGCCCCCTACGACGTCGCCACCGAATATCGCGGACGCTTCCTCCGCGTCCAGGTCAAGTGCACCATCTTCCACCGCGGCAATTCCTACAAATGCCACCTCGACTCCAATGGAGTTCCCTACTCCCCGAAAGACATTGACTTCATCGCCGCCTACGTCATCCCACGGACACCTGGTACATCCTCCCCATCCGCGCCACCAACAACCAGTCCGACGTCCTCCTGACCCCACACGCCCGCAACGCGAAATACGAAAAATACAAGGAAGCCTGGCACCTCCTGAAACGTTGATCTGTGTGGCGGCGGACAACCTCGTCCGCCCGCGAGCCCATGGCGCGACTTCACGCCTTAGGGCAGAGTGGAAGAGCGGCCCTTCAGGGCCGCGTTGGGAGTAGAGAACCACCAGCCGCGAAGCGGCGAAAGCATGCAGCCCACGGCGCAAGCCGTGGGTTCCAATACAAACGAAGGAACCCAGCCCCGGAGGGCGAAAGACACTGCGCATACGACGATCCGAATGCCTCGGCCATGCGCCACATTCGTGATGAATCAACATGCGTTCAATCCCAAATGTACTTCGGATCGTATTCAATGTGATTTCTTTTCAAAAGCGCGACAAACTCCTCCTGAAACGATCGTGTGCGATGATGCTTCTCCTGCATGGCGATATATCTAGTCACTGCGGGCGCGCTCGATTCACTCACGCTGAACACGCCATAACCCGTCTGCCATCCGAATTTTGCCGAATGTTTCTCGCGCACCCATCGGGACGAATTGGCCTTTGCGACCCGCACGATTTCGGCCGCCGAATGCGTGGGCCGCACGCGAATCAACATGTGAACATGGTCGTTGGCGCCGTTGATGATCAGGGCCGTCCCATTAATCTCGCGGATAATCCCGCCGAGATACGCGAATAGATCGTCGCGAAATTCCGCCTTGATCGAAGGACACCGCCCGTCCGTCGAAAAGATGAAATGCAACAGGATATTTCCGATGTATGCGACATTTTCTTTCGCGCCTCCGGCGCTAGCGTGATTCTTGGACGCTCTCCCACGGCTTACGCCGTGGGCTGCAATCTTCCGCCGCTTCGCGGCTGAGCCAACACGAAACTCAGCCCTGCGAGCACGCGCCACTGCGTTCGCGCAGCGATCCACAGTCGTACTGGCGTGGAGGCCGAATATCAACTCCGATTGTGTGAACGATCCGACCCAGAATCAGTGACCGATGTCACAAAAAGCCAACCTGTGACCCAATTCGGGAAGTGAGCTCTGCATGACGAACTGCCAAGGATGCATACAGGGCGAAAAGCCGGAACCCAGTGGCGAACAAGACAAGCTCCGAAGGAGCGAAAGAGCGCAGCCCACGGCGCAAGCCGTGGGGATGAAGTGCATGGGAGGACCAAGCCCCGGAGGGGCGCAAGAAACGGCACATACACATAATAGATTCCCGAATGCTTCGGCCTGCGCCATTGACTCGTGCGGTGACGATTGGCGATGTGATCAATCCGAATGCACTTCGGTTCGTATTCGACGTGATTTGTTTTCACACCGCGGTGGCATTCGTCATGAAACGACCCCTCCCGTGGCGCTCCATGAATAGCGCGTCCCCAGCTCCGAAGGAGCGAAAGAATGCAGCCCACGGCGCAAGCCATGGGTTCCCTAAGGCAACGCTTGGAACCCACTCCGTAACCCCTCCCTCAAAAATTTCGATACCCCCTTGCGCTTTTTCCTATTCATCTGGTATAAACAATTCACCGAGAGCAGACGTGTGGCAGCCGGTCGTGTTTTTGAATCTCTCGGGGCATCCCGGCATCTAAGCTGTATGAGAGGGATTGAGTCCCTCCTAATCGTCCCGGCCACGGGACTTGATTCGGAAACAAGAGTAGGTTTCTGAAGGGTACCTTCAAAGCAAGGACCTCCAAAGGTAAGGTCTTTTCTCAATTTTCTGTCTTCCGCTTCGGCGTGTGCGCCGAAATTTAGCGTCCCTTTTCGAAGCGGAAGGCCATATCGTTGCGCGCTGTAACGAGCCCTTTTCGGTTCCCCAGTCCGCCGCCCCAAACTGAACGTTCCCCATGTGGAAATCACGTGGAAATTCTGTGGGACGCTCGCGTTGACAGGGTGTTGCGCACAACGTATGTTTGTAAGGTTTCGAGGACAGCCGGATTCACTCTAGTAGTGAGTCCGTCTAGAACTGAAGGCGCGCCGCTCAGGCGGAAGGCGATTCGGTCTTTGACAACTCGGTTGAACGTGCCAGTCGTGAGAGAGCTGTTTCGGGCATTAGTCTGAAACGATCTCACAAGATAGGCCACTGGATCGGAGCGCCGGAGCAATCCGGAAGTACGGTCTCTGTGGTCGCCATCACATCACTTTCGAGCGATGGAGTTGGCAGCCCACCTTCTACCCGTCGGTGGGCGAACAGGTTTCAAACGAGAGTTTGATCCTGGCTCAGAATCAACGCTGGCGGCGTGCCTAACACATGCAAGTCGAACGAGAAAGTGGAGCAATCCATGAGTAAAGTGGCGACCGGGTGAGTAACACGTGACTAACCTACCTCCGAGTGGGGAATAACTCCGGGAAACCGGGGCTAATACCGCATAACATCGCGAGATCAAAGCAGCAATGCGCTTGGAGAGGGGGTCGCGGCTGATTAGCTAGTTGGCGGGGTAACGGCCCACCAAGGCGAAGATCGGTATCCGGCCTGAGAGGGCGCACGGACACACTGGAACTGAAACACGGTCCAGACTCCTACGGGAGGCAGCAGTGGGGAATTTTGCGCAATGGGGGAAACCCTGACGCAGCAACGCCGCGTGGAGGATGAAGCCCCTTGGGGCGTAAACTCCTTTCGACCAAGACGATAATGACGGTACTGGTGGAAGAAGCACCGGCTAACTCTGTGCCAGCAGCCGCGGTAATACAGAGGGTGCGAGCGTTGTTCGGAATTATTGGGCGTAAAGGGCGCGTAGGCGGTGCCACAAGTCACTTGTGAAATCTCCGGGCTTAACCCGGAGCCTGCAGGCGAAACTGTGGTGCTGGAGTGTGGGAGAGGTGCGTGGAATTCCCGGTGTAGCGGTGAAATGCGTAGATATCGGGAGGAACACCTGTGGCGAAAGCGGCGCACTGGACCATAACTGACGCTGAGGCGCGAAAGCTAGGGGAGCAAACAGGATTAGATACCCTGGTAGTCCTAGCCCTAAACGATGATTGCTTGGTGTAGCAGGTACCCAATCCTGCTGTGCCGCAGCTAACGCGATAAGCAATCCGCCTGGGGAGTACGGTCGCAAGGCTGAAACTCAAAGGAATTGACGGGGGCCCGCACAAGCGGTGGAGCATGTGGTTCAATTCGACGCAACGCGAAGAACCTTACCTGGGCTCGAAGCGCAGTGGACCGGGGTAGAAATATCCCTTCCCCTTAAAAGGCTGCTGCGGAGGTGCTGCATGGCTGTCGTCAGCTCGTGTCGTGAGATGTTGGGTTAAGTCCCGCAACGAGCGCAACCCTTATCCCTAGTTGCCATCGGGTCAAGCCGGGCACTCTAGTGAAACTGCCTCGGATAACGAGGAGGAAGGTGGGGATGACGTCAAGTCCTCATGGCCTTTATGTCCAGGGCTACACACGTGCTACAATGGTCGGTACAAACCGTCGCAAACCCGTGAGGGGGAGCTAATCGGAAAAAGCCGGCCTCAGTTCGGATTGGAGTCTGCAACTCGACTCCATGAAGCTGGAATCGCTAGTAATCGCGGATCAGAACGCCGCGGTGAATACGTTCCCGGGCCTTGTACACACCGCCCGTCACATCACGAAAGTGGGCCGTACTAGAAGCTGGTGTGCTAACCGCAAGGGGGCAGCCATCCAAGGTACAGCTCATGATTGGGGTGAAGTCGTAACAAGGTAGCCGTAGGAGAACCTGCGGCTGGATCACCTCCTTTCTAAGAGAGAACGTCATGGCACTCACGCCTCGCCTTATGGGCGAAACCTTCGCGCAAGCGCAGGTAGTGCGTGGGATGTTGCCATGTACCCCGTTTCGGATCTGCACCTGTGGATCTGTTTCGGGAGCCTCGTTTCAGACCTCTCTTTCTTGAATCAGTTCGCATGATGGTCAGCTCCGGCTTAGCTGGGGCGCACGTTCAACCTTGTCCTCGAAAATAATCGAGCTGCGAGCGACGAGCTTCGAGCTTGGAGCGATCGGATTGTGGTGGTTCGCTCATAGCTCAATGCTCGTGGCTCAACGCATTGAGCTCCGGGAAGCTTTCCGTGAAAACCGGGCCTGTAGCTCAGGTGGCTAGAGCGCACCCCTGATAAGGGTGAGGTCGGTAGTTCAACTCTACCCAGGCCCACCAGAATCTGTGGGGCTGTAGCTCAGCTGGGAGAGCGCCTGGTTTGCAACCAGGAGGCCACCGGTTCGATCCCGGTCAGCTCCACCAAAACATTCAATCTGATGTTGGGTGTCAGCGATTGCTGATGTCGAACATTGGGTTGGAGGCACTTCGGATGCGTGCATGGATCTGAAGTGAGCAAGACTCATAGCTGCAGAAGCGGCTAAGCTGGCGAGTCCAGCGAGGACGATATTTGACAACTGAATAGATTGGGTAAATTACAAGGCGAACGTAAATTTTTATGAGTGCCTGAAATACCTGCTGGTGTACGTAGCATGAGGCTGCAGTGCTTCCGGTTTCAAGGTCTCGGGGCTGTCCCTGGGATGGCAAGACTGTGGAGTGCTGGAGTTGAAGCAAGCGTGCGAGGAGCAGGATTAGAGGCCCATGGAATTTAAGCGGCGTGTTCGGGTTGGTTGTCAGCGAAGAGCGAAAGCGAATCGTTGGGAGCGGCTTGAGTGTGCTGAGTAAATTTTGTGGTCAAGCTACTAAGGGCGCATGGTGGATGCCTTGGCAGAAGCAGGCGAAGAAGGACGTGGCAAGCTGCGATAAGCCTCGGGGAGCCGCAAGCAGGCTTTGATCCGGGGATTTCCGAATGGGGAAACCCACGGGGGTAAAACCCCCGTACGGCGTGATGAATCCATAGTCACGCACGAGCGAACCCTGGGAAGTGAACCATCTCAGTACCAGGAGGAAAAGAAAGAAACCTCGATTGCGAGAGTAGTGGCGAGCGAAATCGCAACAGCCTAAACCGGTAAGACCTTCGGGTTCTACCGGGGTTGTAGGGTCAGCAACAGTAGAGTTACCAATCCAATCGTTAACCGAAGCCCTCTGGAAAGAGGGGCCATAGAGTGTGATAGCCACGTAGGTGAAAACGAGTTGGACTCGAAGCTGATACCTGAGTACCGCGGAGCACGAGAAACTTTGCGGGAAGCAACGGAGACCATTCCGTAAGGCTAAATACTAGCTTCTGACCGATAGTGAACCAGTACCGTGAGGGAAAGGCGAAAAGAACCCCTGCGAGGGGAGTGAAATAGTACCTGAAACCGTGTGCCTACAAACGGTGGGAGGACTATGCCGTCGCAAGACGGAAAGTCTGACCGCGTGCCTATTGCATAATGAGCCGGCTAGTTATTCTTGTCAGCAAGGTTAAGCGAAAGCGAGCCGCAGCGAAAGCGAGTCCGAACAGGGCGCTTGAGTTGGCAGGAATAGACGCGAAGCGGGATGATCTACCCTTGGCCAGGCTGAAAGTGGGGTAACACCCACTGGAGGGCCGAACGGGTGTTTGTTGAAAAAAGCTCCGATGAGCTGAGGGTAGGGGTGAAAGGCTAATCAAATTCCGTGATAGCTCGTTCTCTCCGAAATAGCTTTAGGGCTAGCCTCGGATGATTTGTCATGGCGGTAAAGTACTCGATGGGCTATGGGGCTTTCCAGCTTACAGAACCCAACGAAACTCAGAATGCCATTGAACAACCAATCCGGGAGTCAGACAGCGGGGGCTAAGCTTCGTTGTCGAGAGGAAAACAGTCCAGATCGCCTGCTAAGGTCCCAAAATACAAGCTAAGTGGGAAAGGAAGTCGGAACGCCCAGACAGCCAGGAGGTTGGCTTAGAAGCAGCCATCCTTTAAAGAAAGCGTAATAGCTCACTGGTCAAGCGGTCCGGTGCCGACAATTTAACGGGGCTAAAGCTTGTTACCGAAGCAGCGAATGCATGGTGTAACAGCCATGCGTGGTAGGAGAGCATTCTCAACAGTTAGAAGGTAGACCGAGAGGACTACTGGACGGTTGAGAAGAGACCCTGCCGGCATAAGTAGCGATAACGGAGGTGGGAACCCTCCGCGCCGAAAGTCTAAGGTTTCCTGAGAAAGGTTAATCCGCTCAGGGTCAGGCGGTCCCTAAGGCGAGGCCGAAAGGCGTAGCCGATGGACATCCGGTTAATATTCCGGACCTCCCTTGTTTTCGCTATCACGATGGGGTGACGCAGAAGGATAAGCAGGCCGTCCTATGGCTATGGCGGTCGATGCGTGAAAGGTGTTTCTCGTAGGAAAATCCGCGAGGAAGTTATCACTGAGACGCAAAGCAGTAACCCGTATGGGTGAAAGCTGCCGATTCCACACTGCCAAGAAAAACCTCTAAGGAGAAAGTAAGGGAACCGTACCTCAAACCGACACAGGTAGACGAGGAGAATATCCAAAGGCGCTCGTGAGAACAGTTGGTAAGGAACTCGGCAATATAACCCCGTAACTTCGGGAGAAGGGGTGCCCTGGTAGAGTGCAAGCTCGAGAGGGCCGCAGCGAAATGCGCACTGCGACTGTTTAACAAAAACACAGGTCTCTGCAAAGTCGAAAACGACGTATAGGGGCTGACGCCTGCCCGGTGCTGGAAGGTTAAAGGGAGAGGTCAACCGCAAGGTGAAGCTTCGAACTGAAGCCCCAGTGAACGGCGGCCGTAACTATAACGGTCCTAAGGTAGCGAAATTCCTTGTCGGGTAAGTTCCGACCTGCACGAATGGCGTAACGAAAGTGCGACTGTCTTGCCGACTGACACGGCGAACTTGTAGTGCCGGTGAAGATGCCGGTTGCCCGCAACTAGACGGAAAGACCCCGTGCACCTTTACTATACCTTTACCATGAACTATGGCCCTTGCTGCGCAGGATAGGTGGGAGGCTTTGAATCCAGGCTCTCGGGCTTGGAGGAGCCAACGGTGAGATACCACCCTGCGAGATCTGTGGTTCTAACTTACTCCCGTAAACCGGGAGAGGGACATGGTAAGGCGGGTAGTTTGACTGGGGCGGTCGCCTCCTAAATTGTAACGGAGGCGCGCGAAGCTACGCTCAGGCTGTTTGGAAATCAGCCGACGAGTGCAAAGGCATAAGCGTGGTTAACTGCGAGACCAACAAGTCGAGCAGATGCGAAAGCAGGCCTTAGTGATCCGGTGGTTCTGCATGGAAGGGCCATCGCTCAACGGATAAAAGGTACGCCGGGGATAACAGGCTGATCGGAGCCAAGAGTTCATATCGACGCTCCGGTTTGGCACCTCGATGTCGGCTCATCGCATCCTGGAGCTGTAGAAGGTTCCAAGGGTTAGGCTGTTCGCCTATTAAAGCGGTACGTGAGCTGGGTTCAGAACGTCGCGAGACAGTTCGGTCCCTATCTGTTGTGGGCGTAGGAGATTTGAGAGGACCTGTCCTTAGTACGAGAGGACCGGGATGGACGAACCTCTTGTGTTCGAGCTGTCATGCCAATGGCACCGCTCGGTAGCGAAGTTCGGTTGTGATAACCGCTGAATGCATATAAGCGGGAAGCACTCCTCAAGATGAGATCTCCCAACCCGTAAGGGATAAGAAGGGCCCAGGAAGACTACCTGGTTGATAGGCTGGAGGTGGAAGCGCAGTAATGCGTGTAGCTTACCAGTACTAATCGCCCGTTCGGCTTGACCATAAAATTTACTCGGTGCAGAAACAGTTATCAGTTCTCAGGGGCCAGTTCTCAGTTAGAACCTGAACTGGAATTAGCACGTTGTTTGAAGTCGTTAGAACCTGAATGACTGAGAAGCAATTAGCTGATGACTGTTGCGCCGATGCTTTTTAAGGAAAGCCTCGCCAAGTAAGAAAAAGGCTGAAATCGGAAAGAAGCAAGAAGAAAGTAAGCCATCCAATCTATTCAGTTGTGAGAGATCGTTCTCAGGATCTTTGACAAGTTTGCAGCGCCATGAGACTGAGGGATGAGCACGTTTGAACGTGCTTCAGCGTGGCAAGGCTAATAGCCAAGAGCTAATAGCTGAGAGCTGCTAAAGACGTCGGTAATCTTACCGCGGGGGTTCCACCCGTTCCCATCCCGAACACGGAAGTTAAGCCCCGCTGGGCCGATTGTACTGCACGCGAAAGTGTGTGGGAGAGTAGGTCGTTGCCGGCATAAATAAAGGCCGTTGAGAGAAATCTCGACGGCCTTTTCCTTTTTTGCGCTAGGATAAATTTGTGAACGAAGAGAGAATTTACGAATGCGAGATTCGTATCCTCAAAAGAGACTTCACAACCGGCAACAACTACCACGGTTGGAAGATTGTCCCGGTTCGAGAGGCCATCGAGAACAAACCTGCGCCCAAAGACGTGCGCTGCAAGTCATGCCACGGTCGTGTGAAGTTGCTGAACCAATATGGGAATATCGGGAATGCGCCGCACGCTGTGCATCATTCAAGGCAAGATTCGGGCCACTGCGAGTTGGGGTTTTACTTTCGTCAAGCGAAGGACGGACGCGAACCCAAACTCTCGAGCATGCCCGTGGAATGATCCCTTCCTGAGTCCACTCGTTCCCATCCCCGAACACGAAAGCTGAGCCCCGCTGGGCCGATTGTCCACTGCACGCGAAAGTGTGTCGGAGAGTAGGATTTGCCGGCATTAATTCCCTTTTTTGCGTGGGAGAATCCTTTCCTCAGTGATCACGTCAAAAGCGGCCATACATGATCAGTTCAAAACCGGCCATACTTTGGAAGGCGTCTAGGACATAGGTTGTTCTATCCCGCCGCCTGCTGCGGTGGCAAGCCTGTTTTTGTACGCCAACTGCGTGGGCCGCATTTCAGCACGTGGCCATGATGCAGCAGGCGATCGAGCATGGCGGTAACGGCTGCGCTGTCGCCCAGCAGTTTCCCCCAGTCCTCGACGGGTCGGTTCGAAGTGATGATTGTGCTTGTACGCTCATAGCGTCGCATGATGATCTCCAAAAGTTCCTCGGCGGCGGTGAGGGATAACTTGCGCATGCCCAAGTCATCGATGATCAGCAAAGGTACCGTGACCAGACACTCGATGTGCTGTTTGCGGGTGCCGTCTACGGGGCTTCGGCGAGTTCATCGAGCAAGGTATGGGTCTCGCGGTAGAGCACACGATAGCCTTGTTGGATGGCGGCTTGTCCGATGGCCTGGGCAAGATGACTCTTCCCGCTGCCGGGTGGACCGACCAACAAGGAGTCTTCGTGACGGGCGATGAAGGCAGAGGTCGCCAGGTCGAAAATCAAACTGCGATTCATCTTGGGATTGAAAGTGAAGTCGAAGTTGTCGAGGGTTTTTTGCGGATCGCGAAACTGAGCTTGCTTGCGCCGGCGTTCCAGCAAACGGTCGCCACGACGGGTGAGTTCGTCTGCGACCAGGCAGGAGATCAGGTCGATGGGTGCCATGGATTCGACCTGAGCCTGATGCAGACGCATCTCGAGCACAGCTGCGATTCCACCCAGCCGCAGTTGCCGTAAAGCACGATTCAACTCGATGAGGTTCATTCACTTTGCTCCTTGGTTTTGGTGTGGATCAGGTCACGGTAGTGCACCAGTTCGCGGATCAAGGGATCGACCTGGCGCAAACTGAGCGGGGCTTGCGGACAACGCTCAAGGTAGCGACGCACGAAACGATGTTCGTGAATGCCCATCTCGAGGGCGGCTGCACAAGCTTCATCGACGGCCGCAGTGCCGTACTTTTTGGCCAGCGCGAGAATGCCCAGGATGCGGCGCACGCCTACTTCGCCTTGCTGGCTATAAATAAGGTTGCAGAGTGTACCCACGCGGGTGCCCACTCGGCCGGCGCGGCCGAGCAACTGCACCACCCGGAAGGGAGTTTGCTGCGGATGGTCCTCGGGCTGAATGCGATACCAGCCCCGTTTCTGACGTATATGTTCTCGCAGGAGTAGTCCAGTCTTGGGATCGAGGATACGAACGCAAAGTTCATCCCACTGGACTTTCACCCCGCGTCCAATCCAGCCTGGCGGTAGACCGTAGTAGGCAGCTTCAACTTCGACACAACCATCCAGATGCACCACCCGTTCGCCGTACTGGTAATAGCGGAACGGTTCCACCGGCAGCGGGAGCAAGGTGGGTTTTTCTTCTGCGAACATGGCGGCCACTTGCCGTTTGGTGGTGCCGTGGATGCGCGTATCCGCCCAGTTCGTTTCCCAACGATCCAGATAGGCTTGCGCTTCCTCCAAGCTCTCGAAGCGTTGTCCTTTGAGCGGCGTGTTTTTAGCGTGTCCGACGCTGCGCTCAACTTTTCCTTTTCGATCTGGATCCTGGATCCGGCAGGGTAGGGCGACGGCACCGTAATGGGCGAGCACATCGCGATAGAGGGGATTGATCGTGGCGTCGTAGAGGTCAGGAACCAGCACACCCTCGCGCAAATTATCCAGCACCAGAATGCGCGGAGCTCCTCCTAATCGACGAAAGGCCTTCTCGTGGAGCTCGGCCCAGATGCGCGTACTGGATCGGAACGACAGCAGCCGTACTGCCTTGCGGCTATAGCCCAGCGTGAGCACGAACAATCGGGTGCGTCGATACTGGCCGCTCTGCGCTTCGCGCACCATCGGCCCGCTGCCATAATCGACTTGGCCCTCCTCTCCTGCAGCAGTGAGGATCACCGCCCGCGCTGGTGGTACTTGGGCTCCTCGCAATTTGTAAGCGAAGCGCCGAACGCTTTGATAGCCACCCTGGAATCCGTGGTCGGAGACCAGGTCCTGCCAGATGGCCCTGGCATTGCGATCCCGGCTCAAGCCTAACTCGATGATTTCCCGGTAGGGTTCACAGGTACTTGCCGAGCCCGTGCCTCTCGAGTTTTCTGGCTCCTTGCCGCTCAACCCTACGCCAAAGCCGGTGATCACCGCTATGGCCGGTTTTGAAGTTGCTTTTGCTTTTCCCTTCGGAGAAAGGTTTTCGCGGTTGCGGTTGGGGTTGAAGTTGGGCTGACCGCCAGACTCCGGAATGGCCGGTTTTGCGGCCTCCGAGCCGGTGATCACCTCTATGGCCGCTTTTGCCTTACCTTCGCGTTTCCATCTTCCCGGCGGCCATATTTCCACACCGGCGCCTCTCAGATAGGCGCTGATGGTCTCGCGACGTACTCGCGTGGCCTCTTGGATCTTGCGCAGAGACCATCCCAGTCGTCCCAAGGCTATGATTTGCTGTTTCTTTTCGTCCTTCAAGACATTCGCCATGTTGCGAGAGGCTACTTACCCTCCCGCTGCTGTCAATGTCCTGGACGTTTCTTCTGAAAGTATGGCCGCTTTTCAGGTGTTCACCTATGGCCGCTTTTGGGTGTTCACTGAGGTATAACACCGCTAATAAGCTTTTCATGTTGTCGAAATACCATCCAGCTCCCCATAGATCACGTCCGCGACAAACTGCTTCAGATCTGCGCCTTTCGGGCTACAAAGGAATGGTGGAGCTTGAAGAGCGGGGGCGTTGTAATTGCCGGTTTCGGCCAGAACGAATTTCTGCCTGTTCTGCACTCATTTACGGTTGAATCTATAGTAAATGATCGTTTGAAGCGTGATCGAAATCCCAATATGAGCAATGACATGGGAGAGTCGCGCAGTGCCGTGATCATCCCGTTTGCTCAGGCGGAAATCGTTTACCGGTTTATTCGCGGAATCGATCCCGATTACAAGCGCGAACTGACAAATCTCCTCAGGAATTTGCTGACCGTAGAGTATCCCGAAAAGATTGTGACGGACTTCAGAGACCGAACAACGGAACAACAGCAACGCGACGTGCAGGCCGAGCTCATAAGAATCGGAAGAACGATACTCAACGAGTTTGATGACACGTGGTCGAGGTGGGAGCATCGAAAATTCGTTGGCCCCGTCCTTGACATCGTCGGCGACACCTTCCAAAGGACGACTTGCCAGCGATGGCCGAGTCGTTGGTAAACCTGACCTCCTTCAAGAGGAAAATCACAGCCGAGGCCGAAACCGTTGGCGGGCCCATCGATGTTGCTGTGATCTCCAAGGGAGATGGTTTCGTGTGGATCAAGAGGAAGCATTACTTTCAGAAGGACCTTAACCCAGCATTCTTCGCGAACTACTACAGGAGAATCGACGATGGAGCTTAGTGCAACGAACGATGAAAAGAAAGACGATAAATACCGAACGTTTGATGAATATCGTAAGAGGTTTTACCAGGGTAAAGTGGAAAAAGAACCCGAAACGAAGGACAAAGACGGATCGGCTTCATTCGGCAGGGATCTGGCGAGGGAACTCGTGAAGCGTAAGTGAGAGGTGGCGGGTGGCCCACCTGAGAAATGGGTGCCCCATCCTAGCCGCGTTCTTTGCGGCTAGGGTGGGGATTTTGACTGATGAAACGCACGCCCGACTTTTTCCACAGATTTTTCTCGCCCAATGTTCATCTGACCGTGACTGAAGATTTCCATTCCTTCCATACTGCGCGTGTGATCGCGGTCCATAAATCGTCAGTCCCCGCGACAATCGGCAGGTAAGTCCTAGGCGCTCAAGATTTTGCCCCTAACTTACTGTAGGCCAAGGATCAAATTTCATTTTTACCCTAACCCGGGGGCTGGCCCATCCTTTCACTTCAGCACAACCCTAGTCAGGGGTTGCCCCATCCTTGTCGCGCTCTTTGCGACAGGGTGGGATTTTGACTCTACGCTCTCGGGAGAACTGGAAATCAAAATCCCCGCCTTGTCTCGCCAAAAAGCGGCGAGACAAGGACGGGGCAGCCGGGCTGCGGGCTCCCGCTCCGACTGGTGGACTAGCCATCGCTGCAGGCTATGAGGACAACGGCTCCCTTCAGGGGCTGAAGCCCATTGTTGATTGTGGGCGCATTTCGCGGCGCTAAAGCGCCGTTCTCCCACGGTGCCGACCGCATTTCAGGAGTTATTCCGCAACGGCTGAAGCCGTGCCCTTCCCAAACGAACGCGGCATGCGGGCAAAATGCAGAGATCCTGAAGTCTGCAAAACGCGCAGCCTTCAGGATGACAAAATCAGGAGGGTCGCGAGGCTGTCTTCTTTCGCCCCTTCGGGGCTGGTTTTCTTTGCCGAGGAGCACACCCACGGCTAGCGCCGTGGGCTGCGTTCTTTCGCCGCTTCGCGGCTGGTTTTCTTTGCTGATGAGCGAATCCACGGCTTGCGCCGTGGGCTGCATTCTTTCGCCGCTTCGCGGCTGACATAGAGCACAAGCCTGTATGCCCAGCGCGGTTACTAGCGCACGTCTCATTCTCACGCTAACGAGCAAACGCCAAGTAACTAGAAAGACCGGTGCGACGCTGTTGTTTGGCTTGCTCGCCAGGCCCATGACGCTGCTGCCAACAACGCGAGGGGTCCGAGGATTGTTATTGCGATGGGGGTCCAGTTGAGTCCCTGGCTGCGCATGATTGCTGCTGACACCACGACCGAGATCAGACCATAGCAGGCGAGAAGAATCGTCCGGTACCGGTCGAGCCGTCGCGAGCCCTGACTCAGTTCGCGCATGACGCGCTGGTCGAAATTCGGTGGGAGAGTTGGGGCCGGTGCGCTCATTGAACGGCGCAGCAAATTGTCGATGCCAGTCTCGTGCGGATCTAACTCAGTCACAGGAATATCCTTTCTGCTTCAACATGCCGTGGAGAAGCTGGCGCGCGCGGTGCAGGTACGACTTGGCGGTATTCTCGGGGACATCAAGCAGCGCCGCCACTTCGCTGACTCCGGCGCCGAGCCAATAGTAGAGCCGCAAGGCCGACTGGTAGACCTCGGGAAGCGTTCGAATGCACTCGGCGAGGGCGTGATCGCGCTGCGCGGTTTCAGCCTGTCGATCGGGTCCCGGCTCTGGAGTCGCCTTGTCATAAAGAACGGTATCGTCGGCGTGCGGACTTCGAAAGCGAACCCGCGCTTTCAGGTTGACCGCCTGGTTGAACGTGATCCGGTAGATCCAGGAGCTGAATTCGGCCTCGCCGCGAAACGACTGGATCGCGTGATGAACCTTGAGAAGTACCTCTTGTGTCACGTCTTCCGGTTCCGGAGTGAACTCCTGACCCAAAATCGAAACCGCCAGGCGAAACACTTGAGCGCTGTGCCGGCGAACGAGTTCGGCGAAAGCCTGCGGATCGCCGCTCTGCGCGCGGGCTACGAGTTGATCGGTCTCCGCCGGCATTAACGCCGAGGCTCACCCTTCAGGAAATGGAATGCAATCAGGCCCATGCCCATGAATGTAATCGGCAGAGGTGTCACCCAGAAGATGTGAGAGTCGGCGTCGAGAGTCAGATAGAGCATGATCATGGTTCCAACCGAGAAAGTCGAGAGCACGATCCCCAGGATCGGGAGAACGTTCGGATCGGGCCCACGACGTGGCGGCTCCAAGGGGAACTCCGGCAACGGGATTCCTTTTTCCATGGCCGCCATCCGCTCCTGATGAATGATCTCGAGCTTCTTCTGCCGGCTCAAATGCCTCACGTAAAGATACCCGACAAAGGCCGCTGCCAATGCCAGTACAACTGTGCCGTCCCCGACTGTGTAGCTCATTTTTCGCTCACCTCTAAGCATAGGACAGGCTGTCGCGAAGAGCGGTTGCAGTGGATGGACAAAAATAAATGAATTGGTCAGTTTTTGTCCCTGTCCTGCTTGAGTTCCACAGCCGATATCGTTGAGACTTGGAAACGGGAGTTCTCATGGCAAAAGTCAGGGTTGCTGCTTTTACGATTTCGCTGGATGGGTTCGGGGCGGGGCCGCGGCAGGATTTGAAGAATCCGCTGGGGGAGCGCGGGACGGAGTTGCACGGATGGTTCCGTCCCACCGACGTTTTCAAAAAGATGATGGGACAGAGCGGCGGGAGCGTGGGCATCGATAACGAGATCGCTGCAAAGTCGTTCGAGAATTTGGGTGCGTGGATCCTGGGGCGCAACATGTTTGGTCCGGTGCGGGGGCCTTGGCCGGACGATTCGTGGAAGGGATGGTGGGGCGAGGAGCCTCCATATCACGTGCCGGTTTTTGTGCTGACGCATCATGCGCGCGCGCCGCTTGAGATGAAGGGCGGGACTACGTTCTACTTCGTCACGGACGGATTGAACTCGGCGCTCGAGCAGGCGAAACGGGCGGCGCGAGGCAAGGATGTGCGCGTGGGCGGAGGTGTGTCCACGATTCGGCAATGTGTCGCTGCGGGCCAGATCGACGAGATGCATCTGGCGGTGTCGCCGGTTCTGCTGGGCGAGGGGGAGAATCTGTTCGCCGGGATGGATTGGGCTCAGCTTGGGTTGCGTGTGGTGCGGTCCGTGGCGGGGGAGAACGCGACGCACATGTTTATTGAGAAGAGATAGCCTACTCGAGAGTTTAGGGAGTCAAAAGCCCCACCCTGTCGCAAAATACGCGACAAGGATGGGGTAACCGGCTTTCCACAAGACTGCTCTTATGCAGCGGCTTGTTGTTGATAGGCCGGGACGAACGACTCGGCTACGAACGTCTCGTAGCTTGTCGGTGTCGTGTTCTGGGGTGAGCGCGGTTCGAGTGGGCGCATTCGTCCGGCGTTGAGGGTGGTCGTCATTTCCAGCAAGAGCCTGGCAGCTTGTTCGGACATTCCCATTTGAACCAGCGCGCCTTGCACCTGCTCATCGTTCAACTGAATGTACTTTAAGTCGGGCTTGCCGATAGCTTTGCCAATGATAGCGACAACTTCGGGATAGGTGAGATCACGTTGTCCCTGCAACTCGCGGACTTGCTTGCCGCGGAAGGCAGGGTGCAGGAGCGAGTCGGCCGCTGCAGTTGCGATGTCGCGCGTGGCGATCATGGGAAGACTGAGGTCCGGACGAAGAGGTCCGACGCTGTATCCCATCTGACGGATCGCACCGACCTGGGGCAGCGTGTTTTCCATAAAGTAAGCGGCGCGCAGGTAAAGGATGTTCGCGCCATTAATCTGGTTGAGCTTCTGTTCCAGATGGTGCAGGCCGACGACGGGACCGGTTCCGCTGGGGAGTTCGGCGCCGACGCTGCTGAGTGCGACCACGTTCTTGGTGCCCCCACTTTGCACGGCGGATGCGATCGCGTCACCGACTCGATTAGCGTAGCCGAGGGGATCGTTGCTGGTGACGTTGGGTGGAATCATCACGTAAGCCGAGTCTGCCTGCTGGAAGGCTTTGGCGAGAGCGTTGGCGTCGGCGACATCGGCGACGAATGGCTCTGCGCCTTTCGACACGAGAGACTGTAAATGAGCTGCGTTTCTGCCAACGACACGAACTTTCTGCCCACGGGTCAGAAGGTTGTTCGCCACTATGCGTCCAGTATTGCCGCTTGCTCCGAGTACAACGTACATAAAGTTACCTCCACCCTTAGTTCGATGATGCGGGGTGGGGGAAGGACTCGGGAGTTGGCGGTGAAGAAATGGAGGCAGAAAGGCTTTGTGTAAATGACCCGCGTTACCTTCTGCTCGACCCCGGATGCGCGAGGGCGCCAGGTCGTCTACGGAGCCGGCGCCGGAGGCAGGAATTCGCAGTGGTCGACGCACTTGACCGTCTCGACTTCGACATTGGCTTTCTTGCGGCCGGAAAAATCGAGGTCGGGGCGGATGAAGAGCGTCTGCGTGCCGTCGGCCACATTGAAGCTGCAGTGGAAGCTCATCGACTGGACGCCGCGTTCCTTGCAGCCAGTTTGGTTGAGGGCGTCGGTGAGCGAAACGGTCTTGTCGTAAACCTGGTCCGCGAGGTGCGATGGAAGCAGAGCGACCGTCAGCGGGATGGGCGACTTGATCTTAACGTTGAGTTCCTGGCCATCGTGATCGGGAGTCATCAGACTGTAGACCTTAGGCACCGTTGTGATCTCGTATTTTTCGTCGAGGATGCGGCGCCAGTGGAACTCGGGCAGGATGCAATTGTTCACGCAAGACCAGCTGTAGTACTGGATGTGGAGATCGTTGGGGGACAGGAACGGCCGGGCGCCCGGTCCGAGGATGGCGCCGATGGTGGTGACGACGGGCTTCTGGGGCCTGCGCTCGTCGCGGAAGGTGATGATCATCGGCCGCTCAGAAGGAAGATGACATTCGTAAAGCGTGCTGGTGACGTGCTCTTTCTCGCAGAGGAATTGGAAATCCACCGGGGCTTCGGGGTGCTGCATGGCGGCGTTCCATTCGTCGGCCCAGGCCATGGCCACGGTGACCGGATACCTGGTGTCGATCTGCACGTGCATGTTGCCGCCTCCGGCGGCGGGACGGTAGACGCGGCCAGCGTGCAAACTGGCGGGCTCCAGAGGGATGGTCTCGCTGTTGGCGGGAGTCCAGTCGAAAACGCGATTGTCTTGCGCAGTCGAGATCGTGGAGAGGGCGCAGACGAGCAGCGCCGCGAAGATGGAAAGGTTCCTCATCCTACTAGTATTCGCCGCGGAAATGGGCTCTTGAAGGGAATTCGAGAGGAAGGGATTACCGAAGTACTCCGCCGAAATGCAGAGATCCTGCGCGGCGAAAACACCCGCGCAGGATGACAAGGGTGAGTAAATAGGATGCAATGACTGGTGCGTCTTGCGCGTCGAGGTCCGTGGCACCCTCGGTTCTTTGTGTCGGCAACTCACGTACAAATTTTTCCGTCGATAGAGGCTACTGCTTGTCGTAGAGGCTGGTGCTGCTGACCTTCTTACCGCTTGCATCGGTTCCGTGGACGGTTAAGGTCCGCGTCTTGCCATCGGCGGAGAAGACGATCTTCCCTGTGGTTGTGGCCTTGCCATCTTTCTTATTGGCTAGCGTCAACTCGTGAGCGTTGACCCTGGTGTAGGAACGGCTGTCAGCGGTGGGATCTCCGGTGAGCGGATAGTCCTTGCCGTCGAAGTTGCCGACCCACTCTGTATGCATGGGGCCGCCCTTGGAATCGGTGCCGTCGGTTGTAACTTTGACCTTGTCGCCCTCGGCGCTATAGACAACAGTCGTGTTCTTCATGAAACCTGCGGGCATCTTGCTTTTGGCTTCGTTCAGCTTCCACGTTCCCATCTCCGGGGTTTGCGCAAAACTGACTGCGAACCCAACCACGCACAACGCGATCGTCAAGACGGTGGATCTTGTTTTCATACTTTCTCCTGTTTTGGAAGCAAATGGATGTGACTCTGTGAGGCATCGCAAGTCTAGGCTTACGGATTGGGTTGTGCAATGCCGAAGGGTCAGATGGAGGGGGATGGTCAGGGAACAGTTGTGGGGAATGGCTACAGCCGTGTGGTAGGGATGACTGTAGAACCGGCGCGGTGGTTTTAATAAAACCAGGCGCGCCGAGGTCCGTGGTGCCAACTAGGAAGTCAAAATCCCCACCCTCTCGCACAAAACGCGAGAAGGGTGGGGCAGCCCGGAGAATAGAGTGAATCTGAAAGGCGGGCCAGCCCCTATCAAAAGAGACGTCGCCCAATCAATACCGCCACTATCAGGAAGAGCACGCCTAGCAGACGCCCTAGGATCCTAACCTTCTTCGTGCCTTCCTCATCTGCACGAGGTAGAACAATCCGCCCCCGTATAAGCGCTGTCACTACCTGCACCGGGAACACGGATAGGATGATGCCTGTGATTGCAACACAAAGTAGAGCGAACCAAGCCCCTGCATGCCCCGCGCTGTCATTCAAGACAGCCGGTGTGTGCAGTTGCTGCTGATTTGCGCTATGGAGTAGATCCCTAAAGAAACGCACCGCAAAAACGGCGGTTGCAACCAGGATCAGTAAAGCTACGAGTCTCGAAGCCCGAGCGGGCGCGGGCCGGGTCGTGTCTCGCAAAATGTATTTGTCGTAGGTGGTAGAAGCAACAACCCTAAGCAGCACAAGGGTCAGCAGAGCAACGATCGCACCAGCAATCAAGAGAGATTCAACCATCGTCATCATCTTAACTCCGGGGGGTGCGAGGCCAGACTCGTTGAGAAGTTGCGTTGCGTCCATCGAAATCCGGTGAAACGAGGATTGGTGGAGCGCCCGGAAGACTGGTTTGTGGAGCAGCCTTCGCCACTACGCTACCGGAGTGGAAGGCCCCGGGGAGATTGAGTCGCGGTGGACCGCTCGAAGACGGGAACGGGTGGGGCTGGCGCTGAGGCTCTCACCGGAAAGTCAAAATCCCCACCCTCTCGCACAAAACGCGAGAAGGGTGGGGCAGCCGGAGAATAGAGTGAATCTGAAAGGCTGGGCCACCCTCAGTGCATTTTGCGCGCGAAGTGTGGGTCGGCCGCCCAAAAACGCATAGATCCTGCGCGGCGAAAACACGCCGCGCAGGATGACAATGGTGGATGGAGATGACAATGTCGAGTGGATCTGCGTGCTCGCTGCTCCGGCGGGACGATTGATCTTGCCTTGCACTAAGACTTCCAATCACTCACCCGCTCACCACTACTACTGCTGCTTACCTTTCATCGCGAGCATATCCCCTTCGGTTAATCCGCATTTCTTGGCCATCTGGTAGCAGTAATAAAAATGAGTGGCGTTCTGGTTCCTGCTATCCGTGCCGAAAGTGAACTTCAGTTTGGCTCGCTTTGCCTCGTTGATGAACTTCTCGTCCGGGACGTGGGCTACTTCGTTGATTTCGATGGCGATCTTTTTGGCGTGGGATCCCTTTGGCGGATTGGCGCACATTTCGATGATGCGGTGGATCCGGCGGTCGGTCCAGAACCGGCTGTACTCGCGCGCGATTGGGACCGGGAGGAACGTGGGCCATCCAAAGATATCGATAGGTTCGGTCGTCAGGACCTGCTCGATGAACTGCATGTAGCGCGTCATGAAGGATTCTTCGTCGTCGACGTGGGTGTCGATTTGCCAGAGCGCCAGCGAGGTGCCGTCGGGGTTCGGCAGGGTAATCGCGTCCATGAGGACGTAGTCGAGTTCGTCGAGCAGGGATTTCGAGAAGCTTTTCGACCATCCTGGATAGACGGGTTGCAGTCCGATGCGGACCGGATACTTGCGCAGGCCGTCGATGTAATGGCGGAGGTCGGCGTCGGTGTTGATGGCGAATCCGGGGCCGGGATGCTCGACGATGCCGATCTGGACTCCGCGTTCTTTGCCGAGGGCGAGCGCCTGGTCGATGGTCAGCGTGTTGCTCAGGTGGACATGATAGTCCGTGACCGGGAAGCTGGGCTTGGGCGGGGCGGCCACCGGGGTCTCAGAGTCAAAACCCCCACCCTCTTTCGCGAAGTGCGCGAAAGAAGGATGGGGCACCCCGGCGAGTGCTCCGGCGATCGCGGTGGTTTGAAGGAAAGTTCTGCGGGAGTAGGGATGAGTCATGCGGGCAGGATATCGGCTGGAATGTCGGGAATCAGTGATGAGGGTCACGGAGGCGTAGCTATTCCCGATCTTCAGAGTTTACGAGCGGCCAGCGCTTACTTGCTGGTTGCGTAGTGCTGGGCTGCGACTCCGTCGAGAAACTTGCCGAGAGTGTTGAGATCCTCAGGGAGAAGTTTCTCGAAGTGGATGCCGTTGCCGAATTGCGGATCGCAGGTGATGACGCGAGCGGCAATCAGCAGAGTGTCTCCGGCTTCGAGCCTGAGTTCGAGGTTGGTGCCCGCGGTAAATGGATACATGCTCTCGATGTAACATCCGTCGAGGCTCAGGTCTGAAGTTGCGCAGTGAATAGGGGCGGCGTTGCCTGCGGCGTGAATTTCGACAGGCACGCTTACTTTAAATCTTGGATGCTTGCGCCGTTCAATCATGGCTCGACCTCCGCAAGTCGAACCCCACCACAGTTGAATCAAGGTTAATCCTGGCGTGCCGGAAGGCAACGTGCCGATCGGGCAATTACGGCGGTAATCGGCGTGGGATTACCGGTCGATACGTATCCGCAAACCGGTTTCAAGGTTTCAAAGTTTCAAGGTAAGCGTTGCAGCGGTGGCTATGAAGGAGTTTTATACACGCGCACGGATGAAACGTGAGTCTGCTATCTCCGCCGCCGGCGTGGGATTCCCGCCCCTATGAAGATCAGTGTCATCAGCACTGCGAAGGCGCCCAGGGCGGTAGTGACGAAGAACTCGATCGCCACATGATCGAGGCCGAGCGATAACAGGAGGGAACGCGTGAGAGTTTCGATGTAGATGGCGGGCCGAAGCGTTGACATGGCAGTCTCTCTTTACTTTGAATTCTTCGTCTTGTTGAAAATCAAAACCCCCACCCTACGAAGATCGCGTAGGGTGGGGAACCCGCTGTCCTCCTTGATACTTACTGCGCGGGCGTTGACGTGGCGGTTGGAGCTGGCGCTTCGGCGGTGACTTCCGGAGTGACCGGATTGATCTTCACCGTCGCGAGGATCTGTTCGAGGCGGTTGAAGACCTTGTCGCGGTCCACGTGCTTCACCAATCCTTCTTCCGAGGCGTCGGTAGTGACGTTGAGCGCGAACTCATAGCAGGCTCCGTTCTGGTACAGGTGGAAGAACTTGGAGTCGCTCTGGCGCGTGCCCTGGCCCGAGACAGCTTCGGTGGCGCGGAGTTCCATGTCCCCGATCAGGAGCTTCGACTTCAGATCGTCGTCGGACTTGGCGACGCTCGGATCAGAGCTCGAGACGGGCTGAGAATCCGACTTCGGTGTGTCCTGCTTCGCAACTTCGGTGGTCGTAGGAGCGGAGTCTGACTTCACGACAGATTTCTGTTGCGGCACCGCGAACTCGTTGCATTGATCGGCCGAGAGAGTCTTGTTGACGCTCACGTTGAAGAATGCGGATGAGAAGTCGGTGTTGACGTAGTTCGTCTCAGGCAGTTCGACTGCGGCGAGCGCGACTCCGCCGGGCTGCACGAAGTTCATCGGGATGGGATTGGAAGAGACGAGCTGCGAGGCGGCGTCTCCGGTCTCGATGGCGTAGCGGCGCGGATATTCGAAAGTGACGCCGTTAGTCTTGTCAGCGTAGTTCACGGTCGCGGGCTTGCGGCGCTGAACGGGCTTCTTCGGAGCCGGCTTGTTCTCAGCCTGCATGACGGGCGCAGGCATGGGTGCGGGCGCTGCGGGCTGCATCACGGGCGTCTGATGGTTGCTGGTGACTGGTTTCGGCTTGTCGCTGGAGCATCCGACGGTTACGGCGCAGATGATCAGCAGGGCAGCGAACGCGCAGGCACTGAAGTTGACTGCGATGTTCTTTCCCCAGGTTACGGAACTCGTGGTGTTGCGAATGGCGTTGATGCGGGTCATTGTGGTTGCCTCCTGCCGGGTCGCGGCACTCTGAGGAGTGCATGGGGGGGACCATCCTTGGGGGCGTTGATTTTGCGGGGGTTAATGCCGGTTCATTGGATCTGGTGCGTGTCGCTGGAGACACCGGCGTGGGTATCGGTAGACGGTGGATGATCCAGGGTGAGATCAAAAGCGTTCAACACAGAGGGCACAGAGTTACACAGGGAAGCAAGATTTCCTGCCACACGCCGAATGATTGTGATCTGCGTCATATCGGGGAGAGTAAGTCGCGGATACAATCTCGCCCCATGAAATCTGCCATATACCGCAAGGCCGCCCCGGGAAAGGTGCTCGAGATCCAGGAAGTTGAGCGACCGGTTCCGAAGGACAGCGAAGTTCTCATTCGAGTTTGCGCCGCATCCGTCAATCCGCTCGACTGGCGCATGAAGAGTCAGCGGCCCGGCGTCGATGTAGCTGGTGAGGTGGTAGCGACGGGACGGAACGTGACGGAGTTCAAGGAAGGCGATGCGGTGTTCGGTATTGGCAGAGGTGTGTTTGCGGAATACGCGTGCGCGTCCGAAGCCAAGATCGCGCGAAAGCCGGCGGAGGTGAGCTTCGAGCAGGCCGCCGCTATCCCCGTCGCAGGCCTGACAGCATTGCAAGGGCTGCGAGACAAAGGGCGCCTTCGGCCAGGGCAGAAGGTCCTGATCAATGGGGCCGCGGGAGGGGTCGGTACGTTTGCGGTACAAATCGCGAAACAACTGGGAGGGAACGTCACGGGGGTTTGCAGCACAAGGAATGTTGAGCTGGTGCGATCTCTTGGTGCAGACCGGGTAATCGACTATACGCGCGAGGATTTCACCCGCGACAGCGAACGTTACGATCTTATTCTCGACAACGCTGCCAGCCGGACTTTACAGGAGATGCGCGGCATTCTGAATGCGAATGGAAAATGTGTCATCGCCGGAGCGCCGAAGACGCTCTGGTCCGTAGCCAGCCGGATCGTGAAAGCGCGGGTCTGTTCGATCTTCTGGAAACAGAAGTTTCGATTCTTCATCGCGAAAATGCGGCGAGAGGACTTAACGACGCTTGGCGAACTCACCAGCGCGAGAAAACTTACGGTGGTGATCGAGAGGAAATATCCACTGCATGAAGCGGCCGCAGCTCTTGCTTATTTGGAAGAAGGACACGCAAAGGGGAAAGTTGTCATCACTGTGGGGCAGTAGAAGCGGGAGTCAGTTTTTCATCTTTGTGCTGGGTGGGAAGAGGAGTGGTTGCGGATTGCGATGCGGGACCGGGTCCAATCTCAGTTGATATTGGACCCGGTCCGCTTCGATTAGCTCTTGGTCAGGAAGATTGGTTTGTATCCAATCGAAACCGTGCCGCCCGAGAGAGAGGTCTTCTTCCCAGTCAGATCGGTTTGCTTCGTATAGCCGGACGGGTAAGTGTATTTCGAGGTGGTGCAGGAGCCATTGCTGCAGCTCTTGGAAGTGTCCCAAACCGCCAGGCCGTTATCGAGGGTGCAGGTATAAACGGTGCCTTTGGCGGTGCAGGGGCTGATGGTGTGTCCGATGAGCCATCCGGCGACTGTGTCATAGGCAGTTCCGGACTCGTTGCCCTGCATGTTGTGGTCCCACGTATAGATGTACTGGCGTTGCACACCGACGCCGGCGCGCAGCAACAGACCTCTGGCAACGTGGCCAGCCAGTTCGTCAGGATCCTTCATGTTATCGGTGGACTTGATCCCGTGTTCGTCATCCCAGACAGGGAGACTGCTGAGATTGCGTTTGGCGGTCTCCGCCGTGACGTCGTCGTACATGGTGAGGAAGGCTTCGGGATCCTTGTTCGTCGTGTTTGTGCCACGCAGGTGGGCATTCACGATGTCGAAATTAGGTGCGCCACCGGCAGCGATGTAGCCATCGAACCAGGTCTTCATCGTTGGACCGTGGGCGGACGGGCTAATGATCCTGGCGGCCGGGTCCTTGGAGCGAATGATGGCGGCTGCGTCTTTGCCCATGCGCACCATTTGAGCCTGGGTTCCGGACCAGAAGCAGGTGCAATCCGGCTCGTTCCAGAGTTCGTAGAAGGCGATCTGGCCCTTGTAGCGTTCCACCAGCGTAGTCATGAAGTCGGAAAAGTGTTTGTCGGTTCCCGTGCCGTCGGTGTTCACGTCGGTGGGAGACGAGCAACTGTAAGATCCGACGGGTCCGCAGGGGCTGCCTTTCGGAATCGAACCGGCCCACTTCGGTGTGTCTCCGATGGTGTAAAGCACGTCCATGTGCTGGGCCTGCGCCTTGGCGATGATGGAATCCATGCTCTTCCAGTCGTAGACTCCGGCAGCGGTTTCGATTTGTGCCCACTTGACGCCGTCATCCCAGAGCCGAATGCTGCCGAGGGTGGCGACCTGTTTCAGACCATCGGTAGGAGGCCAGGGATTGAAACCATTGAATCCGGCGCCAAAGAAAGACTGCTTGATTGTCTTGCCTGTCGAGGCCGTGGCGCTCGCGGCCTGAGGCTGAGCACTGGCCGGTTGCGCGGGCTTGATGAGGATCGAGGCTGAGTCGGACTTCGTCCGGTCGGCCACGCTGGTGGCGGTGATGGTCACGACGGTGTCGCGGGTGACTTTCGGGCCGCGATAGAGACCAGTGCTGGAGATTGCGCCGACTGATGCAGCCCAAGTCACTCCCACGTTGGGGGTATTCCGTATGAGAGCGGTAAATTGCACTGTGTCTAAAGATGAGAGGGTAGTTGTGTCTGGGCTTAGTTTGATGACGACGCCGGATGCAGGAGAAATCGAATTTTGGTCTGAGTTAGCCTGACCGAAAGAAAAGCTGGGAGAGATCAGGATTGTGATGAGAAGAAGCGGTATGGGGGAGTAGTGTCGCACGATGAAAAGCCTCCGTTAGTGTTTAGACCTCAACGAACACGAACGTCCAGAAGAAGAAAGCGATCTTGCATCTCGATCAGATTGATTGATCGAAACGAGAGCGCGATGAAAATTCCGGATAAGGTTTTGTAGAAGGTTCGAGCGACAGATGCAATCGCCAGACGGAGTGGGTAGGACTACAACCTTTGGGAGTGCAAAAGAAGTTCTTTAGCATTGCGAGGGCGGCGTTCGTGTGGGCGGATTCGCGTGTGCGTCAAGTTGAGTAGGGCAGCCACTGGGGCTGAAGCCCATCCGGTTTTCGCTAATACGCGGCCTGAAGGGCTGCTCTTCCACGGCGCTGTTTGGAGCCGGCTAGTGCGCGAGGCGATCGTTGAAGTCATCCGGAAGGTCAAATGCCCCACCCTGTCGCGCAGTTCGCGGCAAAGGTGGGGCATCCGAATGGTTTTAGTAGATCTTGCAGAGGCCGATGATGTCGTTGGCGATTTGCTGCGCGCCATCGAGCACGTTCGGAATGCTGTGGGGTGCGTCGGCGATGCAGGTTTGTTCTTTGCTGCTGGTGATCTTGTCGTACCAGTCGAGGCCGATGGGAATGGCGGAACTGGTGTCGGTGCCGCCGAAGACGACGTTCACATAGGTGTGGGGAAAATTGTAAACTGCGCCGCTAGCCTCGACGCTGTCGTTCAGGAAGAAGGTTGAGCCTCCGGGAGGCGGAGTGCCTTTAACGGCATTGGAGCAGTAGTTGTTCGGAGACCAGGCGGGGTCCCAGATGCCGGCATCGGTTACTCCGAAGCACGTTCCCAGATTCCCCTTGCCACAAAAAGTAGCTTCCTTGCCTTGCTTGCACATGCAGCCCCAGTCGAGCCGTCCGGTCGGCGGGCCGCTCGTGACTTCGGCCATCGAGATGTTGTTGGGGTACTGCGATAAAACATAGGCGAGTGCGCCGGCACCTCCGCTGTTAGCAGTGGCGCACATGGGCTTGCTGCTGGCGTTCTGAATTGTCTTATACACATAGTTGGCGACAGTCGCCCAACGGCAGGATGCGGCGAGCACGCCTCCGGGACCCGCAACCCATCCGGAGGGCTGGGCGGTGTTGAACGGAGTTCCCCAAGAGACCTGGACAGTGCGGAATCCGGCATTGTAGACGTTCTGAACGGCGGTCTTTCCGTAGGTGAAGAGCGTGTCATAGAGTCCATTGCCGCCAGTGCCGGTTCCGTAAAGGACGGTGCCTTTCGGACTGGAGGGCGTGTTGATCTTGAGGTAGGCGTCGACATTGCTTACTCCGGGGCACGTGACTACGAGTTGCTGACAGGTCGCTCCGGTCATGCCACCGCTCTTGCACGTGATAGATGTGTGGGTCACGGTGCCAAGAGAGCGGGTAGGGTGCACAGCCTGGAAGGCGTCGTCCTGGGCGAATGCGGCGCCGGCGAGCATGAGGGCCGCGATGGCGACGAACAGACACTTTTGCATAACAATAGACTCCTCGTTGATTTCGGATCCCTGGGGTCCTTACGAAAGCTTGCGTTAGCTTGAGCCCTCGTGCCGCGCCCCACAGTTAGAGGCTTGCTGCGCGGGCGAGAGAAGTGATGCTTGCGATTGAAATCCAGTCCCGGGGGAGGAGCGGAATTAGTAGTATGAGTTTACTCCAAATTCGGCCGCTAACGTGAGTTTGTGGCTGAGTAGCCACGAACAGAAAGCCAGGGGACAGGGATCTGGGGACAGGGTCCAGGGATCATTCCTGCTTCGACGAATTGGTTTGTTTCAGATATTGTGGTCGGCTCGGTGATTGTGAATTTGTCTGCGGGAGTTGGATATGCGGTGGTTCTTTTGTTTCGTGCTTGGCTGTTCATCAGTTTTCGCGCAGGGACAGCTGCAGAAGATCATTATTGATACCGATATTGGCGACGACGTCGATGATGCATTCGCGCTGGCGCTGGCGGTGAAGAGCCCTGAGCTGCAAGTCCTGGGGATTACGACGGCGTTTGCGGAGACCGATGTGCGCGCGAAGATTGTGGACCGCTTTCTCGTGGAGGTAGGGAGAACGGATATCCCGGTGATGGCGGGGAAAGCAGCGGGTAAGACCCCGATGTCGCAGCGGCGTTATGGCGAGGAAGGACAATTCGCGAAGAGTTCTCATGGGGACGCGGCGGATTTCATTCTCGCACAGATACGGAAATATCCGGGAGAGATCACGCTGATTGCGATTGGTCCGCTGATGAACGTGGGCGAGGTGATCGATCGGGATGCGGCGACCTTCCGCAAACTGAAGCGGGTTGTGATCATGGGCGGGTCGGTGCGGAAGGGATACGGAGATTACGGATATAACGAGCACTTTCCGCCAGCGCCGGAGTGGAACATCCTGAATGATGTGAAATCGGCGCAAAAGTTATTTTCGGCGGGCGTGCCCCTGTATGTCATGCCGCTGGATTCGACGCAGCTGAAGCTGGATGAGGTGAAGCGGGCATTTCTGTTCACGCGCGGGACGGCTGTTACGGATCAGCTGGCAATCCTGTATCACCTGTGGGCGCAGGAGACGCCGACGTTGTTCGATCCGATGACGCTGGCGTTTGTGTTGAAGCCGGAGCTCTGTCCGGTGACGCCGCTGCATATCCGGGTGGATGAAAAAGGAAATACGCGAGAGGAGCCGGGGGCCCCGAATGCGCAGGTTTGCCTGAATTCGAATCCTGAGGACTTCTTTCAGTTTTATTTGAGGCGGGTGGGGGAGAGATAGGGCGGCTCAGAGGCTTCAGAGATCGCGTAGTTCAACAACACTCAACACTGAGGGCACTGAGGTTCACAGACGGATCTCTTGAGGAAGATATGAAGACACTTGGGACGGTGGTGCTGTTGTTCGCGTTGTGTGCTACTGGATTCGGGCAGAAACAGAGCGTGGATCTGATCGTGACGCATGGGATCGTGGTCACGATGGACGCTTCGCGTGCGATTTACCAGGCAGGCGCGGTGGCGGTCCGCGGAGACTCGATCGTGGCGGCAGGTCCGCAGGCGGACATCGAAGGCAAGTACTCGGCTGTGCAGACGATCGATGCGCATGGCGGGTTGGTGCTGCCGGGGTTCATCAATGGACACACGCATGTGCCGATGACGCTGTTTCGCGGGCTGCACGACGACGTCACGCTGAACGACTGGTTGTACAAGTACATCTTTCCGGCAGAAGCGAAGAACGTGAATGAACAGTTCGTGCGCTGGGGGACGCGGCTGGCGGCGGCGGAGCAGATCCGCGCAGGGGTTACGACTTTTGCGGACATGTATTACTTCGAGGACGCTGTCGCCGAGGAGACGAAAGCGGCAGGAATGCGCGGAGTTTTAGGTGAGACATTCATCGATTTTCCAGCGCCTGACAACAAATCCGAAGCGGAGATGCTGGCGTATACGGAGAAGTTCTTGAAGAAGTGGCAGGGGGATCCGCTGATCCATGCGGCTCCGGCGCCTCATTCGATCTATACGTGCTCGAAGAAGACCTTGCAGGATACGGCAGCGCTGGCGCGAAAATATCACGCGCCCATTTTGATTCATGTCTCGGAGATGAAGAAGGAGTGGGAGGATAGCGAGAAGCAGAATGGAATGTCTCCGGTGCAGTACCTGGAAAAGCTCGGCATTCTGGGTCCGGATGTTGTAGCGGCGCACTGCATTTTTGTGGATGCGGCCGATCGCAAGATACTGGCGGAGCGTGGCGTGGGATGCGTGCATAATCCATCGAGCAACATGATGATTGCCAGTGGCGTGTCCCCGGTGCCGGAGATGCGCGCGGCGGGAGTCGCCGTGGGATTGGGGACAGATGGTCCGGCGGGCAGTAACAATGACCTCGACCTGATGGAGGAGATTGACCTGGCGGCGAAGCTGGCGAAGATCTCGAAGATGGATCCGCTGGCGCTCAACGCGAAGGCCGTAGTGGAGATGGCGACGATCGATGGGGCGCGGGCCGTTCATCTGGAGAAGGAGATCGGATCGCTCGAGGCGGGGAAGAAGGCCGACCTGGTGCTGATCAGCCTCGACGAACCGAATGCAGTCCCGGTCTATGACATCTATGCGCAGATCGCATACGCGCTCAAGGGCAGCGACGTGGAGACGGTCATCATCGGAGGCAAGGTGGTGATGCGCGACCGCAAGCTGCTGACGATTAATGAACCTGAAGTGCTCGAAAAGGCGCGGGAATATGGGAAGTCGGTGAAGTCATCGTTGGGGATGGAGTAGTTACGAAGCCAAAAGGGCAGAGCTAACACAAGAGGAGCCACAGTGATTCGTGCCATGAGGCGCTGTCTTATCGTCGTATTCATTCTGGTGTCGGTTTCTGTCGGGCAGAAAGTGGCAATTACGTTTGACGATTTGCCGCTCAATGGCGATCTGCCTCCGGGAGTGACGCGCGTCCAGATTGCGCGGGATACGCTGGCCCTATTGAGGAAGCGGCACGTGCCAGCGGCGTATGGATTCGTGAATGCGAAGAAGTTGGAAGGGAATCCGGATGCGGCGGAGGCTCTGAAGGTGTGGGCAGCTGCGGAGCCGGTGGGCAATCACACGTATTCGCACATGGATCTGAATGAGAATCCAGCGGAGGCGTTCGAGCGGGAGATTGAACAGGACGAGCCGGCATTGGAATTGCTGGCGGCGCCGGGGGCGAACTGGCATTGGCTGCGATATCCGTTTCTGCGCGAGGGCGATACGGTCGAGAAGCGGCGGGCCGTGCGGGCTTACCTGCAGGCACATGGATATCGCGTGGCGCAGGTGACGCTCGACTGGGAAGATTTACATGTGGAACTCGGCGTACGCGCGCTGCGTGGCGAAGAAGGACGCACAGTCAATCGCGTGGCTGCGGAATAGTTACCTCACGACAGCATCTTCGTACATCGATCTCGGGCGGGACCTGACGAAGACGGCCTACGGGCATGACATCAATCATGTGCTGCTGCTGCATCTGGGCGCATTCAGTAGTACGATTCTGCCGGATGCGCTCGACCTGATGAAGAAGAAGGGATTCACGTTCGTGACGCTGGAGGAGGCAGAAAGCGATCCGGTGTATGAGGGCGATCCAGACGTTGGGTCGAAATATGGCGGGACGCTGCTGGAATTGTGGATGGAAGCGAAGAAGATCAAGTTCCCGCCGGTGATGGAGAAGCCTTATAAAGAAGTGCAGGAGATTTGTAAGTAACCGCGCACGTTTCAAGGTTTCAAAGTCGCGAGTTCCGCTGCTCCAGACGCCGGCCTTCGGCGAATCGTAGACCTCCTGAATTGCCTGACTTTACAACGTCAAAGTTCCATCTCCTTACGGGCTTAAAGACTCGGGCTTCCCTTATAATCATAAGATTCTCTATGGCAGCTGTTTTGGACAGGATCGTCGCCGCTACGCGGGCGCGGGTGGAGAAGTCTAAGCAGACGGCGGATCTGCGCGTCCTTGAGCGTCAGGCGGAAGCGCACATCCCGCGCGGTTTTCGGCTCAAGCTGCAGGAGAAGAGCCGCGAAGGGATTGCGGTGATTGCGGAGTTGAAGAAAGCTTCTCCATCGAAGGGGCTGATTCGGGTTGAGTTTCGTCCCGCCGAATTGGCGCGGGAGTTGGAGGGCGCCGGAGCGGCGGCTCTATCAGTGCTGACCGACGAGGAATTCTTTCAAGGATCGCTTGCGAACTTGCACGCGGCTTCGGCGGAGGTTTCGATACCCTGCCTGCGGAAGGATTTCATCATCGATGAATTCCAGCTAGTGGAGGCTCGGGCAAACTCTGCGGACGCGGTTTTGCTGATTGTGGCGGCACTGTCTCAGGAAGAGTTGATTCAATTGGCGCATCGCGCCCGCGCGCTTGCGTTGGATGTTCTGTGCGAGGTGCATGACGGCAACGAGTTGAGGCGCGCGCTAGATGCCGGGTGCGAGCTGATCGGCGTGAATACGCGGGATCTGCGGACGTTCACTGTTTCGCTGCAGACGGCGTTTGACCTGGCGGAGAAGTTTCCCGCGGGTGTGGTGCGCGTGGCAGAGAGCGGGATTCATTTGGCAGAGGATGTTGCGCGACTAAGAGATGCGGGGTATCACGCGTTTCTGGTTGGAGAGTCGCTGATGAGAGCGGAATCGCCAGGCGCGGCCTTGCGAGAGTTGATGGGAGTACCCAGTTCTCAGTACTCAGTACGCAGTACTCACTGACATCTCCGTTGTCTTGTGGCAACCGTTTTATGACTTGGGTGAAGATTTGCGGTATGACGAACCTTCAGGACGCGCTTGTCGCAGTGGAGGCAGGAGCGGATGCGGTGGGGTTCGTGTTCTATGAGAAGAGTCCGCGGAATGTGAGTGTGGAGACGGCGCGCGAGGTTATTCGCGAGCTACCAGAACGGGTCGAGAAGGTCGGTGTGTTCGTCGGTACGGCCGCGGAGACTGTTGCGGAAATCTCAAAGAAAGTCGGCTTAACGGTCGCTCAGATCTACCCTCGGGCTCCCTTCGCCTTGGATGATGAATTTGTGGCGAAGTTACCCTGTCGAGTGATGCCAGCCCTGTCGGCGAGTGCCGGGAGCGAGAACGAGGAATCCGAGATCCACATCTCCAACGGGATTCGAGATCGGATGCTGGCGGAGCTCCTGGATTCCGGCAGTTCGGAGCGTCCGGGCGGTACTGGACAACGATTTGACTGGAGCAGTCTGTCGGGCCGAATGACCCGCAACGGCGTAAGGTTGGTGGTAGCCGGAGGGCTGACGCCTGAGAATGTTTCGCAAGCGATTGAGGTTCTCAAGCCCTGGGGCGTGGATGTGGTTTCTGGAGTTGAGGCGTCGCCCGGGAAGAAGGATCCGGAGAAAGTGCGGGCGTTTGTGAAGGCAGTACGAAATATGGATCGGAAGGTTGGTTAGTAATGGCGAGTGTTCCGCGGGCTACAAAAGTTGCAGCCACCTCCTCGCGACGCTCGGCGGGGCGGACGAATGCGTCCGCTGCTACACGAACGGGTGAACCGGGACGCTTTGGGGTTTATGGCGGGCGATACGTGCCCGAGACGTTAATGGCGGCGCTTGACGAGTTGGAGCGCTGTTATGAGAAAGCGAAGAAAGATCCGCAGTTCCGGGCACGGCTGGATGGGTTGCTGAAGACCTATGCGGGGCGTCCGACGCCGTTGTTCTTTGCGCGACGGCTCACGGAAAAACTCGGCGGCGCGAAGATTTACTTGAAGCGCGAAGACCTGCTGCACACCGGGGCGCACAAGATCAATAACTGTCTGGGGCAGGCGTTGCTGGTTGAGCGCATGGGAAAGCATCGCGTGATTGCCGAGACGGGCGCGGGACAGCATGGGGTGGCGACTGCGACGGTCTGTGCGCTGATGGGATTCGAGTGCGTTGTATACATGGGCACCGAGGACATGCGGCGGCAGGAGTTGAACGTGTTCCGCATGCGTTTGCTCGGAGCGGAGGTGCGCGGAGTGGATTCAGGTTCGCGCACATTAAAGGACGCGATCAATGAGGCAATGCGCGATTGGGTGACCAACGTCCGCACTACGCATTATTTGTTAGGCAGCGTGCTCGGCGCGCATCCGTATCCGACGATGGTGCGGGATTTCCATCGGGTGATCGGGCGCGAAGCGCGGGCGCAGATTCTGAAAGCCGAAGGGAGACTTCCCACTGCAATCATTGCTTGCGTCGGTGGCGGATCGAATGCCATTGGCGCATTCTACGAATTCATCAAGGACAAGAAAGTCCAACTGATTGGCGTAGAGGCTGGAGGGCGCAGCGAGTCGTTGGGTGATCATGCGGCACGTTTTCGCGGCGGATCTCCGGGAGTGTTGCAGGGGACCTATTCTTATGTGCTGCAGGATGCGGGCGGGCAGATCGCGCTCACGCATTCGGTGTCGGCGGGGCTGGATTATCCGTCGATCGGGCCGGAGCACGCAGCGTTGAGGGATGCAGGGCGGGCGGAGTATGTGCCGGCCTCAGACGCGGAGGCGCTCGAGGCTACGACAGTGCTGGCGCGGACCGAAGGGATTATTCCTGCGCTTGAGTCGGCGCATGCCGTGGCGGAAGTGATCAAGCGCGCGCCGAAGATGAGGAAGTCGGAGATTGTGATTGTGAACGTATCAGGGCGCGGCGATAAAGATGTCGGCATCATGCGGGAGAATTTGAAACTCGATTAGTCGTCGTTGCTCGAGGATGCGCTCATGAGGTTTTCCAAACGTTTTACTGTATTCGTCGGCATTGCGCTGATTGGGGCTGTATCGGTTGTCGTTGATGCACAACAGCCACTGCAAGGAACGGGCACACTAATCGTTAGAGTGTTTATCGGTGACAACAATTCTCCTTCTCGCGGCGCTTTTGTGTACGTCCGTGGATACAGGCGGCCAGTATACAAAGAAGAATCGGTCATACCCGACAAAGTTCGTGAGGGCTGGTTTGAATTGTCGTTGCAGCCCGGGCTATACGATGTCTTCATTAGCGAGGGTTCGTCTCTTCCGATGTGCAGGCGGGTTGAGATCCACGCGGGTAAGACGAAGTTCTACACTGCGAAGCTCGAAGCTGATGAGGATCACTTGGAGAACTGAATAGAACCTCATGCCTCTTACTTTCTACAAGAAGCCGGCGCTGGTCGCTTATGTGACGTGCGGCGATCCCGACATCGCGACCACGCGGGAGATCGTGCTGGCTGCGATTGAGGCTGGGGCGGACGTGATTGAGTTGGGAGTACCGTTCAGCGATCCCGTGGCCGATGGGCCGGTGATCCAGCGGGCGAGTGAGCGGTCGCTGAAGCACGGAACCACGCTCGCGCAGGTGTTGACCCTGACTGCGGAGATTCGGCAGCAGGCGCAGTCGACCGGGCTAATTGTCTTTTCTTACTTGAATCCGATTCTGAGGATGGGGCTGGAGAAATTCTGCAAAGTGGCTCGTGCCGCGGGCGTGGATGGAGCGCTCGTGACGGATCTGCCCGTCGAAGAGGCTGGTCCGTACATACGAGCGATGCGGGAGCATGATCTGTCCCCGGTGTTTCTGGCGGCGCCGACGAGTCCGGATGAGCGGTTGCGGAGAATCGCCGAGGCTTCGCGCGGATTTGTGTACGCTGTATCGCGGACCGGCGTAACCGGGCAGCGGCAGCAATTGGCGGACGATGCGAAAAAACTGGTGAAACGGTTGCGCCGCGTGACGAAGTTGCCGATTGCGCTGGGATTCGGAATCTCGACGGTAGCTCAGTTTGCCGAGGTGGGCGAATTCGCGGACGCAGTTGTAGTGGGCAGCGCGATCGTGGAGACGATTGAGAAGAATCGGGGGCGGGAGGCGGCTGCGGTTGGGGAGTTTGTGAGAGGGCTATCAGCGGTAAGCCTTCAGGCGCCAGTTTCTTCCCGGTGACTTCCGACTGTTTGGTGTGCTGCAAAGATCAGTTTGCGTTTGGGCGTTGAGCTTATGTGCTGGCTGAAAACTGAAAGCTGACGGCTTCTTTTCTATGGATATCGAGGATTGGCGTAAGAAAATTGACGATCTGGACCGGAAGCTTGTGGCGCTTCTGAGCGAGCGAGCGAAGGCTGCGGTGGAGATTGGGAAGCTCAAGCGCGATACATCGATGCCCATTTATGAGCCGGATCGCGAGCGGATTGTGTTCGAAAACGTGCAGGGGGCGAATCCGGGGCCGCTGCCGGGGCGGGACCTCGTACGTATTTACGAGCGCATCATCGATGTGATGCGAAATATCCAGAAGGAAGAGATTGTTCCGCACGCCAAGCCGGCTGAGGCCGAAACGGAAATGGATTCGGATGTGAATGACTGATTAGTTTCGAGTCACGAGCTAAGAGCTTCGAGTAAAACAGCAAAATTCTTAGCTCGGAGCTCGCAAGCTCGAAACTCGAAGCTGGATTAAAGGATTTCTATGATTGTTGCGATGCAGGAAGGCGCCGACGAGGCGCTGATACAACAAGTGATTGAGCACCTGGTGAAGATGGGGTTCGAGGTGCACCGGTCGACCGGAGCGCGGATGACCGTGCTTGGCGCGGTGGGATCGGGAATCGATTTCGACATCCGGATTCTCGAATTGCTGCCGGGGGTGCAGGAAGTCCACCGGATCAGTTCGCCCTACAAGTTAGCGGGGCGGAGTTTCCGTCCTGAAGGGACGATCGTCAAGCTGGCGAACGGTATCGGTGTCGGCGGCAACGAAATTATTGTGATGGCGGGCCCTTGCTCGGTGGAGTCGCGCGAGCAGATTTTTTCTACGGCCGAGAGTGTGGCCAAGGCGGGCGCAAAAGTCCTGCGGGGCGGGGCGTTCAAGCCGAGGAGTTCTCCGTACTCTTTCCAGGGGCATGGGGAGGAGGCGCTCAAGCTGTTGCGCGAGGCGGGAGACAAGTACTCGCTGCTGGTGATCAGCGAGGTGATGGAGATCTCGCAGATCCAGTTGATGCTGCCTTACGTCGACATTCTGCAAGTCGGCGCGCGCAATATGCAGAATTTCAACCTGCTGCGCGAATTGGGAAAGGTGCGCAAACCCGTATTGCTGAAGCGCGGAATCGCCGCGACGCTGGAAGAGTTGCTGTTGTCGGCGGAGTACATCATGGCGGGCGGGAATTACGATGTGATCCTTTGCGAGCGCGGGATCCGGACGTTCGAGACGTATACGCGGAATACGATGGATATTTCGGCGATTCCGATTGTCCACAAGCTGTCGCATTTGCCGATGACTGCGGATCCTTCGCACGGAACCGGGCGGCGGGATAAAGTTGCCCCGATGGCGCGGGCATCGGTTGCGGCCGGGGCGGATGCGCTGCTGATTGAGGTGCACTGCAATCCGGATAAGGCGATGTCCGATGGGGCTCAGTCGTTGTTCCCGGAGCAGTTCAGCAAGCTCATGGATGAGCTGCGAATGATTGCTCCGGCGGTGGGACGGAAGATCTAGACGATTTGGTAATTGGGTAATTCAGTAATTTTGTAATTGGAGGGCCGGGGTATCGATTTCTCCTAATTGCCCGATTACAAAATTGCGCAATTACCCGATTTCTTTTATGGCGATTCGGCAAATCACGATTGTTGGAACCGGGCTGATCGGGGGATCCCTGGCGCTCGCGCTGCGGAAGAAGAAGTTCGCCGGGCGGATCGTTGGTTGTGATCGCGAGGCGGCATTGGAGAAGGCTCGAGATCGGGGAGCGATCGACGAAGGCTTTCCGGATCCGGGCGACGCGGTTCGCGGCAGTGATGTGGTGGTGCTTGCAACCCCCGTTCTCGCGATTCTCGATCTGATCGATCGGCTTGCGCCTGTGCTTCCCGCGAAGACGTTGCTTACCGATGTTGGGAGCACGAAGTCCTCGGTAGTGGAACGTGCGATAAAGGCCTTTGGCAAGAACGCAAACAAGAAGATCCTGGCGGGGCATCCGATGGCGGGGAAGGAACTGAGCGGGGTGGATTTCGCCGACGCCGATTTGTTTCAGAACGCAGTCTGGTTTTTCACGCCGCTGCCGGATCAGAATTTCAATGACGGAATCATTGGGGAATATGCCAGCTGGATCGACCAGATTGGTGCGCGCGTGGCCATGATGCCGGCCGAGGAACATGATCGATTGTGCGCATGGATCAGCCATGTGCCGCAGATGATGTCGACTGCACTGGCGGCGGCGTTGGTCGAGGAGTTTGGCGCGGAGGCCCCGCTGCTTCCGGCGGGAGGGAGGGCGTTGCAGGAAATGACGCGGATTTCTGCCAGTCCGTATTCCATGTGGCGGGATGTGGCGATCAGCAACAAGAAGAATCTCGAAGATGCGCTGTGGAAGGTGGAGCAGCGGTTGGCGCACATCCGGGAGAATCTCGCGACGCGGGAGTTGGCGTCGGAGTTTGAGCAAGCGCATCAACTCAGGAAGAAAGTGCCGAAGAAATCCAAACAGATTGAATAATTGTGTAATTGCGTATTTTTGGCACCTCGATGTGGCCGGCTCCAACTTCCCAATTACCAAGTTTCCCAATTGCTCAATTACAATCTCCTCGCTATGAATAAAGTTGTGGCGAATGCGGATGAGGCCATCCGCGACGTGTTTGATGGCGCGACCATCATGATTGGGGGCTTCGGGCTATGTGGGATGCCGGAGAACCTGATCCGGGCGCTCGCGCGCAAGGGCACGAAGAACCTGCACACGATCAGCAACAACGTTGGCATCGATGGCGTCGGCAACGGGCTGTTGCTGGCCGCGGGACAGATTGTGCATCACATTGGGACCTATGTAGGCGAGAACAAGTTGCTGGAAGAAATGGTGCTGAACGGAAAGATCAAGCTGGAGTTGGTTCCGCAAGGGACATTTTCAGAGCGGATTCGTGCCGGCGGCGCGGGGATCCCGGCGTTCTATACGCCTACCGGCGTAGGCACGATCGTTGCCGACGGCAAGGAGACTCGCGAGTTTGATGGCCGCTTGTATGTGATGGAACGCGGGTTGAAGGCGGACTTCGCGTTTGTGAAAGCATGGAAGGGCGATCGGTCGGGCAATCTGATTTACCGGAAAACGGCGCGCAATTTCAATCCGATGATGGCGACGGCAGCGAAGGTTACGATTGCCGAGGTCGAGCATCTGGTGGACGTCGGCGAGTTCGATGGGGATGCGGTTCATACGCCGTCGATTTATGTAAAACGAATTTTTCAGGGTGAGCTTTACGAGAGGCGGATCGAGCGACGGACAGTGCGGAAGGCGTCGAGTTAGTACTCAGTACCCGGTACTCAGTACTCAGAGAACAAGCGATGAATAAAGTCGGGAAAGACGTCGATAAGCGTGAGCGGATCGTGAAGCGCATAGCGCGGGAGTTGCGCGACGGGTTCTATGTGAACCTGGGAATCGGCATGCCTACGCTGATTGCCAATCATGTTCCTCCCGGGATGACCGTCACATTGCAATCGGAGAACGGCATGCTGGGAATTGGGCCTTACCCGGTCGATGGGACGGAAGATCCGGATCTGATCAATGCTGGGAAAGAGACGGTGAGCGAGATGCCGGGAACGTCTTACTTTTCGAGCGCGGACTCGTTTGCGATGATTCGCGGTGGTCACATCGACCTGAGCGTCCTTGGCGCGATGGAAGTCGATGAGACCGGGAGCATCGCGAACTGGATGATCCCGGGAAAAATGGTGAAGGGGATGGGTGGCGCGATGGACCTTGTGGCTTCGGCGCGGCGCGTCGTGGTGGCGATGGAGCACACTACGCGGGAAGGGGCTCCGAAGATTTTGAAGAGGTGCACGCTGCCGCTGACCGGAGTGCGGGTCGTGGACACCATCGCGACGGAGATGGCTTACATTCGCGTGTCGAAAGATGGGTTGGTGCTGGAGGAAATTGCTCCGGGATTGACGACCGAAGATGTGCAGCGGGCGACTGAGGCGCGATTGATTGTAAGCCCATCGTTGAAGGTGATGGAGAGCTAGGCGGGTATGTCCGAGGGCCTGACCACGCTCTACCGCCCGGTGGGGCGCAAGGAATTGGGACCTGAATTCTTTGCCGCGCTGCGGCTTTTGCCTAAAAATCCAAGACCGTACCTAAGGTCGCTAACCCGGCGAGTTTCGAACGAGAACCTTCTTGTCAGACTGCCTGTTCGACTTCAGGCGGCGGAAATTCTTCGGATCAGGTCTTCCTGTTCCCGCTTGCTTTCTGCGCCGATCGTGAAGGCGTCCAGCACGCCCAACGATAGCGCGTACTTGATAGCTTCATCCTGACGTTTGCTCAGGTCGCCTTGGCCTAGAATTTTTATCCCGATCACCGCTTTGCCTGCGGCTTTCATTTCTTTCAGAACGCCTACGACCGTTGCGGGGTCGGCATCCATGTGCGAGCCGATTGGATTGATGCGGGCGAGATCGACTTCGACCCATGGGGATTTCGCGGCGGCACGGAGGGCCTCGATGCTGTGGCAAGAGCATCCGTGAGCGCGGAGGATGCCTTTTTGTTTGGCTTCAGAAAGGACGTCCATAGCGCCCCTGAAACGCTCGGTCCAATCCCCTTCTGTCAGGCAGTGCATCAGGCACACATCGATGTAGTCCACGCCAAGTTCGCGACGGAAACGGTCGAGATCCGCACGCATCGCGTTGGGATCGCGCGCCCACGACTTGGTGAGCACCGTGACTTTGTCCCGCGGGACGTGCTTCAGGGCCTCGGCTACATGAGGATGGCTACCGTACGAGTCAGCCGAGTCGAAGAAACGAAGACCGTGATCGTATCCGTTGAGGAGAAGATCGGAGAGCCCTCGTACGCCAAGATCCGTCTGGTGCGAGTGATGTCCGACTCCGACTGTGCCGGTGCCCATCGCGAGGCGGCTGGTTCGGATGCCTGTACTGCCCAGCGTCACGGTATCGGAGGCCGAAAACTTCTTTCCGAGTGTCTGCGCGGCTAGTGCGCTGAGGATGGATTTCGACGAGAGCCAGGCTGCTCCCGCGGCGGTAGCGGTGCGAACTAGGAATTCGCGGCGATGCATTGCGTCCTCCTGAGGACCGGGCGTTCTTTGAGGCTATATCAAGAGTCGGAGCAGAGCAAAGCCGAGATCGATCATGCGGTCTGAAACCCGATTTGTAAGAACGCCAGGCGTCCGTGGAGAACTTTTCCGTGGTGGCGTGCCCATGTCAGAACCGCGGTACTTCGGCCCTCAGATCCGGAATGGGGCGGCCAGCAGGCGGAATGGGAGCGTGATGGCCAGAAAGATGACTTCGAGAACGCCGTGAACGGCCACGCCCACGATTCGGAAGGGAAGCAGGAGCAGCCAGATGAATGGGTACGCGATGAGCGCCAAAAGTGCCAGGGGCCAGCACAGGACGAAGAGAATGCACCAGAGTAATAAGGCGAACACGGCTGAGACCTCCTTGTTCCTTAGAGGATACGCTGGAGGCCGGGAAAAGGTTCCGTGCTTCGGATCACTCGAACTGCTTGCGGAAAGTGGCCAGCTGTTGTTGGACTTCTGAAAGTTCGGCGCGGAGGCGGGAGACTTCCTCTTCCAACGTTGAGAGGCGATCGGCAGTTGTACTGGTACTGGCTGACGCGGGAGAGGGCGCACGCTCCACGCTAATCCGCTCGGGCGCTTGCCCGGAAAACAGGTGCATGTAGCGGGATTCCTTTGTGCCGGGTTGGCGTGGGAGGATCGCGGCGAGCGGCGGGTCACGATGCGCGAGACGGTCGAGTGTTGAAACAACGTCTTCGAGAGCTTCGAAGTGGTACATGCGGTCGGAGCGGCCGCGAAGTTCTCCAGGAGTCTGCGGGCCGCGGAGGAGCAGAACGCATAAGACGGCCGTTTCGCGGCGATCGAAATTGAAGACCTCCTGAAGGCGGTGCTCGTATTTGGTGACGCGGCTATCCGCCCCGCTGGCTGGCCCGGCCATGCGCTTTTCCTGAAGAGTGGCCAGGGCGTCGCGAACTGCATTCTCGTCCAGCGTCATCACCGGGTCGCGATTGTTCTTCTGGTTGCAGGCATTGACCAGCGCGTTGAGCGAAAGGGGATAGTAATCGGGCGTGGTGATGTCTTTTTCGATCAGCGAGCCGAGGACCCGAATTTCAGTTTCGTTGAGGACCGGTTGCATGGAGATTAGATTTTAATTGGAGGGAAGGAAAAAGCTTTAGCACAGAGGACACTGAGGCTGCACGGAGGAGATCCAACGCCCACCCTGTCTCGTTCACACCGCAAGACAGGGCGGGTGCTTTCTTCCTGCTAGAACAACGCGGTGCTGCGGCGCTTCCAGGGCTTGCCCTTCTCTTTGGCGATGTTTTCCATGTCGGCGACGTAGGCGCCGGCTTGCGTCAGGACATGGTGCAGGTCATTGCCGATGCTGATGAAGGTAAAGCCTTTTTCGAGGAACTCCCCGACTCGCGACGTGCCGAACAGAAAGAGGCCGAGGATTACGTTGTTCTTGCGAGCGTGGTCGATGAGTTTCTTAGTCGCGGCGTCGAGTTCGGGCGACGTGTACATGTGCGGGAACTCGTATTTGTTGTACAGGCCCATTGACATGCACAGATCGTTCTGCCCGAGGAAGAGGATGTCGACGCCCGGGACGGCGGCGATTTCGGCAATATTTTCGACGCAGGAGGCGGTCTCAACCTGCAGCGCGACGATGCCGTCATTGTTGTAATTGCCGGCGTACCCGAGAAGCCCGGCCTTGTTCATGCTTCGCTGGGGAAAGTACACGGAGCGCGTGCCGACCGTTGGATATTTCGTGCAGCTCACGGCCTGTCGGGCTTCCTCGGCGGTATTGATGTAGGGAACGAGCACTCCATCTGCGCCGAGATCGAGGGCCTGCTGGATGCCGGGGCGATCGTCGTATCCGCCGACGCGGACCAGGGACTTCGCGCCCCCGTTTGCAATTCCGCTGAGCATGGCGGAGAGTTTTTCGTAACCCATCGGCCCGTGCTGGGTATCGACGAGGAGCCAGTCGTAGCCGCTGTGGGCGAGTTGCTCGGCGACAGTGGGGCTGTGCGCGTTGAGGAAGAGACCCATCTTGGGCTGTCCGGCGCGCAGTTGCTTTTTAAATTCCGATCCGCTGAGTGCGGGGTCTGGCATGTGTTTCCTCCTAGTTGAATTGCGTAGTGTACCGCATAGGGCTTATGCCAAAGAAGAAGGAGGGGCAAATTTCTTGTCCCGGGCTGCGCGCTAAACGAGCAGCCTATGACTTCGTGCTCGAAGGGTCGAGTGACGGAATGACAAACTTGGACATCGGGCCTATATTCAATCCGGGAGCGCACTATGTTACGGCTGCTTATCAACTGGGTGCTCAGCGCGGTGGCGGTGTGGATCGTTGCTCAGGTGGTGCCAGGAGTTTCGGTCCATGGCGCCCGGAACGCGCTGGTTGCGGCGTTGGTCATTGGATTCATCAATGCGACGATCGGGCTCGTGCTGAAGGTGATCACGTTTCCGCTAACACTGGTCACACTGGGCCTGTTCTGGCTGGTGATCAATGCGCTGATGCTGGAGTTGGCTTCGGGACTGCTGTCTCCCGGATTTCACGTCGACGGATTTTTATCTGCATTTCTTGGAGCAATCGTACTGAGCCTGGTGAATATGTTGCTGAAGGCGATTGTCGCACCAAAGGATAGCCACTAGTAGCATTCGCGTATTCAGAGGTTCACCACTTGTGATGATTAGCTGCGCTTCCGCGGTTTGATCGACTCCCAATCCTGATCCGTCAGCACTCGTCCCAGATTGCTGAACTCTCCGGCGCCCTGCAGGAACTCCCCGCCATCCATGCGGATGACTTCTCCGTTGATGTATCCCGACTGATCGCTGACCAGGAATGCTGCGAGATTGGCTAGTTCCTCCACCGTGCCGAAGCGATGAAGCGGATTGCGATCGAGCGCGACGGATTCGAGTCCGGGGTGCGGGAGAACGCGGGAGAACGCCCCCTGCGTGGGAATCGGGCCGGGAGCGATGGCGTTCATACGGATCCCGCGATTCCCCCATTCGACAGCCAGGCTGCGCATGAGGGCTTCGACGCCAGCTTTCGAAACTGCGGAGGGAACGACGTAAGCCGATCCGACGGGCGCGTACGTGGCCGAGATGCTGAGGACCGTACCTTTGCGTGTCTCCTTGAGCCAGCGTCTTCCGCAGACAGTGGTGCAGTTCAGCGTGCCTACGAGAACGATGTTGATGACCGATTGCCAGGCGTTGTGAGAAAGATCTTCTGTGCGGGAGATGAAGTTGCCCGCTGCGTTGTTGACGAGGACATCGAGTGCCCCATCTTTCCAGATCTGGTCGATCATCTTCTCGACGGATTCAAGAGCGCGCACGTCGCAGGGAACCGCATGAATCGGTCCTTTGGAGGAAAGTTCAGAGGTCGTGGATTTCAAAACTTCTTCGCGCCGCCCACAGATGTAAACGGTGGCCCCAAGTTCGAGGAAGCGGGTGGCCATGCCTTTGCCAAGGCCAGTGCCTCCGCCAGTGATGAGGATGCGCTTGGATTTCAGAAGATCGGTCTGAAACATGGCTGTTGGGTCGATTCTAACTTTACCCCCAGGGGCGAAGTCCTGAGCTTATTGGTTTGTATCTCGCAAGGTCTCTCTTAGCTCTCCCGTGAACCATGCATCGGTGAGCTTAACGAAGCTGTTGTATCCCGTGGCGATGGAGTTGCGGTTTGGGGCGCGATTGAGATCATCAATGATGGAAAGAGTTTCAATGCCGTGCAGAAGGTCCGTCAAATCGACATAGGCATCGAACAGAACGACGGCCTGCCGACTAACGGATGTTCGATATTGAACGATAGCTCGCCTCGCATTTTCTGCGTCGTCGCTGATCTTCGCCAGGATGTCTTTGCAACTCTGGCGAACGTCTGCCCTGTAGTAGTTACAGTGAATGCCTGGTGCCACTTCCTCATCATAGCGATCGAGCGCATGAGTTTCCCTTAATAGCAGCAAGTCGATGTTCTGTTGCTGCTTCCTGGACGCACGACCCGTATCTGGCTGCCCCAGACCTGAAGCCGCACTCGCAAGCATTGCCACCAGCAGGTAAGAAACGAGCCGAGGTACTTTCATGGATGTGTCTCCCCAGCGGAGTTCTTCGCGGTCAGCTAATTATGCTCCCGGGCGTCTGCTCTGAACAGAAGATTGAAATGCCTCAATCCGACGCTACGCGGAATCCGTAGTCGGCATAGCGGAAGTCCGGAGGGATGCTGGACCGGGCCGAGCAGCGGGATACTTTGACGTGGTGACGCCAGGAACCTCCGCGGGAAGATTTGCGCGGCGGTTTCATCGGGCTCTGATCCGGCCCTTGGGGATTGTGTTCCGGCGAACTTACGTAGTAATTCGGATCGTACCAGTCGCTGCACCACTCGTGAACGTTGTCGCAAATGTCGTAGAGGCCGAAAGCGTTTGGGGCGTAGTGCGCGACCGGTTCGGGGCCTGACTGCCAGCGCTTGGCGTAATCCGGCAACGTATGTGGCGGATCGTCTCCCCACGGAAATTGCTTCTGCTCCATTCCTCCTCGCGCCGCGCACTCCCATTCCGCCTCGGTGGGCAAGCGGAACTTGCGGTTGGTTTGGTTGCTCAACCATTCGCAGTAGCTCGCGGCTTCGTGCCAGGAGACCCCGGTGACTGGTTGTTCGGGGTGATTGAAACTTGGGTCGCTCCAGAAGGGCGGAGGCGGGGTTCCGGATGTGAGCAGGAAGCTGCGGTATTCGGCGTTCGTGACCTGGGTTGCGGCCAGGAGAAATCGGTTGATCTGGACTCGATGAATCGGGCGTTCGCAGTCCTGCCCGGAATCGGAACCCATCAGGAACGAACTGGACGGAATTTCAACCAGTCTCGGCATGATGGCAAGAGCTGGTCCGTCTGTAGCAATGAAGGCCGGAGTCATTTGAAGTGGGACGCTCAATCCAGCGTTAGAGTTTACCAGCGCTTCGCCTGAAGGCTTGCAATCTACGGGCTATCGCGGAGATGTCATTCTCCTGAAATAGACGAATCGCCGCGATGCCCGCAGCCCCGACTTCGAGGCATGAACTCGCGTTCTCAAGCGTCACTCCTCCCAGCGCGAGTACCGGGATCTGGGTTCGGCAGGCTTCGCGTAGGGATGACAGTCCTCTGCCTGGGGTTCCAGGAGCGTCTCTCTTTTCGAAGACCGGGGCGAAGACTGCGAATGCGGCTCCGTTTGCTCTTGCTTGTTGCGTTTCTTCCGCCGAGTGAGTCGAGATCCCAACCAACGGTGGGACTGGCGAGACGGCCGCCCCGCACCTCGTCCAAATCTCTTTCACTTCCGTTGGTGAGATATCTTCGGACCGCAGGTGTACGCCGTCGGCTCTGGCTGCCAGAGCGACATCCGTGCGGGAGTTTATGAGTAAGGCAGTGCGCAGCAGCGGGTTCTCCGCTTTCAGTTTTCTTATGACCGTCGACGCCTCGACCGCCAACAACTCCAAATCACGCGTGGAGAGATCTTTTTCTCGCAGCTGGATGTAATCGACTCCTGCGAGCGCGGCTTCCGAAATCTTCTCGAGAAGGAGCTTTCGCCGGGTCGGTTCATCGCCGTTGAACGCGGTCCGGTCCGTGATGTAGTAGAGAAGGCAGCCGTCAGCCATCTAAAACCTGCAACCAAGAAGGACGCTAAGGTTCACGAAGGAAGGATCTCTACGGCCTTGTCTTTGCAATCTCGGGGAGCACTTCGCCCTTCTTTTTTGGAGCATCGCCGAGATGATATTCGGTCAGGCCGTCGCGCAGAAATGCGAAAGCCTCTTCCGGAGAGTCTGCGAATTTGAAAAGTTCAGTGTCCTGCGGTGAGACCGTTCCTGCGTCGACAAATGCCTGGAAGTTGATCACTTTGTGCCAGTATTCGCTGCCATAAATCACGACCAGAATCTTCTTGGCAAGCTTGTCGGTCTGGGCAAGGGTAAGGATCTCGAAAAGCTCGTCCATGGTGCCAAAGCCGCCCGGGAAGATGACAAGTCCCTTGGCTAGATAGGCGAACCAAAACTTCCGCATGAAGAAGTAGTGGAACTGGAAATTCAGCGCGGGAGTGATGTACTGGTTGGGATACTGCTCGAACGGCAGTTGAATGTTGAGGCCGATGCTTTTGCCTCCGGCTTCGTGCGCACCGAGGTTGGCCGCCTCCATGATGCCCGGACCTCCGCCGGTGGTGACTACGAAGCGGTGACGGCGGGCGGGAATTTGAATCGACCACTTGGTGAGCATGTGCGCCAGCTTGCGCGCATCCTCGTAATATCGCGCCATGTCGACCCCAGCTTGCGCCAGTTTGAGATCCTGCTGGAGTTGCGCCGGGGTGGACGTGGAGTGGCTCTGCCCGATCGTGGCCAGATTCTCAGCAGCGGCCTTGCTACCCGTGAAACGGGCAGAGCCGAAGAACACGACCGTGTCCTGGATCTGCTCGCGCCGGAAGCGGGCGAGAGGTTCCTGATATTCGGCGAGCATGCGGAGGATGCGTCCGTCAGGACTGTTGAGGAACGCTTCGTTCTGGTAGGCAACGGGTGCGGATTTCAGATGTTCAGTCATTCGTGATCGCCTGAGGACTTCCGATTGCGGTGAGTGATCGTGCGGTCCCCTGACGGGACTCGTTCAATTCCTGTCTATTCCATCAATGCTGTTCGTGATAGTGAAGCGCCTCCCAAAACCCGATCCATATGTCGAGCAGGCCCAGGCCGCTGCAGATGCCTCGAAAGAATCCATTAGAAACGATGGTGCGCAAACCGGGAAATGAGAGCAGAAGATAATTGTCGGTCCACTCCGGCGTCCAGGGAAGAATGATGAGCAAAACGCCCGCGACCGCGCTGATGAGCACGAACAAGAACACGGAGATGCGATGCAACCAAAGTTGGACGGCGCTGGGCTCGGAGCGCGCGGGTTCCTCCGTCAGGCCGAGGATCCCGGAGGGTGTTCTATGGGATGGCGGAGTTGGCTCGGGAGCGCGACCGGGCGTGCCAGGGAATGCGGGATCGGTCATGCGCGGCGCGTCCCCCGACTACGAAAATAGGCAGTGGCACGACTCAGATTTCGGGGGAGGTGCGTTGGCACAGAAGCCATCCGGCTATTTTACGACTTCAGGGCCTTAATGCGCTCGGCAACGTCGCGGTAATCAATGTTCATACCGTAGACGTCCATGAAGTGGCGGAGCGCGGCCGGCTTGTCTCCGGCGGTTTCGTAGGCGGCGGCGAGTTCATAGTTCAAGGCAACGCGAGTCTCGCCATCGATATCTTTTACGTTCAGAGCCTTGTCATACCAGCGGACAGCTGCCTCGGGAATCCCTTTATCGAGGAAGCACTGTGCCAGCCAGGTATAAGTCTGCATGATTTGCTGGAACGGATGTCCGCGATCGAACGACTGGCAGGCCTTCTGCAGTTCTCCAATGGCTTCGTCGAGCAGGCCCATTTCGCGGAAGGCGATGCCAAGATTGTAGTGCGTCTCGGGATCTTCGTCGGCGGCAGCGACATCGGCTTCGAGATCCTGTTTGAGTTCGCCAAACATCTCGGCGAGATCAACGCCGGTATCTTCGCCGAACGGAGAGGATGCTTTGGCCGCAACCGTGGGCGGCGCGATAGGTGGCGCGGGGGCGCTTGGCGGCTGTGGTCTGGATACATTGACGACCGGAGCCGACCATGCCACCGACGCTACAGGGGCGGGCGGCGCCGCAACGGGCGCACTCGGGATTGGAGCAACCGGTGTAGCAACATGGCTCGTGGCCGAAGCAGAAGCTGCCGCACTCGCGGCCATCGGTGGCGCAACACGAGGAGCGACCGGCTGCACGGGGGCCGAAGGCAGAGGCTTGGACACTGCTGCAGGAACTTGTGGCTTCGGCTCCGGAACCGGAGCGGCTTTCAGGAAATCTTCTCCCAGCGATTCTTCGATGTCGGCAACGAATTCACCGAGCACTGGAGCGGGTTGCGCGGCCGCTACGGCTGACTCGGCACGAACGGGTTCCGGATCGGGTGGGGCGGGGTGGGCGACGGCTCCGGGCAGGAAACCGTCGCCTAATGAAGATTCAAGATCGTTGACGAATTCTTTCAGTACGCTGGGTGCCGGTTCGGGCTCTGGTTCGGGTTCGTGAGCAACCGGCGCGTGAACGACGGGCGCGGGTTCTGGCTCGACCGCTTCGGCAACGACCGGCATTTCGGCGACCGCGGGCTCGGGCTCAACCGGCGCGGGTTCGTCAATGGCAACAGGGGCTTCCTCGACGACCTCCACCGAGGGGACGTCTTCCGCCGTGATTTCTTCGACAACGGGTTCTTCAGAAAGGGCAGCTTCCTCCGCCGCAGCAGCCTGCAGTGCGTCATCCACCTCGGTGCGGAGGGCCGCGATCATAGGATGATGCGGACTGATGGCCTGCAGCTTCGCCAATGCCGCCATCGCCTGCGGATTCATGCTGTGCGAGAGATAGAATCGGATCTCTTCGATGGTTTCGTCGGCTTCGCTGGTGTCGGCGGGCTCTTCCGGTGCAGCTGCGGTTTCGACCGGAACAACTTCCGGCTCCGGAGTATCAGCTTCGACTGTAATCGTATCGTCCCACTCGGACGAGAGATCGATCTCAGCTTCGGCAGCGGCGGGCTCAACGTCCGCGGGAGCAGCGGAGGATTCCTCAACGACGGAGAATTCAGGCTCGGTGGAAGCTTCGACGGCGGCGGGCCACGGAGTTGCAGTTGCGTCTTCCTGGGGCGCGACTTCAGCCTCCACGACAGCCACTTCCGCAGGAGCTTCGTCGATCGAGAACTCAGGGATTTCTGCATCCGCCGCTTCGGGTTCAGCAACGTGAGGTGCAGGCGCTTCGAGAATGATCGGAGCATCATCCGGATGGAGATTAGGTGGCGGAGTCGAGGTACGTTCTTCGTAACGCTCCGCTAGCTCGCCATAACGAGTTGCTTCTTCCGGATAATCCGCTTCGGAATAAATGCGCTGCAGCGTGCGGCAGCAGAGAGCTGCTTCGGCGAATCGTCCCGCACGCGTGTGCAGAGCGGCCAGCCGCTGATTGATACGCAGATCGTTGGGCGCGAGCGGCAGAGCTCCAACGAGCGGACCGAGCGCCTTGGCCGGCATGTTGTAAGAGATGAAGAGTTCAGCATCGGTCAATGCCGAGCGGATCGAGAGGGCAATCTCGTCCGAGTAATGCTGGTGGATCGACGGCGCGGTGGCTTCGAGATCGTCGAGCAGGACGACCGCCTCTTCCGGCGTGATGAGCTTATTGCCGGAGGTGCCGCCGAGCTGACTGACCACCTGCTGATAATTCTGCATGTGCAGAGCGTTCTGCGGCTCGAGTTGCGCCAGTTTCTGATAAAGATCGCGGGCGCGGGCCAGGTCTCCGCCTTGCACACTGGCATGAGCCAGCAGTTCCATGACTTCGCTGGTGTGCGTGGTTTCGCCGGCCTTGTGGAACAGGTCCAGGAGTTTCTGCAGCGAATCCGGGTTGTCGCGGACGTGCCCGATGATGGTGTGCAAGGATTCGAGTACTTTGCTGGAGTTCTCAGCGAGCAGACGCTCCGCATGCTGATCGAATACCTGCAGTGCATTCTCGTATTGTCCGGCCTGCATCAGCGCATCGGCGAAACTCGAGATCGCAGTCAGGTCGTTGTGAACCGTGAGCAGCTTGCTGGCGATGGTGCCCGCATCCGAGAGTTGTCCTGAGAGCAGGTAGGCCCTCAACAGGTCGCGCAAGCCATCCGGATTGGAGTCGATATCTGCGACTTTTTGCAGTGTGGCAACGGCCGCGGCGGCATCGCCCGACTCGATCAGATTCTTGCCCTGCATCAGAAGCGCATAGGTGTTGCCCGGATCCAGGGTCAACATGCGCTGTAAAACTTCATCGGCGGCGCTCAAAGATCCCTTGGAGCGGAGGCTTTCGGCGGCCGCGGAGAAAATCTGCCAGGCATCGGTTTTCTTCCCCAGGCGCACGTAAACTTCCGCCAGCTTGATGCGCATGGTGCTATTTTCCGGATCCATTTCGAGGATCTTCTGGAAAATGCGAACCGCGTTCTCGAGTTCTCCGGCTTTCAGGAATTCTTCTGCGACCTGCAGATATTGTGCGCGGGCGTCATTGAACAGACCCTGCTGCGTGTAGAGTTCGGCCAGTTTCAGCAGGCTCTCGAGCGACGGCGAGAGCTTGCAGATCTTCTTGTACATCGCGATGGCCTTGACCGTGAATCCCTGGCTGGCATAGGCATCGCCCACAGTCTTGAAACATTCGGTGGCTTTCGGGGTTTCGCCGAGACGCGAATAGAGGTCACCGACCGTATTGGTGACGGTCAGGTCCTTGGTGTCGTTCTTGAGGATCTTCTCGTATTCGGAGATGGCATTCTGCAGCTTGCCCTGCTGGACATACTTCTCAGCACTGGCAAGAACCTTTTGCTTGTTGAAGCCAAACAATGCCATAAGAGCGCGAACTCCAGAACCTGGTCTTGACTGAGAACTGAACGAATCCGGTGAAACTGCGCCGGAGTACTGTCCGGAGGGACATCCAACAAATCGGCAGACGGACCCGCCGGACAAGGCCAATTGTACGTCGGGGAGTCACGAATCCAATGGTTACCAAGGGTTACCAAAAGGGAGTGTACTGACGGGTTACTTAGGGAATAGGAGGGGCGGGGCAAGTCCAGAAGGTCGGATTCGGCATCTGAATGGTAGCCGGAGGCATGGATGTTACCGTCCGGGCTCATCTACTTCGCGGTTACGGAGCTTTTTGTGGCGAAGGAAGAATCCAAAGAAGTGCTCTCCGTCAAGGGGAGGGAGATACAGGTCACGCACCCCGAGAAGTTGTACTTCTCATCACAGGTCCGGGTGTCGAAGCTGGACCTTGTCCATTACTACCTAGCGGTTGGGGAGGGGGCGCTCGCCGGGATCCAGGATCGTCCGATTGTTCTGAAGCGATTTGTGAATGGGGCTGAGGGCGAGGCGTTCTACCAGAAGCGTGCGCCGGAGCAGCGCCCGTCGTGGCTGAGAACGGTGACCCTTTCGTTTCCGTCGGGCCGGACTGCTGAAGAGATCGTGGTCGACGACGTCGCCGGGCTAGCTTGGATTGTCAACCTGGGCTGCATCGAATTGCATCCGCATCCTGTGCGGTCAGGCGATCTCGATCATCCGGACGAACTCCGCATCGATCTGGACCCGATTCCGGGCGTGTCTTGGGGCGACGTGTGCCGCGTTGCTTTGGAAGTGAAAGACGTGCTGGAGAGCGTAGGCCTGCGCGGCTGGCCTAAAACGAGTGGCTCACGGGGCATGCACGTGAACGCGCGCATTGAGCCGCGCTGGACCTTCACGGAAGTCCGTCGCGCTGCCGTTGCTCTGTCGCGAGCAGTCGAACGCAGCGTCCCCACGCTTGCCACATCGAAGTGGTGGAAGGAGGAACGCCACGGCGTATTCCTCGACTACAACCAGAATGCGAAAGATCGAACCACCTGTTCCGCGTACTCTGTGCGTCCCTTGCCGGATGCGCGTGTGTCCGCTCCACTTCACTGGGAAGAAGTTCCAACGTGTGATCCTGCCGAATTCACGCTCTTCACCATACCGAAGCGTTTCGCAGAAATTGGGGATCCGCACGCGGACATGGACAAGTTCCCCGGATCCCTTGACCAGTTGCTCGAACTTGCAGCCAAGGATGAAGCTGCCGGCCTCGGTGACGCACCGTGGCCTCCGCACTTCCGGAAGATGACATCCGAGGCGCCACGTGTGGCACCGTCGCGCGCCAAGTCGTCGGCAAAGAAGAGCAGAACGAAAATGCCGCTGATCGTGGTGGCGAATTCTCCAGATAAGGCAGGCGCTCTGGCAGGTCTTGAGCGCTGGAAGCAGAAGCATTCGGAGATCGGGAATCTTCTTGCGGTGGATGACGTACTGGTCGATTCCATGCGAGGACGTTCTTCGACGTGGACTCGCATCCGGGTAAATCTGCGGCACGTGCCGGAAGAACTGCGGCCCAAGCAAGATACACCGGATCCGGACGACGACCCTACGCGCGAGTGGCGAGAGTTAAGCAAGAAGAGAAAAGCAAAAAGCTAGCGTCCGGCGGGAAAGATGGCCGCGAGTTCCTGCGGCGGCACCACTTCGAGTTGAGCATACGTACAGTCCGAAGGCTTCTTGTCATACCGCCAGCGACGGAACTGCGCGGTGTGACGAAAGCGGTCGCCCTGCATGTGGTCGTAGGCGACTTCAACCACAAGTTCAGGGCGCAGCGGCTCCCATGAGAGGTCCTTTCCTTGACTCCAGCGGCTCTGGCCTCCGGGCATGCGCTTGCTCCCGTCTGTTTCGGGTCTTTCCGCCCAGTGTTTCCAGGGGTGAGAGTCAAGAGCGTTCTTGCGGTAGGGAGCTAAAAACTCGACGAGTTCTTTGCGCTTCGCCGTGCTGAAGCTTGCGCACACCCCGACATGCTGCACGTTTCCTGAATCGTCGTACAGGCCGAGAAGCAACGAGCCGACAAGATCTTTATCTCCCTTTTTGTGCCAACGGAAACCTGCGACCACACAATCGCAATCGCGCTCGTGCTTCACTTTGAGCATCACGCGCTTGTTGGATTCGTAGGTGCCATCTTCGGCCTTGGCTACTACTCCGTCGAGGCCAGCCCCTTCAAAACGCCGAAACCAATCAGACGCGACCTCGTGGTCGCGTGTCATGGGTGTCAAATGAATCGGTGGTTTCGCCGATGACAGCAGAGACTCGAGTCTCTTTCGCCGAAGCTGGAAGGATTCGTTGCAGAGGTCACGGTCGCCTTCGCAGAGCAGGTCGAAAAATACCACCGACGACGGCGTCTGCTTAGCCAGCATGTTGACGCGCGAGGCGGCGGGATGAAGGCGCAGTTGCAGAGCATCAAAGTCCAGTTCTCCGTTCTTTACGATGACAATCTCTCCGTCGAGTACGCAACGGGTGGTCAGGGTGCCACGCAACGGTTCGACAAGCTCGGGGAAGTAGCGGTTGAGAGGCTTCTCGTCGCGGCTCTGGATGAGGATTTCGTCCCCATCGCGGAAGATGAGCGCGCGAAATCCGTCCCACTTGGGTTCGAATATCCATTGTTCGCCTGTGGGGAGTTCGTCCACGCGTTTGGCCAGCATGGGCAGGAGAGGCGGATTTACCGGGAGGTTCATGATGATCGCCTTTGTGAATCTTGCCGGAAGAAGTTCTTCGCACTCCCACCGCTTCGCGGTACAGGCTTCGATGACAAATTTCGCCCAACCGATGGCTAGCCCTCTCTAATATGAAGATGTTATGGGTACCGGCTAAAGCGGGATGATATCTTCCAAAAACTATCGCACGCTGGTCAAGGGATCGGAGCAATCATGACCTGGATTCGAACGGTGCCTCTGAGCGAGGCTGACGACAAGCTGAAGAAGGCAATCGAGGGCGAAAAGGCGTTTTATCCCAAAGAATATGGCGACCCGGTGCATCCGGATGCGTCGGGGGCATCGTCCATTGTGGGCTCGCATACGCTCATTCCTGACGCGCTTTACCATGCCTTCGCCACTTTCGGGTCGCTGATGTCTCCGGACCTGCCGCTTAGCCGATCTCAGCACGAGATGATTGCGACCATGGTCTCAGTGACGAATCGGTGCGTGTATTGAATCGAGTCACACGCAGAGTTTCTGCGTAGAGTGACATTGGATAAGGGACTCGTCGAGGCTCTGGAGAAGGACTACACGAGCGCGCCGATTTCGCCTCAGGATCGGGTCATGCTCGATTACGTCGTCAAAGTGACGAAGGATGCGACCAAGGTCTGGAGGGATGACATGGATCGGTTGCGGTCTGTGGGATTCGACGATCGTGGGATTCTGCAGATCACGCTGATTGCGTCATGGTTCAACTACATCAACCGGGTGGCGGATTCTCTGGGAGTCGGCAGAGAGTAGTTAGAAACAAAGGACCACAAAGGAATTCCTTCGTGAAACTTGGTGTCCTTTGTGGTTGAGTTCTTGATGTCACGAAGTCAGAGCAACAAAGTGGCAAGATGCATCCGAAGACCCGAGTTACTCCTTCTTGGGAACGCTGTAGTGCGAGGCGATGACCTGCCATTTGCCCGCGGTCTTCATCCACACATCGGTGAGCCGGTCGTGGTACTCGTAAGGCTTACCGTTCGCGCTTCCTTTCTCGTGGTAGGCGCCGGTGACGATGGCTGTGTCTCCGTGCATTCGGACTTTCAGTCCGACATCTCGGCAATGTCAACGTGAACCGAGCTATCTGCCGTGTGGCTGATGTATCCCGGCTTGCTGTACACGCTGCCGTCTTCGACGGTGATGACGTAATCGTCTGCCAGCAATGACGAAAGGATGTCGATGCTGTGCTGTTTGTAGGATTCGGTCCACTTCATCTCCAGCGCGCGGATTGTGGCAGCATCGGACTTGTCCTGCGCACATAGCGCAGCACACGTGACCAGCACAAACAGTCCCAGACGGGCGTAAAGGCGCATGCCAGTATGTCGCACAATCGCGGCGCCTGCGGCAAGTTCCTAAAGTTATACGCAACGGGAATACCGCCAGTTGGCGTCCCGCGGATGTGGGCAGTTTGCAAAGTGTCCTGTTCCGGCGCCCATCCTTCCGGCGCATTCCAATAGACTTGAGTCAGGTCGCGCGGCGACCCCGTGATGGCAGACTCTCTCTCTGAATTCTTCCTCAATCATTTCGCAACGCATGCGGATGAGTGTGCCTACCAGCAGAAGCGCGGGTATCGCACCGAATCGTTCCGCTACGGCGAGGTCCTCGATCTGGCGCGTCGGTTTGCCCGAGAGTTGGGGGCCCGGGGGATTGGCAAAGGTGACCGCGTCATGCTCTGGGGCGAGAACTGCGCCGAATGGGTGGCCGCCTTCTTCGGATGCGTGTTGCGCGGCGTTGTGGTTGTCCCCATGGACGATAGTGGCTCGGCGGATTTCGCCTGGCGGGTTGCGCAACAGGTCGAGGCAAAGTTGCTGGTGGGCTCTCGTAAGCATGTAGCGGCTTCGTCGCACGCGGGCTTGTCGGTGCCGGCCCTTGTGCTGGAAGACTTCCCGCAGACCCTGCCGACCTCCACCCCGGCGGACCCTAATCCCGAACTCCGTCCGGCGGACATCCTGCAGCTTGTTTTCACCTCGGGTACGACGGCGGACCCCAAAGGAGTGGTGATCACGCACGGCAACGTGCTGGCGAATATCGCGCCGCTCGAGCGGGAGATGCGCGGGTATCTGAAGTACGAGCGGTTCGTGCATCCCGTGCGTTTCTTGAACCTGTTGCCACTAAGCCACGTATTCGGGCAATTTCTCGGGATGTTCTTGCCCCCAATTCTCGGAGGGACAGTCATCTTCCAGCAGGAATTAAAAGCGTCGGAGATTATGAACACAATACGGCGCGAGCGCGTGTCGGTGCTGGTGAGCGTGCCACGCGTACTGCAATCGCTGAAACAGAAAATTGAGCGCGACCTGGAAGGCCAGGGCCGCCTGGAAGAGTTCCAGCGGCGTTTCAAAGCGGCCGAGGGGAAGCACTTCTTGCATCGCTGGTGGATTCTCCGGTCGATACGCCGCCAGTTTGGATGGAAGTTCTGGGCATTTATCTCCGGTGGCGCTGCGCTGGATAGCGAGACCGAAGAATTCTGGGGGCGGCTCGGGTACGCAGCGATCCAGGGTTATGGACTTACCGAAACAACCTCGCTGATCAGCGTGAATCATCCGTTCAAATTGGGGAAGGGCTCGATCGGCAAGGTGCTGCCGGGGCGGGAGGTCAAACTCGCAAACGATGGCGAGATATTGGTGCGTGGCGGCGGAGTAGCTTCAGGGTATTGGGACGCGAATGGAGCGCATCGGGTATCGGATGAAGAGGGATGGTACCGCACGGGGGACATCGGCGCGCTCGATCCATCCGGCAATCTGTACTTCAAAGGCCGCAAGAAAGACGTCATTGTCACGCCGGGAGGCACGAACGTTTATCCCGAGGATCTGGAAGCGGCGCTGCGGAAACAGCCTGAGGTGAAGGATTGCGTCGTGGTCGGGATCGAACGAGGCGGGAATGCGGAGCCGTTTGCAGCCGTCATCCTTCGCGAGAACGGTGACGTGGGAGCCATCGTGAAGCGGGCGAACGAATCGTTGGCCGAATATCAGCGGATGCACCTTTGGATGGAATGGCCGCAGGAAGATTTTCCGCGTACCAGCACGCAGAAGCCGCGCCGAAAGATCATCGCTGACGCTGTTCAGATGCGAATGCAGGGGCATTCAGGGGTTGCGACAGATGACGCCAACGAGCCTCTCGCGGAGTTAATCTCTCGCGTCACGGGCCGCGCCAGCTCACCTCTGGACGAGAACGCGACACTGGAATCGGACCTGGGGCTGAGTTCGCTGGACCGCGTGGAACTCCTCAGCGCAGTTGAAGACCGTTACCAAGTCGATTTGAGTGAGGCGAGCTTTAGTTCGCTAAACACCGTCGGCGATCTGGAGCGGATGCTGCGTGGGCAAGGCGAGCTACCACGCGGATATCACTATCCGAGTTGGGCTCTGCGCTGGCCAGTGACCTGGGTGCGACTGATCGCGCATTATCTGCTCATGCGCCCGGCTGTGTTTTTGCTGGGATGGCCTCGCATCATTGGGCGCGAGCATCTACCCGGGGTGAGCGGGCCATTTCTGGTGATTGCGAATCACGTAGGCGACGTTGATCCGGGATTTATTCTCACTGCTCTTCCGGCGCGGTTTCGGCACCGGCTGGCAATTGGCGCGGGAGGCGAAACTCTCGAGTCGCTTCGAACTCCCCCCGCCAACAGGGGCTTCTTCGCTCGAATCTACGATCGCGTGCAATGGGTTCTGGGAGTATCGCTGCTCAATGTGTTTCCATTGCCGCGCCAGTCGGGATTCCGCAAGAGCTTTGATTATGCCGGGCAGGCGGCGGACCACGGATACAGCATCCTTGTGTTTCCGGAAGGACGACACACGACGGACGGAAAGATAAATCCATTCCGCGGAGGGATCGGGCTGCTGGCGCAGAATCTCGGACTACCGGTCTTACCCATGCGGATCGATGGGCTATTCGAACTGAAGCATGCGGGCAAGAAATTCGCACCACCCCATAAAATCTCAGTGCGAATCGGCCGGCCGATCACGTTCGCCGCCGGAACGGATCCAGAGAAAATAACGCAAGAGCTGCAACGCGCTGTCGAACAACTCTAGTGCCGGAGCCGGCTACTCCTCGTCTTCCATATCAACTTCCGTCCGGTTCAAATTCGCCTTGATATCGATCTCCGGAATCTGGGACTGACGCAAGATGCGGTTGAGCTCAGGCAATTCCGTGTCCTTCAATGCAGCCCATCGCTTAAGCACGTCGGCGCTATCGCGGTCGACGGAAGAAAGAGCCTGCATCTGAGCGGACGTGGGTGCGGCATCTACCGGCCATATCTGGCCGTAGAGAGTTCCAGCTTCTTCATCGACGCGAGCGAGTGTCACTTCGGAGGCCGGCGCAGCTCCGTTTCCGCCGAGCAGCGCATCGAGCTTTTTCTGAAACTGGGCGACGGCATCTTTAGTTTGCGGGTTTAAACTGCCGTGCTGATTTTCCAGTTGGGTGCGGATGGAATTCCCCTCGGATATTGCTTGCGTGGTGCCAGTGAGGGTGGAAGCGAGATGCATCTCCGACTGGAATTTCTTCTGCAGTTCTGCCGCGGGAGCCTTGATCCGCGGATCCATCTTGATGTTCAAGGGAGCCGTCGAAGACTTGCCATCCACAGTGAGCCGCACCGTGAAAGTCCCCGGTAGAACTGTGGGCCCGAGCGGCCCGCGAGGGGTATCGTGCGGAATCGCCGCGATTGGGTATTCGTGCCGCGGCACTTGAGGCGCCGGATAGCGAAGCCGCCATAGCCAGCGATGCATGCCCGCCCCCGTCGGTAATTGCTGAGACGGGCGTACCCAGTAGAGCGGAATCAATTGCTTCTGCAGTTCTTCTTCGGTTACATCTGGCGTGTCGGTGTTGGAGTAGCGACGCACGACCCGATTCTGCGCATCGAGGATCTCAATCGCCACCGAGTTCGCCGCTGCGGGAAGGTAGTAATCGATCAGCGCGCCATCGGGAGGATTCGCGGCTGCGGGTTCATCCGGCGGAAGAGGAGTATCGGTGTTCGTATCGCGCTGGATGCGGTAGGCCGCCGCCGGAGCGAAGAGGTGGGGCGAATTCCCCAGAGATGCCGATGCTTCTCGCAGGGGTTCGATGTTGTCGATGATCCAGAATCCGCGGCCATGCGTCGCAACAATCAGGTCGTTCTCGTGAATCCAGAGATCGCGCATGGAGGTATGCGGCAAATTGAGCTGCAACGATTGCCAGTGGTCACCGTCGTCGAAGGACACCCAGACAGAATTCTCCGTGCCCGCAAACAGCAGGCCCTTGCGCACCGGATCCTCGCGCACTGTATCGACCGGTCCGAACTCGGGCAGGCCGTTGGTAATGAGCGTCCAACTCTTCCCGCCGTCGCGCGTGCGGTAAAGGTAGGGATGCATGTCGTTGATGCGGAATCGGCTGACGGATGCATACGCTGTCTGCTCGTCGAAATGGGACGCCGCGATCTGCGTGACCTTGCTCCAGGGCGTCAGTTCCTTGGGTGTGATGTCGGACCAGCTCTTTCCGCCATCGCTCGTGATCCAGAGCAGTCCGTCATCGGTTCCGGCCCAGAGGGTATTGAGAGACTTGAAAGACGGGGCCAGCGCATAAATAACTCCACGCTGCTTCTCGACTCCTTTGTTGACGAGGGATCCAACACTCGCTGGCGCTCCGGGACTCTCGCGAGTTAGATCCTTGCTGATCTCTTCCCAGGAGCTTCCGCCGTCGGTCGTCTTGAAGAGCACATTCGTCGCGTAGTAGAGAACGTGCGGGTCGACCGGAGAAAACATCAGAGGCTCCGTACGGTTCGCCCGATACTTCGCGTTGCGTAGCGGAATGGGCGTGACGTTCTGTACTTGGCCCGTGGACCAGTGATATTTCGAGACCTCGGTGCGGCCGCCGCCATAAACAAGGTCCGGATTTAGGGGATCGGGCGCGACGTATCCGTATTCGATGACGCCCACCGGATGCCAGTCGCGAAAAGTGATCGCACCATTGTTGCCGCGAGTCTTGATGCAGACAGAACCGCTTTCCTGCTGCCCGGCGCACACGCGGTAGGGGAAAGAATTGTCTGATATCACGTGATAGAGCTGCGCAGTCGGCTGGTTGTACCACGAACTCCAGGTCTTGCCGCCATTGACCGTGATGATCGCACCCTGATCGCTGACCAGAAGAATGATGTTGCCATTGTTGGGATTGATCCAGAGGTTCTGATAATCATCGCCGCCGGGGGCGCCGCGAAATCCAGACCAGGTTTTGCCGCCGTCAACGGACTTCATCGTTACCGTGCTGGCTACATACACAACATCGGGATTTTTGGGATCAACCTTCGGGACCGCCAGGTCGCCTCCTCCGATGCGTCCTGAGGGCCGAGGATCATTCGTAATCTGCGACCAGTTGTCGCCCGCGTCATCGGAACGGTACACCCCTAATTTGCCCGAGGCGGTCGCCAGTGTCGCATAGAGCCGTCGAGGTTCGCTGGGTGCGATGGCAACGTAAATCTGAGAGAGATCCTGGGGAAGCCCATTCTTCAGCGCGTTCCACGTGTTTCCGCCGTCGGTGGATTTGAAAAGCCCTCCGCCGCTTCCGTTGAATTCGTTGCGGTCCTCCCATGGTCCTTCGCGAACTTCCCACATGGAGGCGTACACCACGTCGGGATTGGAAGGATCAATCTCGACGTCCGAGCCGCCGGTGTTCTCGTCCTTGGAGATGATCTTCTGCCAGTTCTGGCCACCGTCTTTCGAAAGGTAAATTCCTCGTTCTTCGCTGGGGCCGTACGGATGACCAAGCACCGCGGCAAAAACTTTGTTCGGATCGCGAGGATCGACAGCGAGTGCCGGAATCTGCTGTCCGTCGCGCAGGCCCAAATGGGTCCAGGTTTTGCCGGCATCAGTCGATTTGTAAATTCCGTCGCCGACGGAAAGATCCGGACGGTGCAATCCCTCTCCGCTGGAGACATAAATGACGTTCGGATCGGAGGGAGCGACCGCGATTGCGCCGATGGACTGAGTCGGCTCGCTATCAAAGATCGGATTCCAGATGCGGCCGTAGTCATCCGATTTCCACACTCCGCCGTTCACTTGGGCCATATAGAAGAGATTGGGTTGGGTGGGAACTCCAGCGACCGCGCGCGTCCGGCCGCCACGAAATGGGCCAAGCATGCGCCAGTGCAATTCCTGAAAAGTGTTTTCGGGAACCTGCGTCCAGCTTGAGGCGGCCGAAAGTAGTACGGCCGAACACACGAATAGACGAAGCACTCCTCTAAATCGGTTCACTCGATCCCCCCTCGAACAGCAAACGGAAAACTACATAGAATAAACCAAAAACGAAGTGATCGAAGGCAGCTGAGACAGGGGCTGGTCCGAATCCGCTGAATTGTTTTGTTTCGTCCTCTGCAGGCAGTTATGATTGCGAAGCTTTTCTGATTCTCCGATGAACATTAAACCTTCCGAAACATCTCTCCGCATTGCTGCTCGCATTCTTTCCTTTGCAGTTTTCATCACGGTCGTAATCGGTTCTCCGAGCCGATGTTCAGCAGCAACGCCAGAGGACGCGCAAGGACTGAAGCCCATTCTTGATTACATCTCTTCCGGTTGGGACACCTTGACGCGCTCCATGACCGACTGTCAGAGCATTGTCGATCCAAAGATCGCGGCGCCATCCGTGTTGTATTTGCCCGCTGGATTCCAGGAACCGGAGGCTCTCAAGGGATTGACCGGGAACTGCAATGTGCACGTCGAGCATCTGCCCATGCAGATCCACCGGCTCGGCGAGATTGACACGAGCAATTTCAATCCTCCCGGCCTGCTTTATTTGCCGGAAAAGTATGTGGTGCCCGGCGGACGCTTCAACGAAATGTATGGCTGGGACAGCTACTTTATTATCCGAGGACTGCTCGAGTCCGGGCGGCTCGAAATGGCGCGAGGCATGGTCGACAACTTCTTCTTTGAAGTCGAGAATTACGGCGCCATGCTCAACGCGAACCGCACCTACTACCTGACGCGCTCACAGCCTCCGTTCATGAGTTCGATGGTCGTAGATGTGTATCGCGCAATGCAGAAGCAGAGCGGACATCGGGATGCGAAGATGGATCAGGCGTGGCTGGAACGCGCCTACACCGATCTCGAGAAAGACTACGGGATGTGGAACCGCGAGCCCCACCTCGCCGGAGATACGCGCCTCTCTCGCTACTTCGACTTCGGCACAGGGCCGCCGCAGGAGGCATTGCAGGACGAAGCTGGATCGAACCGCAAGGTCGCCGAATACTTCTTCTTTCATCCTGCGGATGCGGACAGCTATCTCGTTCCACTCGCGCCGCAGCCGAAAGTGCCGGTCGCAGGGCCTCCATACTCCGTGCAGGTGTGTGATGTTCCGCTCACGATGGCGCGGCCGGAGTGCGACAAGGCAATCCAGTACAAGCTGAGCGACGACTACTACAAAGGCGACCGCTCGATGCGCGAGTCAGGGTTCGACGTCAGCTCACGCTTCGGACCATTCGGTGCGGCCACGCACCATTACGCGCCCGTGTGTTTGAACAGTTTGCTCTACAAAATGGAAAAAGATCTGGAGCAGATCAGCCTGTGGCTCGGACACGGCGAGGATGCAAAGAAATGGAATGCTCGTGCCGAGTCGCGGAAGAAGTTGATCAACAAGTATCTGTGGAACCAGCAGAAAGGGATGTTCTTCGACTACAACCTGCTGACAAACAAAATGTCAGATTATGAGTATGTGACGACGTTCTATCCGTTATGGGCGGGACTGGCAACGCCCGAGCAGGCGAGAGCGGTGACGGCGAATATAAAGGTGTTCGAGAAACCCGGCGGCCTGCCGATGAGCACCGTCGATACGGGAGCACAGTGGGATCTTCCCTATGGCTGGGGAAACATAGAAATGATCGCGATCGCGGGCTTGCGGCGATACGGATACAACGCCGATGCGGACCGCGTCTCGTACGAATTCCTGTCGATGGTGGCCGAGAATTTCCGGCGCGATGGGAATATCCGCGAGAAATATAACGTGGTCACGCGGTCGTCCGAAGCGCACGCCGAAATGGGGTATCACATGAACGTGATCGGATTCGGCTGGACCAATGCAGCCTTTGTGGAGTTGCTGCACGCATTACCCAGGGAAATGGTCGAGCGGCTTGAGAAGGAGCAGAATCAGCCGCTTCCTGCGGCCAACTGAAATTTGTATTTAGTTAGGCGGCAGCCGACGTGAGCTTACTTCCGCATTTTGCAGCCGCAGCGCCCACTTGATGGCTTCAGTGATCATCTGCTGAAACTCCGGCTTGTCCCAGTTCGATTCTACGTGGCCCAGCGAAGTGTAGTAGACGCGCCCTTTGCCGTACGTCTTCGCCCAGGCCACGGCAAAGTCGCCATCGGTGCGGTGAACTTGTTTGTTCTTCAGGTCGAGCTTGCCAGCATCGAGACGCATGAGCACCCGGACTTTGTCGCGGGCATAATCTTTCATCTGGTAGATCTCATCGCGCAGAACGAAGCTGCGCGGAAATCGCTGCATGCCGGGAAACTCAGGGTCTTCCACGATGATCGGCGCATCGAAAGTCAGCCATGGGTGCTCGTCATAAAAGCCCCCGATCATATCGATGTATTCGGGCCAGTCCGCAAACGTGATCGCGGCACTGTGCACGCCAATGAAGCCCTTTCCGTCGTCATGGATGAACGAGAGAAAATCAGATTTTTGTTGCGCATCCATCTCAAGTTCGCCGCCGGTATAGAAAAGCACCGCGTCGAAATCATTCAGATTCCTGGCGTTGTACTCTAACTTCTTTTTCGTCAGAACCTCGGTATCGGTACGGATCGTCGTGTCCCACAGGCCGGTCTGTACGCCCAGCCGTTCGATGGTGGCCATGGCATGCGAAACCGCCTCGTGTATCCTTTTTCTTCTCCGAGTACGAGGAGATGCTTTTTAGGGGAACCGCCGGGTGCTTGCGCCACCGACAAGCCACAAAGAAAGATGATCATTATCACAATCACAAAACGACATGTCTTTTGCATCATCGATTCCCACATACGCGCGAATCTTACGGGGGCGAGATAGGCAAGTCAACGAAGCAGCCCGCCGCGTTGACGGCTCTGGTCATCCCACCTAAGATGAAACAACTCAGCTCATTCCAGGGTTCTGAATGATCAACCAGACCATCTCGCATTACCGCATCACCGGCCAGCTTGGCACTGGTGGAATGGGCATTGTGTACGAAGCCGAGGACTTGAATCTGGGCCGCAAGGTCGCGCTCAAGTTCCTTCCGCCGCAGTTATCCGGCGACCAGAACGCGCTGGATAGATTTCTGCTCGAAGCCAGAACGGCATCTGCACTGAACCATCCGAATATCTGCACAATCTATGCAGTCGAGACCGCGCCCGGCGATAACGGCCGATCGCAGTCATTCATCGCGATGGAACTGCTGGAGGGACAGAATCTCGACGAGAAGCTGCGTGCCGGGCCATTGCCGACCGACAAGCTACTCGACATTGCCATTCAGCTGGCGGATGCATTGGATGCGGCGCACGCTCGCGGCATCATTCATCGCGATATCAAGCCGGCGAATATCTTCATCACTCCGCGCGGCCAGGTGAAGGTATTGGACTTCGGACTCGCCAAGCTGGCGCGTCCTGAGATGGCAATGGAGACGATTGGAGCGACCCAAGACTCACCCGCTCCAGCTAATTTGACGAGCCCCGGCGCAACGGTGGGAACGATCTCCTATATGTCTCCCGAGCAGGCGCGCGGCGAACAACTGGATACGCGCACCGACCTCTTCTCTCTCGGTACGGTGCTCTATCAGATCGCAACCGGGAAGTTGCCCTTTGCAGGAGCGACCTCAGCGGTCGTGTTTCACGCCATTCTGGAACTGGATCCCGTTCCCGTGCAGCAATTGAATGCGACGCTGCCGCCGAAGTTAGAGGAAATTGTCGAAAAATTGCTGGAAAAGGATCGCGACCTGCGCTACCAGTCGGCCGCCGACCTGCGCGGCGATTTGAAGCGATTGAAGCGTGATGTCGAGTCCGGCAGGAAGACCGCGGCGCCGGTAGTTTCCGCCTCAGTTCCAGTGGCAGGTAGTTCGTCGACGTCTGGATCTGCGTCTTCGGCGTCCGTCGGACGTACTTCCTCTTCTGCCGTAGTCGCTGCAGCAGGGAGGCACAAGATAGGAGCCGGCCTTGCGGTGTTCATGGGTGCCGTCGTCCTGCTGACCGCTGGATACGGAATCTATTCGTTGCTGACTCGGCATCCCATGCGCCCGTTCCGCAATTTCACGGTGACCAAGTTGACCGAGGACGGCAACGCGGCGCTGGTGGCCATTTCTCCCGACGGAAAATACACGCTCAGCCTGATGCGGGACAGCAACGGTCTGGCCAGCCTGTGGCTGCGAAACGTTCCAACCAACAGCAACACCCAGGTGCAACCGCCAGCCGATGTCTCCTATAACGGGCTGCGGTTCTCGCCGGACGGCAATTACCTTTACTTCGTGCGCAGCGATGCCGGCAATGCGGAGTTGAAGTATTTGTATCGCGCCCCACTGCTCGGCGGGACCGCGGAGCGGCTCGCGGAAGATGTGGACTCCAACATCACGTTTTCCCCGGATGGGCGCAGGATTGCCTTCATGCGCTACGACAATCCGGAGCCGGGAAAGTACCGGCTGATTGTGCGCTCGCTCGACGGCGGCGCGGAAACAGTGCTCACCGGCGGAAGCAATTCCCAGGGACTCTATAGTCCCGCATGGTCGCCGGATGGAAAGACAATCCTGTGTATGGCCAACCAGCCTGGCGACGCTCTGACTGGACTGATGGCGGTCGATGCCGGTACTGGACAGCAACATCTCGTACTGAGTTCGGATTCAGCTCTCGCCAATCCCACGTGGCTGCCTGACGGGAGAGGGCTGCTCGCGCTGGAACGCACTCGGTCTTCGAATTTCAACCTGCAGCAAATCGTCTATGTCGTGTACCCCGAAGGCCGCATCGATCCCCTCACGCGCGATACCAACAACTATTCGGATCTCAGCGTTGCGGCGACTGGACAGGTGCTTGCGACCGTGCTGAGCGAAGGTCGCTGGAATCTGGAAGTGATGTCCGCGACGTCAGGCGGCGCCGATGCACATCCCGTCGTACCGGCCGGGGTATTTACGAACTTTACGTGGACGCGTGACGGACGGCTGATACACGACAAAGACAACCGGTTGCAGTGGGTCAACCCAGTCACGGGAGCGAAGGATACTCTCGCGACGGCGCCAGGGTCCGCCAGTGGAGACCCCGGGGAATGCGCGGACGGGCGTTACGTTGTGTTCGTCCTTGGCCTGGTCGAGGGCAAGAGCACCCAGAACGTCTGGCGAGCGGACAGCTCCGGAGGAAATCTGAAGCAGCTCACCCAGGAAAAGTCTGTCAATTTTCCCGTCTGCGCGCCGGACTCCCGATCGGTCTACTACCAGGACGGAGGAACTGCGCAACTGATGCAGGTGCCCATCGACGGAGGCGCGGCCCGAAGGATTTCGGACATTCCCGCAGACGGCTTTTTCGATGTTTCTCCAGACGGGCCGACGCTGGCTTTTGCCACTGTGGACCATGCCGCCGGCCACGAGGAGAAGATCGCTCTGGTCTCAAGCGACTCGGGACAAGTCCAGAAAATGCTCCCATTCCAGAAGCCGCGGGTTACGAACATGATTCGCTTTTCCCGCGATGGACGATCGATTGTCTACGACGTCCGCGAGAACGGCTTCGACAATTTGTGGCAGCAACCGCTCGACGGGAGTGCGGGGAAGTTCCTGACTTCTTTCAAAACAGAGCACATCTGGGACTATCACTGGTCACCGGACGGCAGCAAACTGGCGCTCGTGCGCGGTCATACAGACTCTGACGTAGTGCTGATGCGCGACATGCCGCAGCCTTAACGACCTCGCAAAAATAGACTCATTCATTTCTATTTCCACTACTGCTGGAAAATCGGGACAAGCAGCGGGAGAATTTTCCTGAGTCGCATTAGATGTATATGCATCTATTGCGGATATGACGCCTAAGCCGGCCACGGTTGCTCTTCCATGTATGTGCGCGAGTTTCCGTCGAGCCTCGCGCGTACTCACCCAGCATTACGGGGCGGCCCTCCGGCCACTGGGCCTGACGGCCACACAATTCACCCTCCTGCAAGCGCTGTCGCAAGCTGGGGAAATTTCCCAAGGAACTTTAGGGGAGATCCTGGCGATCGACAGCACCACGCTCACTCGCACGCTGGAGATCATGAATCGCCGTGGTTGGATCGGCAGCCGATCGGGCGAGGACCGCCGGGAACGGTGGCTTTCGCTCAGCAAATCCGGCACCGCCGAGTTCAATCGCGCCCGTATCCACTGGGAAAGAGTGCAACTGGGGTTGCGTGCGCGGCTCGGGAACAAGCGCTGGAATGATGTTTTGAACCTGATCAACGAAGTGGCCACAGCGGTCACACCATAAGGAGATTCGCCATGTCGAAATACGCCAAAATCAGCGTCGGGTTGCTCGCAGCCTGGTTCGTTTTCTCGCTTTCATCTTCTGCTCTACACCTTTACGAGAACGCTCCCAACACGCCGCCGATTGCATTCGGTATCGCCGTGGTGACGCCCATCGCGTTGTTCCTGGTTTGGTTTGCATCTTCGCCGGGATTGCGGCGGTTCATTCTGTCTCTCAGCCCGCTCACCCTCACTCTGGTCCAAACGTTGCGCACTGCGGGCGTGGTCTTCCTGGTACTCGCTACCTATAAGATTCTGCCGACACTTTTCGCCTGGCCCGCCGGATGGGGTGACATCGCCATCGGCGTGACCGCACCGTTCGCGGCTCTATGGCTGGCCAACCCCACGCGTCGCAGGGGCTTCATCCTCTGGCAGGTTCTAGGAATCTACGACCTGGTGCAGGCTGTAGCCCTGGGAGCGCTCGCCGGAGTCATCGATCCGCACGGAATCCCCACCGGAGCCATGACCGTGCTCCCGATGAGTTACATTCCCACGTTTGCCGTGCCTCTGTTTCTGATCTTGCACATCATCTGTATTACGCAGGCGCGCCGTTGGCCAAGCACCAGTCTTGCAAAGAAGGGTAACGGTCTCAAAACGCCAATGCCCCTGGGGCAAGAATGATGGGGGTGCCATGCGGCGGAAAATGTTTTAAGTCACGGCCACGGGCACACTGCATGCGGAGTGTCGGGCGACATCCTCGTTGTCTTGATGATCGCGACGTTAGGCCTGGTAATTGGCGGGATTCTCGGAATTGCCCACCGGAATGATCCTTAATCGATGCGTCGACCGGCACTCATAGCAGCAGGCATGAACTCCACGTGAAGATCCCAAACTGCCCAAAAACACTAAAGGGCGGCCATCGCTGGCCGCCCTCGTTGCGAATTGTTACCGCGAAGCGGTATTAGACGCCCTTGACGTTCTCTGCCTGCCAGCCCTTAGGGCCTTTGACCACGTCAAACTGTACTTGCTGACCTTCCTGAAGGCTGCGGAATCCACTGGCCTGAATGGCGGAGAAATGTACGAATACATCCTCACCGTTCTGGCGGCTGATGAAACCATAGCCCTTGGCGTCGTTAAACCACTTCACTGTTCCTGTTTCCATGTTGGTGCACTGTTCCTTTTTCTTGATGTAGCGCTGAAGCTTTCGGGATTCTTCTGCAGGCAGGTCACACGCTGGGTTAAGCGGAGATGCATGTACTGCGAAGGAACTCTAAAGTCAAACGCAGCTCCATTGTACGTGAAAGTGCACCGGAATAGCTACAGAATTTGTGCGGAATGGCTTGTAAGCTGCTGATACTGTTTGTGTTATGTCTCACCTGGGGCTAGAGATCGTGAGGGGAGAATTTGCCACCTTTCCCCAAAACAATCATCATAGAAAAAATGCGAATTCGATTCCTATGTCTTTCTGTTTTGCTGGCGAGCTCGGTTGCGTGGGCCGGGATTGTGGACAATGTCCGAATTGCGCTGATGCAAAACAACTTTGCCGGTGCGGAGTCGCAACTCAGCGCATACCGCAATCAGCGGGGCATCACCGCCGAATATCTCGAAGCCTACTCGTGGCTGGCGCGCGCGGAGCTTGATTCGGGACAGTACGATCAAGCGGCCGAATATGCCAAGCAGACCAAGGCAATGTCCACGGAGTTGTTGAAGACTCGTGCGCTCGATGCGGAGCCTCACCTGCCCATGGCGCTCGGAGCCGCTCTGGAAGTCGAGTCCCAGGCGCTTGCTGCACGCGGACAGAAAACGCAGGCCATCGCACTGCTGCAGTCCTCGCTACGCACTTATGCCACCACGTCCATTCATGACCGGCTGCAGAAGAATCTGAATCTGTTGTCGTTTCAGGGGAAGGTAGCGCCAGCGCTGAAGGAAGATCAGTCTCTCGGAGCAGCTCTGCCGCCGGCCGCTCAGCTGAGAGGCTCGCCAGTGCTGCTGTTTTTTTGGGCTCACTGGTGCGGGGACTGCAAGGCGGAAGCCCCCATCATCGCGCAGCTTCGCACGGAGTTTGCCGGAAAGGGATTGAAGGTCATCGGGCCGACGCGATTCTACGGATACACGGCGCAGATCGAGCATGCGCGGCCAAGCGATGAGATCCAATACATCGATGCCGTGCGGCATCGTTTTTATAGCGGACTGCTTGACATGCCCGTGCCGATTAACACGCAAAACTTTTTGGTGTACGGAGCTTCGACAACTCCGACGCTCGTGCTGCTCGATAAGGCAGGGAAAGTTGCCTGGTACCACCCCGGGGCAGTGCCGTACGGCGAGTTGCGCGGTGAGATCGAGAAAGTAATGCGTTAGTCATTTCGCAGGAAGTCCTTTTGATCCTACTTATTTTCATATACTTACGTGTCATGACGATATCGTCGTGACGAAACGGCCATCACACTGTGTTTCCTGCAGGAACATTGTTCCCCGGAAGGTTTGGCTGCCTTCGCGGTTGAGCAAGCCTAACCCGCCTTGATTTTTCTTTCTTCCTGAACTTCGCGAAGCCGTCCTGTCTTCACGTCGTAGATAAATCCCCGCACCGGAATCTGCTTCGGAATCCACGGGTGCGACTTTATTGTCTGCATTTGCTCGCGCACGTTCGCCTCAAGATCGTCGAACGCGTAGAAGTGCGATGGAGAATCCGATCGCGCGCCCATCTTGTCGGTCAATCTCTGCTTCAGTTCATCCTCGCGGACTTTCAGCAGGCCGCAATCGGTGTGGTTGATGATGATGAACTCCTGCGTGTCGAGCAAGTGATGCGAGACGATGAGCGAGCGGATCGCGTCTTCTGTCGCGATCCCACCAGCGTTACGGATCATGTGCGCGTCGCCGGGCCTCAGCCCGAGACAATGTTCGAACAGGATGCGCGAGTCCATGCAGGCGAGCACGGCGGCGTGACGGCGAGGTCTCACCTGTAAATTGCCCAGGTTAAAACTGCGCGCGAAGATTTCATTGGCGGCTAAGAGTTCATCGGCGACGGACACGGGCTACGCTCCTCAATCGTACGGCTAAGATTGAAACTCCCCACGTTGGTTGCATCTAGTTTACCCGTTACAATCGGGCCGTGAATCTCGACGACACGATCGTGGCGATCGCGACTCCGCCTGGGCGCGGAGGAATCGGCGTAGTCCGCCTGTCCGGGCCGCAGGCGCGTACGATTGCAGAGCCAATGCTTCGCCTGAAGCATGCTCTGGAACCAGGACACGCGGTCTTCGGCGAACTGGTCGGCGATCCGAAGGACTCTGCCTCAGCCGAGCGCATCGACGAAGTTGTGGTCACGTTTTTTGCCAAGCCACATTCCTACACCACGGACGACGTGATCGAGATCTCTGCCCACGGATCTCCGGTTGTCCTGCGCCATATCGTCGAGTTGTGCGTGGCGGCGGGCGCGCGCCTGGCGGAGCCCGGCGAGTTCACGATGCGCGCCTTTCTGAATGGACGCATCGACCTGACGCAGGCGGAAGCGGTCCGCGACCTGATCGATTCGCAAACGCTATACCAGGCGAAGGTCGCGGCACAACAACTCGACGGTGCGCTTTCGCGCAGATTGCTTCCCATCAAACAAAAACTAATCGAATTGATCGCGCAGCTCGAAGCGGGAATCGATTTCGCGGAAGACGATGTGTCGATCATGCCGGACGCAACGATCCTGGAACACATCGCGTCAGTCCGCGCGCCTCTCGAGTCCCTGAGCGACAGCTTCGCGTACGGCAAGATCGTGCATGAGGGACTCACGCTTGCCATCGTTGGTCGGCCGAACGTTGGCAAGTCGAGTTTGTTCAACCGACTGATCGAGCGAGAACGGGCGATCGTGACGGCGACTCCGGGCACGACGCGTGACTTGGTCAGTGAGACGGTCGCGATCGGCGGCATCCCGGTCAAACTCGTCGACACGGCCGGCATTCGCCACGCGCTCGACGAAGCCGAGTCCATCGGGATTCGCAAGTCGATGGAAGCCCTCGCCGACGCCGACCTCGTGCTGGTGGTGCTCGACGCGTCACAGGATGAGACGGCCGAAGATACGGAACTGCTCCACCACGCAGCGGCACAGCGCACGATCCTTGTGGCGAATAAGAGTGACCTCGCCACTAAGGGCTCACGAGGCGGAGACGAGTTTCACAAAATTCCCACTTCCGCAGTGACGGGAGAAGGATTGCCGGAATTGCGCGCCGAAATTCTTCGTCACATCGGTGGCGAATCTGGCGTGCAGGCCGAAGCAGGGTTTCTCACCAACGTTCGGCATCAGTCCTTGATCAAGGATGCACTCGCGGCACTGGCCGGGGCACAGAAAGCGGTCAACGACAGAGTGCCGCACGAGATGATGCTGATGGACCTTTACGGCGCGCTGCGTCCGCTCGACGCCATCACTGGCGCAACTACGACCGACGACATCCTCAACCTGATTTTCAGCACGTTCTGCATCGGGAAGTGAAAGTTACAGATTGTGCCCGCGCGTTGCCATGATGATGAGTCCGGCAACCATGAGTGCGAGATAGAGGAACGCGAAAATGTAGTAAACGATCTTCACCTTTGGCCAGATGAACGCTGGCCAAAGGTCGACAAATTTATCGGAGAACGTCTCACCCATGCGTGGCGGTAATGCGGCTTCTTCGGATTCCGGTTTCCAGTGGTCCGCGATCCATGTTGCTCGAAGGTTCGAGAACAGCAAAGCGACAATGATGACGCGAACTACGCCGATGCCCGGCGAATTCGCCAGAAAAACGATCGAAGCAAAGAAGTCCAGCAGGTAAAAAATCAGCATGATCGCGGCTGCGAAAGGATTGTGCTCGCGAACGCCGATTCCTCCGAAATGAAACAGGAGGAGTACCAGCAGCCCGGAAATTGGCTGTTGCGCGATGGTTAGGAAGCCGAACGAAATCAATCCCACGATCGTGCACACCCAGAAGCCCTGGACGGCAAGATAGTCAACATCGGTACCGCTCTGGATTGAAGGCCAGAATAAGCTCTTAAGGCGGCCTTCGGTCCGAGTGGTTGAATCGGAGAGCCCGAGCGTTTGCATGGCGCAGAATTACAGTCCGGGCCGCCTGTTTTGTCTATGGGACTTTCGAGCTACTTGGAGAGTCGACCCAGCACTGACCGGAACAACTGATCGAACGACTTTTGGCCCCCGTCCTTTACAGCCGTTTCCAGCGCCTTCTCTGCGGCAGCGCGTTGATATCCGAGATTCACAAGCGCCGAGAGCACGTCTTCTTCTACGCCTGTCAGGGGTGAGCCTGCCGGGACCGACGCGGTCGCGCTCTCGGGTAATTTGTCCCGGAGTTCGAGCACCATTCTTTCGGCAGTCTTCTTGCCGATTCCTGGAATGCGCGTAAGCTTCGCGATGTCATTCCCCCGAATCGCGTTCACCATCTCGTCGGCAGCCATGCCGCTCAAGATCGTAATGGCCAGCTTCGGGCCGATTCCGCTGACGGTGATCAATTTCTCGAAGAGCAACTTCTCCGAGGGCCGCAGGAATCCGTACAGGGCGATGATGTCTTCGCGCACGTGGGTGTGAATGTGCAGTGCGACGTCGGCTCCCAGCGCCGGAAGATCAGAGAATGTCGGCACGCTGATGGTCACGTCGTAACCGACACCCGCCGTTTCTACAATGGCTTGATTCGGATGTTTAGACAGCAGCTTCCCGCGAAGGTGCGCAATCATGTCGAGGACATTGTAGCGGGGAGGGCGAATTCCAGGTCTTAGGTTTTAGGTGTTAGGTCCCGGGCGATCACGAATCACGAGCAGAGTCATCACAACCCGAGGCAACCCTGAGATCTACGACCTACGACCTAAGACCTGAACCCCGCGCTACGATAGACAGCATTGTCACTCGCCCATAGAATCGTGGGAGTTGTGGGGTGTCGGGCGGAACTTATGCGTTGGGGGAGATTGCACTGCCGGGTAGTGTTGCTGGCCGCATTCGTGTCATCTGCCCCGCTATTGGCGCAACAGAGCGTCGTTGATCTGAACGGACGCGTGGTGAATCCACTTGCCGCGTCTTCCAACAAGGTAGTTGTGCTTGTCTTTCTGCGCCGCGATTGTCCGGTCTCCGGGCGCTACGCACCCACGATTCAGCGAATCAGCCGAGACTACGCCGACAAGGCGGATTTCTGGCTCGTTTATCCCGACAAGGCAGAAGCTGCCGATGCGATCCGCAAATCAGTTGCCGAGTACGGATACAGGCTGCCGGTTCTGCGGGATCCTCAGCATCAACTCGTAAAGCTCGCTCATGTGCAGATCACTCCCGAAGTTGCGGTGTTCGATCGCAATCACAAGTTGATTTACGACGGACGGATCGATGACTGGTACATCGATTTGAGCCGCGCGCGACCGGCGCCCACGACGCACGAACTGGAAGATGCAATTCGCGCCGCAGAAGAACACCAATCCGTGGCGCACAACGAAGTCAGGGGCGTGGGATGCTACATCGCCGACCTGGAGTAACCTTCCCGAGCATCGGTGTGCTGATCCTGGCCGCAGGTTGCTGTGCCCTGCCTTTGCTGGCCGGGTCTTCGCGTCCCGCCGTTCATCCGAGCGATGCGCACTCGCAGGTCACGTTCAACCGCGACATTGCTCCTATCGTCTTTCATTCCTGTTCGACCTGTCATCGCCCAGGCGAAGCCGCTCCTTTTTCGTTGCTGACCTATTCCGACGTGAAGAAGCACGCCCGCCAGATTGCAGACGTCACGCAGTCGCGCGCGATGCCTCCGTGGCTTCCGGAACCTCAGGCGCTGAAGTTTTCCGATGAACTTCGGCTCAGCGATGCGGAAATCAACTTGATCCAGAGGTGGGTCGAGCAGGGAGAATCCGAAGGAAGTCCCGCAGACCTCCCGCCGCAGCCGAAATTCGTCGAAGGATGGCGCCTCGGGCAGCCGGACATGGTCCTCACCGCGACCAAGCCGCTAACCTTGCCTCCGCAAGGAACGGACACATACTGGAATTTCATCTTTCCGGTTCCCATCCATGAGACCCGGTGGGTTAAGGCGGTAGAGATTCGTCCGGGAGACAAGCGCTACGTCCACCACGCCAACATTCTGGTGGACCGCGCGGCAGCATCGCGCAAGCGCGAAAAAGAACCCGGCGCGGGATTCGGCGGCATGGAGATCCGTATCGAGTCGCCGGTGTTCGATCCGGACAGTCATCTTCTATTCTGGAAGCCCGGAACCATCCCGTCGGTCGAGCCTGACGGAATGGCTCTCCGCCTCGACAAAGGCACGGACCTGATTCTCAACACGCACCTGCAGCCTTCAGGAAAGCCTGAGGTTATCCAGCCGAGCATCGGGCTCTACTTCACGCCGCATGCAGCGACGAAGCTCCCAATGCTGTTGCAACTGGAAAACGATTTGAAGCTCGACATTCCAGCTGGTGCGACAGAGTTTGTTGTCACCGACAAGTTCATTTTGCCGGTGGACGTGGAACTGCTCGCAATCTATCCGCACGCGCATTACCTGGGCAAAGACATTCAGGCATTCGCCATCCTGCCCGATGGAAAAAAGGAAAGTTTGATTCACATCCCGCAGTGGAACCTGAACTGGCAGGCGGTTTACCGCTATGCAAAGCCCGTGCGGCTGCCGAAAGACACGGCCATCGGCCTGCGCTACACGTATGACAACTCCGATGGCAATCCGATGAATCCGAATCATCCGACGGTCCGGGTCATGGGCGGGAATCGATCGAGTGATGAGATGTGCCATCTGTGGCTGCAGGTTCTTCCGGTCAATTTCGATCCGGCGCAGGGAGATCCACGCATGGCGCTGCAGGAGGCTCTGGCGCAGCACAACGTAAAGAAGAATCCGGGAGACTTCGAAGCGCACTACAATCTCGGTGCGATGCTGCAGGCGAAAAATGATTTCAACGGCGCCATTGCAGAGTACCAGGCGGCGGTTCGACTGCGTCCGGAAGATGCTACCGGAAACAACGCGCTGGGGGCCGCGCTCGTCGCCGCCGGACATCCGGACCAGGGCGCTGGATATTTGCAGGCGGCGCTCCGGGCCCGCCCGGACTACTTTGAAGCGCACTACAATCTTGGATTTGCTCTGGCCGGGCAGAATGATTTCGCTGGAGCTTCGGAACACTTCCAGGCGGCGTTGCAGTTACAGCCCAGGGATGCGGCCGTAGAAGCAAACCTCGGCGCTGCTTTGGCCGAGATGGGGAAATATTCGGAAGCGAAGTCGCATTTCGAGCACGCGCTGCAGCTTGACCCGACTCAGCCTATCGCGAAAGAGAATCTGGAAGCGCTGAAAAAGGAAATGAACCGATAGAGAACGGACTGTATAAAGCTGGTCTGCGATACAAGACATGAAGATGATTTGGAAATCTGATTTCTCGCGAATGAGCCTGATGCTGACGGCGTCGCTGTTGCTTTGCGCGTTGGGAGTAGCACAGGAACCCGCGCGTCCCGACGCTCCATCTGCACCCGGAAGGACCGGGCCAGCGGAACTCGTCGAAGAGCGCAAGTTGATGCAGCAGGGAAAGGTCGATGATGCGCTTGTAAAGTTGCAGGCGGTGCAGGCCCGCGACGCCGCCACGAAAGGACTGGCGCTCGAATTCGGCACGGCCTACTACAAGAAGAGCGACTTCCCGAATGCTATCGAGTATTTAAAGAAGGCTATGGCGGAAGATCCAGCGGACGGCGAAGCCGTACAACTTCTTGCGATGTCCTACTACGCGGGCGGGCATCCGGGGGACGCGATTCCATTGCTTGAAAAAGTGCAGGGATGGATTTCGCGCGCCAATGTGGATGGCTACTACATTCTCGGCACCTGCTACATCCAGACGCGAAACTACGATCAGGCGCGAGCTGCGTTCGGCAAAATGTTCGAAGTCCCCGCGGATTCTGCGGCAGCGTACCTGTTCACAGCACGCATGCTGCTGCGCCAGGAGTTCGATCCGGTTGCGGAGGAGTATGCGCAGAAGGCGGTATCTCTCGATCCGAAGCTGCCGCTCGCGCATTCCTTGCTCGGGGAGCTTTACATGTACAAGTCGCGCATCCCCGAATCCATAGCGGAGTTTCGGAAAGAACTGGCGATCAATCCGGCGCATGCTGCCACCTATTACAAGCTGGCCGACGCGTACTCACGCGTGCAGAAATACGACGAGGCACAGCGCCTGCTGCAGCGTTCGATCCGCCTCGATCCGACATCGAGCGTGCCATTCATCCTGATGGGAAAAGTGCTCGAGAAGAAGGGCGACTACGATCTCGCTGTGCTGTCTTTGAAGCACGCGGTCGCCATGGAGCCGAATAATCCGACCACACACTATCTGCTCGGGCAGGCTTATCGCGACATGGGAAACAAGGAAGCCGCGGCCGCCGAGAGGAAACGATCAGAAGAGCTGCACGCGAAGGACGATCTGCAATAAAAAGCGTGTGCGTTCAATTAGATCGCAGCAGCCTGCTCACGACGGCGGGCTTGGATCTCGATATACACATTCACCAGAGAAACTGCCGCGGGGGTTACACCCGGAATCCGACTTGCCTGGCCGATCGTGCGTGGACGAACCTTCGTCAGCTTCTCCTGCATCTCGCGCGAGAGGCCGCTGACGGACTGATAGTCGAACCACTCGGGAATGGAGTGCTGCTCGGACTTCTTGAGCCGCTCCATGGCGCGCTGCTGCTGCACGAGGTAGCCTTCGTACTTGATCTCGGTTTCGACGGACTTCAACTCGTTGCGAACTTCCGACTGAAGTTTCACCACAGGGGACACGGAGGGCAAAGAGGAGTTCCTTTCAAAGAACTCCGGCGCCTGCTTCAAGAGGATTGGTGCCAGTTGTTCGATTGTGATTTCCGGGCGCTTTAGTAACTGTGCCAGCGGTTGGCCTAGTGCCGATGACAGCGCTGCTGAGCTTTGCTCGGCCGGACAGCCGGGGGCGGCTGTCCCCACATCATTCGCGATGGTTGTCAGCATCTCTGGTGTAACGCGGGTCGCCTCAAGCAGTTTCTTCATGCTTGCGAGGCGGTCTTGCTTCTGCTGAAAATCTTTCCAGGCTTCGTCTGAGATTAGTCCGACACGTCGTCCGTGCGGGGTCAGCCGGCGGTCGGCATTGTCGATGCGCAGATGCAGGCGGAACTCGGCGCGAGACGTAAACATCCGATACGGCTCGTTCGTGCCTTTCGAAATGAGATCGTCAATCAGGATTGCCGTATATGCTTCCGTACGGTCGAGGATCAGCGGAGGCTGCTGCTTCAACTGCAAAGCCGCATTGATGCCCGCCATCAATCCCTGACACGCAGCTTCCTCGTATCCGGATGTGCCGTTGATCTGCCCACCGAGAAATAATCCAGAGATCTTGCGAGTCTCGAGAGTGCGTTCGAGTTCCGTCGGATCGATGGAGTCATATTCGATCGCATATCCGGGGCGCAACATCTCTGCGTTATCCAGGCCCGGAATCGACTTCAGGATTTGAAGCTGCACTTCGACCGGCAGCGAGGTGCTCATCCCGTTGACATAAATTTCGTTTGTGTTGAGACCCTCCGGTTCAAGGAAAAGCTGGTGCATTTCCTTGTCGGGGAACTTCACGATCTTGTCTTCGATGGACGGACAGTAACGCGGCCCGATCGACTGAATCTGCCCGCTGTACATCGGGGAGCGATGGACGTTCTCGCGAATGATGCGATGGGTTTCAGAAGTGGTCCATGCGATGTAGCACGGGACCTGCGAATCGTGATGCGGCACCCGCCTGGTACGGAAGCTGAAAGGGGTCGGATCCGTATCGCCCGGCTGAGGCGAGAACTTCGACCAGTCAATGCTTCGACCGTCCAAACGCGGCGGCGTCCCGGTCTTCAGGCGGCAGCCACGCAGTCCCAGGTTCTTGAGAGCTTCTCCGAGCAAAACGGCATTTGGCTCACCACTTCGTCCGGCTGGGTATTGCTGCTCGCCACAGTGAATCAGGCCATTGAGAAAAGTTCCGGTCGTGATGATGACGGCGTGAGCGCCGACGGTGCGGCCGTCGCGAAGCTTGATGCCGAGAACGCGGCGTCCGGCTTCCGCTATCCGGCTCTCGGCACCGGCGATGTCCTTGATCTCACTACCTGAAGCCGGAAGCCCGGAGCCGGAAGCCGGCCCCACAATCAGATCCGCGACTTCCGCTTGCTTGATCTTCAGATTGGGCTGTGACTCGAGCACCTCGCGCATCTTCAGCCGATAGGCCTGCTTGTCGCATTGCGCGCGCGGAGACCACACCGCCGGGCCGCGCGATGTATTCAGCAACCGGAACTGGATTCCGACCGCATCGGTGATCTCGCCCATGATGCCGCCGAGCGCATCGACTTCGCGCACGAGATGTCCCTTGGCGATGCCGCCGATTGCCGGATTGCAGGACATCTGCGCAATCAGATCGACATTCAGTGTGTAGAGAGCGGTCTTCAGCCCCATGCGCGCGGCGGCCATGGCGGCTTCGCATCCGGCATGTCCGGCGCCGACCACAACGACATCGAATTGTTCGGTGAACTGCATCAGAATCGAAGAAACAGAGCCCCAGATCATCCCACGAAGCTTTTTTCATTCTAACAACTCACAGCGGACAGTGAGGCGAATCACTTGCCCGGATCCTTATGTACTTCGTATATTGGCGTGTCCGATCAAATGCCAACAGGGGGATGCATGACCGTTGTTGAGTTCTTCGAGCGCCTTGAATCGCGCAGCGCGAAATATGATCTGCTTTGCCATCCGTTTTACCAGGCCTGGTCGGCCGGGCGATTGACGCGCAATGACCTTCGGGAATATGCGCAGAACTATTTCCATCATGTCGAAGCCTTCCCGTCGTACCTGGCGGCACTCGGTACCCGCCTCGAAGATGGTGAACTTCGCCGCGCGGTACTGGCCAATGTGTGTGACGAGCAGGGCTCGGAGGCAAGGATGCTGCCCCGCACTCCGATCTGTGGCTCGATTTCGCTGAGGGCATGGGATCGACCCGCAATCTGGAATGGCACAGTCCGGTGCCCGAAATCCGACAACTGATTCGATACTTCAGTCGGGTCGCCAGCGAAGGCAGTCCGGAAGAGGCGCTCGCCGCTTTCTACGCGTACGAGTCGCAGGTTCCGCGCATCGCGCAGGAGAAGGAACGCGGCCTGCGCGAAATGTATGGCGCTGACGATAAAACCTGTGGCTATTTCTCACTGCACGCGACGGCGGATGTGTATCACTCGCAGGTATGGAAGAAGCAGTTAGAGAGGGGCATCGAAGCACATGCAGAGAATGCCGATGCGGCGCTCGATGCCGCGGAGAACGCAGCCCGGATGCTCTGGGAGGCGCTGGATGGGATCGACGCGCGGCGAACCGCTGCGGCCGTCGCATAACCCTATGTCGATCGAGACCTCAGCGAAGGCCACCACTTCAGTTGGTGGCTTTTGCTCTTTCGTGCCGTGGTGGAGGCGAGCTGGTCGGGAGATGCTTTCGATGCTCTTTCTCTCAGCGCTCGCTGCATTCGCCCTCCAGGACAGGCCCAGCTCAAACTCCTCTGGCGCCGCACAGGTACAGCGAAAAGGTGCAACGCTCAGCCCACCTCAAATTGCCGAACTGAAGATCAAGGCCGAAGGCGGTGATCCCGATGCCCAAACGAATTTGGCTCAGGCGTACCGAGACGGAGACGGCGTGCCTGCGAACGAGGAAGTGGCGGCGAGATGGTTTCGGAAGGCTGCGGATCAGGGTTTTGCCAGGGCAGAAAATAATCTGGGCACGATGTACCGACTCGGGGACGGAGTCGAGCGCGACAAAGAGGAAGCCGTACGGTGGTATGCCAAGGCGGCCCGCCACGGAAGCCCCGAGGGCATGTTCAACCTTGGCACTTGTTATTACAACGGCGATGGAATCGGCTCCAACGAGTTCACGGCATACGCCTGGTTTCTTTTGGCAGACGATGCCGGAAACTCGATCGCCAAAGACGCCGTACAGCGTTCGGCGACGACCATGTCAAACCACGACACGTCCGCAGCCTACCTGCAGATTGCCGACATGTACGAAAAGGGAGGCGAGCTTCCGAAGAACGAAGCTCAAATGATCCGCTGGCTTCGTAAGGCAGCGGAGATCGATTCGCAAGGCAAGCTGCGCTTGGCAGTACACCTGCTAACCGCGCCAGAGGGTAGCCGCAATTACCCGCAGGCGCTCGAGCTCTGCAAGGCCGCTGCGAAGGATTACGTCCCGGCTCTCCCCTGTGTGTCGGGTTCATTTACCGCAAAGGGCTTGGAGTCCCGCCGGATCCCGTCGAAGCAGCAAAGTGGTATGAACAAAGTGGTATGAACAAGGCTCAGCGAAGGGCAACCAGTTGGCTATCATGGTGCTGGCCGACATGTACTCTACCGGCGAGGGAGTCAAACCCGACCGTGTGGAAGCTTTTATGTTGCTGTTTCGAGCCACGCAAATGCGCATCAACGGCGCCCGTACGAAGGCCAACGAACTCTTGGATCGGCTAAGTGCCTCAGAGATCAAACAAGTGGAGAAGAAGCTCCGCGACATGCATATCGATCCGAAGAAAGTCTTCGAAATTGTGAAATCCACTCCACATTCTTAAGATCGTCAGCCTTCCATTCAGGAGATAATCTTCATGGCAAGAGCTATTGCTCTCGGGATCCACGGCGAAGCGCTCGAAACAGTGAAATTCGAGCACACGCTCACAGCGCACCATTCCGGACTGCCTCCTGTGTACTCGACGCCCGATATGATCCGGCTGATGGAGACGGCTGCGTTTCATGCTTTGCAGCCTTATTGCGAAGGCGATGAGATCACCGTCGGGACTTCGATCAACATCGAGCATCGGGCGGCGAGCGGCATCGGCTCTCACATACGAGCTGAGGCGGTGCTCGAGTCATTTGATGGCCGCTTCTATACGTTGCGCGTCACTGCCAACGATGACGTCCGTGAGATCGGGCGTGGCACAGTAGGCAGGGCCGTGGTGAGCGTTTCCAGGTTCCAGGAAAAGATGAAGAACGCGCGCCAGTGAGAGCATCAAAACGGGTATGGCAAACACTGAGCAGAAGAGGAAAGCCGAAGCGTTTCGAACGATGCACACGCAGGGCGACGTGCTCGTGCTACCAAACGTGTGGGATGTCGCGAGCGCGAGGCTCATCGAAGAGGCAGGGTTCCCTGCGATCGCCACAACCAGCGCCGGGATCGCGTTCGCCCACGGCTTCCCGGATGGGCAGAAGATTCCGGCTGAGCAAATGTTCGCCGCCGTTGCGAAGATTGCAGCCGCGGTTCATGCGCCGGTGACGGCCGACGTCGAGGCGGGATATGGGAGGACGGCGGACGATGCCGCTCGAACCGCGCGCGGAGTTATCGAGGCTGGCGCGGTCGGCATGAATTTCGAGGACGCGACCGGAGACCCGGCGCATCCGCTATTTGATCTGGCTCTTCAACTGGAGCGCATACGGGCAATCCGCGAAGCATGCGAAACGTCCCGTGTGCCGCTGGTCCTGAATGCCCGTACCGATGTCTATCTGGCGCAGGTTGGCGACCCGGCAACTCGTTACGACGAGGCCGTACGGAGACTTTCGAGTTATCGGGATACGGGTGCCGACTGTGTGTTCGTTCCTGGCGTTCGAGATCCGGAGATTGTTCGCCGCATTGTGAGTGATCTGCGCTGTCCGGTGAACATTCTGGCTACACCGGGCGCGCCTTCTACACGCGAGTTGGCGGAGATGGGCGTGAGGCGGGTCAGCCTGGGTTCCGGACCAATGCGGGCCGCCATGGGAGTCCTGCTGCGGCTCGCCGACGAACTCAAAACCAGCGGAACGTACTCGCAGATGGAAGGCGCCCCATCGCATGCCGAGATGAATAAGCTGATGGGCTAAAGAAGAGAAATCGAAGGCCTGAGATCTGAGATCTGAGAACTCCCATCGTCATCGGTGTTATCTCCGACACGCATGGCCTGCTTCGACCAGAAGCGCTGGCCGCACTTCGCGGATCTGAGCACATCATTCACGCTGGCGATGTTGGCGCACGAGAAATTCTCGATCAGCTTGGGACGATCGCGCTCGTGACGGCAATCAGAGGCAACATCGACAAAGAGAAATGGGCGCGCAAACTGCCCGAGACGGAAGTCCTCGAAGTTGGCGGCTGTTCAATCTACATCCTGCATGACCTGGCGAAGCTCGATCTGAAGCCCGAAGCCGCCGGATTCCAGGTCGTTGTGTACGGACATAGCCATGTTCCGAAGCAGGAGACGCGGAACGGTGTTCTCTATTTCAATCCCGGCAGTACGGGACCGAGAAGGTTCAAGCTGCCCATCAGCGTGGGAAGGCTCATCGTGGAACGCGGCAAAGTTTCCTCGGAACTGATCACGCTTGCAGGCGCCGGTCCCGTGTCATTTTGAAGCGACGACAGCCAGCGAGGGATCTGCTGGCGCTAGCAGCGTCGATGCTGGAAGTGCGAGCGTTGCTACAATCTAAGGATTGCCCATTTCCTTCCAGGTTGATGCCACTTCAGGTCCGGGTCGCAGAGGTCGCCTGCTTACCCCGCACGCCGAGATTCAGACGCCCGTCTTCATGCCCGTAGGAACGGTCGCGTCCGTCAAAGGCGTGCCCCAGGACATTCTCGAAGATCTCGGCGCACAAATCATTCTCGGAAACACGTATCACCTCTACTTGCGGCCCGGCGTAGAGACAGTTCGAAAGATGGGCGGACTTCACGGCTTCATGTCATGGAATCGCGCGATCCTGACCGACTCCGGTGGATTCCAGGTATTCAGTCTCAGCGAACTGCGCAAGATCAACGAAGATGGCGTGACATTCCGGTCGCACCTCGACGGTTCGTCGCATTTCTTCAGCCCCGAAAGCGCAATGCAAGCGCAGATTGGATTGGGCGCCGACATCATCATGGCGTTCGACGAATGTACGGAATTCCCGGCCGATGAGACTCGCAATCGCGCTTCCATGGAGATGACCGCCCGCTGGGCTGCCCGCAGTAAGAAGTATTTTGAAGAACACCAGCATGAAGTGCCCTGGAAAGGAGCTTCGAGTGTCGAGTCACGAGTTTCGAGCGACAGTGATTTCGGAAACCCGAAACTCGAAACTCGAAACTCCGAAGAGGCTACCCAATCCCTCTTTGGAATCGTGCAGGGCGGGATGGACCGGACGCTGCGCAAGGAGTCCGCGGAGCGCACCATCGAAATTGGATTTCCGGGATACGCCATCGGCGGACTGAGCGTCGGCGAGCCGCGCGAACTCACCCGCGAGATTGTCGAGTCCACACTGGAGCATCTTCCCAAAGACAAGCCGCGCTACTTGATGGGGGTTGGAACGCCCGAAGAGATTGTCGAATACGCCAAACTCGGGGTCGACATGATGGATTGCGTTCTGCCCACACGCGCGGCACGGCACGGACTCCTGTTCACATCAGAAGGGAAGATCTCGATCAAGCAGGCTCGCTATTCGCAAGATGCCGGTCCGCTCGATCCAAATTGCAGTTGCCGCGTGTGCCAGCGCTATTCCCGGGCCTATTTACGGCATCTTTATGCATCCAATGAAATGTTGGCCCAGGTCTTGAATACGATCCACAACCTGAGTTTCTACCTTGACACTATGCAGCGGGTGCGGCATTCTATCTCACTTGGGGAAGAGTCTCGTTTTCCTTCTGGTGTCTGGTCGCAACCGAAACCGTAGATTCTCCCGATTCAAGCCTGAAGCTGAAGGAACCCGGCCGAAGTCGATCCAAAACCCCGTGGTGAAATAACAGCTCCCGCAGCAGTAATGAGCGCGGGCTTTTTCGCGGATTCATCCGCTCGAACCTCAAAAGAGAATGCAATACATCTTGGCAGTGCAAATTGGTGGTGGGGGCATGAGTTGGCTGGGTGTTGCTCCCCTCGTCTTTATCTTTGCGATCTTCTACTTCCTGTTGATCATGCCGCAGCAGCGCCGTCAGAAGAAATGGCATGCCATGCTCGATCAGCTCAAAACTGGGGATAAAGTCACAACCAGCGGCGGCCTGCGGGGAACGATCATGGCGTTGAAAGAGGACTCAATTCATCTCCGCGTTCCTCCGAACAATCTGGTTGTCGAAGTGACCAAGGCCTCGGTAACCCAGGTGACCACGAACGAGGAAGAAGTTAAGACAAAATGAGTTTCGCGTTTCGAGTTTCAAGTTTCGCGCTGATGCGAAGCCGGATCCCCGAAACTCGAAACCAGGAACTCGAAAACTGTATTTATGACTAAGAATCTTCTCTGGAAAGTGCTGTTCATCGTTGCTACGGTGCTCTTTTTCCTCTTCGGAATCCTGGGGATCCCGAAGAGCTTCTCGCCTGACGGGCTGCTGACCGCGCTCACGGATCATATTCACCTTGGTCTTGATTTGAAGGGCGGAACGCACCTGATTTTGCAGGTCCACGTCAATGACGCCGTCAACGTGGATGCCCAGAATGCCATCGAAGTTCTGAAGCAGCAGCTGCGGAACCGCAAGGTCGATTACGCGGATATTTCCCAGCCTGACCCGCAGAACACTCCAGACCGCATTGTCATCAAGGGAGTCCAGTCCGGCGCGCGCGGCGACCTGCTGAGCATAGTGCGTGATCGACTGCCCGAATACGACATCTCCGGTGGCGCGCAGGACACCTGGGAGATGGCGATGAAGCAATCCAATCTCTCCGATCTGAAGAACAAGGCTGTATCGCAGGCCATTGAGACTATCCGAAACCGCATCGACCAGCTCGGTGTTAGCGAGCCAACCATCCAGGAGCACGGACTCGGTCAGTACCAGATCCTGGTCCAGCTACCCGGCGTGGACGACCCCGGACGCGTGAAGGACATCATGCAGTCCACGGCCATGCTCGAAATCAAGCAGCAGTTGGGCGGGCCTTACCCCAGCGAGCAGGCGGCTCTGCAGGATAAAGGCGGTATTCTGCCTGCAGATTCGCTGCTGCTTCAGGGGCATTCCATGCCTGGAGCCGCGGACGAAGGGCAAGCCTGGTATCTGGTCTCGCGCGTTTCCGCAGTCAGCGGAAAAGACCTGCGCGACGCGCAGCCGAGCTCGGATCAAAATGGGCAGCCAAGCGTCAGATTCACCCTGACCGGTGAAGGCGGACAGCGCTTCTACAACTTCACGTCCTCCCACGTGGGCGACAGTCTGGCTGTTGTTCTCGACAACAAAGTGCAGGAAGTCGCGAACATCAAGGAGCCGATCCGCGATAGCGGCGAAATTAGCGGCGGCAAGATGAGCGACCAGCAGGCGAAGGACCTGTCGATGATCCTGCGCTCGGGCGCGCTCCCGGCCAGCATTTCGTACCTCGAAGAGCGGACGGTGGGCCCATCGCTTGGTGCGGATTCCATCCGCTCCGGCGTCCGCGCTGCGATTATCGGCATGGTCGCTGTGCTCGTATTCATGCTGATTTATTACCGGGGCGCGGGCATCAATGCCGACGTGGCGCTGATCATGAACCTGATCATTCTACTGGGCTTCCTGGGATGGTCGACCATTGCGGGAGTCAACGTCGCGCTGACCTTGCCGGGCATTGCGGGAGTGATCCTGACCGTTGGTATGGGTGTTGACTCAAACGTTCTGATCTTTGAGCGCATCCGGGAAGAATTGAAAAATGGCAAGACGCCGCCGTCGGCCGTTGATCAGGGATTCAGCCATGCCTGGATCACCATCGTGGATACTCACGTGACGACCATCGTTTCGGCTGCGATTTTGTTCATCTTCGGCACAGGGCCGGTCAAGGGTTTCGCGACCACGCTGACCTTCGGTCTGCTGGCCAATCTGTTCACGGCGGTCTTCGTGTCCCGCGTGATTTTCGATTGGGTTCTGAGCCGCAAACAGCGTGGTGACGCGCTGAGCATCTAGCAATTTTAGGAAGATAAGGGGCTACAAAACCGGTGGAGTTCTTTCATAACGTAAACATCGATTTCCTGGGCAAGAAATGGTACTTTCTCGCCTTTTCGCTGATCTTTAGCGTCGCAGGTCTGTTCTCGATCCTGTTCTGGCACCACATCCCCTGGGGCGTGGATTTCCGCGGTGGCACGCTGGTGTACGTGAAGTTCGCCCAGGCGCCGAATGACAATGGAATTCGGGCTTCCATGGACCGTGCCGGATTGCGCGATGCCAAGATTCAGCGCTACGGACAGGTAGCCAACAACGAAGTTCTGATCGACCTCGGCATTCGCGAGACCAGCGACCAAGCCCTCGACCAGGGCAAGAACAAAATCATTCAGGCGCTGGAAACCAATGCTCCGGCGGGAAAACAGGACCTCGCAAACGCCAGTGTCCTCTCGGTAAAGAACTACCTGATGGACAAGGACCCGATGCACACCGGGTCCGATGCCGACAAGACGTACTCCGCTGAGTCGCAGGCGATCGTCAATTTCCGCGACAAGGTACATGGGGGAGTGCTGAACTCGCTTGATCAGTTGAAGGGTGCTCCGGGAGTGGATCCTGCCGTTGCGGCCTCGATTCCGGATGGCTTCTATCTCGCGGCGTTTCACGTCCAGAACGTCGAGATCGTGGGACCGCAAGTTGGAGGTCAGCTTCGTACCCAAGCTGGTTTGGCCACGCTGTACTCCCTGCTGGGAATGCTGGTGTATCTGGGGTTCCGGTTTGAGTGGATCTACGGGGTCGCTGCTGTCATCACGGTTTTCCACGATACCCTGATCACTGTAGGGGCCTTTTCCCTGACGAACACGGATATTTCCCTGACGGTCATCGCCGCCATCCTCACGCTGATTGGTTACTCCAATAACGACACGATCGTGGTATTTGACCGAATCCGGGAAAATATTAAGCTCATGCGGCGCGAAAAGCTGTCGGAGATCGTAAACCGCAGCATCAATCAGACGCTGAGCAGAACCATCTTGACAGCGGGCCTGACCTTCCTTACTGTACTTGCTCTCTTCTTGTTTGGCGGCGAGGTGCTTCGCGGATTTAGCCTCGCGCTGGTAATCGGCATCTTAATCGGGACGTATTCGTCGATTGCGATCGCTGCGCCCATCCTGGTGGCGTATCAGGACTGGCGGGTTGAAAAAGGGAAGCGTCCGGTCGCCATGCCGGGCAAGGCTAGGTAAGTTACCCGATGGCGCCGTTGTAATCATTGCGTTACGCCTTCTTATACAGATGTTTAGAAGGGCTTGGCTGGGCGCGCCTCTTGGTCAAGGAGAGACCCCTCGGCGCCAGGAAAGAAGTTGGGAGCAAAGTGGAACTGCCCGGTGTCTAAGTAATTCGTAGGGGTCCGAAGACGTTTGGGGAGAATCACCATGTTTGAAGACAGCCTTATCGAGTCCGGCGGCAGGTTGAAAACCAAGAGAGGATGGACTTCCATCGTCTCTTTTGCGCTTCAGATGATGATTATCGGCGTCATGGTACTGATTCCGCTGATCTTTACGGAAGCGTTGCCTAAGCAGCAGTTAATGACATTCCTTGTGGCGCCACCGCCTCCACCGCCACCGCCTCCACCGCCAGCCGCAGCTCCCGTCAAGGTCGTGAAGCAGATCCAAACCGACATTGTGAACGGCGAGTTGCGCACTCCGACCAAGATTCCTAAGAAAATCCAGATGATCAAGGAAGACGAGGCCCCGCCGCCGGTGATGGCGTCAACGGGCGTCGTCGGTGGCGTACCGGGTGGCGTACCGGGTGGCTCCATGGGTGGCGTGATCGGCAGCGTGCTGAGCAGTACGCCGGTTGCCGTCCCGCATGTTGCGACACCGCAGCGCGTACGCGTGTCGTCTGGTGTGAGTACGGGCATGTTGGTCCGCAAGGTCCCGCCTTCCTATCCTCCGCTCGCGCGTCAGGCTCGCATTCAGGGCACGGTCGTCCTGCAGGCCCAGATCAGCAAGGAAGGCAACATCGAGAACCTGCAGTTGATCAGCGGTCACCCGATGCTGGCTCCGGCTGCGATTGAAGCCGTGAAACAGTGGAAGTACAAGCCTTACCTGCTAAACGGCGAGCCCGTTGAGGTTGAGACGCAGGTGCAGGTGAACTTCACTCTCGCTGGAGGCTAGACTTCGCGAGGTGAGGCGTTCGGAATTGAGTTTGTGCTCTGGCCCTCCCCTTCCTACCTGAACAGGTGGCAGGGAAGGCCGTTCAAAGAAGTCCGGACTTCGCCGCCGTACCTGCATTCCGATGGCGATTCCAGTTGTGCGGCGCAAGCCGCGTGCCGGCGAAAGGCTGAATGCAACCAAGCCAGCGGCGGGCACCTCTAAGCGCATCACAGTGTCCAAGTAAAGTACAAGAGTTTCTAGGAGGAAAAGCAACTCATGTTCGCACTTCACGTAGCATCTCTGGCAAATCACGCACACCTCGCGGCCGCCTGGCTCGTCCAGGAAGGCGGCGGCGCCATGGCAACCGACCCCTTGGGCTTGTGGAAAGCCATGGGCTGGGTTGCGAGAACCGTCGTTATCATCCTCTTCATCATGTCGGGTTGGTCAATCGGCGTGATGATCGATCGCTGGATGGCTTATAGCGCAGCCCGCAAGCAGTCGCGTGCCTTCGCTCCCGCAGTCGCCGGCGCTCTGCGCGACGGCCGCATCGACGAAGCCATCAAGGTCGCCGAGCGCAACAAGAAGAGCCACCTGGCGAAGGTTGTCACCGCCGGCCTGATGGAGTTCAAGGCTCACCAGGATTCCCCGGGCGCAATCCCTGGCGAAACCATTGAAGCCTCGAAGCGTGCTTTGGAGCGTACCGAAGCCATCGTTCACGCTGAACTGAAGCGCGGATTAGGCGGCCTCGCCACAATCGGATCGACCGCTCCCTTCGTGGGACTGTTCGGAACGGTCATGGGCATTTTGAACGCCTTCATCGGCATCAACAACTCGAAGGCTACCGGTCTGGCGGCAGTCGCCGGCGGTATCGCTGAAGCGCTGGTTACGACGGCCATCGGGCTGCTCGTCGCTATCCCGGCCGTCATGATGTTCAACTATCTGACCGGCCGCGTGGAAGCGTTCGACGTGGAAATGGACAACTCGTCGAGCGAATTGATCGACTACTTCCTCAAGAAGCGCGGCGACGTTCGCCGGTAGTGCGATCGAGCTGGTTTCCGCAGTGAGTTGCTTGTCCGGCGCTGGAACAGTCCGGCGCCGGGCCTTCCCAACACCAGGGCGGCCATCCAGCAACCGCGGAAGTACTGGAGATATCAAGCTATGGCGTTATCGAAACGAAACGAGGGAGCAAAGATCAGCTCCGAAATCAACGTCACGCCCATGGTGGACGTGATGCTGGTTTTGCTGATCATCTTCATGGTGGTCACGCCCATGCTGCAGAAAGGTATCAGCGTGGATATGGCCAAAGTGAACAACCCGGAGCAGATGCCGGACGCGGATAAGGAAGACGCACTTCTGGTCTCGATTACGCGCGACGGGAATGTCTACTTCGGCAGTGAGCAGATCAGGGACGTGGACAACCTGACTACAAAAGTCAAAGACCGCTTCGCCAGCAAGCCCGGCGACCGTCGCGTCTACGTGAAGGCGGACATGCGCACCCGGTTTGGCGGAGTCGTAAAAGTCGTGGATGCAGTCCGCGCTGCCGGAGTCGATGATCTCGGCTTGCTCACCGATCAGAGAAAGACTAATACTCCACCGCCGCCACCACCGGCCGCGGCCGGGCAATAGAGGAGAATTACCATGGGAATGGCCGTTGGCCCGAGCGGAGGCCAGAGTGCGAACATCAACGTCACGCCGCTCATTGACGTTCTTCTGGTATTGCTGATCATCTTCATGGTGATCTCGCCTGTGACGCCGAAAGGACTGGATGCGCTGGTTCCTCAGCCGCCTCCGCCAAACGCGCCGAAGAATGATTCTCCGGACCGCACCATCGTTGTTCAGTTGATTGATCGTGGCGCCGGCCAGGACCCAGGCGTCAAGATCAATAACGAAGATGCGACATGGGATAACCTGCAGGGGCGTTTGACCGATATTTACAAGCAGCGCGCCGAGAAAGTGATGTTCGTGAAGGGGGATGATTCCATTCCCTTTGCCAATGTCGCTGACGTCATTGATCTCGCCCACGCTGCCGGTGTAGATAAGGTTGGTCTGATCACTGCAAAGATTGAAGCGGGCAGCTAAACTGTCCGTCCTGCAAGGCCCAGAGCCGCAATTCATATTCGGCCCACGGCACGGAAGCTTGTAAGCTTCCGTGCTGCCCGAGGGCTCCGCTTGTCAAATCGCTGTCTCTAGGCCTACGATGCTGTGGCGAGGGAGACTTATACCGCAATGAATAAAACTCTAAGACTACTGACGTTGGCGGCAGTAGCGTTGGCCCTTTTCTCTTCTGTCGGATGCGACAAGTTGAAGGCACGCGACCAGCTCAATAAGGGCGTGAAGTCCTACAAGGACAATCACTACGAAGAAGCCATCGGCCACTTCCAGGAAGCCGTTCGGCTCGATCCTACTCTGATCAACGCTCGCATGTATCTGGCCACCGCCTTCGTGTCGCAGTACATTCCCGGCATCGATTCGCCGGATAACCTGCGCACCGCGCAGCAAGCGATCGACGAGTACCAGAGGGTCATTGATGCCAATCCCTCGCGCGAACAGAAGGTTAATAGCGCGAAGGGCATCGCCTACCTGTACCTCAACATGAAGAAGTGGGACGATGCGAAAAAGTATTACCGCATGGCCGGTGATCTCGATCCTAACGATCCTGAACCGTACTACTCTGTTGGCGTCATCGATTGGACCGCATGCTATCAACCCCGCATGGAAGAACGCGCCAAGCTCGGCATGAAGCCTGAGGAACATCTGAACGCCAAGAACAAGGATCAGAAAAAGGCCTGCGACCTTCTCAAGGTGAAGAATGGCCCTGCGATCCAGGAGGGCATCGACAGCCTGAAGAAAGCAATCGAATTGCGTCCTGACTACGACGACGCCATGGCGTACATGAACCTCATGTACCGCGAACGCGCCGACGTCGAATGCGACGATGAAGCAGCCCGCACCGACGACCTCAAAGCCGCCGATCACTGGGTTGATGAAACTCTGCGAATAAAGAAAGCCAAGGCAGATAAGGCAGCTCAAAGCCAGTCCGGCGGGATTACAGTAGACCAGCCGAAATAACTTCGACCGTTTTCAAAAAGCCTCCCGCTTCGGCAGGAGGCTTTTCTGTTTCAGCGATTTATTCCCTGCTGTAAAGGCGCACGTCGACCCTCGCGAAGTCCCAGACCTCAACCTCTGCGAAGTCCCGCCGAAGGTGGTCGATCAGCATGTACGTCGTTGGATCGGGATTGCCCGCGGGACCGTTATTCATGAGCATGACCCAGACCCGTCGATGCGTGGATCCAGCGCCGCTCACGATCTCGGGTGCAGGTTTGCCTGTGAAGTCGCGGTAATCCATCCCCTCTCCATGCCGGGGAAAGATAATTTCTGGGCCGAGGTTCCCACCATAGCGGGCGCTGGCGGTATTCTCTCCAGCACGCAGGGACCGGAAGAATTCATACGCTGCGCGCGTTCCGGCGATATGAAGAATGATTCCATCTCCAGGCTGCGCATGGTCGAGAATGAAGTTTGTCGCCTCACCTGACGCATCCCGCTCTGTATCGAAGTCATGGCCATAAACGTAGCGGATGCCGCCGGCATTCAGCAACAACACTACGGCCAGCACGGGCCCGAGCAGCCAGGCGCGCCGCAGTCGTGCTAACCCTGCCGCCATTAGAACGATCAACGCCGGCAGGATGAAGATCAAATACCGGGGCAGGAACACCGGCCGCGCGAATGACAGGACCACCGTGAGCACGACCGGCAGCAGTAGCCAGACGAGGAGGAATTGGCATCGCCAGGCATCCCAACTGGCCGCGTGTGCCAGGAGCTTCTTGCGAACTGGAGCAACCGCTGCGACACAGCCCGCTGCATAGACGACGAGAAGGATCCAGGAGGTTCCGCCAGCCAACTGCTGAAAGAATCGGAGCAGGTCATGGATTCCCGGTCGCTGAATCCATTTGATCGGACCGGCGCCCGTCTTCGCTACGAAAACCAGCAGCGGCAGAACCGCGATTCCGATCGTGAGCCACGTGCGTCGCATCTCGGGCGCGCCTTCTCGACCTTGTTCCGGCGCGCTCGGCTTCAATCGCAAAGCCAGCCACTGTGCCCCGATGAGCAGCAATGCATAGAAATGCGCATACACGGCCAACACGCTGACCACGATGTATCCCATGCGCCTGAATCGTGTCGGCTGCCGTATCCATGCAATCAACAAAGCCGAAGAAAGAGTCGTCAGCAGCAGAAACAGCGCATAACTTCGTGCCTCTTGCGAGTAACGAACACTGTAAGCACTGAACGCAAATAGCGAAGCCGCAATGATCGCCACGCGCCGATTGAAAAGCAGGCGCGCCAGCCAGTAGACGGCCGGAAGCGTCGCCGCCGAGAAGATCACTGACAGAGTTCGGATAAAAAATGGACTTTGCCCCAGATGCATCCAACCCCGCAGGAGCAGGTAATAAAGGGACATGTTGGCTTCGCGCCACCACAGCAGATGCGCAAAGTTACGCCAGTCGATCCGGGCCAGTTCCACGCTATAAGCTTCGTCAAACCAGAAGGGCTTGCAGACCAGACACCACAAGCGCGCAGCGACACAAGCGCCCAGCAGGAGCAGAACGGTGATCCAATGAGGCAGTCGAGCAGAATCAGGCCGAGATTGAAGTGCGGGTCCGGTTCTTTCCGGCGGGTCAGAGGAATCCATGCCGATGGTTCGCGTCAATCCGCCTCGATCATACTATGGGCAAGAATGCGCCTCGCCCCTACGAATGGCAGCGCTCAAGTAGAATAGCGAGTTTGGCCGGGGTAGGCGGCGTCCGTTCATGTTCAAGAAGATCCTGATCGCAAATCGTGGCGAAATCGCGGTACGCGTGATCCGCGCATGCCACGAAATGGGCATTGCCGCCGTCGTGGTCTATTCCGACGTCGATCGTGCGTCCTTACACGTCCGCAAGGCGGACGAGGCGTATCACATCGGGCCGCCTGCTGCGACCGAATCGTATCTCAATATCCAGAAGATTCTCGATGTCGCCGCTCGTTCGGGAGCCGATGCCATTCATCCCGGGTATGGATTTCTGTCGGAGAATCCGAAATTCGCCCAGGCCTGTGCCGATGCCGGCGTGAAGTTCATAGGTCCCACGGCTGCTGCGATGAATGCCATGGGATCCAAGACTCGCGCGCGGCAGGCGATGGAACTTGCGGGACTTCCCGTAGTTCCCGGGACATCGCGGGGTCTTGATTCGTTCGAGCAGGCGCAAGAGGTGGCGGCACGGATCGGTTATCCCGTCATGCTGAAAGCCGCCGCAGGCGGAGGCGGCAAGGGCATGCGACTGGTCCACCACCCCGAGGACCTCAAGTCCGCGCTCGAAAGCGCCCGCAGTGAAGCGGAGCGCGCGTTCGGGGATGGCGAAGTCTACATCGAAAAGGCGATCATCAATCCGCGCCACATCGAGATGCAGGTATTGGCTGACGAGCATGGACACACCGTCTATCTCGGTGAACGCGAATGCTCGATTCAGCGGCGTCATCAGAAAGTAGTCGAGGAGGCGCCCTCGCCGATCGTCGACGCCGAGATGCGGCGGCGCATGGGTGAGGTAGCCGTGCGCGTCGCCCAGGCCGCGGGATACTCAAATGCCGGAACGGTCGAGTTTCTCGTCGACCAGCAAAAGAACTTTTACTTCCTTGAGATGAACACGCGCTTACAGGTGGAACATCCGGTCACAGAGCTGATCACGGGACTCGACCTGGTCCACTTGCAAATTCATATCGCGAATGGCGAACCGCTGCCATTCACGCAAGACGAAGTGAAGCTTCGCGGACACGCCATCGAGTGCCGAATCTATGCCGAAGACCCTGACAACAATTACATGCCAAGTCCCGGCAAGATCACTCTTCTGCTCTTGCCTTCGGGACCCGGTATCCGCCGCGACAGCGGCATGTACGAGGGCTGGACGGTGCCGACGGACTACGATCCTCTGCTGGCCAAGCTGATCGGGTACGGTACAGACCGCGATCAGGCCATCGGGCGCCTGGTCCGCGCACTCAACGAATATTTTGTGGGTGGCATCAAGACGAACATCTCACTGTTCCGCCGCATCCTCGGCAATCCCGAGTTCCGCGCCGGCAATATCGACACAGGTTTTCTGGATCGCCTCTTGAACCAGGAAAGCTCCATTTCTGAGCCGGATCCGAAAGCCATCGAAGTCGCCGTCATTGCGGCTGGGATGTTCGCCACCCTGGGATCCGCCGCCGCGGAACCGGGGGAGCGCGCGATGACGGGCGGTTCCGCAAGCGCTTTCAAGCGCGCATCGAACTGGAAGAGCGCGGCGTACCGCGAAGGACTGCAATGAACCTGACTTCATTCGACGGTGACCACCGTCTCTCATGACTTACGACGTCGCCATCGACGGCAAACACTACCGGCTCGATCTCGAACAACGAGAAGGCCGCTGGAACTGCCGTGTCGATGGACGCGACATCGAAGTGGACGCAGTGCTGGCCCGGCCTAATGTTCTATCGCTCCGCATCGGGAACCAGGCTTACGAAGTTAAATGCGAGCGGGTGGGTAGCGATCAGCACGTCTGGGTGGGCAGTCAGCGCTTTGCCGCCGAGGTAAGCGATCCGCGCTCGCTGCGTAGCCGAACTGGATCTGCCGAAGAGCATGGCCCCAAAAAACTCACCGCTCCCATGCCGGGCAAAGTAGTTCGGATCCTGGTGAACGAGGGAGCTGAAATTGAGGCTGGCGCCGGAATTCTCGTGGTCGAGGCGATGAAGATGCAGAACGAAGTGAAGTCTCCCAAGAAGGGCACGGTTCAGAAGATCCTCGTGAAACAGGGGACGGCGGTCAATGCGGGAGACGTTCTGGCAATCGTCGAATAGCTTCCGGACGGCGCTTACTTTTCCATCCCGTTCGTATCCAGAACTTTCTTCGCGTAGTAATTCTCCACCTTCGCATTGTCGCGCAGTACTTCGTAGTACGCTGCCTTGAGCAGTTGCTCGCGCCGGTCTCGCAATTGCGAACGAATCGCCTGCTGCACGCGCGGATCCGCGAGTTCCCGTTGTCCCGCGGGCTCCTTGGCCACAAGCTTCACGATGCGGAATTCCATGGCCCGCTTGGACGCCGGATCGGTCACAGTGATGATCGGGCTGTACTGGCCCGGCTTGAGTCGAGAGATCGCTTCGCGGGTTGCCGGATCCGTGCCTTTCAGCCCCGACTCCGGTACCGTGCCCAGATCGCCGCCATTGCCTGAAGTCTGCGGATTCTCGGAGTACTTCATCGCGAGTGTGGCAAAATCGTCTCCGCTGTCCAAGCGGTTGGCGATCATCTGGATCTTCTTGCGGGCGTCGGCCTCGTTCTGCGCCTTATCGTTCTGATTCTGCACCTGCGGACTCGGCCCGGTAGTGACATCGATGAGTGCCAGGTGATACTGCGGCTCGATCAGGTTGAACTCACCTTTGTGCGCGTTGTAATAGTCGGTGATGTCCTGATCGGAAACATTGATCTTCGAAACGACTTCTTTGTTCAGGACCTTGTCGACCGTAATCGATCGCCGGATGTCCCGCTTGAAGTCGGCCGCTCCAATTTTCTGATCCTTCAATCGCTTGTCAAACTCTTCCTGCGTGAACGGAGCCTTGTAATCGTTGAACTTCTTGTCGACTTCATCGTCGGTCGCGAGCAGCCCTAGCTTCTCGGCACGCCGCATCAGGATCTCGTCTTCGATCATCTGGTGCAGAATGTTCAAGCGGAGCGCCGTTGCCTGCTCGCCAACCGGCGGTTGCTGCGCCGACGCAATCTGGTTGTCGTAGTACTTGTCGACCTCGGAGCGAAAAATCTTCCGTCCGTCCACAGTGGCCATCACATCGCCACCCTGTTTGGAATTGCAGGCTAGTGCCGAGATTAAGAGGACAGCCACAAGTCCGGAGCTTGCGCGGACATGGAATGACGTTTTCAAGGATGCTCTCCCATTACAGACCACTACGTACGAAATTCTGGGCTACTCGCGACCTGGCCCTGCCCTCGCTTACTTGGATGCCGGCGTCGGCGCGTCAGGAACGTGTTGCGGCACCGGTTGCCCCGCGTCTCTCAGGGCCGTATCGAGCGCGGCGCGCACCTGGCTGATAGGAACCGCCCCGTCAATTTTCTGGCCATTGATAAACAGCGTCGGAGTCGCGTTCACACCGAGCCCGTCGGCTTCCTTCATGGAAGCCCGTATGGAATCCTCGTTCTGAGCCTTCACGCAGGCTTGCAGCTTCGCCGCATCCACGTTGTGCTTCTGGCCTTGCAGCAGTGCCATCTTATCGATGGCATCGAATCGCGCTTCCGGCGTCTTCTGCGAATCCACCTCGCCTTTGTTCGCATGAATGAAGTCCGCGAAGTCCCAGTATGCGTCACCGTTCTGGATGGCCAGACAGTTGGCGTCGACGGCGGCGTGTACCGCCCACGGGTGAATGTCAACCAGCGGGTAGTCTTTGTAAACGAAGGTCACCCGGTCCCCATATTCCTTCAGGATCTCGGGAAAAAGCGTCGAGTGCATACGCGAACAGAAGGGGCATTCGAAATCGTCAAAATTGACGACCAGTACCTTGGCGCCCTTGGCTCCGCGGGACGGGCGGCCCGCCACGTCGATCTTGCTCATTAATTCCTGGTAGGGATCTTTCGTAAGATCGAACTTGGTCACCCGCAGCATGGTGTTGCGGTCTTTTGAGAGAAGGAACTTGTAATCTTTGGACTTGCCGTCGCCGCCGTCGATATTTACCGCCACGCTGTCGTACCCCGGCATGTCGCTCGATGGACTGATCTCGCCGACCTTAATCTTCACCTCAGAGGGAATCGAGTATGTCAGGCGCATCTGATGCTCGATCTTGCGCGCGAGATCAGGGGGTGCGGACTGGGCTACGCAGCCCAGGCAGATTAAGAGCATTACGAACAGGGATCGACGAATCAAAGTCACTAAAAACCGCCTTAGCTTCACTGGGATACGCACTGATTATCTCACAGCAGAAAGAGGCCGGACCGCTGACTGCCGCGTTGGAAGCGATTCAGCCGGTGCGGCGAACCTGATCAATCGGCAACAGCGAGTTCATCGAACCGGAGCGGAATCCCTCCAGGTCGAGGGTCACAAACTTGAACCCGAGCTTCTTGAAGATCGCTGTGAACTCGGAGGCCATGTCCGGATGCAAGGCGCGGCTCAACTCCTCGCGCGCAATCTCGATACGGACGATATCTCCATGATGTCGAACGCGAAATTGCCGGAATCCCAGTGCCCGGATGGCGTCTTCCCCGCGCTCCACCACATCCAGGGCCTCGCGCGTTACTGGCCGGCCATACTCAATGCGCGACGAGAGGCATGCCGAAGCGGGCTTGTCCCAGATGCGCAATCCTGCTTCGCGAGCCAGCTCTCGAATCTCGTTTTTCGTGAGCTGTGCCGTCAACAGAGGCGCTGCTACGTGATGCAACTTTGCTGCCCGCTGGCCCGGCCGGAAATCTCCCTGGTCATCCAGGTTGACCCCGTACGCGATTGCGTCGAAGCCACGTTCCGCTCGAAGTTTTTCCATGACATCGAAAAGCTCGTCCTTGCATTGGAAGCACCGCTGCCCGTCGTTCCGCGCATAGTCGGGACGATCGAGTTCGGACGTCGATATCACCTCGACGGGTATGCCTTGCTCATTGGCGAAAGCGAGAGCATCCGAGAGTTGGGCGCGGGCGAGGCTTGCAGAATCGGCGATGACCGCCAGCATGTCGTTCCCCAGCACTTGGTGGGCAATCCACACCAGATATGCGGAATCTACGCCGCCAGAGTACGCAACTAAAAGACGCCCGAGACGGCGCAGTTCTCTCTCGAGTTGCAGGGCTTTACCCGCGTCGCTCGCATCCGGAGGCTGCATCCGTCTATGGTACCAGCCTCTGAGGCTCAGTACAGCCGTTCCTGGCGGCGCAAATTTCCGAATGACCCGATGTTGGCGAGGCTGAATGTGAAGCGGAACAGGTTCTCATTTCGAACATTGGCGATAGCGAAGCGCCGGTATTCCAGCGTAACCCCGCAGCAGTCCCAGTTGTAGGTAGTCTGTGCGGTGACGAATTGCAGTTTGCGGGTCTCGGCGTCAAAGCCGAAGCTGCTGGCGGCGCTCAGTCCTCTTCTGGTCAGACTGCCATAGCCGAGCGCCACGCGAAACTGCTGGAACTTACAGGTGACTTGGCTTGTGATATTCGAGGGTCCGCAAGTCCCTTCACTCAAGCTGGGCGACGTTGTATTCGTTTGCGGAATCTGCAGGAATGCATGCCCGCCGCCGAAGGTGAACGGACCCATGTTGTAGTTGATGAGCAGCGTGCTGGCATTCACGCGGTGCAACTGAAAATCGTAGTCCATATCCCATTCTGTATCCGTCCGGCTGCTGGTTGCCGCGCGCAGGCGCGAGACTAACGGAGACAGATGCCGTGGCTCTGTGATGAACGCGATCCCGGTGAGGTCTTCGGTTGTGGCGAATACGTTACGTTGTCCGGGGATTAACGCCCCGCCGAAGGTCGGATCCAGGAAGTACTTCTGCGCGACTTGCCATGTGAGGATCTCCTTCGCGCCCGGCCCCGGATTACAGGGCTGGCCGTCGAACTTGTTGATGCGCTCCCAGGGTACCGTCTGCTCCGGCGCGGCAGCCCCAACCGCCAGTCCCGTCATCTGTTCGTCGCATTCCTGGATGCTGGAACTTGGTTTCTTGGCATAGAGACGCGTCACGAAGCCGTATTCGACCTCGTGGGTATTGCTCAGAATGTCTCGCTCGTCGAAATGGAGCGTATTGGCAAAATTGTTGACCCCCGTAACCAGACGGTACGTAGCAACCGGTTCAATCACGTGCTTCCACTTGCGGCCTAGAAACTCCCGATCGAAGACCTTCTCCAGCACCGGAGCCCGTACTTCCACGGAAGCTTCGAGAGCTCTTCGATTCGTTGGATCGTCCACATCGATTCCGTTACCAAACCGCTCGGTGTAGTAGGTGTCATGAAGCGCCAACCCGGGCCGGAAAGACCAGCCATGGAAATTGACGGGGATCGAGATCTCCGGGCTCAAGTCGAAGCGCCCCAGCAGCGAACTGGTATGAAACCCAGGTTCGCTGCGCGACAAGCCTGACATCGAGGCATCGAACGACCAGAAGAATGGAGTGCGGTACAGGCGCCGGTCCACGCTCGACGCGTCTACGCTGGGAGTATGCAGAATCCGAATTGAATCAAATATCGGAGGATTGGATGGGACTCCGTTCTGGTCAACGGTTTGGAAGAAATTCTGGTACCGCTCGACCATGCCGCCGAATGAGAACCCGTTATACGCTTTCGAAAGAAATAATTGGGACTTCACCTCCGAGTTCACCGCCTGGGTGAATACTTCGTTGAAGGCCAACCGGAACAGGAACGAACTCAGATAGTCCACGTTGGAAACTGCGCGGAATCCGTAGAAGTTGCCTTCAGCCGTAAGGCGCGCTTCCTGCCCGCCTTCCTGCAGATTCTTGATGCACGGGGGCAGCGCACAGCTTGGGACTGACACTGGAATCCCCCGGTCAATCACGCCGAAGTAACTCAAATCGATATAAGACCCATCGCTCGGACGCGCACGAAACTCTCCCCGTTGCGACCAGCCGCGCCTTGATAAATATTGGCCGCCTATCGTGGCATCCATGCTGCGGTTGATTGCCCAGTAGAAGGAATCGCCGATCTCATTGCCATTCGTATTGGAGCGGCCGACCGTCGGTATCAGGAATCCAGAGTGTCTTGCCTGGCGTTCTACCGGATGGGTAGCGAACGGGAAGTAGAAAATCGGAATTCCGTACATCAGGAAGCTGCTGTGGTAGATGCTCGCATTCCCACCGACGTCCACGACAACTTTGCGCGCTTCGAACTTCCATTTGGGATGCGGCAGTTCACAGGTCGTGATCGTACCGTCGTACACCAGGTAATGATCGGAACTGGTTTTCTCTACAACTTTTCCCGTGAACGCGAACGGTGCGGTCGAGGTCAGCACCACTCGGTTCCCCTTGAACTTAAAACCTGTCGTCGCGGATACGTCGTAAAAGCGTCCGATCTCTGTCGTCAGGTTATAAGTCCCATGACTCGCCTTGATGTGATCGTCGTTGGGGCCGCCATCTACCGTGAAATGCCCCGCGGCTACCGCTTCGCCTGTGTCGGAGTTGTAGGTCACCTCATCCGCGCGGAGAATGTAAGTGCGATAGTGGATTTCGACATCTCCATGTAATTTGTAGACGTCCCCATCTTTTTCCTGCTGCTCGGCGCAGATTGTTGCAGAATCGTTCTCTTGCTCTGCAGCTTGAGCAGAGCACGGAGCTTTCGGCGCGGAATCCGGCGCCTTCTTCTCTACGGTTTGTGTCTGCAGCGCTCCCACACCGCTCGAGTCGGAAAGCAACTGGCTGGTTACTAGTCCCGACGCGAGTAGCTGATGACAAACAAACAGCGCCGTGATAAGGAATCTAGTGCGGAGAGTCATCGGAAGAAAATCAGCAGAAGAGGGTCGTCATTCGAAGGCGAACCTGTCCTTTCGCGTTTCTTGTCGCGGCATCGTGACCTTAGCACGCCGCCGCCTGCAAGGAAAAGTGCCGACCAAGGCTAGGATTGCTGCCCGTTCTCTCCGGTTGTATTCCTGAACTTGGCACGTCGATTATCACGGATTCTTAATGAATTGTCCGAAGTGTGGCGAAGTCTGCAGTTGCCCTATGGAGCCCCCTGTCACTGCCGTTCCTGCCGAGGGTCTGATTGCTGCTCCCGTGCAAGAAGCCTCCGTTCCTGAGGCGCAGGAGCCCGAAGCCTGGCGGGATGAACTGTCCTCACGGCTGACCCGATATCGCGCTCGCCGCAAGGCTCCTCCGCCGCGCTATCCGTCCCTGAATCTTCCATTCGAGCGAATCCAGCCACGGACTCCGGACTACGCAGAGCCAGAAAATCTGAGCACGTCCACGTTCGAGCCTACGTCGAACCATGCTCTGGCGCTCGACGGCATGCAGGAACTGTCTCCTCCGTTACCCGAGACGCAGTACCGCGCACCCGTACCCGAAAGAGTTGAAGCGCCAGCAATCGTGCAGCCGTCGCCTTCCACGGCTAAGATCATCGAGTTCCCCAGGTTTTCCTGGACGCCTCCCCAGGCCCCGCCCGACCAACTCGCCGAACCTGTCATGGATCGGCCCCGCATTCTGGAAGTCCCCGACTTCGCACCGGCTCCGCCTGCCCTCGGGGGGATCACCATCGAGCCCGTGGAGGTCGAGGAACCGGCGAAGCGTCCCGGCATCGATATGCCGCTGAAGACGGCTCCGCTCGGGTTACGAATTTTTGCTGCGCTGACGGATGGAACAATCATCGCTGTCGCCGCGGCTCTGTTCGGGTTCATTTTCTGGAAGGTTTCAGGAATTCAGCCGCCACGGCTGCAGATTTTTGGCATCGCCGGCGGGATGCTGTTCGCTGCTTGGTCCGTTTACCAGTATCTGCTAATCGTTTACAGCAGCCGCACCCCCGGTTTGCTGCTGGCGCGCCTCGAACTGACCCGCTTCGACGGCAGCCCAACCCGGCGGTCACTCCGCCGTTGGCGCGTGCTGGCTTCGTTCCTTTCGGCGTTGTCGTTGGGGATGGGATATGTATGGGTCTTTCTGGATGAGGATTCACTCTGCTGGCACGATCGCATCACCCGGACCTATCTCGCGCCCAAAGCCGCAGATGCAAAGAAAAAGTGATCCTCGACGATCCGACCGCCGCCGCCCGGCATAGCCTTTCAGTTATCGCCGCCATAATATTTTCGATGGCTGGCTTTACCCGCACCTCGCTCCGCCCTATGCTATCTTCAATGGTTTACGGGGTGGGGCAGTAAAGCACCATAGGCATGGCAACGTCCGCTGAAACAAAACCGGCAGTAAAGGTCTTCGTCGCCACTACGGTGATGTTGACCTTCATCTCCTTCTGGCGAGCTGCCGCCATCGTTCTCTCCGATCTGGCTTCCTCCGCCTACTATGCCGGCGGAGATGCCGAAAAAGTCATCGGCAAGAGCGCTCCCTGGTTCATCCTCGCGGTCATGCTGTTCAGTTATGCGGTTCGGGCTCTCTATATCGAGTCCAGCAGCATGTTCACGCGCGGCGGCGTCTACCGCGTCGTCAAAGAGGCCATGGGCGGGACACTGGCCAAGTTTTCCGTCTCAGCACTGCTTTTCGACTACGTACTGACCGGTCCCATCAGCGCCGTGGTCGCCGGGCAGTACCTTGCTGGTTTTATCGAGGATGTCGCCAAGTACATGGGGCATCCGCTCCCTCATTTTCCCGAGAACGCCTTTGCCGCCATGTTCGGCGGACTTGTCGCGATCTATTTCTGGCGCAAGAACACACAGGGAATCCACGAGTCGAGCCAGAAGGCTGTTCAGATCATGATCATCACGACCGTGATGGTCGTCCTGCTGATCATCTGGTGCACCATCACCGTCCTGAAAGTTCCGGTGCAGACGCCGCCCAGTCCGTTCGCGCCGGGAGTCGTCCCGCTAAACAGCGAATCCTTGGGGTGGCTCGCCAACACATCGATTCCTCACCTGGCGGCGGGCTCGGCGTTCCTGACCTTCATCATCGTGTTCGTGGGCTTCGGACACTCCGTCCTGGCGATGAGCGGCGAGGAGACCCTGGCTCAGGTTAACCGCGAAATCGCCCATCCCAAACTGAAGAACCTCGAAAAAACCGGGCTTGTCATCTTCGTATACAGCCTGCTTTTCACCTCGCTGGTGTCGTTCTTCGCGGTCATGATCATCCCCGACAAGATCCGTCCGGAATACTTTGGCAACCTGATCGGCGGAATCTCGGTTTTCCTGGTAGGCCCTCAATGGGCGAAGCTTCTGTTCCATGGCTTCGTCGTACTAGTGGGCGTCCTTATCCTCTCGGGCGCGCAGAATACGTCGATCGTCGGAGCCAATGGCGTACTGAATCGCGTCGCCGAAGATGGTGTGCTGACCGCCGCTTTCCAGAAACCCCATCCTCATTACGGAACCAGCTACCGCATCATCAACATGATCGTCGCCCTGCAGTTGCTTACGATCATTCTCACGCGGGGCAATGTATTTACCCTGGCCGGACTGTACGCCTTCGGCGTGATATGGAGCTTCTCCATGATGTCGCTCGCGGTCCTTGTGCTTCGTTACAAGGAGCCGGGCGGGCGGATGTGGAAAGTCCCCGGCAACATCACGATTGGCAAGCGTGAAATCCCGATTGGTGTTCTGCTCGTGTCGATCGTGCTGTTTACGACCGCGCTGGTCAACCTGTTGACCAAGAAGCAAGCCACAATCGGCGGGCTGGCTTTTAGTGCTCTCTTCTTTGTGATCTTTACGTATTCGGAACGTCGTGTTGCCCGCGAACGCCAAGGCAAACCGGAGAGTCTGGACCAGTTCCGCGTATACGGCAATCAGGAACTCGGCAGCGGGGCCATGGGCGTGCGCGCGGGGAACGTGCTGGTTGCTGTCCGAGATCCGCGCAACCTGTACTACTTGCGGCACGTTCTCAGCCACACGAATACCAACAAGCAGGACGTGGTCGTGATGAGCGCTCGCCTTTACCATCGCGAGCATAGTTTCAGCGGCAGCACCGTGTTCGAGGCCAGCCAGGTCTTCGACCATTACGAGCAGGAATTGTTTACCGCCGCCGTTGCCGTCGCCGAAAAAGAAGGCAAGCCGATCTCCTTGCTGGTTGTTCCCGCCACAGATGTTTTCGAAGCCATCATGGTGACCGCGCAGCGCCTTGATTCCACCCGCGTGATCTGTGGCCTCTCCAACAAGCTGACCGCCGATGAACAGGCCAAGCTCACCGGGGATGCATGGGAGCGGTTAACGGAACCCCGTCCGCGTCTGACATTGGAGGTCTGTGCTCCGGATGGCTCCATCCGTGAATATGCCCTCGGTCCTCACACGCCTCGCTTGCGTCCGCAGGATGTAGAACTGATGCACAAACTTTGGCTCAACATTACCTGCGATCCCAAGTTCGCCGGAGCCCACCACTATCACATCGTGGCGCTCGCGCTCGAAGAACTGCAGCGCGAGTTGACCACCGAGCAGCGCGCCCAATTGCTGCAAAAATTGCAGGAAGAAGTAAACCGTCCCAACCAGCAGTGAATCCATGATCGTGTGTAGTGGAGCGAACTGGGCCGCCAAATCACAAGGCGAGGGCACGAGTTTCCCCGCGCTGTAATGCTGCTGCCTTGGGTTCTTCAGCCGCTAGATTTGCTCCTCCGCAGGCGGCGTTCTCGGGTGTGAATGAAAAAAACCCCCGGTCCGAAGGCCGGGGGTAGTTCCTGACTTCAACCTATCCGCGCTTGTCGTGATGGCAGCAGCTCATCCCGGCATGCTCCATCTTTTTGCAGCCATCCTTCTCGCACTTCCCACGGCAACACGCGGACGCGCTCTTGTCTTTGCCGCAATCCTTGCAGCATGACGAACCCTTGTCCGCTCTCATGCAGGACTTGGCGTCCGTTCCTTCACAGCAGGACTTCCCGTCTTTTCCCGCGCAGCACGATGCTGCATCCTTTGCGTCAGCCGAGTGTGCATGACGCGCACAGCAGGAATGTTCGTCCTTGGCATCCGCGGATTTCATCTTGTCGCAACACGCACACTTGGCCTTTTCCGGCGCGGTGCTCTGTTGGGGAGCGGCGGGCACCGTCTGAGTTGCTTCTTGCGCCCAGGAAACTACGGTCAATGCGAGGATCAGGGCTAACATCTTGTGCTTCATAAGAGCTCTCCTTATATGAGTTCATTTCGGCTAACAGCGCTAAGAATGAGCAGACCCATACGGCCTGCGAAGGGAAAGGATTGCGCCTCTGGCGCGCTCACGAAATCTCAGATGCGCAGAACGGTACTGCGAGGGAAGTAGGAGGGGAGCGGGAACTCGCTTGCTGCCAAGGATTTGAACGCGTCGTTGCGCAGGCCAAATGCTGGATCCGAGATCTGAGCTGCCATTTCCAGAACTCCCGGGCGTAAGACTTCAGTCACGGCCGGCAGCGAAGCCGGACTTTCCGGTGCGCGCTTTGCACAGCAGGGATGCTCGTCACCGCAGGGCATCGCAGGAGATATCGCAGTGACCAGCATCGCAGCTGGATTCATCAAGTGCAGTCCCGGACAGCAGGAATGGCGACTTGAAGAAGTTTGATCTGCGGTGCGAGTGCCCATCTGAGGCATCGCCAGCAGAGCGAACGCTCCGGATGCAGTTCCGCTCCATAGCGAAAGCAACATCATGGCGGCGATGATTCTCTTCTGCATCTGCCTGTCCGACGCTTCCACCTTGACATGCAGGTTTTCCGAAGTAAGTGATTTAAATCACACCGGAGCGTGCGGCGGCAATTACCGCTTGAGAATGTTCTCGAGGGAAGCTCGCAACGTACTGAAACGGAAAGAATAGCCCGAGGCCTCCAGTTTGCACGGTTGCACACGCTGGCTGCCAAGCAAAACCGTTTCGCCCATTTCCCCGAACGCGAGCTTGATGACCAGCGAAGGCATTGGAAATATTGCGGGACGCGATAACACGCTGGCCAGAGTCTTCGTGAACTCACTATTCGTGACAGGGTTCGGCGCCACGAAGTTCACCGGACCTCGAATGGACTCGTTCTGCAACGCGTGCTGGATCCCGCCGACCATATCCTCGACGTCAATCCAGCTCATCCATTGCTTTCCGCTTCCGACCCGTCCGCCGACGCCCAGCTTGAACGGGATAACCATCTCACCGAGTGCGCCGCCTTTTGGACTTAGAACGACGCCCGTGCGGACTTGAACGGTACGAATCCCTGCGTCGGCAGCCGCCTTGGTGGCGGCCTCCCACTCCCGGCATACATCGGGTAGAAATCCCTGTCCGGGCGCGCTCTGTTCCGTAAGGATTTCGTCTCCGCGATTGCCGTAATATCCGATCGCCGAACTGCAAACGAATACCTGAGGCTTGAGACTTGCCTCGGCCAGAGCCTGCGAAAGACGCGTCGTGCCCAGGACGCGGCTGTCGCGAATATTTTTTTTCTTTTCCGGAGTCCATCGCCCGACGATGCTGTCGCCAGCGAGATGAATCACAGCGTCAAATCCCGTGACGGCGGAAGGCGGAATCGGCTGCGCGGGATCCCACGGAATCGTCGCCCCGTCCTGAGCGGATCGTTTCGAACTTGCCCGTACCAGCCGCGTGATCTGGGCGCCCTCAGTCTTCAGCGCCGGGAGCAGGGCGGTCCCAATCGGGCCCGATACTCCGCTCACCAGCACACGTGCTCCCCCCAACCTGCCCATATCGAGAACTCTAGCAGACCGCGGAAGATCCTGGCTGAGTTCACGCAATTAGTCCATTTCGAATTTCTCAAACGGAAAATCCATGCCACATAATTTGAATGAGCTGTCCTTCGTGTCTTTGGTGGTTTATGCGTTTGTCTTTCAGTATGCGGGTGTCAAACCCGCGCCCACCAAGCGTTGTCCGCTATAATTCAGTCCAAGCCCGGCACCTCATCCGCGGCGTCCCAAAAGAGCTTTCGGACTATACGCGGGCTATAATCCTGCATGGCGAACTTACGCCAACAGATCGCTACCACTGCGCTTACGCTGACCAAGTTCCGCGATCTGATGAAGCGGATGCAGGAAAGCCGTCCGCAAGACGATCTGACCATCGTCAAGAAAGCCTACGATTACTCCCTAAAGCATCATGATGGGCAAACCCGTGCCTCGGGAGAGCCCTATCTAGTTCATCCGCTTGAGGTTGCGCTTGTTCTCGCCGAGATGAAGATGGACCCCGTGGCTGTCGCTGCCGGACTCCTGCACGACTCCGTCGAAGACACCTCCGTCACCATCGAAGACATTCAAAAAGAATTCGGCGAGCAGGTCGCCCACATCGTCGAAGGCGTCACCAAAATCAGCAAGATCGACTTTGCCACCCGCGAAGAGCAGCAGGCGGAAAACCTTCGCAAGATGATGCTGGCGATGGTCGACGACATCCGAGTCGTGCTGATCAAGCTTGCCGATCGCCTGCACAACATGCGAACGCTCGAGCACCTGACACCGGAGCGCCAGCACAAGATCGCCGAAGAGACGCTGGAAATCTACGCGCCCATCGCGCACCGCCTCGGCATGGGCAAGATCCGCGGCGAGCTCGAAGATCTCGGATTCCGATTCCTCGATCCTGTCGGTTACGAGCAGGTCGAAAAGGCAGTCAATGCGCGCCGCAAACAAGGCGAGATTTTTCTCGCCAAGATGCAGCAAATCATCACCGACAAGCTGAAAGAAGCCGGCATCCAGGCCCGGGTCGAAAGCCGCATTAAGCGTGTTTACAGCATTCACAAAAAATTGCAGCGGCAGCGTATCAGCGTCGATCAGGTCTACGATCTCTGCGCCATGCGGGTCATCACGCGCTCGCTGCAAGACTGTTACGCGGTGCTCGGCATCATTCACAATCTTTGGCGTCCCGTTCCCGGACGCATCAAGGACTTCATCGCGATGCCGCGGCCGAACTTCTACCAGTCGCTCCATACCTCGGTGATTACGGAGGACGGCACGCCCTTCGAGATCCAGATCCGCTCGGAAGAGATGCACAAGGTGGCGGAAGAGGGCATCGCCGCGCACTGGAAATACAAAGATGGCCCGGTCTCTGCGCAAGACGAGCAGCGGCTCGCGTGGCTCCGCCAAGTGGTCGAGTGGCAGCGTGACGTCAGCGACCCCAACGAATTCCTTTCCACGCTGAAGGTCGATCTTTATCCCGAAGAGGTTTATACCTTCACGCCGAAGGGCAAGGTCGTGGTTCTACCGCGCGACGCCACACCCATCGACTTCGCCTATACCATCCACACCGAAGTCGGGCACACATGCACCGGCGCCAAGGTCAACGGACGCATGGTGCCGTTGCGCTACAAACTTCACTCCGGCGACATCGTAGAAATCCTCACGCAGCCCGGACATAAGCCCAGCCGCGATTGGCTCGGACTGGTCAAGTCTTCCCGTTCGCGCAACAAGATCAAGCACTGGCTCAACGTCCATCAACGTGAACGCGCCATCGAGATCGGGCGCAAGTTGATCGAAAAAGAAGCGCGCAAGTACCGCATCGCGCTGAAAGAAATCAAGGACGAAGACCTGCAGAAAGTTGCGTCCGGATACGGGCTAGGCAAAGCCGATGACCTGATGGCCGGCATCGGCTACGGCAAGTATTCCGCGCGCCAGGTTCTTGCGCGTCTCCTGCCCGCGGGCGCCACGCCGACCATCGCCGGGGACATCGAAGCCGAAGGACTCAATCAATCGCAAGGCACCATCGCCAGCGCCGTGCGCCGCGTCTTTGGTGGCAACAACGCCATTACCGTTCGCGGCCAGGGAGACATGCTCGTTTACCGCGCCCGCTGCTGTAACCCGATCCGGGGCGAGGGCATCGTCGGATACATCACTCGCGGCAAAGGCGTGGCTGTTCACTCCATCAACTGCCCGAACGTCACCAACCTCCTTTACGAACCCGAAAGAAAGATCGATGTCGAATGGGCACGCGATGAGAGCACCCCTACGGCCTATCCAGTGAAGCTCACGGTTTTCTGCGATGATCGTTTCGGCATGCTGAAGAGCATCACGGGAGTGATCGGCGATGCCAAGAGCAACATCCGCAACATCACAGCCCAGACCTCGAACAGCCAGGCCAGCGTAGAAGTAGTCCTGGACATCGCCGACCTGAAACACCTCGAAGCCATCATCGTAGGCCTGAGAAAGATCGCAGGCGTACACGAAGTGCAACGTTTGCAGAAAATCTAGAGAACGCAGAAGTTAAGAAGTAAGAGTGCAGAAGTAAACTCCGGATTTTGCTCCTGCATTCTCACTTCTAACCTTTGAATTGTCTCTGTGATACCCTGTGCCCTCTGTGGTGTAGTCTTTGTGAGTACTGAGGACGAAACCCATGCGCGAAGTCATCCACACAAAGAACGCCCCGCAAGCCGTAGGCCCATACTCCCAGGCTATCAAAGCCAACGGATTCATCTTCGTGTCCGGACAAGTCGCAATCGACCCGGCCACGCAACAAGTAATCGATGGGGACGTGAAAAAGCAGGCGGACCTGATCCTGCGCAATCTCGCGCAAATCCTCGAAGCCGCGGGAAGCTCGATGTCCAAAGCGGTCCGATGCGGAGTCTTCCTCAAGAACATGAACGACTTCGCTGCCATGAACGAAGTCTACGGCAAGCACTTCAGCTCAGCCCCTCCGGCGCGCACGACAGTCGAAGTCGCCCGCTTGCCGAAAGACGTTCTGGTGGAAATTGATGTGATCGCGCTCGAATAGTGTTGTGAAGTTGCTTTGATTTTTGGAAAGGGCTCATTCATGAACACTCGAATCATCACGGCCGTCCTGATCTTGGCATCAACGATCGTTTGGTCTCAAACCGCAACGAAAAAGCCCACCGCCGCGGCACGCCCTCACGCCATCGGCCCGACCAAGGTCACCGGAACTGGAACCAAAACTGCCTCGGGCCTGCAGTACTGGGATATTAAAGTCGGCACGGGCCAGGAGGCGAAGAAGGGCGACCACGTCAAGGTGCATTACACGGGCTGGCTCACCACCGGAAAGAAATTCGATAGCTCCGTTGGCGGCAAGCCGTTCGAGTTCCGCATCGGCAACGGCGACGTGATCAAAGGGTGGGAAGAGGGCGTGACTGGGATGAAGATCGGCGGCAAGCGCCAGTTGCGAATTCCGCCTGATCTCGCCTACGGCAAGGAAGGCTATCCCGGCGCTATCCCTGCCAACGCCACACTGGTTTTCGACATTCAGCTGCTGGGAATTTCGTAGGCAGAATGTTTCGAATCCGCCTGACGGCCGGGAGAAGACACGAATCCGCCGTCTTCTCTCGTCCGTTCTGGGTTGAGAAGTAGATTTTGTTGAAGGACGCGCGGCGTTCCCGGCGGTGAAAACTCTTAGGCCTTAACGACTTTGCCGCTGCGCAGGCAGGACGTGCAGACGCGGATACGCTTTCCCTGACCGGCAACCTTGGCGTGCACCGGACGCAAGTTGATGTTCCAGCGCCGTTTGGTGACGTTATGGGCGTGGCTGATGTGGTTTCCCGATTGCGGCTTCTTGCCGCAGATATCACATTGTTGTGCCATTGGACTGCTGCTCCCGAATCAATCAGATCTTGTAGGGCAAACCTAGATTTTACAGCAACTTCTCCGCTTTCGGCAATGCCGTTGCCCTCTGCGCTCTCACCCGCTCGAAGGTGTGTGCTCGAGCAGCGACCGCGCCCGAGTTTCCGCAGAGATCAGCCGATTCAACGCACGCCAGCCGCGTTCCCGATCTCCCGTAACTAGAAAGACCAGCATTGCTCCTTGGAACAGTTGCAGGATCGTCTCTACAGATCCGTCGTCCGACTCGAACTCACGCAGCATGTCGGCCCATAGCCGCTGCTGCTCCTCGAAAAATCTCCTCGCCCGGCCCGACCCCCTCCAACTTCGGCGGGTCAAATCCATCGCCAACAGAATGACCCCGCGTGACTCCGCGCTGGTCGTTTGTTCCCACAGCGCAGCAACCACAACCCGAAGCGGGGTGCCCGCCGGAAACGCGCTGGCGCGAAATCTTGCCCGCAGCCGGTCCTCGAGGAGCGACATGGCCTCCTCCTCAATCGCATCTCGGCTCCCAAAGTAGTGCACCAGCATCCGCTTGCTGCTTCCCACTCCTTTCGCCAGGTTGTCCAGGCTCACGTCGAGCGTTCCGGCTCGAACGAAAGCTGCCAGGCAGCTCTCCAGGAGTTCCTCCCGGTTCTGGCGTTTTTTTTTCTTTCGCGGCATGTTGCTTGCTTAATGTACCATGTGGTACAAGAATGATGTACCGATTGGTACATATTTTACTTTCCCGGAGCGGCTATGACCACGCAGGATAAACTACTCTTTCTCTTGTTCGGTGCGGGATTTTGGGTTCTGGGAACCATCTTTTACGAAATGCGCGGGCCTCGCGTCTTTGAGAGCGGCGCCTCTCGGTTCTGGATCAACTTCGTACTTACGCCCATTGTGTCGGCATTGATCTGCATTGTTCTTCTCCGCTGGCGGCACGTGCCCGGGCCGGATTGGGCTTCCGCCGCACTCCTGATCGCGCTTCCCGGAATGTTTGGCGAGGCGGTCCTGCTCTCCCGCTTTTCGGCCTTCATGCCCAGGATGCACCCCGCGACCGCCGGCAGATACGGCGCCTTCCTCTTTGCGAGCTATGGCCTGTTTCTCACCATTGCTGAGATTGTCACAGTGCAAGCACAAGGAGTGCTTAAGAGATAAGAAGCCTATCGTTCTCGCTCCTCCCCAATCACGCGGTCGAAAGCCCGTGAACGCGATCTTTCCTGTTGCTATGCGATACTGATTCCATGCAGTCCCCGCTCCAATCCCTAACATCGGCGACAGATCCCAAGTCGGTCAAGGTGAACCTCACCTCCGGCACGGGCATGGATATTGAGTGGAATGACGGCCACACCTCGCACTACAGCTTCGTATTCCTGCGCGACGCCTGCCCCTGCGCGATGTGCGAAGAAGAACGCGGCAAGACTGGACGCCACCCCGGCGATCCCGCCACTGCCGCCCCCGGCGCGCTGCTGATCTTCAAGCCCAACGCCAAGCCGCGGTCCGCAGAAGGAGTAGGGAAGTACGCGATCAAGTTCTCATGGAACGATAATCACGATCTCGGGATCTACTCTTGGAAGTTCCTGCGCGAAGTCTGCCCCTGCGAGCAGTGCAAGTCTTCCCGGGCGGCCGGTTAGGCTTCTGACATGCGGAACTTCTTTCGCTTGACCGTGTCAAACTAAACGAGGGTAATGCAATAGGGGCTTTCACGCTCTCCTCGAATACTGGATAATTCACTTCGTAGGAATGCCTTCGTCCAAATCCATCCCGGTCGTGCAGTCGCTCGTCGACGAGCTGTTACCAGAGCTGTATGCCAAAAGCGGCTGCGACAAATTCGGCCTTACGCGTGAGAGCTTCGCTGAAATCCTCTGCGAGATTGGAGCCAAACAGGCCGCCTCTGCCGCGCCAGAGGCCGAACTTCGCCTCTTCTTCCTGAGCCTGCGCGCCGATGAACTCGCACTCGCCCGCGCTTGTGCCGCCGGACACAACCAAGCTTGGGAGATATTTCTCACCCGCTATCGCGAAAAGCTCTATTTATCCGCTTTGCGCATCGCTCGCGAGGATTCGGCTGCACGCGAATTGGCCGATACCCTCTACGCCGACCTCTATGGCACCGGCACTCGGGACGGCCAACGGGTTTCGAAACTCTCTTCCTATTCCGGCCGCGGCTCGCTCGAGGGATGGTTACGAACAGTTCTTGCCCAGGAATGCGTCAATCGCTACCGCCGCACCAAGCGCCTGGTCAGCCTCGAAGAGGAATCCGAAGAGGGAGTCCAATTCACCGCTCCCAATCCCGAGCCAGTTGTCCCCGCCGACAACCGCTTGGCCCAGGCGACCGACGAGGCCCTGGCGTTCCTGTCCGGTGAGGACCGCATGGTTCTCAGCGCGTATTATCTCGATGGACGTACCTTGGCCGAGATCGCCCGCATGCTCGGAGTTCACGAATCAACCATTAGCCGCAAGGTGGACAAGCTGGCCAAGTCTCTCCGCAAACAGATCGTTGCAGCCTTGGGGCGCCGGGGCATGTCCCGCCGCCAAGCCGAAGAAGCCATGGAGGTTGACGTCCGTGACCTGCAGGTAGATATTCGCCGCAGTCTGGCGCAAGAAACGCCTTCTGCAACGTTCTCCAAGAAGAGAGTGGAAGCCAGAATCCCGGAAAGTGAAGGCTAAAGGAAGTTGTGTTGTAAGCAATAGATTATAGGCGGTTTACCTAGAAGCTGGAAGCTAATAGCTAGAAGCGTAAATGGAACAAGTCCCAAAAATCGTGCGTGAGCGCCTGAAGGTGCCGACGGCTGTCGCCAACCATCCCGACGCGGATGTGTTGACGGCTTTTTCCGAGCGCTCTCTACCTGAACTCGAACGCGCCATTGTGCTCGAGCATCTGGCTCGCTGCGGCGAGTGCCGCGAAGTTCTCGCCCTTTCTTTGCCGGCCACAGAAACCGTTCAGCCGGTTCTTCAGCCTTCTCCCCAATCATGGTTCGCATGGCCCGCTCTACGTTGGGGATTCGTCGCCGCCGGCGTCCTCCTCGTCGGCTCGATTGGCGTTTTGCAGTATCGCAAACAGACTCGTTCGTCCACGATGGCTTATCGGACTGCCAGCCCAGCCGTTTCGCAGGATGAATCGAGGAAGAAGGCAACTGAGCCGTCGCCTACTTCGGAACCCGCAGCCCCTGCGGACAGCGAGTCCGCAACGCGTACCGATGCATTGACGTTGGAGAGTCCGGTCTCCCGGAAGAAGCTCACTTCCCCGAATACACAAGGAGTCTTAACCGCAGTCGCGCCTGCTCCGAGTGCCAATCGTCCGTTCAATCCCGCGGTACTTCCGCACGGTCCTAGAGTTGCGAACCAGCAACTGAACTCGAACTTCCAGCAGAATACGATCGCAAATCAGTCTGCACAGGCGCTGGCCGCCCCTATGCCGTCGCCCAAGCAATCGGGCGCCGGGGTGAACGGGAATCCTCCGCCGGCTGCATCCCAGGCCGTCGAAGTGGCCGGGGCAGCGCCTCTCGTCAGTGCGCAACCCGACGACGTGCATTCGCTTACCGTTCAGAGCCAATCCCTCGATCAGCAGAAGCTGCATGGCGGGCTTTCAGAGTCGAAGGCGGACACGACGAGGCCTCCAATGATCGGCTATTCCGCGAGTTCGAAGGTGCCGGGGCGCTCGAATTCTATGGGAGCTGTGCCGAACGCGCCCAATGCCCGCTGGAGCATCACCTCATCCGGAACTCTGCAGCGTTCCACGGATCAGGGCAACAGCTGGCAGGACGTCAACGTCGCGGACAACTCTGCGGCCTCTCCAGCCAGTCTGATGCTCACCGCGAAGGCACGAGCCAAGGAGTTGGACGACAAGGATACACAGAACGAAAAAATTGAAAGAAGTAAGGCCCTCCCCATCGTCTTCCGAGCCGTCTCCGCGAACGGCCCCGACGTGTGGGCCGGAGGCTCGGCAGGTACTCTCTATCACTCGACGGACGCCGGCGCCCACTGGATTCGCATCATTCCGGCAACTCCAATCTCAACTCTCACTGGCGAAATTCTGACACTCGCCTTCAGCGACCCCCAGCATGGCCGCATCTCCACCTCAACCTCCGAAGTGTGGACCACTACCAACGGCGGCCTTACTTGGCAGAAGCAATAAGCTACGTGTTTACTCCTTAGCTTCTGGCTAATTCCGGATTACCAAAGTGACGTTTACAGAAAAGTGGGCCACTTCTAGGATCGCTCCTGTAGTTGGCAGTTCTGGGGGAGGGCTGCCGAGGCGTCCAGGACTCAATGAGTCGGGGCGCTTTTTCCTTTTGGCACGACTTCTGCGTCGCGTTTTTAATTTGCCCCTCGGCATGCCGCGCAGTATCCGCCGATCTCCAGTCGCGAGACCAGCACCCGGAAACGGCAGTCTCTTTCCACCTGCTGCTTCAGCTTTTCAAAACTGTCGCTGACAAACTCCGTGATCTTCCCGCAGCGCAGGCATGCCATATGGATGTGATCGCGCTCAAGTTTACGCTCGTAGTAATGTCCCTCGCCGTTGATGTGCATCAGGTCGAGTTCATCGACCAACCCTTGCCGCTTTAACAGTCGCAGGGTGCGGTACACCGTGCTGCGGTCCACAGAGGCGTCAATCTTCTGCGCTTTGCGCAGAATCTGGCTCGCATCCAGATGCTTATTCGCTGTCTCGATGACGCTCAGGATCGCCCGCCGCTGCTGCGTCATGCGAATCCCGCGCTCGGCGAAGTGCGCCTGCAACCGTCCCGGCGTTTCTGTTTGTGGAAGTGGCATCGCTGTCTCCGAATGTCGCAACTGGTGGCAAATGCAGTGCGACGAATTCTTCGGCCTGAATGTTGCCTTTCGGCGCACAATCCGGCAACATCATCAATGTACCCTTAGATGCGACACGGTTGCAACTAGAGAAATCAAGGGCAGAAATCATAATGCGCATCAGATGCGACGGCGTCGCATTTATAGATTTTCGTAAAGGAGGCATTCTCCGCTTGATGTCGTCCCGATTTTTATCCTGCTTCATTTTCGTCCTGGCGCTATTTGCCGCGGCGGTTTCCGTTCAGTCGCAGGAAAGTCCCTATATGGTTACCTACGATCACTATCTCGAGGAACCCGGCAGCCTCGAAGTCGAATACTTCTCCACCTTCGGCACGCAGCGCGGAGGCAACGACTTTCACGCCGTCTGGGTCGAGTTCGAATACGGAGCAACCGCCTGGTGGACCACCGAGCTTTACCTCGACGGACAAACCACCTTCGGCGACAGCACGCTGTTTACGGGCTTCCGTCTCGAGAACCGCTTCCGTCCGCTGCAGCGCGAACACTTCATCAATCCCGTCCTGTATGTCGAGTACGAGCAGATTAGCGGTGCCGACAAAATCCTCCGCGAGCTTGAAGGTCACGATGTCGAATCCGATTTCCTCGATCCGAATGCCATCGCGCGCCAGGAACACAAGCACGAACTCGAAACCAAGCTGATCCTCTCCGGAAATTTCAAAGGATGGAACATCGCTCAGAACACGATCGCCACCAAGAACCTGACCGGAGGCGAGCCTTGGGAATTCGGCTACGCCATCGGCACAAGTCGCCCTTTATCCCTGAAAGCTTCCGCCAGGCGTTGCAGTTTCTGCGCTGAGAACTTCGTCGCCGGCCTCGAAATGTACGGAGATCTCGGAGATCGCCACAGCTTCGGTCTCCACGAGACCTCGCATTATCTCGCTCCGGTGATCGCCTGGAACTTGCCCTCGAACTGGACCCTGCGTCTCTCCCCCGCGTTCGGCCTCAATGACAACAGTCATCAATTCCTGGTGCGCTGGGGCGTTTCCCGTGAGTTCTCGGGATTCGGAGCCGCAGTTGCTCGCCTCTTCGGAGGGCAGTCATGAACGCACCCACGCGCGACCCTCAACCCATGAAGCGCACCCCGGGAGCGATCTCGTTTCTCGGACTCCTCATATTCCTCGCTCATGGCGATCTAACCGCTCAGACCCGGAGCACTATAACCGCGGATAACGCTCTTTACTCCGAGCTATCCAAAGCCCCAGCGAAAGCCGCAGCACGCCAGAACCCTTTACAGAAAGATCCCGACGCCGTCCTCGGCGGAGCCAAGCTTTTTGCGCAACACTGCGCCGAGTGCCACGGCGAAACAGCGGATGGAGGCACGGGCAAAAAAGCAGGTCCCAGCCTCCGCGCCGAAGAGGTTCAGCGCGCTTCATCCGGGACCCTGTTCTGGCTCTTGACCAATGGCGTCGTGCGTCGCGGCATGCCAGTCTGGTCGAAGCTACCGGAGCCTCAGCGATGGCAGTTGGTGAGTTACATCAAATCGCTGGGACCATCCGCACCACCGCATTCCGAGGGCCAAGCAAACCCTTAAGAATCAGGGCTCGGCGAGTGTCCCCTTCCACGCTTGCGACTTTCCCCCTCCCCGAGCATCTAAATCCGGTGTTACGATAGAAAGTTCGGCCCCGCTCGCGGGACGCACTTATACTGATCGCCAACCCGGCAGCGCCCGCCCGATGGAGCGTCCGCCGAATGCGCGACGTTTACAACGAGGAGAAAGCAAATGGCAGGCAACGGAATCGTCGAAGTGACAGATGCAAACTTCGACCAGGATGTTTTGAAATCGGACAAGCCCGTTCTGGTGGACTTTTGGGCTACCTGGTGCGGCCCTTGCCGCGCCATTGCGCCCATCGTCGAAGAACTGGCGGCCGAATATCAAGGCAAAATCAAAATTGGCAAGATGGACGTCGACTCCAACCAAGCCACCCCCATGCGTTACAAGGTCACCGGCATCCCGACCCTTCTGGTCTTCAAGGGCGGGCAGGTCGTCGAACAACTGGTCGGCTATAAGCCCAAAGACGCAATCGCCCAGGCCCTGAACAAGCACATCGGCTAATTCCAGTCGAATGTCGCGAATGAAATCGCCCGGACATGCGGGCATTTTTGTTTTCATCGCAACCAGTGCGGGGTACAATGTTCAGCCATGCGCCGCTGTTCCGCGCACTGCTTTTGTTGCTCACTTGTGCTCGTCACTGCCTACACGCTCAGTCCAGACTTTGGGAAATGCCTGCATGATCACTATCAGGGCAAGACCTTTGTCTTGCGCGGGCTTCGTCCTCGGAGACCGACTTCGCTATGACTCGTCTGGGAAGCCACTTGGGTACTGTTTCGGACGACTGGACCACCGACGGCTTTGTGACGTTAGGAAGTGTGCACCTTTCCCATGGCCGACTATCCATTGAAGCGACACGCCTTCTGGTCATCGGGCGACGGAAGGAATTTAGGTTTATCCTCGCCATGCATTCCGGGCGCCTGAACCGCGGCAGGCAAGCCAGTCCTGAGTCAAGATTTAAGCCGATCTAGGTAGCAACCATCCTTCTTCCGTGAAGTCGACGGCATCTTGTCGGAAGATCTTCCTGACGTCGGCAGATAGCTTTTCCGATCTGGTATCAGACTATTGGAAGCCCTGCCTTCCACTGGCTCTATCGGGAATGGACAACCACTGCCACTTCTCGCGAGAAGTCCTTGCTGTTCCTGGAAGCTCAAACTGCAGACAGCAATGTGCCATCTCCCGTTTCCTCGGATGCTTCGCGACCCCAGCCGGAAGCCAACGCGACCGAGCCAAGTGCACCTTTTCATGTCGGTCACGGCATTTAGCCGCCAAAGCTGCTCGAACACCACGAGCCCGAGTTCAGTGATCCGGCACGCGCCGTGAAGTATCAGGGAACTGACGCTCGGACTGATGGTGGACAAACAAGGTATCTCCCCGAAGCATGCACATCCTTAAGCCACTAGGTGTGGGTTGGATCTGAAAGCGATTGAAACGGTCAGCACCTGGAGATTCCGACCTGCCGAGAAGGATGGTGAACCCGTGAACGTAGAAATTGCAGTAGAGGTCAATTTCCACTCTACTAGTAGAGAAAACGGGAACTGGGCAAGTGAGTACCGTCCGGGACGCAGCACTAATACTTCCGCAGCACGCCAATCACCCGCCCCTGCACATCCACCGAAGCCGCCGGCACGATGATCGGCTTCATATTCACATTCGAAGGCTGTAACCGGATGCTTTCGCCCTCGCGATAAAACCGCTTCAACGTCGCATCAGTCGATTCCACCAGGGCCACCACGATATCTCCGTTGTGCGCCGTCTTCGCCTTCTCGACCAGAACATAATCGCCGTCGAGAATCGCCTCATCCTGCATCGAGTCGCCTCGCACTTCGAGCACGAACACTTCCTTCGAACGGACGAAATCCGCCAGCGAAATCGTTTCCGGATTCTCCACTGCCTCAATGGGCTGGCCGGCAGCAATACGTCCCATCAGCGGCAGCACGATCCCGGTATTCACATTCATCGACTGCTTCAGCTTTCCCTTGGGAGGCAGCAGATCGATCGAGCGGCTGCGGTTATAGTCGCGCGTCAGCAGCCCCTTCTTCTCCAGGTTCGAGATATGCTTATGGACCGTCGCCAGGGAATTGAGTTGGAGCCCATTCCCAATCTCTTCAAATGACGGCGAATACCCGTTTTCGGTGACGAATCGTGAAATGAAGTCATACACTTCGCGCTGCCTGCGTGTAATTGCCATGGCACATTATTGGCGAACATAAAGCGAAAAAGCAAGCACGAAATCAATTCGTGTTTGCACTTGAGATCACGATCGATAATCTAAACGGCAGACGTCACCGCCGATCCTCTTGCAACTTTTTTGCCTCCCATCACTCCAATCCACCAGATCAAGAGCATCGAATCCAGGAAGGGAAACACAATGTCATCATCGGCACGTTTAGCTCTAGCCCTGTTCGGATCGCTCCTCGCCACGACGGCCTGCACCGCAAAGGCCAGCCCATCGGCTACGATCCCGGCGCCAGCCTTGGACTCTCCGCGCGCGTCAGCGCCCAGCCAGCAATCGGCGGTATTCGCCGGCGGATGCTTCTGGGGCGTGCAAGCCGTGTTCCAGCACGTCAAAGGTGTCATCGCCGCAACCTCCGGATATTCCGGCGGATCGGTAAAGAATCCGGAATACGAAATGGTCAGCACCGGTGATACCGGGCACGCCGAGTCCGTACAAGTCACCTACGATCCATCGCAAATCACCTATGGCGAACTCCTCCGCGTCTTCTTTTCGGTAGCGCATGATCCCACGGAACTCAACCGCCAGGGTCCCGACGCAGGCACGCAATACCGCAGTGCAATCTTCTACGCGAACGACGAGCAGAAAAAGATCGCGGACGCTTATATCGCCCAACTCGATCAGGCCAAAGTTTTCAGCCACCGCATCGTGACGCAAGTGGCCCCGTTGAAAGCGTTTTATCCCGCAGAGGCCTACCACCAGAACTATGCCGCCCTGCATCCGAATCAGCCGTACATCGTCTACAACGACGCGCCAAAGGTAGAACACCTGAAACAGCAATTCCCGGAACTCTATTCGGGCAAATAGGGCATAACTCTTATCGCTCACCCAAGTTGTCAGGCTTCCGGATCTGTGCATTTTCCGCGGTGTGCACAGAGTCAGGCTTCCGCACAATTTTCTGCATCCCGGTTCCGCTCGCTCCATCCATACTGAGAATGTCTATCACTCCCGCATTCCGCGAGCCCACCTCCACGGAGAAATTCATCAACCGCGCCATGGGATTTCTTGTCGGACTCGGCCTGGCTCCTTCACACATGCAGCTACTCGAAGTGCGGGGAAGAAAATCCGGCAAGCTGTTTCGCACTCCCGTGGATCTTCTGCAACTCGAAGGCAAGCGCTACCTCGTTGCTCCACGAGGACGCACGCAGTGGGTCCGCAACGCTGAAGTCGCCGGAGAAATCACTTTGAAGCGGGGAAGCAGCCGAAAGACATTCCGCTTGCGTGCATTGAGCGATGTCGAAAAGCTCCCGGTCCTCAAAGCCTATCTCGACAACTTTAGGAAAGAAGTCCAGCGCTACTTCGCCGTGCGCGCCGGATCGTTGCCCGAAGCATTTGCTGAAGCAGCATCAAGTTATCCAGCATTCGAACTAATCGAAGGCTAGGCGAATCAACCCGCGATTTCCCTTCAAAGGGTCATAGCAGAATGGAACGCTTGAGAGACGGAGATCATCCCGTCCAACAAGTTCGGAAAGAAGTCGAAAACACCGCTCCGGTAATGCCGGCTAACGCTGACGCGCCTTAAGGATTTTGGCCTGAGATCTTGCAGAACCAGACGGCGTTTCGAATCCGATCCGGCGATGGTTCGCCGGCAGCGGAGACATCAGTTCGCGGATTGCTTCGACGAGGTCCTGAAGCTCGGCATCATGTGCATCCAGACGCGTTTCGAGTTCTGACAGCTTGGACACGACTCGCTGATTGATAAGCAGCGATTCGCGCATGCGCACAAAAGCGCGCACCACGAAGACGCTCATCTCCACTGCACGCTTCGAGTTCAACACGCTCGCAGCCATGATGGTGCCGTGTTCGGTGAAAGCATTCGGCAGATGTCGCCGGCCCCCATGTCCTGAACTTGAGGTCGCATTTTGCGACCTCAAGTTTTCATACTCGGCGTGTGTGAGCCTGAACAGAAAATCCGGAGGAAAGCGTTTCGGATTGCGGCTGATCTGCTCATTCAGGCGCTTGACGGGGACGCCATAGAGCTCCGCAAGATCAGCATCAAGGATGACCTTCTGATTGCGCAGCACGAGAATTTTTGAAGCAGCACGCTTTGTAAAGACGATTGCGCTTGTACTCATTCGTTCACCAAAACTTGAGTCACAATTTGTAATCTCGAGCGAAATTAGGAAGACGCGGCATCATAGCAAGTCCTATTGAACGTAGACACGATCAGAAGTGCACACGGTGCGTGGACGTTCCAAAATAGGAAACCGGGCGCGCGCTGCAAAACAGATTTCCTGACCGCTGGGCGGGCAACGATAGAAAAACATGGCCAAATCTTTCCTCGCGTGACCTCTCAAAGGAGGTTCCGTTTCGTCTATTTCCGCATTTGCCGACCCCGTGTCCATCAGGCCATTTGGTAATGATCGGTAAGGTCAAAAGGTTGGCTATGAACGGATTGGATACCCGCAAAAATCCCTGGGCGGATGTGATGCCAGTCACGGCCCGTTCCGGCTAAAATGGAGAATATTCATAGCTTCCTATGGCGGCTGGATTGGCTTACACTAGCCGCTCCATTTTCCGCAGGGACGACCGATCGACGAATTTTGAGAAACTGAAGGAGACTCCCCCAATGAAGTCACAAAGCGAGCACCCCTTTGAAACGATCGAGAGCGCGCACGATTTCATGACCCTGTTTGCCGAGGCCGTGTCGCAGGCGAAGGAAGAGCTTCAGCTGGACGTGGACCGCGAGTCTGCCAATGCGGACTTGAACCGGCGTCTCGATGCGCTGCGCATGGCGCTCTACAACGTGGAGAAGCTCGAACTCCATTTGAGCCGCAGCAGCAGAATCCTCAACGATCTTCGCACCCTGCGCCGACTGCTTTTCGAAGAGAGATCTCCCCGTGCGCGCCCGGAGTCTCAGCCCGTCGCGAGGATGGGAGAGCGGCCTGCCGCGTAGTCACTGACGTTCTTGAGGTCGCAAAATGCGACCTCAAGTTTGCACACTCCTTTTCCGCGACCCACACTCATGCAACCTCCGCGCTCTCCTTCCGGCTAGTCGTGATCCGTGTCAGGATCCGGCTGGCCGGCGCTTTTTAGAGTGACCTGATCGTTCGACACTTCTCCACTTTTCCGCACAGGCGGAGTTTGCGCGTGCGGATCGGATGGAGGTTCGGCGGGAGGGTGCGCAACTTGCCTGGCTGCGATCGGATGAACGCTGTCGATTGGAGTAATCATGGCGGTCTCCTGCAATGAGAGATCGGCGGGAGTGGCGCGAACTTTAGAATGCCATGACTGTCTTTGGTAAGGGTTACTAAATTGAGATTCCCTGTCGTTACTTGCCCCCCGCACTAGTCACAAAGAATTTCTCTTCTGGCTTGGCAGGCTTTTCCGCGTCAGCATTGGCGGTCACGTCCTGGACGAACTCGCGGCGGCGTTCAACTTGGCCTTTCCGTTCGACCTGGCGGACGCGGCGGGTCGGCATGTTGCTGGGTTCGAGGCTGACGATGCGTCCTTCGCGGACGACGATCTGCGAGCGGAACCAGTCAGTGCGGAACATCCGCCCGGCGGCGTAGAAAGTCATTGACGCGGCGATGGGCCCTTCGAATTCGTACCCGGTGCAAGAAAGGATGCGCTTGCCCATTTCCTGTGTCCAAGTCAGGCCGCCGACGAGCGGATCGTTGATCCGGCAGCGCTCAAACGGCATCGCGTGCGAGAGTTTGCGCAGTTGCAAAAGCTGCAGGAGAACAGACGTCTTCGCCAGGTTGGTGACGATGATGCGGGCTTCGGTCGGCGAGACCCGTTCCAGTTTGATGTGGAGGTCGGGGGTCCATTCGCGTTCGAACTCCTCGCGAGCCAGTGCCAGGCCTTTGTCGGTGGCTTCCACGTAGCGTAGCGTAGCCCGGGCTAGGATCACGCTGAAGAGAGTGGTCACGACCGTGGCGATCACCGGGATGTAGCTGATCAGCGTGCCCCAAGGCACGCGGAATGAGTTCATCATCTGCAGTGTGTGCATCGGGCGAAGTGGCTCCTCGCGGGCGCGCTGTGGGGGAAGGCGCCATGGAAAGGAGTCTAGCGCCGCAGGTTGCCTGCTCCTAGATGCAGTTAGTGGCTGGACGGTAACGGCTGGGTAATCCGCGACTTTCGTAATGTGGAAAGCCACTCCCTCAGAGCACCTCTGTGGGGTCCCTGTTCCCTCTGTGTTAAAGGTTTAGCGTTACTCTAAAACACTGTCGTCCAGTTTTTTCTTGCCCCAGTCGGCTGCGGCCTGAACAAAGGCGAGGACTATTGGATGAGGTTTTTTCTCGGTCGAGGATAATTGCGGCTGGAACAGTGTCGCCACGTAGAAGCGATGCGTGGGGGATTCGATGGCCCGGATCTCGCCCTGGGGTCCGCGCGCCACGACGGGGAATCCTGCTTCCATCGCCGCCCACTCGAACTCAGGATTGATTTCGAAGTTGCAGAAGAATTCCTCCTTTACGGTCTCGACATCTTTTCCGTAGAAGCTCTGCAGATAGGATCCCGGGCGTAGCTTGATCTCCGGAATTACGCCAGAGAGTTTAGGCGCGTCACCCTTCCGATCGGGAATAGCGCAGGCGACAGGATAGATGATGATGTTTTTCGATCCGGAATTGTTCTCGGCCGAGTCGGCATTGGCGATGTGCAGGACGTTCCGGGCGAATTCGATAAAGGCGTATTGAAATCCGGCGCACGTGCCGAGGTAGGGCCAGTCCCGGCGGCGGGCGAACTCGATCCCCTTCAGCATGCCGTCGAAACTTTTGAAAGGACTGCCTGGAGCCCCCCAGAGTCCGTCAAAGGACTCCAGTTTCTTTTCAGCGCCTGGTGCAGCGAGCGTGGGTGTGGGATCCACTCACTTTGGACTTCCATGCCAACCTTACGCGCGGCGTGCTGCAGGGCCTCGACGGTGGCATGGTGCGAGCGGAACTCCGTATTGAAGTCGCCCAGAATTCCAATGCGTACAGGGTCGCTCACGGGACTGATTGTACTAGAGGCACCCCAGCGGTCTAGACCCAAGCGACGAGAATACGTTAGAAGCATGGTGCTCGCAGTGGAAAGCCGGGCCCGCATTCGGCACATTCTTTGTTTTACAAAGTATTGACATCTGCACGCTGCCAGCATGGAAGAATCTGCATCGAAATCTGCGTTCACAGGAGGCTGCTATGAAAGTGCTGGCCGGGCTGCCTGCTCTTCGTTGTGTGCTGTGTCTGATGATTGGATCGACATGGTGCGCGGCGCAATCGTCGTATTCCATCACCGACTTGGGCGTGATCAACACCAACGGATACAGCACTGCCAGTGCCGTAAATCTGACCGGCGAAGTTACCGGTGCTGCCGGCGCAGCGAACAGCGCTTCCAGCGAAATCTTTTCCTACAGCAATGGAAAGATGACTAGCCTGGGAACGTTGGGAGGGACATCGGGGATCGGGAACGCGATCAATGCGTCCGGCACGATTGCGGGCTATTCGCAGAATTCGAAGAACGTCTATCGCGCGTTCATGACCAGCGGGACGAAGCTGGTGGACATCGGCGATCTAGGCGGCGGATCAGCCGTTGCGTACGGGATCAATGATGTGGGACAGGTTGTCGGATCGGCCGTTACGGCGGATTTAAGCAATCATCCCTTCCTGTACAACAACGGCTCGATGATCGATCTGGGCACGCTGGGATCGCCGAAGGGTTCTAGCTGGTGGAATGTCGCGCAGGGTGTGAACGCCTCTGGTGTGGTCACCGGAACTTCCTACGACAAAAACGGAAACTTCTTCGGATTCGTGTGGAGTAACGGCAAGATGACGAAGATGGGAACGCTCGGCGGAGCGTGGAGCCAGGCGAATGCCATCAACAGCAAGGGTCAGATCACTGGTGTCGGTTATACAAAGAACGGATCGGCGCACGCATTCATTGCAAGCTGCGGAAGTTGCTCACTGAAGGACCTCGGAACGTTTGCCGGAAGCACGAGCACGGTTTGGGGAGTTGCCATCAATGATTCCGGCGCGATCGTGGGACGTTCAACGTTCAGCAATACGTATCACGCTTTCGTGTACAGCGGCGGGAAGATCAAAGATCTGAATTCCATGATTCCGAAGGGATCGGGATGGATTTTGATTGAGGCTACCGGGATCAACGCGTCCGGACAGATTGTCGGCGAGGGAACGCACAATGGCGCCGAGCACGCGTATCTGCTGACGCCGCAATAACGACTTTTCACAAGGGGTGGATCATTTGGCCACGTTCGAAATGAACGTGGCCGTTTTTTAACATCAGTGATCAGTAATCAGTGTTGTCAAACGGCACCGAAAATCGATTGTCGGCGCCAACAACTGACAACTGGGCACTGACTATGACTGAGCACGGACAACTGATCACAGACTACTAACCATTACTTCGCATCACCTTCACAAACGCAGCCTGGAATTTCTCCATCTCCGGTTGCGTGCCGACCGTGATGCGGACCCAGTTAGGCATGATGGGCCACGTCCGACCGATCATCACGTTCTCTTTAGCCATCGCGTCGCGGATATCTTTACCGGGTCGCTTCGTTTCCACCATAAAGCAGTTCGATTCCGACGGGATGTAGGTGAATCCGTTTCGGTCAAGCCACTGGAATGTTTGCTGCCGAACGGCGGCGTTGATGCGGCGTCGCTCGGGAACGAGCGCGGGATCGCGAAGGCTCGCCGTCGCAGCGGCGACTGCGGTCACCGGCATGAAGTTCCATCCTCCACGAGCCATGGCTTTCTCCAACAGATCCGGACGGGCAACGATGAAGCCGCAGCGGATGCCGGCCATACCGAAAGCCTTCGAGAATGTGCGGAGGACGATCACGTCTTTGCCGGCTTTGACGAAGTCGAGCGCCGAGGGAGCGTCGGTAAAGTGAATGTAGGCTTCGTCCACGAGAACGACTGAATCTTTTGGCTTGTTCGAGATCAGATATTCGATATCCGAGTGCGGTGTCATGGTGCCGGTGGGATTGTTGGGATTGCAGATGTAGAAAACGCCGGCGTCGGGTGCGCTGCTCAGCATCGCTCGCACATCGTGCGCGTGGCTGCTGGTGAGAGGAACCTTGACGAGTCGAGCCCCATTTTTCTCGGCCATCATCATCCCCAGTTCGAAGCCCGGATCGGCGGTGACGTAGCTTTTCTGGGAAGAAGTAAACGCGAGGACGCTATGGGCCAGCGGAGGAGTGGACCCGACCGTAGCGCTCACGTATTCAGTATTGAGGCCTTCCATCTTGGCGAAGGTTTGCACCAGTTCATCGGTGAGATTGTCGAGGTAGCGTCCGCCTTGCGGCAGAATCGCCGACATGGCATCGCGCGCGGCTTGTCCCGGTCCGAGCGGATTCTCATTCGAGTCGATGATGACGGCATTGACTGGGGGCGCGTTGTGTCGTGCGGCCGCGGCCAACATCGGTTCACTCATGATGCGAAATGCGGTGGCGGCCGAGGCGGCGGCGGAAAGGTGCAGGAATGAACGGCGGGAGAAGCGTGGCATGCGAGCCTCCGGTCTGAGGAGTTTAGCAGGGTTGGGCCGAGGCGGCTCGCAGTTTGTTCCGCGGGTGGCGGACAGCAGGTTCCTCACGCTTCGCTCCCGGACTGGCAGCACTGCGATGAAGGATCAGTCCTGTTGCTTGGGCGCATAGTAGCCCGCTCGAGCCTGGATCTTTTGATCCTTGTCCTTCGTCTTGATCTGTATCTTGCGGTACGTCCCGTCCCGATTGCTGTTGGTAGGAGTGTAGCCGATGTTGTACTGGCTGCGGAGTTCGGCGGCGATCTGGTCGAAGGCTTCTTTCAGCTTGTCGAACTTGTTGCCGACGTTGATGACGCGGCCTCCGGTTTGTTCGGTCAGTTTCCGCATGTCGCCTTCGCCGTAGTAACCGAATCCTCCGTAGAAGCCGCGGTCGGCGCAGAGCAGAACGTAGACGATCGCGTCCGCTTTCTGGGCGGATTCGATGGCGTCCTGGATTTTCAATCGGCTGCCTTCGTCCTGTCCGTCCGTGAGCAGGATCATCGCCTTACGCCCCACCTCTTTGGAGAGCATGTCGTGGGAGGAAAGATAAACGGCGTCGTAAAGCAGGGTGCCCGGAGAGTTGCCGCGCTGGGGAACCGGGCCTCCACCCATGCCCGGGATGCCTCCGCTGGAATAATCCACGTTGACCTTGGCTTTATTGAGAGCGGCCTGCAGGCGGTGCGGATCGCGGGTGAAGTCCTGGAGAAGGTCGACTGTGATATCGAAACTGATGACGAAGGCTTCGTCTTTATCCGTGAGGATCTGACGCAGGAAGGCGCCGCCGACTTCCTTTTCCATGTCGATCACGTTCCTCTGGCTGCCGCTGGAATCGATCATCATGCCAATCGTGAGAGGCAGGTTCGACTCGGCGGCAAAATACTTGACGGTCTGCGGCTTCCCATCTTCGGAGACTTCAAAATCCTCCTTCTTCAGACTGGGAATCAAGGCCCCGTGCTTGTCCTTCACATTGAAGAACAGCTGCACCACGTTGACATTCACTTTCAGGGTTTCAGTCGGCTGCTGGGAGTCGTCGGACTGTTGAGCCGGGCTGGCAGGCTGCTGCGCCCCGGCAAACGGGGCTGCGCACGCGAAGGCCAACACAGTGATAGGTAGTACTCGACACATCAAAAAAGGAGGTTTGAGCATTCCGGGACTCTCAGGATGGTTCTTTGTTAGTCTAATCCTGTAGCCTTAGATGCACCAAACGGGGTGGAATTAGCATCCCACAAGATGGAAAGCTGTATTTTATAAGGTAAGGGAGCCATCATGCCGGCCAAGGGAACGAAAATCGGGCTAAACCTGATCGTGCTGGCAGTTTTTCTGCTCGTCGGAGTCGCTGGTCAGGCACAATCCGGCAGCGAAGCACAGAGTCAAGCGCCGGCTACCCAGCAACCTGCTCAGGGCATCCCCGATGCACCATCAACCGTACAGCCTCCCACCCCAAGGGCACAGCCGCAGTCGTCCAGTTCGGCCGACACGAACCAGGGCACGGAACCCCTGCCCGGGGCGAAGCCGCCCTCCGAGCAGCCTCAGCCTGTAAACAATACGGCACCTCCGCCAATGCCGCCCGTGGAAACCGTGCCTCCGGGGACATTGCCCGAGGCGGGAGCGCAGGGAACCGGGCCGCGCAACATGATCAACCCGAGCGATACCCTGTACAAGATTTCGGTCCCAGTGAACTTCGTCCAGATCCCCGTCATGGTCAAGGACGATCGTGGGCGCCGGGTGGACGGATTGCTCCCCAAAGATTTTACGGTCATGGAAAACGGCAAGCCGCAGAAGCTGACCTACTTCACCAGCGATCCCTTCCAGCTATCCGTCGCAATCCTGATTGACCTGGGGATGGCGGACGTCGCCGTGCAAAAGGTGAACCAGACGTATTCGTCTCTGGTGGGAGCGTTCAGTCCGTATGACGAAGTCGCCCTTTACACCTACAGCAGCACCATCAGCCAGGTGACCGATTTCACCGGGAATCCGAACAAGCTCACGGCCTCGCTCGATGCCATGAAACTGGTGCGCGGACATGCGAATGGACCTCCGGTGCTGGGGGGGCCGCTCGGTCCGCAGGGGCCAATGGTCAACGGAATACCGGTCGGCAGTTCCGGGCCGCCTCCGGTGATGACGCCTCCGAAAGAGGCGCATGTGTTGAATGATGCGATTCTTCGCGCGGCGCTGGATTTGAGCAAGCGCGACCGCACACGCCGCAAGGTGATCTTCGTAATCAGCGACGGCCGGGAACGGGGCAGCCAGGCAAGCTACAAAGACGTTCTGAAACTGCTCGAGACTCACGGGATCCAGGTGAAGGCCGTGGTGCTCGACCAGGGCGCGCTGCCCGTGTACAAGCAGGTGGAGAAGATTCATCACATATGGGGGCAGGGATACGCCGACATTCTGCCGAAGTACACGAATGCGACCGGTGGCGGAAACATCTTCACCGAGCTATCGCGCAATGCGATTGAAGAGGCGTACACGCAGATCACGTCTGAAGCCCGGAATCAGTACACGCTGGGATACAGTCCCAAGGCGATCGGCGGCAGTTCGGCTTATCGGAGTATCGAGATTCTGGTCGACAAGAAGGGGCTGAATATTTACACCAAGGCCGGCTACTATCCGATTGGATCGGTGCGGTGAGGGCGGAAGGCTCCGGCCCGGTGGCAGATTTCCAATTCTTCCAGGTCAAAATCCACGCAGAACCCCCTCCGTTTGCACATCCGGAGGTCCGAACCATGGGGTTTTGGCCCTAGGGGTCACCTGAGTAACCTGCGGGGGGTACCCCCCATGTGATATAAAATCGGCGAGCCTCCTATTAGGACATGTGGCGTGCGGAAGTCCCAGAGGGAAGTGTCCGCGTTAAGGAAAGCCTTTGAGTTTCATCAACTTCGCAGCCCGAGAAATTAATTGCAAGATCGTGTACTACGGCGCCGGTCTGGGCGGTAAGACGACGAATTTGCAGGTGATTTATCAGAAAACTGCGGACCAGCAGAAGGGCAAGATGATCTCGCTCGCGACCGAAACCGAGCGAACTCTCTTCTTTGACTTCCTGCCGCTGGACCTCGGGTCGGTGCGCGGCTTCAAGACTCGCATTCACCTTTACACCGTTCCCGGACAGGTTTTCTACGATGCCAGCCGCAAACTGATTCTGCGCGGCGTCGACGGAATCGTCTTCGTGGCGGACTCCCAGGAACAGCGCATGGACGCCAACGTCGAAGCGCTCGAAAATCTCATGTCGAACCTGAAGGAGCATGGGTACGACTTCAACAAGATTCCGTACGTTCTCCAACTGAACAAGCGCGACCTGCCCAATATCCTGCCAGTCGATCTGCTGACCACCGAACTCCGCAAGAAGAATGAAGCTGTAGTCGAGGCAGTAGCGTTCCAAGGCGTCGGGGTGTTCGAGACACTCAAGGAAATTGCCAAGCAGGTTCTGACGGAATTGAAGGCCGGCGGGTAAGCATTTCGCCAGTCCTTATCCAACAAATATTACCGAAAAAATAAACTAACTTGGGTAGGCGCGACATCAGTCGTGCCGCCAAGAGCCCCCTCATACCACGCTTTAGCCCTGAGGTCAGCCGACTAACTGAGGTTTTGTGTGCTGGGAGTAAGTTCCGGTTGTCTCGACCGGAAGAAGAACATCAGGACAAAGCCACCGATGAAATACAGCATGCTCTGCTGAATGGCGGCGCCGAGAAACCGCTCGATCAGACCGAATAACGCAAGAGCCTCGCACAAAGCGTACGTGGTGATGTAACCGGTCTTCCAGTGATTGAGGCTGACTGCGTTCTCGGGCTGCGTCGCCAGGCTTTCTTCGGCGCGGAACACCAGCGTTCGGCGCACCACAAAGATCACGCCTACCAGCGCAACTGCCATCGTGGTGAAGAGATAACTTACAGCCGGGTCCAACATCCGCGCGCCCGGATGGATCGCGAATGCCAACGCCGCGTATAACAGGATGCTCCCCAGCATCGCCCACTGTACTGCACGCAGCATCTTCAATGCGGCCACCATGGATTATTCTCGCTGAAACACGCGGGGGAGACGCGGGGATTATTCTACGTTGGAATCATCGTAAGCAATACTGTTTTCGTGTGCCGCTATTGCTGATGCATAGGCTTTGACTTTCCCGGACGCATGCGCAGGAAGATCTGAAAGGAAACCGGGTTGTTTCCGTACGTTGCATCCAGCAAGCCAGGCTTCGAGTAGAAAGTAACATCCGCGCCCAGGCCGAGCTGCCACGCCCGGTCCTGAATCAAATCCCGAACGCCACCGAATGTGTAAGCTCCAATCCGGTAAGCGGGATGCGTGGCCGCCTGGGGAAACAACTCATCCTTATCCACTAATTCCAGCCGCGAAAACGCATAATTCCGCGAGCGAAAGTTCAGCGTGGATTCCAGCAGGTAGCTATTCAGGTTTGTTCCGACATCGATTTTGTGAACGCGTCCCCACACGAACGTGCTTGCCCAGTTCCCCGTCGCGAGTGGCCGGTTGTATTCCACGGAAGCTGTCTGCCGCCATTGACTGCCGGGCTCCAGCTCTTCCGGATGCTCCAGTCGTCCAATGCTGTACTCCGCCGTCCAATTGCGTCCGGGCGCCACACTCGCCCGCGTGGACCATGAATCCAGCGATCCCATCTGAATGCTCCAGCGCTTCTCATTCGGCTCGCGTCCGTGGAACGCCGAGGCCTCCAGCTTCACGCGATCGATCACGAACCCTGTAGTGACGACTCCAAAGCTGGTGTGCGTGGAATCCTGCAGATGATGACCCAGGGGAGCCAGCGGCGATTCCGCTGCGGAAGCGCGATGCAGATAAGTAACTGGACCCAGCGCGGGCTCAGCGGCCGGTCCGCCGTACAGCTCCCACGAAATCTTTTCACTGAGCGGCACGGTGTAGAGCGCGGCCAGTTCTGCGAACACATTGTGCGGATGTTGATGATCGATAAGCGGCTCGCCGTGATACGTTTCACCCGTCTGAAACAGCTCCGGAAATCCTGGATGCGGCGACGTCAGCGATTCCGCAGAGAACATCTCTCGAAACAACAGCGTGCCCGCTCCCAGCTTGTGCTGTTCCATCAGCATGCCAAAGTTCACCGACTCGGCCTTGCCTGCTCCTCGTGGGCCACCCTGCTGGTTGTAGTCGGCGAAAATGGCTCCGTGCGCCATCACATCCCACCCGCTACGCATCCACATCCATTCATGCCCCGGCACGGACGAGGGCTGCCACGATGTGCCGGATCCCTCATGGGCGGAGGGCAACGGAGCGCCCTTCTGCTCATCCATCTGCATTCCGGGCATCGAATGGTCTGCGTGCGCTTGCTGTTCGTGATCGTGCTGCATCGTTGCAGAGGTATCCGTCTGCGCAGACACGAGGGCCGTCGCAAACAGCAACAGGAGGAGAATCGAAACTGATGAGATAGAAATCCGAGCCCGTTTTGCCCCAGACATTGGGGTTACGTCCCCGTAATCTTGATGCGAAGCTCTTCCGGCAGGCGTTGCCGGATCTCCTCCGGCAAGCGGTCGTGCACCTTCCGCGCTCCATGCTTGGCAGCATCGAGTACGGTGACCGGAGCGGGCGTCGCGACGGCCACGCCCAGCCAGATCACTGCGGAAAGAGCGAATCCTGCCAGCGCCGCAATCTCCAGCAATAGGGCATGCCGCGGACTGAGGTAGTGAATGACAGCGAAAGCAAGAAGGAAAATTCCAGCGGAAACGGAAGCCAGGGCAATGAGCCCCACGTCGATCATGCGGTGGATCTTCTGACGGTTGCGGCAGTGCTCGCAGGCTTTGAAGTGATCTTCGTAGTCCTCGCGCATCTCTGGCGCCAGCCCGGAAATGTCGTACCTCCAGCCTGCCAGAATCTTGCCTACGATTGGATCAATGCACTGCTGATTCATGGGGGATACAAAATCAGCCAAACACGTCGAGCCCACTACAGGCAAATCGGCTCCAAAGCTTCGGTCTGGGACGCCAAAAGCACGCGATTCGTAAACAACCCGCCTCGCGTGGCCAGCGCTTTCTCTGCCTCTCTCCGGGCTATCTCCGGATGGTTGTTCTGCTCAGAGAGATGCGCCAGCACCACAAACGTTGCATTATTATCATAGTCGCTGGTGAAGAAATCCGCGAGGGCCACGTTCGACAGGTGCCCTACGCGGCTCATCACCCGCTGCTTGACCGACCATGGGTACGGCCCTACCCGCAGCATCTCGACATCGTGGTTCGATTCCATGATCAATACATCGCAGCCGCGCAAGTGATCGCGCACGCTCACCGGGATATATCCCAGATCGGTGGCGACTCCAACTTTGATTCCTTCAGCGCGAAACGTGAAGCCCACGGGATCCGCCGCGTCATGCGGAATCGTAAACGGCTTCACTGCAATATCGCCGACTTGAAACGTGTGTCCCGACTCGAACTGCTCGAAGCGCTCCAGCTTCGGCCGCGCGCCAGTGTCGTCCCGCATCGCCCGTTGCCACGCCTGATACGTGGCTCCGGTCATGAACACTGGGATGCATAGCTTCTTGGCCAGCGTTGCCAACCCATAGATATGGTCGGAGTGCTCGTGGGTAATCAGAATCGCTGACAGCGATTGCGGATCATCGCCCAGCGACTTCATTCGCTTGAATGTCTCGCGGCAGGAGATTCCCGCGTCCACCAGGATCTTCGTGGATGCGCCGGAAACCATTGCGCAGTTCCCGCGGCTCCCCGAAGCCAGCATGGTGACGCTAACACCCATGCCCGCAAGCATACTCGGCAATCCTGTGGATTCGGGAGTTACTTTTTGGTTAGCCGATACCTTAGAGCAGATGCCGGACCCCATACTCCCGGTTTCTCTGGCCGAGTCTGGGATCCGGCTCCGTTACCTCAAGTCAACGAGGCCTTCACGGAAGATATAGATCGACCGGCCATAGAATTTCTTGAGGCAGTCGCCGGGCGGATGTCTGGCGGTACCCTGGAACGACGGCTCACAGGCGGGAAAGTGTTCCTGCAGGAACACTCTGAAGCACAATTTTGTATGTACAAATATCGCTAATACGCTTGATGCCAACAACTTACAAAAAATGGTAGAAAGCAGGCCGAGGAAGATGCTGGCTGAGAACGCGGCTCCGGACCGGACGGCCAGTTATTAGACGGAATTCATTCGAGCAGGAGCCGATCTACTTCCCCATCTTCAAATTCTCCAGCACCGTCCGCAGTACGGAGCCGCCGTACGCTCCCGCGATGCCGGGCAGGAAGGCTAGAAATGAACCGTACACCTGTGCCCGAGAAGGCTTCACGGTCAGCAATAGAAATCCCGCAACTTCCGTCAGCGGAATAGAAAGCCCTACCATGATGACCCAACGCCAGGGCCGACGCGGCCGCAGAATCCCAAGCACGATACAACTGGAGCACACCAGCAGAGCAGTAAACAACAAATCGTTCACCGCGACGTCGGCACACCCAATCGCAATCCCGCAAACGGCTGCGGTCAAATACACCCACGCATCTTTCGCCATGCTTTTTCAGTAACAGAACGCTGACCACTGATCACTGACCACTGATTAATACCGATAGAATCCTCTTCCGCTCTTCCGCCCCAACCATCCTGCATCCACCATCTTGATCAGTAACGGACATGGGCGATACTTCGGATCGCCCATGCCAGTCTGCAGCACGCGCATAATATCCAGGCAAACATCCAGGCCGATGAAGTCTGCCAGGGTGAGCGGTCCCATCGGATGCGCCATCCCCAGCTTGAAAACTTCATCCACGGCCTCGGGCGTCGCCACTCCTTCCATCACGGCGTACATGGCTTCATTCAGCAGCGGCATCAGCACCCGATTCGAAACGAAGCCCGGCGCATCATTCACTTCGACCGGAGTCTTTTCCAGTTTCACCGATAGATCGCGCACGGCAGTGAACGTCTCCTGCGACGTCGCCAGCCCGCGAATCACCTCGACCAGTTTCATCACCGGCACCGGGTTGAAGAAGTGCATGCCAATCACTTTCTCCGGCCGCTTCGTCACTGCCGCCAGTTTCGTGATCGAGATGGAAGAAGTATTCGAAGCGAGGATGACTTCCGGCCGGGTCAGGCGATCGAGGTCGCGAAAGATTTCAGTCTTGATCTCAAATCTTTCAGTTGCTGCCTCAATGACGAAATCGCAGTCCGCAAGCTTCGCGCGCTCCGTCGCAGTCTGAATCCGCCCGAGCGCTGAATCCTTGTCGGCCGCAGTGATCTTGTTCTTGGCGACCTCGCGATCCAGATTCTTCGAAATCGTTCCAAGCGCCCGTTCCAGGAATCGCTGTTCGACATCACACAAAATCACGTTGTGTCCACTGCGCGCGAACACATGGGCAATCCCGTTGCCCATCGTTCCCGCGCCAATCACTCCTACCCGTTGGATATCCATATCCGTCGCCTCGCCGAAAACGTTTGAGTCTACCACCGGCAGCTTCCCCCCGTGATCCTCAGTGTCCCCTGTGTTGAAGATTTTGAAGTGACCGCGGAACACGCCTCCCACCCAAAAGTTGCACCCGTGGCATTGCCGGTAAGCCCATCAGATCACTGGGCATTCCATGTACATCACCCCACCGCAACAACGCATCCAATTCCGTGTCTATACAAGTGCCACATTCGTCGGAGGTGACTATGAGGCAATTCCTGAATTGGCGGACAGCGCGTATTGCGATCCTTGCGGCAGCAGTGGCGGTTCCCCTGGGCAGCGTAGCGTGGGGTCAGCCTGCGCAACGCTACGATGACGACGGCTACAACAACCGGCACGATGAAGCCCGCGAGCACGGATACAGGAACGGCTTGCACGACGGAATGAATGCGGGTCAAAACGACCGCGATCGCGGCCGCCGGTTCAAATTCAAGAACGATGACTGGGAAGACTCGCGGGGCTACGAGCACTGGATGGGCAACCACGGCCACTACAAGCAGGCCTACCGTGATGGCTACGAGCGCGGATACCGCCGCGGCTACGGTGACTACCGCAACGGCTACCGCGATCACGACCGCGATCGTGATGATTGGCGCTGATGCAACTTGTGCCGCGTGAAGTAAGAACGTGAGCGCAGCGCAGCGAGATTAGGTGAGTTGGCCCCATTCTAATCGGCGCGTATTTTGCGGCGTTTAGAGTGGGGCTGCTAACGTTTTATCCTCCACGCCTAAATGTGATTCAGATCACATCCTCCCGAAATCGCCCGCCCTAGCATGAAAGTGTCTCTAATCGACAACGCACTCTCATGCCCATCAAAACCATCATCGAGCCGTTCCGGATCAAGAGCGTCGAGCCAATTCGCTGGACGACGCGGGAGCAGCGCGAGGACCTTCTCGAAGCCGCTTTCTACAACCTGTTCCTGCTCCCCGCCGACGATGTCCTGATCGATCTGCTCACCGACTCCGGCACCGGAGCCATGTCCACCCACCAGTGGGCCGGCATCATGGAAGGCGACGAGAGCTACGCCGGCAGCAAGAGCTTCGATCATTTCAAGAGCTCGATCCAGGACATCTTCGGCTACAGGCACGTCATCCCTACACATCAAGGACGCGCCGCCGAACGCATCCTCTTCGGCGTCGCCTGCAAAAAAGGAGACGTCGTTCCAAACAACACGCACTTCGACACCACCCGCGCCAACGTCGAATTCGTTGGGGCCGAAGCCGTCGATCTCGTCATCGAAGAAGGGAAGTATCCTGCCTCGACACATCCCTTCAAAGGCAACATGAATGTCGCCGCCCTCGAATCCCTGATTGGGCAGGTCGGCCGCAAGCGCATTCCGCTGGTCATGCTCACCGTCACCAACAATTCTGGCGGAGGCCAGCCTGTCTCCATGCAGAACGTCCGCGAAGTCAGCGCGGTCTGCAAGCGTCACAGTATTCCGCTGTATTTCGACGCCTGCCGCTTCGCGGAGAACGCCTGGTTCATCAAGCTGCGTGAAAAAGGATACGACAGTAAAACTCCGAAAGAGATCGCACAGGAAATGTTCCGCTACGGCGACGGATGCACCATGTCCGCCAAGAAAGACGGCATGGCGAATATCGGAGGATTTCTGTGCACGAACGACGACCTGCTCGCGCAGCAGGAAAAAGATCTGCTGATTCTCACGGAGGGATACCCAACCTACGGCGGCCTCGCCGGACGCGACCTTGAAGCCATCGCCATCGGCGTGCAGGAAGCCCTGGAAGAAGACTACCTTCGCTACCGCATTGCCTCGACCGCCTATCTGGGCAATCACATCGCAAGCCAGGGCGTGCCCATCGTCCAGCCACCCGGGGGCCATGCCGTCTATCTCGACGCTCGCGCTTTCCTTCCGCACATTCCTCCAGAGCAGTTTCCAGGAGTCGCGCTGGCAGCGGAGTTGTATCTGGAAGGTGGAATCCGCAGCGTGGAAATTGGCAGGCTGATGTTCGCGAAAGCGGCGAAGATGGACCTCGTGCGCCTCGCGATTCCCCGGCGGGTTTACACCCAGAGCCACATTGACTACGTGGTCGAAGTCATCCTCGAAGTCTGGAAGAATCGTGCGAATATCGCGGGGATGCACCTGACCTACGAGGCCCCGTTCCTTCGCCACTTCACCGCCCATCTGGAGCCGGTGAAGGTAGGCATGGCGACGCGCTCCTGAACCGAGAGTGACCAAGCACAGGCGTACCGTGTCCTAGCCGCGTCTCTTGCGACAAGGTGGGGCAGCCGCGAAGCGGCGAAAGAATGCAGCCCACGGCGCAAGCCGTGGGAAACCGGGACCGACCGTAGGGACAGAGCTCCGAAGGAGCGAAAGAAACTTCGCCGACTCCGACTCCCCAACTACAATGTCGGACCATGAACGTCCGAGGAGCAGTCCTGTTGCTGCTGTTCGCAGCAAGCGCTGCCGCCCAGCAAATCGTCCCCTGCGAAATCGTAGTCCCCGTTCTCGACGCAAATCGCCAACTCCTGATGGCAAGCGCGCCCGACGGCAAGTCCTATCCGGTCTTTCAGGCGGCGCCATCCACCAAACTCGTCGATGACCTCAGAAAAGAACTGCAAACCAGCTATGCCCAGCAAGTGCTCCGCCTCGACCGTTACGCCCGCAACTTCATCCTGGCGAAACGAACCGAAGCGCATCGCAGCCCGGAAGAACGGCTCACCGCGCCCATGTATTTCCTGACGTCCACGCAGGACGGAGGCTTCGCCCGCCTCGGGTTTTGGCTGCAGGATAATTCCGGCCATCGCAAGCTTGTCCTCGCAGGATACGTCGACATGCTTGTCGAAGAAGAAGACTGCTCCCACGGTTGCATCGAAGAAATCTTTTCGCACGAACTCGGACATCTGATCCTGCACACGCTCACCGGCACACTCGAGCCCGGCAACTCTCGCAAAATGCACCAGAGCATGACCGTAACTGACTATCCGACCGCGTTCGATGAAGGTTTCGCCGAGCATTTCCAGCCGCTCTCGCGCGACTCCCACTCGGCCACGCGCGCCGGCGAAAGCTTCGCGCCCGACTTCGAACTCTTCTGGCTGAGCGCTGCGGATACGCAATTGCGGACCGACGGTGTGAAACGCAACCTGTTCATTCACCGCAAGCCAATCCCCGAGATGGCCTTCGATCCGAAGCCGGATCTATATCGCTTGTTCTGCGATGCGGAGACATCGACGGTTTTCCTGCCAGCTGAATTGAGAAATGGCCAGCAGATGATGGCCAGCGAAGGCGTGATCTCAACACTTTTCTACCGGCTGGTGAACGACGAAAAGCTGAATACCCAGTATCGCGACGCATCTTTCTACCGCGCCTTCCTGCCGTCGGTCTCCGATCGTCCGCAGGACTCCATCACGCCCAGGGAAAACGAGCACCTGAAACTCTTTGCTGCGATAGCAGAGATGGGAAGTGTGAAAAGCAATGAGCCTTTCCTGATCAGAATGACCGAGAACTACGCGAGGCTCTTTCCGTACGAGGCGAAACGTATCTACAGCGATTTCATCTCGGCAACGTGGGGCGCAACTGTCTCCCAGCCGTTGGCATTGCAGTTGGCTCGCGCGGCGGGTGAGGGAGGACGAGGTGAAATGGATGCCTTTCGTAAGGACAAGCCCTGGTCGCTACTCGATTCCACCATCGCCGAAGTTGCGGCAGGGAAACATCCCCTCGATGCCAACCTTGGTCCGGAACTCTGGATTGTGAATTCGGAATTCAAGATCGCTCCGTCCATGTGGAGCAACGACAGGTCGCTCCCGCTCACCATGAATCTGAATACGGTTGCAGAACCGGAGCTCATGACAATTCCTGGCATCGACATCGGCAACGCAAGGAAGATCATGGCGGCCCGCAATACGAAGGGATTCTTCACCAGCATCAGCGATCTGAATGAAATACTTCCTCAGGCAACGACGCAACGCCTGACCGCGATGGCCGACGAGACGAAACGCCTTTCGCCGCATGCGAGAGAGTAGTCAGGAACGATTGTGCAGGGAATCCCTCGCCGATCCTGACCTTGGTCTACAATGCTCGGACAAGACTAAGGTCCCCTGTTTGGGCCTGCACGGAATCGATCACTTGTGCCGGGGCAAGTTTGCAGTGAGGATATAGTGCACCTTAAGTCGGTAGTTTTTTCGAATTGGCTCTGCAAGGCTCTGCTCCTGATCTTTGGCGCAGCTCTTCTCCCGCTTCAAGCGCAAGAGATCAAGCCTCCTATCCCTTCAGCGCAGGTCGATTTATCTGCCATCGGCTACCATCCGCCCTCGCGCATGGATCGCATCTCGGAAAATCAGCCGCCTGTCACTCTCGACTTCGTCGACGAAACCCACGTCCTGCTGACCTTCGATCAGAAGAAACTCTCGCGCCGCCTTCCAGAATGTCCGCCGGAACACGAAGACCGCCTCATGCACGCCGGCATTCTTGAAGTACCGGGCGGCAAGGTCGTGCAAGAAGCCGATTGGTGCCTTCACGATCGTAGACCTTACCTGTGGCCCCTGGGCAATGGAGAGCTTCTGCTTCGCCGTGGCAACGATCTCTACCGCATCGATTCGAATCTGCACGAAAAGCTTCTGCTGAAGTCACCAGCCGACCTGCTCTGGGTGACGGTCACTCCGGATGCCCGCCAGATCGTGATCGAAACGCGTGCTCCGGCAAGAGCGCCAGATCCAAAATCGCCATCTTCGCCGAAATTCGTGGCCCAGTTCCTGGATGCGCAGACATTGGTTCCCCAGCGAACCCTTCCTCTGGCAGAACTCACCGACCTGACAGCAGCGAGCACCGGGTACGCCGATCTCGTGCACAAGAACGACATCTGGCTGCTCCGCTTCGGCCCGGATCAGAAGCAGCGTCACAATCTGGCCCGAGTCCGCTCGCAAATCGAACCCAACGTCCTCTACTCCAGCAACAACTCGGTACTGATCGGCCGCTGTCCCACGCTAAATTGTGACTACAGCGTAACCTCCTACACTCTCAACGGACGCCGCCTTTGGCTACAACATTGGCCCCGCTATCGTTTCTTCCCGGCGGTCACGCGTACCACGGATGCCGGACGGTTCGCCGTCAGCTCGCTCCAGCTCGCACCGAAGGCTCCCGCAACCGTCGGCGTTCAGGCCGGACCGGAAGGCGCAGTACAGCCCGAGGTTTCCGAGTTCGATATCTTTCAGCAGGACCTGCAGGTCTTTGACACCGCGAGCGGAAATCCATTGCTATCGCTTACCGTAGCTCCTGCGATGATGGCCGGTCGGAATTACGCGATCTCCCCGAACGGGCGCGGAGTGGCAGTCCTGCAGAATGCTTTCCTCGAGCTGTACGAACTGAGGCCACCGAGCGACGAGGAACGGGCGAAATCCGCCAGTCTGAAATCCAACCTGCCCGATTTTTACAGTGTGGCCGCCAATCCAGACGCTGACATATTGAGGGCTGGTGCCGAACCCGATTCGGCACAATCAACATCGACAGATACAGTCGCCAGCGTCGCGGACGCTAGTCCCGCCTCCGCGGATTCCACACCTTCGGTCGCATCGAACGCTGCTTCGCCCGAGTCTCAAGGTCTGACTACGATTCGCGTCACGACCAAGACGGTACTGGTGGACGTGGTCGTGACCGACTCCAAAGGCCATCCCATCAAGGGCCTCACCGAAAAGGATTTTCAAGTCTCGGAAGACAGCAATCCGCAGGAGGTCCGATCCTTCCGCGAATTCACCGACGATGAGCGCCCGGAGGAGGCCAGCGCGAGTACCACTCCGGCTCCAACGCCCGCCAAAATTCCTCAGCCTTCCCCGAACGTATTCACCAACCAGACCCGCGCCCCCGATGCCGGTGCTGTCACCCTGGTCTTGTTCGACATGCTCAATACGCCGACCCAGGATCAGGCTTATGCGCGCCAGCAGCTGATCAAGTTCCTCGAATCCAAGCCGAAGAACATGCAGTTCGCGCTCTGCACGATGAGTCTCGGCACAACCACGCACCTGCGCCTCATTCAGGGCTTCACTCCCGACGAAAACGTTCTGGTCGCTTCGGTAAATGGGAAGAGAGGAGTTCCGAAGGAAACTCGCTGGCAGGTCGCAACCTCCGGAAACATCAACAACGTCAACACAGTCAATGATCTCGCGAAGGGAGGCCCAAGCAGCGGATTTCAGGGTCTGGCCAGCGCTTTGCAGCAAGCGCAAGCCGTCGAGGACGTGACCGATACGGAGGACCGTTCGGCTATCACCCTGGAATCGATGATGCTGCTGGCGCGCTATCTCTCTGGAATTCGCGGCCGCAAAAACATCGTTTGGCTCTCGGGCTCGTTCCCGATTTCGCTGACAGCAACCACCAACTCGAACAACCTGGCACTCGACAATCCCAACTACACCTACAAAATAAAGCGCGTCACCAACCTGATGGCGGATTCGCAGATCGCCATCTACCCGGTTGACGTCCGCGGACTCATCGGTTCCGGCCTGAGCGCAGATATTCCCGGCGGCACGGACGGTCCCACCTCGATCACTCCCCAGGATGTTGGCGGCGGCAGCCTCATCGCTCCCGTCGGTGCCGTCCCTTCTGACCTGCAGGCCCTGGCTCGCGTGGCATCCGAACGCGACACTCTGCTGCAGTTCGCCACTGCTACGGGCGGTAAGGCTTTCTTCAACACCAACGGAATTCGCGACGCCATCGCCACCGCTGCCGAGCAGGGAGCCAACTACTACACCCTCTCTTACAATCCCGCGAATAAGGTCTTCGACGGCAAGTTCCGCAACATCAAGGTGCAACTCGCCGACAAGGGATACACGCTCCACTATCGCCAGGGATATTACGCCGACGACCTGCACGCATCGGAGCGCGACGCAGAACTTGCCCGCCGAACCCGCGTCGTCGCCATGCAGCACGGAACGCCGCTCTCCCGCCAAGTCTTGTTCTCGGTAAGAGTCTCGCCCGTCGGATCCCCAACACAGATGGACTCGGCCAAGTTCGGTGGCTTCGTCCTCGCACAATCCAAGAAGGCCTCTACGACCGCCCCGTCCACTCCGGTCGAAGTGCAGCACTACATCGTTGACTACACGGTGAAGGGTGGCGAGCTGCGCTTCGTTCCTCTCGAAAATTCAAAATACAAAAACACGCTGATTCTGATGGCTACATCGTTCAACGGCGAAGGACGCATGCTGACCGGCGTCTCCAGCGCGGGAACGCGCGAGCTCCCGGCCACTGATTTCGCCAAAACCGCCGAGGGAGAATTCGGCATTCAGCAGGAAGTCGACGTGCCGCTGCAAGCCACGTCGCTGCGCCTCGGTCTGCAGGATCAGATGAGCAACCGTCTGGGCACCGTCGAGATTCCCCTGCCAATTCCCCCTGATCCGGAGATGCGGTTCCGCGCCAACAGCGCCCTGCCCGAAATCGAACCCGACTAGCGAACCACGAACGATCAAACCAGCCCCCGGACCTCTGCAAATCCTGGGTGACCCCAATCACGGCCCCTTGCCCCGCCCGGATGTACGCTATGCCTCCGAACAATCCACAGGAGGCTTCATGCGCCCACTCGCCATGTTGCTCGCCTTCGTCCTCGGCCTGTCATCAATCCCTCTCAGTGCCGGCACCCTCAACGGCGTAACTCTCCCAGACACCGCTCAAGTCGGCAGCCAAGCCCTGATGCTCAACGGCATGGGCCTGCGCACCAAGTTTGTGGTCAAGGTCTACGTCGCTGGACTCTACGTCCCGCAAAAATCTAGCAACTCTGGCTCGATCCTCAAGGCCGACACACCCAAGCGGATCGTCATGCACTTCCTCCGCGATGTCAGCAAGGCTCAGCTCACCGACGGATTCACTGAATCCTTCGCCAACAACACACCCGACGCGGCCAAGTCACAGAAGCCCGACATCGATCGCTTCTTCGCTGCTCTCGACGCGGTAAAAGAGGGACAAGAGCTGACCTTCACCTACGTCCCCGGCACCGGCACATCCGTGGCAACGGACGGCCAGGAAAAAGTGACCGTCGCCGGTCCAGCATTTGCCGAAATGCTCTTTTCCGTCTGGTTAGGCCCTAAGCCACCCAATGAAGGACTGAAGAAGGGAATCCTCCTCGGTCGCTCATAACACTTGTGGCCCGCGAACGCGTCCATTCGGGCCGCAATCCTCCTCTGGAATTCCTCGCGTATTTTCTTCTTGACATCTACTACACATGTAGTAATACTGCACACAGCCATAGGAGATTCAATGTCAGATCCCAAGCTCTCCAAGCTGGAACTGCAGATCATGGAAACTCTCTGGACCCGCGGTAGCGCTTCCATCCGGGAAATTCAGGAAAGTTTCCCGGAGAAGCGCCGTCCTGCTTACACAACTATCCAGACCACCGTCTATCGTCTGGAAAGCAAGAAGGCCGTCCGCCGTGTCAAGAAGGTCGGCAACTTCCACATCTTCGAAGCAGCCGTGAGCCGGGACATTGCGCAGAGCCGGTTGATCGATGACTTGCTGGCGCTCTTTGGCGGCCGTACCCAGCCCGTGATGGCGCACCTCATCGAGTCGGGCAAACTGACCCTCGCGGACGTGAAAGAGGCAGAGAAAACTCTCCGCAAGCTCGAAAGAAAGGACGATGCCCAATGACCGGACCATCTCTCTCTTCGCTCTGGCCGACGATCGCACCTGCCGCCGCCGACCACCTGTGGCAGTCCACGCTGGTCGCGGCCGCTGCCGGGCTCCTCACGCTCGCTCTGCGCAAGCACCATGCTCGCGCTCGCTATTGGCTCTGGCTGGCCGCATCCCTGAAGTTTCTTGTTCCCTTCTCGCTGTTGGTCGCGCTCGGGAATCGCTTGTCGTGGTCGCACGCTCCGGTCTTATCGAATCCCGTTCTGTTCGTCGCCATCGAGGGGATCAGCCGTCCCTTTACCCAATCGGCCGTCAACGTCTCGGAGGCTCATTCTCCTGCGCTTATCTCGGCGAATTTACCGCATCTCTCCACGGTTCTGGCTCTGGTGTGGCTGGCCGGGTTTCTGTCGGTCCTGATCGTCTGGACCTCACGCTGGCTCCGAATATCCTCTGCTACGCGCCAGGCAAGGCCGCTGTCTGATGGTCGCGAAGCCACGACGCTCCGCCGTATCGAGCAGGCCTTCGGGGTTCAAAAGCCGATTGCGTTATTGCAGTCGCGCATCTCGCTCGAGCCCGGAGTCTTCGGAATCATGCAGCCCGTTCTTGTCTGGCCGGAAGGAATCTCGACGCATCTCCACGACGCGCATCTTGAAGCCATCATCGCGCACGAAGTCTGGCACATCCGGCGCCGCGACAATCTTTTCGCCGCGCTGCATATGTTCGTCGAATCCGTTTTCTGGTTCTATCCGCTGGTTTGGTGGCTCGGCGCGCGCCTCATCGACGAACGCGAGCGCGCCTGCGACGAAGAAGTCGTCGCGCTCGGCAATGACCGCCAGATTTATGCCGAAAGCATTTTGAAAGTCTGCGAATTTTGCCTGGGGTCGCCGTTGCCCTGCGTGTCAGGAGTCACCGGCGCAGATCTGAAGAAAAGGATGGTTCACATCATGAACGACCGTATTCTCCACAAACTCGACTTGGCCAGAAAATCCGTATTGACCGCAGCCGCCGCACTAGCCATTACGGCTCCTGTCCTGTTCGGCGCCATTCACGCCACTCCACTGCGCGCTGAGTCGCCCGCAGTCACCGTTGCATCTGACACGCCTCTGATCGATTCCGTTTCCATCAAGCCTCATGTGCCACCTTCAGACGGTTCCGTGAAAATCAAAATGATGTTCTCCGTTAACGACGGCACTTTCATGGCCGAAGGTGTTTCGCTGCGCACCCTCATCGAAACCGCCTACCGCATCCAGGATACTCAAGTCTCAGGCGGCCCGGACTGGATCAACTCCGCCAAGTGGGACATCCAGGCGAAGCTCAGCAACGACACATCAGGGAAGCATGGGCCAGCGCAGCCCAACCACGCCGATCAGGCACTCCTGCAAGCACTGCTGACCCAGAGTTTCAAACTCATTCTCCATGCAGAGACGCAAAACCTCTCCGCCTTCGACCTTCTTGTCGGTCCGGGCGGCAGTAAGCTTCAGCCGCAATCGGGCGAGATGCGCAGGATCCGCCTCGGTCGTGGCGAACTGACTTCCGAAGGATCCCCTCTCGACCCCCTTGTCAATCAACTTTCAATCCGACTCGGCCGTACGGTGGTCGATAAGACCGGACTGAAAGGGAACTACTCGTTCAGCCTTCACTGGACGCCCGACGCCGAGGAAGTCGAACGCCTGAAACAGCAAGGCTTCGCCGAGAGCGGCATGCCGGCTCCTTCTGAGGCAGGAACCCCGGACCTGCTCACCGCCGTCCAGCAGCAACTCGGATTGAAACTGGAACCCACGACAGGTAACGTACAGGTCCTGGTCGTCGATCACGCCGAGCAACCATCCGAGAACTGATTCCCCATTGGGGCAGGAATCCCAGGCAGAATCCCCATCCGAAGCTCGCGCGTTCTGGCGAGGTCTGGATGGGGATTTCAATTCCGGATGCTGGGCTCACCGGCCACGCAGCACCAATCAATTCTGAGCAACGCAACCAGAGCGTACCGCCGGACTAGGATTTCAATGGGAAATCAACCCACGACGGCCGACGTCTCCTGTGCTCCAGCCGCGGAGCGGCGAAAGAATGCAGCCCAGGGCGCAAGCCCTGGGTAGCCAACCACGAACAGAACAAGCCCCGGAAGGGACGACACAAAGTGATCCTCTCCGCAGTGGGAAGATCCCAACCCCCGGCAGCCGGAATGCCCATGCTTCGAACATCGCGAAGTGTGGGGCAGCCAGTACGGAATAGCGTCATCGGTGTCTGGCCCAGCCCCCCCATTCTAAACTCGCGCAGTTTGCGAGTTTAGAGTGGGGATTTTGACTTAGGGCGTTTGGAAAGTACAGTGTGCTAAGGGCTGAAAATGCACCAGCCGCGGGAGCGGCGTAAGAATGCAGCCCACGGCGCAAGCCGTGGGGTAGCTAACCCCGAACAGAACAAGTCCCGTAGGGACGACAGAAACTGATCCTATCCGGGCTGGTGGCTCAGCCTTATTGATCTCGCCGATAGGATCAACAGAGTGGGTGCCCCGTCCGCTTCTTGCAAGCGCGGGTACGATGCTGCCGAGAGCATAAGGTTTGAGGTTGGTCATTCCCCATCCATCAATCTTTCGCGAAAGGGAGGAGTGGGCTCCATGGTTCGATTTCAACGGCTCTAGACTTATGCGCCCGGCCGAAATCAATCATTCCTCGAACGTCTCCAAAAGTTTAATCACCATCAAAATATGTTGCGAATAGATGCGGAGCGCATCGATCATGCGCGTGTGTTTTCTCGCCTTCCCATACTCGAACATTATCGAGAAGGACGCGCTTCCTGGATTTTCAATGTGGAGGCCCCTTGCGAATGGCACGTAATGTGGGAGCGGCTTTCCAGTTGCCCAGGTGTCTCCTTTGTGGATCGCCCCTCGCTCGTCTTTCAAGTAAATGTTGCCAATTGACGAATAGTGAACAACTGGAATCAAAAGCCTGTGCTTGTCTCTAACGTTGAGCTTGTGCACTGTCCAGATGGCAAAATCCCCTCCATCGTAGGGCTTTATCTCGCTAATGATGAAAAGGAAGAAATTGGGAGTGGAGATGTTTACTTTCAATGTAGTGCACCCCGCTAGAACTGGACACGGAAGTTAGTTAGGCTTGGGGCCTCCGCCAGGAGGCGAGAATGTCGAGAAAGCCGAGAGTCCAGAGAACTCCAGAAGAGAAGTGGCAGATTGTGTTGGAAGGTTTGAAGAGCGGGAACGTGGCCGAGACGTGCCGCAAGTACGAGATCGCGCCGAATCTCTATTACCGCTGGAAGGACGAAGTGGAAGCGGGAGCGAAGGCTGCGCTTGGGGGGAGAAGCGCAGCCGCGCAGCCCGATGCCGAGCAGGAGAAGCGGATCAAGCAACTGGAGCGAGCGCTGGGCCGATCCCATTTGCAGATCGAGATCTTAAAAAACGTACTGGGCGAGTGAGCTGCGGCCAAGCGCATTCGTCGGCACGCGAGTTAGTGGCCCAAGGGAAGGAAGCGAAGCTGGTGGCCGAGACGCTGGCGATCAGCCGGTCGAGCCTCTACTATCAGCGGCAACCACGCGCCAGCCGTGCGGATCGTTCGCGCGACCAGGAAATCGTCCTGGCTTGCGGCGAGAAACCGGCTTACGGCTATCGTCGCGTGGCCTGGTGGTTGGGGCGTCATCACGGGCTGGTGGTCAACGGCAAGCGGGCACTTCGCGTGATGCGGGAACGCGGATTGTTAGTGCGTCAGCGCCGCTTTCAGGTCTCGCGCCGCAAGGACTGGGGCAAGGTGGAAGCGCCGCTTCCCAATCACGTCTGGCAGTCGGACATGACCAAGGTCTGGGCCGGGCCGAGTGTGGGCTGGGCCTATCTGGTCTCGCTTATCGACTGCTGCACGCGCGAGATCGTGGGCTGGGACTTGAGTCTACGCTGCCGCACCGAAGAAGCCCTGGCGGCGCTTAACCGTGCCGTGCTGGAGGCTTTGCCTTTCGGTTCTCGTGGAACGGGTTTGACTTTGACCACCGACAACGGCACCCAGTTTACGTCAGCCCGTTATGTCGAAACCCTGAACCTGTTGGGCATCACGCATCGGCGCACGGCCTACAACCATCCCGAGGGCAACAGCTACATCGAACGGTTTCATCGCAGCTTGAAAGAAGAGGAGGTATGGCTCAACGAGTACCAGAACTTCGCCCAGGCCAAGCTGAGCATCGCGCGCTGGATCGAGGAGTACAATCACGACCGTCCGCATCGCGGACTCCACGGACGAACCCCGCACGACGCTCGTGCGGTCTTCGTCCAAACCCTTACTTCAAACACGGCCCCTTGTGTCTAGTTTGAAGGGGTGCACTACATCAATTTCTCCAAGGCACGTTTAAGAAGATCAGGAGTGGGATAGATCGGGAACTTTGTGCGCTCCCGATTCCAATCCCCATCAGGAAGCAAGCGATTTACAGTCTGGAACCAAGCATGGTCCAGAGCGCACTTGAGATTGTGAATAGCATCCCCAAGTCTCAAAGCCAATTCATCAATGATGGTTCTTTCGGTGCCCTCTGCAAAGTCGCATTTGATGAATTCACAACCAGTATCCGGATTTACATGGGCAGAGACGATCAGACATTTCTTCAGTCCATCAATTCGAGTCTCAATATCAGCAATGTGATGGTTGGCCCATGCGAGCTTGTTTCTGGCCGTTTGGTAGAGCATTGAATTATCGCCATGATGGTATCGCTCATCTCATGGGATAATTCACCCGCGGCCCCAGGCTTCTTGGTCTCGCCGACAGGACCAACAACGTGCCAGGGTGGCCCATTCTAAACTCGAGCAGTTTGCGAGTTTAAAGTGGGGATCTTGACCTTTAATATCCACGGGGAAGTTGCGTCGTTCACCGAATACTCCCATGGCGGGGGCTGGCCCAGACTAGCAAGCGCCGGCACGAACTGGCTGCCCCAGGCTCCGTGACGTTCGAAGCCTGGGAATCCTGCGGCCAACCTCTCGATGTTTTCATTTTCAGTTGCCGCCGGATATCCACGTCTCTCGACTCGAAGTTTTCCACAGTGAAAATCGGGCCTTTGTGACATCTGCACTTTACTCACACCCGCAAAATGCGCCAGACTCTTCGCATGCGCGGACGACTCCCTTTTCGGCTGCTACCCACACTGAAAGGTCGCCCGTTATACACCAGTCGCTAACCCCTTATTTTCGAATATTTTGCCTCTAAAATCTTTGAATGCAATACTTTGCGAGCGCAAATCGGTATCTCTGGCCAACCAACTCATTTGTTTCCAATATTTTGCGGATTTCGCCGAAAAACTACGAATCGTCTGGGAATGCGCTACGCTCTCGTGAAACTGCCTCCCAGCCTCGTGCTCCCGCCCCCGAAACCCGCGTCTTTTCGGGGTGTAAACTAATCAAAGTCCTATACCCCATTTATCTGTTTCGAAAGGATTTCTCCCATGGCAACGCTCGAAGCCCCCGTCCGGCCGCGCAGCAGCCTGCATTCCGGACCATTTGTTACCGAGCCATTTTTCGATTTTCGCAGTGAAGAGAACGCGCGCCGCATGCGTGCCGCTATCGCCAAAGTCCGCGGCCAGCTTGGACGCGAGTACGACCTCATCATCGGCGGCAAGCGCGTCAAGACCTCCGACAAGATCAAGTCGCTGAATCCGTCGAAGCCGTCCGAGATCGTCGGCATCCACCAGAAAGCCGGCAAGGAGCACGTCGAGCCCGCGATGGCCGCCGCGCTCAAGGCGTTCGCATCGTGGAGCCGCACCAGCGTCGAAGAGCGCGCCGGCCTGCTGTTCCGCGTCGCCGACACCATGCGCCAGCGCAAGATGGAATACATGGCTTGGCTCGTCTTCGAAGTTTCGAAGAACTGGGCCGAGGCCGATGCCGACATCTCCGAAACGATCGATTTTTGCGAGTTCTACGCACGCGAAGCCCTGCGGTTCTCGAAGGCGCAGACGCCGATTCAGTTGCCCGGCGAGCACGACACGCTGCACTACATCCCGCTCGGCGTAGGCGCGGTGATTCCGCCGTGGAATTTCCCCTGCGCCATCATGGCCGGGATGACCTTGGCCTCGATCGTCAGCGGCAATACCGTAATTCTGAAGCCGTCGAGCGACTCGCCGACCATCGCTGCAAAGTTCGTCGAGTTGCTCGAAGAGTGCGGCATGCCCGAGGGCGTCGTAAACTTTTGCCCCGGTTCCGGCGCCACCTTCGGCGATGCAATCGTCGGGCATCCCAAGACGCGCTACATCGCATTCACCGGATCCCGCGAAGTCGGTTTGCAGATCAACAAATCCGCCGCCACCCAGGCTCCCGGACAGATCTGGATCAAGCGCACAATCCTCGAGATGGGGGGCAAGGACGCGATCATCGTCGATGCCGATGCCGACATCGATGCCGCCGTCGAAGGCGTTGCGCAAGCCGCATTCGGATTCCAGGGACAGAAGTGCTCCGCCTGCTCGCGCGCGATCGTCGACGAGCGCGTGTACGACAAATTCGTGCAGCAACTGAAGGCGCGAGTCGAGCAGATTAAAGTTGGAGATCCCGCCGAGAACGCCAACATGGGCGCGGTCATCAACGAAGGCTCGATGAAGACGATCCTTGGCTACATCGAGCAAGGCAAGAAAGACGGACGCCTGATCACCGGCGGTGAGCGACTTCCCGGCGAGGGCTACTTCATCCAGCCGACGGTCATTGCCGACATTCCGGCGAAGTCAAAACTCGAGCAGGAAGAAATCTTCGGACCCGTGCTCGCGGTCATCAAGGCTCACGGCTTCGATCACGCGCTCGAGATCGCCAACGATACCGAGTTCGGATTGACCGGCGCCATCTACACGAGTTCGCGCGACAAGATCGATCGCGCGATCCAGGAATTCCACGTCGGCAACTTGTACATCAACCGCAAGTGCACAGGCGCGATGGTCGGCGCGCATCCGTTCGGCGGCTTCAACATGTCAGGCACAGACTCGAAATCCGGCGGCCCGGATTACCTGTACCTGTTCACGCAGGCGAAGGTCGTTGGCGAGAAAATCGTCGGATAAAGAAGCGTGGAAGAGCGGCCCTTCAGGGCCGTGTCAGCTGCTCGAATGAGAGCTGGCTTTAGCCCTGAAACGGCTCGCTCTTGGGCGCTGCCGACGCGGGGTTCCGCTCCACGAACGCTGCGCGCTGATGCCAGTACGGATAGATCGGCGTGACCGCGCTCGCCGCGTCCAGCTTGGCGATCTGCCCGGCCGTCAGATTCCACCCAGCCGCTTCGAGATTTTGCCGCAACTGTTGCTCGTTCCGCGCGCCGATGATGACCGTCGAAGTCGTCGGACGTTGAAGCAGCCAGTTCAACGCGACCTGCGGCACGCTCTTTCCGGCCTCTTTCGCCACAGCATCGAGCGCGTCGACGACTTTATACAGATGCTCCTCCTCGACCGGAGGCCCCTGCTCCGCCGTCGAATGCAGGCGGCTCTCTTTCGGCAGCGGCTGCCCGCGGCGAATCTTTCCAGTGAGGCGTCCCCAGCCGAGCGGACTCCACACCAGCGCGCCGACACCCTGTTCCACGCCAAGCGGCATCAGTTCCCATTCGTACTCGCGGCTGATCAGCGAGTAGTACACCTGATGTCCGACATAGCGCGCCCATCCGTAGCGATCCGACACGGCGAGCGACTTCATCAGATGCCACCCCGAAAAATTGGAGCACGCGATGTAGCGCACCTTGCCGCTCTTCACCAGATTGTCGAGCGTGCTTAACACTTCTTCGACCGGAGTCAGCGCGTCGAATCCGTGAAGGTGATAGATGTCGATGTAGTCCGTCCCCAGCCGTTTCAAGCTCGCTTCGCACGCCTGAATCAAGTGATGCCGCGACGATCCCAAATCGTTCGGGCCGGGCCCCATGCGGAACGTCGCTTTCGTCGAAATCAGAACCTTGTCGCGGCGCTTTGAGATCGCTTTGCCAAGAATCGTTTCCGACAGGCCGTCGGAATAAATGTCTGCCGTGTCGAACAGATTCACGCCGGCATCAAGGCAGATGTCGACCAGTCGCGTCGCTTCCGTGACATCGGTCTCGCCCCAGGCTTTGAAAAATTCGTTGCCGCCGCCGAACGTCCCGGTACCAAAACTGAGCACGGGAACCTTTAATCCAGATTTGCCGAGCTGTCGAAATTCCATAGGCGATAGATGCGAATAGCTTTAAGAATGATTCAGCAGCAACGTCCAAAACCCTTTCAACACAGAGGGCAAGGAGGTTCACAGCGGCAAGCTGTGCGCTTCCTTCGTCCCGTTCAAACCAGAAAGGCCTTCCTTTCGGGCGGCCTTTTGATTTGCTGCAAAGTCTGAAGTCTATGTTGCCATCGGGGCTGGCGGTTGAGGCACCGCGCCCGCAGTGGTAGCGGCGGCGGCTTCGTTCAGGATCCGGTGATGGATCGTGAACAGGGCAAGTTCGAGGCGATCCGAGACGCCGATCTTGTCATACACGTTGCGCAGGTAATTCTTGATCACCTGCTCCGTCGTGCCGAGCTGGGTTGCGATCTCTTTGTTCTTGTATCCCTGCACAATCAGAGCGACGATGCGCAGTTCCTTCGCGGTCAGGCGGTCGCGGACGCGCAGTCCGACCATGTCGTTTTCGGTGAGCTCGCTGGGGACGGCGACGTCCTGCACCCAGGTCTCGCCACGAGCGACTTTGCGGACACAATCGACGAGTGCGGCGCTAGTGACATTGCGATACACCACGCCATGGGCGCCATTCGCCATGTGTTTCTGCGCGCTCTCGCCGGTATCGGCAAGAATGATGACGCGAGTCTTGGCCTTGTTGGCGGCCTGGACGATCGCGGCGAAGTCGTTGTGGAATCCCGCGGCCACGACGAGTACGGCGGCGCGGAACTTATCCAGAGCCATGAACATCTGTTCTGGAGTCTGCGCCTGGGCGACGATGCGCATCTCATCTTCGACGGCAAGAACTTTCGCGATACCCGCCCGGAAGATCGCCTGGTTATCTGCCAGAATCAGTTTGAGCATGTGGTTAGCGCTCCAAAAGGTCTAGGAGTTCCTTACGAACTCGTATGTGTCGATCACGCAAGCTACGCCGCGGCCTTCGCCACCTTCTCCGGTTTCGTCCGCGCGTACTACGCGCCCTTTGCACTGGATGGTCACATTCTCCTGACCACCCGTCACCTCCGGGGGCAGCGTGATTTCAAATTCCACAGGCGATCCAATCTCCATCGAGGCATCGGCCTTGATGTACACCCCGGCCGCGCTCAGATTGCCCGTGACTCCGCTGGTGTCCAATTCGCCTTTATGAATCTTGATCGGCAATTCCAGCGGGAACCTTTTCCCGGTCCGTGCTTCTTCCCCCACGGTACCTCCTCCATGTTGGCCGGTTGTCATTTTGTCGTGTGCGGCTGAGGCCAACGTCATCGAATCAAGCTCCAGACGGGCCAAGGCCCGCTTTTCTGCTCAGGGGCGGTTATATCACGGAAAGTTACCCATGTAAAAGCCTGATAACCCGTTAGTTAACGGTAGTAAGTAGGTTCCCCCCCCGAACGGTAGAGGGTATCGGAATGCGTTCTCGGGCGGTGTTCACTGTTCTGAGCCAATCCGTTGTCTCGGAAGGCGTGCCTGCTGACAAGGAATTTACATTCCCGGAGTTGCAATTTGCGTTCTCGAGGCAGTACCTTCAGGTACGCGCCTGTGGGCGCTCGATCCGAATTCCTTTCTGGAGCAAGACATGAAATCCTTGATGGGGAAAGCTTTCCCCTATCTTTCGTTTGGAGCACTGCTGGTCATGGCTACGACACTTTCTGCGGGATCTGGACTGTACAACTTCACCCTCAACTCGATTGACGGCAAGCCGGCACCTTTGGCGCAATATAAGGGCAAAGTGGTAATGATCGTCAACGTCGCCAGCCAATGCGGTTATACGCCTCAGTACAGCGCGCTTGAGGCAATCTACGAGAAGTATAAGGATCAGGGGTTCGTCATCCTTGGCTTCCCCGCGAACAACTTCGGGGCACAGGAGCCGGGCACGAACGAGGAAATCAAGACCTTCTGCACCCGGAAATACAGCGTGAGCTTCCCGATGTACTCGAAGATCTCGGTCAAAGGAGACGACCAGGCGCCTCTCTACGGCTATCTGACGAAGGACACCGGAGCTGGAATCTCCGGGGATATCAAGTGGAATTTCACCAAGTTCCTGGTCGATCGGAATGGGAATGTCGTGCAGCGGTTTGAGCCCGCGGTCACTCCGGACTCGAAAGAAGTGACGTCCGCGATCGAGAAACAGTTGAAGTAGGGAAGATGCAGAGGACCGCCTTTGAGGGATGAAACACGAGGTAAGGCCATGATCGGCGGCGGAAGTTAATGCGGCGCTGATTCAGACGAAGAATCTGCCGTGCGCGGATTGAGGCGCGCCATGTTGGATCGAGCGTCTGCCAGGACATTACGATTCTGGAGATTACTTCGATCTGCCGCGGTGAGGGGCTCCAGCAGATCGATAGCACTCCTATATTGGTTCAATGCATCGTTGCGGTCGATGGGTCCGAGTGCTTTGGCTAGATTTACATAACATTCCGCGAGCGCTGCACGGTTGGTGGTGCTGTTAGGACTTTTTTCCGACAAGGCGAGACGCGCTGCAACAGCTTTTCGATAATACTCAATAGCAGCCTTCGCTTGCGCACTATCCAGAAGGCAGTTGGCGAGGAGTGTGTAACTGTTCGCGAGATGATTGTGGAGAAGGATATGGTGCGGATCTTTGGCGGCCAATGATTCCTGCCGGGCCACTCCACTACGTAGAAGCGCCAATGCTTTTCGCGTTTGGCCCAATTTCCCCAAAGCCGATCCAACCTTACTTTCACTGAACGACAAATCGAGGACGGCCTGATAGCTTCCGGGATCTGCCGAGGTCAGTTCGCGATCGATATCGAAGGCTGCGCTGTATTGCGATAGCGCTCCACGCACATCGCGGGTCCGCATCAAAACATCGCCGATCTGCTTGTGAGCAAGAGAACGGTTGCGCCGCGCTTGAACATCTTTGGGGTCAGCGGCGCTGAGCGATTCAAAAAGGCTTAGCTCTTTTCGAAAGTTCGCCAGAGCGGACGCAAGGTCGCCTGTTCCTACGAGCGACAAACCGACGTTGTGATGAGAAAAGGCCAACTGCCGTCGGTAATGGGCGTTGTTCGGATCGAGTCTGGTAAGTTCCTCACGGATGGCCAAGGCACTGCGACGATTCTCGAGGCCACCGGCTGTATCTCCCTTCTCATGTAGAACGTTTCCCAGACCATCCAGACTGGTGGCGAGATGAACCTTGCCTTCCTGATCCGAAGGACGAACGGCTATCATCTGCTGGCTGAGAGTGACAGCCTGCCTGTATTCCGCCACTGATTCATCCAAGCCGCCAACCGACTTCAGCAAGTTTGCATAATGATAGGTCTGGACCAGGCGTTCAATCTGGAAGTTCGGGTCGTTCGCCAGACTCGGGGCGAGGCTGTCGTACATCTTCAAGGCTTTTCCGGAATGTTCGACCGCGCCGGCGGTATCGCCTGAGAAGTTGAGAACATCGCTGATTTGCTGGTGCGTTGAGGCGAGAGCGAGACGGACTTGCAGATTGCCGGGGTCAGCCTGGGCGGGGGATTCCAGTATGGCTAAGGCCTTGTTGAAACTCTCTAATGCGCCTTTGGAATCGCCCAAATTCGGGAACATGGGATTGCCCTGAACCTCGCCGACCCGCTTGTAAGCGGAGGCGATCTCCACCTGCAGCGAGCGATCGGTTCGCGCCTCGGTGGCGAGGCTGTCCAAGTACTCCAAAGCACGCCTCACCACCAGGGAACGTGCGGGCGTGGACCCAGGAAGATTCTTGATTGCTTCGTCGAACTCAAACAGAAACGAGTTGGCCAGTTTGCGAACGTCGTTGAATCTGCGTTGCGCGCGTGCCCGCTCCTGGACTGCGATGCGGGCCTCGCGCAAGGTTGCGGCAACGCCGCCTGCGACCGCGACAGCAACCAGGGCCGCGGCTGCCACTCCGGCGGTGTGGCGGCGCACAAACTTGCCGATGCGATAGGTGGTGGAATCGGGGGTCGCCATCACAGGAAGACCCTGCAATTGCCGCCGAATATCCTCCGCCATTTGTTCGACGGAGGCGTAACGGCGGGACGGTTCTTTGCGGAGAGCCATCAGGGTGATGTTGTCCAGATCATTGGACAGACGCCGACGCCTGGGTGGGGGCAAGTCTCGAGTTTTGCGGGCTAGCAAATCAGTCTCGCCGCTACTTGCAGGCCGAATGGACATTGAGCTTCTGAATCGCGGATCGTGTTCCTTATCCAACTTTTCCGAATTCGCCAATCCGCGGGGAGATGAAAGATATCCGCAGCTGTATTTCAGCGCAGATTGGGAGACAACGAACCGTTCCCATGATAATCATCTTCGCGGTCTTTTTGTGTCTTGTTACAGGCGACGCCAGGACGATCCTTCATCAAAAGAGCGGATCAGGGTAACCGTGGCGACGATGCAGCCCCAGAGCAGGTAGCGCACCTCGGCTGAGGGGAAGAGAAGGAAATGCGCAATCAGCGATCCGCTGACGACCAGTAAAAGCGCGTTCTGCTTTCGAATCCAGGACCAAATCCCGATCAGGATCCAAATGGCGAGTTGAGTGAGTGCGGTGCCGATTCCCGCGGAAAATCCTGAGATGTATTCACGGATACTCAGCGTGTGGGGAATCTGCGCGGGATACTTTCCACCGATGAAGCTATAGCGAAATAGAACGATCCAGCCATAGTTGCCAGCCCAGTGATTGATCGCCAGAACGATGGCTAAGGCGAGGAGCGCTCCCAGTCCTGCGACGTACGGGGAAATCTGTTCGTCCCATGCGAGCCATGCAAGGACGGCGAAGAGGACCAGAAGGTTGTCGGTGCGCACGCCGAGTGAGGAGAATAGAAGCCCAAGTGCGACATATTTCATCCCGTGCATCTGGATCAGCCACAAGCTACCAATGACGAGCAGAGCAGCAAGCGCGTCCGGGGTCCCTGCCCTTCCAAGGTTCAGTACCTGGTAAACCAGCATCAGCAGCCCAGTCTGGATCGGCTTCTGCGTCCAGAGGAGCACCACGATCCCGATTCCCAGGAACGATGCCGCCGAGACAAAGTTGATCGCATGCTGGGTCGGAAGAAACGCGCTCACCCAGGAAACGAGTGTTAGATACAACGGGCGGATGGCGTAGAGAGGTTCCAGTTCCAGCATGTGCTGCGGGCTGTCGAGAACGGAACTTCCTTCCGCGCGCGGATTCTCATGCTTCACTTTCTCGTAAACAGTCTCGGCCGGCTGCGATTTTGTCAGAATGATCGCCTCATACATATAGCGATCGAAGTCGTCTGGGATGGGACGGCGATAGCAAACTACCGCTAGCGCGACGAGAAAGAGCCCGCAGAGCGCGAATGCGATTGGCCGGAGCAAGAGCAGATGCTAGCACAGGCAAGTGTGAAGATTTGTATGGCGCACTCCGCACTGCTTCCTTCCAGCACCTCGCTGCATCAAAGCTGCAGGTCCGTGATATCTTCTGGGACCGTTAGACGAGGTCTCTTCATGTTTCATTCACTCTCGTATTGCGGACGCAGGCAACCGATGCGTCTCGTGGTCATCGGTATTACGGCCTTATCACTGACAGCTGCCGCGGCTTCTGCGCAAACCGCGGCCGCTCCGCAGAATCCTTCCGCAAAGCCAGAGGCCACGAAAGCGGCAACCGAAGCTGAGTCGAAAGCGGCGGACTCCCGCGCCGTGTTGCTGCAGATGAACAACGCGCTGGAAGGCCTGGCCGCGAGAGTTTCGCCGGCGGTAGTTCAGATCCTGGTGACTGGATACGGACCGCTCAAGCAGGAAGACCGGTCGCAGACCGCGTTTATCGTTCGACAGCATGCCGTGGGATCCGGGGTCATCGTGGACTCGAGTGGCTACATCATGACCAATGCGCATGTGGTGGAAGGCGCGCAGCGGATTCGGGTTGCGCTGCCGCTCGCGGGGGATGCGAGTGGACAAGTTCCGGTAGGCAAGCGCCGAATCCTGGAAGCGAAGCTCATCGGGATTCACAAAGAGAGCGACCTGGCGTTGCTGAAGGTGGATGAAACGGGACTGCCCACGCTGTCCCTTGTGAGCGAGCAGCGGCCGCGTGTCGGACAACTGGTGTTTGCGATCGGCAGCCCGGAGGGATTGCAGAATTCGGTGACGATGGGCGTGCTCAGCGCGCTGGCGCGTCAGCCCGATGCCTCCAAGCCGATCACCTACCTTCAGACCGACGCTCCCATCAACCCGGGGAACAGCGGTGGTCCGCTGGTGGATATGAACGGCTCGGTGGTCGGGATCAATACTTTCATTCTGTCGCAGGGCGGAGGCAGCGAGGGTTTGGGATTCGCGATCCCGGCGCGCGTTGTCGACTTTGTTTATCGCAGCTTGCGCACTCACGGGCATGTGCATCGGGTGGAGATCGGCGCCGTCGCGCAGGAGATCACGCCCGATCTGGCCGAGGGATTGCGCCTGCCGCAGAAATGGGGCGTGATGGTGGTGGATGTTGTGCCGAGCGGTCCAGCCGAGGCTGCCGGCCTGCAGATTCAGGACATCATTGTCAGCACCGATGACCGCCGCATCGAGACGCTGCCATCGCTCACGGCGGCGCTCTATTTGCACCGGCTCGACAAGCCGGTCAAATTCGACATTTTGCGCGGCAACGAAAGGAAGACTCTCTACGTTCCGGCGATCGAACATCGCGATCACATGGACGAACTGCTGGACGCAATCAACCGCCAGGACAGCCTGATCCCGCGACTTGGAATTCTGGCGATCGATCTCAGCAGCGAGTTGCGTTCGAAGCTGAACCTGCGGATTTCGTCCGGAGTTGTGGTCGTGGGACGCGCGGTGGATCTGATCGGCCCGGAGACAGGACTGCAGGCCGGAGACGTTATCCACCAGGTGAACCTGACTTCAATCGACCGTCTGGAGAAACTGCGCGCGGCCGTTCGCGACCTGAAGACGGGAGATCCGGTTGTGCTGCAAGTAGAGCGCGAAGACGGATTGACGTATCTGAGCTTCGAAATGGAGTAAGGGTGCTAGCGCGCTGCGGCGGCGATGACTCGCGCTTGCGGCCTGAGAACGGGTTCGAGTGTGGCTGCGAGTTCGGATCCGACAGCCTCGAGGATTCGAAGGTCTCCGGCGTTGAACGCGTCTTGCGCGGCACGATAGAGGGCGAGCACCGCGACGATTCGCGAGGACACTTCCACCGGAACCGCCAGTGCCGATCGTAGAGTGCTGTATTTCGTGGGATCGTTCAGATAGCCGGGTTCGACGGAAGGATTACCGTTAAGAATCGGCTTGTGGTTCTCCGCCACCCATCCCGACAAGCCTTCGCCCAATGGAATCCGGAGCGATGAAAACAGGCGGGAATTCTCTCCGCCGGTGAATACGGCGAGCAGCGCTCCGTCTATCGGGCAATACACCGCAATGGAATTGTGCGGAACGAGAGTTTGAAGGCGAATCGCCAGCAGGCCAAGCATGTCTTCCATCTGCAAAGAGCCGCCCGAGCGATGTTGAAGGTCGACGATCTCGCGGGCTCGCGCTTGAGCGAGCGGAAGCCGTGTGTCCAAGTGGAATTCCGAGGATTGGGAGGGCTCGACAGACTGCGCGAAACCAGCGGCAGGGGCTGCACCGCGTTCCACCTTGATGTCGACTGAAAGTTTCACCGGAGCTTGTACGGGCTGCTCGGTGGCGAGTTTCTCGAGTTCTTTGTAGCGGCGCTGCAGAACAGCGGTCACCCTTGGATCGAAGCTTGTTCCTGCTTCTGACGCGACTTTTGCCATGGCTTCATCAAGCGGTAGAGCCTTGCGATACTGCCGGTCCGAAGCGAGGGCGTCGAGACAATCGACGGCGGAGAGAATGCGGGCGCCGATGGGAATCGCTTCGCCGGAGAGTCCGCTGGGATAGCCGCTGCCGTCCCATTTCTCGTGGTGGGCTCGAACGATGGGAGCGACAGGATAGGGAAAGTCCACCTGTTCGAGAATTTCCGCGCCGACGGTGGGATGAATCTTCATCTTCTCGAACTCCTCCGGAGTTAGCTTGCCCGGCTTCGAGATGATGTGCTCCGGCACGGCCAGCTTGCCGATGTCGTGCAGGACTGAGGCGGCGCGCAGGGCTTCCTTTTCGTCGTCGCTGAGGCCCAATTCGTTGGCTAATTCCATGGCATACACGCGGACGCGGTGCAGGTGCTCGCCGGTGGTCTCGTCCTTGGCTTCGATCGCGAGCGCAAGAGTTTCGATGGTCCTCAGGTGCAGTTTCGAGACCTGCTCGGCGTGCTTCTTTTCGGTTTCCAGCTTGCCGAGATACAGACGGTAGGAGCGGTACATCAGGTAAATCGGCGGCAGAACGAGCAGAGAGGACTGCCATCCGATGTGAGCGTTCAGGAAATGAACCAGGCCGGCCGCCGCCGCGCCCACCATGTAATAAGGAAAGGACCAGAGATAGCTTTCCCGCCAGACACGGGTTGCAAGCTTTTGCTCCGTTAGCCCGATGATTGTGGACATCGCCGCAGTGTTGCAGCTGAAGTGGGTGATCGCCGCTGCGAGCAGCGCGAGCGGACCGGGCGCATGAAGAACGTGAATCGCGACCAGTGTGTACGCGGTGTAGGCGGCGGAACTTGAAACCGTGACCTGCGACAGGTTAAAGAGCAACTGAACTGGCTTTACTTTTCGTGCCGGCCGCCAGTAGAACTGGGCCAGAGTGCTGGCCAGTCCGATGACCAGCGTTTCCGGCAGGCTGAGTTCGAGGATGCCGAGCAGCGTGAAGAGGAAGTTGACGGAAAGCGTGCCTTCAATTCCGGGCAGACTTACTTTCAGCGAGGATGCGAGCAGCGCAGCCAGGACATAGCATGAAAACTTGATCGGATCGCTCGACTGCCAATGGGCAAGCGCTACGCACAGACAAATGCATCCTGCCAACGCCATGACAGTGATGAACGCGCGCACTCCGGCTGACCCCACCTTCGACATGAGAAGTGCTTAAATTTTCAACAATTTGCAAGGAGATGTCCGCCCAAAAGAAGCTCGGGCTGTTACGATCGTTTTCTTATTCAGAATCAGTTACTTGCTGAGGTTCCCCGGACGCTTTTTCACCCTTTCCGCCCCGATTGATGCGACAAGATGTCCCACGCCCACGCCGAGGGACAAAACGCCCGTTGCGATTCGCAACACGCCACCGTAAGTCATTGAAACTAAGGACTGTGGAGGTACCCATTTGGCCCTCGATCTGCACTTATCAGTTCCACTTGGGGAGTTCGTATTCGTAGGCAAAAAGTGGGGATTTCATGAAGAGATTTGTGCTGATAACGTTGATAGCGATCTTGTCGGCCGATTGTGCAGCCGACACCACCAAACTCTCCCCCGATTTACAGAAGTCCACCGCGCCGCACGCGCGCGTCGTGGTTCAGTACAGCAGCCAGCCGGGATTGCTGGACCTTCAGCTTCTGTCCACGCTGGGCTCCATCTTGAATGCTTTGCCGCTGGTCAATGCGATCGTCGCAGACCTGCCCTTGTCGAATATCCTTTCGCTCTCGAATCAAACGAATGTGCGATACATCAGCCTTGACCGCACGCTGACGCCAACGTTGAGCAATGCTGCGCCCGCGGTGAATGCGTTTGCCGCGTGGCAGTCGGGATATACGGGAGCAGGTGTGGGCGTTGCTGTCGTTGACAGCGGAATCAGCAGCCATCCGGATCTGAACGGCGGCTTCCTCGGAATGTCGCGTGTGGTCTGGAGTCAGAGCTTTGTTCCGGGAACCGGGAGCGCTACCGATCAATACGGACACGGCACGCATATCGCTGGATTGATCGCGGGCAATGGATCAAGTTCCAGCGGTTCGCGCTACTCGCAGACGTTCAAGGGAATCGCGCCGCAGGCGAACCTGATCAATCTGCGCGTGCTTGACCAGAATGGCGCGGGCACCGACAGCGCCGTTGTGTCGGCGATCAGTACCGCAATACTTCTGAAGCCGCTCTTCAATATCCGCGTACTGAATCTCTCGCTGGGCCGGCCGGTGTATGAAAGCTACAAGCTGGACCCGGTCTGCCAGGCGGTGGAAGCGGCATGGAAAGCGGGAATCGTGGTTGTGGTTGCCGCGGGAAATAACGGGCGCTATGAACCGACCGACGGATACGCGACCGTTACGTCTCCGGGAAACGATCCCTACGTCATCACGGTTGGCGCGATGAAGACGATGGGGACGCCGACGCGGGTCGACGATCTGATCGCGAGCTACAGTTCGAAGGGCCCTACTGCGATTGATGCTGTAGCCAAGCCCGACATCGTTGCGCCGGGAAATTTGCTGGTATCGCTGGAAGCTCCGAATTCGACGCTTTACAACCAGTACCCGGGCAATCGGGTGCCGTACAGCTTCTATCAGAACGGCGGAAGCACGGCTTCTTCGTCCAGTTACTTCACACTGAGCGGCACGAGCATGGCTGCGGGCGTGGTCAGCGGAGTTGTGGCGGACCTGCTGCAGAAAAGTCCAAGCCTCACTCCGGACCAGGTGAAGGCGCGGCTGATGAAGACGGCATGGAAGTCATTTCCGGCCTTCAGCAGCACAACGGATGCAACAACCGGCGTTACCTATACCGATCAGTACGACGTCTTCACGATTGGCGCAGGCTACGTGGATGTTGAAGCTGCGATCACCAGCACGGACGTTGCGAAGGGCACCGCGATGTCCCCGGTGGCATCGTTCGATGCGAATACCGGGAATGTTTATCTGAACGACAGTTCGACGGCGGTGTGGAATACGTCCGCAGCGTGGTCGAATACCAACGTTTGGGGCACATCGCAATTCTCGGCGGGCGCACCTGCCTCGACGATGAATGGCAGCAATGCACTCTGGGGGAGCAACGCGCTATGGGGATCGAACGCATTATGGGGATCCAACGCGCTGTGGGGCAGCAATGCACTCTGGGGAAGCAATGCCTTATGGGGTAGCAACGCTCTCTGGGGCAGCAACGTAAGCGCTGGCGAAAAATAAACTGTTCAGAGATAAGGGGGAAGGGCCGCGATTCGTCGCGGCCTTTTCATTTTGCAGATGCGGGACGCTTAATTCTTCTTCAGCGCGGCTGCCAGTTCCTCGGACTTGAATCCGAATGGGCCTGGCTTGCTCTTGTACGCGATCTTCCCGTTGCGATCGATCACGTAAATGCGATCGGGCCAGGCAGTGTAGGCGCTCTCGGTGGAGTTCCCGAATTCATCGAGGAGGGCCGGAATTTCGATGCCAAGTTTGCGCACGCAGGTCCCCGCTACCGAGGCTCGTTCACCTTCACTGCGCGGACTCGCGAACACGACCTTCTCTTTCACGTTGCTTTCCATTTGCCAGACGTCGCTCGGGTGCGCCTCGGTGATGTACACCACGCGGAAATCAACCTTACCGCGATACTGTTCGTACAGTTTGTTGAGAGCGGGCACCTCCCGCCGGAAGGGCGGTCAGGTGTAGCTGCCGAAGATCAGAACCACCGGTTTCCCCTGCGCCGTAAGGGATGAGAGTTGCGCATGGTCCGTGTGGTCAAGTTTGGACAGGGAGAAGTCAGGTGCGGTGTCTCCGACGTGAAGAGTACCGGCTCGCGCTCTGAGCCAGAGCGTCTCGAACGGGAAGATAAGAAATGGAATGGGTCCGGGGATCTTGGCCATCACGCGGCCGAATTCCTCGGGCGGACGGCGCATGATGCTGTAAAGGTACGCGCAGGTCGCGACCCACAGCAAAGCGATTCCACAGACGGCTGGGACGAGGATTCTCATCACAGACCTGAACTTACCTTTCATGGTTTGAACCCCAGAAAATAAGTCTGGCGATTATAGGGGGTCCGGAAGCGATCTCAATAATAGGAAAGAAGTACCCGGCAAGCCAAAACCTTTCAACAAAGAGGACACGGGGCGTCACAGAGGAAACTTAGAACGCGCTGCCGCCGCCACCGCCGAATCCGCCGCCCGAGAAGCCTCCCCCGCCACCGCCGCCGAAACCGGATCCGCTCGAACTCGCGCGTGGAGCGGAGACGAAGACCTGGTGCATATCGCTGGCCATGCTGTGCATGGAACTCGAGAAGAAGATTGGATTGAATCCCGGGCCGTAGGCGCCGCCGGGTCCGACGTACCACTGCGGCGGATTCTGTACGATTCCTGCAAAGGCCTGCGCCCACTGATGCTCGACTCCCAAGGCCATGGCGTACGCGAGATACTTCTCGAATGTAGTCGGAGGCATCAGCTTGAGGCGTTCGGCGTTCACTCGGTTCATGAACTCCTGGAAGCCGAGAACCGCTACCTGAACCCTGGCTCCCTTCACAGTCTTTGCGGTCATGACGCGGGCAAACAGCCACCAGATGACAGCCGAGATAGCGCCGCAAACGATTAATAGCGGAGCGGAGTTGAAGAAGTTGGACCATCCCAGATACTGGAGAATTCCGAAGAGAGCCAAAATTCCGATGGCGGCAACGATGCTGTATCCGTTGGCCGATTCAGGATCGAGCAGATAGATGCCTTTATTCTTTAGCGATGCCATGATGTCCTGCCGAATCACAGGCACTGCGGTGTAGAAGCGATTCTTCAGGCTGGAGAGCTGGGTGTCCTGCCCTCCGGCGAAAACATTTTCCAGCATGACGCGCTCGTGCGGCGCGAGGTCTGAGCCCCACTCCGTCTGGGGCTTCAAGAGATGGAAGATGTAATCCTTGTGCGTGAATAGGAGGATCTTCTCCTGAGTCTCTTCAATTTTGATATAGCCGCGCACCGCAAGGTCCACGATCGTCGAAGTGATATCTCGCGGATGGATCGTGTCATCCAGCAGCGTTCCGGCTTCTGCCGGAGAGATTCCGGGAGGCGGTTCGTACATGGGCGCCACCGACATGCCTGCGTCCGGATCGCGTCCCTTGTACCACCAGAGTGCGAACATCGCGGCAAGGGTGGCGGGGGGCAGGAAGACGATGGGATTGCCGGCGATGAACCAGAAGAATTTCGTGAGCGCGCTCGGCGCTTCAAGAATGCCGGACGGAATGTAAACGTCAATCGTCAGCCCGCCGCGCATGGGCAGCGGATTGTTCGTTTCAAACTTAGCCGTGTTCCCCAGAACGTCGGCGGTGGCGTCGCGCTGCGCGGATCCGTAGACGCCCGTGAAGGCCTGCGCCCGCAGCGATCCTGCAGCGGCGTCCGGAAAGCGTACCGTGGCTTCCGCGTGATCGATGGGCACCGGCCAATCGTTGCCGGTTACGTTCCAGTAGAACTCGTCATGGTTCTCGAAGAACCGCGTGCCGTTACGGACGGCATAGATGATCTCGACCGTCCGTGTCGTGTCGACCGCTCCCGGGATGTAGATCTTCAGATCGCGCGATCCCTTCGAGGTCGAGGACTCGTATTTCAATTTGCTGCCGTCGCTGTCGGTGACGCTCTTCACATCCAGGAAGAGTTCGTAATTCGTGCCGCCCGGGCCGGGATATTCGATGGGGATCGTGCGATGAATCCCGTGCCAATCGCCTTCGAAGACGAGCGTGATCCGTTCGGTCACAACTGCGGTGCCGTCTTTGTTGACTGCTATGTCGTCCTGAAAATTGGAGATGCGCCAGGATTTGGCGCTGGCCACAGTTGTAACCGCGCAGAGAAGTAGGGCGAGAAGCCAGGTTCTCTTAAGCATTTCTGATGACCAGATACTGCCTAGAACTTAACCTGCACCGGTTCGCGGTCGGCCGCGGCCGTCTCGAAGAACTGACGTTGCGCGAAGCCAAACATGCCCGCCAGGATGTTCGTCGGGAACGACTGGATCTTCGTGTTGAAATCGCGCACGACAGCGTTGTAGTAGCGGCGCGCATTCTGGATCGCATCTTCCGTCTGGTTCAGAGACCCTTGCAGTTGCGTGAATTCTTCCGAAGCTTTCAGTTCGGGATAGTTTTCGGCAACGGCGAACAAGCTCTTCAGCGCTCCGGTGAGCTGGTTTTCAGCGGCGGCCACATCGGCGGGCGACGTCGCCTGCATCGCCTGCGAGCGGAACTTCGCGATATTTTCGAATGTTCCTTTTTCGTGGGCGGCATAACCCTTCACGGTTTCGACGAGATTGGGGATCAGGTCGCGCCGGCGTTTCAGCTGCACATCGATATCGGACCACGCGGAATCTGCACGGACTCGCAACTGCACGAGCCCGTTGTACATGCTGATCAGTGCAACGACAATCACTACCAGAATTACCAGCACAATGATGCCGGTCATGAAGGTCTCCTGACAGAGGAACTGGAATTCAATGGGACGTTACCACAGGCAAGCCGCATCCACAAAATCGATCTGGGCCCTGTCGAATTGCATTCCGCAATAAAAATGCAGCGCTTTGCGATCGATGAAATCCAAATGGAGTATAAGGAGCAAATCATGCAACGTTTCGACTTAATGAAGGCCGCACCCGGCGCTTACCATGCCATGCTTGGATTGGAAAAATACCTGCACGAAAGCGGACTGGAGGAATCACTTTTACACCTCATCAAGCTACGCGCTTCGCAGATGAACGGATGCGCGTACTGCATCGACATGCATTGGAAAGATGCGAAGGCCGTTGGGCAGCCCGATCAAAAGCTCTACGAGTTGAACGCATGGGAAGAGGGCCCGTTCTACACAGACCGCGAGCGCGCCGCTTTGGCGTGGACCGAGGCCGTCACCCAGGTTGCGGCGAGCCGCGTTCCCGATGAGCTTTACCGGGAAGTGCGGCAGCATTTCAGCGAAAAGGAAATCGCCGACCTTACCATCGCGGTCGCGACGATCAATGCCTGGAATCGACTGGCGACCTCGGCTAGAGTTGAGCCGGGGACGTATCAGGTGCCGAAGGCGCGGGTTCAGAAGACAGCGTAGAGAGTCAGCACACGCGGCTTCCGGCTTCAGCAATCCGGCTTCCGGACTTACTTCAGACCTCGGATCTCAGTGATCACGTCGATTGGGACCACGAAGATTGAGGCGAAAGCCGAGTGGGAAGAGCCGGGAGCCGTTCTTATTGCTGCGGCGCGTAGTATCCCTGGCGTGCGCGGACCTGAAGGTCCTTCTTCAGAGAAGATATCTGGATGGAGCGGTAGCGGCCGTCCGCATCGAAGTCGGCCGGCTTATACGAAACGATGTACTGGCTGCGGAGTTCGTCTTCGATGGCGGCGTAGGAACGAGTAATGTCCTTCATCTTGAATGGGAAGAAGGCGCGCCCGCCCGTCGCTTCCGCAAGCTGCTCGAGAACTTTGTCGCCGCGCATGACCAGGCCGCTGTCATCGGTCGAGATTGCGTAAATGATGACTTCGGAGCGCTGCGCCATCTCAATGGCTTGGGCTTTCGTGATCTCGCTCTGATTATCTTCGCCGTCGCTGACGATGATGATGGCCTTACGTACCGGGTGATCGGGACGGTCTTTCAGAAATTTCTCTTTGCATGCGCGGTAAACCGCGTCGTAGAGCGCCGTGCCTCCGCCATCATGCAGCTTGTGAACGCTGGTCGAGAGCAGAGCGACGTTATCGGTGAAATCCTGCGCCATCTGGCTGTGACTGTTGAACCCCATCACGAACGCTTTGTCGAAGTTCGCACGGATGGTGTGTTGCATGAAGCTGGTGGCAGCGGTTTGCTCGAATTCGAAGCGGCTGTTGATGGAGCCGCTAACGTCCACCAGCAAGCCCATGTGCAGCGGTAAATCGGTTTCGCGGCGGAAATTCAGAATCGCCTGCGGAGGCTTGTGGTCGTCCAGAATGCTGAAGTCGGTTTCGTTCAGGTTTCGAACAAATTTGCCGTGCTTGTCGGTGGCAATGAAGAGAACATTGACCTCGTTCACCCGGGCGTGCAGGGTGATCATTCCCGTCTGCGGTTCGTCATTTCCTGCGGCGGGTGTCAGGCTGGAGGCGCTCAGATTCGGGGCCCCGGATACGTAGGCCGACTGGGCCTGCAGGTGGCTTATCCCCAGAAAGGTTGCCAGGGAGACTGCCAAAACTCGAAGAATCCGGTGCGTGTACTTCATGCCCAGAGAATCCAAAATTTTCACTCTAAAAGCCTTCTCCACACACTTCCAAGCTACTGGATGCACGCCTCATGCCGAATCGGGGACATGCTCTGGAGGGCCTTTCGGAACTGTATGGCGGTGTCTGCAAAGGTGCCAAGTTACAAAAGGAGCACACGTTTGGTCATGCCTGAAACTACAGGAACGTAAGGAGTTGCTCGGCCTGTTTCCCCATGTGCCCAATTGGCCGTACCCAGGTAATGACCTAATTACTGCCACCAGTCTCGCACTTTTTCTCTACAATCTCTTGCGGAGGGTTCCGATGAAAAGGGTACCGCTGTATTTGATGATCATCCTCATGTTCTCGATGCTGGCGTTCGCCGCGGATAGCGAGCATGAACAGGAGCGGGTCAAGGATGCCGGAGAGGTGCTCAAGGAAATTCTCAATATCCCCGACGATATTCCCCAGGAACTGCTCGACAAGGCCGAATGCATTGTCGTGCTGCCTTCGGTGAAAAAAGGCGCTTTGGGGATCGGCGGCAGCTATGGCCGCGGGGTCATGATCTGCCGCAGCGGGGAGCATTACAAAGGGAAGTGGGGCGCTCCCGCGCTGTATGCGTTGGAAGGCGTCAGCATCGGATTTCAGCTTGGCGGACAAGCTACCGACTTCGTGTTGCTGGTCATGAATCCAAAAGGCGCAACGTCGTTGCTCAGCAGCAAGGTCAAACTCGGGGCGGATGCCTCTGCCGCCGCGGGTCCGAAAGGCCGCACTGCGGAAGGCGCGACGGACATCGTGATGACCGCCGAGATCCTTTCGTATTCCCGCAACAAGGGCCTGTTCGCTGGCGTTTCGCTGGAAGGTTCGACGCTGCGCTCCGATGGCAGCGCCAACGAAAAACTGTACGGCAGAAAGCTGACGGCGAAAGAGATCATTCGTGGCGGGAAAGTCGGAATTCCGGCCTCTGCGCACGAGTTGGTCTCGCTGCTCGATAAGAAGTCGCCCGTGAACAAGTCCGAGCCGAAGTCACTCCAGTAGAATTTCGTTTCAAAACTTTATGCCCTCTGTGGCGAGTCATTCGCCCGGAGGGCATAATTGTCTATTCCGGATAAGAACATGACCGCAAAGAAGAACGCTGACAATCCCGAGGTGGTGCGTTGCGCCTGGGCGGGCAGTGGACTCATGATGCGCTATCACGATGAGGAGTGGGGCGTACCTGTCCATGACGATCGGACTCTGTTCGAGTTCCTCATTCTGGAGGGGGCACAAGCCGGACTGAGTTGGAGCACGATTCTCAACAAACGCGAGAATTACCGGAGAGCCTTCGCGGGCTTTGATCCCGAGAAGGTAGCGCGATTCGATCAACAAAAGATCCGGAGCTTGCTAGCGGACCCAGGGATCGTTCGCAACAAGCTGAAAGTTGCGTCGTCCGTTGACAATGCGAAAGCCTTGCTCCGCGTGCAGAAGGAATTCGGCAGCTTCGACCGGTACATCTGGCAGTTTGTGGGCGGCGAGCCGAAGGTCAACCGCCGGAACTCGATGCGGCAGGTTCCCGCTCGAACTGAGGAGTCCGACGCGATGAGCAAGGACCTGAAGCGCCGCGGCTTCCGCTTCGCCGGTTCAACCATCTGCTATGCGTTCATGCAGGCGACCGGGATGGTGAACGATCATCTCGTGACTTGTTTCCGGTATCGCCCGTAATGGGGGATCACTACGCCTGGACGGCGCAAACGCTTAACACCCAGATCAGGCAACGTTCTAGCACGCTCACTTGACGGGCTTTGTCACAAGAGTATCCTGTAATTCAAGAGCTCACCAGCCATACGAACGAAAGAAAGCGCCAGATCAGATCAACCATCTTTTCCGCGTGTGGGCGCGGAAAGACGTTCAGGGTCCTCGGGCTTACATGCGCATCCGCAGCATCTTCTACCGTCTACCCATCGCCCGGAAGTTACTCGCCGTCGTCACCATTTTTGTGTTCATCGTTCTCTGCGTCTTCTTCCTCGGATTGGCCCGCGCCGACATCCTGACGGGAGTTCGCTCCTATGTGGCCGGAGAAAGCCTGTGGTCCAAGGCGGAAAAGCGCGCCGCTCTGAGCCTGACCAAGTACGCTGCCAATCATTCGGAAGCCGACTATCAGGATTACCTGGCTGAGATTGCGGTGCCTCTCGGCGACAAGCAGGCGCGGCTGCAATTGCAGACTGCCTCGCCGGATCTCACGCTGGTGTACCAGGGATTCGTGCAGGGACGGAACAATCCTGAAGATGTGTCCAGCATGTCGCGGCTCTTTCGCCGATTTGGGCACATCGGGCACATGGCGAAGGCGATTGCAATCTGGACCGAAGGCGATCGTGAGATCGACAACCTGCGCGGGCTGGCCGAGCAACTTCACCAGGAGATCAGGTCTGCCCATCCCGATGACCAAAAGATCCGCGCGATTGCAGAACAGTTAGCTGAGGTCGATGCGCGGCTGACACCGCTGGAGAACGATTTCTCTTCCACGCTGGGGGAAGGTGCGCGCTGGATCAACCGGGTGCTGTCGCTGGCGACAGGTGCCGCGACAGGCTTGCTGTTGCTGGTGGGTATCGTCTTCTCGGTCGCGGTGATGAGCCGCATTCGCAATTCCGAGGAGAAGCATCACAACCTGCTGAATACCGCCAACGATGCCATCGTTGTCATTGATGCCTCGACGCGGCGGGTCCTCGAGGCCAATAACAAAGCATGCCAGTTGCTGGGACGCAGCGAAGAAGAAGTTATCGGCATGCCGGAGGCGAACCTGTATCCCGTTCGCGACGGAACTCAGGACCCCGGTCTGCTCGCGTCGTCGGCATTCCCGGCCAGTCGAGAGTTGGAGTTGCTGAGTGCCGACGGGCAAATTATTCCTGTCGAAGTGAATGCAAGCAACACGGAATTCGGCCGACGGCCTGCGATTCTCGGCATCTTTCGTGACCTGCGCGAGCGGCGTGAGGCTGCCGTTATTCTGCGGCGCAGTGAAGAACGGTTCAGCTATCTCATCCAGAACCTGTCGGACGTGATCACCATCGTCGCGGTCGATGCGACCATGCTGTACCAGAGCCCTTCAATCGAGCGAGTCACGGGATACACCACGTCGGAGCTTCTGGGCAAGAGCTTTCTCTCGTTCATCCATCCCGAAGACCAGCCGGCCGTTCGTTTCGCTCTGGAGCGCCTCACCTTGAAGGTGGGAAGCGCAGCGCCTCCGGAGTTTCGTTTCTGTCATAAGAACGGCACGTGGATATGGTTGGAGGCTGTAGGGAACAACCTGCTGAACGATGTTGCGGTGGGGGGGATTGTCGTCACCTCGCGCGATGTGACCGCGCGGCGCACTCTTGAGGACCAGGTCCGGCAGTCACAAAAAATGGAAGCCGTGGGACGTCTCGCCGGAGGCATCGCGCACGACTTCAACAATATGTTGATGGTCATGCAGGGATACGCGCATATCGTGCTCGAAGAACCGGAGTTGAGTTCGACCGCGCGGAAGAGTGTCGAGACCATCGTCCGCACCAGCGAAAGCGCTGCAAACCTGACCCGGCAGTTGCTGTCGTTCAGCAGGAAGCACGCTTTCAGCCCGCAGGTCCTCGATCTGAATTCGCTGGTCAACCGGATGAGTGAAATGCTGCTCGGGCTCTTACGCGAACAGATGGACTTCGTCGTGAATTTGAGCGCGGACGTCTGCTGTATCAGCGCCGATCCCGGGCAGGTGGAGCAAGTCATCATGAACCTGGTCGTCAATGCACGCGATGCCATGCCCAAAGGCGGCAGGCTGACGCTCGAGACGAGACTCGTTCACTCCGAGTCCATCGATATAAACCACGCTCCTGCTATCGAGGCGGGAGACTACGTCATGCTGGCGGTGTCCGATACGGGCATCGGCATGGATCCGGAAACGCAGAGCCACATCTTCGAGCCATTTTTCACGACCAAGAGCAAGGATGAAGGCACGGGGCTTGGATTGTCCGTGGTCTACAACATTGTGCGCGGAAGCGGCGGTCATGTGCGCGTCTTCAGCGAACCCGGAAAGGGATCGACGCTGCAGGTTTATTTCCCGCATGTTGCCGCGCCGGCGACGGAGGAACCGATCCATACGCGCCAGGAGCCTTCCCGCAGCGGGATGGAGACGATCCTTGTGGCGGAAGATCAGCCCGACCTGCGCTGGATGATCTGCCAGTTCCTGCAGGCGCTCGGCTACTCGGTGCTCGAGGCGATCGACGGCCGCGATGCCGTCGCGCTCGCTGAACAGTACACCGGGCGCATCGATGTGGTGGTCACCGATGTTGTCATGCCGCACTTCCGCGGGCCTGAAGTCGTTCGCAGGATCTCAGCGAAACGCCCGGACATGAAAGTCATCTACATGTCGGGATACACGGAAGGCGAAGTCTCCGCGGTCGCGGAGGAACAGGGAGCGGGAACGCCCCTGCTACAGAAGCCCTTCGAACTGGATTTCCTCTCCACGAAGATTCGCGAAGTGCTGGAAGCACGAACGCGGCGCTGACCCGTTAGGGGGACTGGGCTCAGCGCGAGCTTGATGCCAACGCCGATCCAGCCAGATAGATCACCACCAAGCCCAGAATAAGCACAGCGCCTTCCACGCGCGTGGACCACACGTGCAATGCATCAAATTGCACGCGTGCGGGATTATTCAGCGGCACGCCCGCGAAATCGCCAACCGATGCGCGTAACGAATCCATCTTGGGGATGATCCAGAACTGAGAGAGTAGTGTCAGTCCCAGCATCAGGACGATGAGCACATGACGCATGGCGAACACGTGTGCCGATCCGGACGTGAGCCGACTGTAAAGCAGGGAACTGACCAGGAACACGACGCCGGAAATGATCGCGATCCAGTGCAGCTTTCCGAGCGCTCGTCCGACGACGTTGCCCGCGAGATGCGTGTTGGGCAGAACCTGGAACGCGGTGGGCGCCAATACGAACGCGAAGAAGATGAGACCGCCGATCCAGCAGATGAGGGATAGAAGCATCAGGTAGCGCAGGATGGACATGACGGGAGAATTATAGACAGATTTGAAGTCGGAAGTGAGAAGTCAGAATGAGGTTTCCGGTCAATTCTGCATTCTAACTTCTGACTTCTGCATTCCTAGACCGGCACTGCGACGTTCTCGATGATCTCTTTCAGTACCTGATCGGATTGCTCGGACTTTCTCAGTGTCGACGCGTAGAAACCGTTGACGGTGATTCGGTGCGCGAACACGGGCACTACAAGAGGCTTGATGTCGTCGGGCGTGCAAAACGAGCGGCCTTCGAGGAAAGCCATGGCTTGCGCGGCGCGGTAGAGAGCTTGCGATCCGCGCGGCGAAACGCCCAGCGACAGGAACTCCGACTCCCGGGTGCGCCGGACAATTTCGAGCGCATAGTTCACGAGAGAGTCGTCCACGCGGACGTTCTTCACGGCCTGCTGCATCTCCAGCACTTCGGCTCCAGTGAGTACCGGGCGCAGATCGTCGAGATGCGCGACGCCGGCTTCGGAGCGAAGGATCTGGCGCTCGGCCTGTGCGTCGGGATATCCCATGCGCACGCGCATCAGGAAGCGGTCGAGCTGAGACTCGGGCAGCGGATACGTCCCGTGATGCTCCACCGGATTTTGGGTTGCGATGACCAGGAACGGCTGCGGCAGTTCGTACGAGTGCGCGTCGACCGTTACCTGTGCTTCGTTCATAGCTTCGAGCAAGGCGGACTGCGTCTTCGGCGTGGTGCGGTTGATTTCGTCAGCCAGCAGCACGTTCGTGAATACCGGACCGCGCTTGAATTCAAATTTCTGCTCGAGCGCCGAGTAAACCGAAATTCCGAGCACATCCGACGGCAGCATATCGCTGGTGAACTGGACGCGTTGGAAGGTGCAGTCGATGGCGCGGGCGAGAGCTTGTCCGAGGGTCGTCTTGCCGACTCCGGGGACGCCTTCGATGAGCAGGTGTCCGCGCGCGAAAATGCTGACCAGCGCGAGGCGGACCACGTCATCCTTGCCGCGGATTACGCGATGCAGGGCCTTTTCCAGTTCGGCGGCTTTATGGGACGCGGCGATGGCGGTTTCAGGCGACATTCTCTGGATTTTACTATCGCTCATCGCGGGGACGGAGTTACCTACGTCATAGAGCTTGAGCTTCGAGTTGCGAGCTTTGAGCTAGGAACCAGGAGCTATGGGGCTGAAAGGTTCAATGTTTGAACGGTTGGCCATTGCCAACTTGCACGTAATTGCCGGACTCGGCCGGAATTCGATCGTACTCAAAGCTCTAAGCTCAAGACTCGTAGCTCTATTGCATAAACTCCGAGGGCCTTCCCGTCAGCCTCTCGATACGCTTGGCGATTGGCGGGTGGGTGGAGAACAGGTTCGCGAACATCTGGCCGTTCATCCCGAGGAGCGGCTGGATGATGAACAAATGCGCGGTGGACGGGCTCGCTGCCATTGGAACGCGGCGCGAGTAAGCGTCCAGCTTCTGCAAAGCGCTGGCCAGGGCGTATGGATTGCCGGTGAAGTGCGCGCCTGTGGCATCGGCTTGATATTCGCGGGAACGCGACACGGCGAGCTGAATCAAGCTTGCGGCGATCGGCGCGACGATCAGCATGAAGAGAGCCCCGAGTCCTCCGCCTCCCCGCTCTTCGCGGTCGTTATTGCCATATCCGCCGAAGAACATGGCCCAGCGTCCCATGCTCGCGAGCATGGTGATCGCGCCTGCGATGGTGGCCGCGACAGAGCTGATCAGGATGTCGCGATTGTTCACGTGTCCAAGCTCGTGAGCGAGAACGCCTTCGAGCTCCTCATCGGTCAGCAGTCCCAGAATGCCGTGCGTGACTGCGACGGAAGCGTGGCTCGGATTGCGTCCGGTGGCGAAGGCGTTGGGCGACTCGGACGGGATCACGTACATCTTCGGCATCGGGATGCCGATTTTCTGCGTCAGCCGCTCGACGGCTTGATAGGCGCGCGGAAGTTCCTCGCGCGAAACCGGCTGAGCACGGTACATGGCGAGAGCGATCTTGTCGGACCAGAAGTAAGAGACGAAGTTCATCACGATCGCAAAAGCCAACGCGATGAACATTCCGTTTTGCCCGCCGAAGGCGCGTCCGATGAACATCAGCAGCAGCGTCAGGGCGGTCAGCAGGAACGCGGTCTTGAAAGTATTTCCCATAAGTTTGGTGGAGCTAATCCATTAGATGCTGCGTAGAAGGGGTTGATGCGAAGGCCCCGTTTCGGAGGCTCTGCTATACCGCAGATTACCCCTTGGTCCCATTTTAATCATCGAGTTACAGGCAGGTGCGGACTGTGGAGGACACGGGCCGACAGATGTTATTTGAACTTGTCGCGGCGATCCGCGACCGAAGCTCAAAACTTGGTCCTCCTCGAGTGAATTTACCGCCCCACACATCATTCTCGCAATTTTTCGCTAACAAATTTCAGCGAAAAACGTCCCCTTGTATACAAAGGGGAGCTTGTGAGATCTTCGCCTTTCAATTCTTAGGAGATCAGATGGATCACGCAAAACTAGAATTCTTTCGCGGCACGCTGGACGTACTCATCCTGAAATCGCTGGTGTGGGGTCCGCTGCATGGGTACGCAATCACCAGCCTGATCCGCCGGCAAAGCGATGATGCTCTCCTTCTTGAAGAGGGGACGCTCTATCCCGCGCTCTGGCGGCTGGAAAGCAAGGGATCGCTCGAGGCGGAGTGGGGGCTATCGGAAAACAACCGCAAGGCGAAGTTCTACCGACTCACTGCTGAAGGAAAGCGCCAGCTGCGTCAGGAGGTGAAGACCTGGGAAGCCTATGCGGCGGCCGTGGCCAAGGTGCTGGGCGCGACGCAGCCTCCATTGCCGGAGGAAGCTGCATGAGTCCGAATCCGATGTGGCGACGCTATGCCAGGCTTTTTGGGCCCGATCCGGCCGAGGACGTAAAAGACGAGTTGCGCTTTCACCTTCAGGCCAAGATCGATGACCTCGTATCGCAGGGATGGTCCCCCGTAGCCGCTCGTCAGGAAGCCGAACGCCAGTTCGGGGACCTGCGCGCCGTGCAACAGATTGGAGAACGAATGGGAGCGAAGATGGAACGCAGAAAACGCGTCAGTGACTATTGGAGCGACTCGGTCCAGGACGCGCGTTACACCTTTCGCACTTTGGGGCGCGATCCGGGCTTTGCCGCAATTTCTATTTTGATATTAGCGCTCGCAATCGGGGCCAACGTTGCCGTCTTCAGCGTAGTGAACACGCTGCTGCTGCGTCCATTGCCATTCCCTGATTCGCGCGAACTGGTGTGGATTGCTCCGCATCCGTCAGGATGCGGGCTATCGTGTGCGACATACTCCGCGGACGCATATGAAGAATTCCGCGAGCAGAGCCGCGCGTACCAGGATGTCACGGGATACATGGCTTTCGGTACGGCCGACAACCTACGGCTTACGGGACGGGGAGAGCCGCAGCCCGCAACGGGTATCGACGTGATCGGCAACTTCTTTCAGGTCCTCGGCGTGCAACCTGCGATGGGCCGATTATTCACGGCGGAGGAAGCAAGCGGCGGTTTGCATCCGGTGGCCCTACTGTCGAATGCCTTCTGGCGAAGCCAGTTCAACTCCGATCGCGAGATCGTAGGCAAGGCGGTTGAGTTCAATGGAACTCCGGTCACAATCGTGGGAGTGCTGCCAGATAGCTTCGACTTTGGCGCGCTGTTTTCTCCCGGAGCGAAGGTTGACGTATTCGCGCCGCTCGACCTGAAACTGGAGCATGACTGGGGGAACATCATCACGCTGATTGGCCGGATGAAGCCCGGAGTCACGGTGGCGCAGGCGCTCGATGATGCCAACCGCGTCGCGCCCAACCTCTATTTCAACGTGAAATATCCGGAAACGCTGGGACGGTACAAAGGCAGCCTGATTCCTGTGCCGCTCAAGGATTACGTTACGGGCAAACTGAGGCGTTCGCTGATTGCGCTATGGTGCGCGGTGGGAATGATTCTACTGATCGCCGGCGTGAACCTCTCGAACCTTCTCCTGGCCCGGGCCGTGGCGCGCGCCAAAGAATTTGCCGTGCGCGGTGCGCTGGGTGCGAGCCGAGGCCGCATCGTGCGGCAGTTGCTCATGGAAAGTCTTGTGCTATCCGGCGCTGGAGCAGTCCTGGGTCTCGGGCTGGCTCTCACGCTGATCGCCTGGCTCGCGCATCAGGGATCGATGGCTCTTCCACTTCTCAGCAGCCTGCGCATCGACGGCGCGGCGCTGGGCTGGACTGTCCTCATCGCGGTATTCACGGCAACAATTTTTGGATTGATCCCCGGGATCAGAATCGCCAGCGGGAACCTGCAGGAGATGCTGAAAGACTCTGGTCCGGGTGCCGGCTTGGGCCGCAAGCACGAGCGCATCCGCGCCGTGCTGGTGGTTCTTGAAGTTGCGCTGGCTTGCGTGCTTCTGGTGAGCGCAGGATTGTTGTTGCGCAGTTTTGTCAAAGTGCTCGATGTGGACCTCGGTTTTCAACCGGGGCGCGCGGCTTCCATCAAAGTGGACTATGACGACGGCGCTCCATCGCAGGAGGCCAGCCAAGCCAAGCGCGGCGAGATATTCCAGCAGATTATCGCTCGGGTGAGTGCGCTGCCGGGGGTCGAGGCCGCAGGTATGTCGGATTACCTTCCCCTGGGACCGAACCGCGAATGGGATACTCCCGAGCCAAAGGGAAAGGTCTTTGCACCCGGCGAATTGCCCGACCCGCTGGTCTACGTAGTGACCCCTGGATTTATTCGCGCGATGGGGATTCGCATCCAGGGCCGAGACTTTACTTGGGCCGATGGACCACGTAGCGAGAGAGTGGTTCTCATCAATGCCTCCGCAGCCCGCGCGTACTGGCCGGGAGAGAACCCCGTAGGGAAGATCCTCATGCGCGGGAAAGAAGAAGACCGTGTAGTTGGCGTGGTCGATGATGTTCATGAAGAAACGGTGGAAGGTGGCACGGGATCGCAGATTTATTATCCGGTTACGCAGCAGGGTCCATCGGGGGCGCAACTGGTGGTCCGCACGAGTCTGCCGCCGGCGACGCTGGCAGCGAGTGTGCTTCGCGCCTTGCGGGAACTGAATCCCAATCAGCCGGCAGCTGAATTTCGGCCGATCCAAAGCATCGTCGATCGGGCAGTTTCGCCGCGGCGTTTCTTCATGCTGCTGGTGGCGTCATTTGCCGGACTCGGCCTGTTGCTCGCAGCGCTTGGCATTTACGGCGTGATCTCGTACTCGGTAACGCGGCAAACGCAAATGATCGGCATCCGTATGGCCCTCGGCGCGAGCAGTGGCCGGGTGCAACGGCAGGTATTGGGCGATACCATGCGACTTGCATGCACAGGAATGGCGCTGGGCACTCTGGTCGCACTCGGCGTAGCGAGGCTGATCGCGTCGCTTCTCTTTGCCACTTCTTCGTGGGATGTGCCGACTTATCTCGGCATGGCGTTGGTGCTGCTCTTGGTGGCCGCAGCTTCAGGATACATTCCTGCACGGCGCGCCTCCGCCGTGAACCCGATGGAGGCGCTGCGCAGCAATTAGTGTCGCGCCGTTTAAGTCTGTTTTGCGCTTTCGCGTTTCAGGGCGCGCTGGAGCGTCTGGTCCAGGGCGGCCTTCGTCTGCTCATATTCCTGCTGGGTGATGCGGCCTTGTTTGTGCTCGACTTCGAGTTCAAATAATTCTTCCTTCAGGCCTTCCATCAATTTGGACGACCGCGGTGCCGCCTGACGCTCTTCGCTGGCTCGCGATTCTGCGGCTCGTGCCTGAGAGGGGCGGGAAACTTTTTTCGCAGGCCCCGGGATCTCGAATTCGTCGTCGGCTTCCATCGGCGAGAAGCCACCTGCGGCCATAGCGCGGGCCGCGGCGCGATTGGCCGCCTGCTGGCGTGTGGCTACTACAACTCCGCCCACTACAAGAACGGCGGCAATTCCTCCAAGAATCCACCAGCGATATTTCTGAAGGGGATCCGGCGCGTCGATCGGCGGGCCAAGTCCTCCGCCGGGACCGCCAGCTTGGGGGGCTCCGCCACCTCCCTGGCCGGACTGTTCACTATTATCGACGGGAGCGGCGAGTTCTCCTTCGCCGGTCAGCTTGAAAGCCATGGACTGTCCAGGCTGTGTGCTGGAGGCGACTTCGATGTTGGCATCGGGCTGGCCGGGAAAAGGAGCCGGCTTGTAAACGCCCTCGGTTGCGGGCGCGAACTGCATCGCCTTGGGCGCCATCGCGACGAAATGTTCGAGAGGGTAAACGCTCTTTGGATCGATATTGATGCTGCCCGTGTAAGGCAGCGTGTACACCACGCTAAAGCGAGACTCGCCCGGACGCAGCGGGAACAGGAACGAGTACTTGTTCTTCGAGGCTGCACCCTCCGGCACCGGATCGGATTTTACCGGCTGGCCTCCGGCGGTCATGGCCTGGCCCTCCGTGATCTTCGCGCCCTCCGGGACATAGAACTCGAGATTGTGCTCGTTCATCTGCGTGCGCGGCGGCTTCGAGTTGTTCTGAACAGCAAAGGTGCGATCGATCTGCATGTTGCCGTTTCCAGCCTGGAAACGCATGATGTCGGCGACGACCTCGATGCCTTCAACCTTCTTGCTCACGTCGTAGACTTCGACCTCGACGGAAGTCGTTCCCGGAGGGGCCATACGGTGATAAGTGACGTCCTGATGGATCACGCGGACGAGATGCGGTCCCTGCTGATCGATCTTGAAGGTGAAATTTCCCTTGGCGTCAGCCTTGGTGCGTCCTGCTTCTTCCATTCCTTGACCGAGCGTGATCAGGACGACGTCGTCTCCAGCGCCGGGCTTGCCGGTAGTCACGTTCTTGACCGTACCCGTGAGCGTCTGTGCGGACGCTAGGGTAGAAAGAAGTAGAGCGCCGAGAAGGGTCAACGCCCCCCTCGCGATGAAATTAGATCTACGATTCGAACGATTCATGTTCCTCTTTGTCGGCGAGAGGCGCCGTCCCTCACGGGACACGCTCCGTTCTCGTGCAGCTTACCCGGCACTGCTGTGCCTTGCTTTCAAAATTCCGCCGCGACTCGGCTCGGTCCTTCCGCTCACGTTGTCCGCGGAGCTTCGCTCGACCGGACAGCTGTTCCAACAAAAACCTCAGCCGCGAGTCCGGCCTGGTGCAGCGGCAGCTTTCTCTTCCAGGCGCGCGATTTCAGCCAGGAGTGTGGCGGCTTCGTCCTGCAGGGAAGACTTCATGGACTGATAGTCCTCGTCCGGGATTTTCCCGGCAATGAATTCGAAGTTCAAATCCCGCAGGTTCTCGTACACGGCGTCCTTACGCTCGCGCAAATAGGAAGCGCGCGTCTTCCGCGGCCCAAGGTAGAGCTTGCCGGGCAAGTAAAAGATATAGAGAAGCGAGGCTGCGGTGACCAGTAAACAGCAGGCCCATTCGAAACTCATAGATCAGTCTCCTTGCGCGCTTGCTCGCGGAATTGTTCGAGTTCGGCGCCACGCACGGGGCGCAAGCCATCGGCCAGAGCAGGAGCCGGTCGATTCTTCCAGGCGCGTACGACGAGGATCACGATCGTGAAGCCGACGAGCAGAGCGAGGAACGGCATGATCCAGGCAGTGCGATCGAAGCCGGTTGTGGTCGGTGCAGCCAGTACCGTGGGCCCGTATTTTTGTACGAAGGCTTGCTCGACAAGGCTGTCGCTGTCTCCACGAGTGACGGCGGCCATGAGTTCGTTGCGCATGCCGTCGGAATCCGGGCAGCCGACGTGGTTGCATTCAAGCAGAATCTGTCCGCAGCTGCAGATGCACATCAGCTGATGGCCGAGCTGGTTGAAACGAGTGCCGGGGTCGCCGGCGCCGGCGAAGATCGTGACCACAGCGGCGAGGACCGCGCAGTGCAGCCCGCGGCGAAGAGTCGGATTGAGTTTTAACGTCATTTTGATTTCAGATTGTTAAATTCGATTTCAGAATTATGATTTCAAATTGCAGATTGAATCGCATCTCCCGCCCAATCTGGAACCTAAAATCTTCAATCTGAAATCAGTTTTCTAGTCGCCCGCTACCGGAGCAGCGTGCTCCACCAGCTTGGCCACGGGCATGCGGACCGGTGCCGGGGCATTCGGGATCAGCGCAAGCACGGTACCCCCGAGAATGATCCAGACGCCCAGCCAGATCCACATCACCAGCGGATTCAGATGCGCCTTGAGAATGGGACGTCCGGTGTCCTGGTTGATTCCTTCATAGACCAGATACAGGTCTTCTTTCATCGTCGAGCGGATATACGGCATGGTGGACGTCTGACGGCTGGCCTTGTAGAAGCGGCGCTCGGGCGTCAGCGTGTCGATCTGCTTGCCCTTCTGGTACACGTCGAGAACGGCCCACTCCGCTTCGTAGTTCGGAAAATCGTCATTCGTGTACGAACGGCAGACAAGCGTGTAGGAGCCGATGTTCAGCTTGTCGCCATATCCCATCTCCTGCTCTTTGTCCTGGTTAAAGGCCGCACCCGCAAATCCGATGATGACGACAACGACGCCGAAGTGAACGATGTAGCCTCCGTAACGGCGCGTGTTGCGATGCGTGAGTTGGACCATGGAGGCGAACATGCCCTGTCCGCTCTTCTCAGAGATTACGCGGCCGCCGCGGTAGAACTCGGACGCGACCGTGAGCGTCACCATGACCGACAGCCCGATCGCCATCAGCGAATAGAAATACGATGTGTCCTGCCAGGGGCGGAGTCCGAAGGGAGATCCCCAGTTCGCGGGCGTAATCATCAGCAGAATCATCACGGCGATTCCGCCAACGCTGGGCCACAGGAAATTGCGTTTGAGACTCTCCATGGACGTCTTGCGCCACGCGAGCAGCGGTCCGACCGCGGTGAGAATCAGCAACAGAAGCGCGACCGGAATCGCTACACGGTTATAGAAAGGCGCGCCGACCGTGACCTTGTTCCCCTGCACCAGTTCCGAGATCTTTGGGAACCATGTGCCCCACAATACGGTGAAGCAGAGGAGCACGAATAAAAGATTGTTGAACAGGAAACTGGATTCGCGAGAGACCAGCGATTCAAGTTTGTGCTCGCTGCGAAGGTGCTCGTGGTTCTTGACGAAGAAATAGACAAACACCGCGAAGCTGATTCCCAGGAACCATGCGAACCAGGTTCCAATGGAAGACTGGGCGAAGGCGTGGACCGAGCTGATGATGCCGCTGCGGGTGAGGAACGTCCCGAGAATGGCGAGCCAGAACGTGGCAAACACCAGCCACATGTTCCAGACTTTCAGCATGCCGCGTTTCTCCTGCATCATGACGGAGTGCAGGAACGCCGTGCCGACCAGCCATGGCATCAGCGAGGCGTTTTCGACTGGGTCCCAGCCCCAGTATCCGCCCCACCCGAGTACCGCATAGGCCCAGTGGGCCCCAAGGAAGATTCCGATGGTGAGGAATCCCCACGTGACCATGGTCCAGCGGCGGGTGATGTGAATCCATTTTTCACCCGGATACTTCATGATCAGCGCCCCGAGGGCAAATGCGAATGGGATGGTGAAGCCGACATATCCGAGATAAAGCATCGGCGGATGGATCACCATCTCGGGATATTGCAGGAGCGGGTTGAGGCCACTGCCGTCGGGACGCAGGGGGCCGTCTATCAGGCCGAACGGCTTCGCCGCGATGTTGACCAGCAGAAGAAAGAAGATCTGTACTCCGGCGAGAACCACGGAGGCGTAGGCGAAAAGGCGCTGATCGGTTTTGTGCCGAAGGCGAAGGACGAATCCGTACCCGGCGAGCAACAGGGACCAGAAGACGAGGGAGCCTTCCTGCCCGGACCAGAGTGTGGCGAATTTGTAGGGACCCGGGAGATCGCGGTTACTGTGATGAAAGATGTAGGCGATAGTGAAGTCGTCGCGGAAGGCGGCGACCACGAGCGCGATCGCAGCCAGAACCACTGCTCCGAAGACTGCCACTCCGGCGCGTCGGGCGGTTTCGCCCAGGCGCGCCCAGCGGGGATCATCCTGAAAGAACAGGGCCAGGAGGCCGCCGCCGAACGAATAGATGCTCAGCGCCAGCGCGAGCAGCAAGGCATAACTACCAATTGTCGCCATGTGGAACCCCACCGTATTTTTTCAGAAAGTAGATGGACAAGCAAACCGAAACGGGGAACATGCCCCATTGACGCTCAAATGGCCGATGAGTGCACGCTGAGGTCCGTTCAGACTGCCCTGTCTAGGTTTTTCATACCGGTTCCCGCGAAGCGGAGAGGGAAGTGGCGCGGAAACGTTTACGCCGCGGGACGGCGGCCGGGGCTCGGCCGCCAGGCGGTCAATCGAGCGCCCTAGGCGCTCTGCTGGTGATAACGCTGGCGAATCTCGCGTTCGGCTGCGAGCCAGTCTTCCGATTCGTGCCCGGGTTCGAACCCGCGGCGCTCCGACAGCAAATAAGCCAGCCGGCGGACTTCTTCCTCGACATTAATCGGTACAAGATTCGTACGGGCTTCGTTCTTCACGATGGACGGCTTCAGCGGGTAATTCTTGGGCTGTGCCGTCGTCGTGAGTGCTGGGGTGGCGCTGGTCTCGACCTTTGGGACGGTCGCCGAGACGACTTCCGGGGTGGGGAGAGCGATGTTTCCGTTCTGCTTCTTGGGAACTCTGGGTTTTGCCATATGTGCGTACTCCTTGCACGCTCCTAAATTTAGGAATGATTGGATTGGTTGATGAAGGAACAACATACACGTCGCCCCTGCAGTTGCAGTTATGAACAAATTGGATTTTTCAGGTGTCTCTACTATAGCGCTTCTGCAGCTGTGAAAAGCACAAAGTTGTATAAAAAAAATCAATGACCATGCGGTTGAAATCGAAATGGACCTGCGAGGTTCGTAGTGGGAAATTCATGTGGGATTCACATCAGAAAGTTGTTGATTAGAAACGAAACAGAGGCACGCGCCGCAAACTTCCTGGCAGAGTCGTTCCGGGCGAGCTGAAGTCTGCGGCGGACGATCCTTTGTTATAATTTGAAATCACGCCCGTGGCGCTATCGTCTAGGGGTTAGGACGGAAGATTCTCAATCTTCAAACCCGGGTTCGATTCCCGGTAGCGCTACCAAACCATCTCATTTCTGTCACATCCAAGCATTTGTGGCAATGTTTGTTCCGAAACTTTCAAACGCCCGTCTTCAAGCGTGCGGTGTTCTGCCGTCGCTGTTTGCTTGCTTTCAGCATTTCGTTCATGTCCGCGGCCGGCCTTATCTCAATCGGGCCAAGCCCATACTGAAAGCCCGGCAGCTGTGAGACAAGCTGAATGGCGTGATTGAGGTCTCGCGCCTCAAGGATGAGGATGCCTCCGAGCTGTTCCTTGGTTTCCGCATAGGGGCCGTCGGTGGTCGCGACTTTGCCGTCTTTCCAATACAGGGTTAATCCGGTCTCCGGAGGCTGAAGCGATAGTTCGCCAACCACATGTCCGTTGGCGCGCAGATGGTCGTTGTGCTCGAAGCATTCGTCGAGCACTGCGGACCGCTCGTCCTCGGTCATGGCTTCGAACGTTCCCGGCTTGATGTATCCCAAACAGATGTACTTCATCGTTCTTCTCTTCTTCTCCTCCGGGTAGAAGCCAGCAGCATCGCTGTCACTGTTTCAAGTAACGAAGCGCGACGCATCCAGATTTGAAAAGCTTTGACTCAACCAGCTTTAATCGCAATTTCTCCGGCCGGCTGACACCTTCCAGCAACCGTCTCCCTTCCCCTGCAAGGACTGGCCCTACGACGAAACGATATTCATCGACCAGGCCAAGCTCGATAAGTTGCGACGGAACGCTCACTCCACCGACCAAGATATGTTTGCCTTGTTCCTGTTTCAGTTCGACTATTTCGTTGTGAAGGCTCGTGCGAACAATTCTTGTATTTTTATCTTCAACACGGTCCAATGACTGTGAAAAAACAACTTTGCGGATGGAATCGAATGCCCGGGCAAATTCGATATCTGCTTTCGTCCCAGATTGTTTTTTGAGGACTTCAGGCCAATAGGGAACCATCAATTCATAGGTTTTACGCCCAAAGACCTGCAGGCCGCTCTCTCGCAGCAAGTTCGTAAAATATTCGTGCGTTTCTTCATCCGCAACTTGTTTGGTGTGGTCGACGCAGCCGTCCAACGTAGTGTTGATTGCGAAGATCAGTTTTCTCATTTGATTCCGCCAGACTTCCTTTTTCGCAGTGTTCCGTCGCTCTGTTGAGGTGACTCCTTTCGGTCGATTTCGTCGGATCCGAAGAACGGACGCACCTCGACCGGGGCCCGGCAGGCGACGACGGCCTTGCGTCCCCATGCCAGTGCTTCGTCCATGCTGGCGGTTTCGAGGATCCAAAAGCCGCCGATGTGCTCCTTGGTTTCGAGGTACGGGCCGTCGGTCATGAGCACCTTGCCACCTGGCTGCTTGCGCAGCGACTTCGCGCTGCTCGCCGAGCGCAGGCCGCCGGCGAAGATCCTGACATTGGCAGCGATCATCTCTTCGTTGAGTGCGTGGATGTCGCGCATCATCGCTTCGTCCTCGAGGGACGGTTCATAGTTGTCGGGGTGGTGAATTGCAACCAAATATTGCGCCATGATTTCCTCCTGTAGACAGTTCATCCTATTGTCGTCGTGCAGGCAGAAAATCGACAGCCGGTGCCGAGACTTTTTTCTGGAAGAAACGCGGCCTTCGGACCCAAAGCGGCGAAAGGATGGGGTATCCACTTTTGTTGCCACCGTGAGTAAGATCGAAAGCCTTGCCGCCCGCCCAAAGGCTGCCACCACAAGGCGTTAGCGGGCTTCCGTTCCGTCGGACCAGCGTTGCGTTGTGATTACGAATTGCGTGAGGTGCTCGAGGGGATCGGCCATCCCCATGACGGGAGAACCGGGCAGATTGGCTCCCCAGATCGCGGGGTCGATGTTGGAGTAGAAGAACATGAGGTGGGAAGGCCAGTGTGGCGCGGCGTCGCCACCGTATCCTTGCTTCGACATCATGTAGCACATGGCGCCGGGCTCCATGGGCGGCATTTCTTTTTTGGCGACGGCGGCGCCGATGGCGTCGTTCACCTGAGCGAGAGTGCGTCCTGCGAGAGTCAGGTCGGTGATTTTCGTGATGCGTAGAAGGTAGGTACGCGCGGCCGGCGCATTGAGACACATGGGAACCCGCACTTTCGGATTCCAGAAGTCAGGATCGGCTGCGGAGGACCATCCGCGGCCCACGATACAGACGAAACCGTTTTTGCCCTGAACCGCTGTTTCGAAACCATGACGACGGAGAACCTGCACTTCTGCGTCGCGAGAAATGGAGTCGGGCGCCGCGCTTCGTGCGAGAGATATTTCCGCGGCCTGGTCCGCCATGAGGTACTGGTCGATCGGGGCCATCTTCGGGTAGGGTGTCGTGGCATCCTGGGCCATCATGTGGTGTGCTGTACCGAGCACAGCGAGTAGTGCGAGGCCTGTGATGGCGATTGCGGCAATCTTACTTTTCAACATTGTTTATCTCCTGAGAATGGGACTTTTGGGCGTGGCTCAGGCTTGCTCGGGGTCCGGCACGAAGAAAATCTCGCGCACCTCGACCGGCATACGGCCCATTTTTGCGGCCTTGCGCGCCCATGCGAGCGCCTCGTCGAGATCTGCGCATTCCAGGATCGATAAACCGCCCACGTGTTCTTTGGTCTCGAGGTACGGCCCGTCGGTGAGGAGCACTTCGCCGTTGGGTTGCGTCCGCAGTGTGCGGGTCGGGCCGAGGCCGCAGGCAAACTTCGTCACGCCGGCAGCGTCCATTTCTCTGTTGAGCGCCTGAATCCCCTCGACCGTCGCTGCGTCCATTTTGGAGGGGTCGAAGTTGTCGGGGAGGTAACCAGAAACCAGATATTGCGGCATTGTTTTCTCCTTAGAGGTCTTCGAGCCAACAGCATCGTGTTGCGCTTGGCTCGTTCATCCTATAGTCGTCGAGGGTGGGCAAAATCGACAGCATGGATGCATTTTTTTCGATTTCTCGATCAGGCACCTCAGCGGCTAAAGCCGGTTGGCCCTGTGGGTGCTTAAATCGCAGCGGTAAACCGCTGCCCCGTCCAGAGGCGTGGCCTGAAGCTGGGGGAGATTCGTTTCATTTCAATTCATCGAGCCGCATGGCGAGAAAGCGGCGGTCCGGTTCCTGACGATCTTTATCTTTGCCACGCGCAAGCAGGGCGAGAGCCTTCTCGTAGGAAGCACGGGCCTCAGGAATCTGGCCCAGTCTGCGGCACAGGTCCGCGCGGGCGGAGTGCGCGAGGTGGTAGTTCGAGAGTTCGTCGCGTTCGAGCAAGTGGTCGATGAGACGAAGACCCCGCTCGAGACTTTCGGACATGGCGACGGCCACGGCGCGGTTCAGCTCGACAACCGGGGATGGCTGAATGCGAAGCAACTGGTCGTAGAGCAGAGTGATCTGGCGCCAGTCCGTGGATGCGGTGGAGGAACTCTCGGCGTGAACGGCCGCAATGGCAGCCTGCAGAGTGTAGGCGCCGAAGCGGCCCGACGCCAAAGCGCGCTCGGTGAGCGAGATGCCTTCGGCGATCTGGTCGCGGTTCCACAAGGACCGATCCTGCTGCTCGAGCAGGATCAAGTCTCCGGCGGGAGAGGTGCGGGCGGCGCGGCGCGACTCGTGCAGCAGCATGAGCGCCAACAGGCCTACGACCTCGGGTTCCTGAATTGAGTGAAGCTGGAGCAGGTCGAGCAGGAGCCTGCTGAGACGGATCGCCTCGTTGCTGAGTTTGGCGCTGAGTTCGGCCCCGGTCGTTGCGGCCGAGTATCCCTCGTTGAAGATCAGATATACGACGAGGAGGACAGTGCCCAGCCGCTGCCATAATTCCTGCGACACTGGCACCTGGTAGGGAATGGCCTTATCACGGATGACAGACTTGGCACGCACGATGCGTTGGGCGAGCGTTGCCGGCGTGACGAGAAAGGCGCGGGCAATTTCCTCGGTGGTGAGGCCGCAGACTTCTCGCAGGGTGAGCGCCACCTGTCCTTCGGGAGGCAGCGCGGGATGGCAGCAGGTGAAGATGAGGCGGAGGCGATCGTCTTCGATCTCCGCGTCGTCTTGCATTTCGCCGGGGGCCGCTTCCTTCATGCGCGCCTCCATGTGGGCAATGAGGTCCTTCTGTGCGCCATCGAAGCGCGCGCGCCGGCGAATGACATCGATGGCCTTGAAGCGTGCCGTTGAAATCAGCCAGGGGCGCGGATTGTCGGGGATTCCGGAGTCGGGCCAGGACTCCAGTGCGGCAGCGAAGGCTTCGTGCATGGCCTCTTCGGCGAGATCGAGATCTCCGAGGAGACGGACGAGCGTCGCCAGAACGCGGCCCGACTCCGAACGGTAAAGATTGTCAATGGTCGTGCTGAGTTGTTCGGGCACGGGCGGCGGCATCTACGCCAAGCTAGCAAACGAAGTCACTTGATACAACTGCGCCGGCGTCTTTGTCCATGGTCAATGCGGGCAGAACAATCCGAAATGCGAAGTGATACGAGCTTTCGAGATCGCCTGAGAACTCTTCTTCCGCCGCTCCGCGGCTGGCGGATATTCCACTTTGTACCCCACGGCTTGCGCCGTGGGCTGCATTCCTTCGCCGCTTCGCGGCTTAAATTCGCTCGTCTCATATTTGCTCGTCTCATGACAGCAAATAATGCAGGACGTGGATCTTCTGCTACGCGAGTGCTGCTACGCGGTGCTGGTGGCCGGGTTCGGTCGGAGAAGTTCACGGACGGCCGAGACCAGGGCTCCACTTTCAGATTTAGCCACGACTTTCTTCACGCCGATGGTGAGAGCCTCGAGATCGACCATGGGAGACGAGAACATGGTGTGTAACAGGATTGGAATTTGTGGGGCTAGCCGGACGATCTCGCGCGCGGCGTCAAAGCCGTCCATTGCCGGCATCACCAGATCGAGGATGATCAAGTCCGGGCGGAATTCCTTGGTTCTCTCGACCGCTTCTGCGCCATCGCCTGCTTCGATGATCTGCCAATTTTCATTGGCATGCTCCAGAACGCTTCGCATGGCGCCGCGGACCGAAGGATTGTCCTCGGCTACCAGGATTCGAACTGGTGCCTTCCCGATATTCGAGGGCTTATCCGTGAGGATTACGACACTGGTGCCTCTGTAATGCACCCTACAGTGAAACAAGGAAGCGGGAAGCTTAGGAATACAGAGAACACCGTAGCGTGTGGATGCGCCCTCCGGAGGCTCTGCCTTGTCAAAACAATCCCGAATCTTCTTTTCCGTGCCCTTACTTGCTGCGCTCGGGGACGATGTTCGATGCTGGCCAGTGGGACGGTTGGGCGTTCTGGTTGAGAGTGACTGATACCGGACCATCGACGGGTTTTACATCCACGTTGTATCCATCGATTTCGATCAGAGGTTCGTCTCCCTGTAAATCCTTGGTCGCGGCTTCGATGCGGACGCCGGCGGAATCTCCGGGAGAGAGCGAGATGTAGTTGTCGGAGTAGAAGACGGGAAGGACGCGGCGTCCGCTGTTCTTCTGATGAAGTTGCAGGTGCGCGAGCAGGGCGACGTTGTCGGTGTTATTGCGGAGTGTGACGCTGACCAGCGTTTGATCTCCCTCGGTGCTCGCGCTGGCCCTGGCATCGAGTGCGACGGTTGGCAGGTTCTCGAAACCGTCGAATTGATCCTGCGCAACATGCTGCCAGTAGAGGTTCGATGAGATCACGTCGTTTGTGGCATCGGTGAGAACGAGCTTGATGAAGTAGAGCGGCGTGATGCGGGCGTCGACCTCGATCTGCGCAACTCTGATCGTGGAACTTCCCGGGAGCTGTGCAACCGTGTAGGTGTGGCGGCCATCGATCATTCCATTGAAGCGATAAATGATGAGATTGACGCGGAGGTCGTTGAGCGCGTCCGCACGATTGTTCACGACTTCAATGGCGCGCGTCTCTTCGTTGAACTGCACATGAACCTGCTCGGCCGCCTTTTTGGCACCGTAGAGAGCGGCATTCGGCTCCAGGTCGTAATGATAGAGCTGCCAGACGAAGCTGGGCTGGGCGGGATGGCTCATCCAGGTGAGGATGCCCGTGGTCTCCTTGAACATCTTCGCGTTGCGGCCTTCGTACATGGCGCGGAAGGCTTCGTACGTGGCCATCTGTCCCTTGCGGACGAAGTCAGCGAGATTACGGATGTGTCCGTAGCGCTCGGCGAGAGTCTGGGGGAATTCGTCGCCGCGTTGCGCACCGGACGCCATGTCGTGTTGCGCCCAGTCGTCGTTGATCGTTTCCCAATCCTTTTCCGGCATCATGCCCTGGATCGATTCGATCGTAGGCACGGAGACGGACCCGGTTTCGGTCTTGAAGCTTTCATTCAACGGATAAAAGAAGCGCGGAGAGCGCCAGTAATAAGGACCGTGGGAGGAGACGCCACGCCCATCAGCGGAGTTGGACTGGTACAGGCGCGAGCCATCCAGTTTGGTCATCAGGGCTTTCAGAGAGTTGTCGAGATCCTTCGGCGGATAGCCTTCGTTGCGCGCGCACCAGACTGCGATCGACGGATGGTTGCGGTAGCGAACAACTTTGTCGGTGACGTTCGCGATGTAGGCCGGAATGTCGCTGGGGTCAGGGCCGTCGAAAGGATTGGGCTGAAAGAATTCGTCCCAGATGAGCATGCCGTACTTATCCGCCATGTCGTAGAAGTCGGGGCTTGTGCTCTGTCCGACCCAGTTGCGGACAATGTTGAGATTGGCGAGGGCGTGCAGATGGAACTGCGCGTCGAGGCGCTCGCGTGGGACGCGCTTCAGGGCTTCATCGAGTCCCCAATTACCGCCGCGCGCCATGACGCGCACGCCGTTGACGGAGAGAGTGAGGTTCTCGGAGTCAGGGACCTGGTATTCGATCTTGCGAACTCCGAACTGGCGCGACTCGGTCGAGGATGTTTTTTTCGCGACATCAAAACTAAGTGTGAGGGTGTAGAGATTTTGCGGACCGTATCCGTTGGGCCACCACAGTTTCGGGTTGGTCACGTGGAGTTCGGGAGTCGAGTCTTTGTCGAGGCTGACGTCTTGCGTGCTATTTGCCGGGATGGTTACGGGCTTTTGAAATGTGATGGGATGATCTTGCGAGTTCAGCAGCTGAATGGTTCCGGTGAGCGTGCCGGTCACCGGCTTGGCAGATTCGTTCCGAAGCGCCGTGAAGACGTGCAGGTCCGCGGTGTCATGCGACGCCGATAAGTCCGCCGTGATGAATGGATCTTTGATCAGGGCGGGCCCGGTGGAATCCATGGTGACGGGAAGAAAGATACCGGTGTCGCGATCGCGGACTGCGGGCAGCCAGTCCCATCCGATCGTGGAAAGGAAGGTGGGACCGTCGATGGCGGACTCGCCGCCGTTCGCTCCGACGCCATTGGCGACATTGTGTTCATGCGGCACGCCGGGATGCGGTTGCGGTGAGACGAGAACGGCAATCACTGCCTGGTGTCCGGGCTTTACGAATTCGGAGATGTCGAAGTCTCCGCGGATGAAGGCGCCGCGAGTTGCTCCGGCTTTCTTGCCGTTCACCCAAACTTCGGAACTGTAGTTGATTCCGGCGAAATGAAGCCAGGTGTGGCGTCCTTTGTGCGATGCCGGGATGTTCACGACGGTGCGGTACCAGTAGTTCGTCTTGTTCAGGCTCTCGGGAATGGCACGCATGTTCTCGCCATAGAGCGGCTCCGGATAAACATGGTTGTTCACCAGCGTCGTGAGCACGGTTCCGGGAACCGTCGCGGCATACCAGTTCTCCGGATGGAAGTTCGCGGTGGAGAGGACGGTGGCTGTGGAAAAGACTTTTGCAGAGTCCTGCATCTGCCAGTCAGCTACCGTTTGCGCGTACTGAGCAAACAGAGACATGGGGACGAGAGCGAGCAGAAAAGCTAAAACGATCCGATGAATCATTGCGGAGATGACCTCGATGAAATTTTGAGATTAGCGATACGGAGAGATCGAAAGAAGAATGAATGCGAGGCGCGGACGGCATCGCGGCTATGGTATGGCGCGGGGGAGGCCGAGTCAATTATCGGGATCACAACGAAGGCGATTCGCATCCCACGCCCGCCGAAAACTATTTCTTCTTCTTTTTCTTGCTGCTGTCTTCGGGCGTGGCTCCCGGGATGCTGAAATCCCAGACAGAATAGAAGACCTGCGCGTGGCCGCCCAATCCGGACGATTGTGTTTTGTATCCCTTCACCGGACGCAACACGACGGCGTACTCGCCCGGTTCGAGGGGAGAATCCAGGCGGAGAATGTAGAAACCGCGCTCTTCTTTACTTGCATGGCAAGGCCATCGGTCTTCATCGATCCACTTGCCGTTTTCCGGGCCACCGCCGTTGCGCATATTCTTGGCGGTCATCTTCATCTGGGTTGCGCCCACAAGGCGATAATTGTCCTTGCTTTGAATCAGTTTGAGCACGATCGGTTCATAGGCGTCGGGATCGACGCCAGGGATGTCGCCGTAGTTGAGCTCGAACATCGGATTGTTGTCGGCGAGTTCACGAGCGGATTTGTGGCCGGGCAAGCCCCAGACATACGTCATTTTCGGAGCGCCCGGACGCATGCCCGGCATGAATCCACTGGCCATGGAGAAGGCGGACATCGCCATCATGCCGGCTGGGCCGGCGCCCATCGCGGCAAAGCTGAGACCTTGCGTGGCCAGGCTGCGCAGGGCCATACCGCCTGCGCCCATGCCGCCATTGAAGTTTGTCTGACCGATCTGCGCGGTGGAGGCGGCGATCTCCTGTTTGCCCTCCGGGCGCGCCTTGAGAAAAACATGCGGCATCTGCTCGGGGGAATAGCTCGTGGAGAAGCCGTTCATTCCGCCCATTCCCATGCCACCCATCATTCCGCCCATTCCCATGGATGCCATCCGCGCCTGTAGCATCGCCATTTGCTGCGGGTTCACGCCCATCATGGCCGAATTCGGCATCGACATGGTCTGCGCTGAGTTGTAGGACGGGGCGGGAGTCGTAGCGGGAACAGCTGCGGCCGGCTGGGCGGGAGCGGGATCGGGCGCTCGAGTTGCGAATTTTGGATCTGCGGCCGCGGTGGAAGAAGGCTCGGGGGTAGGCGCTGCCGCGTTGGCGGAGCCTGGAGGGGAAGTGGAAGGGGCCTGGCTGGGGGCCTTGTTCGCCGCGTCTTTCTGTTTATGCGCGGATGACAGCATGGCCCGCAGGACGGGCGAACTGACACCCTGATTCATCAACGAGACAAGAGTGTCGTCAGAGACGTCGAAGTCCGTGGTTGAGATCTCGATGATTTTGATCAGCGTCTCGTCGTCGAAATGGTTCTGGACCATCATTACGACATCGCCGTTTTTCAGGACCTTCTTTGGTTTGGCATCCTGTTGCGCATGCAAGGGTGCGACGAGAAGCAGGCATAGAAAGCAGAGGATCAGCCGTGTCAGCATACTTACATCCGGATTGTCGCGCGCGGGCATCAAAGCGAACCTGAAGAATTCCTTTGGTGATCGAGAGAGTGCCGCCCCGTTGGGCCGGAATTATAGCTCTTTATATAGAGGCGCAATCGGCGGCGATTTTGGCTCATCGTAATTTTAGGGGTAGGCCCATCCAATGCCTGCCATGTGCGTTCGCTTCGCGAGTAGCGGTATAGTTCTGTAACGGTGGCAGCTGGATTGAACCGGTGCGCTGATCTGCAAAACCGGAATCGCTGTGGAGAAGTGGGGAATCTAAGTTAGAAAAATCCTTTGAGGGTACCTATGCCTTTGAAAGCCAGCAAGATTGGATTGGCGGTCTCGTTGTCGTTCTTTGTTGTCGTCACTGCATTTGCAGCAGATAAATCGTTTCACGGCGCGCCGGAATCGGCGAAGGCCACGAAGAATCCCTACCAGGGACAGGCAACCGCGGTTGCCGCGGGAAAAACTCTGTATGCGCGGAACTGCCTGGCTTGTCATGGCAGAACCGGACAGGGCACCGGCAACGTTCCGTCCCTGGTTGATGGCAAGCTCGAGGGAGTCACGCCCGGCGAGGTGTTCTGGTTCATCACCAAAGGAAGTAAGGATAATGGAATGCCGCCTTGGGAGTTTTTGCCGGAGCAACAGCGCTGGCAAATCGTCAGCTTTGTGGAATCGATGGGGCCGGGAAAAAGTGCACCTGCTGGAGCGAATCCTGCCGCACCCGAAGCGCCCACCGCGAAGTTGAATGCTCCGGATCCGAAACCCCCGTTCACGGATTTCCGTTATGAGAAGCCGGGGAACAGGCGGAAGATCACGGTCAACGATCTGCCGAAGCCGTTTGCGACGAACTCCTCGAACAATGGGGCTGAGGTGGTGGGGCGTCCCGCGAATGCGTGGCCGGTGGCTCCCGCGGGGTTCAAAGTGGAGTTGTACGCGGCCGGGCTGGAGAATCCGCGCCTGCTGCGGACGGCTCCCAACGGAGATATCTTTTTGGCGGAAAGTGAAGCCGGACGAATCCTGGTGTTTCGCGGCATGACCGCCGATGGCAAGCCGGAGCAAATGTCCACATTTGCGGAAGGCCTGAAGCAGCCGTATGGGATTGCGTTTTATCCGCAGGGATCGAACCCGCAGTGGATTTACATCGGGAACACGAACGAGGTGGTGCGGATTCCTTATCACGCGGGGGATATGAAGGCCAGCGGAACTCCGGAGCACATCGCAAGTCTTCCGGACGGGGGCGGGCATTGGACGCGCGCGCTGGATTTCTCAAAGGACGGCAAGCAGCTCTTCGTGGCCGTGGGATCGGCGTCGAACGTGGACGATCCGGATACCCATCCGGGGGAAAAGGATCGCGCGGATATTCTTGTTTGCGATCCGAGCAATTGCCAACTGAAGGTGTATGCCTACGGCATTCGCAATGCGGGCGGGGGGATCCGGGTGAATCCCACCACGGGCGAGCTGTGGTGCTCGGTGAACGAGCGCGACGCTTTGGGCGACAACCTTGTGCCCGACTACATCACGCATGTGCAGGAAGGCGGATTCTACGGATGGCCATGGTGGTACATCGGGCCGCATCAGGATCCGCGGCATGCAGGGAAGCATCCCGAGTTGAAAGACAAGGCGATCGTGCCGGATGTGCTGCTGCAGCCGCATAACGCATCACTCGAGTTTACTTTCTACCAGGGCAGCAAGTTTCCGGCGGAGTACAAGGGCGACATCTTCGCGTCGGAGCATGGATCGTGGAACAAGTCTGTCCGCGTGGGATATGAAGTGATTCGCATACCGCTGCACCAGACCGGTCATGCGTCGGGAGATTATGAAGACTTTTTGACAGGCTTCGTGCTGCCGAATGGCGATGTGTGGGGACGTCCGGTGGGCATGACCGAGGCTCAGGACGGATCGCTGCTGGTGAGCGACGACGGATCGAACTCGATCTGGAGAGTGAGCTACACGGGGAAGTAAAGTTCACACCACGGAGACACTGAGCAACTGAGAAATTCGTGGCCACGCCGTGCCTCCGTGGTGAAATCGTTCAGTGGAAGTCGTGCGAGACCGTTTCGGCCTTGGTCACGAAGAGTGGCTGCACGCGTTCGGCGCGGACTGAGATCACGTTGTCCTGATTCTGCAGAATTCCTTCGATCGCCAGGAAGCGTTCGCTGGTGAGCAGCAGGCGATTTTCATGGAACAAGTCGGGGCGGACGATGGCGTTCGCCACTCCGGTTTCATCTTCCAGAGATAAAAATACGAATCCCTTGGCGGTGCCGGGACGCTGGCGGGTGATGACGCAGCCTCCGATGCGCAGACGCTTGCCCGTGGGCAGATCGCGCAATTCGCTGGCGCGGCGAATGCCCATGGCATTGAGCCATGCGCGGCGATAGGCCATGGGATGCGGGCCGACGGTGAGTCCGGTGCCGTGGAAGTCGGCGACCAGGCGCTCTTCGTGGTTCATGGGAGCGAGGGGTGAGTGCTCGTCGGGCTCGGATTGGTTTTCGAGAAGAGGGCCAGAGGATCGGACGGCGCGTTCGACTTGCCAGAGAGCGTCGCGGCGATGAAGGGTGAGTTTCGAGTTTCGAGTTTCAGGTTTCGAGTTGATTTCAGATTTGTGATTGCAGATTGCAGATTGGTTTGGCTTTTCAATCTGAAAATCTGAAATCTGCAATCCAATTGAGTTGAGTGCGCCAATTTCCGCGAGCGTGGTGAGTTCGTCTTTACGGAGTTCGTGGACGCGGCGGGTCAGGTCGTGGATAGAAGTGAAGGGGGCGCGCATGCGTTCGAGCAGGAGTGAACGGCCGGCGTCCTCGCGCAGGCCGTGGACGTAACGCAGGCCCATGCGGAGGGCAATGAGTTGCGAGTGTAAAGAATCTTTAGATTCGATGTCTGCAGGAAGATTCTTTCGCCCCTCCGGGGCTTCGTATTCAATAGATGGCGCCAGCCTACGGCTTGCACCGTGGGCTGCATCCTGTTGCCGCTTCGCGGCTGGGTCTTTACTGAGAACTGAAAACTGATTACTGAGAGCTGTACTCGCGACCCGCGACTCGCGGCTCGGGGCCGTTTCCAGCGTGCAATTCCAGTCTGATTTCGTCACATCGACCGGCAGAAGTTTCAGGCCGTGGCGCTGGGCGTCTTTGACGATTGTTGCCGGGGAATAAAAGCCCATCGGCTGATTATTCAGCAGCGCGGCAGTGAACGCGGCCAGGTAGTGACATTTCAGGTAGGCGCTGGCATAAGCGATGAGAGCAAAACTTGCGGCGTGGGATTCGGGGAATCCATAGAGAGCGAACGACGTAATCGAAAGAATGATTTCTTCCTGCGCCTTGGGCGCGATCCCGTTCGCGGTCATGCCGGAGCGGAGTTTGGCTTCAATCTCGCGCATGCGCGCCTGAGAACGTTTGAATCCCATGGCGCGGCGAAGATCCTCGGCTTCGCCTCCGCTGAAATTGGCGGCGACCATCGCGATGCGCAAAAGTTGTTCCTGAAACAGCGGTACACCGAGCGTGCGTTCGAGGATTGGTTTCAGAGACGGATGCGCGTAGGTGACCTCCTGGCGTCCCTGGCGGCGCTCCAGAAAAGGGTTCACCATCTGGCCGACGATCGGGCCGGGGCGGATGATCGCGACCTGCACGACCACGTCGTAGAAGCGCATGGGCCGCAGGCGTGGCAGGCATGACATCTGCGCGCGACTTTCCACCTGGAACATTCCCACGGTGTCGGCTTGCTGCAGCGTGGAGTAAACCTTCTTGTCATCGTGCGGAAGATGAGCGAGGTCGACTTCTTCGCGATAGTGGTCGCGAATGAGTTCGATGGAGTCTTTGAGCACGGCCATCATGCCGAGGCCGAGCAGATCGACTTTAATGATGCCCATGTCGGCGCAATCTTCCTTGTCCCATTGCACGACGACGCGTCCGGGCATGGAGGCTGGCTCGAGGGGCACGACGGAATCGAGTTGTCCCTGGCAGATGACCATGCCGCCGGAGTGCTGTCCGAGATGGCGCGGCATGTCCTGCACGGCGAGACAGAGTTCGTAATATTTGCGCAGGCGAGGATGGGAGAGATCGAGTCCGGCGTCACGAAAGCGGCGGTCAAGCGCGTCGTTCTCATCGCGAAATTCCCAAGTCGCCACCGCGGCGGAAATTTTGGCGAGCGTTTCGGGATCGAACCCGAGCGCCTTGCCCATTTCGCGCGCAGCCATTCGGTTGCGATAAGTAATGACATTGGCCGTCATGGCGGCGCCACGCTCGCCGTATTTTGTGTAGAGATACTGGATGACTTTTTCGCGCTCGTCGCCGCTGGGCAGATCCAGATCAATGTCGGGCCACTCGCCGCGTTCTTCCGAAAGAAAACGCTCGAACAGAAGTTCCATGCCGACGGCATCGACCGCCGTTATGCCCAGCGAGTAGCAGACCGCGCTGTTGGCGGCCGAGCCGCGTCCCTGCACGAGAATGTTTTCCTGGCGGCAAAAACGGATCAGGTCCCAGACGATCAGGAAGTATCCGGCGAGCTTGAGCTTTTCGATGAGAGCAAGTTCTTTTTCAATCTGGCGGCGGGCCTTGGCCTGCATTTCGTGCGAGGTGCGTCTGTAACGATGGCGGAAGCCGATCCAGGCTTGCTCGCGCAAGTATGAGTCCATGGTTTCGCCATCAGGGACGGGGTATCGCGGGAACTCGTAGCCGAGATCGTTGAGTGTAAATTCGAGGCGGCTGGATAGTTCGGACGTGTTGCCGATGGCTTCCGGGAGATCGGCGAAGAGTTGCTGCATCTCTTGCGGAGATTTCAGATGACGCTCGGAGTTCCGGGAGAGCAGGCGTCCGGCCGTCGAGAGAGTCTTGTGATGGCGGATGGCGGTGAAAGCGTCGCAGAGTTCGCGTGCTTTCGGGATCGCGTAGTTCACGCCATTCGTCGCCAGCAGCGGGAGATGGAAGGAGCGCGCGAGATCGATCGCGATGCGGTTGCGAGATTCTTCTTCGCGGTGAAAGTGGCGCTGGAGTTCGACGTAAACATTGCGCTGGCCAAAGATGCCGATGAGTTCATCGATCTGGCGGCGGGCCGCGTCTGCGCCTTGCAGGGCTGCGGCGAGTGGGCCTTCGTCGCCGCCGGTCAGGCAGATGAGTCCGTCTGCGTGTTCTTCCAATTCTTGTTTCGTTACTGCGCCTTCGCCTTTTTTGGCGCGCAGCTTCATCTTGGTGATCAGGCGGCAGAGGTTCTGGTAGCCGGCGCGGGACTGCACTAATAATGAAAGTCGAAAAGATTTGTCATTCCGAGCGAAGAGAGGAATCCCTGCCACCGTTGCCGACACCTTTGCCGACTGGTGATGGTAGGGATCCTTCGACTTCGCAAGTCCTTCACTTCGTGAAGAACGTGCCACACTCAGGATGACATGCGCGCATGTCACTTCCGCGCCGATGTGCGCTTTGATGCCAATTTTGTTAGCGGCTAAATGAAAGCGCGGGGCGCCGTAAACGCCGTCCGCATCGAGCAGCGCCATCGCGGGCATCTGGAAGTGCTGGCACACGCCGGCCAGTTCCTCTGGCAGGGAAGCGCCTTCGAGGAAACTGAATGCGGAGCGGGTGTGAAGTTCGACAAACAAGTACTCAGTACCCAGTACTCAGTACTCAGTTGGAGTAAGAATGCTTGTAACTGAGTACTGAGTACCGGGTACTAAGTACTTCTTTTCAGTCATACGTTCCTTCCACAAACCATCCGCCGCCGAGCAGGTCGTGGACCAGGCGGTGGAAGGAGATGGTTTCGCCGTTGCGCAGGGCAAGGTCCCATTCATCGCGGGACCAGGCATCGCGCTCCCACCAGTCTCCGGAGAAGCGCCAGGGGCCGGCTTTCCAGAGAACTTCGCCTTGCATTTCTTTTTTCTTTGAACAATTCAGCCGCACGGGTTTTCCGTTTTCCAGAGTTACGTGGACGCGAACGGGCGGACGGAAGCGGCGCAGTGCGGTGACGGCCGATTGCGCTTCTATCGCATCCGGAGTCTTCTTCTGTGGAGCCCGTCGCGCGGCTTCGGCAACGAAGCGGCGCATGCGAAACCCTTCGGGATGATGCGTGTCGAGCAACTCCACCGAGCCGACCTTTTGTTCGCCGACAATTCCGGCGATGCGCGCCAGTGTAAGTTCCAGCTTTTCCGGCTCGGGCGATGGCGGAAGGAAGAGTCCTCCCTGGGACGATCGCGCCCGCGCCGGTTCTGCGGCTAGATGAATTTTCATGATGGGGGCTCCGGGAGGATGCGCGTTCAAATCAAGTTGCAGGAGTTTCAGGAAAACTTTGGCGTCGAGCATGGGAAGAGGGAGAGAAAGCTTGCGAACAAAGTTGGTTTGCCGGTGCGAGATGATTTGAGTTCCAGCACGGGCATCAGAAGCGCCATCACTCTCGCTGGGCATGCCGGAATTTTCGAAATCATCGTCAATGCCAGTGAGATTTGAGAGTTCCAGGGTGAGGCGCAGTTCCTGCGTGGCCAGCGCGCGAGAACCGAGCCGGGCGCAGATTTGTTCGAGCAGGCGATTCAACAGGAACGCCAATGGCTCAAGCAGGACAATCGGATGCTCGAGTTCAAGGGCTTCTTCAAAGATCAGGGGGGCTTCGACTGGAACCAGCGTGCGAGAAACGTCGCCGCGCGCGAGTTTCTGCAAGTGAAGGCCTTCCTGTCCGAGTCGCTCGCTCAGCGCAACTTCAGGAAGCGCAGCCAGGGCGCGCAGGTGGCGAATGCCCCAGCGATCGAGAGTTTCGAGCAGGCGGTCGGCGGATTTCTGTTCTTCGCCTTCGAGCCGGTCACTGAATAAAACTTTTGTCGGGAGAGAGCCCAGTTGCTCGGCTTCTTTACCCGCAGGAATAACCGTGTTGCCGGGAAACCCGCGGGCCGCGAGCAAGGACGTGTCAGGGTTGGAAGCTGTCGCGATGCGGGCGGCGAGGCCCAGCGCAGTAGCGCGATCGGAGATGGCGCGGGAGATATTAACGAGCGATCCGAATAGAGATTGCATTCCGGCGAGATCGAGCAGGACCGTGTCGCAGGCCGCATCCTCCACACACGGAGAGAAAGATTGAGCGCAATCGAGCAGTGCGCCATGCGTGGAATTTTCTTGCAGTACTGAGCGCGGGCGCAAAGCGAGTTCGGAACAGAGTTCGGCTTGTGCCTTCGTCATGCCAGGGGCGAGCCCAAGGCGTTTCGCGTTTTCATTGACTGCGATTAATTTTTCGAGCGGAGGTTTGCCTTCAAAAATGGCGACGGGCTGCCCGGTCAACTCCGGCTCGGCGCGGAGAGCGGCCGCAATGGAGAAATTCGGAACGTAGATGCAGGCGAACGGCATGGGATTGTGTCATTCCGTCATTGGGCCATTCATCCAGCCCAGGCGGTCTCGGTTGCGAATGTGATCGAGTGTGCCGGTTTGCGATCTAATCTTGAGCAAAGTAATTCCACGTCGATTTCGAGTCCTGTGAACAATTGCGCATGCGTAGGACGCGTAAGCGAGCTCGGACTGAGAACTGACAACTGAGTGCCAACTCCGAACTGCAACAGCAGCGACGAGCAGCTTCCCGCGATGGGCTGCTGTTCGACCGCGAGCAGGATGGTGAGTTTGTGTTCCACGGCGCGGCGGAAGCGGAACCATGTCGTCAGCGGGATACGCCGCGCAGATTGCGGCGGCACATCGCCCAGATCGAGGATGATCAGGCCGAAGCCTCCGCTCTCGAGCAAAAGATCTGTCGCGCGGAGGACTTGCTCCAGGCGGTGCTCGGATTTCTTATTCGAAGTGCGATCGAAATTGAATTTGGATTGAAATCCTTGGGGAGTATCTTCCCCGCAGCGCACCCAGAGGAGCCGGTCCAGATCAACGCCGCCATCTGCCAGCGATTGAGGATCCAGAGAATCGCTGGCGTCGATCACGGCGCAATATTCGCCGCGTTGGGTCGCGGCAGCGAGGGCGGCGATGAGCACGCTGGTGCGTCCGGAGGAAGCGGGGCCGCAGATTTCGGTGAGGCATCCACGGGGGAGGCCCCCGGTAAGGGCGTCCAGTTCGGGAATGCCGCTGGAAGCGGTTTCCGGGGCAGGGCGGACTACAAGCTGCGAAGCCGGAGTGATGCTTGAAGGCCGGATCTTCGTTTGATTTTTGAGGGTGGATTGAATGTAGGCGAAGCGAGCTTCCTGGGATACAGCGGGAGCTGTCGGCACACTGCATCCTGAGGCCGCCTCGGGCTCGGGTCCGGCATCAAAAAGAAAAGGGCGGCGCAAGGCCGCCGAAGTAGAAATCACCACGGAAGACATAAAAACCTCAGAATTTCAGGGAACGCCGGGATGGAAAGCCCGGAGGCGGATCGATTTACTTTCGCTTTTTATTCGCCTACGAGAATTGTGCTCCGCGGGGCAGGAGTTGTCAAGAGGGTCGTGGAAATCGTTATTCGCTAGGCTTTTCCTCGCAGGCCGCTGACAGAATCGACGTGAATGCGGAAGAACACCGGCTTAATCTGCTGATCCCGCAATTGAATGCGGCGTTCGGCCAGGGCATTCAGCCACCAGTGATGCCGCTTCTCCATTAATCGGCGAGCATGGTCGCGCTCATCCGAGAATCGGGGCTCGTGCAATTCCTGGTAAGTGCCGTTGGCGATGACGCTGACCCAATCCGACTGGCTTGCGATCTCGTCCACCTGCACGCAGACCTTGGGGTTGGCGCGCATCCATTCGATTTTCTGTCCTAGCGTCGAGAACACGTAGATATATTCCGCCTCGTAGGCAATGCCCACCGGCACTACATAGGGCTGATCATTCAGGGAACAGCCAAGCCGTCCGGCCGAGGAGCGGCTCAGAATTTCGCGGCATTCCGATTCCTGGATTTCATTGATCTGCATGATTGGTCACGATCTCACTTCCATTATATTGATGCACCGTGCCCGCGGCCGGAAGCGAATTGTGAACCCCATGCTCACCTCGCTTTCGTCCATTCGTCTAATCGGATGGCACGCCGACGTGTGCTCAATTTCCATTTCATCCAAGATGCTTACCAGACTGCCTGTCTCAGGCACGAGAGGAACTTCCATGAAAAGAATCCACCTGCTCACTCTGTTTAGCGCTGTTTTGTTAATGGCGAGTTTCAGCCAGGCTCAAACCGCAACGGGCGAGACGTTGATGCTCGATCTGCCGCGGGCGAGCCAGCATGCGCTCGTATCACAGCGCATTGGCGTCACCGATATCACGATTAACTATCACCGTCCCTTGGCCAACGGACGCCAGATCTGGGGCAAACTCGCGCCCTACGGACAGGTGTGGCGCGCCGGCGCAAATGAGAATACGACAATCACGTTTAGCGATCCGGTGACGATTGAAGGCCAGTCCATTGAGAAGGGAACGTACGGGCTGCACATGATCCCGGGGGAAAGCCAGTGGATCGTGATCTTCTCGAAGAATTCTGCGTCGTGGGGAAGTTTCACGTACAAGCAGGATGAGGATGCTCTGCGCGTCAATGTGAAACCGCAAGCTGCGGAATCGCATGATGCACTGGCCTATGACTTTGACGAACTGAAGCCGGATTCAGCCGTCATTACGATGCGGTGGGACAAGGTCGCCGTCCCGTTCAAAGTGCATGTGAATGTGAACGATCTTGTGACAGCCAGCATTCATCGTCAACTGCACGGGTTGAATCAGTACTACTGGGAAGGCTGGGACGATGCCGCCGGATACTTCCTGGCGAACAAGATCAACCTGGATGAAGCGGCGAAGTATGAGGACCTGTCTATCCAGGCGGAAGAGCGCTACGACAACCTGATGAACAAATCGAAGATTCTCGATGCGATGGGGCGGAAGGAGGATGCCAGTTCATTCAAGGAGAAGGCGCTCGACAAGGCGAGTGCACTGCAACTCTATATCTACGGGCGGCAATTACAGGGAGAGAAGAAGCAGGATGAAGCCTTGAAAATCTATCAGTCGAATGCGAAGAAGTTTCCGGATTACTGGACTTCCCATCTCGGACTGGCTCGTGTTTACAGCGCAAAGGGAGATTTCGACAATGCAGTCAAGGAAGTGAAGCTGTCGTTGCCGGGAGCGCCCGATGCTAATAAGAATGCGCTGGAGGGATACGTGAAGCGGCTGCAGAACAAGGAAGATATCAACCGTTAGGGTTGTGAAAGGGGCCAGCACATGTCTGGCCCCTTCTTTTTTTTACCAGACTCGGCAGGCGTTGGCTCGGACCATCTTCTGCCCGGCCTTGCAACTGAACGCCTCGCTGAACTCCGGCATGTTCGATACGACGTTGTCGATGCGAAATACCGGCAGGGAGTGCGGATCGGTCGTTACGATCAAGCGAGCGATCTGCGGGCGGACATTGGCGCACCAGGCAAACGCCGATCCGAGGAAGAAGCGCTGACGGTAGGTCCAGCCGTCGGGACCTTTGTCGTCGAGCGTCTTGCCTTGCTGCTTCAGGGAAGCCTCGGTTGCGGCGAGTGCAAGGCGTATTCCGCCGTTGTCCGCCGTGTCCTCTCCTTGAGTGAGCAATCCGTTCTGCTTCACGCCCGGGCCCGCATCGGGAACATCTTGCGTGTACTCGTCCGAGATGCATTTGCCGCGTTCGTCATAGAGCTTCGAATCCTCGGGCGTCCACCAGTCGCGCAGATTGCCCTTGGCGTCGAACTTGCGTCCCTGATCGTCAAAGCCATGAATGATCTCGTGGCCGATGACCATTCCGATCGCGCCATAGTTTACGGCGTCGTCTTTTGAGGCGTCGAAAAACGGCGGCTGCAAAATTCCGGCAGGGAAGTTGATGGTATTAAGCTGCGGATCGTAATAGGCGTTGATCGTCGGCGGAGTCATGGTCCATTCAGCGCGGTCCACGGGCTTGCCGATTTTTGCAACCCAGCGCTCGAACTCGAACGAGGATGCCTGCGCGACATTGTTGAGCCAGCTGTCGCGCGAGACTTTCACGCTGGAGTAATCGCGCCAGTGCGACGGATAGCCGATCTTGTCCTCGATCCCTTTCAGTTTGACGACTGCCTGTTCTTTTGTCGCAGGGGACATCCAGCTGAGGCTTTGAATGTCAGCACTCAATGCAGTCTCGATAGAGTGGACCATCTGCAGTGTGCGAGCTTTGCTTTCCGGCGGGAAAGCGCGATCGACGTAGGCTTGTCCGAGCGCTTCGCCGAGATCCCGGTCGGCGGCATGCACGCAGCGGCGCCAGCGCGGCAGTTGCTGCTCGGCTCCGGCGAGCGTATGGGCGAAGAAGTCAAAATTCTCATCCACCAGCGCCTTTGTGAGAAACGGCGCGGAACGATGAATGACCTGCCAGCGCAAGTACGTCTGCCAATGGGTCAGCGGATGTTCGGTGAGCAGAGTCTCCTGCGCACGGAAGAAATCCGGTGCGGTCACGATGTAATGATCGCTGGCCGGAGCCTTCACCGCCTTGAAATACGCATCCCAGTTGATCGAGGGAGTGAGTTCCCTGATCTGCGCGAGACTCATCCTGTTATTTATGTTCTTCGGATCGCGCCGTTTGACGTTATCCATTTGCGCCTTCGCCATGGCGGTTTCCAGCTCGATAACCGTGCCGGCGTCGGTGCCTGCCTGTGCCTCGGACTCGCCAGCCAGCGTGAACATCTTCTGAACGTGAGCACGATACTTGGCAAGCAGTTCTGTGGATTTGTCATCCGTGTTCAGGTAGTAGTCGCGGCTGGGAAGGCTCAGCCCGCCCTGATCCAGCGCTCCGACGACCATGGAAGCGTTGTCATAATCCTGCTGTCCGGTGAAGCCAAAGAAAGGAGAGTTGCTCTGGTTATCTCCGGCTTGCCATGCGCCCGGGTAGAGGTGCTGCAGGTGGGCGATCTCCACCGTGATGTCTTTTTTGGATTTGAGGGCGGCAATGCGATCCAGTTCGGACTGGAGCGGTTTGAGTCCGGTCGCTTCGATCGCGCTCTCATCCATGCATGAAGCCCAGTAGTCGCCGATTTTCTGCTGAACGGCGTTGTGACCGGAGCCATTCTTGCTTGCGGTTTCCATCGTCTCGCGCAGGATGCCTTCGTTCCAGAGTTCAAGGCTGCTGCCGGTGCTCCAATACACCTGGTCCGGCGGGATCGGATTTGCGCCGATCCATTTGTTGCAGGCGTACTTATAGAAATCGTTACAGGGATCGAGTGACTTATCCACGAGATCAGGATCGAAGCGTTCGAGCTTGACTTGTTTGGACGGTTCAGATCCCTGCTGCAAGCCAGGAGTGACGATGTGCGGGGTGGCTTGGGCAGCGAGTATCTGGGCGGAATTGGCCGCAAGGGCGAGCGTTACCACCAAGGCGGCGCAGATTCGGGGAATGGACATGGTTCCTCTTTGAAATGAATTTGAGCTGCGACTGAACAGGAAGGCACAGTTGAAAGTTACGCATGAGCAGGGGAGCAAGTTCCGTATTCGCGTACGGTGAGACACATCCCCTGTCCATAGTACAGACGAACACCCACGCCGGTGGTAAGCAGGGTGGGGCGAATCGATTATCCAGTGTTATGAAGCCCCGCCGCTATGCCGTTAATGGTAGCGCCCATGGGATATTCGAGCTCAGAAATCTGTTCTCCCGCCTGTTTGCGCCGTAGGAGTTCGACCTGGATCAGGCTCATGGGGTCGACGTAGGGGTTGCGCAGCCGGATCGAACGGGCGAGCACCCGGTTGCGGGCGAGCAGGTCGCGTTGGCCCGTGACGCGAAGGATCATCCGGCGCGAGCGCAGGAATTCTTCTTCCAGCATCGTGAAGACTCGTTTCCTTAACGTTGCATTCTTGACCAGGCTGGAGTAGTTGCGGGCGATGCCCAGGTCGGCCTTGGCCATCCCGAGTTCCACGTTGCTGATCATCCCGGAGAACATGGGAAATGCCTTGGCGATCTCGCGAAGCAGGTGATCGTGTGCGGTGCTTTTCTTTGAAAACTGTTCCAGCGCGAAGCCTACGCCAAACCATGCAGGGACAGCGAAGCGGCTTTGCATCCAGCCGAAGACCCAGGGGATGGCGCGTAAGTCTTCGAGGCGGCGTCCTTTGGCTCGGCGCGCCGGGCGGGAGCCGATGCGGGCGGTATCGAGTTCGTTGACGGGCGTGGCCTGCTCGAAATATTCGAGGACATCAGGGTTGTCCGCGATCTGCTCACGGTAGATGCGGAAGGCCGTGTCCGACATCTCTTCGATCGCTTCTTCCCAGGTTTTGGGATGCTCCGATTGCGCTGCCGGACGCAAGAGTGCCTCCAGGCTCGCAGCCATCATCAACTCGAGATTCCACTCGGCGAGAACCAGATCGGCATATTTCCAGTTGAGAACTTCTCCCTGCTCTGTGACCCGAAGCTGTCCGGAGAAACATCCGGCGGGCTGCGCGAGAATGGCGGAGTGCGTCGGCCCGCCGCCACGCCCAACGGTTCCGCCGCGGCCGTGAAAGAGGCGAAGCTTGACTCCGAACTCCTGGGCGGTGTGGTGCAGTTCCCGGTGAGCCTTGTAGAGTTCCCATGTGCTGGTGAGCATTCCGCCATCTTTATTCGAGTCGGAATAGCCCAGCATGACTTCCTGCCATCGTCCCCAGGAGTCGATCAGCTTCTGATACTCGGGATCGCTCCAGAGCTTCCGCATGATCGTGCTCGATGCCTGCAGGGATTCGATCGATTCGAACAGGGGAACGGGCATCAAGCCGGGATCGTTGGGCGATCCGGCGACTTGAACACCGGCTCGCTGCGCCAGTTGCAGAACAGCCAGAACATCTGCTTCTGATTCGGCGCCACTGATAACGTACTGTCGAATCGATTCCGGTGGATGCGACTGTTTGAGCCGGCGGATCGTCTGGAAAGTTTCGAGCAATTCGCGGGCTTCGGGAGACTCGGGCTGCGCGTCGAAAGCCGGCCCGAGCTGCTTGATCACCTGGGCGTGTACTCGCGCATGCTGGCGGATGTCCAATGCGTGCAGGTGAAATCCGAACTTGCGTAGTTTTCGCAGCAACGAACCAATGTAGGTGCGGGACAGACGCTCGCCACGATTTGAGATGAGGCTGTTCCACACGAGCAGAAGGTCCTGCTCGAGTTCCGCGGCGCGGGTGTATGCCGCTGGGGCGTCCACGGAATCGCGTGTGTGCTGAAGCCGGTGGAACATGTAGGAGCAGAACCTGCGGTAGCTTTCGGCCTGGTTGTCGGGACCCCACGCGAGGTGGACGCCGGGAATTGTGCGCTCGTAATTTTTCAGGCGATCGAGAAGTTCCTTCGATACTCTCGTCTGCCGCTTGGAGGAGCTGAGGCGGTCGCTGAGCGCTTCCACGTCGTTCATGTACTCGCGGAGAATCAGGCTGCGCGCAGCATCGAGCGCGTCAAGAATGCACTCCGGTTTGACCAGCGGATTGCCATCGCGATCCCCACCGATCCAGGATCCGAAATGGATGATGTTGGGCACGGAAGATTCGTCGAGCTCAAGGCCATAGACGTCCAGGAAAGCCTCTACGATTTCGGCATAGAGTTTGGGAAGCGAGTCGAACAACGAGAGGCGGAAGTAGCGCAGCCCCATGCGAATTTCGTCGTTGACGGTGGGCTTGGCGAGGCGTACTTCGTCGGTCTGCCATAACGAAGTAACTTCGGCACGAATATTGTTCTCGCAGGTCTCGGCCTCCTCAGGCGTCAGCGGGAGCCGGTCGAGATCTTCGAGTTGCTGGGCGATGCGGCGGCGTTTCAACAAGACCGTTTGCCGGGCAACTTCGGTCGGATGCGCGGTGAATACCGGAGTGATTCGTATCTGATCGAGAGCGGCGAGTGCGTTTTCAGGGGAGACCCCGGCATCCCTCATACGGAGAAGCGTTCCCCGAAAGGATCCCGGAAGCGGAGCACTATCGCGGCCCAACTTTCCTGCGCGACGGCGGCGCTTGCGATGATTCGTTTCCGCGAGATTGGTCAGTTCGAAATAACTGGCGAATGCCTTGGTAACCTGATAGGCGCGCGGCAGGTCCATCGCCGAGACAATTTTTTGCGCCTTGACCATCAGCTCGGAAGCGGAAGACTGTTCCGGACTCCGGCGGGCGGTTTCGCGATGCTCGATCAGCAGGTGGCGCAGCTCTTCTACCGATTCAAACACCTCTTGTCCGGATTGCTCGGTCAGAACCTGCCCTAGAATTGCACCGAGCGATCGCACGTCACGGCGCAAGGGATTATCCTTCGCCGGTTCGTCGGAGGGTGCCGTCAATTCGGCGAGGCGAGCCTGCTGGTCGTCTGCTCTCCACAGGGGCTTGAGTCTGTTCGCCATCTCGAGTCAAGACAGAATAAATGACTAGGCCGCCCGGTGGGAAAAGCCGCCGTGATTCGGCGTGTTTATCGGGGAACTTCGAAGCGGTATCCGATGCCGCGCAAGGTCTTGAGGTACTGCGGATGGCGGGGGTCGCGTTCGATCTTCTCCCGCAGGCGCCGGATATATACGTCGATCGAACGCGGAGTCACGAACGGAGTTTCCTTCCACACCGCATCGAGCAGTTGATCCCTGGTGAGAACGCGTCCCCGGTGGTTCGCAAGATATTCCAGCAGGCGAAACTCCCGAACCGTGGTGAGTACATTACGGCCGTCCACCTGAACCGTCATGGACGAGATGTCGATTTCCATGCTGCCCAGGCGTAAGACTTCCACTTCGGTGGAGGCCTTGCCCACTCCGCGCAGCACGGTACGAATGCGTGCCAGCAACTCCCGGGGACTAAAAGGTTTGGTGATGTAGTCGTCTCCGCCTAGTTCGAGCCCCTTCACACGATCCGACTCGGCAGTTTTTGCGGTGAGAAAAATAACAGGGGTCGCCGCGATTGTCGGCATCTGGCGAATCTGACGGCAGAGTTCGAAGCCGTCCATACCGGGAAGCATCACATCCAGCAGAAAGAGTGCGGGCAGTTCACGGATGGCCTCAGTGATGACGGACAACGCGTTGCCGAAACTCTGCACGCTGAACCCGGCCGCCTGCAGGTTATGTGAGATGAGGCGCGCGATGTCTCCTTCATCTTCGACCACGAAAATTAACGGACGAGACATCGCCAGAGCATCACGGTCCGATGCGCTCTCGTAGGAACTCAATGGCAGGGACATGCTTGGCTTCAGACCACCCACGAGATCACAACTTCCTAGTCAGGGGAATTAGCTTCGACTGTAAGGTTCAAATGTTGCGGGAGTGTTGCTGGGTGGTTAAGGGACGGTGAATTTGTGAAAAAGCAGTACTCAGTACCCAGTTCTCACTTCTTCTCCCGTTCTCACGGTCCAATAGCCGCAATGCCGAGTTCCATCCAAGCACCATTTTAACTGGGTACTGAGTACCGAGTACTGATTTTCAGTTCGACGCTTTTTTCTTCGGAACATGGCGGAGGCTGCGGCCTTCGACCAGGCTGTAGAGGTCCTCGGCGAGATTGGTCGTGTGGTCTCCGGCACGCTCGAGCGCTTGAGCCATCAGGAGGATCTCGAAGCCGGAGGTGTCGCCCGGATCGATGGTTTCGGCAAGATACTTCTGGAAGAGGCTGTGGCAGATCCGGTCGATTTCCTTGTCCATCTGCAGGACATTGCGGGCACAATCAAGGTCGAGGGTCGAAAACCCCTTATGGATCAGGTCGAGCATTTCGCGCAGAATGGAGGACATTTCGACGAGATGTCGCACATCCGCGGCCGGGATCTTCGCGGTGCGAGCCTGAACACGAAGTGCCACACTCATGACCAGATCTCCGATGCGCTCGAGGTCAGTGGTGGACTTCAGGGTGGAAAGCAGTTGGCGTGCCCGGGCTTCGCTGACGCGGGTGATCGCGGCCGGGAGCCGCTCGTCGATCTGCCGCTCGATGAGATCGAGTTCTTTTTCGCAGTCCTTAATGGCAAGAAAAGCCATCCGCGAGGAAGCGGTGAGCAGGTCGCGGACGTTAAAGGCGGCATCCCGTGCGATGAGGCAAGCCTTGAGCGCCAGGTTCGTGAGATCGTCGGCGCTGCGCGATTTTGGGCGAGGGGCGGGGTCTTTCGAGCCATCTGGCGAACGTGGAGGTGTATCGTTCTCCTCGTGATCCGGCTGAGTCTTGCGGTCCGTGGCTGGTTTGCGCGGCATCTAGATATAGAACAGTCTAGCCCCGAAATGTGAAAGGATCATTACAACAATGGAGGTCGTCCAGTGAATGTTGCTGATCATCTGCGCCGCCAGTTCGCCTATGACGCATGGGCCAACCAAGAGGTCTTGAAAGCTTTGCGGGCCAATGGCGGCGGGACTGAGAGATCGCTGCAGCTGATGACTCACATCCTTGCGGCGGAACGCGTGTGGCTGGAACGGCTCAAGCACCAACCCCAGAGCGTCGCGGTCTGGCCTGAGCCTGACCTGGCCCGGTGCGAGGCTGAAGCCGTCACTGTAGCAAAGCTCTGGTTCGAGCATATGGATTTGATTACCGCAGGGGACGTTGCCCAGAGCGTTTCGTACACAAACAGCAAAGGTGAGTCGTGGACCAGCATGATTGTTGACATTCTGACCCATGTGATCATGCACTCGGTTTACCACCGCGGGCAAATCGCCAGCCACATGAGGGAGAACGGTCAGACGCCAGCCTATACCGACTACATTCATGGAACCCGGCAGGGGCTGGTAGGGGCTGGGGAAGTGGCTTTTGCGGGCATGGACAAGAAAGACGTAATATCGGAGCGATGAAGAAACCGATTTTCCTCCTCCCGGTGCTGTGCGCTGCCTTTCTCACGGCCGCCGACCAGTCGAAGATCCCTCCCATGCCCATTGCGGTGACGAATAATGCCGTGGCGTCGCTCAAGGGCGGGCTGGAAGTGTACTCAATCATGGGAGTCGGCACCAAGAAGACCTGGGACGACGTGACCAACAAGATGTACCTGCTGCGCTTCAAGTCGGGGAAGTGGACGGAGTCGCGCGCGGTTCCCGGTGTCGCCGGGCGGCTGGGAGCATCTGCCATCGGCGCCAAGAGCGAGGTGTTTGTGTTCGGTGGATACACCATTGACGGCCAGGGCAACGAATTTACCCTAGGGGATGTGAATGCCTTTGTGCCCGAGGATCAGCGCTGGTATCGCGCGGCCGACATTCCCGTGCCCGTGGACAGTGCCATCATTGGCGTGACGCATGATCGCTATATCTATCTCGTGGGCGGACGATCAAAGACGGGCCCGGTAAACATCGTGCAGGTTTACGACATCGAGAAGAATTCATGGAGCCAGGGGACGCCGTTTCCGGGCACACCCGTGTTCGACCACGCCGGTGGCCTGACGGATGAAACAATTGTTTTTGTCGATGGTGCGAAGAAGGATCCCGCTTCGAACAACTATGTCGTCTCCGACGAATGTTGGATGGGCAAGATCGATCATAAGGATCCCAACAAGATCGAGTGGAGCAAGCTGCCGGCTCATCCGGGGCCGGGGCGCTTCGGGATCGTTGCCGGCGCGGGAGAGCATCGTGTGTTGTTCTCTGGTGGGACCACCGACATCCACAATTACAAGTACCTGAACGCCGAGGGGAAACCGGCTGAGATTTCTCCCGTAACTTTTGTCTTCGAGCTGCATGGCAATCGCTGGCAGACCCTGGCAGAAGATACCTACGATGTGCGCGCGGACGGGCGGGGAGTATTGTTTACTCCGCTGGGGCCGATCATCCTGGGTGGTACGCTGAAGAACTCTGCGGTATCGGCGCGAGTATTAACTCTTCCTAAGAAATAAGCTTCGGGGAAGTACCTTCGTGATCTCGCATCGCGGCGAGCGCCGATTTACGATTCGCTAGTACATCAGAAGTCGTCATCACACCTCCTGAGAGAGCGGCGGATGGGCCTCCGACATCCGCCGCTTTCGTTTTGCCGGCGAGTCAAACGTAGGGGCGAGCGTCACCCTGTTCCCGCCAGGGAATAAAAGGGCAAGAGATCAGAGTCTACGGAGAATTGGGGCGGGAGGAACGGTTTCGAACCGACATCTCCGGGATGGAGCCCCGGCGCATTGCCGTGATTATGCTACTCCCGCATCGAGAAGCTGTACTGGAAGGCTATTAAAGTTATTGTAACGCGGCGCTGCTGTCAATCGGGGAACGGAAGATGTTGTATTTTGTGGGAGATAGAACGAAACGCCGGCGACCTCGAAATCCTAACGCGCCCGCGCAAGCACCAAAGTTACGTCGTCGGGCTGCTCGCGGTCCCCGATCCAATTATCTACGGCAGTGGTGACCAACTGGCTGATTTCCGGCAGTAGACGCTCCCGGTTATCACGAACCAGTTCAATCAGCCGTTGCTCGCCGAATTCCCCGAACTCGTTCTCGGGTTCGGTGACGCCATCGCTATAGGCAACGAAGATTTCTCCCGGATGCATCTGGACCGAGCCTTCCTGGTACGTCATGTTGTCGAACAACCCAACGACCGTCCCGCCGGCTTCGAGCCTGCGAACGGCGCCGTCTCGACCGATCAGGATGGGAGGGAGATGGCCCCCATTGCTGTAGGTGAGCTGGCGCGAGCGGCCGTCGTAAATGCCCAAAAATAGTGTGGCGTATTTTTCCGGCGGAGTGCTCTCGTAGAGTTGATGGTTCAGGAGTCCGAGCAGAGCGCCGGGAGAAACTTCCACGCCCTCGGGCCATGTGGCCATAATCCTTCCGGCTCCGGCCACTGCTCCGACTGCTACGGGCTCCCGCATCTGGGGCAGATTCTCGACGCTGTAGGCCCGCACCGCGGAGTGAATGGTAGCCATCAACAACGCCGCGGAAATGCCTTTTCCGCTGATGTCGCCCACTGCCAGGATCAGCTTGTGCGAGCTGGCCGTGAGGAAGTCATAGTAGTCGCCGCTGACCGTGCGCGCGGGACGGCAGAATCCGTGAACCTCGAGCGATTCGATTTCCGAGACTGCCCGCGGAAATAACTGATTCTGCACTTCCTGGGCGATGCTCAGTTCATTCTCGAGACGCTGCTTTTCTTTCTGCTCCAGGATCAGCTTCTCGATCGAAGCGGTCATTGAGTTGAACGAAAGCGCCAGATCGGCCAGCTGATCTTCTGATTTGACCGGGATGCGGTGCGAGAAGTCGCCGCGGTCCACGTGCCTGGTGGCTTCGTGAAGGTGAGCCACCGCGGCGGTGACAGTGCGGGTCATGCGCGTCCCGATGATCAAGGCGACCAGTTCGATGATGGCAAAGAAGATCGCCACGCCCATGAGAATGTACGTCACCCCCGTGACGAATTCCCCGAGCGCCGCAAACAAGTGGCTGTAGAGAACGGCCGGACGGGTGGTCACCTGCAACACGGGTCCGTACTTCTCGCTTGCGCCAGTCTGCCAATCGACCATGGGAAGCGGTGTAGCGAAAGTGATTCCGCGGTCAAAGCTGCCGGTCGACTCCGGCATGGATCCGACAGTAAATGAAGGAAGCAGGGAGCCGCCCCTTGGTGGACTGGGCTTCTTGTCTGGTGCGACGATGGCGTTCCCTTGCGGCTGCGCCGCGGGACTCGCCGGATTGGTCCATTTGAATCCGCCGCTGGCCGAAGCGCTTTGGGGCTTCTCATCTTTGGCCGGCTTCTCGTCTGATGCGGTGGTGTAAAGGGTGATCTCCCCAAGCCCCTCCGCGATCTTCCCGACGAATTCTTTGTCGAAAGGCTCGCTAGTAACGACGGTCAACTTATTCGACCCGACTTCCATCGCGGAAGCCACGCGCAGGTAAAGGTGGTCGTGATCCCGGACAATGTCTTGAAACTTGCCCTTAACGAATGAGGGAAGCATCAGAGCTGCGCCTGGAAACTCATCGCATAGCGGAAGCGGTTTGTCCCCGTACCAGGCACAAACCTGACGGCGGTTCCACTCGGAGTCGCGTTTTCTCAGTCCGGCAAGAGATTCTGCCTGGGGCTTTTCACCGCGTTCCAGGTGCGCCGCCAATTCGTTCGTAAGAGTTGTGTTGGCGGCCTGCAGGCTGCGCAACTGGGCGTGAATCTCAGAGGTGACGACGAATACCGCGAACTGACCGCCGAATCCGTAGAGCGTAATCAGCCCCATGGCGATGAGCAGCACCGCTGGGATCACGCCGATGAACATGTAAGTGACGATCAGCCGGTTGCGCAGCCGCCACAAGATCCGGCGCTTCACCCACTTGAACGCCAGAATGAAATACAAGACGGCGGCGCAAAACACGAGAAACCCGATCCAGCCCCCGAGTTGCTGCCCCCAGGATTTTGAGAAGAGGCCGAGCAGCTTTTCGACCGCATATAGCAAGACCGCGAGCCCGGCCATGTAACAGGCCAACAGCGCCATGCGTCCCTTCGGCCACAGTTCGGCCTCAATCAAGCGGCTTCGCAGGTTTTGATAGGTCCATTGCATGGGTTCAGATGCGACTCAGGATCAGGAATTATACGGCGACGGGAGCCCAGCTCTGACAAGGATCTGCTCTTGCCTAGATCTCAGGATAGAGATCAAAAAATGCTTCCAGGCTCGTGCGTAACTGCTTCTCAATATCTTCCTTGCTGCCTTCGAGGATATGCATGGTGACGTGTGCATCGCGGCCATTCGTGAGTTTTACCGGAGCTTCGCCAACTTCGGCGATGTCTTCTGAAGGCAGCAGCCTCATGCCGTAAACGAGCGTTAAATTCGCCATACCTTCGATTTTACGACGTTCAAGGCGCGAATTCTGCCCTTTCCGGTTTAGAAATACCGGCAGTCTCGTTTAGAATTCCCGCGTGCCCAGAATCCCCGTCTTTCCTCTAATTACGAGTTTATTGGCGCTTCTGTTCCCCGGGCTTTTAGCTACGCAACAACAGGGGGACGCAGCAGCGTCCCAGCAGCCGCAGGTGAAAGTGAACATGCTGAACGTATGCACGCCCTCGGCGGGGGAGCAGAAAGAGATCGCCGCGGCGCTGGCGCGCGTACCTAAGCAGCCGTTATTTGCTTCAGATTTTGAGGTGTCCCGGGGGAAATCAACGTTAACGGATCTGCCCAGCTTCATGCCGGTGGGCCAGAGTACGCACGTTGCGGGAGAGCCTTCCGTTGCCAACTACGTGCGAGTACGCCGGGAGTTCTCGGTGCAGGCCACGTTTGCGAGCGTCCAGTATTCCTTCAGCAACGACGGCCAAAACATGGTCGAAACCCTGGTGTTTCACGTGAGGGAACCCAAGGACCTGATCCAGGTCTCGCTAGAGGACAGCGCCTCGGCCGTGACGTCCCCCGAGGCAATGCTTGGGACGAACGCTCCGGTGAACCGCGTGCGCCTGGAACGATTTGGAAAATCGTCAGTCGCGCTGGCCCGATGTTACGCCGCGGAGAACAGTGCCGCTCCGGATCAGAGCGCCTATGAGCCGCTGTTCCGCACTGCTTCGGAGGTTCTTACGAACTATCGCGGATTGCTCGGGGCCAGGGCCATCGTTCCGGAAGAATTAGCGAAGATTGGCGGAGCTTCGAAGGCCAAGGCTGCGTCGAAGCCCGCGTCGCCAAAGGCATCTACCAAGAAGCCGCCGGACAAGTGATCGCTGGCGCCTTAGAGCGTGGAATCGAAAATCACCCCTGAACCATCTAATCGGCACTTACAAAAATCATCCATGAGCGAAACTCGCAACGTTGTGATCATCGGATCCGGATGTTCCGGACACACAGCTGCTCTGTACGCAGCTCGCGCCAACCTGAAACCGCTCGTCATTGAAGGGCATGAGCCCGGCGGACAGCTGTCGATGACGACGCTCGTCGAAAATTTCCCCGGATTTCCGGAAGGAATCATGGGGCCGCAGTTGGTCGAGAACATGCGTAAGCAAGCGGAGCGTTTCGGCGCCGAGTACCGCATGGCGCACCTCACCAGCGCCGATCTGAGCCAGCGGCCTTTCCAGTTGCATCTCGGACACCAGGTCATGCACGCGCAGACGTTGATCATCGCCAGCGGAGCGTCGGCCCGATGGCTGGGCTTGCCGCACGAGCAGCAGCTGATCGGTCACGGGGTTTCGTCCTGCGCCACTTGCGACGGATTCTTCTTTTCCGGCAAGGAGATCGTCGTAGTCGGCGGCGGTGATTCCGCCATGGAAGAAGCGCTGTTCCTGACGCGCTTCGCAACCAAAGTGACGGTTATTCATCGCCGGGATTTCTTTCGCGCCTCGAAAATCATGCTGGAGCGCGCGCAGAAGCACGAGAAGATCAAATTCCTGCTCGACACCACAGTGGAGGATGTGTACGACATCCACAAGCACGAGGTTACCGGCCTGAAGCTGAAGAATGTGAAGACGGGGGAAGTTTGGGACTTCCCTACCAGCGCGCTATTCCTCGGAATCGGGCACGAGCCCAACGCAAAGATGTTTGCCGGGCAACTCGATGCCGACGCCGACGGATACCTGAAGACACATAATTATGTTTTTACCCGCGTGCATGGAGTGTATGCGTGCGGCGACGTGCAGGATCGGCGCTATCGCCAGGCCATTACGGCGGCCGGCTCCGGATGCATGGCCGCCATCGAAGTGGAGAAATTTCTCGAAGAGCATGGGAAATAGCGGGCAATCCAAAGCCGCATTACCTTCGTGATCTACTGCCAAATATTGGAGTTCTCTTAAACTCCTCTCACTATGAGAACCCTGATGCGGCAGGGTATGGCATTCGTCCTGCTTCTGAGTGCCACGACATTGCTGCCTATTAAGTGTGCGGCCCAGGACGCCGGCGAGACGGCGCGAAAAGTCCTGCTCAAGACGCCCGCCAGTTATCCAACTCTCGCACACTCAATGAATATCCATGGAGTCGTAAAAATCGAAGCGCTCGTCGCTGCCAACGGCACGGTGAAATCGATGGATGTGAAGGGTGGACACCCGCTTCTGACCCAGAGCGCTGTGACCGCCGTGGGGCACTGGAAGTTCGAGCCTGCTCCCCACGATACAAAGGAATTGATTGAAATCAAGTTCGACCCCCAATGACCGATAGAGCAAGACGGTTCTCAACACTCCTACTGTTAGTCCTTTTCAGTTTTCTCATCCTCTTATCCCACCGCTCCGTGAGCCAGGAGTCGGGCTCGGTTCGCAAGCTGATTGCGCGCACCGCTGCGCGTTACCCTGAGTTGGCCCGGAGCATGGCCCTGCAGGGCGTCGTCAAGGTGGACGCGCTGGTGGCTCCCGATGGAACGGTGAAGTCCGTCGAGATCAAAGGTGGACATCCGGTACTGGCGCAAGCGGCCGCGAATACCGTGCGCGCATGGAAGTGGGAACCGGTCGCCCGTGAGTCTCACGAGTTGGTCGAGGTCAGGTTCTCTCCTGAGTGACATCCCCCTTGGGAAATCTTATTTGCCTGCTGTAACCCTTTGTCGGCCAAGGGGTTTTCACGCCGCGCAAGAGTTACTCCCTGCTTCGTTCTACTAACGGTAGGCTGAGTCTGAAATAAGGCCAGATCTGTTCCCGGGCGTCACCACGGAGGATTTCCGTTATGCGCGCTTGCTTCGTCTGCTTCTCGCTCTTGTGTGCCTCTGCTTGGGCGCAACAATCTCAACCTTCACTCACCATCTACAACCAGGAATTCGCCGTGGTGCGGCAGGACATTTCCCTCGACCTGAAGTCCGGGGCGAACCAGATCAACGTGAACGACATCACGATGCACCTTGAGCCCGACTCTGTCGTGCTGCGCGATCCCTCGGGCAAGCACCTGGTCAACGTGCTCGAGCAGAATTACCGAGCCGATCCCGTTTCGCAGATGTCGCTGCTTTCCCTATACGAAGGACGCACCATCGACTTCGAATTACCGGACCATACCACGGTGAAGGGAAAAGTGGTGCGCAGCGGATACATTCGCCCGGACTCCTTCAACATGAACGGCTACAACCAGAATTATGGTCAGGAAGAGCCGATCATTGAGGTGGCCGGCCAGCTGCGCTTCGGTCTGCCGGGGACTCCCGTTTTTCCAGACCTTACCGCGGAAACAATCCTCAAGCCGCGCTTGGAATGGCTGGTGGCGACTGACAAGCCGGGCAAATTCCCCGGCGAGTTCTCTTATGTCACCGGCGGCATGAGCTGGCAGGCTGATTACAACATCGTTGCCCCGGAGAAAGGCGACTTGGTCGATATCGTGGGCTGGGTCACCATCGATAACCGCGCCGGCAAGACCTTCGAGAACGCGCGCATCAAACTGATGGCGGGCGATGTGAACAAGATTCAGCCAGGCATATCTGGAAGAAACCGGTCTGAGATAGTAATGGTAGCCGCGGCTGCTCCTGCGATCGGCCCCGGCGTCACCGAGAAGGCCTTCGACGAATACCATCTCTACACGCTCCCACGTCCCACCACGCTTCGCGACCGCGAGACGAAACAGGTCGAATTCATTCACGCGGCCGGAGTTGCTACGAAGCAGCTCTACATTTATGACGGAGCGAAGATCGATCCCAACCGCTACATGGGCTGGAACTGGGAGAACGTCCGCAACGATCATTCGTACGGGACGGAATCGAATCCCAAGGTCTGGGTCATGCGAGAGTTCGTGAACTCGGAGTCGAATCATTTCGGCATGCCGCTACCCAAGGGCCGCGTTCGTTTCTACCGCCGGGGCGATGACGCCCAGGTGGAATTCACCGGCGAGAACATGATCGACCACACCCCGAAAGATGAAACCGTCCGTATCTACACTGGCAATGCATTCGATCTCACGGGCGAGCGCAAGCGCACCAATTACACGATCGATACCGTACGCAAAAGTGCCAGCGAAACGTTTGAGATCCGCGTGCGGAATCACAAGAAGGAGGCCGTCGAGGTGCGCGTAGTCGAACATCTTTATCGCGGCACAAACTGGGATGTCTCTGCGAAGTCAGACGACTATCAGAAGAAAGATAGTCAGACGATCGAGTTTGCAGCCTCAGTGGCCCCGGATGGCGAGAAGGTCATCACCTACACCGCTCATTACACCTGGTAAGATCCGAACTCCTGCGCGTTGAGATGTAGTCTCCTACGTCTCTACGCGCGGGGCAAACTTCCGCTGCTCTTGCAGAACCGTCCCCAACGCAAGGATCCCTACCTTGCGTCCAACGTCATGGGTGCGGCAAGGCATTTCCACGACGCTATGGGTCTTGGGACGTTTTTGGCTGATCTGAGATCCGCCGAAGCGAGGATTCGTGCTGCAGCCCATAGCAGTGGAGATGGAACAGCTTCGCAGACCACGCGCCCGAAGTGGAAAGCCCAGTCATTCACACGACATATGCGGACCACCCGCCCAATCTCGTTTGACGGTTATTTACCCAATAATCTCACTTGACTACGGCGGCAGCCCGATACTATTTTACTCTAGGTCTTGAGCGGCTAGGCTTGAGAATCAGGAGACGGTTCCGTTCGCATGAAAGAACCCATACAGCGAGATCTCTTCCCGGGAGCGCTGGAGATGATGATTCTCCGAACGCTAAAACGACAGCCCATGCACGGTTACGCCCTCGTCCAGGAGATTAAACGAACCTCGGATGATCTGCTTCAGATCGAAGAAGGCTCGCTGTATCCAGCCCTCCAGCGCCTTCTCAAGGAAGGTTTCGTGAAGGCTGAATGGAGTATCTCTTCTACGAATCGTCGCGTTCGCACTTACAAGCTGACACCGGCGGGCGGCAAGCATCTAGAACGTGAGATGTCGAGCTTTGAACGGATGCTCAAAGGTATAACGCAAGTTCTAGCGCCGGGTGAGTTATGAATTGGCTGAAGCATTTGTTTTCCCGAAAGCAACTCTACAGCGAATTGTCGGAAGAAATTCAGGCACATCTCGACGAAAAAATTGAAGAACTCGTCGCAGACGGCATGTTAAGGGAAGAAGCCACTTATTCCGCCCGGCGGCAGTTTGGCAATGTGCAGTTGATTCAGGAGAACTCCCGCGAAGTCTGGGGATGGCCTTCGGTGGAGAGTGTTCTCCTCGACATCCGTCACGCGCTGCGCGCGTTGAGCCGCAGTCCTGTATTTACAGTGGTCGCGTTGTTGACGATCGCCATTGGAATCGCCGCGAACGCAGCGGTCTTCAGCGTCGTGAATAGTGTGCTGCTAAAGCCGCTGAGCTATCCGCACGCCGAGCAACTCGTGGCGCTGCATCAGACTGCGCCGGGAGCTGAGGGACTAGCCGATTTCGAAAATGGTCTCCTGCTCTCGCCATCCATGTATTTCACGTACGCCGAGCACAACCAGACCTTCCAATCCGTCGGCGTGTGGATCCCGGGTACAGCGAACGTCACTGGCTTCGCGGAACCAGAACAGGTGCGTACGGTCTCCGTCAGTGATGGCGTTCTCCAGGCACTTGCCGTACGCCCTATGCTCGGACGCTGGCTCTCGCAAATCGATCAAGAACCAAATGGTCCGAAACGGGCGATGCTGAGCTATGGATACTGGCAAAGACGCTTTGGTGGAGACCCGGCCGTCATTGGGCGAAACATCATGGTCGATGCGCAGTCCCGTGAAATCGTTGGTGTCATGCCAAAAGGATTTCAGTTTGTAGGTTCGGACTTCGACTTGGCCGCGCCATTGGCGTTCAGCCGTGTCAACCTGCCTCTCGCCGGATTCGGCTTCCACGGGATCGCGCGCCTTAAACCCGGAGCGACGATCAAGGAAGCGAACGCCGACCTTGCACGTTTGCTGCCGGTCTGGATGGACTCCTGGTCAAACGGCCCCGGACAAGATTCTCACATCTACGAGCAATGGCGAATCACGCCGATGATTCACCCGCTGAAGCAGGAAGTGATCGGCAATATAGGCGAGTTCCTGTGGGTCGTGATGGCGACCATCGCCCTGGTCATGCTGATCGCCTGCGCGAATGTGACCAATTTACTGCTGGTCAGGATAGAGGCTCGCCAACAGGAATTAGCCGTCCGCACTGCACTCGGCGCAGGTCGCGCGCGCATCGTTCGAGGCCTCCTGGTAGAAAGCGTAATGCTTGGCATCATGGGCGGAGTTCTGGGGGTTGTCTTTGCCTATGCGGGCGTGCACTTTTTAGTAGCGATCGGACCATCGAATCTGCCTCGCTTGAATGAAATCTCAATCGATGCACGAACTCTGGCGTTCACCTTTGCTCTTTCGGTGCTGTCGGGGTTGTTGTTCGGATTGCTTCCGGCGCTCAAATATGCCGGGTCACGCAGCGGCTCTGCACTTCAAAGTGTAGGAAGAACGATCACCGTAAGCCGGGAGCGGCATCGGGCGCGGAACCTGTTAGTCGTGGGGCAGGTGGCGATGGCACTGGTACTCCTGATGAGTGCTGGCCTCATGATTCGCACATTTGTAGCCTTGCAAAGGGTCGACCCAGGATTCGCTGACCCGCAGCGCTTGCAAACCGTTCGAATTTCCATTCCGGAGTCGCTGATCGCCGAGCCGGAGCGCGTAACTAGAACGCAAAGCGCAATCCTCGATAAGCTGGCGGCGATTCAGGGCGTGCAGTCCGTCGGATTCATCAGCGAAATGCCCATGGAAGGTTTCGATTCGCGTTGGGACGAGATTTATGCCGAAGGCAAGGTCTACGCTGACAACACCATTCCACCCTTGCGACTGTATAAGAACATCTCCCCGGGCTTGCTGAAGACGGCTGGAACAAGGTTGGTTGCAGGCCGCGAAATGACGTGGAGTGAAATCTACGCACTGCAGCCCGTAGTAATGATTTCCGAGAATTTGGCTCGCGAGATGTGGGGCACGCCCTTGGCGGCTGTAGGGAAGCACGTGCGCGAGTTTTCGAACATGCCGTGGGCCGAAGTAGTTGGGGTTGTCCAGGACGTGCGCGAAAAGGGCTTGCAGGAAACGGAGCCTGAAATCGTCTACTGGCCTCCATTAGACAAGAATCCTTTTGTTCCCGCCCTTCGGACGGCAACGTTCGTGATCCGCACCGATCGCGCGGGTACCGAAAGTTTTCTGAACGAGGTTCATTCAGCCGTATGGGCAGTGAATTCGAATCTTCCTCTCGCTTCCGTTCACACCATGCAGGACGTCTTCGGCAAATCAGTCGCGCGAACTTCCTTCACGCTGACCATGCTTGGCATTGCCGGCGCGATGGCGTTGGCTCTGGGAATCATCGGCATCTACGGTGTCATGTCTTACTCGGTATCTCAACGCCAACGCGAAATTGGCATTCGGTTGGCGCTCGGAGCAAAAGGTGGAGACGTGCTTCAAATGGTGCTGAGGCAGGGAACGAAGCTTGCCCTGATGGGCGTAGCCATCGGAATCATCGCCGCTTTGGCATTAACCAGGCTCATGACCAATCTGTTGTTTGGCGTAACCGCGCACGATCCGCTGACCTTCGCCGCAGTTGCCACGCTTCTCATCGTGGTCGCTTCATTGGCGTGCTACATTCCCGCGCGCCGCGCAACACTAGTCGATCCCATCGTGGCCCTTCGATATGAATGAATCTTTGTTCTCTTTGCGCTTAGCTGTCATGACAGAATCGTATGCCCGTTACTATCATGACGTTATGTTCCTGCAGGAACGTTGCGACAGGTGAGCGCGGCTGCCGTTTCGCTCAGACCTTCTCGGGCGCCGGCACGAAGAAAATCTCTCGTACATCGACCGCCCCACCGCCCAACTTGGCGGCCTTGCGTGCCCACGCCAGCGCCTCGTTCGTGTCAACGCATTCCAGTATCGAAAAACCGCCCACGTGCTCCTTGGCTTCCAGATACCGGCCCGTCCGTGATGAGCACTTCACCGTTGGGTTGCGTGCGCAGCGTGTGCGCCGCGCCCAGGCCGCAGGCAAACTTCGTCACGCCGGCAGCGTCCATTTCTCTGTTCAGCGCGTGAATCCCTTTCACCGTCGCTTCGTCCATCGTGGACGGGTCAAAGTTGTCGGAGGTAACCAGATACCAGATATTGCGGCATGTCGTCTCCTAAAGTTGGTCTTCAGCCGGGCTAGTTGCCCGCCTTCACTATAACGACGAACGGCGAGACCGGATTTCTACAAGCTGTCCAGAAGAATTTTAGTTCTCACACGGCCTGATTGCGGACCTCCTGCGCTCCGCCAATCGCCGGAATCCGACATCCCGGGTGCTCCGAGTCACGCCTCCCTCCCTCCACTTGTGATACAAAATTCAGTGGTCTTGAAGCGCCCAGTAGATCGTCTGTTTGCTCCGTTTCATACCCCAATTCATAACGAGGTGGCAGGTACTCCATGTTGAGGGCCTTCTTTGTCCATCTTTCTGAAAACCGTTCTCTTCGCAACTTCGCGGAGCGATCCGCCATTGGGCAGCGCGTCTCCGGACGCTTCGTCGCCGGAACCGAGATCGCAGATGCTGTTCGAGTGACGCAGTCCGTCAACCGCGCCGGAATGTCCGTCAGCATCGACAACCTGGGCGAGAATGTCACCAATCCCGACGAAGCCCGCCACAGCGCACAGCTCTATCATCAGATCCTCGACGCGATCGCTGCCAATGGCCTGAACGCTAATATCAGTCTGAAGTTGACCCACATGGGGCTAGATGTCGACGAAAACCTCGCCCGTGAACTGGTGAGCGACCTCGTGGCGAAGGCGGCGTCGATGAATCCGCCGGGATTCGTCCGGGTCGATATGGAAGGATCTCCTTACACCCAGCGCACGCTCGACTTCGTTCACGAGTTACATAGCAGGCCGGGACACAGCAACAGCGTGGGCACGGTGATTCAGTCCTACCTCAAGCGCTCGGAATCGGATGTGGAAAAGCTGCTTGCCGCCGGCATACGAATCCGCCTCTGCAAAGGCGCGTACAAGGAACCCGCGAGCATTGCCTTCGAGAGCAAGTCGGAAGTCGACGCCAACTACATCAAGTTAATGAAGGCGCTGATGAAAAGCGGCATCTATCACGGTCTCGCGACGCATGATGAGAACATCATCCGCGAGGCCGAAGCATTTGCGCGGCAGGAGAAAATTCCACCGGACGCTTTCGAGTTTCAGATGCTCCACGGGATCCGCCGCGATCTGCAGCAGAGCCTGGTTCGCGATGGTTGGAGGATGCGGGTGTATGTTCCGTTTGGCTCGGAGTGGTATCCGTACTTCATGCGGCGGTTAGGCGAGCGGCCAGCCAACGTCTTCTTTATTATGCGAAACATGCTGCGGTCGTAAGCCGATCGTGCCATCCCGTGGCACATCCGGGCCAATTGCTAAGCCAACCATCGTTGCTAGCATTGACTATGCATTACACCGCCCCCGCAGAGCTGGTCGAAACCTTCTCAGTCTTCGTCAATCCCGATATCGAAGACGAAAAAATCGATTTGATTCGCGCTGCGCTCGTCATCGCGCGCACTGAATATCCCAAGCTCGAGATTGAGGAATATGCCAGCCGCGTCGAGGCGCTGGCGCGCAAAGTGGCAGCCCGCGCATCCGATCTTCACGAACAAACCACGCTCGCGGCACTGAACCAAGTGCTGTTTGAAGAGGCCAAACTCCGCGGCAATCGTGATGACTATTACGATCCACGGAATTCATTCCTGAATGATGTGCTGGATCGCGGGCTCGGCATTCCGATCACGCTTTCGATCCTTTATATGGAGGTCGCGAAGCGCGTCGGATTCCATCTCTCCGGAGTCGGCATGCCCGGGCACTTCCTGCTGAAGCACTTTGGCCCCGAGGGACATGAAACGCTGATCGATTGTTTCAATCGCGGAGACATCCTGACGCGGCAGGATTGCCAGAGCCGGCTCGACGAAATTTACTCCGGCGAGATGCAGATGCGGCCCGAATTTCTGCACCCCATCAGCCGCCGCCAGATCCTGACGCGGATGCTGAACAACCTGAAGACCGTGTATCTTTCCACGCGCAATTTCCGGAAGGCGCTGCCGATCGCCGATCTGGTTCTCGTAATCTATCCGCAATCGGCCGAAGATTTGAAACAGCGAGCACTCCTGCGCTACAGCATGGGCATGCACGGACTCGCTGCCGAGGATCTGGAGGAATATCTGAAGATTGCTCCGAAGGCTTCGGATGCCGAGGAGATTCGACAGATGACGTTATCGATCCGGAGAATGCTTGCACTGATGAACTAGCGCTACTTAGGCGTTGAAATCCGCAACTTCAGCAGGCGGCTTTTATTCCTGAGGACCCGCTTCGCCTTCTTCGGGCGGAGCCAGCGGCAGACGGGTGACTTCCCGCATGATGCCGCGCTCCTGCTCGGAAAACATCCCTTTGAAGCGCTCGGAATTGATCACCTCTTCGCGTTGCGCTGGAGGCATCGCGCGCAGGTCTTGCACGGCCGTCCTCACCATGCGCTGGCGATCAGGAGGCAGTTGCTGCATCTGGCCATGGATCTGGCGGGCCTCCGTTTTTTGTTCCGGAGTCAAGTGCTCCCACGTTTCCATGCGGTTCAACACCTGCAGTTGCTTTTCCGGAGTCATGATCGAAAAACGCTGCAGACGTTGCCGGAGCATTTGTTGGCGCTCGGGAGGAAGCTTCTGGAAAGCAGGATCGTTCTGAAGCGCCCGCTCCTGCTCATCGGGCGCGAGGTCTTTGTAACGGCGCAGCCAGTCGCCGGAGTGACCCCGCTGCGATGCTGATGGCGGTTGGGCGGCTCGCATCTCACCCTGCGCAGGCGGTTTGGGCGCCTGTTGCCTCGGTTGGGGAGTTGGATGCGGCCGATTCCGCTGAGCCGAACACGGCAAGGGGGAGAAACTCGCGAACATCAACGCAGCCACTGCGCAGTACTCCGTGATGTGTCTTCCCCGGCTCATTTCAACCCGTCCCTGAACTTCGCCCAGTCTTTCGCGTTCTGCCTGATTCCTTTACGGATTTGCTGTCACATTCTGCTGTATATCCAGGTCATCCAGCAACTCAAAATCGGAATAAAGCTCGTGATTGTTGTCGAGCGTCTGAAGATCGCTGACCGCACTGCCCGGAGGCGCAGAAATTGTAGCGTCAGTAGTGTGCTTATGAGTGCCCGTGCGCGTGAAGAACAGCCCCACGCCGACCCCCATGATCACCGTCAATGCTGCCGCCAGTACCGGACGCCGGAACCAATGCAGCCAGCCCGCCGCCGGCTTCGACATCTCCTCGCGCAATCGGGCTTGCATGCGGACGTCAAAATACGGCGACGGCTCCGGGACCTGCCACTCGTCCAGTAATGCCATGGTGGCGCGCATCGATTTCAACTGCTCCGTGCATGCCGTACACGTTGCCAGATGATTGCCCTCTTCCGTCGTGGGCTCGCCGAATCCAGCGGCCACCTCGGGCATTCTCTCGCGGATCTCTTCGCATTTCATAACTGCTTCCCCTTCATTCTCTTCGCCAACGTCGCTTCGCCAAAAAATTCAGCATTGCTAAACAAATTCTTTTAACTGTTCCCGCAGAGTTTCGTAAGCCCGGAAGAGCAGCGACTTGGTTGCGGACTCGCTCTTCTTCAGGACCTCGGCAATCTGCTTGTAATCCATCTGCTGGTACTTGTGCATGACGACCGCCAGCTTCTGTTGCTCTGGCAATGCCTCGACCTTCTGGCGGATCGCCATCATCCGCTCCCGCACCATAATCGACTGCTCGGCGTTCAACGAGCGGTCCGGAACCTCGAGCCTGGTGCCTGTATCCTCGTCCGGCTCGTCGATGCTTACCTGAACCTCGGGCCGTTCATGGCGCGTATCGCGCGCATGATTCACTGCCAGATTCGTCGCAATGCGGTAAAGCCAGGTTGTGAATTTCGCGCTGGCTTCGTAACTTTCGCGCGAGCGGTACACGCGCAAGAAAACTTCCTGCGCGAGGTCTTCGGCAACGGCCGTATTGTGCGCCATCCGGTACATGAAACTCACCATTGGCCGCCGATACTTCTGCACCAGATACTCAAAGGCGGATTGATCGCCGACCTTCGCCCGAAGCATGACCTCGGCATCAGTGAGGGACTCGCCCCCAGCTAGTGCCTGCGAGAAACCCGGCGCCGCTTGCGGCGTCCTAGGGCCCATCAGCATGCCACGATCAAGTGCAGCGGTGCTCACATCTGTTTCAACCCCGTCGTCCCCCGAAAGTTGCACATTTTCCGCATCCTCCGGGAGGGAAGAACCCCTTTCGCCGGAAGGAGATACAGGTCGTTTGGCCGAATTGGATTCGAAAGCCATCAAAATGCCCGGAATTTGCTGAAAATGGGTCGGTCCAGGGTTGTCCAAACAAGGCTACCACGCCTACCCTGCTCCTCGAAATCGGCAGTCGAGGAACCCGGAAAGTCCGACAAGCCGAGATCGGCGGGGAACTCACGACAGAGCTTCATGAACGCTGAGCAGGAGGGCGCTGTTCTCGAAGGGCTTCTCCAGGAAGGCCGCGCCGCGCGGGAACTGGGCGGTATGACAAATATCCTCCTGGCAGGAGCCCGAGATAAAGACAACCTTCAGATCCGAAATCGACGTCCGCAACCTCTCGAAGAGCGATATCCCGCCTATCTCAGGCAGGCGAATATCGGTTACGAGAAGATCCACCTTCTCTGCGAGGCCTTCGGCGATACCGAGGGCAGCTTCGGAGTTGGCGGCCTCCAGGACGACGTATCCTGCTCTGCGGAGCGTAAGCGCGGTTATTTCCCGGAGCAGATCCTCGTCATCAGCGAGCAGTACCGTGCGCCCGGCGACTTCACCGCCTGCTTGCTCCGATTTCGAGCCGGTAGTGCGTGACAATGCCGCCCCTCCTTGCGAACCGCGGATTTCGAAGGGGACCATTCCCGGTCTTCCAAGGCCGGTTTCGTACTTGTCACTCTGAACTTCCTAATCCCGGGAGAGGATTTTCGAACCGGTTCAGATGTGTGATGGGCGTCACGGATGATAGCAAATGTGCCGGATAATATCACTGACAGTTTTGGGTTAGCGCAAAAACAAACTCCAATGACCAACTCAAAGAGAACTCTGCAAATCAACGTCCGGCTCTCGCCCGAGCACCTGAAGGTGATGCGTCAGGCTGCCGAACGGATTTGGCCCGGTGTTCCGCTCTCCAATAGCACGCTGCTGCTCACGCTGGCAAACCACAAGGCGCTCGAAATTGTGAGCGGCAAGTCCCGCGCCCGAAAATCGAGAGACTAACTACGAGCTATTGACCAAAGAATGAGCCGGAATGCGGCTCGTTAGTGCAGTCGAACGCCAGATTTATCCCTGGTTGCGGTACAGTCAAGCAAAGGGTATACGAAGGTATGCACATGAACCGAGTCCGCCTGGTGATGGTTGTGATCGTCCTGATGGTGCTGGCGGTCGCCCTGACAGGCGCGTTTCTAACTCGCGGCGTGATGGCGTACTTGCCATTCTTGCAGGCCAGAAAGGGAGACTGGACGGGCGCGTATGTTCCGCGCGGCGTTGTGGATCAACGGCCCTGGCAGACCGCGGCCGCCCTCGCGGCCCTGGCACAGTCGGCCGAGGAGAGAGAGCTTGCCCGCGATGCCCTGCGCATCGCCGATCACGAAGTGGACCAGGCGTTTTCGCAGTCTCTCAGGCAGGCAGGTCTGCAAAGGCCAAAGCTGAGCGGCAGATCATTGGCATTGCAGCAAAGAATCAACGAGCTGCAGGACATCATCAAAAATGACCAGGCGCGGATCGCATCGCTCAGTGCGAGCCCGGCAGCGAAAGCAGCAGGCGGAGGATCCGACGGCAGCGACCTGGAAATCGCAAAGACGCAACTTGGGCTCGATCAAAGTGAGCTGACTGATTCGATCGAAGATCTGGCCCGCGAAACTGGAGATCAGCGAATCAAGCTGCAGCAGGAACTGGCGGCGCGCCAGGCCGCCATGAAGCAGTACTGGGACAGCGCTCCCAAGGACGACGGAGAAACTGCCGTGGCCTCGGCGGAGCAGTACACGACGTTAGCCCAGCAGCTCTCAACCTGGCGATCCCTGCGCAGCCGGAAAGAACTGATTGCCGAGGCTCAGCAATTGGCCAAGGCCGACGTGGCGGCGCTTTCGGGAGATCAGGTCGCGCTGAAGAAAGAAGGTGCTGACCTCAGCAACAAACCCGCCGCAGAATCGAATCCCGAACGAATCGAACGGCTGCGCGACATCGGCGCGCAGCAAACCGTCCAGAGCATCCTCAATGACCGGCTGGGAGCGCAACAGCAGCTCGTGGCGCTCTACGGCCGATGGGCAGATCAAGTCGAGATCCAGCGAAAGATCGTTGTGCACCTGATCTTGCAGTCCCTGGCGGTGATTGCGGCGATCTGCCTGTTGGTGATCCTGGCAGGATGGGCGCTGCAAGTCGCATTGCAGAAAATGGTGCGCGATCCCCGCCACAAGCAGACTCTGAAAACAGTTCTCAACTTGGGAACACAACTGGTCGGACTCTTGCTGATCCTGCTGACGATTTTCGGGGTACCGCGGCAGATGCCAACGATCCTCGGTCTAGCGACGGCAGGTTTGACGGTGGTCTTTCAGGATTTCATCCTCGCGTTCTGCGGCTGGTTTGTCCTGATGGGACCCAACGGAGTCCGGGTGAGGGATTGGATCGAGATCGATGGCGTTGGCGGAGAAGTGGTGCAGCTCGGCCTGTTCCGCACCTGGCTTCTGGAGACGGGAAACTGGACCGCGAATGGACATCCCACGGGAAGAAGAGTCTCGTTTCTGAACGGCTATGCCATACGCGGCAAGTATTTCAATTTTTCCACCGTGGGTCAGTGGATGTGGGATGAGATTAAGGTCAGTGTTCCTCCGGGCACCGGTGTTCATGCGCTGATCAAGGGAATCTACGAAGCGACGGTGAAGATCACCGAAGCGGACGCGAAAATGGCGGAAGCGGAGTGGAAGCGGGTGACGCACGAAGAAGGGGTGCCGCAGTTCAGCGCCATGCCGTCGGTGAATCTCAGGCCCGCCGGAGCGGGAGTCGATATCGTGATCCGCTATATCACTCGCGCCGGGGTGAGAGTGGAGACCCGCAATAATCTTTTTGCGATGATCGTCGACCTGATGCAGGGCGTGTCGAAAGACGGAAAAGATGTTGCTCCGCTGACGCGTATGGGAAATTGAAGGGGTGGGGCCGGCATTCGCCTGGCGAGACTGCCGAAGGGACGGCAGGGAAGAATATCTGGGTTCGTCGGTCCAGGCCAAAGAGTGGACACCGCCCCCAGGAAAACGATAAAGTACCGTAGTAGGGGACACCGTGCGGCGACACCGGTCCAACGGAGTCAGTAAGATCCAAAAGCCACACCCCGCCGTCCCGCTCCAGGTCTGGGCGCTTAACTCAGCGGTAGAGTGCCATCTTCACACGGTGGAAGTCATAGGTTCGAATCCTATAGCGCCCACCATTTTTCCCTTCTTGCCTCGTTGCCGTCTCGGTCCGAGTTGGTTTGCATGCGCGAGCATTCCAACCCGCGCTGCCAAGACCGTGTTGCGTGGTGGTCCCCGAGACGTCTCTTCTGTCCCCCTTCTGAAATTCTCAATCTCGAAAAGCTGCAGCGCCGCGGGGAGCCTGTTCGACAACCTCATCCGTGGATTGTTTCTCTAAGCTTCAGGAGGATCTTATGGCTGCAACAAAGAAGTCGTCAGGCCGCAAGTCGTCCGGGCGGAAAGCGTCTGGGCGCAAGTACTCGAAATCTGCCGGGAAATCGGTTGAGCGCGCGATGAAGCGCAAGAAGCGTGGTACGTTGAAGTCCGGTCCGGGAGGCAAAGGCGGCACCGTGAAGAGCCGCAAGCAAGCTATTGCGATCGGCCTTTCGGAAGCGCGAAAAAAGGGAGCCAAAGTCCCGCGCAAGAAAGCCGCGTAGGGCGCGCGCAAGCACCATTCTATGGCGAAAGATCCGGTCGTGATTATCGGCGCCGGTGTAGCCGGGCTTGCGGCCGCTTCCGAACTGGCGCGCGCGGGCGTGCCGGTTCGCATCCTCGAAGCGCGCGACCGGATTGGCGGCCGCGTCCTGACGCTTCATGACGAGGCCTCTGGTGCCTCCATCGAACTTGGGGCCGAGTTTATTCATGGCCGTCCTCGGGAAATTCTGGATCCACTGGAACACGCAAAAATCAGAATCAGCGAAGTGGACGGAGACGCCTGGTGTCACACTGAGCAGGGTCTCTCGAAGTGTGATTTCGAAGGAGACGTCGATTCGGTTCTCGAGAGGATGAGCGATTCGTCTCCCGACCAATCCTTCCTGGAATATTTGCAAGACAACTGCGCTGGTTGCCCCGATGAGGCAAAAACGCGCGCGACCAGCTACGTGAGCGGTTTCAATGCCGCCGATCCGGCGTTAGTGGGAGTTCACTGGCTGGTAAAAGGAATGCGTGCCGAAGAAAAGATCCAAGGAGACCGCGCGTTTCGAGCCCCACATGGGTATACGGATCTACTCGATATCTTCCGCGAGGAACTCAGGCGCCACAACGTTACGGTTTGCATGGGGACCATTGTGGAGGGCGTTGATTGGAATCGTGGCGGAGTGAAGATTTCAGTTCGCGACGGAAAAGGGGGGAGGACCGTCGAGGCGGCGCAAGTCGTGATTACATTACCGCTGGCGCTCCTGAAATTGTCAGTCGCAAATGAGGGCGTTCGATTTACGCCCGCCCTGCCGCGAGAGATAGCCCAGGCTTTCGAAAAGTTGGAGATGGGGAAAGTGATCCGCCTGGTGCTCCGGTTTCGAGAGCGCTTCTGGGAAAGGCTGCAGCCCGAAAGATCGAAATCCAAAACTCTGTCCAATATGAGTTTTCTTTTTTCGCAGGACGAGTGGTTTCCGACTTGGTGGACCAACCTGCCGCTTCGGGATCCCATCATGGTGGGATGGGCGCCATTCCGATCCGCGGAACGATTTTCCGGGAAAAGTGCATCGTTCATCATTGAGCAAGGCTTGCGAACACTGGCGCGCCTTCTGGACATGAAAGCCGCCGAACTCGAAGGTTTGTTGGCGCAAGGCTACGTGCAAGATTGGCAAACGGACCCGTTCTCACGAGGCGCGTACAGCTACGGCAAGGTAGGAGCCGGCGAAGCGATCTCAGTTTTGTCCAAGCCGGTCGAAGAAACTCTGTTCATCGCCGGGGAAGCGACCGACACATCCGGCCACAATGGCACCGTTCACGGAGCGATTGCGAGCGGCCGACGCGCAGCGAAGCAAATCCTGCAGCGACGCCGTTAAACATATGCGCAAGGCGACTACGGACCTTGTTTTACAGATTTGAGATAAGCCACGACAGCCTTGGCGTCCGCTTCGTTCATACGGAACGGCATCATCGGCAATCGTAATGGCTTCCCGTCGGTCCAGATCCCGGTTGTAAGCAGCTTGACCAGATCCTGATCGCTGGCGGGAGGATTCCCTCCAATTCGAGGCGCTTTCAATGGCCAGTCTGAATCGGGATGAGGAGGCTGGAAGAACTCGGGCGCTCCATCGAGCGGACGGGCTGGATCGAGCGCTCCATTGCTTTCCCGGGGCGTATGGCACTGTGGGCACATCGCGACATTTTCGACGATGTACTTGCCACGCGCGATCTCGCCGTTGCTGGAGGGCAGAGGCGGTGCCGCGGTCTTGTCACCTTTCTTTTGCGTCCGCGGCGGAGCCTGTCCTCGCAAGGCATGCGGGCACAGTAACAGCAGAAGAACCAACCCCGCTAGAATGGCGGCGAATCTGCGGTACTGGCCTCGTGCGAGTGACGAAAAGTCCGCTTCATCGATGGTGCTCACCCGGTTACGGCCTGGTCTTGCGCGCAATACTCGAGCTTTCATAACCTTCAACTTTAGATTCAGCACAGCAATCCTGGGAATCCGGCAGATCGTGTACCCGTATTCGCGATGCATTACAATAAGGCAACCATTCTGTCTTGATCCGGCATGTCTTCCGCAGGAAAAGCAAACACCGCTCTCGCCGCGGCGATCATTTTTCTTCTCATGAGCACGTGTGCGGCTTATTTTGCGTTCGCTCGTCTGCGGACGAGCCAGCGCTGGGTACAGCACACGCGCGACGTACAGCTGGCGCTGCACCAGTTTGCAACGGTTGGAACCCGCGCCGGCAGGCTGCGAGTCCAGTATGTCGACTCCGGCGATGAGGCCCTCCTGCACAAGCAAGCTGACGCCGTGGCTGCCATGCGAACTGCTCTGGCTTCCATTCAGAAGCTCACCGCTGATAATGTTTCGCAGCAATCCAGATTTCGAGATCTGGCCGACCTCACCGAACGCCGCATTGCCCTCATGGATCAGTCGCTCGAACTGAAGCGGTCGGGCAAGTCGACTTTGGAAGCTCAGGCGCCGATCGCCCGGCAGATTACGGCGGCGGCAGAAGATCTCGATCAGGTTCTGCAACAGATGTATGAGCTGGAGCAAGGGCTGCTGGCAACGCGGCAGGAGCGAGAGCGGAGTTCCTTCAATGTGGCCGGGGCTGTGCTGGCTACCAGCCTTTTTCTCGCGCTCGTGCTGTTCCTGATTCACCATCAACTGCTCACGGAGCTCGTCGGCGAGCGGGTTCGGGCGGAAGCCGCGCAACGTGCGCTGAGCGCGCGCTTTTTGACCCTTCAGGATGAAGAACGACGCCGCTTTGCGCGCGAGTTACATGACTCGGTGGGGCAGCATCTGGCCGCCATGAAGATGGCGCTTTCTATCCTGGAATCCAGGTTGCCGGGCGACCGGGTGGTGCAAGACTGCCTCAAAATGACGGACGACTCGATCGCGGAGACCCGCACCATCTCGCACCTCTTGCATCCGCCACTTCTCGACGAGGCTGGGCTTAGCTCCGCCGCTCGCTGGTTTGTCGAAGGCTTCGCCAACCGCAGTGGGATCGAGGTGAATCTCGATATCCAGAACGGCACTGCGCGATTTTCCGAAGCCACCGAATTGGTACTGTTTCGCGTATTGCAGGAGAGTCTGACGAACGTTCACCGCCACTCCGGCACGAAGAGAGCAGACGTCAGTCTTGGAATAGTGGCGACCACCATAGTTTTAAAGATAAAAGATTACGGCCGCGGACTGGCTGCGGATGTTCTGCAAGAACTTCGCCAGGAAGGAACGGGGAGAGGGGTGGGATTGGCCGGCATGACGGAACGAGTTCACGAAATTGGTGGAAACCTGGAGATCGTTTCGAACGCAACTGGCAGCGAAGTCATCGCGCGGGTGCCCCTACAATTTAGGCCTGAATTGCTGGATGTGTCGTCCCCGGCGCCGCAGGAGGTAAGGGGTTGACTTCACGACTTAAAGGGTTCTTAGCCATCACTGCTTTTGTACTTGCCTTGGCCTGCTCCAGGCAAACTACTGATTCCCGATTGATCGTAGAAATTCCGCCAGGCTTCACCGGCAACTTCGTATTAGAGATGGGGGCCAAAGATTCTGCGCCATTGCCACGTCAGGGCGATGCTTTTGTCGTGGAGGTTCCACGGGACGGCAAGCTTGCCACGTCGACCCTAATTCAAAGGCCGAAAGTTACGTTCAGGAATGCGGGTTCAGGCAGTATCTGGGGATATTCACAGTCCATGTTCGCAACAGGTGATGGGATATCCGTGGGAGGGAAGATTGAGTTTTTCGTCGGATCCCAGAAGGACTACGAAGCCGAAGAAGGCAGGAAAAACCACTCGGGAAGAGATCCAGCACTCGCAGACGTCGGCATGTCAGGCATGTGAGAGCGTGGGCTCACATGCCTGACACGGACGAGAAATTCGCAATTAGAGCAGTTGTGACTAAGCGGTGGTCGTCTTCTTCTCGACGTCACGCAAACGGGCAGCCTTGCCACGGAGTCCGCGCAGATAGAACAAGCGGGCCCGGCGCACCTTGGACGAGCGAACCAGATCCACCTTGTCGACCACCTTCGAGTGCAACGGGAAAATGCGCTCGACGCCCTGGCCGAAGCTGATCTTGCGAACCGTAAAGCTGGCCTGCGGGCCATTGTCGCGTTTGATCACCACGCCCTCGAACGCCTGTATGCGCTCTTTGTCGCCTTCCTTGATCTTCACGTGCACGCGCACAGTGTCGCCGGGGCGAAATGCTGGAATGTCGGTTCGCTGGGTCTTGGCCAGCAGCTTTTCAATGATCAGGTTTGACATGTGAGTATCCTTCTTCGCTTCCTGAATATCTGTGGTCCTAGGTCTCAGGCTTCCTAAGACCGAACGCCTAATTCCCGTTTTTCGTGGCCTTGATACGGGCCAGAATCTTTCTGTCGTCCGCGCTCAGCGTTCCGCTTTCCAGCAAGTCCGGACGATTACGGACAGTCTTCTTTAAAGCCTGCTCGCGTCGCCAGCGGCGGATCTCCGAGTGATTCCCGTTGATCAGCACTTCCGGAACAGCCCATCCGCGAAATTCTGCCGGACGCGTGTAATGCGGATAGTCCAGCAATCCGCCGGAGCCGCACGTCGAATCCGCACCTTGTACTGCTTCCTGCGAATCCTGCGACGTGAACGATTCCTGCCGTGTGGACGCTTCGTTGCCAACTGCTCCCGGCAACAACCTGGTGACGGCTTCCACGATCACAGCCGCGCCCATTTCGCCGCCGCTCAGAACATAGTCGCCGATCGATATCTCGCGATCGGCTAGATGCTCGGCTACGCGCTCATCCACGCCCTCATAGCGTCCGCAGATGAGAACGATGCGGTCTAGTCCAGCAAGTTCGGCCGCCAATTTCTGCGTCAGCCGCTCGCCTTGCGCGGAGAGCAGGATGACCGATTCGCTGGCGCGCCCCGCAATGCGATCTTCGCGCGGCGCCAACTGCAACGTCTCCAAACATTCAAAGAGCGGTTCCGGCTTCAGGACCATTCCTTCGCCGCCGCCAAATGGGCGGTCATCCACGGTGCGGTGCTTATCTTTCGTGAACTGCCGCAAATCGTGGACTTCGATCTTTGCCAGGCCCATCTCGCTGGCCCGGCGGGTAATGCCGTAATTCAAAGGTCCGCGGAAGAAGTCCGGAAAGATCGTGACGATGTCGGCCTTCATTTGCGGAACTCAAACCCTACCCACTGACGACCCCAAGGACGCGGCGGAACCGAACTCCTAAGACCCACGACCTAGACCCACGACCTAAGACCCCTTCTGTTCCTTCTTCTCTTCCTCAGTCATCGGGGCATTCACATCCAGCATGCCCTCGGGAAGATTCATGCGAACTTCTCTGCGCTTGACGTCTACGCCTTGCAGGTACGCTTCCGCAAACGGCACATCAAACTTCTTCCCGTTCGCGGCGACGATCAGCAACGGTGCTTCGCCGGCTCCGAACTGAACGTCCTCAATGCGCCCCACCTCGCGATCCTTGTCGAAGACCACACATCCGACAAGATCGCTGACGTAACTCGCGCCATGTTCAAGCTGCGCGCGCTGCGCCTGCGGAACCTGTAATTCGGCGCCAATCAGCGCTTCTGCGTCGGATATCGAATCGACTCCGACAAACTTGAACACCAGCAAACCCTTGTGCGGCCAGAGGCTTTCGACTTCCGCTTCGCGCCGTTTCTCCTGCTTGTCGAGCGCGAACAGCTTCATGCCTTCGGTGAAACGATCGGGAATGTCGCTGTGAACTTCCGCCGCGACCTCCCCATGACGCCCTTGCGTCTTCACCACACGGGCCAGGGTGATGAACTCGCCGCTTGTGTCAGCAGTCACGGCTTTTGCCCGCCGCTACTCGATGATCTCGAGCGTGTAACGCTTGCGCGCGCGGTGTCCGGCTGCGCTCAACAAGGCACGCAAAGCGCGAGCGGTCCGCCCCTGCCGTCCGATCACCTTGCCGACGTCGGTTTCGGCGACCTCAAGCTCGATCACGCCATCATCGAACTTCTCGACAAAAACCTCGTCGGGAGCGTCGACCAGTGACTTGGCGATCAACTCGACGAGCGCGCAAACATCTCCAGAAGACTCAGTCATAGATTCTCACTGTGGACGAGAGCAAAAAAATGAGGCTTGCGTCGAACGCCGCCAGTCAGGCAGCGGAGCCAGCGGTGGCGGGAGCCGGAGCTTTGGAGAACAGCTTGTTCACCCGTTCCGACATCTGCGCGCCCTTCGACACCCAATATTCCACGCGCTCGCGCTTCATGTCGATCGTCGCGGGATTGGTGCGGGGATTGTACGTTCCCACCACTTCCACCGGACGGCCGTTGCGCGCGCGCGCCTTCTCAATGACCACAATGCGATACTGCGGCTGTTTACGCGCACCAGTGCGCGAAAGACGAATCATTAACACGAGACGTATATCCTTGTTCCGGAAGAGTCCGGTGAGGTCAAGACAAACTCTTATTATGCCGAAGCTTAGCTGGATTGGCAAGCGATTGCTGCTCACCGATGCGCCACGCCGTCCGTCCAATGTTGTGCTAAACGACTCCCGCCGTGGAAATCAAAGGAGAAAGCGTGCTATGGTCCGATTCACACTGATCGCAGCCTTACTGGCCTGCACGGCTGCGGGCCAGAGCACTTCCACGGTCGCTGCTCCGTTACGCGAGGTTCGGGGGAGCACCATCATTTCCAAGGACTTGCCAGCCGCCGAGCTAACCTTCGGCAGTGACTTTCACTACATTGGCGGGCAGCACGTAAACCTCTATGGAGTAGCCGACGCCGAGCAGCATTTGTTCGCGAAGTTGGGTACGGGCGGCGTCGTAGACAGGTTTTACTGGGTGCAATTCGAGCATTACCTGCCCACGAACTCCAACACTTATGACTACCCGTCAAATCAATCGGTGGAGCTTGGAGGATTCCAGTTCACGTACGACACGAAGAGTTGGCCCGACTATGCAGCTCTCCAGGTTGACGATCCGGCCTCGGACGGAGCCGCCATAGCTCGGATGCTTGCACAGCAGAATCTTGCTTTTCCAAAGAAGGCGGTGCGCGTCCGCATGTTTTATCTTCCTTCTCCCGACCACCGCTCCGAACTGATGATCATCTACGGCCAGGCGCTGGCGGAAGACTCCGCAATCCCCGTCCGGAACGATGGAGTCGATCTCGATAAGGAATCAGCGGCCCAGGCCGCAAAAGTGCTCGAACAGATGAAAGGGAATTTGACGATTCGGGCAACCGGACCAAAACGCGCCAGCAGCAAGTGAGCCGTACGCTAAAAGAACAGGTCGCATTCGTACGATCCTTGACACCGCCCCGCAAGCCTCATAGATTGGCGCGTTCTTCTTTCGGAAGGAGCCTCATATGCGCAGTTTCGCGGCACTCGCGGTGTTGTTTCTGGTCGCTTCCCTGGGGATAGCTCAAGACAAGTCCCGATCGGCCCTCCAGGTTCATCGAGAGGACGGTGGCAGCGTGACCGTACATACGGCAGGCGGCTTTCTCAACCAGGATTCGTCCCTGAAGCGCACCTTCTATATCGTCGACGATCCAAATTCTCCCGCTACCATTGAGCATGCCGGCATCTTTCCGCGCCTGGATGAGAAAGAGAAGGTGCACTACTTCCTTCCCATCGGCACGGTGGCGCCCAAGCAGGCCGTTTCCGCCGTCGAAGTCCGATACATTCTCTTCGATGTTTGGGGACAGCGCCTGCGAACCCTCTCCGCGACCCGCCTGGCGGACTCTTCCACCCACGTCGATTTCCGCGGGAGCACTAAATGGATGGCGCTGGAATCGGAGTTCGGACAATTAGTCACGGTGGTGAGTTTCGTATCGCGAATCCGCACCGCCGAAGGCGATGTTTGGACCTTCGACGCAAACCGCATGGCATCGCAGATCGAAGCACTGGGATTGAATGTTGCTCCACCAGACTTAAATCCTGACGAACAGCGCATGATCAGCCCGGGCCTGATCTATTGGACCTACTCCCCGAAGGACGGAGAAGCGGTCCGCGCTGCAGGAGTGCTGCGCCCATGAAGATGCCGCCGATGGCGATGACAACTACAGACTGGCCGAGTATCGCCGCGACCAAGCATCCGGGTGATTCAGGATTTGCTCTGTGGAGAACCCGGAACTTCGGCGACATTCGCGTCCGGATGGTGGAGTATTCGCCGGGGTACTCGGCCGACCACTGGTGCTCCAAGGGGCACGTCCTGCTCTGCCTGAGCGGTTCGCTGAAAATCGAAATTCAAAATGGTAAGACTCTGGAACTGAGAGCCGGACAAAGCTATCACGTCGGCGACGGCGATCCTCCACACCGCTCCCACGCCGCTAGCGGCGCCAAACTGTTTATCGTCGATTGAAAGCAGAATAACCGGGCATCGGCGGTGCCGCGAATCGCCCACTAACCAAAGTTATTTGGCAGCTAGCCAAGTTCTGGGCGACCCATCCGTCGCCGACAGATCCCTTCGACCCTCGCGCGCAATGGTGCACTGGATTCTTCATGTTAAGTCGCGCCAGCTCTAATCCGTGCCTCTTACTAGCTGAATACTGCCACCACCGTTTCCTGCCAACTGCGTGGGGATTTCTTGGCGACGCACGATCTTGAGTAACTGGAATGATATCTTGCGACCAAATAGTAGCGTTTGGTACATATCGTACCAATAGGAGTCGATTTGCCTTGACAATGTAAGTGCACTAGTGCCAACGTGAAACCATCCATGGGATCCAAAGAGAATCTTGTCCCGAGTTATTCGAAGTGTGTTCGCAGTGACAGGGCTAGTTCATTTGGATACTACTTCCCTAGTATTACAGGCCGTAACAGTGGGTATTGAACGGCCACGAAGTGTTTATCCGCGCGCTGATGGAGGTATCGAATGTCTTCGCGCATCTTTGCCACACCAGAAAACCTCGAGTGGAAAAAAGCCTACCTTGCTGCGGTTCTCGAGAGAGACCGCACACACGTGCCTGAGTTAGTTCAACAGGCTAGACAAAAACTATCCAACCGAATGCGCGAACTGTGGGCAACTGGCAGCGTTCCGAGCGATGAGGTCGAAGCAATCCATGATGCTCTGTATTTGCTGGATGCCTTGTTAAGCAGCTTGTCATATCGACATGACAGCGGCCAGTGGGAGGATAATTGACAGGCCGCGTCAACGAAGCCGGCAAGGCGTGATGATCTTACCCCCGCATCTACACACCAGCTAAGGTTACGCATGGGGCTTTGTATTCACTGAGCGTAAGGCTGTGCGCTGATACTTATGAAGTTACTTTGTGCATGGTGCGGCGACACCATTGATCGTCCCAAATACCGCCAAACTCTCGAGCCTACAACCAGTCACGGGATGTGCTCAGCTTGCTCTGAAGCGCTCGCGGCCCAGGATGGTGGCACATCACTGCAGGAGCACCTCGATACCATTCCGATTTCCGTACTCCTGATTGATAACAGCAATGCCGTCGTCGCCATGAACGCCAAGGCGTGCGACACTCTTGGAAAAAAGTTGGATAAGGCCACGCCACAATTGTTCGGTAAGGTTTTTGATTGTATCCACTCCCGCACCCCGGAGGGGTGCGGCCGGGCGATCCATTGTGCAGGCTGCACAATTCGCAGGAGTGTCACCACGACGTTCAACACCGGCGTCCCGCAAGTTTCAGTCCCGGCAACGCTCAGCGTCACAGATCTGGACAATATCGCGGAGGCCGTCCTTGCTGTCACGACGGTTAAGATAGGGGAACTTGTCGTGCTGCGTATCGACTAGCGTAGAAACCAAATCTCCAATCCGCGCTCACGTCCGCCGGACGCACCTATTAATCATTTGGTAATAAAGGAAATTCCCTAGATCACGGCCTTTCCTCTCCATTGCATAATCGAACGGTTCGTCTCTCCAGATCGACGGATTTTCGGCGGAATCCGAATGGCGTTCAAACACACAGCATGGACCAGATTGTGGAAATCCTGATTGCAGATGACCATGAGTTGTTCCGGCGCACGCTGCGTGCTTTTATCGAGAATCACCCCGATTGGCATGTCTGCGGCGAGGCAGGCGACGGAGTGGAAGCCGTCGAGAAGGCAAAAGCGCTCCGTCCTGACGTCGTTCTCATGGACATCAACATGCCTCGCATGGACGGGCTCGAGGCGACCAGAATATTGCGCCGGGATCTTCCGGAATGCAAGATCGTGGTTCTTACGCAGAACCATCCCTCCATCGCCCGCGAGCAGGCGGCCAGCGTAGACGCAAGCGCCGCGATCACGAAGTCCGAACTCACACGGGATCTTCCGGCGACAATCGAAATCGTCCTCGGCACGCGCGCCGACGCCGTCCCCGAAATTCGAATCGAACCAGGAGAGGAATGGGTGCCGGGCGGCGGGGCACTCGGACGCCTGGTCCAGCAATTCGAGTGGGATAAGACCCCGCTCGGCCCTATCGAACGATGGCCGCAAAGTCTGAAAATTGCGGTTCGCATCCTGCTCACGTCTCGCTTTGCCATGTGGATGAGTTGGGGGCCTGAACTTACTTTCCTTTATAACGACGCCTACGCCAAGATGACGCTGGGCAAAAAGCATCCTTGGGCGCTCGGACGCCCGTCCTGGGAAGTGTGGAAAGAAATCTGGAATGATATCGGCCCGCGCATCGACAAGGTGCTTCGCACCCGCGAGGCCACTTGGGACGAAGCGCTGCTCTTATTCCTCGAACGAAGCGGGTACCCGGAAGAAACCTATCACACGTTTTCCTACAGCCCCTTGTCCGACGAGGATGGCAAAGTCTCGGGTCACCTGTGCGTCGTAACCGAAGAAACAGATCGCGTGATCGGCGAGCGCCGGCTCAACACTTTGCGCTCTCTGTCCAGTGAGTTAAGCCGGGTCACTGCCGAGGAAGACGTAATCGCCTGCATCGGCCGCGTTCTCGCGGAGAATCAGCGGGACATGCCTTTCACGCTCACCTACTTGTTTACCGATCGGAATCACGCTCGACTCGAATGTAGAACGGGCATACCGGAAGCGCATCCGGCTGCGCCCGAGACGATCGATCTGACCCACGGAGACGGAATCTGGCCACTGGAAGCGATTCTCAACAAGAAGGATTTCTATCTCGTAGAGGATCTCCACCAACGATTCGAATCGGTTCCGCCTGGTATCTGGCAGGCTCCTCCCATGCGGGCCATACTCCTTCCCATCACGAGTCAGGCGCAGGACACACCTGCCGGAGTGATCGTGGTGGCACTGAATCCATATCGGCCGCTCGATGTCAGTTATGCAGGTTTTCTGAATCTCATTGCCGGACAGATCGCTGCCAGTGTCTCGAATGCGCGTGCCTATGAGGAGGAGAAAAAGAGGGCAGAAGCTCTTGCCGAAATCGACCGCGCCAAAACTGCGTTCTTCAGCAATGTCAGTCATGAATTTCGAACGCCCTTGACGCTCATGCTCGGACCGCTGCAGGATCTACTGTCGCGGAGCCAGACTCATCTGTCTCCGACGGCGGCGCAGCAGCTTGAACTTGTCAATCGTAACGGAGGGCGGCTGTTACGACTGGTCAACACACTCCTGGATTTTGCCCGCATCGAAGCTGGCCGCGTGAAAGCCGTGTACCAGGCTACCGATCTGGCGAAATTTACAGCGGAATTGGCTGCCGTATTCCGTTCCGCAACCGAGCGCGCCGGCTTGAACCTTGTCGTCAAATGCCAGGCGACGAAGGAAATGGCTTACGTCGATCGCGACATGTGGGAAAAAATTGTTCTGAACCTGATCTCCAATGCTTTCAAGTTCACGTTCGAGGGCGAAATCGCAATCACCCTGGCACAGGTGGGGCATTCGGCGGAACTTCGAGTGCGCGACACCGGGGTTGGAATCCCTACTGAGGAGATTCCCCATTTGTTTGACCGCTTTCACCGCGTTCCGAACACCCGCAGCCGAACCCACGAGGGCACCGGCATCGGCTTGGCCCTGGTGCACGAACTCGTCAAACTCCATGGTGGTTTCATGCAAGTGGACAGCACCCTGGGACGCGGTAGCACATTTCAGGTAATTATCCCGCTGGGACAGGCACATCTCGCCGGGGAGCAAGTCGGCGGTGATCGCAGTATGGCATCAACCGCCACCGGAGCGAGTCCTTTCGTACAGGAGGCGCTCCGCTGGTTACCCGACGACACCGCCTCGAATGAAGAAGCGCTCCCGCTCGACATCGACCTCCTCCCGACTCCGTGTCCGCCAGGTTCTGCGGACTCCGATCGTCGCCGCGTCGTCGTCGCTGACGATAACGCCGACATGCGCCACTACCTGGCTCGACTCTTGTCGGAACGATATGAAGTAAGAGCGGTGGCAGATGGACAACAGGCGCTCGAAGCGATTCGTAAGCAACCTCCGGATCTGGTCTTAAGCGACATCATGATGCCGAATCTCGATGGATTCGGACTCTTGCATGCGCTGCGCTCAGATCCGCAAACCAACACGATTCCGGTCATCCTTCTCTCGGCTCGCGCCGGCGAAGAAGCGCGCGTCGAGGGCATCGACGCCGGGGCTGATGATTATCTGGTGAAACCATTTAGCGCGCGCGAACTGCTGGCTCGAGTGCAGACTCATCTTGAGTTGGCTCGAGTTCGCCGCGAGGCGAACGAACTGCTGCGAAAAAACGAGCAGCGCTTCCGCGCATTCCTGACGGCAAGTGCCGAGGCTGTTTACCGCATGAATTCCGACTGGACCCAACTCGACTATCTCGAAGGCAAAGGCTTTTTTGCGGATCCAAAAGATTCCAAGGGCTGGCTGCAGCAATATGTTGTTCCCGAAGATCAGGCCCGTGTCTTGTCTGCCGTTCAGGAAGCGATTCGAAGTAAGTCACAATTTCATCTGGAACACCGCGTGATTCGAGCGGACGGTACATCTGGATGGACTTCTTCTCGCGCCGTCCCGTTGATCAACGAGGAAGGCGAGATTGCGGAATGGTTCGGCTCGGCCAGTGACATCACGGGCCGAAAACAGATTGAAGAACAGTTGCGCGAAGCTCAATCGAAGCTTGAATTGCGAGTTCAGCAGCGTACTGAAGAACTGGAACGCATCCAGGCAGACCTCTACCACCTGTCCGCGAAACTGCTCAATCTGCAGGATGATGAGAGGCGGCGCATTGCGCGAGACTTGCATGATAGTGCCGGCCAAAGCCTTGCCGTTCTGGGCATGAGCCTGGGACAACTTGAGCACCTGTCGAAGGAGCATCCGAATCTATCGCAGAAAGTGGTCGAGGCGCAGGAACTTCTTCAGCGAGTCACGCAAGAAATCAGGACGACCTCCTACCTGCTCCATCCCCCGCTTCTCGATGAGAGCGGGATTCCCGCCGCGCTCCGCCTCTTTATCGAAGGCCTGATGAAGCGAAGCCAACTCGACGTCAAGCTAAGCATCGCCGAAGATTTCGGCAGGCTCCCGCAGGAAGTCGAACTGGCGATCTTCAGGATCGTTCAGGAAGGTGTGACTAACGTTCTCCGTCACTCGGGGAGCCAACGTGCCGAGATTCGCATCACACGCACTGCTGAGGACGTCACTCTGGAAATCGGTGACCATGGCAAAGGGATCTCTCCGGAAAAGTTGACTGCTATTAATCGAGGCGAAGCCGGAGTCGGAATCCGCGGAATGCAGGACCGTGTCGCGCTCCTGAAAGGGAATATCAAGGTTCATTCCAACGGCAATGGAACGATGGTGTCCATCGACTTCCCCGCGGACCGCGGACTGCGGCCGTTTGGCCGTGGTAACACCGATGAGTTCACCGCAGCCTTGCAGGTTTCCTGAGTGTTTTCGCCAGGCTGGTACCTGCTTCCTTTCTGTCCAATCCGAAAAGTGATGCCACACGAGAAGCGATAATTGTCCTGCCATCCGTTCAACGTGGGCAGTTGTCCCTGGATCGGAGAGTACGCTGCGTTGTCGCGGCTCAGGTGCGTTCGAATCCAGTCAAATTGCACCATGCGCACAGAGATGAGCCACGTTATAACCAATACTCATCGCCACGCCCGCAAATGTTCCTCTTGGAACTTTCCCCGGCGTCGCGCAGGTAGATCCAATCCGCCTGCAACCTGTTGACCTGTGACAATCAGATCCTTAAATAAAGGAATCCCCAGGGCCCGCGGGAGTGGTTGCAGCGAGCTCAATGGGAGGCCAGCGACCAACGACCAGCCGATTTCGACAGACGCTATAATCCCTGACACGCGGCGAATCCATCCATGGAAATTGGACACATCGAAGGCCTCTTCCGCTATCCCGTGAAGTCTATGGCTGGCGAACCGCTTAAGGCGGCTGATCTCGGCTGGAATGGCGTTGAGGGCGACCGCCGCCTCGCCTTTCGCCGCGTGGACGACCGCAGCGGAATGCCCTGGCTCACCGCCAGCAAGCTTCCCGACCTGCTCCGCTACGTTCCGTTGAGACAACAAAACGATCAGGACGATGTGGACGACGACCTTCCCACCCACATCCGCACACCCGACGGCAAGGTGCTGCCCGTATTTGGGAAAGATGGGGGCAAGGACCTGGCCAAGGAACTCGGACGCCGCTACGGCGCTCCCGTCGAGTTGATGCAGCTACGGAACGGAATCTTTGACGATGCGGCGATATCGGTGATCGCCTCCGAAACGATCCGCGAGATCTCGCAGTTAGCCGGCGTCACTCCAGACGTGCGCCGTTTCCGGCCGAACATCCTCGTTCGTTTGCTGCGCCCGGTCGCCTTCCAGGAAGAAACATGGCTGGGCGGCATGCTCACCTTCGGCGACGACGAACACGCGCCTGCCATCGCGGTCACCATGCCCGACGTCCGCTGCTCCATGGTGAACTTCGATCCCGACACAGCCAGCCCCACCCCCGAGGTCCTGAAAGCGGTCGTCCGCGCCAACAAGAATCACGCCGGAATCTACGGGACAGTCACCCGCACCGGAATACTCGCGGTCGGACAGAAGATATTCCTAAGTCCGGCCAGCGAGAAGAGGGAAACAAGGTGACTTAGGGCGAGTGGCCAGGGATGATTTTGCCGAGACCGCCACGAGTGTGGGTGCCCCCAGCCTCCGCAACGCGCTATGTGAACCCAACGACCGGTAGATCAGTGGTTCTTGACAATGTTACGAACGAGGTGATTCATGTCGGGGGAGATGGATTCAAGTACTAGCGTAGTAGATATGCGGGTACGTCTTCTGGATGAGGGAACTGAAGTCACTCGGCCGACCAAGGCGGTCGACTTAGGGGATGGTACGTATCGTATTTTGCCGACGTCTGACTACGATCCTAGGCGGGTGGCCCAGGCTTGTGATCTCGCTGGCAGGACCAACCCAATCGGGGTGCCCCGTCCTTGCGCTTCTTGCAAGGGCGGGAATTCCGGACGCCTGCAGCGAATGTTTTGCAGCGCCCCCTTCACGCCACACGATCACGAAACGAAATCTCGGTCCAGCCCGAGTTCACCCGCACCGGTCCAGCTTCGTCGAGAAGATAGAAACGATAGCTGCTCCAGCGCCACTGTTCAGGTGACACGACCAATCCGCGCTTCACCGGATTGCGATGCATGTACCTGAGTTTCTCCACGCGCTTTTTCGTGGTCCACACATTGAAATCATAGAAGCGCGCCTGCCAGAATGCTCGCGGGGGAAGTTCGTCACCAAAGAGACGCGGCTGGCGCGGATTCCGTCGCTTGCGCTTCGGCAACATGACGCGAGCTGTGCGCTGCTTTAGAACCTGCATGACTTTGGAAGGAGTTCCGATCTCCGGTTCGCTGATGAGCAGGTGAATATGTTCGGGCATGACGACATATCCGACGACCACGAAGCGATATCGCACACGCACCTGTTCAAGTACGGCGAGGAAACGATTACGGCTGCGCGGAGAACTCAGGAAAGGCAAGCGGCGATAGCAGGAACAGGTGATAAAGTGCAGATGATGAGCGCCGTAGGTGCGATGCAAACCGCTGGGCACGACCAACCCATGGTATCGGCAGCATCGTACCCGCCCTTGCAAAAAGCGCAAGGACGGGGCACCCACAGTTCCGGAACGGGAAGGACCACCCGCGGAACTCCGGGCCACCCGCCAAAATGGAGACGGCAGCCCATCGAATGGGCAGGTTCTTTGCAGGACATGCAATCTCAAAAAGACGGACAAGTTGCCCAATCAATAGTAAGCAGGTGTGAGGAATGACTCAGGTGGACACAAACGATAAGCAGGAAATGGTGAAGGTCGGCTTCAAGCTAGATAGGGATCAAAAATGACTATCCACCAGCAGACTGGGAGTGGATGTGGGCCAGTCGAGTTAGCGATTCCACATTTAAGATTGACAACTCCCCGTTCTTTGCCAAAGGGGTTAGTGCAGGCGACATTGTTGCAGCCGAACAAACCAGTGGCGGACTCGTTTTTAGAGAGCTGGTTCAGCCTTCGGGGCACAGCACGGTAAGGGTTGTGGTTTTTCGCGGAGGCCGAAATGAGGGACAGCTACAGGCGTTGGTAGCGGAGCTTCGGGAGTCGTTGAAGGCGCTCGGTTGTTCAACGGAACTCAGCCATATCCCTAATCTCTTTTCGGTGGATATTTCCCCCGAAGTTAACTACAGCTCGGTCTCCGCGTTTCTGACTCGGAAAGAGGCTGACGGAGTACTGGAGTACGAAGAGGCATGTCTGGCTTGAGGTGTTCTCGATTGCGGAGAAAATGAGAGGGCTACCCGGAACGTGTGAGTACCATCACAAACTGGATGCCTCAGGCTTGGTGGTGTTCGAAGCCTCGGCATTCCTGTCGCCAGTGTCTAGAGATTTCCATTTCAGCCCTCCCCGCAACTCCGCGTTTCTTGATCCAGATTTTCCACAACCCGCGTCGTGCTGCTGTGACATCTGCACTTTACTCTCGCCCGCGAAACGCGCCAGACTCTTCCCATGCGCGACGGACTCTCATTCCACCTTGCACCCACCCCCGACGTTCGCCGCTCCGAACCAGCCGTTAACTCCTTATTCCAGAATATTTTGCGTGTAACTCATTTAAATCCAATATTTTGCGAGCATGTACGCGTATCCCCGACCCGCAACTTGTCTGAATTCAATATTTTACGTGCATCGATCCAAAAACAACGAAGCCGTTCAAACTGCTTGATCAACGTTTCGCACCACGACATTCAAGATCGTCTTGCCTCGCCTGCTAGACTGAACGGTTTGGAGGCAGCCTGTGCAAGCCGTCTACATCCTCTCGGCAGTCCGCACACCCATCGGGAAGTTCGGCGGATCCCTCTCCTCACTCACCGCGGCCGACATGGGAGTCGTCGCTGCGAAAGCGGCAATAGAGAGAGCCGGGGTGCAGCCCGAGCAAGTCGAGGAAACCATCTTCGGCAACGCGAGACAGGCGGGCGGCGGACCGAATCCCGCACGCCAGATTTCAGTCCGCAGCGGAGTGCCGCAGGAAGTTCCCGCGTACACCGTCAACAAGGCCTGCGCCTCAGGCATGAAGTCGATCGCGCTGGCCTATCAGGCCATCACGCTCGGAGACGCTACCTGCATTCTCGCGGGCGGCACCGAATCGATGTCGCGCCTTCCTTATTATCTCGACGGCGCGCGCTGGGGATATCGCCTCGGCAATCAGGAATTGGTGGACGGAATGTACCGCGACGGATTCTTTTGTCCACTCGCCAAGATGGTGATGGGCGAGACCGCCGAAGTGCTCGCCGAGCAGTACAAGATCACGCGCGATGAGCAGGATGAGTACGCGCTGATGTCGCAACAACGGGCCGCCCGCGCCATTGCGGCCGGGCGCCTCGATGCAGAGATCGCTCCGGTCACGATCGAGGGAAAGAAGGGAAGCACGGTGTTCGCCCGCGACGAGCATCCGTTCGCCGAGGCGAGCATGGAAAAGCTGGGCAAACTCTCGCCGGTGTTTTCGAAGACCGGCACAATCACGGCGGGCAATTCCTCCGGCATCACGGACGGAGCGGCTGCGGTGATCGTCGCCAGCGAATATTTCGTGAAGCAGAACAACCTGAAGCCGCTTGCACGAATTTCTGCAGTGACCTCCGCGGGAGTCGATCCGCGCACCATGGGAATCGGACCAGTCCCCGCGTTGCAGAAACTCCAGGACAAATACAATCTGCGCCTGCAAGAATTCGGACTGATCGAACTCAACGAAGCGTTTGCGGCGCAGGTGCTCGCCTGCGACCGCGCCCTGAACTTCAATCGCGACCGCCTCAACGTCAATGGCGGAGCAATCGCGTTAGGACATCCGATTGGTTGCACGGGCACGCGCATCACGGTCACGCTCATCCACGAGATGCTGAAGCGCAACACCAAACGCGGCGTCGCAACTCTGTGCGTCAGCGGCGGTATGGGCATGGCTCTCGCTCTCGAGAACGCCGTCTGAGGCAGACACTCGACTGCCCGGGTGCTGCGAGAATTCCGTGCATGCCCGTCATTGCGTCGCAAAAACACCGCCACTATACTCACGTTAGCCATCCCTGGACCCGGAGCAGCAATGCCCTTATCCGCAGTCATCGTCGACGACGAGCAACTCGCGCGTGACGAACTCGTTTATCTGCTGAAAAATGTCGATGACGTGAACGTCGTCGCCCAGGGCAAGAACGGGCTGGAGGCTGTCAACCTGATCAAAGAGCACAGTCCCGACCTGGTTTTTCTTGATGTCCAGATGCCGGGACTGGACGGCTTCGGCGTCATCAAAAAGCTGCTCGACCGCAAAATTCCGCTACCCAAAATTGTGTTTGCGACCGCATTCGATCAGTACGCGGTGAAAGCTTTCGAGGTCAACGCTGTCGACTATCTGCTGAAGCCTTTCGACAAGAAGCGTGTGGCGCAGGCCGTTCAGAAAGCGCGCGCGCAGCAGGATGCGAACGGCGCCCCAGCCGAGAAATTCGAGACGCTCGTGCGCATGCTCGAATCGCAGAAGCAGCCCGCCGCAAAGATTCTTCTGAAGGCTGCCGGACGCATGCTCCTCGTCGACCAGAAAGATATCTGCTACGCCTGGATCGAAGACGGTGTAATTACGGTTGTGACCGCGGGCGCTGCGGGCATGGAAGGCCAGTCGAACTGCCGCACGCTGGAAGAACTGCTGGATGCTTTGGATCCGAAGTTATTCTGGCGCGCTCACCGCTCCTACCTCGTGAACATCAACCGGATCCGCGAGGTGGTGCCGTGGTTCAAGAGTTCGTACCAATTGCGGATGGACGACAAGAAACAGACCGAGATTCCCGTCAGCCGGGCTCAGACCAGGCGTCTTCGAGAACTCTTCGGACTTTGAGCGCCTCGCTCTGCAGTGGAGCAAACAGCCGATTCTCTCCGTTGCTTGTTCAATGCCTTGCCAGCCACTGCAGGTCTCTGCGCGTTCCACCATTTCGAGCAAGTCGCTGATCAGTGTTCCGGTATACGTCATTCGCATAATTAGCTCAATCTGCAGGGTGGAAACCTGGTGGTGCGTCGGAGGGCAGCCTGCAAACGATGCCGCCCTCCGCCCTGGGGGAAGGCTATGACGCAAGGGCTTTCAATCCCGAGCGGTCGCGGATAATCAATTCCGCACCGTCCAAACGGATCAGCTGCTTTCGGCGAAGACGACCCAACAGCCGCGTCACGGTCTCGCGCGACGCGCCGATTCGCTGGGCCATCTCCTCGTGTGTCATGGAAGAGGGAACTCTCGCCTCTTCTTCTCCATCCTGCGGAGTTTGTGAGAGCAATAATCTTGCCAACTTGCCCGCTGAGGAACGAGTGAGAATGAGATCGTGAATGTCGCGATGCGCCGCGCGAAATTCCCGGCTTAAACAAAGAGCCGTGTGCATGCCAATCTCGCCGCAAGAGTCCATCAGTTCGAGATAGTGCCTGCGGTCGATGAAACTTACCTGGCAGGGGGTCGCGGTTTCGGCGGTTGTTTCATATCCCAAACCCGAGATGGTCGCGCTCAGGCCCAGAGCCTGGCCGACTTCCGCCGTCTTTAGAATCAGAATCTTGCCTTCGCGCGATGTAGTCGAGAGATTTACCTTGCCGGAGCAGAGGATAAAGATGCCGCGCGCGGCCTGCCCTTCCACGAACAGGATTGCTCCTGCGGGCAATGTGCTCTTATGGCTGACTTCGTTCAGGGAGGTGAGCACGTCGGGAGAGAACCGGCAGAAGTGTGTCGAACTTGCACTGGTGCAGTCCGCGCAATCTTCAATGATCTCGAGATCGTAGGGCGTATTCATTTCGGTCTCCAGGGCTTCGTGCCGTCTCCGATTTAATGTGAATTCCGATGCCACTCCGGCACCAATGCCGCCCAGATGACGCGAGCCGGCGAGTAGCCCTCGCGCGTGGGCTCGTGTGTCGCTGTCCGCACTCTGCGCGGCTGTAATGAGTTCCCACCCGGCGGTTGGCTCTTCCCATAGTTCCCACGCGACGTGGCAAGCGAACAAGTAGAGCGGATCGATTTGCTGGGCTTTCTTCCCGGCGTCAGGCCGTAGCGCAGGAATCGGCGTCTCCGTGGGATCGAGGAAAGGAGCCATTTGCGAACCCGAGGGAGGCTCAAGCTTTTCTAGGGGGATGAGTCGGTCAGGACGAGGACGGCAACGCCAAAATCCAGCCAGGGTTGTAGACAGGTCCGCGTTTCGGTTGGAAGCACTCGCAGGCAGCGCGAGCTGTTTCTGTACTGATAACAGAATGTGCTCCACCCGGTCCTTCGAGGAGGGCGTGCAACAGTGCTTGAACTCGGACCGGGACTGTCCTTACCAGGCAAGAGTGGGTGAGCACGCCGGCCAGAGGCTGAGAACCATGAGGAAATGCATGTAAGGTGCCAAAACAGGAATCTCCACCCAACATGGGAAGTTCCCTGTTTGGAACAGTTTCCGAGTTCCGGAATGAGGTCGTGGCGCGGACGAGGCTGCCGCATATTCGGCACTCGACGAAGGGCCGTCATCGGCACGGCAAGAGCGTCGTGGTCAGCTGTTCGGTCCTTCGTACTCGCTCCGGCTAATGTGCAGGCGCTTGATCTTCGACTGCAAAGTCGTGCGCTTCAGCCCCAACCGGTGCGCGGCGCCATTTGCGCCTGAAAGTACCCCACGGGTTTCGCGGAGGATTCGAATGATATGTTCCCGTTCAGCAGCGTCGAGAGTGTGAGTGGAGTTGGTGAAGGTCGCGAGAGGTGCGGCTGCGCGCAGTTCCGCAATCGGAACGCGGAGGGTCTTTCCCGGGCTGAGAATCACCGACCGTTCCATAAGGTTCTCGAGTTCGCGGATGTTGCCGGGCCAATCCCAATTGGTGAGAGTATCCATCGTTTCGGTGGGCACGGATTCGACATCCCGTCCCATTCGATTCGAGAACTTTCGCACGAAGTAGCGCACAAGGAGGGGGATATCCTCTCGTCTTTCCCGTAAGGCCGGGATGAGAACTCGGAAAGACGTTCAACCGATAAAACAGGTCGCTGCGGAATTGATGTTTCGCAACATCATCGACCAGATCGCGGTTTGTGGCTGCCACAACTCTTACCTTCACCCGGATGGTGCGGTTGCTGCCGAGCCGTTCGAATTCCTGATCCTGGAGCACGCGCAAGAGTTTGGGTTGGAGTTCCAGGGGAATCTCCCCAACCTCATCGAGGAACAGGGTGCCGCCATCCGCCAATTCCATGCGCCCGACTTTCTGGCTGACGGCTCCAGTGAAAGCGCCTTTTTCATGTCCGAACAGCTCGCTCTCCAGAAGGCCCGTAGGAATTGCCGCGCAGTTCAGTTTGATAAAAGGTCCGTCTTGAAGTCGGCTCATTCGATGAATGGCGCGTGCGATCAATCCTTTGCCAGTTCCGGTTTCGCCAAGGATGAGTACCGTCGCACGGCTGGTTGCTACGGTTGCGACTTGTTCCAGCACCAGTTTCAGGGCGGGGCTCTGGCCGATGATTTCGGAGAACAGTGCCTGCGATGCAATCTCGCCGGAAAGATAGTTGCGCTCTTCAGCGAGCCTCTTCTTCAGGGCATTGAGTTCCTCGATCGCACGACGATTTTCAATGGCGATCGCCATTTGAGCTGCCACGATCTCGAGCAGGCTCGCGTCTTTGTCGGCGAAAGCTTTTTGCCTGGTGCTGCCCAGGACGAGGACTCCAAGCGTTCCCGAGGGGCGGTTGAGCGGAACACAACATAAGGATTCCAGTCCCTCGGCGAGGAACCGGTCTGTGGTTTCTCCTTCGAAGCGCTGGAGTTCGTCGCGGGAAAAAATCCTTGGTTTACTCTCCTGCAAGACAAGCCCCGAGGGGCTGTCGCCCGCGCTGATTTGAACGTTCGACGAAAGTCCCTTGCTCAGAGGGAAGTCGATGGCGTGGCGAACCAGCAGACCAGTGGCTGGTTCGTGGAGGGAGAAGCTGGCATATTCATGGCGTAATAACCGGCGAATGCGTGCCGAAATCCTCGGGAATACCTGGGGCAAATCCCAGTTTGAGGAGATGAGAGCGTTCACGTCGTGGAGCATCTGCAAGCGCTCCGCCTCGCCGCGCAACTCATTGCCCAGTTCATCGAATGCATTGCGGAGTTTTTTCTCGTCAGTTTTTTCGACAACAAGAATGCCGACGCGGATGACCTTTCCGCTCTCATCCTTGATCGGATGAAAGTGATCGATCCATTGCCCGCTTTCGCTTTGGTTGGGGCGGCGTCCCGAGATGGTGACATTCAGAATCGGTTCGCCCTCGGAAAAAGTTCTGTGTACCCATGGCTCAATCTGATCTGTGATCTCGCCCACCACTTCCCTGAGGCTCCGTCCGAGATGCGCATCCGCAGGGATGCCGTTAATACGGGCAAGAGTCGCGTTGATGGACAAATATCGAAGGTGGGAATCGAGGATGCAGCAGTCGATGCTCGGCGAGTTGGCGTATGCCGCGATCAGTTGTTCGGCTTCACTACTTTGAGCGATGGGAAGGATGGGATTCGGATCGCCAGAATGCAAATCGAACCAGTTAATTAACAATCGAGTGAACCTCCGGCGAGAGAATCCGACAGAAAGGTGAGTTTCGAAGAGCGTGAGCGAGGAGTGGAACTTTCGGGAGATCGCGGGTGGAAGCGACCGTGCGCGTGGGAATAAATTGCGTTCGAAGCAGCACCGAGGGGTTCAAGGTTCCCAAAGACAAATCTCCCTGATCCGCCTCCCCCTCGAAGACGGTTCGGTAAACCACGGAATTATACTTACCCTGTCAAGATAGTTTGCCAGTATATCGTCAAAGTTTCCGCTTCTGTAACTTACTTAGAGATTTAACTTAGTTTCTTCTTCGATGTTGGCGGCGCGATTCTCCGTGAGGCGACGAACTATAATCAATGTGTGGCTCGAGGCTGGGAAAGTAAATCAGTTGAGGCGCAGCAAGCCGACGCCAGCGAGAAGTTGTCGAATAGCCGTCCGAAACTGAGCCCCGAGGCAGCGGCGCGGGCGAGAGATCGAGAGACTCTGATCCTCTCGAGAAGTCGAGTCCTCAAGCAGCTTGAATCGTCGCCAAACCCAAGGCTTAAGAAAATGCTGCAGGAAGCGCTGGCTGATCTTGAGGACAAGCTCAAACGCATGGGCGAGTAGTAGTTAGCTGATTCCGGTTGCCTCAGGATGCGTTACAACGCAGAGTCCTGGCACCTGGCAGGCAGTGTTCGGCAGCGTCTGAGTATAATGATGAGTTTATGACAGCCTACGTCTACGTCTCACTCAAGAAGAGCGTTCTCGATCCTCAGGGCAAGACCATCCACGGCGCCCTCAAGAAGATGGGTTACAAAGGCCTGGAAGGGGTCCGCCAGGGAAAGTATTTCGAGCTTACACTCGATGGTGGACTGTCCCGTGAAGAGGCGCAGTCCGAGGTCGAGCGTATTGCCCGCGAGGTCCTGACCAACCCTGTCATTGAAGAGTTTCGTTTCTCCCTGGCCGACTAGGCCGGGCGAACCTTGAGGTCCCAGTCATGTGCGGCATTGTCGGGTACGTCGGTAAGAAGAGTGTCGTCCCGGTCATCTTAGAAGGGCTGCGAAAGCTGGAATATCGCGGCTACGACTCGGCGGGAATTGCAGTCTCCGGCAACGGCAACGGGCTGGAAATCTGCCGCGCAGAAGGCAAGCTGAAGAATCTCGAAGAGGCCCTGCGGCTGAAGCCGTTGTACGGAAGCTATGGCATCGGCCATACCCGCTGGGCAACCCACGGACGTCCCACCGAAGAAAACGCTCATCCTCACCGCGACTGCTCGGGCAAGATCGTCGTCGTACACAACGGAATTGTCGAAAACTATCTGAGCCTGAAGAAGAAACTGACCGAGGAAGGCCACAAGTTCACGACGGAAACCGACACCGAGATCATCGCGCATCTCGTGGAAAAGTATTCTCAGCCGACCGATGGAAAACGTCCCTCGCTGGAAGATGCGGTTCGGCAAACGGTGAAGCAACTTTCGGGCGTATTCGCGCTCGCTGTGATTTCAGCAGATGATCCGAACAAGATCATCGCGGCGCGCAACGGCCCACCAGCAGTGATTGGACTTGGGAATGACGAGTATTTCGTTGCCTCCGATGTGCCCGCGATTCTGGAGCACACCCGCGACATATTCTTTCTGGGCGACGGCGACATGGCGGTCGTAACTGCCGATGGAGTGCAGTTGACCGATTTCGACGGAAAGCCGGTTTCCAGACAAGTGCAGCATGTGACCTGGGACCCGATCTCTGCGGAAAAGGGCGGCTTCAAGCATTTCATGCTCAAGGAGATTTATGAGCAGCCGCGCGCCGTCCGCGACACGACGCTGGGCCGGGTTTCGCAAGCGACGGGCCACATTTTCCTCGATGAGATGGAAATCACGGATGCCGAGTTCCAGGCGGCAACGAAAATTAACATCATCGCCTGTGGCACAAGCTGGCATGCCGGACAGGCCGGCAAGTTCATGATTGAGTCGCTGGCCCGCGTGCCCGTCGAAGTGGATTACGCGAGCGAGTGGCGCTATCGAGATCCAATTGTCCAGCCGAACACGATCACGCTGATGATTTCGCAATCTGGCGAGACGGCCGACACGATTGCGGCCCAACGGGAGGCCAAGGCCAAAGGCTCGAAGACGCTTGCCATCTGCAATGTTGTGGGATCGATGATTACACGCGAGGCAGCCGGCACGATTTATACCCATGCAGGTCCTGAGATCGGAGTGGCGTCTACCAAGGCGTTTACCGGACAACTCACCGCGCTCTACATTTTCGCGATGTACCTGGCGCAGATTCGCGGCGTGATGACTGCGGAAGATTCGCGTTCGGCCATGCTGGAACTCACGCGCATCCCAGCCAAGCTCGAAACCATCCTGAGTCACGATGAAGAATGCGATGCGTTAGCCCGGCGTTATCAGAAAGTGCGAGATTTCTTATTTCTTGGGCGCGGCATCCACTACCCGATTGCGCTTGAGGGCGCACTGAAGCTGAAGGAGATCTCCTACATCCACGCGGAAGGATATCCAGCCGGCGAGATGAAGCACGGGCCGAACGCCCTGATTGACGAGAACCTACCCGTAGTGGTCATCGCGACGCGCGACACGAAAGATGCGGAATCGATGCTGCGCTACGAGAAGACGATTTCGAATCTCAAGGAAGTGAAAGCGCGTTCGGGAGTGGTGATCGCTCTTGCCACCGAAGGGGATGAGGAAATCAAGGAGTCGGCCGATCACGTTCTTTACGTTCCGCCGGCTCCCGACGAATTATCGCCGATTCTGGAGATCGTCCCGATGCAGTTGCTCGCCTATCACATCGCGGTTCGAAGAGGCTGCGACGTCGATCAACCGAGGAACCTGGCCAAATCTGTGACCGTGGAGTAGTTTCTGGCGTCTTATCAGGCGCGGTTCACAATGAGCTTGCGATTCTGCGCAGTCGCCACGTAACGGAGCCCATGGCGGCTATTGCTGCCATCCACACCGCGAATGTCAGATCCACAACCCACCTCGGTGCTACTGCAACTCGCCTTAGCAAGAACGGAAAGAAATTCCAACAAGTGATGTGAACGTAGTCCCAAGGGTCCTGTCCCATGGCTTCGGTGGTCAGTCCCCACGCGTCCATCTTGCCGAGAGCGAACGCGACAATGTTCTTGAAGCGCAAGGCGATTACGAACGTGGGATGTCCAAACGTTTCCATCTGGTAAATCTCGAGAGGCAGCCAGAACGCGAGCGAGGTAACTTGAATGACAAAGCTGATCGCGATGACTGCAACGCCCGCGTGCCAGACCCAGCGGGCCAGGTTGGCTCGGAACGTGATCAGCAAAGGAACTGAAAGCAGCGCCACCATCTGTGCGGCTGTCGATACGTAACGGTCTCCCCAGGCGAAGTCTCCGGCCCAATAGGTGTAGCGCGCATAGAAGCTGATATATCCAAAGAGCAAGAGAATCGATGTGAGCGCATAGGCGCGGACCTCGGCTCCCATGCGTTTCCAGAGCATGACTATCAGCAGCAGGGCCAGTACAAGGAGAGGATCAAAAAGAAAAATTGACTTCTCCGGCTTGAACAGCGCGCCGAAAAAGCCTTCGTGAAAGGGCGTGCTCCATGGGAAATTCGCCGGCAGCGTGGGATCTTGTGCCCTCTGCTCGCTGGCAAAGATTGGAATGTAACTGTGCGTCCAGGAACCGAATCGGTAGAAGTTGTACGCTCTCTCGAGTGCGGTGAAAAATGCGTACACGGGAACGGCGATTTTGCAGTACCCCACGAGGCGCGTCCACAACTCACGGCCCCGCACCCGTTCCAACCACAGTACCGCGAGAAGGAAAATTCCGGCGGCGATCAGATCGAGGCCGGTGGTCACACGGGTCAGTAAGTTCAGTCCAAGCGCGATAGAGCCGATCAGGAGCGCGCGCGTGCTCTGAGTCCGCAGCCACTCATATTGATAGGAGAATCCGACGAGCGTCAGAAGCAGGATGTAGTTGTTCTCCATCATGTTCTGCGTGTAATGCAGGTGGGTCGTACAGAAGAGCAAGGCCACCACGCCCCAAATGGATTCCCTCACTCCAAATCGCAACTGCCGCAAGAATCGAAATGCCAGAAGCGCGGTCAGCACATTGACGAGGATGTTGGTGCTGTAGCTGACGATGATGCTGCGAACACCGGGATCGTCCTGGTATTCGGAAAAGATGTTCCGATTCGCGACCCAAGTGGCAATCACATCGGCCGGGAGCATCAGCAGCGACTGGCCGATACCGTACCAGCTGAATATTTGCCCTCCACGTCCATGCAGCCCGAATTCCGGATATTGGTTGGGAAGGACCTGCGGTTGCGAGGTCCATAGCCAGTGCGTCGTCTGCAGCCGAAAGGTAGTATCGGCGCTGCCGAGTTCTCCCGACTGCACGACAAACGCGAGTAATCCCGCGGTCAGGCACAAAAGAAATATGGGATCTCGGAACCGCCGCCCCAAACGTGAGGTCATCGTTTTGGATGGTAATACAAAGCGGCCTTGGGGCGAGGATATCCGACCTAAGCTATTCCGCAGTCCGGCGTTTCTTCTGAGGTATGCTGTAGCGGGAAATTCCGATGTCAAACTGCGTCTTCTGCGGAACTGAACTCTCCACCAATGTGCGCTTCTGCTCCTCGTGCGGCAAGCCGGTGGTGAATACGGATAGTGTGGCTACGCTCGACTTCGCCACAGCAACATCGCCGCTTCCTCCGCGTGCTGGTTCGAAACCCAGTTCCGGCTCTGCGTCTCGTTCGCCATCGCGCACCTCGACGTTTCCGGAGTACCTGGTGAGTGAAGGGCGCTTTCTTCCCGGAAGATTGATCGCCGGCCGCTACCGCATCATCGCGCTGCTCGGCAAAGGAGGCATGGGCGAGGTGTATCGCGCCGACGACCTGACGCTCGGTCAGGCAGTGGCGCTCAAGTTTCTGCCCGACGCCGCCGCCAGCGATGAAGGCATGCTCGATCGCTTCCGCAATGAAGTTCGCGTCGCGCGCCGTGTCTCGCATCCGAACGTGTGTCGCGTTTACGACGTGGGAGAAGTGGACGGCCAGACTTTCTTCACCATGGAGTATGTGGACGGCGAAGACCTTGCGTCTCTGCTCCGCCGTATCGGACGCCTGCCGCAGGACAAGGCGGTCGAAATTTCTCGCCAGCTTTGCGCAGGTCTTGCCGCGGCGCATGCCAAGGGTGTTCTTCATCGTGACTTGAAGCCGGCCAACATCATGCTCGATGGCCGCGGGCAGGTCGTCATCACGGATTTCGGACTCGCGGGCGTCGCGGATGAGATTCGTGGACAGGAAATCCGCAGCGGCACGCCGGCGTACATGGCTCCTGAGCAGATCGCCGGGAGGGAAGTCTCTCCGCGCAGCGATATCTATGCACTGGGCCTCGTGCTCTATGAAGTGTTTACGGGAAAGCGTGCCTTTGCCGAAAAAGCGGCGGGCGCCCTGCATGGACGTGACGATCGCACGCCGAGCCGGCCATCGTCGGTCGTCAAAGATCTGGATCCGATCATTGAAAAGGTCATCCTGCGGTGCCTGGAGGAGGAGCCTTCGTCGCGTCCTCCGACCGCGCTCGCGGTCGCCGCAGCTTTGCCCGGGGGAGATCCTCTGGCGGCTGCGCTCGCCGCCGGGGAGACTCCGTCTCCGCAACTTGTCGCCGCTTCCGGGGAAACCGAGGGTCTGCGTCCCCATTTTGCCATCGCAATTCTCGCGGCCGTGCTTTTCGGATTGGCGTACGCCGTTTACTTTTCGATTCACTACAGCGCGTACGACAGGATGAATCTGGATCTCACGCCGGAAGTTCTGACTCAAAAGGCGCGCGAGATCATCGCCCGTCTGGGATACGAGGGGCGGCCCGCGGACAGCGCCTACGGTCTGGACAGCGACGACAACTTCCAGGATGCAGTTCAGAAGGACGACAAACCCCGCCCCAATTGGGATGCGGTGCTCACCGCCCGTCCTTCGCTTCTGCAGTATTGGTACCGGCAGAGCCCCGACAGCATGTTTGCCAACGGAGTGCGCGACAATCTCCTGACTCCGGGCATGGTGACCGAAACCGATCCCCCGACGGTTCTCTCGGGGATGATCAACCTGCATCTCGATCCTCAAGGGAGACTGACGGGTTTCCAGGCGATCCCTGCGGAGAAATTAGACGCCAGTAAGCCGATCCCGAACGCGCCGCCTACTGCGGTGCCCGCTCCGTTCGACTGGAATATTTTGTTGAATGCCGCCGGACTCGACGCTTCGAAATTACAGCCCGCCCAATCGACCTGGAATTCACTGGCTGCGTCGGATGCACGGATGGCATGGACGGGAGTGTGGCCTGGCACGACGCGTCCCTTGCGCGTAGAAGCGGCGTCGTTTCAGGGCAAGCCGGTTTTCTTTCTGCTGATCGGCGATTGGACGAAGCCCGGGCGAATGATCAGCACCGAGAAGAAATCTTTCGGCGACAAAGCAGGCAAAATCATCGGGATCATTTTGCTGGTTGCCGGACTCACCGCAGCGTGTCTGCTGGCGCGAAGGAATTACCGCCATGGCCGGGGAGACCGACAGGGAGCCCTTCGCCTGGCGATGGTTGTCTTCGTTTTGGAAATCGCACTATTCTTCTGCCGCGCCCATCTTGCAACGATCGGCGACACCGTGGGCTTGACCATTCTGGCCATCAGCACCGCGCTTTTTGGCGCCGGCACGATCTGGACGCTCTACATGGCGATTGAACCGTGGGTGCGGCGCCAGTGGCCCAAAACCATCATCTCCTGGACCCGGCTCCTCGGGGGCGCCTACCGGGATCCAGTGGTCGGCCGCGACATTCTGCTTGGGATTGCGCTCGGGGTGGTTTGGATCGTCGTTTTCCAGGTTCGCTACATCTTTATGATGCGCATGGGAGCGCCACCCTCGCTTGGCACCACCGACGCTCTGATCGGCGGACGTTTCGCGCTCGGTGGATGGATCCGCCAGTGGCCCATGTCGATTCAGACTTCTCTGTTTTTCTTCCTTCTGCTTCTCGGCCTCCGAGCTCTGCTGCGCAATCAATGGTTGGCGGCTGCCGTGTTCGTTGCTCTCTTCGCAGTGCCCCGCGGACTCGCCAGTTCCTATATGCCGGTCGAACTGCCGGCGCTGATCCTGGTGTATGCGATTGCCGTGCTGATCGTGATTCGCTTCGGATTGATCCCTCTCGTGCTCGCAATCTTTACCATCGATATGCTGGGCAATGTTCCCTTTTCCGCGGATTTTTCCACCTGGTACATGACCACTTCGATCCTCGCGCTGCTCAGTGTCGTAGCCATCGCCGCCTGGGGTTTCTATCATTCGGTCGGCGGTCAGCCGCTTTGGAAGTTCGAGGAAGAGTAGGATTCCAACAAATCGATCGCTATGGATCGCCTCGCGCAACGCTTATGGAGAAATTCGGCGGCACGCCCGGACCGGCCGCATTCGCGTCTGGGATGCCTCGGATGTCTGCCGCGATTACTCCTTACCCTGATCCTCGGCCTCGTGCTCGTAGGCCTTATCACTGCTGTCTTCGCTCCCTGGGGATTCTTCATGGGCGGCAAGTTCAATCTCTTTGCCTACTGGCAGGGATGGGGCACGCTCAACACGAAGACCGGGAAATACGTGATCTTTGTGCGCTTCTATCCCACGTCGTCTAGCAGCAAAATTTATCCACACCCGAGCGTTCGCGGAGCGGGCTATCTGTGCTCGCCTCGCGGCCAGATCTTCCGGATGCACCTGGGCGGCGGAATGCGACGCGGGATCAGCACCAACACCGACGGCGAAAAGATCGATCTCTACATGGATTACTGGCCGGCGTTCTTCGGAAGTTTCGCTACGGATCACCGTCCGGGTGTCGAACTCAGAGGTCAATGGCACAATCCCAACATTGTGATGGACGATCACGGCAGCATTTCTCGCGCTTTTGCCCCGGATGGCAGCGTCTACCAGAGAGGACAGGGACCGCATATCCCGTATCCGGGAGACATCGTTCCGGTCACGCTCAGCCCAGGATCGTATTCGGATTTTGAGACCGCCTGCAGAGCAACTCGCTGATCGCGGCATCCTGAAAATTAGATCGTCCAACTAGTGGGCCGCCGCGTCAATCCGGGTAACGCTGCCACACTGACGATCTTAGTCAGGATGCTGCGCGGGAGCTCTTTTGGGCCACACGGCTATGCCCACTGGTATCAAGATCAGTTTGATAAGCCAGTCACCCGAATGTATGGCGGCTAGTTGCCACGGGATGTTCTGCCAGAGAATGGATCCGGTCAGCAAAATGACGGGAAACCCGATCCATAGCCACAGTCCCAAGCCCACAGCCTCTTTCCAGTCTGCAACATGAAGACGACGCACGAGGTGTGCAATCACGAAGGCCAGGACGAAGGTACGAAGGAATTCAAATACGGGCCTTACAGGGCCTGGATGAGCACTCGCGGTAGATCCGCTTAACTCGAGAAATTGCCGGCCGAACAGGAGGGGGCTGTACCAGATCGAGCTTGCGACAAATACAACCAGGGTGACAACGCCGAGTGCAACGAAGCTTACACGCTTCATCTCCATTTGTAGCAATCATACTATTGAGAATCAAACTAAAGGCACAGGTTTCTTCCTGCGCTCGGTGTTTCGCTGATCTGTGTTCTGGATGACTCGCCACTCCTTGAGTAAGCGCCTGCTGCAGATCGTTCCAAAACAAAAAAGGCGGCGCGTGGCGCGCCGCCTCAGTCAACTCTGGGGTTATTTAGTCGCCGCTCCAATAAGATTCAATCAGCACTTCCCACGTATTGGCCGTGCTGTGAATCAAGTTCTGGTTGTTTCCGGTCTGATCCATCGCATAGATGTCCCACGAAGAGTTTGTCGCGTTGTAACTGTCGAACATGATCAGATTCTTGTACGGAACCGGAGAGAAGTTATCCGTGGTCGTGCTCGTCGTAAGCTGCGTCAAACTCGATCCGTCCAGGTTCACGCTAAAGATGTTGTCATGGGTCCCGTCATAGTCGGTCATCAGGAGTTTCTTGCTGTCGCCAGTGAATACAGCCGGACCCCACCAGCTGCTGGGCGCATACACAAAGGTCGGAGCCGTATCAGCCAATCCCATCACGTACCAGCCGTCCTGGGTGATTCCGGTGCTGGCCACCGCAGGTCTCGCCCGCTTCGAGCGGATCGGGCCCTTGGTCAGCCAGGAAGGCGTCCGCTGATTCGCGTGCAGACGTTGAGCAGCGCTAGGCCCGCTGTTTGTGTACGCATAAAACACAACCGACTTTCCATTCGGAGAGAACTCGGGATAGAACGACTCTGCGGTGCCGGTGGCTGGAGTGTACAGCGCCTTCTGATTGCTGCCGTCCACGTTCATCGTGGAGATCACAAAGTCTCCGGACGCTCCGGTGACATAGGCAATGGTCTTTCCATCTGGAGAGAAAACGGATTCGCAGGCATCTGCGCTTGTAGTGAGCTGTTTTTCTACTGAGTCCAGGCCCATCAAAAAGATGTCCCAGCCGGTAGTGCTGCTATCGCGGCAATACGTTACGGCGGTTGCATCTGCATTCGCCGATATGTAGTAGGCGGTGTCAGGGATCGAAATAGTGACAGCGGTCGCCTGCTTTGTAGCCTCATTCAACTTGAAAAGCTGTGGGGCGGTGGTAGTGGAACCATTCGCGCGGGCGACATAGGTCAGGATCGGCGACTTGGAGTCGCCACAGCCGGTCGCCGCAATCGCAGCTACAAGGGCCAGAGCTAGAGCAAGCTTCTTCATTATTAACCTTCCTCAACGAACTTGATTTAACTGCGTGCCTTGGTTCCAGCGGGGAACTGCGTCCGCAGCCCGTCCGGAGGGCGATCTGGACGGGAACAGCGTTAATTTCTACGAATGCTGGGCTCCGGGGGAGAACCCTACGAGTGCGCTGCTGAGAAAAACCTTACGGGAGGAGTGCATCAAGAGTTGAGCAAAATCGAATGGAATGAATTACTTTGGTCAGCATTGCGAGCCTGGAAAATCCCAGCATCCTCCGCGCAACCTCCATCATCTAAACATTGACAATGATTCACTCAAGTCTTAGGATGATATCCGGCGCAATCGTAGCGACATTGATTCCAAAGCACTTATCGAGTTTAGGAGGGAAGTTTTATGGCAAAGATTATCGGAATTGACCTCGGAACCACCAATTCCTGCGTTGCGGTGATGGAAGGTGGAGAGCCCAAGGTCATCGCCAATGAAGAAGGAGGGCGCACGACGCCATCGGTCGTGGGCTTCACGAAAACCGGCGAACGGCTGGTCGGGCAGGTTGCCAAGCGCCAGGCGATCACCAATCCAGAGAACACGGTTTATTCGATCAAGCGGTTCATGGGACGCCGCTTCGACGAAGTTCAGGAAGAAATCAAGATGGTCCCCTACAAGGTCGTCCGTCAGGGCGATCACATTGCCGTCCAGGCACAGGGGAAGGAGTACACCCCTCCGCAGGTTTCGGCGCTCATCCTGCAGAAGCTGAAGAAGGCGGCAGAAGATTATCTCGGCGAGAAAGTGACGGAAGCGGTCATTACCGTTCCCGCCTACTTCAATGACGCGCAGCGCCAGGCGACCAAAGATGCCGGGCAGATCGCCGGCCTCGAAGTAAAGCGCATCATCAACGAGCCCACGGCGGCCGCATTGGCCTACGGACTCGACAAAGGGAAAGACGAAACTATCGCCGTGTACGACTTCGGCGGCGGTACGTTCGATATATCGATCCTCGAAGTGGGCGAAGGCGTAATCGAAGTGAAGGCCACCAACGGTGATACGCACCTCGGCGGCGACAACATTGACCAGCGCCTGGTGGACTGGCTCATCGACGAATTCAAGAAAGATGAAGGCCTTGACCTGCGAGGCAAGGGCAACGAGATGGCCCTGCAGCGTCTGCGTGACGCGGCAGAACGCGCCAAGATCGAGCTTTCGACCACGATGGAGACCGAGATCAATCTGCCCTTCATCACGGCCGATGCCAGCGGTCCCAAACACCTGGTCAAGAAGCTGACTCGCGCCAAGCTCGAGGGCATGATCGAAGACATCATCCAGCGCTCGGTTGGTCCGTGCAAACAGTGCATGAAGGATGCGGGTGTTGATACCAGCAAGATCAATGAGGTCGTGCTGGTCGGCGGTCAGACCCGTATGCCCCGCATCCAGCAACTGGTGAAGGAACTGTTCGGACGCGAAGGCCACAAGGGCGTGAATCCGGACGAAGTGGTCGCAATCGGCGCAGGTATTCAGGGCGGCGTGCTCAAGGGCGAAGTGAAAGACCTGCTGTTGCTCGACGTGACTCCGCTGACGCTCTCGATCGAGACGCTGGGCGGCGTATCGACACCGATGATTCCGCGCAACACGACGATTCCGACCAAGAAAACGGAGACGTTCTCGACCGCGGCCGACAGCCAGACGTCGGTTGAAGTTCACGTGCTGCAGGGCGAACGCCCCATGGCGGCGCAGAACCGGACTCTGGGCAAGTTCCACCTGACCGGGATTCCACCGGCTCCACGTGGAGTGCCTCAGATCGAAGTGACGTTCGACATTGACGCCAACGGCATTCTGAACGTGACCGCAAAAGACACGGCCACGCAGAAAGACCAGAAGATCACGATCACGTCGTCTTCCGGCCTGTCGAAAGACGAAGTCGAGCGCATGGCGAAGGAAGCCGAATCGCACTCCGCGGAGGACAAGGCGGCCCGCGATTCGATCGAAGCCAAGAACCAGCTTGACTCGATGGTCTATAACATCGAGAAGATGCTGAAGGAGCAGGGCGACAAGATCTCCGGCTCGGAACGCGGCGAGGTCGAAAATGCGCTCGCCGATGCCAAGAAGGCGCTCGAGTCGAATGTCAAGGCGCAAATGGATCGTGCCCGCGAAACCCTGACCACCGCTTCGCACAAGTTGGCTGAGCAGATGTATAAAGCCGCCCAGCCGCAAGGCGGAGCGCAACCCGGGCCGACGCCGGGTGCCAGTGCGGGACCGGACCCAGGCTCGAACGGCTCCGGCCAGAAGAAAGATGAAGGCGTGATTGACGCCGAGTACGTGGACGTCGAAGACAAAAAGTAAGGTCGCTCACCGCAGGCAGAAAGGGGCGCCCCGAGTGGCGCCCTTCGCTGCAACTGGGAGAGCAAGGAGAATCAAATTGGACTTCCAGGTAAACGAAGAAACCTATTACTTGGATCTCGGCGAAGACGACCGGCAATGGATCGTCTTGGTCGAGACCCCAACCGGAACCCGGCGAATCCCCGTGTACGAAGACGCGCCTGTGTCTGACGATTTGGAAGATGTCACCCTGGTGCTGGAAGACAAGAATAAACGTAAGATCGTGAATTGATGGGGCGCGGGCATTTGCCCGCGTCTGCATGTAAGCTGACAAGCAGCAATGGCTACAGCAACCAAAAAAGACTATTACGAAATTCTGGGCGTGAAGAAATCCGCCTCCGCCGACGACATCCGCAAGGCGTTCCGCAAGCTCGCGCGCAAATACCATCCCGACGTAAATCCCGGAGACAAGGGTGCTGAAGAGAAGTTCAAGTCTCTCTCTGAGGCGAACGAAGTTCTCAGCGATCCGAAGAAGCGCAAGATTTACGACCAGGTCGGTTTCTACTCCGACAACATTGATCCTGCTACCGCCGAAGCCTATGCCCGCGCCGGCAACTCGAGCAGCGGCTTTCCCGGAGGATTCCCCAGCGGGGGCGCGCAGCAAGGAGGAGGCCCCGGTGGCGCCCATTTCGACTTCGGCGGATTCGATTTCTCTGATTTCGTGAACAATGCCGGACGTGGCCAGAGGACTTCCGGGAGCGGAGGCGGCTTTCGAGACATTTTCTCCGGCATCTTCGGCGGAGGACGCGGCGCGGGTCAGGCCGAAGAAGGTCCCGAGCCCGGCACCGATCTCGAATATCAAGTTAATGTGCCTTTCTGGACGGCGATCCGCGGCGGCGTCATGCGCCTAAACATCACGCGCCAGGATGTCTGCTCTCAGTGTCACGGACAAGGCGCGCTTGAGGCGCCGGGCAAATGCCCCGAATGCAACGGCACCGGCCAGATCACGCAGACCGGTGGGCGGATGAAGTTCAACGTTCAGTGCCCTCGCTGTCACGGCACCGGCAAGAACCTGACGATGTGTCCCACTTGCCACGGCGAAGGCACGGTGACGAAGACCGAGCCGCTGGAAGTCCGCATTAAGGGTGGAACGCGCGACGGCCAGCGCATCCGCCTGCCCGGCAAAGGCAATGCCGGAGCGCATGGCGGAACTCCGGGCGACCTCTACGTGATCATCCGCGCCGGGGATCACCCGATCTTTCATCGGGACGGCGATGACATTTCGCTGACAGTCCCAGTGACGGTGACGGAAGCGGCTTTAGGCGCAAAAATCGAAGTGCCGACGATTGACGGACGCGCCCTGCTGAAGATTCCCCCGGGAACGCAGTCGGGACAAAAGCTGCGTCTGCGAGACAAGGGCGTGCCATCCGCGACCCGAGAAGGCGTCCGTGGCGACGAAATCGTGGAGATCACGCTAACGGTCGCAATGCCCAGAGACGAACGCACGAAAGAACTGCTGCGAGAACTGGCGAAGCTCAATCCAGAAGACCCCCGCGCCGACCTATGGTCGAAAGTCTGAGCTTCAAATCGGGAATCGGCCAAAATCTTTAACACAGAGGGCACAGCGGATCACAGAGCGGAATTGCGCGATGTGATATGCAGGCTGCATGTCCAACTCCGCAGGCCCCCATCCTCTTCGCGTGAACAAGATTACCGGTACCATTCTGTCGGCCGCGATGCACGTGCATTCTTTGCTGGGCCCGGGACTGCTTGAAAGCGTCTATCAGGGCTGCTTGCTTCAGGAGCTGCGGAAGCGAGGTCTTGACGTAAGAAGCCAAGTAGGTCTGCCAGTCACCTATGAAGGCGAAAAAATTGAGCTCGGATACAGGATCGACCTGCTAGTCGAGAGCCTTGTCGTAGTCGAAATCAAGTCCATCGATGCGATTCATCCAGTTCATCAGGCGCAGCTGCTCACCTACCTTCGGCTTAGCGGCCGGGGAGTGGGGCTGCTAATCAACTTTAACGTTGCCCATCTACGAGACGGAATCAAGCGGATGGTCGTCGGCACAGATTGGCGGAAATAGATGTTCCCCCGTGAACCCCTGTGTCCTCTGTGTTAAGGTGTTTCGGATTTTGGCTATGGCGCTCTGCATTACCCTCGTACCACACCGCCCGCCTAAGAAATTTTTTCCAACCAGGGCAAAAAACTATTGCATCTGTGGAAATTTTCCGTAATCTCTAAGAGCGAACTAACTTCGCCGAATGTCTGGGAAAACGCAGCCACCCGGGAGCCGCGAGAGCAAACAAGGGAGACGCGGTGGTGAGAGTGAGTCGCTTACGGAGGCAGACATAGAAATTGGCAACAGCTAGCGCCCAACGTCCACCGCTGGAGATGCCCCAGCCCCTCTCGCCTGTCCCCACCCGGAAGAAATTCGTCCGCCTTACGCTTTGGCCCCTGGTCGCCGCCACCTTCTTTATGGTGTCGGGCGGAACCTATGGCACCGAAGACATCGTGCACGGCGCCGGCTACGGACGCGCCATTCTGATCCTGCTCATCACCCCGCTGCTCTGGAGCCTGCCTACGGCCTTCATGATCGGCGAACTGTCGAGCGCGCTGCCCTTTGAAGGCGGATACTACGCCTGGGTCCGCCGCGCCATGGGCAACTTCTGGGGATTCCAGGAAGCATGGCTCTCCCTGATTGCCTCCATTTTCGATATGGCGATCTATCCCACCCTGTTCGTGACCTACCTGACCCGGATGTTCCCGTGGTTTCAGGAAGCGAATCGCGGATGGTGGGTGGCGCTCGCCGTGGTCGTCGCCTGCGCAGTGTTAAACATAGCCGGAGTGAAGGTCGTCTCTCTGACCTCGCTATGGCTGTTCTTCGCGCTTTCAGCACCCTTCATCGCAGTTGTTCTGCTGGCTCCTTTCAAGCTCGGAGCCTTGGCGAACGCCGTGACCAAGCCCACCACCTCGACCGTGGACATCCTCGGAGGCCTGCTCATCTGCATGTGGAACTACATGGGATGGGACAATGCCTCGACCATCGCCACCGAAGTGGAGCGCCCGCAGCGCACGTATCCCCGCGCCATGGTCGTTGCCGTCTGCATCGTGGCCCTCAGCTACGTTCTGCCGTTTGTCGCCATGTGGGCGACAGGGCTGAAGTCCACCGCGTGGGAAACCGGCTCGTGGGCTGACATTGCCGGACTGATGGGCGGTCCGCTTCTCCGGATCGGCATCGTCCTTGGCGGGATGATCAGCGCCTTCGGCATGTTCAACGCGCTGGTGATGAGCTACTCGCGCCTGCCGCTCGCGATGGCGCAAGATGGCATGCTCCCGACGGCCTTCGGTAAGCTGCACAAGAGATCGCGCGCTCCATGGGTTGCGATCCTTGCCCTCGCAATTGGCTGGGCGATGTGCCTCGGCCTTGGTTTCGCCCGGCTGGTGACGCTCGATATTCTTCTGTATGGAGCGAGCCTGTTTCTGGAATTCGTTGCGCTCGCGGTGCTTCGCTTCCGCGAACCGAACCTGGCTCGTCCATTCAAGGTTCCGGGCGGGAAATTGGGAGCGATCGCGATTGGGATTCCGCCAGTGCTGCTTCTGGCGTTCTCCGTCATCCGCAGCGAGCATGAATCCATCCTTGGGATGAGTTCATTCGCCTTCGGCATGATCCTGATTGCGGCTGGATTCGTGGCTTACGGGGTCAACCACGCCCTGAAGCCTGCCGGCTGGGCAGAAGCCGGAGAGCAGAAACCTCAACCGGCAGCATGATTTAGCTGCGACGCCTCGGGTGAAAAGCTAGAAGTAAAAAAGGGACCGGACATTTCCGGTCCCTTTTGTTTCACTGGCGTCGGGCTAGGCTGCTTTCGCAGTGTCCCGAAGCATTTTTACGCGATCATGCACTTGCTGCACGCTCGCGGCCTGCCTGCGAACGATCTGCGCAATATTCTCCGGCAGGTCGCTGGAGATCGCCTTCTGGTAAGCATCCTTGGCGACATCCTCGCCGTGTTCCAGCCAGTCCAGCACGGTGTGATCGTCTCCACCCAGCGCGACCTTGGTGTCGATCCATGCCCGGTGCAGAGCGCCCTCGGTCGTTCCGGACACTCGCTTATCGGGCTTGCCGAGCCGCACCAATTCGTTCTGCAGTTCCTCGGCAAAGCGTCCGCGCTCCAGGCTCACCTCGTTGAAAAACGTCTTCAGGTCGCTCCGCTTCACTTTCTCGGCGGCCTCCCGAAACCCGTTATGACCGTCTCGGCAGCGCTCAATCAGATGTTCCAACACATCAATGCCATCTTTTTGGTCCATGAATAACCTCCGCAGATTCGATGCCGCCGAGGAGGATGGGTTTGGCAGGATTTCTCCGCAGAAACCGCGCAGGAACTAGGAAGAAATCGGGCCGCTGCTCTAGAATCAACCCGGGAACCCATGACCAAACGGAAATCCAAAGGCGCGTACATGATCTCGACAGTCGCGGAAATGTACGGCATCCATCCGCAAACCCTGCGTCTTTACGAGCGCGAAGGCCTGCTCAAGCCCTCACGTACCGAAGGGAATACTCGCCTTTACACGGACGAAGACTTGCAGCGCCTTGAATTCATCCTGTCCCTAGCCCGCGATCTCGGCGTCAACATCGCGGGAATGGCAATCATCCTGCAAATGCGGGAGCGCATGGAAGAGATGCAGCGGCAGATCCAGGAATTTGTGCAATACATCCAGCAGGAAGTGCTGACTCGAGCCACCGCAGCCGCCGATCCGTCAAAGGGTGCGATCGTGCCCGTGCGGCGGCCAATGGTCGCCGTGCCACCAAAGAAGAGGTAACGTTCGCGGCTTGTCATCTTGAGGAGTGCGAAAGCACTCCGAGGGATCGTACGACGGCGTCCCTTACTGATGCTGTCGAAGAGATCGTCGTCGCTGCGTGCGCCATCGGCACTCTGCTCGACGTCATCGAAGCAAGCCACCCTGGTAGGGTCCCTCGCGTGGAGAGCTTTGCCTTACCGGTGCAAAGGACAAATGCTCCTCGCCCTTGCTGACCCTCCATGAACAACATAGCGCCACGGGGATAGATCGCGGAAGACGTGATATCGTTCAACCGTTGCACCATGGGTGGGGAGAGATTGCAGAAAATATGCTGCTCTCGCACGGGGCAAGTCATGCAGTTGTCAAGAATGTCGAGACCGTAGGGCGACTTCATGGATGGTTTCCTCGTCTACTTGAGAAACACACGTGCTCCTAGCGCATTGCGTTCGCAATGATCTTCGGAAAGACCCAACTAGTAGGGAGCCCCACTACCGTGCGCTGATGGTAGGACGACAGATGAAGTTCGTCTGGTCAAATTTGCACAGTCGTGCAAATCAGGGTATCGGGAACCATCCTCAGCATGAATGCTACCCAACTGGCACGGACAACAACTCCGGGATGCAGCGGGAGTTTCCGAGTGATTCGATGGTCTCTTCGGCGGTGAGCCTGCCCATGAGCAACGCTAGCTTGGGATTGGTCGTCATGTGGATCGGTGTCGGGTCAACTCGCTGGACGTACTCGGCGGCGCGACTGCCTCGGTTCAGTTTTACAACGAATTTGATGTTTTTCATTGCCTATGTCCTTTCAGATGAAGCGTCCAGCAAAGCGGCGGTTCATTTTCTTTGAAGTTAATTACAGACCGGAAAGCTGCTTGCCGCATTCCACGCAAGATTTCTTTGAGCTTAGGCGTGATCAATCCGCAATTCGGGCACATCCTCTGTGATTGAAACCCGGCTAACTGGCGTCTGGGCCCGCGCATCCAACGGACTAGCAGGATCATGAAAGCCACGATCAGCAGACTGAGGGAAATACTGGTTACGTTCATGGGAGGGACCCCTTCTTGGCGAGTGGCGCACCCCAATCAGGGTGAGCAGATCATTCGTCCGCTGAAAAGCCTAAGGTATGGGAGAACTTCAGGATGGACTGGCTTAGGTCAGAGGAGCGGAAAGAGGAGATGGATGGAACCGCCCCAACCATCATTGTAGCAGTTCAGGGACGATTGATTTTGTCCGCACGTGCTGGGACGCTGCGCAAATCTACACTCCGCTGGCTTGGCACGGACATGAACCGTATTGCTATACCTTCTTGAGCGATGGTTGGTGCTGGCGCGTGCGACCGTCGTCATCCCACTTCACAAGCGCGTCGTCTTCGTTCGTTTTCTCCACTGTCCCGAATTCTCCGGTCGGCTTTCCAAAATCAGCCAAGCCCATAACACGATCTCCGGGATTCAGTTCCGCGTCGGGTGCGGAGGGCTGGACGAGCGGTGGTCTCTTGGCTCGGTCCCGGTCAGCAGTTGCTCCAGCATGTTCCAAGGGCGGTCGCGGAGCTTTGCGCAGCTTCGGTCTTGGCTTGTGGGTAAGATGTGTTATGTCCATTGTTTCCTTTAACACGCGATGGCCGAACTGTGACTTGCCATTTCTACGATAAACAGCTCCATGGTGTTGGACTCTGGATCGGCGTAGACAACAACTAATTGGCTCCATTCAGAGAGACAGTAAAAATCTGAACTTCACCGCCCCATATCCTCCGCGATCCTCTGACACTGTTCGTCTTCGATTAGTCCAACCCTCTGAGCCGTGTGAAAAAGCCCATTCTGTCACACTGAGATGTTAAGTTCCGCTGATTGCAACTGACTGTGGGTGTTGAAAAAGTAGGTCGACGGAGCGTTCGTTAGGCTGCGAGTGGCGCGGGCGAGTTTTTCTTCACTTATAGTTGGGCTAGGTGGTGGCAGGCAGAGCAGGGGTTGTCGGTCGGCTGAGGAACCGCACGAGTCGCTTGATGTTTTGGGCTGCCGCTGCCAGGAAGAACTGCTCTCGAACAAACCTCAATCGCCGCAGGCGTAGGCGGCGCAGTCCAATCAGATTCTTCAGCTCTGCGAACAAGGCTTCCACCTTCTTTCTTTGCCGCTGTGCATGAGCGAACTCTGGCGTGTTGGCCAACTCCCGTGCGCGTTGTCGGGCCGGCTCATGCACATGAATGGCGAGGTATTTATATCGCCCGCTGGTGCATTGAGCTTTTTGAAAGCAAGCTCCGCAACGTTTGGCGCTGCCGATGTAAGCGTGAGCACGATTGCGAACATTCAGCCCAACGTAGTTGAGCTGTTCCCCAGCCGGGCAGCGATAGCTGTTGCTTTCAGGCAGATAGGTAAATCGCTCCGGACCGTAACCGGGATTGTTCTTTCTCAGAGCGCTGTCTCGTGTGCGCATGTAGGGAGTGATGCCGCGGTCCAGTAACCATTGTAGAAACTCCCCGTTGCCGTAGGTCGCATCGGCGGCTATCCACGAGGGTTCTCCTCCCTGCCATTGCGCGAACCGTGTGAGCATGTCTTGTGCGGCCACGGTTTCCTGACTCATGCGCGCCGCAGTGGCCTGCACCCCCACAATCACACAACTAGGATTGTCGATCAGATAGTTGTCGTAGTAGTGCGCCGTGAAAGGCGCTGGACTCCAGCGGGTGCAACTCCCGCCCGGGAACTGGTTCGCTCCACCCGGTAGCAATCGAAGCGGCAGCGGAGGCAACAAAGCTGTCGGAGCTTTCGATGGAAAGGGTCGCTTGGCGACTCCGCGAGCGTGCAGGCCGTAACGTGAGTGAACGCTGAGCAGGCCCCGAAAAAACAATTGCAGGAGCCGACCTTACTGTTACACGGGGAAGGCCGCTGACAATGGAGACAGACGAGCGAACAAGCTCCATTGAATCTGCCGGGGTAATGGCGATGGCATGTACGCATAGGAGACCAGAGGCAACACGGGAAGCCCCAGCGGTGATCATGGTATCGATCAACTGGCAACTCGCGAGAGACAGGCCGGACCGTATGGGGTGGCGGAGAGGCTCGTACGACCGATGAAGCCGGGTAATGCCGGTGGAGGGAAGGAGCCTTAGTTAAAGACGAACGCAAGAAGCGACAAAGGACCGAGGGATTGGCGATGAGCCTAACAACTCCATTCAGTGTTCAGAAGTTGCAAACGGCGTTGCATGCAAAAGCGAAGGAATCGCCCAACTTTCGTTTCCATGCGCTGTACGACAAGGTGTATCGGAAAGATGTTCTGGATTATGCCTACGAACGCTGTAAAGCCAACGGCGGAGCTGCGGGAGTAGACAACCAGACATTCGAGAACATCGAAGCGTACGGCAGGGAACGGTGGTTGGACGAACTGGCGCAAGCGCTAAAAAGTCGAACCTATCAACCGCAACCTGTGCGGCGGGTCTACATACCCAAGCCGGATGGGAAGCAGAGACCGTTAGGCATACCGACAATCCGGGATCGGGTTGCGCAAACCTCGGCCATGCTGGTACTCGAACCAATCTTCGAGGCCGACCTGCCGAAGGAGCAATATGCCTATCGGGCGGACCGCAGCGCGTTGGACGCAGTACAGCACGTCCACAAGCTGATCAACACGGGACATGGGCAGATCGTTGATGCGGATCTCAGCAGCTACTTTGATAGTGTTCCCCATGCCGAGCTTATGAGGTCGGTGGCTCGAAGGGTGGTCGACGGAGCGATGCTGCATCTGATCAAGATGTGGCTGGAAGCACCGGTCGAGGAAACCGACGAGCGTGGGAACAAACGTCGGAGCACGCGCAATCGGGACGAAGGTCGAGGTACTCCCCAAGGGTCTCCGATCAGTCCTTTGTTCAGCAATCTGTACATGCGACGGTTCGTGCTGGGGTGGAAGAAACTCGGGCACGAGGAGCGTTGGAACGCGTACATCGTGAACTATGCCGATGATCTCGTCATCTGCTGTCGAGTCGGAGCGGAGCAAGCCCTGACTGCGATGCGGGTGATGATGTCGAAGCTGAAATTGACGGTGAACGAGACGAAGACGCGGGTCTGTTATCTGCCGGAAGAGAAGTTTGACTTCTTGGGATACACGGTCGGGCGGTGTTACTCGATGAAGCGGGGGCGAGTCTACCTAGGCACGACACCTTCGAAGAAACGAGTGCAGCGCATCTGTCGAGCGATCAGCGACGAAACCGGACGTGACAAAGTCTGGCAGGATTCGAAGACAATCGTGGACAGGCTCAATCGGATGTTGATCGGCTGGGCCAACTACTTCTGTCTGGGGCCAGTCAGCAAAGCCTACAGTGCGGTCGACATGCATGCCCGCTGGAGGCTGCGTCGGTGGTTATGCGACAAACACAAAGAGCCGCGGCCGGCATACAAACGTTTTCCGGAGGCGTCTCTGAACTCTGTGTATGGCTTGGTCCAGTTGCCACACCGGACCGCGAACCTTCCGTGGGCGAAAGCGTGAGTCTTTTCCGAGAGCCGGATGCGGGAAAACTGCCTGTCCGGTTCGATGAGCGGGAACAGGAAACAGGACCAAGCCAAACCGGACTGAGGTGACGAAGCGAAAGCCCAGTCGATTAACCACCGGGAGACTACAGTTACTGCGCCTGTTCTCGACTCTACTCCCAGCCGTGCCGGCGTACCTCCCTTGGTGGCGTAGGTGGAATCAGGATCGGTGGTCGATACCTGGTCTTGCTGATGCACCGGCTCTTCCGTGGGATTCTGCTGCTCCAGTTCGACCAAGTACTGGCGCACGGTTTGGCTCACCTGCGCCGCTTCCGCCAACTGCTCGCGTGGAATCCGGCTCTCCTTCGCTGCATTGGCTTCTACAAAACTGCCATCGACCGAGAGGTGCTTACCTTGCACCAATCCCACTTCCACACACTGGCGCACGATCTGCGCAAACAAATCCTCGAACAGCTTCGATTCCTGAAATCGTCCATGCCGGTTTTTGGAGAACGTGGAGTGATGCGGAATCTCCTGATCGAAGCCCAAGCCGGTGAACCAGCGCCACGCCACATGCATCCGCAACTCGTCCACCAGTTTGCGCTCGCTGGTGATGCCGTACAGATAGCCAATCAACAGAATGCGCAGCAGCAACTCGGGATCAATGGAAGGTCGTCCGGTTTCGCTGTAGCTGTCCTTCAGTTGCTGCCGCACAAACTCGAAGCTGATGTGCTTGTCGATCAGCCGCAGCAGATGGCTTTCAGGAATGTGGTCTTCCAGGCGGAAATAGTAGAACAGCGCTTCGGAGCGGTCGTGTTGTCCCATCATGATCAGCAGGCCTCCGACGATGAAAATCAAACAGAGCATGGCGAACGCTTCCTTCTAACATGCTTCTGCTGAATCTCACCCCGCTAATCCACGTGACTTTTTCAACACCCACGACTGTTCACAACTGCTCAGTATGAAGACAATTCCGAAACTGCATGCTGCCTTGATCTTCGGCTTTGCCTCTTTCGGAGAATCTAGTCGTGTAGAACGACGTGGAGCAGTGAACTGTGAATCTGTAATTCATCACCCGCGTGATAATCAATGAACCCCAACTTCCTAAACCTGTTCATGAAAAAACTGACTCGCGACCGGGTAGTCCCCACCATCTCAGCTAGAGTCTCCTAACTGATTTTGGGAATCGCAACTTCGGGTTTTCCGTCCTTGCCGAATTGAGCCAGCAACAGCAATTATGCGAGCCAGCCGCTTCTCACTGGAATTGAAAGCTGGTCAACCAAGTCCTCCTCGTACCGTATATTCCGTGTCAGCAGATATGCCACGAACATATCGGAGAACGCACGTTCCCGGTGAACCACTTCCATCATGGACGTCTTATCGATTCGCATCACCGTGCAATCGGTCATTGCATTTGCGGAACTCAGTCGTAGAGGCTGCCCGGTAAGACAACCTTCTCCGAAGAAATCGCCCTCGTTCAAAATGCCTATGGTGGCTTCTTTGCCGATCTTCGACACAACGGTGAGTTTTACCTTTCCCCTCTGTATATAGAAGACAGAATCAGCCGAGTCACCCTGAGCAAAGATTGTCCGCTTTTTGGGAACATCGGCTATCGTCCTGCCACCGTCGATCGTCGAAAGGAAGGTCTTGAGGTCGAACTTGCTGCGTTTCTTGGCCGCTGCCACGGGTGTCATGATTGTCCCCTCCCAAATGCTTAAGAAAGCCCAAGAACCCTCGGCGTGCGAGAAGTCAAGTATGCGATTCGAGGTTCGGCACGTCAACTTCGACGCACTTTCAGGCGTTACGAAATCGGAACAAACTACCTCGTCGCTGTTTGCGATGCCGGAGCCATCGAAGGATTGGATTAGGTCATTGCCGAGGTGCGGCGAGGCGTACCATTGAGCATGCTCAGAATGAATCCAGAACAGCTTGAGTTTGATCCCTCGTTACTCACCGCAATTCTCCTGAGGGAAGAGCCCGAAGACGAAGAAGAGGAGGATGAAGAGGAACAGGACGGCGGCGAAGATGAGGATGGGGACGAAGGCTATTCGGAGTAATCCCAGTGAGGAGGGTACGGTGGTAGATCGCAGTGCGGGACGGAAGACAATTACGACTCGGAAGCTGAAAGATGAACGAAGCGAATCTGTGCAATCAACCCAGCAAGCAGCCCAATCTGAGGGGCAGCAAAGAACTGGTAGTCCTGCCGTCTCGTCACGATTGGAGAAGGCAATAGCAGAGCTTCAGGGTCTAAACGAGTTGCTGCTATCGGGTGATTTGGACCCGCGTATTCTGGCGGACTTCCGCGATGCGTTGAACCGAGTAAGAACCGCCGCGTGGGCCGCTCAGCAATACGTTGCCCGCAAGGAAACTGACCAAGGGGCGGGCAGCGTTCTGGCATTTTTGGTTGGAGAGAGGATCCGAGCCACTTACCAGTTATGCCAATCCATCAGCGAGGACTTGAAACGGCCCGACATTCCAGTCCAAGCAGGCACTCTCATTCAACTCTGCGAGGTAATGAGTGCCTTGACAGAGCAACTAAAGGGAATCGTCAAGAATCTGGGATGAGAATCGTCTACTTCTTATTCGCCACTAGGGAGACGGGTGGGAAGCAAATCTCCCAGCAAGGCGCCCCATCTCGCTCGCCGGGTCGCAGTATATAAGTCGTTGGCAGACCCAGCAAACGGCAAAACTTGACCCATTGTCCTCGTGTCAGTCCCATCTTGCCATCCACTGCATCACGCAACACCATCTCTGGAATCGACATCTCGTGTGCCAATCCTTCGTAGGGCAGCTTCAGGTAGGTGATTGTCTCCTGCATCAGCTTGCTCACGTATTGGCCCAGAAACATCAGAGTTAATGGCGAATCAGACGGCGGCAGCGAGGATGGGTGCGTCAAAGTTTGACCTTCCATTTGTCATCGGTTTTGAGTCAACCTGTTACTTTGGAACCACGTTCTACCTTTCGGAATTGGTCGGCAACGAATTCCGGGAGTAGCTGTTCCAGCTTTTGTGACAACCAGACCTGTAGTTCGGACTTGTGCTCGTCCGACACGGACACGAAGCGAACTCCCAGATGGCCCGTTGTTGACCAGCAAATCGTCGATTCCGCCACCACCGGTCCTTCGTGATCTGGCAGAGTGAACTGGACTTGAACGTTTTCTCCGGGAACTAGCGGAACCTGCAGGCTCAAAGCCATGCCCCCTCCGCTGATATTTACGCTGTTGCAGCGAACTTCCTGCCTGCTTTGTCTATGGATGATGACGGGTAGGGAGATTGGGTAACGAAAGTAGCGCCTCCGTTCTCGTCAGGATGAGCCCGAAAGCAGGCTTGAACGTTTTGTGGATTGACTGTGCAGAGAGCGGTCTCTCGAAGACAAACTGCGATTTCTGACGTAAGGCTGCTGTTCCCAGTACATCATTATCGCCGATGCCAAAACTCACCGCCGTCCGGTTGGAAGTGGAAAGATGCACTTCATCCAGAATCAGCCCTGACTGCTCTCCCAATTGGAGATCAACGATAACGGCATCGAACTTTCGACGGCTCAATAGGCGGATCGCCGTAGGCGCTTCCCCACAGAGATCAGTCGAGAGCGATAATTCATGTAGGGCGTGACTGAGTACGTGAAGTGCGGGCGGATCAGCGGATACCAAAAGCGCAACTCCCATTGCCATAATGAAAAGCACCCCCTAAATGTTGTCTGTCATGATTGCGTGCCGCTCGTTTGCGCTCGGACTTGCGGCTCAGGAATTTTGCTCCGCAATTTCTCTGCAACTTTGTCAACCGTCACTGGCTTGCTGAAGTAGTAGCCTTGAATTTCGTCGCACTGACGGTCCCGCAAGAAAGACATTTGAGCTTCGTCTTCGACGCCTTCGGCAATTACCTTAAGATGCAGGCTTTTTGCCATGCTGATGATTGCGGTAGTGATCACTGCGGCATCAGAATTCACTGCGATATCTCGAATAAAAGAGCGGTCGATCTTAAGCTTGCTGACTCGGAACTGTCTTAAGTAGCTGAAACTGGAATAGCCAGTTCCGAAGTCGTCAATCGCCAGCGTAACCCCCATGTCTCTTAGTTCCTGAACCACTGATAACATCAGTTCCCCATTGGCTAAGAGGAGGCTCTCGGTTAGTTCTAGTTCGAGGTGTTGCGGCGGAAGCCCTGTCTCTTGGAGAACCTTCCTGACGAGTCCGCAGAAACCCTCTTGGCGAAACTGGATCGCTGATACGTTCACTGCCACTGTCACCCTCGGAAGACCGTCCTCCTGCCATTTCCGGACCTGAGAACAGGCGGTCCTCAGCACCCATTCGCCAATGGGGAGGATCAGGCCGCTATTCTCAGCAATTCGTATGAACTTATCGGGGGGCACAAGGCCCAGCGTAGGATGCTGCCAACGTAGAAGTGCTTCCAGTCCAATGATCCTTCCAGTGGCAATATCCATCTGCGGTTGATACATCAGAAACAGCTCTTCTCTCGTCAGTGCGGATCGCAAACCGTTCTCCAAGGTCAACCTACCCATCGCCTGAGTGTTCAAATCCTCCGTGAAGAAGCGAAAGCTGTTGCGCCCGTTCTGTTTGGCACTGTACATCGCGGCATCAGCATTCTTGATCAGAGTTTCACTGTCTGCGCCATGTTCTGGAAAAATACTGATACCGAGGCAACACCCAACACTGAGGGAGTGACCTTCAATGACGAATTCAGCGGTCATCGTGTCCATAAGACGTTCAGCGGCTACGGCCGCGTCGGCTACGTCCTTTACGTGAGTTAGCATGAGCACGAACTCATCACCGCTTAACCGAGCCACGGTGTCCTGTTCCCGTGCCCACCGCCTAAGGCGTTCTGCAACCTCTTTCAGGAGGAGATCGCCGACCGAGTGCCCCAATGAGTCATTGATATCTTTGAACCTATCGAGATCGAGGAATAGAAGCGCGACTTTATGCTTTTGCCTACGGGAATCAGCGAGGGCTTTCGCCATTCGATCCTGAAGAAGCACCCGGTTGGCTAGTCCCGTCAGGTCATCGTAGTAGGCTAGGTATTGGACCCGTTGTTCCGCGACCTTGCGGTCAGTGATGTCGCGAAAATACCAAATTCTGCCGCGATGTTGGCCTCTTGAGTCGATGAGCGGCGCAGTATATCGATCGAAAACTGTACCGTTCTTGAGCGCGAACTCATCTCTGCTTTTTTCAGTCCGGTGGCCGTAGAGATACTTTACCCTCCTAACGAAGGCGTTGGAGTCTTCGACTTTGGCTACCACGTAATTACGAACGATTTGGTCGTCTTTGGTGCGCAGTAAGGCATCCGGTATTCCGAACTGAAGACCAAACTGCTTGTTCGCCAAAACGATATGATCAGACTCATCGACGACAAGAATGCCGTCAATTGTTGTTTCCGCTTGCGCCTCCAGCAGAGCGGTTTTGAATAACAGCGCCTCCTCAGACTTCTTCCGCTGAGTGATGTCCTGCTTGATGGCAATGAAGTATCGATTGGCCGGGTTGCCGGAGTCGCGGATCACGGGCGTGATGGTCATCTCCTCGGTGTAGGTGGTTCCATCTTTCCGCCTGTTCACAATCTCGCCCCGCCAGACCTTGCCCGATGAAATAGTTGACCAGAGTTCGGCATAGTAGCTTTCCGGCTGATCGCCAGATTTCAATAGGCGAGGGTTCTTGCCCAAAACCTCTTCCTTGCTATATCCCGTCATCGCTGTGAACGCACCATTTACCCACCTGATTGATCCGTGGGAATCTGTGATTACGATGGCATTGGCTGCCGCTTCTAGGGCTGCTGACTGCAATTTCAATTGCTCGTCAGCACGTTTCTTAGCCGTGATGTCCCGAGCGATTGTCGAAGATCCTGTGACCCGGCCGTTGGCGTCCTTTATCGGTGAAATGGACAGTGACACGTCAAGTACGCAGCCTGCCTTGGTGAGTCGCTGTGTCTCTAGGCTCTCTACAGCGAGCCCCTTTTGCATCCGTTCCATGATGACTGGCAGTTCGGCTTGTTTCTCGGCGGACAACAAGAACGACAAGTCTCGGCCTATGACTTCCGTGCTCGCATAGCCGTACATCTTTTCGGCTGCTCGGTTCCAACTTGTGATCCTACCGTCTAGGCTCTTCCCGATAATGGCATCCTGCGAGAACTCTACGACGGATGCTAGCCTCTGTGCCGTCTCTTCTGCCTTCTTGCGCTCGGTAACGTTACGCGCTGATATCAACTCTGCTTCGATGCCGTGGAAATCTAGGTTATGACCGACAATCTCGACATCGATGATTGTGCCGTCCTTCTTTCGATGTCGCCAAATCGTCGCTTCCTGAAGTCCGTGAACTGGTTTTGCGCTGGTCTCCAATAGAGCAGGAATGTCTTCGTCGGGCCTAATGTCCGCGATTGTCATCGTCAGAAATTCCTGACTTGAAAAGCCATATTGTCGAGTCGCGGCTTCATTCACCGCCAGAAACATGAGGCTCTTGCGGTCAAAAACCCACATCGGGACCGGATTGCTGTCAAACAGAAGCCGATACTGTATTTCTGACTGGCGCAACGCTTCTGTGCTTCGTTCCTGCCTGCGCTGGATGACCACCACACGTGCAGCAAGAGTTATGAAGGCGAGCGCGAACGCTGCGAGAGACAGGGCAGGATACGCCGCGTGAACGTGGGTCAGGATAAGGAAGCTAACCAGTGGGTAGAGCAAGGGGAAGACTTGATTCACCGCCACTCGTTGTGACCTTGGAGAACCATCCGATTCGCTTTCGTCTGCGCCCTTCCATGTGGCTGTTATCAGAATGGGAATCGCAAGCAACGCGCTCCATATCAGGTCGAACCAGCCCCCCGGCGGCAGGTCTTGTATCGGATTGAGGGCATAAGAATCAGCGACGCCAGAGAGAATTAGGAACACAGCCATCCGCCCAAACAATGAGCGAACGGGTCTCGACTTTGTGAGCAAAGCACGAACAACAAACGTTGTTACCAAGAGTAAGTCAAAGGAAATATTGCGCGACCATAGGAGGGGGCCGATGCGGAACGCAGTGTCCGGCGACCACATTCTGGGGGAAAAGTATAGGAAGATGGATACCCAAAAGATGCATACCTGAACGAAGTCAAGAATGTGCAACTTGTCAAATTGATTGGGTTCACCATCTGGGTCGAGGAAGGCAAGCAGGCCAAACGGGATTATCGAGAGGAAGAACAGGATGTCGTCGAGGCTGTCTAGCGAGTGGTCGCCAGAGATGTCGAGGTAGACCCCGAGCACTTGAGCGACCGACCAGACGACGAACGTAACCGCAAGTAACCTCCAAGCGTATCGTGCGATGCCACTGGATCGCCGAAATGCCGCTAGGCAACCCAGAATACAAATCAGGCCGAGAGCAAGTTGCACAGACTCAGATAGGAGGGGCCCCGGCGTCCCGTGGCCCATAGTGGCAATTACGATGGCTTGCCCTACCACTAGAATGCAGGAGGCTGCGATGAGAGGTCTGGAAGACAACCAACGCGACCTCGGTGGAGTAGTTACGATGGAATGCACATGCATGGGTTGGCGAGTGGCTCAGGATTTCAGGGCGTGCGCCTCCAGCGGAATGTATGCATCTCGAACACCAACCCTCGGGCTCGTCCCAAGTGATTGATTCGCATCGTTCTTGCCGACAGGTGACGGCGGCCCGATGTTCCTTGGCGTGAACACCATTCCAGCTTATGGACAAGTCTGATGCAATGTTGGGCGGGGCGATCTCAAAAGGTATACCCTTGGGCCAAGGACTAGACCACATTACTAAATAGTAACGGGCTCTCTGGCGAATCAACGCGTTGCGGGGCATCCGAATACTCTCGAAAATACACCCCTTCGGGCCACGGCCTTGGTCTCCGTCAGTCTAGCGGCTCTACCGAGTTGTCTCGGTTTGAGATTGACGCCCGCCCTAAGGGTTGCGCCGACTAGGGCTGCGATTCGAGAATTGCTCCAAAGCGGTGAACCTGCAAATTAGGCATCCGGGAGGATTGGGCGTAACATTGAACTTGAGCGAGCAGTTCCTCTCCTCTTTCAGGTCCCCTGAACTAAGTCAGTTCATCTGAAGTGCACCCTTCTTAGATTACGCAGTTCCCGAAGGAAACCCATTGATCAATCTCAGGTCTCAGCAACAACCGCAGCCCAATAATGTTGTTAATGCTTCGAAGAAGTCTCCCTCCAAGGTCGTAACGATGCCAGACGCCCCTTCACACGAGAGAATCAGAGAGCGTGCCTACGAATTGTATGAGGGCCGTGGTTGCGAGCCCGGCCAAGACCAACAGGACTGGCTCCGCGCCGAACAAGAGATAATCGAACGGGCGGGATAAGGGGCCACATCCGCCTCAATCCTGCCAGACGATAGTGGCGCATCCGTGAGTGGATCGCCGCAGTCTTAAAGATGGTTGGCCGCCCCATAAAGTAGTCCGACACGAGAGAGTTGGAATATTACCGTGGATACGTATGGGCAACCACTGATTCGCTGTAGCGACGACAGCCGGAGCAATTCAGCCGTCCGGATTCTCGTGGTCGATGACTACAAGGAATTTCGAGAAGTTGTACGTGTGATATTGGGAAAGCGACCGAATTTGCAGGTGGTGGGCGAGGCTTCGGACGGAATAGAAGCGGTGTCCAAGGCAGCAGAACTGAACCCGGATTTGATTCTCCTCGACATTGATCTTCCAAGGTTGGATGGAATCGAGGCCGCCCGACAAATTCGGGGACTTGCCCCCAAGTCCAAAACAATATTCCTGAGCGCAGAAACGTCTGCTGACTCCGTGCAAGCCGCTATGAACGTGGGGGCGTGGGGCTACGTTCTGAAACTAAACGTCGGAACCGAATTGCTATTCGCAGTGCACGAGGTTCTTCTGGGCAGGCAGTTTGTCAGCACCGAATTATCGGGAGACGTCAAAGTGCCCGAGCGCGAGGAGGCTTACCCATCGGGGGCAGTAACAAATGGGAAGAGCACTCGCAGTCACGAGGCTCAATTCTGTTCTGATGAGGGGGCTTGTTTCGGAGCCATCGCTCGTTTTGTCGAAAAGGCTCTAAGGGCCGGGAATCCGACTATTGTGATCGCGACCGAGTCACATCGAAACAGTCTTCTCCAGACCTTGCAAGAACATGGCGTGGATGCTGCTGCCGCTATTGAGCGGGGCTGCTACATCCCTTTGGATGTTGCCGAGACGCTATCGTCATTCATGGTGAATGACTTGCCCGACCCGGTTCGTTTTTCCAAGTTTGCAGGTAATCTATTCGCAACCGCAGCTAAGGGGGCGACTGGAAACCACTTGCGTGTTGCCGCTTGCGGTGAAGGTGCCGCGACCCTATCGGCACAAGGCAAGGCGGATGCGGCGATTCGGCTCGAACAACTCTGGGACGAGATAGCCAAGACCTACAACGTGGATATCCTGTGCGTGTATGCGCTGAACAGTTTTCAGCACGAACAGGAAAATCACTTCTATCAGAGAATCTGTGCGGTACACTCGGCCGTCAGTCTTTGGTAAAGGAAGATAAGAGACGGGAAGCATAGTGCCAGCCTTCTCCTATTCCGTGACGACGAAGCTTTCTCGTGGACGGGTCTGGGGCTTGCTCACCGACATCAGGAACTGGTCTAAGGTGTCCGATGTGTACTCCGATCTGCGCTGGGAGGGCACTCCATGGGCAGAAGGGAGTTCTATCGTTGGTCAGCTTAACTACCCGATAGTAGTCCCCGGTCGGTATGTGATCAAGAAGTGCGATCCTCCTGCGCTCATTCGATACCTCGCGCAGACGAAGGAATCGGGATTCGCGACCGAGAGGACGATCACACTAGAGCAGCTAGCGGAGGGAACTTTGATTCGGGCGAACGGATACGTTGTAGGTAGCCCCAGAATGCCGGGTGGCGCATCGGAATTTCTAAGAAGTCTTACTACCCGATGGTTCGACGGGTTCGCCGCCTTCTGCGACAACCAAAACGGTTTTCGACCCTAATTCTATTTTTGGACAAGTGATGATTTCGGTGGCTGGGGAATAAAGCTATTTGCGATGGGGATCGTGGGTGCCCGGAAGGGAGCGGTGGGGTTTCTGTATCGTATCAAGCAGTTTTGTCGCACAAGAATGCCACCGCCAATTGGCCGGTGGGAATCTACATACAGTCCGCCAAACGGGAGATGCAATACCTTCCCGCAATGGCACTCCCAACATGATGGCGGCTCAACCCTAGACTCACCAGACTGGCTTTTGGATCCCTGCTCGAATCGAGCGTTGACCCGGGTATTGTCCGCCGCCTTCATTGACTCCGACTCTACGCCCTGACACGCAGATGGGTAATTGCCTAGTCGTGCGGATAACGCCCCACGGTGCCAGTGGACGGTGGCTTTGACGACACCATTGCGCATCGAGGCTTTAGATTCAAACGATTCTGACTGCCCAACGTTCTTCCGTAGCACTTTGGGAATCAACAAACAAGACCGGAGGTAACTAGGTTGGAGGTTCCATTTGCTGTTGGAATCCGCCCCAGAACGCGATTACTCCTGCTCAAACTCCGAGCACCCCTGATGCTCAAAGGTGAGCAGCCCCGCACGATGACTCGCGGGATTGCCGCAGACGCCCCAATAATCCGTTTTAAGTCGCCTTCCCAGATGCGCCACACGGACTCAGCAAGATAACCGTGCTTTCTGAGGTAGTACTCCTCCGAGCAGAGGTTCAGGTATTTCAACACACAAAGCGTCAGTTGGGGACTTTGGGGTGGGAGCACCTTTGCGTCAAAGCGTGCCTCAAGAGCATCCTGTGGGAATTGATCGAGAATTCGTTCATATCGCTCGGTGTACTTCATTAGAACTTGCATGGTTGCTTGGCGGCGGTAGTTGTTGATCGTGCTGATCAGGCTCAAGAAACCCACGATCACTGTTACTAAGGTTGCAGTCTGCAAGGCAAGTTGAAGCGTCATATCGTCAATCCTCCAGACGGACCGCACGGGGCCTCATTGCCTCGACTTCGATGCGAGGCTGGACATCCAAGCAACTCACAAGACTATCACCGCATTATCAATCGACGGGAGAACTGGGTGTCGCTCTTCCTTGTTAGCAGATTTCGCTACCGTACCGATCAGAACACATGATGACATCACTCACTAAGAAAACACAGCGGATCAGTTACAATCCCCCCTGAGGGGGAACCAATGGGAAACTTGTCCGGAGTGGTAGGCCATTTGAAGAGAGAACTGGCAAGAGCACAGCAGGAAGTCCAACGGTTTACTGCGGCACTGGCGGCTTTGGGAAGCGCGAGCTCGAACGGGCACCGTACATTGTCTGCGTCGGCTCGCAAGCGGATTAGTCTCGCGCAGAAGAAAAGATGGGCAAAAGCGAAGGGACAAGCGGTTACGGCTAAACCCACGCGAACAATCTCAGCCGCAGGCAAAAAAAGAATCGCAGCAGCACAGCGGGCAAGGTGGGCGAGGCTAAAGGCTGGGAAGAAGAAAACGGTGTGAGAAATAGGGAACGGAAACAGAGCCCGCTATTTGGTGGTGGGCTTTTCTTTTGATCAGAAATTACTGCGGCTTGGATGCCAGATGGGCTGGGCAATACTTGCTTCCGTGCTCGGCAGCACTGTTGCACTGGTTGTTTCCCTCGGTAGATTCGCAGCGCCATGCCTCACAAGCGCACCGAAACCCTCCAGCCAAGCTCTTGTACCAATCGTGGCGATGCTTTCGATGCGACGTGACTGTCATGAATGTCCCTATTTAGACGACTTGTCTGCGTACAAAACTCGATAACTTTTGCACATTGCTGGCGCGAAGTGCCTTTCAAAGGTTTCCGGAAGATCGCAGGTACGTAGAACTCAATTACTTTCGCCATAGCCATCACCTCCATGCTTGCGAATCGCTGAGGGGCACTATCGCAACAGCCCTACCACATACACGAGGAACTACAGCGTATTCGACTCGCGTAAAGGAGTCTGAGCAAAATTGCTCGATTCGATAGGGGAAGCGTCTGAGCCCCGTGACGGACACCGACCGTCGCAGCCGAATTGCTCGCAGCAGCGACCTGACAATTACCTTTTTCTCCTTGTGCTGCGATGCTCTTTTGAAATTGTCACCGCAACTCGCAACTTTGTTCTTGCAATCTCCGCGCATCGAGATGGCCCGATTCTTATTTATAGGACAGCCGTATGGGGTCCAAAATGCGTTCTACCCTCCGAAGAGCAGTTCCTGCGATGAGGCGGAACAGAACAGCGCCTGACGTGAATGGATGAATCCTGCGAGGTTGGTCGTGAAGTTAGATGCTCCCTGTTGGCTCTTCTGAGACTTGACCACCCAGACTGTGGACGTTGCAAGGCTCTACAGAAATGCGGCATCCAGATGAGAGAACGGCTGGACGAATTGAATGTGGGGATGCAACAAGATTTGCTCCACAATAGTGATCGTGGCGAGGTTGTGGAGATTTTCGATTCCGAGCGCGGCAAAATCGTAGCAAGGCAGACTATCTCGTTGCCCAAGCAAGGGAAGAAGGCTGGTTAGAGCCAGCGGAGCCGATCACTCGCATCGTTCCCTATAGCTACTCTTAAGAACGGTATCGGCAGCTTGGCTGCCCTTCATCGATGCCGCGTGTAAAAGCGTCTGTGCCTGTCCGCAGTTCTGCGGGACTGACTTTCCTTCCATATAAAGGTTGGCTAGTGCGACTTCTGCTCTTACGTTTCCTCGCTTGACCGCCTTCCACAAATCGGCAGGGTCATCCTCTTTCACTGCGTCGATTGGCTGGGCGGTTCCCAGTTTTGCATCGACTACGTGAACCCCTCTGACTGGATTGTGGGTGACGTGTCGTTCACCAGCTATTTCTATCTGGGGCTGCTCTGATCTGGCAGCAAGTTCGGATGCTGAGGCGGATTCTTTACGCAGGCTACCTTTGTGAGCTTCGTAAAAAACCGATGAAACCACCATGAGCACTATCAGGACAACAACCGCAGGGATCACTCGCCGGAACACCGGCTTCGGAGGTCTCGGACTATCGGAACTCGACGGCTGGGATTCGCAATCGGCTCCTTTGAATCCGTCAGGAAGGGCTGAAAACGGTAGAAGGGGTGCAATCGCCGGTGCGGCTTTCCCACACATCGGGCAACTTGCTGTGCTCCGAGGATAGCGGTATTCACACGAAGTACAGATGATGCGTTCGTCGGTTTCGGTGTTGGACACGGTCATCCTCCGGGGGCAAGGAGTTTTGTCGTCGTGGCAAATAGATTGTAGTCAGGCGAGTGGAAGATTACCGAGTAACGGAAGTAATATCTGGCCATTCAGTGAATCTTAGCGGCGACGTGGGCCAAAAGTGCAATTCTTAGAGTGGTACTTCGCCTGCGATAGCACTTTAGACTGGCCACAAACCCCCGCAACACGGATTGAGACGCTCAACCGCCCTCACACCTCTCCCGACAGTCAAGAAGTCAGCGATCCCCCTCACTGCGAACCTTCAATCTGGCGGAGCACGCCATTAAGGTCATCAATCATGGCTGAGAGCTTGTTGCGGGTGGGTTCGGGAATCACGATGGGATCGTATCGTGCGGCCGGAATTGAAAGGTGCAACGCGTCTTCGAGTTCGCAACGGGCATTGGTTAGTTTTGCGAGGACTTTGCTTCTGCGTTCGTGGCCCAACATCAGTCTTCCTTCTGGGGGAAGAAAGGCTATGGATTGCTGCATGACGCTAGCAGGTTCGCCCGACGCCATGCTGTGCTTATGATCACAATCGTGGGGTGGCCCGATCCTGACCGACCCAACGCTCCCGGCAGCCAAACCACCGCAGAATCGACTCCCAGAAGGTCACCCCCGACCCTTCTCCCCCATGTCAAATGAATCACCACATGACCGCCGCCATGCCAGAGCGCCGACCCACGACCGAGTAAATCTCCGGCGTCATCGAGCGGGTGGACGTTCCACAACGACGACAGCGGATTCTGCAATCCTGCGGTAATAACGGGCGCGAACTGGTGAAGCCGCTAAGCTGCTTTTTGATCAGTTTGATTGAAACCCGAAGGGCCAAGCAATTCTTGCCTCAGTCTCTCCAACTGTACCGCTGTTTCCTTGAGATGTTCAGCACATTCGTGGCCGTGGCGCGGGAGAAATCCCCCGTATTCCTCCAGCAGGAGGCGGGCGTCCGCCTCGATGTCAGTCATCTTCGAGCGGGCCTGATTGGAAAGAACAGATGTTAGCTTTTCTAGTTGGGAATCTCGCAAAGCGAGTGCTTGAGTGCTCTGGATGATCTCCTGTTCAACTACACGCCCGTGGTAGCGGGCAAGTCCAAACAGACATACTGTCAATAGGAGCAAACATAAATTGGCAATAATTGTTTCCGACAGCGCCCGGCTTATGCTTTCGGTTCTCTCTTTGTCGAATCTCGCGAAGCTGCTGCTTTCCGCTGTGGATAGGGAAGAGGCAATGCCGCGAATCTCGTCCATGTAGCTCTTGCCTTCGTTCGTGTCAATGATCTTGAACGAACGAAGGCGATACCCCTTTTGGCGCAAACTGATGGTCCGCTCCATCTCAGCTTGTTTGGAAGCAGCCAGAGACTCAAGCTTCGACTCGATTGAACGTTCCTGTTCGGTCAGATTAGCGAGTCCAGTGCGAAGGCTGGCAAAATCGGTCCCGATCCGGTTCTTCCCGTCGTTGTAGGGAAGTAAGTAATTAGAGTCCCCGGTTAGCAGGTATCCGCGCTGACCTGTTTCCATATCAGTCAAAGCCTGCAACACTGCCGAAATACTGGCTTGGATCGTAGAGCTTTCCAGCGTGAGGGCAGCCGATTTCTGAATGAGTCTCAGGCGGTTAATCGCAAGGTAGGCATTGAATGCCATGAAAGCGATTAGTGTAGCGGCGACTAATCGCAGTGCAATTTTTCGAATCATTTTGATTGCGCCATCCTTGTGCATGGAAAAGACAGATGATCGTAGCAGAGCGAGATTCGTATCGCTTTGCCGTTCGCTGGTACACCATGCATGATAAGGTGCGCAGCACGGGATCAGCGGAGCGAAAATGGCTGTTACGCCGGGGACAGTTTCGCCGACGAATGACGACTCCCTGACGGTATGCGCGATCAGCCTGCTGTCGGGGATGCTCGCCGATGTCTTGCACGAAGGTCTGGGACACGGTGCGGTGGCTCTGATGACCGGAGCGCAGTCAGGTGTATTGACGACAGTAGCGTGGTCAAGCGCATTCGATTCGAAGCTCGTCGCTGCGGGAGGAACATTAGCCAATCTGGTGGCGGGTATCTTGTTTCGGATTGCGTTGCGGAGCGCGAAGCGAGCCTCCGTTCAGCTTCGTTTTTTTCTCCTGACAAGTGCTTCCTTCAACCTTCTCGCCGGGACCGGATATTTCTTTTTTTCGGGCGTCACCAATTTTGGCGACTGGGCAGTTGTGATTGCCGACCTCCATCCTCACTGGCTGTGGCGAACCTTGCTCATCGTCATCGGACTAGCGGCCTATTATGCCGCCGTTTTCGTTATCGGGACTGGGCTCGTGAAATACGTTGGTGTCCCTCGAACCGAGCAGCGACGGCTGCGAAGGCTTACGTACATCCCCTATTTCTCGGCGGCACTACTCTTGGCGGCTGGAGGACTCTTGAACCCGATTGGCATTCAGTTGGTTTGGCAATCCGCTCTGCCGGGAGCAGCGGGCGCACACAGCGGACTCTTGTGGTTGCGATACTACATTCCCAGAACCGCGCCGGAGGCAGGGGCAGAAGGCATAGACCGGAACTACGTCTGGATCATCGTGGCTGCAATCTTTTCGCTCATTTTCATTTTTGTGTTGGGGCGCGGGATCACTTTGCATCGTTAGAGAGCGTTTCATCGGAAAGGCTATTTTGCGACCGGTCAAGAAAACCAATCGGTGCTGCGTGGGACGACGGTGAAGTGGATGCTCGTGCCGGACACTGTCTAACACATTGGCCCATCATCGAAATAGCGAACTCGGGCAGGGAAGTGGTGGCATGGTTTACGAGTGAGGATACTCTTCCAAGAAAGGAAATCCTTGGCTACCATTTGGCTACCATTTCTGGCAAAATCCGTATGGTTGAATGTGCCATTTTTGATGGAAAAACATCACCGCCCAACTGGAACTCGTTGAAAAATCTGAGAATTGCCCTGTGTTTATCGGGGCTGAGGAGAGTCCCTCCCTCTCCGCCAGACAGTCTGAACTGAAGAGATAATCCTGCCTTAGTTTCCGGCAAACTCGCGAATTTCGCCCATTTCTCGCGATTTCTGCTCCTCAAACCGGACTGCGGAGAACGGACTACCGTAGCTGTGGTGCGCACTAGTACGGCCTTTTTCTCTGCAGCGGCGATAGGCAGTCCGACTTCTTCGACTTCGTTCGGCGAAGACTTGGCGAAATGCGTTTGTGAAATCCTGCCTTGCACGAGCGCACGAGTTCACTTCGTCAGCCGTGATACTGTTTGCACGCCGGCACGAGAGTCTGCCACTTTGTTGCGTTATTCAATGCATCTGCCTGAAATTGTCGGCTTGAGCGAGTTCTTCTGACGGCGCGGCACGAGCGATGTTCTTCTCCGAATGCGGGCCCTTCGGCACGGCTAGAGTTCGGGCGAGAGACTCAAGTTGGCATTGATGCTGCTTCAGAGTCTCGGCCATAGACACGGCTGTCTCCCGGATCACTTTCAAGTGTCTTGCGCCGCAGCATTCTCCCCAACTGATTACGGGTACCGAAGATGGGGAACCGGGGGAGGCGTGGGAATCTTCGGGCTAGTCCTGATCATCATGGTGCTCTTATACGTGTTCGGCGGAATGCACCGCATGCCTTATTGAAGTTCAAGCCGACTTTAGACCAGTCGTGAAGGAAACTCTTTTAAGCGGTCCATGTGAGAGACGACCAACAGATTCAATAATAGTCCACTACTGAACTTGGGTTTTGGGGCCGGCTGAGTATCACAATCCGCTGTAGCATCCCTACGCCGCACTCGGTGCTCGCATACGAATTAGGCGGCGATTGCATTCTGGGCGGTTGTTTTGCGGCCCAATTGTCGAATCGATCCCGCACGGAACAACCTGAATTATTCCACTTCGCGCAGCGAATAGCACCAGTTCCGCCACAGAGTGGAGGTTCAGTTTCCGCATGAGGTTGTATCGATGTGTCTCCGCCGTTTTGGAACTAATCGCCAACAGACAAGCCACGTCTTTCGTCGACTTGCCTTCCGCAAGAAGCCGAACAACCTCGTTTTCCCTGGCACTTAAGCTGGGCAGTGATTCCTCGCCCTTGCTACTCCTCACATATTCGAGGTATCCGGATCGCACAATCTCTGAGACTCTTCCCGTGAAGAACGTGTCGCCATTTCCCAAGGCTTGGATGGCGTCAACCAGTTCGCTCGAAGCGTCGGATTTCAGAACGAAGCCACGAGCTCCGGCTTCACATGCATAGCGAACAACCTGTTCTTCGTCGGCCACTGTCAGAATCAGGACTTTGACCTGCGGGCTATGTCTCACAATTCGTCGTGTTGCTTCTAAGCCGTTGAGGATCGGCATTGCGATGTCAAGAACGGCAACATCGGGCTTCAACTCCCGAACCCTGTCCACGGCTATGCGCCCGTTCTCAGCCTCGCCGCACACTTCCCAACCCGGATGTGAATTGATCAGCGAAACCACTCCTCGTCGTACAATTTCATGGTCATCGGCCACGAACACTCTTAAGGATTTCATAAAGATGTACTCCTCCCGGAGCGATTGTCGACCGCCAACACAGGCATCGGCATGCACTTTCGGAACTGGACGGTCTGATGCATGATGGCAAGAGGTGCCCTGGCTCGCAGCGTCGTCCCCGAACTATCGGATTCTATTTCTAGTGTTCCGTTGAGTTCGTCCAATCGCTCGCGCATTCCCGCCAGACCCACGCCTGTTTCGGCGTGCGCTTCGCGAAGTCTAGCCAAATGCTCCGGTGGAATGCCGCGTCCGTAATCTCGTATCTCTCGAACTACATAATCGGACTGGGGCTGGAAGCAGACGCTGGCCTCCGATGCTCCAGAGTGGCGATGTACATTTGTCAAGCTTTCCTGGAGCACGCGGAAGAGGGCGATCTCCATCTCCTTTGGTAGCCGCTCAGCAGCACTCGCAATGTCCAGGTTCACGTGAACCCCACTTCGTTTGGCAAAGCCCTCCAAATACCATTCCGCCGCGCAAGCAAAACCTACCTCGTCCAGTAGCGGTGGATGCAGCAGGTATGCCATGGTGCGAATTTCCGCGATCGCCTGATCAGCCAGCGCTGAGACCTCGGAGACAAGGACCATGGTGGATGGGTCTTGCTTATGATGTTCCGCAATGAACGAGACACTGATTTTGAGCGCAGCCAAGGTTTGGCCTGGGCTGTCGTGCAAGTCACGAGCCAGCTTGCGGCGCTCCTCATCCTGCACCTTGAGAAGCCTCTGGGAGAGGTTTTTCAGTTCGGCTTTGCGTTCCGATATTTCCGATTCGAGTTGGGAATGGGAGATCGCCAGTTGCCTAGACTGCTTTGAAAGCGTCCACATAGGGTCCTCCCTGGGAATTGTTGAGGAAACGCGAACGACTTCCGTTCAGAGTCCCAGCATTGTTCCATTCGGCGCTGCCGGAGTCTGGTCAAAATTGCACAGGTGATTCCCTGCGGGCGTTAACCACACGGAAGAGCGGGAGGGTGGACTGGTAATCGCTAAACGTGATGCCCCAAGTGACACGACATCAACAGCATCGAAAAACGGTTAGGTGCATTTCGGATATTGCTTTGTGAATGCAATCAAATGTCGACCTCGAAGTTAGCAAAACAAAATAACTTGGCGTCGCCATGCCCTGAGGACGACCAACCGTGGTCCATTGAGACACGCCTCTGCTTCCGCCTCGACAGTCGGTAGAGCCCCGTGTTCCCCACGTTCCCCCCGTTCGAAGCCTCACAAGTCGACTCCCTCGTACGACGTTTTCGTCTGACGATCCTGCGCAGTCAGCAACATGGGACGGGATTGACTTTCGGCTCCCAAGGGTGGAATGATTGAGGCAATCGAGTGCGTGCCAGTTTCTTCCCGCACATTGACGTTGCTCTCGCCTTCTTGCGCATTATTCGTCCCTTCATAGACGTTACTTTCAGCGCACTTGGAACTCTCGAAAAAGGGAGGCGATCATGAAATCCGGCGCAGCGGCTAAGAATCTCAGCAAATTTGATCCCAAGATTTTTCTGTCTACCATAGACGGCGGGAGGAAGACCGCGGCCTTTTCCAAAAAGCAGACGATCTTTGTTCAGGGCGATTCGTCCGATGCTGTCTTTTACGTACAAAGAGGCAAAGTAAGACTCACGGTTGTGTCGAACATCGGGAAGGAAGCCACAATCGGAATTTTGAACGAGGGCAGTTTCTTTGGAGAAGGTTGCCTTACTGGGCAGACTCTCCGCCTGGGCTCCGCAACCGCGATCACCGATTGCTCCGTGATGCGCATCGAAAAGAAGTCCATGGCGGAAGTGCTTCACAGAGAACACGCGTTTTCCGACATGTTCGTGGCATATTTGTTGAGCCGGAACATCCGATACGAGGAGGATTTGGTTGACCAGCTTTTCAATTCCAGTGAAAAGCGGCTAGCTCGGATATTGCTACTGCTGGCGCACTTCGGTAAGGACGGAAAGGCCGAGACTGTAATTCCCAAGATCAGTCAGGAGATGCTGGCGGAGATGATCGGCACGACGCGCTCGCGAGTGAGCTTTTTCATGAATAGGTTCAGGAAATGGGGGTTCATTGACTATCATGCTGGTAACGATTTGCAGGTCCACAGTTCACTCCTAAACATCGTTCTCCACGACTAGTTTCGGCACCGAAATCCGGACCTCCACACGACGTTTGCGGTTCTGCGATCTGTAGTTGCCCAGTGAATTGTGTCAGGACTGAGCAGTTCGGATCAGCGAAGCCCTGCTTTCCACGCCTATGCTCTAGTCAACAAGCAAGTGGACAGGCGAAGCAAAGCCACTGGGGTAATGAATATGACCCGTATCAATAGACTGACACCAAAACTGCGCAAAGCTCCGCAACCGCCTCTGTCACATGCTGGAGCGCCTGCTGACGCAGACCGAGCCAAGAGGCCACCGCTCGTCCAGCCTCCGGTTTCCCAATCGGAACTGAATCCCGGTGATCGCGTGGAGGGTTTGGCTGATTTTGGAAAACCGACTGGAGAATTCGGCACAGTGGAGCAAACGAATGAAGAGGATGCGCTTGTGAAGTGGGATCACGATGGTCGTATGAGACTGCATCAACCTTGGCTTAAGAAAGTCAGCAGCAAGGACCAACTTGCCAAGCCAGCGAGTTCATAGATTTTGACCCGTGTCCCGGCACGGGCAGACGAGATCAATCGCCCCTGAAGTGCCCCAATGATGATTGCGGCGGTTACGTTCATCTCCCCTTTCGGTGCCCAAAATAGCATTGCATCCAAATGAATTGACGTCGCAGGGACACTTACAGCGGATTGTGTGTCCGAATCTCCGGGGGAGCGCCGAGGTCCATGAAGCGCGAGTCGTTTGCTTCATTGCGTACAGAACTCAGCGCTACAACGACCTCGCGAATGTAGTGGACGGTTGCCGCTAGCAGGCAGATCATCGCCATAACAAAAACGATAACGGCTGCCACTGCCGCCCCTGTCCAATAGAGACCGATACCCAGCAGCAAACAAGATGCAATCGTTCCAGCAAGAGAAATGAGCGCAAGAAGGAAGCAGCGTCGAATCATTTCCGCACGCTGCTCGATGGAGTTTATCTGCGCAGTATAGGCCTCGGCCTCTTGCGCACGGTTATTTTTAGCGGCGTCATGTTTGGCGTGCACATACTGCCGCAATCGACTGACTATACCCATAAGCCGAACATTGATCGAGAGAATCAGCAGGGCGGTAGCGGAAACAAAGATGGCGGGCGCAAGGAACGCTTGAAAGAGGCGAGCGATGTCGGTCATGAGAGGGCCTTCCGAGTGAATGCGTTTTCGTGGGTCGGATTCTATCCGAATCGCACTCGATACCCCATCTCAACTTAATTCTTGGGTGGGACAAAACGCACCCAATGACGCATTAAAACGGAGCGCATCGAAAGTTCGGAATCGAGGTAGAAGGACGGCCTAGCTCGCTAAGAAGAACGTTTCGCCGCGCTGAATCGCCTTGATCGCATATGGCAACTTGCTGATTTCAGCCTTTGAAATCGCACCACGCAAACCAGCGTTGCGTGCCAATTCCATGATCTGAGGTGAGAGATTCAGACTGCAGAGCAGAATCGGGATGTCTGTGCCAGATTCGGCGATCTTCCGGGCTGCTTGAACGCCATCCATTTGCGGCATCGAGAAGTCCATCAATATGAGGTCGGGAGCGAGGTGGTGCGCCTTTTCGACGGCATCGGCACCATCTACGGCTTCGCCACAGACCTGCCAGTCTGAATTCAATCCCAGCAGAGTCCGCAGCCCGCGTCGAACGGGCGGGCTGTCGTCTGCGATCATAATTCGTGTCATTGCGGGGCTCCGTTTAGTAAGGCAACACAAGAACCTGCGCGACCTTGATGAAATGGTGGCCAGAGAGGAAGCTGCTAGAGCGATATAGTGAGGAACTGAACTCAAGTCCGACAAACTGAGTCGCTAAACGTTTGGCAGGAATTGCAGACTCGATGAACGATCTTAGTTTCGTTCGGTTTCATACAGCACCGCCTTCGTCTATCCAATCCGCAGAGAATAGCCTCAGGTGACTTGAAAAACTGCTCAATTTTGAACAGTCGGACCACGGGGTGCCAATCTGACGGGTAAGTCTTTGAAACCGGAACAACGGACGGCACACCGGACGGTGGGGATTGACGCTAAACCCAGCGGTACAATCCGGACTGAATCAAAATCAAAGGAGAACCGCAAATGGCTCAAAAAGTCATTGATGTAGTGGGAACATCCAAAGAGAGTTTTGCGAAGGCTGCGGAAAACGCGGTGGCAGAGGCCGCAAAGACTGTTCGGGGCATGAAGTGGGCGCGTGTGGTGCGGAACTGGAAATGGAATTGGACGGCAAGATGATAGTCAAATACCGCACCACGACGAAGATTTATTTCGACATTGAAAAGTAAGCGTTGTTAGAAATTGGAATTCAGTCCACGCAAACGAAAGCGTCCCAGACTCATTCGAGTCATGGGGCGCATCGTTTTGATCAACTCTCCCCCGAAAGCTGTTCACAACCACCATATGCTCTGGTCCTGTCGTTATTTATTTCAAGGAGTGTTCAGAATTGCACAGATAGGGAACCTGACGCAGCTATAACCTGCATGGATATTCTGTGACCGGAACAGCCGTGCAGGGAACGCGGCTTGTAGCGGTCATGGGTCTACAACCATGTTCGTCTCCTTGGTGGCGTAGTGGGAGTTGCCTCCCTTGTTGCCCACTACGCCAACCTCCTAACGTTTCCGCGTAACTGCCTGCAGGAGATTTGGCCCATGAGTTCCCCACGCTGTTGTGCATCGAAGTTCGTCCACAAATGCGGAGCTTCGCAAATCGACCTTGGAGACTTACGGCTATTGCGTGAGGGTTGCGTCGAGCGGCTCCAAAGCTATAAAGACTCTGGAGGAAACGCATGAAGAGCGACCTGACGGAGCGGTTGGTGCTGATCATCGAACGAGCGGACAGTCCGGCATTACGCTCCAACGTACGGCTCCAGAGTCGGGAGGCAGCAGCGTAGCTGGAACACCCCATATGGATATATTGTCGCCAATGATTCTGCTGCACGAAAACGGATACAAAGCTCTAGCTCCAACCAACCTTGGCGATGGTTTGCGGCTTACTATGGTGGAACTTCAGGGCAAGATAGTCCGGCTCGGAGAAGGGGACCTTGATGTAACGGTGGGCTTTGCCGATCGTGGTGATGAAATCGGTAACGTTGGTCGTGACTTCAACCACATGGTTCAGCAGTTGCGTGAGAGCCGTGAACAGGGCGAACGGTTGCACACCGCCCAAATGTCGCGCGCAGAACATTTAGCTGCCCTCGGAGAACTCGCTGCCGGACTGGCTCACGAGATCCGAAATCCGCTCGCTGGTGTTGCCGGCGTCATCGAAATCATTAGCCGCGACCTGCCTGTGACCAGCCCGGCGCGCGTGGTGGTCCAGGATGTTCGTCTGGAGATCGCAAGGATCGACCGGATTCTTACCCACCTGCTACAAGCGGTACATTCGCATTTGCCCCAGGCTCGACCGAGCGATCTGAACACAACGGTGGAACATGCCGTCGCATTGGTTCGTCTTCAAGTGCTCTCCAGATCAATCAACATCGAAGTGCTCAAAGATCCGAACCTGCCAAACGTTGAACACGATAGCGACCAGATTCACCAACTACTCTTGAATCTGTTATTGAACGCGGTTCAGGCGATTGAAGGTGCGGGCGAGATACGAGTTGAGGTTTCGCTTTTGGAAGCCAATGCCGCTATTGCCGTTACCGACACGGGGCGTGGAATCGCACCCGAACATCTGCCCAACATCTTCCGTCCCTTCTATACGACCAAGGGAAACGGCACGGGCTTGGGACTCTCACTGACTCACCGGATCGCCGAGGAACATCACGGCCGGATTGATGTAGCCAGCGAGGTCGGGAAAGGAACTAGATTCGTCGTTGTCCTCCCCCTCCTGCAGGCCACCGCTCAGGCTCCGATAATGTGAGCCTGCCCGGTGGCCTAGGCGGTGCGTTTTGTGGCGGAGACGCAGATCGACTGGTGTTCCTCGAGGCCGTTCTTTGCGCGCTCCATATCCACATTCTTAGAGGCGGCAAGCTGCGTGCTGACGCGATAGTAGGCGGCAGTACGGGCCTCGATGTAGGCGCTACGCCTGAATTGAAGATCCCGTTTCAGCTCCTTGCATATGAGGCAATCCACGGCTCTTCCTCTGTCTTTCCGAAAAACCTTTGGAGAGGATGCGATGAAGTTATCGTTCCCGCTTCAGGATTTCCTGTTCGGCGCGCAGCCAGTCCTGCACGTCCTGGCCGGATTCACGGCCACGGCTAACATACAACTCGTAGGCCCGCTCTCTCGTCCTGTCTGCCGATGAGGCGGCAACTGGCATCATGATCGTCATCTTGCTGGGAGAATTCTTGGTTTCGATGGCAGGTTGTGGACGCGGTTGTTTCTGAACGTTGGGGTTCATAGGGCACCTTTCAAGGTGTTCTGCTAAGGGGGAGTGACTTCAGATGCGCTGACTTAGTTCAGAGAACCTGAAAGAGGAGAGGAACTGCTCGCTCGATACATTCGGTATCTTCAGGCTACGCTGAACCACCGCGCGTGTCCAATGGGAGCTGACCGCTCGGGGCACATCTCGGCTCGCATCGGGTCTGGGGTCTCTCTGATGGTTCTCGGCGGCGATGCGGTTCTTCCAGAAGCTGAATGCGTTGGGGTAACGTCGAAAGAGGGGTCTTTGCTCCATCCTGCCAGCATCCTTGCACGCAAGGCTGAAACCCGGCTTGTAGTTTGCACAACATCGCCGTTTCACTGATTGACCCGGACAGCCGATTCTCGGTGAGTGTACTCGCCTGTAGCTGTTGAAAAACTCCTTCCCACGAAATCCCCGAAAATAAAATCGCGCTAGGATGCCCTACAAACGACGATCTTAGTTTTCGAGACATTTTCTATCCCTCAAATTTTGACTGTTTGGGAGGAAGCGGGAGTTTTTCAACACCCACGCCTGTTTTCGACAGTTATGGGCGGCGTCCCAGATACGAGTATGTGCTCAGTGCGATTCGGCGCTTTCGCGCACGATCCGCACTGCGTTTTGGCTGGCATCGAGCCGCTTGCATTTGTGCGCAATGAATTGTTTTTGGATGTAGGCGTGTGCATCCTTAGGTCGGCCTATAGTCTCGGGATCTGCCGCGAACTCGGCTTTGCAATATTCACACACGCCAAGCACCGGAAAATTATTCTTTCGTTTGACGATCCGAAACTCGCGTTTCGCCATGCTCTGATTTTCCCACAGGGCGGCACCCGATTGTTGATTATTACACCATCGCTTCGAGAGTAGTGGTGCAGGTTGAATGGTTCAATTCCACGCTGACCGTGCCGTGAGCGCTATGGTTCTCAACAGCTAGGAACGTGCAAAGCCCATGGCAACCAGAACCTTCCCGTACTCACGGACGGTGAGTGTCCGACGCAATATCTGGTCGAGCGTTACGGTAGACGAATTGGAAATGCGAGGCACTCGAGGGCGCTTGAGTATCCGGCCCGGGATTCGCTTTATTTCCTTGAACATAATGATCGTGCTCCTTCGGTTCAGCCTTGACTGGCTTGTGCTTGTGTGGTGTCTTGCAGGGTGTGCGGCATCCAAACCTTTACTGCCACGCGATTGTGGGCACACACTTCAAATTTGGCGCTTCATGTTGGGCGAGAGGCGAATGCCAAGCAAGGGAGATTGTCTCTCGGCCACGATCGGCAAAGCTGAGCACTTCTGCTCATATCCGGGCGCAAGAATCCTCGATTACCACGGTGGGTCCGCTCAGCGAACGATGATTGACGAAACATCCCCATTCCATGCGCCGGGCTAAACCGGCTTGAAGTAGAGGATGAAAGTTCCTTACGAGAAAGGAGTAGCGATCCACTCGGCCTCGAGTCTTGCGCTGCTACCGCGAGGGACCCAGCGAAGCGTAGATAGAGGATAGGTGGGGTGGGTATTCAGCTCCGAAAAGATGCAATCCGGACGCCGACGCCTTTGTAATGTGCGGAAGGCAACATGAACAAGCGCGATAGCGCGAGCTCTTGTTCAGTCCGGCGTAGTCGAAGACCCCAGACACGCCTAGAAGCTTCAAGCGCGAGAACCGGGAGACCTCGGAGACACCTGCGGCTCAACCAGGCCGGAGGTCGGCGGGCGAAGGCTTAGGCCGCACGGCTCGCATGCAAGTCACCGAGGAGTCACACCGCGGCATAGTACCTATGAACCATTCGAACAAAGACGGGAACTCGTCAGCGGAGAGTGGGGAGGGAAGGCCGCTGATCAAGGAAAACGTCCGTCAACCTAACACGTCCCCGACACAGAGCGGGGAGCGCGTGTCACAGGGGCTGGCGGGTGTGCGGAAAGCAGCAGGGAATAATAAGGAGATGAAGTTCACCGCACTGCTCCACCACCTGACCGTCGAACTGCTACGGGAAAGCTTTTACTCGCTCAAGAGAAAGGCCGCACCCGGAGTGGACGGGGTCACTTGGCAGGAGTATGAAGACGGACTGGAAGATCGGCTGACCGATCTTCACGGCCGGGTTCATCGCGGAGCTTATCGAGCGACACCCTCGAGAAGGGTGTACATAGAGAAAGCAGATGGACGGCAACGTCCACTTGCGGTCCCGGTTATCGAGGACAAACTAGTCCAACATGCCGTGGTGACCATCCTCAACCAGATCTACGAGGAGGACTTTCTCGGCTTCTCCTACGGGTTTCGCCCGGGGCGCAGCCAGCATCAGGCGCTGGATGCGTTGTCGTATGCGCTCCTGAAGAAGAAGGTGAACTACGTTCTTGATGCCGACATCCGAGGATTTTTCGATAACCTCGACAAGAGTTGGCTGATCAAGTTCGTGGAGCATCGCGTCGCTGATCCCCGCATCCTGCGGCTGATCCGGAAATGGCTCAACGCGGGAGTGATGGAGGACGGCAAATGGTCGGGCACGAAGACAGGCAGTCCGCAAGGCTCGGTGGTTTCACCGTTACTCGCGAATATCTACCTGCACTACGCTTTCGATCTCTGGGTGAACGTGTGGCGCGAGAAGTGGGCACACGGCGAGGTGGTGGTCATCCGCTACGCGGACGATATCATCTTGGGATTCCAACACCAAGCGGACGCGGATCGTTTCTTGGAGAACTTACAGGAGCGACTGGGAATGTTCGGACTGGAATTACATCCGGATAAGACGCGCCGGATCGAATTCGGCAGGTTTGCCGAAGAGAACCGGAGACGTAGAGGAGAAGGTAAGCCCGAAACGTTCGATTTTCTAGGCTTCACGCACATCAGCGGGAAGAATAGGCTAGGGCGGTTCACGGTGAGGCGTAAGACGATCCGCAAACGCATGCGAGCGAAGCTGCGTGAGGTTAAACAGCAACTCCGCGAGCGTATGCACGATCCGGTGCGCCAAACCGGCCAATGGCTCAAGTCGATCGTGCAGGGCCACTTCAACTACTATGCGGTACCTGGAAATCTCGATAGCCTCGGCGCCTTCCGCCACCGGTTAATCGGGCAGTGGTGGCGTACACTTCGCCGCCGTAGCCAGAAAAACCCGATCAACTGGACGCGCACTCTCGCCTTGGCAGACCGATGGTTTCCCCAACCGCAGGTCCTCCATCCTTACCCCGCGGTTCGCTTTGCCGCCAGTCATCCGCGATAAGAACCGGATGCGCTAATGAGCGCCCGTCCGGGTCCGTCCGGGGGGTATCACGTGAGTGGTATCCCTACCGGGATCGCAATATAAAAAGGCGCCCACTTTTGCGGTAGGTTGAGATTGTTCGGATCACCAACCTAGCGAAAGGGAGCGCCTTTATGAATCAGGAAAAGTATATCGGCATGGACGTGCACCAAGCCACCATCTCGGTGGCGGTGATGGATGGTGCGGGCAAGCTGATCATGGAATGTCTGCTGGAGACCAAGGCGGCCACGATCATAGATTTCATCCGAGGATTGCAAGGAACCCTTTCTGTGACCTTCGAAGAGGGAACCTCGGCTGCCTGGTTGCATGACCTGCTGAAGCCTCGTGTCCACCATCTTGTAGTCTGCGATCCGCGCAAGAACGCTCTGTTGAAGGATGGCAACAAGAGCGACCGGATCGACGCGCGCAAACTGGCCGAGTTGTTACGCGGCAACCAACTCCATCCCGTGTACCACGGAGAGCATGGGGTTCGTACCTTGAAGGAACTAGGGCGAAGTTATCTGACCATCACCCAGGATGTGACCCGCGTGATGAATCGCATCAAAGCGCTGTATCGCAGCTGGGCGATTCCGTGCGCAGGCGCAACCGTCTACTCTCCCCGTCATCGCGCCGAGTGGTTGTCGAAGATCACGGAACCAGGAGTTCGGGTTCGCGCCGAGCGGCTCTATCAGCAACTGGATCTGTTGCAACCGGTGCGTCTGGAAGCGCGACGCGAGTTACTGGCGGAAAGCCACAAACATTCGGCCGTGAGGTTACTGCGCCAGATTCCTTCGATCGGTCCGATCCGCTCGGCCTTGCTGGTGGCCTTGCTGCAGACCCCGCACCGTTTCCGCACCAAGCGCCAACTATGGGCCTACAGTGGTTTTGCAGTCGAGACCCACGACAGCGGCGAGTACCGCTCGGTGCGCGGCAAACTGCAACGCAACCGCGAGCGCATGACGGTACGCGGTCTGAATGACAACCACAATCGAGAGCTGAAGAATCTGTTCAAGAGTGCTGCGGTGTCGGCCAGCACACGTCCTGGCCCTCTGCGCGATTTTTATGTGGCTCGAGTAGAGAAAGGAATGCGGCCGACCATGGCCCGTCTCACCTTGGCACGGAAGCTGGCCGCGATCAGTTTAACCATCTGGAAGAAAGGGGTGGACTTCGACGCCAACCAATTGCAGCGACAAGCAGCTTGAGCATCTCTGAGCCACAGGCTTTTCCATCTCTGCGGTGTACTCCGGTGGTGGACGGTCGGGTTCTGCAGATGCTCGGTTCGAGGGTGAGTATCAGTCAATGAGATCGGCCCCGTGTGCTTCGGCACCGAGTCACCCATTACACGCTATGCCCCCTCGGATAACCAGAAATAGCGATAGGCCACGAGCCTCGGATAGAACCATGGTTAACACTCGTCCTGCTTGCCGCGTCTTGCACACCCGGTGTTGCCACCAGCAGCAGAGAAACCTTACGAGATGGACAAAGAGCCGAACATCTTCAGAGATAACGAAACACAGTGGGCTGGATCTCGAGAAATAATCTCTCTCCTCCGGTCGAGGCGGAGCTTTTTTCTTGACATCCCTTTTTATAGAACTCATTGACGAATGGTGATGAAGATCACTGACAGCGTGGCGGAAAACGCTTGAAATAAATATAGGAGGAATCAAAACTGAATACCTTCCGAATTGAGCCCGGTCCCGCCAGATGCGAGCGTCGCATCATTTTAGCCGCCGCTCGGCGGTGAAGGGGCCGGGCTTCTAATCCCGCCAGCATCCCTGCGACGCAAGGCTGAAACCCCAGGTTGTGGTTGGCGAAAAATCCCATCCACTCACTCAGGCAGAGCTTCGTCATCGGAACTAGGTCCATCGCCCAAATTCGCGGTTGATGTGCTAGGGGTGTTCAGATATTCCGAGGAGTTCCCGGGTATCACATCTTTCTCAACCAGTTCGCGACAGTCCTCGGGTCAAATCTGACGCAGGTGCCTATCCTGAAACTCGGACTTTGGATTTCCAACGGACGCAACCGCATCGAAATAGATTTGTCCCGAGGCGGCCCAGAATTCTGCGCATCCCCCCGACGACGCATCCGCTCTCAACAGACACCACACTAGCGATCATTCGATAATGTGCGGCATTGCAGATATGAGCACGGTGGTTAACCTATCCGTCGCGGCAACCCGCACGAGGGGGCCAAAATATTATTCCAATGCTCACTTTGCCGGTCTCCCATGATCGACGCACAGCGCAACCAGTTCCGAGATATTCGCCTCCCCCACGCACATGACCGTGTCTGCGCCTCCCCAGTAGATCTTTACGGTTCCGTCGAGCTCCGCAACAGCGCCACAGGTGAAGACTACGTTGTGCACATAACCAGTGATTTCCCAAGGATCCTCGGGTTGCAAAATCCAAGAGTCGCCCACGCCGATGATTTTTGCCGGATCCTTGAGGTCGTGAAGAGCAACCCCCAAACGATAGACCGATCCGTCCATCGTTTCGAAGACTCCGTGGTAGATGGAAAGCCATCCCTGATCCGTTTTGATTGGCGGCGCGCCGGGACCGATCTTCATTTCGTCCCAATGATATTGCACTGGCCTCATGATGAGCTGGGACTGACCCCAATAGCAGAGATCCGGGGAGTATGAAATCCAGATTGACCAGGGGGCGATTTCCGAATGAGGACGGTCAAGCCGCGCATACAGCCCATCAAACTTTTCGGGAAAGATCACCACGTTCCGATAATCGGCTTCAGTAATGAGGGATACCCTTTCCACCTGACGGAAGTCCTTCGTCTTGGCCAGGGCGATCCGCACTCCATTTCGCGAGTATGCGCTGTAGGTGATGACGTACTCTCCGTCCACCAGGGTGACGCGCGGGTCCTCCACTCCGAACTCTTCATAGGTGGCAAAGGAGCCCTCCCGTTCGGGAGTCAGAAAGGGCTGGGGATCGGCGGTGAAGCGGAATCCGTCGTGACTGCGTGCCAAGCCAATGATGGACCGTCCGGTGCGGAGATGGGAGCGGAAAAGCATGATGTATTCGTTCCCATGCTTCACGACCGCCGCGTTGTGAACAGTCTCCACGGGATAGGGGATCTCGGCCTTGGTGAGGATGGGGTTGTGGCTGTACCGCCTAACAATGTCGGTCTTCATGTTCGTCTCGTGGCCTCCAGATCAAAAATCTTCGAGTAAACCCGCTCGTATCCCTCCACCATGGTTTCGATCGAAAAGTGTTGTTGGACTCGGCTTCGGCAAGCAGATCGGTCAATTTCGGAAACTCGCCCAACGGCCCGAACTGCTTCAGGAACGCTGTCAACGAGAAAACCGGTCTGCCCGTCCTTGATCACCTCACCGCAAGAACCGAGGTCCATCGCGATCACGGGAACACCTGCGGCATTGGCTTCGACTAGGACCAGTCCGAATCGTTCCGGGATGGTGTTCATGTGCAGCAATGCGTGGGCCCGAGCAAACAGTTCGTTCTTACCCTTTGCGTCCACTGGTCCGATGTAGAGGACGTTTTGATCGTTAAGATGAGGTTCGACCTGCTCCCGAAAATAGGTTTTGTCCTGGACAATGCCCGCAATGATCAATCGCATTCCGCTCAAACGAGCAACCTCGATGGCCAGATGAACGCCTTTGTCCGGGTGGATCCGACCAAGGAAAATCAGGTCATCGCCGGCGGAGTTCTGAAGCGGATACAAGGAAAGATCGATGCCGTTGTAGACGGTCGCCAAGTAATTCAGCCCTGGTGCTCGGTCGGAGTCGCTGACGGAAACGAAGTATCCGTCGCGATACTTCTGATAGACGGGCATTATCTTGGCTGAAGAAAATCCGTGGATAGTGGTTAGGACTGGTGTTTTGATCAGCCGAGTGTAGGTCAAAGGCATGAAGTCGCAATGACTGTGGATCAGATCAAACTCGGCAGCGTGCTCGAACACTTCCGAGATGTGAAGGTATTCGGCTACTTTGGGGTCGACTGCGGCATCCTCTTCATATCCCTTGTCCACCATGGCATGCAAGTGAGCGCGGGTCAAAGAATCCCCGGTGGCGAACAACGTCACATCCCAGCCACGGGCGACGAGCCCTTCGGTGACGTTGCTAGCAACCGTTTCCCAAGCGCCATACTGCCGAGGAGGGGTTCGCCAGGCTACCGGTGACAGGATCGCCACTTTTTTGTTGGGGTCTCTCATGCTGTTCGACGGCACTTCCTAATCCATCGCAGCCAGCACGTCATCGAGGGGAACGGTCGCGAAACCGGTGGCGTGATCGGCCATCGCATAGGGAATGATTAGGTCGTTGTCGTGCACGAGTGCACCGCAGGTATAAACCACATTCGGGACATACCCCTGACGCTCGCTTTGATTCGGCTTGAGCAAGGGTTCATGGAGGCGGCCGATCACTTTGCCGGGGTTGTCGCGATCGAGGAGAAAAGCGCCGATGCAGTAGGTTCGCAGTGGGCCGACCCCATGACTGAGTACTAGCCAGCCTGCCTTCGTTTCAATAGGGGACCCGCAGTTCCCAAGTTGGACTAGCTCCCACGGGAAAATCGGTTGAACGAGCATGTGCCGTTCTTTCCAGAAGTGCACGTCGTCAGAGAACATGATGTAGATGTTTTCATTGTCTTGTCGGGAAAGCATGGCATAGAGACCATTGATTTTCCGGGGGAACAGGGCCATGCCCTTGTTTTCGGCTGCCGGACCATTTAGCGTGATAAACCGAAAGCGCAGAAAGTCGGAAGTCTCCACCAGTTCGGGCAAAATCACCTTGCCATCGAAGGCTGTGAAGGTTGCATAGTATATAAGGGAGCCATCATCTTTCTGGAAGCAGACGAACCGGGCGTCTTCGATACCATTGCGTTGCGACGGCGTGGCTGGGAAAAGAACCCGTTCAGACAACTCCTGCTGCGGCTGAAACTGAACCTCATAGTTGGACCGGGCCAAAGCCAACATCCCTCGAATTGCGTTTTGGTCCGAAACACGCGACTGATTCAATTCTACTTCGAGACTGGCGTGTAATTCTTCCAATCCAAATGACTCTCCAAATTTGTCCATCGCCCGGCGTGTAAATTCGTTGTTCAATCCAAGCTCAAACAGTTTCCGCTCAAAGAGCGCCTTATCGTAACTGGGATTCGGAATTTGACGCGGCTCGGTAAGGAAGCCCGTTGGGGGCATGACCTCGATCCGATGGTCGGCGTGGATGATACCTGTTCGAAAGGTGATGGAAGAAATATGTCCCTCCCCCGTGGCGCGCAAGCTGAGGACAAAACGCAGAGCGCCCAAAGGAAGATCAGACTGGTCAGGGTGCGGGACGATGGAAGGATTGAACAGTGCTGCTGATTCCAAGGAGTATTCGCAAACGAAATAAGACCCAATCAATAGCTTTCTCTGTTCAGAAATTTCCTCATCGTTCAATAGGAAGTCGCGGACCTGTTCGAACCGTTCCAGGAAGGATCTGTGGATCTGCAGGTGTCGCTGGGAGAATTCAGCGGATACTTCATCCAGGAGTGGCCCGACTTGGGCTTCCGGGAGCGACATGATCCTAGCGATAATCCTGCGAGATCGCTCGGGATCCTCGTGCCTGAACGGGCGCAAAAGAACACGGGACTGGTCTGGTCGGAGGACCGTCGCCGTGCGACGGGCGCGAATCGAAGTGGTGGTGATCATGGATTGGCTAAGGTGTGGGAGAACTTCAGATGGACTGGCTTAGGTCAGAAGACCTGAAAGAGGAGAAAAACGTAACCGCCCCGGTAGTCATTATAGCAGGTAGAAATAGCAGGTAGAAGCGATCTAAATTGACCTGTAATTGGTTCGGACTCGTGGAACTATAGGTAAGTGGGGAAAACAAAAGTAGAAAAGCAATCCGCCAAAGCGACACTCGCCGAAGTCATCAAGGAAATGGCAAAGCCAAGAGTGGTTGCGTCTGCAAAACAGTAGGGTTCTCCCTCCCCTGTTCGGACCAAGGTCCTAGTCGTGGAGCACGACGTTAAGAAGTGAACTGTGGACAGATCTTGATCCAAGTTTGTCTGGCTCAGGACGGAGGAGTTGTGACGACGGACCTCGAACAAGCTCTTCGCGATAACCAGCAAGCCGCATTTGTATCGATCAATCGAAAGAATGGACTATTACTGCGGAGCGTCGCATTCCTTCGCAGTTTCGAAGGGAGGCACGATGCTGCTTGATTGCGAACATCGCGAAGAAATCGTCGCGGCTGCCTCCAGTTGTCCTGTGCCCGCTTGCAGCTCACTCGTCATTGAGTACAGGGTGGATGGGAGTATTAGGCCCGGCTATCTCGAGGATTGGGCGTTCACCTGCTCCCGTTGCGGAACAGAATTTACGGTTGCGACGGACGAACTCATCTTCCAATCCGTGCCAATGCAATGGCTCTCGGCACCCCCCGGTGTTCCTAGCCAGAGTATTGAGAGGGCCAAACGGGATTGCTCATCCGACCTCGGAACTCAGCCGGAAGAACAAAACGAGGGATTCCCGAGACATCGAAATTTCAATCCTCATTAACTAACGCAGGCAATGCTGGCTAAGTGTTCCAACGCCTCGTGTTCCGTTGTGTTTGACGCGCTCGGCGGGGGAATGCTCTTTCGAGTGAGCAGCTTGTGCACCCGTTCAGCGGGACACGCGTTGTATTTTCGGAAAAGTTGCCGAAGTGCAACGGTCACTCCGGGCTCACATTCACAAAGCGTCCGGCGAAGCGAAGTGATACCGCTGGGCTCAGCGGGATTCCAGACCGCACCATGAGCAAGCAGTTCAGCGATGCACTCCAAAGCACCGGAGCAGTCGCAACCCGCTGTTCGTTCCGCTAAATGCTTCCTTGCGTGTGCTTCGCTTTTTGACTCCGGCTGCAAAGCTCGGCAATCATGGGCAACAATTGTTGGCTGGCTTCAAGTTTGGGCACAAAAGCATCAACCAAAGCTAACGCCTGCATCGGGACCTCGCATCCTGACAGCATGATGACCGCCAATTCCGGCTTCACGAGTTTTATTTCGGACGCAACCTCGTGTCCGTTCATCTCAGGCATCTCGTAATCGAGCAGGACTGCATCAACCTTGCACGTGATTGCAAGCTGGAGTCCTTGTTGCGCCGAAGCTGCAATGAGAACAGCGTATCCAGACCTTTCGAGCAGCGCCTTCTCGTAGCGCAGGATTGAGGCATCGTCATCGATGCAAAGGATGGTTTTTTTGGAAGGCGAATCGGTCGGGATCATAGTAGCCTCCTGCCAACTTCAGGCCCGCTCACGGGCTATCTGACTTAGCTCGCGAGCTTGATGCAACGAACGGGAAATACTGGATCATCCGAAGGATGCCCTAGTGCATAGAGTCCTGTCCGGTCAAAATTGCACACTTTTGTAGGCTTTGGGGCAAAGAAGACGAATCCTCTGACCGGGAGGAATCGGCGAGACCGACACGGAAACTAAAGATAACCGCAACACCGAGATGAAAACGATGTGAGCGATGTTACGTAGGACGGAGCCGAGTGCCGTCGCACCAGCCCGAGATTGACTCCGTACAAATAGTGCACGGTAGGTGTCAGACTAGACGTAATGTTTGAGCAATAGGGGACAGTTTCTCTTCGATTCGTTTCCTACACTTGGGTGAAGGAGAAGCAGACATGTCTTTATTCGAAAAGGTTGGTCCTCTGCTCGCGGCTCGCGCTGCTACTGATCCCGACGCCGCAAAGCTGCTGAAAATGTTCACCAGAGCTGAGAAGATGTTGAACGAGGGTTCACCTGCGCAAATTGGTGATCTCGAAAAGTCGAAAGCTCTTCACCGCGTCCAATGGCCGTCGTCAGACGGGGCACAATAGTCCTTTGAAGTCGATGTACGCACTCGGCGACAAGGAAAGAGCGAGCCATGAAGTCGCCAAACCTGATAACAAAAATACCCTACGCGCAGGTGTTTCGACTTCGAGGAGAGCCCGAATCGCGATCAAATGGCTGCGTTCAGGAGCGATCCGACAACAAGCAAGGTGACCAGGGGCGATTTGCAATCTGCCCCGCGATTGGACGAATCCGCCCCCTGAGCAAACGGTGCTCACGCGCAGTATGCGTAGCATCGAATGCGTAAGATTTAAGAGAAGATGCGGTGACGAATCTGGCAAGACAAACGAGCGAGTGGCCATGAATACACACAATGAACGCAATCCCGGACCAAATCCAACCGAAGCAGAAGCGCACATCAAGAGTGCGCACCAGATTCTAAAAGCCTTACAGGAGAAGATCGGCGACCATCCAGAAATCGGAGCGGCTATTACGGAAGTGGAGATGGCGCTGAATGTTCTGGCGGTTCAGACTAACTGCTTACTGTAGCGGGCAGGACCAGTCATTGGATGGAATACCGATGGACTTGCGTCTAAGTCCATCTCTTACGTGGGGTCTGGTGCTGAATCTCGTTGCTTAGGGCTGGGGGGAAAGAGTAGGGGGCAAAGCCCCATAAGCGCTAACTTAAGGACTTGAGTTCTGGCGATTTCTTGTAGATGCTTGACACATGAACACATCAGCGGAGAACTGGAAGATACTCGTGTCGCTACTTCCTGCAGGGGGGCAGCAGGCAGCACTTGATTTAGGTCCGTCAAACGCTTGCGTGGGTTCGCATCTCCTGAGGCACTTTTGCGGACATTGCTGCTGCATGTCGGTCTCGGCTATTCGCTGCGGAAAACCGTTGTGAGAGCAAGATTGGCTCGTTGGGCCGATATCTCCGATGTCGCCTTGCTCAAACGCATGCGCAACAACGAGCAATGACTGCGTTTCTTGTCTCTATCATTGCTTCGGGAGAGCGCAGCTTTAAGGCTTGGTAAAGTGCTCGGACCAGTGCGGGTCATAGATGGAACGATTGTCAAGGAACCCGGCAAAACCGGCAGCCAGTGGCGAAGTTTTTATAGCCTTCAGTTACCGAGTCTAATGTGTGACTTTGTGGAGGTGACGACATCGCGTGGCGAAGGTAACGGAGAATCGCTGAACCGCCTGTCGGTGGCTCGACATGAACTCATCCTGGCAGATGCTGGCTATTGTTCCATTGCGGGGATCGAGCATGTTTGGCAAGGAGGAGGCGATGTGCTGTTCCGCATCAACCCCCAGTGATTCGTAGCATACTCGCAGCAGGGAAGACGCTTCACTCTCTTAAAACAATTGCGAGGCCTGTCCCAAGCCGGACAGGTTGGGGACTGGCCGGTCACCTTGCATGGCCCGACTTCCTCATTTGGAGGCCGCGTGTGTGCGGTGCGGAGAAGCGAACATGCGATTGAGCAGGCTCACCGGCGCGTGCATCGCCGGGCTAGTAAGAAGCAAATGAGGACCAAAACCGGTGACATTAGAAGTCGCCAAATACGTGGCTGTGTTTACAACTCGCAGCGGTGCGTCGGCCACGGAGATTCTGGAGTGGTACAGGACGCGCTGGCAAATTGAGTTGTTATTCAAGCGTCTGAAGAGTCTGGTGCAACTAGGCCACCTACCCAAACACGACGGCCGCAGTTCGCGAGCATGGCTACACGGGAAATTGCTCATCGCCCTCCTCACCCAGAAACTGATCCGGATTGGTCGCGCTATTTCCCCCTGAGAACGCATTCCATCCAGTCCACCGATCTCCGAGCCGGTGGCGTGAATTCGGCTTCGCCCTCCATCAAATCCAGCAAAGCATTGAACCGCGACTGTCTCTGAAACATTCACTCCTTAACTGGAACGGAATCGCGCGAGCCCTCGCGGAGAATCCGCGCACTCGGTCACCACAGCGCCTCATATTTTGATCATTCATGATGCGAGCATCTGGCGGATCTCCGCGTTTAGCGTCGGGCATGGCATGTCTCGGCAGGAACGCACCGATCGAGCGGAGGCGTGTCATGTTGCGGTCCCTGCAGGCGCTGTTTCTCAACCATCCTGTAACCGTTTCGTGCTCCGTGGCTTCAATTCTGGGGGTTCGCATTACCAAAGTTTTCATGCTCGTCGTGCGATCACATTGCAGGCCCACTAGCTTGACCCAGACTAGCGAGATTGGGCCTCCGGTTGGCTCTTCTCGGAACAGGAGATTTCAATGCGTTCGATCCAATGGTTTGGTCTGTCTCTGACCACGTTCTTCCTTCTTCTCCTATGCGCGTGTGGAGGCAGCAGCCACGTTTCCAACCCCACTTCCATTCAGCCTCCCTCGGCGCTCAGTTACACCGCCAGCGCGGCGGTCTATACCCAGGGACTCGCCATTACGGCGAATAACCCCACGAACGCCGGAGGAAAGGTGACGTCTTATAGTGTCACCCCACCTCTTCCGTCAGGAATGATCCTGAACACGAACACCGGCGTGGTCAGTGGTACACCAATTCCCGTGACGCCCATGACTTTCTACACGGTGATGGCTTCGAACTCGGCTGGCAGCACGACAGCTACCCTGAGCATCACGGTGAATGTTGCGGCGCCGGCAGCGCTGGCATATTCGTCCGGCACAGCCTTTTATACGGTGGGGATGCCGATCCCGGAGAATGTTCCAAGCAGCACGGGCGGGGCGCCGACCGGCTACAGTGTGAGCCCATCCCTTCCGACAGGCTTGAGACTGAACGGCACTGGAAACCCGATCGCGGGGGCCACAGGCATCATCAGCGGAACGCCTACAGCGGCGACGGCCACGGCCCAGTACACGGTAACGGCCACGAACTCGGTCGGCAGCACAACGGCGACCCTGACGATCACGGTTAATACCTCGGATTTGTCCCCCGCGGGACTCGCCTATAGCGCACCGGCGCCGGTCTATGCCATTGGTCTGCCGATTACTCCTGATATCCCATCGACCAGCATTAACGGCGGAGCGCCCACCTCATTCACGGTGAGTCCAGGTCTTCCGCCGGGTTTAATCCTGAATCAGGCCACGGGTGTCATTACAGGAACTCCCTCCGCAGCATCTTCGTCGACCGCGCCCCCTACTACGGCGAGCTATACAGTAACCGCGTTGAACTCGGCTGGCAGCACTACAGAGCCAGTAACCATCACGCTGTATAACGCACCGCAGTGGGTCCCCAACATGGGCCAATCGATCACGCCGCTGGCGGCCCCAGGTTCCAGTTTTCAATTCTTGGATACCGGGATGGTCGTGACCGATCCGATAGACACGCAGGTCGCCCCGGTCGAATGGCTGGCGGGGCAAGCGGTCAGCACCGCGATAAGCCCCGACGGGAAAACCCTGCTGATCCTGACCAGCGGCTACAATCGCGTGTTTCAGGGCCCGTTTCCGCTGTTTGATCCGCAGCTCTCAAATGAGTATGTGTTCGTCTACGACGTTACGAATGGCGCGCCCGTCTTTCAGCAAGCCGTGCCGATTCCGAACGCCTACCACGGGATTGTCTGGGACCCAATCGTAGAGAACCACGCTTTTTACGTGTCCGGAGGCATGGGTGATGCTCCGTTCGGAACCGATCCCATCCCGTACCAGCTTCCAAATAACGGTGACAATGTCCACATCATCACGCAAGACCAGACCACCCATGTCTGGTCGTTGGCCGGTGAACTGGACTTGGGCAAGGATCTCGCGCCCCAGGGTCAGAATGCGGGCCAGACCGTCGCGCAGGGCCACCCTTCGGGCAACGGCCTGCCTGTGCCTAACAATCAGTTCGCTTCGGTCAACAGCGCGGTCTATGTAGCTCCGTGCGCGGCGGGACTTGCGATTTCGAACGACGGAAAGATGCTCGTCGTTGCGAACTATGAAAACGACTCAATCACGGTTTTCACCGGAGGCTTGAGCATCTGGCTGCAGCAATGGCTAGCAGACGCGGGATCTGCACAGGGAGGAAAGGGGATGCTGCAGGGAACTGAACTCGACCTGCGCCCTGGCCAGGCTTTGACCTCTCCCCAGCCAGGCGTACCTGGCGGCGAATTTCCGTTTTGGGTGGTAGTGACGGGCGACGGATCGCAAGCGACACCGTATACAGCGTACGTGTCGAGCCTTCGCGACCGTGAGATTGACATGGTGAGCATGACGCCGAATTGTTACGGCAACCCGTCATTCTGCACGTACACGCCCGCGGTAAAGGCCCGGATCCCGGTCAAGGGGCAGCCCAACAAGATGATACGGAATCAGGCCGCGACGCTCCTGTATGTTGCCGAAGACCAGTCGGATACGGTGGACGTGATCGACCTCCGAACGAACAGGGTGGTCGAGAGCATTCCGGTAATCGCACCCGCGTCGGTAATGCAGTCTTTTTCGCTGATGCAATACACGGGCGCGAATACGAATAACGTCACGCTCTCTCCCGATGAGACCCACCTCTACGTCTCCAATGGCAATTTGAATAACATCGCAGTGGTCGCACTCGGTGGTACGAATGTTGGCGACCATGTCATCGGACTCATCCCGACAGGTTGGTATCCCAACTCGGTGACCCTCAGTAAGGATGGGGCATGGGCGTACGTGGTCAATGCGAAATCGCCAACGGGCGCCAACCCTAACTGGTGCTACAACTACGGTCCAACGGGTTATGCCACTTGCGCGCCTGCGAATGAATACAATCCGCAGCTGACCAAGGCCGGGCTTCTGAGCTTTCCGATAGCGAGCGCCATGGCGCAACTGCCGGCGCTGACAACGCAGGTAACCAAGAACAACCGATTCTCGAGCACCTCCACTCCTGGTGGAGTGATGACGGCAGTGCATCAAGGCATCGAGCACGTGATCTACATTCTCAAGGAAAACCGGACTTACGATCAGATTCTGGGTGACTTGCCGCGCGGAAATGGGGATCCGAATTTAGCTCTTTTTGGGGGGGCGATCACGCCGAATCAGCACAACCTGGCACTCAACTTCGTGACGCTGGATAATTTCCGGGACACTTCCGAAGTCAGCAACGACGGCTGGCCGTGGAGCACTTCGGCTCGCGCGCCCGACGTTGTGGAGCATCAATACCCGGTTTATTACGCGCAACGCGGTACGAGCCTGGATACCGAGGGTACGAATAGGAGTGTGAATGTTGCTCTGCCGACCCTGGCCCAGCGCCAAGCGGCGAATCCTCTAATGCCGGGCGGATCCCTTTCGCCGGACGTACCGGACGGAGAAGACCTGTTACCCGGCCAGACCGACGTGGCTGCGCCGGATGGACCGAACAATGAAGTGAATACCGGCTACCTATGGGATGCGGCGCTGCGGGCGGGTCTGACGGTTCGCTCCTACGGTTTCTTCGTAGACACGACCTGCTACAACGTCCCCAGTTGCGCCATCCCCCTGACGCACGACCCCTTCTCCAGCAACCTCGTTGTCGCGCGCTCTACCAATGTCGCGCTCGCGCCTTTTACTGATCCGTACTTCCGCGGCTTCGACCCTTCGTTTCCGGACTACTACCGTTACAAGGAGTGGGAGCGCGACTTCGATACTAATTACGCCAAGGGTGGACTTCCCAATCTGAGTCTGGTGCGTTTCATGCACGATCACACAGGCAACTTCGGAACATCGATTGACCTAGTGAATACTCCGGACCGGGATCAGGCCGACAACGACTACGCGGTCGGGCTGCTGGTGGAGAAAATCGCAAATAGTCCCGTATACAAAAACAACACTCTGATTTTCATCATCGAAGACGACGCGCAGGATGGCGGCGATCATGTCGATTCGCACCGAAGTCCCGCATACGTGGCGGGGGCCTACGTGAGGAATCAAGTGGTCTCCACGGCGTACAACACGCTGGATTTCCTGCGCACCATGGAAGAGGTCTTGGGGCTCCAGCCGATGAACCTGAACGACGCGCTGGCGACCCCCATGACCGACATCTTCAACACGGTACCAAACCGGCAATGGACCTTTACCGCCACTCCGCCGTCGATTCTCTACTGTACGAACCTGCCGCTGCCCCCGCCCCTGCAACCTTGCAACAACCCGGTGCCGAACGCTGAGTACTGGTCACGCGTCACCAAAGGTCTGGACTTCACGGATGCGGACCGCATGGATGGCGGAGTATTTAATCGCATTCTTTGGAAAGGCATGATGGGCGATAAGCCGTATCCCGAGGCGCCAACCGGAGTCGACCTTCGCCAGAACCGCGAGAAGCTGCTGGCCGACTACCAACGGTCTCTAACACAGGAAGCAAAGCAGAAACCGATGATGGTCAAGAACTGAACGCGACGGGTGGCCGGAAATGCGACGCACGCGATCAGTCCGGAATCCCGAATTCAGTCAAGGGCATTCCCCAGGCGGCTGCCTACATCCATAAGAAGTAAGGAGAAATTTCGATGATAACGTTTTTTCGCTGTACCTTTGTTCTTTTGCTGGCAATGCTCTGCGTGAGTTGTGGGGTTAGTACTGGAAGTCCCACCACTAACAATTTCCCAGTGGTCGTCTTTTCGGATTTTCATTTCAATCCATTCGATGATCCGACTCTTTGCCCGGCGCTGGCCGCAGCCGATGTCAGCGCCTGGAGAGGCATTTTTGAGGGATCGAGCAAGGTGAACGCTCTTCCGGCATGGAAGAGCGATACCAACTACCATTTGCTCGTGATTGCACTTTCAGGCGTCAAACAAAACTTGGGAACGAGCCCGGTCATCATTTTTACCGGCGACCTTCTGGGCCATAACTTTCCATCCTCGTTCAGCACGGATTGCAGCAATCCTGACCCTGTCGCCATGGGGGCCTTTGCCAACAAGACAGCCATCTTTGTCATGCAGCAAGTCAGGGCATCCGCCGGAAACATTCCCGTCATGTTCGTGGTGGGGAATAGCGATTCTTATATAGGGCTGGGACCAGATAGTGCCTTTCTTGCCGCCACGGTGGAACCTTACTACACAAACTTCCTGAATGGGTCCGCGGCAGATTATCCTGCGTTCTTCAATACCTTCACGAGTGGTGGGTATTATTCTGCTGAACCGCTGGGGCCAAATCTGAAGGTGATCGCTCTCAACACAAATTCATTCGCACCCCCCTACCCTGGGTTCCCGAACACCGACAGCGCAGTCTATGCTGAACTTGGCTGGCTGGATGCAACCCTCGCTTCAGCCCAAGCGGCGGGGCAAAAAGTCTGGCTGTTGATGCATATACCTCCCGGTGCAGATACCGTTACATCTTCCACAAATTTCGCCAAAGGTCCCCTTACATCGACCACGGCTGCGATGATGTGGGTGCCGGCTTATCAGGAAAGTTTTCTGCAAATACTCGCGAAATATCCTGGCGTCATAACCCTGACCCTGGCCGCGCACACCCACCGGGACGAATTTCGCATCATGTCGCCCAACAATGTGCTTCAGATAACGCCTTCCATCAGCCCGTTCTTTGGCAATGACCCGGCGTTTAAGGTTCTTACTTTCTCTAAAAACACTTTTGCGCCCACCAACTATCGTTCCGTGAACTATGACCTCGCGACGGCGCCAGCGCAGTTCAATGCCTACTACACCTTCTCGACCGACTATTCTGCACAGGGTCCATTGGACAATTCTCTGACCATGCTTTATCCAACGCTGAACACGGATATGGCAAAACAGGCGCTATACATCGAGCACTACAATTCTGGAAACAATTCCGGAAACTTCAATCCCATTACGCCTGCGAACTGGCCGGTTTTCGCGTGTGGTGTCGGGAAAATGGCGCAACAGGACGTTATTGATTGCGTGAACTCCTATTGATCTGCAGACAGCAACAAGATTTGAGCATCAAAACCACAATGGGGTAGTTGGGGGGCCGGCGCGGAAACCGACAGTCCACCCGGACCCTGCACGATCGCCCGTTGGCGCATGCGGCTCTCATCGCGAATGAATAGCGACCACCGAGCCACGCATTCCATGCGCTGCTTCAGCCCCGGCAAAGACGAAGGACGGGAAGCCAAGACTTGACGGCGACGACTCGATCCAAGCGAGCGTGTTTATAGTACGACACACTCCGTTTATGTCGCCTGAGCGAGGATTGAATTTTCGTAGGCCCCAGTTTTGCGCCAGGGATGAGTGCGACCGCCTTCTCAAGGCATTGACGACGGCTTGGCAGCCAATCAGTCGGTTCCGATGGATTCAGAAGTCCAGCCCAGTGACCGATTGGCAGGGCACTTCTAGCCCGTCCCCTGCCTAAGTTAGCGCTTATGGGGCAAACCCCCCTCCCGCATATGTCCGTGGCACATCCCGCCAGCTAGGGCCACACCTGCTATACTAACTATTGGGGCGGTTACGTTTTTCTCCTCTTTCAGGTCTTCTGACCTAAGCCAGTCCATCTGAAGTACTCCCACACCTTAGGCTTTTCAGCAAGAGTGCGATCTGCCCATTCCGTTTGGTGGGGCTCGCCAAGAAGGGTCGCTCCCATGAACGCAACTAGCGTTTTATTCGGTCTGATCATCGTGCTGTTCACAATCCTGCTGCTTCGCCGGATGCGCAGGCTGAAACCGCAGTTAGCCGGGTTCCAATCACAGAGAATCTGCCCATCTTGCGGATTGATAACCGCTCGACTAAATCCTCGCTGCTTGGAGTGCGGCGTAGTCAGCTTCTCAAAGCCATAACTGTGACGGTGAAGAAATAAACGCCGTCATTCTGACCATGCTCCCAGCCCTTGCACCCTGAGGACATAAACTTATGAAAACCATCAAGTTTGTTGTGAAAGTGAACCGTGGCACTCGCGCGCCTGAATATGTTCAGCGCGTTGATCCGACTCCCCTCCAGATGACAACCAATCCCAAGCTTGCATTGCTCATGGGCAGGCTCACGGCCGAAGAGGCTATCGAATCACTCGAAAACTCCCGATGCATCCCGGAGTTGTTGTCCGTGCCAGTTGCGTAGCATTCATGCTGAGGATGGTTCCCGATACCCTGATTTGCACGACTGTGCAAATTTGATCAGTCAAACCTTGGCTGGCAGACCTACGATCAGTGCAGAGTAGTGGGGTCCTAGCCGTTGGGTTTTTCCGAAGATCATTGCGAAAGCAACGCTCTAGGAGCACGTGTGTTTCTCAGGTGCACGAGGAACCATCCATGAAGTCTCCTTACGGTCTCGACATCCTCGACAACTGCATGACTTGCCCCGTGCGAGAGCAGCATCTTTTCTGCAATCTCTCCCCACCCATGGTGAAACGGTTGAACGATATCACGTCTTCCGCGATCTATCCCCGTGGCGCTATGTTGTTCATGGAGGGCCAGAAAGGGCGAGGGGCTTTTGTGCTTTGCACCGGTAAGGCAAAGCTCTCCACAACTTCACGGGACGGCAGAACCATTATCACCAAGATTTCCGAGCACGGAGACGTTCTGGGACTGAGTGCGACGATCTCCAACCATCCCTACGAGGTGACAGCGGAAATGGTCGAACCGGGGCAAGCTAACTTCATCGCAGCAGACTCCTTATTCTCCTTCCTGCACGACTATGGTGAAGTATCGTTGCGAGTGGCTCAGCAACTCAGCCACAACTACTATTCAGCCTATGAGGAAATCCGAACTCTGGGATTAACGCACTCTCCGGGGCAAAAGTTTGCCAAACTGCTGCTGGGATGGTCAGCGGAGCGAGGTGACTCAAATCATTCTCTAAATCTGCATTTGATTCTGACGCACCAGGAAATCGCGGAGATGATCGGCACTACCCGTGAAACTGTCAGCCGTCTGTTTGCCGACTTCAGAAGGAAGCGGTTCATCGAATCGAAGGGGACCAGTTTGGTGATCCTCAACAAGTTTGCGCTGGAGGGGATCGCAGCCTGAACGGCTCAAACGCTTCGGGGGGAATCGCCTTTAAACTGACGATTGGCCATGTGGGAACGAGTATCCAGAAGAGCACACCATGCTACAGACTTTTGAACAGCGGGATCAGAGAATTGCGGCAGCGACGAGTTGCCCTGCGTTCGATTGCGGTTCGTTGGTCATAGAGTACAGGCAACCAGACACCGTTCAACTCGGCCATCCGCAAGATTGGGAGTTCAAGTGCTTTCGTTGCGGCACGGAATTTACCGTCGCCCAAAGTGGATTAATCTTTCAGTCCATACCGATCTGATGGCTTTCCCCGAATGCGCCGTTAGCGAGCAATTGCGAGCAGAACCGTGGCTTCCCGAGCGATATATCTGATCGGCATTAACACCCAGCGATTTCCTTTATGGACATACTCTCTCCAATGATCTTGCTGCACGAAAACGGATACAAGGCCCTCGCCACGACCAAGGTTGGCGACGATTTGCAGACTGTCATGGCGGAACTTCAGGGCCAGATTGTACAAGTTGGAGAAGGCGACCTCGATGCGACGGTAGGGTTCAGCAATCGCATTGGCGAAATCGGGAACCTCGGTCGCAAATTCAACCATATGGTTCAGGAGTTGAGAGAGCGCCAAGAGGGTGTGGAACATCTGCACTGCGCCCAGATGTCGCGTGCGGAACGATTGGCCACAGTCGGAGAACTCGCTACCGGGCGGGCTCACGAAATCCGCAACCTGCTCGCAGGTATTGCAGGAGTGATCGAAATTGTTGGCAGTGATCTATCTGTGAACAGTTCGTCTCGGGCAGCGGTCAAAGATCTTCGTTGGAGATCGGGCAGATTACCCGCATTCTCACCGACCTCTTGCAAGCCGCCCGGCCGCACCCACCTGAGATTCGTTCGACCGACCTGAACACAACTGTGGAACACGCTGTGGCGTTGGTTCGCCAGCAAGTTCCCTCCATCTCAATCAGGATCGAACTTCAGAAAGACCTGACTCTGCCCAGAGTCGAACACGACAGCGGTCAGATTCACCAACTGGTTTTGAATCTCTTGTTGAACGCGGTTCAAGCAATCGACCGCGAGGGCGCAATTCGCGTGGAGATTTCGCTCTCGAAAGGGGATGCCGCGATTACCGTCCTCGATACGGGTCGTGGCATTGCGCCCGAGCATCTGCCCAACATCTTCCGCCCGTTCTACACGACCAAAGGAAACGGGACGGGACTGGGACTCTCGATGGTCCGCCGAACTGTTGAAGATCATCACGGTCGGATGGAAGTGATTAGCGAAGTCGGGAAGGGCACAACATTTGTGGTGATTCTCCCCCTTCAACAGCCTATCGCGGTATGCGCAGCATCGTGAGGATTCACTTTTCTACGGCTAGACGATGGCCGAGAGCACAGTCCAACCCATGCGGAAAACTCGAATGAATCCGCTCCGTCGATAGTCTGTGCTGTCTTAGCTCGCCACAACCCTTGATCTAAACCAAGCCCTTGGTAATTGCATTGGTTAAGGCGATTGTGTCTTCGGAGTTCAAACTCCAAATATGGTCTCTTTCCATGACCACGTGCATTACCCTTACTTCCCTCATATTTCGAAGAGCGATGAGGAGACCATTACCTGCTTTGCAGGGGTAAGACTCTAACGGCCGTGTTGCAGGTCTGGCAGTGAGCGAGGAACGTGATGTTCGGCATAGAATCTCGGCATCGTGCGCCTCCTTAAAGGTCCAAGAGTGGTTAGCGACCTTCTCGGCTCCCGTAACCGCAATGATCGGGAGATCGCATGTCACTCCTTACTCCCCGTTCAGGTCGAATAGAAGAAGGTCTCGCCGCGCCGAAGCGCCTTGATCGCATAGGGCAACTTGCTGATTTCCGACTTTGAAATCGCGCCTCGCAAACCAGCACTGCGAGCCAATTCCATGACTTGAGGCGAAAGATTCAGAGTGAAGAGCAGGATCGGGATTTTTGTACCAGACTTTGCGATCTCTCGGGCTGCTTGTACGCCATCCATCTGCGGCATAGAGAAGTCCATCAATATAAGGTCGGGAGCAAGTTGGTGAGCCTTTTCCACGGCATCGGCACCATCCACGGCTTCGCCACAAACCTGCCAGTCTGAATTCAGTCCCAGTAAGGTCCGTAGCCCGCGTCGAACGGGCTGACTGTCGTCTGCGATCAAAATTCGTGTCATTGCGGCTCCGTTAGTACGGCAACACAAGAACCTGCGCGCGACCAGTATTGATGTTGTGGCGAGAGTGCAAAGCCGCTGGAGCGGGAGCGGCAGAACTGGTGCGTCTAGTCCCTTTTAGGGCGAAACAAAGTGAATCGCTAAAAAGGCGACAAGAATTGCGATCTGTTCTTCGTTAGGTACATACAGGCCGCCTTGGTCTATCCAATCCTCACAGAGTAGCCTCGGGGCGTTGCAAATACTGCTCACTTTTGAACAGTCCGGAATGAGTGCCAGGCCTACGGTTACCTCTTTGAACCGGGACCTGCGCGGCGCACTGGCGGTGAAGGCAGTGACCGCTAAACCAGCGGTACAATCCAGAGTGCGAATCACAAACATCAGGAGAACATAATGACGCAGAAGATTATTGAGGTAGTCGGAACTTCCAAAGAGAGTTTCGCCAAGGCTGCGGAAAACGCAGTTGCCGAGGCTGCGAAGACCGTTCGGGGCATGAAGTGGGCGCGGGTGGCGGAACTGGAAATGGAATTGGACGGCAAGAAGATAGTCAAATACCGCACCACTACGAAAATTTACTTCGACGTTGAAAAGTAGCGGTGAAGGCCGCTGCTCGACGGCGGCGGCCCATTTGGTTGCAACTCACTTGCTCAATCTGATTCCTTGCGAATCTTCTTTCGGGCACGCTTTCGCGCTAAGGCTTGCTTCACCCGGCGCTTCGCGCCCGGCTTCAGGTAGAAAGAGTGGCGCTTCACTTCCTTGATGATGTCCTCCGTCTGAACCTTGCGTTTGAAGCGACGGAGGGCGTTGTCTATTGACTCGCCTTCTTGCAATCGAACCTCTGCCAAATCATTACCCCCTGACGCTACTGCACTGCGTTCAGCTTTTGGTAAATCAGCATCGCCACGAGAACCAGAAAGAATACCCCAGACCCCGTGCCGAACACGAGCACCGGGATCGTAAGCCGAGTGACCTTGGCCAACAGGTCCGTCTGCTCCACATGCATGTGCGAACTCGCGTCATCCAGAAACAACTGGTCATCCCTGTGCATCGTGAGTGTGCTCTTGTATATCAGGAGAACGATCAGACCGCTTGCGAAAACTCCGAAGATCACCGCCACGACAGTAGTCATAAGCCACCCCAGCCCGATTCCATCTCACGTTTGGCTTTTCCGCCCCGAATAGACATAAATTTGACCCTTACAGTGTGCCGCCGCTGCGGATTGATTACTGGTCAGTTTTGACCAAAGTTGGCCTTCATGCATTCCAACAGTGCCCGGAAGAGTCGGGAGAAGGCCCGTCAGGGAATGCACACTCGTCAAAGTGGTTCCTTCTGACCATACGTGACTTGAGATACCAACATAAGGTGAAGGTGCACGCGACCCCTAGGGCGCTCTTCGATATGAATTCCTGCAAATTGGAGGAAGTGGAAAAATGGCTACTCAACTATGCCAGAAATGCAAACAAGCCCATCCCGGGCGAGTCTGCGATTACGACGAAAAAGCTGAATGCGCAGAGACGATTGTCGCCGATGAGGTTACTCAACCGCGTAACGAGCCATCGAAAAGAGAGGAAGATTGAGGCTTCGTTACGAGTGCGTAGTGTGGAGTTCGCGCTCAAGCGGGAACCTCAAAGCTTAAATAGTGATCGCAAAGAATCGTCATCAATATGGCTGTCAGGTGCTAGCCAGTGAACAAACTCTCTGGCGCTGATGTGCTGCGGCTTTTGAACCGTCTTTTTCTCAAGGCCGGATTCAAGGTCTGCTCGTTTGCCCGTGTTGGTAATCACCGTCCATGTCTTCATCTTCATTGTCTTCGCCTCGATTGAGGGCGGCGGGGCGATTGCTGGGATTTGCAACAAGTTCGAGAACCTGATGGCGTTCCTGATAGCGAACGGGATTCGCGGGCTAGTGGGCAAGAACGATTGGCCCCGCTACACCGAAGAAGAACCAGAGATGTACGAGAAGGAGGAGCTTGGCAAGCTGTTCGCGGCCTGTGATGCGGAGGAACGGTTGTGGTATGAGTTCTTCCTGATGACCGGGATGAGCTGCTATTCATCAGGGGGATATTTCGTGCGCCTAAGAACAAGTGATCGCGATCACGCGTTGTACCTTCGTACTGCACGGGTAAGTGATGCTCAGCTCTCTGTTGGCGATGGAGCCACACGACCCTTAATGTGATCAACTTTCCTGAGCACCAGTCCGCAATCGGGAATTTGTCTGAACCAAGGACAATGTGACTCCCCTTAAGATTCCTCTCAATCGCTGCTAGAACACTTCGAGTCAAGTGCTTAAGTTGGAGTTGACGTTTGGGCCTTGAAGTGCAGCCATGGTCCGCTCGAAGCCAAAATGCGTGAGATCCTGCGATGAAAATCTTGCTTGTTGAAGACAGCAAACTCTTGAGACTGGCGACCGGGAGGGCATTAACCCGCGCCGGTTATGACATGAGCTTCGCGGGTGATGGGGATGAAGCCTTGCTTATGGCCAGCGAGCAGTTACCAGACCTGATTCTACTCGACATGATGTTGCCGAAAATGAGTGGTCTGGATGTTTTGAAGGCGCTAAAGAAAGATCCCACAACTAAAGCCATTCCAGTCGTGGTACTCACCGGACTCTCGCAAACGAATGCCGAGCGATTGCGGAAGGATGGAGCGCTCGCCTTTCTGACGAAAGATGATCTTGCCCTGGACCAAGGTGCAGAGCCCCTGGTGGCTGTATTGCGTAAAACCTTCACCGAACTCCTAGGCCAGCCGCAGGTGTGAGGAGATAGCGACCCACTATGTCGAAGATTCTCGTGGCGGACTCGCGCTTCCAAATAGCACTGCTCACGGAAGCTTTGCAAGATAAGGGTTTCGCGGTGGTGGTCGCCCAAGATGCTTGCAGGGCAGGAACGGCCGCCTTGCCGACTGCCCCGGACGCTATCTTTTTCGACATAAACATGCCCGTGGCTCCGGTATCGACGTTCTCAGTAGGTTAAGGCGTTCCGTCAAGACTCAAGGCATTCCCGTTGTGGTGGTAAGCCGTAACGGTTGACTCGGATATAAGGAGTACCGCTATGACGCTTGGAGTTGCGGATTTCTTAGCTAAGCCTGTCGATGTGGATCCGCTTTATAGCGCGTTGTCGCATGTCCTGGCGGGTCAAAAGAAACATATTTAGATCTGGCGTTCATAGTCGTAGAGCGAAGAAAGTCCTCAGTGAGATGCAGCAGATATCAGTAAGCGGGGTTGCAGGTCACTCTCAATAGCTATTTGAGGGGGTGAGCCGCAGTTCCTCAATTCAATGTATAGACCGAGGGGAAATGACATCGGACATGGCATTCGAGTGTTTATTTGTATCCCATGATCCGCGAGTGTTCAACATCGTCGAGCGGCTTCTTCGCCAACTTTCGATCTCAATCGATCTCTGCCTCAATGCATCGAAGGCCCTCTCCGCAGGCCTGAAGGATAGTACGGATCTTATCGTTATCGACTGGGAGGGAGATGCGTCTTCCGAACTCCTGAAGCAACTCAGAAAAGCCGGTAAATGGAAGAAGCCGACAGTTGTGGCCATTACGCCCGCAGATTGCCCTATTCCGGGAGCGCACGTCGTTCTCAAGAAACCAATAACGCCTGAGTCGGGCACAAAGTCGCTAAGAGCTGCGTATTCCATGATGTTGCAGGACTACCGCTTGCACGCCCGGCATTCCTTGATGATACCGGTGGCTGCAACCGACCGAGAGAATCGCAAGATTGCAGTGACAATCACGGACATTGGCGATGGCGGAGTGGGACTCACTTCGAAAGCGGCGCTCGTTTGCGGCGATGTTCTGTCCTTCAGGCCTTTGCTACCAGGAGCTCCGAGGGAGCTGCTTTTGGAGGTTCGCGTTTTGTGGACGCGGGAGTACGGAAGAGTAGGTTGCGAGTTTATGCGGATTCCGCCGGTCGATCTTTCCATCCTCCATGAGTGGCTTAAGAGCAAGATCCGAGTGAAGAAGCCTTTGGCTGCAATATGAACAGTTCAGCATGCTTCGATCAACGAGCTGCAATTGGCAATGAACATGGATTTATCCTTTTTTCCTCATACATCAAGTCCATTACCTAAGTAACGCCAAACGCGTTTGGATCACACAATGCAGGCCCAGCTATGTGGCACGCTCGCAGGATTAAGAGTCCATTCACTGTGCCCAAGCCCAACTCACGCCAAGCCAAGCATGCCGTCACGGGAAGCGATACTACCCCCCCATCCTTCCATGCGAGATTACTGGACAATGTCTTCGACGGCGTGTACTTCGTAAATCGAGAGCGGGAAATCACGTACTGGAATCGCGGAGCCGAGAACTTGACGGGGTATTCGGCATTCGAGTCAGTCGGAAAACACTGTTACGACAATTTCCTGGTGCATATAGACGAAAAAGGCTGTGCTCTTTGCACGAACGGTTGCCCGCTCGCGAGCACGATCCGCGATGGACAACGGCGGGAAGCCGAGGTTTTCCTCAGGCATAAGCTGGGGCACCGAGTTCCCGTTTGCGTTCGCGTGGCTCCGATTACAGATGACTCAGGTCAGATCACCGGTGCGGTTGAAGTTTTCAGCGACGTAACAGCGAAAAAGCAGGTTGAACGACGAGCGAACGAACTGGAAACCATCGCATTCCGCGACAGCCTAACTTCTCTGCCAAATCGACGCTATATGGAAATGAAGGTAAAACAGGCGTTAGAGGAGTCCCAGCAGTTTGGGCGCTCGGTCGGGCTGCTAATGCTTGACATAGATCATTTCAAAACAGTTAATGATCTTTATGGCCACCACGCTGGAGACGCTATTTTGCAAGCCGTCTCTGCCACGCTGGTGAGAAGCCTTCGCGAAGACGACATCGTCGGTCGGTGGGGCGGCGAGGAATTCTTGGTGATCCTTGCGGATGTAAGTGAGGTGGCAGTGCGCAGCCTTGCAGAGCGTTGCCGCACTATGGTCGAAACATCGGGAATCTTAATTGCCGAGCAGCGGGTTTCGGTAACTGTCTCCATTGGTGTTACACGCCTCCACGGCGGGGATTGTTCTGAATCTGTAATCAAGCGGGCTGATCAGTTGATGTATGTCAGCAAGGCAATAGGAAGAAACCGAACAAGCGTCGGATAGTCTCCGGAAGGAAGGTGTCAATGATTACGAAACTGACCGCATCGCGCTGATGGGGAGAGCACCAACCAGAGCTCTTACGCAGGATTCACCCATGAACTATGCGGGTTGGGTACGTCTCGCAGTCACAGCAATCACAGTCGATGCGATGGGGCGGCCAGATTCGATGTTGTCGCGCTCCTCAACAGGTCAGGACCAGAGTTATGTCCCGATAGTTGGCGAAACAGTGCGCCGTGAAAGGCGCTGGACTCCAGCGGGTGCAACTCCCGCCCGGGAACTGGTTCGCTCCACCCGGTAGCAATCGAAGCGGCAGCGGAGGCAACAAAGCTGTCGGAGCTTTCGATGGAAAGGGTCGCTTGGCGACTCCGCGAGCGTGCAGGCCGTAACGTGAGTGAACGCTGAGCAGGCCCCGAAAAAACAATTGCAGGAGCCGACCTTACTGTTACACGGGGAAGGCCGCTGACAATGGAGACAGACGAGCGAACAAGCTCCATTGAATCTGCCGGGGTAATGGCGATGGCATGTACGCATAGGAGACCAGAGGCAACACGGGAAGCCCCAGCGGTGATCATGGTATCGATCAACTGGCAACTCGCGAGAGACAGGCCGGACCGTATGGGGTGGCGGAGAGGCTCGTACGACCGATGAAGCCGGGTAATGCCGGTGGAGGGAAGGAGCCTTAGTTAAAGACGAACGCAAGAAGCGACAAAGGACCGAGGGATTGGCGATGAGCCTAACAACTCCATTCAGTGTTCAGAAGTTGCAAACGGCGTTGCATGCAAAAGCGAAGGAATCGCCCAACTTTCGTTTCCATGCGCTGTACGACAAGGTGTATCGGAAAGATGTTCTGGATTATGCCTACGAACGCTGTAAAGCCAACGGCGGAGCTGCGGGAGTAGACAACCAGACATTCGAGAACATCGAAGCGTACGGCAGGGAACGGTGGTTGGACGAACTGGCGCAAGCGCTAAAAAGTCGAACCTATCAACCGCAACCTGTGCGGCGGGTCTACATACCCAAGCCGGATGGGAAGCAGAGACCGTTAGGCATACCGACAATCCGGGATCGGGTTGCGCAAACCTCGGCCATGCTGGTACTCGAACCAATCTTCGAGGCCGACCTGCCGAAGGAGCAATATGCCTATCGGGCGGACCACAGCGCGTTGGACGCAGTACAGCACGTCCACAAGCTGATCAACACGGGACATGGGCAGATCGTTGATGCGGATCTCAGCAGCTACTTTGATAGTGTTCCCCATGCCGAGCTTATGAGGTCGGTGGCTCGAAGGGTGGTCGACGGAGCGATGCTGCATCTGATCAAGATGTGGCTGGAAGCACCGGTCGAGGAAACCGACGAGCGTGGGAACAAACGTCGGAGCACGCGCAATCGGGACGAAGGTCGAGGTACTCCCCAAGGGTCTCCGATCAGTCCTTTGTTCAGCAATCTGTACATGCGACGGTTCGTGCTGGGGTGGAAGAAACTCGGGCACGAGGAGCGTTGGAACGCGTACATCGTGAACTATGCCGATGATCTCGTCATCTGCTGTCGAGTCGGAGCGGAGCAAGCCCTGACTGCGATGCGGGTGATGATGTCGAAGCTGAAATTGACGGTGAACGAGACGAAGACGCGGGTCTGTTATCTGCCGGAAGAGAAGTTTGACTTCTTGGGATACACGGTCGGGCGGTGTTACTCGATGAAGCGGGGGCGAGTCTACCTAGGCACGACACCTTCGAAGAAACGAGTGCAGCGCATCTGTCGAGCGATCAGCGACGAAACCGGACGTGACAAAGTCTGGCAGGATTCGAAGACAATCGTGGACAGGCTCAATCGGATGTTGATCGGCTGGGCCAACTACTTCTGTCTGGGGCCAGTCAGCAAAGCCTACAGTGCGGTCGACATGCATGCCCGCTGGAGGCTGCGTCGGTGGTTATGCGACAAACACAAAGAGCCGCGGCCGGCATACAAACGTTTTCCGGAGGCGTCTCTGAACTCTGTGTATGGCTTGGTCCAGTTGCCACACCGGACCGCGAACCTTCCGTGGGCGAAAGCGTGAGTCTTTTCCGAGAGCCGGATGCGGGAAAACTGCCTGTCCGGTTCGATGAGCGGGAACAGGAAACAGGACCAAGCCAAACCGGACTGAGGTGACGAAGCGAAAGCCCAGTCGATTAACCACCGGGAGACTACAGTTACTGCGCCTGTTCTCGACTCTACTCCCGATATCGCTCATTGATCCTGATCGCCAGTTGAGAACGGCGCGTGCCCGATGCTGTATCCACTGCAGTCAATGTGACGCTGGTCCTGCGTAATCCTAGAAGAGACCGAACTCATCTCGCCTTGATAATGGCTATACCAGTTCCGCACCAAGTGGATATTGCACCAGGCAATTTTCCCATGTCATGCTCCCCAGCGACGTCGACAACCCCAAGGAGCACGCGATGAGATTCGAGGCTAAACGCACACTGGCAGTTCTTATCTTGTCGTCCTTGTCGGCACTCCTCACCTCGAGCGCCAGTTCCCAGAATCAGAACGGGAATCCGCCTGCGGCCGGCGTGCAAAGCCATCCGGAAATGAGCAGCAAGGTCGTTTATGTCTGTGCATGCCTCAAAACAAGATCCTGCTCTTGTATGACCGAGGCCAAGACAGGAGGGCCCTGCGCCTGCGGAACGGAAGGCGGACCGCCACTGAAGGCTGTACCGAAAGATAGTGATTGGGCCAAAGAGAACCGCAAAGCCCTGGCGAAGTAATTGCGAGAGAGCTAATTACTGTTCGCTGTCTTTCTTTGACTCGCGGAGAGACTGGACTTTAGTGGAGAGCTGATCCGCTTTCCCAAGCCTTCCCTACACTCCTCGGCGCGAGCGGCGGAGGATCCGAAGTGCCTGCCTTCGTGCGGTAGTCTGCATCCACATCCCAGCCGCGAACATACTGATGTAGGGGAGATTCTGCGGAGATGGATGGGTCAGCCGCGGAAAGTTTAACATTCCGCTCCTGGCTCCAGCCGAGACGCGGTATTCGCCACGAAAAAGACCAAGAGAAAAAGAGGGCCGGAATTCCGTTCGGAATCCCGGCTCCCTGTGCTGCACTGCGACGCAAGGCTAGAAGGTGAATTTCACCCCCAAACGAATATTGCGGGAGAGTTGCCACAGATTCGGCTGCCCGTAGTTGTTGTTCTTGATTAATCCACTGTTATTGGCCGCAGCCGTCGGATCATAACCAGTCTCCGCTGCCTGATAAAACGCCGCGCCGCCAAAGACGTTCTGCCCCGAGGGGAAGAACTGCGACGTGAAGTAATTCGAGTTGAATCCCTGCCAGTACGATACGACGGAATGCTGGTTGAGCAGGTTAGTCAGGGTCGCCTGGAAGCTGAGCACCTGACTTTCGTTGTTCCTGTTCACCTTGATCGAATGGCCGAGATTGAAGTCGGTCTGGGTAAACCAAGGCGTACGACGGCTATAGGGATTGCTAAACGCGATAGCCCCCTGGGCGCCGGACACATTAACCCACTGGCCGCGGCCGTAGATGTATGTGGCTTCGAACGGGGAACCACCATTTGACAGGCCCACGTCAGTGAACGAGCTAAGCGGGCTGCCCTGGTAGGCAACCTGAAAGAGTCCCAACGTCGTGGTCATTCCCTTCCACGGAAGGCTGTAATACGCGTTGCCCTTGAAGGTGTTGGGACGATCGGTCGGTAATGGCCCGTTCGTTGGCCTGCCGTTTGCGCCGAAATAGTAGAACGGCTCGTCGAAGGCGCGCGTCGTGTCTGGCGAGTTGCGTCCTGTCGTACCACCATCAATCTGGTCCGTGGTCGTCAGTCCGGTATAGTTCCCCCACAACTTGCTATAGGTATAGCTGAACATTCCAGCGAAGCCCCTACTGGCAATCTTGGTAAGCCGGAATTCTACGCCGTCGTAATTGCGGATCGCTTGCACGTTATTTGGGCAGCTCGGGCAAGTGCCAAATGTTCCGTCGGAGTTGAACGAGAAGTTCGGGATGCCATATGCAGATCCGATGGATTGCAGGTAGTTAGCGTACCCATCAATCGTTTTGTTGACCCCCTGGCCCGGATTGACAATCGTATACATCTCGAAGTTGTTGGGATCCGCGAGAGACGCATCTTCAATGACATGGTCAAGACGACGATGGTCATAACGGGCCTCGAATGCCCAGTTCCTGGCAATCTGGTAATCGACGCCCGCAACGATCTCGTGCTGGCGATACGGTTTCACGCCAGGCGCAACAGGCTCCCACGGGCGGAGATTGACATTCTCAATGAGCGAAACTCCGGTTCCAGCGTCAGTAAACGACGGCGGCACCACACCACCGACAAAGTTTGCTCCTTGGGTCGGCCCGCCGTTCGGGCAGGCGCGGCCGTTCACGAACGTCGCCGTGATATCGGAATTGTTGAATCCGCCGCTCGCATCAGGGCCAAGGGCGTAGCTACACTGTTCGAACACCTGCGCGCCCCAGGAAGTCTGGGCGAGCAACAGCTTCATGACATCGTTGACCACGCCGTAGCTGCCGAAAATCTTCACCTTGCCGTTCGCTGATCCCCACGCAGCTCCAAGGCGAGGTTCAATCTTGTCGCTCCACGAGAAGTTGATCGATGCGGGTGGGGTCTGGCCGGCTGAAATCAGCCCCGGAGGAACCGGCAGGTGCTCCTTCTCGATGCGTATACCGAGGTTTAGGGTAAGACCGTGACCAATCGTCCAGGCATCCTGCGCAAAGAAGGCATGATTCCAGTCGACGGCTGGCTTAGGCAGAATGGTTGCAAAATCCGTGATGGTGGCAAAACCGAACTGGCCCGTGCAGGTTCCCCATTCTGCTGCGAGCAGGGCGCAGTTAGCACCACCAGGCACCGTGCTCGCCCCGTGATTCTGGCCGGCACCAACATTCAGGGCTACAAAGGGCACGTTGCCGTTCTGAGAAATCACGTTGGACAAGTGATTGAGTTGGTAGCCAACCTTGAAGTTGTGCGTGCCCGCCCAGCCGCTCTTGAAGAAAGCCACATCTTCGTTCACTTGATAGTGCTTGCTGGCGTTGTACAGTGTGTAGCTTGAGTTGAATGGAGTGGTACTCGTCCCGCTGGGCTGCGCCAGCGCGCTCGGCAACGCCGCTCCGCTGTTGTCCAGAGCTCCGACTCCGCTGCTGTTCCAGTTCAGGTCCGAACTCGAGGTCGGCCAGCCAAAGTCGTGGTAGTTCGAAAAGAAATAGCCCAGGCGGGTGGTAGAGACAATCTTCGGGGTCAGGGCAATATCGGCGCCCACGTTGTACGTTCCGTTCGGGGCCGCGAAGCCGAGACCATGCGAATAAAGCGACAATGGGCTGAAGATCGAAGTGTTCAGTTGGTATCCAACCTCGGAGGCAATGGGATCCGCGGTAGGCAAGCTGTCTCCCGTCTCGCGAGCGTACTGATAGAGCCATGAACCGAACAGACGAACCTTTGACGTCAGCGTGAAGTCGAGGCGGGCCGTGCTGAAGTATTGCTGGTTGTCCTGGGTGAAGTACTGATTTCCCAGGGCTCCATTCGGGCAACCGCCAATACCGGCGCAGAGCGACGGGCCGAAGTTGACATTTCGCGTCCTGGAGTTGTATTCCGGCGCAAACCCAAGGAAAAACCACAATCGGTCCCTTACGATCGGGCCACCTACGGTAAAGCCGGGCTGAGCAATACGGAAATGGTCCTTCTTCGGCGAGTACGTCTGCGAATCATTGTCAAAACCGGCAGGGATAGTTCCTGGCGTGGGATCGTAACGTAAGGTGGCATTAGCGCTCCCGTCCATTGCGTCCGATTCGAAGGTGCCAAACACAGAACCGTGATAAGCGTTACTGCCCTTTTTCATCACAACGTTGACCACTCCGCCTAGAGCGCCACCGTGCTCGGCTTCAATCCCCGAAGTCTTCACCTGGACTTCCTGAATGAACTCGAAGGGGACGTTCGCCTGGGAAGCGCCACCGGAGATGTTCTCCGTATCCTGGCCTTCCACAAGGTATGCGCTCTCCGAATCGGCAGCGCCGCCGACCGAGAAGCCGACTGACATACCGTTCCCGCTACTGCCTGGTAAGGAACCGCCGGTGCCTCCAGATCCCATCATGCTGGACCCGCCGGCGAGAGGTTCATTGCGCGCCATGGGTGCGAGCTGAATAACCGACTGGAACGAATAGCCATGAGGGCTATTGTCGATTACATCCTGCGTAACGTTGGTCTGGTTTGTATTCGTGGTGATATCAATAGCCGGAGCCTGTCCGCTGACCTCGACGACTTCCACCGTGGCTCCAACTTCCATGGTGATGTCGACCGTGGGGAGATGGCCGATTTCCAGCGACAGGCCGCCCCGCTTCACGGTCTTGAATCCCTTTGCCGACACCTCCAGCGTGTAAACCCCAGGCGGCAAGTTGGCGAATCGATAGTAGCCAGTTGCTTCGCTGTCGAGCGACTTGTCGCCCGCGAGGGTCGTGCCACGTATGACAACGTGCGCACCGCTAACCACAGCACCGCTCGCGTCTTTTACTGTGCCTTGGATCCCGGCTGTCGTTTCCTGCGCAAAAACATTGGCAGCTAGCAGCACGAAGGAAAATAAGTAAACAGCAAATACCCTGGCCTTCTCTGAAACAAGAGTCATGAGTGTTGCCTCCATGAACTGCGCAAGCGCATTCGGGGTGCCACCACATGCGCGCGTCTCGAGAGGTCTCAGCGATTTGTTACAGAAGAGGCCGAACCTGACGTGTTCTTCCCGTTGGGAATGACGAGCAACACGAAAGTGATCATTGAGGCGGGAGTGAGCACCCAGTCCACTCTCAAAAATGCACCTGCTTCTCCCGAAAAGAGGATTCGCGCATCACAAATCTATGAAATGACGAAACAAGCAGTGGCTGTTCCGCGTTGTGGTGATGAACGTAGATGATTGGAGCATTCTGCCTGCGGAAGTGGTCATGCCGAAAGCCTGTGAAATGGATATTGCGTGTGACCACCCCGCATGTCAGGCTGAGCCCAAGGATTGTGTCAGCACCGTTGTCCGGTAAGCCGCGGCCTGCATCTTGCGCAGCCATCGAATTAGCTCGAGGCAGAGCAGCAACTGACTCAGATCGTGTTGCATAAGCTTCTGGCCGATCGTTCGGGCTTCAGAGTTAAGGCACGAAGATCGTTGAGGCAACGGGAAGGACTACGAAATGCGGCTCTTGAGCCTTTTGACGACCGAGCACCGGCCCGAACCCTTGGAGGTAGAGCCGAGAGAGACATCAAGGCGCAGAAATCCGGATCCGCTGTTTTTATTGCCGAGAATACAAGCGCCGGCCATGAAGCGGATCGCGATCAGGGTGGGCGACAAGGTTCTCTTCTTGGATGCGGGGCAAGTCATTGCTGCGCAGGCAAGCGGTAACTATGTCTCTCTGCAGCATGTCTCCGGTTCATACTTAATAAGAGAGCCCATCGCGAGGATCGAACAGAAGCTCGGCCCTTTCGGGTTTGTCAGAATTCATCGGGGCATTTTGGTCAACGCCGCTTTTGTCAAAGAATTCACTCGTGCTTCCGGCGGCGAGTACTTGATCCGGATGACAAGTGGGCAGGAGTATACGGTCAGTCGTACGTACAAGGGGAATCTGAGGCTTTTCGCTGAGTCCTGGCTCGGATCGACAATCTAGCGGAGAACTTTTCGAATCCCGAGGGAACGGGGCTCACGTGCCACTGCTCATCTTGTGGAAGCGCCTCGGCCAGAATTGGAAGTGGTCTGCCGCAATACCTACTTGAATCGCAGTCATCATAACCATTACGATCCGCAGGAATGAAGCGAGTGGCCTCCGGCATTCTCCCCATGCTTGCAGTCGACCGGTCTTCTGCCGTGCCGCTTCATCGTCAGATCTATGACGGGTTTCGTTCGGCCATTCTCGAGGGCCGCCTTCGGCCGGGACAACGGATCCCCTCAACCCGAGTGCTGGCTGCGGAGATTCGCGTTTCCCGCTTCCCGGTTCTGAATGCGTACGCGCAACTTCTCGCCGAGGGCTATTTGGAGAGCCGTGTCGGCGCAGGCACGGTGGTCTCTCCTTCTCTACCGGAGCAACTCACATCGAGCTCGCCCTCTGGGACGAAGACCACTCCCATCCGGCACGGGCCCAGACCAGTAGCGGCGCGCACTTCACTCTTCCCTCCGAGGGGGATCCTCCCTTGGACCATTCACTTCGGACCATTCCGCGTTGGTCAAGTCGCGTTCGATCACTTCCCGCACCAGATCTGGTCCAGCCTGGTCGCGCGTCGCTGCCGATCCATGAATGCTCGCTCCGCACATTACGGCACGCTGATGGGGAATGAAGGTCTTCGCCACGCGATCGCCAACTATTTGAAAACGGCACGCTCGGTCCGCTGCGCGCCAGAGCAGGTTCTGATCGTCAGTGGTTCCCAGCAGGCACTCGAGATCACCGCTCAGGTCCTGCTCGACCCGGGAGCTCACGTCTGGATTGAAGACCCCTGTTATCCCCTCGCGCGAGATGTTTTCAAACTGAACGGCTGCGAAGTCGTACCGGTACCGGTGGATGACGAAGGTCTCGACGTTGCCGCTGGCATCACGAAATGCCGCAACGCGAGAGCCGCATTTGTTTCGCCGTCCCACCAGTTTCCGCTTGGCGTCACCATGAGCGCCACGCGACGGTTTCAGTTGATCGAGTGGGCACAGAACTCCGGGGCTTGGATCATCGAAGATGATTACGACAGCGAGTATCGCTATGAAAGCCAGCCCATCGCATCCTTGCAGGGGCTCGACTCCAACTCCCGTGTGATCTACATCGGGACATTCAGCAAAGTCCTTTTTCCCTCGTTGCGGCTTGGCTACATCGTAGTTCCACCGGACCTCGTTGACCGTTTCACTGTGACGCGAGGACTAATGGATCTTGGTCCTCCCACCTTCCACCAGGAAGTGCTCGCGGATTTCATTGACGAAGGCCACTTTGAACGCCACATTCGCAGGATGCGAACCCTCTACGGCGATCTAAGACGGCTCCTGGTCGACAATCTATGCGAACACCTGGAGAAGACTCTGTCACCCATCGGCGATGAAGCCGGCATGCACCTGACGGTATTACTAGATACGAAGCACCGCGATGAAGAAGTTTCGGCTCGAGCAGTGCGCCAGAAACTGTCTCTCTGGCCTCTTTCGCGCCACTATCTTAGACACCCCCGCCAAGGATTCATACTTGGCTTCGGCGGCATTACGGCGAGCGAGATTCCTCTCGCAGTTCGCAGGCTCCGCATTCTGCTCGATTCGAAGTGAATTCATTCGCACGTGGCCATGTCGAAGATCTATCAAGTGGCTATTGCGGACTTAAGGATCGGGCACGGATCATTTCCCGAGCAAGGTTTCCGATGCTTTTATCAGTAAATTTCTGGATGTGTTTTGCCGGGCTGATCTATCTCGTCGTCGGAATTTCTTTACTTCGAAAAGAGATCAGCGCGGCTCGCGGCTGGGACAAGCTCATCACCCTGGGCTGTATCTTCATCGCCGTTCCACTCGCTGTGTTCGCGCCCGAGCATTTCGGTGGCCCGATGCGAGTCGCGGATATTGTCCCGTCGTGGATGCCGGCGCACTTGTTCTGGGCGTATTTTGTTGGATGTGCGTTGTTCGCAGCGGCTACCAGTCTTACAGTGAGGAAGTTCGTACGCTTGTCATCCACGCTGCTCGGATTGATGTTCTTTTTATTTGTCTGCATGATGCATATCCCGAATGCTCTTGCGGATCCCAAAAATCGATTCGCGTGGGCCATCGTGCTAAGAGACATCTCTTTTGCCGGAGGTGCATGGGCTCTCGCCGGGCTGCATAGTCGCGCCTCGTCGCCGCAACAATCGAAATGGATGATCTTGTTCGGGCGTGTCATCATAGGGATTGCGGCGATTTTTTTTGCCGTGGAATTGTTCCTTCATCCGGAGTTTGCGCCCGGCATTCCCTTGGAAAAAACAACGCCCTCATGGGTTCCATTCCCTAGCATATGGGGATACCCCACAGGAGCGATCCTGCTGGCTGCTGGAATCGCCCTGGTCATGAACAAAGAGTCTCGGATCGCCGCAACTTCAATCGGCGCGCTCATGACCGTCCTCACCCTATTTCTGTATCTGCCGATTTGGATCCTCGCCCACGGCGGAACCACTCCGCAGATCATGGAGGCTATCAATTACGTCTTCGACACCCTGATCTATGCCGGAACAGCGCTCGTCCTGGCATCCGCCTTGCAGCCCGATCCTGATCGCGTGGAGAAAACTCAGCGTCCAAGTCTCCAAGGTTGCAACTAACGTGAAAAGCTCTTATGCAGACTGGCGGGCTACTCACTTTCGCCAAGTTCTCGGCGATTCTGACGTAACGCGATTAGGAAAGGGTTGCCGTCAATCCGAGAACAATGCGTCGGCATAGAGTTCGTGACTTGTTGACACCTGAATGGGCAGCGTGCCGCAGGTCTCAGTGTTGCAGCGCCGGCTTGTCAGAAGCGCTTACATCGTCCGGAAATGGTGTACCACAGCCCGATGACCATGATGTGATCCTCGATCTCGGCCCTCGGTGAGTCGATCGCGAATGCACCCTCAGTTCCGTATCCCGAGTCAAGCGCGCATCAATTGGAACGTCGTAGTCTGTGCTGCCCAGTAGTAGTACGTTCCCGGCAGCAAAGTCTTGTTCGTCACAGTGACGTGAAGACGCGTTCCCTCAGCCACGCGGATAAGAGGCCCGGGAACACTGGGAAATTTACCCTCCTCACTGACGACCAAAACGGGCAGAGCGGGCCCTCGTTCCCGTCAGGGTGCCAACTAGCCTCGCGGATCTCGAGCCGAAGCGACAAAACTCCTCCTGCGAGTTGAGCGGCAACCAACCCGCGGCGCCGAGTTCACGATGCCGCCCACCGACGTGACCGCCTCGACCATTGCGATGCTGAACGACATCTGCGGCAACCTCATTCAGATCACGGAACTTAAGCGCTGGTGAGGCGAGGAGAAGGAGCTGATCGACCGCGAACAGCACACACCGGGTCCGGCCTGCGGGGCCCAGGTAAGAGAAGACGGGGTTGAAAAGGGCGAAGATAAGTGGACGTCTCTCCGGCCAGCTGATCAACTTCGATTGCCCGCTCGGGCCTTCACCTCGATAAGCCGGAGCTTGCCCGGCGCCGCGGGGCCTTGCAGAACAACACGCAAGGCCGAGCATTCGGCGCGCGGGAAGACTACGTGGTTGATGCCGTTGGCCAGCGGCTCAGTTGGCGTGCGCCGCTGGTTGGCGATCCTGCGCCACTGTCCGTCGGCCTTGCATTGCAGTTCATAGTGGTTAGGCGGGAGAAACTCCTCGCCGTCGGCGAAGAAACTTAGCTCGACGTCGCCGACCTTTTCCTCACGACCGAAGTCGATGGCGAGCCAACTCTCCGCTCGTTGCTCCCTTCCTGCTTCCTTTGGGGGTGCGGGGGTCCAGCCGTTGGGATTCTCCGGAAAGAACCACAGACGTCCGTCGATTGCCTCGGCTGGAGAACCGGGCGCGATACTGGACGAGGCGCTGGCCTGCGGCCCGGTTGGCTCACCGATGTTGACCGCTAAATCAGCCGGCTCCATCGCCGGTTCGGTTGAGAGCCTGGCCGGCGGCAGCGTCACCCTCAACGGGGCCAGCGGCGAAGGACCGGCGATGCGCCTGCCCTCGACATAGACTGAGAGGCCCTTGCCGAGTCCGTAGCGTGAGCCATCTGCGTCATAGACGATGCCGATGTTACGTCCGTGGTAAACGAGGCGGTCGAGGACGAAGCTCTTGATCCCTGCGTCCTCAGGCAAAAGCGGCTTAAGTTCCAGAATGTCGTCGAGGCGCGGACGGATACCGATCAGCCCGCTGAGTATCAGGTCGTTGAATGTCGAGTGGTTGTAGTGATGCGAGCGGGCCAGGCCCACGATCGGCGCGCCGGTGTCGGGGTTATAGTCCTCCTGCAGATCGGGATGGCCGTCAGCCGCCAGATGCTGATGGGCGTATTGGCGCAACAGGCGCAGATAGTCGGCGCGTGTCACGATGCCTTGTTGATAATCGTCGAGCAGGTTGGCCATGGCAGTAAGTGCTTGCGAGGTCTGAAAGGGCCACGAGGGGCCATTCCACTGGCACTCGGGCAGCTTGCTTTGTTCATCGTAGCGATACTGAGCCATGTAGCGCGGGTAGCTGGGCTCGACGGTGCGCAGTCCCTGCGGGCCGGCCAGTTCGTTTTGTTTGATCACGTGACGCCAGGCCTCGGAGTATTGCGCGACGTCGGTCGACGGTACCTCATAGAGCCATGGCGTGTAGCCCGCCAGCTCACGTCCCCGTATAAACTCGCCCTCTTTCACATATGCGGTCGAGCGCTGATACCGGTCAATGAAATGCTGAGCCGCCGGATTCCAGAGCTGTTCGAGAACGGCCTTGCGGATCGCCGTGGCGCGGCCGCGATATTCGGCGGCAAGCCGCGGCCTGCGATCGAGATCGGCCAACTTCGCAATGGCCAGCGCATTGGCGTACTGATAGCTGTTGATGGTGGGGCGGAAGGCGAAGCCGCGAAAAAAACCGTTTTCGTTTTGATCCGTGCTTGGAGTGTCCACGAAACCCGTGCCCGTCGCGTCAATCGAGGAGATGGTGTACTCGGTCGCGTCAGCGATCGGCTCCACCCAATACAGGTTACGGGCGCGATCGAGGTGGTCGTCCCACTGATTGTAGACATACTGCATGGCTGCGAAATTGCGCAGTGCCGGGCGCACGTCCCCAGTCGTCATCACAGCTTGAAGTGTCGTGGCCGCAATTGCCTCGGAAAAGTGACGGTCGTTGCCGCCCCCGGCATAGAGATGCTCGATCAAGGAATTAACCACCGCCGGCGAGCGCAGCCAGCGCCCCTCCATCAGATGAAATGAAGAAGAGTCGTTGAGGTCAGTGTAGGGCTGGCGCCCCCAGGGAACGTTGTCCAGAAACTCCGTGACCATGACGCCCTGTGCGCCGATCTCGCGCAGATGCGAGCGGTACAACTTCCAGCGATAGTAGTAGACCTCCTCCAGCGCTGCATCGTCGATGACCAGGAAGGGAATATTGTCGACAAACCATGGCGCGTCGGCACCAAAGCGCGTTGCCGCGATCTTTGTGATCGGAAGTGCGGCCTGCGGCGGCAGGGCGCTGGAGGGGACCCGTTGCGCCGCACCATGCGTGGAAAGTAGGAATGCGACGACCAGGGAAAACGCCGATCGGCGTGCGAAAAAGGGGTCACGAGAGCTAGAAAGCATAGCGACATGTATATCACTGCGAAAACGAACTAACGAGTCGTGAGCCGTAACACTGGAGAACAGCAGCGGGCGAAGATGAACTATCGGTATAGGGCATAACCGTTCACGAATCACTGCATAGGTCGACTGATGGTGTAATAGCGCAAATGGCCAAGGAGTCGTGGCCATTACTCCCGAATGACGGCAATCCAGAAGTTAACTTCCCAGTTGCCGACAACCCGCTCTGAGGTTTCATGCACTTACTTTCAAGGAAAAAATGTCCACGACGCCCGCAATGATGCGATACCGGGCCAACGCAAGAGGGGGGTATAATGTACCTGAACGTGGAATGAGCGGAGGTGTGCCCATGGCTTCGCCGCGCGAATCCAAAGGTTCAACGAAAATCGCCATCCCGGCGCCGACTGAACAGAAATCGCGACGCACGCGGAATTCTACGCGTCCACCTCCAGCCCTCAAAAACAGCCAAAGATTCGATCCCCAGGTGTTCCTCGACACCATCGGCGAAGGCAGGAAAGCTCTGCTCTTTCCGAAAAAGCAAACCATCTTCGCCCAAGGGGGGCCTGCAGACGCAATTTTCTACCTGCGGACAGGCAAGGTGAGACTCACCGTTGTCTCCAAGGATGGCAGGGAAGCCACAATCGGTATATTGAGTGACGGGAGTTTCTTCGGCGAGGGCTCGCTTGCGGGCCAACCTCTCCGCATGGGCTCTGCCCGCGCAATAACGGATTGCGCTATTCTGAGAATCGAGAAAAAGGCCATGGTGGACGCGCTTCACCGCGAACACACCCTTTCCGATCTCTTCGTCGCATATTTGTTGACCCGGAACATTCGATACGAAGAGGATCTGGTAGACCAACTGTTTAATTCCAGCGAGAAAAGGCTGGCCCGTGTCCTTCTTCTCCTCGCTCGCTTTGGCAAGGAAGGGATTCCTGAATCCGTGATTCCGAAGCTCAGTCAAGAGACGCTGGCTGAGATGGTGGGCACCACTCGGTCTCGGGTGAGCTTTTTCATGAACCGGTTCAGGAAATTGGGATTCATTGACTACGCCGGGGGGCCAGAAGGCGGGCTACAGGTTCACAGTTCACTTCTCCACGTCGTTCTCCACGACTAGCGGGCCACATCATCGACTGGGGCCTGGCTATGCGGCAACCCGGGGCACGCGCCGCACCAACAGGATCTGATGGAACCGGTACGTGCCCTATCCGAGCAACCACAAAGCGGGTAACATTAAGGCCGAACGTTTCACGTCCAAGTGTCACGGGAATTTTGTATGGTAAGGGAACGGCAATGATGCTTCCCCCACAGACGCGAGAATTGGCCCAGCGCCTCCTTGCTTATGAAATCGCTGCGGGCACGTCCTCCGAGTCGACGGAATTCGCAGCCTTTGGCGTCTGTGAGAGGTTGCGCCAGCCCCTAATTACACTCGCGGGAGTTGCCGGTTTTCGCTCCCTCCTTTCTCGTGCTCTGACGCTGGCCAAGGCGGAAGCTCCCAGTCTTAGCGCAGTACAGGTCGCGGCGGATGGCTCCTTACAGGGTCTAGAGGAGTTTCGGCCTCAAGTCCACTCGGACCAAGCTCGGGAGGCAGGAATAGTTCTCATTACCCAGTTACTCGGGCTGCTTGTCCGAGTTGTTGGCGAAGCGATGACGTTGCAGCTGGTGACCTCTGAAATTCTCCCAGACTTCAAGTTCCTCTCGAAGAGCGGCATACCCATCGGCTTTGAAGCGATCGTCAATGAAGTCGACGATCTCCAAGGCGTCAGTGCGCGTCTCGAGAGATTGGCGGAACAATATCCGCCCGTCACAGAAGCGCTGAGGACGATCTCCGGAAACGTCCTGAACACAGCGACGGTATTGGCGGTGGTGGCGGCAATTAAAAGCCCCAAGCCGAACTGAGTACAGCGTTCGCACCTTGCACGGAAAAGGAAATCGTGAGTATTCAAGAGTCGCGACAGTTGGCCCAACGCCTTCTTGCCTACGAAGCCGTTGCGGGCGAAAGCTCCCAGCCAGCGGAGTCTGCGGCTTTTCGCGTCTGTGCGAAGCTGCGCAGGCCTCTGATTACACTCGCTGGAGTTGCCGGTTTTCGCTCGCTCCTTTCTCGCGCTCTGACGCTGGCCAGGGCGGAAGCTCCCAGTCTCAGCGCAGTACAAGTAGCGGTGGATGGCTCCTTAAAAGGTCTCGACGAACTGGAGCCACAGACTGACAAGGAACAGGCCAGGGACGGAGGAGCCATTCTCATTGCCCAGTTAATCGGGCTGCTCCTCACTTTCATTGGCGAGGGTTTAACGTTGCGGTTGGTTCAGGATGTGTGGCCGGAGGCTGCCTTCGACGGCCTCGTTTCCGAGAAGAGAGGGATGCTTGAGCGTACAAGGTAGAGTAATCATAAAAAAACTGCCGACCGGGGTACGGGGCCTTGATGAAATCCTTGGCGGCGGTATCCCGGAATTTTCTTTTAATATCATCGCGGGCGCGCCAGGAAGCGGTAAGACCACGTTGGCGCACCAAGTCGTGTTCGCCAACGCGACGCCGGAGCGCCCGGCGCTCTATTTCACCATCCTCGGCGAACCCGCCATCAAAATGCTGCGATACCAGCAACAGTACTCATTCTTCGACCAGGCCAAGTTAAACACTGCTGTCCGCTTTATCAACTTGAGCCAGGTTGTGTTGGAGAAGGATCTGGACGCGGTCTTAGAGGAGATTACGAAAGAGGTTGAGAAGGCAAGTCCCGGCGTCGTGGTGGTGGACTCCTTTCGCACCGTGGTGCGGAAGGCGCTCGGTGGCACAACCGAAGTGGAGCTGCAAGCTTTCATTCAGCGGTTAGCCCTGCTGCTGACGAGTTGGCAAGCCACGACTTTCCTTGTCGGGGAATATGTCGAAGGTGAAATCCGAGACAATCCCGTATTCACGGTCTCCGATGGCCTGTTTTGGCTCTACCAGGCGGCGGAGCGAAGTTCCATTGTCCGGAAGCTACAGATCGTGAAACTGCGCGGGCAAGCGTCCGTGCCTGGACTGCACACCTTCCGCATTACCCATGCTGGGCTGCAAGCCTTCTCGCGTACTCTTGGGCTGGCCGGACAAGCAAGGAAGATACCCAGTACACGGCGCCTTTCCATTGGTATTCCGGAATTGGACAAGATGCTCGGGGGCGGCATTCCCGAGGGAGACAGTGTCCTGGTGGCCGGGGCTTCGGGAACGGGAAAATCAGTATTGGCGACCCAATTCATTGCTGAGGGCATCCGTCAAGGGGATCCGGGGATCGTGGTGGTCTTTGAAGAACGACCGCAAGAGTATGCGGAGCGGGCCAGCAGTTTTGGTCTGGATCTGAAAACACCGCGACATGAGAAGAAACTCGAAATTCTCTACCTTCGTCCCCTGGATCTCTCGGTGGATGAAACCATGCACGAGATTCTCGACGCGGTCCAGAAGATTGGCGCCAAACGCCTGGTGATTGATTCGCTGGCGGGCTTTGAGATGGCGCTGGCACCCGGCTTCCGCGCGGACTTTCGCGAATCGCTCTATCGGATGATCACCGCTCTGACCGGGGTTGGCGTGACGATTCTAAGCACGGTCGAGGTGAACGAGTCTTTTATGGAATTCCCGTTCAGTACCTACTCGATTTCCTTTCTCACCGATGACATTATCCGGCTTCGGTACGTATGCATCGACGGCCAGCTTCGCAAGATCATGGTCGTTATCAAGATGCGCGGTGGCAACCATAGCAAGGATATCCGCGAATATGAAATCACATCCAAGGGCGTGGTCATCCTGGGTGACCGTCTCACGGATTATCAAGGCCTGATCACCGGAATTCCTGAGCATTTGAACCGATCCGGCAATAATCAAGAGCGCTCACCTAAGCCGAAAGCCAAACCGGTCAAGGGTATGTGATGCGACTGTGTCGCATGCGCCCAAAAGAAGTCAGTGCGTGCAGATGGGAACG
>CAVSER010000007.1:0-926665 GCA_963727085.1 Terriglobia bacterium | reverse complement strand
ATAATAGAAAGATTCAGTAAGCCATTCGGACGGCTCTGTGCGCTTGCGCTCGGGCTGCCGTATGGCGTTCGGCCCTTTTTCGATGTCCTCTACACTGACGCAGACAGACAGTATCGTGGTACGCGGCGCACGCGTTCACAATCTCAAGAACATTGATTTTGAGGTCCCGCACAACGCCCTGACCGTGGTCACCGGTGTGTCCGGATCGGGCAAATCGTCGCTCGCCTTCGACACCATCTACGCCGAAGGACAGCGCCGCTACGTCGAATCGCTCTCGGCCTATGCCCGCCAGTTTCTCGAACGCATCGAAAAGCCGGACGCGGACACAATTGACGGCATCGCCCCGGCCGTCGCCATCAAGCAGAAGAATACGACGCGCAATCCACGATCCACGGTTGCGACTGCCACTGAGATTTACGACTACCTGCGGCTTCTTTTCGCCCGTGTCGGACGCACTTTCTGCGCAAACTGCGGACGCCAGGTAAAGAAAGATGTCGTCGATGAGGTTGCCGACACAATCCTGGCGCTCGACCCGGGAACCCGGATGCAGGTTCTCTTTCCTCTTCAGCGACCGGGCGCTGCCCCGTCGGAGCCGGAGCCGAAGACGCGACGCTCGTCCAAGGCAAAGAAGTCCACCGAATCTCCACTCACCGAGGCCTTGAAAACTCGCCTCTTCGATCTGCGCAAGGCCGGATTCAACCGCCTTTACCAGGCTGGACAGGTTTACGAATTCTCGACTCCGGAATCGCTGCTCGACCTCGACTTCTCGCAGCCTGTTTTTGTCCTGGTGGATCGTCTTGTGACTTCTCCCGACATTCGGTCCCGGGTGATTGATGCGATCGAAACCGCGTATCGCGAGGCCGGAGAGGTTCTCTTCGAACTTCCATCGACCGGAGACGATGCGGACGCGAGCGCCCCTGCCACACGGATCCTGCGCTTCTCGCAGCGCTTCGAGTGCAAGTTCTGCAACATCCGCTACGAAGAGCCCGAGCCTCGTCTCTTCTCCTTCAACAATCCGTATGGCGCGTGTCCGAAATGCCAGGGATTCGGAAACACCATCGACTTCGATCTCGATCTGGTCATCCCCGACAAGATGAAGACGCTGGCCGAGGGCGCCATTGACCCCTGGACCAAGCCCAAGTACCGTCCGCTGTTCACGGACCTGAAGCGCTACGCCAAGCAGGCGGGCATCCCGCTCGATATGGCATGGATCGACATGGCTGAGGAGCACCGTAACCTGGTCCTCAACGGCGAAGGTAAATTCCTGGGCGTGCGCGGATTCTTCGCGCATCTCGAGCGCAAAAAATACAAGCTGCATGTGCGCGTGTTTCTCAGCCGCTATCGCGGATATTCCCTGTGCTCCTCCTGCCTGGGCTCGCGGCTCCGGCTCGAAGCGCGGCAGGTCAAGATCAACGGCAGGAATATCTGCGAGATCTGCTCGCTCACGGTCGAAGATGCGCTGACATTCTTTGAGCAGGTTGAACTTACTCAGCAGGAAAACGAGATTGCCGACAGGGTGTTGCAGGAAATCCGCGAGCGCCTGCGCTTTCTGAATGATGTTGGCCTCGAATACCTGACGCTGGACCGCCTTTCCTCTACCCTTTCAGGCGGCGAAGCACAGCGCATTCAGCTGGCGACCTCACTCGGATCCCGGCTGGTCGGCACGCTATACGTCCTTGATGAACCATCCATCGGGCTGCATGCGCGCGACACCCATCGCCTCGTGAAGATCCTTCACGATCTCCGCGACCTGGGCAACACGATTCTCGTCGTAGAGCACGATCCCGACATCATGCGCGCCGCCGACTGCATTCTCGACCTTGGCCCGGGCGCCGGAGAGAACGGCGGCAAGCTTATCGCTGAAGGCACGTACGATGAAATCCTGAAGAATCCCTCATCGCTGACGGGACGGTACCTCTCCGAGGATCTGCGCATCCAGCCCCCGGCCACCCGTCGCAAGCCGGGGACGCAACAGATCAAAATGCGTGGCATCCGCGCGAATAATCTGAAGAACGTCGACATCAACATTCCGCTTAACCTCTTGGTGGCGATCACCGGAGTTTCGGGATCGGGCAAATCGACGCTGCTGCATCAGGTGTTGTATCGCGCCTTAGCGCAGGCCAAGCAGCAAAGCGGCAACGGTTCGACCGCCTCCTCCACGTCTGCAAGCTGGGAGAGCCTCGAGGGCGAGCAATTCATCGAGGAAGTAGTCCTGGTCGATCAATCGCCGATCGGACGGACGCCGCGCTCGAATCCCGTGACGTACATCAAGGCATTCGACGCGATCCGCGAACTGTTCGCTTCCCTCCCCGAAGCCAAGAAGCGCGGGTTCGCTGCGGGACATTTTTCCTTCAACATTCCCGGCGGCCGCTGCGAAGTCTGCCAGGGCGACGGCACGGTCACGGTCGAAATGCAGTTCCTCGCCGACGTTGAACTCATCTGTGAAGAGTGCAAGGGCACGCGCTACAAGCCCACCGTGCTCGAGGTCAGGTATCGCGGAAAGAATATCCACGAAGTGCTGAACCTCACGGTCAAGGAGGCGCTGAAATTCTTTGCCGAGGCTCCCAAGGTCACGGACAAGCTCCGCGCCCTCGAAGAGGTCGGCTTGGGATATCTGCGCCTGGGTCAATCAGCCACAACGCTCTCGGGAGGCGAGGCCCAGCGCATGAAGCTGGCCGCTCATCTGCAACCGGCTTCGAGTACGGGCCGGAACGGCGGCGAGAAGCTCAAGCGGCGCTTGCTGTACATCTTCGACGAGCCCACTACCGGATTGCATTTTGATGACGTAAGCAAACTCCTGGCCGCCTTTCGCCGTCTCATTGATGTAGGGGGCTCAATTGTCGTCATCGAGCACAATCTGGAAGTGATCAAGACAGCGGACTGGGTCATCGACCTGGGTCCGGAGGGCGGCAATCGCGGCGGCAAGATCGTAGGCGTTGGACCTCCGGAAGCCATCGCCAAGCTGCCGGGCTCTTACACCGGAAAGTATTTGGCGCGTATCCTGAACGGCTATGGAGCATCGCGTTCCAATGGGCGCGGGTAGACGAGCTTCTCACACCCTGCTGCGGATGATTGCGGGCACGTGTCTCTGCGTTTCCGTCGGCGTCGGCACGGCGGGCAGCATCTCAACGGCTCCCCAGACCTCTTCTCAGAGCACCCCTCACAAATCGGGCGCAACCCGTCACACCGCGGTCGCCGAAGAAGAAAATTCCAACCCCGAGCTAACCGAGGCTGAGGCTCTGATCCAGAAGCAGAAATTGAATGAGGCCGAGCCGTTACTTCGCAAGGTCGTCGAAAAAGATCCCGAGAATTACGTCGCGTGGTTCGATCTTGGATTCGTGAACAACGGTCTCGGCAAGACGGACGAATCCATCGCCGCTTACCGCAAATCGGTGGCCGCGAAGCCGGACGTCTTTGAGTCGAACCTCAACCTCGGTCTGCAACTCGTGAAGTCAGGAAATCCGGAGGCAGAAAAGTTCCTGCAGGCCGCCACGCTACTGAAGCCTACCAGCCACGTCGCAGAAGGTCAGGCACGCGCGTGGCTTTCCCTAGGTCATGTGCTGGAGAAGAACAATCCTGACGACGCGATAGCGGCTTACCGCAAAGCCACGGCATTGCAGCCCAAAGACATCGAACCGCACCTGTCTGCCGGGCTGCTACTCGAGAATCAAAGCAAATTCGCCGACGCGGAACACGAATACAAGCAAGCCCAGCAGATTGATCCGGCGTCCCCGGAAGCGGCCATCGGACTATCCAACATCTACATGCGCGGCCATCAGTTTCCCGAGGCCGAAGGGGAGCTGCGCAAAATCGTAGCGGCGCATCCCGACCAGGCCGCGCCGCAAATTCAGCTTGGACGGGTGCTGGCCGCCCAGGGCAAGAACGACGATGCCATCACGGTCTTGCAGGCAGGCGCAAAACAGGCCCCAAACGATCTGTCGCTGCAGCGCGATCTCGCCGATCTCTACTATCTCGCCGGAAAGAACGATCAGGCCGAAAAGGCGTACCGCGATCTGGCGGCCGCATCCCCCAACGATCCGGAATTGCACCGCAGCCTGGGTCAGAGCCTCCTGCGAACCAAGAAGTTCCCGGAGGCACAACAGGAGTTCCTGGCGGCGATCAAGATCAAGCCCGATCTCGGTCCTGCTTACGGAGATCTGGCGTTCGCGGCCAGCGAGAACAAGAACTATCCCCTCGTGATCAAGGCCCTGGATGCGCGCGCCAAGCTCATACCGGAGATCCCGCTGACATATTTTTTACGCGCTTCCGCGTACGATCATCTCAAGGACGTCAAACAGGCGGCGGCGAATTATCATCTATTCCTGCAGAATGCCAACGGGAAGTATCCCGATCAGGAGTGGCAGGCCAAGCATCGCTTGATTGCTCTGGAACCAAAGAAATAGCTTGGGGGAGTCGATTTTGAGAATGTCGAGTCGAACTAAGTCTGGAGCTTCCTGCAGGAAAACTGTCTGCGCAGGAAAGTGCGGGAATCTATTGTCCGCGCTCACGTTTTTGCTCGTCCTCACTTCCCTCTCGTATGCAGAACCACGCGCGGATGAGACTGTGGATCAGTTGAAGGCGCGAGTCGCGTCCACTAACCTGCCGGACCGTCCCCACCTGTGTATCCAAATTGCTGAGAGGCAGTTAAAGGAAAGCGACAAGCTCTATGCGGGCTCCGACGTACCGAATGCCCAGGCCATGCTGACCGATGTTGTGGCTTACTCCGAATTGGCCCGAGACTATGCCATCCAGACGCACAAGTACCAGAAACAGTCGGAGATTGCGGTTCGTCACATGACCCATAAGCTGACCGAGATTATGCATTCTCTCGGGCACGAGGATCAGGCTCCGGTAAAGGACGCGGTGGATCGACTTCAAAAGGTGAGCGACGATCTGCTGGCATCGATGTTCAAAAAGGCTGGAAAATGAATCACCATCGCATGCGTTGGCTTTTGTGCATTGCTCTTGTACTCGTGACCACCCTGACGGCCATCGCGCAGCGTCGTCATGATCCACTGACCCAGCAGGAGATCGATAAAATTCGCGATGCCAGTTGGGAGCCCAAACTGCGCCTGCCCTTGTATGTCGAATTTGCCCGCGCGCGGCTGGTCAAGCTGGAAGAGGTCCGAAACGATCCCAAGACCAAAGACAAGGCCCGCGAGACGCACGACCTGCTGGACGCCTTCCAGCAGTTGTACGACGAACTGAACGACAATATCGACACCTACGTCGATCGCCGGAACGACATCCGCAAGCCCTTGAAGATCGTGATCGACGCCGACACCGAGTTCCAGGCCAAGCTACGGGCGCTGAAAGATGCCGCCGATGTGCCTCGCGCCGAAGCGCAGGAATATGAGTTCGTTCTGACCAATGCCCTTGAGACCCTCGACGCCTCGGCCGAAGACCACAAGAAGTTGATGACAGACCAGGAAGACCTCGCGAAGCGCAAGAAACTGGTCAAAGACCCGACCACCGAGGTCGGCAGCAGGCCGGAGGGGAAATAGACGGAATGTTCGTGCGGTTCCCTGCGATCTGCCAGTGCTTCAGGCGTTCTCCCCAGCGATCGCTCTGAACGCAAACAGCGCCTCGTTCGGGATCAAGCGAATCGCTTGAACCTCCGTAAAGCCTGCCTGATGTAGTTGGCCGATGAGTTCGTCTTTGGTAGGCAGTCTCCCGCCACTCGCTGTTGCCGCACCCCAAAGGTTGAGGACTTCCACCCCCAGGCTCCCTCCCTGGCAACATGTGATCAGCAAGAAAAATCCGTCCCTCTTAATGAACTGCCTGATGTGTTGAAGCAGCGAAACCCGGCTCTCCACCGGGAAATAGTAAATATTGTTATAAAGCGTGACGATGCTGAAACGCTCGTCTGCGGCCTTCCGCCGGATATCTCCTGCTTCAATCCTCACTCGTCCTTCGAGACCCCATTCTGAGATGTTCCGCCGTGCGACCTCGGCGACATCGGGCTGCAACTCTAAACCCAGGGCCGTCAAAGATGCATTTCTTTTAGCAGCGTACTTGATATAAATGCCGGAGCCACACCCGATCTCCAGCAAACTCACGGCTCCGGACGCCGGAAAGAATCGATCGATGGCCTCCGTCTGGAATGCTTCCATGATCCGCGATGACCTTGCGATGATCTCGCCATCCTGATCCTCGAGGTTCCAAAGCTCCCCGTTGCGGAGTTTCTTCACGGTCTGTGTGATCAATTTGGAATGCAGCCCCGACGCTTCCTGAAGCAAGGCCAATGCCGCATCGTTTTGGGGCCATGCCAGTTTCTTAGCTAGCCCCTTGAGTGCGTAGCGTCGGGTATCCGATCGCAGATAACCAAGCCGAATGCCCAGATCCAGCCAAGCCTGCAAAGCTTCCCGAGCCTTGCCATCGGTGCAATAGACCTCAGCCAGCTGTTCAAAGCTCTTGGGCGCGTCCTCTAATAGCTCGAACAGACCGCACTCCTTGGCACCGACCAGGTAATTCAGTTGATAAAAGGGTTTCAGCAAGGCAGCGCTGCCGGTCAAGGCCTGCAGCTGATGATTCCGCACGAGCTTCAGAATCGGCTTGATGGACATGGTTCCTCGAGTTACCTGCGCTTAAGTTAAATCTTATGCCACCGTGACGCGCAATCCCGAAGCTCAGCCCGTGCTAATCTACGCTCACAGATGCGCGAAGGGCTTCTCGAACTTTTCCAGGATACTTACAGCGACCTCCGCCCGGGCACTTCTCCGCCCGAAATGAAGATCGAGTTTTTCGCCTTCGCGAACGTCAACAACACCGTCCGCCTCAGGAACGGCAAGCTCCTGGTGAGGCTTTCAGACTTGCTCGAAGGCGCTCCCGAACCAGTCTTGCGGGCGATCGCCCACATTCTCCTGGCCAAGATGTACCGCAAGGCCATCGATCGAGGCCAGGCCGCGCGGTACCGCAGATACGTTGGAAGCCACGATATCGTCCGCAAGGCGCATCTCGTTCGCCAGATCCGCGGGCGCAAGCTGCTGCGTCCGCCGCGCGGACACTTTTACGATCTTGACGCTATCTTTGAAGATCTCAACACCCGCTTCTTTCATGGCCTCATGGCCCGCCCCCGCATGAGCTGGAGCCAGACCAAGACCCGCCGCATCCTCGGACACTACGATCCCGCGCACAACGCCATTGTCATCAGCCGGATCTTTGATCATCCCGGCGTTCCCTCGTACGTGCTGGAGTACATCGTCTATCACGAGATGCTGCACCTGAAGCATCCGGTAAAGTTGCGCGGCAGCCGCCGCTGCGTGCATTCGGCAGAGTTCCAGGCGGCAGAGAAGTTGTTCCCGCGAGTGGACCAGGCAAACGCATTCCTGAAGAGACTGTGAGCGTAACAGTCTTGCTCGCGACAGGTTGCTACCTCCTACGTCTTCGAAAGAGCGCCTTTCATGATATTTGCCGTAGCGCACGGCCACGTCGCACGAAAACACTCAGGGCCTCTGGACCGGGCGGAGGCCCCGCGTTGAGAGGCCTGACTGCGCTCTTCCGCCCTTGCATCTACCGATAGGGCGTTGCCTTCAGTGTGATTACTGCCAGCTGTTCCTTCTCCGTAGCTAGCGCTTTTTCAATTCGACATTTCGGAACCTGCTGTCCAGTTTCCGTGCGTGCTGTCCAGAACTGCGATAGGAAGCACCGTCGCCCATAGCAATTGAACGCTACAGCTCCGGCTCCCTGAGGTCGTTTGCCACTCACCGGGTTGGCGACCGTGACGGCATCAACTCCGTTCGGGCCCAGAATTCTTAACGTCTGACCCTGTGGGGCCAGAATCAAGTAGTGACCTGCTGGAAGAGCGTTCTCAGCTACGTTGAAGTTGAACGGAATGTCCACTCTCAAACCCACCGTCTGTGTATTGGCCACCACTGCGGTCATGGTAAATACCAAGGCGTAAGCTAATACGTGCATTGCGAGATTCTTCATAACCCCTCCTCATCTTCCCGCGGGCTATTCGCTAGCCCGGTTCTTGACTCGCTCGCACCTTCGCTCCCGCGGCCCGAAATAACAATGCACCGGTGATGACCCAAAAGAGGAATACTTCTCTCCTACTACCAGGTTGATGCCGCACGAGATAGAGCGACAGATCACCCGTGACAGGAATCAGAGTCGCCGTCGCCTGACGGTGATAAACTCTGGCCTGAGGCGCGTGCATGCAAGTGCCCGCTGACAAGTCGCGGATTCTACGATTTGGAGTCTTTGAGGTCGATCTTCAGGAAGCGGAACTGCGTAAAAGCGGTCTCCGCATCAAGCTGCAGGAACAGCCCTTTCAAATCCTGACCATCCTTTTAGAGCACCCGGGCCAGACAGTCACTCGGGAAGAGTTGCGGCGACGGCTTTGGGGCATCGATACCTTTGTTGACTTTGACCACAGCCTCAACACCAGTATCAAGAAGTTACGAGAAGCTCTTGGGGATGATTCCGAAAACCCTCGCTTCGTTGAAACCTTGCACCGTCGCGGTTACCGGTTTATTGCTTCGGTGGAGAGCCCCCGCGCACCCGACGGCGAACGAAATGAGCAAGTATCGCTTCCACCGGTATCGGCGATAAAACATGACTCAAAGGGCTGGGCAAACTGGCGGAAATGGCCTACGATAGCGGCTGTTGTCGTCGGTCTGCTGGGACTTTGGTTGCGCTCCTCGCTCCCGCCGCCGCGGATACTGGCATCTCAAGAGCTCACCAACGATGGTCTTCCCAAGCTTTCGCTCGTGACCGGCGGGAATCGCCTCTATTTCACAGAGAACTCCCCTGATCGTTACCGTATCGCTCAAGTGTCAATTGGGGGCGGCGAAGTCGCATCCGTTGACACGCCCTTTTCTGATCCCGTGGTGGATGCGGTTTCGACTGGGCAGTCTGAACTGTTAGTTGAGCGGTTCAAATCGGAGTTCGGAGACTTCCATTTCCCGATATGGTCGATGCCCCTCCCCGCCGGACCGCCACGCAGGCTTGGAGATCTGCTGGGGCACGATGCCGTCTGGGCGCCGAACGGAGACTTGGTCTTCGCCAAAGAAAACGATCTCTACGTAGCGGAACACAATGGCTCCAACCCCAGGAAGTTTGCTACAGCGCCGGACTTCCCAACCAGCGTTAGTTTCTCGCCGGACGGAACCCGGCTCCGTTTCACCGTTACGAATCTCATCAGCAACGTCTCGTCAATCTGGGAGGTCCGTGCCGACGGGAGCGACATGCATCCTCTATTTCCAGGCTGGAACACCCCTCCCGCTGAGTGCTGTGGCCACTGGACCCCAGACGGCAAGTATTACGTTTTTCAGAGCACTCATGAAAGTGCCACGAACATCTGGATTGTCCGCGAAGCTTCCAAATGGTGGACGAAAGCAGAGCGTGAACCGGTCCAGCTTACGGTCGGCCCCCTGCAACTTTCCCATCCCCTTCCCAGAAGCGATGGCACAAAGATATTTGCGATCGGCACGCACCACCGGGCAGAACTGGTGCGCTATGACTCGAAATCCGATGAATTTGTTCCTTACCTCGGCGGCATCTCAGGCGGCGACGTGGACTTCTCCCGTGATGGTCAATGGGTAACTTATGTTAGCTACCCCGAACGTGCGCTGTGGCGAAGCAAACTGGATGGCAGCGCTCGGGTGCAGCTCACTTACCCTCCTATGCATGCCGTACTTCCCCACTGGTCTCCTGACGGCCAGCAAATCGCTTTCACCGGAGCCATGGCTAGTAAACCGTGGAAGGTTTTCTTGATCTCACGGGATGGAGGAAGCCCATATGCCGTGACCGCGGATGAGATCTTGGAAACCGATACCACCTGGTCGCCAGACGGCAAGACACTTGCCTTCGGACACTATGAACCGATCCGGGCCGACCAGACATTCATCGTGTTGTTCAACGTCGACACCAAACAGATTTCCGAACTGCCCGGCTCCCGGGGGATCTTCGCACCCCGGTGGCCCCAAACGGCCGTTACATAATTACGGCATCTCACCGCAGCGAGAAATTGAATCTCTACGATGTTCAGAATCGCAAGTGGCGACAGTTAGGCCCGAGCCTGGAACCGGGTGGCTATGGCTATATGGCCTGGTCTCAAGACAGTGCCTATATCTATTTCGACGGCACCATCAATGGCGTTAACGGATTCTTTCGACTGCGAGTCAGCGACAAGAAGCTCGACGAGATCGTCAATTTCAAGAAGATACAACGATTCGGGGATCAGTCCTTCGGAGCTTGGTCGGGCCTCGGACCGGGCGGTGTGCCCCTGTTTATGCGGGACATCAGCACGCAAGAGATTTATGCGCTGGATATGAGGCTGCCTTAGCCGGCAGGTTCCGCAGAACGCCCTTTCTTCGCTGGCACCACCCTTATTTCAACTCGCCGCCCTGAATTCAGATGGCCGAGTCAGCCTTTGTACATCGCGGCAACATCGGTTGATGATCGGCGGGCGACTCTGCGATCTTCCCTGCAGCATCCGACCGTTCAATCCCGCATTCCGACCGTGTGATCCTAATCACATGGGACTGTGATGGCCGCGCATTGACGCCTTCGGCCCGCCCCAGCTATCCTTTAAAGTTGAAATTGAAATTCATTTTCAAAATCATTTTCAACATTTTGGCTGTCTAAACCATAGGGGCTTCCTAGATGCTTCAGGCTTTTATTATCACGTTGCGCGAAGGGGTGGAGGCGGCTCTGATCGTCGGCATCACCCTGGCCTACCTGACCAAGATCGGGCGGGCCGAGTTGCGCAAGACCGTCTATGCCGCCCTCGGTGCGGCCTTCCTGGGCAGTATCGGCGTCGCCGTCGTCATCTCTCGCACCCACCTGAACGAGGACGTATTCGAAGGCTGGATCTACCTGGTCGCCGCCTTCTTCGTCATCACCATGGTCGTCTTCATGATGAAGACGGGCCGCAAGCTTAAGGGGGAAATCGAGGGCAAAGTCGGCCTGCTCGCGGGCAACGACGCCTGGTTGGGACTGTTCATTTTCATCTTCCTGATGGTTCTGCGCGAAGGCGCGGAAACCGTGCTGGTGCTTTCGGCCGTATCCCTGAACTCCACCGAACTGATGAGTTTCCTCGGGACGCTGCTCGGCGTCCTCGCCGCGATCGCCTTTGGCGTCATGTTCGTCAAGGGCAGCGTGCGCATTAACCTGCAGAAGTTCTTCAAAGTCACGACCGCGATCCTGTTCATAGTCGCGGCCCAGTTGCTGATCTCCGGCCTGCATGAGTTATCTGAAACAGGAGTGATCGCTTCCTCGAAGCGCGAAATGGCGATCGTCGGGCCGATCGTCAGCAACGACTGGTTCTTCTTCGTGACCATCTTCGCCATGGCGGCGCTGATGATCCTCTTTGAAGCCAAGCGCCGACAACCAGCGATTCCAGCCACTGCTTCCCCGGCAGAGCGCCGCAAAGCCACGTGGACGGCAAAGAAGGAACGTATGTGGATGGCCGCCGTGTGCGCCTTCTCATTCGTTTTCATCGCCATGGTCACGGCGGAGTTTGTTTACACGAAGAACGTGAGCGCCCTGTCGCCATCAACCGAAGTGACCTTCATCAATGGAAAAGTAAGCATTCCGCTGGCGCAGGTTTCCGGCGGCGACCTGCACCGCTACGAAACCAAGGAAAAGGGCACGAACGTCCGCTTCTGGCTGTATCAGAAGCCGGACGGCAAGATCGCCACCGTCTTTGACGCCTGCGAGATCTGCGGCTCCGTCGGATTCTACAAGAGCGGTAACGGAGTGATCTGCAAAAACTGCGCGGCCCCGATTAATCCGCAGTCAGTGGGCACCGCCGGCGGATGCAATCCTGTGCCGCTGAAAGCCACGCAGACCGCCGACACCATCATCATCGAGGAGGCCGACATCGCGGGCGGTGCCCGCATGTTCGGAGCGCAGTAGTGTTCGTCCGGCTGGTTTACGAATCCTTCCGGCGGCAGAAGCGACGGAAACTACTCGCGGGCGCAGCCATCACCCTCGGAGTCACCGTCGCGACAGCCATGATTGCCGTCGCCACCGACATCGGCGACAAGATCAACCGCGAACTGCGCACCATCGGCGCCAACCTGGTGGTCACGCCGCAAGAAGATTCTCTCGATGTCGAAATCGGCGGAGTGAATCTCAAGCCTCCGACCGACGGCGCTTTCCTCAGCGAAGCGGACTTGCCCAAGATCAAAGGGATTTTCTGGCACAACAACATCACCGGATTCGCACCAATGCTCCCGGTAAACGCTTCGGTTTCGCATAACGGACAACGGCAAGACACAACACTGCTCGGCACCTACTTCGCGAAGAAGATTTCCTACGGCAACGAGTCGTTTACGACCGGCGTGCGCAGCACGCATCCCTGGTGGAAGATTTCGGGAGAGTGGCCCGCCGATGACTCCCGCGACGTACTCGTAGGCGAACGACTCGCGCAAAAGATGGGCGAGAAGCCGGGAGACTCCATCGACGTCGCAGGCAAAACCTTGCGCGTAAGCGGGATTGTTTCAACCGGCGGCGTGGAAGACGATCAAATCGTCGCGCCTCTCTCGCTAGCGCAGGAATTTCTCGGCAAGCCCGGGGTCATGCGCCGCGTTTATGTCAGCGCGCTGACCAAGCCGGAAGACGCCTTCGCCCGTCGCGATCCCAAGAGCCTTTCCGGCGCAATTTATGATCGCTGGTATTGCACGCCATATCCGCAGGCGATTGCGCTGCAGTTGACCGAAGCTATTTCTCATTCGCACGCAGAGCAGATCCGGCAGGTCTCGCAAAATGAGGGCGCGGTTTTGACTCGTATCGAAGGCCTGATCTTCCTGATCACGATTGCGGCCCTGTTTGCTGCTGGTCTCGCCGTTTCTGCGGCGATGGCCACCGCGATATTCGAACGCCGTGCCGAAGTTGGACTCATGAAGGCCCTCGGTGCCGGGAAGTTTGCCGTAGCCTCGGTCTTCTTTGCCGAGGCTACTCTCATGGCGCTGATCGGTGGGGCAGTCGGTTTCGGCGTGGGATCGGTTCTCGCGCACCAGATCGGCCGCTCGATCTTCAATTCGGATATCTCGATTCCTCCTGTGTTGCTGCCGGTGATCTTAGCCATCGCCGTGATCGTCACATTTGCCGGCAGCGCGACGGCGATCCGGCGGGCCGTAAGCCTCGATCCGGTATTCGCGCTGCGAGGTGAACTGTGAGCGCACCCATGTCGCATCAGGCACGCGATCTGGCAGCGAGCCGGGCGCATGCGCCGCATACTTCGATGTTTCTGCGGATGCTGTTGCGCGCGGCAGTTCTTCGCCGCGGGCGTGCCGCATCAGCCCTGTTCGCCATGGTCGTCGCTGCCGCGGTCGTGACCGCCATGCTGAATCTCTATGTCGACGTGCAGGCGAAGTTGCGGCGCGAATTTCGCAACTATGGCGCGAACATCATTCTCGTCGGCAAGAACGGCGCTTCCCTGCCCGCCGACGCACTCTCCCATGTGGATTCAGTGCTCGCCGGACGCGGCATTGCCGCTCCCTTTGGACTGATCGTGGCGCGCACCAGCGACGGACAGCCGGTAGTAGTTGCAGGAACCGATTTCGATCGTGTTCGCCAGCTGGACAAATGGTGGTCGGTTACTACCTGGCCGTCCGCTCCGAAACAGGCGCTGGTCGGCGTGCGCGCCCTGCCTCTTGTTTCGCCGAAGAACGAACCCTTCGACCTGACGTTTCAGGGACACACGTTGCGCGTGACTCCCGCCGGAACCGTTCATACCGGCGCAGCCGAGGACAGCCGCATTTACGTCTCCTTGGAAGACTTCATCGCCTGGACGGGCGTGCAGCCTTCTACCATTGAAGTCGGCGCGAACGGATCGCCCGAAGAGGTTGCTGGAGCCATGAATCAGATTTCCCAGGCGATCCCGACAGCAGATGTGCGGCCGGTGCGGCAGATCGTGGAAGGCGAAGCCAGAGTGTTGGGCAAGACACGCGCCACATTGCTCGCGGCGGCGGCCCTGATTATCCTGACGGCCGCGCTCTGCGTGCTCTCCACGCTCATGGGATGGGTCTACGACCGGCGGCGCGATTTCGCCATCATGAAAGCGCTTGGCGCCTCCACAAAGCTGCTGAACGGATTCTTTGCCGCCGAGGCCGCAGCCCTCGGCGCGAGCGGCGCCCTCATCGGATTCCTGTTTGGAATTGGCATCGCCGCCTGGATCGGCCGCGCCAATTTCCATGCGGCTGTCATGCCGCGCTTCAGCGTGTTGCCGGTTGTGCTCGCGGGCAGCATGGCGGTAACGTTGCTGTCGGCCATTCTGCCCATCTCATTGCTGCGCCGCGTGGAGCCTGCGGTGATTTTGCGGGGAGAGTAAATGATTCAGATCAAAGATGTGACCAAGCTTTATCCCGCCAAGGAGGCGGGCAACGGGTCCGGCAAGGATAACGGCGCGATCCACGCCCTCGACCACATCAGCCTGCACGTAACGCCGGGCGAATGGCTGTCGATCATGGGGCCTTCGGGCTCGGGCAAGTCTTCGCTGGTCAACCTCATCGGCTGCCTCGACCGTCCCTCTTCTGGAGAAATCTGGCTCGACGGGCAGAATGTCGCGGGAATCTCCGCCTCCGAACTGAACCGCGTCCGCGCCGAAAAGATCGGGTTCATCTTCCAGCAGTTTCACCTGATTCCTTTCCTCACCGCCGTCGAGAACGTCATGCTCGCGCAGTACTTCCACAGCATGACCGACGAGAAGGAAGCCATCGACGCGTTGACCCGCGTCGGGCTGGGAGATCGCGCGCATCACCTGCCCTCGCAGCTCTCCGGCGGAGAGCAGCAACGCGTGTGCATTGCACGGGCCCTGATCAACGATCCGCGCATCATCCTCGCCGACGAGCCCACCGGCAATCTCGATGCACAGAACGAAGAGATCGTGCTGCGCCTGCTGCGCGAATTCCACCAGCAGGGACGCACCATTGTGATGGTCACGCACGATCCCGTTGTGGCGCGCCTGGCGGACCGGCGCATTGAATTGCATCACGGCAAGATCGCCTCACAGGAAATCTTTTCTCTTGCCGACGAAGAGCAGCTAGATGAAGTCCTCGAAGAACTCTGGGTTCTCGCGGAGCACGGAGAAATCGCCGAGGTCGAGCGCATGGAAGTTCACGGTGCTCTGCCGGTCAGCCTGGCGATCGAAAAGATGATCGAGATGGGACTGGTCGTCTCGGCCCCGCATCCTCCCGAGTCTCACGCTCACAAGCCTTTTGTAAATCCCTGCCACGACGCGTTGAAGCCGGTCGCCACATCCACGGGTGATGGCACCATGATCGTAGAACTCACCCCACGCGGGCGGGAACGGGCAGGCAGCATTATCCGGCGTCACAGGCTCGCCGAGCGCCTATTCACCGATAGCCTGGCGATGGATAGCGAAACCGAAATCGAGCAGCAGGCCTGCAAGTTCGAGCACATCCTGTCGCCCGAAGCGACAGACAAGATCTGCACATTCCTGGGCCATCCAAAAACGTGCCCGCACGGCGCGCCGATCCCGCACGGCCCGTGCTGTGCAGCCGGGACTTCGGCCGGATCGAAGTTGAGCGACGTAGTCCGCTCCCGCTGAACGCACAGTGGATCGGATGATGTCATCCTGAGGAGGGCGATAGCCCTCCGAGGAATCGTACGAAGCCAAAAAGCGGCAATGCAGTAGCCGAGAGCGTGCGCGCATCACACACCGGATTACTTAATCTCCAGTAGCACTATCCCATTCGCCGGCACTTCCACTCTGATCGCCCCACGCGACAGATGAGCGGTTTCCGAATCCTGCTTCTCGGCAACGTTGTTCAACACGCTTACCTGCTCTCGCGTCGGATAGCGCGGGCTTCCCATCCTCCGATAAGCCGCCAGCGTGTTGCCGTGTTCGGCGTCCGCGCGACTGATCCGTAGAGCAGCATCCTGTGCAACTCCGCGAATTTGTAACTCGAACGTCCGGGAGCTTCCCCTCTGGTCGGGATCCACCAGATTCCAGGCAGCAATCGCCAGACTGCCATCCTTGCGGCGCGTTACCAGAACTTGGTCAGACTTCTGCTCGATGCGTTCCTCTCCAAGCCGGTGCAGCAGTGCAAATGAAACGTAGCTCGGCTTTTTGATTCCGCCTATGTCCATCAGCCCGAAGCCGCCATCGAACGGCTCCCGCTTCGGACCGTTTTCTTCAAAGACATCGCTGAACGTCCAGAACGACATCATGTTCACCAGTCCGTCGCACTGGAGAATGTCATCAGCGAGCGCCGCGCCTACATACTCCGTGTCGCGGGCGTGCAGATCGTCGAACGAAGGCACGTTCCATTCGGTCCACATCAGCGGCAACAGAGGACGCGCCGAGCCTGCGATCTGATCGTGCACCTTCCGGATCGAGCGGCAGACGCGTTGATCCATCGGGATACTGTCGTGCGTTCCGAAGAGATCTTCCACCGTATCATCGCCGTAGCTGTGACTTGAGATGAAATCGACGGGAACGTTCTCCGCGGCGACATGCCGGATGAAATCGTCGACCCAGTGCGCGGACGACGTTGCCGGACCGCCGACTCGCAACCGTGGGCTCACAGCTTTCAGGGCGCGCGCAGTATGGTCATAGAGTTCCAAGTAAGTCGTCTGTTTCGGCTCTCCGGTCCAGAAATCGATGTTCGGTTCGTTCCACACTTCGAAATACCATTGCGCCACCTCGTCGATTCCGTACCGCCCAACCAAGTGCTCCGCAAACGCACGCATGAGAGCATCCCATTTGCCGTAATCCTTGGGCGGCGCAACAATCTGCTTGTACCAGAAGGCATGAACATCCTGCCGCGCGGCCAGTTTTTTCGGCATGAAGCTGATCTCGACGAAGGGCCGCACTCCGTTCTGCAGGAGGCCGTCGTAAATCTGGTCGACATAGGAAAAGTTGTAGATCGGACGTCCTTGCTCGTCCTCGTCGTAAACTCCAACCTCGTCGTGCAGAATGGCGTGAAAGCGGACATAGCGGAAATCCGTGACCTTCTTCACTTCACGCAAGTCGCTGCGATAACTCTCGCGCAGCGTGAGAATGGCGCGTCCCGACCCGAACATCTGCTCCCAGAAATGAGGAAAGGGTCGAACCGGAGCGTGAGCGTCAATGACGATCTTCTCGAGCGAATTCTGAGCGACAAGAGAAGTTGTAACTACGAAGATCGCAAGCAATGCAACCGCGAGCCGTGACCTGTGCATGCTATCCAATGTACGGCAGGAGCTTTGTCTTGTGCAGGAGAACCTGATCCGGCGACAGAGCGGGCGCGGAGATGCCTTATGATGAAAAGGAAATGACCTCTCGTCGTCCCACGATTGGTGTGTTCGATTCCGGCGTTGGCGGGTTGACCGTTCTCAAAGCTCTGGTCGAACTCATCCCCGAGGCGGATTACGCCTACTTCGGCGATACCGCCCGCCTGCCCTACGGTTCGAAATCCGTGGAGACCGTTGCGCGTTACGCCGTCGAGGCGGCGCTGTTTCTGCAATCGCAAGGTGCGCAGATGCTGGTTATCGCCTGCAATACGGCTACGGCGCTGGCATTGGACCGCATCACCGCCGCCGTCAATGTCCCAGTCGTCGGCGTCGTAGAACCCGGCGCGCAGGCTGCCGCGTCATCGTCGAAGAATCACAAAGTCGTCGTGATCGGAACCGAAGCGACGGTCAGCAGCCATGCGTACCGCAAGGCGCTCGAAGCGCGCAAGCTGCAGGTGCGGGAAAAGGCTTGTCCCCTGCTGGTACCGCTAGTGGAAGAAGGCTGGGTAGAACATCCCGTGACGGAACAGGTCGCGCGAATCTATCTAGCGGAAGGCTTTGCGGATGGTTTCCACGATGCCGACACGCTTGTGCTGGGGTGCACGCATTATCCGCTGATCAAGCAATTGCTGAATCGCGTCACCCCCGGACACGTCAGCATTGTGGACTCGGCGGACTCTACCGCGCAGGCGGTCGCGTCACATCTCGGTCAGCTGGTACCGACTCCCGTGAGCGATGCAGGCGAGCGCCGTGCGGCCCCGCGAATGAAATTCTTCGCGACGGACTCGACAGAAAAGTTCAAGCGCCTCGGCGAACGATTCCTAGGGCACTCCATTGCCGAAGTCCAACACGTTGACCTGAAAGAGTAATCGGTTCATGTGGCGACAGCCGCATCGGCTGTCAGGCCGCGACGAAGTAAGTTCCTCCGCAAGAATCGGATATTCCCACAGCTCCAGGCAAATTATTGTGTCTTCGCGCCCATTTACTAATCCAAAGCAGCGGCGGGCAATGTTGTTGCTGACCACGAACCAGGAGTCCCCGGCCACTGATTTTCTATGCATCCACTCGACAACGTCATTTGGAACGCGCTGACCACTCGGCAAGCGCACTTCGCCGAGACCTCAGGCTCTGCGCGTAAATTCCAGCCTGCAGTGACTCTGCTGAGCGGGTTCGAAGCGCCGGATCAGGACGGATACGCCTCGCTGGCTGGCCTCGCGGCAGACGGAGGGACGCTGGCCATCTTCCTCGACACGCCCTATGAAAACCGTTCCGGCTGGGAGTGGATTGCGGGAGCGCCCTTGCTGCAAATGGTCTATCAGAACGGCAACGGAGCGGCAACATCCGCAACGGCAATCGGCGACATTGTCGAACTCGGCCTGCCCGACTCGCCCAAAATGATCGACCTGACTTCCCTGACGAAGCCCGGCCCCTTCGGACCGCGTACGCATGAACTCGGAACTTATCTGGGAGTGCGAGTGGAAGGACGACTCGCCGCCATGGCTGGCGAGCGCCTCAAAGTTCCCGGATACACGGAGGTCAGCGCCGTCTGCACGCATCCGGATTTCCTGGGCAGAGGGTACGCCGGCATGCTCATGCGCGAAGTCATGCGCGGCATCTCGAATCGCGGAGAGACGCCATTTTTGCACGTCCGCGAAGACAACACGCGCGCGATCGCACTCTACCAGCGCCTGAGGTTTCAAATCAGAAAGGCCGGACACTTCGCAGTCCTGCGAAGAGTTCAGTCCGAATCAGTAACGGGCGTTCGTCACGGGACGCACACAGAGACCTCATAAGCAACATCTCTGATGCAGGTGTGAGGAAAAACTCAGTACAGGTGGAAGTCGACTTCGACTGCGATCTCGACACGCACCGGGTGCCCATCTTTCATCGCAGGCTCGAAGCGCCAGTTCTTCACAGCTTCGATCGCCTTCTCATCGAGGCCCATGCCAAGGCTGCTGAGCACGCGGATGTTGCTCGGACGCCCGTCGGCCCCAACGATCAGGCCCAAGGTGCAGACTCCCTGATATTTCGCTTTGCGCGCTTCTTCGGAAAACTCCGGCTCAGGCGCATAAATCTGCCGTGGCGGAGAAACCCCGCCGCCGACGTGGAAGATGCCTCCACCGGTGCCGCCGCCCTCGCCCGGTCCGAATCCGGGGCCTTTGCCCGATCCCACACCGCCGCCGCTCCCCGAGCCAATGCCGCCGCCCGATCCAGTGCCGTTCGAAGGCAGGACCGCGTGTGCCATCGGATCGCCAAAGTTCGGCATGTTATTGGAAGCGAGCTGCACTTGTGGAGGGATCACCACCGTGGGCTCCACCGCAAGCTTCGGATGTTCGTTTCGGATCACCACCACCGGAGGCGTGATCTGCTGCATCGAGAACTTGGGCAGCTTACCCTTGCTGGCCGCCAGCACGTCGCGATCTCCGCCGCCACCACCGCCGCCGACTTGCGTCTTCGAAGGTTTCAAGGCAGGCAGATCGCTGGGATCCACCAGAGTGACCGTCACCTTCGCCTGAGTAACTGGCGTAACCGCGTGCTTCACCACCACGTAGCTCAACGCGATCAGCCCGATGATCAGCACGTGAACGCCCGTCGATCCAAGCGCGCCCTTGCCCGTATAGCTGTAAAAGCCCCAGATATCCTTCACCGGCTCAGGCTTCGATTCCAGCTTGAGGGGTGGAAGCTTCTTGGGAAAGAAGAACTCATCCAGTTCACGGAACAGGGATTTGTAGAGAGGTTCTTCGAATTGTTTATCCGCGATGAGCAGATGCAGTTCCGGCTCGCCGCCGGGACCATTCGGATTCAATTGTTCGGATCCCATAATTGCCGTCTGGATGTGTGTACTGCCTTACCGGGAAAAAAGCCTAAATTGTATAAAACGTGCTTCTTAACAGAGATGTGCGGGAGTCGCCCCAAGTTGCTTTGATTCCGCGCGATTTCACCCGCGCCCGGCAACCGATGCATCATGCCCCCGGCCCACACTACTCCTCTACAAAATTGTAACTCTACTCCGTACATTCCGACAGTGGATTTACACAGAGATGACAAATGCCGAAGAGACATGTACTTGCCGCTCTGCGGACGCGTTTGGCTGGTCAGAATTAGCCCATGGCATACAATCGGCCGCCTCCCGTATCCTGGACGACAGTGCCTTTATGGTAAACAATCTTCCGGCTCATTGCTCGCTACGAGGCGTGGACCCGCGCTAACGTTCAAGCCGACCGGGCCATAGAGATCATCCGCGCGTAAGTTCCGTAACCACAAAGTACACGAGGGGAGACATGCAGGAAGCGTTCCTTCGTGAAACTTCGTGTCCTTATGTTTCCCCGACTTTCCAGTAACCCGAGAAGAGCACGCCACCAGCCGCGCCATGGATGCGCCTGATAGCAAACAGCCGCTTTAGCCGTGTATTGTCTCAACTATGGATAAGAAGCAAATCAACTCCCCGAAGCTCACCGTCAATTTTCTGCTTTGGATCGGCCTCTTCCTGCTGGCGATGTTCCTGTTGATCGCTCACTTCGTCTGGAGACTCTTCTGATTTCGGACACATGGTGATCGAACGGCCACAACTTCGTCGCATAGACGTTCCCTGCCTCGCTCCCTATAATGAAAAGATTCAATCATTTGGGAGACGCCACTAGAGTGCCGTTCGAACTCAAGAAGACCATCAATCTGCCCCAGACAGCCTTCCCCATGAAGGCGAACCTGCCCCAGAACGAGCCGAAAATGCTCGAACACTGGGAGCAGATGGGGATTTACGAGCGCATCCGGGAGGCACGCAAGGGCGCGCCGCGGTTCATCCTGCACGACGGCCCTCCGTACACCAGCGGGCCCATCCACATGGGCACGGCGATGAACAAATGCCTGAAGGATTTCATCGTCAAGTCAAAGACGATGGCGGGATTCGATGCCCCTTATGTGCCCGGATGGGATTGCCACGGTCTTCCCATCGAGATCAAGGTCGACAAGGAGTTGGGCGGCAAAAAACTGCAGATGGCGCCCACCGCCGTGCGCGCCGCGTGCCGCAAATACGCGGAGAAGTATCTCGACCTGCAGCGTACGCAGTTCAAGCGTATCGGTGTCTTCGGAAGGTTCAGCCGGCCCTACGCCACCATGACTCCGCAGTACGAGTCGGTGGTACTGTCCACGTTCTTCTCGTTTTACGAGAATGGATTCGTTTACAAGGGCCTGCGCGCCGTGTACTGGTGCATGCACGACGAGACCGCGCTGGCCGAAGCGGAAGTCGAATACGAAAATCACACCAGCAGCACCGTTTGGGTGAAGTACCGGTTGCTCGATGATCCGGCGCAGATCGATCCGGCCCTGGCGGCGAAAATTGTTTCAACCATCATCTGGACCACCACCCCGTGGACGCTCCCTGCCTCCATGGCAGTGGCATTCCATCCGGATGAGGAATACGTCGCGCTGGAGTCCGGCGGCGAGGTTTACATCGTCGCCTCCAAGTTGGCGAATGAAGTTGCCGCGAAGTGCAACCTTGCCGATCCCAAGCCCCTCGCCTATTTCCCCGGACGCAAGCTGGAGCGGCTGAACTTTCAGCATCCGTTCCTCGATCGCAAGGTTCTGGGAGTTCTCGCCGACTACGTCACCATGGATACGGGAACCGGTGTCGTCCACACAGCGCCTTCACATGGCGCCGAGGACTTCATCACCGGCGTGAAGTACGGTCTCGATGCCACGAGCAATGTCGACGAGAAAGGCATCCTGCGCAACGGCCTTCCCGAATACACGGGCAAGCGCGTGTGGGAGGCGAACCAGCCGATCATCGATCTCGTGAAATCGCGCGGCGCGCTGCTGCATACGGAAAAGACGGAGCATTCTTATCCGCACTGCTGGCGCTGCCACAATCCCGTGATCTTCCGCGCGACCGAACAGTGGTTCATCTCCATGGAGACGCCGATGCCCGGCGGCGCCGGGAAGAACGACACACTGCGCTCGCGCACGCTCGCGGAGATCAAGAAAGTAAAGTGGGATCCGGGATGGGGCGAAGAGCGACTGTCGAACATGATCCAGACGCGGCCGGACTGGTGCATCTCGCGGCAGCGCGTTTGGGGCGTGCCCATCGCCGTGTTCCTGTGCGAGGGCTGCGGCAAGCCTCTGAATGACAAGGCGATCAACCAGAAGGTCGTGGAACTGTTCCGCACCTCCGGGGCAGATGCGTGGTTCACCGACGCACCCAACTCGATTGTCCCCGCTGGCACGAAGTGTCCACACTGCGGCGGTACGAAGTTCGAGAAAGAAACAGACATCTTCGACGTTTGGCTGGAGTCGGGCGCGAGCTACCTTGCGCTGGTCGACGATCAGCCCGATTATCCGTGGCCTTCCGATCTCTACCTTGAAGGCGGAGACCAGTACCGCGGATGGTTTCAATCCTCCCTGCTCTGCGCCATGGGAACGCACCAGACCCCTCCGTACAAAGGCGTGGTCACACCCGGATGGACGCTCGATGAAAAGGGCCAGGCGATGTCGAAGTCACGCGGCAATGACGTCGATCCTGTGGACATCTCCAGCCGCCTGGGCGGAGAGGTCGTTCGCTTCTGGGTCGCATCGGTGGACTTCCGCGAAGACGTCGTCGGCTCCGAAGCGCTCATGCAGCGCGTGGGCGAGAACTACAAGAAGATCCGCAACACCTTCCGCTACGTTTTGGGAAATATCGGTGACTTCAATCCCGAGACGAACGCTGTTCCGTTCGAACAAATGGAGGAACTCGATCAGTACATGCTGCGGCAGACAGTTTCGCTCGCCGCCGATGTTCGCAGCTATTACGACGAATACGCCTTCCACAAGATCTATCACCGCGTGAATCACTTTTCGATCGTCGATCTGAGCGCGTTTTACTTCGACGTGCTGAAGGACCGTTTATACATCTCGGCGCCGAAATCGAAAGCCCGGCGTAGCGCGCAGACGGCAATCTTGCGCGTTGGCGAAGCCTTGACGCGCTTGCTTGCCCCGATCATGACCTTCACCAGCGAGGAAGTCTGGAAGTATCTGCCGCAACTTTCTGGCCGCGAGCAGAGCGTGCACCTGGCGCACTTCCCGGCTACGGCAGACATTCTTAGAGAGAAGGTTCCCGAGCAAGATGAAAAACAGGGTAAGGATTGGACATCTCTTCGCTCGGTGCGCGATGAAGTGCTCAAAGCCCTCGAAGCCGCCCGCAACAACAAGCTGATTGGCACCGGACTCGAAGCGCAGGTGCTGATCACGTCGGCGGATCCTGCGTATTCCCTTTTGAAGCGGTACGAAGCTCAGCTCCGCTATCTCTTCATCGTTTCGCAGGTGCACGTTGCGCAGGGCTCCGGAAACGGCACGAGCGGGCTGCACGTGGAAGTGAAGAAAGCTGACGGGCTCAAATGCGAGCGCTGCTGGAATTACTCGACGCACGTTGGCGAAGACAAGGACTATCCGACTGTTTGCGAGCGGTGCAGCGCCGTGCTGAAAGAACTGGAGACCGAAGGCTGAGATTGCCTGCCGTTGGGGCTAGTTTGGCAACCGTTTACTATGCAGAGAGTGGCCCGTGATCAGTGGCCGGTCTTCAAGAATTCCTGAAATACTGACAACGGACCACTGACCACCACAGACAGAACGTCAATAACGAATGTCCCCTTTTCGCCTGCGCGCCATACATTTTCTGCTGGCCATCTTCGTCGTCCTGCTCGACCGCTGGACGAAGTATCTGGCTGCCGCCCGCATTCCGCTCTACACGCACATCCAGGTCATCCCGGGATTTTTCCGCCTGACGCACACCGAAAACACTGGAGCAGCCTTCAGCCTGTTCGCCGATTCTCCGTCGCACTGGAGAACCGCGTTGCTGATCAGCTTCTCGGTTCTGGCCATGATCGTGGTGCTTACGTTGCTTTGGAAGCAGACGAGGTCCTTCACGGTCACGAGCGTTGCGTTGTCGCTGATCCTTGGCGGAGCGTTCGGAAATTTGTGGGATCGTGTGCTGCGCGGGCGTGTCGTGGATTTCCTGCTCTTCTACGTCAAGCAATACCAGTGGCCGGTTTTCAACCTCGCGGACAGCGCCATTGTGGTCGGCGCAGCCCTGCTGGTTATGGAAATCATCTTCGGCCCGCCGAAACCGGGCGAAATTGGACAGTAACCAGTTGTCAGCAGTTAGGAATTCCTTACCACAGACAACTAGACACTGCTTTATCGCAAGTCCACCTGCCCCGCTCCCACATGAGCGTGCACCCGGTACTTTCCCGGTCCGCTTCGATCGAAGGAACGGAAGAGGCCGCCCTTGTTCACGTCGAACGCCGAGGCGGCGATCTGGCCCGTGTTGACCGACGCGTCGACATGAGCGTAATTCTCGGACTTTCCCACATCGATGTTCAGCTGCCCAAAGCTGAGTTCAATATCCTTATCGCCAGTCACATCGTTCACATTCAATTGGCCGGCGAACATGCGCACGTAAAGTGCGGACGTCTTCGGCACCTCGATGCGCGCCTGAAAGTTATTTCTCGGGCATCCGGTGATCTTCAGATCCGCACGGTCGCCCGAAACACGAATCCGCACGTGCACGTCGTCGCCCTCGGGATGGTAGGAAACGTTCAACGCCGAATCATCTGTGCCGATGATCTCCATGCCGCTCGAGCAAAGGTCCATGTGGATGTGGCCTCCTGCGACAAATTTTGTTTCGACGGGACTGTGCCCGGTCTGGCTAATGTTGGCGTCTTGCGCGGCGGCGACGAATGCCGTCAGAACCACGATGGCGATCAGAACTCTATGCATAGGCGCACCCTGACCCTTCGAAGGTAAGTACGCGCAGACGGGCTTCGCTGTTCCATGCAAATCAACGAAATCCGGAACGGTCTTTACTGGCTTGGTCATGCTAGGAAAAGCCCCTTGCGGAGCATCTGGCTCGGTTCCTGTGGTGATTGAGTGGGTACCGAACCCTGTGGATCTGCTGGTCCTGCGCTCGAACATCGGAGAGTTAAATCGGTTTAACTTAACGATGTATGTTGCTGATTATAAGCTACTTATATCTCTACATTTACACAGCCTCCGAAGCTGTAACACCTCTCGAATGAGTGCCTTCCAAGGAGGTGCATCGCAATCGATGCATCGAATCCACTTTCGAGGTCTTGACTTTTTGGTCGCCAGGAAAGCATCAGCAATTCGCCCGTTTACGAAAGTCTTGTCGTTCCGAGCGTGGCGGGAAATCCGCTTCCTGACTGCAGCACTGTCGCCGTCAGCCGACAGCAGGTTCCTCACCGGGCTGTCGCTCGGCTCGGAAAGACACGGCGGCTGTGAGATCCGCGTTCCTCCGCGTGAATCCGCGGAGACAAAGTTGAAGTTAAGGCGCCCCATAAAGCTGCCGGTACACGCTGGTGTTGCGCATGATGGCCTGCACGTATTCGCGCGTCTCGGTGAATGGGATCGACTCGACGAACTCCGGCGAATCGCGATACGGACCCTGCCCCATCCATTCATCGACGCGGTCGGAGCCTGCGTTGTAGGCGGCGAGCGCGTGCTCGAACGAGCCTCCGAACTTGTCGACCATGCCGCGAAAGTAGCGCGTGCCGAGTTGCAGATTCACCGTGGGATTAAAAAGTTGCGTCGCGTTGTAGCGCTTCAGTCCTTCCTGCTTCGCAACGTTCTTCCCTGTTTTCGGCAGCAACTGCATCAGTCCCACGGCATTGGCGCGCGAGACAGCGAGCGGATTGAATTCCGACTCCTGCCGGATCAGCGACGCGACCAGGTACGGGTCCAGGCCATTCGCCACGGAATACCGTTTCAGATCAGACCAGTAGGGGCGCGGAAACAGGGCGTCCCAATACTCGCGCGGCAGCGTGGGAATATCGACTGCAAAATAACTGGGGACCGAGCGCTTCATGACCTCGATCGCGCGGTCGTAGTGTCCTGTGTCCGTGTAAACCTGAGCAGTCTCGGCAAGTGGCCAGCTGCCTTTGTCTTCGGTAGCGGCGGCCTGCAACTCGCGCACCGCAAAATCGATCAATCCGCCATTGCCCAGCAGCTTTGCTTTCTGCAGATGAAGATTGTCCGCCGGGGCTTCTTCCAGTGTGATCTTCTCGCCATGTTCCAGCGGAGGAATGCGGTCCAGCAGCGGGAACTCTCCCGGGGGGTCAGGCATGTCCGAAAGCTTCTTCAGTCGATCGCGCCCGAGTTCCGCGTAATAGTAGTTGCGATAGCGGTCTGAAAGTTTCTGGTAGAAAGCCCGCGCCATGGCAGGCTGGTTCTCTTCTTCGGCAACACGCGCGCGCCAGTAGAGTGCATTCGACGTCTCGTTGCCGTTGGGATAAAGCGCGATTTGTTCTTCAAATTCCTTCTTCGCTTCTTCCTTTCGGCCGAGACGGAATGTGAGCCACGCGGCCTTCCAATGCGCGTAGGATGCGCGGCCCGCGGTTGGGAAGCGTTGCTGCAGTTCGCGATAGGCATCCAGCGCCTGATCGAGTTCGTGATGCACCAGGTGCAGGTTCGCGACGAGGATCAGAGACTGCTCCATCCATGGAGTGGTCGGCGCAGTCTGCCTCAGTTGATCGACCGTGCGATAGAACGTCTCGTTATCTCCGGCAGCCCATGCAGCTTCGGCAATGATGTAGAGCCGCTGCGCATTCTGGTCAGGAGTGCCTCCAGTGAGACCCAGCACTTCCGTCCTTGCCTCGCGATGACGCCCGCTGCGGTACAGCGCGTCCGCCAGCGCAAGCTCGGCAGAGATGCGATTCTCCGCCGTGGAACGGACCGCGAGGTCGCGTAGTTCGTCCACGGCATCGGAGTAGCGCCTCGCTTTCATCAGCAATTCCGCGCGCGTGCTGCGCTGCTTGATAGTCGGCTGGAATGCGACGGGAAGTTTCTTCAGTTCATCGCGAGCCGCATCCGCCTCATCGGAAATTGGCATGTTGAAGTAAACATTGCTGAAGGCGTCCGTTGCCTTGGGATATTCCTTCAGCGCGGCATACGCCTGGCCCAATGCAAGCTCGATATCGGAGCGCGCGGGCAGGCGATCCTTCTCAAGAATCTCCGCTGCTTCGGACGCTCGGCCGTCGCTGAGCAGCGCGTTCGCGTAACTCAGGTGCGCATCGCGGAGCAGCAAGGAATCGGGATAGGTGGTGGAAAAATTCGCCAGCGCCGCGAGGCCTTCGGCGCGCCTTCCCGTCTGGATGTAGCAGGTACCCAGGTAATACGCGACGTAGTCGCCAAGATCACCGGCCAGCGGCTTGGCCCGATTCAGAGGTTCGATCGCTTTGACATAGTCGTGGTCGAGGACGCGAGCGTATCCAATGACGAGCCAGGCGAGAGCGCCGGCATCTTCTTTGGAGTGGGCGCGCGCGTAGGCTTCGACGCCAGCGTAGGCGGGGGGAGTGCGATCCTGCACCAATTGCTGCGCCATGGGGCGCAAACTCGCTGAGGCGACAAAGGCCTGGCGGATACGGCGCACGCGCGGAGAGACCGGACGGCGACGGCGCTTGGTGGCTGTTGCTCGCGCTGGCGTTGACGATTTCTTTGCGGCGGCAGCGCTCGATCCTGCAGTCTTGCTGGCAGGTTTTTTTGTGGAAGGCTTTGCAGGCGCAGAAGCGGGTTTCTCCCCGTCCTGTTTTTCAGGGGCTGACGCTGTAGACGCAGGAGCGTCCTGGGCAAATGCCAAAGCACCGGAACGCGAACCGTTCAGGAGCCCGCAAACCCCGGCAAGAGCGAGCACCAACCACCACTTGAGACCCAATCGATACACCTTTTTTGTTTTTTCGCGCGGAGGCGCGAATGCCAGAACCTGTGTCAGGGGCTAAAGCCCATCTGCTTCGATCGCTTCACGCGGCCCTGAAGGGCCGCGCTTCCACAATCAATGCCCCTATTGATGCCCTATCACGATTGGATGCAATCCGTGATCATGGAGGGCCACTTCAACAATCCAAGCTACTACTTTTTGAAGTTCGCGCCCATGACCGAAAGGTCGTCCTCGGCCAGGCTGCGTACGACTTCCTTCGGGAAGTAATCGCCGCTCGCGGCAACTGTGTTGCCGTAGCGCTTCTGGAACGTGGAGCGGCTCTTATCGATGTCTTCTTTCAAGCGGTCGTAGAGATCTTTATTGCGGCGGCCTTCGTTGACCTTCGCCTGGTTGTACAGCTTGATCTCATCGACCAGCAGGCGAGCGAAGCGTTGCGCCTTGCGGTGAGTGTCGGCGTCTTCGGCGGATAATCCCGCGAACGGATCGGTTGCTGCCGCCGGCGCGGATGCAGCCGCACTCCCCGACGCAACCTGTGCTACTTCGACGACTTCCGCAGGCTCCGGTTCCGGCTCGGCTTTCGCAATATGTTTGGGCGAGTGCGAAGCAAATGGATCGGAGAACGAACTGACCGCTTGCACCGGCGCAGGAGGCGGAACAGGAGGCCGCTCCATGGTGCTGGAATCGACAACTTCTTTCTGCACCTGCTTGCGCAACGAGGTCACTTCCAACCAAGTGCTGGTGGCCATCACCAGGACTTCGAGAGACGCGGCATCGAGCAGGCCGTCTGCGCCTCCATCGGCATAGAGCAGCGCGGCGACTTTCTCTTTCAGCACCAGGGGCAGAATCAGGATCTGCTCATTCTCCGGCGCGCCGAACTGCTGCACGAAATGCTGATCCATCTCGGCGATATTCGCGGGAGTGACTAAACGATTCTGATAGGCATGCGATACCGGGCCGGCTGCCATATCGAGGCCAAAATCCTTCACGGTGTCGTCTTCGCCGAAACCGCGGCCCTGCCATCCGCTCGCCGATCCGGCTTTGACTACGAAGAGTGCGACGCGCGTCGCGTAGGAAGCGCCTGCATCGAGCAGCGCTTTAAGAATTTCTTTTTGCGTGTTGCCGGCATGAACGCTGGAAACGGATTCAACAAGGCTGGACGGCGTCGCACTGGCCGCGGCCACGGCGGCAGCGGGCTCCTGTGCCGGGAGTTCCGCCAGCACACGCTCGACAAGTTCGGCCTCCAGTTTCGGAAGCTGCCGCTCGAATACCTGTGCCACCGCACGTTCGACGATTTGCTGGATTTGCTTGCTTTCCGCCATTCTTGTAAAACCACTCCCGATCGAATGCTGCCTCGGCCTATATTACTGACACTACCCTAACTGCTGATTATATGGAACTTGTAAGGCCAGATCATGAGTACTTCGGTACCTGCTCGGCAGCCCGGAAGTCCTCCTTCGCACTCTAGCGCAAAGTCCCGAACCCATCTACAGCAAACCCATTGGGCAAAGATCCCCGTTACCAAGTAGAATAACAGTTCGGATTTCGTCGTCGCGTCTACGGGGTTGTATTCCGACATCGAGTGACGTTGCTGCGCAGCCGGAAAAAACTGCATCGCCAGAGCCATGGGAGCCATCCAAAACAAACTAGAGGGGCCAGTTAGCGAAGAGCTGGCACTGGTACGGGCAGCGAAGGCGGGAGACGATTCCGCCTTCGAAGAGCTGGTCCGCCGGTACGACCGTAACGTTTTTCGGATCGCGCAACACATCACGCAGAACCGCGAAGATGCGGAAGACGTTGTGCAGGAAGCGTTCCTGAAAGCGTATGGGAATCTGGCCAAGTTCCAGGAGCAGTCGAAGTTCTACACGTGGCTGGTCCGGATCGCGGTCAACGAAGCGTTGATGAAGTTGCGCCGGCGCAAGCCCGAGCGCACCGTATCGCTGGACGAAGACATCAAAACGGAAGAAGACTCCCTGCCCCGCGAGATCGCGGACTGGAGTCCGAATCCGGAGCAGCAGTATACGCAAGCGGAACTGCGAGAGATTTTGAGTAAGACGATCCAGGGCTTGCCTCCTGGATTTCGCACGGTGTTCGTGCTGAGAGACGTAGAGGGATTATCCACAGAAGAAACCGCAGCCGCTCTGGAATTGAGCGTACCTGCGGTAAAATCCCGCCTGTTGCGGGCCCGCCTGCAACTGCGCGAGCGGTTGGGACGTTACTTTCAACGGCGCGAAAACGGCGATGGCAAGAACAGTACAAAGAATGGAGATGTTCAAACCGATGTGGCGAGTGGAGATGGTGACCTGTGAAATGCTCTGAATTTCTTCATGAGCTGACCAGTTATCTGGACGGCGTTCTCGACGAAAAAACAAAAGTCGAGTTGGAAAACCATCTTTCCTGGTGCCACAACTGCTACGTTGTTTGCGACACGACAAAGAAGACCATCGAGATCTATCGTGACTCGCAGTTGTACGAACTACCCGAAGACCTGCGCTCCCGGCTGCGCTCGGCCATCATGACCAAGTGCCAGCAGCAGAAGAGACGTGGTCCGCAGAGCGTGTGAGTCGGCGCACTGCAAATTCTTTCTCCTGATCAGTAGCATCGCTTCATGTCCCAACGCATTTGTCCGTGGTGGCTTGGATACCTGCTGGCGAGTCCTGTGCGGCGATGGCTTGGGCAAAATCCTTTTAAAATCCTCAGCCCTTACGTTCGCGAAGGCATGACCGTGCTCGAACCTGGGCCCGGCATGGGATTCTTCACAATCGCGCTGGCTCAACTGGTGGGCGCGACCGGCCGCGTCATCGCGGCAGATGTCCAGCCAAAGATGATCGAGGGATTGAAGACCAGAGCGGCGCGCGCGAATGTGTTCGATCGCATCGACTGCCGGGTCTGCTCTGCGGAAACCATGGGGCTGAATGACCTCGTCGGCAAGATTGATTTCACGCTGGCTTTTGCCATCGTCCACGAGTTTCCGGACGCGGACCGCTTCTTCGACGAAGTGGCACGCGCGACCAAGCCGCAGGGGCGCGTGCTACTGGCTGAACCGAAAGGGCACGTGGACGAACTGAAGTTCGAAGCGGAGTTGCGTTCGGCCGCGGCGGTCAGCCTGCATGTAGAAAGCAAACCTACAATCCCCCGGAGCCACGCGGCCTTGCTGGTCAAACCATAGGCCGTCGGCAGAGTATTTCGACCCTGCCTTTCCGCGAACGTCAATAACGCGCAGCGCCGATAAAAACCGTAACCGGCTACTGATCTATCACTTACAAGCCATACTATCGACTACAGCTTTCACCTCATACAATCCCGAAACCCTTTCTGCTATCAGTGAATCTAAGTAGAAGAGTCGTGGCGTTTACGGAACGACCGTAAAGGGGGCACACGAACCCTCAAACATCCCCCAGATTCGACATACAACCGCTCAGGTATGGAAGGTGGGTCATGATTGGAAAGCTGGTCGATGCGGTCTTCGGCTGTAGGCATTCTAGGTATAGCTTCCCCGTAACCGTTCGTGGAGCAAAGCGCCGCCCCCAGGCCGCGGCTCTCACGGGCACATACGTTGCCTGTCTGGATTGCGGAAAAGAGTTTGCCTATGACTGGCAAGAGATGAAGGTCATCACGTCTCCCGAACAGCATCGCGCGCATCTGGCAGAATTGGCCAAGCACGCGGCCTGAGGCCCATGCGCAAATGAGTTTTGAGAAAGGCGGCGGATCCGCTCGCTGCTACCTGAAAAGTGAATGCCCCGCGAACCTGCGGGGCATTTTGCTTGGTTGACTGGCGATCGAGTTACTTCTTCAGCAGCGCGTCGAGTCCGGCCTGGGCGATAGCTTCATCGACTTCCGACTTCGCACCGCTGGCCGCGATTGCCCCGACAGTCTGGCCGTCGACTTTGATGGGTAATCCGCCCTGCGCCGGAAAGAAATTCGGGAAAGAGAGTGGGAACGGACTGCCCGACTTGAATGCATCCGCGCCATCTTTGGACGGTGTGCCGTAGAGCGCCGCGTGACGCGCTTTCTTCTGCGCCCATTCCTCGGTGTTGATCGAGACTCCGTCGCCCTTTTCCAGAAAGAGCAACGCGCCGTTCTCGTCGACGATGCAGATCGTGACCGAGATGTTCTGACGCTTCGCCTCAGCTTCGGCGCCGGCCACCATCGTCTTGATGGCTGCGAGATTCAGGTACTTCTTCGAGGGCAAGTCTGCAGCCGTTAGAGTTCCCATCAGGCAGAGGGTTACTACGAGTGATTTGAACATGCGCCGGATGGTATCAACGAGCGGGGCGATTTCCAAGGGAGATTGCAGGCGCGCCGCTTCCTGCCGCTCCTGTGGAGCGTGTGCACAATCCTTCACTCTTGGCAGATGTTCAAAGCAGAGCTAGAGTGCGCCAAGAACTTTCTCGGGCCCAATATTTGTGTACAAAGGAGATTTCCCTTGAAAGCATCCAGATGTCTTGTCGCCGCCGGTCTCTCGCTATTCAGTGTTTTGAGCCTGACTACGAACATGTTCAGCGCCAGCTCTCTCAGTTCACCCAATGGCTTGGCCGTCGATTCAAGCGGCAACCTTTACGTGGCGAACTTTGCCGCCAGCAACATCCTGGTTTACGGTCCCGATTATCAGCAAATCCCAAGCAAAACGATCACGGCGGGGATCAGCTTTCCGATCAGCGTCGCATTCGATCCATTGGGCAACTTATGGGTTCTCAATGTAGGAACCAACAGCGTGACGCAGTACACAAATGGCGTCCAAAACCAGAACGCTACCATCACCAACGGAATTTCGGGCCCGTTCAGCATGACGGTGGACGGAATCGGCAACGTGTACGTGCAGAATGGGGATGCCAATATAACGGTATACGCCCCCACCAGCCCTACGGGGCCAGCCTCGAGCCTTGTCCAAACGATTGTCCCGACCAATTGCATGCAATGCCTCGGCGGTCTGCTAGTGTCCGGGCAAGCGCTGTATTGGGGAAAGGGAAACGGCGCCGAGCTGTACGAAGTAGTTGCCACCAGTCAGACTCTGCTGAACGGCAAAGTCTACGGCCGCAGCACTGGAGTGTCGTTCGGTTCGGCGATGGGAGCTGCCCCGAATAGCAATGCGTACCTGGGAACGATTGGAGGGGCGATATACCTGGCGCATCCCGACGGGACCAACACGCTATTCATCGCAAACGTGGGCTTTGATCCATGGGGCATCGCGGTGGACAACGCGCGGAAACGTGTCTATATCACGAACCAGTACGGTGATCAGATCGCGGTATACAGCACTGCCGGGGTTCTTCTGCACACGATCAGCTAACGTTTGCAGCGGACTGCGCCGGCAAAGGGCGGAGCCGTTTCAAAAGCAGAATGCCCCGCGTGGCTGCGGGGCGTTCAGTGCTTAGAACAGCTGGATGGGACGTACTATCCGACAAGCCTATTGGGTCAGCTCGTAAACGCTGCCGTCGGTGTAGGTGTCATATCCGGCACCGGTTCCGTACACTTTTTGGTGAGGACGACCGGTCAGGTAGGTTTCTGATCCTCTGTGTTCGATGGGGTATGCTGCTCTGGTTTGCAAGCATCTTGTATTTGTTTACAATTGCGAACCGCAATCTTCTATTCGTTTAGATTGCAATTAATGCTGTACTTCAGTCCTGTTTTTCTGAATAAAGCGTACCGCGTCCTGACGCGAAAATCAGATGCCTTGATCGGGCGGTTGCGTCCTCTTGCCCCGACTTTGGAAGCCATGGCCGTTCGGCCCTTCGAGCTTCACCTCGAGCTGACGAACCTATGCAACGCTGACTGCGTATTCTGCCCGTATCAATTTCAGCAACGCAAGGCTGAGTTCATGAGCGATCGTGTTTTTGAAAAGGCGCTACGCGATTTTGTAGAGATTGGTGGCGGCTCTGTGGGCTTGACCCCGATCGTTGGCGATGCGTCGATTGACCCTCATTTTCTCGAACGAGTGCGGCGCTTGCGGGCGGAGCCGAGTGTCGACAGGATATGGCTCACAACCAATGCCATACTCCTGGACAAACATGGGATTCGGGAGGTGTTGGAGTCTGGAATCACGCACATGAACATCAGTACGGCAGGATTCGATGAGGCAATGTATGTTCGCGTGTACCGCAATAAATCCTACCGGCGAATGCGGGAGAACGTTCTCGAACTCCTCAAGATAAATTCCCGGCGTGCCCATCCCATGCCGGTCACGATCGCGCTTCGGTGCGATCGGCCTCTCGATGACGTGATGAAGGATCAGGATTTTCAAGAGATCCTCGAGTACCGTCCACAGCTGGACTTCACCTGGTCGTACACTTCGGCGAACGGACGGATCAACCGCGGGGCTCTCCCAGAGATCATGAAGCTGCGTTCCGTGAATCGCCGCGACGAGTCTTGTGTGAACCTCTACAATGGGCCCATCGTATTGCCGGACGGGACGGTCATGGCCTGCAGTTGCGTGGCCGCCATGGATGCGGCTACAGACTTGGGAATCGGGAACATCCTGGAGTCCACTCTCCTTCAGATCTGGCAGAGTCAGCAACTCAAGAACCTACGCGAAAGCTTCGGCACAAACTCTCTCAACAAGACCTGTGCCGGATGTGATATGTACCGGGATCTCGAGTTCTACCGGACAGGTGATGGGCGTCGCCGGGGAAGAATGAATCGGGCCCGCAATTCAGGTTTTGTGCAGATCGCCCCGGTTGCGCAGGTTCGGCCGTTCAGTGGCGGCTAGTTATGATCCACAAAGGACGCTCTGATCGTGATTCTTGAAACAAAAATAGCTGCGCGCGCCGTCCTGCGGCGTCTCAGGCTTACGCCGTTCGCTCATCGAATCCGAATGCTGTGGCACGACTCCGACTATGAAGACAAATTCGCTGACGTCTTGCTCGCCTCCATAAGACCCGATGACTGCGTGTGGGATGTCGGGGCGAACATTGGTTATTACACTGAGCGATTCTCGAAGCGAGCGCGTCACGTGGTCGCTTTTGAACCCGTACCGGAATCCTGTCGCCAAATCGATTCCAAAGCGTTGAAGAATGTGGACTGCCTCCTGATCGCGCTCGGCGATACTGCGCGCGAGATGCCGATGTTTATCGATCATCAATTCAGTTCCCTAGCCTGTGCTTCGTCTGCCGGCGCGCGTATTCAGACCGTACGAGTCGCCCGCGGAGATGACCTCATGTCACTGCCCCAACCAAACGTCATTAAAGTCGACGTCGAGGGATACGAAGTTGAGGTCATTCGCGGAATGCATCAGGTGCTTGAGAATGTTCGAGCTCTTTTTATGGAGATTCATTTCCAGATACTGGAAGATCGTGGGATGCAACAGGCTCCTGTGACCCTTGTGAAGGATCTGAGGAGACTTGGGTTCTCCAGGATTACATGGCCGGATGCGTCTCACATTGCGGCGTTCCGCGCGTGATTGATTCGCCAGGCTGGGAACTGCAAATCGGCACAAACGGAAAATACCCCGCGAAAGTGCGGGGCGTTGCTTTGTTCCGTTTGATTTAGCGAGTTGGATATTCTGCCGGGATCGGCACGGCGACGCGCTTGTCGATCGGCACGAACTCGCGCTCGCCGCTTCCCAGATAGATCTGGCGGGGACGGGCGATTTTCTGCTCCGGATCGTTCATCAGTTCTTCCCACTGGGCCAGCCAGCCCGCGGTGCGAGGAATTGCGAACAGCACGGTGAACATCTCCGGCCGGAATCCCATCGCCTGGTACATGATTCCGGAATAGAAATCGACGTTGGGATAAAGTTTGCGCTTCACAAAGTATTCGTCTTCGAGGGCAATACGTTCGAGTTCGAGCGCGATGTCGAGTTTGGAATTGCGTCCCGTGACTTCGAACACCTGCTCGGCGCTCCAGCGGATGATTTTGGCCCGCGGATCGTAGTTCTTGTAGATGCGGTGACCGAAGCCCATGAGCTTGATCTCTCCGCTCTTCACGCGCTTGATGTAAGCCGGAACGTGGTCCTTGGTGCCGATCTCATCGAGCATCTTCAGCACTTCTTCGTTCGCGCCGCCGTGCAGCGGACCTGCCAGAGCGGAGGCGGCGGAAGCGACCGCGAGATACGGATCAGTTTCCGAACTGCCGACTGAGCGCATGGCGCTGGTGCTGCAGTTCTGCTCGTGATCGGCGTGCAGAATGAAGAGGATGTCGAGAGCGCGCGCGATCGCAGGATGCGCGACGTATTTCGGCTCGACCATCTTCCACAACATGTTCATGAAATTTTCGGTGTAGCTCAGGTCGTTGTCGGGATAGACGTAGGGGAATCCGACGTTGTGGCGATAGGACATGGCCGCGATCGACGGGACTTTGCCGATCAGACGGATGATCTGGTGCAGGCGGTTCGCCGGATCGTGCACTTTCTTGGCATCGGGATAGACACTCGACAGTGCCGCGATCGTGCTCACGAACATCGACATCGGATGCGCAGAGTAGCGGAACCCTTCCATGAACTTCTTGGTGGTCTCGTGCAGCATCGTGTGATGCGTGACGTCATAGACCCACTGCTTCAGCTCTTTTTCGGTGGGCAGTTCGCCGTTCAGAAGCAGGTAGGCGACTTCCAGGAAAGTACAGCGTTCCGCGAGAACTTCGATGGGATATCCGCGGTAGCGGAGGATGCCCTTGTCTCCGTCAATGTAGGTGATCCTGCTCTTGCACGACGCCGTGTTGATGTAGGCGGGGTCGTAGGTCATGAGGCCGAAATCGTCGGAACCGGTCTTGATCTGGCGCAGGTCCATGGCCCGGATAGTGCCGTTCTCCACGGGGACGGTATATGTCTTATTCGTGCGATTGTCAGTAATGGTGAGTGTATTTTCTGGCATGGCAGTTTCCGTCCTCAAAACATGCGCTCTACAAGCATAGCCGAGGCTATGTCCGTTTGACAGCCGAATCTGTGATCTGAATCACAAGAACCTGTGACGAACTACTCAATATCTGTAGATGCAGTTTGCAACCGAAGAGTCACCGGGTCTCGCCCGAAAGCGCCGGTTTTTGGGAGCCTGCTTCGGTTTTTCGCCCCCGAATTCTCGGCGGAGAACGGGAGAGGACCTGGCAACGGCGGAACGAAACTGTGCCCTCCAATATCCGCAATGAGATGGCTATCGCCTGATATCAGAAGTCAAAGGCGGCCACCGCATCCCGCCTAGAAAGCCGCCCGAATTGCGGGCGGCATCTTCGGTCTTGGTATGGCACCCTGGGAAGCATAAGCCGCCTTGGGTATTCTCTCGGAACTCTTATCGGAAGCGGACGGCAACCGCTTGCTCGGGGCCTAAGACTGGATTGCCATTCTCATCATAAGAAACAATATAGAAATACCCACCTACGGCAATGCCCAAGTTGTTCACGCCGTATGCAATGCCTGTGTCTCCCGGAAAGCCAAGGCTCGTCACGAAAGTGCTGTGATGGGAATTCCAGCGAGTGGCCTTTCCCAACCAATTCTCATCCGTGCAGTACCCGACGATGTCGCCAAGGTCATTGATGCCCCATGCCACACTCCACCCATAATCGAGATTCGGTGTGGTGGGGAGGACACTCACTGACCACGTCTTCTTCCCAGGATCTTGTTTGTACAGGGCGGGAAAAGCATTCGATTCCCACACATCGCCCACAATTTCGCCAAAATTGTTGATGGCGAGGGCTTCGTTGTATGTAAAACCAGCAGCCATGGGAAGGCGCTGGATTTTCCATCCTTTGCCACCTTTTAGAGGGGTCCACACTACCGCGATTTCCCACCATTCGTCCAGGACAGGGTCATAAAACCAACCGTCCCCTGCGATCTGGCCAAGATCATTGACTCCCCATCCCCCCCAAGCGTTCAATGTGATGCCATCGAAAACTGCTCCCGGTTTTTCCAAACCGCCGGTGGGTAGCGCATGCAGTTCCCATGACAGAGTCGGCTGGCCGTTATTCAGAATCACTTTCGACGTCCAGACAACGGGTGTGGCCCGAACGGACTCGTCTGGCATGAGCTTGCCGCTGTTGCCCACGATTAACGTGCCCGAGTGATTGATCGCGATGGCGATACTTCCGTCATCGTCTGAATATTTTCCCAATCGGATCCCCGCATGATTTGGGATCCAGGCATAAGCTTCGGGCCAGTCGTTGGAATCCATGATGTTGCCCACGATAATTCCTGTATTGCTGATGCCCCCGGCTTCTCCTGCGTCGTTTTCGCCCGCGCTGACGCCGCTTTCAAACCATTTGCCCGCGTTGACACCAAAAAGAGGAACGCCTAGTAGTCGGGTTTCTGTTCCTCCCTCGATTGGGACGTCGCCCCATCCCATGGCAACGCCGAAGTCGTTAATACCTTGCAGCATGGTCGTGGTTCCTCCCGGATAGACGCCGAGATCCCAGGTCTTAGATTTGTCGAAGGGAATGGCGGACAAATGACTTCCAGGTTGAGCAGTCGCCCGCGCTTTCGAGAGCAGGTGGGCCATTCGTCGCTGCGGAGTGAGGCGTTCGCCAGCCCGCGTCGGTCGCTCTTGACTCTGTGCCCAGACTGAGGAAATGAAACCAAGACACAAAAGCATCCAGAAACAACGCTTTAAGGTTTTCATGATTTCTCCTTAGTTAAGTGATGTGCGTGTGGTTAGTAGCGAGCGTGCACGCTGCGAGCGACAAGCTTAGGACGAATGTCGCGAGCGAGGCGGCAGCGGAGTTGAGTACTCTCATACGCCAACCCACATCGAGGGAACGAACCCTCGGTTCGACTGAAGTTTTGTGAAGAAGAATCGACCTTCTCGCCTGAGGGGGTGTTGCATCCCGCGATGGAGGTGCTCTTCGGGGAGACGAGAAAAATTACGAAAGAATTGTACGCAGATTCGAGCAGACGTCAGTGAGCGCAATCACTCCGTGCGGCACCTTTTCTATTTCTCTCTTGCACTATCGCCAACAACGACAGTTAACAACAGGAATCGGGTGATCCTGGTCACTGCGCCCATTGTTGTACTCGATACGCTCGACTCAGCAGTTTTTCCGAGTGACCGCTCTTGGAGGAACAGTGACGCTGGCAAGTCAAAATGAGCAAGGCCGAGCTACCAGCGAGTCCGAGGCCTCGGATCTGAGATGGTTGTGCCGGACCGGTGGAGTTGCCGCGTTCGTTCTCGTCGCCTATTCCCTCTTCACGATGGTTCAACTCACGGTCCTGGGTGGCCCGCCCGCGACCGCTGCCGAGGCGTTCCGACTTCTGCAGAGCGACAGGATTGTGGGACTGTTGCGCCTCGACTTGCCCACTATCGTTGCAATGCCGCTGTACTACTTCGTATTTCTCGGCCTATATGCTGCGCTCAAACGAACTGACCGTGCGAAGGCAATTCTCTCTACAGCTCTCGCCTTCGTTGGGGTGACGTTGCTGCTCGCGACACCCACAGCTCTATCGATGATGTCTCTCAGTCAGAACTATGCGTCCGCGACCACGGAAGCGACGCGAACCCAGTTCCTGGCTGCGGGAGAAGCGGTATTGGCAACCGACATCTGGCATGGCACTGGCGCCATCATGGGTGGAATCCTATTGCAAAGCGGGGCTGTGCTGATCTCCGTCGTTATGCTTCGCAGCAGTGTGTTCAGCAGGACAACCGCTTACATGGGAATTGTGATGCATGGACTCGATCTGGCCCGCATCGTATTCGCACTTTTGCTGCCGACGTCTGGGGTAATCCTGATGGCGATCGCAGGACCTTTGTATCCGGTCTGGTTCTTTCTGGTCGGTCGAAGGCTTCTGAGGATAGCGGCGAAAGGTACATGGTGCTGAAGTTGATGGGACGCCGCGATCCCAGACTGCGGGGTCACTGGGTTCAGCGGCAAAATAAAACCGGCGGCCTAAGCCGCCGGTTCCGTTAAGGCAATCCGTTCTAGTTGTTCGAGGAGTCGTCGCGACGTTTCAAGGTTGGACGGTCGTCGTCCTTCTTGCTGTCGTCCGACTTATCGCTCTGGTTCGATGTGCGCCGCAAGCTGGGCTTGTTCGCGTCCTTCTCGTCGAGCAGTTTGTGTTTGTTCTCGATTGCCGCCAGCCGTGCCTTCACCGAATCGAACTCCGATGTCGTCACAATGTACTGCTGCTTGGCCGGCAGGATTTTCCGAATTTCATCCTGAGACTTCTCAATCCGGTCCGGAGTCTGCGGATGCGTGTCGAAGGCCTTGGAGAGCGTGCCGGGTTTCTTCTTCTCCATTGCCTGGATCTTTTCGAAGAAGGAGACGAACGCCGATGGATCGTATCCTGCGCGGTACATGTACTCGATGCCGAGGTAATCGGCTTCAGCTTCGAATCCGCGCGAGAAGTGCAGGAACGTCAGCGGAATGCCAAGTCCCATGCCTTCATAAATTCCGTATCCCAACGCGCCGCCCATGAAGATGGCGGGAAGCGAGGCGATCTGCAGCAGGTTCATACGGGTGGCTTCGCGTCCATAGTGGCAGGCGGCCACGTGGGCAATCTCGTGGGCCATGACGCCGGCCATTTCGGCCTCTTCGTCGGCGGCAAGGATCAACCCGGAGTTCACGTAGAAGAATCCGCCGGGCAGGGCCATGGCATTGACCACGTCTGAGTCAATGACCTTGATGGTGAAGGGCACCTGCGCATCGGAATTGCGCACCAGGTTCTGTCCGACGCGGTTCACGTATTCGGTGATGACCGGATCGTTAATCAGCTTGATCTGGGATTCGATCTGCTGCGCGTACTGACGGCCGCGCGCGACCTGACCTTCGACGGAGTACCAGTTCCCTACGCCGCGTCCGCATCCCACATTGCGGTTTCCGACGGCATCCACGTCGGTCTTGCCACCATTGTGCTTTATGTCAGCATCATCCTGGGTCGGCAGGGCTGCCGGTTTCTGCTTGGGAGCGTTCTGGACGTCCCCAGCCTTCGGTCCCTGGTTCGGATCGTCCGGTGTCTGCGTCGAAGGGGGATTTTGGCCTGGGCTTTGCGTTTGCGCGAAGATCGAGGGCGTCACGCAAAACGCTGCCAATCCTAGGGCGATTGCCAGCCATCTGGATTTCATAGGGTACTCCTTAAGCCTGATTATACGCCGGGTGGAAAGACACCTAGCCCCTAATCTGAGCCGTACAGTTAGACGCTTCGAGGACCGTTCGGGTTACCTGAAGCGGCTGAAAATCATGGATTTAACGAGTCCCCCTTCGCCTTGGTTGCTCGTTGTTGTGAGCCGTCGTACCATTAGCCGCTTCTGTTCGTCGACCGGAGGGGTCCCATGCTCAACCGCCGCCACTTTCTTTCCACCGCCGCCACCGGAGTCGCGGCATCCATCGCGCTCAGTAGCAAGCTGTTCGCACAGCTTGACCGAGTCCCTCCGATGCCAGACAAGTCCTTGCTGGAGAAGGATGAGGAGCGCTACTGGGCGGAGATCCGGAAGCAATTTCTCATTCCTTCGGACGAAATTTACCTCAACAACGGCACCGTGGGTTCGAGTCCGGCGCCCGTACTGCGCGCCATCTTTGACGGGTATACCTCGACCGAGAAGCTCGACCAGCAGGATCCGGAGGACTATCCGATCTGGGGATACGCGGCGTGGAACGAGTTCCGCGATCCGCTGGCGGCGTTTGTGGGCTGCAAGCGCGATGAGATTGCGCTGCTTCGCAATGCCACCGAGGCGAACAGCTACATCGCGAATGGCTTGGATATGAAACCCGGGGACGAAGTGCTAATGACGGACCAGGAGCATCCCGGCGGCGAGCATCCGTGGAACCTGAAGGCCAAGCGCTACGGGATCGTGGTGAAGAAGGTCACGCTTCCCCGCCCCGTGAAGGATGCGGCACAAGTGCTGAATCTGTTCAGCGACGCCATCACGCCGCGGACACGGGTTCTGTTCTTCAGCCATATCAGCACATTTTCGGGCGTTGTGCTACCCGCCAAGGAACTCTGCGCCCTGGCTCGCAGCAAGAACATTTTGTCCGCTGTGGATGGCGCGCATGTTCCCGGCATGATGCGGCTCAACCTGCAGGAACTGGGTTGCGATATGTATTCGTCGAGCCCGCACAAGTGGCTGATGGCGACCAAAGGGTCGGGGTTTCTCTACGTGCGGGATGAAGTGATCGATCGCCTATGGAACACGATCGCGACCGAAGGTTGGGACGAGCCCAAGATTCGGGCCGAGCGGTTTCAGCGCATTGGCAGTTCGAACGTGCCCGCGTTGTGCGGGTTGCGGGCGGCGGTCAAGTTGGCGGAGGACATCGGGCTGGACCGCATCGAGAAGCGGCACCGGCAGCTCGCCGATTCCATGCTCGACGGGATGAAGAAGCGGGGAGCGGAATCGTGGACTTCCCCGGATCCGGCGCTGCGCTGCGGGATTGTCAGCGTCAACGTGCCGCCGATCCAACGCGCCGATCTCGAGAACTGGTTATGGAAGACGCATAAGATCCGCATCCGGGGAGGCGATCCGCACAAGCTGCGGCTTTCTACCCCGTACTACATCCAGAAGAACGATATCGAGCGGTTTCTGGAGAAGTTCGACGAGTACAAGCGGGAGAAGAAGGCGGCGTAGCTTCATGCTTGCCCACACACATCTTTCGGTGTAGATTGCTGCACTCGTGGCGGAACTCCCCAGCGCAAGGCGGCTGCTTCGGTGGCGCGATGTTTATCGCGAGGCCGAGCTCTACAAGGCTGCTGTTCGCGTGTATACGAAGCCGCTGTTCCTCTGGCGGAAGGCCCTCAATGTTTCAACGGATGGCAAGACGCTATACGATCTCGCTGCGCGCGGGCTGAACGCTCTTTCGGGTATCCATCAACAACTGCGCAACCAGCGTTTTCACTTCCGGCCTGCGGTGGGATTGAAATACAACTTCAACGGCAAGCGGCGAACGCTCTACATCCCTCCCTGGGAAGAGCGGATTGTCGACCTGCTGATCTATCGCCTTTTGAGCCGTCGCTTGCATCCATGGTTCTCGCCTTCTTCGTATGCATATCGAGATCACACCTACGGGCTCGATCGCTGCCAGTCGCGAATAGCGGCGGCGCTGCGCGCTGCTCGCACACCAACGTACGTCATTAAGCGCGATATCTCGGACTATTTTGCGTCGGTGAATCACGAGGTTCTGATCGATCAGCTTTCACGTCTCATTGATTCGAATGATTACCTTTTCGAACTTGTCCTGGAACGAATTCGCTTTGAGTATCAGGACGAGGCTGGATCTCAACGCGCAGAACGCGGAGTTCCTTTCGGCTGCGCCAGCGCTTGCTTATTCGCGAATGTGTATTTGACCGGCCTTGACCGTTCGATCGAAAGCATTCCGGAGGTCCACTACTTCCGGTATGCCGATGACTTGCTGCTGCTGTCGCCGAATCGGGACTCGGCGCTATTGGCAGCCGGGCAGATCAATGCGCAACTGAAAGAGCTACGGCTTGCTACTAAGGCAAGTCACGAACACGACCTTGTACTCTGCGCCGGGAATGGCACTCACGATTTCCGCTTTCTGCATGCGACGACATTGCGGCATCTCGGATTGCAGTTCAATTGCGGTGGAGCGGTATCTTTGTCGCGCGACAAGCAACGGAAGATCCAGAACCTGTTTCGCTTCGCGTTTCGCCGCAGTCGACGGCGTTGGGCAAAGATCGGTGACGCGCGTGAGAGAAGCCGCGCGCTCATTGCAGTAGCCTGCCAGACAATAGAACGTGGTGTGCGCAATGTGGCGATTCTTGATTATTACTTGAAGCATGTCACGGACACTCCGCAGTTGCGCATGCTGGATCGCCGGCTGGCCGAAGAGATCCTTAGCATGGTATTCGGAGGCCACAAAAAGGGTCATTTCGCCAAGATCAGTTTCGACGAACTCCGTCAGCTCGGACTGCCGTCGTTGGTGCACCGACATCGGCTGATCCGGCACGGAAAGATCGACAGAGCCTTCAAGGGGACGGTTGCCAATCGGCAGCGCGCCGCAAGCGCGACGGCCGATTTCTCTCCGTGCCCAGAAGCAGCGGTCCCGGACAAGCCCGTGGGAGAGGGCGGCCGCCTGTACATGGGTGTGATGGAATAACCTGCCGCTAAAGCGGAGGTTCGTTTGTGAAACCGTCCCCTTGAGTGCTTTGTCGCAGGAAAACAACTATGGTCTGCTGGATTATCTAATCAGCTTGTTTTCGGGTGGAGGCACGATGCAGTGCCCCAGTTGCGGTGAGACTGGCGCCCGCAAGACAAGGGACGAGATCGTTCACTGCAAGAATCCGAGCTGTCCCTATTTCGACGCCGGCATGCTCTACGGAAAACGTCTCCGCCGTCAGCAGTCGGCTGTGCCGACCCGTGGAGATTTCCATCCAGAGAATCCCATTTCGATTCGGTACAAGAACCATGTCGGACAAGACAGGGATTTCTCGGCCGAACTGGGATCGATTGTTCGCAAGAATAATCATCTGGTCGCGCGCGTTGGCCCCACAGGAAGGAAGATCGCACTGTCGCGGGACCGAATTCAAAATCTCGCCGAGGTCGAGGCCAAACTTCCGCAACGCATCTCGACCGGGCAGTCCTGGCCCACTTCACGCGAACGCCAGATTCTCGGCTATTACAAGAAGCACGGTACCAGTTCGCCACGCTATGAACAGGTGCGGGCTAAGTATCCGAACTGTTAGTCAAGCTGGCGCGGGCTGGTACCCCCGCGCCACACAGCGTCAGTCGTAGTACTCGAGGCCCAGATGCGTGATCAGTTCTTCGCCCTTCAGGTGGCGGAGGGTGTTCTTCAGCTTCATCAACTGGATGAACAGATCATGCTCGGGATAAAGCCCCGGGACAGTCATTGGAGACTTGAAGAAGAAGCTGAGCCATTCCTGAATGCCCAGGCCTTTAAGCTGCGAACTGCGCTGCGCCAGGTCCATCAGCAGAACCAGGTCGAGGACGATGGGGGCGGCGAGGATTGAGTCGCGGCAGAGGAAATCGACTTTGATCTGCATCGGATAGCCGAGCCATCCGAAAATGTCGATATTGTCCCATCCCTCCTTGTTGTCGCCGCGCGGCGGGTAATAGTTGATGCGGACCTTGTGATACATGTTCCCGTAGAGTTCGGGATAGAGTCCGGGCTGCAGGATGTGCTCCAGCACTCCGAGCTTGGATTCTTCCTTGGTTTTGAAGGACCCGGGATCGTCGAGCACTTCGCCGTCGCGATTGCCGAGAATGTTAGTCGAATACCATCCGCTCAGACCGAGCAGGCGCGCTTTGAACGCCGGAGCGAGGACGGTCTTCATGAGAGTCTGACCGGTTTTAAAATCCTTGCCGCAAATGGGAGCTTCGTTCTTGCGGGAGAGTTCCAGCATCACGGGAAGATCGACCGTGAGGTTCGGGGCGCCATTGGCGAAGGGCACGCCTTCCATCAGCGAGGCATAGGCGTAAATCATCGAGGGGGCGATCATCTCATCGTTATCGCGCAAGGCTTTCTCGAACGCCTTCACCGACTGATGGGCCTCGGTCGGCTCGATGTAGGACTCGGTGGAGCCGCACCACATCGTGATCAGACGCGTCGCACCGCTCGTCTTCTTGAATTCGCGCATGTCGTCGCGCAACTGCTCTGCAAGATCCATCTTGCTCTTGCCTTTCTTCACGTTCGGTCCGTCGATCTTCTTCACGTAGTTGTGATCGAAGACGGCGGGGCGGGGCTTGACCGAGGACAGGAAAGGTTTGAGTTGCTCCAGGAGGCGATAGTCGAGCACGCCCGCGTTCGAGGCGGCTTCGTACATGTTGTCGTCGAAGATGTCCCAGCCGGTGAAGACCAGGTCGTCGAGTCCGGCGAGGGGAACGAATTCTTTCACTTTCGGGGAGCGTCCATCGGTGCGCTTGCCGAGACGGATCGTGCCCATCTGGGTGAGAGATCCGATTGGCTTGGCGAGACCCTTGCGGATTGCCTCTACACCGGCCACGAAGGTTGTGGCGACGGCGCCCATGCCCGGAATCATGACGCCCAGCTTGCCTTTGGCGGGTTCCATGGAGCCGTCCGCCTTTTTGGGCTGGGAGCGCTTTACGCCACCGGTACGGGCTGCCAATTTCATTTCGCGGCTGGCCCGCTCCGCATGGGCAAGGGCCGTCTCGCGGTGCTCGTGCTCGCGCGCTGCGGCAGAATTGGCGAATTGCTTGCGATGACGCCGGCCGTCCGCATCCCACCAGTCGGCCATAAAGACTCCAGCTTTCTTCTGATACATTTTTACCCTTCCTGTGGTGGCGGTGGCTGGTCACCGCCACCGTCGCCGAACTGACGATGGTCTCATGCTCCGCGGGAATACGCAATGTCATACGGTGGAATGCGGGAAATCTCGCCTGAACAGCGCAAGGAACAGCGCGAGCGGGAAGCACAGAAGCGAGATAGCCCCCGACTTAGGTGCAATCCTGCCGGTTTCCGAACCTTCGAGTATGGCGCCAGTTCAAAGTGGAACTATATTGATCTGGATACCGGCGGCTAATTGTTTATTGTACTTTTCAACCGCATTTTTCGGTGCTACCGTAGATTTAATCCCAGCAAGGATTCGTCCCCCGGGTAATCCCTCTTGTAGGTATGGAAGGTGACCTCATGAATCCATTCAATTCTCGTCATGCACAATGTTTCTCCGGGACGCTGGAGCAGTGCCTCGAGCAATATGGTGGCCCGACCAAATTCACGATCAGCGGTCCGGTGAGCTTCTTTAGCGGAGCGCGCTTGGAGACACACCGCCGCGCCCAATCCAATGACGGCACGGTCGTAATCGTAGAGCAGCAATTAGGTCCGACGATTTGCGAGGTGTACGTGCGCCCGGCAGCGATGCCGCCGCAAACGGCCTTGAAGCGTTCCGCGGTTCAGCCCAAGTGCGCATGACTCGGGAGCGCGAATGAGAATTAACGGCCTGCTGTAATCTCGCGCGCCCACGCCATGGCCTCGTTGTACGCCCGATTGACGCAAGGCAGGGACAGGTTCAGCTTCTTTGCCAGCGACGTCACCTCTTCCCAATCCCCAATTTCGCGCGCAAGCATCAGGTGGTAGATCGGGGTCAGAGGCGTCTCGCGCCCGATCTTGGCCTGCAGCAGTTCCGATTTTGTGTCCGGATCGAGCGGAAGGCCTTCAATCACGACCCCCATGGGAAATTCAAGAATGGAATCCATCATCGAGAGCATTCCCATCAGGAACAGGTCGGACTTGCCATGCTGGACGCGGGGAGCGATGAGCTCGCAGAAATGGGCGCGCACCAGCGCGGACAGGACCAGGTCCGAGCACTTCTCGTTGCCGATTTCGAGCGTTGTGGCCATGCGGATCCAGCGCACCAGTTCGCGCTCTCCGAGAAGCGACATGGCGTGACGGATCGACTGCACGGGAGAAGACAGACCCAGCAGGGGGGAGTTCAGGTAGCGCAGCAGCCGGTAGCACAAGGACGCATCGTGTTTGAGTAAGTCTTCGACTTGCGCAAAATCGATTGTGGGAGCGGAGATAGCCTGGAGCAGCCGCAAGTAGTCCGCCTGAATCCCCGGGAGATGCCGCGCGCGCATCTTTTCCGGACGGCGGAAGAAGTATCCCTGAAACAGGGTGAAGCCGTCCTTGGATGCGGTCAGCATCTGCACGCGCGTTTCTACTTTCTGCGCAATCATGCGGCAATTTTTCCTGTAGTTTGCGGCGAGGGCCTGGTTCTGTTCGGGCTGGTGGCGCCGGATGTCAACTTTGAGGAAATCCGCATACTCGACAAGGGGCGCTCGCGGATCCTGGGGAACGAAGTTGTCGAGCGCGATGCTGTAGCGGTTGTGTTTGAGGCGCTGGCATGCAGCCCGGACGATGTCGTCGGCAGGGACACTCTCCTGAATCTCAATGACGACCTTGTCGGGCGGCAGCAGGAGAAAGTAATCCTTCAATAGCATCTGATGGGTGCAGTTGATAAACGCGAGCCGCCCATCGCAGATGGCGTCGAGGCCGATGACATTCAGGGTCGAGATGGTGCTGGAAGTAGCGCTGTCGAAATCAGAGTTGAAGCGACTGTCGTCAGCGGTCTCGCGGAACAACAACTCGTAACCGATGACCTTATCGTCCTTTTCGAGGATGGGCTGGCGGGCGAGCCAGGGATTCGGTTTGTCGGCGGCAGCGTGTCCGGAAGTGCTCATAGCCCGGGGGATTCATCGGCGGGTCGCGAGAAAGCTTCAGAGGACGTTGAACAGAAGTTCATGCGGCAATGCGCTCGCTGCTTCCCTGCTCTAAAGATGTCTCATGGAATGCCGATGTGATCGCCTGACGGCGTCTGGACCGCGCCTGAACTTGCAACGCATTTCGGAGGAAGCCGTGGCCTTATTCGTGTGGGACAACACTTATAGCGTGAAGGTGAAGCAGTGCGACAACGATCACAAAAGGCTGTTCGCCCTTATTAACGATCTGCACGATGCGATGATGACTGGCAAAGGATCACAGGTGATCCAGCGAGTGATCCGACAGCTGGCGGAGTACACGAAGTATCACTTCTCGGGAGAGGAGGCCCTGCTCGAGAGAACGAAGTATGCGGGCCTTGAGCCGCACCGGGTGCAACATAGGGAATTCGTCAGCAAGGTGGAACAGTTTGAGCGCGACCTGAAAGCCGGCGCGGTCGGCCAGTCGGTGGCGGTGACCACGTTCCTCAAGGACTGGCTGGTCAAGCATATTCAGCAAACAGATCGAGAGTACTCCAAGCATCTGAATGCGAATGGCATTTCATAGGCGAAAATCTGACTTGCGATCAGGCTCGCTGCCCGTGGATGAAGTAACGTTACCCTCGTCACGGCGGCGAGCCTGAATGGTCTCGATAGATTCTTTGAATTGGACGGCTGCACCAGTCCTGTTGCATAGTGGAATCACTTCGCAAGCCGGCTAAGCGGCCGGCGTCCCAGCGGAGGCGCTGATGGCATGCCAGCCGAGTTCGCGGCATCGCCGTCTCCTGACCTTGTCGTTCTCCACCACAGCCTGAGCCCATGCGATCCGTGCGCCTTGCGGACAGCGTGCTCGTCAGACTTGCCCTCGCTATGCAGGGCAGAATGGAGATTCCATGATTTCGATTCGTAAATTCGTGTATGCAGCGCTTCTGGCTGCAGCAACCTTGAACATCGCTCCGACGGTCGCATCGGCCGAGGAACCGGCGCACGGGAAATTTACCCTCACGCACGACGTGCGTTGGGGAACTGCCAAGATTCCGGCAGGGGATTACCAGTTCTCGTATAACGCTGGTGGCGTTTCCCCTGTGGTGATTCTGAGCAAGATCAGTGGAACACCCGCAGGGTACATGGTGATGGTGCAGGCGACTGAGGACGTCAATACTGCCTCAGGGAGCCGTCTCATGCTCGAGACCACCGCGGATGGCAGTTACGTCACAGCCATGCAGTTGCCGGAATTCGGTATGACTCTGCACTTCACCGTGCCGCCTCACGGGACGCAACGGCAGCTCGCGAAGGCCGGTGCCGGAACCTCGGCGGGCCAGTAGTTCAACTGAACGTAAGAAGAGGGCGGATATCAAACCCGATATCCGCCCTCAGATTTTTTGCCGGCAGGGTACGAATTTTCAATATGCAGGGGAACGCCTTTCGCGGACGCTGCAAGTACGTTCTCAAATACCGCAATGCTGAGTGCCTGCTATCTATGGTCCTTCGGAGGGCTATTGCCCTCCTCAGGATGACAAAGGAAGTTCCGAGATGGCTGGTTAACTGGTTGGCAGTTGCGAGTTGCCGCGGACATCGTCGCTGAGAACGATCGCCTCGGCAATTTCTTTCATGGGCTTGCGCTTCTGGCGGGACTGGCGTTGCAGGGCCAGGTACGCCTGCTCTTCACTCAAACCTAGATCGCGCTGCAGGATTCCCTTGGCGCGCTCCACGATCTTTCGGGTCTGGAGTTGCTCTGCCAAGGACACGTTGGCGTCCTCGAGGCGGGCCATTTCGATTTCAGCTCCCACCAGGAATCCGATGGTTGAAATCATGCGGATCTCGCGGCGGCGGTAGACGTGATGCTGCTTGTGCTGAAGATTGATGACACCGACGACTCGCCCCCTGCACATGATCGGAACGGAAAGGAAGGCTTCATAGCTGTCTTCCGGGAGTTCGTTGAAGAATTGGAAGCGCGGATCCTGGGCTGCTTTTTCGGGGATGGCTACCGGCTCCTTGTGTTCGGCAACCCATCCGGTGATTCCCTGGCCGACCCTCAATTTCAGACGGTCCACAGCATCCGGATGAGGGTTCTTCGTGGCGCGCAGAACGAGTTCGTCCTCTTCCAACACATAAATAAGGCAGGAATCGCATTTGACGAGGGCAGACGCAAAATCGACCACACGACTGAGAACTTCGTGAAATCCATCCGCAGTGTTCAGGCGGACACTGATTTCATGGAGTACGTCTACATGTGAGTCCTCTACAGAGATTAAAGTGTCCATCGCAATACATTAGCGATTTAGTAGGGATAACTCTAATTCTAAATTTTGATGGCTCCGATAAAGGAATTCCTTCGATTTTGTTACCGAGGTTTAACATCTTTTTCAGAGTTCGCGCATCGCATGCGCGGGCGCAATGAGACACACGGGTGGGAGCTTCTCTCATGGAGGACCGCTGGGCCTTATCGAGCGGGGACTGCCAGGAACCAGATAAGCAACCCGAACAAGATGAGGGCGCTGAGCAGTGAAAACAGCGTGTGCAGCGGGTGGAATTGGAAGTAAGGATTGCGCGAGAAACGATGGCGTACGGCCAGCATAGGACCTCCTTCACTCACGCATAACGGCGTTCACGGATGGCCTACGCTGTTATTGTCCCACTTTTCGGGTGCGCAATTCCAGTGCTTCCTCGGCTGTGTACTCCTTCTAATCCGCCCTGAAATAGCGCTTTGGTTCCAAGGAGGCGAATTCACTCTACTGTTACAATTTCTGTTCGGCCCAGAAGCAGATTTCACCGTGCGGACGCGCACCCGATGGTGGGAGTGCGCTTCGGAGTGAATGAGCTCTTGGAGATCGGTTCAAGAATTCAGCGCCATGAAATGTCCTTTCTGTAATTTTGCGAACGACAAGGTGGTGGACTCGCGCGAGAGCAAGGAAGCCGAGTCGATCCGGCGACGCCGCGAATGCTTGAAGTGCGGAAAACGCTTCACTACGTATGAGCGGATCGACGAAATCCCGTACATGGTGGTGAAGAAAGACGGAAGGCGGGAGAAATTTGACCGGCAAAAGGTGCTCAACGGGCTGCTCCGGGCATGCGAAAAACGTCCGGTTCCGATGGGAAAATTGGAACAGATCGTCAACGAAGCTGAATCTTTTGTCATCGAATCTGCGGAGCGGGAGCGGAAGACGAGCGAGTTGGGAGAATTGATCATGAACCGGCTGCGCCGCTACGACAAAGTAGCCTATGTGCGATTCGCCTCGGTGTATCTCGATTTCAAGGACGTCAAAGAATTCATGAACGAGTTAAAAGATCTGGTAAAGACGAAGACCCCGTAGCGAAGTGCCAACGCATTTTCAAGTTTTAGAACAATCTCTACATACGGACGATCAATACTCATGAGTCATAAAGTCACGCTGATCCCGGGCGACGGAATCGGGCCCGAAGTTACTAAAGCGACGGTGCGGATCCTCGAAGCGACCGGGGTCAAGTTTGAATGGGAGAGTTTCGCCGTCGGCGCGGAAGCCTATGAGAAGTCGGGCGAGTACATTCCCAAGGATTTGATCGAATCGCTCGAGCGAACCCACGTCGGACTGAAAGGCCCGGTGACCACGCCGGTTGGGGGCGGGTTCCCGAGCATCAATGTCGCGCTGCGCAAGAGGTTTGAGTTGTATGCAAACTTCCGTCCCATCCGCAATCTACCGCACATCCCGACGCGATATCCGGACGTCGATCTGATTATCGTGCGTGAGAACACCGAGGGTTTGTATTCGGGACTGGAACACGAAGTGGTGCCCGGCGTAGTGGAAAGCTTGAAAGTAATCACCGAGAAAGCATCGACGCGCATCTCGCGTTTTGCCTTCGAGTACGCCCGCAAGAACAATCGCAAGAAGATTCACGCCATTCACAAAGCGAACATTATGAAACTGTCGGACGGGTTGTTCCTGCGATGCTCGAGGGCGGTCGCCAAGGAATATCCGGAGATCACCTACGGCGAACACATTGTCGACAATACGTGCATGCAGCTGGTGATGAATCCCTACCAGTACGACATGCTGGTGATGGAGAATCTTTACGGCGACATCCTGTCGGACCTGTGCGCCGCTTTCGTTGGTGGTTTGGGTTTCGTTCCGAGCGCGAATCTCGGTGATGACTGCGCGGTGTTTGAAGCAGTACACGGATCTGCTCCCGACATTGCAGGAAAAAATCTTGCGAACCCGACGGCGTTGCTGCGGTCGGCACTGCTTATGGTCCGGCATCTGGGGGAGCACGAGGCGTCGTTGCAGATACGGAATGCGCTGGAACGGGTCTACCGGCACAAAGACAAACTAACGCGAGATATTGGCGGGCAGGCCGGGACTTCGGAATTCGCAGACGCTGTCATCGAGGAGATGGAGAAAGCAAAGACAGGGACGCCCGCGTAGCAGGCGGACGTTTCAGGGTTGCGCCTCGGTCTGCGCAGGCAGAAGAAATGACGCGGGGTGAGTGAACAACTCGCGTAAGACTTCCTTCACGAACTTCCGGGCTCTTTCCGAGCCGACGTCACGCGCACGGACGGCAAGCAGGAAACTCATCACGAACGAAGTCGAGAGATTAAAGACGCCAATCGTGAAGATTCCCGACAGCGACAGCAGGATGTCCTTGCGCTCGAGCCCGCCATAGATCCACATTCCATCCAGAGCGTATCCCAGGCTGGCGGCCGACAGTGTCACGTGGCGCACTTCCAGCGGAATTCCGAATAAGGCAACCAGGATTGGAACTGTTCCCAGCAGAAAGCCCAGGACGATGTAACCGATGGAGCCGGGGGCCTGATGCTGCACCCACTCGGCAAGCGCTGCGGCGCGCTTCAGTCCAAAGCGGTGGCGAACCCGCAGACTGTTCGAGATGGCAGTTCCCATTTTGGTGATGGCGATGTAGTTGGCCGACCATCCGGTCGCCAGCGATGAGAGCCACAGAAGCACACCGGTGACGATGGCAAACGGAATCGTGGCGGACTGATGAGGGATCACCATGTGGACGCCGTGTTCGGCCTCTGCCTGAGTCAGGAACGGATGATGGAATACGGCATGCCACAACCGATCCACGAGAATGGAGCCCGGGATGGCTCCGAGAAGATTCCCCAGCGTCACGATGGTTTGCGTTTGCGAGATCGCACGCAGGCTGGCCATGTGGTCTTTGGCAGGGTCCTCCATAGCGTCAACCAATGTTGCCGCGGTTGCGGCCGGCATTTTCGATGAAAGCAGGTATCCGCCGGCCTGCATCAGCAGGAAGCTGACGACATAGTTGAGGGAATGTCCCAACGCCACAAGAAACGGCGCATGGATTTTCGCCGAAATGCTGTACTTCATCAGCGCAGTGCCGCAGGTGATGATTCCGGCCATGATGGCGCCGGCTCCCATGAGTCGCCAGTGCGAGGCATTCTTCGCGATGTAGTGCACTCCGACTCTGCCGGTTTTCTCGACAAGACTGCGTGCCAGCCGCCGGAAGGTCGTGCTGGCTACTTTTGAGATGCGGCGCTGGGAGGCGAATCCCTGAACGAGCGATACAGCGAATTTTCGTGGGTCGGCGCCCGGACGCCGCAATGCCAGCACCTGGTCGATTCTCCACAGGAATGAACGCAGGAGACGCAGGCGAAAGATCAGGCCCGCCGATGTTCCTTCCTTTTCGAGGCGCTCGTTGATCGCCCGCAACTGGACCACGCAGGCCTCGCGCTGCTCTTCCCAGCGGGGAAACTCCTCGGGGTTCAGGACAACAGATTCGACGAGCGACGGGAGATGGAAAAAACTCGACTTCGTAATGTCCTCGTCACTGGCCAGGATCAACATATCCCGCGACAGCGCAACGTTGGCGGCACGTAAGGCGAGAATCTTGCAGGAAGCAAGCATCGATGCGCTCGAGAGTCGGAAGATGTCCGACCACCATGCGACGAGGTCGTCGGGCAGGGACGACAACCAGGCAGCGTCGCTTTCCCGCAGTCCGAGCGAGTTCAGCAGGACGTAAAGGTCGCCGCGTACCTCGTCTTCAGGAAGAAGGCGCTTCACGGCGCGGGCAAAAAGTTCCCGCAGGAGGAATATCTCGTCGGGCAGGCCAGCCTCGGAAATCACGCGAACATAGGAGTGATGCGACCAAAACTCGCGGAATGAGGCGCGGATCTCGTCCCGGTGCGGGTGCGCGTCGATCCTAGCCGTAAGCCGCGCCAGGCGCTCCGTACGGCGGGAAATCGGCACGTCCATGATCGCGCGGAGCAACCCGTAGACCCAGGTAGCGCGCTCGCGCGCCGAGCCGAACTCGAAGCGGAGAAGGTCGTCTTGCGGCGCTTCAATGTATGCGACCGGAGTCATCTCGATAAGCTCGTGGTGAAGACGTTAAGAGTACGCGAATCGCGTTCGGGTTGCAGAAAGGAATTCGCACGCGCCCGAAAAGATATCCGGGAATCGTTTTATGGCCGAACAAGGTTAGCGGCGCTTGAGAGCCTCAAGTTCCTCCAAGGAGCGTGGCCAGTCCGAACCCAGCAGACGCGAGAGGCTGCGGTCGGCGAGAACCTTGCCCCCGGTCTGGCAGCGAGCGCAATAGTTGGTTTCCTTGTCGGCGTAGCGAATCCGAAGGACGTTGTCGCCACATCGTGGGCAAGGCAAGCCATACCGGCCGTGGACGGCCATGTCTTTACGGAAGGCGGTGACCTTTTCAGGAAACTTCTCCTGGGCCTCGGCGCCCAACCTGGAGATCCAGAGTTCGAGAGTACGATGGGTTGCGTCGAACAGATTCTGCCATTCGTCGGCGCTGAGCTTCTGCGTCAGCGTGATGGGCGAAAGTTTGGCGGCGTGCAGGATCTCGTCCGAATAGGCGTTGCCGATCCCACTCAGCATCCGCGGATCGGTGAGAGCGCGCTTAAGCGTGTGGTTTTCCGCGCTGAGTACCGAGCGGAAGGTTTGAAGATCTGAGCTGAACACGTCAATGCCTCCGGCATCGAAGGCGGGAAGATTGGCTTGACCGGAGACCGCGTGCAGCGATGCACGATGCTTGCTGCCGGCTTCGGTGAGGACCAGCGAACCGTTGGGGAAATCGAACGCCGCCAGGTCCTGCCGGCCCGCGAGCTTCGCTCCAGCCGGCTTCCAGTGCAACCGGCCGGCAATCATCATGTGCAGTACTAGCCAGAGATCGTCCTCGAACCCGAATGCGATGCGCTTTCCGATGCGCCGGAGCTCGTTAACGATCTTACCCTCGAACTGCGGCAAGGGGGGCTGAGCCGTGCGCAAGAGGAACGGACTGCCTAATCGAATTTGCTGCAGCGGTTGACCGATGACGCGCGGTTCAAGTGCGGTGATATAGGCCGAGATGTCGGGTAATTCTGGCACCTTAACAGCTTGCCTTGTAACCACAGGATTATGCAATGTCATCGCGCTGGCGACGAAGTAGCGAAACTTTTGCAATTCGGCCATTGACTCCCACGTTCGAAACGGAGTAAATTTCGTGCGGTTCTGGGGTTCTGGGGAATGACGCGTCCGAATTCGCGTGTAGGGATAGTTCTCTTTCAGCTCGGTGGACCCGACACGCTGGAAGCGATCGAGCCGTTTTTATACAACCTGTTCTGCGATCCCGATATCATCGACTTCCCGTTCGCACGTCTTGGCCGCAAACCCCTCGCGAAACTGATATCTACTACACGCGCGCGCAAGGTGCAGCACCATTACGCCACCATCGGAGGCGGATCTCCGATCCGGCGGAATACCGAGCGCCAGGCATGTGCCCTCGAAGCCGAACTGCGTGCACAAGGACTGGACGCGCACTGCTTTGTCGCAATGAGGTACTGGCATCCATTCACCCAAGAGGCGATCGAGAAGGTGCACGAGGCGGCGTGCGATGAGCTCGTTCTGCTGCCGCTTTACCCGCAGTACTCCTCTACGACCAGCGGATCAAGCCTCAACGAATGGCGTCGGCTGTTCGCTGACGATATCCCGACCCACTGCGTGCAGACCTTCTATCGACATCCTGCGTACCTCGATGCCATGGCGGAAAAGGTGAATGAAGCCCTGGCGCGCTTTGCAGATCCAAACCGGGCGGAGATTGTTTTCAGCGCGCACGGAGTTCCGCTCTCCGTCATTCAGAAGGGCGATCCTTACCAGGAACAAATAGAAGATACGGTACGGCTGCTGATGGAGCACGGCGCATGGAGCAATCCGCACCGGCTTTGCTATCAGAGCAAAGTGGGGGCAAGCCGGTGGCTGCAGCCTTCCCTGCACCAGACGCTGCGTACGCTGAGTTCCGAGAAGGTGCGCGACGTTTGTGTCGTTCCGATCGCATTTGTTTCAGATCACGTCGAGACCCTTGGCGAGATTGATCATGAGGCGCGTCACGAAGCCGAACAACTCGGCATCACTTGCTTCGAGATGAGTGCCGGGCTGAATGATTCGCCAAAATTCATACAAGCTCTTGGGCAGATCGTGCATGAAGCCCTAGGTCAGGCATTCCCGAAGGTCATACCGATTGAAACGATGGGGAGGAAGTTGGCAGAGCCACATTACGCGGCGGCTGCCGGATTAGATTAGGGCCACGTCCGAATCAAGGCACAGGAGGGTACATGGCGGAGTTGGAGACCGGTAAGGTCAATCCGAATCCGGACGCGGGGAAACCCGCAACCAAGGCCGATGCCACTAAGTATGTGGGCACCCCGGCGGTTGGCACCTCGAAGGCGGCTGCAGCCGGCGGCATACCCGGAACTGCCCCATCCACTGAGATCGACCGGCGGCGGCGCCGTTTCGTGTGGACGATGGTCGCAGGCTTTCTGACGGCGTGGTTTCTGGCCTTTTTCCGTTTCTTCCTGCCGCGCACTCTCTTCGAACCAAACAGCGTCTTCAAGATTGGCTATCCGTCGGAGTTCGCGCTCGGGGTCGACACGAAATTCCAGCAGAAATATCGCATCTGGGTCGATCGCACGCCGGACCGTCTGTTTGTGATCTACGCGCGTTGCACACATCTGGGCTGCACGCCGGACTGGAAACCCAGCGAAAACAAATTCAAGTGTCCGTGCCACGGTAGCGGCTACGACAGCGAAGGGATCAACTTCGAAGGTCCCGCGCCTCGCCCGATGGATCGCGCGCACATTGAACTCGCACCCGACGGGCAGGTTCTCGTCGACACGTCGAAGCTGTACTCCTGGCCAAAAGGACAACTCAGCAAATTCAACGATCCGGGAGCGTTCTTGACCGGAGTATAGACGCACACCAGAATCACATTCCTCGCCCAAAATCTGGCGCTTCGGAATGACGGAGAGAGATCGGATCATTCATGGCTGATGCAGACAACCCGAACGGCGGTAATGGCGCAAGCAACGCCAGCAGTGGGAATGGAAAGAACGGTGGCAAGGTCGGAATCCTCGAGAAAGTCACCACAGGGGTCAAAGAGGACATTCAGGCTCTTAAGACCGACATCCCTACTAAGGCGAAGGAGCAGATTGAGGGGCTGAAGGATCCAACCAAGACTCAGGTCTATACCTCGATCTTCCGGCACAAGCACGATGACACTCCGCGCAACCGCGCGCTGGGCGTGCTGTCGAACGTTTTCCTGCATCTGCATCCGGCGAAGATCAACCGCGACGCGGTGCGCTACAGCTATACGTGGGGGATGGGCGGAATCACGTTCTTTCTGTTCATCATCCTGACCTACACGGGCGTGTTGCTGATGTTCTACTACCACCCCAGCAAGGTGCAGGCGTTCCGTGACGTGCTGTATCTCGAGCACGACGTGCCCTTCGGGAAGATCTTGCGGAACATGCACCGCTGGGCCGCGCACTTGATGGTCATCGGCGTATGGCTGCACATGTTCCGCGTGTTCCTGACCGGCTCTTACAAAAAGCCGCGGGAATTCAACTGGAACATCGGTGTACTGTTGCTCGTGTTCACCCTGCTGCTCTCGTTCACCGGTTATCTGCTGCCGGACGATCAACTCGGTTTCTGGGCCGTAACAGTGGGAACGAATATGGCGCGCGCGACTCCGCTGCTCGGACATGAAGGACCTTTCGGATCGCTGCTGGGTATGACTCCGTACAACGACGTGCGGTTCGGACTGCTCGGCGGATCGATCGTCGACGCCAATGCGCTGCTGCGATCGTACATCTGGCACTGCATCGGGATTCCGATCGTGGCGTCGGTATTGATGATCGTCCACTTCTGGCGCGTGAGAAAAGACGGAGGCATTTCGGGTCCGGCTCCGGTCATGCTGTCGGAAGAGGCCGATAAGCCGCGACGGGGACCGAAGGCCGCGGGCGAGTGATTGTTCGCATGGGACAGCCGAGGGCGGCTGTCGCCACATGGTAGGTGGAGAGACTATGGATTGGCGACAACTTTGGGAGATTTGCTCAGCGCCGGATAACGTTCCAATCGTCGGCCTGATTCCGCTGCTGGGTTTCTACATCTACCTGGCATGGAAACAGGCGCACGCGAACGATCAACTAATCGCGCAGCTTGAAGCCGATCCTGCGATGGCCAAGACGCATCATCGCAAGACGTGGCCGTTCAAGCAGGGATGGCAGAAAGAGGTTCATGTCTGGCCATTCCTACTGCGCATTGAGTTTCTCGCTGCGATTATCGTGACCATCATTCTGATGGTCTGGTCGATTTCGTTGAACGCGCCGCTGGAGGAACCGGCAAATCCCAACCTGACCATGAATCCTGCGAAAGCGCCCTGGTACTTCCTCGGACTGCAGGAGATGCTCGTCTATTTCGATCCGTGGATCGCCGGCGTGGTCATGCCGACGATGATCATCATTGGATTGATGGTCATTCCGTATATCGACACGAATCCGCTGGGCAGCGGCTATTACACGTGGAAGCAGCGGAAGTTTTCCATCGGAACATTTATGTTCGGTTTCGTCATCCTGTGGGTCGCGATGATCATCATTGGAACGTTCATCCGCGGCCCCGGATGGCAGTGGTTCTGGCCGGGGCAAACGTGGGACCACAACCGGCTGATCTACGAGGTGAACCGCGATCTGCCCGACTTGTTTGGAATCACCTCGAACCTCGGCAAGGGGATATTCGGCGCCATCATCGTAGGCGGGTATTACCTGCTGGGCGGAGGATTGGTGTACTCGTTGTTCCGGCGGGGCATGGCGAAGGATTTCAAGCGGATGAGCCTGCTGCAGTTCTCGCTCATGAATTTTCTTTTGCTCACGATGGTGGCCCTGCCGCTGAAGATGGCTCTGCGGCTGTTGTGGCACATCAAGTACGTGTGGATTACACCGTGGTTCAACATTTGAAAAAGGTCTTAGGTGATGGGTCACAGGTCTTAGGCTTCGCTGCGACGCGCAGTGATTTCGAAATGGATTCGCACGACCTAAGACCTAAGACCTAACACCTGAGACCAAAGACAGCTTTCGGAGGAACTGGTGCCCGATAAACCCATCCCCGAGCAGGATCCAATCACCGGCAAGTCGTATGCTGCCCACTACGTCATCGCGACAATCCTGCTGATCATCACGTTGTTCTGGGCGTTGTGGGATGAAGCCTGGGGACAACGTCCATGGAAGGCATTTCAGGAGGAGTTCAAGACGCGATACAGCGCGTTCCTGAATAGTGCGCGGTCGACGGCGGCCAGTTCACAAAAAGAAGTCGAGCAGGATTCGAACTACGCGACATTGAAGCAGGCTTATCAGAAGGCGTACGAGGATTCGAAGGCGCAAGGCGACGAAGCTCGCAAGAAGCTGGATGATGCCAGTGCACGACTTCTCGCTGTTCAGAGTGTATTCACCGACCGCCGCGCCTACGTCAACGCTTTGACGTACGAACTCGAGACCAGCGAGAGCAAGTCGGCCAAAGACAGCAAGGCGAAGGAGATCAAGGAATACAAAGACAAGAAGGCTACGGTCGAATTCCCTGACGGAAGCAGGAAAGAATTTACGTTTGAGGAACTGGAGAAGACTTACAACGACATCCGGGACGAGCGAACCAAGCTCAGCCTGGAACTGGGCGATGTACTGAAGCCGACAACTGCTGCCCGCGCCAAGATGGATGAGTACGTCACGGATCACATGGTGGACCTGACTCCGGCGCAGATCGATGGACTCAAGAAGAAAACGGCCGACTGGGATCCCAAGATCGTCCAGATCAACGTGGCCGAGGCGAACATCGTAGACCGCTGCGAATCCTGCCATATGGGCTCGCGCGAGCCGCTGAAGATTACTCCTGCCGCGATGACTCTCAAAGGCGCGAAGAAGCCGGACGAATACGCGGAGGCATTCGCCAGCCATACCGATCCGGAGTTGTTGCAGATTCACGATCCGGACAAGTTCGGTTGCTCGCCGTGCCACCAGGGTAACGGTCGCGCGACCACAAGCGTTGAAAAAGCGCACGGCAACTACGAGCATTGGCTGTGGCCGCTGTTTCCGAAGGAGAACTCGCAGGCCGGATGTCAGACGTGCCACTCCGCCGACATGGTGCTCGTCAGCGGCGACGTGCAATTCCAAACCATCAACGCCGGGAAAGACCTGTTCCGCCAGCGCGGATGCAATGGCTGCCATCGATACGAAGGTTACGACCCGGAACCGGAAGACCTGAACTCCGTCGGGCAGCAGATCAAGCAGATTGAGACCCAGAAGAAGGACAACGTGAAGCGAACGGCCTACTTGATGAAACAGGCGGACGCTGCGGAGTCCAACGACGAGGCCAACAAGCTCAACGGAGAAGCGGTCGATCTACGAGTTGCGAACAGCAAGATGGATGCGCGCCTGCAACAGCTCGATTTCCAGTCGCACAGCTTGATGCAGGACATGAAGAAGATCGGGCCGAATCTGAAGGACATCCGGCTCAAGCTCAACAAGAATTGGATTCCTGTATGGCTGAAGAAGCCAACGGACTTCCGTCCGACGACGAAAATGCCGAACTTCCGGCTGAACGATCATCAGATCCAGGCGATCTCCGCATTTATCTGGCAGTCGGCATTCGCCGACCAGCTTCCGAAGCATAAGCCCGGGAACGCGGCGCACGGCAAAGAACTCTTTGAGACGCGCGGATGTCTCGCCTGCCACTCCATTGGAGAAGGCGACCAGATGCAGGGGGGCACGTTTGCCGCGAACCTGACACGAGTGGGAGAAAAGGCGAATTACGATTACCTCGTGCGCTGGGTTCACAATGCGCGCGAGCGGACGCGGCCGTATTGTCCGTACGAAAAGAAAGACATCGGTCCCGAGGATTACGCGAAGAAGGGACTTCCCTTCCAGTGGGACCTTGAGCACAGCAAATGTCCGAACGACGGCCACGAACTGCAAGTGCAAAATATGACGGTAATGCCCAGCCTGCGGCTGAGCCCGGAAGACGCGGAGGACGTAGCCAGCTTTTTGATCACGCAGAAGAAGCAGGAGCCGTCGGCTTACGCGAATGCTTCGTTCATGGATGACCCTGCGTTGAAGGACGAAGGTAAGAAGTGGGTCCGCCACTTCGGATGCGCGGGATGCCACGAGATCGCCGGGTTCGAAGACGAGGGACGTATCGGCACAGAGCTTACGTATGAGGGCAGCAAGCCGATCGAGCGCCTCGATTTCGCTCTGTTCACCGAAGCCTCACAACGCGGCGGAAAAGGATCAGAGCCGATCAAGGACAAGGAAGATCTGGCGCGGCTGCCGGATGGTCCAGCGACGACGCCCTGGTACGACCACAAGGGATTCTTCGAGCACAAACTTGCCGAGCCGAATGTCTATGATCTCGGCAAGGAAAAGGGCGAGACCGAGAAACTTCGCATGCCGAATGTGCACCTGACCAAAGATCAGGTGCTCGACTTGACCACCTTCCTCATGGGGAGCCAGGAGACTTCCCTGCCGGCCAGCTACCAGTACAAACCGGGCGACGCTCGGCATGACATTCAAGAGGGCTGGTGGGTCATCAAGAAATACAACTGCATGGGATGTCATCAGTTCATCCCTGGACAGACGACGATCCTGATGGGGATGAAGCAGTATCAGGACATCCAGGAGCAGTTGCCCCCGAAGCTGCTGACGGAAGGCGCGCGCGTCGATCCCGAATGGCTGCGCAAATTTCTGTCGAATCCGGCGCTGACCACGACGGACACGAACCGGAATGGCGTACGTCCTTATCTCAAGGTCCGCATGCCAACGTTCTCGTTCTCGGACAACGAACTGCGGAAGCTGGTGCGGTTCTTCCAGGCGCTTTCGCAGCAGCCGTTGCCCTACATTCCGGAGCAAGTGCCCACCTTGACAGCCAAGGAAAACGAGATGGCCCGCAGCTTGTTCTCGAGCACGGCTGCGCCATGCCTGAAGTGCCACGCGACGGGCGATCCGGGGCACGACAAGATCGCGACGGCGCCGAATTTCCTGCTCGCCAAGGAACGGTTGAAGCCGGACTGGGTCGAACGATGGATCACTGATCCGCAAGCGGTGAGCCCGGGGACGTCGATGCCTTCGGGGTTGTTCAAGCAACAAGAGAATCAGTGGGTGTTCTCCGGGCCAACGCCGCCGACGTTTAACGGCTATACGGGAGATCATCGCAAGTTGTTAACGGACTACATTTTCCAGTTGACGCCGGAAGAACAGAAGCGAGTTGCTGCATCGATTCCACGTGCCAAGACCGCGGCGGTGCGTCCGTCTTCGGATCGCAAACAGGCCGAGATCGTATCGCATTCCACAGCCGGTGGAGGTTCGCGGTAAAATCGCGCCTTGGGGGGATAGCCGCTGAACACCTTTGAGGACAATCACAGCGGGTGCACACCCGCGCCACATCCGGCCTTGCGCCGGAGCACATTCACCTTTGGAGAGAGGGACACAATGAATAGCAAAGCACGATGGACGACCATCAGCATTCTGGCGCTGTGTGCGCTAATAGTGCTGGCGGCCTGCAACAAGAAAGACAATACAGAACAATCCAGCAACACGACTACCGAACAGCAAGCACAGCCTGCCGCGCCTGCGACTCCGATCGATCCGGCAACGGTAGCAACCGTGAGTGGAACCGTGAAGTTCGACGGCACAGCTCCCAAGGTTGCGAAGATCGACATGAGCCAGGACCCCGGATGCAAGGGCACCAATGCTGCTGAGACAGTCGTTGTAGACAACGGCGACTTAGCCAATGTGTTCGTCTATGTAAAAGAAGGATTAGGAAGCCGAACCTTCGATACGCCCAAAGACCCGGTTGTTCTTGAGCAGAAGGGCTGCCAGTACCATCCGCACGTACTCGGCGTGATGACCGGGCAGACGGTCGATATCAAGAACACAGATCCGACCACGCACAATATTCACCCCACTCCGAAGGACAATCGCGAGTGGAACGAGTCGCAGCCGCCATCTTCCGCCGACATCCAGAAGACCTTCGCGCGCGAGGAAATCATGCTGCCGGTGAAGTGCAACCAGCATCCGTGGATGAAGATGTACGTGAACGTGGTAAAGAGCCCATTCTTCGCCGTGACGGACAAGAGCGGTAAGTATGAGATCAAGGGCCTGCCCCCGGGCGATTACACGATCGCCTTCGTTCATGAGAAGTTGGGAGAGCAGGATCAGAAGGTCACGGTTGCGCCGAAGGACAGCAAGACCGTTGACGCGAGCTTCAAAGCAGCGGGCGAGTAGGCCCCGCAGTTTTGGTAGAATACCGGGTTGGACGAGCAGGCTGGGTATTGTCCTGGCCTGCTTTCCTTCACGAGAATTCCGGTGTCTACGACGCCTTCATCAAGAGGTACGGCCCTGAAATCCCTCGCCATTCCTTACAATCGCGGACTGCATCGATTTGCTGTTGTTCTTGCCTGCTGGACCTTCCTCCTCATCATTGCCGGAGCATTAGTCACGAGCAACGACGCGGGACTGTCGGTGCCAGACTGGCCGACATCATTCGGTTCCTGGTACAAGATCCCGAAACTCGTCGGCGGCGTACAGTTCGAACACACGCACCGCATGATTGCCCAGGCCGCGGGACTGCTCACCATCATTCTTGCCGTCTGGTTGTGGCGGGCCGAAAAGCGGCGCTGGTTGCGAATCCTGGGCTTGGTCGCGATCGCCCTGGTCATCGTGCAGGGAGTTCTCGGGGGACTGACAGTGAAGTACTTTTTGCCTCCGCCGATCTCATCGGCGCACGCAGCGCTGGCACAGACATTCTTTTGTCTTGCCGTCGCCATCGCCCTCTTCACCGGGCGGAGGTGGATAGAGGAGCAGCCCAGGGTGGAATTCGATCAGCGGCGTCCCAGCCTGTTTACGCTGACCCTGCTTGCGATTTTTGTGCTGTATGTGCAATTACTGCTGGGCGCGATGTTCCGCCACCATGGAATGAGTTGGTGGCCCCATGTGGTTCATGCTGCCGTCGTCTCATTCGTGCTTGCGTGGACAGCAGTCCGGGCACTCACGGTGTATCCGAATGTCGAAGTGGTGCGGCGTCCGGCGATTTTGATGCTGTCGCTCGTGATCGCGCAACTCTGTCTCGGATTCACCGCTTTTCTGACCCGGGTATCCTGGGGACGAGATGCCGTGCAGCCAGAGTTGCCGATGGTGATCTCGACCGTGACTCACGTTGCGGTGGGCGCGCTTCTACTGGCAACCACGGTGATTCTGGCGATTCAAGTGTGGCGGCACGTTCCGGTGGCATTCGAGGAGCGAGTTCCGCAGCCACAGCATGACCCGTCGGCGGCGTAGTGAGATCGTTAGAGACGGCGCGCGGCTCTGCAATCCGCGAAAGTATCGTAAACTGGTTCTAGTTCCTGGGGATTCGCTTTGGTCTCGAATGCCGCTGTAGTTGCCGATGCAGGTCCGGACGTAGTCCAGTCTGCCGCCTCGGTTATTTCCGTTCAAAATCTGGTCCACAAGTACGAGACGCGCACGGCTCTGAATGGAGTCTCGTTCGACGTGCGTCCAGCGGAACTTTTCGGGCTCCTTGGGCCCAATGGAAGCGGCAAGACCACGCTCTTCCGGATTCTCTCGACTCTGATGATCCCGACTGCGGGCCGCGCCATCGTCCTCGGCTGCGATGCAGCGGAAGACCCGGCCAACCTGCGACGGCAGATCGGTGTCGTTTTTCAGGCGCAGAGCGTCGATCTCAAGTTGACTGCCTATGAGAATCTTTGGCACCAGGGGCATCTGTACGGGCTCCGAGGCTCCGCCCTCAAGCAGCGTGTCAGTGAGATGCTGCAGCGCGTGGGGCTCGCGGATCGTGCTAAAGAACAGGTCGGCACGTTCTCAGGCGGTATGCAGCGCCGAATTGAACTCGCGAAGGGACTGCTGCATCATCCGGGCGTTTTACTCCTCGATGAGCCCACGACGGGGCTCGATCCAGGCGCGCGGCGCGATCTGTGGCAATACCTGCAGATCCTGCGCGATGAAGAGCACGTCTCGGTACTGGTCACGACCCACCTGATGGAAGAAGCCGAGCGTTGCGACCGCCTTGCCATCATGAATGAAGGTAATCTGGTCGCACTCGGGACCCCGGCGGAACTGAAGAGCGAGATTGGCGGAGACGTGATCCTGCTGGACACGGCGCACGATGCTGGCGTTCTGGCCGAACATATTCGTTCGCGCTTTCATGTCGCGACCACTGTGCTCGGGAACCAGATCCGGATCGAGCGCGAAGGCGGCCACCGGTTTGTCCCGGACGTCGTCGAAGCGTTCCCTGGTGAAATCCTGGCGATTTCCGTGAGCAAGCCTGCGTTGGAGGATGTATTCATCCATCGCACCGGGCATAAGTTCTGGAGTGAAAACAGCGAAGCGAATCCTCAGCCCAACGACAAAAAGAAAAGGAGACACTAGCATGCGGCCCTTGATTCTGGTGCTTTCCGTGGTGCTCGGTTTGATTCCTCTGGCAGGCGTGGCGTGGATTTTCATGAGCGGGATGATCACGCTGTCCCCACCCTCAGCCACGGTGGACGGACTTTTCATGACATTGATTCTCCTGACGCTTTCCGCGTGTTTCCTGCTGAACGCTTATTGGGAGATGCGTGATCACGGCATGATCGGCAAGAAGCAGGCTGCGAAGACTCCGGCCGCGAAGGCGAGTTAAAGATGGCGACACAAGCGGCAACATTGGCGCGACCGATACGTCCCGCATCTGCGGGCGTCATGCTGCCCGCGTTCACTCTCTGGTGGCGCGAGATCGTGCGCTTCTATCGCCAGAAAGGGCGAGTGATCGGTGTTCTGGCGTCGCCGCTGGTTTTCTGGGCTGTGCTGGGTTCGGGATTCGGCACTTCGTTTCGTTCTGGCGGAGGGCCGGGGCAGCAGCATTATCTGGATTATTCGTATCCCGGAATTCTCATCCTGATCGTGCTCTTCACGTCGATCTTCACCATGATGTCGGTGATCGAAGACCGCAAAGAAGGATTCCTGTTGTCGGTGCTGGTCGCACCTGTTCCGCGTACCGCGATTGTCTTAGGCAAGGTGCTTGGCGGAACAACGCTGGCGGCCCTGCAAGGTTTGGTGTTCCTGGTGTTCGCGCCATTCGCTGGCGTTCATCTGGCGATCATGCAGGTTCTGCTGGTGGCGGTGGTCGTGTTTCTAGTGTCTTTCTCGTTGACGGCACTTGGATTCGCGATCGCTTGGCCCATGGATTCATCGCAGGCCTTCCACGCGATCGTGAACCTGTTTCTGATTCCGCTGTGGCTCATCTCCGGGGCGCTGTTCCCGTTGAGCGGAGCTTCCGGATGGATTCGCATCATTATGCGGCTCAATCCGTTGACATATGGCGTGGAGGCGCTGCGCACGCTTCTTTATCCCGGTGCGGAAACCAGTTTTCCACTTCAGTCGGCGATCGCTACGCTGATACTTTTTTCTTTCGTGATGTTCGGACTGGCTTTGCTGATGGCAAACCGCCGTACCACGAGGCCCGCTGCGTGATTCCTGAACAATACGCCTACTTCCCTGCTCTGAACGCGACTCTCAATGGAACCAGCGCCGCCTTATTGCTCACGGGTCGCGTATTGATCTCCAAAAGGAAAATCGCGGCGCATCGCGCGTGTATGATCGCCGCGGTGGTGGCTTCGGGGTTATTTCTAGCGTGCTACTTGTTCTTTCATTACGAAGCTGGAAACGTCCTTTTCCTGGGCCAGGGATGGGCCCGGCCCGTTTATTTTGCGATCCTGATTTCGCATGTGATACTTGCGATAGTCATCGTCCCGCTCGCGATTATTACGTTGAACCGCGGCTTGCGAGGACGATTCGACAAGCATCGCGCGATTGCACGCTGGACTTGGCCGCTCTGGATGTACGTGTCCGTCACCGGAGTGATCGTTTACTTCATGCTGTACCGGTGGTTTCCGCACAGCTAGATAAGGCATTGAGGGCGTCTATGTCCGTACTCCGGCTCAAGATCGATGTTTCCGGAACCGTCGGCGATGCGGCGTGGAAAGAGATTCAGCAGTACGACCAGATACTGAGCTCTGATTTCGGCCCCCAGTTCGGGAGCGGCGGACGCTGCAACCATCCTCCCGATGCGCCCCATGGAAAAGGCGAGTGGATCGGCGCTGAAATCCGGCTGCAGACGCCCCTTTTGGCGCAGTATGCAATGTCGCATTATCTGGAGCAGGAACGCGTGCTGGACGCGGATGTGGAGTAGGAGACCCCAGCTAATTCTGCTATATTCCTCAACTTGTGACACCCGAAACAGAGATCAGCGCTGCTTCTGGCTTGACTGAAGAAACCGAGTCGGTTCGCAAAACCTCTCGGCTGGAGACCCTGCGGTGCTTATTACTTACATTGGGTTCCGCAGCCTTTCCCGGGCTTGGACACCTGTCATCAGGGCAGGTATCGAAGGGGATGTTGCTGTCGGCGGCATTTGTCGGACTGCTTACTTGCTTTTGGCCTCTTCGCCTGTTGCGCTACTACGCGGGCTTTTTGGGGCTCTATTGCGGATGGACTGTGCTCGCTCTCTATTCTTCCTGCAGCGCTCAACTGATACCAAATACGCGCACCGGAACTCGGCTGGCAAAGTGGTGGTTCGCTGTGACCCTCCCGGCATCACTTATCGTGCTCAGTCTCATGGGCGCGGCGGTAACACGCGCCGCGGGTTTCAGGGCGTTTGAGAATCCTTCGACATCCATGGAACCGACAATTCAGCGGGGAGACCATTTCATCGTCGATATGCGTGCTTTCCGTGCAAAGGAACCTCAGTATCAAGATGTAATCGTCTTTTACCGAGACCATACGTACTTCATCAAGCGTTTGGTTGCCATGAGTGGTGACAGTATCGAAGGAAAGAACGGTGGGATTGTCATTAACGGCAGCCTCATGAACGAATCGTATGTGGAGCACTCGCGAGCAGGATCGTCGGTTGATTGGCAGGCTCTCGGGACTGATCCTCTGCAAAATTTCGGCCCCGTGGAAGTGCCATCGGGTAAATACTTTGTACTAGGCGACAATCGAGATGTCAGCCTTGACAGCCGTTCACGCCACGTCGGATTTGTAGATCGCAACTCGGTTGTCGGAAAAGTGCTGTATATCTACCGTTCGACACGAGAGGGCACGAGGGTCCGATGACAGAAAACACTTCATCCTCTGTCGCACAACCGCCCATTGCGAAGCGCGGCATGACGCGCAACCAGAAGATTCTGTTCTTCGTCACGGGCTGGCTGATCGTTCTCATGCCGTTTCTGTTCTGGTGGAACACATGGTTCGGAAGGCATCTCACGGACCAGCAGCTCACTGAATATCTTCAGGACACGAAGAAGCCGCGGCATATCCAGCATGCGCTGGTGCAGCTTGGAGATCGCATGTCTCACGCGGATGCGGGGGCGCGGCAATGGTATCCCGATCTCGTACGGCTGGCGGCGAATCCTGTCGAAGAGGTGCGCAACACAGACGCCTGGGTCATGGGACAGGACACATCCGGACCTGCATTTCACGAAACTCTTCTGAAGATGCTGGAGGATTCTTCGCCGATGGTGCGTGGGAATGCAGCCCTGTCGTTGGTGAGATTCGGCGATGCAAGCGGACGTCCCCAGATCGTGGCTCTACTGGAACCGGCCCACATCAGAGCACCGAGCGCGGGTAGTATCGTCGATGCGGATCGTCCCGGCACTTCGATTCGGCAAGGCGGGCTCATCGCGAAGCTATCCACGAACGGATCGGTGATCGACGTCCGGTCGCCGATTCCCGGGCGCATCCGCTCGGTTCCGCAAACGGGTGCCAACGTTGCGGCGGGTTCAGAGGTAGCGATCGTGGATCCCGCTACTGAGCAGGCTTGGGAGGCCCTTCGCGCCCTGTTCGTGATCGGACAAATGGAAGATCTTGACGCGATCCGCCCCTACGAACGGGATGTGCCCGAGATCTCGAATGACGTGCGCCAGCAGGCACTCGAGACGGAGAAAGCGATTCGGGCCCGCGCTGGATCCAACTGAAGTTGACGCAACCTTCTCGCGATATGAACCAATCCCTCGGATACGTTGCATTGGTCGTGCGCGACTATGATGAAGCGATCGCGTACTTCACACAGTCACTCGGGTTCGAATTGATCGAAGATTCCGGCGCAACGGACCGGAATGGAGACGACAAGCGATGGGTGCTGCTCGCGCCGAAGGGATCACGCGGCACACGCCTGCTGCTCGCTCGCGCCTCGAATGACGAAGAAACCAGCCGCATCGGAAACCAGACTGGCGGCCGCGTGTTCCTCTTCCTGCACACAGACGACTTCCAGCGGGATTACGAGGCGATGAAAGCGCGGGCAGTGAAGTTCCAGGAAACACCGCGCACGGAGCCCTACGGCACAGTCGCAGTATTCCAAGATCTCTATGGCAATAAGTGGGACCTGCTGCAACTGAAAGCTGACGGCTAGAGCTAGATCGCCATCGGCCCGACTTCTTTTTCCACCTCAGCGGTGTCTACCATGACGATGGCGTCCCAAGGGCAGCCGTCGAGAAAGCAGCCGTCCGGCCCTTTGCTCAGGCACTTTTTGCAGCCTATGCAGAGGATCGGATCGATCTGGATTCTGCCGAAAGGCGGATTGTCTTCGTCCGGGACCCAGAACATGCAGTCTTCCACCGGGCAGTACTCGACACACGCGGGCGAGCCGGCACATCCGGTGCAGCACTCGGTGATGACGGCGAGCTCCTTTGGCTTCTTCTTCCGCGGGGTGGCGAGGCCTTTGGACTTAGGCTCGAACTTGAGTTCGTCGGGAACCATTCCGACAGCACGGGTGGCTCCGGGAGGTGCAGGCATGCGCGGAATTATAGCCCAAAAATGGATCGGAATTGTCTAGTTTAATCGCGCTTTCTGGACCCCATCCCGCTCGGTTCTCTGATGGCTGGATGCCCCAGTTTATAGGGAATCCCGGCTAATCTGGGCCAGCCCGCATGAGAATGCACCCTCAGGGATACCCCTACGTCCACGCACGAACAAAAAGGAACACCACATAGAGAGCGCAGCACCAAAAGGCCAGCAACGGAGGGCGCTGACGATCGTACGGAACTTCCCAACTGCGGTCCGCAGCGGCATTCCCCACGGCGAAGATTCTTGTTGTCGCAAACGAGTGTTGAAATTGTTCTCGCCATTGTGGGTGAGACTTGAGGCATGTGAGCGCTTCAAGTTCTGCGTTCGATATCTCGGTCTCAAGCACTTTGACGCGTCCGCGCACGTAGTAGAAGCACCACAGGGCAAGAATCGACACCACGATTCCGATAGGGCCCAGGAGAAGTGCCGCGGCAATCCGCGATGACACTTCTCCCAAGGCTCCAGCACGCGATCCGCTAATTCCTGTAAAACATCCCAAAATGCCATTCACCGTACCAGGAAACCCGATAAACGGTGCGGCAGACGCAATGGTGGCGAACGTACCAAGCCCACATTTCAATTCGGCAGCGGTTAGCTGGCTGCGGCGTTGGCCGGCTCGTTGGGCGAGTGCAATCGCTTCAGTGTTCGACAAATCTCTCGGCACCGAAGCGTAGGTTGCTAAAACCTCGGCAACTATTTTCGCTACGTGACTCCGGCTGTTTCGTGCGGCAATGGAGATTACTTCGTCGAACTTGCCCTCGCGGAGCAGCAAGGCAGCGTCACGCATGAAAGTGCGGGATTCACGGCGAGCCGCGCTGTAGCGGTAGACGCGGAAACAAAGGGTGGCACCAGTGTTCGCCAGCATGAAAGCGAGCAGCAGGAAATCTGCTCGGTTCAGCGAGTCCATCCTGCGCCAAAGTTCGCCAATGTCCCAAAAGTCAGGCTGCGGATAGATCCAAGCGGCCCTGATCTTACGCTGGTCAACCAGAAAGACGACTCTTTCCACCCCAGCCGAGCGCACAGCAGCCAAGACCGTTGAAACCTCTGCGTAACTAGCACGAGCATCAACGGCCAGGAATACTTGGGCGTAAGGATTGCGTTCCAGACGGTAACGAAGTTGAGGTCGCAGGTCATCAATCGAGATGGGATCTTTTCTCCAGAAAACCCTGCCGTTGGACATAACCACAAGAATGATGGCGTCGTCTCGATTCGCATCCGGCGCCATGTCGGGAAAGTTCACCTTGGGCAGGTCCGATGGACCAAACCTTGGCAGTCCATTTGTCAGCATTAGAGCGAACAAGAAAATCGCAAATAAAGCAGCACTCACGGCTACAAACGGAGTGCGATCTATGCTGCAAAAGAGCTCCGCTGGTCTCACCCTCTTGTGACCCATCTACTCACTTAGACCCCTGCCGTAATGCTATTGTTCCGCCTCCTCAGAGGTAAGTGACGTTCGTACTCACATGCCCGATGAAAGGACGTTGGTGCGCAGTTTGTCGTGATCTGGCTTTCACGCATTGACCTATTTCTGGCGAGAGCGCAGGTTGAGCGGGCGCTCGATCGCAGCGCTGAAGCGCTGCGCCACCGGGGATGCAACTCGATTTGTGCCATCATAGAACCTGTTCACCGGGATCAAGCTCGAGTTGTGCCACTCTGGAACTGCCCACCGGCATGAAGGTCGAATTGTGCCACCCGGGAGCTATCCACCGGCCTCATTCTGCTATAGTGAACCCCTGCAAAAGGAGCTTCGAATATGGCTGGCAAGAGTCTGAACCGCGTTCAACTGATCGGCAACCTGGGGAAGGATCCCGAAATCAAGTACACGCCGCAGGGGACCGCCGTGGCCAAGATCACCATCGCTACGAACGAGCGCTTTAAAGACAAGGCGGGTGAGTGGCAGGACCGCACGGAGTGGCACAACGTTGTGCTTTGGCAGCGCCTGGCCGAGATCGCGGGAGAATATCTGAAGAAGGGCGGCAAAGTTTACGTCGAAGGCCGGCTGCAGACTCGCTCCTGGGACGACAAGCAGACGGGCCAGAAGAAATACATGACCGAGATCGTGGCCAGCGACATCATCCTGCTCGGTGGACGCGGCGAAGGCGGGGGCGGCGGAGATTTCACTGGAGGCTCGCGAAGTTCGTCCAGCAACAACAACTTCGATCAGCGCACTCCGGAGCCAGAGCCGGCCGGGCAAGGTCCGATCACCGACGAGGACATTCCCTTCTAATTCTGGGCTGACAGGCTCGGTGAAGCTGGGTCAGCGTTAATCACCGTCTCCGGTATCGACGGCGATCATCTCTAGTCCCTGCAGCAGCGGGCTGGAATCCGAAACAAATTCCACGTGTCCACAACGCGGGCACGACAGGATGGCGTGTCCGGTACTCCCCGGAGCCAGGCTCACCCTCATGAGCTGATAACGCTGCAGCGTTTGCTCACACCTTAGGCAGCAAACCGCTTTATTCAATGGGTCATTGGAGACGCCGCCAGGCGCCTCGATGGCTGGTTTCATAAATCCTCGGGAAACGTGGATTCTGGAGCCGCCGATGCCTCGGGCGGTGCGATTCCAGTTCAGTGGGTCGAGTTTACCACGCTGAAACCGGCCTTCATGCGGAAGGAGCGTTGCCGGAAAGGGATCGTTACGGTCTGAGCGCCGGTTTAGGCGACGTAGCTTTCGCTGTCGTCCAAACTCATCGGCGGCGTGGCGGACCGGGTGAGGATCTTGCTCGCCGCACTCTCATCCATCTGCTTTCCGCAGATCAGGCGCAGGACTGGAGTCGTCATAAACGTGGTGAACAACGCCATGATCACCATCATGGAGAACAGCGCGGGCGAAATCACTCCGATATCCAGGCCGATGTTAAGGATGACAAGTTCCATCAGGCCGCGGGTATTCATCAGCGTGCCGAGCCCGGCAGCTTCGCGCAACGGCATTCCGCTCAGCCAGGAGGCCAGGGTCGATCCTCCGAGCTTGCCGGCGGTGGCGACGAAGATGATCAGGGCGCAGTACATCCACATCTGCGGGCCTTTCACCAGTCCGACGTTGGTGCGCAATCCGGTAAAAGCGAAGAACAGCGGGAGCAGGAGGGTGACGGTAATGGTCTCGAAGCGGTCGAGTACGTAGCGAACGAAGTGATGCTCTTTCGGCATGATGGCGCCCATCAGGAATGCGCCGAAGAGCAGGTGGATGCCGAGATATTCCGTCAGCAGCGACGATGCGAGAACGAGCAGCAGCATCAGCGCCATCAGATTCTCGCTGAGCGCGCCTTTCTTCTTGTAGACCCGGGCGAATCCGCGCAGCAGGCGCCGGACGCCGTGGATCATGGCCAGTCCGAAGACCAGGATGCCGCCGATGGTAATCCAAATCGAAGTCGCCGAATGCGCCGAACGGATGAGCACAACAATGTAGGCGAGAATGCACCAGCCCGTAACGTCGTCCACCGCGGCACAGGCAATTGCGACCGTGCCCAGACGGCTACCCAGCATGTCGCGTTCAGCAAGGATGCGCGCCAGCACGGGAAAGGCGGTGATGCTCATGGCCGATCCCATGAACAATGCGAAGCTGGTGAAGGCCACGCTGTCGTCGGAGAGGCGCGGATAGAGGTAAAGCGCAAGGAACGCGGCGAGCACGAATGGAGCAGTGATACTCACGTGACTGGTCAGAACCGCGGCATGACTTTCTTTCTTCAGTTCGCCCGGATTGATATTGAGTCCAACCAGGAACATGAAGACGACGACGCCAACCTGGCTCAATGCGTTCAGGAATCCAAGGCTGGATGCCGGAAATAAGTAAGCGGAAACATGAGGAGCGACCCATCCCAGCAACGACGGCCCCAGCATGATGCCTGCGAACATCTCGCCAACGACTTTGGGCTGATGGATCCGGCGGAACAACTCGCCGACGATGCGACACGCAGCCAAAACCACCGCAAGTTGAAGCGTGAGGATGAAGAGATTCGGCATCAGTGCGAACCTCCCGCAGGGCTCTTCGGTTGACGAACGGCCCTGAAATCGAGAGGCGCACAGGACGGACACGCTGCGAATGACAACTGCCCCGTCATTGATCTCGGCTCTGACCTGGGATCGACGACCGCGGCCAGTGTCATTGCGCCACTGCCGCAAGCAGCGTTGGAATCGCTGCCGAGAGACATCGCGGACTTGAGGTTTTTGTCTTCAAGCATGCCCGTAAATTCGGGCTTGCCTTTGAAAGAAACCTCCAGATTCGGTCCCGACTGAGAGATCACGAGCGGAGAGTTCAACAGGGTAGAAACAGAAGCGCAGGAACTGGAAGCGAGGGTCTTCGCGTCCGCTTCGATCTTCCATGTGCCATCGACGGAAATGGGCGCGCTGAGATGACGTCCGCTTCGCAAGACACCTGCCAGCCCAAGCAGAGGTAACCCTACGAGGAAAATGTACGCCACAACGAAATTCCTGCTCGTGCGCGACATTGAACCCAACCTTGGGGAGGAGGTTAAAAGAGGAAGTCCGGCTTCGAGCCGGGCTTCCTCGAAATTCCTGCAATCGTACTACTCGGTGCCGAAAATGCAAACTAGAACTGCGGGCGGAAAGCGTCGGAGGTCAGATCCCCGAGCAGCTTATGCCATGGATGCTTTTCGTTCTGCTCGACCTTGGACACCATGTCCTTCATCTTGGTCAGAACTTCGGGCGCGTCCTCGTCGTACACGTCGCCTTGGAGAAGCTTGAGGACGTCGAGCCGGTAGTTCTTGTCGCTGATGAAATAGGTGAACAGTACGTTCAAGCGGTAGTACACCGAGATGAACTCGTACCAGTTCTTCGTACCTCGGCGCAGCTTCGTTTCATAATCTGAAAACGCATTGCGCGAAAAGTCATTCTTTTCGAGCGCTGTCAGAATGTCCTTGTGCGCGAAGCGGGAGCTGTTTAACGCGATGCTGACGCCGGTCGAGAAGATCGGATCCACGAAGCGTCCCGCGTCGCCGACCAGCATGAACCGGTCACCGGCAAGCTGCTTCATCGCATAACTGTAGTCTCCTTCTTCCTTGAAAGGACGAATGCGATCCGACTTGCGCAGGGTTTCCTCGATCAGAGGACGGCTGCCTACGGTCTCCCAGAAGAATTTCTCGCGGTCTTCTTTCGATTTGGCGAAGTTCTTCTTCTGCGTGACCACGCCCAGACTCGTAACGCTGTCGGTGATCGGAATCTGCCAGATCCAGGTATTCGAGATTGGCAGGAAATGAATGTAGATGTAGTCAAGGTTTGTGTCGCGCTTGGCGAAAACCTTTCGGTCGTATCCGTCGAACCATGAGTGAATCGCGTACTGATCGAATACGGTGTCCTTCACCTTCAGCTTGAGCTGGTTGCCCAGGAAGGTCTGGCGTCCGCTGCAATCGACAACCATCTTGCAGCTCACGCTCATTTCCTTTGACCCGATGGTGAAATAGACCTCAGGATGTTCAGGCCCGAAATCGACGCGGGCAACTTTGACACCGTCATACACTGTGGCACCCAAGGTGTGGGCGTGCTGCAGGAGCATCAGGTCGAACTTCCCGCGATCCACATGGTAGGTGTAGTTGCGGTCCTCCATACCTTCCTGCTTTCGCTCTTCGAAACGGATGTCAACGTTGTAGTCCGGAGCCAGGCCCTCGAGATCATGGACGTATCCGGGATTCTGGTCATTGGTCGTCCATACCGCGCCAAACTTATGCGGAAACTTCGCCGCTTCCATTTGGGGAAGGAAGTCCAGATCCTTGAAGACCCGGGTGGACGATGGAACCAGGGACTCGCCCACATGCGGCCGCGGAAAGAGTTCGCGCTCAAAAATTACGCACTTCACTCCAGCTTTCGCGAGGTAACACCCCATGCTCGCTCCGGCGGGCCCTCCGCCGATAATTGCTACATCAAAATCCGGCACTGAATGATTCATATTCCGTGATTCTCCCAGTACTTGCTGTGTTGGCCGCCCGCTCGTGGGGCGGCCAAGCGTATTGCGAATTTTAGACGGCAGCAGCTTCGACAAAGGCGTCTGCAGTCAGATCGCCCAGGAAGCCGTGCAATGCGTGATTGGGGTCTTTTTCAACCTGCCGGACGATGTTGCGCATCCGGGTGAGCACTGCTGGCTCGGCCTCGTCATAGACGTCTCCTTGCAGGAGCTTCAGAACATCCAGACGATAACGAGGGTCAGAAACGAACGCCGTGAACAGGACGTTCAGACGGTAGTACACGGTGATGAAGTTGTACCAGTTCTTGGTCCCGCGCTTGAGCGTAGTCTCATATTCCTGGAACGAATCGCGGCTGAAGTTGCCAGTCTCGAGCGATTTCAGGATGTCCTTGTGTGCGAAGCGTGAGCAGTTAAGCGCGATGCTGACGCCGGTTGAGAAGATCGGATCCACAAACCGTGCCGCATCCCCGACGAGAACTACGCGGTCGCCGGCGATCTGCTTCATTGCATAGCTGTAGTCGCCTTCGTCCTTAAAGGGCTTCACCTGCTCCGAACCTTGCGCTTTCAGGCCTTCGTACAGTTCCGGGCGGCTCTTAATGCACTCCCAAAAGAACTTCTCGCGCGATTCCTTGCTCTTGGCGAAGTTCTTCTTCTGGGTCACTACGCCGATGCTGGTCACCGTCTCGCTGATCGGAATCTGCCACACCCAGGTGTTGGTGATGGGAAGGAAGTGGATGAAAATGAAATCGCCCTGCGTCTGCTTGTTCGACGCCATGCAGCGGCGGTCATACCCATCGAACCAGGTGTGAATGGCGTATTGATCGAACATGCTGTCTTGAATGCGCCACTTGAGTTGATTCCCGAGCAGAGTCTTGCGGCCGGAGGCGTCCACGACGATCTTGCAGGTCGTCGACATTTCCTTCTTGCCCATCGTGTACTTCACGGTGGCATGGTTTGGATTCGTGAAATCCACCCCATTGACCCCGATCCCCTCATACACCTTCGCACCAAGCTGGTTGGCATGCTGTAACAGCATCAAGTCGAACTTGCTGCGGTCCACGTGGTACGTGTAGTTCTGGCCAACACCAGCCTGCTCCCGTTCCGCGAATCGAATGTCCACATGACAGTCGGCAGAAACACCACCGAAGTCCATGTTGTAGACCTTCGCATCGGAAGCAGCGGTCCATGCAGCACCGAACTTGTGAGGAAATTTCGCTTCTTCCATCTTCGGAAGAAAATCGAGGTCCTTGAACACGCGAGTCGAAGATGGAACCAGCGACTCTCCGACGTGCTCACGAGGCATCAATTCGCGCTCAAATACGACGCAGTTGACGCCAGCTTTCGCGAGGTAGGCGGCCATACTCGATCCAGCCGGGCCACCTCCAATAATTCCTACTTCAAAATCGGGCGCAGACGAATTCATAGCTGCTGTTTTTCTCCCAAGGATAAGTGTCCAGATACCTTCATTGTCCGGATTGGTGATTCCCCAGTTCGCATTCAGACTGGCAACGTCCCTTCAACGGTCGCAAGGTACGGCGTCAGTTTTCGCACCACGGGGGAGACAAGAAATGCACTAAATAGTTTTGAGGGGGACGCTACATTTACAGCCGAGCTGTGTTCCAGTAGTAGATCAGATTCTTACCACTTCGCCAAGCTGAAAATTCTTGCACACTGCCATAAGTAACCAAGACAGAATCTACCACTCAGCGGCCGACTAAACCTTGCGGATTCATGGATTTGTGGAATTGGATTTCCTCTCTTGCAAAGATTTCGGAAACAATTTGCATGTTTGTGAAAATGCGTTTCGTACCCGACGGTCGCCCCACAAGAACAGCGTCCCGGCGGCATTCTGCAACGGAATACTGAGTAGGGCAACGGCCCGAAAGGGTAGGCCTCCCTTCGATGCCGCAGTTGCATCTCACTCCAATCGACATTTGAACGAGGTGTCCGTGAAAGTCCAGTCCTGGTATGTGGTTCTTTTCCTGACAGTTACGCTTATATTCACATCTGTTGGGTGTGGAGGCGGGTCGTCGTCCCCTGGAGGCGGCGGCCAGAATCCCTCTGTAACGATAGCCTCGTTTCCGGCACAGATTGGCGCCGGCGCCAACTGGCAGTTCAGCGCGACTGTCGCTGGAAACACCGCAAATTCTGGCGTGAACTGGGCGGTAAACGCGCAAAACGGTGGGACGATCGACGCCAGCGGGCTCTATATCGCACCGACGACCGGCACATTTCCAATGACGGTGAAGGTCTCTGCAGTGTCCCAGGCAAATTCCAGCCTGACGTCTTCCGCGACCGTCACGATTACTCAGACGGATCCTTTGGGTACCGCTCAGGGCACCACGATTTTCTGCCCGACTTTCGGAGGCGGACTGCCAAACGCGGGGTCCACGTGTTATCAGGTTAATACGTCGTGTGACGGACTGGCGGACTTCTCTGTATATCTGAAAGTGAACCAGCCGACCGCTGCGTCCGTTGGGACTGTCATGTTTGGGACTGGGACCGGCGGCGGCGCGCTCTACGATAACGATCCTCCAGACTTTTTCAATGGAAGCAGCAACGGTGGACTGGCGGTTGTACAAAGCGTTTTGGACGCCGGATTCACCACGGTCCAGGTAAGCTTCAGCTCGCCTTTCAATGACCAAACGCCAAATGGATGGCTCACCGGCGCGGGCGGTCCTCGCAGGGCTGCTTGCCGGTACGCAACCGTCGCGCAGTGGGTCTACCAGAACATTCACAATTCGAATGCAGCAGCGCCGCTGTGCGCAACCGGTAATAGCGGAGGCTCGGCCGCAATCGCGTATGCCCTGAACGATTACGGAATGGATTCCATTTTCTCCATGGTCGAGGAGACCAGCGGACCGCCCATGGCGCGCCTCGATCAGGGATGTGCTCCCGCATCCAGTTCAGCGTGCCAGCCGCACCAGTTCACATGCAATTCCGGCGATCCCGTTGAGAACTTGTCGTCGTGTTACACCACGGATGAAGCTGGAATCATCGATATGGCGTATCCGCAGCCGCTCTGCAAAAATGCGGTGAATGGCGCCCCTCCGCCGGCGGGTTTGTTCTTATCGGACAGCATTCTGGGAGCACCCGCGCGCACCTTTCCAAAGACCCGCGTGCATGTGCTGTTCGGAGGCAAGGACCTGAGCGCTGCCGTGGAGCAGGGAGTGACCTGGTTTAACACCCTCAACAGCCCGACTGCATCCCAAAGTTGTGTGAGTGACGCCCCACATCCTATACCCTCGGTAGCTGATGGGGCGGCGGCCATCGCCACCGATATTCAGACGATGTGCAGAGTGCAGTGACCGGACAGAGTGGGAGCTGAGTGGCCCTTTCGCTCGCTCCCGCTCATTTTCATCCCGCAGCGAGTGTGCAACAAGTTTCATACTTGACGGCGCGTGACACGTGCCGAACAATGACAGCAGTAGTTCCTTCGGCGTGCGTGTATGTCGGATGGCTTGCGTTGAACGAGTTCATCCAGGAACACGTAACTGTTGACCCCGCCTGAGTCCTCCCCGAGTCGTTGACCGCCCTCCCCTAAGTTCTGCGCACTTTCAAAACGGATGATGCCGTGTGGCTGCGGCGTCGGGGCAGTTCAACATTCTTCTCCGGGCTTTGGGGGCAAGTATGACTTGGGTGTCTTGCGGCAAATCTGCAAAAACTCTGTTTATTCTCTCCGTTGTTTTCTGCTCTCTTCTATCGATTCCTGTTGCATCGGGCCAAGTGAACATTCTTACCAACAAGATGGATAACGCGCGCACGGGGCAGAACATCCGCGAGACGATACTTACGACCGCTAATGTGAACTCCACGCAATTTGCGAAGCTCTTCGCCTTCAACGTCGATGGCTATGTTTCGGCGCAACCGCTCTACATGAGTGCCCTCAATATTAACGGCGGAATGCACAATGTGGTCTTTGTCGCGACCGAGCACAACAGTGTCTATGCCATTGATGCCGATACAGGCGTGCAGTTGTGGCAAGTCAACCTGGGGCCGTCAGTTCCAGTCAGCATCGAGGGATGCCCAAACGTCACCGGCTTGATCGAAACTGGAATTCTCAGCACCCCGGTCATCGACCCGGCGACGAACAGTCTTTATCTCACCGCAAAGACCTACGCCGCCGGAGTGGGTACGTATTCGCTGCACTCATTGGATGTCACGACGGGTCAGGAAAAGCCTGGCGGGCCCGTGTCGATCTCCGGATCGGCGGGGGGACTCACATTTCCTGCCCTCGCGCACAAGCAGCGCCCGGGACTGCTTCTCTCCAACGGCACGCTCTATCTCGCGTTCGGATCGACGGGCTGCGATCTGAGCGGTCGCGGATGGATGTTTGCCTATGACGCCACGAGCTTGCAGCAGCTCGCCGTGATGACGATGCAGCCTGATAACAGCTACGGCACGTCGATCTGGCAGAGCGGAGTGGGGCCTGCCGCGGACAGCGCTGGAAATGTATATCTCTCGACGGCGAATGGCCTGTTCAATTACAGCGTCATGGATCTGGGGGACAGCGTCTTAAAGCTCTCACTCAATAACGGCGCCTTCAATGTTCTCGACTACTTCACTCCGTTCGATCAGGACGTTAAGGCCGCGGACGATATCGATATGGGATCCGGAGGAGTCACGCTTCTTCCCTATCAGACAGGCGCTTCCAGACCGAATCTACTAGTCACGTCGGGCAAAGATGCCGGGATTTACTTGATCGATACGGACAACATGGGCGGATACAACATCGTCGACAACAGCCAGATACCTCAATTCCTGCCGAACGCGATGGGCAATGAATTCTTCGGGAATCCGGTGTACTGGAACAACACCATCTACATGCTGGCCCATCTGGATTACCTGCGATCTTTTTCGCTGGGAGTTGACGGCACGGGCAGGAGTTCTTTCACCCCTCTCGCACAAACGTCGCTGAAGTTGATAGTGAACGGACTGCCTGTGATCTCGGCGAACGGAAGCACGAACGGGATTGTGTGGCTGGTACGCGCCATCAAACAAGTTCCGCTGCTCTCGGCCTATAACGCGACAACTTTGACGCTGCTGTATGACTCGGGCATGAACTCCACGCGCGATTCACTCGGAACATTCAACACGCACTTTGCAACTCCGATTGTTGCGAACGGAAAAGTCTTCGCCGCAACACAGACGCAGCTTGTGGCGTACGGACTGCTACCTCAGATCAATGCGACTGGTGGGAGCGGACAGGTGGCACCGGTCGGGACCACGCTGCCCGCCCCACTCACGGTCGTTGCGAGTAATCCGTACACGGGCGCACCGATCGCCGGAGTGACGGTGACTTTCAGCGATGGCGGCAAGAAAGGAACGTTCAGCAATCCGAGTGCTGTGACGGACGCGAATGGCCAGGCTTCGACGACCTATACCCTCCCAACAACTGCGCAAACGCTGACCATCACCGCCTCTGCATCGGGATACGCGACGGCAAGTTTCACGGAGCAAAGCACCGGTGCGGCGGTCGCTACCTTGGCCGTGGTCTCAGGCGGAAAGCAGGTAGGCAAAGCCGGCAGTACATTGCCGCTGCCCATCGTTATTAAGGCGAAGGATTCACTCGGAAATGTGGTCCCGGGAACGTCGATCACCTTCACGGACGGAGTCGGAGGAACTTTTTCTCCCAACCCGGCGGTGACCGGTTCCACGGGCCAGGCCAGCACGACTTACACGCTGCCAACCGTGGCGAAAGCTCTTACCGTGACCGCTTCTGTGGGATCGATCATTGTCAGGGTCAGCGAACAATCCGTTCCGGGGCCAGCCACGACGATGAGCATTCTGCAAGGCAATAATCAGTCTGCGCACCCGAACAACAAGCTGCCGAAAACTCTGATTGTCTCGGTCACTGATCAGTACGGAAATGGCATCTCCGGAGTGACGGTGAACTTCACGGATAACGGCGCGGGAGGAATCTTCTCCAGCGTGAATCCTGTAACCAGCGCTTTAGGCAGAGTGACTGTTACGTATACGACTCCGGCGAAGACAGGGACCGTTACGATCACGGCTTCCTATTCGACGCTGCCACCGGCGGTGTTCACCGAAACCGTCAATTAGCCGCACGTCAACTTCAAGTATGGCCGGGGAGCTGTCGCGCTCCCCGGCTTGCCTGCAGTTGCGGGAGGCTGTGACCTTTCGATTATCCGGGACAGCTCCCAGCTATTCCATCTCACCTTCAGTTTCGCTATCATTTCCCAACTTCGTCTAATTGAAGTGGATCTTCGCTCGAAGTACACCCTCAACATTCGTCGGGCGTTCACGAGCGAATCCCCTGCTTCTCTGGCAAACAGGTCGGGTCAATTTTCATTCATTAGTTTGGGGGTCTTATCGTGCGAAGGTGTTTGTCTGCTGTCTCTGTTCTCAGCGTATTTTGCTTCCTCTCGGTTCTAGCTTTGGGTCAAGCCAATGTAAACGAAGGGTTGGAAACCGCGTTCCTCTATGTGGATGCGGTCAATGGCTCCGATTCCAACCCCGGCACGCAGGCGAAGCCGTTTAAAACGATCAGCAAGGCGGCCTCGGTGGCGACGACGAATAACCAGAGTGGGATCGGGACCAAGGTGACGATTAACCCGGGAACGTACCGAGAGAGCATATCGCTGAAGCACAGCAGTAAAGACACTACGCTTCCCATGACTTTTCAGGCGGCCACGAACGGGACCGTCATTGTGAGTGGCGGTGTACTGTACACGGGCTGGGCGACGTATCAATCGAACAGTAGCATCTACACAAACGGTTGGCTGAACCAGTGGGGCACGTGCGCGCAACTCAGTTCGTGTCCGTTTCAGCAAAACATCATGATGCGGAAAGAGATGGTCGCCGTGAACGGCACCGTGCTCACGCAGGTCATGTCAATTGCCCAGATGAAGGCCGGAACTTTCTACGTCGACGAACAAGGAGCTCAGATCTATGTCTGGCCGCCATCCGGGACGAACATGGGAACGGCGACAGTTGATATCGCCTCGAATCCGACGCTGCTTACTATTCAGCAGAAATCCAATATCGTTATCCGCGGCTTAACCTTCCAATACGCCAACAGCTGCCACGCGAATGCGGCCGCCCAGGTGCTGGGAAGCTCGACCAACATTCTCCTGGACAGCGACACATTCCAGTGGAATAACGGCCAGGGACTCAGCATTTCGAATCCCGTCACCTCTTTCACGGTTCAGAACAGCGTCGCTCAACATAACGGCGACAGCGGCTTCCAGGAAGCACAGACGAAGTATGGTTTGTGGCAATCCGACACAGTCTCGTACAACAACTGGCGAGGCGCGCAAGCGGGATACTACGCCTGCAATACGTCCGGTCTGCACGCGTGGGGGCCGCACAACGACACCATCAACAGCTTGACGGTCAGCTTCAACGAAACATACGGCGTTCACTGGGATACGGATAATGCCAACATCAGCGTGACCGGTTTAAATGCCACTTCGAATTTTCTTAGTGGCGCCTTTCTCGAGAAGGACGAAGGCCCGATTACATTCTCCGGCAGCTACTTCTGTAACCAGAATTCCGCGATGACCGTCGGCGGACTCGTGCTTCGCAATTCGGAAGGCGTGTCGCTCACCAGCAGCGTCCTGATGAACAATGCTCCAAGCCAGATCATAGTGATCGGCCAGGCGGGCGGCATCAGCGTCAAAAATTGGGAAACAGGCGTCTCCAAGAACCTGATTACGCAGAACTTCACCAACACATCAAACACGATCCAAGGCAATACCAGCAGCCAATTGCTTTTGAAAGACAGCTATCTGGGAGGCTCGGATTGGTCGAGTTTCCAGGGAACCCTGAGTTCATCGAACAACACATGGTGGAATGCCTCGAACTCGACAACGGAATTTGTAGTGCCTACGCCTCATTCGGGATCGCAGGATAGTTTCTCAGGATGGCAAAGCGTCAGCGGAGAGGATGGCAATTCAAGTTTCAAGGCACCCTCGAGCAGCGCGGGCAATGCCTGCAATCTCAAAGCCGTCGGCACAGACTTCTGGCTCACTGTCGACAACAATGCTCTGACGGTAAAGCAGGGGAAATCCACGACGTTCAATCTGACCTTGACGCCGCTGAACTTTACCAGCACAGCCAATTTGACCTTGGATGGAATATCGGAAGTGAAGGGGCTCACCGGAACCTTGAGCAAGAGTTCCATCACCACTTCCGGCACCTCTACGCTGACCGTAACGGCTGGGAGCACTACTGCGAAGGGACCCTACTCAGTCGTGGTGATCGCCAACAGTGGGAACCTGACGAGAACGGTGACGGTTCAACTGACCGTCAATTAAGACGTGGACTGGCGCGGCGAGGGATGAACTTCGCCGCGCCTCAACTCTCATCCATACGCCAATTCCTTGGCGCGCTGGGCCGCCTTCACTACAGCCTTGATCAAGGTGACGCGAAGCTTCCCTTCCTCAAGTTCCATGATCGCGTCAATCGTGCATCCGGCGGGAGTGGTAACGGCATCTTTGAGCAGAGCCGGGTGATCTCCGGTCTCGAGCACAACCTTGGCCGCACCCAGAGTCGTTTGAGCCGCTAAGAGCGTAGCGATGTCCCGCGGCAAACCAACCTTTACGCCGGCTTCGGCAAGCGACTCGAGAATGATGTAGATGTACGCGGGACCGCTGGCGGAAAGCGCCGTGACGGCGTCCATGTGCTTCTCGTCGACAACCACGGTGCGTCCGACCACGTTGAACATGTGCTCCGTCATTGCGACGTCGGCGGCGCTGGCGTGCTTGCCTTTGCAGATGGCGGTCATGCCCGCGCCCAGGATACATGGAGTATTTGGCATGGCACGGATCACGGGAACATTTGGAGGCAGGCTGTTCTCAATCATCGAGGTGGGCACCGAGGCGGCCACAGAAACGATGACCTGTTTGGGTGTGATGTGCCCGCTGATCTCGCGGACAACATCTTCGACAACTTGCGGCTTCACGCCGATCACGATAATGTCGGCGCCCTTTGCGGCTTCTACGTTATTCGTGCCCACCTTTACTTTCAGCTTTTCGGAGAGCATCTTCGCGCGTTCCTCGTGCGCCACCGTCGCGCACGTGGACTTCGGCGAGAGCAGCCCATTCTTCAGAAGGGCCTGCAGAATGATGCCGCCCATCTTGCCCGCACCCAAGAACGCAACTTTCTTCCCTGCCAGATCGTTTGCCATGAATTCCCTCTGTTCCCCGACTCTAGTGTTCCCTTATCGCCTCACCGTGGATTCACGCTGCATCCAGTTCCAGGCGGTCGTCACGATATTGTCCAAGCCGCGAGCCGCTTTCCAGTTCAGCAAACCCTGCGCCTTCGCAGGGTTCGCAACCAATGCCGGAGGATCTCCCGGACGTCGCGGAACCTTTTTATGCGGTACCTTCTTCCCGGTCACCTTCTCCACTTCGTCGATGACTTCCTGCACCGACGCGCCGGTCCCCGTCCCCAAGTTCACGGCGACGCTGGTTTTGCCAGAAGCAAGATACTCCAAGGCTTTCACGTGCGCCGTGGCTAAATCATTCACGTGGATATAATCGCGCACGCAGGTGCCATCGGGTGTCGGGTAGTCCGATCCAAACACCTGGAGTTCCGGGCCTAGCCCTGCCGCGGCGCGCAGGGCGAGAGGGATCAGATGCGTCTCCGGGTCGTGCAATTCGCCGATCTCGCCGCTGTCGTCCGCCCCGGCTGCGTTGAAATATCGCAAGGCGGCATAACGGAATTGGTAAGCCCGGTCATACGCCTCAAGCGCCTGCTCAAAAAAGAGCTTCGACACTCCATAGGGATTCACCGGCTGCCGGGGAATGTTTTCTTCGATCGGCACCTTCGCAACCTCGCCATAAACCGCGCACGTGGAGGAAAAGATGATCTTCTTCACGCCAACGTCGACTGCGGCATTCAGCAAAGACAGTCCGCCTTCCACGTTGTTGTGGAAATATTTCCTCGGATTCGTGACCGACTCGCCCACATACGCGTGAGCGGCGAAATGCATGATGGCATCGGCACGAGGCAGAACGCGGCGCAATGCGTCTGCGTCGAGCATATCGCCCTGAATCAGTTCGAAGCCCTTGGTCAGGAACTCGAACCCGGTGCTGAGATTGTCGAAAACGATGACGTCGTGACCTGCACGCTTCAGTGCCCGGCACGCATGACTGCCAATGTATCCGGCTCCACCAATGACTAAAACGACCACTTTCTTCCCTCACTTAATCGGTGTCGGTATGCGTGGAACGCCTGTATTCCCCAATCACGACTCCGAGCCGCCGAGATTCGTACTCCTTCTTGTATTGCCAGGATAAAACTACAGAACTTTGGAGGCGGGCAGGAAAATATTGTACACGGAACCGTCGCAGGCTCGTATGGAAGCCAGACTCGATGCGCCGCTGTTCCCTGGGCTCTCCTGTTAAGATACCCGTCCTAATGAGGTATCCCCATGACTGAACAATTGGCCGATAGACAATGCATCCCCTGCCGGGGAGGCGTTCCCGCACTGAAGGGTGCAGAACTGGAGCAATTGCACCAGAGCGTTCCTGCTTGGACAGTGGTTCGTGAGCATCACCTTGAACGCGAGTTTCGCTTTCCGGATTTCAAGCAGGCGCTGGAATTTGTGAATCGCGTAGGAACTGTTGCCGAAGAGCAGGGACATCATCCCGACATCATGCTTGGTTGGGGCAAAGCAGGGATCACAATCTGGACCCATAAGATCGACGGCCTGACCGAGAGCGACTTCATCATGGCCGCAAAGATTGATCGCTTGAACAAGAGTTAAAAACCTATCGGGCAACGGTTCCTTCCGGGACGCGCGACCGCCCATACCAAAGCGCGACGGCGAGGATACTCGCGGGCACCAGCATGAATGCGCCAGTCCCGGAGGCCAGGGTGCGAGCCGATATTCCAGCGTCGAGGTAATGTCCCGCCAAGTAAGCGGTAACGGCAAAGGTCAAGCTGGCAAGACCGAGATCCGCCGAGAAGACGCGGCCCCGGAAGCGGTCTTCAGAGTGAAACTGCAGCAGCGTGGTCGAAAATACCCAAACAGTCGATCCTCCTGCGTGAGCCACTACCGCGCACGCGGCCGCCATCCATACGTTGCGGCAAAGCCCTAAGAAGCCGTATCCGAGAGCGATCGTCACGTACCCAAAGAGGATCCCGTATCGCAGTCGAGGGTCGCTGGTGCCAGCCCAGCGCGCGGAGATCAGCGGCCCTACGAGCGCGCCCAGCCCGCGGCCGCCCAGGAGAATACTCATGCCCAGCATGGCGCCTCCGGCCGGAGCGATGCCGTGACCATGCACCGCGAACTCGCGCGCTCCCAAGACGGTGAAGATGACCCAACTCGGGCCGACCATGAGTTCTCCGGCTTTGGCAAAGACTGCGGGCAAAAGTGTGCGGTGACTCGCAATGTATCGGAAACCTTCCAGCACGGGCGAATAGTCCACCAGATCGCGAAGGCGCAGCGGAGGAGCAGCATCGGCATGAGGTTCGTGAAACCTCATGCCGCCGATGAACAGTGCCGACACGAGAAACGAAAGCGCATTCAGAATGAAGGCTGCATCGCGCCCAAGGAACGCTGCCACAACGCCGCCGACTGACGCGCCAATCAGCAGGTTCACCGACCAGGTTGCCGAAGACAAGGTGTTCGCGACCAGAACTTCTTCGGGCTCGGCGACATTCGGGATTGCCGCACTCCGTGCCGGCTCGAAAAACGCGGCTAGCGTCGTCTCCGCCAGTAGCAGCGGATAAATCAGCCACACCATTGATCTCGATCGCACGAGCAACATGGCCAGTACGATGACACAGCGAATCACATCGGCGGCAATCATGACGTGCTTGCGCCTTAACCGGTCGTTGACGACTCCGGCGGTTGGCCCGGCAAACGTCTGTGGCAAAACCTGCAGAACCAATGCGAGTGCGACCGATCCCGCGTGCCCGGTCAATTGCAGCAGCAACGTGTAGATCGAAAGCGTGTAGAACCAGTCTCCGATCTCGCTGACGATCTGCGCGAGCCAGAGCCGCCGGAAATTGCGGTTCCGGCGCACCAGCCCCCAATACGAGCCGAGCGAGATGGTCAAGGCTGCATGCTCTGGTTCTGGTTCCATGCGAGTGCTAGGGTAACTGGGAACCTGTGGTGGCGTAAAACAGGCGTTATTGACGGCGGTTCCCGCCTTCCCCTAGGATTCCCCCCGGAACTTGATTGCCTGTAGCTATCAGAACCCTCACATCCCCGTCGAATATGCAGGAGGAATGAATGAAGCCTGTCCGCTCGCTGCTCTCCGTGCTCCTTCTCTGCCTCGCGGCGTTCTCACAAAGCGACGAAGTCGTGCCGAATGAAAATCTCGTCGCAGAAGGCATTCCGAAAATTCCGGCTGCCCTCGCGGCGTCTGTCGCGCGCTACAGCGAGTTCCGATCGGCTGGTTTTAGCAGTTGGCACCCAACGCGGCGAGAAATGCTGATCGAAACGCGCTTCGGCGACACCAGCCAGGTCCACGAGGTAAAGTTCCCCGGAGGCGCCCGCACGCAACTCACGTTCTTTCCCGATCGCATCGCCGGAGCAGCATACGAGCCCACCAAGGGCGACTCTTTCCTCTTTCTCAAGGACATCGGCGGGGGCGAGTTCTTCCAGATCTATCTGTATGACTTGAACACCGGCGACATCAAGCTGATGACCGACGGCAAATCGCGCAACACCAGTGCGCGCTGGTCGTATCAGGGAGATCGCGTTGCGTATGGATCCACCAAGCGAACCAGTTCAGACGTGGATATCTGGATTGTGAATGTCTCCGATCCTGCCAGTGCGCGCATGATCACGCAGAACGAAGGCGGAGGCTGGGAAGTGGCTGACTGGTCACCTGATGGGAAACAGTTGCTTCTGGTGAATGGAATTTCGGCCGCGGAAACCTACGTCTGGTTACTCGATCTTGATACCGGCAAAAAGGATTTACTGACTCCCAAGGCAGGAGGCGACACCGTCGCCTACAGCAACGCTCGGTTCGCGAAAGACGGCAAGGGCGTGTATATGACCAGTGACGCCGATTCCGAATTTCAGAGGCTCGTTTATCTCGATCTTTCCACGCACAAGACGAATGTCCTGACGCCCTCGCTGCAATGGGACGTGGACGAATTCGATCTCTCAAAGGACGGCCGCTGGATTGCGTTCGAAGCCAATGAGGATGGCATCAGCAAGTTGCATGTCCTGGACACAAGGACCGCGAAAGAGGTGGCCGTGCCAAAGTTGCCAGTCGGAGTGTTGGGAGGCATCGAATGGCGCAAACAAGGCCGCGAACTCGCGTTCAGCCTGAGCACGGCAACCCAGCCTTATGATTCTTACAGCGTTGATCTAGCGAGTGGAAAAGTGGAGCGCTGGACGTTTAGCGAAACGGGAGGACTGAACACCTCAGGCTTCTCGGAGCCACAACTCATTCACTGGAAGTCGTTCGATCAACGCTCCATCTCCGCCTTCCTCTATAAGCCTCCGGCGAAATTCACGGGCAAGCGTCCGGTCATCATCGACATTCATGGCGGACCGGAAGGTCAGGTCCGGCCTGACTTCCTGGCGCGCGACAATTACTACATCAACGAACTGGGCGTCGCGATTATTTATCCCAATGTTCGCGGCTCGACGGGCTACGGGAAGACTTTCCAGAAGCTCGACAATGGGATGCTGCGCGAAGGCTCCTACAAGGACATCAACTCGCTGATGGATTGGATTCAGACGCAGCCCGACCTTGACGCGGGCAAGATCCTGATCACCGGCGGCAGTTACGGCGGCTTCATGACCCTTGCGGTCGCCACCAACTACAACGATCGGATTTGTTGCTCGATCGATGTAGTGGGCCCGTCGAATCTGGTTACGTTCCTCGAACACACGTCGGGGTACCGAAAAGATTTGCGGCGGGTAGAGTATGGCGACGAACGCGATCCCAAAATGAGGGAATTTCTCGAACAGATTGCACCGGCGAACAAGGCGAAGAACATCGGCAAGCCCCTGTTCGTGATTGCCGGTCAGAACGATCCGCGCGTTCCAGCCAGCGAATCCGCGCAGATGGTGGAGGTAGTCCGGAAAAACGGAACGCCAGTGTGGTGGCTGTTAGGCAAAGACGAAGGCCACGGTTTCGCCAAGAAGAAAAACCGCGATTACCAGTTTTATGCGACGGTCACATTCGTGAAGGAATTTTTATTGAAATAGAACTGGATCTGCCGCACTAAGGCCGAAGCTTCAGTTTGAGGTCGGCGGCAATCTGCTTGCCGTGAAAGCGTCCGTTTTCGATGAATATTTCATTGGTTCGAGAACCGGCAACGATGACACCTGCGACATAAACCCCGCGCACGTTGCTCTCGAGCGATATGGGATCGCACACGGGGCGGCATTGTTGCTCCGACAACTCGAGGCCCATGCTGCGCAGGAAATCGTAGTCGGGATGGTAGCCAATCAGAGCCAGCACAAAATCATTTTTCAGGCGGACCGGACCGCGGGGCGTTGTGATCACCACGTGGTCGATACCGATCTCCTGCACCGTACTGTTAAAGTACGCTTCGATCTCTCCGGCCTTAATCCGGTTCTCCAGGTCAGGCTTGACCCAGTACTTCACGTGATGATGGAGTTGCGTCCCGCGATATACCAGTGTCACCCGTGCGCCGTGCCTCCAGAGATCGAGCGACGCGATGGCGGCGGAATTCTTGCCGCCGATCACCAGGACGTCGGTGTCGTAATACGGGTGCGGTTCGCCGTAATAGTGAGAAACCTTGGCCAGGTCCTCGCCAGGGATATCCAGCCGATTGGCCAGATCGTAGTACCCGGTAGAGACGATAATTTTTTTCGCGACGTAATCATGCGGACGTCCGGCGCGATCGGTGGCGCAGACGCTGAATTTGCCGTCCTCGCCCATGACAGTCTTGACCCACTCGTACTGTCGCACGTCCAGGTGATAGTGCTCGGACACCTTGCGGTAGTACTCGAGGGCTTCTTCGCGCGTGGGCTTTTGCTGCGCGGTTGTAAAAGGAATCTCGCCGATCTCAAGCAATTCCGGAGTAGTGAAGAATGTCATGCCCGCTGGGTAGTGAAACAGGGAGTTCACGAGACATCCCTTGTCGACTACCACCACATTCAGGCCGACCTTCTGCGCTTCGATGGCGCACGCCAGACCGGTCGGTCCCGCGCCGATCACAAGGACATCCGTGCGCATTCCACGACGAGGCTTCGTCCTGGCCTTCGGCAGCGTATCGATCTCTTCCGCTGTGAGGAATTCAGGCATTGGAGCACGCGCGGAGTAGCCCGAGGCAATGGAGGTTCGAGCACAACCCGGGAAACGGTAGATTCTAGCACGCGTCCCAGTTGGCCCGTTCTTCCGCGCTATAATTTCCGGTTGCCATCATCTCTCCGGACGCATCAGGAGCATGTCATGTCTTCTCTCTCCGCATCCTCTACGCCGACCCGCATCGAATCCGACAGCATGGGGAAGGTTGAAGTTCCCTCGAATGTCTATTGGGGAGCCCAGACGCAACGATCTTTACTGCACTTTAACATCGGCCGCGACACGATGCCGCCAGAGTTGATCCGGGCCTTCGGCACGTTGAAGAAGGCGTGTGCGCTGGTCAACCAGGATCTCGGCAAATTGCCGGCGGATAAATCCAAGCTGATCGTGCAGGCAGCGGATGAGGTGATTGCGGGAAAACTTAACGACCAGTTCCCTCTCCGCATTTGGCAGACCGGCAGCGGCACGCAGACCAACATGAACGTGAATGAGGTCATCTCAAACAGGGCGATCGAAATCGCGGGCGGCGAGATGGGATCGAAGAAGCCGATCCATCCCAACGATCACGTCAACATGTCGCAATCGTCGAACGACACCTTTCCTGCAGCCATGCACATTGCGGCAGCAGACCGCGTGAAAAACGCACTCATTCCGGCGGTCAAGACGGTGCGAGACGAAATCGCGGCCAAGGCAAAGGCTTTCGACAGCATCGTGAAGATCGGCCGCACGCACCTTCAGGATGCTGTTCCTTTGACCATTGGCCAGGAATTCGGTGGATGGGCAAGCCTGCTCGACCGCGACATCAAGCGCCTGGAGCAGGTTCTCGACGGACTTTACGATCTGGCCATCGGCGGAACTGCGGTCGGCACCGGACTCAACACTCATCCTGAATTCGCCGAGAGGGCTGCGAAGAAAGTTGCCGAACTGACAGGATTACCGTTCCGCTCTCATCCCAACAAGTTTGCCGCACTCTCGGCTCACGATGAAATCGTATTTGCCCAGGGAGCGATGGAGACTTTGGCGGCATCGTTCATGAAGATCTCGAACGATATCCGCTGGCTGGCATCGGGACCGCGCTGCGGACTGGGCGAACTCTCCATCCCAGAGAACGAACCGGGATCGTCCATCATGCCGGGCAAGGTAAATCCCACACAGTGCGAAGCGATGACGATGGTCTGCGTCCAGGTTCACGGCGCGACCGCGGCGGTCGGCTTCGCCGGATCGCAGGGAAACTTCGAACTGAACGTCTACAAGCCCGTCCTCATCTACAACTTCCTGCACTCGGTCACGTTGATTACCGACGCTTGCCACGGCTACGTCGAGTACATGATTAAGGGAATCGAGGTTGATCGGGCAAGGGTGGATTCGTACGTGAAGCACTCACTGATGCTAGTGACGGCGCTGGCACCGAAAGTGGGCTATGACAAAGCCGCGCAGATCGCCCACACGGCTCACGTAGAACACTCAAGCCTGCGCGAAGCCGCGCTCAAACTTGGGCATCTGACCGGCGAAGAGTTCGATCAACTGGTGAAGCCGGAGAAGATGACGCATCCGTAATCGGAGTACAAGGTCTTCCTTAATCTCCCACGGAGCTTTCGGTTTTAATTTCATGTAAGAAGCGAGGATCTCGCTCTTTCTTTGGTGCCGTCGTTATCACCACGACGCTAATCAGCACCAATAGGGTTCCTAGAATCGTCCGCGCTCCAAGTGCTTCGCCACCCAGAAAATATCCGATCACAACCGCGACGACCGGATTGACGTAGGCATAGGTCCCGACCCGCGTTGGCGACTCATGATGAATCAGCCAGACGTACGCGGTGAACCCGATAATGGATCCCGCGATAATCAGATAAACCAGAGCCACCCATGCTTTCCCGGAAACCGCCAGCACATTGAATCCACGAAACTCCCCCAGCGCTGTGGCCGTCAGCACGAGCAGAAGACCTCCGACAAGCATCTGCGCACCGGAACTCATCGCTTTGGCCGGGGGTAGTTGCAGCTTCTTGCTCAGTGAAGACGCGATCGACCAACTGATGGCCGCGATAATCAGCGCACAGGCCCCAAGCGTATCCACAGGAGCGTCGCCAAAGCTGACAGAGCGGCTGACGAGCACGCCGACTCCTACTATGCCCACCAGCAGCGCGATCACGAGCCGAGGGCTCAAGCGCTGCGTCTTTAGCATCAAGATCTCGGCCAGCGCCATAAACACCGGAATGGTCGCCAGCATCACCGCCGCAATTCCCGAGGGCACTCGCTGCTCCGCCCAGAAGAGCAGCCCGTAGTCGACGACGAAAATCAGGACGGCCAGCAAAGTGACAGAGCCCCACTCCCGCGCTGTGGGCCAGGGGGTTCCGCGAAGTCGCATCCATCCGAAGAGCGCCAATCCCGCCGTCAGAAATCTCATTCCGGCAAATAGAAACGGTGGCACTTCATGCACGCCGATGCGGATGGCAAGAAAGGTCGAGCCCCAAACAAAGTAGATGATGGAGAAGGCAAGGAGAACTTTCCACGCGCGAGGATGGTCGGTAGCTTCCATGAATAGAACGGACCGTGAAGCATGATCCTGCGCTGATTAGATCACCAGAAGCCGCAGAGGTTGCGGACCTCGCTCATTAAAAGAATTTATGGCGGTATAGATCGGCCGGGTGGACTTACTTCTTCAGCAGGCTGGTATGGCTGGCCACGCACTGCCACTTGCCCATTTCAAGAACCCATGTGTCGGTGAACCGCCCCATGTGATCGTAGGGCTTGCCCTGGTAGGTTCCCTGCGTGTGATACACACCAGTGACGACGGCCGTATCGCCGAAGAAATTCATCTTTACATCCTGAATATTGGCTGCGGTCGGCTTGAATTGCGGATCCTTGATGTCCGCGAGGAACTTCTGCTTATCGCTCACTTCGCCATCCCACTCGGTGTTGACGAAGCGGCTCGAGACCAGCGCGTCGAGCACGGGCGAATCCCGGTTCACCTGAGCTTCGTTCCACAGGCGCTCCATCACCAGCAGTTTGCCTTCGCGCGGATCCTTCTGCTGCGCGGATGCAAACGAAACCAGAATCAAAAGGAAACAGCAGATTGTGGCTTTCTTCATGATCGTACACGCCCGCCAACCTTCCCGGGGAGCGAGCGTTCGTCGAACATAGCAGCAGGAAATAAGGCCGCGCTAACCAATTTGCGGCGGAAAGATTACGAACGTCACGGGAGGCAGTCGGATACTAGAATGCCCAGCGCATCAAGGTAGCCCCGATGGTAAATCCGGCGCCTACCGACGCCAACAAAACAAGACTCCCCTTCTTGAGCTTGCCTTCTTCAATTGCGGTATTCATCGCGAGCGGGATGGTTCCGGCAGTCGTGTTGCCGTACCGGTCGATATTGACGATGACACTTTCCTTACGCAATCCAAGCCGATCCGCAGTGGCATTGATGATTCGCAGATTCGCCTGGTGCGGAACGAAGACGTCGATGTCGGCGCCGGTTAGGCCGTTGCGTTGCAGCAGTTTCATGCAGAGTTCAGTCTGCTTGCGCACCGCAAATTTGAATACCTGCTGGCCGTCCTGATGCACGTAGTGCATCTTCTTTTCGAGGGTTTCTTTGCTGGTGGGATGCAGGCTGCCTCCGCCCGGCATGAACAGAAATTGTCCCCCCGAACCGTCGACTTCATGGATGAAGTCGATGAGGCCTTCGGAGTCGTTTTCAGCAGGCTCCAGGATCGCGGCCCCGGCGCCGTCTCCGAAAATGACACACGTTGCCCGGTCGGTGTAATCGATGATCGACGACATCACGTCGGAGCCGATCGCCAGCACGCGCTTGTGCGCGCCACTCGCGATGAATTGCGCGCCTACTTGAATCGAATAGAGGAAGGCTGAGCAGGCCGCGGATAGATCGAATCCCCAGGCTCCGTCGGCGCCTAATTTCTTCTGCACCATGCACGCTGTGGATGGAAACAGCATGTCGGGTGTAACGGTCCCGACAATGATCGCCTGGATGTCACTGGGCTGCAGACCGCGCTGGGCCAGCGCTTTGCGCGCCGCTTCGACCGCGAGATCGCTGCTGGCCACGCCTTTTTCGGCGATGTGCCGCTCGCGGATTCCGACGCGCGACATGATCCATTCATTGTTGGTATCGACCATACGCTCAAGGTCGGCGTTCGTGAGAAGGCGCGGAGGCACATACGTACCTAAAGCGCTGATCTTTGCGCGGATCGGTTTGCTCAATGAGGTCCCCTGAAATGAGTCAAAGTATTGTGAAGGATTCCGGAAAGAATGTCTAACCGCGTAATCCGTTCACACGGATGCGAGTCTGATATTCGAAAGGCGATGTTCACCCTAGAACGCCCAGCGCAGCAGCGTCGCTCCTGAAGTGAAGCCCGCACCGACAGCAGCGATCAGAAGCGTGTCGCCCTTCTTCAGTTTGCCTTCCTCGATAGCTGTCTGCATGGCAATCGGAATTGTCCCCGCAGTCGTATTCCCGTAGCGGTCGATGTTAACGATGACCTTCTCCATCGGCATACCCAGCCGATCCGCGGTGGCGGTGATGATGCGCTTGTTCGCCTGGTGGGCGATGAAGCAGTCCACATCCTTCCCGGTCAGCTTGTTCTTTTCCAGTATGCGCTCCGTCATCTCTGACATCTTCTTCACCGCATATTTGAAAACGTTCTTACCGTCCTGATGGATGTAGTGCATCTTCTGGTCAACCGTTTCATGCGATGCCGGATTCAAACTGCCGCCGCCCGGCATGAAGAGATATTGTCCGCCCATGCCCTCAACCTGGGCGACATGGTCGAGCACACCGTCACCATCCAAGGAGGGCTCAAGCAGCACCGCACCGGCGCCGTCGCCAAAAATGATGCACACGGCGCGATCCGTATAGTCGGTCATCGAGGAATTCACATCGGCCCCGATCACCAGAACTTTCTTGTACTGCCCGGATTCGATGAATTTCACACCGGTGTTGAGGGCGAATAAGAATCCGGAGCACCCGGCCGAGACATCAAAACCCCAAGTATTCGCGATTCCCAGCTTGTGCTGGACAAGGCAAGCCGTGGATGGGTACATCATGTCGGGAGTAACGGTGCCCACGATGATCAACTCAACTTCCTGAAGATCGAAGGGATGCTTTTCGAGCAGGTTCTTGACCGCGGCGACGGCCAGATCGCTGGCAGCAACTCCCTTATCGACGATGTGCCGCTCGCGAATTCCAACTCGTTCCATGATCCATTCGTTCGTTGTGTCGACCATCTTCTCGAGATCGGCGTTGGTAAGGACACGCGGGGGCAGATATGTCCCCAGCGCACTGATTTTTGCGCGAAGAGGTGTAGTCAATGAAGGCTCCTATCAAGGAAACCGTTTATTTTGAAGGATTGAGGCCAGAATGTCTAACAGGATTGCCGCAGCAGGGATGGGCATGAGCAATGATTGGGAAACCACTGCAAGCACGTGCGTTGAACCGTTGCCATCGATCTAAGCGGCAGAGCGCTCCCGCTCGTCCTGCCAGTCGCGTATGAAATCGGGGCAAGAGATGATGCCGAACCGATGCGCCTCTCCGTCAATCAGATACTGCTTAGCGGCTTGATCTACTTCGTCCAACTCGGCCAAGCTCAATACGGGCCACAGGTTACATTCCCCAGCAGACTGGACCAGTTGATCGAGCGCCGTCAAATGTCCGCTAAAGAGCTTTCCGGAGACGCGAATCGTGATGTGAGCGGGAGCTTGGGGCGAACTGGAATGACGGGGCATGTTTCTCCTCTGGGCCGGGGAGTCTTCCTCCTCGCCCTACCTATAGTTGATGCTTGGAAAAACAATTCTTGCGCAAAATGTCGTAAAAGGAATGTAAAACTTGGTAATGAGAGGTTCACACACCGCGCGGGGCTGTTATGGATGAAGAAAAGAAAAAGCCAGACACCGGTTACTCACTGCACACGTAAGAGCCCGTTACCGTTGCTTCCTTCCGGACCTGGCGGGGTTGGCGAGAGTACGTCGCGTGAGACCGATGCCTGACCTGAACCATTCTAGCATTCGCCTTTCTCGCTAAGAGACTTGGCGTGACGGCAGCATGCGTTCTGATTTCACGTGTTGCGGGTCGATGTGTTACAGGAAGGGACCTCCCGAGGTACATGTGACTTTCGGTGCAAGAATTGCCGGTCGAGGCCTTCCTTTCTAGTGCCCATTGTCGAACAATGGAAGTCTCGCACCTGAACGGGGAGCGGAGAACGCTCGTCTAAGCGGAACGAAGTCGAATGCCTGATCAACCAAAATCCGGTGGAGCTCAACTTCACAAATACATCGACTACTACTTCGAAGTGGGGCTCTATCTTCTTGTTTTGACCGGCTTTGGGACGCTCGCTATCACCGGCGGCATTGATCTCCCGTCCAGACTTCTGGTCGCCGCCGCCCTGGCATTCCGCGGTTACCTGCTGGCCAAGCGGCGCAAGTTTTCGGTATCGGAGCGCTGGACTACTCCTCTTTCCGCCGCGTACTTCATGTTTTTCGCGGTCGATTACTTCGTGTTTTCGCGCAGTTTTCTGTCCGCCACCGTGCACCTCGCACTGTTCGCGGTAGTTGTACGCATGTTTTCGCTGCGCCGCGAGCGTGACTACATCACGCTCGCTATCCTTGCGTTTTTGATGGTGCTGGCTTCTGCGGTTTTCACGGTCGACAGCATCTTTCTGTTTTCGTTCACGGTCTTCATGCTCGTGGCGGTCGCGACCTTCATGCTGATGGAAATGCGGCGGGCCGGACAAGTTGCGAATATACAGGCACGCCATTCCGCGGATCCCGACGAGCATCGGCATCTGGCATTCGCCCTGGCGAAGATCGCTCCGGTACTGTCCCTCGCGATAGTGATCTTCGGCGCCGCGTTGTTTTTCGTGATGCCCCGCATGTCGGCTGGTTATCTCGGGGAATATTCTTACGGCACCGACTTGTCCTCAGGGTTCAGCGATCACGTACAACTTGGACAAATCGGGCAGATCCAGCAATCCAATGCCGTCGTCATGCACGTCCAGATCGACGGCGACACCATTGGACGGTATGACCTGCACTGGCGCGGTGTGGCCCTTGCCAACTTTGACGGACGCATTTGGTCCAATCCCCCCACGCAGTCCATTCTGGGACGTGAGTCGGAGAATCGCTTCATCGTGCCGCAGACAAATACTCCCCTCGCGTCCTATGTAACCCGCACCCGCACGCGGGAAATGCTGATCCACTACCGCGTGCTGATGGAGCCCATTGGAACCAAAGTTTTCTTCCTGGCTCCGTGGGCAAAGAGCGTGAGCGGAGACTATCGCGTGCTGGGCGCCGATCCTGGGGGTGCGATTTATAACCTCGATTCGGCGCGCTCCATCAGCCGCTATGAAGCAAACTCGGACATTGCCAGCGCTTCGCCCGCGGAGTTGCGTGAAGCGGGACATAGCTATCCGCCGGAGATCGCCAACGAGTACCTGAATCTGCCGCGGGTCGATCCTCGCGTGACGAACCTGGCCGAGCAGATTACCAGTTCGGCGGCAAGCAACTACGACAAAGCGGCCGCCCTGGAAAATTACCTGCGCACCCACTTCGGGTACACGCTCGAGTTGCCTGGCTCTCAGCCGGAAGATCCGATTGCGAACTTTCTATTCGAGCGCAAGCGGGGACACTGCGAATATTTTGCGTCGTCCATGGCGCTGATGTTGCGCACGCTCGGCATCCCGTCACGCGTGGTGAACGGATTCCACAGCGACGAATTCAACGACCTCACGGGAAATTACATTGTGCGCGCCAAGGATGCGCACTCCTGGGTCGAAGCCTACGTGCCGGGCTATGGATGGCAGATGTTCGATCCAACTCCCGCGGGCCGGGGAGGGAGCGCGCAGAATCCCGGGCGGCTTGCACTGTACATGGACGCGATGGCTTCCTTCTGGCGCGATTGGGTCGTGAGCTATGACACGACACACCAGATTGTGATTGGCCAGACTGCGATCAGCGGCACGCGCGGACTCTGGGAAGGGGCCCGCCACTGGGCGCGCAAGAAATACAGGGCGATGCTGCGATGGGCGCAACGCAGCCAGGATCGCGTGGAGCACTCGCCGGCGCGTTGGGTGGTGGTTGCCCTGGGGGCCGCGCTCCTGCTCTTGCTGCTGGCCAACATCGGCCGCCTGGCCCGCTGGCTCCATGAGCGATGGGTGCGCCGGCATCCGGATCGCTCGCCTCAGCAGGCTGCCGCGATATGGTACGAGCGTATGGTCCGCGTGCTCGCCCGGCGCGGGTTCGAAAAGACGCCCGCGCAGACTCCGCAAGAACTCGTGAATAGAATCGAGAATGACCGCTTGCGAGAACCGGTCTCAAGATTCACGGATGTGTATGAATCAGCACGCTTCGGAAATTCCACAGAAGACGCGCGCCGCTTGCCGGAACTGTACGCGGATGTAGAACTTGCTACGAAGGGTAAATAGCAGGATTGTCCGATCTAGAGATCGGCGAGCCGTAGATCAAAAGGCAACTTGCTCTCTGCAACAGGCGCAGCCGTTAGAGGTGAATTGCAAGACCTAGAATCGCCAGAAGACTCCGCCACCAACAAAGAAGTTGTGCTGATGGGTTTTTCCGGTGGGAGCCAGCGGGAAATCGGGCTCTCCTGAGTAAAAGTCGCGCACTTCGCCGCGTACGCTGAGCCTTTTCCAGACCTTCACATCAAGTCCGGCTCCGGCCTGAATGACCGCGTTCGTGGTGGACTTCCCCGGGTTTGTTCCTCCGTATACCAGCGTGCTGCCCTGACTGAAATGTCCGAAGCCTGCGCCGAAACTTACCCATGGCGAAACAGCGGTCGTGGGGAAAAGATTCACTCTTGCGGCTGGGGTGATAAAGAGTTGCTTGTAATCGGCGGGGACGACAGCATGACCATACTCCCCGGCGTTCAGATCTTCGTCCGGGTTATAGACGACGATACCCTCAAACGACAGCGCCCAAATCGGCGTCACAATAAAACGCCGCGCGTACTCCCCTTCTACGGTCAACCCTTTGCCGGAGTGGATGATCGGGTCGAAGTAAGTGGCTCCCTTGATGCCCTGGTCGCTGATAAAGGTTCGTCCCAGAATGCCGCCGATTTCATTCTTTTCATTCTGCGCCCCCGCTGACGCAGCCAGAACCACGAGTACCGATGCAATCGCAACCCAAAAACCTTTGGCAGACATTTCCCCTCCTGCGAGGTGGTTCGTAAATTGTTACGGCGGTAAGGGCTAGCCTAGCATGACAGGGCCTGTTTATATTCACGAAAAGGTGCATTTCGTGGCTCGGCCGAAGTCGTGCACAATCTTGGTTCTTTCCGTAAACTCAGTCGGCCCGGATTTGTCGCGCTTCCGAGATTTCCACAGGCTGGCTCGGAGCTTGACTCTCCCATGCTCCCAGTTCCGCTCCACTTAAGAACTTCGAGTCGGAGCGAAGTCTCGGCGGCTGAGACCGTTGTCAACGGACGCCTCGGGTGCGAATTTCAGAATGCTAGAATAGAAAGATTGCATGCCTGTTAAGGACCTGACTGTCAGCGGTTCCCCCGAAATCAGCAAGCAAGAGAGCTCGGAGAAACCTATCGTCGAACGCCCGCAAAAGGTGGGCTTCGTCTCCCTCGGCTGTCCAAAAAATCTCGTCGACAGCGAAGTCATGATGGGCCTGCTCGCCCGCGCCGGAGCGGAACTCACCCGCCGCGCCGAGGATGCTGACGTGATCGTCGTGAATACCTGCTCGTTCATCGACAGCGCTCAACAGGAATCGGTGAACACGATCCTGGAGATGGCGGGCCATAAAACCGCGGGCAAGGCGAAGAAGTTGGTGGTCGCCGGCTGCCTGGTGGAAAGATACCGCGACCAGATTCGAAAGGATATCCCCGAAGTAGACGCGGTGGTTGGGACTGGGGAACTGGAAAAGATCCTGTCGGCCACTGGGCTTGCACAGCCACCATCGGCAAACTCGCCATTCGTAATCCTCGGGAGCCGAGCCGAAGGCGATGCTCGCGCCGCGCAGGGCCGGTTCTCCCGCGAGTCGTGGGCCGGAGCCATCGGTGATCTGCCGAATTATCTGTACGATGAGGAAACACCTCGCATCCTGGCTACGCCTCAGCACATGGCGTATATCAAAATTGCCGAAGGCTGCGATCATCCCTGCACGTTCTGCATCATTCCGCAGCTACGCGGTCAATTCCGCTCGCGGCGGTTTGAGTCTGTAATCGCCGAAGCAGAGCGCCTTGCGCAATCGGGGGTTCGGGAAATCACGCTCATCGGACAGGACACAACTTGCTACGGCGAGGATTTCGGCCTGAAAGATGGTTTGGCGCTCTTGCTCGAGAGGCTGGCGGCCATTGAAGACCTTCGCTGGGTGAGGTTCTTGTACGCCTATCCCAACAAGATTACCGGCAAGCTTCTGGAAACGATTGCCGCGCACGAAAAGATCTGTTCTTACATGGATGTCCCCCTGCAACACGCGTCAGCGTCAGTGCTGAAGCGCATGAAACGCGGAGGAGGCGCCGAAGTCTTCCTCAAGTCGATCCAGAAGATGCGCCGCACAATTCCCGATCTGACGCTGCGCACATCTTTCATCGTCGGATTTCCCGGCGAGACTGAGAAGGAATTTGAGGAACTCTGCGAGTTCGTACGCGAGGGGCAATTCGACTGGATGGGAGCTTTTTCATATTCCGACCAGGAGGGCGCCGGGGCGTTCAACCTTGAGAAAAAATTGTCCGCGCGAGAGATCGAGCGCCGCCGTAAGTACTTGATGTCGATCCAACGCCAGATCAGCAAGAAACGGAAGAAAGCGCTGGTCGGACGCGAATATGACCTGCTGCTCGAAGGCGAGTCGGAGGAATCTGAACTCCTGCTCGAAGGACGTACCCCGATGCATGCCCCCGAGATCGACGGGAAAGTGTTCGTGAATGACTACCCCGAAGATGTTGATCCGAAACCAGGCCAGTTCTACCGCTGCGAGATCACTGAAGCCCACGAATACGACCTAGTCGCGAAAATCGTCTAGCTGCGTTCAAGCGCAATCTGCGATGTTCCTTCTACAATAGAGTCCGTATGCCGCGTAAGCGTAGCGTCAGGTTGCGTTGTCCCATCTGCAAAAAAGGTGTGGAGAGCACCGACCCGGAGTTCCCTTTTTGCAGCCAGCGCTGCCGCACCATCGATCTGGGCAAATGGGCGAGCGGGGGTTACGTGATCTCGTCGCCAGTGGCCGATTCGGATGAACCGATCCGCGACACAAACCCTGATGACCCGGATGTAGATTGATGACCGCAACGCAAGTAACGGCCACTCCTCGCGGTCCGCTGTGGGCTGTCCTGGTGTCGACTTTCTTCGGCATTGGGCGGATGCATCCCGGCCCCGGCACATGGGGATCCGCTGCAACTGTACTGCTGTGGGCAGCGATCGCTCACGCAATGCCCGCGTCGGCGCTCGTTCCAGCCGCGATTGGCCTCGCTATTCTGGTCATCCTGGCGGGAATTCCCGCCGCGACGCTTACCGCGCGAGCGACTGGGTCCAAGGATCCGCAGTTTGTGGTGATCGATGAGGTGGCCGGCCAGTTGATCGCCCTCATTGCCGTTCCGCTTTCATGGCAGACATTCCTCGCCGGTTTTATACTTTTTAGAGGGTTCGACATCTTCAAACCCCCTCCGGTGCGGCAACTGGAACGGCTTCCCGAAGGAACCGGGATTGTCCTGGATGATGTCGCAGCGGGAATTTACGCGCTCGTGGTGATGCAACTTCTCCTTCACTTTCATCTATTAAAATAGTGGAAGTGGGTAACGACCTTTTTGGCGACGCCCGGTCAGCGGAATTCTGGCATCTGTATTCTCATGGGATTTTCGGATCGCATTCTCGGCAGAAAAACGGCTAATGGTGGGCCGCATATTGAAACCATAGCGCCACCCTTCGCACTCACCGGAGGCGAGGTGCGCATTGTGGGCTCGGGTCTGCGGCCACCTGAACTGACCCGGCCGAAAGTGAAGTTTGGTGAGTTCGAAGCGCCCATCGTGGTCAGTTCCGAGGAATTCGTGGTCGCGCGCGTGCCCGAGGGAGCAATTTCCGGCTCGGTCGTGGTCGCGACCAATGGCCATGTAAGCAATCCGCAAACGGTGAAAGTGGCGGTCCCGATTGCCGAGAACCTGCATCCGGTCACCAATCCGGCCGTCGATGCCGAGGGCAACATTTACGTCACCTTCTCCGGATCAAGAGGACAGAAGGTTCCGGTCGCCATTTTCAAGATCGACACCAACTACGCGGTCAAACCGTTCGTCTCAGAGATGATGAACGCGACTTCGATCGCGTTCGACAAGGAAGGACAGATGTACGTCTCCTCGCGCTACGATGGGGCGGTGTACCGCGTCGCTCCGAATGGCACGATGACGACATTCGCGGAAGGACTCGGAGTGGCCACCGGGATTGCCTTTGACCGCGACCAGAGTCTCTACGTCGGCGACCGCAACGGAACGATCTTTAAGATCGCGCGCGATCAGCAGATGTTCGTATTCGCAACGCTCGAGATGAGCGTCTCGGCCTATCACATGGCGTTTGGACCGCGGGGAGACCTGTTCGTCACGGGGCCTAATGACCGCGTGTACAAGATCGATCCGAATGGAACGGTGAGCACGTTCTACAAGGGCCTCGGAAGGCCGCAGGGCCTGGCGTTCGACAGCGAAGGACATTTGTATGTGGCTGCGTCGCTCGCCGGAACGCGCGGTATCGTGAAGATCACTCCCGAAGGCAAAGCAAACCTGGAAGTCTCCGGCCATGCTTTGGTGGGACTGGCTTTCGCGCCGGGTCGTTCAGTAATTCTGGCAACGACGAATGCAGTCCATCATCTTTCATGGAATATCCCGGGGCTGCCGCTTCTCCCGGAATGATCGATGTCTCTTCGTCCGCGTGCTCTGCGCTTTTCATTTACACTTCTAACGCGTGAACGCTGAAATCATCGCGGTAGGTTCCGAGATGCTCACTCCCTACCGGATGGACACCAACTCGCTCTACCTCACCGAGCAACTGAATCTGTTGGGCGTGGATGTCATTTTCAAAAGCATCGTTGGAGATAGCCGGCAACTGCTAATGTCCACGGCGGAACATGCACTTTTCCGATCGGACATTGTTGTATTCAGCGGCGGGCTCGGGCCAACAGAAGATGATTTGACCCGCGAAGCTGTGGCGGAAGCCCTCGGCGTTAATCTCAAGCAGGATCCTGAAATCGTGAAGCGGATCGAACAGCGTTTCGCCGATCGCGGCTGGAAGATGTCGTCCAACAATCTGAAGCAGGCAGATGTTCTCGAAGGCGCGACCGTGCTGCCGAATCCGAACGGCACAGCGCCCGGGCAGTGGCTGAGTGGAGAGTTCGACGGACGTGATCACATCATCATTCTGCTGCCCGGCCCTCCGCACGAGATGAAGGCGCTCTTCGAAGGCGAAGTTCGCGAAAGATTGCGCGCGAAAGTACCAGCTGCGCATCTTTTCACCCGCACACTGAAAATCGCCATGCTTGGAGAATCGGCGGTCGATGCGCGAGTCGCCCCGATTTACAAGCGCTACTCCAATGTGGACACGACAATTCTAGCGGGCGCCGGCGAGATTGAACTGCACTTCAAGGCACGCGGAACGACGATTGATGAAGCGCAAGCTCGCGCGGACGAAGTGGCGGGCCTGGTGGAAGACGAGTTGGAAGATGCTGTGTACTCGCGCAATGGCGAGTCGTTGGAGCAGATTGTCGGGTACTGGCTGCAGATGCGTAATGCGACTGTGGCCGTCGCGGAATCCTGCACCGGTGGACTGTTATCAGAACGCATCACGTCCCTCAGCGGCAGCTCCCGTTATTTTGTAGGCGGTGCGGTCGTTTACTCCAACCAGCTGAAGACCGAACTGGCCGGTGTTCCCGCAGACATGATTCATCGTCATGGCGCGGTCAGCCGCGAAGTCGCGGCCGCATTGGCGGAAGGCATCCGGTATCGCTGCGAGTCCACAATCGGGGTCGGGATTACGGGTGTGGCGGGGCCAAACGGCGGCACTTCGGAAAAGCCGGTCGGCCTGGTGTTCCATGCCGTTGCGAGCGACTCGGGAACAGAGGTCGTAGAGCGGAAATTCCCGGGAGATCGCAAGCGCATCCGACGGTTCGCTTCTACTATGGCGTTGGATATGGTGAGAAGGAAGTTGATGTGACCAGAAGCTCCTAGCTACTAGCCTCTGGGCAAATCTTCACCAGCGATACAATCCGGCCATGATCCGGCCATCACTCTTATGCGGCTCTTCATCGCACTTGACATTGAAGATGGGATTCGGGAGCGGATCACTCGCTTCATCGACGGAGTGCGCAACTTTGCTCCCGACGCGCGATGGGTGAAGCCTGAGTCGTTGCATGTCACGCTGAAGTTCATCGGCGAGCAGCCAGATTCGGCAGTTGAAACGATTAAAGGCGCTTTGAAAGCGGTTCAAGGGAGCTCTGGAGAGGTTCACTTTCGCGGGTACGGATTTTTCCCGACTTTCAAGTCCGCTCGCGTGTTCTGGGTCGGCATGGAAACTGGCCCGCAACTGGCCGCGCTCGCCGCCGCGATTGATGAGAAGATGCCCGCGCTGGGAATCGCAAAGGAGGACCGAGCCTTCAGCCCACACCTCACTCTCGCACGGGCCGGAGGGGGTTCCGGTTCACCACGTCGGCGCAAAGGAGACGGCCCGAATCGTACTTTCCAGATTTTGCAGGAGAAGCTCGACGCGCTGCCCACTCCTGAGTTTGGTAGCATGACTGCGCGCGAGTTCTTTCTCTATCAGAGCCAACTTTCACCGAAGGGATCAAAATACACAAAGCTGGCAAGTTTAGTCCTGTAGAGTCGGCGCTCAACAGCTGAGGCTAAGTCGCCCCTTTACGCGCTGCAGCAAACGCTTCCAGAGTGATGTCCAGAATTCTCATTATCGCCGTCGTTAGTTATCTTCTGGGCTCGATTCCTTTCGGATACATTCTCGTCCGCATTGTCCGTGGAGAGGACGTGCGGCTCAGCGGAAGTGGCAACATCGGCGCGACCAATGTCTCTCGGAAATCGCCTGCGCTGGGCGTACTCACGCTGCTGCTCGATGCCCTGAAGGGATCGGCTGCTGTGGCGCTCGCGTATCTTCTGTCCGGGGCAATGGGTATTGGCCCGACGCCGTACAGCACGATATCTCTCGCCGCTTTGTGTGCAGTCCTCGGGCACATGTTTCCAGTGTGGCTGAAGTTCAGAGGCGGCAAGGGAGTGGCCACAGGACTAGGCTCGTTCCTGATGATTGCGCCGATGGCGGTCTGGATTGCTGCCGCCATTTTCCTGATTGTGGTGCTGGTGTCTCGCTACGTCTCGCTTGGATCGATTCTGGCCGTCGGCGTCTTCCCTGTCTTAGTCTGGATTCTGCACCAGTATGGCGGCGCATGGACGGCGTTGCTGTTCATGGGCGGAGCATCCCTTCTCATTATCCTGAAGCATCACGACAACATACGCCGGCTAACGGCGGGGACAGAGCACAAGCTGGGATCAAAAAGCGCATGAGCGAAATTGCTGTCATTGGAGCGGGCGCGTGGGGCACAGGCCTGGCGATTGTGCTCGGACGCAAGGGCACGCACCGTGTAAGGCTGTGGGCCCATGAGACCGACGTATGCCGGTCGATCACAGAGAAGCGCGTCAACGAGCTATTCCTGCCGGGCCGTCCGGTTCCCGATTCCGTGACAGCGACCACTGACCTTGAGATTGCGCTTCAGGATGCTCAAATGGTCGTTAGCGTCATGCCTTCTCAGCATTGCCGGGCGCTGTTCACGCACATGCGGGCCATGATTCCGCCGCGCGCTCTGATCGTGAGTGCGACAAAAGGATTAGAAGAAGATTCATTACTGCGAATGAGCGAGGTGATTCGCAGCGTGCTTCAAGAGGAAGCGCGCACCGTCGGGGCACTGAGCGGTCCTTCGTTTGCGCAGGAGGTCGCCCGCGGAGATCCTACGGCTATCAGCGTCGCTTCAAACAACGCGGAGTTCAGCCGCTCGGTGCAGCAGGCCTTCAGCGATTCCCGCTTTCGCGTCTACACGAACAGCGACGTGGTTGGGGTTGAATTGGGCGGCGCCCTGAAGAATATCGTCGCTATCGCTGCTGGCATTTGTGATGGGCTTGGTCTCGGACACAACTCTGTGGCTGCACTCATTACGCGTGGACTCGCTGAGATGACGCGCCTGGTCGTGGCTTGCGGTGGTCGCGCTGACACTATGGCCGGGCTCGCGGGTTTGGGCGATCTGGTGCTGACCTGCACCGGAGGCTTGTCGCGCAACCGCAGCGTGGGTGTAGAGCTCGGGCATGGCAAGAATCTGACGGAGATTATCGCGAGCATGCACGGCATGGTTGCAGAAGGTGTATTCACCACTACCGCAGCCGTTGGATTGGCACGTTCCCGCCACGTCGAGATGCCGATTACGGAACAGATGCACGCGATTCTGCATGGAGGTAAAGCTCCGAAAGAGGCGATTCAGGAACTTATGGCGCGTACGGGCAAGAGTGAGAGTGCGTAGACGCTCAATCGCAGTCACACACAAGGCAGCGGGTCCGTGCTAGGCTTCTCCGTTCGGGTGATGTCGGATGGAGCCTCTATGCGCAGAAGCCATGTTGTCCTCGTGATTCTCGTTCTCGCCGCATTCGCGACCCAGTCTTTCTCTCAAGCAAAAACCGTTGCGGAACGGCTCGGGTATCCGGCGAACTCCAAGCTGCTCATCATTCATGCGGACGATCTCGCAGTCGCTCATTCTGAAGACACGGCGAGCTTCGACGCACTCGACAAAGGAGCAGCCACTTCGGCGAGCATCATGGTTCCCTGCCCCTGGCTCACCGAGGTCGCGAATTATGCCAAGGCTCATCCCGACGCTGACCTTGGCCTGCACCTCACCTTGACGAGCGAGTGGGCGACCTTTCGTTGGGGACCCGTGGAATCTCGAGATAGGGTCCCAAGCCTGAACGATGCCAATGGCTATCTGTGGCCTGAGGTGGAGCCGGCGGTGCAAAACATCAAGGCGGACGACGCCGAGCGTGAGATTCGCGCGCAGATCGAGAAGGCCATGAGTATGGGCATCCATCCGACGCATGTGGACAGCCACATGGGCGTGCTTTTTGCGCGCCCGGACCTGATCGGCGTGTATGTGAAGGTTGCGCATGAATACAAGCTGCCGTTCCTGGGGATGCTCAGCCCGAGTTTACCTGCCGCTACGAGGTCGATGTTCAGCGATAAAGATGTGCTTCTCGATTCTGTCGTGATTGCCAGCCCGAATGTCCCCGCTGCGAATTGGAAGAACTTTTATCTCGACGCGATCAAGAACCTGAAGCCCGGCTTGACGGAGTTTATCGTTCACCTCGGCCATGATGACGCGGAGTTGCAGGCGGTAAGCGCGGGCCATCCCGACTATGGCGCGGCCTGGCGGCAGCGCGACTACGATGTCGTCACGAGTCCGGAGTTCAAGAAGGCGATCGAAGACAACCACATCGTGCTGGTTCACTGGAAGGACATCAAGAAACTCCTGAATTGATTATGTGAGCGCGTCTACCCAAGTACCCGAATCCTGATGCCGCGCGAAGCTAGGACATAGCGTCGCAAAGCATCAACCACAAAGGACGGGAAGGTCCCGAAGGGATCGTGTAGGGGCTTTTACTTCGTTAACCATCGAGTCCTTCGTGGTTGATGCATTCGTTTGGCTGGAACGGAAGCCTCGAAACCCGCACGTACCATCCCTTACGGTACTTTCGTAACCCGCTTCGGACGGGCTTTTCCGCGCGGCGGGTGGATTCCCCGATAAACTTCATAGATCACCCCGTCAAAGCTGCCGCTACTTTGCCTTCGGCCTCTGCGACGAGTGAAGGGAGAAACTTGTCCGCGAGTACGTCCAATCACGCGCGCATCCCCATCCTGTACGTAATACTCGGCGTGCTGCTGGTGATCAGCATCGTCCCGATGTATTTCTATTCCTCTCAAGTTGAGGCCATCAACCGGGACCGTCTGAAAACTAACGAGATGCTGCTGCAGAACACCGTGACGCGCTCGCTGGCGGACGATCTTTCGCAGAACGAACACTCCCTGCGCATGATGCTGGGGAACCTGTCTTCGGCGATGCAGGTAGCTAGCGGTGGCGATTTTGGCGAGAAGAATATCGAATCTCCGGAACTACGGGCGCTCCTTGAAAACTTCGTATCGTCGTCGGACGAGATCGCGTACGCAACCCTTCTGAATGCCGATGCCAAGGGTATCTCCGCCGGCAGAATCGCCCCGGACGCCTTCCTTCAGCGCGAGCTCGAGCGTGCTTATGCCGCTGCCCGTGATGGCCGCGGCTATAACGGCCAAGCGCTTGTAGTCGGGGAAGGCAAGAATGCACGCACCGTGTTCCTGGTCAGTTCTCCCGTGCAATATGGACCGCGTTTCTTGGGAATGATCGCGTCCGTGGTCGATCTCCAGTTCCTCATTAAGCGCCTGCGCGAAGTTGCTGGTGGTGGGCTGACGCCTTACGTCGTCGACGCCCAGGGACGCCTGGTGGCCGCTGCAAGCCCTGAATTCGCGACGGGTCAGGAGATGAAAAATCTGGAGATCGTGCGAACGTTCGTCGAAGGCGGCAACAAAGCACAGCTCGCCGAAACCAAGGAATTCACAGTCGACTCGGGCACCGAGCACGTCGAAATGCTGGGAACGTTCAGCCCGGTGACATCACTGAACTGGGCCGTCGTAGTGCAGAAGCCGCGCCGGGAAGCATATCGCGGCGTTTACGAAATGCAGCGCACGGCGCGCCTGCTGGCCGTACTGGCCGTCCTGTTAAGCATCGGTGTCAGTATCTTTGCGGCACGCCGCATTACAAATCCCTTGCACGTACTGACGCAATCCAGCCGCGCGCTGGCTCGCGGAGACTTCACGCAACGCGTCCATCTATGGAGCCGTACCGAAATCGGCGAACTTGCCCAAACGTTCAACACCATGTCCGAGGAGCTCGAACGCTTCGTCGAGGACCTCAAGCGCGCTGCGGAGGAGAACCGGGCGCTATTCATGGGCTCGATTCAGATGCTCGCCGGGGCAGTTGACGAAAAAGATCCTTATACGCGAGGCCATTCCGACCGCGTAACCCGGTATTCCCTGCTGATCGCGAAAGAGCTGAAGCTCGACAACACGTTCATGGAGACACTGCAGATCTCGGCGCAACTGCATGACGTGGGCAAGATCGGCATCGAAGATCACATCCTGAAAAAGCCAGGGGCCCTGACCGAGGAAGAATTCGAGGTCATGAAGACGCATACGACAAAAGGCGCGAACATTCTGCGCCCAGTCACGCAACTGGCCGAAATGCTTCCTGGCATCGAACTGCATCACGAAGCCCTGGATGGACGAGGATATCCGTACGGCCTGCAGGGCGACCAGATTCCTTTGCTGCCTCGCGTAATCGCCGTTGCAGACACGTTCGACGCGCTAACCACGAACCGCCCCTATCAGCAGGCGCACACACCAGAGCAGGCCCTTCAAATCATCAAGAATCTGGCGGGCAAACGGCTCGACCCCGATTGCGTGAACGCGTTGCTCGCGGTGTACGGGCGCGGAGAGATTCGAATCCAGCGCTTCACCATCAAGCGACCGATCGTCCAACCGGCTCAAGCCAATACTGCAGCAGTTGCGGCCTCGGCCTCGCCCGCTGTAGCGGTGGCAGCTTCACCCGTCGTCGCCGCGCCCGCCGAAAGCACGACTCTGGAACGAACGCGGGTCTAGAAAAATAACAGAACCTCCACTCTCCTGGCGCACAGAGAAAGCTGCTCTTCAGGCGCTATAATGTCGCCTCAATGCCTCTGACCCCAGGCACGCAGCTTGGTCAATATGAAATCCTTTCGGCCCTCGGTGCCGGCAGCATGGGCGAGGTTTATCGTGCCCGTGATACGCGGCTCGATCGCGACGTCGCCATAAAAGTCTTGCCGGAATTGGTATCGATGGATCGCGACCGCCTGTTGCGATTCGAGCAGGAGGCCAAAGCCGCCGCAGCCCTCAATCATCCCAACATCCTCGGTATCTACCAGATGGGCGCGTATCTAGGGATGCCCTACCTTGTCCTGGAACTGCTGGAAGGCAAGACGCTGACCGAATCGATCCGCCGCGGCCCGCTTCCTATGCGGAAGGTAATCGACTACGGAGTGCAGATTGCCAGCGGACTGGCGGCTGCCCACGAAAAAGGCATCATCCATCGCGATCTCAAGCCTGACAATTTATTCGTCACCAAAGACGGACGAGTCAAGATCCTGGACTTCGGTCTAGCCAAGCTCCTGCAGCCTAAGCAGACGGTGGGAAACGTGGCGGCCACGCTCACGCTGCCTGGCATGGCACTTGGAACTGTCGGCTACATGTCGCCCGAACAGGTGCGCGGATTTCCGGCGGATCAACGCGCGGACGTTTTCGGTCTTGGCGCGATCCTGTACGAGATGGTTACGGGGAAACAGACTTTTCAACGGCCCACTTCGGCCGACACGATGAGCGCGATTTTGAACGACGAGTTGCCGTCTATGGGGCAACTCACCCCGGAGATTCCCGCAGGTCTCGAGCGAGTGATCCGCCGCTGCCTGGAAAAGGATCCGGCTCAGCGCTTCCAGTCGGCTTCGGATCTCGCATTCGCACTTGAGGCTTTGTCGGATGCTCCCCTGTCATCTGCGAGTGGAATTCGCGTCGCTCCGAAGGAAGAACCCAAACGCTCCCGGACGACTTGGGTTGCAGCCGGAGTCGCGGCGCTGCTCATCCTTTTGGCGGTTGGCTATTACTTCCTTCAAATTCCGGCTTCGTTTAAGGTCTCCAACTACGTCCAGCTCACGCACGATGGCCTGCAGAAATCCCTCATCGGAACAGACGGCGCCAGGCTCTACGTAAACATGGGTGAGGTACGAGCCGGAAGCTTCGCCATTCACGGCTTCGGCGAACTATCGGTTTCAGGCGGAGAGCTGAGGAAAATGCCCATCCCGATGTCGGTGGACATGGTCCCCCTCGACCTGTCACCGGATGCCTCCGCGCTTCTCGCGATTGACGGCCAAGGCGCACCACCCAAGGGACCGCTGTGGAGCATCCCGGTTCTCGGTGGAGCTCCACGAAGGTTGGGAGAGATCATCGCCGAAACGGCTGCATGGTCTCCCGACAACAAGAGTCTGGCGTATACGAATTTGGGAAATCTGTTTCTCGCAAGTGCAGATGGAGCAGAGAGCCGTAAACTAACCAGCGTCAGCGGGGACATCCTCAACATCGCATGGTCCCCGGACAGCCGACGGTTACGTTTTGACTCCTCCGAAACAGCAGGCACCGTGGGCCAACAACTGGAATGGGAAGTATCAGTTGCAGGCAACGACCTGCACCGACTGATGCAAGGTTGGCATAACCCTCCGGATGAATGCTGTGGGAGGTGGACCCCGGACGGGCGCTCCTTCGTTTTCAAATCGAACGGGCAGATCTGGGCTCTGCCTGAGAAGACAATATTTCACCGGAACCCGCAGCCGGTTCTACTGACATCGAGTCCGCTTTCCTTGTCTTCGCCCCTTCCGAGCAAGGACGGCAAAAAGCTTTTCGTTATCGGCCAGACATTCCGCGGGGAGCTTATGCGTTATGACGCGAGCGCAGGCCGGCTCACGCCCTTCCTGAACGGTCTCTCTGGCGAATACGTAGCGTTCTCGAAAGACGGTCAATGGGTCACGTATGTTTCCTATCGCGAGGGAACACTCTGGCGCAGCAAAGTAGATGGCAGCGAGCGCATGCAACTCACGTATCCCCCGATGTATCCGGTCTTGCCCCGCTGGTCGCCGGACGGCAAGAAGATCATTTTCTTCGAATTCGCCCTAAGCGCTGACAAGCCGGCTCGCATCTACGAGATCTCGTCCGATGGCGGCACGCCACGTCAGATACTGCCCGACGATCACGGGCAGCAACTGGATCCAAATTGGTCGCCTGACGGAAGCAAGATTGTGTTTGCTGGCGAGTCGAACGATCCAGCTTCCTCGATCCGAATACTCGACCTCTCCTCCCACCAAGTCTCAAGTCTCCCGGCGTCGGAGGGGCTATATTCTCCCCGCTGGTCGCCAGATGGCCGGTACGTCTCTGCCTTCTCTGCGGATTCAAAGACTCTGCTGTTGTTCGATTTCCAGAGCAAGAGATGGACGGAACTAGCGAGCGGTTCTTTGAGTTGGCTCAACTGGTCACGCGACAGCCGTTACGTGTACGTTCTGGACTATCGTGGACAGGATGCCGTGGTGAGGATTCGAATCAGCGATCGGAAACCCGAGCAGGTTGTGGATCTTAAGGACGTCGTTACCGTAGGGCGTTATGGCGCCTGGCTGGCCCTGGCGCCGGATGATTCCCCCTTGCTTCTGCATGACACCGGTTCCCAGGACATCTACTCGGTCGATTTTCAATCCCAATGAACTGGTGCAACCCGGATAACTATTAGCATGCCATGATGCGACAAAAGCAGAAAACCAGTCTCTCACCTGGCTCCCTGCTTTATTGACAATCACCCAGGGGAGAGTTGACCCCCTTATTTCTCAGCTAGCGAACGTGCGCCTGTCTGAGACAATGATCACGTTTTGTACCATTTCGGTTATACCCTTTTGATTTCGCATTGATCCCTTCCAAAGGTCGCAGGAAACCTGATATCGCGATATACGCACGAAGGTGGGATCTATAAACCGTGATTGAGAGCGTGCTGCGCTTTCTCAGACCCATGGCTCGCGGCGTGGTTGAGCCACACTCTGAACTGTTCGGGATCGGCGGCAACTCCGTCACCCTGCAGATAGCGTAGAGCGAGGTTGTATTGGGCTGCCGGATTGCCGTCCTGGGCGGAAATGAGAATCCAGCGGGCTGCCTGTGCGCAGCTCTGGGTAATCCCTTCCCCTGTTTCGTACGCCATTCCCAGAGTCAGGGCGGCGGCGCCATCTCCAAACTCGGCTTGCCGGCGTATGGATTGCAGCTCGAACCGGCTGAAGTCCTGCAATTCTGACAATGTCGCGTCGTCCGTCACATGCAGATGGCTCGGCTCCAGACGGGGCAGACCATTGCTCTCTGATCCCGCGCTGGTTGCGGACTCCAGCACTCCACCTGCGGGAGGTGCGGAAGCTCTCACTAATGTTGGCCCACTGTGATGCACGGTGAATTCCAGCAAGAGAAAGGTGATGACTACCAGGAGCACAAGGATTACTGCAGCAAATCTCGCAGCAGAAAAGGAAGGCTTTGACTGGACCAGACGAAGCCGCACGCCGTGGTGAAATGGCAGAATCTTCCGCAAGTGTTCGAGTAGGGAGATCTCTCGGGGACCCGTTCCTCCCGCGCCGTCAAGCACATGGAACGGGATTGGATCGCGGCCCCTCCGAGTGGACATTTCTGACGCCAACGCCAGCGAACCGAGCACCTCCGCGTGTGAGCGCATGGCTTCCACTCTGGATGGCGGCAGCTTTACAGAGGCTGAAGAAGCCCCAGCATTCCGCGGTTCGGGCAGCCTCGGGGCAAGCCCTACGGCTAGCTTGTTCGCGGATGAGGAAGGCGCATCATATGCGATCCCATCTTTGTATGAAGAAAATGCCTGCTCCAGCCCTTCGTACTCAGACGGGCTCAGCGCGAGATCTCTCTGGGTCTGGATGACCCATGCCGCGATCAGCAATTTTTCGAAGGATGCGGCATCGAGGGAAATTGGCCGATTCGTTCCGGCCTCGTGGCCAGGATGGGTGGCGGACATAGGGCCAGTAGTATACCTCGCATCCTCGAATAATTCGTCAGCAAAAGAGAACCGCTCGCAGCAGGTTCGCTACGAGCGGGTTGAGGGGTAATTAGGATGTACTCCTGACCATCTAATATTCAGATTTGTTTCGAATCAGTGTTCTGGGGCTAATCCCAGGATCTTCACCAACGGTTTGATAGTAAGGGCTTGCACGAGGATTGAAAAAACTACAACCCCGAAGGTCAAATCGAGCACTCTGCTTCGATCGGGGAAGCTGTTATCGAGACTGAGCGCCAAAGCCAAGGCCAATGCGCCCCGGAGTCCGCCCCAGAACAGAACGTGCTGCCAGGTCCTCGGAATCTTCTCCGCGATCGTATTCGTAACGGGAACCAGCAGGTAGACGGAGATAGCACGTCCGATTAGCACTGCGACCACAGCGAGCAGCACCAGACGGTAGGAGTGCGCGAGAGACCCTACGTGCACCTCGAGGCCGATCAGAAGGAAGATCAACGAATTCATCACGAATGCGAGATACTCCCAAAACGCTTCTAACGCGACTCTGGTCTGCGGTGCCATTCCATGTTTGCCGACATTCCCCACGACCAAACCAGCGGATGCGGTCGCGATGATGCCGGACAAGTGCAAGTGATAGGCAAGAAGGTAGCTTCCATAAGCGACCAGGGTGGTCAGGGTGATTTCAATCTGCGGGTCGTCGATTCGTTCAGTAATTCGGCTGGACAAATATCCAAGAAAAATCCCGAGCGCCGCTCCTCCCACCACCGAAAGCAGAAACTCACCAGCACCTCGAACCAGATCGAGATGTCCCGCCACGATGCCCGCGAGGATGATCTGGAAGAGAACGGCGGCGGTGCCGTCATTGAGAAGGCTCTCAGCTTCGATGATGAGTGAAAGCCGCTTGTCAATTCTCCAGTTCTTAAAAAGCGCGAGCACCGACACCGGGTCAGTCGCGGAGATGATTGCGCCAAAAAGCATTGCAACGAGAAGAGGAAGTCCGGTCCACCAGAAAACGAGACACCCAGTGATGACGGTTGCAAGCACCACGCCGACATTTGCCAGAACCAGGAGGGGAAACCAGTCGTGCAGCAGGTCTCGCACGTTCAGCTTTACGCTTCCCTCGAAGACCAGCGTGGGAAGAAAAATGATCAGAATGACCTGGGGGGTTACCCAATGTGGCCGATTGGCAGGGTTAAGCGGAGAGATGGGTGCGGATGGAATCAGGCCGAGTACCAATCCTCCGGCGACCAGGGCGACGGTGTAGGGAATACGCAGACGGCTTGCCAGGATGGCAATGATCGAAGCAGCGATCAGCAGCCAGATCAGGAATTCGACACTCGAACTTGCAGTCATGTCGGCTGAAACCTGGAAATACAAAGGAAAGACTTTAATTCGACTGCCGCGGTCAGAGCGCTGCAACCCTTCTCTGCACGACCAGGAAATAAAGGGCAACCAGCGCTAAAAGAAAACCATTCACTCCCAGTACGATGGGTGCTGTGAACGCTGGCACCAACCATCCTGAAATGAGGTTGCCCATTGGCATTCCACCGCGGAAGGCGCAGTTGTAGACGCTCATCACACGCCCGCGCATTTCGTTCGTCGTAATCAACTGCACCAGAGACGTTACGGTAGCGAAGACCGCCATCATCGATGCCCCCACCAACACAAGCATCGCGTAGGAAAACGGCAGTGATTTCGAGAACGAGAATCCTGAAATCCCGGCACCCAGGATAATCAGCATCGTCAACGCAAAACGGCCCTTGCTGCGAATGTTTCCCAGTCCTGCGACACCTAGCGACCCGCAAATTGATCCCACTCCCATGAGCGAAAGCAGGTTGCCGTAGGTCGCCGGACCGCGGTGGAAAATGTCCTTCACGAACACGGGGATGTATGTCCGCATGGGCATGCTCAGCGCGGTCATGAAGAATGCCAGGACGATCAGCGCCTCCATTGCCCCTTGTTCCCGCACAAAACGAATTCCCTGCTTCAGGCTGCCAAAGATAGAATCCGCCGACTTGGCGGGCAGGAATCTAGCGGAGATGATCGACAACGAGATTACTGGCGCGAGAAACGACACTGCATTGAGTCCGAAACACCACTTCTCGCCAAACCTCGCCAAAGTTATGCCGGCAAGCGCGGGACCCACGGTCACTGCAAGGTTGAATTGGATTGAGTTCAATGCGATCGCATTCGGCATATCCTCGCGGTCTACCAGCGTTGGGATGAGTGCCTGATACGCCGGGCCGCCGAATGCCTGCGCCAGCCCCGACACGAACGACAAGCAAAGAATGGGCCAGACGTGACTAAGTCCGAATACCACGAGTACGGTAAGCATCCCCGCGCTAGCCATCTGGATGTATTGGGAGATCAACAGGATCTTGCGCCGCTCGACACGGTCGGCAACCACTCCGCCGATCAGCGAAAACAGGAAAATGGGGATACCCGCAAGAAACTGATCCAGCGCGAGTAAGAACGCCGAGTGGCTCAGCCGGTAAATTAACCAGCCCTGCGCGACGATTTGCATCCACGTGCCGATGCTCGACGTGCACGCCCCCACCCACATCAGGCGGAAGTCGCGATATTGAAATGCCTTGAAAACTCTGCGCAGGGTCGAGGTTTGCATGCTTGGAGCGGATCTAGCCGACTTCTATCTTCGCACGCCGGAGCGCCGAAGCATTGCCTCACCGGATTCGCTGTTTGCGTCCCCGGTTTTGGTGAGTACTTGGATTCCCCGAAACTGGTGGCGACTCGAAAAACTGCGATTTCTTTAGATTGTTGAGACTTAGTGTACGGCCTTGGCAGGAAGGGTTGAGATTCTCAGTTCAGCGTACTCGGCCGAGTTTTTCCATGGGCCAGTATCCGAATACGGCTTTTCCGTAAATGAAGCTTTGATTGACCGAGCCGAAGTCGCGGCTGTCGTTCGACATGGAACGATGGTCTCCAAGCACAAAAAATGAGTTCGGCGGGACCACGAGCTCCGGATACGACCGTGTATCGGCGTACTCCGGTGGGACGTAGGATTCATCCAACGCTTGGCCGTTGACGTAGACCTCTCCGCCATCGATACGGATGCGATCCCCAGCCATCCCGATCACCCGCTTGATGTAGCTCTTCGATGGATCCCGTGGATAACGGAAGACGACGATATCCCCTCGCTCGATGGGTTCTAACCGGTATACGAACTTGTTCACGAAGATACGTTCCTGATCTTCAAGCGAGGGCATCATGCTCGTACCCTCCACTTTTACCGGTTGATAAAGGAAGATGATGATGAATGCCGAGATCGCCAGCGAGATGATCAGATCGCGAAGCCATACCCCAAGTCCGCTGCGTGCGGCGACAGGCGGGATGCTAACCGGGGCACTAACTGGCTCCGCCTGTTCTGCTGCATGGTCGGGATCTGAATGAACATCCGGCATGAGTTTCTATTGTATACAGAACCAATCCGATTCACCCGGGTTGCATGGAAGGATCCGGAGGGAGGACATCCACGACGGCGCCGTCTACCATTTCCCAGAACTCGCATTTACAATATTACGAGACTCGGGGGACTCCATGATAGGGCGTTTAACGCAGAGCAAGATCGTGTATCGCAGCCTGACACTTGCCTTTCTTTTCCTGGTGACACTGACGATGTCGGCGCAGTGGGCATCGCAACAGGAAGAAGGCGGAGTTCCAGCGTACAACGCCGCTCCTCCGCCGAAAGGGACGAAACTGCCGCCAATTCTGACCAAGGCTGATCTGTGGGGAGCGGATGCGCAGGCTCCCTATCAGACGCATGCCTACGAGCTCGCGGCGAAAATTCCGAATGTGATCCATCAGCAGCCTTGCTATTGCTATTGCGACCGCATGGGCCACAACAGCCTGCATAGCTGCTTTGAGAATACGCATGGCGCGCAGTGCTCCACTTGCCTGAAAGAGCTGTACTACTCGTATGAGCAGAACAAGAAAGGCAAGACGGCGGCCCAGATTCGCGCGGGCATCATCAAAGGCGAGTGGAAGCAGATCGACCTGCAGTCGGCCGTGTCCATTAACTGATCGCAACCGCATCGTGGCCGTGAGAAGCCCGGTTCGGAACATTGCCGACAATGATCCCGGGCGCCGGACGTTGCCCTGTACCCGTGCTTTGAGTGATACTTTACTGCTCAAGCGCAGGAACGCGATCGCAAGGAGTTCCCCATTACTAAGAGCACAGGAAGAGTTTTGCACATGGCTCAGAAACCTACTCCGAAAAAGACCGTGGCGGAGGATCCGCACTACACCCAGGCTTTGCAGAGCTACGAGACGGCCTTGCGTTTTATGCAAGAGCACAAGTTCGACAAGGCCAAACCTCACTTTCAGAAGGTGGTCGCCGCCGGCCATAAGGAACTATCCGATCGGGCGACCGTCCATCTGAGCATCTGCACGCAACACCTGGAGCGCGCGGCGGCGACGCAGTTCAAGACAGCGGAAGAGCACTTCGATTTCGCCGTTTCGCTGATGAATGTTGGCGACTACGTTACGGCGCGCGAGCATCTCGACAAATTGCTGAAGCAAAATGCCAAGGCCGACTACGTGATTTACGGGTTGGCTGCCCTCGATTGTCTGACTGGCCATGTTGAAGATTCGCTGCGGCGACTGGATGAGGCGCTCCGCTTGAATGCCCAACTGCGATTCCAGGCGCGTAACGACTCTGATTTCCAGAACCTCGCCGAGGATCCCCGATTTACTGAGTTGCTCTATCCGGATCCGGGCACCGAATTGGACGACGATACCGGCCTGGGCGAAGAAGAGCCGGTTTAACCTTTTCGGGAAATCTCGATGGAATCCAAGACTGTCGAAGCGACGACTCCGCTCGAAACCGCGCCTGCAGGCGGGATTCGCGTCGTTGCCATCGGAGGAGGGACGGGCCTCTCCACCTTGCTCAAGGGCCTCAAACGGTTCGTTCTCTGGCCCAAGGAACTTCCCTGTGAAGGGTTCGACTCTCCCGTAATTCGCGATCTCTGCGCGGTCGTCACCGTTAGCGATGATGGCGGATCGAGTGGCCGGCTGCGCAAAGAATTGAACATGCTGCCGCCGGGCGACATCCGAAACTGCATCGTCGCTCTCAGCGAAGATGAGGCGCTGCTTTCAAAACTCTTCCGCCACCGCTTTGATAAGGGATCCGGGCTCGAGGGGCACAGCTTCGGCAATCTGTTCTTGGCAGCGCTCACGTCGCTGACTTCGGATTTCTCCGAGGCCGTGCGACTCTCGTCTGAGATTCTGCTGACCCGCGGGCACATCTATCCTGCAACGACGTCGAATATCGAACTCGAAGCGTTGATGGAAGACGGCGGCCGCGTGCGCGGAGAAACCAACATAACGGCGAGCAAAGGTCGGATCAAAGAATTGTTTCTGATCCCACCGAACGTGAATCCTATGCCTCAGACGCTGGAGGCGATCGCCAACGCAGATCTCATCACAATTGGGCCGGGTTCGCTCTTCACCAGTTTGATACCGAACCTGCTGGTGCGTGGGATCGTCGATGCGATCGTTCATTCGTCCGCCACGAAGGCGTATATTTGCAATCTGATGACTCAGGCCAATGAGAGCCTTGGCCTGACAGCCGCGGACCATATTCGCGCGCTCAACAGCCACGCCCAGAAGCAACTGTTCGACTATGCTCTCATCAACCGCACACCAGCATCGGACGAGATGAAAGTTAAGTACGCTTCCGAAGGAGCGTGCCAGATCGTGAATGATCTTGATGCCATCGAAGCGATGGGAGTAGTTCCCATCCTCGGAGATTACATTGAGGAGGCGGGCGTGGCGCGTCACAACACCGCCCGCGTCGCTCGTGACCTGATGCAGTTGGCGCTTGAGCGCCAAAGAGAAAGCCAGTTATAGATACTGTCCGTCCGAAGTCCGCATCCCTTCCCGATTCCTAGTCTGTGCGTGAGATCGCTCCGCGTTGTTGCACCGCATTGGTTCCTGTATCTTGATCAGTCGAGGCTCTGCCGTCCTCGCGCCCCATACCATGCGATCTTCCCTGCTCGCCATTGTGGTCTTACTGGTCGTCTCCAGCTTGTGCTTGGCACAAACGGGCCCAGAAAAGGGTGGCCACGAAGTTGAGGTCTGGGCCGGCGGCGGACACTCTGTCAGCGGCGGACGCGCCAATATCGGGACGTTCAATGCTGGATTGCGCTACGGATGGATTCTCACCGGCCCGCACCTCCCCGGGTTTCTGCGCGGTCGGTTCGAGTACGCGGTGGATGCCGTCCCTATATTTCTCGCCTTTCAGCCTGCGAACACGGCGTTCGGGATGGGATTCGATCCGCTCGCCCTTAAGTGGAATTTTCAACGTCACGGCCGCATTTCCCCCTATCTCGAACTCACCGGCGGCGCTCTCTTCACAACACACGACGTTCCACCGGGAACGAATCCAGTCAATTTCATGGACCAGGCCGCGTTGGGGATGCACATTCTTGGAGGGAAGCACAACGTCAGTCTGGAGCTGCGCTACATGCACATTTCGAACGCGGGACTGGCTACCCCGAATCCCGGCGTGAATACGATCCAGGTGCGTCTGGGCTTCGGAAAGTTCTTCACCAGGCATTGAGCCCATTCCATGGCACGGTGCGAACACTACGCATCTGAGCACTCCACCTTGCACGGGCACCGACAGCCAGCTATCCTCATCGGTTATGTCCACGCTCGTCGAATGTGTCCCAAATTTCTCTGAAGGCCGCGACAAAGCCAAAGTCGATGCCATTGTTGATGCGATGAAGATGCCCGGCGTGTATCTTCTGGATCGCGAGATGGATTCCGACCACAACCGTTGTGTCATCACCCTTGTGGGCGAACGCGAGGCGATTCAGGAGGCCGCCATTCGGGGCGTTGGCAAGGCTTCGGAGTTGATCGATCTGAACAGTCACACGGGTGCACACCCGCGCATGGGCGCAGCGGACGTGGTGCCATTTATCCCCATTGACGGGGTCACGATCGAAGACTGCGTCGCCATGGCGAACCATGTCGGCCAGGAGATCTGGAAACGCTACAAGGTTCCCGTATATCTCTACGAGGCAGCTGCAAGGATCCCCGAACGCCAGGGACTCGAAAACATACGTCGGGGACAATTCGAAGGGATCCGCGCGGAAGTGGCGACAAACCCGGCGCGTTGTCCTGACATTGGCGATCCCTGCGTACATCCGACTGCGGGATCTACTGTCGTGGGCGCGCGTAAAGCTCTCATCGCATACAACGTCTTTCTGAACACCACGGACGTCGAGATTGCGAAAAAGATCGCAAAGGCCGTCCGTTTTTCCAGTGGAGGCATGCGCTTTGTGAAAGGCGCCGGATTCCTCGTCCGCGGCCTCGCGCAGGTCTCGATGAACCTCACCGACTTCGAGCAGACGCCCGTCCATCGCGTTTACGAACTGGTGAAGCGCGAAGCGGCCCGTTACGGCGTGATGCCGCTCTCCAGTGAAATTGTCGGATTGATTCCCAAGAAAGCTCTGGAGCAGGCTGCGGAATGGTTCCTGCAGGTGGATAACTTCGATTCATCCCTGATCCTGGAGAATCGTCTCGCCGCGGTCATGGGCGGCAAGATGGCAGTCGGCGGCCTGCGAGCGGGAGCAGAACCATTCATCGAGCAGTTGGCGGCACCTACGGCAACGCCCGGTGGCGGAAGCGCTTCGGCAGCCGCAGGCGCCATGGCGGCCGGTCTCGCCGTTATGGTCGCATCCATGTCGCGCGGGAAAAAGGCTTATTTGCAGTACGAGGCGCAACTCAGCAATGCGATCGCCCGACTCACGCCGCTTCGGGAGGAACTCAAGGCCGCGATCGATGCCGATGCTGAGTCCTACAACTCAGTCATGAAGGCTTATAAAGCAGCTCGCGAGGCGGACGCGGCGGCGGGCGAAGCGTTGATCGAGGCCGCATTGAAGCAAGCCACGGCTGTTCCTCTGATGGTGGCAGAGAAATCTCATGCCGTGGCCCAGATCGCCGGCACTCTCGGTCCTATCACCAATCCGAACATGAAGTCGGATTTGACCACAGCGATGGCGCTTGCGCGAGCCGCGATTACGGGCGCTCTTGCCAATGTGGATATCAATCTGGCGTCGCTAAAGGATCAGTCATTTGCCGCGCAGGTTCGCGCTCGGGCGGAAGCGATCAAGAGCTAAAGGACACCAAGGACAATTCAGCGTATCTTGCAGCAGTCACGCGGATTAGGCACGGTACCACGTGTTGCGATTCCCCTCACTTATGGCAACCGAGTGAAATCACCGGCAGTCGGGTTTGAATCTTGCGGAGTCTAACCGCCGGTAGTCTGATCGAGGTAGGCAATGGGTCGTGGTGCACTCTTGTGTTTGTCAGCTTTGCTTGTCATCTCCGTGGCACTTTTGCTGGGCATGAATGCTTGCGGCGGCTCGCATGCACGGAACGTCGTCCCCACCGGGAAGATTGAGCACATCGTCATCATCTTTCAAGAGAATCGCACTCCCGACAACCTGTTCCATGATTCCGTTCTGATCAAAGCCGGAGCCGATATCTCGAGCACAGCCGTCAACTCGTCGGGCCAAACCGTGCAGCTTGCTCCCACGCCTCTGGGAATTGACTACGACCTCGATCACTCCCACAAGGGATTCACCACCATGTACGACGGCGGAAAAATGGACGGTGCCGACAAGAACCCGATCACATGCAATGCTACGAATCCGCCATGCCCGCCTACGAATCCCGTATACCTCTACGTCAGACCCACCGACGTTCAGCCCTACTTTTCCATGGCGGAGCAATACACCTTTGGGGACCGGATGTTCCAGACTAACGAAGGCCCCAGCTTCCCAGCGCATCAGTTCATCATTTCCGGAACATCGTCGCCCACAGCGACGAGCACCTCGTTTGTGGCAGAAAATGCAGCAGGGATTGCGGATCCCGGAAACAATACCGGCTGCACCGCGCCTCCCAGTGAGTTCGTGTTCACCATCACCGCGCAAGGGAAGGAGACCACCAAAATGTATCCTTGCGCCGATCATCCGACGCTCACGGACGAACTAAACTCGAAAAACATCAGTTGGAAGTACTACACCCCCGGCGCCGGCTCGCTCTGGACTGGACCAAATGCCATTGAACACATGTGCGGACCGAACGCTACACCGCCAAACGCGACGGCCTGCGTCGGCTCGGATTGGGTGAATCATGTCGTGGTGTACTCGGGCGCTGGTACCGCGCCAGTGCTGACAGATATTGCAAACAATCAACTGTCGGCCGTGAGTTGGGTCATTCCATCCGGCCAGAACTCTGACCATGCCGGAGTACTAGCTCAGACTGGTGGACCCTCGTGGGTGGCCGCCGTGGTAAATGCGATTGGGAACAGTCCGTATTGGTCGAACACGGCGATCATCGTCACGTGGGATGACTGGGGCGGCTGGTACGATCACGTCGCTCCGAAAGTGGTCAACGATGGCACTAGCTGGGGGGCTGGCTACGTTTATGGATTTCGCGTGCCTCTGATTGTGATATCCCCATGGGCAAAAGCCGCGTACATCTCCCATGCAACCCATGATTTCGGCAGCATTCTGAACCTGATCGAGGAAACCTTCGGACTTTCCTCCCTCGGTTATGCGGACGCCTATGCAGACGATCTGTCGGACTGCTTTAACTTCAGTCAGACTCCACTAACGTTCAAGACCATTAACGCTCCACTAAAGGCCGATTTCTTCCTGAATGACCGAAGGCCGCCCAGCCCTCCGGACAACGACTGAACTGCCGGTTTGTCGGTCGGGTGAGTGAAGACCGTCCTTGGGCAGTCAATGGGCCTTGTACTTTTGTTTGTCGGTATCTGGTTGCAAGTAAAATAGAATAGAACGATCTATCAACGACGAGGCTTGATCGCGCATCCAAGTATGGGTACGCGCAATCCTGATTCCCTTTGATTTCGAGGCGTTATGAAATTACTGAAGTCGTGCCTGGTTGCGGCGCTCCTGGTGAGCATGGCGAATGCCATGCCGTTGAATTCCGCTGCCCGTTCCTGCGTTCCTGCCGACCTGTTGCAGCTCATCTCGGTGGATTATCGGGCTTTGAAAGATTCTCCTACGGCGATGGCGTTGAAGCAGCAGCTCATGCCCGACAACATCAAGCAGTTTGAAGGTGCGCTGAAGACAATTGGCCTTGATCCGGAAAAGGACGTAGATACCCTGACATTCGCCTCGTTCCGTTCGGGCAAGCAAGGGATCAAGACGGTCGGCATGGCCACCGGTCCCTTTAACATGAAGGCCATTCTCAAGAAGATGAAGCTGCAGAAGTACGTTCCCAAGAAGTACGCCAATGCGGAAATCTATCCCATGGACGGCGGCTTCGTGATGAGTTTCCTAGACGACAGTTCCCTGCTCTTCGGAGATTCGACGTCGATCCGGGTCGCGCTGGATACCCGGGACGGCCAGACGATGGGATTGGACACGAATGGCACGATGGCCGACATGATGACCGACGTGGATTCTGCTCCGGTGTGGAGCATCCTCGATCAGCAGGGTACGCAGAACATGATGCGTTCGGCTCTGGGAGACGCGTCCAAGGTTGCCGATTACGAGAGCATTAAGAAGCGCTTGCTCGGCTCTCGCTATACGATGAACTTCAACAGCGGCGTCAATTTCGATCTGACGGTCGTCACCCAGGATTCGGTCACCGCAGGCACGATGTCGTCGCTGGTCAAGGCGGGCATCCTCTACAAGAAGATGAGCGCTACACCGGCCGAGAAGGTGGCTTTTGACAACACTACTGTGGACTCGGATTCGTCGAATCTGCAGATCCATTTCAAGGCGAACGACCAGCAGTTTCAGTCGCTGATGCATTCGGAATTATTCGCAGCGGTTTCGCACTAGACCGAACGACTTTGAAGCGATAAGGCACTGAGAAATCATTCTCAGTGCCTTATTTTTCAGGAGTGATGCTCACTTTTTCAATGTCGAATTATAGCGGCAGCCCTTTCCGCGACCTATGGGAAGGAGTCTACTTGGTACGTTCCGGGCGTTTTTGCCGGGCCCATCCCTCCTTCACGACTTGCCGCGAGCGTCCCAAGGCCAAGGCCTCCTCGGGAACATCTTCCGTAATGCAGGACGCTGCCGCGACATAAGCGCCCCTTCCGATGCGAATGGGTGCGACTAATGTGCTGTCGCTGCCGATGAACACACCATCATCGATTACCGTAGTGTGCTTGTGCACTCCGTCGTAGTTGCAGGTGATCGTACCGGCACCGATGTTGACGCCGCTGCCAATCTCCGCGTCTCCCAAATAGGTGAGGTGGTTCGCCTTCGACGCTTTGCCGAGTTTGATTTTCTTGGTTTCGACGAAATTGCCGACGTGGGCGTTCTCTCCGATATCGCTTCCCGGGCGCAAGTGCGAGTAGGGGCCCAGAACCGCTCCCTGCGCGATCCTTGCGCCCTCCATGATGCATCCCGGCCGGATCAAGACTCCATCGCCGATTTCCGAATCCCGGATGACGCAATACGAACGCACACGACACTCGGTGCCGATCTTTGTATTCCCAAGCAATTGCACGTAGGGCTCGATGACGGTATCCGCAGCAATCTTTACGTCGGCATCAATCACGCAGGTCGCGGGATAGAAAATTGTCACGCCCTCGGCCATCAACTGCCGGCATTTCGCCAATCGCATGTTCTGATCGATGTCGGCAAGTTCCGCCCGCGTATTTGCTCCAAGAACTTCGCTCGGAGTCTGCGTCTTCCATGCCACCACTCGGCCGCGCGCCTTGCGCAGAACCTCGGCCATATCGGTGAGGTAGTACTCGGCGTGAGCGTTGTCGGTCGAGAGCCGCTCAATGTTTCGGTAGAGCGCCTTCACGTCGAAAACGTAGAAGCCTGAGTTGATTTCCCGGATTTTCTTTTGTGCCGGGCTGGCGGCTTTCTCTTCTACGACCGCCTGCACCTCCGCGCTTTTCGCAGCCTTGCGCAACACGCGTCCATAGCCGGCGGGATTTTCGAGGTCCGCGCTGAGCAGGGTCATGTCCGCCTGCTCTTCGAGATGGAAGTTCCGCAACCGGCCAATCGTCTCGGGAGAAATCATGGGAGCGTCCCCCGAGAGCACGATGACGTGGTCGTATCCTCGAAGCGCTTCGCCGGCCACCATCAGCGCATGCCCGGTTCCGCGTTGCTCGGATTGCAGCACGTAGTTAATGCCCGTGTGCGCCGTGGCGCTCCGCACACGATCAGCCTCGTGGCCGATGATCGCGTATACATCATGTGCGGGAACGATTCGCACCGCCGCGCGAATGACATGCTCCAGCAAGGGCTTCCCGCCCACCTCGTGAAGAACCTTCGGCAGTTGGGACTTCAGGCGAGTTCCCTTGCCCGCGGCCATGATCGCGACGGCAACTCGTGGCGAATCCGAGGTATGGCTCGAGGAGGATGCAGCCGTACGGGAAATGATCCTGAGCTTGCGTGATTTATCTTTCGATTTCTTCATTCGAACCCAATATACCGCGCCCCGGCGCTGCAGTGGCTATTTTCTGGCACGTAGCCTACAATCTCGGCGCGCGTTGCGAAGCGATGCTTCAGCGATCCAACTACACAGGGGAGAGTCATGCCTAAGTACGTCATCGAGCGCGAGATTCCCAAGATCGGGGATGTCACCGCCGACCAAATCATTGCGATCTCGCAGAAGTCTTGTGGAGTCTTGAGCAATTTGGGACCGAAAATCCAGTGGGTACACAGCTACGTGACACAGGACAAGATCTATTGCATTTACATTGCGCCGAATGAGGAGATGGTCCTCGAACACGCCCGCCAGGGCGGATTCCCGGCGAACCAGGTCTCTGAGATCAAGCACATCATCGATCCCACGTCGGCCGAGGGGTAGGCTTACAGACCCAGGCCGCCGTCCACGGCAAGGATCTGACCTGTAATGAATTGTGGCGCGGCAGCTAAGAACAAAACTGCCGCGCCAATCTCGTCCGCCCGGCCATTTCTCCGCATGGGAGTCTGTTTCGCCATCCGCCGCATGAAAGCGGCCGCGGATTTTTCGCCCAGATCAATCATCCCCGGGGCCACTGCGTTCACGGCAATCTCCGGCGCAAGTGCTTTCGCCATCACCTTAGTGAGCATGTGCAATGCGGCTTTCGACGAGCAGTAATGCGCGTGGGTAGCCCAAGGCCGGAGCCCGCCCAAGGATCCCATGTTTATGATTCTGGCTTCGATCGGACCAGATCCTTTGCCGCGCGATCGCCGCATCCATTTCAAGGCCTCACGGGATACCAGAAATGGCCCCCTGGTATTCGAAGCGAAGATAGCGTCCCATTGTTTGATTGTGAGTTTCTCGAACTCAGCAGTCTCATAGTTTGCGGCGTTATTGACGAGAATATCGATACGCCCCAACTCGCGTCCGGCTTCTTTCATCATGCCGCGGACGCTCGCCTCATCGGTCACATCGCAGCGTAATGCAAACGCGCGCACGCCCAAACCTGAGAGGTCAACTACTGTCTCTCGTGCTTCCGAGGCGGAGTTCCGGAAGGTGATTGCAACATCTGCGCCGGCGCCCGCCAGCGCAAGCGCCGACGCGCGTCCCAGTCGCCGCGACGCGCCTGTTATGAGGACAGTCTTGCCTTGGAGAGGTTTCGCTTGAGCGCCTTGCATGCAAGGAATTCTACAGTGGCCGGAGGCATATGGACGGGAACACGCAGATTACGGAATCGCAGTTGTTAGTGGCACTGTGTTAATCCCCTCACTACATCCAAGAGGCGGCCACTTTCCTCAGACTTGTCCAGCACGGCGTCGGCCTGATTTGTCGCACCGGGAGCCAGAGACTTTTCGTTGTTCAGCAGCATGATCACCGGCACTTCAGGCCGAGCTTTCTTGAGCGCGCTGATGATCAGCGCCGCCTCTGCCCCATTGTGGTTGAGATCGATGACAACAGCGTCTACGGTCTCTTTCTCGAATCGGAGAACACCTTCGTGGCCGTTACTCGAACTAAGGACACGGCATCCATTTCTCTGAAGCAGCGAGCACCGCAAGTTCAAGCTGACAGGCTCGCTACCAATACAAAGAACAGAAATCCGGCTTCGTGAGGCCATGATCCGTCCTATCCCGCCTCTCGGATGGTCGACCAATACCAACGCTTCTTACGGATATCAAAATCGCGGAAGGTGCGCGATGATCCCGATCACAGGTTCAAGCGACTCCTGAGCGGATACAAATTCCTAAGGTTGGGAGGCAATCCAGCGGGATACCGGCCGTTCGGTCAAGTTGCGCTGGAAAGCTGTCTTTCCGTGGCGTTAGAATTGATTGGCATGCCAGAGCCTCACAGCGTCATCGTGTACTCCCGCAAGGGGTGTCACCTTTGCGAAGTCGTGAAGGAGAGCCTTTCGAAGCTCTCACGGCGCGGAATGTTCACTTGGCACGAGGTCGATGTGGACGCGGACCCCGAACTTCGACGCCAGTACAACGACGAGGTACCGGTCGTATTCATCAATGGCCGCAAGGCGTTCAAATACCACATGGACGAGCAGGAATTTCTGCGAAAGCTCTCCAACTAACGTCTTCTTCAAAACGGCTCTCTTTCCATTACAATCACTGCCTGCATGAAACGAACCGAACTCTATGCGGACCCCGGCGGTCTGTTCCTGCACGACCTCATCCTGCAGTCGTGCCGCCGCAACTCGGCGAAGACTGCGATCGTAGACACCTCTAGCGGTCGCCGTCTGACCTACGCCGAGTATGGGCAAATCGTGGAGAACCTCGCGAAAGGATTTGTCGCAGCAGGCGTCAAGCCAGGAGAGGTGATAGCTATCTTTCTGGCGAATTCGTGGGAATTCTGCGCCACTTACCACGCCACCACACTCGCGGGCGCTATCCCGACGTTACTCAATCCCACGTACCGGGAACGCGAGGTCCGTTATCAATTGCAGAATTCCGGCGCCGTCGCGCTGATCACCGATGGCGGAAACATTGAAGGCATTGATCTCGCGGGAATTCCCAACCTGCGCCGGGTGTACACCACTCGCCAACCCGGCTCAAACACAGAGTCCTTCGCCCATCTGCTTGGCCCAGTCAAAGCGACCTTCCCCCAAATGACCGAAACGTCCGATCAATGTCTCGCTGCTCTTCCGTATTCCAGCGGGACAACGGGCCTGCCAAAAGGGGTAATGCTCTCCCACTACAACCTGGTGTCGAATGTGTATCAACTGATCGGGCCGAACGCAACCGCTCTGAGTTCGTCCGATACCATCCTCTGCTGCTTGCCTCTATATCACATCTATGGCCTGAACGTGATGCTCAATCCATCGCTGCTGCTGGGCGCGACGCTAGTCCTGGTGCCGCGTTTCAACGTGCAACAATTCATAACGCTGATGGTCAGCGAACAAGTCACAATGATGCCGCTCGTACCGCCTGCGATCAACGCACTTTGCCAGGCTGCCGAAGCGGGACAATTTCCTCGCGATCACAAGGTGCAATGGGTTAAGTCAGGAGCCGCACCGCTGGCGCCCGATCTCCCGCGACGATTCACCGCGCTGACCAACATTCTCGTCTGCCAGGGTTATGGGATGACGGAGGCGTCCCCGGTGACTCACGTAGGGTTCCTCGAACCGGCGCTCTACAGGCCGGATTCCATCGGACATCCGTTGGCACAAACTGATTGCCGCGTCCTATCCCAATCTGAAATCGATCCGAAGGGCAAGGCAGACGATCTCTCCGAATCCCCGACCGGCCAACCCGGAGAGCTTGTCATGCGTGGCCCCCAATTTATGCTCGGCTACTGGAACGAACCGCAGGCCACCGCGGCGGTACTGCGCGGTGGATGGTACTGGTCTGGAGACATCGTCACCCGCGATCCCGAAGGCTTTTACCGCGTCGTGGATCGTAGCAAGGAGATGATCAAGTACAAGGGATTTTCGGTTGCTCCAGCCGAGGTCGAAGCGGTCCTGCTGGAGCATCCGGCAGTGAAGGAGTGCGGCGTCGTGGGCCGCGCGTGCCCGGAAGCCGGCGAGATTCCTGTGGCTTTCGTCGCACTGCGCGATGGCTACCAGGATAGCGGCAGGCTTGGAACAGAGCTATGCGGTTTCGTCGCCGAGCGACTTACGCACTACAAACAGCCTCGTGAAATTCATTTTGTAGACGTTGTGCCCAAGACTGCCTCGGGGAAGATCCTTCGGCGTGAATTGCGCAAGCAAATGGCTTGAACCCCAACTCGAGATAGGCCCGTTCACACCCCTTACCTGAGTCTTAGGACCCCAGCCTCACAGTTCAATCTTGTCGTACGCACAGTTTCGGTTGTAGTCCTCGTTTCTCCAAGAACCCCGCATGCACTTGTGAGCACTTGACCGCAAATTGCCCGCAATCTAAATTGCTCGGCAACGTTGTTCCGATCTTTCCTCGTGTCGAGGATAACTACTCCATTGGGGCTCCCATCACTCCCTTAGCGCTGCTCCGTTCGCGGTGGGGCACGGGACTTGCCGTCGGCTTGCCCGCAGCTTGAGCAGAACAGCAGATTGACCTCGCGCCGGCTTCGGTAAAAGGTGGCACAGCTACACGCAGAAGTGTGCCTACCCATCACCCTGCACGGAGGTGCATCATGGCTAGTAGGCTCTCCCCGCTCGTTCTCTGTCTTTCGACGATTCTGCTGACAACCGTACAACTGGCTGCGCAAAACGATCCCGGGCCTCGTTCTGGTCCCGCTGGCGCCGGCAGCTTCTATCCCACTCTGAATAGCAACGAACAGGCGCTCTTCAACCAAGCGCTGGAGTGGTTTCAGGAAATCGACTCAGTAACTGGCTCTTTACCGGGCGAAGAAGGAAAGGGTCTCGGTCCGGCTTTCAACGGAAACAGTTGCGCGCAGTGCCATGCTCAGCCTGCCGTGGGCGGAAGCAGCCCCGGCCTGAAGAGTCCACAAAACCCGATCGCTAACCCGCAGGTTGCGCTCGCCACTCTTGACAGCGCCGTCAATACAGTCCCATCGTTCATCACGACCGATGGACCGGTTCGCGAGGCGCGATTCATTCTGACGAGCGGGGTGAAAGATGGGGGTGTGCACGATCTGTACACCGTCACGGGCCGCTCCGACGCGGGCGGCTGCAATCTGTCGCAGCCGGACTTCGTCACTGCGGTCAACACTGCCAACGTGATCTTCCGCATTCCGACGCCGCTGTACGGTCTCGGATTGGTGGAAGCGACTTCGGATGCCGCGCTGCAAGCCAGTTTCAACGCGACCGCATCTGCCCGGGCCGCGCTGAAAATAGGCGGCGCATTCAATACCAGCGGCAACGATGGCACCATCACGCGTTTCGGCTGGAAAGCTCAGAACAAATCGTTGTTGCTGTTCGTCGGAGAGGCGTACAACGTCGAGCAAGGCGTCTCCAACGAAGTGTTCCCCAACGAACGGAGTGCCGTGACCGGGTGTGTGTTCAATAATTCGCCGGAAGACAGCACGCCCTTTCTAAACGGGAACTCAGGTAGCCCGAACTTCGGCACATCGATCGGGACTGCTTCAGAAATGGCATCTGACCTTCTGAACTTCGCGATCTTCAGCCGCTTGTCCGCGCCGCCTACACCGGGCACGTCGACAAGCTCAACTCAAAATGGGGCAGCACTCTTTGCTTCGATTGGCTGCTCACTCTGCCACACTCCAACGCGGACGACAGGGACATCACCATTCACCGGAATGTCCAACGTTACCTACAGTCCATACTCTGACTTTGCCATCCACAAAATGGGGCAGGGGTTGTCGGATGGAATAACCCAAGGCGCCGCCGGATCGCAACAGTTCCGTACGGCTCCATTGTGGGGGCTCGGACAGAGATTGTTTTTCCTGCATGATGGCCGAACCAGTGATCTTGTGGCGGCAATCGAAGATCACAACAGCACGGGATCCGAGGCAAATCAGGTCATCAAGGCATACAACAAACTGACCACATCGCAGCAGCAGGACATGCTGAATTTCCTGCGATCACTCTAGCCAGAGGGATCTAGCTGGATCGAATTAAAGTAAACGAAATCGCGGAGGATTCGAAGGATCCTCCGCTTTTTTGCCCGGGAACTTTTCCGAGGCTCCTCCCGTATTAGAGGTTAGAAAGCGAATTTCATCCGGCAAGCGCGGAAGCGCCACGGGAAGGAGAACTACCATGGAAGGACTCACCGGTCTCGCAGCAGTCGTCATGTTCTTGGCAATTCCGACCGTATTGGCGGGGTTTTACACATTTTATCGGGTTCGCAAATTGCGGACTGAGGAGCGCCTGGCGGCTATCCAGCGCGGAGTAGCGGTTCCGATCGAACCAGATCTCAGCCAAGCCGCGCACTCCCGGCGTGCCGGAATCCTGCTGATCGCGGGGGCAATTGGTTATATGGTCGCCTTCTCGATCCTGGCTCGCGTTGAACCAGACGCGTTGATCGCCGGCGCCTTCGGGGCCATTCCCTTCACACTGGGGCTGGGATATCTGCTGGATTCAACCCTGATCCGCCGCGACGCAAAGATGTCGTAAGTTCGCAGGCGGGACCGGAAGGAATACCCACTCGCTGCCTTGCAGCGGGTGGTTTTTTCTGGAAGCTTACTCTCCAGTAAGGAATCTGTATTGAGCTTCGTTCAGCGGCACGACACTCAATCTTCCCTGCCGCGCGAGCGGCGAGTCTGCAAACAATTTATTGGCCTTGGCCTCCGCCAAAGTTACAGGCTTGGGGATCGCCTTCCCCACTTTGATCTTGACCTGCGGATTTCGGGCGTCGGACACCTCCACTGAAACAACGGATGCAGTGCCCACGGCACTTTTCTCATCGCCTGTGTGGTAAATCACCAGGCGTTCTCCCGGCTTCATGCCACGCAAATACTTCAATGCCACGGGATTCGATACTCCATCCCACACTGTGGTCTTTTCTTTTTGCAGATCCGCAAAAGAATAGGTCGAGGGTTCCGTCTTCAGAAGGTAGTCCATAGTTCCCACTCCGGATAAATGTGTCCACAACAACGTGGCTTCAGTGAAGGTATGGCTAGTTGGGCTTCTTGTTGTCTGAGGGTGGATTCGCCGGCTTCGGGTCGCCGCTCGAACTCTGAGGACGATCGTCGTACACCGAGAATTGTCCCTGGGGGCGCTTCAGCTTAATCGTGATTTCCGTCTTGGATCGCTCGATGTCGAAGTCTTCTCCGTATGTTTGAAACCCATGCGCCAGCACCTGGATGCGGAGTTTGCCCAGAGGAATCCCGTCGATGTTTGCCTTACCATCGGGGTCGGTCTTGAGTTCCAACCCGCCGCGTTCCTGCCTGCCACCCTCGTTTACGGGATGCAAAATCACCGCGGCATTCCTCACCGGCTTGCCGTTATCGTCCTTCGTCACGGTGAAGTAAATCCATGAAGTGGGCTCGTTGTCTTTATCTTTCTGTCCCCAGGCAGCACTTGCTGGAGCCAGCATCGCTAGAGCCACCGCCGTAATCCAGATCTTGGTCATGCGTGCCATTTTAAGCGGGCGGAACCACCCTGTCACTGTCCAAGGTCACTCGAGTCTGCAGGCCATAGATCGGGAAGGCGATCAGGGATCCACTTTGTGGATGACAGGTTCGTAACGGAATCCTTTCCATACGCAACCGGCGGCAACTACGCCTTTGGGCTCTACAGACGCTGTAACTCTTTTAAAATACCCATGTGAAGACTTGGGATGTGATCATCATTGGCGGAGGCATCATCGGCCTCTCGCTCGCCATTTCGCTGAGAAAGCGCGGGGCCACAGTCCTGGTGGTCGAACGAGGAGAACCGGGCCGCGAAGCCTCGCAAGCAGCTGGGGGAATGCTGGTGGACTGCCCTCTCGAGACTCCACAAGCTCTTCAAGCGTTGGCCACCTCCAGCGCCCGAATGTATCCAGAGTTCGCCCACGAACTGGAAGTCGAGTCTGGATTGAAGGTGGATCTCAGGGACAAAGGCACCATTCTCTTCTTATCCGAGAAACATTGCGTCTCGCAAGAATTCTCTGCGGTGCAAGTAAAGGAGCTTGAACCAGAGCTCGCGTGCGACACGAGCGCTCCTGCCATTTATCTCGGTGAGCGCAGCGTTGATCCACGAGCGCTGACCGCCGCGGCAATTCGCACCGCCAAGAATCGAGGGGTCGATTTCTCTTCAGGAGATCCCGCGACCGCCGTACACCAGTCGGGAGATAGGGTGACGGGAGTGACTACCACGAAGACATCTTTCGCCGCTCCGAAGGTAGTGAACTGCGCAGGCGCGTGGTCTGGGACGATTGCTCCCGTTGCGTTACCGACCCGTCCGGTGAAGGGTCAGATGCTCTGCCTTGCGATGCCTAAGCGCACACTGCTGCAGCATGTAGTCCGCACTCCGAAGGTGTACCTCATCCCGCGCAGTGATGGTCGGCTGCTCGTTGGAGCGACCGTCGAAGAAGCCGGGTTCGACAAGCGCACGGTTCCCTCCACGATCCAGCATCAACATCAGATCGCACTCGAGACCATGCCAAAGCTGCGGGATGCCAAGATCCTCGAAGACTGGGCAGGACTTCGGCCCGGAACGCCGGATGCATTACCGATCCTGGGCGAGACCTCGCTCCTAGGCTATTACGTCGCCACCGGTCATTTTCGCGATGGAATCCTGTTAGCCCCCATTACCGCCCAGCTGATGACGGCAGTACTTGACGGGCGGCCCCCCGAATACGATCTGACGCCCTTCTCACCATCCAGGTTCTAGCTCAAGGAACTTTTGTTGTCCGTCATTCGTTTCTCCACTACGCTGTTTTCACGTGCTTGAAAAGAGCACTAGGAGCGGAATCCAGGAGTTTGATTGCAACTCACAATTGAAAATGTCAGCAAACGATATCGGGCCGGGAATTGGGCGCTGCGAAACTTCACGCTGCAGCTGCGTCCCGGCGTACTCGGCCTGCTAGGACCGAATGGCGCCGGCAAGACGACGCTGATGAGCATTCTCGCGACGATCGCCCGCGCAACTGAAGGCGGCCTCTTTTGGAATGGAGCCGACGTTGCGAAGAATCCTGATGCGCTACGTGCCACCCTTGGTTATCTGCCACAGGATTTCGGGGTTTATCCCAACCTGAACGCAGTTGAATTCCTCGAATACCTCGCGGCAGTGAAGGGTCTGGATGCGACCTCATCCAGGCGCCGCATCGACGAACTGCTGAATCTCGTGAACCTTAACGACGTGCGAAAGCGGCCTTTGGGCGGGTTTTCGGGAGGCATGAAGCAGCGCATCGGCATCGCGCAGGCACTGCTGAACGACCCTCAATTGCTGATCGTGGACGAACCAACCGCGGGACTCGATCCGGAAGAGCGCGTCCGCTTCCGAAATCTCTTGTCGGAATTGTCGGGCGAGCGCATCGTCATTCTTTCAACCCACATCGTCTCTGATGTAGAAGCTACGGCCACCGATATCGCACTCATTTCTCAGGGCACACTGGTGGCGCACGTTTCGCCCGAAGTGTTGCTACAAAGCGTAGAGGGCAAGGTCTGGGAATGTGTGGTGCCGAGCGGTGATCTCAACCATGTGCGCGAAAAATTTGTCGTCAGCAACACGGCTCGCCGCAGCGATGGGGTCCACGTGCGCGTGCTCGGCGACGTCGCACCCACCAATGCTCAACCCACGGCTCCGAACATTGAAGACGCTTACCTGTATTCCCTTTCGCAGCATCGTGCGGGAAATCTGAATGCCGCTCCAGCTCAACCCGGGATCCTGGCATGAACCGCGCAGCGTCCCCTCACGTGCTTTATCACATGGTGCGCGCTGACTTCCTTGAGCGCGTTCGCCGCTATAGCTTTCTGCTCACGCTGGCTGGCGCTCTGTATGTCGCTTACGGCGTCGCTGCGGAGAAGGTCTGGGTGGTTGTCGGCGACGGATATCGCGGGGAGTACAACTCCGCCTGGATCGGGGCATTGATGTCCATCTGTTGCTCGACCTTTCTTTCCCTGGCGGGCTTTTACATCGTCAAGAACTCGGTGCAGCGGGATACGCAGACGCGCGTCGGCCAGGTCCTCGCCGCCACACCGATGCGCAAGGACTTTTACACCGTCGCGAAAACCATCAGTAATTTCGCTGTTCTTGCCTGCATGGTCGTCATCCTTATGCTCTCGGCCCTCGTGATGCAGCTCATGCGCGCAGAGGGGCATACGCTCTCGCTCGGGAAACTGTGGTCGCCCTTTGTCCTGTTCGCGCTGCCGACGATGTTTCTGACTGCAGCCCTGGCCGTATTCTTCGAGACGGTTCCTCTACTTCGAGGAGGAATGGGGAACATCATCTACTTCTTCCTTTGGACTGGTTTCATCGCTCTCGGAGCGACCGGTACCGACGATCCGAGCGGGATGCAGTTGCTGTACCGCAGCGCTCGCACTGAACTGCAGAAGCTCGATCCTCTCAGCCCGCAGGAATTTCATTTCAGCCTGACCATCGGAGGTGAACACGCAGTTCGAACTTTTCCATGGAGCGGGATCGCTTGGACCCCTCAAGTGTTGATGATGCGCGTGCTCTGGATTGCAGCTGCGATCGGCATTGCAGTCCTCGCATCCGTCTTTTTCCATCGCTTCGATCCCGCAAGATCCTGGACGGCGAGGCGCGCCAACGAGGCTAAAAAGGCAATCGCGATTGAACCGGCCGATGTCGGCTCAAGTCCGCCAATTGTCGTGGCGGGCCATCTCACCCCGTTGGTTCGCAACCGTGGAAGCGTTCGTTTTGGACGGTTGATCGCCTCCGAACTTCGCCTCATGCTCAAAGGCCAGCGCTGGTGGTGGTATGCGGGCGCCGCAGCGATGCTGGTAGGGCAACTGGTCTCGCCCGAGGCCAACTTACGAAGCGGGTTCCTGCTTGCCGCATGGATCTGGCCTATTTTCCTCTGGTCGCAAATGGGATGCCGCGAAGCTCACCATGCAACGAGCGCTTTGCTGTTTTCGTCTGAGCGCAGTCTCACGCGGCAGTTTCCCGCACTTTGGACGGCAGGCGTACTCATCGCGATCCTGACGGGAAGCGGATCAGCGGCGCGATTGCTAATGTCAGGAGACTGGCACAGTCTCGCGGCGTGGTTTGCCGGAGCACTATTTATTCCGAGTCTCGCACTGGCTCTCGGAGCGTTGAGCGGCGGAAGCAAGGTATTTGAAGCGATTTACACGATCTGGTGGTATATCGGACCGGCACATCAGATTCCAGGACTGGACTTCATGGGTACGACGCCACCTTCGTGCGCGCCCCTCCCATACGCGCTTGCAGCTTCCATCTTGCTTGCGACAGCATTCCTGAAACGGCGACAAAGCCTAGGGTATGCCTGACGATTTTTTCGTGAGTTTTCGTTCCTCTTTGCTCGAAGAACTCGTCTACCGCAGCGTTCAAGGTCGCGTCGCGCTATACTGATTCGTTTCCTCGGAGCCCAGACGCGCCATCTGCGCCGTCCGCCGAGACTCCTGATTGTCAATCGAAGAAAGGATTCATCATGGCCTCTCCCGCAGTCGATTTTGCCCGCAGTAATCAGCAGCGCTTCTTGAACGAACTCAAAGATCTGCTTCGCATTCCGAGCGTCAGCACCCTCGAAGAACATAAGCCCGACATCCAGAAGGCCGCTAAATTTGTAGCGGACGAACTCCGACGGATCGGCATGGAAAACGTTGAAGTCATTTCGACCAAGGGACACCCGCTCATCTATGCCGACTGGCTGCATGCATCAGGCAAGCCAACGGTTCTCTGCTATGCGCACTATGACGTGCAGCCAGCGGAACCGCTGGACGAGTGGCACACTCCGCCGTTTGAGCCGACAGAACGCAACAACAATGTCTATGCGCGCGGTGCCGTGGACGACAAAGGCCAGCTTTGGATGGAAGTTAAGGCTCTCGAAGCGCTCATGCAGGCGGGCGGAGGCAAGCTGCCGATCAATGTCAAAATACTGTTCGAAGGTGAAGAAGAAGTCGGCGGCGAATCAATTGCCGAATACATCCGCAAGCAGAAAGCCAAGCTAAAAGCCGACTTCGCGTTGGTTTGCGATACAGAACTCTTCGCACCCGATCTTCCGACTCTATGCGTGGGCCTGCGCGGCTTGGTCTACACGGAGATTGAAGCGTACGGAGCAAAGACTGATTTGCACTCCGGTGTGTACGGAGGCGCCGCGCCGAACCCATTCTTCGCACTCATCGAGATGATCAGCAAGATGAAGGACTCGAAGGGCAAGGTCCTGATTCCGGGCTTCTACAAAGGTGTAAAGGCTCCTACCGCGGCCGAACTCAAAACCTGGAAGCGGCTCCCTTTTAACGAGGAACATTACCGCAAAACAGAAGTCGGATCGAAGGTTCTGACCGGAGAACCCGGATTTTCAGTTCTTTATCGCACGTGGGCGCGACCGACGCTGGAAGTTCATGGCATGCCCGGAGGCTTCGTTGCCGACGGTGCAAAAACCGTAATTCCCGCCAAAGCAAAGGCGAAGGTTTCGATGCGTCTTGTGCCCAACCAGGATCCCGACGACATCCTGAAGAGGTACCTCGCCTTCGTGAAGAAGGTCACTCCTAAGGGAATCGATACAAAAGTGAAGGTGTGGAGCAAAGGTCCGGCCTGCGTCGTCAGCACCGATAATGAATACATTGACGCGGCGACAGAAGCGCTTCATGACACGTTCAAGAAGGATACGGTCTTCATCCGCAGCGGTGGATCGATTCCAATCGTCACGGATTTCCAGGACGTGTTGAAGATTCCAAGTGTGATGATGGGGTTCGGCCTGCCGGACGACAATCTGCACGCCCCAAATGAGAAATTCCATATTCCGAATTTCTATCGCGGGATCGAAACGATTTGCCGGTTTTTCGAGAAACTCGGAAGCTAGGCGGCAACTCGCGGCGAGCCTTCGCGATCGCCAAGTAAAAGACGGCGCCCTTTGCGGGGCGCTTTCTTTCTGGTGTCTGTTGGGGATCAGCGAATGAAGATGTTGCCGCTGTTCGTATGCACTTCGATTTTTTTCCCACCTATACCGACCTTCTGAACGACATGCCGCACATCTGCTGATAACCGGGGCAGATCGTCGCGCTCGAACTGCAACTTGCCCGATTCGGTGGAGGCCTTCAAATCAAAACCCGTCCCCGGAGGCAATTCCAGGCGTATCGATCCGGACGTTGAATTCAGCATCCAGTCATTGTGAGGAACAGCCTGCACGTTCAGATCCCCGCTGTCCGTTGTTGCCGCAAGCGTGTCTCTTGCTCCGCCGATCTCGATTCTGCCGGTGCCCGTCCTTACACGTGCTTCCGAAGGGCCGACCACCATCAACTTGATATCGCCGTCTCCAGTCTCCGCTTGGATTCCCTTCACCAGGCGCTCGGCAGAAATATTTCCGCTCGCGGTCTTCGCTACCACGTGCTCTCCAACCATCTGAAAGTCCAGATTTCCGTACTCCGCATCGACACGCACCGAGCCGGAGACATAGGAACTGCTGACGTCGGCCCTCCCCGCCTTTACATCGACCGGCCCGGTCACTCCGCGAACGCTTTGCTTTCCTACTATGAGCGCTGATTTGATCTCGGTCCGGTACGGCACCTCGATTCGAAGCCGGAATCGAACGTTCTCGTCCGGGTACACGGGACTCGGAACCTGCCGAACATCAATGGTATTGCCGGTCTGGTTCACGCTCAGCACAAGGAGGAAGTAGTTCTCATCTACCTTGGAGTCACCCGACGCTTGGGCAATAGCACTTATGGACACTTCTCCGTCACGGCTGTAAACGATGTCAACGTTGCCTTTGGAGACCTCGACCGTCAGTCGTACCGGCTCGGCGTTGGTAACGGCAAAGGTTTTGTGAAATTCGGTGGACGAGTCTGCGTGACTAAACGCCGCGATGAGGAACAGGAATGACCCCATCGCCAAGAGTTGGCGCAGGAAAGAGTGTCTGTCTGACCTTCGAAGAATTTCGCGCATACGGGTTTTGAAATGGGCCGCCTCTGAAAGAAAAGAAGCGGCCCCCGTGCCCCTTCTGGTTACAAGGAACGCAGGAAATCAAGAATGGCCTGCTGATCGGTAGGAGTTAAGTGATCGAACCTGCGCACGACACGATTCGCTTCGGAGGACGGATATTTTGCCGTGGCGGGCGACGAGTGCTCGCGAATCGCGTCCAGCAAATTATTGGTTCTCCCGTCGTGGATGAAGAAGACGCGCTGTCCCACGCCCCACAAAGGCGTCGTGCGGAATTCGTCTCCTCCCGCTTGTCCTTGCGAGATGTCATCCGCAAGATTCGCACCCATGTGATGCACCATAAGATCCGTAAAAGCATGGACCGGACGGTTCTGCAGAACTGCACTATTCATGACTGGAGCGGTCTGCATCTGTGGCGTGTGGCACAGGGCGCAGCCGATCTGCGAGAAGAGCGCTCTTCCACGGACCGCGCTCTCACTGGGATTCGGATCGGGCGAGGGCCCGTCAGTGAAGCGCATGAGGATCTGGAATTGTTGCCAGTCGGGCATGATATGCAGCGGATTGTCGAAGGCTTGATTCTTGACGTCGGTCGTGTCGGTGCGCACGACGTCATTCGGTTCCGGCTTCTCGGGCCCCTGGCAGTCTGGATCTTCTTCGGTCGCCGTGGGGAAAGCTTCGTTCGTGATACCCATCTCGACGTTGTACGCTTCTCCAGCAAAGATGGTGATGGACTTGTTCTGTGCCTTCCACCCAAAACGGGTGATCGTCCCGTCGTTGCCGCTGCGGTTGGGACGGCCTGTGATGCCGAGAGGAGCGCGCAGCGCTGCCGTGGCATCGTGCTGGGCCAGGATCTCACGATCCTGAATCGATTCCAACAAACCCAATCCCGTCATCTGCAAGGGAATGCGGAAGGCCAGATTTCCCGCTTGATATTCCTTTTCGAAATCTGGCTGATTCAGCGCGCAATTTGGTATGGTCGTGTCGTTGATGCTGCCGCGCACCGTCCAAAGTTGATGCACTCCGCCGTCGGCGGTACCGTCCGGCTTGTTCTTGAAACGCACCTCGCGGATTGGGCCAAATTGAGTTTCGAAGCTGGGTACCGTGTTCAGTCGTCCATAACGATGAGGGATCAGACCGAACTGCGGATTCTCTGGCGTCTTAGGGTTCTTATCGCCTGGGTTCGGAACGAGGTATCCGCCGGAACCTCCAAGTGTCGGCTGGCCATGGCAGGAGAAACACTGATCGGCATTGTGCCGCGCTCCCAAGCCGTTGGAATTCGTGTGAAACTGCGGAAACATTGGGTCGAGTTCGCCCAGTCCGGTCACCGGCGAGCCGTCAGTGACATCCGCGCAATCGTCGCAGGTAGATTCGAGCTGTCCCGCCCGCAGAATCCCTTCCAGAAAGGACGCCAGTTCATTGTCGTTGATCTTTGCGCCTGTGATCGGGTTGGGACTGATCACCGGTGGATGTGGGATAGGAATGCCCTGGGCCTGCAGTCCGCCTCCGGTATTACGAATTCCGCCCCGTACGCCCGGATCCTTCTGTGCAACAGCCCCGCCGGTCATCAAGGTCAGAGCACACAGGAAAGAAATCGTTCTAGCCAATACTCGCTGGTGATTCATTTTGCACTTCCATCCTTTCTGAATTTCTCAGCAGACTCGCAATTCGCTGATACTTCGTTCGCTTGGGGGGTGCGAAGGCACTTCGTAACTGTCAACGGCGGCTGGCTGTCCTGACGAACAACAGCATTGATTGCAGGCAAACCGCTAAACCCTGTTTCGCGTGTTCCAGGTGAAGCCATCGATCGCTTTTTGCGGGATGCTCCATGGACACTCCCTCCAACAGGGTTACGGCCTCCTTGTGAGGCAACAACTCGACCTCGCAGCCACACTTAGCGCACCATCCTCGCGTTGCACGATGACGCGCAAGGATCAGGATCCGTTCGCTTTCTATGGTGATCCGGGTGCCTCGGTCAGCTTTCACTGGGATACGGCCGCTCCCCCGGGTTGCATGGCGAACACTTTGCTGGACTTTGCCAGGCTGGTCAAAGGATCTGGAGCGAGACTAGTTCTGTACATCTAAGTGATTGAAATAAAAAGCCTTGATGATAATGCTGAACTTGCATGGTAGAATCCTCGACCAAGCTTGGGGGAAGATCGTCAAATGGAGCTTGAAGCACTCCGGCGCAAAATCGTCCAATTCGGCCTGTTTGAAGTCGACCTGCAACAGAGGGTGCTAAAGAAATCAGGGCTCCGCATTCGCCTGCAGGACCAGCCATTTCAGGTGCTCGCGCTACTGCTCGAACGTCCTGGTGATGTCGTCACGCGGGAAGAGATTCAGCAGAAGTTGTGGCCCGCTGATACTTACGTAGCCTTCGACGACGGGTTGAACACCGCTATTAAAAAGCTGCGCGCGGCACTCAGCGACGCTTCCGATAATCCCCGCTTTATCGAGACCGTGCCGCGGCGCGGCTACCGATTTGTCGCGCCGATCGTAATCCCGGATCCGCCATCCGCGACGGGAACAGGAACGAAGGCCAGTTCGGAAAGTATCCTGATTGCGGCCCGCGAGCGTTCGCGGGTTGTCATCGAGACAGCCCCACGAACTCGAACGGTGACAAAGTTTTTCGTGGGAACAGCAGCGGCGCTGATCTTAGCGACGGCAGGCTACCTCTTTCAGCTCCGGCATCGCTCTGCTCAAAGCGCGGGGGATCGAACATCGCCTGCGACCGCCAGTCCTATCCGTATGCGCCCTTCGGTGGCAGTGATGGGGTTTCGCAACCTTTCCCAAAGGTCCGATGCAACGTGGCTTTCGATCGCGCTGTCGGAAATGCTTAACACCGAGTTGGCGGCCGGTGAAAGGCTGCGCATGATCCCGGGCGAACGGGTTTCTCATGGCAAAGCGAATTTGGGGCTGGAGGACAGCGAGGCGTTGGCGAAAGAGACGCTCGGACGAATTCGTTCTGAACTCGGCGCAGATTATGTAGTCCTCGGCTCGTACACCGCGGTTGGCGCGCAAGGGCAACGAAGGGTGAGGCTTGATCTCCGACTGCAGGATACCAATGCCGGAGAGACAGTCGCAGAAGAGTCCGTCAGCGGCAAGGAAGAAGATCTCTTCGAGATTGTCTCTGATGCGGGTACACGTTTGCGAATGCGATTCGATGTCGCTGCGCTCAATCACGAGGAAGCGTCGCGCGTTCGGGCTTCATTGCCGTCAAACGTGGAAGCCGCGCGGCTGTATGCGGAAGGACTGACGAAGCTTCGCAGCTTCGAAGCGCGGGAAGCTCGTGACCTGCTCACTAAAGCCGTAGCAGCGGATCGGAACAATGCCATGATCCATTCGGCATTGGCCGCCGCATGGTCGCGACTGGGATACGACGCCAAGGCAAAGGAGGAAGCCAAGAGGGCACTGGATTTGTCAGGCTCGCTCTCACGTGAGGACCATTTGATGGTGGAAGGGCGATACCACCAGGCTGCCCGCGAATGGCCGGCAGCAATTGAGAGCTTTCGCACGCTTTGGAATTTCTTTCCGGATAACCTCGAATATGGGCTGCTTCTGGCTTCGGTCCAGATCTCTGCCGGGCAAGGCAAAGAGGCGCTGGCCACTGTTGAGGGGATGCGCAAAGTTCCGCATAAAGGCGCATCCGATCCTCGTATTGATCTAACCGAGGATGCCGCCGCGGAGGTCCTTGGGGACTTCCGCCACACGCAAACTGCCGCCGAAGCAGCGGCCAAGGCCGGAGAATCGCAACACTCCAAGCTTATCGTTGCGATGGCCCGGTCCGACGAAGGATGGGCGTGGGATCGCCTGGGCGAATTCGACAAAGCCCTGGATTCGCTTCGAATCGCGGAAACTTCGTTCGCCGCGGCGGGTGATCGCTTGAGTGCCGCCATGTCCAAAGCAATGATCGGCGAGATACTTCAAGCTCGTGGTGATTCGGAGGAAGCGCGCAAAGACTACAACCAAACTATCGCCACTTGCCGCGAGATCGGCAATCTCAAATGCATGGGGAGAACGACCAATGCTTTAGGCGGCTTATTGCGCGACCAAGGCGATCTGTCTGGCGCCAGAAAATGCTTCGAACAGGTGCTGTCGATCAACCGTGAAACCGGATATCCGCCCGGCATTGCCGCGGCCCTCGGCAATCTCGCAAACCTGCTAGATGACCTGGGGGATATCCGACAAGAAAGCAAGATGCAGCAGCAGGCGCTGGACATCTTCACCGAGATTGGGGACAAGCGCGGCATTGGCAGCACGATGACCAACCTTGCCAACTCGCTTGCCTACCAGGGTGAACTGAACCGAGCATTAAGTTTAGTGGATCAGGCAATCGCCATTCATCGCGAGATCGGATTCAAGAGGGGCTTGTCATTTGCGCTGTCGAGCCGCGCCGATATCCTTGAGCAGGAAGATCGGCTCGAAGACGCGCGCAAGGCACAGGCTGAAGCTTTGGAGATCCGCAAGGCGCTCGGCAACCCGACGTTGGTGGAAATGAGCCTGTCCCAATCCGCTGCCCTGTCGCTCGATGAGGGTCACCCGGCCGAGGCACAGTCGTCTGCGGAACTAGCCCTCAAACAGATCGAGAATCAGAAGGAATACGACCTTGAAGCTTCCGCATATGCATTGCTCACACGTTCTTTGGTGGCTCAGGGGAGCATGCCTGCCGCAAGGCAAGCGGCGGAGCATGCAATGTCATCAGCCAGCAAAGTCGCGCAGTACACCTCGCACATGGATGCGTTGATGGCATTGGCAGGGGTGAACGCGGCATCAGGGAATTCAATCGAGGCCAGGAAAGAACTCAACGATGTTCTCGCCAGAGCATCCAAGTCGGGCTATGAGGGTTACCGGCTTGAAGCGCAGCTCGCACTCTCCGAACTTGAGCTCAAGTCCTCACGGAACGGACAAGGCCGGCAGCAACTCTCCGCGCTCGAGCGCGAAGCGCGGGCAAAAGGATTAAATCTCATCGCCCGCAAGGCGGCCGCCGCGCGCTGACGAGGAAAACATCTCCATTGCGCTATGGGTCTCCTTGCGCTAGCCTTATTCTGCTCTCGCGGTTCTCCCACCTCGTTTTTCCTCTCCACTCCCAAAGTGTGCAGTTGGTGCAATGTCTGTGCAATACAAGGCGGTATCTTCTAACCCCCCACTACATATAGTGTTATATTGCTTGACGCCGCCTGAATTTCGTCGGTACAGTAGCTTAACTTTGTGCCCGCCCTGTCCAGCCTGGGGTGAGTGTGTTGCACAGCATGGGTCCGCCGAGGGCCGCGAAAGGCATCCAACCCGGGAGGGGAACCTTCCTGGTAAACCCCGATGCGGTCGTCGCCGACTAGGCCCGAACGACTGGCAACTGGCCGTTAACCGCCGGCCACTGGATCGAAGGAGTTCACGTTGCTCAAACTGAAGAGACTGCAGATTCTCGGGTTCAAGTCGTTCTGCGACCGTACCGAACTCAAATTCCACGGAGACGGTGTGGCCGCCATTATTGGACCCAATGGATGCGGCAAGTCCAACATCTCCGACGCCATCTCGTGGGTGCTCGGCGAGCAGTCGGCCAAGACGCTGCGCGGATCGCGCATGGAAGACGTGATCTTCGCCGGAACGCGTGACCGCAAGCCCACCGGCATGGCGGAAGTCTCTCTGACGCTGATCGATCCGGAAGCCTACAGCGGGCCTGATGCCGCGGCGCCCATAGAAATCGACGTCCAAGACGATATGCCGCAATCGGCAGAAGCAGCCGTAGCAGAGGACTGGGATGAGGCTGCTGTACGGACGCGTGCGGCAGCGGACACCGATCGCGCTGTGGAAGATGCCCAGCCGGGCAAGATGGAAGAAGTCGAAGTTCCCCGCTCTAAGATCAACACGATCGCGGTTGCTTTCCCTGACGATGAGCCGATCTTTGCCCTGCCTGCGCACAATGTCACAGCTCCGGCGGCGGGCGCATCCGTAGGAACAGCGCCTGGTCACGTCGTATTGAAAATTCGTCGCCGAAAATTCAACCAGCAGCACTTCCATGCGGGAGAAATCGTGGTCACGCGGCGCTTGTTCCGTTCGGGGGATAGCGAGTATCTGCTGAACGGAAAGCTTTGCCGCTTGCGAGACATTCAGGATCTGTTTATGGGCACCGGCCTGGGGCCGGAGTCGTATGCCCTCATCGAGCAGGGACGCATTGGGCAGATTCTGAGCAGCCGTCCTACAGACCGCCGAGCCATCCTTGAAGAGGCTGCCGGAATTACGAAATTCAAGACGAAGAAACGGCTGGCGGAAGCCCGTCTCGAAGACGCCAAGCTGAATTTGAATCGCGTCAACGACATCTTTGAAGAAGTCACGCGGCAGATGAACTCTCTGAAGCGCCAGGCTTCGAAGGCCGAACGCTACGCCCGGCTGCGCGATGAGATGCGCGCGAAGTTGCGGGTCGTGCTGGCCAGCAAATTCGCGGCACTGGAGCACGAGTCTGCCGAGATCGACGCGCAGCTCAACAGCCTCGCCGAGGAAATGCAGCACCGGACGGAGGAAGTCCAACTGCTCGAGGGCGAGCACAACGAGCGCACGCAGCGCGGATATTCGATTGAAGCGGAGCTGCGCGAAAATCGCGACCGCATCAGCCAGATCGCCCTCGAGATCGACCGCGCACACGCGCGGCGACGGCACAATGAAGAGCGCTGCGCCGAGTTGCTGGTTCGTTCCGCGTCGGCTGAAGCCGAACTGGCGCAGGCGCAACATCGTCTGACGGCGCTTGAGTCAGAGCGCGAATCCAATCGGCAGATTCTGGAATCGGCTACCGCCGATTTAGCCGCCGCACAAAGCGATTTGTTGCTATGCCAGCAGGATGCCGCTGCGGCCTCTGCCAGCCTGGCAGATATCGAGAGGCAGCAGGAAGAATCCCGTGTCGCAATTTTTGATACGGTTTCGCAGGCGTCGCGTTTGCGCAATCAATTGGCTCAGGCGGAGGAGCGGCTTGCGGCCTCCGATCGCGAAGCGCGTCGTCTGGAAGCTGAAATCACGAATGCCAACGTTCAAGTGGAAGCTTTCGGCGGACAGCGCGGACAGCTGGCGCTCGAGTTCGAAGGCGTGACCCAGCGCGTCAGCGGCATCACGGAGGAGATCAGTCAGCTTCGCTGTTTGATCGAGTCGAAGAAGTTGGAGGAGACCCGCTCCAAGACGAATCTTGACGTGCTCCGCGCCGAGTATGCAACCGCACTCGGAAAAAAGGGTTCACTGGAGGCCGTAATCGCGGAGCACGGGTACTCGACCGAATCCGTGCGGCGGCTGTTCCAGTCTGGCGTGATGCAAGGCGGCCTTGCTCCTGTTGGCGTTCTGGCTGATTTTCTCGAAGTCGAACCGCGTTACGAGCGTGTGGTTGAAGATTTCCTGCGTGATGAACTGAACTACATCGTGGTGAAGTCCTGGGATGCCGCCGACGAAGGCCTTCGCATGCTGCGCACCGATGTCGACGGCCGCGCTACGTTCCTCGTCCACCCGGAGGATTCGCAGGCGAAGTTCTCATTCGTCCTCGATGAGGCTGCACATTCGGCTCCTCCGGCAGCGCAAATCCTTCCCCTGAAGAACACGATTCGTGTACTCGATGGTTTCGGGAAGTCGCTCGAAGTGATTCTGCCCAAGCTGCGCGACGGATACATTGTTCCGGAGTCGAATGCGGCTCGCGGGCTGGCGCTGGAGAATCCAGACGCATTCTTCCTGTCGCAAGCGGGCGAGTGCTTCCACAATGTCACCGTCACCGGAGGCAAGCAGCGCGCGGAAGGTCCGCTCTCGATGAAGCGCGAACTGCGCGAGATCATGCGCCAGACCGAAGACCTGGAGCGGGCATTGCGAGAGGAAGAAACTCGCGTGATGACTCTGGGCCGGGAAATCAAAGAACTCTCTTCCCTGCTGGAGCGGCTTGAAGGAGAGAAGCGCGAAGCCGAGCTTCAGGCGATGACGTCCGGCCATATGCTGCAGCAACTCGAGTCCGAGATGACTCGGGTAAGCGAGCGGCTGAATGTGGCGCAGATGGAACTGAGCCGTCTGGCCGCGGAACGTGCGGAGCAGGAGGGCATCCTATGCGCGCGGCAATCGGAGATTGAAACGCTGGAACTGCAGCGCGTTGAAATCGAGCAGAAGATCGCGACCGCACAGGAGTATCTGACCGCACTGCGGCAGCGGCGCGAAGAGTCTGCGCAGACGACCTCGCAACATGCTGCCCGCGTGGCAACCCTCGAAGAGCGACATCGTTCAGCTGCTGCGGTGCTGCAGCGGATCGAATCTCTGTTTGCCGAGATGGGCGATCGGGTGCAGGCGCTGGCGTCGCAGATTGAAGGCGCCGCGGCAGAAAAGCTGCAACGCGAAGCCGAGAACGAGCAACTTCTGCAGAGCGCGGCCGACCTCGAAGCCGAGCGCAATGCGGCACAGGCTCGCGAAGGGCTGCTGCAGTTCGAAACCGAACAACTGCGTGCTCGCTTGGGTGAGATTGACGAACTGCTGCGCAACGGCCGGTTACTGCTTGATCAAGCACGTGACCGGCGTGGCGAACTCTCCGCCCATGCAGCCAAATTGCAATCCGACGCACAGTACATGTCGGAGACATGCCTGAATGAGCTCAGCATCGAGCGCGATGCTCTGATGGCCGATACGACGATCATCGCGGTAACTGGCGATCAACTCACGGCGGAAGATCAGCTTTACCGTGATATGCGATCCAAACTCGAGGCCATGGGCCCCGTCAATATGATGGCGCTCGAGGAATACAAAGAGACGGCCGAGCGGCATGAATTCCTCGAAACACAGCGCAAGGACTTGATCACCTCGATTGAGAACACCACCGCAACAATCAAAGAGATCGATCTGATCTCACGCCAGAAATTTGAAGAGGCCTTCGGCAAAATCAACGAGAACTTCCAGGCGACCTTCAAAAAGCTCTTCGGCGGCGGACACGCATTTATGAAGCTGACCGACGAAGAGAATAGCGCCGAGAGCGGAATCGACGTCGTGGCATCTCCTCCAGGAAAGCGGCTGCAGAGTGTGCTATTGCTGTCCGGTGGTGAGAAGGCACTGACGGCTCTCGCACTTCTGGTTGGAATCTTCCAGTACGCGCCGAGTCCGTTCTGCATCCTGGACGAAGTCGACGCGCCGCTCGACGAAGCGAATGTCGGACGGTTCACCGAACTGGTGAAAGAGATGAGTGTGCAGACCCAGTTCGTGCTAATCACCCACAGCAAGAAGACAATGAGCATCGCGCCTGTCCTCTACGGTGTGACGATGCAGGAACCAGGCGTGTCAAAATTGGTTTCTGTGCGCTTCGGAGTGCAGTAGCTTTAAGAAGAATATTCAAAGAGCCGGGCTCAGACCCCGGCTTTTTTATTTCGCGTGTGCGAGATCGTCCGGAGTATTCAGGTTGCGAAACAGTCTGGATGGGAACCCGGCGGCTTCGAGCTCATCTTCGCCGATCACTTGCGTGCTTGCGGGATCGAACAGAGCATCGATCTTGTAACGTCCTGCCCGCAAAGCCTCTTCGGCAAGAGCTGCAAGCTCCCGCCGGTACACGGCGCAGAGAGGTTGCAGGCCACATCCTGACCTTGGAACTGTCACAGTTGATTGCGGGGATTGCGTAGCTCTAGCCGTCAGGAACCTCATTATCGCCGGGGTTACGCATGGCAGGTCCACCGCCAGCATGAGATTAAGATCAGTGTGGGACTCACGCAGCGCCGCATGTATTCCGCCGAGCGGCCCACAGTTCGCATAGAGGTCCTGGATACAGGGAGCGAACCTGCTGTACTTCCCGGGATCGCCCACTATGCGGACCTCAGTAGACACGGAGCGCGCGATCTCCAGAGCCCCGTCCAGCAGGGTCCGGCCATTCAACAGGACCAGGGCCTTGTCCGCGCCCATGCGGGTGCTCTTGCCCCCGGCAAGAACGAATACGCTGACATCGGCTAGCATCGCCGAATCATAGCACCGGGTAAGATTCCACAGGCTAACCGATTGAAACTACGGACTTTATCGCTCCACGTCTACGGCATACTGCACGAAAGTAACCTACCCAAAGCATTCCCTTCGCGCGATGATGAGTTGCGTTCCTTGGGTTCGACTGAATCATGCCGCAAAAATTGATGGATGTGCTTATGCTCGGGCGATGCTCTCACGAGTTCTCCTGGCCCCGTCGTGGCGCGGATGGCGACTACTATCAGGTCTGCCTCCTGTGCGCCGTCGAATACAAGTACGACTGGACGACGATGAAACGTACCGAGCGGGTGGAGCACGCGAAGCCTGAGACAGGCATTCGGCGCAGCCATACGCGCGAAAAGCGGCCGTCATGGGTTCCGCGGGCACGCCGCCTTAAACTCGACATCCCATTGCGTTACCGCGTCAATAAGACAAGCACGTGGTACGAGGGGATTATTGAGAACATCAGCCAGAGTGGAATATTGTTTGGCGGTCCGCAGCCTCTTCCTGTAAACGCCCTGGTTGAGATGGTTTTCGAAATGCCGGAAGAAATCTCGGGACAAAAGAATAGCAACGTCGTCTGCCAGGGACGCGTGATGCGGGCCAAGGATGCGGCAAAGCAAGAAGAGCAGATGACTCTGGCTGCCTCCATCGTCGACTACAAGTTCATCCACTAGGGTTGGTAGTTGGATACCCGCGGGAAAACGCGTCCCAGAAGTCCACAATTTGCCGTCCGCTACTCTCTTGAGTCGTGGTTTGAACGAAGTTTCCGCATTTACATCCGCAGAAACACCCGCAAGCATCTAAACTGTAGCTAACAGGGATGGGCCTCATCCCTGCTCCCAAGTCAGGAGTCGAGTATGAAAATCCGTTCAGCGGTTGTGTATTCATTCGTTTTGGCAGCAATTCTTGCGTTGGGTGTGGGATGTGCGAAGAAGCCCAACGACGCGCAAATGACGACCGACATCCTTCAAAAGTACAGTCAGGATTCGGGACTGTCGGCAAAGCAGATTTCGGTGCAGTCGAACGACGGTGTCGTAACTCTCACAGGAAGCGTGGACAACGCCGCCCAGCGCGAGGCTGCCGCCAAGCAGGCCGCACTTGAGCCGGGCGTAAAGACGGTCATCAACAATCTTCAGATTGGCGACGCTATGGCAAATGCCGTGGTTCCGGCGCAGCAAGCTCCTCCCGCGCAGGCGGTGAGTGAGCCCGCTCCCGTTCCCGAAGAGAAGCCCGATGCCACGTCAGCGAAGAAGTCATCGAAGGCGCGTGCTCGCGAGGAGCGGGCAGCCCGCAAGTCATCCCATGACTCTGACAATCAACAGATAGCCACGAACAATCCGCCTGCTTCAAATCCCTCTCCTGCACCGCAGGAGAACGTGAATGTTGCCCCGGTTCCGCCGCCTCCCCCACCGGCACCGAAGAAATTCATCCTTGACCAAGGCACGCAATTGACGGTGCGGTTGGTGGATGCTATTGACAGCGAGAAGAATCAGACTGGCGATACGTTCCATGCCACTTTGAACACTCCGATCACGTCAGATGGCGAGGAAGCCCTTCCTTCAGGGGTGGATGTCGTGGGACATCTCGTCTCGGTGAAGAGTGCGGGCAAGTTCGCCGGGCAATCGGAAGTCGTATTGCAGATCGATAGCATCTCATCGGGCGGAAGAACGTATAACGTGCAGACAGATCAGTACAAGAAGACGGGAAGTTCGCGCGGAAAGAATACCGCCGAGAAAGTCGGCGGAGGCGCTCTCGTCGGAACGCTCATTGGCGCGTTGGCTGGCGGTGGAAAGGGAGCTGCCATCGGCGCAGCCGCGGGCGCGGGCGTTGGAGGGGGAGTTCAGGCTGCTACCAAAGCGCAGCAGATCAAGCTACCCTCGGAAACCGTGCTCAATTTCACCCTGCAATCGCCCGTGACTGTGGTTGAGGCGCGGGGTTCTTCCACTCGGCAGAAGCTGACGGATTCGCAGCAACAGTAGTCGCTTCCGGCTTCGGCACTTACCAAGAGACGTAGGTCGCTACGTCTCTTTTCTTTTGTGTACACTCTGCAACTGACATGCGCAGGATCACCGCAGTGCTGCATACGCTCAATGACGCTCGCAGGCTCGGGCGCTCTCTTGAGACCCTTTATCCCTGCGACGACATTCTTATAATCGACAGCGGATCTACTGACCAGACGCTGCGGATCGCGCGGGAGTATGGGGCCCGGATTATCCCCTCGAGGGTCGGAAGCGTTTCCACGAATCACGGCTGGGTAGAGGACGCTGGGTGGCTGCTCTGTCTGGATGTGCGGGAATCCCTGACCGAAGCGACGGCAGCAAGCTTATTTGAGTGGAAAGCATCTGCTCTCATGCCAGCGCAGGCATTCTCGTTTCTTTTGCGAGAAGAAACCGCCGAAGGATGGATCGCAGATCCACATCCGCAAACGCGCCTGGTACCAAGCAACTGGAATAAATGGGAAGGCGTTCTGCCCGGCAGCGAACCGGCGGCGATCCGATTAGATGGAGAAGTTCTGCGCTTCGCCTTTCCCTGAGTAGAAGTGGCTGTCGTTGCAGTTCAGCTCGGTCTCGGGTATTCTCTGCGGGACATTTCTCATTCATCACATGTCGTTGTGATTTCCATCACAGTCGGCCCAAAGTGCCGCGCCTAGACTGCGCTGTTGTGGCAGTTTGGGCCATGGCGCCCATGGAGGAGAGATTATGCGTTTAACGAAATTCATCAGCCTAGCCGTGATTTTAATCACCATTTCGGCCTTTGCCTCGGCACAGCAGGCCCCGGCTCAGGGTTCCACGACGATTAAACATGTCCCGATCACCAACACTCCGTCGAATTCGGGAAAAGAGATGTTCAACAGCTACTGCGCCGTGTGCCACGGCAAAGACGGCAAAGGCACCGGCCCAGCCGCCCCGGCGATGAAAACCCCGCCCACCGATCTAACGGCGCTGGCCAAACAGAATGGCGGCAAATATCCGGCTTCACATGTAGCCGCCGTGATCAAAGGGCAGGCGATGACGCCGTCCCATGGAAGCCAAGATATGCCGGTATGGGGCCCACTGTTCTCGAGCATCAGCCAGGGCCACGAGGGCCAGGTCCAGCAGCGGATTACCAATCTGGTCACCTATATCGACGGTTTGCAGGCGAAGTAACGAGGATTGCGAGTTCACGGTCACTGGGGCGCAGCAAGCGCCCCAGACCACCTGCCTGAAGCCCTCCCCAGCGGAGTACGTTGCTGTGCGTACCCTCCCGTCCTGAATCCATATTCGCGACCGTAAACCTCGATGAAACAAAGGCTTGATAGGCCCATGGCCACCCGGCCAGTGACTTCGGTACTTACTCCTTTTGCGGTCAATCGACTTATAATCCAGCCAAGAACCGGTTATTTGTGCGTTCTTCTGGGGTAGTTTGCTTTCGGATAGCGCAATCCGGTTGGTCAGACATGGATCCTGTTCTAGCGGCGATCGTTTTTGCCTCGGGGCTGGCCTTCGGCAGCTTCCTGAACGTGTGTATCTACCGGATGCCGCGAGGTCTTTCCGTGGTTACACCGCGTTCCGCCTGCCCTGGTTGCAAGGCTCCGATTGCCGCCTATGACAACGTGCCAGTGCTGAGCTGGCTGCTATTACGTGGGCGCTGCCGCACGTGCCAAACTCCGATTTCGCCTCGCTATTTGTTGATCGAAGTGCTGACTGGTGTGATGTTCTTGGCGTGCTGCTGGTATTTCGGCTGGACTGTCTTCACGATTAAGTATTGCCTCTTCGCGTTTCTGCTGTTGGGCCTGATTTTCACGGATGCCGAAACCAAGATCCTGCCGGACCAGTTAACGCTTACAGGCCTCGGGATGGGGATTGCATTCAGCCTGATCGTGCCGGTAAACGATCTGGCATCGCAGTTTCTGACGGCGGGTGTGAACCTTCCCTTCAGCGACGCGATCACATTGCGGTTATGGTCCTTAGCTGATTCCCTTCTGGGCGCAGCCGTCGGGGCATCGTTCATTTATGGCGCCGGTGCCATCTACTTGCGCTGGAGGGGTGCCGAAGGTATGGGCTTCGGCGACGTCAAACTCATGGCGATGGTCGGCGCATTTCTTGGAATGAAATTGACCGTGTTCACGATCTTCACCGCTTCTCTGGCGGGGTCGATTTTCGGACTTGCCGCCGTGTTTATCGTTTGGATAAAGCGCACGAACCGCTTTATGAAACGGCTTGCAGATGCGCAGGCGGCACGCAAGCGCGCATGGCAATCCGCTCAAATTGTGTATCGCAATTATCAAATGCCATTTGGGGTTTTCCTGGGCAGCATGGCTCTGCTGGCCTGCTTTTTTGGGGAACGAGTGCTGCACTGGTATGGGAGATTCTGGTGAGACTTTTAGCAAATCCGGTTTTGTTGCGGGCGGCTACGGTATTCGTCTGCTCGATGTTCTTCTTCATGTTGGGACTGTTCTTCGTCCGATCGCTGCGTAAGAATATTGAGGAAGAAAGCGAAATTTCCGACGGCCCAAGCAGGTCGTTGGAGACGCTCCCGCTGAACCTGTACAACACCGTCATCCAGCAACTCAAACAACAGAAGCATGAACTGCAGGTCCAGTCTCAAGTGGATCAGAGTCGCGCCCGGATTAGTGAAAACTTCAGCCAGGCGGTGCTCTCGAACCTCTCATGCGGAGTGCTGGTCTTTGGTGCTAATGGCCTGGTAAAGACCTCCAATCCGGCAGCGAAATCGATCCTCGGATTCGGCTCGATGAATGGAATGAGCGCCGATGACATTTTCAGGAGCGCTGTGGTCCAGTCTCCACGACCCGCGTCTGTCTCACGTGACGGTTCGGTTGAGCCTGTCGGCGTTTCCGACGAGATCCATGCGGTGTTGCGCGAAAACAGCAAAAGGCGCCAGGCGGACGCGGCCTATCAGACTCCCACCGGGGAAAATCGCTTTCTGTCGGTCACCATCTCGCCGATACCGGCAGCGGATGGCAGTCTGCTCGGGGCCGCATGCCTGATTAACGATCTGAGCGAATTGGACAAGGTAAGGCGTCAGCAGGAATTGCACGGAGAGTTGTCGGCAGAGATGGCGCTGCAACTGCGCACATCTCTGGCCACGATTGCAGGTTACGCCCAGCATTTGGCGGGCAACCGCGATCCCGAAATGGCGAAGCAACTCGCTATGGACATCGCACAGGAAGCCGCACAGCTCGATCGCAGCATCGGTGGTTTTCTCACTACGAAGCCCGCGAAATCGTTCGGAGCCTCGGCGGGCCGGTGAAATTGAAGCAAGCGGCCAGCAAGCGGCCGCAAACCTGATTTTGGAAGGTGCATCTATGAAACGTATCGCACAAACGACAATCGGACTCACCCTGCTTTTTATGACCGCTGGAATTCCCGCCGGCGCTCAAAACCAGGCGCAGGCCAATCCTGATGCGTCATCCCTCGGAGACTATGCGCGGCACGTTCGCAAGCCTTCGGGAAGCACCGCAAAGCCCAAGGTCTTCGACAACGACAACATTCCCCATGAAGAACATCTGTCGGTTGTAGGCAAAACACCTACACCAGAAGACCAGGCCCAAGTTAAGCCGCAAGAATCTTCCTCCACTCCTGCTGCCGAGACCAAGGCCGGGACCGAAGTAAAACCTGAGATGGATCAGGCCTCCAAGGGAGCAGCCTTGAAGCAATGGGGGGACAGGCTTACACAGCAGAAGGAACAGATTGATTTGCTGAGCCGAGAACTCGACGTCCTTCAGCGGGAGTATCAGGTACGCGCCGCAGCCATGTACGCCGACGTAGGAAACCGGCTGCGCAATTCAGCGGATTGGGACAAACAGGACGCGCAGTACAAACAGCAAATCGCGGACAAGCAAAAGGCGGTCGACGACGCCAAGCAGAAGCTTGAGGATATGCAGGAAGAAGCGCGCAAGGCTGGAGTTCCCGCCTCCGCTCGCGAACCGTAAAGCTGTTCTTAAACGAAGGCGCCGGAGCCACACTCCGGCGTTTTCTTTTGTGTTCAGATTGAGCCGCGTTCCACCATTCTCCGCAACCGGCGAATCTGCTTCACATGATGCATTCCATGTACCAGGTGGAACTTGCGCCATTGGTTAATGGACAGAGGTCCGAGTATGGGATGATCCAGCACTTTCACCCGTGCACCGAACTTCCCGGCGCATTGGCTCATGAGTTCGTCCATTTGAACGATCGTGGTCATGATATCTGCGGTGACCTTCTCGGGCGCAAGTCCACGCGGCAGACCAACTGCGGGAGACTTTCTGCCAGTCGGCATGTAGCCGAATCCCACAACCACCAATGCACGGCCCCTCTGTTTCCAGTTTGCTTTCGATCCGAGAGACCTGTTTTCGGCCATTACGCGGCTGAATCCCTTCACGGTTCCTGTGTACGTGAGATAAAGGTGCTCGAGGATTTCGGCGGTCGACCACTTCCCCGGCAGGCCGCGGCTCAACTGCTCGGCTGAGAGTCCGGCGATGGATGAAGCGAGTTCGCGCAGTAATTTTGCGAGACAAGGGTCCACGCGTGTCACTTACCTTTTTCAGGCTTTCAGATAGAATGATGCCGCAGCTAATCGACGCATTCAAAGTTATAACAGGAAGGACGCCAATGAATTCGGCCCGATTCAGACAGTCCTACACAACTCGTTTGTCGGTATTGTTCGCCGTTTTGCTGCTCGCGTTACTGAGCGGTTGCTCTTCGGAATCCAGCAAGCCGGCCGAACAGCCCAAAGCCGAGCCCAAAGGGCCAGAACTCCTAACCGCGCGATCGGCCTTCCAGAAGCTCTACGTGGCAGCTCGCGGATGGAACCTGGATGCGAAGCCATACCGCATCGAGTCGATGACGACAAACGATGGCAACGGACACGACGGAAAGTGGGCCGTATGGCGCGCGAATTTTGCCTCCGCGACAGCGAGATCTGAGAAAGGGTACACCTGGTCCGGAAGCGCGGCCGACGGCGCGCCGGCCCGCGGAATCAACCCGGGGACGGAAGACAGCTATAGCGCAACGAACGCCAGCACACAGATCTTCGACATGGCCTTCCTAAAGATTGATTCCGATCAGGCGGTAGAAACGGCCCAGAAGCATGGCGGAGACAAGATTCTGGAAAAATCTCCCGACACACCCGTCAGTTTCATCTGTGACTGGAACCACAACACGAACGAACTGACGTGGCACGTCATCTACGGGCCATCCAGGGAGGGCGCGAAGCTGACCGTGGCTGTGAATGCTTCGACGGGTGAGTTTATCCGCGTGGAGAAGTAATCCCCGCCTCTGGTGCGGAGATGAAGTCCGGAACTTGCAGAGGATGTGATCTACTTTCGGGTGCCTTCGTGGCGTTTTATCTGGGTGTCGATTTGGGAGAAAAACTGACATAAGGCCTGCGCGGAGGCGATCGCCCGCTTCAGTGCATTTCTTTCCCCGAACGTGACGATGTCGTGAGGAGAATACTGCAGACGGACACGGTCAGCGGCACATTGAGCACTGAGTAATTCGACCCCAGCCGCAGCGACATCAGATTTCAGTCGTGCAACATCAAGCTGCTTATTGCTTCCAAACTGCATGAACGCTCCTTCTACTGTTGGGCGAAAAGGCAGGCGGGGCCGGCAATCCGCATATAGGGAGGGCTGCCAACCCGGATCCGACCGGATGCCCGCCTTGCGTTTAACACTAGCTTTACTGTTTGAATTAGTATACACCGTTAATAATACGCAGTGCAAATAATGAGGCCGCGTTTAGGAACTGGAGGAAAATGCCACGACATCCTGATCCTGACCTAGAACAGCGCATCCTGAGCGCCGCTTCGCGCTTATGGGCCCGCGGCGGCGAGAAACTGCTCACGATGCGCGCAGTCGCAAGCGCGGCGGGGACGACAACCCCGACCGTCTACGAACGTTACCGGGACCGCGACGACATTCTGCGCGCGCTGCGGCTGAAAACGCGCAGGGAGCTCTTTGCTGCACTCACCCGCACCCGAACTTTGCGCGATGCCATTCAACGTTACTTGGAATTCGCGCTGGAAAACACACACGCCTACCAGGTTTTGTTCGACGGGGTGGGCCGGCCTCCATCGCTGCACGAACCGTGGCCATCGTTTAACCTCATGCGCCGGCGGCTGGCCACCGAACTTGGGGGAACACCGCGTCAACATAACCGCCTCATGCTGGCGATCTGGTCCCTCACGCATGGCACCGCCATGCTTATCATTCGCGGAGAATTCGAGGGGACATTGCGCACGCAGGCAATCCATGCCTGCCTGAATATGGTCGACAACATTCTTCGTCTGGCGGGACGGGGTAAAGGTTTCGTGCAGTCGGGCCCCAAGTGGCCATCGAACCTTATCCTGGGCGAAGCGGAGCAGAGTACTCTGGGACATTCCGGGACCATCGGCCACAAGAAGAAGGCCGCGAAGAGGTGAATGGATAAAAGGTCCGCGAGATTCGCGGACGAGGATCTCGCTGCGGGATCGACCTGCCCGCGCTTACTTACTTGGCAGCCTTTGCTCCAGCAGCAGCCGCTTTTAATCGTTCGATGGATTTTCGGGCATCTTCGGCCAGAGGCCCATTCGGCAGGATCTTCAAGTAATTCTCGAATTGGGTTCGTGCTTCCTCGGGACGCTCCAGCTTTTCCAGGCACTCAGCGAGCCGGTACGTCGCCATCGCGTCATTGTCTTTGAAATAGAGCGCCTCACGATAACGGTCTTCGGCAGCACGATAGTTCTTTCGCTTGAAATAGAAGTCACCGACCTCGATGTCTTTCGCGGCTTTGTGCGGATCCCACGGATGAAACTCGCCAACATCGCCGTTGTCGGGCACGCCTTCGGCATCCGTCAAAACCTCGGAGCTCTTCGGGTGAGCCTTCGCGTCGTCGGCTGGAGGAGTCAGGTCGATTTGCGTATCTTTGCTCGAGCTCTGGCCGTCGGAATCACCAAGATCATTCACGTTCACCCGGTCAGACCGAGGCGCCTCGAGGTTTGGAACGCGTTGAGTTGCCGATTTGGACGTGTCCGAATCGGATGCCTTTGATTTTTGCTGAGTGGCGGGGGCAGAATTCTGCGCCCACACGGAAAAGCTCAAACATAGCAAGAATGCGAAACGACCACTGCGCATAGCTCTATTCTAACGTCCTCCATGCGTCTTCCGGAACGCGGTGAGACATCGCTGCACGGTTTCCAGTGCCGGATACCGGCTGCCTTCTTGTTCAATCAGATAATACTCGACTCCGCCATCGCTCTCGGCAGCTTTGAAAATGCTCTTCCAATCGGCTTTCCCTTCCCCGAACAGGGTTTTGTACCCGACGCTCGGATCGGGAGACCAGTCCTTACAATGGATGGACCGGATTCGTCCCGGGTTGGCCTTGATCCAAGCCACGGGATCAGCGCCGGCTTCGAGGCATGTACCCACATCCAGCTGCAACATAACGGACGGCTTTGTGTTCGCGGCGAGAACTTCAATCGGACGCTTTCCGCCAAGCGGCTTCCACTCGGCATCGTGATTGTGGTATCCCACCTTCAGTCCTGAAGGCTCGAGCTTGTCCGCAGCGGCATTCAATTTGTCGGCCAGAGCCTTCCATCCATCGAGATCCGGCTTCGGATCGCTCCACGCCTGCACCATATACTTGGCGCCCAGGATTTGATTCAGGGCGCGCGCGTGATCAATTTTGTCTGGGGCGAAGTAGCCTTCGTCGTTATGGGTGGAATTGCAGACGATCTTCAGATCATCCATCACTTTGCGCATGTCTTTCGCCTGCGCCTCAGTCCAGTCGAAGTAGGGCCCATAGAACTCCACGCACTGGTAACCCATCTTTGCCACGGCGCGCACAGTGGCGTGCGGGTCCTTCTGCAACTCGTCGCGGACCGAGTAAAGCTCCAAGCCCACCGGGATGTAGTACGTCGTGCCCGAAGCAACACCTCGGAAGGCCCACGGCAAGGTGGCAGACATCGCCAGGAATAAGCGACGGGAGAAGGTCATAGATGGCATGGATGCATATTACGCCATGACGCAAGGCATATAGAGGGAGAAGTAAAGGCACACTCTGCATCGGCAGACTGCGGCTTATACCTTCGTGCGCGCTATTCCCATTCGATGTGATCGACATCACCGCAAACCGAAGAAGGCTCCCTGATTCTAAAGTTGAGGATAGATAATGCGGACCGCGCTCGTGGCAAGCGTTCTGGCAGGACTTTCGACCGGAATTGGAGGATTGCTGATTTGCATTGTCCCGAAGATCAACCGTCGCTGGTACGACACGCTGCTGGGCTTCTCGGCAGGCGTAATGCTCGCGACGGCCTCCATCAGTCTGTTAGGACCAGCCCTTCAGCGGGATGGGATCATGCAGGTTGCGCTCGGATTATCCGCCGGTGCGTTGATGGTCCACCTGCTGGAGCGAGTCGTACCTCACCTTGAACCTCACTTCGCCCCGGAAATCAGTGGCCATGAGAAGAGCCTCGGAGTGCTCCTGGCTGCTGCTCTTACGATTCACCACATTCCTGAGGGGCTGGCAATCGGAGTGGCATTCGCTGGAGGTGGCACTTCGATCGGTTTATTGGTAGCCGCCTCGATTGCGATCCAGAACATTCCCGAAGGATTGGCCGTCGCGATGCCGCTGCGCAGCGCCGGATTGCCGCGCTGGAAAGCATTCTTAGGGGCGACTGCGTCGGGGTTGGGGGAGCCCATGGCAGCAATGTTCGGAGTCTGGTTTGTATCTCTCGTCGGCCCCGTCGTGCCATTTGCCCTGGCGATGGCTGCAGGAGCTATGATCTTCGTCGCCTCGGACCAACTCATTCCCGAGAGTCGACAGCAGCCGAAAGCTAAATCCCCGTCGTTAGGATTAATGCTTGGATTTCTGTGCGTGACGATTCTCAGTCGCGTCGTCTAGCCCTCGCTGCCCGAAACCCCAAGGAATCCGGAATAGTGAAGTTTCTTTCAGGACGGATCGATTGTCACGGTCGCTGCAAAAAAATCAGGCCGCTCGGGGGAGAAGAATGAGCGGCCTGGTTGGCGAAGTCCTCCGGGGAGGAGGGTAAACTTGATCTTTACATCGAAGGATTCTGGCCCGTCGTCGCTGCCGGTTTATTGGTGTCGCCGACGGTGTTGGTCATGAGGCGGACATCTACGCGGCGATTATCCGCGCGTCCAGCGGAAGTCTTGTTCGTCTCCACCGGTTTGTCCTTGCCCAGACCGATCACATAGATCTTGTGCGCAGGCACGTTGTACTTTGTGGCCAAGTACTGGATCACCGAGTTCGCGCGGCGCTGGCTTAGATCATAGTTGTAATCCGCAGATCCGACGGAATCGGTTCCACCTTCCAGCGCGATGATGTAGCCCTTGGTTGAAGCGATACTGGCTCCCAGCTGATCAAGAGCTTCCTGTGCCTTCTTCGTCAGATTGTCGCGGTTGAATGCAAACTTCACCGACGTTTCGGCAACCGGATGATAGTTGTCGAGGTTCGCGACCGTATTGGTCAGCACGCCAACGCGGCTGTTGGCGGCATCTGCCACCTGCTGCGCCTGGGTAGCGTTCTGTCCGGCGGATTGTGCCTTCTGCTCGACCTCGGCGGTCTTGGCGTTCACCGCCTGGATACCGGCCTGAGCGCGGGCGTCGACGTCCTTAATTTCCCGGCTATTCTTGGCCGTCAGGTCATCGAGTTCATTGGTCTTGTTGATCAGTGGCGTCGTCTGCGATTTGACATAATTCTTGCTGGAGCAACCGACGGTGGCCACCATGCTGGCTGCCAAGCAAATCACGAACGAAGTGCGGTTCATAGGGTGAGGCTCCTTGGATTTCTTCTCAATCGGTCGCGTCCTGGGTTTCCCCGCGCGCGCCGGACTGCAAACTTTTGCCCTGGGAAAGCTTAACTAGTGTACAAGTCCCATTCCCACTTTTGCACGGCACGTGCCAGTTCTATAGATGCGGAATGGCGGAAGTAAGTATATCTCTTTTCAATATCTTGCAGAAAATTTCAACGCAGCCGAGCAGCCGCGGCGGAAGCCCCAGAACGCAAACCACACATCCAGAATGGAAAATTTATACGGTTTTGCTCAGATCAGGGTCAAAAGACTCACCCCGCGTTTACTTCCAGATATCTGTAATTGGGGAGGCTTCCCGGTCATTTTCAGTCAACGGGACCAAGCCAAAGTTGTCTTCGATTGTCCGCAAAACGCTGAAGTGGTTGTAGTGCTTTGCCAGCGCCTTGGGGTCCTGCTGGCTGGCGTCTTTCACCATATCGCCAAGAAGCACTGTGTAAACGCGGTTGTCGGCGTTTCCTCCGGACTCGTCGAAGGTTACGATCACGAGCGTTCCCTTGCGTAGAGACTCCGGGAAAGTCTCGCCCAGAAACTTGTGAATCCAGGCGCCCGCAACTTCAGTGTTGGTGTCGTGCCCGTCGTGATTCATATTGGGGGTGTAGAACGAATACGCCACTAATCCCTTTTTCACATCCTGCACGAAGAAATTGTCCGCCCTGCTCGAATCGACTCGGATGACACGGTCACACCACTTCTCCTGCACCTCGCGGAAGCTGAGGAATGGCACGTGCCGCCGAACATAGTTTCCGCGCTTCTCCGCCACATGCTGCCCCGAGACATTCCACGGGCACGGCCCTTGTGGGAGTTCCTCGGCGTACTGCTTGAAATCGAGCCCCGACGCGATCAACCGATCGGCGATCGTCCTGTGTTCCGAGTCATTTGGGAAGTTGACCTGTTTGTCGCCCAAGTAACTGCCGTGCCGGTGAATGCCGAAATCCGTCCCAGCTATCATCGCCAGATAATTGGGATATGAAGGATGAAACAGTGCGTGGAAGTTGGTGAAACTTGCGCCCCGCTGCGCCAGCTCCGCAAGGTTTGGATCTTGAATCGCTCGCTCGTAATCGACATTCTCGAGAACAACGATCACCACGCGATCGAAATGGTGCGCTGGAGAGCGCGCTGCGGCTCGCGCCGCCTCTTCCCGCTTGCCTTCGGGAGATTTCGTGATCTGTGACTGAGATTGGGGCGATGGAGTTGACGAACCGCTCTGAGCGCGGCCCGCGGCAGACCCCGGAGAGTACAGCGCGCCAAGAAGAACCAGGCTGAGGGATATGGAGTGGCGAATGACCGGGCCAAGCGGAAACAAGGGTCTCACTGCTCCTGTTTTAGCACAAAGCCGATTCGCGTTGGTGCTCGCCCACAAGCGGCACACTCAGTTCCGAGCCGCCTGGTCCACGCCACGCTCGTCCATCATCCAATAGAATAGAACTTCTCCGGACAATGGATCTGCTGCAGAAAATTCGCACGATTCCGACCGAACCCGGCGTTTACCTCTACAAAAACGCCGAGGGCGAGGTGATTTACGTCGGCAAGGCAAAGAACCTGCGCAGCCGCGTCTCGAGCTATTTTCACGAGGGGCGCTGGGAAGACGCTAAAACTGGCACCTTGGTGCGTGAGGCTGCCGATGTCGAATACATCGTTGTCGCGAACAATAAAGAAGCGCTGGCGCTTGAAAATAACCTGATCAAACAGCGGAAGCCCCGCTTCAACATCTTGTTGCGCGACGACAAGACATATCCCTACGTAAAGCTGACGCTGAGCGAGAAGTGGCCGCGGGTGTATGTCACGCGGCGGTTGCGGAAAGATGGAAGCGCCTACTATGGCCCATACTTCCCTGCCAATCTAGCGTATCGAATCGTTGATCTAATTCACCGCAATTTCATGATTCCGTCGTGCAAGGTTGACTTGACGCGTTTTCATACGCGGCCCTGTCTCCAGTACTACATCAAGCGCTGCCTGGGACCTTGCGTGCAAGCCTTGACCACAGCAGATTCCTATCAGGAAGCGGTGCGCGATGTGAAGATGTTCCTGGAAGGACGCCCAACCGACCTTGCGCGATCGCTGCGCAGCCGGATGGAAGAGGCAGCGGCTGACCAGGAGTTCGAGCGTGCGGCTCGGTACCGCGACTTGATTTCGACGGTCGAGCAACTCCAGGAACGGCAGCGGATTGCGTCAGCAGAAGGGGACGACGCAGACGTATTCGGATATCACTACGAAAACGGAATGCTGGCCGTAAACCTGTTCCACATGCGTTCCGGGAAGATGGTAGATCGACGGGAATTCTTCTGGGAAGATTTGCCGGAATTCGCGGTATCTCAAAGAGTTTCTTCCGTTGGTCATCCTGAGGTGCCGCCTTTGGGCGCCTCAGAATCTATACAGCCTGCCGACATCAGAGGCACTGGGGACGAATCCATATATCTTGAGAGCCGCACAAAACGCAGTTCTCAGGACGACAATGCAGCGGATGTTGGGCATCAATCAGATTTCGAGCCGGGCGAATTCTTTTCTGCACTACTGAAGCAGCTGTACATCGGCCAACCCTACGTCCCGCGAAATCTGTATGTGCCGGTTGCCTTCGAAGATTGCGCAGAACTCGAGGACCTTCTTTCTGAGCAAAACATTGGCGAGGGCGCACGCGCTACACGCGTGCACATTATCGTTCCTCAGCGGGGCGATAAACGATCTTTGATTGACCTTGCCGGAAACAATGCCAAGCAGTCCTACGATCAGCGCTTTCGCGTTCTGAAGCCAAATGCGCGCAGGATTCAGGAAGAGTTGCAGGAAGTCGTCGGCTTACCCGACCTGCCGAAGCGCATCGAGTGTTTCGATATTTCGCACATTCAAGGAGCGGAGACGGTTGCGTCGATGGTCGTGTGGGAAGACGGCAAGATGAAGAAGCCTGACTATCGCAAATTCATCATTCGAACCGTTGAAGGTGTGGATGATTTTGCCTCGATGCGCGAGGTTGTGACGCGTCGTTACAGGCGACTGCAGGAAGAGCAGAAACCAATGCCGAGCCTGGTGCTGATCGACGGCGGCCTAGGACAACTTCATGCCGCTGCCGAGGCTCTCGAAGCTCTCGAGATCATCAACCAGCCGCTAGCATCAATCGCCAAGCGCGAGGAGATCCTATATGTATATGGGCAAGAGAGGGATCCGATTGCCCTGGACCATCACTCGCCCGTGTTGCACTTGATTCAGATGATCCGTGATGAAGCCCACCGCTTCGCCGTGACCTTCCATCGCAAGCGCAGGCAAATGCGCGATCGTTCGACCGAGTTATTGGAAATACCGGGCGTGGGTGCGAGCACGACCCGTCGCTTGCTCGAACATTTCGGCAGCGTGCAGGCGGTGAAGCAGGCTGATCCAGCGGCTCTGTCCGCTGTGGTGACGCGATCGCAGGCCGAAGCCATCCGAAACCATTTCCAAAAGTAAGAACATCGAGATGAACGAGAATAAGACAGGGAAACATATCATCAGCGCTTCCGCCATCATTCCTGCGCGCCGCGAGCGCGTGTATTCACTCATTGCTAACTACCACGACGGCCATCCACGCCTCTTGCCCAGGCAGTTCAGTAACCTGACAGTGGAACAAGGCGGAGTTGGAGCGGGTACCATCATCCGTTTTCAGATGAGCGTATTGGGAAACAAACAGCACTTCCGCGCCGCAGTCACGGAGCCGGAACCCGGGCGGGTGCTGGTGGAAACCTACCTCGATGGGAATGGCGCGGTAACCACGTTCACGGTAGATCCTGGAACAGAACCCGCCGATTCGCGCGTGACAATCTCGACGGAACTTCCGGGAAGAAGCGGGATTCTCGGGCGCATCGAGAGGGCTTTTTCGACGCTTCTGCTGCGGCCGATCTACATCAAGGAACTGCAGAATCTGGCAAGAGTCGCGACCGGACCCTTCGGCGTTTAGGGCTTCGGAGCGGGACTGGAATTTCCCATATCGAGCGCGACTTTCCAGCTTCCATCCTTCTGCATCTTCCAGATGCTGGTGTATTTCCCATACTCCACGTGAGGATTTCCATCCTTGTCCTTCGACTGAAACTCGTAATTGCCGTAGGTGTAGCCCAGATCTCCGGAAGACGAGATATCGCCTCCGACCGGTATCCACACGAGCCGGTTATTCGGCTGATCGAGAAATCCCATGCCCTTTGCGATGTTCACCTTCCCCGATATGAGGGGAGCGCCATTCGGCACCTCGACCGCATCATCGGCGTAGTACGACATGTATCCCTGCGAGCCTTTCTCAGCTGCTGCTTTCATGAATTCACCTTCGAGTTGCTTGAGCGTGTCGACGGTGGCCTTTGGTGCAGCCGCAACCTTGGGGCGCGAAACTGGAACAACGATCGTGGCGACGAGAAACAGGACGACTGCAATTGGCAGAATCGATTTCATGGATTTCTCCGGATTCGGCGCCATTCTACTCTTCCCGCGCAGACCAGAATCGCAAGCCCGCAAAGAATATCGTCGCACTTTTGTGTGCGCTCGCTTCCCGCGGTACACTATCGGGCCATCCTCATGAGAAAGATTCTGAGACACCTAATCGCCCTTGTAGCAGTAGCGATCGTTTGCCTTGGCATCGCCGCCGCCCAGTCTGCGGCCCCGCAAGATATGGCTACCGCGCAGGAGAAGCACCTGCGGAACGTTCGCCAGCTAACGTTCGGGGGACAGAATGCCGAATCCTATTTTTCCGCCGACAGCAAGAGGTTGATCTACCAATCCGCTCACGGCGATGTGAAATGCGACCAGATCTTCGAGATGAACATCGACGGGTCTGGCCAGCATATGGTTTCGACCGGGAAAGGCCGCACTACGTGCAGCTATTTCTTTCCTGGCGGCAAGAAGATCCTTTACGCTTCGACGCATCTGGCAAGTCCAGAATGCCCGCCGCGTCCCGATTTCTCGAAGGGATACGTGTGGGCAGTCTATGCGGGGTATGACATCTTCACAGCGAATCCAGACGGCTCGAACCTGAGACAACTTACTAAGACTCCCGGCTATGACGCCGAGGCCACGATCTCGCTCGATGGCAAGAAGATCACTTTTACGTCCGTGCGCAACGGCGATCTCGACATCTACATCATGGACGCCGATGGCAAGAACGTGAAGCAACTTACGCACGAACTTGGCTACGACGGAGGACCGACGTTCTCCCCGGATGGCAAATGGATCGTCTATCGCGCGTATCACCCGAAAACCGATCAGGAGATTAAAGATTACAAGGAACTGCTGGCGCAGAATCTGATCCGGCCGACATCCCTCGAAATCTGGATCATGAAATCCGACGGCAGCGACAAGCGGCAGATTAGTAACTTGGGTGCGGCCAGCTTCGGTCCGGCGTTCACCGCGGACGGCAAGAAGATCATCTTCTCTTCAAACTACGATCCCGACACGCACGCCACGGGCGGCATGGGCAACTTCGAACTGTGGCTGATCAATCCCGACGGCACTGGACTGGAGCGCGTGACATACAGCGATGGCTTCGACGGCTTCCCGATGTTCTCTCCAGATGGAAAGAAATTTGTTTGGGCCTCGAATCGCAATGCGAAAGCACCCCATGAAACGAATATTTTTGTTGGGGATTGGATACCGTAGAGACCTCCAGCCTTGGATACCGAGGAAGGGCGATTACTTCAAGATTGCGCTTGCGCGGACGACCTCTGCGCCCTGCTTGCCAGCCACGCTACGGTAATAATCATCCCCGCCCAGCCCAGTACCCGCACGATCGCCGCAATCTTCGTGTCATAGTTCAGCAGACCGAGATTCGAAAAGATCGCGTGGAAATCATGTTCCACGAAATCCGGATCTCCGGTCGTTACGAGGGGGAGTTCCTGCGCCCTGGCATCGGCCATGTATGTCGCGGTGTACAGCCAGTTCTCGAAGAAAAAGAACAAGCAGAAGACGAATCCAGCCGTCTGTCGCTGCGTAAAGAAATACAGAGCAAGCAGCAGCGGAACCAGCCATTGCAGCAGCGTACCGCCCCATAGTCCCAGTGTCGGGCCGAACCAGCCGAAAAGATTATGTCCGCCTTCGTGAACCACGAGGTTGGCACTGTCGATGAACAGAAAGCCACCGTGCGCGGAAAACGCATATCCGAGGAAAATGAGGTAGAACAGCATCCAGCCAACAATGGCCGGGCGCGAGACCGGCTTCCATGGCTCGTCCAGAATGGATTGAAGGTATTCGACCATGCGCTATCCACGATCGTATGAGACCTCGCCGCGGCGCGGCAGATTACCAACGTGTGCGACCGGTGGCTCAACCCACGTAGATAAACCACCAGTGCTCAGTCGTCGCCGCGTAGCATCCTTTCTTGCTACATTGGTTTACCCACGCTGTCAGGTTGCGTTGGGAGTTGCTGAACGACACTTCTACAAACTAGACGGGAGCTCAAGTGAAGTTTCGGCATTGGATTACCGCAATCGTACTGCTCCTCCTCATGGCTGCCGCCATCGTCGGACTACTCTGGACGCGCGAACTTCCAGCGGAAAACGAGGATGCCTCCGCGCCGGTAAAGAAATCCTTGCTTCGCAAGCAACCAGCCGCGCGCCGCCGTTTAGTGGACCTTCGTCCACTTGAGACGGCGCACCGAATGGCCGCACTGGCGGGCACTCCGGAAGAGCAGGCATTTGCGCACGAGGCCGAAAAAGTCGGGGACCACGAAGTAGATCTCGCATTCTACGATGCCCTGCGCACCGCCCAAGAGAATCCTCCGGCCCTGTCCCCCGAAGCGAAAGAAATATCAGCCCGCAAAGCGAAGGCTGAACAAACGGTCAAGGAAGACCAATCGAGCATCGTGCTTCTGAGCCGCAGGTTTACATCTGCGACTGAGTCCCAGAAAGACAACCTCCAGGACCAGATCGACGTCGCCAAAGCTCAGTTGGAACTCGATCAGGACGAACTTGATGACGCGACCGAGGATCTGGAGCAGGCTGGCGGAGATCCGGAATCCAAGATCAAACGCCTTCAGGCCGACCATGAAGCGGGCGAACACAATGTAGCTGCGGTCGGGGCTGGAGTAAATCCCCACGAACAAAACTACGAAGCACATACGCTCCTAAGCGTCGTGCAGGCCTGGCGAGCGCTTCGCGAGAAGAAAGCACAACTCCAGCAGGCCCGCGACGAGACCAACGAGAAACAGCAGCGGTTGGCTCAGCGGCACAACGTATTAGCGGCCCAACTCGAAAAGGAGAAGGAGTCCCGCGAAGCCGTCAAACAGGTGGCCAAAGGGTTCGCAACTGTCGGCAAGGGCTCCAACCGTGACGAGTCGAAAGCGGCAGCGACCTCGGCGCTGGAATCACTCAAGCAGTACACTCGCAACCAAAAAAATCTCGCCGATCTCGGACGCCGTCTGCAGGACGAGCAGAATCTCAACGAGGTCTACGGCAACTGGATCGCACTGGTGGAAACACGCGAGCGCGCCGCTCTGCATCACATCATTGAGACCGTGCTCTGGATCCTGCTGGTGATTTTTGCCGTCTATCTCTCCGCCCGGTTCATCGACCGCCTCTTTACAGGCGTGTCCACGGAGAACAAGCGCATCGACACGTTGCGGTCGGTGGTGAAGTTTGCCGCGCAAGCCGTGGGTGCACTCGTCATCCTGTTCATCATCTTGGGTATGCCGACGCAAACAACGACCGTCCTGGGCCTCGCAGGCGCTGGACTTACGGTCGCGATGAAAGACTTCATCGTAGCCTTCTTCGGATGGTTCATCCTGATGGGGCACAACGGCATCCGGGTCGGGGATTGGGTCGAGATCAACGGCGTCAGCGGCGAGGTTGTTGAAGTCGGACTCCTGAAAACGGTTCTCCTCGAAACCGGCAACTGGACGGACTCCAGCCATCCCACAGGCCGCCGCGTTTCCTTTGTCAACAGCTTTGCGATCGAAGGACACTTCTTCAACTTCACGACCTCCGGACAGTGGATGTGGGACGAAATCCAGGTCATGGTGCCTCCCGGCCAGGACCCGTACATGGTGATTGATGGCATCCAGAAATTGGTCGAGGCCGAAACCGCGAAGAATGCCAGCGCCGCCGAGGCCGAGTGGCAGCAAACGGCGAAGCGCTACCGGGCGAAATCGTTATCGGCGATGCCCGGCGTTAATGTGGTTCCAGTGGGCTCGGGCATCGAAGTCAGAGTCCGCTACATCACTCGCGCCTACGAGCGCCACGAAACGCGCAAACGGCTCTATCAGGAGCTCGTTGAAGTCATGCATGGAAAACGGGAAGCGGTAAAGGTGTAGGACCCTTCAGGACTCAGGTCAGCCATGAACGCCACATTGGGTACTCTTATCGTGACCGGAGCCAGCCGCGGCATTGGTGCAGCGATCGGCCGACTAGCCGCGAAACGCGGGTATGCCGTCGCCGTAAACTACTGTACCGGCGAAACCGAAGCCAATATGATTGTGGCGGAAATCGCCTCAGGTGGCGGCAGCGCCATCGCAGTTCATGCCGACATATCGGACGAACAACAGATCGTACAAATGTTCCAAACTGCCGAACATGAACTGGGTCCTATCAAAGGCCTCGTGAACAATGCCGGTATCACGGGCGGATTTGCCCGCGTCGAGGAAGTGCCAGCGACGGCGATCCAGAAGACATTCGCCGTCAACGTAACTGGATCGATTCTCTGTGCACGCGAAGCAGTTCGTAGGATGTCTACAAAGCGAGGAGGTTCAGGCGGGGCCATCGTGAACATCTCCTCGCGTGCGGCCCACACCGGAGCCCCCGGCGAATGGGTGCACTACGCGGCATCTAAGGGTGCAATCGACAGCTTCACGATCGGGCTCGCTCGCGAGGTCGCCACGGAAGGCATCCGTGTAAACGCCGTGGCTCCGGGGCTGGTCGAAACTGAATTGCACGCCGCGAACGGTGAGCCCGGGCGCCTGCAGCGGCTCATGCCCACGATCCCAATGCGCCGTGCAGGTCTGCCCGAGGAAGTCGCTGGAGGAGTTCTGTGGCTTTTGTCGGATGAGGCGTCCTACACGACAGGAGCGATTCTTGAGATCGGGGGTGGAAGATGAATCGCTTTCAATGGTCACTCCTTCCTACCTCTTTCCGCAGATAGTTTTTTATCTTCTCTGGCAGGCGCGATGCGCGAAGGATATCGCGCAACCGGGGCGGCGGGATCCCGCGGGCGAATTCTATCGCCAGCGCAAGCGGAGTATGCGCGCTGCGCAGCAGAGCAACCCGTATCTCCGGCCGCAGCGACCACTTTGAGTGATGGCTCACCGCGATCACGAACGCTGCTGTTGCGCCGCTCTTCTGGACCGCCCTCACAACCGAAATCTCGGTTAGACGGGGATTCTCCAGCGCTGTCTCCCAAACCGAGTATTCCTTGTCGAGCAGAAGCGCGCCCGCAACCATCTGCGAAGCTCGCCGCGCCAGGGATATCCGCTCGCCCAAGGTGATCGAGGCCAGCCGATTCACCAGCAACTCGTCGGCAATTCGTCTCAGGTCCGCAGCCGCCGTCGGAGTGAGCGCAAATTGCATCAGGTCGAAGGTATAGAGTTCGCGGATAACCCGAAGTGCAATGCGTCGCGGAGTGCGCGGGTGACACGCCAGCGCCATGCGCACTTTACGTGACTTCATCAGACCTAAGTTCTGGCTAAGCTGCTCTATAAGTTCCGTTGCCAACTCCTGATGCTTGAGCTGCGCGAAAACAAGGTCCTCGTCCATGTTCGCAGGAACTCCTTGCAGAGCCTCAGCAGGAATCGGCGGAGCAGTTGGGGGCGAGGATCTCATTAGAGGTTCTTCTGCGGTGTTCAGTTGCCGCCGCTGCGAAACTAGCCCCGACTTGCAGCTTTTCGAGCCATCCGCAGGGCGCCTTCGACGGGCTCAACCACTTGTTGCCTCACATCGGCATGCGGGTCGAGTCGGCGCAGTTCATTGTAGAAAACCTGCCGGACCAATTCCGCGTGACGAAAGACTCCGCCGGTCATGGCCACCGGGACAGGCACGCTCTTATCTTTGCCGAACAAGCGAGAGATCACGACCTCAGCTAGCTGTGCCAGTTCCCTGCCTGCGCTCCTGAGAACCTGCCTGGCAGGTTCATCCGTGCTGCCTGATACCGCGGGAAAAAGGGCCGCAAAATCAGGTGGCGGAATCGAGTTGCCGGCCCGCGCGAGATCCAGCAACGATGCCACACCCCAAGCGCGGAACAGCGCTTTAAGCAGCGGCGACTCGGGCTGCTCCTGATCACTCGCTCGCAAAACAGCGCTGACCGCCTGACGTCCGATCCAATGCGCGGAACCTTCATCACCGACCGCGAATCCCCACCCTCCGGCGCGTGCGGTTTTTCCATGCTGATCGCGCCCGTAGGCGATCGAACCTGTTCCAGCGATGACGATGACTCCAGAACCGTCACCGAACGCAGCTTCCAGCGCAGTCTCCATATCTCCAACGACTTCAATCGGACTCGATAGAATCTCGGCCAAAAGGCTTCGGACGATGGCTGCAAGCTCCGGACGAGCTGCGCCCGAGCCGCCTGCGCATGTGCGCGCGACCTGCTCCGGACTGATTCCGGCCGCAGCACAAGCCTGACGTATCGCCTGGTGCAGAGACTCGCGGGCTCTTCCCTCTCCGACCCTAACAATATTGCTGGGCCCGGCTGTGGCCTCGGCGAGGACTGAACTTTCATCCCCGACCGCGCAGGTGGTCTTTGTACCCCCGCCATCGATGCCAAGAAAGTAGGACACGGACTATTTCTAACATAGCGGCAAGGCAACTCGAGCGCCTGCTGTTGCGAGTTTGCGATCCCGAACGACTAGCAGGACTACAGAGTCTCACTCGCACGAATGGCACGTTGCCTCGATAATGAGATTCTCGTGACTTAACCGGGGGAACTCAACGACCTCATGACCACCAGCCTTCAAATTACCGAATTGGCAAACTTCGGAGATGGACGCGGACTCAGCTTCACCGCACCGCAGGATGCGCTCTCGTTTGTGGGCCGCATGTCTGACGTGCATTTGGCCTCCACAAAACCCGGGGCCGTGCGCGGCAACCACTATCACCTTCGCCGCCGCGAAGCCATCGTCATCATGCCCGGATCGAGATGGTCGCTCCATTGGGACGAGAGCGATAAGGCGCCGGCGCAGCACCGTGAGTTCGACGGCAGCAAAGCGGTGCTAGTGTTGGTGTCCCCGGGACAGTCACACGCAGTTCGCAATGACGGAGATCGGGACTTATGGCTGGTAGCGATCTCATCCGAAACATACGATCCCACGGAAAGTGTGACGCGCAAGGTCGTTTGAACGGTCTTCACTTCGTGTACCTTCGTGCCCTTTGTGGTTAACGGTTTTCGACTTGACTGAGCATGGGCCTCGACAAACTGGATTTCGCCATCATCGCGCTCTACCTCGTAGGCATCACGATCTTCGGCCTGCGCTTTCGAAAGAAGCAGCGCACTCTTCGCGACTACTTCTTAGCGGGACGCGATATTCCGTGGTGGGCCATCGCTCTCTCGATCGTTGCCGCCGAAACCAGCACGCTCACGATCATCAGTATCCCCGGTCTCGCCTATGACACGAATCTGACTTTTCTCCAGGTCGTCATGGGATACATTGTCGGTCGTATCGTGATCAGCTTCGTGCTTCTTCCGCATTACTTCAAAGGCGATCTGTACACTGCCTACGAACTGATCGAACGCCGCTTTGGGCGGGGATTGCGATCCTTGACGGCGGGACTTTTTCTTGTAACCCGCGCTGCTGCTGAGGGCGTGCGCGTATACGCAGTGTCGATTGTGGTATCCATTGCCCTGGGCACGGGGGAAGTCGCTTCCATCGCGATCATCACCGCACTCACGCTGATTTATACGTTCGAGGGCGGCCTCGCCGCCGTCATCTGGACTGACGTTTTCCAGACCGCGATCTACGTGGGAGGAACTCTCGTTGGGCTGGGCACGATCCTGCATCTGGTGCCAGGCGGCTGGAGCGCCGTACACTCTGCCGCCGCCGCTGCAGGCAAGTTCCAGGTCTTCAACTTCAGTGGCAATTTCTGGCTTCCTTATACGTTCTGGGCAGGACTGATCGGCGGAACGTTCCTCACCACCGCAAGTCACGGCACAGATCAACTGATTGTGCAACGCTTGTTGGCGGCGCGCGGACAGAAGCAGTCCATCACGGCTCTTCTCTCAAGCGGAATCGCGGTCCTATTCCAATTTGCGCTTTTCTTGGTCGTAGGAGTGATGCTGTGGGCGTATTACCGGATACCATCCTCAGCATTCGGGCGCCCCGACCGGATTTATCCAACCTTCATTGTGACGCGCATGCCGCACGGCATTTCAGGGCTACTGATTGCCGCAATTCTCGCCGCGGCCATGTCGAATCTCAGCGCGGCACTGAACTCTCTCTCCTCAAGTTCGATCATGGATTTTTACGCCAGACTGCGGCCGCAAACGGACGAGCAGACCAAAATGCGCCTGTCGCGCCTGGCTACACTCGCATGGGCGCTTGTGCTGTTCGGTCTCGCGATCATCGCCCTTCACAAAGTCGGCCGGGTAGTGGAGGTCGGACTGCAGATCGCCTCGGTCGCCTACGGCGCCTTGCTTGGAGCATTCCTGCTCGGTACGCTTACCCGCCGGGCTCATCAAACTGGTGCGATGATCGGCATGGCGTGCGGGTTCACCACTGAACTCTCGCTCTGGCTCGGTACGCAGGTTCCCTGGACCTGGTGGGTGGCTATCGGAACCTGCGTCACATTCGCGGTTGGCTGGATCGCCAGTGTAATGCTTGGTGCCCAGCCTCGCACTAGCCAGTGATTGGTGTTCGATTATCTCTGTCTCACCGTGTTTCTGCCCGGTTTCGTCCGTTCCCAACCGCTGAGTTGGTAAACAGCCCGGTCCAAGCCCGTTTTGGGGCGTTTCCCTATCAGGAACGGCGCCAGGTTACTGAAGGTCAAGAGCCGTGGACACGTTTACCCCCTGTCCTATCTCCCGTATTTTTGAGACTCCAAGCCCCGGTTCTCTCCCCAACTGGGTCCCGATGGAGACAGACTGCATGCCAACGGCTTACGGCGGATTTCAACTCGGTTTACTGCCCGAACGCAAGGTCAACAAGCGGGCGATGGCGACTGCCTACGGCATCGTCGCGCTGCTCCTGATCATCGTCATCAATCTCGGAATCTTCCTGCCGGAAAAACTGCAGCTGGCGCAGTACCACGTAACGGAACTGATTCCCATGCCTTCGCTGCGTCCTGAGCCGGCGCCCATCAAGGTGAAGCCCACGGTGAAACCGAGGCTTCTTCCTGCCGTAAAGCTTCCGGTCTTCGAACAACCAAAGCTCGTGATGCCGAAGGAAGTTCGCCACGAGGCCCCTCAGCCAGTCGAGGCGCCAAAAGTTGTGGTCAATCAATTTGCGCCTCCCCAGATCAAGGTAGCGGGCGGAGCACGTCCTCAGCTTGTGCATACCGGAGATTTCACTGCAACCGGCAGCTCGCAAACCCCGACCGTGAACGCTCCGATCGAGAAGGTCCAGACCGGCGGCTTTGGCGATCCCAATGGATTGCCCGGCACCGGCAAGCAGGGCGCGAAGCTTTATACCGCTTCCTTGGGTTCGTTTGATATGCCGGTAGGCCCAGGACAGGGCAATGGATCCGGTGGCGCGAAAGGAATCAAAGGGACCGTCGCCAGCGCTGATTTTGGCAATGGAGTGGCAACACCCGGCAAGGGCGACGGACGCAGCAATGGCAAAGGCAGCGTCTCCACTGGCGGATTTGGCTCCGAGCAAGTCGTGCGTCAGGGACCGAAGATCGCGCAAGCCGATTCCGGGCCGGCAACAACACCGGTCGAGATCACTTTTAAGCCGAATCCGGTCTATACGCAAGAGGCCCGCGATCTGAAGCTCGAAGGCGAAGTCCTGCTTGAAGTCAGCTTTGGATCGAATGGCTCGCTACGCGTCAATCGCGTAGTGCGCGGCCTGGGTCATGGACTCGATGAAGCGGCCACTACCGCGGCAAACAAGATTCGTTTCAAACCAGCCTTGCGTATGGGCCAGCCGATCGATTCGACAGCAGTGGTTCACGTGATGTTCCAGCTAGCTTACTAGAAGATTTTGGCGAAGTAATTGGTTGTATGCAGTGAACATAAGAACAAGGTTTCAGTACCGGGAGAATAGAGTCATGCGTACATCGAATTGGATCCTTACGGCGGCGCTGCTGGCATCCATGAGCGCGGTCGCCCAGCAAGCGGCGGATTCACAGCCCACCGCACAACCGGCTGCGCCTGATGCAACGCAGACATCGCAACCTTCCCGGCCAGCGGCTCCGGCCGCTGATACTCAGCAGGCACAGGCTCCGGCCACGGCCGTCCCTCTACCGCCACCTCCGGCAGCCGCTCCGACCACGATGGACCAGGTCGTGAACCTGTTCATCGAGCGCGAGCATGGACTCATCAAAGTCCTGGCGGCTCGCACTCCGGTCGTCGAGACGTACCTGCAGAATCTGTCGGCCGATCCACAACTTGGCCCGATTCCAAGTGCGGACCACTATTTTCTTGGCCGCCTGGATATGGGCGAGTCGATTGATCGCAAAGATTACCTGAAGGAAGAAGAAAAGGGCATGCAGTCCCGTTTGCTCGGCGGATTCCAGAAGCTCTACAAAGTGCAATATCAGCCGATGGGCTTCTCCTGGATGGTCTACGCGGATCGGACCGACTTCGATCGAGAGCACTACGATTTCCGTTACGTGCGCCGCGAATTCCTCGGCGATGTCCGCTGCCTGGTTTTTGACGTCACCCCGAAGAAGGGCGCTGGCAAAGGACGATTTCTCGGCCGCCTGTGGGTCGAAGATCAGGGCTTCAATATCGTCCGCCTGAATGGTACGTACGCGCCCGCCCCGCGCAACTCTTACTTCTTCCACATGGATAGCTGGCGCTTGAACCTCATCCCCGGCTACTGGGTGCCTTCGTTCATCTACAGCGAAGAAGGAGACTTCAGCGCTGGCGTGAAGAACAAAGTAGCTTTCAAGGCGCAGACCCGCATTTGGGGATACGACCTGAAGAAGGGCGGCAAGGACGACGAACTGACGAATATCCGTGTTGACTCGGTACAGGACAGCAGCACGGCCGCTCAGGATGCCTCTCCGCTCGAAGCTGAGCGCGTATGGCAGCAGCAGGCGGAAGACAACGTTGTGGAGCGCCTAACTTCGGCTGGATTGCTCGCGCCCGAGGGCGATGTGGACCACATCCTCCAGACGGTCGTAAATAACTTGCAGGTCACCAACAATATCGACCTGCCGCGTCCAGTCCGTACGCGCGTGCTCCTCACTTCCCCGCTGGAAACCTTCAGCGTCGGAAACACCATCGTGATCAGCCGGGGATTGATTGACGTTCTTCCCGACGAGGCCAGCCTGGCCGCGGTGCTGTCGCATGAACTCGCGCACATCGTTCTGGGACACAATCTCGGATCGAAGTATGCGTTCAACGATCGCATGCTCTTCTCCGACGAAGGCACGTATCAGAACCTTGGCTTCAAGCACATTCCCGAGGAAGAAACTGCCGCCGACAAAAAGGCTGTGGATCTTCTGAAGAACTCGCCATACGCGCAGAAACTCGATAACGTAGGCCTGTTCCTGAAGGCGCTACAACAGAGGACTACGCAGCTGCAGGCCCTGTTGACCACGCACCTGGGCAATCCGCTGGCGGAAGCTGGACAGGTGAATCGTCTGTCCGCCCTGTCAACGGTCGGCCCTGCGCTCGACAACAACAAGCTGGATCAGATCGCGGCTCTGCCCTTGGGTGGACGCGTGAAGGTCAATCCGTGGAACGACAAAGCGGAAATGGTGAAGACGGCTCCGGTCGCCATCACCTCGGCACGTGACAAAATGCCGTTCGAAGTCACGCCGTTCTTCCCGCGCTTGTCGCGCTTCAACGGAAACGCCGCTCCAGCAGCAGCGCCAAACACCACCGCCGCGAACTCGACTCCGAGCGGTAACTAACAAACTGTGAAAGCGATTGGGGAAGGCACGCCTTCAACCGTGCCACCCAATCGCAGAATTCGAAGGGCTTCAGAACCGAGGAAAGCTGTCCTCGGCAGAACACCAAGATCAACACCAAGGTGAAGTAAAGCGAGGCCGGGATCCGGAATTACCTTCCGGGATGCCCGGCCTTCGTTTCTTTCTGAAAGCCCCTTGCACTGACTATCGAATCTCAGTTCGCTTGAACTTTGCCGGAATCTCAAATAGCGCCGGATCGGGTTCCGCACGTTGAATCTCTCCAACCGTCATCTTTACAGTGCCAGTGCGCGGGTCGCTGTGCTTAATCAGCAGATTGATGCGCAGATCATCGGAATACCAATATTCGTCGGTGACGGTGACTTCCTTGCCCGCAGCCTTTCCGTCGACCGGGACGCTCTGCGTCTCGCGCACACCGTGTGCCGGAACGCCTCCGATCTCGCGTATCCCCAAATCTTCCTTCGTGGTGAACTCGTTCTGCTGCAGAGTATTGCCTGCAGGCGTGGCTTCTATCAGCGCCGGAGGCATGGTTGCCGGTGGCCGCCTGACGATCATGGTCCAGAAGGTTCGGCTGCGCACGTTCAGCATCGTAGAAACGCGCGTTTGCGGATCGTACAAATGAATCGTTTCCACCTGCGGAAACTGGCTGCCGGACACAGGAACAAGCGTCCGGGCCTCGTTGAAAATCCTGCCATGGCTATCGCGCCCGATTTCCCGGACGGTTCTCAGGTTGATGACGACACCATTTGGTCGAACCACTGAGCGTTCCACCTGGATCTCTCCCGTAAACGGCGCATTGGGAATGGGCGTTACGAATATATCGGGGCCTGATTGAGCACGGGCGTCAGGCGTATTCACAAAGGAAAGTAAGAGCAGGTACAAACCCAGGGTCAGAGAGAATCGCCAACTCATCGCGTCCTCCAATGACGATCTGTGGCGGAAAGAGTAACCCGGTTCTCGCATGAGAGCAAGCACCTCGGGAGGCCGGCGAAATTCTTCACCGGGAAGAGGCACTTCCCTCTGTCACCCGACATACCTATCCTCTCGCAGGCCAGGTCGTCTGGCCCCCGTGCTGATAGGCGAAATTTCCGATGTGCCCGGCGCGCGCCGCGGCCACCCCGGTCTCCACCGGAGCATTTGGCTCCTTACGGCTCTTCACACAATCGAAAAAATTCTCCACATGCGTGATCGTTCCGTCGCGATAGCTGTGTTCGCTGAGCACAGGATTCTGGTCGCCTGAAATGCCCTCACGATGCACCGTGAACCCTCCCCGAGTGATCTTCAGCGTCGCTTCGGTTCCACGGAACTCAAGCCCGCCGTCGTCGATTGACGAATTCATCATCCCCTCGTATACGACATCGAATCCCGGGTAGCGAAACGCCGCCTGGATCGTGTCGGGACAGTCCCAGCGTTCAAATGCATATTTATCGGCAAGCATGAACGCATGCTTCGGCTGATCCGCCTTCATCGCCCAGTGAACGATATCCACCCAATGCGTAAACAGATCGGTCATCGCACCGCCGCCGAAGTTCCAGAACCAGCGCCAGTGATGGAATCTTTCTTCGTCGAACGGCTGGTCCGGAGCGGAACCGAGCCACTGCTTCCAGTCCAACGCCTGCACTTCAAGAGGTTTCTTCGGCCAGTTCCGCGCATAGTTCTGCCACCAGTAGGTTCGCACCTGCAGGACGCGGCCGAGACTGCCCGCCTGGATCAGATCCACGGCATCGCGGAAGTGCGTCCAGCTGCGCTGCTGCATCCCGCATTGTAAAATCTGCTTGCTCGAACGAACTGCCCGAGTGAGCGTCGCTCCTTCTTCCAGAGTATGTGTGACCGGTTTCTCGAGATACACATCCTTGCCGGCCTTCAGTGCATCGAGTGCCATTGGCACATGCCAATGGTCCGGAGACCCGATGATCACTGCATCAATGTCTTTCTCGAGAACTTCGTGGTAATCCAGGTGCGTCGTTGCCAGACCATTCGATCGTTCCTTTACCGCATCGCGGTGCGGCCCATACACATCGCTAACCGCCACGATCTGGTAAGTGCCGGCCTTGTCGGCAGCATCCAGCAATCCTTTCATGCGGCCACCAGCCCCGATGACCCCGATGCGAAGCGTGTCGTTCGCGCCAAACACGCGAGTTGAGGCAAGAGCGGTCATTCCGCTGGCGATGATGAAACTACGGCGAGTAATCATGGAAAGAACCTCCGATTGTGCCGAACGATCCTATCAACTTTCGGTCGGAGGTTGCCGATATCTTGCAACAAGTTTCACACTCCAAAGCTTTCCGCGAGATACGGCTAGAAGATCGATTTTCTTCAAGTTCTTTACAAATTCCTGACACATCTCCAGGGCGCGGTCCCTACTCTAGCGCCCACACTCTGTTCGCCGAATCACAAAGGACAAAACATGAAGCTACCGATACACAATGGGATTGGCGCAGGCGCCTGCACGACTTCAGACGTCGAGTCGATGTTGCGAGGCACACTTCATCTCTGCACAACACTCACCCTCTTCGCGTTACTTTGCGCTATCACCATGCGCCCCGCTCTCGCGCAAGAGGTAGGCGAGTCATCTGCGGTCCAGGCGAACCCACTGGCGGGTGCCGGAAGCGTTGTCGTTCACCCGCAGTTCGGAGGGATCATCTTTGGGTTTGATATCGATCCGAACGGCGGGGAAGGCATTCTCACCGAGGCCAACGAGCAGTCGGACGGCTCGATCATCGCCGCCGTGGAGACCTTCGACCCAACCACCGGCAAGATCATCAAAGTCGTGTCGAAAACACAAACGCAGGACGATTTCGTCACGCTTGGCATCACCGGAACATCCGTCGGACTGGTCGAACGCGAACACGTCGTCAGCCCGTTCAACGTGCAGCGCACGTATAACCTTCTGAACCCGGTTGGGGCAAATAAGATCACCGGGAAATGGACGCCGCCAATCGATCAACAGCACGTCATCAACGAAGTCAGCCGCGTTGATAACAACCCAAGCGTAGCTGTCTACGCCGTTGACACGAGCGGCAAGGCGCGTCCGCTGGTGTTCACCTCGAATGTCGCCGCGAATACCTTCAGCAAGACATTCGCCGTGCTTGATATCGACTTCAACTTCGAGCAAGCACCGGAACTTGCTTACGACAACACCACCAATCAAGCCGTGCTTGGACATCAGAAAAACTCGCCATTCATCGTGCCTCCTATGATCGGCCTGCTGGATCTGAATGCGGGAAAATTTACAAAATTCACCGGGCTGGGCTTGGGGGTCATCAACGGAATCGCGGTAGATCTGCAGGATGGGATCGCGTGCACAACAACCTCTTTCGACGCTGCTGTGCAGTTCTATACGCTGGCCACAAGAAAGGGTGTCAGTGTCCCCCTGCCCGGGAATCCGAACAACTCGCTCTTCGCGGGGCAGCACATTGCCTACGACTCGGTGAACAAATTGTTCCTGGTGGCGCAGCCGTTCTCAAGCACCGGCGCGGGGAGCAGCATACAGGTCTACGACACGAAAGGTAACTTCGTGGAATCGGTTAACGGGCTCAGTTTCTCGGGCGAAAACAACGTGATCCCGGTCCACATCGCCATTAATCCCAGAAAGCGAACGGGCTTTGTCGATGGCCCCGCCACCGACGATACGGAAATCCAGTTCTTCTCATACTAAGCAATCAGAGATCGGCCCTCCCGCAGAGGCGCGGCTGTGGCTGCGCCTCTGTTCTTCAGATAGCCGATTCAGGATTATTGCGCCGTCAGAAAAATCGGCTTATACCCGATTGGCACCGTGCTCCCGCTGAGCGCAGTCTTTGTACTCGTGAGATCAGTCTGCCACTTGTACGCCGCAGGAAAGGTGTAATTCGAAGTTGTGCAAGCGCCGCTGCTGCACGATTGCGCCGTATCCCAGACGATCTGACCGTTATCGGTATTGCAGTTGTAAACCGTACCGGTCACGACGCACGCGCTCACCGTGTGTCCGATAAGCCAACTAGCAACCGTATCGTAGGCAGTCCCACCCAAATTTCCTTGCAAGCCCACGGGAGCATTGTCGTCCCAGGAGTACAGATACTGTCGCGGCAGCCCTACGCTCGCGCGGAGGACAAGTTCTCGTGCTGCATAGCCCGCCAGTTCATCTGGGTCGCTGAAATTCTCGCTCGCCTTGATCCCGTGCTCGCTGTCCCACAGCGGCAGATTGCCCAAGCCGTTCGCCTGCACGTCGGACACGATATTCGAGTATGTAGTGAGAAAGTTTTCGGGCACAAGGTTCAAGGTTCCGTTGCTGCGCATGTGCATGTTCACGATATCGAACGTCGCCGCGCCGCCCGCCGCGATATATGCGTCGAACCAGGTATTCATGGACCAAACATGCCCCGAAGGACTCAGCAACTTTGCGTTCGGGTCGATGGACCGGATGATCGCCGCCGCGTCCTTATTCATGCGAACCATCTGCGCCTGAGTCCCCGCGAAGTAGCATGAGCAATCCGGTTCGTTCCAAAGTTCGTAATAAGAGATCTGCCCCTTGTAGCGAGTCACGAGCGCCGTCACGAAATTCGAAAAGTAGGCGTCGGCTCCAGTGCCATCCGAATTCAAGTCATTTGGAGGCGAGCAACTATAGTCCGACGGCGATAGACAGTGCACGTTTCCACTTGGGATCGTCCCCGCATAATCGGGAGTATCCCCGAACGTATAGAGGATGTCGGTATTCAGCGACTGTGCCATTCCGATATAGCTGTCGAGGAGCGACCAATCATAGGAATTCTGCGCGGTGTTGATTTGTCCCCACTTCACTTTGTCGTCCCAGAGACGAATTGCGCCGAGGGTCGCGACCCTGCCCAGGCCGTCCGTCGGCGGCCATGTAGTAAAGAAGTTAAAGCTCGATCCGAAAAACGTCTCCTTGATGCCGTTGCTGCTCACCGTCGCACATGTGACGACAACAATTGTCACATTGCCATTCGCCGTCCCGGTGCCGCTCCCCACGGTGCAGGATTGCCCTGTCGGCTGCGTCATCACGATGACGTTGTAGGTGCTACCCGCGGCGACTTGTGTTGCAAAGGTGAATGTGCCATTGGCCTTCAGGGAAAGATTGTCGCCACCGTTGTTCTGCAAAACGACAGTGCCGCTGGACAATCCGGAAAGAGCGCCGCCGATCGTATAAGTCACCGTGCTGCAAGTGACATTGATGTTTGTGATGTTCGCAGTTGCCACGCCGCTGGCATTCGCGACGGAACAAGTCTGCGCTGGACTGGAAGGCTGACTCTTAACCGTAACGTTATAGTTGCTGCCCCCCGCTAGTGGCGTGTTAAAAGTAAACGCTCCGTTCGTGCTGACCGCAACGTCATCGCCGCCGTTGTCCTGCAAGATCAGCCCACTTCCGGTCAAACCGGATACCGAGCCCCCGATTGTGTATGCGGTAGAACCCGACGTGCAGTTCACCTGAACGTTGCTGACGTTGGCGTTCGCAATCCCAGCGCCATTAGTAACAACGCAACTCTGGGAGGGGTTCGAGGGTTGCGTAAAGACCGTGACGCTATAGGAACTGCCGCTCGCGACAGAAGTGGGAAAAGCGAAATTTCCGTCCGCATTCACCGCAAGGTTGCTGGCGTTATTGTTTTGGAGGACCATGCCGGAGCCCGACAAGCCCGCAGTCGTGCCGCCGATCGTATAAGCAGGGGGGGGCGTGGACACCTTGCTCGCTCCACTGCCGCCGCCGCATGCTGTCGAACCTATTGTCGCTAAAAGTAAGAATGCAACAATGCCTGACTTCAAACAACTCATCCCCGCACTACCTCCCCACAGCCGCGGTGGTTGCACGCGGCGACGACTTCATTCTTGGTCCCGTAGCCTCCGGACTGTAAGGTAGCCCACGAATCGCGTCAAGGATGAAAGGGTTTGCACCATCAGTTAGGACGGGGACAATTGACGGGAATATTTACAATGTCAAATGTTTCACCAATCCAAAGGGAAGGCTTGGCGAAGTAAACGTCATATCCCAAAGATCAAGCGCTCCGCTGACTTCCTGATCGCTCGCCTTTGAAAAATCCGTCTCTTCGTTCCACGAGAACGACTTGCAGGTCTTCGCGCGTTGAATATGGAGAAACGAAGTTCAGCGGACCCCTGCGTTGAAACCCCGGAATATTGTCACTCGGAAATAGATAGTAGGCGACCCACCTGCAGAAACCTCCAAAAAACACTTGGAGTCTTCCCTCAATGTGGAGTATGTTTGCCCGATCAAATCTGGGGCAAGGTCCAGATTTCACCTGATCGGGACTCGGGTTCTCTCGATCGCCCACGCGGTTTCGCGCTTCTGTGATCGATGTTCAGGTGAACTGAGGCCTCGTCTTCCGCGGGGATCCAGTCGTGAAGACTCCTCTTGCAGTCTCCGTTTTCCTGGTGTGCTCTCTCCTCAGTTGCCCGTTGTTTGCGCGTGGTGAAGCGTCCGCCTCGGGCAGTGCAGCAGGTCCCTCGGAATTTATGATTCCCGGCCCCGAGCGGTCTTTTCTTCGCATGGCAGGGATCAGCCAAAAGGTTCGTCCGGAAGAAGTCCTGCCTTTGCTGAGCAGAAACGTCTTTCTTCAGGGATACGAGGGTGCAGATCATGTGACTGAATTTCTAGTCCTGTTGCGGCGATATGTCGTACAGGCCCGAGAACTGTCCGCGTTAGCGGCGGAATCCGGCATGACCCTCCGCGTTTCTAATTGCGAGGATGCTAAACCTCTTCTGCGCATTTTGGGATATCGCACCCGCGCCAATTGCGGACAGCCGGACGCTACCCTGATCACGGAGGATCCCGAGCGCGCCTTCCTCGCCATTGATTCCGGATTTCCCCTTTCCGAACTGGAAAGTACCCTCCAGGGGGGGCCTCCCTTCCAGTATGAATACGTTTCTTCCAGCGTTCCGGTGCTCTTCGCCGGCAGCGATTGGACGATGTCGAGCAAAAAGAACTACACCGAGAATAGTCGCGACTTGCTCGAAACAATTCTGCATGATCCTTCCGTCGCGCGGCTCTACTGGGCTCTCTCGCGGCTAGATCCCGAGACCGCCAGATCGCTGCAAGAGTCCATCGGAATTCAGAAGCTTCTACCTTACGCTGCTGTCCTGGATTTCTACGGCCGCGAGATTTGCATTTCGCAGGGTAAGGTTAAAGTCCCTGGTGGAGTCTCAGCCGAAGTTGCGTGGAAAGACCTGGTTGGAGCTAGTCCGTCTGCCGCGGGGGCCTTCGTTTCGCGCCTGATCGCAAAGGATCGCGGCTGGCTGGCTGCTTACTTCGACGTTCTAGCGCATGCAAATGGACCGCAGCAAGCCTACTTCACTGAGGCTAGTCGACTCCGGCTTTTCTACAATGCGCTACGTGCCCCTGATCCCTCCGCCAAAGCTACCCGGGGCACGTTCCGTCCAGCTCCGGAGATGCTGCTTCTCGCTACCCGTCTTCATCTCGACGACTCAGGCCAGCCCTTGATCCCAGGCGGTCTCGCGGAATGGAAAGACATTCTCTCCCAAGGACCCAGCGCTCACTATGTGCGCAAATGGGCCAAGCAATCAAGCCGTCTCAACAATCCTGATGACTTCGTGCAGACCATGTTCGCGCTGACGCGATCCGCCTCGGAGGACACGCCGCTTCAGGCATACATGGCCATCACTGAACTCGACAGCAGGCGCCCTGCGGATCGGCACCTTTCGGCGGCTACTGTTCGTTTGCTGGCTCGCCACTTCGAGGACTACAGCGACCAGTACCGCATCTTTGCTGAATTTCCAGAACTTACGGACGACTCGATAAAGCTGTTCATGGAAGTTGTACAACGATTGAACAACGTGCCAATGGGCGTGCGCGCGAACGCCTTCGGCATCTTTCAGGCTGAGATCGGAATCTGGCAGATCCTCGCCCGCCAGCAACAGATATCGAGTTCCCATCTGAACGATTCCTGGGAGCGTGTCGTTCGACCATTTACGGGCGTTCGAACCGCGCCCCAGATGTACGACGCCGGACGCAACTCTCTGGGGGAAATCTTCCGTTTCTCCACTGGCAAGCCCCGTGGCTCCCAGGATGACATCATTGAGTTACTGGCAGGACCTCCGCAAACCTCAGCGGACGGCAAGCAGATGCACCATGAGGTAGCCGCCAGAATTCGCTCGGTTCTGGATGACCAGCGACTGGTCTCGCTCGATACCCTGATGACCCTCGGGGATGGCCTGACTGAGAAGGCGAGCGGCAAACATCCGGAAGAGTATGTCGCCCTCGCGGCTGCTGAGACACGCGAGTTCGAAATGCCCCGCCCGATCTTCACCGAGAGCGAACGTTACCAGTGGGCGGCGGGCATCTACAACAACCACCACACCGACACGGAAATGCATACGGATCTCCCCAAGCTGCTGAAATCCTCTACCGTGTCCCGTTCTCAATTGGAAGAAGCCCGCGGGCAGCTCGCATCGTTCCTGCGCGATACCCTCGTTGGCCTCAACTACGCATACTATGAGCCGCCGGGAGCGCAGGCACTTCATAACAACCCTCTGTTCGTTCGATCCCATGACTTCGCGGGAGAAACTGTCGGCGGTATCAAGAATCTATGGCAGGCACCTTCGCTGCTCGGCCAAGGCACTCCGGCTGGGGGTGGCGCGCATTTTGTCGGCTCGCTTGCCGATCTTCCTTTTGCTTTAGCAGAACTCGAGCAAGATTTCCTCTCTCCCTCTAGCGTCCAGGCGCTGATCTGGAAAGAACTCACCCCTGAAGTCCTGGCCGGTGCAGTCCTGCCGCGGTGGTGGAACGTCACGCCTCTGGAGTTGCACGCGGTCGCCCTTTATCAGCGATCGGGAGAAGAACTTATATCCGCATCGGCACAAGATGCAGGTATTCGTAGCAAGGTGCTTGCAATCCTAGGCACCCGTCTGCTTCCCCAACGAACGCGGCAGTTTGAACGCCGCCTGCTGACCGGTCAAACTTCGACCGTGATCTCCGAGATCATGCCGGCAGATACATTCTTTCTTGCTGCCGAGTTTCAGCGCACGAATCCGCAATTTACAGCCGCGCCCGGATCCGCTACTCAGGAACTCCAAGAACTCTGCCGCCAGCATCCGGACCAGGTGAACTGGAGTCGGCTCTCACGCGATTTTGGCACCCCTCATCCCAGCATCGCTCAGAACTATGGACTTGAACTGTTGAACGTGGGCCCCATGCCTCCCTTCGCGGGACGAGCCAGCCGGTTTCTCGCCGAGTCGCTGGATTCGCCAAACCTATATTGGGCGCGCCTGGCCGACGAATCCGGATACTCCCCGGTGATGCTGCACCATCTCGTGCCAGAGCTGACCCGCGTCATGATCGAGAAGATCTTCGCCACCGATTTCGAGGATTGGCCAGCGTTGCTTCGCGCCATGCACGAGGCAGGAGCTGAGTTCAAAGAGGGCAAGCTGAATTCGCCATCACGATTAACCGCTCTGCCTTCAACGTCTACCAACCACGCAGCAAGCGAACAATGATCAACGGGCCACGGAGGAATGTCGAAGCCATGTTTCGCAAAATCTTTCTGCCGTTTCTGCTCTCTTCTCTTTTAGTCCTTGGTAGCGGTGCCGGAACCTGGGCGCAAGAGAGCCCGGATATCCACGTCGTAGTAAACATGGTCCAGCTCAACGTGGCTGTTACTGACAAGAGCGGGAACTACATCACCGGCCTCAAGCCGAGTGATTTTGCCATCTACGAAGATGGCATTATGGAAAAACCCGCTACCTTTGCAGAAGGTGATCAGCCGGCGCGACGCGTAGGCGATACGGCAGACGTTGCCGCCGCCACTGCTGATCCTGCGGGGAACGCCCCTCCGAACGCTTCCCCCGCAACGTTCGAGTCCATGATCACGGGCGCGAATGTTTTCGTTCTTTTCGATACCAGCGACTACATGTACCGCGGATTCGTCTTCGCCCAGGATGCCATCAGCGACTTCATCCGCTCTCTGGGCAAAGCCGACAAAATCGCCTTCTACTCCTACAGCCGCGATCTGAGCCGAGCCTCTTCCCTCACCGCTGACCGCTCGAATCTGCTACGCGCCGTCCGCTCGACCGTCGCCGGAGATCAGGCTGCCCTCTATAACGCGCTCCTGTTGACGCTCAAGGATGCCGCCCAGAATCAAGGACGCAAGGTGGTGGTGGTTTTCTCCAACGGCCCTGACAACTCAAGCGTGGTTCCGCCGGAAGACGTGGCTGAATTCGCTCAGTCGTCCGGGGTATCCATATACATGATCAGCACGCAGGAGGCACGCCTCGAGCCGGTCTCAACCGCGGTGTTCGATCGTATGACTGCAGCCACTGGCGGGAAGGCCTATTTTGCCAAGAACTGGCGTGATGAAACGAAAGCCTTCGCCTCCATTCGCGACGACCTCAATCACCTCTACTCGTTGAGTTACTACCCGAAAGCGAACCCGAATGCGGGGTGGCGATCAATTTCGGTTCGCCTCGTGGGCGAGCACCTTAAGAAATACAAAGTCCGCACCCGCAACGGATACCGCCCACAACCTGCGCGATTCTCAGGCGAAACGAGAACTGCGATGTCGAACGTAGCCCCGAATGAGCAGAAACTCGAAGTAGACACACAACCGGGGAAAGAGTAGAAGAAACCTCCGCTTCGTTAATCGGCCCTTCCTTCCGGGGAATCGCAGGTCCCCGGAAGTCGCCCGGTTACTTTACCCCCAGATCATCGTGTTCGTGATAATTCGGGTAGGGCGGACGCTTGAGTTGTGGCACTGGATGTTCCTTTAGCTGCTGCAACACGACTTCAATTGCCTTCTCCAGTTGCGCATCATGTCCCTGACGCCAGGAAGCTGGATCGAGGTCCACTTCGACATCGGGCGAGATGCCATGGTTCTCGACTTCCCACTCACCATTGATTCCGTAGATCGCGACACGCGGGGCAGTGACGTGTCCCCCATCGATCAGTTCCGGATATCCACTGATGCCGACCAGCCCTCCCCATGTCTTCTTCCCAACTAGAAGACCGATCCCAGCTTTGCGGAAATACCAAGGCATAGCGTCGCCACCCGACCCGGACATTTCATTGATGATCATCACCTTTGGACCGTAGATCGCGGCCGAAGGACTCGTCCAGTCATGCCCTTCGCGTGAGACTGCCCCGCTCATCAGCGGCCGCCGCAGATAATCAATGACGTAATCCGCAAGTTGTCCGCCTTCATTGAAGCGTTCGTCGATGATTGCAGCCTCTTTCCCGACCTGCGAGAAGAAGTATCGATTAAAACTCGTGTAACCACCGCCTCCAGTGTTCGGCATGTGAACGTAGGCGACTTTTCCACCGGTCGCTTGATCGACCCGGCGCCGATTGCTCTCAATCCAATCGAGATGACGCAGATTCTCTTCGCTATCGACGGGAACGACTGTGACCTCCCGAGCGTCTTTTCCCTCGGGATTCGCACCAACCTTCAACACCACCTGCTTCCCCGCTGTTTCCTGAAAGAAGGTGCAAATGTTGTCTGAGGCGTGCAGATCGCGCCCGTTCACAGCCAGGATGTAGTCTCCAACCTTTACATTCACTCCAGGCTGGGTGAGCGGAGCTTCGCTTCCGGGATTCCAGTTTTCGCCGTTGTAGACCTTCGCCACGCGGTAACGGCCGTTCTCGAGGCTGTAGTCGGCGCCGAGCAGACCAGCTTTGACCTTCTTGGTCTCAGGCTTCTCGCCCTCGCCGACAAACATATGACCGACCGTGAGTTCGCCTAGACATTCCTGGAACAGATAGGTGAGTTCGTCGCGGGATGCAATGCCATCCAGATAAGCCGCATATTTCTTCTTCGCTTTTTCTATATCGAGTCCATGATGGTTTGGATCGTAGAAGAAATCTCTCTCGATCCTCCAAGTCTCGTTGTAGATCTGCTTCCACATGGCGTGGGGTTCGACATAGACCTCCCAGTTATCAAGTTTCAGAGGACCGAATCCGGGCTTTGGAGGACTACTGCCCACCGGAGAGTCATCGACACCAGCAGTCGCCCACGCATCTCCTTTTCTGTACAGAATCTTCTCGCCATCAAACGAAACCGTAAAATCGTTCACGTCTTCGATGACCTTGTCCACCTTGCGCTTGCTCAGGTCAAACTTCTGAATGGTTTGAGAGATATTGGGTTGATCGTCTTCCGTGATAATCATCGGCGCTTCGGCTAGGAAGAGAATGCCGGTTTTACCGCCGAGCAGGTTGAGGTAGTTCTTCGCGGGTATCGGCAGCGACAAAATGCGCTGCCCGATGTTTTCGATATCGATCTTCACGACGACAGGCTGATCTTTCTTTTCGCCTTTATCATCCTTGGATTTGTCGGAAGCACCAGCATCGGGAGCGCTGCTCTTCGCTTTACTCTTGTCCTGATCCTTCGATTTATCTTTGTCTTTGTCTTTATCCTGATCGACCTTTTTCTCGTCTGTTGCCTTCTCTTCATCACTCTCGGGAGCCAGAGGGGACTTCTCGTCTTTGCTCAAAACCGTGACATAGACATTGCGAGTGATGCGCCGTTCGTCGCTGGACATGTCCAGACCCGCGCCGGTAAGGCCCGTATTGGTCGACGCGGTAAAGTAGACATACTTGCCGTTCTTGTCCCACACCGGGTTAAGCGCGTCGCTCATTCCATCCGTGACCTGGAACGACTTACCTTGCTCCAGCGAATAGAGACAAACTGCGTGCAGACGGCTTGGGAGCTGCTTGGTGTAAACGATCCATTTGTTGTCAGGCGACCAGGCTTGGCTAAACAGCGCAGGCCCGAAATCGTCGAAGTAGGCCGTGTCCACGACCTTTGGGGATGGTTTGTCGAGATCGAGATACCACAACTGCAAGCGCTTATCCGTATATGTGATCTTCTTGCTATCCGGTGACCAGATCGACCGATAAAAGAACGAGGGAGGATTCCCGAGGCTGATATGCCGAACGGTGCCCAGGCCGTTCTGATCACGGATTGCCAGTTCGTACTCGCCGGATTCGTCGGTAAAGTACGCGATCGACTTGCCATCCGGAGACCATGCCGGATCGCGATCCGCTACGGCGGGAGTATTCGTCAGATTTCGGATATCGCCTTTATCCGTAGGAACGGTGAAGATCTCTCCCCAAGCCTCAAACAGCGCGCGAGCACCGGTTGGCGATATGGCATAGTTCTGGATTCGCTTGGGCTCGATCTTCGCGAAGTGCGGACGAACAGCCGCAAAATCTCCATCCACATGAATGCTGATGTTCTTGGCTAGATGTGTTTTGAGGTCGTAGAGTTTGATGGCGCCAAACTGCTCGATGACGATTGCGTCCGGCCCTGCGGTGGCTGTTTTGAAGTCGAATCCATCGCTATGCAGAGCTTCCGTCACCTGCCTGGTTTTGGTGTCGTACACAAACAGGCTGACGGGACCGTTGCGATCGGACAGGAAATAGATCGCATCCCCGATCCACATCGGATGATGATCGTTGGAATTTTCTCGTGGAATCTTGACTGATACGTTGGAGTCTTTCAGGTCCGCGATCCAGATCGGAGTCGTTTGCCCGCCGTGATAGCGTTTCCAAGCCTGTTGCCACTTGGGATGAGGGACGTAAGCGACGTGGGTTCCGTCCGGTGAAAACGAAGCGTCCTCGACTATGGGAAGCGGCACGACGGCTGGAAGTCCGCCATCGACAGGAACTTCATACAGCTGATCTTCAAAATGAATGAAGTTGTTCCCCCACGAGTTGAACAGAATCTTCTTCCCATCGGGAGTCCAGCCTGCAACATACTCGTCCGCGGGATGATAGGTCAGACGCCGCGGCACTCCACCTGTTGCCGGGATGACATAAACATCGAGATTTCCATCATATTCGCCCGTGAAAGCGATCATGCTCCCGTCTGGCGAGAAGTATGGAAGCGCCTCAGTCCCAATTCCGGAGGTAAGGCGACGCGCATTTCCTCCCTCGCGGTTAACAATCCAGAGGTCTCCCCCGTAATTGAAAACGATATCCGTCTTACTCACCGTCGGAAACCGGAGCAGCAATGGGGACTCGGCGAGAGCGGTCAAAGCGAAGGTTGCGATGGCAAGAACCAATGCAATGAGCAAACACGATTTGCGCATGTTGGGACTCCAATGATTGGAACGGAAGAAGGGGAATCTTATGTTTGGAGGCAGAAGCTCGTCAAGACGCGCCGAGGCGTCGGGGTTCTCCGGGAATGGGCATCCCTGGGCAACTCCCTCCACAACGCTACTTGTCTTTTCGCCTTCCTTTGCCGGGAAGGCTGGCAGGGTTTTCGTGGGTACGCTCGCGAAAGCTACCACGCAGCCCGGCAGCCAGCCCTACGCTGGATTCCCCGAACTTATCGCGCAACTTGTCGGCGGCCGCCAAGGCGTCCTTCCAGCGCTGCTGCCGACTACCGTCGAGCAGATCGATTTGAGCTGCTTCCGCGGTAAATGAGGACGCGTGCACGCCCAGAAGCCGAACCGGCATCCCCTTTTTCCAATTCTTCCGAAAGAGAGCTCGGATGTGTTCGAATATTTCCGTGTCGAGCTGTGTCGCTTTTGGAAGCGTGTGAGCGCGAGTAATCGTAGTGAAATCCGTGTAGCGCAACTTGAGCTGAACGGTACGGGCGTGGAAATTGGATTCACGAAGACGGCGTCCTACCATTTCGGAGAGACGCATGAGCGTGGATTCGAGTCGCGCAATATCACCAGTGTCTTCGTTATAGGTGTGCTCGTGACTGATGGACTTGGCGTCAAGATCGCTACCGACCTCGTTATCAAACCATCCACCCGCATCTTCACCACGGGCCTTGCCGGCGAGAGCTAGCCCCCACTTTCCGAAACGTTGTTCGAGCTCACCATCTTCCAGCTTCACTAAATCACCGACTTTCTTGATTCCCAGCGCGTGGAGATTGGCCTCCATGACCTTACCGACGCCGGGAATCTCGCGAACAGCAAGCGGTGCAAGAAATTTGGCTTCCTCTCCCGGGACAATATAGAGAACGCCATTGGGCTTGGCTTGCCCGGATGAGACTTTCGCGATCAGGCGCGAGCTTCCGATCCCCACGGAGCAGTTCAGTCCGGTTTCGGCTTTCATCCGCTGATGCAGCGTGTGTGCAGCCCTCAGCGCTGGTCCGTGCAGCCGTTCGGTACCAGTCATATCCAGATAGGCTTCGTCGATGGACGCCATTTCAAATTGTGGAGTGAATGAACCGAGGAGCTTGTAGACCTTTTGAGAGTGCTTTCTGTAGCGCTCTGGATGTCCATCCACGAAGATGGCGTGAGGGCACTGTTTCGCTGCAGTACGCAGAGGCATGGCGGAATGGACTCCGAACTTCCTCGCTTCGTATGAGGCAGCGGAGACCACTCCACGTTCGTCGCGCTGCCCGCCGACTACAACCGCCTTCCCTTTCAAAGAAGGATCGTAGAGTTCTTCCACGGAAACGAAAAAGGCATCCATATCGACATGGAAGATCGTGCGCGGGAGTGCGGAATGCGGAACTGCTGACATACTGCAACGAATTCTAGCAGTCAGTGCAGTGCGATGCTGCTGATCGAGTGGAGCCCCCCCGCAAGGAAACCCGCGAACTGGGTCAAATGTTCGCGATCGAATTCGTCAGCCCCATCGAGGTCTGCGTCCGACTCGGAATATCAACTGCATCCTTACGGAATTTGTGGGCGTGATCATACATTCGATTTGAGTGTTGCAGTCGGGCGGCCGAACAGGATTTATCGCCGCACTTCACACGCGCTCCCTACATTGCTGTGAGCGCAGCTTCTTTGCTCATTCCTAGATAAGGACTTTTTCCGGAGTGACGGGCGCTGTGCGCAACTGACGCACCTTCTCGTATACCTTCCCGTATTCGCGCGCCGAGGCGCTCCAGGAGAAGTCCTTGTTCATGCCATTGCGCATGAGGACTTGCCACGACGTTTGGTCGCGATAAGCCTGCAGCGCCTGTCGGATCGTGAGCAGGAGCGACTCTCCGTTGTATTCAGTGAATTTGAATCCGGTTCCCTTGCCGGTACGGGCATCCCAAGACTCAATAGTGTCGTCCAAGCCTCCGGTCGCACGGACAATGGGGACGGTGCCGTACTTAAGGCTATAAATCTGATTCAGTCCGCAAGGTTCGTACCGGGACGGCATGAGGAACATGTCCGCTCCAGCCTCGATCTTGTGTGCGATGGCGTTGTCATACGCGACCTTCACGGCGATCTTGTTGGGGAATTGCTTGTTGAGGCGCAGGAACATCTCTTCATACGCTTTATCGCCTGCGCCCAAGGCCACGATAATCATCTCTTCGCGGGCCAGACGGTCGGCGATCTGCGCGATGAGATCAAATCCCTTCTGCGCGGCAAAACGGGAAACAATGCCGATGACTGGGAGCTTGGGGTCGGCGTTTCTCACTCCGAAGGCCTGTAGCAGGTCTTGCTTATCTTTGGCTTTGCTGGAGAGATCTTGCGGAGAATATTTAGCCGCTATGAACTTGTCGGCCTGCGGGCTCCATTCGTCGTAATCGACTCCGTTAAGAATTCCCGTCACCGTTGCAGCGCGATCACGCAGCACGCCTTCGAGGCCGAATCCGTATTCGGCAGTCTGAATTTCCTGGCTGTATTTCTTGCTGACGGTCGTGACGTAATCGGAATAGGTCAGCGCGCCTTTCAGGAAGTTCATTTGGCCGAAGAATTCCATCTTGGTGATGGTGAAGAGATCCCAGGGAAGCATGAGCAAGGGCAGAGTATCTGGAGGGAAGAGTCCCTGATATCCCATGTTGTGGATCGTGAAGACCGTACCGGTCTCCTTGAATGCCGGATCTTCTGCGTAAATCGTGCGCAGCAGGACCGGAATTAGAGCTGATTGCCAGTCATGGCAGTGAAAGATCTGGGGCACACCCAGGATCTTTGATGCCTCGAGCACTGTCCGAGAAAACAATGCAAACCGCTCGGCATTGTCGGGGTAATCTCCAGCAGGCGTGCCATAAAGAGCGTCGCGGTCAAAATAGGGCGGATATTCCACGAAAAAGAAGCGGATATTTCCCTGGGCAGCAGTGGTAACGACCGACGAAAAACGATACTGATCGTCAAAGGGTACCGTAACACTACGAACGACTGTAGCCGGTTCCGACAGCTTCGTCTGGCGGTAGCGGGGCAGATATACGCTCACCTGATGCCCAAGGGCGGCCAGCGCCCGGGGAAGTGCTCCGACGACATCGGCCAAGCCACCTGTCTTTGAGAAAGGGACGCCTTCGGAAGCGACAAATGCGATGTTCATGACAGGAGCCTCCCGTGCACGACTTTAGCGGCGCACGCTATGATGGGTAGAGTGTGGCAACCGGTCCGACCGTTTATGATGCTCCGGCCGAATTCCGAGTCTACTTCCCATGGGGGTGAGGGTCAACGTGCCAAAGGTAGCTTCCGCACACCGTCCGCGGACGAAGCCCAAATTGGGACAGCATTTCCTGAACAGTGAAGACTCAGCTGCGCGGATCGTTGAGTCTTTAGGCGATATCACGCAACGCACCGTGCTTGAAATCGGGCCGGGACGTGGCATCCTTACTTCCCTTCTGGCAAAACGCGCTCGGCGGCTGATCGCTGTGGAACTGGATCGCGTGCTCGCCGCCCAGTTGCGGCTGAAGTTCGGGATGGCGCGCAACGTGGAGATCATTGAGGCTGATGTACTAGCGATTGATTTTGATTCCCTGTTCGGACCGAAGCCCGGACTGGGCCGCCCGGGAATCGAGATCAAGCCAGAACCGGTGAGAGTTGTCGGCAACCTTCCTTACTACATCACGTCCGACATTCTGCTCCGGCTCTTCGAATTCTCGAAGTATTTCGACAGCATCGTGATTATGGTACAGAAGGAAGTGGCCGACCGGATCGCCGCCAAGCCGGGCGGACGCGATTACGGCGTACTCTCGGCTACAGCCCAGTTGTATGCGCGAGTGGAGAATCTATTCACCCTGGCACCCACGGCCTTTGCGCCTCCGCCAAAGGTCCATTCGTCCGTGGTGAGACTGACCATCGATCCACAGCAGGAAAAGCTAGGTGTGGAAGGTGATGGTTTCATCGATTTCCTGCGGCTTTCGTTTGGACAGAAACGAAAGACACTCTGGAACAACTTGAAATTGAACTACGATGCCGCTGGACTGAAGCGCGCATTGGCGGAGGCCCGGGTCAAGCCCACAGCACGGGCTGAGACGCTTAGTTTAGAGCAGAGTGCCGCTGTGTATCGTGCCTTGCATACTGCTTCCGCAGAGCCTTAGCATTAGCTTGTGCCCTCGTAGATGGGCAAGGAGGGGCCATGGCTAGTACACTCCTGCGCCATCCGGCAGTTGCTGGACGGTTTTATCCTGGCGATCCCCACGACCTACGGGCGGAAGCGCAATCTTACCTCTCAGAATCTCAGGACACGCCCATCCGAGCGATCGGCTGCATCGCTCCCCATGCGGGATACGTGTACTCGGGGCATGTCGCGGGCGCGGTATTTGCGCACGTGGAGATTCCTGAGCGCTGCATCGTTTTGTGCCCGAACCACACAGGAATGGGAGTTCCGCTCGCGATCCTGAGTGAAGGCGCATGGGAAACCCCTCTCGGCAATGTCCCCATCGATTCTGATCTGGCGCGTAGTCTAAAGAACGAGTTCCCTGCCTTGGAAGAGGATCTCGCAGCGCATCGGGCAGAGCACGCCGCAGAGGTAGAACTTCCGTTCCTGCAATTACGCCAGACCCATTTGAGGTTTGTGCCCATTGCCGTGGGAACTGGACGGTTCGAGATACTCGAGAAGATGGGCGAGGCCATGGCAGCCGTAATCGCCGCGCAGAAATCGCCTGTGCTCATCGTAGCCTCGAGCGACATGAATCATTACGAATCTGACGCGGTGACACGCGCGAAGGATCACCGGGCAATTGAGCGGATTCTGAGTCTTGATCCGAAGGGTCTTCACGATGTAGTCACGCACCAGAACATTACGATGTGCGGTTTCGGGCCTGCTGTGGCAATGCTCACCGCAGCGCGCACGTTGGGAGCCAAGTCAGCAAAACTGGTGAAGTACGCGACCTCCGGCGATGTGTCGGGTGACCGGAACATGGTGGTCGGATATGCGGGCATAGTGGTGCACTAAATTCAAAGAGCGTTGGCCACGAAGTCTAAGCTTACAGGCAATGGGCGGCCGATCTAGTCGCTCCTTTTCTTCGTTGCCTGTTACGCCGCAAATAAAAACCGGGAGGCACTTGCCTCCCGGTGTGTGAGTAAAGTTTGCGGGCTCTCAGCGATGCGGGCTGGCCCCAGAAGAGCGGGCTGGCGGCGCTGAACTGCGACTGGGCGCCGCACTTCCCATCGAACTCCGGGACGGACCAAAATTCGGGCTTGGTTGCGAAGCCGTTCCGCGCGGAGATGTGGCTGAGAATTGCGGGGCGGGCCGTACTTCTGCAGATCCGGTCCTGGTCACCTGATGGTTGAGGTGCTCCAGATTGCGGATAGAACCACGTGGGACGCCAAATCCGGCAGAACCCGATCTGAGGACCACCCTCGAAGCAGTAGAAACCGGAAGGGCTCCCCCACGTCCGACGGGGACGGTTCTAACAGTTCCCGCGGTTGGTGGGACAAGCGCGCTAACGCGGACCGCAGTCGTGGGCGTATAGCGAGGAACGGTCACCCAGGTATTCCACGCACCCGGCTGCCACATCCAGCCAAACCCGGGCACGAAATTCCAATTCCCGTAGCGGTACGGCAGCCATCCCCATGGATACGCCGAAGCGAACATGTATCCATACCCAGGGTAGAAGCCCCACGCACCGTCCATAAAAGGATCCCAGCCCACACCCGTGAAGTAGGGCTGCCACATCATGCCGTAGCCCGGGACGCTCGTATACGAACCGTAGTAATTCAGATCGCTCGCGCCGTAGCCGTATGGCGAAGAATTGTTCTTGGCGTACTGGTCGTGGTAAGCCGACGCTTCTTTGTCCCAACTGTCGAGCGGAGATTCGGCGATCTTGTTTTCGATCGTGGATTTGTCATTCTCCGCTACCTCGAAAGTGGCGGTCTTCTTCTTTTCAATCTTAAGCTGCCCGGACGGACCATCAACCGTAACGTCGCCCTTGAAAACAGCCACGTTCGCAACTTGGGTGGAGGTGTCGGCACGTAGATGCGCAGGATGATCAAGCACGACCTTCTCGCGTGAAAAGTTCAACGTGAACTGGTCGCCATTCTTCGCAAGCCAGTTGACATACGCCATTCCTTCGGTCAAGTTCACTTGCGAAATATGGGCACCGGAATCTGACGAACTCAACGAACTGAAATCGATGGTGGTGCTGGGGGCCAGGCGCATTGAGCTGCCGTCTTCGAATTCAATCTCGGCGCGGCCCGCGTCGCCCGTGCGGAGTTTTGTCCCTTCCGTGATCGGAAGATTGATGAACGCCTTCTCGAATCCCAGTCCGGTATTCTTGTCGATTTCGACCGAGCCTTGAACATCGCTGAGGCGAACAATACGTGCTTGCGAAGCGCCCATAGCGGGCAATGCCGCAAGAATGCACGCCGCGAAGGTAATCAGAGTGAGACGGGAAACAGAAGGAGTGGACATGGATCCCCCTAACCTATGTGCATCTTATTAGAACACGATTCTCGCCGAGAAGTTGTAAAACGTCGGTCACAACGGGGTTAGTGCCGGAGTACCAGTCGCCCATGGTCTATCCGTTCACTTGCCGGCAGCAGACAGCGTTTCCATCTCCATGATCCGACGAGCGCGGGCCCGGACCACATTGATCACGGAACTGTCATCGTAAATACTTTGCAATATGGGCTTTACCGCTTGCAGTTCAGTGAGTTCGGCGTGTTTGGCCTGGTCCTCCATGCGCTTCAGTTCATCGTCAAGCGCCAGCTTTTGGTATCGGTGGAAGTAGGTGAGACGGCGGCCAAATTCCAAAGTGGCGGCTACGCTCTGAAAAAGAACTGTCAGTTGCTGCACGGGGGGTACCTGAGAGTAGTTGTACGCAGCGGAAGTGTTGCGTTTTCCATCACTATAGAAGAGCTTCTTTGCGCCAGTAAAGGCGATCTTCTTATTGCCGGAATCCACCTTTCCTGAAAAATAGTGGGCTTGCGCGGCCAGGCCAAAGATCTGGGACCGAGTCGCATCGGAGAAGTTGAAATCTGTTTCGTAGTCGTCGCGTTCGTCTGAGTCGGCTGTAATCTTCCCGGAAGACTCGTAATGCGCCCGTCCGTCGGACTGTACGGACATGGAATAGTGCTCCGGGCTGGAGTTCGGGAAATCCAGGGAGAATGTGAGATGAGCAGGCTCTGCGGCGAACCCCGGAATAACGATCAGAAGCGCGGCAGCGATAGAGAGGATCATTCGTCCGGCCCGTGTGCTGGAAATTCTTTTCGTACCTACCTCACAGATTGACTAAGAATTATGCCCAAGGTTGCCGCTTTCTTGGATTATCTTGCAGCAATGCGTTGCCGGTTGAGCGTTCCGGCGGTATGGATATGACAGATCGCGATCGCCAAGGCGTCAGAGGCGTCCATGGATTCAGGGGGCGCGGCGAGTTCGAGTAAGCGCGTGACCATGTGTTGCACCTGTTCCTTCTCTGCGCGGCCGTACCCCACGACCGAAGACTTGATTGTTAACGGTGAATACTCGGCGACTTCGAGTCCCGCGGACGCGGCGGCGAGCATTGCGACGCCACGAACCTGTCCCAACTTCAGGGCCGATTTCACATTTAATGCATAGAAAACATCTTCGATTGCGACTTCATCCGGTTGATGCTCGTAAATAATCGCGCCAAGTTGGCTGTAGATGCGGGAGAGGCGGCGCGGCAAAGGCTCCCGGGGCGAAAGCTTGATGGCCCCGCAGGTAAGGCAGCACAGCTTGCCGGAAGCATGCATCTCGACGACACCGTACCCTGTGTACTCACCGCCGCAGTCGATACCGAGAACTCGCATGTGAGTGCAGTGTATCGCGGAAATGCTCCCCCGGGGAGAAACGAACTGAAGTCCGGCGTTCTGAATGCGCATCGATTAGCGAGGCCACACAAAAGTAGCCATGCGCCAGCAATAATGGATTCCTCTGCTTCCGACTGGCTAATACTGCCAACTGACCCCGGGGTACAGGCTGGGCACACGATAGGCGCGATAAGCGTTCATCGGTGACGGGATATCCATTTGCCAAACGATCGTGGCAGGGGACGTCTGCGTCACTTCCTGAACCTCCGACACGACGTTCGAGGCCGGGGCAACCTGCGGCGCATTCAGATCGAACTCGACGTTCCCGTTCGATAGCTGGTTGATGCTGCCTCCCCAAACTCCGTAATAACCCGGAGCATCGGCCCAGATCAGATCTGCAACCATCGCGCTCTCGTCCACCTGAAATATGGTGGCACGCGAATTGCAATCAACCCCAGAGATCGGGCAGACGGTGCCGACGGTGTCGAGAGGACGAAAGTCTCCGTTATCCCAGACAGCAAGCGTGATTTGGGATCCGTTCTGACTGATCAACGAAGGAAAGTGCTGAAATGAAAACCAGAGGCTGGGATCGGTGGTAGGAACTCCATTGTTCGTGAGCCCAAGATCGCCCTGGTAGCCGAGGCGCCACAGGACGTTGCCAGTACCGGTTCCGTTGCTGTAGTCAATCTTCAAAATCCACGACTGGTGACGTATCGAGAGCAAGAGATTTCCGTCGTTGGGCAGATAAACGACGGCATTGCTATGGGTCCAGTCGGGCAAGCCACCGAGGTGTCGGTTCACGTCGAGATAATCAGGATAATCAAATGAGTTCCAGGTCCACACGGGATTCCAGTTTTCGTCAAGATCGATCAGCGCATCTCCAACCACCTGGGTCGTGCCCGGATACCCCAGAAGATCGGTGAAGTCCTTCAGAACATTTACGAGCACGATGACGTGTCCGTTGGCGAGAGGAACGAAATCGTGGTGGTAGGAGGTAGGTACGAAATTGAATCCGGCAGCCTGCATTTTCTGCTGCAGGGTGACGATCCCGAGTTCCCGAATATTATTGCCCACTAGATCCACCTCTCGTATGAGCGAATCTCCATCAGCATTTCCCATGCTGAAAAGGAAGTGCCCATTCGGAAGCAATTTGAAGGTGAACGGGTAGTAGGTGGGATCGAGATTGTAGTACCAGATGGGATTGCCGTCGCGGTCGGTGAAGAAAGCCTGGATCTGGCCGGACGTGGCAGCGATGGTGTCGACGAGTTCAATACCAGGGGCTTCCGCCGTGGTTGCTGATGAATTTGGCCGTGTGACCTGCACTGCCGGGAACGGCAAGGATGGAGGGGCACCCGTAGTGAAGGTCGTGTCGTCGCTCGTGACCGTTGTGCCAGAACACTGCCGCTGGGACCGCATGTGGTAGGTTGTCGAGGCTCGCATCCCCGCGACTTGGATGACCAGAGGCTGCCCCGCGGTGATGGGATACCACGAGGTCGTTCGTCCATAATTTGTGTCGGGCCCGAATTCGACCATCGCCTGCCCTGAGCACCCGCTCCCGATCGTGTACCCAGCCACCATGGGGTTCTGCGTGCCACTCACGGTTATGTGGAAGATAGCGGCGCGTTCCGAAGCCGACGTGCCACCACACGCGGCGAGAATCGCACAAATTGCAATTGTCGCCGAAACGGCCGTGCAGCGAATCCGCAAAATATTGGAGTGCGCCCCATTGCTCAAGGGTAGTGTACAGAATCGTACGGACATTCCCATTCTCCTCTGAACTCAAGTTGCTGATTCCATGCAAACTGACGAATGAGGCTAGCAACACCTCGTGCGCCGCGCGTATTGCACTTCGCGGTCGCGACAAAAGGCAGCATAGGCGGCGGCAGAGGAAGGCATCTGCCGGATTCGCAGAAACCGCTCGTAAGCGGATTCATCGAAGACTTCACGCAATACTGCAACGAAAATACGGGCAGCCTTCTGCAGGAGCTTCATGTTCGCTCCTCTGCGAGGCGGGTCGGCACGAAGGGTGATTCTTTGACCCGAGCCTCACTGCGACCGCTCAGAATCGAGATCCACTGGCGAGCGGACTCGATCAGCACCAAAGAAACCATGATCACCAGGATGGCAGTCACCCCGGCGTCGAGGCGATTGTTCAAGATGAGCCGGGCGCTCATTTTGGTTGCCGGAGTGATTGTCAAAAGATGAGCTTGCGCCAGAAAGCCGATTCGGGGATCGGAATCAAAAATCTTGTGCCACGACGCGGTGAAGGTAACGGCAACGAGCCAAACGAGAGGAATCAGTGTTACCGCGGCATACTTCGTGCGCCGCATCTTGATGATGATCGTCGTGGCGACGCATAGGGCTACGGTCGCGAGCAACTGGTTGGAGATCCCGAAAAGAGGCCAGAGAGAATTGATTCCCCCAAGAGGATCCTTTACACCCTGCCACAGAAAGTATCCCCAAGAGGCGACGATAAGGGCACTCGTGGCAAGGATGGATGGGTACCAACTGGTACGGCCCAGAGGCGCGTACAGATGCCCGAGGGCGTCCTGAATCATGAATCGGGCAACGCGCGTGCCGGCATCGAGGATAGTCAAGATGAACAGCGCCTCGAACATCACGGCGAAGTGATACCACATTGCCATGACGGTGGCTCCGCCAAGGCTCTGCGAGAAAATGTGGGCCATCCCGAGGGCAAACGCGGGAGCGCCGCCGGTGCGGTTAAACAGTGTTTGTTCTCCGACCGCATGAGCCAGTGCTTGCATGTCGGCGGCCGTTACGGTGAATCCCCAATTTGAAATCGTGGTCGTGGCTGCGGCGGCGGTTTGCCCGACAATGCCTGCTGGGCTGTTGATTGCGAAATACACACCGGGTTGCAGCACACAGGCTGCGATGATTGCCATGACCGCAACCGCAGACTCGGCGATCATTGCCCCATATCCCACCAGTGGAATTTCCGTTTCGCGCGCGATGAGTTTGGGGGTGGTTCCGCTGGATATAAGCGAGTGGAAGCCGCTGATCGCCCCGCAAGCGATGGTGATGAATGCGAACGGAAATACCTTTCCGGCAAATACCGGCCCTGAACCATCGACAAAGCGAGTCAAAGCCGGCATATGCAATGTGGGATGCATGACTAGAATTCCGATTGCGAGCAAACCGATGGTTCCCAGCTTGACGAAGGTGCTCAGATAATCTCGCGGCGCGAGCAGAAGCCAGACGGGAAGCGCAGATGCTGCGAAGGCATAAACAAGTATCAGGATCGCGAGTGTAGGGGCGGTCAACGTGAACGAGTGACCGAGCGTGGGATTCTGCGAAACCCCCTGGCCTCCCCAGATTGCGAGCAGCACGAGAACGAAGCCAAGTATCGACGCTTCCAGCACTTTGCCGGGGCGAATTCGCCGGAGATAGAGGCCCATGAGCAGGGCGATGGGAATCGTCATAGCGATGGTGAACGTGCCCCACGGACTGTCTTTGAGCGCGTTAACGACCACCAATGCGACCACCGCCAGCAGAATTACGAGAATCACGATAACGGCCGCATAAGCGACAAACCCGCCAATAGCGCCTGTTTCCTCTTTTGCCATTTCGGTGAGGGACTTCCCATCGCGGCGCACCGAGAAGAGGAGGATGACAAAATCCTGCACGCAGCCGGCAAATACGGCTCCGGCAAGCACCCAGAGAGTTCCCGGGAGATATCCGAACTGGGCAGCGAGCACCGGGCCGACCAGAGGCCCCGGCCCCGCAATGGCTGCGAAGTGGTGGCCGAAGACCACCCACCGGTTCGTAACCATAAAATCACGCCCGTTCTCCAGGCGCTCGGCCGGCGTGGCCCGTCGAGGATCGAGGGAGAGGATTTTGGCGGCGATGAAACTGGCGTAAAACCGGTATCCCAGGGCATAACAGCAGGCAGCAGCGATGACAAGCCACAGCGCATTGATAGGCTCGCCGCGATGCAGGGCGACCACACCAATGGCAATGCTGCCAACGACGCTAACAATTCCCCAGAGAAAGAGACGGAGAGACTTCTTCATTAAATTGAATGCAGCATTGTGTCGGATTAGCACGACGGAGTGCAACTGATATGTGCAGCCCAGTCCTCAAGAGATTCGAAAGTGGCCCCGCCAGATCGATTTTCTTAACCGATTCCGGGTTTCGAAGGCCCGTTGTTTAGTGGTACTCTATCCGCTCCGACAGATTGCAACCCCAGCCTTTTCGGGCCATTTCGTCATGCCCTAGCCCGGGGTGCATTCCTGAGGTCCTGGACTCAACCGAAATGAGGAGCTACCGATGAAGATTGGCATTTTGACTGGCGGAGGCGATTGTCCGGGCCTGAATGCTGTGATCCGCGCGGTCGTGCGCAAAGGAATCTTCCATTACAAAGATTCGTTCGTGGGATTCCTCGAAGGCTGGCGCGGCCTCATCGAGGATCAAAGCATGGAACTCGATCTCGATGCCGTGAGCGGAATCCTTCCCCGCGGTGGCACGATTCTGCGTACTTCGCGCACCAATCCTTCGAAGCGGCCAGATGGTTTCGACCGCTGCATCAGTACCATTCAGAAACACAAGATTGATGCCCTGGTCGCGATCGGCGGCGACGACACTCTCTCGGTCGCGCAGAAACTGCACGAGAAGGGTGTAAAGGTCGTGGGCGTGCCCAAAACCATCGACAACGATCTGGGCGGAACAGACTATACATTTGGTTTCGATACGGCTTGCAATATCGTATGTGAATCGATCGACCGCGTGCATACGACTGCTGAAGCGCATAACCGGGTGATGGTGGTTGAGGTGATGGGTCGCGACGCGGGCTGGATCGCGTTGTACAGCGGCATCGCCGGCGGCGCCGATGCGATTCTGATTCCAGAACGGCCGTTCGACGTCGATAAGGTGGCAACGTCGATCCGGCAACGGCATGAACGCGGTCGCTACTTCTCCATCATCGTGGTCGCCGAGGGCGCGAAGTTCGCCACTGGGGCGGGCGCTCCGGTCGTGCAAGACATGGGCAAGGACGAGTTCGGACATGCCAAGCTGGGAGGCATTGCGAATATTCTGGCTCGGGAGATCGAAAAACGCACTGGCTTTGAGACGCGCGCGGTCGTCCTCGGACATATCCAGCGCGGCGGATCTCCGACTGCCTTCGACCGGGTCCTGGCAACCCGCTACGGTCTGGGTGCAATAGACATGGTTCACCGCGCCGAGTTCGGCTCCATGGTTGCCCTTCGTTCGAACAAGATTGTCTCTATTGCGTTGAAGGAGGCTATCTCGAAGAATCGCGTGGTGGACGATGAGATGATTCAGATCGCCAGCGGACTCTTTGAAGAGATCGGTGCCAAAGAAGCTGCAGGCAAGTAACGATTCAGGATGGCCTCCTCCCTCGAACCGGGTGGAGGCCTTTGTGCGTCTAGGAGAGTCGGTTGAGAAATAGTTTCAAACCTTGGCTCTGGCTCGCTCTGGCGGTATTCGCGTCTGCCATAAGCTGGTGCTACATGCACCGCGTGCTGCTTCCCTGGGAGAACTACGTCAACGTCACGCATGGGCGGCTCAAAGCGCAGATGGGCGACCTGTATCCACGTTGGGTCGGCACGCGGGAACTGCTACTGAATGGGCGGAATCCTTACGGACCAGAGGTCAGCCACAAAATCCAGATGGCTTTCTACGGTCATCCTATCGAGCAAACTTTTGAAAAGCCGGGGCCGGAGATCGTCGACGAGCAGAGATTTGCGTATCCCATTTACGTTGTATTCCTGTTGGCTCCGACAATACATGTCGAGTTCAGAGAATTGCAGAACTGGGGGGTGATCGTTTTGGCATCCCTCATCGCAATCACCGTCTGGCTCTGGATTCGAATGGTGCGATGGCGGCAGTCGCCGCTGATGATCGTCAGCTTGATCATTCTGGTAATTTCCAGCCCACAACTCGCCCAAGGGCTGAGGTTGCGACAGCTGGGGCTGCTGGTTGCGTTGCTGGTTGCGCTGTCCGCTTGGTGCGTCAGTCGACGGCATTTTGCTCTTGCCGGAGTTTTTCTGGCGTTCTCGACTATCAAGCCGCAAATGGTCCTGCTGGTGATTGCCTGGTTTGTTCTATGGAGCTTGGGGGATTGCAAGAAGAGATGGCAACTTCTAGCGGGATTTGGAATTTCGTTTGCCTTTCTCGCCGGGGTCGGCGCAGCGCTGTTACCTACATGGCCAATGGATTTCTTGCGAGGAGTCGATGCATATCGACATTACTTTCCTATCACCTCGCTGGTCAGAATGCTACTCGGGGACTGGGTAGGCGGAGGGCTCTCGATATTGATCGTAAGTGCGCTCTTTGCGGTTGCCTGGCAGAAACGTGGCTCGGAGCCAGACTCTTCTGAGTTTGTGAATACGCTTGCAGTATTTCTTGTTGTGAGCAACCTCGTTCTTCCAATCATGACGCCAAGCAACCAGGTTTTGCTCCTGCTACCGACGGTATTGTTTCTCCGCGACTGGAGCAGCCTGCCTCGTGCGGGACAGGGCGCATTTGCTGTCATTTTGGGATGGCCATGGCTGGCGTCGTTGGTGCTGTTGGTAAGTCCGCCATCGATCGAGTCCCAAAGTCGCATTCCTCTGGTGCCCTCTGTTCTTGAACTACTGCTTCCTTTTCTGATTGCTGCACTGATGTTGGTTCGCTCGCGGGGGAACCGAGTCCCGCATATTCATACAGCTTTTCACGGCTCCGATATGATGAAACATCCATGAGTGCCCGAACTCACTGGCTCACCACTAAACGTCTTGCTGCGCACGGACTCCTGCTTGGTTTAGCAATGTGGATTATTTATGCATGGACCCTTGCCACGCCGGGGTTGCGCGATCGAAACAAAAATCTTAAGGGAACAGATTTTTTGCACTTGTATACACTAGGCTCGCTTGCGCGGGATCGTGATGGAACGCATCTGTATGACATGCAGTTTCAGGCCGGCTTGGCTGCGCGGCGAGTCCCGGCGGCTGCGGGCACGCGATACCTTCCGCTGTACCCTCCGCAGGTGTCGCTGGTCTTCGCGCCATTTGCGGCTTTGCGTTACGGTCAAGCGCTTGTGTGGTGGTGGACCTTGAGCGCTGTCATCTACGCGCTTTGTTCCTATGGCATCTGGCGGACGTGCACTAACTTGCGCGGACACGGGATTTTAGTTCTAATTCTGGCAATCGGGCTTCCAGCATTCTTCAACCTGATCGCATGGGGGCAAACATCGGCGCTAGCACTTGCATGCTTTACAGGTATGTTCCTGCTACTCGATAGGCGGCAGATGTTTGTTGCGGGGCTAGTCCTAGGATGCCTGATCTTCAAACCGCAGCTCGGTGTCGCAGCCGTTATTTTATTCGTAGCGGTAGGAGAGTGGAAGGTCCTCGCGGGCGCCTTCGTTAGTTCAGTCGTGGAACTAAGTGTAGGAGCGTTCTACTACGGGCTGACCCCGCTTCGCGAGTGGATTCACGCCTTGTTGCAGGCGCGCCCGGTCTTACCATTGCTCGAGCCCCGATCGTATCAGACACACTGCCTGCGTACGTTCTGGTCGATGCTTCTGCCGTGGGAGCACATGGCGCTGGCTTTTTATGTAATTAGCGCGGTGCTGGCTCTGGCATTGACTCTTTCGGCGTGGAGGCGCGGAAACCACGCGCCCCTGGCCCTACGATATTCGGCATTGTTGCTGGCAACGGTGCTCATATCCCCACACCTCACTGTCTACGATCTCGTGATCCTCGCTCCATGCATCCTTCTTCTTGCAGACTGGTCCATTAGTCAGAACAGCTCGACACAAAACCTCATGGGTACTCTTCTTTACCTGGTCTACGCGCTGCCTTTGCTGGCTCAACTAACTCGATGGACGCATGTACAGCTTTCGGTAGTCGCAATGGCAGTGCTGCTTTATATGGTTTGGAAAACGTGTCGAAATGTTTCTGACAGCGGGGAAATAACGCCGGACGTTCCTCGTGGTTGCGTTGTAGTTCCCGGACGCTAACGGCGATGCGGGTTTCCGAAGAGAAACGAGAGCGCTTCCGGAAAGCGGCGGGCCCAACAGGACTCGTGGTGGGTGGCGCCTTCGTCGACGACCAGTTTCAGACGGCGGTCATCCAAACCCGCACGACGGAATACACCGGCGAGTTCTCGCACATCGTCCACCATGCTTTGGTCTTTTTCCGGGCGACCTGCCTCTGCCGTTCCTGTGGCCAGAAAGATCCGCTCAGGCCAGCGGCGTACGCCACGACTCTGCTTGATCATCTGCCGATTCGAGGCCCAGAGCGATGGGCTCTCAATTAGCAATCGACCAAACACTTCAGGACGCACCGCCGCGGTGTAAAGCGAAATGAGCGCGCCCAGAGAAGAACCTCCAAGTCCAGTGTGCTCCGGGCGCACCGAGACCCGGTAATTACGAGCAATGAACGGCATGACCTCATCGATCAGAAAGCTGGGAAAACGGCTGCCAAGCACGCGCACCAGCATGGGATTTAGGGAGCGATGAGGCATGTACTCCCTCATCCGTTCTTTCCCGCCATTGTCGATGCCGACAAAGATCATTGCTGGAATAACGCCTTGCCGGATCAATCGATCCGCAGTTTCATCTACCTGCCACTCGGTGCCGTTGAACGACGAAATCGGCTCGAATAGGTTCTGCCCGTCATTGAGGTAGAAAACCGGGTAACGGTGGGCGGAATTCTGCGGATCTTCGTATCCGGGCGGCAGCCAGATTCGAAGGAATCTGATGTTCTGGAAGATTCGGCTTCGGAATTCGTGGAGTCGCAGGTCTCCGGTGGCGGATTCTCCACGTAGGAAAGGGCCTGTGGCCTCAACCGCACTATTCGTGTTCTGGTTATCCATCAGGTAGTGGGCACTCAGAATACCGCAGCAGGAGCCTCTTAGGCTCTGGAGGTCCTCCACTTTATGGTCGCGGCCAGTAGAGTGATTGCCAAGATCACCAACTGCGAAGCCACACACAGGATGCACCACGTCATCAGTTCGTAAGCCTCGATGTACGTCAGATAGAGCGCGAAGCCAAGGCCGACGAGAGCCGCCGCCAGGAGCAAGTTGGGAGTTTCCGCTCTCGAGCGCCGAAATGTTGAGAGGATAAGCAGGGCAGCGTAGCCCGCGACTCCGATCGCTGCGACCGGAATGCCCGCCAGCGTCGACCACTCGCTGCGGTTCACGATATCGCAATTGAACTGCTGGTTGAAGTCGCAGAATGTCGTTGCAGATGTCGCATAATGCCGTTGCACTGAGACCGCAGAGACAATGGTGCCGGCCAACGACAGCACGGCGATCATGGGATACAGGATTCGTCCAGCCGTAGCGTTCGGGCTCACGGCAGGCTGCACCCGCTCTTCTGGCTCAACTCCTGGAGCGACTGCACTCCCTCTTTCGGCGGTTCTGTGCCGAACTGCCAGCTTGGAAACAGCTTCACCCCGGCTGCTTTGCACTCCGGTGCCATTTCTTTGGACCCTCGAATGGCGCACTCCACGTAGGGGACGTGTTCGAAAGAGGTACCGAACAACCGCTTCTGGTCTGCGCAATGCGGGCACCAGTAGAGGCCGTACATCTTCGCCTGCTTTGAGGCGAGACACTTGGCAAAGGAATCGTATTTGTGATTCTTATAAAACCGTCCGGCGGCGAATGCACCGCCAAGAAAGATCAAGATGACCACGACCCAGATTATCGTCTTGGTCTTTGAATCTGCGCTGGCTTCCTGTTGCCGTTTTGGTTTCTGGCTAGGCATGGCTCACTTCTTATACCACGGGGTTCACGCAACAACATTCAACGCACCGGGAAGGACATCGAGTTCTTCGCAATGCAATGTCAGCACTTCTCCGTCGACCATAACATCCACCGGACGGTCGAGGTTGAACTCGATGTGTTTTGCTGCCTTGCGTTCTGCCAACGGATGCTCGACGTGACTGCCGTCGTACAGCCCCGGCAGATTTCGAATTAATCCAAGCCGGCCGATAGGACCCCACCGAACATATTCCACCAGGCCGTCGTCGATTGCCGCTTGCGGAGCGATCATCATGGTCCCGCCCGTAAACTTGCTGTTGTTAAAAGTGACGAACAGGCAACGGCGATCATCGAAGCTAGCTTGACCTTCGACGCGGGTCGGAAAAGGACGTCGATTGAAGCGGGCGAGCGTCAAAAAGATCGAGGTGACGTAGCCCAATTCTCCCCATGAACTGAACCGGCGCTCGCGGAGAGTCGCCACGTCGGCGGAGAAGCCCATGCTGAGCAGGTTGATGTAATAAATCACTCCAGCGCGGTGCTTCAGGCGCAGAACATCGCAGGGTCTCAGTCGTCCCGTCAGCAAGGATTCGATCGCGTACTCCACTCCCTGATCACTGAAGTCGCGCAGAAAGGAGTTTCCGGTACCGAGTGGAAGGAAAGCAAGCGTTGGAGGTTCGTTGTCCACAGCTTCGGGAAACAATCCGTTCACGATCTCGTACGCAGTGCCGTCCCCGCCCACGGCGATGAAGTTCCTCATGCCTCGGGCATAAGCATCTCTCGCAATTTCGGTTGCATGCGCGGTCGCGCGTGTTTCGGCGACCTCAACCTGCAACCCACCGGCACGCAGGCGATCAAGTGCAGGCGCGAGGAGCCGACCCCGTTTGCCGCCGCCCGCCGCCGGATTGACGATTGCAAGGTAGCTTTGCCCCACGTTGTTCCGTTCCGAAGAAATGTGTTCGAGCGCGCGTTTGCGCGATTGGCTACAAGGTGACTACCGCCGTGCGGTCCACTGTTTTCGCAATCTCGTCCGCCAGCACTTGCCGCTTGATCTTCATGGACGCGGTGCGGGGGAAGTCTCTGTCCCACACCAGATATCCACCGACTCGTTTGAAATCGGGTAGGCGCCGGTTGCGCGTGGAAATATCATCCAGAAGTTTGCTATCGAATACTTGGTTTTGCTCCAGGCGGATCACCAAAACCAGTTTCTCGCCGCCTAATTCTTTCTTGGCCCAGATGTAGTTCGCGGCAAAGACAGCGTATTCCTTCACGGGTACGCCGTCGAAAACCGTCTCAATATCCTCCGGGTAGATATTCTTTCCACCCTCCGTCACAATCATGTTTTTCTTGCGCCCAAAGAGTTGCAGGTGCCCGTGCTTCTCGAAACGGCCCAGATCGCCGGTGAGAAGCCAGCCATCGACGATCGTCTCGAGCGTGAGCTCAGGATCGTCGAGATAGTGCGACATCACGGTCTTGCTGCGGACCGCCACTTCACCGGCACCCTCTTCGTCCGGATTGAGAATACGCAACTCAACTCCCGGGAGGGGCTTGCCTACGGTATCCGCGCGGAATGGCTTGAGGTCATTAAGAGTCAACGCTGTGCCGGCCTCGGTCAGTCCATAACCATTCACAACGGGAACACCGAGGTCGTAAAAAAACTGCATGGTCGAAGGCTCCATAAACGCACCGCCCGTGATCAGCGCGAGAAGTTCTCCGCCGAATCCGCGATGGATATTCGGCAACAGGGTGCGGCTGAGCTTCACATTGGGGCGGCGTTTGGTAAGCAGCCGATTGACCGCAACCATGGAGTTCAGAAAGACCCGCTTCCACGAGGGCAGTTCATCGAATTTCGCACGCAGCCCGCGCTCGAGATTCTTGACAATCATCGGAACGAGAGAGACATAAGTGATGCGATAGCGGACGAACGCGTCCCGAACGAACTCGGGACGTAACGTGCGCAAGTGCACCACGCAGGCTCCGCACACAAATGGACCGACGAAACCGACCATGAAATCGATCGCGTGATTGGTCGGAAGAATACTCAGGTATCGCACGCCGGGCCAGAACGGATACCAGGCGGTAAGCGAACGGCACTGTTCAAGGTAGTTTTCGTGGGTGAGGACGCAACCTTTCGGTCTGCCCGCGGTCCCGGAAGAATAGACGATACAGGCGACATCGTCTTTCTGGCGCATGACGAAATCGGGCGAGCCCTTGCGCTTGAAATCTTCCCAGCGGAATGCACCGGCCAAGTCCGCGCCCAGCGGCGCTTCCGTCACTAGCACGATCTTGGTCGTGATCTTCTGAAACTCCGGCGCCTGCATAATGGCGCGCCAGAGATGATACTCCACGACCAGAACCTTAGCTTTGGAATGCGCGAGTAGCTCTAAATGCTCGGCGGCCGAAAGCTTGTAATCCAGGGGAACGAGGACACCACCGCAATAGAAGATGGCGTACGCCGAAATCAGCCACTTCGACTGATTCGTCATGATGATGGCAGCGCGGTCGTTCGGATCGAAGTCGGCGTCTTCTAGCGCGCGGGCGAGAGGGAGCGCGATCTCCTTGAAATCAGAGTATGTCAAACGCAGCTTCTCGCGGTCACGCTCTGCCTCGATCAGGCAGATTTCCGAGGAGAAGCGGTCCAGCGCATCGCGCAGCGCCGCGCCCAGACAAGTGTATTGGCCAAGATCGAGCATTAGGAAACTTGTGATTCTAGATTGTATTGGACGGATTGAACAACCGGAGCGGCCAGGGCTGGCGATGTTCCCTGGCAATTAACAAACTACTTTTGCAAATCGTCGTTTTCAGAGGCGCGCCTGGATCTTTCCCGCCAGCGTGCGGAAGTCGCTAACGCCCTGTAACTCGTAGTCCGGCAATTCCACGTGAAAATGATTTTCCAGCTTCGTAAGGAGATCCAGGGTTTGAAGGCTGTCTATACCCAAAGCTTTAAAAAAGTCCTCATCAGGAGACAGTTTTTCGCGCGGGACCTTAAAATGCGCCGCTGCAAGATTAAGGATTTCGGCTAGGGTCTGATCGCTCGTTGGCATAGATTCCTTCTCTTCTCCTTTTAAGGGAGGTACGGTTGCGCATCCGTGCTCTCTACGAACTTCTTAAGTCCAGCTCGTACAGCGGGGCGCTGAAAAAGCTCGCAGAAGATATCGATTTCCCGACGAAGTTCTTCGCGTGGGATCGGCTTTATAAACTGCTTCGCCACGGCGGCGGTATGGCGGTCGAATTTTCCTAGTTGTACGGCGGTGGCGCGAGCAGCGCGCAGCGTTTCTCCTTCGGCAACGATCTGACTGACCAATCCGGCCTGCTGAGCTTTTGTCGCGTTGAAACTGCGCCCGGTCAGCAGCAGATCCCGAACCACACCGTTGCCAAGATCGCGCTTCAGGCGTGGGATTCCGCCGAACCCGGGGATAAGTCCGAGTCTCAACTCCGGGAAGGCGAATCGGGCCAATTTGTCGGCAAAAATCAAATCGCAGACCAAAGCGAGTTCCAAGCCCCCGCCAAATGTCACGCCGTGAACGGCGGCTATTGTGGTCAGGGGCGATGCATCGATTCGATTCAGCACTGCATGAATACGCTCCAAAAACTCGCGAACGCCGGTGACAGCCTGAGACTTCTCCATCTGTTCGGAACGTTCGTACAGCTCGCGAAGATCGGCTCCAGCGCAGAAACCTGGTTTCATCTCGCTGTGGATGATGAGGGCATGAGCTTCTTTCTCTAATTGTTCAAGCGCAACCGCAAACTTCTCCAATTCGCCGAGCGACACCGATCCCAATTCATTGCAGGGGGCGCGATGAAGCTGGAGTTCGATCACTCCATTCTTCAACTCCCACGAGAGCGCCTGTCCTTTGAAGTTTTTCACGCTGAGCTTTTCCTGCACCGAAACTAGACCGCCTGTCGAACCATGTACATCTCGTCGATCTCAGCTTTCAAACCGGCAGAGATCAGGTCGCGCTTAAGCTTGCCGTTCGCGGTCATCATACCGTTTTCGATGGAGAACGGCTCTTGCCGAACTCGAAATGCGCGCACTTGTTTGTAATGCGGCAGATGGGGATTTACCATGTCCAGTGCCGCTTGCACCTGTTCGCCTGTGAGATTTCCCGTCACGATCACCGACAGGTACCCACGGCCATTTCCGACGACGACCACTTGCTGCGCAGTCGGGAGGTTGGCAGCAATCTCTTCTTCAATCGCTTCCGGCGCAATCTTGTGTCCCGAACCCAACACGATCAGATTCTTGAGGCGCCCGATAATCTTCCATGCCCCTGTGGAATCCAGTTCTCCCTGATCTCCGGTATGGAACCACCCATTCCGAAGGACATCCGCGGTCTGTTGCGGACGATTCCAATATCCCGGAAATACGTTGGGCCCGCGAATCACGATCTCATCGTTTTCGGCTACTTTCATCTCGATTCCCGGTATCGATGGGCCTACCCGGCTGGGCACCGGATTCCGCGGATCATCCATCGTGCAGATTCCCGTCGTCTCGGTCAGACCATATACTTGCAGCACGGGGATTTCGAGCATGCGGAAGTAGTCCTGCGTTTCGGGCGTGAGGGGCGCCGAGCCGCTGATCAGCGCTTTCAGATTCTCTCCCACCATCTTCTTCTTGATTGTAGGAAACACTAGCGCATTCGCCAGCCACAACCAAAGTGCGTCTCCGGCTCGCGGCTTGCTCGCGTTGCGCGACCACGCCACTTTCGCCCGCGAATAGATTGCCTGTCCGATCCCACCTTTCCTCGCGATTTGCTCGTCCACCCCGCGGCGCATGCGCTCGAGCAGTTGCGGCACGTTAAGGAAGTAGTGTGGCGCCACAACAGGCATGTCGATTGGGATCTTGGTCAGGTCTGTATTGAGCGTGACGAGGCTGCCCCTGAGCATGAATGTGAGCACTGCAATCCAGGAAGCACAGAAGCTGAACGGGAGATAGTGAAAGATGCGATCCTGCCCCGAACGTCCGCCCATCAGCAGGTCAAGGCGATCTGCGGTACATCCGAGCATGAATCCGATGTTGGCCGCCGTTAGCACAACGCCTTTGGACTCTCCCGAAGTTCCAGAGGTGTAGATGATCGTCACCGGATCTTGCTCACGAACCTGCGGACGATCCAATGCAATTCCCTCAACACCCGCGAATATCTCATCGAACAGGAACTTGTGAGGGGCATCAGGCCATGCGTGCCGAATCCCGTCGCGCAGCGCCGCGTCGCCGCAGCAGATGAGCACAGGCGTGCTGTCCTTCATCATGGCGACCAGTTCTGCCGGTGCTTGCCGGAAGTAAAGTGGAACCACGATTAGCCCTTCCGCCATCGCGGCGAGATCCATGGCGATCCAGCGAATGCTGTTCGCAGCCAGCAATCCGCAGCGATCCCCCTTGTTAAGGTCCTTGGACGCCAGGAAAGTGCGTGCTCTCCGAACCAACTCCAGAAGTTCGGCACCGGTGACTCCGCTGATCTGGCCGTCGCGGATCTCCTGCAGGACCACAGTATTCGAGGCAGCCTTGAGCTGCGCGAAGATGTCTCCAACGAAGGGCATGCTTTGTGCTGGAACTCAATCCGACTAACTGTATGCAGCGACCAATTGCCGCAATGAATCATTCATGGGCGGAAGGTAGTCTTCCCAGCTCCATTCGCCCCGTCGCATGGGAAATTCTGGATAGCGCCGCTGGACCTCTTCCTCGAAGAAAACTCCCATACGCGCCATCACTTTCAGATTTTTCACGACCGTCCGGGCGATACCGTCTGCGATCCGCTCGCCCTGGGTGGCAAGTATTTCCAAGGCGCCCAGCAGCTTTTGCTCGAGGTCGGGATCGTCGACGGTCATCAACAGTTCCTGCTGCCCGCGCTCGCGCATCAGGTTGCGAATACGCTCGTCCATCGTGATGCCGCAGGATGGAACCAGTCCTGGCATGGAGGTCACGATCCCGTGATAACGCGATGAAGCCATCATGTGGCAGGATCGCAGGATACTGACCAGTTCGTACATGTTGTACTGATCGGAAGTCAGGACGGGAACTCCTCCGAGCTTTTCCGAAATTCGATTCGCTGGACGGGCATCGAGACGCTCGGTCGCAGCCAGAATGATGAATACGTTCCGCCGCTTGCGGAACGCATCAAGCGCATTTGCGATCGAGTTGAGATAGTGCTGATAGGCCCGGTCGGCGGCAGGTCCGGAGTTATGAAAATAGACGGTCCGGTAATGGCTGTCCTTGTAAGCCCCCGTCAAACTGTGGATCGCATATTTCGCTACCGACGCCTTCACCGGCCACTCGAATGGGTTGATCGGACAGACCACCAGCACCGGCGTTTGGCCATCCCAACCAATCTGCCGAAGGATGCTCTGGCCATATTCTGCAGGGCGCGGCTCAAAGGTCCACCCAGTATCTGTGCCGATCTCGGTGGGGACGCCCAATTCCCGCAGAATGGTGCGGGATTCCTCGTTCCGCGTGATTACAAGTGAATTTTTGCAATAACGTCCGCAGATCTTCGCGACCAGTGGGTCCATCTGGCCGGCCTCGGCGCCATATCCAACCGAGAGCTTATTCTCGACTGCGGCAATGCCCAGGGAACCGATCATCATCGTCGTCAGCGCATTCGCGAACTTGCTCTTGAACATTGAGCCTTCGCACGCCACCACACCGTGATGCTTCGGAACTTCGTCGAACAGGAATGGCGGAAAGATGTCCGGAAGGTGGACCTGCGTTGTGCCTTCGAAGTATCCCTTCGAATACTCGAACACTTGGCTCATCACACTGAAGTCGACGCGCTCAGCGCCAAGGATGTGCCGAATCTGCCGCAACATCTCCTCTACGCGAACGTCGGACCCCATATTGCGAGTCCCGTTATATCCGGCAAAGAGCAGTTTGAGCTTTTCCCCGGGCTGCCACGGATGTTTGCTGCCAAGCATCCAGCGTGTTTTGGCGCGCTCGATATTGGTGCTAACCCACGCCTCCAGAATGAAATCCATCATGCGGTGGTACCTCCGCGCGCGGCGGGCCATGGCTGATATTTGTATTCGAAGTTATTCTCTCGGCTGAACTTGAGCAGCGGAAAACTGTACTGGGAAAACGGAATCGGCCTGCGCCCCAGTTCGGAAGTCACGCGCGTGTTGTCGAAGACGGTGTTCCAGACCAGGTACGGCATAAACACTTTCATCAGAGAAGCGCCGTAGCCCAGCGGTCCCTTGCGATTCGAGAGAAAGTTGACCGAACTCGCAAAAGGCTTCTCTGTGAACGGAACGAATACCGGCTTACGCTTCTGTTGCGCCGATGCCAGAGCTGTCGTCAACTCGCGGAAGGTTTGCGACGAAGTTCCGGACGACAGGTGATAGATGTCCCATCTAGGCTGTTCTTTCTGATGAAGCGTGGCAATGGCGTCGGCCACAAAATCAACATTGACAATGTCGATCTTGTCGTTCGGACGGAACGGCAACGCGGGCAGACCCGCCAGAAACACAAAGGACTTCACCATGTCGAACTGCGTAGTCTCGGCGCGGCGGCTATCGCCTAGAACGATGCTGGGCCGGAAAATCGTTTTTGGCGTATCCGGAAGCAGCACGCGCGTCATGTGCTCGCAAAACTTCTTGGTGCGCGCATATGGATCGTAATCCGAACGATCCCATTCGATGGAGTTGTCTTCCGTCACGACTTCGTTGCTGCGCTTCCCTGCCACCGCAACGGTGCTGACCTCGCTGAACCGGCGCAGTCCGTGGTAATGCTCCGCGTGACGAGCCAGCGTCAGAACTTCCAGCGTGCCGCGCAGATTCACATTGAGACAGCTCTTTTCCGACTTGCGATTAAGCGAAGCCGCGCAGTGGATGATGGAGTCCGTCGTGTGTACCAGGCGATCGTACTCGTCCCGGTTCAGCCCGAAGCCTGGCGCTGTGAGGTCGCCGACAAAGATCCGAACTCTGGTCTGAAGATATTCATAAAAGCGGGGAAAATCCAGGTGCAGTTGCAGGCCGCGCCACAAGCGAAGTTGCGCCTCCTGCGGGTCGCGCGCACGCACGAGCAGGTTCAGCGATGCACCATGCTGGTCAAGAAGATTGGCCGCGACATGCGCGCCGATGTATCCGGTAGATCCGGTCAGGAATATCGCCACGTTGCTCCGTCAGTTCCGGTCTTCACGGCATTGCCGTCTGCTGATGCGAGTTGAAAGGTTCGAGGCGGGCGGGCCTCCAACGGACGTCCTTCAATCAGAGGATAAGTCCAGTACCGCAAAGCAGGGATATGAATGTTGATCCAGTACTCCCACCAATCGAGCGAGCGGGTGTCGTAACCGAATTGATCTCGCTCCTCGGGCACCAGAGCATACGAAAGCTTTTCTATGTTCTCCGCGATGAAATCGTGCTCGTTTAGCAGAATAAAAGGTTCAAACAGCTCAATCAGTTTTTCCACGCGCTCGAGACTGCGCTCGGTCTTCACCAAAGGCGCTTTCTTCAAGGGAAGCGGCGACATGATGCGCTGGATTGACTTCACAATCGCTTTTTGCGCTGGAGCGGACATGCGATTGTAGCGGGTCTTCGACACCGGGATCGCATCAAAGCGCAGGCGCAGCCACGACTCTAACCCTTCCTGCGCCCGGTAGTGCTTGCGATGCGCCAGGGATGTGAGTTCGATAGAGCGCCCCATGTCGCAGGGATTCGTTACCGAGGTCGCCAACTGGTACATCGCGTCGTGACGGCGTTCCATAACAGCGGCAGCAATCAGAGTCATACCAGCGCAGACAGAGTCGACCGGGATAATATCGAGGCGCTTGCTCTCGTTCGAAGGCAACTGGCGGAAATACGTGCCCAGCAGGTACGACAGCGATGCCGAGGTATTGATGCCTTCGTTCCATCCCATGAAGGGCTTGCGGACTGAAGTCTCTACGATGGCGGGGCGAACGATCGCGATAGGAAGTCCGCTACCGTATTTCGCAATCAGCGATTCCGCCAGGCTCTTTGTCAGAGTATAGGTATTCGGCCACCCGAGTTCGCTGGCGCGCCTTGTTCCCGACTCGGTCAGATAGGTCTTCAGCCAGCGGACCCTGTTTTTTCGGATCTGATTCTCGAGCGCAGCACCCTGCAGATCCTTAGCGGCATGCTCCTTGGATTGTGCTTGCGCCCGTAGGCTAGAGGTGACTTCTTCACTTTCCGAGCGCGCCTCGCATTCTTTCACAAGTTCGTGCAGAGACCGCCACTCCTGCTCGGCATCGAAGTCGGCAAGACCGCGGGGATTGTAATTTGGCGTCAGTTTTTCGCTGACCCGGCCATCCTGCTCTCCAGCCACGTAGCAGGTGGACAGATGCAGCAACCCGGCGTGGTCCGTCGTACGGATGAACTCCAAAACGTTCAGCGGCGCATCGGTGTTTGCGGCTAAAGCGTCGCGCAAGTCCGGATTGAAATCGGTCAGTCCCGAACTGTTAATAACCAGGTCGAGGTTTCTCTTCAAAACGCCTGCAATGTCTTCACTTATACCAAGTCCGGGTTGACTTACATCACCTTCTACCACCTCGACTTTTTCGCGCAAAAAATCGGCGAATCGGTCGCCATGCTTTTCAAATAGTGGATCGAAAACCGGCGAGTCCTCGATCATCTTCTCGAAGCGTTTGTCCGCCGGGTTCGACTTCTGCCGACGAATCAGCAAGTAGATTCGCTTCACGTCGGGGAGATCGAGCAGAGTATTCGCAAGCCAGACTTTACCAATAAATCCGGTCACGCCGATAAGCATGACGTGTTTGCCCGTAAAGGCACGTCGTACCGAAAACCCTTCAGCCTGACGCTGTCCGTCGAAGTGAACGATGGGACGCTCCGCCCCGGTCATTGGGCGGGATGCCGGAACTACCGCCGCGCGCAGCTCTTCGAGAGAGATATCGAGATGGCGGGCAAGGGTCTTGGGAGCCCGGCGGCCGTCCGGCATATTCTCGCGGAAGGGCGCGAACGCGCCACGCGGACGGATTACCGGATCTAGCAGCCGGCCGGTCGCCACGCCGTCGCGGAATTCGAGGCGGTTTGCCACGATCTGCCGCACTCCCAGATGCCGCGCCAATGGGCGCATGATGTGATCCAGGGCCTGGCTGACGAGTACCACGTCAGCACCTGCGCTCACCAGTTCCTCTACCTGGCGTACCCCTGTCTGCTTCAGGCGCGGCTTCAACTTGTAGTCGAAGTACTCTTCGCCAAGCAGATCGAGACGGTCGCGGGTCACACCCCGAAGCACGGTGTGCACGACCCGGGTGGCGAATTTGCGGTTGGCCGAATAGAGAAAGGGACGCAGCAGGGCCATCACAAAGATGAGGCCGCGGCGCCGGAACCGCTCCGTGAACGTCTGGGCGTTCCAGGTAAAGAAAGCTACGGGGCGGACCACCGTCAAGTCGAGGAGACTGCCCTCCACGCGCCAGTAGACGGTCGGAACCCCACTGGAGTTGTGATTGGACTGATCCAAAATTGCGGTTTCCCTATTAAGACAAGTGTTTACTAGCTGGACGAAGCGTCTATTGTAAACAATAGAAGGAGCGGAACGAAGCCAGAACGAGCATTTGGCAGTGATTCTTGAGAGGACTCCTGCGCCTAGCGCTTTCAGGTAGGACGAACTGTTAGGCCCTTCCGCCCAACAATCAGCGCGAAAGCACCGCTGATGGCAATGGTGCCTGCAATGGCCAGGAGACCGCCCCGGAATCCGCCCCCAATGGTCCGAAAGAAACCGATGATGTCAGGACCAAAATAGCCGCCGAGGTTCGCCAAGGAGTTGATTACAGCGATCCCAGCCGCCGCCGAAAGTCCTTCCATACGCGAGGTTGCCATCGCCCAGAACGGACCTACCATGGCTTCGGCAAATGCCATTCCTAAGGCAAGCCCCGCGACGACGACAACGGTGGTGTTCCCGTAAGCTGCGCCCGCCAGGCCTACAGCAGCAGTGAAGGCAGGGATCGCGGTGTGCCAGCGCCGCTCACTGCGACGATCCGAATGCATGCCTACAAGAACCATCGCAACCGTCGCTACGAGGAATGGCAACACAGCGATCAGGCCGATGGCCAAGTTGCTCATTCCGGAGAGCGACTTGATCACCGTGGGTAGCCACAGGGTAACTCCATACATCGTCGTGGAGACACCGAAGTACACGATCGATAGCAACCAGATCCGCCCGCTGAAAATGGCGGCCCAGACGCTGCTCTTGGTCAATCGGGATTCGGTCTTACGTTCGGCGGCCAGGGTTTCGAGCAGCAAGGATCGTTCGTCGGGCTTCAGCCATTTCGCGTCGTGGGGCGTATCCGCGAGCGTCCAGTACACCGCCGCTCCAAGTGCTATGGCCGGCAGGCCCTCAATCAGGAACATCCATTGCCAACCGGAAAATCCGTGACCGTGAATTCCCAGCAAAGCTCCAGAAATTGGACTGCCGACAATCCCGGCCAGCGGGTTCGCCGTCATGAACCAGGCCACGGCTCGGGCTCGTGCTCGCGAGGGAAACCAGTGCTTCATGTAAAGGATGATTCCCGGAAAAAACCCCGCTTCTGCGGCCCCGAGGAGAAAGCGCATCGCATAAAAGCTGATCGGACCGCGAATAAATACCATCAGGCAGGAAACTACTCCCCATGTGATCATCAGCGCGGAAATCCAACGGCGGACTCCGAATTTCTCCAATACCAGGTTGCTGGGGAGCTGAAAAATAAAGTAGCCGATGAAAAATATCCCGGACGCACGACCGATGGCGCGATCACTCAGACCGAGTTGCCCCTTCATCTGCAGAACGCCGAAGCTCACGTTGATGCGATCCAGGTAGGCGACGATATAAAGAAGGAATAGAAACGGCATCAACCGCCACATGAGTCGGGAGACGACGGCAGCTTCGAGGCGGTTTGGAGGGGTTTCCAAGGGCAAGTTCCGGATGCTCGTCGGAGAACGTCGGAGCCCGTTCTGCGGTTTGAGGATTCTACTCCAAGCGAAGCGCACTTTTTATTTGCCGGACGATTTCTTCTGGAGTCGCCGCGATATCAATCGTGGTTGCATCAGCGGGCTCTTCGAGGTCCTCCAGTTGGCTTGCCAGGATTTGTTCGTTCGCGAAGTGACCCTGCCTGGAGTGCAATCGCTGGCCAATAAGGGTGGCTGGTCCTTTCAGATAGACGAAATGCACCTCTGATCCTGGGTGGAGGATTTGCCGATATGCCCGCTTGAGAGCGGAGCATGCCAGAACCACATTGTTGCGTGCCGCAATCCATCGACTGATGGCATCGTGAAGAAGCTGCAGCCAAGGCGCACGGTCCTCATCGGTGAGGGGAATGCCCTGCCGGATCTTCTCGACATTAGAAGCGGGATGAAAATCGTCGGCGTCGGCGAACTCCCATCCGAGTTCATCAGCCAAAAGCTTGCCGACTGTGGTCTTGCCCGCGCCGACGACTCCCATCACGATCACGATCATCGTTGGATTGTATGCTGATTACTTTTGGCGTAAGTCTTCTCAGCGCCGGTTCGTTGGTTTGTGACGGTAAATGAGCCGTCGATCTCGGCAGAAACCTTGAGGTACTTCCCTTCACAGTTCTCTTTTACGTTGGCAATGTGTTCGGCGTCGATGTTGTGTTCCCGATCGGATTCGGCGGCATAGTGCAGTTGCCAGAGTCCCTCCAACCCGGGAGAATCATGGACGATCTGCCAGGCAGCCGCGCTTGCCCCCTTGCGAGCGCCGTTATTGAGGATGGCCACGCGCGGGTGCAATCCCCAAACCATCGCCTTGGTGTTCGAGAGATCCATTCCGTGATGGGTGACCAGGAAAAGGTCGACATTGCCGATCATGTTGTTCGGACAGGCCAATTCCAGTTCCTTCTTCTTGGTGAGATCGCCGAGGTCCAGAAAGCGAAATTTACCGAATGTGATCAGCACCCCAACCGATCGTGCGTTCTCAGTTTTATCCTCGGCCGGAGTCGGTTCCGCTTTGCAGCACGGATTCGCTTCTCCCGCTCCAGCAAGAGGATCCGCTATGTGTTCCCCTGCCGCTGCCACAACCCGGACTTCGATACCTTTGAAGGGAAGTCCCCATCCAGGTTTGACCACCACATGACCGTGCCCCGCGATCGCTTTCTCATAGGCTGCGTAATCGGTGCGTGCTACCTGAGAATCCTCGAGATTCGGGCCGTGATCGACAAACGTCCCGATTTTCATGCCATCGACCAACTGCGGCACTCCTCCGACGTGATCGCGATGGTAGTGCGTGATGAGGACGTAATCGATTTGCTTGAGGCCAAGCTGGTGCGCGACCGCGATGATGCGATCGGCATCGCGCCCCTCGTAGCCGGGCCAGCCCGTATCGATCAGGAGCGACTGTCCGGAGGGGCTCAAGACGAGTGTGGCCTGGCCGCCCTCGACATCAATGAAGTAGATCTGGAGGGGTTTGGAAGGAGTATTTGCGGCCGCGCATGGTGTCGCGACAGACAAAGCGAAACAGAAGAACACGACAAAGACGGCTCGACCCATTGCTGGCACCTGAGAGATGTTCGGAAGATTATGCCACGCGCGCAGGATCGTAGGGCGGTGGGAAAAGAAGGTGGTGTGTTTTACCAGTCGTACTTCGACTTCTTTGATTCGGGCTGGTCGTTGGTGCGATTGCGCTTCTTATAAGCCAGGATTGTGATTCCGAGCGACATAAACATTGGCGGTACGATCAACACCAGGATGCCGGTGCGAAGCCCTTGGATGAACCGATGTCCCGCGCCCGCGGCCTGCGTGTAGCAAAGCGCGCAACTCTGGGCATAGGAAACCGCATTCGTCGCAAGCACGATTCCACCCACCAGCGCCGCCTTCATGCTACGCGTTAAACTCGACATCCTCATATCAACCTCATTTCGCGAACGGCTTCATGCTCATCAGCCGGTAGCTGTCCGCCCAGATCATGTTCATCATAACGAGGACGAACAATGTTCCGGGAATTAGCGCCAAGCGCAGCGTCGGCTTCTCCGAGCCCAGATGCATGAAGAAACCCACAGCAAGAATCGCCTGCACCACGGCTACGGACAGCATCGCGAACAGGTGGCCCTTCAAGAAGAATACCTGTACGCACGCCAGGGCCAATATCACTACATAGACGACCAAATCGGCTTTCAAGCTTCCCTGATTCGAATCCATCGCAATCTCCTCTTAGGCTTTCACATTCATCAGGTACACCATTGGGACCACGAACATCCAGACGAGGTCCACGAAGTGCCAATACAGCGCCCAAATCTCAAGGTCGTCGGAGTTGTAGCGGCCGCGCTTGTAACCGAGCACCACAACCAGCAGCGCCACCGCACCGCTGACCACGTGTGCGAGGTGAAGTCCGGTCACCGCGAAGAACGATGCGCCAAACATCGGGGAGCCCCACGGGTTCTGAAACAGTCGCACGCCCTCGCCAATGAGCCCGAACCATTCCTTAAGGTGGAGGGCGGCGAATGCTAGACCCAGAAGGATTGTAGTCAATGTCCACAGGATCGCTTTCGACTTGTTGCCCGCTTTCGCATGCCGGACGCCAACTAAGATCGTCAGGCTGCTCGTGACCAGGATGAAGGTCATCAACAGCGCGTTCATGATGCTCGCCGATTCAAACGGATGCGGCCAGTCGGCTGCCGCATTCTTCACGTAGCCGTACGCAAACAACATCGCTCCAAACGTGCAGGCGTCGGAGATGATGAACAGCCACATCACAAGTTTCTTGGACGGGATCGCAAATGGGCGGGCTTCCATCGGCGCCGCGCCATGTCCCATGCTCAGATCGGCTTCGCTCACGTTGCCTCCTGGAATCGTTTACAACTTGATCCACAACACGCCGAGAAGATAGATCCACAACATCCCCATAAAATGCCAGTAGTACGAAGTGGCATCGATCGTGCTTCGGCGCAGGGGACGCGCCGCAGTGCGGAATTTCAGCATGACCCGGCTCAGACCACCCAAGCCACCCACTACGTGGACGACGTGGACTCCGGTGAATACATAGAAGAAGGAACTATTGGGATTCGTGGGCAGGTAGAGTCCTTGAGCCCGCAGGTTCAGCCATGCCAGGTATTGCCCTACGACAAAGACCAGCCCGAGCAGCATCGTCATCTGCAGCCAAAGCATTGGCCGCGAGCGATTGGGTTCTTCGCCACGCATGAATGCTGCAACCCGGCGACGGGCGACTTCGAGCGTCACGCTGCTGGCGATCAGTGCCAGCGTGTTGAAAAAGATGATCGGGGGGAGGACTATGTGATGCCAATCAGTCGCTGCGCCCTCTCGAACATAAAGGGCGCTGGTCAGGGCGGCAAAGGTCATGGCGATCGCTGACAATCCAACCCAGATCCCCGTGCGAGCCGGGTCGCCCGAGAAGCCCTTCACTGCCAGCAGGTCCCCGCGGCCGACTACGCCACGGACGCCACCGCCGGAACCACTCCCCGGGGCTGGCGCTGATCGCCGGACTACTTCGTTTTGCGGTGGTTGCAGCGTTGTCGCCATGACTACTACCTGTTCCCTTCCTGAATAACCATAGGTTGGCTAACTGTTGTGACCCAGCCTGAGGATTACGGCGTTTCTCCAGCACGTTCGGGCGAGGTCTGCATTAGATAGTCACCCGTCGAGCTCTTCACGCCGTACTGATACGGGTCGTGATAGACGACCAGGTGTTGGCCGCCGAAGTTATCAAATGGCGGCGGAGACGAAGGAGTGGACCACTCCAGAGAAGTGCACTCCCACGGATTGTCGGGAGCAACCGCACCTTTGAAGTGGCTGTAGATGAGGTTGAAGATGAAAATTAGCTGCGCCGCTCCAGTGAATAGAGCCGCGTAGGTGATGAACTTGTGCACCGGGATCAACGGAACCAGGAAATCGTCCGTGAACGCCGAATAGCGGCGCACATTGCCCGCCAGTCCGAGATAGTGGAACGGCATGAAGATGGCATACGTCCCGATCAGAGTCAGGAAGAAGTGCCATTTCCCGAGTGTCTCGCTCATCATCCGTCCCGTCATCTTCGGAAACCAGAAATAAGTCCCGGCAAACACGCCCATAATCGCCGCAACACCCATCACCATGTGGAAGTGGCCGACGACGAAATACGTCGCGTGAAGATAGATGTCGATCGAAGGCTGCGCCAGGAAGAAGCCGCTGACGCCGCCGCTGACGAACATCGAAATGAATCCGATGCAGAACAGCGAGGCGCTGTTGACACGCAGGTTCGAACCGTACAAGCTGCCCAGCCAGATCAGCGTCATGATCGTGGCTGGGATCGTGATCATCAGTGTCGGGAACGAGAAGACCAGAGCGGAGAACGGATTCATCCCGCTCAGGAACATGTGGTGTCCCCAAACCATGTAGCTGAGGAATCCGATGCCCATCATGCAATAGATGATGGTCTTGTGGCTCAACATCGGCTTGCGCATATTGCAGATCAGAATATGACTAACGATCCCGATGGCCGGCAGAATCGCGATGTAGACCTCAGGATGCCCGAAGAACCAGAACAGGTGCTGCCACAGGAGCGGCGATCCACCCTGATGAGGCTGCAGGTGGTCGCTGATATTCAAGCCTGACGGCACGAAGAAACTCGTCCCCGCAACTCGATCCAGCATCAGGAGCAAGCAAGCCGGCATCAGCACAGCAAAAGCCAGCAGCGAGATGCACGAGGTGATAAACCAGGCCCAGCTGACGATCGGCATGCGCGCCAGCGTCATTCCTTTTGTTCGCAGGTCCAGCGTTGTTGCGATGAAGTTCAATGCACCCAACAGCGAAGCGATGCAGAAGACGAATATCGACAGTCCCCACAGGGTTTGTCCAACGGCCTGACCTGGTCCAGGATCGCCACCGACTGCGCTTAACGGTGCGTAGGCCGTCCAACCGGACAACGGCGGCCCGTCGCCCACGAAGAAGGCCGAGACCAGAATGCAGAACGCCACGAACGTCGTCCAGAACGACATCATGTTGAAGCGGGGGAAGGCCATATCTTCCGCGCCAATCTGGATCGGCAGGAAGTAGTTGCCGAACGCAGCGAAGGGTGCATTGGTCAGCACAAAGAACACCATCAAGGTGCCGTGCATGGTCATCAACTGGAGGTAGTATTCCGGCGTGACGATACCTGCGGGCGCACCCACCTTCGAGAGCCACCCCAAGCCTGGAATTGGAGCATTGGGCCACACCAGGTGGATGCGCATGATCCAGGAGAGCACCATCCCCGTGACGACCGCGACCAGGGCCAGCGCGTAATACTGCTTCCCGATCACTTTGTGGTCAAGGCTGAAGACATGCTTCCGAATGAAGCTAGTCGGTGGACCGTGATGCACTGCGTGTACGGATGTCTCGGACATTACCCTTCCCCTCTCGCTAGTGTTGAATCTCGTGGCTAAACGACTAGGTGTTCGATTGAGACTTCAACCATTTATCGAAATCTTCCTGCGACATCACGTTGAGATAGCCCTTCATGTTGTAGTGGCCGAGACCACACAACTGCGTGCAAACGATCTCGTACTTGCCAATTTTCGTTGCCGTGAAGTGCAGCGAAAGGTCGAGACCCGGAACAAAATCCTGTTGAATTCGCAATTCGCGCACGTAGAACGAGTGCCCAACGTCCTTGGCGTGCATCATGAGGTGAATTTCCTTGTTCACGGGAATCACGAATTCGGCTGACTGGATATCGTCGCGAGCGGACACGTCGTTCTCCGGATCAAGACCGAAGAAATTGCTGTTACCTTCGTCGATTTTCTCGGGATGAAGGCCACCGAACTTTCCATCCGGCCCTGCATACCGGAAATAGAAAGCGAACTGCCCGGCCTGCACTTGTATGGGGAGGGCGTCAGCGGACGCCGGCTGGAAATACACCTTTGACCACGCCTTACTTCCGATGGCACCCAGGGCCAGAGCTTCTGCACCAACCAGCAGCACGGCAGCCAGGATCAGATATTTCGCCCCGCCAGGAAAACTTTTCAGCGGCCCATTTTTCCGGCCGGCAAAGCCCCACACGAAAATGCCCAGGACAATCTGCGCCGCAAGGAAAGACAATCCAGCTTCGATCATCGTTTCATCGAGCTGTTTGTCGATGTCCGCTCCATGAGTGGAGATGTCCTGCGGCATTGCGATCGAGGCACCCATGAAGGAGTGAGTCACAATAGGAACTGCCGAGGCCAGCGCAATCACAATCACGATCACTGCCAGAAGCTTGCCGGTCATGTTTCCTCGCATTGGCCCGAAGGCCCGCGTTCGAGAAGTGAATCGGGCAGCCGGCTCAACACCGGCCGCCCGTTGAGAGTGTTAGTACGCCTTTGCCTTGAAGGTGAAGTCCACCGATTTCGTTTCATTGCCCGTGACAGTCACTTCTTGCTGCTGCGTGCCATAGTCTTCGTGCCACGCGGTGACCGTGTACTTGCCGGGAGGCAGGTTGGGCAGTGAAAAGGCGCCACCGTTCTCGGTGATCGAGTAGTGGTTGGTCTTCAGAACGGCAAACCAGCCATGCATCCAGGGGTGAATGTTGCACTTCACGGAAATGAACTCCGGCTGATCGAATTTGTCCTGAATCGGAGGAGCACCCGGAGGCTGCGATTTATTCCACTCGCGGTTCACTTTCGCGAGCGGATGAATGTTGTGGGAGGTCTGATCGTCGTTAACGACTTTCAGTTCCTGGCCCGTGTGGAGAGCAATCACGTGAGGTGTGTACTGGCAGCCCTTTTGCGTGAAGGTCACGGCCTGGGCCGGAGCATTCGCATCATCTGCGCCCGCAGAGATATAGACGACGACATTATCCAGTGCATTGTTGGGTCCGGTGACGACAGTTTCAGTCGTTATCGGTGGATTGTGCTGCTTTGCGCAGCTCGGTTCCTTCGACATATCGATCGGCTTCTGCTTCACCGGTGTTCCCGTGTAGGTCACCTTGCCGCTAACCGTTCCGCCATACATCAGAGCGGGACACAGGGTTGCAATAAGAATCGCAACACTAAACTTGCTGACACGCATTTCTTGGCCTCCTAATTCAACAAGCGAAAGTGGAAATCCAGGTTTTAGTTTCCGCCACCTGCAGCGCCATTTCCAGACGGGCTGGCCGGCGCCGCCGCGGGCTTCTCGGCGTACGGAGGAATTTTTCCACCCGCCGCCTTCAACACATCGTTCTCTTTACTGTGCCGATTCACCTGCAGTGTGCGGAGAAAATGCACCAGATCCCAAGCGTCGTTGGGCTGGATTGTGTCCGCAAACGAAGGCATCGGCGTTCCATCTACGCCGGTCATGAAGATCCGGTAGATGTCTTGATTTGTCGAGCCGCACTTGAACCTCGAATCATCCCCGCCGGCCGCAAAGTTGTAAGGCCGGATGGGTTGATCTTTACTGTCGGTCAGCGTCGCCGCCGATGGCCCATCGCCCTTGCCCTGCGGACCATGGCATTTCCAGCATTCCAGCTTGGTGAACAATTCCTTGCCATGCGAGATGCTTTCCATCGTCACCGGGGGCTCCGCAGGAATTTTGATCGGCTCGCCCGCCTTTTCCTTCCCCCAACGCGGCGAGAAGATCTTGATGTAAGCCACCAGGTCGGCACGCTGCTGGTCGCTAAAGCTGTTCCAGATTGGCATGTTCGAGTTGGTCAGGCCCCGGCCGATGGTATTGAACAAATCCTGGTCCGTCGGCAAAGTGCCCGTCGGAGTGGAACGGCACTTGAACGTTGCAATCGTGAAGTCACGCGGCTTGGGGTCCAGCCACGCAACGTTTTCGCCGTTGCCATCCCCCAAGTCTCCATGGCAACCGGCACAGTAGCGACGATAGTCCGTCTTGGCAGCCATCGAATGCCCAGTGACCTTGCCAATGTGACTTTCCATCGGTGTCACGGGTTGTGCAGGATGTGGCCCGACATCAGGCGCGTCTTGCGCGATAACGGGGATAGTGAACAACGCTCCTACCGCGAACACCAAACAACCAGTCCAGATACGCATCACGTTCGAATTAGGCATTGGAGATTTCCTCATCATCGGCTCACGTCTGCCGACAGGCTCTTTGCTTAGAAGTCGAAATCAAATCCGAACATCAAGCTGTTGCCGATCAGGTCGGTACCTGTCACCGGCGAGGTGCCACGCTGGCGCAACCACGAGTACTCGTTGTGGAAGGCAAAACCCGCGCGGCTCGTCATGAATGGGTTATAGCGATAACCAAATACATAGTTATCGATGTTGCCCAAATCTGACGGCGTCCCCGGTATGGCCTGCTGCGACATGCGAACCCACTCTGAACGCTGGAATATCGTGAGTTGCGGACTCCAGACATAGTGGGTTTCGACGAACGCTCCATTCCAACTCGGATTGCGAGCGCCTGCCGGCAGGGTAGCACCGTTCGTGTTGTTGTTGGCCGGATCGCAGGTCCCTGTGACGATGTCGCCGTAGCATGCACCGAACCAGGCGTCATCTGAACCATGCTGAGTGAATACTTGGAAATCCAGCTTGCCGAGATAGAACAAGCCTTCAAAGCCGTAGCGGCTGAAGGTCTTGTTTCCAATCCCTGAACCAGGAAGCGGAACTCCCGCGCTGGTCAGGTACGTGGTCGGAGCTACACCGTACATCGCGTAGCCACCGACGCGCTGTACTCCCAGCTTCCCTGCCCCGAAGGCCTGACTGCCGGCAATGAAGGTGGTGTACGAGTTCTGCCCGTATGGCACATCCACGTTCCCATCCGTCGAACTGAAAACCGCCGCCGAAAGGCGGGTTCGATCGTTATAGGAGTGGCCCATCCACTCGGCGCCCAACTGGTTATCACCCAGTTGGCCGAAAATATTCCCATCGCCTACCGGGATGAAATGGAAGAGTTGGTAAGCACCGCCATTGCCCGAAAGGGTCAGGGTTCGCTTCTCAGAGATGAAGCTGTCGAGTTCGAACTTGCCGACTTTGACGTTCAACCAAGGGCTGTGCAACAGATTGTCAAATCGGACGTTCGCCGATTCGAAGTGGAACGCTCCGAATTCATCGGCCGAGGGTACGAGCAGGAAAGAAATGTTCTTTTCGAGAGTGCCGCCGGTCAGGATGTCCAGACCGCTCAGGTTGAAGCCGGTAGTGCTTATCTTGGTTTCGACGGTGCCGCCGCCCGCTGCATCGACGGCGACTTTGTTGGTGCTCTCACGGCTCCAATACGGCGTGATACGCAGCGTAATGGGCCAGTAGGATGGATTCTGCCAGATCGGCGAATCCCGATCGTTCATCAACTGGTAGCCGTTGTCTTTGAATTTCTGGCCGAAGTAGTTAAGCATCGGCCACGATTCGTGGCAGGCTGAACAACGGAGCCCGTACTTACGGGCGAATGCCGGAAGAGCATTCGCGTCTGTACTGCCGCTCAGGATCAGAAAAATCAGAACCAGAGCCCCAGTGAGGCAATTTCTACCCCACGGTGATTCCGCACACCGCAAAAACCGAATCCCCATGTGCATGCCGAACCCCTCAGGCAATTTTGTTTGCAAAATCTTGCATCCCACAATGCAAAGGCAAGAACTGCTTTGGTCGCATGCGGAACCCCTTCCCCATGCGATTTCCGGAGCAGGGCCCCTAAATCGATTTTTACTGCTTGGGTCCTACCACCGTACCGGGCGGGATAGTAATACGATCTGTAGACAACTTGCAAACATTTTTTTTACAATTTTTTTACAACGTCAATTCTGTATCTGTGGTTACCGCGACGGTCCCATGCTAAAGCATGTTGACAGTCTGGAGCCTCAGAGCTGAGACTCGTTTTGACAACTGGGGTTATTCCTGTGCGGAAATCACATCTCCTTTGGCATGGTGAAAGAGAGTTCTTGCCGGTGTTAAAACCTCACAGCACAACACCTCGCGCTCGTTTCCGGCCGCGAGTAGGGTATCTGCTGATGGCCTACGCACTTGTCTTCTCAGCAAACCCGTCACAAGCCCGTGAGAAAGAGGCCATTCAGTACGGGGCGGGATTGATCGTCAATGTGCCGTTCCCCGAAGCGCAGGTCCTTCAGGTCGTGCAGGAAGTCGCACAAAGCGGCATCATTCGCGGATCGAAAGAGTACAGCAAAGACGAATATGTTAGCGGCGCCACTTTCGCCGATACAACTCGCGCGTTCCCCGAATGGACGGAGCCGGGGAAGGTCTTCTACAAAATCAAGCTAAAGGCGCTCGATCCGCAGAACTTCAAGAATACCAATGACGTTGGCACGTTAGCCGTCCGCTATGTCGTTCAAGGACAGGACGACAAGCACACAGTGCTGCACGTCGATGCGCGCTTCGTCGAAGACTACCGACGCACGTCTCACCCCTCGAACGGTTCCGTCGAGGGGGCTGAATACGCAACCATCCATGACCGCCTCGAAGCCATCGAAGCGATGAAGAACAGCACCAAGGAATTCGAAAAAGAGAAGCAGGACGCAACGGCAAAGAAGCCGCCGGCGCTGGTCGACGAAACTTCGTCGAGCGCTGCGGCTGCGGCGCCCGCGACTACCAATACTCCGGTGCCTCCGCCAGCGGCTGTTCCTGTTGTCGAAACTGCCCCTCCCGCCGGCCCCCCTCAAACTCTGGACGAGAGGGTCAAGGATTTGCGCCGCCAGGTGGAACGTCTGGTGAAAGCTCCCGGAGCTCCGCTCAAGAGCGCCCCCTTCCACACCGCCTCCACGCTGCGTTCACTGCCCGCGGGAACACAGGTACTCGTCGAGATTTCTACGCCCTATTGGCTTGGCATCGAGACCCACGAAGGTCAGCGCGGATGGATTTTGCGCGACGACTTGGAGCTTTTGCCATGAGAGGACATGGCGATTCGCGTTGGTTCATCCGGATGCTGTGGCGCTGCATGCTTGTGTTCGTTTTGTGCTTGGCTTCGGCAGCGCAGACTGATCCGAATGAACGCGCATTCACACAATCGAAGCCCACGATCGAGAAGGCATTGAAGTCCATGCAAGCCTCGATGTCAGGGCGCCTCCCCGTCTTGGACGGATTTGCAGCGCCGGGCGAACATCCCCTCGATCGCTTTCAGCGCGCGTTTTTTCAGGCGACCGCCGAAGTGACTCCAATCCCTTCCGGCGGTTCGATGGTGCGCATCCATGCCAAAGTGACGGCGTGGTATGCGGATCCCATCGCTTCGCACTCCGGATATCAGCTTCTCGTCTCGAACGGTCGCATCGAATCCGACATTCTGGACCAGTTGGCCACCCAGATTGCGACGAGTTCGCCGGAATCGGCTCCTAAATCGGCTGCATCGACGCCATCCAGGCCTGAGGCAAAAGGGTCGGCGCCGTCCGCACCAATGCCGGCCCGAAGTTTCCCGGACACGAAGAACACGTTCCCATCATCGATGACGGGTAGCCTCGCTTCGAAAGCACGACCGGAGGACGGTCGCAGTTCAGAACCTCCCAGGAAAACCGATCCTTTGCAGGTGGAGGCAGATAGCCTTCAAGAGATTCTGAAGAACACGGCACATCCGAAAAACCTGGTTGCTGTGAGGAAATCCGGTACCCCGGTCGTAGAGACTCCGAGTCTCAGCGCGAAGGCGCAGTTCCTCGCCAGCCAGCACGATGAATTCGAACTGCTCGACTTCACAGCGGACTGGGTTCACGTTCGGATTTCCGGGTTGTCTCGGGGATGGATTTGGAGGAACAGCGTGGAGATGCCCGAGGGAATTCCCGACACCGCAACGAAAGCTACTTCTCCGACCGCGCCGGCGGCGGATTTATTTCGCGTGTCCCGGGAGGAAGTAGCTGCGTTTCCAGGCGACTGGGCTCCGCTGCGCGCTAAAACCGTAAAAATCATTTCGGTGCAGAAGGTAAACGAAAACGCCAAGGATACAGGCTCGCCGGAGCGGCTCGAGTACACGAAATACCTGCTCGAGAAGGCTCTGCAGGAAATTACGAAAAATCCTCAGGAAGTTCAGGGAGTGGTCGTAATTTTCGACTCGGCCGACGGCGGAATGATCGCCGCAACGGTTTCGACTCTGCAAGAATGGAAATCAGGAAAGCTGTCGGATGCAGCGCTCTGGCACAAATGCTTCTTCGATCCGCCAGAAACATTTGATTCGGCGGCTGCTACGGCAACGGCTCCCGATTCGGCAGCGGGTCGATAGCAGGCAACGTGTTAGTCTTAAGCGAGCATCCGATTTGTGTTTTCGCTTGACTTTCGAAAAGCAACAGAGTACCTATGCTTTCCTTGAGCGCGTTACGGAGTGGGGTCCGAGCGTGCTTGTTCTGCAGCGAACCAGGATCAGCTTTTTCGGAACACGAAACACGGCCTAACTCATGAGCACGATGACATTGCCTCTCTCCGGTTTCCGCACTCGGGTGACTTCTCTCTTCCGGGACTATGCCGAACTCACCAAATTGCGCGTCACTACTCTTATTGTCATGACTGCATGGTGTGGCTACTTCTTCGGCGCGCACAAGGCCGGTGTGCCATGGATTAGCTTCGGGCTATTGCATGCCTTGATCGGAATCGGCCTGGTATCGAGCGGAACCGCGGCGCTGAATGAAGTTATGGAACATGATGTCGATGGCAACATGAGGCGCACGGCGCTCCGCCCGATCCCGGCGGGGCGAATGAGTCTGGCGCACGCCATGACAGTCGGTATGGTAGCCTCCGCTGGTGGATCCATCTACCTCGCGATCTTCACAAATCCTCTTACAGGTGTTCTGACGTTTCTCACGTCGGTCGTGTACCTGGTTGCTTATACTCCACTGAAACGCGTTTCCCCCATCTGTACCTTCGTCGGTGCTTTCCCCGGCGCAATGCCGGGTGTTCTCGGATGGACCGCCGTGCGCGGTCAACTGGAATGGGGCACTCTGGTGCTGTTTGCCATCCTCTTCATTTGGCAATTCCCGCACTTCTTCTCGATTGCATGGCTTTATCGTGAGGACTACGCCAAAGGCGGAATCAAGATGCTCCCTGTGGTCGAGGAGGATGGCCGTTCCACCGCTCGCCGTATCCTGGCTTATTCCATCATTCTGATTCCCCTGAGCTTGCTGCCCACATTTATGGGAATGGCGGGGAAAATCTACCTCGTCGGCGCAGTGATCCTGGGATTCGCCTTGCTCTACTTCGGAATCCGGTTGGCCTTCCTGAATCTTCCCCTGGTTAGTGCCCAATCGAAGATGAGAGCCCGTCACGTGTTACAGGCTACGGTGATTTACCTGCCCTTGCTCTTCGCATTGATGATGATCAATTCAGCGCGGATGTAGCGTCCGCGGGGCAAAGTTGCTAGTCCCGGCTCCTGAAACCAATAACCACAAAGGGCACGAAGTACCACGAAGGAATTCCAGATTCCCTTCGTGAACCTTGCGCCACTCGTGGTTGTGCTCCGTTTTAGTTATCTTCTAGCTATTTAGATTCGTCAATCACTTCGCTGGCGGACCTAGATTGTCCGGGAGCGGGCCGGTTAGCGATTCCATAAATGCAAGGAGATCGTCCCGCTCGTCGAAGCTCAGGAAGTCGAGGGCGCGCATTTGCTTGTCCAGATGCGCATTGAGATTCCCGCCCCCAATGTAGTGTCCCAAGGCATCCTTTAATGTCGGGAAGGTGCCATCGTGCATAAATGGGGCCCGTTGCGCAATATTGCGCAGCGAAGGCGTCTTGAAGGCGCCCCAATCTGCCTCGTTCTTCGTCTCGGCATAACGGCCGAGGTCCACCATATTTCCCCGGGTATCCGCTCCGATGCCGAGATTGTGGAACTTATTATCGGTGAAGAGCGCGTACTCCTTTCCTATGGTGTGGCAGACCGCGCAGTTCCCTTTCTTGGGATCCACAAACAGCTTCAGGCCCCGCTGGGCCGATGCCGAGAGCGCCTTCTTGTCGTGTCCATAATAGAAGCGGTCAAAAGGAGAATTCCCGCTCACCACCGTGCGCTCGAACGATGCGATCGACTTGGAAACAAGGTCGATCGTAATTTGATCTGTTCCCCATGCCTGCTTAAATAGAGCAACGTAATTGGGACTTGCCAACAGACGCTTCACGACTTCAGCGTGGGTCGTCGCCATTTCGACCGGATTGGCGATCGGACCTTTGGCTTGCTCCTCCAGACTCGGAGCGCGGCCATCCCAGAACTGCAACGTGCTGTAGGCAGAGTTGATCACGGTGGGAGAGTGCCGGGTTCCCGTCTTTCCTCCGACGCCCACCGAGACGGGCCGCGTGTCCGTAAATCCCATCTGTGGACCATGGCACGAGGCACATGAGATTGTATTGTCCGCAGAAAGCGCCGGATCGTAGTAAAGCATCCGGCCCAGTACGACCGTTTCTGCGGTTGGTGGATTGTCTGCCGGTATCGGCACCGGCGGCAGTCCCAAGGGCGCCTTGATCAGCAGCGGCTTACCAATGGGCATCAACGCGGAACCTTGATCGCTAGGACGGCTCACTGCATCGATCGGCTGATATAGAAACGCAAAAAACAACAGGGCGACGAAGAACAATGAGAGGATCAGTACGCGGGCTTTTTCCGAAGTCATGACAGGCCTCATCCTGATCACAAAATTCTAGACTTGCGTGAATCTGCCGCTGTGTCTCCGGTCACAACAGGCTGTGCGTGATAGTGGCCGCCCTTCCCGCTCGCGATCATGAACATTCCCGTTGCTCGTCGTAGAATGCTGCGAGGCCCGAAACTTGAAACTAACGGAAGACCCTCATCGACGGCGGAACGCTCTCACCAACGAATGGGTGCTGGTGTCGCCGCATCGCGCAACCCGTCCATGGCAGGGCGAGGTCGCAAAGCTGCAGACCACGCCTGAACCTGCCTACGATCCCAGTTGCTACCTGTGCCCCGGCAATACGCGTGTCGGCGGTGTTCTTAATCCGCAATACTCGACAACGTTCGTTTTTGAAAATGATTTCGCGGCATTAACGCCACAAACGCCGCGCGACCGTCTCGATCTGGACAACCGGGGACTCATCGTCGCGGAAGGCGAGCCCGGAGTCTGCCGCGTGATCTGCTTCTCGCCGCGTCACGACCTGACTCTTGCGACGATGACACCGGAACAGATCGAGCCGGTGGTTCACACATGGATTGGACAATTCCGCGAACTCGGGGGGCTTCAAAGCATCAATCACGTTCAGATCTTTGAGAATCGCGGCGCCATGATGGGAGCCAGCAACCCGCACCCTCACTGCCAGATTTGGGCAACCTCCTCCATTCCAGAAGCTCCGGCGAAAGAACTGATCGCCCAAACCGCCTACCTCAAGTCCCACGGCACCTGCCTGCTCTGTGACTATGCTGCCCTTGAGCAAAGCCAGCAGGTCCGGATGGTTTGCGAGAACGAGGGATTCGTTGCACTCGTTCCGTTCTGGGCGGTATGGCCGTTTGAGCTTCTGGTTTGCAGCCGTCGCCATATCGGCAGCATGAACGACTTCAGCGATGGGGACTCTCGATTGTTGAGTGGAATTCTGCACCGTGTTACTTCGACTTACGACAAAGTGTTCGGGGTTCCCTTTCCTTATTCGATGGGATTTCATCAGGCACCGACGGACGGGGGCAACCATCCGGAATGGCATTTCCATGCGCATTTTTATCCGCCGCTGCTGCGGTCTGCAACGATAAGAAAGTTCATGGTGGGATTCGAGATGCTCGGTACACCGCAACGGGACATCACTCCCGAAATCGCAGCCGAGCGTTTGCGAGAACTGGCGACCTCCACAGAATAAACCGCAACCATCGAGAGATGGCGTATTCTTGCGAGTTGCCGCAAAATAGTTCGAGGACTTCCATGAAGCTTACTCACACAAAGATGGCGACACTTCTCGCTGCGTTCACGCTTATCTCATTCATTCAAGCTTTCGGTCAGGCAAGTTCGATTCCGGCGGCTCGTCTGATCAATCCGGAAGAGCTGGTAAAGATCATCCAGTCCGGCAAAGAGAAGCCGCTGATGATCCAGGTAGGCTCTCACGTGCTGTACACTCAAGCGCACATCCCGGGTTCTGAATACATTGGACCAGGTTCGACTGAGGCTGGATTGCAGCAACTGCGCCAGCGTGTAGCTTCCCTGCCGAAAACCAAATCCATCTTCCTTTATTGCGGATGCTGTCCCTGGGGACATTGCCCGAATGTGAAGCCTGCTTATGACGCCTTGAACGCGATGGGATTCTCCAACCTGAAGGTCGTCTACATCCCAAACAACTTCGGAGCGGACTGGGCTGACAAGGGTTATCCCACCGCAAAGGGAGAATAGCGCTGCGAGCGGGGAACAGATGGGTGCCTGTAGTGGCTTTGCTGCTATTGGCCGTAATCGGCCTGCTGTACGTCAGCCGCAAGGGTGGGCACAGCACGAAGGGGCTATCTGAGGCTCCCGATTTCACCCTTCCGCAACTCGACGGAAAAACACTTACCCTTTCCTCCCTTCGCGGCAAGGTCGTCCTGCTCGATTTCTGGGCAACATGGTGTGCGCCCTGCCGCGAAGAGATTCCCCACTTCGTGGAACTGCAGCAGAAATATGGCAACCATGGACTGCAGATCGTTGGCGTCTCGATGGATGACACCATTGACCCGGTCCGCCCATTTGCGCAGGAGTTTCAGATCAACTATCCGGTCGTCATGGGGAACGCAAAGATCGGGGAATTGTACGGTGGGGTTCTCGGACTACCGATAGCCTTCATGATCGGGCGCGACGGCCGCATCTATCGCAAGCACATCGGCGCTACCAGCAGCGCCATTCTTGAAAAGGAAATTATCGTCCTGCTCCAAAACGGTCAATAGCAGTAACCCTTTGCCACAGAGCAGCTTGTATCGAACCACCCGAATCACCGGATCCCTCCTGGTACTCGAATCACACGCTGTTGTGATTCGAGTCGCAGTCTGCCTCGCATACCCCCGGCTAGCCTCGAAGGTTCGCATGGGACGCCAGTATGCGAGAGACCGTTCTACGCCTGTGGCCTGAGATTGAGTGGATCGAGAATCCCCTATTACGCCAGCAAGTTACCGATACTTGGGTTAAAGCGCTCGAGCACAGTCCCCTGCGTCCCGACGACCTCAACCAGATTCCTTTCACATTGCTGGTTCCGAATTGCCCAATCACATTCATGGAGCACAAGCGGTGTGTCGTGCATATCGCGCGGGATAGCGCCCGCGCCATGCAGGACTTTATGGGCCGGGCCCTCCCCATCGACACGGACTCGGTGATAGCCGGTGCGATCCTCGCGGATGTAGGCAAGTTGTTGGAATATGAACTCGGTCCTGATGGCAAGAGCCGCCAGAGTGAGCGTGGCGAAGCATTGCGCCACCCATTCACGGGCGTGGCACTTGCACTCGAATGTGGAGTGCCCGATTCCGTCTGTCACATTATCGCGGCGCACGCTGCCGAGGGCGATCTAGTCAAGCGAACCACAGAGGCTTTCATCGTTCACCACGCAGACTTCATGGCGTTTCTACCGTTCAAGAATCCAAAGAACATCAAGCTGAAGCCGTAACCAGGAGAACTCTTGCCCGCAACGAATCCGACCCTCCCTTCTAAAGAAACCGTCACCGCAAAGATGTCGCAATGGGCGGCGGGCCTTGAATATAAGCACCTCTCGGCCGAGGCGATCTATCAGGCAAAGCGCTTCCTGCTTGATTCCTTGGGTTGCGCGCTCGGGGGATTCCAGCAGCACGACGTGAAGATCGCGCTGCACGTTCTTGACGAGATTGCCGGCCCGGGGCGTGCCACCGTCTTCGGCACCGGGCGCCGGATCGATCCAGTGTCTGCCTCCCTTGCGAACGCCCTGATGATCCGTTGCATGGACTACAACGACATTTATTGGAAGCAGGATCCTTCCCATCCATCCGACATCTTGCCTGCGGCGATTGCCTGTTGCGAGCGCGTCCGCAGCAACGGCAAAGAGCTTATCGTCGGCCTGGTACTCGGACACGAATTCGAAATGCGCCTGTGCGAAGCGGCTTTCCCGGGCGTCCGCGAGCGCGGATGGCATCATGCAACTCTCACCGCTTTCGCCTCCCCCATTGTCGCCGGGCGCGCGCTTCGCCTCCCCTGGGAGCAGATCCAGCACGCGATCGGAATCTCCGCCAGTCGTCACTGCACCCTGGGCGCGGTGACCGCGGGCAAGCTGACCATGATGAAGAACACGGTGGATCCCATGGCGACGCAGAGCGGCGTACTCGCGGCCCTCCTCGCAGAGAAGGGATACTCCGGCCCGGAACACGTGATCGATGGCAAAGAAGGTCTCACGCACGTCTTCGGTCCGAACTGGAAACTGGATCTGCTGACCGGGGGACTTGGCGACTCATGGCGAATTACTCAATGCGGGATGAAGGCTTTCCCGACCGAAGCCTTAACGCACACGCCAATCTCGGCCGTCCTGGACCTGGTCAAGAGCAATGACTTGCATCCGGAGCAGGTGCAGAAGATTCAGATCCGGTCGCTCGCGCGCGCAGCTGACATTCTTTCCGATCCCAGTAAGTACGATCCGCGCACCAAAGAGACGGCGGACCACTCGCTGCCGTACGTCATTGCCGCCGCCTTGGTCGACCGCCAGGTCACACCCGCCCAGTTCACCATGGAAAGGATCATGGACCGCAAGATTCGGGAGCAACTCAACAAGGTTGAGGTCGTCGCTGATCCCGAGATTGAGAAAGTATTTCCAGCTTTACAGAGGGTCATCGTGCATATCGATACAACCGATGGACGTTCATTCAATAAACAACTGGATTATCCCAAAGGTGATCCGCGCAATCGGCTTACAGATCAGGAGATCGAGGAAAAATTCGCAGCCTTGGCCGATGGCGTTCTTTCCGAAGGCGCACAGAAGCGAGTCAAAGACACAGTCTGGAACCTGGAGAGAGTCGGCTCGGTCAGCGATCTTATCGCGCTGATGGAAACCGACGTTCGCAAAACGCGTGCGGCAAAATCGAGCAAGACGCGCCAACACGTAAAGGGCCGCAAAGATCGCAAGTCCGTGCTCGCATAAGCCGCCGTCAATCCGCCGAAGGCATGCGTCATGCAGGCGAAAGGAGCCTTATGCCTCAGACAATCGTTGAGAAGATCGCGCAAGCTCACATGGCTGACGGCCCGAGGCGGCCGCTGCGGCCAGGAGACTTTCTTTCCATCCGGCCATTTCACCTGCTCACCCATGACAATACTTCCGCAGTCATGTCGAAATTCAAAGCGATCGGTGTGAAAAAGATCCATGACCCGAGACAACCCGTATTCGCGCTCGATCACGACATCCAGAATCACGATGAAGCCAATCTGAAGAAGTACCGGTCGATCGAGACCTTCGCCGCAGAACAGGGAGTGGACTTTTACCCGGCGGCCTCGGGCATCGGCCATCAGATTATGGTCGAGCGCGGATATGTCGAGCCCGGTTCGTTTGTGGTCGCCTCGGATTCGCACTCGAATATGTACGGCGCTCTTGGCGCGGTCGGTACCCCGATCGTACGCACGGATGCCGCCGCGGTTTGGGCCACAGGCGAATTCTGGTGGCAGGTGCCCCGCACAATCCAGGTTGTTCTCGAGGGCAAACTGCCGGACGGCGTCAGCGGGAAAGACGTCATCATCGCTTTGTGTGGTCTCTACAACCACGACGAGGCCCTGAATGCTGCCATCGAGTTTACCGGCCCCGGCCTGGCCAGCCTCACGATGGATGCACGTTTCTCGATCGCCAACATGAGCACGGAATGGGGGCCCATCGTGTGCTGGTTTCCCGTTGACGACGTAACCATCCGCTATCTGCGCAAGATGTACGTTCGCCTGCAGGAACAGGGGATCGAGCGCTTCAAACAAGAGGCCATCGAAGGATGGGCGGCCAAACCTCCTCAGCCTGATCCGGACGCTTCTTATGCGGGCCGCATCGTTCTCGATCTGAGCGAGATCACTCCTTACATCTCTGGACCCGACACTGTCCAGATGATGCAATCGCTTTCCGAAATTCAAAAGAAGAAAATTGCGATTCAGAAAGCATATTTAGTCTCCTGCGTGAACTCACGTATGGATGATCTGGAAGCTGCGGCATGGGTCGTTTCTGGAAAGAAAGTAGCACCTGGAGTGAGTTTCTACATCGGCGCTGCGAGTGCGTGGGTACAACAGGAAGCCGAAAAGCGAGGTGTGTGGAAAGCACTCCTTGACTCCGGAGCGATTCACCTTCCTCCAAGTTGTGGGCCTTGCATTGGGCTCGGGACCGGCCTCCTGGAAAAAGGAGAGGTCGGAATTTCGGCCACAAATCGCAATTTTAAGGGCCGCATGGGATCGCGCGACGCACAGTGTTACCTGGCAAGTCCGGAAATTGTCGCAGCCTCGGCGATCGCCGGGTACATTATGGGGCCACGGCGATTCGCCGAGCGCTCCCTAGCTCGGCGGTACCAGGAATTCTCCTCGGGTACACAGCCAAGTGAGCGCGTCGAAATCCTTCCAGGATTCCCCGAGCGAATTCACGGTCGCCTTGTATTCATGCCTCCCGATAACGTGAATACGGACGCAATCTATGGCAAAGATTACACCTACCGCGACGACATGACGCCCGAGATGATGGCACGCGTGGTGATGGAGAATTACGATCCGCAGTTCGCACTTCGCACTCATGCCGGCGACGTGATTGTGGGCGGGTTCAACTTCGGCAGCGGATCCAGCCGCGAGCAGGCCGTCACCTGCCTCAAAGCCAAAGGGATTCCCCTCATCGTGGCTGGCAGTTTCTCCCAGACGTATTTGCGCAATGCCTACAACAACGGGTTCTTGTGTATCGAGGTCCCGCAACTCATCAACCGTCTCCGCGAGCAGTTCGCATCGGAAGTCGCGGCAAAAGAGAAGACGATCATCTCCGGAGAAAGCACAGAGATCGATTTCACCTCCAGCACGCTGGCGTGGCGAAATGAAAATTTTTCATTCCCGCCCCTGGGAGTCGTTCCGCAGTCTCTCGTAATCGCTGGAGGCGCGGAAAACGTGGTCGCAAAGAAACTTGGACTGGATCTCAAAAAACATCCGGAAGACGCAGTAGTCTCAGGAGATTAGAGAATGGCGAAACATACAGTGGTAGCTATGCCGGGAGACGGCATCGGCAATCAGGTTCTGCCTGAGGCTCTGCGTCTCCTAAAGGCGGTTGAGTTTGACGCGGAGTACATCCACGCCGACATCGGATGGGAATGCTGGTGCCGCGAAGGCAACGCCTTGCCGCAGCGAACGGTCGATCTGCTCGCCAAACACAAGCTGGGATTGTTCGGCGCCATCACTTCGAAACCGAAGAAGCAGGCCGAGGCGGAGCTGAGCCCCGAGTTGCGGGGAAAGGGCTATTCGTATTTCAGCCCAATCGTTACCATGCGCCAGAAGTTCAACCTGGACACCTGCATTCGCCCCTGCATCTCCTTCCCCGGCAATCCTCTGAACTTCATCCGTAAACGAGGCGCGGGAGGCTTCGAAGAGCCGTTGGTGAATGTCGTCGTCTTCCGGCAGAACACGGAAGGTCTTTACGCTGGCGTCGAGTGGACGAATCCGTCCGCCGAGATTCGTGCTGCGCTCGCAACGCATTCCAAGTTCAAGCCCTTCGCTGCCACCCCCGGGCCGGATCTGGCGATTTCCGTCCGCATCATCACACGGCAGGCTGCCCGAAAGATTTGCACGGCCGCCTTTGAGTGGGCACGAAAGTACGGATACAAGTCGGTAACGATCTGCGAAAAGCCCAACGTCTTGCGCGAAACCTCGGGAATGATGGAAGACGAGGCGAGAGCAGTCGCGAAGGGATATCCCGGTATCTCGCTGTGGTCGACCAACATCGATGCCCAAACGATGTGGCTTACCAAGAACCCGGAAGAGTACGGAGTCGTTGTCGCCTCCAACCTTTTCGGCGATGTGATCTCGGACGCGTTTGCAGGATTGATCGGCGGCCTGGGCTTCGCCGCTTCGGGCAACATCGGGGATGAAGTCGCCGTCTTCGAGCCAACGCATGGCTCCGCACCCAAGTATGCGGAACTGAATCCGCCCATCGTGAATCCGATTGCGATGTTCCTCTCGGCAGTCATGATGCTTGAGCACATTGGCGAAATCGAGAAGGCACGCCGCATTCGTGAAGCAATCGCAGCCGTCGTAGAGGAAGGACGAGTGCGAACCTACGACATGATGCGTCTCCCGGGCGGCGCGAAGTCGATCAGCCTGGGAGCTGCATCCACGGTCCAGATGACCGACGCTGTCCTTGAAAAGCTCACCTTTTCCACTGAATTCGTGGGCGCCACCTCAGAGCGGAGTGCCACGTGAATACGAACGAGACGATAGAAACGCGACTTGGACGTGGGACTGCCGTGATGGAGAGAAGCGCTGCTTCCGCTGGAGAAGCCGGCCACTGCGGCGCTGAAATCCGATCCGATCTGCACGTCCGTGTCGAACCCCGCGACAGCGGAGGACTGCAGATCGAACTCGAGTCGCGAGTGCAACCGTACTACGGCCAATCGATCCGGCGGCAGTCGGAAGAGGTGCTCGAGGTCCTTGGCGTAAAACACGCGTCGGTCCAAATCCGTGATGAGGGCGCACTGCCCTTCGTCATCGCCGCAAGGCTGGAAGCGGCTGTGCGCCGCGCCGGACTTGGCAAGAACACGCACGTGTTGCCGGGACAGGTGGCCCTTCCTCAGTCTTCCGCCCGCGATCGCATACGTCGTTCGCGTCTCTATATTCCCGGAAGCGAGCCGAAATATTTCATCAACGCGGCACTCCACGGTTCCGATGCAATCATTCTCGACCTCGAAGATTCGGTTCATCCGAACGAGAAAGATGCCGCGCGTTTATTAGTTCGCAATGCGCTTCGAGCGGTGGACTTCCTCCAATGCGAACGCATGGTGCGAATCAACCAGCTCCCGCTTGGGCTCGCCGACCTCGATGAGATCGTTCCGCAATGTCCTGACTTGATCCTGATCCCGAAGGTAGAGAGCGCAAACCAGGTCATCGAAGTGAACAGCAGGATCGCAGAGATCAAGGCCGATTACGGTATCACCCGGCCGGCCTGGCTCATGCCGATTCTCGAGTCGGCCCTGGGAATCGAAAACGCATTTGCAATTGGTACTGCTGGTGATCAGATCGTAGCCCTCACCATCGGCCTCGAGGACTACACCGCCGATCTGGGCGTGGTGAAAACTTTAGCGGGAGCCGAATCTCTTTACGCACGCCAACGCGTTGTGAATGCGGCGCGCGCCGCGGGAGTTCAGGCCATCGATTCCGTATTTGGAGACGTCTCCGATATGGATGGCCTGCGTCGCTGGGCCGAAGCATCTCGTGCACTTGGGTTCGAGGGTATGGGCTGCGTCCACCCGGCGCAAATCCCTGTCATCCACCAGGCGTTCGCGCCAACCTCAATCGAGATCGAGAAAGCGCAGAAGATCGTCAAAGCCTACGACGATGCACAACAAAAGGGCTTGGGCGTAGTCAGCCTGGGTTCGAAGATGATCGATCCACCTGTTGTTAATCGCGCGTTGAAGCTGATCGAACGCGCGCGTGCAATGAATTTGGTCCCGTAAAGTTCAGGAGCATCCTCGATGGCAGTCCTCGACAAATCTGAGTTGGTCGCCAACGCTGCAGGGCGGATCGTCCCCGAAGTTGTGAACGGACGGCCGCAAGTCCTATATCAGGGCGTCGGGAAATACCGTCCCTTTGGAAACAAGGCCGCTCCGCCGATACGGACTGCGGCAGAATATCCTGCAGGTGGCGACAAACGGGCTCCCGATCTCGAGACGGCGCTGCGCAAGTGCGGCTTACGCGACGGCATGGTGATTTCGTCACATCATCATCTCCGCGACGGAGATCGCGTGGCCCTGATTGCGCTGGAAGCTGCGGCCCGCGTCGGCGTCAAAGATTTGACGTGGTTCCCCAGCGCATCTTTCCCGTCGCAAAAAAGCGCGATCCAGTTGCTGGAATCGGGCGTGCTGGACCACATCGAAGGCAGCATGAACGGCCCGCTCGGCGATTACTGCACCCAGGGAAAGATGCGCGGCATGGGCGTTCTTCGATCGCATGGTGGACGCTGGCAGGCAATTCAAGATGGCGAGGTTCACATCGACATCGCCGTGATTGCGGCTCCCACGGCCGACCCTTTTGGAAACTGCGACGGGTCGCACGGAAAATCCGCCTGCGGATCTTTGGGCTTCGCGCTGGCCGATTCGATGTATGCCGATCACGTTATCGTCGTGACGGACAATCCGGTTCCCTTCCCCTGTGTTCCCTGGCAGATCCAGGGGAACAATGTCGATTATGTCGTCGAGGTGGAGTCAATCGGCGATCCTGCGAAGATCGTGTCCGGTACAACGCAGATCACCCGCTCGCCCGACCGCCTGCGCATCGCCGAATTAGTTGCGCATTTTCTGCGCGATGCCGGCATTATGCGTAACGGATTCTCCTTCCAGGCCGGCGCAGGCGGGATTGCTCTCGCCTTTGTCAGCTACTTGAAGCAGATGATGAAAGAGGCGGGGATAAGAGCGCGGTTCGTGCGCGGAGGCTCCACGAAGTATCTGGTCGAGTTGCTGGAAGAAGGGCTGACAGACTACATCCTTGACGGGCAAACGTTCGATCTCGATGGCGTGCGCTCCATGGCGTCCAATCCGCGCCATGTCGCAACGTCGCCATTCACGTCGTACAACTATCACGGCAAGGGCAACTTCGCCTCCATGGTGGATGCTGTCGTGTTAGGCGCAACCGAGGTCGATACGAACTTCAATGCCAACGTTGTCACCCACTCCGACGGCCGGCTTCTGCACGGCATCGGTGGATGGCAAAACTGCCTGGCGTCCGGATGCACAATTCTGGCCGTGCCTTCTTTCCGTGACCGGATCCCTGTCATTGTGGATGAGGTGACGACGCTCTGCGGGCCGGGCGAACTAATCGACGTCGTGGTGACCGAACGCGGCATAGCGATCAATCCCCGGCGTCAGGATCTTATCGACGCCGTGCAAGGCTCCAAGCTGCCGATCCGGCCCCTGGAAGCAATCAAAGATGAGGTCGAGCGGATCTGCGGAGGAAAACCCGCACGCCCGAAACATGAAGACCGTCCAGTGGCTATCGTGAAATGGGTCGACGGAACAGTCCTCGACACGATTTGGCAAGTACGGTAGCGACGCGCCGTCTTGCGGACTTCCCGGGACCAGGCTTCCGGCTGGGCCGTTCAGCGCCCGCCGGGTTTACTTCACAGTCTCCGTGAAGATCAGCGCAGGCAGTGTCGAGGTCGTTGCAGTGATCGTCACCGTACCGGACGTTGATCCTGTCGTGTAGCTCACTGAGGCTTGTCCGTTCGAAGTGGTGATCGCGCTCGTAGCAGAGAATGTTCCTCCCGCGCCATTGTCGGTGAATGTCACGGTAGCCCCCGAAACTGAGTTCTTGTACTGGTCGGTAACCGACACCACGAGCTTTTTCCCGAGAGTCGTGTTGCGATTCGCCGACTGATTGTTTCCCGAAACGATGCTGAAGATCGCCGCCGGGCCCGCTATGGCTTTTTCCGAAGCTGTCGCGATTACCGACCCGCTGCTCGCAGTAATCGAAAGACTCTTCGCGGTGGTAGGCAAGGTGTAAGAAGTGGAAGCCTGGCCGGTAGAGTTTGTCACCGCAGATGTGACTGAGAAACTCCCGCCCGCGCCGCCATCGCTAAAGGTAATGGTTGCACCCGAAACCGTTGCTCCGGATGCATTCTTCGCCACGAATACAATGGGAAGCGGCAGAGTCGTTCCCGCAGCTCCCGTCTGCTTTCCGCCTGAAGACAATCCGAGTTGGGTCACGGACGAGGTGGCCGTCTCGGTAAACGTTGCTGTGTTGTAACCCGCACTGGTTACACTGACTGTGACCGTCTTCGCAGTGCTGGGCAGCGTGTACGTAGTCGACGCAGTGCCATTGCTTCCAGTCGTCACCACTCCCGTTCCGAACGATCCGCCCGCGCCGCCGTCGCTGAACGTAACGCTGACACCGGACACGGGATTGCCGTTACTCGTTGCCGTAACCGTAAGTGCAGCCGGCAATGTCGTTCCCACATTTCCACTCTGGTTGTTTCCCGACGTCGCCGTCAGCGCTTGAACATTCGCCATCGCCGTTTCCGCGAAAGTCGCAGTGGAATAACCCGCACTCGTAGCGCTGATTGTGATGGCAGTGGGATTGGGCGGAAGCGTATACGTGGTTGACGCGATTCCATTCGCGTCGGTCACCACGCTCAACGCGCCAAAGCTGCCCCCCGCTCCGCTATCCGAAAAATCAACTGTGATGCCGGAAACCGGGCTCCCATTGTTCGTCGCGGTAACCGTCAACGCGGTCGCCAGCGTTGTTCCTACATATCCGCTCTGGTTGTTTCCGGCTGTAGCCGTCAAAGCCTCAGCCGTCAGGACCGATGTCTCGCTGAATGTAGCTGCTGCATAGCCCGGACTTGTTGCACTGATGGTCACGGTTTTTGCCGAGGATGGCAGCGTGTAATTCGTCGAAGCCAGGCCATCGCTTCCGGTGTTCACAACAGAACTGCTGAAGGTACCGCCCGCTCCGGCATCGCTGAACGTGACAGGTACACCCGCCACGGGACTTCCGCTGTTGAGATTCGAAGCCAGTACTGTCACAGGAGTCGGCAGCATGGTACCAGCATTGCCGCTCTGATTATTTCCAGAATTCGCCGTCAGCCCTAGCGAAGCAGCCAGAAACCATGGAATCGTTGTGTCATCGGTCTTCAGGAAATTCAGCAGCGCGCTTGCGACCTTCAACTGCCCGTACGCCGAGGACGGATGCGTCCCGTCGGGCGAGAAGTCCTGGCAATCCCATTCCAGTCCGTCACTGCGGCCGAGCATGCCGTTCGACCAGTAGTACGGCCCCCACGACATCCAGGGAGCGAGCACCGGCCCGTTCTTGGCGTTGTAGTTCAGGTTTGCGTTGCCATTGAGCTGATCTTGAATCGCCCATTTCACCGCAAATCCAGCTTCGTAGGCGTATGGTTCCGGATCAGGCGAGCCAGCGACTCCATTGGAATATCCGGCATACACACGAGACGAGAAGTAAACCAACTTGAGATTCGGGAAGAGTTGCAGCATGACTTGCATCATGGTCTCGTACTGAGACTGCATCGTGGTCATGTCACTGGGGAACGTTCCCGACGTAATTCCGTCCGTGTCTTCCATCCAGATCGCGACCACCTGTTTCGCAGTAACCCCGTTCTGCGGCAGGTAGTTATCCAGCACGGTCGACCAATAGGCGGACGTCGTGGTGGTGAAGTTGTTGGGCGTGGCCCCACCTTGAGATCCATTGACGATCACCAAAGCGGAGTTCTTCGCAGGATCGGCATTCGCAATCGGCAGGAACCGGCTGAACTCCTGTTGCGCTGTCGATTCGCCAATCGCCATGAATACGTACTTGCCGGTCGGGCTCGGATTCCCGTTGCTGTCGAGTGGCTGAATGCCCTGTGCGATAGCCAGGCCGTCGGAATCGTGCGGTGCCGGACGCACGTTGCTTCCGTTGGGATACAAGCCGCCTTCCGAACCCTGATACGTGCCCGTTCCGAGATCGGTCAGCGGAATCATCGGTGTGCTGCTGTTTGGCACATTGAACGAGATGTCGTTGCAGTTATCGGCAAAGTTCGAAAACACGCCGATCGTGAGGACGCTCTGCGCTGTAGTACCGGTGCCTGAATCTGTGGCTTGTACCGTAAACGAATGATTCCCTGTCGTGACCGTTGATTTTACGGTTCCGCTGATCAACCCGGAAGACGATAAGGTCAGCCCAGAAGGCAGTGATGATCCGCTGACCAGCGCCCATGTATACGGCCCCGTACCGCCGCTGGTGCCTAAAGTAGCCTGGTACGCCGCATTCACTGTCGCCTGCGGTAGGGTCGGAAATGTAGAGATAGCAAGTGATTTCGCTGCAACCGCATTTCCGTTCAGGGATGCACCATCATCAACGACTTCGTTGTAAGTGAAATCAATGGCGCCAGTTTCAGAAACAACCTGGCTGGGTGTATAGAAAACCGAAACTGGGAGGCTCGCTCCGGGCGAGATCGTGTATGGCAGTGTGACATTGCTGCTCGTGAAACTTGTGGGTGACAGCGTGATCGCATTCAGCGTCAGGTTGCTCGATCCGGAATTGGTAATCGTCACCGTCTGGCCAGCGCTGCTTGAGCCGACCGCCTGATTGGAGAAGGTCAACGTACTCGGGCTTACGCTGGCCACGGCGCTCGTGGTCTGCCCGGTGCCGCTGAGGGGAACATTCAGAGATGTGCCGTCATTCAGGCTCAGCACAAAATTGCAGTTGTACGATTGCGCAGCCGTGGGCTGAAAAAAGATGGAGTAGTGAGTAATCTTCTGCGTCTGGCCCAAAGTGAAAGGTGCGAGGCCGGAGGCTAGTCCGTATCCTGCGCAACTGAAGCTGACACTGTTGATGACGATCTGCCCGCTCTTGGTCAGATTATTGATGGTCAGCGCCTTGCTGTTGGACGTCTTTCCGACATAAACGGTCCCGAAAGCGAGCGAGCTGGGAGTAGAAGAGATGTCGGTTGTCTGACCAAACACTGAGACTGCGGAACCCAAAACCAGCAAAATGCAGGAGACGTGCGACAGGATCCGGCGCATCGGCATTTCGAACCCACCTTCCAAAGAAGACACTGCGTGCTCCGGGCCGCCCACACAACCCGGCTTGCTGCTGTTTTCGTGAATCTGAGCGACGGCACGAGACGCGGCACGGCCGTGTCGAGTCATCTCACTCATTTGCTTCTTGATTGGGCGGGTGACCTTTAGAAGCAGAAAGGGCCCCGGCCCTTAGGGGGTTAGTGTCATTCTGAAATTAAAGGGGATTAGCGTCAAGGGTGAAAGATCCTGCACACCTGTAGGCAGACTAAGGACTTACACGAGGATCTTTACGCCGGGAAGTCCCAGCCTTCTTGCTTGATTTTCCGATTGGTCCAGTGTTGAAGCTGTTCGAATAAAGCCGGTTCGATAACTGCAAATCGGATGCCGACGCGGCCTCCGTCGCCCACCCACATCAAACGAGCTTTGGCTTCAAAGTGGACGTCGGTCTCCGGGAGATCGAAGCTGACATCCAACAGCCCAGCGTACCGCAGAGGTTCCTTGAGACCATCGAGGCCCATTCCGCCGGTGCTGAGATTCACTCCCCGCACCTGCGCCACTTCGCCTTGAGAATTTCGCACGGAAACAGGAATCTCCACTTGTGCGCGGAAGAACTTCTGCTGCTCGTTGCTGATCGATCCCAAAGGCGTAGTGGTCTCGCCCGGCGCGAAGTTGATGTTGTATTCCTTCAGCTTCCGGCTGAGGGTGCGGCGCGAGATCCCCAACTGCTCGGCCGCAAGCGTGCGTTGCCCACCCGTACGCTCGAGGGCCTTGATGATCATCTGCTCTTCCATGCTCTCCAGGTTGCTGACCGGCATGGATGCAGTCTGGCGCAGTGCAGCTGGCCCACCGCTCAGGGCAGCTGTCACTCTCGGGAAATCAATCTCTGAGCCTGAGAACTCCATTGCGAGCCGGGCCACCATGTTCCGCAACTCACGAATGTTCCCCGGCCACGCATGCGATAGCAGCGCAGAGATCGCTTGCTCTGAGAAGCTCTTGTTCGTGGCTTTCAGGCGCAGGAAGTATTCTGCCAACGCCACGATGTCCTCAGGACGCTCGCGAAGCGGCGGAACCCGTAGCTGGAACTGACCGAGGCGGTGATAAAGGTCCTGGCGGAAGCGTCCTTCCCTCACCGCGGCTTCGAGATCCTGATTTGTCGCTGCCACGATCCTGACATTCACGCTGATCTTGCGGTGCCCTCCCAGTCGGTAGAAAGGCTGCGCATCCAGAACGCGCAGCAGTTTCACCTGTGTCTGCAGCTGCAGCTCACCAATCTCATCAAGGAAGAGCGTTCCTTTATCTGCCAGCTCAAATAAACCCGGCTTCGAGGCGTCTGCCCCGCTGAATGCGCCTTTTTCGTATCCAAAGAGTTCGCTCTCGACAAGATTTTCTGGAAGGGCGGCGCAATTGATGTCTACCCACGGACGACTGCGACGGTTCGAAGATTGGTGAATTGTACGGGCGATGAGTTCCTTGCCGGTTCCCGTCTCGCCTGTGACCAACACCGTCTCGGTATGGCTCGCCACCCGGTCCACCAGCTCCATGAATCGATGCATGACGGGGCTCGCAAGAATGAATTCCGTATCATCAATTCTTCGGCAGATGACGCCTGGAGCTACGGCTACCTGCTTCTCCGCAGACTCCTGCTTGGCAATACTTGCAGTGACCACCCCGATCAGCGCTACTGGATTGAGATTGGAATCGCGGAGGATCGTCGCGCACAACTGGACCGGCACACTTTCTCCAGACTTCGTGCGGGCATATAGCTCGCCTTGATAGCCTTCGTGCGTCGAAGCCGCAGCGAGAATCGCTCCGCGCAGCAGTTCCTGCTCACCAGGTGTGGACTTTTCTTTTGATTGGAAAACTGAACTCACATCGCGCCCCGCCAGCTCGCGAGGTGAGGAGCCCAACAACGTACCAAGGGCAGCATTGCATGCCCGGAATGCCCCGAGGACATCCGCATAGAAAACGTACTGCTGAGAAGTGCTGGCGGCGTGAGTCTCCGCCACATCAGTTCGCGGAGACAAACGACCTTCTTGCGGTCGCGGGTTAGAAGACCGACTCGGCATATCGTGCGTTTGGAATTGATGGTGACACAGGCGAGCTTCGCTCAACGAGCAACCTCTCTGAAAAGGGATAACCAAGGTAATGGGCTTGCACGACTGAGACCAGGCCGCGCCGCATTTTTCGCCGGATACAACCCCGCTTTCAAGTGCGCCATGACGTGTGGGTGTTACTTCGGTAAGCTTCTGAAAACCCAATCCTCGCAATACGATTCGGGGCGAGGCCCGAGTGTGGCCGCTCTACGCCCGGAACAGATTTCCCCCGCAAAAAGGTCGAAGAGTAGCGGTCCACAAAGTCGAGTTTCCTATAGCAACAAGGCTGGATGACTCAAGAAGCGAGCGGACTGTCACTGCAAGCAAAGCTGTTCGTCGGCGCGACCGTGTCGGTTGGCATGGTCATGCTGACGTATGCCCTCTGGCATTGGCAGTCTCACGATTTCATGCGCTTCGTATGCTATCTGGCCGTAGCGCTCCTGGCATCGGGATTGAAGGTGCAACTGCCGGGAATTGACGGCACGATGTCCGTCAATTTCCTGTTCATCCTGCTTGGAGTGCTCGAACTGAGTCTCCCGGAAACGCTGGTCATCGGCTGCACAGCGACGCTGGTCCAAAGCGTCTGGCAGGCACGTAAGCGGCTGGACCCTGTCAAGGTCCTATTCAACGTAGCTGGCATGATGGCAAATGCCAGTTCCCTCACCTATCTGACTTACCACGTCCTGTCGGGCAGATACGGGTCCAACAAACCGATTCTGCTGATGGTTGCTGCGCTGGTCTTCTTCTTCGCGAATACATTGCCGATCTCGGTCGTAATCGCGATGACGGAAGGAAAATCGAGCCGCAAGGTCTGGTCCGAGTGTTATTTCTGGTCGTTCCCCTACTACCTCGTCGGAGCCGCAGCGGTTGGTCTCGTCGGCATCGTGAACCGTTCCGCAGGATGGGAGACATCACTACTCGTCCTGCCGCTGATCTACTGGGTCTATCGCTCTTATCGCCTGTACTTGGGCCGCCTTGAAGCGGAGAAAGAACGAGTCGAGGTCGAAAAACGCCATGTGGAGCAGATCGCATCGCTCAATATGCGAACGATCGAAGCCCTGGCGCTGGCCATCGAAGCTAAGGACCACACGACCCACACGCACTTGCAACGGGTACGAACCTATGCCATCGAGGTAGCCAAGATATTGAACCTCGACGAGGAGCAAATCGAGGCTCTTCGAGCCGCTGCTTTATTGCACGACATCGGTAAGCTCGCAGTGCCCGAGCAGATCATCAACAAGCCCGGGAAACTCACGCCGGAAGAGTTCGAGAAGATGAAGGTACACCCTATCGTGGGCGCAGAGATCCTTGAGCGTGTCGCGTTCCCTTACCCGGTAGCTCCGATCGTACGGTCGCATCACGAGCGCTGGGATGGATCGGGTTATCCCGAAGGTTTGGCTGGCCTCGACATTCCGATCGGCGCGAGAATTCTGGCGGCAGTCGATTGCCTGGATGCGTTGGCATCCCATCGTCAATACAGGCAAGCCTTGCCCCTATCGGAGGCAATGGCAAAGGTCAAAGAGAAATCTGGTACATGGTTCGACCCGCAAGTCGTCGAAATTCTCGATGAACGTTACGTCGACCTGGAGCGCATGGCGCAAATGACCGAGGATCCCGTCGCCACGCTCGGACTCTCACGGAGCGTGCGGGTTGAGCGGGGATTAGCCCCGGCAGCCGGCTTCGAGCGTACGGAACCGACGCATGGCCCCGTCGACAACGCAGACTTCCTTACGTCCATCGCGTCAGCCAGGCAAGAAGCGCAGACGATGTTCGAACTGAGCCAGGACCTCGGCGTTTCGCTGAGCTTGAGCGAGACTCTTTCGGTCTTGTCGATGCGGTTGCGCCGCATGATCCCTTACGATTCGATTGCAGTATTCGTGAATCGCAATGGTTGGCTACTGCCGGAACTGGTCAGCGGAGAGAATTTCCGCACCTTGTCAGCCCTGAAGATCCGGGTGGGAGAAGGTCTATGCGGCTGGGTCGCTGAGAACTGCAAACCAATCATCAACGGCAACCCCGAGGTAGAAGCCGGGTACGTGATCGATCCCACAAAACAGACCACGCTGCAGTCCGCGCTGGTCGTTCCGCTCGAGGGCCTGAACGGTGTGGTCGGCGTGCTCGCGATGTACCAGTCCAGCCGCGATGCCTTCACTCCGGACCATCTGAGAATCTTGTTGGCGGTGGCGTCGAAGGTTGCGTTGTCGGCTGAGAACGCCTTGAAATATCAACAGGCGGAGAGCTCTGCAACCACCGACTACCTGACCGGTCTGCCCAACGCACGCTCTCTTTTCGTGCATCTTGCGCAGGAAGTCGCGCGCTGCCGACGCATGAAGACAAGTCTGGCGGTTCTTGTCTGCGACATTGACGGATTCAAGCAGATCAACGATTCCTTCGGACATCTCGAGGGCGACAAACTCCTGCGCGAATTCACCGTCCGCCTCAAAGACGTCTGCCGCGGATATGACTACGTCGCGCGCATGGGCGGCGACGAATTTGTGATCACCGCTCCCGGCCTGACGGCCGAAGCTGCACGCGAGAAGGCAGAGCGCCTGAACCAGGCCGCCATCGAATCAGGCCGCCACGTCTGCGGGCGCGACCTGATTACGCTGAGCGTGGGAATGTCATTCTGTCCGGAAGACGGCACCGATGTGGAACGCCTGCTGGCCGAAGCCGATCGCCGGATGTATTCCATGAAGCAGGTCCACCACGCGGAATCGCTAGCCCGTGAGCAAGAGAAAAAATCGCTCGGAGCATCGGCGAAATAGGAGACCTTGACCATGCTCGGGCGAAGAATTGCGCGGCATGGGATCACCATCGTCGCGACCGTATTACTCGGCGGGCTTATCTCGGCGACACTCGTCCGCCTGGCTCCTGGTTTCGACACAGACGAAGCACAACTCGACCCACGTTTAAATTCCGCCAGCATTGAAGCACTCCACCAGAAGAGGCTTGAACAACACAATATTGTCAGCTTCTATCTGCATTCACTGGGTCGAGCGGCACAGGGCGACTTGGGAAGCTCGATTTCACTCGGACAACCCGTACTCGCCCTGTTACGAGAACGCGCGCCGCAAACCATCCGGCTCGTTGGGCTGGGTCTGCTGCTGAGTTGGGCAATGGTTCTCGCTCTTGCATTGAGCGCGGCCGGCCTTCGAGCGGCGGCCTTCGACAGCTTGGCCACAGTACTCAGCGGGACGTTTTTATGCATGCCTGCGGCCGTGCTGGCTCTGCTATCCGTGCTTTGGAACATGCCTGGCGCCCTCGCGATTGCATTGATCATTTCTCCGCGGGACTATCGCTATGCGCGCAATCTGCTCGCCAAGGCATATTCCATGCCTCATATCCTGGCCGCGCGCGCGCGGGGATTGAGCGAACTCCGCATTCTGTTCTGGCACGTCATTCCGGTTGTTGCTCCGCAGTTACTGGCGCTCGCGGGCGTCTCCATCAGCATCGCTCTCGGAGCCGCGATTCCCGTCGAGGCCCTCTGCGGTCTGGCCGGTGTCGGACAGCTTGCGTGGCAGGCTGCTTTGGCTCGCGATCTGCCTTTGCTGGTCAACATCACAACTCTGGTGACGCTGGTAACCTTGCTCGCCAATTCCGGCGCCGATGTAATCGGACATATGCTCCGAGGCCAGGAAGCATGACCATCTGGCGAAGGCTGGCGTGTGCGGTCCTGCTGCTGATCGTATGTTTATCACTAACAGCTGGTTGGTTTGCGCCTGCTGGTTACGCGAAGCAATACCGCGAAGTGGCCGACGCCCCGCCTTCCAGAACTCACTGGCTCGGAACCGACGAAATCGGCAGGGATCGATTCGCGCGAGTGCTTTATGGCACGCGAATCTCTCTTCTGCTCGCACCCGGCGCGGCGCTGTTATCCACATTGCTCGCGGCTCTGATCGGAGGACTCGCGGGATATATCGGCGGAACCTGGATGCGAATCGCAATGGCCGTGACCGATCTTTTCCTGGCGCTGCCTTGGTTGTTTTTGCTGATCACCGTGCGCGCACTCATGCCATTGAACGTGTCCCCGCTCGTTTCGGTGCTGGTGACATTTTTGATGCTTGGTCTGCTCGGCTGGACGAGCGCGGCACGCGTGCTGTGCTCGACAGCGAACGCCCTGCGCGATGCCGATTTCATTCGGCAGGCCCGGGCATCGGGCATCCGTGGATCGCGGTTGTTCTGGTTGCATGTTGTGCCGAATTTGAAGCCGGTTTTGTACGCGCAGTTCTGGATCTCAATTCCGGTCTTCATCCTCAGCGAAGCGAACCTGGGCATTCTGGGATTGGGAGTCGCTGAACCCATGCCGTCGTGGGGAAGTCTGCTGAGAGAACTGGAAGGACTCGTATCGATCGGCGATCAGCCCTGGAAATTCGTTCCGCTGATCCTGCTGGTAGTAGTGGTCACATCGTTTCAAATCGTGCTATCGAAGGATGCGGAGGCCGCGGCCTAATGCGCCTCCAGGGAAGGTTGTCTGTCATGACAAGGAAATACCCAGTCCTGTTACTCATGATGTGCATGGGACTTCTGCACGGCTTCGCTGCCGCGCAGGGGGAGTTGCGCTTCTGCCTGCATTCGGAGCCGAAGACTTTTGACCCCTTGAAGGTGGAAGACGATGCTTCCGTAGCCATCCGATACCTGACCGGAGGCGTGTTGCTGCGCATGAACCGTCAGACACAGGCTCTCGAGCCGGAACTGGCCCAGTCCTGGAAAGTTTCGAAAGACGGAAAGCAGATCACGTTCAAGCTGCGCAGCGCAATCTCCTTCTCTGACGGCACACCTTTCTCCGCAGAAGACGTAGCCTACACCGTCCAGCAGATGATGGATCCAGCATTGCACTCTCCCACCGGAGATGCATTCCGCTCTGGACCGGGCAAAGTCGAAACGAAGATCCTCTCGCCGACTCAAATCTCCGTTACATTTCCTGCCGCGGTCGCAGGTCTGGACCGGCAGTTCGATCAGGTAGCGATCCTCTCGTCGCACTCGGCTAAGAAAGAAATGGCGGTTCTCGGCCCGTTTGTGGTGGCCGACTACAAAGCGGGTGCGAGCCTGCTACTGAAGCGCAATCCGAACTATTGGAAGAAGGATGCTCAGGGCAGAAAGCTGCCGTATCTGGATTCGGTCAAACTGGATATCCAACCGAATCGCGACGTGGAGATGCTGCGCTTCAAGCGAAGCGAACTCGATCTCATTAATTCTCTCGACAGCGAGTACTTTGACAAGCTGGCATCCACTTCGCCCCAGATGGTCCACGACGCGGGACCGTCGCTCGATAGCGAGCAGATGTGGTTCAACCAGGTGGCAAAAGCTCCGCTCCCGCCATATAAAAAGAACTGGTTCCGCTCCGCGGCCTTTCGGCGTGCGATTTCGCAAGCTATCAATCGGGACGATATGGCCCGCCTCGTCTTTCGCGGACACGCTCAGCCCGCCATCGGACCGGTTTCTCCCGCTAATAAGTTTTGGTTCGATGCCAGGCTGAAGCCCACGCCGTACTCCTCCGATGCCGCACTGAAGAGCCTGCAGGCCGAAGGCTTCCGTCTCGAGAACGGCGCTTTGAAAGATAAAGATGGAAACGCGGTCGTCTTCTCGATCATCACCAACTCCGGCAATAAGTACCGCGAGCGCATGGCCACGATGATCCAGGACGATCTGCAGAAAATCGGCGTCCACGTGAATGTCGTCACGCTCGACTTCCCTTCTCTGATCGAACGCATGACTCAGACCTTCGACTACGAGGCCATTCTGCTTGGGCTGACGAACGTTGGCCTCGATCCGAATGAGCAAATGAACGTATGGCTTAGTTCTTCGGAAAACCACCAGTGGAATCCGCAGGAAAAGGCCCCGGAAACCGCGTGGGAAGCGGAAATCGACCGCCTGATGCGGGTGCAGGCTTCCTCCGCCGATCCGAAGAAGCGCAAGGAAGCCTTCGACCGCGTCCAGGAGATCGCAGTTGAACAAGCGCCTTTCATCTACCTGGTAAACAAGAACGCTCTCTCGGCGATTGCCGGCAATGTCCAGGGGGCTAGCCCAGTTATCCTCGTCCCGCAAACGTTCTGGAATATCGAACAACTCTCGGTGAAATAAGTCCCGTGCAGAACTTTACGTCCAAAAGCTCGGTCGAGCCCGACACGGATGAAATCCTGTTGTCCTTCCGGGCCTCGGTTGCTTACGCCAAGAAACCAGTTCTGCGCGATGTGAGCCTCGACATTCGCCGCGGCGAAGTTCTCGGCTTGGTGGGACAAAGCGGCTCCGGCAAAAGCACGCTGGCCATGGCGATTCTGGGTCTGCTCGACCGCAAGCGCAGCCTCCTGCAGGGTTCCATCCTGCTCGACGGCCAGGATTTGCTGCAGATTCGCCAGCGCGATCTGCGCGATCTGCGCGGCCGAAAAATCGCTCTGGTTCTGCAAAGCCCCCAGTCTTCGCTCAACCCGGCCCTCAGAATCAGAACTCAACTTCGAGAGACCTGGCGCGCCCACGCCCGCGGGTCGCATGACGAGTGTGACAGGGCAATCCGGACTGCGCTAGAAAATGTCAGCCTACCCTCGAGCGACGAATTTCTGCGCAAATATCCTGCCCAAATGAGCGTGGGCCAAGCTCAGCGGGTGCTGATTGCAATGGCTACGATCCACCGCCCCACGCTGCTCATTGCCGACGAAGCCACGAGCGCGCTCGACGTCATCACTCAGTCTGAAATTCTGAAGCTCTTTCGCGAACTGAACCGCACCTCAGGAATGGCCATCCTCTACATCTCCCACGACCTCGCCTCGGTCGCCGGCATTTGCGATCGTGTCGCCATTCTTCACGAAGGAAGTGTCGTCGAACTGGGATCCGCAGAAGAAGTCCTGACGCGTCCCCAGCACGAATACACGCAGCGCCTTCTCGCTGCTATGCCAAAAATGCCGCAGAAACCTGCCGGGAAAGCTGCGGCAGTCTAGCTCCACCTCCACCGTTTTTTCTCCCTCGATCAAGCGCCAAATCGCTGGGGCAAACACGCTCTTTCGCCGATGACCTGCGGCACGAACTGTGGGACAAACTGTCCCTCGCCCACGTCGATGGGACAGAGTGACCCAATTCCACTCGAAAGCAAGCTCGCAATAACTCGCTAAATCAATTACTTACAGTCAATCAAATGGCTGGTCCCGTGCAACATCACTACCCGAGTACGAGTTTGATCTTTCCCCCGCACTGAAAGAAAGGGTGAGATTTTATGATCCGTACAAGCAAGCCACAGAAGCCTGGGCGCAACGAACGCCACAGTGCAGCCTGGGGTAAGCGTCTGGCGCTGGTGCTCCTGTTAACGACCGGCATGGCATTCGGGCAGCGCTCGAGCAATGCACTCGTGAACGGGAACGGCCGCTTTTCGCGAATGGCTCCCGAACTTTCGGGTCTGCTCGCAAAGGCGAAGCAGGGCTATGCGAAAGGCCAGACGGTCCGAGTCATTGTCCAGTACAAACAGGTTCCGACGTTCGCTCACTATGCGGCCATGCAAGGCCGCGGTGGACGCCTTCACTCCCGCCTGCACATGATCAACGGTGCGGCTTTCACGATTCCTGTCGCTGCCCTGCCAGCTCTGGAAGCTGATCCCGATGTCGCATCCGTCACCATCGATCATCCGATCAACATGATGGACGACTTGACCAATGACGCGACCGGTGTAGATACGGCGTGGAATTATGGCTACAAAGGGAATGGCATCGGCGTGGCCGTGATCGATAGCGGCATCAACGATAACCACCCTGACCTGCAGGACGCCACAGGCAAGTCCCGCGTGCTGTATCACCAGGACTTCACAGGCACTGCGACCACGAACTCGAACGGCGGCCAGTACGATCTCTACGGACACGGCACGCATGTGGCTGGAATTATTGGTGGCAATGGCGCGCAGTCTGGCGGCGAGTACGCTGGCGTTGCCCCGGGAGTTAACTTGATCGATCTTCGCGCCTTGGATGCAAATGGCGCCGGGACCGACAGCACCGTCATCGCCGCGATTCAGCAGGCGATCGCTCTGAAGAATACCTACAATATTCGCGTCATCAATCTGTCTCTTGGACGCGGCATTCCCGTCAGTTATACGCAGGACCCGCTCTGCCAGGCGGTGGAAGCAGCCTGGAAGAGTGGAATCGTCGTCGTCGTCGCGGCTGGCAACTATGGCCGCTTGAGCGTCAGCGGCAGCAACGGATACGGAACGGTTACCGCGCCTGGCAACGACCCCTATGTGTTGACGGTCGGCGCTACCAAGAGTGGTGGCAGTCCACTTCCCATCGCCGAAACTATCGCAAGCTATAGCTCGAAGGGGCCCACCGCCTACGACCACGTTGTCAAGCCGGACATCATGGCGCCCGGCAACGGGATCGTGTCGGTGGCCGCTCCTGGAGCAACTCTCGAATCGACCTACTCCAATGACATCACTCTCGGCAGTGATGGACAGCACAACTACTTCAAATTGAGCGGAACGAGCATGGCTACCCCCGTGGTTGCCGGCGCGGCCGCTATCTTGTTACAGGAACAGAACACACTTACTCCGGACCAGGTGAAGGCCCGGCTGATGAAGACCGCGTACAAGATGGGGATGTTCTCTACGTCCGCGTATGTGCCCCATCTCTTCATGAACTTCGTAAACTTCTACGATCTGTTCTCCGTTGGATCGGGATTGTTGAACGTCCAGGCAGCTGTTTCCAACAACGACCTGGCACCGGGCAACATCGGAGCGGCTCTTTCTCCGAGCGTCACCTATAACCCGCAGACCGGAGTGGTATCTCTCGTCAACGGAAACTCCAACGTCTCCAACACTTCAGTAGTGTGGGGCAGTTCAGTCGTCTGGGGTTCCTCCGTGGTTTGGGGCTCCTCGCTCGTGAACGGCAACTCGGTGGTCTGGGGCAGTTCACTCCCGTGGAATACCAATAACCTGACAGCGTTCAGCGTGGTCTGGGGATCGAGTACCGGTACCGCCAGCGCCACCAGCGTGGTTTGGGGATCCTCTGTGTCTAACGCCAACAGTGCGTTCTCTGACGCAGGAGACGACGAGCAGTAACAGCCGTGTGAATCAAAAAGGAAAGGAGACGGACTATGCAGAACACACGGCGAATTAAGACATTCATCGGCGCAACCATGCTGGCAGCCGTAAGCACAACCGCTTATGCCGCATACGCGAGTCACACCCTGCACGCGTACGTGGCCATGGCGACTCTGGCGCTCGCAGTGGCGACTTCGCGAATGAAAGTCAAGCTGCCCGGCATCAACGGCAACATGTCTATGAACCTGCCGTTCTTGCTGGCCGCGATTGTCACCTTGAGCGGCGCGGAAGCAGCCGCGATCGCATTCGCTTCCACAGCGGTCCAGTGCTGGCCGAAAGAGAATGCCAGACTAAACCTTCAGCAGATGGCCTTCAACCTAAGCATGATGCTGTTTGCCAGTTCATCGGCGAGCCTCATCATTCATTCGAGGATGGCGTACGGAGCACAGCCGGGCGTTAGCACGTTACAGATCGTGCTGGCCACCCTGACGCTCTTCCTCGGACAGACGATCCCGGTCGCCGGCATTGTAGCGGTGAGCGAATCGAAAGCTGCAGGATCGATTTGGTGGAATCTGGCGCATCTCTCCTTCCCGTATTACGTCATCAGTGCGGGAATGACCACGATGGTCCAGGCGATGAGCTCCCATCTAGGCTGGGGACTCGCTCTCGCAGTGTTCCCGGTCATGTACGGGATTCACCGATCGTTCCGCGTGTACTTCGCGCACCTCTCGGAAACCATGCCGTTACAGGTTTTGGCCAAGGCGGCGGGCGCCTGAAGTCACATCAGTAGGGTAGGCAACGTGGCGTACTCGCAAAAGAGTACGCCATGTTTCTTTTTACAGATAAATCAAAGTCCTGCACTCTACGGCTGTACTCCAATTTCGAAATTCAATGCTGCCAACGAGAGGCGATATTGATACTCAGCGGTGACATATCCAATCGCCGCATCGGTCTGCTGCAACTGGGCCTGGCTGAGTTCGACAATCGATCCTAACCCGAGTTTGTACCGTTCTTGCGCTAGGTTCAGGCTCAGATCTGCTTGCTTTGCCAGTTCCGATGCAACGGCCACCCGCTGAAACGACGTATTCGCGCCCAGCCACGCCGTGCGCACATCACGCACAACCCGGTTGCGCAGGTCGCGCGTATTTTCCGCAGCCGCCTTCGCGCGATACTTCGCCTCTGACGCTTGTGCGCTGTACAAGAATCCATTGAAGATCGGGATGTTCAAATTTACCCCGACGGCGCCGTACCAGCTGGAGACAAAGTAATTGGGGAAACATCCGCCGAAGCAGTCAGGACGCACAGGCGCCCCGCCCGCTACACCCAGGGCACTGATGGTCGGAAACATCTGATCGCGCGCGGCGATCCGGAATTTTTCAGCTGCCTGCTGGTTGAATGTGAACCCTTGCAGATCAGGTCTCTGTTGCAGAGCGGTGCTCACCAGCACATCTACGTCGGGGGGCGGTGATGGCAGTTGAGTCTGTTCCTCCACTAATTCGTAGCTCGTCTGCTTCTCCAATCCTAGCACTGCCGTCAGTGAGGCGATCGTCGAATCGACGTTGTTCTGCGCGTCCAGCTGCAACAACTTGGCCTGCGAGAAGTTCACTTCCGCAAAAGAAAGATCAAGGCCTGACTTCAACTTGCTCTTGGCCAGTTCATTTACCTGGTGCTCAACCGAGCCCCGCGTCGCCACAGTCTGTTGGGCCACTTTGAGCAGCGCTTGTGCCTGCAGCGCGTTATAGAAGGCCTGATCGGTGGCGAGCACGATGTCTTCCGCGGTCGCCAGAGCATTCGCGTTTTGCGCTTTCTCAAGAAGCTTGGAGTAGCCGACAAGGTTGACGGTCCGGCCAAAGTCAGTGAGCAACTGACTCATCGTCAGGCCTGCGCCGGCATGAATAAAGAGCCGCGACGCAGTGAGTGAACCAGCCGTTACTCGACTGCCTTCATTGGCATCGACAGCCGTAATCGCGCCACTGAAAGTCGGCAATTCGGCCGAGCGGACTTCGCGATACACCTGGTGCTGCGCGAGAGCAAGCAGGCGTCCAACACTGACACGCGGATTATTCTTGAGCGCCAGTTGCTCGGCATCGGTTCTCGTCAGCCGCGTGAGATTGCCGGGTGCGGCGCTTGATTGCGCTAGCGAACCTGCCGGCATGGCCCCAGGTGCATTTGCTCCAGCCTGGATCGTTACATTTGGAAATGGCGAAGACACTCGCGACAGTGAAGCAGCCGGCTCAACCTTTTGCGGCTGCGGCGCAGAAGGCAACACAATTGGTTGCACCGGGATCCGGACACTTTGCCCCCTTCCGAAGCCCGTAAGACTGGTCAACAGCAGCACTACAATTTGCGCAGGTTTCACGATTTTCATCAGCGTGCCTCGTCTCATTCGGCCATCCCCGCTGGTGTGGCACCGGCCAACTGCTGATCCCGTTTGCCGTACGCAAGCAAATAGGCGGCGGGCACAATGAACACAGTAAGGATCACTGACACCGTGAGCCCTCCGATGATGGCCCGCGCGAGAGGAGCGTATTGCTCGCTTCCCGTGCCGAGCTTCAGCGCCATCGGCACCATCCCGATGATCGTTGCCAAAGAGGTCATGAGAATTGGGCGCAGACGCACTCTGCATGAAGTAATGATGGCCTCCTTCACCCCTTTACCCTGCTCTTCCAGCCGGTGAGCGAACTCCACAATTAAAATGCTGTTCGACGCAGAAATTCCTACCAGCATCAGTACGCCCATCAGCGACATGACATTCAGAGTTGTTCCTGTCAGAGGCAGGATGATGAATATTCCGATGAACCCCATCGGAATCGCGAGCATGATCAGAAACGGATCCTTGAACGACTTAAACTGCGCCACGAGGATCAGGTACAGCAAAACCACCGAAAGTGATAGGCCAATCGCAAAGCTTTTGAACGATGCATTCATGCCCTGCACCATCCCACGCATATTGATGCGCACATTTTCCGGCACCTTCAGCTTCGCGATTGCATTCGATACCTCGTCGGAAACTTTCCCAAGGTCCTCCGAGGCGGGTGTCACATAAACATCCATGACGCGCTGGATCTGATAGTGATCCACTTCGGTTGGAGTTTGAACATTCTCCAGCTTCACCACCGCATCCAGAGTCGTCGGCTTGTGCAGGTTGGGAGCGTGGATCGGAATATTTGTGAGGTCCGCAACATCGTGAATTGCCGCGCGGCCTTTTTCGAAATACTGCACCGTGAGGAAATAGTCGTTCCCGCTCTTGTGGTCGACCCAATAGTTCGGGGCAATCATGGAATTCGAGTTCAATGCCGTGATGACGTTGTCCACGATTTCCTTTTGTGTCAGGCCCAACTCGGCGGCATGCACCCGGTCCACGTCCAAGCGAATGGCCGGATAGTTCAAATCCTGTGGGATGTAGACCTCCCCCACGCCCGGCAGATTTCGAATCTGCTTCGCGAGCCCTTGCGCTACGGCATAGTCTATGTGCATGTCCGGACTGCTCACCTGCACGTCGATCGGCGCCGGCATTCCCATGTTCAGGACTGCGTCGACCATCGATCCGCTTGAGAAGAAGGTTCGAATATCCGGATATTGCTGGTCCATCTCGCTCCGGACTTTGCCCATGTACCAGAAACTGCTCTTGTCATGCTCCGCCTGCAACGCGACCTGGATTGTCGCCGTGTACGGACCGGCGTTGGTGGTGTAGAGCGAGGAGAAATCCGGCACTACACCAACGTTTGACACCACCATCTTCAGATCCTTGGAATCAATCGTGTGCCGAATCAAGTCCTCCACCTTGGCTACGTATTGCTCAGTCACTTCAATGCGCGTACCCGTGGGGACTTTCAAGTTGATCGTGAACTGGCCGGCATCAGTTTGCGGGAAGAATGCCAGTCCCATCAGCGGATAGATAGCAAGGCTCAACACAAAAGCCCCGCTGAGTACCGCAACCGTGAGCGCTGGGCGCTCTATCGCCCGCCGCACCCATTTCTCGTAAAAATCGAGCATGCGGTTAAACGTCCGGTTGAAGGCCACATTGAAGCGGTCCCACAGCGAGGCGTTGTGTTGCGCTCCAATCTGCCCTTCCACCTCGGCGTGTCCTGCGCCGTGCGGCACGGCTTTGAGGAAGCGCGAGCAAAACAACGGAATCACCGTCATCGCCACGAGATACGAAGCAAACAGGGAAATAACGACGGCCAGCGCCAGTGCCGTAAAAAGAAACTTGCTGACGCCGTACAAAAAGGTTACCGGGAAAAATACGACCACAGTCGTGAGTGTCGCAGCGAGAACAGCCAGGCTGACTTCCGATCCGCCAATCTCGGACGCGCGCACCGGATCGGCGCCCTCTTCAAGATGCCGGTAGATGTTCTCGAGCGAGATCACCGAGTTATCGATGATTCGCGAGAATGCCAGCGCCAGCCCGCCGAGAATCATGGTGTTGATCGTGCTGTCCATCATGTACAACACCACGAACGTCGCCAGCGCTGACAAAGGTATCGACAAAAATACAGCCGAGGTCGCCCGCAGGCTGCCGAGGAAGATCAGAATCATCAAGCTGGTCAGCAGCAATCCAATCAGTCCCTCATGCAAAAGCGTCTTGATCGCTTCCTTCACGAACGCAGACTGATCAAAAACTACCGTGGCCTTGAGCTGTTTCGGGATGTCATAGAGATGCTGAATGGCCTCGCGGATTCCATTCACCACTTCGATCGTGTTCGTGTTTCCTCCCTGCTTCATGATCGGCAGGTAGACGGATCTCTGCCCGTCCACGCGCACCAGGTTGTACTGGATCTGATTCGCGTCTTCCGCCTTGCCCAGGTCATCGACCGTGACCGACGAAGTGCCCACGGTCTTCACCGGGATCTTGCCCAGCTGATCCATGTCGTTCACAAGGCTGTTCGAGTACACGTAGTAGTCGAATGGTCCCATCTTTACGTCGCCGGCTGGCAAAATGAGGTTCGAATTGTTGACGGCACTCACCACGTCCATCGGACTCAACTGCCGGGATGCCAGCTTGTAGGGATCGACGTACACCATGATCTGGCGATATTTGCCGCCGAACGGCGGTGGAATCTCCGCTCCCTGAACGACCGCGATTTGATTGCGGATGGTGAATTGCCCGATGTCGTGGAGTTGCGTTTGGTTCAACCCTTCACCCTTCAGCGTTACCAGGCATACGGGCAGACTGGATGCATCGAATTTCAAAACGACTGGCGGCAATGTCCCCGGTGGTAGACGCTTCAAATCCGCCAAGGCGAGGTTCGAAAGTTCCGTGACGTCCGCGTCCGCGTTTGTTCCCGGCTGGAAGTACACCTTGATGATGCTTACTCCAAGTAGCGACCGCGATTCCATATGATCGATGCCGCTCGCTAACGTGAAGAAACGTTCCAACGGATCCGTGATATCCGTCTCGATATCCTGCGGAGGCATACCGGAGTAGAACGTCGCCACCACCACCTCAGGCAGATTGATCGCCGGAAATAAATCGACCGGCATGCGAGCCAGGCTGGTGACACCAATCACCATGAGCACGAGGCAGATAACGACGATGAAGTACGGATTGCGTATGGAAAATCGTGACATTGATTCCTACTCTTGGCTTTCGTGGTATTCCATGATCTGCACTGTCTGCGGAATTACCTTCTCGCCGGGCTTTAACCCACTCCGATCGCTGACGACGACTTGTTCTCCCTCATGTAAGCCGGCCACCACTTCCGCATCCGTGGAAGTCTGTAGCCCCAGAGTCACCGGTCGGTCTTGAAGGTCTCCTGATGGATCCACGACGAACACTGTCGTTTTATTCGCCTCATGGTTCACGGCCTGCAACGGAATTGAGGGTATGTCTTCGCGATGCTCCAGAGTCAGATCAGCTTCCGCGTAGAGTCCGGGAACCAGCAGGTGATCTTGATTCCGAACGTCCACTTCGGTGTGCATGGTGCGGGTGTCTTCCCGAACATCGACCGAGAACCGCGCCACTTTGCCGGGGAGCGTTCGATTGAGGGATGGCACCCGTACATTCACCGGATCTCCCACCCGAATGAATTTTACGTATGACTCAGGAACGGGAATAACCAACCGGAAGAGGTCATCCTCAGACAATTTGACGATGGGCATCGCCTGCGTGCTGGAGTTTGTCCCAGCTTGCACGAGCGTGCCGAGGTTGGCGAACCTGTCGGTTACAACGCCGGCAAAAGGCGCCGTGATTTTGGAGTAGTCGTACAGGGTTTGATCGTGCGCGAGCTTGGCTTTGGCAACTCCCAACTGGCTTTGGGCGGCTTCCAACGCCGCCTGTCCCGCATCGACTTGTGACGAAGCCGCCAGGTCCTTGCCCTGAGCGTCATCGACTTCCTGCTGCGCCACAATTCCGGGCTGGCTCTCGAACACGCTGCTCAGACGCGTGTATTGCAGATGCAGCACGTTGTATTGCGCTTTATAGCGCGCGAGTTCGTGCTGCGCCCTCGAAACCTGGTTTAACGCATTCTTGATTTCTGCGTCGTCCTCGTGCACTTGTGCCTCGAGTTCGGGTATCTCCAGCATCGCCATGACCTGCCCGGCCTTCACGTGAGTGCCGTAGTCCACCAGCAATTTCTTCACGTAGCCGGATTCCTTGGCATACACCTCGATCTCCTGAAAAGGCACCAACTCCGAGGAGAGCGTAATTTTCCGGCCCAGTGTCTTTTTGACGACTTTGGTTACGCCGACCGTAATGGCAGGACTACTGGCCTGCACATGCTTCTCTCCCGCGCCTGCACAGGACGACAAGGCCACAGCTCCAGCCAGTACAATCACTGAAAGACAGCCGTGAATGCCCTTCTTGCGCTCCGCCCTGTTCGATCCACCGTCGCGTTGAGTCATTGTTTCCTTTACCTGAATTTCTCTGGCCCTTCGGCCAGCGACTTCGCCCTGAATCTTCAGCTAAATCAAATTTCGCTTCATCAACTCTTGGAGTCCGTGAATGGAAAATGACCCAGACCGGCAGAACTCGATCACTGTCTGCTCCGCGCGTTGCATCGCGGCGGCAATCCGGGGGACCTGAGCTGCAATTTCCAAAGGAACTCCGAGCACTCCATGCCGGTCGCCATGCAAGAGTTGTCCTGGAACAACGTCCATCCCCCCGACGCTGATCTTCACCCCGACATCGAAGATGTGAGCATAGGCATGAGAGACCGCCACGTTTCCCGCGAAAAGCTGGATGCCCGCCGTGCGCACCGAAGGAAGCTCGCGGACTGCCCCGTTCGTGACATATCCCACACAACCGAGCGCGCGCAGGATCGACGCGTGTACATCGCCCAGAAAGGCGCCGCGTCCCGGACGATCGTCGATATCCTCCAACACGAGCACTCTTGGAGCGGGGATTTGCAGAATGGCATTCCAGAAATCACTGCGGTCGTGAAACGTGCCGCCGCCCATAGGTGGTTCGTCGGTGCGCAGGCGCGCAGTTACCGCGTGACCAACCATAGGCGGTGCATCTTCGAACATGCACCGGATGCTTGCGTCCGTGAAGCCCGTATTCCGCAAGCGCACGTTGAATGTCTCCACAGCATTGGCGACCATACAGGTGTCAATTGCGCGGAGCGCCTCGAGATCGTTTTCAGCTAATGAGCGCGGAGATTCCATCAACCATCCTTTCGACAAACGTTCCTGTCGACTCGGCTGACATTGCTGGGGTTCCACGCACAGATCCCTTCCGGAATTGCGCTCCTGTCATTAAGCAGAAGCTTTGCGTTTCATGGAACCCTTGCATTCGTTAATCAGCAAATGCTCAGCAGATACTTAGTGGGGTCCGGCGACTATGCGCCGAGTGGATACACTGAGAAGAAATCGGAGGATGGAGGTGGACGATTGCAGAGGTTCTGTCCAATATAACTGCTTATGGGAACAGGTTCGGAGGAAGGCATCCTTCGATACGCAATCGGCCATTGCAGAATGGCATACCGAACGACAGAGGGCAGCGAGTTCGCGGTACTCATCGTCAACCGCTGCCGGCCCGGCTCCGTAGAACCGTCTTTTTGTACTACGGTAGTCTTCGAGGGTGAATGACCATCCGGAAAGCTATAGCGCGTAGCTACGCTCGCCACCAGTGAACACACCACCACCATCACAAGCAGTACACTGCTCGCTTTTCGCCGCGATGTACCCAGATTTTTCAGTGGCAGCATCTCGAAGGGACCAACATTCCGTTTCTACCATACGCAGCCAGCACCCGCAAGCACGCGGAGTAACTTCGGTCATCCACGCCGGACAGCTGTTTGGATCCGCACTCACGGCGATCGTTGTATGTCATTGCAAAGAAGAGTCTCCCCGCGCTGATAAACTGCTGACATCGAAGTCCGGCTTTGCTATGATTTCGCCCACGTTGTACACCCCACCATGGAACGTGCAGTCGTTTCAGCGCAAGTCTTTCGATTCGGGCTCTTCGAGGCTAATGCTTCGAAGAACACCCTGACTCGCAGAGGGATTCGCGTTAAGGTCCAGGACCAGCCTTTTCGCGTTCTGATTCTTTTGTTAGAACGCCCGGGCGAGATCATTAGCCGCGAGGAAATGCGCCAGCGACTCTGGCCCGAAGGCACCTATGTCGATTTCGACGGCAGCCTCAACGTAATCCTGAAAAAACTGCGCGCGGCACTCGAAGACGACTCCGACAATCCCCGATTCGTGGAGACGATCCCTCGTCGTGGTTACCGATTCATCGCTCCTGTTTCCGTTTCTTCCGAGCAGACTTCTGCCGCGTCCGAGAACGCTCCCGACCAACTGCCGGTGGAATTGCCCGTTAGCATCCCTGCGCCCGCGGAGAAGCGTCGATCCTCGCTTCTTCTTTATGTCGCGGCTGGAGTTACGCTGCTTGCGATCGGGACAGGGCTCCTGGCGTGGCGCTGGAATCACCGGAACTCCCGCGAGTCCGGGACGAGTCAATCCTCCGCCGCTCCCGTCCCCATGCGAAGATCGCTGGCCGTTTTGGGATTTCACAACACTTCCGGAAGAGCAGGTGACGCGTGGCTCGGTACCGCGTTCTCGGAAATGCTTAGCACCGAGTTGGGGGCCGGCGATCGGCTGCGGCTGGTTTCGGGTGAGGACGTCGCCAACCTCCGCCTATCCGCTCCGTGGTCTGCGTCAGACACTCTCGACCGGGCAAGCACCTCGCGCATCGGCGCTTCCCTCAGTAGCGATCTGCTGGTTCTCGGCTCCTATGCGATTGTCGGTGCCCCGGATCGAGCACGGCTGCGGCTGGATGTCCGGATGCAAGACGCAAAGACCGGCGAAATTCTGACGGAAATCGCGGAGATCGGAAGTGCGGCCGACCTTTTCCAAGTTGTGTCCAGGGTGGGAGACAAACTTCGGGATCGCCTCGGCGTCCCCTCTCTGCAGGCAATAGATCAGGCCACAATCCTCGCTTCTTCTCCAATGGATCGAGAAAGTGCCAGATTCTACGCACTCGGGCTATCGAAGGCCCGAGAGTTTGACTGGCTGGCGTCGAAAGATTTGCTGGAACAAGCGATCAAGGGCGATCCCAAGTTTCCGTTGGCTCATCTGAATTTGGCCGTCGCTTTTGCACGACTCGGCTACGGGCAAAAGCACAAGGAAGAATCGAAGCGGGCGATGGAACTCTCCAAGGGCCTGCCCCCCGCCCAGAGATTGCTTATTGAAGGAAACTACTACGAAAGTCTCGCTGATCACGAACGGGCTGCGTCCACTTACCGCGCCTTGTTTCAGCTTTACCCCGACAGTGTTGAGTATGGATTGTTGCTTGCAACCGCCCAGATTGCCGGAAGTCACAAGAGCCAGGCAATGTATACCCTGGCCCAGCTTCGGGCGCTGGACGCGCCTGCATCTGAGGATCCAAGGATTGACTTGGCGGAGGTGATGGCTACGGCCGAGAACGATCCGGCGCGCCTCGTACTGATCCGGAAAGCTCTGACCAAAGCGGCCGGGCAAAATAAAAAACTCCTTTATGCTCAAGCTCGCAAAGCAGAATGCCTCAATCTGATCTATAGCGATCATCCGGATTCGGCTACCGGCGCGTGCGAAGACGCTTACACCATCTTCATGGCGGCGGGAAATCACCTCGAAGCGGCGGACACGATTCGCCTGATGGGAGACCATCAAGGTGCGGACGGCCATCCCCAACAAGCCATCACGACATATCAAAGAGCATTGAAGATTCTGTCGGAGTTAGGCGAACACTATAAGACCGGGGCGGTCCTCAATGACATGGCAATCGATTACGCCAATCTGGGACAGGTGGATCGCGCGGAAGAACTGTATCGGCAGGCCAAGTTCCACTTCGAACAAGCCGGAGATAAAGCACTGACTGCCCTGACTATCGGGAATATAGCAGATATTTTGTACCTTCGCGGAGACCTTCCCGGTGCTGCCAAAATGTATGACGAATCCCTGCAAATGGAGGAGTCCCTCGAACACAGTTCGCCCGGATACGTGCTCTATCGACTCGCTGATCTGGAACTGACCCAGGGACGTTTGCAGGATTCCCGGCGCGATGCGGAGAAGGCTCTTGAGCTACTCCGAGCCAATCAGGGAGGTTATCAATATATAACCAGTGCGATGCTTGTCCTCGCGGAAATAGCTCATTCCCAGGCAGACTTACGGGATGCGCGCCGGCAGTTTGAGGAGGTTTTGGCAATGCAACAGAAGGTAGGCGAAGCCGACCTCGTGGCGGAAACTCAGGTCGAACTTGCAGACCTAACGATCGACGAGGGCCATTCCGAACAAGCGGAACCACTGCTGCGTGCAGCAATCGCGCAATTTGAGAAGGAAAATTCCGCGCCGGATGCGGCAAGTGCTTATACCATCTTGAGCCGCGCACTTCTACTGCAGGGAAAGGTGGCAGACGCTCGAAAAGCCATTACACATGTAGGGGAGCTCACGGCTTCAGACAACAATCCGGCGTTGAAGTTGCCGCGCGACATCCAAAAGGCGAGGGTGGAAATTGCCGACCTAACCCAGACCGGGGCCGGTATAAAATCCAGGTCCGTCGAGCAGGAGCTGCGCACTACAGCCGCAACCGCCAAGAGATTGGGGTTCTTCGCCTTGGAATGCGAGGCCAAGCTGGCTCTTGGAGAACTCGATGCCCGCACTAATCCGGTGACCAGTCGCGCAGAACTTGGCGCCCTCGCCACCACCTCCCGCACCCGCGGTTTCGAATTGATTGCCAGGCGCGCCGATCAGGTCGCAGCCTCTGCCACCACAGCACTGGCAAGCGCGAAACCGAGCCACTAGGATTGTTTCCACCCTCCGCATCTGCCTCTTCCTTAGTTTCCTCCTTTTCCGCCAAGTCATCTGTGAGTGCAACTTTATCGTTTCCCACGACTTAGAAAGTCAGTCCCATATCACTCTCAGTTCCTTTGACCAGAAAGAGTGACTGCGATATTCAGGGAACGCGTTTGGGGGAAAACGTCGGGCTCGTCAGCAGGCTGGCTTTGGGGAAAGCCACGTTGGGTTGCGAGCCCGCTTAGATTCTCCGATTCGATAGCCCAATGGAATACCGACTGAGCACAAGGAGTACCCAATGAAAACGCGCTGTCTTGTCCTTGCAACTGTAGTTATCCTTCAACTCCTTCCTTGCACCCTGTTCGGGCAGGCGGCCAAGCCACTGACGAACGTAGATGTAGTCAAAATGGTTAGGGGCGGATTGCCCGAGTCGGTTGTGATCTCCGCCATTCAATCCAGTCCCGCCAAATACGACATTTCACCCGATGGGCTCCTTGCTCTTCAGAAGGATGGCGTCACGCCCAAAGAAATGGACGCAATCATCGCCGAATCGAAGAAGACTCCATCATCGACCCAAGCGGCGGCTCCCCCGGACGGCAATTTGGCGGCGAAGGGGCACCTCCCCCACGTCAGCGTGATGAAGGGAAAAAACTCCGAGCCGCTGAGTCTGGAGAAGACGAATCTCGCTCAGACCAAGACCAAGCCCTCCTCCATGAAAGGGCTTGCCGGGGACACGGCCCTCAACCAGGCCATGCAGGCTGGCATCGGAACTGCCGCATGGAGCACTGCCACTCACATGAACTCCAGTGTCGGTGGCGCCTCGGTGGTCGAAGGAGGCAGCATTTTGTCGAGCGTCATGTCTCACCGCAAGCCGATGATGACTTACGTCTGGGGCGTTTCGAATGTCTCTTCCAAGAACGTCCTGCAGACGACCTCTCCTGAGTTCTCCGTGGACCTGTCGAACACGATGGGCATCCACCCGGACGACTTCGAACCCACAATCGTCAAGCTGACACCAGCTCAGAATTCCTACCGCATCGTCGGAGCAACGCAGGGCAAAGAGGACGTGCAATCCAATACGGCTGCCGACTGGGAAATCTACTCCTCGTTCCTCGAGGATCGGGTTGCCGTTAAATCTCAGAAGCTGAAAACCGGAAGCTACCAGATCGCGCCTGCGTCTCCCCTGTTACCCGGGGAATACGCCATCGTGCTGCGCCCGGTCTCGAAATCAAAAAAGTTCTCGGGCGGTGACGTCGCCCGCGCTCAAGGCGACGGCCTGATATTCGACTCTGTCTGGTCGTTCCAAATCGCGGACAGCGCCGAATAAAGCTTTCACAGGTGTAATCGAGTGCAACATTTCAAAGTCTTGCCAGCAATCGGAACCACGCCGTACACAACTCGGCTGTAGACGGAGGTTTGTCATGAAATGGAAACTCAGATCTGCGTTAAGCCTGTGCATTCCTGGAATACTGGTGCTGTTTCTCGCCGCGGGTTGCAGTTCGCGGGCGAAGGCGTCCCGAGAAGACGCGAACAAGCAGACGACTAAGACAGCCAATCCAATGCAGCGCCAACTCGATGGCGGGACATACTGCGTACAAACCATCACGCAGGGACCTCCTCTATCGGCACCCGTTCACTTCTCGAACAAAGAAGTTCAAGGCGACGGCTCGTCCAAGGATTTCGAAAGTGATCTTGTCGGTGACAAACTCGATGTCACCGTCCACGAACGACATCCCGCCACCGATTTCGATCGCGAACTCAACACCGTGAAAGGCGTCGAGCCCATTCCCATCCGTGATGGATTTGCCGAATCCGTCCGCACCAATCACTACACTCGATCCGATTCCTCGGGCTGGGCTATGGGACCTAACAGCGTCGCTTTGGGCGGCACTCCCTGGGGACTCTTCCTCAATAGACCCACAACGACCGAACTGGGCCAGGAGAATATCGGCGGCTTCGACACGGTGAAGTACGCAGTCGACACCACCCATCAAAGCCAGATTGATAAAGCCGCCCTGCTCGCCGCCGGCAGATTGAAGGACTACAACATCACGGGGACCGCGTGGGTGCTGAAAGAAAAGAACTGCATCCTGCAATACACGATTGATTTTGAGCAGGATGAAAGCGACGGCAAGATCAGCAAGACGCACTATGAAGGAGGCGTCGCGCGGCAGTAGCGTATGGTTCAGGCCGAAAGCCGTGCGGCATGATTGTTCAACTGCGAACGCCGCTCGCGGTATGCCCCCGCAAGTTCCATGTAGATCCCGATGTCGCGGTCAAGGTCGGACTGCTGGCCGTCGAAGTAGAAGTTGCGAATCGGAATTTCACCATTCTCCCGGCTCAACTTGGGATAGATCGCCTCGCTGACCACGCCGTTCATGCACGTGAAAGGGCTGATGTCCACGATGCCGTCCACTCCATGGCGAGCCAGATATACGCTCCGTCCGAGACTCATCACCATCTCGCCTTCAGCGCCAGCGAACGGCAGGTACGGCCGCGCGAATTCCAGCACCTGCTCCACGTGAGGCTCTTCATAACCTCGGAATTCCTCGGCGAACACCTCCCGCAATGCGTGCTCGTCGGAGTGCTGAACTTTGTTCCGAACCTTGGATTTAAGCATGTCCCACGAACAAGTCTTCCCAGCCAGTCGCAGGTTCCTGAAGTCCTCCATGTTTGCATAGAAGATCCATTCCGAAATGTCCGACATCCAGCATTCCGCTCCGTGAGCCTCAAGCCGTCGCACCAACTCCTGGTTGCTGAAATTGTTAAGGCGGCAAAAAATCTCGCCCACAATGCCGATCAAAGGCCGCTTGCGCCCCGAACCCATCGAGACGCTCCGGAATCGCTCCCTCGCCCGCAACAACGACGCTTTCAGAGACCGCATCTGGCAGGCGGGATCGAAACAACTATCTTCCAGGCTCTGACAGAGATCCTCGACTGACTTCTGAAACGCTGCATCCGCGGATCCCGACACCGTTTCGTACGGACGCTTCTGCAGCAGGATCTTGCGCACGGTGTCCGCCGACACCAGTGCGCGCCAGGCCGTCCGCAGGAAGTTCCGATTCAATTCCTGAAAATCGTTGTACCCGGACTGCCCTCGTGGAGACAGAATCTCGACATCGCCAAAGCCGTTTTCGCGCAGCACTCTTCGCAGGAACGGAGCGTACTGGCCGAAGCGACATGGGCCATCGATCGTCGCCATCATGAATATGGTCTTCTTCGAATCAAAGCCTGGGCTTTGCGCAATCTTGAGGAGATCGCCGGTTGTGATCTTCGCGGGAAAACATTCATCCCCACTCGTGTTCTTCGCGCCTACCTCGAGCGTGCGCAGATCAGCCGGAGGTGTTGGCCGCGCTTCAATTCCCATCCATCGAAATGCAGCACACAACGCGTCGACACTGCCCTCCGCCATATTCGGGATGTACATTGTCTTGCCCGCGAATGGATGATCGGCCGGGATCGTTCGCCTTACGCAGCGATGTTGGAAGATTGGCATCGTAAAAACCCCGTACTGTCGAGATACGCCTCACAGCGGGTGACGTAGCCCGCATCATTCGCATGCCCGTCAAACTGCAGCACGAGGCTGGGCTTGCCGCACGCGTCCTCGATGAACGATTTCAGATACGAATCGGGACCACACTTGAAATTGGAGATGTAGATCAAATGCATTCCCGGCACTCGCCGTGTGAATTGAGCGGCGGCTAAAATCTGCCGGCCTGAGTGCCAGAACATATTGTCATTCACGGCAGAAACGTCCTCGCCATCAAGCGGCAGGAAATCCAGCGGAATTACGTTGATGCCGTAGAAAGCCCGCAACTTGCGCGGAATGTCGCAACACACCATGCGGTCGTAGATGTTGTAGGGACGGCCGAGAAGCACGACCGAGGGCTCGCGTGTTTCGCGCAGAAGCTGCAGCGCTGCGTCTCCTGCGATTCGAAGTTCCCTGCCGAATCTCTCCTGTGCAAGATACGCTCGCTCCACTGCCGTAGCGTTCGCCGACTTGCTGCAGCCCAGTCGCCTCGCCAGTTCGCGCAATTCCTTCATGACAAACTCGCTCTCTTGGCGGAAGTGTACCGTCGGACATAACAGCTTCTTCGCCAGTTCTCCTTCTATCTTCTCGACTGCCCGCACCACGAAGGGTAGCGTCAGGTTCCACGGACACAGCTTCGACTCGGTCTGCATGAACTTCGTTTCCGCATTGACGACATTCGGCGCCAGCACATAATCCACACCTTGCTGCAGCAGCGCCTGAACGTGTCCGTGCGCCGCCTGCACGGGGAAACACGGTTGCGCGATCGCGAGTTCTTCTCCCGCCGCGGCAATGCGGCTATCCGTCGCAGGAGAAATCGCCACATTGAATCCCAACTCCTGCAAATACGCACACCAGAACGGAAAACGATCGTAGAAGAACATCGCCCGGGGGATCCCGACGGTCTTTCGTCCCGGGCGTGCAGGCTCATGCACCGCTTCCAGCGCTTTATCACGGAACGAAATCAGGTCGTCGACAACCGGTTGCCGAATCGCGCGGGAGCGTTTCCGGAATTTGTCCGAACACTGGTCACCCCAGTAGCTTTTTTCCCCGTCGATGAGGAACTCTTTCATCTCGCAATAGTTCGAGCATGCCTTGCATACGAAATCGCGGCTGGTGAATTGCACTCGTTCGAGATTGAATCCGCGGAAACGTGTCTTTTGCCTGCTGGCCAGCATCCGGTCTCGCGCAATCAATGCCATTCCGATCGCACCGATCACTCCATTGTGCGGCGGTACGATGATGCTCTTGTCCTTGAGAATCGAAGCAAAGGCCGCGGCGACCGCGTCGTTGTACGCCGTCCCACCCTGAAAATAGATCACGTCGCCGATATTGCGCCCCCGCACCACGCGGTTTAGATAATTCAATGCCACCGAATATGACAACCCCGCACATAGATCCCCCACGGCGGAGCCTTTCAACAGCAAGCTGCTGACATCCCGCGCCATGAACACCGTGCAGCGCTCACCCAGCCGAATCGGCCTCTGCGAGCTCAGGGCCAGCCGGGCGAATTCTCCCTTGATCTGAACTCCCAGTTTCTCGGCTTGTTCTTCCAGGAACGAGCCTGTTCCAGCCGCGCATGCCTCGTTCATCGCGAAGTCCACGACGACTCCATCGCGAATCCGTATGAACTTTGAGTCCTGTCCTCCGATTTCGAAAATGGTATCCACCATCGGCATACCCAACTGCCGGCAGACGTGCATCGCCCCGGTTTTATGAGCGGTGATTTCGTCACTGACGGAATCCGCCCCCGTGAACTCTCCGATGAGTTCTCTTCCGGACCCGGTCGTGCCGACGCCGCAAACATTAATTGTCGAATCGAGTTCCGCGCTGATTTCGCGCAGGCCTGCCGCCACGACTTCAACCGGACGGCCAGCTGTAGAGACATAAATTTCCTTGAGCAGCTGCCCATGAGCGTCGATCACCACCAGGTTCGTGCTGACCGAGCCGACGTCGATGCCGAGATAGGCCTCGATTGGAATCTCCTTTCGAGCAGACGCGAAGGGCGTGCCCCTGTCGCGCAGAAGCGTGACGTTGGTGAGGGAAAGCGGTTCTGTGGTGGGAAGTTCGTCGACCGTCAGACTGGGCAATTGTGGCATCCATATCGTGCGGGCCGCACGCCGGCCATTCCCGTTCGTATTCCCCTCTGCAGCCAGCATGCTCGCTCCGAGAGCTGTCATCCAGCAGTGCAGATCTGGGACGAGGAAGTTCGACTCTTCCAGCTTGAACGCCTCTCGCAAGGCATCCCGTACCCCGACATTCAGCGCCACTCCTCCGACCAGCGCAACCGGAGTAGGCACGCGCCTGCCCTTCACGATGCTCGATTTGAAGTTGCGGGCGGTAGCTTCACAGAGCCCGCGCAGAATCTGGTCTGCCGTGAATCCCTTCTGCTGCGCATGGATCATGTCGCTCTTCGCAAATACCGAGCAGCGTCCGGCAACCCGCGCGGCGCAACTCGCGCCTCGGGCTGCCGCCCCGACGTCTTCTACCTCATAGAGCAGCCTCGAAGACTGCTGGTCAATGAACGATCCCGTCCCAGCCGCGCATTCCGAACTCGACTGATAATCGAGGATGCCAAGATCGTCGGAACCGTGGGCTGCCCCGAGGCGCATGTATTTTGAATTCTCTCCACCCATTTCAAAGACGGTGCGCACTTCCGGATAGAGCGCATGCATGCTGCGGGCAAGAGCGCGAAACTCATTCTCAAACGGTGCGTCGAGAGCTCGCGCAATCGTTCTCCCACCCGAACCCGTGAAGCGAACGCCCGCCACCGCCGACTCGGGCACAATCTCGTGGAACTCGCGGAACAGATCGGAAACCACCTGCAGGGGATTGCCTTGTACTCTCCGATACGCCGAGAGCGCAACCGCGTGCTGCGCGAATCCGTTCGTTCTGGGCAACTCAGGAATAAAGAAGTTGGAAGAATTGTTGCCGAGTACGGCAAGCAAAGGAGCATCGTCGGACGAACCGAACGCCGCGACCTTTACGCTCACCGCTCCAACGTCAACTCCGAGAGTGATGCTCATTCCTGTGCCTCTCTGCCGATGCAGTGCGCGTTTCCCGAGGCTGACGCCGCGCGATGCGACTGTAAAATCTCACCAGAAATGAGGCTGTGACCGAAATCACGTGGCCTCGTTTTCCTTACGGCGATTGAAACGTCCGACTATTCCGTCGCGGCAGTCCAGTCCCGATAACCGGACAGACGTCTGATGTCTGCCAACGCCGATGCCCCTCCCATCACCGCGACGGTCACGGTTCCCGCTGGAACGAAACTCCTGCTTCGGTTTGCCCAGCCAAGTGTATGGCCGCGTGGTGGCGCCGAAGAACGTAGCGGTGGAAGAGGGCACCACGGTTCGCCTGGTCGCTGCCACCGATCTGCGGACACATGGCCGAACGGTGATTGCGAAGGGCGCCATAGCTCAAGCGACCGTGAAGAGAGTTCTGACGGCGCAGCTACGTTGGACACGGGCCTGAGTCTCAAACTGGACTGGGTCAAGAGCATCACTGGTGTGAAGATTCCTCTGCGCCCGCAACGGACTGGCGGCCGGGTAGCGTTCGAAGCCAAGGTTTACTCCACGAAAGGCGGAATCGAGGTTTTTCCGCACGTCGACACTCCCGACAAGATGCTGGGCGAGGCCGGAAAGATGATTATCGGCTGGGAATTGTTCTCGACTAAGGCTTTCCGCGAGAAGAGGTGGATGACATTGCGAGCTGTTCCCTGGATGAACGCGCTCAGCTTGTCGCTCTCCCGGATCTGCCCCGAGCGCAACGCCTTCAACACCGCGATCAGAATCTCCTGGCTCAGGTCCTTCGCGAGATCACGATCTCGCGTCCGCACGGTCGCGATCAGAAGCACCGCGCGATGGTAGCAATTGACGAGTTCTTCCTCGGCAGCGCGAATCCCCCTCGCGAATGCGAACCACCAGACGTTGTTCTTTGCTCTGAGCTAGATCAGGCGAGGTGGCGTGCGTAGCCATCGTAGAAATTCGTGTCACACCCGCCAGCCCGCCGACGACATAACAGCAGGCTGCGTAGGTAGTTGAACTTTACTGTGAGCCGTCCGGGGAGACCGTGATTACCATCACAGCCGGTGATGCGGATGTGACATAGCTTTGAGCCGAAGCGCCAGAGTCTCATTGCTTCTGCCCTCGAAACGAACGCGCCCGACGAGGTGACACATGAGTGAGGTCAGCACCACTCAGCGATTGTCTTCCGAACCAAAGTCCTCGCACCAACTCTCCCTGCAATCGCCTCGATGGCTGCACATCATCCTGATGATCGTGGCCATCGCCGCCTGGATGATTTTTATTCTCGCTTGCGTTGGAGGTCCGGCTTGGAGTCCCGACGGCTCACAACTCCTGTTCGCGTATCGCGATGTAGAAAATTCCAGGAACTCGGTAGCACTTTACGATCGCAAGACCGGCCAGGTGCGGACCATCTTCTCTCAGCCGACGGAGAAATCTGACAAGCTCGGCATCGAGCCCGAGTGGCAGAACGATGGCACCCGGGCGTTACTTACGCTCTATCAGCACCTCGACTCCGGCGACGGTACTTGTGAGCTGCTTTCCATCCCCGTGAAATCGAAGCTCCCGCTACAGGCGTATGGAATAGGTTCCGCAGAAGGATGCATCGGGCCGCATGCACAACTGGGCAATAAGATCTACTTCGGAGGAAATCGCTTGCGATGGATTGACCTCGTGACGGGCGAGATCGGCAACAGGAGCTTCGGCGAGGACGCAGTACTGGTAGCACCGCGAGGAAGTCAACTCTCCTACATCAGGGACCTCTCCCGTCCAACGAACAAAGGCGAAGGCGAGCCGCAAACCGAAACGGGTTGGGAGTTCGGCCACATGGATGCGGCCGACCCCGCTCTGAACCCTGACTTCACGCTCTGGCTCACCGAACGGATCGCTCAGGGGATGAAGTCCGATGATCCACCCACCGTGTATTGGGACCGGGAAGGTTCGCGCATGGCGATGATCGCGAACGGTGGGGACTCTGACAGGATTCTATTGTTCGACGGAGATAAAGGATACCAGCGCACCCTGGTCCCCGACTTGGGCGTCGATAACCTCCGGCTAGGCAACCTCGTTTGGTCCGAAGACGGCAATACGCTTTATGCCTCAGCGTTCATAAAGACCGCAAGCAAAGAGGTGATGGAGTATTCTCTCGCTGAGATTCCGCTGGCGGGAACTCGCGGCCGCCTGACAAAACTTGCGTCCGTCCGCGACGTGGACGACGGCGACTTCGCAGCCTTCCTCGCGATGAGCATGCACGTGTCGCTTTCTCCCGATGGCAACCTCATTGCGGCCACGCCGGCCGTACTCGATAAAAAGTCGATTGATGCGCGTGACCGGGCGTTGTTCTTGATCAACCTTCGCAGTCCCGCTCGCCCCGCGCAGCGCATTCCTATCCGCGTCTCTCCGCCAAATTCCGTAACCCATGGTGCCAAATGATGTTCCTGCAGCAACTGTTCTCGCTCATCTGTGGCCAGCAGCACTACTGGGTTTTGGGCGGACGGACCCTCCCTTTCTGTCAAAGATGCACCGGTCTCTACGTGGGCGGCTTTATCGCTGTGATTTTGATCTCCACCTTCCGCTTGCACCCAACGCGCTTTCAGTATTGGCTTCATGGCTCATTCCTGCTCGTGATGATTCCATGCGGATTCCACCTCCTCCCTCAAGGGCCGTTGCTGCGTACCACCACCGGATTCCTCTTCGCCTTCGGACTGGTGTACTTCCTCATGCTGAATCCGTTCACTCTCCGGCAGTGGTGGGGAACGGATTCGCATCCGCGAACGATCAGTTACGTGCTGCTAATCCCGGCAGCGCTGGCGGCATTGCTGGTAATCCTCTACTTTGGTGGCCCCAGTTGGGCAATCGTTGTCGCTGCCATGAGCACACTCGGCCTCGCCGCGCTCTGCCTGCTTGTCCTGGCAAATCTCGCGATTCTCCCCGGAACGCTTCACCAACTCACCCGCGCCTCGCGGGCGGGCGCCGCATGAAGCCGCTGTTTCTCTTCGTTCGGCCGCCGCGTCCCTTGTGGCCGTTCAACGGACCCAGCACCGCGTTCTGGCCTCCATTGGCATTCGCCTCCATGGCAGCCGCGTTGCGCGACCGGATTCCAGGACTGCGCGTCGCGATCCTCGATGCACCCGCGCTTTCCATGGGCTGGATGTCTCTCGAGCAACGGCTACACGAACTCCAACCGGACTACGTGGGTATCGGAGAGGAAGCCGTAAGCTGCGTCGAAGGGCTTCGCCTTGCAAAACTCGCGAAACAACTCGGCGCGCGCGTCATCGCCGGAGGATGTTTCTTCTCCCATGTCGCTCCGGAAGTACTGCAGACGCGTTTAATCGATGTCGTTGTTCATGGCGAAGGCGAACAGACGATTGTTGAGTTGGTTCAGCGCTTGATGGAAACGGGGAATCAAGACCTGCGCTCGCTTGCAGGCGTCTCGTTCCTTGAAGGCGAAGACATCGTTTTCACCGGACACCGCGAACTTCTCGCCGACCTCGACTCACTTCCCTTTCCTGCCTACGACCTGCTGCCCATCCAGAAGTATGGCGCCCGGAGCCGGAACCATCCGAACCTCGCCGCCATCGAACTAGGACGCGGCTGCTCGCACGGCTGCTCCTTCTGCGTGCTCTGGAAACAGATGGGCCAGTTTCAGGGCGATCGCCCGACTCCCTGCCTCCGCGTGAAATCGGCCGAGCGTCTGCGCGAAGAAGTCCGCGTCCTCATGGATCACCATGATCGGCGCTACTTGGGATGGGTGGATCCCTGCTTCAATGCCGATCCGAATGTACCCGCGCAACTCGCGGCGCTTCTTCTCCGGGACAATCGAACCATCGGACAGAGCGCCTGGGTCCGTGCCGATTACATCGTCCGGGACGCGGCGTCAGGAGCCCTCGACGCATGCCACCGCTCCGGGCTCAACGAACTTTACATGGGCCTCGAGCGCCTCGCCCCGGATCATCTCGCAGCAATCGGCAAGAAAGATCTCGAAGGCCAGGCACAAAAAGCCTTGGCGATTCTCGATCGAGATTATCGAGGCATCGTCACCATCGGCACCTTCATCTACGGCCTTCCCGAAGATACGCGCGACAGCGTGCAATCACTTTTCCGCAGCGCTCAGCAACTCCCGCTGGACGAACTCTTCTTTATTCCGCTGACACCGCTGCCCGGAACCGCATACTGGAAACCGCAAATGTGGGATCCCGAAGGCAAGATCTTCCGCCACTTCGATTTCCTGCCACGCGCTGGCCCGAACGAGCGACTGGCAGATTTCTCGGCGGAGATCGCCCGCAGTTATCTGCTGTGCTGGCCCAGGCAGCGCGTCCACCGCATGCTCCACGGCCTTCTCGCCCGGGATTCCCGCCGCCGCACCATCACCCGCCACATCTTCGGCCGCACCATCCCCGTCATGCTCCCGGGATTGTTTCCCCGAAAACAGGAATCTCCCGGCGGGATGTTCTATCCGGCCTGGTACGAGAGTTAGCGGAAAGTGGTGCGCAGTGGATTGCTGCCGCGATTCGCACCCACAGGTCCTCCCGGTTCAATCGGGCAGTTGGATGCGGTCTGCATGTTTCTGATCGCGCTCGTGCTCATAGGCAAGGACTTTTTCAAGCCATAGCGCCTGATGCCCCGCTGCGCCATCGTTCGCGAATGTGGGCTCATGAAAAATGACGAACTCCTCCCCGCAACCATCACATCGCAGAGTTCCCATCTCCCTGTAGCCCGATGCCTTCTCCCGAGTCTGAGCCTTCCGGATCGCAACTGACTTCATATATTGATTCTAAGAGTAGCGGCGGCTCACGGTCAGCAGTGGAGAAAACCGCTGGTACAGGAACAAAGGTCATCATGGTGAGTTTGGCGAGATGCGAAATGAGGTCTCTGACGCACACGGACGGGCGGCTGCAGATCAACAGACCGTAGCCGCGCGATGGAAGAACTAGTTCCAGAGAGCAGAGATGCCGCTACTGAGCCGAACGCGAAGACGTCAAGTCGTCGCGTTTCCACAGAGCCATTCCGTCCGCACGTCCATATAATGGCCGATCTGTTGGGAAGGCCGATGCTGTAATTCGCTGAGGCCGATTAGCATCTTTATGATCAGGGAGTGGGTCCTTGAATGGTTGGGTGGCGGCTTCGAACTCGCGTGTGCATACCGTCAAATGGTAAGACATTCTATTAAGGTTCCGAGTTCTCTCTGGCAATGACATTCCGGCCAGCCACTCGCCGAGCATTTGCGGATTGATTTCGTCAGCCATAGGCATGAATGAAGGTCCTGAGATCCCGGTAGGGATACCACTCACGTGATACCCCCCGGACGGACCCGGACGGGCGCTCATTAGCGCATCCGGTTCTTATCGCGGATGACTGGCGGCAAAGCGAACCGCGGGGTAAGGATGGAGGACCTGCGGTTGGGGAAACCATCGGTCTGCCAAGGCGAGAGTGCGCGTCCAGTTGATCGGGTTTTTCTGGCTACGGCGGCGAAGTGTACGCCACCACTGCCCGATTAACCGGTGGCGGAAGGCGCCGAGGCTATCGAGATTTCCAGGTACCGCATAGTAGTTGAAGTGGCCCTGCACGATCGACTTGAGCCATTGGCCGGTTTGGCGCACCGGATCGTGCATACGCTCGCGGAGTTGCTGTTTAACCTCACGCAGCTTCGCTCGCATGCGTTTGCGGATCGTCTTACGCCTCACCGTGAACCGCCCTAGCCTATTCTTCCCGCTGATGTGCGTGAAGCCTAGAAAATCGAACGTTTCGGGCTTACCTTCTCCTCTACGTCTCCGGTTCTCTTCGGCAAACCTGCCGAATTCGATCCGGCGCGTCTTATCCGGATGTAATTCCAGTCCGAACATTCCCAGTCGCTCCTGTAAGTTCTCCAAGAAACGATCCGCGTCCGCTTGGTGTTGGAATCCCAAGATGATATCGTCCGCGTAGCGGATGACCACCACCTCGCCGTGTGCCCACTTCTCGCGCCACACGTTCACCCAGAGATCGAAAGCGTAGTGCAGGTAGATATTCGCGAGTAACGGTGAAACCACCGAGCCTTGCGGACTGCCTGTCTTCGTGCCCGACCATTTGCCGTCCTCCATCACTCCCGCGTTGAGCCATTTCCGGATCAGCCGCAGGATGCGGGGATCAGCGACGCGATGCTCCACGAACTTGATCAGCCAACTCTTGTCGAGGTTATCGAAAAATCCTCGGATGTCGGCATCAAGAACGTAGTTCACCTTCTTCTTCAGGAGCGCATACGACAACGCATCCAGCGCCTGATGCTGGCTGCGCCCCGGGCGAAACCCGTAGGAGAAGCCGAGAAAGTCCTCCTCGTAGATCTGGTTGAGGATGGTCACCACGGCATGTTGGACTAGTTTGTCCTCGATAACCGGGACCGCAAGTGGACGTTGCCGTCCATCTGCTTTCTCTATGTACACCCTTCTCGAGGGTGTCGCTCGATAAGCTCCGCGATGAACCCGGCCGTGAAGATCGGTCAGCCGATCTTCCAGTCCGTCTTCATACTCCTGCCAAGTGACCCCGTCCACTCCGGGTGCGGCCTTTCTCTTGAGCGAGTAAAAGCTTTCCCGTAGCAGTTCGACGGTCAGGTGGTGGAGCAGTGCGGTGAACTTCATCTCCTTATTATTCCCTGCTGCTTTCCGCACACCCGCCAGCCCCTGTGACACGCGCTCCCCGCTCTGTGTCGGGGACGTGTTAGGTTGACGGACGTTTTCCTTGATCAGCGGCCTTCCCTCCCCACTCTCCGCTGACGAGTTCCCGTCTTTGTTCGAATGGTTCATAGGTACTATGCCGCGGTGTGACTCCTCGGTGACTTGCATGCGAGCCGTGCGGCCTAAGCCTTCGCCCGCCGACCTCCGGCCTGGTTGAGCCGCAGGTGTCTCCGAGGTCTCCCGGTTCTCGCGCTTGAAGCTTCTAGGCGTGTCTGGGGTCTTCGACTACGCCGGACTGAACAAGAGCTCGCGCTATCGCGCTTGTTCATGTTGCCTTCCGCACATTACAAAGGCGTCGGCGTCCGGATTGCATCTTTTCGGAGCTGAATACCCACCCCACCTATCCTCTATCTACGCTTCGCTGGGTCCCTCGCGGTAGCAGCGCAAGACTCGAGGCCGAGTGGATCGCTACTCCTTTCTCGTAAGGAACTTTCATCCTCTACTTCAAGCCGGTTTAGCCCGGCGCACTGTAATCGAGATGTTACGACAGTTAAGGCGTAGACCCCCGATGTTTGTTGTTTATCGACCGTTAGAGACGTATGCTTTGCTCATGCGAATGTGGGTCCCGCTGCTACTTTTGCTGGCATGCACCTGCATTGCTGACTCCCAAACGATACCGGAATCGGCAAGCAACGGTGTTCCTCCCCGACAACCCGCGACGACCTCAGGAACGTACAACGACACCCTACGGTCGATAAAGAAATGGGTTGAATCGCAAGAAGTCGACGACCTAGCGAGACTGTTGAAGATCGGGGACCTCAGAACCCGTGACCTAGTTTCAGCTTGTCACAGTTCCGAAGACGAAATTGCGGGAGTAGCTTTCCTCGCTCTTCAATTACTTGGAAAATCGGAATGCGAAACCTGCGCGGATTCGGTGTCACAAACGCATGACGGTCTTGCCACTGTGTGTTCGGCGAATATCAGCGAGGCAGATTTCGAGGGCATTGAGCTTTGGCTGGCCAAAAGGCGCACGGGCACCAGCTATGAATGCGGTGACGACTATGAGCCGTTCACCCCCATGGATGACTCCGTTGTGTATGCGCTGATCCTTGACGGCTCATCACGTTCGATGTCCGTGCTAGACAATATGCTTGCATTCGAGAAAACCTGCGCTAGTGGCCCGACAATTTTGGATGACATTTTGGAACAAGCACAATCGCTGATCGCGATTGCCAAACGAGTTGGACACAATCTGATAATTGAACCTGACAAACTAGAGAACTCGATTCGTGCGTCGGCGTTCTTTTTGCCGCAGGAGTACCGCAAAGGCAGCAAAGTCGAGGTGATCGCCCGGAACAAAGCGCGGGACCGAATTCTGCTTGAAGTGTCCTATCACTGCGGTCGGCTTTGCGGGAGTGGGTACTATGTCGTGCTCCGCAAGGATGGTAATGACTGGCACTACGCTCTCGTCAGAATGGCGTGGATTTCTTAGAACGTGGCAATCAGAAAAATCTCAACTGTCGCAATCAGGCGATAGCGCTCAAAATCCCCTCGCAGCCTTAATCGCCACATCGGACACCTCGAAGCCGAACCGAGACAACCCACTCAGACTAAGACTGTGAAGGGGCAAGGGTTAGTGGTGCCGGGAGGGGGAATCGAACCCCCACAGGCCTTTTGGGCCCTGCGGATTTTAAGTCCGCTGCGTCTGCCAATTTCGCCATCCCGGCAAATTGCTTTACTCCATTGACATCCCTATGCTTACTGCACTCGCTCCGACCCCTTTCCGTCCACGTCAGTAATCGTCGGTGTCAGTTCCGATCCTAGTTGGGATTTTCTGCGCAGCCTGCACTGAAGTGCTTTCGGCCTTAGTATCACACAGCCACTGGGCCGCTGCTAGTTGGTGTGGGCGCTAGGTATGCTCTCTTCGATGGAGCGGGACCAACCCAGCGATCGTCTTGGGCGGCTCATATATTCTTCGCAAACGAGGATCGTCCAACGATTCACCTAGATCTCTCCGACAGTGCCGCAAACAAGGCGGTCAGTCCAGCGGCCTAAGCCTGAGTCAAAAAAGAGGGCTGGCCGGAGCCAGCCCTTTTCCGAACTTGCCCATGTCAGCAATTCAACATGCGGACATTATGCGCGGCACCGAGAAGTCGGGCTGGATCTATAACGGCGCTAAGATCAGCGACACTGTTTCTCCCAACATCGTTGGGAAAGAAACGATGGACTTCCCCTGGGATGCTCACGCCGCAGCCGGACTCATTTGCGTAGACTGTCACTTCTCGGTAAACAATCCCGGGCGCATGATTCAGGAAGACCCCAAGAAAAACCTGCGTTACAAACCTGCCCAGGAAGATCTGGCTGTTTATCTGCGCCGTCCAGATCACAATTTTGCGCGGGGAGACATTCCTCCGGAAACGGTAAATCTCACGAAGCACGACACCATGCGGGCCTGTGGTGATTGTCACGAGGCGGAAAAGAGCCACGCCTTTCTGCCTTACAAATCCACGCACTTACGTTCGGTGGCTTGTCAAACCTGTCACATTCCAGTCGTTCATTTCTGGGCGTACCGCAGCGACGATTGGGGCTTTGTAATGGATACCGGCGGCAGTCGGATCACAATGCGCGGAATTGAGGGGTCGATCGTCGATCCGGAATCAGAGATTCGAGGCTACCTGCCGGCCTATATTCCCACCGTCGATAAAAACAACACCCGACAGATCAGGCCGACGAACCTGATCACAGGGGTCTATTGGTTCGACAAAAGCAAAGGCAGGCCGGTGTTCACGTGGCAGGTGCAAAACGCGTTCTATGCCGGCAAGCCAGCGGAGGGAGAGTTCCCTTATCGGCCTGAGATTCTCAAGGCATTCGCTGACAAAGACGGCATCATCGACATCCCTCAAGCTGTTTATGACACGCCGGAGAAGATCGCTCTGGTGAAAGGGCTCTTGCAAAAGTACTCCGGTGTGTCTGACCCAGAGTTGCGAATCGAAGTGGTGCCCTGGGCTATGACCCATGGCATCGTCGGCAAAAAGCAGGCGGTTCGGGACTGTGTGGCATGTCATGGGAAGAACAGCATGCTGGCCCGTCCGGTGGATCTAAATTCATCGCTGCCCACTGGAGTGCCGGTGATCTATCGCGGCAAGAAACTGAACGTGGTGAACTTTACAACCAAAGAGCCCTCGTTCGACAACCGGGTTTTGCTGAATTCGTTTTACATCGTCGGCTTCAGCAGACTGGCGTGGGTCGAATGGCTAGGGTGGGTGTGCATCATTGGGGTGGTTCTATTCAGTCTGTTGCATGGCGCATTTCGTTTACTTGGTGGTCGCTTATGAACTCAACATCTGCTCTTTACTCCTTGCATGAACGAATCTGGCACTGGCTTCAGGCCGCTATGATGATCTGCCTCATCCTTACCGGAATAGCAATCCACTACCCGGACCGATTCGGAATGTTCGGGTCGATGGCCAACGCCGTTCGTTGGCATTCCTGGGTAGGATTCGCGCTGATCTTAAACGCTTTTCTTGGGATCTTCTATCATGTGACAGCAGCGAAGTATCACCATTTTCTGCCACACATGGATGACTTCACCGGGGCTGCGATTCGCCAGGCGCGTTTCTACTTCTACGGCATATTCAAAGGGGAGAAACACCCTTTCGATGCCGATCCTCGGCGCAAATTAAATCCCCTGCAGAAGATTACCTACCTGTTGCTACTGAACGTCCTTCTTCCCTTCCAGATTGTCACCGGAATCCTGATGTGGGGTGCCGATCGCTGGCCAGGCACATTTACGCGAATTGGCGGCCTTTGGGTTCTCGCGCCAGCCCACACTCTGGGAAGCTATCTGTTTCTGGCATTCTTAATTGGGCACATTTACCTCTCAACCACCGGACCAACAGTCGGGAGCCTTCTGCGAGCGATGATTACGGGCTATCATGTTCACGAGGAAGAGTACGATAAGACGGTCGTGTGAAGCCCATGAACAAACGCCCGCGAAATCGAAAATCAGAGTGGGAAGAGGAACTCTACGAGAGGCGAGCAGGGATCTGCAAGGCCTTCGCGAATCCCGTTCGCCTCAAGATCCTCGATCTAGTAGCCCATCGCCCCAGACCTGTCTCGGAACTTCACGAACGTTTGGGAATTTCTGAAGGAAATCTCTCCCAACATCTCGCTGTGCTCAGAGGAGCCGGAGTGATTGCCACTCGTCGTACGGGGAAACAGGTTCACTGCTATCTCGCCATCCCTGAAGTGAAGGAAGCCTGCGCGCTCTGATTTCTGATGTACTTCGCGCCCAGGTAAAAGCCGGGCAACGCCTCGGTGTTTAACCGCTAGAACGTCACTTCTGTTTCCCGACTCGAAAGCCATCAGCGATCTACGTCCAGGCACTTGCAGCGGGATACCCAAAGTGGTGATTGAAAGTAAGGCGATTTGCTCCACCTGTGTGGCGGTTGACACGGTTGCCCAACAGATTGCCGACCAGATTCTGATTGAATCAAAGTCGGGCCGAGCGTGGGTGCGTGGGCGCTTACAGCGCAATGCAGGTTGTTCGGAAGAGACTCAGGATCAAGATTGCCTGAGGACGCCCAATCTGTTGCAGGGACTCTATCAGAAATGGTCCCATTTGCCGGAGAGAAGGCCTGCAACCGTTGCCTTCCATTCGAAATCGTGCTGAGGCGTTCAGCCTGGTAGCGATACCAAAGTATCGTCGATACCATCGTCTAATTGCTCGCCCTCCTCTCTTCTGGTTTGATCGCAGTGGTAGCGTCCCGCTTCAATCGACCGCGACGCCATTCCGGGAATCAGGAGAAGGAACATGAAGGTACGCGCAGCAGAAAAGCGGATTAGGTCCCCTTTTCGATCAGTTCACCGAAGCACATTGAATGGCGAAATCATTAAGAGACGCTTCACATTCTTGTGGGTTGGAGTTGCAACAATGGCCGGGCTTATCACCCTCTTTGCCCCTGCTCCGGGCCACGCGGATGGGCAACCCGCATCCTCCTTCGTTACTGAAATTCCTAGTGGGTACCGGGACTGGAGGTGGATTTCCTCGGCCCATGAAGAAGGCAACCTCCACAGTTTAGGTGCCATCTTGGGCAACGATGTAGCGATCAAAGCTTATCGTGACGGGAAGCTTCCCTTCCCGGACGGCACGATCATTGCTGCTTTGCACTACCAGCACGTCCCATCGGAGGAGAACAACAAAGTCTTTGGCCAAGCCCAATCTTTTGTGCCCGGGCCTCCCACAAATGTTCAGTTCATGGTCAAAGACTCCATCAAGTACGCCGCAACCGGCGGCTGGGGATTCGGCCACTTCGGCACAGATGGCAAACCTGGCGATGCGGCGTTTATGAAAAGCTGCTTCCCCTGCCACGAAGAGGCCCAAGCGACCGACCTTGTCTTTACTCGCTACGCGCTTTGAGGCAAAGAACTATGCCATCGTTCAACTGATTGTCCATCACGCTTCAGATATGATGTGTCTGATTATTCAGGTACGAGGAGAAAACAATATGTCCCACCACTATTCAGGGCCAGACTTTGGCTTTCCCCACGGGGACGCCCGCCTCGATCTTACTGACTTGTACGCTTTCCCGAAGCCTGGGGATGCTAACAAGTCGATCCTGATCATGAATGTGCATCCGTCGGTCGGCGCCAACCCGCCGGGGCCCACGACGACCGTCGCCTTCTCGCCCGATGCAGTCTATGAACTTAAGATTGATACGAACGGCGATAATGTCGCCGATATCGCCTACCGGGTGCGCATCACATCCTCCCTCGACGGGGAGCAAACGGCGACGCTTCGCCGGGTTGAGGGTGCGCAGGCCGCTGGGACAGGTGACGACGGGGAGATCATCGTCGAGGGAGCGCCGGTCTCGACAGAGACAGAGACGCAAGTAACGGAGGCGGGCGACCACCGATTCTTCGTCGGCTGGCGCAGCGATCCCTTTTTCTTCGACGTGAATGGCGCCCTGAACAATCTGCAGTTCACTGGTACCGATGGCTTCGCCGACGCGGACGTGTGCAGCATCGCGCTGGAAGTACCCAACTCTGTGCTCAGCACCAAAAAGATGGGCCTGTGGGCTCGCACAATCGACGGTTCGACCGGAAAATGGGTTCAGGCGGATCGCGGTGCGCGGCCCAATCAAACTCCATTTCTCGCGGGCGAGCAGAACACTGCCTATCTTGCTGCGGAGCCGGCGGACGATGCCCGTTTTATCCCCGTCTTCGCGCACGCGCTGGAGCACACCGGTGGATATACGCCGGCGGAAGCCACACGGGTCGCCGGAACCCTGCTGCCGGATGTGCTCCACTATGATCCCACGCGGCCGGCGTCATTCCCCGGCAATGGCCGGGCACTCACCGATGACGTCGTGGATTTCTTTCTTCCTCTCCTTACCAATGGAAAGGTGACGCAAGACAAGGTAGGGCCCCACAAAGACCTGCTCGCCTCCTTCCCTTACGTCGGCCCCCCGCACAAGGCTCGATCGGCGGAAAGGGTGGCCGCCTGAGCGAAAGGTCATGTGTGCCGGTAAACGAACAGCGATCGTAACTGGGGCATCGGGAGGTATTGGCGCGGGGCTAGTCGAAGGGTTTCTGCGAGAAGGCTATAACGTCGTCGCGACATCTCGTGAAGCCAACCGAAAGCTGATCAGATCGGGTAGCCTCGTTCTGGTCGACGGCGATATCAGTGAGCCGCAGACTGCCGCTTCGGTCATCGAGGCAGCAGTCAATTCCTTCGGAGCGATCGATGTCTTGGTGAATAACGCCGGCATCTTCCTGAACAAGCCTTTCACCGAATTCACGATCGAGGACTTCAACGCCCTCGTCTCCACCAATCTGCTCGGATTCTTCTACATCACGCAGCGCACTGTGAACGAGATGCTGAAAAAGAAATCGGGATGCGTCGTCAGCATCACAGCGGCGCTTGCTGACCGGCCGATCGCCGGCACAAATGGCTCCGTTTCGATGATTACGAAGGGTGGCTTGAATGCGGCAACCCAGAATCTTGCAATCGAGTATGCAAAAGATGGTATCCGCTTTAATGCCGTAGCCCCCGGCGTTGTAAACACACCAATGCACCCCGACGATCCCGAAGAATCGACGCTGCATCCGACCGTGAAAAAGGCCACAGTCACGGATATTGTCGAAGCTGTTCTTTACCTCGTACGCGCAGATCATGTGAACGGAGAAATCCTTCACGTGGATGGTGCTGCACCGGCTCGTCGTTGGTGAAACAAGCAAAGGACTCCAACCAGGCTCTGGATTTCGGCGAGGTACAAATGCCCCGATTGCTTTCAGTAAATGTCGGCCTTCCGCGGGACGTGACATGGAACGGCAGAACTGTGCGTACCGGGATCTGGAAATCCCCAGTTGAGGGTCGACGGATGGTGCGCAAGCTCAATATTGTTGGCGACGGGCAAGGCGATCTGGCCGGTCATGGTGGGGAGCAGAGAGCCGTCTTTGTCTATCAGATGGACTCCTATCAGTATTGGGAACGCTTTCTCGCACGTAACGACTTCATCTACGGCCAGTTCGGAGAGAACTTCACCGTCGAAGGACTTCCTGATAACGAGGTCTGCATTGGCGATCGCTACCGCATTGGTGACGCGATATTTGAAGTGAGCCAGCCGCGCGTAACGTGCTACCGCGTCGGCATCCGCATGAACGAACCTAGGATACCGGCCCTTCTGGTAGCACATCACAGACCAGGATTCTATTTTCGGGTGTTGCAGGAAGGGCAAGTTGGGCCGGGCGACGACATTGTAAAAATTGTTGACGGTCTGGAACGAATTACCGTCGCTGAGGTTGACGCCCTGCTCTATCTGCCGGGACATTCCCGCGAGGAACTGCAACGCGCGCTCCGTGTTCCTGCGCTGAGCAAGGGTTGGCAGGGCTCGTTCGAAGCAATGCTCCAAGAAGATTTGAGCTCCACCACGGCTGTGGGAAATCCCGGACTCTCATATGAAGAACAAGCGCCAGCATGGCCCGGTTTCCGACAGATGCGAGTCGCGCGAATTCGCAAGGAAAGCGATACCGTAACTTCCTTCGTTCTGGCCCCGGTCGATGGGCAGCCTCTTGCTATCTTCCAGGCGGGTCAATTCGTCGTTCTGCAATTGCTCGTCGATCCGAACAAACCACCGATTCTTCGCAGCTATTCGCTATCGAACCTGCCGGTAGCCGACCATCTGCGCATCAGCGTGAAGAGCGAATTGAACGGGGTTGGAAGTTCATTTCTGTGCAACCGTGCGCACGAAGGCGACGTGTTGGAAGTCAGTGCGCCGCGCGGAAGCTTCACTCTGCGCAACGGCCAGAATCCCGTGGTTCTCTTGAGCGCTGGAGTGGGCGCAACGCCCGTGATGGCGATGCTCCACGCCCTCGCCGCCGAAGGCTCGCAACGGGAAATCTGGTGGATCTATGGAGCGCGCAATCGCGCCGACCACCCATTTGCAGAAGAGTCGCGGTCCTTACTGACACAGCTCTCTCGCGGACGAAGATACATCGTGTACAGCCGGCCCTCTGCTACTGACCAGGTAGGAACGGACTACGATGCTCCCGGGCACCTTGACACAGCTTTGCTGGAGAAAATCGGCGTGCCGCGGAGCGGCGACTTCTACCTGTGCGGCCCATCTTCATTCTTGCAAAGTATGCGCAATGGACTGCGGAACTGGGGCGTGCTCGCCGAGAATGTGCACACGGAGATCTTCGGCGCGCTTGAGAGCATTACCCCCGGCATGGCGCAGGTTGTTCACACTCCTCACCTGCCACCAGGGCCGCGTGGAGCCGGCCCCGTGGTCTCATTCGCGCGCAGTGGGATTACGCTCGCTTGGGATAAGAGATTTGCGAGTTTGCTGGAACTGGCGGAAGCGTGCGACGTTCCCGTCCGATGGTCGTGCCGGACTGGAGTCTGTCATACCTGCATGACCGGGATAATTGGCGGAGCAGTTGCTTATAACCCCGAGCCGCTGGAGTTCCCCGCTCCCGGAAACGTGCTCGTATGCTGCTCGCAGCCAACCGACGGAGTCACGCTGGATCTCTAGAGAAATTAGGAGGAGTTCAATTATGCGTCCTGGTATTGCGCCCGGAAAAGTTTTCCCAGATTACGAACTGCCTGATCACACTGGCAAGCCGTGCAAGCTCAGCGAACTGCAAGGCGAGGATCCCCTGATCCTTACGCTGGCGCGCGGCCACTATTGCCCGAAGGAGCACCAGCAGCACCTGGAACTCGCCGCCTTCTACCCGAAGATCGCCGTGGCATACACGCAGATCGTCACGATCGCCACCGACGACCACCATACGCTTCAGGAATTCCGCGCATCAGTCGGCGCCCCGTGGACCTTCCTTTCGGACCCTGACCGAACGGTTCAGAAAGATCTCGACATCCAGGAGTACACCGACCCCGACCACAATCCGATGATCCCGCATACGCTCGTGCTCAAGCCGGGCCTCGTCATTTACAGCATCTATAACGGTTATTGGTTCTGGGGCCGTCCCTCGGTCATCGATCTTTGGCACGATCTGCGCGCTGTGACGAAAGAGATCCGTCCCGATTGGGATCTCAGCAAACCTGAGCTCCGCGAGGCGTGGAATGCGGGGGACCTCTCGCGGTTCCACGGGTGGAACAAGCGGGCCGGCGAGGAAGCCGCCTCAATTGCACGGAAGAAATAATACCGCCAGCACCTTCGACCGAAGACGGCATCGAACAATCCCGGAGGCCAGTTATGGCAGAAACGCCACAGACGAAGAACCTCGATTTCAAGAATGGATTTCCCATTCGCGATCTGCGCGATGGCAGCATGATCTCGGGCCAGGTTGACGGCGAAGAAGTCGTTCTGGGCCGCCGAGGCGATGAATTCTTTGCCATCGGCGCCCACTGCACCCATTACGGCGGACCGCTGGCCGAAGGCCTGATGGTGGGTGATACCGTGCGATGTCCCTGGCATCATGCCTGTTTCAGTCTGAAGACCGGCGAGGCGCTGCGGGCACCGGCTCTCGATCCCGTCCCTCGCTGGCGCGTGGAAAGATTGGGCGACAAGATTCTTGTTCGTGAGAAGCTCCCATCACCGGCTCCCAGGCGTGGAGCAGAGGGTCCAAACTCGGTCGTGATTGTGGGCGGAGGCGCCGCGGGTTTGGCTGCGGCCGACATGCTACGGCGAGAAGGCTACGACGGTCCCGTAACCATCGTCAGTGCCGATGCCTCTCCGCCAGTAGATCGTCCGAACCTTTCCAAGGATTTCCTGGCCGGCACGGCTCAGGAAGACTGGATTCCTTTGCGGTCTTCTGATTACTATCGCGACCGTCGGATCGATCTTCTCCTTCACTCGAGGGTTTCATCGCTGGATGCGAAAAACCGGCAGATCGTGTTGGAGAGTGGCAAGGTCCTCGAATTTGGAGCTCTCCTGTTGGCCACCGGAGCCGACCCCGTCCGTTTGCCGATCGAAGGTGCGACTGACTCTCAGCTTCTTTATCTCCGCACATTCACTGACAGCAAGGCGATCATTGCCAAAGCAGCCTCAGCAAAACACGTCGTGGTGGTGGGCGCCAGCTTTATCGGTTTGGAAGTTGCCGCATCGCTGCGAGCCCGCGGAATCCTCGTGGATGTAGTGGCACCTGATCGCCAGCCGCTCGAACGAGTGATGGGACCCGAGGTTGGCATCTTCATTCGCAAGCTTCACGAAGCTCACGGCGTAACCTTTCATTTGGGCGAGACGGTCAGCCGCGTGAATGGACGCAACGTCGTCTTAACCGGCGGCAAAACTTTGGACGCAGACTTCCTGGTCCTGGGAGTAGGCGTGCGGCCATCACTGATTTTGGCCGAACAGGCCGGACTCGCTATCGATCGAGGTATCTCAGTCAACGAGTATTTGGAAACCAGTACTGCTGGAGTCTTCGCTGCCGGCGATGCCGCGCGCTGGCCAGATCCGCACACCGGCGAGCGAATCCGCGTCGAGCACTGGGTGGTAGCTGAACGCATGGGACAAGTCGCAGCCAAAAACATTCTCGGCCGGCTCGAAAAGTTCGATGCTGTTCCATTCTTCTGGAGTCAACACTACGACGTAGCTATCAATTACGTGGGCCATGCCGAAAGGTGGGACGCCATCGAAATCGATGGGAACCTCGATGCCCGCGATTGCTCCGCTGTGTACAAGAAAGGAGGTCGTACTCTCGCTACCCTGACCATCTCGAGAGATCTCCAAAGCTTGCAGGCTGAGGTGGCTACGGAAGCCGAGATACACCCGCAAAAACGAGAGGTCGCATGATCCCGCTGAATCTGAGCGTGGCTGTGCCACGGAAGTATTCTCGGCCGTGTCTCACGCCACGAACGCGATCGGAGCTGCTGCAGAAGAACGAACGGGTAGCTCAGCCTGCCTTCAGCGAAAGAGCGACACCCTGCTGCCATTGCTGGAGCATTCCCTTGCCTATCTCTTTGAATTCCGCGTGCGATTTTACGTAGGCGCGCAGTTCCTTTGAGGTCTCCGCAATCGCGGCCTCTATGCGCTTGAGGATCTCTCGGACGCGGGCGGGGGTCGCTCCCATCCGCGTCTCGCCTAGTCGCTGTAATTCCTTCGCGCTCGCCCATTTGGTCGTGCCGTTCAGGGTCAGCGCCATGCTGTCCTTCGGCAGATAGACCGAGGTCGTCACAAGATCATAAACGGGTGCGAGTCTCGCTTCGCCCTGCACGTCATCGTAAACAATCCCGAAGTTCTTGAGATGCGCGTCGCCGTTGCGAAGCGCGCAATTCAAGGCAATGAGGGCGAACAGCTTTTCCATGTCCTCGCCCGCATGAGTCGAGTTTGCAAACTGCCCGAATCTCTTCATGACCGAAGTCTCGTAGCTGCCGCGATATTTTTCGTCGGTCCTGCGTCCGTTTAGCACGCAGAAATCCTCAAAACCGCGATAGGTCCCGTCCATGCGCAGATCGAAACGATCAAGGATCAGCGCCATTCCATCTTCGGCCAGGCGGTAGGGGGGAACATCGAGTCCATAGTTGCGCGCCACGGTGAGACAAAAATACTCGTTGGCCGCCAATTGCGGATATTCGTTGTTCTCCCACATCTTCACGATGTGGGTCGCGCCTTTGTAGCTTTGCGAGAGGCGGTGCCCCGTACGGGCCGTCTCGGCGAACGCCTTTTCGTCGCGCACAAGGATTTTGGGCTGCACGCCGCTGATCCCGGAGAAGACCGCGAATTTCTCAAGCAGATAGCGGAAGAGGTCGCCACCGCGCCTGCGTTCAAGAATTTCGTCCACCGACTGGAAGGGTACCTCCTCGCGCAGATGTTCCTTGTCGCCGGTGTAGCGGATGCGCCCGACCTGCGAGCGGCCGACAATGGTCAGCAGGTCGAGTTCGTCGAAGGTGCCGGTCGCTTTCGCAAAGGCAAGGCGGAGCCGCTCCCGCAGAACGCCTTCGGGCAGGTTCATTTCGAAAACCGGAAGCAGGCCGAATGGCACGCTCCACGACTCAAGCCTCAGAGGCATCGTCACCGACACCTCGCGCGCAGACGGAGCACCGGGAAGATACGCAAACGTGCTGCCCCGCTCGCCATGACGATCGAGCAGTCCCCCCTCAGCGGCGTCGGTCCAGACCTTGATCATCCCGTCCCTCTTCCATGAGCTCGTCAAGCGTGGGCCGAGCCGCGCTCGTTTCCTGCAGCCTCAGTTCCAGACCCAGCGACGTGAGAATGTTAGTGATCTTGGAATATCCCAGTTCCCCCAGCCGTCCGTTTTCCAGGGCATCAAGCGTGGAAAGTCCGACCCTGGCTTTCTTCGCAAGCATGGGCTGCGTCAAGCCAAGTGCTTTGCGCTTGGTGGCGATCTGCTCGCCGAGTTCGGACAATAGCAACATTGTCCTAATATACAGGGTTTTTAATGTTAATTAAACAAAATAACCTCATATACTAGGTTTATATGCTGGGAAAATCAATCCTCAGGCATGTGACGGAGCGCCGCCAAGGCGCTTCACCGCTGGAGTTGCCGAGTCCATCGTCATCGGGCGCTAACCATCCGTTGCTTTTTACTGAGATTGACGAGCTTTTATCCAGAGCGCTAGAAATCGGAAACCGCTACAGTCTGCTCTTCGATGCAACGGCCCATGCATCATTCATGATCGGACGAGGCGGACTACCTCAACGTTCTAAAGGCTGTTCGAGAACACATGGAAGCATCCGAACGCCACCGTCAAGAAGAATGGAAGCGGCTCGGAGTTGTGCAGCCGACGAAGCCTTAATTCAGCCTTAATCGCCACTTCCGACGGTTCGGAGCCGAAACAATCTGGTACTCAACGGACGCGGGAACGCTGTGAAGCGGCGAGAGTTATTGGTGCCAGGGAGGGAGGATCGAACCCCCACAGGCCTTTTGGGCCCTGCGGATTTAAGTCCCGTTCGTCTACCAGTGTCGCCGTGCGGGATTGAGTTTTATTCTAGCGTAGGGATGGCCTGGCATCGCCCGTTCGGAGAAGAAACCGCTGGCTCCACTCGCGCGAAACTCAGGCGTGGGCCGCCAGGCTTTCGCTGCCTTCTGGGGCTATACCGCGCTGTTTGCGCAGCGCCTCGTGGAATTCCTCTGCCGTCAACGAATCTCCGTGGAATAGCTCCAGAAGCGGATCTTCCGTGACCGGCCGCGGAGCTTTCACGGTGCGAGAGTCGGGCTCCAGCCCTTCTGGCTCGACCAGCAACTCTGGCGTCAGGCCCCGGTTCTCGGTCAGTACCGCTAGAAATTTTCCCACGGCGGAACGATGCTCTTCAGTGGCCTGCGTGAATTCGACTCCCATGCCCTTCTCCGGATGCATCACCCGAACGACGCCTTGCACGCGGATTTCAACGCCACCCGCCCGCATCGATAATGTCACGCGGCTCGAAGCCGGAAACGGAGAGGAAATTTCGAGATAACATCCGCCCAGGCTCAAATCCGTGAGTTGGCAGCGGATCGGCGGATCATCCTGCTCCGCCTCGGGAGAGTTTTGTCTCAGCCACTCGCGCAATTGTCGAGTGACCTCGGGCGATGGATTCAGGAAGCGCAATCCAGCCTGCCGCCCGTTCCCTTCCCACGCAAATTCTGCCGGAATCTCGAGCGTCGAAGAAGTTCCTGGAAGCGTGAATGCGATCTCCCACTCTCCTCGGGGCTTCTGCTGATGCGGCATGGCAACCGCCATTCCGCCTTCGCTCAAATCCACGGTTGTGACTTTCATGTTGTTGCCGGCAGTCCGGCTGCGCATCACCACAGGGATCTGGCGCGCCACTCGGACATTCCGCCGCCGTTCGCTCTTCATCAGCGCTCGGGCGGCGCGGAAACTCGACTTTGCGCGTTCGCTCGAAACCGGCTTGTACAGGACGAAATGTGCACCGATATCGAATACAGCCTTGAGCCCCACAATCGGTTCGACAATCGCGACTGCCACCGCTTGTTTGTTACAAGGCGCGTTTCGGGCGCTTTTCAGCACGTCGAAAGCGCCATCGTCGGAACAATCGGCGATGATGGCTTCGAATCTCTGCCGCGTCAGTTTGCGCAGGGCACCTTCGCCGGACGCACAAAGGTCAACATCAATATCGAGATCTCCCAGCACGCGCCGTAACACGCGCACAATCTTTTCGTCGGAACACAAGACCAGGGATTTAAGACTCATGGAAAGCGCCTATCTGCTCTGCCGCATAGAGATCGATTGCGGCCTCTGACTGCAGCCGGTCCTCATCTGATCTCCCTGATTGCACTCTATTTCCATCGACGGATGGGGGCAACTTCAGACCCCGAATCGGCCGTTACGGCCGTAACCTGTAAAAGTCGGCGGTTGCCGGATTTCCAGGCATTTAACTTTGCGGAAACGCAACGCGGCGAAGAGAAGCGCGCCTTGGTGACAGGCGACCAAAACTTGGGTCGAGGGTGCAACATAATGAATGCAAAAGACTTAACGGAATGTAATAGTACTGTCGCGTGGCAAATTCCTGTTGACTTTCTAGTTAAATCAACCGTAATATACTGAGTCTCCGATCAGCTTTTGGGTTCCTGCAGGATTCGGCCCACGTATGTTCGTTCCCGGCCGCGAAGACCGCAGGGATATCCCTGAATCGTGAAGATGGCTTTTAGAATCCTATTAACAGGCAGATCAGGCAGTTTCATCCCCTTGAGTGGAAAGGCAATTGTTCATGGCCAAGCGACGCGGAAATCCTAACTGGGGAAAGCCCGAACCGATCGGGCCGATTACCCCCACAATCACCGAATTCGAACAGGTAGTACGCGAGTACAAGCTCTCCCCGGATCAATATTTGCGGTCGACCCGCCTGCGCGAGTGGGCGCGGCGCAACAAGAACTCCAAGTACATCCCCGAGCCACTCCTGGAAGCCTGGGGTTTTGAGATCGAATCAACTCTGTAAATTCTTGCCAATCAAGGCATCGAGGGTCGCTCCCGGAGCGACCCTTTCTGTTTGGGATCGATCAGCCGATTCGCTCTTCCCCATTCCCTGCTATCCTCAGCAGTCGTAGCCCTTTATGCTCGACCTGCTGAAGATTCCGACGACCGAAATCTTCGCCCTGCTGGCAGCCATCGGCTTCGCCGCGGGACTAAACCTCTACGCCACCGTTGCCGTTCTGGGACTGCTGGCGCGCTTCGGACACCTTCCTCTTCCGCCGGGAGTGGAACTCCTCCAAAGCTGGCCTGTGATTATCGCGAGCCTCGTGCTTTTCGGGGTTGAGTTTTTCGCCGACAAGATTCCCGCGTTCGACCTGATCTGGAACGCGCTGCATACCTTCATTCGTGTTCCAGTTGCCGGACTGCTCGCCTATCGCGCGACCAGCCAACTTCCTCCAGAGCATCAGTTGCTGGCAACGGTAATCGGAGCAGGCGTCGCACTAATCGCTCACAGCGGCAAGACCGCAGTCAGAGCGGCGGTCACGCCATCGCCCGAGCCATTTTCGAACATTACGCTCAGCCTTGGAGAAGACGTTCTCGCCATCGGATTAACTTGGCTCTCCACGCGACATCCCTACGTGGCCGGAGGGCTTGCGCTGGCGTTCGTCTTCATCATCTTCGTAACCATCCGCTGGGTGATCCGCGCCATGCGCGCACTCTTCCGCGGGGCCGAACAGAAACTAGCCTGAGTTCGAACCGACTCGCAGGAAGGCTCGCATCTGGTCCATCTCGCTTTCCAGTTCGCGTAGGACGTTTGAATCGCGGAGCGGCGTTGGATCGATGTATCCGAATTTCGCGTCCAGTTGCCCCTCTTTCACCGACAGGTTTCCCCAGCCGATCACCTGATCTCCCCACAGCATCGGGAGCGCATAGTATCCGCGCACGCGTTTGGCCGCCGGAGTGTACGCCTCAAACCGGTAGGTCCAGTTCCACAGCATCTCGAAACGATCACGATCCCACACCACCGGATCGAATGGCGCCAGCAATCTGACAACTGGCTCGACTTTCGCACGAGTCGGGTCTTCGTCGGCGGGCCAGTACCACTCGATCCCGTCGATTGTGGCGTGCGATAGACGTTCCGGCGCTCGCTGCAGAGTCTTCGCGATGTATTTTTCCCATTGGGGGGCGGCATAGCGCAGCCGCCGCAAGAGATAATTCAGGCTGGATTTCGGCATCGGCGCATAGACATTCACTGCGGCATCAGACAGCGCGTCGAGGCGTGCTTCCCTTTCAACCCGATCGATAGGACCCGGTCCATGCTCGTGGATGCCGTATAGCCTGATGCCAGCTTCCCGCTTCACTACTCGCAATACTCCCTGATAATGCATCTGGTCGAGCAGGTGCGTGGTTGCATTCGACTTTCCGCCCCAATAATTCGTGACAGTGCCGTGAGCAAAGTGCTCGTCGACCTCTTGCGGATGCACACTTCCCCGTTCCCGCACGAACTCCCACAGCAGTTTCGCCTTCTTGCCCCGAATCCCAAACCAGGGAGTGCGGGGAGAGCGAGGCGTTCCGCGTGGATGCATCAACGCCTGAAGCTCCTCCGTGACGAAGCCATAATTCACGAAGAAGTCTTCGTGCACCCCCAGTTCTGCGTAGCGGCGCTCGAGATCACCGGCACGGTATCCGTTGACGCGTTGCCGCAAGATCAGATCCTGAGCTCGCGCTGGAGACCGGATCGGATCCGCCTGTACAAACCCCATGCGGTGCAGCGCGCGTTTCAACGAGGTGGGAGCGAACAGGCTGCGGGCGACCGCGTAGCGGCGCATGTCGTCGAGCGTGATCGGCATGACGTGATCTTATCGAAGTTCGGAATCACGCACATACCGTCGGATGCGCCCCGCCAGAATGTGACCAATGACTGAACGATGACAAAACGCTGACAAACAAATCCGCGCGAACTTGCTAAAATCGCCCCATACCGTTATGACCCTACAGCCTCCGTTTACCGATGTTCCGGATGCCATCGAAGAAATTCGTGCCGGGCGCATGATTATCGTCGTGGACGATGAAGACCGCGAGAACGAAGGCGATCTAACCCTCGCCGCCGAAAAGGTCACGCCTGAGGCCATCAACTTCATGGCCAAGCACGGACGCGGCCTGGTCTGCCTAGCGATGACCGAGGAGCGGCTTGAGCATCTGAACATCGGACCGATGACGAACGAGAACACGTCGCAGTACGGGACGGCATTCTGCGAAGCTATCGACGCGCGGCAGGGAGTAACGACCGGCATCTCAGCGCACGATCGCGCCCGCACCATTCAAGTAGCTATCGATCCAGCGACCAAGCCGTCGGACCTGGCTCGTCCCGGACACATGTTCCCTCTGCGCGCGAGAAAGGGCGGAGTGCTCGTCCGCGCAGGGCAGACTGAAGCTTCGGTAGATCTCGCTCGTCTCGCCGGCATGGTTCCCGCAGGAATCATCTGCGAAATCATGAAGGACGACGGCAGCATGGCGCGCGTCCCCGATCTCATCGAATTCTGCCGCGAACACAAAATGAAGATGCTGACGGTCGCGGAACTCATCCGCTACCGTATGGCGCACGAGCGCTACATCAACCGTGTCGGCGAGGCCCTCATCGAGACCCGCTTCGGTGAATTCCGCCTGATCGCGTATGCCAGCGAAGTCGATGGAGGCGAGTCACACGTTGCGCTGATTCGCGGGGACATCGAGCACGCCGATCAGCCGGTACTGGTCCGCATGCACGCGCATTGCCTGATGGGAGACGTTTTCGGGGCGACCGGCTGCGAGTGCCATGCCACCCTCGAAGGATCGTTGCAACGCATCTCGCAAGAGGGCCTGGGCGCCGTCATCTACCTGCACCAGACTTCGCAAGGATTCTCGGTTGATAAGGTGGGAGATCGCACCGCGCTTAGTTTCCATGGGGGCCGCACGCTTCCTTCGTTGTATGACAATAGTAAGCATATCCAGCGTGAAATCGGGATCGGAGCGCAGATCCTATCCGACCTGAACCTGCGCCGCATCCGCCTGCTGACCAATCGCCCAAAGAAGGTCGCAGCGCTCGAAGGCTTCGGGATTGAGATCGTCGAGCAGGTGCCGGTGCAACTGGCCGCAGTGAAGTCGCGATCCTGACGACTAATACGCCGTTGTCGTTCGAGTCTAACCACTAGCTCTGTCATCCTGGGGTCCGCGCTTTTTGCGGACCCCAGGATCTATGCAGTCCCCAACTCTCATCCGCACTGCCAAAACGCGCAGAATGCAAAGGCGCGCCAATTGCGCGGGCCTCTGGATGACAACGTTAGAAGAAATTGTTACGAACTGTGCGACTAGAAAGGCTTCCGCACGATCACTTCACTGTCGCGGATGAAGAACTGCGCCGAGCAGCATTCCGATCCGCAAATGACCGGCAGGAATCCATTGATCTGTTTGCGAGTGATCAGGCCGAGCATGCCGCACGAGGGGCACGACAGCACGGCCCAATAGGGATCTTCCTTCTCGCCGATCTCGCCTGCGTTTTCGAGCACAAAGACGGTCCCCGGCTGCATCTGTTCCGGAATCCATTCATTGAGGAGCTCCAGTTCACCGACCATGTGTTCCTCCCTGTTTCGTCCGTCTCGTGCTGTGAGATCCAACTGCTGCCTACTAAACTTTTCTAACATGCGCTCGGTAATCAGGCGACGTTACCGAAGTATCCGCGTTGCCTTCTGCTCCGCAAACCTGATGCACCAACCGATGTGCAAAATGTTTCAGACATTCTAGGCATGGCACCCTGTGAATTAAGCAGAGAAAAGAAAGGGGTTAGTGACTAACGGAGTTCCCGCAGCCCGTGTGCGGGTCAATTCCACGGAGCCAGAAACCCACCCTCCGGGATGACCTCAGGACGAATGCCACTCAACGACCTCTCGCAAGGTGTCAGTCGGTGTTTTGCTTACGATTCCACCTTCCTTGTGCTACGCTGGGGCCCTCTCGAACGTCCCAGGCCTGAACGTCAGTTTCCACAACTTCAAGAAGCCGAACGGAGGTCGACCATGCCTATCGGTAAACGCGCAGCAGCGGAGTTTTTCGGAACATTCTGGCTCGTCTTTGGCGGATGCGGCGCCGCAGTGTTGGCCGCGGGATTTCCTGCAGTCGGTATCGGGTTCGTAGGGGTCGCGCTGGCTTTCGGCCTCACCGTCCTCACGATGGCCTATGCCATCGGCCACATCTCCGGATGCCACTTGAATCCGGCCATCAGCGTCGGGCTGCTTGTCGGGAAACGCTTCCCCGCTTCGGATCTTCTAGCGTACGTGATCGCGCAGGTGCTCGGCGCCATTGCCGCTGGAGGTGTCCTGTACGTCATTGCCAGCGGGTCAGCCAGCTTCGATGTGCATGCCGGATTCGCATCCAACGGATACGGCGCGAATTCGCCGGGAGGCTATTCTCTTCTCGCCGGCTTCGTCGCTGAAGTGGTGCTCACTGCATTCTTCCTGATCGTGATCATGGGCTCCACCGACGAACGCGCGCCCAAGGGATTCGCTCCCATCGCCATCGGGCTCTGCCTGACCCTGATCCACCTGATCAGCATTCCGATCACGAATACCTCCGTCAATCCGGCGCGCAGCACAGGGGTCGCCGTGTACGCCCAGGGATGGGCGTTGCAGCAGCTCTGGATGTTCTGGGTTGCGCCCCTGATCGGTGGCGCGCTCGGCGGAGGAGTTTACCGGGCCCTATTCGGCAGCGTGGGCAAAGTGGAAGCGGCGATGGACCGCCCAGCGCGCATGCCCCAAGCCGTAACGCGCTGACACAATCATCTACGAGGACACGGAGAGTACGCAGGAGATGAATTCCTCTGTGTAACTCTGTGTCCCCTGTGTTGAGTTTTTTTGGTGCTTGCTCCAGCCGACGATCAGATATTCAACCTGAAATTCGTTTAAGAGTTGTAACAGTTCTTTGTAGTGTGGGTTTTCTACCATGACGGACTTCCTCAGCTAACTCCACCAACTCCCATGCAGCAGCAAAAATTGCTTCATCTCCCTGTTCCTGCCAAAACTCGATATCAAAGGAACGATCCGGAAACCCTCGTTCCACGAGTCTGGTTCTCCATCCCGATTTTTCGGGGACGCTCATGCCGCGAATTGTACAGGAGGGGATTGGCCTGTGCTCTCGGATCCGGCTTGCAGTTACAGCGGACGCGGAACGCTTTCCCTAATCCCGCCGCCAAAAACCGGGCACGTTGCACGTCAACAACATTAGTACTCCGCCAGTTCCTTCATGGCTAGGTACAGATCATTCGGTTGCGGCAGGATCGCGTCTTCCAAGATGGGCTGGTAAGCGACAAACGTATCTTTCGCCGCGACGCGCCGGACTGGCGCATCCAGTTGATCGAAGAGTTGATCGGCGATGCGGGCCGCAATCTCGGCGCCGTATCCCCAGCTCAACGTGTCTTCATACGCAACCAGGGCGCGATTGGTCTTCGCTACCGACGCAGCGATCGTATCCCAATCGAACGGGTTTAGGCTGCGCAAGTCGATCAGTTCGACCTTCACTCCCTGCTCGCGTTCGAGTTTCTGTGCGGCCTGCAGCGCGCGCGGCACCACCGCACCGTAGGTGATTACCGTCAGATCCGTTCCGGGATGTACGATCTTCGCCTTTCCAAACGGGATCATGTAATCCGGCCCAGGATACGCGGACCGTCCGTAGGACTCGCGGTACAGCCGCTTGTGTTCCAGGAAAAGCACCGGATCATCGCACCGGATCGCTGTACGCAGCAATCCCGCGGCATCGAGCGAGTTCGACGGGAAAACTACGCGAAGCCCCGGGATGTGCGTGAAAATACTCTCCCCGCACTGCGAGTGATAGATCGCGCCTCCGGTCAGATATCCGCCGATCGCCACGCGGATCACGACCGGGCACGAAAACCCATTATTCGAGCGCCACCGGATGACGCTGAGTTCGTCTCGAATCTGCATCATCGCCGGCCAGATGTAGTCGAAGAACTGAATCTCGACGACTGGTTTCAGGCCGCGAGTCGCCATCCCCGTCGCGCGCCCGACAATGGCTGCCTCGGCGAGCGGCGAATTAAACACGCGATCATTGCCGAACTCGCACTGCAAGCCAAAAGTGAGCTTGAAAACTCCGCCCTTCCCTTTCACCAGCTTGCGCTTGAGATACTCTTCGCGGCTGCAGTCTGCAACATCCTCGCCGAAGATCACGATGCGTTCGTCGCGCTTCATCTCATCGCGCAGCGTCACGTTGATCAGGTCGGCCATCGTCTTCGGCGCCAGCTTCTTGCCGTCGGTCCCAGTCTCAGCCGCGACGACAGCCTGCGTCTCGAAAGCAGAGGAAGTTACATCCAGATCGGGCGAGTAGACATACTGCATCACCGATTCTGGCGCCGGAGGCAACGCTTCCAGAGCACGATCCACCGCGGATTGAAGCTCTGCCTCCACTTCCTTCTCCAACTGGTTGATGCCCTTGTCGTCGAGAATGCCTTCCCGCAGCAGGAACATCTGCGTGCGCGTCACCGGATCGCGCTGCGCATCGCGCTCGCGCTCGGCATCGGGACGATATAACCGCTCATCATCCGACAGCGAGTGAGAGTAAGGACGAATCACATGCGCATGCACAAACGCCGGCCCGTGGCCCTCGCGGCAATACTGCGCTGCCCGGCGGAACGCGGCATAGCTCGCAACCGGATCGGTGCCGTCCACTTCTTCAAAATGAAAGTTAGGAAAGCCTGAAACCAGCCGCGAGATGCTTCCGCCCGCAGTCTGGACTTCCACCGGCACAGAGATCGCATAGCCGTTATCTTCGACGCAGAAGATGACAGGCAGCTTCCCGAGCGCGGCGGCGTTCATTGCTTCCCAGAATTCGCCTTCGCTCGAAGTGCCGTCGCCCAGCGAGACATACGTGACTTCATCGCCGCGGAAACGCACATTCTTGAACTGCCGATAGTCGTTGGCACCGGAGGGCACTTCTGCGGTCTTCGGGTGCCGTGCCAGATACCGCCCACCTTCCGCGCATCCGACGGCCTGCAGGATCTGCGATCCGGTGGGCGAGGACTGCGTCACGATGTGCAGGTTGGGATAGCTCCAGTGCGAAGGCATCTGGCGTCCGCCGGAACTCGGGTCGTCCGCCGCTCCAACGCCTTGCAGCAACATCTGGTAAGGCTCCACGCCCAGCGCCAGACACAGCGCCCGGTCGCGATAGTAGGGATAGAACCAGTCGTACCCCGACTTGAGCGCAAGGCCCGCAGCCACACCAATGGCTTCATGCCCGGCACCTGACATCTGGAAGAAGATCTTTTGCTGGCGCTTGAGCAGGATCTCCCGGTCATCGACGCGCCGGGAAGTGTACATCAGGCGATAGGCCTGGATGAGCTGTTCGCGGGTAAGTCCTTCGTAGGACTTGCTTTTCTTGGCGCCGTTGCCCGCGAGGGCCAGCTTTGGGTCGGTTTTAGTCGTTGCCATCCCGTCTCAATCCCCGAAGTTGTTTAGATTCCCCAAGCGCTGGAGCGATGCTGCGCAAAACCACGAACCTGTTGGATTGTAAATGCTATGGGCGGGTAGGAAAACGAGGAAGTTTCTTTAGCAGGCACTTGGGCGGTATGACCATGTGACCAGAGTCATGTCGGTCTATGATTCCACGCACAGTTTCGGCACATCCGGAAACATTAAAGTGCTCCGCCAACGAGCACGTTCTGATGGGAGAGTTCTCCCATGAACGAGTTTGGCTGTGCTCAGCCCCGGCGACCGCAGTCGCCAGGGCTTTGCCATCTCCCGGTCAGGCCACGACCGCGGGAACCCCTGCGAAGTAACGGCGCTGGAAATAGAGAGCCACGTTGACCAGTCCGATCAGCGCAGGGACCTCCACCAGCGGCCCAATGACGGCGGCGAAGGCCGCTCCGGAATTGATCCCAAAAACCGCAACCGCCACGGCGATAGCCAGCTCGAAATTGTTGCTGGCAGCGGTGAACGATAGCGTCGCAGTCTTGGAATAGTCCGCCCCAAGTTTCCGTCCCATGTAGAAAGAGACGAGAAACATCACAACGAAGTAGATCAGCAGCGGTACAGCAATCCTGAGCACATCCAGCGGCAACCGGACGATGTATTCCCCCTTCAGCGAGAACATTACGACGATCGTAAAAAGCAGCGCGATCAGCGTGATGGGACTGATCCGGGGGATGAACTTCGCCTCATACCACTCTCTTCCGCGCGCCCGCAGCAGCACGAAGCGTGTGAGGATGCCCGCCAGGAACGGAATGCCGAGATAGATAAAAACGCTTTTGGCGATTTCGCGGATCGATACATCGACGATGGAACCGCTGAGTCCGAAAAGCGGCGGCAGTTTGGTGACGAACACCCACGCGTATACGGAATAGAACAGCACCTGGAAGACCGAGTTGAACGCCACCAGTCCGGCAGCGTACTCCGAATCGCCTTTCGCCAATTCGTTCCACACAATCACCATCGCGATACAGCGGGCGAGCCCGATCATGATGAGTCCGGCCATATATTCCGGATATCCACGCAGGAAAATAACTGCCAGCGCAAACATCAGCACTGGACCAATCACCCAGTTCTGCACCAGCGACAGCATGAGGACTTTCTTATTGCGAAAAACTTCTCCCATTTCCTCGTAGCGAACCTTTGCGAGAGGCGGGTACATCATCAGGATCAGCCCAGCGGCGATCGGAATCGAGGTCGTGCCCACACTGAAACGGTTGAGAAATGGCACGATGCCAGGCAGCGCCCATCCGGCGAAGACGCCGATGAGCATGGCGGCAAAGATCCACACGGTAAGAAAACGGTCCAGGAATTTAAGACGGGCTGAAACGGCTGTATGCATGCAGTGCCTCGTGTAGGCGCGTCATTGTCGCCCGATCTGTTTCAGTTCCTTCGTGAGAGCCAGCTCATCGAGTGTGGCGAGCGGCAAACTCAGAAATAGATTGATCCGGCGTTCGAGCACGAAGAACGCGTCGCGGAATGCTTTCTCGGTGGCTTCGGGCGAGCTCCGAACGGCCGCAGGATCGGGAATGCCCCAATGCGCAGTCATCGGATGCCCGGGCCATACGGGGCAGACTTCCCTCGCAGCGTTGTCGCAGACAGTGAAAATGAAATCGAGTGATGGAGCGCCGGGCTGGGCAAACTCGTCCCAGCTCTTGCTGCGCAACCCCGCGGTAGAAAGATGCGCCGATTGCAATTGTTTCAATGCTCCGGCATGCACAGTGCCGGCCGGATGGCTGCCGGCACTGTACGCAGTGAAAACTGATTGCCCTTTGGCGTTCAGGATCGCCTCGGCCATAATCGACCGGGCCGAGTTCCCGGTGCAGAGAAAGAGGACGTTGTAATGGCGCGGCATCCCGTCCTCGCTCTCAGTTGCAGCAGGCCGGTCCGCAGCAGGGCTGTTTGTCCGCAGCCGGTTTCACGGCGCGGATGAACGCGCTCATAAACTTCCCGTCCACCTGCTCCGGAGTAAGATTCACCACAACCGGGCCGGAGAGAAGTTCACGCGCATCTTCCGCCTGGTAAATGCGGGTGGGCTCGATTCCGATCTGCTCAAATCCCGCAGCTACTAGCTTGGCGCGGTACTCGTTCTCTTCCAGAGCTCCGGCAATGCAGCCAACCCAGGCAAGAACGCTCTGCCGGATCTCGGGCAGCATCTCGCCCCGGGTCACGATGTCAGAGACCGCAATGCGGCCGCCGGGCTTGAGCACGCGAAACGCCTCGCGCAGGACCTTGTCCTTATCCGCCGAGAGATTGATGACGCAGTTCGAGACGATCACATCGACGGAGTTCTCCGGCAGCGGAATGTTCTCGATCTCGCCCTTGAGGAACTCTACGTTCTCGATGCCCGACTTACGCTTGTTCTCGTTTGCGAGTGCAAGCATCTCGTCCGTCATATCGAGTCCGTAGGCTTTGCCCGACGCGCCCACGCGACGCGCCGAGAGCAACACATCGATGCCGCCTCCAGACCCGAGATCGAGCACGGTCTCGCCGGGTTTCAGTTGCGCCAGGGCCGTAGGATTGCCGCAACCGAGCGACGCGAGCAGCGCCTCCTCAGGAATCTGGCCGATCTGCGATGCGTCATAAAGATCCGAAGTGATCGGATCGGCACATCCCGTTCCCGGCGTCGCTCCGCAGCAGGAACTGCCTCCGGACTTCACCCGCAGGGCGGCTTCTCCATATTTCTGTTTCACCACTTGCTTGATATCGGCAGCTTCAGTCGTGCTCATGATGGCTCCTATTTGCAGATCTGTATGATGTCCTGCGGTTTGACGGCTTTGTTGCGCGTGCAGCACTCGGCATAAAGGAACTGCAGAAGTTCCTGCAATGCCGCGGTGTTCGCGGTGTAACGAAGGAACGTCCCCTCACGCTCGACCTCGACCAGACCTTCCGTCCGTAGCTTGTCGAGATGATGCGAGAGCGTCGAGTTCGGGATTTCGAGTTCTGACTGGATGTCGCCTACTACCAGCCCCTCGGGATGCGCAGTCAGGAGAAACTGCATGATGCGCAGCCGCTGCTCATTTCCCATGGCGGAGAACTGGTCGGCGTAGGTGGCAACGCGTTCGGCGGATTTCGCGGATACAGCGACTTTGTGCGGAATGGCCGTCATATTTCGATAATACTGGAAATATGGAAGATGTCAAGAGGAAATGCGTTCACCTACATAAGGACACGAAGGTTCACGAAGGACTTCACAAACCACAATCCTCTAAGGGGCTGACGGCTGAACGCTGCTTGCTTTATTCTGAAGAGGCACATGATTCGTACGCATCGGGCTTTTGACCCGCACTCCATCAAGCTCGTCATCTTCGATCTGGACGGCACGCTGATTGATTCCCGACTTGACCTGGTCCACTCGGTCAACGCCGCTCTTCGCCATATCGGCCGGCCCGAGTTGCCGGAAAACGTGATTGCCAGCTATGTCGGCGACGGCGCGCCTGTCTTGATTCAGCGGGCGCTCGGCGGAGAAAAGATCGAGGAAGCGGTAGTGAGCAGAGGGCTCGAGTTCTTTCTGTCCTACTATCGCGAGCACAAACTGGATCACACGACGGTCTATGCCGGAATCGCCGACGCACTGGCTTCCATTCAGAGTTCGTCCAACGGATCACCACGCAAACTGGCAGTGCTCACGAACAAACCGGTGATTCCCTCTCGCGCCATCGTGGAAGCGCTCGGGTTGTCGCCTCATTTTCTGCAAATCTATGGCGGAAACAGTTTTCCGACCAAGAAACCGGATCCCGAAGGTGCCCGCAAACTGCTCGCAGAAACTGGCGTATCCGCGGCGCAGACCGCGATCGTTGGCGACTCGCACACCGACATTGAGACCGGACACAATGCCGGCTTGTGGACGGTCGGCGTGACCTACGGATTCGCCCCACAAACCCTCGAAGACGCTTCGCCCGATGTAGTGGTGGACCATCCCGAGGAGTTAGCACAGGTGTTCGCGGCATAGATCAGCCGGCGCCCTTTGCATCTCAAACGATGCAACAGGCCATAAGTTTTTGATTCAAGATGGACTTACACAGGCATGGTGGTGTGGAAAAAGCAGTCCGTATCTCGTTGAATTAATTGCAGTTAACGCAGCAAGTTAAACCGATTCAACTTCCCGCCTTTACCTCGCGAATCCGCAGGGTGCCCTCACCATAGTCATATGCGTTTTTGTTCCAGAATCGGGAACCGCGCTGGCGCACGAGCCATTTCTGAGCGTGAACTGAATCAGATCTCGTCCCCCGCGGGCGTATCGAAAACCATGCTCGCGGGGCACTTGCTACACTGCTTTGTTCCCAGGGATCGACCGAAGAAACACATGGCCACTGACCAGTTCGGATTCACGTACGCCGAAGCGCGCAAGCTGCGCAGCATGAAAAATCCTTTCGGCATTCAGAAATTTCTCGACGACATGCCGTATCACCTCGAGGACACGGCGTGGTCTCCGCGCAAAGTGCTGGCGGAACAATCGTCGCACTGCCTGGAAGGCGCGATCTTCGCGGCGGCGGCGTTGCGCATGAACGGTTATCCCCCGCTGCTGCTCGATTTCGAGGCCGAGCACGATACCGATCACGTGATTGCCGTTTTCCGCCAGGATGGATGCTGGGGCGCCGTCGCAAAATCCAACTACACCGGATGCCGCTGGCGCGAACCCATTTATCGCAATCTGCGGGAACTCGCGCTGAGTTACTTTAATGCTTATTTCAACCTGCGGCGCGAGCGGACGCTTCGCCGCTACTCGGTGCCGGTAAACCTCAAACGCTTCGATCGGCAACACTGGATGACAACTGACCAACCTGTCTGGTTCATCGTGTATCACCTATTCGACATTAAGCACTACCCGCTGCTCACCAAGGCGCAGGAGAAGCGACTGCATCGCGTGGATGAGCGTCTGTTTCAGGCGGAGTGCCTGGGCAAAGCGTATAAGGAGAGAGACTAAGCAGTAACCAAAGTATCGGCGTCCGTTCGGTTGGAGCACTTCGTGCTAGAGATTAAAGCGTCGGCTTGGACGTTCCCCGCAGGAATTCACCAGGTTCGACAGCCCGAAGGGAAATCCGATTGGGAGTACAGAGCCACGTGGTACCCAGCATTCAGAGTGAGCAAATCGAGGCGCGCCGTCATCCGCGGTTCAAGATCGAGGCGGAAATTCGCATTTATCCGCGCAATACCGCGGTCGTGCGGGGCCACACGGTCGACATCAGTGAATCGGGGATCTCGGCGATGGTCCGGGACGAGGTGCCGCTGAACGAGGTCGTGCGCCTGGAATTTTCCGTTCCCTCCGGCCATATCGAGGTCTATGCGATTGTCCGGCATCAGAACGCTTTTCGACTCGGATTCCAGTTTGTGGACGCTATCGCGGTTCAAGACATCCTCGAGCGCACCTGCCGCCAGCTCGCCGTGGAAGAGTCCCTGAAAGCCCCCATCCCAGAAAATCTGTCCTAGACTCGCGCCGCTGACACATCCCACAACTCCATCCGTGGATCGAAACACGTAAGATCTAGTTCATGAAGTTCCACGCACTACTCGTGGCGCTGCTCATGCTTCCCCTCACCGCGCTCGCCCAGGAAGCGACGCCAGCCATGCCAGAGGCGCCTCCGCAGGTTCCCCAGAGCACCCCATCGCTCGACTTGACACCCGGAGCGGACGGCAAACTGTCGCCGGGGCAGATGCAGGAACTGACGGGCCGCGTCGCCGAAAACTTTCTGGATAACTACAAGAAGGAACGGGACTACACGTTCGTCCGACGTGAAGTGGAAAACACGCTCGACGGCAAGGGCCAAATCAAGTCCACGGAAACCAAGACCCACGACATCAGCCAGATCTATGGGGAGCAGGTCTGGCGCCTGATCGCGAAGAATGACAAACCTCTGGACCCGAAAGATGCGGCCAAGGAAGACGAGAAGATCCAAAAGATCATCGACAAGCGCAAGGACGAATCGGAAAGCGATCGGCAAAAGCGCGAGGCAAAAGATGCGAAACAGGTCGAAGAGTTGCGGGAGTTTCTGCGCGCCGTAGTCGAGACGCACACGTTCACGCTCGTGGGAAGCGAGATGGTGGACGGGCGTGACGCGTGGGTGATCGAGGGCGAACCGCGCGAACATGCCGAGGCCCACGAGAAAGGCGCGAACCTGGTCTCCAAGTTTCGCGGACGACTGTGGATCGACAAGAGTGATATCCAGCTTGCCCGGTTCGACATCGATGCGACCGATACGGCCTCAGTCGGTTGGGTCCTCGCGCGAATCCACAAGGGCACGCGCGTGCTGCTGCAGCGCAGCCGCATTAACGATGAAGTCTGGCTGCCGCAGAGTCTGAGCTACAAGCTCGATGCGCGCGTGGCGCTGTTCAAAGGCTACAAAGTGGACGCGCAAGTGACCTACCGCGACTACAAGAAGTTCCGCACATCCTCAAAGATCGTCAAAATGGGAGAAGTGCCGGAAGAAAAATAGAGGCGCGGAGAGCCCTGCACAAGATTTGTTGTCATCCTGAGCGGCGTTTTTCCGCCGCTCAGGATCTATGTAGTGCCGTGGGCTTAGTACCCACAACTTTCGTAGCGTTGGATGCATTCACTACGATTGCCTAAGTGCCACAGGCAATCTCAACCACATCGATTTTCTTCGGCACTCTACGCAGTCCCAGAGTTCTATAATGCTCGGTCCTGCGCGAATGGACTCAACGAACATTCCATTCTCTCCGCCGGACGACGCACTTCATTCCAACTTCTTTCGGTGAGGCGCAGAAATGCCATCTCTTACCCGTCGTGATCTGCTGAAATCTGGCGCTGCTCTCTCGGCCTCTACTCTGGTTCCCGCATCCGTTCAGCGCGCGCACGCTTTGCTGGCGCGCTACGCCGGCGCAGCTTCGGCAGAGAGCACGGCCGCGGTCTCTCCGCGCGAGCAACTGCTGTTCGATTTCGGATGGAAGTTCTTTCAGGGCCACGGCTCCGACCCGCTGCGTGACCTCGGTTTCGGCATGGGCCAGGGAGACTTCGCCAAGTCCGGCGAGTTTAAATTCGCCACCGACAAACTCGACGACTCCAAATGGCGCGATCTGAATCTGCCGCATGACTGGGCAGTGGAACTCCCATTCGTGCGCGATGAGGAGCAGAACTCTCATGGCTACAAGCCGCTCGGCCGGCGTTATCCGGAAACGAGCGTCGGCTGGTATAGGCGCACATTCGACATTCCTAAGGAAGATGCCGGAAAGCGAATCAGCGTTCTGTTTGACGGGGCGTTCCGCGATGCGCTGGTGTTTCTGAATGGATACTTCATCGGCCGCAACGACAATGGCTACGCGCCTTTCTACTTTGACCTCAGCGATTTCCTGAACTATGGCGGGAAGAACTACCTCGTCGTCCGCATGGATGCCAGCTTCGGCGATGGCTGGTTCTACGAGGGTGCCGGCATCTACCGGCATGTATGGCTGACGAAGACCGATGCGCTGCACTTGGGACGATGGGAGAGTTACGTGCGTTCGGCAGAGCAAACCAGGGGCAACGGTGGGTGGCTCGATCTCGGAACCGCTGTGAACAACCAGAGCGACCGGGCGGAGAGCTGTATCGTGCGGTGGAAGATTCTGGATGCTGCGGGAAAAGTTGTCGGTTACGCAGAATCCTCGCCGAAGTCGATTCCGCCCGATGGCTCCGCCACATTCACGGGCACGGCGAACATTCAAAATCCGACCCGGTGGTCGCCGGAAACTCCTTATCTCTACTCCGCCATCGTGAGCATAGAAACAGGCGGCATGGTCCGCGATGCCGAGCGAGTGACCTTCGGCGTGCGCAACATCAGATGGGACCCCGACAAGGGATTCTTCCTCAACGGAAAGTCCGTCAAGATCAAAGGCACGTGCAACCACCAGGACCACGCCGGCGTGGGCGCGGCCTTGCCCGACCGCCTGCAGTGGTACCGGCTGGCGGTATTGAAAGACATGGGTGGCAACGGGGTTCGCACCTCGCACAACATGCCGACACCGGAGTGGGTCGAGGCCTGCGACCGCATGGGAATGATGATGATGTGTGAGACGCGCCAGATGAGTACCAATCCGGAAGGTATGGCGCAACTGGAGACGATGATCAAGCGCTACCGCAATTCGCCGTCCATCATCCTGTGGTCGATGGGGAACGAAGAGTGGACGATGATGTACCAGCCGCAAGGCATTCGCGTCATCGACGCGATGATCCAGCGGACGCACGAACTAGACCCGACGCGTCTTTGCTCGGCAGCGGTCAACACCGCCTTCGATACGCATTTCCCGGAACAACTCGACGTCATGGGCTTCAACTACAACCTGAAAGTCCACGACGAGTGGCACCAGAAACATCCGAAGACGCCGAGCGTGGGAGCCGAAACCGCCAGTACCGTCTCCACGCGCGGAATCTACGAGACCGACAAGTTGCGCAACTGGGTCAGCGCGTACGACCTGAACCATACGGACTGGTCGCAACTCGCCGAAGAATGGTGGAAGTTTTATGCCGCGCGCGAATGGCTCTCCGGAGGATTCGCGTGGACGGGCTTCGACTATCGCGGTGAGCCGACCCCGTACGGATGGCCCTCGATCAACTCCCAGTTCGGCATCGTCGATATGTGCGGATTTCCCAAGGACAACTTTTTCTACTACAAATCCTGGTGGGGATCGGAACCAGCGCTGCACTTGCTTCCGCACTGGAACTGGGATCAACGCGACGGCGAGCCGATCGCGGTGTGGGTCCATTCGAACGTTGACTCGGTCGAACTCTTTCTGAACGGCAAGAGCCTGGGCTCGCAGAAGGTCGAACCCCTGACGCATCTCGAGTGGAAGGTGAAGTATGAACCCGGCGTGCTCGAGGCGCGCGGCTCGAAAGACGGCAAAGTAATCCTGACGGAGAAGCGCGAGACCACGGGAGATCCAGTGGCGATCCGCCTGACCTCCGACCGCACCGAGATCAATGCCGATGGCGAGGACGTTGCGGTCCTGACCGTGGAAGTTCTCGACAAGGATGGACGCGCGATCCCGACGGCGCACAACAAGATCAGCTTCAAGGTGTCAGGAGAAGGCGCGTTCCTCGGCGTTGGCAATGGCGATCCGAACTGCCAGGAGTCCGACAAGGAACCGGAGCGCAGCCTGTTTAACGGACTGGCGCAGGTGATCGTACAGTCCACAAAAACTCCGGGCACGATTACCGTGGAGGCTTATTGCAAGCCGTATCCCAGGCCGGTGCTGCCGGCTGTGCGGGTGACGATTGCAACGAAGAAGGTGGGGCTGCGGCCGAGCGTGGCGTGAGGAGCAGTGATCAGTTTTCAGTGATCAGTTGTCAGTAAACCGTCGGCCTGACCACATTTTCGATTCGGGTCGGCGCGCGGGGTCGAAAGCTTCGCCCCCCGATGACAATTCCTAAAAGAGCAACGTCTATATTTTTGAGGCCGCGTGGGCGGCACTGCCGATATGTCCAAATCACGTCGAGAATTTCTGACTGTTACCTCAATGGGAGTGCTGGGCGCTGCGGCCGTGTCGCGGCTTCATGGACAAAGTTCGTCGAACCTGCCTGCGGGCGCGCCTCCCGCGTTCGGCGCTGGGCCGGCGTTTGGGCCCGAGGTCTACACGAACACGTTTGCCGAGGCCGAGAAGCTGGTCCAGTTTCCACTGACGGAATCGGAGCGGGCAGAAGCCGCTGGCAGCTGGCGGCGCACGCTCGCGTCTGTGTATGAGCGGCGTGTGGGGCCGAAGAAGCTGGCGCTCGAAGACGGACTTGCTCCTGCGAGCACATGGAATCCAGCAATCCCAGGCGTAAGAGTCGAAGTGCATAGCGACAAATTCGTTCGCAGTGCGGCGGGTAATGCTCCCCTGCCCGCGAACGACGCCGACATTGCGTTCGCTCCCGTCTCGCAACTTTCGCGGTGGATCGAGAAGCGGCAACTTACGTCCGAGCGTCTGACGCGCATTTATCTGGATCGGCTGGAGAAGTTCAATCCGCAACTGCGATGTGCGATCACCATCACGAGAGAACTCGCATTGCAGCAGGCAAAAGAGGCCGACGCGGAGATGGCCGCCGGGAAATACCGCGGGCCTCTGCACGGCATGCCGTGGGGCGGCAAAGACCTGCTCGATACCGCCGGCATTCCGACGACCTACGGAGCGGAGCCTTATCGAAATCGCGTCCCGAAAGAAGATGCCGAGGTCGTGAAGCGCCTGCACGCCGCGGGCGCTGTCCTGGTTGCAAAGCTTAGTCTCGGCGCGCTCGCATTGAATGACGTATGGTTCGGCGGGCAGACGATGAATCCATGGCTGCCCGAAGAGGGATCGTCGGGATCGAGCGCTGGACCGGGCGCGGCTACCGCGGCAGGCCTGGTTGGGTTCTCCATTGGCAGCGAAACCGGCGGGAGCATCGTGAGCCCGTCGATGCGTTGCGGAGTGAACGGGTTGCGGCCCACCTATGGCCGCGTCCCGCGCACGGGCGCCATGACGCTGTGCTGGTCCCTCGACAAGCTGGGACCGATGGCGCGCGGCGTAGAAGACATGCTGCTGGTGTTGAAAGCAATTTCGGGTCCGGACGCGCACGACGCAGCGAGCGTTCCGAGCCATCTCGAATTCGACGCGAACGCGAACGTGAAGGGACTGCGCGTGGGATATTTCCCCAAGTGGATGAAAGAGCGTCCCGCGACCGACGTGGATCGCGCCGCGCTGGAAACAGTGAAGAAGGTTGGCATGGTTCCGGTCGAGGTCTCGATTCCCGACTGGCCCTACGATTCGCTGAACCTGATCTTGTTTGCCGAGGGCGCGGCGGCCTTTGAAGAACTCACGTTGAACGGTGGCCTCCGCGAGTTGAAGGCCCAAGTCCCTGATGCCTGGCCGAACCTGTTCCGGCAGGCACGTTTTTTATCGGCGGTCGACTTTGTGCAGGCGGACCGCATGCGCCGCAAAGTCGCAGAAGAGATGGCGCGCGTGTTCTCGGAAGTCGATCTGCTGCTTGTGCCTTCGCTGCGTGATGAGATGCTGGTTATCACAAATTTCACCGGCCATCCTTCGCTGACATTGCGAGCGGGATTTGTCGAGGTGCAAAAAGCGCGCAGCGACTGGGCGCCGGACCCGGAGCATCCGCTGCCCACATTCGCGACGCCCCGGCGAGTACCGCATGGAGTAACGCTCATCGGACGCCTGTTCGAAGAAGGCACGCTGGGAACTGCGGGAATCGCGCTGGAACGGGCGCTCGGCGTGGCATCCGAACGGCCTTCGGGTTTCTAAGCTGCCAAAACCGCTAACCACAAGGGGCACGAAGCATCACGAAGAGAACCTTGGAATTCCTTCGTGATACTTCGTGTCCTTTGTGGTGAATGGGTTCTGGTTCGGCGGACCCCATATAATAGAAAGATTCTCTGTCGGCAACATTCGCTCCTGAGGAGCTTCCGGTGAAATTCGCCGGGCTACCTCGGGCGGACAGCCGAAGCGGCCGTCCCCGCATGAGCATCTATATAGGACAGTATCTGTCCTCAATCGGATATAGGCTTCAAGGGCTTTTAGCTGACGGTTGAAGGCTAACAGCTGAGGGCTGTTTCCATGGATTTCAAACTCGTTTCAACTTACAAACCGCAAGGGGACCAGGGGGCAGCGATCCAGTCGCTGACGCGGGGGCTATTCGACCGCGAGCAGCATCAGGTGCTGCTGGGCGTCACCGGATCAGGCAAGACGTTCACCATGGCCAAGGTAATCGAGGCGGTGAACCGTCCGACGCTGGTCATGGCGCACAACAAGACGCTGGCGGCGCAGCTCTATCACGAGTTCAAAAGCTTCTTCCCCCATAACGCGGTCGAATATTTCGTTTCGTATTACGACTACTACCAGCCCGAGGCCTACGTTCCAGCCGCCGATCTCTATATCGAAAAAGAAGCGACGATCAATGACGAACTGGACAAGCTGCGCCTCTCGGCGACGCGTTCGTTGTTTGAGCGGCGTGACGCGCTGATTGTTGCGTCCGTAAGTTGCATTTATGGATTGGGATCTCCCGAGGCTTATTACGGGATGATGCTGTTCGTCGAAAAAGGACAGAAGATCAAGCGCGAGGACATTACGCGCAAACTGGTCGACATTCTCTATGAGCGGACGAATGGCGACTTTCGGCGCGGGACGTTCCGCGTGCGCGGCGATGTCATCGAAGTCTTCCCGACTTACGATGACATGGCGTATCGCATCGAGTTGTGGGGAGATCAAATCGAGTCCCTGTCGCAGATCGATCCGCTGTTCGGGACCGTCAAGCAGAAGTACATGCGGCTGCCGATTTATCCGAAGACGCACTACGTGATGAAGGAAGAGACGCGCGCGGCGGCGGTGGATTCGATTAAGAAAGAGCTGGCATGGTGGGAGGTCGAACTCGAGAAGCAGGGACACCTGGTCGAGTCGCAGCGCATTCATCAACGGACGATGTTCGATCTCGAGATGATCAAAGCCATGGGCTACTGCCATGGCATCGAGAACTATTCCAGGCACTTCACGGGCCGACTGCCGGGCGAGCCTCCGCCGACGCTGCTCGATTATTTTCCGCGCGACTTCCTGATGTTCATCGATGAGTCGCACCAGACAGTGCCGCAGTTACGCGGCATGTATGCGGGCGACCGGTCACGGAAGGAAGTGCTGGTGGAATACGGATTCCGCATGCCGTCGGCCTTGGACAACCGTCCGCTGACCTTTGAAGAGTTTGAGCATCGGACGAATCAACTTGTATATGTTTCAGCGACTCCCGGACCTTATGAACTGACGAAGTCAGCCGGCGTGGTCGTGGAACAGATCATCCGTCCAACGGGATTGATCGATCCGCCAGTTGAGATTCGTCCAGTGAAGGGCCAGATCGACGATCTGTTGCATGAGATTCGCGCACGAGTTGCGAAAAACGAGCGGGTCCTGGTCACGACTCTTACCAAGCGCATGTCCGAGGACCTGGCCGAGTATTACGCGGAAGTCGGAGTGAAGTGCCGCTACATGCACTCGGAAATTGAGACGCTTGAACGCGTGAAGATTCTTCGCGACCTGCGCAAGGGCGAGTTCGATGTGCTCATCGGCATCAACCTGCTGCGCGAAGGACTTGATCTGCCGGAAGTTTCGCTGGTCGCCATTCTCGATGCCGACAAGGAGGGATTTCTGCGGTCGGCGGGATCATTGATTCAGACCATCGGACGCTGTGCGCGGCACCTGAACGGCCGAGCCCTACTTTATGCAGATCGTATGACCGATTCGATGAAGCGCGCCATAGACGAAACCTCGCGCCGGCGCGCGATTCAGACCGCCTACAACGAAGAACATGGGATCACTCCGGAGTCGATCGTGCGTCCGCTGGACATGACGCTGGCGGCTATCGTGGCAGCGGATTATGCGGATCTGACCGGAGGAGAAGCCGACGGGATTCCCGAGTTCAAATCACAGGAAGAAGTAGACGTCTATATCGGGAAGCTGGAGAGCGACATGCGCGAGGCCGCGAAGCGTTTCGAGTTTGAAAAGGCGGCCAAGCTGCGGGATCAGGTGAAGAAATTAAGGACAAAGGAATTTCTTTTTGCCTAATCGGGTCTATTTCTGGGTATAGGAATTTGAACCCCCACGCAGGTTTTAAGTGAAAGTGCCTTCTCATCCCATCTGTTTCCGATAAGGATCGTTTAACTCTGCGCGGATTCGGCGTAGAGTGCTTCGTGAGTATTGGCAAGCGTCAATCCCAGATGAAAACGCCTCGTTGGCTCTTCTCAGCAGTCTGCGTTTTTATACTGCTCGGTTGGATGGCTTTTGCGTACGATAACCCCCAAACCCCACAATCCGGGGCTAGCCAGCCCTCCCAGGCAGACTCCGGTGTTGTCACATTCCACGTCACGACCCGGGAAGTCATCCTCGACCTGATTGCACTGAACGGGCGAAACGGCCACGTTCCCGACCTCGCGGATACTGAGTTGCAGGTTCCTATTCCGCGAGCACCGACCCGGCCCCGAAGCATCACCACGGAACTCCGCAGCCACGGATCGCGCCCATTACTAGCCTCCACGTCGTCGACCCAAATGCGCCGCTCTCGTCGGCTGAGGGCGCGCCAGCTGGATTCCAAATTACTGCCAGTTGTTTACAGCGTTCGACGATCCACTACCAGGTCGCGTTTCGACCCGGCCTCGACGGCTGGACCAGCGGCTTCCATGAAGTTTCTATCACTACGACCAGGCGCGGCGTTCGCCTCTTCTATCGCCACCGCTATTTTGTGGGCAAGACCGTTGCTCCGTCGCAACCACCCGTAACCGGGTCTGATTCGATCAAGAAGCTGCTGATGAAAGACGCCTGCCATTACCCGGATACTCCGCTCTCTATCTCCCTTCGCGCTCGCCTCATTGATAGTGGCCGCAGCAATGTCCTCCGCTACCAGGTCGCTGTGGACGCAGCGTCGCTCTCGTACCTGACCCTCAACGCCGCTACTGGCGCGCGACAACCGGTGGGGGGCGACCGGCGCGTTCAGATCGACTATGGCGTTTGCACCTTCAACGCCTCCGATTGGCCGATTCGCTTTTTCCAAGCATCCCTCGATCAGATCCTCACCCCTGCGGATTATGCGCGTGCCCTCGCTCGCGGTTTCCCTCACATCTTCGAGCTCCCGACGATACCCTCCCTGGCGCTCACACGCATCGTCGTGCGCGACCGTGCAACCGGCAATCTTGGAGCGACCGACGTGCCCTTCGGCGGGACAGCGTCGGGTGCGCCCCCCATGGGTGCAAGCAGCATTCCGGTGCCGGGCAAGGTTCCTGTCCAGGACGGGCTCGCCCGGGAAACCGCCCACGACCTCGATCTTTTCCCCGTATTCAGGAGGGGTACCTACACGAGCGCCCTCTTCAGCCGCAATGGCTCTCGCGATGCCTCCATGGGCAGTGCCGATGTGGTTCCGCCTGAGGGCCCCATCGGTTCCTTCGGGTCAGTTGTTCCCACTGCCCATTCCTTCTGTGGTGACGTCTATGAACTGGACTATTCCAAGCACCTTCCTGACTTCCGAGAGCTTGATCCTATCGGCTCTCTCTACAGCTACGCGCTCGACGTTCCCAACCAGTACTTTACGAACACCGACGGCATCCCCGGCGTCACGCCGCGGACCGACCTGTTCGGGATCGACTACCACGCCGTGTTTTGGATTCGTAACGCTGGCGAGTACCAATTCCGGATGGTCTCCGATGACGGAGCCATCCTGTGGATTGATGACCGGCAGCTCATCAACCTTGACGGACTCCACCACGCCCTCGGGGGCGACGGCACAATCCATCTCGACCCAGGCCGCCACACGATGCACGTTCCGTATTACCAGGGAGCGGTCGTTTCCGTCGCGCTTCTCCTCTGGGTGCTGCCGCCGGGTGAGAAGGACTGGCAAATTTTCGACCTCCGCAACTTCGTTCCGCCGAGCCCTGGCGCGCTGTGATGCAGTGCGGTGTTGCCCTTGGGAACCAATATCCAAAATCGGTAAACCATTCACGTACTCTTGGCAGACACGACTGCTATTCCGCACCACGGATTCATCGCCAGCAGGTCCTCATCTCCCGTGATAATCAAGTCGGCTCTTCCGTTCAGCGACAGTTCCAGGAACGTGCCCTCTTTGGAGTCTCCACATCTCGCTTCTCGTCGGGGCCGGCAGCGGTCCTACAATCGTAGGCCTCTGCAGACATGACGATTGCCCCTTTTCGGTTCTTTCGCGATCAGAATCGGCCCGTCCACAGCGGAATCGAGCATCGCGCCGAACCGTTTTCTGGCGGCCGTACTGGAGAGAGTTTTCATAGGTTCAGTATCGAAGCAAAGCGAGAGACACTGTGGTTTTTCAGGCCAAAGCCGGCGCGTGCCCGGCGGGAGAGCCGAGGTCGCACCACATGATTCGCTCACACCAAACGGACCGGACCCGGATATTGCGCCACTACAGAATCCGCGGTCAGCAGCATAATCCCCTCTGCGGTAGCCTGTGCCACCAGCAGACGGTCGAACGGATCTTTGTGGATCGGAGGGAGACTGTCGATGGCAACCACGTGATCGCTGAGAATCGGCAATTCACTATAGCCGTTGTCGAGCAGGCCACGGCGAAGAAGCCGCGGGTCGGCCTGAAAATCACTTCGACCCAGCCCGCGCTTGATCGCCACTTCCCATATGCTGGCGGGACTAAACAGAAGCTCATTCGCGGGGTTGTCGATCCATCTCCTCGCCGCAGCGGGGAGGAGATCGGGCTGCCCAGCGGCCCACAGCAGCAGGTGCGTATCGAGCAGGATCTTCATTTCGAGCCCGAGAACATATCTTCGATCTCGGCTACACCCATGCGATCGAAATCCTCCGGAACGGAGATCTGTCCAGCCATAAAGCCCAGCCGCTTGGTTTCTGTGCCTATGGGAGTTCCCAGGGCCGTAACCTTCACCATGGGCTTGCCAGCCTTTGCAATTACAAAAGGCTCCCCCTTGGAGGCTTCGTCTACTAGCTTGGAGAGTTGAGTTTTGGCTTCGTGGATGTTTATGGTTTTCATAGACTAAACTAACTTAGTTTAGTCTATTCTATGGAACTGGCAAATGCAACTTCTAGTTGGCGTTATCGTCCATACGCCGCGCTCGCGGCTAACGGCTTGCGATGGAATGTATATCCGTCGTAGGTCTCGGAGCGGAAGTTAAGGTTGGGAGCGCAGAGCTTCTCGGTCTGGCTAAGGAAGAGATAACCGCCCGGTTCGAGATACAGGTGGAGACGCTCCATTAATGCGGCACGCTGCGGACGTGAAAGGTGCGGCAGCACGTCCATGCAGAAGATGCAATCGAAGCGTCCGATGTAAACCGGCTTGGTAAGGTTCATGGTGTTGAAGGTGACCAGGCTGCGGAGTCGCGGTTTGACCAGCAGGTGCGCGTTACCATTGCTCGATGCATTGATGCCGTTGCCGGAGCCATTCGCGGAAGCGGTTTCCTGTCCATTGCCCGAGCCATTGACGGTTCCAATCTTCGAGAAGCAGGCGCGTATGGTTGCCGGAGGCAGGCCTGCCAGCGCGGACTGCGGGTAGAGGCCGCGTTCCGCGGTTTTGATCGAGGAAGGCAGTAGATCGCTGCCCACGATGTGAACCGACCAATCCCGGGTAGCTTGCGCGGGCAACGAACTCTCGCTGATTCCACCGGTTTTTGCCGCCGGCTTCGCATCCTTCGCGCCGTTCCCGTTGCTTGATCCATTTCCGTTGCCATTGCCGCTCGGCAGAGAGTCGCAAAGCGCCATGGCAATGGAATAGGCCTCTTCGCCGGATCCGCACCCGGCGCTCCAGATGCGCAGCGTGCAGACTCCATCATCGGACTTACGGGAATACAGTTGCGGAACGACGTTGCGCGCGAGGGCATTCATCGCTCCCGGATGGCGGAAAAATCCTGTGCTGACGTTCAGGACGCCGTCGAGAAACAAAGCCAGATCGGCAGGATCAAGATCGAGCGCCCGGAGGCGGGAAAGCAGTGCAGCCGGAGTGTCCAGGCCTTCCCGCTCGAGATACTCCGCGACATGGGCGGCCAGAGTGCTGTTGGGACAATCCAGAAGGACGCCGGTCTGGCGCTCGATGAGCAGGCGCAGTTCGGACAGTTCGTGTTCGAGAATCGTGACGCCTGCCATCAATCGGTGCATAGGCTCAGTTCTTCCCCCACTTGCGAGGAGGACTTCTCAGAGTTCAGTTGCCTGCAGCTGTGACTGCGTAAGATCTTCCGGAATCCTGTACCGCCTGTTGCGCGACGACGTTCATTTCCTTTTCGAGCGATGAAAATCGCTGCATGATTTCGTGAATACGCAGCGTCATGTTCCGGATGGTTTCAATCTGCGACCGGGTCTGGGCCGAAAGGCTGCCAGGCTCGAGCAGCAGCAAATCCGAATTTCCCAGGATCGAGGTGAGCGCATTGTTCATGCTGTGCCGCATCTCGAGCATGTAGCGTCCGAGCGTAGCTTCCCGTTGCAGGGTGAAGCAGGACTGTTCCATGGTGCGCGCCCGGGATTCGGAGCGGGAACGATGTACGGCTTCGGCCGCCGCGAGCACCAGCGTTTCCAGCCAGTGTTCGCTGGGACGCAGGAGAGTCACCCGCGGCCAGCGGTCGTGTACGAGTTGTGCGGTGGCGGCATCGTGCGCGAGACAGAAAACCGGCTGACCGGTGGAATGCAGCGGCTCCAGCACTACAGAGAGCAGATCCCGCCGCAACTGGCCTACGATGGCAACATCGAACACGTCTGCGGCAAAGCGCGGCCATAGTTCCCCGCTCAGCAGCGTGAACGTGGGAACGTTGCGCTCCATCTGCCAGCGGGCAGTGATCCGCCGCGAAAAATCCACATCGTCGGAGATGATCAGAACGGTCGGCGTGTCCACTGCGAACTTTCCTTCCCTGAATTGCCGGCGATACGCCGGGCAAGAACTACTTTCCTTTGCCGGATTGCGAACCGGACTCCGCATCCCAATCGGAGGAGCCGGAAACCTCAAACTCTGGTGCTTCCGATTTCGGCGCTGACGTCTTGTTACTCGCCGGTTTGGCCGAGGCGGCTCCAGCCGCTGCTGCCTGTGCGGCGGGCTTGGCTGCAGCTGGAGCGGACATGGTTCCCGAGACCGGCTTGGCCTTTTCAGGCTCGGCTTTGCCGCGTCCCAGAGCGTTCTCCACTGAGGCGCGCAGGTCCACCAGCATGCGCAGCGGCGAGCCCGAGGAATACTCCGCCTGGAACATCACTTTCCACGACTGGCAGATCATGCGCAAACGCAGAATCGGCTCCTGCGCCGAGAACTGCGCACGCCGGCAGTCGATGGTTTCCACTCCTTTGTCTTCGAGTTCCGTTAATCCGTCGAGGATCATGTTGAGATCCCCGAGCATTAAGCGGAAGAATGCGCGCCGCATGAGATATCCAAAACGCGTGAAAGCGACCAGCGCGATGGGAAGATAAAACAGATCCCCGGCCAGCCCCTTGGCTTTGCGTCCCTGTTCCAGCACGCCGCCATGCAGCAGTTCGTCGAGCGACTTGCACTTGCGCGCGGCATCAAGTACGCGATCGAGCGCGTTCAGCCATACGGGAGGTTTCAGTTCAACCTCTCCCACGATGGGCTCCATCCCATGCGCGACATAGGCCAGATCCACTTCTGCATCGTTGAGTCCGATGGGAGCCAGTTGGCTGAAATACTGCACGAGCAGGAAGTCGATCTTGTCGCGAATCGCCTCCGTCTTGACCTGCTTCGCGAGAAAATGCTGCAGAAGGCTGACAAGTCCTTCGGGTGTCACCAGCGAGTTCGTCTGCAGGAACTGGCGAAGCTGGTGTACCTGGATGGCCGAGTCCATTTGCTCAAGCCATTGACTGGCCTGCTCCACCGTCTCTTTTCCGGGCGTATCGACGCCGGCTTCGAGGTCGGCAAAGGGTTTCACATCGATGGCGAACTCGCGGGCGAGTTCGAAATACACGGGATAGAGTCGGCGGGCCAGAGCCCATTGGGTTGCGAGATCTTGTACAGGGGCGGAAGGAGTCATGATTTCACGATCCAGTTGGGCACGCTGCGCTGGAAGCGCGCGGCCACGAGGGTGTGACTACCGGGCTGATATTGCACGGCGACGACAGAAGCCAGTTCATCCAAGGAGCCATCGGTAGTCCGAACACGGAGAAGATCGGCAAATTCCAGCGGAGTCTTGCAGGCAAACAGAACTTCGCGGGGCGTGCCGAATTCAATGACCGTACTTTCGCTGAAAGCGGCGGCCTCAGGCGATTCCATGACGCGCGCCAGTTGAACCGGCATACGGACCGGCGTCGCGTCCGGGAAAAAGCGGGCCAGGCCCGCGACCGGGCTGGCGTTCTGCGAGATACGTGCCGTTGCTACACCGTGCTGCGCCAAAGGATGAGACTCTCTTAAATTACGAAAATTGTTCTGCCGATCGAAATGCGGTCGGGCTCCCCCTCTTCCCGGTTAGGAAGAGCTCTTGGGGAGCCGGGTTCCGCGGTTCGGTGAGAGTTGGAGCAACGTGAGAACCATCGCTGCGAACGAAAGTACATGCCCTTGGGTGAATCTGTTCTCAAGCATTTACGGGCGATTGCAGAGGAGAGAAGCGAAGGTTCGACGAGGGCGTGTCTCACCCTGAGACGAATGTCTCATTCAGAGTAGGTCGCTGATTCCCCCGTGCGACATTCAGTTCACGGTCCTGATGTCGCGGAGGCCTCACTGCAGAATGTGCGACTCGGAGGCTCCCACGCTGATGTTGTAGCGCTTCAGCTTGCGGTAGAGCGTGGCGCGGCTGATCCCAAGCATGCGTCCGGCGAGAACTTTGTCGCCCTTCACTTGCTCGAAAACCCGCTGGATCGTAACGCGCTCGATGTCCTCCAGGTCAGTGCTTGTGAGGGACTCGCCAACGTTCTCCGGGGGCAGCACGTCGGATAGATCTGGATCCATAACAGTGGATGCTTTTGGGGTAGAACGGCTCACCGGAGACGAACTTGCGCCTGAGCCTGACGCGATCGAGGGCGGCAGGTCGCCCAGTTCGATCAGTTGACCGTTACCGAGGGCGACGGCGCGTTCCACGCAGTTCTCCAGTTCGCGTACATTGCCCGGCCATTCGTATTGCATTAACGCTTTCATGGCCGCGCTGGCGACATGCATCTCCGATCCGGGAGCGTAGCGCTCCAGGAACCAATGCACGAGCATCGGGATATCGCTGCGGCGCTCGCGCAACGCCGGGACATACAGCGTAACAACGTTCAGGCGGAAATAAAGATCTTTGCGGAACGTTCCGTTTTTATAAGCCGCTTCCAGGTCGCGATTGGTCGCGGCGATGACGCGGACGTCCACCTTGATGCGCTCGTTGCTGCCGACCGGTCGTACTTCTTTCTCCTGCAAAACACGCAGCAGCTTGGCTTGCAGTTCCAGCGGCAACTCTCCGACTTCATCGAGGAAGATTGTGCCGCCATCGGCGGCCTGAAACAATCCCTGCTTCGACTTCAGTGCTCCGGTGAAAGCTCCCTTCTCATAGCCGAAGAGTTCACTCTCGATGAGCGTAGGCACGAGGGATCCGCAGTCCACCGCCACAAAGGGACGGTTGGCGAAGGCTCCGCGGAAGTGCATGGCACGGGCTACCAGTTCTTTGCCGGTACCGCTTTCCCCATAAATCAGGACCGGGGTGCGCGTATCCTTCAGGCGAGCGACCATGCGCAGCACTTCCTGGATCCGGGTGGAAGAACCGATGATGCCGTGAACCGCAGTCTCGGAATCGGTGCGCTGGCGAAGGAACTCGTTCTCCTCGACCAGGCGAACCTTTTCTGCCATGCGCCGCAAAAAAAGACGCAATTCTTCCAGAGGAGAAAATGGCTTAGTGATGTAGTCGTAGGCTCCCAGTTTCATGGCCTGCACGGCGGTCTCGATTGAGCCATGACCGGTCATGAGCGCGACTTCGGTGCGCGGCAGGAGCTTCTTGATTCTCTCCAGGAACTCGAGCCCCGACATATGCGGCATGACCATGTCGGTCAGCACCATGTGCACCGACTGTTCTTCCAAAAGGGCGAGTGCGGACTCGCCGCTTTCTGCCTCGAGGCAAACAAAACCAAGCGCTTCGCCCACGGTGGCGCAAAGACGCCGGATGCTTTGCTCATCGTCGACGATGAGCAGCCGGATACGTTGATCTTCTTTTACAGCTGCGTTATTCACTCGGCCTTCCCAAATGTTTTAGAAATGACGTCAATAAATTGTTGTACGCGGAACGGCTTCTCGACACAGGGAGCGCCGGTTTGCTTCAGAGTGGCGACGGTTTCTTCGTTCGCGATGTCGCCGGTGATAAACACGATGCGCGATGCGAGGTCGGGCCGGTTACGGGCGATCCAGGCGTGCACCTGGCCGCCATCCACGCCGCCGGGCGTTCGCATGTCGGAGACGATACCCAGAAAAGAGCCTCTTTCCAGAAGGCGCAGTGCGTCCACGCCGGACTCGCAACACACAACGGGATATCCGCTGCGTTCGAGTGCGGCCTGGACATAGGCCATGACGGCGGGCTCGTCCTCGATGAGCAGGACGGGCAGGGGTTGAGGTTTTAGCGCTGGTAGGCTCATGTTTGTTTCACTCCTGCGGCGACGCCGAGCGAAGCGGTATGCGAAACCGCCGGCAATCGCACGATGAAGGTGGCGCCCTGCCCACCCATATTGTTGTGGCAGAGGATCTCGCCACCGTGTTCTTTCACGATGCCGTAGCAAATGCTCAGCCCCAGGCCGGTTCCCTTCCCAACTTCTTTCGTGGTGAAGAAGGGATCAAAGATCTTGTCGGGATGCGAGATCCCGTTGCCGTTATCGGAGAACGAGACCTCTACGGAATCTCCCGCTTTCGTAGTCATGATCTCGATACGCGCGGGACGTCCCACCTCGTGGACCGCGTCATACGCGTTGTTCAGAATGTTGAGAAAAACCTGCTGCAACTGATGCGGGTCGCCCAGAACATCCGGCAATCCTTCGTCCAGATGCTCCACCACGTCCACGCCATGGCTATTGAAGTCGTAGGAGCGCAACTGGATGGTGCGGCGCAGGATCGGATTCAATTGCAGTGCATTGCGCTGCGGCGGCATCTGACGGGCGAAGCTCAGCAGGTTCTGGACAATCTGCTTGGTGCGCTGCGCCTCCTGCAGAATGACCCGCAGATCTTTTCGCGCAGATTCCGGCAAGTCGGCATTCTCCAGCAGCAGGTCGGCAAAACCGAGAATCGCGGTCAGGGGATTGTTGACTTCGTGTGCCACCCCGGAAACGAGTTGGCCGACCGCGGCCATTTTCTCCGCGTGGACTAATTTGTCGCGCAGGACCGAGGAGTCGGTGATATCGGTAAGCACGACGACGATGCTGGTGATAACCCCCTGCTCGTCGCGCATGGGACTGAGATTGGCGGAGAATTTTCCTGAGTCGCCGGTGCGCCGGACAATCTCCAACTCCAGATTGTCCACTTGCTGGCTGTCCAGCGTCCTTTGAATCGCATCGGCCATGGGACGCACGAAAGCGGGCGCCGCCAGTTCAAGCAGCGGGCGCCCGAGCAATTCCCGTTGCTCAAATCCGGAATCAAACCAGCGCCGGTTCGCATAACTGATCAGGCCGGCGGTGTCCGCGACCAGAATGAAGCTCTGGGTATTGCTGAGAATCTTCCCTGAAAAATCGCGTTCGCGATGCAGTTCCGACTGATAGGTACGCAGACCGGTGACGTCAAGCATGAGGCCGCGAATCTGCAGGACATGTCCCTGATTGTCGTAAAGGGCGAACGCATTGATCAGGACATGAATCGGAGAACCGTCTTTCCGCCGTAGAGTCGCTTCGAAATTCCGCAACGATCCTTGCTCTCCCATGACGCGGGATTGCTCCAGGCGCTGATCCGGCGAGAAATAGAGCTGCGAGGGAATGTCGATCTGCAGCAACTCTTCCCGGCTGTTGTAGCCGAGCATCCGGACCATCGCGTCGTTTACTTCAATGAAGCGCCCGTCGGGCGTGCTGAAGAACAGGCCTTCCTGGATGTTGTCGAAGAGTTCGCGATAGCGGCGCTCGGCTTCGCGACGGTCCGAGATGTCCTTCAATACATGGATCGTCTGGAGCCCCTCGCCCGACGCGCCCGGCACCCGGGAGGTGGAAACCAGGTAAGTCCGGTCGAACACGGGATGCGAGAATTCGTCGGTATCGGCCCCCATGGAGCGGCAGAACGGGCAGGAATACGAAGCCGACTCATTGGTCAGAGCCATCAGGGCGCGCATGTTGACGCCGATCAACTCGGCAGGCGGCACGCCGATCATCTCGGCCAGCGAGCGGTTGACCCGCAGCACGCGATCGGCCTGATCGTGCACCACGATGAAGTCGGTAATCGCGTCGAAGATCTCAACCCAGTGGCGGTTTGCCTGCTCGACTTTGGTGAAGAGCCGCGCGTTTTCCAACGCCGTGGCGGCGTGTCCCGCCATGGTTTCCAGAAAGACTCGATCCTCGTGGTTCAGAGCCGCAGAATCCCGGTCGAGACAAAGTACGCCGTCCAACTGGCCATTGGGGCCGCGCAGCCGGACCAGCGTGCAATCCGTCCAGGATGCGCCAGCGGAGCATCCGCCGAATACCTGCTCGGCGGGGGCGCGCACAACCGCTTCCGGATGCTGTTGCAGGAACTCCGTCAGACCAACTCCCAACATCCGGTCTGCGTCGCGGTCGAGCGACGGCTCGGAGTGAGAATCGTCCGATTTCCGCAGCTCAAACGGCTGATGTTCCGACAACTCGTTCGCATGTGTGCCTGGAACCGTTGGCGATTCCGACGGCTTGACTCCAGATGACCGGCGATGTTGCGCCGCAATGTGCCAGTTCCCACTCTGTAAAATCGCCAGCAGGGCGTTTCGCGATCCAGTCAACTCGGCGATGCGGCTTACAAACCTGCGTCCGAATTCGGGCAAGCGCAAAGCGCCGTCAATCTCCTGTGCCAGTTCGATCAGGGCTTCGGCCCTGCGCCGGTGCTGCTCCGACATATGCAAATTGCTGGCGACCTCAAGCATCAGCGCAGCATGGTTGGACAATGCGCGGGCGCGGCGAATGTCTTCCTGCGAGATCCCGGTGCCATCCATACGGTCGAGCACACCGAACATTCCCAGGAGCTTGCCCCGCGTGCCCAAAAGGGGCACGGCAAGAAACTGCTGGACCTTATATTTCGTGACCGCATCAAGATTTGCGCCGGGCAGCCGCGTCGCTTCATCGGTCCAGAAAACTTCTTTGGCGCGAAGAGCACGGGTCGCGATTCCCTCCGGGAAAACATTCTCCACGCGCTTGGACTCGCCGCGCTCTACCCCATAGCGCACCCAGAACTCATCATTCTCCAGCAACGCGATGAAGCAGCGGCCGAACCCAAGGAAGTCGGCGGCCCGGGTGACGAAAGCCTGCAGGAAATGTTCGAGATCCTCGCTGGAGCTGAGTTCGGAGGAGATCTCCAGCAACTGGTGCAACTCGCGGGCTTGCGCGTGCGAGGTCGCGTGCAGCTCAGCGTGAGCAATCGCGACGGCACCGAAACCCGTGACGGCGGCGACTAATGCCCGCTCCTCCAGGGTGAACACGCCTTCCTGTCTCGGATAAATCAGGATCGCGCCCTGTGTGCGCGACGCGCGAAACGGAGCGGCGATCAACATGCCGGGAGAGACCAGGCTGCCGAGAGAATGCACGTCGGCGCCGATGGAGAGGGTGATGGGCTCTCCGGCAGATACAGCGCGCTGCGCCAAATCCGCGGCAAAGCGCAACGTCTGCCGGTCATGGCGGGCACGAGCGGAGATAGCCAGTTGCGGCGTATCCGCGGAAACAGCCTTCAATTCGAAAGGTCCCTCGCGCTTCAATAAGACACAAACCAGTGGCGTGCGCAGCAGCAGGCGCAAGCGGTCCGCCAAGGCCTCGATGACCGAAGAGACATCGGGTGTCCCGTGCAGGACATGGGCTACATCTGCGAGAATTTCGGCCCGGCGGTGTTCCTCGCGCGACGCATCTCCGAGCCGCGCGGCTTCGAGCAGGGTTCCGAGTTGTCCGGCGAGGATGGTTGCTTTGGTTGCAAGATCTTCATTAAAGAAATCATCTTCCGCATCGTGCAGGAATGTGACCGCTCCAATGACTTCCTTAAAGACGATCAGAGGGGCCGCGAGGAGCGAGCGCGCATCAAATTCCATGGCGGCGGGGAAGGCCTTGGATCTCACCTGGTTCGCGAAGATGGCACGACGCTGGCGCACGGCATCGGCGGTAACGGTGCTCTGATCCGAGCGGAGTCGAATTCCTTTAAACCGTTCCGTTAACTTCCCATCGGATTGTTCCCCGACTAACTCATCTCCGGTCTGGCAGCGCCAGAAGTAAACGCCGGATACCTGGAAGAACTCGCGCGTGGTGCGGCAGAAGAATTGAATGAGAGCGTTCGAATCGGAGCGGCCACTGCCTTGAGCGGAAAGACGAAGCAGCAGCTTCTGGAAGGCCTCGGACCCGGGAGCGATACTGTTTTCCGCGGAAACGATCGGCCTGACACCAGAAACTCCTACTGCTGCGCCCGTAACGGAAGAATAGTTTTCGCGATTCACAAGTGCTTGAATCTATTTGGGAAACTATCCGCCATCTCAAATTGAGTCAAGGAAAATGGAGGATAGGGGTGCCTTTGTGTGAAATCCCGAGATTCTCATTCACTTTCTGTCTCAGCCTGAGAATTCACGACCCCAGTCTAACCCGATGAGACAGACGCGAGATGAGATACTCCACGACGATCAATCTGCGACACCCCTTACTGGTTTGTTTTGTGCAGGTTAAATGTCATTACTTTGGTTTTTTCAAGAAGGATTGGGTGGCCCGGGTGTTGCACGGTTGGGCATGCGAGCTTTCTGTAATCAGGAGGAATTGTGTCTCGACGACTCGTAGCGGCCGTATTGGTCGCGCTGGCTTTGTTCATGACGGTAAGCCCAACGCATGTCGGAGCGCAGTCACCGCAGAGTGAAGAGTTTCTGCGGCGCGCCAAGGCAAAGGTGCAGCCCGCTTATCCCGAGCTGGCGAAGAAGATGAACATCGCCGGAACGGTGAAGATCGAAGTCGTAGTCGCGCCGAACGGGAGCGTAAAGGAAGCCCACGTGGTGGGCGGACACCCGGTTCTGGCAAACGCGGCACTAGATGCCGCAAAGAAATGGCGTTTCGATCCTGCCCCGGCGGAGAGCACGGGGATTATTGATTTCAAGTTCGAACCGCGGTAGAGGCCCGGCTGCGGAGGAGACAGGCATGACTATCGGCAAGAAGTTATACGTGAACTTCGGCATCATCCTGACGACGGTGCTGGTGCTGTTCCTGGTGAACTGGTCCGCGGTACGCCGTGAGCACGCGGCCAAACAGCTGGCGGATACCACCAACATGGTCCGCTTCCAGATGATGCAGAACCGCCTCTACCTGAGCAATTACTTGCTGAGCGGCGACACCCGCGAAGTGGACCGCATGAATGAGGGTCTGCGCACCTTGAATGAAAAGCTCGAGGACGGCAAGAACAGGGCCAACTCCGAGCAGGCCAGGGGCTCGCTCGCGAAAGTGCAGCAACTCGAGCAATCATGGGGCAAGGAATTCGCCCAGCCGCTGATCGAGAAGCGCAAAGACGTCGACTCCGGCAATGCAACGGTCGCCGAACTACAGATCTATTACCTGCAGAAAGATGCGTCCTCCTGGGTGAAGAACTCTACGGATTCGCTTGACGTCGCCGACGGCGAGAGCCGCAAGTCGGACGAGAGCGCCGCCAGTTGGACCATTTTGATCTCGCTGGTCAGCACAATTCTTGCTCTCTCGCTGGGAATCGTGATCGCCTACCGCACCGCCAAGAGCATCACGGAGCCCTTAACCAATCTGATGAACGTAGCCCGGGGCATCGGCAACACCGGCGACCTCGAGCACAACATTGATACCGGCCGCGACGACGAAATCGGTGAACTGGCGCGGACCTTCCACAAGATGGTCACCTACCTCAAAGAGATGGCAGCGGTTTCTGAAGCCATTGCCGGCGGGGACCTGACCCTGGAAGTGAAGCCCCGTTCGTCTCACGACACATTAGGCAATGCTTTCGCGAAGATGGTCGAAGGCCTTGCAGGACTGGTACGCAGCGTCCGCGACGCTTCGTCTCAAGTTGCGAGCGCTTCGAATCAAGTCGCGGGCGCGTCGGACGATTCCGCCAAGATCGGATTGCAGGCGTCTTCTGCCATCGATGAAGTGACCAGCACCATGCACGAGATGAGCGTCAACGTGCAGAACATGGTGAAGAGCACGCAGGTGCAGGCATCCAGTGTAAGCGAGACATCCGCATCGATCGATCAGATGGTGGCCTCGATTCAGCGCGTTGCCGATACGGCCAAGGTGCTACTCGATATCTCGAACCGTTCGCGCGAAGAAGTTCACAACGGCATCGGCACCATGGAAAAGGCGACCGACGGCCTCAACCGCATCAACAGCACGATTAACTCTTCCGGCGAAATCATTGGAGCGCTGGGACAACGGGCCGACGACATTGGCAAGATCATCGAAGTCATCGACGATCTGGCCGAGCAGACGAACCTGCTGGCCCTGAACGCGGCCATCGAAGCAGCTCGCGCCGGAGAGCACGGTCTTGGATTTGCCGTGGTCGCCGACGAAGTCCGCAAGCTGGCCGAGAAGTCGGCGCAGTCCACGAAGGAAATTTCCGAACTCATCCAGAGCATCCAGAAAGAAGCCCGCAAGGCGGTCGAGAACATGGACCGCTCGACGGCGATCGTGAACGAAGGCCTGGAGCTCGGGAACGACCTCAATTCCGCGTTGAAGAAGATCTCGAACGTCGTCACCGAGGTTTACAAATTCGCGCAGGAGATTGGCGCGGCGACGAACGAGCAGTCGCACGGCTCGTCTCAGATTGCGCGCGCCACCACGCGGCTGAACGAAATCACCCACGAAATCAACTCTGCGGTCGAAGAGCAGGCCTCCGGAGCCCAGGCAGTCGTCAAGGCGATGGAGCGGATGCGCGAACTGGTACAGCAGTCCACCTCCAGTTCGACGGAGCTGGCGGCGTCATCGGAGCAGATGTCCAAGATGTCGCGCAGCCTGCTGGAATTCATCGACCGCTTCTCGCTGGAAAGCGGCCGCAGTCAAGCTGGAGAATCCGGGAAAGCACGCCGGGCTGCCGCGGGAGCGCAGTTCTAAGGCGGTCCGAGGAGCCTGAGCATGAGCCGCGAACTTCATATCGTCGGTTTTCAGGTGGGACGCGAGACCTATGGCGTGCCCATCACTTCCCTGCACGAGATCGTGCGGGTCCCGGACATCACCGCCGTGCCGGATGCGCCCGATTATCTGGAGGGTGTCATCAACCTGCGCGGCAAGATCGTTTCCGTCATGGACCTGCGCAAACGCTTCGGAGAAAAACAGGCCACGGTCAAGAAGAACAACCGGATCCTCGTGGTGGAACACGCGGGACGTCTGGCCGGACTGATCGTCGATTCGGCTTCGGAAGTCCTGAAGATTCCCGCCGATGCCGTCGAAGCTCCACCGGCTGTATTTCAGGAGGGCGGACTGAATTGTGTAACGGGGCTGGGCAAAGTCGGAGGGCGGCTGGTAGTCCTGCTCGACATGAGCAAGCTGCTGGCTCCGGCAAGTTTGCAGGTTACGAACGAGCCGGCAGAAAAGAAGACGGCAGCAAAAGCCGAAGCGCGGGGCGCGACGGCGAGGTAAGACCAGTGATCGGTTGTCGGTAATCAGTTACCAGTAATCAGTTGCAAGTGAAAGCGGTGGCGTCGTTTGGAATAACGTGAGGTGGCTTAACTAGCCACTGATCACGGACCACGAGCCACTGAAACCTGGGGACGAGAACACGCATGAGCACAACCGGAGCGGCACCAGCTCCCATACTGACGGACGCGGAACTGAAGCTGTTGCAGGCGCTGGTGTACCAGGAGTGCGGCATGCACTTCGACGAGCGCCGCACGCACTTCCTGCAGGACCGGCTTCTGCGCCGGCTCAGGGAATGCCGCGTTGACTCGTTTTACGCCTACTATCGCCTGCTCATCAGCCCGCAAGGCAAGGAAGAGCTGGCCAAGCTGCTCGAGAACTTAACGGTTAACGAAACCAGTTTCTTCCGCCACAAGGCGCAGCTCGACCTTTTCCAGAAAGGCATTCTGGAAGAAGTGTTGAAGCATAAGAGTTCGCGGCGCGAGTATTCCATCCGCATATGGAGCGCCGGCTGCTCGACCGGGCAGGAAGCCTACACACTGGCCATGCTGATCACGGACGCGCTGGCCTACTACTATTTGCGCAATCCGCTGCCGATGGACCTGCCGTTGCCCAAACCGCTCATTCCGCCGCCGTGGCGCGTGGAGATTCTGGCCAGCGACATCAGCTATTCGGTTTTGCGAGCCGGGCAGGACGGAACTTACAGCGAGCATCAGATGTCGATGGTCGACTATGGCTACCGTCTGCGGTATTTCGACAAGGTCGCCGACCGCTACGCAATCAAGAAGTCTCTGAAAGAGCTGGTGCACTTCGATTTTCACAACCTGAAGACGGAGTACCTGCCGCAACGCAACGACGTGATCTTCTGCCGCAACGTGATGATGTATTTCGATGAGGCCGAGCAGAAGCGCCTGATCGAAAAGTTCTACCGCTGCCTGAATCCCAATGGCTATCTCTTTGTGGGGCACGCGGAAAGCCTGCTGGGCCTCACCCAGAAATTCCAGATGGTGCACAAGGACAGTGGCACGGCGTATCAGCGATTAGAGGTGCGAGAGTGACGAATATCCCCGACGAGCGCGGCGCGGAATTACGGGAACTCTTCTTTGAGACCTCGCAGGAACTCCTGCAGGCGCTCAACGAGGAAGCGCTGAAGCTCGAGAAAAATCCGGGCGATGAAGAGATCGTACGTGGCATTCGGCGCACGGTACACACGCTGAAGGGGGACTCTGCAGCTTGCGGGCTGCGGGAATTGAGCGAACTCGCACACCAGTTTGAAGACGCACTTTCCCTGGAAGGCGCCGCTTCGAACGCCGCTGTCGCCGAAATCGCCTTCGCGTCGGCCGACGTATTTACCGAGATGATCTCGGCGTACCACAAGAATTCGAAGCTACCCTCGACCAAGGCTTTAAGCCGCAGGATTCAGGAGCTCACCGCCGCGCCGAAGTCGGCGAAGAAACGCGCCGCGAAAAAAGGTGCGAGCAAGACGTCCCAGTCCAATGCATCCAGCAAATCAGCCGATGCGCAGTGGACGGAATACGAGCGCCTCGCCATGATCAAGGCCCAGGGCGAGGGTCTGTCCGTATATCACGTCACGGTGAAAATGGATCCGCATTGCGCCATGCCGATTGCCGGACGGCAACTGGTCCAGAACGCTTTGAACAGTGCAGGACAAGTCATCGGAGTGCGTCCTGACCCGAAATCGCCGGCTGCTGCGAAGTATGTGGAATTCGTGCTGGCGACCGCGCGAACCGTCGAACAGATTTCCGCCAAGGGACGCATCCCGACCATCGCCGAAGAAGTCACGGTGGACCTGCTGCTGGCTCCGAGTCCTGCGGCTCAACCGGAAGCCCACGAGGCACAGCCTGCTCTGCAAAGTGAAGAGGAAGCGGAAATCGAGGCCGCCAAGCACGATGCGTCGCCATCTCATGCCTCCTCCCCCGCGAACGCGAGCCTGACGCAGGAGAACGTGTTGCGTGTCGAAGCAGGACGCATCGACAACGTTCTCAACCTTGTCGGTGAGCTGATCATCGGCAAGTCGATGCTGCAACAGGCTCTGAACGAATTCTCGAAGCGCTACCCGAAAGAACTGCTGCGGGGAAAGTTCGCCGACGCCATGGCGTTCCAGGCACGCGTACTAAACGACCTGCAGCGTTCGGTGATGAAGATCCGCATGGTACCGGTCGATCAGTTATTCCGGCGCTTTCCGCGCATGGTGCGTGACGTTTCACGTCAGTGCGGCAAGGACGTCGAACTCTCTGTTAGCGGACAGGACACCGACCTGGACAAGGGCATTCTGGACGCGATCGCAGAACCACTGACCCATCTTGTGCGCAACGCCATCAGTCATGGAATCGAATCTCCCGAAGAGCGGCGCAAGGCAGGTAAACCGGCACAAGGCACGGTCCGGCTGAATGCGTATCACCACGGGAACCAGGTCATCGTTGAAGTCAGCGACGACGGGCGCGGCATCGACGCGCACAAGATCCGCGCCAAGGCGATTGAACTTGGCGTGACCACGCCGGAAGAAGCAGCGCGGATGGCTGAAGCCGAGATTCTCGACTACATCTTTCGGCCCGGATTCAGCACGGCCGAGCAGGTCACGGAAGTTTCCGGCCGAGGCGTCGGCATGGATGTCGTTCAGAGCGTGTTGCATCGCCTGAAAGCATCCGTCTCGCTCGAGACGCGCCCGGGGCAAGGCACGACGTTCCGCCTCAAGCTGCCGCTCACTCTCGCTATCATCAAGGCTCTTCTGTTCTGGGTCGAGCAACGCCTGTATGCAATTCCGCTGAATGCAGTGCTCGAGATCGCGCGCACCTTCGAAGCTGAAGTGCACCAGGTGGACAACTACGAAGTTCTGCAGTTACGCAACCAGGTGCTGCCGCTGCTGCGGCTGGGACGTCCTGCGCCTGAGGGCAGTCACAAGGCCAAGTTGTTCGTGCTCGTCATTACCGTTGGAGAGAGGAAGTACGGATTGATAGTCGATGCGCTGGAAGGCGAAGAAGAACTGGTGATCAAAGCATTGGACGACCAGACATTCTCGACCGATCTGGTGTCGGGCGCCTCGATCCTCGGAGATGGGCGCGTAGTGCTGATTCTCAATCTGCCCGCGGTGGTCGAGCATGTAGCCCGTTCGCGCCCGCAGGAAGTCGGGCAGGCGAATTCCGGACTCTTGCTGACGCACACCGACCGGGTGCGGCTCGCGCTGACTCCAGCCGTGGGAGGTCAGGCATGAAGAAAAATCCGATACGAGTCCTGGTTGTGGACGATTCCGCGCTCATGCGCAAGCTGATCCCGCAGATGCTGGCTGCTGACGAGTTGATCGAAGTGGTCGGGACCGCGATGGATGGGTCTTTCTGCCTGAAGAAGATTGAGGAACTGAAGCCCAACGTCGTCACGCTCGACCTCGAAATGCCGGGCATGAACGGAATCGACGCGCTGAAGGAGATCATGCGGCGCGAACCGGTCCCGGTCATTGTCTTCAGTTCGCACAGCACCGAAGGCGCCAGCGTCACCATGAAAGCCCTGGGACTCGGCGCATTCGACTTCGTTACCAAGCCAAAAGATGCAACCGCGCACATGGCAGAGACGGCGCGCGAGCTGATTGCCAAGATCAAGGCCGCAGCCGAATGCAAGCTGAAACCGCGCATGTTGAATGGACTTCCTCCGAAGCCGGAGAAAATTGCGGCAGCGTTGGGATCTCCAACGAAGGTAGTGGGGATCGGCGTTTCCACCGGCGGTCCACAGGCTCTGGAATACGTGCTTTCGCAGCTTCCGGGTGATTTCCCCGGCGCGATCGCGGTGGTGCAGCACATGCCGGACGGATTTACCGATATGTTCGCGCGGCGCCTCGATGAGGTCTGTCCCCTGCGCGTAAAAGAGGCTCAATCGGGAGACTTGTTGCAGCCGGGACGCGTTCTGATCTGTCCGGGAAGCCGCCACATGAAAGTGAAGCGGCTGCCATTGGGTGATATCGCGGTGCTAAGCGATGAACCTCGGGTCAACGGACATCGTCCGAGCGTGGATGTACTTTTCCGCAGCCTGGCGGAAGAATTCCGTACCAGCGCCGTCGGCGTCATCATGACCGGCATGGGGGACGATGGGGCCGAGGGGCTGGGAGTCGTTAAGAAAGAGGGCGGCATGACCATCGCGCAGAGCGAAGAATCCTGCGTGGTGTATGGCATGCCGAAGGCGGCAATCGAACGAGGATACGCGGTTCGAGTCGTCGGCCTCGACGTAATGGGAGCGACGTTGCAGGCCGTCTGCGGCCGCAATGGAACGCCCGCCGGACGCGCGGCGCGCTCCGGAAACTGAAGATCTGGCGGGAGTTATTCCCGTGACCAGCGTGATCTGGTTACAGCGAGCCCGCCGTGATATGGAGTAGAAAGGGGAGGTCCGTATGGAGCAGTTCGCACCAGTGAAACGCAGCAAGGACGGGCAACCGGTCCGCTATCTGATCGTGGACGACTCAGTATTTGCCCGTAAGAATCTAGCCCGCATGATCGAAACGTTCGGCGGGCAGGTGGCGGCTGAAGCCGGGGACGGCTTGACCGCTATCAGTGAGTTCGACCGCACTCATCCTGACATCGTGCTCATGGATATCACCATGCCGCAGATGGAAGGAATCGAGGCGGCCGAACGGATTGTTCAACAGCATCCCGACGCTCGCATCGTGATGGTTTCCTCGGTGGGATACCAGGAGAACATCGTCGCCGCGTTGCAACGGGGCGCCCGCCATTTCGTGCAGAAGCCGGTCAAGCCGGAAGTGCTCTACGAAGTCATCAAGTACGTGCTGGGTGAAGACGGCGCCGTCGTGAACGCCGCGGGAGCAGGAGCGGGAGCCTAAGTCCATGAAGATGGAATTGATTCAGCCTTTCATCAATGCGGCGGATGCCGTGTTGTCACAAGGCCTGCAGGGCACAACCCAGGTGGGCAATCTCACCATGGAAGAGGACGCGTATCGCCGCAAGGGTGTGGCAGGAATGATCGCTCTCACGGGCGACATCGAAGGCCGCATCATTCTCGATCTGGAACCCCAGACTGCGGTGAAGGTGGCCAGCCACTATGCGGGTGCGGAACTGCCCGAGTCGGACGCGCTGATCAAGGAAACCATCTTCGAACTCGCGAACCAGGTCGTGGGCAACGCCATCTCGGCGCTCAACGATCAGGGATTCCATTTCCGGGTCCACCCTCCGCTCCTTCTCACCGCCGAGCAGGGCGACAAGACCAGTGAAGACACAGAAGCACTGATGATTTGCTTCGAGACCTCCCTCGGTGATGTCTTCATGAATGTCGCTTTGCGCTACAACAAACGGCGGATGGCCGATCACGCGGCCGTGGGGGCTTAGGCCGGGCGCCGACACCGTTCAGATAGCCGTCAAATCTAACCTGACTCGGTTCGTGCCACGAAAGTGCCGAGCCATGGCTCCCCTGCGCCAGCATCCTCAGCGGGACCAGCGGCGCCAACTCTTGTCACCAACACCCAACCTTACTTTTCCGCGCTATTGTTGAAGTGAAACGAAAGGGGTCTTTCTGTGACGAGATCAACGATGCGAATTTTCGTCTGCGGCATCCTGTTGTTTTGCCTCGGAAACCTCCAAGCTCAGACAGTCCGGTGGGCGGGGCGCGACTGGAAAGTGACAAATGGGGGCATGGCTGGCGTGGCCGCTGGCGATCCCGCCAATGTCACGATCGATGCTCGCGGATATCTCCACCTGCAAATTGTGGCGCGCAACGGGAAATGGACTGCGTCGGAAATTTTCAGCGTCGAGAATCTGCACTTCGGCACCTATCAGTGGCTCGTCGAGGGCAACGTCTACGAGATGGATCCGACCACCGTGCTCGGTCTGTTCACCTATGGCCCCACCCATCACGCCGGCGTAGATGCGGAGAACGAGATTGACATCGAGTTTTCCCAGTGGAATAAGACCTGCCATGGTTGCAATGCCGACTTCACGGTGTATCCCTCAACCGGAAACCGCAAGCCCCAGGGCGTCTCCGCGTGGGAGGATAACTTCCATGTCGACGGCGAAGGACTCACCACCGCACGGATGGAGTGGTACCCCGATCACATCGTTTTCACTTTGATGAAGGGTGCCCAGCCGATCGACTCCGTCGCTGATGTCATCAAGACGGAGACCTATACATCGGATAAGAAGAACATTCCGCAGGAGCCCGCACCCGTGGGAATCAACTTATGGTGTTTCAAGCAGACGCCTGAAAAGACGCAGTTGGTCGTCATTCGGGATTTCCGGTTTGTGCCCCGATGAACTAGGCGAGCAGGGACATCTGGCCGGATCCGGAATTCTCTCCGTCCTCGAGGGGGTCGGCATATTTCCTTAGTTCTGGATATTTCTGAATTAACGATGGAGGCGCGGAAACGCGTTTGCCTTTGATCATCGCCTTCAGTTCCAGCGCATTCACTCCAGCTTTGCTTTCGAAGTGATTATTCGTGATGACATACGTCGCCTGCGCCCGCTCCGCAACGTTTACGATTCTTCCCTTCCAGTCGGAGACTTCCTTCTCCGAATAAAGGTAGTTATAGCGATCGTTGCGGTTGTCGGAATCGAACCACTGCTCGTAGTTGCGTCCGTGCAGGCGGACATAAGCGATGGGAGCGGTGACGTGTTCGGTAGGGCCTAGCGATTTTCCCAGCAGCGGCTGATCGATGTTGCAGAACCCGACGTTTCGATGGGCGAAATTCGCCAGCGTCTCGGGATTGTTCCAGCTGGAGTCGCGCACTTCCACCACGCACGGATACTCGATGAACTGCCGCACCAGGCGTTCCAGATACTCCCGGTTGAGGGACGTGTTCTTAAATGAAATCGGAAACTGGATCAGCAGCGCGCCCAACTTCCCTTCCTGCGCAAGCGCATCAAGTCCCTCTCGCGTCTTAACTTCGTCCTCGTCCGTCGGACGAATACTTGCGGCGGACGTGGGCTCCATAATCGAAAGGGGCGAATGCGTGAAGGCACGGTAGAGTTTGGCCGTGAACAGAAATCGCGGATTCACTTCAGCTACGCGGCGGCACCAGAGCTTCACCAGCTCCGGCTTGAGCGGGCCGTAAAAGGAGGTGTTGATTTCCGTGGTATCGAAAAAACGCGCCAGATATTCCAGAGGATGAATCTTGCGCTGGCGCATCCCGGGCGGGTAGAAAATGCCTTCCCAGTCCTTGTACGACCATCCTGCCGTGCCGATACGGACGTCGCCGCGAGACGCCTGACTCTGCTGCGGCGTCAATCCCTCGGAACGACCTGGATGCGTGGATTCCATCGAAACTGCCCAGCCAGAGCCAAGCCTAGCACACGGTACAGTCCCTGCACGCTCCCTAAAAGGAACTTGTTATTCGTAGGCCGGTTATGCGAGATACAAGCATGCGCAAAAGCGTGTTCTCGGCAGTGATCGTATTCCTGCTCGCAATCCCGGCGTCCGTACGCGCTCAAGAATCGCCCGACGCTGCACAGATCCGCGCGTTGGAGTTGCAGATCACGACCTCGTACAGGGAACGTCGCGTAGAAGCTCTTGCCGCACTGCTCGATGAAGATTTCGTCATCACCTTTGAGGATGGCACGACTCTCAGCAAAACCGGATACGTCAGTTTCATGGCGTCCCCGTCCGATCATGTGGAAGTCGCCGAGATGTCGGATCTGAAATGCCGCATCCATGGAACTACCGGAGTCGTCACCGGCGTCTACCATGAAACAGGGAACACGAAAGGCCAGGCGTACGACTACCGGGACCGATTCACGGATATATGGAAAAAGAAGAACGGCAAATGGCTGTTGATTGCGGCCCACTATTCCGTTCCGATGAAGTAGGGGAAAGAATCCATGGCAGGAACAGTATTCACCTTTTATTCGCCTTTCCACAGGGCTCTGAGATAGAATCCCTATCGGGCACGCGTTGCCTGTCTTGAGTTATGGAATCGATCTTCGTCGGGGTCCTCGGCCTTCTGTTCGGAAGCCTGATAGTTTGGCTCGTGCTGCGTTCGCGCACGGCGGCGACGGATGCTCGCCTCTCATGCTCGCAACAGGAACTCGAAGATGCCAAGGCTGAATTGGCGCGTGTGCTTGAGGACCATCAGCAACTGGTTGCGTCCCGGGCCAGACTCGAAGCGGCCTTGGAATCGGAGCGGAAGGTCAGCGCCGAAAAGATCGACTTGCTTACCAAGTCGAGCGACCGCGCCTCCGCAGAGTTGCAAAATGCCTTTAAGGCCCTTGCGGCCGACGCATTGAAGAGCAATAGCACTTCGTTCCTACAAATTGCGCAAGAGAACCTGCGGGGATTTCAAATTGAAGCCAAGGGCGACCTTGATGCGCGTCACAAAGCCGTTTCCGAGCTGGTTGCGCCCGTTCGCGAATCGCTCAGCAAAGTGGACGCCCAGATCCAGCAGATGGAGGTCGCCCGAGGAGAAGCCTACGGAGATCTCAAGCGGCAGGTGCAGTCGCTCATCACGACGCAAAAGGAACTGCAATCGGAGACCGGCAATCTCGTGCGCGCCCTGCGAACGCCCAATGTCCGCGGTCGCTGGGGCGAGATCCAGTTGCGCCGCGTGGTCGAGATCGCAGGAATGTTGTCGTACTGCGACTTCGCCGAACAGGAAACGATCCAGGGCGAGAGCGGCCGCCTGCGCCCCGACCTGGTGGTGAAGTTGCCGGGCGGCAAGCACGTGGTGGTCGATGCAAAGACACCGCTCCAGGCTTTTCTTGATGCCTTTGAGACCAACGATGAAGAAACCCGGCGGACTTGCCTTGCCAATCACGCCAGACAGGTTCGCGATCACATCAACACTCTCGCCGGAAAGAAGTACTGGGAACAGTTCGAGTCCACGCCCGAATTTGTCGTGATGTTCCTGCCGGGTGAGACATTCTTCAGCGCCGCTTTGGAGCAGGACACGGGACTCATAGAGCACGGCGTTCTGAACCGCGTTATCCCGGCTTCTCCAACAACGCTGATTGCGCTCCTGAAGGCCATCAATTACGGATGGAGCCAGGAAAAACTGGCGCGCAATGCCCACGAGATCAGCGCTCTCGGCAAGGAATTGCACGAGCGCCTGCGCAAGTTGGCGACGCACATCACCGGGGTGGGCACGAATCTCGATCGCGCGGTTGAAGCCTACAACCAGGCGATTGGCTCACTCGAAAACAGGGTGCTGGTGTCGGCTCGGAAGTTCGCTGAGTTGGGCGCATCGGTGGCCGAAGACATACCCGAGCTTGAGCCGATAGAGACCACCGCTCGGGCTTTGTCCTTCGAATGGGATGAAGACCTGCCGGAGCAATCCCCTGTCTCCAGCGATCGAAAAGCCGGATAGAACCAGTAGGACTCTGGACTACTGCGGGAGCCGGAACTGTTTCAGGAACTTCCAGGCATCTTCGTTGATCTGGTCCGACAGCGCGTAGTAGTTGTGATCGTGCCTGCTTAGCTCAACGTAATGGACCGGAAATCCCGCTTTACGAAGAAGATCCCGCGTCTTGCGGACACTCTCCTGGGGGAAGAACTGATCGTGGTCGCCAATGTAAATAGCGATCGGAGTTTTCCTTCGCGCCCGATCGACAATCCAGGTATAGTCGTCAGCAATTCTCATGGCGTGCACTGCGATGGCCGCGAAGTATTCAGATTCGAACATGGCCCCGTCGTAGGCCAGATACCCTCCCATGGAATTCCCCAAGAGATAGACCCGGGTGGGATCTATCGAGGCCACCTTCTTTGCGTCCTCGACCACGCAGCGAAAGACTCTGGGAGCGTCCTGTTCAAACTTCGGATCGCGTGGAAGGTCGGGCGCAATAAGCACGATTCTCTTTTTGGTCGCGAATGCCTTCCAGGCATTGAGCATGTTGACGGGCTGATCTCCCGCTCCATGGAGCAGAACAACCGCGGGCAGATTCTGCTTCTCTGCAGGCGAAAAGTACAGGTGACCCTGTTCGATGTTGCCGCAGGTGCACCGAGCGCAAATTCGAGTCGGTCGCAGCTCCTGCAGCCGAGATCAGCAACAAAACACTCCATAACCGCAAGATTGAGCTGTCAAGAGCCCTCGGCCTCGGTTTTATCGGGCAAACGACATCCCGGAATGAAATCTGGATCATCATATATGCGGAGCGATACCCAGGATCCGTCAATTGAACAGTCCCTTGTAACCCTAAAAAACGCAACCGCCATGACATACGTAATACCACAGCAACCTCCCAAAACACATAGTTGCCGTTCGAAATTGCATCTATAATTCTGGAAGTATTTCTTACAGCGGGACTTAGCTACGCACGAATGGGGTGTCGGGTGGCAGCGAACTTGCTCATTAAGGACCAGTGGGAGACCTCTTCCACGCCTGAGCCTTCCAAGGGCTTGGGGCAATTGCCGAAGCCCATGAATCGCGAAAGCCAGGCTCGCTCGGTTGCGGTGCTGCTGTTCGTGCTGACAGTGGCGGCTGTGGTGTTTGCCGGCTTCAACTTCGTAAAGGAACGCCAATCCGCCGTTCCAGATGATGGCATCTGGTGGGTGGAGCATGATGGGAAGCTCATCGCGGACCGAGTCGACCCGCACGGAATGGGGGCCGAGGCAGGGATCAAGCCGAAAGACCAGCTCGTCGCGGTCAACGGTCAGGATGTAAAGAACACTCCCGGACTGGAGCGCCAGCTTTATGGCACGGGCGTCTGGCATCACGCAACGTATTCGCTGATCCGGGGATCCATCGCACTCGATTCGAAGGTTCTGCTCATTCCAGCGGACCGGTCGCTCAACAACTCGCTTCGTCTCATTGCGCTGATTTATCTGGGAATTGGTTTGTACGTTCTCCTGCGGCGCTGGACTGCCACCGGATCGACTCACTTCTACATCTTTTGCCTGGTGTCATTCATCGCCTATTCGTTCAAGTACACGGGTAAGCTGAACGACTTCGACTGGATCATCTACTGGAGCAACATCGTAGCGTGGGTGCTGCAGCCGGCCATGTTCCTGCACTTCGTCCTGATTTTTCCGGAGAAGCGCCAGTTGGTCCGGCAGCATCCCTGGATTGTCTCGCTCGCGTATGTTCCGGGCGCGATTCTGCTGGGCCGGCACATCATCGCCCTACGACTGGCGCAAGCCAGCATGTTCCTTCGCTGGGACATGGACCGGCAGGAGATGGCCTACGGGGCCACGCTGTTTGTGGCTGCCGCCGCAGTTCTCTGGTATAGCTACCGCCGCGCCAGCACTACGATCCTTCGCCAGCAGCTGAAGTGGGTCACACGCGGAACGATTCTCGCCGTCGTCCCGTATGCCGTTCTCTATGTTGTGCCGTATCTGATGGGCGCTCTGCCCGGTACGGTCATGAAGCTCTCGGTGCTCTCGCTCGGCCTGCTTCCCTTGACCTTCGGCTACGCCATATTCCGATACCGGCTGATGGATGTGGACCTGATCTTCAAGCGCGGCGTCGTCTATACACTGGCTGCGGCGGCTGTGGTCGGAATGTACTTTGCCCTGGTCGCGGGCGTGGCAGAACTGGTCCACATGCAAAAGCCGGGCACGGGCCCGGTGGGCCTGATCCTCGCCGTGGTGGTCACCGCCCTGCTGTTCGACCCGGTACGCAAATGGATTCAAGATCGAGTCGACCATCTCTTTTATCGCACGGTGTACGACTATCGCCGCACCCTGATCGAGTTCGGCCGCGAACTGAGTTCTGAGACGGACCTCAATGCGCTGCTCTCTTCCGTAGTGGACCGGCTCTCGCGCACCCTGGCCGTCGACCGCATCGCCATCTTCATTCGGGCTGAGGACGAGTCCGAACAGTTCTCGCTTTCCAAGTCGGTCGGGATGAATCCGTTCGGCAAGCTGGATCTCACGTTTCTCGGCGAAACGCGTCCCGAACCTGCCGGTCACATGTTCTTCGAGAATACGCACCAGGTGCCTCGCGAGACTGCAGGCTCGCAGGACACCATCGCAAAGCTGGACCTGAATTACTACATACCGTGCCGCGCTCAACAGCGAACGGTTGCCGTGATGGGTTTGGGCAAGACGAACAAGGGCGACTACCTCTCGAGTGAAGACATTGAGCTGCTCGAAACGCTGGGCGGCTACCTTGGCATTGCCATCCAGAATGGCCGGCTGTACGCATCCTTGCAGCAAAAGGTCGCCGAGTACGAGCGCCTGAAAGACTTCAACGAGAACATCGTTGAGTCGATCAACATCGGGGTGATCGCGCTCGACATGGAAGACCGCGTCGAGAGCTGGAACGCCCAGATGGAAGTGATGTATGCCCTGCCCCGCTGGCAGAGCCTGACGCAGCCGATCCGGAACATTTTCCCTGCGGAGTTCGTGGAAGAGTTCTACCGCGTACGCCAGAACGCCGGCATCAACAATTTGTACAAGTTCCGTTTGCAAACTCCCGCAGGAGAAACGCGCACCGTCAATGTCGCAATCGCGCCGCTGGTTACGCGCAAGTTCCAGGTCATCGGCCGCCTCGTCATCATGGACGACATCACGGACCGCGTGGATCTCGAGAGCCAGCTGTCCCAGGCCGACAAGCTCTCGTCTATCGGACTGCTCGCAGCCGGCGTCGCACACGAGGTCAATACTCCTCTCGCGGTGATCTCTTCCTACACGCAAATGCTGGCGAAACAGTTGCAGGGGGATCCGCAGAAATCAGGCTTGTTGGAGAAGATCACGCGGCAAACGTTCCGCGCATCCGAGATCGTAAACAACCTGCTGAACTTCTCGCGCACCAGCGGAACCGAATTTGCCGACATTGATATCAACAAAGTTATCAGCGACACTCTCGGCCTGCTCGAGCATCAGTTCAAGACCGCCAAAATCCAGGTGCACTCAGAACTGACGAATGGCATCTCACCGATACAGGGCAATGCGGGACGGCTTCAGCAGGTGTTTCTTAATCTTTTCCTCAATGCGAAAGATGCCATGCCGGGCGGCGGCAAGCTGAGCGTCGCGACCAGCAACGGCGAACTCGTGAGCGTGCGCGTCTCTGACACCGGGTCGGGGATCGCGCCGGAACACATTCAACGAATTTACGATCCATTCTTTACGACGAAGACCGCACCCAGAGAAGGCCAGAACCGCGGCACCGGGCTGGGCCTCTCCGTAACGTACGGCATCATCCAGGAACATGCGGGCAAGATCCGCGTAGAGAGCAACCCCGGGGCCGGCACCACTTTTGCCCTGGATTTCCCTTTGAGCAGGAAGGCAGTCCATGTCTGAGGCAGCAGTTATTTCACGCGGCACGATGAACGGCAATCCCGCTCCGGCTGGCTCGGTGCTCATCATCGACGACGAAGCCGCCATTCGTGAATCCCTTCAGACTCTGCTGGAGATGGAGGGATTCGAAGTCGAGACCGCGATCACCGGGGAAGACGGACTCTCCACCCTGGCGGATCGTACGTTCGATCTCGTGTTGCTCGACCTGGCGCTTCCCGGTCGGGACGGAATGGATATTCTCTCGGAGATCCGCACGCACGATACGAGGCTCCCGGTCATCATGATCACCGCATTCGGCACCGTGGAGAACGCGGTCCGGGCGATGCAGTTTGGTGCAACCAACTTCGTCCAGAAGCCCTGGGATAACGAAAAGCTCCTGGCCGACGTTCGCGCGGCGGTCGGCTGGCGCAAAGCGGAAGAAGAGAATGTTCAGCTCAAGCGCGCCCTGAAGCAGCGCTACAACTTCGAAAACATCGTGGGCAAGAGCGAGCCCATGCTGAAGATCTTTGACTTGGTCGCGCAGGTCGCGAACAGCCGCTCCACTGTGCTATTGCAGGGAGAGAGCGGGACCGGCAAAGAGGTTATCGCCAAGGCGATTCACCTGAACTCTCCGCGCCGCGACAAGCCCTTCGTTCCGGTGAACACGGGCTCCATGCCGACCGACCTGCTCGAGTCGACTCTGTTCGGCCACGTCAAGGGCGCCTTTACGAGCGCGATCGCTTCGAAGAAGGGCTTGTTCGAAGTGGCTGACAAAGGCACGTTGTTCCTGGACGAGATTGCCACCATGGGACTCGAAACCCAGGCGAAAATCCTCCGCGTTCTGCAGGACCGCCGCTTCATGCATCTGGGCGGGATTCAAGAAATACAGGTGGACGTCCGCATCATCGCGGCGACGAACATCGATTTGCGGCACATGGTACGTGAAGGCCGGTTCCGCGAGGACCTCTACTATCGCCTGAACGTGATCACCGTGGAATTGCCGCCGCTGCGTCAACGCAAGGAAGACATACCTCTCCTCGTGGAATTCTTCCTGAAGAAATACGCCGAAGAAAACGGACGAAATGTCCCGCACGTCAGCCCGGAAGCCCTGCGGCCGTTGATGGCTTATTCGTGGCCGGGCAATGTGCGCGAACTTGAGAATGTGATCGAGCGGGCGGTCGTGCTGTCCTCTGGACAGGAGATCAGCGCCGATCTGCTTCCTGAAAACCTCATGGGCCGCGGATCCTCGTTCACGATGCACGATCCGCCCTCGGACGCCTCGCTGTTCGAGATCGTCGAAGACGTGGAGCGCCGGGTCATCACCGACATGCTGGAACGTTGTAACTGGAATCAGACGGAAGCAGCCGAGAGATTCCATGTCCCACTCTCTACGCTGAACCAAAAAATCCGCCGGCTGAATATCGAGATCAAAAAGAAAGGCCGCGGGTAGACCATCTCTGTTCCCGTGGAATTCTGCAGTCGAGTTGTCGTGTAGTTCGTCGCAGTCCAACCGGGAATCCTGACAAACATGGCTCGCTCTTGTGCTAGTTTGTTCGGCATTCCGATTCACCTACTATCTTTTCTTCCCAGGAGAGCGCGGCTATGCAGAGGCTTCTGCGTGTGTTGGCAGTCATCGTGGTCATGGCTCCATTAAGCTTGTGTGCGCAGGGCTTCAAGGTATATCCGGGGGCAACAAAATACACTCCTCCAGACACGGAGGAAACACGCGAAGCGCTCAAGGCGGTCCCCGCTGGCACAGTAGCAACACATTACGTGACCAACGATTCCTTCGAGAAAGTAGTTGAGTTCTATAAGGCTCTGGGACAGGAGTACACAATGCCGGACGGGATGAAGGTCCACAACCTCCCAAACGGCCAGGAGGTGAAACAGGCATATTTCATCTTCGATGGCGCCAAGAAACTATGGACCTCCAAGAATTGGGTACAAGTACAACGCCCGTTCATTCTCTCGATGGGAAAAGATCTGCAGCCGCACGACGTCCGCGACATAACCGTGATTAACGTTACTGAAAAGAAGTAAGGATTGAGGTTTGCGATTCAGAGTCCCGCAACTGATCGCGGGTGCGCATCTCTGTTATATTTCGGTGAAGCCCGGATTGCGACTGCAAAGCGCGGCTCACCTCGAATCGCATGGAACTGATCTCGCCCACGGAATTTGCCAAGGAAAAAGTGCAGGCGGTTCAGGAATACACCATGCTCTCCCTGCACTCCTTGGGCAATCTCTTCCGCAAGCCTCTTTACGTCGCGGACATGGTTCAGCAAGCGGACTTGATCGGCGTCGGTTCCTTGCCCATCGTTGTACTGATCGGATTTTTCACCGGCGCGGTGCTGGCTGTCCAGACTGCGAACACTCTACAGCGTTTCGGTTCCATCACCTTGATCGGCCAACTCGTGTCTTTGTCCATGGTGCGCGAACTAGGCCCGGTTCTGACCGGCATCCTGGTGGCCGGCCGGAATTCTTCCGGCATGGCCAGCGAACTCGGCTCCATGGTCGTGACTGAGCAGATCGATGCCATGCGGGCTCTCGGCACCGACCCCATGAAAAAACTGGTTACGCCGAGAGTGATCTCCACAGTCTTCATGCTGTTTTTTTTGACGGTCCTATCCGATGTTGTGGGACTTGCCGGTGGTCTGATGGTCTCCAAGCTTCTGCTCAATCTTGACGCCCGCCAGTATTGGAACAATGCCTGGCAGTCGTTGGTATTTCAGGACGTGTTTATGGGTTTGGTAAAACCTGTCCTCTTTGGCTTCATCATCGCAACCGTGGGCTGCTTCTATGGAATGACTGCGAGAGGCGGGACCCAGGGTGTGGGCCGTGCGACCACCCAGGCGGTAGTTGCTGCATCTGTGTTGATTATCGTCGTGAACTTCTTCACGACCCAATTCCTGATGAACGTTCTCTCGTTCAAGTGATCCATGGCCACCCCGACGCTACCCATCGAGTCCGCCACGCTTGAAGCGGCCAACAGGCCGGCATACTCGATCGTCTTCGAAGACGTGTGGGTAGCATTTGGCCAGACCGAAGTCCTCCGTGGCATCTCATTCAAGCTCCCGGCTGGAGAGACCAAGGCATTGTTCGGCGTTGCAGGCGCCGGCAAGAGCACCATCCTCAAGCTCGTCCTGGGATTGTTAAAACCAGATTCCGGGCGAATCCTGACATTGGGCGAGGACGTCGCCCAGATGCGTGAGGACGATCTGTTCGCCTTGCGCGGAAGAATCGGGATGGTGTTCCAGGAAAGCGCGCTCTTCGACTCCCTCACGGTCCGCGAGAATGTCGCCTTCCGGCTGATCGAAGAGCACGGAATCTATGACGCAGCCATCGACAAACGCGTGCGCGAGTCGCTGCGATTTGTCGAACTGGAGCACACGGTCGATCTCTTCCCGTCGGAGCTTTCCGGAGGCATGCGGCGTCGGGTCGCCATCGCGCGTGCGATCATCACGCAGCCTGAGCAGCTTCTCTATGACTCGCCCACCGGGGGCCTCGACCCTGTCACCTCCAACACGATCGTCGAGTTGATCATGAAGCAACGGGACGTGTACCGGAACAGCGCACTGCTGGTCACGCACCGCCTCCAGGATGCATTCACCATGGCAACCCACCAGTTCGATACGCAGACGAACCAACTGCGCTCCCTGCCTAAGGGCCAGTACTGCGATGTTCCGATGAGCTTTCTGATCCTGCGTGACGGAAAAGTCATCTTCGACGGTGACATCCACGAACTTGCCCATAACAAAGACGAGTACATCCGGGAATACATCTCGTAGCAGTCTCTCTCCTCTCGAACTGTCAAGATTTGACAATCTAGTGACAGTCTCTCCATCGAATCTCAGCAACTTACTGAATGTTCCGGCGAGCCCCCGGTTCGTAAGTAGGCCCAATCATGCACGGCCCACGGAGGAACTTCGTATGCCGATGGAACATTTCTCTTCGCCCAGAGGAATTCGCGTTTCGCGAGTTCTAGTGCTGCTTGGCGTGGTGAGCGTTTTGCTCACCGCAGCTTACGCCGCGAATATCAAAGTCATCGCCTCAACCGTTCCCAGCAACGGCGACGTCAATCCGTATGGCCTTGTCGTCATACCCGCAACCGTGGGTTCTTTGACGGCAGGGAATCTTCTGGTCAGTAATTTCAACAACGCCGCGAACCTTCAGGGTACCGGCACCACAATCATGCAGATCTCGCCGGATGGAACGGTGAGTCAGTTTGCGCAGGTCGATGCCGCGACCCTGCCTGGACCTTGTCCCGGCGGAGTTGGCCTGACCACGGCTCTCGTCGTACTCAAGACGGGTTGGGTCGTCGTAGGTAGCTTGCCGACCACCGACGGAACGTCGGCGACCGCAAAGGCGGGATGCCTGATCGTGCTCGACAGCAACGGTAATATCAAAGAAACGTTCTCCGGACACGGCATCAATGGCCCTTGGGACATGACGGCTTCCGATAGTGGCAACAGCGCCTCACTGTTCGTAACCAACGTTTTGAATGGCACGGTCGCTCGTGGAGGCAATGTCGTGAACCGGGGAACGGTTCTTCGTCTAAATCTGACCATCTCCAAGGGATCGAATCCTGCATTGGTGTCCACGACCACAGTGGGTTCCGGATTCTCCGAGAAAACGGACCCCGCGGCGCTGGTTATCGGTCCCACGGGCGTCCACCTCGCTGGCAATGGCTCGACTCTGTACGTGGCCGATAGCGTAAACAACCGGATTGCTTCCATCGCGAACGCGGTCCAGCGCACGTCTTCGGCCGGAACCGGCACGACGGTCACCAGCGGCGGCGCACTGAACGATCCGCTCGGACTCACCATCACTTCACCTGGCAACATCATCACCGCCAACGGCGATGACGGGTTCATGGTGCTGACCGCTCCTACTGGACAGCAACTGGGAAAATCGCTGTTGGATAGCAGCGGTAACCCGCCCGGATCAGGCGCCCTGTTTGGTGTGGTTTTTGTAAATGGAACAGGTCTGTACTATGTGGATGATGCCACGAACACGCTGAATCTCTTTCCTTAAGACACAGCGAGCCGGCGATTTGACTGCCGCTGGCTCGCTTTTTACTTCCCTGCCATGACCTTTTCGACATCCTCCGCTTTGGAGGGCACGGCGCCGCTCATCTTGATCAGCTTGCCGTCGGCAGCCACGAGATAATCATCTTCGATCCGCACTCCGATATTTTCTTCAGGGATGTAGATTCCGGGTTCGATGGTGAACACAGCGCCGGGGCTGAGAGGGACTTTGTAGTCCCCGTCATCGTGCACATTTAATCCGATGTAATGCCCGAGTCCGTGAATGAAATACTGGTCGAGCGGCTGTCCGTGAAGATCTTTGCCGTGCGACTTGATGTAGTCTCGTGCGACTTTGTTCAGCGAGTTCTCACCGTCACCAACAAGAGTCGACTTGCCCGACTGGAACGCGGCTGCTGCTACCTCCTGTGCTCCGAGCACGATGTCGTAGATTTCCTTCTGCCGAGCGGTGAAATGTCCGTTTACCGGAAGCGTGCGCGTGATGTCGGCTGCGTACATCGAACATTCCGCCGCGGCATCGATGACCACCACATCTCCAGCCTTCATCGTGTTCGTGTTCTCGGAATAGTGCAGCACGGTCGAGTTGTGGCCCGATCCAACAATCGGCGAATACGACGGACGTTCACATCCGCGCCGCTGCCACTCGTAATTCAGAAGTGCCGAGATTTCGTACTCCTTCAGGTTCGGCTTTACGGCCTTCATCGCAGCAACGTGTGCCGCCACGGACGCATCCACCGCTTTTTGAATGAGCGCAATCTCTCCGGCGTCCTTCGCCGTCCGCAGAGACGTCAGCATCGGCTTCACGTCCTGGAAAAACACCACCGCAGTGCTGTGCTTTAGGAATGCGACCATGTCTTCGCTGGCTGGAGTATTTCCCTGCGATGCCATCTCGGTGAAGACAACCGGGCGCTGGTTGGCTAGCAGTTTCTGAACTTCCTCGGGTAACTTCGACATGTCCTCAACCCGGTCGAATCCTGTTACCTTCGGAGCATTCGTGTCATCGGCTCCGAGTTGTGGGCCCGTGAATTTTTCGAGACGCAGGTTGCGCGGAGGCAGAAAAAGAATTTCCGTGTAGCTGCGCGCAACGGTCTCACCCTGAGCCTCCACGGCGGGCGCGATCAGCAACCCCGCTCCGGGCACCGTCACCGCCGAGAGGTAATAGAAGTTGTCTTCCTGCCGAAATCCGTACTCTGCGTCCGTCGGTTCGAGGGGTGCCAGCATGACCACGACGCCACCGGCCTTTTTCGCCAACGCTTCACGTCGGGCGTGATAGTCGGCGGCATTTTGGCGATCCAGGCCAAGAACGGGTGAGCAAACAATGAGCGCAAAAAAAGACAAAAATAGCTTCCGCATCAGATCACTTCCTTCTGAAATCCTGGATGAGTACAGATGTATCGGAGACATCTCACTTCTGCGATGTCGATAAGCTCTTTCCTGCCTGCACGAAGGATTCGACGTTGCTCTTGTCGATCAGGTCCGAACCGGTGTCCACATACGCGGGAATCGGCGCGTAAGCATCCTTCGACCAGTCGGTCATGAGGGATGACGGCTTGTGATGATAGAGATTGTCCAGCATCTGCATACCAACGAATGCCATCGTGTAGGGCTTTTGCGCAATGGTCGCGGCAATCATGCCCTTCTGAATCCAATCGAGCGTCTCCTGGTCGGTATCCATCGCGATCACGACTTTGCCGGTCACGTTATAGCTATTGAGCACGCCCGCTACTTCCTTGCCCGACTGCGCTTCGAGGCAGACGAATGCATCTACTTTGTTGCGCTCCTTACCGATGATCTGCGTGGTCGTGTCAAAGGCGATCCGCGGATCTCCCTGGATATCGACGACGCGCGTGATCTTGATTTCGGGTGTCTTCGCCAGCGCGTCCTTGTATCCGCGGAGCCGCTCCTGCAGATTCGATTGATCTGGCATGCTGAACACGACCACGTTGCCTTTGCCTTTCAGTTCCTGCGCAAGACGCTGTCCGCCGGTGAATCCAGCCTGATAGTTGTTGGTCCCGATGAAGAACAGCCGCTTGCTCGTTGGCGCGTCGGAATCCACAGTGATCACAGGAATTCCGGCCGCCACAGCCTTGTCGATGCTGTCTTTCAGTAGCGCAGGATCGGTGACTGCCAACAGGATGCCGGTGGCCTTTTTCTGCACCGCCTGATCCAGCGCGTCGCGTTCCGCCTTGGGATCGTAATTCTGCGGCCCGGCGAACTCAGAGCGCAGGCCCTTGAACTCTTCGGCCGCGTGCGAGAACCCGGTTCCCGCCATCTTCCAGTACGGAACCTGCAGATTGGCGGAGACAAAGACGAAATACTCGTCGGAATCATGCGCGCTGCCGCAACTCAAAATGACGAAGGTGAGAAGTAGGAATGAAGCCAGATGAAGAATTCGATTCCAGCGGAACATTGCGTCCTCCTTGCGAAGACTGTCTCGCGGAATGTGGGATCCGCGGCGGGACGAAACTTTTCAGCGACTGGATTGTAAACGAGCGGTCAACGGAAGGCCAGAAGTCACCGCAAAGTCCTGTCGAGCAGCCGCGATATGGCACTCTCCTCGACTTCTCCCGAAGAGTTGTAGATTGCGTTTCCGGCCGAATCGAGCACCACCACATGGGGGATGTATCCGGCGTAGAACTTCTTCTTCAGTTCCTCCTGCGCGGGCGAGAGACGCTGGTCGAGATCGATGATTACAAACTGCACTTGCCCTTTGTACCTCTCATACAGTTCCACGGTCCGCCGCGCCTGCCGCTTGGAGTTGAAACATCCTTCTCCGTACATAATGACGTAGGCGGGCTTGCCTTGCACGAAACCGGCGTCAATGTTCACGCCGGTGATCAGCGCACCATCCTGGCTGTCGCTCTTGTAATTCAGCTTCGGATTCAATTTTAGGTTGTCGGCCGCGCATGCGACAGAGGCGAACCCCAGGACGACGAGCAGCAGCGGAATGAACTTCATGATCTCTCCCCAGAACTTCTTGTCCTGCATCTGACGCGGTACCCCTGGCGAAAGTTACGGCGATATGGGCAAGACCAGAAAGGAATGTTCGTAATTCTCGATCGCAACTTCTTGCCGAGCAAGATCATTGTCTTCCTGAAAGCGCAGATGTACAGTATCCCGTTGCTGGAAGCGCCTCGCTCCAGTCAGATTGTCCCAGACACGGGGCTTAACCAGCAGTTCTTCCCCATGAGCAGCCGCGGCAGTCACCAAAGGAGGCCCTCGGTGTCCCTTCGTCGTCTTCTAGTTGGGTCGATTCTTGTTATCTTATCGACGCTATTAGCGTCTCAGTCTTCATTTGCTGGTGTTCAGTTCCAACCGGTCTCGCAGGAAGAGCTAAAGATGACCGGAGAGCCGCTCGCGCCAGGCGCACCGGCGATCATTTTGTACCGCGAAGTTCAGCGGGATGATTGCGGGATAACGTGCTATAGCCCGAATGTCGGCCTCATGAGCGTCGATCGGTTTGAAGAAAACTACTTTCGGATAAAAATCCTGACGGAGGAAGGGCGCAAATACGCAAACGTCGAGATTCCGCTTCCGAAAGAAGTTGGGACTATCGATAGTGTAAACGCCCGCACCATCCGGCCCGACGGTTCGATCGTCAATTTCACAGGCCAGGTATTCGAAAAAACTATCGTCAAGAGAAAAGGACTTCAATACCTGGCCAAGACTTTTGCCGTGCCGGACGTCCAGGTGGGAAGCATCATTGAGTACTACTACAAAATCAGTTTTCAGAAGGGCTTTATCTTTAGCTCTAATTGGATTCTGAATGACGAACTCTTCACCAAGAAAGCGAAATTCTCGCTACGACCATTTCAGAGTAACTTCTATCAAATGAGTTTTCGATGGACGGAGCACTTACCTTCAGGAACTCCTTCGCCCAAGCAGCGGGCGGATGGCAATGTCGAGCTTGAGGTCACGAACATGGAGTCATTCAGTGCGGAAGACTTCATGCCGCCAGAGGACGAACTGAAGGCACGCGTCGATTTCATCTATAGCAGCGATCCTTTTGATACGGACGCCAACAGATTTTGGAAGAAAGTTGGCAAGAATCGAAACGACGCGGTCGAGAAGTTTATTGGCAGGCGCAGCGCTATGGAACACGCTGTCGCGCAGATCGTCTCCCCTTCTGATGCACCCGAGCTCAAACTCGCGAAGATTTATACGCGCGTGCAGCAGCTTCACAACACCAGTTACGACGAGCGTAAAACCGAACAAGAGGAAAAGCGCGAGAATAAGAACCCCAACTACACCGTCGAAGAAGTGTGGAAGCAAGGCTCCGGCAGAGGATGGGAACTGACATGGCTCTACCTGGCTTTGGTGCGGGCTGCTGGCTTTGAAGCCTATCCCGTACTGGTTTCAGACAGGCACAACTTCTTCTTCAATCCGCAGAGCATGGAAAGTCGCAAGCTGGACTCAAATCTGGTGCTGGTCAAGTTGAATGGCAAGGAACTTTATCTGGATCCCGGCGCGGCGTTCACGCCATTTGGAATACTGCGTTGGGAAGAAACCGGAGTTCAGGGATTGCGCCTCGACAAAGACGGCGGCTCTTGGGTACAAACTAGTTTGCCAGACAGCTCCGCTTCACAAATTCAGCGCAAAGCAGAGTTGAAATTATCTCCGACCGGTGATTTGGAAGGAAAATTGGTGATCACATTCACCGGCCTGGAAGGGCTGGAGCGCCGAGTTGATCACAGAAACGAAGACGCTACGGCTCACAAGAAGGCTCTGGAGGACGAAGTCAAAGGATACATTCCCGCAGCAAGCGACGTGGAATTGACAAAGCAACCAGAGTGGACGAATACGGAAGTTCCATTACTGGCTGAGTTCAACGTTAAGATACCGGGTTGGGCCGCACTCTCGGGACGCCGCTTCGTGTTTCCAATTGGGATCTTCAGCGCCCCGGAAAAACAAGTTTTCGATCACAGCCAGCGCGTCCACCCGATCTACTTCGAGTTTCTCTCTCAAAAGCTCGATGACATCGCCGTGGAACTTCCTCCAGGCTGGCAGATCAGCGGACTTCCCCAGCCCCAGACCCGCGACCTCCGTGCGTTCGTCTATGCTGTGTCGGCGGAAAACAACAAAGGGATGCTGCACTTGGCCCGGAGGCTAGACATCAACGCTCTCTCGCTCGAAACAAAATATTATGGTCCGCTTCGCAGCTTCTTTCAGATGGTGAAGGCGGGGGATGAGCAGCAAGTTGTGCTAATGCTGGGTACTGCGACATCGAGCAAGTAGCCTGCTTGCGGAAGCACTAAACGCCGACGGGAAACGGCTTGGTGTGGGTCGTAGTCGTGGCCGAGCCGCGCCCGAAGCGGCCTTGCAGCAGCGACATCAGGCCCGTGTACCAGTAGCCGACCACGAACAGCAGAAGAAATGGAACTGTGATGTAGTTCTCGTTCTCGACGGCGTAATACACCGTCATCGCGAAGTAGGCTCCAATCACCAGTTCGAGCCAGGGAACCCATCCCAGGCGCTTGCGGTATTTCGTCGCCCCGACTTTGTCCTGCTTCGACGCGATGCGGTACTTCGGCGTGCGCGCAAACGCCGTTTGCTTCCCGATCAGAGCTTCAATCACAGCCTTCGTATTTGTGATCGTCAGGCCGATCCCCAGCGCCATAAGAAACGGCAGGTACAACAGTGCGCGTGGCCAGCTTCGCGGGAACAGCTCGCGCTGTGATACCAGGTAGAAGCTGGAAATCGAGAAAGTCGAAGCCATGAACAGAGGCAGATCGATATACAGCATCTGAAACCATCCCTGATAAAAGCGGATGATCATGGCCGGCAGCAGCAACACCGACAGCATGATCATCAGCGGATAGCTGATGTTCGCCGTCAGGTGGTACCAGGCCTCGATTTTGTTGTGCAGCGGCGCGTCACTGTTCAACACTTTCGGTAGGATCTTCTTCCCCGTCTGGATCAGTCCCTTGGCCCAGCGCGCCTGCTGGGTTTTAAAGGCCGTCATCTCGACCGGCAGTTCCGCCGGACACTCCACATCCTGCAAGTAAATGAACTTCCAACCTTTCAACTGCGCCCGATAAGAAAGATCGGTGTCTTCGGTCAGCGTGTCGTGCTGCCAGCCTCCGGCTTCATCGATCGCCGTACGCCGCCATACTCCGGCGGTCCCGTTGAAGTTGAAGAACAGCCCGGTGCGCGCCCGCCCCGAATGCTCGAGCACGAAATGCCCGTCGAGCAGAATGGCCTCGACTTCCGTCAGAAAGGAATAGTGCCGGTTAATGTGGGTCCAACGCGTCTGCACCATGCCGATCTTCGGATCGATGAAGTGATGAATGGTGCGCAACAGGAAATCTTCCGGTGGCATGAAATCGGCGTCGAAGATGGCCACGAACTCACCCTTTGAGCTTTGCAGTCCTTCGGCCAGAGCCCCGCTTTGTATCCGTGACGGTTAGTACGGTGGTGATAGCTGATGGGATTCCCCAACGCGGCATAGCGTTCGACCAGCCCGCGTGCCACCTCCACCGTTTCGTCGGTCGAATCATCTAGCACCTGGATATCCAACTTCTCGTGCGGATATTGCAGCTTGCAGACCGCTTCCACCAGCCGCTCCACCACATATTGTTCATTGAAGATCGGCAATTGCACGGTGACGCGCGGCAGTTCCTCAAAGCGCTGTGCGGGCTCTATTGTGCGGTTCTTGCGGTGCTTGTAATAGAGATAGACCAGGACGTAGCGGTGCATGCCGTAGCCCGCCAGCAGGATCAGCACAATGAAGTACGGGACCAGCAGCGCAATGTCGAAGGCATTGGCGTGGTACAACCCGCGAAAAGTGGTGTCCAGGAAATGCTGGCGAATGTAGTGCCCAATGCCCTTGGGAGCCACAAACACAAGCGCAGCGGTATTCAGGATGAAATCAGCAGTCAACGAAGCAGTCCGGTGGAAGGGATCATTCTACCGGAAGAACACCGTCGTATCCTTCCCGCACCCTTTCCAGTCGTTCCCCTCTACTTCGCAGCGGCAACCTGCGTTCCTTCAGGGACGATGAACGCGTCCACGCGCAGACCGTCGGGCAACCGTGATCCCGGATCCAGTTCGACCAGGGTTTCCAAAATCTTCGTGTCAATCTTCTCCGTAGGCTCATCCGTTCGCACATTCTTCGGACCAAGCTGCTGCCCCACGCGCACCACATGTCCCCAGAATTTCTGCTTCCCGAACGCATCGGCGGTGACGTAAGCGCGCTGCCCCACACTGACCTTGTTCACGTCTGTCTCGTCCACATCGACGCGCACCCGCAGCGTATTGTGATCTCCGATCGTGACGACCGGATCGGGAACTGTGGAAGAATTCGAGACGCTCTCGCCGCTGCGATGGTGTTTCCGCAATACGCTCCCGTCAATGGGTGACCGTATAAAGGTCTTTTCATATTTCGCCTGCGCTTCTGCCAGTTCGGCCTGCGCCAGCTTCAGATCGGCCTCGGCCAGGGACTGGTCTTCTTCGCGCGCACGGTCATCGACCAAAGCATGCTGCTGTACGGCAGCCTCGTATTTCGACTTGGCAACATCGGCCTCGCGGGAATAGCGCTCCAACTCCTCGCGAGACACCACTCCTGCCGAGAACAGTTCCTCCCGACGCCGCAACTCTGACTTCGCATTCTCCATGACAGCCTTCGCCTCGTTCACCGACGACCAGGCCTCGGCACGCTCCTGATGGCGGGCGCCGTTGATCACCTTGCGAAGCACCGCCTCTTTTGCGATCACGTTCGCCCGCGCCGATTCGACCTGGGCGCGATAGTCTGCGTTCTCCAGTTCAGCCAACACCTGTCCGTGCCGGATCGTGTCACCTTCCTCAACGTTCACCGATTTCAGCCGGCCGCTCAGTTCCGAACCGATCTTGATGTCCTCCGACGCGGGTTCGACCCGGCCTGGCCCGGCGATGGGCAAGGGGGCGGCCAACGACTTCGCAACGGCGGCATCACTTGATTCATGGGTGCGGCGGGATGCCACAACAATCGACCCCGTCGACAGGAGAATACCCAGGCTGACGAACAAGGTAGTCCGGCACTTCAGCGAGTGAATCGAGAATCGTTCTTTCATAACTTGCCTGCTTTCCTTCTAAATCGAAATTCGTTGTTAAACCAAACCCGCCGAGGACTGAGGAACCGGTTCTGCGAGGAGTGCGGGATGCACTATCCCTGTTTCGTCAGGCCTGGCGATTGCCCCGTCTTCAATCTTCACGATGCGATCGGCAAAGCCGAGCACGCGCGAGTCGTGCGTAACGATCACAACCGCGCTGCCGCGCTTATGCGCCAGTTCGCTCATCATCTCCATCACGGTGCGCCCGGTATGCGAATCCAGGGCCGCTGTCGGCTCGTCCGCCAGAATGATTCGCGGATCTCCGGCGAGCGCTCGCGCAATCGCAACCCGCTGTTTCTGACCTCCACTCAAGTCAGCGGGGAAACTGTCGTACTTCTGTCCGAGCCCAACCTGCTCCAGCAATTCCCGGGAGCGCTTCTTCGCTTTCGCCGCTGAAACTCCCTTCAGATCAAGCATAAGTTCGACGTTCTCACCCGCAGAGAGCGTGGGAAACAGGTTGAATCCCTGAAAAATGAAGCCAATATGCTCGAGCCGCAGCGCCGGGAGTTGCTTCTCGCTCAGGCCGACCACTTCCCTCCCCGCGACACGGACGCTTCCCGAACTTGCGGTCAAGATGCATCCCATGATGGAGAGCAGCGTCGTTTTGCCGCTGCCCGAGGGGCCCACCAGCATCAGCAGTTCGCCGGAATGAACATCAAGATCGACGCCGTTGAGCGCGAGTGTTCCGCTCATTCCTTCGTCGTATTTCTTCGTAAGCTGTCGAACTGCAATCGCCGGATGCATCGTAATCTCCTCTTCCCACACCGCCGAGTTGCTGCCGAGGAAAACAGATTCCTCGCTCGGAATGACACCTTCGGGAGGCTGCTTTACCCCTCGAACATCAGCCCTTGAAAACCATCGCCGGATCGATGTGCGTGACCTTGTTGATCGAAACCAGCGCAGCTCCAACGCACATTGTCAGCGTCAGAAAGAACATGCCCACAGCCATCGTCGGCGGCATCAGGATCGCCGCGCCGCCCTTCTGACTCCCGTGAACCACGAAGATGCTGACGATCATCCCCAGCACATATCCAATCACCGCGCTGATCGCTGCCTGCTTCATGATGACCTTGTAGACGTAACTGTTCGGCGCACCCATGGCCTTCAGCGTTCCAAATTCGCGGATGTGATCGACTGTCGTTGCGTAAATCGTCTGCGCGACAACAACGAATCCAACAACGAGCCCGAGCACCGCTGCGATCAGCACAGCTACGCCAGCGCCCGTCGTAAACATCCAGTAAAAGGTGGTCATGCGGCTGAACTGCGCCGTTGTGAACACCTCGACATCTTTCACATGGTCGAGAATGTCACTGCGCACCTGCTTCCCATCCGCGCCCGGAGCGAGCTTCACCAGGATGAACATCGTCTGGTCTTCCCGCAGGCCGGTATAGTTTTGCGCGTTCTTGAACGTGGTGAACACGTACGGCGACGTCGTAAACGAGCGAATCCCGCGCGTAAATCCCACCACCCGGGCGCGATGTCCGCCGATCTCGAATACTTCCCCCACGCGAGTCACACCGAGTTTCTGCTTGTAGAGCTCGTCCATGATCACCGCATCGGGAGATTTCAGATCCTCCACGCTTCCTTCCACGAGATTCCAAGGACGCTCTAGTGGATCATCTACATTGATGCCGACGATCTGCACCGAATCCTGGCCGCCGTCGTGCCGCTTCCACTGCGTCCAGCGCGCAATGATCTTCTGCGCGTCCTCCACGCCGGGCACGGCGCGTACCTGGTTCAGCTTGCGCTCGCTGAAGGCCACGCCTTGTTCCACGTAAGGGACGTTTTTCGACGTAATCCACAGATCCGCATTGGAGTGGTCGATCAGATTCGATGTGGCTGTGGTGAATCCAAGGAACAATCCCAACTGCACCACGATCAGCACGACCGAGAACACGATTCCCGTCAACGTCACCGTCAGGCGGACCTTGTCATGAAACAGATTGCGTTGCGCGAGAGGCGGCATGGCTTACTTCCCCTCTCCAGTGCGCATGAGCCCCCGCAAAGTCACGTCGAGCATCATCTCGGCGCGATCGCGCAGCGGACGCCATTCCACCCACGCGTCATTGCATTTCGCGATGTGCAGAGAGATCACTCCGTGGACGGACGCCCACAGAGTCTGCGACACCATCTCGGCGTCGCTCACATCCTCGCGAAAACATCCGGCATCGATGGCCTGCTGCACCGCCCACTTGAGGAACGCATAGGCGTCCTTTTCAGGATTGCCCACCGTCTCGCGGTCCATCTCGTCCAGTTCGTGCGCCGGATGGGGAGTCATGAACATGAACTTGTAGTGGTTCGGATTGTGGGTCCCGAAATCGATGTAGATCGCCCCGATTTGCTTTAGCCTCTCTACCGGAACGGTGGAGATCACCGAACTCTGGAATACTTCCGCGAGCCGCGCATAGTCGCGATGGCAGAGCTCGCGGAACAGCTCATTCTTGTCGGCAAAGTGAACGTAGATGGCAGTCGGCGAATACTCGATCTTGTCCGCCACGCGCCTCATGGATACGCCCTCGTACCCTTCCGTGATGAATAGCTCACGCGCGGCGTCGAGGATCTTGTCCCGCGTCTCCGACTTCTCCCGTTCGCGTCTTTCCTTGACTCCCATAACGACGATTCCTCAGTTAACGCTGTTAACTTAACACCGTTAAGTTAGTACTCATTGGTACTATTGTCAAATGAATTTATTCAGTGTGTGATCCAACTATATGAAAAATAAGCGGAAATAACGCGCGTGAACTCCTCCTCCCGGATTTTGACAAGAAAAAAGCCCCGGGGAACCGGGGCCAGAATCGACGAATGAAGCGCGATCTTTAGGCAGCTCGCTTCTGCGGCTTGGCTGCAGTGATGGAGGTTCCAGTTGCCGCGGAATGGAATCTTCTGAGGGATGCAACCGTCGCAACGACAAACAAAACCAGCACCACAAGCTGGCTAATCGCGAACGGCGGCTCCTTCTGCGTTGGCGCCAATGCCCGTATTGCGGGAATCTTCTCGAATGACTGCACCACGAACACAAAGACGTTGAAGTAGAGAGCAATGGCCGAGGAAATCACATAGATCGAACGCCACGGACCACTCATCCGCAGGGCATAGCGGGCCAGCACTGCAATCGCCAGCACAACCATCGAGAGCACGCCGATCACGATTCCCGGCGTGACATGCTTGTTCGGAAATGCAAACCCCGTAAGACTGGTCAAGGCCGTCGTCGCCAGGAAGAGCATGTTCCAGCGGTCCAGTCTTCGCGCGGTGATGAACCCGTACATCACGACCAATCCGGCAACGATCCCGACCAGACTGATCAGCACATGCAGCAAAGTGAATGTTGAAGTTGTCATCCCCAGAATCATGGCACTCCTCCATGCAGTTGCCGCATTCTACGCTTGAAACTGATTTTGCATGTCACGCCGGGTTGATGGAAGGCACTCGCTCGTTTACAAATGAAGGCACATGGACAAGGCGCCATCGACTCTCCCGCAAACCCACGATGCAGTCTCGTCAAAGTGGCGGAGCATCCTCACTTCACCGGCGTGGATCGCGCTCATCGCTTTTGTCTTGCGAGTCGCCTGGATCGTCATCGGCCACACCTACCGCTTCAAGACCACCGACAAGAACTTCAGCTTCGGCTGGGAGATGGGACGCATCGCCGCCTCCCTCGCCTCCGGACACGGCTTCAGCGACCAGTTCGGTCCGCCCACAGGATCCACCGCATGGGAGCCTCCGCTATATCCGTACATGGCTGCGGGAGTGTTCCAAGTATTTGGAACCTATTCGAAAACCTCGGCGTTCGTGTTACTGGCGCTCAATAGCGCCTTCTCAGCATTGACGTGCATTCCAATCTTCCTGATCGCGCGCCGTATGTTTTCTCAAAAGGTAGCCCTCTGGTCTGCATGGGCATGGGCACTGCTTCCCAACGTAATGTTCTGGTGCACGCGCGCTGTATGGGAGACAAGCTTGTCCGCTCTGCTACTGACGCTCGCGATATGGCTCGCTCTCGTCATGGAAGAACTCGATGGCTGGCTTGCATGGTTTGCCTTTGGGCTGCTCTGGGGAGTTATTGCACTCAATGGCACTTCCCTGCTCGCTTTCCTGCCGGCCGCAGGACTTTGGGCGTGGTACCGGCGCTCGCAGCGCGGGCGGAAATCGTTCGCCGGGGTGGTCCTCGCATCGGCGGTATTCTTCGCCGTCATTGCGCCCTGGCTGATTCGCAACTACGAGACTTTCGGAAAGTTCATTTTCATTCGCGATAACTTCGGCGCCGAACTACGGCTGGGGAACGGCCCGGGCGCGGATGGAACACTCATGCTCTATCTCGATCCGCCACACGATCCACGAGCGATGCAACAGGTGCTGTCGATGGGCGAGGTCACATACATCGCGATGCGGAAGCAGCAAGCGATCGATTACATCAGGGAAGATTATGCGCGCTTCGCGAAACTGAGCCTGAAGAGGTTTTTCTACTTCTGGGCGGGCCCACCGAAAGAGAACCAGAACTGGTGGCTCACGCAGGCCAAGAACTCGCTTTTTCTCGCGTCTTCGTTACTGGCGCTCTGGAGCTTGGGACGTGCCCTGCGACAGCGCAAGCCCGGCTCATGGCTGTTGTTTTGGCTGGTCGTGCTGTATCCCGCGATCTATTACTTCGTGTATGCCATTCCCCGGTACCGGCATCCGATCGAGCCGGAGATGGCAATCCTATGCGTCTTCCTGATCACCGAAGCGGCTAAGAAGACTACTTCTTCTCCTCCAGATCAATCTTGAGGACGTGGATCTCGTTCAGTTTCGTATCGAGAACTCCGCTGATAATAACTTTCTGTCCCTCGAAGCCATGCACCAAATCCGAGCGGTCGAGGCGGTAGACCTGGTCTCCAGAGGACAGCACCAGATAGCCTCCCAAGTGCTCGATGCAGTACATGGAGCAGGTACTCGAAGTGCCGCCCATGGATTTCGACTTCAACATTTCCTGATGCGAACGCGTGAGCGAGTGGACGTTCAGTGCACACTGGCTGTCTGAGATTTCTCCGTGGAAGTTGCGTGCGGTTTGCGCATGCGCAAGTGCCGCCAGAAGTAGAACTGCGGCGCAAGCCAGCAGATTGATTTGCTTCATTCCCCCTCCATTTCGTCAGGGCAGCACGGTGAACTTCATGTGCATGCCTTCGTGTTCTTCGCTGCAAATTACGGTGCAAACCACCTCGTACGAGCCGGGCTCCTCCGGCGCTTTCATCGTGAACTCCTGCGTGCCGGGCTTCAGCAGAAAGTCCCAACCATTGACCCTCGACCGGTCCTTGGCCCGCAACAGCGTAAAGCCGTGGATTGAACCATCGCGGTTCCAGGACTTGCCGCGCTTTGCAGTAATCCGGAAAAGAACCGGTTCACCGGCCTTGACCGCGATCTCAGGTGTGCGTTGTCCCGCAATCTTGTAACGGCTGTCGCTGTCAGCCGTGATTTCAATAGTCCGAACCTGCGCCTTGGCACGCGGAACAGCCGCCGCCATCGCGGCCAGCAGGCCTATCTCCAACAAGCAACGAATGCTGAAAAGACGCTTCATCGGTAGTGAGCCCATCGGGAAATCATTTACTGGGTCATATAGAACAGGATCAACTTCTGATCTTCCGCGGTAACCGTGGCTCGAACCCGCATGTGACGGAGAACGGTCGCCATCATGCGCGGCGGAAATTTCTGCGGCGCCGCGTGACAACGCCCGCAGTTCGCGTGATAACGCCTTTCACCCTCAATCCTCATGCCATTGGCGTCGGCGGCTTGAACCATTGGCATCGCAGAATCCTCTTTCTTCGGCCCCGGAGTTCCGGCAAAAACGGACGACAGCATCGCGATAACGAAAAGGACGAGAGCGGCCATTTGCGGATTCAATCGCAGCTTCATGGCGCCTCCGACGGAGCGCTAACGCGCCCAAGTGGCATCAGAAACCTGAACGCCAGGCCGAAGCTCCACTGATTGAAGTTACCCGCCGAACTGAACTGGCGACCATAACTGCAGAGTCCCTTCATGCCATCGCGAAAGAAATAGTTCACGCCAAAATCTGCCTCGCGTGTATCGGCCGTCGGAAGGTCCAGATCGGCTTCGCCCGCAGCACCGATCGCTCCAACGCGGAACTGCTGAGCCCGCGCCACCACTTCCGTGCGCCGCATTTGCTTCTGCCAGAAATGCGCCTGGCTCAGGCGATAGGCGCTCTCAATCCAATAGCCGCTGCCCTCAAAGGAATGGGCGTACTCTGCGCGCAGATTGAGGGGTACCTTACTGGGCTGCCAGCCCATGTGGAAGCCGAAAGCGTTCCTGCGAACATCCTGCAGAGTCCGCTGCCACGAGCCTCCGATCTCGAACCGAGGCCCGGGAAAGAAGAATCCCATACGGCCGCCCACGTGGCGCTCGGAATCGACGCTGCCGATTCCGACCCTGGTCACGGAGAAATAGAGCGCGTAGTTTAAGTTTGCCGCCGCATTCACTGGAATGCCCCCGCGAAACATGGCGCCATCGCTGGGCGCTGTATGAATTGGCAAGATCAGCGGATCGGGCTGTAGAGAGCGGATCCACACCGGATAAAGGCGCTCGTTGAATATCCCGAATGGCGTTAGAAAACGGCCCGCCGTCACGGTGAGATACGGATTGGCAATGTAGTCCAGTTGGGCGTAGTCGACGTGTTTGTCGACCGGGCCGCCATACGGGCCGCCGCCGTCCGGGCGCTGGAAATTGCCCTCGAACTCGGCGCGCGATTCGATCAGCCAGTGCTCCCCGAGAGGCACGAGAAGAACTGGATTGATTTGTGTATTGATGACATTCTGTCCGCCGGTGACGAAACTGAACGTGCCAACGCTTCCACTGAGAATGGGCACGGGCTTGTCGGTCGAAGGCGATTGCGCTTGCGCGCGGCCGAAACCAACGAGCAAGAACACTGCCGCCGCAACCAGGACAGTCCAGTCCCTCCGACGAAAAGCCGGTTTTCCTACGGAACAGCGCAAGACAAAACCCCACAACGTGTTGTAGCGATTGTCCTTCAGCGAAGTGATCGGGGGAACATCACAAAGGTAACTAACGTATCTTCAATCAGAACGCGGCGCATTTCTTGAATTCCGTCTCACGAATTGGTTCGCGCTGCGTCTAACGCGTTGAAAGGAACACAGTCATGAACCGTTATCGTCAGTCTGCGACGTGGTTGGGAGCAGTTCTCGGGTCCGTTTGCGCGGTCCTCATCCTTGCGTTGGCGGCCCATGCCTCCGATCATTCGGGATCCCTCACCGAAGAGTTTCATCAGACCTACGCCATCACGCCGGACGGGCGCGTCGAACTCGACAACATTAACGGCGGGCTGAAAGTCTCGACCTGGGACCGCAACGAAGTCAAGGTTGACGCCGTGAAGTTCGCCGACACTAAAGAAAAACTCGACGATCTGAAAATCGAGATCGATACCGGCAAGGAATATCTCTCAATCCGCACCAAGTTCAAGGAGCACGATCATTGGGGATCGCGCAATAACCCCGGCGGCGTGGAATACACCCTGACCGTACCCCGCTCGATCCGCCTGGATGAGATCAAGCTGATCAACGGCTCGTTCGATGTCACGGGAGTGAGCGGTGAAGTTCGCGCCTCCTGCATCAACGGACATCTCGATGCCCGGGATCTGGCCGGACGCGCCAAGCTGGAAACCATCAATGGCCGTCTGGAAGCGCGTTTCGCTCAATTGTCGGGCAAGGACGTCGAACTGAATTCCGTCAACGGCTCGGTGGATCTGACCATCCCTTCGGACTCGAACGCGGAAGTCGAAGCCTCGACTGTATCCGGCGGCATCAGCAATGATTTCGGCCTGCACGTGAACAATCACCGCTTCGTTGGCCATGATATGCGCGGCGAACTCGGCAAGGGCGGGACCCATATCAAAATCGACAATGTGAACGGGAGAATCGCAATCCATCATGCACAAGATGGACACGCGATGAGCCCGGTGAAGGATCGGAATCAACACGACCACGATAACGATGATGACGACAGCGAAATCTAGCTAAACCGTGTCTGATTGGTGCACAGGCTAGTAAATCTGATAGCCCGGGGCAGGCGTGCGCAGGTCGGGCTTTGATGCCATCAGCAGCAGGGCGCCTTCCCTCTTGAACGCGCGCAGATCGTCGAGACTCTTGAAAGACTTCGTTTTGTAGTCATCCGGAGTCGGCGTGTCATCGGGAATGCGGCGCGCTTCCACATCTTCGAACGCGTGCTTCTTCAGCAGATCTGCATATTCTGCTGCAGAACGGACGTGGACCGGCACTTTCAGCTTGTCCACCCATTGCAGCGAATACTGGTTGTCCTTATAAAGATTGATCAGGATGAACAGCCGTCCGCGTGGGGCCATCACTCGGAACAGTTCCATCAAAGCGCGGTCCTGATCGGGGTAGTAGTAGAAGGACTCGACCGAAAGCACCTTGTCGAAGAAGTTTTCCTCCCACGGAATCTGCTGTGCCGATCCCCAGACGTAGAGAATATTGTCGAAATCCTTCGACGACTCGCGGGCCTGCCGGACCATTTCATCCGAGACATCCAGGCCGACCACCTGCCCGAATCCTTCCGGTCCCTCTCCGACAAGGCGCGCCAGCAGACGGGTAGCCCACCCCGAGCCACAACCGAGGTCCAGCACGCGCTCTCCGAGCCGCAGGTTCATCAGCCGGATCGTCTTCTCGGTAATGTCGAGATGATGTTGCTGCATCTTCTCGCCTTCACCGGCGGCGGCCCAGCGGTTGAACTCCTCCTGCAGTTTCTCGTCCGGAGTCTGGCGTTTCTCGGGCATTGCTATTGCCTTTGCGGCTCTCCACAATGTTGCTCGAACGCAGCCTTGAGATCGGCAGCGATCGCAGGTGCCTCCCGCGATTCGATATCCCGCCGCGGCATCATGTACACAAGCTGTCCATCGCGCAAAATAGCGATCGAAGGCGACGATGGCGGATAGCCTGTGAAGTAACTGCGGGCTCGTTCTGTCGCGTCGGTATCCTGCCCGGCGAAAACCGAGAAAGCCTTGTCAGGCTTCACGGAACTCTGCAGCGCCATGCGGACGGCGGGACGCATCCGTCCTGCCGCGCATCCGCAGATGGAGTTGACCACTACCATCGTGGTGCCTGGACGGTTCTTCAGCGCCTGATCCACCTGATTGGGACTGCGCAGTTCTTCGATTCCCAGTCGCGTCAGTTCTTCGCGCATGGGCACAACCATAATTTCCGGATACATCGGCATAGTTTTGAATCCCCCAAATGACTTCCTTCTATTGTATCTGTGATTCCGTCGTGATGCGGTTCCTCGCAAGATGTCTCCTCCCGCGAGCGAGTCGCCGCAGTAGGCTGCTCTGTGTATATTGAAGGCGACTCATGCTGCTCCGCGAAAACGTTCCGCTCGCCCCATTGACCACCTTCCAGATCGGAGGCCCCGCGCGCTTCTTGGTGGAAGCGAAAACTCCGGGCGAAGTGGAGGAGGCAGTTCGCTTCGCGCAGTCCCGGGATCTTCGATTGTTTGTGCTCGGAGGTGGAAGCAACCTTGTCATCTCTGACGCCGGATGGCCTGGACTCGTCCTGAAAATCGCAATCGGGGGCATCCAGAAGCAAATGGCCATGAGGGACGGCAAACAAAGGTTCGACGCCGGAGCCGGAGAATCCTGGGACGGATTCGTCGCGGAAGCAGTTGCGGCGAATTGTGCCGGGGTCGAATGCCTCAGCGGCATCCCCGGGAGCGTCGGCGGCACTCCCGTGCAAAACGTCGGCGCATACGGGCAGGAAGTTTCGCAGACGATCGAGTCCGTCGAAGTCTTCGATCTCAAGGACGGACAACTCCGCGAACTCTGCCACGAAGCCTGCGGATTTTCCTACCGCTCCAGCATCTTCAATACGAGCGAGCGCGGGCGCTTTATCATTCTGCGCGTCACCTATGCCTTGAGTCCCGGAGGCGCTCCCCAGCTTGGGTATGCGGACCTGAAGCGCTACTTCGAGGGTCGCGATGAAGATCCGACTCTGGCCGAAACTCGAGAAGCCGTGCGCCAGATTCGCGCGCGCAAAGGCATGCTCATCGTCGAGGGCGATCCCGATTGCCGCAGCGCCGGTTCGTTCTTCAAGAACCCTGTGTTGTCGGAACCGCAACATGAAGACTTGGAGAGACAGGCCGCATCAAAGGGACTGAAGGTCCCAAGCTATCCCGCGCTGGAAAAGAATCGAAAGATTTCCGCGGCGTGGCTCGTCGAGCACTCGGGATTCTCTCGCGGATTCACCCTCGGGAACGCTGGCATCTCCAGCAAGCACGCGCTAGCCCTGATCAACCGAGGCGGAGCTACGGCCGCCGAGATCGTTGCACTGAAGACCCTGATTCAGCAGCGGGTCGAGGAAGAATGGGGCGTCCGCCTCGAACCGGAACCGGTGTTTGTGGCATCGCTGTAATCCCGCGTCGTGCAAGTAATCCTGCCTGATTCGTTCTCTTTGCAGAAATTCCTGAACAAACCCATGTCCAAGCGGGTCTTCATTACCGAGGGCAGACGATTGGTGGCAGGAGAGGCGATCCTGAGCGGCGCAAATGCGATCGAGCGCACCCAGAACGAAATGCTGGAAGCGCTGGTTCGGGAGCATTCGCGGCTGGTTTATCGCATCGCTTATGCCGTCCTTCGCCATCATCATGAAGCAGAGGACGCCACTCAGGAGACGTTTATGCGCGTATTGCGTTACGGCTCGAAGCTGGGACAAGTCGAGGATCCGAAAACATGGCTGGCACGGATCGCGTGGCGGGTCGCCGTGGATCGGAGCAAGCGGCATCGACGTACGTCCGAAATCACGTTAGACGACCCGGAGAAGCCTGTGCCCGAGCCTCCGTCTTTGGATGCGAGGGCCGATGAGAACATGCAGGGATCGCAATTGGAGTCGACCTTCGAAAAGTTGATTGCCGCGTTGCCGACAAAGCTGCGAGAGCCGCTGATTCTGTCGACCATCGAAGAGATGTCGCCAAGACAGGTTGCGGCGACGCTGGACATCAACGAAGCGGCGGTGCGCTCTCGAGTCTTCCGCGCACGCCAGATTCTGAAAGAAAAGCTTGCGCAGCAGGAACGCGGGGTCCGCAGGTAAACGTATGCCCGAAGAACTTCACAACTACATCGCGAAGAGTCAGTCAGATGAACTCGACCGCGCCCTTGATGCGGCGCTCGCAAAGTACGCAGCCGTCGAGCCGAGGGCAGGGATGGAAGGGCGAATCCTCGCCAATCTACACGCGCAACCAACAGTGGAGAATCGTTCCTGGTGGCGATGGGGAGTCACTGTCGCGCTGGCGTTGGTCCTGTTGACGCTCGGACTGGCATGGAAGGCGACTCGAACGCCTCGTCCTTTGATCGTCGAGCGGCCCGCAAGCAGTCATCCCGCAACGGATGTTCCACATACTTCCGCGAAGCAGATTGCGCCGGAAGTGGCCGGGAACCGATCCGTGCCAGAGCGTGGGATTCACAAGCACAAGAACCCCGCGCTGAGCACCGTGACGATAGTTGCGTCCGACCCGAAGCGCGAGCAATTCCCTTCTCCGCAACCGCTCAGCGAACAGGAGCAGCTTCTGGCGAGTTATGTGGCGAGCGATCCGCATCATGCCGTCCTCATCGCCCGGGCACAAACAGAACTGGAGCGACGGGATCACGAAGAGGAAATGCGCGAACTGGGTGCAGAGACAAGTCAGGATTCGGAGCAAACACGACATTAGTTTCCAAGGAGAGCATGTATGTCCAAGAAAACGGTTTTGATAGTGGCATTGAGTTTGAGTGTGGTACTTGGCCTCGCGACGAAAAGATCGTGGAGCCAGGAGTCCACCTCAGCGAAAGCGGAGTCCCAGGAGTCTGCGAAAACACCACAACCCTACCGGCTGGATTTCTCCGTCAACGAACTTGAGGACGGGAAGAAGATCAACTCTCGGCAGTACTCGATGGACCTGAACGCCAACGATGCCAACGAACTAAAGATCGGCACGCGCGTTCCGGTCGAGGCCGCACACGAGCAGTTCCAGTACATGGATATCGGAACCAACATCTGGTGCAGGATCGGGGAACGCCCAGAAGGAATCCCGCTGTCGGTTCGGGCGGAGATCAGCAACTTCGCGACTCCCGAAGGTGGCAATGCATCCCGTCCGATCATCCGTCAATTCAGGATCAACGCCAGCACGCTCGCGCAACTTGGCAAACCAACGGTGGTCGGAAGTGTGGATGACCCTGCCTCGAAGCGTCAGTTTCAACTTGAAGTCACCGTTACGAAACTTCGCTAGCTGGCGGTGGCGCGGGCGACGAGCCCGCGTCACTTCGCTTCTTCTGCCAGTCTTCTCGCCTGCTGGAAGATCTTCACGAACATTGCGTGCGTCAGCTTTCCGGTCTGCGTGTTCTGGTTCGATGGGTGGTACGACGCCAACAGTACCTTGCCGTCGGGCATCGAGTAGGTCAGACCGTGCCCGAAGAGGTATTCCTTTTTGCTGGTCAGCAGTCCGCGGCGTTTCAGGTAATTCAGATAGGCATCAAAGCCGATCTTTCCCAGCGCCACCACGACCTTCACGTCTTCCAGGCCCGCGAGCTCACGATCGAGAAATATGGAGCACGCGACGAGTTCGGTGGGCAGAGGCTTGTTATCCGGAGGCGCGCAACGCACCGCGGCGGTGATGTAAAGATCCGTGAGCTTCAGTCCGTCGTTGCGGTCGGTCGCGTTTGGCTGGTTGGCGAACCCAGTTTCGTAGAGCACGGGATACATGAAGTTGCCCGATGCGTCGCCAGTGAAGGGACGTCCAGTGCGATTTGAACCGTGCGCACCGGGAGCGAGTCCCATGATGAGCACACGCGCCTGCGGATCGCCGAACCCCGGCACGGGCTTGCCCCAGTATTCGCAGTCGCGGTAGGCACGGCGCTTTACACGCGCGATTTCTTCGCGATAAGTAACAAGGCGCGGGCAGCGGGTGCATGAGACCACATCTTTGTTGAGGATGGTCAGCCAGGACATTCGGCTCATTTAACCATATGATGGCGTTTCCGTTTTTTCGAGATCAGTCCCGCAAAATATTCAAAAGACGAGGCTTACATCTGGCGCTTTGCATCCTTGCTCGCAAAATATTTAAAATAGAGATTTTATAGGCAAAATATTGCCAAGTAAGCACTTAGCGGGATGGATCTCGGAATTCTCTGTTTCTGCTCAAGTCTCGCAAAATATTGAATACGAAAGACTTATCGTTAGTGGGCGGTTGTTCTCGCCGCAAAATATTGTCAAAGAAGGACTTACACGCAAAATATTCCGAAATAACGACTTAGCGAGTCCTGAATCCCGACCTCTGAGTCCCGAGTGCGGGAGCTGTGCCCCGGATTGAGGATGCTAGCTCGAGCCGCCGTGCCGGAAGGTTTGCGGTGCGAATGCGCACGGTCCCATTTTGCGCTTCTAGTATCTACGGTCAAGGTTGGATGTCACAAAGAATTGGCTTCTGTCTGTGGAAAAGCTGAGAGGGCGTCGAAGCGGCCCCTGGGGGTCGCATGCCCCGACCAGCCTTATTAGGAACGGGGATCAGTGGATCATGAACCGCAGACGACCGAGTTGCGTGTTAGTAAGATCCCCTGATGCAAGCAGCAGGAATGCCCAGACTTCGAAATCACGAAGTCTGGGGCAACCGGGTATGTGGTAGTGCTCGCTGGTCAGGGCCAGTCCCCTAATCCGTTTCAAGACGAATGACCGGAAAAGATCCCGTAGGTCCCCAGTTTTGCAGTGTCCGCGGTTTTCCTTCCGTGGAGTCGCTTGTGCTGTTTTGACCAGACTCCGAGAGCGATGAATGGAACAATCTAGGAACTCTGCCGCTTCCAGGGGGAACCATGTGGACCTTTTCAAAGCATTCCACGCGACCGGCGCTTACCTACGCGCAACTCGAATCCGTGGTGCTAGAACGCACCGCAGAATTGCAGACGCTTTCACAGCGGCTTCTCAAAGTGCAGGATGAGGAAAAACGCAAGTTGTCTCGTGACCTGCACGATAGCACTGGACAGACGCTGACCGCGCTGAAGATCAGCATTGCGCTTCTTCAGGACCAGTGCAAAGACAATCCGTCCACGATGGTGCTCGCCTCCGAGGCTTCCCTCCTGGCAGATCAGGCTATCGAGGAAATTCGCACGAAGTCGTACCTTCTGCATCCGCCACTACTGGATGAGGTGGGCTTCGGTTGCGCAGCAGAATGGTACGTCGAAGGCTTCGCCAAACGAACCGGGGTCAACGTAAAGCTAGATATTGCAACCGTTCCAGAGCGACTTCCAATCTGGGTAGAGATCGCTCTTTTCCGTGTGCTGCAGGAAAGCTTGACGAATGTACACCGGCACTCTAAAGCTTCAGAGGTCAGCGTATGCCTACTGCACCACATGGAAAAGATAGTTCTGGAAATACGAGATGACGGATGCGGCATACCGGCCGAGCGTCTGGAACGACTTCGTGAAGCCAGCGCGGAAACGGGCGTCGGCCTGGCCGGAATGCGCGAGCGCATGAAAGAACTGACCGGGAAACTGGAAATAGAATCGAATGGTCATGGGACTACTATGCGGGCGATCGTTCCACGCATTGCAACAAATGCATCCAGTATCCGTGATCGCCAGAACGTGATTGCACCTTCCATTCCGAGGAGCAGACCCGGACTGCCCGAAGTAGCTGCGACAATTCTCGCGCAGGCAGCACCGCGCATTTCCTCTCACAAGCGGGTCTGGCAGGTGGGCGTGGCGGCGTTTGCTGCGGTCGTCCTGTTAACCTCCTGGTCTGCTTTCCGCCATACGCCTGCGTTCTCACGATCGTTGGAGTTGCGGAGCACGAATGCCCTCGATCCGCATGGACTTCTGCCCCGCCTAAAGGCGATACCAGTCGAGGAGAAAGCGATGTTTCAATCGCCACTTCCGGTGCGTGAGACTGGGGCTGGCAAGGTCCCCCTCGCGATCGGGATCAAGAAGGAGAAAGTGATTCATTTCGGGCAAGACGTGACAGTGCGCTACTTCGCTCCAAAACTCGAGTCGCCTCCGCTTCCAGCCGAGAGGCATCCCGTCATTCACATTGGAAACGATGTGACAGTGCGCTATTTCAAAACTGTCAGTCATAATTCTGGAAACTGAGACCGAATGGTATTGAGCGAGGGCGGAAGGTCGCTTCGAACGCGAAGCGTTGGGCAGCCGGGTTAGAGTAGGTGCCGGCGGGAGCCAGTCTGGGCCAGCGCCCCCAAAGAGGAAGTCAAAACCCCCGCCCTCTCGCAGAGAACGCGAGAAGGAAGGGTCATCCTCGCGAATAGAATGACTCTGAAAGGCTGGGCGCCAGCCCCCTGTGATGTCTTTTGAGGCCATGCACACCTGCACATATAATTCCCTGCATCCCAGAAGGGCCCCGCTTTCCTGCACCCAAGGCAACAGGTACTAACTTGAGGCGACTATGTTGTGGCGCGGTTCCCGTCAATTAGCGTTCGCACTGTTATCGGCGTCGCTCTGGGCGCAGACAGCCACGCCGCACGATTCCGAAAAACCCACATTCACGTCCAAGGTGCAAGATGTGCTCGTCGATGTCGTGGTCACGGATCGGAATGGTGGTCCGGTTACAGGACTGCAGAAGGATGACTTCGAAGTGTACGAATCCGCCGCGCGAACAGGTGCGGGCGAGAAGCAGACAATCACATCGTTTGAAGAGCACAGTGGCGCGGCGCCGACGATGGCACCACCCCGCCCGCTGCCACCGAATGTCTACACCAATCGTCCCGTAGTTGCCTCTGCTGAGTACATCAATGTGCTTCTGTTGGACTCGCTCAATACCCTTCCCGAACACCAGATGGCCATTCGTCAGCAGATGATTGAATACCTGAAGAAGATCGACCCTGGTCCGCACCTGGCGATCTTCACGCTTGGGTCACGGCTGCGAATTGTGGAAGGTTTTGGTTCCGATCCCCGCCAGTTCATTCAAGCGCTCAACCATAGAAACCTGGAAGGCAAGCCCCCAGCCTCCACACCTATCAGTAGCGACGCCGGAAAAGCAACAACTCAGATGGTGCTCGATGCAATGCCGGACCCTCGCGGCGCGGACGATGCCACTCAGTCACTCCAGAGTTTTTTAAACGAGGAGAAGGCGACCGAACAGATGAGCAGAGTCTCCATGACCCTGGAGGCGCTGCGGCAGCTTTCTGAATATCTCAGCGGATTCCCCGGACGGAAGAACTTGATCTGGTTCTCAGAATCGTTCCCGGGCAGCATTTTTAACTTGGGAGACCAATTCACGCAAAACCCGGGCATCGAAGGGCAGTTGAAAGAAACAATCAACCTGATGGCGAGGGACCAGATCGCAGTCTACCCTGTCGCGGCTCTGGGCCGGGGAACGGATCGCCTTTCTCAGGCGAGCGAGTTTGCGCGCACGCCTGCGGCCAGTGATAAACCGTTTTCTCCACGAGGCCCCGAAGGGGGGAACCCGCATCTGGATCGCGATTTCACGGCGCGCGTTGTGAACCCGGGAGCAGCGGACGAGATCGCGGCGGATACGGGCGGCAAATCCTATTACGGCAGCGATGGGCTGAAACAAGCACTCGCGGATGCAAATGGAAGCGGATCGCACTATTACACTTTGTCGTACTCCCCGAGTGACAAGGGGGCGCTCGGACGCTATCGACGTATCGCGGTCAAGCTGCGCAAGGGGCATTCCACGCTGGCGTACCGCCGCGGTTACTTTGAAGAAGGCCACAGGCAGCCCGAGAACGACACGGCAGAGGCTGCCACCGATCCTTTACAGCGGTTGTTACGACGCGGAATGCCGGATGCTACGCAGATTGTCTTCGATCTGCGAGTCCTTCGCACAACTCCGCAGCCGGTAACGACCGGTTCGGTTGCCGGGGATAACAGTCAATTACGCGATCCAGTGGTGCGCTACAGCGCCGATTTTATTGTCCCGCTCGATCGACTCGACTTTGAGGCGAATGAGGATGGAGTGCATCACGGCAAGCTCGAACTTGGGCTCGTGGCTTATGACCAATATGGCAAAGCTCTGAATTGGTTATATCGATCCATTCAGGCTTCGCTGAAACCGGAACACTACGCGGCTGTCCAAAAGAACGGGGCAAGCTTTCACGAAGAGATCGATGTTCCGGCGGGTGAGCATTTCCTGCGCGCGGGAATTTTTGATCTGCGCACGAAGAAAGCAGGCACGGTGGAAATCGCGCTGAATACCGTCGGAACTGCTGAAGATAAAACGAGCGCGCAAACCGTGAATAAGGCAACCGCAACGGAGTCGACTCGAACAAGCGCTCCCTCATCCCCCGAAACATTGGCCAGGGCCAGCGGGCACAGTGACACTGCTGTCGGAAGCGTCAAGAATTCGGCGAATTCAGCCGACCGCACAGGAGCGACGTCGGCATCTGGAGCTGATCCAGTCTCGTCGTCAGCAGGAGACCCATTGCCTGTCGATGTTACGGGATATTGCTCCACATTGGCGGGCACCGGTGAACACTCGCCAGCTTTGGAGCGAGTTTGCGAGTTCGCGCTTTCTGCGATGGATAACTTGCCGGACGTGATATGCGAGCGGAAAACAGAACGATATTGGAGAACAGGAGACGGCCTCAAACAGCGGGACCACGCAGACGTAATTACCGCCAAAGTGGCGTACCGAGGCGGACACGAATATTACGACGAGTTGCGCGAAAACGGCCAACCGGCGGACGCAGAGGCGCTGTGGGTATCAGGGCCCTGGTCGAGTGGGGAGTTTGCTTCGAGCCTGAACACGGTATTCCGACCTGCCAGCAAACCCGAGTTTCGGTTTATCAAAGAGGAGAAGTTTCACTTGATTCCGGCTTTGGTTTTTGACTTCCATGTTTCGGCAGAGCACAACAAGTACTACTTCCTGCGTTCAGGAGATAAAGTGTGGTTCCCCGACTACCACGGAAAAGTGTGGCTCGATAAGAGGAGCGCTCAATTACTGAAGTTCGAGCGCGAAATTGCCGAAACACGGGACCAGCCGATCACCCGAGCGAAAACGGCAACCGATTATTCGATGGTGGCTTTGGGGGACGGAACCGACATGGTGCTTCCTACCCATGCCGACGTAATCACCTGCGCGCCGACACGCCTGTCACCGCTTAATTGCGCGCATAATGTGGTGACGTTCTCGAACTGGCAGAAATTCCGGGCCAAGTCGAAGGTGATCCTGAATCCAAACTAGGGAATGCACGGCATAAGCAGGCGGTCCTAAAAGGGACAGGCTATTTCTCGTCAGTGACCCAGTACGTCGGCGATGGGCTGTCCGGCTTTGGGCACGTCCGCTACGTAATTTTCGCCGAGGAGCGCGGCCAGCGTAGCAGCAATCTGGTTCTGGGAAACCGCGGGGATGGTTGTGCGTTCGCCTAGAGAAGCGGTGTCGGGGCCGAGGAAGGCCATCCAGATGTACTTCGCATCTGGGATATTTTCTCCATGATCGGTCCAGCCGCGCCCCTTGGTGCCTCGGCCGTGATCGGTAGAAAAGATCAGCGTGGTTTTGCCGCGGTACTCAGGCATGCTCTGCACGGTTTCCCACAAGGTTTGAATGTAATGATCCGCGCGGTGCGCGGCATTTAAGTACTGGGCATAGTCGCCTCCGTGCGCCCAGTCGTCGGTTTCACCCAGAGAAACGAAGAGCACCCGCGGCTTATGCTCTTTCAGATACTCCATCGCTGTATAGAACGGGATCGCATCGAAAGGCTCTTCATCCCAAACGCGAGGACCATCATTCTTCAACTGGTTGAGAAGATCCACCCGGGGATTGCCAGATACCCCGGCAAAAGCATCGTATCCGGCGTTCACAGGGAAGCCGGCTCTCTCCGCATTGAAGATTGAAGGAAAAACATCCCACGCCGCGAAAGCCGCAATCTTGCCGCGAAACTCAGGCTTGTTTTGCAGCCATTCGATGACCGTGACATTTGGATTGGGGATCTTGTCATTGCTCTTCACTCTTGGGTCTGCAAAGCCACAAAGCGTTTCGCTGTAGCCGGGATAAGAGAAGTTCAGGCCGTTGGTGACAAGAGCGTCGGAGTGCTTGTCTCGATCGCCATAGATTTGACCTTGCTTTGCTACAACCTGCCAGAGAAAAGGCATGAGGACCTGTCGCCGGTCTTCGCTGCTATCTCGCCAATAGTCTTTTTTGAGCTTATTCACATCTGACACTTTGCCGCGTTTTTTTGTCATCAGGCGGCTTTCCGCGCCGCGGAATAGCTCCTGCCATCTCAGTCCATCGGTCATCACGAAGAGGACATTTTCCGTTTTGTGGCTTTCCTGAGCGCTGAGAACGAAGGCGGATCCAACTACAAAAACGGCCAAACACAGCGACTGCATTCGGCAAAGTGGCACGCTGGTCTCCCTTAGGCGTAGGTGATGATTCTGTCATACCTTTGTTTTGAAGGCAGCTTGCCGACATCGATTACCTGCATATATCCGGCAACGTTGTAGAAATCGCGGCCATTTGCCAGGGAGGAGAGGGGATATACCGCCTAGCAGCGGTTTGACGGGTAGGATGTGGCGACGTGTCTACCTTCCGTTTTCCACCCATCAATTCAGAGCCAGAGGCACGATCCAACTGAACCTCGTCGCAACTATCTGACTTTTGGATTGGCGGGGTCCGGCTACGGAATGATGAGTGTAATTGATTCCATGACAATGTCGGCTCCCGCACCCGGGTTAGAGTTGGAGGTGGCAAAACCAACCAACAGGCTCGGGAGAAAGGAGCCGAACGATGATCATTATAGGAGTAGATTTCCATCCCGAGTTTCAACAAATCGCTTTGCTCAACACCACGACCGGAGAGGTCGAGGAGAAACGGCTCGCACATCCCGCCGAGGCGGAGAAGTATTACCGTGATCTCGGGAGTGCGGGCGAAACAGTGCGCATCGGCATGGAGGCGAGCGGGCACGGACGCTGGTTCGAGCGTCTGGTAGCCGAGTTGCAGTTTGAGTTGTGGATCGGCGACGCGGCGGTGATCCGTGCGAAGCGGGGCCGGAAGCAGAAGACGGATCGCCAGGATGCGCAGCACATTCTGAAGCTGATGCTGAAAGATGACTTTCCGAAGATCTGGGTGCCGAGCTGGGAGAACCGCGATCTGCGGCAACTGCTGTGGCATCGTCATCGCATGGTGCAGGCGCGCACGCGCGTCATGAATCAGCTACAGGCGGTCGCGTTGAACGAAGGCTTGCACTGCAAGAAGAAGTTGTGGCGCGAGCGTGGACGGCAGCAGTTGGAATCGTTTGCGCTGGCTCCGTGGGCGAGCCGGCGACGACGCGATCTGCTGGAGTTGCTGGATCGTTTGAGTCCGGCGATTGCGGAGCTGACGCAGGCCATCGAACGCGAAGTCGAGAACTACCCTGCGGCGCAGCGACTGAGAACGCACCCTGGAGTGGGCGTGTTAACAGCGCTGGCGTTTGTGCTCATCCTCGGCGACGCAGAACGCTTTCACTGCGGCAAGCAGGTGGCGAGTTATCTGGGACTGGTGCCGTTGGAAGAGTCCAGCGGGAATCGGCGGCGGCTGGGCCACATCACCAAGCAGGGCAGTTCGATCGTGCGCTTCCTGCTGGTGGAGGCGGCGCAGGTGACGGTGCGCAGCCTGCCGGAGTGGCGCAGCAAATATTTCCATCTGGTGCTGCGGCGCGGACGGAAGATCGCGAAAGTTGCCATGGCCCGTCGGTTGGCCGTGCAGTTGTTCTGGATGATGCGCAAGGAATGGGACTACGAGCAGTTGAAAAAGTTCGGTTCGCACGCGGGACAGCCCGGAAATCGCCATGGTGTGTAGTCGAACATCGAGAAATTGATTGGGCGTCCCGCTCCTCTTGCTGAGAAGAGGAGTTCGAAGTAGTAATCATGATCGCAGTACGTGACCGAAGAGATGCATGGGTCGGACCGAAAGTCTGAACCTGAAAAACGATTACGAGCGAGCCGGTGGTTGGTAAGGCCATTTCAACCAGAGCGAAATGGCGCTCTTCTCCGAGTGCACGGATAGGTACGCTCAAAAGTTGCTTGACACCGCCGACATTGTCAGAGAGGCGATGTTACATCAAGTCCCAGTGGCGATTGAAGCCGCACGACCCCCTGATGTGATCAAGGTTCTGAGCACCTGTCCATGATCTGGAATTTGTCTAAACCATGGACAGTATGGCTGCCCGCAAATTCCCCTCGGTCGGTGCTAGAGCGTTGCGAGTCAAGTGCTTAAAGCTGATTTGACGTTGGGCCTTGAGGTGCAGCTATGGTTCGCTTTAGGAAAATGCTTTCCGATTACCGGTACCTCGCCGATTTTATAGCGATTTTGATAATGATCTGACGGGAGACGTCTCTCAATGCAAAAGCAAGAAGGGTTTTCACTGATCGAGCTGCTGATCGTAGTGGCAATCATCCTGATCATCGCAGCCATTGCCATTCCAAACTTGATCCGCGCCCGTATGTCGGCCAACGAAGCGTCTGCCGTGGGTTCGGTACGTAGCATCAACACTGCTGAGATCTCGTATAACGCTGCTTATCCAGCTTCCGGCTTCGGCACTTCGCTGGCTGTGTTGGGCAGCCCGGCCGGCGCATGTACGCCGACGACAGCTACCGGTTGCTTCATTGATAGCGTCCTGACCACGGGAACCAAGAGCGGCTACACCTTCGCGGTCACTGCATCGGGCGGCACTCCGAAGACAGGCTACAGCGTCATTGCGAATCCGGTCACCGCAAACCAGACCGGCGTTCGTTCCTTCTGCTCGTTTGAGGACGCGGTGGTGCGTTATTCAACGGCGGCCCTAACAAATCCTTGTCCGCCCGCGACGGCGGCACTGCAGTAACTTTCGATGTTGGCGAAGCGCCCGGGGAAGGTACAAGCGAAGGGGGCTGCGAACTCGCGTTCGTTGCACTTTTTTGTCGCGGTTTTACATGTAACTTCTGTCATCAGGCCATAGCACTCATTTACCGGGCATTCGTGAAATGGGGACTCCCATCGCAGTGCCGTCGTCTTTCTCCATAAGCCAGAGACTTAAATCTCCCCGTGTCAATCCGTCAGGCACATCCTCGCCGAAACGATTCACATAGTGGGAAAGGCGTTCCTTGGCTTCCGTAATACTCACATCGAGGGCTGGGCTTTCGTCCGCACCGATACTCCTGAGCCTGTTGACGTGCCAGCCATCACGCCCTTCGTAAACGACCGCGACGACAGAACTGTCGTCAGCAATCTCGCATTCAGTACGGCGTTCATCAAGGTTCGTGAATACGGTCGTGGAAAACACTAAAGAAACCTCACCCCACGATGATAGCTGTTGTAACCAGGCGTGGGTGTTGAAAAAGTAGGTCGACGGAGCGTTCGTTGGGCTGCGAGTGGCGCGGGCGAGTTTTTCTTCACTTATAGTTGGGCTAGGTGGTGGCAGGCAGAGCAGGGGTTGTCGGTCGGCTGAGGAACCGCACGAGTCGCTTGATGTTTTGGGCTGCCGCTGCCAGGAAGAACTGCTCTCGAACAAACCTCAATCGCCGCAGGCGTAGGCGGCGCAGTCCAATCAGATTCTTCAGCTCTGCGAACAAGGCTTCCACCTTCTTTCTTTGCCGCTGTGCATGAGCGAACTCTGGCGTGTTGGCCAACTCCCGTGCGCGTTGTCGGGCCGGCTCATGCACATGAATGGCGAGGTATTTATATCGCCCGCTGGTGCATTGAGCTTTTTGAAAGCAAGCTCCGCAACGTTTGGCGCTGCCGATGTAAGCGTGAGCACGATTGCGAACATTCAGCCCAACGTAGTTGAGCTGTTCCCCAGCCGGGCAGCGATAGCTGTTGCTTTCAGGCAGATAGGTAAATCGCTCCGGACCGTAACCGGGATTGTTCTTTCTCAGAGCGCTGTCTCGTGTGCGCATGTAGGGAGTGATGCCGCGGTCCAGTAACCATTGTAGAAACTCCCCGTTGCCGTAGGTCGCATCGGCGGCTATCCACGAGGGTTCTCCTCCCTGCCATTGCGCGAACCGTGTGAGCATGTCTTGTGCGGCCACGGTTTCCTGACTCATGCGCGCCGCAGTGGCCTGCACCCCCACAATCACACAACTAGGATTGTCGATCAGATAGTTGTCGTAGTATCCCAGCCGTGCCGGCGTACCTCCCTTGGTGGCGTAGGTGGAATCAGGATCGGTGGTCGATACCTGGTCTTGCTGATGCACCGGCTCTTCCGTGGGATTCTGCTGCTCCAGTTCGACCAAGTACTGGCGCACGGTTTGGCTCACCTGCGCCGCTTCCGCCAACTGCTCGCGTGGAATCCGGCTCTCCTTCGCTGCATTGGCTTCTACAAAACTGCCATCGACCGAGAGGTGCTTACCTTGCACCAATCCCACTTCCACACACTGGCGCACGATCTGCGCAAACAACTCCTCGAACAGCTTCGATTCCTGAAATCGTCCATGCCGGTTTTTGGAGAACGTGGAGTGATGCGGAATCTCCTGATCGAAGCCCAAGCCGGTGAACCAGCGCCACGCCACATGCATCCGCAACTCGTCCACCAGTTTGCGCTCGCTGGTGATGCCGTACAGATAGCCAATCAACAGAATGCGCAGCAGCAACTCGGGATCAATGGAAGGTCGTCCGGTTTCGCTGTAGCTGTCCTTCAGTTGCTGCCGCACAAACTCGAAGCTGATGTGCTTGTCGATCAGCCGCAGCAGATGGCTTTCAGGAATGTGGTCTTCCAGGCGGAAATAGTAGAACAGCGCTTCGGAGCGGTCGTGTTGTCCCATCATGATCAGCAGGCCTCCGACGATGAAAATCAAACAGAGCATGGCGAACGCTTCCTTCTAACATGCTTCTGCTGAATCTCACCCCGCTAATCCACGTGACTTTTTCAACACCCACAGGCCTTAACACTCAAATTTCGACTGCTTTCGGTTAAGTCCACATCTCTTCGTTTTTTACCGGAGAGTTGTCGAGCATCTCCTCGCGCACGCGTACACGCCCGATCCCTGCGCACGCTCACTCGCACGAACGCTCGCACACACGAACGCATGAGCCCTGCCCCACGCGCGGGCGGGTCCCGGCCTAAAGTCAAAATCGGTTGTTTTTGGGGTGGAGCCGTTTTTCCCGTCGCCACATCCTACCCAGCAGCGGTTTGACGCTTATCTCCTTCTATCTTTAAACTCAGATTACAGGCGTGTGAAAATCGAACAGACTGTCAGGTTCGATCCGCCTCAATCCAGCCCGACACGACAGAGTTGCCGTTCGCTGAAAGGTATAAAGTGAGTCCCTCACAAACCATCGACACCAAGAATAAAGACGGGGTGAAGCGCGAGATTTCGATTGAGATTCCCGCCAATGAAGTAGCCCGCGAAACCGACGTCCTGGTCCAGAAATATCAGAAAGTAGCTCGCCTGCCCGGATTCCGCACTGGCCATGTGCCGCCGTCGATCATCCGGCAGCGGTTCAAGGAAGACCTGAAGAGCGATGTCGTCGAGGCTTTGATCCCACGCTACTTCCGCAAGGAGACCGAGAAGCTCGGCATGGTCCCGGTGTCGCAGCCGCAGGTCACAGACCTGCATATCCACGAAGGCGAGCCGCTGACATTCAAAGCGAGCTTCGAGATCATGCCTGAGATCCACGTGCAAGGTTATAAGGAACTGCGCGCGGAGCATCCTGAGATTGCCGTGAAAGAGGAGGAAGTCGAAGATGCGCTGAATAGCGTCCGCGAGCAGCACGCCACCTACACCTCGGTCGAAGGACGTACGCTGCAGGATGGCGACTTCGCGCAGGCATCGATGGACGGGCGGCCGAAAGACACGAGTGATGAAACTCAGCCCGTCCACATGGATGAGGTCTTGATCGAGATCGGCGGGAAGAATACGGTGCCGGAGTTCACGGAGAATCTGCGCGGCGCCAATGCCGGCGACGAGAAGTCATTTGAGGTGAGCTATCCGGAGGATGCCAACGATAAGCGGCTGGCAGGCAAGACCTTTATATATACGGTAAAGATTCAGGCGATCAAGAATAAGAGCCTGCCCGAACTCAATGACGAGTTTGCCAAGGAGTTGGGAGAATTCACCAGCGTGGATGAGGTGCGGAAGCAGATCCGCGACAACATGGAGGCCGAGCGCAAGCACACGGCTGAGCGGGAAGCGAAAGACAAACTAGTCAACGAACTGGTAAAGCGTAATGATTTCGAAGTTCCGGAATCACTGGTCGACCGGCAGATCGATTTGCGGCTGGAACGTGGCCTGCGAGCGCTGGCAGCGCAGGGCATGAAGATGGAGGATATGAAGAAGATGGACCTGCCGCGACTGAGGGCGGGCCAAAGGGACCAGGCTGTACAGGATGTGAAGTCGTCGTTGTTACTGGAACGCATTGCGGATCTGGAACAAATCAACGTGGGCGAGGACGAGTTGAATCAGGAACTCGAAGCTGTTGCCACGCAGACAAAACAGACGCCGGAAGCGGTCCGCGCTCGTTTGACACAGGATGGGGGCCTCGATAGAATCCGGAGCAGAATCCGCAGCGAAAAGACCCTCGATTTTCTGTATCACCAGTCCGCGTAATGCAAGCGGACCATTCGAATCCTCCCCATGCTGATAAGAGTCGCGTCGGGGCGGAGTGTGGCAGGTGAACGTGAAAAATAATAACGATCCACAAATGATGCTGGTACCGATGGTCATCGAGCAGACCGGGCGGGGCGAACGCGCCTACGACATCTATTCCCGTCTGCTTCGCGACAACATTATCTTTATCGGCACACCGATTGACGACAACATCGCCAACCTGGTGATCGCCCAGATGTTGTTTCTGGCTCAGGAAGATCCGGAGAAAGACATCCAGCTTTACATTAACTCTCCGGGCGGCTCGATCACAGCAGGCATGGCGATTTACGACACCATGCAGTACGTGAAGAACGACGTGATGACGCTGTGCGTTGGGCAGGCGGCATCGATGGCGGCGTTACTTTTGGCATCAGGCGAACCCAAAAAGAGATTGGCGCTACCCAATTCGCGGATTCTAATACATCAGCCCTCTATGGGCGGGTTGTCGGGCCAAGCTACTGATATTGATATCCACGCGCGAGAGATTTTACGAATGCGCGAGATCACAAATCAGTTGCTGTCAAAGCACAGCGGGCAAAAACTCGACAAAGTAGAAAAAGATGTTGAGCGCGATTTCATCATGAACGCGCAGCAGGCTAAGGAATACGGAATCATAGACGATATCATCTACAAGACGGCAAAAGCGGTATGATCTGCCTTCGCATTTGAGGTCAGAACCCCCAAACGGCATAAGGCAGGGTCGAGCAAAGCTGAGTGGGATCATGCCGCGGGAACCGCTGAAGGAGTAAAGCCGAGTGAAAAACAAGTCGGGCACTGACGAGATTCTACGTTGTTCGTTCTGTCACAAATCGCAGGACGCGGTTGCCAAGTTGATCTCGTCGCCCAGCGACTATCCCCGCGCCTACATTTGCGATGAGTGCGTTGCGGTCTGCAACTCGATCCTCGAAGACGACCGCACGGCCACCCCTCAAGCGACAACTCCGAACCAACTGCCCAAGCCTCAGGAAGTAAAGGCGTTCCTGGATGAGTACGTGATCGGGCAGGAGCAGACCAAGAAGAAGCTCGCAGTCGCGGTTTACAACCATTACAAGCGCATCTTTATGAATCGCCAGAAGTCCGGCGACGGCATTGAGCTTGCGAAGTCGAACATCATGCTGATCGGTCCTACGGGTACCGGCAAGACGCTGCTTGCCCAAACCCTGGCCCGGATGCTGGATGTACCGTTCGCCATCGTGGATGCGACTACCCTGACCGAAGCCGGCTACGTCGGCGAGGATGTCGAGAACATCATCCTCAAGCTGTTGCAGGCTGCCGATGGCGATGTCAGCCGCACGCAGACTGGCATCATCTACATCGATGAAGTGGATAAGATCGGGCGCAAGGATGAAAATCCGTCGATCACGCGCGATGTTTCCGGAGAAGGCGTACAGCAGGCGCTGTTGAAGATCCTGGAAGGCACGATCGCTAACGTTCCTCCGCAAGGCGGGCGTAAGCATCCGCACCAGGAATTCACTCCGGTGGACACGACGAACATCCTCTTTATCTGCGGCGGAGCATTTGTCGGACTCGACAAGATCATCTCCCGGCGTATGGGGAAGAAGTCGCTCGGTTTCCGTACGGGCGAAGAGGCCGAAAAAGAAGAGTCGTTTGCGACCAAGAAGCGCAGCCAGGAATTGATGCAGGAAGTGCAGCCCGAAGACCTGATCAAGTTCGGATTGATTCCTGAATTTGTGGGACGCTTGCCGGTTGTCGGCATGCTTGAGGACCTGGACGAGTTTGCGCTGATCGAGATCCTGACGCGTCCGAAGAACGCCATCGTCAAGCAATACCAGCGGTTGTTCGAGTTCGAAAATGTACGGCTGAAGTTCAATGATGAGGCCCTGCGGGCGATCGCTCGCCAGGCTATGGCTCGCAAGGTGGGAGCCCGCGGCCTGCGGATGATCCTCGAAGAACTGATGCTCGACCTGATGTTTAACCTCCCGAGCCAGAAGAAACTGAAGGAGTTCGAAGTCACCCGAGAAATGGTCGAGAAACGAAGTGCCTCCTTCGCCGCCGTGATGGAAAAGGCTGGCTAGGCTTAACCCCTCCATCGCAACCTCTGGCAGAGACGCAGCGGCCTGCGTTTCTGCCAGCAGGGTTACCCCAGCAAGGTTGCAAATTACTGCAGCTAGAGCCGTTCCAGGCAACATACACAGGAGTTGATTGCCATTTCACCTAACCCCCCGCTCAAGGTAAAATTCCTATAGCTCGTCGTAAGTGCCAGACTCAGGGAGATTCAGTGACCACATCCAAAGAAAAGTACGAATCCAGAAAGCTGCCGATGATGCCCATTCGTGACGTCGTCATCTTCCCATTCATGATGACGCCGTTTGTCGTGGGACGCGAGTCGAGCGTGCGCGCCCTCGAAGAGGCCCTGGCAGCGGACAAGAAGATCTTTCTGGCGACGCAGCACGATGCTTCGATCGACGAGCCCAAGTCCAATGAGATCTATCAGGTCGGCACGATTGTAAATATTGTGCAGAGCCTGAAGCTTCCCGACGGCAACATCAAAGTTCTGGTGGAAGGCATTGAGCGCGGCAAGATCCTGCAGGTGATCGACACCGAGGGTTTTATGCAGGCGACGGTGCGCGTGGCACGTTTCGCGACGGAAGCGAATCCGGCGCTCGAAGCCAGCATGCAACGCGTTACTTCCCTGTTCGAGCAGTACGTAAAGCTCTGCCAGGCTCTCAACTACGAGACGATGATTTCAGCCGTGCGCATGGAAGATCCGGCGAAGCTGACCGACGTCATCTCGGCGAACCTGCAGCTGTCGATTGAAGAGAAGCAGGAACTGCTGGAGATCTTCGATCCCGCCGAGCGCCTGACCCGCATTGCCGACGTCCTCGACATCGAGATCGAGAAACTGAACGTAGACCGCACCATCCAGTCGCGCGTGAAGCGCCAAATGGAAAAGGCGCAAAAAGAGTACTACCTCAACGAGAAGATCAAGGCGATCCAGAAGGAACTGGGCCGTGGCGAGAAGAGCGAATTCGACGAACTGAAAAAGAAGATCGAGTCCGCGGGCATGACGAAGGAAGTCAAGGACAAGGCGCTGCAGGAGCTCAAGAAACTTGAGGCCATGCCGCCGATGTCGGCCGAGTCGACCGTGTCAAGGAACTATCTCGACTGGCTGCTCGCCGTTCCGTGGAAGAAGCGGTCGAAAGAAATCAGGAATATCTCCCGCGCCGAAAAGGTTTTGAACGAAGATCACTATGGCCTCGAGAAGATCAAGGAACGCATCCTTGAATTTCTCGCCGTACGCCAGTTGGTGAAGAATCCCAAGGGATCGATTCTCTGTTTCGTTGGGCCTCCGGGAGTGGGCAAGACCTCGCTGGGAATGTCGATCGCCAAGGCCACTGGACGCAAGTTCGTCCGCATGTCGTTGGGCGGGGTACGCGATGAAGCTGAAATTCGTGGCCACCGCCGGACTTATATCGGCGCGTTGCCGGGCCAGATCATCCAGATGATGAAAAAGGCAGGCACCAAGAATCCGGTATTCATGCTGGATGAAGTCGACAAGATGTCGATGGATTTCCGGGGGGACCCATCGGCCGCGCTGCTCGAAGTGCTCGATCCCGAGCAGAACTTCATGTTCGTCGATCACTATCTGGACGTCGAATACGACCTCTCGCAGGTTTTCTTCGTTGCCACCGCGAACGTGATGCACACCATTCCGGCTGCGCTGCAGGACCGCATGGAAGTGCTGCGACTGCATGGATACACCGAGCAGGAAAAAGTTGAGATTGCGAAGCAGTTCCTGGTGAAGAAGCAGATGCTGGCCGCGGGACTTTCGGAAAAGAACATCAAGTTCACCGACGACGCCATCACGTCGCTGATCCGCTCCTATACGCGCGAAGCCGGCGTCCGCAATCTCGAACGCGAGATCGGCAACGTCTGCCGCAAGGTCGCGCGCAAAGTAGTGAAGGAAGGCGAGAATTACGCGATCACCATCACTGGCGAGAACGTAAACGACTTCCTGGGCGTGATCAAGTACCGGGACACGCTCGCGCATGAAAAGTCGGAGATCGGTCTGGTCACCGGCCTGGCTTGGACCGAGGTCGGCGGATCGATTCTCAGCACGGAAGCCAGCGTAGTCGATGGCAAAGGCAAGCTGACGCTCACCGGCAAGCTCGGCGACGTAATGCAAGAATCGGCGCAGGCGGCAATGTCGTACATCCGCTCGCGAGCCAACCGCCTCGGACTACCGCGAGATTTCTATCGCAACCTCGACTTGCACGTACACGTGCCCGAAGGCGCTATCCCGAAAGATGGACCGTCGGCGGGCATCACCATCGCAACCGCGATTGCAAGCGCGCTAAGCAAGATTCCGGTGCGTCGCGACCTGGCCATGACCGGAGAGATCACGCTCCGTGGCAAGGTGCTTCCGATCGGCGGCCTGAAGGAGAAATTGCTCGCGGCTCACCGCGCCGGGCTGTTTGAAGTCATTCTGCCGAAAGATAACGAGAAGGATTTGGCCGAGGTGCCGGAGAATCTGCGGAGCTCCATGAAGATGCACTTAGTGGATACGATGGACCAGGTTCTGCAGATCGCGCTCGAAGCCCCTTTATCCGCGATCGAAGAGGCGACAGCGCAGCAGATCGCGCCGTTGACCACGAACACCGAGAGCCCGACGGCCCATCAGTAGTCCTTGTGGATTGTTTTCAAGAGAGGCCCGCGCAGGCGGGCCTCTTGCTTTGCCCGTGTTAACTGTGCCCTGTACGGTAAAAGGTTTATCTAGGCACAGGCGGCGCGGATCCGCTCGCACAGCTTTGTCATAGACCGCTCCACGCAGTCGGTGAGCCACTGCTGCAAGGCAGCGCGCTGATGCTCCGGCATGTATTTGAATCGCACGCCGTACGCGTCTGCCGATATCCACACAACGATCCCAGAGATGTCGAGCTGTCCATCCTGGCCAGGAAGAGCAAAGCGCAGTACCAATTCCTCGCCGGCACTGAGTGAGTGGTATTCCCCAGGTTCCCGCTGCAATCCAGCGCCACCTTCGCTCACATTGACCACGAGCGCCTCAGCGAAAGGCTGCTTTCGCCGGCTCATGGTAGCCACAATATGGACCGATTCCCGGTGCTGTTTCCGCCGCTGCGCGACGCGAGCGCAATAGGCCGCGCGCAAGCAACGCTCAATCTGCACCTCCGACGCAGGCTTGTGGATCAGGAAGTGAACGCCCGCAGCAAACGACTGCTTCAGATCGAGCATGTCTCGCACGATTGCTACCAGCACGCAATGACGATTGATTTTCGAGCGCCGCGCGGCGCAAAGGAAATCGCCCAGGTTGTCGATCTCGCGCCAGTCGACCACGATGACATCGAATTCACAATCCTGAATCGCACCCAGCGCAGACTCACAGTTCGCGACGATCTTCGGCGTCACCTGTAGCTGGTTGAGGACACTCCGCGTAATCCCGGTTAACTGCAAGTCAGAGCACAGCAGCAGCGTGCGCATATCAAGTGTCGTCTTCCGGATCGTTTCCATGTCCCTCTCCCCGAAACCCTTGCTACTGGATTCCATCGGCGGCCGGGAGTGGGAGTTGAAGGCGAATCCGGTACGCGGGAAGATAAGGTGGTTACCTCCGTGCGGAGCGGGGTTAAAGTCCACGGAGGCCCTGGCGCTGCACGCCGTGCCAACGATCTCGCCTGCTGTATTTCCGCTTTACGCACTCGTGCGGTCCCTCACGCCGGCTTCGCCGCCGTTCAGGTGACGATCGCCAGAAGAACAGTTTGGGAATGTGCCTGGGTCAGGTTGACCCACTGCTCGATTTTCCTCCTGCCGACACTGTTGCTTGCCCAATCTATTGTCCCGGTGCAGGTAACTCCGGAGTGAGAATTCGCGTCGAACTAGAGACGGCTGAATCTAATTAGAATGAGGTGGGGCTCATTGGGCTATGTTTTGCGCTGTTCCAAGCCGTTGCTGCTGTGTGGCTTCGTTTTGCTGGTCTTTTGCAGCCTGACGGACTCGGCCGCGATGGCCCAGCAGAGCGCGATCTCGATTGCCAACACACTTCCGGACGCTCCCCAACCACAGCAGACTCTCCCCCCATCTGGAGGAACGGACTCGCCGCAGACCGGCGGTGGAACGATCAGCGGGACTGTATTCGACACGAACCAGGACGTTCTACAGGGTGCTCAGGTCACCTTGGTAGGACAATCGGGTGCCGCTACACGCAGCGTGAAATCCGGCGGCAACGGGCAATTTGAGTTCACGGGACTTCCTTCTGATACTTACAAGCTCACGGTGACAGCACCGGGAATGAGCACTTTCACGTCTCCCGACATCGCGTTAGCGACAGGAGGTGACCGCATAGTGCCAGCGGTCACTCTGTGCGTTTTTGGCGGCGCGACGAGTGTCACCGTGAACGGAAACAAAGAGGAACTTGCGGAGCAGCAGGTGCAGATCGCGCTGCAGCAGCGCGTTGGCGGGATCATCCCGAACTTTTACAGCACCTATGACTGGAACGCGCCGCCCATGGAAGCCAAGCAGAAATTTCAGCTCAGCTTTCATTCGATTCTCGATCCAGTGTCCCTTTTGGCGGTGGCGGGAGTCGCAGGCGCGGAGCAATATAAAAACGTCTTCCCAGCGTACGGCAGTGGATTCGAAGGATATGGCAAGCGGTATGGCGCGGCATTCGCGAATCACGTATCAGGGATTCTGCTGGGCAGAGCCGTGTACCCGGCGATCTTCCATCAGGATCCGCGCTACTTTTACAAGGGAAAGGGTAGCGTGTCGTCGCGCGTACTTTACGCGGTCTCTGCGGCGGTAGTCGCTCGAGGAGATGACGGACGGTGGAAGCCCAACTACTCCCGGGTGCTGGGGAACTTCACCGCGGCGGGCATTTCGAACCTGTACTATCCGGCGTCCGATCGTGGAGGCTCGTTAGTCCTCTTGAACGGATTGGCAGGCACGGGGGCAGATGCGGTGGCGAATCTGATCCGAGAATTTCTTCTGAAGCAGATTACATCTCACGTTCCCAAAGGCGTGAACGGGGAGCCATAGAAACTAGAGTGGGATTTGTCCTCGTTTCAGATTGCGTTTCGAATCGGCGCTGCAACCCGGCTCATTCAAGCACCCGCGATGGTTGTCCAAACCATCGCAACGGTCAGCACGATCATGGCCCCGCTGGTGCTCCACGCAATGACATTCGCCAGGCGCGAATTTTTGTACTCGCCCATCAGGTCTTCGCGATTGACTAACTTCAGCATGTAAAAGAGAACAAACGGTAGCAGCACTCCGTTGGCGACCTGGGAAAGAAGAATCAGCTTGATCAGCGGCATGCGCGGGATCAGCACCACACCGGCCCCAAACATCACCAGCAGCGTGTAGATGCCATAGAACATTGGCGCCTCCGACGCTTTCTTGTTGAGTCCCGATTCGAAGCCCAGTCCTTCGCAGATGTTGTAGGTCGTAGCCAGCGGCAAGATCGCTGCCGACAAGACCGCCGCGTTCACCAATCCCGCAGCAAAGAGCACGGACGCGAACTGTCCCGCAAGCGGTCTGAGCGCTGAAGCAGCATCAGCAGCGTCATTGATGTTGCGGATTCCGCTGATGTAGAGGGTCGCCCCGCAAGCGACCATGATGAAAAACGTGACGATCTCGGTCATGAAGCATCCGCCGATGACGTCCCACCGGCTGATTCGATAATCCCTCTTGGTGATCCCCTTCTCCACGATTGACGCCTGCAGATAGAACTGCATCCACGGAGTGATCGTCGTCCCGATGAGGCCGACCACCATGACGAAATAGTCGGAAGAACGGGAAATCTCCGGCACGAAACTCTGCTTTAAAACCGAGTGCCAATCCGGATGAGCCATGAAGGCCGAAATAGGATACGCGAGGTACACCATCGAAAAAACGAGCAGCAGGCGCTCGATGGGCCGATAAGAACCGTAGACGATGACGGCCCAGACGAGCACTGCGCCCAGCGGTACGCTGATGTACTTGCTCACGCCGAACAATCCCAGGCCGGACGCGATTCCGGCGAATTCGGCAGCAATCGTGCCGAGATCGGCCAGTCCGAAAACGATCATGCTGAAGAACGTCGCCCGAAGGCCGAATTCCTCGCGAATCAGATCGGACAGACCTTTGCCAGTTGCCGCGCCCATGCGCGCCGCCATCTCCTGTACAACGACGAGCGCGACTGTTGTCGGCAAGATCGTCCACAGGAGCGTGTAACCGAACTTCGCTCCGGCTTGCGAATAAGTGAGGATCCCGCCGGGATCATTGTCCACGTTGGCGGTAATGAAGCCGGGCCCAAGTACGGCCAGAAATGCGAGCAGGCGATAGCGCAGGAATTTGGCTGGACGGCGGATCTCTTTCAGTCGCACGATAGCACCCTCTGCTCGCGGAAACGCCGAGCACATGCGCCATTCCCGGATGGCGCTAGCAATGATCAGAGTGAAATGTGACTGTGGTACACAGGACCCAGATTCACTCGCTCGAATTGAGGGTTTCCCCCATCGAAGCGAGTGGCTGACGCAGAGGTTCAGGCAGGCGCTGACGACAGAGAAGCGTAGGGATAGTTACTCGGAGGTTCGGATTCTCTTGGTTCTCTCATAACACCTATCGTTGGAATAACACCTGTTGTTCACTCTAGCACAGCGGCTTGGCGCATATAATATCCGGTCCTGCAAAACTCATGCAAAGGAGTTGGCAACTCCATGTCATCCTTCCGTGTTGTAGTGAGCACATTTGTCGCAAGCATTCTGGGCCTTGCGCTCGCTGTCCCCACGTACGCTCAGCAAGGCGCAACCGCCGGCGCTCTATATATGGACCCGGCCCTGCCGCTGGAAAAGCGCGTTGACGACCTTATCGGCCGCATGACGCTGGAGGAGAAGGTTTCGCAGATGCGAGACCATGCAATTGCGATCCCGCGGCTCGGCGTTCCGAAGTACGACTGGTGGAACGAGGGGCTGCACGGGGTCGCGTTTGCCGGTTACGCGACAAATTTTCCCCAAGTGATCGGGATGGCCGCGACGTGGGATACCGATCTCGTTCACAAGATGGGCGAGATCGTCTCGACAGAGGCCCGCGCCAAGTACAACGAAGCCATGCGCGAAGATCATCATGAAATGTTCTTCGGGCTTACGTTCTGGGCGCCGAACGTGAACATTTTTCGGGACCCACGCTGGGGACGTGGACAGGAAACGTATGGAGAAGATCCCTTCCTGACTGCACGCATGGGTGTGGCCTTCGTTACGGGTATGCAGGGGAGCGATCCGAAGTATTTCCGCGTGGTGTCCACTCCGAAGCATTATGCGGTGCACAGCGGCCCTGAGCCGTTGCGACATGGCTTTAATGTCGATGCTTCGCCGCACGATCTTGAGGACACATACCTTCCCGCGTTTCGGGCTACGGTGACGGAGGCGCATGCTCAGTCGGTGATGTGCGCCTATAACGCAATCGATGGCGCACCGGCCTGCGCAAATACGATGCTGCTGGGCGATCACCTGCGCAAAGCGTGGAAGTTTGACGGATACGTGGTCAGCGATTGTGCCGCAGCTGCGGATATCTTTACGGGTCACCATTACGCTCCCGACATGGCCCACGCTGCCGCCGACGCGGTCAAGGCAGGCGACGATCTCGAGTGCGGATACGGTCAGGGGCAGGCGTACCCGTCGCTGGTCGAGGCGGTGCACAAAGGCTTGATCAAGGAATCGGAGATTGACATCGCGCTGCGGCGCCTGTTCCGGGCACGATTCAAGCTGGGCATGTTCGATCCGCCATCGAGCTTCGCCTACGGGCAGATCCCCATGAGCGAGGTAAACTCGGCGGAGCATCGTCAACTCTCGTTGCAGGCGGCTCGGGAATCGATCGTGCTGCTGAAGAACCAGGATCATTTTCTGCCGCTGAAAGCGGGAACCAGCAGCATCGCCGTAGTTGGACCGACGGCCGAACTGGTTCAGGCGCTCCAGGGCAACTACAACGGGCCGCCGCCGTCGCCGGTGTATCCGTTGGCGGGAATTGAAAAACGCTTCTCGTCGGCCAAGATCAACTATGCACAAGGCTCGACGCTGGTAGAAGGTTTTGCCATGCCGATCGAACACACTGCGCTGCATCCTGCCAGTGGCACTGGCGACGGACTCACCGGCGAGTATTTTGGTTCGCCGGACCTCACGGGCCAGCCTGTGCTTACGCGTACCGACCGCAACGTCAACTTCAACTGGGATAAGGTCATTCCGGTTGACGGCTTGCAGCGTAATAACTATTCGGTGCGCTGGAGCGGTACGTTTACGCCCCCGGCACCCGGACAGTACAGTCTTGGAGTGCGCGTGAACTACTGTTATGCGTGCGAAAACGCAGAAAGCTTCCGGCTTTACCTTGATGACAAACTGATCGTCGAAAGCGGCGGGAAAACCGCTGAGCGCGGCGAAGTGCGCCAGGCCGCTGCGAATTTCAGCGACACGCAGCCACATCCGATTCGATTGGAGTACTTCCACCACACGGGAACCGCCGGGATTGATCTGAGCTGGCAGGCGCCTGCGGACGTATTACGCAGTCAGGCGGTCGATGCGGCGAAGCAGTCGGACGTCACGATTGCATTTGTGGGCCTCTCGCCATCGCTCGAGGGCGAAGAAATGCCGGTGAAGCTGGAGGGATTCAGCGGCGGCGATCGTACATCGATCGACTTGCCTGCGGCGCAGGAAGATCTGCTGAAGGCACTCGCTGCCACCGGTAAGCCGTTGGTCGTGGTGCTACACAACGGCAGTGCGCTCGCCGTAAACTGGGCGCAGCAGAATGCCAATGCGATTCTCGAAGCGTGGTATCCAGGCGCCGAAGGGGGCACGGCAATCGCTGAAACCCTGGCCGGCGACAACAATCCGGCTGGACGGCTTCCGCTGACTTTTTATTCCTCTTTGTCGCAGGTTCCAGCGTTCGAACAGTACTCGATGCGGGGCCGCACCTACCGTTATCTCGCCGACAAGCCGCTCTACGGATTCGGCTTCGGACTCAGCTATACCACCTTCGAATACAGCAATGTCAAGGTTCCGGCGAGCGTGAAAGCCGGCGATCCGGTTGCGGTCGAAGGCGACGTGAAAAACACAGGCACGACGGCTGGCGATGAGGTCGTCGAAGTCTACCTTATGCAACCGAAGGCATTTGAAACTCCGTTGCGGGCATTGGCAGGGTTCAAGCGGATCCATCTAGGCGCGGGCGAGTCGGCTCACGTCAGCATCTCCATTGATTCGCGGTCCTTGGGCCAGGTGGATGCCAAGAGCAACCGCGTGATCGTACCGGGTGAATATACCGTTTCGATGGCGGGTGCGGAGCCTCAGGAAGCAGTCTCGGTTCAGACCGGGAAGTTCAAGATCTCTGGAAAGGTCCAACTGCCGAAGTAGTTGGCCGGATGACCTATCTGGAAGCCATCCTGCGTCAGGAGTTCGGCGGAGGGTGGCTTCAACCCGATCGTTCCTTACTTAACCATCCGGGCGAGCAACGGACCCACAAGCGCCAGAAACAGAACATAAGCGGCCGAGAGCGGACCGAGCCGTGGCTCGATTGCTACGCCCAAGCCAGCAATCACAATCGAGAACTCTCCGCGAGGAATGAGTTCCACTCCGGCGCGCCAACGTCCCGCCTTCACGATACCTCCGCGGCTCGCAGCCCAGTATCCCGTCCCGACTTTTGTAACGCTTGTGATCCCCCCCAGCAATACCGCGAGAGGCAAGGCCGGGACAAGACTCGACGGATCAATCTCCAATCCAAAAAAGAAGAAGAAGGTCGCCGCGAACAAATCGCGTAACGGTCCGAAGAGGCGATGGGAGGAGTCGGCGACTGGCCCCGAAAGCGCGATTCCCACCAGGAATGCGCCAATGCCGGCAGATATTCGAAAGTGTTGGGCCGCCCCGGAAATGAGCAGGACCGCACCAAATACAGTGAGCAGGATGATCTCGTCGGACTCGTGATTCGCAACGCGGCTTAACTGTTTGCCATAGCGCAAAGCCACGGCGAGGGCAAACGCCACCGCCGTAAGGGCGATGGCTACCGAGACAGCAATCCTCGCAGGGCCTCCTCCCGTGATCAGGACTCCGACCAGGGGCAGGTAGATCGCCATGGCCAGATCCTCAAGCACCAACACTGATAGAACCAGCGGTGTTTCTGGATTGTCACCGCGGCCGAGTTCGTTAAGCAGCTTCGCGATGATTCCCGAGGACGAGATGTAGGTCACGCCGCCCAGCAGCAGACTAGGGATCACTGCCCAGCCCAGACACAATCCGGCCACAACCCCGGGAGTGAAGTTCAGCAGGAGATCCGCAAGCCCGGCTGGAACTCCCTTGCGGAGATTCGATTTCAACTCTTCTCCACCGTATTCCAGGCCCAACATGAACAGGAGGAGCAGGACCCCGATCTCAGCGCCGATATGAATAAAGTTGGACGTGAGATTCAGCGGAGCGATGCCGCCTTTGCCGAAGGCAAGCCCCGCGAGAAGATATAGGGGAATCGCAGAAAAACCCCATCGATTGGCTAATCGCGCCAATATTGCGAGGCCTACAACGGCGGCGCCCAATTCGATCAGCACAGCCGACGGATCGCCAGGAATGGTAGACATAGTCAAGACCGGCCGCGTTTCGGTACTCCACTTACATGGTATTCAATATTGTGCGAAAGCGCCTGAATCGTGACGATACACGCGCTCGAAAAAACCTGCGTGGAGACTAGCGCGGTCGGTTAGAAGATTTATCTTCCTGCCGGGCGATGAGAGTGGGGGATTGTAGTTGCTTTGCTTTCAAGCACGTTTTGCGCGACTGCCCACGCCGCGGCTCCGAAGGTCCATGAGATGAAGAATGCAGTCCAGTTCAGCCGGGTATGTGCAGCGATGAGGGCCGGCAACCAGACCAGTAGTGTATAGAGCGTGATCTGTCCGGCCTCAGCCCAGGCCGCAATGCGCGGAAGCACGTTGAATAAGATTCCCAAGCCACTGGCAATCTGCCCGGCTCCAGTCAGGTAGGCCCAACCTTTGGGGAACGGAAGCCAGTGCGGAACGTAACCGGCGGTCGCGTCAACGTAAACGATGTGCGACAGCCCGATCGGAATAATGGAAAGCGCAAACAGAATGCGCGCCATCCGAATGCCGCGCTCTCCGGAAAGAAAGGCGAGGGGAGACTCTTCCGAAATTCCGCCGAGGCACGCAAAGAGCGTCCATCCTCCAGAGAGCAAGAGCGTCAGTTCTCCGAAGCCAAGCCACGAGCCTTCCACACCGGGCTTGCTCACAACATCGGGAACTTTGAGAAGAGCCCAAAGGAAAAGATATGGAAGAAGCAGACGCACGGATGGTTTTCTTAGAACGGGAGCCATGAGCCCGAGTCCAAGAAAGAGCATGAGCACGCCGGAAGCGTAGGCGATCGCGGTGCGTCCGGGGAGCCAGGCGGGAACCGGCTGCCAAACCAGCGCGAAGTCTCCGAAACGAAGAGCCAGGATTCCCAAACCGATCAGGCCGGCGGAGAATAGACACTTTGCTGGTTCCTGGCTCTTCGTCATAGATATCAATCGCGCACGCGCAAGTGGTGTCGCTATTTTGCGGGAACCGACAAATCCTCGAGAGCCGTGCCTTTCTTCTCGACGTAGAAGGCCAAGGCTTTCGCCGGAGCGCTGCTGCTGGCATTCTTCACGTTATGGACCTGGCCCGCCACCGTCGTGAACGCCTCGCCCGGCTTCAGCGTTACAGCGGGCTTGCCCTGCGCCTCGAAGGTGATCGAACCTTCCTCAAGGTACACGATCTCGTTTCCGCCCTGCGTATGCTTGCCGCTTTCCGCGCCCGGCGGCAGGATACGCTCCACCAGAATCGCTTCCCATCCCGGAGCACCCTTCAGTTCCGTGCGCTGCAGAACCTTGCCGCCTTTCAGGTTGTCTTGCGCACTCGACATACGGCTACCCAGCATTCCCAACCCCAACCCGACGGCTAATGCTACCCCAACCAATACGTGGACGCGCTTCATAGAGCTCCTTTCAAGAGCGAGCGAATACTATCATAGGTAGTATTCGCTCGTTCCAGGAGCGAATCGCGCAGGTGCGGGTTGAGCGGAACTCAGAGATAGCTGAGCCAGCCCCAATCCCGGTGCCGGCTACGGAACTCCATAAACCATCGGCATGGGATATAGAGAATCGCGACTGCGGTGATCCACATTGCATAGACGAAAGGGAGACCGTGACCGTAGCCATTCGGCCGCTGCGCAAAATCCGCAATGACCGTGCCATGCCAAACTGGCTGATGGAACGCGAGCGCAACCACAATTGCGATCAAGTGAATGAGATAAAGATGCAGGACGTAATAGAAGAGGGGCACCCGGCCAAATACCAGCAGGATGCGGCTTAGCCCACGCTCGGCTTTCGCTCCATCCAGCAATCCCAGAAGGATCAGGGAAGGTCCCAGCGTCATCAGCAGGTAATCGAGAGAGGGAGGATATTTGAGCGTGTTGAAGAATGAGATGAGAGTCAACGAAAACGTGGGCTGAACGCTCCACGGCCCTGCCGATCTCGGGTATCCAAACGCCAGTCCTACGATTCCGTTTCCGTAAAGATTGATGCCGCGCAAGAAGAAGAACAGCACTGTGGCTGAAATTCCAATCGTCAAGATCCACGTGCGGCGGTCAGGACGCGATAATAGGCTTCCGAATGCAAAACCAGCAGCCATGACTCCGACCCACGGGATCAGCACATACCGTACAGAGAAGAAGAAATGAGGCGTGAGAGGGATCCGTCCGGGCGAGTGCAGCAGGATCCAAACCCAATAGAGACTGCCGAACGAAGTCGGATTGATGCTGTCGAGCAGGTTATGACTCGCAATCATGACCAGGCCCAACGCGGCGATCCTGCGCAGCGGCATACGGACGATCAGCGCCATTGCCATCATGCTCCATCCCAGAATCCAGATCACGCCGCCATGGGCCCACGGCACGAAGCCCCAAGCAAAGTCGACGATGGTGAGTTCCAGTAAGACCAACCACACGCCACGGGTGAGGAAGAACTGCGAGAGCTGGCTGATCGACTTTCCCCGTCTGGTCGAAAGGAACGCGCCGGTTCCCGCCAAAAAGGCGAATACAGGCGCACAGTAATGCGTGATAAAGCGGGTGAAGAAAAGCACGCCATAGGTGTGCGCCAGATCCTCAGGGGGCGTTCTCACCGAGGTCAAAAAATCTCGCGTGTGGTCGAGCGCCATGATGACCATGACGAGGCCACGCAAAATATCGATGGAGGCCAGGCGCGCTTGCCCTGGGAGAATCCGAGTTCGCGTGCGGACATCGGCTACGGTCGGAGAACTTGCGGCCGTCACCATGCGGGAATTCTCGTATTTTTGTTAACAATTTTCATCATAGATGCATGGTAGGGGCAGACCTTCCTGCGGTGATCTCCAGCCTGTCAAGGATTTGTACATTCCTAGGCAGGTGAAACTCACAAGCGAATCTGAGCGATAAACGGATTGGCGAGGTTCTGCATCTCAATGCCGGCAGAACACTCTCCGTTTATTCACGAGGAGATTGGACGATCGAAGATGAACAGTGACAGAGGATCGGCGGCGGATTGTGAGCGACGAAGTTCAGATTTTTACTGTTTCTCTGAATGGAGCGACATTCGATCCACGCCGATCCAGAGTCCAAGTTGCTGCTGTCCGGATTGCTCAAAGTGAGGGCATCCCTTACGGGCTGATGTCCGCGTTTATGGGCCACTTCCGGCGCTAGTGAACTCGCACGTTTTCAAAACTCCGCAGCCTTGAGACGTCCGCAGGGAAGACATTCAACAACTGCCCACAGATACAGCGTGATCACAATCACGTCATGTCTTCCCTGTGTTGTACATAATCTACGCAGCATCGATTGCAGGAACATCGGTCGCCTTGCGTCCGTACATTGATTATGCGGAGATTCGTCGACAGCTTCCGCCAAGTCCTGAGCGCGATGTGGTCGCATAAGCTGCGCTCGTTTCTTACGATGTTCGGCATCGCATGGGGGGTTGGATCGCTGCTGCTGCTGGTTGGGCTCGGCGAGGGCTTTCGTGCCGGCACGGAAAAGCAGCTGGCGAGTTTCGGCGAAGACTACATGCAGATGTACAACGGCCGCGTCCCGGCGGTCGGCAAGAGCCAACTTTCCTCCCGACAGTACTACCTCAATTACCAGGACTATCTCGACATTCGCAAATCGCCTTACGTTCGGAATGCGACGCCCGTGATCTATCGCGGCGACCTTCGACTGGTGAGCGACTATGGCAGCAGTAACGGCTATGTGGATGGCGCCGAGCCTCAGTTCGCGGACATTCGACACCAGCCGCTTTCGCAGGGGCGGTGGCCGGATTGGACCGACGAACTCCAACGCAATAACGTCTGCGTCATCGGCAGTGAATTCGTGCGACTGCTCTTCCCCGGGCGGCCTGCAGTAGGCAACAGGCTTCTCATCAACGGCGTTCCCTTCGAGGTCATTGGGATTATCAGCAAAATTGGGCACGGCAATAACAACGACCAGAACATGCGGCTGGTCATGCCCTACACGACGATGGCCACTTATTTTCCGATGAAGGGGGAAGGCAACGCGAACGCACTCAAGTATGTCGCCTACCAGCCGATCACCAGGACACAGCACGAGCGAGCCAGGAAATCCGCCCGCGCGATTGTTGCCAGGAATCATGGTTTCGATCCCGAAACTCCTGATGCGTTTGACGATTGGGATTCCATCGAAAATGCGGAGATGGTGGGCAAGATTTCTGACGCCATGGATTTGTTCCTTGGGGCAGTGGGCCTGGTCACGCTTGCTCTTGGAGCGATAGGAGTGGTGAACATCATGCTCGTCTCGGTGGCGGAGCGCACGCGCGAGATCGGCCTGCGCAAAGCCCTGGGCGCGACCCGCAAGAGCATCCTGTTCCAGTTCTTCCTGGAGGGGTTGATGCTCACGGCGATTAGCGGTGCGATCGGTGTGGGCGCGGCCTACGGCGCGACCCGACTTTTCGGACTCCTGCCGCCCATCGACGGATTCGAACTGCCGCATATCTATCCGGCGACCGCTGCGCTCGCGATGGTTAGTCTTGCCACAGCAGGCATAATCGCCGGACTGCTTCCCGCGCAGCGCGCGGCTTGGCTCACCCCGGTCGAAGCGCTGCGCCAGGAGTAACGAATGATTCTGCCCAAAGACGTGTTCTCCGAAGCTTACGGCGCACTCCAGCATAACCGCCGGCGCAGCGCGATCACGATGCTCGGGATGGGCTGGGGAATCGCCACCGTAGTACTGCTGCTGGCTTACGGCACAGGCTTTTCAACCGCCATCATCAACATATTCCGAGCCTATGCCAGTATGCAGGCCATGGGCATCGCGGCAGGACGCACCTCGATGCAGGCTGGAGGAACCAAGGCTGGGGTCAGCGTTCGTTTGACCACCGATGACATTGATCGCGTTCTAACCAATGTTCCACAAATCACCCGCATCACGCCGGAATCGTATTACGAAGCTCCGGTCAGCTACGAGGGACGCTCTTATACCTGGCACGTCAGTGGAGGCAATCCTGCTCTACAGGAGATTCAGAACCTGCAACTCGATGCCGGGCGTTTTTACAGCGCCGACGATATGCAACTGCGCGCGCGCGTATGCGTGCTGGGCTCGGAATCCAAAGAGAAACTTTTCTCGGGCCGCTTCGCACTGGGAGAGCGCATTCGCATCAACGGCATTCCCTATGACGTGGTCGGCGTATTGAAGGCGAGGCCGCAGGAGGGCACCGAAAACAGCATCAACCGCGTGGTCTACATCCCTTTCCCAACCCTGAGCGACTTCCGCGACACGCACTATATCGACATGATCTGGCTGGAATTCAACGGCTATGACTATCACGGCGTCGAACGATCGGTACGCAATACGCTGGCGATGCAACACGGTTTCCGTCCCGATGACAAGCGCGCGCTCATGGTCTTCAGCCTGATGGAGCAACTCTCGCAATTCCGCATTATCACGATGGCTCTCCAGGGCTTGCTTGCCTTTATCGGCACGCTGACACTTGGTATTGGCGGTGTTGGACTGATGAACATCATGCTGGTGAGCGTGACTCAGCGCACGCGCGAGATTGGCGTAGAGAAGGCGCTGGGCGCCCGCCGCTTTGATGTCCTGGTGCAGTTCCTGTCCGAAGCACTGGCAATCACTTTTGTGGGAGGTCTGTTCGGCATCGTGCTCGCTTACGTAGTTTCCTTCTCTGTAGGAAACCTCACCTTCTACAGCGCACTGGCCAAGCACGGAGAGATGGGCGACATTCGACTTATTATTTCTCCTGTGAGCGTAATGGTGTCGACCGCGATCCTGGCGCTGGTGGGCTTGATCAGCGGGATGATCCCGGCGATACGTGCGGCGCGCCTGAATCCGATTGAGGCTTTACATTACGAATAGTCGTGTGAGGATCGACGGCCGCGAAAACGTGTCCCATGGTCGTATCGTCGGCAGTTTCCGCGAACTGAAGTTTCCGTTCTGAATCTCGTTGTTCTATCATTGCCCGCCCGGAGAAAGTGACCTCGATGAGTTCGAGATCGTTTCGCGTTGCTGGAGTTGCAGCCCTCGCGCTGGCGGTGTTAGTCGCATTTCTACTCGCAAGGACCTCGTCCAGCCAAGGGATTGTCCTTAGAGCGTATTTCGCGGATGCCATGGGTCTCCGCTCTGGAGCGCCCGTACGTCTTGCTGGAGTTGACATTGGCGCGGTCAAGAGCGTGCGCGTCCGTCCCGAATCAAAGGAGGTGCCAGCAGAAGTCGTGATGGTGCTCCATACGGCTTATGACCTGAAGATCCCGAGCGACTCGACTGCGTCGCTCGAGACCGCAGGAGTGCTCGGTCCTACATACGTCGAGATTGATGTGGGACATGCATCAGGACCGCCAATAGGGCCGGACGCAGTCGTGAAGACGACGGCGCCCGCCCAAGCGACCACAAAGGAATTGCTGGACAAGCTCTCCGAAGTCCTCTCGCGAAAATGCGGCTGTGACGCCACAAAGGACACCACAAGGGCCGATGTTAAGAAGGGTTCCACAGAACGGCCGTGAACTACGCCGATGAAGTGGCCCGCACTTTCTCTTATCGTTGGGGCTGTCGCTTGCCAATCGCACTCTTCCCGTAGGAAACTTGGATATGAGGGTCTTATCCCGGTTCCTGGCGGCGGCGACTGATGCTTCGCACTTCCCTGCTCCCACGATCCCTGAAGTCGCTTTCCTAGGTCGTTCCAACGTTGGAAAGTCGAGCGTTATCAATTCTCTGGTCGGAACCAAGCTTGCCCGTACCAGCTCGACGCCGGGGCGTACGCGCAGCATCAACTTTTTCGAGATCCGCTGGCCCGGAAAACCGCGGCCCGAGGTCATTTTCGCCGATCTCCCTGGGTATGGATACGCCAAGATTTCGCGCGAGATCTCGCAGGAGTGGCCCAAGTTCATCGAACCGTATCTCAACGAACGGCCAACCCTTGCGTTGTGCGTCGCATTGATTGACGTGAATGTCCCCGCTCAGCAGGCGGATCGCCAGTTACTCGACTTTCTGGCGGCTAGCGGACGCGACGTCCTGCTGGTGGCGACCAAGAGCGACCGCCTGTCGAACAATCAGCTCAACAATGTGCTGCGAACTCTCGGCCAGGAATACCCTTCTGCCCGGATCCTTCCCTACTCTGCAAAGACCGGCGCAGGGCGCGACGAATTGTGGAAGCAGATCCGGCAGGTGGCGCAGCAAAAGACATCTGAAGAACCATCCTCCGCGCCTCGCGCATAAAACCTTCGTGGTTGCGGGCTAAACTCCGCACAGTTTCCTGCCGATAGACCGGATAGATCGACATGGGGTTTTTTATGGCGCAGGAAATCAATGAAGGCGTTTCTTACCTGCTGGCGCTGAAGCAATCATCCCGCGTGAACACATCGACTGCAGCGGCTCCAGCGAAGGATCCGCAGAAACCGGCGCCAGCGAATTTCTCTGCCGAGAATGTCGGGGATCAGTTTAAGGGAGCCGAAAAGCGCCGGGCTACGCGTTACAAGTGCGAAGGCAGCGCCGACATCCGCGAAGAAGGCTGCGATGTTCGCACCTGGGCCACTTTCACCGACATCAGCATCCATGGCTGTTACGTCGAAGCGCAGGCGACATATCCGCCGGGTGCCGTGTTGCACATGAAGATGGAAGCAAATGGCGTCCGTTTCGAAACCCAGGGTACCGTGCGCGTGACCTATCCATATCTGGGTATGGGGATCGCATTCACGGAAATCTCGGAGGAGAACCTCGTTCAGTTGAAGCAGTTGTTGGCCCGGGTATCGCGTCCCTGCCTGATTATGGGACCAGGCATTGCTTCATCGCTCCCGGCAACTGACCCTTTGAAAGCGGTGCCGCTCGTCCCTAATCCCCAAGCCGCGGTGTCGGCGCTGATCGAGTTCTTTGGGAGCCGGCAGATGCTTCTGCGCGACGACTTCCTACGACTCCTGAAGAAGAGCCAGAGTTCGCCATCCACACCGTAGGCAATCGTCAGTTAAGGTTTAAAAGTTTCAAGGTTTCAGAGTTTCAGATATTCAGAGTTAAAAGCGTCCCAGGGTTGAAATTCGGTTCGTCTCCCGGTTTACTACTTTGAAACTTGAGAGCCTGCGCCCTCGCGATTGGTATCATATCCAGTCATGTCTCTCTATCTCATAACCGGCATCGGCGGCTTCATTGGATCCTCCCTGGCCCGCGCTCTGCTCTCGCGTGGCGAACAGGTTCGCGGAGTCGATAATTTTTCTACCGGCAAGCGCGAGAACATTGCCGACATCCTCAACCGGATCGACTTCCGCGAAGCGGACATCCTTGATCTGGACGCGATGCACAAGGCCTGCGCCGGAGTCGATTTCGTGTTCCACGAGGCGGCGATCCCCTCCGTCCCGAAGTCCGTTCTCGATCCGCTGGGCAGCAATCGCGCCAACATCGATGGCACGGTGAACGTTTTGGTGGCAGCCCGTGATGCCAAGGTCAAGCGAGTCGTGTACGCCGCCTCCTCCTCCGCCTATGGGGACACCCCCACCTTGCCGAAACGCGAAGATATGCGCCCCGACCCGATCTCGCCGTACGCGGTGGCTAAGCTGGCCAGTGAGCAATACATGATCTCGTTCTACCGCTGCTACGGACTCGAGACGGTCTGCCTGCGCTACTTCAACATCTTCGGGCCGCGGCAGGATCCTTCGTCTCCCTATTCGGGAGTCCTCGCCAAGTTCATCACGCTGATGCTCAAAGGAGAGCAACCCGCCATCTATGGAGACGGCGAACAGAGCCGCGACTTCACCTACATCGACAATGCCGTTGAAGCGAATCTGCTGGCTTGTAACGCGCCGAAAAGCGCTGCTGGTCAGGTGTTTAACGTGGCCACCGGCAGGCGCGTCACGCTCAACGAGACCTTCCAGCTGCTGCAGGGACTGACCGGCTACTCCGGGCTTCCCAAGTACGGCCCGGAACGCGGCGGCGACATCAAGCACTCGCTGGCTGACATCTCGAAAGCCGAGTCGGGCCTCGGTTTTAAGCCCATCGTGAACTTCGAAGAGGGTCTCCGGCGGACCGTCGAGTGGTATCGTAGTGCGGTCGTCGGAACTCACCCCGCAGTTGTGTAGGTCTGACTTGCAGCATCCTAGAACGGCGATTTGTACACCGTTGCTGCATCGCCAGGCGAATGTAGATCCTTATACGAGGTCGATACTCACGTGAGCCAGATTTGTGTCGCTTGCGGCATGCAATATCCCTCGGACACCCCTCCCGCTCATTGCCCCGTCTGCGAAGATGCACGCCAGTTTCCACCCATGGATGGACAACAATGGACGTCCCTCGCGGAACTGCAAAAAGAACATCGGAATATCTTCTTCCAAGAAGGAGAGAAGCTATGGGGGATTCGCACCCAACCGCAATTCGCCATCGGCCAGCGAGCCCTGTTGCTCCAGACGAAGGAGGGCGGGATTCTATGGGACTGTGTCAGTCTCATCGACGATAGAACGGTTGAAGAGGTGAAACGGCTCGGGGGTTTGAAGGCCATTGCCATCTCTCATCCTCATTACTACACCAGCATGGTCGAGTGGAGTCGCGCCTTTGGCGGCATTCCTATCTATCTGCACGAGGACGACCGCGAATGGGTGCAGTTTGACGACCCCGCGATCCAATTCTGGAGCGGAGAAACTCGCGTCATCGCTCATGGCGTCACGCTGATACGTCTCGGCGCGCACTTCAAAGGATTTCAAGTGGCCCATTGGAACCAGAACGGCGGCGTGCTCATGACGGGAGACATGCCCCAGGTCTGCCCCGATCGGCGCTACGTGAGCTTCATGTATAGCTATCCGAATTTCGTTCCGCTCGACGCGACCACGGTCCGCGGGATCGTGCGCAGACTCGAGCCGTTCCAATACGCCAGGCATTACGGCGCGTGGCCGAAGTTCCAGGTCATCGGAGATCCGAAAGCTGCCTTGCGCAATTCAGCCGAGCGCTACCTGCGTGCGATAGGCGATCCGAAGCCGACCGATCTCTGAAGAATCGAATGCCGCGCGGGGTCAAAGAACCATACTGAACATTGGATTCCCAGCAGATGCTCTCGCCGAGATTGACTGGGCAAGCTCTCATTACGTTGGTTATCTAGGGCTGCGTTACTCACACGTCTAGAGTGGTGCCCATGACACTTTCCTCGATGGTCCTCTCGCGCGACTGGCAAGAAGTCAGTGTTCTCGAATGTGTGCTCGGTGGTCTTCAGATCGACGTCGCTATTGAAAAGGAACCGCAACGCGCTCTCGATCGTCTCGGCAAGTCGAAAATCGATGCCCTCATCGTGGATTGCGATCTGAATGGCAGCAGTCAGTTCCTGCGCGAACTGCAGCAGACCACGAAGCGAGAAAACTCGGTGCCGCTCGTGATTATGGGCGGCCCGCAATCGGGTCCTGGGCTCGAAGCTACTGGCGCGCTGTTCGCTTTTCAGAAGCCGATTTCCGTGGAGCAGGCCGTGCGCACGCTAACTGCGGCTCGCACCATGATCCTCGACGGACGTCTTCGTTATCACCGCGCCGGAGTGGAATTGCCTGTGTGCGTGAAATGCAAAGGCCGGAAGGCGATCGAAGGATACCTTCTGAATATCAGCCAAGGCGGCATGCTGCTGCATACCGAGCAGACGGTCGAGGACGAGTCCGCGTTCCAAGTTTCCTTTACCCTACCCAACAACGCGTCGGAAATCAAAGCGCAAGCCGAAGTCGCGTGGCATGACAAAGATGGGAACCTGGGCATCCGATTCGTCAAGATGGCCTCGCGCCAGCAACGTACGCTCGAACTCTGGCTGGCGCAACAGTTCCTGGCTAATTAGCTATTCCCGGAAATCGGCGCGAAACGATACGATTCTCGCCCGGCGAACGTGTGGGATACACCTGCGTTTAGCGGAACCGCGGCCCTCTGTCCTGATCTTCTTCTTCCCCAGCTTCCGCCAGGCGTGCCATCCGTGCTCCTAAGGTGGATCCCCCGAAGAGCTGGAAAAATCCCCAATAGAGACCGGACACGACTAACGCGGCTCCGCCTGCGATAAGGAAGGGCCAATGAGGCGCCTCCCGCGCGATCGACAGAAACACGAGCAAAAACAGGAGGATTCCCGCAAGCACCACAAGCGTATGGATGGCCCAGGCCAACCCTCGTCCGGAGAGTGGCTGCGACAGCCAGTCGAGGTCGCGGACGTTCTCTTCCGGGCGCTCGCGCTCCGAAGCAATCGCCCGCAGAAACGCCGACTCCACATTCTCTTTCCGGGGTTGGACCGGCAAAGGAATCACCTTCACCGGAGTCGCCGACACCATCAAGCCGTCATCCTGCTCAGCCTCGGCCACAGCCTTCTCACTCTCGCTCTCTGTGCCCGTTGCGAACATCGATTCCGCCGGGTCGGCATGCAGCGAGATTCCCTCGAGCAGATCACCGAAGATCCACTCGTTGATCTTGCGAGTCATCTCCGGGGGCAGATCGAGGAAGCGAATCCCACATTGGCCTGAAAATGTCGCCCACATCACCTCTCCGCGAGTTTCGACGCGCAAGCGGGGATACCGCAGTTCAAAGCGGATCTTCAATTTCTGTCGGGGACAAATGGCAGCGACCACCTGCGCACCCATGCCATCATGGCTCAGGTTGCGGATTACGCCGCCGTTGGTATCGTCGAGCGTGAGGTAAGTGAGGGTACGGAGCTCGTGACGATGCTGGGCTCGCGTCTGTCGCGCGGGTGAGATACCTGCTTCCATAAACACCGCCGGAGGATTTGCTCGGCCAGAGCCGCCCTGTTCCTGAAATTTTATGCCCCGCGCGCAGCGCTTTTAGTAACTCTGATGGTTCGAAGGTGCCGGGAGGGTGTACCGCCCTGACCCACTGATTTCCGCGTCCGTCACATCATCTGAGGGCAAAGGCTTAACGCGTCCGGCAAATGAAAAGCGAAACTATGACTGAGGTACATGCCCAAACGGTCATGCCCGGGTAATTGCAAGTAGCGGCAAAGACCGATAACTTACTCATGAGCTGTCTGTTGGCATGGCTACCTCCACCACTAAGCCGGACATAGAGATAGGCGAGCGTGTCGGCGGGATCTGTGTGCCGGCCTGGCCCGGCCCGCGCCCGGCCGATCCGCCTGCCACACCCGCTGCAACATCCTATGACGCCCTGCAGGCCTTGCTCGCCTTTTCTACCCTGCATGACCAAGTGCGCCGCAGAAAAGCGCTCGCATCAAAGCAGGCTGCATTCGATTCCAAAGCACCCCTTCCAGAGTTTGATCCAACCGAGCTTTTCCTTCTCGACGAAGTGCTGCAGCTTGTCGCCGAACGCGCCGTCGCGATCACCGGTGCGGACGGAATTGCCATTGCGCTCGCGGAAAACAATGAGATCGTGCTTCGCGCTGCGGCCGGTATGGTGCGTCCCGATGTGGGGGCGCGCATTGACCGCGACTCAGCCTTCTCCGGCGCGTGTTTCCGGACGGCGCAGGTGGTCAACTGCGACGACACGGAAACCGACTCACGTGTGAATTTGCAGGCATGCCGAAAGCTGGGCGCACGTTCGATGGTAGCGGTTCCGCTGTGCGGACGACGACGCGTCATCGGAGTTCTCGAGGCCTTCTCGACGTGGCCGTTCGGATTCAACGAAGCCGACGTTCAGAATTTGACGCTGCTGGCTGAGCTCGTACTCGCTGCGCTGAAGCCGGAAGATGAAGACCGCTTTGCGCAATCAGCGCAAGTCGCTGCCAGCAAGCTGGAGGCGCCGAAACCATCGGTGAGTGCGCCGGTAAGTGCTGCCGCCCCCGCATTTCCGGTTCATGTCACGGTTCCGAAGGTCGCGCCCACTGTAGCACCGCTTGTCGCGCAGTCGCCCCAGCCGCTGGCAACGCCTGCGGTGCCAGAGCCGACTCCGCAGCCGCAGACTGTCACAGGTCAATGGACCAGTCCAGCGATGCCGCCAAAGGTGACTCCGGTCGCATCGGTAACCACTTCAGTCGCAGCACCGATAGTTGCTCCGGCAAAACCAGCGGCGCTGGACAAACCCGTGCCCCTGGCGAAGCCCGAGACGGCGGAAAGCACCGATCAAGCGCACAAAGCAGTTGCGGGTGGAGCGGCAGTCCCCGAGCTTGCAGTAGCATCCGAAACGGCGGCGGAACCTCCACTCTTCGGACAAGTCACCGAGGAATCGAACTCCCGGCGACTGGTAATCCCACTCGTGCTGATCGGAATTGTGATTGTCGCCGCGCTCGCTGGCGGAATCTGGTTCAAGATGAAGAACGCCCAACTGGGTAGCGGGATGGTGACACAGTCGGAAACCAAGCCATCCACAGAGGGCGCCGTTTCGTCGCAGCCCGCTTCGCCCGTCACGAGCGGCAGTCCCGCAACTACAACGGATACCAATTCTGCCGGCACAGATGACACAACGCCAGCCACTCCGCAGGAACTCTCAAAGTTTCCGCGAGTAACTGGCATCCGGCACTGGTCCTCGCCGGATTCGAGCACCATCGTTCTCGATCTTGAAGACCAGGTGCAATATGAAGCGCATCGTCTGACCGGACCCGACCGCGTTTATTTCGATCTGCACGACACCCAGCTCGCTACCGATCTCATCAACAAGTCAGTCGACATCGGCGACGCCTTCGTGGCACGTGTGCGCATGGCGCAGCCCGTCTCGGGCATGACGCGCATTGTGCTCGAAACCCGATCGGACACGAACTTTTCCGTCAGCCTCGAGTCGAATCCCTACCGCCTGATTGTCGAAGTGCGGAAGGTCGGGACAACTCCCAAAGGGGCCGTCAATCTCTTCCCCAACGCACCGCAGGCAGAGAAAGAAAAGCTCGCCATCGTGATTCCGCCTCCGACGAAAGAAGATCTTCAGTTGCGGGCGCGTGTTCCCAAGATGCGCATCGTGGTGGATGCGGGTCACGGCGGATGGGATCTGGGCACGGTCGGCCGCCGCGGACTGCTGGAAAAAGATCTGGTCCTGGAAATCGCGGAGCGCCTCGGCAAGCTGCTGCAGTCGCGCCTCGGTTCGGATGTGATTTATACGCGACAGGACGACAACTATCTTCCGCTCGACGAGCGGGCCGAGATCGCGAACCAGTCGCAAGCGGACCTGTTCGTCTCTGTACACGCCAACTACAGCGATCTGCCTTCCGCCCGGGGCGTGGAAACCTACTACACAAATTCCTTTTCTGCTCCTGGATCGAAAGCTGCCGGGACCAAAGATGCTGATGCCCATGCGGTCACAGGCGCTTCAAACAACATGCCGACTCTTTCGCCGGCGGACTTGCACGACCGCATCGAGCAGTCGCGGCGGCTTGCGATGAGCGTGCAGCGGTCATTGTACGGAACTCTCTCCATGGAGACTCCTGGGCTGCGTGATCGCGGAATCAAAGAAGCCGGATTCGTCGTGCTGACCGAAAGCGCGATGCCCGGAATCCTGGCGGAAGTTTCCTTTGTCAGCAGCCCCACCGACGAGCAGAAACTTCGCAGCGATGGTTACCGCGAACGCATTGCCGAGGCCCTCTACAAAGGTATCGCCCGCTACGCGGCCGCATCGAAGGGTGTGAAGATGGCGAGCGCCTCCAGGTGATGAGTTAGCCTCTGGCCAGCCCAGTCGAGTCCTATACTTAACCAGGCTATTGAGATCGACGACTCGGGAGGTACAGACGTGAAAGCTTCGCTCGTAGTGCTCCTCTTCGGAGCTGCCGCATTCTCTCAGACCAAGTCAACTCAGACCATCACGGCTCCCGGATGCGGCGCCGCCGATGTCAAGTTTTCGGTTTCGACGGATAAATCCAAACATCCTGCCGTTCAGCCCGAACCCGGCAAGGCTCTGGTGTACTTCATCGAAGACGACACGGAGTTCGAGTCGACGCCGAAGCCCACAACCCGTATCGGCGTGGACGGCGCCTGGGTCGCGGCAAATCACGGGAATTCGTTCTCCTACTTCTCAGTCGATCCGGGAGAGCACCACCTGTGCGCCAGTTGGCAGGGGAAGACTATTATCGGCGCAACTAAGACCGCAGCGGCAGCGCACTTCAACGCGGAAGCCGATAAGGTCTACTACTTCACCGTAAAGAACAAATGGCTACGGGAACACGGATTCACGGACGTGTCTTTGTTTCCGATCGACAGCGACGAAGGACCGCTTCTGGCCGGCAAGTTTGCCCTGAGCACTTCGCACCCGAAATAATCGAGTAGGACGTTCCCTCCGGATCGTCGGCGATCGGAAGAAAAGTGACGTTCTCCGTCGGATGCCCCTAATGCAACCATTTCTTGAACCCAGGGTTCATAGCTGCATAACAGATAACAAACTGCTGTTGGGCCTTCTGGGAGGAGAACGCATGAAAGTTCTGGCAGCTGTATTTCTGTCACTCGCGCTAGTCTGCTCCGCGACCGCGCAGGCACCCAAAGTTGAAATTTTCGGCGGATATTCAGTGGAGCACATCGCGCCCTGCGGAAGCACGACGACCTCCGGGCAAGGGTTCTCCTGTGGACTCGAACTGGGAGAGCTGACTTCGAGCAAAGGGTATTTTCACGGATGGAACGGATCGGCTACCGCGTACTTCAACCGTTTTGTCGGAATCACCGCTGACGTTGCGGGCCATTACGGCCCCTTCGGATCGAATTCGAACGCGCGCTACAGCTTCCTTTTCGGACCCACGATTACATTGCATACGCCGGTGATTAATCCGTTCGCCCACGCACTGTTTGGGGTGGTGAAAGAAACCGCAGGATCGGCATTTTCAGACACGAGCTTCTCGAAGCCGGAATTCGCAATCGGCGGAGGAATCGATGTGGGGCTCTCGCGCCGCCTCGCGCTCCGCCCTATCCAACTCGACTACGAGTGGCAGAAAAATCCGACCAATGGGCTTTCCAACCCAACTGGGCTTCGGCTTTCGGCCGGCGTGGTGCTGAAGTTCTAGCGCGAGCGCGCCCACTTGCCGCTCCTAAGAGATTGCACTTCTGTCCGGGGCTTCTTCCCAGCCTATAATCGGCTCGTGCTTGCTGAAAAGATTGCGCTACCACCTGGGTTCTTGCTGGCCTTTTTCGTCGTCACGGCTATACCCCTCGCCTCGTCACAAGCTGATTTCCTGAAGCAGTACAAAGGAACTCCCTATCAGGACAGCCGCTATCACGCCGGGCCGCAAAAGATTCCTGGGCGTGTGGAATGCGCCTACTACGATCTTGGCGGCGAAGGCGTCGCATACCACGATGCCGATGCCAAGAATAATGGAAGCGGGGCGCTCAATCCGGCGGATGGAACGTATCTGAATGAGTTTCGGATGCGGGAGGGCGTCGATATCTCGTACACGAAGTTTCACGACCAGATCGATAACAGTCCATACGATTTGGTGCCGCCTCCGGAGAACCAGCTCTACGTCGGATGGACTGAGCCGGGAGAGTGGTTCAACATTACGGTTGAGGTGGCTCAGGCCGGAGAGTACGGTGTGACTCTGCTGTACACATCCAACCGCGGAGGAACCATTTCCATTGATGTGAATGGGGTCAGCGCGACTGCGCCACTCACCATTCCGACTACGTTTAGTGAGGCTGATCCGATTGCGTGGAGGCAGTGGCATCACTGGAACAGCGTCCCTGCGTTTGCGAAAGTCTCACTTCCTGCGGGGAAGAACGTTCTCACAATTCGTATTCTGACTGGCGGGAACATGAATCTCGCTTACCTCGATTTCAAGAAATCCAACTAGAGCTTATTCCCGCGCGCGTCCGCTTGGCAGCGGCATCGATGTTACCGGCAAAACGCATAGATCCTGAGGAGGGCAAAAGGCGCCCTCCTCAGGATGACAACCACGCTCTCCTGACGACCGTGTGCGTGATTGGACTAACGATCAGCCTTCAAAGGACACGCCGCGGATTCCTATGCGCTCTTCGAGTTGCTTGCGGTAGCGGCGGCTCAGTCGAACGCGGGCGCTGTTCTCCAAAAGGATTTCATATTCGCCGTCTGCGTGGAGTTTCAGGCTGCGGACTCTCTCCAGGTTCACGATGCTGGAGCGATGCACGCGGCAAAAGACGTCGGGGTCCAGTTCGGATTCAAGTTCGGAGAGGCTGCGGCGCAGAAGATGGCTCCGTTGTCCGACGTGCAGGCAGGCGTAGTAGTCGGCCGCTTCGATCCAGTCAATGTCGGCAATCTTCACGAAACAGACTTCACCTGAACTCTTCACGACGATCCGCTCGACCTTGCGCGGGCTCTCTCCGCGACCGGTGCTGCGGATGCGCTGTCTGGCGCGGGTGAGAGCGAGTTCGAAGCGCGCGTTATCGAATGGCTTCAGCAGATAATCGAGCGCTCCCGCTTCGAACGCACGCAGCGCGTACTGGTCGTATGCCGTCACAAAGATAACGGCGGGAGGCAAGTCGCCGCCCAGCATTTCCAGGACGTCGAAGCCATCGCACTCGGGCATCTGCACATCGAGAAAAAGCAGGTCCGGCCTGGCGACGCGGATCTCACCCAGCGCTTCCTCGCCCGAGGCGCATTCACCGGCGATTTCTATATCCGGATGCCGGCGTAGAAGGACCGCGATGTTGCTACGGGCAAGCGGCTCGTCGTCCACGATCAGCGCGCGGATTTTATTGTCGGATTGCATGCGTCAATGAATCGTTACACGCTTCGCGATTAGCTCGCGATTGCGTCGCCAGAATCTCAAATTGCTTTTGCACCCGTCAGTTCGGGATCCTGTGATACCGGAGCGTCGCTCGAAACGAGCGGTAAAGAGATTGACGCTTCCACGCCTCCGCGATCATTGCGCAAGATCAGTTCAAAGGCCTTGCCGTACAAACTTTCCAGGCGCGTACGGACGTTCTGGATTCCGATGCCCGAGGAAGTCCGGCGCCAGTCTGTGGAAAGGCTCGGGCCGTCGTTGTAAATGCGGAGAGTTAAGGTTGTTAGGTTCGATCGCTCCGCGGAGATGCGAATTGCGCCTCCGTGAACCCGTTTCGCTATGCCGTGCTTGACTGCATTTTCGACCATGGGCTGCAGGATCAAACTCGGGACCTGCGCGGAAAGGAGCTCTGTGGGAACGTCCATGCTGAAGTCCAGACGGTCGGCGAAGCGCGCCTTCTGAATGTCCAGATACTTCCGGGTGAATTCCAGTTCTTCGGAAAGGGGAACCTGCTGGCGGTCGGAATCATTGACGACTCTCCGCAGGAAGTCGCTGAGTCCGGCGATCATATTGACGGCGGCGTCAATCCGCTGCTCGCGGACAAGACCCGCAATCGCGTTCAGTGTGTTGAAGAGGAAATGCGGCTCGATCTGACGACGCAGCGCGTTCAGCTGCGCCTTCGAGAGTTGCTCGTTCAGGCGCGCGGTTTCGGTTTCCTGAAGCGCGAGCCGGCGCTGCGATTCGACGATATGAGCCACCAGCAGAATCAAGCCATACAGGATGACGTAGGAAAGCAGGCCGCTATAGAACTTGCGGATCCAGAGCTGCGTAAACGGGTCCGGAGCCGGTGCGATCGCCCAAGGATTGAGGAGTTCTTCCCAGAGCGAGACCCAAGCGGCGGAAATGAGGCCAATCGACCCACACGTCCCGAGATGCGCGATCCAAAAGAGAGGGCGCTTCCACTGCGCGGCGGGCAGCTTGTGGCCCAGATAAAAGGCAACGGGGGTCGCCAGCATCCATGGCAGCCAACCGGCGAGCAGCGTGAAGAACAGGCGCGTCCAGTAGTGATGCATTCCTTCGGCGCGCATAACAAATACAGTTTGCGTTCCGTCAAACAGGCCAATGCCGGACCAGACGGCAATGACCCAGTACCAGCGCGGCGACTCAAATTTGCGAGGGCTCGCATTCATATGGCGGAATCGTACTCTACGAACGGCCTACAGGGTCAAGAATGCAGTGAAATGCAGGTTCCGTGCAGCCGGCGGTGTGGCTTTCGAAAAGGATTGCGAGCATACTGCGGTCCATGATGAGCAAAACCGCTAGTTTGCTGCTTGCCGCGATCGCTATCTGCGTTCCGGTCGCGATGCTGAAATCGGCGCCTGCGCCCGCTTCCGGTTCTGGTCCGGAATATACCAGTGATGATCAGTTGAGGTTGCCAGAGGATTACCGGCAATGGGTATACCTGACGACTGGTTTCGACATGAGTTACAGTGCGAGTGCGATGGCGATGGACCATCACATGTTCGACAACGTATTTGTGAATCCGGAAGCGTACAAGGCATTCACCGAGACCGGAACATGGCCGGACAAGACCATGCTCGTGCTTGAAGTGCGCAAGGCCGAGGGCAAGGGGTCGATTAACCAGAGGGGAAACTTTCAGGGCACCGAGCGAATGGGTCTCGAAGTACACGTGAAGGACACGGCCCGATTTCCCGGCAAGTGGGCGTTCTTCGGCTTTGACGATGCGAAGACGGCCAAGATGACTCCGACCGGCGCGGCTTGTTACAGCTGCCATCAGGATCACGCGGCGGTAGATACGACATTCGTGCAGTTCTATCCGACACTGCTGCCGATTGCCAAGAACAAAGGTACGCTCGCTGCGGGATATGTCAAGGAGAGCGCGGCCGAGCAGAAATAGCGCCAGGTTCCTTCCGCTACACGACAAATATTGACGGAATTCGAGAGGGTCAGCGTGGCACCTTTTCCACGCTGCCTCCTCAATCCATCTTTAGTTCGACGCGGGCGCGCCGCCGTACTTCTCCAGCCACTTCAACTCTTCGCGAACTTTGATCTTGCCGTGCCACGGATTCTTCGATAGTGAGTGGCCCTCTCCGGGGAAGATCAAGAGTTTATTCGGTATTCCCAAAGCGTAAAGTGCGTGCTCCAGCAGGTAGTCTTCGAGCACGGCGACGCGGATGTCATCAGCTCCACCGACCATATGCGTCGGAGTTTTCACTTTGTCGATCTGAAAAATAGCAGCCTCGTCGTGATAGCGCTGCTGGGCTTCCCAGGGACGTCCGCCGAGGAAGTAGGCATCATCGTAGGTTGTGTCGTCATTGCCCCAGTTGCCGACGTGCTCGACCGCTCCCGCTCCTGTCACGGCGGCTTTGAAGCGCGGGGTTTGCGTAATCAGCCAGTTGGTCATGTATCCGCCGTAGCTGTAGCCGCCGATAGTGAGGCGGTCCGCATCGGCGATGCCGTCTTTCACCAGTGCGTCCACACCTTCGAGGATGTCCTTGCCTGGTCGCGAGACGATGACGGGAACAATCTGCTGGAGGAACTTGTCGCCGTATCCCGTCGAACCGCGGTAGTTGGGCTCGAAAACAAGCCATCCGTTGGTGGCGGCGAGTGCGGCCCACTGGTACCAGTCGGCTTCGAAGTGATTGCCGTCGGCGTCAGCAGGGCCTCCGTGGATAAACGTAAACATCGGGAGATGCTTCGCTTCGAACTTGCCTGGAGGATAGATGAGCATGCCCTCTACCATGGTGCCGTCATCGGCCTTCCATTGATAGGGCTTACCTTGCGGGAGATCGGCCGCGGCAAGTTTGCTGTTGAAAGAAGTGATCGGACGGGCTTGATTAAGTTTGTCAGCCGAGTCGGCGAGATAAATTTCTTCCGGCTTACCGAGCGAGGAATAAATGAATACGACCTTGGGCGAGTTCGCCGCGGTTGCGATATTGGCGTAGGTGCCTGCCCAGTTGGTCAGGCGATGCAGTTTGTCGGAAGGCCCGGCGGCGTCGTACATCTGAACTTCGGTGCCGAGGCGGGCTGAGGTGAGGACTTTGTTTCCGGCAACGGCGTAGCGTTCGATAGGTCCGACAAAAGATTTATCCCACTGTTCGATGGAGCCGTTGTCGGTGTCAAGCGAATAAAGGTGCGGCTGCATGTCGCGGTAGGGGCCGGAGACGTCTCCGACTTCGACGGAGAAGAAGAGGTGGCGGGAGTCGCTGGACCAGCGGGGATGCCACTCTGCAGCCTGATTCTTTGTGATGCGGCGAGGTTCGAGCCCGAGGGCAGACTCGCCTCCGGCATTCGCGGATACCCGCACCAGATCAAGTAAGTACAGTTCGATGTCTTCGTACTTCTCCTGACGCTGGTTGACCGCGTTGGACAGGATTGCGAGCTTGGCACCATCCGGGGATGTCAGGAGTTCGTCGATTCGTAATGCCAGGCTCGCGATGTGGTGGCTGCCCGGTGTGAGGTCAGGGTTTGACTCGGGCTGTCCTTCTTTCTTTTCAATCTTCGCAGCAGAGCCCGAGTGACGCGAGAGGGCCGTGTTCAAATCGAGAGCAAAAATCGCATCGCCACGTTCGGCAGTGCGGTATTCGATAACGTCTTTCCATTCATTCTTGTAGTCATCCTTTTGGGACTTGGTCCAGGGCTGACGCGTGGCAAAGTAGATCGACTTCGAATCACCCGACCATGCAAAGGCATGCACATCTTCTGCGCCTTCCGTGATGGGAAACGCTTCGCCTCCAGTGGCGGAGATCAGGTAGACCTGGCTGGTCTCCTCTTTGGAATCGGAATCTGAGTCCGCGGCGTCGGACTTCCCCCCGCCGGACTTGCGTTCGGAGAGGAACGCGATCCATTTGGCGTCGGGGGACCACTTCGGTTCGGAATCGTGTCCGGACTGAGTGAGTTGAATCAGCGATCCGCTTTTCGCATCGTCCCGATAGAGCCAGAGATCCTTGCGGAAAATTTGCTGGTCCCAGTCGGCGCGCTCCGTCCCGATGACCAGAGATGATCCGTCGGGAGAGAGCTCAATTGCCGGATAGCTGACGGAATTGAAGAAGTCGTCGAGCGTAAGTTTTGGCTTGCTTTGAGCGATAAGCGGCGATGCGCAGACGATGGCGATTGCGAACAGGACGATCAGTCTTCTGATTGGCATGGGTCCCCGTGGGAACAAGCGTTATACAACGGGCGATTCGCGGGAAGCAAGTTGCCGGCAAGGCCCTCAAATCTGAAACCACCAAGGGCACAAAAGCTCACGAAGGAAGACATTCTCCAGCCCGAGAGTTGGCCGACTGGCGCAGGATCCACAGAACTGCCATGAATACCAGGACTGAGAGTTGCAGATGCGTCCAGCGGGCTACCGGCCCGAAGAGGGGAAGGATGAATACGAGGTAGGACAGTACGAGCAGGTACGGACTTGATCTAGCTTGCGGGTGGGTCAGGCTCCAATCGACGAGGAGGAGAAGCGCCGGAGACAAAACCACGAGGTCGTAAACGAACAGATGGGGATTGACGAGGATGGCTGCGAACGCCAGCGCTGAAAATTGTACTGCAAGCGGAGACTGCGACTTCCAGATTGAGACTGCAATTCCGATCACGAGAAGTGAGGTCAGGGCGTAGAGCGCCAGCGCAAGTCGGGGCGACGGAATCAGGAGGCTCCAAAAGGAGCGCAGAGAGCGCATCTGGATGGAAGCGAGACTGAGTTCGGCTGCGTTGATCCAGCGACCTAGATAACGCAAAACCTCGAAATATTTCTGCGTCACGTCCGGTTCGAAGTACAGACGGGCGAAAGTCAGTTGCGTCGCAGCCGACAGCACAAGACCGATCAACTCTTGCCATGCGCCCGCAAGGAGCAGGATGAGCGGCATCGCAATGAGAAATTGCGGCTTCAAGACCAGGAATCCCAGGGCGACTCCCGCCAGAAAATGCCGATTTGCGCGGAAGGACAGGAATGCAGCTGTAAAGCAAAGGAGGACCAAAGCAGAGATCTGTCCCCGCATAAAAGTGTGGAAGAGTGGTGGGAAGGCGACAGAGGCGAGTGCCACAAGCCAGGAGTGATGCCTTAAGGCTGGACAGCGATTCCAGACTGCATAGATACAGGTGAAATAGATCAGCAGGCTGATTGCAGACCAGAGCCATGCAGCGACGGAAAACGAAAACTTCGCTAGCGAGGTGAACAGCAGGCCGACTTGCGGCGGGTAAAGATAGGGAACCTGCACGCTGGTTGCGCCCACGATTGAGCGCAATTGTTGCTGCTGCGTGAGCGGATCGTAGAGGTTATTCGCGCGATTTTGTGCAGTCAGCCTGGCCGAAATGTAGAACGGAAGAAAATCCTGGAACTTGATGTTCCCTGCACGATCGAAGAGGCCCGGAGTAGCGAAGTCAACGGCGCAGACTCCCCACAGGCAGAAGGCAAGGACGATGGCCTGCGCGCGCAGTCGCCGCGGAGACAGCCATTTCAGGAAGGTAGCGATCCAGACAGGCGGCGGTGGCGTTGCGCCTGTCACGATCCCGGCTCGGCATTCTTAAGAGCTTCGTCCATGGTCTGTCCGGGTCGAGCGGGGCTTTGCACGAGACGCCAACCGTCGTCGTACTCACGAAATCCTACACTGGAGCGATAGTGCAAATCGCCGGAGTAGAGTGCAGAGCCGATTTCATTCATTGGAGACCATTTCCACGTGAACTCGACATCTGCGACACTCTCCTGCTTGCTGATGCCTGTGATGGAGACAAGTTCTCGTTTCGCGACTGGGATCGAGACCGAGGGCTTGGATGCGTCTTCTGGGGACACGAGCGAGCGCACCGTGTCGACGCCGGAAGGCGTCAAGAGGACATCCCAGCAGGGCGCGGGAGCAAGGCCTGGAGAACACGCGACGTTTGTGGCGGAGATCCATCCTTGATGCTGGAAGATCAGATATTCGGGAGCGGCGTAGTCCTTGTTCGAGAGCACGCCGGTGCGGAGAACGAACTGCTGGGGAGCCCTGAACGTCTCGGAAGCGGCGATCAAGTCTGTGGCGAGACGTCGGGAAAGAAAGTCGCGCGGCGAGCAGGATAAAAGGAGCGCAGTTGCGCACAGAAGTAAGACAAAGCCGGTTTGCGTCCGGCGGACAGCCGATGGCGGCTGTCCCCACATCTTGTGTGCAGGAACACGCATTCAATTTTCAGATTAACGACTTGTGATTGTAAACAAACGGGAGCGTCTGCGTGGGAGGAAAGGGCGGCTGGCAACCTGGCCGCCGAATTCCCGCGCCCATCGGCCGGGAATCTCGTATGAGCAGCCCGGACAGCGTCCGTCAGCTGTGAGGCGATAGTCCTCCACGAGAAATCCGTTGCGGCGGATGAGGTTTTCGCTGCATTGGGGGCAGCGGGTGTCTTCGCCACCGTCGATCACGCCGGGGAGATTTCCGGTGTAGATGTAACGCAAGCCAGACTGACGACCGATTTCCGCAGCGCGCTGCAGGTCTTCGGCATTGGTGTCGCGCCGGTCATTCATCTTGTAGTCCGCGTGAAATGCGGTTACGTGCCACGGAATATCGGGTGAAATGCTCGCGACGAATTCTGTCAGCTCGTGAAGTTCGTCATTGGAATCGTTGAAGTCCGGGATCAGCAACGTCACAATCTCCAGCCACAATCCCATGGCATGAATACGGCGGATGCTGTCGAGGATGGGACCTATGCGTCCGCCGAGTTCGTGATAATGACGATCGTCAAAGCTCTTGAGGTCGACCTTGTAGAGGTCGAGCCAAGGGCGCAGATATTCGAGAACCTGCGGCGTGCCGTTGCCGTTGGAGACGAATGCCGTCATTAAGCCGGCTGCTTTTGCTTCCTTGAAAATAGCAACGGCCCACTCGCTCGTGATGAGTGGCTCGTTGTAGGTGCTAACGAGAATTTTTGCACCTTGCTCAATGGCGTCGCGAACCAGATTTTCGGGAGAAGCTTCCAGAGGAGGCGAAATCGCGTTCGGGTCGCGGATGGCCTGGGATGTCACCCAGTTCTGACAGTAGCCGCAATGCAGGTCACATCCGAGCATGCCGAAGCTGTACGCGAGAGCGCCGGGGTAGGCATGGAAGAAGGGCTTCTTCTCGATGGGATCGCATTGCATACCTGCGGTGTATCCCCAAGGAACATAAAGTTTGCCTCTGCGGTTGAAACGGACCTTGCAGACGCCGGCCTGTCCCTCGGGAATGGGGCAGCAATGGCCGCAGGAAAAGCAGCGCAGGCGATTGTGGCCGAGATCTTCTACGAGCGCCGGATCGGCTTCGCGAACTCTCCGATCGAGGATGTCGTGGAGGGTGGGCACGGGAACCTCTTGCTTCTATTTTATCGCTTGGATCGCTTGAGGGGGCAGGGGTACGCGCTGTGTTCTGCTTGGCCGCGAAAATAGCTGGGCAGGGTTCAGGTTCCAGAGGTCCGCGATTAAGTTTCAATTGCGGGCTTTTAATTGGCCCGCATAGGGCTTCTGGTCGCCCAGGTGTTGTTGAAGCCAGCGATCAGCTTCGAGTTCGATCGTCGTGACCTGAGCGCGAGTAAGACGTGCGCGAACGAAAGGGGATAAGGTCTTGCTGGCTTCATCGCCGCTGAGGCGAGCCACGACCATCCAGAAGTATGCACGGGTAGAATCCTGGGGAACGCCGCGGCCACTGAAATAAAGCGATCCCAGCTTCGACTGAGCAGGAACGTAGCCTTGCTCGGCCGCTTTGATGAACCAGCGGACGGCTTCACTCTCGCTCAGCCTTACGCCTTCGCCGGTGGCGTAACGAAGTCCGAGCGTGTTCTGAGCGGCCGGATCTCCCTTTTCAGCGAGGTGGCGGAGTTGATCGAAAGATGCGGTTTCGACGGCCTGAGCGGGAGGTATAACACCCGTCAGCGAGTCGGATTTTGGGGGTTGCGAAGATGCAAGCACGGTTGCCAATTGCGTGCTCGGTCGCGAGTGGAGCTTGTGCTTGAACCAAGGAAGGACATCACTCTGTACCGTACGCGCGGAGACAACCCCCAAAACTAGACAGATCGTAGCGGCCGCACAGGCGAGGATGATTAGATGCGAGCGAGGAAGAGTCATTCCTTCCCGGCTTTTTTTATCGGCAGTGGACTTTTCCTCTTTCTTATCTTGATCTTGCTTTCTCTTCTCCGCGTCGACGGAGGCAAAGAGCACGCTCCCCTGTGGTGTAGCAAAACTCGAGTCGTTCGACTTGGGTGAGGAACCTCCGCCACCGGATTTGTTCATAGCGACGAGAATGATGTCTGCAAGACGCTGCAGAACTCTGCCATCGCCGTCCGTAAACGCGTTGGCCTGCGGCGCGAATGTCTCGAGGAGCCCGACCGACTTGTCATCGCGGCGAACCGGAACCGCGAGAATCGAACGAATTCCCAATGCACGGCAGGTTTCCTGATCCACCCGGGTGTTGGTTTGGGCATCATCACAACGCAACAGAGTGCCGCTCGTGACGCATTCGCCGGAAAATCCTGATCCGACCTGCAATCGCGCTCCCACGGGCGGCGCATCGCTGCCGGACGAAGCCTTGCAGACCATGAACTCTGGCTCGTTCTCTGAGAGAGCTATGGCTGCCCCGGAGGCGCGAAGAAAAGTTTTGGCACGCTCGGCAATCAGTTGCAGAGCTGCGTCCAGACTCGAACCGAGAGATTCCACTTCGTGCTGTACGGCTGTGACTGCCTCGAGAGTATCGGTATAGCCTGGCTTCGGAGCAACTGCTTCGGTCGGAGGCGGAACTTCAGTCTCTCCGTTCGCAACCCCGGCCATAACATTCACGAATAGCCACTCACGCAGACGTGCCAGGGATTCTGAAGAGAGATCGGAAAATCGGACACCGGTTCGCCCAGTGTCATTCGACCAGACGACCAGACCCGCAGTTTGAATGTGCTCAGAACAGTCCGCGAGGTCGAGCATCAGGTTGACTGGCTTTTGAACTTCCAAAGGCGAGTGGCATTGGATCGCCATTCCGTCTTCACTGATGTCGACGATCTCGTGAAGATCGAGCATCGCGGTCTTGGGATCATCGGCGAAACTTGCGTACGCAGGGGTCTGAATCTTGTGCCTTACACGGCGGCGCCGGTTGGGCGTCTTGGAGGTCAACATCGAGGATTGGGAAGACATAAAGAGCCCGGTTTTCCGTTTCGTACATATTAGCGCGGAATGGGAAAAAGTTAGCGGGAAATGAAATTAGAAGGGCATTAATTGGAGGCGCGGGGCTTACACACCATAGAAAGAGCACGGCAGGCTATGCGTCCGGTAAATCGATTCGTACCGCTTCTCGCGTTTATCCTGCGCGGCGGAGTGACTCGTCCCTCTTGATACTCGAGATCCGGGAAATCGCGGCCACCATCATCCCAGAGAGCAGTTGCATGGTCGCTACGTCACGATCGTCGAATGCCCCCGGAGATGAGGAGAGGACCTCGAAAACTCCCAAAGTGCGGCGGAAGTGGCGCAAAGGCGAGACCAGGATGGAGCGGACGCCGAGGCGGCGGCAACTGGCCATATCGACGCGCGGATTGCGCTCGGCGTCATGGCACAACATGATCTCTCCGGAGCGAACGGCCTCCGCGGAGATGCCAGCGTCAGTCTGCAGGCGGACGCCGAGATCGGGGGCCGTGCGGCCCGCGCGGGCGCGGCATACAATTTCGTCTCCCGAGCGGAGCGCGATGGCGGCTCCGGTGGCGCCAGTCAGATGCTGGGCACGCTCGGTGATAGCGCTGATTGCCGGTTCGAGATCGAGTTCTCCGGGATGAATCTCGGCCTCGTCTCCGGGAGAAACGGCACGAAATCCTGAGGCCGGGTGCGCCGCATTGGCGACACGGAGCTGACTGCGTTGCGCGAGCGATGGCATACGGGACTGGTCGGCGTACTCGGTCGTAAGCGGATCGGGAACGGTGCGAAGCAAGTCGCGGACTAGATTGTTAAGTTCGCAATCGGTAATCAGGTGCGCGGTCTGCTGTTGGAGCAACGAACCGCCGAGGACGCGTGAAAGTCCAACCACCGCGAGGCTTCCGCAAGCCAGGCAGTAGGGCTTATTGTTCGTGCTGATCAGCTCACATTGAACACAGAATGTGGCGGACTGCAGGGGGACAAAATTTACGTCCTTGAAAGTAGATCCGTACACAGTCTTGCCAAACATGATTGCGAATCCTCGCTTCCATCACGGTGCAGATGAAGGTAAATACCGCGTGTAGCTGACAAAAGTAACGGAGATGGTTCCAGGTGTGGAAAAGAGGATTAAAACCATGCGCTTAGGCAAGATGTGTGCAATATCTTGCAATCTGCGGATGCGAAAGCGCTGAGAAGGTTTGTTTGGTTTATTTTTCCTGCGAGCATTGATTCGCAGGGGGCGTTTAGATATTCTTATCTAGACAATCACGGTCCAATTGGACCGCTGGGGGATTTATGGAATGGACCGCACCTGCTTTTGAAGAAGTTTGCCTCAACTGCGAGATCAACTCCTACGTCAGCGCGAAGCTGTAACCAACAACGCTCCCCTATCAGTTAAGACCGAGATGGGCATCGCACGAACCCGTGCGATGCGTTCGGCTTCGTGTCACATCCAGACTAGCGACACTCTAGGCTCATTACCAACACGCACAGAAGCGCAATCGATCCTGCTCTGCTCATTTCTTTTTGTTAGTAAAACTCCGTAAAGACACGGCGCTAACCAGCTTGGGCTGTGACCAGCGATGTGGATTGGTCCCGCAATGCGATTACTTCGGCGGAATGCGCCAAGGTGCGATCGAGTGCGTCGGCAAGAGCAATGGGGAATGCTGCGGTCAGAAGATTGACGTCGAGTTGGAGATTTCGTCGCGAATACAGCCGGCGAATCACAAGCGTTCCACAATGGCTGTTCGACGAAGTGATCAGGTCAAGAGCGATCGTCCAGAAAGCCGATCTATCGAGATTTTTCGGCGTACCGGGCTTTGTCCAGCAGAAAGAAGTAGCGGATGACGTGGAGGACCCCTCGTAAGGCGCAAACACGCTGGGAGTATTTTTTAGGTTCAACTCGAAGGAATCGAAATCGTTGCTGCCAAAAGCCGCCAGCAGGATGCGGCGGACCTGATCGTAATCACGTGCGACTTTTAGTTCTTCCGCGGCGCGCCGGATCGCCAGATTGTTAACGAAAATCTGAGGCTGATCGAAAGTGCGGTGCGCGACGCGCGCCAGTTCGCCGAATTCCAGATAGCCCAAGTGTTGCACTCCGACCCAGATTCCAATCCCAAGTACGGACAGGACCAGACCGAGAGAGCTTCCTGTAGGCCAGAGCAGGAAAAGGCTCAACATGGCGAACACCGCCGACACGCCGTAGAGGATGATGACCACCTGACGGTGCGTGAGTCCGTGCTGCAGGAGCTTGTGGTGAATGTGCTCGCGATCTGCGGTAAAGACGGGACGTCCGCTGATCAGGCGGCGAATCACAGACAGGACGGTCTCCAGAATTGGCAATCCGAAGGAGACAATCGGAATTGCCACGGCGAACATCGTGGGCGCTTTCTGCGCGCCCTGAAGAGCAAGTGCGCTGAGCAGGAATCCGATCAACAGGCTACCGGAGTCCCCGAGAAAGATGGTGGCCGGGTTGAAGTTGAAACGGAGGAACCCGAGAATCGCACCACCGAGAGCAATCGTCATCATTTCGACGAGAGGCGACCCGTGTAGAAGCGAGACTACAAAAACAACCATGGTCGAGAACAATGCCGACCCGGCAGCCAGTCCGTCGAGACCGTCGATCAGATTAAAGGCGTTGGTGATCGCCAAAACCCACAGGACCGTACAGGCAAGTTCGATGTACCAAGGCAGGACGCGATCGCCGAGAATGACGGGAACATTGACGATACGGAGACCACCCGCGAACAACATGCCCGCCGCGACGGCCTGAACACCGAACTTCACATAAGGGCCGACCCCACGAAGGTCGTCATAGACACCCAGAAGGAAGATCATCGTGGCGGGGATGAGAATCGTCACCATCCTCGTCAGGAACTGGGGCGAATGTGAATGAGTGTTGAGATACGCCCACGCGGCAGCAACCGCCATGCAAAGTCCGAAACTCAGAAAAATGGCGACGCCACCCAACCGAGGTAAAGGACTCGAGTGCAGATGGCGCTCCTGGGTGGGAGCTGCAACCCATCCGTGAGAATTCGCGAAATCGCGTACGTACCGGGTGAGCACGAACGCGGACAACAGGCCCGTAAAAAACAGCCCCAGACAAATGAGAGTCAACTACGCCCCCTCGAAACCATGAAGCTGTAGCTACTGCAAAGAGAGAACTTTATTGCAAAGCCAGTATGGCAGCGACATCCTGCCGCTCGTAGTTAGAGAGAAGATTCCTGTCAGCTTTTTGAAGTGCATTCGAATGTAGCAGCGGGGGCACCTGAACTTCAATGTAGAAGCAGGAAAAAACCTGTGGAAAACTAACACAAGGGTTTGCGAATCATCGGGCTGGAAGAGGGTTCGGCTGTGCTAAACTGGCGGTCAAAATCCAGAAAACAGGTTAGGGATCCGTGATGAAGTTGGGCAACTCGGGCGTTGCTTGCCGCGACCATGCCGTGCCGCTTGCACTGATTCTTTTTCTGGCGTTTTGCGGAGTTGCCTCGTCACAGCAAGCAGCAACTCCAACTCCTTCGGAACAAAGTAGTTCGAGCGATTCCGCGGCCCGGCCGATCTCGCAAGCGGCACCGAGCGCATCCGGGGCGCAGTCCGGATCGGCTAAGGTAGACGCGGCTGGCAAACCTGAGGATGATCACCTATCCACCGTAAAGCTAGGAGTCGGGGACCTAATTGAGGTGGGTGTTTACAACGTTCCGGAACTGGCCAGCAAGGTTCGGGTCAGTAATTCTGGAGACATCTATCTGCCCCTGATCGACTACGTACACGTTGACGGCCTGAGCCAGGAAGAGGCACAGGCTTTGATCGAGAAGCGGCTGTCGGACGGGGGATTCGTGCGGAATCCGCACGTGACCATCTTCGTCGATGAAGCCTCATCGCAAGGTGTAACGATACTCGGCGAAGTAAACAAACCCGGCATCTATCCGGATACCGCGAACCGAAAACTCTACGAAGTACTCTCGCAGGCAGGCGGATTTACGCAGCAGGCATCGCGGAAGGTATCCGTATTGCGAAAAGGACAGACGCAGACCCTGCACGTGGATCTGCCTCGCAACCTGGCGGATGACGTCAGCAAGAATATCGAGATCCTTCCGGGCGATACGATTTCTGTGCCGCGAGCGCCAATTATTTATGTGGTCGGGGATGTCGGACGTCCCAGCGGGCTGTTGGTCGATAACGGTTCTCTGACTGTGCTGCAGGCGCTGGCGCTCGCCGGCGGAACCAACAAGACGGCGAAGCTGGGCGCGGCGCGCATCATACGCAAGGATGCGAACGGCGGCGTGTCCGAGACCAAGGTTGCGATCAAGAAGATGCTGGAAGCCAAGGCCCCGGATGTCACGCTGCAGGCAGACGATATTCTGTTCGTTCCGGTGAGCGGCGGACGCGTGCTGGCAGGCAGGACGTTTGAGGCTGCCATGAGCGCGGCAACGGCGGTAACGATCTACACCGTGCATCCTTAGCGCTTATTTCTTCTCTGTGAGCCTTTGCAATACCTCGATGTACTTCTCCGCGGTGCGCCCACGAGAGAAGTTTTGCAGAATGTATTCCCTTCCCTGCTTTCCCAATCTGCTGCCGAGTTCCGGACTTGCCGCGAGTTGATGGATCGCTTGCCCGAGGTCTTCCGGATTTTCAGGTTCGATCACCAGGCCTGCTCCGGCTTCTTCCACGATTTGGCGCGCCTGGCCATCCACGCCCAGGATGAGCGGGCGCTCACATGACATGAACTCGAGCATCTTGGTGGGTATCACGGTCTTGAATACATCAGTTTTCTTCAGAAGTACGAGGCATGCGTTGGACGCCGCGATGAATGCAGGGATTTTTTCGCGCGGTTGTTGATCCAGGAACTGAACGTTCGTGAGGCCGCGGGTTTCGGCTTGGGCTTTGATCCGCTCCTTTTCTGCGCCTTCTCCGATGAGCAGGAAGTGCACATCAGGACGTTGTTCGCTGAGTTTAGATGCAGCATCGAGAACCGTCTCCAGACCGTGGGCATTGCCCATCGTGCCGATGTAGCTGACCAGAAACCTGGATTCAACGCCCAACTGATGACGGAGCTTCTGTCTCGATATGTCTGAGGTGGGCGCGAAAAGTTGAGTCTCGACTCCGTTTTCGACAACCGCAATTTTTTCCGCGGGAACTCGCCACCGCTGAACGAGATGATGCTTGAAAGCTGGGCTCACTACGACGATGCGGTCGGCTCGTTCGTAGAGAAATCCGGCGATCTTGGCCAGAGTCGTATGGAGTAGCGAGTCTTCTCTCCCGGCTCCGACGGCGACCAGCGATTCGGGCCAGAGGTCGCGGACTTCGAAGACAAAAGGGACCTGCTTGGCGAAGGCCAGCCACCACGCTGAAAGGCCAACGAGTAATTGCGGGGATGACCCGATGATCACGTCCGGAGTGGGAATTGTGAGTCCCCGCAGAGCGGCCGAGCAGCAGAACGATGCGTAATTGCGCATGCGCTCGTGTGCTTTGCGGTTGGGCAGAGGCCAGAGCCAGGTGCGATAGATATCCGCACCTTCGATTGTTTCTCGATATGTGAGGCGGCGCAGGCGCCCGCGCCATTCGGTCGGGACTACTCCGTTCGGATGGTTGGGGAATCCAGTCAGGATCGAGACCTGATGTCCGGCCCGGACCCAATGCCGGGCAAGCTCGCTGGCCCGCGCCGCGGGGGCGCCCATTTCGGGGGGATAGTACTGCGAGACGTAAAGGATTTTCACGCGAAGCTAGAGAGTATCGCATGAGTCCGGGGTGAGGTTGGATTTGTGCGAGCTAGTAGTAGAGAAGCTTAAACGCGCTCTTATAGAGAAGCGCACGCGTGCGATTCATCCTGCCTTCGGTGTAGTGTTCCCAACGGTCGGCCACCTCGGCGAATAGGGATTCTCCCGTGAGACGATGCATCACTCTTAATTGCACAATGTGAAGCCGGTGGTAGAAGCGGCTGGCAACCATGGGCAGGCGTGTGCCGGTCTGTTCGTAGAGTGACCAGAATCCCAGGTCATATCGACCGAGGTTGTGTAGCAGAGTGCGAACCCCACTAGAGAATAGTTCTTGCGGCAACTTGTCTTTGGTCGCGAGATGGTAATCGTGGACGCCCCACAGCGCCCAAATGAATCCGTTGAGGATGTGCGTGGGCGGCGAGACGATGTATTCCTCGAACCAGAGATCTCCGGATTCGTCGGTGAAGGCTACGCCTCCTTTTTCGATCGGCTGCTGAAAGGCGGTGAAGGCACGCTGAGCGGCTTCAAGGTATCGCTGCTCTCCTGATTCTTTGTAGGCGCGAACCAGAACGGAGATTCCCTGCCCTTGTGCCAAGGCAGAGTACCAGGGAGCCTTGAGCGAATCGCGGTACTCCCAGTCAAAGTGATGGTTCCAGACCACGAGCCCGTCGCGATTGAGTTCGAGATTGGAGCAGAGCCAATCGGCGATCAGGAAAAACTTGCGGCGGCGACCGGGATCGTTCGTTCGTCGCCAGAGGTTGTAGTTGCCCAAACCATATTGCGCAATGGCAATGGGGTTGTACTGCAAACCGATGTTTCCATGGTAGTCGAGTTGCGGGATGCCTTGCGCTTCGTAGGCACCCTGATAGTCGGCCTTTTCGGTGAAGGGCATGTAGTATTCGCCAAGTTCGGAGGTCGGGGCGTTTTGATTTTCTGACGGGCTTTCGTGCCAGAACGTAAGGTGGCTTTTCCCTCCCAAGAGATAGGCGCTAAAGATGCGGCGGTAGTAGGCGGGTCGGGGCAAGGTGGCTCAGCGCTGGTTCAACAAACCATCTTACGATAAGGTTTCGCGTGCGCTGCGCAATCTGAAATCCAAAGGCATTCACCACGAAGGGCACTAAGGTTCACGAAGGAACAACTGGGGCTATCTCCTCGTCTGCGCTACACCTACCTGATAGATCGACATAGCCATATCATCGGACTGAACCGCGACTGTGGACAGGGCGAGGTATTGCGTTGTGTTTTTTCCATCCGGGAAGGATGCGTTGCCGTACTGGAACAAGCCCATTGGCCAGCTGTCTTTGCGCCAGTTGAGCAACGATTCGAATTTTTTCGGGTCGCAGCCGTTTCCTCGGTAGATGCGAACGTTGCGATCACGATTGACTTCACTTGGTTCGACCATCGTCGAGAAAAAGATGTGCTGGCCAACGCGACACCCATAAATTGAGGAACTGCTGATGGAGGAGATCTGCGTCAGAGTCCGGCTGCGACTCAGGCGATAAACGAAATTCTGCTCCAGAGGCGTGTCAGTGGCAAAGTACAGGCCGTCCTCCATTGCGACGGCTGCGACTGCGCGGGCCTGCTGATTTCCACGCAACACAACTTCCATGTGGCCGAGGTCGCAGGAGGAACGCAGGATGCAGCATTCATCACCGTAGTCTCCGGTGAGAATCCAGAGGCAGGTCTCCCACGGATCGTGAATAATGTTGTGAACGTGGCGAATCGCGCCTTTGGGGAACGCGTGAGCGACGCTCCAACTGGCGCCGGCGTCGTGTGATCCGTAAATGTGGACTTCGTCGCGGGAGGGGTTGTCGTAGTACTCTCCCCAAAAGACGCTCCCCCCGGGAACCGCAGTGATATGCAGAGGGCGGGTACCACGGGTGATGCGATGAGTCGTGTGGAACTCAGACTGCCCCGCGCGGGCTGTAACGATTGCGCCCGGTACGGCCCCGACGAGTCCGCCGGAAGGGAGGACGGCGAGCGCGTGGAAGCCGTCACGGAGCAGGCGGGCGCTCAGGTTGGTTCGAACGGATAACCGTCGCTTCCAATCGGGACGAAACATTCCGATTGCTTCCCATTCTGGGAATTGGAACGGAACCGGTAGGCGCGTCCGGAGGAGTTCGTATCCACGCGAGGCGTAAAGGATGTCGCCGGACCATGCCAGGGCACGGAGTCCGGGAAAACGAGCCAGGAGTGAGAGAGTGTCTTGCAGATTCGCCGAATCGTCTTTGTGCGATGAAATCAAATTAGAGTCTCTGTCCCGTGCGAGAGTCGGAACTGCGCTCGGCGCCCGTTCAACTTCTCGAAAATACTACGGTAAGAGCTTGTTGAGGCAAAACAACAGTTCTTGTCACTGCCGGGAGGGCGCATGGTTTCTGGCCCTTTGGGCTTCGGTGATGGGTCGCATCGAAAGATTGGAATGGACATATGCTTGCGTGAGGCATTAGATAACAGCAACGGGTTTTCCTTCCAGAAGTGAGAGCGCAGACGCAGTTTCGGCAATGTTGCCGACAGGTCGGCGAAAGACTTCCGTTTTTGCTTCAGTGCTCCGGCACGGCTTAGGAACTTCCGAACGACGAGACGGATCGTCCGTGGCATCCCAAGTGCTAGAACAGAGACTTTCCGGGTCGTCGACACTATTCACAATTGGAAATCTCTTATGCTTAGCCGATGCGCTAATTCCGAATGCTCAAAGCCCTTCCTGCGACTCCGAGAGGGAAAGCTCTTCCTGGTCGAAACTGAACGTGCAAAAAAAACCGGTGAGGCGAGTGTGCCTCCGTTTGTTCGGGCTCGCCGCCATCCCCGGCAGGTCGAGCACTTCTGGCTCTGTGATTCTTGTGCAACGCTGTGGACACTGGTGTACGACCCGAACCGTGGGATCTCGCTCGCTCCTCTGCCGCAGCCCATTCCAGGTAATGCTTTAACGGCAACCGGCCCTCGGAGCGGCGTGGCCTAAGCTGTTCTCACTCGTACCCGTCGGATTTCCAGGTCTTCCAATCCTCTCGGATCGACTTGATCATGTCCTCTGTCGCTCGGTGCAGCCATCTGCCCTTCTGCTTCTGCAGGTGCGCGAGGATCGTCTTACGTGCGGATCTGGTCCCCAGATGAACATTCGCGGTTTCAAATCCCATGGAATGCAGCAAGCGAATTTCCTCTTTCTGCAACTGCAAGGTCGAGAGTTCGATTCGAGAACAGTGCGGGCTCAAGCGGCGAACGATCCAGCGGCCGCGCAGATGAACGAAAGGATCAGGACAGCGGACAGCACAGCTGATGATGGTCTGGTAGAGGATATCGGTGGGACCCTCGTGTCCCTTCGCCCAATATGCGGCAGACGAAACAAGTGCTTTGGCCTCGCGAGCGATGCGGCCGCCGTTCCAATCTGCGATGGCGACAAAGCGTGCATGTCCAAGGCTTCCCAGACCTGCAACTCGATGCGCCAAACGATACTCCAGGTTGCGCACGGGCATCAGGTGTTCGATGGCATCGACCGCGCTGATCGGAACGGGTGCCTTCTCGGTCGGCAGCGCGTCCATCTTGGCCCAGAAGCGGACGGGATCCCGCAGTTCGCTTTCGGCGATCCGGCGAAGCCATGCGTGTTTCTCGCCGAGGACAAACGGAGTGCCGGCTCCGCGTAATCCTTCACGATAGCCTTCGAGAATTGCATCGCAGATGTCCTTGCGCTTGAGGAATAAGTGTCCGGCTTCGACAGCCAGATGTGCGCTGACGGCCAGGCGGACGAGGTCATTGGTATAGGCGAGCGGGCTGGCTTCGTCGAAGTCGTTCACACCCCAGATCAGGCGGCCTTCAATATCGCGCCATGTGCCGAAATTCTCAACGTGGAGATCGCCGACCGAAAGGGCTTGCGGGGCTTTGGACAGCTCTGAGCAGACGTCGGGCCAGACCTGGGACCAACGGTAGTAAGTCGCGCGAAGAAACGGGAACACTCCGGCTTTCATGTTGAAGTGTTTGAGACGGAGGTCTTTCTTAACGATATCGGTGTGGCGGGCCAGCCAGTCTTCAAAATGACGGCTCGCCTTCACGACGTTCATGGTGCCCGCCACAATAAGGGGCTAGGCGGAGGAATGTCAACGCGAGGGCTACATTGACACTCGCCGGCATCGGAGATTTCGTCCGATGCCGGCAAGTATTATTTAATGGAAGAAATTGCGCGGTTTTACTGCTTGAAGAAGGCTGCGTTTTTCTCGATGAACTCCTTCTTTTCTTCAGGTACATCTTCGAGGGCGTGAATCGAGTCCGAGGTGCAAGCGGGAATACACGCTCCGCAGTCGATGCAGCCTTCGGGATCCACATACATCTGGGTGGCGGCCTCGAAGGCGGGCTCGTCCTGCTTGGGATGGATGCAGTCGGTCGGGCAGACCTCAACACAGAGGGAATCTTTGATGCACGAATCAGTGATTACATAGGCCATGATGAATCGATCTCCGCAGATGGAATGAGCTGTGTTCCTAGGCTCGGTTTCGAGTGTATGAACAACAGCGGAGGGGGATCGGTGATTCCGGTCACATGCATTTGTGAGTTAGCTGGATCGTGTGGGTGCAAGTTGCGCGATTGAATTCACAGAAGACGAGGCATGAGTTTAATCACGGGCAAGTGTGACGACAGTCACAGATTTAGTAGGCCCAAGAGACTTAAATAAGCACAATTGAACTAGGCCTTCTAGTCATAGGATCGCCCGGCCGCACCCACAGAACCCCACAAGCCGTTACCCCAGACGGCGGCGGCCGGGCGCTTGAAGGCTCAAGAGCAGCCCTTCCCACCTATCCTCTCAAGCTCGGATTCAGCCTAACTCTCGGTCGAATGCTTCCTTTGCTTGCTTCCACTGTGTCTGCGCAGACACATCGGTAGTTTTCCGTCCACACTCTCCTAGCGGCCTCCCATCGTAACTCCCGTGTTTTCAAAAGATTAGTCAACGGCCCAGCGCCTGCCCTACACATACGCGGTTGAACGATTCAGACCGGGGGCAGACATGAACCGAGCCGCTCAAAGGACCTTTAGGAACTCCGCGAAACTACAGGCCCTGATATTGACCGTATTGGTTGGCCTTCCTGCTTTCGCGCAGACGAGCGGAGCCGACGATCTCCGCATCCGCAGGACGGTGGTCGTCAGCATCTCGGACCGGCAGCTTGCGGTGACGGAGAGCGGAAATCTTCTCGCGACTTTCCCCGTGGCGGTTGGAACGGCGGAAAGCCCCAGCCCAACGGGCGAGTTCCAAGTCGTCAATCGTGTTTCGAATCCCACGTATTACCACCCCGGCATTGTGATTCCGAGCGGGAAAAGCAATCCGATCGGCACGCGGTGGGTGGGACTGAGCCAAAGGGGATATGGCATCCACGGCACGAACGCGCCTAGGTCTGTGGGGCGTGCCGCGTCCCATGGCTGCATCCGACTGCGAAACCGCGATATGGAGAAGTTGTTTGCAATGCTGCGCGTCGGCGATGTGGTCGAAATCCATGGCGAACGCGACGAACGGATCGCGGCGATCTTCGGAAGCGATGCTGACACGAACACAATCGCCGCGGCTGCAGCATTAGCGCAAGCCGGCGGCCAGTAAAGACGAAGCAGAAACCTCAGGAGGCGTTATGCAAATGGCAATCACATTCATGGCGGTGGTAGCAGGGATGGTTTTCTCACTGGCAATCGCGTTACTGGCAGAGGAACTTATCTTTGGACAAGTGTTCCGGCTGTTCTTCGCGCGCCCCGTTGCATCGGTTAAGACCGAACAAGAGCGGTAAGACGGAGTTCTCGGGCTGCTTTACGACGCTGTACCGGTGTCCAAACAGTACAGAGCGGGAGGCTCGGTGGCAGGGTACAGCATTTATAATTTTGGCATCCCGAATATCATTTTGAATTCTGTGAGCCGCGCTTATCGCTTCGTCCCGAGGGTTCACCTTGCGATGCGAATTTTCGTCCTCTTGCTAAGTTGCGTCCTCGCGGCAAATGCAGGGGACTGGAGCGCTCCCGAGCAGCAACTTGCCCGGAAGATCGCGGCAGTCACAGGCACGGGAACAGTTTCACTCAGTTTTGAGAATCGTTCCTCGCTGGGCCGGCGCGATAGCGAGATCATTCAGAACGGAATACGCAGCATGCTGGAGAGCATGGGCATTCGTTTCGCTCCGAGCACCGATGCAGGGACGAGCATCGTGATCTCCCTGTCGGAAAATCAGAGCTCTTATGTTTGGGTGGCACAGATCAATCCCGGTCAGGGCGATCCCTCGGTCGTGATCGTTTCGACGCCGCGTCCTGAAAATTCCCAGGCAGCACACGATTCGGTTCCGCTGAGTGTCAGAAAAATCTTTGTCTGGCAGCAGAGCGATCCAATTCTGGATCTCGCCGTTCTGGAGGAGAACGCCGGTCCCAGCCGGATCGCGGTGCTCAGTCCTGAGAGACTCTCGCTGTTCCGGATGCAAAGCGGGAAATGGCAACAGGAGCAAGCGCTGGAGATCACGCACGCAAATCCGTGGCCCAGAGACCTGCGCGGGAGGCTCGTGCCGGGAAGTGACCACTTGCTGGATGTTTATCTGCCTGGCGTGTTTTGCCAGACTGGTGGAGCTGCGCCGCTGAGTATGACGTGCCGCGAAGGCGGCGATTTTTGGCCGTTAGCTGTCCGTCCGGCAACGCCCGCCATCGCTGTCCGTGGGGCCTTTTCGCCGCGGCGAAATTTCTTCACGGGCGTCGTCAGTCCCGCGATCACTGGGGCTTCCACTCTGGCGGCCTTCTATTCTGCGGCACCCATGCCTCGCGATTCATCGCTGATTTGGGTTCTGAGCGGAGTCGACCGCCAAACGCACGTGGCGGATGGTGCAAACGATCGCGTTATTCGGACAAACTGGGGAAGCGATCTTGCGGCGGTGCGAACAGGATGCGGTGCCGGATCGCAAGTACTGGCAACGAGTTCGGCGGATGGAACTCCTGACAGCGTTCGCGCCTATGAATTTCCCGATCGCGATCCGGTGCCGGTAAGTCCGGCGGTCGATTTTCCGGGCATCATCTCCGCGTTCTGGACGGAAGCAAAGGGTGACACGGTTATTGCAGTAACGCGCAACCAGGAATCTGGGAATTATGAAGCGTTTCGGTTGGCAGTGGCTTGTAGCCAGTAGCCTGTTGCTTGGGTTGGTGGCGGCAAATGCGGAAACTCGACCGCAGTATGGCGGCGTACTGCACGTCGCGATGCGCGCCACGCCGTCTTCGCTTGATCCTGCGGATAGAGGTAGTGGGGACTCGTTTGGCCATCGTAATATTACGGCTTTGATTTTTGACAGGCTTGTTGTCAGCGATGATAGCGGGGCGGTGAAGCCAGCACTGGCGGACTCCTGGCAGTTGTCGCGCGGGAGTCAGCGATGCCAGTTCTACTTGCGGCATAACGTGAAGTTTCATGACGGCAGCGTGCTCACTCCAGAGATCGTCGCCGCTTCCCTGCGCTTTGCGAATCCGTCATGGAACGTACAGGTCTCGGGAGACACGGTGAACGTCGAGGGTGACAGCACCACGTACAACCTGCTTGCCGAGCTTTCATTGCCACGCAACGCGATCGTGAAGCGGGACGGGGCTGACGGAAAGTTGAGTGGCACCGGCCCCTTCCACATCGTCAATTGGGATCCAGGAAAGAAACTGACTTTAGGCGCGGAAGAGAACCACTGGCGCGGACGACCTTATCTGGATGGAGTTGAAATCGAGTTTGGCCGAAACTTGCGAGACCAGAGCACGGCATTGCAGTTGGGACGAGCCGACTTGGTGGAGATCGCTCCAGAACAGGCGCAACACCCGGTACCGGATGGACACCGAGTACTGAAATCGTCGCTGATCGAGGTGCTTGCGCTTCTGTTCGCGAACGAAGCTGCCTCAGAAGATGAAAGGCGTCTTCGCCATGCGCTGGCTCTGAGCGTCGAACGAGGTTCGATTCACGATGTGCTGTTGAAACATTCGGGTCAGCCCACAGGGGGCATTCTGCCTACATGGGTCAGCGGCTACGGATTTGTATTCCCTGCTTCGGCCGACTTGCCGCGGGCGCGTCAGTTGCGAGGTATGGTGCGCCCGGTTGCTGTGTGGCGACTCGGTTATGACGGCGCCGATTCGCTGGATCGGTTGCTTGCCGACAGAATCGCATTGAATGCTCGCGATGCGGGATTGTCAGTGCAGCCAACGTCTTCGGGCCCGGCAGAGATTCGACTGGTGAGAATTCCTCTCGCTTCGCCGGAGGGCTGGGTTGCGTTGCGCGACTTCCTGAATCAATGCGGGATGTTGCTCGTCGTGTCCAAGGACAATTCAATCGGTGCCCTCTACGGGGCGGAGCGTGCGGCTCTGTTGTCGTACAGAGTCATCCCGCTGTTCCATTTCCCCGTGTCGTATGCTTCTTCGGCCGCAATGAGGAACTGGACCGTGCGGACAGATGGAACCTGGGATGTATCGAACGCGTGGATGGAAACGGCGAATCCATGACATATCGCCGCAAACTCGTCGCCGTCTTCGCACTTACCGTATTCCTTTCTGTTGCCGCGGTGGCGGGACTCGTCCTGCTCCTGACGCGCAATGCGTACGAGAAGACTGAAAATGAGCGCACCACGGCCCTGGTTCAGCAGTTTCAGCGGGAATTCAGCCGGCGCGGAGACGATGTGGTGCACCGGGTGGAGAGCATCGCGAGTTCCGATGCCGTGATGCGCATGGCGACCGCACTCGGCGGACCCACTTCCGATTCAGCCGAGTACTTCGATCTGAGCCGCTCACTGGCGGACGCCCGGCAACTCGATTTTCTGGAGATCCTCGACGCGCGCGGGATGATCATCTCATCGGCACAATGGGCCACAAAGTTTGGATATCCCGATACGAATTTTGCCCGGCTGGTCGCGGTGGATGGGCAAGGAGCATTCCTGAAACTGGAAGAATTGCAGGACGGCACAGCGTTAGGGCTGTTCGCAGTGCGTGCCGTTTCGGTCGGCGATCATGCGATCTACTTGGTCGGCGGACGCAGGCTGGACAAGAATTTTATCTCCGCGCTGGATTTACCGCCAGACATGCGCGCGCTGGTGTACGAAAATCGCAGCGATCATTTCTCCGCGGAATTCCTTCTGGATCCCGGCCCTGGAGGAAACCGCCTGAGCACAAGCCGTCCGGCGGAACGGCTCGCTCCTCTGCTCAATTCCGTGCGGCAATATGGGTCGGAGATGACTTCGGTCGTATCCTGGTCAGCGGACCGCGCGGATGAAGAGGTGTTTCACGCCATTCCCCTGCGAGGACTGGGCGCAGACCGGCCTCTGCTGGCGATTCTGCTGATCGGGAATTCGCGTCGATCTTATATCGAGCTGAAGCGGCACATTCGAGACTCGGCGCTACTGGTAGGCGGCGGTGGAATTTTTCTGGCGATTCTTCTCAGCAGCTGGGCGGCGGCTCGTGTCACACGTCCAGTGGTGCAGTTAGCAAGCGCCGCACAGGAAGTCGCTTTCGGAAACTGGGACACCCGCGTTGAGGTATCGGGCCACGATGAAGTCGCGCAACTGGCGGAGTCCTTCAACCGAATGACGTCGGAATTGCTCGCGCAGAAGGAACGCCTGGTCCAGACCGAGCGTGTTGCCGCCTGGCGCGAACTGGCGCGCCGGCTGGCGCATGAACTGAAGAATCCATTATTCCCACTGCAACTCACGGTCGAGAATCTGATGCGTGCCCGAACACAAAGTCCGGAGCAGTTTGAGGAAGTATTCCGCGAAAGCTCGCAGACGCTGCTGGCGGAAATCTCAAATCTTAAGGCTATCATCGGGCGGTTCAGCGACTTTTCGAAGATGCCTCAGCCGCAGCAGCAGCCCGTACAAGTGAACGAGATTGTGTCGGCCGTGGCGCAGCTATTTCAAGCGCAACTCCGTGCTCCCGGACGTTCAGCGATTGCGTGCAAACTAGAACTGGACGATGCACTGCCGGTGATTACAGCCGACCCGGAACTGCTGCATCGGGCTTTGTCGAATCTCGTCCTCAATGCAATGGACGCCATGCCAAATGGCGGTGAACTCACTTTGCAAACGCGCGCGCAGGATGGAACCATCGGCATCGAGGTGGCTGATACCGGCAGCGGCCTGACGCCGGAAGAATGCGAACGAATCTTTACCCCGTACTACACAAGCAAGCAGCACGGAACCGGATTGGGTCTGGCGATCGTTCAATCGGTGATCAGCGATCATCATGGGAGAATCAGTGTTCGCAGCCAACCCGGGCGCGGAACGACATTCGTTATCGAATTGCCGAGAAATTCAAATCTGTCCCAGACCGCAAAGGTTGCAGAGTTGAAGATCGAGCAGTCCATTTATTAAGGAGGCACGTTGCCGCCGAAAGCGCATTTGTTGATTGTGGATGATGAGGCGAACACGCTGGCATCGCTGTCGCGAGCGTTTCGTCTGGCAGGACATGAAGCCACTGTGTGCGATAACGCCACGAAAGCCTTGGATCTGGCCAAGTCGCAGGAATTCGACCTGATACTGTCGGATGTCGTCATGCCCGCGAAAGACGGCCTCACACTGCTGGAGGAGTTGAAGCATCAAGGAATTGTCACGCCGGTCGTTATGATGTCCGGGCAGGCGCACATTGAAATGGCGGTAAGGGCGACGCGTCTCGGCGCTCTGGATTTTCTCGAAAAGCCGATCTCCACCGATAAATTGCTACTCACGGTTGATAACGTTTTGAAACTGGGGCGACTCGAAAGTGAGAACCGGCAACTTCGGCAACGTTTGGGGAAGCACGAGATCGTTTGGAATGGTGACGCAATGCGCCGCGTCATGGCACAACTGGAGCGCGTTGCCGCTAGCGAATCACGGGTCTGCATTCTGGGCGAGACCGGCACAGGCAAGGAGCTTGTCGCAAGAACAATCCACGAGCGCAGCAACCGATCAAGCGGTCCTTTTGTAACTCTCAACTGCGCGGCCGTCCCGGCCGAACTCATCGAATCAGAGCTCTTTGGGCACGAGAAGGGATCTTTCACTGGTGCCTCCGGTCGTCACATCGGCAAGTTTGAGCAAGCGGACCAGGGAACAATCTTCCTGGATGAGATCGGCGACATGCCCCTCAACATGCAGGCCAAGCTTCTGCGCGTGCTGGAGGAAGGCGAGGTGGAAAGGATCGGAGGAGACAAGCCGATCGCCGTCAATGTGCGGGTGGTCGTGGCCACGCATCGGGACCTAGAAGCTCGCGTACGCGAAGAAAAGTTCCGCCAGGATTTGTTCCATCGCATTTACGTTTTCCCCCTGGCGCTTCCTCCGTTGCGTGAACGGCGTGAAGATATCCCGGCGCTCGTCGAACACTTCGCGAATCAGGTCTGCTTGCAGAATGGATGGAAGCCTGTTCCCTTTTCGGCTGACGCCATGCAGTCGTTGCAGTCGTACTCCTGGCCCGGCAATGTACGAGAACTTCGGAATATGGTGGAACGGTTGATGCTGCTTGCAACCGACGCCCAGGTAGATCTGCCGACCGTCGAACTGGCGCTGCCGAAGAAATCTCCGGGGGCGAGCATTGGCGCAGGGGTGGAGACGTCCGGACCGCTGGCCGACAGAGTTCAGTCTTTTGAACGAGAAGTGATCCTTGCTGAATTGAAGCGGACTCATCAGAACATGAGCATGGCGGCGAAAGCACTTGGACTGGAGCGCAGTCACCTGTATAAGAAGGCGGAGCAACTCGGAATCGACTTGCGCGCCCTCCGGCGGGATCAGGGCAACTCAGACTGATTTCGAGTCATTACTGGACCTCGGAGACCGCCTTGGCACGAACTCTCGCGCTCATTTATCTTCTCTCTGCTTTTGTATCTACCGCCTTAGCCAGTGAACCGCCATCTGCGCCTGCTTATGGAGTCCGCATGGAGCAGGTCTGGATTCCGATGAACGATGGCATCCGCCTGGCCGCGACGATGTACAAGCCGGATGGGGCTAAGGCCGGAGAGAAATTCCCTGCTCTACTTGAGTACCTTCCCTACCGGAAAGATGATGGAACTGCCGCGGGGGATTATCCCAAACATACGTATTTTGCACGACGAGGCTATGTGAGCGTGCGGGTAGATATCCGCGGATTTGGCGCAAGTGAGGGTGTTCCTCCGGAGCGGGAGTACTCCGAGCAGGAGCAACAGGATGGAGAACAGGTCATAGCGTGGCTAGCGCGTCAGTCGTGGTCGAACGGCAACGTGGGAATGTTTGGGATTTCCTGGGGCGGATTTACCGCTCTGCAGATGGCGATGCGGCATGCTCCCGGATTGAAGGCGATCGTTGCCGTGCACGCAACGGCTGAACTGTTTCATGACGACGTTCACTATATCGATGGAATGGCTCACATCGACGAATTTGAGCTCAATATGGATATGGCGCAGGGCTGGGTCGGCGCTCCGGACTATTCTCTGGACGAGAAAACGCTCGGTCCTCGATTTGATTCGCCTCCCTGGTCGTTGCTGTATCTGAAGCATCAACACGACGGGCCTTTCTGGCGAGATCGCGTGCGGTCACTCCGTGAGATAACGACACCGAGTTTTCTTATCGGAGGCTTGCAGGATGGATATCGGGATAACGTAACCGACATGCTGGTACAGTCCAAGGCGCAGATCAAGGCCATCGTCGGCCCGTGGAATCACTCTTTTCCCAATGATGCCGATTTCGGGCCGCGCATCGAATGGCGTGATCAGGCAGTTCGCTGGTTCGACTATTGGCTGAAGGGACGCGATACAGGAGTTCTGCAGGATCCGCGACTGGTCATCTATATGCAGCATTGGCATCCCCCGGATCCAAGCCTGCAAGAAATCCCGGGAGATTGGCGGCGCGAAGACTTATGGCCGCCGCCCAGCGCCAAGAGTACAACATTCTTTTTTCAGGCCAATCATATGCTGGCTCAAGGAGAGTCAAGCAACCAAACTCATCGACTTAAGTACGTTCCTACGGTGGGCGTGGAGGCAGGATTCTGGTGGGGAGAACTGTTGTCGGATACCCGTGCAGTGGACGCTTTCAGCCTGGTCTATGACTCGGCAGTGCTCGATAACGACATGGCGATCCTCGGAAGACCGGAGGTAAGACTGCAGGCTTCTGCAAGTGCAGTGCAGGCGAACTGGTTTGCAAGACTTTCAGACGTCGCTCCGGACGGTAGCGTAACGCAAATCACTGGAGCTGGATTGAACGGCGAACAACGCGTCTCAACGAGCGATCCCCGCGATCTGGAGCCCGGGAAAACATATCCACTGGCCATCGAAATGCACCTCACATCGTGGGTTTTTCCCAAAGGGCATCGTATTCGCGTGGCGATTTCAAATGCGCTTTGGCCGATGGTGCTCCCTACGCCGTATGCGATGACAACGACACTCGAACTCGGCGGTTCGAGCGGATCTCGACTGGTTCTTCCGGTGGTACCGCTCCATGGCACTCCGGCCCCAGTTTTTGCTGAGCCGCAACCTATGGACGAACGCTCCGAGATCAAGAGCGAAGGTTTTCCCTGGCCCGGAGAATGGACTGTAGAGCGGGACGAGGCGCGTCAGAGAACTACCGTGCACTGGCAGGGCAAGGATGGATACGAGTATCCCTGGGGAAAGCAGAGCGACAGTGAGAGCCTGACTTACAGAGGAGACGACACACATCCTGAGACGTGTTCGGTGGACGGAGAAGCCGAGAGCACTTTCAATTTGAAAGGGCGCACGCTGGTTTGGCGTGGACATCTCCTGGTGACAACCGACCAGAATAACTTCTATTACAAGTACACGCGTGAGCTGCTAAAAGACGGACAGATGTTGAAATCTAAAACCTGGCAAGAAACGATACCGAGAGATCATCAGTAGGAGCACCACTAGCCATGCTGATCGCGTTCGCTACGTCTCTACGAGAACGGGCGATTGCGCTTTGAGATCAGCTGCCAGCAGCCGATGGAATAATTGCTCCCCGGCCTCCCGGCGAACCGACAGCCGGCCTGCACCGTAGGCGCGCGACTTCAGACCACGTTGCACGTCTTCACAGATACCGAGATCCTCATCCTGCACGCGGTTCCCGACGTTCACTGATTCGGTGTTGTACGCGCGGCGTGAGTCGCTCACATCGCTAAAGTAAAAATCAAAGATGACCGTGCAATGATCTGCGTCGACGGGGATGATATAGTTCGTGTCCATGTATCCCTCATAGCAATTGATCATCAAGTTGGGATATTGCCAGAAATACCAGGCGCGATCGCCCTTGCGCGTCGCTCCGGTCGCCGCATCTTCGCTGGAGGCAACCATGGGGCTCGATTGCAGGCAGTAGCGATCCTCGTTCTCGATCGTGTACTGCTTGTAGTCCAGGACCGAGCTCAATCCTTTGTGGAGGTGAGGAACGTGATATCCGCCGTCCAGGTAGTTGTCGACGTAAACCTTCCAGTTGCAATGGATGTCATAGGTGCGGCGATCGAAATAGTGCAGTTTGCCGATGCCCAGCGGGGCAACGCGTTTGACCATCCCTCCAAGAAATTCTTCGAGCGAGATCGCATCCGGATCGAGGTTCACGAAAACAAAACACTCCCAGGTTTCAACGCGGATGGGGACCAATCCATTCTGGCCGCGGTCGAAGTTCTCTACCCCCTCGAATTCCGGCATCCCTTTCAGTGAACCATCGAGACCATATTTCCAGCCGTGATACGGGCACTGCAGAATGGAGGCATGCCCGCATGGTTGAGTCACAACGGCGGCCGCATGGTGGCGACAAACATTGAAGAAGGCGCGCAGATCGCCATCGGAGCCGCGAACAACCACGACGGGCTCCCCGGCCAGACGCGTGGTGACGAAATCGCCTGCATTCTGCAACTGATCGGTACGAGCCACCAACTGCCACGTCTTGCCGAATATATTCAGACGCTCGAGTTCCGCGATGCGCGGATCGGTATACCACGGGGCTGGGATCGTAGAAGCCGCCGACAGAGGCGCACGATCGTCATAGCTGGAAAGTATTTGTTTGATAGATGCTTGCATGTTTATCCTCTTACGATTTCACGGCGCGATTTCTGCGGGTATTCCCTTTCTTCGGACGGCGTTGGGCGGTACGCAAGCGCGTCGGTTTGCCAGCACGCTCGTTCCCTATCGCTCGTCGCAGTACGGAAAGGAACTGCTGCATTCTAACGTCCTTTTTCTCCTTGGCGTCGCCCTGCCGTCGAAACCATCCGGGATCGAGTTCCTCGGAAAGCAAAGCGTCATGGAAACGCTCCACCGCCCAATCCATGATAGAGACGATCATCTCCACGTCAAGATCGCTCCGCAATTCCTTCCGTTCCAGTCCGAAGCGGACGAAGCTTGCCGTTCCGTAAGGATCCTCGTTAATCAGAAAGCGGTTGATCTCTCGCTTCAGCAGGAGATCAGTTTCGTAGTTACCGATCAGCGAGATGCGATATGGAATCCAGTTTTCGTGCACGAGTTGCCCGGTTTGGGCAAGCCAGCGTCTCAGCACTTCAAAAAAGCCCGAATGACACACCTCAGAGGGTGCATCCAGAAATTTGGGAAAGGATCGCACTGCGCGCTTGTAAACCTCGAGAAACAACCCTTCCTTACTGCCGAAGTGCTGGAAGATGGAGCCTTTGGCGATGCCCAGACCGAGAGCGATGTCCCCGACACACGTGGAGTGATAGCCATGCTCGGCGAAATGAAGCCTCGCGGCTTGTACGATGCGGCTCCGTTTTGCCTCAGAGCGGGGACGCTGTTTCTTGTGGGACGGATCGAGTGGCGTAACAACTCGATCGCGGGTGAAGCCTGGCATTCGCATGTGACTTGGAGTCATACCAGCATACGCCGGCTGTGCTGGGGCTTTCAACCTGCTCGGCTGATCTGCGGCTGACGCTGGTACAACCGTGCGACGGGATTATGACTCGGGGTCAAACAGGGCCCGAGGCCGGGCCCCGACTGAAAAACGAACACTACCCTGCCTTGCGTATGTCCGGATCTTGCGCATGGATTAATGGCATGTCGACCAGGTGCTCGCTCAGAAACCAGACCTGCAATTCATTCGCACGCAGCACGTCGCTGACAACCATGTCGTTAGTGCCGGCGTCTCCGATTTCGTCGGCGCGGTCAGCTAATTCACGGCAGTACCTGAGAATGACCTGGTGAGCGTCGAGAAGACGGGAGATTTGTACGGGGACTTCTTCTCGTCCGCGCGGCGGACGCTCGATGCGAGTCGTTTCAGCCACGTCCGCGGCCATGGCCAAAGACACACCACCGAGCAGTTGAATGCGCTCGGCAATGACGTCAACAATTTCGACCTGCTCATCGTAGTGCTTATCGAACAGGAGGTGGAGTTGATAGAAGGTCGGACCAGCGACCTGCCAGTGGGACTTCTTGTAAAGGTCGCGCAAAGTCATAGTGTCTGCCAACAACAGGTTCAACTGCTCGGTCATTTCCAGTCGGACCGGCTCTTCAAGTTCCAACGGTAAGGCGTGAGAGACCGTACCGTAAGCCTGGATCTCCGCGGCACGCTGATGAATGCGCGGCTGAGCGTTGATGGCGCTTCGGCGAGTGCCATTGTCTTTTTTGGGCATGTTGAAGTCTCCTCGTTCACACCTGAGTTTGCTTCGAATCGAGTACCGAAAAACTCAGCGCAAAATCCGAGCAACACGGCTTGGATGCATCTGGGGAGTGAAAGATGCCATGCTTTTGAGGTCGTTCGGTAGGCTGAGGTCAACCATCTGGAGCGGGGCGATATCGAGAAGGCGTTAGGAATCACACCCGCTGACACGACTAAACGGAAGGAGATCTTCTGAAAACAACTCGACAGTTTGACGCGGCTATAGCCGGTTGCTATGATCAACCTGCGGGGTGGAGCAGTCTGGTAGCTCGTTGGGCTCATAACCCAAAGGTCGGTGGTTCAAATCCACCCCCCGCAACCAACCTTTTCAGTCAGTTGCAAGCCCTTCCGGTTACAAGCCCCGCTCACTTTGCGCTCACAGTCGCTCAAACTGCCAACAACTGCCCAACAACCTGGCCGTTTGCGGCTCGTTTCTCCGCGCTCACAGCCTGCGTGTACACGTTGAGAGTCGTACCGATATTGGAGTGCCTGAGCAGTTCGCTCTGCACCTTCACGTCGGTGTGATTGGCCCGCAACAGGCAGGAATAAGAATGCCTGAAGGTGTGCCATCCAACTCGCTTTGTGATTCCCGCCAGCTTGACCGCAGGCTTAACGAACTTCTCCAGCGCCGAGTCCGGCCAGTATGGCTCCGCTCCGTCCTTGTACGGCGAGGCAAACACCCAGTCCGAATCAGCCGTGTATGCCGTGCGTTCACGACGCTCACGCAGGATCGTGAGCAGGTCGGTAGCGAGAGGTATGGGCTTTCTGCGCGCCAGCGTCTTAGGGTTTCCTACGTTGCAGTTCACCACGCCTCGCCGAACGATAAGAGTTGCTGCGCTCCAGTTGATGTCCTGCCACTTGAGGCCGACAACCTCGGAACGAGCAAGCCCGAGGCATCCAGCCAGAATGACCATCGTCCGATAAGGCTCGGTGGTCAGTTTGGTCAGAAGCAAACGGAACTCTTCCGTCGTTAAGACGTCTGGTTCCGAGAGCCTCGCCCCGCCCTGCCTCACCCGATCCCGGTAGGGATACCACTCACGTGATACCCCCCGGACGGACCCGGACGGGCGCTCATTAGCGCATCCGGTTCTTATCGCGGATGACTGGCGGCAAAGCGAACCGCGGGGTAAGGATGGAGGACCTGCGGTTGGGGAAACCATCGGTCTGCCAAGGCGAGAGTGCGCGTCCAGTTGATCGGGTTTTTCTGGCTACGGCGGCGAAGTGTACGCCACCACTGCCCGATTAACCGGTGGCGGAAGGCGCCGAGGCTATCGAGATTTCCAGGTACCGCATAGTAGTTGAAGTGGCCCTGCACGATCGACTTGAGCCATTGGCCGGTTTGGCGCACCGGATCGTGCATACGCTCGCGGAGTTGCTGTTTAACCTCACGCAGCTTCGCTCGCATGCGTTTGCGGATCGTCTTACGCCTCACCGTGAACCGCCCTAGCCTATTCTTCCCGCTGATGTGCGTGAAGCCTAGAAAATCGAACGTTTCGGGCTTACCTTCTCCTCTACGTCTCCGGTTCTCTTCGGCAAACCTGCCGAATTCGATCCGGCGCGTCTTATCCGGATGTAATTCCAGTCCGAACATTCCCAGTCGCTCCTGTAAGTTCTCCAAGAAACGATCCGCGTCCGCTTGGTTTTGGAATCCCAAGATGATATCGTCCGCGTAGCGGATGACCACCACCTCGCCGTGTGCCCACTTCTCGCGCCACACGTTCACCCAGAGATCGAAAGCGTAGTGCAGGTAGATATTCGCGAGTAACGGTGAAACCACCGAGCCTTGCGGACTGCCTGTCTTCGTGCCCGACCATTTGCCGTCCTCCATCACTCCCGCGTTGAGCCATTTCCGGATCAGCCGCAGGATGCGGGGATCAGCGACGCGATGCTCCACGAACTTGATCAGCCAACTCTTGTCGAGGTTATCGAAAAATCCTCGGATGTCGGCATCAAGAACGTAGTTCACCTTCTTCTTCAGGAGCGCATACGACAACGCATCCAGCGCCTGATGCTGGCTGCGCCCCGGGCGAAACCCGTAGGAGAAGCCGAGAAAGTCCTCCTCGTAGATCTGGTTGAGGATGGTCACCACGGCATGTTGGACTAGTTTGTCCTCGATAACCGGGACCGCAAGTGGACGTTGCCGTCCATCTGCTTTCTCTATGTACACCCTTCTCGAGGGTGTCGCTCGATAAGCTCCGCGATGAACCCGGCCGTGAAGATCGGTCAGCCGATCTTCCAGTCCGTCTTCATACTCCTGCCAAGTGACCCCGTCCACTCCGGGTGCGGCCTTTCTCTTGAGCGAGTAAAAGCTTTCCCGTAGCAGTTCGACGGTCAGGTGGTGGAGCAGTGCGGTGAACTTCATCTCCTTATTATTCCCTGCTGCTTTCCGCACACCCGCCAGCCCCTGTGACACGCGCTCCCCGCTCTGTGTCGGGGACGTGTTAGGTTGACGGACGTTTTCCTTGATCAGCGGCCTTCCCTCCCCACTCTCCGCTGACGAGTTCCCGTCTTTGTTCGAATGGTTCATAGGTACTATGCCGCGGTGTGACTCCTCGGTGACTTGCATGCGAGCCGTGCGGCCTAAGCCTTCGCCCGCCGACCTCCGGCCTGGTTGAGCCGCAGGTGTCTCCGAGGTCTCCCGGTTCTCGCGCTTGAAGCTTCTAGGCGTGTCTGGGGTCTTCGACTACGCCGGACTGAACAAGAGCTCGCGCTATCGCGCTTGTTCATGTTGCCTTCCGCACATTACAAAGGCGTCGGCGTCCGGATTGCATCTTTTCGGAGCTGAATACCCACCCCACCTATCCTCTATCTACGCTTCGCTGGGTCCCTCGCGGTAGCAGCGCAAGACTCGAGGCCGAGTGGATCGCTACTCCTTTCTCGTAAGGAACTTTCATCCTCTACTTCAAGCCGGTTTAGCCCGGCGCACTGTAATGGGGATTTTGCGCGGTCTAGCAGCCTCGCCGCAGGACGATGTCAGCGATGGCCTTGTCCAGGTTGAAGGCTCTTCTCTTGGCCTCTGAGTAGAGTGCGTCCACGGCGTCGCTGTCGGCGCTGGTTGCCACTATTTCGGTCTGCCCATCGCGGTTTACTAGTCTGAAATATCGTCTCTGGCTATCTTCCCATATTGTGGCGAAGAACAAGCCTTTCATCGATGTCGTAAAGGTTTCGTTGTGGTCGGCAGTGCGCTTCCAACCTACCACGCCGAAACTCGTCAGCTTGAGGAGATACTGCAACCGGCTCTGTAGTTGGCGCCGCAATCGGACCTCCCTACTGACCTGCATATCAGTTCCTTTGTTCGCTGGGAGTGCCAGTTGATGAGACTTGCATGGTCCCTGAATCGCACCCCATGATCCCACCGTTTTGGACAACTGTCGAGAACAGGGGCACTCATTGAGCGCCGGTTCCAGTCAATGAGCGATATGGGGATTTAACACCAACCGTCCCTATCGGATTCTTTTCTGGACCTTGGGTGGACTCGAATCGACCACGAAACTCCGAGCGACTTCTGGCCTCTTGCACTGTTCGACGTCCGAATTGTCCGTGACCCGAACTGGAATCAAGCCGACAAACTTTTTCTTCTGAATGCGAAGCCAGTACACTCCGGGGTCCACTCCATGAAACTCGAAAGTCCCGAATTTGTGTGACTGCGTGGTGGCTATAGGGACAGGCTCAGTCAATGTTCCCGGATAAAGGGTCAACGTCGCATCTTCCAAAAAAGCCGTATAGAGGCGTATTTCGGATTTCCCCTCAACGACGATCCGCTTTTTCTTTGGCGTCGAGAGTTCGATTTGTCCACACAACTGGTCGATGGCTTGCCACCTCGGTTGGACCTCAGAGTTGGGGGTCGGCGCATTCTGCGCCACCGCTACGAATGAAAGAGCGGCGAGAGGTATGGCGGTGAGGAAAGAACGCATATCTGTATTGGACACCGTTCACAGTCACGTGGCCCGATTACGTGCGTAACTTCTGCTATCAGGCCATTTCACGCTTTGAGCGGTAAAGTGGGATTTTGAGCGTAATTGATTCCATGACAATGTCGGCTCCCGCACCCGGGTTAGAGTTGGAGGTGGCAAAACCAACCAACAGGCTCGGGAGAAAGGAGCCGAACGATGATCATTATAGGAGTAGATTTCCATCCCGAGTTTCAACAAATCGCTTTGCTCAACAGCACGACCGGAGAGGTCGAGGAGAAACGGCTGGCACATCCGGGTGAGGCGGAGAAGTTCTACCGCGCACTGGCGATCGCGAATGAAACTGTGCGCATCGGCATGGAGGCCAGCGGGCACGCACGCTGGTTCGAACGTCTCATCGCCGAGTTGCAGTTTGAGTTGTGGATCGGGGACGCAGCCGAGATCCGTACGAAGCGGGTACGGAAGCAGAAGACGGATCGCCAGGACGCGCAACTAATCCTGCGCTTACTGCTGGAAGATCGCTTTCCCAAGATCTGGGTGCCCAGTTGGGAGAACCGGGATCTGCGGCAGCTGTTGTGGCATCGTCATCGCATGGTGCAGGCGCGCACGCGCGTCATGAATCAACTGCAAGCGGTGGCGTTGAACGAAGGTTTGCGTTGCAAGAAAAAGTTGTGGCGCGAGCGCGGACGGCAGCAGTTGGAATCGTTCGCGCTGGCTCCGTGGGCCAGCCGGCGACGCCGCGATTTGCTGGAGTTGCTGGATCGTTTGAATCCAGCAATTGCGGAGCTGTCGCAGGCGATCGAACACGAAGTCGAGAACTATCCTGCGGCGCAGCGGCTGAGAACGCATCCCGGAGTAGGCGTGCTAACGGCGCTAGCGTTTGTGCTGATACTCGGCGATGCGGAACGCTTTCACTGCGGCAAGCAGGTGGCGAGTTATCTGGGACTGGTGCCGCTGGAAGACTCCAGCGGGAATCGCCGGCGCCTGGGTCACATCACCAAGCAAGGCAGTTCGATCTTGCGCTTCCTGCTGGTGGAAGCGGCGCAGGTGACGGTGCGCAGCCTGCCGGAATGGCGCAGCAAATATTTCCATCTGGTGCTGCGGCGCGGGCGGAAGATTGCGAAAGTTGCTATGGCCCGCCGCTTGGCCGTGCAGTTGTTCTGGATGATGCGCAAGGAATGGGATTACGAGCAGCTGAAAAAGTTCGGTTCGCACGCGGGACAGCCCGGACATCGCCATGGTGTGTAGTCGAACATCGAGAAATTGATTGGGCGTCCCGCTCCTCTTGAGAAGAAGAGGAGTTCGAAGTAGTAATCATGATCGCAGTACGTGACCGAAGAGATGCATGGGTCGGACCGAGAGTCCGAACCTGAAAAACGATTACGAGCGAGCCTGTGGTTGGCAAGGCCATTTCAACCAGAGCGAAATGGCGCTCCTCTCCGAGTGCACGGATAGGTACGCTCAAAAGTTGCTTGACACCGCCGACATTGTCAGAGAGGCGATGTTTAGCCAACTTGATATTGGATCATTGAAAGCCCGCTGCTCACTTTAGGCACTTCCATCTGAAATTGGTCATGGAACGTTGAGTCGCTGCTTGAGGACGTCTGGAACTCTCAGCAGACGCAACCCATCACCACGATGGCTGCTGTCGCTGATCTCGACGAGGACATTCTCCCCGGCCATCACAACATTCGAGGCAAAGTCACCGTCTCGCTTTCCCCATACCGCGATCGCTTCGCCCGACGACGACTCACGCCACTCAAGGTCGAAATCTCCGTTGCGCGTCACGGCCGTTCGGCCGAGGACCTTGAAAAATGCAAAGCTAGTGAACTCATCGGTGGCCCACAGCCGGTTCCCGGTCGCGACGTTGAAGGCCAGTGCGCGGCCTTGCGCCAGGACGTAAACGTTCTCGCCGTCCTGCTCAAGCCCGTTATATGCGCCCGACTCGTTGGGTAGATCCGCCCGCCACAGCTCATGAAGCGTCTCTTGTTGCAGGCATTGGAGCTGATACGTGGGACCAAAGCTCACGACGCAGACCACATCGCCGAACGCGGATAAGTGGGCAATTGTCAGCCCGGTATCCATACGAGTTGGTGGTGGGTCGGGTCGTCAAACACCAGAAGCGGACCGTTGCTAATGGCCGAAAACACGCGCCGCTGTCCCTTCACGAGATCCCGAGTTACGTACTCGCCCATCATATAGGTCTGTATCTGACCATCGGGCGTTACGACGTACAGGGACTTTTCGTCTGGCACGAACAGCCGACCCGAAGCCGCAAGGATCGACGGCCCGCTCGTTCCCGGGTCGGGATTCGAGGTCAGCGGCTTTGCCCACACGGGCTTGCCTCTGACTGAAATGCAATGGACCACTCGGTCATCGGAGACGAAGTACAAGCGGTCTCCAATCCGAGCCGCATTTCCCCGCACCGCATTTCGGGTCGGATATGTCCAGAGTTATCTTGTGAGATACGAGATCGAAGCCAGCCACTCGAGTCTTGTCGACAATTCCATATCCGATCCCGAGGACGACTGTGTGATCGTCGAGAACATTGAGAACGTGAACTCCCGCCTTGGCCAGTCGAATGTCCCAGACCGGCCCCGCCGCGATTGCTGGTAGTGTCGAGCGCAGGGCCTCGTTCAGCGTTCTGAGTGCGTTCTCGGCAATGTCGATGTCACGGTCCTTTGCCAGATCGCGAAGAACGTCCAGACGCCCCGTGCCGTCAACTATTTCAAGAGCTGCGATTGTCGCCCTTCTGACGGCACTTTCTTTTGATACGCTCAATGGCTTCGCCAATCGCACAACGTTGTCCGAAGGGACTCTCCGCAGGATTCGTAGGGCGTTTACTTCTAGGTATCGGGGCTGATACTTGGGATTCGAAGCTTGGATCAACGCCGTGACGAACGCGTCGTCCGGAGGATCGGAGACGGGGAATCCGTGGTCGACAAATCCTTCTTTAATCCATTGCTCTTGCGTCTTGGCTTCATTCTCGTGGTACCACTGTCGCCAGTCTTCGGCATTACGTCCCGCATCGTGATTCGTGATTTCCTGGAGGGCATCCAGCACGTGAAAGCGAGTATCAAAAGCACCGTACAGTCCTTCTCGTGGAACTGTCCCCATTTTCGCCAATTCCTCGATCAAGAACGGAACGGACGTAGGGTCTCCGATCGCGCGATTCGCCAGAATGACGTCGTGAGGATCGCCAGGCGATGCGAGGGCCTTATGAAGCTGCGCGAGACGTTCGCCAGGCGAAAGTTGCTGGTCTGGCACCCACTGGAGGTCGTGCGGTTTGATTGTGGTGACTTGTTGCGCCCAACCGTCCAAAGAAAACAAACAGAGGATCAAGGCTGCAACATGGAGCCACCCCGATCGCCTTGGGTTCATGTTCGTATTAGACACGTATTCAGTCGAACCCGGTCGTAACTATTGTAATCAGGAGTGGGTGTTGAAAAAGTAGGTCGACGGAGCGTTCGTTGGGCTGCGAGTGGCGCGGGCGAGTTTTTCTTCACTTATAGTTGGGCTAGGTGGTGGCAGGCAGAGCAGGGGTTGTCGGTCGGCTGAGGAACCGCACGAGTCGCTTGATGTTTTGGGCTGCCGCTGCCAGGAAGAACTGCTCTCGAACAAACCTCAATCGCCGCAGGCGTAGGCGGCGCAGTCCAATCAGATTCTTCAGCTCTGCGAACAAGGCTTCCACCTTCTTTCTTTGCCGCTGTGCATGAGCGAACTCTGGCGTGTTGGCCAACTCCCGTGCGCGTTGTCGGGCCGGCTCATGCACATGAATGGCGAGGTATTTATATCGCCCGCTGGTGCATTGAGCTTTTTGAAAGCAAGCTCCGCAACGTTTGGCGCTGCCGATGTAAGCGTGAGCACGATTGCGAACATTCAGCCCAACGTAGTTGAGCTGTTCCCCAGCCGGGCAGCGATAGCTGTTGCTTTCAGGCAGATAGGTAAATCGCTCCGGACCGTAACCGGGATTGTTCTTTCTCAGAGCGCTGTCTCGTGTGCGCATGTAGGGAGTGATGCCGCGGTCCAGTAACCATTGTAGAAACTCCCCGTTGCCGTAGGTCGCATCGGCGGCTATCCACGAGGGTTCTCCTCCCTGCCATTGCGCGAACCGTGTGAGCATGTCTTGTGCGGCCACGGTTTCCTGACTCATGCGCGCCGCAGTGGCCTGCACCCCCACAATCACACAACTAGGATTGTCGATCAGATAGTTGTCGTAGTATCCCAGCCGTGCCGGCGTACCTCCCTTGGTGGCGTAGGTGGAATCAGGATCGGTGGTCGATACCTGGTCTTGCTGATGCACCGGCTCTTCCGTGGGATTCTGCTGCTCCAGTTCGACCAAGTACTGGCGCACGGTTTGGCTCACCTGCGCCGCTTCCGCCAACTGCTCGCGTGGAATCCGGCTCTCCTTCGCTGCATTGGCTTCTACAAAACTGCCATCGACCGAGAGGTGCTTACCTTGCACTAATCCCACTTCCACACACTGGCGCACGATCTGCGCAAACAACTCCTCGAACAGCTTCGATCCCTGAAATCGTCCATGCCGGTTTTTGGAGAACGTGGAGTGATGCGGAATCTCCTGATCGAAGCCCAAGCCGGTGAACCAGCGCCACGCCACATGCATCCGCAACTCGTCCACCAGTTTGCGCTCGCTGGTGATGCCGTACAGATAGCCAATCAACAGAATGCGCAGCAGCAACTCGGGATCAATGGAAGGTCGTCCGGTTTCGCTGTAGCTGTCCTTCAGTTGCTGCCGCACAAACTCGAAGCTGATGTGCTTGTCGATCAGCCGCAGCAGATGGCTTTCAGGAATGTGGTCTTCCAGGCGGAAATAGTAGAACAGCGCTTCGGAGCGGTCGTGTTGTCCCATCATGATCAGCAGGCCTCCGACGATGAAAATCAAACAGAGCATGGCGAACGGTTCCTTCTAACATGCTTCTGCTGAATCTCACCCCGCTAATCCACGTGACTTTTTCAACACCCACAGACCATTTCACAAGTGAGCCAAAGGAAAACGGGTTTGCTTCACGGTAGATGAGTGCTATGGGGAGTTACGCCAAACATCCCAGTCCATCGTATTGTCTGGCACAGGCACGAATCTGGTAAAACGGCTCTCAGTCGCGCTATTCGATACTGAATATTTCTCAAGAAACAGAAAGCCATCCCCGAGAAGAGATGGCTTTCTGATTTTTCCAGCTATGTTCGAATCGTGAGTAATCTAACGCGTGACCACGAATTTCTTATTGCTAGTGAGCGTGCCACCGGGCGTGGTCACGGTCACAAAACCAGTCGTGGCCCCAACGGGAACTTTCGCCGTCAGGTAGGTATCGGAGTTGACCGTGAATAACGTTGCCAGAGTTCCATTAAAGGAAACAGCAGTAGTTCCAGTGAAACCCTGCCCGAGGAATTCAACCCATGCGCCGACCTTGCGGGCGGCAGGCAGGAAACGCACGAAAGGGCCGAGACCAACGTCGAAGCTGTAAAATGCCCCACCGCCTGGATCTCCGCCAACTTTGGTGGTTCCGTAAAGAACTCCGTTCGTGTGCTGGACCATGGTCGCCTGTGGACTGGCGCCAGAACCCCAATCAAAGTTGTGAAGAACTGTGAATGCTCCTTTGGGAGTAATGCGGAACAGAATGCCCCAGCCGTTGGTCCCGGCGAGGTTGTTCGTGCCATAAAAATTCCCGTCCGTCGCTTGCATTAAACCGCCAACCTCGTTGCCGCCGTCGCTGGCGAGAGTAAAGTTATGCAAGACGGTGAACGCGCCAGCGGGTGTCATCTTGAAGACAACACCTGTTTGTCCGCTTACAGATCCACCATTGGACGCAACGCCATAGAAGTTTCCATCGCTGCCCTCGATCAAGGGCCCGTACGAGTTGGCGCCGTGAGTGCCGTCGAAGTTATGCAGCGTTTTGAAATTTCCCGAATGGCTAATCCGGAAAATAGTGCCACAACCAAAACCGTCGCAGCTCTGGCTGCCACCGTAGAACGTGGAACCGTAAAGTCGACCGTCGCTTCCTTGCACAAGAGCCCCATTTCCGTAGGGATAACCAATCGTCCCTGCGAGGTAAGGAAATCTGTGAAGCGTCGTGAACGTGCCGGACGGCGTGAGCTTGTAAACGGTCCCCGTGTTTCCGACACTCCCTCCCATCGTCGTGGTCCCATAGAAATTGCCATCGCTACCTTCGATCGGCGGTGCGCCAGGCTGGCCGCCATCGTGTCCACCGGTAAAGTTGTATAGCGTGGTCATTACGCCGTTGGCTGTGATCTTGAAGATTGTGCCGTTACCGTAGAGACCGCCAAGAGCGGTCGTCCCATAAAATTTTCCATCCGTTCCCAGAGTGAGGCCGCTATGGCCTCCCTGCCCATCGGTGCCGTTGAAGCTGTGCAGCACGGTTAGAGTGCCAGTGGATGTAATGCTGAACGCGGTGCCTAATTCATCGGTCCAACAGTCAGGTGAAGTGCTGAAGAAGTCGCCGCTGCGGCCCTGGGCGACGATGCCGGAGAACTGCGGACAATTGGGATTTCCACTATTACCACTGCCGAAGTTGTACAGCAGGGTGTAAGTCTGGGCTGGCGCAGACCCAATCATTGCGGCCAGGACCAATACAAGGCATGCGACTGCAAGCAGAAGTCTTCTCATGTTGAATTCTCCGTGGCGTGCCAGACCGGACTCGACACGCCCTGTCTGAGGCGGCGCAAGACTTGTATAAGCGCGACCGCGCTGGCCGCCCGGCGCAGGTCGCAGATACATCCGCCACCGTGACTTATAGCGGAACTCACGCTGAACCCAGAATTTTTCGTCGCGTGGAAAGTGCGGCGGAAGTAAAACTGGTTCCGCGATCTTGCTGGAATGAACTCCCTGGGGAAAAGTCGCGAACGCGTTACGCATTCACTATGGTCCGATTGGAAGCAGCCTAATATAACGAAGATCACTGGGAGCCGTGATTCACATCACGCGACGCTCCCGCTTTCCAAGGTTCACTACGAGCGTTCTTCCTGATTGGTTCGCGATCTTCCTGCGCAGCTATTGAAATCAAGGATTCGGCGACGGTAGTTCGGCTTGATTCTGTGTTTGCCCATAGCGACGGCCTCCCATGCCGCAGCATTTGGGACGACGGAGGCTGGCCGGATGTTGCAAGAAGTTGGATTCGTCTGGGGTGCAGGGGTTTTGAGTGCTATCGCCAGAGCATCTACCCGTGCCAATACTTCGCGGCACTGAGGGCTTTCGAGTATAGACTTCCAACCGCTGTTACGCTTCATCCAAAACCTCCCCTTCAAATATGGTTCGTTCGGTCTCCAATCCATCCGCTGTTTTGGCAGTGCAGTTCCCTGCTCCGGAATTTTGGGTCCAAAGTTGGGTCCAACAAAAGGATATTTTTCGGCTCAAGAACGGGGTTAAGTTGCGCCAGATCAACGAAAGTTTGAACGGCTCATAACACAAAGGTCGGTGGTTCAAATCCACCCCCCGCAACCAAACCTAAGCCCCGCAGTGGCAATCACTTGGATGTGATTTGACGCCGATCTGCTGTAGTCAGCACCTGTGTTTTCCCATTAGCGACCGTAAAGTTACCCTCCCGACGAGCAGACGATAACTGCACCGTTTGCGATCCGGTTCTTTTCCGACACTGTCTGCGGGAAACATTCATCGTGCTTTGCGCAGTCGAGTGTCGCAGCAACTCTTGTTGCACCTTAATGTCGGCCCCATACTCCACAACAAAGCGGGATGGGAATGCCGGAAAATGCCAGCCGATCTTTCCGAGGCCGGCGAGCACTGTGGCGGGCTTGATGTGAGACCGCAGAATGTCTTGCTGACCAGGCTCGCCATTTAGAACACGTCGACCGAAATAAGAACGGTAAGGTTGTCCCAGTCGAAGTTCCTCCACTGCAATCCCATGATTTCACTAGCTCGAAGCCCGAGACACACCGCCATCAATACCATCATGCGGTAAAGTTGCAGAGGTACTTCGAACTGGCTATCCCCTGACGTGCGGACGAGCAAGGCGATTCCGCGGTTGCATTACAATCAATTTCTTCTTGCTATCCAGACGATTGAGTGAATGCGCGAAGTGTCTTTCAAACTCGGCTGAAAGGGGAACAGACTCTTGAACCGTCGAGCACTCCTGAAGGGCGGAGTATGCGCCTTGGCCCTGGGCGGAATTCCTAAAGCATTCGGCCAATCGCCCTTCTTTCGTGGACAAGTCCCCGACGGTCCCTTCCTTCCGTTCTGGGAGTCGCTGAAGGCGTACCAATGCCCAGACTGGTTTCGCGACGCAAAATTCGGCATCTGGGCGCATTGGAGCCCGCAATGTGTTCCGGAGCAAGGTGATTGGTACGCGCGAAACATGTACATCCAGGGCCAGCCTCAATATGAGTACCACGTAAGAACTTACGGCCATCCGTCGCAGTTCGGATACAAAGATATCTGCCGTCTCTGGAAAGCTGAGAAATGGGATCCACAGGCCCTCATCGAGGCATATAAACGTGCGGGAGCCGAGTACCTCGTGGCCCTGGCGACTCATCACGATAACTTCGATTGCTGGAATTCGAGCCATCAACCATGGAATTGCGTAAATGTGGGCCCCAAGCGGGACATTGTCGGAACATGGGCCAAGATCGCTCGTACCAACGGATTGCGATTTGGCGTGAGTTATCACGGGACTCCCCACCGCACATGGGACGAGTTTCTTCCGGTGCGATACAAGAGCGATACTACCGGGCCGCTGGCAGGCGTCCCTTACGACGGCATGCAAACGACTGCCGACGGAAAGGGAAAGTGGTGGGATGGCATGGATCCCCAACTGCTCAACGGCAAGCCCCACGCAAAGAACACGCCCTGCCCGGAGTTCGTGCAGCAGTTTCTTCTACGAGTACAGGACGTGATCGACAGCTATATCCCCGACATCTTGAACTTCGATGACGGGGCGCAGTTCGTTTTTGACGATGGTGGCCAGTGGGCTCCCGATCTAAAGGTATGGCTAGGCATTCCCGATCTCGCACCGCAAATCATGGCGTACTACTACAACAAGAATATGCAGGCGCATTCCGGCCATTTGGAGGGGGTGGTTGACCTCAAGGAAGTTCCCGAGCCTGTCTGGGGCACATTAACCCGCGACTTCGAATTTGGAATGGCAGAAGGACTTCAGGAAAAGCCTTGGCAGACGGAAATGTGTATCGGGAACTGGCATTACAACAGGCGCCTTTTTGAAAACCACACCTATCAGAAAGCGTCTTTCATCATTCCTCTTTTCGTGGACATCGTCAGCAAGAATGGAAATCTTCTGCTAAGCATTCCGTTGCCAGGTCACGGCGAACCAGACAGCGATGAGATTTCATTCCTGAATGAACTTGCGGAATGGCAGCAGGTAAACAGGGAGGCGATCAAAGGCACGCGGCCGTGGAAAAGTTTTGGCGAAGGCCCTTCGACAGAAGCAAAGAAGACAGCACCATACCAGCTTTCGCAACTCAAGTTCGATCATACAGACATACGCTTCACCACGAAGGGGGAGACCCTCTACGCCATCGCTTTGGGGTGGCCGACAGATAGGAAGATTTTGATCAAGTCGCTCGCGGAAGGCGCGGCGGACTATCCGCACCAGATTCGAAAGGTGGAACTGCTTGGAGCGACATCCGAGCTTAAGTGGACGCGGGGAGCTCAGGGCCTCGAAATTCGAGTACCGGATGTTCCGCCCTGTAAGTATGCATTTTCGTTCCGAATCCTCGCGAGTTGATTTAAGGTCCCCGCGAAAAGGACAATTTATATTTTCACCAAAAGGATACGATCTTGCGACGAACGTTAACCACGGTTGCGTTACTCCTGAGCAGCACACTCCTTGTTGGACAGAGTGCAGACCAGCATCCTGGGTGGCCCGGCAAAGGGCAGCTATTTGTCGGAACCTGCTATCAGCCTGTGGATCAGTCTCCTGCACAGATTAAGCAGGACATTGTGCTGATGAAGCAGGCGGGATTCACCATGGTTCGCATGGGGGACCTTTCCTGGGATGCGTTTGAGCCATCAGAAGGACAGTTTGAGTTCGCCTGGTTCGACAAGATTCTGGACCAGATGAATGAAGCCGGCATCAAGGTCGTGCTGGATATTGGCGGATCACCTGCACCGATCTGGTTGCACCAGAAATATCCCTCGGCAAATATCGTCGATGAGCACGGCACCATGCTGCACCCGGCAGAACGCTACATGGACGATATCAGCAGTCCCGACTATCGCCAGCATCTGGTTCGCTTTGCCGACGAGTTGACGCGCCATTATGCTAACAATCCCACACTGGCCGCGATTGGATACAACAACGAGATCGGCAATGGCTTCATGTCGTACTCCGAAGCAGACCGGCAGCGGTTCATTGAGTGGTTGAGGCAGAAGTACGGAACTATTGCAAATCTGAACCAGGCATGGGCCACGCAGCGCTGGTCGCGGCATCTGAATTCGTTCGATGAAGTGCAACTGCCCTATGCCGATGGCCCATCTCCGCCGGAGCGATATCTTGACCTGCGTCGCTTCTGGTCCTATGTCACGATTTCCGTTCTTGAGGATCTGGAGAAAGTTCGTGAGCACAACGTCCCGAATCTGCCCGCCGTTTCCAACCTGTGGGACTGGTCCTGGCGTAGAGGCTTTGATTATCTGAGCTCTTACAAGAAATTCGTGAGCTACGGAGCCGAGGGATTCTACCCGGCAAATCCGCTGGACGTGTCATTCGGCGCGCTTCTCGAAAAAGGCGACCTGTCTACTCCATTGTGGTTCAACGAATTTACAAGCGGAGGCGGAGGCACTTACGGCGGCCCGAAAGGCATCATTCGCATGTGGGCGTATCTTGGCCTGATCGACTATGGACAAACGTTTCTCGCGTGGACCTTCAACACACATCGTGGCGGAGAAGAACAGGCCCTTTTCGGATTGCTCGACCACGACGGCACTCCCTCGTGGAAATACGCGGAGTACAAACAAATTGCGAACGAGTTTTCAAAACTGCAGCACCTGGGCTTCCCGCGCTATCACAAGCCGGAGGTAGCTATCGCGTACTCGTTTGAAAGCAACATGGCGTCCCATCCACCGGGCCCCAGCAATACGGTTCGCCAGTACTTCACGGTTGGCTACATCGAGCAGGTTCAAAACGCCCTGAAACCATTTTTTGACGACAACATTGACGTAGCGCTTATCAACATCGGCCACAGCACCCTTGCTGGCTACAAGCTAGTCGTGGTTCCGGCGGATTACATGATGGACACCAACAGCGCCGACGCAATCCGGAACTTCGTCCGCAACGGCGGTACCGTGATTATGACCGCTATGTCAGCGAAAGTGGATGAGACAAATCAATGGTTCGACACTCCGATGCCTGGACGCTTGAGCGATGTCTTTGGAATTCGGACTGAGGAGTTCTACCGGCCAACCACGCCTCCGGAAATCAGCGTGAACGGCAGAACGGAGAAGGCCAGCATCGGCTTCTATGAGGTACTTGAGCCTCGGACCGCAAAGACAGTAGCTACGTTCACCAATACGCCGGAAAAGTCACCTGCAATTACGGCGAACAGCTATGGCAAAGGCCGCGCGATTTATGTCGCCGTCCCTGCGCAGGTGTCAGTGATTGGTCCCCTTGTGCGCGATATGTACGCCGACCTCGGAGTCGAAAGGGGACCAGAAGCACCTTCCGGCGTTTACGCGCGTGTGGTTGAAGGACGGACGCTCTACGTGAATACAACCGGGGAAGAAAAAGCCATTCCTATTCGCGGGAGGAAACGCGGGATCATCAGCGGCACCTCATACGACGAGGCCATTCGGCTGAAACCATACGAAGTGGACCTGGTCGAGTGATGAAGTCGGTCCAGTTTCGGTGCATCATGGGCTCGCCGGGACTCGGCCCGGACTATGCAGTACTGAGGTACGCATAAGCCTCATCGGAATCGTCGTCACGTTCGGGGGCATTGGAGATTTCTCAATACCACGATCCATTGTGTTCAACCTGCCGGAACCAGATAATTCCGATTTAACGTTCTCGTCCATTGCCATGGGCAGAGACAGTACCGTTGACCACGTGCCGACGCTGCTCTGCCTGCGCCCCCGAATGGCTTGTCGCTATCGTTGTCAACAAAGACCATTTGTGACGGGCGCGGGCGCTGCTAACCGTGTTTCGGATTGTTTCGCCATCGTCACACTAATCGTTGCCTCCGAGCAACCTGGCTTTCGCCTCAGCCTGCCGTGCCTCCGCCGACTTGCCCAAGCCGGAATATGCGATCGCCAAGGAACTGAAAACTGCCGCATTTTTCGGATGCGTCTTCGAGAGCGCCTCCAGCGATTGCGCTGCCTCCGCGAAGTTCCCGGTGGCCATTTGCGCTTTAGCTAAACCAAGCTGAGCTTCCAGGCTGTCGGACTGCACCAGCAGCGCCGCTTCGAACTGGTCTTCGGCAGCCTTTGGATTTTTTAGGTCGAGGTATACCTGGCCGAGCAGCAATCGCGCCTGAAACTGGCTGGGCAACAACTTCAGGCTGGTCTCCAGCGCGTCGCGCGCGCCGGCCGGGTCACGCGCCTTCTGGAGCGCCTGCCCTGCATAAAACGATGCCATTGCGTCATCCGGTCGAAGCGCCATTGCACTCTTGAGATGTTGTGCGGCTTGAGGGTAGTCTCCGGCTTGCAACTCCAACTCACCGAGTTGCCGCAACGCTGACGGCGATTTGGGATCAAGTGCCAGCACGCTTTCGAGGGCTTTGCGCGCTTCGACCGGGCGGTCATCTTCCGAAGCCATCATGGCCGCATGCAGCAGGTTCTGTTCTTCGATCTTGTCTTTCGGGTCCGGCAACGACGAGGTGCGTTCACTCTCGGCTGGCTGGGCTGCCGGCTGCGACGCATCGGCCTCTCTGGCTCGCACATCAGCTAATGTGGCGCGCGATCTCTGCACACGCGCGTTGCCTGACTCATATTGATTGCTTAGTTCGCTGGGATCCTGTCGTAAGTCGTAGAGTTCCGGCCGGGGCGACTCGATGAACTTGTATCCATCCTGCCGCACGGAGCGCAATGGAGCCCATCCGAATCGCAAAGGGTAGTCAGTTTCGCCGATGGCCGGCCGATCGATGCCGTCTTTCCCGGAAAAATAGACCTGTAAGGATTCTCCATCGCTCTTGCTCGGCGGAGCAGCGCCAGCCAAATCCAGCAGGGTTGGGACGATGTCGACCGTCCGTACCTGCGCCTCGACTGTCGCGCCGATGCTCTTTGCCCCGGGCAACTTAACGATTAAGGGCACATGAGTCGTCGAGTCATAAAGAAAGATGCCATGAGTGTCTTCATGGTGCTCTCCCAAACCTTCGCCGTGGTCTCCCACGGCCACGATCACAGCGTTTCGGTACTTGCCACTCGTTTTGAGATAAGTAACGAAGTGCGCCAGCGCGGAATCTGCGTAGGCGATTTCGCCATCGTAGAGATGATCTTTGTAAGTCCGAGCGAAAGGCGGTGGGGGCTCATACGGATCATGCGGATCATAGAGATGCACCCATACAAAGTGCGGGCCCGTGGGATGCTTGGTCAGCCAACTCTCCGCATGGTTGACCACGTCCATGCCACGGCGCTCGAGGCGCCCCCAGCGCGATTTAGTGGAAGGGTGTTCGGGAAAGTTGTCGTAGAAATCAAAACCCCGTCCGAAACCGGGTGCCAATGTCGCGCTGTCGAGAATCACTGCGCCGATGAATGCGGCAGTGCGATAGCCACGCGCTTTCAACAATTCCGCGATCGTGGCATGAGAGTCAGCCAGGGGGACGCCGAAATCGGTTACGCCGTGAGACCCCGGTAACAGTCCGGTGAGGATACTGGCATGAGATGTGTTCGTGATTGGGCTAGCGGTAAAGGCGTGCGTAAACCGGACACCATCTTTGGCCAAAGCGTCCAAGGTTGGCGTGGAGCCGTTGGTGTAGCCATAGCAATGAACGTGATCAGCTCTGAGCGTATCGATGGTAATCAGGAAAATGTCAGGAGCCGGCGCCTTCGCAGGCGGCGCAGCCCACAAAGCTCCGGACAGGCAAAGTCCAATAATGATGACGAGAGCCTTCACAGGTTCATCGGCCGGGCACGCGCAAGAATGTTCACCGTACTTGTCTCTACTTGCTCGCTAAATTGAGAGGGATTTCCGTCGTACCGATGAATCCTGTATGAGTATCTCGCACCGCCAGGCGCAAGCGATACTCCCCTGCCGGAAGGTCCAGTTCGGCCCGGAAAGGAATTCCCTGCTGCAGGTAGGCTTGTAATCGATCTGCCTTCACCGGAGCATCCATCCCTTTGTCTACGTGAGAAATCAACTTACCCTCCAGCGAGTATGCGGCCACGTGAAACTCCAATCCAAAATGCCGGCCACCATCTTTCATCTCTTCGCCCGCAATTGTTCTTGGATTGATGAGAAATTCCACAGGAACTTTCACCTGCGAAGCTGGCGGCGGCGGGACTACCCGAGAATCGAAAACAACCATGGTCAAGGCAGGAGAGCCCATGGACATGGCCCTGACTAACTCGGGATCGTTCTTTGCTTTATTCTTGTCCCACTTCATGGGATCTTTTGCGAAATAGCCCATGCGATACCGGAGTTCACATCCGGGTTTGTTTACCTTGACTTGAATCTTGCGGAATTTCCCATCCCAATCCTTGGATTCCGGTACGTATCCCAGCATGTAGTAGGCGGAGCCGTCGGCTACGCTGGAACCAACGGCGCCCGAGACGTCATTACCGGTCTTGAAGAACTGGCCGCCGCTTTCCTTTGCCAGAGTCAGCAGGGTATCTTGACTCGCCTGTACGGCGGAATTCGCTCGAGCCACATTCGCGCCATATTCGGCCCCAGTCTGGAGCAGGCCGACTTCATTCGTTCCCTGGCGGCTTGCGTCCGCCAGCGTTGAACCCACGAGGCCGCGAGCATCCACACTGTAAACGGATAGCTGGGCATCGGTCAGGTCTGACGCAAGTTCGCGCAAAAGGTCTTCGTAAGACTGCTCGACGCGCACTTGCGGAGTCGCGTTTGTGACTCCTTGTGCGAGTACATCCGAATCGGTGGTGAGCTGCACGACCTGGCTGGTGACATCGATTGGGAATCCGGCGCTCACCCAGATCAGATCCTTCCTACCCGGATAGCCGCCGAGCCGACTCGCGATCAATCTCAGCGCTGCCGCGGTCCGGTAAACACGGTCTTGTAAGGCGAGTTTTGTCTGTTCGTTCATAAACTCCGCCATGTGGGCGAATACCAGGCGCAGGTTCTCGAACCGCGCATTGCCGCTAACACTAACATCGCCGGCGCGCACGTTGGGCATCACGGCGGCTACGTTCTCGACCTGCATCTCGAGTGACGTTTGCGGATTGAATTTCTCTACGGCTGCTTTGAGCAGTGCTACGTCGCCAGTGAAATCCTGCAGTAGACGCAGAGATCCTGCCAACGTGTAAACAGCTACGGGCTGCCCCGGCTGAAGCTGGGTGCCCAGGTACTTGAGCATCTGCGAGCGAGCGTACCCTTGATCCGCCAAGGCCGTGTTGAGCCCGTCCAGCAGGAGAATCGTCAGTGGACCTTTCGGCATATCGTATTCGGGCCTGTTGGTATAGACATTTGCTGGAAGCGGAGGTTTTGGGGACGGAGATTCCGGAACTTCGAAGGAAAATGCCGAGATCTTCTGCGGTTTCCCGTTCTCCAGCAAAGTGAAGTCGTCTTTCGTAAGGCCGGTGATGCGCTGCCCTGACTTGTCGGTCACAACTGCATCGACGAGTACCAGGCGTGAGCTAACGCGAACCGCCGGCGTGTTCACATCTTCTTTACTCAATTGGGGTGGTAGGGCAAAGACGCTTATCGCCATCCCAAGCAGCACGAAAAACTGGATTCCCGAGCGGCGCAATTTCATAGTGGCTTTCCCAAGTTCGGCGAATTATGCCACATCAAGGCTATTGTGGATAGTCACGCGGCGTGCGCGGTGCTCGGGTGGCTTGGAGCCATGCGCCGCAAACGTTATAATTTCCGGAGAGCTCTGCCTCATCCGCTCAAAGCACCCCATGGGTTCCAGACATCCTTCTCACATCGTTTTTCGGTGCTTCTTCACATTTGTACTCTTAGCCGCATTGACTTCTGCTGCAGCGGCTCAGAAGCCAGCACCGCGGACTGTAGCGTCTCGTCCAAATCTGCTGTTAATCACCATCGATACCCTCCGTCCAGACCACCTGCACTGCTACGGATATGACCCAATTCAGACCCCAAACATCGACTCGCTAGCTGCGGAAGGCATACGTTTCGATCAAGCCTATACTCCGATTCCCATCACGCTGCCCTCGCATACGGTCATCCTTACGGGAACTTATCCGATGATGAGCGGCATGCACGATTTCAGCGGCAACAATCTCAGTCCGGACCAAGGCACACTCGCGACCGTTCTAAAAGCGCGTGGCTACGATACGGGTGCTGTGATCGCCGCAGCGGTTCTGGACCGACGTTTTGGTCTGAACCATGGCTTCGACTTTTATTACGATCACTTCAACTTCAGTAGGCTGTCGGAGAGCAATTTAGACTTCATGGAGCGGCCTGCGAATGATGTGATCGATCAGGCTCTCAAATGGCTGGCCAAGCCACGCAAGGGCCCGTTCTTCCTGTGGGTCCATCTTTACGATCCACATCATCCCTACAATCCGCCCGCTCCTTTTAATCAGACCTACAAGGCAAATCTGTATGACGGAGAGATCGCATTCGCCGACTCCCAGCTAGGGCGGTTGTTGGGATATCTGAAGCAGCATGGCGCGTACGACCGCACGTTGATCGCTCTCAGCGGAGACCATGGAGAGGGCTTGGGAGAGCATGGGGAAAAGACACACGGGTTCTTCATCTACAATTCGACGCTTCACGTCCCGCTGATTATTAAACCCTCTGCCGGCGTTAAATTTACCAACCGACTGGTGAAGCGAGATGTCAGCCTCGTGGATTTGATGCCCACCCTGCTTGGAATTCTCAATACTAGTATTCCGCCCAAAGTACAGGGGAAGAATTTGTCCGGCATGGTGCTGCGCGGCAGCGAGATGGAACCCAGCCCTCTGTACTCCGAAACATACTTGCCGCGTATTCACTTCAATTGGAGCGAACTGCGGGGCTTGAGCACGGGTAATTACCATTTCATCGATGCTCCCAAGCCGGAGCTTTTTGACCGGACCAAGGATCCCGGAGAAACTCACAACCTCTATGCTGACAAGGACGCCGTAGGCTCAGAGATGGGCAGCCAACTCACTGCCACTGTGCGCCGCTTCACCACGGAACATGAGATGGCCCAGAAGTCCACGTTAGATCCGCAGTTGGCCGAGCGCCTCCGTTCTCTGGGATACACGGCGTTCGCCTCCGGGGAGGAATCGGCGGTGAGCGACCGCAAGCTTCCCGATCCTAAGGATCGCGTTCAGGTTTACGAGACGGTGACGGAGGCGATCGATGACAGTCAGCACGGCAGGTACACGGAATCTATCGAGAAACTGAAATCGACGCTCGGCACGGAGGAGAACTCTGTGCCCATCCATTACCTCCTCGGCCTGAATTACTACCGCACGAAGGAGTTCGCCAGCTCGGTTGCGGAATTCAAGAAGGCGCTGGAAATCAGCCCCAACTACATGCTGGCGGTATTCAATCTGGGCTTGGCGAGTGCCGCCATGGGAGACGATGCCGAGGCCATCAAATACCTGAAGCGGACACTGGAGTTGGATCCGACAAACTTCGGAGCCGCGTTCGACCTCGGGGCAACGTATCTTCACCAGAACATGGTTGAGGAAAGCACTGCCGCATTCCGCCAGTCGGTCACCATCAATCCGGATTTTGCGCCGGGGTACAGGGCTCTGGGAGAAATGTTGGTATATCGGGGAAAGTTGGACGAAGGGTTGAAGGAATTGCGGACAGCAGCGCGATTAGCCCCGAATGACCCCCGCGTACATCAATCCCTGGGGAAGGCTCTCGAAGCCAAAGGTCTGCACATGGAGGCCAATGAGGAGATGCGCAAGGCTCAGGAGGATGCCAGGTGAAGTCCGCCGCAACGTTGGCTGCGTGGGCAGTGAGCTTGATTTGCGCGCCTTTAGCGTTCAGCCAGTCTTCACGGGTACCTCCGAAGACGGTCTCCAAAGCTAATGTTCTGCTCATCACGATCGATACTCTGCGCGCGGATCATATAGGCGCGTACGGATTCAAAAATGCCGAGACGCCAACCATCGACGGATTAGCGCGCACCGGCGTGCTGTTTGAGCACGCCTATTCGCAAGTTCCGCTCACACTTGCAAGCCACACCAGCCTGCTCACCGGAACTTATCCATTTCACAATGGAGTGCAGGACTTTACCGGGCAACCGCTCAGCCCGAAGATTCGCAGCGTGGCGCAGGCACTAGAAGCGCAGGGATACGATACCGGCGCAATCGTAAGTTCGTACGTTCTTGATCGCAGTTGGGGCCTGAATCGAGGTTTCGGACTCTACTACGACGTCTTTAAGGGCAGCAGCTTCCTGGAAAACGACCCAGGACTCGTCGAGCGGAAAGCCGGCGGCAGCGTTGATGCAGCGTTGAAATGGCTGCGGCGGAGCCGCACGAAGCCCTTCTTCCTGTGGCTGCATTTGTACGATCCTCATAGCGGCTATGAACCGCCCGAGCCGTTTCGCACGCGATTTGCCGACGCTCCTTATGACGGCGAGATTGCCTATGCGGACCGGGAATTGGGCCGGGTGATCTCGTATCTGAAGCAGCGTGGACTATACGACCGTATGTTGATCATCTTCGCGAGTGATCATGGCGAGTCGCTAGGCGAGCACGGAGAGAAGGAACATGGGTTTTTCGTCTATCATTCGACACTGCACGTGCCGCTCGTGGTCAAGCCTCCGCTGTCCAGCGGTTTCAAGCCTCACCATGTCGCCGACGCGGTACCGATCATGGGGATTGCGCCAACGATTCTGGAAACGCTCAAGCTGCATGATCCCATTCAGCAACAGTTTGAAACCGAAAGCCTGCTGACACCTGCAAGTACGGACTCCACCCCGGTTTACAGCGAGAGCTTCTATTCGTTCAGTTCCTTTGGCTGGAGCCCGGTCCGAACCATTAATAACCGGTCGTACCAGTTCATCGAGGCACCGAAGCCGGAACTGTATGACCTTCGCAATGATCCCGAGGAGAAACGAAACCTCATTGGCGAACAGCCGGCAGTCGGATCGGTGCTGGGCCAGGAGCTTAAGAAGTTGGTGCTCCGCTACGCGCCGACCGACTCTCCCGCGGGTGGCTCTCAGTTGGATGCCGCCGCAATCGAGAAACTTCGCGCCTTGGGATATATGGCTTACCGCTCGCCGGTTTCGGCCGAAGCTCTTGCCGCCGGATTGAGCGATCCGAAGGATAAGATTCTGGATTTCAACACTCTCCTCGACGGGATCGACGCCGGCAAGCGCGGTGATCTTGATCGCGAACGGCAATTGCTGACCCAAGTACAGGAGAGTAATCCGGGCATGTACCTCATTCCCTTCCTGTTGGGAGAGGCAGAATTAAAGGCTTCCGACTGGAAAGCGGCGCAAGAAGCCCTGGACCGCAGCCTCAAACTCAACCCTGACTTTGATCAGGCAATGACGGCGTTGGCACGGGCCCTCCACCAGCAGGGCAAGGATGACGAGGCGCTGCAATGGGTGGACAAGGCGATTCAAGGAAATCCCAAGAATCTCAGGGCTTGGTATCAAAAGGGGTGGATCAGCGTTAAGTCTGATCCGGAGGGCGCGATGGCCGCGTTTGAGAAGGCGCTGGAGATTCAGCCGGGCTTCGCGATGGCTCACCGCGACCTGGGGATCATCCTCCTGCAGAAGGCGCGTTACGGCGAGGCGGCCATTCACCTGGAACAGGCCGCCGATCTTGGCCTGGCCCATCCTCGTCTGTACAACTTCCTGGGAATCGCCTACAGCCGGACCGGCCGCTATCAGGATGCCGTGAAGGTCTATACCAAAGCTTTGGACAAAGAGCCGGGCTTTGCCGAAGCGCACTTGAATCTTTCTTATGCCTACGAAAAGCTGAACCGGCCGCAATCCGCGAGATTGCAGTATGAAACTGCCTGCAAGTTGCAGGCGGATTTATGTCAGTTCGAACCCGGCAAAGCGCAGTAACTTTATTGCGATCCCCTCGCCTGGAGTCTCTCAAGTAGTTCGCGCGCATGCGGGGCATAAGGGCTATCCGGAGACTGCTTCAGGAAAACAGCCAACTCCGCAACGGCGTCCGCACTGCGGTTTTCCCTCACGTACAGGTTGACTAGAGCCAAGTGTGCATTCGCGAGGCCGGGATCGTTATTCAGAGCAATCCGAAGCCTTTTTTCGGCGTCATGAGTGTTGCCTCTTCTGATCAGGACCGATCCCATCAGGAACTCCCCAAATGCTGATTGCGGCTGACGCTTCAAACCGTCTTCAATGGCAGATGAAGCCTCATTCAGCCGGTTCGTCAGCAGGTAGACGTTTGCAAGGTTGAAGTATGCGTTCGCATCCGCAGGGTTCTCGGAAATTACCTTTCTGAATTCGGTTTCCGCGTCGGCAAATCTTTGCTTTTCGACGTACAGAGAGCCCAAATTGTTTCGGGCAAAGTACATGGTCGGAGCCATGGCGAGCGCCTTATTGTAGTGATCGATGGCTTCCTGAGGCTTACCTTCGTGTTCCGCTTTCCTGCCTTTCTCGTACTGCTTATTCGCGTCCTTGGGGAACTTGTCGGCGAGCGTAGCCTGATCCACAAGAGAAGGATTCCCACCACTCATCGCACCTTGGGGTGCCTTCCCTGCTTTGTCTTCCGGGACCAGTTCTACTTGAATATAGACGCTGTGTTGAACCGAGCCGTTGATCGAGACGGCCTCCTCGACGGGCCGATAGCCTTCTTGTCGCACGACGATTCGATACAGGTTGGGCGGAAGATCCTCAAACGAAAACTTCCCCTCAGCGTCGCTATAGGTCTCTCCGGCCTGGGCGCCACTTCGCTCCAGCTTGACGAGTACGCGCATTGGCGGAGGGCCAAACCGTGTAACCCTCAACTGACCGACAATAGTGATGGCATCGCTGGTCTGTTGCGCATGAAGAGATGCGCACAATAGCGAGCAGACGACGAGAAAGAACGATCCGCGGCAAAGCAGAGGAAACAGCGGGTAGAGGCCGGGCTTCTGCATCAGAGGACCTCGTTAGAAAGAGTAAACCGGAACCGGTCTGATGCAAACCGGTTCCGGCGTAGTTTTTTCGGACTAGAAGCTTAACTTCACGCCGAACTGCATGTTGCGGGCGTTGAAGGTTCCACCGGCCTGTCCGAACGTCGAGTCGCGAATGCTGTCGTGGAGCTGGCTTTCCGCGCCCGGCAGCTTGAAGTTGGTGTGATTCAAGATATTAAAGCTTTCCGCTCGGAATTCGAGTTTGGCTCGCTCCGAAAGCTTGAAGTTCTTGAAGAGCGACGGATCCCAATCCATGTAACCCGGCCCGGTGAATGTATTGCGGCCGAGGGTTCCGGTGTTCCCGGGTTGGGGCCGCTGGAATACACAGCTGTTGGGAGAATTGGGGTCTTTGTTATAGCAGAAGTTCCCGCCCCAACCATTCGCCCACATATCGTGGGTGGCTCCACTGAAGTGCGCCAGGGTGGAGTTCGGTCGATCATTTGCCTCGTAGTCGTTGTTGAAGTCACAACTACCGCGAGATCCGTGGCAGAAGGGTTCCCAGTGCGCGCCTGTGTGATACGAAACCGTACCGTTAAGCTGCCACCCACCCAGAACCGCTGCCGCGACCCGACCGAGATTCTGGAATTTTGGCAACTCGTACACATAATTTATGGCTAGGGTGTGGCGGATATCGAAGATCGAATTGCCGCGATCGAGCCTTGGCATGGTCTGATCGCTGCTGTATCCCTCGCCCGCGCCTTCATGGTTCGAACTGGTCGCACCGCTGTGCCAAGTAGAACCGTTGTCAATTGCGTGGCCCCAGGTGTAATGCACGGCAAACTGTAAGCCGTGGCTCATCTGCTTACTCAATGAAACCTGCATTGAGTTATAGATTGAGTTGTTTACGTTTTCCCAGACGCGCAATCTTCCATAGTTGGGATTCAGCCGTCCCGTGGTGTTCGTGATTCCCGCGACGTCCTTTTGACTGCAGAGTTCCCGGCCAAACCGGTCCTTGGTGCAGCCTGCCGGCAGGGAAGGATCGTAAATTGTCGTCGGATCCAGAGACCCACCCGGAACACGGTTCACTTGCTCGGCCCGGAATAACTTATGGGCAACGGTTCCAACGTAATTCACCTCAAGGACTAGATTCCGCGCTACTTCGCGCTGCGTGCCCAAATAGAAGTTGTATACGTAAGGATCTCTTACGCCTTTAGAGGGGATAATACCGGTCAGATTGGCAAGATCCCGGTTCGATGGATTCCATCCCATGACGTCGCCGACCGCCGTGTACTGCGTGTCATTACCCTGGAAGTTGTTGGGCCCAGCCGGTCCCGTAAAGCTCGGCGCAAGGGTGGAATATCCTGTCGTTCCGAGCGCCGGCTGCGGGCCGTAGAAAACAAGGCAACCCGACGTCGTTCCGCATCCGGTACCGACCGCGGGATCCTGGACCGCATTGAACGAATAGTACGGTGGGTTCCAGCGGGAGTTTGAGAGTGGATTATAGAGGGTTCCCTCGTAGGACACGCCGAAACCGCCACGGACAGCCATCTTGCCGTCGCCAAAAACATCGTACGCGAAGCCAAGCTTTGGGCCGAAGTTGTTGTGATCGCCTGCCCCCAGACTAGGCGACCCGGCAAATCCTCCGGGCCCACAAACACCCGCCAGAACTGCCATTTGGTCAACAGTGTGGAAACCATCGGGTCCAAGTGCGCCGGATGGGCAAGCAGCGGAACCGACGGGGGAATTCGCGTCGTGGATCGTTCCAGCACCCGTCGTGATGTTGTCCACGTAGCTGGTGCCGGGGCCTGGCAGGAACGTGGTTGCCAGACCGGCATTTTCGTGGTGGCGCTGGAACAAGTCGTAGCGAAGCCCCAGGTTCAGAGTTAGTTTGCGCGAAACCTTCCAGTCGTCCTGTACGAAAGCGCCGAATTCGATGTTCCTGAAGTGACGAATGTTCGTTGCCAACTGGGCGTTGGATTTCGAAGTGAAGCCAGGATCCACTCCGGCGGCCATTCCGTAAGGACCATCCACCGCGAAGAAGAATGGATCGTAGAAATAATACGACGGCCGAGCTACGTTGAATTCCGAGTTCTCGATGTTACGCCGAATTTCGGCCCCCACCTTGATGTTGTGGTTGCCGTGGTTGATCGACACCATGTCAGCGTAGTTATAGATGTGCTCCTTGAAGAACTGCGGATAGCCATTGTAGGAACCGAAGCCCATGGTTGCGGCACCGTCTCCGATGTAAATAGAGGGCACGCCGGGAACAGAGGGAACATACCTCGAATAGCTACCCGAGTATCCGGCGCGGGCCTCGTTCACGATGTGAGGACCGAAGGTGTGGGTCCAGTTGATCGTTCCATTGGGTGAGATAAACCTGGTTGGATTCAGAAAACCACGGCTGTTCGTGGCCGCAGTAAATGTGTTCTGACGTGACCAGTTGAGTTGCGCAAACACCCGATCCTTCGAACTGGCATTCCAGTCGATTCTGCCCGAGGCCTCGTTACCGTCGAACAGATTTCCCTGACTCTGGGTCTTCTGGATGTTGATTGTCTGATAAAGCATGGGTGTATCTAAGCCAAGCGGCATGGCTTGAATCGAATTAAACAAGGTCGTCATTCGAGCCGCGATATTCGGATCCCCATAATTGGCTGGATTCTCGAAATCGGAAACTGCCCCAAAGCCGCTGCCGCTGTAGAAGCCCGACAGATACTCATTCACCGTGAGAAATGGTGTGCCTTGCACGTTGGGAGCAAATTGGCTGTAGAGCAACTGTCCTACAGACTCCTGACCCCCCGGTGCCAATCCTGCTGCGTTCACAACAGCTTGGCGGAACTCAGGGCCCTCGGCGACCGTCGGTGCGGGAAGGGTGGAAGTGCGGAAGCGATCTCCTTGGTAAGATCCGAAGAAGAACAGCTTGTCCTTAATGATCGGGCCGCCGATCGTGCCCCCGAATTGATTGAAATGCAACGGCGGTTTCGCAAAACCCTGTTGATTCGCGAAGAAAGTGTTGGCATCCAGCTTGTCGTTGCGGATAAATTCCCACACGCTACCGTGGAGCGCATTCGTGCCCGACTTCTGCACCAGGTTGGTGATCGAGCCCGCGCTGTTGCCGTACTGCGCAGACTGATTCAGCGTCAACAACTGGAATTCAGCAACTGTATCTTCGATCGGAGTATTTTGGGGGCCACCGCTCAATCCCTTGTTGGACGAGCCGTTCACCAGGAACCCGTTGAAATTCTCGCGTAGCCCGTTGACGACCGTGTTGTGGCCATTCTCGCTGAGCACGCCATCAACGTTGACCGCGCCTGCAGCCTGCTGCATCAGGTCGTAAACATTGCGTCCATTCAACGGCAAGTTCGAAATCTGGTTGGAATCGATGGTCGTGGAGAGCCGGGAGTCTTCCGTTTGAATTGCGGGCGCCTCGCTCGACACCTCTACAGTCTCGGTGGTTTGCCCCAACTCCATCTTGAAATCCAGATGGGTGACCACGCCAGCGTTAGCGGGGACGCTGGTTCGGACAGTCTTGCGGAATCCTTTCGCCTCCGCCTCGACCCTGTACGTGCCAATCTGTAGCTCAGGAATCGTGTACGCGCCGGACTGATTCGTTGTGGCGCTCACCACAAGGTTGGTGCCAACGTTGGTGACGGTGATCTTTGCATTGGAGATCGCCGCGCCCGAGGGATCGGTCACGATGCCAGTGAATTGTCCGTTTTGGACTTGCGCGAACCCGATTGAAACAACACTGAAAAGGCAGAGTGAAAGCAGAACAGGCTGCAGTTTCTTCACGGCGTTTTCCCCCAAGCCCACTACTTGAATTGAAAAGCACCTGCGAAATACGTGAAACGGTAAAAGGTAACGACTTCCGACTATTTACAAGACCCGATATGAAATTGGGGGGGATTCTGCACTCACCTAACCTCAATTGTCAAGAAATGTTTACCGGTGGCGATGGATCATGCCAATAGGACAGCGATCCGCCGACCCGGAATCGCTGCGGAGCCCCATCTCAGGTTGGGCGGCGCTGTGTACTGATTGGGCACCCGGTGAGCCGCAAAATCGATTTGGCGGGATGATGCCGGGCCCAACCTTGGTCTCAGCCCCTGACGCACGGTCCCTTGTCCGTGTTGATGGATCAGATCGAAAATTTCGCTCAGTTCGAGTTCGCCGAAGGGGACGCTGTCCCGATCTTTTTGCCCTGCATAGCGGCTGGGGTCTGAGGCACGATGCCCTTCCCCTCTTCGACCACAATTTCCTGGTCGGCGCTTTGGCGGCCAATCCGATCGACGGCGCCGGACGGCCATCGAATCGTAATGGCATCGACCCCCGTTGCAGTCCCCAGCCCAAAGTGCAATCGCCCATCGCTTGCGGACTCGAAACTGGAGTTGGCCCGGACCTCGGCCGATTGAGTCAGGTTCCCGGATTGAACCTCTATGCGGGCGCCCAATCCGTCGCGATTCGACCGCACCCCGATGGTCTTGATCCGGAGCCAATGGCCCGAACGAGCGCTCTGATTCCTGAGGAGAAGCGGAGAACCATCGATTACGTTGACCAGGAGGTCGAGATTGCCATCATTGAAAAAATCGGCCGTCGCCGCACCTCGTCCGATATAACGCCGTGTAAAAGGCACTCCGGAATGCTGGCCTATCTCCTCGAACTTCCCATTTCCCAGGTTATGAAACAGGAATGGGCGCTCGGCATAGGTCACACCGAAATTGTGCTCATCCACCTGGGGATTGACGTGCCCATTTGCGATGAAGACGTCGGGCCAGCCATCGTTGTCGGCGTCGAAGAATTTCAAGCCGAATCCAAGGAACGGAGTACTGATGGGACCGAAATTGGCAGGACCCGCAAGATCGGTGAAGCCGCCGTTGTGATCGTTATGAAACAAGTTATTTGTGTCGTCAGAAAAATTAGCCTTGGCGATGTCGGGCCAACCGTCGTTGTCGTAATCGGCGGAATCAATCCCCATTCCGGCTTGCTCGCGCCCGTCGCCGCTGTAGGCTACGCCGGCCCGCGCTCCTACTTCTGTGAACCCGCCCTTGCAGTCGCCTCGATAGAGCATGTTTGGCGTGGAGTCATCCGCAACATAAACGTCAAGACAACCGTCGCGGTCATAGTCCAGCCACATCACTCCCAGACCAAAATATGAGCCGGGATCAATGTTGGATTTCTCGGCGACGTCGGTGAAGGTCCCGTCGCCATTGTTGTGATAAAGGCGGTCACGACTTCCCTTCAAACCGCGAGGGCCGCATGAAACCGGGAACCCGCGATATTGACAGAAGGATCCCTGGCCAAATTCAGGCAGGTGATCGAGATCCAGGTCTACGTAGTTGGCGACGTAAAGGTCGAGATGGCCATCGTTGTCGTAGTCGCCGAAAGATGCGCTTGTGCCCCACCTGCCGGCGTTACCGACGCCCGCTTTTGAGGTCACATCCGAGAACGTACCGTCGCCATTGTTCCGGTACAGCACCGCGCCATCGAGGTATGTGATGTAGAGATCGTCTTTGCCGTCGTTATCGTAGTCACCGATCGCTGCGCCGAATCCCCAGCCGCAGTGGTCGATCCCTGACTTGGCGGTGACGTCGGTGAATGTGCCATCGTGGTTGTTGTGGTAGAGCTTCCCGAAGTGACACTTGCCGGCTTTGAGGTCTCCAATCTCAGAGCCATTGACCAGGAAAATGTCCGGCCATCCATCATTGTCATAGTCAAAGACGGCGACGCCGCCGCACATGGAGTCCATGATGTACAGCTTCTCCGGCCCGCCACAGGTAAGGCGAAAATCGATCCCTGCCGCGCGCGTCACATCGGCAAAAGATATGCCGGGCAGAACTGATTTGCCGTGGGCAGACGATGACGTTCCTACGACAGGCTTATGGGGCGAGGTACTCCGTTGCGGAAATGATTCTATTGGCAGCCACAGAGTAAGAGCTGCGATCGCGGCGAGAATCACCATCCATCTGGAACCATAAGCTTTCGCCATCATTGAATAGGACCGGACGCCATTCCCCCAGTCACGGGCAGGGCTTTGTTCAAGGTAGTAAAAGCATCAAGTTCCAGCTGGGCCTCCTCTTTTTTTCCTAACTTCTCCAGCGCGCGAGACAACTGGTAATGCGGCGTTGGATTTGAGGGCTTCAATGCAATGGCGCGACGCAATGCGGGAACGGCCTGTTCGGCATCGCCCTGTAAGAGTAACGCTTTGCCCAAATCGTAAAACGCATCAGAATTCGTTGGATCAATCTGTGTTGCCTTCCCAAGGTGCTCGATGGCTGGTTTCCACAATCCAACGGAGACCTGACAATGACCGAGTTGATACAGGACCGTGGGATTGTCGGGAGAACGCTGGATTTCCTTTTCATATTCCGCGATTGCTTCCTGGTTGCTGCCGAGGCTCTCGTAGGCAAAACCGAGATGGTAATGCACTAACGGGAGACTCGGTTGCAGTCGCAACGCGGTCCGGAATTGTTCCACGGCCTTCACACTGCGATTTGTATTCTGATACGCACGGCCGAGAAGCACGTGCGGCAGTGCTGCTCTTGGATCGAGTTTCGTCGCGATCTCCAATTCTTTTGCAGCATCCGAATAGTGCCCGTCAGATAGCAACACAAGTGCCAAATCAAAATGAACGTCATACTGCGAAGGGTCCAGCTTTAGAGCACGCTGCAACCCAGGGACCGCAAGATCGTTTCTGTGTTGCTTGAAGTAAACCAACCCGAGCCAATGCAGGAGTTCGGCATCTTTTGGCCAACGCTCGACGGCGGCTTTGCCAATATCTTCCGCCTCCATCAAACGGCCCATCTGAAGGTAACTCAGCAGGAGACCGCCGTTGACGTCTTTGCGGTCCGGAGCGATCTGCCGCACTTGTTCAAAAACGCGTGCAGCGCGGTTGAAATCGCCAGCATGAATGGCATCCTGACCCTGCCGGACGAGATCTCCTACCCGATCGTTCTGCGATAACGCGGTCGCGCCAAGTGCCATCCAGACCGCCAATATTGCGGCCACCTGCAACATGTTTCCGGACCCAGAACGAGACCTTCGCGTACGTACCCTGGCGAGTTGCAACGAGGCTCCTACAAACTTTGTCGATATGCTAGCAAACGGCCGAGCCAATCATGGTGATTAGTGACTGGCATTTCCTTTAGAGACTTTGGCTCGTTCCCGAGCTGCGTCCGCTGCCCGCCCGAGATGTTCGTAGGCCTCGGCAAGCGCGGAGTGGGACTGGGAAAAACGAGGCACGCGTTCAGAGGCAATTTCCAGGTGGACGGTGGCGGTCTTGAAGTCGCCCGTCTTCATCAGGCTTACCCCCATCCCGTAATGAGCCCATGCGGAATCCGGCTGGAGTTCGATCGCCTTGTGGAAATGCTCTATGGCACCTGCGTATTGTTGCTGCTGCATGAAGGCCGCCCCGAGCCCATAGTGCGCGAGATAAGATGCCGGCTGAGTCGCGAGAACCTGCAGCAGAGTAGGAATAGCCTTTTCAGGCTTTCCATCTTCTAAATCGCGCATGACATCGAATGTCTTATTGATCGCGCCAATCGCGTCTTTAGGATCGGGCCCCTCGGCGGCTGCATTCACGCCGCCTCCCTTTTGTAGCCCCACATAACCCAGAGAGGCCAGTTTCTGCAATTCACTGGAGGTCAGACCTGAGGCTGCGGATTTCGCAGCACCATTCCCCAAATGACTGTCGAAGGCTTGCAACTGCGAGGCCATCGTTTCAAGCGTAGCCTTTGCGGTCTGCGCGAGATTGTGCATCGCGCCCGGATCACTCGACAAATCGTACAGTTCGGGTTTCGGCGCGCGGATATAAAGATATTTCCCCGCTCGCCATGATTCCAGCAGACTGCATCCGAAGGCTCGCTGCGAAAGATCGCTGCGGGAGTATGCGGGTTGGTCCGCCTGCGAAGTTGCCTGCGCGATTCGAATGAGTGATTGTCCCTGCATTTGCGCTGGTATCGCGACGCCGGCCTCCGCAAGCACGGTTGGAGCGATGTCCAGGAGGCGCGCGCGATTCTTGGTCTGCTTTCTTTCCATTTGTCCCTTCGGCAATTTCAACAAGAGTGGGACATGAATCGTCTCGTCGTAGAGGAAGACCCCGTGTGTGTCCTCTCCGTGCGCGCCCAAACCTTCCCCATGAGGAGATACCGCCACGATCAACGAGTCGTCATACAGAGACTGGGTCCGGAGAAAACTTAGTAATTTCCCGACCGCAGCGTCGGCCGCCGCAATAGCGCGATCGTAGGCGCCTTCGCTGACGCCGTCCGGGTCCTGCAGATGCATCCACAAGAAGACAGGCGACTGCTTGTTCGTTGCCAGCCATTTGATCGCGCGATCCGCGACCTGGTCCCCGCGGCGTTCCACGGATTGGTACCGACTTTCGCCCCGTTGCGCCTCATGGAAGCCCGCATCGTACAGATCAAAGCCACGGTCATAACCCTGATACGGGCCATTCCTTGGATCTAGCAGTATCGATCCTACAAAGGCAGCTGTGCGGTACCCGCCCGAATGAAGCAGGTCCGGAAAGTACGGCAGCTTTACAGGGAGAGCCCCCCCAAACTCGCTCGACTCGTTCGTTTGAGGATACGTGCCCGTCAAGATCGTCGCGCTCGAAACTACCGTTGTGGGCGCTTGTGCGTAAGCCTGGGAAAAGATGATTCCCTGATGCGCGATCCCATCCAGGTTGGCTGTGAGGTTGCCACGCGCCCCCAGAAATCCCATCCGGTCCGCCCGCGTTGAGTCCAGAGTAATAAGGATGATGTTCGGCTTTGTCGCTGCAAGGGAGTCGACCGGGAGAACAAGCAAGGCTAGAATGACATACAAGAAGCATGAGCCCAGACGCCGCGTCATGCTTAGAAGTCTAGCAATGTTCCGAAATCGTGTCACAACTGAACGAGGATTCTGAGGATTCACTGTCTGAGAAAAATATCCTGGGTGCTGTCCTCTTTCCTACTCATGATCTGGGCAGCGATGCTGCCTTCCTGCCGACCCGCTCCGGCAAATCTGCAGAGTGACCGGCGCTTGATCATCCTCGGCATTGACGGGATGGATCCCCAGCTTCTGCATCGCTTCATGCGCGAAGGCAAAATGCCCAACTTCGCCAAACTTGAGGCACAGGGAGACTTCCGCCCGCTAACGACCAGCATTCCTCCGCAAAGTCCGGTCGCATGGTCGAACCTCATCACGGGCATGAACGCGGGTGGTCATGGAATCTTCGATTTCATCCACCGTGATCCGAAGACGTTGAGCCTTTATTTCTCTGCTTCCAAAGTCGAGGGGCCAAAACACTCGATCCATCTGGGCAATTGGGCGATCCCGCTCGGCGGTGGCAGTGCCGAACAACTGCGTCAAGGCACAGCCTTCTGGCAGATACTCGATCAGCACGGAATTCCCAACACAATTTTTCGGATCCCATCAAATTTTCCACCCGTGCCCGCCAAGGGGAAAACTCTTTCGGGTATGGGCACTCCTGACTTGCGTGGGACCTACGGTACGTTTTCGTTCTATACCGATGATCCGGTCGCAACGTCCGGCGCAGTCGAAGGGGGGCAAGTCATCCCGGTCCAGGCGGAGAACTCTCGCGTTACAGCCAACCTGATAGGCCCTGACAATTCGTTCCGAAAAGGCAATCCGGCCGCGACCGAGCAATTCTCGGTTGCGGTAGATCCGGTTGAATCTGTAGCTAAGATCAGCGTGCAGGATCATGAATTTGTCCTCCGCGAGGGCGAGTGGAGCGACTGGGTTCGCGTTGAGTTCCAGCTAATTCCCTTCTTTGGGAATGTGAAGGGCATGTGCCGCTTTTATCTAAAGCAGGCGCATCCCCGCTTTCAAATGTACGTTTCGCCCATCAATATCGACCCCGCGGATCCAGCGCTGCCGATTTCCACTCCGTCCAGCTATTCGCGTTTGCTTACGGACGAAGCCGGAGAATTCCACACCCAGGGAATCGCGGAAGATACCAAGGCACTCTCGGATGGCGTGCTGGACGACAAGGAGTACCTGCAACAGGCGCGAACAGTACTGTCGGAACATCGTCGCATGTTCGACGCTGAATTTCCGAAGTTCAAGGAAGGCGTTTTCTTTTTCTATTTTTCCAGCCTCGACCTGAACTCGCACATGTTCTGGCGGCTGATGGACCCGCAACATCCCGAATACGACGCAACTCTCGCCGAGCAAAACGGTTCCGCCATCGCTGATTTCTATCAACAGATGGATCAGGTCCTCGGCGAAGTCCTGCCGCGCCTCGACGATCGAACAACTCTGCTCGTGCTGTCGGATCATGGATTTGCCCCTTACTACCGTTCCTTCAACCTGAACACCTGGCTATTGAACAACGGATACATCAAACTCAAGAACGAGGCGAGTTCCGATTCGAGCGAACCGCTTGCGAATGTAGATTGGACGAAAACGCGGGCCTATGGAATCGGGCTCAATGGCCTCTATCTCAACCTGCGTGATCGCGAGAGCCATGGAATCGTCGCTCCCGGGACTGAGGCAGACAGCTTGATGACGGAACTGCGAACAAAACTGCTTTCCGTGCAGGATCCGAAATCGAAACAGCGGGTCATCACGCGCATCGACCTCGCCAGCGAGGCTTATCAAGGACCATACTCGCGATCAGGTCCCGACATGCTCGTCGGTTACAACCGCGGGTATCGCGCTGGTTGGCAGACGATTCTGGGATCTTTCCCGGCTGAGGAACTCGAAGACAATTCCAACCCGTGGAGCGGCGACCACTGCATGGACTACACGCTCGTCCCAGGGGTACTGCTCAGCAACCGCAAGATTTCCGCGAAGACTCCCGCGCTGACAGATATTGCTCCGACCGTTCTTGCCGAGTTTGGAATTGCCAAAGGGCGCGGTATGATTGGACAAACCGTGTTTCGCTCGGGCGCGTCTCAATGATTTTCAACAACTGGGGATCGAGGTGTAGTGAACTATGTTCGGCTCTCACAAAGTGAAGCTGGAAGGCGAACTGCTGGACAAGGTGAAACAGTGCGCTGAGGCCTGCGGCTACTCGTCCGTCGACGAATTCGTCGTGCACGCTCTCGAAAAGGAAGTGAATAAGGTGCTTCCTCCCAGTGAGGGCGGCAATACGTCGAAGGAAATCATTAAAAAGCGGCTGCAGGGCTTGGGGTACATCGAGTAGCGGCTTCGCTGCTTTCCTCTTCTATGAGCTCTCTTGGGATGAACATTCCCTCCGGAATCGTGATCGGCATTTCACTAGTCATCGGACTGGTGATGGTGATCGTGTTTGCGTATACCTCCGACCAGAGAGCCATTCGCATCGCAAAGGATCAACTCAAAGCGCATCTGCTCGCACTCCGCCTTTTTCAGGATCAGATCCAGGTGGTCCTCCGGTCGTACGGACGAATCGTGCTGGCGACCGGTCATTACCTCCGCCTTGCATTCAAGCCTTTGCTCTTCGTAATCGTGCCGATGACGTTCCTGATTGTTCAACTTGACCGATATTTAGGATCGGAGCCGCTCTCCGCCAACCAATCCTTTCTGGTCAAGGCTCGAATGGACAATGCAGACTCGCTCAACCAAGCCTCGCTCCAATTGCCCGATGGCCTAAAGAGCACTGCGCCGGCAGTGCACGTTCCTGCAGAAAGCGAGGTTGTCTGGAGAGTGGTGGCAGAAAAGACTGGAGAGTACGCCGTCCAGGTTCACCTCGGCGACCAGATCTTTACGAAGCGCGTGGTCGTCGGTTCGGGCATGCAGAGACTCTCGCCTGTGCGATTACGAGGGAAGTTCTGGGAGCGTATTTTTGTGTCCGCTGAACCTGCGCTGCCCGGAAACAAGTTCGTCGAAGCCATCGAAGTGCAATACCCCCCTCGCGACATCGCATTCGCCGGCGTTGGTTGGAATTGGATCTGGCTGTTCTTCATCTTGTCACTGGCTGCGGGTTTTTTCTTTAAGAGTATCCTTGGGATCGAGATATGAAATGGGGCCACAGTTCTCCGATTGAGCGAAGGCGTTCATCGATCTGCTTCGCGCTTCTCGCGCTCATTCTGTTTTACCCTTTGTGCAGTCACGCGTATGCGGGACCCGGCGCCGGTTTTGCTGTTCTCTCCTCTTTCTGGACGCTTTTTGTCGCGTTCCTCTATTCCGTTTACGCATTTTTTGTATGGCCTTTCCGACAGCTATTCCGGCTCTTACGGCGACGAAAGGCCTACGGCAAAGCGCAAATCAAGCGGGCCGTGATCCTCGGCTTCGATGGCATGGATCCGGAATTGACGGAGCGGTTCATCGCGGAGGGCAGGCTGCCAAATCTCGCGAGACTGCGGCAGCACGGAACATTCCGGAAGTTGCGGACAACGTACCCCGCCATTTCTCCAGTCGCATGGTCAACGTTCATGACGGGCGTGAATCCCGGCAAGCACAATATCTACGACTTTCTCGCTCGCGACGTTGCCAATTACCTGCCCTACCTCTCATCTGCAGAAATCAAAGGGCCGAAACGCAGCTGGAAAATCGGTAAGTACACGATTCCGCTCGGCGGCGCGAGAATCAAGGGCATGCGCCGTGGAACACCTTTCTGGCACTGGCTCGGAGAGGCTGGGATTTTTTGTTCCGTACTTCGCGTGCCGGTGACTTTTCCGCCCGAGAAATTCTCCGGCGTTCTTCTCTCTGGCATGTGTGTACCCGACTTGAAAGGCAGCCAGGGCACTTTTTGTTTCTGCAGCACTCGTCCCAGCAGCGATAAGTTTCGCGAAGGCGGGGTTCGAGTTCCGATCGAGCGGTTGGAATCTCGCTACACTTCTTATGTGCCCGGCCCCGAGGATCCTCTATCCGGCGGTTCGGGCAGCGAACTGCGAGTCAAGTTTCAGATCGAGCCAGAACCGCGCACAAATCAAGCCCGGCTGACTGTGGGCTCCGAGACTTTCACACTGAGAGTAGGCGACTACTCCGACTGGATTTCGGTGAAGTTCAAGAGCGGTATCGGCTTCAGCGCCCATGGTATTTGCCGTTTTTATCTCAAGGAAGTTTCGCCCCAGATCGAGGTTTACGTCACGCCGGTCAACATCGATCCTGCGAGGCCGGACCTTCCCATTTCTCATCCGGTCACATATTCCATTTATCTGGCGAAGCTGTTCGGACCTTACGCTACGCTCGGCCTCGCGGAAGATACGTGGGCGTTGAACGAAAAGGTTTTGGACGACCAGGCCTTCCTGGCGCAGTGCTATGCGAACCATGAAGATCGTGAGCGCATGCTCTTCGACGCCTTGGAGAAGACGCAGCAGGGTCTTTGCGCTTGCGTATTCGATACGACCGACCGCGTGCAACACATGTTCTGGCGCTACCTGGACGAAGATCACCCCGCGGCCCGCGAGGTCCCTCGCGATCAGCGTCCCGAGGTGATTCAGGATTTGTACGCTCGTATGGACGAACTTGTTGGCCGCGTCATGAAACAAATCGACGACCAGACTCTGCTAATGATCGTCTCCGACCACGGTTTCAAGTCGTTCGCTCGGTGCGTCAATTTGAATGCCTGGTTACACCAGAACGGATACCTCGCACTGAAATCTGGCAAGACCGAAAGCGGAGACTGGTTCGACGACGTCGATTGGTCTCGAACGCGGGCGTACACGATGGGCCTTAACGGACTTTATGTGAACCTGAAAGGTCGCGAGCGCGAAGGAATTGTCGAGCCCGGAGCGGAGGTCGAATCTCTAAAAGATGAACTGCGTCGCAAACTCGACGGACTCACCGACCCGGCATCGGGACGCGTCGGCATCACCGGCGTATTCGATTGCGATGCCGTGTATGCCGGCCCCTACGTCGATAACGCCCCGGATCTGATCGTAGGGTACGGCGATGGATTCCGTGCATCATGGGATTCCGTCATGGGCAAAGTTACCAGCCAGATTTTTGAAGACAATCTGAAAGCATGGAGCGGCGACCACTGCATCGATCCCCGGCTCGTGCCCGGAGTTCTGTTCTGCAATCACAAGATCAGCGACGAGAAGCCTGCAATTGTCGACGTCGCACCAACGATTTTGAAACTATTCGGCTTGGCCCTGCCAAAACATCTCGATGGAAGACCCTGGACGGTGGGCGCCCCGATCCAAGCACCCAGCGCTGCAACCGCGGTGCTTTGAAGCGGGCCGCGGCCAGGCATGAATTAACATAGTCAAATCGTGATCACGATTGTTTCGGGCTTGCCGCGTTCGGGCACTTCTCTGATGATGCAGATGCTTGCGGCAGGCGGCATGCCGCTGCTCACTGATCAGGAGCGCAAGCCCGACATCGACAACCCCCGCGGATATTGCGAATGGGAACCCGCCAAGCTTCTCCCGAAGCAGCCGAATCGCATCGATGAGGCCGAAGGTAAAGCTGTAAAAATCATTTCGCAGCTTCTTCTCTCGCTCCCGCGCGGCAGGAATTACAAGCTGATTTTCATGGAGCGTCCGCTGCCTGAAGTTCTCGCTTCGCAAGATGAAATGCTCAAGCGTCGCGGGTCCGGCGAGCCACTTGACCATGCCGTGCTGACAAACGCCTTCCGTGATCACATGCGGGAAATCGTCGCATGGCTCGAACAGAGAGAAGACATCCCTCTTTGCCGCATTGGGTATCGCAAAGTGCTGAGCGACCCGCAAGGCTGTGCACAGACAGTGCGTGATTTCCTGGAACTAGATTTGAACATCGAAGCGATGGCGCGAGAAGTGGACCTTTCGCTTTACCGCAACCGGCGTCCGTGAGGCGATCGATAATTCTGCCCAGTCTAGTCGTGCTCATCGATGAACACCACTTCCGAACTGTTTGGCAGCCCAAGTTTCACTGTAAGTCCGGTTCGCATGAGTTCCTGACCAGTCATGCTTCGGTCCGGCGCACTATGATCGTGGAATTGAATCGAGTACCGTGCGGAAGAATTCAATCCTGATAGGCGGAATTGGTGCGAATCCTCCGTCTGTATGGTTCCTCGAAAAACGTAAATGACACCCCGTTTGCGTTTTGGATTCCAATATTCGATGCCATCCCAGTGCACTCCATCTGGACGCGGCGAAACATGGTACAGGTTCGCGTCGCGAATGAATCCGCGGAGTTCTTTCTTGTAAAGATCGATCTCCTCTTTAGCGGCAGCGTGCTGCTCGGCGGACCATGCGTTCGTGTCGGTCATGATCGTGAACCAGCCCATCATTCCACTCCGCAGCATGTAGCGGAAATTTTCGATACGAGGGGTAGGCCATTTCTCTACGTAACTCTCAAGCATCGCGGCCGGAAGAACGTGGCTGGTATCGAAAAACGCCCGCCGATTCGACAGGGGATCGTAGGTGTCGGTAATCGAGAAGTAGTCGCCATGAGCGGCGCTGCCGAAATCAACCATTCGGCCGCCATCATTGCAAATCTCCAGTAGCAGGCCGGGATGGTTCATGCGTAGATTGGAATAGATATCGTAGTAGGCGCGGACTGCGTGATAGCTCACGTCTGTGGAATTGGTGCTGTCGACGAAGTAAGATCCCCACGACTTATAGATGCACTGGTTTAGCGGATCCACGGAAGCGTGCGGGTGGTCATCGCGGTTGCAGCCATCGGCAACAAGGTATCCGTCGTGCTCGAGCATGTCGAGGTGATAGTCGCTCACAAGCCGCTCTACTTCCTTTTGGGCCCATTGCTTCGCCTCGGGAACACCGATATCGATGGTCTGTCCCTTGAATGGCTCGGGTTTCCAATCCGCGGGAATATCGGTCACCATCCAGTCGCGGACCTTCGGATCGCGAGCGTTTAGTGCACCGGGTCGGGCGGAAAGTCCAGCTTGCGTCCAATCGACCCAGATACCGAATTTCAATCCGTGCTTGTGAGCGTCGTCGGCGATGGGAGCCAAACCATGCGGAAATTTCTTCGGATTCGGATACCAGTCACCTACATCCCGGAACCACCCGGCATCGATATGAAACATGTCGACGCCGAGTTCGGCGGAGTCGCGAATCATGCGGGTGGCAATCTCTTCGTTTACATCCATCCCGCCCCCCCAGCTGTTGTTCACGATTAGAGGATAGTTGGGATTTTTCCAGGATTCGGGATTGCCTAAAACCGCGCGCACCCAAGTACGGAGGACATTACCTGCGCCGTCAGATCCATCACGGAATCCGCCGAAGAAAACGATAGGGGACTCAAATGTTTCTCCAGGCGTCAAACGCGTGCTGGCGGGGCCTGGCACCGGGTTAAGTCCGAGGGCCGCTTTCAGGGAATCTTTCGCACGATCGAGAGCGACACGAGTTCGTCCGCTGAACTCGACGCCCGCGTACCACCCCGAATGCGAACCGTCCTTTTTTTCGACGAGCACCCATGGAACGATTTCGCGGGGGGCTCGGTGGTCGATGTCCCCATATGTACTGGACGAGCCAATCCAGCTGTATCCATCCTCGATTGAGACATCATGGGTACCGATGTCTGATGGGGAGTCTGCACCTTTTTCAACGAACAACTGCTCGAACGAATCCTCTGGACGGATTACCCAGTCGAACGCGAGGCTGTCTTGCAGCGGAATCCAGAGTTCCTGAGATTCCAGGTTCTCAATTCGAATCTGATGCTCAATCGGGCCGTAGGCCTGACGGACGCGCCACTCCCAACTCAGGCGAAGGTGGGGCGAAGTGGATTCGTACACGAACACGACTTGATGTTCGTCAGACTTACTCGCCTCTGGACGATAGCTCCAGTGAAGTGCAGTCGCGTGGCCGGCGGTCTGGGCCGAGTCGACCAGATTCTCCGAGTTGCGATTCACCCATCTCGATTGTCCGGGAACCGAGAATCCCGACATATAAGGGGCAGAATCCCCGGCGACAAACGCTAATTCAGTGTCAGCAGTCTTGAGGTGAACATTCGCCTGTCCGAAAGCAGGCGCTCCAATCGTGAGGAACAACAGACCGAGAAAACAAAGACGGGATTGGCTGGACATGAAAGTGGCTCCCGGGAATATCAGACCTGAACATCTTAATGTTCAGGTTCTCTTTTGAGCATTTTCAGAGTTCGCAGGCGCAAAAAGACGGCCTCGTACTTGAACTAAAAATCCTCTTCCACCACGACGTTCTGGATTTCGGTCATGAAAAAAATCAATCCCCTCGATAAGCGGCTGTCACGTTTCGGATGAATGTGCGCTTAACTCACTAGATTTAGTCGGCGGGAGCGTCGGCAGTTAGGTGCGGGATAAGCTTGCCAATTCATACCGCAAAAACGTTGGAAAACCTTGCTGAACGCGCACATGGGACCCTCTCGCTGAGCGAGGCGAAGTCATATTTTGTGAATCGGCAGTCTAACGCCGATAACCATGACTTATCTCGCCCATAACTTTTTGTTCTTAATAGAACTTTCGATCTTCGGCAACGAAAGTATGAATTGGACTAAAAAGTTTGAGATCGCTACCGTCGCGTTGCTGACAGCGGATGCACGCAGGCATTCGTTGGATCTACCAGGGGAGAAAGCTGGACATCAAGATGAGGAAATGGTCCCAACTCGGGGCAATGATCGCACTCGCCGGTCTGGTGCTTGTGCCTGTAAGTCAGGCTCAGGAGGCGAACTCCGCACCGCCGTCCAACGACGCGATCGTCCACCACATGGAGGAACTTGAACAGCAAGTGAAAGAACTGCGCACGGAACTCTCAGCGATGAAGGACCAGAAAGACAAGGACGGCGAGAAGCCAGCTCCGGCGAGTGCGGCGCCAGCGCAAAGCAATTTGGCTAGCACTCCGACTGCGGCTACGCCCGCTCCGGCACCATTATCCCTCGCGGGGTTGCTCGGGCCCACGACATTGAGCGGATTCGTGGATGTGTACTACGGGCAAAACTTCAATAACCCGGCATCGCAGACCAACAGCCTTCGCTTCTTCGACGGCGCTACTAACCAGTTCGGCCTGAATCTTGTGGAACTGGTCGTGGACAAGACTCCCGATCCTACGAATAGCCGGACCGGGTACCACGTGGCGCTCGGCTTCGGACAAGCCATGAATACCGTGAATGCCTCGGAACCAAAGGGGGGACTCGGATTCGATCAATACCTCAAAGAGGCGTACTTCTCTTATCTGGCGCCCGTGGGCAAGGGCCTGCAGGTCGATGTGGGAAAGTTCGTCACTCCGGCGGGAGCCGAGGTCATCGAGACAAAAGACAACTGGAACTACTCCCGCGGGATTCTCTTCTCCTATGCGATTCCTTACTACCACTTCGGAATGCGCGCCAAGTACGCCTTCAATGACAAGTATTCGCTGACCGGCTTTTTCATCAACGGCTGGAACAACGTCGTTGACAACAATACCGGCAAGACCTACGGACTGAGTTTCGGATGGAATCCCAACAAGAAATTCGGGGTTATTCAGAACTACATGGCCGGGCCGGAAGAAAACGGAATCAACAGCAATTTGCGCCAGTTGAGCGATACGGTTGTCACCTATTCACCAACCGCCAAACTCTCGTTCATGGTGAATGGCGACTACGGCAGAGGTGACCGATACCTGATCGATCAGGTCAGCAACACCTTCTCTCACCCCGTGTTCTGGACTGGCGTTGGCGGATATGTAAAGTACGCGTTGAGTTCCAGTTCAGCACTGGCGACACGGTACGAGTACTACGACGATCACGATGGATTCACAACAGGAACGCTCCTTCCCACACACTTCAACGAATTCACTATGACATTCGAACGACTCATGGCGCACCACATCATCAGCCGCTTTGAGTATCGGCGCGACATGTCGAACCAGCCCGTATTCCTGAAGGGAACGAATCCAGCGCTGAATCAGAATACTCTCACGGCTGGACTCGTCTTCACGTTCGACAGCCGGGAGGCTAAATAGCGAATGGGTTTTGTTAACTCAAGATCTCGGAATTGTGAACCGCTCAAACCGGGGCGGCTCCTGATGTGGGGATCAGCGGCTTGGGCACAAACCCAACTAACCCCTGGTGTCAGCACCCTTGCCGCCCCCCGCCCAAGCATACAACTTATCCGTAATGGCCCCATTGGGACTGTTAGGTCAAACGTGAGTGGGAGTGCGATGGCAAGAAGTAAGAGAGCTTTGCGATCAGCTACGCTGCTCACGGGTGCAGGCGCGTTGCTCGTCGGCCTCTGGCTGCTCGCGGCGGTTCCGCTCGTGGCAGTCCTGATTATCCTGGCCGCGATGGCCTGCGTACTCGTATCCGCTGCGGGACCTTTAGGGAAAGGTTACAGCTGTAGCAAGGCCGAGAAACGATGCATTCAATTCGACCCGAATTACAAACTGAAGGGAGCACAGATTCATGGCTGCAACTAGACAGCAAGGGACGTACTTGGCAACGACTCTGACCGGTTTCACGACACTGGTAGGTGGCCTCTATGGCGGGGGAACGGTGGGTGTCATCGTTGCGATAGTGGGTGCATCACTATTGTTGTATTCCGGACTTGGTTTCTATCGGACGAAAGCCGCTGCCTGAAACTTTCGAGCACTATATCGCGTTACTTCGCATTTAGCTAAAGGAGGATAAATGAAGCTTTTCGGACTGGTAATGGCTATCACAGGCTGGCTAATCCCGGTGGTCTCCCTAGTGCTGACGCAATCAACGGCAGTTCGCATGACGTTATGCATTCTTGGACTGGCGGTCTCCCTTTTCGGGATTCTCGTCGTGATGAATAAGGCACACCTCAAGAACGCAATTTGGAAAGCCTGAAAAACAGAGTTCGGTGGTCAGGATCGCACCGGCGCTAGCCTCGCGTGCTTTCGGAGCACAGCAACTTTCCTCAAGGAGATGCGAATGAGCAGAATTGAAAGGGTATGTTCTCTAACATTGACTTTAGTCGTGCTGAGCGGGATTTCCGCATGGGCACAAAACCAAAGCAATGCCAGCGCCAACGCTGCCGCCGCTGCTCAGACGTCGGCACCAGCAATGGATGCTCCTCTGAATATCAAGATGGCCCAACCGCCTTCCACCGATGACCTGGCGAAAGGCGACCCAGCCGGAACGAAAACTGGAACTGTGAACGATGTGATCGCTGCAGACCCGACTAAAGGTGTCACCCTTGCGGACACGGTGAACCAAGTCGGCCAGAACCGCATCGGCATCAATTTCGTATGGACTCTGATAGCCGGCTTTCTGGTGATGTTCATGCAAGCGGGCTTCGCGACCGTCGAAACCGGCCTGTGTCGCGCGAAAAATGCGAATCACACCATGATGATGAACTTCATGGTCTATGGATTCGGCCTCTTCGCGTTCTGGGTCTGCGGATTCGCCCTGCAGATGGGCGGTTGTGCTCCTTCGGGAACCCTGGGGGGTGCGAATCCGCTGAATTCCGAGCATGCCATCTCCCTGCTTGGCAAGACTTGGGGAGTCTTTGGAACGCACGGTTTCTTCCTAAGCGGAACGACTTACGACGTCGCTGTCATGGTCATCTTCCTGTTCCAGATGGTGTTCATGGACACAGCACTAACGATTGTCACCGGGGCCGCCGCTGAACGCTGGAAATATGTGGCGTTCGCGGTTTCTTCGGTATTCATGGGTGCGATTACCTATCCTTTATTCGCGAACTGGGCTTGGGGCGGAGGCTGGCTCTCTCAGCTTGGCGTGAACTTCGGCCTGGGTCATGGCTACGCCGACTTCGCCGGATCGGGTGTGGTACACGCAGTCGGCGGCATCACAGCCTTGGCCCTCAGCATGATCATCGGCCCTCGGATTGGCAAGTACAACCGCAACGGTTCACCCAATGCCATTCCCGGACACGACATCATGATCGTGCTGACTGGCTGCTTCATTTTGGCGTTCGGATGGTTTGGATTCAATCCCGGCAGCACATTAGGAGCATCGGGTAACGGTGCGTTGCGCATCGGTTCGATCGCCGTGAATACGATGCTCGCGGGATGCACCGGATCCTTCGGCGCACTGATCTACATGTGGATGCGTTATGGCAAGCCAGACGCATCAATGACCGGAAACGGCCTGCTTGCCGGCTTGGTGGCGATCACCGCTCCAAGCGGCTTTGTAAGCCCCGTATCGTCAGCCATCATCGGTCTCATCGCCGGAGTGCTGGTCTGCTTGAGCGTTGAGTTTGTTGATCGTGTTCTGAAGGTCGACGACCCCGTCGGTGCAATCTCGGTTCACGGCACCAACGGAATATGGGGAGTCATTTCCGTTGGGCTTTTCGCCGATGGCAGTTCCAATTACGGCGGAAGCTGGAACGGCGTCAATGGTTCGGTTCGCGGTCTGTTCTATGGTGATCCCGGACAACTGGTGGCGCAGTTGATCGGGGTTTGCACACTGGTAGGGTTCGTCTTCGGACTGTCTTACGCCGCAAACTACGTAATTGACGCAGTTGTGGGCCAGCGAGTCAGTGCCGCCGATGAACTAGCCGGACTCGATATCCCGGAGATGGGTGCGCTCTGCTATCCCGATTTCGTACTTAAGCCGGACACAATTCCTTTAGGGGCTGGCATGGGCCAACCAGCCGATCTGCCCGCAGCCATGCGGGTTGCACAGGAGACAGCTTAATGACGGACCACGGGATGTTGCTGCAGCACGAACTCGCAGAGAAATGCTTGAATCAGTCCAGCCCCTCGCTTGCCATTCCGGCCACTGCGATCGGTGCTCTCCGCAAGGGCCTGGAGCACTTTCAAGCCGGCAATGCCGAAGCGGCCCTCGTTGCATTCTCGAGCAGCGTCGCACAAGCTCCCGAATGCGCGGAAGCCCGTATCTTCCTGGGCTTGGCGAATGCGCTCACGTACAACATCTATCCTGCATTCGACGAACTTGAAAAGGCAACCAAACTTCAACCTCACAGCTTCGCGGCTCATTTCACCCTGGCGCAGCTCAATTTCAAAATGCGTATTCCGGCAAAGGGCTATGCGGCAGCCCAGCAAGCACTCCGCTGCGCCGAAACGCTTGAGCAGCGCGCTATGTTGACTCAACTGCTGAAAGAAGAAAGGACGAGAGAACGGAATGGGATCGCCCGCCCTTCTTTCAATAAAGCCTGGTTCCCAATGAAGTGGTTCAAGAGGTCGTCGGTGGAGACCGCGATGCTCAGAGGCAATGAGCAGTCATGTTAGCTGTTGCTTCTTGAAATATTTCGGAGAATGGAGGAATTCAATGCTACGTAACGGGCTTGAAGTCATTAAGGAACAGCGCATCGCATGTTCTTGCGCTGTCTTAGTGGGTATGTTTCTGTGCGCATTTGGCCATGCGCCTGTTCTCCCCGTAGTTGCAGGTTGCCTTGTCGCAATTGGTATCACAATCCTTCGTGCCCGCCCTGCCGCAAGCACCCGAGGGAACAGGTGAGCACTTCGCTCCAAATACTTCTTTGTGTTGCCGTTGTGATCGTGACGGCGAAAGTGGCGGGTACCGCTGCATCCCGACTCGGCCTGCCACTAGTACTTGGGGAATTGCTGGCGGGTGTGCTACTAGGACCGTCGGCATTGAACATCTGGGCAGCCCATTGGTTAAGTCATGGCTCAACAAACGCCTTGGCCGTCGCAGATATCTTCAAGATCCTTGCTGATCTTGGGGTTGTGTTTCTTATGTTTGTCGCAGGGCTAGAGACAGACGTAGCCATGATGCGCAGCACAGTCGCTCCGGCGTTGTGGGCTGCTACGGGCGGAGTGATTTTACCCATGGCGGGTGGCTATGCTCTGTCGAGGGCGTTCGGGTACGGCACAGGGGAGTCGGTTTTCATCGGCACCATCCTGACCGCTACGAGTGTCACCATCACGGCGCAGGCGTTGATGAATCTCAATCAACTGCGTTCGAAGGTCGGTTCGACGATACTGGGAGCGGCAGTAATCGATGACATCCTAGGACTAGTCGTGCTTTCCGTCGTCATAGCTTTGGCACCGCAGATGGCGAAAGTCGGCGACACATCATCCAGAGGTCTGGCGCTTATCTTCGGTCGGATGATCCTGTGTCTGTTGACAATGGGCGTCTTCGGCCCCTGGCTCACACGATGGGCGCTGAAACAGGCAGTCCGGCTTCACGGACATCATACGGAAGTCGCTGTCGCCCTCGCCGTAGCCATGCTTCTAGCGTTTGAGGCGCAATGGCTGGGTGGCATGGCGGCAATAACCGGGTCTTACCTCGCAGGACTATTTGTTGCTATGACTCCGCATCAGCAGAAGGTGAGTGAAGACGTGCGCCCCATGCTGAACTCATTCTTCGGTCCTGTTTTCTTTGTGTCTGTAGGCATGGAGGTCAATGCATGGCACGTTGGAGGGCGGTTCGCATTCTTTGCTTTGCTGTTTGTGATCGCGGTTCTGGGCAAGATCATTGGATGCGGGATAGGCGCTTATAGCAGCGGGTTTTCTAGCCGCGAATCGTTGACCGTGGGATTAGGAATGATCCCGCGAGGGGAAGTCGGGCTGATAACCGCCAGTTTGGGACTGACGGCAGGTTTAGTTTCGCGCGATATCTATGTGCAGTCAGTTGCCCTTGTGTTGCTGACAACTCTGATCACTCCAGCATTCCTACGGTTTAGTTTCTCAAAACCGATTCCGGCAGAGTTGGGCGGTCCAAGCAGGTTCGATGAAATGCACTCTATTTCGGGAGAAACGGCGAACTGAGCATTCTCTGTGGAGATTCATTTTGCTTTAGCAGCACGCAACTGAGTTAATCACAAATTTCAGTTACGCGAGGGAGATCAACAAATGACTAAGGTCGAAGCGATTATTCAGCCAGGCAAACTCGAAGCGGTAAAGGCGGTGCTCAGTGAAATTGGCATTGATGGACTGACGATTTCGGAGGTACGCGGACACGGCCGCCAGAAGGGTCACACCGAAATGTACCGAGGTCAGGAATATTCAGTGGATTTGTTGCCCAAAATCAAGGTTGAGTCCGTCATGAACGACAGCCTGGTCGATGCGGCGGTCGCGGCGATTTTGAAAACCGCAGCTACGGGCAAGATCGGGGATGGGAAGATATTCCTGACCAAGGTAGAAGAAGCGATCCGTATTCGGAATCAGGAGCGCGGTGTAGCCGCACTATAAGACCATTGCTGTCATGCCTTTCCGGCGTGCCGCCGGCTGTTCGACGGATCCTCAGGGTGATCCGCGACTGTGGCGGCAATTCCGTGTAAAGTGCCTTCCAACAAACCGCCTTATTTTCTAGGGTTACTCTTCAGCGCACCTGTCGGCGATCCCGGCAGATGGGTCTTAACGAGACGTCTAGTTCCTCTTTTGTGAAGGAGGAAAGAACCTGCCGGATCCGTGTGATTTTCAACCGGAAAGCGCATTCGGGCCGTAGAGAAGAGTTTCTCTTGACACATCCGCAACGACCGCTGACAATTGCGCACGCAGTTTTGCTGCTCCCCCACTAGCAGCTGCGAAGAAGTGCGGTCCCACTTGTAGCAGCCGTAAACGTTCCTAACATCCTGGGTTCCAAAACGTTTTCCGAGTGGTTGCTCGCGAGCGAGCGGAGAAGAGTGACTTATGCGCAGCAAACCGGGGTTGTGGTGTGTGTTGGCATTGGTATTGATGGTCGGGGGAGCCGGAAAGCTGGCGTCCGGGCAGGCGTTCAGTTTCCCTGTCGGCGGATTCACAACGAGCAACGTTTGCGTGAATAGCACCACGCCACCTCCCGGCTGCCAGATATTGACGAATGGTTCTTCGCAGCCAAAGGTGGTGAGCGGGGGCGTCCTCCGACTGACCACCGCTAATGCAAACCAACACGGGTCCGCCTGGTACGCCCTCCAGGAGCCACTGTCGACTGGATTCACGACCGCGTTTCAATTCAAAATCTCTAAGACCAACTCCTGCTTCCTTTGTTCTTTTCCAGCCGATGGTCTGGCTTTAGTGATCCAGGCTGATCCCGCAGGCACCGGAGCACTTGGCTATACGGGCAACGGTCAGAATCTGGCGTACGGTAATAATGATGTGTCGACCGCAAGCGGGCCCGGGCAGGCGATCCTGAACAGCCTGGCGATTGAATTGGACACACACCAGAACTCCAACTACGGAGATCCCAGCGGGAACCACATCGCGGTACAGAGCTGCGGCCCCCTCAATTCGACGACACTCGCACCGAACAGCGCCGATCACGGATATATCTGTTCCAACGGCACACCTGCAAAACTGGCCTTACAGAGCCTTCCCTCGGGACTTTCAGCGACTGATGCCCTAACCCACACGATCACCGTAAACTATCTTCCGCCCGGCACCTGCACCAGCGCCTGCAACAACCTGAGCGTCTATTTTGACAGCACGCTGGTTCTGCAGACGACCGTCGATATCACGAAGCAATTAAACCTCACCGCTGGTACCAGCGCGTTTATCGGGTTCACGGCAGCCACGGGCTCTCTTGTCGAAAATAATGACATCGTGAGTTGGACTTTCAGCCAGTGGCCTCTGTCTCCAATCACGATCAACGAGCCATTGCAGCCTACAGTGACGAACTTCAACTACACGTCGAATTTGAGCGCAGTCACGAACTATTCGCAGAGCGGATTAGGCTCGGGCTCTTTCCAGGGCGTATTCATGCAGGGTTCCGTGCAGGCAATCAGCGATGCGCAATTTACGACTCTCGTCGCCAACACTCCGTTCCAGGGAAGCACATGTCAGCATCAGGACACCGGGAACGGAAATTTCTCTTGTGTTGTTACCACGGATCTTTGCACGACTCCGACTAGTTCTGTAGCCTCCGGCGCAAATTGCCTCACGGCTACGAACCCGACCATCGTCGTCTCGAATACTTATGATCTGGATCCCGCCCAAAAGCCGATCATTGCGCCAAATTACATTATGGGAAAGGATACGGCGCTGAACTGCTCCGCAAATGACGACAACACCTGCAAAGGACTGGTCAGCATATTTACCGGGATCAACGGCGATGCCGTCACCAGCAGTGGCGGGACAAAGAATTTCAATTCCATTCTGATTCCGATTTTAGGCAGTGTTCAACCGAGCACGAGTGTTACGACCTCTCCCGCGCTGAATGCGGGCTGGGTCAATGGGCCTGTAAGCGTCACGTTCAACAGCACGGACGTAGTTCCCAGCAATAACTCCGGCGGCCCGAGTCCCCTGCCTACCGTGATATCCATCAACTACTCGGTCACAGGCGCGAACGTGTCGAGCCCAGCTTCCGGCACCATTAGCGGGCCCACCGGATCAATTTCGATTCCGGGCGCAGTTGAGGGAACAACCGTAATCACGTACGCGGGTACGGACAGTTCCAATACCATCGAGACGGTCGTCACCAATAGCGGAAACACCGTCAGCACTTCTACTCCGACCTTCACGATCAGCGTCGATCTGACTAAGCCTACCGTGTCTTGCACGGCACCTGCGGTAGTATGGTCCGCTTCGGATGTGTCCGTGACGTGTATAGCCAGCGACAACGTTGGCGGCTCCGGATTGGCTGGCCCGTCCTCGTTCTCTGTTCAAACGAATGTCCCACCGGGAACAGAGACCAACAGTGCAACCATCCCGGCCGTGACAGTGCAAGACGTGGCAGGCAACGTTTCACTTCCTCAACCATCGCAAGGAACGTTCGGGCCTTTTGAGGTGGACAAAGCGGCTCCCGCGATTGTTGGACTGGCGACTTCGCCCGCGTCACCCACCTTCGGTCAGACAGTGACTGCAACCTACAGTTGCACTGATGCGGGGTCAGGGGTGGTTCTGTGCGGCCCTTCGGGAGGCGCGCAAATTCCGCCGACCGCAAATACCGGAAACCTGACAAGCACGCTGGATAGCTCAGTTGGGACTCACACCTTCACTGTGCTCGCGCAGGATCTGGTCGGCAACGCCAATCCGGGCAGTTCCGTAACGTACACGGTGTCGAAAGCAACACCTACCGTCACGTGGGCAACTCCTGCTGCGATCACCTATGGCACCGCTCTATCGAGCACCCAGCTCAATGCGACTGCCAACATCGCAGGAACGTTTGCGTATACACCTGCGGCAGGGACGGTCCTTTCTGTTGGCGCTCAAACGCTCTCGGTAACCTTCACGCCAAGCGATGCGACCGACTATGCCAGCGCGACCAAGACGGTAACGCTTAGCGTAAACAAGGCGACGACCACCACCACGATCACGTCCGTCAATCCGAACCCGGCGTTGCCGAATAGTCCGGTTGTAATCAGCTACAGCGTTGTGGGATCGACCAATGTCACGGTTCCGACCGGCTCGGTCACAATCACCGCGAGCACCGGCGAGAGCTGCTCAGCGACAGTGGCGGCCGGCAACTGTTCTATAACGTTCACATCGACGGGATCCCGCACTGTTACCGCGTCTTATCCTGGCGATACGAATTTCGGAGGTAGCTCGACCGCAACGTCAGTTCAAGTCAATGTCGGGGACTTTTCGATTACCGCGAGTCCGTCATCTCAGACGATTTCGTCTGGCCATAAAGCGGTCTACACCGTGACCGTAACGCCGATCGGCGCGCTCACAGGATCGGTCAATCTCAGTTGCTCGGGTAGTCCAAAGAATTCCACATGCTCCATTTCGCCCTCGGTGGTTACGCTAGGCGGAGCGGTCACTGCCACTGTCACTCTGAGCCCCAATAAGAACTGCACACATGGGACGTACACCTTGACCTTCACTGGCTCGTACGGGAATGGAGCTCTCGTGCATAGTACTTCGGTATCGCTGACGGTCAAGGGAGATAATTAGAAGCCATCCCGGATAACAAAAGGGTGAGGTCAAAACCTCACCTTCGATCCTGCACACACGGACTACTTGGTGTTCCGATCGATCTCCTGATACATGAGCTTGATGTCGGAGCGGTCTGTGAAGTGCTCGGCCCCCTGCTCTTTCGCAATTTCGTCAATCAGATTCTTCGACTGCCGATATTGATTCGCAGCCTCGGCGCTGTCCCCTGTCGAGCCCGCGATTTTGCCGAGTAAATAGTGAATTCTTGTGGTAAGCAAACGGGCCCCGAGTTTCTCACTGTTGCCCAGCGTGCGCTGCAATTGCTGCCGCGCCGGACCATATTGCTTGTCAGCAATCATGGATTCTGCAAGCAGCGCTGATGCAACCGCTGACAGGTATTTTCGTCCTTGCGAGTCAGCCTGCTGTACTAAGGCGTGCAACTCAGAGGAACCAGTGCGGGCTCGGCCTTCGGCGATGGCCAGTCGAGCGACGTTCAATCGTGAAGTCAGAGTGACATCTTTGTCGGACGTGTGCGATGTCAGTCGAGCAGCCTGCTCGTACGAGTTCTTCGCGGACTTGAGATCGCCCTGATAGAAGTAGGCGTCGCCCTGGCTGTTGAGAATTGACGCCAGCAGCGATTCGTTCTTCAGCCCTCTCGCCAGTTCCTGCGCTTCAGTAATCAGTGGTGTGGACTGTGCTCCTAACCCACCTTTGGCGAGAGCGTCCGCCAGGTCGTTCACTGCCTCTGCCATACTGGCGCTGCGATCGCCCAAACCACGCAAGGTTTTCACAGAATCCTGAAGGGCTCCGATCGCGGGTCCAATTCGACCTTGCGTTTCGAATATCAGACCTATGCTGTGGGACATTGCAGCCGCGCCCTGGTTATCTCCCGCCTTGCGATACAAGTCGATGCCGCGCAGATACGATTTCATGGCATCGTCATACTGGCCCAGTGCCGCGTACGCAGATCCAAGATTCTGAAGCGTTTGAGCGATATCCGCGGGTACGTTGAGTTTTTCGCGGATCTGAAGAGCCTGTTGCAGGTAAGTCAGGGCATCTTCATATTCGCCCTTGAGCATGTAGGCATTGGCGATGTTATTCAGACACAGACTCTGATAGGTTTGGTCGCCGGCATCGCGTTGCACCTGAAGTGATTCTTTGAAAGCCTGCAAAGCCTGATCGGGCTGGCCTCGATCCAGATAAAAATTTCCGAGATCGATCAGGGTATCCCCGGCTTCTTTTTTCGCGCCAATTTCTCTCCGGATCTTAAGCGCGTCGTTGTAGGACGCGAGGGCTGCGTCGGGCTTGCCCAGCATTAATTGAACTTGGGCGATTTCGGCGAGGCTGGCGGCAACTCCGCGCTTCTGCCCCAGCTTTTCGTTCATCGCCATCGAATCCTGGTAGTTCCGCAAGGCCTCATTCGGCTTGTTCATCAGGCGGTAGGCAATACCCGTCGCCTGCAAAATGAGCGCTTGTTGTTCCTGGTTATCGAGGTCGATCGCGAGATGCCGCGCACGGTCCAGCGGATCGAGTCCCTGTTGCGGATTGCCGGCCTTAATCTCAACTCGGCCCATGGCCAGCAGCGTATCTACGTTTTTGCCATCTGCCACAAGGACTTTGCCGTAGTACGAACGGGCTTTGTCGAAGTCGCCCGCATCTTCGTACAGGCTGCCTAGCGCAGAGAGCACATCGAGATTGTCCGGAAAGCTTTTCTCGAGATTCTGGTACGCCGAGATCGCTTTCTGGTTGTCCTTGGCGATTCGAGCCTGGCTGGCTTCGATGAAGTACCTCTGCGCCAGTGGGAGACCCTGGCTTAGCTCCACCGCACGCCGTGCAGACTGTTCCGCTTCACTGTCGTATCCCAGTGCCGAATACGCCTGCGCCAGGCGGGAATAGGCCTCCGCGAACTGCTGATCTTCACTCGTAGCTGCTTGCAGGCGCTTCTGCGCCTCCAGATTGTTCCCCTGCCGTAGAAGCTGCAGTCCTTCGTTGTAATCGCGCAGAGCCTCTACCGAGTTTGAAGTGGGCTTAAACGATTGTGCCTTTAGCTCCTTCACGATATCGGACGAGAGCGACAGGTTTTGCCGGATCTGTTCCGCGAGGCGATCCACCGCCGTCGAGATTTCCTTCTCGCTCGCCGCTTCGGCTTTCACCCGGACGGTGCGATTGTGTTTGCGATCTTGGAGGGTCGCGTCAATGCGGATCTGATCCCCAAGCCTCGTGTACTGACCCCAGACCAGCGTGTCCGCGTTCGTAAATTCCGCGACGCGTCCCAGCGTGGAGGAATCCACAATTGAATTGGGAGTGATTCTCAGATCATGAAATACCTGTTGCACGCGGTCGGGCGAGACCGTCCGCAAATGCGAAGACTGTCCGATGTCGGTGCTGAGCATATCCGAGAGACTCGGACCAAGCCAATCCCACGTTTGATCACCCGAAGCATTCTGAAATGGCATAACGGCCAGAGACAGAACCGGGCCACCTTTCGCTGGCGAAGACGAGAAAAGGGGCCTCCGGAACAGGTACCCCACGAACGCCAGAATCAATATAGCCAAAACGCCACCAATCAGCGGCCACGGGATCGTCTGTCCCCACGGTTTAACGTCGGCATGGAAACCCAAGGTCGCTGCGGCTCGGTTGCCCTGCCATGCTTCCATATCCCGCAGGAGTTCCTTCGCGTTCTGATAGCGAAGGGCTGGATCGCGCTCCAGACATTTGCTGACGATGTGGGTCAACGCGCCCGGGATGCTATCGTCGTGATCCGAAACAGGGATGGCGCGTTCCTGGGTGCGCTTGATCAGACTCGCAAGAACGCTCTCCGCCTTAAAAGGCATTTTGCCGGTCAGCAACTCATAAAGGATCAAGCCCGCCGTGAAGATGTCGGAGCGCTGATCCAGTTCCTTACCCAAGGCTTGTTCGGGGGACATATAGTCCATGGTCCCAACCAAGGCCCCAGTCTGGGTCATACCATCGCCTTCCATCGTGCGAGCCAGGCCGAAGTCCATGACTAATATCCGGCCGCTCTGCTCTTGCATGATGTTCTGCGGTTTCAGATCGCGATGAATGATACCCACGCTGTGAGCCGCATCGAGCGCCTCGCAGATCTGCTGCATGATTTCTATCGCTTCTTCCGGAGAGAACTTCTTTTTCTCCTGAATCAGCGAGCGCAAGTCCTGGCCTTCGACGAACTCCATGCTGATGAACTTCACGCCATCAGCATCGCCGAGGTCGTAGATCCGAATGACGTTCTTGTGGGTGACTTGTCGTGAAAGTAGCAGCTCCTGCTTGAAACGGGCCAGCATGCCCGGACTCGAGGCAAGTTCCGGCCGAATCAGTTTGAGAGCAACCGGACGGTCGAGTTCTCGGTCTCGCGCCTTGTACACGGCTCCCATACCGCCTTCGCCCAGAAGTTGAAGAATCTCGTAGCGATTTCCGAGCACGTCGCCGGCTTCGAGAAGAGGGGCGGCGACCTGAATCCGGGATGATTGGCGCCTCTGAGGGGGCGGTGTCTTTAGCCTTGGGATCCCATCAACAAGCGTGGCCTCGGCATCGACAAGTGTCGCGTCGGTATCAAGCGAAGCTGGGGCATCGGAAGACGCTCGCGGAGAATCTATGATGGTCGGACTATCGGAATCGAACGGTGGACGCGAACCGGAGCTGTCTCCTTTGGCGGGGACACTAATCCCACCCTGATTCTTCGCGTCGCCGCGCACCGGGTCGCCCTGCTGATTCCGTTTTTCCATGTGTTGCCTGGAGGGGAACCGCTCAAATAGCCCCACACCGCACTGAAAACTGAGGTCGAGTATATAACGGGAAAGCAGCCGTGACAGCAAGTAAGTAGCTGGTTTCTCAGGTTTTCGCGTCACCTGCGCAGAACGTTCGGAATCCCGGGAGAACTCAGGCGGCTATCCGTTTTCCGCCACCGTGTTGATCAGAATTCCGATGCCCTCGACGCTGATGAGGATCTCGTCACCTTCACGCAGGGTGAAGGAGTCGGGTGGGACGATACCGGTCCCAGTGAAGAGAAAGCTCCCGCTGGGGAAAACATTGTCGCGGTAGAGATATTCAACGAGGGATGAAAACTCGCGTTTGATCGCTTCCAAAGCTACCGCCCCTGAAAAGACCTTTACGTCTGCACGCACGATCTCCATTCGGATTTCAGTCGAACGGTGCAGGGGAGCCGACGAAACCAAAACGCAGGGTCCCAAGGCACAGCTGCGGTAATAGACCTTGGCTTGCGGAAGGTACAGAGGATTCTCCCCTTCGATGTCCCTGGAACTCATATCATTTCCGATTGTGTAGCCGAGAATCTTGCCGGAGGGGCTAACCAGTAGAACAAGTTCCGGTTCTGGGACGGACCATCTTGCATCTCGTCGTATAGCGACCTTCTCGCGGTGACCCACCACGCGACTCGGGGTCGCCTTGAAGAAGAGTTCGGGCCTCTCGGCACTATAAACACGATCGTAGAAATCGCCTCCGCCCGCGGATTTCGATTCTTCGATCCGAGCATCACGGCTGCGGAAGTAGGTGACACCCGCGGCCCAAACTTCCTGCGTTCCGATAGGAGCGAGAATGTCCTTCGGATGCAGCGCCATTTTCGAGGCGTTGCCGCCGGCAATCACTGCAAGCAAGCGTGATTCGACGTCGTCGCTGGTGATCAGTTCATCCCAGGATGAGTTCGGGACGGGATAAAAACAACCCCCGCTTTCCGCAACGGGGCCGGCGGTTGTGCGGTATAACTTGATGCCTTCTGCCATGAGCCGAGATTCTACCTGAACTGAAAGGTGGGCATCGCGGCCCATGGACACGCTTCTCTATTGCAGAATCTGAAACTCCCGCCCGCAACCTCCGAAATTGATCTCAAGCTACGTTGGAGATCTCGGCCTGCTGATAAAGTTCCTCGATCTGGGTTCGATATCTTTCCTCGACCACTTTGCGCCGCAGCTTCAAAGTCGGAGTAAGAGATCCGTCCATCGCACTGAACTCCTCGGGAACCAGCAAAATCTTTTTTAACTTCTCATACCGGGCCAAGTTCTGGTTTACCTCGCCGACGATTCCTTCATAGAGTGTTCTTACCTTCGGATGCGTAATTAGATGTTCCTTGGAGGAGAACACTACATTGTTTTCATGCGCCCAAGTCTCCAGCATCGGGAAATGTGGAGAGATAAGGACCGACGGAAACTTGCGGCGATCTCCGACAACGACCGCGGCGCCGATCAGGGCATGTAAGTTGAGGGAATTTTCAACCGGCTGAGGAGCAATGAATTTTCCGCCGGAAGTCTTGAGCAAGTCCTTCTTGCGATCCGTAACTGATAGGAAACCCTCGGCATCGAGCCTCCCGATATCTCCGGTTTTGAACCACCCGTCCACAAAAGCATCTCTACTTTCTTCCGGCCGGTTCCAGTACGCACGAAAGACAGAGGGTCCACGGACCAGAATCTCTCCATCGTTGGCAATTCGAACCTCGACATTTGCGAGTAACTTTCCAACACTTCCCAGCCTGTATGAAAAAGGATTGTTGATCGCAATCACCGGAGAAGTTTCAGTAAGTCCGTAGCCTTCATGAATGCGAATGCCGATGTCGGCATACCATTCCGCCAGTTCCCTCCCCAACGGCGCCCCGCCGGACACAAAGATTCGCACGCACCCTCCCATCCGATCGCGAACTTGCGAAAAGACAAGACGGTCGGCAATTTTCCAAATGGGCGAAATCGGGGGCCGGCCTTCCAGAATTTCAGGACGATGCTTACGCCCAACCGAGAGAGACCAGCGATAGATCCTCTTCTTGGCGGATCCTTTCACATTCTGTCCGACTTGGGCATAGATCTTTTCATAAACCCTCGGTACGCCGACGAAAATCGTAGGCTTTATTTCACGCAGGATTTGTGGAAGCTGCTCGATCACAGGGCAATATGCCAGCGTCAGTCCGTGATAGAGCAGCGCGAAATCCACATGACGTGCTGTCACATGGGATAAGGGCAAGAACGACACACTTCTGTCACCGGGTCCCACGTCGAATCCGCGCATCGAGTTCAGGATATTCGACGTGAGATTTCCATGCGTCAAGCGCACACCCTTTGACGTTCCGGTTGTGCCGGAGGTGTAGATAATCGAGGCGAGGTCCTCAGAGGTCACAGCGCAAGCGCGCGATTGCAGGTCCTGGTCGAGACCGTCCGCGCCACTTTGCATGAGCGGCTGCATCTGCACTGCGTGCACAGAATCAACCGCGTCCATGACAACGATCCGTTCAATGCAACTGCAGTTCTTGATGGAAAGGACTTTCGTCAGTTGCTGTTCGCTGGATACAACAACCACTTTGGCCCCAGAATCAGAAAGAATGTACGCCGTTTGTTCCGCAGTCAGGGTTGCGTAGATCGGGACAGAGACCCCACCGATGGCTAGAGAGGCGAAATCAGTAATAGCCCACTCAGGTCGATTCTCGCTCAGAATGGCTACCCGATCACCCTTCGTGACACCCCAATTGCGCAAGGCACGAGCCATTCCTGCCACGCTGCGATAGAACTCCTGGGAACTGATGGGAAGCCACGAAGTGGCTTCCCGTTTCAGCATTACTCTTTCCTGCCGTCGATCCAAAATCGAAAAGAAGATGTCATTCAGTGTTCGAGGCTCCATACGCAGTACTCCCTTCCCTTCTTCAGGGATCAGGAAGAAGCCGTCCCAATCGCTGTCCTAATGAATTGAAGCGTCGCGGTTCAGTTTTCCCCACCGGAAAGTCGGTCCAATGGAAAACCGGACATAGTTTTGCCGCGGCACCAGCAGACTTGAGAACAGGTGAGTGTTCACCCAGTCGGCGGCGAATCGCACACCCAAAGCACGAGAGACGTTGACATCGAAACCGGCCCCCATTCCGAAGAAGAGTTGGGTATCGGTCTGGTGAGCGCCTGGAGCTGGTATACCGAGTCCCTGAAACAGCGGGGCTAAGCTCGCCGGGAACGCAATATCCGCCTTTTCATGCATGCCGCCAAAGCCCGGACGGATCAGGAATGTGACCTTGTCCCATTTCCGGATGTAGAACTGCGGCCCGGCGGCAAACGTGTAAGTACTCGAGTTGAACGCAACGTGGATCTGACTTGGATCCACGAACGGCTTCACCAGCGGAGCGTAAACCGTCTCCGTTCCGGTGATTGTTCCGGCCCCGCTGATAATCCCGACGTCCACTCCCATGCCAAGCCAAGGCTTCACCGTAACGCCAAAATCGCTTTCAAACCCACGCTCGGTCAGATTCCGCGCTGGGCTAACCATATAATCAAAACCTGTAAACAGTGTGTAGCGGTTGATATCAGTCTGCTGCGCAAATATCGGCAAACAAAATAGAAATACGAAGCCGCACAACAAGCAAGCTTTCACAATTCTCATTGGCCACCTCCATGGCCTCCCGCATCGCGAAAAACAAAGTTGCATGGATGAAGGAATGGGATAAATCCGGAATAAAAGTTCTTAAGGAGAGTTAACCAATGACGTTGGACATCCGACCATCCGGGAAAACGGAGCGGCTGGTTGAAACCCGAGAGTACCAACGAACTCACCATGACCACACCCGAACGCTTTTTCTGCTCAGGCGACGACAGGTTCTGGCGTCGCTTCCAGCAATTCTTCTTTTACGGTTGATCCTGCTTCTCGCTTTGATTCGAGAATCGACGCGAATTCTACAGATGGAACCGGAGAAACTTTGGCATTGTTGACAACCGTTGAACGTGTGACTGGAGTTCGTCTCCGCGCTCTCTTTTTTGGTGAAGGCCTGGAATGAACGGCGTCGCGCAATTCGGAGAAGCTCACCTGCAGCATTTTCTCCATGCGCTTCAGGTCTGGAGCCGCGTGAACATCCCCGCTGAAACCAAAATAGACGAATCCGTTGTAACTGAGGACGGCGCAGTTGACCGCCATCTCACCCCCGACCGGAACATACGGATACCAGTCCAGCATCTTGTGACCGAGCAGATATAAAGGAAACTGCGGGCCGGGGACATTCGTGCATACCAGATTGAATGGCGTCACTGGCAACTGGCTGGCAAACGGTCCAGCCAATCCCTGCAACGATGTCGGGAGCATTCCGAAAAATCCTCCGGCAAGGCTAACCAACTCCGCGGCATGAACGCGCTTCAGGAATTCCGTTCGCGCGTGGACTGCCGCTAGCAGTTTCTTCGGATCGCGGATATCGAGCGGAACCGTGACGGGAACCAGAGAAATGCGATTGCCCAGTTCTGACGGATTTGCGCCGGCGCGCAGGTTCACCGGCACCATCATGCGAAATAGTCGTCCCTTCACCTTTTCGCCGTGGGACTCGCAATAACGCCGCACTGTCGCGGTTACGAGCTCAAGAATCACATCGTTTACGCTCGTGCCGCACTTCCCCCGGATTGTTTTCACTTCATCGAGTGGAATCTTGGTGCAGGCAAATTTCTGTGGTCCGCGATACAGAACGTTGAATCTAAGTCGTTCCGTGAACGCAGTAATCTCGGGAAAGAAATTCCCAAACTCCTCGGGATCGACTGAGCCGCCATTGAGCGACGCTCGCTCCGCCATACTCAACACGTCCGCCATTGCAGAGAGAACGCGTTTCACCAGATCGGAATAGGAGTCCACGACTCCGGCCGTGAGGGAACTCAACGGATCACGCGGTCGCGGCACCTCGAACTTTATCTTTGCCTTCGGCAGCCGTGGTGTTTCGGGATTCGGGTCGAGCAGAACATTCATCAGCCCCACCCCCGCTATTCCATCGGACAGGCAGTGGTGCATTCGGAAGATGACGCCTGTGCGCTTGCCATTTAGTCCCCTGACGACCGTCATGTCCCAAAGTGGATGAGTCCGATCCATGACCTTGCTGAAGAGTTTTCCGGCAAGGTCCTTCAGTTCGGTTTCGGTGCCGTGTTGCAGCTTGATTTCGCGAATGTGGCGGCTGATTTCGAATTCCGCATCGTATTCCCAGGTCGGAAGCCCGACACCAAAAGGAGCTGAAACGACGCGTTGGAGGTAACGAGGCAGTAGGGGCAGCTTGGATTCGATAAAGTCTCTGCAGTCCTGAAGTGCAATCTCGCCCTCAAAAATGCAAATGCTCGCCACGTTGAGCGGCATGCCTTCCCTTTCCAGGTGCAGAAAAACTGTATCGCCCCAGGAAAGACGATCGCTTTGATGAGTGGGCATGAGGCTTCCTTCAGTCGGAAAACGAAAACATCGCTGTCAGCCTTGCAAGCTTGAGAGTCTTGTAACCATCGAGGTTAAGACCCCGGATCGTGATCTTGCTCCGGCCTTCCGCAAGCCGTCCAAAATCGTGAATCGCTCGCAAAGAGCTCGCGTCAAGTCGGCGAATTGACGAAAAGTCCAACACCATTTCCACTTCAACGCCGTCCAACTTCTCTGCTGCTTCCTTCAGCGCTGGGACCACGCTGTTCTCATGTAGGTTCAAGATCGAAACAACACTCATATGGACACCATAGCTAGACAACGTGTAACTGTTTTGCCGTGAACTGGTGAGCTGCTCTGCGGCCCGCGTAGGCCTTTTGAAACAGCTCAACCATTTCCGTCATAAGCGGCATGCGCGGATTCGATCGCCAGGAAGGATCATCAAACGCGTGCTTGGTCATTTCGGGCAATGCATGCTCAAACTCATCTTTCGAAATGCCCAGCTCTGCGATCGAACGCGGGAAATCAAGTCGATTCAACAACTCTTCCACGGCTTGAACTAGCTTCTGGACTTTCTCCTCAACTGAGTGGCCGCCGAGGCCCAGCAAGTCGGCGATAGTCGCGTATTTCTTGTTGGCAACATAACCCTGCGTATAGGGAGACGGCATGAACTTGGCGGGAACTCCAGCGTTATATGCGATCACGTGTGGCAACATGAGGGCGTTTGCGCGGCCATGCGCCACGCCGAATCTGGCGCCAAATGCATGCGCCAGTGCATGATTCACTCCGACCGACGCGTTGGAAAACGCCATTGCGGCGATACAAGCAGCGTTGTGCATCATGCATCGGGCTTCTTCATTCTCCGGATGCTCATACGCGACAGGCAGATATTTAAAAACCAACCGGATCGCCTGCATTGCATTCGAGTCGGTATAGGGCGATGCGTAATTCGAAACCCCGGCTTCAAGAGCATGCGTGAGGCAGTCAATTCCAGTATCCGCCGTCAATCCTTTTGGCATGGACATCACGAATTGCGGATCGACGATCGCCACATCCGGCGTGAGGGAATAATCCGCAAGCGTCACTTTGCATCCACGATCCTTGTCGATCAGCACGGCGAAAGGAGTGACCTCGCTCCCGGTTCCACTGGTCGTTGGAATCGCGATCAAGCGTGCATGGTTCGTCTTCTCGGTGGGGTACTCGATCACTCGTTTGCGAAGGTCAAGGAACGGTGCCGCTAGCTCTTGCAGGTCCGCATCTGGAGATTCATATTTCAGCTTCATGATCTTCGCCGCGTCAATGACGGACCCGCCGCCCAGCGCCACGATCTGATCGACCTTATGGAAGTTGAGCGCCTCAACTCCCGTGGCGATGACTTGCACATCTGGCTCGGCATCAGGGATGACGAGCACATGGACATGCGCCTTGGGGCATACACGATACCGAACCAGGTTGAGATGGCCAATTCGATCCAAGATTGGGTTCGTGACAATGACGGTCGATTCTGACGGAAACTGCCGCAGATTATCGACGGCATTCATATTGAAATAGATCTGATTGGGAACTCGGAACCACATATGGTTTTGCGTCCTGCGCGCCAACCGCTTGATGTTGAGGTAGTGGTAGATGTTGACGTTGTCGGTGGTGCTGTTTCCGCCGCCGGTTCCGCACCCGAACGAGAATGTCGGCACCAAGTCGTTGTAAACGGCACCGAGCGCCCCGATCGCGCCCGGAGAGTTGACGATGATCCGGCCGGCATTGATGGCAGTACCGAACTTTTGGATCACCTCATCGTTGCGGGAAAAAATCACCGCGGTGTGTCCGAGTCCGCCGGCGTGATTTACGTCTATGCAGACTCTGAGTGCCTCATCCACGGACTTCGATCGATACACGGCAAGTACGGGAAAAAGCTTCTCGACCGACAAGGGGTGTTCGCGTCCCACGCCACGGATAGGAGTGATCAGGAGCTTCGTGTCCGCTTTCACGTGAATCCCGGCAAAGCGAGCAATGTCTACGGCTTTTTGGCCCACGGCGAGGGGTTGCATGAAGCCGGTTTTTGGATCGATGACCGTACGCTCCAGTAACGCGGTTTCCTTCCCGTCGCAGATGTGCGCCCCCAGCTGTGCGAATTCTGCCAGCACCGCGTCATAGATCTCATCATCGATAACGACTGTCTGCTCCGACGCACAAATTGTTCCGTTGTCAAAAGTCTTGGAGATGATGATGTCCACCACGGCTGCGTCCACATCGGCGGACTTCTCAAAGTAGACCGGGGTATTTCCGGGGCCCACTCCTAGGGCCGGCTTACCAGAGCTATATGCGGCTTTCACGACTCCCGGTCCGCCCGTGGCATCAATCAACCCCACATCTTTGTGGCCCATCAGGTAGGCGTTATCCACCAACGTTGGAGACTCGATGCACGCCATAACTCCCTGGGGCGCCCCTGCTCTGATAGCGGCCTCGGACATAACCTTTACGGCTTCGGAACAGCAGCGCCATGCCTTCGGGTGCGGGCCAAAGATCACCGCGTTCCGCGTCTTCATCGCCATGATGCATTTGAACAACACTGTCGAGGTTGGGTTCGTAACCGGTGTCAGGGAGAATAGAACGCCGATCGGCTCTGCAATTTCTGACAGATTTCGTTCGGGAAACTCGCGGACGATCCCAACCGTGCGCTTGTCCCTGACATAGTTGTAGGCAAATTCCGTGGCCACCATGTTCTTGATGACCTTGTCTTCCATCACACCAATCCTGGTTTCCTCCACAGCCAGGCGTGCTAGGCGCTGGGCGCTCTCCAGTCCGGCCAGGGTGATCGCTTTGACGATTCGATCTACTTCTTCCTGTGTAAATTGGGTGAAGACGGCGGCCGCGTTCTTAGCCTGGCGTGCCAACTCATCGAGATAGACAATTCGGCTGGCTTCCAGTTTCTCGGCCGCGGGCTTCACAGTTTCAGGTTTGGATTCAGTCGTAATCATCGCTATTCCGCGCCCCAATCGGACACCGCAACTTGAGAACGCTTTCAAGCTCGAAGGACTGACGGAGAGCTCGGCCTTATGCAGGCGCGATTGCTCGCCCAGACTGGCGAATCGTCGTGAGCAGTGAACTCACTCGGTGTTTGCTCAGGGGAGTAGAGAAGACTACGGAGGAATCGGCTGTGTGGGCTCCCGCGGGCACCATACCGTCAGCCTCGAACAAGCCAAGAGTAGAACGCCTGGCGGAGTTTTGGTCTGCAACCACTGTCACGCAGTGTTGTGACCAACATCACACGGTTTGGCCGGTGGAGGCCGCGTTTGGAGCGGAATTAAGGTGAGACCATTCCGCTCGGACGGAGAATCGATTACCCAGAGAATTCTATGCTTGTGTAATAAAATTAGAACCGACAATGCATGCGGCTATTTGCGCCGCATGCATTGTTGCGGTTCCTGTGTCTACCGTCTGCTGCGGCCGAGTTATGCACGCGGGATTCGGCGCAGCAGATTTCAACACGGGATCGTGCACACTCGCCGCTCAGGCAACAGCCACAGCTGCCTTAGCTCTCCGCACGGGTTTCTTAGCACGCCGTTCCGAGTGGACCTTCGCCGCAGTCGCTGGTTTCACCATCACGTCCATCAATGACTTTTGGGCGTCGACATAACTCTTCACAACTTCGTGCGTGAGTTCATTCAGGGGAATGAACGGAAACGGCTTGAACAGTTTCGTTGCCTTGCCCGCTGTTTCCACGTTGGCGCTCATCTGCTCTGCCGCGAGATCCACCAGCCTCTTCTGTGCATCAAGCAGAGAGTCGGTTGCCTGTCGCGCAAGTGCAGAAAGCTCGGTCTTCTTCGCTTTCCCCACGCCGTTCGTGTGCTTGCTGCTGGTTGCTTTGGCCGCTTCATCGCCGACCACGTCAAGGAATCGCTTTTGCGCCTTCACGAAGTTATCCATCGCTTCGCGAGCAAAAGCCACGACGTGTTCCGGTTGATACGGCTTCCCCGCCTTGGCCGACTCCAGCCAGGTGTGAGTCTGCTTGCTCGCAATCTTTAGGTATTCCTCCTGCATCTGGATGAAGGTGTCGACGCTGCGGCGGAACAGATCAACGAGCGCCCGACGTTGTGGAGAATCACCGACCCGATCCTTCACGCCGGTCATCAGAATTTCATTCTGCTGTTTTCCCAATTCCAGCAGAATCTTCTGCCCCTCGACGAAATTCGCCATTCCCTGTTCGGCGAGTTCGCTAAGTATCGCGGTTGGAGAGTACTGCGGGTCGGATAACTGCTGGCGAACTGCATGCATTACGCTGGCGTTCTGACGCATTGCCAGATCAAGAAGAATGCGTTGCGTGGCAAACAGAGTCTGCACGCCCTGTTGTGCCCAGCCGGAAAGAATCGAAATAGTGGAGGACTCTTTCGAGTCATGCTTCTCTACCGCTGCCATAAAGGCCTCCGATTGCTGCATTGCAGCATCAAGAAAAATATACGTCTACAAGGCCATTTATGTCAAGATAAGTCTGCACGCTTGTGCGTAGCAGCATAGTCCCTTATTTTTGCCATGAAACCTTCGACCGTCTTGATCAAGAAGTACGGCAACCGGCGCCTGTACGACACCGGTTCGAGCCGCTACGTGAATCTGGAAGACTTGGCTGCACACGTCCGCGCAGGCAGGGACGTTCGCGTGGTGGACGCGAAAACGGGGCAAGACCTGACCCGAGTTGTGCTTACACAAATCATTACGGAAGACGCCAGGGACAAGCCCACCGGACTCCCGCTCGAACTCCTGCGGCAGCTGATCATTGCTTCCGACGAGGTGCGGCAGGAATTCCTCATGTGGTACCTCAAATCGGCGTTTGAGACTTACCAGAAACTTCAGGACACGGTGCAGAACCGACTGAGCGAGGTCCAATCCGCTATCCTCTCGCCCGTAGACATGATGAAAAAGTTCCTGAGCGGACCCGCCGCGAGCGCGCACGAAGACAAGGATCAAGAGATCGACGTCCTGCGCAGACGAGTCGCGGAACTGGAAGGACGCATCAAGGAGCCTCGGCGCGTACGGCAGAACTCGAAAACATCCACCAAGCGCTGACCGTATTTTGGGTATGGACAAGGAGCAACTGAGCGCTATAATTTCTGCAGTGCAGCATTCGCCTTCCTTGTGAATCACAAGAACTCGGCGAACGCAGGACGACCTTGCAAGGTAAAAAGAAAAGACCCGCAGCGCGTCCTTCCACGGTCAAACGGCGCAAGTCTACGCCGCAGGCGTATCCCAAAGCATTTATCTCGAGTTTCTGGACCGAAGCCTTGTTCGGTGCGGAGATCCTGCTTTTACATGCCTCGCCCGTCTATTACGGATTGGGCGTCGCGCACGGCGATGGTTCCGCGGTTATCGTAATCCCCGGATTTCTGGGGACCGATCTCTACCTCTCGGAATTTTATGCCTGGCTGCGCCGCATCGGATACGCTGCCTATTTCTCGGGCATTGGCGTTAATGCCGAGTGTCCCAATTTGCTAATCCAGCGCCGCCTGAATCAGACGATCGATATGGCTCTACAAGATACTGGCCGCAAGATTCATCTGATCGGACACAGTCTTGGAGGAGTCATTGCCCGCTCGGTCGCAGGCCAGAGGCCGAAGGATATCGCCTCTGTAATTACGCTGGCAGCTCCGATCCGCGGCACGGTGGCGAATCGAGCCGTGCTGCAGGCTGCCGAAGCGGTTCGCTTGCGAATAATCGCTGAGCACGGGAAGAATGTCCTTCCCAGTTGCTACACCGGGCGTTGCACCTGCAATTTTCTCGGATCCCTGCGACGAAAAGTACCGGACTCGATGCTGGAAACCGCGATTTACACCCGCCAGGACGGAATCGTTGATTGGCATTACTGCATTACTGCAGATCCCGAGAAGGATGTTGAGGTGCCCGGCACTCACATCGGAATGGCCTTCAATCCGGCCGCTTACGCGGTAGTTGCCGAACGCCTTGCCCGCGCTCAGCAGGAATAGCTCCCCGCTATCTCCAATACCGCACCGTTCCCGGTTTGCAGCAATTCCGGGGGCTTGCCAGCGCACTCGATTATCACTTTTGCCGAGGCGAGACTGTTGTTCACTACTTCAAAGGTACCTGTGCAATCAGTCTTTAGATAAGGCAGACGATGCGCACTCAGTCCGCTACCCTCAACTTGTACTGATATGCGCATTCCCTTCTTACTAGAACAGGCAAAGCCCCACTGAACATCTCTCCGACTGAGACACTCGCGCTCGAGGCGGCGAAAGAGGTGCGGCTTCCCCTCGTGCCAGAGCACAACCTTCCGGAATATCAGTCCGAATGGCATCTCGTAGACAAGCGCCTCCAGCGTGCTCGCTTGCCCGGCTATCTTCGGAAAATACGCGTGCATCCAGACCCAGAAGTTGCGGTGCCGATATCCGCAATTGTGCCCTTGTACGCCATAGCCAAGAGGATCACCCGCGAACTTCCGTCCATCGAGAGTAATGATTCCCGAGACGGTCGCGTCAGAATGGGGGGTTCGAGAGAAACCGATCCATCCTTTACTGCTTAACGTTACGCGAAACGTGGACCGATAATGCAAATCCCATCGGATCTCGTGCCCGTCGACCTTCAACGCTCCCGAGCAGGAGTTCTCGCCGATAACACCAGCGTCTCCGACTTTGAAACAAACAGGCGAAACTCCAGGACGACTCAGCTCGACGGATTGCAAAGGAAACCCCTGGATAAAACTTTGCGGCCGTCCCTCCTTCGGAAACCAGGTTGCCCAGAGTTGTGCGGGCAAGCCGCGAGAGTCGCCGGTACAACCGCCTCGTCCCGGATTCATCATTAAATAACGAAACCACCACGCGCCGCTTCCATCCGCTAAACCCATGCGGAGAAACCAGACCTCATAGCGACGCCGAACCGAAAGTGCCGAAAACGCCTCGTTCAGAGTCAACACGGATTTCGCTCCCCGTTCAGCAGCAAGACTATCTCATAGGAACAACGACGATATGGTGATGGCAGTCACTGCGCTGCGCTCCACGTGGAACGACACTGAGCGGGGTTGTTCATGTCTATGCTGGATGCGTCCGCTGTCGTTGCGGGCTTTGGCAAGCTCACGCCCGATCATTTGCGTGCCGCCGTCGAGAGCATTCTGCCGAAGAGTGCCCCCACCGTTGAAAAAATTGCCGCGGTTGAAGCGGGACTCAACAGCCCACTCGGCCAGTCCCTTCGTCAGGCGATGGCATCGTGGATCGTGGACGAGATGGTCCCGGTCAGCCGACTGGTTCCCCACGCTTATATCCAGTGGCGTCCTCCCGTGCGGGATGCAATGGCATTCGTAATTACCCATCTTTCGCCCGGGCGCTTGGCGCCAAAGCTGGTCGAGCAACTCGAACTTCCCGAGAAAACATCGGCCGAGGTCCGCCTTCTCCGCCTGATTGCCAAGGTACCGGGACTGCAAAAGCTTGGTCAGGTGATCGCGCGAAATCAGCATCTTCATCCTGCTCTGCGGAAAGAACTCTCCCGGCTAGAGAACAGCATCCGCGATGTCAGCCCCTCCGATGTGCGCGCCATTGTTGAGGCTGAACTTGGCCAAAAGATGCGCACATTCGACGTCAGAATCGCTCCGGCAATCCTCAAGGAAGCAAGCGTGAGCGCTGTGGTGCGCTTCAGTTGGAGGGATCCGCAGACCCGGAAACGAGAGCAAGGCGTACTCAAGGTGTTGAAGCCGCATATTCCAGCATTCTTCGAAGAAGACATGGAATATCTTCAGGCGCTCGCCAATTACTTCGGCGACCGGCACCATACCTACGGATTTGCACCGCATCTGATTCCTGACACGTTTCGAAAAGTTCGCCGACTGCTGCGTCACGAGGTGAACTTTTCCCGCGAACAGCACACTCTCGTCCAAGCTGCCGAGCAGTATCGTTCATACTCTGGCGTCCGGATTCCTCGGGTGATTCGCCCTCTATGCACACCAAGGATCACAGCCCTGACGGAGGAGCAAGGGATTAAGGTGACGAGTGCGGCGGCGCGGGTAGCCGCTCCGTCACGCCGGCGCATTGCGGAACAGGTCATTGAAGCTCTGATCGCTGTGCCGCTCTTCTCTTCGTCCGAGGTTGCGATCTTCCACGGCGATCCCCATGCTGGGAATCTTCTTTACGAGAACAAAACCAACGTCCTGACTCTCATTGACTGGGCTCTACGAGAACGCCTCGATCGTGACCTGAGGCGGCACCTTGCGCTGTTGTTCTTGATGGTGCTTCTTCGCGATCCCGTGGGAGTTTCCCATGAAGTCGCAGCGATGAGCCAGAACCAGGATTCCCTCCGTCCGGCGCAGCGTCGGATGATCCGCGAGACCGTGACCCAATTTCTGGACGAGAATGGCACTGGCGCTGCTGCCGCCAATGCCATGCGGTTGCTCGAGAGCATCGCCGTGAAGGGGATCAAATTCCCGATTTCGCTGATTATGCTCTCAAAGGTCATGCTCACGCTTGAGGGGGTTCTTAGCGAGATGGTCGGTTCCGACGCGGGAATGACGTCAGCCATTGCCCGGCATGTGGCTCGGCATTGGATCGTCAACCGGAGTGCATTCCGTTCGCCGCTGAAAACGCAGGATTGGATTGCGCTGCAGTGCAGCGCGTTGCTCTTCCCGAGCCGCATGGGGATACAGCTCGAGCAAACAGTCTTCGACCGCCTGCTGCCGCGCTAATTGTGCTCTTTAGACTGCCGCCTTTTCACGCCGCCGCGCAGTCCGTTTGACACGCTTCTTCCGTTGAATCGGCTTCGGTCTCTGCACCTTCGTCAGGGAATCGACCAAGGCGCTCTCGGCATCGAAAAAGCTCTTTACGCTGTCGGTCGCAAGAGCGGCAACCGGTGCAAGTTGGGATGGTGAAACTAGGTCCGAGGCTCGAGTCGCGACGCTCAAGTTCACATTCGCCTGCTGGCTCATGATATCGAGCAACCGCTTCTGCGCCTCGATGAATGCATTCCCGGCATCCCGGCCCAGTTGCTTCAGGTCAGTGCGTTCCGCCGATGTTGTCTCATTCCCGAGATGGCCGCTCATGGCTTTCGCCGACTCCTCCGACACGGCATCCAAAAATTTCTTCTGCGCCCGGGCGAACGCCTCAACACCCTCGCGGGCCAGGTCAATGAGCTGAGTGGCACGGTCCGAAGTCGTGGCCGTCCCGGAATCTAACCATTGCATCGTCTGTTTGCTCGTTGTGGTCAGCAGATCTTGTTGCATCTCGACCAGAGTGTTCAGACTCCTGCGGACGAAATCGGTCATCGCGGCGGCTGGAGCGAAACTGGACACCTTCTGCTTCAGTCCCTTCAGAACCACATCGTTTTCCTGTTGGGCGAGTTCCAATAATGTGCGATGCGCCTCCACAAGACTCGACGTGCCCTCGACGGCCAGTTCCGTGAGAACAGAAAGAGCTGAGTCATTCTCATGAGACTTCGGGTGAGTAGGCATGTGAACCTCCAATTGTTGCGTTGCAGCAATTATCTATACGCTAGCCCTGTGCACAAGGAAGGTCAAGAGGGCCGCAGCTCCTCGCGGATCGCATCACAGAGAGCCGTGATCTCAATCACGGGAAAAAAGATGGCAGGCCACGGACGATGTTCTTTACGCCTTTCGCCCCGAGGCAGGACGATTCAAGTTTAGCAATGAGGCGATATGGAAAGAGTGCCGCAAGTCGAAGCCGCGAAGGCCCTCATGAGCGAGGCCATGACCTGGTCCGTCATGAAGTGGCTACGCGAGAAAAAGCGCGTACGTTCAGCAGCGGACGAGGCCAACGCCGCGCTCGATCACCTTCGCCAAGAGGTCCACAAACGTTGGTCCGCAGCGCTTCAATCGCAATATACGGCAGTCGCTGCCGAAGCCAAGGCCGGTCTCATGGGACGTAGTTCAAGAAAGAATGACGGAGTGGAGCAGGTTTTATTGCAACAACTCCGGAAAGCAGACCAGGAAGCTCTAAACGCCCGGGAGGATGCGGAGAAGACTTTTGACGACGCGGAGAGGCAACTCAGCACTCGTATGGCACGGGACGGATGCCAGAAGGCTATCCGTTCCTGGGAACTGCACGAGAAAGCGATTCAGAAGGCGGAAGGACTCGCGCGCTCGAAGTAACACCGCGAAACCATGATTCCGGAAGCAATTACTCGTCTAGCTTGTACACTCTCTCCATCAACAGCCATTTTTCACCCGGCCTCGCCTGAGACAACGGCTGCTGAAACCGCCACATCAGCTTCTCCCACTCTTGCACCTTCGGATTGAGCCGGTCCGCTTCGCCTTTGGCCTCGAACGAGAACCGTTCGTCGGCTTCGATAATCATGCACATGCGAGTGCCCAGCAGGTAGATCTCCATGTCCTGAATCCCCGAGCACCTGATGCTCTCGACGATTTCCGGCCATATCTGGTTGTGATATTGCTTGTACTCCTCGATCAGCTTCGGGTCGTCCTTCAAATCAAGCGTGAGACAGAATCGTCGACTCATGAAATTTTCTCCAGCTGCACCCATGGTCAGACCTGGAACACGTCCGGTTTGTCTGGCACCAATGGTCGCCGTTCTGTGATGGGAACGGATTTCTGCATTGAGATTTGGCCCGAACCTAAGTGAGCGCGCGATCCAGATGAACATACCCACCATCGACAAACAGATGTTGCCCGGTGGTGTGACTGGATTTTGCTGACAAAAGAAAGACCGCCATGGCGGCAATCTCTTCACCCGTTGTCATCCGCTTCTCCAACGGTATCTTCGACAGAATGATCTGCAACTTCTCTTCGGGATTAGGAAACGTGTCGAGCCAGGATCGATACAGCGGCGTCATCACTTCAGCGGGAATCACCGTGTTTACCCGGATTCCGTATGGCAGCAATTCTGCAGCCCATTCGCGCGTTAAGGCCATGATTCCGCCCTTGGACGAAGCATATCCAGAAGTGCTTCCTTGACCGGTCACAGCCGTCTTTGAGCCAACGTTTACGATCGACCCACGCACTCTCTTCAGATGTGGAAGCGCGTAGTGCGCCATGCTGTAGTAATGGACGAGGTTGCGATTCAATGAAGCAACGTATTCATCAGGGCTTCCCTGCTCCAACCCGACCTTATCATTGCGCCCCGCATTGTTGACGAGTCCATCGAGATGTCCAAATTCCTCGACGGCTCGCGCCACAGATTCCTGACACGCCTCGGCGCTTCCCAGATCCAGTGTGATCAATCCGCTCTTACCGCCGTTCTTCTTCACTTCCGATTGCAGTTTCTTTCCACAATCCGGATCACGCCCGACAATAACCGGGATCGCGCTCTCGGCTGCGAGCGCAAGCACAATGGAAGCACCGATACCTTTTGCGCCTCCAGTAACGATCACGACTTTGTCTTTGAGTTGCAGATCCATGCACTAGCCTCGCAAGTTGAAGAAACCGCCGTCCAGCGGATAATCCATTCCTGTAATAAAGGATGCCTCATCCGAACAGAGAAACAGCGCCAGTGAGGCGACCTCGCGCGGTTCCGCCATTCTTCCGATGGGCTGAGACTTCGCCAGCTTGTCGAACATCTCCTGCTCGCGTCCGGGATATGTCTTCTTTATATAGTCATCCACAAAGGGAGTGTGCACCCTGGCAGGAGAAATACAGTTGCACCGAATGTTATGAGCAAGATAGTCCCGCGCCACAGAATAGGTCATCGCGATGACGGCCCCTTTTGTCATGGAGTAGGCAAAGCGGTCGGCAAGCCCCGTCGAGCCGGCAATCGATGCCATATTCAGAATCACCCCACCGCCGTTGCCGCGCATATGACCCACCATTTCGTGCATGCAGTTGTAGAAACCCTTTACGTTCACCCCGATGAGCCGGTCAAAGTCGTCCTCGGTCGTGCTTTCAACCGTACCGATGTGTGATACACCAGCATTGTTCACAAGAATATGAATTCGTTCGCGTTCGAATAGTTCCGCAAAGGTCCGTCTTACGTGCTTCTGATCGGTTACATCGCAGACACGTGCCGAGGCAGTTCCGCCGTTTGAGACGATATGGTCGCAGGTTCCGCTCGCGGCTGATTCATTCACATCCAGAACGCGAATGATAGCGCCATGCGCGGCAAACTCAAGTGCGATCGCCTGCCCGATGCCGCTCCCCGCTCCCGTGACAACTGCCACCCTGCCATCAAGCCGAAACTCGCTCGCAACCGTGCTTTCGATCATCAAAGAGAGACGCCTCGCTTCCACGGTATGAAATCTTCCTGCGCGTTCAACTCAGCTTTTGTTCGAACCTCTCCGCTCGCGACTTGCGCAACGTAATCGAGAATGCTCTCGCCCGCTTCCTGGATTGTCTGTTCGCCCTCGATAATGGGCCCGGTATCGACATCAATAATGTCGGCCATCCTTTGCCTCAAAGTGGAGTTTGTGGACAGCTTGATCACGGGAGCGATCGGATTGCCGGTGGGCGTTCCTAGTCCCGTCGTGAACAGGACCACACTGGCGCCCGCTCCCACCTGCGCAGTGACGCATTCGACGTCGTTACCCGGCGTGCATAGCAGATGAAGCCCCGACTCGCTTGAATACTCCGGATAATCGAGCACCGCCGTCACCGGAGACGTACCGCCCTTCTTCGCCGCGCCAGCCGATTTCATTGCATCCGTCAGCAGTCCATCCCTCTTATTTCCGGGAGACGGGTTCATCTCGAACGTTGATCGCACCGCGGCCGCCCGTGCTGCATAGTCCCGCATGAGTTGGATGAACCGGTCCCCGACATCCTTCGTCCGGCCACGGTTGATCAGTTCCTGCTCGACACCACACAATTCCGGGAACTCCGAAAGGATCGTGCGGCCACCGAGCGCAACCAGCAAATCGGAAGTGTGCCCGATCGCAGGATTCGCTGACAGCCCTGAGAATCCATCGGACCCGCCGCACTTCAGTCCTACGCACAATTTCGACAACGGCGCAGGCCCGCGCCTGGCCTTGTTCGCCTCTACAAGCCCGAGAAAGGTCTGCCGGATGGCCTCCTGCATCATCGCAGACTCCGAACCACTCTTCTGCTGTTCGAAAATGAAGAGCGGCTTGTCGAACTGGGGACTTCGTTTGCGGATCTCGGTTTGCAGGATCTCGACCTGAGCGTGCTGGCAGCCTAGACTGAGCACGGTTGCGCCAGCAACGTTGGGGTGATGGACGTAACCGGCGATGAGGCCACATAAGTTGTTGGCATCTTCCCGCGTGCCGCCGCAGCCACCTTCATGAAGGAGAAAACGGATCCCATCGACATTTTCAAAAATCGGATTTCGCTTTTGCGCCGGGACAGCGTGCGTGAGTCGGCGATCGCCGAGGTCGTCAATCCGGCCTTCCCGATATAATCGGACCAATTCGGCGACTTCCTGCCGGTAACGTTGAGGCGCCGCAAACCCTAACTCCTCCTCAAAAGCCTGCTTGAGAACCTGGATATTCTTGTTCTCGCAGAAAACTAGCGGCACGACTAGCCAGTAGTTCCTCGTTCCCACTTGTCCGTCAGACCTGATGTACCCGCTAAAGGTTCGTTCTTTCCAGTTAGACACATCGGGGCCCGTCCAACGAATCCGCTGCGTCTGCGATTGGAACGACGCTGCTTGATGACGGATATTGCCAATCGTAAGGAGTTCCCCGTCAGCAATGGGCTTAACAGCTTCACCCACCACAACACCGTACATAATTACTCTGTCGCCGGGGGCAAGGTTGGTGATCGCAAACTTATGCTTCGCTCGGATATCGGATCGAAGCGTATGACTCGTACCGTTCCACTCGATTGGCTGTCCCGGCGCCAAATCGCGAAGCGCGACGAGCACGTTGTCGCGAGGATCGAGTTGGAGGACTGGCGAACCCATAGGGAAAGGAAATCTCAAGCGTAATCAGGGAAGTGTAAAGGTTTACAGAACCACTCGCAATTCGTGCAGTTGCGGAACTTGAATTCGTCAGGGCGCTAACCGCCAGAACCGTTGCGCGTTCGCGCCCAAAATCGCCTGTTGCGTTTCGGTCGATTGACCATCCGCGTACTGCTTTACCAGATTTATTACCTGGGTGTACGAACCTGCAACTAGGCAGACAGGCCAATCCGAGCCCACCATAAGGCGGCTCGGTCCAAACGCGTCGAATACGATGTCAAGGAATGGCGTGATCTGCTCCGGTTTCCAATGCTGCCAGTCAGCCTCTGTGACCAGCCCGGATATTTTGCAGAATACGTTTGGAAATTCCGCAATTCTCCGGATTCCCTCAGCCCAAGGCTTCATTCCACCAGCCTTGATCGGCGGCTTGGCCAAATGGTCCAGGACAAACCGTTGTCGCGGAAATTTGCGCACGAATTCCGCCGCGACTGGCAGATGTCTCGTATAGATCAAAATGTCGTACGCGAGGCCGAAGTCCTCCAACAACGATATACCGTGCAAAAATTCAGGGCGCAGGAGAAAGCGGTCGTCCGGTTCGGATTGAACGATATGTCGGACCCCCACCAGCTTAGGGTTCAGCGCCAATGATTGGAGTTCTGAGCTTACATTTGGAGAGCACAAGTCGACCCATCCGACCACACCCAGAACTTTGTTCGAGTGTTCTGCAAGATCGAGCAACCAGCGCGTCTCATCCAGCGACTGGCGAGCCTGAACAGCGATCGAACCGCTAAACCCGTTTCTCTGAAGTTCGGGACTTAAATCCTCTGGCAGGAAATTCCGCCGAATGACCGACATTGAATCGTCGATCCAGCCGTACTCTTCCGGACTATAGATCCAATAGTGCTGATGGGCGTCAACGTACATAGCGGACTTTAATTGTTTTGAGACCGTCACCGTACAGACTGGAACACACGGTAACTGTGGGGGGCCAGAGTCATAGTAAACGCTGTGCTGGCTGATTCGGCAGGATGCCGTGGCTTGTGCACCGTGCCGCTGATCTTCTGGTCATCTGCGAGATCGTGCAATCCGCTAGCATTTGTAGCAAGAACCGTCACGTCCGCTGGTTCGTCGCGGAACGATTCGATGATGAATGTGCCGTTATCGTAGGCGAAAAGGCAGATCTTTGCGGGCCCCTCAATACGCAAAGCGAAATTTCCCATCGTATAGCTCCGAATTACATTCAGCGTGGCGGTCGGAATTTGATACAAATCTGTAAAGTTCTCCGGGATTGTGAGTACGTACAATAGCCCCTTGCCATACTGATTCATCAAGAGCATAGGAAAGCCATTATTGTTGGCGATCCCGCGGACCAGCGGCCAAGCATCGTTGGTCAGGAATCGAAGATGAGGAATCAGAATTGGCTGTTCGCTTTTGCCCAGCTCGGTACCTGCTCCGGCGCCGAATGCTCCTATAAAACTTGAGACCGCCACCTTGTGATCCGTATACCGAATCTCATCCAGATCCTCGACTCCTCTCCCTTGCAGCGCATGCCACAGGCCAGAGGTCATGACTACGGTCTTCCCTGCTTCGAGTCGCTGCTTTACTTCGCTTACGAGATTCGAATCGGAAGCCGCACTCTCGGTCAGGAGAATGACATCCGCATTTGCAGGGAAACTCGGATAAAGCTCAATCGGCAGCCCGATCATCCCAAGATAGTTATGCAGGAAATCCTCGCCGACGGCATGGACCGGACGATAGCTGGCAATGCCGATCGGATTGCCCAATTTGCCCACAAAAGGCTTGATCTGGTCGAGCGCATCGCCCGCGACGCTTGCGAAGATCGGATTTCCTTTGGCACGTTCCGTAACCTTGCTCCACCGTACAGCGGTTGATTGTTTCTGCCAGGGTCGGTCTCCAGCCGGCGCTGGCTCGAGCAAGGCGCCGTAATTGAATAACGTCATCTCACGTGCCTTACCAAAAACCGTCAGCCAAAGCTGCTCAGAATACCGGTCGATGTAACGAATATCGAACGTATCCACCCACCCGCCACCGTTGCGTCCGGGTGCGACTTCGTCGAAGTAGCGCATGATCTCGTAGCTTTCGTATTGCTGCAGATTCTGATCCGTGATAACCGGATCTCTGGTCTCCGTCCCCGTGTAAATGCCGTCAAAGAACTTCGGCTGCTCGGCCAGATCGTAGCCGTTGCCTTGAAAATGCTCATACCAGTTCGGATACTTGATGACGATCTTTACCTTCGGATTCGTCTCTTTTGCGGCACGAACCACGAGGTCTCGGGACACCTCGTTCATGGTCTTCACACGGAAATCCGTCCACGTCTGGTTTCCCTTGGCAGTTATGTCGGATGGCTTCTTGGTATTGGCGAAGAAGAAATCATCGAGGATGATCTCGTCGAACAGCTTCGCTGTCATTTCCGATACGTGCTTGACGTATTCACGGTCTTCGCGCTTCGTGTAAGTGAAGGACGCAAATTGGCCGTTGTCATCGTCCGAAAAACAAATCGCCCCGGCGACCTCTACGCCTTGGCTCGCAAAGAATCCCTTGATGTCGGACACCAGCGCCTCGTCGGCGAGCTGTCGGCTGCGGTAGGTTTCGAGATAAACCTTATCCACATGCAATTGACTCCGTATCGTTGCCCATGAAGATTCGAGCCATTTCCGGTCGTGCATCCTGAGCGTAATCCCCACCGGGATGTAGACCACCGTTTTGAAAGAAGAAGCGGGTTGGGGCACAGGCAGGGCAGATACCGTCGAAGCGGCGGTTATTAGCGTGCAAATCAGGACGATCAAGTGTGCTTTCAAGGGACCTCCACTGTTTGAAGCAGCACATTATAGGTGTCAAAGCGGGAAAAAGCTCTAGAAAAACGATATTCTTGGATAGCGACTGAATTCCCTCATATCTCCCATGAAGTCCTCCCATCAGCGTGTAACGTTCGAGGGCCTTGCCGCCTAGTACTTTCTAGTACTCCATTTGGCATGGAAAGGTACTAGTCCACTAGTACTTTTCTGCATCTCTTGTAGGTCATTTTTGAACCTTGTGCCGCTCGCCACCTCGCCCGTACCTTCGGGAGATTAAGGAGAGCACCTTGAAACGCGTGCGTGTCCTCGTCGCCAACCGACCCCGCCTGATGCGTGAGATGGTGATCGCAACGATTGCCGAGCAGCCCGACATCGACATCGTTGGCGAAGTCACAAAAGAGAGCGACTTGAACGACATGGTCGAACAAACGCAGCCCGATGTGCTCATCGTCGCGCTGGAAGAGCCCGACAGACCACTGGAAAAATGTGGCTTTCTGCTGGGCCGCTATCCGCGAATGCGAATCGTCGCGCTCGCTCCCGAAAAGAATCGCGGGATCTATTACTGGGCGATGGTCGACATTCGGAATAAGCCCGTGGAGAGTTCCGAGTCGGGACTTCTGAATGCCATACGCGAGAGTCCGGGATTAGTTGGCATTTCTCGCAGTTGAGGATTAATAACGGGGATCATCGATTGAAGACTCGAACTGTCGTGAGTTGTGCGAGGATCGTTGGCTCGATCGCCGCGCGCAGTTTGCGCCGGAAGTCCGTGCTCTGCACTGCATTGTTATTGGCTTGCGGCAGCGGGCCGCTTTTCGCCCAATCTCGCCAGCAGGCCCCCCTGGCTCAATCGGACCTGGCGCGCCAGAATATGGAACGCGTAGCTGCCACCGTAGGGCAACTCGTGGCAATCTTTCACCGCGACCCGGGCCTGATGGTAGAGCTGAAACGCTGGATCGCAAAGGACGCTACCGATCACGGACAGCTCATTTCCGACTCCGATCTCACCGATGAAGCCATCTTCGACCGCCTCGAGAATGACATCGGGTTCCGCTCCGTGGCCACTGCTCTGGTTCAGAAGTATGGATTCCTAAAGCCATCTTTAAATCCTGAGTCTCCTATGGCGCAGGAACAACAGATCCTTATCCGGGAGCGGGCCAAATACATCGCACAAGACGAAGAGGCTTCCCGTCAAAAGGAGCGGCAGCAGCAAGGGCGCGAACTGCAGCAGACGGAACTCTGTGACTCAACCGTTCAGGATTGTTCACAAAACACCCCTCGCTCCCCGTCCATCCAGGAACTGCCGTCGTCGCAACCGGGACTAAACCAGGTCCCCGGCGGTGGACCGGGCATGGAGAACCCAGGAGCGATTCCTTCGCGCCCTCCTGCCCAGAACGCCCCTGGCAATGACGTGGCCTCCCTTCTTCGGACCAGCGGAGAAGACTCACTGCTGTCTGATCCGATGCAAACCGCAGGGGCAAGCAGCCAAACAGGAGGGAGCGACGCCGCCGGTACTTCGCGCAGCCAGCATCAAAACACTCCGACCGACGATCTTGCCTTGAACGCCGATTTTGCCGGGGATGCCTTTAGCCCGGAACTATCGGGAAGATCCGCCACGAACGCCAGCGCCATGAGGAACTCTCCCTATCTGGAGGCGTCAAGCGCATCCGGAACGAGTCAACCGGGGACCGAAAGCGGCAACTCGTCGGCCCTGCTCAATGCCAGGCGCGCACGTGAGTCCGTCAGCCCGTCGCAGCGTTTGGTCAGAAGGGCGAATCCTTACGAAAGAATTCCATCTCTTTACGACATGTATCTGCAGGCTTCGGCGCGGCCGCCTGCCGTAGAGCGTTTCGGCATGCAGATTTTCGAAAATGGCACGCGCGATCTTCAGATGATTCCCATGGATCTTCCTGTCGGGCCCGATTACGTGCTCGGCCCCGGCGATGGAGTTTCGATTGATCTCTGGGGTGGCGTGTCACGCCGTTTCTATCGCGTAGTCGATCGCGAAGGAAGAATGAGCCTGCCTGAGGTAGGCCCTCTGCTGGTAGCGGGAAAGTCCCTCGCGCAAGTCCAGGAGTCGGTGCAAAAGACGCTGCGCACTCAGTTCCGCGACATCTCTGCCGATGTTTCTCTGTCGCGCTTACGAACCATCCGCGTCTACGTAGTAGGCGACGTACTCCGACCGGGCGCGTATGACATCAGTTCGCTGTCGACTCCGCTCAATGCTCTATTCGCCGCTGGAGGTCCGACGGCACGTGGCTCGTTGCGGATCCTGAAGCATTTCCGTGGCAATGAGCTCGTTCAGGATGTCGACGTTTACGATCTTCTGCTCCACGGAGTAAAGGGTGGCATGGAACGCCTCGAGAGTGGAGACACGGTGATGGTCCCTCCGCTCGGGCCCCAGATCACTGTCGAGGGAATGGTCCGGCGTCCCGCCATTTACGAGCAGAAAAACGAAAAGTCGCTCGCGGATGTGATCGACCTCGCCGGAGGTTTGCTGCCTACAGCCACTCTGGACCATATCGAGGTGCAGCGCACGATCGCACATCAGAAACAAACGATGCTGAACCTCAATGTTCCGCAGAACGATTCCGGCGCTGACGCCATCGCTGCTGAGGCGAGCAAGGAACTGCAATCGTTCCAGGTGCAAGACTCCGACAAGATCCGCATCTTCCCGATCGCCCCCTACACGCAGGATGCGGTGTATCTCGAGGGGCATGTGGTGCGCCCTGGCAAGTACTCCTTCCATCAAGGTATGCATGTCTCGGATCTTGTGGGGTCCTACAAAGACCTGCTGCCCGAGCCGGCGCTCCAATATGGCGAGATCATCCGCCTGAGTTCTCCGGACTACCGTCCTACAGTACAGAGTTTCAGCGTTGCTGAGGCTTTGGCAGATCCGGCGCAAAGCCCTGAACTTCATCCGCTCGACACCGTGCAGTTCTTCGGGCGCTACGACTTTGAAAATCCGCCCGATGTATCAGTGTGGGGCGATGTGCGCGCACCGGGAACCTATCGGACCGCAGGCGATATCCACTTGAGTGATGCAATCCACCTTGCGGGAGGACTTTCGGCCGATGCGGCCCAAGGGGATGCGCAAGTGTTTCGGTACATGGCGGACAGCACTCTGAAGATTTTGAATGTGAAATTGAGCAGTGCTCTGGACGGAAGCCCCACCGATGACATTGTGCTGCATACCCGTGACCGTGTTCTCATCCACAGAAATCCCGCAGCGGTGGAACCGGCAACGGTTTACGTGAAGGGCGAAGTTGCGCGTCCGGGACGTTATCCGCTCACTGCGGAGATGCACATCTCTGACTTGATTCGCGCCGCCGGCGGACTGAAGCCGAGCGCAGACACGAAAACTGCCGATTTGACGCACTACACATGGCAGGACGACAAGCAGGTTTCAGGCAAGCAGGAGCGCATCGCCCTGGCCGAGGCAATGACTAGCAACCCTGAAGGCAACATTGTGCTGAATAACGGCGATGTGCTGACGGTTCCTCAGGTCCCCGGCTGGAACGATCTCGGCGCATCCATTTCTGTCCGCGGAGAAATCGTTCATCCTGGCACTTATGGCATCCGTCCCGGAGAACGGCTGAGTTCCGTGCTGGCTCGCGCAGGGGGATTTGCTCCCGCCGCGTATCCCTACGGAGCGGTGCTACTGAGGTCCGAAGTACAGAAGCTCGAGCAGCGATCATACGGAGAACTCATCCAGAGGGTCCGCGAACAGCAGACTGCCGTGAAGCTGACGGCTGTCAGCACCAGCGACCCGGATCAGAAGGCATCGTCCGAGTCCGCGCTTGTTCAGTGGCAGAGCGCACTGGACGATCTCCTGAGCAGCCCGCCAACCGGACGAGTGACTATCCAAATTTCTTCCAACATGAAGGAGTGGACGAACACCACGCGCGATGTAACAGTGCGCTCCGGTGATGTCCTTGTAATTCCGAAACGTCCCAGCTATGTGCTCGTTCAAGGGCAGGTATATGGCGCGACCGCCGTCGCGTATCGCCCTGGCAAGAGCGCGAAGTGGTACCTCATGCAAGCGGGAGGCACTACCAACATGGCCAACAAGCGAGCCACATTCGTGATCCGCGCCAATGGAACGGTCGTCGGAAGTCACGGATCGTTTTGGATATCGGGCGACGGTATGAACGTCCCGTTGCAGCCAGGAGACATGGTAGTTGTGCCGGAGAAGGCGCTTGGCGGACCGCCTGTGTGGAAGGCGATATTCCAAAACGCTCAGGTCCTGAGTTCTATCGCAACCAGCGCCATTTTGGCAGCCGCGTACTTCTAGTCGACTTGAGGAGAGTTCGTGCGTCGCTTTTGGGGAGCTTCAATGATAGGAACGACGATATTGCTGGCAGCATTTGGAACTGCGGAAGCGCAGTCCATTGATGCATCGTCCCCTGCCCCTTTGCCCAGTCCTCCGATATCCGCGACGGAATCGATCCCTGCTTCGAATTCGGATACACAATCAGGAACACCCGATACCCCCGAACCCTCCTATTCAAAGAGCACAGTGGCCAAGCTCCCGCAGGATTTACTGCGCGATCAGCTCGGAATGTGGACCAGTCCCGCTAAGATTCGCTTTTCTGACGCGACCTGGATGGTCCCTCTTGGAGGATTTGCCGCTGCACTCTTCGCGACCGACAGTGACATCAGCCGTCATCTCTCAAATGACCCGGGCACGCTGACGCACTATCGGCACATTTCTGATTACGGGGCTTACTCCATGGCTGGTGGTGCTGGAGGACTCTACTTTCTTGGGCTTCTCACGCACAACGAACATCAGCGCGAAACCGGATTCCTGAGTGGAGAATCCGCCATAGACGCCTTGGTTGCCGTGGAGGCCCTAAAGTTCGCAACTGGACGCCAGCGGCCCTATCAGGGTGACGGAACCGGGCAATTCTTGAAAGGCGGAGCATCTTTTCCCTCTGAACATTCGGCAGCCGTTTGGGCAATCGCGGGGACCGTTGCTCACGAATATCCCAGCCCGTTCATGAAGCTTGCCTCGTACGGGCTGGCAACCGTGGTCAGCGCGTCGCGAATCACTTCTAAAGAACACTTTCCTTCCGACGTTCTGATCGGCGCGGCGATCGGCTACCTGACCAGCGAGTACGTTTACCGCCGGCATCACAATCCCGAACTTGGGGGATCGACGTGGGAAATTCCGGCAGTCCGCCCCGAGCGCCCCTCGCATTGGCAATCCAAGTTCATGGGATCGCCTTATGTCCCGCTCGATAGCTGGATCTATCCCGAACTCGAACGCTTGTCCGCGATGGGCTACATCAGCAGCGAGATTATGGGGATGCGCCCCTGGACGCGATTGGAATGTGCCCGCCAGATCAGCGAAGCGGGAGATCGCATCGCGGACGATGAAGGCAGTGGCGAAGCGGCTCGGTTGTATCAGGATCTGGCACAAGAATTCAGCGCTGAACTCGACTGGCTCGGTGGCGGAAACAACGCTGAGTTCCGGGTGGAATCGGCCTACACGCGTGCCACGGAAATTACGGGAAAACCGCTCACTGACGGCTATCACTTCGCACAGACCATTTATAACGACTTCGGCCGCCCGGAGGAACAAGGATTTAACGACGTATCCGGAGTATCGGGATGGATCGCGAATGGCCCTTTCACTCTCTACGTTCGCAGTGAGTTTCAGCACTCGCCTTCCTCCCCGGCGCTTCCGCTTGCGGCACGCCAGGCAATTTCGATTGCCGATTTCAGTCACTCCATCGTTCCCCCTCCTTTTCCCGTTCCGCCCGGCACTCCAACAGCATCGATCGATCGCGGACGCCTTCTTGATGCATACGTTGCGATGAATCTTTTAGATTGGCAGATCTCCTACGGAAAGCAAAGCCTCTGGTGGGGACCAAGCCAAGGCGGCGGAATGATGATTAGCGACAACGCCGATCCGCTAACTATGTTTCACGTGAACCGGGTTACGCCGTTCAAACTGCCGAGTGTCCTCGGTCTGCTCGGCCCTATGCGCGTGGAGTTTTTCATCGGGCAGTATTCCGGTTATCAGTTCATGTTTACGCCGTCAGGTCTTGTTGGCGATTACGGTCAATCGCTGACCCCGCAGCCCATCGTTCACGGCGAGAGATTCAGCTTCAAGCCGACTCCGAATTTCGAATTCGGAATGTCGCGCACGACGGATTACGGAGGTCCCGGATATCCGCTTACCTGGCACACGTTCTTGAGGAGCGTGTTCTCAACCGACCAGACGATTCCTGGAGCGGCCAACAAGCCCGGCTCTCGAAGGTCTGGGGTGGACTTCAGCTATCGCTTCCGAAATTCGTTGCTGTTCTATGCTGACGGATTTACCGAGCACGACACGATTAGCCCGATTGTCGGCCCGGATGTCGCTGCATGGCTTGGAGGAGTCTATATCCCTCGTTTGCCGAGACTTCCGAAGATGGACTTCCGCATGGAGGGGGTTTATACCGACCCACCAATTGGTGGGAACGTCGGATCTGGATTTTTTTACTACAACCCCACATGGATCTCCGGCTACGAAAATTCAGGACATTTAATGGGAAATTGGGTTGGACGGGAAGGGCAGGGTGTCCAGGCCTGGACTTCGTATTGGCTCAGCCCCCGCAACAGGTTGCAGTTTGAATTCAGGCATCTCAAAGTAAGCCACGAGTTCATACCGGGCGGTGGCACGCTCGCTGATGCGAGTGTGCGCGCCGATTTCTGGGTGCGCTCCAGCTTCAGCGTGGCCGCAGCGGTGCAGTACGAAGCCTGGAACTTTCCAGTAATCGCAGCCAACCAACAGTCCAACATCAGTTCGTCGATTCAATTGGCGTTCTGGCCGAAAGGCCTCACTCGTAAGCATCCGTCTGAGTGAACAGCGGAAGATTCTGAATTAAGTATGGCGACACGAGAAATAACAAAGCGGCATCCACGGTACGCGGAACCGGAGCTTGATCCGGAACTGATCTCGATTCCAGGTCAGGAAGAAGATCAGCAGCGCAGAAGTGTGCAAATGATCAGGGTGCTCTGGGAACGGAGATCGCTTCTCTTTCGCTGGGCAATAATCGGATTCTTCGCTTCGGTCGCACTCTCATTCATTCTTCCCATGCGCTACACGGCGGTCACGCGATTGATGCCCCCGGACCAGGCAAGCCAGGGACTCGCTTCGATGTTTGCCGTGCTGGGTAAATCCAGCGAACTCGGCTCGCTGGGCAGCGAATTGTTTGGCATTAAGACCTCGGGCGAACTCTTTCTCGGAGTGCTCAAGAGTGATTCAGTCGAGAACGCAATCATCGATAAATTCGATCTGCGGAAGGTGTATGGAGTTAAGCGCTGGGAGGATGCCCGCAAACAACTGGAAAACAGGACGGATCTTACCGCGGATCGAAAAAGCGGAATCATCACGATCAAGGTAAGCGACAGAAGCCCCGAACGGGCCGCCGCCATAGGGCAGGAATACATCGAGCAACTGAATCGCGTCGTGGTCAATCTGGATACGTCGTCCGCCCATCGCGAGCGAGTCTTTTTGGAGAACCGCCTGAAGGAAGTTCAAAAGGATCTGGAAAGCGCTGAAAAAGACTTCAGCCAGTTCGCGAGCAAGAACGCCACTCTCGATGTGAAGGAACAAGGCCGCGCCATGATTGGCGCTGCGGGAGAACTCGAAGGCGAACTCATTGCCGCGCAGACGCAGTTGGAAGGTTTGCGTCAGATCTACACCAGCAATAACGTTCGTGTCCGCTCGCTGCAGGCTCGCATCGATGAATACAAGCGCCAACTGCAAAAACTCGGTGGCCAGACTCCAACCACCGGGACTGGCGAAAATCCCGGCGCTGACTCTGGCGCTCAGCCCCCCGACCTCTATCCATCGATTCGACAGTTGCCGATCCTGGGCGTTACTTGGACTGACCTTTACCGACGTACCAAGGTACAAGAGGCCGTTTTCGAGACGCTGACCAAGCAGTATGAGATCGCTCGCGTGGACGAAGTCCGTGAGGTTCCGAGCGTCAAGATACTCGACAATGCCGCCGTTCCGGAAAGAAAATCCTTCCCCCCCCGAACGATCATTGTGCTTCTTGGCACGTGCTTTGCCGTTGCGGTCTGCGGCGTTTGCATACTTGCCGGCGCGCGCTGGAAGGAACTTGATCCGAATGATCCCGGGAAAAAATTGGGCGACGAAATTCTGAATACGGTTCGGACCAGAACCCGCGAGATCGTGAGCCGAGTTACACAAAGGAAATTTAGCCCTAGGCCGTAATGTTCGAGCTTATGCACACAACGGCGGACAACAAGGAGGATCGGACGAAAGTAGCGGAAGCCGTGTCTGTTCCGGACGCTCCGCTCGGCGAGAAGATCATCCGAAATGTCGTCTTTGGCGGTCTGCGCTACATCTTCGTCGCGCCAATTCCATTCGTGATGACCCCACTCATCCTTCGCAAGATCGGAGTGGGTGGATATGGAACGTGGGCGGTATTCCTCGCAATCAACGCACTAACCTCGCTCGCAGATCTAGGCCTCGTCGGGACCTTGAGTAAGTTCGTCGCCGAGTACCATGCGCAGCGCGATTTTCCGGCTTTGCACCGCACACTCAACTCCGGATTGGCACTATTTCTCTCGCTTGCAGCGCTGATCGGAATCTCCCTCTGGATAGCAACTCCCCACCTGCAAAGCTTGCTCTTCCGCGGAAGTACCGTGCCTCCAGGCGAGTTGGTTTTGCTGTTTCGCTTGTTCTTGATCGTGATTGCGGCCAATATCCTGATTCTCCTCTTCTCTTCCGTGACCACCGGACTGCAGCGCCTGGATCTTACGAATATGATCAGCGCCGCGAATGTCTTCCTCAACGCTATTTTCAGCGCTACTCTCTTACTCGCTGGATTCGGGCTTCGCGCACTGGTATACGGATACGCGGTATCGGCAATCATCACCGTCGCGATTTACTTAATCGCAGTAAGAAGACTCCTACCGCACATCGCTATCAATCCCCTGCATTTTGATTGGCAGGAAGCTCGCAAGATGTTCGGGTTCAGTTTCCGCCTGTACGTGACCCAGGCCGCAGTCGCAGTACATAATCAGATTGAAAAAGTCTTTCTCGCCCTGCTGATCGGAGTCACGCCAGTCGGATGGTATGACATCGCGAGCGACGTCGCCCTTAAAGTTCGCGGCGCGATTGGATTCGTATTGAGCCCGGTCCTGCCTGCAGCATCTGAACTGAGCGCACTGGGTGACGAGACCCGGATTCGCGAACTGTATTTCCGAACCCACAAGTATCTGGCCCTTCTTGGTGTGCCTGCCGTATGTTTCGTCGCAGGAATCTCCCATCGCTTTGTCGAACTCTGGATAGGTCGAAACCTCGAGATGATTGCTTTCCCGCTTAGCGTGCTCGTGGTCGTCAGCTTCATCAATCTGGTGACCGGTCCCGGTTTTCTCATCTTCGCCGGTCGGGGTCATCTCGCACCCGGAGTAAAGTCAGCGGTTCTCGGCATCGTCGTCAACGTCATCCTAAGCCTGGGACTTATCTACAAATACGGTTTCGCAGGTGCAGTTTTAGGGACGTCGGCCGCACTCGTTTTGGCCTCCGCATACTTCTTGACTGTTTTTCATCGCAGCACTCGCTATTCCTTCACACGATTGTTGCGGGACGCTTATCTGAAACCGGCATTGTGTTCTGTGGTCGTACTGGCCATCGTTCTCACCGCTCATCCGACCGAGGGAACGTCGTGGGCGGGGCTTGCAATCATGGGAGTGGTTTTCGGCGGGCTCTACTGTGTCGTTATTTTGGTCAGCAAATTCTTTGACGCATACGACTGGGGAAAGATGGAATCTTTCGCTCCGGCGGTGCGTTACGTACGAAGACTTTGTGGTGCGGTTTAGGGTGCCAAATCTGAATCGTTTGAGGCAATGAGGAAGGGCTTGAGACTCGGAATTTCAGTGGCGATGTGTACGTACAACGGCTCCCGGTTTCTCGGGGAACAGCTGCAGAGCATCGCTGCGCAAGAAAGACTCCCGGACGAGGTGGTGATTTGCGATGACCGCTCGTCAGATCGCTCGGCCGAAATTGTTGCCACTTTTTCAGAACGAGTGCTATTCCCGGTGCGTTTTTTCGTTAATCAGGAAACTCTTGGTTCGACGAAGAACTTTGAGAAAGCAATCTCGCTTTGTCAGGGGGACATTGTAGCGCTCTCTGATCAGGACGACGTCTGGTGTTCCCACAAACTGGCACGGGTCGAGCAGATGTTCCTCACCTCTGACGCGGTGGCGATGTTCAGTGACGCCGAGCTCATTGATGACGAGTCCACTCTGCTGAATTCTCGGCTCTGGGCCTCATTCTCCTTCGTGCCGGCGGAACAGAAAAGGTTCTCGACCGGACACGGGATTGACGTACTCATCAAACATCCCGTCGTTACGGGTGCGGCGATGGCCTTCCGCCGAAAGTTCTTCGAAGTGTTGGCCCCGATTCCGCAGTCCGACATCCACGATCGTTGGATCTCGTTCCTCCTCGCCGCCTGCGGAGAATTCTCTTTAGTCTCTGAGCCTCTTATGCAATATCGGCGCCATCACAATCAGCAGGTCGGCATCGGAGCCCAGACGTTTCGCGATCGCGTGGCCCGGGCCCGCATCACAGGAGAAGAACTATACGCTTCAGAGATTGAGCGATTTCAGCGCCTTCACGATCGTCTGGACCAGCAACGCGAACGCATCCCTGATGCCGAACGCGCAATGCGCGAGATCCGGCGCAAGATTTCGCACCTGGAACACCGGATCGAAATGCGCGAGATGAAGCTCGCTCGAATACCGAGAGTTCTTCGTGAGGTTTGCAATCAGGGCTACTGGCGATATGCGGCAGGCTGGGAGAGTGTGGCGAAAGACCTTTTTATGTTCGAAAGCAGATGAACCCATGAGGGTGACGTTAGAAATGATTGCGGAATAACGATTGACGCAGACCTTTTCCATTGCGAGCGTTACGGTCGCCTACAACGGCGAAGAGCATCTGCCACGTCACCTCGAGGGGCTTCTCAATCAGACTGTGCCTCTGACAGAGGTCATCGTCGTGAATAACGCCTCCACCGATGGAACTCTACGCCTGCTCTCCAAGGAGTACCCCAAGGTCACGGCTCTTAACTTAGCATCCAACTCCGGCGTGGGCGGCGGATACGCCGCAGGTCTGGCTTACGCAGTCAATCAGAAGAAGTACGACTGGGTCTGGCTCTTCGATCAAGATAGCGTGCCAACTCCCGAATGCCTGGAGCGGCTGCTGGCAGCTCTGAACACCGAGGTAGGGCCGGACCATACCACCGCCATCCTTGCGCCAACTTGTCTACACCGAAGCACGATGCGCGATTATCCCGGGTTGCTCTGGAGGAATGGTTGGCGGAAAGTGCCCGCGGAACAAAGCGTGACTTTCGTGGATGCGGTCATCTCTTCGGGCAGCTTGATCCGTAGTGAGGCAATAAAACGCGCCGGCCCCCCTCGCGAAGATTTCTTCATCGACTACATCGATCTCGAGCATTGTTTACGGCTTCGGTCCACTGGATACAGGATCGCGGTCGTGCGCGATGCCATCTTGCACCACGCACTGGGCGCTCCGCGAATCGTCCGATTGGGAAGCCTCTCCCGCGTATGGGCTGATCACGTTCCCTGGCGCGAATACTACAAGGCGCGCAATGAAGTCTTTACGATCTGGACTCACTATCCGAACTTCGCGTCGAAATGGTCCGTGGTGCGTCGATTAATCCGCCATGCCCTCGGAATTCTTCTCTTCGGAAAAGAAAAGATCGCCTGCCTCAGGATGATGTGCCACGGCGTGGTCGATGGCCGCGCTGGGAGGCTCGGAATTCGCTCTTTCGAACCGGCCAGCATCGCTCCAACGGAACGGAGGAGCCATGCCTGAGATCAGCGTCATCATTGTGAACTGGAACGGCAAGCAGTTTCTGAACGACTGCTTGTCTTCCCTCAGGCGTCAGACATTCCGCGATTTCGAGACCATTCTCGTGGACAACGGATCGCACGATGGCTCCGCCGAGTACGTTCGCGCGAACTTTCCTGAAGTTCAACTGATCGCCCTGGACACAAATCTTGGGTTCACCGGAGGCAACATCGCCGGCTACAACGTAGCCATCGGCAGCCTTATCGTTCTCTTGAATAACGACACGGAGACGCATCCGGATTGGCTCGAGGAGGTCCACAAGGGCAGCGAGGCCTATCCGCAAGCAGGTAGTTTCGCCTCGCGCATGATGTACTTCGATGATCGCCAGCGGATAGAGAATTGTGGGTTTGAAGTGGATGTCGCGGGTATGAGCGTTGACATAGCCCGTGATGAGTTGTATTCCCCAAAATGGAATTGTCCCCGGAAGGTCTTTGGGGCTTGCGGAGGCGCTGTTGCATATCGCCGCAGCATGCTCAATCGCATCGGCTTTCTGGATCCCGACCTTTTCATGCTTTACGAAGACCTTGACCTGAGCTTGCGGGCGCAACTTTCCGGGTACGAATGTGTTTACCTGCCACCAGCAGTGGTTTTTCACCGGTATCGCGCATCCATCAAAACCCGGCCCGCACTACAGGTCTTCTATGGGCAGCGAAACATTGATCTGGCGTATCTGAAATCTATGCCAATGGGACTGATCTTGCGATCAACTCCTCTGCGTCTCTTATACGAAATCGGGGCGGCTTTCTACTTCATAAGGCTTGGCTTTGGACTGGCTTTTCTTCGCGCCAAGTTCGATGTAATCCGGCAGTTGCCTTCCGTTTTAGCCAAGCGCGGGTTAGTGCAGCAACTCAGAGTTCTCCCCAACCGACAGTTTCGCGCATTGATGCACGGTTCTGTTCTGGTTTCCAAATGGAGGAAATTCTTTTCGATCAGAGGCAGTTCCAAAGACCTACCAACGGAAAGTGCCGGACGAGGAGCATTAGGTCTAAGGAGTTTTGCGTCAAAAGATTAAGACCAGCAGTGATACCGATCCTTGCATCTGAGCAGAGGGTTAAACGATAGCACCAGTAGCAGAATGTTCATTGAGGATGGAATGCCGGAAGTCTCGATCTTGTTGTTGACGAAGAACGGTCGTCCCGATCTCGAGGGGGTCCTCACCGCCCTGTTCGCGCAGAGGTTTGCAGGAAACTTCGAGGTCGTTGCCGTCGACTCGGGTTCCACCGACGGAACACTTGAGCTACTGCAGCGCTTTCCCATACATCTCACTCGAATCCCTCCTGATGAGTTTCACCACGCCCGTACGCGCAACTTCGCTGCAGGCCTCGCCACCAGTCAAATCCTCGTATTTTTGTCTCAGGATGCGATCCCGGCCTCGGATAAATGGCTGCAATCCTTGGTTTCGAACTTTGATGATCCAACCGTCGGAGCGGTCTACGGCAGGCAATTCCCTGTCCCGGGATCATCGCTCGAACGTCAGGACGCGCTGAACGCCGTGTACGGCGATCGAAAGCTCATCAAGGATCCCAGCGCACGTGACGGGTTGGGATATCGCTTTTATCACTTCTCTGATGTCAATGCTGCGATACGCCGCACCGTATGGCAAACACAAGGCTTCCCTGAAGATCTGAAGGTTTTCGAGGACCTTGGCATTGCTAAGAACATCCTCGATCGCGGTTGGAAGATCATCTATGACCCTGAAGCTGCCGTGTTCCATTCGCACACTCACAGCACGGTTGGACTGTTTAAGCGCTATTTCGACATTGGCTACACGCTCAAACGACTGAATATCTGGAATGCCCCTGGCACCAGAAATTCCATGCTTCGGGATGGATGGAAGCTATTGTCCGGGAAATTGCAGCGGCTTTGGACCGCGAGGAATCACGGCGCGGCGCGGCATGCATTCCGGCAGGACATCGCCAAATCTGTGGGACTTTTTCTCGGCTTGAATGAGAACCGGCTGCCTCTTGTTTTAAAGCGCCGGTTCAGTGCGTTTGGCTTGTTTGAATAAAACCCGGTACCGATCCGGTGCTGTCTTCATTAGAAGTAGGACGTTCGTATGATTCGCAGTCGCCTTAGCTATGTTCGTTACTATCTGAAGATCCTGACACTCCTGCTGCCCGCTTGCGCCTATTTCATCGCCATCAAAATCAGGTTTGGATTCAACCTTTTCTTTCCCCGATCAGCTCCTGCAGGCCTTCCTTCTTACTGGAGCATCATGCTCCTCACCACGATCGTCTGGACAATTGTTGCGGAAGAATCCGGACTCTGGAGCACCGAGCAGTTGTATGCTCCCGGGAAGAAGAGCCGCCGACTGCTTGAAGCGCTCGCCTTTACCTATGCAGTCGTGATGGCGCTCGGCTTTCTGTATCGACAAGCCAGCTACTCGCGACTCGTTATTGCCATCAGCGCTGTCGCTCTGTTTGTACTGGCTACGATTGCCCGCATTTTGTTCCGCGTCTTGCTCGAACTGCTGCGGAAGAGCGGTAAAAACGAAGTAAAGATCCTGATGGTGGGCACAGATGCTTTCGCGCAGCGGGTACGAACATCGCTGTCGAATGGCGAAGTACTCCCCTGCAAGGTCGTCGGATTTGTCCACCTGGCTGGACAGGAAATCGTCGTGGATGGCCCCGTCTATGAGGTTGATCAGATCCCAACGTTTTCCAATGGGCACTCCATCGACGACGTCATTATCGCTCTCCCGGCAGGACGGCTCAGCGAGGTTCAGAAAATAGCTCCCATTCTCGAGAGACTCTGTGTTCCAACCAGGGTCGTGCTTGATCTCGGCGAGGGAGTCGGCGTTCGCGATCGACTGATTGATCTTGGCGGCATTCATATGCTCGACCTCAGTCCAACTCTCGCCGAAACCGGTCCTTATTTGTTCGAAAAGCGCATCTTCGATATCGCATTTTCTCTGATTGTCATACTTTTTACCCTGCCCGTGAGTCTCTTAATTGCTTTAGCCGTCAAACTGAGTAGCCGCGGTCCTATTTTCTTTGTTCAGGAGCGTGTCGGATTGAACGGCCGCGTCTTCCGAATGTTCAAATTCCGGACGATGCAGGTGGCCAGCCAGGAAGATGGCGACACCCGATGGACCTCCGCAAACGATCCTCGATGTACTGCAATCGGCGGTGTTTTGCGCAAAACGAATCTCGACGAACTTCCCCAATTCATCAATGTCCTTAGGGGCGATATGAGTATCGTCGGGCCTCGTCCGGAGCGCCCGCATTTTGTGGAAAAGTTTCTGCAGGAATTCGACCGCTATAACTCGCGTCACACATTTAAAGCAGGAATCACAGGTTGGGCCCAGGTGAACGGCTGGCGTGGCGATACTTCAATCGCCAAGCGCGTGGAGTATGACCTCTACTACTTGCGCAATTGGAGTTTGACCTTCGATCTGCAGATCATCACGATGACCTTGCTGCGCTTCTTTAACAGCAAGAACGCATACTGACGCGCTTCGGAGTGAATCTCCTTGCATTCTGACCCACCCCTTCCAAGATGGAACCAATCGCCAAAATTCATTATCTGGCATTTGTATTTCAGCGGAACGCAGGCATAGCCTATGCAGAGGAGCAATCATGAGCACTATCGATCTACCCGCAGAAATCGCTGAGCTAAGTCCCTACGCACCGACTCGCTCCACCATCACTTCGACACCGCTCAGTGCGGATGAACTCAGAAAGACAGAGGCCTATTGGAGGGCCTGCAATTACCTGAGCCTCGGGATGATCTATCTGCAGGAGAATCCGCTCCTGAGTGAACCGCTCCGTCCCGAACACATCAAGAACCGCCTACTTGGCCACTGGGGATCCAGCCCCGGCCTGTCTTTTATCTATGTTCATCTGAACCGGCTCATCAAGAAGTATGACTTGGACATGATCTTCCTCGCCGGGCCGGGCCATGGTGCTCCGGGTGTGCTGGGCCCGGCGTATCTCGAAGGAGCCTATTCCGAGATCTATCCTGAGAAAAGCCTGGACTTTGATGGTCTGCGCGAATTCTTCAAGCAATTCTCGTTCCCGGGTGGCATCGGTAGCCACTGCACGCCAGAAACGCCCGGATCCATCCATGAAGGCGGTGAACTGGGATACGTTCTGTCCCACGCCTGCGGGGCAGCCTTTGACAATCCGGAACTGATCGTCGCCGCCGTAGTGGGTGATGGTGAATCCGAAACTGGACCGCTCGCCACTTCGTGGCACATCAATAAATATCTCAACCCAGCTCGCGATGGCGCGGTACTGCCGATCCTTCACCTGAACGGATATAAGATCGACAATCCAACAATTCTCGCGCGCGTGTCGCACGACGAAATTGAGAATCTCTTCCGCGGCTTCGGCTGGACTCCCTACTTCGTGGAAGGCTCTGACATCGACAGCATGCATCAGGCAATGGCGGCTACTACGGAACATTGCATTCAGGAAATCCGGCAGCACCAGGACGCTGCGCGTAAGCGAACGAGCACGGTCCGCCCGCGATGGCCCATGATCGTGCTTCGTTCTCCCAAGGGGTGGACTGCTCCGCGCGAAGTCGAAGGTCATTTTCTGGAGGGCTTCTGGCGCGCTCATCAAGTACCGCTGCCCGCAGCCAAGAAAGACCCAGTGCAGCTTCGCATGCTTGAAAGCTGGATGAAGACGCAAAAGCCGGAGGAATTCTTCGACGGTCAGGGCAAACTAGCTCCCTTGTTTAGGGAACTCGCTCCAACCGGAACGCGACGCATGAGTGCGAACCCACACGCGAACGGCGGACGCCTCAAGAAAACCCTACGCTTGCCCGATTTCCGGGACTATGCACACGCAACTGAGAAGCCCGGGCGCTTTCAGGCTGAAAATACCCGGCCGCTCGGCATGATGCTGGCCGATGTGATGCGCCTCAACCCGAACAACTTCCGGGTCTTCGGCCCGGATGAAACTACATCGAATAAGCTCGATGCGATTTACGCGGTGAGCAAGAAGTTTTGGATCGAGGAGAGATTCCCCGAGGACAACGACGGCGGCAATCTCTCAGCAGATGGCCGGGTGCTCGAAATGCTCAGCGAGCATACGCTCGAAGGAATGCTCGAAGGCTATCTCCTGACCGGACGTCACGGTTTCTTCTCAACCTACGAGGCTTTCGTTCACATCATCGATTCAATGTTCAACCAGTACGCGAAGTGGCTGGAGATCAGCAACCACCTGTCCTGGCGGGATTCAATCGCGTCACTTAACCTGCTGATCACTTCCACAGTCTGGCGTCAGGATCATAACGGATTCACGCACCAGGATCCCGGCTTCCTCGATGTTGTAGTGAACAAGAGCGCCAACGTCACACGCATCTACCTCCCTCCTGACATTAACTGCCTGCTTTCGGTTGCGGACCACTGTCTCCGCAGCCAGAACTACGTCAATGTCATCGTCTCCGACAAACAGAAGCACCTGCAGTTCCTGACTATGGAGCAGGCCATCACTCACTGCACCAAAGGCATCGGTATTTGGGACTGGGCCAGCAACGATGAATCCGGCGAACCTGACGTCGTGGTCGCATCCGCTGGAGACATTCCCACTCAGGAGGCCCTGGCTGCGGTCGCACTTCTCCGAAAGGAATTTCCTGATCTCAAGATCAGGTTTATTAATGTCATCGATTTGTTCAAGCTGCAGCCGACTAGCGAACATCCACATGGATTATCCGACCGCGACTTCGATTCTCTGTTCACGGTCGACAAACCGGTCATGTTCAACTTTCACGGTTATCCGCAACTCATCCACCGTTTGGCTTATCGGCGGACGAACCATCACAACATCCATGTGCGTGGATACAAAGAACAGGGGAATATCAACACTCCTCTTGAACTCGCCATTAATAACAATGTCGATCGTTACAGCCTGGCAATGGACGTGGTGGATCGTGTACCGCGATTGCAGAAGATCGGCGGTCATGCGAAAGAAAGATTCCTGAACGAACAGATCGCGTGCCGTAATTACGCGCATCAGTTCGGGATCGACAAGCCGGAAGCCAACGATTGGACCTGGCCGTTTTAGGGTTGGATGTCTCTACGAGGGATGAGGAACTCCCTGGATCACGCGGACGGTATCGCGTGCAATCAAGAGTTCTTCATCCGTGGGGATCGCATAGGCGAGCAGCTTGGAATTGTCGGCCGAGATCGTCCCTTCTCGCCCCACGGTTTCCTCGTTCTTCTTCGGGTCAAGAATCAGTCCTGCCCACTCCATTTCCGCACAGATGCGTGCGCGAACGTCAGCCGAGTTTTCGCCAATTCCGCCGGTAAACACAATGGCATCAGCTCCGCCCATTGCGGCGAGATACGCTCCGATGTATTTGCGCGCGCGATAGCAGAACATCTCGACAGCCAGCCGAACCCGGCGATCGTCATGCTCCTCCAGCTCAGCCAGCAGTTCACGCATATCATTCGTCAGTCCCGAGACTCCCAGCAATCCCGACTGCGTATTCAGCAACGTGTCAATCTCAGACGGGGACATCGCCTCCTTGCGAGCAATCACGCCGACAATGGCGGGATCAAGATCTCCCGAGCGGGTTCCCATCACGAGCCCTTCGAGAGGCGTCATACCCATCGAGGTATCAATCGAGACCCCTTCTTTGATCGCAGCGGCCGAACAACCATTACCCAAATGCAGCGTGATGATATTGGTTTGCTCGCGCGTCAATCCTCTCAACGCGCGATATCGAAACGCGACGTAGCGATGGGAGGTCCCGTGAAATCCATACCGTCGAATTCGATGCCGCCGGTAGAGGTGATAAGGAATCGCGTATAGATACGCCTGCTCCGGAAGTGACTGGTGAAAGGACGTGTCAAATACCGCGACTTGTGGCACATCCTTCCCGAACAAGGTGCGCGCCGCGACGATGCCTTTGACGTTGTTCGGATTGTGAAGCGGCGCCAGATCGATGCAGTCTTCAATCCCCTTCAGCACGCGATCATCGATCAGTGTCGATTCCTTGAACAGTTCGCCACCGTGAACCACGCGATGTCCGATCGCATGCACATCAGCGGTGCTCTTGATTTCCGCAATCCCGGAATGGTCCGAAGCGATGTAGCGGATGATGTAATCCAGCGCCGCACTCATGTCGCGCAATGGAGCGGTAATCGTCCGGGCCGCATTCTCGCGGTAGCGAATACGGACAATCGCTTCTCCTCCGATTCCTTCTACCTCCCCGCGGCAGATGCGATCATCTTTGTATTGCTGGATTTGCTCGAGATCAGTGGCAATCACTTGAAATTTCAGGCTGGAACTTCCGGAGTTGAGGACAAGTACGTTCATAGAAGGTTTTTCCTGGTAGGCAGATCACACTGAAGATAAGCTCTGAGGCCTGAGGGCGCAATGCTGGGAGAAGTGCAATAGCACTCACGTCCACTTTGCCTCGCCTTCCGTGATTGTGATGTAACGGTCGATCGGAAGATCGGCAAACCGCTGCACTAGACCGCTGGGCTGCGGCCACTTGATCTCCAATAAGTCGATCTTCGGCCGATTTCCCAGGCCCAGCACCATTCGAGGGTCGTGGGAGGACAGAAAACTTCCTCCTCCTACCTTCATGTGGCTACGCTTGAGGTCGCCCGTCTGATAGGTCACCGTCGCTCCAACAGCATCGATGTTCGCCTTTTTACCAACAAGTTTAAGCCCGAGCCAATGATTCTCACGCCCCGCATGGTTTTGAAGCAGAATCGGAGCCTCGTTGTTGCAGGAGATCAATACATCTACGGCTCCATCGTTGTTGAAGTCTCCGAGCGCCAAGCCCCGTGCCGACATTGGACGTTGGAAAATCGGTCCCGACTCGCCACTGACGTTCTGCAGTGCTCCGCCGCGGCCGTGAAACAGCATGAGGGCCTCCCGGTAGCCAACATTGTCATAGATCTTTTCAATGAGATCGTCGGGATGTCCGTCAGCAATGATCAGATCCAGATCGCCATCATTGTCATAGTCGAGAAACTTCACACCCCAGCCGCTCATCAGCTTGCTCGCACTCGCAATCCCAGTCGGCGCGGCTATATCATCAAACGTCTCGTCCCGCCGGTTTTGAAAGAATCCGAATAGTTCATGGTTGAGATCTGTAAAGAAGAGATCCATCCAGCCGTCCTGATTCACATCGGCGGAATCAACTCCCATACCGGAACGCGCCTTGCCTCCTTCCCCGAGTGCAATGCCTGCAGTGAAGCCGATCTCTTCAAACTTCTTCCCTGCTCGGTTCGCGAAAAGAAAATTTGCCTCGGTGTCATTGGCCACGAATAGATCCATCCAACCGTCGTTGTTTACATCGGTGGCGACCACGCCCCACGCTTTGCCCGGATTGTCGGTGAAGCCCATTTTCTGGCTAACATCGGTGAAAGTGCCGTCTCCGTTGTTGTGAAATAGCCAGCTAGGCATCGCGGAGTAGATTCGCGGATAACAGTACTCGTTCAATCCCTTCAATGCTGGCATTCCTGGAGCTCCGCAGTTGTGGTGCTTCATCTTGTCGAAGTCGACAAAACGGCAGACGAAAAGATCCAGGCGTCCATCATTGTCGTAATCGAACCAGACCGCGCTGGAAGCCCATCCCGGCGCCCCCACCCCTGCCTTGTCAGTGACGTCGGTAAAAGTCCCATCTCCATTGTTGTGGTACAAAATGCTGCGGCCGTATTGCGTCACATACAAGTCTGGAAAGCCGTCTGCGTTATAGTCTCCAACGGCCACACCCATTCCATACCCACCGCCGACCACACCGGCCTTCTCCGTAACGTCAGTAAACGTTCCGTCCCGGTTGTTTCGGTACAAGGCGTTCCGTAGGGGCTGGGTCGGAGTAAAGATGTCGCACTTCCCGCTGTTTACGAAATAGATGTCCATCCAACCATCATTGTCGTAATCAAGGAATGCGCAGCCTGCTCCTGTCGACTGCGGCAGATATTTCTCTGGAGAAATGCCGGAAGTATGTACCCAGCTAATCCCGCTCGCAGAGGATAGGACTTCGGTAAATGGATAATGCGGAGATTCCGCCGCTCGGACGAATCGAGGAAAAGCACTGGTCAACAATGGCAGGCCCAACCCGCCTGCAAGGGCGCGAAGAAACTCCCTTCGTCGCAGATCAGAACGGGGCCACTTCAAACCCATTTATTTCTGCTCCGGCGCAGAAGAGTCCGGTGAGGTCTGCTTTTCCTGGGCGATTGCGGCCTTGCGCTTCACTGCCTCGAGCGCCTCCGACGACTGCCGCTGAAGGGCCGCTTCCCGGTTCGCATCTTCCTTCCTGCCGGTACCCGAATACGCGACGGCCAACTGATAATGTCCTGTCGGACTGTCCGGCGCCATTTTCTCGTAGATTTCCAGCGGCGGAATTGCATCCGTATACCTTTTCGCCGAATTCAGCGCCGTACCCAACCCAAGATGTGCTTCGGCAAAATTTGGATCTAGTTTCGTCGCTTTCGAGAAATGCGTGATTGCCGTTGCGGAATCCTTTCCATCCGCCGCGAGTTGCCCGAGCACGAACTCCGCCGCCGCATTCCTCGGATCAATCTCCAGCTCTTCCTCAAACGCTTTCTGCGCCTGGCTCACGTCGGTTGGCGAAGGATGCGGCTTCGAGAGCAACGATCTTCCCAGTCGAGCATGCACTCCGGGCAGCATCGGATTGATGTCCAGAATCTTGCGGTATTCCGTCGTGGCGTCGTCCCATCTGCCCTGAATCTCCAATGCCTCTGCGTTCAACTCGTGCACTTGAAACGAGAATGGAGCATTCCGCGCCAGGTCCTGCGAGGTTTTCATCGACAGGTCAGAAAACGCGTGGGTCGCGGCATAGAGCACATCCGGATCATGCGGGTACTCACGGGTAAGCACCGCCAGAAAGTCCAGCGACTCATAGGGAACGCTTCGCGACATTGCACAGCGCAGTCCGTCCAGCCCGATCCGTTTCTTCAGCTCGGTGCTCAGATTTTGTCGTATCGCTCGCTTGAGCAATGGGAGGGCTTCCGGGCAATGCCCGCTTTCCGCCAGGCTGGCGGCTCGCTCTACCTCAGCGGCCGGGGGCGCGCCCGGCTTACCCGCCTGTGCCATAGCTGCAGCCGCGACAGCGATCGCCAGAGCAATCGCGCACGGGAGCCTACCAACCGAAAGGTAAGAATGCATCAGCCGATTATATTCCGAAGTCATCGCTGTCCAGATGCCTCCCGACCAGACAAGAAACGAGGGCAGGCGCCGTCAAGCGCCTGCCCCCCATTTAAACTCCACCTTCCCTCTGCGAGGGCAGGCGAATTAGAAGTAGAACTTCAAACCGAGCTGTAGTTCCCTGGCGCCTTGCGAATCCACAATCTTGCCAAAGGTGGATTGCCCCGGATCAAACGAACCGTTCGCCGGTCCTCCTGCGAAGGTCCACACCGGGTGATTGAAGGCATTCAAGGCTTCGAACCGGAACTCTAGCCGCTTGTCTTCCGTGATCAGGAAGTCCTTGTGCAAGCTGAGATCCACGTTCGCGTAGCCTGGGCCTCGGACGTTGCCAACGCTGCACGTTCCGAACTGTCCTATCACGCCAGGGGTGGATCCTGCCGCAGGAACCGCGCTGACATTGCTTGGATCAATCCACTGAATGTAGCCCGGCGCCGTTCCGGTCGCGTTCACTCTCTGATTGACGACGTGTGGTCTACCGTTGCAATCCGGCAGGTTCGCCAGAGTGTACGGCCCGATTCCGTTGGTGTTGTCGGAATTGCCTCCGACGCCCCAACCACCAAAGTTATTCAGGGTCAAAGCGTTTCCGGTATGCAGGGTTACGATGCCACCAATCTCCCAGTTGCCCAGAACAGCGTTCAGTGCGGTCGGCATATCGTGGCCGAACTGCTTGCCTTTGCCGAACGGCAGTTGATAGGTCACGTAGCTGGTGACAACGTGAGTCTGGTCGTAGTAGCACGGACCCCAGTCCTGACGCGGGTTGTAGATGTTCTCCCATCCAGGCTGTCCGCCGGAACTGGTCGCCTGCGTGCTGCCCCACCCGGTGCCGAAGTATCCCGGCGAGTTGCTCATGCACTTCGACCAGGTATAGGCGATCTGCGCCTGCAGCCCGTTGCTCATGCGTTTCTGCAACACGGCCTGCAAAGCGTGATACTCCTGGTCGGAGTTCGACATGTTGGTTCCCGCCAACGTTTCGACGCCGCAGGCCGGATTCCCGGCCGTCCCGCAATTCGGATCGTTGAATTGCGGATTATCCAACCGATAGAGCGATCCCGATGTTCCGCCGCCCAAAAATGGTCCCGGGGCAACACTGACGATCTGCTCGCCTTTGCCGGCAACCTTGCCCTGTGCGTTCAGCGGAATCGACTGTGCAACGTCTTCAAAGTTCAGCAGGTGTGCGCCCCTCTGTCCGACGTAGCCGATCTGGAACGTCGTTGAGTTGTTCAGCTGCTGTTGCAACGTTAGGTTCCACTGCGTAATCGAGGCTGGACGGAAGTTCTGATCGAAGATCCTGAGCCTGACTGCCGGCGGGCCCGTGTAGCAGGTCTGGTTGATACCTCCCGGGCATTGGACGTTCGTCGCAGATCCGAACCCGTTCTCCAAGGAGCCCAGTCCGCCCGCAGCCTGCTGCTGCAGGATGCCGAAGGGCAGGTTCAGCGTCAGCTCTTCGTTGCTGCCGCCGCCTTCCATGAATTGCGAGATTCCGAAGCCCGCGCGCACGACCGTCTTGCCATTGAGTGCCGCCGGGGCCCACGAGATCCCGATCCTCGGCTGCCAGTCTCCGATGCCGAGATAGTTGTTATAAAGGGCCCGATTCCCGAACTTCGTGGTTCCGTCCCTTCCGTCGGCCGTGTAGATGGTGCCGTTGAACAGCCCAAAGTTCACGACGCGATTGTTGACTTCGTAGAGCGGCGTATGATCCTCAAATCTCATGCCGATGTTGACCGTAAGAGTCGGGGTCACGCGCCAGTCGTCCTGCACGAACGCGCCGAACATATTGCCCCGCAGCTTCGCCGGATTGCTAACCACGCCGCCGGTGTCGCGTTGCGATCCCGCCCCTCCCGCGACATTGCCCAGCCAGAAGTCAGCCAGGCCCGATCCGGTATCCGTGCCGACTCCCAGGAACCCGAGCGCGCCATTGTTGCCCTGATAGATGTAATCCTGGCGCTCCCGCACGAACTGAAACCCGGCTTTGATCTGATGTCGGCCATGGGTGTAGATCACGTTGTCTTCAAACTGGGCTTGCGTATCGTGAAACACCTGGATCAAGTCCTGCAGGCCAAGGCCGGCCGAACCGCTGTTGTTCCCGACGATGTTCAACTGCACCAGACCCGGTCCTTGGAAGTTGCCCCCGGTGATCCCAAGCTGCTCGCTGATATTTCCCAGCGAGGAGGTCGGAGTCTGCCGTGAATCGAACCGTACGGCATTGAAGCCGAAACGCGCTTCGTTCAGCAGATTGGTGCCGATCGAGTGCGTCCAGTCGACGACTGCATTCCGAACTGGCTCATCGTTAGCTTGTCCAGCACCCGCGTTGCAGAACACGCATCCGGTAAAGGTGGGCTGGTTCAGATCCATCTGCGACCAGCGGCCAAACAGGTGATCTTTCTGCGAGGCTACGTAGTCGATTTTTAGGTCCCCCTGGTTGTTATTCAGGTGATTTCCGCTGTTGTAAAAATAGTTATTGCTGGTCAGCGTGTCCTGTTGAGGAAGCGGATAGTACTTGGTCATGGCGAATAGCGCCGAAGCTACGCCGTCTTCGGTAAGCCCGGCCGCCGCCAGATCGTTGTTCGGAATCGGCTGACCCGCGTTGAGCGTGCCTGCCGGGAACACCAGTTGAGTGGGCACTCCCGAAGGGGCTGTTGCTCCCGCGCACGTTCCTCCCGGTCCTGAGAACGTCCCTCCCCAGTCGGTACAAAGCTGGCCAAAGTTGCCGGCCCTTGCCGCTGCGGTCAACAGCTGTGCACCGGTCGGGCCTGCATTCACCAGGCGCTGCCCTTGATAGTCCGCGAAGAGAAACAGCTTGTTCTTAATGATCGGGCCGCCGAAGGTTCCGCCGAACTGGTTGTAACGCAGCTCCGGTTTGTTCTTCACACCCACGGCATTGAACCCCAGCGCTCCCATGTCACTCGCGACACCCCGCGTCCATCCCGCCGAAGCCTTATTCGCATCCAGCGCGTCATTGCGGAAGAACTCATAGACACCGCCGTGAAACTTATTGGTTCCAGACTTGATGCTGGCGCTCACGATGCCGCCCTGGTAATTCCCGAATTCGGCAGATGCGTTTTGCGTGATCAGGTTGAACTCCTGAATGGCATCCACGCTAGGTTGATAACCGGTCTCATTGTTCTTGTCTTCGCTGTTGAGAATTCCATCGACCAGATATTCGTTCGCCTGTTCCCGGTTTCCGTTAATGTACGGGCGCCCCGAGCCGAGCATGTTCTGCGGCTGCCTCATTCCCGACGGATCCACGTTGGTGGCTCCCGGCGCCAGCAGCGTCAGCTGGAGATAATTGCGCGACGCCAGCGGCAGGCTTACGTTGGTGTTGGCGTCAATCAGCGTGCTGACCTCTGTGCTCTGCGTCTGTAGCACCGGCGCCGCGCCGGTCACCTCGACCGTCTCACTCACCTGCCCTACCTTCAACTGGACGTCGACTCGAGCCGTCTGGTTGAGCGCAACTGCGAATGCCGATTGTTGCGCTGTCTGGAACCCGCTCGCAGTGACCTTCACGGTGTAATTACCTATCGGCAGGCGGATGAGGCTATAGGAGCCGGTATCGTTGGTCTTTGCGGTCCACAGCGTACCCCGGTCCGTATCGGTCGCCGCAATGGTTGCGCCGCTCACAGGAGCTCCCGAGGGATCCGTAATCGTTCCCACAATGGCTCCGGTCACTTCCTGGCTCCACGCGGGCGTTATAAGTCCCGCGAGCACAGTGGTGAGCACGAACAGCAGTCCCCAAGTCAGTTTCTTCATCTCACAGCCTCCTGGAAGCAAATTGCCAACGCATCGAACACGGAGCGCTAATACAATCGGACTATGCTATATAGCACATGATTCATCATGGTCAAGAAAAAAATGCGAAACCTTGCAAAATATTATCGGCCTCGGTCCCGAATGCGCTCTATATCACGAACCCTCCCTAAATGGTCCGGTTGCGAGGCCCACTTCCGTCACCCAAGCGAGCAGGCTGTGGAAAACCCTGTGATTATCGTTTACAATTGGCTTATGTACATCGATTTAGTGGGGATTGGGCAACGAGCGCTTGTTCAATCCTGCAATACTGCTCTATAGCGAATGTCGGCTCTCTCATGTGCCCAAAAGAGCGCGTTTTCCATTTTCAACTTTACTTGGCAGCTTAATTACGCTATATAGCACAAAAGGCGCTATGGCCGACCGACCTCGCCTGAGGCTAGTATTGGCGTGGAACTCTGGGCCAGAAAGTCACTGATGCAGGCTACACATCGCAACGGAACACCCGTCTACAAGAAAATTCAGAACGCCATTCGGACCCGGATTGAGTCCCTGGAACTGCAGCCCGGGGATTCCGTTCCATCCGAGCGAGAGCTTGCCCGGATTCACAAAGTCAGCTTGATGACCGCCCGCCATGCGCTGGCTGGGTTGGAGCGCGAAGGGTTGGTCGAGCGCCGACGGGGGGCCGGGACATTCGTTGCCGCGCCCAAAATCCACTTCAACAAGTTGATGAGTTACACGGAGCAGATGTCCAGCCGCGGACTCAACCCTCGCTCTCGCGTTCTCATAGCGAAGATCGTCGAGCATGACGTTGAGGTGGCCGCACGGCTGGCCTTGCCCGCCTCAAGCTCGCTCGTAAAGATCGAACGCCTGCGGGAAACTGGCGATGAACCGTTCGCTCTCGAAACCTGCTACCTGCCCGCCAAAGAATTCTCCGGGTTAATTCACACCCAGCTGGGCAGGAATTCCCTGTTTGGAACCCTGCAACAGGAATATGGAGTCGATCTGGCCTACGCCGACGAAGAAGTCGACGCGACCACAGCAGAGGCCAGCGTAGCCGAACTCCTGGAAGTTCCGCGCGGAGCATCCGTCCTGCGCATACGCCAGGTAATCTACTCCACCAAAGGCAAAGCCATTATCTATGGAGTAGGGTTCTACCGCTCCGAGCGTCACACCCTGTTTATCCGCCGATTCCGCTAACAACAGCCGCTATGCCGGAATCAGGCCCTGGTAAATGGCCATTCCTACCACGGCATCCACGCGGATCGCATGCAGGTCATCAATTTCTTGTTGGGATCGAATGCCGCCCGCCGCGATCAGTTGACGGGCAGTCGCTTCTCGTAAAGGGCGGATTACGTCGATGGGAAAGCCCTGCAGCGTTCCTTCGGTATCCACATGCGTGTATAGAAATCCGTCGCACCAACGATCAAGCGCATGGATCATCTCCAGTGGCGTGATGTCGGTAACCGTTCTCCATCCGTGAGTCGAGACGCGTCCGCCGGTGGCATCGAGAGCGAACAGCAAACGATTTGTCCCGAAAGTATTCGCCAGATCCTCAGCGAATCGGCAGTTCAGCCTTCCGTCGACAACTAACGAGGAGCCTAGAATCACCCGGCGAGCGCCTGCATCTAGAGCGGCCTGGACAGCGTCTTGTGAGCGGATGCCGCCGCCGAACTGACACGGGATCAGTTTTGCAATCTCTTTCACCATAGCCGTATTGCTGCCGGTTCCGACCGCGGCATCCAGATCGATCAACTGCACAAGCGGGTACTTCGAGAACCGATTCACCCACTCCTGAAAATCATCAAACTCAAGCGCCTTGCGGCGGCCCTGCACCAGCTGGACGACCTTTCCGCCCATCAGATCGATGGAAGGGATCAGCATGGCCACCTCACGGGAATGCCTTGAGAGTTCAGTTCCTGCTTCAAGTCCGCAAGCCGGCTGAACCCGTAATGAAAGATGGAGGCCGCGAGGGCGGCATCGGCGGCGCCGTTACGGAAAACATCGACGAAATGCCCGGCTCCGCCGGCGCCACCGGACGCAATCACTGGGATACGAACTGCCTCTGCCACGGCTCGCGTCAGTTCGCAGTCAAAGCCGACGCCCGTGCCGTCGCGGTCCATCGAGGTCAGCAGGATCTCGCCGGCACCATGGCTTTCAGCTTCACGGGCCCACTCAATGGCATCACGCCCAGCAGGCTTGCGGCCTCCGTGAGTGAACGCCTCCCAACCGGAGAAATCTGGAGAGCTCTTCGCGTCGATTGCAACCACGACAGCCTGCGACCCGAAGCGCTCGGCAATTCGCCTTATCAATGAACAATCGGCCAGGGCAGCCGAGTTCAGGCTGATCTTATCGGCACCTGCTGCAAACACGGCGGCAGCATCTTCCAGGGTGCGAATTCCCCCTCCCACAGTGAAGGGGATAAACAGTTGCCGGGCGGTCCGCTGGACCGTATCGAGAAGAGTTGCGCGTTTTTCATGAGTCGCCGAGATGTCCAGCAGCACGATCTCGTCGGCTCCTGATGCCGCATGAGCCCTCGCCAGTTCGGCCGGATCGCCGGCATCGCGCAGGTCCGTGAATTGGATCCCTTTCACGACCCGTCCGCCGTTTACGTCAAGGCACGCGATGATGCGTTTCGTCAGCATGTCAGAGCGAACAGAAGTTCTTCAGTATCTGCAAACCAGTTTCGCCCGACTTTTCGGGATGAAACTGCACTCCAAATAGATTTTCGCGCTCCACCGCCGCAGCGAACCGGCCACCGTACTCGCAGCAGGCGACAGTTGCGTCCGTGACCGGGGCACGAAAGGAATGTGTGAAATAAACGAAAGAGGAAGGCGCGACGCCGCGAAGCAGTCGTGAGGACGATTTCACTTCGATTGAATTCCAGCCTACATGCGGCGACTTCACGTTCTCAGGGAAGCGCTCACAACCGCCATCCAGGACCCCTAAGCCCTCGGTTTTCGGGGACTCCTCACTCCCCGCAAACATCCACTGCATGCCGACGCAGATTCCGAGAAACGGCACTCCGCGATCGATCGTTGCTCTGATCGAACCGCGCAGCCCGTTGCGCGTGAGAGATTCCGTCGAGGCAAAATGTCCGACACCAGGAAGCACGATCTTCGATGCCTTCTCAACCTGTTCGGGATCCGAAGTGATCACAGAGTCGTGGCGCAGCCAGTCCAGCGCCTTCTTGACCGACACCAGATTCCCCGCGCCGTAGTCCACGATGGCGATCATCAGAGTAAGCCCTTGGTGCTTGGCAGCAGGCTTTGCATTTGCGGATCGCGCCAGCACGCGGCCCGCAACGCCCGGGCGAAGGCTTTGAAGAGCGCTTCGACCTTGTGATGGTTCGAACGCCCGTACAGCACGCGTATGTGAACGTTGGCGTGAGCACCGCGCGCGAATCCCTCGAAGAAATCGTCAACCAGTTCCGATTGTAGATCCCCGACCAACCTCGTGCGGACTTTCGTGTCGACCACCGAAGCCGTTCGGCCGGAAAAATCCACCGCCGCCAGCCCCGCTGTTTCATCCATCGGCATGACAAAGTATCCCGCCCGCAGGATGCCTCGTTTTGTTCCCAGCGCTTTCTCGAACGCTTGTCCCAGCACGATGCCAACATCTTCCACCGTGTGATGTTGATCGACATCGAGATCACCCGTGGCCTTGAGTTTCAGATCGAATGCGCCATGATGCGCGAACAGCTCAAGCATGTGATCGAAGAATCGAATGCCCGTCGATATTTCGTGCCGGCCGTGCCCTTCGATCGTCAGGGAAAGCTTAATCTGCGTCTCCTTGCTGACACGATTGATCGTCGCTTTTCTCATCTGCGCGAAGCTCCTTGTGCGACCCCAACCTCGTCGGACGCATCCTGTAGCGCAGTCAACAGCTGATCGCAATGTTCTCTGGGCCCCAGGGTGATACGCACGCATCCTTCGCAGCCGTGATCCGCAGAACGATCGCGCACCAGAATTCCGCGACGGCGCATGGCCTTCGAAAACTCAGCAGCTTCGACAGCCTTGGATCCGACCCGCACCAGGACAAAGTTCGCCTGACTCGGCCAGAACTCTACTCCTGCTGTCGTGAGTGCGCCCTCCAGCCGGGCGCGTGATTGCCGAACTTCTGCCACATAGCTTTGCACGTACGACTGGTCCGCGATTGCCTCAGGAAGACAGGCAAGCGCGATGGCATTCACGTTGTATGGAGAGGCCGTTCGCCGCAGCGCTTTCATCTGCTCGGCATCGCCCACGAGAGTCCCGACGCGCAGTCCCGCCATGCCGTATACCTTGGAAAACGTTCGGGCGACAAACAGGTTTGATAGCCGGCGCTCCGCCAGCATGGTCCTGCCGTAAAACTCGAAATACGCCTCATCCACCAGTACCGCCGTTTGAGGCATGGACTCCGCGAGGGCACACAGGTCTTGCGCCGAAACCACAGTCCCAGTTGGATTGTTCGGATTGGCGATCGCGATAAAGCGCGTTCTCTCCGTGATCTTTGCCATCACTTTGTCGGCGGAGAACTGGAAACCATTTTCCAACGGCACGCTGACAAGGTTCGCGCCGGCGCCAAGCGCGTAAATCCGATACATGGAGTACGTAGGAACCACGATCAGCGCCTCATCCCCGGGCTCCAGGTAGGTTTCGCACAGCAGATGAATGGCTTCATCGACACCATTCGTCAAAAGAACTTCACTCTTGGGCACGCGAAGGAACTCTGCCACCTCGGCTTCGACTGGCTCCCGTTCCGGGTATCTCGCGAGGTCTTCTGCGCTAATCGAGCGCAGACGTTGAAGAACGCGCGGCGAGCATCCCACGGTGTTTTCATTGAAATCGAGGCGCATTCCCTTTCGTCCGGCGAGGGGCGGGTGATACGAAGGTAGTGTCTGCACAGCATCTCTGGGTTTAAGCACGGGCACACCTCACTCGCACCGAACTTTCATGGGCAGGCAAGCCTTCCGCCTGCGCCAGGCATTCGATCGCGGGCGCAAGTTTGCGCAGGCCTTCTACCGAAACATCTTGCACGGTCATGACCTTCACGAAATCGAGCACGCTTAATCCCCCGCGGAATCTCGCTTGCCCCATCGTCGGCAACACGTGATTCGGGCCGGAAGCGTAATCTCCGGCTGCCTGCGCGGAGTAATCGCCGACGAAGATGGATCCTGCATTGCGTACAAACGGCAGATCATCTTCGGCAACGGTGATGTGCTCCGGGGCGATTTGGTTGGCCCACTCGCGGGCTTGCTCGCGCGAGCCTGAGATCAGAATCACGCCGCTCTTGCGCAACGACTTCTGGGCCGTGGGATTCTTGGCAGCAAGCCTCGCAGCCACTTCGTTCACGCATTCGGCCAGCGAAGATGAACTCGTGATCAATACGCTCATCGCCTCGACATCATGCTCAGCCTGGGCTACCAGATCTGCCGCGATGAATTCAGGGGTGCCAACATCGCTCACGATGACCGCTTCCGTGGGGCCAGCCAGCAGATCGATGGCGCAATCGAACGCTACTAATTTCTTCGCCAACGTCACATACGAGTTTCCCGGACCGACAATTTTGTCCACCCGTGAAATACTTTCCGTCCCGTAGGCCAGAGCTGCAATCGCATGCGCTCCTCCAACGCGGTAGAACTCTCGCACACCAAGCATTGCCGCAGCACCCAAAACTTCTTTCGATGGATTTGGAGAAACGACCCGGATGTTGCTGACGCCCGCAACCTGCGCGGGAATTACGGTCATCAGCACGGTCGAAACCAGCGGATACCTTCCCCCCGGCGCGTAACACCCGACAGACCCCAGCGGCTCGATGATCTGGCCCAGCGAAACACCCTCGTGAGTGCGCGTCCATGAACGCGGCTTTTGCCATCCGCAGAAGCGCCGGATGTTTGCCGCAGCTGTCTGCAGCGCCTCTCGCATCGCGGCTGGTAGTGAGCGCAAAGCCTCCGCCATCTCGGCTTTGGACACCTGCAACGATTGCTTCTTCTCCACTCGATCCCATTTTTCGGCGCATCGCCGCAGTGCGCGGTCCCCATTCCGGCGCACATCGTTCACGATGCGCCGGACTTTCGGCTCGAGATCGTCGAACTGCATGGCTCGCGCCGCGAGTTTCTCAACAATCTTGGCCGCGTTCCGGCCCGAGACGATGCGCATCACAGCACCACCTTGTTCAGCGGATATTCAACGATGCCTTCCGCCTGCGCCTCTTTCAGGCGTGGAATGACGCCCCACGCGGCGCCCTCGTCGATCACCGTGTTTACGGCCAGCCAATCCTCGTCGCTCAGGTGCGAAATGGTCGGTTTCTGAAGAGCGGGCAGCACTGAAAGTACTGCGGCGAGATTTGCTTTGCGCACGTTAAGCATCAATCCCACGCGATCCTGAGCTTCCATGGCCCCTTGAAGCATCAGGGCGAGGTTATCGATCTTTCTTCGTTTCGCACGGTCCGAATAGGAGCCCTTGTTGGCGATGAGCTGAGTGTTGGATTCGAGCACAGTCTCAAGAATACGAAGACGGTTTGCCTTCAGAGAGCTACCGGTCTCGGTGACCTCAACAATGGCATCAGCCAGCATGGGGGGTTTCACTTCCGTCGCTCCCCAGGAAAATTCGACGCGAACATCCACTCCCTTATTCTGGAAATAGTCCCGCGTGACCTTCACCAATTCGGTCGCGATGATCTTTCCAGACAAATCCTCTGCCCGCTGCGCGCTGGAATCCTCCGGGACCGCAAGCACCCAGCGAACCTTGCCCCGGCTACGCTTGGCATAGATCAAGTCGCTGACTTTGACGACTTCCAAGCCGCTCTCCACGATCCAGTCGAGCCCTGTCAGGCCTGCATCAATTGCCCCATGTTCCACGTAGCGCGCCATCTCCTGCGCCCGGATCAACATGCAATCGATCTCAGGATCGGCGGTGGTTGCGAAATACGAACGGCCGTTCGTGTAGGCCGGAAGCCCTGCTCGCGCAAACAGCTGCAGAGTAGCCTCTTGCAGGCTGCCTTTGGGAATACCGATGCGCAGCTTCATGCTGACTCCTTCGCGGCGGCTTGCGTGGCTTCGCCACAGGCAATCGGCTCGGTGAAACATGACCGGGTCCCACGATGGCAAACGACGCCCGCACCCTCGACCCGTACACGCACAAGCAGCGTATCGCGGTCGCAATCCGTGTGCGCAGAGACCACGCGTAAGCGGTTTCCCGAGCTCTCGCCCTTCATCCAGAGCTCGTTACGCGTACGGCTGAAGAATGTCACGAAGCCGTTCTCCAGCGTGCGCTGCAGGGCCTCCGGGTTCATGAATCCAACCATGAGCACCTCGCCGTCGGCCCAATCCTGCACCACCACCGGAAGCAGCCCATTCATCTTGTCAAAATCGAGTTCCGCATCCATACATTCGTCCTTTGTCGTAAAAACAAAAAGCCCGCTGGGCGTGCGCCTCAGCGGGTCTGAACCTGAAAAGTGCTTATGATTCTGTTATCTCAGGTGCACATCCCCGCCGACACGCTGTGCGCGTGATGATGATGGCGGTGATGGACGCGAGACAACATCACAAGCAGAGTACGAAGAGCAGCAGATCTACGTCAAGAATTTTGATGCCTCTGAATCAACAGTTTTTTCGATTTGCCTTATCGGAATTTCACGTTCGAAAGGGTTGTAGGAGGCGATCGTCCCTCATCCACCGGCCGGAGCCTGGGTCACTTCCACGGCTCTGCCGTCATGGAACACAACGACCAGTGGCTTGCCTCCATTGGCATAGTGCACGGTCTTCTCCAGGGAACTGGCCCCGGTATCAGGCACGCCCATGCCGACAGCAAAGTCCGCCTGCAGTTCATTCATTCCCTGTTTCACCTGATGCTGGTCAATCGCCTGCCACACATCTGCCGGCCAATGTTTGTACAAATCATGCGGATCTTCGATGAAGAACATGTCATCGGAATAGATGGTGAACTCGCCGTTCGCTTCGTATCCGATCGGCACTGCATAACTCTTCCCCTCCTTTTCGAACACGGCCATGACCTGCCGCTGCTCCTGCGAGTCCGGATGCTTCGCCACGATCACGTCTGTGACATTCAGCTTCTCAATTGGACCCAGAAGCCCCACACCGCGCGCGAAGTCGACGTGCTTGCCGGCCGGATCATAGCGGTAATAGGTATAGTGATACCCCTCTTTCACCCACACGGGCTGTTTCGCGAGCTCCTTCGCGCTTTTGATGTCGTAGGGATGGAGCTTCTTCGGGTTCACGTAGTAGTCCGGATTCGAATAGCCGAGATCTCGTGACCTTTTCTGCTTTTCTGCCTCAACCCGGTCTTCGTGCCTCTGGTAGAAGATGACTCCTGCTCGTATGCTGGCGATCACCAGTGCTGCCAGCAGCGCCAGTTGAATCTTCTGCTTTGCGTCAGGGCTCATAGTCAGAGAGAATGTACCAGATCGAGGTTCCTCGGAACATCCGGGCGAATCCGGAGCGCTAGGCTGCCCGAAATCGCTGTGCGGAGGTGCATGTGCCCAGGGCTCTTTCTGCTTGCTTCTTCATCCTCTCGTTACATTTTGCCCTGCAAGTGAAGGCACAATCGGCCGAGTGCCCTCCGGCAAACCTCTGGCTTGCGCCGACAAATACGGCCTATCAAGATGCAACGAGTGTGAAGCGATTATTGGAATCACATGGAATCATCGTAAAGTGCATATTTGAGACGAAACTCAGCAGCGAATTTCTGCTTAGAGAGCATGGAATCGAGCGCTTCACCCTCGAGGGAGAAGCCTGCTTCCGCACGAATTACGGCGACTTCAGTGCCTTCTTCTTGCCTAAACCCCACAGTTTTTCGGCTCTAAAGATCGAAGAACGTCGAGATGGCGGAGGGTATTTGTACATGTTTTCTGGAATGCCGAAGATATGGCTACTGAAACAATTCGGAAGCTCCCAGCGCCTCTACTATTTCAGTCGTGATAATTACCTCTTATCCGTCGCCGATGGGCCGCTACGATCTTCGGTGCAAGAGGCCATCCACACGCCCCCAGTCTCCTTCTAGGCTGATTCCCAGCCTCCCAGCCTGGCGTTGTACACTTTAGATTGAGGTTTGAGAATGCCTGTTACCGAAGAAGATGTTTTGAGTGCTCTGAAGAGCTGCTACGACCCGGAGATCCCGGTCAATATCGTCGATCTGGGCCTGATTTACAAAGTGGATCTCGCTCCGTCCGCTGACGACAAGCAGGATGTCACCATCGACCTCACGCTTACCGCGCAAGGCTGTCCTGAGCACGTCAACATCAGCATGCAGGTGAAGTCCCGCTTGGAGCAGTTGCCGGGTATCCGCAACGCGGCTGTGAATGTTGTCTGGACTCCGCCGTGGACCCCGGAGCGTCTGAGCCCCGAAGCAAAGAAGCAACTGGGAATCGACTGAGAACTCAGCCTCGGGCTGCGGCCCGGACTCTACCCGCCTATCTCTTCCCAGGCATCGACCGCGCTGCGTCCAGCTGCATCCGTAATGCGCTTCCCGGCATTCGCAGCCATCTCCATCACTTGCATGCCGCGATCGAAATACTCCGGCAAAGAACGCCGAACTTTCTCGAACTTGTCCGGATATTCCGAAGCCAACACCGCCAGCCCGACTCCCGTGGCCAGTACTCCAGCCGGGTATCGCTTCTTCATGAACAGGATTGCCGCCGCACTGATCGACGCCAGAACCGCTGCCTTTTTCCAACTGTCCATCTCTAACCCCCAGGGAAGATGTTTTGTTGCGATTGTACTCCAGCAAAGTTGGCGCAAAAGCGCACCAAATGGCTAACTGCCTGCGCAGGATCGATCCTTTATACTGCCTGCTTTGCCGGAGGCACCATGTCGCGCACGCACTCTGCCGCAGCCAAAACCCTCGTTGCTATCGCCCTGTTCATCACAGCGCTATCAGCTGAAACCAAGCCGCGTGCGCGCGATCTCGGTGTTCCATTCGATGGAGCTACCGGCCCCAACAACGCGATCACCGACGTAAAAGGCGTGGAGGTGGGGCACACGACACTAGTTTCCGGCGAGGGAAGACTTGAGATTGGCAAAGGCCCCGTTCGCACCGGTGTGACGGCAATACATCCGCGTGGAAAGAACTCCAATGACGCCGTGTTCGCCGCATGGTTCACGCTAAACGGCAACGGCGAAATGACGGGCACTACCTGGGTGGATGATTCCGGGTTCCTCAATGGTCCCGTCATGATCACAAACACCCATAGCGTAGGGGTCGTCCGCGATGCCGTCATTTCCTGGAAGGTCAAGCGCGGCTCTCCCGATATGGAGGGTTACTGGTGGTCCCTGCCCGTCGTGGCTGAGACGTGGGACGGCTATCTGAACGACATCAACGGATTCCACGTGAAGCCAGAGGACGCATGGCACGCGCTCGACACGGCGCACTCCGGCCCCGTCGAAGAAGGAAACGTGGGCGGCGGCACCGGGATGATCTGCAACGAGTTCAAGGGAGGAATCGGAACCAGTTCTCGCGTTCTCGATAAAAAGGATGGAGGCTACACCGTCGCGGTGCTCGTGCAATGTAACTACGGATCGAGGGAACAACTTCGCGTTGCCGGAGTTAATGTAGGACGCGAAATTCCGGAGCACACCATCTGGCAGAAGGACGTAGGCTCGATCATCGTGGTGGTCGCCACCGATGCGCCACTCATTCCGACGCAACTCAAGCGCATCGCCAAGAAGGTGTCTCTCGGACTCGGACGCGACGGCAGCTATTCCGGCGACGGCTCGGGCGATATCTTCATCGCTTTTTCCACCGCGAATCCTGGCGCCGTCGGGACAAAAGGCTTGCACCAACTCACGATGCTTCCCAACGATTCCCTGGATCCGATATTTCTGGCGACCGTTCAGGCCACTGAAGAGGCGGTGATCAATGCGATGGTTGCTGCCGAAACCATGACTGGGATTAACAACCACACCGTCATCGCGTTACCCCACGACAAGTTGCGCGAGGTGCTAAGAAACCACAACCGGCTGGCAAAATGACAAACTGTTATGCTCCGTATGCGCCATTGCCACGCCGGTATTCGTGTTGCTGAATATTGAAGCGCTTCAGCATCGACTGCAACGTGGTACGCTTGAGGCCGAGCCGGGTTGCGGCTCCCGCGCTTCCCGACAGCACGCCATTCGTTTCGCGCAATACGCGGATGATGTGCTCGCGCTCCATCTCCGTGAGACTGTTGTCCGCCGGACGCGTTACTTCCAACTCCGCCGGGGGCGCCGCCAACACGCGACCTTTCGTCATGATCACCATGCGCTCGATCATGTTCTCCAGTTCACGAATGTTCCCCGGCCAGCTCCAGTTTTCAAGGATATTCATAGTGGATGGCGGGATCACATCGATGTGCTTCCCCATCTTCGCACTGTGCTTTTGCACAAAATGCTCCGCGAGCATCGGGATATCGCCGCGCCGCTCACGAAGCGAGGGGAGGTGCAGCGGAAACACGTTGAGCCGGTAAAAGAGATCTTCTCGGAATTTCTTTTCGAAAGCCTCCTGTCGCAGATCGCGGTTCGTCGCCGCGATGATGCGCACGTCAACGCGAAGGGTCTGTACTCCGCCCAGCCTTTCAAATTCGCGGTCCTGTAGCACCCGCAGAAGCTTTGGCTGCAATTCCAGGGGCAATTCGCCGATCTCATCCAGGAACAGCGTGCCTTTGTCGGCCAGTTCGATCCGTCCCAATTTCTGGCTGACGGCGCTGGTGAAAGCACCTTTTTCATGCCCGAATAGTTCGCTCTCCAGCAAACCCGACGGTACGGCGGCGCAATTCAGCTTCACAAAGTTCTTGTCCCTGCGCGTGCTCAACTCGTGCACGGACCTCGCCATCAATTCCTTACCAGTTCCCGTTTCTCCCAGCAGCAAAACCGTGGAATCGGTCGGCGCGACGACGCTCGCCTTGTGCAACACCTCCGCCAGCATCGGGCTTTGGCCAATGATGTCTTCGAACCCAAGCTCTTTGCGGATTTCGTCTTGCAGATAGGTCTTCTCCCGGGTCAATCTCTCTTTCGTCTCCAGGAGACGATCCGCCATCTCGCGAAGTTGCGCAATGTCCACCGCAGCGCCAGTGATACCAATGACGTCTTGTCGCAATCGAACAGCGGTTCAAGCGTGATGTCAAACGCATGAGCCTTGCCGTGGATCGTTAGCGTCACTTCGTCCCGCAGCGGCAGACCCGTATCGATCACATTCTGCTTCAGTTGGGTGATGCGGGCGCCCTTTTTCGCGCCGAACAGATCCATGTCCGTCTTTCCCATCAGCTCTTTTGAGTCAATGAGCTGCGAGTTGTACACCCAGGTATACCGCAGGTCGCGATCCTGATTGAAAACAGTGATCGGCGAATCCTTCAATGCGACCCTGAACCGTTCCTCGTTGCGTCGCATTGTTTCTTCCACCAACTCACGCTCCGTCATGTCGCGCAGTATTGCCTGGAGTCTCCCGTCGGCCAACTGCCGGCCTGCCACTTCCCCGGGGAATGTCGAGCCGTCCTTGCGCACGAACGTCTATGCGCTTCGAATCGTGCCTCCGGCGGCAAACCGGGCGACCTCCGATTCGATGCGAAGCGTGTCTTCCGGAATCACCACATCGGCGATCGAGAGCCGCAGGACTTCATCTCGCGTATATCCCAGCATCTCAGCCCCTGCGGAATTCACGTCCGCATATCTGCCTTGCGCATCCGAGATGAAGATCCCGTCCGAAGCCTGCTCTACGAGTTCGCGAAAATGCGCTTCGTTCTTTTTTAGCCGCTCCTGCGCCTTACTGTGAGCCTCTTGCAGACGCTCCTGCTCCGTGACGTCGGATTGGATACCCCAGGTCCGCACTAATCTTCCGTCCACCACAACGCCGGTCATGCTATTGCGAAATACCTTCGGATTCCCCTGCCGATCCACTTCATGCGAAAAGCGCTCGACGATTCTGAATCCGCCCGAATGTATTCCCGCATCATCGCCAGGTTGCCTGGGTTGTCGGGAACAAGCATGTCGGCCATTCTTTTCCCGATCATCTCTTCCGCGCACGCGAAGCCGTACATTTTCGCCAGCGAGTCATTGCACTCCGTGACATAGGAATCCCTTCGGATTCGCTCGATCAACTCTTCCTCGGGCAGATCGACGGGAACAGGATTGGTGAGCTCTTCCCTAAAAATGCCTTCCGAACTCCGGGCCACGAACTGCCGGTAGTCTTCCTCATGCTGCTGCAGCGCTTCCTGCGTTCGTTTCTTCTCGGTGATGTCTTGGACGATTACGGTAACGCGGTCGACACCTCTTGGCCCCTGGAGTGGGAAATAGTTCACGAAGATGGTCCGCTCTCCTCGATGCTGATAGGTTCGCTGCATTTCGAACTGCACGATCTTGCCGGTGAAAGCCTGATCGAGCTTTCCTTTAAACCGCTTTTCGAACTCGTCTTCGCCGAGAACTTCCGGCGCCCGCCGCCCCAGAACGGCCTCGGGCTTTCGGCCGAGGTAGCTCAGGAACATACGATTCGCGATCTGGTAGCGGTAGTCGCGGTCGAGAACAAAAATCATCTCTTCGGCGCCTTCGATCGCCTTCTCGAACTCCTGCAAGCGCTGCGTGCGCCGACGAAACTGATCGCCAATAATGCTGATCGTAAATCCCACGATCGCAAACATGACGAGCCCTACAATGTCGTGAACATTCGCAATGACAAATGAATGCAGAGGGGCGAGAAAGAAATATTCCGCCATCAACGCAGACACAACCGTGGAAAATGCAGCCACGCCGAGGCTGCTCCCTAAGGAGGCGACCAAGATTACGGCATAGAAAAGGATGAAAGGGTGCGTCAGCCCAAGGTGAACTTCCATCAGGTGCCGCAAGATGCCGGCAGCTAAGACCGCTGCCAGCGCAAAACCATAATTTTGTGGTGCTGCAAGCATCCACTTCGCGGAAACAGCAAGATTCGACCTACGATCGGCCAGACTCATCGCCAACCCTCACTTCACAGTTTGTCCCGAGGTCAATACCTTTGCGCCTTCGCCGCAGAATCTCCGCGAGGGCGTCGCAGGTTGCGGCCACTCTCCCTCCGCACGGGAGCGCTCCGCCATTCCTATGGTCCGCCAGCCTGGGAGGCCAGCCAAACCATTGCATGGAATCATCCACTGGACCACAAAATTTCGTCTGTGAGTGAGATCACAAAGCGGAAAAATTGGACCCGAAACAGGACAAACCGCGGTCAGTGTCATAAATGGTCCAGGCTTTTCCCACCTCAATCAGCCGCCAACTCATTGAGAATCCATGTGTGCAAGTTTTACATATGTTCCTGCAGGGACATTCCAACGTACGGATATATACGTACAAATTTATATTATGTACATGAATAGTCGGGAGATAACCTCGCCTGCATGGGCTAACTGATGAGTAAAGTGAGGAGCGCGAAAAGTGGGATGGGTAGAACCATGGCGATCCAAAAGCTTGCCCCCCGAAGGGGATTGCAGGGGGCCAGCCAGAAAAGAGGCGAGCCCTGAGGCTCGCCTGATCGGAATCGAACTATCTAGCGTTGAGCGGTATTTACCAATCCGTTCTGCATCACGCTAATCTCAACACGGCCGTGCGTAACGCGCGGGGCGGCGGCTTGTCCGACGCTCGGATTTCCCATGTTCATCGTGTAGATGCGATACACAGGGACCTTGTGCGTGAGCACCAGATAGCGCACGACGGAGTCGGTCATCTTTTTCGAACTGGCAACGGCGGCGTGCCCGTGTCCCGGAGCGAAGCCGCGGATCTCAATGATGTAGGTTTTCTGGTCCTTGAGAGGGGCTGCCATGTCGTCCAGCGCATTCTTGGCGTTCTTGCTCAGGACACTCTGTCCCGGACGGAAGCGGATCTCCGTCTGCGCGGTGCCCTTGTATTGGTCCCGGCTTCCGACCAAGCTTTCGGCCGAGGCCACGCGAGTCGATGCGTTGTTCGCGGCGGTTTGCGCAAGTTGCGCTTTATTCGCCGCATCGGAGGCGTGCTGGTCCGCCAGGTTCACCTTCTCCGAGGCCATCTGAATTCCGTGCTGGGCGCGGGCATCCGCGTCTTTAATCTGGGTCTTGGTTTCCGCGGTGATCTCGTCCAGTTCGTTCAGGCGATCCTTGATCGGCGCGGTATGCCGCTGCACGTATTTCTTGGTGGCAAACGGATGCGCCACCAGGTTGGCCAGGTTCGGATCGTCGCCGTCCCAGAAATCTTGCGATCTGGGCTGCTGCAACGGCTCACGGTCACTCACGCTCTGGCCGGCAGGCGTAGCCTGGGATGAGGAACTTGCATTCTGCGCCAGCGCGGTCAGGCCCAATGCCACAGATACGAACAGCGTCAGGAAAATTTGCTTTTTCATATCAACTTCTCCCCATATAGATCTGGACTCAACTATAGAACGGGTTCAACGCGGGACGTTAAATGAATTGTCACGCTCCACTCGTCGCATTGCAATAAGAAGACTGGTCCCTTTTACCGCTTTTTTGCCACTCTTCCCGTGATCACGATCACAGTTCTGAGGCCTTTTTTGCCTTACGAGGCCTTACAAGGCTGCCGACGCTTGTCATCCTGCGCGCGACCTGTGAGCGAAGGATCTCTGCGTTCCTCGCGACCGGAGCCGGCCCCGCGCAAAGGCAGGCACGCTCGGAAGACACGTATCCCAACCGCTGTAGAGGGATCTTTTCGGCATGGCACTCAGAGGAACAACGGAGGACGGGAGGGCAGCGTACCTGGGACGACAGGGAGAATATTAGCGGCAGTCGGGCGAGCAGGTAATGGCACTTCTAGGCCATTTTCCGTGTCAGCTACGAAGAAGGCCTAGAAATCTAGCATGCAGTCCGCAATGGGGCGAAAGCTTGAAGAACAAGCCTGCGATTGGCGCCCTTACGAGACTTTTATGTTTAGAGAGCACTGCGCTTGCGTTCCCGTCTTGCCACAAGACAGAGCGGAGGTCACGAATACCTTCTCGAACCGGAAGCTGGGCTTCTCATACGGCTTTTTCGCAGCAGTAGTCGCTTGTTTTTCGGTAATGTTGTTTTCTGCGGACATAGAATTCCCTTGCTCCCTTATTGTAATGCCTGCTGTGAAGCCTGCACCGCGCAACCGCCCGGACCGCCGCCATTGCCAAGACTGTTTCCACCACATCCCTGGTCCTGCAGCGTCGAGTAATAAACCTGAGAGCCGCCGGGGTTGTTGACGGTATTGTCTATGACGATCCCGCTGGTGCCGCCCGAAGACTGAAGTGCAGCCACGGGATTCGCTCCCAAGTTATACCAAATTACCCCGCCATCCGGAGTGGAAGTGCCTTCAGTCAGAGGCCAAATTGGCTGAGTTGCGCCCGTTGTGCCGCCGCCAAGGAAAGATTCAATTTCGATGTTGTTGTTTGTGTCGATAATCTGTACGCCACCCGAGAAGAAGGTGGTAGCGGCCCATGAACCGGGAGTTTGCGCGGATATAGGCCCCTGGCTCCGCCAGTGCACGCCACTATCGCTAGTAGTGCTGAAGGGTGCACTGTTCCAAACGGGAGGGGTCGCCCCGGAAGTGCCAAGCGGATTCTCTGCAACCTGAATACTGAGATTGCTGTCTAGTATTTCCTGACCGACGTTGTACACGGTGTTCGGCTGCCAAGATGTCACTTTAAAGTTCATGACGCAAGCATGACTGGCACAAGGTGTCGGCGTTCCCGCCGCCTGCACACTCACAAATACCCATTCCTGCGGCAATCCTGCTCCCTGCAAAATCGAGTTGTAAACATCAGTTGAGGGAGAACACTGCGTCTTCGTCGTCGTAGAAATAATTGGTCCAGCCTTTGCAGCCGCCATTAATCCGCTCGCGATCGGAATCTGGTAAATAGTGGGCTGTCCACCGGGATTTCCGCAAACGTATAATTTGCCCGTTGGCGTCGCTGCTGTTACGTAGTCGTGATCAAACGCTCCGTTGTACTGCTTGGTCAGGCTTAACGCTGCCGTTGCAGTTCCGATAGTGGTCTTTGCACCTGTATCGCCGCCAGTGAAACCCGTGGTCAGCTGAAAAACGGCAGCCGAACCTGCGTTATCGTTCGACGAAAACGCATAAACCGAACCAGCCGAGGAATCTATGATCGGCCCTTCGCTAAACCCAGTGCCAAAATCCAGCTGACCTGAAGCAGTCGCCGCACCGTTTCCATCAACACGATATACAAATCCCCCACTGTCACCTACGAAGGTATTCCCGGTGCTATCGTCGTGAACCGCGCTGGTGAGGACATTACCGCTAACGCCGGCCGGCCATTGTCCTCCCACTACAACCTCTGCGGGAGTTGCAAGAAACACTCCTGTGAACTGATGGAGTTTTCCAGCGTCGTCACCCACCCAGATGCTGTCATTGCCATAGTCGTAATAAACCGACGAATTAGTATCGTTTGCATTAAGTGCGAACGTTGTCATACACGGACGGGTAGGACAAGCCGCATACGAAGCGGGATCCGTCGACGTGAGTGTGAAGGGGGTTTGCACTCCGGGGCCATCAAAGGCGTTCCATTTTATGAGCACCAGACTTGCAGCGGTTCCCACTGTCTGCGTGAACGCCAACTGGGTACCATCCAAGGAAAGTACCGGAGAGGTGAGGACTGCACCGCCGGTGTTATAGCTAAAGTAAGCGGCGGGCTTGGGGTCGTTCGGACAACCGTTGTACAGGTTGGTGAACGCAACGATGTCACCGTGCGACGAAGAACCGGGCTGGTTAGTTCCGTAGACGATAAAATCCGGTTGTCCGCCGCCGCCAAAGCAGACCGCAAGAGAATTATTGAAGGAATACTTGGCTGGAAAGTTAGTAGCTCCGATTGTCGCCCCGGAGCCTAAGTTCATCGACCAGTCGCGGTGCATCCTTAGGCCTCTCAGGCGCCTGTGGTGCCGCTGATATCGGTACGACAATCTGGATTCATCGATTGGAAGAGCAAGCTTGGGGCGCGTAGTTAGAAGCTGCTGTTGCTGCCGATAACGAACGTTCCCCTCGACACGTGCTGCCTGCTCCGGCGTCCGTGGACGCGAGAAGATCATGTGCTGGTGGGACCAATCGGTAACTTGGGGTACGCCCGCATTCTTCGCCTTCGGAGCCGCCTTGGGGCTCTCCCCCGCGGTGAGGGTGACGGTGGTGGCGGCCAACACAAGACTCAGCCCGAGCGATCGCGCGATGATCCCCTTCATGTCGAACTCCCCAATGCTTTTTTGCGGCTGGAGGATAAGCGTACAGCCATTCCATCCCTAAGATCAATCCCTACTTGAACTTCAATTGAGGAAAACTCAGGCTGCCTTGGGGATCGCACACACCGGCCCGCGCCTTCCTGAACCCGGCTATCAGGCCAGAGTTTCGCGCGCGGTAGAACCCCCATCCTCAATCAGCATGCGCCCGGTGAGCGCAGTCGGCCCGTTCCGCCATGAAAACAGAGGAGATCGCCGTCAAGTCAGACGGGGTTCATGCCACGGGCTAGAAGCCCGAGCCTAGTCCTTCACGGCGCGATCGGTAATCTCCAGCCCTTTGTCGATGATCGCGAAGGCATCGCGCAACTGCTGCTCGTTGATGCATAACGGCGGATTTGTGTAGAACGAATTCCACCGGACGAGCGTGTACAGTCCCTGCTCGCGGAAGAACTTGCCGAGCGCGGCCATCTCTTCGGAAGTCCCGTTGAACGGAGCCATGGGCTGCTTCGTCTTCCGGCTTCGAATCAGTTCAAAAATCCCGAATAATCCAATCGACCGTACATCGCCCACGGACGGATGCTTGGCCTTCATCTCCGAACCAAGCTGCTTCATGACGACGCCCATCTTGCGAGCGTTCTCGATCAGATGATCTTCTTCATAGACGCGAATGGTCGCCAGCGCCGCCGCGCATCCCATGGGATGCGAGTTGTAGGTCAGGCCTCCGTAGAAGACCTTGTCCTGAAAGTGCTGCGCGATGTGATGGCGCATGCCGACCGCGCCGAGCGGCAGGTAGCTGGCCGTCATGCCTTTGGCCATGCAGATCAGGTCGGGTACGACCTTCCAGTGATCGATTGCAAACCATTCTCCGGTGCGGCCGAAGCCGGCCATGACTTCGTCGGCGATCATCAGGATGCCGTACTTATCGCACAGCTTGCGGACGCCCTGCATATAGCCATCGGGAGGAATGAGAATGCCGTTGGTGCCCACCACGGTTTCGAGAATGAATGCAGCGATGGTGTGGGTCCCCTCGAGCTGCATGGTCTCTTCAATCATTGCGAGCGAACTTTCGGCCGACTCCCATCCGCGTTCAATGCCGTGGTACGGATCTAGCACGCGGATTACGCCCGGGATACCCGGCTCCGCGGCCCATCTCCGCGGATCGCCCGTCAGCGACATGCTTCCCGCGGTCGCGCCGTGATACGAGCGATAGCGCGCCATGATCTTGTGACGTCCGGTGAAGAAGCGTGCAATCTTGATCGCGTTCTCATTGGCCTCGGCGCCGCCGTTGGTAAAGAAGAATGTATCGATGTCGCCCGGAGAAATCTCTGCGAGCTTCGCGCCCAGCCTGGCGCGCGGCTCGGTCGCCATGAAGGGATTCGCGTAAGCCAGCGTCTGCGCCTGCTGGTAAATCGCCTGGATCACGCGCTCGTCCCCGTGCCCGATATTCACCGACATCAACTGGCTGTTGAAGTCGATGAACCGCTTCCCTTCCGGCGTCCAGAAGTAAATTCCCTTCGCCTTGGCAACGGGAATCGGGTCGACCTTCGACTGCGCCGACCACTCAAACAAAGTGTGCTTTTTGGTGAGATCAACGATTTCCTGGCCGGTCATTGTGGGATTTGCAGTAGCTGTAGTCATGATGTCCTCATTGAGAAAATCGTTCACCACGGAGTCACAGAGACACCGAGAAACCTTCAAAGAACAATGATCCCTCACGTAGCAGGTGCGTATTGAAATTGATTAGAAGACCAACGTGTTTTCCCGAAAGCTTCAGATATGTAAGTAACTGTGCGTCATGCAGGAAGAAGTTGAAAGCTTCAGCCCAGGTGCCAAGCATTCCTCGTAAGCCGATTCCAAAAGTCCCGGGCCAAGATGTCGATGTACCTCAATCGCAGCTCCGATAATCGCAGCAGTGCGAGGGTCTTTTTCATTTTCGATTTCTCTGTGCCTCTGTGCCTCGGTGGTGAGAATCGTCATTGGCCATCTCAAAACTTTCTCGAGTGCTCCTTGGCCCAGCGCTCGACGACAACTTTCTTGTCGGTGTAGAACTCGATCGCGTCGCGCCCTTGCCCGTGCAGATCTCCGAAGAAGCTGTTCTTCCATCCGCTGAACGGGAAATACGCCATCGGCGCGGCGACTCCGATATTGATTCCGATATTGCCAGCGGGCGCTTCGTAACGGAACCGACGCGCCGCCGCCCCGCTGGACGTGAACAGTGATGCCTGGTTTCCGTAAGCGCTGCGCTCGAGGAAGGCAAGCGCCTGATCCATGCTGTCGGCGTGTACCAGGCTGAGAACGGGTCCGAAGATTTCTGTGTCGGTGATCTCCGAGGTCGCTGGAACTTCATCGAGGATGGTCGGGTTCACGAAGTTTCCGCGCTCGTGCCTTGGAACGTTCGCATGGCGGCCGTCGATAAGGACTTTGGCTCCCTGTTTCTCTCCAACCCCGATCAGCGATTCCACGCGCTCCTTACTTTGAGGCGTGATGACCGGCCCCATCTGAACGCCATCTTCGAGGCCGTTCCCGACTTTGAGCTTCGATGCCGCATCGGCAATCGAATCGCGGAAAGTTTTCTGCGCCTCGCCGATCGTGACCGCGACCGACACCGCCAGGCAACGCTGCCCGGCGCACCCGAATGCGCTGTCGCTGATGATCTGCGTCGCCATCGGCATGTCCGCATCCGGAAGAACGATGACGTGATTCTTCGCGCCGCCCTGGCACTGGCAACGCTTGCCTTGCTCCGCCGAACGTGAATAGATGTACCGGGCCACGGGCGTCGATCCGACAAAACTGATCGCACGCACCTTGGGATGATCGATCAAGGCATCGACGGCGGCTTTGCCTCCGTTGACGAGATTGACCACACCCTTCGGAAGGCCCGTCTTCTCAAGCAATTCGTAAACGTACCGCATGGTTAACGGCACACGTTCGCTTGGCTTGAGAATGAATGTGTTCCCGGTAGCGATCGCGTAGGGCAGATACCAGAACGCAATCATCCCCGGGAAGTTGAAGGGCACGATCGCGGCCACCACGCCCAGAGGCTGCCGAATCATCATCTCGTCGATGCCGCGGGCAACGTCTTCGAGGTTGTAGCCCTGCATCATCATTGGAATGCCGCACGCGACTTCGACATTTTCGATGGCGCGCCGCATCTCGGCCTTCGCCTCGCCAAAGGTCTTGCCGTTTTCCATCGTGATAATGCGCGCAATGTCGTCGATATGTTCTTCGAGCAGCATCTTCAGCTTGAACAGCGGCTGAATGCGGTCTTCCGGCGGAGTGCGGCGCCATTCCGGAAACGCAGCGGCAGCCGCCGCGACGGCGGCATTGACGTCTTCGGCCCCGCCAAGAGGAACACTCGCGAGAACCTCGCCCGTGGCTGGATTGACAACATCACGCCATTCGGATGCATTCGATCCGGCCCACTGGCCGTTGATGTAATGGGTAACCTTGTTGGCGGGAGGTGCGGCTACGCTCATGGATGGAGACGCCTTTCGCTATCGCGAAGAGTGAGTTGCCAGACGGCAACGGTAAGGACTGCGATCAGTATATAGCGCCGATCACGCTCGTTTCTTAAACCAACTGCGCCACCGCGCCCTTTGGATCACACACGTGGGCAATCGCCGACTCAAGCACGTCGAGCGCTTCGTCCATCTGTTCTTTGGTGATCACCAGTGGCACCAGCACACGGATCACGTTCGAGTACGTTCCGGCGGTGATCGTGATTAATCCGTGCTCGTAGCAGTATTGCGAGATTTTTTTGGTCTCGTCGGTCGCCGGGGTTTTCTTCTCCTGTGACTGAACCAGTTCAATTGCCTGCATCCCGCCCAGCCCGCGGACATCGCCAATCATCGGCCATCGCCGCTGCCATTCCGTCGCACGACGCTGGAAGTGATCTCCCAGTTCGTTTGCGCGCGCCAGCAGGTTCTCGCGCTCGAACAGATCGAGCACCGCCAGAGCCGCCGCACATGACAGCGGATTGCCGGCGAATGTTCCGCCCAGGCCGCCGGGTCCGGGAGCATCCATGATTTCGGCGCGGCCCGTCACCGCTGCCAGCGGCAGTCCGCCACCCATTGATTTCGCACTGACGAGAAGGTCCGGCTCGATCCCATAATGTTCGCTGGCAAACAGCGCGCCGGTTCGTCCGAATCCCGATTGCACTTCATCCGCAATGAAAAGGATGCCGTACTTGCGGCAAAGCTCGATCAACACCTTGAAATAGTCCGGCGGCGGCACAACGAATCCGCCCTCGCCGAGTACCGGCTCTGCAATCACGGCGGCGACATCTTCATTCGCGACCACGCGCTTGAACGTATCTTCGAGATGCCGCGCGCAATACAAATCGCACGACGGATATTTCAGCGAATAGGAACAGCGATAGCAGTAGGCGTACGGAACCCGGTAAACCTCGCTCGGAAACGGCGCGAATCCGGCCTTATAAGGATGCGTCTTGCTGGTCAGTGCCAGCGTCATCATCGTGCGCCCGTGGAAGGCGTCTTCGAAGGCGATAATTCCCGGCCGCTTCGTATACGCGCGGGCGATCTTTACTGCGTTCTCTACCGCTTCCGCGCCGCTATTCACGAAGATTGTTTTCTTGGGAAAGTTGCCGGGCGTCACTTCGTTCATGCGCTCGGCCAGCCGGACGTAGCTTTCGTAAGGCGTCACCTGAACGCAGGTGTGCAGGAAGCTGTCGAGTTGTTCTTTGATCGCCGCGACGACTTCCTCGCGCCGGTGCCCCACGTTGATGCAACCGATGCCGCCAGCGAAATCCAGGTAGCGGTTGCCATCGACGTCCTCGAGCCAGGCATCTTTGGCTTTGGCTACATAGATCGGCGTTCCATGCGAGAGCCCGCGCGGTATGGCCTTCGCGCGGCGCTCAGAAAGGGCCTTCGACTTCGGCCCCGGAATTGACGTGCGGAGTTGAATAGTAGACATCGTACGATCCTAGTGGTCAGTGGCCAGTGATCAGTGGCGAGAAATAGAGTTTGCGCAACTGGCCACTGGTCGCAGACCATTGGCCACTGCTCCTCAGTACCACCCGATCGGCGCCTCGTTAAGATTGATATGAACCTGCTTGGTCTCGAGGTATTCTTCGATGCCCCACGCACCAAGCTCTCTCCCGAAACCGGACTGCTTGAATCCGCCCCATGGCGCTTCGACGTACGTCGGCTGCATGTGGTTGACCCAGACGATCCCGGCGCGCAATGCTTTCACGGCACGCATCGCTTTAAAAATGTCGCGAGTCCAGACGGCGGCGGCAAGGCCGTAGGGGGAATCATTTGCGATCTTCAGCGCATCTTTTTCATCTTCGAACGGAATTACCGCAGCGACCGGGCCGAAGATCTCTTCCCGGGCAATGCGTGCGCTGTTGTTCACGTCGTAGAAGATCGTCGGCTGGACGTAGTATCCCTTCGCGAATTTCTCGGGACGTCCCCCACCCGATGCCAGCTTCGCCTCTTTCTTCCCGATTTCCAGATATTGATTCACACGGTCGTATTGTTCTTTGCTGACCAGCGGCCCCATCTTGGTTTCCCGTTCGAGCGGTGGGCCTAGCTTGATCTTTTTCGCCTTTTCAGCCATGGCGTCGACGAAGTTCTTGTAGATGGACTTCTGCACCAGGATGCGGCTGCCGGCAGAGCAAACTTCACCCTGATTGATGAACACGCCAAAGAGCGCGCCATCAATCGCCGCCTCGAAATCCGCGTCGGCAAAGAAAATGTTCGGCGACTTTCCGCCGAGTTCCAGCGTCACGCGTTTTACGGTGTCGGCCGCCTGCTTCACGATGATCTTGCCGACGGACGCGCTGCCGGTGAATGCGATCTTGTTTACGTCGGGATGCTGAACCAGCGGCGCTCCGCAGCTCTCGCCGAAGCCCGTGACAATATTCACAACGCCGGGCGGCAGGCCGCAGTCGGCAAAGTGCTTCGCGAATTCCAGTGCCGTGAGCGGTGTCTGCTCAGCCGGCTTTAGCACGCAGGTGCAGCCCGCCGCGATGGCAGGAGCGAGCTTCCATGCGGCCATCAGCATCGGATAATTCCACGGAATGATCTGTCCTGCTACCCCGACCGGTTCTTTCAGCGAGAGCGACATGGCATTGTCAGGAACCGGATTCACTTGTCCGATGATCTTCGTCGCCAGGCCGCCATAGTATTCGAAGCACGTCGCAACATCGGTGATGTCGTACTCAGCTTCGACGATTGGCTTGCCCGTGTTGCGGCATTCGAGCTCTGCGAGTGCGGGCAGGTTTTGCCGGACTTTCTCGGCCATGCGAAAGAGCACGCGCCCACGTTCTTGAGCCGTGGTCGTGGCCCATGGCCCGTCTTCGAACGCCGTCTTCGCGGCGGCAACGGCACGGTTCACATCGTCCGCGCTCGCATCCGGAACCTGCGCGATGACCTCTTCCGTTGAAGGATCGTAAACAGGAAATGTTTTCGCAGATTTGCTGGCGACCCACTCGCCATTGATAAACATCTGGTAGCTCTTCACTTCGGTCTGAACTCCGCTAGGCATCGTGGCCTCCTGAGGCGCAAGCCCCGTCGAAATGCTTAAACCGCGCCGATCCCGAATTCGGTAACGAACGTACTATCGGTGAACTTCACTCACCGGGACAGCAGCGTGCCCCACCGGAACCTGATGGGATGACTTGTGCCGTCCGTACACAAAGAAGAAAAAGGCTGCCAATCCGACGAAGAACAGAGTTCCGCCAACCATCCATAACTCGTACTGCCAAATTGACCTGATTTGCTGCGCGGGAAAGAAGACCAGCGCAATTCCGAGGATTGTGGTCAGGAAACCGCTCACACCCGCAAGAAATAGAGTGACCCTGCCGTACTGTCCTTTCGGAGCAGATTCCGTGACGGCGAACTTCACCAAAGCTCCAAACATGTACACGAAGGGCACAAGTTGCAGCACGACGGCCAGGGATAGCAGTTTCTGAAAAGTTTCCTGGACGCCAGCCCCGGCGAAATTCAGGATGACCAGAATCGCGGAGACAATTCCTTGCACAATCAAGGCTGCGTACGGAGTCACATACTTCGGGTGCACTTTCCCCAGCCATGACGGCATGTAAGAATCCAGCCCGGCGACGAATGGGATGCGGGCCGATCCGCCCATCCATGCCGATCCAATTCCTGCGATCGACAAGCTGAGCATCACGGCAAACGGCACTGTGATCCACCCGATGCCAACCCTTTCAGCCATGTGGGTCACCGCCTGCACAATCCCTTGCAGCACATTCACGTCCTTGCCGACCGCGATGAGCAAGGTGAGAGTCGCGCCGATATAAAGGACGCCGGAAAGCACTCCGCCCCAGGCTACCGCGCCGGGCAACGTCTTTCGGGGCTCTTTGATCTCGTCTCCCATGACCGACGCGAGTTCCAATCCCACGAGTCCGAAACAGATCACGCCAAATGAATTCAACACGAACTTTGGATTTGCCGGAATATTGAAGTCAGCCGGAGTGATCGTTGTGCCGAACCGCGACCAGATCACGATTCCAAGGCCGATCAGAACCGCGGCTGCGACAAAAGTCCCGATTGCACCCAGATTGTTGATCCACTTTCCCACCCCGAGCCCGAGGATATTAAAGATGGTCAACAGCGCCAGCAAACTCAGCGATGCAATCGACGCGAAGACTTTGTTATCCGCCAGTCCATGATGCGCAGGACCGAGCACATATACCGACACGCCGACGAAGTACAGCATCACCGTCGGCACGTAGAGCATGTTGTTGGTCCAATAACACCAGCCGGAAAGAAACCCGTGGAAGTCGCCAAAAACTTCCTTGGCCCAGAGATACACGCCGCCCTCGCCGGGATAGCGATGCGCCAGCTCAATCACGGCGATCCCCTGCGGCCAGAAGAAAAGCAGCAAAGAAATGACCCACAACCACACCGTCACGCCGCCGTTCGCTGCAATCGAGGGCACAACATTGAGGTTGAATACGGCGACAACAAACAGCAGCACCAGATCGCGCCGCCCGAGGGCGCGAATCAGATGCGGCTGTTCGGATTGATCTGTGTTCGACAAGACGAGTCATCAGTCGTCTGTTAGTCATCAGTCATCAGCGTTCATGCTTCGAAGGCTGAGGACTGACGACTGAGGACCTGTTTGTTAGTGTGCAGCTGCGACCGGAACGCGGTCGCTGCGTTCCTGCTGGGCTTTCGCCAGCGACTCCGCGATATCGTCGAAGGCGGACAGATGCTTGTCGATATCAGCATCCGTGTGTTGGACAGAGATGGTCCACTGCTCATCCCACCAGTACGGCTGCGCCATGACACCGCGATTGACCATGCCGAACCAGTAGTGACGCCATAGATCAACATCGATCGGCTCCCAGTCCCGGTAGTTCACGATCTCTTTCGGATAGAGCATAAGCGCGCCGTTTGCTCCGGCCTGCGCGATGTAGGCCTGGAGACCGACTTTCGCAACAGTCTTGCGATAGCCTTCCGCCAGTTTCTTGCTCAGTTTCTCGACGTGCACGTAATTGTCGCGCGTGAGGACTTCGCGGAACGTGGCGAGACCCGCAGCCATCGAGACCGGATTGGTGTTGTAGGTGCCACCGTGGAAGACCTTGTGTTGCGAAATCAGATCCATCACGGACCTGTGCGCGCCGAACGCGGCGAGTGGAAGGCCGCCACCTATCGACTTTGCCAGGCAGATCATGTCGGGCATGACCCCGAAATATTCGCTGGCTCCGCCCCAGCAGAGCTTGGCGCCTGTCTTGACTTCGTCGAAGATCAGGAGCGCGCCATTCTTCGTGCAGATGTCGCGCAGTCCTTTGAGGAAGCCGGGTTGCGGCATGCAGAGGCCGACGTTCATGAGGATCGGTTCGAGAATGATCGCGGCGATCTGGCCGGGATTCTCCTTGAAGCGGCGCTCCACGCTGCCTAGGTCGTTGAATGTGGCGATTGTCACGTTCGCAATAGCCGATTTCGGAACGCCAAGTCCGCCGGTCACTGATGTTGGCGCATTGATGTCGCCATAATCTGGGGCATGCGGCTTCACGCTCACCAGCGCGCTGTCGTGCAGCCCATGGTAAGCGCCTTCGAACTTCACGATCTTGTCGCGTCCAGTCGCGGCGCGCGCCAGCCGAATCGCGTGCATCGTCGCTTCCGTGCCGCTATTGCCGAACCGGCACATCTCGACGGGAAACCGGTTGCATATCTCTTCCGCCAGTTCCCATTCCATGTCATGCGGCATTCCGAACATGGTTCCAGTCGAAAGCCGCTTCTCCACAGCCTTCATGACTGCGGGATGGCAATGCCCCGCCATCAATGCGCCAAACGTCAGATTGTGGTCGATGTATTCATTGCCGTCGAGATCACGGAACTTGCTGCCGCTGGCCTCCTTCACAAAAATCGGCCACGGATCGTACGCGCGATAGTTGCTGGCAACGCCAAGCGGAATTCGCTTGAGATTCTTCTTGTGGGCTTCGGCGGATTTCGGCGTCCGTCGCTCAAAGGTGGCGAGCTCTTTCTCTAGATCGGGGTACATCGGGACTCTCCGGAAAAACTCAGGCGGGCGACTTTCGTTGTCGGCAGCCATTAGATTGCCCGGGCGGTTGTGCCGCCCGGGATTGAAAATTCAATTCTAGAAGTAGAACTTCAAAGCGAACTGCACTAAACGCGGATCACGCGCCTGCAGGACTTGTCCGAACGTCGAGTTCGAGAAGTTGCCGTCCGGATTTACGAACTGCGTCTTGTTGAAGAGGTTGAAGATGTCGGTCCGGAACTGGAAGTACTTGGACTCTGACAGCGCAATCCGTCTTGGACACCGTGATATCCCACTGATTCTCTCCCGGTCCGCAGCAGATGGACCGCGGAGTGGTCGAAAACTGACCCAGGGTTGAGTCGGTGAACTTGCTCTGATCCGCGTTCAGATAGTAGTGGCCCGATACCGGGCCGTAGTTGTACGTGTTGTAGGTTTGAATCTGCTTCGGATTCACAATCTGGATTGGACCCTGGGCCTGCGGCGTGTTCGCTCCCAGGAAGAAGAGACTGCTGATCAACTCAGTGTCATCCTGCGATTGCAAACGAATCGGGAAGCCGCTCTGAAACTGGATGATCCCCGAAAGTTGCCAGTCGTCCAGAACTTTCCCGGCAAAGCCGCTATATTTGCGCACCGGCAGTCCCACACGTAGTTGACCACAAAACGCTGCGCCGAGTTGAACAACGAAAGCGCCCGGCTTCCTTTGTAGTTGAACGGATTCACCGTCTCTTCGAAGCTGGACGCCCAATCCAGTGACTTACTGAAAGTGTAAGCCGCCTGCAACTGCAGGCCATGCGAGAATCGCTTCTCCAGGCTCGCCTGGAACGAATTGTAAGAAGACGCCGCAATCGTGTCTTCCGCAAAGATATTGCTGAAGACTGAGATGCCATCCACGGGGCAACCTGTGCCGACGCCGCCACCCGTCATCGGATTGCAATTCGGTGATGAGTAGGGCCGCAAGCCGGGCAGGTAAATTCCATTGGGGGCAACCGAACCGATCGTCGTCCCAGCTGGAATCACGGTCGGATTCCCTCCACCGTTCCCGGAGTAAGGCACGAACAGCCCACCCTGAGGAGCGACGGCGTTCGGGCTGATGAGGAATGAGTTGTCTTCGGCGAATGGACCGCACGTCGTTTGGCTTCCGAATCCATCGGTGACCCACGTGGGGTCGGTGTTCGCGAGGGCAGTGATGCCAAGGCAGCCTGCCGGATTCGCCGCGTTGATGTCATGCGACGCGAGCAAGCGGTGCCCTTGCGATCCGACATATCCCAACTGCAGAACGACGTCCTTCGCCAATTCCCGCTGGATCGTGAGGTTGTATTGAGCTGTGTACTGTGTCCGCATCTTGGGCTGGAAGTCGCCGAAGAGAAGCATGGGACGGAAGCTGGCCCAGTCGGTCGAAGTCCCCGGGGCGGGATTTAAGATCCCAGTAAACGGATTCGGATTCACACCGCCGTTCTGGCCGATGAACGGAGTATTCAAGAACGTGGATGGCAAATAGGTACTTCCGCCGAATGGTGGCTCAGCGCCGAATTGCTCGAGCACCAGTTGCTCCATCGGGTTGTAGAACAGACCCCAGCCGGCACGGATACTAGTTCGACCCTTGTCCGGGGTGTAGGCAATGCCGATTCTCGGAGCAAATGCCTTGTAGTACGTCTGAGTCATGCCCGCCGGAACTCCCTTGTCCCCTGGTACGACAAGCCCGGTAGGCAGCACGCCAGCATCTGCGCACGTGCTGGCTCCGAAGTTCGCTTGTTCATCCGGCGTCAATGTACACGGATACACCGCGGTGTTCTGCCCTGGACGGAATGTCTGCACGTGATGCAACACGTCAGTCAGAGGAGTGTCGAGTTCCCATCGCAGACCGTAATTCAACGTCAGGGACGGCTTGATCTTCCAGCTATCTTGCGCGAAGAAATACAGACCCGTCGTTCGGACATTCTCCCGCTGTCCTGAACCCTGGCTGTAACTATCAGCCAAGCCGAGCAGATACCCCGGATAGTTGTCGCTGGACAGAAGGGCGTTCGACGTGGAACTGTCGAACGTGAACTGCCCACTCACGTTGTAGTAGAGCGTTTGATCAAAGCGGGCGCGCCGAACATCAGCTCCGAATTTCGTCGTGTGGTTGCCTTTTACCCACGTCATGTTGTCTGACCACATAAACGAGTTTCCGACCTGAGGCAGTTCACCTTCCCACCCATTACCCAGTGCGAATCCGCCGCTGACACTGATAAACGGAACTCCCGTTCGATTGTCTGGAAGGCCGGTGGTAATGCCATATTGCGGGTTCGTGCCCAGAGCGCTTGTAATTGCTGCTGAGTCTGAGGTGCCATTGAAACAGACGGCCTGCGCCGCCGGCGATGAACAGGAGTCTTGTACCGCTGATGTGGATTGCGGATGTTGGAAGGTCAATTGCCCTTCCCGCATGTAAGTGAAGCGAGCTTCATTGACAAGGGAATTACTAATCGTCCAGGTATGGCTCGGATTGAACTGTTGATAGCGGGAGCCGACCTTCGTGCCGAACCCGGGGATATTCGCGCCCGAAGCCTGGAAGTTGTAGAACGGCTGACTATTCTTGTCGTCCGTGTAGTAGTAGTAAAAACTGAAGTTCTGGCGATCGTTGATGTGATGATCAATTCGCAGGGTGAACTGATCAGCGTTCTGCGCACCCGTCGGCACAGCCTGATAGGTTCCATCCGGCCGGTTTGCGGCTGGAACGAAGCGCAGCATATCGAGAGCCACGGGGTCCATGCACTGCGTCGGAATAGTGGCGTTGCTATTCGCATCTGCTGGAAAGATCGAACCCCAATCAACACCCGCAGCTGGCGTTACACCGCCAAGGCCATTGATCGCTGACGTGCACCCCGGCCTGCCGTTGAGAGCGTCCGCGGTGAATTGATCGCTAATCGTTCCGCCAAATCCACCAATGCTCGATACATCAAAAACGCCGTTCCGCTCAGAAGGGTTCGGCACGTTCACAATATCTCCCGACTGACCCTGCCGGATCCGCCGGCCTTCATACGACAGGAAGAAGAAAGTTCGGTCTTTCCTTAATGGCCCACCAAAGGTTCCCCCAAACTGGTTCTGGTTGAATTGCGGTTTGACCGTATTGAAGTATCCCTGCGAGTTCAGCACCTTGTTCCGGAAGTACTCGTAGACGTTTCCGTGCCATTGGTTCGTTCCGGACTTGGTGACTACGTTCACGACCGCGCCTGAATTGCGCCCGTACTCCGCATCAAACGTATTGCTGATGACGCGGAACTCTTCGATGGCGTCCGGAGTCGGCTGAATCGTCGGCAAGTTTACGAACTGATCATTGGCATCGCCGCCGTTGACGCTGAAGTTGTTGGCGCGATCGCGGCCGCCGTTTACCGAAACCGATCCGGCGCTATCGCTGCCGTAGAATGTTCCGCCGCTCGATCCCAACTGCGACTGTACGCCGGGCTGCAACTGGAGAAATTGATAGCTGTCGCGCGCGTTCAGCGGCAACTCGTTCACCGACCGGTTGTTGACGACCGCGCCGAGCTGCGTGCTGCTGGTGTCGACCAGCGGCGCTTCCGACGTGACGTCGACCACTTCCTGCGCCGCGCCCAATTGCATCGTCATGTTCAGCGTGATCACCTGGTTGACGTCCAGGGAGATAGCGTGGCGGACGGCCTTCTTAAAGCCCGTCAGATCGAAAGTCAACGTGTAGGTGCCTACAGGCAGGTCCGGAAACACGTAGTCGCCGCTGTCATTGCTCGCGCTTTCGCGGCTGACGCCGGTCGCGTCATTCGTGGCGAGCACTTTCGTGCCCGAGAGAACAGCCCCTGAGGGATCGGAAACCCGGCCGAGGATTCTTCCTCCCGTGCCTTGGGCCGAGAGCGGTGTTGTCGAGAAGCAGATCGCAAACAGCAGAAACAAAACACCCAGATACGTCGCATTCAGACATAGCTGGGAGCGGCAAGCTCGCAGTGACTTCATTGGTGCCTCCAGACAAAGGGGAAAGGGTGGAATTTATTTTTGCTGAAAAGCGACTGCTTGAGTCCTGCCACAACCTTGCTATAATCCCGCAAGGTTAGAGAAGGGGCACGGACGCTGTCAAGGAGAAAAAAATGCGTCCCGCCGATAGAAATTTCTTATCCAGCATCCGACCTGGGGGCAGACGGCGCAACTCACATGTCCGAGCCTTACCTAAAAATCGGAGATGTCGCGAAGAAGGTGGGCGTTTCCCCTTCGGTCATCCGCTCGTGGGAGAGCCTCGGGCTGGCGCGTCCCCGCCGCACCGAGAGCAAGTACAGGCTCTACACAAATGAAGATGTAAAGCTGCTCAAGCGCGCCCGCTTCCTGCGCAAAGTGCGCGGCCTCAACGCCGCAGCCATCGTGCAACTGCTGAAGCGCGAGGGGAAAGTCCGTCCCGCAAGCGACGGCAATGGCGCCGCAATTGGGGGACACCTGCGGCAATTGCGCTCGCATCGCAAGCTGTCCCTGGCGCAAGTCGCGGAGGCGGTGGGCATCTCTGTTGGCTTTCTCAGCGCGATGGAGCGCTCGCAGATGACCGGCTCCGTGGGTACGCTACGCAAACTGGCACGCTTTTATAAGACCAATATTCTGAATTTCTTCGATGCGGGCAAGGCCAGCACGAGACGCGTTCGTCCGGCTGAACGCAAAGTCCTCGAAGCCGGCATCGGTGTGCGCATGGAACTGCTGGCCTGGGGCGACACCGTGATGGAGCCGCATCTCTTTCGCATCGCCCCCGAAGCCGGCAGTGGAGATCCTTATACGCACGAAGGCGAAGAATTCATCTACGTCCTGCGCGGGGATCTCGAGATCACAGTCGATGGCGAGGAATACCGTCTCAAGCCCGGAGACAGCTTCTACTTCGAAAGTGCAACGCCACACCGCTGGAAGAATCCCGGGCGGAAAGAGACATGGCTGCTCTGGATCAATACACCGCCAACATTCTGAGCAACTCACAGCGTCGCAGCCGCGTGGTATGCGGAGGAAACATGAACTGGAAGACGTTCCCGAAATTGCTGCCCGTATTTGTGGCGATCCTGATCCTGGGATCATGTACAAAGAAGACGCCTACACTCAACCTTCTTGTGTGGGAAGGCTATGCCGATCCATCTTTCGTGAAGGCGTTCGAAGACGAGAACCACTGCAAGATTTCCGCGTCCTACATGGGATCGAGCGATGAACTCGTCGCCAAGCTTCGCGGAGGCAGCGCCGGAAACTACGACGTCATTTCTCCCTCCAGCGACGTAGCCACATCCATTGCGACCGCCGGCCTGGCCGCTCCGCTTGATCTCACGAAGATTCCAAGTTACGGCCAACTTTCTCCGCAACTCACTTCCCTGCCGCTAGTCCGCGCCAGTGGTCAGGTTTATGGCGTCCCTTTCATGTGGGGACCCGATCCAATCATTTATGACACGACCGCCTTTGGGCAGCCGCCAGACTCGTGGAACATATTTTGGGATCCGAAATACAAGGGCAAGGTTTCCGTCTGGGACGATCTCTCCACCCTGTACATGGCCGCTCAAGTGCTCGGCTACGACAAGCCCGATCCATCACACCTCTACAACTTGAGCGATCAGGAACTCGATGCGGTAAAGAAAAAGCTTCTGGAACTCAAACCAAATATCCGAAAGATGTGGTCCACGGGCGGCGAACTTACGAATCTGTTTCAGAGCCATGAAATCGTGATCGCGATGGGATGGCCCCTGAATACCGCGGACCTGAAAAAGGCCGGGTTTCCTGCTGGAGAAACGATCCCCAAGGAAAACACCACCGGCTGGATGGATCATCTTATGATCACGGCAGGCAGCGAGAATAAAGAACTCGCGCACAAGTTTCTCGAATACATGGTGGAGGCGAAAACCCAGAAGCTGGTTACCGACAAAACGCATTACGTTCCGGCAAATCCACAGGCCGCCCAGTTCATGACGCCGAAAGAGATCAAAACACTCCACCTCGATAACGTCGACGACTACCAGAAGCGGATCTATTTCTGGCAGAACGTGTCGCGCCGGGCGAAGTACACCGAAGTGTGGAATGACGTGAAGGCGGCTCAATAGGTAAACTCTCCCGCTCAGGGACACCACCACGCATGGCTTCTTCAACCGGAACATTGACCGACGCATCCACGCTGCCGACCGAGAAAGGTCCGCTCCTCAAAGTCCGGAACGTTGCGAAATCATTCGGACGGAATCTCGTGCTGCGCGACATCTCCCTGGACATTGCCGAAGGAGAATTCCTGACCATTCTTGGTGAAAGCGGCTCGGGCAAGACGACGCTGCTGCGCATCATCGCCGGATTCGAAAATGCCACATCCGGAGAGTTGTGGATGGGCGGTGAGAGACTCGATCCGCTGCCTCCGTACAAACGCCGCGTCAACACCGTTTTTCAGAGCTACGCGCTCTTCCCTCATCTCACCGTGGAGCAAAACGTTGCTTACGGATTGCGTGTGGCCAGGCGTCCTGATGACGAAATCGCGCAACGTGTAGCGGAAGCACTCGACAAAGTAAAGATGACGCCCCACGCAAAAGCCAAGCCATCGAAGATCAGCGGCGGCCAGCAACAACGCGTTGCGCTGGCGCGAGCTCTCGTGAATCGCCCGCGCCTGCTGTTGCTCGACGAACCGCTTTCCGCGCTTGACGCCAATCTCCGCCGCCAGATGCAGGTGGAGTTGAAAACCCTGCAGCGCGAAGTAGGCATCGCCTTCGTGTTCGTCACGCATGATCAGGAAGAAGCCATGGTAATGTCCGACCGCATTGCCCTGCTTCGCTCGGGAGAACTCGAGCAAGTCGCCACGCCCCGCGAGATTTACCGCAATCCCGCGACCGCCTACGCAGCCCAGTTCATTGGACACACCAATCTATTAAGAGGAAACATCCGCAACGGAGTGGTGCGCTGCGGGCCTCTGTCGTGGCCGGCCGCACTCCCCGATGGCCCAGCTACTTTCTCGCTGCGCCCCGAGGAGATTCGCTTCGCGGAGAGTGCAAGCAGGCCCAGCGCAGTGCGCGTCCGTGGACGCATCCTCCACCAGGCATTCCACGGCGCGACCGAACTCATCCGCGTCCAATGTCCCGAAGGAGTCGTGCTGACGGTCCGAACGGCGAGCGCGAGCGATTCGCCAGGTGATGTCGACCTCGAGTTCTCTCCTGCAGATGCCACAGTTGTACGCGAATCCGCGGAGCGCAACTGATGTTTTCTCGCGCGTACAAGTCCGCAGTCACGGTGCCACCGCTGGTTTGGGTTGCCGTCTTTCTCCTCGTCCCATATTTCCTGATGTTCTGTTACAGCTTCTGGTCGGTATCGCCGTCGCAAACAATCGTTCATTCCTGGAATCTCGAGAACTATCACGAGTTGCTCCAGATACCCCTGTATTGGGAGACGCTGTTGCGCTCCATGTGGATCGCCGCCCGCGTCATGCTCTTCTCCTTATTACTCGGATATCCTCTCGCCTATTTCCTTTCCTTTTATGGCGGCAAGCGCAAAGAACTCTTGTATCAGATGGTTATCATTCCGCTCTGGGTCAGCTACCTGGTACGTGCCTATGCATGGAAGACTATCCTCGGGTCCGACGGAGTCTTGAATACGCTCCTCCAATATGTGCACATTACGCATGGTCCGCTCGACTTCCTTTTATATAGCCCGTTCGCAGTCGTACTAACCCTGACCCACATCTATACGCCTTTCGCGTTTCTGCCGATCTACGCCGCCCTCGAGCATGTCCCGCGCAATCTGGTCGAAGCCTCGCAGGACCTGGGAGCCAGCCCGGCGCAAACATTTTGGAGAGTCATATTTCCGCTGTCGGTCCCCGGCGTGGTTGCGGGAGCCACCTTCGCCTTCGTCCTGAGCCTCGGAGACTTCCTCGCACCACTGCTCCTGGGAGGGCCCAGCGGCATCATGATTTCGAATATCGTTGTGAGCCTGTTTGGCGCGGCCTACAACTGGCCTCTGGGAGCCGCAATCTCGCTCGGCACGCTAGTCATCGTGGTGAGCCTGCTCTTCCTCTCTGAACGCCTGGAAAAGCGCTGGAGTTTCTCATGACCGACGACAGGAAGTCCCGGCCAGGATGGCTCCTCATCCACGCGACGGCAGTCTTCGCGTTTTTGTATTTGCCGATCGCAGTCCTTATTCTGTATTCCTTTAATCAGCAAGGAGTCGGCGGATTCCCACCGCATCACCTCACGTTCGACTGGTACCGCCAGCTGTTCGCAGACGATGCCATATGGGAATCGGTCCTCAATAGCCTGCAGGTGGCTTTCGCTGCGATGGGGATCTCTTTAGCTTTCGGGATTCCCGCAGCTCTGGCGCTCGACCGCGCCCAGTTTCCCGGTAAAGCGCTTTTCCGCAGGCTCGTGCTGTTGCCTCTCATCCTGCCCGGCATCATTACGGGTTTGTCACTGCTGATGCTCTTCAACATGAGCAATACCAAGCTGAGCCTGTTCACAATCGTTCTCGGACATGGCACCGCCTTGATCTCAGTCGCAACAACGGAAGTCTTCGCGGGACTGCAGAAGCTTGACCGCGCGCAGGAAGAAGCATCGCTCGATCTGGGAGCGAACTACTGGCAAACGTTCTGGCGCATTACAGTCCCCAACCTGAAGCTGCCAATCATCGGGGCCGCCCTGCTGATCTTCACCCTCTCCATGGACGAAATCGCGGTAAGCTTCTTTCTGATTGGACGCGACAACACGCTCCCACTTGAAATCTGGGGACGCCTGCGCCGCGGCATCACTCCAGAGATCAATGCCATCTCTACCATCATCTTTGTATTTTCGCTGATCGCAATTGTGTTGTGGTATCGCCTGCGGATCAAAGCCGAAGGTTCAGCAGAAGTAGGAGCCGAACTGATCGAAGCGAACACGAGACCAGCTGTCTGATTTTCCTTCGTGAACCTTTGTGTCCTTCGTGGTTCATGCCTTTCTTTGCATGCTCGCTGGCGGACGTACTTTCGTAGATTCCCTCCCCCCATAGTAAAGTGGTAGTACGCACAAATGAGAAAGGTTTCCTTTTGAGTTCAAGCATCCGCAATATCGCCATCATCGCGCACGTCGACCACGGCAAGACCACCCTCGTGGACGCCATGCTGCAGCAAAGCGGCACCTTCCGCTCCAACGAGCATCACGTCGAGCGCGTCATGGACTCCAACGAACTCGAACGCGAGCGTGGCATCACGATCCTGGCCAAGAACACGGCGATCTTCTACCACGACGTGAAGATCAACATTGTCGATACCCCCGGGCACAGCGATTTCGGTGGCGAAGTGGAGCGCGCATTAAAAATGGTGGACGGCGTTATGCTCCTCGTGGATGCGAGCGAAGGTCCCCTGCCCCAAACGCGGTACGTTCTCGGGAAAGCGCTGGAAGCGAAGCTCCCGCCGATTGTGGTGATCAACAAAATCGATCGTGCCGACGCTCGTCCGCAGGAAGTCCTGAACGAAATCTACGACCTCTTTATCGATCTCGACGCGAAAGAAGACCAGATTGATTTCCCGGTTCTTTACACCAACGCCAAGATCGGCACTGCGACCGACAACATCAAAGGCGGCGGCGAAGACCTGCGGCCACTATTCGACGCTATCTTGAAAACGATCCCCCCGCCCAAGGGCGATCTGAATGGTCCGCTGCAGATCCTGGTCGCCAACCTCGATTACAGCGATTATCTGGGCCGCCTCGCCATCGCCCGCGTCTTCAACGGCAAGATGTTCACCGGGGAAGAAGTCGCCATCGCAAAGATCGACGGCACCATCCAGAAGACAAAGATCACGAAACTGTTTTCTTTCTCCGGACTGAAGCGCACCGATATCACGGAAACCGAACTTGGCGATATCGTCGCGGTCGCGGGAGTAGAAGGAATCACCATCGGCGAAACTATCACCGATGCCGATAACCCTTCCCCACTTCCGCATATCGCGATCGACGAGCCCACCATCGCCATGCTCTTTACCGTGAATACATCACCATTTGCCGGCAAAGACGGCACCTACGTCACATCGCGCAATCTCCGCGAGCGCCTGGAGAAGGAACTGCTGACGAACGTTTCCCTGCGCGTGGAGGACACGGGTACAACCGATTCCTTCAAGGTCCTCGGCCGCGGAGAACTCCAGCTATCGATCCTGATCGAAATGATGCGCCGTGAGGGTTACGAACTCATGGTCGGCAAGCCTGAGATCGTCACCAAGCGCATCGATGGCAAGCTGATGGAACCGGTCGAGCACCTCACTGTCGATGTTCCCGAGGAATTCGTCGGCGTCGTGATGGAGCAACTCGGCTCGCGCAAGGGCGAAGTTACCAACATGCACAATCATGGTTATGGGCGCGTGCGTATCGAATTCCGCGTTCCCAGCCGCGGACTCATTGGCCTGCGCAGCCATCTCCTTACCGACACGCGCGGCACCATCGTCATGAACTCGCTCTTTGACGGATACACCCAGTGGCAGGGCGACATCCCGCATCGGCCCACGGGCGCGCTGATTGCGGACCGTTCCGGCACCTCCACCGCGTATGCACTCTGGGGCCTGCAGGAGCGTGGAGAACTTTTCGTCGGCCCTGGTATTGAACTCTATGAAGGCATGCTCATCGGCGAGAACGCGAAAGACACCGACCTCGACGTAAATGCCGTCCGCGAGAAGAAACTGACCAACATGCGTGCCTCGACCGCCGATGAGGCGATCCGCCTCGTTCCCTTCCGTCCGCTCAACCTGGAGCAGGCGATTGAATTTATCGCCGAGGACGAATTCGTAGAAATCACGCCCAAGTCTCTGCGCCTGCGCAAGAAGGTTCTGCAAGCGAACCGGCGCAAGAAGAGTACGATGGCAGTAGTAGAAGAGTCGTGAAACCCGCGGCCAAATCGGAAAAGGGAAAAAAGCCCGCGCATCTCCGCATGTTTTTGGTGCCATGCAGTTGCGGGACGACATTCGCGGTCGCCGAGAATTACGATCACCAGGGCACGGCCTGGAGCCGTTATCTCAAATGCCCAGGCTGCGGCAAGCGCCACGATCCCAAGAACCGTCTCCTTCAAATCGGATTTCATCCCGAAGGCTACTGGAAGGTCGACGACTGTTGACGGAATAGGAAACACCCACTGGGCATCCAGGCGCGCGGCACTAGCCGCTGTCCTCCGGCATCGCTTTGACAACTGGATTTACAAATCCCTGCTATACTTCCCGCGCATTTGACTGTTGCCAGCTCCGGTCAAGATTTCAGGAAGGCCCTCCCGACCTGCCAAGTCCGCCGAATTGAGCTCGCATTCCGACAGCTCAATGCAGGGGCAGACGCGTGAAGAATATCTTTGTGGGGAACCTCAGCTTCAACACCAATGAGGACGAGCTTCGGCAAATGTTTGAGAGCTACGGACAGGTCGACCGCGTCAGCATCATGACCGATCGCGATACTGGCCGCTCCCGCGGCTTCGGCTTCGTCGAAATGGCCAGCAACGAAGATGGCGAGAAAGCCATCACCGCGTTGAATGGCAGCCAGGTAGGCGGACGCACGATCAATGTCAACGAAGCTCGCCCGAAGACCGAGCGCTCTGGAGGCGGCGGTGGCGGTGGAGGCGGATTCCGCGACCGCGGCGGAGACCGTGGCAACCGCGGCGGCGGTGGCGGCGGGCGTCGCGATCGCTGGTAAAAGTGATCAGTGATTAGTGGACAATCGCCGTCCGCTGAACGCCAGTCACCAAGACTAATCACTAGCCTCTGACATTGCCGCTCCTTCTTCACACATGTAGACTGTAACTACCCGTGCGCCCGTAGCTCAGCTGGATAGAGCGGTTGCCTCCGGAGCAACAGGTCGGGAGTTCGAATCTCTCCGGGCGCACCATTCCTGACTCATCCATGCGGCGTATTCCTGGCCTCCCGCTGTGATACCCTTTCCGCAATTTCTCCCATCGCAAACCATCATGGCCGAGGTCGCTTAATGAAACCTACGTCTGCTGCGGCCCTTGTACTTCTTCTATTCCTGTTTTCGAATCACTCGTCTGCTCAAACTGTTACCCTTCGTCTCTCTTCCGATCTCAGCTCAAAGATGCCTACCGGCACATTGTTTGAGGCCCGGGATAGCGCGGGCAAGATTTACCACGGCCATGTCGTCACACATCCCGCGCGCCGGATGATGCGCAACGGCTCTATGCTTCTCGTCTTCGACGAACAGGTAAAGGCGATTACAAACGATCGCGAAGGTACCATCCGCGGCGGCAACAAAGTGCGATTGCTGAAACTGGGCGGTTCGCTCGCCTTGGCCAAACTCGCTGACGACGCCGTCGATGGCGCGGTCGGCGCCACAAAGGCCCGTTATGTCGGTGCAGCCGTAGGTATCGGCTTCCTGCTTTTCACCAAGGGCGAGGAAGCCAAACTCCACGCCGGCGACACGATCGACGTTTCTCCCGGACGATAACGGAAACTGCAACAACGCGCCGAGCCTCAACATCGGCACCCGTTCCCGCATTTGGAATCTGATAATCTTCAGACATTCCAGCGTGGGGCTCATGACCGAGCGACCGATCGAGACCTCAGCCAACTTCAAGAACCGGATCAGATCAGGAATTTACGGCTACGGACTCGCCCTCCTGGCCGTCGCGTCCGCGCTGCTGATTACGCAATCCCTTAAGCCCACAGTCTTTCCGACTCCACTGTTCTTCGCTGCCATCGTGATCAGCACATGGTTCGGCGGAACCGGTCCGGGATTGATTGCAATCGTACTCGCCACCCTCGTTCTGGATTTTTTCTTCGTCTCACCGGTTCGTGGATTTATCATCCGCACTGCCGACCTGCCCTACATGGCACAGTTCGTTCTACCCGCTCTTCTCAGCGGATGGTTCACCAAAAAGAGGAAGGAAGCAGAGACGGCGCTGAAAGAGGCGCGCGATCATCTGGACGCGAAAGTACAGGAGCGCACCGCCCAACTGCGGCACACGAACGAGCAGTTGCAGTCGGAAATCGCCGAGCGCAAGCGCGCCGAAGAAACGGTCCACAAGACGCAAGCCGATCTGGCTCACCTGACCCGGGTCATGACCATGAGTGAACTGGCGACTTCCATTGCCCATGAAGTCAATCAGCCCCTCGCCGCAATTGTCACCAACGGCTCGGCCGGCATGCGCTGGCTCGCAGCCGATCCTCCCAATGTCGAACGGGCGCGCGAATCCATGACCCGCATCATCAGCGAGGGGAACCGCGCCAGCGAAGTCATTCAACGAATCCGCGCGCTGTCGAAGAAGGCCTCGCCGCATAAATCCCCCATCGATCTCAACGAAGTGATCCAGGAGGTTCTCGCCCTAATCGGTACCGAACTGGTGAAGAATCGAGTGGTGCTGACTTGTGATCTCGAACCTAATCTGCCGACGGTGACTGGCGACCGCGTGCAGCTACAGCAAGTTCTCCTTAACCTGATCATGAATGCGATCGAGGCCATGGCCGACGTAAAAGACAGGCCCCGCAATTTGCGGATTCAATCCAACGTCAACGACCGCGGAGACGTCCTCCTAAGCGTCCACGACTCCGGAGCAGGGGTTGACCCGGATCATGTCGACCTGGTGTTCGAAGCCTTCTTCACGACCAAAGCCGAGGGCGTTGGCATGGGCCTCGCCATCAGTCGAAGCATCATCGAAGCGCACGGCGGACGCTTGTCGGCCAGTCCGAACGACGGCCCCGGTGCTACCTTTCAATTCACTCTTCCCACGGGCGAAACTGTGTGAGCAAGCTCGAACCAATCGTATTCGTTGTCGATGATGACGCGGCGGTCCGCGACGCCATCAAGAACCTTCTCGAGTCTGTCGGCATGCGCGTGGAAACTTTTATCTCCGGCGCCGAATTTCTCAAGAGAACTCCAGCAGACGCGCCCAGTTGCTTGATACTCGACGTGCGCCTGCCCGGAATGAGCGGACTCGAATTCCAACGCCACCTGAACGCATCGGATTTCGATATTCCAATCATCTTCATCACCGGTCATGGCGACATCCCAATCACCGTACAAGCCATGAAGGCCGGCGCCGTCGACTTCCTTACCAAGCCCTTTCGCGACCAGGAACTGCTCGACGCCATCCAAAAAGCCATCGACCGCGACCTCCAGCGTCGCGAGCACAACTCGGAAGTATCCAGCTTGCGCCAGCGTTATGAAGAATTGACTCCCCGGGAACGTGAAGTCATGGCCCTGGTTACCCAAGGCCTGCTGAATAAGCAGATTGCGGCCGAACTGGGCACCAGCGAAACCACCGTCAAAATTCATCGCGGACAGGTCATGCGCAAGATGGGTGCCGATTCCCTGGCAGATCTCGTCCGGATGGCCGACCGAATTTCCAACCTGTCCAAAGGTATTAGTCGCCCGTCCTAGGGTGTGATTGATCCTATCCATCTCCGCCGCTAAGGTATTTTCAGCCCGATACTTCGCCGCCCACGCTACACGGGTCCAGGCTGCGAAATCCCCCTTCTGGTGTCGCTTTCGGAAGCAACCGCAAACCGCGCAATCCCCGGTTCCGACAGCCTCGCCCGCTCGACAAATCCTGAACGGAGAACCACCAACGTGCCCCAACATCGGAATTTCCTGATTCTCGCAGCGGCCGCGCTCATTGGAATCCTCAGCCCAGCGCAGTCGCCTGCGCAAGACTCTGACTCCAGCTTCCTCGATCAGCGCCTGCAGGTCTCGGCGCATGCCGACACCAGCCAACCCCATTGGATCGCTCCGCTCTTCACCACTACTCCACGTCTTCTCGAGCAGCTTCGCTTCGATGTCGCCACGCAGCCTAAACAGGGATTTGAGACCACCAACTTTGGGGGCGGGAAAGGTCTAGAACTGATTCCGATTGGTAATACGGAGCTGCTGATCAGCACGCCTCCCTACCTGACACACGACAAACCGGGAGTGCAGGACGGCCTCGGCGACATGTCGTTTCTGCTCAAGTACCGCATGGCCTCAGGAAACGAGGAGGGCGGCAACTACATTGTGACCGCATTCCTCGGAGCGAGTGTTCCGACTGGCACCTACTCGAACGGCGCCACCGCCGCGATGATCACGCCGACGATCGCTGCCGGCAAAGGCTGGGGCCACTTCGATTTTCAAACGACATTCGGAGTCGCCGTTCCCACCGATCACATGGACAAGATCGGCATCCCCTTGTCTCACAATGTCGCATTCCAATACCGGGTACTCGGTAAGCTCTGGCCCGAAATCGAAGTCAACTCCACGTTCTGGGATAACGGTTCGCTGGCCGGCAAGAAACAGGTGTTCATCTCGCCTGGCCTCATCGGCGGCAAATTCCACCTCTGGAAACGGCTCGGCGTCACGATCGGTGGCGGCGTCCAGATCCCGACCACGCATTTCCATACCGTCGACCGGACGTATCTGACCTCGGTGCGGTTTCCGTTCTAAGAAGGACTCAATCATGACCCATTCGAATCGCAATTTTGTCCTCGCTTATGTGCTTCTGGTCGCCCTGCCGCTCTTCGGACTTGCCGGCGTCCTGCGAAGTGGACGCAAGCTCTCCGCGCCGATCTCGGTGTCGGGCACGTGGAAGATCAGCACCAATGACCAGTCGGCCGGTAATTCCTGTGCAAAGGCATTGGCAGGCCCCAACGCGATCATCACGATCTCGCAATCGGGACGGATGTTTACTGTGAACCTTCCCAATGCTGGGCTTGCGTCGAGCGCTGGAACAGTCGAAGGAACCACGATCAACGCGAATCTAACGCCCGCATCGGCCTCCAAAGATCCAGCGTGCACTACCCAGCCGCTGATGCTGACCGCATCCGTTGACACTATGACCACTCCGCGATCGTTGCAGGGCGTATTTCGTGTGGAGAACCGTCCCAACTGTACGCCGGTTGAGTTCCGCGCCGTTCGAGACGAGCAGGCGAAGATTAAGGAGGCCCACTAATGCCGAACATGTTCACGCTGGTTTTGCAGATCGCAGTCGTCCTCATCGTTTGCCGCATTGTGGGCAATGTCTTCCTGAAGATCCAGCAACCGCGCGTTGTCGGTGAAATGTTTGCCGGCATCATGCTCGGACCATCGTTGCTCGGATGGATCGCTCCGCATTCTTCCGCCTTTCTGTTCCCCGCTGCCAGCCTCGGATTTTTGAGCGCTCTGAGCCAAATTGGAGTCATTATCTTCATGTTCCTTGTGGGCCTCGGGATCAATCCGAAGGAACTGAAGAGTCACGGTCACGCCGCAGTGCTAACCAGCCACGTGAGCATCACTGCGCCGTTCGTGCTGGCGTCTTTCCTGGCGATCTATCTCTATCCCCGGCTGTCGGACGACAGCGTTCCCTTCACCAGCTTTGCATTGTTCATGGGCGCGGCCATGAGCATCACCGCCTTCCCTGTTCTTGCGCGTATCCTCACGGAACGCAACCTGCTTCAAAGCCGTCTGGGAACAGTCGCGATCGCTTGTGCCGCCGTGGACGACGTTACTGGCTGGTGCATCCTGGCCTACATCGTCCTGCTGATTCGCTCCGCGAACAGCGGCAACCCGATCTGGTTGACCGTCGGCGGATTGATCGCATTCGCCCTCATCATGATCTACGGAGTCGAACGCGTTCTGCGACGGTTCGAAGTCAAATACCGGCAGAACGGCCAACTCAGCGATAACGCGATGGCTTTTATGATTCTGCTCGCGTTGGCTTCAGCATTGTGCACAGAGTGGCTCGGTATCCATCTTCTGTTCGGATCGTTCCTCATGGGCGCCATCATGCCCAAGGAACAGAAGTTCGTCCGTTACGTTCTTGATCGCTTCGAGGCAATCGTGGTTACGCTTCTTCTGCCTTTGTTCTTCGCGTTCACCGGATTGCGCACCAACATCGGACTGGTCAAAGGCCCAGAGATGTGGATGTACTGCGGCCTGATCATCCTCGTGGCAACACTGGGCAAACTGGGGGGCGCCATGCTGGCTTCCTGGTGGACGGGCATGCCAGCGCGCGAAGCTGCCGGTCTCGGCACCCTGATGAACACCCGCGGCCTCATGGAATTGGTGATCCTGAACATCGGATTGGACATCAAGGTAATCTCGCCCGTGCTGTTTTCCATGATGGTGCTCATGGCTCTTACCACAACGTTCATGACCAGCCCGGTCTTGCAGGCAATCTGTCCTGACAGCATGCTTCGAACCGAGAGCCAGCCCGATTTTGCCCTCTCGGGCCTGGCGCCGACTCCCGCAGGGGACTAGGTTGTTGGGATTCGACTGTTCAGCATTCCTCAACGGCTCTGGCGGCGTTAGTCCGCGCACACGGGTGACATCCGTTAGACTGTTTATTCGGCATCAACCCGCAGGCGCTCTGAACTGTTAACCCATGAACTACGACGCAATCCTTGTTGTCTCTTTTGGCGGTCCCGAGAAACACGAAGATGTAATTCCCTTTTTAGAGAACGTGCTGCGGGGAAAGAATGTCCCGCGTGAGCGCATGCTCGCCGTCGCGGAGCACTACTACCACTTCGATGGCAGGAGTCCGATTAACCAGCAGACCCGCGAATTGATCTCTGCGCTCAAGCAGGAACTCGCGCAGCACGGACCGAAGCTGCCCGTGTATTGGGGGAACCGAAACTGGCATCCGATGCTCGCCGATACACTGCGCGAGATGAAGCAGGATGGAATCAAGCGCGCCCTTGCATTCATCACGTCTGCGTACAGTTCGTACTCAGGATGTCGGCAGTACCGCGAAAATATTGCGCGCGCGCAGGCAGAGGTTGGTGAAGGCGCTCCCCAAATCGACAAGATCCGTGCTTTTTTTAACCATCCCGGATTCATCGAAGCTACCGAACGATTGCTTGCGTGAGGCGCGGGCGCAAATCCCCGCCGATGCGCGAGGAGACATCCAACTGGTTTACGTCGCGCACAGCATTCCCATGTCGATGGCCAACACTTCGGACTATGTTTCGCAATTGGAAGAGGTTCGTAGGCTGGTCTCGGCGCGCGTCGGAATCACGAACGACGCACTTGTCTACCAAAGCCGCAGCGGAGCGCCCGGACAACCCTGGCTCGAACCCGATATCCTCGACTACCTTCGCGAAGTAAAAGAGAAGAACCTTGCGAGCGCAGTCGTCATTGCTCCTATCAGCTTCATCTCCGATCACATGGAAGTGCTCTACGACCTCGATATCGAGGCGCGCCAACTTTGCGAATCGCTCGGATTGCCAATGGCGCGAGCGAAAACTGTCGGAGTGCATCCGAAGTTCATCGCCGCAATACGTGAGTTGATTCTGGAGCGCACAGAAGGAACAGAGAAACGAGCGCTGGGATCGTTGGGCCCGAGACAAGATGTTTGCGCTGAAGATTGCTGCCCCGCGCCCCAGCGTCCGGCAAGACCTCAGATGCCACAGACTCACCCTGGACGGTAGAAGATAACTATCGAGCTGAAGGCTGCGGATTACCCTCGTAGTCGGTTGCCTTCGGAGACCCTTCCAGCAGGCGCATGGTTTTAAGGACTGTCTCCACCACGGGATCATTGCCGACCGCGGTATTCAGCATCAGGTGATACAAGGATCGCGTTGGCCAGTCCGCGCCAAAATAATGCTTCACGTAGGCAATCCGCTCGCGATCCACCGAGTCCACTCGCTCTTCCGCATCGTCCAATGTGGCTCCGTCCGCGATCGCGCGTCGTATCTTCTCCGCGCGCGGCGCGTACAGAAATACGTGGAACGCGCTCGGGTTCTCGCGCAGGAAGAACGGCGCTCCGCGTCCGACGACGACGGCATTTCCTTCCCGCCCGATGCGATTCATGATCTCCTGCATCAGGTTCATCATCCGGTCGGTGTCGAACATCTGAGTCGCCAGTGGTGAACTGCGTTCGTAACTGCCCCGCCAGAAGACTTTCGACAACCGGTGAAGGCGGCTATCCATGCGTTCATCGCAACGCTTCACCGCAGACGCATCGACATTCGCGAGTCGCGCGATTTCTTCCGTGAGGAGATGATCCCAGAGTTTCCAACCGAGACGGTCGGCCAGCTGCGCGGCGATGGCGCCGCCACCGCATCCATACTCGCGTTCGAGGCTGATCAGGCGGAACATAGCGCGGATTAGTGTACTGCCATTCCCCCGCCGGGTTTCGACTTTTTGATCAGGAAAACCATCGGGATCATGGCCAAAATGGCGAAAGCGAGAAACCAGAAGCAGTCGATATAGGCCAGCATGGTTGCCTGGCGAACGACTACCCCTTGGATCAGAGCATAAGGCGCCGGGTTCGTCCCCGGAGGTCCGCCCCCGTGCATCTGCATCATCTGTCCTAGCGCTTTGATTCGGGATTGCAGATAAGGGTTACTTGCGCTCAGGTTGCTGGACAAATTGGTCAGGTGCAACTGCGTCCGGCGATCCAGCATGGTCGTCACTACGGAAATTCCGACACTTCCCCCTATGTTACGGGCCAGGTTCATCAGTCCGGACGCGGCATTGTTCTTATCTCGGGGCAGGAACGCGTACGCCGCTGTATTGATCGGGACGAACAGGAACGCCATCCCCGCCGCTTGGATCATGCGTGCGATGGCTACCGTTTTGAAATCGACCTGGAGGTCGAAGTTTGTCATGTGGAACAGCGAGAACGCCAGGATGCACAGGCCCAGCAGTAGCAGCCACCGTGGCGTGTAACGCGACAACAGGAATCCCACCAGAGGCAGCAGCAAGATGATCACGAAGCCGCCCGGCATCAGTGCCAGACCCGCATCTTGCGCTGTATACCCCAGAAGAGTCTGGGACAGCAGCGGCAGCAACAGCGTGCTTCCCAGAAGGGCGAAGCCGAGCATAAACATCAGCAGGTTAGAAATGCCGAAGGTTCGATCCCGGAACAGATGCAGATCGATGATTGGATCTTTGTTCCTCCACTCCCAGACGATGACAAAGATGAGGGCCGCCGCGGCAATCAGGGAGAGAATAATGATGAAGTTTGATTCGAACCAATCGTCGCGCTGGCCTTTATCCAGGACGATCTGCAGAGCGCCGAGGCCGAGCGCAACGAAACCGAGTCCGACATAGTCGATATGCGTTTCGCTGAGCTTGCGGCGCTTGAGGTAAGGCGGATCCTGGATCAGCCGAGACGTAAGCAGGATCGACAGAATACCGACCGGAATATTAATGAAGAAGATCCATCGCCAGGTGAAGTTGTCGGTGATCCATCCGCCCAGAGTCGGCCCAACGGCAGGAGCTGTGACCACGGCCATGCCGTAAACCGCGAACGCCATCCCGCGCTTCGCAGGAGCGAAAGTATCGGCCAGGATCGCCTGTTCGCTTGGCTGCAAGCCCCCTCCGCCTGCCCCCTGTAGCACTCTGCAAATGATGAGCACCGTGAGGTTCGGCGCGAGGCCGCACATGAAGGAACTGATAGTGAACAGGGCGACGCAGCCCATGTAGAAGTTCCTGCGCCCGACAATCGAAGACAGCCAGCCGCTCAACGGCAGCACGATGGCATTCGAAACCAGGTAGGAAGTCAGGATCCATGTGCTTTCGTCCTGTCCCGCGGATAAGCTCCCGGCAATATGCGGCAACGCAACGTTCGCGATGGAGGTGTCGAGCACTTCCATGAACGTCGCCAGCGTAACCGCGAGCGCAATAATCCAGGGATTTACCGCCGGACGAGAGGCCTCTGCCTGGTCCAGGGTCGGTGAAGCAGAACTCATTCGCGAATCCAGACCTTGGGCGCCACAGATTCTCCGGGACGCAACTGATGATCGTTGTTCGAGCCCGGGTCGAGATCAATCTTGACCGGAATGCGCTGCACTACCTTCACGTAATTTCCGGTTGCATTCTCCGGGGGCAGCAGGCTGAAACGCGCCCCACTCGCTCCCGCGATACTGTCCACTTTGGCGTTGTACTTCCTGCCATTGGCATCGACTTCGATCGTGACTCGCTGGCCCGCTTTCATATTACGAAGCTGAGTTTCCTTGAAGTTGGCTGTAACCCAGATGTCATCAAGGTTGATGCATTTCATCAGTTCCTGGCCCGGCGATACATTCTGCCCAACCTCTACCGTACGATTGCTAATGATCCCATTGACCGGCGCAACGACTTTTGTGTACTGCAGGTTCAGTTGTGCCTGATCGAGAAGCGCTTTCATCCGTTGCACTTGAGCTACCGCAGAGTCCGCCTTTGCACGGCTGATCTGCATCTGCTTAGGGGCTGTGTTCGCATAGCTCAAATTCGCCTGCGCCTGGACAAGTTTGCCTTGTGCCTGCGTCACCTGCTGCTGGGCCGCTTCCATGGTGGCCCGGGCCGCTTCCACGCCGGCTGCGCTCCCCTTGGCTGCAGCCGTCGCCTGGTCATATTGCTGCTGTGAGATCTCCTGCTTTTCAACTAGTTGGCGGTAACGCTCCAGATCATTCTGCGCTTTCACGTTGTTCGCTTCGGCTTGCTGAAGTTGCGCCTGCGCAGCCTGGAACTGCTGTTTCGCAGCCTGAATACCAGCGCGGGCGCTGCTGACATCAGCTTCGCTCGCCGACATCTGGCTGGTGGTATTCACAGACGTGAGCGGGACGCTGACGCCCGCGGCCACCGCCGTAGCTTGAGCATCGGCAAAGTCCGCCTTCGCGCGCTCGTACGCAACCTGATAGTCCGTCGGATCAATTTCCACCACCACGGTTCCTGCTTGCACGTATTGATTGTCTTCAACATTCAATTTGGTCACGTGACCCGAAATGCGAGGGCTGACAGAATTGATATGACCATCGATCTGAGCGTCATCCGTGGATTCGTAGCTGGTGAAATAGCGGTAAACGAAGAAGCCCACGACCACCAGGACAACAATCGCAATTACGATGGCAATACGAAACCCTGAACTCTTCGTGCGAGACGGACGGCTGTGATAGTCCCGTTCGCTGGAGGGCAGGGGGCGATTCGTATGTTCCTGATTCTCAGCAGCGTTTCTCTCTGCAGCGGGCGGAGTCTGCGTCGTCGATTGTTCCATACGTTATTGAATGCCTTTCAAATATCGCCTGACGCCCTGTTCCGCATCACCGATGGCGTACGCCAGTTCGACTTTTGACAGATTATGAGCATAAAGACTTTCGATGTAACTTTCGTGCGCGGCGGCAATGGATTCCTGCGCCTGCACGACCTCTAAATTGTCCGCAACACCCGCGCTAAAGCGATCCCGCGATTGGGTCAGGGTTTGCTCCGCGAGATCCACAGAACTGCGGGCGACTTCAACCTGTTCCGCGGCCGCATTCAGATCCAGCAGGGCGGAACGGACTTCATAATCGATCCTGCCGCGGAGATCCCCCAGTTGCGAACGAGCCTGCTTCAACTGGGCATCGGCTTGGAGTACATCGGCATGGACACGGTTTCCCGCAAAGATTGGGATGTTCAGGCCACCGTTGACCTGCCAAGTCCCACTCAACTGACCGGGTGCCACTCCGATCTCTCCCGCATTTGCGCTGAGATCGAGCGTGGGATAGCGCCCCGCGGAGGCCGCGCGCCGGGACAGTTCTGCGCTGCGAACCTGGGCAAGAGCAGCTTGATAATCCGATCGCCCAGTATAGGCGCGCTGCAGATAGGTCTCTAGCGGCAGCGGCGTTAAAGCCTGGAACGGAGCCTTCTCGGTCAACACAAATTTCTGCCCCGGGGGAAGGCCAATGATGCGTGCCACGCTCAGCGTGAGCTTGGCCAGCTGGTTCCGGGCGGCAATGAGTTGCTGCTGCCGGGTTTGCAGTTCTACTTGAGAACGAAGCGCGTCAATCGCAGGAGTGAGCCCCGCCTTCTGCTGGTCACTGGCTTTGTTGAAAAGAGCCTGTGCTGCCTGCACCTGCGCATCCACTGTCTCCACGCGCGCGGCGGCGGCAGTGGCCTGCAAATAGGAATTTCCCACCGCTAGCACGACCAACTCCCGGGCGTTCTTATAGGTGAATTGCGCTGCTTTGAGGTTCTCCAGCGACGAGCGCTCGCGTTGGAGGCTTCGGAAATTGAAGACCTCCTGCGACAGGGCGACGCGCATATCGAAGTAATTGAATGCTGGAGTCACTGCCGGAAATGGAGCGGGAGATGAGCCGGGAGCGGCAAACAACGGGGCAAGCTTAGTAAACCCAAGTGCTGCCAGGCTTTCCGTTTGAACGTTCTCCTGAATCCGGGCGCCGATATTCGGCAGAAGTTCGCTCAACTCCCTCCAACGCTGCCCTCGGGCGGACTCGGCTTGGTCGGTAGCCAGCAGCAGCCCCAGATTGGCTCGCAACCCCCGGTCGATCGCTTCCTTGAAGTCAATTTGCAGTTCGTCGGCGGTGGCGTTCCCTTCTGGAGCACTCCCCTGGAAGGGGCTCTGCGTACCGGGAAGACTCACGCTCGGCACAGAGGAACCGCCCTGGCTCTGAGCAAACAGGTTTGGCGAAGCTAGTAGAAAAATGAGAGCAAAAACGGAAGCTGCGGAAACTTTCAATGAGCAGTGCATTCTTGATCGTGGGATGGTTCAGCATCAGGTCATCGCCGGCTGAAAAGCATCCTTCCTGTCCTACATAGCATAACTCGCTTCATTCGATTCGTTTACGAGAGTTTGTGATGCAACGATTCTTCAAAAATGCGCGACCACTCCGCACCCTGAACTGGCGTGACGACGGCAAAGCCCGAACCGAGGCACCCAAAGTCCAATACCTTCGGTACTTTGCCCTCTGAATGCAGGAGATTTAAGCTCAAATTGGCGAGGAAAGATTAGAAGTCATGCAGAAGAAAGTCCTGATACTCATATCGGCACTATTACTGTTGGTCGTGACCGGCTCTACGTTCGCCCAGAATACAGGCGCCAGCACGGACCGAAAAGTTCTGTCCCACACATCTCCTGTTTATCCTGACCTGGCGAAGAAAATGCACATTCGCGGCACCGTAAAAGTGGAGGCTGTGGTTCGGCCGAATGGCACCGTGAAATCGACTCGCGTCTTGGGGGGCAATCCCGTTCTGATCAATGCAGCACAGGATGCGGTCACGAAATGGAAGTTTGAAGCAGGCCAAAGCGAGACGACCCAGATCGTTCAGTTGGCATTTGATGGCAATTAGTCTTTGCTGGGTACGCCGCCCCGCCTTGATCTGACCTTCTAGAGTGGCCTGGACGCGCTGCCCCAATTCGCATCGGCAACCCAATCAGCCAGTGACCTAGGTCATCTTGTGCCCAGGTGACCATTGACTCAAACTAGTCGCTGAGGCGCGAAAGAATTGAGAAAGAGCACGAAATGAGCGCGGCTACTGGTACCGATTGGACGCGGATACTCTCCGATCCGGACCTGGTAAAACAGGTTGGGAAACTGCTGCAAGCGTACCGCGAAGCCCCCGTTGAGAAGCGGGAAGAAGCGCTTTTGACGGCAATGAGGCAGATCAAGTCGGGTGCGAACGGTGGGAAACCCTCGGAACCGCAAAAGCCTGCACCCGAGGCTGTGCCAACGCCTGCCTCGGCAACGCCTCCCTTTGAGCCGGATCTGTTCAGCCCGAATTGGAGCAGCGATCGCAGAAAGCACCCGCGCATAAAGTGCTTCGTAGCAGTTGAACTCCGCGTGGACGAGAATCCAACTCCGGTCTGGGGCAATCTTTCGAATACGAGCGCGGGAGGGTGCCTGGTCGAGACCGCGACTCCAGTGAAATCGGGAGCGAAGGTCGAAATCGGTCTGTGGGTACCCAACGGCAAGATCTGGGTGAAAGGATTCGCACTCACCGGAGTCGTCACCCGCAGTGGGCCCGCGAGTGTTTTGCGGGTGCGCTTCGATGGCATGGCCAGTACGGAAAAAGAAAACTTGCGCCAGTTCCTCAAGTTCGTGCAGGAAACTACCCGTGCTTCACACAGCGAGAGCAGCTATATTCAGCTCGTGAAGTAAGTTGTTTCCTTCAATCTCGCCAGTTTTTCACCCCACTTCAATCCATCTCTCCACGGAAATTGATACACTTTGCGTGCTGAACCCTTTCTCTCACCTGAAACTCTAATCAGGAAATCGGGTTTGTCGCCAAGAATTGACCGGAGGAGCGGAATTGTATGGTGGCCAGTGATCAGGTATTAGCAACAGGAGCGCAACTCGATACGCTGTGCGTCAACACGATTCGAACCCTCGCCATCGACGCGGTACAGCAGGCCAACTCAGGGCACCCCGGAGCGCCGATGGGTCTCGCTCCGGTTGCCTATTCCCTCTGGCAGAATTTTCTCCGCTACGATCCTGCTGATCCCACCTGGCTGAATCGCGACCGCTTCATTCTTTCCAACGGGCACGCGTCCATGCTGCTGTATGCCATGCTCCATTTGGCGGAAGTGCGCCGCGTAGACGAGGATGGCAATCTCACAAAAGATCTGTCGGTTTCGATGGATGACCTCAAGCATTTCCGCCAGCTGGGAAGCCGGACGCCTGGACACCCGGAATCGCACATCACCACCGGAGTGGAAACCACGACGGGGCCACTTGGACAGGGCGTTGGGGCGAGTGTTGGGTTCGCAATCGCGGGCAAGTGGCAGGCCGCTAATTTTAACAAGCCGGGCATGGAGATCTTCGACTTCAACGTGTACGTGATGTGTTCCGACGGGGACTTGATGGAAGGCATCGGCGGAGAAGCCGCGTCGCTCGCTGGACACCTGAAACTCTCCAATCTGTGCTGGATGTACGATCACAATTCGATCACGCTGGACGGACCTGCGAACTGGTCTTTTAGTGAAGATGTTGCCACGAGATTCATCGGATATGGCTGGAACGTCACTCGCGTCACCGACGCTAATGACCTCGATATGCTGGCGCGCGCTTTCGAGACCTTTCACAAGACCACCGACCGTCCCACTCTGATTATTGTGGATAGCCACATCGGCTATGGATCCCCGCACAAACAGGATACGAATGCGGCGCATGGGGAACCGCTGGGGGACGAAGAAGTCAAGCTGGTCAAGAAGTTCTACGGATGGCCGGAAGATGCGAAGTTCCTCGTACCCGATGGAGTTCTTGAACATTTCCGCGACGGAATCGGCAAGCGCGGTCGCGAGGCGCGATCAAAGTGGTCCAAGCTATTCGCGGAATACTCTCAGAAGTACCCGGAACTCGCTGAGCGCCTTAGCCATATGCAGCATCATGAGCTGCCTGCAGGTTGGGATAAGCTTCCGACTTTCTCTGCTGACCCGAAGGGCCTCGCCACCCGCGAGAGTTCCGGCAAAGTACTGAACGCTCTGGCACAAAACATCCCCTGGCTTATCGGCGGGTCGGCCGATCTGGCCACATCCAACAAGACGACGCTAAAGTTCGAGGGGGCCGGAGACTTTCAGCCCGGCAATTACGCAGGCCGGAACCTGCACTTTGGCGTCCGAGAACACGTCATGGGCGCAAGCGTCAACGGGATGACGGGCTGCGGCCTCCGCGCGTTCGGAGCCACTTTCTTCAATTTCAGCGACTACATGCGGCCAAGCATCCGACTGGCCGCTCTCATGCAGATTCCGTCGATCTTCGTGTACACGCACGATTCCATCGGCGTGGGCGAAGACGGGCCAACGCACCAACCCGTAGAACAGCTCGCATCGCTTCGAGCAATGCCGAACTTGATGGTGTTGCGGCCGGGCGACGCCAACGAGGTAACGGAATGCTGGAAGATCATTGCGCAACTGCATGAATCTCCAGCCGCTTTAGTGCTTACGCGCCAGGCAATGCCAACTCTGGATCGCACGAAATATGCCCCGGTTTCTGGCGTGGCTAAGGGTGCTTATGTATTGGCGGATGCGCCCGGCGGAAAGCCAGATGTCATTCTCATGGGAACGGGAAGCGAGCTTTCGCTCTGCGTGGATGCTTACGAGAAGTTAAAAGCCGAAGGCATCAAGGCCCGCGTGGTCAGCATGCCGTGCTGGGAGTTATTCGACAAGCAGGAGGCGGCGTACAAGGAAAGCGTCCTGCCGGCGAACGTGAAGGCGCGAGTCTCCGTCGAGATGGCGGCGACGTTCGGGTGGGAACGCTACACCGGTACTTATGGAAAGAACATCGGGATGCGGCGTTTTGGAGCCTCGGCGCCCCTGAAGGATCTTTTGAAATATTTTGGATTCACGGTCGACAAAGTAATTGAAGCAGCACATGAAGTTTTAGCCGCGAAGTAAAGATTTGCGGCGCACCAAACGACTGGCAGGACATCGGCGATTCGGTTGCGCCGATTGGGGACTCGCTGTCATCCAACAGGTATGGAGGCATCAGAATCATGCAGCCCACTGGAGTTATAGAGAATTCCAAAGCCACCAAGAATCCGCTTAAACAATTGCTCGACTATGGGCAATCCATGTGGCTGGATTACATCCGCCGCGACCTGTTCACTACGGGCAAACTGAAACAGATGATCGCAGACGATGGTCTGCGCGGAATGACATCGAACCCCTCGATCTTTGAGAAGGCAATCGCCGACAGTTCCCTGTACGACGACTTTCTTCAGTCGCTCGCAGGGCAGAAAGATCTGAGCGCTACCGATCGATTCGAGCGAATCGCGATCCGCGATATCCAGGACGCTGCAGACACGCTAAAGGCCGTCTATCTGGAAACCAATTTCCACGACGGCTATGTGAGCCTGGAAGTGTCGCCGTATCTCGCTCTCAAGACGCAAGACACGATCGACGAGGCTCGGCGGCTTTGGAAAACGGTGAACCGCGAGAACGTGATGATCAAGGTTCCCGGAACGGCGGAAGGTATTCCTGCGATCAAGCAACTGATTGGCGAAGGCATCAACATCAACGTCACGCTGCTCTTTGCCCAGGAAGTCTATGTCCAGGTTGCCGAAGCCTATGTCGCCGGACTCGAAGAGCTTGCGAAACGCGGCGGAAATTTGAAGAAGATGGCTGGGGTGGCGAGCTTCTTCATCAGCCGCATCGACACGCTGATCGACTCGATATTGAACGAGAAGCTGAAGAACACTTCTGACGCGAGCCAGCAGGCCCTGTACACGAGCTTACTCGGGAAAGTGGCGATTGCGAACGGAAAGCTCACGTATCAGAAGTATCAGAAGATCTTCAGCGGACCGCGCTGGCAGGCACTCGCGGCCAAGGGCGCGCAGACACAGCGCGTGCTATGGGCCAGCACCAGCACCAAGAATCCAAATTACCGCGACGTGATCTACGTTGAGGAACTGATTGGACCGGACACGGTCAACACCATGCCCCCGGCGACGATCGATGCGTTCCGCGATCACGGCAAAGTGCGCAACAGTCTCATCGAAGAGGTACCCGCTGCCCAGAAGGTGATGGACGATCTGGCCACAGCCGGAATTTCCATGAAGGAAATCACCGACAAGCTCACCGTAGACGGCGTGAAATTGTTTGCCGACGCTTTCGGTAAACTCCTGACTGCAGTCGAGAAGAACACCCCGAAAGGATAGACCGTGAGCCGACTGAAGACTTCCCTGCCCGAATCGCTGGCCACTTCGGTAAAGACGACCATCGCCGATTGGCAGTCGGGCGGAAAGATGAAGCGCTTGTGGAATCGTGATTCGAGCCTGTGGACTGGGGACGACGAATCGAAATGGCTGGGCTGGCTGGATATCGTCGAGGAACAAACGGCACAGCAGGAGCAACTGCAGAAGCTCGCCAAAGAAGTCCACATGCGCGGCTTCGAGCACGTTCTGCTGCTCGGCATGGGTGGATCAAGTCTCTGTCCCGAAGTCCTGCGAATGACCTACGGCAGAATTCCACAATCTCCGAACCTGCACGTGCTGGACTCGACCGATCCGGCTCAGGTAAAGGCCTTTGAGCATCAGATCGACATCGCTAAGACACTGTTCATCGTCTCCAGCAAATCGGGCAGTACGCTCGAGCCGAACATCTTCAAGCAGTATTTCTTCGAGCGCACGAAGCAGACCGTCGGCGCAACTAAGGCCGGCGGACAATTCATCGCGATCACCGATCCGGGATCGAAGATGCAGCAGGTCGCTGAGGCCGATCACTTCCTCCACATCTTCTTCGGACGTCCTTCCATTGGAGGGCGCTATTCGGCGCTGTCGAATTTCGGCATGGTTCCCGCTGCGGTCATGGGGCTGGATACCAAGAAATTCCTTTCCCGCGCCGCAGAGATGGTTCGGGCGTCAGGACCCGCCGTCTCAGTAGAAGAGAACTCCGCAGCGGTGCTCGGAATAATCCTAGGCTCGGCCGCCAACGCTGGCCGCGACAAAGTCACGCTGATCACTTCACCCGGCATCGCCGACCTGGGCGCGTGGCTGGAACAGTTACTCGCCGAATCTACCGGGAAAAACGGCAAAGGTCTCATTCCAGTCGACCGCGAGCATCTGTCCTCTCCGGAGGTCTATGGCAGCGATCGCGTGTTCGTTTATGTTCGTCTGGAAGGCGGAAGCGATGCAGATCAGGAGGCGAAAGTCACCGCAATCGAGAAGGCCGGCCAGCCCGTGGTGCGCATCACCATGGCCGACACCTACGACCTCGGCGCGGAATTCTTCCGTTGGGAAATCGCCACTGCCGTAGCGGGTGCAATCATCGGGATCAATGCTTTTAATCAACCCGATGTTGAAGCCAGCAAGATCGCAACGCGAGCGCTCACGACCGAGTATGAAGTGAAAGGAATGCTGCCTGCGGAGAAACCCATCGTTGACGACAGCGGAGTGAAGCTTTTCACCGACGAAAAGAACGCGGCAGAACTAGCCAAGGCCGCTGGATCGAATCAATCTCTAGCCGGCTACTTGAAAGCACACCTGAGCCGAATCAAGACGAGCGACTACTTCGCCGTACTCGGATACATCCAGATGAACGCCGAACACGAGCAAGCATTGCAGACTTTGCGCAACGCAGTGCTCGATAAGAAGTACGTCGCCACCTGCCTGGGTTTCGGGCCGCGCTTTCTGCATTCGACTGGACAAGCCTACAAGGGCGGTCCGAATTCTGGAGTCTTCCTGCAGATCACCTGCGACGATTCCGTGGAATTGCCGGTGTCCGGCCAGAAATACACGTTCGGAGTGGTCAAAGCTGCGCAGGCACGCGGAGACTTTCAGGTGCTCGCCGATCGTGGACGCCGGGCGTTGCGCGTACACCTCGGAAAAGACCTCAAGTCTGGACTGGCAACACTGCAAGCGGCAGTGCAGAAAGCTCTATAAGTTGGCGAGACAACATCCTGCGATGGCGACATGCCCTCGCGTTAGCTGGCGCTACCGGTAAGGAGCAAGGCATGCAATTAGGAATGGTAGGTCTGGGGCGCATGGGCGCCAATATGACGCGGCGCTTGATGCGCGGCGGACATTCGCTGGTAGTTTCCGATCTCAGCCCCGAGTCAGTGAAGCAATTAGGTACCGAGGGTGCGACTGGGTCGTCTTCTCTGGAAGATCTCGTTGCAAAACTAAAAGCGCCGCGCGCCGTCTGGATCATGGTCCCGGCGGGAGATGCCACGGAAGCGACGGTGCAGAAACTCGCGCAGCATCTCGAGGCTGGCGACGCGATCATTGACGGCGGTAATTCCTACTTCAAAGATGATGTGCGGCGATCCAAGGAACTCAGCGGCAAAGGCATTCACTACATCGACGTCGGCACCAGCGGCGGAGTTTGGGGAATCGATCGCGGATACTGCATGATGATTGGCGGGCCCAAAGAAGCCGTGCAGCGGCTCGACCCGATTTTCAAAACGCTTGCGCCGGGCAAAGGCGACATCCCGCGAACTCCGGGGCGAGAAAAGCTCGGAGGAACATCCGAGGAAGGTTACATTCACTGCGGCCCCTCCGGCTCCGGCCACTTTGTGAAGATGGTTCACAACGGCATCGAGTACGGCATCATGCAAGCTTATGCCGAGGGCTTCGACATCTTCAAGAACGCTACCAGCAAAGAACTTCCCGAAGACATTCGCTACGACCTTAACCTGCCCGACATCGCCGAAGTGTGGCGACGCGGCAGTGTAATCAGTTCATGGCTGCTCGATCTGACTGCAATGGCGTTGGCGGAGAATCCTACGCTCTCCGAATATGAAGGATTCGTGCAGGATTCCGGGGAAGGACGCTGGACTATCGAAGCCGCGATTCAAGAGGCGGTACCCGTCGATGTCCTGAGCGCGGCTCTGTTCGTGCGGTTCCGTTCCCGCCAGCAGCACACATTCGCGGAGAAGATGCTATCGGCGATGCGGCAGAAATTCGGCGGCCACATCGAACAGGGAGCCGGGCACGACAAGAAGAACACGTAACTCTAAACCCTTACCCATAGGCAAAGGAATGGCTCATGGCTGATTTGGCGGAACAACCGAAAACAGCTCCACCTCGCATCGGCAAGCAGGGCGAACCCTGCGTGATGGTGATCTTCGGCGCCGCCGGAGATCTAACTGGACGGTTGTTGATCCCAGCTCTCTACAATCTGGCTCGCGCCGGGTTGCTGCCCAAGGAATTCGCCGTGCTCGGCGTGGCGCGCTCGCCGCTCTCCGACGAGGAGTTCCGCAAGCGAGTCTATGACGATATGAAGGAGTACTGTGGCGAGTGCGTTGCCAGCGATCTTTGGGAGTGGTTTTCTCACCGCTTCTATTACCTGGCTGGAGATTTCAACGATGACAATCTCTACAAGCAGCTCAAGGACGCCCTGGATAAAATCGACGCCGAGCATTCGACCCATCAAAACTTCTTCTATTACATGGCGGTCGCTCCCAAATATTTCGGACCGATCGTCGAGAAGTTGGCCGCAGGCGGCTTCATGGATCAATCGAACGGTCATTGGCGTCGGGTTGTCATCGAAAAGCCGTTCGGTCACGACCTGGAATCGGCCAAGGCCTTGAACCAACAACTTCTCAAGGTCGCCGACGAAAAACAGATCTATCGGATCGACCATTATCTTGGCAAAGAGACAGTGCAGAACATTTTGGCCTTCCGGTTCGCGAACGGAATCTTCGAGCCTGTCTGGAACCGGCGCTACATCGACCACGTGCAAATCTCGGTAGCGGAAACCGTTGGCGTAGAGGGCCGCGGCAGCTACTTCGATACGGCCGGCACCCTGCGCGACATGGTGCCGAACCATATTATGCAGCTCATCAGTCTCACCGCGATGGAACCTCCGATTTCGTTCGACGCAAATGCGGTTCGCGATGAGCAGGCAAAAATCCTGCACGCCATTCAGCCGATGAGCGATGAAGAAGTGTTAAGCCGGACGGTTCGCGGCCAATACGGCGAAGGCACAGAAGACGGGAAGCGGGTCTCCGCATACCGCAGCGAGCCCGACGTCCCGCCCGATTCTCGCACCGAAACGTTCGTTGCGATGAAGCTGCTGATCGACAACTGGCGTTGGGCCGATGTTCCCTTCTATCTCAGAACCGGCAAACGAATGCCCGTACGCAATACGCATATCGTGATACAGTTTCGGCGAGCGCCGTTTGTGTTATTCCGTGACACACCCGTCGAGCACCTGATGCCGAATCAACTGGTGTTGCACATTCAGCCGGAAGAAGGTATCTCGCTGCAGTTCGCGGCCAAGGTCCCTGGGCCTGTCATGCGGCTGGGCACGGTGGATATGAACTTCGAGTATCAGGAGTACTTTGGTAAACAGCCCAGCACCGGGTACGAACGCTTGCTGCACGATTGCATGATCGGTGATCAGACGCTGTTTCAACGCGCCGACATGGTCGAGGCTGGCTGGTCTGTGGTGAATCCGATGCTCGATCTTTGGCACGCACTGCCGCCACGAAACTTCCCCAACTATGCCTCAGGCACATGGGGACCGAAGGATGCCGACGAACTGCTTGAACGCGACGGCCGCCGCTGGAGGAACTTCGAAAAATGATTTTGGCCGGCGATATTGGTGGGACCAATGCCAGGCTGGCTTATTTTCAACCGACAAACGGGCATTTCGAACTGGTCTCTGAACGAGTTTTTCCCAGCCGTGAACATCGAGAACTCGGGGAAATCGTAACCCGATTCATGGATGAGTCTGGTACGCGGCCGGAGGCAGCATGTTTCGGAATTGCCGGGCCCGTCCGCAATGGTCGCGTTGAAACATCCAACCTTCCCTGGGTCATCGAGCAGTCCATTCTTGCCAAACAGATTCATCTTCCTGCCACCCTTTTGATCAACGATCTTGAGGCCAGCGCTTGGGGAATCGGCGCCCTAACCCCACAGGATCTGGTTACGCTGAACGTAGGCGGTGGTACGATCGCAGGCAATCAGGCGGTGGTCGCTCCGGGTACGGGATTGGGCGAAGCAGGATTGTTCTGGGATGGAAGCCGTCATCACGTCTTCGCCTGTGAGGGCGGCCATACTGACTTCGCTCCGCAGGGCGAACTGCAGATCGAACTGCTGCGCTATCTGTCCAAGCGCATCGGACACGTGAGCTACGAGCGCATCCTCTCGGGCCCGGGCCTCGTAAATGTTTACGAGTTCTTGAGCGCTACCGGTTTTGGGAAAGAATCCGAAGCACTCACTGCCGCGATGAAGACAGGGGATCCTGCGGCTGAAATTTCGCGCGCCGCACTCACGGGAAAAGAGCCTCTGGCCGACAAGGCCCTTGAAATCTGGATCTCGGTCTACGGCGCGGAAGCATCAAATCTTGCGCTCAAGATCATGGCCACAGGCGGGCTCTTTCTTGCCGGCGGTATCACTCCCAAGATCCTTCCGAAGTTAACCGGACCAATATTCATGAAGTCGTTCCTAGAGAAGGGACGGCTGCGTCCACTGGTAGAAGCCATGCCCGTTCACGTTGTCATGAACGAAAAGGCGGGCCTGCTTGGAGCCGCGCGCTGTGCGGTGGTTCGAGCAAGTGGGGGCTAAGGCAATCTGTTGAGTACCTCCGCCGAGATTCGAATTCTCACGACACCGCAGGAACTATCCGCCGCGGCCGCCGAAGAGGTAGTCCGCGCCGCGAACCAGGCGGTGGCCGAGCGCGGCCGATTCACGATCGCCTTATCGGGTGGATCCACGCCCAGGAATCTGTTCAATCTGCTTGCGACCAATGCCAAGGCTACCCTGCCCTGGGATCGCACATTTTTCTTCTGGAGCGATGAGCGGCACGTTGGGCCAGACGATCCCGACAGCAATTACCGGATGGCAAATGAAGCCATGCTCTCCAAGGTCCCCGTGGCCGCTGGAAATGTATTCCGCATCGGCGCCGAGAATCCCGACGCGGCTGCGGCCGCGCAGCAATACGAGCAGACGATCCGAAAGTTTTTTCACATCGACTCCGGATTTCCGCAGTTCGATTTAATTCTGCTCGGGATGGGCCCCGATGGCCACACCGCTTCATTGTTCCCCGGCACCGCAGCGCTGCAGGAGAAATCGAAACTGGTCGTGGCGAACTGGGTCGAGAAGCTCAAGACGCACCGGCTCACGTTCACGCTGCCGCTCCTGAATGCCGCGCGCGAAGTTGCGTTTCTGGTCAGCGGAACGGACAAAGCCTCCGTCCTCAAGACGGTGCTGGAAGAGAATGCACCGGGCGAGCAATACCCCTCCAAGCTGGTGAATCCCGCTGGAAAGCTGATCTGGTTCCTCGATCGCGCCGCCGCGAGTGCGCTTGCCAGTTCCAGCAAATGATCGCAGTTATCCGCTCGAACGGCCCCTTGCGCTGACTCAAGTTTCAAAGTTTCAAGGTTGTACGCTTTGCCCTAAAAATAATGAAGCCTCCGCGACGCTAGCGGAGGCTTTTCGATTTGCAACTTTGAAACCTTGAAGCCTTGAATCTTGAACCTTCGAAAACACGCTCCGGATGCCAGCGGAGCTAGGCTCTCCAGCCGACGATCTCCTTCAGCCCCTTGCCCCGAGCATGCTCGAACAGGCGTACACGATGCCGCGAGTGTTCGAATTCGTGGATGTCCGCCCAGACCTCGGCCTGCCAGCCTTTTTCGTGCGCGGAGGATTCACCGCAGGTAGCACAACGGGTATGAAGCGTGACCGGCGTTATCTCCACGCCGACCGGAGAGGCCCCCGGCAATTCCACGAAGATGCAGCGAACTTCTTCAATCTCCTCGTTCGCGCCGAGAAGATGTTCATAGCGCAGGAGGTATCCGAAGCCGAGCTTTTTGGCCTCCAGTTCCGCCTCGCCGCGAGTATGGAATGGGCCGTATTCCGCCCGCAATTGTTCGGTGGAGTCGCACGCCATCCAGAAAGTTTCTTTGAACGCCATCGCTGGTTTCGCCCCGGGTTGCGAACCAGGCTCGTGGCTGCAGAGCCTGCCGATGTTGTTTCAGCAATTCGGAGGCCGCAGCGTTGAATTCTTAATTCCTTACACAACTATGATTTACGCACTTCGACGACCTTGGACATGCGGCAAGATCGAAAACTTTTGCAGATCATGCTCCAATCCGGGCTAGTCGGCCCCGATTGTCTGCCTCTGACTCATCTGGATCTGCCCAGTATTCGCCCAATCCTTGCCGCCGTGGCTGGCTACGTACATGGCTAGTTCCAGCCGGCTCCAGACGCCGAGTTTATCGAAGGCGCTGCGCAGATGATTTTTGATGACCTGTTCGGTTGTGCCGACGATGCGGCTGATCTCGCGATTCGTCAGGCCCTCCCAGACCAGCGTCGCAATCTGGGTTTCCTTGGCGGTGAGCCGCTGGCACGGGGTCATGACTGCGCCTCCCGTCGGCCAAACATGGCGATGGCCAACTTCACGCGCTTGCGACCTTCCCGGATGCCCGCGCGCAGAAACAGCGTGCGTAGATGCTGTTTTACCGTCCGCGGGCTGATATTCAACTGGCCTGCGATCTCCTTATTGCTGCAGCCTTGCACGAGCAGGTTGAGGACCTGCTGGTCACGGGCCGTGACCTTGACCTGATCGAGATCGATCATCTGATTCCTCCTGACCCCCTCGGGGTCGTATCGCCCTTGATCAAGCACGCCCTTCGCCATTTGTTCGTTTTGGTACGCCGGCGCCGCTAAGTACCTTGGTGTCTCCCAGTTGGCGATGGCACTCCGGGTTTTCATGTGGCTTTCAGGAAGTGCGTGGTAGCCTGAGCGAGTTCCGAATCGGCATTTGTGCGCCGGCTGAATTCGAAAGATTTCTCTGCCTTTTTGGAGTCGGGCACGGGCAGGATATTGAATCCGCAGTTTGCGCGGAAAGAATACATACAACCAACTGGCTTCTTCCTCAGTCTTTTCCGAGGACAAATAATGAAGGCGAGGTGGCCATTGCATCGCGACCAATCCGAGGTAATACAGCGAGAAGCAGGTCAATCCCATATTGGCCCATTCGCCTGGACCCGAATTTTCATTCTGGTTCTACTGCTGTCGGCTACGGCGACTTTTCCACAGATGACGCTCTCAGCGCAGGGCCAGAGTGCTCCCTTAACCCTGACTTTGCAGGATGCGCTTCAACGGGCGCGCCTGAACGATCCGCAATACCGCTCGGCCGTTACCGACCTTGGGCTGGCGCGTGAGGATCGAGTGCAAGCTCGCGCCGGACTTCTTCCCGACGTTAATTACAACAACTCGTTCATCTACACCCAGGGAACGGGCCCGCTCCCCACCAACTGCCAAACCAGTCCTCTGGGATGCACGACAGGCTCGCGGTTTATCGCCAACAATGGCGTGCACGAATACATCAGCCAGGCAAACGTCCACGAGGCTCTGTCGCTCACCAATGTTGCGGACTACCGCCGATCGTCGGCGGCACTAGCGCAGGCTCACGCCAAGGCGGAGATCGCCGCGCGCGGCCTTGTGGTCGCCGTGACGCAGGCGTATTACGGACTCATCGTCTCCCAGCGCAAATACTCCACAGCGCAGCGCGCGCAAGCGGAAGCGGCGAGATTCCTCGACATTAGCCAGAAACTGGAAAACGGCGGCGAGGTCGCGCACGCGGACGTCATCAAGGCACGCATTCAGGCGCAGCAAGTGCAACGCGATTTGCAGGAAGCGCAGCTCGGGATGGAGCGCACGCGCCTCGATCTGGCGGTCATGCTGTTCACCAACTTCAACCAGGACTTCACAGTGGTGGACGATCTGCAAACTCCCGAGCCCTTGCCGACGTACACCGAAGTGGAAGCTGCCGGAAAGAAGAACAATCCGGACGTGAGAGCGGCGGTCGCTGCTTATGACGTGGCCAATCACGAAGTCACAGCAGCATGGGGCGGTCTGCTGCCGGCACTCAGCGTCGACTATTTTTATGGAATCGATTCCAACGTGTTTGCCATCCGATCGGATGGAGTCCGCAATCTCGGTTACTCCGGAGTCGCCTCCCTTCAGATCCCGATCTTCAGTTGGGGTGCGGACCGCAGCAAACTCAAGCAAGCCAAGTTGCGTCGAGACCAGGCTCACGTCGAATTAACATTTGCCCAGCGCCAATTGCTGAGCCACTTGCGTCAGTTCTACAGCGAGGCGGAAGCATCGCGCTCTGAAATGGAGTCGTTGGCCAGTTCCGCGGAACTGGCGGCCGACAGTTTACGGCTCACGAACTTGCGTTACCAGGCGGGTGAGTCCACGGTGCTGGAAGTAGTCGACGCACAGAACACATTGACGCTGGCCCGCAACGCGTACGACGATGGGCAGGCCCGTTATCGGTTGGCTCTGGCAAACTTGCAGACTCTCACAGGAAGCTTCTAGGCGAATGAACCACACCGCAGCTTTGAGCTGTACCCACTGGAATAGAAATCTTCGACTGCGAACCCCGCACGCCTTCCTCCTGCTCGCGGCTCTGGGCGTGCTGTTTTCAGCTGGATGCTCGTCGGAGCAGGCGGATCAGGAACCGACTGTAACTGTTCAGGTGTCCCCGGTCGAGAAGACCGCCATCCAGCACGTCATCACTGCGGAAGCGATTCTCTTTCCGCTGCAGCAATCGGCGATCGTGCCCAAGATCAGCGCTCCGGTTCAGAAATTTCTGGTGAAACGTGGAAGCGCTGTACGACAGGGACAGGTATTGGCGGTCCTGGAGAATCGCGATCTCTCGGCCGCCGCGCAAGACAGTCGGGGCGCGCTCGATCAAGCGCAGGCCGCTTACGAGACGACCACTGGCGCCAGTCTGCCGGAAGAGATCCAGAAGGCAGAAGGCGATGCCCAGCAGGCTCAACAGGCACTCGATGCTCAGCAGAAAGTTTTCGAGAGCCGACAGCAGCTATTCGATCAAGGCGCGCTGCCCCGCAAAGAACTGGATCAGTCGCGTGTCGATTTCGTCGCTGCGCGAAACCAGTCTGCCATCGCGAGAAAGCATCTCGATGCTCTGATGGCGATCGGCAAGCAGCAGGAATTGAAGTCAGCTGCCGGTCAGTTGGAATCCGCCAAAGGCAAGTATCTCGGAGCCACAGCACAACTGAGCTATTCCGAAATTCGCAGTCCTATCAACGGGGTCATCACCGATCGCCCGCTGTATCCCGGCGAGATGGCCGCTGCCGGCACTCCCCTGCTGACCGTGATGGATCTCTCCTCCATCATCGCAAAGGCGCACATCCCCCAGAGCGATGCCGCGGCGCTGAAGGTCGGAGATAAGGGAACGATGACCGTGCCAGGCATCGAAGATCCGATTCAAGGCAAGGTGACGGTCGTGAGCCCCGCGCTCGATCCCAACAGCACGACTGTAGAAGTCTGGTTCGAAGCCAAGAATCCGAAGCACGACTTGAAACCGGGGACGAGCGTCCAGCTTGCCCTCACGGCGCAAACCATAAAAGACGCGCTGGTAATTCCACTGAACTCCGTTCTGACCGCACCTGATGGAGCGACCACAGTCATGCTGGCCGGACCCGACGGGCGCGCCCATCAGAAACCCGTGAAACTCGGTATTAGGAACGGCGACGATGTGCAGGTGGTCGAAGGAGTTTCTGAAGCCGACAAACTCGTGTCGACCGGCGCCTATGGCCTCCCAGACAAAACCAAAATCCAGATCGCGGCCGCAGAACCCGCGTCCGAAGAAAAGCCCGCCGCTGGAGACAAAAAGGGCAGTGAGGGCTCGAGTGAAAAATAATCCCGGGGCGCGCGCGTGAAATCAGATTCCGCTCACTCGGGCCAGCATTGGATCGCCCAGCACTCCCGCCCAATCATTTTTCTGATCTTGACCCTGGGATTGCTGGGCGCTTATCTCGCCTTCACAATTCCAGTCTCAGTTTTCCCGCAGACGAATTTTCCTCGCGTGTTGATCGCCGTTGACAATGGCGTGATGCCGATCGATCAGATGATGGTAACCGTCACACGTCCGATCGAAGAGGCCGTGAATAGTGTCCCGGGCCTGCTCACAGTTCGCTCGATTACGAGCCGCGGATCGGCTGAGGTAGACCTGTACTTCCGCTGGGACGTGGACATGTTCCAGACGCTGCAGTACGTCAACGCAGCGATCTCGCGCGTGCAGACGGAACTTCCTCCCACCGCAACGATCCAAGCCAATCGTCTGACGTTCGCCGCGTTTCCCGTCATGGGATACAGCCTCACCTCCGATACCACTCCACAAACTCGGTTATGGGAGATGGCCACGTACCAGATGAAGCCGAGGCTCAACCGTCTCGAAGGCGTCTCGACTGTCATCATTCAGGGCGGCCAGGAACCCGAATTTCAGATCACTCCCGATCCGGCGAAACTGCTGGCCACCAATATCACCGTCAGCGACATCCTGACCGCAGTTCAGAAGACCAATCTCATCGATTCTCCCGGCCTCATCGAGCGCAATCATCAACTTTATCTGGGATTGGTCAACGGCCAGGTGCGCACGCCCGAACAGATCGCGAATGCAGTCGTCAAGAACACTCCTGCTGGGATTCCGGTTCGCGTCGGAGACATCGGCGAAGTTGCAACCAGCGTAAAGCCCGTCTACACCGTCGTTACGGCGAACGGCAAGCCGGCGGTCCTGCTCAATATCAACCGCCAGCCCGACGGGAACACCGTTCAGGTTGCCAATGAAGTTCACGCCGAAATCGAGAACATCCGCAAAGCGCTTCCCCCTGGCATCGATATCAAGCCGTTCTACGATCAGTCGATCATCGTGAACGACTCTATCAAGAGCGTGCGCGATGCCATTCTGCTGGGCCTCCTGCTCGCTTCGATCATCCTCGTCGTCTTCCTGCGCGATTGGGGAACGTCGCTGGTTGCTGCTCTCGTGATTCCAGTAACGATCATGATGACGTTCATCGCCCTGAAGATAATGGGCGAGACCTTTGACCTGATGACGCTGGGCGGCCTCGCGGCAGCCGTCGGCCTGGTCATCGATGACGCCATCGTTGTAGTCGAGAACATCGTCCTGCATCGCGACATGGGCCAGGGCCGGATCGAAGCAATTCAAAGTGCACTCAAGGAAATCACCATACCTCTGATTGGATCCACGCTCACTCCGATCGTGGTTTTTATTCCGCTGATTGCAATCACCGGAGTCACGGGAGTTTTCTTCCGGGCCCTGGCGATCACGATGACCGTATCGCTCCTGACTTCGCTGGCTCTCGCGCTGTCCTGGACTCCAACGCTCAGTCAGTACTTCATCCGGGGGCGTAACGACAAAGAAACGACACCGGCGTCAGAAGAGGCATCCGAAACAGTCGATACTCAATCCAATCGCGATGACGCGCAAAAACTGATTGCGGCCGAAGAGAAACACTTGAGCGGATTCTTCCTCCGCGTGGTGAACTTTCACGAGAAGTGGCTGCGGCGAGCGCTGGAACGCCCACTGCTGCTGATCGTGTTCAGCGCCTCGCTCATTGTCGTCTCCTACGTTTGCTACACGTTCTCGGGCTCAGATCTGCTGCCTGAAATGGACGAAGGCGGCTTCGTCCTCGACTACATCATGCCCGCGGGCAGTTCCCTTGCGGAAACGAATCGAGTGGTCGGGCACATTGAGCAAATGCTCCGCGAGGTTCCCGAAGTGGAAAGCACGTCGCGCCGCACGGGCCTGCAACTTGGCCTGGCGGCAGTAACCGAAGCGAATACCGGCGACATCCTGGTGAAGCTCAAGCCGAAGCGCGACCGTGGTATCGATGAAATCATCTCCGACGTCCGCGGAGACATTAAGCAGAAGGAACCTGCGATCGACATCGAATTCATCCAGGTACTTCAGGACATGATCGGCGATCTGACCTCCGCGCCGGAACCGATCCAGATCAAGCTCTTCTCGCAAGACCCGAAACAACTCGAGCAGTGGGCTCCCAAGGTGGCGGACGCCATCGGAAAAATCAAAGGTGTCGTGGACATTCTCAACGGCATCGACAACACGATCAGCGGTCCCGCGGTCACATTCCAGGTCGATCCGGGCGTCGCGGCACGGGCCGGATTTACCGCAGAGGAGGTAGCGCTGGATGCATCTGCGATCCTCGAGGGCGAGCCTGCACCCACCCCGGTAGTCACCAACGACCGAGCCTACACGTTGCGTGTGCGCTTCCCGGCAGCCAATCGAGCTTCGCTGCAGGCCATGCGCGACACGTTGCTGGTAAGCAGCACCGGGCATACCGCAACGCTGGGTGCGCTCGCAACCGTGGTGGAGATTCCGGGACAAACCGAAATCCGCCGTGAAAACCTACAACGCGATGTTGCGGTGACGGCACGCCTGGAAGGCCGGAGCCTGGGAAGCGGGATGGCCGATGTACAGAAAGCTGTCGCCGCCCTGCATATTCCGTCGAACATCCGCGTGGAATATGGCGGCACCTACGAAGAGCAACGGCGTTCGTTCCACGACCTCGTGATCGTGCTTATACTGGCAATCCTTCTGCTGTTTATTGTGCTGCTGTTTGAATTTGGCAAGTTCTCCGCGCCGGTCGCGATTCTCTCCTCCGCGTTGCTCTCCACTTCAGGCGTCTTCATCGCGTTGCTCATCACCCGCACCACCTTCAATATCTCATCCTTCATGGGCATGATCATGGTCATTGGTATCGTGGCCAAGAACGGCATTCTGCTGCTCGATGCCGATCAGAAAATGCGCGGCATGGGACTCTCCGCCGAAGACGCAATGCTCAAAGCTGCCCGCCGCCGTTTGCGGCCAATCGTGATGACCGCTCTCGCTACAGTCGCAGGCATGCTGCCGCTCGCATTTGCTGTCGGCGCAGGATCGCAGATGCTTCAACCCCTCGCCATCGCCGTGATCGGCGGCGTGCTCATCTCCATGATCTTGTCTCTGATCATCACTCCCGCCGTGCACTTCTATCTCAGCGCAAGAAACCATTCCGCGCGCTCCGAGCCCGTCCCCGCTTCTGAGTAGAAATTTCCTGCCATAACTGCAGATGTCTGCAACGTAACAGTTACCCTGTCCTGGTTACGGTAATGGAATCGATGGCCCAAGGCGCGCCAGAACGTTCTCAGGAAGATTCGCAACCACGGCGCTCTGGCTGTAAACTACTGGTAGCGTTGGAGTCCAAGGGTCAAAGGAGTGCCGGACGTGCCTGATTTTCCCCTAAAAGTCGTGCTCCCATTCCATGTTATGGCAGTTGATTAATGGTTTCTAACTTGCACTAAAATAGGCGCATTCGGCTTAAATCCCGAGTGCGCGCCGCCGGGACGGCTTTTTGATGTTCAATAAGGGTATCGTGTCCGAGGAAAAACCAAAGCCAGTTCTCGACGAGCAGACGCTCGCCAAGTTGCTCGAAGCGGCCTTTGTTCTGCAGGAACATAACCGCGAAGTGCAGGAGATCGAACTCGGACTCGACCTCAAGCGTGAGCAGACTGAGGCAGAACAGAAAGCTCAGGCACCTCTGCCCGCTGAGCCGGTAGCAAGACGCGAGCCTGACGCAGCCGCGCACGGCGATTACACTCTTACGCTCGCTCAGATTGTTGCCACCCAGCATCAGATTCAGATTCGCAATCTGGAGTTGGAGAAGGCCATGACCCTGGTCGCGGAACGCCTGACGGAAATGGCTCGGGCGGATGGCGCTGCCATCGGCATGGTGGACGGCCGAAAGGTACGGTATCGGGCCGTAGTTGGGGCGAGGGCTCTACGGTTGGGCACGGAAGTTCCCGTGGATCGTGCGCTATGCCTGCCCTGCATCAAAAATGGCCAGGTCTTCCGATGTCCGGACGTGAATCCGGAGTTCCTCGTGGACACGGAAGAGTGCCGCCGGCGCGGTATCGCGTCGCTGATCGCAGTACCCATTTTTCATGAGGGCGGAGTCGTCGCCGGACTGGAACTTTACTACTCTATTCCGAGCGGCTTTACGGATCAGGATGTCCACACCTGTCAGCTGATGGCCGGTCTGATCACCGAAGCGCTGGCTCGAGACGAGGAAGTAACATGGAAACAGTCTCTCGCCAGCGAGCGGGCCATGATGCTCGAGGCCCTGGAGAAGCTGAAACCGAATCTCGCGGCGTTGGTGGAACCGGCGGCTGCAAAACCAATCCAGTCCACACCGAAAAATCCCGTGCCCTCTCCGGTTACGGAAGCGGCTTACTTTTGCGGCAACTGCGGGCACGAGATGGCCGGAGGGGAGCGCTTCTGCGGTCAATGCGGAAATTCTCGCCTCAGTTCCAGGAAGAGCGCGGCCCTGCCTTCGTCGGCAGCTTCGATCCAGCCCCACGGCGATCCGGCTGTTCCCCCGCAATCCCGCACGATTCCCGAGCCGAATCATCCCTTGATGTCTGGAATGCAGCCGGACGAATCCCTGGCGGAAGCGCTCGAACAACAATTCCCTGATCTGTTCAGGGAAGCTGAATCTACATCGCAGAGCGCAGAAGCTCTTGCATCAATTCATGAGCCCCATTCGGAGTCTCCGTCGGAACTGAGCTTGCACTTAAACCAGGAATTGGAAACGAGCGCCGCAAACATCGCTGTCCCTGAACTCGAGAATGCGCTACCAGATGGTCAAGTAAAAAAAGAGAGCGATCTGCAGGATGAAGGCGATGAAAACGACGAGCTGGCGATTGCCAAAGTGCCGCCTGCGGACAATTGGACTTCCGCTGCTGCAGCCCGTGAGTTCCTGGAACAGGTTGCCCCCGCGAAGGAGCGTGGAGGGTTCGCTCGCTTCTGGGAAACGCGCCGTGGCGACATCTATCTCGCCGTCGCAGTAATTTTGGTCGCATGCGTCATCCGATGGGGAATCTGGTCGAATCGTCCCGTGAGCGCCACTGCGACTCCTGCGCCCTCCGGAGCAACCGTCCCGCACAAAGCTCCCGACACCGACCTTTCCATGTTTGACCGGATGCTGATCTCTCTTGGCTTGGCCGAGACCCCGGAGGTTCCCGAAGACAAGGGCAATCCTTCCGCTCAAGTTTGGGTCGATCTGCACACCGCGCTTTACTACTGCCCTGGCACCGATGCCTACGGCAAGACTCCAAAGGGAAAGTTTATGACCCAGCGCGACGCGCAACTGGATTCCTACGAACCTGCCTACCGCAAGGCATGTAACTGACAAGTTATCGCCAAGTCATTGAATGTCCGTGATGTTTAATTGACAACCCAAAGTCCTGAGAGTGCAATCTTATTCATAACTTCGCCCGTATTCCGATTCCATTGGAGATTGCCTTTTGCCGCGAGCCAGCGACCAGTCCTCGGACTTTCACACGCCCCAGCGATTGATTCCATGTCCGGAGGTTCTCTCCTGCCCTTCCTGCGGCCGGGAGAATCCCGTCTCGCACCAGTTCTGCGGATCCTGCGGGGCGACGCTGCCGGTGCGTGATCGCGCGGCGAACGACTATCCTGATGGGCCAGGGCTTGAAGTACACCGCCCCCAGCCCGCGGAAGAGAAGCGGCGCGAGCCAGAGCCTTTCGAACACTCCATCACGAACCCCAACGAACTTTCATTATTTCGCAGCTTCCGTCCCAGCGACTCGGGCGACGGCTATTGGGAAGATGAGCCGCGCTCTCCGTATCGTGTGTACATCGCGCTCGTGTTGGTGCTAATGCTCGCAGGCCTGGGATACATGGCGTGGCGAACATCGAAGTCCGGTTCGCAGAATGCCCACGAAGCACCTCCAGCGCCGGTGAGTGCGGAAAAAGCTCCTGCGCCTGCCTCGAACTCTCCGTCGCACGAGCCGGAAGCCAGTGCTCCAAAGGCGGCCGAGCCAGCGGCAAATACGCCCGCAGCCCCTTCGCGCAAATCGGCGGATACAGCGAAAGCTACAGCACCGGCAAAGACGCCAGCTACGGATGACGCGGGTACAGCAGAAACACCGCACGCGCAAACCTTGGCTGACAACGGCAGCGCAGAGCTTGCCGAGGCAAATCGCTATCTCGCGGCCCGAGACAACGCGGAAGCATCGAAATGGCTCTGGAAGTCCATCGCGAAGCACAATGGCGAAGCCACCGTGCTGCTGGCGGATCTCTACCTCAAAGGTGACGGCGTTTCGAAGAATTGCGATCAGGCAAGAGTGCTCCTCGATTCAGCCGCGCGGAAGGGTGTGGCAGGAGCAGGAGAACGGCTCCGCAACTTGCCGGCATTTGGATGCCAGTAGTCCGGAGCCGCTTTGTTATCGAGGCATCGTGTGATGCCCGGTTTCAGTTTCCGTTGATAGTGCCGCTTTCATCTTGACCCAAGGGAGATGGGTTACTGGGTTAACATGACGGAAGCACCACGGCGAGACTCATACCAGAGCGCAAGCTCCACTCGATTCCAGAGCCCGAGCTTGTCGTAGATGACCCTCAAATAATTCTTCACGACGTGTTCCGTCGTTCCGATCGCTTCAGCGACTTCCTTGTTCTTTAGGCCTTCGGCAACGAGTTCGATGACTCGGTGCTCACGTTCACTTGGGACACGGTTCCCATAGCGTCCAATTGCAGACATGCTTGCCTCCGATACAACAGGGTTGCGAGTTTTACACGCTTGATACCGCCGGTAATTCCAAAACGGAGAAACAACCGGTTGAAATGAGCCTTCACGGTTCTTCGTGCCATTTTCAGCTGGCTGGCGATCTCGGCGTTGTCACAACCTTGCAATAGCAGCTCTACAATCTGCTGTTCGCGCGGACCGAGCCGAACGGTCTGCTCCTTCATCTCAACCCCCTCATACAAATTTATTCGCCTAGGCCGATCAGGCGTACGGCTTGACCTTTCCTGATCTCATAGCATCCACGATGCCATTTTGAGATTTTTTTGTCTGTGACGAGCGAACATCATTTTCCACAGGCACTTGCAGACATTTCAATTCGCTCCGCGAAATCACAGAACCGTTCCCCAAAAACGGGAGTGCCGCTTTTTTCCCCATTTCAGCGTGAAAGCTGCGCCAAACCGCACTTTTCACGCCCTGTGCGCCGAGCTTCAACGCCCGGTCGCCAGCGGAATCGGACTTTGGTCCGGGAAGATGTTTTGTTGAGAACGGCGGTAGTGGGTCTTAAGCCAAGGACCTTTGCGGCATATTTCCAGGAGGATGGAAACTTGAGGTAAACACCTTAGACGAAAGTTCACGTGACACTCAGGTCCCGAGAACAAATTACACGATACACCGTAATCTTTCGATATCAGGTCTGTAGTTGGGTCCCCGACGCGGGTTTTCCACAATTCCCCATACCGAAGAGCGAATAGAAAGAATGGCTAAATAGCAAACACTTATCGCTGAGTACTATAGCGAATATTTCTTCATCAAATGCCTGAAGGATCGATAGGAGATTCCGAGCACATCAGCGGCTTTAGTCTGAACTCCCCCGCTCTGGCTCAGTGCATTCTGCAGCAGGGATTTTTCGATTCCCGCGACATAGGTTTCCATCCCAATACCGGTGGGCAGCGACAAGTCTCCACCGAGTTCGCCCCATGTTCCCCCGCCGGCCGACGCCGCGGCAGCGCGCGTCTTCGGGCGTTCTGCCGGAAGTTCTACATGCAATTCGTCCGTGGTCTCCAGCGCAACGGCACGTTCCACTGTGTTTTCCAGTTGTCTTACGTTTCCTGGCCACTCATATCCACACAGCGAATTGAGCGATGGAACGTGTACCCGCAGAATTCCCCGCCCCGCGGCGCTCGCGTACTTCTTTAGAAAATGATTAACCAGCAGCGGAATATCTTCCCGCCGTTCTCGCAATGGAGGCACACGGATCGGAATGACATTCAACCGATAGTACAAATCTTCGCGGAATGTATTTTCAATGACGGCTTTGTCCAGCTCCCGGTTGGTAGCCGCAATCACCCGCACATCGATCGAGATCTCGCTGGTGGATCCTACCGGACGCACTGTCCGCTCCTGCAGCACGCGTAGAAGCTTTACCTGCATGGCAAGAGTCATCTCGCTGATTTCGTCAAGGAAGATGGTTCCGCCGTCGGCCACCTCGAACAAACCGCGCTTGTTCTGATTCGCGCCCGTGAACGCGCCTTTGACGTAGCCGAACAATTCGCTCTCGAGGAGCGTCTCGGGAAATGCCCCGCAGTTCACGGACACAAAGGCGTCGGTTGCCCGTGGGGAGCAGATGTGCACAGCACGGGCGACGAGTTCCTTCCCGGTGCCGCTTTCCCCATGGATCAACACTGTGCTCGCGGTGGACGCTACCGTCCGAACCGTCTGCTTTAGCTTTTCCATCGCCGGACTCGACCCAATAATGTTGTCCAGCGAGTTCCGGGTCGCGGCATCGCGCCGCAACGCGAAATTCTGCTTGCTCAGGATGATCTTTTCGAGAGCCCGGTTAATCGCTAGTTTGATCTCGTCGACAAGCCCCGGACTCTTCCTGATGTAGTCGCTGGCGCCGCCAGCCTTCACGGCTTCGACAGCAGCTTCGTAATCATCGACTGCGGTAATCAGGATCACGGCAGAATCCGGCGAGACGCGATGCGCGTGACGAAGCACTTCGATGCCGTCGATGTTCGGCATTTTGATATCTGTGATGATGACGTCGTAGAGGGCCCCGTCGATCTTGTTCTTGGCGTTCTGACCGGCCTGCACGGTCTCCACCCGATGCCCCTCGCGGCGCAGGGAGATATCGAGCATTTCGCAAATCGAGCGCTCGTCATCGCAGACGAGGATGTTAGCCACGAGAACCTCCAGCGGCAGCCAACGCTGGCTGCGACGCGATCACGTTGTTACGCGACTGGCCCGTCAAAAGGGCCGGAGCGGCATCGAGCCGGTGAAGACGCAGCACTATCGTCGTTCCCTGCCCCTGCTTCGACCGCGCCCATACCTTACCTTCATGCGCTTGCACGATCTGATACACGATCGCCAGCCCCAGGCCAGTTCCGCCTTCAAAGTTTGACTGGAACGGCTCAAATATCTTTTCAATCTGTTGCGGACTCATACCCGTCCCGGTGTCGGCGAATGAAATCTGCCAGTCTTCGCCGAACGGTTCCACGGCCGCGGTCAGCGTCCCCCCGTTCTTCATGGCTCGGACCGCGTTCTCGCAGATATTCCAGAAGACCTGCTTCAGCTTGTCCCCATCTGCCACCGCCATGGCCTGAGCCCCGGAGAACTTCCGTTCGATCTTGATGCCCGTCTTCTCGGCGGTCATGCGGTGCCCCATCAGCGTGAGCGTATCCTCCACGAGCTGGATCAGGTCCACTTTGTCAAAGCGATACTGTTTCGTGCGGGAATAAGCCAGAAAATCAGTGATGATCGCGTTCAGCCGCTGCGACTCGCGCGTGACAATGTCCAGCAACCGCCGGTGGTCGTCATTCATCTCGGGCAATCCCGATAGCATGCTGACCGACCCTGCGATGGACGTCAGCGGATTCCGGATCTCATGTGCGATCGCTGCCGCAAGACGCCCGACCGCCGCCAGCCGATCCTGCATCCGGACTTCGCGCTCCAGGCGCCGGATCTCGGTGAGATCGTCGAGGACGTACACGTAGCCCAGATCGCCCCGCTCGGGCACCGTCAATGCCGAGACTCTCACGCGCACGGTCTTCCTGAACCGGTTCGGTGCATCGAATCGCACCTCCGCGTGGCTGTTCTGCGATTCAACTGTCGGTAAGACATCCAGGAATATCTCGTTGACCGGGGTGCCGACCAGATCGTTGGGACGGCGCTCCAGCAGCCGCTGGGCTGCCGTGTTGATGAGTGTCACTCGGCCGTCCAGTCCGGTCGTGATCAAGCCGCTGCTGATCGAGTGGATGATGTTTTCATGCAGAGCCTGCAGGCTCTCCAGTGCTCCGCTCGTGTCCTTGAGCTGAACTCCAACCTGGCGCAACTTTGCCGTCAGTAACCCCGCTAGGTATGCGATCGCCAGGAAGGCGAACAGGTTCACGAAGATGATTGCCTGCAGCGCTTTCAATTCGGGATGCGTGCTGCAATACGACGGGATCAGCCCGTAGTAGTTCAGTTCCAGCACCGTTCCGTAGAGGATGAAGGCCAGCGCCGAGATCAGTTGCGCCCATATCCGGGGCAGCAACACACTCGCTACTATGATCACGAGCGGATACAGGAAGTTCAGCGAACTGTCCCAACCCCCCGTTTCGTGCACCACCAGGCTGACCAGGAAGAGGTCGGTCAGGACCTGCAAGGAGGCCTGCAACCGGTGCTCCTGCCACACTTGCAGCAGCAGTACATAGAAGAGCGAAAGACTGTACCAGAACACGATCGTGCTGATGAACAAGCGCATCGGCAGCGGCGTCGGAGTGAATTGCGCGACCGCAATCTCGATGGCCAGCAACAGCGTGAGAATGAAGATGCGGACCCGGACCAGCCAGACTAACCAGTTCCGCTCATCGAACGTCGATTGCATTGGGGAGCTCAAGTTTTCAACAGGTCAACATCTCAAAGCTTCAAGGTTTCAAAGTTTCCAGGGCTGACCTTGAAAACTTTGAAACCTTTTCGCCTTGTAGCTTGCTTTTCTAGCCGGACAATTTCGCGATCATGGCGAACAGCGGCATGTACAGAGAAATAACGATGCCGCCAATCGAAATACCGAGAATTCCAATGATCACTGGCTCCAACATCGCCAGCATGTCTTTGGTTGCAGCGTCCACTTCTTCTTCGTAGAAGTCGGCGATCTTCTGCAACATCGAATCCATCGCGCCCGTGGCTTCACCGACGCCGATCATCTGCGTCACCATGTTTGGAAATACGCCGCACTCGCGCAGCGGATCGACGATGGTTCGGCCTTCTTCGATCGCTTTGCGCACTTTCATCAGCGCTTCTTCCAGCACCGCGTTCCCCGAAGTCCGCGCAGTGATGCTTAAGCCCTCAAGAATCGGAACGCCCGAGGTGATCAGGGTTCCCAGCGTACGCGTGAAGCGGCCGACGGCAATCTTGCGCAACAGCGATCCCAGGACCGGGAGCTTCAGCAGCATCTTGTCGAAGTAGTACTTGCCACGTGGATGCTTGCGAATTTGCCGTACGCCGAACACCAGGGCAACCCCGCCCACCAGGACCATCCACCAGAACGTCTGCACAAAACCGCTGAGTCCCATTACGATTCGAGTCGGGAGAGGCAGGTTCACGCCCAATCCGGCAAACAGGTTGGCAAAAATCGGGACGACCCACTTCAGCAATGCACCGACGATCAACACCGCCATGCTGACCACCGCGACGGGGTAGATCAACGCCGATTTCACGGCTGCCTTGAGGCGTACCGCCTTTTCCACATAGGTGGCGAGGCGCTGCAGGATGATGTCCAGAATACCGCCCGTTTCTCCGGCCTCAATCATGTTGGTCGTGAGGTCATCGAAAACCACGGGATACTGTCGCATCGCGTTCGCCAGCGTGGCGCCGCCTTCTACGGTGGTCCGTACCCCGGTAAGCACCTTCTGAAATGCTTGGTTTTCCTGATTGGCGGCCAGGATCTCGAGACACTGCACCAGAGGCAGGCCGGCATCGATCATGACGGAGAACTGCCGGAAGAAAATGGCAATATCCTTCGTCGCGACCTTGCCGGAGCCGAACGTCGGCATCGAGAATTCTTTGCCTTTTTCGCGAATGGCCCCCGGCGTAATGCGCTCGCGCCGCAATGCCTGCGCCAGCGCCGCCTTGTTCGACGCCATCCTCTCTCCCGAAATTTTCTGTCCCGACGCGTCTTTGCCCGAAAATGTAAAGACTGGCATGGTTTAGCTTCTCCTCATTGTCATTCCTGCCTACGGATACTGGTATTTGCCGCCACCACTGCTTAGTGCTTGGAAGTGGCAGCCCCTCTGGCCAACGATGAACCAGCCGTCGTCGGCCGGGTCAACAAGTTAGCCCCGCGGTTGATCATTTCCTGCAGTTCGTCCACGTTGCTGGATCGCGCCAGCGCTGTTTCCAGCGAGATCTGCTTCTGGAAGTACGCCGTCGCCAGCGATTGGTTGAACGTCTGCATCCCGAACTTCTCCTGTCCGGACTGCATGGACGAATAGATCTGGTGAATCTTGTCTTCGCGGATCAGGTTGCGCACGGCCGCGTTCGGCACCAGCACTTCCATGATCATGGCGCGCCCTTTGCCGTCGGTCTTCGCCACAAGGCTTTGACACATGATGCCTTCCAGCACCAGCGAGAGCTGCGCGCGAATCTGCGGCTGCTGGTGCGCCGGGAAGACGTCGATGATACGGTTGATGGTCGACGTAGCTGAATTGGTATGCAACGTACCGAAAGTCAGGTGGCCGGTTTCCGCAATTCGCAGGGCCGACTCGATCGTTTCCAGGTCGCGCATTTCGCCGATCAGCACCACATCCGGGTCTTCACGGAGAGCGGCGCGGAGAGCGTCGGTGAAACTCTTGGTGTCTGCGTGCAATTCACGTTGGTTCACGACGCAGTTCTTGTTCATGTGCACGAATTCGATCGGATCTTCGATAGTAAGGATGTGATCGTGACGCTCGCTGTTGATCTTGTCGATCATGGCGGCCAGCGTGGTTGACTTGCCGGAGCCCGTGGGTCCCGTCACCAGGACCAGTCCGCGCGGCTTGTCGCAGAACTTGCTGACCACCGCCGGCAGCCCGAGTTGGTTGAACGACTTGATCTCAAACGGAATGAGACGGAATACAGCCGCCGTCGCGCCACGCTGATTGAAAACGTTCGCGCGGAAACGGGCCAGGCCCTTCAACCCGAACGAGAAATCGAGTTCGAGGCTTTCCTCAAAACGGTGCTTCTGCGAGTCGGTCATCACGCTGTACGCCAGCTGCTTAGTCTCGGCAGGCGTCATCTGCGGAAGATCGAGCGGTACCAGGTGCCCGTGCACTCGAATCTGCGGCGGCGAGTTCGTGGTGATATGCAAATCACTGCCGTTCATCTCCAGCATTCGTTTCAACAGATCGCTTAACGACAAACCCATGGCGAAGCTCCCTTTCGTTCGTGCTAAGTCCTAAGTCCCGAGCCGCTGGTCGTTGCCGTCCTGAAGGAGCAGGACTCACGACTCGCGACTCTCTAGTGAATCGTTTCGCGCGCCACTTCCTCGAGCGTCGTCATGCCCGCAGCCACTTTGATCAGGCCGCTCCGACGCAGGGTGATCATGCCGCGCTCAATCGCCTTCTTCTTCAATTCCACAGCCGAGGCACCGACGAGAACCAGTTCCCGGATCTCATCGTCGACTTCCATGACTTCGTACAAACCGCAGCGCCCTTTGTATCCCGTGTTGTTGCACACGCTGCAGCCTTTCCCTTTCTGGATCTTGATGGTCTTCGATTCTTCCGGCGAGAATCCCGCATCGATCAGCGTCTGCGGAGGAACGTCAAACGGTTCCGTGCAGTCCTTGCAGATGCGCCGCACCAGTCGCTGCGCACAGATCAGGTGAACCGACGTCGCCACCAGGAATGGCTCGATGCCCATGTTCATCAGACGAGTAATGGTCTCTGGCGCGCCGTTGGTGTGCAGCGTCGATAGCACGAGGTGTCCGGTCAGGGCGGCTTTGATCGCGATTTCTGCCGTTTCGAAATCTCGAATTTCGCCGACCAGGATGATGTTCGGGTCCTGCCGCAGGAATGACCGCAAAGCAGCCGCAAAGTTCAACCCGATCTGCTCTTTCATCTGAACCTGGTTGACGCCCTGCAACTGGAACTCGACCGGATCCTCCGCCGTCATGATGTTTGTGTCCGGCCGATTCAAAGTCGAGATCGAGGAATACAACGTATTCGTTTTGCCCGACCCCGTCGGCCCCGTGACCAGCACCATGCCGTATGGCTTCAGAATGGCTTTTTCGAACTTCACCAGCGACTCAGGCTCAAAGCCGAGCTTGGTCATATCGAGGCGCAGGTTCTCTTTGTCGAGCAACCGGAGCACGATCTTTTCGCCCCAGAGCGTCGGCAGCGTGCTGACGCGGAAGTCGAGCTGTTTCTTCCGGCCCCCGATATTCATCTTCAGCATGATGCGGCCGTCTTGCGGCAGCCGCTTTTCGCTGATGTCCAGCTTCGCCATGATCTTCAGGCGCGAGGTGATTGCGTCTTTCAACTTCATGGGCGGCGACATGATCGACTGCAGCACGCCGTCGATACGGAAACGAACGCGGAATTCTTTTTCGTAGGGCTCGATGTGAATGTCACTGGCTCCGCGCTTGACCGCATCGCCCAGGACAACGTTGACCAACTTGACGACAGGCGCTTCGTCAGCCGCCTTCTCCAGTTCCGAGAGGCCTAATTCCTGTTCACTTTGGTCGTTCAGTTCGACGTCTTCATCGCCCATCTCAGACATCGACTGCATCACGGCTTCAAGATCTTCTTCTCTCGTGGCGCCGTACGCTTTATCAATGCCCGCCAGAATCGAGCTCTCGGACGCAACTACCGGCTCGATATTGAAGCCGGTCATGAACTTGATATCGTCCATCGCAAAGACGTTGGTCGGATCTACCATCGCGATGGTGAGCGACGCTCCCACGCGGCTCAACGGAAGAATCTGGTAGCGCTTCGCGGTCTCGAATGGGATCAGCTTGACGACGGCAGGATCGATTTCGAAATATGACAGGTTGATCGCGGGAACGCCGTACTGGCGCGAAAGGAAGTTAGTGACGTCCTCATCGGTGAGGAAGCCGAGCTTCACAAGGGCAGACCCCAGACGGCAGCTCTGCTCCTTCTGAACCTTATTCGCTTGTTCCAACTGCTCCGGGGTAATGATCTTCTCTTTTACGAGAAGGTCACCCAGCCGTTGAGACATACGCAGATCTCCTAGCCACGTAGACGGAACACTGCCTCGCACTTATGCGGGGCACGGCGCAAAAGAACTGCCGCATCAATGGGAGGGAAATGCAGCTCTTTCGCGTTGACATAAATTGTCAACGCAACTGGATTACTGCACCACTTACTTTGGTACTTGCACTTCGCGAAGGGACGTATCTGCAGGCCTTTCCAAGGCCTGAAGTCCGCGCCAAATGCCTATTTGCAAGGAATATTGGAATGATTTCCGAGCCCGAGTACATGCACTTCGGTAATTCCGGGACGAAAAGTAAGCCACATTGCCATGCCGACTCAGGCGTGACTAGACTCGCAGTTGAGGAATTCCTCGATTGTCATCGCTACTCAAAGAGAAAAAATTGCGGCGGTACTACGATGCCCTCTATCAGACGTGGGGACCGCAGCACTGGTGGCCCGCAGAGACGCGCTTCGAGGTCATCGTTGGCGCTTACCTCACGCAAAACACCGCCTGGACGAATGTTGAGCGCGCTTTGGCCAATCTTCGCGACGCCGGATTGCTGAACATTGCAGGTATCCGAAGCTCATCGATCCCAGAGTTGGAGCAGTTGATCCGTCCGTCTGGTTATTTCCGGCAAAAAGCTCAGCGCCTGAAAACGTTCGTTGCGTTTCTCGACAAACGCTACGAAGGCTCACTCGATCGCATGTTTTCTGAATGTTCCGAAAAGCTCCGGCAAGAATTGCTCGAACTGAACGGAGTGGGGCCCGAGACCGCCGATTCGATTCTCCTCTATGCAGGGAACCATCCGGTCTTCGTGGTCGACGCGTACACGCGTCGAATTCTGGAGCGGCACAATATTCTTCCCCAGAAAGCGGACTATGAGGAAATTCGCCAGCTCTTCCAACACGCTTTAGAACCGATGGCCCAGCAACAGCAGGATCATCCGGAGCCGCTGCAAGCCCCCCTTTCCCCTGCTTTAAAAGGAACCGCCCATCCTCCATCGGCCATGAGCACCGCTCATCGCACCGCCCTCGCGCAGGTCTACAACGAAATGCACGGCCTCATTGTTGGAGTTGGCAAGCACCATTGTGGGAAATCAAATCCCAAATGTGACGATTGTCCTTTACGTGAATTCCTCCCTCGGCGTAAGTAGTTTGAGTGTGGAATTTCGCGGACTCGGCCGCCTTCTATTGTGCTGTCTGCCTGATTCTTCTGACGGCGCCGACCGCTCCAACCCTGCGGCAAGCCGCCGAAAATGCTCACATGCGAATCGGGACAGCAGTTCGGCCATCGGTCTTTTCCGAGCCGGCATACTCCCAGACGCTCGCCCGCGAATTCAACCTCGTCGAACCCGAAGACGCCATGAAGTGGTCGATTGTTCGCCACAGTCCCACGGGATTCGATTTTCAACGCGGAGACCAGGTCGTCGCATATGCCCGCGCCCATGCCATGAAAGTCCGCGGCCACTGCCTCGTCTGGGATCACGACAATCCCAGGTGGCTCGCTGAGGGCAACTTCACTCCACACCAGCTTTCGCATCTGCTGCAAGAGCACATCGCAACCGAAGTAAAACACTACGCCGGACAAGTCTTCGCCTGGGACGTCGTAAACGAAGCTCTGGACGAGAAAGGCGAACTCAAGGATTCCCTCTGGTACAACCGCCCCGGCATCGGACTCGCCGACAAACACACCGCCTACATCGAGCGGGCCTTCCGCTGGGCCCACGACGCCGATCCGCACGCCCTACTCTTCTACAACGAGAACGGCGCAGAGGAGATGAACCGCAAGTCCGACGCCGTCTATGCCATGGTCAAAGACATGAAGCAACGACGCGTTCCTATCGACGGCGTAGGCCTCCAAATGCATATCTCGACCCTCGAGTTCGACACCGCGGCGGTCGCCACCAATATCGCGCGCCTGACTTCCCTCGGCCTGCAGGTCCACATCACAGAATTGGACGTTTCCCTGCCACTCGACTCCATGGGCAAGGCCCAAGCCTCCGACCTCCAGCGCCAATCCGAGATCTACGGTGGTGTCGTTCGCGCGTGCGTGCACGCTCCCGGATGCACTGCAATCCAGACCTGGGGCTTCACGGACAAATACTCATGGATTGGCTCACACTCCCACGGCACTCGCGGTGCGGCACTCGCCTTCGACCGCGCCTACAAACCCAAACCCGCTTACGATGCCATCCTTCAGGAACTTTCAACCCGTAGATAGCAGCGTTCCCCCGACCCTGGTCCTGCACCGCCGCTCAATCTGCGTGCATCTATAATGACTTGCGCGTGCCACAACCCGCTCCAACCCGGTTACCGAAGACGTCCTATCGCAAGCAGGTCATTATTCTGCTGTCGATTTCCGTCTTCTTATTACTCGCAATCCTCGTTTCGGAAACAGCATTCGACCTGAACTTCCTGCACCCCGGCAACAATCAGGAAATCGTCGTGCTGGCCGCACTCTCAGCACTGATCTTTCTGCTCTTTGTAGCGCTGACCTTCGTGCTGATGCGCAATCTCCTGAAGCTCTTCGCGGAGCGCCGCCTCGGCGTGCTCGGCTCGAAGTTTCGCACGCGCATGGTGGCAGGCGCGCTCCTACTCTCCTCGCTTCCGGTCGTCGTGATGTACTGGTTCGCCTATGGACTGATGAACCGCTCCATTGATAAATGGTTCTCCACGCCTGTCGAGGAGGTTCGCACCGACACCCACAAGATGGCTCTGCTCCTGGCCGACTACGCCACCCAGAACGCTCGCGCCGAAGCCTCCGCCATTGCAGCTTCTCCCGAAATCGACCGCGCATATTCCGGTCATGGATATTCAGGTGTCGTGAACGAATTCCAGCGCCACGAATTGACTTTGCAGGGCGGATTCGCTCTGGCGATCAAGGACGGCAATGCCGAAGCCAGCTTCAACGCTCCGGCGGCATGGCCGATCCTAAAAGGCTCTCTGCCCCTATCCGAGGCAGCAGCTTCGCATCCCGCTCAGTTCGCATGGCAAAGCACCGAATACACCCTGGGCAGCGCCCAGGTGCCGGGTGGAGGCATGATCCTCGTCGCCATTCCCCTTCCCCGCGGATTCACCGAAACAGTTCGCGAGGTCGAGGACAGCCAACGCCGTTATTACAACCTTGCTCGCGAACGCCGAGTCGTGCGGCGCACCTACATGGGATTGCTTCTCCTGCTCACCATGAGTGTGCTGTTTGTCACCACATGGCTTGCGCTCTTTCTCTCGAAAATTGTGACACGGCCGTTATCGGCGCTCGCCGAGGCCACCCAGGCTATCTCCCGCGGCCAACTCGACTACCGCGTCGACGTCAGTTCCGCCGACGAAATCGGTGACCTCGTCCGCTCGTTCAACCGCATGGCCGAAGACCTCGAGGCCAGCCGCCGCCAGATCGAGGCATCGAGCCGTGATCTGAGCGCAGTCAACGCCGAACTGGACCAGCGTCGCCGCCAGATCGAAACCATCCTGGAAAGCATTCCGACCGGCGTTCTCTCGCTCGATGCAAACCGCCGCGTGACTCACGTGAACCAGGCGATGCTGCGAATGTTCCACCCCGACACGGGTTACGACCCCACGCCCCAAATCCTGCTGGGCGCCTCTTTGGAAGAAGTATTCCCGGCCGAAGTTTTCGAGGATTTCGAGCTTCTTCTTCGCCGCGGTGACCGCATGGGCACAAGCACCAGCCAGATGGAATTGCAGTTGCCGCGTGGAACACTGAACGTCGCCGTCACCATCGCAACCCTTGGATCCCAAGCCGATCGCGCCGGATACGTCGTCGTCTTCGAAGATCTATCCGATCTGCTCAAGGCGCAGAAGCAGGCGGCATGGCGAGAAGTAGCACGCCGCATTGCGCATGAAATCAAGAATCCGCTCACCCCGATTTCGCTGTCCGCCGACCGCATTCAACGCCATCTTGAAAGGTCCTCGCCAACGGATCCTGGGTTTTCCGACGTACTACGCTCGTGCGCTCAAACCATCGCGGGCGCCGTGGAGACTGTGCGTCAACTGGTCAACGAGTTTTCAACCCTGGCTCGCTTTCCGGTCGCCAAGCCGCAACCCGCGGATATCAACGATGTCATCGAGCATGCCTTGTCCCTGTTCCACGGAAGGCTGGAAGGAATCAGGCTGTACACGTCTCTGGCCTCGGACTTGCCGAAGGTGATGGTTGATGGCGAAGCCATCAAGCGTGCGGTCGCCAATCTCGTGGACAATGCGGCCGAAGCCTCGCAGGATGCCGTAGTCAAAGAGATCGGGATATCGACAGCACTCGTTGCCAGCCGTGATGCCGTGGAAATCACAGTGGCCGACACAGGTCACGGCGTCACCCGCGAACTAAAAGAAAAGCTCTTCCTTCCCTACTTCTCTACAAAGAAACGCGGCACTGGTCTCGGCCTCTCGATTGTCAGCCGGATCGTCGAAGACCATCACGGCTCCATTCGCGTTGAGAAAAACCTTCCCGTCGGCTCGAGATTTATTATTGAGTTGCCGGTGGTCCCTGAATCGGCCGCCGCGCCCATCGTTCCCCAACATGCATAACATTCTGATCGTTGATGACGAAGCTGGAATCCGCGACTCGCTTGCCGGCATCTTGCAGGATGAACACTACTCCGCCTCCACCGCTGAAAGCGGCGAGCAATGCCTCGATATGCTGCGCAAGGGCAGCTTCGACGTCGTCCTGCTCGACATCTGGATGCCCGGCATCGACGGGCTCGGGGCTCTTGAGCAGATTCGCGAAATGGAGAATCCTCCGGAAGTCATCATGATTTCCGGCCACGGCACAATCGAAACAGCAGTGCGCGCCACCAAACTCGGAGCTTACGACTTTCTCGAAAAACCGCTCTCCATTGAGAAGACTCTCATCGTCGTCAAGAACGCGATCGAGTCGAAGAAGTTACTTCGCGAAAATCTTGACCTCAAGAAGCAACTGCAGGGCAAGAGCGTCATCGTCGGCGAAAGCATTCCGATGAAAGCTCTGCGCCAACAGATCGGGCTCATGGCTCCCACCAACGGCCGAGTCCTGATCTATGGTGAGTCCGGGACCGGCAAAGAACTGGTAGCTCACGCCATCCACGCGCAGAGTCTCCGCAAGGATGAAACCTTCGTCGAGGTCAATTGCGCCGCTATACCCGAAGACCTCATCGAAAGTGAACTCTTCGGCCACTACAAGGGAGCATTTCCCGGAGCCGCATCCGACAAGGAAGGCAAGTTCCAGCGCGCGAACGGCGGCACGCTCTTTCTCGACGAAGTCGGAGACATGAGCCTGAAGACTCAGTCCAAGGTGCTGCGTACTTTGGAGGAACAGCGCTTTTCTCCTGTGGGGAGCGACAAGACAATCACGGTCGACGTGCGCGTGATTGCCTCAACCAACAAGGATCTGGAAGAGGAACAGTCCCGCGGCAATTTTCGCGAAGATCTTTTCTACCGTCTGAATGTCATTCCCTTCTTTGTCCCGCCGCTGCGCGAGCGCAAAGAAGACATTCCCCAGCTCACGCGGCATTTTCTGAAAGAGCTTGCCGGGACCTATGGCCGCCGGCCCCGCGAGATCAGCGATGACGCCATCGAAGCCCTGATGCGCTATGCCTGGCCGGGCAACGTTCGCGAACTGCGCAACGTAATTGAACGCATCGTCATCATGAATCCCACCACGACCCGCTTCGAGGGCAAGCACCTGCCTCCGCTCGTCTATCGCGATGGCAGCCGCCGTACCCCTAAGAGCGAGTTCTCCACTCTCCATCAGGCGCGTGACGCCTACGAGCGCGATTACATTCTTAAGAAACTCGATGAAAACCACGGAAACGTAACGCGCGCCGCGGAAGTGCTCGGCCTGGAGCGCAGCCATCTTTATCGAAAGATGAAGGCGCTGGGAATTTCCGTGAAAGAGTAGTTCTGAAGTGAGGATTTGAATTGCGTGGTGAACTAGGCTTTAGTGTTTCACCATGTGGATTTCGGTTCCGTTCTTGCGGAACTGGACCTCATCCATCAACTGGTTGATCAGAAAAATTCCGCGCCCATGGTTCGAAAAAAGATTCTCGCCCATGGTGCACGTCGGAATTCCCTTGGGGTCGAACCCTTCTCCCGGGTCGCGCACGATGATGAGCACACCGCGTTCCACGTCGCAGGCGACGATGCATTCAACAATCTTTGTGGGATCTTCTTTTGCGCCGTGAACCACGGCATTGGCGAGAGCTTCCTGCAGCGCCAGTTCGATGTCGTCTTCCTTGCCGTTCATGCACTTCAGTTCACGGAGAGACTCCATCACCTGCGCTACCACCGGGTCTACCGATGTGCGATCGGCAGCCAGCGTAACGCGCACCCGAAGTTTCAGCTTTTCGGGGTCGAAATCGTACTCTGAAAAGTGCTCTTCGGGAGAAGCCCCAGATTCCATGGTTCGCTCGGTCGTTTTGCTTGCCAGGCCGACTGCTTTTAATTCTAGTGTTCGGAGCCAGATTGGGCAATGGCACTCTCTGGCAAAGCGGGGGATACCATATCACACCGCCGCTGTTGAGTGTTACTCGTGGCCCTCATCGTGGTCGCCTGTTTGCGCGTGATCCGTGCTGGCTTGCTGCAGCATCCGTTGTTCTAACTGGCGTCGCCAATCAAGTTCCTCGATGAATTGACGCGAATCCCGCCATCCCGGCTCTGCTTTGACGTATAGCTCCAGAAACACCTTGGTCCCAAGCATTTGCTCGATCTGCAGTCGAGCCGCAGTGCCGATCTTCTTGAGCATGCGGCCGCCCTTGCCCACCAGGATTCCTTTTTGTCCGTCACGTTCGCAATAGATCGTGGCGGCAATTCGGGTCAAACGCTTCCCTTCCTCGAATTCTTCCACCACCACCGTCGTTGCGTACGGAATTTCTTCGCTCGTGTTCAGTAGTACCTGTTCGCGAATCGCCTCGGCCGCCATGAAACGGGCCGGTTGATCCGTGATCTGCCCCTCCGGAAAATACGCCGGGCCCGTGGGGAGAACCGCAACAACTTTCTCCAGGAGCCGGTCCAGGCCGTTCCGCTTGCGGGCTGAAATAGGAATCACTTCCGCGAACTCATACAACTTGCGGTATTGCTCGATGAGCGGCAGCAGTACGGATTTCTCTTTGATCAGATCGATCTTGTTCAGCACCAGGAAAGCCTTCGTGCCCGATCGTCGCAACAAGTCGACCGCGAATTGATCCCGCGGGTCGATCTTGTGCGTCACATCCATGAGCAGCAGCACCAGATCGCAGCCTTCCATCGCTTCGCGGACCTCGACCATCATCTTGCGGCCGAGGGAACTGTCAGGTTTGTGAACGCCGGGAGTGTCTACCAGAACAATCTGGGCGCCATCTTTCGCTTTGCCCTTGCCCTTTGCGATATGAAGGATGCCTTGTATGCGGTTCCGTGTCGTCTGCGGCTTGGGCGAGATGATCGCGAGTTTCTCGCCCACCAGCGCGTTGAGTAAAGTAGACTTCCCCGCGTTGGGGCGGCCCAGAATGCAGACGAATCCGGAACGAAATGGCATAGAGATCAGTTCTAATTGCTGGCAGTTATCCTGGCCTGGCTTTTGGCTTCTAGCTAGTTGACTTGGTCGTTGTTCGGCTCTTCGCTGGAAGCTAGCAGCTGATTTATATCACTTTCAACTGCTGTTGCGGCAAAGCGGTGACGCGCACGCGCTCAACTTTGCGGTCGGTGGATTCGAGCACTTCGAAACGCAGCCCGTCTTCTTCGACTGCCTCGCCCCTGGTCGGAATTCTTCCCGCGAGTTCGCTGACGAGTCCCGCAATCGTGGCCGATTCTTTTCCTTCCGGTTTGATCCCGAAAAGCTCGTCGAGACGATCCACGTCCATTCCGCCGGACACGATGAACGCGCGCTCACCGTCGCGGACAATTTCCGGCTTGTCGTGATCGTCGCGGATCTCGCCGACAATTTCTTCCACCAGGTCTTCGATCGTCACCAGCCCCGCAACCCCGCCGTACTCATCGACGACGATTGCCATCCGGATATTCTGCTTCTGCATCTCCCGCAGCAAATCACTTCCCAGCTTGCTCTCGGGAACGAAGTAAACATCGCGCCGCATGATTGAATCCACGGTGCGTACGTGCGCTTCTGTATCCGGGACCTGCAAAACGTCCTGTGCGTACACGATGCCCTTGATGTTGTGAAGTGTGCCATCGTAGACCGGGACACGCGAATAGTGTTTAGCGCGAAGCATCTCGATGAAGCGCTCGACCGTCGTGTTCGTTGGAACGGCAAACATCGCCGGGCGCGGCTTCATGGCTTCACGCACCGTCTTCCCGCTGAACTCGACTACCGATTGAATCAGGTCGCGGTCGCCTTCCTGGATGATGCCTTCTTCCCTGCCCGCTTCAATGAGAGCGTCAACCGCCTCGGCCGATGTTTCCGGCTGCTCCGTCGTATTCTGCTGCGTCAGCGATGCCACCGACTGCAGAAACCCGAGAACGACCGTCACGGGCATCACGAGATAAATCAGCAGCCTCAAAAAGAAGACCCAGCGGATGAGCCACTCGCCCTTCGTGCGCGAGAAAAATACATAAGGCAGAAAGCGGTTGCACACAATCACGATCAATAGCAGGCTGATCGCCGCCTGTACGACTTCGTAAATGGACCACGACTGATCACTGAACAATAGGTATCCGATCAGCAACGCAATCGTCGCCATCGTCAATTGCGTGAGCACTGCCATCGAAAGGGCGGCTCGCGTGCGGCTGACCCGCAGCTTCGGTTCGACTCGCTGCTCGAAGGCGTCGATGTTGTCCTGAAAGTCGCGGGACAGAAACTTGCCGGCCTCTTGATAGACACGTTCCACATAGGAGACCAGCATCAGAAGTCCGGTCAGAAGCAGCAGCGCAAAGAAAACCGCGATGATCATGCCTGCCTCCGCGATCTGCGTGCGCGACCGGTTGGCGGCTGCGAAGATGCACGCTCGATGAGCGCCTCAGGCAAATTCAGGCTCCGGCGTGATGTCGCTTCTTTCCGTGCCATTCTTCCATTATCGCGCTCGTGGTCGTACCCCGCCAGATGCAGAACCCCGTGGAGCACCAGAATCTTCACTTCGGACGCCGCGGAATGTCCGAGTTGCGCCGCATTCTGCGCGGCAATTTCCGCGGAGACGGCAAGTTCCCCCGCCAGGCTGCTGGCGCTACGTTTCGCAAAAGGAGCAGGAAACGATAGAACGTCCGTGGGCTTGTCCTTGCCGCGAAATCGAGTGTTCAACGAGCGCATCCTGGAGTTGCTAGTGATCAGAACATTCACTCGACCGCGAAGGCCCGCGACTCGGCGCGCCCGCGACAGGAAACGTCCAAGCGATTCGGCGCTAAGCCCCGCTACTTTCTTTTCGACAATCACCAATCCTTGCAGCCTTTCTTTCCCACAACTCCGGACTCGCCAAATGAAAGAGGAGGGTGCGGGTTCCCGCAGCCCTCCTCTGAAGACATTTCTATTCGTTGGCTTCTGCTGGAACATCGCCGAGCACTACCGCCTTTTCCATCTGCGCTGGATGTTCCGTGTTCTTCGGGTCAGCGAGCAGGAGCATCTGTTCGGCTGCGCGAGCCTTGTGCTCGTCATAAGCGCGGACGATGCGCTGCACCAGATGGTGGCGAACGACGTCGCCTTCGTCGAAGTTCACAAACGCAAGTCCGTCAACGCCCTTCAGAATGTCGATCGCTTCAAGCAGGCCGCTGCGTCGCGCATTCGGCAAGTCGATCTGCGTGACGTCGCCGGTAATCACAGCTTTCGAGTTGAATCCAAGGCGGGTCACAAACATCTTCATCTGCTCCGACGTCGTGTTTTGCGCCTCGTCCAGGATCACGAATGAATCGTTCAACGTGCGTCCGCGCATAAACGCGATCGGCGCAATCTCGATGACATTCTTTTCGAGATATCGATCTACCTTCTCGGGATCGAGCATGTCGTAGAGCGCGTCGTACAGCGGCCGCAGGTAAGGATCGATCTTGTCCTGTAACGTCCCCGGCAGAAAGCCCAGGCGTTCGCCGGCTTCGACCGCGGGACGTGCCAGAATAATGCGGTTGACACGCTTCGCCAGTAGCGCCGAGATCGCCATCGCCACGGCAAGATAAGTCTTCCCGGTTCCTGCCGGGCCAATCCCAAATACCATGTCGTGCTTCTCGATTGCCTCGAGATAGCGGCGCTGGTTGCTGCTCTTGGGCTGCACGGTGCGCCGTCCGAAGGAGCGCTGCTTTCCGGCATCGGCGAGTCCGCGCAAAGTCGAGTTGGGGTCTGAAGTCAGCACGCGCAGCATGCTGTTGAGATCGCCGTTGCTGAACGTGTGTCCGGCGCGCTGCAGGCTTTCGTAGTCGGTGAAAACCTGCTCCGCGCGCGCAACGTCACGCGCCGCGCCTTCGAGTTCGATGGAGTTCGAGCGCAGATTGATGGTGATATTCAAGCCGTCTTCGAGCACGCGAACGTTCTCGTCCCGCGTGCCGAACAGCGTTTCGATGTTGGGGGCAACCCCGATGCTTTTCTTCATGCGTGTAAGTTCAAATTGCCAGGAGTCCGCTCGCGCCGGCACTGCGAGACTTCGCAGCCCAAATGCTCAAAGAGAGAGCGATATCTGATCAATGCCGCAGATGACACAGAATTGTACTTAGAGACGGGAGGTGCCGCGAATTTCGCGCCCAAGGGGCGAACGACTGCCATTACTTAAAGCGTACTCGACGCAAACAGGGTCGTCAATGGGAGGATATCCTCAGGTTTTCGATGCACTTGCCTCGGCGGCGGATGCGGGCACGGCGCGGGTGCGGGCCCACTCTCGGAGGGCGGCGATCTCCTCGGCGCGCGTAGTGGAGAGCGGCACCGTCTGCCCGAGCGCATCGAGAAGACCCTGCGTGGTCAACTGCTTCTTTTCCGAGTAGGCTGCGTAGAGACCGCCCTGAACCGCGGCATCGATTTCAGCCCCGGAATAGCCTTTTGCCGCGGAAGAAATCTGATCCAGATCAAAGTCCGCGGGATTGCGCTTCCGCTTCGAAAGTTGAATCGAGAAGATCTGTTTGCGCTCAGCCTGATTCGGAAGGTCGACGAAGAACAGTTCGTCGAAGCGTCCCTTGCGGATTAACTCGGGCGGAAGGACAGTCACGTTGTTACAAGTGGCGGCGACAAATGCCGGAGACTTGCGGTCCTGCATCCAGGACAGGAACGACGCAAGCAGGCGCGAGGAGACTCCTGCATCCGCCGAGGCGGAATCGGGACCGCTTCCCGCAAAGACTTTTTCGAGTTCGTCGATCCACAGAACACACGGCGCCAGTCCTTCAGCAACCTGGAAAACTTTGCGGATGCGCTTCTCGGTTTCGCCGATGTACTTGTCGTAGACGGCGGAGGTGTCGAATTTGACCAGTGGCAACTTCCATTCGCCGGCAACAGCGCGGGCGCACAGCGACTTTCCGCAACCCTGGACGCCAAGAATGATGACGCCGTGCGGAGGCTCGAGTCCAAACTCACGCGCCGTGTCTTCCCATGCGCCGCGACGCTGCCCGAGCCAATGCTTCAAATTCTCAAGTCCGCCTATTGCGCCCATATTGTCGGAGGCTTCGATAAACTCAAGCATCCCGGAGTGCCGCAGGAGTTGCTTTTTCGCTTCCTGTACGTCGGTGATGGTTTCAGGACACAGCGCGTAACGCGTGACCAGCGCCTGCGAGATCGCGCGCTCGGCCTCTTCTTCCGTGAGTCCACGAAGGTTGGCGGCCATGGCATCGACGCCGGCATTATCGAGTTGCAGTTTCAATGTGTAAGTCTTTGAGAGGCGCGTGAAGGTATCGTGAATGATGTCGTGCAGGCGGTCGCGATCCGGAAGGGGAAGATCGAAATATTCCACGAGCTTGCTCAATTCCGCGGGAACTACGATTTCCGGAGCGGTGATGATTACCGTGCGTCGATTGGCCGAGAACTTCTGGCCGACGTCGCGCAACCGGCGAACCACCACGGGATCGTCCATGTGGCGGTGAAAATCTTTCAGGATGAAGACGGCCTCGACGGTCATCGATTCCATGCTCGCGAGCGCTTGCACCGGTTCGCGCGTGTTGTAGATGGATCCTGCGGTGGCTGCAGCTGCGCCTTCAGTTCCCATCGAGGACATGACGGATCGCATCAGGCGCTCGGCTTCGCCGGAGCCAGGACTGAGCACGCTTCGCGCTGGCGGACGGGCGTTCTGCGTCCAGTTCGATGGATTCGGCGGCGGGGGGGCAGGCGCATTGCTGCCGGAGCGCACGAGTCCGTCGGCGATGCTCCATTCAAAGACGGCCATGTTCAGTTGGGAGCATGCGTTGCGGACGGCGTTGACGGCGCGCATCTCCTCAGATGTCTCCATCACGAGGATGGGCGTCGAGGAGTTGATCAGGACTTTCAGGCGATCGAGTGTGTCGCTCATTTCGCAGCCGCAAAAAGCTCTAACCACCAAGGGCACTAAGGTTCACGAAGGAAACCCAGGGCCAAGTCGAACTGTTTGACCGGCCTGGAGATTGCTCCCCTATAATAAGTAATTCGGATCCACCCGAATATCTCTCTGAAGACACGAAGGTAACGACCAGACATGGCAAACCATCTTTCGGCGCTGAAGCGCGCTCGTCAAACTGAACGCCGCACTGCGCGGAACCGCGCCAACACCTCGAGCCTGCGCACTCAACTGCGAGATTTGCGCGAGACCATCGCCAAGGGCGACAAGGCTGTCGCCGAGCAGACATATCGCAAGACCGTCTCCGCGCTCGACAAGGCAATCAAGAAGGGTACGCTGCACGAGAACACCGCTTCCCGCTACAAGGCCCGTTTGAGCGCCCGCGTTACTGCGATGAAGTAAGTTTTTTCGACGACCCGAGCTCTCGTTCCAAGGCAGACCTCAACAGGGTCTGCCTTGTTTGCTTGGGCGAGTATCTGGCTCGAGGAAATCTCTCCCTGTTCATGCCTCTGGGCTCCGTTCTATTTCGGATCGGACTTCGTAAAATATTCAATTCATGAGGGTTAGGCCGTCCCCTCCACCACTTTTGCCTGCAAAATATTGCATCCAAAAGACTTGCGGCTAAAATATTCCAGCAAAAGGAGTTATCAAAGATCGTAAGGCACTTCGCTGTATCTACTTCGGAAGAGACATTCACCCTTCGCTGGCCGATGCGCCAGCGCATCATTGTGCGCCACGACTCCATTCTCCCCTTTCTTTTTTGCCTAAGTAAAGGTCACATGTCACAGGGAATCAGATTTTTGCTGTGGAAAAAGCGGTGATCACTTCGGGCCGGGGCGGCCAGACAGGAAATCGAGAATCGCTGTCATGACCCGGTCCGCCTGATTCGTCTGGAAGAGGAACTGAGCGTGAGCAGAACCATCGAGAACGCATGAGTTGTTTGGGCTGTGGAGAACGCTCGAACTGCTTGCGAATCCCCGGTAGCCGCGGACCATCGCCGCTGGCATCGTCCCCGGCAACGATGTAGAGAATGGGCGATTTGAGTTTGTCCGCGGGTTCGTTCGGCGCGGCGCCAAGCAAAATGAGCCGATCGATTTCACCCGGCGGTGAGGTGATGGAGGCGTCCCCTGCAGCGCTTCCTCCCATGCTGCCGCCAATCACAGAAACGCTCTTCGCGCCGTGACTTCTCAGATAGCGAACTGCGGCCAGAATGTCCAGATGAAGGGGCGCGTCCATGGGATCGGAATCGCCGGGACCATGGGACTTGCCATAGCCACGGAAATCTATCGCCAAGACCTGGTATCCCGCAGTCACCAATATCTTCGCCTGGGGCGCCCAGCTTTCTTTGTTGAACTGACCTCCGTGCGCGAGGACTACACCTTTATCACTCTTTCCGTATAGATCCGCATAGATAACCGCGCCGTCCGTGGTCGGGAACGAGATTGTTGTCTGCGCCGTCGCAAGGGGCACCAGGAACAAAGCGGAAAAAACCATCACGAGCATTCGCATGCATTTCCCTTGTTCTGCTAGAGACTCATTCCGAATTGTTCTTTGATGACCGACGTCCATTCTTCTTCTGAGGGGAGGGTCCTCTCTTCTCGCTTGCCTGCATCAGTCACAATCAGCTTCATGTCTGACAGCGTGATTCGACCTGTGGGTGTTGCGCGGCTGCAGATGCGCTTGCGTGTGAACGAGGAATCGGGCGAGGTCTGGTGAAAGTGGCACATGCCGGCAAATTCTTCGAGGCGTCGAGGCTGGAGAGTAAAGGAGTACTGCGGCTTGCAGGTGCCTTCCGGTTCCAGCTTTTCCATATGAATGCGCCCGTCGTATTCGACCAGGCGGAAAGTTCCGGCGGGATCTGTCTGATCGATTCCCATCCGGAGCCGGAGTGGCTCGAGGAAGGACTCGCCAAACCCTACGTCCGCCAGCCATGGTTGGTCGAGATCGACGCGGAGTGCGAGGTGATCGAACTCGGGGCCTTCGCTGCCATCGGTTCGGGCGACGCGAGCGGAGAGGAAAGTGACGTTGAATCCGAGAGCGCGCAGCAAGGCCGCGAACGAACAATTCAGTTCGTAACAGAATCCGCCACGCCGCAGGACTACCACCTTATTCAGGATGGCGTCTTCATTGACGATGATTTTGCGGCCGAGAGAAATGTCTAAATTTTCGAAAGGAACGGCGAGGAGGTGCGCGTAGTGCAGGGCGCGCAGAGTCCCGGCCGAAGCATCAGACGGGCCGGAGTACGCGATTCGGTCGAGATAGGAAGAGACATCGAGCATGGGTCGATAAAAGAGTACCGGGAAATTTGAGCGGCAGGCAAACATCGGGGAGAGCGCGGTGAACGCGCCCCGGGCCTCGGGATTGATTTACACTCGAACCGCAACTTGCGCGGAGGTTGGGCTCATGTCCGATGGAATCTTGATCGCAAAGGGAAGCGAAGATCTGGAACTGGTGCCGCAGATGGCGAATCGCCATGGATTGATTGCGGGCGCTACGGGAACGGGAAAGACTGTCACCCTGCAGACGATGGCTGAGGGATTCAGCCGCATCGGCGTCCCGGTATTCATGGCGGACGTGAAGGGCGATCTGGCGGGTATGAGCCAGGCCGGCGGGAATAATCCTAACGTCGTCGAGCGGGCGAAGAAACTCGGGGTCAGCCTTACGCCGCAGGCGATGCCGGTGGTGTTCTGGGACGTGTTCAAGCAGCAGGGACATCCGGCACGGGCGACGGTGAGCGAGATGGGGCCACTTCTGCTTTCGCGGATGCTGGGACTGAATGACACGCAGGAAGGCGTGTTGACGCTGGTCTTCAAGATTGCGGACGACAACGGATTGTTGCTGCTGGACATGAAGGATCTGCGCGCCATGTTGCAGCATGTCGGAGACAATGCCGACCAGTTTCAGACTGAGTACGGACATGTGTCGGCGGCGAGCATTGGAGCAATCCAGAGGAATCTGCTCGCTCTGGAACAGCAGGGCGGCGACGAGCTTTTCGGCGAACCGGCGTTGGATCTTTCCGATCTCATACAAACCGACGCGCACGGACATGGAGTAATTAACATTCTCGCGGCGGACAAACTGGTCGGGGCACCGGAAGCCTACGCAACGTTCCTGCTGTGGTTGCTGTCGGAATTGTTCGAGCAACTTCCGGAAGTCGGAGATCCGCCCAAGCCGAAACTGGTGTTCTTCTTTGATGAAGCGCATCTGCTATTCACCGACTGCCCGAAGCCCGTGCTCGACAAGATCGAACAGGTGGTACGGCTGGTGAGATCGAAGGGAGTAGGAGTTTATTTTGTTACGCAGAATCCCCTAGACGTGCCGGATGCGGTGCTGGGTCAATTGAGCAATCGCGTGCAGCATGCGCTGCGTGCGTTCACTCCGCGCGATCAGAAGGCGGTGAGGGCTGCGGCAGAGACGTTTCGTGCGAATCCCAAGCTGGACACGGCGGAAGTGATTACACAGCTAGCGGTGGGCGAGGCTCTGATTTCTCTGCTCGATGAATCGGGAACACCGGGGCAGGTGGAGCGAGGATTCGTTGTGCCTCCGGCGAGCCGCGTGGGAGCGATCACGGCGCAGGAACGACAGGCGGTGATCCAGAGTTCCGTGTTGTTCGGCCACTACGAGAAATCCGTGGACCGGGAGTCGGCCTACGAACGGCTAAAGGGACGAGCGGAGAGTGCGCCGGCGCAGGCGGCACAGCCTGCTCCTGCGTATCAGCAACAGGCGCCGGCTCAATCGATGCCGCAGCCGGTGCCGCAGCAATCGCAAGGGAGTTGGACCGCCAGCATCGGGTCGGTACTTGGGCAATTTGGAGGCGGCGGGCGTCGCGAAGGGATGGCGGAAGCTTTGGCGAAGAGTGCGGCTCGGGCCATCGGGAGCCAAGTGGGGCGGCAGATCGTGCGCGGAGTGCTCGGAGGGTTGCTGGGTGGGAGTACGAGTAGGAGACGGTATTGAGCGAACAGCCGCACCGAGAAGAGCACCTGTTTTCTTTCCAACACACGTTGTCATCCTGACGACTGCGGTTTGTGCAGCGTGAGGATCTATGCAATCGGCGGTGCGGGCGGAAATGCATACATCCTGCACGGCAAAAGCTGCCGCGCAGGATGACATTCATCGTAATGACATTGTCCAGGCGCCTAGTCCATCCAGAGCGCGCTGGTAATGATGCGCGGATAGTAGCGGCTGGCTTTGCCTTCTCCCGATACGATCTGGTCGCTGCATGCCCAGTAGGAACTTCCTTCGGTCTGCCACTTGACGTGAGCCGCGTCGGCTTTGCGAAAGACCTCGGCCACTCCGGGATCCTGATCCAGATGGAATACCTTTCGGGTCACGTGCATGAAGATGGAAATCTTGCTCATCCAGGAGTTGTTGCTGGTGGAGGACAGCTTGATTCCGCCATCCGCAAACAAATTACGCCGCTCGGGATCGAGCAGCAGGTTGCGCGTGTGCTGCTTCAGGACATCGTACATGCGCTTCTCGGACGGGCTTTCAAACACCTGATCCAGAGTCTGCTTAGCCCATTCCGTTTTGACGAAGTACAGGGGATATGCGCATCCTTCGCTGGCGGGCAGGATGCGAGAGCGGTATCCCGGATTGTCCTTTTCGAAGATGGCGGGGAGAACACCATCCACGGCCTGATCGGCGACAGTTCCTGCCACTTTGACCGCCAGATCCTCGGAGCGTTTTTGGTCGGCGCCGGCGCCCAGATCGCGGAAAAGCAACGCCAACGCCCGGTAGCTCGCCCAGCTCTTTACAGCGATGTATACGTTGTTGCGGGTCTGAGCCAGCGAGTGGTCCAGGGAATCGTAGGTTGTGATTTCCTGTCCGCCGGCGCATCGGGTGCTGTCATATTGCGCAAAGCCGACATCGCCGCTACGGTTGATCATGCTCTGCAGGCAGGCTTCGATCACGCTCTTGTTATTCTTCAGCCACTCGATATCGCGTGTCTTCGCGACATAACAGGAGGCGGTGAGGATCCAGTTGCAGAGCTGCTCCTGCGTCATGTAGCTGAAGCAGCCCGTGAGGTTTGCCAGTTCGTAGCTACTGCGTCCCTTCGGTGAGAAGTTGTTGTGCGCGCCCATATCGTGGCAGAAGCTCAGACCTCCGGGCTTCGTGTCGTAGGGGCGATTCAGCTGTGCTTGATCGGGCGGGGGCGGCGTCTGGGAGGGATCGATCTGAGCGGCGTGTGCAGCCATGCTGACTGCGCCCTTGTAAACCTTGACCTCGTCCGTGTAGCTGTAGCGAGCTACAAAGGAGTCGAGCAGGTTGCGAACCAGCCAAGGATTGTGCTCAAGCTCCCAGAAGACGTGATCGACAGCGAGGTCGAGCGTGTTCATCATGCAGTACTCGCCTTCGTTGACAACCCAGAACGGTTGACGATCGACCTCGAGGAGTTGCGTGCTTCCGTAGTAGCTGTGGGTGGCGTGCGCAATCATGAAGCGCTGATCGGCAGAGAGCGTTGCAGAATCAAGTTTCTGATCGAGCGCTTCGGCTTGTTTGATCGAGTCTTTTGCCCGATCCAGCGCCATCTTCAGGACATCGGCCAAGCCCTTGAAGTAGCGGGTATACAGATAACGTCCATCGATGCCGTTGGTCTGGAAGCCTTCCAGATAAGATCCCAGGGCGATGACCAGCCCGTACTTCTTTCCTGCGGGGACCTCGACACCAAATCCGGGACACGAACCCAGCAGGTGGACGGGATTGTAGCGTTCGCGTACGCCATCGCTTGGCGACCAGCGCATGAAGACAAAAGGGACGTCCGAGGTCTTTTTTCCGTTGGCGGAAGAGGTAAAGTCGAGCAACTCCGCCGCGCCTCCGGCCTCGCGTCGGAAGGCAAATCCTAACCGTCCGGGGCCGAGATCATTTTCGAGGATCCGCGAACCCGGACGCGCATGATTCAGGGCGAAAATCGCAGTCTTGGTCGTCGTGCCTTTTGTGTTATCGAAGACGAGCCGGGCGACCACCGCGGGCAACAGACCTTGCCGCATCTGCTTCTTGCTGGCGTCGGTGGGATTGGGAATCGAAGCGAAGGGGGAATAGACCGTGAAGGTTAATCCATTCGCCCGCCATTCATCGGTGCACCAGCCGTAGGAGCGCTCGAATTCGCCGTCTTTGAAGGGCTCGGCATCGGGCTTGACGTTCTGTTCTGAGGGACCAGCTTGCTCGACGAGAAAAGCGTCGGCCGCGCGGCTCACCGCTCCTACATAAAAAGGCAGGCACTTGAGCGTAGCGTCGGAGTGGCGGTCGCCTTCTTTGTAGCCGATGAAAAGCTCTTGATCTCCAGGTTGCCCGATCTGCAATCCGATGCCGCCACGGGTACCGAAGTTCCCGCAAGTGAAGCTCATGAATGCGCCCATGGGCGAGTGCTGGGCGTTGAAGCTGAGGTGATAGGAGAGCGGAACGCGTTTGGTCACGATGGTCCCTCGTAAGTAAGTGTCTTTATAGGATAAACAGCCCTTGTACGCTGGCGATCAACGGCCTGTCAAGGACGGCTCGGGGTTGGAAGCACGCTGGGAGTGATGCTTGTCACAATTTGTGGCTTCGGCGGTGTGATATATTTCGCCCGAAGAAAATCGAATTTCTAGCGCGAGCTGCAACAGAGCGAGAGCAATCGTCCGGCGTCCATAGACTGAGCGCCTGTACGATGCTCTTGCCTGAGGGAGCGCGCTGCGCTATCGGGCACAACGAGGCATTCCTAATGATCCAGAAACTTTCGATCGGCGAAAAAACCGGCTACGCGCTGGGCGATCTGGCCGCCAACTTTGTGTTTCAGGCGATGCTTGCGCTGCAACTGGATTTTTACACCCACACCTTCGGACTGACCGCGGCGCAGGCTGGGACGTTATTCCTCGTCGTTGGTCTGGGGGTTGCGTGCTTCAACCCCGTGATGGGCATGATCGCGGATAGGACGAGGAGCAAGTCTGGCAAATTCCGACCGTGGCTGCTGTGGACCGCGGTGCCGTTTGGGATTATCAGCATCCTGACTTTCACGACGCCACAACTCAGTCCGGGCGGAAAGCTGATGTATGCCTGGATTACGTACCTCCTGCTGCGGGTGATTTATACGGTGAATAACGTGCCGTACGCGTCGCTGACGGCGGTGATGACACAAGATCCGGACGAGCGCACCAGCATCGCGTCGTATCGGCAGATCGCGGCAAATAGTGCCGGCTTTATCGTGCAGAGCCTGGCGGTGCCGCTGGTGGCGATTCTCGGAGGGAGCAATAGCGCCCGTGGGTATCAGCTTACGATGGGGCTGCTGTCGGTCCTGAGCGTAGTGTTCTTCATCGTTTCCTACTTCTCGACGAAAGAACGCATTCAGCCCGACCCACAGCAGCAGACATCACTCGGGCAGGACTTTTCTGATCTATTCACCAACCGGGCTTGGGTTGTGCTTTTTCTGGTAACGCTTTTCTACTTCAGCGCAATTCTTGTGCGAGGCAACGTCATGCTGCCTTACTTTCGGTTTGTGGCTGGGAATACCAATCTGTTTGCCTGGTTCAATGGCTTCGGGCTGGCGGCACTGCTGTTGGGAGTAGCCCTCTCGACTGCGGTCTCGAAGCGGGTTGGCAAACTGCAGTTGTTCATTGGCAGCATGGTCCTGACTGGGATATTCAACATGGCGCTGTATGTAATCTCGCCGCACGCCACCTACGTAACTATCGGGACGGAAGTGCTCCGGCAGTTCTCGTATGGTCTGTCTGGGCCGATCCTGTGGGCGATGATGGGCGACGTTGCTGATTACGGAGAGTGGAAGACGCGCCGACGCGCGACTGGAGCCGTAACTGGCGGCATTGTATTCGCATTATGGGCGGGTCTCGCCCTGGGCGGCTTTGTGGCGGGGCAGCTACTCTCCGCTTACGGACTTGTGTCTGGAGCGGACGTGCAGTCAGTACAGACGCAGACGGGAATTGTGCTCACGGCGAGCATTTACGCCGGCATGTTCTTCCTGGCTGCTGCCGTTTGCCTGTTCTTCTATCCGTTGAATCGCGAAAAGAGCCAATCGATCGCCAATGAACTCGCCGAGCGCCGGAAGGGTACGCCGGCGGTGGCATCGGCGCAGTGAGGGGACTTATGCGTACATTCTTATGGTTTGCGGTCGTATCGCTTGCAGTTTCGGTGAATGCCCACTCTCAAGATCGACCCAGCCTCAAGAACGCTTACAAAGGCTGTTTCATGGTGGGCGCCGCGCTGAATCCGACGCAGTTTACAGGGAAAGATCAGGCAGAGGACGCCATCATCAAGGCGCAGTTCAATACCATCAGCCCTGAAAATGTGTTGAAGTGGGAGGTCGTGCATCCTGAGGCGGGAACGTACAATTTTGCGCCGTCCGACCAGTATGTGGAATTTGGCGAGCAAAACCACATGTTTATCATCGGGCACACGCTGGTTTGGCATTCGCAGGTTCCGAAGTGGGTCTTTGAGGACAGTCAGGGCAAGCCCGTCAACCGGAAGGTATTGCTGCAACGGATGCGCGAGCACATTCAGAAAGTTGTGGGGCGGTACAAGGGCCGCATCAACGGATGGGACGTTGTGAATGAGGCTTTGAACGAAGATGGAACGCTGCGGCAGTCTCCATGGATGAAGATCATTGGAGACGATTACATCGAGAAGGCTTTTCGGTATGCACACGAAGCCGATCCGAAAGCCCAGCTTTACTACAACGATTACTCGGTCGAAAACGAAGCCAAGCGCAAAGGGGCGCTCGCGCTCGTCAAGAAGTTGAAAGAGCACGGAGTGCCGATCACTGGTGTAGGCCTGCAAGATCACGTCAGCCTGGATTCACCCACTGCCGAAGAAGTGGATACGACAATCGGCGAATTCGGCAAACTAGGGATGAAGGTGATGATTACCGAACTTGATGTGGACGTCCTGCCTTGGCCCGGCACGAACCTGACTGCAGATGTTTCCATGCAGGCGGCGGCCGATCCCAAGTTCAATCCCTATCCCAACGGACTGCCCGACGCGGTTCAGCAGCAATTAGCGAAGCGCTACGCAGACCTGTTCGGTGCTTACGCCAAGCATTGTGGAGTGGTGACGCGCGTGACATTTTGGGGCATAACGGATAAAGACTCGTGGAAGAACAATTGGCCGATCAGGGGGAGAGCGGATTATCCGCTGCTGTTTGACCGCAATGGTCAACCGAAGCCTGCGTTTGATGCCGTGATTAAGGCCGCTCCGAAGAAACCGTCCTAACGCTGCTGAAAGAGCTGTAAAGCTAGAAGATGCAGCAAAGGCGCGAGAACTATACCGGCAGTTGTTCTTGCATCCAGCCTGGGACTTCGACCTTGGGCTCGGTCGTCAGGTCCATTACAAGGCGTTCCAGGACCATGCGCTTGCTGACGGGATTTGAGCGCAGGGCGAGATCGGCTTTCGCCACCAGGCGGATGGCGCGGGTGAGTTCGCGACGATTCTTGTAGCGGAGCGCCTGTTTGATAATGTCGTCGGCGGCGAACGGGGGCACGCGGAATCCCTGCCACAGAGCGGCCCAAAGCATACGCTGATCGCGGACATTGCGTTCGAGGATGATCAGCATCTGGCGGAAGGTTTTCGCGAGCATGTAGATGTGACCGATCGAGGCTTCTTCGCCCTCCCCCGACGAGAGGATCGCGTCGAGCACTTCGAGGGCGCGGACACGGTCTTTGCTGGAGATTGCGTCTGTCAGTTCATACAGCGAGCGCTGCTTGGCGGCGAGGACCATGGTTTCCACATCGCCCAGAGTGATGCGCTTTTTCTCTCCGACATAAAGGATGAGCTTCTCGAGTTCGTTGGAGATCATCATCATGTCGCCACCGAGCGCGTCGACTAATTCGCGGGCGCCGTCGGCTTCGATCTTCACATCGCGTCCGGTGCAGTAATCGCTAATCCAGCGAACTGCCTCTCCCTCTTCCACGCGCGCAAGTTCGATGATGCCGCAATACTGTCCCATGGTTTCGCGGATGCGCTGGTAGCGTTCTTTATCCTGCATCTCCATTTTGCGGACGTCCGCGGGGATGCTGATGTGGTCGGCCACGAAGACGAGGAGTGCGTCGGGATTCGGGTTCTTGCAGTAGTCCTCGATGGCGGCGAGCTTTTCTTCGTTGGATCCGCGGCCGAAGAGATTCTTTACGCCGCGCACGAAGAACACCTGGAACGGAGCCATGAGCGAGGGAGTGCGGGCGCGGTCGAGGACTTCGGCGAGATCGGTTTCGCCGAGGTCGAATTCGAAGAGGCTGAAGTCCCGCAGGTCGATGGGGACGAGATGTTCAAGGATCGCGTCGCGGAACCGCTTGCGGAAGAAGGCCTCATCGCCTACGAAGATGTAGGCGGCGCGCATGTTGCGCGACCGGAGGTCGCTGACGAAGCGTTCGGCTTGGGCGAAGGCTCGCATTATTAAACTGCGGAAAAGTCACTCAACACAGAGGGCGCTGGGTTTCACGGAGACAACAGAGTCTGTCCTGCCTCGCATTCAATCTCCGACTTTAGCATCGGGGGCGCAGTTCGCATAGTTATCCAATCGTGAACTACAGCTTACTGAGGAACTGCAGGACTTCGGGGGAATTCCATTCGACGGCACCGATGAATTTTCTGCGGATTACGCCCTGGCGATCGATGATGTAGGTTTCCGGCCAACCGGAGGTCCCGTAGAGCTGCGCCACTTTTTGTTCCGGATCGCGGATGGTCAGGAAATTCACGCCTCGTTCTTTGATGAAGCGGTGATAGGCGTTGTTGTCGACGTCAATGCTTACGCCCAGGACGACTACACCATGAGAGCGCATGCGCTCCTGCATCACCTCGAGCGAAGGGAGTTCTTCAACGCAGGGCGGGCACCAAGTTGCCCAGAAATTGAGAACAAGAATCTGTCCCTTAAATTGATCGAGGTTCACCTTGCGATCGGAGTCCTGCACCGTGAAATCCTTGGCGCGATTGCCGATACGCGGGGGACGAGAACCGCTGTAACAAGCTGGTGCGACGAGGAGCGCGAACACGGCCAGAATCAAGGATAGACGCTTCACCTAGAATCCCTCCAGAACATTCGAAACCAGGGTGCGGGCGAAATCCTGCGACAGACGCCGAAAGGCGGGGGAATCCTCTTCGAAAAAAGTCGCGAGGTCCTGCGAGACTTCGTACTGCTCGCGAAACAAGTATGCCGGATTCTGATACAGAACCTTGCCGTGGCGATCGGTCATAATCACTCTCATGCTGACCACAATCAGAACGCTGGCGGCGCGCCCGGAGGCGGTGTCGTAGGTCAGTGGTGAAGCTGAGGTTGAGAGTACGGTCCCGCGCAAAGTGGCGTCGGCATCGTCACCGGCGTCGCTCACGATGTGGTAGCGCGTACGCGTGGTGAATTCCCGGACGACCGAGGAAGTAAGCATTTGCTCGATGCGATAGGTCAGAGTGTCATTCTTGAACGCGGGAACCGCGATTGTTCGTATGTCAGGAGGAAGCTGGGCGGCGTGTCCGGCTGTGTGATAGCCGCAGCCGAGTTGCGACAGGGCTGCGAGCGCCAGTAGCGCGAGAAACAGTCGACGACCCGGCTTCATTGAATTTTTCCGGTGGGGCGAGTGGTGGTCATGCTCTCCGCGCATTCGACGGACGTGATCGCCGAGATGCGGAGATTGTCAGCAGCAGCCCAAACCCAAACGCCATTGCGCTGCACGGGATCCGCCTTCAGCGACAAGTGAAGGTCGGGCTGTCCCGCGGAACTGACATTGGTCGGCCAATCTTCTTCCCCGCTGGAGAGTACAACGTGATCACCGGTGAGTGTCTGCGAAAGAGCCGGGAGATCCAAGGCTTGATCCATTTCCAGAAACAGTGCGAGCGCATAACCGTGGAAGATTGGCGCCTGCAGTAGGAGCAGCGAAGGCTCAGGAGCATCGTTCGCCACGATTTTGCGATAGTTCCCGAGGATACGCGACTCAGCGGAATCCAGCGTTGGGTGCGACTTCTGTCCATAACGGGCCACCATGTTGAAGGCGACTTGCGCGTCGTAGACGTCCTTCGGGAGCGGCTGGAACGAAAGCAGGTTAACAGTCTGCTGATGAAGTTCGTCCATACCGCGCTGGCCGTGTTCCGAGGCGGGCTCAAACACTGTCGCGACGGCGCGGGTGATTCGTGCAGCCTTCTGCGCCCGCAACAGAATTAACGCCAGAGTCACGGCGATTGGGTGCGCGGTCACACATGGTCCCGGTTGAAGCTCGGGGGGAGCGACCTGTCCGCGTTCGCGCTCGATCCAAAGTGAGCGCACGCTCGCGCCGGGTTCGTCCTCGAGAGTTCCCGAGAGATCGACGATGGCGCTGCCCGCGTCACGAGCGTCTTTCCAGCTGCGACGGGTGCTGTCAGAATCCGCGGCGAAGAAAGTGAAATCCACGTGCTCGAACTGCTCGGCGCGCACGCGCTGGATGAAGCTGATCTCGTCGCCCATGGCCTCGAGCTGTCCCATGGCTTCGTCATCATCAAGAAGACGGATGTCGGCCGCCGGGAAGTTGCGCTCGTTGAGCACGTCGGCGACTTCTTTGCCCTTTAGTGATCCAGCACCCACGAGCGCGACGCGGTACAACTTGCCGCGCGTGGCGGGGATCGGGGAGGTCAGTGGCTTGGAGGATTCGCTCATGAGGGTAGCGATGCCTCCTTATAGGACGGAGGCGGCGGACCCGAACGACGCCGAAAGATCCATTGCACGCGCCAGAACACGCCCGAAACCATGTAGAGCAACGCGATAGCGAACAGCACTTCCCGCGAATAGAAGCGGATAAGGGCGAAAAGGCCGGCGAGCAGGAGGATCAGACGGAACGGGTGGCGCGAGCGGAAATCGATGTCCTTGAAACTGTAGAAGCGCCAGGTGCTCACCATAAGGTAGCCGACCGTCGTCACCATCGCAGACCATGCGAGGGCCGTATAGGCAGACAAAAGTGGCTCTCCGGATTCGAAGTGCACAACTGCCGCGATCACGCCCGCCCCCGCCGGAATCGGCATGCCGACGAAATACTTCTTGCCGGGCCGTCCCGGATTCGAAGGTTGGGCATTGCTGGTGATGTTGAAGCGAGCTAGTCGGCTTGCCCCCGCGATGAGAAACAGGAAGCTGGCGATTGCGCCCAGTTGAGGCAACTTCACGTGCAACGGCCCCAGAATCAGCCAAATGGTCGGCATCAGGTGGAATCCCCAAGTCCAGGCCAGCATGGCGGGCGCGATGCCGAAGGTGATGACGTCGGCGAGAGAATCCAACTCGCGGCCGAAATCGCTGCTCGTACCGGTCATGCGGGCGATGCGGCCGTCGAGGCCATCGAACAGGACCGCGAATCCGATCGCTATGGCGGCATTATCCAGATGCCCGGACTCCGCCAGCGAAGCGTGCATCACCTCAAGTATGGCGTAGAAGCCGAGCGCCATATTCCCGGTGGTAAAGAGGGAGGGGAGGATGTACATCCCTTTGGTAAGCCTGCGGCGCGGCCTGGGCGTTGGCTCGTTCATCCGCGGGACCTCTGGGATTGAGCAGTGGAATCGGCTGCTAGGGCTTCCCTGAGGGAGACGTGGGCGAGAACGCTCGCACCACCTTTTACGCGGTCGCCGACCTTTACGGCGACGCGGGCCGAGCTGTCGAAAAGGACGTCGGTGCGGGATCCGAACTTGATGAGTCCAACGCGCTGGCCGCGATCGAGACGATCTCCGACTTTGGGGTTAAATACGATGCGACGAGCGAGGAGTCCAGCGATCTGCTTGAAGATCACGGTTTGTCCGTCACCCTCAACGGTGACGATATTCTGCTCGTTCTGATCGGCGCAATCCTTGCTGCGGGCGTCGAGGAATTTTCCACGCTGGTATCGGATGTCACGGACCACCCCGGCAATCGGAGTGCGATTCACGTGGACATCGAACACGCTGAGGAAGATGCTAATGCGCCACAGCTTCTCGCTGCCGAGCGTCACAGGGGAAATGTCGGTCACTTTGCCGTCTGCCGGGGAGACAAGTGCGCTTTCGTCGGCGGGAATTGCTCGCTCGGGATCACGGAAAAACCAAAGGAGGAATGCCGCCAGCAGGAATGGGAGGATTGCCCAGGCGGGATGGGTCAGCCATCCGATCAGAAGACCGGCGGCGATCAACGGAAGAGCGTAAAAGTAGCCATCGCGAACCATGGGGAGTTATTTCATTATATCTGGCAGGACGCGCAGGCGCATCTGGCCCATGCTGCGTAAGTATAAATAAAAAAAGGCGCTTCAAAGCGCCCTGCAGTGGATACATCCCTCCCAGGCGGTCAAAGCCGCCGGGACATTGGCCAGAACTTTCTTAAGCTACGTTAACGCCGTACTGCTGGCGATGCTCGCGCTCGATCGATTCCATTTGATCTTTAAGGCGGAGTTTGAGTTTCTTGAGGCGAACTTCTTCGAGCTTTTCGTCTTCGCTGAGGTAGCGTTTTTGGGTGAGTGTTTCGAGACGTTGCGCGTACTGCGTGTGCTCCTGGGCCAGTCGACGGAATTCCTCGTGGCTCGTCAGGAGTTGGTCTCTTGAAGTCAGCATCCAGCAGACCTCCTAACCGGGATATGGGGTCAAGGTAGCACAGGCACAAACGTGGTTCAATGCCAAAAAAGTGGTGCAATCTCAGGATGAGATTCGGTTAAGGGAGGGTGAGGCGGTAGAGGACGGCGTCTTCTGAGGGGTTGGAATAGTATGACTTACGGCCGCCGTGTGATTTGAAACCGGATTGTTCGTAGAGAGCGCGGGCAGCGGAATTGGACTCGCGAACCTCGAGAAACACTGTCTCGCTGTTTGTTTCATGGGCGGCTGAGAGGAGCGTATTGAGGAGCTGCTTGCCGATGCCCATCCGGCGCGCGGTCGAGGCGACGACGATGTTTTCGAGTTCCCACTCCCGGGCGAGATGGCGGGCGATCAGGAAGCCGAAGAGAACATCATCATGGCCGGCGTCGCCACTGTCGTACGCTGTGGCGACAACTGCCAACCTGCCAATCTTCTCTGCGTTCGTGTCTGAAAACAGGTCTTTGTACTGAGTGCTCGTCCACTGGGCAGCGGACGAGGATTCGAGAGCGAGTTGCATCATGGATGGGATGTCGCGGGGAGTTGCGACGCGGATAATCACGTGGAAGTCGGCCTGGGATAGATCTCCGCGACGGTGCGGCGGATGTAATTGGCGTCTAGCGTCTCGGGAGTGACTGTCTCTCCTGCCTGCAGCTTTTTCCAGCCGCGGTTGGCGATCATGTCAATGCTGATCGGCGCGAGAGCGACTGTAGGAACGCCAGCCTGGCGGGCCATCTCTGCAATTGAAACGTCCGGAGTGGAGACTGCCGATCCGTTCTTAGCGGATATCAGGGCGTCCCGACTCAACAGCTTCTCCTCCCGCAGGATGAGGGTCTGGCCGTCGAGATCGTATTCGCCGGCATAGACTTCGTTGCGTCCAGCGTCGAGGGCGGCGATCACCTTTCCCTGACAGTTGCTCGCAATCGCCACCACCTCGAGCAAGGAGACCGGCACGATTGGCTTGTCGAGGATTTCTGCCAGTCCTTTAATCGCCGCAAGTCCGACGCGAAGGCCAGTAAAGGATCCGGGGCCGGAGACGACGACAAAGGCACCGATATCGCTTTTGCGGAAGCCGTGGTTGGCGAGGAGCGATGCGATCTGCGGAACGAGTTGAGCGGAGAAGGTTCCGCCGGCGAGCGGGACCGATTCGATCAGTTGAACTTCGTCGTTCGGTGCCTCAGCGCGGGCCAGCGCTACGCTGCCGTTCCGTCCTGAAGTGTCTGTGACCAGAAGAAGCATTCTCGTTTGTGAATCCGCGAAGAGCTTGCGATGCGCCGGTTTTTTCTATGCCTGTACCAGTTCGAGCAGCACCCCACCCGTGCTCGACGGGTGCACGAAAACGTACTGATGCCCGCCTGCACCCGTTTGGATCTCGTCTGAGACGAGCCGCACGCCATCTTTTTTCAAGCGATCTACCGCCGCGCGCAGGTCTGGAACTTTCATGCAAACGTGGTGCAAGCCTTCGCCGCGCTTGGCAATGAACTTTGCGATGGTCGAATCCTCGGACGTGGCCTCGAGCAGTTCCAGACGACTTTCGCCCACGGGAACCATCACGAGGCGCACCTGCTCGTGCTCCACGGTTTCTTCTGGGGACACGCTGAGGCCCAGCTTTTCGTAGATGCCTTTCGCCGTGGACAACGACTTTACCGCGATGCCGAGATGATCGATGCTGAAGTTCATGCGATTGTCGATTTCAGATTGAAGATTTCAGATGGTAGAACGAAGATCTCCTCCACTGACCTTGGTCTCTATTCGCGACATCTCATCAATCCTTTTACTTGCCGATCCGTGATGCGATTTCCTCCACCACTGTGTAGGGGTCGCGCTTGTGCTCTGCGACATCGGCTGCGAGCTTGGTCAGGTTGCCGTCGGAAACCTGAGCACGGGCTTTTTCGAGCATGGCGTCGCGAAGCATTTCGATCAGGCGCTCCTGCCAGTTTTCCACGCTCTTCTTCAGGGCGCGATTCTCTTTCAATAGAAAGCTCTCGTAATCTGCAACTGCGGCTGCCAGTTCGTCTATACCTTGTGCTTCGCTGGCCACAGTTTTGACGATCGGCGGGGTCCATGCATCGTGGCGCATCGCGAGGGATTGCAGAGCTCGAATCTCGCGTTCGACGCGCTCGGCGCCTTCGCGATCGCTCTTGTTGATGACGAAGATGTCGGCGATTTCCATGATGCCGGCCTTGATGGTCTGCACATCGTCTCCCATGCCCGGCACAAGGATTACGACTGTGATTTCTGCGAGGCGAACGATGTCGACTTCGTCCTGGCCGACACCGACCGTTTCGATGAGGATAACGTCCCGACCAGAGGCATCGAGCACGGTGGTGACGTCGGCAGTGGTGCGCGCCAATCCGCCCAATGATCCGCGCGTGGCCATGCTGCGGATGTAGATTCCGGGATCGGCGAAATGATCCTGCATGCGTATGCGGTCGCCTAGGATGGCTCCGCCGGTATACGGGCTGGTGGGGTCCACGGCGATGATTCCGACGGTGCGGTCTTGCTTGCGGTAGAGCTTGGCGAGCTGATCGACCAGCGTGCTCTTCCCTGCTCCCGGGGGCCCGGTGAGTCCGATGACGCGTGATTTGCCGGTATGGGGGAAGAGAGCTTTCAGCAAGTCGGACCAGCCCGGGGCACGGTTCTCGACCGTAGAGATGGCGCGGGCGAGGGCCCGGACATCGCCCGAGCGCACGACGGCGGTCAGATTGTCGAGCGCGGAATTGGAGGCGGCGGTCAAGCGAACAGTGTAAAGCAGAGCGGCAAGAAGCGGGAAAGGCGCGCTAAGGGTTCATAAACGCGCCACCAGGGCCGATGTGCAGAATGTGGCGGGCTAACCGGCCGAGCAGCGGGTATTCCGCCCACTCTCCGCGGCCGGCTTTGACGCCGTAGATGATGGCGAGCAACAGCTTCACGAACCAAAGGATGACGAATGCCAGCCAGAAGAGGGCGAAGTAGAGAAAGAAGGCCTTGGGAGGAGCCGAAGAATGCTGGGAGGGGAAGCCTCCCAGCGCGATGCCCAGAGCCATGGAAACAAAGAGTGCGAACATGGCTAGCATCGAGAGAAAGATGCAGACTCCTTCGAACAGGAGGACCTGTAGAGCATGGAACGTGATGAATCGTGATTGGCGCTTGACGAAGAAGATGATCAAGGGCGCGATCCAACCGCCAAGCAGTTGCAACACCTGTGCGAGGACGGCCATCGTGCGCTCGTCCGCTGTGGTTGCGGTTTCGTCTACAGGTGGCGCGGCATTCTCAGGCATTCGCGGAGAAATCTACCACAGAGCCGTAAAGTGGGAAACGGCTCAGATCACGCAGGCGGGGACTTCGGTTAGTCCTTCAATAACTGCCTTGCAATGACCAGGCGCTGGATCTCGCTTGTGCCTTCGCCGATGGTGCACAGCTTCACGTCGCGGTAGAACTTCTCTGCCGGGTAGTCCTTGATGAAACCGTATCCGCCGTGGATCTGGACGCCTTCGTTGGCGCATCTCACCGCGACTTCGCTGGCGTAGAGCTTGGCCATGGAAGATTCCTGCGTGGTCTTCATGCCGGCATCTTTCATGGAGGCTGCCTTCATCGTGAGCAACGTAGCGGCTTCGATTTCGGTGGCCATGTCCGCGAGCTTCCATTGGATGGCCTGGAAGTCGCTGATGGCCTTGCCGAACTGGTGGCGCTGCTTGGAATATTTCAAAGCTGCCTCGTACGCCCCTCCGGCCATCCCCAGAGACAGGGCAGCGATTGAGATACGGCCGCCGTCGAGGACGCGCATGGCGTCGGGGAATCCCTGGCCTTCTCCGCCGAGCAGATTCTCGGCTGGGATGACGCAGTCTTCGAAGATCAGTTCGGCGGTGTCGCTGGCACGAAGTCCCAGCTTGTTTTCTTTCTTGCCGGGGCGAAATCCCTTTGTGTCTTTGTCGACAACGAATGCGGAGATCCCATGGGTATGTGCGGCTCTATCCGTAACGGCGAGGACAACCACAACATCCGCGTAGTGACCGTTGGTGCAGAATGTCTTGGTCCCGTTCAGCACCCATTGATTGCCCTTGCGAACGGCGGTCATACGCGCGCTGCCTGCGTCGGATCCTGAAGACGGTTCGGTCAGTCCCCACGCACCGATGAATTCTCCCGTGGCCAACTTGCTGACGTATTTCTTTTTCTGGGCTTCGTTGCCGGCGAGAAAGATGTGATTCGAGCACAGTGACGTGTGGGCGGCAACGATGATGCCGACCGACCCGTCGACGCGCGAGAGCTCTTCGATGGCAGTCACGTACTCGACGTATCCCATGCCCGCGCCGCCGTACTCCTGCGGAAACACGACGCCCAGCAATCCCATCTTGCCGAGTTCTTTGATGGTGGCCAGCGGGAATTCGCCGGCCTCGTCCCACTTCATGACATTGGGCCTGATCTCGCGCTCGGCAAATTCGCGAACGCTCTTCTTCAACTGCAGTTGTTCTTCGTTCAGTTGGAAATCCAAGGTTCCTCCAGCCCACTCGGACACCGCGGCCTGCACGGCTCCGCTCACAGACGCATCCATCGTCGAATTTTTGATTAGAACATAGGCGCCGGAAGGGGAAGAAGTTACCTCCGGAGAAGAAAGGAGCGGGATGGCGGGAGCCGCATGAACACTGGCGATTCTGCGAGTTTCCGAGAGCCACCCAACCGACCGGATGGTCTGGCTGTTACGCCGTTTGCGCTCTTCTGACCGGCGCGAAGATCCGAACGGATTATACGCCCAAGATCTTCTGCCTAGGGTTTGACGGCCGCAATGTCAGGTGCGAGAAATCGCTCAAAGACTTCGTTGGAGAAGAGCCGTCCGCGGGACGTCAGGCGCACCGCATCGGAATCGCGATCGAGAAGCCCGTCGCGAATCAGTTGGGAGATCACCGGTTCGAGACCTCGCACGGAATCGCTTCCGAATGCTGCGGCTATTTCGGATAAATCAACTCCGCGATTCAGGCGCATGCCGAGGAAAAAGGACTCCTCAAAAGCTGTTATGCGAGTGATGGCTGTCTTCTGCAAGGGCGAACTGGCAACATACCTGTCGAGTGAGTCTGAGGTCGCGAAACGTACTGCCTCGATTTCGCCCGGGGAAAGAAGCATCGAGTGGGCATCGACGCCGAAGCCGAGATACGGCTGCCGCGTCCAATATTTCAAGTTGTGGCGCGATTCGGAGCCGGGACGGGCGAAATTGGAAATTTCATACTGCTTGACGCCTGCCGCTTCGAGCGTCTCGCATGCTGCCAGATAGAAGTCCGCTACAGCGCCTTCGTCGGGGACGAAATGCGCGTGATAGCGGGTGCCGCCCGCCATCAACTCGCGTCCTAAACGCGATTCGTCGTCTACTTCCAGCATGTAGACGCTGACATGGGGCGCATTGGTGTCGATCGTCTCAGCCAGAGATCGATGCCAGCTTTCGGAGGTTTGGTGAGGCAGTCCGGCGATCAGGTCGATGTTGAGGTTGGTGATGCCGGCCGCACGGAGGCGGGCAATATCGTCGATGACCGTGCCGTACTTGTGCAGACGCCCGACGGCGGCCGCTTCCTGATCGATGAAGGACTGCACGCCGAGGCTCACTCGGTTCACGCCGCATCGGAGGAGGCTGTCCAGGACGTCCGGTGTCAGCGTTCCAGGAGCGCATTCGACGGTGATCTCTGCATCCGGGGAAATAGAGAAGTTCGCGCGCACCGCATCAAAGGTGCGCTCCAGTTGTGCGGTGTCGAGGACTGTAGGTGTGCCTCCGCCCAGGTAAACGGAGTCCACTTCCCTTTCGAAGCGGCCTGTCATCTCCCGCGCCGTCCGCTCAGAGTAATTGATGTCGAGGCAAAGGCGATCTACGTAGTGATCGAAGACAGCCTTGGAGAAGACATCGGACGCGAAGTTGCAGTAGCTGCACTTGGTGCGGCAGAACGGGACCGAGATGTAGATGCCCAGCGGCACATTCTCATTATCCCATTGACCGAGCCAGGCGAAGGCGGGCGAGCTGTGTGCCACTACTTCAATCCGACAGCGGCGAACGCAGCCTGGGCTTCCGGATTCGACATGAATGTGCTCCAGACGAAGCTGGTGCGCTGGTTCTCGGCCATCAGCATGTGAATGCCGGCGCCGATTCCGATTACGTCAGCGTCATACCATCCGGTGAGCGGATTGAAGGCATTGATGTAGCCGTAGCGTTGCCACGCCGTGGGATACTTCGAGCGGATATTGCGCAGAACACTCAGGCAGTCGGCCGAATCGAAGGCCAGCGATCCGCCGCAGGCGCACGGCACAATGCTGCCGTCGATCTGGCCCATGGCGGGAGGACCGCCCCAGGCGGTGTATCCGTTGCTGGAATCGGAGGCAGTGATTCCCCACAGATCATCGGCGTAATCCGAAAACTGGCTCTCGAGGGACAGGCAAAATAGCTTGTGTGCCTGCGTGGCGGTCACAGAATTGTTGAAGTAGTTTGCGTAGGCGTCGGACTTGCTGCGGAAATCAAACCACGCGTGCGAGTACTGGTGAATGAAGAGTGGCGCGTAGTAGTTGGTGATGTAGGTGAGTCCCTGATAGGCCAGGATGGGGCGGCTGAAGGCATCCCAGGATGTCGCCGGGACTGGATAGGTCGGGGAACCGATTCCGAGTAAATAGATCATCATCAATTCGCAGTAGGTGTCCCAGCGATTGGTAAGAAAGCCGCTCTCGGGAGTCCAACCCATGGAAAAGGTCGTGCCACCATTCAGCATCCATTGCCAGTTCACGTTGTTATAGATCTGGGTTGCGAGGATCTGAATCTGGGCATCCTGGAAATACTGGCGGCAGGTCAAAATCCCGCAGAGCAGGATTGACGTGTCGATGGAGGAAACCTCGCTGGTCCAAGCGCGGTCGCCGGTATTCATGTCGAGGAAGTGGTAAAAGAAGCCGTTCGTGGTCGCCTGCAAACTGATCTGGAGATTCGCCAGGAAGCCGAGCGTCGCGGCCACGCGAGCCTGGATCTGGGTGGGATCTCCATAGCCACGGGAGTGACCGATGCAAAGTGCGGTAAGGCCGAATCCAGTGGCCGCGATACTGGCGATGGTTCGAGTGTCACCGCCGGAGGCCGCGGCCCGGTCTTTTACCAGGCCCATCGTAGGACTGGCTTGCTCCCAGAAGTAGAGGAAGAGGGCGCGCTCGGTCTCGTCGAGGAATTCGTCATCGGAAACGGGCGGAGGTGGAGGAGTGACAGTCGAAGTGGCCGAGGACCCACCGCATCCAGTGAGCGACCCGACCAGGGGCAGCGCGGGAAGGGCCAGGGCAGTTTTTCCTGCGTACTGCAAGAGCTGCCGGCGGGTCATGCCATTCAAGGATCGCACGTGGGTTCGTGGTTGAGACCGACTATTGTAGCCGGAGTGGGGCGAAACCTTTTCCATCCTGAGGGCCTTCGCGGCATCTATTTGAGGTACCCTGTGGAAGGCGCATCCGCCCGTCCGTCCGCAGTAGTCTGACTCCATGGCCCAGGAAGAAGAGATATTAGGCAAAGCGTATGACAGCCGTCTGATGCGGCGGCTGCTGACCTACCTGCGTCCATACCGGTGGCAGGTGGCGATCGCGATTGCCGCAATCATCTTCAAGTCCATCGCGGATGTGCTTGGACCTTATCTAGTGAAAGTCGCGGTGGACCGTTATCTGGCACCGACGGGTAACGGGCAGTCGGGGCTTTGGAGCTGGTTGAGCCCGCAGCCATCGAAGGGCATCGCACAAATTTCTGCCATTTATTTCGGTCTGCTGCTTTTTACCTTCGTCCTGGAGTTCCTGCAAACCTACTTCATGCAGTGGACCGGGCAGAAGGTGATGTTCGATCTGCGCAGCCAGATCTTCCGGCACTTGCAACGGATGGACGTGGGCTTTTACGACAAGAATCCCGTGGGGCGGCTGGTCACGCGCGTTACCACCGATGTGGATGCGCTGAATGAGATGTTCACCTCGGGCGTGGTCTCGATTTTTGAAGATCTCTTCGTCCTCGCCGGCATTCTGGGGATCATGCTGTGCATGAACTGGAAGCTGGCATTGATCACATTTGCCGTGCTTCCGTTCATCGTCGTGGCGACGAAGATTTTCCGCGACAAGGTACGCGATTCCTACCGGCGGATTCGGGTCGCAATCGCGCGCATCAATTCCTATCTGCAGGAACATGTCAGCGGGATGATGGTGCTGCAGCTGTTCAATCGGGAGGAGAAGGCTTACAAGCGTTTTTCGGAGATCAACCGCAGCCACATGGATGCGTTCAAGGATGCGATCCTGGCGTATGCGGTGTACTACCCGATCGTCGATTTCTTTTCCGCTATTGCGATTGCGTGCGTGATCTGGTGGGGCGGGCAGGACGTGATCCGCAAGATCTCGGTATCGACTATTGAAATTACGCGGCACCCTCACCTTGGGCTGCATCTGGTTCCGATGGCCGCTTCGCTGGGCGTGCTGATTGCGTTCACGCAATACGCACTGCGATTCTTCCGTCCGATCATGGACTTCAGCGAAAAGTACAACATTCTGCAATCGGCGATGGCGGCGAGCGAGAGGATTTTCAAGCTGCTGGATACGCCGGTTGACATCGTCTCTCCTGCGATTACGAAAACGCCGGCGGGGCCGGGGCGGATTGAATTCGATCACGTGTGGTTTGCCTATCGCGATGTTCCGGAGGACGGCAAGGACCACGCGGGGAAAGCGGCGGCTGGTAATGGTCATAACGGATCAGCCCAGCCTGACTGGGTGCTGCGCGATGTGAGCTTTGCGATCGAACCCGGGGAAACGGATGCCGTCGTTGGGCATACGGGCGCGGGAAAGACCACGATGATTTCCCTGCTACTGCGTTTCTACGACGTGCAGAAAGGCGCGGTGCGAATCGACGGGGTCGATGTCAAAGAGATGGATCTTGCCGCGCTGCGCAGCCGTTTCGGAGTGGTTCTGCAGGATCCTTTTCTGTTCAGCGGGACAATCGGCGGAAACATTCGGCTGGGAACTGCGCGCATTCAGGATTCGCACATCCAACAGGCGGTTGAGGACGTGAACCTGGGCGATTTCATTCGTGCACTGCCCAAGGGATTTGACGAAGAAGTTCGCGAGCGCGGGTCGACGCTATCGACCGGACAGAAGCAGCTCATCTCGTTCGCGCGCGCGCTGGCGCATGATCCGAAGATTTTGATTCTCGATGAAGCGACGTCCAGTGTTGACACGGAGACGGAATTCAAGGTGCGGGACGCGCTTAGCCGGATGGTGGAAGGACGAACCTCTCTGATCATCGCGCACCGGTTGTCGACGATTCAGCGCGCCGACAAGATCATCGTCATGCACAAGGGGCAGCTTCGCGAGATCGGGACGCACCAGGAACTGCTGGCGCATCGTGGGATTTACTACAAGCTGTATCAGTTGCAGTACAAGGATCAGGAGATTCCGGTGGGCAGTTCGCAAGAGCCGCAGTCTACGGTTAGCGCGGACGACTAGCTGCAAAGTTTGGCGGCGCCGGAACTTTCCACCAACAGACAGCCGAGGCGGCTGTCCCCACATAAATCCTTTCATCTGGAACTCTCTTTCCCCCTGCCTCGTACCTTGGAGTAGCATTATCCGTTCCAAGGAGGCAGACCTCTCCACCCATGAAAAAAATCGATATTCTTCTCCGCTCTGCTCTTTGCTTGTTTCTGCTCTTTTCCCTACCGTTAGCCGCACAAAAGAAATCCACTAAAAGTACAGGTTCGCTGGAAAAATCCAGCACCTCTTTGGCTGCGGAAGAAACGCCGAAATACAAGAATGCAGCGTTGCCCATCGATGACCGCGTTTCCGACCTGCTTTCGCGGATGACCTTGGAAGAAAAGGTCGAGCAGATTTGCGGCGGGTCGCGGGCCGAGATGCAGGTCATCGATCCGACCGGGACGTACACGACCGAGTCTGCGCGTGCGGTGCTGACGCGCTGGTGGGATCCCGATCTGGCGTTCCCCGCGAGGAAGGCCGCTATCCTGCGCAACGGAGTGCAGCGCTATTTGAAGGAAAAGACACGGCTTGGCATTCCGTCGCTGTTCATGGGAGAAGCGTTACACGGATTTATGGAGTACGGCAGTACGAGTTTTCCGCAGGCGCTGAGCCTGGCGAGCACGTGGGATCCGGAACTGGTGCACCAGGTATTTACGGCTGCGGGAGAGGAAGCGGGAGCGGCCGGTGCCGGCCAGGTTTTCTCGCCAGTTCTCGACATAGCGCGCGATCCGCGTTGGGGACGCACTGAGGAGACCTATGGGGAAGATCCGTTTCTGGCCTCTCGCATGGGCGTGGCAGCGATCACGGGCCTGCAAGGAGATTCGTTCCTGATCAACCGTCATCACGTTCTGGCGACGGCGAAACATTTTGCGGTTCACGGGATGCCTGAGGGCGGGACGAATACTGCTCCGGGAAACTACTCCGAGCGCATCATCCGCGAGAGTTTCCTGGTGCCCTTTCAGGCTGCGGTGCAGGAAGCGCATGTTGGCAGCGTAATGGCCTCGTACAACGAGATCGACGGCGTGCCCTCGCACATCAATCACTGGCTGCTCGACCGCGTACTGCGGCAGGAGTGGGGGTTCCGCGGGTACATCACCTCGGATGGGGACGGGTTACAGATGTTGACCAACACGCATCACGTGGCGGCGAACAAGGCGGAGGCAGCGCGTCTCGCCCTCGCGGCAGGAGTCGATTACGATCTGTCCGATGGCTCGGTGTACCGCACACTGCTCTGGCAGGTAAAGCAAGGAGCGGTAGCGGAAGCCGAGTTGAACCGTGCGGTGGCGCGAGTCCTGGAGACGAAGTTTCGCCTCGGGTTGTTCGACAATCCGTATGTTGATCCCGATTACGCGGAAAAGACCACGAACAGCGCGGAGCATCGCGCTCTGGCGGTCAAAGCGGCGCAGAAAACGATTGTACTGCTTAAGAACGACAAGGATCTGCTTCCGCTCGATCTGACGAAGCTGAAGACCATTGCCGTGATCGGACCCAATGCCGAGGGCATTCACCTTGGGGGGTACAGCAGAGATCCGGTGCATGGCGTCAGCATTGTGCAAGGCATTCGCGACCGTGTGGGTTCGAAGGCCAATGTCATCTACGCCGAAGGCTGCAAGATCACCGATGCGAAGAACGACTGGCATGGCTGGTTTGCGAACAACGTGAAGCTCGTCGATCCGTCGACGCAACAGGAGAGCATCAAAGCGGCGGTTGAGGCCGCACAGAAGGCGGATGTCACAATCCTGGTGGTGGGCGAAAATGAATCGACGAACCGGGAAGCATGGTCCGAGGAGCATCTGGGCGACCGCGATTCGCTCGACCTGCTGGGCGCGCAGAACGACCTAGTGAAGGCGGTCGTTGAAACCGGAAAACCTACGGTCGTGCTGCTGATCAACGGGCGGCCGCTTTCGATCAACTACATTGCGGATCATGCGACGGCAATCCTCGAAGGATGGTACCTGGGACAAGAAGGCGGGACGGCGGCAGCGAACGTGCTGTTCGGCGACGTGAATCCGGGCGGGAAACTACCGATCACATTCCCGCATTCGGTTGGCGATCTGCCGGACTATTACGATCACAAGCCATCCGCGAACAGGACGTATGCGTTCAGTACACGGAAGCCGCTTTATCCGTTCGGGTATGGACTGAGCTACACCACGTTCAGGTTTGAAAACCTGCGGGTTGAGCCGGCACAGATCATGTCGGGCGGTACGGCGAAGGTCAGCGTGGACATCACGAACTCCGGATCACGCGAGGGCGATGAAGTTCCTCAGTTGTATATCCACCAGCGTGTCGCGTCCGTGACGCAGCCGGTCATGCAACTGAAGGGATTCCAGCGGATTACGCTCAAGCCTGGGGAAAAAAAGACGGTGGATTTCACGATTACTCCGGAAATGCTCTCGATGTTAAATATCGATATGCACAAGGTCGTGGAGCGGGGGGTATTCGATGTGATGGTGGGACCTAGCTCGGATCAGACCGGAATGGCGGCCCTGACGGTTGTTGGCCTGCATGGCGACAACGGCAAACCGCTGGGTGCACCGCCTCCGGCGGGATCGGAGTCCGGGGTGGTCAGCACATTTGACGAAGGGAAAGTAGTCGCCAATTACGGTTCATGGATGACGAGCACCGACGCGATGAATGGCGGAAAGTCGATATCGTCCATGAAGATCGCCGAGCCGGGAGCGAGCAATTCCAAAGGCGCGCTGCAGGTGGATGGCGAGATTATTCCGGGGGCACAGTTTACCTGGGCTGGAGTGATGTTCAGTCCGGGCAGCGCTCCGATGGAACCGGTCAATCTGTCGAGCAAGAAGGAGATCAGCTTCTGGGCGAAGGGCGATGGGAAGACGTATACGCTCGTCGTTCTTACGGAGGCTCGTTCCGGGCAGAACGGCATGCCGGCGATGACGCAATTCGTCGCGGGGCCGGAGTGGAAGCAGTACAGCTTTCCATTCTCGACATTCGAGACGAATGGGAGCGACCTTGCTTCTCTCGCCTTTGTTGCCGCTCAGCAGCCGGGGAAGTTCGAATTTGAGATTGATCAGGTGGAGATCAAGTAGGTCAGGCCGGTTCCTATTACCTCGGAAGAGGGAGACTCGTGCGGCACACGGTAGGGCGTTCCCGTCCACAACATCAAGCCTTCCAGCGTCGTACGATCGCTCACGCCGGCTTCGCCGCCGTTCACGATGACATCACAAGGAACTCTGTTCGCCCTTTCACAACAGAGGGATTGTTTATCGACCTGAAAGAGATGGAACAAGCGACGTCTCTACAGTTGTTTCGTTGCTAGAATCATGCCTTGCGAATCCTGATCTCGGCGGGTGAGGCTTCTGGCGAGATGTACGGCGCGCAGCTCATTGATGCGCTGCGCCAGCGTGACCCATCCCTGGAGTTCTTCGGGGTGGGTGGCGAACGGATGCGCGCTGCCGGGTGCGACACCGTCGTCGATGCCCGGGATCTAGCCGTCGTCGGCATCACCGAAATCCTCAGCCGTCTGCCGAAAATACTTGGACTGTACAGACACCTGATCCAGGAAGCCGACCTCCGCAAACCGGATCTGGCGATCGTAATCGATTCCCCTGCGTTTAACTGGCGGGTTGCGAGGCAGATGAAGCGACGCGGGGTTCCCACGGTCTATTACGTTGCACCGCAATTCTGGGCATGGCGTCAAGGGCGCGTGAAGCTGATCCGGTATTACATCGACAAAGCGTTGGTCATCTTTCCGTTTGAAGAAAAGTTCTATCGCGACCGGGGCGTGGACGCGACCTTCATCGGACATCCATTAGCCGAACTGGCGCAACCCAGCGTTGACCGAGCCAGCTACGCATCTGAGTTCGGGATTGATCCCGTGAAGCAGTGGATCACGCTCATGCCGGGCAGCAGGGTCAAGGAAGTGCGGATGAACCTGCCCACGATCGTGGAATCGGCGGCCCTGCTTGGCCCAGAGTACGAATTCCTACTTCCTGTGGCACAGACTCTCGACCGCAACTGGCTGCAGAGCCTAATTGTGCGGCAAAAAGTGACGCTGGTCCCGGAAGCCCTACCTGCCTTATGGCATTCGAGGGCGGGGATCGTGGCGAGCGGTACGGCTACGGTCGAGGCCGCCATGATGAATCTGCCGTTCGTCATGGTGTACCGGGTATCGACTCTCACCTACTTGCTGGGAAGACCTCGCGTGAAGGTCCCGCGGTTCGCCATGGTGAACCTGATCGCGGGGGAGGAGGTCGTTCCGGAATTGGTGCAGCAGGACTTCACGGCCGAGAAAGTGGTGTCCCGAGTCCGGGAGATATTGCCGGAAGGACCCGCCCGGCAGCGGATGTTGCAAGGCCTTGCAGGGGTCAAAGACCGGCTCCGAGGGCCGAATGGAGTCGTGCAGAAGCCTGCGGATCGGGCAGCAAGGATTATTCTGGACATGGCCGCCCGTTCAAGGGCGAGATAATCGACTGGGTAGAGTGCTTCTTGTGCTTCCAGCATCTTTTACGTCAGAATCTTCATCATAGGAAATGGGTTATCATTTCCGGGAGATTTCCCTGAATGTCGAATCACCTACGGCGCGCAAGTAGCGTCCTTACTAGCTGTCTGACTCTGTGCATCCTGATTGCCTTGGCACCGCCCTCATGGGCGGCCGAAAAGGCACGCCTGCGAGTGGACGACTACCAGATCGACGCCGTCCTGACGCCCCACCTGCACCAGATCACTGCCAAGGCCAAGGTCAAGTTCACCGCGCTGCAGGACCTGAACGTGGCGGTTTTTGAGTTGCATAACGACCTGCGGGTGACCAAGGTGGTCGACGAAAAGAACCAACCGCTGTCGGCGGAACGGGTCACCCAGGATTCAACGGTGCGCGTCCCGCTCCCGAACGGGCTCTCGAAGGACGCTTCTACCACTCTGACTTTCGAATATGAGGGGACTCTGGATTCGGCGGATAATAGTCCGGTTCCGGGGCTCAGCTTGGCACATATCTCAGACGATACGAGTTATCTACTTTACGCGGGACGGTGGTTCCCGGTAAGCGGCTTCGGCCTGAACCGGTTCACGTCAACCATCAGCGTGACTGTGCCGGCGCACATGCTGGCGATTGGAAGCGGCAAAGTCACAGTTGTCGATCATGCGGCTTCGAACAAGCCAAACGCAAGTGTATTGCCGACCAAGACCTTCACCTTCATATCAGACAAGTCCAGTTTCCCTGGAACGATCATCGCCGGCGTGTTCCAGGAGCACAAGAGCGACGAGGCAGGGCTCGACCTGCACGTTTTCTTTAAGCCCAATCATCAGAATGTGGCGCCAGCATATACCACGACGGCTGTGCAGGAGTTCACGTACTTCATCACGTTGTACGGCTTGCCCATGTCGCAAAGGTTGAACGTGGTCGAAATCCCCGGAGACACGTTGCCATTCGCGTGGGCGCCCGAGATCGTGGGATTAGCCAGTCCTTCAATCACGGAGAAGACCAACTATCGGCTGCTCGCCGATGGGATTGCACATCAATGGTGGGGAGTGTCGGTCAGCCCGGCGACGAAGGATGACTGGTGGTTGAGTGACGGTTTCTCCCGGTACTCGGAGGCGATGTACGTCGAAAATGCCGCCGGATCCGCGGGGCTGGAAGAAGCGGTGAAAGACATGTCCGTGGGCGCTTTGGCCTATGACACGGTTCCGCTTTCGAGCGCCAGCAAACTGGATCTATTTTCTACCGAATTTCAGTCGCTCACCACTGACAAAGGAGCGATGATTCTCCACATGCTGCGGTGGGTCCTGGGAGAAGACAAGTACAACAAGACGATGCGGGAGTTCGCAGCCGAGAATGCGGGAAAGTCGGCGACGACGGACGACTTCCGGACAATCGCTGAAAAGAACTTCGGCCAGCAACTCACGTGGTTCTTCTCGCAATGGCTGGATTCTACGGGCGCACCCGAGTTCAAGGTGAAGTACACGACGTACCGCTTGGGCGGGGCAGCCGCAGCGCAACAACCAAAAGAAGAAAAATTGCCGGGATTCCGCGTTACGGGTGAGATCTCGCAGGACCTGGATCTGTTCCGTATGCCGGTCGACTTGCGCATTGACACCGATGGCAAGACCGAGAACAAGCGCGTCGAAGTAGTCGGGACGAATTCACCATTCTCCATCGAGACATTCGGACGTCCGCGGCGAATTTCGGTCGACCCCGATCACCGTGTCCTGACGAATTCCAGTGATGTGAAGCTTCGCGCTTCCATTCTTCGCGGACAGGCAATGCAACAGCAGGGCGACCTTACGGGCGCACTGACCGAGTTCAACAAGGCGCTTGATCTCAACAAAAACAGTTCGCTCGCTCACTACCGCATCGCGGAAGTGTTCTTCCTGCAGCGGAATTACCAGTCGTCTGCGAACGCCTATCGTGAGGCCATCAATGGCGATGGCGATCCGCGATGGACGGAGGTCTGGAGCCGCATTCAGCTGGGCAAGATTTTCGACATCACGGGCCAGCGCGAGCGTGCGGTGAACGAGTATCGCCAGGCATTGCAGACCAACGACAATACTTTTGGAGCGCTGGAGGAAGCCCGGAAATATCTTCAGAAAGCCTACGAGCGGCCAAAGGCTAAGAGCAATCCATAAGCGCACCGAACTGCATGACAAATATTGATCCGGCTAACCTTTTTTTGATTGGCGGGGTCTAATCCACTACAGGACAGCGGGAACTTCTAAGTACCCTGCTGCGTATCTCTGATCAGATGGTTAGGCGGGATTGAGACCCCTCGCCTGAACGTTACCCGGGTGCCCCTACGCTCCTCCCCGGAGGCGTAGGGGCATTATTCTTTGGCTGGTGTTTCGTTCGAAGCCGGTCCGCTCGATGTTCTACAATCCTCCGAATGCCAGAGCTTGCTCAGTCTCGCTTGGATCGCGTGCAGTCGCAACTGCGTTTGTATGAGCACCCGCTGTTGGACTTTTCCGCGCAGAGCAAAGGCGACGGCGTTGAAGTGGTCATCAAATTCAAGGATGAGCGCGTACCGGTTCACACGTACTACTTCGAACTGCATCCGCGCGACCTCGATGACCCGCAATTTGAGTGGAGTTTCCAGCGCCAGCTGTATGACGCGCTGCATGATTATTTTGTGGAGATGTTCATTCGTACGCCACAAGACCGCATGGATCGCCAGAAGAAGGGTTTGTGAGCGGATTGCGCGGGATCATAGAGCAGGAGATTCGCGAACGCGGCCCGATTCCCTTTTCCCGTTACATGGAACTGTGCCTCTACCATCCGGAACTCGGATACTACTCCCGGAATGCGGAGCAGTTCGGTAAGGCAGGGGATTTCTATACATCGAGCGATGTGCATGCGGTGTTTGGGCGACTGCTCGCTCGGCAGTTCGAAGAGATGTGGCGCGTGCTAGGCTCTCCGGCAGCCATCACTCTGAAGGAGTTCGGTCCCGGCCGCGGGTTGTTCGCACAGGACGTTTTGGATTGGTCTCAAAAGAAGTTTCCAGAATTTTTTCGCGCTGTCCAGTATGTGCTTGTCGAGCAGTCCCCCGCGCTGCGCGAGCGAATCACGGACGTCCTGAGCCATCATCTGGGGAGCGGGAAAGCAATCCTCGTCAAGACAGCCGAGTCCGAGGAATCTCCCTGCATTGTGTTCGCGAACGAATTTTTCGATGCAATTCCCGTAGATGTGCTGAGTTTGAAGGGATCGCTGCGCATCGATACACGTGGCGGTAAATTTGTCGAAATGTGGGGTGCGGCGTCGGCAGAGGAGTTGGAATTCCTGGACCGGTATTCGGTGCATCCGGAAGAGGGAGAACACGTCGAGGTTCCGCTTCAAAGCCGGAAGGCTTTTTCGGCTGCAAGTAGTTTTCGGCGCGGCTTTTTCGTGACTATTGATTATGGCTACACTCGCGAAGAGCAGCTTGCGGGGAGGCATCGAGGCACGCTGAAAGCCATTCGACGGCATTCTGTGAGTGCGAATCCTTACGAAGCGCCGGGAGAACAGGACATTACGGCCGATGTGAACTTCACTGCGCTTTCCACGATGGCTCAGCAGAATGGCATGCACGCGCAAAAGCTGATCACGCAATCACAGTTCCTGATGGGAATTGGGCAAGCGAATCAGTTCGCTGACGCTTTCGAAGAGTGCCGACTCCCGCAGGAGCGAGCCAAGGTGGCGCTGCAACTGAAGCACCTGGTCACACCAGCGGGAATGGGTGAGAGCTTTCAAGTCCTGATTGCAAGCGCAGGAATCGAGCCTGAGAGGGTTGCAACCCTTGCGGGCCTGGGTTTCGGGCGGGGGTAAGCTGTGCGATTCGCGTTCGATGGGCGCCCGAGCGTCAGATTCAACCCAGGTTTCTGTGGATTTATTAGCGGGTTCCGGTGCGACGATCTACGATGCGCAGAAGCGTTGTACTCTCCCGTGAGATGATTGTGATACGCGCTTCCACAAGTCTTCGCTTAACCTCTCTTAGGCGACAAGGAGCATTCGGAGGAACTCTTGCCGGAAATTCAAGACGCGCTTTGGTATAAGAACGCGGTTATTTACCAGGTGCACGTCCGTGCCTTTTTTGACAGCAACGGCGACGGCGTCGGGGACTTTCAGGGATTGGCGCAGAAGCTCGACTACCTAAGCGATCTGGGTGTTAACGCGATTTGGCTGATGCCGTTCTTCCCGTCGCCTTTGCGCGACGATGGGTATGACATCTCCGACTACTGGTCGGTCCATCCACTTTACGGGACTCTGGACGATTTCAAGACATTCCTCGCCGCAGCCCACCAACGGAACATTAAGGTAATCATGGAAATGGTGCTGAATCATACGTCGGACCAGCACATATGGTTTCAGGAGTCCAGAAGTTCCAGGGACAATCCGCGGCGCGACTGGTATGTATGGAGCGACACCGACACGCGTTATCAGTCGGCACGCATCATTTTCATCGACACCGAACTCTCGAACTGGGCATGGGATCCGGTTTCCAAAGAATATTACTGGCACAGGTTCTTCAGCCATCAACCCGATCTGAATTATGACAATCCTGCGGTTCGAGAGCAGATGTGGGAAGTGATGAAGTTCTGGCTGGATTTCGGGGTGGACGGGTTCCGGCTGGATGCAGTCCCTTATCTCATCGAACGGGAAGGGACATCCTGCGAGAACTTGCCCGAGACGCACACCATCATCAAGGAATTGCGGAGGAAGTTGGACCAGGAATTCCCCGGGCGAATGTTGTTGGCAGAGGCCAATCAGTGGCCTGCAGATTTAGGACCTTACTTCGGCGCGGGCGATGAATTTCACATGGCGTTTCACTTCCCGCTCATGCCGCGCATGTTTATGGCGCTAAAGCTCGAAGACCGTAAACCGATTACCGAAATTCTGCAACAGACTCCCGAGATACCCAAATCCTGTCAGTGGGCGCTGTTTCTTCGAAACCATGACGAACTTACGCTGGAAATGGTCACCGACATAGAACGGGACTACATGTATGACTCATACGCCCACGACAAGACCATGCGGCTTAATCTGGGGATCCGCCGGCGGCTCGCGCCTTTGCTCGACCATGACCGCCGGCGCATTGAACTGATGAACGGGATGCTGATGTCTTTACCCGGTACCCCGATCCTCTATTACGGTGATGAAATTGGCATGGGCGACAACGTGAAATTAGGAGATCGGAACGGCGTGCGTACCCCCATGCAGTGGAGCGGCGGATGGAATGCAGGATTCTCGACCGGGGATCCCGAGAATCTGTACTTTCCGATTCTGCAAAACCCGGTATACGGATACCAGGCGGTCAACGTTCTCTCACAGAAACGGAGCCCGCACTCACTGCTTTCCTGGATGCAACATTTGATCCGGGTGAGGAAATCGACGCCGCTGCTGGGCTCCGGTTCGATCGAGTTTCTGTATCCCGCCAATCACCGCATCCTTGCGTATATCCGCCAACTTGAGGGGCAAGCCATCCTGGTCGTTAATAACCTGTCTGGAGCTGCACAGGCTGTGGAACTAAATCTCCGCCGCTTCAAAGGTCAGGTTCCCATTGAAATGTTTGGCGGCAACCTGTTCCCCAGGATTGGCGACCTTCCCTACCTGTTAACCCTGGGACCGTATCAGTTTTACTGGTTTCGTTTGCGACGAATCTAAGTTTTCTATTTTTTTCGGGCCGAGGCCGATGGCAGAGGAAAGCATACTCAGCGACGATTTCATTCGCCAACTCATCAGCGTTGGCGAGGTCGACATACTGATTGGGATCCCGACATACAATGACGGCAAGACCGTCGGGTCGGCCATTCAGGCGATCCAATCTGGGCTACTGAAAAGCTTTCCGAGAGAGCGGGCGGCGATTATCAACACCGACGGAGGGTCAACCGACGGCACTCCCGATATCGTGCAGGCTGCGTCCATCAGCGATGTTCATCACGGATTCAACGGATACACACTTCGCACCCTTCATTCCATCAGTACCCAATACGCTAGAACGCCTTCGGAAGCCATGGCATTGCGGACGATTCTTTCCGCATCGGAGTTGCTGCGGGCACGTGCCTGCGTCGTGATCTCGGCGGAATCTTCCAGTATCGAAGCCGCCTGGATGGAACGGCTGTTACGGCCTGCCTATCGCGAGAACTTTGACCTGGTTGCGCCGATTTACCGCAGAAACAAATTTGAAGGAGTGCTGGTAACGAATCTGATCTATCCCATGACTCGCGCGCTCTACGGGCGGAGACTCCGTGAGCCTTACTCTCCGGATTTTGCTTGCTCGGGACGATTGGGGAGTCAATTCCTGATGCAACACAATTGGGATACGGGATCCGAGCGTGACGACCCGAGAATGGATTTGACGATCAGCGCATTGTCAGACGGATGCCGCATTCAGCAGACATTTCTAGGAACTAGGGTGCAGGCGAAACCGCAATCCCGAGATCTCGTGAATGCCATACGCCAGACGGTCGGTAGCTTGTTCTCGTCCCTGGAGTCAAGATTTGCAGCCTGGAGCAAAACGACTGGCTCGGAACCCATACCCACCACCGGACTGGAATTCGATATATCCGTTGATCCTTTACGCATCAACCGAAAACAGCTGAGGCAGATGTTCAGCCAGGGTGTAGGCGAGTTGAGTTCCATCCTGGGATCCATCCTTCAAGAAGCAACAATGGCGGAACTGATCCGGCTTGCTGAGATGGAGGAAGCCACTTTTCGGTTCGGACCTGAATTGTGGGTGAAGACGGTGTATGAGTTTGCCGCTTCCTATTACAAGTCGGTCATAAACCGGGACCATCTTTTGCAGGCATTGGTGCCGCTCTATCGCGGACGCATGTTCACATTCCTGACCGAGAATCGCAGCGCTTCGTCGGAAGAAGTTGCCAGCAATATCGAGAACCTGTGCCTTGAGTTCGAACGTTTGAAGCCGTACCTGATCGAACTCTGGAACGGCAGAAAGTGAGATCACGATGCGAGAACGAGACATTATCGTAGGAGAACTGACTCAGGCAGCACACGAAATTTTCCGTGGCTTCGCGCATTTGCTGCCGCGGTTGATTGTGATGCTCGTGATTCTATTCGTCGGATGGCTCGTGGCGTATATCGTCAGAGCGGTCTTGCGGAGCATCCTGCGGTTCGCGAAGTTTGACAGGTTATTCGAGCGTGCGGGCGCGTCTCAGATGCTAAGCCAGGCTGCACTGCCATCTCCCACGGAACTGGTGAGCCGTTTCGCATTCTGGGTGGGTTGGGTGGGATTTATCATGCTCGGGATCAACGCCCTGGGCATCGGAGGGATCCAGGAACATGTCGCGGCATTTTTCTTTTTTCTTCCGCGGCTGATAGTTGCTTCTATCCTGGTATTCTTCGGACTGTTGCTTGCGAGCTTTTTGTCCCGAGCTGCGCTGCTGGCTGCCGTCAATGCGAACCTGCCTTCTCCTCGCGTCATCAGCCTCTCCGTTCGGATTCTGATCAGTGTCTTCGTACTGTCTATGGTTTTTGAGGAGCTTGGCTTGGCGCAGCAGACAATGCTGCTGGCTTTCGGGATTGCCTTTGGCGCTGTGATGCTGGGGCTGGCAATCGCGTTTGGAAACGGCGGAAAGGACCTGGCAAAACAATTTCTGGAGGAGAAACTTATTCGCAACCGGAAAAATGTGAAAGAAGACGAACCTTCGCCGCTCTAAGAGGCACAATTCCGAGTTCTGACAACCCGTGCGCTACTTTCGGCTTCTATCGTTTTGCGATTCGCAGGCAATCCACAAACCAGGAACTGCATAATCCGAAAAATGCGATTTTCTCGCTCCAGCGGCATACTGCTCCATCCGACTTGCCTCCCCGGGCCTTATGGGATCGGTGACTTTGGGCGAGAGGCCTTCTCATTTATCGATTTCCTCAGCGAGTCCGGGCAACGACTGTGGCAAGTACTGCCTCTGAATCCGACGGGCTATGGAGATTCTCCGTTTCAATGCTTCTCTTCGGTTGCTGGCAACCACCTGCTGATTAGTCTCGAAAACCTGAGAGAGCGGCGTCTCCTGGAGAAGTCTGATTTTGCCGGACATCCCGACTTCTGCGTCGACAAGGTGGAGTTCGAGTCCGTCATTCCGTGGAAGCATTCGCTGCTGAAGGCGGCTGCGTCGCGTTTTCTGAGCAGCGCCAGCGGTGATGACCGGCTGGAATTCGAGAGGTTTTGTTCGGAGAATGCAGCATGGCTACCGGATTTTGCCCTCTTCATGGCATGCAAGGAAGAATACGGCGGCATCGCCTGGAATCGCTGGCCATTGGAAATCGCACAACGGACTCCCGCCGCCCTCGAATCCGCCCGAACGCGCCTTCATGAAAAGATTCTTGCAGTGCAGTACTGGCAGTTCGAATTCTTTCGTCAATGGAGCGAGTTGCGCGCCTACGCGGGGAAGTGCGGGATACGGATCGTTGGGGATATACCAATTTACGTGGCCCTGGATAGTTCCGATGTTTGGACGAACCGGGAGTATTTTTCCCTATCGGACGACGGACAGCCGCTGAAGATCGCCGGCGTGCCTCCGGATTATTTCAGTCCGACAGGACAGCGCTGGGGAAATCCTATCTATCGATGGGATCGGCTGAGGGAGACGAATTACAGATGGTGGATCGACCGGTTCCGCGCCGCATTAGCGCTCTACGATGCGCTGCGCATCGACCACTTCCGCGGTTTCGAGGCGTATTGGGAGGTCCCTGCAGAAGAGGAAACGGCGTTGCACGGTCGCTGGATCAAGGGGCCCGGCGCAGAGATGTTTGAAGTAATCGAACGCGAACTCGGCCCGTTGCCGGTCATTGCCGAAAATCTGGGTGTCATTACGCCCGAGGTTGAGGAGATCCGAAAACGATTTCAGTTTCCGGGCATGGCGATTCTTCAGTTCGCTTTCGGCAACGATCCTCAAGGGCCCTCGTTTCGTCCGCACAACTACGCCCACGAACTCGCGGCCTACACGGGAACTCACGACAACGACACAACTGTCGGATGGTGGAACAGCACAGGAGCAGAAGATACGCGGACCCCGGCAGATGTCGTGCAGGAGAGGAATTTCGCGCGCGCGTACTTGAACTTTACCGACGAACCGATACACTGGGTGTTGATCCGAGGGGTGATGGCTTCCGTAGCCGATCTCGCGATCGTTCCTTTGCAGGACGTGATTGGGCTCGGAACAGAAGCGCGGATGAACCTGCCAGGAACCGCTAAAGGGAATTGGCGGTGGCGATGTCGCCCGGGAGAACTGACTGCAGACTTAGCCCGAAGATTAAGGGACCTAGTCCGCTTGTACGATCGTTGAGAAAAAAGCACATAAGCATTCAGAAAATTCACAAATCTATACAGAAGACTGGACAACCCGTATTAAAGCAAAGAGCTTCCGATTTGGTGAGCCGCATCAGGCCTCTCGCGGCAAGAGACGGTCATGAACCAGTTTGCCCTTCCTCTGTTCTTCCTCTCTCTTATCTTCTCGGCGGACCTTGGCACTCAAGCCCAATCCTCGGCTGAAAGCAGTTCCAAACAAAACTCGCGCCGCCCTGTGATCTACGTGATGCCAAATGCAGTGACGAATCCCGGTGCCGGCGACAACGCGCAGGTCATTGTCGACTCTTCGCACAATGGGAAAGAGCCCCAGGTGGCGAAGATCTACCAGGAACTGCAGCACCGGAAGGAATGTCAGCCGTTTTCAGAAAATATGATGAAGGAGAAGGCTGATTACTACCTGCTCCTGCAGCATGGCGGCGGCAAGGGCAACCGGTGGGCAGTATCGAACAAACAAGGGGACGTAATTGCGTCGGGTGACTCGCTCATGCTGGGCAATTCAGTGAAGGATGCTTGCGTGGCCATGAGCAAGGACTGGCAGGAACACAGCGCAGTGAACTGACCAACTATTTCGCCGTGGGAGTTTCTGGATACTCGTACACACCGCGCCCCGATTTGCGTCCGACGCGTCCGGCTTTTACGTACTGCACGAGCAGGGGTGCAGGACGATATTTCTCTCCGAGCGCCTTGTGAAGATATTCCAGGATGCTCAGCCGGGTGTCGAGACCAACGAGATCCACCAACTCGAACGGGCCCATGGGGTGATTCAACCCCAGTTTTAGCGCTTTATCGATATCAGCGGCGGAGGCAACTCCTTCTTGCAGCATGTAGAACGCCTCGTTCCCAATCATTGCATTGATGCGGCTGGTGATGAAGCCGGGAGATTCGCGGATGACCACAACTTCCTTCCCCATCCGCTTCCCGACTTCCATCGCGGTTGCGATAGTGTCTTCGTCAGTTTCCAACGCGCGCACGACTTCCAGCAGCTTCATTTTATGTACAGGATTGAAGAAGTGCATACCAACGCATTTTTTCGCGCGGTAAGTGACGCTGGCAATTTCCGTCACACTGAGTGAAGATGTGTTCGACGCCAGGATTGTGGCGGGCCGGCAGATCTTATCCAGAAGAGTAAAAATTTCAATCTTCGACTCCATCTCTTCTGGGACGGCTTCGATGACGAGATCGGCCTGGCGAGCCGCTTCTTCCACCGAACTTGCATATTCCAGCCGTTTGAAAGCGGCGTCGGCATCAGCGGCTGTAACCTTATTAAGTTCGACAGCTTTGTCGAGATTGGCGCGGATCTCCGTTTCCGCCTTCCGCAGCGTTCCGGGAAGAAGATCTTCCAGAATGGTACGGTAGCCACCCAGAGCGGCCGAATGGGCAATCCCCCGACCCATGATGCCAGCGCCGATGACAGCAATCGTCTGGATCTGCGCCACCCTACTTTTCCACCTTCTCGAGGTCAGCAATAGCACTATTGACGGCAGTCGCGGCTCCGCGCATGGCTTCCGCCAGACGCTTGCGCTCCTCCGCGTTCATGCTGGGAATGTAGATGCAGATTCGTCGCAGGGTCGCCGTGATGTCTTCCACGTAGTTCATTGCGCGAATGAGTTCACCGGTTGCAACTACCATGAGGCTCCTTCTGTTTCGGTCCGTAGGGTTGAAGTCGAACCTTCTATTGTGGACCGCTGTAGCGATTTAAGTAAAGCGGCCCAACCGCTTCGTTACCGATGGCCGACTCTCGTCAAAGCGCTGAGTACAAACTCAAACCGTTGCTCCACTGACGCGCGCGGAATTTCAATCAGATGGTACCCGTGCTCCACGTACGTATCGTTCAGCGCATGGTAGGTCCGAACGGCTTCCTCAAAATCCTGCTTGCGCTCACGGTCTTGATGGAAAATCTCCGGCCACGGAGGAGCGATGAACACGACGCGGTTATAACGAAACTTGTCTGCCGCAATCCGCATGTGCTCTCGCACAGCCAGACCGCATAGCCGAAGATATGCCAGTACGTCCGGGATGCCTCGATCGAAGAAGAACGTACCCTGTTCCTGCTCTGCGATATGGAAGGAACGCATGTCCCAGCACAGCATCAGTTCAGAAAAGAGCTGGCGATCACTCCACGGCAGCGCGTGGCCACGGGTCGCAACCTGGTCGTGAATCACGCCGCGTCCGGCCTCAGGGGCGCACTTATAACCGTGGCGCTCGAGACGTTCAATCAGAGAACTTTTGCCCGAGCCTGGTCCCCCTGTTACCACGAAGAAGCGATCCCAGTTTTGCGACATTCTCAACTCCTCAGATTGCACATAGTTTTGCTCCCGCTGCCCCTCATTCGCAATGACTTATCTCTTAAACGATAGGCATGATCAAATCTTTTTATGGTCCCACCAGTCTTGCCTCGAATCGAATAGGTATGGCAGACAATGTTATGAAACGCTACATTTTCGCGAGTGACTTCGATCAAACGCTCACCTTCAACGACTCTGGTTACGTGCTAGCCGAACTGGTCGGCATCTCCACCGAAGAGTTTGAGCGCAAGGCCAAAGGGATGGCCAAGACAAATTTGGTCCAGCAAGGCGCGGAGCTTGCCTACCTGTTGCTGCACGATCCTGAGTTCAAAGAGAAGGTGCGCAAGGAACATCTACGGGAAGTAGGCAAGCGCATCCGGCTGAAGAGCGATATCAAACTGCTATATCACTTGCTCGACACTGGAATTGAGGGGCACAGGTTCGATTTTTACGTGCTATCGGCAGCTCCTGTGGAGATCGTGCGCTCAGCCCTGGAAGGCATTGTGCCGCCCGATCATATCTACGGAACTGAATTTCGCTATAAACCTTCGGGCGAGATCGACAGGATTGTGCGCGCAACCGCGGGATATGGAAAAGTCGCGGTGCTCGACGACCTGGTGGTGAAACACGTTGCCGGTCCCGATCATGTGATCTATACCGGCGACGGCAGTTCGGATATCCACGTCATGCTGCACATCAATTCCCGGGACGGGCTTACAATTGCGGTATCAGAGTCTCGCAATGTAACGCAGATTGCGAAAAGAACCGTGCTGAGCACAAGCGCGCTCGCAGTATTGGCTCCGATTCTTGAAGATGTAGCAAGTTGGGAACGCGCCCGCATTCGCACTTTTTTCGAGGCGAACGGCATGCTGATTCAAGAATGGGAGCGTGTGCGGACGGATTGGTTGACGGTGCGACCGGCCGCCGAATCAACTCCGACAGAGGGAGTTGAAGCAGGAAAGTTTCAAACCGTGAATTCCTGAAGGTCTATTGTGCTTCGCGACAAGAACCTTATCCCGTTGTCGCATCAGCATCAGCGAGCACTCGCTTTGTGCGTGCGAATTGATCGGGCATCGCCAATTCCTGCGAGCGAACTGCCAGCGTGGCAGGTGGAGGTTGCACAAGAATTCAAGTCCGAGATCTCGATTCATTTCGCTGCGGAGGAAAGGGTTCTGTTTCCGCTGGCCCGCGAGTTCAAGGAATTGGCGTCGCTCGCCGACGAATTGCTGCACGAGCATACTGAGTTGCGGGCGAGGTTTGCCCGAGCCTCGGAACTTAAGCTCAGTTCTGCCGAGCTAAAGCAGTTTGCCCAGATGCTCTCCACCCACATTCGGAAGGAGGAGCGGCAGCTTTTTGAACTGCTTCAGCAATTGGCAAATTCGTCGCAGATGACTGAACTCGGCAGCGACTTGAATCGGGCGCTCGCTGACGCCGAACATTCGTGCGCCTTACCTCGTTCGACACGGACGCGGGCATCAAAGTAGGATGGCCGCTGCGGTGTGAGTCGCCGCCGATTCTCTCGGGTCAAGCGAGGATGGTGAAGGGTGCGAAATCTCAGTGCCGATTCTTTTCCCGCGTAACGCTCCAGCCCTCAGGCGAAGGTTCCTTCGCGTATCGAAGATTCGAAAGGTTTGGGCAAGCGGTCGCTGACTTCCGCCAACTGAGCTAACTTTCGTGCGTGATCCTCGGTCAGTAGATCCTGCCTGAAGCGCCAACGCCAGTTTCCATTATCGAGGCTGGGGGTGTTCATGCGGGCCTCGCTGCCCAGTCCAAGTACATCCTGCAATGGAATGATGCTGAGACTCGCAGGGGAGCATTGGGCAGCACGGATAAATGCCCAGTGGATCCCGTCTTTGCAGAGTCCAACGTAGGTTTCGGCATTACGGCGCTCGTGATCAGCAGCAGCGGTATTCCACCATCCGACGACGGTGTCGTTATCGTGCGTGCCTGTGTAAATGACTTTGCCTTCGGCTCGATGAGGAAGGTACATGTGGGCACCTTCGTCGCCGAAGCCGAATTGCAGGACAGCCATTCCCGGAATATTCAACCGCTCGCGGAGTGCATGGACTTCGGGCGTGATATACCCGAGATCCTCCGCAAAGAATGGCAATCCTCCGAGCGCCTCGCGAAGTCTCACGAAGATATCATCGCGGGGGCCATCTACCCATCGACCGTTAACGGCAGTAGGATCAGCCGCGGGGATCTCCCAGAACTGGTCGAATCCGCGAAAGTGGTCGAGGCGAATATAGTCGCAATTCTGCGTCGCCCAGCGCAGACGCTGGATCCACCATTGATATCCGCGGGCCTTCATCACGTCCCAGTGGTATAGAGGGTTCCCCCAGCGCTGGCCGGTCTTGCTGAAGAAATCGGGAGGAACTCCTGCGACGACCTCCGGTTCAAGGTTTGCGTCGAGGCGAAACAATTCTCGATTGATCCAGACGTCGGCGCTGTCGTGATTGACGAAGATTGCCACATCCCCGACGACGCGGATCGATCGTTCCGCACAGTAGCGCCGGAGCGCGCGCCATTGCTCGTAGAAGGCGAACTGCAGAGCGCAGCGCACACGAAGGTCCTCCGCAAATTCTTCACGGGCTTTCTCAAGGGCCGACGGATCGCGGTGAGCAAGATCGTGCGGCCACCGATTCCAGGTCTGTAATTTGAATTTCGCCCGAAGTCCGTCAAACAAGGCGAAATCCTCAAGCCACCAGGAATTCTCCGTCCGAAAAGATTCGAAATTACGGAGAGCATCGGCCGAACCGGAGCGCAGGAAGTTCTTTGCCGCCTCGAATAGGAGAGGCATTTTCTGCGCAAAGACCTTGCTGTAATCGACAGTGCCGGAAGAGTCCGGCAGGGCATCGATTTTGGACCGGTCAATCCAGCCGTGGTCCGAGAGGCGCTCGAGGCTGATCAGAAGCGGATTGCCGGCGAATGCCGAAGTGGCAGAGTAGGGGGAATTCCCGTATCCGAGCGGACCCAGGGGCAAAACCTGCCAGACGCCTTGGCGGGCAGTGGCCAGAAAGTCTACGAAACGGTAAGCGGCTGGCCCAAAATCACCCACGCCGCCACGAGAAGGCAGAGAGGTAGGGTGCAATAAAATGCCTGCGGCGCGCGGAAAAGACATCACAAGCTACATTCCAGACTCACTGCCGCTCCGCGTAAGCAGCTTGAGTTCGTCGTCATTGCGCTTGATCTTGCCCGATTTCGTCATCTGGTCCACCAGGTTCGAGACGAAGAGCCCGAAGCGCTCCTGCTGCTTCTGCTGCATAATCGCGTCGCGGATCTGGTCCCGCTTGGACGCATATTCAGCTTCCGAAGGTTGCTGATTCTCTACAACCTGCAAAACGGCGCCTTCCGGGCCGTTGTTGACTGGTCCGCTGATCTCACCCGGCTTCATGTTGAAGGCGACCGAGGCCTGTCCCGACATCGAGCCGATATCCGGGACCTGTCCATCCGGCGTCACAAGCTCGCTGGTCTTGAGCGTCGCACCCAGTTCCTTTGCAGCCCTCTTCAGGTCGTGCTCGGCCTTGGCCCGATCGGACAGTTCCTGCACCTTCTGTGAGAGGAGAACACCGGAACGCTCGTTCCTGAATTCCTCTTCGACCCGAGTTCGAATCTGCTCAAAGGTTGGCGTGGAGGGCGGTTGAACACCCAATAATTGGAAGACAGCAATGCCTTGTGAAGCGGATGCCATATCCAGCGGAGACTTCTCATCTGCTGAGAAGACGGCATCCATGAACTGCTGGGCCGGTCCAAGTCCAGGCAGCATATCTTTTCGCGCGAAGAAGTCGGTTGTGATGACCGGCGCTCCCTGAGCCGCAGCGGCCGCATCCAGTCCCTTGGTACGAGACTGCTTCAGCACATCATCCGCTTTCTTTTGCGCGATCTGCTGGGCTTTCTGGTGTTTGATCACCGGCTCAATCGTGCTTTTGACTTCATCCAGAGTCTTGACATGAGCGTCCTGCTTATCATCCATGCGAATAATGTGATAGCCGTAACTGCTCTTCACCAGATCGCTGATCTGTCCCTTGGGTAGCGAAAACGCGGTCTTCTCAAACTCGGGAACGGTCTGGCCACGTCCGATCCATCCCAGAGATCCGCCCTGTTTCGCGCTGCCGGTGTCCTCCGAGTACTTCTTCGCGAGTTCTTCGAAATTCGCCCCGCTTTTGACCTGCTTCATCAAATCTTCGGCCCGACGCTGGGCTTCGGCAGCGCCTTTTTCGTCCACCTTGCCGTCCGGGCCCGGAAGAGGCGTCTTGATCAGAATGTGGCTAACCTTCACCTGCTCCGGCACTCGGTACTGATCGCGGTTCTTATCGTAGTAGCCTCGAAGATCGTCCTGTGTGACCTCGACACCAGCCTCTGCTTTAGCCGTATCGATCAGAGCGTATTTGACCTTGCGCTTCTCAGGAATCGAGTTGGCGTAACTCGCCTTGTGGCTCTCGTAAAATGCCCTCAGCTCCTGATCGGCGGGATGCAGACCCTTCTTGATGTCGTCTTGCTTAAGAACCGCATAGTCAAACTTGACCTTGGTATTCTGCTTCACGAATTCCTCGTGAATTTCGGAGTCATTGACAGAGGCGCTCCCGGATACCAGAGCCTGCAGCTTGTTGATCAGAATTTCGCTGGGAACGATCTCTTTTTCGAACTTGTCCGCAGTCAGGCCGTTGCGCTGCAGCAGATCTTCATACTCCTGCTGGCCGATATAACTGCCACCCGGAAAGAAGGTCGCAGCGTAGCGCCCATGCATCAACTCGTCCTTCACTTCGTCCCGAGTGACGCGAAGCCCCATTCGACCGGCCTCCACCACCAGAGCCTGACGTTCGATGGAGCCCTGAACGGCAGAGATCGTCGCCTGCTGGATGAGCAGAGGCATGATCCGGCCGGCCGCCTCGCCGTACTGAGATGCCTGGCGTTGTGCCATCTGGCGCGCCGTCTGACGAATCTCGTCTGACGTGATGTCGACACCATCGACCTTAGCCACGATGCCCTTGCCAGGGGCGCCGCCGAACACGTCGCCGCCCAAACCACCCGGGATCAGCGTGATGACCATCGACGCGCAAATGATGAGAAGCAGCCCACCCAGGACATACTTCGTCGCTTTGCCGGACTCTTGCAGGAAACGGATCATTGTCTTATCACTCCAGAAGTAGAGAGCGGAATTTTTGATTATAAACTATTGCGAGCGGACCAACGCTGCGGCGCAGGCGATCCAGAACAGCCCGGAAGCCCACTCAAGCGGCAGGACAGCCGTCGGCCCAAGCCGCGCAACCATGCGGAAATCGGCTATTGAAACGAATTAATAGAAGTGTTATCCATTAGCGGGACAACTTGCGGAAGTTTCCCATACCATCTACGAGAGGCGCAGGTACTGCCACAGGAGCACCAATGAATCTACGCAAGCAGCTGGCCGTCATTCCGTTCTTCGCCTTCTTCCTTTTTGCCACATTCCTGACCGCCCAAGAGAAGCGGGCCGCTGTTCCGGTGCATGACGCCGCCGGATCCAAACTAGCGTTGCATGAAGGATGGACACTGCAGACATCGGCCAAGGTGGATGCAAAAGGAGAGGCAATTTCGACTCCGCAGTTTTCGCCCAAGGGATGGCATCAAGTCAGCGTTCCCGCAACCGTAGTTTCGGCTCTGGTCCAGGACAAGACGCTGCCGGACCCGTTCTTCGGGATGAACCTGCGCAATTTTCCCGGAGTGAACTACCCCATCGGCTCAAACTTTTCGAACATCGCGATGGCTCCCGATAGTCCTTACACAGTGTCATGGTGGTACCGGAAGCAGTTTCAGGTTCCGGCATCGTACAAAGGGAAGACCATCTGGCTGAAATTCAACGGCATCAATTACCGCGCGAACATCTGGCTGAATGGGAAGCAGATCGGCAATTCAGACGACGTAGCGGGAGCATGGCGAACCTACGAACTGAACATTACGAGTGCGGCCAAGCCAGGGGCAGAGAACGTGCTGGCCGTTCAGGCCTACGCTCCCACCGAGCACGATCTCGCGATCACGTTTGTTGACTGGAACCCTGCGCCTCCTGACAAGAATATGGGGCTGTGGCGCGAGGTATATCTGACTACCAGCGGTCCAGTGGCTCTGCGTTATTCGACGGTCGTTTCGAAGCTGAACCCGCCCGCCAATGACATGGCGCAGCTCACTGTGACCGCGCAGGTGAAGAACGGGACGGACCAGCCGGTCAAGGGCAAGCTGAAGGGTCAGATCGAGAAGGTTAGTTTCGAGCAGGATGTGGAACTCGGGCCCAATGAAGCGAAGGATGTCACGTTCACTCCGGACAAGTTCGATCAGTTAGTGTTCTCGAACCCGCGACTGTGGTGGCCTGCGCAGATGGGCAAACCGAACCTGTATCCGCTCGCTATGCAGTTCGAGGTGGGCGGGGCGATCAGTGATCATTCCAAGAGTGAATTCGGCATCCGCGAGATTACATCGGACTTCAATTCCGTGGGTGGACGCGCCTTTCATGTGAATGGAAAGAACATCCTGATCCGCGGTGCGGGTTGGACTCCGGACATGCTGTTGCGCGAAAACTCCCAGCGCCTGCGTGACGAACTGCAATACGTGCAGGATATGGGACTGAACACCGTGCGACTCGAAGGCAAACTGGAGACTCAGGAGTTCTTCGACCTTGCCGACCGCAAAGGAATCCTCATCATGGCGGGATGGTGCTGCTGCGACTTCTGGGAACGCTGGCCGAAGTGGCAACCCAAAGATTTTGAGATCGCCAAGAAGTCCCTGCGCGATCAGATCTATCGCTTGCGCAGCCATCCCGCACTGGTGATGTGGCTGAACGGCAGCGACAACCCTCCTCCGCCGGATGTCGAGCAAATGTATCTCGACATCGAAAAGGATTTGCTTTGGCCGAATCCAACGGTTTCTTCCGCAACGGGTAAAAAGACCAGCGTCACAGGCGACAGCGGGATGAAGATGTCCGGACCATACGAGTACGTCGCCCCCAACTACTGGCAGGTCGACACGCCCGAAGGGCAACCGGGACGCAAGCTGTGCAATCCCGGAGGCTGTGGCGGCGGCTATGGGTTTAACTCCGAAACCAGCATGGGACCCGCGGTTCCGCCGATCGAGAGCATCAAGGCCATGGTTGGAAAAGACCACATGTGGCCGATCGACGATGTATGGAACTATCACACAGGCGGCGGAGAATTTAAAACCATCAACGTATTCAGCGAGGCGCTTGCCAACCGCTACGGCAAATCCGAAAACGTGGATGACTTCGCCATCAAGTCGCAGATGCAGACTTACGAAGGCGTGCGCGCGATGTACGAGGCGTACAGCCGCAACAAATACCAGTCGACGGGCGTGATCCAGTGGATGCTCAACAATGCCTGGCCTTCGATGATCTGGCACCTCTACGACTACTACATGCGTCCGGGAGGCGGCTACTTTGGCGCGAAGCGCGCAATGGAGTCGCTGCATCCAGTCTATGGGTATGACGACCATTCGATCTGGCTGGTCAGCAGCCAGTATGAGGAGGCCAAGGGACTGAAGCTCACAACCAAGATTTACAACCTGGCCATGAGCGAGAAGTTTACGCAGGAGAACCCGGTGGATGCTGGTCCCGACAGCACGGCGAAAATCTTTACGCTCCCGGACGTCTCCGGACTCAGCGCGACCTACTTCCTTGTGCTGCGGCTTCAAGATTCGACAGGCAAACTCGTCGGATCGAACTTCTATTGGCTCTCGACGAAGCCTGAGACGCTGGACTGGGCCAAGACCACCTGGTGGATGACGCCGACTGCGTCCTATGCCGACTTCACGGCGATCTCACAGTTGCCCAAAGTGAAGCTGCAAGTCACGGAACGTACGGAGCGCAAGGGAGAAGACGCCATCACGCACGCAACCATCACGAATCCCAGCAAGAATCTGGCATTCTTCGTTCGGCTGAAAGTCAACAAAGGCGCCAGCGGGGAGGAGATTCTCCCGGTTGTTTGGGAAGACAACTACGTGTCTCTATTGCCGGGCGAAAAGCGCGAACTCACGGCAACGTATCACGCGAGCGAACTCGGTGCCGCAAAAGCTAGCGTGCAAGTGAGCGGATGGAACGTGGAGTAAGAACTGAGGGACTGGCGATTGAGAATTGCTTGCGGCATTTCTCAATCGCCGAACTTCAATTGCTAAACGTGCTGTGATACTGAGAGCGTATTCCCGTCCGGGTCTTTGAACCAAGCAACCTTATCGCCGCCGGGAGCGGTCCAGATTCCAAGGTCATCCTGCTTGAAGAACCCGAAACGTTCGAATTGAACACCTTTCTGCGTCAGGCCGCGGACTACGTCGTCGATGTTATTCACATGCCATCCCAGGATGGTGTATTGAACGGGAGCAAGTTCCTGCAGCCTGACGACGCGCACCATGATGCCGTGCGCCTCAAGTACCAGTGCGAATCCATCGTCCTTGACGAAGCGCAGTCCTAGGATTCCCTCGTAGAAAGCGCGGGCTCTGTTGGGATCTGTCGTAGGAACAAATGCGATGATGTCGGTCGAGCCTAGCATGTGCATCTCCTCGGACCAGAACGAGCGTGAGGAACGCCAAGGCTTGGTCCGTTACTCGCGGGCGAATTCCTTTATGCCTTAGACCGCCCTACTCCTCTGCTGGCAGATCGAAATTCACCAGGTCGCCTCTGAAGCCACGAGTTTTCCATGCGCCAAACGCGATTCCCACGATCATCCAGATGCCGCCTACGATCCAAGCTTTCCAACTGAGATTCTTCCACAGGAAGAAGCAAATCGTAAATCCAGCGAGCGGGGGAGTCCAAACGGCAACCACGGCGAGTCCTACGCCAGCGGCCACAAGCAGAGTGACGTTCGAGCCTGGCCAAAGCACTAATCCGATCACAATCGCAGTGAGGACTAATGGCGGGATGCCATTGTGACCGCCTTCGCGCACGTAGTAGCGCACGAATGCCGCCATGTTCACGCCCATGAATGCAATCAGCGCGCCGAAATTGAGCATTTCGGCGCCTAATCCGTAGCTGAACAGGCCAAAGGTGACGAGCAGCGCTCCGGCCAGCGCAATGGCCCCGACAAAGAGAACGTTGTTGCGTGGAACGTGGCGCTTGGGGTCGACGGTCCCGAAGAATGCTTGCGGCAGAGCCTTGCTGCGTCCCATGCCGTAGAGCAAGCGGGCGGCACCGATCTGCGCGCCCATGCCCGAACCAAAGTTCGCCACAAGCAGCGTGAATCCCAATATCGCGAACATAGGCTTCCACGCCCGTCCGGCGACAAACGTGAACGCCGTGTCGGTATTGGGAAACGGCTGGGTCGCCGGCCAGACGAGTTGCGCAGCGTACACTTCGAGGGCGGAAAGGATGCCGATCACGAAACAAGTCATCACCGTGGCTAACAATATGTTTCGCCGCGGATTCTCAGCCTCCTCTGACAACGTCGAAATGCCGTCGAAACCAATGTAGCTCAGCACCGCGATAGAGGTCGCACCGAGCACAGCCTTTGTGTTCCACAACTGCGGATCGAAGAATGGACGAGTAAAGAAAGACGAGCCATCATGCGGGTGACCCGCGATGTAGCGAACAGCCACCATGAAGAACACGGCGACAACTGCGCCCATGCCTGCCGCCAGCAAGGTGTTGACCCGGGCTGAAGTCTTGATACCCTGAAGGTTGAGGAAAGTAAAGATTGCTCCAAATATGAGCGCCCATGCCCAATAAGGAATTCCTGGTGCAAAAACGAAGGCTTGTTGGCTGCACCAGATAATGCAGATCATGGGGTTGAGAATGTAATCCATGACCATGCTCCAGCCCGTGACGTAACCGAGCGCCGGATTAATTTCCTGCCCCACATAGGTGAACGCGGAACCAGCACTGGGATACGCTCGCGCCATGCGGCCATAGCTGAACGCCGTAAACAGCATCGCCACCATCGCGATGAGCAATGTTGTGACTACGTGCCCGTGTCCAGCGTCGCTCAGAACGCCGAACACCGACATCGGCGCAACCGGCTGGATGACGATAATTCCGTAAAGAACCAGGTCCCACAGAGTGAGGGTCCGCCGAAGGCGCGGTGCCGCAGAAGAAGAGGAGGTCTGGGTTTCCATGAGCAGGGCTATTGGATTATGGAACGTCTGAGAATGTCAATATTAAAACGATTCTCTAAGTTAGCTCGTGGTACTGCGACAATGTGATTCTGACGAGAACGAACGCTCCTGGGGGAATCTTACGCACTGGCGACAAGGTCACCGCCCCTCCAGGGCCTCCTACCGTCGGGAGTTCGGACAATCCTCTCTACTTCCGCGTCGTAACATGCTTTCGTACGGTCCTTCAACTCGGCTTTGCCGAGTCTCAAGATGACAGGTTCTCAAGGATCTGTCGCGATGACAGCCGGTCAACGCTTAGCAGATCCGTAGTCGAACCAGTAGCCCCGCTGCTCATTGCCCGACATATGGCGCGTGTTGTATTCGAGAAGATAGTTCACGTGCGCATCGTCGAGCGGGAAGGCCTTTTTCGCCGAGTACGGATACTCACCCATGCTCAAGAACGGCAATGGCGCGACGTAGTTTCCCTCCGCGGCATAGAAGTCCATGTCTTTCTCGTATCCCTTGGCTGCGAAGAAGTAGTCGCGTACCCAGCCCTTCGGGAGCGCAGGGAGCTTCGAGGGATCGAAATCGAGACGAACTTCGTCGCCTGACCCGAACACGGCCAGTTTGTCATCGAGCGAGGTTAGAAGTGGCAGCACATCGCCGTATCGCGTGTAGGTTCCCATCGGGCGGGTGTATGGACCGGTTGCGCTGGTCTTCTCGTAGATGTATTGCACGTTGCCGGCGGGAGTTCCTTCGATCTTGTAGGGATACCCGTGAAACTCAAGGTCGGCGTGGAACAGCGGAACAGAGGTGACGTGCGGGCCTTGGGATGGATTGCTGGAGACCTGCGGCGTCCGATCAACGAGAATGCTATCCCAATAAACCTGCAGGTTAGTCGTGACCCGAACCTTTTGCGTGCCTTTCGGCAGCTTTCCGCTCAGATTGGCCGTCATCGTACGCGGACCGCCTGCGGGAAAGCCCATGTCGTCTATCACGCGCTTCCATTTGCCGTCCGCCCCGAGCGCTTCTACAAACGGAGAAGTCGGCTGCAAGCCCGCTTGCGATGCAGCGTACATGCTGTTCGCAGTGAAGTACTCGATTTCTCCGTGCATCAGCAGCCAGAGCGGGCCGCCGGCGTACGGCTTGCCCAAGTCGAGCGTCAGGCTGTGCGTCTTGGCGAATCCCTGGAACTGCGTCATCTCGAAATCGCCAATGTAGCGGTGCGCCAGGAGATCGGGCAAAACATTGTGGCCATGATCGTCCCATGCGCCCGCGAGCGGCATCGCATCGCGACTCACGACCACCTTGAACGGAGGATAGGGAGGATTCGAAGCAAAGTATTCGTTTGGATAGACGTCGAGATCCGCCGGATGATCGATCGCCATCAGACGCACTTGATCGAGATAGACGGCCTCTTCGAGCGGTTCCATAAAACGGAAGCTGAGCTCGCCGTTTCTCTCGCGCACGGAATCACGGGGAACCTTGATGTACTCCACCGGACGGGGGATGTCGCGCTGGTTAGGCCCAATCCAATGTCCGACGACTCCTGCACCCAGCATGTCGGCGACGAATTCATAACGCTCGCCATTCCACGCGAAGAGAGTGGGGCACGAACTGCCCCGGCGATCGATCTCGAGAAGTTCGTGACGCTTGTCGCCGGAAACCTGATTTTCGTCAACTTCGTCCTGCAGCACGCCGGTGGGCCAGAGCATGCGGACGATGTCGGCATTCTTCGACTGGCCGAGACCGACAATGATGTCAGTGGAGTTCTGTCCGAGATATCCATTCGATCCGTAGATTTCAAATTTCTGGCGGTTGCCGCCGGAGAAGACTTCGACCTTCGTACCGATGGCGGACTTGTTGTCGTTGAGTCCTTTGAGCGAAAGCTTCAGCCAATGATTTTGCGTTGCCCCCTCGTTGCGCAGGAGCACGGCGGGACCGTGATTCTGGGTGATGAGCAGGTCGGTGGCGCCGTCGTTGTCATAGTCGCCGGTGATGATGGCACGCGGGCTTTCGAGATGAATCTTGTCGAGGCCGACGTCGATGGTGACGTCTTTGAACCCGTCGGGGCCAAGATTGCGGAAGAGCTTGATCTCGCCTTTGCCTTCTTTCGTCTCGCCGACTGCGACCAGGTCGACCCAGCCGTCGTTGTCGTAGTCGAAAGCTGCGATGCCGTAAGCCTGCACCAGACTTGTCTCTGGAAGACGAATACGCTCGTAACCATTTCCGTGGTTGTTCTGCCACAGAGTGACTGCGGGTGAACCAATATGCGCAAAGGCTAGATCCATCCAGCCATCATGATCGAAATCCAGAACAGCTATTCCCGGGGCTGGAGCAGGAAACGCTGCACGGTCTGTAAAGACTTGCTTCGGGACGAATGCGCCCTCGCGGCGATTTTCGAAGATGACCGGAACATCACCAGTCACGAGCAGGTCGACGGCCCGATCATTGTTGTAGTCGGTACCCACCGCACTGGTACTGGGCCCATTGCCTTCCAATTTCAATGAGCCCGTGACATCTGTGAATGAGCCGTTCCCGTCATTCCGGAACATGTGATTACGTCCCATCTGCGTGCAGTGGACGGCCACGTCACCCGGATTCCGATGGCAACGTTCGCCTCCTTCGGTGACATACAGGTCGAGATCACCATCGTGGTCGTAATCAACGAACTGGACACCTACGCTTAACCCATCCGCCTTGAGACCCGCCCCCTCGGTTACGTCTTTGAAAGTTCCATTCTTCTCGTTGTGGAACAACAGAATGCGATCATTCAGGCTGAGTGCGAAATCCACGAAACCATCGTTGTCATAATCTCCAGCCACACACCCATTTGCATGTAGTTTTAAATCCAGACCAGCTTGCTTCGTGACGTCAGAAAAGCGTCCATTCCCATTGTGAAAGAGCGCTAGAGCGCCCGTCGGTCCGCCGTCAGCGAGCAGAAGATCAATCCGTCCGTCGCCGTCGTAATCCAGGAAACAAGCACCCGAACCGAGCACGTCTTTCCCCAAGAAGGAAGTGACGGGAGGCGTATCTTTATTGTCAGGCCTGAAGCTCAATCCAGCGTTCTGATTAGCCGATGTAAACAACACCTTGATCTGTGCCGGAGGCTTTAAGGGCATCAGGGGAGATTCGACTGCGCGCGAGTACTGCCCCTGCTCGCCATAGGCAAGGCTCATGGGCGAGCCGATCTTGTTTTGCGTGATGTACTGAAACTTCTTCAGATGCTCGCGGGCATGATCGACATCTGCGGACTGCTGGTATGCACGAGACAAGCCGAATTCCGCCGAGGCATGAATCGGATTGATTTTCAGTGCGTGCCCGAAAGCGTCGATTGCCTGCGGAAACTGTTTCGCCTGTGCGTAGGCCGTCCCGAGGAAATACCAGGTGTCCGCATCGTTCGGATCAATCTCTATGACGTGCTTGAACGCCTCGATGGAGGCCTGCGCATCCCCGGTATTCTTCGCCAGCAATCCGAGGCTGTACCACGCATTCGGATTTTTGGCATCCTGCTTCAGTGCGTTCTCCAGCGCGGTCTTTGCCTCGTCGACTTTTTGCAGATTCAGATAGGCAACGCCCTCATTCAGCCGCGCGATAGCGAACTTTGGATCGGCGTCCGCAGCCTGCTGAAACTCCTTCAATCCTTTTTCGAAGAGCTGCTGGTTCATATAGGCGACGCCGAGATTATTCAGGCGCGCAGCTTCGACACAGTTCGGCTGAGATGCGGGGGCAAAGAGTCCCCAGACTGCCAAAGCGGCAGCAAGAAAAGCAGCTAGGATTTTCATTTCGTTAAGAATTTAAACACAGCGGAGACAAGGAACACAGGGGATTCGCCGCTACTTCTTGGCTACGTTTAACTGTGAAGAATAAACGTGCCGCGGCGAATAGGGCCGGCTACTCACGATTCCCTTCCCTTCCTCAACCGTCACGGTCTGTCCGGCATTGACGTTGGAGAGCCGGTCGGTTTGTCCGCTGGGCCATTGGATCTCGACCGAATCCGCTTTTGTCTGTGCGCCCAGGCCGAAGGTGAGGACAAGTTCGCTCTGTGAGAGATAGCTCGATCCCGAGCGCAACATCTTCCATTGTTTGTCGCTCAAGCGTACTACCGCTCCGATGCCATCCCGATTCGATTTCTTGCCCACAAGTTTGATTCGCAGGCTGTGATTGGTTCCACCTTCGTTATGGAACAGATACGCCGGGCCCGCGTTCGTGGTGAGTAGAATGTCCGGGAACCCGTCGTTATCGATATCGCCATAGGCAGTCGATCGCGCCACTTTCGGCGCCGCGAAAGCTTTTCCCATATCGGACGTGACCTCGGTGAATTTCCCTCCGCCGAGATTCCGGAACAGGTGCGGAGGCTCGGCATAACTCACTCGTTTCTGTACCCGCTCGATTTCGTTTTCGATGTGACCATCCGCGACAAAGATGTCCGGCCAACCATCGTTATCGTAGTCAAAAAAGAAACATCCGAATCCGAGCGTGACCAGAGTTGCGCGGCCGACCTCGGATTGAGGAGCCTCATCGACGAACAATCCGTTGCCTTCGTTGTGATACAGCGAAACCATCTGATTCGCAAAATTGCTGATGAGCACGCTGGCGTGCCCGCTGCGATCGTAGTCGGCTGCATCCGTGCCCATGCCCGCTCGCGCGACGCCGTCTTCGCTGAAGCCGATTCCGGCAGCCACTCCGCGTTCTTCGAAGGTCCCGTTCTTCTTGTTCAGATAGAGCTTGTTGGGCTGAGTATCATTCGCGATGAGAATATCGGGCCACCCATCGCCGTTCGTATCGAGAATCGTGATGCCGAGGCTTTTCGAGGTGGGATCGCCGAGTCCTGCTCGCTGGGTAGCGTCTTCAAATTTGCCACTGCCGAGGTTGTGCCACAGCCGAACCGACGTACCCTTGTACGATTCCGGCGTGCAGTACGACTTATGCGCCCCGTCGATTGTGCAGTAGAGGTCGCCCTGCTCGGTCCATTGCACGTAGTTGGCGATCACGAGGTCTAGCTTCCCATCTCGATCGTAGTCGACCCATGCCGCGCTCGTGGAAAACTCGTTCGGTCCCCACATCCCGGCAGACTTGGTGACATCGGTGAATGTGCCGTTGCCGCTGTTGCGGAACAGATGGCTCTGGCCCAGAGCCGTAATGAAGATGTCATCAAAGCCGTCGTTGTCGTAATCTCCGATGGCGACCCCGAATCCGAACACCGGAATCGCGAGACCGGCCCGCTTCGTTACGTCTGTAAACGTTCCGTCGTGATTGTTGTGATAGAGCTTCAGCGTGGTTGCGCCGGAATGAGGATGACCCGAGAAGTCATTTCCGTTTACCAGAAGGATGTCCTGATATCCGTCGTTGTCGTAATCAATGAAGGCGCATCCCGGGCCCATGGTCTCCGGCAGCCATTTCTTTCCAAACGCACCATTGTTGTGTGTGAAACGGATACCGGCTTGCGCTGTGATGTCTTTGAAGGTGACCGCTTGTGCGAAGCTGATCGCAGTCAGCAGAAGCGAGGTCAGACAAAGACATAAGAAGTTTAAGAATCTCGCGAAGATGATCTCGCGGCGTCTCTTCCTGTCCTTAATGAATCCGATTCGAAACATTATTTGGAGGCCCCGGCTGCGAGAACCAGTGAATCCTTTTGCTGGGAGGCCACTTTCGATTTTGAAGAGGAGGATGCAAGCGGCAGCGGAACCGACAGATGCTCATGCACCGCCTGACGTTCGTTATTGTCCTCGGGATGAAGCTGCCGATACGGACCTGTGATGGCTTGCGATGCCTCGTCGGCCTTAAAGCGCATGTACCGCGCTTCGTGCTCTTTGGCGAGTTTCTCATTGCCCAGGCCGTTGTAGCAGAGCATCAGGTTGTAGTGCGCCTGCAGATCCTCGGGATCGATTTCGAGCACGGATTGCAATACCTTTACGGCCTCGTCGTATTTACGCTTCAGGAAAAGGACGCGACCAAGGTCATTCAGCGCAACGCGATCGCGCGGGTACTGGTCCAACACGGCATGCAGACGCTGTGCGGCCCCCTCGTAGTCGCCGTCCGATCGCAGGACTTTGGCATAGAAGAAATTCGCCCGCGCCAGCTTTGGAGAAATCGCCAATGCCTTTTCGAGCACGGTACGCGCACGCGCCATGTCGCCTTCCTGCACGGCGCAACGGCCGATATTCACCCATCCGTCGGGATTGTTCGGATCTGCCTCGGTGATCTTTTGGAAAGCGGAAGCGGCGCCTTTTAAGTCTCCCTGCAGAAACAATCCGATGCCGTAATCATTCCAACGCTGCCACTCTTCTTTTCGTACATCTGTCTTGGGCTGCTCCGGAGGAGCGTTGTGCGCAACCACGGGAAGCGTGATCTCATTTTCCGCAAGAGCAACAATGGGAAGATCCGGGATCTTTTTTTCTTTTGCCGATACTCCATCGAGCGACGCCGTAAATAGGGTCGGGCGATCATCGTAGTCAGGGGCAATGGCATTCGGCTTGGATGGGTCGGGCACCCCCGCGAAAGCCTCGTGCGTTCCATACCACGTGAACTTGCGGTAGCAGAGCCGGGCATGCAAAGTGACCTTGCTGCCGACACTCTGCGGAATAAACATACGGTAATGCACCGTGTCGGCCGCGCCGGGAGGAATCAGGCGCACATACACAACCGCGCGCGTCGCCCAGGCATTACGCTTGTTGATTGGGTTGCCGTGCGCATCGATCTGCAGGGACCGGTAGAAGTGCGCTCCCTTCTCGACCGGACCTTGGCCGCCATCCTCGACCATTCCGCTCCAGAAGATTGTTTGTCCTTTGTCGTCGGTGCCCTTCAGTTCGAGCCAGGTATCGTAGGCATCGACCGTGCCGCCCGGAAAAAAGTGCCCGACCTTCTTCGTGCGCACCACGACATCGACGCGCACTGTGTCGCCCCGACGCAAAGCTGGTTGCACTCGATTCAAAGGCGCTGTGATTGGAGCGGTCTCTGCGCCCGCCTCGCCGGTCGTCTTTGTCTCGGCTTCCTCACCCACGGCAAACGTCGTCGAGAGATCCGATTGCGTAACCGCTCCGGGCTTGATTGGCGCTTGCGCCGGGGATACAGCAAAGATATCCACAGTCAGCGCGCCGCTCTTTAGAAAGTCTTCCGTAAGTTTCAGCTGAACCGCATCTTCGTTGGCAGTGGGGACGGCAGTGTTGGCACCCGGAAAGCGATGCGAATGGACGAAACCGTTGATATTCCCCTGGTCTTTCGAGGATTCTAGAGGCATGTGGCAATCAGCGCACTGCTGTGGTTTTGGAGGATAGTAGAACGACCTGGCTCCCTGCCCCGACACGCCACTCGCTTGCCAGTTGTCGTATTCGTTGAAACCGCGGAGCCAGCGGTAGCTATTCACGGGAACATCCAGGTGAACTTTGTGGCACGAAGAACAGAACTCCGCGGTCTGATCGCGCATAAACGGTTTAAGAAATACACGCCGGTGCGGCTCGGGATTCAGCTTGATCAGGAAATCATGGAACGCGCGGGCCACCGGATTTTTCGTGGCGGCTAACTCATGCAACTTGGGATATTCCAGATAGAAATCCGCCTGCCCCATCGTGCTCTTCACGTTGGCAATGGAATGGCACATCATGCAACCGAGGCCGGCCTGCGCCTCAGGACGGTGGACGATCTGCTTGATCGGTGTATCCATCATTCCGGCGTACAGCACTGCCGGGTCGTGGCAACCGCCGCACCATTTCGACGGCTTGGTGCCGACCGTATCCTGCATGTACTCGATGGACTTGCGATACCACTGGTTATTGAACGATGAGAAATGGTGGGCTGAGCTATTCCACTGGTTGTAGATGTCTTCGTGGCAGCGCTTGCACGAATCTGATTCCATGAAGAATTTGCTGGGAATTTTCTGCTTGCCGTATACCTGCGCTGAACTGGGAAAGAACGATCCTTCTGGCCCGTCCCCTTCGCCATTCATGTTGTCCGGAGGCATTCCTGGATTCTTGATGCGATTCTGGGACTCCCAACTCTTTCGCGCGTAGTTGGATCCGTATCCGATTCCGGCGAGTACAGCCAGACAGATCGCAGCCCTGGCAACTCCGGCCGTCATCTGTGAACCGATCGGCCTCGCATCCGCAGAGCGGCGCCCCAACCAATCTGCAATGAGCAGTCCAACGCCTGCCATTGAGAGCGCGATGTGAAGGTAGAGTTTGCCCCATTCCGATCGAGGAGTTCCGGTCTTGATGAGAATCAGTCCGGCAACGGCTCCCGCCGCGATCAAGAGCCACCCGATTCGTCCCGAGAAGCTTCCTGAGCGAAGTAATCGAAGAAACGCGGGGATCAGTAATACTGAGACAAGGATGCCGGCCAGCGTGTGGAGCAAAACAATTCCGGCGTATGGGATATTGGGTTGCGGAAAAGTATAGAGGTATGCCGCTGAGATGGCTAGAAACGCTACTAGCCACGAAAGAATACGACCGATGATTCCCCCAGATGCTGGCATTTCCGGTGACGGCGCCGAAATGACTTCATGCTGAAGTCAGCCCCACAGTGGCTGCGATTCGGCGTAGATAAAGTTATACAGAGGTTGCCAAGGACGAAATAATACAAACATATTAGCGCATCGCTTAACATGTTCTGCCGCCGATGGTTGCACAGCCCGCCAAAAGGCAGGGAACGCGGCCTGCACCCAAGTTTCGAGACTACGAGATGGGGGGCTTTTGCCAAGAACCGCGTTCCCTCTCCAGGGCCGCTGCCACAGACAAGACCTGCTCTTCCTCCCACGGACGACCAACGATTTGCACGCCGATCGGAAGTCCCTCGGCTGATTGACTCACCGGCACAACCGCTGCCGGATTGCCGATCAGGTTGAACCATTCGGTATAGCTCCAGGCGTCCAGGTAATTCACGGTTTTGCCATCGATCGTCCACTTCCGTTCTCCGTGGCGGAATGCCGGAATGGCGGCCGCAGGGCATAACAGGATGGCAAATTGCCGCATTTGTGCGAAGAAGCGGGCCCGCAAGCGATCGCGACGGAACCAGGCGTCGAGCAGCGAGTTCTCGGTCAGCTGTGGTTCGGCTGCGGACCATTCGAGAAACTGCTTCAGGATGGGGCTGATCTCCTGCTCATCTCCATCAAACATCGGACGGATCAGCATTCCTCCTATCTTGACGAAGAATTTCATCCATATCTCGCGCGCTTCCTCAAGGCCATCCGGACGAAAAGGCTCGACGGTGAATCCCGCCCGCTTTAAGAGCTCGGCCGCAGTGCGCACGGCCGCCCGGGTCTCAGGCGTCACGGGCGTACGTCCGTCATCCTCGAAGTAACCGATGCGGAGACGCTTCACTGCGTCATCATCAGGCCACCGCAGGGGCACTGGCGCGGCGCAGGTATCTCCGTCGTCCGGCCCCTGCATGATTTCAAACAGAGCCTTGAGATCAGGAACCGTTCGTGCCATCGGACCCACCACACCGGTGAATGCGAACGGTCCACCGGATGCCGGGAAGTGTCCTGTCGCCGGGATGCGCCCCGGGGTCGGCTTGAGTCCGCAGATCCCGGTGAAGTGCGCCGGTACTCGGATCGAACCTCCGCCGTCGCTGCCCACTCCACCTGCCGACATTCCCGATGCGATGGCAGCCGATTCCCCGCCGCTCGATCCACCAGCCGTGCGATCGAGATCCCAAGGATTATTGGTCCGGCCGTATAGACGATTGTCGGTCTCCCATGCCATCAGCAATTCCGGCGTATTAGTCGCGCCGAGCACGATTGCTCCAGCGCTACGGAGCCGGGAGACCAGCGGAGCATCTTGTGTCGCGACGAAGCCGGCGCGCAGCCGGGTGCCGGCTTCGCACTTCATCCCCGCGACTTCAATCGAGCTCTTGATGCTCACGGGCACGCCATGCAGCGGACCCAAAGGTTTGGAGCTCATCATCGCGACCTCAGTCTCTCGGGCTTGCTGGCGTACGTGCTCCGGCTGAACTTCGACGAAAGCGTTCAGTTGCGGATTCAGTTTCGCGATCTTCTCCAAGTGGGCATTGGCAAGTTCGACGGGAGAGATTTTCTTTGCACGGATTAGCCCGCCCATTTCAACTGCAGGAAGCAACGTCAGATCACTCATGGCGATTCGTAGATGGATAGATAGAAGATCGAGTTTATCCCAGAGGGCAGAATGAAAGTCTGGGCTGTTTCGCAGGGTGCTCTCGCAGCGCTATGCTCGGATATCCTTGCCTGCGCATTGATCCATTTGCACCTTCTCTTGCTCGGTCAGGTGGCGATACTTACCTTTAGGAAGGGTTCCGAGCTCGAGAGGGCCGATCGCGACTCGCATCAAACGCAGTACCTCAAGCCGCGAGCGCATCCAGCATTCGTCGAATCTGCCGGTTCTTGCCCTCATCCAGAACGATCTCGATCCAGCAGTTTTTCTGGCCTGAGCGAATCATCTTCGCCCGCTTCGCGCGGAGAATATCGCCATTTGTGACTCGAATTCCAACCTCCAGGGTCTGAAGCATCTTTTCACCGGCGATGCTCGAGATCTGTACGAGATACGTCTTCTCCAGATGACTTTCCGGGGCAGCCACTCTCGCACCCCACTGCGAGTCGTTCGTCAGCAGCAGGAGACCTTCACTCGCCTTGTCCAGCCGCCCTACAGGAGCCACCCACGGCAGATGTTCTCCAGCCGTCTGCAGCACCGAATACACCGTTTCCCGCCCTTGCTCGTCCGATGAGGTCGTGACCAGGCCGCGCGGTTTATTCATCATCAGATAAATTCGCTTCTCGGTACTGATCGGCTGCTCATCCATGATGATCTTGTCATGGCCTAGATGGACCTGAGCCTCGGGATTGCGCGTTACCCTTCCGTTCAGGCGGACGCGGCCGGCATGAATGAGCCCTGTAGCTTGAGAGCGCGAGCAGAAGCCCAGCTTCGACATGGCTCGCGCCAGCCCGGTCTTTCGCTGTGCTCCACTCTTCACGCGTACATGCTAACCGAAGCCGGATTTTCACACCTTCCAAGCCAGGCCTTGGTACCATGTTGTGCGCAGTCTGAGGCGAAAGGAGTTCCCATGGCTCACCAGCACCCGCCACGTTTTCTGAAGATTGTTGACGACGCGCGAGCGCGCGTCCGGGAAACCGATGTAGATACCGTGAAGACAAGAATGGACCGCGGCGACAAATTCCTTCTTGTCGATGTACGCGAGGAAAGCGAGTTCGCAAAAGATCATCTACCGGGAGCAATTCACCTCGGTAAAGGCGTGATCGAACGCGACATCGAGGCCCGCGTACCCGACCTCAATGCGGAGATGATTCTTTACTGCGGCGGGGGATTCCGATCGGCATTAGCTGCCGACAACCTGCAGAAGATGGGCTATGGCAACGTGATTTCGATGGATGGCGGCATCCGCGACTGGAGAGAGAAGAATTATCCGCTGGTTAAAGGCTGAAGCCGGATCGTCCGGATGTTCAGTTTCACGGTACATGCAGCGATTCTGTGGTAAGCTCCGCACCTTACTGACATGAACGGTCGCATCTTCTTCTGGTCCCTCACCTCGGCTCTCGCCGGATTTCTTTTCGGCTTCGATACAGTTGTCATTTCTGGCGCCGAAAAAACCATCCAGGCCCTATGGGGACTCAGCCCGTGGCTGCATGGCCTTGCCATGGCCTCCGCCTTGCTGGGCACCGTAGTTGGGTCTTTAATTGGAGGCTGGCCAGCGGACCGCTTCGGGCGCAAAGCGACGCTGCTGTGGATCGGCATTCTCTACTTTGTCGGCGCCGTCGGCTCAGGCCTCGCAAGCAATGTTGAGATGTTTATCGCCGCGCGTGTGATCGGCGGATTGGGCATCGGTATTTCGACTGTCGTCGCACCGATGTACATTTCGGAAATTGCCCCGCCCAAACAACGCGGCCGGCTGGCGGGCATGTTCCAGTTCAACATTGTTTTCGGCATCGTGGTGGCGTACGCCTCGAACTGGTTGTTAGCCGGGATCGGGGAAAATGCCTGGCGCTGGATGCTCGGGGTCGCGGCGTTTCCATCGGCGATCTATGCGCTTTTCTGCTTTTCCTTGCCTGAGAGCCCGCGCTGGCTGCTCAGCCGTAAAGGAGACCGCGCCGCTGCTGTTGACGTTCTGCAGCGCGCCGAGCCCGAAGCCTCAGGAAGCGAAGTTGCCGCCGAAGTGGATGCCATAGCGGCAGCTGCAGCGGCTGAAGCTCGAGCTTCGCACGGCCACTTCTGGACTAGTCGCCTGCAAAAACCGATCCTGCTTGCCATACTCATCGCGTTCTTCAATCAGCTGTCCGGCATTAATGCGATTCTTTACTTCGCTCCTCGTATTTTTGAGAAAACCGGTCTGATGACGAAGGACGCTTTGAAACAGTCTGTCTGGATCGGTGTTACGAATCTCGTTTTCACATTTGTCGGTCTATGGCTCATCGATCGCCTGGGTCGTCGCACGTTGCTCTACATCGGATCGTTTGGATACATTGCTTCGCTTGGATGCACGGCGTGGGCATTCTTCACGCAGCACTACGCCATCGTGCCTGCGTGCATCTTTGCCTTCATCGCCGCTCACGCCATTGGACAAGGAACGGTGATCTGGGTTTTCATCTCGGAAATCTTTCCGAACCGCAATCGCGCAGAAGGCCAGACTCTGGGTAGTTCCACTCACTGGATTTTTGCCACGCTTCTGACGTTCTTCTTTCCAAAAATGGTAGATGCGTTCCCTCCAGGCTATGTCTTTTCCTTTTTCACCTTCATGATGGTGCTTCAGTTGATTTGGGTGAAGACCATGGTGCCGGAGACCAAAGGCGTACCGCTCGAGGAGATACAAAAACAGCTTGGGATCGAACAAGCGTAAGGCTAATCGCAGCCATGAAACGCACTAGCTCGTGGGAATTGCCCCACGCGTTCTCCGCGCCGTGATTTATCTCCCAGGCGTTCAGTTGTTTTTCGCTGGCGTCAGTTTCGACTACTCGTAGTTTCTCTGCAGTTAATTCAACCGTACCTCGTAACAGAAATCGTCACTTTCGCTTCAGGTTTACTTCTCGAAATATGCAAGGATAGAGGTCATGGCTCACATCTTCATCACTGGATCGTCCGACGGTCTCGGACGAATGGCCGCAGAACTCCTTATCAGACAAGGACACAAGGTCGTGTTGCACGCACGAAACGAGCAGCGCGGACAAGACGCAATGACTGCCGTGCCCGACGCCGAAACAGCTCTTCTCGCCGATCTGTCGAGCATCAAACAGACGAAGAGAGCTGGCGGAGAATGTCAACTCGCTTGGATCTTTTGATGCCGTGATCCACAACGCAGGTGTGGGATATCGATCGCGCCAGCGTGCTGAAACCGAAGACTCTTTGCCGCTGGAGTTTGCCGTCAACACACTCGCGCCTTACATTCTCACGGCCTTTATTCACCGACCCAAGCGCCTCATTTATCTGAGTTCCGGCCTTCATCAGAGCGGTGATGCCAGTCTCAAGGATCTCGATTGGAAAGAGCGACCATGGCGCGGACAGCAGGCCTATTCGGATACAAAGCTGCACGATGTGCTGCTGGCTTTTGCGTTCGCACGCCGCTGGCCGGATGTGCTTTCCAATGCTGTCGAACCCGGCTGGGTTGCGACCAAGATGGGCGGGCCGTCGGCTACGGATGATCTGGAGGAAGGGTGCCGTACCCAGGCGTGGCTTGCGGTCAGTGAAGATCCCGCAGCGATGGTGTCCGGCGAATACTTTTATCACATGCGGCCGCGAAAACCACTTGCTGCCGCGCGAGACATGGCAACTCAAGAGAAACTGCTGGAAGCGTGCCAGAAATTTTCGGACGTCGTTCTACCGGACTAGCGGGTCAGTCGGTTCGCAATTCGTCGAGTACATTACCACGCGAATCGAGCAACGAAATGTGCATCGCCAGGATTCCGTCAGCGTGCGTTGAGCAACTCAGGCATGGATCGTAGGCGCGCACGACTGCCGATACGCGATTCAGCATCCCTTCGTTCAACTTCGTCCCATCGATGTAGTGTTCGCTGACCTGCTGCACGCTGCGGCCGATCGCAAGATTGTTGTGGCCGGTCGCCACGATCAGATTCGCCCATGTGATAGCGCCTTCTTCATTTACCTTGTAGTGGTGGATCAGCGTGCCCCGAGGAGCTTCAATCATTCCCATGCCTTCGAGAGAATTGACGCCGGCTGTCGCCCGAACGTGTGTGTCTAGAATCTGAGGATCTGAAAGCAAAGCTTCGATCCTCTCGAGCGCAAAAATTATCTCGATGAGTCTCGCATAGTGATAGAGGAATGCGCTGTGTGCGACCTCGCCGAAGCGCTGATGAAATTCTTTGAATTCGACATCAGCGACGGGCGTGCCACACTGATCAGCCGAGTTCAGCCGTCCTAAAGGTCCCACGCGGTATACGCCCGCGGGGAAGCCGGCGGGCTTGAAGTAAGGGGCTTTCAGGTAAGATTCGCGCAGGCTGGCCTCGCCGATCCATTGCGAATAGTCCTCGGCGGAGATGTGGTCTTCCACGATCTCCCCGGAATTAGAGCGGAAGCGCAGGCCGCCGTCATAGAGTTGCAGGTTGCCTTTGCGATCGACCATCCCCGCATACATCGTTGGGGTCGAACCGAAGAATTCGATCTCTTCCTTGAAGTTGTCGAGCGCATTCTTGAAGAAGTGAATGGTACGTTCGGCAATCGCCTTTGCGGCCGGTAACTCGGCGAGTATACGGTCTCTCGTTAAGTTCGAGAGCGGCGACGCCACCCCTCCGGGCACAATCCACGACGGATGGACTCGCTCCTGCGCCAAGCCTTCCACGATCATCAGTCCAAACTTACGAAGTTCGATACCGTCACGAGCCAGTTCCGGATGTCCTGCGATCACTCCCAGCACATTCCGCGAAGCCGGGTCGGAATCCATTCCGAGGAGGAAATCCGGGGCCGAGAGATAGAAGAAGCTCAATGCATGCGACTGCACGATTTGTGCGAAGTGAATCAGTTCGCGCAACTTCTTCGCGGCGGGAGGAATGCGCACCGCCATAATCGCATCGCACGCCTTCGAAGACGCAAGCAGGTGGCTGATCGGACAGATACCGCAGATCCTGGCAGTAATTCCCGGCATCTCATAGAAGGGGTGGCCTTCCGTGAACTTTTCGAATCCGCGAACCTGCGTTACGTGAAACTCGGTCCCGGCGACCTTTCCCTGGTCATCGAGTTGAATGCTGATCTTTGCATGTCCCTCGATGCGGCTCACGGGTTCGATGGTGATGCGTTTCATTGCGCACTCCTTATCCGAATTTCACTTTCAAATTGCCATCGGGTTTCTTGCCATCGAGCAAGTCATTGATCACCGAGACAATGGCCTTCGTTGGCGGCGGACATCCGGGTAAGCAAAAATCCACCTTTACGAATTCCCGCAGGGGACGTGCTTGCTTGAGCAAGGCGGGCACCCGATCGGATGGAATCAGCTTCTTCTCGTCGGCTCCGTCCACATAGACTCTCTGCAAAAGTTTCTGTACCGGAATGGAGTTACGCATCCCCGGTACATTCCCGGTGACGGCGCAGTCTCCCATCGAGATCAGAACATTTGTCCGCTGGCGTATTTTCTGGATCTTGTTCAAATCATCCTGGGAACTCACTGCTCCCTCTACCAGCGTCACGTCCACGCCTTCGGGAAACTCCTGCGCATCCACTAGCGGCCCATACACGATGTCAATTTTCCTTGCGAGCGAGATGATTGCGGAATCCATGTCAAGCAGAGACATGTGGCATCCGGAGCATCCATCCAACCAGACCGTCGCGACTTTCACCTTCTTCATACCTGTACTCCTCTGCGGTGTACCAGCGAGGTGACAGCGTCGACCTTCTTCACCATCTCTTCCACCGCCCATCCCTTCTCGGCGAGGGCCCCGGTGGGACAGGCATGCACGCACTTGCCGCAACTGGTGCAAGTACTCGCCTTACCCCATTTTTCATTCATCTCGCTGACGATGCGGGCGTGAATGCCACGGGAGGTCAGCTCCCAGACGTGTGCGCCTTCCAGTTCCGCGCAGACCCGGACACACCGCGTGCAAAGGATGCAGCGGTTATGGTCAAGCACAAATCTGGGGTGCGACATGTCGATCGACATCTTGGGAAAGTTGTAGGCCAGACCGACCGTGCTGATTCCCAGTTGCGTAGCCATCGACTGCAACTCGCAATGTCCGTTCGATACGCACACGGCGCAGACGTGATTGCGTTCGATGAGGAGAAGCTCCACGGAAATTCGCCGATAACGCGTGAGTTTCGGGGAGTTCGTCGTGACGGACATCCCCTCCTGAATCGGAGTCGTGCACGCAGGGAACAGACGCTCCGAGCCGGAAACCTCCACGAGGCATATGCGGCAGGCACCCACATCCGTTAATCCATCGAGGGCGCAGAGTGTAGGGATATACTTCTTGTTCGCCCTCGCCGCCTGCAGGATACTCTGCCCTTCCAGCGCGCTGATCAGCTCTCCGTCGATCCGGATCGATATCTTCTTCTGTGCCAAGGTTCGCTCCTTTCAGCGCATCCTAGCTGACGTTGACGGCTTTGACGTCGCAACGCAGGCACCGGCAAGTCTCATCCAGAGCCTCTTCGTGCGTCAGGCCCGTAACTACTTCGTCCAGTGATCGCACGCGAGCGCTAGCCGGCAAATGATGACCTGTGTGACGGGCGCTCGAACTCGGCTCTTCCGGCGGGGTCTGCTCATATTCAAATGCCGGGTACAGCCTCTGCCAACGATCACTTTCCATGAGTTGCAGGTCGATGCTCCGCGCCGCCTGCTTGCCGAAGGCCATAGCATTTGAAACGTTCGAGGCGCCAGTCACGAGATCTCCGCCCGCATAGAAACGAGGACGGCTGGTTTCGAGGGTGAAGCGATTGACGTCGATCGTTCCGCTTTCCTTCAGGACCAATCCCGATGCTCGAACGAAGTCCAGATCCACGGTCTCACCGATGGCGAAGATCACTGAATCGCAGTCAAAGCGCTGGATTTCATCCGTTGCGATCGGCTTTCGGCGACCGGAGGAGTCGTACTCTCCGAGTCGTGTGTTCACTATCTCAATCGCCTTCACATTCCCCTTGGGATCACCAATTACGCGATGGGGTGCGGCCAGGAATACGAATTTCGCGCCTTCATCGCGGGCCGCCCTCGTCTCTTCTTCAATGGCCGGCATGTCCTTCCGCTCGCGGCGATAGAACACGGTGACGTCGCATCCCTTGCGCAGCGCTGTTCGGGCAGAATCGATGGCGGCGTTTCCGCCGCCGATGATCGCAACTCTTCGTCCAAGGTTCACTTCCTGCCCGGCCGCTACTGCTTCGAGGAAGTTCAGCGCCGGGTACACGCCTTTTAATTCTGTCCCGGACTGATACACCCATGATTCCTTCCAGGTGCCGATCGCAAGGAAAATCATGTCAAAGTGATCGTCGAGATCGTTGAGCGCGATATCGGTCCCGATTCGGGTGTTGAGGACGAACTCCACTCCCAGCCGCTCGATCAACTCAATCTCACGCTTCAAAATTGACTTGGGCAATCGATACTCGGGAAGAGCAAAACGTAACATCCCTCCCGCTTCGGACTTGCTGTCATAGACGGTGACATCGTGTCCGAGCATCGCGAGATAGAACGCGGCCGTGAGTCCGGCTGGCCCTGCACCAACCACTGCAATCTTCCGTCCCGTAGGTTCGAGCCTGAGGGAGATGAGACCCTGGATCATGGGCTCGTATTTCTCGGAGTTGAAGACCGAGTCGGCCACGAACCGGTGCACCTCTCGCATGTTCACTGCCTGATCAATCGTCTGACGGCGACAGCGGCTATCGCATGGATGCTGGCAAACGCGCCCCGTAGAAGACGGTAGCGGATTGTCGAGGATGATCGACAGGAACGCCTCTTCCAGCCGGTTCTCTTTGTGAAGCTGCAGGAATCGCGGAATGTTCATGTGCAGCGGGCAACTGTTCTCACACGGCGAGAGAGCTAGTTCCTCGCATACTCCGGCCGTACAACGATTCGCCAGGATGTGATCTTCGAACTCGTTGCGGAAATGGCGCAACGTCGTGAGCACGGGATTAGGAGCGGTTTGACCCAGCCCACAAAGCGAACAATCGCGGATGTAGCGGCTTAGTTCATCGAGAATCTCGAGATGATGTGCCGTTCCGGCTCCTTCCGTGATCCGGTTCAAGATGCGCAGGCATTTGTTCAGCCCGACTCTGCACGGAATACATTTTCCGCAGGACTCGGAGTGGGTGAACTCAATGAAGTAGCGTGCGACGTCGACCATGCAGTTGTCTTCGTCCATCACCACCATGCCGCCCGAACCCATGATCGATCCCAACTGCGCGAGGTTCTCGTAGTCGACGGGGGTGTCGAGCATTTCCTGTGGAATACAACCGCCCGATGGGCCTCCAGTCTGCACGGCTTTGACCTGGCGGCCTTCGACCGCGCCTTCCCCAATGTCGTAGATGAAAGTCTTCAGGGGCGTGCCGAGCGGCATTTCGACCAGACCGGTGTTCTTCACCTTTCCAACGAGAGAGAACACTTTTGTGCCGGAGCTCTTGGGACTGCCTGTTTCAGTAAACCAGGCTGGACCGCGCATCACGATGGGCGCGATGTTGTACCAGGTTTCGACATTGTTGATATTGGTAGGCTTTCCCCACAAGCCTTTCTGTGCAGGGAAAGGCGGACGCGGACGGGGTCTACCAGCTTCTCCTTCGAGTGAAGCGATCAGAGCGGTTTCCTCGCCGCAAACGAACGCTCCCGCGCCTTCGACCAACTCGATATCGAACTTGAATCCGCGTCCAAGGATGTTCTCGCCCAGCACGCCATATTCGCGCGCCTGCTCAATGGCGCGGTTCAGCCGATGAACGGCCAGTGGATACTCCGCCCGCACATAGATGATGCCTTCGGTGGCGCCCATCACGTACCCGCCGATGATCATCCCTTCGAGCAGAGAATGCGGATCGCTCTCGATCTCGTTGCGGTTCATGTAAGCGCCGGGATCGCCTTCGTCCGCGTTGCAGATGATGTATTTCGGTTCGGCCTTCGCTTTGGCGAGGAATTCCCATTTATTGCCGGTGAGATAACCTGCCCCGCCACGCCCACGGAGTTTCGAAGCCTTGATCTGCTCGATGACTCCGCCCGGGTTCGCATCGATCAGCACTTTGTAAAGCGCCTGGTAACCCCCAACCGCGATGTATTCCTCGATGTCGTCAGGATTGATGATCCCGCAGTTGCGCAGAACGATCTTTTTCTGGCCCTTGAAGAAGGTGGCGTCGTTCCAGGAGGGTACTTCCGGGTAACCTTGACCGTAACGCACATGCCCCGTGATGTGATCCCACTCTTCGATCTTGCAGTAGATGAGATCAGGGGTCAGATTGCCCTTCGTGACATCATGTAACACGCGTGCGGCGTCATTCGCCTGCACTTTCCGCAGCACCACCAGCGGATTCCCTGGCAGGCGCACGCTCACCAGCGGTTCCTGGAAGCACGCACCGAAGCATCCGACTGGCGCCAAAACCACGTTGTCTCCGCTGCGTTCTACTGCTTGCGCAAAGGCATGGTAAAGCCCTTCGGCGCCGTTGCCGCGCCCGCAGGTTCCCATGCCAATCGTCACTCGCGGAATCGATGGGACCAGTTTCCCTAATCCGGCCTCTCGCACGGCATTGAAAGCTCCGATATCCAGAATTCGAGGCATTGATTACTCTCCCGCTCGAATGGTTTCGATTTCTCGCTGAACGGTGCGTTCGCTGGCATGTCCGCAGATACGATGGTTAACCTCCACGACTGGGGCCATGGCGCACTGTCCGAAACATGCCACGGTTCGCACTGTGAACATGCGGTCCGGAGTGGTGAGGAGGAGTTTGTCGGCCTCGTTTCCATCGATCTCGCCGTCATGCAGTCCCAGACCTAATTCAAGCCGCGCACCCTGCAGAAGGTTGCGCGAACCACGGGTGTGACAGGCGGTCCCGCGGCAGATACAGATCGAATTTTCGCCCTGAGGCTGGAGATTAAACAGCGCGTAGAAAGTCGCGACGCTGTAAATGCGGGCAAGAGGCATTTCTAACTTGGACGCAATATAGCGCAGCGTCTCTTCGGGTAGATACTTATGGCGCTGTCGCTCCTGAGCGGCTTCGAGGATTCCAAGGAGGGCCCCCGGGCGGCCCCTTCGAGTTTCGATCACCTTGTCGAGGAATACTTGCTCTTCAGCGGGTAGGGCTACAGGCGAGAGTGTTTGCATGCACACTCCTCGGCGCGATATATTCGCGCACCCTTCAATGTATTGATTTCTTACAGGCTCCCACTATCACTGGAAGCACAGGGTGAGGTGACAAGAATCACAGGTGTAAAGTAGTGGTTCGTCTCGTGCAAACTTGGCTCACCAGCCCAGGTTTTGACGAATCACGGGTTCAAGATCATCCGCGATCTTCACGTGCTCCAAACGCGTGGGATGCGCATCGCACGCCAGCCCCGGATAATGTTGCGCAGCCACATACTTCACTTTTGAATCGTGGACCTTCGCCACGGTTTCCTGAACCATCTGCCGTAACAGAGGATCTGTGACAATCGCGCCTTCCGTTAACAGGATGATGGAGTGCCGATAATCCTTCTTTAGGGCACGCACGAATGCGACATACTCGCCAACCCACTTTGTGGTATCGAGGGGCTTGGTTTTCTGGAGGTTGAAGTCGTTGGTTCCCAGCGAAACGACAATCGCATCCGGTTGCCAGCGGGATGAATCCCATGGCACACGGCCGATCCTGTCATCACTGGCGATTGCCAGCCTGTAAAACTCCGGCGCATTAAGGACGCTATCGGCATCGCCTAATCCGCGGTAGTCTCGCTCCAAACCTCGTCCGCCATAGCAGACAAGCTGTGACTGTGCGTCGAACCTTCGCCCCAGCAGCATGCCAAATGCGTCGTAAGCATCGTTGGCGGGCCGCTCAGTATCCGGTTTGCACTCGGCATTGTTGTCGATTCCTGCACCGCAAGTGACCGAGTCCCCGATGAAGAGGAGCTTGCGTCGAGGAAGCGCCGGAGGCGGTAACATCTCGCCACCGGCCGAAAGATGAAGCTCCTCAAGCGTTATGATTCCCTGCCAAGTCTCGGTCCGCTTATAAACCTCGACAAGATGGGGACCACTGCCCTGGTTCGATACGATGGCGACACCATTTGGCCCCTTCTGCAGGACGCGCAACTCGGGCGCACCATGGTCGACGACAACAGTCACCGCCGACTTGTCAGAATCGCTGCTGATGTCTGCATTTAGAGCCGTACCCCTGAATCGCACAAAGAAACCAGAGCCCGGATATCCGAATCGAGGGTGCGCTGGATCGCGCCCGTCGTACCGTCCAATGATCTCGACGCGGGAATCGCTCGCCGGAACCGAATTCTCTACTGGAGCTGTTTGAGCCGCTAAAGAACATGCACCGGCAGCCAGAACAGAGACGGCCCAAATTGCCGCAAACATCCGAGTTTTCATCGGGGAAATTGTAATGCCTGTACGGGGGCCGCTTGGCTAGCAATACTCTGTTTCCGCAGGGATGCTCCTTTGCCCATCTCGCAGGCTGCCGCCCGGTTCATCAACTCTCGCAAACTACTGAAATAAAACAAGTTAACAGGTCACAACGGAATCACCAGCGGTTCCTTTGACCCCCGCTGAAAGCTCGGTTATTCCCTATCCAGCGTGCCCGGATTGCGCCGCGAAGACACCTGGAGTGGGGCGGGACTTGCGTATGGCCGTGACACTCTCCGCAATCGATGGGGACCATGCACAACAAGGAGATAACCATGAAGCCCAGAATTTCCATACTGCCAGTCTCGGTCAAGCGTTTCGTGTTCCCGGCGATGTCCTCGGCGCTTCTCTTACTCTGTCCCATCAGCCTGACAGCCCAAGCGACTCCGGCGGGTACTCCCACAGGCCAGGATCCTGCTGCTGCCGGACAGAATCCTCCACATCGACGCACTCCCCAGGAAGTGGAGGCGGCATTCCGGCGCGCTCATCACAAGGTCAAAAAGAGTCCTAAAATTCGCAACACCCGCAATTCCGACGATCCCCAAACTGCTGCGATCCGTGCCGCACTCGAACAGTTAAAAGCTGGCCGGGCGAATGCGGGCAGTACAGGCGGACCCTCTGGTGGATCGGGGCAGACGACGAACGCGGGCGGCTCGACACCTACCGGCAGTACTCCTACCGGCGCAGGCACGGGAAAAGGACAAGGCGGGACAACAACCGGTTCGTCCAACCCGCCGGCCGGAACGCCAGGCGTGCCACCGGGAAGCACTCCGGGGGCCGGAGGAGGATCAAGACCAGTCTCCATGGCGTCGATGGCGATGGCCCGGACACCGTTGGTTGCCGCCCCCGCGACTCCGCCACCGCCGTCGCCTAACTCTTCTATCGCAGGTCGAGCAGCAGTCGCACCTCAGGTTAGTCTCGCTCAAGGCGCAGGCTGTTCGACCAAGCAACTCATGATTTTCAGTATCAACGGTGTCAAGACGGGGGTGTCGAATCCCAACATCGTTTTCACGCAAGATCCGCAGTACAACGATTACAAGATCTCCGGTTGTAATTTCGGCAGCACGCAGGGTCAAGCCCACTTGAATGGGCCATTTCGTTCCGGGGTGATCCCGTTGCAGATCAAATCATGGACGGACACCGGCATCGAAATCATGCTTGATCCCAGCCTCAAAGGTGAGCCGGACCAGAACTCTGTCACGCTTGTAATCAATCCAGTAGGTGCATCGCAAGCACAACTGCAAAACGGCAAGTTCTATGCACTGCGTCAGGAAGTCACCCTTCCGAGCCTGTCGCAAAGCGCCGTGACTCTCGCCAGCATCATCGATGACGGCGGCGCGCCTGTGCCCACGGTCAAGTACTCTTCCCCTTACAAAGACTTAATCCCCTCGGAACCCGGAACATACACAGCAGGCGTGGATCGCTACGACTTTTATCGATTCAACCCCGCCACCGACGTTTGGGATCTCAGCAACATGGCACCCGGATTCGTTGCCACTCAATTCAGCTTGAGTCATTGGGCAGTCGAGACCTGTGGACCTGACGGCCTCAACCTGATTGTCAGCGACTCCACTATTTACAACGATGGCCAGTGGAGTGCGCAGTGGGACCCCGGCAATCCGAAACGGATCATTGTGAATGTCGCGGAGCAACACTGTCATGATCCTCAGGGCACGGACGCCAGCAACTCGAGCTATGCCCTCGATGTGCAGGTCAGCGGGCCAATCGGAGTGAACCCAGTTCAGTAGAGGAATCACTTCCCTAAGTATCACTTCCCCGAGTCAGGCGAACGATCTCGGGGAAGTGTGTCCCAATGCGCGACACGGAGACCACGATGACGACTACCTTGAGCCGTTGTGTGCTGAAGATATGCGTGTTCACTCTGCTGAGACTGGCCGCATTCGGCCAGGCAGCACCCATGATCGCCTCGGTGAACTCGTCCGCGGCAGGTTCAGGTTTTACCCTCACGATCACAGGTGCGAATTTTTCCTCTGGCTCCGTTGTGCGCGTGAATGGGCGAAATAAGCCAACACTGCATCTTGGACCTTCACAGCTCCAAAGTTCGCTGTCGCCTGCGGACATAGCGCACAGCAGTTCCGTTTCCGTGACCGTATTCATTCCGGCTTTGCATGCTATGGGTGGCGGATACACCTCCAACGCCTTCGCGATCGCGCTGGCGGCTCCCGCAGGTGCCGCGCCGGCTTTGGGAACTTCAAGCCCCGAGCTGGCTGCACCCGGGGCTTCCCAAATAAGACTGACTCTCACGGGCTCGAACTTCCGCCCGGGCGCGGTGGTCGTCGTGTCTCCTCCTCTCAATTCAGTTTCCTTCTCCACCGGCAACGTGCAAGGAACTGACGTGGCGGTGCAGAGCACCACGGTGGTGAACTCGACGCTTGTGGTTGCCAATATCACCGTCGGCCCACAAGCGCTGCCCGGATTACGCGCGGTCGATGTGCTGAATCTCGATGGAACCACTACCGGGATTAGTCCGCTCGGATCGCCCGGCACCTCGCGTCCTTTGCGGATCGCGCCCGGCAATTCTCTTGGCTCCCCCTTAAGCATTACCACGATTGCTCTGCTGAATCCGCGGAACGGGACTGTTTTCTCCCAAGGCGAAGAAGTCTATGGAGAGGCTCGACTCGCCGCCACCGGTAGTGGCGTTGTGGTCGGCGCATGGTTTTGGGATAACTCTCTGATCGAGCAATTCACGGTCAACCTCGCCGGTGGGCAAAGCGCCTCGGTGCGCTCTCACAGTCCGTTCCCGACCGAATTGCTTGGGCAGCACACTGTGGAACTGCAAATACTCCAGCCGAATCGAATCTCGTCACGCCCAATCTCCGTCGTTGTCAATCCTGGAGGATTTTCTCTTGAGGCGATTCTTGCGCCTGCCTATGGCGCACGAGTCACCGCGAAAGAACCGTCAACGCTCCGATGGGCTCCCGTGCCCGGGATTGGACAGTACCAGGTCGGGTTCGCAAGCCAACCCTACATCTCTGACATCAATACGTGGTACACCGTTTCCGAAAATAGCTGGACGGTGCCCGAAAGTGTGTGGCGAACGCTTGCAGATGGTGAATTGTTTTGGACAGTCCGTTCCGTTGAGATGTCGGGCGCGGTTCGCAAGCCGCTTCCCATGCGGCTTCTGATGCGCGTTCCAGACAATGCTCTCAAAACAAAGGCCGAGCATCCGAGCTTCACTTCACAAGGCAATCCTCTGCTGGAGTGGAACGGTCTTGAAGGCCAGCACCTCTACCGCATCACGATCAGCTCCGATCCAGAAGGCCAGCAAGTCGTGCGTCGGTATTTGACAAATGTCGGCCAGATTGACCTGCGCGCACTCAAGGGCAAACTGGATCCGACACGGAATTACTACTGGTACGTTGAAGTGCTGGATCTAGAGGGACGATCGATTCTCACAGGGCCCACGAACGTACTGGCGTTCCCCTCTCCTTCGCAATCGCGAAATCTCATTCCTCGGGAGCGAAGTCCACATCTGGTGCTTGCTTCATATTCGGAACCGGTACCTTCTGCTGGAAACCCACCGCCTGAACCTGAGGAGATTAAATCTATTGCCACACGTGTCCCTGCTCCTGATGCGACTGCGTCCAATCCCAAAGCGCCAATCGTGATCAGCTTTTCCGCCGCGCCGAATGCGTTTGATCTGGCCGTCGAGGTCGACGGCACCGATGTGACGTCCCTCTGCGATGTCGCTGATGCGAAAATAACGTACACACCTGCGGTACCGATCACGGATGGCGTTCATGCAATTGCCATCACGATTGGTTCGGACTCGTCCTCATGGAAATTCACCATGAAGGCCGTGGCCGAACCCAAGAAAAAGCCTGACTCCGAATCCAACAAACCCAAGCCGCTGCAGATGCAAACGCAGATTGCCAGCAACACGCAATGGGTGTCAGGCTCGGCACCGGACATCAATACGACTTCGATCTCCGAACAACTTCAATATCAGAACGGACCCTGGAAAGCACAAGTAAACGGTTCGGGACTGTTAAACAGCTTTCTGGGACCAGACGTTCTGCGAACCAGTCACGGGTATTTCGATAACTACATTCTGAATGGAAGCTGGCAAAAGGGACACTGGGGCTTGAATCTCAGCTTCGGAGAAGTCGCTCCATCGCTGTATCAGAATGCTCAATTTGTGACCACCGCCGCGCCGCGCCAGGGAGTTGAAGCGGACTTGAAGACTCCGGCCGGCACCTTCGGCTTCTTTGCAAACACGGATGACGTCGGAGCGGGCAGCGGCTTCGGCTACGAATTCCATCAGCAAATCCGTGGCGCCAGTTGGGACCTTCCCCTGCCCAAGAAGTATTTGGAGTTGCGAATGATGTGGCTGAGCGCGCACGACAACAACCCGGCGCCGGCGGTGCAAACCGGACTCGATGGTCAAACTTCGTTCTACAGTGATCCGCTCGCCAACCCTGGAGGCGGCGACCTCTACGGCGCGTTGCTGCAAGTTCATCTTGCTCAGAAGTGGCTGTGGGCCAGCGAATACGCCTGGGGATACGAGGACACCACGGTGTCGGGAGTTTTCAATCACCAGTCGGGACGCGCGGCACGGACCGCTTTATCGGGCACCTATGGGCCGATGACCATGGCGGTCGGATATTTCGATGTCAGCCCGAACTTTACCTCTCCGACGAATCCCAATCTATCGCCGAACAGCACCCCGGACCGGCGAGGTCCCTCGGGAACCGTGGTCTTCACGACGCCAGCTGGGATTTTCAGTGTTAGTGATACCTTCCTGCAATCCAGTGTTCATCAGGCGAACTTTCCCGAGCAGCAAATGACATCGGCCAGCGAAAGTTGGTCGAAGAACTTGAACAAGCTTACCGTACTCTCGATCGCCGGACACGAAACGTTCACCACGACTGGCACTGTTCCAGCCGCGGTCCAGGCCATGCCTTCCGATCAGCGGCTCGCGCTCGAAGCCGACCAGCGGGACGGCGGCTTTAATGTCGGCTTGACGCGGCAAGTCGGCAAAACAGCATCGCTCACCCTCAGCGGAGCGCGCGATTGGTTCCGCAACAATCTCATCGCAGGCTCGAACACCATCACGACCTCGGCCATCGTGGGCGCGAATTGGCTGGCGCGGCCTTATTTTCAGATCAATGGGAACGTAAGTCTGAACTGGTTTGCCGGTGCGGGAAACACGGTCGGCACCACGCGCAGCTTCAGCGCATATCTGCAGCCGAGTCTCACCTGGAAACGCACGGGCATGCAGTTGCAACCGCTACTCTCCTTCAATCAATCGCGCACGATGCTAATCGGCGACGTGCTCGCAAACGATTTACAGTCGCAGCAATATGGCGGACGCGTTTCGTGGACTATGCCGCGCAAATTGAAGTTCAGCACACTCACCTTCAATGGCGAGTACGACGATTTGAAGAATCCGACCGCCGCATTTCGCGAGCAAGGCACAACCCTGTATGTGCTGTGGACTGTAACCTGGGGCTACAAACACGAGATGTAAAGTGGCGGGTTTGCTACTCGTGCCGCAAAGCCTCGATGGGATTCAGTCGTGAGGCACGAAACGCTGGGATCATCCCGCTGATGAGCCCGACCGCTCCGAGGATGAGAGTGGAAGCAATGAGCGTTGCCGGGGCAATAATCAGGCGGATGTCTCCGGCTTCCCCATTCTTCGCAAAAGCGCTATATAACGTCAGCCTGCCGACGGAGAGCGCCACCCCATAGGCCAGAATCACTCCGAGGACTCCGCCGATGAAGGTGATGGTTAGAGCTTCAGCCAGGAACTGCATCAGGATGTATCCGCGACGGCAGCCCAGCGCCTTTTGTACGCCGATCTCGCGCGTTCGCTGTGTCACCGAGACCAGCATGATGTTCATCAGCCCAACGCCGCCAATGCCAAGCGTGAGCGTACCGATAAATCCCATCAGGATCTTCAATCCAAGCGTGATGATCTCGAACTGATGCACCTGCATCATAATATTGAAAACACGCACCGCCTGCCGATCCGAGGAATTGAACTTGTGCTGTGTGGCCAAGATGGTGCGGACGGCAGGTTCAATCTTTTCGTATTCCGGAGTTTGATAGTTGAACCAGATCGTGTCGAGATAATGCGTGTCTTTCAGATCGCCCATCGTGGTGAAAGGAACATAGACCACGCGGTTAATATCGTCGTTCCCTTCCTGCATCTTCGCACCAAGGACTCCCACTACCTCAAAGCTCAGTCCATCGAGCCGAATGTGTTCGCCCAGCGCATTGCGTCCGGAGAATAACTTCTCCTTCGCTTCCGAACCGATGACCGCCACATGTGCCCGTTGCACCTCGTCTTCCATGTTGTAGAAGCGCCCCTGCCCGAGTTTCAGCGACCGGATATCAAACACGTTCGGATGGTTACCGCTGACGGGAAACGAGAACACGCGGTTGTCGTACTGCACGTTCGCCTGTTTCCCGACTTCCGGCGTGATATGCGTCACCTGCGGAAGATTCGTCGTGAGCGAATCTACGTCTTCCTGGGTAAAGCGAACCGCAACTCCAGATTTCTGTCCGCCCGCCTGCATCGAAGTTTTCCCGGGGACGACAATGCAGAGCTTGGTTCCAAAGTTCGCGAAGATATTCGCGCATGCCTGTCCGAAGCCGTCGCCATAAGCAAGCAGCATCACCACCGTAGCGATGCCCCACGCCATGCCCAGCATGGTGAGCGCGGTGCGACGTCGGTTGTGCCGCATCGCCGCATAAGCTTCATGGAGCAGATCATTCAGCATGATGTTTATTCCTGTCGCAACGCTTCCACGGGCTGCAACATGGCCGCGCGTCGGGCGGGATAGAGCCCGGCGATGACCCCGGCCAGCGTCAAACTTGCGATCGCAAGAACGGCGGACATCGGCACCAACTTTGGCGGATCAAATCCCTGCGGTCCCTGCACCCCACCCATAAGTGACATCAGCCCGCCCGCGAATGCCATGCCCAACACACCGCTGCCCAGTGTGAGCAGCAATCCTTCGAGGAAGAAGTGGAAGAGGATGTTGCGGTTGGTGGCGCCCATGGCCTTGCGCAGGCCAATCTCCCGCGTACGCTCGCTGACTGCAACCAGCATGATATTGATGACGCCGATCGCCCCCAGAGCCAGCGTGACCATGCCAACTGCACCGAGGAACATGTTCATCACGTCGAAGATGGTTCCGACCATCTTCGATTCCTGGATGGAGTCCCACTCGTCAAATGCGCTGTCATCGCTTCCGTCGAATCCATGATTGCGCGCAACGATCTGATGGACTTCCGCCTGCGCAAGCTTGTGGTCAGCGGTCACGCGCGGCTGATACTCGATAAAGGAAATGGAATTCTGATGTCCCTCGCCCTTGAGCGGGAACAATGTCGCCATGACCTGGAAGGGAACATAGCCGCGCATATTCAGCCACATGTTGTCGCCGCGGCCAAGGTGGGGCATGGCGCCAACAACCTCGAAGCGAATGCCATTCAACAGAACAAACGACCCGACAGCCGGATGTCCTGGGAACAGCGCCTTTAACAATTCGTTCCCTAGTACGATCACATTTCGCCGCTGCTGCCCATCCAGATCGTTCAGCCATCGCCCTTCCTTCAGTGGGAGGAAGCTGATCTCATTCAAGTTCGGTTCGGTTCCCAGAATCTCGCCGCTGGCCGTAGCGAACTCACTCACTTCCTTCAAGTCTCCGCGGGAGATAATCGGGCACGCATTGCGCACGTTTCCTGCTTGCCGGATGCCGAGGTAGTCCTGATAGGTGAGGAGATAGGACCGCGCCGAATTCATATTTCCCGCGACCGCGGGAGCTCGCCCGGGAAACAAAAACATGATGTCTTTGCCAAACTCCGCCATTTCGCGCTTATTGCCCGACCGGAATCCTTCGCCCACTCCTACGAGGAGGAGCAGTGATCCAACGCCCCAGGCGATCCCAAACATAGTCAGGAATGAGCGCAACTTGTGCGCCCACAGATTCCGCAGGATCTGCGCGAAGATGTCCCGCACCGTACGCGTCATCGGTTTACTTTTGTGCTGTTCACCTTAGATGCACAATCTTTCGTGGGCTTAAGTGTTTTCCAAGAAAATCCAAGAACGGCTAAAGAGTACGAATAGGCACGTCAACCTAGGGCAAGCATCCCAATCTGTCGGAACCCCGCTCGCCCCTACAACATTAGACGTACGACTCCATGCAGTTATTACACGTCCGCCTCAAAAAAGATTACGAGAATCGCCTCCCGAAAGTTCCCCAAGTGGGATTCATGCAGGAACACCAGCCCGCCGTAGCGCAGTCAACAACTTAGACGTTCCGTGGAGAAAAAGGCGATCCGATGAGATGGCAAATTTCGTGGCGGCTCAGGTTCCCGCCTTCGCCACAGACGGGCGTCTTCCGGATGGCGGTATCGTGATCGAGGGAGAAGCCCCGGCTAGCCTTCTGCCATTCGCCTGGACGAGGCCAGTAGGTCGTTCGCCCGACGAATCAATTCGGAGCGTTCGAGGTCGCGATACTGCTTGGGAAGCAGGCTCTTGCTCGTGCATTCCAGCACGGCCACCATATTCTGCAGGTCAATTTCTGAGGGGTAGTACGGAGGGATGAAATCGTCCAGAACCGCCTCTAAGTCTGCGGCGTCGATGGCCGCCTTGCTCTGCAGGCTACTCCGCATGTGACTGCGGACCAAGACGGCTTCGATGTCGGCTCCCGAGAGGCTTCCCGCGCGATCGAGAAAGAACTTTTCGATATCAACAGGAAGGGGCTTCATGCCAATCTTCCTTTGCATGGCGCGCAGAAGTGCCAGCCGTTCCTCGGGAGTTTCGGGATAAAACAGGGCGATATGTTCCTCGGCCCGTCCCTGCCTCTTGAGGTCAACGGGCAGAAGATCAGGCCTGCAGGTGAGCAGGAACCAGATCACTTTTCCCCGATATTCGGTATTCCCCATGAACTGCGCAATCTGGGCGAAAACGCGATTTCCCACCCCGCTGTCGCCTGAACTCGAGCGGTCGCCAAGCTGAGCATCAGCTTCGTCGACGATCACCGCAATTGGGCTCATCGCCTTGAGCAGGGTCAATACTCGCTCAAGGTTGCCCTCGGTCACTCCCTGCCACATGCTCCGGAAATTCTTGAGAGTCACGGCAGGGATGCCGACCTCGCCTGCAAAGCAGGTAGTGATAAACGTTTTTCCGGTCCCGACGGGTCCGCAGATGACATACCCCATCGGCAAAACATCTGTATTCCCTGCCCGAATCGCTGAGGCAGCGTCCTGCAGTTTCCGCTTCGCCTGGTCGTTCCCAGCCACGAACGACAGGTCAAACCGGCTTTGCACAAACTCGAGCAAACCGCCGGATTCCGCCTCGATCAGGTCCTTCTTTCTCCCGGAGAGAAACTTTAGCGTGAGCGGTTGCCGGTTCTCGACGGCATGCGCGATCAGTCCCTGGAGTTGCACCCGTTTCAGGCCTGCGCCCAACTTGGCCAAGGACTCCTCATTGACTTCAGAGCCGCCGGGCAATTCACGCGATTTCAGTTGTGCGCGGATGAACTCCAAACGGTCGTTGTAATCGGGTAAAGGAATTCCAATTGACGCGACGCCTGGATGCTGGACAATCCCTTGGTTGAGTTCGATCTGGTTCTCAGAGATCAGGCAGATCGTGACATCGGCATTAAGGAATGCCGCATTCCTGGCCCATCGCTTGAGAATGACCAGCGAGTTGCGATCCTCGGCTGACATAGTGGAGACGTCGCCGGCAGGCGCAATCGTCTCGGCGAAATCAATGACCAGCCCGATCTTCTTGCCATCGGCAATCCGCAGCCGGAGATAGTTATCGAGCAGGTTCAACACGGCATCCGGATTGCGCGGCACTCCGCCCTGCGAATAGTTTGTGCCGTGAAAGCTGTCGTAGCCTTCTAACGCGCGGCGGAAATCGCTCTGGGTCGACGCGTTCCCGAAACTCAGGCCGCCGCGGTCATAGTGCAGGATCAAATCGCGCTGCCCGAACAACGCCCTCGACATGAAATCTTCAAGCGAAACAAAGCTGGCGCCCTCCGGAGTTCGCAGCGGAACCAGGTCGCGGACGTTGCCGTACAGCACAAAAAGGGCAAAGGAACGCGAGTAATATTTCTCCGAGAGTTCCCGCGCCCACAACGGGAGCGCGTCCAGATACTTTTCCGTATTGGTGGGACTAGTTGGCATTTAGTTCTGAATCCGCAACCGATTCGTGCCCGAGGAAGCCGAAGTATTATCGAGCGACATCAATCCGTTCAGATCCGGCGACAAGTCACTGAAGATCGTTTCCACCTGCTGCACCGTCTGCTCCGTCTGCTCGACGTCATGCACAAGGTTGTCCAGCCTCTCGCTGACTTCCTGAGGATCCCGCATCGAAACAGACTGGTCTCGCACCAGCATCAACACGTCTTCCACTGCAGCGATCTGCGCGTCTACGACTTTGCAGTTTTCGGAAATCTTTTCGAACTTCTCCAGCCTCTTGTTCAGGATCTCAATGCGTTTTTGATTGATTTCCTGCACCCTCGCCGGTTGGCTGCTCAGGCTCTTCTGCAGCGAGGCGATTTCCCGCTTTATGTCATCAGGGCCCGTGCTCTTGAGGTATTGCTGTTGCTGCGCTGCCGCAACCAGCAACCGCGCGTAACCGCTCAACAGTCCCTGCATGCTGGTATCGATCTGCTGCAAGAAGATCTGCGACTGCGACGACAGCTGCGCGAAATTCGAGCGGATCGAGCCGCAGATCTGTGCACAATGCACGTACCGGCTCTGCATTTCCGGAGAGAGGTTCTGCACCATCTCATTCAGCTTCTGCTGATGCTTGAGTTGCTCGTCCGCCAGTTGCCACGAGCGGACCAACCGGCGAAAGCGTGAGCTCTGGGGCACGATGGCGAGATACATCAATTCGAGTCCGGCCGCCAGAAGAATTGGCAGCGCCGTTCCGCTGACGATGGCGAACACTGCCGCACCGGCTAAGCTGATCCAGTTGTACTGCCAGTGAAACGCAGCTTTGACGTAATTGGTCGGGTCGACCGGAGGCTGCGCGTTCGGGCGATCCTGTGGATCGGCGAGAGGCATTTAGACACTCACCCGCACCTGTCCGTTCCCGGGCGCTTTTCGCAGCCGCCCAAGAACGTAATTTTGCAGATCGTGAAACTCGTTCCGCTGCTTCAAACTCAACTCGCGCGGACGATCGAACGGCACCTGCACATCTTCAACGATGGTTCCGGGATGAGCGCTCATGATAAAGATTCGGTCCGCCAGATAGATCGCCTCCTCAACATCATGCGTGACAAAGAGGATGGTACTCGCCGTCTCGTCCCATACCTTCAGCAATAGCTGCTGCATTTCGCTGCGGGTCTGCGCATCGAGGGCGCCGAACGGCTCGTCCATAAGGATCACAGACGGCCGCAGCGCCAGCGTGCGCGCAATCGCAACTCTCTGTTGCATGCCTCCGGAGAGTGTTTCGGGATACGCATTCTCAAACCCGCTCAGCCCGATCGCCTCGATCAACTGCGCCACCGTTTCCTTGCTTTGGCTTGGCGGGACCCCGTTGACCTTTAAACCGTAGGCAATGTTACCAGCCACTGTCAGCCATGGAAACGAGGTATATTTCTGAAAAACCATGCCCCGGTCCCTCCCGGGGCCGATCACTGGTTCTTCATTCACCCGCACTTCACCGCTGTCCGCGCGGTCGAGCCCGGCAATCAGGCGCAGCAACGTGGACTTGCCGCAACCCGAAGGCCCCAGCAGAACGCGAAACTCTCCGACATCCCGCCCCGCCGGCGAGAATGCATCCTCAATCTCGAAGTTGATGTTCTCGAGCGCATTCACGCCCTTGCCATCGGCGGAGGGGAACGTGCGGCTGACATTCTTAACTGTGATCTTGGATTTCTTATGCTCCATGTTTCGCCGCCTTCAGATGCGCTGTGGCACTGGGGACCGCTGCTCCCGTTCCCGATAAAGCCGATGTTGCCTTGCGCCACGGGAACAACTTGCTTTCGAGAAAGGTCAGCAGGAAGCGGAACAAAAACGCCGCAATACCGATCGCGATGATTCCAGCATAGACGCGCTCGAAGTCGAGCACTTTGCGTGCTGCTTCGACCATGTAGCCGACCCCTTTCCGCGCATTCACCATCTCGGCCAGGATCACGTAGGTCCACCCGATGTCGTACAGGATCCGGAACGACGCAAAAATCGACGGGAAGCAAGCCCGGAAAATCAGCCACAGCGCATGCCGCTTCTTCGCGCCCAGCGTGTACGCGGTTTCGAGAAGAGCATTGTCTACCCGGTTTGCTTCCTCTACGACGACTGCAAGCAGGTAAAAGAACATCCCAAACCACAGGAAGGCCACCTTCATCGTCTCGTCCATGCCGAACAGGGCGATGAATGCAGGAAGGAATGCTGTCAGCGGCATTGCTCGCATCGGAGCAGCCACAGGGTTGACCAGTTCAAACAGCCACCGGAAGCTGGCCATCAGAATGCCGAGAGGAATCGCAATCACGGCGCACCACAAAAATGCCTGCGCAATGCGCCACCAACTCTGAAAGACGTTCCCGAGCAGGTTGTATTCCGTCCAAAGCTTCCCAAATGCACGGATCACGCCAATCGGCTTGGGTAACGAAAACGGAGGTAGAATTTCCCACTGGGTCAGCCCGATCCACAGCAGAATCAGGAAACTCCAGCTGACAAAAGCGAGGGTCCATCGGACCCTCGGCGAGACTTCTTTTCGAATACTCAGCCAATCACTCATAGGAAACCATCATTAGCTAGGGTTGGCATAGACCTTGATATCGGTGCGGCGATTCTTCTCACGGCCTTCGGGCGTTGCGTTCGTCTCCATCGGCTTGTCTGGTCCATTGCCTGCGGTACGGAGCCGCGCCGGGGGAAAACCGTATTTGCCGACGAGGTATTGCCGAACTTCATCCGCCCTCGCGTGCGAGAGCTGAACGTTATAGCCGCGCGAGCCCGTCGAGTCCGTGTTGCCCTCAATGTCCACGACCGTGTTCTCATAGGCGCGCATCGTTCCGGCAAGCTCATCCACAATCGCCCGTGAGTCCATGCTCATATGGGAGGAATTCGGCTCAAAGTAAATCGACCGGTGCTGCGTGGCGATTGGTGTTGCGCCTTTGGCTGGTTCCTTGTATTCGATCGGAGCTTCGGTGGACGCCATCGAGAAGTTGTCGGACAATTTCTCGATATAGCGACGGTCCAGGCTGTCCTCCGGATTGAAGCTGTGCTTGATAATTCGGAGTTCGCGGTACATATCCTGCGCCATGCTCAGGATGTTGTCATAATCCGGATTCGATCCGGCCGAGCCCATGAACGCCCGGTTGTCGGCGTAGTCTGCAAGCTTGACGCCGCCGAGCATCGTCTTCGCCAGGTCAGCAGGAATATTGAAATCCTTTACCGTCCCGATCAGGTTGTACGCGCGCTCTGGCTGCGCTTTGATGAACTCCACGCCTTCCAGCCAGCCTTGGGCGAATTTCAACGTCGTCTGCGGATGCTTCGCAGAAAAACTGTCACTGACGACAAGGATGTCCGCGATCAACCGGTTCGCAACCTTTGTGTCATAGATCTTTTTCGATCCGGCACGCTTCGCGACCGCATCGCTCATGTCCGGATCCCAGGCCACCGCCGCGTCCACCTTTTCCTGCGCGAACAAAGTCGCCGGCTCAATGCCGTCTTTCGTGTGAACTGCTTTATTGAAGATCTCGTTGCGCTGCTCCGTTCCAAGCCCTGAAGTCTTCAGGCCGTTGTAGAGCAGGAAGTGCGAAGGCGTGTAGGGAGCAAATGCGACCGTCTTCCCTGCCAGATCTTCGATGCTGTTGATCCCTTGCTTACCGATCACGCCGTCCGCACCGCGCGACCAGTCCACCATCAGGAACGCGTGTGAACCGAAACCCTTCTCCTTAAACTGGGCATAGTCTTTCGCGTACACATCGGCGGTGGTCAACATCACATCGACATTGTTCGTGGCCAGCGCAGCGGCACCTTCCGTCCAGTCATCGATAATCTTGAAACTGACTTTCAGCCCTTTCTTGCCGAAAATCGAATCCGGCTGCGTGTCGAGACCGCCGTTGGCAACCAACCCTCCGACGCATCCCACCCATACATTCACGCGCACGCGAACTTCGGCGTCGCTGCTCGTTGACGAGGCCGGGATGAGCAGGGGCTTCGAAGCATCCACCGTCTCGCCGCTGCCGCTCGAAGCGGCTTTCCCGCCCGGCACCCAGTTACCCAGATCGACGAAGCCATATCGATGCAGGCTGTAGCCCACGAGGGCCGCGCCGATCAGGAATATAAGGACCCATCCGCCTCTTTCAATCTTCACTGCCATGACATTCCTCCCGCTTTCTCCGGGCCGACCGCAACCTGCTGGCCGCCCGAGATAGTCACTTCGCCCGGTCGATTAGGTGGTTTTCTGCGGCTCCTTGGCCGCGATCGTCTTCTCCGCGCCAACGGCTGCGGGCTCGGCCGTGGCCAGGCCCATCTCGATCTTGAATTGCTTCACTAGTTCGGCCGCCTGGAGCTTCTCAGCGTCGTCGTCAATCTTTACTCTCTGCTGGTCGACGTTGCTCATCGCCATATCCATGCGAGCCTCGTTGACCGCCGTGGTCTCCTCAATCTTGCGGACCATCTCATCGTGCGTCTGGCTGATGCCGGCGACTTCAAATTGCTCCATAGCATCTGCGACTTTCTTCTGCCACTGGGAGCGGCGGTAGTCGGCGATGGCGTTGAGAGCTTCTTGAGTCTTCCGGTCTTTCTCGCGCATAAACGCCTGCTTCACGGCTATCGCTTTATCGAAGGCCGCGCGTGCGGTCGTCAACTGGCCCTGATTTCTGGTAACGGCGCCTTTGAGTTGCTCGAGTTGGGTGGCATAAGTACCGGCGATGTCGTCGCGGTTGGCCTGAATCGCAGCCTTGATCTTCGCGGTGAGGTTCGCCATGTCCGCCTTGTACTTCGCCTCTTCTCTCTCCAGCAGGGTCACGTTGGCTTTCACCATGGCGATGCTCTCATTCATGCGAGGCACCTGGTCATTCATGTCGCGAATGTTTTGCTGCAGAATCAGCTCCGGATCTTCCGCCACCGAGATGAAGAAACCGACAAACGACCGAACCATTCTGGTCAAACGTTGCCACATAAAATTCCTCCTGCCTCAGGATCTCTGCGTTTCTTTGATTGGAGACGAAGAAGCGCCCACGTCTCCCGTGGTGATTGGGTTCTCCGCGACGAAATATCCGACGGCTTCCGCGATCTTCTTCTCTTCCTGCTGTTTCTTTAGCCGCCAGCCGGTAAAGCGCTCTTTCTCCTGCGAGATCGCGTCATTGTTGGATTGAATCTTGGCCCGCTGTTCGGTCACATACTTGTCGATCTGCGCCTGGATGTCGGTGTTCTCCTTCGTCTTCCGACTCTCCAGTTCCTCGGCCGCGCGCTGCTGCACCCGTTCATACGTATCCAAGGCACGGTCCCGGCGGATCGCATCCTGGATCACGTCTTTGATATCCACACCGGCGGCATCCAGCGCGAGCAGGATCGATGACTTCTTCACGTCGGAGGGCAAGCTGCGAATGCGGTCACTTTCAAGCATTTGCGAGACCTTCAGAATCGAATAATCCTTCGGCGCTGCCGGAATCTCAGCAGCCTTGTAGATCTCTTCAAATGATGTGGGATCGGAAACGGGCGTTGTGAACTTGGGTTCAGGAGCCATGGTGGCGGCGATCTCTGCGACGCTCTGTGCCGCCGATCTGGAAGCTGCTGGGGATTCCGAACTCTGGGGCTGTTGACCTGCCTCGCCTTCAACCGAGACGATGTAGTTGTACCACTTCTTCGGCATTCGGCCTCCTCTCGGCGGACTCGCCAGATGAGCCTACGAACGTGTTTCTGCTTTCCTGAATCGTGTCCAAAGGCTCAGAACGCGTCAGGCAGCGAATCTTATCGTCCAGTCTTAGTTGGGGCTGTGACGACGATCACCAATGTATTTACCCGCGCAGTTCTCATCAATTCAGCTAGAATGGGCGTCTTTCCCGTTCAAAGTGAACAGGTTTTTGAACGATACCTTCTGAGGGGTTCCGACGTGCCTGCAGACGATCTCGCGACACTGATAAGCCGCGTAGTGGAAGCCAAAGCCGAGTACGACGTGCGGCTTCTTGCCCAACAACTCGGGACCAACTACCGCTCGCTCATGTACTGGATGCGTGGAGAACGCCACATGCCCGCCGAACTTCTACCGCAACTGTGCATGCTCCTGAATAACTACGAACCTCTCGACTACCTCGAGCGACAAGCTGGACGAGTCGCATTCAAGCTCCCCAAGCTTGATATCAATCTTGGGAAAGAATTGATCGCCATCTCGAATCTCATCCGTGAGGTTGGAGAGGCACTCGAGAGTGTGGGAGAAACACTGGCGGATGGCATCGTCGAAGACCGAGAGCTTCAAGTCACCATCCCGAAACTGGAAGCCGTTATCCGTGAATGTGCGTCTTTGAAGTACCTGCTGGAAGAATTATCGGCACAACGAAAAAAGAAAAAACCTCGCTGAGCCGCATGCGTGCGCGTTCCGTTCACGCGCACAAGGATTGCCATAACCGCCGCAACGAATCAGACTCTCTCGAGTCTCGCATCGTAGCCTGAACCTCGCGCCTGACTCCACACTCCACACGAATTTAACAAGAATGTGACTCTTCCGTGACATGCCCCTGCAAGGCGAGCCGCTAAGTTAGCGGTGTCGGCAAATCCGTTACGCCGCTCTCTGCACATGAATGATTTTCAAGGCGAAAGAACAATTCAGATAGCGCACTTCGGTGAGTTCTCTCTGGATTTTCGCAAGATGGAACTCTGCCGGGCTGATCAGACAATCGATCTGACTCTTCGCGAGTTTAGAGTTCTCAAGTTCATGGTGTGCAGACCGAAAGTTGTCATCTCGCGGCAGAAACTTATCGGCTCGGCATGGCCGAAGCGGAAGCGATCGAGTTATCGGACCGTTGATAACTGCATTGCGAAACTCCGGCAGAAGATCGAGAAGAATCCCGATTGCCCCGTCTTCATCCGGACCGTGCACGGGGTCGGTTATAAGTTCGTGCCGCAGGACGGTGTACCGGGACGCGCAGAAACAAGTGACTAGAAATCTTGGAGGAATGACCATGGGGAGCGGTACATTCAGACGCATCGGCGCACAAGCATTGCTACTCGCCGGACTGCTGGCTGGAGCACAGCAGGTTCACGCAATACCCGCCTTTGCGCGCAAGTACGGCCTTCCCTGTTCTGCCTGCCATGAAGCCTGGCCGATGCTGAACAACTTTGGCCAGACCTTCAAGGACAACGGATATCAGTTGGGGAACGGCCGTGACGCTCCGATCTATCAGGAGCCGTCGTACTGGCCGGTCATGTTCCGCACACAGGTCTTCTGGCATCGCGAGAACAACAACCGCCAGTTAGTCGATGCAATTCCCGGAAATCCAGCGGGGGGACAAGTCGAGTCTTCCGTCACGACGTCAGGTTTTGATCTCGCGGGCGTCGACTTCATTACTGCGGGAACCCTTTACAAAAACATCTCGTTCTTCGTTCAGCCATTCATCGGCAACAACAGCATAACGCTCTCGCAGGCCTGGGCCCGGCTCGATAACATAGCGGGCACCCACTGGCTCAACCTGAAGCTCGGAAAGTTCGAACTGGATCAACCGATTTCCCAAGAGCGGTCGCTCATCCTCAATAACACGGGCGGAGTCTATTACAACTACTTCTTCACACCCCCGGGGGACAACAACTTCTTCCAGGGCATCGGCTTCCCGCAACTTGGCGTAGAACTCGCGGGACACTCCGAAAACGACTATACGCGCTACTCGGTCGCCGTTGTCAGCAACAGCAATGGCGAGACTGGTTTGCCTTCCAACAAGGCATACGACGTTTTCGCCAACTTCAACCAGGCTTTCGAAGTACCCCATCTAGGCAGCCAACAGCTCGGGGTATTCGGATATTTCGGTCAATCTCCCACGTACTTCCAGACGAGCGGCGGAGTGACGATCCCCGGCACGGGACTGGGGAACAAAAGCTTCTACCGGGTCGGCGCATATGGACACTGGTACCTCGACAAGTTCGATTTTGACACGTTCTTCATCCACGGCTCCGACAACGTTTTTCTCGGAAATGCGGTAGCCGCCAACCAGCCGCAGAATCTCCCTCTGGGCGCGGTAGGGCCCACATGGAATGGCGGGTTCGTCGAGGGACATTACAATCCGACGCCGCGCTGGATTCTGACCGGGCGGTATGAACTCGCCCGCATGTCGCGGCAGGCGAATCCCTCGATCCGAAGCGATGCCGGCAATCTGGATAGCTGGACGGTTGGCTATCGATGGTATCCCATCATGAGTCCGCGAGCCGGCCTCGCGTGGATGCAGGAATACTCGCGAATTATGAATCCGGGCACATCGTCGATCACGGGAAACGATGCGATTCGGAATAGCTATCTGATGGGTTTTGACTTCGACTTCTGAGAGGAGATTTCTTTGCGCACGAACGTAGCAATCACCGCCACAATTCTTGTTTGTATCTTGTGGAGCATCGGCGCGGCCTCTCAGGAGAGCCACATCGGCAACCTGACGGGACACGCAAAACAGGGCAAAGCTCTTTACCTGCGTTATTGCGTTTTCTGTCACGGCACCGAAGGTGACGGCCGCGGAGAGAGCGCACCCTATCTGGATCCGAAGCCGCGCGACTTCACGAAGGCGGCATACAAATGCAGATCTACGCCCAGTGGAACTCTCCCTCTGGACAGTGATCTGTACGAAACAATCTCGCGTGGAATTCATGCCAGCGGCATGCCCTCGTGGAAGCCGTTGCTGCGACAAGAACGCGCCGATCTCGTGGCCTACATCAAAACCTTTTCTTCGTCGTTTCAGGAGGAGAAGCCCGGCGAGCCCGTCTCAATTCCACCAGAGCCGCCCAGTTCTGCTGAAAGCATCAAGCGCGGCGGAGAGTTGTTCCAGAGCATGAATTGCTGGTCCTGCCACGGCAAAGACGGGCGCGGGCACGGGCCCTCAGCGGCCACACTCGCCGATAACAAGGGAAATCCGATTACGCCTTTCGATTTCACCAGCGGAAGACAATTCAAGTGCGGTGAAACAAACAGCGATATGTTTCGGGATCTTGTGACGGGGCTCGACGGAACTCCGATGCCATCCTTCGTCGGAGCTATGACAGCAGACCAGAAGTGGGATGTCGTGCACTACATCCGCACGTTTGCCAACTCGAAACCCCATTTGGAAATCAAAACCGGCTCCGGCGGGCAGTGAGGACCTATCAGCTGCGCGCCGTGAGTCTCGCGTTCTGAACCGTTTTGTACTCCGCTCTAATTTCAAACAGTTGCTTTCCGAACTTCGGAGCAAAGGTGGATATCTATGAAAAAGTACTGCTATCTCTTCAGTCTCACAATCACCGTGATGGCGCTCTCAGTTTGGCGTCCTGTTCCGGTTGTGTTCGGCAGTCCTGCCGATGCGGGTTCTACGATCCAGGGCCAGGTGAAATTCGATGGGGCGGCCCCGAAGCCGACACGCATCGACATGTCGCAAGACCCTCTTTGTGCGAAGGCACACTCCACCCCAGTAACGACAGAGGACGTCGTAGTGGGCGGCACCGGCGGTTTGGAAAACGTGGTCGTCTATGTGTCTGACGGCTTGACATCTCACAACTTCCCGCCTCCGCAACAGCCGGCTGTGTTCGAGCAAAAAGGATGTCAGTACAAGCCGCACGTGCTCGCCATGCAGGCCAATCAGAAGCTCGATATCGTAAACAGCGACGAGACGACCCACAACATCCATCCGAGTCCGAACAACAATCGCGAATGGAACATGACGCAGCCTCACGGGACGCCGTTGGAGCAAACATTTGCGCGTGAAGAAATCGCGATCCCCGTGAAGTGCAACGTACACCCATGGATGAAGGGCTACATCGCCGTGTTCAAGCATCCTTTCTTTGCAGTTACCGACAAGACCGGCCATTTCGATATCAAGGACTTGCCACCCGGCAACTACACAATCACGGCCTGGCAAGAGAAGTTGGGAACCCAGGTTCAGAAGGTCACGGTGGGAACCGGCGAGGCCAAGACCCTTGATTTTACTTTCAAGCCGTAAGGCAATTTCCGGGCACGGCTAAGAATGTGCTTCGTCGTGTGGTTGTGCGATATGAAGGGAGCAAACACATTTGCGACATGTCTCGTTCGTGGAGATATCCAGATTCGAGCGGAACTCCAGAGCGGCCGGGCTGTTGACGATCTCCGACAGGGGCTGGTGATGGATGTTTCCCAACGTGGGATGAAAGAAACACGGGCGGACATCGCCGCCGGCCTCGATAACCGCCGACACCCATGGAGCGTTGCAGCGGGGAGCAATATTGCGTGCCTGTCCCAGGTGGGCACGAAAATGTTGGACAATCCGGCGTAGTTTCTCCGGTCCCTCGACTACGAACCGTGGCAAGGCACTCGCCCGTTCCTCTGCGATGAGGCGCTCGATTTCCATTTCTAATTCGAGAGTCTCCGCGGCATTCAATGCGACCCGGCTCCGCCGATCGGACGGCCAGCCATCCGGCCGGTTGAAGGCACCGCTGGTGACATCCGCGGCAAGAAAAGAAATCGAGGTGAGTCCAATCCGCCTCGCATAGGCGACTACAGCGCGCAAAGAATGATGATTCGCCTTTTGCACGGTGCATCGCGAGCGGATCTCCATGTCTGGGCGAATCTCGCGGAGTACCCTAACGCCGTCTGCCATACGCTCGAATGCGTCCGGAATCCGCCGGATGCTGTTGTGGACGGCGGGCGGACCATCCAGAGAGATGATTACATCGTCAACGCTGTCTGCCACGATTTGCGCTTGCGGCTTTAGCAACAAGCCCGCTGTGAGCATCGTGACCCGGATTCCCACCGCCCGAAGCATTTGTGCCAGCCAGCTCCACTTCTCGTTCAGTTGAGGCTCGCCCCCGGAGAATACCGCCCAGCGAACACCGAATTCCCGAAATGACGGGAGCATCTGCTCCAGGTCGTTGGGATTGATCTCCTTTGCCTCACGTATCCGCCAGATGTCGCACATAACGCACCGGCAATTGCACTGATTGTGGGGAAAGATGACTACGACGGGAAGAGAATCGATTCGGTGCGCCTCGAGAGAATTCGGATCTCCCTTTGCGGTGATTGAAATCAGCGTGCTCACGTCACCTGCTCCCCAGCGAATCTGTCCGCTCGAACTCGATCAGCACATGATCTGCGAGCATCCTGACGCATGGAACCGTTCCGAGGAATGAATCGATCTTCTCGCACAGTTGGAACAATTTCGGATGGCGCTGCGCCCAAGATTCGAGATAGCTCGGGGGAACGGCAACTCCGATTCCGCGAATGGCTGTGATTCGGAACTGCGGCGCGAAGACCTTCGCCAGCTCGCGCACCGTCGGGTAATGCACTCGTAGGCTTGCACCCCCTCCGATATTCGCGATGACATTCCGCTGAAAACGCCTGAAGGCTTTCTTCGATCGACCGCATGAGAGATACCACACGGTTTCCCATAAGCAGAACGGTCCGATCCAGCACAGGAGCGCTTTTGCTCCGGGCTTCATCAGGTTTGCCAAATCGTCAGCGAATTGCGCCATGTCTTCAACACAGTTCAATGCTCCGAAGTTCGAGAACGCGCCACCAAATCGTTCGCTGGCTTGTAGCGCCTGAATGTCTTCGGCGTGAAGCTGAAGCGGTTGCACAAGTTTCTGAAGTCGATTCTCATGAACCCTACACTCGGTGACTGCAACCATCCGCGATGAACTGTCACACGCGACCACTCGGACACCGCGTTTTGCCAAAAAACAGGCGTCTACACCAGTTCCGCAGCCGATCTCAAGAATGCGCTCCCCGGAATGGAAGGTCGTCGCCAAGTCGCGCCAGACCGCATTGCGCTGAGCCTGCCCGATTCTCGTGAACGTGAACGTGTCGTCATAACGATCCGCAACGCCATCAAACGGGGCAGCATCGATGCGGACCTGAGTTGCTGCCATGACTCAGGCCTCCACTTCGCCGAAGGTGGCTTGCAGGCCCGCGCGCGCCTCCGCGATTCCACTTTGTAGAGCAGCGATCGATCCGTTGGCACGATCCTGCTTCACGACAAGTCGATTCAACTCTACTTCGCTGCGCAGCAACTTGTCGGCGAATCGGTAGAATTGACGGGAGTGTCGGTTGCGAATCCGGAAATCACGATCGGACCCTTCGCGCCACGCTTTCTGGCTGTCGACCCGGTCGGCTACGTCGGAGAAGTATGGAGTGCCCTTGATGGGGTAAGCCACCGTTGTGAAGAAAATATCCGGATCAGTTTTCTTCACATGATCCACTGTGGCCTCAATATCGGTGAGATCCTCTCCTTCATACCCCCACATCAGGAACATTCCAGACTCAATTCCAGCGGACCGGCACAGAGCTACCGCGGATTGCACCTGCTCCACGGTCACACCCCGCTCCATCGCGTCAAGAATTCGCTGCGAACCGCTTTCCGATCCGATCCACACTCGGAAGCAGCCCAGTTCCGCGAGCGTGTCAACGACCTTCGCGTTGAGCCGATCCGCGCGAGAAATACATTCGAACGGCAATCGAATCCCGCGACGTTTTAATTCAGCAGCGTATTCGAACAACCAGCCGTGATGAATCGTGAACACGTCGTCGGCCATCCACCCCATCTCCGGCTGGTAGCGGTTGATCAACCATTCCAGTTCTTCCGCAACAGAAACGGGCTTTCGCCGACGGTGCGTCTTGCCAAACACTTCGTGGCTGCACCACTTGCAGTGATACGGACATCCGCGTGCCGTGATGAGCGAAACGGATCCCTTCCCATGGTGCTTCCGCCAGACGTCGACGTATCGTGCTGTGTCGATCGCATCCCGCGCAGGCCAGGGCTGCGCATCGATGTCCCGAATTTGTTCGCGCGGCTTCGTGCGTATCACCGAGCCATCCGCGCCCAGGAACGCGATACCGCTGATCTGGTCCATGTTCTTCGCCGGATTCCGCAACTCCGGTACCAGTTCTTCCAGCGTAAGCTCGCCTTCACCGATTACAACAACATCGGCTCCGGCCGCGAGATATTCGCTGACGTACGCTCCCGGCTCCGGGCCGCCCACAACTGTCTTCCATCCCGCCTCTTTCGCGACCTGCAGAATGTCCACTACATTCGGCCGCGTCATCAGATTGGCGTAGACACCCAGCACCGAGGGGGGTCCTTTTCGCAGCTGATCGAACAAGTCGGACCTGGATGAAAACGTCGAATCGAAAACTTCCGCCTGCACCCCTTTCTGCCGTAGGTGCGAGCAGATGTAGAGAATCCCAAGTGGCGGGTAGGGCTTCATGATCTGAAGCTCCTTGGGATCCTCGTACAGAAAGTATCCGTGGGTGAGAAGGATATCCATGGTCACCGATCAGCTGGCTAGAACATCGAGCAGTTCATCGAAACTGGTCGCGTAAATCGGAACCGGAAGCCGGACCAGGGAATCGCCGGGAAAGCTGTTCAGTACCGTCGGCCTTGGGTTGCGGCACGTCTTCTCCAGTTGCATAACGCGACGCCATAGCTCTTCCGAGCCAACGGCGGAGCGTTCTTGCCTCTGCACATCCCGCGGCGCACAAGAACTCCAGGAGTCGACTTGTGCGTGTAGTGCGTCGTGCAAGGCGCGGTAAAACTCGTTCGTGTATGCGCCCTGGAACATCATGGCCATGTCGTCGCTGTCGGACCAATTCGTTTTCGCGCCCAGTTGCGCCTGCACGCGGTCGTAAAATTTAGTTCCGGGCAGCGGATACGAGACCGAGACCCCAATGTCATCGGGACGTGTGTCATGAATGAGTTTGATCGTGCTCTGGATGTCCCGCCATGTTTCTCCGGAATATCCGAACTGGAGGAAGTAGCAGGCCCTGATTCCCTCGTGCCGCAGATTTTCCCGTGCCTTGGCAATCTGCTCTATGCGGGTGCCCTTGTCCATCGCATCCAGTATCTTCTGGGACCCGGACTCAACTCCCATCCATGCCTCCGCGCAGCCTGCCCGGCGCAGCGAGCGCACATTCTCGCGGGTCATGAGGTCCACTCGGGTCTGCATCTTGAACGGAATGGCAGCATCACGCTTCTGGACTTCAGTTGCGAGTTCGCGAAGCCACTTCGGCCGGAGGCCAAATATGTCGTCGGCAAACCAGAGATGTTCGGCGCCGAGATCGTGCTTCAGATGCCGCATTTCTTCTGCGATTGAAGCCGCCGACCGCACGGAGAAGGAATCGCCGTAGATGGGCTTCGCGCACCAGTTACAACGATACGGGCAGCCACGACTGGCCACGATATTCAGTGAGAAATATCCGTGCGCTGATTTCCAGGCATCGCGATACTGACTCATCTCAATCAGGTCCCGCGACGGCACGGGCAACTGATCGAGGTCCCGCATCAACTCGCGTCGTGCCGTCTTCACAACGCTGCCCGAGTTCGGATCGAGAAAAGCTAAACCGGGAACCTGCTGAAGTGCGTCTTCTCTTCGCTGCAGAAGGGCCGAGACCGCTTCCAGCAGCGTCCATTCTGCCTCGCCAAGCAGCACGCAACGAAAACCTCGCTGAAGATAATCCAGGGCGTGATCGGACGAGTCCGAGCCATTCACCAAGACGGTAGCACCCGCGTTTCGCGAATATTCCAGAATCTCGTAAGCGACTTCCCGCATGCGGGTCAGGCACATCTTTGTCAGGAAGTTGAAGTTGTCTTCATAGACGACGACAACTTTGGGGCGATGCTGTCCGAGAGCGGCCTGAAATCCCTCGGGGTCGTTCAACATTGTGTCGAACACGGCGACTGAAACGCCCGCGCTCCGCAAGAGCGCGGCGGCATACAGAGTACCTAGCGGCGGATAAGGCTGCATCTTCCGCGACTGTTTGCGATCGTAGTAGAGGTGATAGGAATGAGTCAGAAGGACGTCAGCCACGTCAGTCGCATCTCCCGGTTCGTATTTTTCCCCTCAGCACGCTTGTTCCGTTCCTTCACTCAGCGCCCGCCCGGTCAGAAGAGACCGTCGGGTTACAACTTTTTCCACTGCTTTTGAAACCCACAGTTCCCAGGGAAAGGAATAGCGGCTCTTGCCAATGCGCCAGCGCACTGGCGCGCCGAGAATTCGCCGGACAGAACGCTTCGCCCAAGGGATTCTCTTCGTCACTTTTCGGATCTGATTGTTCAGCAGGAAATAATCCAGGCTCCGGCGGAGCCTCCGCAGTTCTTCTCCGCGCAGCCACGGCAGCACATTCGTTCCGAGAGCCAGGGTCTCCCATTCTTGCAGTGACTGCGGCTCGTGCACTCCCATCTCTTTCAGTTGCGGCCATATCGGAATCCCGGGGTAGGGCGTAAAGATGTTCGGCGAGAAACTGACATTCGGATAATCCCTGGCGATATCGCTCATGACCCGAAACGTTTGCGTGCGGTGTGCTTCAGTCTCGCCCGGATATCCAAGAATGATGTTGAACACGACATGAATCCCGGCGAGATGTGTCTTGCGCGCTGTCTCCACCATTTGGTCCACGTGCTGAAAGCGCTTGTTCATCAGCGCGAGCACCTCCTGCGACGCGGACTCCGTGCCGAACCCAATGTGATGGACGCCGCTTTCCGCGAGCAGACGCACATCGTCTTCGCTCATCAGCGCCAGGAAGTCGGTCGATGTTTGGAAGTCCCACTGGAACTTCACTCCGCTGGAAACAATTCCCTTAGCGATTGCCACGGCGCGTTTGCGGTCCACCAGAAAGTTGGAATCGAACAGCGGAACGTGCTCGATCTGGTGGCGCGGAACCAGTTCGGCCAATTCGCTGACCACACGCTCCACGTGGTAGGCATTGAATCGGCGCTTGTAGAAGACCTGGTCGGTGCAGTAATTGCATTGGTAAGGACACCCAACGCTGCTGGTATATGCCAACTGTCGCACGCCCGACGAGGCCGCATAAACGCCCGGATCCGCCAGATGATAGGCAGGCGCAGGCAGGTCATTGATGTTCGCCACCGAACGCTCCGGTTCCTGAACAATCCCTCCTGAACCGTCCTTGAACGAGAGTCCGCGAACACCGTTCCATGAATCTCCGGATGCGATGCGCTGGACCAGTTCAAGGAGCGTCAACTCCCCCTGCCCCCTCACAATCGCATCGACAAATGGCTCCTGCAGGGTCTGTTGGGTGGCCAGGCTGGCATGCCATCCGCCAAAAATAATGGGCAGGTTCGGTCGCAGCTTCTTGACGGCCCGCGACACACGAATAGCAGCCCCAATATGCGGACCCGTCAGCACCGAAATCCCAAGGCAGAGGGCGTCGGCGGTCTCTCTCAGAATCGCCTCTTCGTAATCGGGGTGAAGGAGATTGTCTATCAGCTTTACGTCGAAGCCAGCCTGCAACAGCGGAGATGCCAGACACAGAAGCGAAAGCGGCGCGCCCAGTGCTGGACCGTCGTAAGGCGGATAGAACAAAACGACTTTGTGAGTCCCGGACAATTCGCTTCGGCTATGAACAATTCGGATAGTGCACTTTAGGTCGTCGGGCCCTGCGGACTTGTCAGTGGATTGTTAATTCTGTGTCACTTCTCGACGGCTTCTGGCACGGTTCTTCAAGTTTCAGGCAGTGAGCAAACTCCCTGCCTCTCTTGAATTTGCAGAACTTTGACAACGTGGAGACAAACGCAAAAGTCACGGTTGATACCTTTTCAGTCGAACTCACATTTCTAGGCACCAAAGCAAATAATTTCGCCTGCAACTCGAAGCACAACCACATCCCGGAAATGATTCTCTTTTACAATCCGAAGGCCACACGACCGAAGAACCGGCGACTTCCGCTTTCCATTCTGTCGATCGCCGCCGTCATCGAAGGCAAGGAAGACTATGCGATCGTCGATGGCAATCTCGATCCGCACCCCACCGAAACACTCATCTCGTTGATCCGGGAATTGAACGTAGAGCTTTTGGCGGTGACCGTTATGCCCGGACCTCAGACGGTCGGGGCAGTTGCAAGCTGCCGCGAGATTCGCGCCCAATTCCCAAACCTGCCAATCGTTTGGGGAGGCTATTTTGCGTCGAACTACACCGCCGCCGCATTGAATGCAAAATACGTGGATTACGCGGTCCGCGGGCAGGGAGAGCAAACGTTTCTTGACCTGCTGGAAGCGATTCGCGGCAGGCGCGATCTGAAAGACGTCGCGGGACTGTCCTACAAAACACCGGACGGTGTGCATCGCCACAATCCTGAGCGCCCGATGAGGGGACTCGATGACTTCCCGTGGTATCCCTACCATCGTCTCCCCGTAGAGAAATATCTGCTGCCTACATTTCTGGGACGCCGCACAGCGGTGCACCAGGCCAGCATCGGCTGTCCCTACCGCTGCAACTTCTGTGGCGTTGTTACGTTCTCCGGGAGCCGCGAGAAGATGGAAGGCCCGGCCCGTACGGAAGGCATGCTTCGGCATCTCGTTCACACGTACGGAATCGACGCCGTCCAGTTCTACGACAATAACTTCTTTCTGCGCGAAGAGCACACCCGTGAACTCGCGGATCGTCTAGCTCCCCTGAACTTGCGCTGGTGGTGCGAAGGCCGAGCCGACATCATGATGAAGTACTCCGACAGCACACTCGAGGCGCTGCGGAAGGCCGGTTGCGCCATGATCTTCTTCGGCGCCGAATCGGGATCGAACGAGCGGCTGAAACAGATGAATAAAGATCTGCGCGCCGAGGATACGTTGGCACTGGCATCACGCATTCGCCGCTTCAACATCATCCCGGAATTCTCCATCATCTTCGGAGATCCGAAAGATCCCGAAGCGGACACCCGGGAATGCATTGACTTCATTCGGCAGTTGAAACGCCTGAATGCGGACGCTGAAATTATCGTCGAGCATTACACTCCTGTTCCTCAGCGGGCCAAAATGTATGGTGACGTTGAGGACAAGGTTCAATTTCCCACCACGCCCGACGAATGGGCCACCGATCACTGGCAGCGCTTCGCCACGCAAAAAGATCCGCAGACCCCCTGGCTCCGCCGTAACACGAAGGAACTGATCGACAATTTTGAACTGGTGGTCTCGTCGCGTTGGCCTACGGTGCAGGATATTCGGCTGCCGAATTGGGGCCGGGTCGCTTTGAAAGCCATGAGCAGCTGGCGGTACAAACTCGGCATCTACGGATCACCTTGGGAACTGAAGTGGATGCAACAAGTCATTGAGTTGCGCAAGCCGAAAGTGGAGAGTCTGTAACTCCTGGAGACCCCGTTGAGTTTAGCGTCGCATAATTCCGCGGATCCTTCGGTGTCCTGCATAATCTCGGTGGCAGAGGGCTATGAGCGTTGGGCATCCACTTACGACCATTGCCCCAATCCTCTGCTGGCACGGGAAGAGAGGCATCTATTACCTCTCCTCGGCGATGTGCGGGGCAAACGGATTCTCGATTTGGCTTGTGGCACGGGACGGTGGCTGGAAACCCTCCAGGCGCAAGGCTGTCAATGCTGCATCGGTGTCGATTGCTCGGACGCAATGCTTGGAGTCGCCAGAAACAAGCGCAGCATCGCAGGGAAACTCAGCCGCGGGATGTGCGAGTGCTTGCCGTTTTCCGACGAGGTTTTTGACCTGGCAATCTGCTCGTTTGCTCTGGAGCATGCGAGCGCTCTCGGGGCCTTCGCAGCCGAAGCGGCCCGTGTCAGCAAACCGGGAGCAGATCTTTTCGTTACGGACCTTCATCCGAAGGCAATTGAGTCCGGCTGGGGTGTCGGCTTTCGCGACGGTCGATCTTCCGTTGCGATCAAGATTTTTGCTCGCGAGTCCGAGGAAGTGATCACCGCATTCTGCTCACAGGGCTTCACGCTGGTGAGCGAAATATCTCTTTGGCTTGAGGAACCCGAACAATGCGTATTCGCTCGCGCGGGGAAAATCGATCGATTCGCCGAGGCTTCTCAAATTCCTGCAGTCATTACATTTCACTTCCGCCGCTTCGAGCGGTCTCTGGAAGTTTGGGAGACCTAGGAGATTCCGGCAGGCTTAGGTGCAGTTAAGGGTACAAATTCAATGAGGCGCCAAGCCGCTGAAATCGTCGTTGACTTTTTGAGTTTCTCGCCCTCTCATGTCTTCCCTCAGAAGCTCAGTTCCATTAAGCCCCGAGAGTGGCAGCGCACGGCCCAGTGGCTCGACGACTCCGGCTTGGCGTTCTACTTTCTGCACAAACTGCGCCAGACCAATTCCACGGACTCAGTTCCAGACTGGATATTATCGGCATTGGAAAACAACCTCTGCGCCAACGAGCAGCGCACGCAACTTCTGCGCGAGCGTTTGGACCTGATCAATACCAGATTCTCCGAGGCGGGCATTCGTTACGCCGTGCTGAAAGGGTTCTCACTCGTACCCGCTTTTTGCCCCTCTTCTTCTCTTCGGCACCAGGGTGATCTCGACTATCTCGTGGACGAAGACTCTCTACCCGCAGCACAGCAGGTTTTGTTAAGTGCGGAATACACTCGCAAGGAATCCCGCTCAAACCAGGAATTCATCTTCATCAGTCCGGGCACCCAAACCGCCTCGCGCAGCGGACGGCAGTATTCACCCCATGCTCCTCATGCGGTGGAACTGCATCTCGACATCTGGGATAGCATTCTCCATGGGCTTCGTTCCCTGCCGGGATTGTTTTCACCCGAACGAGCTTGCCTTCACCAGTCGCAGGGACTGGCTTTCCCGGCTCTCAGTGACGAAGATGCATTCCTGCTGCAGGTCTTGCACGCATCTCACCACCTGTTTACGCACTGGATCCGGATGTCTTGCTTGTACGAGATCAGCTATTTCCTCAACGTGAGGGCTGCCGACTCAGAACTTTGGGATCGCGTTGAGCAGCGCGTGGGATCGAATACAGTCTTGCGGGAACTCGTGGTGATTATCGCAAAGATGGCCGAGCAGATCTTCGCGGCTCCGATCCCTGCCCCCGTCCGCGGTTGGAGCATCCACCTGCGTCGCGGACCGTGCGTCTGGATCGAACACTATGCCCGCGAGTGGTCATTCTGCGAGGTGCCTGTATATGAGTTCAGCTTGTTCCCGAAGTCAAAGCTCGCTTTGTTTCTGCACAATCAGTACAGAAATATGGAAAGCCTTGAGCTGCCAACGACTCACCCCACACACAACTCCGGTTCCCGGATGTCGCGCATTTTGGCATCGATAAGACGCGATCATTCCCTCATCATGAATGTGCGCTGGTGGAGACAACAACTCCTGCTGCGGCGGGCTGTATATCACACCTTAGCCGGCCTGCGATATCTGTGCGAAATCCCCAGATGGAAGTGGCTGAACCGGCGCACAAAAACCGCGGAACCCAGCATTTTCAGCTCCAAACATTCCCCAGAATCAGCTGGCAGCTGGGATTGATGGAAAAAATATTGTGAGCGTGGAACGACAAACCCCATGGAATGTGACTTCCACCGCGATCTCGCTCAGCTGCCCGTTTTTGCAGACTTTTAACAATTTCGAGACATACCCCGTTGAGGCAGTTGATAGTTTTTCAATCCAAGCGCACGTCCATCGTTGAAAGAAGAGACACAAGGCTCTTCGTCGGAATTTGAAAGAACGAAAGGCACTCAGGTGAAATCGTCTAAGAAGATCGTATTTTTCGTTGCCTCGTTCTCCAGCATTGAGGCCACCGCTCCGTTGGGGATCCTCGCCATCTCCACCCCTCTGTTGGAAGCGGGGTACGACATCCGCATCATCGATGCCTCGATCGCTCCCGATTACAAAAAGCAGATTCTCGAAGAGGTAAAGGACGCGCTCTGCCTCGGCATTTCTCTGGTGACTGGCCCGATGATCCGCGAGACCGTCGACATCGCGAAAGCCATCAAGAAATGGGATCCCGACTTCCCCGTCATTCTCGGGGGATGGCACCCATCCCTGCTGCCCACGCAAACTCTCGAAGCTTCCTATGTCGACATCATCGTTCGCGCGCAAGGCGAGGAAAGCATGCTAGCTGTCGCTGACCGCCTGCGGGACGATGCGCCGCTTGATGATGTCCTCGGCATCGGATTCAAGCGCGACGGCAAGCTTCACTTCACTCCCGAGCGCCCTTTGAAACGGCTCGACCAGATGCCGGCCAAGGCATACCACCTTGCCGACTTCGATGCGTACGAGAAAATTTGCGGACGTCGCTGGGCAATGTATGTTTCAAGCCTGGCCTGCCCATTCAACTGCGCGTATTGCACCAATGCCGGCGTGTACGGGCGCAAGTGGAACGCGCTACCGGTAGAACAGGTCGTCGAGGAGACGATCGAGCTAACGCGCCGTTATCGACTCGAACTGCTGTGGATGGCGGACGACAATTTCCTCGTCGATCTCGATCGCTCATTGAAGATCGCAGAAGGCCTCATCCGCGGAGGCGCCAACTTCAAGTGGAGCGTTCAGGCCACAACGAACCTGACGGCCCGACTCAGCATCGGTGAACTCACCCTGTTACGACGATCCGGCTTGCATCAGATCTGCCAGGGAATCGAAACCGCTTCTCCTACAGTGATGAAGCTGATGAACAAGGATTTCCAGGTTCTCGGAGATATCTACCAGTCCACGGAACGCTGCATCGGAGCGGGGGTGATACCGTCATTCAACATAATTTTCGGATTCCCCGGCGAAGGTCCGAAAGAACGGCGCGAGACCGTCAATTTCATGATGGATATCTGCCAGAAGTTCCCGGGAGCCGAGTTCTGGACCAACATCTTCACCCCGTATCCGGGCTCGCCGATTTTCAGCCAGACAGCAAAACTCGGAATCGAAGTCCCGAAATCCCTCGAAGGATGGGCCGATTACTTCCCGCGCTATACCGTTCTGCCCTGGCTCAAAGGCAGCGACCACCAGCGCGTGCAAACCATGCGTGACTATCTCCGCATCGCCTTTGACCGCGAACCCATTGCGAAGAACGGTCACGGCAAGCTTGCCAGGATGGTTCAGCATCTCACGGCGTATCCGGCGCGCGTGCGTTTGAATTATGACTTCTACAACTTCCCGGTTGAGCTTTGGATCAACCGGCAATTGAAAAACATCGTGAAGCTGCCGAAGCCCAGCATAGATGCAAAGAGGCTGCAGCCGGAAACAGCACCGAGCTGTTAGCTGACCTTGCCGGTAGTCATCACGGCAGGATCGACACCTCGGCCAGGGCGGTAAGCCCGAGACCGCGCCCGCAATCCGTGGCATAAATGATGTTCGTCGAGTCCGGGCTCCAGGCGGGCGTGATCGAGTTGCATTCGCCATGAGTCAGTTGCCTCTCGCGATCTCCACCGGCCTCCATCACATGCAGGTTCCAGTTCCCATTCTCTTCACAACTGAACGCGAGCCATCGCCCGTCTGGGGAGCCGGCGGGATAGCGCGCTGAGCATGTCGGCTGTCCCAGTTTCTCAATTTTCCCGGAGAGTCCCGCAGTGTAGAGAGCGTACCGGCCCCAGCGCCTGGAACTAAAAACGATCGTGAAATTATCCAGGAACGATGCATCGCGCGGATCATACTCAGCGGCAACCACCTTCGCATCTATGCTCGATGATCCCACCTTATGAACCCACAAGGAATTTCGGCCCTGCTCCGCCCGGAAGAATCCCATCAGGTGGGCATCTCTAGACAGGAACGGCTCTTGTGCATTCTCAACCTCCACATCCTGTGCGGACGGGTCTGCGGCAGTCGATCCGGCTTCAAATCGCACAATCCGCGATCCGTTTCGCGAAGCCTGCTCCGCCCAAACTGTCTTCGATTCCGGCGAGCGAACCGGGTGAAACCAGTCGCCGCTGCGCCTTTGAAGTTCCACAACCTCAGTGTCATAGCCCTCGCGGATTGTGTATCCTCCCGTCGTCATCACGGAAGCCATAGCTCCGTTGGGTGTAAGAACTGGGTCAGACGCGAATAGAGAGTCGGCTTTGGCCAGCACGCGATATTTGTAATTGTCGAACTCGCCGCTGAGATGTCTCTTCGTAGACACAAATCCAACGAGAGTCAGAATGCTCCAGACGGATACTGCGATTGCCGCACTCCTCCCAGAAACTTGAAGACGGTCTGATTTCGGCTGCGTGGAGTATATCCAGCACAAAAGAATCCCCCCCAACAGCGTCATCAACCAGAGCCGTGGGAAGTACATGAGCGTACGCCAGCCGTGGGCCCCGACAGATGGCAGCCGGAGGGTTGCAACAGAGATCAGGGTATAGACCGCCACCAGTGCTATCGCCCAAGGTCGTTTTCCCTTCGCTGCCATTTCTTCCAAAATCAAAGCTGCCGACAAAATCAATACGACAAAGTGATAGCCGGCGGGCTGCGAGGACAGGAATAACAACAGGAATAAATAGACTGCCCAGTCTCTTTTCTGTTTCCACTCGTCCTCCCGCCCCGAGACGATCGCCCATACGAAGGCCACTAGGAAAAAGCTGTGGACCGCAGGCTGGAGAAAGGCGTAGAGCCATGGCAGATGTGCCACCGGAGCTGGATTAAGTTCAGGTTCGAAGATGAACAGTCGCCGCAGCAGAGTAGTGATGGATCCCCAGGCAGGGTTGTAGGGATCGATCGTTTCTCCTCGAAGGGCCGGCGGCAACACTTCCCGCACGTAGACAAGGCACGCATCTCGTCCAAAGACATACAGGGAAAGCAGGGCCGATCCGACGAGCCCTACAACGAGACCCACCGTCGCGCGCCACTGCCGCTTGACGATAAAGAAGAGCAAGAACAGTCCCGGATACAGTTTTAGAGCGGCAGCAAATGCGAGCGTGACCCCACTCAGGAAGCGTGATTTTATAAAGTACAACCATGCGGAGAGCGCCAGCAGGAGTAACACCAATACGTGCATCTGGCCCAGCAGAAAATTGTTGCGCAGCGCAACAAAAGCGAGCGACACCACAATCGCCACTCTCGTCCCGCCCAGCGTGGTCATGCGAGTCAGCAAGAGGCCGGTGAGTAGTAGAAAAATGAGGTTGGCAATGATCCAGCAACGCTTCGCCGCCAATGGTGAGAGAGATGTTAACGGCTCAACTACTAGCGCTGACGGCAATGTTAGCGGTATAAACGCCACCACTCCCACATCGATACCCTTGTGATCCTTCTCTCGTTGCAACCATGTCCATTCGTACGCACGATCCAATGAGTAGCCCTCCCGATGGAGTCGCGCGACCAGGTAGTAATTGGGAAAGTCGGAATTGAGGTGCCGCCATGCAGGAACGATGGCCGTTACAAAGAAGCCCGCGGCCATGATCAGAAGTAGACAGATTTCCAATCTCGTCGCGGGTGGCGACTCTTTGGCGATCTCACTACTCATCGAGAGTTCCCGGGAGACGCTGCATTAGTCGTACACTAACGTGGTCTAGTAGATTCCAGGGATCACTTTCGCAGTGCCCTGAGCATAGGTTTCGTATGGTGGCCCAAAGAATTTTCTGAGGTGTCTCTCTTCCACTTCGATTTTGTTCAGCATGAGGGCAGCCCAGGGAATGACCAAGAACCATCCGAAGACGCTGCCGAAAGTCAGTGCCATCGCCGTCTTTCCCACAATCGCAGCCCCATATCGGGGATGTCGCACAAAACGGTAGGGCCCGTGATTCATCGGCGCCGGTACTCCTTGTGTCCGTTTGAAATATCTGGACAGATACTCATCCGTCCAGATCTGCCATCCGGTCACAGCCGCATAAAGCGCCAAGCCAACTGCCTGGAGCGCAGGATGGGTCAGCGCTGGCGTCAACCGCCAGTGCCCGTAATCGAGAAACACCAACAGATCAGACGCCATCAACAGCATCACCCATCGGGGTCCCTCCGGATCGGAATCCAGAGCCCACCATTCTTCGCGAATGGCCTTTGAGCGCAGGGCACCCAGACTGGAAAGGATCGAGTGCAAAGATCCCACAAACCTGAGAGCGAAGTAACCGCCGGAAAACCAGTCGACCCGAGCCCACGGGTGATGTCCACCCCATTGCAGGAGGCAGGCAAACGCTATCGCAAGATAACCTAGAGAGCCGAGAACCGTCTTCCAGAAGATTTTGCTCATTGCAGCATGCTCCGAATGAACGTGGCGGCAATTCGAGGATCGCTGTCGTATCGAAGCTCGTAGGCTGGCTTTCCAGCTAGCGCGCGTACTGCCGAAAGAATTTGTTGTTCGAAATGTGCGTCCTCTTCAAAAAGCACGCTCTGCCGCAGTCGCGCCACCGCTTCTTCTGCTGAGATTTCGCGCAAGTGCGTTTCGCATCCAGTGCGTCGATCGAGGAAGATACTGCAAACCGGCTGTATCGCTTTCGCCTCGTGCGGTTGCAGATGAGACTTGTCGAAGTACAGAAATGTCAGGTCCGCATATGAGGAGTGATGCACGTCAGCGGATAGATCGGGAATAAACGTTATCGTCTCCGGGCGAAACACCGCAGGAAACGGGTCTCCCCACGCGCAACCATCGCGTCTCGAATCAAGGAACACGACTTGGTCCGCTTGAAATTCCATTCCCGATCGCGCCGTAAGATAACAGGCGGTGGTCTTGCCTGAGTTCGGGGGACCAAATACCATCACACCCCGGCCATTTGCTCCAACGCATCCCCCGGATAGCGACACCAGTCCCAGGCTTGCAGCCGTCATGCAGAACAAAATATCCAACGGAGGGCGATGTCGAAGCCGCGCCTCACCTTCGAAGAAGATCTCAGGTAGAAACCCAACACCCTCACGCCTTTCGAAATCGACGGCCAGAAATCCCCTCTGACCGATATTCACGTACCGCAGGTTCACATCCGAAAAGGCTGAAAAAGGCACTGCTGTAGAACCCACCTTCGGATCTGGATCGCAGAGCAGACGCCAGACAAATTCTGGCCGGTGGGGTCTTCCCAGATGGTACCGGTGAAAGAATCTCGCCGCTTGGTCCAACACGGCCTGCCGATTCGACTCCAACCGAACAATCCGTCCCATCAATTCCAGTTCCACACCGTAGGGCGTTGCAGCAAAGCGCCGTAAGAGATCGTCTCGCTTCTGGATTTGTTCCCTCGGATCTTGATCTGCAAACAGATCGTGCATTTCCCCTTGCTGAATACAAGCCTCCGGATTCTCCATGCGCCTCCGATTAGGATGGATTACTCGCTGGCTGCGGCAGGCTCGGCACCAAGCGAGCGATCTGCTCAGCTATGACTTCTGGCCTCGCACCGCATTGCAAACGCCAGCATGGAAGAGACGTGACAGCGTCGATCACCCGATCCTGCCCTTCGACGCTTTCCGTGATTTCTGGCAACAAGTTCGCCTCAATTCGGGACCTGATTTCGGATCGCTTCATCCGGGCAATGCGGCAGCCATCTCCCTGCCTGTCAAGAAGGATCAGAACCTTAGGCTCGCATGGCTCTAATTTGTCGTTCGCTTCAATCGGATTGGCATCCCATAGAAAAACCGGTTCGCCATTTTGCATGTCGCGAGGCTCGCGCGTTCGAAACTCCTCGAACCACGCGCCCGCGTCGTGCCTGAGCTTGACGGGCCTGGCCAATCCGTAGCTCAGCAACTTTCCTTCGCGTAACGAACAGAAAGTGCGATCGTCGGAGAGCACCCGGAATCCGAGACGCATCAGGGCCATTGCTTGAGTTGACTTGCCGGACTGGCCCGCTCCGATCAGCAGCACACCACTCCCGTCCTTGGCAACGCACGCGGAGTGCAGTTCGACCAGCCCCATCGAGCCACCCACGATCGACATCAACATGGGGAAGATCGTGGTTTTCCAGTGATTCGGGTCGCTCGCCATCGCGGACGAAAATCGCCCGACGACGCGACGCGTAGAGAGATCCGCAAGAAACGAGCTCCTAGCATCGAATCCGGCATACACCAGATGGCCGAGACCTCGCACATACGGAGAGGGCCAAGGCGGTTGTGCATTGTCCGACCTGTCGACCCAGAAACGCAGCGACAATGAAGCTCGACCTGGATCGACGTGCTCTTTTACTTCGCGAAAACTTTCGCCCGCTGCTTTGAGTACCCGCTCGGAATTCGTCGCAAGCTCGCACATTGCCCCCGCAGCCAAATAGGCTGCACGAAGAGATGTATGTGCGTGTTTATGCAGAAAGTCCCGCGACCGCACACTCTCAGAAAGGTCCATATCAGCAGGAAAGACCGTGAACAAAACCTTGCGCTCGAATCACACCATGTTCTTCAAAGCGCCCGTGGGCCATGTCACATTGTTGTCAAGAACTTGTAAATGTTTCCTGGGTGCGGAGATCTGTACTGGGCCGCCTACGTATTTGCGCTGGCAATGCGATGCGTTGCAGTAGCAATGGCACCCGGTGTGAATGTGCTGGGGCAAGGTGACTTCACCGTCGGTCACGCTTGAACCTATCAATTGTTATAAATCGCGTACCTCGCTCACCAAATCCCATGTGCCATGCACACAGCAGCATTCGCTGCAACGACTCCGTCACGATGATGCAAGATCGATTTTTCCGTGAAGCTGAATTCTCAGGCTACCTTCGCTGCCGGAAAGATCATCTGTAGTTTGTACATTCGAAAAGCGACAGGACCTGTCAGTCAGGTCCTCCGTTGACCGCCATCGGTACCGACCCCATGAGATTGAGCTCTTCCATTTCCGCCCGTATTACTCATACCGATACGTCGATATATCGTATTCCGACCGACTATCCGGAATCGGATGGAAGCCATGGGCTACATCTGCCAGAGGTGCTGCAGATGGTGCTGCGTCCAGATGAGCCTCCTCGTATGTATCCGGAGAAGAATTTCGTCGAACCTCGCATCGCAGTGCAGAAGAGATTGATGCTTCGTACGGCAGCAATTCTGGGGTAATGTGGTGGCGATGTCGGGGGCAGCACCAGGGTGGGCAAAGAGTCGCAATCGGTAACAGCGAGGAATTCTAATTGGGCAGTTCTTGGGAGGGTATGAAAGACCACTATTACCGATCTATTGCCAAGGTAAGTCCGCGGCCGCGGATCATGTATTGCAGCCAGGGTCGCGTGGTTCTAGCGACAGATTTGGAAGGCCTCATCGGCGGTTTTCCCCGGCATGGCCTGTTCTACGGCGAAACGCGGATGTTGTCGCGTTACCGGTACTTCGTGGACGGCAAGCCGCTCCAGATGGTAGTCGTGTCGAACGTTGAACAGCATTCGTGGCTCGGCTACTACATCACTCCGCCGGCAGGCAGCAACTGGAAGAGAGACACCGGATCCGGCGAGATGGAGCAGGTTTCCGAAGAAACGATTGAACTAAAGGTCAGCCGGACGGTCGGGCTGGGCGTCCATGAAGACCTCGACTTCACGAATTTCTCCCAGTCGTCTTCTGATTTCACGTTCGAGATCAAACTCGACGCCGACTTCGCCGATCAGGCCGAAACCTTCAAGCGGAAGCAAATTGGAAAACTGCGCCGCTCGTGGAAACGGATATCCGCGCGTTGCGCCGAATTGCATTACGACTACCGCAACTCGCACTACTACTCTCACCAGGGAAATCGCGGAGTGGCGAAGATTCAGCGCGGATTGATTGTGCGAGTCGAGAAAGCAGATTCTCCGCCGAGCTACCGTGAGTCCAAATTGCGCTTCAAGATCAGCCTTGCACCCGGAGAATCTTGGCACGCCTGCGTCAAGTTTACCCCTGTGTTCGAGGGTAAGAAGATGCCGCCGCTCTATGCATGTCGGCAGTTCTCCGGAGCCGACAACGAACTCGAGCGCAAGCGGAACATCTTCCTGAGCGAAGCGACGAAGTTCGAAACAGAGAGGGGCCCGAAGCTTGCAGCCATCGTTGAATCCGCGATTCTGCAGGCGAAAAGCGATTTGGCATCGCTGCGTCTGCCGGATATGGATCATGGAGACCGCGCCTGGGTGGTGGCCGCGGGGCTTCCAATCTACGTCGCTCTATTCGGACGGGACACGCTCACCGTAGGTTGGCAATCAGTCATTGCATCCACCGCGATGATGGTCGGGACCTTGTATGAACTACCCAAATGGCAGGGCAAAGTAGAAAACAACTGGCGGGATGAGCAGCCCGGACGCATGCTGCATGAAGCGCACACGGGTCCCTTGGCCTCGCTCTACTACAACCCGCGAACCCGCTACTACGGCGCCGCGACCACATCATCGTTCTATCCGGTCGTACTTTCTGAACTGTGGCGCTGGACAGGGGATCGAGCGCTGGTTGAACCGCTGATCAAGCCTGCGCTGCTTGGCTTGAAATGGAAGGATGATTACACAGATCTGTTCGGCGATGGATTCTACGACTACCGATCGCTTTCGTCACAAGGGAACAAGAATCAGGGCTGGAAGGACTCCGGCGACGCGATCGTATATGAAGATGGCCGCCAGGTCGACACTCCGATTTCCACGTGTGAAGAGCAGGCTTTTGTCTATGTCGCGAAGCTGCGCATGTCTGAGATGTTTTGGTTTCTTGGCGATCATGAGCAGGCACAGCGGCTCTTTCAGCAAGCTGCCGAGCTCAAAAAACGATTCAACGATCGGTTCTGGATGCCCGACAAGAAGTTCTACGCGCTGGGACTCGATCCGGAACGAAAGCAGATCAAGTCGATCAGTTCGAATCCCGGTCACCTATTGAGCTGCGGGATCGTGGAGAAGGAGTTCGCCGAACCGGTCGCCAAAAGACTCTTGCGCCCCGACATGTTCAGCGGATGGGGCGTGAGAACCTTGTCAGCAGATCATCCCGCATTCGATCCCTACAGCTATCACCGAGGCGCCGTTTGGCCGGTGGAGCATGGCAGCTTCGCCATGGGCATGATGCGTTATGGACTCATCCACGAACTGCACACGATTGCGCGAGGCATGTTTGAAGCCACGACGCTATTCGACTACAACCGTCTGCCGGAATGCTTCAGCGGACACCCGCGCGATGAAGAGCATCCCTTCCCCGCTCTATATCCGAAAGCAAACTGGCCACAGGCATGGTCCTCGTCAGCGCTGTTTTCCATCTTGCAGGCGATTTTGGGACTGTATCCGTTCGCGCCGCTGAAGTTACTCTTGGTCGATCCGCACTTGCCGGATTGGCTTCCAGAGATCACCCTGCGAAATCTGCACGTCGGGAAGAGCACTGTCGGAATTCGCTTTTATCGCAAGGGCCAGAATACGCACTTTGACGTCCTCGAAAAGCGCGGGACTTTGCACGTTCTCCGGCAGCCGAGTCCGTGGTCACTCACTGCGGGACTCGGCGAGCGCATCAAGGATGTAATGGAAAGTCTGATTCCGTAACGATGGAGAACGCCGTGAAAAATCCGATTGGCCGTAGATTCTGGGCAATAGCGAAGGCTACATTCCGCCATCGAGTCATGGTCCTGCACCCGAAATGACCAGTCACGAGGCGGTGTGTATCTTGAACACGGCGGATCAGGATGCGCACGTGCAAATCATGATCTATTTCTCTGACCGGGAGCCGGTTGGGCCGTACCGCATCACCATCTCTGGCCGAAGAACGAAGCACGTACGATTTAATAACCTGCGGGATCCCGCTCCGATTCCCACGGAACCGACTACGCGAGCACGATTGAATCGGACGTACCCATCGTTGTCCAACACACGCGTCTGGACTCGCGCCAGGACAAATGCGCTCCTCAGTACAGTTGCGTTCGCCGCCGCGGATTGATTCGCAAGCCAAGCCAGGCTCGTCAAAATCGAAGCATGGCTACCGACGTCTTAAGAAATCTCAGCGACAAAGATAAGGCTTTTTAGAGCTAAGACAGCGAGCCGGCCGAAGAACCTAATATGAAAGAAAAAGGTGGTGAGCGCGGAAGGAATCGAACCTTCAACCTACTGATTAAGAGTCAGTTGCTCTGCCAATTGAGCTACGCGCCCACAGTGGGAAATTTCCAGGTAGGACGAAACAAAAATTATAACATCCCTTTGCGTGGGACGGCGCATGGAGTCGCACGCAAAGAGAATATTGCGCTGAACGCTTTGTGCGCACACCGAAGCGTGTCATCGCAAAATCGTTGCGCACCGCCGTTTATGGACGCTGGCGAGCTTCCGCGGCGATATTCCCGGAGTCGCTTGTAACTGGGCGGCGCGGCGGCAAGGACGATGCGACCACTGGAGGCCGATGCTCGATCGTCCCAATCACCGGCGATTCCATCCCGTCGGAGTACGCCATGGATGCGAAGCTCTGTTCGCTGCACATCCGGTCAATGAGCCGCTGTTGACGCCGGCTCAGAACCGCGTGAGGAAGAATCGGAAAATTGCGGAACATCCACAACAGATAAACACGTTGCGAAAATGATGGCATTACATAACGTGGACCGATGGGCGTTTGCACTTCCACCACACCAGCCGCGAGTTTTTCGATCAACATATACCTGGGCCCGCCTGGAACCTGAAATTGGCCAGAGCAATTCTAGGGCCGCCATTATTGCACCAGGAACAAGGCAATGGGAAGCCCTTTTTCACAGGGCAACAGAGAATTTTAACCAACCAGCGATCTGGAAGGAATTTGGGTGGTAATTTTGGGGAGGGACTACGGCGTCAAACTGGGGTGAGATGCCGGCTGCAAACGGCCTAAAACCCGCGTCAGACGGACATTTCTGGGAGAATGTCCATGCGCCGTATCTGGGCCGCCACCCCGAATTGAGGGCCATCTTCCACCCGCACGATGGTCGCCTGGCAGCAGACCCAGCACTTCTCTCCGGATGTCATTTCGGGAGGCAGAATCAGAACCAATTCCACATCGGTTCCCTTCTCCATCTTTGAGCTCGTGTAAAGGAACACTCCGTTCGCGCTGACATCGCGCGTCTCGGCATCGTGCTCAGCCCCCTGCGCAGTACGCACGCGTGTGGAAACACGTGTCGCGATGCGTCTTCCGGAGCGTCGTTCTGTGGTCGTCGCTTTCATAAGGCGTCCCGAACTGCCCACATACTCTACACCAAAACACCACCACGCAATAAAAATCCGGGCTCCCTTATGGGAACCCGGAACCAGTTTGGGAACGAACTTGGGTTGACTAGATGTTGGGACGTTTCAGACGAGCGGCGGGCACGACGAGTGCCTGTTCCATCGTCGCGACATTTGTGCCGCGCAGTTTGGCCTCCGCCTCATGCAACTTCTCCGTCTGCTCGGTCTGGTAGTAAGCCTGCACCAGCAGTTCGAGAGTAAACGGATTGTCCTCGTCTTCCTCAAGGAATGCGATCGCTTCCTGGTACTTCTTCTTATCGATTAGCAGCGTTCCGAATGCGCCTTGATATGAACTCTGGATGACGCGGTTGCGGCTTCCGTTTGCCATCAATTCCAGTTCGTGCAGCGACTTCTCCGCGAAGCCTTCGTTGCCAGACCTCGCCTCGCGAACGACTCGATTGCGCAGAATGCGGGACATCTCTTCGCCACGATCGGAAGCCGAGATTGCAGCCTGATGGTGCAACGCCTCTTCCGCCAGTTTCAGGTGCTTCAGTGCGATGCTGTCGTCGGTCTGGTACTCCGCAAAATGACGATACGCCTGGGCTTCCTGCAATCCCTGCGCCTTGGCGTGAGCCGTTTCCGCGATCTCGGCGAATTGCTTGTCGGCCTCTCCGAAGTTGCCGTCTCGCACATAGGTCATCGCCTTCTGCATGCTGTACGTCAGGCGGTCGGCTTCGTTGTGGGCAAAGCGGATGGCCTTGTCGTACTCGACTCGTGCCTGTTCCTGGTTTCCCATCAGAGCATATGTGTCACCAAGTCCCAATTGTGAGGTCACGAAGTCCGGATCCATTCTCAGCGCGGCTTGGTAGTGTGCCAGTGAACTGTCGAAGTCTCCAGCCATGCGCTTCAACTCGCCGAATGAGTCCTGCGGATTCGGTTCCTTCGGAAGCAGCGCGACGTAGCGGTCCATCGCGGCGAATGCCTTGGCGAACTGACGATTACGCGCATCAACATACGCGAGATCGTTCAGCGCAGCCGGATAATTCTTATCGATGGCGAGAGCCTTCTCAAAGAAGCGCTGCGCCTGATCGTTGCCATTCTCTCCCATCAGCCAGTTGCCCGCGAGGTACAGCAGGTGCTTGTCCCGCGGGTACATTTCAAGCATGTCGTTCATGGCAGTAATTCCGCCGAGGAAGTCGCCTTCCTCTACCTTCGCGATCCAGGCAATCATCAGTTGTTCGCCGGGCGTGGTTTTGGGAGCGAGTTCCTTCGCCTTCTCGCGCGCGGCCTTCACCTCTTCGGGATTGCCGCTGTTGAATGCAATCCAGGCCCAGGCGACCGCGAGGTTCGGATCCTCTTTTACAGCCGCGCGCCATTTTTCGTTGCACCGCTCGAGGTAGAGATTCTCATAGTCCTCCATACCTTTGGCGTAGAGATCGCGAGCCTTGGCCGATGAAGTCGTGATGGGCAGCGATGGAGTTTTTGCCTTCTCCACGTGGTGTGCAAAGATCGGCGCAGCAACACACAGAGTGAGGGCTGAAATGACACACGTCTTTAGGAAAGCGATGCGGCGCATCGAGGTCTCCGGAAACAGAGCAATGTGGGGAGGACTACGAGAGCGAGGGTAACATCGGCGTAATCAGAGAACGAGGTGACGAAAGACGGTGGGATTTAGTAATTCGGGAAACAATCGCGATCGAGAAACCTGCGCAGCTTGCTCACTCTTTCCGGCTCCTCGGCATTTTGCATCCCCCCGCCCAATCCACCCGTAACCGATAGGAAATACATAGACTTACGAAGGCGAGTGGGGCGAGGTCGAGCCTCAAAGAAAAAGCCCCTGCCGGAGCAGGGGCTGTTTAAGCGAGGGCGTCAACTAGAACTTGAAGACCGCCGACAGCTGGATACCGCGCGGACCGCCTCCACCGATGAACGGGTTGCCGATCCCCACGTCGCCTGTTGCGGTGATCGGCAGCGAACCGGACGTGACCTCATGATTGCCAGGAGCATTCACGAAGTTTCCGGTGTACGCCGCGTCGGCGATGAACGCCGGCAAGAGCGGGTTCGCGAAGTTCGGGTGGTTGAGCAGATTGAAGAAGTCCACCGCGAGCTTCATGTTGAGGCGTTCCGTCAGGTTCGTCTTCTTGTAGAGCGAGAAGTTCCACTCCTTGAACGTTGGGCCACTCAACGAGTTACGCCCCATGTTTCCGAAGTGGCGTGTGCCAATGGTGCAGTCAGACGCAGCGCCAGTCGCCGGCCCGCTGACCGAGCAAGGAATCGCGAACGAACTCAGATCGAGATAGTTGTACGGATCGCGCTTGTGATAAACGATCGGGCCAACAACGTCCGGACGATCAAACGCATTGCCACTCCCGCTGTAGTCGTCCCAGAAGTTGTAGTTCAAGTGGAACGGCTGCCCGCTCTGAAGGGTGAGGATGCTGTTCAAGCCCCATCCATTCTTCAGGCCCTGCATGCTGCCGCCCCGGTTGGGTAGGTCGTACGAGAAGTTCCAGGTGAAGCGGTGAGGAACGTTGAAGTTCGACGGGCCATACTCCAACTGCGGCTGTGTGCTGTCGTTCGGTTGCGCAGCGTTAGGCTGAAAGTCTTCGCCGTCGCTCGAGTTGTCGAGGGACTTCGACCAAACGTAGTTCACGATCGAAGAGACGCCGTGCCAGTTCGTAATTCTTAAGCTAGCCTGGATCGAGTTGTAGTTAGACTTGCCCGTCGAATTTTCCTGCAGCACGTAATAAGCGCCATACGGGTTTCCGTTCAGAGGGCGCGCCGTGGTTCCGAAGTCATTAATGCATCCGCAGGAAATATCCGCTGCATTGATCTGTGCCGTGCTGGGCTGAGCAAGATCAAAGAAGCGCCACAGGCGGTGACCTTGCGACCCCACATACCCAACCTGAATAACAGCCTTGCTTGAAATCTGCTGTTGAATATTCAGGTTGTAGTTCTCCATGTAAGGAGTTTTGATGTTGCGGTCAAAACCGAATACGTCACACTCAAAACTGCATGACGTAGTCGCGGCGTAAACGGGGCTTCCCGAAACAATAGGTCCGGTAATGGCTCCAGTGGAAAGGATAGGCTGAGGCCCAAAGTTGTTGTAGGCCGGGCCGGGATCGAAGTACGGCGCGTACGGCAAGTGACCGAGCACCATGTCCTGAGAGAAAGCATCGTAGAACATTCCAAAGCCGGCGCGGATAACTGTCCTGCCCTTGCCGGTGACATCCCACGAAGCGCTCACGCGAGGAGCGAAATCCTTCTTGTCAGGATTGTAGAGACTCGACAATCCCGGCTGCCCCACCTGCGTAAGTGTGAAGGTTCCGGTTCCCGGAGCAGGAGAGACGCTGGTGATGTTGCTGAGCAGATTGTTCTTTTCCTTGACGATTCCGAAATAGTCCCAGCGCAGGCCGAAGTTGAGGGTCAAGCGCGAGGTGGCGCGGTATCCGTCTTGTACGTAGAAGCCGAAGCTGTCTTCGTGAGTGTGACGGTTCGAATTTCCGAAATACTGGAATCCGCTGTCCACATTTCCGGACAGAAAATCCTGAATCGGATCACCGGTCGCGTCGCCATTAAACTTCAGCCGGCCGCGGAAGTATTTGTCGAAGTATTGGTTCACTGAAGTGCGGTGGAAATCGACACCGAACTTCAGATCGTTCTTTCCAACCTTCCACGAAAAATTGTCGAGGACCTGGTTATTCGTGTCAAAGCGGTGGCGTGGAACACTGCTTGTCGAACCCAGCTGAGCGATGCCACTGACAAGGATGATCGGCATACCCGAGTCAGACGGTCCTGCGCCATTGCATAAAGTCGTGTCCGTTGCGGCGCATAGGCCGATCGAACTGGGATGAAAACCCTGATCCGAGGGGAAAAATCCTTCTGCGAACCGATTCCAGCCGTAGCGCAGTTCGTTGATCTTGTTCGATCCGATCGTATGAGTATAGGACAGCGACACCAGTTGCACCCGAGTCGGCGTGAAAGTGTTGTACCCAGGCAATTGTCCGCCGCTGGCGGTCAATGCGAGCGGAAACGACTGAACGCTATCTCCGAAGAAATAGCGGCCGGTCAGAATATTTTGCGGGTTGAAGTTCTGGTCAATCTTCGCGATGAAGCTCGTTAAATTGTTGAATGATGGAGACACAATCGACGCCTGGCCACCCGGTAGGTTCGGAGCAGGCCATGGATTTCTTGCCAGAAGCTGCGCAATCACGGGATTGGTCGCGTCGGCCGGAGTAAGTTGTCCATTCGGCCCCGATCCGCTGCTCGGCACGTTAGCAATCGTCACCACACCAACGGGCTCGCGCTGCCCTTCATAATCGGTGTAGAAGAACGTCTTGTCTTTCACGATCGCTCCACCCAACGATGCGCCAAACTGATTGTTGTGGAAAGGAGCCTTGGGCTGGCTCGCAATGTTGAAGTAATTGCGGGCGTCGAGCGCGCTGTTGCGGAAGTACTCCGCGGCGCTGCCGTGCAGCATGTTCGTGCCGCTCTTCGTAACAATGTTTACTACCGCGCCCGCATTGCGCCCGTATTCGGGCTGAAAGTTCGACAGAACATTGAGGTCAGCGACCGCATCCACAGGCAGAATCGTCGAAGGCGTACCGAACACGCCGGCCTGGTTGATTGCCGGATCGTTGCGGTATCCGTCATTCATGTCAGTACCGTCGAGAAGATAGTTGTTCGAACGGCCACGCGCACCGTTCATCGAGAACTCACCGTACGATCCGGGTGAATCGGAAATCTGGTCTGGCGAACCCGAGACTCCGGGGTTCATGTAGATCAGCTTGGTATAGTCGCGCCCGTTGACCGGCATGTCTGCAACGGTCTGCGCGGTAAGAACGCCGCCCAATGTATTCGTGGTCGTCTCGACGAGCGGCAGTTCATCGGCGGAGACTTCCACTTTTGTCGTGATCTCGCCGGTCTTGAGCGCGGCATCAACGCGGCGCTGTGATGCCACATCGACCGTCACTCCCGTGGCGACGAACGTCTGGAATCCACTCTGGGTGACAGTCACGTTGTACGTTCCGATGGGCAATTCGGGCAACGAGTAGCTGCCGTCGCCGCTAGTTTCGGTGGAGCGTTCGAGGCCCGTACCGGTGTTTTTCACGGTGACCTTGGCTCCGGAAATCACGGCGCCCGATGGATCAGTGACCGTACCTAAAATCGTCCCGCGAAAGGTCTGTGCCGACAGCCCTACCGCAGCCAGAAGAACAAACACCACGATGCGCGCTCTCATTGGGTCTCCTCGAAACCGTTCAAGTTGTTAGGGGAGTGATGGTCCTTTGCGGGGACTCAAGCTATCTTCTTCAATTGTTGGGAAGCCTGCAATTTCTTGCACACTGGAGATGTGCAGCCCCACCGCAAAAGCTTAGCTGGTAAAACACATTACTCAAACCTTATCGTCACAGTCAACCAAAGAGTTATCGATGGTTACCATAGATTTAACGAATAAGACATTGGCAGAAGCGAGCTACGAGTCAGGAGCTATGAGTTCCGAGGCAAGACCTGTCTAGAGTGCACGTAGCTCTAAGCTCATGACTCGCAACTATTTAGAAGTTGAAAGCAAAGCCGCCGCGGATCGAGCGGGCGGAATCCACCAGATAGACTGTCTGGCCATCCTGGCCGAGAACCGGGACGTATCCCTGCGCCAGCAGGTTACGGATGTCGATGAGGGCTTCCATGTGTCCGCCGAGGCTCGGGATCGGCTGGCGGATGAAGATATTCAGGAACGGGTCGCTCTGTCCGGCGGAAGAATTGAACATGTCCACCGGGGTAAGCGCGGGACCGTTGATCCAACGGTACGAAGCGATCCAGCGGGTGTGGGTTCGCGATACCGTGCCGCTCAGCTTGGCGGAAAGGGCGTGACGGCGCTGGGTCGAAATCCATTGTGGAGCGTTCTGCAGCGGTACATCGGGACGGGACAGTTCCAGAACTCCGCCGAAGGCGTAGTCCAGTGTCGCGGTCAGGTCCGACGAGAACTTGCGCTGCAGGACAACGCGCATGCCACTGGTGTCGAGGCCAGGTCCGGCATAGCTGAATGTTCCCGACGAAGCATCCGGAAGCAGGAATCCGCCGGCTGCGCTCACTTCTCCCGTGCCGGTCAGCGCGGGATTGGCAATGCGATCCGAGAAGTACGCAACCTGAAAGTTCGTCTTGCCCATGCGGCGAGAAGCGCTGATTTCCTGATGATGATCGCTCTCGATTTGGGGTGCAAATCCGAGCAGGCTCACGCGCGGATTCGATTCACTCAGATCGGCGGGCGCAGACTCAAAGCCCTTCTCGGTTCGAAGATCTGGCCGCGAAGTCGTGTACTGATATTCGAGGACGGTGTCGGGCGAAAGGTGGACGGTCGCCGAACCATGGGGCCGAAACGCGTTGATCTGGCCGAGAAACTGCACGGTCTGAAGTTCGCTCCCGAATTTCACTTCCACTACATCGCCTAGAGTAAGGTCGTCCTCGGCAGAAAGCGAAATCGCCTGCAACGCGGTATTGTGCAGATTGGGATCAGAAGGCGCGAAACGCCGGACCGTGAGCCCGACCGTAGGTGTCGAACCGGTGTCCAGACGATGGGCGTAGCTGGCGCGTAGCACTGCCGCAGGAAGTGTCGGTCCGTAGCCGACGTTACCGCTGAATGCCAGCCGGCCGTCGGAGAAGATCGAACGCTCCAGCGAGAATCCCGTGCTCATGTCGGAGCCTGTGCCATATCCGGCAGCTGGGCCCCCAGCGAGGAATGAAAGCGATCCGTGCATTTCCTGTTTCTGCTTTTCGGCGGGAGCAGCGGGATCGTTGAATACGCGCAGAATCGGGCGATTCGCGACGGAACGGAGGGTCCACTTCCAATCGTCGTCATCCGACTGAGGACGAACGGGCCCAAGCTGCATGATGCCCAACAGCGTGCTCAGCGTGATGTTGATGTTGACCGTGGCGCCGGAACGCAATCCAACATTCTCGCGCAGCGCTGGCAGAAAAGAAGGAGCGGTGACCTTGAGAGAGTAGAGTCCGGGGAGCAGGCCGGTGGCGGTGTAATACCCGCTCTCGTCAGTGAAAACAGTGAAGGTGCGGCGCGCTGTGCCGAGAATCTGCACCACGGCGCCCATCTGGGGAGTTCCAGAAGCGTTGCGCACGTAGCCCGAGATCGCTCCAGGTTGCTCTGCAGCGAACACTGGAAGCGCAAGCCCGAACGCGAATATCCAAGTTGCGAGCTTACTCAGCTTCAACCTCGTCCCACCCCCTTGGGGGATACAGAGGGAGTTACTCTACTGCAAATACTGCTGACGGATCAACGGTCTGCTTGGAAACGTTGTCATTTACTTTGATGTGAATTTTGTAAATGCCGGGCTGCAGGTTTGCCGCCGCGATTGTTTTCTGCAACGTTACCTGGTCGCCAACGTTTCCCATGGTATCGGTGCTTTCGACCTTCTGAACCACCGGCTTATTCGTCGCGATGTTCGTGATGTCGTATTCAAACGTGGCGGAAGCCTTGTGAGTCTTCTCATCCACTCCCAGATTATAAACCTGCATCCAGAAATTCAGCTTCGGATCTTTATCTCGCTTGAAGACCGCCGGCTTGCCGTCGGACGGGCCCACCCGGGGACGTACCTTAGTGGTACCGATCACGAAGTTGCCGCTGCCGATCGCCTTGGTCGGAACCGGCTCCATCTGGTCGGCCACAATCAAGCTCGAGGTCGCCAGCTTGTCTTCCATGTATTCAGGCACGGTGATGCTGTGGCTCCAGACGCCCTTGCGGTCGCCGTTCACATCCTTCACCGCGACATAGAGTTTGTAATGACCCGGACGCAAAGGAAGTGCCTTCCAGTAAACCGACGCGTTCTCCGCTGTGCGCGGCAGAAGTTCGGCAGGAACGTCTACCTGGACCGTGTCTTCGAACGTCTGGACGATCTTGTTGGTCAGGGTCGAGAGCTTGGCGTAGATGTTGACGGTTCCCCGCTGCACGCCTTCTTTATTCACGAAGGTAATGTCACGGTTCCTCATCTGAATCGTGACCGGGACCAGAACGGTGTCGCTGGTGACCTTCACAAAATCAGAGCGAACGTCAAAGGGCATGGGGTTGAGGATGACCTTGGAGTTCACTTCCTCGGTCAGGTCGGTGAACTTGATCTTGGGCGCTTGCTGCAATTTCGCGAACTGCTCGAGACGGTCGAATTCCTTCGTCTGCAGCATCGAGCTCTGCGGGCCAAGCCCCAGCCGTTCCATGCCGCCACCGGCGAAGCGCTGCGACTTGTTCGCCATGCCCATCTGTTCCCAGATAGTGAGGCCGGCGTTGGGAGTCATCAGCAGGGCGTCTTTTTCGGAACGGTCCATCGTCATGTGAAATTCGCCGCACATGCACGTATCGACGAATTCGACGATCACTTCCTGGCCGATGCCTTCGATGTAGCGATAACGCCAATCTTCGAACGGGAAGGTGGAAGTCTCCCCACCACCCTCATCCATCGGACGCTCGTAGGTTCCGCCCGAAGGATGAGACTCGATTTCGTCAGGCTTGCCGAAGACAATGTATATGCGGCCGCGATCGGTCTTCCATCCAGGTACGCCGGCTGCGAAGTGCTCGTTGGCGTAGGCGATACGCTGGTAGTGTTCTTCCTTATATTCGTTTTCTTCGGTGTCGGGCGTCGGATCGCGGCGCTGCCAGAAGGCCTCGATGAAGTTATCGCGCTCTTCGTCGTTCGAGAGTTGACGGAATGCGGCGCGTTCTTCATCAGTAATGATGTACGCGACGTCCTCGTCCAGCCACTTCTTATAGGGCTTGCTTAATTCCTGCTTGAGGGCCTTGGCGTTCTTCTTCCGTTGCTTCTCGTCCGTTGGACGCTTGAGCGGATCGACGGCATCGGGAGGTTGCTGGCCGGACTTATCGGTCGCCTTCTGATCCTGTTGGCCTTGGGGCTCGTCCTTGGGTTGATCCTGGGCGACGGCGCTGGAGGCCAGCACGGCCAGTGAGGAAACGATCAAAATGCGCAATAAGGTCTGAAGTGATGCTACCCGGAACATGAGAGGGACTCCTGCCAAGACAACCGTCGTCTACTCATTTTAAGGCCCCTGGGTGTGTGAAAGCAAGGTAAGTCTTGGCCCGAGAACGCATTGACGAATGGCTCTCGCAGGCTTAGAACCTCGCCTGTTGAATGGAGTTGCCTGACTCGGAGATCAAATCTAGGGCTATAAAAGTGAAGGCGCTAAGGACTATAATGGGCAGTTCCGATGGTGGTCGCTATCATTCCCCACCGTAACGGGTCTCGGCACTTCTTCTAATCAGGTCTGGAACTTTCTTCTCGCCAGGATCGTAACAGAAGGTGTGTGTCCGTCACCCTTACCGAAGCGGAGGCTATTTTCGTCCCTAAATAATCGTTTTGGCAGGATATCGCCCGGCGGGAAATAGCGCCCCGGACGTGACGGAGACTATGAAAGCTTGGAAAAAAATCGCGATTGGGGTCGGCATCGTATTCGTACTTGCAATTATTGTCGGCTTCACCGTTCACCAGAGCAGCAAGAACGTGGCAACGGTTCAGACTGGCAAAGTTGTGCGGCAGGATCTAACCACCATCGTAAGCGGTTCGGGTGAAATCAAGCCGAAAACTTACGTAAACATCGGGGCCAACGCGTTCGGAAAGATCACCCACTTGTACGTAAAAGAGGGCGATCGCGTAAAGAAGGGCCAATTGTTGGCGCAACTTGAAAACGTGCAGCCCTCGGCGGATGTAAATGCGAACGAAGCCTCTTTGCAGGCGGCGCAGACCGACGCGATTGCCGCCGAAGCGGGCCTGAAGACTTCGCAGGCTGACATGCTGCGCGCCCAGGCCGATTACGATCGCAATAAGCTCGACTGGGAGCGCGCCCAGAGTCTTTTCAAGGACGGGCTGATTTCCAAGTCGGACTTCGACAGCCGCAAGAACGCATGGTCCACTGCCGATGCGGGACTCGTACAGGCACAGGCCCGGGTGGCCCAAGCGAAGGCACAGAAGGATTCTGCGGACCGCCATATTTCGCAGGCGAAAGCCACCTTGGTGCACTACTCCGACCTGTTGCAGAAGACGACCTACCCGGCGCCGTTCAACGGGGTTGTGACGAACCTGCCCGTGCGCGAAGGCGAGACGGTGGTCATCGGAATTCAGAATGCGCAAGGCAGCACCCTGATGACCATCGCCGACATGTCGGTTATTACGGCCGAGGTCAAGGTGGATGAGACGGATATCGTGAACGTCAAGTTAGGCCAGACCGCTGACATCACGATCGATGCGATTCCCAAGAAGATCTTTCACGGCACCGTCTCGGAGATTGGAAACAACGCGATTGTGCGGTCGAGCGGCGTCTCCACATCGCAGCAGACTACCGCGAGCGAGGAAGCAAAGGATTTCAAAGTCGTCGTAACGTTGACCGATGCTCCCGAGGATCTACGGCCCGGCCTTTCCACCACGGCCAAGATTACGACCGCCAAGCGCAGCAACGTGCTTGCGATCCCAATCCAGGCGCTCACGCTTCGCAGCAAGGAGCAGATTGACGCCCAGAAAAATCCGGCGGGATCGGTGCACGCGGCGGAACCAGCCGTGAAGGAAGTCGCATCCAAGAGCAAGAAAGAAGACGACCTTCAGGGCGTTTTCGTAATCCGCACTAAAAAGGCAGTGTTCGTGCCGGTGACCACCGGGATCACCGGAACCACCGACATGGAAGTGCTCGATGGTGTCAAAGAAGGAGACGAGGTCATCACAGGCAGCTACAAAGTCTTAAGAACGCTGAAGCCGGGAAGCAGCGTGAAGATCGACAACAGCGCACCCAAGAAAGACGAAGAGGCGTCATAACCTTAGCCGGCCTGATGCGTCCAACAGAGAAGCCGGTACAGGTCTCAGAAATCGGAAACCAAGGAACAGCAGTTAACGCCAAGATCGGAGAGGTCCGTGGCACCGGAGCAGGAGAAAAACATGGCAACCGCAGAAGTGATCAGTATGCCGAACACCGCGAATCTGGCACCGCCCGAATCATGCATGATCGCGGCCGAGGATCTCTGGAAGACCTACGACATGGGTTCCGAACAGCAGGTGCACGCGCTCCGCGGCGTCAACCTGCGCATCCAGCGCAATGAATACGTCGCGATCATGGGGCCCTCCGGTTCAGGAAAATCGACTCTGATGAACCTGATCGGCTGCCTCGACACTCCGTCGCAAGGCAAGTACTGGCTCAACGGCCAACTCGTCAGCGAACTCGATGATGACGAACTGGCGCGCATCCGCAATAAAGAAATTGGATTCGTATTTCAGACGTTCAACCTGCTAGCGCGCGCCACGGCGCTGCACAATGTCGAATTGCCCCTGATCTATGCGGGGGTGCCAACCGAAGAGCGTGCCGAGCGCGCGAAAGGCGCACTGGAAGCGGTCGGGATGGGATCCCGGATGCAACACAAGCCCAACGAACTTTCCGGCGGTCAGCGGCAGCGTGTCGCGATTGCTCGCGCACTTGTGAACAAGCCTTCGATCATCCTGGCCGACGAGCCGACCGGGAACCTGGACTCGCAAACCGGCCTGGAGATCATGGCGCTGTTCGATCGTCTACAGGCCGAGGGAAATACGATCATTCTGGTGACGCACGAGGGAGACATTGCGGAGTATGCGCACCGCGTCATTCACATCAAGGACGGAGTGATCGCCAGCGACGAGAGCAAGGGACGCGGGCAACGTAGCTAATCTTTCACAAATCTGAGCAAGGTTCGCCCAGCCGCAAGGCTGGGCTTTTGCTTTCTATGCAAAGGGAGCGCACAGACAATGGACAAAGAGACTCATTAAGGCGTGATCGTGACGATAACCCGCTTGTAACGCGACAATGACGGGCTGCCCTTGTCAGTAACTTTCAGAATGAAGTGTGCCGTTTCCGGCTTCTCTACTTTCGGGGCCACTAATTGGACCTGCGCCATGTCCTCAGCGCTCACGAACTTTACCGGTTGTTTATAGGAGCCGGCTTCGGGATATTGGAACCAGAAGAAACTCAGGCTGTCACCGTCTGGATCCATTGCATGAGCATCGAGTTCAAACGTTTCTCCGGAACGCACGGAAATCGTGTTCGGATGATTCAGAACGACAACGGGAGGATGGTTAGTTTCGCCGTACGACTTTGTCGACCACTTCATTCGGGACGCGAAATCATTTTGGAAGTCGTCCCTCCACCGCCAGAGCGTAGCTTTAAAGTCGCGGAATGATTTCTCACCAGGGCGAATTGCCCTTCCGTAGTCGGTTAGTTGAGGCGGCGTGTACTCGTCAATCGCATTGGTCCATATAGCACGCGCCTCTGGCTCGATGGCGACGCCAGCAATGAATGTGCGCGGATCCGTGCCGGAGGTTTCCGGCCGGTACAATTCGTAGCGTCCGCCCCAACCGCCCCACTCCGGGTGCTCCGGATCACTCAGTCCGTTGGGAATCAGCGCAAGCCATGAGGGTGTGTCGCCTTCCATCCCGTATGCAACATCCGGATATGCGGCGCCCATAGGCCCGTGTCCTTGTTGGATGTTTTCCGTGATCCACTTGTTGCTGATGGTCGAGTTGTCAATCCCGGAAACGAACGTATTGATTCCCGTCCATGTGGCCGCGGCGTAGTCGCCGCCCGGGCTGACGATGTAAAAGAGCGTCGGGAAGTTTTTTCGAATCCAGGGACCGCTGTCATCCTGGTCGGAAATTGTATAAACCCTGAGTTTGGCGATGAGACGATCGCATTCCGCCGCCGCCTTCGTCGCACGTAATTTGTAAAGAGCCTGAGCGAGCGTGTTGGCTCCGCCCCAGACTGTAACCCAGAGTGGCCGATCGTCGGTCTTCTCCAGTGCCCGGATGATCCAGTCGGATCCTTCTGAATCCTTGCCTTGGCCGACTGCTTTCATGCCGTATTCCGCCATACCACGTTTGACTAATGCATTGAGGGCTTCAGCCGCAGGATAATTCTGATCATGTTTCACCAAATTGCCGTGGACTTTGGCGTAAGCACGGATCACCTCCTCAATCAGTTCGGGTGAAACCGATGTTCTTTTCCACGTGGACGTAGTTGCGATGAGGCCTTCAATATCGATGACATCGGAGTACAAAAGCAGGCGGACCATGCTTTGGGTATCGTCCACTTCGGCTCCGATATCGGTGAGGACGATCATCCGATTCGCCCTGATGACTTGTCTCGAATCAACACCTGGAACGCCATCGGCTGCCACTACTCTCAGAGAAGAGATGCCAAGGAACCCGAGGATCAGGACAACACTGACGATTGGTGAGCGTAGTTTCATAGCGTGATTATGCGCGTGTTCAGCGATTCCCGAGCATGGGGAATCGATCTCGGCACGTCTCTCGATGAAACCTGGAGATCAGACCGCAGAGTTCCATCGGCTTTCAATCGTGGGCGGATGCATGAGCGTCTGAAGTACGACGCAGTATTGCTCCGTCTTCTCCTGGAGAGCGCGCAGTTGTTCCGGGGACGCATCCGGAGCGTCAACTTTGAATTCCGTGCGGATCGCCTGAAATCCGACCGGGACGTCCTTCGAGAGTCCGAGAGTTCCCTGCAGGTCCATGTCGCCATACACCGTAACTTCAATGTGACGAGTGGGGATGCCCATCGCGGTTGCCACAAGTTGGCAGGTCAGCTGAGCGCAGGCGGCCAGAGCACCGATCAGCAGATCTCCGGAGCAAGCCGAGGCCCCGGTCCCGCCCACTCCTTTGTGAGCTTCGGCTTCATAGATCGCGCGCCCAATATCGACGGAGCACGATAACGGCGTTGCCGTCTCGTTGCCCTTCGCGGTCAGGGTGATTCGAGAGCTTGCGGGCTCCCGCCGGTACTGTTCCTTCAACGGCTTCTGCAAAGATCGGATATCCACTCATCCTCCAAAATGTGTTTCGCTTCTGCTTCGGAACCTTCTCACATACCGAATCTTCCCCGGTACGCGCTGGGCGATTCTCCGGTGTGCCGCTGAAAAAGGGCGCGGAAGAAAGCGACATCCTGGTAGCCCACCGCGTCACTGATCTCCTGCATCGTCCGGTGATTGCTCTCCAGAAGGCGTTTCGCCGCCGAGATGCGCAGTTTCTGCAGATAAATCAACGGACTGTCTCCCGTGGCCTGCTTGAACCGGCGGACAAAATTGCGCAGGCTCATTCCCACGCGTTGCGCCGGCGCTTCCAAGGGGAAGGGCCGATGGAAGTTTTGATGCAGCCAGTCCTGCGCGGTCGAAATTGATTCGTCGCTGTGCTCGGTCTTCAGCGGGATCATAGCGAATCCCGCTTGCCAGGCCCGCGGTGTCTCAATCAGCAGCGCCTTCGAACTCTCCATCGCAATATCATGGCCGCAGAACTTTTCGACGAGGTACAGGCTCAGATCGAGAGAGGCGTGTACGCCACCGCCGCAATAGAGATTCCCATCCTCGGTCACCATCAATTCGGGCATCCACTTCACTCGCGGATACTTCTCGCGAAACTTATCCGCCAGCGCCCAGTGCGTGGTCGCACGTTTGCCGTCGAGCATGCCGGTCGCTGCTACAAGTCCCACTCCCGAGCACACGCTCGCAATCGCTGCCCCCCGCTTCTGCCAGCGCTTCAACCAGGGCACAACCGGCGCATTGCGCTCGACCACGTCATCGAGGCTCAATCCGGTCGTCGGAATGAAGATCAGATCGGTCTTGCGGATCTTCTGAATCGCGGTCATCGGCCGGATAAAGAGAGGCCCATCGCAAGCCACCTCACGCCCATCCACTGACGCCGTGGTCACGTTGAAGCGGGGCCGCTGCGGCTTTCCCGTGAGGTGATTCCACAACGATCCAGCATGACGAAAGACTTCCATTGGGCCAACCGCTGTCGAGGAGAACGTCTGATCCAGCAGCAGAACTGTCACGTCCAACATTTTGCCTTCTCCAATCCGCAGGAATCGAGGTGGCTTAATAACCTATCTACAATGGCATATCTGCCATCTTGTGACAAGGCGCTTTTGTAAATACTTTGGATCATCGAATGGACGATTCGAAATTGAGAAGTGAGGACGACACAATGGCCACTGCACAGAAACTTCCAAAGGTGATCAACGGCGTGAATGTTGACGATCTTTTTACAACCATCGAAACGATCAAGGCGAGTCCTTCAATCGCAAAATTCAAGTTCCGCCTGCGCAATCAATGGGAAGGCGCCAGCCGGAATTGCTCAACCGTGAGCGGGTTCTATGGCGCGGGCCGCGAACTGCCGCGACAGAAGGCGTTTGTATTGAAGGCGGATGAGCCGCCGGTTCTGTTAGGCAAGGACGAGGCAGCGAATCCTGTCGAACATCTGCTGCATGCTCTGGCATCGTGCGTGACCACGTCGATGGTCTATCACGCGGCTGCGCGCGGCATTGAAATCGAAGAGGTCGAATCGACGTTCGAAGGCGACATTGATCTCCATGGGTTCCTGGGACTCGATGAGAACGTGCGCAAGGGATATCAGGGGATCCGGGTCAGCTTCAAGGTGAAAGCCGACGTGCCTGAGGAGCAATTGCAGGAGATCGTTCAACTGGGAACGGGACACTCGCCAGTATTCGACTCCCTGACCAAAGGAGTTCCGGTTTCGGTAAAGGCATCACGGCTGTAAGAAAAGGCCAATTTTCCAACAGTCTTCCCTATCAACCCTAAACACTAGAAGGAGAAATGAATATGCACCGTAACAAGCTGATTCCTGCATGGGCCCTTACAGTTGTCAACCTGTCGCTGCTCTGGGGCACGATCACAGTTGCGCCCCTTTTCGCAGACGACTCGCATGCGAGCCACGCGTCGCCTGCCAAGTTGGTCCAGGAAGTGCGCGTAGCAACGCGCCAGTTTCTGGACGTGAACAATACCGCCGCGGCCGGCTATGGACCCGCTTTCGGCTGCGTCACCGGGCCGGATCATGGCGCCATGGGCATCCATTACGTGAACATGACGCTGGTGGGGGACGGCAACATTGATGTCGAAACTCCGGAAGCGCTGATTTACGAGCCAGTCGGGAATGGGCGCAGGCTCGTGGGCGTGGAATACATCGTGGACGCGGCGACGTGGCTTGCGGCTCACGATAACCTTCCACCCTCGCTCGAAGGACAGGACTTCCAGTTCGTCGCGGCTCCCAACCGGTTCAACCTGAATTCGTTTTTTGAACTGCATGTCTGGGCGTGGCGTGACAATCCGCAGGGCGCGTTCGTGGATTGGAACAATGCAGTGACGTGTGAACGTCAGTAAAAACTTGAAGCGGCGCAAGGGGCGCGCGCTGCAGATGCTCGTCCGGGCATTCCCGGACGAGCGTTTTTCTGTTGCCTGCGAGCTCAACGTCCTAACGAGATGTCTCACCCGGAGGACGATGACGCTTCCATCCTCCTTCGTTGCGCCTCCGGCGGAGCTCCGGTGCTCGCCACGACGACCCGATCTCTCCCTTCCCTTTTCGCTTGATAGAGCGCCGCGTCGGCAGCTTCGATCAGCTGGGCTGGTTGTGTCCCATGCTCCGGGAGACCGGCAACGCCGAACGAGGCTGTGATCTGATTGAGCGAGCGCCCCTGATGCAACACCGTCAGTTCGCGAGGCCGGGATCGAATACGATCGGCACGGGCCTCGGTGGCCTTGAGACTCGCCATGGGCAGGATGATGACGAACTCTTCTCCTCCATATCGGCAGACCACATCTTCGGCGCGGACACTTTTCGTCAGAAACGCCGAGGTCTCACGCAAAACAGCGTCTCCTGCCTCATGCCCACAGGTGTCGTTGAACTTCTTGAAGTGATCCAGATCGATCATGATCAGCCCGAGCGGTTGCTCCGCGCGCACCGCACGGCGGATCTCTCGCTCAAGAGTCTCCTCCAGATACCGCCGATTGAAAAGCCCGGTCAGCGGATCGCGGATGGACTGGTTACGAAGCGCCTCGCGCAGGCGCAGGTTGGCCACTGAAAGACCGACCTGCTCGGCGCACATGTTGGCGATCAGAAGGACGGATTCCGGTGTCTCCGGCGAATCTATGGTCTGGAAGTGAAGAGCCCCAATCGGCTCTCCGTGCGACAAGAGCGGCAGGCAGAAATACGAGTAGTCTCCGGGGACGACATGTTTGCATTCGGCAGTGGCGTCGCCCGCCATCACATGGTGGGCGTGGCCGGTGCGCAGCGCCCAGCAATCCGGAGGATGAAAGACATTCCCCGGCAGCCGGCAATCGGACCATGAACTCGCCACCTCGACCGCATTTCGCGAGGCATTGAACAACAACACCGCGCCGCGCAGTTCGGGGAAGATCTTCGGAGCCATCCCCGTGACCACCGAGAGAACATCCTGGAGGTCGGCGCAACTCTGCAGCAGTTCGGCCATTTTCGCGAGCATGGTGGCGCGGTTGGACCGTCTCGTCAGCTCCTGCAGCATCTGTTCGTTTTGCTGGTTCAATTCCTGCTGGGCCAGTGCGCGTTCCCGCATCTCGCTTTCCAGCCGGAGATTTGCGTGCGTCAGGGCTTCGGTGTGTTGCCGGATCTGCTCCTCGAGAATCTGCTGGTTGCGGATCTGTCCTTCAATGTCGACGCAGCAGCCGAGCCACTTGAAAACTGCACCGGAGGAGTCGCGCATCGGCGTGGCCCGAATCAGATGCCAGCGAAACTCTCCGGACGCGGTCCTCAACCGATATTCCATATCGAGGGGCAACCCCGTCTGGTGCGCTTTGTTCCAGTCTTCCACCACAACGGCAAGGTCCTCGGGATGGATCACCGTCTTCCACCCCCAGCCGAGCGTCTGCTGAATCGTCAGTCCGGTGAGATCGCACCAACGCTTATTGCAGTAATCAATCCCAGATCCAGGAATGGCCGTCCACACGATCTCCGGAATGGCCTCGGCCACCAATCGGAAGCGGCTTTCGCTCTCCCGTGCCGCAGTCCTTCGTGCCAGCGCCCTGGCCATCACAGCGACAATCAACCCCAGCACCGCAGATAGCAAGGTGAGCCAATAGTCATGAGGATCCTCAAACAGCCGTGAGTGGGAGGCCAGTAGCACTCGAGAGGTTATGGAAAACAAGCGCGGATCTTCCCTTGGACAAACGTGTCAGGAGAAGCATCGGCAACACATCGTCCGCCACAAATTAGAAAGGATTTAACTCTGGGAAGGAATCGGCCTGCCGAACACCCTCCATAAAGAATAAAGAGGCGTAGCCGAGCTACGCCTCTCATAGAAGAGTTCCGAAGCCTGTTACGGAGTGGTGTTGACCGTCTTCACCGTGGCCGAGTCCGTGGGCGAATTGGGGCCAGCGACAAAGAAGTTGTGATCGTACATATTGCGATACATGCGGCCGGCTATCTCCGCCGCTTTGGGACCGAATGTCGGACGTCCACCCTGCAGGAAGATCACGACCACGACGCGCCCCGCGTCCGTGTTGGCGTAGGAAGCGAACCAGCCAAAACGGGTGCCCTCGTGCGAGCAAGTACCAGTCTTGCCGAGAATGGACTCTTCGTTGAAGTTGAGCAGGAGTCGGCGCGCGGTGCCGTACCTCACGGCCCCGGCCATGCCATCCGAGATTTCGGGAATTGCCGGAGCGATATCGAGCTGACGCTTCACCCGCGGCTGGAAGCTTGCCACCTGTTCCGGAGTCGTCGGATGCTGCAGGTAATAGAGAGTGCCGCCGTTGGCGATCGCCGAAACCATCGCCCCGAGTTGCAGTGGGGTCATCGACACGCCTTCTCCAAATGAGCACATCTTGCCGACTCCGCCGAGCTTTTCGGGAATCACTGCATCCGGATAGCTGCCTAGCTCTTCGCCCGAAATCCCGTAGCCCGCCAGTTCGCCAAGACCATACTGGTGCGCGTAATACGCAACCTTCTCAAATCCTAACTTGCGTCCCAAAGCCTCGAAGTACGCGTTGTTCGAACGGGCCAGCGCGGTGGTGAGGTTCATGCGGTAGCGGCCGCCCAGGGAAACCGGGGTGTCCTTCGAGATGAGACCTTCGCTCAGAGCCGCGAGTGCTACCGAAAGCTTGATGGTGGAGCAGGGCTGCGCCCCGCTGGAGAGCGCCAGCTTCTGGTTGACCATGGCCAGCACGCGTCCGCTAGTCGGCTCAATTGCGACGACCGTGCCGTTCATGTTGCCGAGCGCGTCGATCGCTGCCTGCCGGACTATCGGGTCTTCCCCGCCAGTGATATCGCCGGCCGTCAAGCCTTCCGCAAAAGAACTCATGTGAAACCGCTCGTAGTAACGGCGGCGACGCGTCGTAGCAGAGACGCGACGAACATTCGCGCTGCGGCTGCGGGCCAGACGATGCAGCCGACGCCGCGTACGCTGCGTCTCATTCAGTTTCTGTGATTTCGATTTCGAGGGGGTATGGGTGGTGATGCGGGCAGCCCAGCTGACGCTTACCAGAAAAAGGCAGGCGAAAAGAGCCAATAAAAGACGAAGAACGCGTCCCCTAAACATCTGTGTTTTCACTCCCGGAATCTATGTACTTCGATGCAAGCTCACTGCCAGCGGGCGGTAACTGTGCCCTTTCGCCTGACTGTGCTGATAGTAAGAGACTTAGCTGATTTCACGCAATCAAAAAGTTTTGCTTTGAGAAAACATTAATTTCGCTTCAAACCATTCTGGAACAATGAGATAAGTGAGGATTACCTGGGGTCAGACGCCTTCGGTAATGCATTACTTAGTTACTTAAAAGATACCCCTGCAGGTGAAAAAGTTTGCGCACGGCAAGGGTTCAAAGCTCAGAGTTTCAAAGGTTTCAAGGTTTCGAAGACTCAAGATTTCCAAGGTTCCGAAGCATAGACATCTAAGCGACTTTGAAGCCTTGAAACCTCTGAAACTTTGATTCTTTCTACATTACGTCATTCCTCTTGCGCAGGAATGCCGGCACATCGAGATCGTTCTGCTCGAAGTTGTTCACCATCGCGCTACGCATGGTTTCAAGCGAGACCACATCAGTCGCCACGCGATCCGCCTGCGCCATCGGGACGGCGACTGCCTCGTCCCCATACGAGCGATCCGGTTCCGACATGATGTGCGGTGGAATCGGCTCCGGCATGGGCTCATCGTCCATGACAGGTTGAGGAAACTCCATTGCCTCGTCGTGGATTGCCGCAAACGAGGTGCGCGTCTCCTGCGGCCGATGTCGCGCAGCCGGCATCTCTCGGAATCCGGTGGCAATCACCGTGATCTTCACCGCATCCTTCATCTTCTCGTCGAGCACTGCGCCGAAAATGATATTGGCATCTTCATGCGCGGCGCCCTGGATGATCGAGCAGGCCTGCTGCACTTCCGCCAGTTTGAGCGACGATGAACCCGTGATATTGATCAAGATCCCGCGCGCTCCGTCGATCGCTCCGGCTTCGAGCAGCGGAGAAGCGATCGCGCGTTGGGCGGCTTCGATGGTTCGTTTTGCGCCGCAGGCCGCAGCCGTGCCCATCACCGCATATCCCATGCGGGCCATGATCGTCTTCACGTCGGCAAAGTCGCGGTTGATGATGCCGGGGATCGTGATGATGTCTGAAATGCCTTGCACGCCCTGGCGGAGGATGTCGTCTGCAACGCGGAACGATTCAAAGAAGCCCGCGTCCTCAGCAACACCCAACAGCTTTTCGTTGGGGATCACGATGGTCGTGTCCACCGATTCCATCAGCTCTGAAATTCCGCGCTCAGCCTGCTGCATGCGGCGCTTGCCTTCGAATGAGAATGGCTTGGTGACCACGGCGACCGTGAGCGCGCCCATTTCGCTTGCCAGCGACGCGATGATCGGTGCCGCCCCCGTGCCGGTTCCGCCCCCGAGCCCGGTGGTGACGAACACCATGTCCGCGCCCTCGAGCGCTTCGATAATCTTGTCCGAATCCTCCAGCGCGGCCTTGCGCCCCACTTCCGGATTCGCGCCCGCACCCAGTCCATTCGTGAGCTTCACTCCCAGTTGCAGCTTCACGGGAGCGTGCGACATCCGCAGAGCCTGCAGATCCGTGTTGGCGACAATGAATTCGATGCCCTCCATGCCGGCATCAATCATGCGGTTCACTGCGTTGCCGCCGCCTCCACCTACGCCGATGACCTTGATCTTGGCGTCGTTGCGGGCCTCTTCGTTAAAGCTGATGCGAATGTCGTTGCTCATTTGTTAACTCCTGGTTGAAATTGCCTTGCCGCTTGCATTGCCGCCTCGGTCCAGAAGTGGTCAGTGATCAGTGGCTAGTAGTTAGTAAACGCGCCGTGCTCGGCCCACTAACCACAGACCACTAGTCACTAGCCACTGCCTTTAAGCCCCTTTTCCTACAAACATCGCTTTCAATCTCGATCCCAAGCCGCCCTCCTGCAATCCGCGGGCGACGCGCGCTCGCTGCCCGTAATTCACCATCCCGAGAACGGAGGCGAACTCCGGCTCCGATAAGGTTGACGGCATCTTCGCCAGCGGAGCAGGCCACGAGAGCCGTACCGACCTCCGCAATGCGGACTCCGCGACATCGAAAATCCCCGGCAGCCGCGAGCCTCCTCCGGTCAGCACGATTCCCGCGATACACAGATCGAACATTCCACTCTGGCGCAGAGCATCGCGCATCATCTCGAACAGTTCGCGCGCGCGTGGTTCGAGGATCTCCGCTACGAGCCGCTGCGGCAGCAGCCGCGACGGACGGTCTCCCACCGACGGGACCTCCACCTCATTGCCTTCCGGAATCAGCGTGACGATCGCATTGCCGTAGACTTTCTTGATCTTCTCTGCGTCGGCGAGTGGCGTGCACAATCCCACGGATAGATCACTCGTGAAGTGATCTCCACCCACGGGAATCACCCCGGTATAAGCCACGGCACCCTGCTGAAAAACGATGAGCTCAGTCGAACCCGCACCAATGTCAGTGAGACAGACACCGAGTTCTCGCTCATCGGATCGCAAAACCGAATCGGCCGCGGCCAGAGGCTCGAACACCGTGTCGTCCACGTGAACTCCAGCCTTGTTCACCGCCGTAATGACGTTCTGCGTGGCGCTCGTTGCAGCCGTAACCATGTGAACGCGCACTTCCAGCCGCGCGGCCATCATGCCCAGCGGATCGTGCACGCCCGCCTGATCATCCAGGATAAATTCCTGCGGAAGCAGATGAAGTATCTCCCGATCGGCGGGCAACGGGATCGCCCGAGCGCGCTCGACCGCCTGCTTGATCTCATCGCGCCCAATTTCGCGCGGACGCGTGCCCATGCTGATTCCGCCGTGGCTATTCACGCCGCGAATGTGCGCGCCGCCCACGCCGATGATCGCGTGCTCAACTGCCGCTCCGGCGATATCCTCGGCAGCCTCTGCAGCTCTCTGAATCGACGCCACCGCCTTGTCGAGTTCAACAATGACACCCTTACGCGACCCGCGCGAGTCGGCCACTCCGTGTCCGCGATAGCGCAGGCCAGTATCGGTCACCTCCGCCATCAGCGCACAGGTCTTCGCGCTGCCTACGTCAATCGCCGTGATGAAGTTTCCCTGCTGGTTCGCCATTCGTTATGAGTTCCCTGACATCAATCAATCGATCGTTTACTTCGCAAGAGCCGCACTCGGCTTCGGACTCGACGCACTCGCCGTCACCGCCGCAGACGGCTTCCTGACCGCCGGCTTCACCGTCGGATGCGCCGACGCGCTCTTCGCCGTCGCCCCGTGAGCCGAAGCGCCTCTACCGGCAACTTGCCCACGTTTCTTAACCGCCGGATGCACTGCTTTCACAACCGCCTTCTTCGCCTTGGGCCTCGCTACGGGCTTCTTCGCAGCTACCTTCGTCTCGACCTTCCTCTCGCTGAGTTCAAACGCTGGCTTCGGGAGCGATTTGTCATGCGGATTGATCCGCGTGATTAGAGCCGCCGGCTTCACGCCCGCGGCCGCGGCGGCCTTCGCAGCCGACGCAGTGAGCATTGCCTGCTTCGGCTTCCCTTCCATGTCGGGATTCACGATTACCTGGTTGTCATAGCGCAGGTTGACCGACTCGAGCTTTTGGAACTGCTGCCGCCATTCCTGCACATGGCTGACGTACGTCTTGTAGCGCTTGAGATATTCGGACGACCCGAGTTCCACGAGGACGTCCCCGGCAGGATCGTTCACCCGAACCTTGAGGTTCTCGAGATCGGCGAGATCCACCTCGCTCAAATCCTGGGAATAGCGCGCTCCATCGGAATCGAGTTCCTGCACCAGTGCGTTGTAGGCCCTCATACGCGGCACGCGCGTCGAAAGCGGCTCGCCCGGATACATCCCGAGAATCACGGGAAAGGAATACTTGTGCTTCTGCGGCAACTCCATCAGCGTGCCGCCGGCGTCAATCAGAAAGATCCGCGGGCCAACGCGCGCAAATGCCACCGGCGTCCGCTCATGAACCTCGACCTTCAGGCGATTGGGAACGAACCGCATCACGCTGGCCGACTCGACCCACGGGATCTGTTCCAGCTGAGTTTTTTGCTGGCTCAAAGGTACAAAAAAGATGTTGCGACCAATGTCGGCGCCCATGACTTCCATGATTTGCGCCTTGGTCACGTTCTCCATGCCCTCGATGTCGATGTCATCGCTCGACTCGATACGGAAGCGCCACGAACGTTCGCCGTAGTGATACAGCGCCGCAGCACAAACCCCCGCTGCACACAGGATCAGGACTGCAACGCAGCCCCATAGCAGGCGATTGGCAGTCTTCTTGGGAAGCGAACTGCGGCGGGCGGGAACGCGCTTTTGTGCGCGCAGAAACGGGGATTCCTCATTCACATCCAGGTCTACCAGACGAGCGTCATCAAGCTCCTCGCGCGCGGGTCCTTCGTCGCGAGAAACCTGGCTGGGCCTGTACAACTCCTCCTGCGTGATGGTGGAACCGCTTTTTCGCGCCATCTACCGGAAGTTGTCGTGAGGAATCGCTGAGCTTTTTCAATATAGCTTCATTTCTCGAATTGAGATAGACAAAATTTCTAAGGTTTTGCACAGGAGGGAACCGTTTTGTGTACGAGCACGAGAGTGCCAGAGAAATGGCCAGTGGTCAGTTCAAACACTTCACGAATTCGCACGAATGACTGGGCACTGATCACGGATCACTGATCACGAAAAAACGGGCGCGGCTTGTATTCCGCGCCCGATTCCAGGCAGGCAACTGAGGGTTTTAAATTGGTCCTGCGCTCGGCATCTCGATGTGAACCTCGGGCATCGCAGGCATTTTCATCGACACGGGCCGGGGAAGATTCACGCGCACACGTGGACAAACCACCTTCGGTCCCCGCACAACCACTTGAGCGAAAGATGAGGCTGGAATTTTCACAGCCGCCAGTTGGGTTTCGAGGCGAACACGATTGGCTTCGAGCCTGTCCAACTGAGCAATCTGACGGTCGGAGATTATCTGAACTCGCGCAAACCGCGCATCAGACCGGGCGATCTGCTGATGCGCTCGCGTCACGGCGGAAGCGAATCGGCAGGGCGTCAAGTCCTGAGAATCCGTCACATACCGGGCTTCGGTGAGAAACTGATCGGCATTCCCGGTGGCCAGCGCTAGGACGGCGTTCGTATTGTGGCCGACGCGATCTGCAATACTATGTGCCCACTGCAGCCCGCCATCGTGGTAACTTGCGTTTAATCCGGCCGCTAGCACCGCCGCCGCTAACCATCCCCATGCTTGTATTTTCATCGCCTTAACCCCTTATGCCTCAATAGACGGGCCTGCTTTCAATCGGTTAGCGGCAGATACGGATCAGGCAGGAAAAAAGTCCCGTTTCGGCGGGGTTCGAAAATGCCTGCAGCAAATAACACTCACAAACGAGAAGAAGACTCCGATCAACGGCTCTGTATCTGTGCGGCTTCGCGTCTCTTCATCTGTTCGAGGATCATGGGCCCCAACTGCGACACGCTACCGGCACCCAGCGTCAGGATCATATCGCCGGCTTGCGCGGCAGAGGATGCAGCCTCAATTGCAGCAGGAAACGAACTCACATACTGCGCCGGATTGCCACTCTTCTCCCGAATTTGGCGGGCCAAGGCCTCACCCGTGACTCCCTCTATGGGCTGCTCGCTGGCCGCATAAATGTCGAGCACGGACAGGGTGTCCGCGTCGGCAAATGCGCTGGTAAAGTCCTCCATCAGGTCCCGGGTACGCGTGTACCGATGAGGCTGGAAGATGACGTGAACTTTGCGGAATCCGCACTCCCGCGCGGCCGCAAGCGTGGCCTTGATCTCTGTAGGATGGTGTCCATAGTCGTCGATGACGCTGACACCGGCAACCTGCCCCTTCAGTTGGAACCGGCGATCGACCCCGCGGAACTGATCGAGTCCCGAGCGGATCGCATCTACTTGAACATCGAGGCCGATGCCTACTGCAATCGCGGCCGTCGCGTTGAGCACGTTGTGCGCTCCCGGCACATGCAGCGTGAACTCGCCGAGATCTCTCTTCTGATAGGTCACATGGAAGCGGCTGTAGGGACGAGAATCGGCGCTGCCCTCACGCTTGGTTTCCTCGGACTTGATCAGAAAATCGGAGCCGCGCTTCGTCCCGTAGGTCACGGTGCGCCGCTGGACCTCGGGTAGAAGCTTGCGCAATAACGGATCGTCGTTGCAGGCCACAATCATTCCGTAAAACGGCACGCGGTCCATGAACTCGAGGAACGTATTCTTGACGTCTCGCATGTTGCGGTAGCAGTCCATGTGCTCGCGGTCGATATTGGTCACCACCGAGAGTATCGGCGACAACTTGAGGAATGACCGGTCGCTCTCGTCGGCTTCGGCGACCAGATACTGCGACTTGCCGAGGCGCGCGTTCGAACCCATGGCGTCCACGCGTCCGCCTACAACTACGGTGGGATCGAGGCCGCCCGCCGCCAGCACCGCGGCGACCATGGAAGTTGTCGTGGTTTTGCCGTGCATGCCGGCAATTGCGATCCCATACTTAAGCCGCATCAACTCGGCGAGCATCTCGGCCCGTTGAATCACGGGAATATGGAGTTTGTGAGCTTCTGTGACCTCAGGGTTCTCGTGGGCGATCGCCGAACTTGTCACCACAACCTCGGCCCCGGCAATATTCTCCGCGCGATGCCCTTCGAACGTGATTGCACCCAGGCCGGCAAGCCGCTGCGTCACCGCCGAACTCTTCAGGTCCGAGCCCGAAACCTTGTAGCCCAGGTTGAGCAGAACCTCGGCAATCCCGCTCATGCCGATCCCGCCGATCCCTACGAAATGAATACGCTGTATTTTTGCGAACATAAGCTAACAACAAGTGGCCCGTGGCTAGTGACTAGTGGCCCGTCGCAGAGAAAGCGTTACTAGTGCGCGGCACAACCTGGCTTGTTTACTGGCCACTCGTCACTGATCCCTGGCACTGCCTTCCTCGATTCCCGCCACTCGTGCCGCCATCGCGGCAATATCACGGGCAGCATTCGGATGCGCCAATCCCCGGGCAGCCTCACTCATCTGGCGCAAGCGGCTTGCGTCCTGCAGCAGCACAGCGATCGTCTCCGCCAGCCAGACACCTTCCAGCTTCGATTCTTCCACAACTACCGCAGCTCCGTGGCGTGCCAGCGCTTCTGCATTGACCCGCTGATGATCGTCTGCCGCGCGCGGAAAGGGTACGAATACCGCCGGCTTGCCTGCCGCTGCGATCTCCGCCACGGTGCTTGCGCCGGAGCGGCATACGACAAGGTCGGCGCGCGCGAACGCTCCCGCCATGTCTTCGATGAACTTGAACACCTCCGCCGACTCGTGAAGCGCCTGGTATGCAGCCAGCGCGTCATTATAGTCACGCTCGCCAGTCTGATGGATGATGTGGATCCCCGGCGCCTCTCGCTGCAGTACGGGCAAACACCGGAACACCGCGTCATTGATCGCATGCGCTCCCTGGCTGCCACCGAACACCAGAACCGTTGGAGTGCCTCCGCGCTTCGGAGGAATCTCAAAGAAGGCTTGCCGCACCGGAACACCCGTGACTTCCGCATGCCGGAAATACCTGGCAGTCTCCTCGAAGTGCACTGCTGCGCCCGAAACAAACTTCGCAACCATGCGGTTGGCGAATCCCGGCACCACGTTCGGTTCAAACGCGAGCGTCGGAATGTGTTTCAGCACCGCCGAGAGCATCGCCGGGCCCGAAGCGTATCCACCAACTCCGATCACCACATCGGGCGCGAACTCGTTCAGCATTCCTCCGGCCTGCCACAGAGCACGAGGCAGATCGAACGACGTCTTCAGGCGAGTCATCAGGCTTACGTTCTTGAGCGCACCCACACGCACCAGTTGCAGCGGATAGCCAGCCGCCGGAACCAGACGATTCTCAATCCCGCGCGCCGTCCCGATGAACATCACCTCGGCGTCGTAATTTTTCTTCAGTTGGTTGGCAATGGCCAGCGCCGGGATCACATGTCCGCCCGTGCCTCCGCCCGCCAGGATAGCTCGCATGTGCTGACTATAAACTACGCACAATTTCAGATAGAGGATTTCAGATTGCAGAATTGGGCATGAGGCTGATCCAATCTGCAATCGAAAATCTGAAGTCGCTCACTCAGCTTGCTTGGTGATATTCAGAAGCACGCCGATGCAGGCAAGAGTGACAAACAGCGACGATCCACCGTAGGAGACCAATGGCAGCGGGATGCCTTTGGTGGGCATCATGCCGAGCACGACGCTGATATTGATGAAGGCTTGCAACACGACCATGCTGGTGATGCCGACGGCAAGGTAGCGTCCGAAGAGGTCGTCGGTTTTCCACGAGGCGCGCATTCCACGCCACAGGAAGACTGCGAAAAGGGCGACCACGAAGAGAGCGCCGACGAGGCCAAGCTCTTCAGCGGTTACGGCGAAGATGAAGTCGGTGTGTGGCTCTGGAAGATAGAACAGTTTCTGCTTTCCTTCCATCAGCCCCGTGCCGGTAATGCCGCCAGTGCCAACCGCGATCAGCGACTGGATAATGTGAAATCCGGTCCGTTGGCGGTCGGCATAAGGATTCAGAAAAGCCAGAATGCGATCGCGCCGCCAGGCCACGTGGAAGATCAGCATATAGAGAACCGGAAGGGAGGCCGCGAAAGCGTATCCGAAGTAGCGCATCCGCATGCCCGCCACGTACAGGATGCAGGCTGCGATTCCGGCGCAGGCAATGGCAGTTCCAAGATCGGGCTGCAACACGATCAGTCCGAGAAACACCAGGACCGGAGCGGCCGCAGGGACGAGCGTGTTGCGTACATCGTCCATCGTCTTCAGCCTGCTCTCGAGGAAGTACGCCAGGAAAAGGATTAATGCGGGTTTCGCCAGTTCCGACGGTTGAAAGGAAAATCCGCCGGCGTGAATCCAGCGGTGCGTGTTGTGCGAGCGGTCGAGGAAGAAGACTGAAATCAGCAGCAATGTGGTCACGCCCATGAAAGAGAAGACCATCGCCGGATGCTTGTAGCGCTTGTAATCCAGTTTCATGGTAACGACCATCGCCATAAGGCCGGCGACGGCCCAGATCAGTTGCTTGGAGAGGAAGGCGTACGGCGAACCGAAGCGCTCACGCGCCATCACGGCAGAAGCAGAGAAGACCATCACCAATCCGACAAAAACCAGCAGCATGGTGACGGTAAACAGCCAGCGGTCGACACTCACGCGCTTCGCCATGGCACATTCATTTCACCACGGCGCGCTGAGGAATTCCTGAATTTTGATTGTTGCCTGTTTTGGTACACGTGCGACAGAGCTTGGACATGCAGGAGTTCCTTCTGATTCTTCTCGAGGACTTCAGGCGAGCGAGCGCACCACCTCTTTGAAAACCTTGCCGCGGTGCTCGTAGCTTTTGAACTGATCGAAGCTGGCGCAGGCCGGGGCCAGCAGGACAATGTCGCCCGCCTGGGCAACCGCGCTGGCTTTGCGGATCGCGTTCTCGAGCGTCTCGGCATGAACCAGTTCTGGTCCGCCGTCTTTTGCTGTGACGATCTGGGATTCGATCTTCGCCGCTGCGGCGCCGATCGTGTACACGCGCTTGACCCTCTTGCGCAGCAGATCGTTAAGAACCGTGTAATCGCTGCCCTTGTCCTTGCCGCCGAGGATCAGGTGAATGTTCGACGGGAACGACTCGAGCGCCTTGATCGTGGCATCGACGTTCGTCGCCTTCGAATCGTTGTAGTAATCGACGTCCCGGATCGTGGCCACGAACTCCAACCGGTGCTCAACCGCCTTGAACTTGTGGACCGCCTCACGGATCTTTTCCGCAGCGCACCCCATCAGCAGTCCTGTGCACACCGCGGCTAGCACGTTCTCGAGGTTGTGCGCGCCTTTCAGAGGAATGTCGGAAACCTGCAGGATCTCGCGCTGTCCGCTTTTGTCGCGGAACAGGATCGCTCCATCCCGCACCCATGCTCCCCGCTGCACTTCCTGCTGCCGGCTGAACCAGAAGACCTGAGCTCGAGTGCGAGTACCCATCTCGACGCAGGTAGGGTCGTCCGCATTCAGCACCGCGAAATCGGTCACTTCCTGGTTCTCAAACACCCGCGCCTTCGCGTTCGCGTAGATCTCGAAAGTGCGATGGCGATCGAGATGATCCGGAGTGACGTTGAGAATTACTGCCACTTTCGGACGGAAGCTCTCAATGGTTTCCAGTTGGAAACTGGAAACTTCCAGCACGATCACCGTCTCCGGCCGGGCGCGTTCCGCAAGCGAGATCGCGGGCGTTCCGATGTTTCCGCCAACGAGAGTTGCAAATCCGGCGGACGTCATGATCTCGCCGGTCAGCGTGGTCGTGGTGGTCTTCCCGTTCGATCCGGTGATGGCAATGATCGGGCCCGGCAGGAACTGCGCCGCGAGTTCAATCTCTCCGATGACGCTTTCGCCGAGCGAGCGCGCCTGAACCAGGGGCGGCGCATCGACGGGCACTCCCGGGGAAACGACGATCAGGTCCTGTCCGCGGAAGGTTCGTTCGCCGTGGCCACCAGTTTCGACGGTAATGCCGTGGTCGAGCAGGACTGGAATTTCGTTGCGCAATTCGTCGCCGCTCTTCGTGTCAGAGACGGCAACCTTGGCGCCGTGATCTTTTAAGAACAAAGCCGAGGCCACCCCGGACTTGCCGAGACCGACCACCAGCACGCGTTTTCCGTTCAATTCCATTGAAGGCAGGCTCACCACAGCGGCACCAAGTAGCTCAGAAGGAACTTACTATTCTAGTTGCTCCGGGGCTTTGTGTCTCTGCGGCGAAGATTTCTTATCTTAGTTTCAGCGTCGTGAGGGCGAATAGGGCGAACACCAGCGACGCGATCCAGAAGCGGACGATTACCTTGGATTCGGACCATCCCAGCAATTCAAAGTGATGATGGATGGGCGCCATTTTGAAGATGCGCTTCTTGCGCAGCTTGTAGGAGCCCACTTGCAGTATCACCGAGAGCGCCTCGATCACAAATACTCCGCCGATGAACGGTAGCAGCAATTCCTGCTTAATCAGCACGGCGACGGTTCCGATCGCGCCGCCCAGCGCCAAGGATCCTACATCGCCCATAAAAACTTCCGCGGGATGCGCGTTGTACCAAAGGAACCCGATCGAAGAGCCGACCATAGCTCCGCAAAAGATCGTCAACTCGCCGATTTGCGGCATGCGCTGCAGTTCTAAATAAGTTGCGAACGTCGCGTGCCCGCTGACATAAGTGAGAACTGTCAGCGCGCCCGCTGCGATTACGGTGCAGCCTATGGCCAATCCGTCAAGACCATCCGTCAGGTTCACCGCGTTGCTCGATCCCACAATGACCAAGGCGACAAACGCCATGAAGGGCAGGAAGGCCAGCGGCCAGAGATGCGGATTGCGCTCCAGCGCCCCGACGACCAGATCGGGATGAAATTGCTTGAAGAACGGAACGATCAGCTTAGTCGAATACATTCCGTGGGTCTGCATGGCAATCAGCATCGAAGCGATGATGATGCTGGTGGCGATCTGCAAGCCCAGTTTCGCGCGGCCCGTGAGGCCCAGATTGCGGCGATGCGTCACCTTGGTGTAGTCATCGGTAAATCCGATGGCGGCATACGCGACCGTGGAGAAGACGGCGATCCAGACGAAGCGGTTGCTGAGGTCCGCCCACAGCAGCGTGGGAACAACGATTGCGATGACGATCAGCAGACCGCCCATAGTCGGCGTTCCGGCTTTTTTCTGATGAGCTTTCGGACCTTCTTCGCGGATGTACTGGCCGATCTGAAAATCACGCAAGCGCCCGATGACCAGTGGTCCAACGATGAGCGCGGTAAATAGTGCGGTGAGGCTGGCGAACGCAGTGCGGAACGTTACGTAACGAAAAATGCGGAACGGGGCAACATAGTGTTGCAACTTGAGGAACAACAGCCAATAGAGCAATCAGCCTCCGAAAAAGCTATCAGCTTTCAGCGATGAGCCGTCAGCCAAAGCAGCAGCGCCCAAGAGCGATGAGCAGATCCCTAGCGTTCAACCTTTACTCAACTTTGATTCGTGATTTCCAGAGCTCTAACGCCTTTTCCAGTTTCACGCCACGCGAGGCTTTGAGCAGTACTACATCGCCATCGCGTGTTTCGCGAGCGAGCCATTCGCCCGCTTCTTCGGGTGTTGCGAGAAACTCAGCCCTCGTGCCCGCCTGTTTGGCTGCGTCTACGAGCGTCTCCGCCAGGCCGCGGACGCCAAGCACGACATCAATCCTTTTTTCGGCGGCATGGCGGCCCGACTCACGATGCAGCTCTTCACCAGCCGGTCCGAGTTCCAGCATCTCTCCCGCAACTACGATTCGGCGACGGGCATTCATTCCCGCCAGCGCATCGATCATGGCGTTGAGCGCCTTCGGATTGGAATTGTAACAATCGTTGACGACGGTGATGTTACCCAGTTGGAGAACCTGTCCGCGCTTATCCGCCGGAGCCAGGGTTGCCAGCGCTGCCACCGCTTCCGCCAGTTTCATCCCGCGAGCCAGGGCCACCGACACGGCTGCCAGGGCGTTCAGGATATTGTGTTCACCCACGAGCTGCAATCTGGCATGCTCGCGTCCCTCCACCGTCATGATGTCGAACTGGGTGCCGCCCGTTCCCCACGGCTGTACGTTTTCGGCTCCGACATCCGCGGTAGCGTGCCTGCCATAAGTGATGACGCGGCCGCTGAATCCACGTCCGAATTGCGATACGTATTCGTCATCAGCATTAAGGACCGCGGTTCCGTTTGCGGGAAGAGATTCGATCAACTCGTATTTCGCGCGCGCGATTCCGGCGATGGAATCGAAGAACTCAAGGTGCACCGGCGCGACGTTGGTGACGACACCAATTTCGGGGTGCGCGATCTTCGCCAGCGCCTGAATTTCTCCGGCATGGGACATGCCCATCTCAATCACGGCGAGGTCATGTTCCGGTTCAAGCTTGAGAAGCATGAGCGGCATTCCAAAGTGGTTATTGAAATTGCCTTCGGATTTCAGCACGCGGAACTGTGTGGCCAGAACCTGCGAGATGGCTTCTTTGGTGGTGGTCTTCCCGGCCGAACCAGTGACTCCAATGAGCGGCTTGCCCCAGAGCCGTCGAACGGCCGTGGCCAGCGTTTGAAGCGCCACCAGCGTGTCATCTACCGCAAGCAGCCGGCTTTGATCTTTGAATCGCTGCAGCTGACCTTTACTGACGACCGCTGCAACCGCCCCTCGCACCAGAGAGCCTTCGACGAAATCGTGGCCATCGAGACGTTCCCCTTTCACGGCGAAGAAGAGTTGTCCCGGTCCGATGGTGCGGGAGTCGATGGAATAGCCCTGCACAATTTCTTCACCGGGAAACGCAGGCGACGCAGGTGACTGTATCGGCCTGGCAGCCAGGAATTCCGCGACCTTCGAGAGCTTGAGCTTCATGCGTTCGGCTCCGCAGCCTGGCACTCGTACCCGTTGGCTTTTAGGACTTCGCGTGAAACTTCAACGTCATCGAATAGATTGGGCCCTTCGCGTGTCACTTGCACTTTTTCGTGACCTTTTCCCGCCAGCAGAACGATGTCTCCGGGTCGTGCCTCCCCGATCGCGAGAACAATGCCTTTCCGCCGATCGACTTCGATCGTGTACTTCGTTCCGGTTCTCTGCAGTCCGACCAGGGCATCATTGATGATGGCGCGTGGATCTTCACTCCGCGGATTGTCTGATGTCAGTACGACAAGATCGCTTCCCTTTCCGGCGGCTTCGCCCATCATCGGGCGCTTGGCGCGATCGCGATCTCCACCGCATCCGAACAAGGTGATGACCCTGCCGGACCCTGCGGCTCGCGACACGAACTCGCGCGCAAGAGACGTAAGGTTGCGAAGTGCATCGTCGGTGTGGGCGTAGTCCACCACAACGGTGAATGGCTGGCCACAGTCGACACGCTGGAATCTTCCCGGAACGTGCTGCAGGGCTGCAACGCCGGCGGCGATCTCGCTCGACTTGCAGCCTCGGGCAAAGCAGGCTGCGGCGGCAGCAAGAATGTTGTAGACATTTACACGCCCGATCAGGGGCGAGAAAATGGCAATCTTTTCTTCGGGAGTCGCAAGATCGAAGCGGGTGCCGCGCGGCGCGATGTCGGCCTTCTCGGCATGGAAGTCGCCGTGATCCCATCCATAGGTGAGGACCACAGAGCTCCGCTTCCGGCTGAAAGCGGCGAGCTTCGCCCCGTATTCGTCATCCAGATTAGTGACTGCGGCCCGGGGCGCATCCGTGCCGCATCCCTCGAACAGAACTTTCTTGGCAGCGAAATACTCATCCATCGTGTTGTGATAGTCGAGGTGGTCGCGGGTCAGGTTGGTGAAGACGGCGACGTCGAAGGGAACTCCGAAAATGCGCTGCTGTGCGAGGGCGTGCGATGAGACTTCCATCACAGCATCACTAACTCCCTCCCCCACCGCTTCGCTGAACAGACGGGCGAGTTCCAGCGCCTCGGGCGTGGTGTGCGGCGCGGGATAGACGTGTCCGGCAACGTGATACTCGATGGTCCCGATCAGTGCACTTTTTCTTCCAGCTGCGCTCAGAATGGCTTCGATGAGAAATGCTGTCGTACTTTTCCCGTTCGTCCCGGTGATTCCGATCGTTGCAATCCGTTCGGCGGGATGCTTGTAGAAATTCTCGCTGATGCGTGCCAGCGCGCGGCGGCCATGCGGGACCAGCGCCCAGGCGACGCCCTCCCGTGGATTCTCCGACGGGGAATCTGTCACCACTGCAACTGCACCCGCCTTGATCGCCTGATCGATGAAGCGGTTCCCGTCCGACGTCTCGCCCTTCATGGCGATGAACGCGCTGCCGGATTTTACCCGGCGCGAGTCGTATTCCACACTGGTGACGTCGGGGTTTCCACTCTGGCTTAGAAACTCCACGCCATCCAGAAGATTTTGGAAAGTCATCGGGGGAAATTATTGCACGAATGGGGTGGAGATCCGGTGTGGACCGAACGGTTACGGGGGACAGGGATCAGTGGTCAGTCCTCAAGCACTCGTGCTCTTTGCTCCATTCCGTGTTCGCTCCATGTCGATTACTTACGTCACGTTTCTCGTTTTCACTTCGCAGGCTAGATTACGTCTATGAGTACAGGGACTGGTCCTGCCAAATATCGCTGCATGCAGTGCGAACAGACTGAGAGAGAATGCCAGTGCGAGAAGTACTGCTGCCTGTGCCAATCGGTGATCGATATCCGGCTGTGCAATGACGGATTGATGTACTGCGAACCCTGCCGTAAAGCCTGCGACTACAAGACTTCGGAGTAAGTGATCCCGCTTGAAAGAGCCGCAACGATCTTCTCTGCGGCTACCCTATCTTTCGCCGCAAGTTCAGGGGTTTTTCGCATGTCTGAAGAATAACGATTCTCCTAAACTCAAGGGTTGGCTGCTTGGCAACCGCTGCTCTTTTGAGCGAGAATAGAGCGTTTTTGCCCTGTGCTTTTTTTCGGGCCCGGTTAGGAGAAGATCCCCCAATGGCTACAACCATGCATGTCAGCGACGTAGCCGAGTTGCTGAGCGAAGGCCGCACGCACTTCAATTTATCGCCGGCATTGCTGGTCGAACATTCCATCCGGCGTGATGAAGCAAAGATCGCCTCAAACGGGTCCATCGTCGGATATACCAACCGTACGGGCCGCTCCCCGAAAGATAAGTTCATCGTAAAAGACGAGATCACAGCCCATAGCGTGCATTGGGGCGCGGTGAATGTTCCCTTTGAGCCGGAGAAATTTGACGCGCTTTACGCGCGCGTGATGGAGCATCTCCGCGGACGCGAACTGTATGTGCAAGATCTTTTCTGCGGTTCGGATCCGGCGTACCGGCTGCCCGTGCGCATCGTGAACGAGTATGCATGGCACAACCTGTTCGTCCGGCAATTGTTTATTCGTCCTACGGCACAAGAGTTGAGAAACCATCATCCCGAGTTCACCGTCATTTCGGCACCGGAGTTCAAGGCGGATCCGAAGCGAGACGGCGTGAGCTCGGAAGTATTCGTCATCCTGAATTTCATGCGGCGCACGGTGCTGATTGGCGGGACTTCGTACGCAGGCGAGATGAAGAAGTCGATCTTCAGCATCATGAATTTCCTGCTGCCGCCGAGGAACGTGTTCCCGATGCACTGTTCGGCGAATGTCGGGCACAACGGCGTGAGCGCGCTGTTCTTCGGACTTTCCGGAACAGGCAAGACGACGTTATCCGCAGATCCGTCGCGCGACCTGATCGGAGACGATGAACACGGATGGAGCGCCGATGGCGTTTTCAACTTTGAGGGCGGATGCTACGCCAAGTGCATCAAGCTGTCGCAGAAAAATGAGCCGCAGATCTGGAATGCCTTGCGCTTTGGGTGCGTGCTCGAAAATGTGACACTCGATGCACAGACGCGCATTCCCGACTACGAGGATGACAGTAAGACGGAAAATACGCGAGCCGCGTATCCCGTCGAGTTTATCGAGAATGCAGTGATCCCTGGCATTGGCGGACATCCGAAGAACGTGGTGTTCCTGACTGCCGACGCGTTCGGCGTTCTGCCGCCAATCGCGCGGTTGTCGCCGGAGCAGGCCATGTATCACTTCTTCTCAGGGTACACGGCAAAAGTCGCGGGGACAGAAGCCGGCGTGAAAGAGCCCTCTGCCACGTTCTCGACTTGTTTTGGATCTCCGTTTCTTCCACTGGCTCCCAAGATTTACGCCGAGATGCTGGGACGCCGCCTGCGCGAGCACAATACTCAGTGCTGGCTGGTGAATACCGGCTGGCAGGGCGGGCCGTATGGAGTGGGCAAGCGCATGAGCATTCCGCACACGCGCGCCATGGTGGATGCGGCGGTCGAGGGAGAACTCATCCGCCATGAGTTCGAGGTTGAGCCCACCTTTGGATTCAGCATTCCGAAGACGTGCCACGGAGTTCCGCCGCAGATTCTGAATCCGCGTAACGCGTGGGCCGATAAAGCGGCATACGACAAGGCAGCGGCAGAGTTGCGCGAGCGCTTCGCGAAAAACTTCGAGAACTTCGATGCGCCCCCCGAAGTGAGAGCGGCAGGCCCCAAGGCGCAGAAGTAGCGCTGTAGAATCTATTCAGCCGCGCTTCAGAAAACGGCTGAGCCAGATCAGGAATACGGCGCCGACGATCGCGACCAGAATCGTCCCGATCAATCCGCCGGCGTGGATTCCGAGCAATCCGAGCAGCCAGCCGCCGACGACCGCTCCCACGATTCCAAGAAGGATGTCGATCGCAGGACCGTAACCGCCGCCTTTCATGATTCTGCCGGCCGCCCATCCCGCAATCAGGCCAACGATAACCCACCAGAGAATTGCCGTAAGCACGTTGCCTCCATCCACCGGCGCCTGAGTTCACGCGCCGAGCGTGCGGAGGAGATTAGGACAATGGGCGGTGTGTGTCAAACCGGCATCCGCAGATTTTCGGCCCTCGCCCACGGAGCAGCAACGTCAGCCGGTGTGATTAAATCGGATCATGTTCCTCCGCAAGATCCGTGTGGAGTACGACGAGAATGGCCGGCGGCTTCCCTGCCCTTTGAAGTGGCTGGACTCGTTCTCCATGCGCAATTTCACCAACTCCAGCGTCTTTGACGACACACTGCCGGTCTCCGACGGTCAGATGGAGATTGGCTCGGTGGTTCCGCTGGATGAACTCAAGGCTGCCATGGAGGACTGGTTCCGTCGCAAAAGCTATCTGCCCAAGGAGTCGGACTTGGTACTGGCGGAGAACGAAGTCCCGATCAAAACTACGCAGAAGTGACGCCGTTGCAGGGACGGGCGCGGTCGCGGCCCTCTCCGCAGGGGCAAATCACCCGAGGAATCTTCGGAGTAATGGGGAATTTTGACCCACCGTTGCGGGACTACAACCTTTGAGTGGGTAGGTGATTCTTCTTTTCAATCACTTGCGCCGCTCGTCGGGATGGTATAACAGTTGCAACCGCCAAGACGCGGAGGTGCTACGTGAGTAAGTTGCTGCCGTTCTCCCCCCGGACAAGCAGCCGAGTGTTACGTATGCGAGCGATCCCGGAGACATGGAGTGGATCGCAGTTGTATTCACCCGAAATAGGATTCCTGCGAGTTTGGCTGGAACCGGAAGAAAGCAGCCTCGATCGGCAAATCAATTGGGGCGCAATTTCCGGATTAGCTCTCTCAGCAGTGGTCAGCGCAGGATGCTGGGCTGGCATTGCACTGCTGGTTGAGCGAATCGTTCGATAGAGTAAGCTCCGTTACTGGAGCTCGAAGTGGACCGTAACCTCGATCTCCGTAGGGTACGGAGAGCCTCCACAGTCCATCGGACTGTACACCCATTGTGTCACCGCTTCGACGGCGGCCTGATCCAGAGCAACCCCTGCGCTCTGCAGCACCTTCACATCACGAACGGATCCATCCATCAGAAGCAAGGCGTACAGCACAACAGTGCCCTGCTGGTGAGCTGTGCGTGCACTTTCCGGGTAGTGTGGTGGAACCTTCTTCACGGGTATTCCTGGTACCCATCGTTCGCAACGTGAAAGACGCATCGAAGATGCCGGATGCGAAAATTCCACTTTTTCCGCGGTGCTCATATCAGTCAGTTCAGCCAATCGCACCTGCAGGACTTGTTTGTGATCCTGCTCGACAGTGAGCTCTCGCGGAAAAGATCTCGCTCCTAAGCTTCTGGTAATCCCGGTATTCGAACTGCAGATTTCGATATCCGCTGCTGGAAAGAAATCCGTTCTCATCGAAACACAGCGTGTACTCGAGATGATTCCCTTCGAGATCAGCACATTGCAGTTGCACCCCGTCTTTCTTGGCCTTATGCATCTTCTTCAGTTTCGCATCGGGTGAATGCAGCGGCGAAAAGAGTGCGTCCAGAAGTTCGCCCATCAAGTAAGAGGCCTGCGGCTGAAAGTCCACATTTCGAGACATCCAGCGCCCGTCCTTGTCTCCCGTTTCAATTTCACGGAATTGCGGAAAGTCAATCTGGCGACGCCACTGGTCGGGTGCATTCCAGACTTCATCGTATTCACCATCGACAGGTTTGGCGGTGATGCGCTCGGCATGGACCTGCAGGTGGAGATGAAACGGAAGAGCATCGGGGGCCCTCAAGTTTGCTATCTTTGCGCTGGAAAGCAGCGAATCGAGATCCTGATGCTTTTGCGGGTTTTCCGCGCTTGCCAGTGAGGCGACAAGCAGGGCACAACTTACGAGCGCGACTCGGAACGGGGATTGCGTTCTCATGGGTAAGAAGGTGTTAGTTCTATTTGTCGTAGCGCAGCAGCGACATCACTTCGTAGTTTTGCAGCTTATCGCGGCCTTTCAGGAATTCCAGTTCCACCACGAATCCCAGGCCGGCGATTTTTGCGCCTAGCGATTCCGCCAGTTTTGCGGTTGCCTCGGCGGTGCCTCCGGTGGCGAGCAGGTCGTCCACAATCAGCACGCGCTGGCCCTTCTGGATCGCGTCTTTGTGGATCTCAAGGGAATTCGTACCGTATTCGAGAGCGTAGTCGTATTTCACGCACTCGGCTGGGAGTTTGCCGGGCTTGCGGACAGGAACGAATCCGGCATTCAGGCGATAGGCCAGGGCCGGGGCGAAAATGAATCCGCGCGCTTCCATGCCGAGGACCAGATCGACGTCTTGCGAGATGTAATGCTCGGAGAGTTTGTCGATGAGAGTCGCGAATCCGGTCTTGTCTTTGAGAAGCGTGGTGATGTCGTAGAAGAGAATTCCCTTCTTGGGAAAATCTGGGATTTCACGAATGAGTGACTTCAAATAGCTTGCACTCAGTGCTGCGGAAGATGACATCTACCGGCTCCTTGTGTGGAAAATTTCAAGGTTTCAGAGTTCTAAAGTTTCAAGGTAGCTCGTCCGCCATTTCGGCAATTCACTTCGAGCCGTTGAAAACTGAAACCTTGCACGATTGAAACCTGCCTTACCATGCCCCTTCAATGCGAAATGAACTGACCCCGGCAACCGGGGAGGCTTCCGATACTTCTACGGAGTCGACGCGCGCGGCCCGAGGGCCTTCTCGCAAACGGGAGTGCAGTCCGGCAAGCTGATGACGCGTGCCCTGCGCGAGGACTTCGACGCTGCCGTCGTGATTATTGCGGACCCAGCCGGCGATCGCGAGAATATGAGCTTCGCGTTCCACGAACCATCGAAAACCCACGCCTTGGACGCGTCCGCGGACAATAAAGCGGCGGGCCTGGATCGATTTGTCGCTGGAGTTCATTAACGAGATCTATTGCAGATTGTTGATTTCGGATTGAAAAACGACTGTGTAAAGCAGGGCTTCAATCTGCAATCTGAAATTGACAAATCTGCAATGCTCTTACGCTCTGGAAAGGTACGCGCCTTCCGACGTATCGACCTTGATCTTCTCGCCTTCGTTGATGAACGGAGGCACCTGGACGACGAGCCCGGTCTCGGTCTTCGCGGCTTTGGTCACGCTGGAAGCAGTGGCGCTCTTCAGTCCTGGTTCGGTCTCGATCACGGTCAAAACAACTGTCTGGGGCAGCTCGATCCCGACGGCCTTCCCGTCAAAAAACTCCACCTTGATCTCAAGATTGGGAATCAGGTATTCCACCGCGTCGCCCAGAATCTCTTTGGTCAAGTGAGTCTGCTCGTAGTTGTTCGTGTCCATGAAGTAATAGCTGTCGCCGTCGGCGTAAAGGAACTGCATATCGACTTCGTCGACGTTGATCTTTTCGATCGGGTCAGGCGAGCGGAAGCGATGCTCGAACATGGCGCCGGTACGCAGGTTGCGCAGCTTGGCCTGGATAAAGGCGCGCAGGTTGCCGGGAGTGCGGTGCTCAACGCTGAATACGGAGTGCAGATCATTATTGTGCTTGATGATCATGCCGGGACGTAGCTGGGTGGCAGGGATCGACATCGCTTGAAAAACTCTCCTTGTAACGATTGCGGTTTGACGCAGGCGGAAGGCGGGCAAGCCACAAGTTCCGCCGCCACGAGGGCGTAAAGCTTTATTTTACACTCAGCTGCGCCCGAAAAGAAACCTTCGCCCCACTCTGGACATCGAAGAGCGGCGGGGTACCTGCACAGCTTGCATCCGCTGGACCTGTGGAGTAGGACTAGAATCAGTCATTCAGGGACGGGACTTGCCGCAAAATGGGCCTGCGTCATTGCGGGCGGAAAATGAGGTCTTCATCATGAGCAGCGGACGTTATGAATCATCTTCCGAAGGCAGCAACATCGGAACTGCCATCACTTTTCTTCTAATCGGATTGGGCGCAGGAGCGCTCGCCGGGCTATTGCTGGCGCCGAAAACGGGAAAGCAACTTCGCAAAGATCTGCAGCGCGGCTACGAAGACGCCAAGGATAACTTCGAAGACTGGGCGGAAGAAGCCAAGGATCGGGCGCGCGAAGTGGGCGACCGCATCCGCGATGTCGCGGCGCGCGGCGCCGAGATCGCCGAAGACCTGCGCGAGAGGAGCGAACCCATCCGCAAAGCGATTCGCAGAAGCTAACCGCAGTGGTCGGTGGAGAGTGGTCGGTCGCGTCGCTTCGTGGACCCCGGACCACTCGCCACTGACTGTTTCTTAATACCTGTGGAAGTCCACCTGAACCGCGATCCGGCTCGCCACTGGTTGGCCGTTCAAGGTAGCCGGACGGAAACGCCAGCGCCTCACGGCCTCAATGGCTTTTTCGTCTAATCCCATCCCCAGGCTTTGCGCGATCCGTAGATCATAGGGCTGTCCGTCCTTCCCCACGACGATCATCAGCAAGACGATGCCTTGCCCTTTCACCTTTCGCGCTTCGTCGGAGAAACTCGGCTCGGGGCTGAAGATGGCTTCAGGCACGGTCACACCCATCTTCCCTGCAGGATAAATTCCCGGCGGACCGGAACCCACATGTGGGCCGGAAGAATCTCCGATTCCGCCGCAGCAGCCCTTCCCCATCCCCCCGCGACCGCTCGGGCCGTCTGAGGAATTGGTGAATAGCGATGTGGGATCGCCGACTGGTCCGCCTTGCGGAAACTTGATTTCCGGCGCGACGATCACTGTAGGCTCGACAGGCAGCCGCGGCATTTCTTTCGGAACGATGACAGTTGGAGGCACGATCTGCGGATCGAGCGAAGCTCTCGGCGGGTTCCCGCGCGAGGCAGGCAGTGGATCGAAATTGCCTCCCCCGCCGCCATTCAGTCCGGAAAAGATCAGCGGTAACTCATGAACGCGCGGGAGGTGGCTTTCGATTCCCGGCGTGCGGATCACGAGCGTCGTGAAGTAAACGACGATGGCCAGAATGACGGCTTGCCCCAGAAGCGAAAAGAAGAACGTTTCCCCTCTGCGGGAATGGCTTCTGTTTTCGGAAAGAAACGTGAACAGACTGGGGCCGGGTCCGAGAGATGCTGCAGTCATGGCGCGCTCCAGCAGACGAGTTGCTTAACCCAACTTGCGGTAAGACGCGGGGAAGGCGAAAAAGGATTTCCGGTGCGGGGTTGGGAGCGTTTGAATTCTGCAATCTACTTGAAGATGGATGAGAAGAAGCCGCCGATTCGTCCGAAGAATCCGCGACGCTGTGTGTTCTTCTTCTGCGTGTCGGCCGGCTTATCCGGTGGCGACTGAATGACTGGATCCAGATGTACGGACTGCTCGGCGGAATCATCCACGGGCAACCCCCGTACGCTTTCGACGGGAGGAGGCTGCGGAGCCGCCGCACGATTCTTCGCGCTAAACACGAAGGGAGCATCGACTTGAACGTGAACTTCCTTGTTCTGCGATGGAGGCAGTGGAGCCGTCTCTGGACCGTTGGACAGCTGCGCCTCGGGTGAAGGCGGGCCTTGTGTCGCGGGGGTCGAACCCTCCCCGACTCGAACCTTCGCCGGCAAGTTGGCGTCTGCAACCGTAGTCTGTTGCGGATTGCTCGTGCGCAATAGGGGTGGAGGTGGCGGAGGACATCCGCACTCCAGCGGAACGTCGGTATCCACCTTGTCGATCTGCCCCGAGCGGAATACGGCCTGCTCGGTGGGCTTGACCTGATAAATGCGGGTGCCCATCAGCTCAGAAACCACAACCGAGGATGTGTTCCCCCGCAAGCTACGCACACAAGTATTCCCATGCGAATCGGCACTCACGGCGAAATGGAACTCTCCCGGGCCTGCGAACATAATGCGGAAGTCGGGCGTGAGCACAGCGTCCGCCGACGAAGCGAGCGAGTAGTGCGTCTCAATGGCGCCGGTATTCATGCCAAACATCATGTCGCGCTTGTTTTGAGAAGGCGTTACCGACAGAGTGGTACCAGGGCACACGCGAACTTCTCCGCCGCGGGGAAGGTGCAGGAGGGTGGTATCGGATCCGGCGGTAACCGAGGACCCGCCCGCCAGGCGGCTAGCATCCATGACAGTGGGCCCCGCGCTGCCGGAAATCGGCACAACTGCGGCATCGGAAGTCAGCGAGAATCCCGAAGCGGTCTCCGGCGGTGACTCCGAGGATTTCTTTCCGGCGTTGACGTCCTCAGGCGGCTTGAGCCGCACCATCAACCGATTGCCGGAACCATCCCAGGAGTGGCCATACGGGGCCAGCAGATCGAGGACGACCCGAGTCACCGGAGGATTATTCTGGAACTGGCGAATCCGGATCGCCGTGATGTTCTCTTTCTGAATTTCGATGCGGTTTGTGCCAACGCCCAGGCGCGAGTTCGGCAAGTCGATCACCAGCCGCGGAGGCGAATCGAGACTCTGGATCTGCGGAATCACGGCGCCATTGGAGATGATCTCGACCGCAGGCACACCCTTTTCGTGAACGATCCGCACGCTCTTGATGGTGCGCGGAGGGCCGAAGTTCTGGCCGACAAGCAGGCCCGGCAGCAGAAGCAACAAGGCGTTACACACACATCGGAATGCAGTTCGCGGCACAGCCATGGGTTTTGAGGAGTCTGAAGGAAACATACCACTTGTAAGGTCGGTAGTGAAGCGGGTGGGAACCAGTGGCCCGTTGTCAGTAAGTGATCGTGGCTACGAACGATTGCCTACCATCGAGGACCGGCTACCTGCACGAACGAAGCCTGCTAACCACTGGCAGCTGACTATCCACTGCGTTCAGGCTTCCGGCAGGAATTCGTATTCTTCAATGACGGCCGCTACGCCTACTTTACCGTCGCTGCGTCCGTTCTCGACACGGACGACGCGGCCCTTGCATTGCACCCGAATACTTTCGGTGAGAGTGATTTCGGGCGGAAGCGTCAGCGTGAAACCGATAGGCGAGCCCTGCGCAACCGCCGAGTCGAGATAGAAGCAGATGCCGCGTGCGCTGACATCACGGAGCTGTGCGGCCTCCGCACCAGCCGCTGTTTCGCGCCTGACGCTCACAGGTACGCGCAAAGGAAAACGTCGTGCACCCCGCTTCTCCTGCTGGGGCTCGGCCATGTGTCCTCCGAAGTGGTCCGCTGTGTGACGACAGGAAGGATGCGCTTCGGCAGGGGTAAGGGTCAATACCACGCTTGGGTATGGGGGTAGCACATTCAGGTGACGGGCGGGAACGGCGGGCGTCTCAGTATTCTGGTGTAAGCTCAAAGACAGGAGCCTGCAGCATGGTTTTCGTACTCGACAACTACGATTCCTTCACCTATAACCTGGTCCAATACATCGGAGAACTGGGCGAAGAGGTTGAAGTCCGGCGCAACGATCAGGTCACGGTAAGAGGAGTAGAGGCGATGCGCCCGCAGCGGATCGTCGTGTCTCCCGGGCCGTGCACTCCGCACGAAGCTGGCATCAGCATCGAGTTAATCCGGCACTTTGCAGGCAAGACGCCGGTCCTCGGCGTGTGCCTCGGACATCAGGCGATCGGCGAGGCGTTCGGTGGCAAGGTGGTTCGCGCTCCGCACCTGATGCACGGCAAGACGAGCCCGGTCATGCATGACAACAAAACCGTATTTCGGGGCTTGCCGATGCCAATGGCAGCAACACGCTATCACTCGCTCATCGTCGAGCAGGAGAACTTGCCGGAAGATCTGGAGGTCAGTGCGTGGACCACGGAAAAAGATGGCTCTCGCACGATCATGGGACTGCGGCATAGGAAGTGCGCCGTCGAGGGCGTCCAGTTTCATCCAGAGAGCGTTTTGACGGACGCAGGCAAAAAGCTTGTCGAGAATTTCCTTCGAATGTAAGGTCAGTGGTCAGAGCGGCCGGGGAAGCTGACCACTAGCCACTGATCACTTTGCTCTCGCAAGGTCCACAGCTCGCAGCAGCGCCTGCGCCTTATTCATGCTTTCCTGATATTCCGCCTCGGGATTCGAGTCGGCGACGATTCCCGCACCGGCTTGCAGGTACGCCTTCTTCCCTTGCATCAGCATGGTGCGAATACCGATACAGGAGTCCAGGTTCCCCGCGAAGTCGGCGTAAAGAACCGACCCACCGTAGATTCCTCGACGAGTCGGTTCCAGTTCCTCAATGATCTGCATGGCGCGAACTTTCGGTGCGCCGCTGAGCGTTCCCGCCGGGAAACAGGCAGCAAAGGCGTCCAGTGCATCAAGATCTTTCCGAAGGGTTCCTTCGAGCGCAGAGACCAGATGCATGACATGCGAGTAGCGCTCCACGTACATCAAATCTTTCACCTTGACTGAACCGTACTCGCTGACGCGGCCCAGGTCGTTGCGTCCGAGGTCGACCAACATGACGTGCTCGGCGCGTTCTTTTTCGTCGTTACGCATCTTCTGCTCGAGGCGCGCGTCTTCTGCTTCATCGGCGCCACGCGGATGCGTACCGGCAATCGGGCGGTATTCCAGTTTCTTTCCCGTCACCCGGACCAGCAATTCAGGAGACGATCCCAGGATGTGGGTATCCCCATTGCGAAGGAAGTACAGGTAGGGCGAAGGATTGACCTGGCGCAGCGCGCGATACAAATCAAAGGGCTCCACTTCCGGCTCAAAATCGAGGCGCTGCGAGAAGACGACCTGGAAGATATCTCCTGCGGCAATGTACTCTTTGCAGCGCTCGACACTTTTCGTGAATTTTTCTCGGCTCGTCCGGGAATGAACTTTGAGTTTCCCTCGCTTGGCTTTTGCCGTTTTCATCCAAACTGACGGACTCAGCCCGCCGGCGAGTTTGCGCTCAAGAGCCGCGATGTCCCGAAGCGCGCTGCGATAAGCGCGTTCCGGAGTGGTAGAGGACACATCGGCTGCGGCAACGATATGAATCTGGTGACGCAAGTGATCGAAGGCGAGAAGCCGGTCGAAAAACATCAGTTCAGCATCGGGCAGGTTCAGGTCGTCTATAGCCAGATCGCCGATTCTCTCCAGTTGACGCACAACGTCGTACGCAAAGTAGCCGACGGCTCCCGCCAGGAACGGCGGCAACCCGGGAACATTGGCGGGACGATGTTCCCGCAACAGGCGCTTGAGCACTTGAAAGACGTTTTCGTGGACGACTTCGCGACGCCTTCCCCGCCGGATCTCGACTGAACCATGGCCGGCCTTGACGAGCATGTAGGGTCGCGCGCCGAGGAACGTGTAGCGGCCGATCTGCTCGCCGCGCTCGACGGATTCCAGCAGAAAGGCGTGGGACTCTCCATCTGCGATGGCCAGAAAGGCTGATACGGGAGTGAGCAGGTCGGCGCTCACGGACTTCACCACTGGGACGAGGGTGGATTCGCGGGCCAGACGCGAGAACTCTTTGAGATCAGGTTGCAGCATGTATGAAGACGCGGCCTGAAAGTTCAGGGATTTGCCGCGAGCCGTTCATTATAGCGACCCAGAACCGGTCGAATGTCACCCGCTGCGCTCGGAGGCTGGAGATCGCCGATAAAGTGTTCCCAGATCCGTCCGAAGTGGGAAACTTTAGTCACTTGTTGGCAGGTGCCCAGCGGATAAAATCGGAGATATCCCAAGTAAAATGAATGTTTTCGGGGGAGTTCCCGCAGACTCGATCTGCGTCTGACATCAAAATTATGCGCGTGAAGTTTTGGGGCGTACGCGGGTCGACGCCCACTCCACAAGCCGAGAACATGCGCTACGGAGGCAACACCTCCTGCGTCGAAGTGCGCGTCGGAGATCAGATTTTCATCTTCGACTGCGGCACCGGATTCCGTGTGCTCGGACACGAACTGGATAAGGAATTCGGCCAGCTTCCATTCTCCGCGCACATCTTCGTCTCGCATTTCCATTGGGACCATATCCAAGGCATGCCCTTCTTCCGGCCACTCTATGACAGCCCAGAGAGCCAGTTCTTCTTCCATTCTTCCAGCCGGACACGCAGTCTCGAACAGGTGATGACCGAACAGATGTCGTCGCCATACTTTCCCGTGAATCTCGACAAGATGCGTGCCCGACGGGATTTCTGCAATATCGAGAACGGATGCCTCGATATGGAAGACGGTGTCCGGATCAAGACGGCATGGCTCAATCATCCACAGGGGTGCCTGGGATTCCGTATCGAAACCAAACAGGGCGTGCTGGTCTATGCCACCGATAATGAACCCGGCGATGCTGAGTTCGATAAGGGAGTGCGAAAGCTCGCCGAGGGCGCCGACATTCTGATCTACGATGCCCAATATCTCCCAGAAGAGTATGCCGCTCGCCGGCGAGGCTGGGGGCATTCACATTGGCGCGAAGCCGTGAATATTGTGATGGAAAGCGGCGCGAAGGAATTGATCCTCTATCATCACGATCCCGATCATACCGACCAGATCGTGGATAAGGTCGTTACGGACGCACGCAGTTACTATCCCAAGGTGCGCGCGGCGTCTGAAGGAATGGAAATCCAGCTGTAATCTCCAAACCCGTCCTTTCGAAATCTCCGAAGAACATCCTGCGGCGTTGCACCTCCGGTTTGACGCCGGCTCTTGAACTGGATCAAACTGCTCCTTGATTCCCCTCTCTGGAGCAGCCATGAAGGACAAGTCCCGCAAGTCAGCATCCAGCAATCGACGGACGTTCCTGAAATCCAGCGGCATTGCAACGGCCATCGCGGTCGGCACAGTGGCTCTGCCCAAATTGCCAGCCGCCGCGGAAACGGCGTCGCCGGAGAAGCCGCGCCCGGAGCCCATGCCGACGCGCAATCTCGGTAAGACGGGCTACAAGGTCGGCATCTTCAGCCTGGGTGGGCAAGCCGCGCTGGAGAAGGCACACAACGAAGACATCGCTGTCCCGATCATCGAAAAGGCTCTCGATCTCGGCGTGAATTACATCGACACTTCGTCCATCTATGGCGGACCGGAGCGATGGAGCGAGCAATACGTCGGCAAGGTGATGAAGAACCGCCGCTCCGAGGCTTTCCTCGCAACCAAGACGAAGGAGCGCACGCGCGAAGGTTCGATGCGCATGCTCGAAACTTCGCTGAAGCTGCTGCAGACCGATCACATCGATCTGTGGCAACTGCATGACATCGGCACCATGACCGACATCAACGAAATCTTCGCGAAGGGCGGCGCCATGGAGGGCCTCCTCGAAGCTCAGAATCAGAAGATCGTGCGGTACCTGGGGATCACGGGACACTACCGGCCCGATGCGCTGATCGAAGCCATTCACCGGCATCCGTTTGACACGATTCTGATGGCGGTCAATGCGGCCGATCCGCATCACTACAGCTTCTCCGAACAATTGCTGCCACTGGCGGTCGAGAAGCAGATGGGCATCATCGGGATGAAGGTTCCAGCGCGCGGCCGGATTCTCTCCACATGGACTCCTCCACCGATCGAACAGCAGAAACACAGTTGGGAGGGGATGGTCCTGGCGCCGACACCGGGAACGCTCGTCATGCGGCAAGCGATGTACTACTCGCTCTCGCTGCCGGTCAGCACGGTAATCATCGGCTGCGATTCGATTGAGCAGCTTGAGGAGAACGTCCAACTGGCAAGGGATTTCACGCCACTGAGCCAGCCGCAGATGGCGGCTCTCACGGAGAAAGCACAGCCGGTTTCGAAGCAGTCGTTGTTTTTCCGTTTCTACGAACGGGCGTAGATTGCGGTTCAGGCAGGGATGACGCCATCGGTTCGGAAGCGCAACAGGTGACTTCCTCCTGCGCCGGAGGAGAGTCTATAGCGTCAGCAATGCCGCGCTCGCCGGCGGTAGATCGACCACCACGCTCCCGCGCTGCACCTGAACGGATTCTTCTCGGGCCGCGGACCAGGCGCCGTTCGCGCCAACTGGCGAACCACCAAACGTCACATCGGTGGTGTCGTCCACCCGCGGAGCGTGCAGACGCAGCATCCTCACCTGCTGCGCTGATGACGTGTTGAGCGTCAAGCGCACGGCTCGGTCCATGTTTTTGTTGAAGAGTGCAACTTTGGTTTCACCCTTGTCGCTTAGCGCGTATGCCGTCAGCAACGGGGCCTGATCTGCGCCTTCCAACTGCGCTTCGATCATCTGCCCCGGACCCGCCTGCTCGAACAGCAGCATCCCGTAAAAAATTGGACGCGCCAGGAAACCATCGTCACGCGTTCCTGCAATCGGCGTGTACCAGCCATAGCCGCCGCCATGAAAGTTGATCCCGTCCCCTCCGGCGGACGCGAGTTGATACATCAGGTCAGCGCCCCAGAGCGCGGATGCGAACGTATCGCTCACTCCAGCCTTGCCGCCCTGGTAACAGGAATTCGTTTCCGCCAGGCGGAACGGCAGGCCGGTCTCCTGCATGGTCTTTTTCATGCCGTCGAACTCTTCCTGCAATTTCGGATTGGGCCTAAGCAGGCGCTCAATCGTCATCGAAGGATCGGTCGGCGGGCCTTCGGCGTAGTAGTGCTGCGAAAGAAACTTCGCTTCGTTCCTGAATCGCTGCGCGAATGGAACCAGCCAGGAGTTGTTGTACGCGGTATCGGGCCCGGCGAACGGGGCGTTGGGAACGCGGGCGCGGATCACGTCGTAGAAGTGTTTCCATTCATCGCCGAATTGTGCGGCGTCGTAGTCCTGCTTGCGAATTCCGTTGCGGAAGAAAAGATCTGGCTCGTTACACAACTGGAACGCGATCAGTTTCGATCCCGCTACATCCATGACATAGGCAGCTTCGGCGGCCGCGTCTTCGGCCGTGCCGGTCCCCATGTTGAGGCCGTAGATCAGTTTCCAGCCAGTCGCGTCGATGAAATCTCGCATATTGCGGACGGCCAGCGGCGTGATCTTCACGGGCGCCGGGGCATGCTGCCCGGTGTCGGGTCCGACGGCGAGCCCAAAGGCAATGGGATTCGCCTTGTCCCCAGTGCGCATGCTTTCCTCATTTGCAAGCTTCGCGTCGCGCCCAGAATCGGGAGTCCAGTAGCAGTACTCGCTGGTGTTGCCTCCGATGCGCAGAACGCCCGACGATCCCAGCCGCTTTACGAATCCGATGAGTCCCGTGTTGTCACCCGAGAAGAAGTTCGGATTGCCAAGCTGCGCCGACTCATAGCTCAGTCCGGTGAAGTCGGGGCGGATCTTGTTGCCCATGCGATCGGATCGAAGCGATAGGCGAACCGGCACCGCGGGATTGTTTTGGGCGAAGGCTGGACTCAGTCGAGAGGCTGCGCAGGCAGCGGCGGAAAGGCGAATGAAATCTCGGCGGTTCATAACTAGGTTTCATCATAGGACGGTGTTCTAACCCTTGTCATTCCGACCAGAGGTCGGAATGACAAGTCGCAAAGCGCCTCCCGGCTGCGTGTTAGACTTTCGCCGCTGTGAGGGGGCCTCATGTTTCGAGTTGTTTGTTGGTGGATGCTGTGGCTCGCATTCACTCTTGCCGCCGTCGCTCAAGCGCCCGACATCCCGGAACCCGGATCCGTAGAAGCCATCGCGAAGGCAACGACCGATCCGCACTTCGTCTCGCCCATGGTGTCGTATGTTCCGCAGTCGAGCACCGTTCCCTCCCCTGACAAATTCTTTGGAAGGATCATGGGCGCTCCGGGAGAACTCGCCGGTACTGAAAAATCCTATGCCTATGCTCGCGCGTTAGCCGCTGCAAGCCCACGAGTACGCGTGTTCACAATCGGGCACAGCGAAGAAGGACGCGAGATCCTCATGCTCGCAATCGCAGACGAAGGTGGCATCCGCGATCTCGACCGCCTGAAGTCTGCAACGGCTGCGCTCGCGGATCCGCGCCGCACGGATCAGGCTGCTGCCGACAAACTGATCGCTTCCTCGCGCCCCATCTACTACTTCAACGCCGCGCTGCATTCCGACGAAACTGGATCCACCGAAGCCGTCCTCGAACTGGCCTACCGCCTCGCGATTTCAGAGCAGCCAATGATCCGCAACATTCGCGAGCATCTGATCGTGCTGATCAATCCGGTTTCCAATCCCGACGGCCGCGACAAGATGGTGGACTGGTTCTACCGGTATCTCAAAGGCAAAACCGACCGCTCTTCCCTTCCCCGCCAATCGCCGCCGTACTGGTCGAAGTACACCTTCGTCGATATCAATCGCGACACCCATCAACAGACTCATGAAACGACGAAGGCCGTTCACCGCATGTTTCACGAGTGGCATCCGACCGTCGTGCACGATCTGCATGAAGGTTCGCCGCTCATGATGACGTGGAACGGCACCGGACCTTACAACCCCAATATTGATCCGATCACTTACACGGAGTTTCTCGAACTCAGTTTTCACGAAGTTCAGGCCATGACCGCGCTGGGCATGCCGGGAGTGTCCACATGGAATTTCGGCGAGGCCTTCGCGCATCTGTACCTTGACTCCGTCGCGATGAATCACAACAGCATCGGACGCGGGTATGAAACTTTCGGGAACGGCAGCGCGGAAACCGAGCAGCGTTCGATTTCTCCAGGCGCCACTTCCATGGAGTGGTATCGGCCCCTGCCTGCGCCGCGCGAAGTCACCTGGTCGGCGCGCGACAATCTCAACTACCAGGAGACCGGCTCCATCATCGCGCTCGACGATGCCGCGACCCACGCGAAAGATATGCTGCGGAATTTCTACAAAAAGTCATGGGATTCCTGGCAGAAGGGGCTGACCCAGCCGCCCTTCGCCTTTCTGATTCCGCAAGACCAGGGCGATCCGGCACGCGTCGCGCAAATGGTCTCACGCCTTCTCGGACAACACATCGAAGTGTCGCAAGCGAAGAATGCGATCCAACTGAAAGACGGAAATTATCCGGCGGGCACTTTCGTCGTGCGGCTCGACCAGCCATATCGCAATTACGCCGTCGACCTGCTCACGCCGCAGCATTATCCAAAAGACGGAGAGCCGCCTTATGACGACGTCTCCTGGGAACTGCCCGCCAACTATCATTTGCAGGCGATCGCCACGGCCGATGCAACAATCCGCAATGCCGAACTCAATCCCCTCACTGAGGCACCGCACATCGCGGGGCGCGTGAACGGAAGCGGCCCGATTGATCTGCTAAGAGACACAGGCCAGGAATCCCTTCTCGCCGCCCGTTACCGGTTCGCAAATTTTGAAATCCGAATTGCGGAGCGCGAGTTCAAGCAAGACGGCGCGACGTATCCCGCCGGATCGTGGATACTGCCCGACCAGCCTGGATTGCGCGATGCGATCCGCGCCACCGCCTCTGAGCTCGGCCTGGACTTCAACGAAGTCACCGTGACGCCTGACGTTCCGGTGCACAACGCAAAGGCTCCGCGCATTGGAGTTTGGGTTCCATGGGCCGATACCGATTCCATCGGATGGATCCGCTATTCGCTCGACCAGCGCAAGGTTCCCTACACATGTCTGCGCGATGAAGACATCCGCTCGGGGAACCTGAAATCAAAAATTGACGTTCTCCTCTACGGACACGTTGATCTGGAGCTCGCGGAACAGATCGAAGGCTTGCCGAAAGCATGGTCGCCCATGCCGTTCAAGAAAACTCTGCAGACACCGAGTTTCGGCACGCCAGCGGAATCCGACGATATCACCGGCGGAATTGGCTACGATGGGCTCGCGCAAATACAAAAATTCGTCGAAGACGGCGGACTCATGGTTACGCTGGGCAGCGGCAGCATGCTTGCGCTCGAAGGCGGATTGGTGCGCTTCGTTCGCCGCGCAGCCGGAGGCGTCCCGCGCAGCGCCGCCGGTGGAGGCGGCGCGTCGTCGGCAGCATCGCAAGGTTCAACCACGAGAACTCCCGGCGCGCACGTGAGAGTTACATTCGACCGCCCAGATCATCCGATTGCGTATGGCTATCCCGCGCACACATACGTCTTCCGCCAGAATTTCCCGCTGTACAACACGCCGAAGCGCTGGCTACGTATGGCGTACTGCACAACTTGTCTCGATGGCCCTGAAGACCGCAGCGGAATCGTCATGGAATGGGGCGACGATCAGAACAAGGACTTCGTCGTAAGCGGCCAGGCCTGGGGCGAAGAGAATCTGATTGGACGGCCCGCCATTCTTGACATGCCCGCAGGCAAAGGGCATGTAGTGAGCTTCAATTTCAATCCCATGCACCGCGATCTGAACCGTGGCGACCAGCGTCTGCTTTGGAATGCGATCCTGAACTGGCAGGCGATTCTCGCCGGGGAACCGAAGCCTCCCACGCCGACGCAACCGGCTGCCGAACCAGATGACGATTAGGCGACAGGTTCACGTCCGATTCTCTGCAAGTGCTTGTGTTACCTCATGAATCAACCGCTCTGCTTGCTTCTCCGGCTTCAGCCCTCATATACTCTGAACGTTTGGCCGCCGGTCATCGAAACTCGTTGGGCAACGGCTCATATCCGCTCTCAAAGTACAACCTGCACGCATTCCGGAGAACACTTTTATGACGACAGTGATACCGGCTCCCAACGGGGACAAAGAAACCAATCCGCTGGAGTCGCAGCGCGCCCGCTTCGATCTGGCAGCCCAGAAACTCAACCTGGATGAAGGGCTCTGGAGGGTTTTGCGTCATCCCACCCGCGAGGTTACGGTTTACATCCCGGTGCAGATGGATGACGGGCACCTGGAGGTTTTCACGGGATTCCGCGTGCAACATTCCATCGCGCGTGGACCAGCAAAGGGCGGCATCCGTTACTCGCCCGATGTCACGCTCGATGAAGTGAGAGCCCTGGCGAGCTGGATGACCTGGAAATGCGCGGTGGTGAATATCCCGTTCGGTGGAGCTAAAGGCGGCGTGATCTGCGATCCGCACAAGATGTCGTTAGGCGAAGTCGAGCGCATGACGCGGCGCTACACGGCGGAACTGATCGAGTTTATTGGCCCTGAGAAAGACGTTCCCGCTCCGGATGTAAATACCAACGAACAGATCATGGCGTGGATGATGGATACGTATTCCATGCACATGCGCTCCACAGTCACGGCGGTCGTGACGGGAAAACCGATCAACATCGGCGGATCGCGCGGACGCCGGGAAGCGACGGGCCGCGGCGTGATGATCGTCTGCGACGAGGCCTGCAGGAAGCTGGGTATCGACCGCGAACGGGCGCGCGTCATCGTGCAGGGATTCGGCAACGTCGGCTCCAATGCCGCGCAGTTGATGCACGAAGCCGGCTACAAGATCATTGGCATCGCCGAGGTTGGCGGTGGATTGGTCAACAAGAATGGCATGGACGTCAAGGCTCTGGTGGAATTCCGGCAGAAGAATGGCACAGTGCACGGATTCCCGGGCGCGGAGAAATGCGATCCCGCCGAACTGCTGACGACCGAATGTGAAATCCTGATTCCGGCCGCCACCGAAAACGTAATCACCAGCCGTAACGTAGATCGCGTGAAGTGCCGGATCCTCGCAGAAGGCGCCAACGGGCCGACGACTTCCGCCGCAGACGATGTTCTAAGTGATAAAGGTGTATTCGTAATTCCCGACATTCTGGCCAATGCCGGTGGCGTAACCACTTCCTATTTCGAGTGGGTGCAGGATCGTCAGGGATATTTCTGGAAGGAGTCGGTGGTCAACGAACAACTGGAATCGATCATGAAGTCGTCATTCGAAGACGTTGTCCGTTACGCCGAAACTCACCACGTCAACAACCGCATTGCAGCGTACATGCTGGCTATCGACCGGGTGGCTTACACCATCCGGCAACGCGGCATTTACGCGTAACCAGGATTTGCAGAAGGAGGATTCATGAAGCGCGTGGAACGAAAGCTGTTGGCCCAAATCGCGGTTTTGGTTTTCGCACTTTCGCTGGTCAGCGGCATGGCCGTAGGCCAGGACAAATCGACTATGGCCGCGCCGGCCGCTGCCGCAAAGGCCGCAACTGAGAAGCTGGACATCAATTCAGCCAGCGCAGATCAACTGAAAGAACTCCCTGGAATTGGCGATGCGTATGCGAAGAAAATCGTGGACGGCCGCCCATACCACACAAAGCTGGACCTAGTGAATAAGAAGATCGTTCCCAAGGCCACGTACGACAAGATCAAGGACATGATCATTGCGAAGCAGGCGAAAGCAGACAAGATGGCGCCTACGTCCAAGTAAAGCGGCCAAACAAGAGTCGATTCATGTCGATTCATAGGGACACAAGGTTCATCGCAGGAAGAAGTTCTGTGAAACCATGTGCCCTTTGTATTTAAGTTCGATCCCGCATTGCGTTCCCTGTATTCGTGGAGGATAATCGATGTGAATCCCGGGCCACCGGAGCCTCCAGTAGTGTGAACCTGCCCAATTCCATCACGCTCAGCCGCATCTTCAGCATTCCCTTGCTGATGTGGATTCTTTCGAGCAGCCATTTCAGTAGCGTGAATGGAGAGCGGGAATTGCTGGCATCGGCGCTGTTTATCGCGGCTTCTATGACCGATGGGATCGACGGCTATCTCGCTCGCAAGCGCGGGCAGATCACCACCATCGGGATCCTGCTCGACCCGCTCGCCGACAAACTCCTGATCGCGGCAGCCTTTGTCACCCTGGTGCAACTGAATCCCAGCCTGGTTCCTGCATGGATCGCGGTGGTTGTAATCGGCCGTGAATTTCTGGTAAGCGGCCTGCGCTCCATCGCCGCGGGCGAAGGATTCACGATCGAAGCCAGTGAACTCGGCAAGCTGAAGATGGTGGTTCAGATTGTCTCGGTGGTTGCAGTCATTCTCGATCACCGCTGGAAAGAATGGCCTGTATATGGCCCGTACATTTTCCCCATTCACTGGATCGCGTATCTGGCCATCTGGTTCATGGTGGCGGTATCCCTCGTCTCGGCAATCGACTACTTTGTCGCCTTCTGGTCGAAGATTGACCGTCGTGTCGTGAAGCGCCGCCGCCGGGCATTTATCCTCAGCCGGCGCAGGAAGCCTGTGCCGCCTCCGCAGGGCGACCCTGATGTCGCTGCCTCAACCTAGTCCGCCGGAAACCGTGCCGAGTGCATCGTCGTCGGGAGAGTTTTCCCCGGAAGAACGGGCCCAGTTGCTTCATCTCGCGCACGAGTCCATCCTCTCAGCGGTGGAAGGGCGGGATATTTCTCTCGATGCCCCTACCCCCCACTTCGCTGAGCCGCGAGGCGCGTTCACTTCCCTTTACATCGCAGGCGACTTGCGTGGATGCGTTGGTTACGTTCTTCCGGTGGGTTCGATTTATCGAGCAGTCGCCGAGACCGCGCGCGCGGCCGCCTTCGAGGACACCCGCTTCTACCCCGTTTCGTTTGAGGAAGCGCGCCATCTGCAAATTGAATTGAGTATCCTGTCGCCGCCTCAGCCCATCGCGGCTGAATCGATCGAGGTCGGACGCCACGGGCTGCTGATCAGCATGGCGGGTCATCGGGGACTGCTTCTGCCGCAGGTTCCCATTGAGCACAATTGGGACCGCATCACTTTTCTCCAGCAGACTTGCCGCAAAGCAGGACTGCCGTTGGATGCCTGGCAACATGGCGCTCAGATAGAAGCGTTCACCGCAGAAGTGTTCGGCGAAAAGCATTCTGCCTAACCCGTTCACGAATTTCGAGGGCAAAACGAAACCGGGGACGTTTTCACGTCCCCGGCCTGATACCACATTCGAGCGAAGAAAATCAGTTGACCTGATCGATTTCCACGGTGTCACCGGCGTGTATATCTTCCAGCGAGAAAACCACCATGCCGGTCGCCGTGGTGTTGGTGACGCCAATAATCACGATCTCGCCTACGGCTCTGCGGGGCAGGTCGCGAACGTGAATCACTGGGCCGTTCGATTTCGTGAACATTGCAGGATCCACCGAAGGCGTCTTCTTCTGAGTATCCTCAGCAATGGCAGCCTTGAACGAGAGAGAGTCGGCGGGATCTTTCAGGTCCTGCTCGTAAGAACGCACGGCGCGGAAGTAGTCCCCGATCTTCACGCCCTGGTTCGAGCCCACATTCAAATAAAGCTTGTGGCCGGTTCCCAGCTGCGAATCAAAATCCTTGCCCATGATGATGCGGCCTGAAACTTTGCTGCTGGCCGGCAGGAAGCGGTCAAAGCGTATTGGAGTGTGGAACGCAACCATCTGCTTCTCGGCAAATGGAATGGTCGTGTCCCCGGGGTTCACGCCGTCACACGCGTACTCGATTTGAGCGATGGCGGTCTTGTTGCGGGTATCGACGACCTTGATCCGCCCCACTTCCTCGTAGGGCTGGCCGGTCTGATTTAAGAGCTTCTTCTGCCCAGGAAACATCTCGTACTCGTTCACATCCCGGAGGGCGCGCACAATCTCATATTCCGCCCCGGCGGTGTATCCGGTGCCATGGAGATAAATGAGGTCGCCGCGCGTGAACTTGGTCGTCGTCGGGGTCTGAAGCCCGCCTGCGACGAAGTTCGCATCCGGCAGAATCTGCTTGCTGATGAAGCCGGAGCAATACAGGTCCGAATAGGTCGGCGTCTGAACGCGCTCGGTCGGGAAGCTTTCGGTAGTCGGCGAGGTTCCCTGCGGGACCTCTGGGGCTGCGGCGTCACCACTCTGCGCCCAAGCCGCTGTTGCCAGCAATAACACTAACAATCCTGTTTTCTTCATGTTACCTCCGGGGCAAGAGCCCCTGCGCGTTCCTGTGCCTTGACTAAATGCCAGATAAGAAAGGCTTCAAGCCGCAAGGTAACAAGGGGGTAAGGGAGGGTCAAGGTTACGAGGGTGTTGGGCACCCCGGAGCAGGAATTTGGCTGCGAGGCGTAATCGCTTGTTGCATAAATAATTAAGTGCCTGTAATAATTCGCCGTTCGTTAGGCTGCGCCCCAAATACGATGTCAGTGCTGATGGCCATGAATTCCGCCCCGTCCTACTCGCCCCGTATGTTGCCGCTACGGCTGCCGCGAGTATGTGTAGCGGTCATCGGCTCCGATCCGAACGAGATGGCCGAGACGGCAGAGGGTCTGGTTCGCGATAACCCCTTCCTGGAGTTCAGGTTGGACTATCTGTCGAAGCCCGGCTTGGCAATTCCCCGTATCAAGCGCTTTCTCGAGATGCATCCCGGGACGGTCGTTATTGCCACCTGTCGCCGGGCCGCGAGCGGCGGTAAATTCCGCGGATCCATCGCTTCCCAACTCGACATTCTCGCGAAAGCCTCTGCCGCGGGGTGTCAGTTGGTAGATGTTGAGTTGCAGACCGCGACCAAATGCAAGCCGTCGCAATTACAGAAGCTGCGTTCTCGCGGCGCTCTCATTCTCTCCTTCCACGATTTCCGCGCCACGAAGAAACTGGACGAGACTCTGGAGAAGATGCTGGCCTATCCAGCCGATTACTACAAGATCGTCAGCACAGCCACGACCCTTGCCGACAATGTGACCATGATCAAGTTCCTGGCTCGCGAGGGGGATCGGCATTCGCTGGTCGGCATGTGCATGGGGGAGCAAGGCATCATCAGCCGCGTTCTTGGCGTCAGGGCGGGCAGCGTATTCACATTCGCCTCTGCCGGCGCCGGGCAGGAAACCGCTCCCGGACAAGTAACTGCGCAGGAATTGCGCAGTGTTTATCGTATCGATCACGTGGACGTCGCGACGCGCGTATACGGCGTGGTGGGAGATCCAATCGCGCACTCCTTGTCGCCGGCCATCATGAACGCCGCATTCCGTCGCGAGAACGTGAATGGCGTCTATGTGACGCTGCATGCGAAAACACTGAAAGATCTCCTCACCTGCGTGAAGGAGATACCCATTCATGGCATCAGCGTGACCATGCCCTACAAAGAGGCCATCCTGGAGCACCTGGACAATTCGGACTCTCACACCACGAAAGTGGGCGCCTGCAACACGGTTGTGCGTGCCCAGGACGGGAAACTTTACGGCTTCAATACGGATACCGCCGGTGTAATTCGACCGCTGGAGAAGCGTCTGAGCACCATTGAGGGTGCCCGCATCCTCGTGATCGGAGCGGGAGGTGCAGCCCGCGCCGCCGTCTTCGCCCTGAAGGAACGAGGAGCGGAAGTTTACATCCTGAACCGCAGCGCAGCCCATGCGAAAAAACTTGCACACCAAGCGCGCGCCCGCATCATGAAACGTCCGGACCTGAAGAAAGTATCATTCGACGTCATCATCAACGCGACTCCGGTTGGCATGGGAAATTCGCGCGAAACACCCCTGCAGGACAAAGAGATCAATGCCCGCTATGTCTTTGATATGGTTTACGATCCGCCGGAAACACGGCTGATGAAGCTGGCCAAGGAACGTGGCGCTCAAGTTATCCCCGGCATCGAGATGTTTGTCCATCAGGCCGCCCGCCAGTTTGAGATCTGGACCGGAAAACCCGCCCCTTGGGACGAAATGCTGCGAGTGGTACAGCTCGCGCAGCAGGACCGCTCGATTCACTCCGCGACCGCTAAATAGGCCCCGCAGATGCTCCTAAACAAGAAAAAGTTGCATTTTTGCTAGTGCCCAAAGTAAGATGCAATCAGGAAGCGACGACTGTAAACGCTTCCACAATCGTTGTACCGCCCGTTCCTTACTTCCAGACTCGCAGTACTTGGCAAAAACAACTCGACGTGAGAGGTGGCCAGGTCCGCCTCCAACCCGGTTCGGAGAGTTCAATATGGCGTGGTACGCGTACTGTCTTACCGAGCATCAAACCCTCCCAAATGGAACCCGCACTCGCCGCCCTTTCCTGCTAGAAGGTGTACAAGGAGTTAACGGCGCTGCCGTTCTCAGCTATCCCAGTGGTGAGTTCGCCGTCATCGTTAGCGAATATGACCACACAGTCGGTAGCTTAGACCAGAAATCCGCGATCGAGCACGCACGAGTCGTCACCAATTGCTTCCGCAGCTCCACCGTCCTTCCCTTCAAATTTGGCACGATTTTCGAGAGTGATGACGCCCTTCGGCAGGCCGTCCGGGTGAACCGGCGGGCTTTTGGCCTGAGCGTCGCCAAGTTGCGCGGCAAGTCCGAAATGCACATCAAACTGGTGGTTCGCGATGGATCCTTGCGCGAAGCCATGATCGATATCCAACTCCCGGATACGGTCGGGGGAGACTACCTCTCGAAACTGCGCGTGAAAGCATCCCGCGAGCGCGAACGCCAGACGAAAGCACGGGCCCTCTCAGTCCAGGTACACAAGCTTTTTAACCCGCTTGAGGAAGAAGTAAGCTGCAAGAAGGTCGCTCCGGAAGGCATGTTGATCGACATCGCCCACCTGATCGATACTAAGAGCGTGGAGAAGTATCAGAATCGTTATAGCACTGCAGCTAAACAGCTTAAGAACTGTGAAGTGGCGATCAGCGGCCCCTGGCCTCCCTATCACTTCCTGCCCGGTAAGTTGCGCACCGTCGCCGGGAACAGCTAAACCATTAAGAGCTCACATGAGGCCTGTGGCAACCTGCCACAGGCCTTTTTATTTCCCCTTGGCACCGGGCTGCAGCGAATGTGCATTGTTCTGCACTTTAGAGTTTTCCCTCTCTCACCCTTTGTCTTCTCTTCCTGCCGCCGTCCCCACACAAACCATTGCTATTCCTCATCTTCCGTTCGGTGTGGTCCTGATCACGCGGGTTCAGGTCTTTGGCGCGGCAAGTGCATCTCTGTATGGTACGAAAGAGGCCGCAACCACTAGCTACATGACCTTCACTCTCGAATCTTCGCGTCATTTCCCGAATGTCCGTTCTGACTGGCGGAACGGCATCTTGCATCGCCTTTCCTGACATTGCCCACCAATTCGTAGCCTCTTGAAACGTGGCCCCAGAAATGGGGCCATTTTTTGTTGGCGCGATTCTGCCGCCGCTCCCGTTCTCATTCGAGGCGGGCTCAGATACACTTAAGGCTCCGACCATGCAAAATCCCTCTGCTCGATGCCAGTCCTTTGCCCTGCTGTTCGCTCTGCTTTCAACCGCCCAGGCCCAAAATCAGCAAAAGCCCACTCTGCCGCCATTTGCCACGGTTCCGCAGATGAACCAGGCGCAGCTCGATAACTTTTCGCCTCAGTTGCTGGACGAACTCGCGCGGGTCAAGAGTGCCGCGCTCGAAGATGACTATGCCTACCAGCAGGTCGCGCATTTGACTGAGAACATCGGTCCGCGTCCCAGCGGATCGCCACAGGCCAAGGCCGCGGCCGATTACGTAGCCGACCAGATGCGCCGCCTCGGCCTCGAGGTCCAGCTTGAGGAAGTCAAGGTTCCGCACTGGGTGCGCGGAGCTGAGTCAGGAGAACTGCTCGAGTATCCTGGCCAGGCGCCGGGAACATTGCAAAGGATCGTTTTGACAGCTCTCGGCGGAAGCACTTCCACCGGGGCAGATGGTTTGATCGCGGACGTCGTCGTCGTTAGCGATTTCGATGAACTCAGCAAGCTCGGTCGCGATAAGGTCGCTGGCAGGATTGTCCTGTTCAACGAGATCTTTGATAAGCGGAAGGCTGCGGGTGGACTGGCTTTCGTCGCGTACGGCGAAGCCGTGCGCTACCGCGCCGTCGGAGCCAGAGCCGCTGCGGACCTCGGGGCCGTCGCCTCATTGATTCGCTCCGTGGGGAACGCCGACTATCGATTGCCTCATACCGGTTTCAGTTTCCCGGTCGGGATCCCCCAGGGTGCCGTTACGGCCGAAGATGCAGACCTGATGGCTCATCTCGCCAGCCAAGGCAAAGTTCGCATGCACCTCCTTCTGACCCCGCAGAAGCTTCCCGACAACGTCGGCTATAACGTGATTGCGGATCTAAAAGGCAGCGAACATCCTGAGCAGGTGGTTATCGTGTCCGGCCATCTCGATTCCTGGGATCTCGGCACAGGCGCGATTGACGATGGAGCGGGAGTTGCGGTCTCGATGGAAGCGGCGGAGATTCTGCAAAAACTTCACTTGCGCCCGAAACGCACCCTGCGCGTGATTGCATGGATGGACGAAGAAAGCGGCGGCTCCGGGAGCCAGACGTACGCCAAAGAATATTTGAACGACTTCCCCAGGCACGTGGCGGCGATTGAAAGCGATAGCGGCGCCGCACATCCGCTGGGTTTCGAGACGAAGATTTCGGCAAGCGCCGCAGAACTGCTCAGGCCGGTACTGAACGTCCTGCAGAGTTTTGGAGCCAGCGCGCTCGAACCAAGTACCTATCCCCCCGGAGCCGACATTGCTGCGATGTCCGAAGGTGGAGTGCCCACGATCGGAATCCTTCAAGACGGTCGCACCTATTTCAACTACCACCACACGGCCGCGGATACACTCGACAAAATCGTTCCCAGCGAACTACGGGAGAACGCTGCCGCCACGGCCGTCATGGGATACGCGCTAGCGAGCATGAAAAACCCGCTGCCGAGGTAGTCGATTATCTCGAGGTAGTGGTGGACGCGCTTGAGGCGGCACCTTTTAGGCCCTCAAGCGGTTGCAGCACGAGCGTGCACCCGGAGCTTTCGCAGGTGACCGTAGCCTTGCGCACAATCTTAACGGAGGAAATTTCCGGAAACCTCACCGGATACTCATTTTCACGTAAAAGGTCGGCGAGTTTGCGCATTTCCGGCGCACCCTCAAGCCACTCCACTCGCTGGGGTTTGTTCGAGGTCTCGAAGGTGAGAGCAAATTGTGCCGAGCCCGAGGCTCCGGGCACCGCTTTCACCTTCACGGTCCTCATGCGCAGCAACTCAGCAGTAGCATCGGCGATCAGAGTATCCGCCTGCGCACCGGCCAGTTTGCCAAGGCGCTCCCGCGAAAGCGCGATATCGCTCCCGCCTGCGGCACACGCAAGGGCGAGCGCATGACGAAGTTGTTCTGTTTGTCCTTCCTTCTCTAACACCCGAGACATACGGTTCTCAACCGTCCCTGACTGACTCAGCAGCCAGGAAGATTGCAGAAAGCTCATCGCCTCCATGTACTCGCCCTGGAGGAATTTCGCCCATCCCGTACGCGCCCACGCCAATGCAACCAAGTCCATAGCGTGAAAAGCTGATTGTTCGGAGTGATCGAACTCCCCGGAATCGAATTGATCCCCAATATCGTCAAGTGTCTTTCGAGCAGCGCGCCAAGTCTGGTTAGGGTCGATATCGTCGCGCAATGCCGATGCATAAATGTCGGTAGCTGCCCCCGATGAAACGCCGGTTACGCTTTTCAACAATTCTTCCGATTTGGATGTTTCTCCGCTCTTCGCATAGAGCTGCGCGAGATTCATCTTCACTTCCGGATCTTCTGGCGGCATGGAAGCCGCTACTTCGAGTTCTTTGATCGCGTCAGCGTCCTGATTGCGCTCGGCCAGAAGCAATCCAAGGCTCTTGTGTGTTGACTTGTTAAACGGAGTAATCTCCAACTGTCGGTGATAGGCAGCTACCGCTTCGTCCGGCTTGCCCGCTTTGTTTAATTCCGCCGCTAAATCCTGATTTGCACTCTTGTGATACGCATCGATCTCGATTTGTCGGCGGAAGGCTCGAATCGCTTTATCATGTTCTCCCTGACCGGCGTAAGCATGACCAAGATCACTCCATAAGTCTTTCTGATTTGCGTCGCCTTCCAGGGAGCGTTGGAACAGATCGGCCGCAGCGCCAAAATCACGGCGCTGCATGGCGGCATTCCCTGCTTTTCGGAGTTCTTCCGGCGTGCCGGTCACCTTCGCCGCCGCCGCCAGGAAGCCAGCCGACGCTGGCCTTATGGTTGCGTTTAGCAGCGTGGACGCGCCATGGCGCGCGTTTGCGAACGATTCGTAATCGTTGCGCCGCGCGGCCGGAAGCTCATTCACCTTGAGCATGACATTCATCCGCACATCAAGAATGTTCTTGTTGAGATCATAGGAAAGCGAGTACTCAAGGTAATCGCGGCTCATCTTTACCGTGGATGGTGTCTGAATTTCATAGTTCGATGGGAACTGAAGATTAGCGTGGTAACTCTCTTCGATCGCCGGCCCGACATCCAGGGGTTTCATCGGCTTCTTGGGATCGGCGGCTGACAGCCTACGAACTCCCACACGTGGCAGGCTCCAAAAACTCACCCCCGCCGTAGGAACCGTAAAGTAGTTGTCCCGATGAACCCGGCAGGTCAGGTGAAGCGGCTTGCTGGTGTCATCCAGAGAATCGACGTGCTCGTCAGAAATATCCCCGGTCAATCCCATGATGGCCGCGATGTTCTTCATAGCGTCGCGCCATTGCGCCTGCGGAAGGCTCCGCAATGCCGCGCGAAGAGGTACATCACTGTCTCCGCTGGCAATCAAATCGAGAGAAGCATCCAATGCTCCGATCTCGCTAAACTTGCCGTCGATTTTGATGGCAAGTTGATTCTTTACGGGAGAATTCGGTGATGTACGTTGGAGCCCTCCGAGCTTCCCTTCCGACGCAAGTAGCGCTTGCTTGTTGCGCAGCGGGTACATGATCAGGCCATACGGTGCTACCTCGGCGGTCGTATCCAGCCAGGTCAATTCATTCCCCAGTTCAACGGCCGTTATCTCGTGATTGAATTGCGCCGGAGATGGAACTTCAGGATCGAGATCCCGATAGCTGCTGATCAACACCGGGTAGCTCTGAATGCCTTCGGCTCGCAGCATCGCCTGCAATAGAGTGTGCTTATCTTTGCAGTCGCCAAACCCGTTCTGAAGGATTTCTGCGGCAGCATGCGGCTGCAGTCGGCCGATTCCGAATGACAGGCTTACGTATCGGATATTGCGCGCTACGAAGTCGTAAAGTCGACGCGTCTTCTCTGTAGGACTTGCCGCACCGCGGGTTAGCTCGTCGGCTTTCTTACGAACGCTCTCATCCAAAACCACGCGTTCGCCTTGCAGTTTTGCGTACCACTGCGCCACATGTTGCCAGTCAGCGAAAGTGGATAGCTGCACGTCGAGCGCATGCTCCGAATCCTGCTCCTCAATCTCCCGCTGATGCTTGCGGTCGGGATACGAATCACGGATGGTCCAAGTGTAAATTCGGCGATCCCCGGAGTCGTTGGTCTCGTATTTTCGATTGGGGCTCTTCAGCTTTATCTCTCGATTTTTTGGAATGTTGATCTCGAGCTTCTCTTCACGTATCGCAACTTCTTTCATGAACGAATGCTCGTACCAGAACTCGCGCGGTGCAAGAGGCGTGGTGATGTGCGTCACGGTGTGGTATTCGAGGATGTCCCCCGCCTGCAAATTCGCCACCGACACATGGCGCTGACGATAATCGCTATAGGTGGGCGCTTGACGCAGCACGTCGGGTGCAAAATCTTGAGCGTTCGCGACCGGAGTTTCAATGACCTGTCCATCGGGTTTGCGAACACGAACATAATCCACGTCAAGCTTTTCGGTCGCCGATGAATATCCGATCACTAGTTGCCCAAGCGCCTGCACTCCCGCCTGGCTTTGCACCCGGATCGCCGCCGTGGTTTCTTGCATGCCGGTGCCGTCCCCTTCATAGCGCACCAATATGTCGTAACGATCGAAGACCACAGCCTCCTGCGACGCATCCACGTTCTGAGGCTGCCCGGTTTGAGCAACAACTAATGGGACGGTTACGAAGGATGCAAGCAACCAGGTTCGCACACGACGGCTAGTTAGGACACTCGACATGGACATTTCCTTCAGGATCGAAACTTGAGACGCACGGCATTGTACATGGGGGATTCGGCAAGCTGGCAGGTGTCGCAATGGATGTCCGAAAACGTGTGATATCGATCACGCTGCCCGGACAAACCGGTTGCAGCCATTCGGGCGGTTGACGCATCTCAATCCCCGCGCTTATGATTTTTGTTTGGCTTTAAGGCCCCGGACGCCTAAGGAGAATGGGGTCCTAAGACTTTGATAGAGCTGAGTTGAAGTGAACTATGGATAAGAAGAAGCTCGAAACATTCAAAAAACGACTCGAAACGCGGCAGGTGGAATTGCGCCGCACCGTCACGCGGAATCAGGCCGACGGCCGTTCTGCCGACGAAGACACCGCGCAGGATATCGCCGATCGTGCCGCGAGTTCCTACAACAAGGAATTTCTTTTCAGCCAGAGCAACAACGACCGCCAGCTTTTGATGATGGTCGATGGCGCGCTCGCGCGCATTCGCGAAGGCAGCTTCGGCGAGTGCATCAGCTGTGGCAAAGAAATCAATGCCAAGCGCCTCGAAGCTGTGCCGTGGACCCGTCACTGCATTGAGTGCCAGGAAAAACTCGAAAAGGGTGAACTGGAAGAAGCATCGCTCTAGAAAAGACCGCTTTCAACGGAAGGCCGCCGATCCATCGGCGGCTTTCGTCTTTCTCCTTAGCGCGATCCCGAGGAGGCTGCCGCCGCCCGGCCACCAGGGTTCTCGCGAGTTCGGAATAATTGCAGGCAGGTGAGAATGAACGTCGCCACCGCCAGCCACCCGAACGAATCTCCTAAAACTAAGTAGACAGTGTTGTCATGCGCCGCCGGGACTTCCGCGAGCAACGTCGTGAATGAGGATGCATTGCTCTGTGTTTCTGCCAGTATCCTCCCGCGATTGTCCGCGACCGTGAGATAGCCTTGCCGGGCCGCGCGCGCGATGCTGAATCCATCTTCAACGCCGCGCATGATTGCCATGTGCCCGTGAGCAATGCGGTCGAGAACAAAATCCCATGCAGGGACGAGCATTAGTCCCGCGCCGCGTTGGCCGTACTCGCGCGACAATGGTGTGAAGTCCATGTCTTTGCAGATCTCTACCCCCCATATCCCGCGGGGAGCGTAAAGGGTAGTCAGAGTTGTTCCCGGCTGGAAACGTGATTCGAACGGCGGCAGCATATGGCGCTTGTTGTACGTCTGCGGAGCCGCTCCTGGAATGTACACGCGCGCCTGGTTATAGCTCGCGCGCGGAGAAACTTCGACCACCCCGACCACCAGAACATCGTTGGTTTCGTCCGCAACGGATTGCAGGACCGCATTCGCTTCGCCCTTGTTCGAATCCATGATCACGCCGAGCTTTTCTGGCAGCACTATCACCTGCGCGCCATGCGCTGCGAGTGCTCTCGCCTGGACGGCATAGTCGCGCAATAAACGATCTGTTTCCGCACCCTCATCGGCTACATCGGTGTTCCCGGGAGCATCCGACGCCACCAGGCCGACCTTGACCATCGGTCCTCGCGGAGGACTCGCCAGCCGTACCGAGCCGAAGATCAGGATGGCAGCGATGGCTCCCCATGAAACCCCGAGAATCCGAAATGCCTGAGGCGGGTTCGTCTTCCTCACGCCGAGAGCGATCGCCAGCCCGGACGAAAAAATCAAAAGGAAGAACGTCATCCCCCACGGGCCCGTAATCGAAGCGAACTGAAGGAATGGCAGAAAGTTCAATTGGGAGTACGCGAGGCTCCCCCACGTTCCATGGGGAGACGACAAGTTTAATAAATACTCGCATGTCGTGTATGCGGCGGGCGGACCTAGCAGCGCGCTCCACAAGGCGCCGCGCCTTACAAGTCCTCGAAACAGCAGGACGGAGAACGCGAATACAAGCGCCGGCGTGGCAAAGATCCCGATCTGCACGGCCACCGGAGCGTGCAGCACCATTGCAAAATAGTGTTGCATGTTGAGGACTCCCAGGCCCCAACCGAGAAAGGCGCACCCTCCCGAGGCCAACCACGAACTCCGTTGCGCAAAGAGGAGCACCGGCAACGGGGCGAACCACAGCAGAGGCCATCGCGGAAACAGCCCGGTGCCGAAGTACACAAGAACCGCAGTTGCGGCGACGGCAAGCACTCCCCCGGCGAACACACTTCTATTTTCGGATGCCATGGATATACCTCCGGAACGATCGGCGATAAAGGCTGCGGAAACGGCTCGGGGTGATATCCAGACGTCCGCCGAGGTAGAGCATGATGAGCCCATGCGAGAGCGCGCCGATTTCAAAGACGATTTCCCACACATTGTCCTTGCGGAAAAAGCCCCTCTTCATACCTTCCCGCACGAGGTCGGCCATCACGTTCGCAGTGGGAGAATCGCCTGCCTGAAAATCTCGCGGATACTGGCGCGCTCCCGGTCGGGGAGCAAGGAACATGAGCTCAAACAGACGCGGATGCTCGAGAGCATGGTCAAGATAGATCTCGCCCATTTCCGTAAGCCGCTGCTCGAAATCGCCTGCCGGTCGAAATTTCGACAGCCGTTCCGCTAGCTCGCGGAAGCCTTCATCGGCGAGAGCGTTTAAGAGCGCCGCCCGGTCGTGGTAGTGCCGGTAAATGGCCATCGGAGTCAGGCCGACGGCCTTGGCCACCTTACGCATGGTGATGGCCTCCGCGCCTTCTTTATCCAGGAGTCGGCGGCTAGCGAGGGCAATGCTTGGGCCGGAAGAGTCGCGCATGTATACATTGTATACTCCAAAGTATATGACGTATACACAAACTTGCGCACAAGAGATCCACGGCGGGCATTTCCGGGCCCACCGATGGAGCTGTGGCCGCATTTAAGCGGTCTTCAGCTGAAAAAGCAGCTTCCGCGGGCGCTGCCCCGCCGCGGCGGGCGGCAGAACCCGGTGACAACAGTCACCCGTGCCCGTGACAGGCGGCACTGACCACGAGCGGGCGTGCCGCCATGATCGTAATGGCCTTTACGCTTGCCTGGGACGCGAGTGTGGACCGGCGCGTCTCCCTCAAGCAAGCAGAGCACTCGGGGCCTTCCGTGCACTGTGGAGGCGACATCATGCATCGCGTATTTTCGCTTACCATCATTTTCAGTCTCATGTTATTCGCCGCGTGTGGTGGCTCGGGAAGTTCCCAGCCTCCCGTCACTCCTCCCGCTCAGACCGGAAATTACATCCTTACCGCATGGAGCGAATTAGGGATGCATTGCATGGACGGGAAAGACTACTCGATCTTCGGCGTCCTTCCGCCATACAACACCGTTCACGCCCAACTGGTCAAAAGATCCGATCCGCCGGTTGTGGTCTCGACCGGCTTCACCCTGACCTACGAAGCGATCGCCGATACCACAGGCTCCGTCAATACCTCCAGCTCCGCTAAGACGAACTTCTGGTCGAACGTGAAGGCGCTGTTCCTGAAGGACGTCGCTTCCGATGTCGGACTGGCTGGACTCAAGGTACAGAGTTCGACTCCGCAGCCTATGAGCTACAACTCGGCGCTCGCGGTCTGGGAAGCCGTGGGAATCCCGACGGTTCCCTACGATGACGCCGGCAACAAGAATGCGTATCCCATGGCGAAAGTGGTCGCCAAAGACTCGGCGGGAACCGTTGTCGCGACGGCGACGGTCGTCCTGGCGGTTAGCGATGAAATGACGTGCAGTGCCTGCCATGCCTCGGGCAGTAATGCCGCAGCGCAGCCTGCCGCAGGATGGGAAAATAATCCCGATCCCGCCAAGGATACCAAGCTCAACATCCTCAAAAAACACGACGATCGCTGGAATATCGCCGGTTACTTGAATGCGCTGCAGACCGCCGGATACACCTACCAGAGCAGCTTGTACCAGACAGCGACCTCTGGCACTCCGATCTTGTGCGCGTCCTGCCATTCGACGAACGCCCTCGGCGCCCCCGGAGTTACCGGAATTAATCCGCTTACGACGGACATGCACGCGCTGCATGGTCCAGTGATCAATCCCGCAACCGGCACCAGCCTCGACAATGCGACCACTCCCTTCGCCTCCTGCTATCTATGTCATCCCGGACAGCAGACGAAATGCCAGCGCGGTGCGATGAACAAGGTCGCGTGTTACGACTGCCACGGCAATCTAAGCAAGGTTGGCGCCGCTGCGCGCCAAGGCTGGTTGGATCTTCCCTCTTGCCAGATGTGTCACACGGGCGGTGTACGCTACCCTACGACCTTCGATTCCACCGGGCAGTGGCGTGTCACGGCCGACACTACTTTCGCCACCAATCCAAACAAACCCAATGCAGGCCAGAGTCTCTATCGCTTCAGTTCCGGCCATGGATCCCTGTACTGTTCTGGTTGCCATGGTTCGCAGCATGCGGAGTATCCCACTCTTCAGCCAAACGACAATCTCTACAGCGCGAACCTGCAAGGATACGCGGGAAAGGTCGTAGAGTGCACGGTCTGTCATGCGACCATGCCTTCGACTGCCAACAGCGGTCCCCACGGAATGCACACCGTGGGCCAAAATTGGGTCAATCAGCATCCGGATTACGCCGACAACTCCGGCTATACCCAGTGTTCGTATTGCCACGGGGGCAACTACACGGGGACGGCGCTCTCCGCCGTACCGGCGGATCGCACACTCTCAGCGGGCGATTCCGGCTCCGTCACATTTACCGCTGGCCATCAGGTGAGTTGCTACGATTGCCACAACGGTCCGAACGGCGGCTAGCGTGGCCTGCTCTGAGAAAAGACCGGCCCGGGTGAATCATGCCGGGCTGAGTCACATTCCGTAGTGCCGCCGGCGCTATGAAGTTTTCAGCTGAAAAGGCAGCTTCCGCAGACGCTGCCCCGATGCCGCGAAGATCGCATTGGCTACGGCCGGCGCGGCGGGCGGCAGCGCGGGTTCTCCCATCCCTCCGGGATCCTCGGTGCTGCGCGTTAAGTACACCTCGATGTGCGGCGCTTCATTGATTCGTATCGGATCGTAGCCATCGAAGTTGGTCTGCTCCACGGCCCCACTCTTGATAGTGATTGCATTCTTCAGCGCGGCACTGAGGCCATAGACGATCGCGCTCTCGGCCTGCGCTCGCACTGATTCAGGATTGACGATACGCCCGCAGTCGATAGCAGCTACGATGCGGTCGATCTTGAAATTGCCGTCTTTGACCGTGACCTCCGCCACCTCGGCGATGTAGCTGCCAAACGACGAATACGAAGCGATGCCGCGACCCTTGCCTTTGGGAAGCGGCTTGCCCCAGCCCGACTTCAACGCCGCCAGGTCCAGTACACCCCGGAGCCGTGCCGGATCCGGATCATCTTCAAATCGCGCCTTCCAGTGTGGAGGCTTTACCAAGTGCGCTCGACGGAACTGTACAGGATCTTTCCCTGCCGCCGCTGCCAGTTCATCAATGAAACATTCCACGGCGAATCCGTTAAACGAGTGCTCAACGGATCTCCACCACAGCGGCGGAACGACACTCGCGACTGGATTGTACTCAAGCCTCACATTGGAAATCGCATACGGCATCTGCAACGCGCCGCCGACTTCTGATTTTTCCGGCGCACTTTTCTCCGGAGGATCCCAATATCCGCCGATGGAAGTCGACGCTATCGTGTGAGACCACGCCACGGGATGTCCTGCCGCATTCACCGCGCCTCGCATGGTGTGACACGCCGAGGGACGATAAAAATCGTGCGTCATATCGTCTTCTCGCGACCATACGAGCTGCACGGGCTTGCGAACGACTTTCGCAATCTGCGCGACCTCGGCCGGATAATCCGCCATGTAGCGACGTCCGAATCCTCCGCCCAGATAGGTTGTGTGCACTGTGACTTTGTTGGGAGCCAGTCCCAGAATCTGCGCCGCTGTTCGCTGCACCCAGTCGGGAGATTGCGTCGGCGCCCAGACTTCCGCTTCGCCATCCCGCGCATGGGCGGTGATGTTCATGGGCTCCATGGTGGCATGCGCCAGGTAGGGAAATTCGTATGTGGCCTCAACATGCTTAGAGCCATTCGACAAGACCTTGTCGACGTCACCATCGTTGCGAAGCCGCTTGCCTGCCTTCGAAGAAGCGGCGCGCAGTTCGTTCGTCAGCGTATCCGTCGATTCGGTCGATCCCGGACCGTGATCCCACGTGATCTCGAGTGCCTCACGCCCTTTCAGTGCAGCCCAGGTCGAGTCAGCAACCACCGCAATTCCGCCGGCTGTGAACATGTCGCGCCCTAGCGCTGGGATCTCAAAGACATCGCGCACGCCGGAGACGGACTTCGCTTTGGCAGCATCAAAACGCGCAGGCTTGCCACCAAAAGTCGGACACCTCGCCACGACTGCAAACAGCATGTCGGGCACGCGAACGTCGATGCCGAACTTCGCACTCCCGTTCACCTTTGCCGGAATGTCGACTCTTGGAGTCGCATGCCCAATCAGCGTGAATTCCTTTTCGTCTTTCAGTTCGACCTTATCGGGTTCAGGCAGCGGCAGTTTCTCGGCGGTCTCGATCAGATCGCCGTAGGTCGCCTTGCGCGATGACTTCGCGTGGACGACCGCGCCCTTCTTCGCCTCACATTCGTCACGCGCGACATTCCATTTCGAGGCCGCCGCCGTGATCATCAATTCGCGCACGGTGGCTCCGGCCCGGCGCAGCGGCTCAAAATTTTCCATGGTGCTGCCGCTGCCGCCCGTCCCCATGTGGGTATAAATATCAGGACGAGTCTCCGCCTGCTCCACAGTGACGGACTTGAAATCGACTTCCGCTTCTTCCGCAAGAATCATCGCCAGCCCAGTTTTGATTCCCTGCCCCATCTCCGACTTCGCGACGATGAGCGAAATCCTGTTATCCGGCTTGATGTGGATATAAGCATCAAATGGATTGACCGCAGGCTTCTTCCCGGCTTTCTCGTTCTCCTGCGCCTGTAAAAGCGATCCGGAAAAACGTACCCCGATCAGCAGGCCCGCGCCCGCTGCGGCACTTCGCACGACGAAGGTTCGACGGTTGATCGCCATGGCTATACTTCCTTCCCCGCGCTCAAAGTGGCGCGATGAATTGCCCGGCGGATCCGCTGATACATCCCACAGCGACAGAGATTCCCGACCATCGCGCTCTCGATCTCATCGTCTGTCGGACGCGGAGTCTTGGCCAGCAGTGCGACCGCCGACATGATCTGTCCCGGCTGGCAATATCCGCACTGCGGCACCTGCTCGGCAATCCAAGCGAGTTGTACCGGATGCGAATTGTCGGCCGACAGTCCCTCAATCGTCGTGATCTTCCTCGCTCCCACGGACGAAATTGGAGTCTGGCAGGCGCGGACCGCCTCGCCATCCAGATGCACCGTGCAAGCGCCGCAAAGGCCCATGCCGCAGCCATACTTGGTGCCGGTCATATTGAGGTTGTCGCGCAGCACCCACAGCAAAGGCGTGTCAGGAGACACGTTCACATCATGAGGCTTGCCATTGATGAGCAACTGAATCGAGGCCATTGGAGAACTCCCCAGCGGAGGTTACAGCGTTAGACGAGGCTACCCCAAAGACGTCGGCGGGAGCAAATCGCAATCCCGGCGAAGATCAGAAACCACGAAGGACACGAAGGTTCACGAAGGATGAAACAAAGCTTCCTTCGTAAAACTTAGTGCCCTTCGTGGTGATCGCTTTGTGAGGCCTTACATCCCCGGCTTCTTCGTCTCTTCTTCAGCTGCTTTCTCAGCCCCAGGCATCAGGTTCTTGAGCGGAGCCTTGCGCTGCTCTTCCAGTTCCGGATGCGGCAGCGGCTTGCGTGGCAGCATCTGATCGCGCATGGCCGTGTTGTAGACGAAGATCGCTTCTACCGTAGCCGCCTGCGCCAAATCCTCGGGCTGCAAGCGCTCGTACACATCCATGTTTGAATGATGCGTACGCGATCCGTAGTCGAGCGTATCCTGGATAAACTGAAATCCCGGTATGCCGACTGCGTCGAAGGCCTCGTGATCCGTACCACCCGTATCCCGCATCGTGATCGTGCCCACGCCAAGGTCCGCCAGCGGCGCCATCCATTGCTGAAAGATCGGTGACACCGAAGCATTCTCCTGCAGGTAGATGCCGCGGATCTTTCCGGACCCATTATCGACATTGAAGTATCCGGAAATTTTTGGCTGCTCGGGCTTCAACTCCACCGGCCCCGCAGGCTTTCTCAGGAAATCCGGCAACGCCAACTGATCGGGAGCCGTCGAGAGCGGCACAAAGCCGAAATGCTGCTTCACGTATCCGTAAGAACCAAACTCGCCCTGCTCTTCGCCGGTCCACAGCGCAACGCGAATCGTGCGCCGCGGCTGCACATGCAGCGCATTCAGGATGCGAATGACTTCCATAGCGACGATGGTGCCAGCTCCGTTATCGGTAGCGCCCGTTCCTGATGCCCAGGAATCCAGGTGCCCCCCGACCATGACGACTTCCTCTTTCAGCTTTGGATCAGTGCCCGGAATCTCCGCAACCGTGTCGAACCCGTGCTCATGATCCCCCGTGAACTCGGTCTCGACATCCATCTCGATGGTGACCGGGACGTTCGCCTTCACGAGGCGGTACACGCGCCCGTAGTTTTCAATCGCCATGACGACGATCGGAAGCGCCTCTGCGTGCTGCCGCTGGTAGGTGAACCATCCCATGCCGGAACCGCCATCGTCGAAGATCGTTCCGCCGGACCCGCCGCTATCGCGTCCATCGCGGCTCGGCACAACAATTCCTGCAGCATGCTCCTCAGCGAAAAACTTGCCGGCCTTCTCACGGAATTCCAGGCGCTTGATGAACTCGGCGAAGAAATCGCCGCGCTCGCCGACGCGCACAGGGTAATCGGAGAGCTTCTTCAGGTCCGAATCATCGTCCCGCTTGAACAACGGCTTGTCGACCGGCTTCACCTCGCGCATGGGGCCGAAGAAGATAATCTTCCCCGCGAGTTTGCCCTTGTACTTCTCCAGATCTTTTTCATTGTTCGCCTCGACCCAGACCGCGCGCCCGTTGATGGCTCCGTGGCTCGAAGGCGACCACGGCAGCGCCTGCGCGATGAATACAGCGGTATCCGGCGCGGACATACGCACCCACGTATTCAGTTGCCGCCATCCCATGCCGAACTCGCCCCAATCTTCCAGATGCGCGTTGCTGCATCCCATGGCGGTGAACTGGTCGCGCGTCCACTCATTCGCCTTCTTCAGATTCGGAGAACCAGTCAGCCGCGGGCCAATGCCGTCCGTCAGTGCCGACGCAAAATCCATCACGTGAGAATGCGACAGGCCTTCCTCGCGAATGCGCTGGTACATCGTGTAATCGAGATTCTCCGTCGTGGGCTGCGGCTGGTCATATGAGGGCTTGTCTTCAGCTCTGCTGTCTTTGGATTTCTTGTCAGCGGCGGAGAGCGAAAAGGCGAAACACAACAGAGCGGCAAGAATGGTAAACGGACGCTTTTGTATGGACATTCTTCTCGATTCCTCCCGGAAGGGAAAACGCAGAGTAGCAGAATACATTGAGCTTTTGAAAGGAAACTGGATGCGGCATTGCACTACAAACAAAGATCGTGACCGGTGCGAGCGAAACACAACACTCAACACCTGTCACGATCGTACTCACAAACAAAAGCTACGCCCTCAGAGCGTCGGGACACTCTTCGGATTCTTCAGCTGCACGGGTCCCGCCGGATATTGAAACTTGTCCACGTCCACAGTGACCTTGCCGACCCGGTCGATCTCAGTGGATTGTCCTTTGATGAACTTCTTGTCGATCGTCAGCCTCAGATAACCCCAGACCTTGTCGTTCCCATAGATCAGCTTTGCTCCAGTATCTGGAGCGGCCGTCCCATCTCCCGAATGCAGCTTATGCAGGTTGTGATAACCGCCATGGCCCGCGACGATAAAGGGAGTCGGCCCGCCGGGCGCAATGGTCTGTTCGATGCGCTGGTAGTTGTGCACATGCCCATTCAACACCAGGTTGGGCACGCGTCCAGTATCCCGGATTGCATTCTCAAGCGCATCCGCCATCTTGGAACTGCCGCTGTGGAAGACGTCGAACGAATAAATCGGATGGTGCAACGAAAGAATCAGCGCGCGATCGGTCGGTGCCGTTGCGAACTCGTTCGTCAACCACATCTGCTGATTCGAATCGATTGAGCCGTGCTCCGGAACATTCGTATACATCCCGATGAACGTCGCGAACGGAGTCACCAGAGTCCAGTATGGATTGGGAAGATTCATTCCCACGCGCGGCGCGTCTTTCGAGACCGGATCGACGTCCGGATCCTTCTGCATGAAATAGGCGACCCAGCCGTCGAGGGACGTCTGTGCCTTCGGATCATCGACCTCGCCGTCGTGATTACCCGGTATCGAAAAAAACGGTGGCGTGTAGTGTTCGTAGGGCTCATAAAACTGATCGTAATAATCGTCGTGGGCCCCGGTGAAGTACACGACGTCTCCGACGTGATAGCAGAACTGGGAAGGATTCGGCTTTTCGAGCGCATCGATCATGGCACGGGCCACGTTCGATTGGAACTCGGCGTCTTTCACGCCTCCGGAATCCCCCATGACATCGACTACCATCCTGCCCGCATCGCTGATCTGATTCGCCATATCCGGAAAATACTCACTGATGTCGTAGTGAAACGGAGGCAGGCCAAGAGGAGGGGGCAGAGTCTGATATCCGGTATTGCGGTGTGAGATTGGATCAAGCCCCTTCACACCGGTATGCGCTTGAGAGTGGCCCTTGGTAATGCGAGGACGAGTCGCACCGGGTTTCAACATGCAATTGTCTCCTTAATTTGAAGTGAGGGGGAAGGAAACGAGACCCACAAGCTAGCCCTGTTACATCGGAAGATTACAAATCAATGGGACTTGTTACGGAATCCGGACAGAAGTGGGAACTATTCGAAGCATTGAGGTTAACGAGGAAGTTCGTTCGTCGTCGCACGCCTCTTTTTTACAAATCCCTGACAATTGCGACGCCGCTGATCATTTCTAGAGTGCTAACCTAAGTCCCCGACGTGCATCTCCTACCCACCCGAGCGGACGACGCGACTCCCCTCTTCATCCCAAGCCAGACAAGGGATGATGGCCGCCCCATTGATCAGCTTCGTTCCACCGCGACCTACCGGCCCGACATCGATGGTCTCCGTGCCTTGGCAATCATTGCGGTAGTCCTGTTTCATTCCTTCCCTTCGCTGCTGCCTGGCGGGTTTGTGGGTGTTGACGTTTTCTTCGTCATATCTGGCTTCCTGATCTCAAACATTCTCTTACTGGGACTACAGAACGGGACGTTCAGCTTTACCGCGTTCTACGCGAACCGGATTCGGAGGCTGTTCCCGGCCCTTATGGTGGTGCTGGCCGCGTCGTTCGTAGTTGGCTGGCTACTTCTGCTCCCGGACGAGTACGAGCGATTAGGCAAGAACATTGTGGGCGCGGCGGCCTATGTTGAGAACATTGTCTTGCGGCGGGAGGCGGGATATTTCGATGTCAGATCATCGCTCAAGCCACTGATGCACCTGTGGTCCTTGGGCATTGAGGAGCAGTTCTACTTGAGCTATTCGCTATTCCTCTGGGTCATGTGGCGCCTACGGAAAAGAGTGTTCGGGCCACTTGTGGCAATCGCATTCGCGTCATTCGTGCTCAACGTAGCCCATGTTCGTCATGACGCTGCAGGCGCATTCTTCCTGCCGCAGACACGCTGCTAGGAACTCACCATAGGTTGTGTAATCGCCTGCTGGGAGTTATCAAAGGACGAGCCCAGGCAAGCCGTCCGCTCTCTGCAGTCCTTCGCTGTATTCTGCGGCCTGAGGGCTCATAGCGCGTCGTTTGCGAACAGTCTTGCTGCGGGCGGAATCGCGCTCATCGCTTTAGCGATCTTTCGGATTCGCGAAACGGACGCGTTCCCTGGATGGTGGGCACTGTTACCGGTTTGCGGCGCTGCGCTGCTGATTCTCGCTGGCTCGGAGGCGTGGATCAATCGATGCTTTCTAGCCAACAAGGTGATGGTCTTCGTCGGACTGATCAGCTATCCGTTGTATCTATGGCATTGGCCGATCCTCACGTTTCCGCGGATGCTCAGCGGAGGAGAGGTGTCGGTCGGCATGAGGATCGCTGGCGTGCTTGTCAGCTTCGTGCTGGCTTGGACGACATTTCGGTTCGTGGAAAGTCCAATTCGGTTCGGAAAGAAGAACTGGATCCGTCCTGTCTCCCTGATGGCAGCTTCGATGATCGTTGCAGGTTTCGGTTACGCTGCGACGAGAGATGGTTTCGTCAGCCGATTTCCTAAAGCCCTAGACGACTTGGGCCGGCTCCGGAGCGTGGTGTGGTCGACCCCCGAGTGCCGCGCGATCTCTGGTCTGGGCAAGATCGACTACTGTCGTACGACAAACACTGGGGGCCCGGATGTGTTGCTCATTGGCGATTCCCATGCGGCGGTGCTGTACGATGGGCTCGCTCCGCTGTATCAGCGACGTTCAATCTCGCTAATGAATTTAGGGGAAGCGGGTTGCGCCCCCTTCTACGATACACAGACATTCTCGTCCGGAAGGAGCGACAAGGATTGCAAGACACCGGTCAATGCGATGATAAATTTCGCTGTTCATGCTCAAAGCGTCCGCACGATTATTTTTTCGGCACGCGGCCCACGCTACATGTCAGGCGAGGTCTTTGGTGCGTTGGATTCCGGAGCTGCGCCGAAGAAGATATGGTGGGAGGCACTCTCACGAGGCACCTCGCAACCTGAAATGTATGTCGAATCTCTGCACAACACTCTCTCGCTTCTGAATGCCCGCGGTAAGAGAGTAGTCCTGTTTATAGACTGGCCCGAGCTCGGGTTCGACCCGAGATCGTGCATTCCTCGACCGCATGATTTTTGGAGGTCAGCGCGGAATGCATGTTCAGTCTCCAGAGTTGAGGTCGATATTCGGAACCGCGCATACCGTGATCAAGTTCTCAAACTGGAAAAGGAGTTCCCCGGGATGCAAATATTTGACCCAGTGCCTTTCCTCTGCGATTTCGCTTCGTGCTATGCAATGAGAGAAGGGCACCTTCTATATTCCGACGACAATCACGTCTCTGAGGCGGGTGCGCATTACCTTGCTGAGAGATATTTTGAAAACCTGCATTAAGGCCTGGGGAAATGGCGACCCGCACAGTCCCTCCTTCTTTGACGCCCCATTTTGCCCCTGTTAAACTGCTAGTTTGTCCAGTTATTCCTACCAGCAGAAGGGAAGTTTGTGCGCGCAGAAACCCGCCATCAACTGAAGCAGGACGCATTTAGCCGTGTCACCATCGGAGCCGCCGAAAAGACCGCCCATTGGACCGTCGAGCACCGTAACACCATCATCATTGCTGCAATCGTCGCGGTCATCGTCGCCGGTGCGGCGATTGGTGGCTGGTATTACCTCAGCGCGCAAGATGAAAAGGCCAGCCTGGACTTTTCGCAAGGGGTCCGGACCATGAACACTCCGCTCCGTCCGGTAGGCAGCCCTGAACAGCCCGACTTCCCGACCTTCACCTCGGCCAAAGAACGTGCCCAGGCCGCGCAGAAGCAGTTCCAGACCATCATCGACAAATATCCGCACACCCGCACCGCCGACATGGCGCATTACTTCGTTGCAGTTACAGCGGCCAGCCTGGGTGACAATGCGGCTGCAGAACGGAATTTTAGGGATATTTCTTCCGGCGGAAACCGTCAGGTCGCGTCGTTAGCCAAGGATGCCCTGGCTGCCCTTTATGCCAACACTAATCGCATGAAGGAAGCAGTCCCTCTCTATCAGGAGCTTATCAACAAGCCGACCGATAGCGTCGGCAAGGTCACTGCTCAGCTTCAACTGGCCGAGGCGTATCAGAACTCGAATCAGCCCCTCGACGCCAAGCGCCTGTACGAGCAGATTAAGAAAGACAATCCCTCCACCGAAGCCGGACAGCTCGCGACTCAGAAGCTCTCCCAGTTAAAATAAGCGATTCGCGAAGACCCTTATTACCTTCGTAAGGCGCAACTACTCCTTTCCGGGGCAGTTCTGTGCCTCGTTCAGGGAAAATCATGGAGACCGCATTCTGGTCCAGAGTGAGGCTTTCCATGACGTTCCGCTTCCGCCGATGCCTGCTCTCGGCCGGCCTACTCTGCTTGTTCCCGCTTTCTTTTGGCCAGGACAATTCCTCGCAGAGTCTAGGCGACCTTGCCCGCAAGGTGCGGAAAGAGACCAGCGATGAGGTCCGCATGACCGATGCGGACACGAAGAAACTCTTTGACTCCGTGGACAGGATCTTCACCTTTTCTTCCGAAGACTCCGGCCTTCCAAAACACGCACCCGTGAAACGCCGACTGGTCAGCAAGGCTGACGTGGAGAAATACACCACCGGGCAACTTGCCAAGGAAGAGTACGCGCAGCGCCTCGCCCGTGCGGAACTGAGCATGAAGAAGCTGGGCTTCCTGCCGCGGGAGTTTAACCTGCGCGAATTTCTCGTGAAATCCACGGGGAATCAAATCGCTGGATATTACGATCCGGAAACCAAGATCATTTCCCTGCTTAGCTGGGTTCCGGCGGATCGCCAGGAGCCAATCCTGGCACACGAACTCACGCACGCTCTCCAGGATCAGAACTACGACCTGCGCAAATGGATGAAGGCCGCTTCCAAAGTGAAAGGAAATTCCAAGGAGGATTCCGAGGACGACGATGGCGCTGTCGCCCGCAAGGCTGTCGTCGAGGGGCAGGCCATGGTCGTCTATGTCGACTACTTGATTGCTCCCCTGGGGCGCAGCCTCGCAGACACTCCGGGTCTCATTTATCAGATGGAAGATCCCGCCGTGAAAGCCGTGCAGGATTCCCAGTTGCTGCATGATGCTCCCATGATTCTGCGGGAGACGGGAACGTTCGCCTATAAAGAAGGACTTATCTTCGAGGGAGAGCTGCTCCACAAAGGCGGAAAGAAGATGGCCTTCGCCGGCGCCTTCGCGCGTCCGCCGCGAACCTCGCACGAAGTGCTGGAGCCCGACACTTACCTGAATGGAGAGAAGCTTCCGCCCGTGGCTATCCCGGACCTGAAACAATTGTTGGGCGATCAGTACGACGTGTATGACTCCGGTGGCGTTGGACAACTCGACGTGCGCGCCTACCTGAAGCAATACGGCGAGCGCAGAAATGCTGATGAACTTTCTTCCGCCTGGCAAGGAGGCGCATATCTGACCGTGCGGCGAAAAGATAAGACTGATGCCACGGCCGGCACGTTAGACCTCGCCATGATTTACGTTTCGCGCTGGAAGACAGCGCAGGCCGCCGAGCGTTACGCCCGCTTCTATGCGTCAACAGTCGCTCACCGTTATCGCACGGCGACTCCCCAGGACTCTCCCAGTTGCAGTGCCGCGAAATGCCCTGCGTCGAGCACACAATTCCTGACCGAAGAAGGGCCAGTCGTCGTCGAGCAATGGCCGGATCGCACCGTGATCGTCTCCGAGAGCTTCGACGCGACGATGGCAACGAAAATTCTTGACGCCGTGCGCAACCAGCAGGCAAATATCCATGCAACGAGCGTACCCGGTCCCGAAATTGGCCTGCGTCTCTACGAAATTCCAGCCTTCCGCGAATTCGCCGAGTTGATCGGCGAAAGGATCCGCGCTGAAATGCGAGTCGCGCACTAGCCTCTTCCCTTCTGGAACTGTGCCCCGCCCCCGGCGCCTCATTTTGCCTTTTCCCTCGACTTGAGTACCATGGTGTGCAGATTCCAAACCACAACCTGGACGACAATGGCCGATATCACTTTCCGCGTCAACGGCAGTGAACGTAAAGTCAGTGTGCCTCCCGAAACTCCTCTTCTCTGGGTCCTGCGCGATACCCTGGAACTCACGGGAACCAAATTTGGCTGCGGCGCGGGATTATGCGGCGCATGCACCGTGCACGTCGAGGGCAACCCGATCCGCTCCTGCTCCACGCCGGTTTCTCAAGTCTCCGGCAAGAGCGTTACTACGATCGAAGGACTAGGCGTCAACGGCCTCCACGTCTTGCAGGCCGCCTGGATCGCAGAGGAGGTCCCGCAATGCGGCTACTGTCAGACCGGACAAATCATGTCGGCGGCCGCGCTGCTCGCGAAAACTCCGAGCCCTTCCGATGACCAGATCACTGAGGCCATGACCGGCAATCTCTGCCGCTGCGGCACCTACGAGCGGATCCGCAAAGCAATTCACCGCGCGGCCAATGGAGGTGCGCGATGAGCCCACTCTCCCGACGCGAATTTGTGGGCGCCGGCATCGCCGCGGGTGCAGGCCTCGTCATCGGGTTCTACCTGCCGCACGGAGAAGGCTCGAAGAAGGAATCCTTCTCTCCGAACGCCTATCTGCGGATCACTCCCGACAACAAGATCACAGTCGTAGTCGCGCGCTCCGAGATGGGACAAGGCGTGCGCACTGCCCTGCCCATGATCCTCGCCGAAGAACTCGAGGCCGACTGGAAGCAGATCGAGATCGAGCAGGCCGGAGCCAGCACGCTCTTCGGCGATCAGACCACAGGTGGAAGCGCCAGCATCCGCACCACGTGGGATCCCATGCGCAAAGCCGGTGCCGCCGCGCGCGAGATGCTGATCTCGGCCGCAGCTCTCACTTGGGGTGTTCCGCGATCCGGCTGCACCGCCGAGAACAGCCACATCAAGCACGCCGCCTCGAATCGTACTTTCAGCTACGGAGATCTCGTCGGCAAAGCTTCGACCCTGCCCATTCCCACCGACGTCCCGCTCAAGCAGAGCAAGGATTACAAGATTGTCGGCCAGCGCCTCGCACGCGTGGATTCGCCGTCGAAAGTAAAAGGCGAAGCTACATTCGGCATCGACTTCCGCGTGCCGGGCATGAAGTTCGCCGTTCTCTCGCGCTCTCCCATCATCGGCGGAAAAGTTTCAAGCATTGACGATAAGGAGTCGAAGAAAATTCCGGGCGTAACATTTGTCGGCAAGACCGGAGACTCCGCCGTAGCCGTGGTTGCCGACACCGTGTGGGGCGCCTTGGAAGGCCGCCGCGTCCTGAACGTCTCATGGGAAGAGGGCCCGAACAAAGACCTCAACTCCGCAGCCGTATTGACTTCGCTCAAGCAAGCCGCATCGAAAAAAGGCGGAAATCTCTACGCGGCCGGCGACGTCACCAAAATTGACGGACGTCAGATCTCCGCCGAATACACGCTGCCCTTTATGGCGCACGCTCCAATGGAGCCGGGCAACTGCACCGCATCGTTTCAAGGTTCGAAGTGCGAACTCTGGGCACCGACGCAGGTTCCGCAGGACTGCCGCGACTCCGTCGCCACCGCCATTGGTCTTGATCCCGATCAGGTGAAGGTCAACGTCACGCTGATGGGCGGAGGCTTCGGACGCCGTCTCGAACACGACTATGCAGTCGAAGCGGCGCTCGTCTCCAAGTCGATCAACGCTCCGGTGAAAGTTCTATGGACTCGCGAAGACGACATGCGATTCTCGACCTATCGTCCCGCGAGCCTGCATCAACTCAGCGCCAAGCTCGACGGATCGGGCATGCCGCTCGCACTGACCCACAAAATCGTTGCGCCTTCGATCAGCGGGCAAAAGGGTCTGCCCGTGGCCAATGGAGTCGATCCCGATCTGCCGGATGAAGCCGGCCCGGTCTACGGGATTCCGAACTACACCATCGAATACGTGATGACCGAAACGCCCGTCCCGCTCGGCTGGATGCGCTCGGTCTACGCGCTGCAAGCCGCATTTGCGCTCGAGAGTTTCGTCGACGAACTCGCGGTCGCGGCCGGAAAAGATCCGCTGAAGTATCGCCTGCAGTTGCTGGCGAAAGATCAGGACCTGAACTATTTCACCACCACGTGGCACACGGCCCGCATGCGCGGCGTGCTGCAACTCGCAGCCGACAAAGCTGGGTGGGACAAGCCTCTTCCCGCAGGGCACCATCGCGGCATCGCGTGCTTTGGCTGCTTCGGCTCCTACATGGCCGAAGTCGCCGAGATCACGATGGAGAACAACGAACCGAAGGTGCATCGAGTCGTAGCCGTTGTCGATTGCGGACAGGTAGTGAATCCCGCGATTCTCGAACAGCAGATCCAGGGCGGTATTGTGTACGGCCTCGGCAACGCGTTGCGCGCGAAGATCACCATCGACAAGGGCCGCATCGTGCAGGGCAATTTTGATGACTACGCACCGCTGCGCATGAACGAGGCTCCAGTCGTTGAGGTGTACGCGGTTCCGAGTGCGGAGGTCCCGACTGGAATCGGCGAGCCTTCCGTACCGCCGGTGGCACCGGCGCTGTGCAACGCGATCTACTCGGCCACCAAAAAGCGAATCCGCGAGTTGCCGATTCTCAGCTAGCTAACACTCGGTCATCGCGCGGATGCAGCGTCACGGCCGGAGAAATCTCGAACGAATTCGAATCGCCCTCCGGTCCGTGCCGCTACAATGGTCTGCTCTTTTCAGGGAGGACCATGTACCCCTATTTCATTGCAGCACTCCTGCTCCTCACTTCCCTTTCATCCGCGCAAACAATCCCAACTAATACGGTCCCGGCGTCACGCCTCGCGCACATACGTCACGGAGTCAATCTCAGCGAATGGTTCGCGCAGGTTTACGATTCCAAGGGATACACCAAGGAACACTTCGAGTCGTGGACGACAGCCGCCGACATCGCGATGATCAAGTCCGCGGGCTTCGATCACGTGCGCCTGAGCGTCAACCCGCAACCAATGATCGACGCCTCACAGAAGACGAACGGCACGGCGGAGTACTACGGGTATCTCGACGCGGCGATGAAGATGATTCTTGACGCCGGACTCTCGGTCGAGCTCGATATGCATCCCGATGGCGATTTCAAGGCGCGCCTGAAAGGGGATGACTTCGTGGAGCGCTTCGCCGATTTCTGGCGTGGCGTCGCGCATCACTATGCGTCTCCGCCTTGGGACACCGAGCGCATCTTCTTCGAGATCCTGAACGAGCCCGAGATGCACGACGCTTACCGCTGGCAGGGAGTCGCCGCCCGCCTCGCCAAAGCCATTCGGCAGGGCGCGCCGTCGAACACCATCCTCTCCCCCGGCGCCAGTTGGGACAACAACGATGACATGATTTTCCTTGAGCCGATGCGCGATCCCAACGTCATCTACGTCTTCCACTTTTACGAGCCGCACATCTTCACGCACCAGGGTGCTTCGTGGGGATCGTACTACTGGAACTGGCTGAACAACCTGCACTATCCGTCGAATCCGGAGAACGCAGCCCATGTTGCCGAGACCGTGCCGGAAGCCATCGACCGCCTCTTCGTGATTCGCTACGCAGAAGATCACTGGGACGCGTCGCGCATCGAGGCCGAAATCAACCAGGCGGCGGATTGGTCGAAGCGCTACGGCGTGCCGCTCGTCTGTAATGAATTCGGAGTCTATCGCCACGCGCAAGCGCAGGACCGTCTCGCATGGCTGAAGGACGTCCGCACCTCGCTCGAGCGCCACAACATCAGTTGGGCCATGTGGGACTACTCCGGTGGCTTCGGCGTAGTCACACAAAAGAACGGCAAGAATATTCTGGACGAGGACACGGTAAAAGCGCTCGGCCTGAGGCAACATCTGTGACACTGAGACTGCACCTCGGCCTGAGCGACTCCTAATCTGGAAGACCTTAAAGGTGATGTGATTAAAGGTGATGTCATCCTGAGTCTCGCGTCTTCTGCGGGACTCAGGATCTATGCATCCGGGCTCACCTGCCCTTCCCATTCACTCTGTTGGGAAAGTGCACCGTCCTCCTCGCGGTTGTGCGAGAGCCCGTAACGATTCCTTTTTCGTATTGACAACCTGTGGACTGAAGCTGATGCTCCCTCTTGAGGGTTCAACCATGTCATGCGGACAGTCTGATCGCGACGAAGGTGTGTTCGCGTCTACCACTTTCGATCATCATCTGAAACATTATTCAGCTGCAGCCGTTGCGGCGGGTGTGAGCGTGCTGGCATTGACTTTGCCTGCCGCGGCAAAAGTCGTGACCACGACGAAAACCATTTTTATTCCCATCAATCAGCCGGTCTTGATCGATCTCGATCACGACGGTGTCGCCGACTTCGAGTTCAGCCTGATCTCGTATTCGGCAGACTGTTCGCCCGACTTTGAATTCACGATGAAACCACTTGCGGGTGGTGCAGTAGTGGGCGGTCCAATCCGAAGTTCCGTCGGCCCTTATGCCTCCGCCCTGGCGCAAGGGGCCAAGATCGGGCCCTCGGCGCACTTTGGCGCTTCTTCCGGACGCGGCGTGGCGATCGAGAAATCCAACTTCGAGTATTGCTCTTTTTCTTATAACCGCAGCCTTATCGGTCATTGGGGTGGCAATCCGCGCAACCGTTACCTCGGGGTTAAGTTTCTGATTCACGGAACGACGCATTATGGATGGATCAGCCTGTCCTCCAATTATGTCAATCGAAAGTCGATTGCCGCGCACATCAATGCTTTTGCCTACGAAACCGTTGCGGGTCGTCGTATCTCCGCCGGCAGCACGAGTTCGAACAGCTCGGAAGACGTCGCATCGCCTGCCACGACAGGCCCGTCGCTCGGAATGCTGGCGCTGGGATCGGATGGATTGACGTTGTGGCGGCGAGAGGAGAATGTGTCGTAATCTTTCGTTGCACCCGTGCGAGACGCGGGCTGCATTCTACTTGCGGGGTTCTGAATTCCTCGAGGGAGGCGGAGATGTTTGACACCAGCGAAACCACCGAAGGAATGGAAAAGAGCACTTGGCAGAGCTACGTACTCGCGTTCGCACTGGGCTGCTTCGTCACGTTTCTGATCTTTTACGGTCTCGTCCTACCCAGTGCTAGGCGTGCTGCGGCCGAGTCCGCTGAAAAGGCGGCACAACAGAAATTCTCCGCCGATCTCGCAAGGAACCCGCTCGATGCTCAACTGGCAAGTGCCAAGGCCTCACTGCAGACCACAACCCAGGAACGCGATCAATGCAAAGCCAGGTTTGACCGCCAGACGATTCTCTACGACAACACCATCCCGATCGATCCCGGCAAGGTCTGGATCATTCCCGCCGATATTGAACCCATCGCCGCTGGGGATCACCACGTCACGTACACGCACTACGATCCGAAGACGAAGACCGAAACCGCCCGTTTCTATCCCAAGAAACAATAGATCCGTCACGCGCTCGCCGCATTGTGATCACGACTCGCAAGTTATCCACAGCAACACGCATTCTGCTGTGACATCTGACCTTGTCATCCACAGCGGAATTGTCCGATCATCGTCACAGCCAAAAGGCGTGGCTGCCGTCTTCAGAGCTTTTAGCTAAGTCCTTATTACGGAATATTTTGCGTGTAAGTCTCACGGGTTCAATATTTTGCAGAGACAAGCGGAGATAGGCAGCTAGTAAGTTCTTTGAAATCAATATTTTGAGCTTCGAGATCTAAAAAATGTGATCCGTACGAATTCGATGTAAAGCCACGGAAATCTCTTCCACTACTTCTGATAGCATCCCCGAATCGGGGTTTGTGGAGGTCCTATGTCCCGTTTCACTCGCCGTGAATTCCTCAAAACCGGTCTTGCCGCCGGAGCACTCGCCGTCACCGGAAGCCTTCCGCTCGTCGCACAGCGACGCACCGCAACCGACCTGGTGACCTTGGGAAGATCTGGCGTCAAAGTCACCCGGCTGGCATTTGGTACGGGGAGCTTCAGCGGCCAGGTGCAACGCGAACTTGGGCAGGATCATTTCACGCGGCTCGTGCGCTATGCCTACGATCACGGCATCCGTTTCTTCGAGACGGCCGAATCATACGGTGAGATGCACAAGATGCTCGGCGTGGCGCTGAAAGGAATCCCGCGCGACAGCTACCAGCTCATGTCGAAGGTGACCACGCGCGAAGGCGTAAACGCGCAGCAGAAATTCGACGAGCTACGCAAACTGGCGAACACCGAATACTTCGACATCATGCTGCTGCATTGGCAGCACACCCCGACCTGGCCAACCGACACAGCCCGCTGGCAGGACGCGTTTCTCGAAGCTGAATCCAAGAAAGTTTTCGTCAGTCACGGTGCGTCGGTCCACGGCCTGCCTGCTCTGCGCAAGGTCCCGGGAAACAAGTGGCTCGAAGTTGCAATGATCCGCATGAATCACAAGGGCAAGAGCATGGACGCAGAGGCCCCCGACGTTCCGGAACCGGGCAATGTCCCTGAAGTGGTCTCGCACGTAAAAGAGGTTCGCAAGGAAGGCATGGGCGTGATCAGCATGAAACTGGCGGGCGAAGGCACCTTCAACCGCGAGGACCGGCAGAAGGCGATGAAGTTCGCGTTCACCAACGCAGGCGTCGATTGCGTAACCGTCGGCTACAAAAACACGGGCGAGATCGACGAGGCCATCGAGAATCTGAACCTCGCGCTGGCATAGATCTTCCGGTTCTACGAAACAAAAAAGGGCGTCCTTTGCAGTAGATACCGCAAAGAACGCCCTTTCCACTAGCAGCGAACTCAGGCCAGGTCGAAGCGATCGAGGTTCGTCACTTTCGTCCACGCCTTCACGAAGTCCTTCACGAACTTCTCCTTCGCGTCCGCGCAGGCATAGACTTCGGCGAGCGCTCGCAGTTGCGAGTGCGAACCGAAGATGAGATCGGCGCGGGTGGCAGTCCACTTCACTTCCCCCTTCGCGCGATCGCGCCCCTCGTACACGCCGTCTCCACTCTGGGACGGCTGCCACTGCGTACTCATGTCGATCAGGTTGACGAAGAAATCATTCGTCAACGTCTCAGGTCGTTTCGTGAATACACCGTGTTTCGAGTGTCCGAAATTGGTGTTCAAGGCGCGCATGCCGCCGATGAGAACCGTCATCTCGGGAGCAGTCAGCGTCAGCAATTGCGCCCGATCGACCAGCATCTCTTCGACCGGCCGTTGCTCTCCCTTGCGGCGGTAGTTCCGGAACCCGTCCGCAGCCGGTTCCATCACCGCGAAAGAATGCACATCGGTTTGTTCTTGCGAAGCATCCGTGCGTCCAGGCGAGAATGGAACCGTGACGTCGAATCCCGCTTTCTTCGCCGCTTCCTCGACCGCCGTGTTGCCGCCGAGAATGATCAAATCCGCCAGCGAGACCTTCTTGCCCTTGTTGCCGTTGGACTGAGTGCTGCTGTTGAACTCCTTCTGGATTGCCTCCAGCTTCTGCAGGACTTTGGACAGTTCCGCGGGCTGGTTCACTTCCCAATCCTTCTGCGGCGCGAGGCGAATGCGTGCTCCGTTCGAGCCACCGCGCTTGTCGGATCCGCGGAACGACGCCGCCGATGCCCACGCAGTCGTGACCAACTGGGAGATTGTCAGTCCGGATGCCATGACCTTGGCCTTCAGCGCAGCAACATCCTTCTCCCCGATCAATTCGTGATCCACCGCAGGAACTGGGTCTTGCCAGATCTGCACTTCCGCGGGAACGAGCGGTCCGAGGTAACGCGTGACCGGTCCCATGTCGCGGTGCGTGAGCTTGAACCAAGCCCTCGCGAAAGCGTCCGCGAACTGGTCCGGATGTTCGTAGAAGCGCCGCGAGATTTTTTCGTAGGCAGGATCGAACCGTAAGGAGAGATCCGTGGTCAGCATGGATGGCGAGCGATGCTTCGACGGATCGTGCGGATCCGGCACTGTGCCAGCGCCTGCACCATTCTTGGGAGTCCACTGATTTGCGCCAGCCGGACTCTTGGTCAGTTCCCATTCATACTCGAACAAGTTCTGGAAAAAACTGTTGCTCCACTTTGTAGGCGAGATAGTCCAGATGACTTCCAGCCCGCTGGTGATCGTATCGTTACCTTTGCCCTTGCCGAACTTGTTTGTCCAGCCAAGGCCTTGCTCCTCGATACCGGCGCCCTCGGGTTCGGGTCCGACATATTCCGGAGGAGGAGCGGCGCCATGAGTTTTGCCGAACGTATGCCCTCCGGCAATCAGCGCAACGGTCTCCTCGTCATTCATCGCCATCCGGGCAAAGGTCTCACGGATATCCCGGGCCGCAGCGATTGGATCCGGGTTGCCGTTCGGACCTTCCGGATTCACATAGATAAGGCCCATCTGCACCGCGCCCAGTGGATTCGCGAGCTCACGATCACCGCTATAGCGTTGATCGCCCAGCCAGTCGCCTTCCGGTCCCCAGAAGACATCCAACTGAGGCTCCCACACATCGGCGCGTCCGCCACCAAAGCCGAATGTCTTGAATCCCATCGACTCGAGGGCAACGTTGCCCGCCAGAACCATCAAGTCGGCCCACGAGATTTTCCGGCCATATTTTTGCTTGATCGGCCACAACAGACGGCGTGCCTTGTCGAGGTTTGCGTTGTCGGGCCAGCTATTCAGAGGTGCGAAGCGCTGCTGCCCTGCCCCGGCACCACCCCGGCCGTCGCCGATGCGGTACGTGCCCGCACTGTGCCATGCCATGCGGATGAACAGCGGGCCATAGTGACCGAAGTCGGCCGGCCACCACTCCTGCGAATCCGTCATCAAGGCATGCAGGTCCTTCGTCACGGCATTCAGGTCGAGGCTCTTGAATTCTTTAGCGTAATCGAACTCCTCACCCATCGGATCGGAGAGCGGCCCCTGCTGGTGCAGGATGCTCAAATCGAGCTGGTTGGGCCACCAATCAGTGTTCGTCTTGAATTTGCGAGTGCCATGCGCCACTGGGCACTTGGATTCTGTGGTTTCTGTGGTTTCTGTATTCCCCGGGCCGGGCACACCAGCCAGTACTTCCTTTTCGTTAGCCATGATTCCTCACTTTGCTTGCGTTTGATCTTAGGTTTTGGGACTGCAGCGCCGGCAGAGGCCAAATACTTCGACCACCGGCTGCGTTAAATCAAAGCCGCCCGGCGCCTGCCGAGCCAGCCGTTTGAAGTCAACAAAGTCGCATGTAATGTCCTGCACCGACTTGCAACGAGTGCAGACGAGATGATGATGAGATTCGAGATTGCCGTCCACGCGCAATGTGGACGCGTGGGGTGATACCTCCCGCAGCAATCCCTTTTCGACGAACAGACGCAAATTATTGTAGATCGTAGCGAGAGAGACCGAGGGGATGCGGCGTCTGACTACCGCGTAAACCTGCTCGGGCGAATAGTGCCCCGGAGCAGCCACCACGGCCTCGAAGATGATCTTACGCTGGTGCGTGGCTGCCATGCCATGCTTCCAGGCAAGCTCGCGGAACTCTTCATGACTTAAATGCATATGACCGAATGAGAATTATTATCAAACGATTTCACTTATTTGGCAAGTGAACATCCCCAGATACCCATGGGACCGTTCAGTGCGTGAATTGCTGACGATGTCACTCCGGAGCTACCTTCTTGTCATCAGGGCGCAGCTTTCGGACGATGGTATCTGCGTCGTAGACACAGCCTCCCCATACGCCGCCGCTGGCTTCGATCAACGCGGCCCAAATGCGGGTATCGTCTGGCAGGGCCGGGTGGGGAACCAGATCGTCGCGTGAGGCCCGGCGCGCAAGTCGTGTCTCGCCTTCTTCTAGAGAAAAGCGCTCAGCATCTTCTCCCACGAAGTTGATGGAGCCATGGAGATTTGCGCGATCCACGATGATTTCGATGATGTCGCCGTCGCGCAACTTGCCCAACGGTCCTCCGGCCAGTGCTTCAGGAGAGATGTGCCCGATGCAGGCGCCGGTGGAGACTCCGCTGAAGCGCGCGTCGGTAAGGACCGCGATGTTCTTGCAGTAACGCAGTGTCTTGAGAGCCGAGGTGACCTGATAGATCTCCTGCATTCCGGCGCCGAGCGGACCTCCGCAGCACAGAACAACCACGTCTCCCGCGTGGAGATCACCGCGCTTGATGGCGTTGATCGCTGCCGCTTCGGAGATGAAGACGCGCGCTGGACCGGTGTGCCGATAGACATTCGCTTCGTCGATGAGCGAGGGATCGATCGAAGTACTTTTCATGACCGACCCTTGAGGAGCGAGATTGCCCACCGGGAAGCAGACGGTTGGGGTCAATCCGCGGCTGCGTGCCTGGTCTGGGCTCATGATCACATCGGCGTCATCGATTCCGTCGCGCTCCCGGAGTTGCGACTTCATTTCCCGCCTCATTTCTGAATCGGCCCACCAGTCGAGGTTGGTTCCGAGAGTCTCTCCGCTGGCCGTGAGAACATCGCAGTCGAGCAAGCCTGCTTCACGCAGCCTGAGCATGACTTCAGGAACGCCACCAGCCAGAAACACCTGAACAGTCGCAAATCCTCTGGGCCCGTTGGGCAGGGCATCGACCAGGCGCGGGACTTGCCGATTCACGTGAACCCAATCTTCCACGTTCGGCCGACGAAGTCCTGCGGAGTGTGCGATCGCCGGAATGTGGAGGAGCATGTTTGTGGAACCGCCGAAGGCCGCATGCAGCACCATGGCATTGCGGACCGCAGCATCCGTCAACACGCGGTTCACGCCTATCCCGACCTGATGGAGCCGCAGCAGGGCACGCGCGGATCGCACGGCGTTGTCGAGCCAAACCGAGTGGCCCGATGGCGCAAGTGCCGTCGCCGGCAAAGCAAGGCCAAGAGCCTCGGCCGTAACCTGGGATGATGCAGCAGTTCCAAGAAACTGACAACCTCCACCGGGAGTCGCACAGGCGCGGCAGCCAACGTCTGCTGCGTACTCGAGCGAGATTTCCTGTTGCGCGAAGCGCGCGCCGATGGTCTGCGCCTTGCCGGCATCTTCTCCTTGCTCGGGGAGAAGCGTGACGCCTCCGGGCACGAGAACAGCGGGAAGATCTCCGGAGGAGGCAAGGACCATCATCATTGCCGGCAGGCCCTTATCGCATGTGGCCACTCCCATGACTCCGCGGCGTGTGGGAAGCGAGCGCATCAGGCGGCGAAGAACCATGGCGGCATCGTTGCGGTACGGAAGGGAGTCGAGCATTCCTCCTGTGCCCTGGGATCTCCCGTCGCATGGGTCGGTACAGGCTCCGGCAAAAGGGATGGCTCGATTACGACGGAACTCGCGGGCGGCCTCGGCGACGAGCAGGCCAACTTCCCAGTGTCCTGTATGAAATCCGAGAGCGATGGGCGTGCCGTCTTCGGCGCGCACGCCGCCATGCGTGCTCAGGATGAGGAATTCAGGATCGAGCAATTGGTCTGCCGGCCACCCCATTCCCGCATTCTGGCTCAGGGCGAAGAGATTTCCCGACGGTTCGGTCAGGAGCATGGCGGAGGTCAGAGGAAGCTGCCCCTGTGGACCGGAGGCATGAGTCCTGAGGTTCTGCAGAACTCCTGAGTCGACGTGAAGCACTTCTCCACTGGAAATTGTTCTCATTTAGTTTGTTTGAAATCCCGGATCGATTGTGACCATGCCGACGAGGCGAGGATAACGGAATGAGGGGACGCTTGCCTATCAAGGTTGTGAGATGTGTTCAAACGGCTAGAGTCACCGCGTCCGGTCTTCAATTGCCGCAGGTGCGACACCCGTGCTATCTTGCCGCCACTTCGAGTGGGAGGGTTCTCTCATGCCGCATAAGCCGCATCACCACCATCACGGTCATACGCATAGGCCCTCGGGACCCACGCGCCGGGATTTCATTTCGTCCATGCTGTGCACCGCCGTCGTCGCTCCGTGGGCGATGGGGCAGCAGGAATCGCAATCCCCGTCCGACATTGCGGAACGTTTCCGCCGGATGTCGGAGGATTACGAGAAAGACGGGCTGGCTGCGCCATTCAAAGGGATCACGACAAATGGGCAAGTGATGCCGGCGCTGTTTGAGATCAAGCCGACCGGAGTGTCGACGGAGCCGGTGCGAAACGCGGCAGTCGCGTTCATCAACAGTCTCAGTCCAGTCCAACTGGCGCGGACTATTTATCCGGTGGATGACGTTGAGTGGCGCAAGTGGATGAATCAACATTTCTATGCGCGGCAAGGGATCAGCTTCGCAGACATGAACGATCGGCAGCGCGAAGCGGCGTTTGGACTGATGCGCGCATCCCTCAGCACGCAAGGGTTCGAGCTGACGCGTAACATCATGCGGCTGAATGAAACTCTCGCCGAGTTGTCTGGAGATCATGACTTCCTGGGAGAGTGGCTGTACTACATACAGATTTACGGGAAGCCTTCGGCCTCGGAACCCTGGGGTTGGAAACTGGAGGGGCATCACGCAATCATCAATTATTTTGTCCTTGGCGATCAGGTCGTGATGACTCCGCTGTTTATCGGCTCAGAGCCGGTGAAAGCCACGTCGGGCAAATATGCGGGCATTGAGATTTTGCAGAAAGAGCAGAACGACGGCCTCGAGATGTTGCGGGCGCTCCCGGAGGCCCAGCGCAAGAAGGCGATCCTGGAATTCTCAAAGACAGGAAACAACAACCTGACGGAAGCCTTCAAAGACAATGTGGTGATCGACTATGCCGGCTTGCGCACGAACGAATTGGTGGGCCCAGCACGCCAGCGGTTGCGGGATTTGATTCATCTCTACGTCAGCAACATGGATGATGGTCACGCCCGCGTGAAAATGGATGAGGTTGACCGCCATCTTGATACCACCTGGTTCACATGGATTGGCGGCGCGCAGCCCGACAGCGTGTTCTATTACCGGGTGCAGAGCCCGGTGTTGCTGATCGAGTTCGATCATCAGCGTCCGGCAAATCTGCGGAAGTTTGCAGCGGATCCCTCGAAACCGGTGCAGCAGCACATCCATTGCGTGGTGCGCACTCCCAATGGGAATGACTACGGGAAGGACTTGCTGCGGCAGCACTATCTGGCTCATCCGCATACGGCGTGAGCGGGTTTTTTCAGGGTGGGACTCTGACCAGGGTTTAGGGCCTAGGGTCCAGGGTTACGCGGATTACGCGTCGTTCCAGCCGTCAGGATTTTTCTGGTCAGGAATTGATAAATAGAGTGCCCGAGAATGATCGAATACGGATGTCCATCTCGCGGGGAACAGCTCACTTTCTTGACACTTTCGAGTCCTAACCTTTATCCTAAGTCTTGCTCCTTGCGGTACTTATGCCGGTTGGCGTGCTTCCGCGGGCTGGTTCGGCGCGATCGCCGCGGAGGGTTCGGTCATGTTCCTCGACATCAAAGATTTGGCACTCCATCCGCTGGATTTTACGGAGGAGTTTCAGCCGGATGTCATCGATCTAAGTGACGAAGCCAAGCTCCGCACGCCGCTAAAGACCTCGGGAAAGGCCGAACTGGTCGAGGAGCATCACGGCAAGAACCAAGTCGTGAAGGACATACGGCTGCGGGGGCATCTGTCAGCCGGGCTCGAATTGCAGTGCGCCCGGTGCCTGGAGCCAGTGAAGCATGCCATCGAGCGGGATTTCGAGTTGCTCTACCGGCCACTCGGGACCGATGCGGGCCGCGACGAGCTTTCAGTTACCGACGCGGAGGCTGAAATCGGCTATTATCAAGGGGACGGTCTTCTGCTCGAGGATGTGCTGCGCGAGCAAGTCCTGCTCGCTTTGCCCTTGAAAATTACCTGCCGCGAAGATTGCAAGGGCTTGTGCCCGCACTGCGGCAAGAATCTGAACCAGGAACAATGTTCCTGTTCGCATGAAGTGGAAGATCCGCGCTGGGCGGCGTTGAAAGATGTCCGCAGCCGGCTCGAGCACTAGTCAGAAATTGCTACGTGCAATCCGGGGAGAATCCCCACTAAAGGAAATTGTGAACCATGCCTAATCCAAAACGGCGCCATTCCCAGAAGCGCACCTCGACACGGCGTGCGCACGACTCTTTGAAGGCGCACAGTCTCTCCGAGTGTCCCAACTGTCATGAGAAGAAGATGCCTCACCGCGCCTGCTCGAAGTGCGGGTACTATAAAGGGCGCGAAGTTCTCGACGTCGAGGAAGCCAGCTAGCTCACAAATACCATGCCTAGCGTGATTGCGCTGGATGCAATGGGTTCCGACCGCGCGCCTAAGCCAGAAATCGAGGGCGCGATTCAGGCCGCACGCCAGTACGGCGTGCGCGTTCTACTGGTCGGCCCGGAGACTCTCGTCCGGCCGGAACTTGAGCGGCATTCCGCAGCCTCCCGTCTACCCATCGAAGTCGTCCATGCGAGCGAATACATCACTATGGAAGACAAGGTGGAGGCGATTCGCGCCAAGCGCGATAACTCCATGCGGGTCGGCCTGAGGATGGTGCGCGAAGGGCGAGCCCACGGCTTCGTCACTGCAGGGAATACCGGCGCTGCCATGGCGACGGCGAAGATCGTACTGGGGGGAGTTCCGGGCGTAGACCGTCCGGCACTGGCGGCAGTGTTTCCTACCGCGCCGGGGAATCCAGCGATGCTGCTGGACGTCGGAGCAAACGTTGATTGCACGGCAAAAAATCTCGAGCAGTTCGCCGTCATGGGCGACGTTTACTTCCGCTCCATGTTCGGTAAGAAGTCGGCGCCGCGTGTCGGGCTGCTGTCGATTGGCGAAGAGGAATCCAAAGGAAACGATCTCACGCGAGAGGCGTTCCAGCTTCTGAAGCAGCTGCCATTGAATTTCGTAGGAAACGTGGAAGGGCGCGATCTCTACAACGGTCAAGTGGATGTGATCGTGGCCGATGGTTTCGTCGGCAACGTTGCCCTGAAGATATCGGAAGGCGTTGCGAACCTGGTTCGCACGGCGCTGAAAGAATCGCTGAAAGCAACGATCACACGCCAGGTCGGGGCCCTGCTTTCGCGCAGCGCATTCATCGATTTCAAGAAGCGCCTCGACCATACCGAATACGGCGGCGCGCCGCTGCTGGGCGTGAAGGGCGCCTGTATCATCACGCATGGATCGTCCAATGCAAATGCGATGAAGAACGCCATCCGTGTGGCGGCGGAATTTGCCGAGAGAGGGATTAACCTGTCGATCGAGCGGGGTTTAGCGGCACTGCATCCCGCAACGCAGGAAACGGTCGCACACTCCAGTTAGGGTCTTCCCAGAAAAGCTTATGAGTGAAAACACGGTTGCACTGATTTTCCCGGGCCAGGGATCACAAACAGTCGGCATGGGCAAGGATCTCGCCGAGAAGTTTCCCATTGCCCGACAAACATTCGAAGAGGCCGATGAAGCGCTCGGCTACAAGCTATCGCCGTTGTGCTTCGAAGGGCCCGAGGATCAGCTGCGGCTGACTGAAATTACGCAACCGGCGATTCTCACGGTGTCAGTTGCGGCATTGCGCGTTCTTGAGAGCCGGATTCCGAAGCCGAGTTTTGTGGCAGGGCACAGCCTGGGGGAATACTCGGCGCATGTGTCGGCGGGAACGTTCAGCTTTGCTGATGCGGTGCGGACGGCTCGCAATCGCGGCAAATACATGCAGGAAGCGGTGCCTGTGGGTGTCGGCGCAATGGCTGCGATCCTGGGAATGGACTTCGACAAAGTAGCGGAGATTTGTAAGGAAGCGGCGCAGGGGGAAGTCTGCTCGCCCGCGAACATCAACTCGCCCGAACAGATTGTCATCTCCGGTAACACGGCCGCTGTCGAGCGCGCGGCAAAATTAGCGGACGAGCGCGGAGCCAAGCGCGCCAAACTGCTGCCCGTCAGCGCACCGTTCCATTGCTCGCTGATGAAACCGGCGCAAGACCGTCTGGAAGGCGATCTCAAGAAATTTGCCATCAGCAAGCCGGTCTACCCGGTCGCCTGCAATGTCGATGCCGAACTGGTTGCGGAGCAGAATCGCGCACTGGAAACACTGGTACGGCAGGTCACTGGCTCAGTGAAATGGGATGCCTGCATGCGCCTGCTGATTGCACAGGGAGTGCAGACATTCATCGAAGTGGGACCGGGAAAAGTTCTGTGCGGACTGATGCGGCAGATCGATCGCTCAAAGACTTGCGTCAATGTGGGAGACGAAGGCTCCCTTTTGAAAACAGTGGAAGCGTTGCAGGTCGCACGCGCCTGAGAAGTCTGCACTCTGGCCACGGTTGGAATAGGGCACCCAGGCCTCAGTGGAAGATCAACTCGCAGGGCGGGAAGCTCAGCGTCTTGTCTGATTTCTCCACCCAGACCTGCGCGTGTTCAGCGCGGTCATTGACGATCACGTCCACGACGACTCCAGTGGCAGGCCCCGGGCACGTGCTGGCACCATAGACCTTCTGCGTTTTGATCAATCCCCATTCGCCGCCGGGTCCCCAGTCGCGGTAGAAATCCCCGTAGGGATATTTGGGATGCTGGTCGGCATGCTGCGACCAAGTGGGATCGTGCATCCAGATGCCGTAGGCGGTTTTGTAATCCTGCTTCTGCAGCGCGTCGAAGAAGTGCCCGACGATGCGCTCCTGAGGCCAGTAGCGGAACCACCAGCCCAGGGCAAGCACAATGACGACGATTGCCACCGCCCAGATGATTTTGATGTTGCGTTTGCGGGCTCGTGCTGAGTCGTACTCTTTGGCGTCCAGGAGAGTCATACCTCCACTAGCATAACGGACACGGCGGAGAAGGTAAAAGTTCCCGATTTACCGGGCCATCGTTTCGGCTGGCGCGGCGGGCGGGGAAGTTGCCTGAAGGAACTCGGGGATCTGGCTCCAATCCGAGATCACCGGGGCTGATCCGAATTCCGTAACGATCGTGCCTTTGGATGCCGCAGGAGAGTAGTAGATCGCGCGGATGCCTGCTTGCAGCGCTCCGGCAATGTCGTTGATGGGGTTGTCTCCAATCATCACGACGTCTTGCGCGGACGTTCCGGTTCGTTTTAGAGCCCATTGGAAAATTCGCGGATCGGGCTTGGCGGTGCCGGATTCTTCCGAGGGCAACAGAAATGGGATTAGCGAATCGAAGCCAATCACGCGGAGCTTTTCTTCCTGGATACGGCGGACACCGTTCGTGAGAACCACGATTTCGATTCCGTGGTCCTTCAGGCGCTGTAACGCAGCCATGCTGCCCGGCGTGGCTCGCCGCTCGCGAAAGTAGCCTTCGTCGTAGATCGAGTGAAATGTTGCCGTATCGAGGGCCCCGGACTTGTGAATGCCGGCACGCACGCAGAAGCGATCGAACTTTTGGCGGCGCATTTCCGGAAAATCGATGCTTCCACTCAGATAGTCGGGATAGACCTCGTTCAGAGCAATGTTGTAGAGCCGCACCAGTTCTTCTGTTGGATGCGAGGCAAACGCGGGATATTGCCGCTGAATGCACTCGAGCCCACGCGCGACCGAGTAGGAGTGATCGAAGAGTGTGTCGTCAAGGTCGATCCAGACCATCTTGGGGTATGCGCCCATGAATTCCTAGAGTGTCCTCTTAAACAATGGAATCGCGATACCCAGCGTAATCGCGGCGAAGATGCTGAGGAATAACATATCGCCCCAGACCGCAGACAGGGTTGTCTCCTTCAGCAACAGGCATTTGAAGCCGTCGACGGCATAGGTGAACGGATCGCATCTCGCAATCGCACGCAGCCACGGCGGAAACGCCTGAATGGGATAGACCGATCCGCTAGGGAAGAACAGCAGTGTATTCAGAATGCCAAACATGGCGCGCGGCACGAGAGGATCTTCGATACGCACCATGAGCAGGAACATCATCGTATTGAAGGCCAACGAAGTCAGCACGATCATGATGACGAGGCCGATGATAGTCACGGGATTGAAGATGGTGCCCACGCCTGCCAGCATCGATCCAATGACGACAATGATCACTCCGGTCATCACCGCTTTGATCGCGCCCGCCAGATTCAGCCCCAGCACCAGTTCCAGCTTGGTGATGGGCGTAACGAGGTATCCCTCATGCACGCCGCGCGCCTTGTCGTCGATGTACAGCATGCCGCCGCCGATCATTACGGACACGAACATGGCCAGCACGAGCGATCCGGGCAGCAGATATTTCATGTACTCGATATAGGGATAGAGTTCGACGATGTTCAATGCGGTCTGCTGCAGGATGCGGGGTGACACTGCGGGCTGGTTGAGCGCATTCGTCAGGTCGCTCAACTCTGACTCGACCGCCGAACTCATGAAGTTGTCGCTGTTGTCGACGACTAATCCAATGCGCGGATGATTTTCCTCGTACACGTGCTGCGAGTACTGCGGTGGGATAATGACCGCGCCCTGCAGCTTGCCGTTCCGCACATCTTCGACCGCCTTCTTCTCGTCTGTGTACTCGATCGGCACAAAGGTGCGGATATTGGCGCGCACGGCATCGAACGCCTGACGGATCCTCAACGCCTGGGGTCCGCCGTCCTGGTCGACGAGGGCGATCCTGGCATCGTGAATCTTCCCGCCAAACGCGTTGCCCAGGATGATTAGTTGGACGAGCGGAAAGATCATCGATGCCAGCATCAAGGCCGGCGACCGGAAGAACTTGCGCATCTCGCGCTCGACAATCGCCATCATTCTGTTCATCTAGATATCTCACTTCCGCCTCTGTTCGTTGTCCTCCCACAACAAATTAAAGAGCACTCTCTACAAAGGACGCTGAGGCGCAGAGGGTTTCGTTCTACGGCTGTAATCCCGGCCTCTGGGGCATTACAAATGCATAGGATTTCTGCAGTTCATCGCGCAACTGCCGGCCGGTGTAGTGAACGAATACGTCGTCCAATGTGGTATTTTGCACCGAAAGGGACTTTACCGGAACGCCCGAAGTCACGGCCATTTCAACCAACTCGGTCGTGGTGCGCGAACCGTTTCCAGTCAGCACGCGGAACATGCCCGCGCCTTCGGGCTGAACTGAAGTGACATCGTGCAGCGCATGCAACTTCTGCTCCCAGTCGGCGGGAGGATTTTCAAACTGCGCCTCGATAACCGTCGATCCCGGCACACTCGCCTTCAGGGCCATCGGCGTGTCCAGGGCCACGAGTTTCCCGTGGTCGACGATCGCGATGCGGTCACAGAGGCGGTCGGCCTCATCCATATAGTGCGTGGTGATCAGGATCGTGAGTTGCCGGTGCTCTTTGATATTTCCCAGCATCTCCCAGACGGCAACGCGCGAAACGGGATCCAATCCCGTCGTTGGCTCATCGAGAAAGAAAATCTTCGGGTGATGCACCAGGCCACGGGCAATCTCTAACCGCCGCCGCATACCGCCTGAAAGAGTCTTCGTCGCGGCATTCCGCCATTTCGTCAGGTCCACCAACTCAAGAAGTTCCTGAATCGATTTCTGCCGTTCTTTGGCCGGGACGTCGTAGAGCTTGGCGTAGATGTTCATGTTCTCTTCGACGGTGAGATCGAGATCGCTGGTCAGTGCCTGGGGAATTACCCCGATCATTCTTCGCGCGGCATTCGGCTCTCGCGCGACATCATGCCCGGCAATTCGAGCATGGCCCGAGGTGATCGGGATCAGTGTGGTCATCATGCGAATCAGGGTGGACTTTCCTGCTCCGTTGGGCCCGAGGAGTCCGAAGATTTCGCCTTCCTTCACGCTGAACGAAACGTCATCGACCGCTGTGAAATCCCCGTACTTCTTGACGATGCGGTCGACTTCGATTGCGGACGGAGCCGCCGGATCGTAGATCGGCTTCTCCAGCCCGTTGCCGTTCGTTTTCGGTTTGGATTCCTGCGCCATGGTTAGTCCGCGGCTTTCGCGTTCTGCGCTGTGCCGTTCTTCATCTGGTCCGGAGAAACCAACACTTCAGCGGTCATGCCCGGCACGTAGGCGCCTTTGGGATTGTCGAGACGAACCTTGAGACCAATGGTTTTGATGTCGCGCTTGCGGCGGCTGACATCTCGTTGTGTCGCGAAGTCCCCCTCCACGCCCTTGAAGAAGACCTTTCCCGTCGTCTCCGTTCCTCCGGGCAAACGCACGCGGAGGACATCGCCATAACCGATGTGGTCGGCGTAGGTTTCCGGAATTGCCGCTCGCGCCCAAGTGTCGCTTAAATCGACGATAGTGACGATCGGTGCTCCGATGTTGACGACTTCACCCTGGCGCGCAGCACGCACGGACACGGTTCCGGTCACGGGCGCGTAGATCTTTGTATAGCCGAGACGAACTTCGGCCTGGTTCTTCTGTGCGATTACATTCTTCAAGTCGGCTTCCGTCGCGGCAACGGTGCTCTTGGCCGCATCGCCCTGGGAGGTCCTCGCCTGAGCAGCTTTCAGATCGGCTTCGGCCGCGCTGACCAGGTCCTGTTGCGCCTGCACGGTAGCTTGCGCGGCTTGCAGATTTGTCTCGGCTTGTACGCGTTCCTGATCGGAAGCAATTCCCGCCTTGGCCAATGCAACGGTACGGCGGCTATCACTGTCAGTGCGCTCCAGCGTCGCTTTCGCCTGCAGTAACTGGGCTTGGGCGGACGACAGCTTGGCACGGGCGTTGGCCACATCGCTGGAAGTCGAGCCTGACGTCGATTTTTCGGTGTGCTGCATTTCGGCGACTTTGTGCTGCAAACTCGAGATGGTGGCGGTGGCCGCCGCCTGTTGCGCCTGCAATTCCGATGGATCCAGTTCCGCAATCAAATCCCCGGCTTTCACCGGAGTTCCCTCGTCGACCAAGAGTTTCTGGATGCGGCCTTCGACCTGGGCGCTCACGATCACCTGGTTTGCATCGACGGTGCCGATCAATACGAGGTCATGGGAGTGATCGGTCGAGAAGAAGTAGTACGTCGCGGCGATCACAAAGATGATTCCGAGCAGAATGAAGAAGCGGTTGCGAGCGCTCATAAGCGTGCTCCTTGCGTGCCATTATTCTTCGGCAGAAACAATGCGGCGGAAATGAAATCGAGTACCGCCGCTCGTCTTTCGGCGATGCGTTCCGGCGTGAGAGGGTTGAAACCGATAATCTTCTGCATCATGGGGGCCCCGCTGAAATAGAAGACGATGATGGCGACGATGGAAGGCACGAAGTGCACCGGGTTTACCGGCCGAAATTCGCGGGCACCAATTCCCTGCTTGATGAGTTCGCTGACGCGCGCAAAGATCGGCTGTATGTAGATCTTGACCAGCTTGTCGAAATGTTGCGAGTGGCCTTCCCGCGCCCGCATCATCTCGCGCTGCATCAGGCGTGGGTACAGCTGGTTCGAGGCAATGAAATCAAAGTAGGATCCCGCGTAGGCAATAATTTTCTCCCGGGGAGGGAGATCGCTGTCGAGCGCCTGAAACACGGCGTTCTTTAATCCCGCGAAGGCATCGTCCAAGACGGCTCCGTAGAGCGTTTCTTTATCGCGGAAGTAGTAGTAGAGCAGCGCCTTGTTGACGCCCGCCTCGCGCGCGATGGCATCCGTGCGGGCCCCGGCAACTCCGGATTCCGCGAATTCCTTGGCTGCGGCCTTGAGGATGGCGGCGCGGCTCTCTTCGGGCTGGCCGCGGGATCCCATGCGCCGGTGGAGCGTGTGGCGATGATGCAAGATGCGTGGCATATAGGGCGGCCGAGTATTAATTAACCAGTTAGTTAGATTATACAACTGCGCGGGAGGATGCAAAAGGAGAAACTTCTCGCAGGTGGAATGTCGCGAATTTTGGTTTAGGGACGCAGCGTTCTTGCTGTTGTCCCTCTTTCCGGCGCGGGGCGAATCAGCATTCGCTGGTGCTGAGCCCGAGCGGGCGTGTTCTAATAGCGCGTTCCATTCAACATCATGCGGAGACTTCCCTTGAAACTGATTCCTTCTTGTCTTCTCGCGCTGATTCTTGTTCTTGCCTCATTCGCACAGACTCCGAAACTGGATCGCCAGGTCGCGGTGACGATCGACGATCTTCCCGCAGGAATGGCGAATCGGCTGCCTGCATCCGATATCACGGCGCTGACCACCAAATTGCTCACCACGCTGCGGGACCAGAAGGTTCCGGCCGTGGGGTTCGTGAATGAGAAGCAGTTGTACAAACCCGGGGAGGTCGACGCGCGCATCAAGGTGTTGCAGATGTGGCTGGATTATGGATTCGAGTTGGGCAATCACACATTCAGCCATGCCTCGCTGAATCAGATTGAATTGAAGGATTGGGAAGACGAGGTGGTGCAAGGCGAGAGCGTAACGCGCATGCTATTGGCGGGTCACAAGATGAAGGTGCGCTACTTCCGTCATCCTTATCTCGATACAGGACGCGATCTGACAACGCGCCGGAAGGCCGAAGAGTTCCTGACGCAGCGCGGCTACCGGATCGCTCCGATTACCTTTGACGGTTGGGACTGGATGTTCGCCGGCCTGTATGAAGACGCGAAGAAACGCAACGACACGGACATGCAGCAGAAGATCGTGAAAGATTACCTCGCGTATCACGATGCGGTGTTCGCGTACACGGAGCAGCTATCGGTGAAGGTGGTTGGATACGAACCCAGGCAGATTCTGTTGCTGCACGCCAGCAATCTTGAAGCGGACCACATTGGCGAGTTGCTCGACGTACTGCGCAAGCGAGGCTATCGTTTCATCCCTCTTGGAGATGCGTTGAGCGATGCCGCATACAGCCTACCTGATACGTACGTCGGCGAAGAAGGAACTGGATGGATTGACCACTGGGCAATCACGCAGGGGAAGATTCCGCAGGGCGCTCCGATGTTTCCGCAGTGGGTGATCGATCGGACGAAGGAACTGCACTTGTCGACGGGGCAGGTCTCGGCGGAACCACAGTACTGACGTTAGGTCTTAGGTCGTTGGGTTTTGGATCGATCTCAGGAATACTTGGCAGCGAATGCAATAAGGCCTAACACCCAAGACCTAAGACCTAAACCTATTCCCTTCCACCGGCAATAGACGGCACGAGCAGCACTTCGTCGCCTTCCTGAAACGCGTACGACGGCCCGCCAAGGAAGCGGATGTCTTCCTCGTTCACGTAGATATTCAGGAAGCGGCGGATCTGGCCCTGATCGTCGCGCAGGTGCGGCTTGAGGTCTGGGAACTTCTCATCGAGAACGGAAAAGAGTTCGCCGAGATTCGTTGCGGCACAAGTGACCGATCCCACGCCTGAAGTGTGACGCCGCAAAGCGGTCGGAATTTGTACAGTGATCGGCATCGTTATGCTCCTATCGCCTCGGCTTCTTGCGCTGCCGCGATCACGCCTGGGACTTCGTCCACATCGAGCGTGCGCTGCAGGTAGGTTTCGAATTCGGCGAGTTTCGGAGCAATCGGGCGCTCGGTCTGGTAAACGCCGGCAAGGACGTCCGTGGTCTTCAATCCGTTTCCAGTGACGCAGAGAACTGTCGTTTCTTCGGGCAGGATGCGATCCTGACGATAGAGCTTCCCTGCACATCCAACCGTCACTCCGCCCGCGGTCTCGGTGAAGATGCCTTCCGTTTCGGCCAGGAGCTTGATCGAATCAACGACTTCGGGATCGCTGACGTCCTCGCTCCATCCACCGCTGTTCTTGATGGTCTTGATAGCGTAGTGTCCGTCGGCGGGATTGCCGATCGCGAGCGAGCGAGCAATCGTGTTGGGCTTCTGCGGCTCGATTTCAGAGTTGCCAGTCTTCACGGCTGTGGAGATGGGCGAGCATCCGGTGGCTTGCGCGCCGAAGAACTTCACTTCTTTGGGCTCAACCAATCCCAGCTTGATGAGTTCGTCGAAGGCTTTCCGGATCTTGGTGATGAGCGATCCTCCGGCCATGGGACAGACGATATTGTCGGGCAGACGCCATCCAAGTTGCTCGGCGATTTCAAATCCGACGGTCTTCGAGCCTTCTGCGTAGTAAGGACGCAGGTTGACGTTGACGAATCCCCAGCGGTGCTCGTCCGCAATCTGCGAGCACAGACGGTTGACCTGATCGTAGTTGCCGGCGATGCGGACGACTTTCGCGCCGAAAACGTTGGTGCCGAGAATCTTCGCGGGCTCGAGATCTGACGGGATGAAGATCCAGGCTTTCAGGCCTTCGCGCGCGGCATGGGCGGCGACGGCGTTGGCCAGGTTGCCGGTTGAGGAACAAGAAACCGTGTCGAAGCCAAAAGCTCGTGCTTGGGAGAGGGCTACGGCTACGACACGGTCTTTGAAGGACAACGTCGGCAAACAAACGGCGTCGTTCTTGATGTAGAGACTCCCACTGGCGGTTCCAGTCAGCTTCTGCGCCAACTGAGGCGCCTGGAAAAACGGCGTGAAGCCGACCGGCAACCGCGGGGTGAAGCCCTGGGGGAGGGGCAACAGTTCGGAGTAGCGCCACATGTTCGGTGCGCGCTGGCTGATGCTCTCACGGCTGATCTGCGCTCTCAGCGCATCGTAGTCGAAGGCAACTTCCAGAGGGGAGAAACAATCGTCGCAGATGGACCGAGGCTGGTTTCCCCACGTCCGTCCGCATTCGCGGCACCGTAGTGCGTAATGAGACATGACAACTACTCGCTTTCTTGATTCCGCAGCGCGGAAACTTCGCGAATAGCTGAAGACGAGCCGGAAAAATCGGCCATAAAAAACTATGGCCTCTCTTTCCAGGAAAAGGAAAAGAGGCTATCGGAAAGCAAATACAGCGCGCTTGCCGAATCCCATGTTCCCTGTTTCCAGGAGAGAGTTGGCACCAGCCATCCAGGATATATGATCCTGGATCGGTTGCCGTGGCGTCTCAGGGCTCGTCCCTCAGCCACTCTGCATGAAATTCAGGTCCGCTCCGAAGAGCGAACTTGTTCCAACGATGCTACAGATTGCGCGGCGTATCGTCAAGGGCAAAGGCTGCGACACGGGAACCCCTTTCGGTCGCTAACGACAATTCTTCGCTGGAATCCGCAACATTCCTGCGCGGGCGGGTTCATCCATGAGGGTTGCGAGATCCGTGGGGGCGCGTAAAGACAAATTATTCGCATTTTCTTCCATGGCCCGTTCTGGCTATTGCCTTGGCACGGGAGTGGGATAGAATCTCGTTCGCGAATCTCGTTGCGTTGCGTGCCAGGCGCGAGAACGTGCGTTGAAGTGCAGTATCAGTGCCCTTCCGTCCCCCGACTGCTCTGGCCCACTGGGGTTTTCTACAACCAAAACTGGCGATTTGACCTGACTTGGCCGTGCGTCGATTCGGGCTGGAGGATCATAATGAGTTCCCGCATTTCCCTGTTGGCAATCACCGTTCTGGCGTTGGTGTCTTTTGTTGCGTGCGGCGGCGGCAGCATTGGGACCAAAACTGGCAATACCACGTTCACAATCGGTGGAACGGTTACCGGAATTCCCACCGGGGATTCCGTGATCCTTGCCGACAATACGACCGATGTGCTGACGGTTGGCGCAGACGGGAACTTCACCTTCACTAAGCAGATCGCCAGCGGGGGCGCGTACAGCGTCACAGTGCAGACGCCACCTCCAGGGGAAACCTGCACGGTCGCCAACGGGAGCGGCACTGCAACCGCGAACGTTACGAATGTTGCGGTTACTTGTACCGCATCGGCGGGAGCATTGACCATTACGGTTGATGCGACAGGAATAGCCGGGGGCGGATCACTGGTTGTAAGCGACGGCATCGGTGCAAATCTGACGTTCTCTGCCGATGGCAACCAGGCTTTTGCTGATACTTACGCTAGCGGTGCGAAATACACAGTAACCATCGTCTCTCAGCCAGCGGGGGAGACCTGCACGTTGGGTAGCACATCTTCGGGAACAATTACAGCCAACGTTACGGTGACGGCGACATGCACCCCGGTCGTCACGACCAACTACACCATCGGCGGAACGGTTTCGGGCCTGACCACGGGTGGAAACCTGGTGCTGGCCGATAACGGCGCCTTCGACAGCTTGACCGTGATCCAGAATGGCTCATTCCAGTTCAACCGCACCCTTGCTGCCGGCAGTACGTATGCGGTCACGGTTACGACCCAACCTACTGGACAAACCTGTACCGTAACGAACGGAAACGGCACCGCGAACGCAAATGTCACAAACATTACGATCGCGTGCGCAGCGACTACATACACAATCGGTGGAACGTTATCCGGCCTGACCAGCGGCGCTGTAGTGTTGCAGGACAACGGAACCGAAAACCTCTCAGTGAGTGCGAACGGAGCATTCACATTCTCAACTCCTGTGGCAGCGGGCAGCGCCTATGCAGTCACCGTTAAGACCAATCCAGCGGGACAGGCTTGCCTGGTCACAAATGGTACTGGCACAGCAACTGCAAACGTGACAACAGTCGTTGTGACGTGCTCAGCGGCAGTTCCATTAAGCATCACGGTTTCTGCAACGGGTATATCGGGTGGCGGATCTTTGATCGTGAGCGACGGGATCGGGACGAACCTGACCTTCGCGTCTGACGGCAACCAAGCGTTCGCCAATACTTACGCGAGCGGCGCCAGCTATGCCGTAACGATCGCGCAGCAACCGACGGGTGAGACCTGTTCGTTGAGCAGCAACGCAGTTGGCACTATCACGGCCAACGTAACGGTAACAGCGACCTGCGCTGCCAACGGAAACACATTCACGATTGGCGGAACAATCTACGATCTGTCCAGCAACAGTTCCACCACAGGCGTCACTCTCCAATACAACAGCGCGAACAGTCAAACCTTTAAGACGAATGGCGCGTTCACCTTTACGAACGCGATTGCCAGCGGCGCCACGTACGCCGTAACGGTACAAACGCAACCGGCAAGTCCCGCGCAGAACTGCACCGTGACCAACGGTACGGGCACAGCTACAGCAAACGTCACAAACGTACAGGTGGTCTGTATCAGTGAGTGGACGTGGGCTGCCGGTACCGATCTCGTTGCCGTGGGCGGCATCTTCCCGGGAAATAGCAACGGGAATCCGCTGTATCCGGGAACTCGCTTTGGCACGCAGAGCTGGCAAGACTCATCTGGCAATTTCTGGGTGTTTGGCGGCCTCGGATACGACATTAACGGTCCCACTGCGTCGCAGACACTTGGGGGCGGCGGGGAAAGCGTTCTCAGCGACCTGTGGGAGTGGAACGGCAGTACCTGGAGCTTCCAAGGTGGAGACGCCCAAGAGGGCCAGTGCTTCGATTACCCCACCAGCGTCGGCACGGCTGGGAGCCCGAGTTCACGATCGAATGGCGTGAGCTGGATTGATTCCTCCGGCAATCTCTGGATGTTCGGCGGATATGTCTCGTTCAACGTCCCCGCATTCTGTCCAACCGCAGCGGCGTTCAACGATCTGTGGGAATTCACGGGCGGGCAGTGGATTTGGCAAGGCGGCGCGTCCACTCCAAGCCAAGCCGGCAGCTACGGGACGAAGGGCGTTGCTTCCTCAACGAACATCCCCGGAGCGCGTTACTGGGCGACTGGCGCGAAAGACGCCTCCGGAAACTTCTGGCTGTTTGGCGGATATGGCGTGGACTCGGCCGGAACCACGGGCTACCTCAACGATCTGTGGAAGTTCGATGGAACGAACTGGACATGGGTCGCTGGATCGAACACAGCCAATCCGAAGGGAGTGTATTCGGGCACTGTGGCTCCAGGAGGACGGCTCGGCGCGAACACCTGGATCGATTCCTCTGGCAACTTCTGGGTGTTTGGTGGGGATGCTGTCGATTCCGCCAACATCGCCGGACCTATGAACGATCTATGGAAGTTCCCGCTGACCGGTACGACTTGGACTTTTGTTGGGGGATCGACGACGAACGGAGCTGGAGGCAGCTACGGAACGGAAGGGATTGCTGATCCCAGCAATATTCCGGGAGCGCGACAGCTCTCCACGAGCTGGCAGACGCCTTCGGGGGATGTCTTCATCTTCGGAGGACAACGGCTGGGTGGCGCCTTCTACACCGACCTGTGGAAGTACAGCGGCAGCACGGGCCAATGGACGTGGATGGCCGGGTCGCAGTCGGTTGATCTGTTAGGCGTGTACTTAGGGACACCAGCTCAACTACAGCCGGGAAGCCGGTTCCAAGGTACTTCTTGGATCGACGCGAGCGGTAACCTGTGGCTCTTCGGCGGATACGGAATGGGCTCCTTACCACCGGGAAAGAGCGTGCATGACGGCTTCGACTCGCTGCAGGATCTCTGGGAGTTCCAGCCGTAGCACTGCAACACCCTGAACGGGACGGCGCGCGAGATGAGCTTCTCGCGAGCCGCACCGAACCTAAACTTCAAACCAACGGAAGGCCGTGACGAAGGGTCACGGCCTTTTGCTTTCTCATCTTCCTGCGATTTCTCGGCGATGTCCTACAGGAGCACTCGCGTGTCTGCGAGCAGTCTCAAACGACTTCTTCTGGAGAGGCATGATGAGAAAGCTTTGGCTGTTGCGAGTGGTTAGCCTGCTGTCGGTGGTGATATTGGCAAGTTGCGGCGGAGTTTCCTCCGGGGACTCTTCCCTTGCGGCGACTCAGGCGGTGGCGGCCGCCAAAGCTGCCCTAACCGTCGGGTATGCGGCGAGCGATTCGTCCGCGAATGTTACGCAGAATCTGACGCTGCCGGCGACTGGACTCGATGGGAGCACGATTTCGTGGGCATCGAGCGACGCAGCAGTGGTAACCGGCGCGGGAGTAGTGACGCGTCCGACCACAGGCGACAAGAATGTGACGCTGACGGCGACGATCAGCGTTGGATCGGCGAGCGACAGCAAAGCATTCGCCCTCACGGTGAAGGCACAACTGACGGAGGTTGAGGCGGTAGCTGCGGCAAAGGCAGCCTTGACGATCAGCTACGCGAGCGGCGACTCAGCAGATTGCGTTACTCAAGATTTGACGTTGGCGCCGACGGGCATCGACGGGAGCACCCTCACCTGGGACTCAAGCAACCCGGTCGTGGTCACGAGCGCAGGCGTCGTGAGCCGTCCCGTGACCGGAGAGGCAAGCGCCACCCTTACAGCAACGATCACGGTGGGGGCGGCGAGCGACACGAAGGCGTTCCCCATCGCGGTGAAAGCGCAAATGACCGATGTGCAGGCGGTGGCGGCGGCGAAAGCGGCGCTGGGCATCGGTTACGCGAGCGGCGATTCGGCGTCGAGTGTGACGCAGAATTTGACGCTGCCTCTCAGCGGCATCGATGGCAGCACGATCGGGTGGGAATCCAGCGACGCCGCGATCGTGAGCACGGCAGGGGCGGTGACGCAACTCGTCACGGGAGACGCCAATGTGACCCTTATTGCGACGATCAGTGTGGGGACGGCCAGCGACACGAAAACTTTCCCGATTACTGTGAAGGCCCAGATGACGGATGCGGAGGCAGTTGCTGCGGCAAAGGCAGCTCTGGCCATCGGCTACGCGCCGGGCGACGCGTCGACCAGCGTCACTCAGAATGTGACACTGCCGGCGACGGGCACGGCAGGATCCGCGATCTCGTGGGCCTCGAGCGATCCGGCGATTGCGGCGGACGGCGGGGTATCGCGTCCTGTGACGGGCGATCTTCCGGTCACCCTGACGGCGACGATCAGCCTCCACGCAGCCAGCGATACTAAGGTCTTTATCGTCACCGTGAAGGCGCAGATGACGGATGCGGAAGCCGTAGCGGCGGCAAAAGAGGCGTTGCAGATTGGTTACGCGGAGGGCGATTCAGCTGCGAGCGTAACCCAGAATGTGACCCTGCCGGCAACCGGGAGCAGCGCGGCCACCATCAGTTGGGGCTCGAGCGATCCTACGGTGATTTCCAGTGACGGGACGATACAGCGTCCAGCAACGAGAGATGCCCAGGTTACGCTGACGGCGACTATCTCCTCGCATGCTGTGAGCGACTCGGCCGACTTCACGCTTACGGTGAAGGGGCAGATCTCCGATGAGGATGCAGTCGCTGGAGCGAAAGCGGCGTTGAACATCGGATACGGGGCCGGCGATTCGGCATCGCATGTAACGCAGAATGTGACTTTGCCCGCTAGCGGCAGCAATGCGTGTTCGGTCAGTTGGGCATCTGACGCGCCGGAAACCATTTCGATTGCGGGAGCGGTGACTCAACCGGAGAGTTCGCCGGCCGTCGTCACGCTGATCGCGACGATCAACTCTCACAGCGCCAGCGACACGAAGGCGTTTGTCCTGACTGTTGCTGCGCTGATGGATGACGCGGCAGCGGTTGCGGCCGACAAGACTGCACTGACGATCGGATACGGGCCGGGCGATTCTGCTGCGCACGTGACCGGGAACATCGTGCTGCCGACGTCCGGAACGAATGGAAGCACCATTACATGGACCTCAGATTCGCCGGAAGTTATTTCCATCTCGGGCGGCGTGACCGTTCCGAACGACAGCGATGCCAACGTGACGATGACGGCGACGATCAGCAAGGGAGAGGCCAGCGATACGACAAACTTCTCGTTGGCCGTGAAAGCCATGCTGTTGAGCAGTTGGGTCAACAGCGCGGCAATCTCTCCCGGAAACGGAGCGATTGAAGTGGATCCGGGGATTGTCGTGCGGATTCCATTCCTGCGTGCGCTCGATGCGACTACGGTGGACGGAACTGCGTTCCAGATTGCGCGCACCAGTGATTCCCAGAGCGTAGGGGCCACTGTGGCGTACGATGCGCCGTCACAAACCGTGAGCCTGACACCATTGTCCGCTCTGGCCCAGGACACACAGTACTCCGTCATCGTGCAGTCGACGTTGAAGGACTCTGATGAAGCCAGCTTGCCGACTCCGATGGGCTTCAGTTTCACGACGCTCTCGTACGAGGACATCCGGGCACAGTGGAAGTTCAACGGAGACGGCAGCGATGCGTCGGGTAATAGCAATGTGGTCGACAACATAACCGGCACGTTCGATACGGATATCGCACATGAAGGCAGCGCCAGCCTGTATCTCGATGGGAGCGGGCAGGATGGCACGTCTAACGTCAATCTGGGGGCTCAGTTGACGGTGGCGGTGTGGGTCAACGCTGATAATCCCATCCAAAACAGTATCAATACGCTTATGGCGAACACAGACACAGGAGAGTCCTCGAATGGATTCAAACTGTGCATCAACCGCTGGGAAACCAGCGACCAATCGGTCGTCATCGAGGTGGGAGACGGCTCGACTGGTGGCAAATGGACGACTTCCACCGGACTGATCCAGCCGGGATCGTGGTATCACCTAGCCTTTGTCATCGATCAATCTCACCGGGTGATGAAGATTTACTACAACGGCGTGGAAGCACCGTTGACCTTCGCATCGGATGAGGGCTACACGCAGGCGCAGTTCAACTACAACTTCAACACCTCGGGTCCATTTGTGATCGGAGCTTTTCCGGGCGATTACTACGCGTTCAAAGGTCACCTCGATGACGTGCGGGTATACAACCGGATCTTGACAGCGGACGAGATTGCCAAGATCGCGCAGGAAAAATAACGCGCTCTTTTGCGGGCCGGGCATCGATCACGATGCCCGGTCTTTTTTCGTTCAGGCGGACGTCGAGCGGAGCGTACAATTTCTCGCGATCAGGAAAGCGAGGAACTTATGAACGTGGCACGCTGTCGGTGGATTGGTTTGGCATGTTTTCTGGCCGTGGCGGGATCGGTCGCTTTCGGCGATGAGTCGTGCCAGCAACTGGCGGGGCTGAAGATTCCGAATGCCAGCATCACAACCGCAGAGGCCATCGCAGCGGGGACGTTCAACGGACCTCCGGCCCCGTTCAGCGGGGTGGACATTTCGGCGCTGTACAAATCGCTTCCCTCCTTTTGCCGCGTGGTGGCAGAGGCCAAGCCCACGGCCGATTCCGATATCAAGATGGAGGTGTGGCTGCCAGCGTCCGGATGGAATGGAAAGCTGCAGGGAATTGGGAACGGCGGATTTGCGGGACTGATCGACGCCATGCAGCTGGGAATGGCGCTCAAGGCCGGGTATGCAGCTACGGCGACGGACACCGGTCATGCCGGATCTCCGATCGATGCAGCGTGGGGTAAGGGGCATCCGGAGAAGGTAGTGGACTTCGGGCATCGCGGAATTCATGAGATGACGCGCGTGGCGAAGGCGGTAGTGCAGGCGTTTTATGCGAAAGGTCCACAGCGGTCCTATTTCGCGGGTTGTTCGGATGGCGGGCGCGAAGCGTTGATGGAGGCGCAGCGCTATCCCGACGACTATGACGGAATCCTGGCGGGGGCACCGGCGAATTACTGGACACGGTTGCTGACCGAGGCGGCTCTCGATACACAGGCGCTGACGGTGGACGCGGCCAGCTTTATTCCTCCCGCGAAGATTGCGACGATCGGTGCGGCGGTGAATGCCGCTTGCGATGAGAAGGACGGAGTGAAAGACGGCGTGTTGAATGATCCGCGCGAGTGCAAGTTTGATCCGGCAACGATTGCGTGCAAGACGGGCGAGGATACGGACAAGTGTCTGACTTCGCCCCAGGTGACCGCGCTGAAGGCGCTGTATGCGGGCGTCACCGATTCACAGGGTCGCGCCTTGTACCCCGGATATTTGCCTGGGGCTGAGGAGGGGCCGGGAGGATGGGGCCTGTGGATTACGGGTCCGGCGCCCGCGAAGAGCCTGATGGCGTTTTTCGGAATCGGATACTTCTCGAATTTTGTGTACGAGAAGTCCGATTGGGACTACAAAACCTTCAGCCTCGATGCAGGGTTGAAGGCGGCAGATGAGAAAACGGCAGCGGCGTTGAATGCAACCGATCCGGATCTGAAGGCGTTCAAGGCGCATGGCGGAAAGTTGATCCTGTATCACGGATGGAATGACCCGGCGATCTCGGCGCTGAACACGGTCAACTATTACGACAGCGTTGTTACGAAGATGGGGCGGAAGAATGCAGACTCGTTCGTGCGGTTGTACATGGTGCCGGGAATGCAGCATTGCGGGGACGGTCCGGGTGCGAATTCGTTTGGGGCCGTTGGGGATTTGAAGTTCAACGATCCAACCAACAGCGTAGATGTGGCTTTGGAGCAGTGGGTAGAGAAAGGCACGGCGCCGTCGACGATTATTGCTTCGAAGTATGCCGGGGAGGATCGGTCGCACGCCGTGATGACGCGGCCTTTGTGCGTGTATCCCGAGGCGGCGAAGTATCGCGGGACTGGCGATACGAAAGATGCGGGAAGCTTCGCGTGCTCAAAGAAAGAGCATTTACACGAAGGACACTAAGGTTTACGAAGGAAATCTTTTCGTTTCTTAGTTTACGTCCTTTGAGGTCTGCGGTTTAGCGGCTGTATTGGTTCTTCTTCTTATCTTCGTGGCGCTCGATCGCGAGTTGGATCAAGCGGTCGATCAGGTCGGAATATCCAAGACCTGAGGCAGCCCACAGTTTGGGATACATGCTGATGGCCGTGAAACCCGGCATGGTATTGATCTCGTTCAGGTAAATCTTTTTCGTTTTCGGGTCCATCAGGAAATCTACGCGCGCGAGTCCTGCGCAATCGACTGCTTTGAAGGCTTGAACTGCGAGTTCCTGAACTTTCTTCGTCTGTGACTTGGTCAGCTTTGCCGGGATGATCAGCTGCGAGCCTTCGTCGAGATATTTTGCGGTGTAATCGTAGAATTCTTTTACCGGAACGATCTCGCCGGGTACGGACGCGATCGGGTCGTCGTTGCCGAGGACTGAGCATTCGATTTCGCGGGCTTTTTCCCTGCTGCCGCCGACGCCCTCTTCGATCACAATCTTGCGATCGAATTTCGCAGCCTCTTCAATGGCCGCACCGAGTTCCTTGCGGTCATGAGCTTTGCTGATTCCGACCGATGATCCGAGGTTCGCCGGTTTCACGAACACCGGATACTTCACCTTCGTAGACACCAGCTTTTCGACCTTCTTCGGATCCTTCTCCCACGCGCCGCGCAGGATCGTCACGTGCTTCACAATGGGGATTCCGGCGGCGATGAAGAGTGACTTCATGATGTCCTTGTCCATGCCGGCAGCGGAGCCAAGAACACCGGCACCGACATAGGGGATGTCCGCAAGTTCGAGCAGGCCCTGGATGGTGCCGTCTTCCCCGAAGGTGCCGTGGAGCACGGGGAAGATGACGTCAACATTGATGGCGCGATCGGAGGCACGGCGGAGATGGGCCGCGTCCGTCTGGAAGGGGACGAGGCCACTTTGGCGATGGACCGGCTCGGGCGGAACTAAGACGGCCTCTCCGCGGGCGAGGACGGCGGCAGCTTCGGTATTCTGCGGATCTCCGGCTCGCAGGTTGCGGGGCTCGAGCACGAGTTTGCCGGTAAGAAGATCCTCGGCGTGCTCGGCGGTGAGCCAGCGCCCATCTTTGGTGATGCCGATCGGCACTACCTCGTATGTGTCTTTATCGATTGCGTTGAGAACCGAGGCAGCAGAAAGGAGCGAGACTTCGTGCTCGCCGCTGCGGCCGCCGAAAAGAACACCGATCCGAAGCTTATCCATGACGATCCAGTTTGGACGCGGGGGGAGTTGTGCGTCAATCGCAGGGATGGTTCCGCTGGTAGAATCCCGCCATGTCGCGGATTAAGCTCGTCGTCTTCGATATCGCGGGCACCATCATTGAGGATCATGGCGAGGTATTGCGAGCATTCTCAATGGCACTCACGGAGAACGAAATTCCGTTCGTTGAAGATGAGTTGCTGCAATGGAAAGGGGCCTCGAAGCGCGAAGTGATCCGGCACTTCGCCCAGCAACTCGAACCGAAGGGGAACATTGACGAGAAGATCGAGGTTGCCTACCGAAGCTTTCGCGCCGAGTTGGAGGGGTTGTATACCGAGAAGGTGGCACCGATTCGAGGCGCCGTCGAGACATTCCGGTGGTGCCAGGATCATGACATTCGGATGGCTACTACGACGGGGTTCTATCGAGAGATCAGCAATCTCATCCTCAAACAATCGGGCTGGGGAGAATTTTTCTCGGCCAACGTTTCAAGTAGTGATGTGCAGCATGGCCGACCGGCTCCTGACATGATCTTTCATACAATAGAGGCAACGGGAGTCCTGAATGTTCAAGAAGTGATCAACGTCGGAGACACTCCACTCGATCTGCAATCCGGAACGAATGCCGGACTGGCTGGAGTTGTGGGCGTGCTGACCGGGGCACATGATCGGCAGAGTCTACAGCGGCAGCCACATACTCACATCATCGACAGCATTGCCGAGCTTCCGGAGTTGATCGAACGCGCGTTCTAAGTTCCCTACAGAATCTTTTTTCCAAAGGCTGAGAGCGACAGTTCGACCGCCAGATCTGCAGTCTGGTTGTGCTCGTCGATGACCGGATTCACTTCTACGATTTCAAAACTGAGCATGCGGCCGTGGTCGGCGATGATTTCCATTGCGAGATGGGCCTCGCGGTAGGTGGCGCCCCCGCGCACTGGAGTGCCGACTCCGGGGGCATCTTCGGGATCGACCCAGTCCATATCGAGAGAGATGTGGTAGCCGGCGGTTCCGCGTCCGGCCATGCGGAGCGCTTCTTCCATGACCGTGCGCATGCCCCGCTCGTCGATGTCGCGCATGGTGAAAACGCCGATGCCAGCTCGGCGGACATTCTCTTTTTCGACGGCGTCGATGTCGCGAACTCCAACCAGCACACAGTTTTCCGGCTTCACCTTGGGAGAGAAGTCGTAGATATTCGCCAGTTCGCCGGGCCACAAGCCCATCAATGCGGCGAGGGGCATGCCGTGAACGTTGCCACTGGGAGAAGAGTCGGGAGTGTTGATGTCGGTGTGGGCATCGATCCAGATTAGGCCGATGCGCTGGTTCTGGCGGCGGTAGTACTCGGCGACTCCGGAGACAGTGCCGGCGGCCATGGAATGGTCTCCGCCAAGGCACAGTGGAACCATGCCGGCTTCCAGCGTTTTCAGGACTAATTCCGCTTCCTTGGTGCAGGTGGCCGTGATTTCTTTCAGATATTTTGCGTTGGCCGCGCCTTCTTTCTTCTGCTCGGGGATAGCTACCGAAACGTTGCCTCCGTCTTCCACCTGGTGGCCAAGTTCTTCGAGCCGGGCTTCAAGGCCGGCGACGCGAACGGCGGAAGGTCCCATATCGACGCCGCGGCGAGATTGGCCGAGGTCGAGGGGGACGCCGATAACACGGATTTTGCGCGGAGAGATGTTGACGGAAGGAGCGTTTGTAGTCGTCATGGACTCAGATCATTGTGTAATTGAGCAATTTGGTAATTGAAAACTTTGGAATCCAAACAATTACCCAATTCCGCAAAACCATTTACGGGTACAAGCGGTACAGCATTCTGGGGAATGGAATCGTTTCGCGCACGTGTTCCAGGCCGCAGATCCACGCCACGGCGCGCTCTATGCCCATGCCGAAGCCGCCGTGGGGGACGCTGCCGAACTTGCGCAGATCCAGGTACCACTTGAACGCTTCTTCCGGCAGCCCGTGTTCGTGAATGCGCTGCAGGAGCAGTTCATGCGAGGCCATACGCTGCGAGCCTCCGATGATCTCTCCGTAGCCCTCGGGGGCGAGCACGTCGACGCAGAGCGCAAGGTCGGGACGCGCTGGGTCGGGTTCCATGTAGAAGGCTTTCACTTTCGCCGGATAACGGTGGACCATCACGGGCTTGTCGAACTGGGCGGATAGATAAGTTTCATCCGGAGAACCGAGATCCCCGCCCCACTCGAACTTTGTCTCCAGAGCGCCCTTGGCGTGACCTTCCTGCAGGTTTTTAACGGCATCGTCGTAGCTGATACGGGGGAACGGTGCCTCGATTTTTTCGAGCTTGGAAAGGTCGCGGCCGATCGTCTGCAAATCCGTACGCCGCCGTTCCAGGCAGCGCTTCACGATGAAACTGATCAAGCCCTCCGCGAGATCCATGACGTCATCGAGATCGGCGTATGCCACTTCGGGTTCGACCATCCAAAATTCGGTGAGATGGCGGCGCGTCTTGGATTTCTCGGCGCGGAACGTCGGACCGAACGAATAGACCTTCCCCAGCGCCATGGCTGTGGCCTCGACGTAGAGCTGTCCTGACTGAGTGAGGAATGCCTGCTCGTCGAAATAGTCGACCGGGAACAGGGTCGTGGTTCCTTCGCAGGCCGCGGGTGTGATAATCGGCGGATCGGTCAGAGTGAAGCCGCGCTCGTCGAAGAAATCGCGGGCTGCCTTGATGATCTCGGCACGGACTCTGAGGATCGCCGCCTGACGCTGCGAGCGCACCCATAGGTGGCGGTGCTCCATTAGGAAATCGGTGCCGTGCTCCTTCGGAGTGATGGGATAGGGCGTCGCCTCGGACACGCGCTGAACCACCTGCACGTTGGCGACGTCGAGCTCATAGCCGCCCGGAGCGCGTTTGTCGGCGCGAACCTTCCCTTCGACGATCACGCTTGACTCTTGCGTCAGCGTCTTGATCGCGTCGAATACTTCAGGAGTAACGGCATTCTTGGGGACCACACCTTGAATGATTCCGGAACCGTCGCGGAACTGCGGAAACAGAAGCTTTCCACTCTCGCGAAGGTTGTAGAGCCAGCCGCGGATCGTGACCGACTGGCCGTCGTACTTGCCAATTTCTGAGATGGTGGTGACTGGCATAGGTTCAGCGTTCAACAGACCAAAGTTTCAACGTTCAAGGTTTCAAAGTAAAAAACAGGCTGCAGATGTTTCAGACGTCACGACTTGAAGCTTGAAATTAAGCGCTCTCGAGCTTGTCAAATGTTCGCTGCAGCTTCTCGAGCGAATTCGTTTTCTCATCTTCTCCGAGTTCGAGGAGCAGGGGCGGTGTCTGCGGGGCTGAGCGCAATAGTTCCATCGCTTGCTTCCAGTCGATGGTCCCCTCTCCCGGCCACAAGTGCGTGTCTTTATCCTTCGCGTTGTCATGCACGTGAGTGGAGCAGATGTGGTTCCGGAGAATTTCAAATCCCTCGCTGACGGAACTCATCATGTGAGCATGGCCGAAGTCGAAGCAGACGCCGACGTCGTCGAAGTGGGCGCCTTTGATCATTTCCACCAGCCGATCCGGAGTAGAGAGTTCATTCGGGATATTTTCCAGAAGGATCCGGACTCCGAGCGGCTTGGCAAAGGCCCGCAAGTGCTCGATTGAGGTCATCGCCGCCTCGAACTTCTTATCGCTGAAATCTTCGTTGGGAGTGCCGATGTGCTGCACGAGAAAGCGGAACGGGATCTGCTCGGCGATCTCAAGAGCCCGCTTGATCTCATCCATGGCTTCCACGCGGTTGGCACGGTCCGTGGAAGCGATGTTGATTGGGGGTGAGCCGGCGCGTCCCCACTCGTAATCGGCGTAGAGCGGTGAGTGGACGGAACTCAGGGGAATGCCGCTACCGCGAAACCACTCGGCGATTTCCTTTACGTGGGCTTTGCGGTTGGCGTAGTCGAGGTGCTGGCGAGCGGCAAAGATCTCCACGGCCTGCACGCCAGTGCGCACGAGCCCGTCGAGTATGCCCGGGTGCAGGCGCTCTTTTACAAAAAGATAGGTTGAGACCGCTTTCTGCATGCAAGCCCTTTGAGATCGCAGATTTCAGAAATCAGAAGTCTGATTAAGAATCGGAAAACCTACTTTGCTTCGAGCGTCTAAATCTGAAATCTGCAATTGATTAGTATCCCACAGCCTTGCCCGTACTGTTGCGTCCATCGGTGGCACCGAGGCGATTCCCGGTTTTCTCGTCGATCGCGATGCACTCGGCGTCGCTCCAATACGGGGATGTTTCGTCTCCCTCTCCCAATCCGATCTGAACCTTGTACCCCATCGAATGCAGGATATTGAGGGTGTCGGGCGAGAACCATTTTTCTACATTGACTACATCCGGTAGCCACTGGTTGTGAAACCGCGGAGCGTTGACGGCCTCCTGGATATTCATTCCATAGTCGACGACGCCCATCAGGACATTCGCCACAGTCGTGATGATCTTTGAGCTTCCGGGGGATCCGAGCACCATCATCGTCTTGCCATCATGCACGATAATCGTGGGAGTCATGGAAGACAGCGGGCGCTTGCCGGGGCCAATTGCATTCGCTGCGCCTTGAATCAAGCCATCCGCGTTTGGGACGCCCGGTTTGGCGGAAAAGTCGTCCATTTCGTCGTTCAGCAAAAAACCAAGACCGTCGGCAGTCACGCGCGATCCGTACCAGTCGTTGATGGTGGTCGTCACGGACACCGCGTTGCCCTCGGCATCTACGACCGAATAGTGCGTAGTGTGATTCGATTCATGCGGCGCTACGGCTGGAGGATGGATTTCAGCATACTGCTCCAGTTCGCTGAACACCGCAGGCCGCTTCAACTCCTTGCTGGGGCTGGCGTGCGCCGGGTCGATCGTGTCCCGCCACGCGCCCGCATACTTCTTGTCGAGCAACTGGGCTACCGGGATTTTCGAAAAATCGGGATCGCCAAGGAATTCCGCGCGATCGAAGAAAGCGCGCCGGAAGGCTTCGACGGTGAAGTGGATCGATTGAGCCGATCGGTCCAGCAATTTTGTCAGGTCGTAGCCTTCGAGGATATTGAGTGATTCAACCAGCACTGTGCCGCCCGAAGAAGGCGGTGGAGCGCTGATGATTTCATATCCGCGATACGTGCCGCGAACCGGCTCTCGCTCCTTAACTTCGTAATTCGCGAGGTCCTGCGCGGTGATCAGGCCACCACCCTTTTGCACCGCTGCCGCAATTTCGCGGGCGAGAGCTCCATGGTAGAAGTCATCGGGCCGCTCGGCGATTCGTTCGAGCGTATGGGCCAAGTCAGGCTGGCGAAAGGTGTCCCCAGGCCTGTAGTAGTCACCATTACGCTGGAAGACGCGGCGAGACTCGGGGAACTTTGCCAGATATTGGTCGTGAAAGTCGGCGGCCTCGCCCCAAGTCAGTGCGTACCCTTCTCGCGCGAGCTTGATGGCTGGAGCCATAACAGCTTTCAAACCCAGTTTGCCGTACTTCTGTTCGGCATAGATCATGCCGGCCACCGATCCGGGCACACCGATCGATCTGTACCCGATTTCACTGGCGCCGGGAATGACATTTCCCTTTTCGTCGAGGTACATATCCGTCTTGGCCGCAGCAGGGGCTTTTTCTCGATAGTCGAGGAAATGCGTTTTGCCATCGGCCATGCGGATGAGCATGAACCCTCCTCCACCGATGTTGCCCGCAGGAGGATGAACGACTGCTAGAGCGAATCCGGTGGCAACCGCCGCGTCTATGGCGTTACCGCCAGAGTGCATGATGTCGGCACCGACCTGCGAAGCCAGTTCGTGGACGCTGACGACCATGGCATGCTGTGCGAGAACAGGATGGGTGGAGCCCGTTGCCCCCGGAGGGAGCGCCGCGGGCAGGCATAGCAGCAGGAAAATCAGTGATTTCCGTGGATATCGCATGCTTGAGCGGGGCCCCGAAATGTAAGGACTCTTGAGGCTAGCCGAGCCATGGGACGAGAGTCAAATATCGGTATCCAGGGGCGCGCTCGCAGATGCCCGCGGGCGATTGCCGATAGTCAACGATCACTACTTCGGTCGTTTGCTGGTGCGCTTCATTGTTGCACTCTTGCCGACTGTCCGCTTTTCGGTATCCGCACCCTTCTTGTTCGTGCTCTTTTTATTTTTCGACCGGCGGGCGGCATTTGAGCGGCGCGGCTTCGGGGCACCAGCTTCTACCATCGCGTACGATTGCCGGATCAGGTCCTTTATTTCGCCGTCTGGAAGTGCGTCGAGCCGGTCGAGCATGGCCCAGTGATAGCGGCCCAGATAGGGGGAGGGGTGAATGTTCTCGCGCTCGATCAGTTCAACAAATACGTCGGGGGTGCACTTGAAAGTGAGGCGAGGATTATCAAGTCCCGCCACGGCGAACAGCTTTCCATGAACTTTGAAACAGAGCGCATCATCCCACTGCAACTTCTCTGTCGCGTGGGGAAAACCGAGGCAATATTTTTGAATTGCGTCGATATTCATGTACTTCTTTCTGAATCGAATGCAGACGTTGCCAATCCAACTTGCAGGAGACTGGGATGCAGCTTCGAACTCTTGGCAATTCAGACTTAAAGATTACTCCTGTTGGGTATGGAGCGTGGGCGATCGGCGGTTCAGGCTGGCAGTTCGCATGGGGATCGCAGGACGACAACGACTCGATAGCCGCGATTCATCGCGCCCTTGAACTGGGTGTGAACTGGATTGACACTGCCGCCGTTTATGGGCTGGGACATTCGGAAGAGGTGGTCGCACGCGCCCTGAAAAGCTGGACCGGAGCGAAGCCTTACGTCTTCACCAAGTGTGGCTTGCGGTGGGATGAGCGTGGACAGGTGCAGAAGGTTCTGAAGGGTGATTCCATCCGCGGCGAGGTGGAGGACAGCCTGCGTCGGCTGGGTGTTGAGACGATCGACCTTTATCAGATTCACTGGCCGGCGGATCCGGATTCTTCAGACCTCGAAGAGGCCTGGAGTACTTTGGCCGATCTGAGGCGCGAAGGGAAAGTGCGTTGGACCGGAGTTTCCAACTTTAGCGTGAAACAACTGCAACGAGCGCACGCCATCGCCCCTGTTACGTCTTTGCAGCCACCTTATTCGCTGATTCATCGCGAGGCGGAGAAGCAAGTTCTTCCCTACTGCGAGCGCGAAGGAATTGGTGTGATTGTGTATTCGCCCATGGCATCGGGGCTATTGACAGGGGCAATGACTCGGGGACGAATCGATAACCTCCCGAGTGATGACTGGAGAAAGGGACATCCGGATTTCAACGAGCCGAATCTCTCGCGAAACCTGGCTTTGGTGGACCGACTGCAGCAGATCGGGCATAACCATGGACGGTCGGCTGGCGAGGTTGCCATCGCGTCGACGCTGCATAATCCAGCCGTGACGGGAGCTATCGTGGGAGCCCGCAATGCCAAACAGGCGCAAGGAGTGATGCGCGCCGGGGACCTTCGCCTAGCTGGAGACGAAATTCTGGAGATCACGGAGTTGTTCGCTCAGATGGCGGCGTGATTGGGGCGGCACAAAAACCATTGACCACTAAGGACACGAAGTATCACGAAGGAATTGCTCAAGTCCGTTCGTCTCGCGTAACCTGTCCGAAATAACTCTGCCCGCGCGGCATTCACGAGATTGGAGGATGCATGGATATTCATGGGGTTGCTCCACTGCTGCAGGTGTTCGACATGCCAACCTCGGTTCGCTTCTACCGCGACGTTTTGGGGTTCGAAGTGTGGGCCAGATCAGGACCGGGGGATGATGGTGGTTGGGCGGGGCTCCGGTTGAATCGCGCAGAAGTAATGCTTAATACTGCATATGAGTCCGATAAGCGGCCTGCTTCGCCCGACGCCTCACGCGTTGCATCACACGATGATACCTGTCTGTTCTTCGGCTGCAAGGATCTCGATGCAGCGTATCAGCATCTGCGCGCTCACGGCGTTTCTCTCAAAGAGCCGAAAGTCGCTCCCTATGGCATGCGTCAACTTTGGTTCAATGATCCGGATGGGTATGGCATCTGCTTCCAGTGGCCCGCAACGCAAAAATTGCAGGACGAGTGGGAGAAGTCGTACGGGATCGAACATCAGACCTTCGCGTGAAGAGCCAACGCGCAGCGTAAAAGAACTTCAACGCTGAAGCTTTTGCAGAAGCTGCTGCTTGACTGCCGGCCATTCGGCGGCCACGATTGAATAGCGGACGGAATCGCGCGGAATGAAATCCGCGGCCATGCGATGAGCGCGAAGAATCCCTTCAAACTGCCCGCCGATGCGTTCCAGAGCTGCGCGAGAGCGTTGGTTTCGGGCATCCGTGTGAAAGCAGACGCGCAACACCTTCCAAGCCTCAAACGCATGGGTCAGCATGAGGAGCTTGGCTTCTGTGTTGGCCGAGGTTCGGGTGGCCGTGGGCGCCAGCCAGGTGTAGCCAATCTCACAGGCGTCGGGCGTGGCTCGTCCGAAGGATGGATGGCTTTCGGGCCAAGCCCAGCACTCGATGTTCCAGAAACGGGTCGAACCGATCACCGTGTTGTCCTCGTTGCGCACAGTCGCGAACGGGACGGCTGTACCAGCATTTCTCCAAGCGAGTGCGGTATCCACGTACTTCTCGGCTTCCGCGATGTTTTGCGGGACGGGGCTCCAGCGGTAGAGCGAGGGATCCGTAGCGGCGGCAACCAGTCCGTCGATATGCTGATGTCCGAGCGGTTCAAGTCGAAGGTGTCGGCCTTGAAGCGTGAAGTTTTCGGATGCCATGTTTTCACTATGCATCGGAGTGCGGGAGGGCCGCAATGTCGGACGGCCCTCCTCTGAACCGGAAATCACGACTCAAACTGCTTAATGACGGTTACCTTGCTATAGGCCACGCTAAAGCCGAGGCGTTCGGCATTGCGTTGCGACTGTGATCCTCCCTGCGTCACAACTACGGCGTATTCACATCCTGCCGCGACCGCCGCGGTCATTCGGGCGCGGAATAATGCCGTTTGCAGGCCACGTCCACGATAGGCGGCGAGCGTGCCGGCGCCACAAAGTGCATACACTTTGTGCTGCGGGATTACCAGACCCGTGCCGCAGGCCACCGGTTTGTGGTCGATTTCCGCCACAAACGCAAGCGCTCCTTCCATCTGATACAGCGGGTGGATGAGGCCGCGAAAGGCCTCTGGTGCCCCGTCGGGGAAGAATGCGTTCTCGACGATAGATCCAGTGATCTCGGCCTCTTCTGGCGGGCTGTGGCGGATGACGCAGTGTTCCGGCGGCGGAGGAAACTCCTCAGCAGAATCGAGTTTCCGATAGAGCACGTTGTTCAGTTCGGCGATTGCGTAGCCTCTCTCTTTGCACATTTCGAAGACTTCCGGCGGGTGGAGCGGGCAGAGATCCACTTGCGAGGGCGCCTTGTGATCACCGTAGAACTGTTCGATGCGATCGAGATCCGTCGCGGTGAGTGGGCGATCCAGCCCGGCACCCGTAGCGCGACCGATTGGCGAACCTACCCCGGCGAAGATCATGTGGCCGCCACAGATTTCTTCCGCGGCGGCGCCGATCTCGGGGCGTGTCTTCTGGAAAGCTCTTGCGTAGTACACCTGCGGTATTTCCTCGACAGACTCAAGACGGCGAGCGAATGCCTTATCCACGAATTGCATGGGAATCCTTTCTTTTGTCCGACAAAAGTTCAGGGCAAGAGCGATGCGCACACTTCGGCGCCAGATTCGCTCAGGAATGCAAGGCCGGATTAAAGGACGGCAGTCATAGGCAGGGGGACAGAGTATCTTGAAGCATCGCCGGTTTCAAGCCCAAAGGCTTGAATCACAAAGGACACGAAGGTTCACGAAGGAAATCTCAAGCGGTTCCTTCATGGACCTTCGCGTCCTTTGTGAGTTGATGCTTTTGCCTTACCTATACCTGCTGGCGGGATTCGCCTAAGGAAACCGTCACATCCAGCTTCTTCTTTCCGCGATAGACGGTGATCTTCACACTGTCGCCGGCCCGGTGGTCATTCATCGTCTGGGCGAGGTCGTCTTCCGATTCGATTTTCTGGCCGTCAATAGCGATGATCAGGTCGCCTCCGAGCATGATGGGGGTATTGCCGAGATAAGCGCGCTCGGTGCCTCCGCGAAGGCCGGCCTGGTCCGCCGAGCCTCCAGGGACAACCTGCACGATGAGAAGTCCGTAGTCCACGGGAAGGCCGATTTCCTGGGCAAGTTCGGGACTGATCGGGATAGTGTGTACCCCAAGTGCCGGGCGGCGAACGCGTCCCAGGGTCATCAGGTCGTTTAGCACCGCCTTCGCCGTATTGATGGGAATGGCAAATCCGATGCCGGCGTTCTGGCCAACGTTGGAGAGGATCATCGTATTGATGCCGATCACTTCACCGTGCCAGTTCATCAGCGGCCCTCCGGAGTTTCCAGGATTGATCGCGGCGTCGGTCTGAATGGCTTCATCGATGTAGGCTCCGTTCGGCTCCCGCACGGGGCGGATGGAACTGACAATGCCGCGCGTCATGGTTCCCGCTAAGCCGAAGGGGTTGCCAATCGCGTAGACCTTCTGGCCTACCTGCAGGTTGCGGGAATCCCCTAGAACCGCAGGAACAAGATCCGGCCCCTTGATCTGGATGACTGCAAGATCGTGCGAGGGGTCGGTACCGATGACGGTGGCCTTGTATTTCTTGCGGTTGTGAAGGGTCACCTCGACCTGCCGGGCATCGGCAATGACGTGGTAATTGGTCAGGATGTGCCCTTCTTTGTCGATGACGAAACCGGAGCCCTGCCCCTCCTGGGGCACCAGCCCGTAGAAGAAGTCGAACGTCATGGCGCGGGAGGTGACGTTCACGACCGAGGGGATATTCTTCTTATAAACAGCGATGTTGTTCTGTTCTTCGCCGTCCAGAGACTCGTTGGGTGCTGCCTCTGTAATTTCTACCTGATCGGGCTGTGCGAACCAATTCGTGTTGTGCACTTCACCGCGTGAGTTGGACCGCCACGTGGTGAAGTAGAAGAATGCACCTGCAATCACCATTGCAAGCACCAAGGGGCGCACGAGTTTCATATCTCAACCATCCCGTTCTTAATCATCTCGAAGATAAGTACGAAGCTGGGGAATGGAAAGGTCCCCATGTGGTGATTTTAAATCAGGGATCGAACGATGGTCAGCTTGACGATCACGCTTCAGCTTTCAGTTTCTCCCAGACCTGGTGCACTTGTTCGCGCGTGTTCTCGAGCGAACCGGAGTTATCAATCACATAATCTGCAGCTTTGATCTTGTCTTCGTCCGGAAATTGAGCGGCCATGCGACGCGTCACTTCCTTCCGGGCGACTTCGAGATTGACTTTCTGGCGCGCCGAAAAGCGCACGGCCCGTTGTTCGGCGGCACAGGTCACGACGATCAGTTTGTCGAAGCGTGTCGATAGCCCGGCCTCGAGAATCAGGGCGGCTTCCACGATGGCGACGGAGTGCCTATTTTGCATTCCCATGGCGACCATCCACTCATCCTGGCTGCGAATGACGGCGGGATGCACGATTCGGTTGAGTTCCTCGATGCGAGAAATGCGTTTATCGGCAGGCTGATTGGGATCGCCAAAGGCAATCTCGGCCAGTTTGGCGCGATTGATGCTGCCATCCCGGTTGAGAATCTCGCGGCCGAAGTGACGGACCACATCGTTATAGACCGGTTCGCCCGGCTGCATCAGCGAGTGCGCGATGCGGTCAGCCTGCACGAGACAAGCTCCCAGAGAGACGAACATCTCTCCTACGACGGATTTGCCTGCTGCAATACCGCCTGTGAGACCTACCTTTAGCATGGGCCTGAGGACATATTTTAGGTACGTGAAAGTTCTGGGACTTGATTGCCGCGGCGCATCTTCGCCGCCTTCACAGTGTTGAACATGAGCATCGCAATGGTCAGCGGACCGACGCCGCCCGGAACGGGAGTGATCGCGCCAGCGACTTCGGCGACCTCCGGGTGTACGTCCCCGATCAGAGTGGATCCCCGTTTCTTGAAGGCTTCTTCCCGCTTGGCGTTTCCGGAGAAAAACCTCTGGAATTCCACCGATTCGGTCACTGTGTTCATGCCGACGTCGATCACGGTGGCGCCCGGTCTTACGTAATCGCGGGTGATCATGCCGGCGCGGCCGATGGCAGCTATCAGGATATCCGCACGTCGGCAGACTCCGGGCAGATCGTGAGTCTTCGAATGACATACGGTCACGGTGGCATTGGCATTAAGGAGCAGCATGGCTGCGGGCTTACCGACAATGTCGCTCCGTCCGACAACGACAGCCTCGCTCCCGGCGATCGCAATGTTACTGCGCTTCAGGATTTCGATGACTCCAGCGGGAGTGCAGGGCACGAGTCCGGGACGCTGGGTCGAAAGAAATCCGACATTCATGGGGTGAAAGCCATCAACGTCTTTGGCTGGATCGACGGCCAGTAAGACTTTCTTGGAGTCAACCTGCGGAGGCAGGGGAAGCTGCACGAGAATGCCGTCAATGTCGTCCCTACGATTGAGGTCCTGGACGATCTGCAGCAACTCCTCAGTGCTTGCCGATGCCGGAGGAGTCAGCTTTTCGCTGTAAACACCGACCTCTTCGCAGGCTTTGACTTTTCCCCGGACGTAGATTTCAGAGGCCGGGTTGTGCCCCACCAGGACCACAGCCAATCCGGGCCGAACTCCCCCAGCGGCCATGGCTTTCACTTCAGCAGCAGCTTCGGTGCGGATCTGTTGCGCGATCTTTGTGCCGTCAAGAATAAGAGCAGACATGATTTCGGCTTCCGGTACCCGACTTTCGGGTTCCGGTCCAATAGAATCTTACACTGCGAAGTGGTGATCCCACTCCCGTCCTTCTGTGCGCCCAGTCACACCGACCATGCTGGATGCTGTCGTATACAATGCGGAGGTCATGCTCAGCAAAGACCTTCTGGAGATTCTGGTTTGCCCGGCGTGCAAACAGGCGCTTGATTACCGTCAAAACCCGGAGACTTTAAAGTGCACGCAGTGCCACCGGGTATATGCGGTAAAGGACGACATCCCCATCATGCTGGTGGATGAGGCGACGATCGAACCTTAGGGCGCGAAGCGGCGGCGGCTGGACTCCATAGATCCGGATACCGGTAAAGGAGGTCCGACGTGGCTGCACAGTACCTGTACTGCGTTGAATGTCGTAAGAAATCCCCCACCCACAACAAGCTATTTGAAACCCTCTACAACTTCTCGAAGACGTCTCCGGAAGGGTGTCCCGGGTGCGGTGGAGCCCGTGAGTTGCACGTGAATCTCGATTTTCAGCTTGGGGTCGGAGACGGTGATTTCAAGGTGGTTTCGGCATTTCTGCCCGACAAGCTGGAATCCTGGCTGGGAGAAGAAGAGGAAGAGGTCACCTTCTATCCCTTCCTGGTCATTCTGCAGGGCGGCGCCGAACAGAAACAATTCTGCTGGATGCCGTATTGGCACGTCACCGGGAAAGAAGCGCGCTACGGACAGCATGCTGTGTGCCTGGAGGCTGACCAATTCGAAAGCCTAATGGCCCAAGTGCAGGAGAAAGTGCTGGAGCCGGTGTAGATATCCAGGAATCTCCCCAGAAAACCACAAGCCGGGCTGGTTTGCCCGGCTTTCTTCTGTGGAACTGGTTCGTCGGTCCTGTTTTCGATCAGCGATCCAGAATGTCAGCTACCTAACTTGTGCGTGCTTACGCCCGTTGGGCTGAGCAATTTCTCTCAGATTTTTGGTCACCGCCAGCCTTACATCACCATCGCCAGGTTCTCCAGTTCGTGCTGGAGCACCGGCAATGCGCATCCGGCCATCTCGACACGGCCAGCTGCATCCAGCGCAGCCTTGGGTGAAACCCCATAGCCGCGGCCCATCAGAAAAACCTGGAGCAATTCGGCCGCTTCATAGGAGTCGATCATGCCGCCCTGCAGCAGATCGTTCCTTAAAGCCGCTAACTCCGTTACCGTAAAGCGATCTTTGTCGTTATTCATCATGGCCGTCATCACCTCCGATTCCGACCTCCTACCACGTACCCCATTAGAGTCATCGGCAGTTGCCTAAGTTGCATGCAATTGAACTGCCGAGAATCCCGTATTACCTCAGGAAAAGCCCCAAGCCCCCGTGTATTTGTTAACCCCATTGAATATCGGAAGTTGCGGGCAGGAGTGTAACCCGGAAACCGGGTACGGAGGTACCGATAGTACCCAGCGGTAATCTCAAAACTGACACAATGTGTCGTTCTCAGACCGTGTGACAAAACCTGCCAGCTGACGGCAACTCGCGAGGAAGCGGATTGATCAGGTGAGGACTAACTCTGCGGTCTTCAGGTCCTGAAAGAAGCGGAAGAATTGTTCGACACGGGTGACGGCAAGGGCGTCTCTCACGCGTTGACTGACTCCGACAAGAGCGAGACTGCGGCCATCCTTTTGGTGATTGACGTAGGCGCCGACAAGCGCTCCAATGCCTGCGGAATCGATGTAGGGAACCGCACTGAGATCCAGGATCAAGTGGCGGGATGTATTCCCTCGCACCATTCCTTGAAATTCAAAGAAATTTGAAATTGTGATGGGACCTTGCAAGATCAGCAGACGCCGCCCGCTGGTTCCTTCCTGGATATCGTCAATATGAAGTGGCTCGGTTGGCATCCGCACATCGTATTACGCAAATGTGAACGGAATGTTAAAAGCACGTTGGGTGCGAACGCAGGTTCGCCAGCGACTTGCCGCGAGCCACGGGATTATTCGTAGCGCAGGCTTTCCACAGGGTCGAGCTGCGAGGCGCGGCTGGCCGGGACTGTTCCGAAGATAATTCCCACGATCGACGCCACGATAATCGCGATGATTGCCGAGAGTCCGGAGATCGGCAAGCGGAAATCGGTGAAGAAGCGGACTGAATAGGGCAACGCCAGGCCAGTGACGATCCCGGCTACTCCTCCGGTCAGCGAGATCAATACGGCTTCGGCCATGAACTGGAAGCGAATCTCGCGGTTGGTAGCGCCGATCGCTTTGCGAATTCCGATTTCGCGGATACGGGAAGTGACCGTTGCCAGCATGATGTTCATAATGCCGATTCCGCTGACGAGAAGAACCACAAACGCTACGAGCATCAGGATTAAGGTGAGCGCGTCGGCGATCTTCGCTGCCACCGTGAGCAACTGCGTCAAGTTCTGCACGCTGTAGACAGATTCAGCCCGGTGGCGCGACTGCAAGACGCGTTTGATAGCGTTCGTTGCCGGAATAACGTCCTGAGGACTGGCGGCTGAAAAATAGATTTGATACACCGCCGAAGTGGGAGTGAAGAACCGGCTGACCGTGTACGGAATCAGCATGGTGTCTTCCTGGATATCGGATTGACCGAAGGTATCTACGCTCTCCTTGAATACTCCAACGATGATAAAAGGCAGGCCGGCACTGAGCTTGATGGCCTGACCGACTGCCGCCGGAGGGCCCCCAAAGAGTCTCTTGGCCAACTGTTCTGTGATGACACCTACCTTGTTGTGCCCGGCTGAATCCTGAGCATCAAAGAACCGTCCCGCTAGAACCGTAAGGTTGCGCACCTGCCGGTACTCGGGATCGACGCCGAGAACCAAAATATCGCGCTGCTTGCCGCCCCCGACGCTGATGCGGTCGTTCAGAGCGACAGTCGGGGACGCTGCAACTACACTGGGCACCTGTTCCCGTATGGCTTTGACATCCTCGACCGTCATCGGGTCTGGCGTGGCATCGATTCGCTGGGAACCGCCCTGGTAATCGGCATAAATCATATTTGTGCCGATCGATTGAAGTTGGCGGAGGATGTATTGCTTCCCTGTCAAACCGATCGTCGCCACAAGGATCACCGAGGCTGTTCCGACAGCCATGGCGAGGGAGGTCAACGTGAATTGCAGCTTGTTGCTTGAGAAAGCGTCGTAGGCGAAGCTAAGAATTTCGCTGAGGCCAATCGTGAAGCGCCGCTGCGCGGATATGGGTGTCGATGTCGCGGTGGGCATGCCTTAGGGTTAGATGTTAAACCTCAGGCCGAAGACCCGCAACGAAAGGATCAATCTTCGTGGTGCCGCGCTGGTTCAGGAAGCGGCGTCTGGAGCAAGTGGGCCCAACTGACGTTTGCCCACGACCGCAACCGCTGCCAAGATCACGATGAGGGGATCCACGGGCCGGAAGTAATACGTCTCCGGGTGCGAGATGTAGTACGGCAGCGGGAATACGGCAAAGACGATGGCGAAGCGCACGGCGAGCGACCAGTCACGTTTGAAGACTCGCCATAACCCCAGCAGACCGAGGATCGTCATCGTCGTGTTCACAAAGATGTTCGGCGGGTCGAGCGGCTCCTCTTTGAGATAAGCGCGATCGAAGCTCCAGTACCCCGTCCACATATAGAGCGCACGGCGCAGAGTCATCCACGCGAACCATCCGAGATGGGCTCGGATGTAATCCTTGCCCTGTTGGAGTTTGTGATCCATGTAGGCGATCTCACCCGCGCGTTCGTATTCCGACAATTCGCCGTCGCTGTGGTTGGGATGCAGGCTGCTATTGACCCAGCGCTCGGAGTATCCGTTGTTGCCGATGTAGAGTTCGAGTCCGAAGCCGCTGCGGACCGGGATGAACTTGTGGAATAGTTCGTAATTGCGCAGGATCCATGGGGCGAGGATAGCGATAGCGGCCAAGCCGGCTGCGGCCATAGGAACTTTCCATGTTTGCCTTTGACGGTAGCGGCGATAGACCGTCCACAGTGCGAGTAGGGGTACGACTGAAAGAACCACAGGCTCGGTGAGGGCGGCGAAGGCTCCGAAGATGCCGAACAAGACCCAGTCGCGAGTGCGCGAGGAATTTTCCAGCCGCCAGGCAAACAGGAAGAGCCATGCCAACTCGAGCGTGACGAGCGGCGTGGACCAGGCCCAGTCGGCGCCGTAATACACACCGTAGGGCGAGAAGGCCCAGCCCCATCCAGCCCATTTTGCTACGCGGTCTCCGAAGGCGCGGCGGGCCAGCAGGAATACCGGAATGCAGGTGAATGCGGAGAACAGGCTGTTCAAAGAAAGTGCTGTAAGGATCGACGCCTTCGTCTCAATTCCGAAAATTTTGAAGATCCCCGCGAGAAGATAGGAGTACACGGGCGGCAGTAGAGCGGAAGAGCCGGTCTCCGCGAAGGGACTGCCGAAGCCGTGGCCGGACGCGATCGAGCGGGCGATGAGTCCGAAGGCCCAGTGCTCCAGAACGAAGGGATCTAGCCAGTCACGATACACGAACGGGATCACTGCCAGACGCACGGCGAGCGCAACCAGCACTATCCAGACATACGGCCGATTCGCACTGAGTTTCATCGTCATCGCAACTCGCACACCTTCACATCTTCATTTTCGTAAGGGCAAGTCATGACTTCAGAACTTTGAACTGAATACTGCCTGTCGGCACTGGAGAGAACGATCCAGTTCACGTTGAAACCTTGATGCAATCGCTCGAAATCGGCAGCTTGAAAGTTGCGCCATCCGTGAAGAGCCGTAACTTCGCGCAGCCAGCGCGGGGCAAGGCTCGGGACCCTCGCGGCCATCCCCGCATCCTTCTCATAGTCGGCAAGGGCACTTCGCTCGGCGAGAGCGCGGAGCCCGCGATGGTCCTCATCTGGCAGCGCTTCGTAATGAGGATCAAGTGCAAATAGAGCATCGGCAGCCGTGTTGTTGCGAATCCATACGAACGCCTGGAGCCACGGATTTCCCGGCGATACAAAGGGTAGTTCCAGATGCTGCGATGCGGAGTACATTTCTCGCTGCGCGTAAAGCATTCCGCCGCCCAGCGGGATGAATAACAATACCCAGCGATACAGGCTACGTTTGAGCGTGAACTGGCCCAGCAATCCGCCGACAGTGATGAAAAACAGGATGTAGAGCAGTTGCAGGTATCGCATAGGCTCAAAGGGACGCAGCCGTTCAAGACCGGGTGGGAGCATAATGATCAGCCCTGCGATCGTCTGGAAGACTCCGTAGCCCAACGTGGCCGCGATCAGCGCCAACAAGGTCGAATTCCCTTTCAAGGTGCGTAGAGAGCGCCGAATCACGAACAGGATCACGAGCGGAGCAAAGACGCCGAGCCACTCGTACCAACGCCAGGTCCCCAGAAAATAGAAACCGCGAGTTGCAGCAGCCTGCCGCCATGCATCGGAAGCAGGCTCGAACAACCAGCCCAGTGGGATCAGCGATGCTGCTACGACCGTGGACGAATCCTGCATGCTACGCCCGCGTAGGTTCCACCATAAGAAAATGCAGAAGGATATACCAAAGCTCGCCATGATCGCGTGGGTTGCGACAGCAAAGACCAACAGAACTCCCGCGAGCCGGGGCTTGTTGTCGATGACCGCTACAATCGCGGCAAGAATAGCGGCGGTCGCAAGCGTGCGGGGATGTAAATACTGATCCGCAATCGCAATCGCGATTCCTGGAAGCGGAAGGGTGAGCAACGCGCCAATAAGTACAGTGGAAGCCCACTGTGCCTCGGAACGCGGGAAGCAGCGGCGACTGATCCGCCAGCAGCCGTGAATCAAGAAGAAGATCGCTGCGAACTGCCAAAGTACTGCCATCCATGGAAGTGGAAGGTGCACGAGGCGGACAGAGAATGCAATCAACTTGTCAAAGATCGTCGCCTGAAACTGTATGCGGAAGAAATCAGCGTCGTGCGGAAACAGCGCGGGATTCAGGTCCCGCTTGATTGCGGCGAGATAGAAAGAATCATCTTCCAGGCCCGGATGGTAGCCCATCACGAGGAATGCGAGAATAGCGATCCCAGCGATGATGACTAAATCTTTACTGGAGAAATCGCCGCGCGGTGCCGCTCTCTCGCTGGTTTTTATCTCAGTTTCTCGCATTCCTGGGAGAACGGGCTGCACTGCCGCTAGGTGGAACGTACGGATTCCGGCCCGGGAGCGTAGTAGCTTCCCGGTTCAGATTCGAGCCTGCGTCCTCGTTCGCTGAAACGAGGCAAATGGAGCATGCCGATCCGTTGAAATGCGAACTGCATGGTGGTAGCGAGGACGCCAAAGCCGTACTTGACGCTCCGACGGAAATTGATCGACGAGGCCTCCTCGAAATACTTCGTGGGGCAGGAAACTTCTCCGATGCGGAATGCAAAATGCACGCACTGAGCGAGCATCTGGTTATCGAACACGAAGTCGTCGGAATTCTCGAGCAGAGGAAGCTCAGTGAGGACCTTTCGGCTGAAAGCGCGGTATCCGGTGTGATATTCCGAAAGCTTGACGCCGAGAAAAAGGTTCTGGAAAGCCGTAAGGAGACGATTCGAGATGTATTTGTAAACCGGCATGCCGCCCAGAAGAGCACGGCCTCCGATAATGCGCGAAGCCAGAACGACGTCATACACTTCGTAGGCCACCATGCTGGCCATCGCCGTAATCAGGAGCGGAGTGTACTGGTAGTCGGGATGAAGCATAATGACGACATCGGCCCCGGCAGCCAAAGCTTCGCGATAGCAGGTCTGCTGATTGCGCCCGTAGCCGTAATTCCGGTCATGGCGGTAGACGAGTAATCCCAACTGATGCGCCACTTCGACGGTGGCGTCGTGGCTGCAATCGTCCACGAGAATACGGATGTCGACGAGATCCGGAAGTTCGGCGACGGTGGCGACGAGCGTCTTGGCCGCGTTGTAGGCGGGCATGACGACGGCGATACGCTTGCCATTAATCATTGGGGGATTGTGGCTCTAGTTTACCTGATTCTTCCGTCAATCCCGCCGCACTTTCCAAGCCTCACCACAAATGGCATCAGCGATTAATGTTGTCGAGGATCGAGCCCACGATACCTCCGACGACTCCACCTTCGACGGCCTGTTTGGGAGCTTCACGCGGGATATATCGCTCGATCGCATGCGCCAGTTTTGCGATGGGCAGCGTCTGGAGCCAGATCCTTCCGGGGCCCGTGAGGGCGGCAAGAAAAATGCCGTCGCCGCCAAAGATCATGTTCTTAATGCCCGGGACGGTCGTGATCTGAAACGAGACGCTCGCCTGAAAAGCGCCCACGTGTCCAGGGTGAACGCGGAGGGTCTCGCCGGGCTGAAGATCGCGCATGACTAATTCCCCCGACAATTCGAGCCAGGCAGTTCCCTGTCCGCTGACTTTCTGGAGTAGGAATCCATCCCCGCCGAAGATGCCGGCGCCCAGGGACTGCTGAAATCCAACGCCGACCTGAATCTGCGGCGTAGCGCAAAGAAAACCCTGGCGATGGATCATGTACTCATGTCCGGGCGCAACTTCTACAGGCACGATGTGGCCGGGGAGTTTCGTCGCGAAGGCTAACTCACCGGGGGCGCCCATCGCCCGATATTCGGTCATAAAGATCGAACCGCCGCCGGCAACGCGCTTGAGTACCCCAAAGAGTCCTCCGCCCCCGCCAAATTGCGTGTGCGTGGTCATCTGGATGGAACTGCTCATCCAGGAAAGTTCTCCGGCTTCGGAGATGATGGATTCGTTGGGATCCAAAATGAACTCCAGAACAGGCATTGTGGTGCCGTTGATGCGGCTCTGCATGACAGATCTCCTAGCTCGAACAAATTGGACGGATTCAGGCGCCGTGAAGAATGAGAGTATACAACGGGCAATGCGGGCAAGAAGCCCGTAACTAAGCCGATACCCGAAGTTAAACCAGCCCCAAATGACGCGACTTCAGGCGTGTCCCGACATGAACTTTCGCTGGCCTATGCTGCGTTCACGTGTGGAAGCCGGCTCTTGGGAACGTGCGAGATCGGCTTCTCATGCAGCAGCAGTTCCGTCGCTTGGACGCGGCGGCTGTTGTGGAACCAGCGCTGGACCACGTTATCGCAAAGGAAGTTCGCCAGCGCGAGCAAGCTCATGCCCTGGTGATGCGCCATCCACGAACGCACAAGATGCCAATTCGATCGGCGGACCTTATCGGGAGAACCGAAATCGGCTGCTTCGTAGAATCCGCACGGGCCGAACCAGCCGAGCCGATCCATACGGTGAAGGTTTTTTAGCGTCTCATTAACGTCGACGCCCAGCGATAGAACCGTGGAGTAGGGGGAAATCACCAGGAGATTGAGCTCTCCTTTGGTCATCGCGAGATCAGGGACGCCGAAGGCGTGGTATTGATAGTTCCCTGCCTCGTCGAGCTTGTAGTAGGCAGACTCCGAGATTCCCCAAGGAACGCCTTTCCGGGCTCCGTAGCTTTTCTGAAAATCGACGGCAGCGACGCGGCTGCGATCGAGGAGCGTGTTGGGATACGAGCGCATCCAGAGGGTCGGCATGAGGTATTCGAACATCGTACCGGTCCAGGAACGGAGCACAGGGTTGCCGTTGGCCAGCGTGTGAACGCGTCCCATGCGGAACCAGGTTTCCTGCGGTACATCTTCCTTCGCGACCGCCGCAAAGACAGCTGTACGGGATTCGGTCGCGAGCAAGTCGTAACAGGCAGGCTCAAGTACCTGGGTCTCGACGTTGAATCCGACGGACATCAGCTTTCGGCGGGGGTTCAGCAGGAACGTGAAGTCCATCGCATCCGCGAGCTTGACTGCCTCCGTGGCGGTATTGCGAAGGGACTCAATAAGATGGAGGGCGTTGAAACGAGCTTGCGGCAGTAATGCCAATAGATTCTCGTAAACACCACGATCTCCGCGAGACACCGACGGGACAGCTTTCTCCAGCCGCACGTGCAGGTCGTCAATGAATAGCGGCAACTGCCGCAGCGAGGGACTATCCGCCAGGTCTGGTGCGATCTTGATGTCGTTCCGTACTGACGCAAATTCCGGCAATTCCCAGGGTGCGTAAGAACGAACCAACCTTTGGGCTCCGGTCAGCCGGGCGCGCAACTGTTCCTGAAACCATTGAACCTCTTCTTCTTTTCCCGCCTTCATTGACATCGGCTGCGTCACCATCTCTTCTTCGCACAAAGCCAGAAGGGCAGGCAGCCAATCTTTGGTTTCGAGGGCTTGTTCGCAGCGCGAAAGCTGCCGCTTGGTGACACCCTTGAGTTCAGCGAGAGCGCGGAGGTGATCCAACACCCCGAGCGCGAGGCTGCGCTGAATCAGAGGCTGCTTGAGGCGTGCTAACAATCCCTGCTGCAGAGTCCAGAGCGAAGCGACGAGGTTGCCGCTGTCAACGGAGGACACAAAGCGAGGCATCAGCGGCTCGAGTGTTTGCGTGTTGTACCAGTTGAGCAGATGGCCGCGGAGCTTGGGAATTCGCGAAACCGTCCCAAGCGTTCGCTGAGTCTGCGCAGACATCTCGGGAACAGTGAGGTATCCGAGTTCGCAAGCGACTTGTTGCGCGTTCAAGAGCAATCCCAAGTTCGTGGGAGAGACGCGTGCGGCAACCGCGGGAGGCTCCTCCTGAACATTGTCGGGTATGAGCCAGTGATGTTCTTCGGTGCAGTATTGAGCGAAATAGCGCCATGTGAACAGCGCACAACGGCGAACAAACGCGAGTTCTTTGCCCGGCAGTTCCTTGCGCGGAGCTTCCGTGGAGCGGTTCAGCCATGTCGAAACCAGCTTGCTGGATGCCCAAAGCACCAGGATCGGGAGCGCGACGTAAAAAGATCCGCGCTGAAGCCACCACACGAGCCCACCGACGACGACGGGTACGAGGGGGATCCAGTTCAGATAGGTGTCCGCGGGGCCACGGCGGGTGGACAACTCAGCTTCGGCAGCGGTCTCCCATTCCAGCAGACGCTCCCGAGTCAAGGCCGCGCGAACAATCGCGCGGACCACTGCATCAAGTGATAGCAAGGTCTGATGCGCCAGGAATATCAGAGTCAGTGCAGTAGTGACCAGAGTCGTGAGGAAGGTGCGGACCGCGTCTCGAATGGTGGAGAGCTTATCTTCCGCTATCGCTTTACCGATGCTAACGAGCAAGTTAAAACATGCCGGGAGGAAGAGTAGGAAGACAGTGGCGAGCGTCCAGCGAACGGGCCGGATTCCGGGCATCAGCCATCCCACCACAAGGAGAAGGAACGTTGTCGGCTCGACCAGGCTGCGGCGCAGGTTATCGAGAATCTTCCAGCGTGAGATCAGTGAGATCGGATTCGCGACGCGAGCGCCGGTCTCGTCGGGAACATCGGCGAGAAGCCACCCAGCGATCTGCCAATCACCGCGCAGCCAGCGATGCTTACGGCGGTTGTAGGCGCTGTAGTGCGAGGGATAGTCTTCAATGACTTCGATGTCACTAGCCAGTCCGGCACGAGCGTATGCACCTTCAATCAGATCGTGGCTGAGCAGGGCATTCCGCGGGAAGCGCTGATCCAGGACGGCGTGGACTGTATCGACCTCGTAAATTCCCTTGCCGGTAAAGCTACCCTCCCCGTAAAGATCCTGATACGCGTCGGAGACTGCCCGCGTATAGATGTCGAGGCCGGTCTGCCCTGCGTAGATTGCGGCTAGACGCGAGCGGACGGTGCTGAAGACACTAACGCCGACACGCGGCTGCAGGATTCCGTATCCGGCGACGACAATGTTTTTCTGAGGATCGATGATGGCCTGATTGAGAGGATGAGAAAGAGCGCCGACCATCCGGAGCGCCGATCCGCGCGGCAGTTCGGTATCGGAATCGAGCGTAATGACGTATCGAACATTGGGCAGAATCGACAGGTCCCCGATCTTGATGGGAAAGCTGTCATATTCGCCGCGGAGGAATTTGTTCAGGTCCATCAACTTTCCGCGCTTGCGTTCCCAACCCATCCAGCCCTTCTCGCGCGGGTTGTAGATGCGATGGCGGTGCAGGAGCAGGAAAGGCCCTTTTTTCTGATCGCCGTATTTCTGATTGAGTTCCCGAATTAGCGATGAACACAGCTCGATCAAGGGATTGTCTTCGCTGGCCCGATGATCGGAATCAGCCAGATCGGACAGCAGCGCAAAATAAATATTCGGATCGTGGTTGCCAAGGAAGCGTACTTCCAGGTCTTCCACGAGCGTGTGGACCTGCTTCTCGTTCAACAGCAAAGTTGGAACTGCGACGAGCGTAACGCAATCCGAAGGAATTCCTTTGGAAAAGTCGAGCTTCGGCAGGATCTCGGCCGGAAGAAGTTGCGTGATGATGCCGTCCATGATCTGGATGGCACACTGCGACCCGGGCAGAAGGTACAGCAGCATCGCCAGCAGGATCAATTCCAGCGAACTCTCCCGGGTTGTGATCAACAACAGTACGCAGGTGATGATCGCCAGGGTCAGGATTGCAATGCCGGGCAGGAAGAACTCGTCTGGATTCGCCCAGAGCCAGGAACGAAGACGTTGCAGAGGTGTCGGCCTGAATCCGATGCGTTGGGACAGGACTTCCCTTCCCTCTCCTACGAGGTAGTAGCCGATGTGCGATTCGCGCCGGGAGATGCGGGGATCCCGATAATTCCGGCCGTGCGCTTCCTGCGCGAGGCGGAGTGCCTCTTTTGCAACCTGGATTTCAGTGAAGTCGGAATGCGTCGCGAAGGCCGCCACTTTCTTGCGGTAAAGATTACGGCTGTCGGGATCCATAAGCGCGTATGCACCGACTGGATCCTGGCGCAGGATATCTCCAAAGCGAATCAGCGGTTCGACCGTCTCGCTCCAGGTAGTCTGGCTGACTTCTCGGAGGCTCTGAACACAAACACCTACCGAATAGGACTGGCCTGACTTGTCGTCAAGCGCTTTGCGTCCGCGTGCGGCGATCTCTTCGAGCAGCACGAGTTTGAGCGCAGCGCCGATGATAGTGAATTCCCGAAGCTCGAGGGGGGCGTTTTCCTGGAAACCACGGCAGAACGCGGAAAAACTCTGATCCTGATAGAGATAGCTTGTTCCGCGGAAATAACCCTGTGCAAACGCCAGCACCCGGGGGAGAGTTTCGCCAGTCACCGTGCGAACGTGCGGGAGATCGTGAAGGAGTTTGATGTCTGACTGAATGGTGGACAACTCGGAATAGACGAGCGAAGCGTTATCTCGCAGCCAACGGGAGTCGTCGGTCAGAGGTCCGCGTGTAAACGCGGCATCCACCGCTGCCATGACTGGAAAGAGACGGGTTCTAGCCTGGCGGATGCGCTGTTCAAAAATCTTCGACGACTGAACGCGGGGGAGCCATGGCAACTGCGCGGCCATCTGGGCCGCTGCTTTCTGCAGTGTCGAAAGCTCGCCCTGCTGCCCATCTACAGCATCGTTGGGCGTGGTATCGGCGACGAGAGTCGGAGATTCGTTATTCGAAGACATCGGGGTCCTTAGCGATAGCTCGCAGCTTGCAATTCGAACATCTCGGCATAGCGTCCGCCGAGAGTCGTTAATTCTTCGTGTTTTCCTTCTTCGGCGATGCGACCGTTTTCGAGGACGATGATGCGATCCGCCATCCGAACGGTAGAGAAGCGGTGCGAGATAAACAAAGCCATTTTGCCGGTCGTGAGTTCTGCAAAACGCTGGAAAACCTCGAACTCGCTGCGCGCGTCAAGTGCGGCGGTGGGTTCGTCCAGGATCAAAAGTTGCGAATTCCGCAGATAGGCCCGGGCTAACGCCAATTTCTGCCACTCGCCTCCCGATAGGTCCACGCCGCCTTCGAAGCGGCGGCCGAGCATTTGGTCTAAGCCACCAGGAAGTTTGGCGATGACTTCATCGGCAAGGCTCTTTTGGGCTGCGTACCGTACAGCCGTGATGTCCTCGAGGTCATCGATTTTGCCAACGGCAATGTTCTCACGGGCAGTCATTTCATAACGCATAAAGTCCTGGAAGATGACGCCGATCTCGCGATACAGATCCTGGAGGTCGTATTCGCGGAGATCGACGCCGTCCAGCAGAATCTGACCCTCCGTCGGGTCGTAGAGCCTCGTGATGAGCTTGACGATGGTGGTCTTGCCTTGACCGTTCTCCCCGATGAGAGCGACCCGCTCTCCCGGATGCAGGTGAAAATTCAGCCGGTTGACGACCAGGCGCTCACTGCCGGGATAGCGGAAAGAAACGTCCCGGAACTCAAATCCCTCACGGATCGGCCGCGGAGCCGGCAGCGCGTTCGGCTTCGACTGGATCGTCGGCTTCATCTCAAAAAACGCAAGCAAGTCTGTCAGGAAAAGGGCCTGATCCGCGATTCCGGATAGGGTCGAGAACACCTGCGAAATGTTGCTGCTGGCCTGCATGATGGCCGTGATCAGGAAGTAAAACGTACCAATCGTCAGCCGGCCCACAACAGTCCGCCAGATCACATATGCATAGGCGCCGTAATATCCACCGGTGGTGATGAAGGACAAAACCGATCCGATGCCGAGGCGCGTGCGCGCGAGCTGGACGTCCTGCTCGTAGATGATGTCGGAAAGCTTGGCAAAACGTCCGGTGAAAAATCCCGCCAGATTGAAGAGCTTGAGCTCTTTTGCCGCCTCTTTGGTGGCTCCGGCCTGGCGCAAGTAATCGAGTTGACGCTTGATCGGCGTCTGGCGGAAATTCTTTGCGTAGCCGAGGAAGGCGAAATGCGTTTCGCCCAGAAATGCCGGCACAACGGCGGCTACCAGCAGTAACATGAGCCACGGCGAGTAGACCATTACTGCCGCGGAATACGCGACGGCGGTAATCACCTGCAGTTCCAGACGGCCGATCGACTGAATCATGACCAGGCGATCCGTCGCCTGTACCCGGGCTCTCTCCAGCCGGTCGTAGAAAACCGGGTCTTCGTACGCGATGACGTCGAGCTCCGAGGCGTGTTTCATCACTTGAATGCTGACGTGTCGCGTGTACTTATTCGCGAGAAGGGCGTCCGAATAATCAATCCCTCGGGTGAGAATGCTGCTCGCGACCGCCAAGCTGAACTCGGCCGCGACCAGCCACCAGAGGCGATCTGGAACTTCGTGCGTTTTAATTGCGTTGGCGACGAGATCAAAAATCAGTTTGGCGATAAAAGTCAGCGCCAGGGGCAACAGAGCCGCAACTACTCTTGCGATCGTGCCAAACAGCACTACGCCGGGTCCCGACTCCCATACAATCTTTAAGACAGGCGGGACGTTGCGGAGTGCGGAAAGCCGCTCCTGCCAACTGCTCAGAAAGCTGCGTCGATCGGAAGTCAACGTATCGGCCTTCAGTTTTGCAGACAGATTTCGGCGACAGATCCCGCCGATTGCCCCAGCAAGAGAAGTTCCCCGACTATACACCCCGGAAAACCCCTCAGGAACGCGTTCTTTGATGAAAACTCTGGACTTACGGTTGGTCCGTAATGCCGCAGGGGGTCGGCGGCTTGAGCATTAGTATTTTACAAAACCTGCGAGCTGCATGCCACGTTGAGCTTCAGGAGTTTTCATGAAGGTGTCCCAGACGAAGCCGGTCCGTAGGTTCTCAGCCATAACCATGGTAATCCCAGTATCAATCCCGATCACATCGTGGTCATACCAATTTTTCAGAGGGTTAAAGGCATTCACGAACCCGTATTTGCTCCATGCGGGCCCGTAGTTCTTGCGTATGTTCTTGAGAACACGCAGCGTATTCGCCGGCTGGAAGGGCAAGGACCCTCCTGTGGCGCTGGGCACGACACTGCCATCGATGGGTCCGACGGCAGGAGGCCCCCCCCACACCACGTATCCGTTAGGGCCATCGGAGGCCGTAATCCCCCAAAGATCTTCGGAGTAGTCGCGGAACTGCTTGCCTAGCTCAAGGCAAAAGCGGCGATGCACCTCCGTGGCAATGACCGAATTCTGGAAATAGTCGGCGTACTTGTCGCGCTTGCCCCGGAAGTCGAACCAGCCTTGCGAGTATTGGTGGACGAATAGCGGAGCGAAGGAGCCGATGTATCGCAGGCCGTCGTATTCGAAGGTGAGGCGCTTCCATGCGTTCCACGCATCCGGCTTAAGAGGATGCGCGGTGGATCCGATCCCCAGAAGGTACATCATCATTAGCTCGCTGTAGTAATCCCACCGCGAAGGCAGAAAACCAATCTCCGGGGTCCAACCGTGGGAGAGCAGCGACGTATCTTCCGAGAGCCATGTCCACTCAACCCGATTGAAGATCAGATCCGCGAGCTGCGCGACAGATGGGTGTTTGAAATGCTGCCGGCAGGTCAGAACTCCGCATAGCAGCAGCGCTGTATCCACGGAGGAGATCTCCGAGTCCCAAACCCGCTCTCCGGTGTTGATGTTCGCCCAGTGATAAAAGAATCCGCGATGATGCGGCAGCTTCTTCCAAAGGAAATTCAATGTCGAAAACAGCCGCTCGAGAGCCGCAGACCGAGTCACGAACCCGCGTTGCTCGCCAATCGCTAACGCCGTGAGCCCAAACCCGGTTGCGGCGATGCTCGCTACTACTCCTGGACTTCCTCCTCGGAGGTCGCAACGGTCCTGCACCATGCCGGTCTTGGGATTCTGCTGTTCCCAAAAAAACTGGAAGCTGGCATTTTCCAATTCCTGAAGGAATTCATCGTCTTCCTGGCTGAGTGTGAATTGGCCGGCCACCGAATTCTGATCTGAGGGAGACTGGGGTGAATTCTGCGCCCAGAGAGCGTTGGCGAAAGGTAAGGACAGACCGGCGCCAAGAACTTGCCGCAAAAGCTGGCGCCGCGATAGTGCCTTGTTGCGGGATTCTGTCATTCGCTTCGCAATTCGGGAGACTTCCAGCTCCGGCAGTAACCCGAGGGAGTGTTGCTCCCACCGGATCCATGCCGTTATTACGGCCAGCAACACTCGTTGCTTAAATTACCATCATTCATTAATTTAAACACCAGATGTAACAGTGTGTCAGCATGAGCGGAAAACGCGCATTTGCGTTGGGCCTGATTCTTTTCATCGTCCTGGGCGTCGCCGCGGGAGCGTTGTGGTACGTGCGCTGGCGCAGCCATAGGGTGATCGTGCTACAGGGGGCAATCACTGTCCGGGATACAGACGTGCGCAAGCAGCGTCCAATTGCCGGAGTCCAGGTCACCGCCATCGATGCACTGCAAATCCAAACCGTCAAGACAGACTCCTCCGGCCTGTTCCTCATCCCTCTGCATGAGGGGACAAAGCGGGGTGAGCCGATCACTCTCGAATTCCGGCATCCCGACTACTTTTTGCTTGATCTGCAGGAATATGTCGGCGACAAGCTCTACGTCGTTCAGATGGCGCCGCGCACTGCCACTACCACGAAAGACTCGCGGCCTCCGACGGCGATCGGCAACGTCACCGTCCGGTACTCTGTAAAGACGACCAGTGATGTGAATATCGGAAGCGCCGTCAAGACGTTCCAGGTCGAGAATCAGGGAAACGTGCCGTGCAAAAACCAGCATCCCTGCTCGCCAGACGGAAAGTGGAAAGCCGCGCTTGGCTCCGCAACGCTGGACGCGGGACCGGGGAACGAATTCCGGGACGCACGTGTCTCTTGTATTGCCGGACCGTGTCCGTTTACCAAAATCGAAGCAGAGCATTCGTCGAAGGGCGGACAGATCATTTCGGTTTCTGCGCGCAATTGGTCCGACACTGCGACATTCTTGCTGGAGGCGGAAGTACTGCATCCGATGCCGACCAACCTCGGACACGAGTTCTATCCGGTGATCTTCGGCCGCGAACTGAGTTTCACGCTACCCGCCGCCGTAGAAGGGGTTACGGTCGTGGCCGATGTCGACCAGCAGCGAGTCTTCTTCCCGTTAGGGCCTTCCTACATTTTGAGTTGGGCCAATTGCAGCGCGAGCGAAAATCCCGATCGTACTCGCGTATTTCGCTGTGAACTGAAACCCGGTTATCAGTTCAAGTGAGGTCTCATTTATTGGCGCTCAGTCGCTCGGCTTCCTTGTTTTCAACCGCTGCCTTCGTCGCTTGACCTAGCTTGGTGTACACCTCAGCCATGGCTCTGTGAGGCTCCGCCTCGCTCGGACGCATCGTCGCAGCCTCGCTCAGATACTGCAGCGCGCTTGGGTACTGCTTTGCCGCTTGATCCTTTTCTGCCAGTTTGAGGGCTAACAGGTAAAGCGTGTTAGGAGTGGAAGTGTCCTGCGGATTCAACTGATGAGCATGCATGAGGACGTCGTACCCACGCTCTTCTTCGCCCATTTTCGTCAGCACAGCACCGTAGAGGGCGTTCAGCGGAAACAGGTCAGGCCAGCGCTTCAGGGCAGTTTCCAACGGAGGCCGAGCCTCCTGAAGGCGGTTGAGTTGGAAATAAGTTAGCGCGAGATTGTACTGCACCTGGGGAGAATGAGGAGAAAGCTCCGCTGCTCGCAAGAATGGTTTGAGGGCCGCGTCGAGGTCTCCATGTTTCGCGTAGATCATCCCCAAGGAAGTGAGCCGATCGGCATCATCTTCGTGGTAGAGCTTGTCACAAACCGCATGCGCTTCTTCGCGCGTTCCCTCGTCCAACTTCTCTCCGCACTCAGTCCGCAGCTGGGCTTCGGAATCGTCCAGCCTGTGAAGTTGGGAGGACAACGCCATGGCTTTCTGCGCCTCTTCTTCGCGGCCCAGCTTGCGATATACGAAACCAAGCTGGTAGGGGATGCGTGAATCGCGAGGATTCACAAGTTGTGCGTCCTTCAGCCACTTCTCAGCGTTCGCGAGATCGCCCTGTTTGAAATATGCAAAACCGAGATAGTACGAGGTGTCGGGAAACGGAGGCTTGTTGATGGCACTGCCGAAATTCTTGATTGCGCCGGCAAAGTCGCGATCGTCAATGTCCAGTCTGCCCAGGTAGTACGAGACGTTGGGATGTTCTCCCGTTTGCTTCTTTACGGCTTCGAGCTCGCGGCGAGCTTCAGCGGATTTGTGCTGCTCGAACAGCGCAACCGCGAGCGGAAATTGCGCTCGAAGTACCAGCGACGGATCCAGAGCAAGTGCGGCACGGAATTCTTCCTCGGCGGCCTGATAACGGTCTTGCCGAAGCGCGTCATATCCCTTGCCAAGGTGCGATTCCGCCGTCTCGGAGGATTGCGCCTGTCCGGGGGATGGAACTTGCGCGAATTCACTCGGGGAGCAGAGAAGTGCTCCCACGAGCACGAGTGTCGTTGTCAGATTTTGCGGCATGGACTAAATCGCGCTGAGAGAAAGACTGATTATAAAGGGGCCCGGAAGCCGCATCCCGCGCCGCGGTTCGCACTAGTAGTTGGAGGTCGCTGAAGGACTGGATTCCGTCTCGTTCAGCGCCTGCCGCATGATCTGGACGCCGGAACTGGTTCCGACCAGGTCCGCTCCGGCCTCGAGCAGTTCCCGTACCTGCTGGGCAGTCTTGATACCACCGGAGGCTTTGACGCGCACCTGCGAAGGAGCAAGTCGCCGCAGGAAACGCATGTCCTCCGGGGTGGCAATGCCAACCGCGCCACCGCTTGCGTTCTTGAGATAGAGCACTCCGGCCTCGATGCTGAGGGCGACTGCACGCTCCTTCTGGGCTTCGTTGAGCAGCGGAAGTTCCAGCATGATTTTCACCGGTACTTTCCCGGCCCCGCGGACCACGCCTTGGATATCGTCGAAGTATTCCTTCTCCATCCCCGAAAGGAGGAACCCCACATTGGGCATGAGGTCGATCTCTTCGGCTCCGTCGCCTACGAGGTTCTTTGCCTCACATGACTTCCCTGCGCTGGTCATCGTGCCGTAAGGAAAATCGATAAAAGAAGCTACGCGGACCCCAGTTCCCTGCAGACGTTGGGCCGTCTTCTTGACCCAAGCCGCAGGAATCATGGCAGCGTTGAAGCGATACTGCAGGCATTCCCCGATATGTCTCTGCCAAAGCTCTTCTGTCAGGACATTCGAAATCAGCGTGTGCTGAATGCGCGACGCGAGATCGGCAGCATCGGAACGGGACGGTTGGGTATTCGTAGATTCGCTGAGCGCCACGTTGCTCCTTAATTCTTAGATGAGACCACTGGTGCAACGCCAGAATTCGTTGACTTCCGGAGCCAATCCGATAATTCGATTCCATGCGCCCTGCAGAACCCCACGACTTCGTGCCGGCGAGGCAACGACGGAATCACTCCTTCTCTGGTGACGGCCATCGCACCGCATACGATCGCAAACTCGACCGCCTGCTCGATGCTTTCGCAATGCGCCAGCGAAACGGCGAGTCCAGCGTTGAAAGAGTCTCCCGCCCCGGTTGTATCAACGACAGGTACGCTGATTGCCGCAAAATGCTCTTGCGTGGTTGCATTCACCAGCAACGCACCCTCTTCACCGAGCGTCATCACAACCTGACGAACGCCACGACCGATGAGGTCGCGGGCGATGGTTGTGGGATCAACGTGTGTTTCCGGAGCGCGTCCAACCAGTATGCGCGCTTCTTTCTCGTTAGGAGTAACTACATCAACGAGGCCGAGAATGGAATCCGGCAAGGGCCTGACTGGGGCGGGATTCAGGATCGTAGTCGCGCGTGCGGCACGCCCGATCGCGAGTCCACAAGCCGCAGCCTCCACCGGAATCTCCAGTTGTGTGAGTACCACAGCTGCAGACTCAAAAACGGACTTCGCGGCGGAGACCTCCGTCGGTCCCAGAAGTTCGTTTGCGCCCGGATCGATCACGATTGCGTTATGCCCGGTATCGGTTTCGACTACGATAAATCCGACTCCGGTCGGAACGTCCGCGCATTGACTGACGAACCCGGTGCCAATGCCTTCTTCCCGGTACAGACCAAGCGCCATGTCAGCGAAGCTATCTTTGCCGATCTTCGCGACGAAATCGACGTGGACTCCGAGACGCGCGCAGCCTACCGCCTGATTTGAGCCTTTTCCGCCGAAGTCCACGCGATAACCGGTACCCAATAAAGTCTCGCCTGAGCCCGGGATACGCGGCACTTTCATGGTCAGGCCTGTCGCGTAACTTCCAACGACAACGATCTGAGGTGGACGCAAGGGCAATCTCCCAACGGTAGTGGAGTTTATCAAGTTGCTCGATTTCATCCTAGAGATTGCGCTATTTTAGAGAACGTTCGCGAGGAGTGCGGAATTCGTTCTGTAAAGAGCTGACTTTCTGCCATCTCACCAATCTGCAAATTCACAGCTCAATTTCATGAGCGGGACTGCTCCAATATCGCTGCCTGATCGGTTTAACGCTGCCGAGCATTTTGTCGACCGGCACCTGGCGGAAGGGCGTGGCTCCAAAGCCGCAATCGAGTGCGGAGATGCCCATCTCACTTATGGCGAACTGGCGGCGCGGGTTAACCGGTTTGGAAATGCTCTCAAGAATCTGGGAGTACGAATTGAAGAACGCGTTTTGCTTCTGCTACTCGACACTCCAGAATTCGCCGTCAGCTTCTTCGGGGCAATCAAGATTGGCGCCGTCGCCGTCCCTGTTAATACCTTGTTAAAGCCCGCCGATTACAAATATCTGCTGAATAATTGTCGGGCTCGCGTTGCCATCGTGACGGACTCGCTGCTGCCTCTGCTCGCAGAAATTCCTCGGACAGACCTGCTGTATCTCGAACAAATCGTCGTGGTTGGCCATGCTCCAGACAACACGATATGGTTTGAGACGCTGCTGGGGCAGAGCTCGCCTGAATTGGACGCAGCCGCGACCTGCAAGGATGACGCGGCGTTCTGGCTTTATTCCTCCGGCAGCACGGGAGCGCCGAAGGCCTGCGTCCATCTTCAGCACGACATGGTGGTGAGTTCTGAAAGATACGCGAAGGCGATCTTGAAAATCAGCGAATCGGATCGCTTCTTTAGCGTGGCCAAGCTCTTCTTTGCGTATGGGTTGGGCAATGGATTGTATTTTCCGCTGGCGGTGGGGGCGACTAGCATTCTCATGTCGGCTCCTCCGCGACCGCAGAATGTATTTGAGGTCATTGAACGGCACCGCCCGACGCTGTTTTTCTCGGTTCCATCCAATTACGTAAAGCTGCTTTCACATTCTGCGGCGGCAAGACCTGATTTTGATTTGTCCTCCGTGCGCTACGCAGTTTCGGCTGGCGAGGCGCTACCTGCGTCGATTTTTCATCGCTTTCACGAGAGATTCGGCGTCGCGATCCTGGATGCGCTCGGCTCAACCGAGGCTCTGCATATGATGATCTCCAATGCCCCCGGGGCGGTTAAGGCGGGATCGAGTGGCCGGATCATTCCCGGCTTCGAAGCGAAAATCGTCGATGACCATGATCAACCGGTCGAGCAAGGACAAGTCGGGAATCTTCTTGTGAAAGCGGATTCAACCTGCGCGTGTTACTGGAACGAACACGAGAAGACGAAAGCTACGATCCAGGGCGAGTGGCTCCGCACCGGAGACAAGTATCACCAGGATGAGGACGGATATTTCTGGTATGCAGGTCGATCGGACGACATGATGAAAGTGAGCGGCGTTTGGCTCAGCCCGATCGAGATTGAAAGCGTGTTATCGGAGCATCCTGCAGTGCAGGAAGTGGCTGTCGTGTTCCGACAGGATGCGGACGAACTTCCGAAACCTGCAGCTTGTGTAGTCTTGCGCGACGGAAACATGGGGAACGACGCACTTGGTCGTGAGCTGCAGGAATTTGTAAAGCAGAAATTGCCGGTTTACAAGCGCCCGCATTGGGTAGAGTTTGTGCCGGAGTTGCCGAAAACTGCGACCGGGAAAGTGCAACGCTTCAAATTACGCACGCTTTCTGGAGAGCAGTCTCCACATGGAAAGTGAGGGCCCGGCGCTGCAACGGCGTTTTGCAGGACCGGCGCCATTGCACGAAATTTCATGCGTCAGAACTCGATCTGGGTAATCGCCCGATTGGGCTTCAGCTGCACTCACAGCGAAGGCGCGGCGGCATGTGCGAGCTGCTTGCGTTCGGCATCTGCCTTCTTCGCCTCTTTGCTCGCTTCCAGTGTCACATCTTTCATTCCGAGCCCCACGCCAATTTTCTTCAGGAAGGCGTTCGGTGGATTGCCCCCTGCAAAGATCCAGACGAAATCGTTCGGGATCTCCTGCGTCGTGCCGGCTACGTCAATGATGACGGATTCCGGCTTGAATTCGACTGGATTTGAGTTGAAGAGAACTTTCACCTTGCCGGATCTTCTACAGTCTTCAATACGCTTGGCGTTACGCTCTTTAATGCGACTGAAGCGTTCGCTTCGATACGAAAGCGTGACCTGATTGCCCGACTGGTTGGCTAAGCCCATCGCCGCTTCGACCGCGCTATCGCCGCCGCCAACCACCAGGATTCTTTTGTTGATGTAGTGATCAGCTTCGATCAGCCGATACATCACCTTGGGTAAATCTTCCCCTTTCGCACCGAGCTTGCGCGGCTCGCCTGACTTGCCCAACGCGAGAATGACGGCGCGAGCGCGATATTGATTCGTTGCCGACATCACGGTAAAAATGCCGTCCTCGCCCTTCTTGATATCTTCCACCTTCTCGCCCGTCGTGACGTTGAAATCGGAACGGTTCAGGATCATGTCCCAGAAGGCCAGCAGGTTTTCTTTCGAAAGCTGCAGCTTCTTGAACTTCCCGTACATCGGGAATTCGACAGGGCTCGTCATCACAAGTTTCTGGCGGGGATACTTGGCGACCGTGCCGCCGACTTCATCACGTTCAATGGTGAGATAGTTCAGCTTGTGCTCGATGGCGCGCAGCGAGGCGCTGATGCCCGCAGGTCCGGCTCCAATCACTACGAGATCGAACACGCCGGATATCTTCGATTTCTCCTTGATGCGGGCTGCAATCGTATCGACACAGTCGCGGCCTTGGTTGACAGCGTTCTTGATCAGAGCCAGTCCGCCCAACTCCCCGACGATGAACATGCCTCCAACTGTCGTTTCGTATTCGGGCGTCAACTGCGGCATATCGGCAGCCATCCCCGGACTGGCCATCACCATCGTGATTGCGCCGACCGGGCATGCCTCGGCGCACAACCCGTGGCCAATGCATTTGTGACCATTCACGATAACCGCTTTGCCACCGATCATCGCCAGCACATCCCCCTCGGGACACACGCTCGTGCAGGTGGCACAGCCAATGCAGTAGGCCGTCTCGATGTGGGGATGTTGCGCCTTGGGCCCCTCGGAGAACAGCTTGCCCTTGTCGGCAGCCTCCCGCGCTCTGGCTTCCCTCTTCTTAAGGCTCTTGAGGTAGATCATCAGAAAGAAGAAGCAGATGACCCCGCCAATGCCGAAGGTGATGAGTGTATCCATGAGCTTCTAGAAATAACCCAGAAAGAACTGGAGCCCGATATGGAGCAGAGCGAGCACTGCGAAAGCATAACTGAAAGGCTTGTGCACGACGTGCCACAGGTGAAACACCTTTTGAGAACGTGAAAGAAATAACACTCGTTTGGAAAGTGCGGCTTCTTCCGCTGCCGCACGAATAGCTTTCTCCAACTCGCGGTGTCCAGTTGGCAGAAGCCCTCCCAGACTTTTGACTGACTCGCCGAAGCTCACCGCATGGCGGCGAAGCCTTGCGACTCCGAACTTACGGACAACATCAAGGATCATCATGTAGATGATGGCAATGACAATCGGCAGCTTCGAGACGCGATTCGCATCTGGCATGCGCAGGAACGCGCGCAGATCGGCCTCTGGAATCAGATTCTGCGCCGCCAGTTGCTGCGACAGATTTTCCTGGAGTTCCTGCAGTTCTTTCATGGAGAGTTCCGCAGTCGTAACTTTACGGGGAATCTGTGCATACAAATAACGTCCAACCACTCCGCTCGTTGAAACCGCAAACATGATCCAGAAAGCCATTCCCGCGATGCCCTTGAATTTCAGTGTCGAGTGGAAGGCGACGATGAACGGCGCAGTCAATCCCATCAAGACATGAATGTCAAGCCAATGCCGCGTAACACCAAACTGACCGAGCCACGCCCAATGCTTCCGGATCGGATAAAGGAAGATACCGATGAACAGTGCTACGCCCACGAACCCGAGATACAAGCCAATGGGCCCGCTGGGACGAAGCAGGTGATGCTTCGGCGAAAAAGGCCGATCGATGGAAGATAGTTTGTAGTAGTCGAAACCGTAGAAAAAGATCGCGAGATTCGTCGCAATGGCAAGAACGTACAAGGAATAGAGCCGCAGCTTGTGCGCTCTGTCCCCGCTGGATGCGGTCGTCGTACGACTCGCGACTGGGGCTGTGGCTGTAGCGCTCATTTCTTGATCACCTGCTCCTCCGTGCTTACTGAAAATTTCTTGTATGCGGTGAACTGGTGCAAGTTACGCCAGTGCTGCCGTGGAGTTTCGACTTCCACGCGAGCTTGGGTGGGAAACCAGTATTCCTGTTTGGAATCGCTGAATTTAAGTGGTGCAAAATCGATTTCCGAGCTGAGTGCTTTGAGTCCAACATCCTGCAGGGTGTCAGCGATTCCGGCCTGAATTTTGGCAACCGAACCCGTTTGCGCGTCGATCCATGCTGTCCCGACCAATTCGAGCGGATATTCTCGCCCTCGGAGAGCCAGTGCCGCCGGCGACTTCATGCCAGCCACATGCTGGAACGTCACTTTTTCCAGCATCCGGCCGCCCACCATCTCTTCCCCCACAAGAGTGAAGGTGAACGCTGCCGAATAGTACGGATGGAACACCAGAAAGAGGGTTGCGAATCCATTGCTGAGCAGCATCGACGTATTCTTCCGGTCCTTTTTTGCCTCGTGAAGCGGAAGGCGCGACTCGGAAAGGTTCAGTTCCCCGCCAGTATTCGTCAGGATGACGAGATAGTCGTAGGTAGAGTCTTCTTTGAGTTCGATTTTGTCATTCTTGCCGAGTTTTTCCTGCCGCACCTGCTCGGTGCATTTCACATCCGAGAACTGGTCAAGGAAAATAGAAGTCTGGTCAGCGGTACGGGCCAGCAGACCGTTTAATTTCTGCGCTTCCGGAGAGCCCGCTTCTGCCGCGAAACAGATCGGCGCCAGGGCGGCGAGAATTACCACAACCCGGACTATGCGGACGGCGAGTTTTGGGGAGGAGGTCATTCGCCCTTCCTTCTGTTATCGAACCGGTAGCCGATCGAGAACATGATCTGGTCATAGCTCATATCGCCACGGTTCGTGGTGATGTTGCTTTGCAAGTAGTAGTGCGGCCCAAGCGTCGTCTCAATCGTGCCGGTAATGAAGCGTCCACGCGTATTCGTGGTCAACGAAGGGGCGAAGTTCTGCTGGCCAACGAGAAGTTCCAAACGCAGCCGGTCGCTCATCTGCCGCGACAGCGAGAACGACTCATACGATCCCGTCCCGAAGGAACTGTTGAAGCGGGAATAGTGCGCATCGGCGCGCAACTTGAAAACCGGCAAGCGGTTGAACGTGATGCCGAACATCTCGTTCAAAGAACTCTTCGCATCCCCCGTACCATTGCTGCGGCCCAGGTTCGTTGAGAGCCATATCTGCTTCCAAACTTCGACGCGGCCGCCGGCACTAAATCCCTGGAACAGATATTTGTCGAGCAGCCCGGTACCGATCAGGGTGGAGTCAAAAGTCGGAATGTCGCGGAAATAGTTGTAATTCAAATCCAGTTCAACTCGAGGAAACGGATTCACCCGGAATGTTGTGAAGTTCCGACCCAAGCCTGGTCCGGGCGACGGGGTCACCGAGTTTCCAGTGGGGGAATCAAACTGCGCGGATTCGTACAGTGCGACGGTTCGCTTGTACGAGATCGAATCTTCGACGAACACGAACGGGCGGTCGACGGCCCAGTTCACCATGCTGACGCCGGCGCCACTGGTGGCTGAGTAATGGAAGCCGTTGAATTCTCCGCCCTCGAAGTTGACGAACGCTCCCCCGATGACCCGGTTGGGACTGTAGTCCCACGAAGATGGATCCGGTGTAGAGCCTCCGAACATTCCGGCCGTCGCGCCGCGACCAAACTTCTTCCCGAAGTAGCCGCCATCGATGGTATCGAGGCTTGGCGCCCAAGGCAGATAGAGCCGTCCGAAACCCGCGACCAACGTCGAATTCGGGTTGTCGTAGGTCATGTTCAGGTGGTACGTGCGATTGATGAGGCTCTGCAGCGTCTGCTGGCTTGCCGCGGAAGCTTTGGTCAACTCTCCGCGCCAGTAGCCACTCAGATTCCAGTAGGTACCTCCGATACGGGTGATGTCGCCGCGGAACACCATCCCTACGTTTGAACTGTTGACATTGCTCGTGCCATGGCTGAAGGTCTGGATGTCGTCAAAGCCAATGCGTCCGCGGGCACGATTCACCGAAGGCAGCGGCGGACGCGGTACTTCCTGCCTCGCTTCTTCATCCAACGTGTCTCCTTCCGTAAAGGAGATCACGGCAGGGTACTGTCGGGTCGCGCTGAGCGCGCGCTGCTGAACCAGCGCCTCGGCATCCCCGGCGGAGAGATAAGCAAGGTCTCCGACTTTCACCGCACGCTTTGGAGTATGAATATCCGTCACCGCAGATGTGTCCGCGACCGCCGTGACTTCCAATTCCGCGACGACGCGCGGATCGGCGGACTGGACGCTATCGCCCTGCTTGGCGGGCAATCCTGAGTCTTCGATATATAGCTTCATGCCCTCGGAAAGGCCTTGCGCGCGTCCACCTTCGAGGTAGGCAACACCCTCCGCCACGTATTTCACCTTGAAAACCGTCCGCAGACTTGGATCGTCGGTTCGGGCGATGAGGGTGGAAGTTTCCGCCGGAGTTACAGGAGCCTCAGCCTTGGCGGGCTCAGGGGCTGCAGTGTCCGTTGAGGCTGGTGGCGCCGCCTCTGCGGCAGGGGCTGGAACGGCGGCTTCTTCGGCCTTTGCATTGATCGTTGGCTCCGGGCTCTTCACGGGTGTAGGCGGAGAAGTCGGAGTCGCTGCCGAAGTCGAAACAGTTGGAGAAGGCGTCGCAGCTGCAATTTGAGTCTGATTGAACGATGTTGGCGCACCGTTCGACGGTGCGGCTGGAGTATTGACGGACTGACTCGGCGGATTGAAAGAAGGCTCCGTCGCTGGTCCCGGTGTCACCGAAGCTTGCTTCTCCGTGGCGGGCTCGAACGCCGGACCGCTCGTGTTCGGCGGAGGCGGTGGCGGAAAATCTTCCGCCGAGGTGTCGGGAGCCGTAGGAATTTTGGCGTCATGGCTTCTGCGGAAGATTCCGATCAGGTTTCCGGAAGATGCGGCTGCCGGGGCGCCATGGGAAACAGAACGTACCTTCTGCACTGCCCCAACGGTAACAATGATGCGATTCCCTTCCGCATTTACGACGTAGGGATGAACCTGATCGAGATCTACGACCACGCGCGTGACAAGCGGAGTCGCGCTATGCTGACCAGTTCGTACCCGGCGGACGCCGTTGGCATTGACGGCGACATTCTTCGCGTTTTCGCTGAACGTCGTTGCCGGGAAGTCCAGAACTATGCGGGAGGGATTGTCCGCAGTTGCCACTGAAGGTTTGACTGGAAGATTCAACGTGATTTCGACGCGCAGATCGCTGCCGTCACGCGACGTGGTGACGTGCTGCACCGTCGGCGGGTTTTGCGCCGCGGCACAGGACAACGAGAGCAACATGATTCCAAGATGTTTCTGCACTGCCGTCATTCGCTGTTAACACTCGCTGGCGCTCCAGATTGCCGCCTGAAGATCGGCGCATTGCCGTTGCCTTGTAATAAGCAAGTCCAGGGCCAAACTATCCGCCGCCCTGACCGCTCGGATGACACTGATAGCAATTAATGCTGTTGTAGACGTATCCCGACACGTTCTCGTGATGGAAGTTGGCCGAGTTGTTGTTCCCATGGCAACCAGTGCACTGGAACACAGAGTAATCATTTGAGTTGGTATGGCACGTCGAACAGACATTGTTCGCATTGCCGTGACCAGTCGGGAACTGCGTGTACTGCGTGTGATTGAACGTGGCTCCCGTCCAGGCAGTCGTGTTGTGGCAGTTCTGGCATGTGGTCGGGAAGAACTGCGGCTGCGCCGAGTGTCCAGGGTTCGTCGTGTTGTTGTAGTCGGTCTGATGGCAACCGATACACGTCGTCGGCAGCGTCGTGTAATTCCCATTCACATGGCAATCGGTACACTGTCGCGGAGGCGCGGTATGCGATCCCGTCAGAGGAAAAGCCGTGTTGTTGTGATTGAACGTCGAGTCGGTCCAGACGACTGTGTCGTGACATAGTTCGCAGGTCGTCGGGAATCCCGCTGTCGCATGCGCCGGATTGGTCGTGCCGCTGTAATCCTTCTGATGGCATGAATAGCACAGCGTGCTGCTTAGCGAATAGTTGTTGTTGACATGGCAATCCGTGCACTGGCGTGGAGGCACGATGTGTGATCCCGTCAGCTGGAATCCGGTAGTCGTGTGATTGAACGTGCCGTCCGTCCAGAGCACGGTGTCGTGGCACGTCTCGCAAGTCGTCGGGAAGCCCGCCGCCACATGGTTTACGGGCGTCAGCGCGTTGGTGTAGTCATTCTGATGGCACGAGACGCAAGCCGTGCTCGTCAGGTTGTAATTATTGTTCACGTGGCAATCGGTACATTGCCGCGGAGGAACGGTGTGCGACCCGGTCAACGGGAAGCCCGTGCTGTTGTGGTTGAACGTCGCATTCAACCAGGAACTCGTGTTGTGGCACTGCTCGCAGGTCTGCGGGAAATTCGAGGTCACGTGATTCGGATTGGTCGTGCCCTGGAAATCCTTCAGGTGGCAGGATACGCAGGCCGTGCTGTTCAACGTGTAGTTGTTATTAACGTGGCAGTCCGTGCACTGGCGCGGGGGAACCGTGTGCATGCCAGTCAGGGTGAACCCGGTCGTGGAGTGATCGAACTTTCCGTCGGTCCACAGCACGGTGTCATGGCACTGCTCGCAAGTTGTCGGGAATCCGGTATGCGGCACCGGCGTGGTGGCATTGTTGTAATCGTTCTGATGGCAACTCACGCAAGCCGTGCTGGTGATGTTGTAATTGTTGTTGACATGGCAATCCGTGCACTGGCGCGGTGGGACCGTATGCGACCCGGTCAGCGGAAATCCCGACTTCGCGTGATCAAAACTAGCCGGCTGCCATGCGCTTGTGTTGTGGCACATCTCACAGGTCTGTGCGAATCCGCCGGCCACGTGATTCGGATTGGTCGCGCCCTGGAAATCCTTCAGGTGACATGACACGCAAGCCGTACTTGTCAGGTTGTAATTGTTATTGACGTGGCAGTCCGTACACTGGCGCGGCGGCACAGTGTGCGATCCGGTGAGGGCGAAATTCACCAGCGAGTGATCGAAAGTTGCCGGCTGCCAGGCGACGGTGGTGTGGCACTGCGCGCAGTTCGACGGAAAATTCGCCGCCACGTGATTCGGGTTTGTCGTTCCTTGGAAATCCTTCAGGTGGCAGCTGATACAGGTTGTGCTCGTCAGGTTGTAGTTGTTGTTGACATGGCAATCGATGCATTGCCGCGGCGGCACAGCGTGTCCGCCACTCAAAGGAAATCCTACGGAATTGTGATCGAAGTTCGCGTTGAACCAAGTATCAGTTCCGTGGCAGGTCGTGCAGTTCGTCGAGAAACCGGCCTGCACGTGATTCGGATTGCTCGTCGACTTGAACTCTTTCGCATGGCACGAGTAACACTCGGTCGACATCGCTTGGAACTGGCTCGTGGCTCCGCCCTTGTGGCAGGAATCGCAGTCCACAGCAGCATGCGCTCCCGTCAGCGGGAAGCGGTTGTTGTGCTGTTGGATCTGCTGTATGGAGACCTGCCATCCACGCACTGTGTGGCATTGCTCGCAATTCGCGCCAAGCTGGCGCTTATGGATGTCGGCGTGGCAATCCTGGCAACGCTGCCCGACATTGGTAAAGACAGGTTTCACGTGGCATTGCGTGCAGGCCACGGACTGGTGCAGGCCACGCAGAGGATATTTCGTTTGATTGTGGTCGAATTCAGGAACAGCGCGGATCGGCTTCCAGGCGCTCGCTGTGTGGCAGTTCTGGCATGGGACGTTTAGATTCCCATGCGGACTGTGGGTCCCAGCGGATGCCTGCGCATGCGCGCTTCCCGAGAGTCCGGAAAACGCCACCAGCAGTACTGCGAGCAGATTAAGTACGCTCCCCGACTCGAACATGACGTGCCCCAGTTCTTACGGCTCGACATCCACTAAAAATGAAGAAGGATAAATGGGTAGTTGCAATCTGCTGTCCAATCACCTTATCGGTTTTCTTCATCTGTGCGAAAGTTACTCAGGTACCACTCTGGTGATTGCTTTCGTCATTGTCCGAATTCTCGCGCGGAGAGATTTGTTAGCTAGGAGTGAAAGTAACTTCTGCGCGTTGCCTGCAGTTTTTTCACAATGCGCGGTTCACGAAATATACCTGTACCGTCCTTACAAATAGCTCAATAACGCTCGACTTTCGCGGAGCCAGCCCAAGTTCCACTTAGTGCACAGCCACTTTCGCCGCGCAGAGGTTGTACAACTTAAAGATATTGAGTAAAAGCGACCCGGGTCATTCAGACCCAGTACGAGATCACCTGCAATTCAGCTTTTTTTGGGAACCGGGTTCGTTGGCCCGTGGCACGTTGCACAGTCCCTGGGCGTCGGCTTATAGAAGAGCACCGTCTTGGCGCCGATCACGCGTGTCAGTTTGTGACACTCCACGCAGCGCACGTTCTGGTGCGCGCCACGCAGCGGAAATTCGGTCCGCTTTTCGTGGTCAAACAACGACGGCTTCCACTTCATGCTGTTGTGACACTCCGCGCAGCGGGTTACCTCAGCCTTGGCGAACTGTTTCCCGTGAATGTCTTCGTGACAGTCCTCGCACTGAATCGGTGCCGTCTTGAAGTTCACATTGAGGAGGTTGGTCTCGAGGTTGGGCGGTTTATGGCAATCGCTACATGCCGTGGCTCGATGTGCTCCAAGTAAGGGGAACTTCGTCTTCGAGTGATCGAAGCCGGACAGTTCCTTCCATGATTTTGTAGTGTGGCAAGCCTCGCATCCCGCGGCCGAACCGTCGGCTCGAACCATTTGCATGCGTTCTTTGAACTGTCCCTTGTGGGGATCGTTATGGCAACTGGTGCAATTCAAGCTCTTCCATCGGTAGATGACAGCCGGCTGGGGCTGGAATTCCGCGGACTCTTTGTGACACTCGGCGCAGGGAATGGCCACGTGCCCGCCGGTCAAAACAAATCGCGTTTCCTTATGCTTTGCTAGCGTAAAGGTCGAAGGCTTGTAGCCCTCAAGGTTGTGGCAGCGGTCACAAGCGTTAAAGTACGGGGCCGCCGCAAACTGTCCAGCGTGTTTGTCGCTGTGACAATCAGTGCAGTGGTCAAACTTTATCTTGAAGATCGTATCCTTCCCTTTCGGGACATGGCACTGAGCGCACTGCAGCCGCGAGTGTCCACCCTGAAGCGGATAGCCTGTCGTGGCATGCTCCTTGACGGTAAAGAGCGACGGTTTCCAGCCCTGCACGTTGTGGCATGAAGAACACTCGCCTCCATCCGCACGTTTCGCGAATTGCCCATTGTGCGGATCGGGTTTGTGGCAATCCATGCACTTGGCGAATACGATCGGCTTCTTGAAATCGCCATTGGCATGGCACCGCGCGCAATCCACGGATACGTGCTTCCCTTCCAGCGGGAACTTCGTCTTCGAGTGGTCGAAATGCTGGTTCAGCGACTGTAGCGAGATCTTCTTCCAGCCACTCGTGTTGTGGCACGATTGGCAGCCTTGCGGGAAGCTGCCGTGATGCGGATCTTTATGGCAATCCGAACACTGGTTGAAGGCAATACCCACGTATTGCGGCTTTCCATCCGCGCCATCTGTGTGGCACTTCGCACACTGCACCTGAACGTGCATCCCGGTCAGCGGATATCGTGTTTTTGAGTGATCGAACTGACCGACGTTGACCGTCTTCCAATCCTGAAAATTGTGACAGGACTGGCAACTCGTGCCTAAACGTCCTTTGTGCTGGTCTTCATGGCACGTCAGGCAGGCCGTGGTCAAGCCTAAGAACGTGCGATTCAGGTCTTTCGTCTTGATTGACGCGCGCTCCTGCGGCGAGATGTGCGAAGGATCGTGACACTTGTTGCAGGCGAGTCCAGCATGCTTGCCTTCCAGGAGATAGCCGGTCTCTTTGTGATTGAAGGTCTTCGTGTCCCACTTGATGAGCGGGAAATCTTCGCCATTGTGCTCGGAGTGGCAGCGGGCGCATTCCTGGCTCGACCCGGCCGGAATGTTGTAAGTGGCGTGCAGTCCCCGATGCGAAGAGATGCGAGTGCCAATCTCCGTGTGGCAACTGACGCACTTCAATGCAGCTTGGCCACCGAATTTGTGACAACTGGCACAGTTGGTGGAACCATTCAAGGACTGATGGGGACGGGAAAGAGGTCCAGGAGAAATCTGCGCCCAGGCAGCGACGGAGAGAAAAATAACCAGGCACGCCGCAAACAGAAATGGCCGAACCGCGGAGCATAGCAACGCGCTGCCGGCCTCATGGCACGTTTTCGCTACTGAAGTTGTCCTGAACTGCCCCGGTTCTTCCCTGTGGACTTGCAAATCACCCTCGCGAGACAACTTGTCGTCCGCTGAGACTGGCGATACTCGAAGTGTATTGAGCGATGACGGCAAGTACTAGTTACCAGAAGTACACTTGTCAGCACGCCACATGCCGCAGTGAGGCTGGCCCCCCAGCACGCACGTAAACTCGCCAAGGATAGAGATGAGGGCAGGTAAGCGATCAAAGCAACTTCAGATGGTGCCGGGAGGGGGAGTCGAACCCCCAAGACCCGAAGGTCGGCGGATTTTGAGTCCGCTGCGTCTGCCAGTTCCGCCATCCCGGCGCTACTTGCAAGTGCCTGATTTTACGACACGCTTATAGCTATGTCCCCTAGCCGTCGAAAATGACAAATGAGCGACTGTGTAAGAATCTGTGTCACTTTTCTCAGATTTCCACAGCACATCGTCATTTTGCCCCGTGAAGCGCTTTGCCGGCGATTCTCGGGCTCAGGGTCCATTGCCAAGTCATAAAAAGCACCTGCACGAGATCCTACCACTTCATTTAAGAGCGGCTACCTTTTGATTTCACGCGAAGCGGACGACTTCCCGTTCGAAAGAACATCACCGTTACGAGCCAGCAACTCAAGTAGTTCGAACTTCACAGGTCGAGGATATTTTTGCGCGTATAACAGAAGTTTGTCGCGATCGAGCTTGCGGAGGTCGAACTCGTCGATGATTGCTTCAGTTCCTCGCTTTCGCGACAAGTAGAACCAGTCCAACAGAGCCTTCTCTGGTTCTGCAGTGTTGTACGTCCCGTATAGGGTTCTTCGTGCTTGGAACCCCCAATAGAGACTAGCTTTGATATGTCTGAACGTTATCGACACCGTGCGCGAACTGAACGACGCTGGTTCGCCGGTGGTAACGGCGGTGATCGAAACTGGCGTTTGTGAGCTTATGGCCGCCTCTCGAAGGACCGTTTGAAGTGAAACATATGATCGAGGCCGGAGAAGATTCACAAGTTCACGACCCAAGAAGTCTCGCGCAAGCAGGTTGATAAACCACTTCTTCGCAAAGTGTTCGATCATTCCTCTCTTCACGAGTCTGAGAAACGATCTTCGGACAACTAGCTCAGCCATTCCCAAACGGCGGGCGATCTCATCCGACTTCAATAGTGGAGAGACTTTAGCTTCCTCCGATACGAATTTCGCCCAGTCGATACGTGATGTTTTCATTGTTTTAGCCACTCCGCGAATAGATCGCGCAGGGATTGCCGCAGTGGTTCGAATTCTTTTCCAGCAAGTTGTCGATACACCTCTTCGGGGAGATATTCGCGTAGTTCAGTCTCGCAGCGTTTAGGCGTCACTGCGGCAATTCGTTCGTTGATGAAGTTTTGATCTTCAAGCCGGTCCGAGACAACTCCGTCTTCTAGATGGAATTTGAGATTCCCATCCAATTCTGCTCCTGAGTCCTTCAAGACCTTAATATCAAAAGCGTCTCTACACTTAACGTTCTTTCTGCCCAGGAAGGCTTCAGCTTTATGTAGGAGAAGCAAATTTCGGGTTGGGTATTTGACGATGGCGTCGTCTGTGAGGATCGGCTGCTCAACAAGTTCGCTTTTTATGATTGCCGAAGTCCGCGAGATATCAATGGTGAACAAGGTTCTTTGATCTTTAGATTCCACCTTGATTTTCAGAAGATAGTCGCTATCGGCAATTACGCTGATTGCCAAGGGAGCAAGTCTTAACGCCTGTGCGACCTCGCCCAGTGCGGGCGATATGGAATCAATGATTGTCTCGGCATTTGGGATTTCGTCACAATTGGGCAAGAGATCAATGTCACCGGAATGCCTCTGACTTCCATAAAACAAGACGAGAGTCGCCCCACCGAAAAGCACGAACGTGTCCGCAAAACTGGTGAAGAGGCCATGCAGTGCCTCCTCGATGAGCACCAACACGGCGGCGGTTTCGGCTCGAAACCCTCGGTCTTCGAAGTTTTTCAAACGCTCGGCAAGAGTCATCGGCGATAATAGACACTTATGGTGCTAATGATACCACATTACTTACGATGACAGCTAAAAAGCGACATTTATGGTGCCATTAACCCCATAACATTCGGCGTCGTGGTCGTATGCCTTGTCGAGGATTTTCCAGATTTCGCGGTCTCGGCTCGCAGTGGAAGGTGTAAGCGTCCGGTGTGACCGTCTAGACAAGTGGGCGAGTTCCTTCCTTGACGTCATTCGCATCCCAGGAGAGAGCGCGCTCGGAAGGCGCTCGATTCGGGAATGCAGAGAGTTCCGGTAGAGTCCAGCACTATCGCCAGCATCGGCTACGCTCCCCAGGAACGCGTGCTGGAACTGGAGTTTCGTCAATCGGGCGAGGTCTATCAATACTTTGACGTGTCCGCCGAGGAATACACCGCATTCCTTGCAGCCGACTCCAAAGGCGCCTACGTGAATCAGCAGCTCAAATCTCGGGGATATCGCTACCAGCGGCTCGCGTCCTCATCTAAATAGCTTCCCACTCTTATCCTCATCCGTGTTTGCAAGTGTCCACTTACTCTTTACGTGGACACTTACCCATCAACTCGTCCGGACGCTGTCAATATGGCCTCGACCGGACGATCACGAAGGTGTTGCAATACGTCATTCCACACCAGTAAGTGATGACACATATCGATGTCGGTCACGACAACTCAACGCCAGAGCAAAACATCGTGCGCACGGATAGAGTCGTACTCTCGCAGGCCTTTTGAGATTTGCGGATGTCGACGCCGCCAATGCCCTGAGAAGCCTTAGTGTCCGGTTTGCGGTCTGGACCATCCCTTCGCCGTCTACAACTTCCCGGCTCAAGCTTTGGCTTGGTCGCCGATCTTTTTACCTGCTAAATAGCTTGAGCACCACGGGCTGTGGTTTGCACGCTTGTAGAACGTGACCCTTGCCGCCAAGGTTGATCCAAATTCCCACCAGGTTTATTCACTTGGAATGCGGTCCGAATCTGAGAATGTGTAACTGACGTGTAAGCCACACCACTACGGTATGTGTCTATAAACCTAAGGATTTCAATGTGATAGATTTTCATTCGTAACCATATATGGCGCGAAATCCGCTACGTCTGCTCCAGAGGTGCAGCTCATGCGGGAGCGAGCACTAGCTAGCCGCTTATTCTGTGGGCTTTTGGAGGTGGTGCCGGGAGGGGGAGTCGAACCCCCAAGACCCGAAGGTCGGCGGATTTGAGTCCGCTGCGTCTGCCAGTTCCGCCATCCCGGCACTTCGAGGAAGTGCTTGATTCTAAAGCTAATTTCACATTTTGTGTCTTTTTCATCCAAGACATAGATTGTGAAACTGTGAAAGCAAATGTGGAAGTATTCGTCGATTTCCACAGATCCTTGTCACCTGCGCGTGAAGTGCTTTGCGGCTCTCCTCGGGCGAGGATGTCCACTTCGCCAAGCAATAACGAGGACGTCCATAGGAGACTTTATGTAGTGCACCCCGCTAGAACTGGACACGGAAGTTAGTTAGGCTTGGGGCCTCCGCCAGGAGGCGAGAATGTCGAGAAAGCCGAGAGTCCAGAGAACTCCAGAAGAGAAGTGGCAGATTGTGTTGGAAGGTTTGAAGAGCGGGAACGTGGCCGAGACGTGCCGCAAGTACGAGATCGCGCCGAATCTCTATTACCGCTGGAAGGACGAAGTGGAAGCGGGAGCGAAGGCTGCGCTTGGGGGGAGAAGCGCAGCCGCGCAGCCCGATGCCGAGCAGGAGAAGCGGATCAAGCAACTGGAGCGAGCGCTGGGCCGATCCCATTTGCAGATCGAGATCTTAAAAAACGTACTGGGCGAGTGAGCTGCGGCCAAGCGCATTCGTCGGCACGCGAGTTAGTGGCCCAAGGGAAGGAAGCGAAGCTGGTGGCCGAGACGCTGGCGATCAGCCGGTCGAGCCTCTACTATCAGCGGCAACCACGCGCCAGCCGTGCGGATCGTTCGCGCGACCAGGAAATCGTCCTGGCTTGCGGCGAGAAACCGGCTTACGGCTATCGTCGCGTGGCCTGGTGGTTGGGGCGTCATCACGGGCTGGTGGTCAACGGCAAGCGGGCACTTCGCGTGATGCGGGAACGCGGATTGTTAGTGCGTCAGCGCCGCTTTCAGGTCTCGCGCCGCAAGGACTGGGGCAAGGTGGAAGCGCCGCTTCCCAATCACGTCTGGCAGTCGGACATGACCAAGGTCTGGGCCGGGCCGAGTGTGGGCTGGGCCTATCTGGTCTCGCTTATCGACTGCTGCACGCGCGAGATCGTGGGCTGGGACTTGAGTCTACGCTGCCGCACCGAAGAAGCCCTGGCGGCGCTTAACCGTGCCGTGCTGGAGGCTTTGCCTTTCGGTTCTCGTGGAACGGGTTTGACTTTGACCACCGACAACGGCACCCAGTTTACGTCAGCCCGTTATGTCGAAACCCTGAACCTGTTGGGCATCACGCATCGGCGCACGGCCTACAACCATCCCGAGGGCAACAGCTACATCGAACGGTTTCATCGCAGCTTGAAAGAAGAGGAGGTATGGCTCAACGAGTACCAGAACTTCGCCCAGGCCAAGCTGAGCATCGCGCGCTGGATCGAGGAGTACAATCACGACCGTCCGCATCGCGGACTCCACGGACGAACCCCGCACGACGCTCGTGCGGTCTTCGTCCAAACCCTTACTTCAAACACGGCCCCTTGTGTCTAGTTTGAAGGGGTGCACTACACT
>CAVSER010000006.1:0-92595 GCA_963727085.1 Terriglobia bacterium | reverse complement strand
TGCGGCTGGACGATCTCCTCTCCCAGATCGCCGAGATCATTGAACCCGTTGTAAGCCCACATGGCCGGCACGAGCGCGCTCAACAAGGACACGACGATGTCTAAGCCAAACGGTCGTGCCACCGACGCTGCTTCTACTCGTGCGTGTCCGAAAAATAGTCCGCCAACAATGATGACGACAATCGTGGACATCTTCAGGATCGTCAGCAGAACCTGGATCGCTCCACTGGTGCGCACATTGAAATAGTTGACCGCGGTGACGCTCGCGACCACAGATGCGGCCAGTGGTTGCGCCAAAGTGAAAGTAAAGACGTAGCTGCCAAAATGAACGGAGGATATGGGAGTTCCAATGACCGGAAACAGGAACTCTAGAAATCTCACAAAACCCGCTCCTAATGTCGCCATGGCAACTGGCCGCTCAAGAAACGAACTCATCCATCCGAACAGAAATCCCCATATCGGTCCGAGCCCGCGGCTCAGATAAACGTAGGGGCCTCCCGCTTTGGGAAACGCCGCGCCCAACTCCGCGTAGCAGAAGGCACCACACAGAACGATGAATCCCCCCAGAATCCAAGCGGCCAGGACCAGCGTCGACGAGCCCACATCACGGGCCATGTCGCTCGCCACCAGGAACACCCCCGTTCCAATTGTGTCTCCAATGACAATCGCAATCGCGGCCCACAGTCCAAGCCCGCGAACCAGATCAGTCGGTTGCAATGGCTCCTCTGGTTTGATGTCCATTGAGAATGGACTCAGAGCCTACTAGCAGCCCTCGGCCGGGTCAACTTCGCGATCTCTGTCTGCATAGTCGGTCTGCCAGCGAACGCGTTATCATCGATGCGGCAATGTCTCCGCACAAACTCATGCTGACCGAGTTTCCATGGTCGGAACAATATCGAATCTCCCATTCAGAGAACGTCCTCACGCCGGCGCTCGTGATCTATCCCGAACTCGTCGCATCAAACATCGCGTGTACGCTTTCTTTACTCGCTGGCGATGCAAGCCGATGGCGTGCCCATGTGAAAACAGCGAAGCTGGGCTTCTCCATGCGCATGCTTGTCGAGAGCGGCGTGAGGAATTTCAAATGCGCGACTACGCTTGAATTGCTCGTCGCGTGCGAAAACGGCGCGACCGATGTTCTCCTCGCTTATCCGGTGGTCGGAGCCAATGCCCAGCGGGCGCGTGCCATCGCCTCGCAGTTCCCGGGTGTTCGCGTGTCAGTTTTGGCGGAAAGTGAAGCGCAGGTTCGCCAGTGGCGCGGGAGTGCCGTTAGCATTTTTCTCGACATCAATCCGGGCATGAATCGTACGGGCATCGGCCAGGAGGAGCACGAGAAAATTATTGCCCTGACTCGCGAAATTCATGGAGCGCATCTGGAGTTTCGAGGAATTCACTACTACGATGGCCAGTATGGCGCTCTCGATCCCGATGCGCGTACCGCGGCGGCGCACTCCGGTTACGACCGCCTGCTCGATCTAATCGCTCGAATTCGAGCCAACAAAGTTGACGTCCCTGAGGCGATCACCGCCGGAACTCCGACGCTCCCGTGCTCTCTGAGCTATCCGCACTTTGTCAACGCTGGATTCGTTCATCGCGTTTCTCCCGGGACAGTCATCTACAACGACGCCACAAGTCTGGCCCAACTTCCACGGGAATACGGCTACGCTCCGGCTGCGCTCGTTCTGACCCGAGTGGTCAGCCAGCCGGATCGGGATACCGTCACCTGCGATGCTGGTCACAAATCGGTATCGGCCGATGCCGGTATTCCCACCTGCGTCGTTATGGGCAACGCCGGGTTCGAACCGCTTTCGCCCAGTGAGGAACACCTCCCCATCAGAGTACGAGGAAACTCACCTCCGCCAAATATCGGCAAAGAACTTTTTCTTCTACCTCGCCACATCTGCCCCACGGTAAACAACTTCGATCGGGCATTGCTGGTAAAAGACGGCAGAGTCGAATCCGTAGAAGAGGTCTCGGCGCGGGGTCGCGAAGGTCCAATGCTACTTGATCGCGAGATCGGCGATCCTCTCGCCACATCGGCGCGAATCCACCCGTAAGCTGTCGCAATCTATATTGGAAGCGCTACGAAGGAGTCCTCGCCCGAGTATTGCCAGGTACAAGATTTGAATTGGAGAAGGCTCCGGTCGACAGCGGGATATGGCTTCCCAAGCACTATGCAATGAAGTCCCGGGCGAAAGTTCTGTTCGTGTTCTCTCGTAAAGATCGCGATGATGAAACCTACTGGAACTATCGCAAATCGACCGAAGATTCTGCACACACTGGCGGCAACTGATTCAAAACAAAACGGCCCGAGCAGGCGCCCGGGCCGGAACTTCCGCGAAACTATTCTGTGACCGCTTCCTTCTCGATGGTCACCTTCAAATGCGCGGTCACATCCTTGTGCAGCTTTACCGGGACAGTGAATTCGCCGAGCGTCTTCAACGGCTCATGCAGCTGGATCTTGCGGCGATCCACGTTGAAGCCTTTCTTCGTCAGTGCGTCACCCAGGTCGCTCGACGTTACCGATCCGAACAGCTGATCGTTTTCGCCGGCCTTGCGTGTGAACGACACCGACACGCCCTCGAATTGCTTCGCTAGTTCTTCAGCCTGCGCCTTCTCTTTGGCGGAGCGGCGCACGGCGGCAGCCTTCATTTGCGTGATAACGGCCTTGTTTCCCTCGTTCGCCTGAATGGCCAACTTGCGGGGCAGAAGATAATTCCGCCCATATCCTTCCGCGACCTTCACTACGTCGCCGCGCGATCCCAACTTCGCTACATCTTCCTTCAAAATGACTTCCATGATAGCTCCTAGTTCCTAAGCCCCTAGCCATTCAAGACCTCCGCCCCGTTTCGCTAGAGGCTGGAAGTCCAGAGCTATAAGCTGATTCTTACGATGCTCGTCCCGCAAAGGGTAGCAATGCGATGTTCCGCGCCTGCTTGATCGCCGATGACAACCTGTGCTGGTGGGGCGCGCACACTCCGGTCAGGCGGCGTGGCACGATCTTGCCGCTCTCTGCCACAAACTGCCCAAGCAGCCGATAGTCCTTATAGTTGATGTCTTCGATTTTCTCGGTGCAGAACTTGCAGACCTTCTTGCGCCGGAAGAACTTCCGGCCACCTTCACGCGGAGGCCCACCTGGGCCTCTGCCCCCTCCGCCAAATCGCGGGCGATCTCCGCCCGGACCGGACGGTCGCGGCCTATCGCTTCCCGCTGCTTGTTCTGGTGCTTTTGTCTCGTCAGCCATAACTCTCCTTAAAATCAGTGGCCAGTGATCAGGGATCAATGGCGAGTGAACTCTTATGGACCTTGCAGCACCGGTCACTGGCCATCGACACTAGCCACTGACCACTGCCCTTACGCGGTTGCCGGTGCTTCCGCCGCGGGTGCGGCGGCAGGTTCTTCTGCCGGCGCCGGAGCCGCGGGTTGCGCGCTTACTTTCTTCTTCGCATCGCGCAGCGCTTTGATCTTCGCCAGCCGCTTTTGCTCCTCGTCAACGCGCACCGTGATGAACTTGATGACCGGCTCAGTCACGCGCAGGCGGCGCTCGAGTTCGTGAATGGCTGGGCCTCCGCCCTCCACCACCATCAGCACGTAGATGCCATCATGGAACCGGCGCACGGTATACGCCAGCCGCCGCTTGCCCATCTTGTCGACGCTCTTCACCGTCCCGCCAGACGCAGGCACGACCGACTGCAGTGTCGAAATCAGTTTGTCTAGATCCTCGTCCGTCATATCCGGCCGGACGATGAACATCAGCTCATAAGTACGATTCATTCGTTGTCTCCAAAACCAGTGGCTAGTGGTTAGCGGTCAGTGACTAGTAATGTTCTTTACTGACCACCGGCCACTAATCACTGGCCACTCTCTTTTTCTTCTTTCCGGTTGTAGCGACTCATCGCCGCTGCCGGACCATCTTTCAACATCATCTTCACTGCATCGGCAGCGGTATCGAGCATTCCGTCCACGACTGCCAAGTCCGCCTTGCGCATGGGAGCGAGCAGGTATTCCGCTCCGTCTCCAACTTTCCGCTCCGGCGCTACACCGATTCGAATGCGCAGAAAATCCTGCGTATTCAGCGCATCGATGATCGAATCGATGCCGTTGTGCCCCGCCGAACTCCGCCGCGTATGAATCCGCAGCGTGCCCAGCGGAAAATCCAGCTCGTCCTGAATCACTATCAAATCCGATTCCGGACTCGCCTCATACTCCCGAATCAACTCCCGCACCGCCACTCCGCTCAAATTCATGAACGTCTCAGGCTTGGCCAGGAGCACCATCTGGTCGGCAATCACGGTCCGGGCCGTTAAAGCCCGGCACTGCCGGTTTCTTACTTCTACCCCTAGCTTTCCCGCGATCCGATCGATCGCCAGAAAGCCCAGGTTATGCGGCGTAAACTGATACTCGATTCCAGGATTGCCAAGACCAACAATCAGTTTCACGCCACTATCCGCAATTCAGGAAGAACATGGGGGAACAGCCTCTGCCCGGGAAACGAAGCTCGGCGATTCCCCACAGCGTTACTTCTTCTCTTTCTTCTCGGCTGGAGCCTCGGCACCCTCTTCGTCGGTCTCCTGCTTGCCCTTCTTGATGACCTCGGGTTCGGCCGGAGTAGCCCCTGCCTCTGCAGCGGCCGCTTCCGGAGTGGCCACGACTTCTTCTTTCACCGAGGTGACGTGTGCCACTGGCTGATTCGCGTCCGTAATGAACTTCAGCTTCTCCGAGTGCGGCAACTCAGCCACGCGCAGCACCTTGCCAAATGTGAGCTGGCTGACGTCGGCGTCGATGTGATTCGGGATGTCTGCGGGCAAACACTCGATCTCGACCTCGCGCAGCATCTGTTCCATGATGCCGCCCTCCTGCTTCACGCCTGCCGCTTCGCCAATCAGGAAAATCGGTACGCTGACACGCAGTACCTTGTCCAGGGCAATTCGCTTGAGATCGATGTGCAGGAGATGGCCCTTGATGGGTTCATACTGCCAGTCCACGATCATGGCCTTCGTCTTCTCGCCACTCAGCGTGAGATCGAAAATAGTGTTGTGACCGGTTTCCGAATTCAGAATGCGCGTCACGACGCGCGGGTCAACGGTGATCGGCAATGAATCCTTGCCCGCGCCATACACGACGGCCGGGATCTTTCCATCGCGCCGCACGCGCCGCGCCACGTTCTTCGTTCCCGCTTCTCTCGGTTGTGCTTCCAGTACGTTTGTCTCTAATGCAGTCGCCATAAATTCAATGTCCTATCTCAAAAATCAGGTTCTACTAATGTGCGATGAGCAAAAGCGAACTGGGCTTGCTCATAACTCACGGCTCATTGCTCGCAGCTAGACAAATAACTTACTCACCGAAGTCTCTTCGTGATTGGCCTGAATCGCCCGCCCAATCAATCCCGCAATCGACAGCACGTGAATCTTGCCGCTCTTTTCCGTCCTGGCCTCTTCCGCCGCAGGACTCAGCGGAATCGTATTCGTCACCACCAGTTCCTTGATGACCGAGTTCCGGATGTTTTCCACCGCCGGGCCGGACAGTACCGCGTGCGATGCACAGGCATAAACTTCGGTCGCGCCATTCTCCTTCAACGCTGCCGCCGTCTTCACCAGCGTGCCGGCCGTGTCGATCAAGTCGTCGATGATCAAGCATGTCCGCCCATGCACATCGCCGATCACGTGCATGACCTCGGCCACATTCATTTCGACGCGCCGCTTATCGACGATCGCCAGCGCCGCGTCCACCTTTTTCGCGAAGAATCTAGCGCGCTCCACACCACCAGCGTCGGGCGAAACCACTGTCAAATTCGGCAACGCCAGCTTGCGGAAGTGATCCACCAAGACCGGCGAGGCAAACAGATGATCCACCGGAATGTTGAAAAAACCCTGCAACTGCGGCGTATGCAAATCTACGATCAGCGCCCGATGCGCACCCGCCGTCGTTAACAGATCCGCCACCAGTTTCGACGAAATCGGACTCCGCGGCTTGTCTTTCCGGTCCTGCCGCGCGTACCCAAAGTACGGAATCACCGCCGTGATTCGCCTCGCCGACGCGCGCTTTAGCGCATCGATCATCAGCAGCAACTCCATCAAATGCTCGTCCACCGGACGACACGTGGGCTGCATCACGAATACATCCGCGCCGCGCACGTTCTCCTGAATCTGGACGTAGCACTCACCGTCTTTGAAGCGAATCACCTGCGCCTGGCCACGCTGCATGCCGAGAAAATGGCAGACTTCGTCGGCCAAGGGCTCGTTCGCTGTGCCGCTGAAAATCTTGAACTTGTCGTCGGTTCGCGGACGCTGCTTCCGCTCCACCTTCTCGTCGGTCACTGGCGAATTCTTCTTTTCAATCTTCTCGTTCGTCTTGTCGGTCGGCGTGACTAAAGTCGCCATGGTTTCTCTGGGCTCCTGGCCTTCAGTTCTTACCGTGCTTCACTGCGTTCCGGTGTACTTAAGTACGGAACTGCTGGCTGGGCCGCTAGGATTCGAACCTAGACAAAGTGCTCCAAAGGCACTTGACCTACCATTAGTCGACGGCCCAGTAGATTGTTCTGGATTGCTGGTGTCCCCCACAAAGGGGACTCTATTTTCATTCAACAATCTAATTTGAACAATCAAAAATTCGCCGACCTGCGACTCATGTGGCGACGGCCGCCTCGACCGTCCAAGTGAAGCCGGAGGCAAGCGCCCAGAGCCAATCCACTTCAGCCTGCCACAATCCGCTTCCAGTACGCCGCTCGCGTCAGCGTCACAGTCGCTTGTGCCGCCCAGCCTTCCTTCTTAAGCCGGACCACCGCCCGCGCCGCCGCATCCTTCGAGGCGAAGAGTCCATATAGCGTGGACCCGGACCCCGATAACGATGCATACTTCGCACCCGAGCGCACAAGCGCACGCTTCCCTTCACACAGTTCGGGATACTCAGGAAAGACGACCTGTTCGAAGTCGTTCTCGATCCCAGCCCGGACAAGCCAGAGAAGCGGATTCTCGGCCCGGCCCCTTCCAACTACAGGAGCACTGGAGTAAGGCTCGCTCAGCCACGCCGACAAGCCGCGACTAAGCTCATTCATTCTATCGGACCCACCCGACCCCGTCAATTTCAGTGTGGATTTTGCGGGGACAGCCGCCCCCAGATGTCCAGCTGAGCGAGAGCGCTGCCGGTCCCATTCCGCAAAAGCCTTCGGAGTCGAAACTCCCACCTCTGGAGTCACTACAACGCACGCGGTCCCAGGAAAATCCACCACCGGATAAACCTGCTCCCCCCGTCCTACCCCCAACACCGTTCCACCCACGAGGAACAACGGCAGATCCGACCCAACCTCCGCCGCAATTCGCAGTCTCTCGGCCGCTGGCAGGCTCTTCCGCACTGCTCGCTCCAACGCCAGAAGCGTCGCGACGGCGTTGGAAGAAGCCCCGCCCATCCCGCCTTGCACCGGAAGCCTCTTCTCAATCTCGATGACAACTCGCCCCTTGGCCGAAAGCGCCGCCCTCGCGCGCTCCGCAATTTTGAAGCACGTATTGGACTCATCCAGGGGCACGCGCGAATCCGCGCACCGAATCTCAATCCCCGCCCCGCGACCAACGCTCACACGAATCACATCATGCAGCGCTATTGTCTGGTACACAGTCAACAGTTCGTGAAACCCATCCTCCCGAGCCGCACCAATGCGCAGCCCGAGATTGATTTTCGCGAACGATCTGATGGTCACAGTCATGGAGGCATGATTGTAAAGTCTCGTCGCCCAGATTACGAAGCGCGCCAAGACCAGGCTGCGAATGCCTGTCGCTCGTAATCAGCTTTTCGGGCAATTTCCAGTGACCTCGGTAATCTCGACCCCTGACCTACGGGAGCGCATCCTTTATGTGATTTCAATCACACGACAGCGGACAAAGCACGGCCGCGCCTGAAATCGTTCGACCTGCAGGCTCCATGCCGTCCCGGAACTTTTCCGGCCCCTGTACGGCATCCCCGCAAGCCGGGAAGTAGAGCGGGAGCAGTTGGCATTGCCAAATCAAAAGCTCGGCGGATCATGCGGACCGCCGCGCGCCAAAAGGACGGGACATGCGCCGAGATGCGCTTCGATATTTCTTTCGTATTTCTCTTCTGATCACCGCGGCAGTTGCATACTCTCAGGCCGACTACAAGGTCATCCCTGTGACCGATGGCGGCACGATCTCTGGAACGGTCAAGTGGGCCGGGGCTCCTCCCCACTCGCTTCAATTTCCGATCACCAAAGACGTCGCGATCTGTGATCCCGACTCGAAGAAAACTGCCGACCTTGAACGCCTGCTCGTTGGCCCCAATGGCGGCGTCGCCAATACCATCGTCTATTTGAGGAACGTGACGTCGGGTAAAGCCCTGCAGCTGCCGGAGCAACGCCGCCACCTCGACCAGAAGGGCTGCCGGTATATTCCGCACATTCTCCTCGTCCCGCAGAACGAAGCTCTCGCCATGATGAGCTCCGATCCGACGCTCCACACCGTCCACATGGACGGAGCGGCTACCTTCAACCTGCCATTCCCGTTCCCCGGCCGCGTCAGTTCGCGCGCCATGCCCACGCCTGGCCTCGTCAGCCTTCGCTGTAATGGGGGCCATGTCTGGATGAATGCCGAAATGATGGTTGTTACCCATCCCTACTATGCCGTCACGGATGAAAGCGGCCGCTACGAGTTTACCGATGTGCCTCCGGGAACATACCAGATCGTTGCCTGGCACGAAGGCTGGGGACTCGCCGGCAAAGAGAACTCGTATGACGTGCTGACCGAACGAAGCGTACAGCGCCCGATCTTCACGCAACCTAAGACGTGGGAGAAATCAGTCACGGTGAAGGGAAACAGCGCTACCACCGTTGACTTTGTTCTCTCCAACAAGTAACCCACGGCTTAAATATCAGAACTCAACCGGGCTCTGTAACGCGGCAAAGGATCTGGCATAAGATACTGGACCTCCGTAAGCGAACGGAGGCTTAGAAAACGACAACTGTTGGCGCGCCAGCAGGTACAATCCGCAGTTCGGAAATTCTACCGAATTGAACGTGATCCCTCGCTCCCGAGCCCCGCTCCTCTTGCTCGCACCGGCTGCCGCCGTCGCCGTCATCGCCGTTCTGCTACATCCGATTCCCCAACCCCTCTCGTACCACAACTTCGCCGACCACCGTGCATGGCTCGGTATTTCGAACTTCGGCGACGTCGCTTCTAATGCTCCATTCGCCATCGTTGGGATCTGGGGGCTAATTCTTCTCCTCACCTCTGGGAGGGCCCGATTCGTTAATTGGCGAGAGCGATGGCTCTACGTGATGATGTTCGCCAGCCTCATCCTTACGGCGTTCGGCTCCGCTTACTATCACCTCGCGCCTGACAATGCACGCCTCGTCTGGGACCGCATCCCGATCATGATGGTCTTCATGGCCTTGCTCGCAGGAGTCATTGCGGAGCGAGCAAGCATCGGGACCGGCCTTGTGCTCTTCCCGGTTCTGGAGATCGCAGGCGTCGGAAGCGTCCTGCTTTGGCAGTCCAGCGAACTGCACGGCCATGGCGATTTGCGCTTTTATGCCGCGGTTCAGGTGTATTCGATCCTCATTCTCCTGCTATCGCTGTTGCTGCCGCCCAAATATACCCGAAGCCCTGATCTCGTCGTGGTCGTTGCCCTGTATGTTCTCGCTAAGGTTCTGGAAGAAACGGACCGCCAGGTATTTGCGCTGGGACACATCGTCAGCGGCCATACCCTGAAGCACCTCGCCGCAGCGGCTGCGGGGTACTGGATCCTGCGGATGCTCGTGAATAGACAGCCGTTCCTGCCTTAGGTCTGCGTTTATCTTCGTAATCCGCGGAGAGGAGGTTCCCAACTCCCGCGAAGCCGTCCCGTCTGTGTAGAATGAAAGCTGGCATGTCTCCGGCAGCTCCAGCAATCACTCGTAATCCCGCAGAAGTGGTGCGGCTTACCCCGGTATCGCAGGCGCCGAACGGAATCTGTTACGCCGTTTCGGGTGAGGTGGCGGTCAACTCGTTTGATCTGGAACGCATGGTCGCAGCGGTCCCCACGCGCATCTCTGCCGCGCTCGAGCGAAAAGCATATTACTTCGTTCCGTTGACCGTAAGCCACGGGGACGAAACCCTCATCGCCGACCGCTACGATGTCGCGCTCAGCGACAACGCGGTCTGCCATCGCAATCTCAATCTGGGCGATTCCCAGTGCGTATTCATCTCGACGCGCCTGATGGACGACAAGTTCTCCGTCGCCTTCGAGTTCTATATCAATGTCGGACACGCGCTCGTCGAGCGCGCGGGAGTCTCCCAGGAATTCAGCCAGCTCGCGTGGAGCCAGGTCGAAGCCGGAGTGCGCGGGGAGACTTCCCTCGATGCATGGGAGGCGCGAAAACTCGCAACCGCGAACGGCCCCGACGCCGAGCGCTACAAGACTGAATATCTGGAAGCGACGTTCTCTGACACCATTTCGATTTACCTGTTGTCGCTTTATCTTGACGTTGATTACTACGATCTGCGCGAACGCGATTATCCGCTGCTCGCCCCGTCTGCGCTAGCCGAGCGTCTGCGCAAAGTGGCGGAACTATTCCCGCCGAATTCCGGATTCGAGTTCGCCGTCCTCTACAAGCGCCGGGCATAGTTTCGTGACTCGCGAGAAATCATCCCGCCCACCTCGCTGGTACAGCGTACCCGTCCGAGTGCTGCTGCTGACATTCATCGGCACGCTGCTCAGCTTTTCAGTCATCCTCTTCTTCTCAATTTTCGGCACCGTGATCCTATCCGCGCTCCGTGGCGTACATCCCGACATGCGCCTGGCATATCGCCACATCGCGCTCCCTTTGGGCATGGTTGCCGGCGGGATCATTTTTGTCATCGCGATTGCGACGGAAATTCGTCACTATCACCAAACCAAAACCTTGCGCGCCATCGAGAGGATGCACTAAGTGGCGCCTCGCATCGCCATCCCGATGCCGCACTCGACCGACTACGAATATGGGCTGCGCGCCATTCCGCAGTACGAGCGCGCCGTCTCTCTCGCCGGGGGGGAGCCAGTTCGCATTCCGCTCGATCGTAGCTCCGCGGAGTTGCGCCAGATCATCGCGAATTGTGATGGAGTCCTTCTGCCAGGCAGCAAGGCCGATGTGGACCCGTCGAGATTCCAGCAGAATAAATCGGCACACACCGCAGCAGCCGACCCACGGCGCGATGAAGTGGACGACCTACTTCTCGAAGACGCTTACGCGAAGCGGAAGCCGGTCCTCGGCATCTGCTACGGCCTGCAAAGCCTGAACGTTTTCCGCAAGGGATCGTTGATCCAGCACATCCCAGAGTTCCTGCCCGAAACGACACGCACGAAAGTAAATCACGAAGCAGGAAGGAAAGTACCGATCGCGCACAGGGTAGAGATCGCGCAGGGTTCTCGATTGGCAGGCATCATCGCAGCAGATGGCGTAGGCGGCAGAGGCGAGGATCCGCTCGCCATCCCGGTAAACTCGTCGCACCACCAATCCGCCGACCACGTTGGCCAAGGCTTACGCATCATAGCCCGCTGCCCCGACGACGGCATCATCGAAGCCCTGGAGGGAACGGCGCCCGATCATTTCGTCATCGGGGTGCAGTGGCATCCGGAGCGCTCGGTGGACGATGATGAGCCCTCCCGCGCGATCTTCCGCGCACTGATCGAGGCGGCCAAACGGGCTCGATGAGTCTCTCGTTGTCTATTTCTTCATTGCGGGGAGGTATTCCGCTGGCAGTGGATTATCCGGCCGCTCATCATCCCACGTGTTCGACGCCACCCACCAGCGCTTCCCGTCGTAGAAGAGCTCCACGCTGTTGATGCCTCGCGCGATGACCGGCCCGTCGGCTTTCTGACGACTCTCGTAGGTGCTGAATACGTGCGCGATGTTGCCGAACTTCTGTGTAACCCGGTGGATTTCAGTTTCGTAAAAGCCCTCTTTCACCATCACCGGATCCGCGGCATCGACGAATTGCTGATGGCTGACGATGTGCGCCACCGGCTTGCCCGCCTTGTCCTCTGACATCGCAACGAAACGAATATCGCCGATGTACAGAGTGAGATCTCGCGACCATTGCCTCGCCTGACCGGCTGGACCCGAGATCACTTCGTAAAAGGCCTTCATGATGCCATCCGTTGTCGCGACGTCTTCGACGCGGGGCGTAATGGTGGGCACGTCAACGTGTTTCTTCGGTTCGGTTGTTGACTGACTCGCGGATGGAAAAGAAACGGCAGGCAGCAACAGAGCAAAGAGCAGCAAGGATGCAGACCAGTTCACAGGACCCTCCACGGCTGCAGATTGAAGTTTCAGATCTGAAATCGACTTCGCGGCGCCTATCTCTCTTTGCCGCGAGTTGCCTTGGTCTTTTCCAACAGGACCACCACGTGCGCAAGGGCGGCGTTATCCAGGTTCAACCCTTCCGGAGTTTTCGCTTTCAGTCCGACGCAGTCGGCGTGAACACCGAGTAGTTCCGCAACTCGAGTGCGAATCGCAGACGAATGCGGTCCAATCTTCGGGGCAGCAAGAATCAGGCTTGCATCCACATTCGAAAGCGTATAACCCGCATCGTGGACACGCTTGAGAGCCGCATGCAGAAAGATGACAGAGTCCGCGCCCTTCCATTTCGGATCGGAGGGCGGAAACAATGCACCAATATCCGGCGCAGCGATCGCGCCCAACAGAGCGTCGGTGATGGCGTGCAGCAGAACGTCGCCATCCGAGTGGCCACCCAGTCCCTTCTCGTGGGAAAGGTCGACACCGCCAATCTTCAGCGGAATACCGGGACGGAATTCGTGAGAGTCGAAGCCGTAGCCAATGCGGTTCGCCGGTCCTGGATGTTTGGTCGTGGGCATTCGCGATTCAGTTCTTCAGGTAGAACTCGGCAAGCTCCATGTCGCTGGGAGTCGTAATCTTGATGTTCCTGGGCGAGCCCATCACAACAGCGACTTCATGCCCAGCGCGTTCTACCAGAGACGCCTCATCGGTGCCGGTGAAACCATCTGCGGTGGCTTCATCAAACGCCTTCTTGATCACGTCATAACGGAATCCTTGTGGCGTCTGCGCAAGGACCACTCCTGCGCGCGGGATGGTTGCCTTGATGATCGCTCCCTCGGACGTGCGTTCCACCTGCTTCACAGTATCGATCGCCGGCAGTCCCGCGATGGCGGCGCCGTACTTCTTCGCAGCCTCAATAACATCGCGAATGATCTCAGCCGTCACCAGTGGCCGCACCGCGTCGTGTACCAGGATGACGTCGTCCTCTGCTGCCGATACCGCATTCAGCGCGTGCTCCACTGATTGTTGGCGATGCTCGCCACCCGCCACAATCTCTATTTTCTTGTGAAGCAGGTTGTTCACTTCCTTCTTCATCCGCTCCCGGAAGCCTTCGATCTCGTTCTCGCGCAAAGCGATCCATATCTCGCTAACTTCGCTCACGGCGTCGAATTTGCGCAGGGTGTGAATCAGGATCGGTGTGCCGACGAGCTCAGTGAACTGCTTCGACGGCGGCGCCTTTTTCGCCTTCACGTCGATGGCGCTCGGCACAGGGGCCATACGCGTACCGAGTCCAGCGGCCGGGATGATGACGATTACCTTCATGGCGGGCTGCAAGTATACGAGCGGGGAGGTTGCAAGTTCAAATGCGGTTCACCGCCGGGCACGCTAACAGCCGCACGCACGCGGAGGTGATTTAGGGTATACCGCTAAGACGCGCCCTGTTTCGTCTCCACAGCCGTGGTTGCCGGCACGGCGGGCGGTCCCGGCGGCACAACTGCCACCGTAGCGGGTGTTACAGGCACAGCCGATGGCTGACGCGAATACGAGGCACGCTCATCCCACTTGCCGAAAATCATCTTTCCGGCCGTAGTCTGCAGGACCGAGGTGACCGACACATCAATCGTTTTGCCGATCATCTTGCGCGCATTGTCGACCACTACCATCGTGCCGTCGTCCAGGTAAGCCACGCCCTGGTTGTATTCCTTCCCCTCTTTCAGGATGAATACGCGCATGGTTTCTCCGGGCAGCACTATCGGCTTGAGCGAGTTGGCGAGCTCGTTGATGTTCAGCACCTCGACTCCCTGAAGCTGCGCGACTTTATTCAGGTTGAAGTCGTTGGTGATGATCTTGCCTTCATACACCTTGGCGAGTTCGATAAGCTTCAGGTCCACTTCGCGGACTGCTGGAAAATCATCTTCCACAATCTGGATCTGGAGGTTTGCGACCTTCTGCAACCGCTGCAGAATGTCGAGGCCCCGGCGTCCCCGATTTCGCTTGAGCGAGTCGGCGGAGTCGGCCACCAGTTGCAGTTCACGCAATACGAACTGCGGGGTGACGATGACTCCATCCAGGAAGCCAGTCTCAGCGATGTCAGCGATGCGGCCATCGATGATCACACTGGTATCGAGAATCTTGTAGCTCTTTTTCCCCTGCTTCTCGCCACCAAAGATCCCTCCCAGCGCCGACAAGTTCAGCAGATCGCCCTTGTTGGCGCCAACGATCAGCCCAACGTAAGCCATCAGCAACATGACCAGGATCTGGAGAAAGCTCTGGGTGTGCCCTTCGGGAATGCTGCTGCGGATGACGAGCGCGAACAGATACGCCCCGCAGATTCCGAGGATGCTCCCGATGGCCGCTCCGATCAGGCGCTTGAGGCTGACCGTGCGCAGCTTCCATTCGAACAGAACGATGGCTGCACCGATGCACGCGCCTAAACCCGCGTCCCGGATCGGAGAAAGTCCAAAAGGATTGATTGCGAAGCAAGTGGCTGCTACAACGATTACAAAAAGAAGACGGACAAAGATAATATCCACGGTAAACCTCCCCGCGGATGCAACGATCCCTTATTACTTGGGTTGTGCACCCGTGCCAATTCCCGCCGCCCCAGCGGGAGCCGGCCCTGCGCATGCGGGGCGCATAAATTAGGGGATGAATGCACGCCCCGTTTCCAACCGTCTGGGGCTCGGTTGGAGAGGAGTAACTAACGTCAAGAGTATATACCTGCGGCTAGGACCCTGCGAAGAAGCCTCATTCCGCCCAGTTTCAAACCCTGCTTCCCCGATTTAGTTACGCAGGCCCATTCATAAATCCGCGGATGTCCGTCCCCACGAATGACTTACATACTTCCCCCAGCCAATTTACAGGGTTGTGCGGACGCTCTTCCGTGGGTTGCATAGGCATCTTATTCAGAGCAGTTTGCGAACTGCGTCATGCAGGTCGCTTGGCCCGTCGTAGCAGCTCATTCAGGAATTATTGGAGGATCTGATGCGAGCTTTGCGATTTCTTCACGTAAGTACCCTTTGCATCCTGGTTGCAGGTTCGGTGGCCCTGAACGCACAGGATGAAAAACGACAACCAGAACTGCCCCAGCGGCAGGAAGAGCCTCGTCCCGAAGCGAAGCAAGGTGACATGAAGGCGCCTCAGCAGGAACAATCTCGTCCCGAAGCAGGGCAAGGCGACATGAGGGCGCCCCGGCAGGAGGAATCGAAGCCGTCGAAACAGGAAAAGAAGGAACAGAAGCAGGAGGAAAAACGGTCACGGGAGCAGATGAAGTCCGACCAGCCAATGAATAATGGCCAGCACGCTGGTCGCCCGGCGGGCAAGAGCGCTCATATTCCCGAGGACAAGTTCCGCTCGAGCTTCGGCCGCCCCCACACCTTTGTTGTTCAGCGCCCAGTCATAGTTCAGGGCCAGCCCGGTTTCTACTATGGGGGCTACTCGTTCGTTTTCATCGATGCATGGCCGGGAGACTGGGCTTACACCGACGATTGCTATGTGGACTACATCGATGGAGAATATTTCCTCTTCGATGTTCTGCATCCTGGAATCCGGATTGCGCTTTTTGTGGTGATGTAAACAGGTCAGCCTTTGCTTGAGCTGTTGACCCACTCACGATCAACCAGTCGTGGAGTGGGTCGATTCTGTTTTAAAGCTGTTTTCGGCTTTAGCTCAGGCCCCCTCCCGAATTTCGTGCAGAGCCGTCACGCCTTGAACCTATAATGGGCGCATGCGTCTGTCTTTGCGATCGAGTAGCGGCTTTCTTGTGCTTGCGCTCTGCGCGGGCGTGTTCGTTCCAGCGGTGCTCGCCTCGAAAACCTTCGTGAAACCGGAGGCGAAGCCGGCATTCAACTATCCCGCTCATGACGTTCACCGTGACGAGAAAGTCGCGATCGGCGCCGATCCCTACGATACCGATGAGAAGGCAAAGATCTTCACCATCGATTTCGCCGAGCACGGATTCCTGCCGGTCTTCTTCGTTGTGACGAATGATGGCGACCAGCCTGTCTCGATTGCGCACATGGAGATTGTGCTGATCACGGGGAACCGGTCAAAGCTTACTCCGGTCAACACGGATGACTTGTATCGCCGTCTCACCAATCCGCAGTCCTCGACGCGGCCCAGTCCGATTCCTCTTCCGCACAAGGTGAAGGGCGGTATCAGCAAGAAGCAGATGGACGAAATCGACGCCGCGCAGTTCGCAGCCAGAGCGGTCGAACCGCACACGACTCAGTCCGGATTCCTGTTCTTCGACGTCGGCGGCATCAACTCTCCGCTGCGGGGAGCGAATATCGACGTGACGGGCCTCTCCGATGGAAAGGGCAACGAATTGATGTTCTTCGAGATTCCGATGGAGCAGTATCTGAGCGCGCCGGTTAATCCTTAATAATTACCGCGAGCCGCACCCACCCTTACGAAGCAAGTGATAAAGGATTCCCTTCGTGGTTTCCGAATTTCCGCGCTTTATAATCGTTCCTCTATGGCCACCACGGCGGAACGCTCCATTGCGGCGCATCCCAAGTTCGAGGCTGTCATTGGGCTGGAGGTGCATGTCCACCTTCTAACGGCGACGAAGATTTTTTGTTCGTGTTCGACCCGGTTTGGCGCACCTCCGAATTCGAATGTTTGCCCGGTCTGCCTTGGAATGCCAGGAGCGCTGCCGGTGCTCAACAAAAAAGCCGTGGAGTTCGCAACGCTGGCGGCGATGGCGCTGAATTGCCGTATCAATGAGACGTCGATTTTCGCGCGCAAGAACTACTTCTATCCCGACCTGCCCAAGGGATACCAGATCTCACAATACGACAAGCCTCTCGCGGAATTCGGGTCGATCGAGGTCACGGCCGAGGGCGGGAAGAAGAAGATCGGCATCACCCGCGTGCACATGGAGGAAGACGCAGGCAAGAGTCTGCATGAAGGCTTCCCCGACTCCGACGAGAAGACCGCCATCGACCTGAATCGCACAGGCGTACCCCTGATCGAGATCGTCAGCGAGCCGGACATTTCAACGCCCGATGAGGCCTATGAATATCTCACGCGCCTGAAGGAGATCATCCTTTACACCGGCGTGAGCGACTGCAATATGGAAGAAGGCTCCCTGCGCTGCGATGCCAACGTGAGCGTGCGCCCGCGAGGACAGAAAGAGTTTGGAACAAAGACGGAAATCAAAAACGTGAACTCGTTCCGCTTCATCCGCGAGGCGCTGGAGTACGAGATCGGACGACAAATTGATGTGATCGAGTCCGGCGGCAAGATCACACAAGAGACGCGGCTTTACAACGCGAATGAAGGCAAGACTTACGCCATGCGATCCAAGGAGCAAGCGCATGACTACCGGTATTTTCCTGAGCCCGACCTTCTGCCGCTCGTCGTCGATGAAAAATGGAAATCAGAAATCGCTCGTGACTTGCCCGAATTACCTGAGGTGCGCCGCGCCCGCATGGTGAAAGACTACGGAATCACCGACTATGACACGCAGGTCCTGACATTTTCGAAGTCGCTCGCGGACCAGTTCGAGCAGGCGGCGAAGGCGGCAAAGAATCCCAAGCGCGTGGCGAACCTTGTGCAGGGCGAGTTGATGGGCCGGCTCAAGGCAAAGGGAATCCCGATCGAGCAGTCGCCGATTTCGATGGCAGGCATGGCGGCGTCTGCAGATTTAGTCGAGGCTGGGACAATTTCCGGAAAGATGCTCAAGGATCTCTACGACCTGAGTTTCGAGCGTGGTAGAGATTTTCCAGTCGTCTATGAAGACGAAGGCCGGCCCCAGCAGTCCACCGACACGTCGGCTCTCGAGAAGATCGTCGACGAGATCCTCGCCGCGAATCCTAAGCAACTGGAGCAATATCGCGCCGGTAAAAAGACCATGCTGGGCTTCTTCGTTGGGCAAGTCATGAAGGCTTCGAAAGGCCAGGCAAGTCCACAAGTTGTAAATGAGTTGCTTGCCAGGAAGCTCGAATAGCCAGGTTCGTCCCAGAGTTCCATGGACTACGTATGACTTCGGTCATCTGATCTCCCCACTTGGCGCCCGGTAGCATAGAGCATCATGAAGATAAAATGGGACCGCATCATCAGTATTGCCACTCTCCTGGCATCGCTTGTGGCCATCGTGCTCGTTTTGAAGAAACCAGCACCGGTCGCGCAAAAGCAGGCCCCTGCCGCGGTCGCGGAGCACGCGCAAGCCTTCGATCAGAAGATGGCCGATTTCCAGCAGGCGACCCAGTCCCAGCTCGCCACCACATCTTCGGTCGCAAAGCTGGATGCCGGGCCGGCTGCAAAGCAGGCCTTGGATAGCAAGCCCGAGGTCCATATCAATTCCGACGAAGTCGCGGCTGTATTGGCGCAAGCCCTCGGGAACGGCGAACTCAAACCAGACTCCAATATCGGCAGCGGAGCGCCCGCAATCAAAGATCAGCAAATCAGTTTTGACGGTGATCTGGTTCACGGACAATTCCTCACTGAAATCGCCGGCAAGGACGTTTGGGTCACGGTCTCGGGACATCTGGGCGAGAAAGATGGTTACGCAACTTTCGAGGCAACTGAGTTCAAGGTTGGAGATCTCAGTATTCCTGTCTCGCTGGTGAATCCAGCGCTGCAAAAGAAGCTGGCCGAACAGCGCGATCGACTGAAACTTCCTGACAATGTGGGATCCATGAAAGTGGAAAACGGTGAACTCGTGATGCAGGGTAAGTAGGCTTCGCTGGCTTAAAGTTGCGATCTGCCATCTTCAATCGATTTTGTTGCCAGCTGCAACTTGCGCGTACCACCTGCCTGACTCTTTGATCGTCCGCTTCTGCGTTTTGAAATCAATGTAAGCAAGGCCAAAGCGCTGGCTGTACCCTTCCGCCCATTCGAAATTATCCATCAAACTCCACGCGTGATAGCTGCGTACGTCGGCGCCATCGGCGATCGACTTTGCCAGCGCACCCAGGTACTCCCGGTGGTAGGCGATGCGGCGCAGGTCGGGAATTGCTCCGCCGGAATCAGGTTCGTCGTTGTAGGCACAACCACTTTCTGTGATTTCGAGGACGGGGCGGTTGTAATCGCGCGTAATGCGCATAACCATGTCATATAGAGCTTTCGGCCAGACCTCCCAGCCAATGTCGGTCTTCGGGCCTTGCTGGCCACCTTCCATCTTCACAGGGAAAAGCCAGTTCTGCGCGTGGCCGACGCGTTCCACGGTTCCTGGAGACGACGCCATCGTCCGGTAGTAGAGATTGATGCCAACAAAATCGAGGGGCGCGCGAACCTTCTCCATATCTCCCGACTTGATGCGCATGGCGGTCTCGGGCAAGAACGTCAGGGCTTCCGGATAGCGTCCCCGCAGAGCAGGTTCAAGGAACCAGATATTCGTAATGGCGTGGGCACGAGTGGCTGCGAGCTGGTCGGCTTCGGAATTCGTCGCCGGCTCGCAGGGAGACATACTCAACGCCGTTCCCACTCGCGCAGTCGGCCGCACAGATCTAAGCGCGCGAAAGCTCTCGCCCTGCGCCAGATTCACAACATGTGTCGCACGCAGGAATTCGAGAATACTCTTGTGCCCTGGGGCGTGCGTGCCATCAAGGTATCCCAAGTCCGTGAACGCCGCAGGCTCGTTGAAAAGCATCCAGTCGGAAACGCGGTCGCCGAGCGCTTTTCCAACCAGCTGGACGTAATCCGAAAAGCGCCCGACCATCTCTCGGTTCGTCCATCCGCCCGAATCCTGTAGCGCTTGCGGAAGGTCCCAGTGATACAGCGTAACCATGGGGCGGATGCGCGCCTCGAGTAGCGCGTCTACGATTCGGCTGTAGGAATCGATGCCTTTAGGATTCGCGGGGCCCGTACCCGTCGCCTGAATTCGCGGCCACGCAATCGAGAAGCGATAGCTGTTCAGATTCATAGCCTTCATCAGCGCGATGTCTTCGCGCCAGCGATGGTACGAATCGCACGCGATATCTCCCGTGTCGCCGTTCTTGATGGTGCCCGGCGTATGGGTGAAGCGGTCCCAGATCGACTCGCCTTTGCCGTCTTCAGTCCACGCGCCTTCGATCTGATAGGAGGCCGTGGCTGTGCCCCACAAAAAGCCTTTAGGAAAGACAGCCTGTGCTGGGAAGTTGGGTGCGGAAGGATTCGAACTCGCGGACGCCGGGACCGCGGTCTTGGATGAAACCGTGCAGCCCGACAGGAAACCTGCAGGAAGCGCCGCCACTGCTCCACTGGCCAGCGCGGATTGCAGAAACCTTCGTCGATTCAGACGCAAAGAAGACCAGGACTCCCGAGGATTGAACGCCCGCCAGCCTAATTATGCTTGATGAATTTTCCGTTCTTTTGGCCGGTAAGTGAATTGTAAAGCGTCTCGAGAAATGCGTCTGCGCTGATGAAGTCGCCTGAGTACCTCTTCCAGGGATCAAGCAGCTTCGCCTCTTTCATTTGGTCGAGGGTCTTGCCGGTCTTGATCGCTTTCGCGACTTCGTCACGCGTGGCCTTGAGCATGCCGAGGTAAGCCTTCACATCTTCAACCCCCGACACCGGTCCGTGGCCAGGAATAATCTTCACGTCTGAAGGAACCTGCGCGAGCACCTTCTCAACACCGTCAATCATGCCATCGATGCTGCCCCCGCTGTCTACGTCGATGAAGGGGAAGCCGTATGTCACGAAGTCGTCTCCCATGTGAACGACGTTGGACTTCGGAAAAAAGATCACCGAGTCGCCATCGGTGTGGCCCGCGGGGAAGTAAAGCGCGCGAATGTCCTCGCCGTTGAGATGCACCGTGACGTCATGGTCGAAGGTGATGATGGGCAGGGCTTCCTTGGGCGCAGGCTTCGCTTCGAAATGCACCGAACCTCCGTTGCCGGCAGGGCCTCCCGTTTCCAGGCGCTTTCGCACGTTGTCCTGCGCAATAATGGGCGCCTGCTTTTGGAAGTAGGCGTTCCCGCCGGTGTGGTCGCCGTGATAGTGCGTATTGATGATGAAGCGAATCGGCTTGTCGGTGATGCTCCTGAGAGCGGCCTGAATCTTGTCGGCCAGCGGAGCGTACTGATCGTCAACAATGACGATTCCGTCGTCTCCCACGGACGCACCAATATTTCCTGCATCAGCGCCTTCGAGCAGGTAGACGATTCCAGCCACCTTTGTGACCTTCATCTGTACTTTGCTGTAGTCCTGATCCTGGGCGGTGGCGAAGTTGAGCAGCAGAAAAAACGCGGCGATGACAACTGGGATCTTGCGCATGGTTGTCCTTGGCCTCGGAAGATGCGCAGCCATTCTAAACTGAACGATCGTGGGCTGGGACAGTTTCTGCGAGGCGTTCATTCTCGATAGATTTCCGCCTCGAAAGCCGCAACTCAAACGAAAACCCCGCGGCCTCCAACGGCCGCGGGGTGGAGGATTGAGAATTCCTCAGTTCACAGGAGGAAGAATCTTCCCGAACAGTCCCTGCGTGTATCCGGCAGGTCCTGCCGCGAAGAACAGGTTGTTCTTCGATCCGGTGACTGGATCTCCATCTCCGAAGGCGAGGGCCCAAAGACCGCCGATGTGGAAGTCTTCGCCCATCGTGTTCTTGAGTGAGCCAAGGAAATTTCCAGTATTGGGATCGAACGCGTTGATGTGTCCGTTGTCTACGTTTCCGACCAGCAGCGCATTGCTGAACGGACCGAAGTTGCCGGGCGACATCGCCATTCCCCAAGCACCCTGGAGCGGTCCAGCCGGACCGTTCGTGCTCAGGCGCTTCATGAAGACCCCGGTTACGCTGAACACATCGATCGCACCGCCCGAGAACGGCACGGGGCTGGCGTAGGTTACATAGATCTGATTGTTGATGTTCTGCACGCCGTACACCGACAATCCGGCGGGAGGATTCGGATCGCTAAACGACTTGATCCATTTGAAATTCGTGTTGTACATATCGACCTTGTTATTGACCGCGTCCGCCGCATAGATCAGCACCTGCGGACCCGTCTGCGCGTATGCCAGGCCGGTGTACAGCGCGAACGATGCCGAGTTGTCGACTGCGACGATCGCATTGGTCAAGTCAACATTCGGAGCCCATCCACTGATCGTGCCATCCAAGGTTGCGAAGACAAACGCCGACGGCCCTGAAACCCCATTTTCCGTAACCACGAACCCCTGCGTCGGGTTCGCGATAATTCCGGTGGGAGTGCCGACGGGACCGAAAGGCTGGCTCGGCGCCGGGGGAATCGTCACGACCAGCGGAATGATGTTGCCGAACTGGTCGTAGAGTGTGGACTTTCCTGTGACGTTATCGGAGATCCAGAAGGGAGAGCCCGGGAAGAATGCAACTCCCCAGCCGTTCACCAGGTTCGCATCGTTGTGAGGCGTTGTTCGTGAGGAAGTCGAAACCAGATTGACTTCGCGATATTGCGCAAGTGTGTTGCTGGCTGCAAGGGCGAGTATCAGGAACAACGCGGCCTTGCCAAACGATCGAGCGGACATATACAGCCTCCTTCAGGTTCTTGCCGGATTCGAGAGGGTCGTTGCTAAGAAAATCGTCGTACCCAAGCTGAGAACGCAATGCTGATGTGCGGGGCCGTCTTGCTTATCGCAATTGCGCTCAAGAGGGTCTGGGAGGATCGTACTTCCAGTCCGATCGATACATTGTCAACACGTTGTAAAACTAAAATGGAAGGATCCGGTCGGCGAGTACACGCAAACGGCAGAATAGAAAAACGCCTGCATCAGGAATGCAGGCGTTGATTGAATTCAGGTCGATTTTCGATCAACCGCTATGGCGCCACAGCAGGCGATATCTCGAACACCAGGCCTTCAAAGAGACGCCCTCCAGCCTGGGCAACTCCGAAGAGATTCCCGTTGCCATCCAGCACGACACCTTGCGGAAATGCTCCATCCGTGCCACCGCTGAATGCTTTCAGAATCGATTCTCTCCACTGCGCGCCGTTCGGCGAGAGCTCGAAAACCATGCCACAGCCGTTATCGTTCCACACCTGGCAGCTCTTCAGATCGCCTCCACCAGCCTCCGTTGTCCCGTAAATGTTACCGCTCGGATCCATCACCAATGCGCTGTCAGGAAACTCGCCATCGAGATGAGCCCCAGTGAAACTGTGAAGAACCCGAGTCTGCCATGCTCCCGAAGCACGAGAAGCTTTGAACACGGAGCCGAAACCCTTCGCTCCGCCATTCGACGCGGTGCCGTAAAGGTCTCCACTCGCGTCCATCATGAGCGGTGCGATCGGATTCGCGCCGTCTTTTCCGGAAAAGCTGTGCAGCACGGTCTCGGTCCAAGCGCCCGAGTTGTTTGTTAGTTCAAACACGACACCGCAACCACCGCTGCAATTCTTGCTTGCGCCACCGGCCACAGTCGCACCATAGAGATTGCCCGTGCTATCCACGATCAGGCCGCCAACTTGATTCTCAGTATTTCCCGTGGTGGCGGCCCCATCATCTCCGCGAAAGTCGTGCAGATGGGTCAGGGACCAGCCACTCTGCGACGGCGACAGCTCAAATACATACCCCAGGTTGTTGGTTCCCCCGGTTGGATTGATCCCGTAGAGATTCCCTGCTGCATCCAGAACAAGAGAACTTGGTGGCGCGACCTGGTCACCGAAATCGTGAATGACGCTAGCCGTCCATGTGCCCGAACTCGTCTTGGATATTTCGAACACGTGTCCGAACAAGCTCGATCCGTAGAGATTGCCCGCCGCGTCCATCACGAGCGAACCTACAGGCAGAGTGCAGTCGAAGGCATTGTTGCACTCGTACAGATCCTTATAGGTGAATCCACCCTGCCCATTCGGGATCAGCTCAAAAATGGTTCCCCCGTTGGTCGATCCGCCCTGGGTGTCAGCTCCATAAAGATTTCCCGCGCTGTCCATGAGCAAAGCGCCCGCGGGAAGAACGCCGCCTGCGCTCGCATTGAACGTGCGGACAATGGTGTATTTGCTGCCAGCCTGTGCGCAGAGTGCGACGCAAAGAAATGCCAGGAGCGCCAGGACGCTCAGAATTTTCGGTTTATCTTTTGTTTTCATGAGGGGATCTCCGATGATAAGCAGGAGTTCCTGTCCGGAACATTTCCTGGGCTTCGAGAAGCGCGGGAGAGGAGAGAGCCGCTGCTTGTGGGAGTAAGACGGTTTCACTTCAGAAGCCAGTTTGGGTAGTGTACCACTGAAACATCCAAGAGAAGACACGCAGTTCCCCCCTAGTCGGAGTTCGAGCGCGGTTCCAACACCCGTTGGCAAGAGCCATTGTCGCACTGACCTTTGGGGTCGAATACTGAATCGGCGTGGCCAACTCGACTTGCACCATCAACCCGCGCTTTTGCAAGCGAAACTGAAAAGCCTTCCCCTGAAAGGGCCTCCGGCGCTACACTTCTGCGCGGAGGCTTTCCAATGTCCGCCACAATCGTCTGGAGAGCTGTACTCATAACGTTATTGTTGACTCCCTGGTTATCCGCGCAATCAAACGGGCCCACGACTTCCACCACCACCTGCAATCTCGATGACGGCCGGCAAGTCTATGTCCGCTACGTCCCCGTGGCCTCCAGTAAAGAGAAGCTGCAGAACGGAAAGCCTTGGGCTCCCGGCGGCACACCCATGACACTGTTTACCGAAGCCCCACTCAGTTTGGGAAGTTCGATCATTCCGATCGGCGCGTACACGCTCTATCCCATTCCGGCTCGCGGTAACTGGACGATCGCGGTGAACAAAAACGTGACTCCCGGCGCCGCCTATGACCAGAATCAGGATGTCGCTCGCGCTCAGACCGAATCCGCGCAGGTCGAACAGGCCACCGACACGCTCGAAGTAGCGTTCGCGCACGTAGGATCGCGGTGCACACTGCGGGTCTATATCGGAAAGACGGCGTCGTTTGCGGATTTCACCGCGAAATAGTCGGCGATTCTGGCGAACGGCCCGTGAGTTTGACTAGCGATCAGAAACCTCCCAAGATGCGAGAATTGCCGGCATGCGCTTCTTATTGGTTCTCGTCTTCGCGGCTGCTGCCTCGGCTCAGTCTCACTTAGTCCTTCAGAATTCTCGTACCAGCGAGAGTCTTCGTGGCGTGAGCGCGGTGTCGCATCTGGTGGCATGGGCGAGCGGGACGCATGGGACCTACCTCCGCACACTGGACGGCGGACGGACCTGGACTCCGGCGCAAGTTCCCGATGCGGCAAGTCTCGACTTTCGGGCGGTCGTAGCCTTCTCCGCAGACGAAGCCTTCCTCATGTCGGCCGGCCCCGCAGACCAGTCCCGCATTTACCACACATCCGATGGTGGGCAGCACTGGGTGCTGCAGTTCACGAACACGAATCCGAAGGCGTTCTTTGATTCCATGGCCTTTTGGGATCCAAAGCATGGGATCGTCCTCGGCGATCCCATCCCGGACGAAGCCGGCAAGCTGAAATTCGAACTGCTCGAAACTGAGGATGGCAAGAATTGGCGTCCAATTCCAGGCGCCGGATTGCCGGAAGCTCTCGAGGGAGAGGGCGCCTTCGCCGCGAGCAACACCTGCATCGCACTTTTGCCGCCAGCGTATCCACACCATATCTGGTTTGCTACTGGAGGAAACGTCGCGCGCGTCTTTCACTCGCCCGACGGCGGGGAGCACTGGAACGTCGCCCAAACTCCAATTGTGCATGGACCGGCGTCGGCAGGAATCTTCTCGATGGCGTTCAGGAATGATAACGACGGTGTGATCGCCGGAGGCGATTACAAAAAATCCAACGCTGACGGCCCCAATCTCGCCTTGACCCACGATGGCGGCAAGACCTGGCAGTTAGCGACGATCCGTCAGCAGGCGTACTTCTCGGCCGTAGCGTACGGAGCAAGCAAGGCACCAAAGCAGAAAACATCCCTGGGAGAACGAATATTCGTGGTCGGTCAGGACTTTGTTCTTAATGCTCAATCATCCGCGAGGGGCCGACGGCTTCAACCCGGGAAGAAGGCTGCTGGCGCGTTCCATGCAATCAGCCCGTTACCTGACGGCGGAGCACTCATCGTGGGAGCAAAAGGAGTCATCGCAACCCTTCGGTAAACGGTTGTTGCCAGCCTAAGGCCTTTGCGCCAAGACTTCCCATCGTCCCCGCGAAACGGACCGCGCAGTTACGAAAGTCCCAACCCTTCCCGCATTTTCCATTCCTTCCCGCATCCACGAAGATATTAAGAAGATTAGCTAATTCTCATCTCCCCCAGATCGAGAACTCTCGTGAAACATCTGTTCCTTGCCATACTTCTGTTCGCTGCTGCCCTTGCGTCGGCCCAGTCGCAGCCGTCCACCTCGACTCTTTCGTCGACGTCCACCACAGTCTCCCGGACCACCAAGGCCATGCACTACCGCCTGCAGGGCGGATCGGTGAAGGTCGATTTCCGCGGTACGGACCTGATGCAGCGCGGCGCCGGCGAAGCCAAGATTGAAGGCAAGAAGACTAATTTCGAAATCGAAGCCAAGTTCGAGGGCCTTGAAGACGCGACCAAGTTCGGCCTGGAGTACCTGACCTACGTCATGTGGGCCGTCTCGCCGCAAGGACGTCCGGTAAATCTGGGCGAAGTCACCCTCGACAAGAATGGCAGCGGGCACGTGAAGGCCTACACCGACCTGCAGAGCTTCGGCATGATCGTCACCGCCGAGCCGTACTTCGCGGTCAGCCAGCCGGGAAACATGGTCGTGATCGAGAGCGCGTCCATCAGCGGCGCGGCCACCGAGAATATTGATGCCAGGTACGAACTTGTCGCGCGTGGCACGTACTCTTCGACGAACGCCCACATCGAGGACGCAATCTTCGGCATCGATCGTAAGACCCCGCTGGAACTGTTTGAGGCGCGTAATGCTTTGCGCATCGCGCATATTGCGGAAGCCGACAAATACGCCGGCGCGATCCTTTCCCAGGCCGGACAGCAGCAGATGCACGCCGAAGAACTCTATCGCCAGAAAGCAAAGAAGGAGGTCGTAGAGGCCGCCGCGAAAGAAGCGACCGAGACCGCCGAGGAAGCGCGCGTCATGGCTGTAAAGCAAAAAGCCGAAGCGGAAGCCCAATCAGCAGCCGCGGCCCGCGAAGCCAAAGCCCGCGCCGATGCTGAACTGGAATCCAAGCGCCGTGCCGACGCCGACGCCGCCCGCCAACAGGCAGAACAGGCCCGGATGCAGGCTGAACAAGATCGTGCACAAGCCGAACAAGCCAAAGCCGAAGCGGAGAAAGCGAAAGCAGAAGCGCAGGCCGCCGCACAGGAAGCCGCGCGACAGAGAGAAGAAGCAGAGAAAGCCAAGGCCGAAGCGGTCGCTCAACAGCAAGCCCTCGCGGCTGAGACCGACAAGGCCAGAGCCGCCGCAGCGCAATCCGAATTTATGCGCCAGCAGGCCGAGAAGGAAAAATCCGAGCTCCGCGCCCGCCTTTTGCAGCAACTCAATTCGATCCTGGCTACGCGCGATTCCGCCCGCGGACTCATTGCGAATATGTCTGACGTTCTGTTCCGCAGCGGCAGCTTCGAGCTTCTACCGGGCGCGCGCGAGCGGCTGGCAAAGGTATCCGGAATCATCCTGGCGTACCCCAGCCTGCACCTCGCGGTGGAAGGACACACCGACAGCATCGGCAGCGACGACTATAACCAGAATCTCTCCGAACAGCGTGCGAGCGCGGTCCGCGATTACTTCGTTCAGCAGGGAATCTCGTCAAACTCAATCGAAGCCCACGGGTTCGGCAAGACCGAACCGATCGCAACCAATGACACTCCGGAAGGCCGCCAGCAGAACCGCCGGGTAGAACTCGTCCTCTCCGGCGACGCCATCGGCAACTCGACGGAAGAAGCGGCTCCAGCAGCCAGTGCGTCTGCAGCCCGGCATCAATAGCGGGCGATTGCGAATCGCATGTAGGGACAGCCGGCTCGGCTGTCCGCCGGGCGCGTCCCGGCCAATCCCGCCACGAACGCACGGAGACACCCGTGGAAGAGCGGCGCTTCAGCGCCGCGTAAACCGTACGCTAATACTCGAGGGCTTTAGACCCTGTTTTCCTTTCAAGAATCCAACCGCATCCTACGTCGGCTCTCCGCCATCTAAGGAGGGCACCAGAGTCCCGGAGGACCCATGCCGCAAGACCCTCACCACGCCCTACGCGAACATATCCTCGAGCTGCTGAAAGGCGGCCACGCGCACACCACGTTCGACGACGCCATCAAGGACCTGCCGCCAAAGCTGCGCGGCGCCAAGCCCGAGAACTTTCCGCACTCTCCGTGGATGCTGGTTGAGCATATCCGCATCGCCCAATGGGACATCCTCGAGTTCAGCCGCAACGCAAAGCACAAATCACCGAAGTGGCCCGAAGGATATTGGCCGAAGACGACCGAGCCACCCAGCGCCGAAGCATGGAACGAGAGCGTTGAACAGGTAAGGCGCGACTCAAAGATGATGTCTGATCTGGCGAAAGATCCCAGTACAGATTTGTTCGCGAAGATTCCGGGAGGCGACGGCCAAACCATCCTGCGCGAAGCCTTGTTGGTAGCCGATCACAATGCCTACCACGTTGCCCAGATCGTGGACGTGCGGCGCTTACTGAAAGACTGGAAGAGCTAAAATTCAACTCAACTCTTGTCATCCTGAGCGAAGCTGTGACGCAGCGAAGTCACAGCGCAGTCGAAGGATTCCTGCCCCGACGAATGCTCACTCTTATCGGGTATTTTTCACGACAGGGGCCTGGGCTCAATCTGTCAAGTGGTGGAGATTTCGAATTCAGAGCCGGAATGACCTCGGATCCGTGCGCAAAGCCTACGCCGGTCGCGCAATCTCCATTTCTGAAGTTATCCGTGACTCCGTCTCTCCGTGGTGAATACGAACTCCCGACCGCTTCCGGAAGACTACCCGCACGTGCTCTCTCCACCGCTCATCAATCCCAAGAAAGATCCATTCAATCTCCGGTGAGACGTAACGCAGGATCGTGTCTGTAGTCGGATGCACACGCAGCGCCGGCGCCACGAAAAACAGCAGCGGAGCCTCTTCCGACATCTCCCGCCCGCCAAAATATCCAAACTTCAAGAACTCGTGCCGCGAATGGTGCCACTGCACGCGCGCCCAGTAGTCGACCCCCTGCAGCGGCAAATGAATATCCTCATCCGCTTTCAGCTCCACCACTGCCAGCCGTCCTCCGCGCGTGAGAGTCAATACGTCAATCATCGCCCGGTTCGCCGCCGAAAACGCAGGCACCTGCGAATACACCGACTCCGGCTCCAGCCGTTCGTCGATCACGCTGACGTCCCCCACGACCAGCGACTCGAGCCATCGCTCCGGATACATCCGAAACAAACGGTCATGCCGCGGCCCGTACGGATGTCGCGCATCACGCAGCGCTGTCAATAATCGAACGAAGTCCGCCCAATTGCGATCTTCTAATACGCGCTCTTCCGATCCGACGCCGAACACTAGTTCCTGCTTGCTGCGGAACGTCACCGCCTCGGCTCCCAGCCTCGCCCGGGTGAACTCCAGCCCGCGCCAGCGGAACGATATCTCCGCCGGGGACAGCACGGTTACTTCGCAATTCGGGAGAATGGTTTTGATCTTCGTGATCGAATCCGCAAAACGCTCGAGCGCCGCGCTTTCATTCGTCGCATGCACCAGCCTTGTCGCGATATTCCCCCGATCCGTGCAGTCGATCTCGAGTACCGCGTCGTGCCGCTCGTCGAACTCGAATAGCCGCCACTTGGCTGCAGCCCGGTTCAGATTCGCTATCCGCTCCCGGACCAGTGCCGAACATCCTTTCGGTACGAGCAGGATGAGCCCTTCGACAAGTGCCTTGCTGCCCGCAGATTCTCGGCATACGTCCATCCACAGGATTCCAAACGTTAGCGCCGCATCGATCGCACCCTGCGTCTCTGAGGCATTCACTCCAAGCACGGCAAACGCACTCTGTCCCCGCTGCAGCAGGCCTCGCGTATAAATCGGGCCAAACGATTTCTCCAGGTCCACGCTCGAACTCAGGCGTGTAATCGTGAATCCTGGAAAGTGTCGCTCGAGCGCCCGGCGCAGCTTGGGCTCATACGCTGCCCGGGCCGCGCGCTTGGCAGATGGGGACCGACGATCTTTCTCCCGGCAAATCTCAAGCTTTGTCGGACGCGACTGCCCCAACCGCTGCACCGCCAGCCGCAGCACCCCGTTCTTCACCTCGGCATCGAGCACCCGCCGCACGGTATTCCGCTCAGCCGACCACAGATGCAACAGGCACTTGTTGTACTCACCTGAGATTGAATACTTTGCCTGCGCCAGATCGAATGCAACCGCGCCGTCCTCAAGCACCACGGCACCCGCGGCTTCGGCGAGAAAATCAGCGACAGTCCGGGCGAGGGTGTCAGGAGTCATCCCGCCATTGTTCACACTCGCGTGGCCCGCGTCTGTGACCACTGAACATCCGAGCCAGGCTAGCTTGTGGAAGACTCCTGGCTAGAAAGCCCCTGTGCTCCCGTGTTGAGTCTCTCCTCTCGGCCGCGCAAACACTGTGGGATAATGAAGCTCTGGGGAGCCCGCGAGTCCGTTCCTGGCCCGCCGGCATCTAATTCACGTGGATAAAATCACCGATAAATCCCGCTTTTTCTTCGAACACTACGGTCTGACCGAACACGACCTCGAGCGCTATCTCGCCGCCGCGCTTTCCGCCGGAGGGGACTACGCTGACCTCTATTTTGAGTATCTTTCCTCGACCTCGCTGATGGTCGACGAGTCCATGGTCAAGTCGGCGAGCCAGGGAATTTCGGCCGGATGCGGAGTCCGGGTGGTCTCCGGCGAACGCACCGGATACGCCTACACGGACGATCTCTCGTCTGGCCGCATTCTTCACGCCGCTCGTACGGCCGCGTTGATCGCCAGCGCCCCCGCGAAAACCACGGTTGCCGGATTTCAGAAGTCGGCCGCGCGCAGCCTCTACCCCGTGACCCTGCCCAGCGTGGATGCCGAGATCAGCGCCAAAGTTGAACTCGTCATGCGCGCCGACAAGGCCGCTCGCGCCTTCGACCCGCGCATCAAAGAAGTTCGCGCCAGCTATGGCGACGAACTCCGCAATATTCTCGTAGTCGCATCCGACGGAACTTTCGCCGAAGACACGCAGCCTTTGGCGCGCATGAACGTCTCTTGCATCGCCAAGACCGAAACCACCTCGGCTCGTGGATCCTCTGGCGGCGGGGGCCGTGTCGCCCTCGACTTCTTCTTCGGCGACAAGAATCCCGAATACTTCGCCAAGGAATCCGCCCGCCAGGCAATCCTGCAACTCGACGCCCGCGAAGCGCCTGCCGGAGATATGGAAGTGGTCTTAGGCCCCGGATGGCCCGGCGTCCTGCTGCACGAAGCCGTTGGACATGGGCTCGAAGCCGACTTCAACCGCAAGAAGACTTCCGCCTTCGCCGGACTGGTTGGAAAGCGCGTTGCCAGCGAAAAGTGTACGGTGGTCGACAACGGCACCATGCCCTGGCGCCGAGGATCTCTCAACGTCGATGACGAAGGCAACTCGACGCAGGAAACGGTGCTAATCGAGAACGGAATCCTTAAGGGATATCTGAGCGACAAGCTTTCGGCCCGTCTCATGGGAATGGCCAATACCGGCAACGGACGCCGCGAGAGCTACGAGCACATCCCCATGCCGCGCATGACGAACACCTACATGCTCGCGGGACAGGACAATCCCGAAGACATCATCCGCTCGGTGAAGCACGGCGTGTACGCCGTGAACTTCGGCGGAGGCCAGGTCGACATTACCAACGGAAAGTTCGTCTTCTCGGCCAGCGAAGCCTACATGATCGAAGACGGCCAGATCACCGCTCCGATCAAAGGCGCAACCCTGATCGGCAACGGCCCCGACGTACTGACGCGCGTTAGCATGGTCGGCAACGACCTGAAGCTGGATGAAGGCGTAGGCACCTGCGGCAAAGACGGTCAGGCCGTACCAGTGGGCGTCGGTATTCCAACATTAAAAGTAGATCGCCTCACAGTAGGCGGCACCGCCAGAAAAGACCCCGGCGGCTTCATGCAGTAGAAATCACAGGCGAACGCATGTCCTCGTGAGGGTCCGCTTTCGGGCGACAAGAAGGATTTAGATGCTTTCTCTGTGTTCCCGTGTGCCCTCTGTGTTGAAGGATTTTCTATGACCCCAACAGAACTCGAAACACGAAACACGAAATCAGAGACCGACCTCCGGGATATCGCCCAGGATATAGTCGCCCGCGCCATGAAAGGCGGAGCGTCCGCCGCGGAATGCGTAGTCCGCGAAGGCGACGAATTCTCCACGTTAGTGCGCCTCGGCCAGGTCGAGACTCTGAAGGAATCCGGCTCGAAATCCATTGGTGTGCGTGTCTTCTTCGGACAGCGCGCCGCCAGCACCTACTCCAGCGACTTCTCGCGCGCAGGTCTCGACCGCATGCTGAAGTCCGCGCTCGAACTAGCCAGGATCACCTCAGAAGATCCATTCGGAGGAATTCCTCCAGCCGATCAACTGGGCCAGATCCGGGGCGATCTCGACCTCTACCACGAAGACGTTTACTCTCTTCCCGGTCCCGACCGCATCGACTATGCCCGCCGCGCCGAGAAAGCCGCGCTCGACTTCGACCCGCGCATCAAGAACTCAGACGGCGGATCCTTCGACGCCGCTACCGGACACAAAGTGCTCGCCAACTCCCACGGATTCGTCGGCGAATACTCGCGCTCGTACTGTTCCGTGGCTGCAGTCCCCATTGCTCAAACCGATGAGGGAGCCATGCAGCGCGATTATTGGTACTCCGTCGCGCGGACGCTGAGTAAGCTGGACGCACCCGAAAAGGTGGGCAAGATCGCTGCCGAACGCACCATCCGTCGCCTCGGCGCAAGGAAAGCCAAGACCGCGAAAGTCCCGATCATCTTCGATCCCATGGTCTCGACCTCGATCCTCGAGCACATCTTCGAAGGCATCAACGGAGACAGCGTCTATCGCGGAGCGAGCTTCCTGGCCGGAAAGCTCGGCCAGAAGATCGCCGGCGATAACGTCACGGTCATCGACGACGGCACGATCCCCGGAGGCTTCGGCTCCAGCCCATTCGACGGCGAAGGCATTCCGACGCGCCGCACCGTCGTCATCGAAAACGGCGTGCTGAAGTCCTACCTGCTCAACACCTACACCGCAAAGAAGCTTGGCCTGCAGACAACCGGCAACGCGTCCAGAGGATTGGCCGGCACACCCGGCATTGGTCCCGGGAACTATTTCCTGCAGGCAGGCGCGAAGAGCCCGAAAGATCTGATCGGCGGGATCAAGGAAGGTTTGTATGTAACGGAATTCCTGGGTCAGGGTGTGAACCTGGTGACCGGCGATTATTCCCGCGGCGCCTCTGGTCTCTGGATTTCGAATGGCGAACTGACCTACCCGGTAGAAGAAATCACGGTCGCTGGAAATTTGAAGGAGCTTTTCTTCAATATCTCCGAGATCGCCAGCGACCTGGAATTCCGCGGCGCAGTCGCCGCCCCTACAATTCGCGTTGACGGCCTGATTGTTGGCGGTGAGTAAGCAGTCATGTAGGCCAGCCGCGAAGCGGCGAAACACGGCTCCCAACAAATCCAAGGACGGGTCAAGCCCGTCCTCAATTGCTCAGCATCGCTCCTCTTCGGATCATCCAGCCTTTCTTAGCTCTACCGCGTTCTCCGGCAGGTGAATGGACCAGAAGCAGGGAGGCTTGCAAGGACCCTGCTGAGCGAGTTTGGCGTAGAGTTTGTCCTGCAGAATCGCAAACGCACGATCGAATTCGTCAATCTGCGCCTGCGTCAGCTTTCCGAACACCTGCATCATCATCTCGTAGTCGCCTTTTGTCAGGCGGAAACCATATCGATCGATTGTGCCCGATGGGTTTGCCAGAAATTCTTTACGAAAATTGGGGTCGACGGCTAGGTCGCCGATCAACGTAATGAGTAACTCCATAATGACCTCCAGTGATTGAACCCGTCACCTCTGCCTAGGCAGCGTGACTTGTTTCGGTGAGGTGGACTGTTGAGTTAGCACGGCGAGTTCGCGCTTCGCCTCGGAAATCAAGCTGAGTTCGTCCCCGTGCTTCCACATGCGAAGAGCTTGCTGGTATTGTTGGCGCGCATCCTCGAATCAACCAAGCTCGCGATGCGCTCGCGCCAACTCGATATGCGCCATGACAACATCGGGAGGATATCCATTCTGCAAAATCTCACCCTCCCCGCTAAGGACCTCCTGCCATTGTTCTGCCGCGAGATCCAGTCGTCGCTCCCGCGAATACACGCGAGCCAGTCCGGCGTTCGCGACAGAGGATGAGAATGTGGGAGAGGACGCTAAAAATGAAATTTCAGCGCCTGGGAGTGCACCTTGGGCTATAAGGATTTCGCCTTCGAGAGTTCGGAAGTCGTGCCTCATCTGGGACCTCGTGGCTGTGGCTTCCCCCAGCCGGTGCAGCGCTGCACGTGCTTTTTCGAGATTTCCCGCGCGCGCATAAAGAAGACCCGCGTTGAACAAATCCGCGCTTTGGGCGTGCGTGGCTGGAATGTGCAGAATCAAGTCCGCCTGCTGTTCGGAGTTGCGCCGATCCCCTTGTGCAAGATAAATCCGGCCGAGCAGATATTGTCGGAACGACTGTAATCCGCCGCTGAGAGGAACTGCACTCCGAATCTGCTTGATCAACTCCGACTGCGCTGACGCTAACTTCCCTTCATAGAGATCGGCAACAGTCGGGCACAAATCGCGCAGGTCGCGGTCTGTCTCTGTGGCACTATTCATTCGCAGGAACTCTTGTCTGGCTTCAGGAACCTTCCCCTGCGCGAGGTAGGCAAGTCCGGCGGCCCAATGGATTCTCGTGGAGCTGACGCCGCGTTGCCAAGCTTCACGCGCCGCAGACAGCGCTTCATCCGAGCGGTTCGCCCGGGCCAGATACAGCACCAATCCGCCATACGCCGGCGCGGACGACGAATTCAGCTTCAGCGCCTGCCTCGCCTCGGCAATCGCCTTGTCTAGCAGTCCCAGGTCGTAATACGCGAACGCAAGTTCAGTGCGAGCTTCTTCGTCGTCGGGATACAGATTCACGAGCACGCTCAGCGTTTGCACCTTCTCGTCGTAGCGCTCCTGCAGGTCGTAATAATGCGCTTCAATGCGATGCTGTTCGCGTTCCGTTACGCTCTGGCGCAGCTCATACGCACGTTGCACCTCAGCGAGGGCTTTCTCGTTCTTGCCAATGACCGCGGAGTAATACTGCCCGAGCCGAAGGTGGGCCATCGCGAAATCGGAATCGAGTTGCAGCGCCCCTTTCAGCAGGCTCTCGGTTTCGTCATCCTTTCCGCTGTACTGGGCGTCCTTTGCCCGGGAATAAAGTTGCAGGGCCGCCATCGAACTGGTCGTCACCTTAGCCAGCGGCCGGCTGTTCGTCTCGATACGGTCCAGCGATTCGCCCAGGTCTTTGCGGATTTCTTTTGCTAAAGTGTCGGCACTCTCGAAGAATTGCTCTTCCCGGTCAAACCGCTCCCGTTCGGCGAACAGCAGCGTGCCCTGCGCTGGATCCACGCCTCGCACCGTGACCTGATAAATATTTCCCTGCCTCTCGATGCTGCCCGCGAGCAAGATCTGCACGTTCTCGCGCTGGCAAATCTCCCTCCCCAAAGTCTCATTGATGCGCGAGACATCTGCTCTCTTCATCCTCGCGAGAACCTCGTACGCACGCGCCCCGGGCAAGTACATTTACGTACTTCGACTGCTGCAGAGCGATTGTCAGCCCTTCGCGCACCGCTCGGTCAGGAATAGCGGTCTCTCCGGAATCGAAATCAGAGATGAAAACCCATCCGCGCTCGGGAATGGTGCCGCCATGATGCATCCACGAATAGGTGAGTGGCACGGCAAGAACCGCGGCGGACACGAGCACAATCGCGAGCCAGTGTCGACGCATCAGGCGCGAAAGAAAGGCCGCCGGCTTCGGCGTAGACGCAGCTCCGGCCTGCAGCCGCAGCAGTTCCTTCAGTAATTCTTTCCCATTGGCGTGACGCTGCTCCGGGTCTTTCGCCAGTGCCTTCATCACCACGCACTCCAGAGCAGGCGGTACATCGGGGTTGTAATCGCGGATCGCGGGCGGTTCGGAATGCAGGACCCGCTCACTGGTCACCACGAATCCCGGCCCCGAAAACGGACGCCGCCTCGCGAGCATCTCGTACAACACAACGCCCAGCGAGAAGACATCCGTGCGAGCGTCGGGCAGTTGTTCGCGCAGAATTTCGGGCGCCATGTAGCCGGATGTGCCCCCGAACAGTCCTGTACGGTCCAGCGTGGAGCTTTGCTCCGACAGCGGCAGATGCTTGGCCAGTCCGAAGTCCAGGATCTTCACCCGGCCTTCGGGAGTAATCATGATGTTGTCGGGCTTCACGTCGCAATGCACGATTGCATGGTGATGGGCGGCGCCCAGGGCCTCCGCGCATTGAGTCGCGATCTCGAAAAACTGCGGCAAGGGGATGGGTTGATGCAGTCGCTGGCGCAGCGTCTCGCCCTCCACGTATTCCATTACCAGAAAACACTCGCCGCTCTCCTCCACCACGTCGTGCACGCCCGCAATGTGATCCGAACTCAGCGCGCCGGCCCGTTGCGCTTCCCGCAAGATTCGCCGCCTCGCGTCCGGATCCCGATTGATCTTCACCGTCAGCCTTTTCAACGCGACTGGACGATGCAGTTTGGTGTCCTCTGCGTACCAGACTTCGCCCATGCCGCCGCCGCCCAGTTTGCAGCGAACGGCGAAGCGTCCCAGGGTCCTGCCCGTAAGATCCTCGGGTAGTGGAAACGGTATAGGAGTTTTTCGGACAGCGCCCATGGCAATCACCTGCGTGGCTCAGGGACGAGAAGCGTTGCGGCAGCTTGGAGTTATTTGGGTGATTCAGGGCCGAGACAGCAAGGTTGCGAGATGATCGACTCCAGCGTGCAGCAGCGCACGGGGTTGCGCCTCGCTTACATTGGTAGACACGATCGCTCCAAAGCTGTCGATGAGACTGATCACAGCCCTAAGTGCGCGGCCTCACATGTTGAGGCCAAATGGTTGCGGGTGGCGAGTTTACTCCGGGCTTAGGCTGTCGAATATCTTCCACAGCTTATCCGCAGTCGCGCGGTACACGACCCAGCCCGTGCCGGCGTCCGAAGTCTTGCGGAACAGCAACTCCCCCCGCCCGTCCCCATCAGCATCGACGGCATCGATCAAATCCAGGCGCGGCGTCACGTCCATATGAAATTTGTCTGTAACTCCCGCGTAGATTTTGTGCAGGTTGTTGTAAATGTCCGGATATACCACCAGCAGAATAAAGTACTGCATCTCCGAATCGATCTCGGAATGCGCCATTCCGGGTGCTGGCGGAGGCATGTGCACCTGCGCGCTAAAAACGACCACCGGCTGGTTAGAATTCCATAGATCGTACGCGATCATCTGAACGTTTTCGAAGATCGGCTCTTCCGGCTTCGCGGCGTGGCGTGTGGTGGTTGGGCGTACGGGCTTCGGCGTGATCCGGTTCTTGGCTTGCGCCGACACATACGCCAGGATCTGCTCCTTCGCCATCGCCATGATCTGAGTCCGGCGGTCTTGCTCGTCACCCTTAACCCAATCAAATGACAACGAATGCGGAGGAGGACCAGACGCATCGGATATCGCCGGAATCAGTTGAACATCACCCTTCGTGGCCGCCGCCGTCTCGACCGCTTTGCCGGCTGTAGCCGATTTCGTGGCTCCTGGCCGGCTATATCCCGGCACATCTTCGTCGGCGAACGATTCCGCTGGCTTCCCGTGCCGTAATAGCGGCCGGTCCCCTTTGTCTGCGCCGCTATCCGATGTCGGAACTTTCGCCTCCGAGGCCGGCTTCGCATCGGATGGCTTTGCTCCAGAGGACGGCGGGGCGGCGGGCTTATCCGTGGACGCGGGCGGCGGGGCACTTCCCGACTGTTGCGAATCCGATGCCGGCGAAGATCCCTTGCTCAGCCGCGGCGGTCCATCGCTCGACGAGTCGCTCGGCTTCGGCGCAGAACTGGACGGAGCCTTGCCGGAACTGGAGCTGGGATTTCCACCCGCAGCTGGCTTCGCTGCTGTCGGATCTCGCGTCAGCCGTGGTGGCGCATCCGCATCTTCAATCCCGACCGGAGTGTTATCCGCTTTCTGCGGCGTCGCGATTGGTTCGGTCCCTGCCGGACGCCACGCACCGGTCCCAATCCAGGGTGCCTGCGAATTGACATTGTTGCTGTGCAATGCGCTGCCTACCGTGAACAGGCCCAGCGGACTTCCAGCGCGCTCGCCTTCATACACAACTCCGGAGTCCAGCGACATCGGCACCGGATCGGCCTTGTATGCGCTCGCATCCCAGAATTTGCCGTTGATCAGAATCGCCACCGGTATGATCGATGCCTTCCCGTTCGCGCCAAGCTGCAGGATCCCCAGCGCCCGCGGACCCGAATCTTTCTTCTTCGCCGGGTTTCTCTCGCCCGGCATGATCTGCGGTCGTTCTTCCTGCGCACTTGCTGCCAGCGATCCCGCGAAAATGCCTGCGAGCGCCATCGCCACTGTGGCTCCGCGGTATAGAATCCAGCGTTGTAGAATTTTCGAGAAGCCGCAGACGCTGGATCTAGCGCTTGACTTCAATCTGCCCGGAGAATTTCCCATGAAGGTCAATGATAAAGCTCCCGACTTTACTTTGCAGGACGAGAACGGACAAGAGGTCGCGATAGGGGACTTGCGCGGCAAGACGGTAGTTCTGTTCTTCTATCCGCGGGCCAACACCCCCGGTTGAACCATCGAAGCTCGCGGGTTCCGCGACTCATACAAGAAGATGCAGAAGACCGGCGCCGTGCTGCTTGGCATATCCCCCGACACGCCCAAAGCGCAAAAGAAATTCCAGGAGCAGGAGGCCTTGCCCTTCACCCTGCTGGCTGATGCCGAGAAAAAGGTGGCTGAGGCGTTCGGGGTTATGAAAGAAAAGAACATGTATGGAAAGAAAGTCTGGGGCGTTGCCCGAACCACGTTCGTGATCGGCCCGGACGGCAAAATTCAGCATATGTTCGAGAACGTCAAGCCCGATGGCCATGCCGAAGAAGTGTTGGCCTATTTGAAAGAATCAGCGAAGTCTACAAGTTGAGGGTTCTCCTTTGTGAACCTTCGTGCCCTGAGTGGTTGACGATTTTAGAATACAGACAAGCGCGGAACTGCCTTGCCTGATTTTACGTACAACACTCAGGGCTCCTGTTCCGCTCTCGGGAGGTTTTATGCGCGGTCTGGTTCGTGCATCTGCCGTCGGTCTCTTACTCGTATTCTTAGTCGCATCCGCGAATTCCGCTCTTGCGGACGATCACAACGCCATCGTGATTATCTTCAAAGACGGTCACCGTCAAAGCCTGTCTTCTGCGGAGATTGCCCGCATCGACATGAAGGCTCCGGCGTCGCTTGTTTACAAGAACGGCCGCCGCGAGAAGATCATGGGCGAAATTGCGCGCATCGAATTTGGCGACTCCACCATGGCATCGATGCCAAGCCGCGCTCACTTCATCGGAAAATGGGAGGTCGGCCAGGGCGGTGGCAGCGGGCATTTCTACATCACTCTCGAAGAGAACGGCAAAGCCAGAAAGAGCATCGGCTCGTCCGGCGGAACTTGGACGCTCGTCGATGGCGAAGCCCACATTAGCTGGGACGACGGATGGCACGACGCCATCCGCAAAGTCGGCGGCGGGAAGCACGAGAAAGTTGCTTTCGAGCCCGGCAAGTCCTTCGACGACGAGCCCTCAAACATCGACTTCGCGAAGAACACCGAGAACAAGCCGATCTAGGTTCGAGGCCCATACCTCCCTTCCGAAATCGACACCAGCTGCCCTTCCGGATGTCATCCTGAACGGCGGCAAAGCCGCCGTGAAGGACCGTACGACAATAAAAGCCCTGATGCTGCGGGGCGGGAAAGCCTCACGGTCGAAGCGGTGTGCACGATCGATCTAGGATTACTGATCGCATTGGCCTCAGACCATTTCAGCCTGAAGGAACGCCCTTAGCATCCAGCGCAGAGTGCGTCCGCCCATTTAAGATTCGAGAAGATGCCCGGCTCGCATAAGCCATCCCCCAGCACCCCAATCCGTCCCCTCGACCACGCCTTCTACTCCCGGGACCCGAAGCGTGTCGCCCGCGCTCTGCTCGGCAAAGTACTGGTCCGCCAGACCGGGCGCTACCGCCTCATTGGACGCATAGTAGAACTCGAAGCCTATCTGGGACAAAACGATCCAGCCGCCCACGCCGCCGCAGGTAACACCCCCCGCAACTCCGTACTTTTCGGCCCGCCAGGCTATGCCTATGTCTATTTCATCTATGGCAACCACTACTGCCTGAACGTCTCCTGCCAGCCCGAAGGCCGTGCCGGGTCCGTCCTCTTCCGCGCCCTCGAGCCCCTGACTGGCATTGAAGAAATGGCCGCCGCACGCGGTGTTGAGGTCCGCTGCGCAAAAGATTTAGTCAGGCTGACGAGCGGCCCTGGTCGCTTGTGTGCAGCTTTTTGCATCACTCGGGCCCGCGACAATGGTGCCGATCTAACTTCTTCCTCTAGCCCCCTTTGGATCGGTGATGACGGATACAAACCCCGAAAGGTTGGAGTAACTCCACGCATCGGCATCACGAAAGCGGCAGAGCACCCGCTGCGCTATCTGATCGACGGCAATCCTTTCGTCTCTGGACGGAAATATGACAACCGGGCTTGACACGCAGGTGTAGACTGTCGTCCGGGCCTGAAGACGGTAAAAGCCTTGCTGCACGCGGCTTTTGCATCTTGCCTTTCACGCAGCTTGGGGAGCTGCGCTCCCTGAAATTTTCCGCAACCCCGGCAGTGGGCCAAACATCTCACGATCAGGAGCCCCGCGTGCCTGCTTTCACGCGAATTCGATGTGCTGTCGCGGCGCTCGCGTTGATCGTTGCTGCCCCGCTATTGATTGCAGCCGATGGCAGCATCGTCACACCGCCGGCTCCGCCCTATATCGTGGTGGGCTTCGTAGGCGGCTTCGTCCGCCACAACAATCCCCATCAAGGACCCGTCATCTTCGCGCAGCAGACAGGGCACACGCTTCCCAAGAACTCCTTTATTCAAGTCTTCGAGAATCGTCATCGCAAGTCCGCTTACAAAACCATCCTTCATCTTTTGGACAGCGATCGCAATGGCGCGCTGAGTCAAACGGAGAAGTCGAACGCCCATATCATTTTGTTCGGCCACAGCTGGGGAGCTTCTGCCGTCGTGCTTCTCGCGCGCGAATTAGATCATGCCGGCATTCCCGTGTTGTTAACCGTGCAGGTCGACAGTGTGGCCAAGCCCTGGCAGCGCGACGACGTAATTCCCGAGAACGTCGAAGCCGCAGTCAATTTCTACCAGCCGCACGGCTTCGTACACGGACGTTCTGAGATTCGCGCCGAGGATGACTCGAAAACGCAAATCATCGGCAACTATCGCTTTGACTATCAGCAGGCCCCCGTAAAGTGTGAAGGCACTTCCTGGTTTGATCGCGCCTTCATGGGTAATCACATGCAAAGCGAATGCGACCCGCGCATCTGGTCGCAGGTCGAAAGTCTCGTCCGCCAGCGCATCGAACCCCAGGCGCAACCGGTAGCCTCAGTCTCGCAAAATTAGACACCGGCGTTCGTCGGTTTTCTCATCCTGTCTATTCATTGGAATCTGTATCGATTGCAAACGCTGATCGATCTATGCAGTCGTAGAATCTTCTGCCATGGAATGCTCTTCAGAGGGATTATGCAACCTCCGCGCAGCTTTCCATTCCGGACCTTTCCAGTCGGATTTTTGAAAACATAACTCCATCAATAACTTCACGACCCGTACCCTCTGTTAAACCCGAAGCGTGCACGGAAGAACACGTTACCCCTCCATCGGAGCTTGGTTTGCTCCTTACGACGCATGCAGGTTGATCACTGAGCGTGATCAGTCTGTCTATTTGTTCATTCCAGTGAGGCATCATGCGTCGACTTCTTCTAATTTTATTCGCCATCGTCACTATGTCGTTTTCCTCTGCGCGAGCGCAGAGCACCCTCGCTTCCCCAGTCACTGTAAATGGAACGGCCGGGCAATTCCGAATGGATTTCGACATCTCCGGAGCTTGCAACGGAGGCACCACGAGTGCCGCCGGTAGAGCCACAATCTGCGGCAACAACAACTCTGTCACTGTCTCGGTCAACGGCGCTCCTGCCTTCGCACTGCAGCCTGGACTGCCCGGGCCCATTGGACCACAAGGTCCCGCTGGAGCTGCGGGGCCGCAGGGCCCTGCCGGACCAACCGGCGTCAAGGGCGCGACCGGAGCAACTGGCGCAACCGGTCCTCAAGGGCCAGTTGGCACGACTGGTGCCATAGGTCCCCAAGGAACCCGCCGGAGTGGTCGCCGCTCCGATTGACTACGCCCTGGTCACGCACGCCGCTCTTACCGTCTCGGGTTCCCAGACATGGTCCATGCCGGCCAATCTCAACGAACTTTTCGGCGAAACTGTCCGCGTCCAAGTGGATCTTTCGAGCGCATCGCAGGTCCGAGCCTATGCGCAGATCGGAAGCAACTACGGCCCTTCGGCAGCGATCGTTTATTGCCAGTACTCCGTTGACGGCGGCACAACTTGGAAAGGCCTGACAAGTTCCGCGTCCGCGAGTTCCACCGGAGCACATGTTTCCACGTGGGCAACAGTACCCAGCGGCGCGAAACAGGATGTCCTCGTACGAGCCGTCTCCAAGTACGGAAACAGCTCCGATGTCGACATTGAAGCCTTCCATCTGCAGGTGAAGTAGATATGAAATTCCTAACGTTTGGATTTCTGCTATTCACCACCGTCGCCCATGCTCAGATCACATTGAGCGGAAATGGAACGATGCAGGGGAACTTCACCCTCGCCGACGGAACAGTCTCAATGCTGACGCTCGGAGCGTCGCCGATGTTCGGCTACACAGAAACTTCGACCAAGCAGGGCACTGCCGTCCCGACCGTCTCTTATGGAATGCACCGTCTCTGGGACTCCTCAGGAATGCAGTGGCCGTCCATTTCGAGTTGCGCAAGCTTCGACAGCAAAGGGACACCCTGCAACACCACCACGAACCTGCCGACATACACATGGTCGAATCTCGACGCGATGCACGCGAGTGACTACTCCATCGGCGCAATTGAAGTCATGTATACGCTGGCGCGCACTCCACCCTGGGCGAGCGCCAATCCGTCGGATACAACCTCCTGCCATGACATGGGCACCGCTCTCGGGCAGGGAAATGGAGAATGCTATCCGCCGAACGACCTGAACGCGGACGGCACCGGAACCAATGCCATCTGGAAAGACTGGATCACTCAACTGGCTAAACACGCCAATGACCCCAGCTATCTCACTGGATCCAAGAAGCATGCGCACATTCGTTATTACGAAATCTGGAACGAGCCGGATGGAACTTGTAACTCCACTTCCCAGTGTTTTTTCAAAGGCAGTTTTGCCCAGCTGGCGCGGCTGACTGAAGATGCACGCTGCATTATCCTGGGCAGCCAGGGCGGCAAGAATGTCATTCACGATCACGGAGATGGCACCGCGACTCCGTGCACGGCGGCGGCAATCGATCCCACAGCGATGATCGTAATGTCGTCGACGCATGCCAAGGACGGCATGGCGGTGGAGTACACGCAGAATGAACTCTATTGCAACAGCACTTCAGACCTCACGGGCAATCGTGCGTATCAGTTGCCGTGTCCTAATCCGAAGAATGCAACGGCGGCGGCGATTGATGTAATCAATGTTCACATGAAGCCCGGGAATGAAGGCACGACTTCGAGCCATTGCGGACCGAAGGGAACCTCGCTCTGCGGCGTGGAGACAGGGATGCAGTTGTATGTAGCCAACATTCAGGCCGTCTTGCAGCCGGCCGAGTTGGCCAAGCCGTTCTGGGATGGCGAAGCTTCCTATTGCCCGAACGGCTTCACCGACAGCAATTGCACCAGCTATGCAAACAAGGACCTCGCAGCTTCGTTCTTTCCGCGCTTCTACCTGATGAGCTGGTCTCTCGGCATTTCGGGAGTCGCGTACTACGACTGGAACACGCTGCAGAGCCAGGCGGGCACGCAGGGAGAAACCGCGATGCAGCAAACCATTACCTGGCTGCAAGGCTCCACCCTAACGACCCCGTGTACGGCGAGTGGGACAGTGTGGTCCTGCACCATCACCAAGGCGGGGGAGCAGTACGGCATCATCTGGGACAGTTCTCAAACTTGTACTGGTTCTGCGGGGAACTGCACGACCAGCACTCAGACCGTCGCCTCTTGCTGGGGGCACTATCAAGACATGACAACAGCGAGCACAGCGGTTGCGATGCCGGCTTCTCACAACATCCAGGTCGGCATCAAACCCACGATTATGCCTTTGTAATGCCGTTTTAGATGTGTCATCCCGGCGCGTCGTGCAAGCGACAAGGAGGAACTTGCTGGCCCCGCCGCCCTTCAGCTGTGGGGGCAGCAGGTTCCTCCACATCGCGCTAGTGCTGCCCCTCAGTACCGTTGATCACGGTCGCGTATGATCCATCTCCGGTCCCGCCTGATTGCCCTGGCTGCCCCACAGCCTGGAAGTACGGCAGCTGATCCTGCGGAGGCAGGGCAATGATCGGAATTTGCACGCTCCCCGGTCCGCACAATCCATTCACCGCCGGAAGCACGCAATAGTTCGGATCGTAAGCCAGCAACGCATCGAGATCATAGAGTTCCAGGATCGTCACATGCCGGCTTACGGCAAAAGGAAGCAGCGGCCGCAGGTCGCCGGTCGCGCTGTTCGTCCCACTAATTGCCACAGGCGCCGACAGGCCCACTTGTTGCAGTTCAAGCGGGATTCCTTTCGACTCGTAGCTGTTAAAAGCTCCGCACCAATCCGAGCTGCAACTTTGCCCATTGGCGTAGTTCGTGATGTCGCTCGCCTGCAGACCCTGGCTGCCGATGCCGTTCGTCTTCCCTGCAGCATTTTTGTAGCTCACCGCGATCAGCGCTTCATCCGAACCATAAGACGGATCAACACTCGCTCCCCCGCCCGACTCATTCAGCGGATCGAGAATCTGCATCTTCGGATTCTGCGCCTGCACAATCTCGTCGATATCGGTGTAGTACTGCAGCCATCCCGATCGCGTATACGTGTTCGGCGCAGGCAGCTGCTCCATGTTTCCCATGCACTCCGGATACGCCTCGCCGCCCACGGACCGGCCCACCCGCATGTAGGAAATCTGAGAAAGATTGGGAGACGCGTTGTAGTGCATGATCGCCGCCGCGACGAACGCCTCCCATCCAGCCTTGTACGGCGCTTCATACGGCACCGGATAGGATTGCTGCGCGCTGACCACCGTACCCGCAGTGGTTGCAGAACCCGCACTGGCAACTGCCGTCTGATATTGGAACGTACTACTGGTCACGTTCTGCACCGTGACGCCAAGCGGATTCGCCGTTCCCCTGCTCTCGGCCGCCGGGCCATAATCCGAGTGCGTAAACGTAGCGGTGAATGAACTTGGATTTGCGCTGTTGATGGTCACGGTCTGTCCGTTCAAGAACGTCGCCGCCCCTAGGTTCTGAAACGTCACCCGCGTTCCCACAGGAAGGCTGTTCGTCGCCGTGATCGTCAGGGTCGAACTAGACGACGTCACCTGCACATTCGTGATCTTTTCCTGGGCAATGTTGAAATTTGACGGCGTCGTCCCTCCCACCCAAATTGTGTCGCCATTCGAATACCCATGATTCGACTCCGTCACAGTGACCAGTCCGCTTGCATTCCGCGTCATCGAACTCGCGATCAGTCCGACGTAGTTCGAACACCCGTCCTTATTGCCGTTGATCAGGTCTTCGTTGCCTGAGCCCGTTTGCGCCGCCCAGCTCGATGTCGTCACATACTTCGGAGTCAGCCCGTTCACGCAAGTGTTAATCAGCAGGCAATTCGGCGAAGCGCCGCCGATCCCGACCAGAATCACATTCATCTTTTTCAATCCCGATTGCGCTCCAAACCACACAGCGTTCGCAGTATCGACGTTCGACCAGTTGTAGGTGTGCGTCCAGCCATACGCATCGAGCTGGCACGTATCCGTGCCGACCGGACTGCATGTGCCCGGTCCGGGTGTAGTCGTTTCGACCTGGTTCCACGGAGTTGCAACCGTCACGCCCTCGATCGCCGTCTGGTTCATCACCGTGTTCATGAAGTGGGAATGATTCGGGTCGCTCGTGGACGGTGGGAACACGACGTAAACGTGCGTGAACTGTCCGGGTCCGGCGCCACTTGTTGATGCCGTTCCGCCGCCGCAGGCGGTCGACAGGCTAACAGCAATCAGGATCATGGAAAGTACAACGATGACTCGGCCTTTATTGCGCAATGAGGGTTCCCTTCAATCTTAACTTGGTGATCCAGATAAGAAGTGTTGTTCAGGGCTATCGGTTGGAATTTTCATGCAGGACTCTCCCATCCACTTCCACGGTTAAGTCGCGCATCCGGCACACTTATTCCTCTGCGTAAACACAAGCGCGAGTGAAATGTTGCGCGCACTTTTTTCTTCGCGAGCCCGCTCCGGACAACGCTTTCGCTGGATTGCAAATCCAATCCGGAGTAGGATTCGGATAGAGACGCCTCATCCTCAATGAGGCCGTAGTCTCCTGCTGCTGGAGGAAACTCCCATGCGTTGCACCTTGTCACAGACTCTTCTCGCAGGTATCGCTTCGATTGCTCTCATCTCGCTGCCCGTCCCTGCTCTCGCTCAACATGGCGGCGGTCACGGCGGAGGAGGCGGTGGTGGTTTTCACGGTGGCGGCGGTGGATTCCACGGCGGTGGTGGTGGAGGTTTCCACGGCGGTGGTGGTGGATCTCATGGGGGTGGCTTCTCCGGTGGCGGCTATCGCGGAGGAGGTTTCGGCGGAGGAGGATACCGGGGCGGCGGATTTTCTCGCGGCGGTTACCGCGGCGGATCGTTCGGTGGCGCCAATGGTCACGGCTTCCAGGGCGGTCGCGGATCCTACGGCGGCATGCGCGGCGGATCCTCGATGGGATCTGGTTACCGTGCTTGGGCCTCTGAGGGCCGCGGTGTCCGCAACACCTCTCCCGGATGGCATTCCTTTGCGAGATCCTCCAACGTCGGCAGCATGGGCTCGAGGTCCAGGCAAGCCGGCATGGGGGGACGCTTCGCTAACTCTGGGATGACGGCGCGCGCTGGCGCCGGAATGCCCTCCTCTCACGCCGCGATGCGTGATGGACAATGGCACGGCTTCGGAGGCACCGCCCGCAACTCTCTGGGGGCCCGCTCAGGCGCAAATGTTGCCGCGAGCATGCGCTCGAACTCCTTGGTGACCCGTGGCTCAGTTGCATCCATGAACGCGGCCTGGCGCGGAAACGGCTGGCGTGGAAACGGCTGGCGCGGCGGCTTCGGTGGCCGCGGTTGGGGATGGGGAGGTTGGGGATGTTGCGGTTGGGGACTCGGCTTTGGCTGGGGATGGGGTTGGGGCCCGGCATGGGGTTTCGGTTGGGATCCCTTCTGGGGCTGGCCACCCTACTGGTACAACCCATGGCTCTACGCGGACTCGCCCGCCTACATCTATCCCGACGCCTGGTGAGATGGATGTGTCAGCGTCTCCGATAAATTGTCATCCTGAAGCGTTTGCGTCCTTTGCGCGCTTCAGGATCTGTGCATTCCGGCCTGCATCAAGCCTTCAGTCTGAAAACACTGCTAGATCTTCTCCTCCACAATTTCCAGCTCCAAACCCAGCGGATCCGTAACCCGGTTGGTGAAATTCGCCAGCCCTGCCAAGGCATGCACGTCCACAATCTCGGCATCCGAGAACGCGCTTTTCAGTGGTGCAAAATCCGCATCGGTGATCTCCTGCGGCGAACGCGTCAGCTTCTCGACATAGTGCAGCGCAGCCTGCTCCTTCGCACTGTAGCGTGAATAGTCCCCAGCCTTCAGTGCTGCCCAATCTTCTGCGGTAAGCCCCACCCGCTTCGACGATGCCACATGATGCTGGGTGCAGTACCGGCACCCATTGATCAGGGACACGCGGATATAAATCAGCTCATACAGCTTGCGATCGAGCGAACGCCCCACGCTCGCATAGAAACCGAGGAAATTCTTCAGCATGTCCGGACGATGCGCGATCGCCTTCTGCACATTGCCGGGCTTACCGCGAAGCACCTTCTCGTAAATTTCCTTCACCTCCGCCGAAGCATCCTCCGGCGCGATCAATCCAATCCGAGCCATATCCCTCCTCAGTATTCAAGCGCGACCCATCATCATAATCTCTAAGCCGTCATACGCTCTAACCTGTCATCATCCTTAACTTGTCATCGCCCCTAACCTGTCATCCTGAAGCGCGTTCTTTGCGCGCTTCACGATCTCTGCATTTTTCGTAACTACCACCGCGGCCGAGTATCGAAAGATCCGTGAATTCCTGTCCGCGCGCGACCCGGCATAGAAACTGATACTTGCCCCGCACCTTCCCCTGCCGTAGATTTCGCACAAGCGGTTTCGGGCGGCCCTTTCGTCGCGGACAAACAACCAGCATGGAAGCTTGTTTGTGGTGCCCTCGGTCAATTCAGCCATGCAATGCGCTTGCAAGGAGAAGCCGCGATGAAATGCACCCGAGTTTTGCTCCTACTTGTCCTCACGTCCGCCGGAGCCCTGGCGCAGTCCGGAACCGACTCCGCCACCCAATCAAAAATCATCGCTCTCGAGCAGCTCTGGAATCAGGATACAAATCCGCCGATGTGAAGGCTCTGGATGCCCTCCTCGACGACAAAATCGTCCTCGTGAATGACGATGGCTCCACGCAGACCAAGTCCGAATTCCTCACCAGTGTTAAGACCGCCGCGCCGCAACCCACAGCGCAACAGCAACAGGTCGCCCCGGAATCCCTCAATGTTCACGTCTATGGAACCGTAGCCATCGCAACCGGAGTCATGCGCGTCAAGGGCGTCGAGAACGGAAAGTCTTACACCCGCCGCGAGCGCTTCGTCGATACCTGGCTGCAACGAGGCAGCAGCTGGGTCTGCATCGGCACCAACGCCACCCCAATCGCACACTAATCGTCGGTTTCACTCACCTGGGACGTTGCGCCGTGAGGGAAGGAGCGACACAGCCGAGATCTACTTCAGGTCATCCTGAGGAGGGGGCAGCCCTCTGAGGCACCATAAGCAATCCTGGGGCCTTAGCCCCACGCCTCCGCCGCCTGCCATAATAGCCAGATGCCCTCCATCCGTATTATCGGTGCCGGACTCGCCGGATCGGAAGCCGCCTGGCAATGCACCCGCCGCGGTCTCAATGTCGAGCTCTACGAAATGCGTCCCGCGCGCACAACGCCCGCGCACCAGACGGCCGACTTTGCCGAACTCGTCTGCTCCAATTCGCTGAAGTCCGACAGCGAGAACACCGCCCCGTGGCTCCTGAAGGAAGAAATGCGCCGCGCCGGATCGCTTCTCCTGCAGATCGCGCGCGAATGCTCCGTCCCCGCCGGACACGCCCTCGCCGTCGATCGCATCACCTTTGCGGCTCGTGTCACCGAAGCCATCTCCCGCGAACCTCGCATCACCATCCGCCGCGAAGAAGTCACAACCATCGACGAAGCAGATAGCATCACGATCATCGCGACTGGCCCACTCACTTCCGAAGCCCTCGCATCTGAAATCGCACGCCTGAGCTCAACTTCAGTCGATAGCACTCCTCGCCTCTACTTCTACGACTCCATCAGCCCTATCGTTGAGGCCGACTCGATCGACATGTCCCGTGTCTACTTGGCGGCACGTTATGACAAAGGATCCGCCGACTACATCAACTGCCCGATGACGCCGGAAGAATACGCGGCATTCTACGACGCGCTCCTCGCCGCACAATCCGTCGAAGAGCGCGACTGGGAGAAGCTCAATTACTTCGAAGCATGTCTCCCCATTGAAGAGATTGCGCGCCGCGGACGCGACACGCTCCGCTTCGGCCCCATGAAGCCTGTCGGCCTGATCAATCCGCGCACCGGGAAAATGCCCTACGCGGTCGTGCAACTGCGCCAGGAAAATCTGCGCGCCGACTCCTACAACCTTGTCGGGTTTCAAAACCATCTCAAGTTCGGCGAACAGGCTCGCGTCATGCGCCTCATCCCCGGTCTTGAAAATGCCCGCTTCCTGCGGTATGGGCAGATTCACCGCAACACGTACATCAATGCACCCACGCTGCTGAATGAAACGTTGCAGATGAAGGCGCACCAGAATGTCTTTTTCGCGGGTCAGATCTGCGGAGTGGAAGGCTACGTCGAATCGATTGCCACCGGACTTCTCGCCGGAATCCACGCCGCTGCACGCGCAACAGACTCGTCCATGACCCCAGTTCCGCGCCCCAGCGCCTTCGGCTCGCTCACACACTACGTCACACACGCCGACGCAAAGAATTTCCAGCCCGCCAACATCACCTTCGATCTTCTGCCGCCACTCGATCGCAAAATCCGCGACCGCAAAGAACGCCACCGCGCCCAATGCGAGTTAGCCCTGCAACACTTCGACTCCTGGCTAGCCAGCGCCATGGTTTCGTCGTAGCGAAGTCGCATTTCTTCCCGCTGCATGCACCACCGTGGGAGAGCGGCCCTTCAGCGCCGCGGTCGCGGGCAGCAGAAACAATAGGGGTTAGCCCTCTACTAAATTTCCCTGCAACAAATCTCGCTCTCAATCCGTATCTTCCACTGAGCAATCTGGGGGGATGACTTTCTCCGCCGCCCCCCGTCAAACCATCTGTATGACGCTGCAGGACCTCGTTTTCGACGTGCTTCGCACCCTCTGGGCTCATAAGCTGCGGGCTTTCCTCACCATGTTCGGCATCGCGTGGGGCATCGTCTCAATTGTCCTCATGGTCGCCGCCGGAGAGGGCTTGCGCAAAGGTCAGGAAGAACAGGCGCGCAATCTCGGCAAGGACGTGATGATCGTGTTCCACGGCCGCACCAGCCTGCAAGCCGGAGGCATGCACGCCGGGCGCACCCTCCACTGGGAAGACCAGGATGTCCCCGTCGTCCAGGCCGAATCGCCGGATTGCGAATATGCCATCCCCGAACTCGAGCAGAACGATGTCCGCACCCACTCCAACTTCAACAACGCAGCCCTGACCGTCACCGGCTCCTATCCGCAGTTCGGCTACATCCGCAGTCTCGACGTGGGCGTCGGACGCTTCTACGACTGGGACGATATGCGCGAAGCTCGCCGCGTCGCTTTCCTCGGCTCCGATGCAGCCAAGCAACTGTTTCCCGGGCGCAATCCGGTCGGCGAAAACGTTTACCTGAACGATTTCCCCTATACCGTCATCGGCGTTATGGCAAAGAAAAAACAGGACTCGAGCTACGACGGCTGGGATGTGAACAAAGTCTTCCTCCCGTTCGCCGCCATGCGTCGCGATTTCCCCGACAAGCCTCCGGGCACCGACCATACCTTCGATCAACTCTTAGTCACGCCGAAGTCCGTCGATCAGCACGAAGCCTGCAAGCACGAAGTGCGCACGGCGTTGGCTCGCATGCATCGCTACGATCCCAACGACAAAGAAGCGTGTCCGATCTGGGATACCGTTCAGGAAGCGCAAGCCTTCAAGACAATGACCGACGGGATGAAATTCTTTTTGGGCGCAGTCGGCATCGTGACGCTGATCCTCGGCGGCATCGGAGTCATGAATGTAATGCTGGTCGCAGTCCGCGAACGCACCCGCGAGATCGGCGTTCGCAAAGCGATTGGCGCACCCGCGGGCACGATCCTGCGCCAGTTCTTTATTGAGGCCTTAATTATCGCGCTGCTCAGCGGGGCCGTCGGCCTCAGCCTTGCATTCGGATTCTGCGCGTTGGTGAACATGCTGCCGATGCCCGACTTCTTCGCCGGCCTGATCCCGAGCTGGACATCAGGCTTGACCGCCGCGGGATTGCTCGGCGCGATCGCAATCGGCGCAGCCTTGTACCCCGCCCGCCGCGCAGCCTCTATCGATCCAATCGAAGCCCTGCGCTATGAAGCAGGCGGATGAGAAGATGAATTCCAAAGCACACAGAGTAAAGCGATTGATCTTCCTTTGTGTTACTTCGTGTCCTTCGTGGTGAAAGATTTTAGATGGTATTCGAAATCATTCTCGAAGCCTGGGTCGCTCTCAAGCGCAATCTTACGCGCTCGTTCCTCACCATGCTCGGCATCGTCTGGGGCATTGCCACGGTCACGCTGCTGATCGCTTACGGCAACAGCTTTCGCTCTGTTCTCGTCCACGGCTTCGACGCCTTCGGCAAAAGCGTAGTCATCTGCTGGCCCCAGCAAACCAGCGAGCAACCCGGCGGACAGCGCGCCGGAAAGAAAGTTCTCCTGGAGCAAGCCGACCTCGACATGGTCAAAGCCACCGCGCCGCTCGTGAAACATGTCTGCCTTGAAACGGTTCGACGCCCCGGCATCGCCTACGGAGATCGCATGGTCGGCACCGCCCCCGTTCGCGGAGTCTGTCCCGAGTACGGCGAGATGCGTAACGAAGTCCCCTCCGAAGGCCGCTGGATCAATGCCGAAGATGAACTCGAACGGCGCCGCGTCATCTTCCTCGGCGGAAAATTGAAAGAGAAGCTATTCAGTGGCCGCCCCGCCGTTGGAGAAACGGTGCAGGTCTCCGGAGTCCGATTCGAAGTCATCGGTGTCATGGCCCGCAAGATCCAGCTCAGCAACTACTTCTCCAGCGACGACGACTCCTCCTGGATTCCTTACTCCGCCGCCGGAGATCTCTGGAACACGCGCTACGCAGCCGTCATGCTCTTCGAGCCCATCGCCCCGCAGTTCGAAAAGAAGGCCATGAAGCAAGTGCTCGCCGCCGTAGCAACGCGCCAGAATTTTTCCCCCACCGATCCCAAAGCATTCCAGATGTTCGGCCGCGACGAATTCCGTCCCGTGATCGACGCGCTGACAATCGGCTTGCAGGTTCTCTTGACCTTTATCGGCACTCTCACCCTCGGCATCGGTGGCGTCGGCGTGATGAACATCATGCTGGTCTCGGTCGACGAGCGCATCCGCGAAATTGGTCTCCGCCGTGCGCTCGGAGCCCGCAAGCGCCACATCAAGCTTCAGTTCCTGGCGGAGACTCTGCTCATCATGATGCTCGGCGGAGCCATTGGAGTCGTTCTCTCCTACTTCATCGCCTGGGCGGTCGGCACTCTCCCCATGATGGGTCCGCTATTCGAAGATGATTCCGGCCAAGGTGACATCCACCTCCGCATCTCCATGATGACCGTACTGCTCTCGAGCGCAGTCCTGCTGCTCGTAGGAGTCGCCAGCGGCCTCGTTCCAGCCCTGCGCGCCTCAAAACTGAATCCAGTAGAAGCCCTCCGCTACGAATAGGGTCGGAATCGTTGAAGAGCGGCCCTTCAGGGCCGCGTTACAACGCCAAAAAAGGATGGGCTTTAGCCCCACCGACCGTTCAATTCCGCTCGCATTTTGAACACACAAAGTGAATTGCTCCGCATCCCGCTTCGCAGTACCTTTCTCCTGACGCATTCCCGAGGTGCACCGTGCCGATCTCCGCGGTAGATACAATCACTCTCGCCTTCCAGCACACCAAGCGGCAACTCTTCCAGCCCTTCCGCTTCTGGCAATGGACGCGCCTCGCCATCGTCGGCCTGCTCGCCGGCGAGATGGGCTCTGGCGGCGGAAACGTCCGGCTGCCTTCTGGATTCAATATCCCGCAACAGGGCGACGGTGGTGGCTCCCGCCACTTGTTGGCGCAGAGCTTCCCGCACATCGACCCTGCAATAGTCGGCGGACTCGTCGCAGTTCTTGCCGTTACCGCGCTTGTGTTCATTGTCGCCTTCATGTACATCAGCAGCGTCATGCGCTTCATCCTGTTCGACAGCATTCTCGCCAAGGAATGCCACATTCGCAACGGATGGTCGCACCGCCAAAGCCCCGGCTGGAAATACTTCCTCTGGCATTTGGGATTTATGTTTGTCTCCATCGCCTGCCTGGCGATCCTGGTTGGAATTCCCGCCTTGTTCGCGTTCGCCCGCGGATGGTTCAATCATCCCCGCGAGCACCTGGCCCCGCTGATCATCACCGGAGTCTTCGTCTTCTTCGTGCTGATGATTTTCGTTATCGCGGCAGCGATCGTACAGGTCCTCACGAAAGATTTCGTGGTCCCGCAGATGGCATTGGAAGGAATCGGTCCGATCGAAGGCTGGCGCCGGCTCTGGCCCATGTTGCAGGGCGAAAAGGGCGGTTACGCCGTATACATCGGAATGAAAATCGTGATGGCGATCGGCGCGGGCATTGTGGTCGCGATCGTCACCCTCATTCTGGCTCTGATCTTCGCCGTACCAGTTATCGCAGTGATCCTTGCGGGAGTCTTCGCGGGCAAAACCGCCGGGATCACCTGGAATGTCTTCACCATCACCGCCGCGATCGTCGCCGGATGTGTGGCGTTCTTTATCTTCTTCTACATCATCGCGCTGATTTCAGTCCCGGTGATCGTTTTCTTCCCGGCGTACTCCATCTATTTCTTCGCCCCGCGCTACCGCCCGTTGAGCCTGGCGCTCTATCCGCCGCCCCCGGGATCGTTGCCTCCTCCGGAGCCGCCTGCATGGACGCCCCCTCCGCAGCCGGCCGGATAAACGCCAGGGGACTTCTGTGTGCCCTCTGTGTTGAACGCCTCTGATGTTACGGCGCGCTGCTCTTCAGCCGCGCGCCTTTCCCATGCGGCCAGGAAAACCTCCGGCCGACGATCCCCTTCACAATCAGGCGATCGGTCGACCTCGTCGCGCCAATGCCCACGCCGAAATTGATCTCCCATTCCGGCGCGAGATTAAGATCGATCGATGGAATAAACTGCTGCTGCTGATCTCGCAACGGATCGAATCCCGTGACCGGCCCCGTCGACCCGTAATACTCCAGGCCCCCGGCGATTTTCTTGGTGATGTCATAGCTGAACTTCGCCGCCGGAGAGAATGTAACACCCTGATTCACACCCGGCCCGTGAAACGACCGGTCCAGCGCGGGATTGAACGCCAGATACCATCTTCCAATCTGTCGATCCACAATCGGACGGATTTCCCAAGTCCAGGTGTCCGGAGAAAACGCGGCTCTCTGATATCCAAACTCTGTCGACAAACTCACTCCCACCGGCCAGTGCCACCGCTCCGGCACGCGCACTCGCGGACGGATATGATCTCCGACCCACTGCCATCCGCCATCCGGCTGAATGCTCGTAAAAACGTAGAACCCGACCTCCGCCCAATCGTTAATACCCTGCGTAATCTCGAGTGTCTCGTGCATCGCATGATTCGTCGGCAGCATGCCGTCGATCACCGTCGTGCTTCCTTCGACGGTGAAATTCGAATGAATTTCAACCATGGTCGAGCGCGGCGCCACCGTTTCCGATCCGTAAACCTGAATCTCGTAGTTTTCCTGAGCGCAGCCGAAAGCAGCGCACGCAATAACAATAGACACCACCAGCGTGACGGTTCGCGATGATTGGTTCATGAAGTCGAAGACGCCGAAGCCGCGCCACAGCGCGGCGTTCATCCATCATAAGACAACGCGTAGAGATGTTGCTTGCAACGTCTGCTATCCACGAGCAGAAGACCCTAAAGCAGGCAGCCGCGGGGCTCCGGGAACCCGCGCCCCGCCCCAGGTGTCTGATCCACCAGACACGCGTGCCCGAGAGGAGCAACATTCATGGCTTTCTCAATGGCAGGCGGAGGTCCGTCCGGACCACAAATCAACGTCACGCCGCTCATCGACGTGCTAGATTGGTGGAACCTGGACGAGCGCCTTGCCCAGATCTACTTGAAGCGCGTCGAAAAAGTGGCCTTCGTGCGTGCGGACGCCGACGTTGATTTCCAGTCGGTCGCCACGGTCATCGACGTGGCGCATCACGCAGGAGTGCAACGGCTCGGACTACTCACCACTAATCAACAATTAGCCAGAGATTAGAAGTATCCATCTTGTCATCCTGAGAGCCGCGCCCTTTGCGGCTCTCAGGATCTATGCATTTCGCTGGAAGAAAACCGCGTCCGCAGGCTAAGCCGCCCGCCCCATCTGCGGCTGCGAGCAGAATGCGCAACGCCGAGCGTCGATGGGGATTTCGCTCAGGCATTCCGTACACTTCTTTGTTGTCGGATCAGCCGGCGCCGGATCCTTCCGCATGCGAGCGACCAGCGCGTTCACTGGGACAACGACGAAGAAGTAGATTGCCGCCGCAATCAGCAGGAAGTTGATCACTCCCGTCAGGAACGCGCCCCATGGAACGAGGACTGGGCCATGCGCTCCGGTGATCGTGGTGCCGACCGCGCTAAAGTCAGGCTTTCCAACGGTGAGCGCAATCAGCGGCTCAATGAATGACTTTACCAGCGAAGTGACGACGCCTCCGAACGAAGCGCCGATCACAATACCGACAGCCATATCCACAACATTTCCACGCAGGATGAATTTCTTGAATCCGTCGAGCATCACGTAGCCCCTCCGAAATTGAAGTCGGCCAAATGTAAGTCAGCGGCGGCGGCAGGTCAAGCCGCATCCCGCAATCGGCGCGCGCCCACGGCGCAGGCCGCTGGAAACTAATCTATCCCTGGGGATAAGCTCGCATGGGCGAAAGAAGATTTAGAAAGGAAACAAAATACGATGTCTGATGTCATTCTGAGGAGGGCGATAGCCCTCCGAGGGGACCGTACGAAGTCTGTAAAGCGGCAATACAGTAGCAGATATCTAGCACACCGCGGACATCGCGATGCATACCAGTCCGCGCGCCTTCTCAGATCCGCATCGGCATCACGATATACCGATACTTGTAATCATCCCCCTCAGCCGGACGTAGCTGCCCGGCAGACTGCGGGTCCTTCAATTCCAACCGGACTTCAGAGGTCCCGGCCGCCTTGAGGAACTCGACCAGGTACGCAGCATTAAACCCGATCGTCATCGGCTCGCCGTTGTATACGGCCTCGAGCGAATCTTCCGACTCACCCGCCTCTGTCGACGAAGCCGAAATCTTTACCTCGCCCTTTTCCAGCCGCATACGCACCGCTCGCGAGCGCTCATCCGCAAATTGCGCCACACGCAGAATCGCCGAGTTCAGCTCATCCGCATTCAGTGGGACGATCTTGCTATTGTCCTTGGGCAGCACGGCTTCGTAATTCGGAAACTGTCCGGTAAGCTGCCGTGAGGTCAGCAGCCGCGATCCGATCCGGAAGAACAGGGTCGACTCGTCTTTCGCAAATTCAATCGTGTCGGAGTCCGTCGAGTCCAGCAGCGACTTCAATTCGTCCATCGCTTTTTTCGGGACCAGCGTTTTCATCTCACCCGAAACGCCGTCAAATTTTCCACCGCTTCGTTCACAGTGGGCCAAGCGATGCCCATCCGTCGCCACCATCGTGATTGACTCGGGCTTCAGCAGCATCAGCGCGCCATTCAGCGTATACCGCGATTCCTCGCTCGAAATTGCAAATCCTGTCCGCGCAATGAGCCCCCGCAAAACCTGCGCCGGGATGGTGATTGCTCCCGCTGTCGGAAACGCCGGCAGGCTCGGGAAGTTCGACTTCGCCATCCCGACCATCTTCGTATTCGAGCGTCCGCAACGGATGCTGACCCAGTGATTCTCCAGCAGCTTGATTGTGATGTCGGCGTCGGGCAGCAGTTTCACATAATCGTGCAGTTTGCGCGCCGGGATCGTGCACGACCCTTCCTTCTTGACCTTGGCATTACACGACGTGCGCAGGCTCAGGTCGAGATCCGTCGCCGTAATCGACAAACGGTCTCCTGCCGCCTCGAATAAATAATTTGAAAGGATTGGAATGGTGGTCTTGCGCTCAACCACACCTTGCGTGGCGGTCAGTTCACGAAGCAATTCGAATTTGCTTACCGTGATCTCCATCGTTCCCGCGGCTACGGCGGCTTCCACCGGCATAAAGTCCGTCTCCCCGAAACTGGGTGCCCCATGTCTCGCGGTTTTTGCGGGACGTGGGCTACTTCTAGTACTACCTTATATCAAATGCAAAACCTATAAAACCAGCAGTAACAGTAGGCCCTGCGGAGAAGTGGAAAACTCTTTCAACTTGCTTTGTTCTCGCCAACTTCCCAGCTCACCGCTCATGTTAGAAATCGGTCCCAAACTCTTCGGAGCCCCTAGCGTAATTCGCCCCGTATTCCGATTTCTACCGCGCCTTCCACAACTTCCACATCTCTTTCACAGCCATCTACGAGGAAGACTGTATGGCAAAGTGGAAATCGTCACGCAACCCGCGTCTTACCCGCCTAATTGCTCAGTCAGTTTATTGATGAGCCTGTTCAAATCTTTGTCGTTCTTGCGGACCTCTTCAATCTTCTCGACTGAATGCAGAACCGTCGTGTGATGCTTGCCGCCGAACTGCCGTCCGATTTCCGGCAGCGATGCTTCGGTCAACTGCTTGGCGAGATACATCGCGATCTGTCTGGGATACACAATCGCCCGCGAATTGTTCTTCGCCTTGATCTCGACCAACCGGAGTCCGAACTGCTCGGCCACCATCTTCTGAATGGATTCGATCGTGACCTTGCGTGCTTGCGAGTCGATAAAGTTCTTCAAAACCTGCTGCGCATACGGAAGAGTGATCTCGGCGCCGATGAGGGAAGAGTGCGCCACCAGCCGGATCAATGCGCCTTCGAGCTCGCGCACGTTCGAGCGGATATTCGACGCCACATAAAGCGCCACGTCCGTCGGCAGCGTAACCTTCTCCTGCTCCGCCTTCTTCTGCAGGATCGCGACCTTGGTTTCAAGATCCGGTGGCTGGATGTCTGCAATCAATCCCCATTCAAACCGGCTGCGCAGCCGGTCCTCGATCTCCGCCAACTCCTTTGGCGAACGATCGCTGGCGATCACGATCTGCTTCATCGACTCGTGCAGCGCGTTGAACGTATGAAAGAACTCTTCCTGCGTCCGCTCCTTCTGCGCCAGGAACTGGATGTCGTCGATCAGCAGCACATCGACGCCTCGGAACCTGTCCCGGAACGACGTCATCTTGTCGTAGCGCAGCGAGTTGATCATGTCGTTGGTGAACTTCTCGCTCGATACGTAGCAGATGGATGCCTGCGGCATCCGCCGCTTGATCTCGTGCCCGATCGCCTGCATCAGGTGCGTCTTGCCCATCCCGACGCCGCCATAGAGGAACAGCGGGTTGTATGCCTTCGATGGACGCTCCGCCACCGCCTGGCACGCCGCATGCGCGAACTGGTTCCCGCTGCCGATGACGAACGCGTCAAACGTGTAGCGCGGATTCAACTGCGCCGCGCCATCCCAGTCAAACCGCGCCTGCGAAGGGCTGCCGCTCGACGATGCCGCCGAGAGTCCTCCATCATGCCGCATCGGAGTCGCTGCCGGATCATCTTCTGGCGTCACGAACTTCACTTCGTTGAACCCGAGGCCCAGTACGTCGACTGCTTCCTGGATCAGGTCCGCATACTTGTCGCCGGCGTGGCGAAACTCAACAGTCGGTACGCGCACAAACAGAACGCCGCCGCTCGAATGGCTGTATCGCGTCGGCTTCAGCCACGTGTCGTACGAGTGCCGATTGATTTTCTTTTCCAGCGCATCGAGAATCCGCGCCCACGGATTTGGGGAGAGTGTTGTGCTTGGAGCTGACATATAAGAAATTTTTTCCACCCGCGCGGCGCCCTGGCGGCTGGTGTAGAGCGCCTGTTAAGACTGCCGGTTAAGAAGTTCTGGAACCGTTAATTTTACTGCGGAATGCGCCTGTTTTTCGTTGCGCTGCTTACAAAGTAAAAACGAAGTCAAAAAGCAGGACCAGTCCGGCATACTAGCACAAAAATTTTCGTCATGTGGAAATCTTCTGGCCGGAATTTTTTGTGATGCTCATTCATCTCCCGAATCGAACGCTCTGTCAAGTACCGCGCATATAACTGCCGCGCGCAATGTGCAGAAACGCATCGTGATCAAGATGAGTAGCAAGATTTCTAGTGCCTCCCCCGCATCACAGCACACCATCTGGTGGCCTCATGCGATTGTGGCTGAAATCACATTTCGGATTCCGATCCAACCTGCAACTTGATTCACTGAGCAACGAACGCAGAAAGAAAAAGCAGACACGTGAACCAGCGACACTCTCGTGCTGTCGTCGAACCGCCATGAGAATCTGGACGACGCAGTGCGGCAGAAATCGAGGGCGTCTAAGAGATGTCACCGTGAACGTCGGCGAAGCCGCAGCGTGCGACCCTATGACAGTGGAAGGCTTGATGTTGCCGGCGGTCTACGCTTTCTCGACACGGTATCGCCGTTCTAGTAGCGTTTGGCCGGAATGCACCCCCTGATTTATACTTTTAGTTTGTCCCAAGACCGTTGAACCACTCAGGAGCAGCTACTTTTCATGCCTAAGCGTACGTTCCAACCTAACCGGCGCAAGCGATCCAAGAAACATGGATTTCGCACGCGCATGAAGACCCAGGGCGGCCAGAAAGTTTTATCCCGCCGCCGCGCCAAGGGGCGCAAGCGGGTCTCTGTGAAACCTGGCTTTCGCGAATAACCAATGTGGGCCGGACGTTCTTCGTCCGCGATCCCATATCAGCCCAGACTTTAGAGGCACTGTGACCGCCAGTGTGCCCCGAGAAACGAATTCGAATGTCGAGCAATCCAGGCCGGCGGCGAAGTTCACCCGCAGCTCACGCCTGTTGCGTCATGCCGACTTCGAGCGCGTGTACAAGCAAGGCCGACGGCACTTCTCGGCTTCGATGACCGTGTTCTATTTGCTGCGGCCCGAACCGTCTGCCGCGCCGGCGAAAGCAGCCGTTCCAGGACTTCGCGTCGGATTCACCGTTGGCCGCGCTCTCGGAGGCGCCGTCCAGCGTAACCGTATGAAGCGCCGCCTGCGCGAAGCCGTCAGGCTCACGCTGCCGACGAACGCTCCCGGCGCCGATGTAGTCATCAACCCCAAAAAGGTGTTGCTGACCGCCGGCTTCGAAGCTGTCGTGAACGAAGTCCGTCAGGCTTTCGTAGTCATAAACAAGAAGCTGACCAAGACGGATCGGATCGAAAATAGGGAGACCGGAAGCCGAACGCCGGAAGCCGGAAGCCGATGAGAACTCTGCCACAACGCGCCGTCCTGCTCCTGCTGCGAGCCTACAAGTGGGCGATCTCTCCCCTGTTTCCGCCCGCCTGCCGCTATGTTCCGACATGTTCGGAATACGCCATGGAGGCCGTGGAACGTTATGGTGCGATTCGCGGAGGCCTTATGTCCGCTTGGAGACTCCTCCGCTGCCATCCGTTTGTGAAAGGCGGATACGATCCTGTCATCCGCAATTCGTCTGTGGCCGATCAACGGCACACGGCGACTGAAGCGTGTCATCACGCTACTTAAGGAAGCAAGACAACTTTGGCCGAATATCAAAATCCACAACACGAGCCCGGCAATGAACGCCGCCTGCTGCTGATTTTCGCAGTCACGTTTGTCCTGATGCTCGTCTTCACGCAGGTGCAGAAAAGGTTCTTCCCTGCGCCTCCGCCTCCGAAGCAGCAACCAGCTCAGCAGCAGCCCGCGCAGACTCAGGCAGCCACCACTCCTGCACCACCTCCGCCTGTTGCCGCGCCTGCTGGCGGCGTGACCAAGCAAGCTTCCAAAGAAGCTCCCGTCGTCATCGAAAACGATCTCTACCGCATCACGTTCAGCAATCGCGGTGCGGAAGTGAAGTCCTGGATTCTGAAGAAGTACGATAACGATGCCCAGAACGGCCCGCTTGATCTTGTCAATCCTGCTGCAGCGCAGCAGTTTGGCTACCCGCTCTCCCTCTGGGCCTACGACGAAGATCTCCGCGGACGCCTCAGCTCCGCTCTCTACGTCCCCTCCAGCGAAGGGAATCTAACCGCGCCCGCTACGTTGACGTTCGAATACGCCGACGACACCATTACCGTCCGGAAGACCTTCACCTTCGATAACACTTACATCGTCAAGGTCGCCGCAAGCGTAACCTACAAGGGCGCACCTGCCCCCACGTTGCCGGCGTGGCCGGCTGGGTTCGGCGACCAGACCACGCCCGCTTTCTACGCTGCATCCACCATCGATTACCAGTTCAACAAAAACATCGAGCGGCTGGCCATGAAGAAGATCAGTGGAGGCGGCACCTTACCCGGACCATTCCACTGGGCAGGACCCAACGATCAATACTTCGCCGCAGTCTTCATCCCCGACGATCCGGCGAATACCTCGATGGTGACTCTGCGGAACTCGCTTCCCATTCCAAAAGATCCCAAAGACAAGAACAATAAAGAGACGACAAACGTCGACATTTTGGGCGCGGCGGTCGGCAATGTGCGCGGTGCCACCTCCGAAAGGATTTTCGTCGGCCCCAAGGAACTCGATGTCCTGCAGAAGATTACGGTCCCTGGTCTCTCCGGTGCCGACAATGACCTCAACGGTCTCGTCGACTTCGGAATCTGGGGCCTTCTCGCCAAACCTCTTTTCGCTTGGCTGAAGTGGACCTATCACCACGTGATCGCGAACTGGGGATGGGCCATCGTCATCCAGACGCTGATCATTACGCTGGCGCTCATGCCGCTGCGCATCAAGCAGATGAAGTCCATGCTGAAGATGCAGCGCGTGCAGCCGCAGATCAAATCCATTCAGGAGAAATACAAGAAGTACAGCCTGCGCGACCCGCGCAAGGCTGCCATGAACGAGGAGATCAGCGCGCTTTATAAGAAAGAAGGCGTGAATCCCGTCGGCGGATGTCTGCCGATGCTGATCCAGTTGCCCTTCCTCTACGCCTATTACAAGATGCTGTACGTGGCCATCGATCTCCGCCACGCGCCCTGGCTCTGGATCAAGGATCTTTCCGCAGCCGATCCACTCTATCTGTTGCCGATTTTCATGGTCGTCACCATGCTGATCACGCAACGCATGACGCCGCAGGTCGGCATGGACCCCGCGCAGCAAAGAATGATGAACATCATGATGCCGCTCATGATGGGGTTCATCTTCTTCCGTCTGCAGGCAGGATTGAACCTGTACTACTCGCTGAGTAACGTAGTTTCGGTTTCCCAGCAGGCCGTGATAAACCGTACAAGTCTAGGCCGCGAAATGCAGGAGATCATGGCCAAGCGCGCCCGCAAGAAAGACAAATGATTGTTGATGCGCAACGTGGGCATCTGGCCGCCCGCGATCTCGATCAGTGCAACGTGGAAGGGTGGCTTTGTGGAAGAGCGGCCCTTTAGGGTCGCGTCAAGGGCCGATTGGATGAGGGGCTTTAGCCCCGGCGGGGATGGGCAGACCAGCCGCGAAGCGGCGGAAGAATGCAGCCCACGGCGTAAGCCCTGGGTAGCCGATCGAAAGAGATTCAAGCCCCGAAGGGGCGAAAGACGGGGATCGATCCCGACAAAAATTTAGACATCAACACAGCCTGATAGCTGAGAGCCGAACCCATGTCCATACCCGACAAAGTCGCCGCCGCCAAGAAGATCAACGAATTCCTCCAGGCCGTCGTCACCCATGGCGGCCTGCGCCTCAAGTACCGCATCGTCGTCGATCCCCCGCTGCCCGAGAACCGCGATTGGGAGAAGCCCGAGATCCTCGTCGACTTCTCCGGCCCTGACGCCCCCATGCTGCTCGACCGCGGCGGGGAACTCCTCCGCGCCCTCGAACTAATCGGACTCGAAATGCTGCGCCTGCCTTCGGGCGAGCATGAGAAGATCTCGTTCGATTGCCAGGGACAGCGCGCCCAGCGCATTCAGGAATTGCGTATGGCCGCGACCGTCGCCGCCGAAAAAGTCCGCAAGACCGGAACTCCGTATCAGTTCAGCCCCATGTCTTCGCGCGAACGCCGCATCGTCCATCTCGCCTTGCGCGACGAAGCCGACCTGCACACCGAAAGCGAAGGCGAAGGCATGCGCCGCTGCCTGGTCGTCTATCCCAAGGATTACAAAGGCAACGCCGGCAAGCCCCCCGCCAGAACAATTCCCTGATCCGTTAGGATCATCCATCTTAAGAATGTCATCCTGAGGCGTGCGTTTTGTGCGCGCCTCAGGATCTATGCATCTCGCTGGCAGCGCCGCGAGACACGCGAACAATGACGACGAACGCCCCTACGCAGCCGATGGCCGAAAAGAACTTACAGGCTGCCGCGTTCGATCGGCAAGATAACGGTCGCAAATGCGGTTGGTGAGTTCGATGGTAGAGTCCACCTGCGACAAAATACGCAGAACGATGGCAGAGACGGGAATCGATAATCCGCCGCGACTTTCGGCGTTAAACAAAATCCGGTTTCTTTTGGGGGAAGGCTGATACATCGGCATTGCTGGCTCCTGAGAACAAAATTCGAAGTGGCATTACATGAATAGATTCTCCACAAACAATTACGTTGCCCCAATACCCTTGATTGCCGATTACGAAAGTGTATTGACCCTCTCGCGTGGCTGGATCCGAAACGTCCGACACAAATCCGTGATCCTTCGCCAACTGCGGACCTATAATAGAGACGTCGAGTAACTCTGCGCCCTCGCGCGGGTTTCCCAGGCACAGGAGGTTCCGATGAAGACCTGGAGCCCTGCTCTTATCTCATTAATCTTTCTCGCTGTCGTTCTAGTCGCCTGCGGATCATCTTCTCCGCGTACCCTGCAAACCGTGAGCATCAGTCCCGCAACCGCGGACGCCAGTCAGATTCCCGGTGGAGAGATTCAGTTCGCCGCGACCGGGTACTACAACCACAATCCCAGGTTCGTGACGCCCCTGACGGCAACATGGGGTGCCTGCTCCCAGAATCAGCCAACAACGGATATCACGATAAACCCAGCGGGTCTCGCACAGTGTTTGCCCGCAGCAAGCGGAACATACCTGGTCTGGGCCTTCGCCCCGGATGGGGCAAATGCAACCTGCACTGCGATAAACGCCTGTGGCGCCGGATGCGGTCGTGTCACCGGTACCGCTCTGCTAACCTGCCGTTGAACATTTCCCACTAGAGCCAGCTTAAGCGCCGGCTGCGCAGCTTCATTCTCGGCAAAGTCGAGTCGAAATCCCACCGGTTAACGAACCTGATACCCCCGTGCGAAAACAGAAAAGGCAGCCAAGAAGGCCGCCTTTCACTGAGTACTGAGTACTGGTTCTTACCGTCCAGCCGCCGCCCCAGCCGCTATCGGAGCTGCACCGGCAATCTTCATGTTCTCGATCTTGTTCACGATGTTCTCCATGCTGGTCCCCGTATCCACGCATCCGTCGACATACGGATGACGGCTTCCATCGGCATGCAGCACCAGGATCTTGGTCTCGGCGTTCGCCTTCTTCGCCATGTATGGAAGATGATGCCGGTCATTCCGGGTCAATGTCGCTCCCAACACGACCAGATCGAACTTGGCCTTATTGAGACCTTCGTTGACGCCCTTGCGCCCGAGTCCCTGCTGCACCGAGTGCCCGGCCTTCTCTAGCGCCGATGCCTGTGCTTTCAAAACGTCCTCGTCGCCTTCCCCATAAAGAATCGTAAGTTTTGCCTTCGCCATTGATAGCCATCCTCGCTTTGGTACCACACGCACCGGTACCTGAGGATGACGGTAGCAACGCCCCCGGCCCCTATAAACGTCACTGAAGACACACGCACGAACGACACTTTTGAGCAACTCGTAGAGCGCTTGGGACGACGCGAATGCTCCTCATAGGCCTGAACGCAACCCCCGTAAGTGATTGAGAAATAGCTCGTTCCCAGCCAGCCTTCGCGGCGCTCGGTCGGGAGAGTCGCGAAAGCGACGCCATTCATTAGCCCAGGACGTAAGTCCTGGGATCCATCTAGCCAGGAACGGGTCAAAGCGTGAAATCGCCTTCCATGAGAAGGCCGGTCGGAGTCAAGTCGATTCTTCTCGGGCTTCATGGAACAACGATTTTTCTCCCGCCGAGTTAGCCACTGTCGCCATGCTTCCATCCGCACTCTCGAGGAGCGATTCGTTTCGCTCGGTGCATATTGGGTGTTCTCGGTTCAGCCGGTGCTGCCATCTGTTTGGCGCCCTGTGGTTCAGCTCTTGGAGCGTTGAACCTGGGCCAGGCGATTAACGCAGTCACCGGAACTCGGCTTTGGGCTTTTGTCTTTATCTCTTCTTGGAGCAGTTCTGTTATTACGCGGCTGCCGCTACTGTCGTTGGGCTGCTGTTATGCAATGGTTCGTAGGCTTCTCCGCTCACCCACAGGTGATGCAGCAACACTGCCAGCTTTCTGGCGGTCGCCACGATGGCTCGCTTCTTTCCGTTTCTCCCTCCACGTTCGGCTAGTTTCAAGCCCCAGCGCCGCAGGTCACAATCGACCCCAAACGGTCCCAGAATGTGCTGCGCTCCCTGCACCAGCAGGGTGCGCAGGTACGGATCGCCTTCCTTGCTGATGTGCAGCTGCGGCTCGCTCTTTCCGGAGTTTCTGCGTCCCGGTTGTAACCCTAGGTAGCAGCCCACGTCGCGGCTCTTGCCAAAGCGATGGGGATCTTCCAGCGTCAGCAAGAAGGTCAGCGCGATCAACGTGCCCACACCCTTGATCTGCTTCAGCAACGCCACCTGCGGATAGCTCTGCAGTGCCAGCTTCTCGATGCGCTCGTTGTATTCCACGATGCGCTCGCTCAGCGACTCGATTGCGTTCAACAATGGTTCCAGCGCACTTTGCAGTTCCGGACTCAATCCTTCGGCTTTCTCCGGATTCATATTCCGCACGTTGCATCCCCGCAACCGCTCGCCGTAGCTCTTGGCTAGTCCGCGGGCCGTGTTGACCAGCGCCGTGCGGGCGCGCACCAGACCGGCCCGCGCCCGAATCATCATGAGATCGGCTTGCGCTTGCGCGCTGCGATGCTTCACCGGATACAGCAACTCCGGATCGATCCGGGCCAACCGCGCCAGCGTCTGCGCATCCAGCCGATCGTCTTTCTTGCGGCTCTCCCCGATCAGCCGTACCTTGCGCGCATTGGCCACGATCACCTCGTGCCCCAACTCGCTCAACAAGCGGCTGATCCAGGGCGAATGCGTCCCGATTTCCAGTGCGATCCGACTGCGCGGCATTGCGCCAAAGACTTCGGATAACGCTTTCGCATTCGTGCGCACGCGCTGCTCCAGTTGTATCTGGCCGGATTCGTCCAGCACGCAGTACCAACTGTTGCGATCGCCCAGATCCAATCCGATGGTCAATTTCTGTTGCGAAATATTCCTGCTCTGCGCTGCTGCTCTGGTGCTAACCTTCTTCATTGCCGGTCTCCTTTTTATCTGTGCTTCGAGCACGTCGATAACTTGGGAGCGTACACCGCATCCCGTCCGGAGACCGGCCTTCTCATCCCATCTGGTGTCGACAGTTAACATGCAGTACTTATTCTGTCCGTCGTAAGATAAGCTCTGACAAGCGTTAGCGGTTTTGAATGGAGGAAGTGATGGCGCGGCTCTGCAAAGCGTGTCTGCTAGTATTCCTCGCATTTCCAGCCGTTGGTCGGGATTCAAGTCCACACGTGGCTGTTCCCCTTATCGCGTTTGGTGCGCATCACCGACCGACTATCGTATCGTCTCAATCTCTGCTGGTCACTGACCAGAAGATAGCGGTCTCTGCCATAGATCTGCTGCCCGGAGCCGACCTCCCATTGGAATTGGGTGTCTTGATCGATACCAGCAACTCGCGGCGCAGTTCCAATTTCGGCGAAATCCTAAAGGCGATGGATCAGTTCGTGAGTGAGACCATGCTTAGCCCCGAAGATAGAGTGTTTCTCCTCACATTTCAGGCTACTCCGCAGATGACTGAATGGCTTAATAAAGATCAACTGCGAAAGACTACCGTCCAGGTCGGGGTCGGTGGCGGAACGGCCCTTTATGATTCGCTAGCAATTGCCTGCCAGCAAAGGCTTGGACGTCGCGATTGGACAAAACCAACAAGGCGAATACTGGTGTTGGTGAGTGACGGCGATGACAACCAAAGCCATACGACGCGCGGCGAGGCAGTTTCAGAGGCGCTCAAGTCAGGAGCAGTGATCTTCACGATCGATACACTTCAAACGGGGGTTGTTTCCAAAGGCGACAAAATCATGGAGGATTTTGCTGAGCTAACGGGCGGCGAGTCCTTCGATAACATTGGCAGGCAGGAAGTACCAAAAGTATTCACGAGCATTCGGGAACTCATAAATCGGATGTACTACCTGAGGTACGTGCCCCCGAGCACTCCAAATAAGACGATCCATGAGGTTGAGGTTAAGCCTGCTCCAACAGAAAAGTTGAAATTGTCGTACGCAAGAAAGTATTGCTGGAATCCGTGAACGGTCAACTGTCGTAATATCCCCATTTCACTCATCATCGGGTCAATGAGTTCTATAAAAAGGGATGTCAAGAAAAAAGCTCCGCCTCGACCGGAGGAGAGAGATTATTTCTCGAGATCCAGCCCACTGTGTTTCGTTATCTCTGAAGATGTTCGGCTCTTTGTCCATCTCGTAAGGTTTCTCTGCTGCTGGTGGCAACACCGGGTGTGCAAGACGCGGCAAGCAGGACGAGTGTTAACCATGGTTCTATCCGAGGCTCGTGGCCTATCGCTATTTCTGGTTATCCGAGGGGGCATAGCGTGTAATGGGTGACTCGGTGCCGAAGCACACGGGGCCGATCTCATTGACTGATACTCACCCTCGAACCGAGCATCTGCAGAACCCGACCGTCCACCACCGGAGTACACCGCAGAGATGGAAAAGCCTGTGGCTCAGAGATGCTCAAGCTGCTTGTCGCTGCAATTGGTTGGCGTCGAAGTCCACCCCTTTCTTCCAGATGGTTAAACTGATCGCGGCCAGCTTCCGTGCCAAGGTGAGACGGGCCATGGTCGGCCGCATTCCTTTCTCTACTCGAGCCACATAAAAATCGCGCAGAGGGCCAGGACGTGTGCTGGCCGACACCGCAGCACTCTTGAACAGATTCTTCAGCTCTCGATTGTGGTTGTCATTCAGACCGCGTACCGTCATGCGCTCGCGGTTGCGTTGCAGTTTGCCGCGCACCGAGCGGTACTCGCCGCTGTCGTGGGTCTCGACTGCAAAACCACTGTAGGCCCATAGTTGGCGCTTGGTGCGGAAACGGTGCGGGGTCTGCAGCAAGGCCACCAGCAAGGCCGAGCGGATTGGACCGATCGAAGGAATCTGGCGCAGTAGCCTCACGCCCGAATGTTTGTGGCTTTCCGCCAGTAACTCGCGTCGCGCTTCCAGACGCACCGGTTGCAACAGATCCAGTTGCTGATAGAGCCGCTCGGCGCGAACCCGAACTCCTGGTTCCGTGATCTTCGACAACCACTCGGCGCGATGACGGGGAGAGTAGACGGTTGCGCCTGCGCACGGAATCGCCCAGCTGCGATACAGCGCTTTGATGCGATTCATCACGCGGGTCACATCCTGGGTGATGGTCAGATAACTTCGCCCTAGTTCCTTCAAGGTACGAACCCCATGCTCTCCGTGGTACACGGGATGGAGTTGGTTGCCGCGTAACAACTCGGCCAGTTTGCGCGCGTCGATCCGGTCGCTCTTGTTGCCATCCTTCAACCGAGCGTTCTTGCGCGGATCGCAGACTACAAGATGGTGGACACGAGGCTTCAGCAGGTCATGCAACCAGGCAGCCGAGGTTCCCTCTTCGAAGGTCACAGAAAGGGTTCCTTGCAATCCTCGGATGAAATCTATGATCGTGGCCGCCTTGGTCTCCAGCAGACATTCCATGATCAGCTTGCCCGCACCATCCATCACCGCCACCGAGATGGTGGCTTGGTGCACGTCCATGCCGATATACTTTTCCTGATTCATAAAGGCGCTCCCTTTCGCTAGGTTGGTGATCCGAACAATCTCAACCTACCGCAAAAGTGGGCGCCTTTTTATATTGCGTGCTATCGCCTGTGGCTGTTGAAAAACTCCAGTTTCCTCCCAAACAGTCGAAATTTGGGGGATAGAAAATGTCTCGAAAACTAAGATCGTCGTTTGTAGGGCATCCTAGCGCGATTTTATTTTCGCGAATTTCGCGGGAAGGAGTTTTTCAACAGCCACGCCTGCTAACAATAGTTTAGCGGTTTTGAATTGGCGATCCGAAGCGGGCTAGTGCGAATTGACGCTGTAAATCATTTTGTGACTCGGCCACAGAACTCCGACGACTGCGCCGCCAACGAAACCGACAAGCGCGCCGATCCCGGCCGCTCCGCCTCGCCCAATAGGGTCAATACAGAATCCTTGCGATGAGCATGGCTGGTCTGCCGCTGCAGCTATCCCAGCTCCCGCTCCGGCGCCCACCGCACCGCCGATGAGCGTGTTGCGCAAACGGTGTCTGTTTTCCATGAGTTTCACGCTGCGAACGTCTTGCTTCTGAATCATCTGCTCGCCTGCGGCTCCCTGGTACGAGATCGCCTTGTCGGAGACACTCACGAAGGTTCCGGAACGTTTCTTTGAGTTCATGTCGACGATTTGAATCTTCTGCCCCGCCTGCAGAGCGCTTAGATTCGCCCAAGATGCCCGATTGGTTTGGGACCATGACGCGCAAGATAATCCAAGGACGCAAAGGATAAGGGGAATCCGGTTCATGTTGGATGATCTCCTTTTCTCTCTAAATTCTAGGCCCAACACCTGTGTCGTCGGACGCTATTTTCGCTCGCAGGTGTGAGGAAAGGTTATGCGGTGGAGAGGGAATCTTGCAATAGTAAGACACTTGTCGCGAGTGCTTGCCGATGTTGTAGGACGAGCTAGATCGGGCCCACAGAACAGTGAATCGTGGTCGCGCCTGATGGGTGGAGCCGACTAACCCCGGTGCGCTCCCCATGCCACCAGCTAGGGATTACACTTCCAGTCCGCTTCAGCGGACGGCACCAATCCGTTCACCGCCACCGGATCACCAACGTAATCATCCAAACCGTCCCGATCCGCGCTACCATCCTCCCGTGGAATCTAACCGTCTCATCTCCCAATTCGCCTACAAGATCGAGCCCAAGCCTGATGGCGGATTCATCGCCCGCGCGACCGATCCAACCGTCGCTCCGATCGAGGCGCCCACTCGCGAGGAAGTGCAACAGAAAATCCAGCAGAACATTCTCAACGCAATCTCCACGGAGTTTCCCGCTCTGAAGGCCGCCGAGGCCAAGAAACTCGAAATGGCCTTCCATGTCGAACGCACGCCGCAAGGCGGGTTCGAGATCCACTCCGCCGATCCGAATTCTCCCGTGGTCCACGCGCCGAACGAGAACGACCTCGAAAGTCACCTGCTGGAGAAGTTTCTGAATTTCGCCGGCAAGCATGTGTTGCCGGAACTCCCGCAGGCTCTCGCCGCGCAAGCCGGATCCGCAAACGTGAAGGTGGTAGTCAACAAGAAGACAGCATTCAGAGTGAATGCCGGCTCAAAGGGAATCACGTTCGGTGCATCGAAGGCCCCCGTGCGTACCGGTGCCGCCCAATTCTCGCAGCCGGATGCATCCAATCTCGGCACAATCGATGGCCGTCCCATCACTCCGGAAAGCAGCAATGCATGGAAGGTCTTCGGCCTTGCGCTTGCCGCCATGATCCTCGGCGCCTTGATGTACTTCTTGTTCCGCTTCCGCTAGCACGAATCAAAAAGGTAACCCCGGCTGTTTCTCGCTCACTTCTCCCACTTCTACCCTCAAAAGGCGGCATGCTTTTTCCCGCAGCCTGCGAAAGGGGCGAGGAGATTCCGCAAGAAGACATGCGGAAGTGGAGTGCCCCGCCCGGACCTTAGGCCAGGAACACAATTCTGACGCCTGACATCGCTCTTTCAAGAACGAAAGTGGAAGGCCGAAGTGCTTTTGGGTCAACCAAACAAGAATTCGACGAATCCTTCCGCCGAAATTCCACCGGTTTACTCTCTTGGTTCTCAGCGCCGCGTTAAACGCATCGCAATCCCCTGCCGAAACACCGGAGTTACGAGCACTTTCTCCCCTCCAGCGTGCTGAAACGATGACGAACCCGTCGGCCCGCCATGCACAACATCGACCCATGACACCTCGTACCTGCCTTCCGGCAGGGCAAAAGTGATCTCCGCCGGGCCCTCCCCGTCCACATACATCGCATACACCCCCTTAGACGAAGAGAGCGTATGCGCGACCACGCCTCCGGCATGCTTCACGGTCGAAAAGTCCGGCGCCATCTCCACAAGCGGCAGGCCGTTCAAGAACTCGCTTAGAATGCTCAGCCGCTTCCGCAACTCAGGACTCCCCCCTCCCGGTCCATTGGCCTCCAGATCCTTCCCATCTTCATGCCCTACGCTGAACGAGTAATCAAGATGATCGAAGACGCCTCCGCCCGACAGCATGAAGTTCCACGCCTGCCGCGCGTACTTATCGTCTTCGCGGCCCAGGAATCCAGTCTCGTCATACGAGAGAGCCTTCCCCAATCCGTAATTCAGCACCGCCGCTTCCGGATACGCATAATGAAAATTCACGACGCTGACTCCGGCGAGCACCTTCTTCATCGGATAAACAAAGTTGCAGCAGTTCTGCGCGATCAGATGCTGATTCGGCAGTGCCGCCTCCTCGCTCGTGATCCACTCGGCCACTCGCGCCTGCCAAGCCATCGAAGCTTCATCCGGCAACTCCACCGAATTCGGATACTGGTCTCTCCCAGTAAACAAATAAGGATTCATCACATCGACCTGCACCGGACGGTCCGACCACGGCTCATTCTGTATCTCAAAAATTACGTTCGGATAGGCATTCGCCTCTCGCACCAGCTTCCGCACATACCGCTCCTGGATCCCCAGGATGTTCCCGTTCTCGAGCGTATTCACTTTCTTCCACTCAATCGCATCCGTCGTGTTCACATTGTTCTCGCGCTTGAACGGAGACAGATTCCATTGCGCCTCCGCATACTGCGAAGAGAACAGCGAGATCTCCACCACCACGCCGTGCCGATCCGCTTCGGCAAGAAAATCGTGCAAGCGCGAAAAATACTCCCCATTCCACTTCGCTAGGTCCAACTTGTTCCCGCCGCCCGCATAGCCGGGAACATCACTGCGGCTCCACGGCGCGACAAATCGACCGTCGGCCGGAGCGAGATCATTCCGCGCAATCCCGAACGACTTCCCCGGCACTTCCACATACGATCCGCCGAACAGCCGCGTGTAATTCATCCGGTCGGTTTCGAGAGTCTGCAGGTACTTGTGAAAATCGAAATCGCCGTTGAACACAGCCCCGTAATGCTCTCCGCTGCCAACCAACGCGACGGTCTGCCCATGAAACACAAAGTAATGCGGATTCTGTGGGTCTAATCGGATCGTCCCGGAAGACTTCTCCTGCGCAACGCCGCACATCATCAATGACATCACGACGAGCGCGATCTCAAGATGCATGCCAAATCCTCCGCCGCCCTGCTTCCGCATACAAACCTCCTACACTCGGTGTCCCAGGAACTCACGATAGTAAACCCGCGAGCTCCGCTGTCGATGAGCGAACATGCATCCCACGGCGACGCCTGACGCGACCCCGCCGTGGCAAAACGGCCCGCCCAGGTTTAAATTGTCTACAACGTGAAAAACTCAATCCGCATTCGTGCGCTCTTACTCGCGCTGCTCGCCGCCATCGCTCTCATCTCCGCCTGCCACCGCTCCAAGACCCCGGCCGCGAAACGCTACCACTTCACCGGACGCATCATCACCATCGAGAGCCAGTCCGAATCCGCCCTCATCGACGGCGACAACATCCCCGGCTTCATGGATCCCATGGCCATGTCGTACAAGATCAAGCCCGCCTCCATGCTGCGCGAACTCGCTCCCGGGGACTCCATCGCAGCCGACGTCGTCGTCATCGAGCCGGCCACAAAGAACGAAGACGCCGTCCCTGACTACTGGCTCGAAAATGTGAAGGTCACCGCCCACGCGAAAAATCCTCCTGCCAAGGGACCCGACGCCCTGCACATGCCGTCCCCCGGCGAAGAGGTCCCTGACTTCGCCTTTACCAACCAGGACGGCAAGCGCGTCAGCATCAAGCAGTACCGCGGCAAAACGCTCCTCGTGACCTTCATCTACACGCGCTGCCCGTTCCCGGAGTTCTGCCCCCGTATGAGCAGCAACTTTAACGAAGTCTACAAGCAGGCTGCGACCAATCCCGCGCTAGCCAACGCTCACCTGGTGAGCGTCAGCTTCGATCCCGAGCACGATACGCCAAAGGTTCTGCGCGACTATGGATTTTCAGTCGCCCACACCCATGACACGGCACTCTTCCGCCGCTGGGAATTCGCCGCGCCACCCAAAGACGAATTGCCGAAGATCGCCGAATTCTTCGCGCTCACGGTCCAGCCGGAAAATGGCATGATCACCCATAACCTGAGTACAGCCGTCATCGGCCCCGACAGCAAAATTGTGAAGTGGTATCACGGCGGCGACTGGCAGGTTTCTGATCTAATAAAGGACGTAGCTGCCGCCAGCACCCAGAGATCCTAGCAAGCATGTGTCAGGATTTACGGGGTCCAGGCGGGAAGAGTACATCTGTGATCGAGCGCCTGGAAACCTTGAGACTCTGAAACCTTGACCCTATGAAATACCTACTTCTGCTCCTAGCCATCATGGGAATCATCGTCTCCTCCCTCGCACTCCGCGAACACTATCGCGAATACGGAGACTCCCCCTGCAGCATCAACGAACACTGGGATTGCGGCGTGGTCAACCACAGCCGTTACGCCATGCTCGGACCCATTCCCGTCGCCACCGTTGGCATCCTGGGATACGTCCTCATGGCCGCGCTCGCGCTATTTCGCGCCTACCGTCTGCTGATCATCCCCACATTCGCCGGACTCGCCTTCTCGCTCTATCTGGCGCACATCGAGGCCCATGTCCTCGGCGTCTGGTGCGTCTACTGTGTAATTTCGCTGGGGATCATTTCGCTGATGTGCCTACTCGACCTGGGCGCCGTCATCACCGGATCACTGCGCAAGCCGCGAACAAGTTGAGTCAATGCGGTATTTCCCCAGTGCCCCTCTGTGTTGAATTTGTTTTTTCCTTTTCCGGAGATGGGCTGTCATGGGGATGGAGTGGCACGCGATAATTGATGTACAAATCCGGACAACTGATCACCAACCACTGACCACTGAACCTATCCTCTCTCAAACGCGTGTTTCTTATCCAACTGCTCCAGCGCCACCCTCCGTGCCGTCTCAAACCGTTCCGCCTGATTGATCAAAGCCTGTGTCGCCTGCGCATACTCGCCCTCAATGCGCAGCAGTCCCTGTGCCGCAACCAGTCTCGCTGCCACTTCAATCAGGTGTGATGGAGTCGTCTGAACATACTGCGCCTCCGCCGGATCGCCGATCCAAACTCGCGCATCTCCTCCGAGCGTCGTTTGCCAATAGACCTTCTTCTCGATGAAGTCCGCCATCGCCTCGTCGCTGGCCTTCCCGAATACCCACCGCTGTTGCTTGAAATCGTAGTGCCGGCTGGAAAAGGGAATTGGCAGAAGCTTCCCCGACTTTACGAACTCAATCTGCTTCCGGTCCACTTCTTTGCGCAGCGCATTCACGACCGGAGCTTCCGCGTGCTGGGGCTCGATCGATGGCAAGATTTCCTTTACCGTCTGCGAAAGATTCACCGCCACCGGCGCGTGCAGGCCCTCGGATGCTTCCAACCGGATGTCCCCGTGCAGTACCCAGAAGTCCGCTCCAGATGTGGACTGATGAAACGGCCAATTCAGTTTCATCGTCAGCGGCAGCCCGTTCAGCGTCACCCAGATCTTTTTTTCCGAAGCCACTGCCCCGCCGCTTTCCCGCTCAGTCATTGCCCACCTTTTGTAGTTAGGATTTACCGCGATGAACGATCCAGATGATTTTACAAGGAAAGCGGGCGGCTGATCATGACTCGCGGATCCGGATCCCTGTCACAGGCGCAACTGCCCCCCGACCATTCGCTACTTACTTCTCATCCAGCGTCGCCCGCACCTTCATCGCAAGCTCCGCTTTCTTGAATGGCTTCTGCAGCAACTGCACTCCCGGCTCCAGCACCTTGTGTTGCACCACCATGTCATCGGTATAGCCGGTCATATAGACGATTCTTGTCTGCGGACGCTTGCGCAGAATATTCTCCGCCAGCTGGCGTCCGCTGATCCCCGGCATAATCACGTCCGTCAATAGCAGGTGAATCGTGTCAGGATATTTATCCGCCAGTTGAATCGCTTTCTCCGCATTCGCCGCGGATAACACCTTATATCCGTATCCCTCCAGGAAAATTCGAGTCAGCTCCCGGAGATCCGGTTCGTCTTCGGCGATCAGGATCGTTTCGGTTCCTCCCGCCACATGATTTTCTCCCGGACGTTCAAGCTCCTTCGACACGCAGCCCTCCTTCGCCGCTGGCAAGTAAATGCAAAACGTCGTCCCGTTTCCTGCCACACTCTCCACCTGGACGCTTCCACCACTCTGCTTCAGAATTCCATAAACAGTCGCCAGCCCGAGTCCCGTGCCCTTACCCACAGCTTTCGTCGTGAAGAACGGTTCGAAGATGTGCGGCAGCGTTGCCGCCTCGATCCCCTCTCCCGTATCGGACACCTTCAACATCACGTACGGGCCGGGCGGCAAATCTAAACTCCGCTCCTGCTCTGCTCTGATCTCAACATTCGATGTCGTCATCGTCAGCTTGCCGCCATGCGGCATCGCATCACGCGCGTTCACCGCCAGGTTCATCAGCACCTGCTCGACTTGCCCGGGATCCACCTTGACCGACTTCAGGCGCGGATCCAGCTTCGCGATCAGCTCAATGTCTTCCCCGATCACGCGCGACAACATCTTTTGCGTTTCCGTCACCGCCTCATTCAGGTCCAGCACTTTGGGCTGCAGCACCTGCTTCCGGCTGAATGCCAGTAATTGCTGCGTCAGCGAAGCCGCCCGCATCGACGCCAGCCGGATCTGCTGCAAGCCGGTTTTCGCTTTCTCGTCCGCGCCCATGGCCAGAAGCAATTCCCCGTGGCCCATGATGATGCTTAAAATATTGTTGAAATCATGGGCTACCCCTCCCGCCAGTCGCCCGATCGCTTCCAGTTGCTGCGCATTCCGGAGCTGGTCTTCCAGATGCATGCGTTCCGTCACATCTCGCGTAATGCCCCACGAGCGCACCCAGCAGCCATCCACAACCATTCCAACCATGGTGTTGCGGAAAATCTTGTTCCGGCCCTGCGCGTCCATCTCGCGGGATTCCTGGTCGGTGATGCGATAGCCCATCTCTACGAATCGCTCCATGAACTGCAGAGTCACCGGATCTCGAGCCACAAGAAATTCCGTCAGCCGCTTGCCGATCAGTTCCTTCGCCGAACTCCGCCCGTACATCTTCGCCATGGCGTCATTGCATTCCGCCATGCGGCCGCGCTCGTGTGCCACCCGAATTTGTTCTCGGACCGGCAGATCACAGGGCACTGGCGGGGCGTACTCCATGCGGAAGATCCCCTCAGAGCTTTGCTCAACGAACGCTCTGTACCGTTCCTCGCTGTCGCGCAGCGCCTCGTGCGCGCGCTTCTGCTCGGTGATATCGATCATCAGCCCGCGAATCAGCCGCTTGTTCGACTCGTCCCGATAGATGACCGCCTCATCCCGTATCCAAACTTCGCGCCCGTCCTGCCGGCGCATCCGGTATTCCAGCCGCACCGGCCGGCCCTCTTCCCATGCGTCCTCGAGCTTTGCAACGTCATGATCGTTCGGGTTCAGGTGATTCCACCAGAACCACGGATCAGTCAGGCAATCCTCTGCCGCATATCCCAGGATCTTCGTCACCTGAGGACTCAAATAGAGAAACCGCCCCATCACTCCGGCTTCGGCCACATACGAAATCGCCGGGACCTCTTCGACCAGTTGTCGATATTTCGACTCCGCCTCGCGCAGCGCCGCCGTCGCTTTTCGTCCCTCATCTTGCGATCGGATCGCGCTGATTCCGAACGACAGGTTGCCCGCCATCTCGCTCAGCAGCTCAAATTCCGAGTTCTCGAATGAGCCAACCTGGTCGGAATAGATCATCAACACGCCAAACGCGCGCTCCGCATCGCGGAGCGGCAATCCGATCACCGCCGCGTATCCCCGCTCCAGCGCCCGTTCTCGCCAGGGTGCAAACGCCGGGTCATGCGCCGCATCCAGCACCACGCAAATTCTATTCTCGCGAAGCGCCGTTCCCGCCGGCCCGAGACCGTTCGGTACGTCTTCCCCCCAGTTCACCTCGATCCCGTGGAGGTACTCTTCCTCATAGCCGGCATAGGCCATGGGCAGGATCGTCTTCCTCTCATCCATCTGCGCATATCCAATCCAGACAAACCGGTACGCTCCTAGCTGGACGATCACGTCACAGATTTCGTGAAGCAGTGCCGACTCGGTCCCGGCCTGCGCCAGCGCCTTGTTGCAGGCACTCAGCGCGTGTAGAGCACGGTTCAGCCGTCGCAGTTCCTTATTGATTTCGTGATCTCGATCGGATTCACCTCGGGAAACATCCAGCCCTGCCGGAGAGGGCACGGGGTCCTGGGCAGAGGGATGATCTATCGCTGCAGAGGGTCTTGCAGCTCCGCGCTCCGCGGGCTTGAACGGCTGAAAATTCTCCTGCGTCACAGCAGCCCCAAACAAAGTTGCGACGTTGTAAGCCGCAAGCGCAACAGTGTACAGGGTTCCCGCCATCACGCCGCACGAAACTGATGCTTATCCGGATTCCCGAAACCCGCGACGGCTCTGTAACCCGTCCCCTGATCCCAGACCCCTCACCGCTTTCCCCTGTGATCCCCTGTGCCCTCTATGTTGAAAGCGTTTCGCGCCACCCTGACGTGAAGTTCTTCCTACCTGGATTTCCTTCTGACCTTCGTCCCCATCTTTAGCAACTTCCGTACCGTCCCGGTAGGTAACGCCTTCATCTGGTCATACAATTCCGTCACCGCCTCAAAGAATCCGGCCATCGCCTCGAGCCTCTCGCGCGTGTAATCTGCTCGAGCTTCCTTCGGATCCAGCTCCGCCAGGCACTGCCGCAGAATCTCCCGCGTCGGATCAATCTCTCTCCGCTTCCTCTGCTCGATCACCAGCCGGAACATCTCCCATACATCCTTCATCGACTCGTAGTGCTCGCGCCGGTCTCCGAGCACATGTACTGCGCGCACGATCCCCCACGTCTCCAGTTCCCGAATCGACGTGCTCACATTCGACCGCGCTACGCTCAAAGTCTCTGCGATCTCCTCCGCAGGCAGCGCCTTCGGAGACAGGTACAGCAACGCATGAATCTGCGCCACGGTCCGGTTGATTCCCCACCGCGTCCCCATCTCCCCCCAGTGAAGGATGTACTGCTTCTGCACTCCAGTCAGTTCCGGCATGTCGTTCCTTTCAGTACGAACTGAATATACAGAAGGCCGTTAGCCGATTCAAGAATCGGGCGCAAGCCGCAGTTCCTTCGTGATCCTTAGTGTCCTTTGTGGTTGATGAATTGGTTTTTGCGTGCGAAGCGGGAAGAGAGGTTCAAGGGCAGGGCGCCACTACTTGCAGCTGATATTAGGATTCTCCCGCGCCTGTTTCAAACAAGCCGCATGCTGCTTCGCGCGCTGGGCGGCATCGCCCATGGTCCCGCCGTCAACCGCGCTGCCCCCGGCAGCAACCCCCGTCGACGAACTCGTTTCCAATCCTGCCGATGTCGACAATGTATTCGCGGGCTGTACCACGGCCGGACCTGATTCTGGCGGCGCCGTCGCCCCGGGCGTCAACACCGAACCCGCCACAGGCGCAGCCGTATCCGGAAGTTTTCCGTGCGCCTTCCAATCGGCATCGATCAACGCGCAAGCGTCCTTCACGGCATTTCCGGACGTGTGCAGAAAATTCGTGCCGATCACCTTCCCCACGCGATTCGCGATCTGCACCTGGCTCTTCGATCGCAGATCGCCCTTCTTCTTCTCCGGAGGCGTAAGCGTGATTAGGTAGTCAATAGGCGCCCGCTCGGCACTCACCGCCACGGCCGCACAATCCTGCTGCAAGTATTTGCCGAACTCGGCCCCACCATCCTGCGAATTTCCCGCGGATTTCGATCCCAGCACTCCCAGAATGTTCCCGGACCCGCTGGCAGAGTCCGGTACTTGTACAATCACCTGCGGCTTATCCTGCGCCCGCAGAATGAAAGAGGAAATAATCAGGACACATGCACAGCCGCACAGCCTCTTCATGCTTATAAGTTTGCGTTCGCCGCCTTCCCCGATCAAATGACCAAAGTTCTTGCACACCCCAGCGTTCCCCCAACCGCTTTCCCCGTGACCCTTGTCACGCCGGACCCTTGTCATGCAGCAGCCCCGTCACGCCAGACTCTTGTCATCCTGAGAGCCGCGTTCTTTGCGGCTCTCAGGATCTATGCATTTTCCCTCTGCCGCGGAACTCCTCGAGCCCGACCACGTATAATTCCCAATCACTCCAACCCCAAATCCCGCGACCTTTCCGATCTTCCTCCACCTCGGCCCCTATCGCCTGCACCCTCATCTGTTCTTCGAAGCGCTCTCGTACTTTCTTGCTTTCCAACTCTACCTCTCACTCCGCCGCCGCTTCGGAGATCCCATCGTCACTCCCCTCCGCTGGGCGGTCATTGCTGCCGCGGTCGCCGGCGCAGCCTTCGGATCGAAGCTTCTCTACTGGCTCGAAGATCCGCAACTCACACTGCAGAATCTTCACAACCCTGCTTTTCTGATCGGAGGCAAAACGATCGTCGGCGCGCTACTCGGAGGTCTTCTGACCGTCGAACTCGTAAGACGTTACATCGGACTCCGCACGTCGACCGGAGACCTCTACGCCATCCCGCTCGCACTCGGCCCCTGTCACCCCGATTCGCTGGCCATGGCCTACGCGCTGAAGATCAATGGGAAAGTAACGCCGCTCACCAGCATGATCCCACCCGACGTTCTCATCAACGGCGCCAAAAACACGATCCTCTACGAACAGGAACCAGCCGTCCGCGACGGCATTTTAAAACTTTTCGCCACCAACCACTCCCCGCAATCCCAGGCGGGCACTCTGCGAGAGCTTCTCTGTTGCCTCCCAAAAATCTGGATCCCAAACGAAGCCGCCTCAGACCACGAATCCGTTATCCCCGCCCTCTCTTACGAAAACATCTTCCGCATCATCATCATGCAATTCATCGATGCCCACTCCTTCGACGTCCGCAGCGTCAAGAAGACCTGCGTCCATATCGTCCACCCCGATGGACGCCTCATCCCCTTCGACACCTACAACCTCTTCTACCGCGACGGCCTCGAACAAACCCGTCTCGAGCCATTAAGAAGGGAAGCCCCGCTCCCCGTCTGAACGCCCCGCGTCCGTTCCAAGGCTCACACTCCGCTGCCGCCGCGCTGCCAGGGGTTGTCTGCGGCTCCAGGTTATGCCATCCTACGCGCTCTGAATTTCATCAAGAGGGGTCACGATGGCTTGCAATCCTGAAGTGCTAAAGCACGTTCCATTGTTCGCATCGCTCGATGACGAAGAAAGCGCAGTTCTGGCTGGACAGGTGGAGATGGTGACGTTCAAGCCCCGCCAGCGGATCTACAAAATCGGCGACGCCAGTGGGCGCGCTTACATTGTTGTCAGCGGCCGGGTCCGGGTTACCACTGTTGACCAGGATCATCAGGAGGTCGTCATCGATGAGCCGTCCCACGGCGAATTCTTCGGCTTCGCCTCTATGCTCGAGCAGACTCCGCACCAGTCCGAGGCCGCGGCCGTCGACGAAGCCGTCTGCATCGAGGTTGATCGCGAAGACATCATCGTCCTGCTGAAGCGCAAGCCCATGGCCGGCATGGACATGCTCCAGGTCCTTGGACGCCAGTTTCACGCCTCCCAGCAGTTGGTCCGGCTCCGGGCCAGCCGCAATGCCAACGAGATCATCGATAAAGAGGCGACCCTCGGCGAACGCGTTGCCGATTCTGTCGCTGGATTCGGCGGCTCCTGGACATTCATCCTCAGCTTCCTCATGTCGCTTGTGGTCTACGTCACCATCTCCAGGCTGATGGGATCCAAGGCATGGGATCCATATCCGTTTATCCTCTTGAACCTGTTCCTCTCGATGCTCGCATCCATTCAGGCCCCCGTCATCATGATGAGCCAGAACCGGCAGGACACGAAAGACCGCCTGCGCAGTGAACTCGACTTCGACGTGAACCGCAGGGCAGAGGCCGAGATTCAGGGCCTCGCGCGCAAGCTGAATTTGATGGGAGAAAAGCTCGGCGACGTAGAAGAGTTGCTCCGCGACAGCCGCGAAAAATAAGAGCCGCGATCTCCCCTGTGATCCTCTGTGCCCTCAGTATTTACGATGTCATCCTAAACCGCGGCGAAGCCGCCGTGAGGGACCGTACGCAGGCGGGAAGCAACGATGCGGTGGACAGGAACGACCAAGGTATCGGGAGCTCACAGCAGCTCTCCCTCAGTAATGAAACCGGTAGCGCAGTTCCACAAAAACCTCGCGCGGATTGTTCCAGTGAAATCCTCCGAACGTCACGCTATTGTCGATCTGATATCGCCGGTTCGCTACATTCAGCGCGCTCACCGACGCGGAAAGGTGATCGGTAAAATCTTTCCCCACCGTCAGATCGAACGTACTGTGCCCCGGCAGGTAGTCCCCCGGATAAGGCTGGCCCGGAAAACCATTTGTGAATCCCGACCCGTAATAGACATTGGCCGAAGCGTACGTGCGATGCGGAAGCGTAATGTCTCCGCCAATGTTGAGCGTGTTGCGCTGGTCGTGATCCAGCGGCCCCCAGTCCAGAGAAGAAAAATCCGTAAGCCCGCCAGTGATCGCCCCTCCTGCCCAGGCCACCTGGTTCGAATACGACAGGTGGATCTGGCCGCGATGCGCGATGCGTGGCGACCGCAACGTAACTTCCCAGCCATTGATCACCGCACTCTCGATTGTCAGCGGGAAAAATAGATTCGATTCTCCGATCACATCATGATCGAAAAAGTTCGAGGCACGAGTGCGAAAGGTGTCAGCGTCAACGGTCCACCCGCGGAACGGGATCGTCACTCCAAACTGGTGCTCCTCATCCCGTTCCCCGTGCAGCGGAATGAATCCGCATTCATTCGTCTGGCACAGCTCAATCAGAGGTCCATTCGTTGTGATCAGCGGCGGCGGCTGGTAGTAGTGCCCGTAGAACGCGCGAAACGTCCAGTTCAGTTTCGGAATATTCAGGGCAGCCCCGAATCGCGGACTGATGGCATTTTCTCCAACTCCTCCCGAAAAGTGCGTCGGACGCATCCCCGCCGACAGCGTCAGCCATGAAACCGGCTTGAACTTGTCGTCCACAAAGAACGATGCGAGCCCTCCTGTAGGCGCCTCTGCATCGAAAAATGGATTCCCGCCGCAATCGGGGAAATTCGGATCGCCATTCGTCGGACACTGAAAGAGAATCCCTAGCCTCTGGTTATCGTTCTGATGAAATCCATAGAAGCCCACCTGCAGGTCGTTGCGCGCGAAACTCGTGTTGAAACTGACCTGCCCCCCCGCATACAAAGACGTGTGATGATCCGTAGTCGACGTCGGATAGTCCGCCGCGCCTCCCTCATAGTTGGCGGAGTTGCGATGGAAGAACGGAGACACCGTCAGCATCGTCTTCGAATTGAACGTGTGAACCCACGACAGGTTCGCGATCGCATCCGACTCATGATCCGCATCCCGCAATCCGCTGCTGTCAAACAGCGAACTCTCGAGATCGGTGAAGCTGGGATCGTACGGCACCTGGTAGAAGTCTTTACGCAGCGAAGTCACGAGTCGAAACTGGTTCGTCGGATTGGGGTTGAAGATGAGCGATCCAAAGCCGCCAAACCCGTTCGCCGTATCGTGCACCACCTGCGGCACCGGCGTCTCAATTCCCAGCTCGCTGCGGTTTCCGTTCACGCTCGCATAGTACGCAAAACGCTGTGTGTGGCTGCCGATGCTGAACTGATCATTTGTCTGATAGAAATTTCCCGCGCTCAGCGTAAGTTCAGCTTCGTTGTTGCGTTCAAATCCAGTACGGGGCACAACATTGAACACTCCATACGTTCGATCCCCAAGTTCCGCGCCGTAACTTCCACGGCTTACCTCCAGATAATCGACGTCCTTCGGATCGAACTGCGGCCCGATGTTCGACGCAATATTCGTGTTCGGCACCGGAATCCCGTCCACCAGCCAGCTCGTCTGATGTCCGCCGCGGATGTGCAGCTGGTCATGCACCACGTACGATCCCGGCACGAAATCGGTAATCATCGAAAGGCTGTTGGTGCGGTCGGCCCCGGGCGTGCGCGAGATTTCGAGCCTGTCAACAACCGTGGTCGGCGTCGAAGAATCGGTGGCCGCAGTTTCCGCCGTATCGCTCACGTTGATGGACTCTTTCGCCCCCGCCACATTCAACGCAAAGTGGAGCACGGGCTGGGAGCTGGAAATTACCGCGATATTCTGTTGGGACTGTTCGAATCCAACTCCCGCCACCGTCACCATATATTCACCCAGCGGCACCGCGGCAAATGCAAACTCTCCGTTCGCGTCGGAATTCACCGACGCGGACCACTCCGATGCCTTCGCTTTGATCATCACCATCGCGTTTTGCACCGGACGGTGCTGGGGGTCATGAATGACCCCGCGCACAGTGCCCACAACTGCCGCACCCGCAGCAGGCGCATACAACGCTACAAACAGCAGTAAACAGATTCGCCGCATGGATTCTCCGAACGTCTCCAGATCAGGAATAAACCGCATTCCAATTGGGAAGGACGCGACACAAGTCGCACTCATTCGCGGCCTAAAGCGGCACGACTTCAGCCGCGCCCGAAGGCCACGCTACGGTGCGGCTTCAGCCGCTGGACGGTTGCTTTATGCGATGGGAGGAGCGCGCGAAGGGCGCGAAGGGACGAACGCAGCGAATCCGGCTGTTTCTCTTGAATCGTCCAGCAGTCGAAGCGAGTGACACTCTAACCCGCCTGAGGACTTCCGCTGGGCATGAGCTGACTGGGATATCGTTACCCCACGGCAGCAGTCATGCCGGCAGCATCCCGACGTGTGGATCGCAAGCTTCTGGTCGTCGAGTTGGTGATGGCAATGCTGCGCATTCTTGCGCAAGCAGCAGGCATGCGATTGGGCGGACATCGCCTGCAGCGCGGCGGGAGCAAATGTCCCAACCAGCGCCAGCAACAACAAGAATCGTGCGGTCAAACGCTGCATGCTTGCTGCGGAAGCAGAACCCCGAGGTGATTCGAGAATAGAACACCGACGATCGCAGGCGCAAGCGTGGGGAGACAGACCAGTGACATGCGCCGCGAACGCGTTGGGCCTAAGACCTGCGACCTAACACCTACTCTTTGCCGCTGATCTTCGCCCACCACCAGCGTACGCCGACGAACAGGAACCGCCAGTCCGAAAAGAACTCCGGAGGCTTGCCCTCGAACGCGTGTCCTACAAACTGAAGAATCCAGCCAATGACGAAGAGGGCGATCGCCAGCAGCCACAGTCGGTGGTACACGAATCCGGCGAGCGCAAAACCAAACGAAACAAGAATGGTAGGAATTCCCAAGGTATGGCAGACCTGGTTCACCGGATGCTGATGGCTGCGCGAGTACTGCGCGATCCACTGTTCGCTGCTGCGTCCGCCTAACATACTCTCAAGAATACTCCCCTGCGCGTTTTGCCAGTGCCTCGAAACCAGTCCCGTCCCGAACGCGAAGTTAGCGTTGATACTAGTCGTGGGCTGCGGCGCCACCGCTACTACGGGTTTCGGGGTTCGAAGCACCCCACTCCCATCCCTGAAACTTCTGCCGCAACTTGCTTTTCAACAACTTTCCCGTTGACGTATGAGGCAACTCGTCCACGAACACAAAGGCGTCCGGCAGTTGCCAGCTGGCGAACGTTCGAGCCAGGAAGATACGCAGATCCGCGGCGCACACCTCGCACCCGTCCTTCAGCACGATGACAGCCAGCGGCCGCTCCACCCATTTCGGATGCGGCACAGCGATCACCGCCGCCTCCTTTATGGCCTCGTGCGCCACGATCGCATTCTCCAGATCCACCGAACTGATCCACTCGCCTCCGGACTTGATCAGATCCTTCACCCGATCCGTAATCTTGACGTACCCTTCAGGGTCAATAGTCACGACATCGCCGGTTCGAAACCAGCCATCGGACGTCCAGCGGTCCCCGGGATCCAGTTTGAAGTAGCTGCTGGCGACCCATGGTCCGCGCACGTGGAGTTCGCCCGACGTAACTCCATCCCACGGAGTTTCACCCTCCTCACTCATGGCGCGCGTCTCGATGAATGGCGAAGGCAGCCCTTGCTTGGCGCGAATGGCGTAGCGCTCCTCTTCGCTCTGCTTTTCGAGATGCGGTTTCAGATGGCACACTGTCGCCAGTGGAGCAGTTTCCGTCATGCCCCAGGGCTGAATGACACGCACGCCGAATTTGTCGAAGCGCCGGAACATCGACTCGGGGGCCGCCGACCCTGCAACCGCAATCCGCAGCCCGGGAGCCAGTTTCCAGCGCCCCGGATGGCAGTCGAGTGCATTCAACACCGCAAGCCACACCGTGGGAACTGCTCCGGTCAGCGTGACCCGCTCGGCTTCCATCAGATCCAGCAGAGTCTCAGGTTGTAGGTTGCGTCCCGGAAAAACCAGCTTGCTCCCCGCGAGAGTGGCCGCGTAGGGGAAGCCCCAGGCGTTGGCGTGGAACATCGACATCGCGGGAAAAACCGTGTCGTAGCAGCTGAAATGCAGCTGATCGGGCAGCGCCATCGCCAGCGAGTGCAATGCGAGCGATCGGTGCGAATACACAACTCCCTTCGGCTTACCCGTTGTCCCGGAGGTGTAGCACATCGCCGCGCCATCGTCTTCCGAAACCTGCGGATACTCCGGCTCGCCGGCATTTTCGATAAACGCTTCGTACGATTCGCCTCCCTCGATCTCGCGTCCGCAGCCCGGATGCTCCACCACAAAAATGCGCTCGAACTTAACGTGCGGACGGAACTTCTCGAACACATCGAGGAGTGTGGAATCGACAATCAGGAATCGATCCTCGGCATGGTTCACGATATAGGCGATCTCTTCCGGATGCAGCCGAAGGTTCAGAGTATGTACGACCGCCCTCACAGCCGGGATCCCGAAGTACGCTTCCAGATGCTCCCGCTGGTTCCACATCAAGGTAGCGACCCGGTCCCCGTCTGAGATCCCCGCTTCCAGCAAGGCCGCAGACAGGCCCCGCGCGCGTTGCTGGACTTCCCAATAATTTGTGCGGTGCCGTGAGCCATCCGGGTGGACGGAAACAATCTCAACTTCAGGAAAAATCTTGGCCGCCCTGTCGAGCATGCCGGAAAGCAGCAACGGAGACGACATCATGGTCGACTTCATGGAAAACCTCCACGTCCGGGTTGAAAGGCGACGGTGCCGCCGGCGGCAGGTTCAGCGTTTTCCGGCAGCCTCAGAATGGCGGGGAATTATAGCGCGGAACGATTCCGGCACAACCAGGAATCTTCCCCAACCGTTGTCATTCCGACGCGTCGCGCCAGCGACAAGGAGGAATCTGCTTCCCGCCGTCGCCTCTCGACCGCACGCGCTATCCTCCCGTGTTTGAGGCAGTCCCATCCGGCGTGTTAGCATCCTAGGTTTTGGCGGGTTGTTGGGCGGGCCTACTCTGTCCTCATCCTCTTCCTGGGCCGTTCCTTCCCACGCCTGCCTGAAGGAGCCCAACGTGAAAGTCTATTCCGGAGCAAATATAAGGAATGTCGCGATGGTCGGACACGGCCACGCAGGCAAAACCTCCCTCGTGTCAGCCATGCTGTACACCTCAGGAGCGACTCAGCGCCTTGGACGCGTGGACGATGGTTCGGCCACAACCGATTACGACGATGAAGAAATTGCCCGCCAGATGTCCATTGCGACCGGCGTGGCAGTCGTTGAGTGGGGCGGCACCAAGATCAACATTCTCGATACGCCCGGTTTCAGCATGTTCGTCCACGAAGCCAAGATGGCCTTGCCGGTCGTCGATGCGGCGATCGTCGTGGTCGACGGCGTAGCCGGCGTCGAAGTCGTCACCCAGCGTGTCTGGAATTATTGCGAAGAATATAAAACGCCACGCCTGATCGTGGTCAACCGCATGGATCGTGACCGCGCCGATGCCGCGCGCGTCCTCGAGTCCCTTACTAACGCATTCGGCCGCGATGTGATTCCGATTGAGCTTCCCATCGGCGCCGAGAAGAGTCTTTCCGGCGTCATCGATCTCGTCCGCATGAAGGCCTACACCTACGAGATGGGCGGCAACGGCAAGGGCAAAGAAACCGACATTCCCGCCAACTTAAAAGATCAGGCCCTGGAAGCCCATGAGCGCCTGGTCGAACTCGTGGCCGAGGGCGACGACAAGCTGATGGAAAAATTCTTCGAAGCCGGCACTCTCGGGGAAGAAGACTTGGTCCCGGCCCTGCACAACGCCATTCGCGAAGACAAAATATTCCCCGTCATTTTCAGCTCGGGTCTCGGCAACATCGGCGCTGACCGCGTCATGGATTTCATCATCGACTACACTCCCGCCCCCTCGGAGCACGAATGGGTTCAGGGCGAACCCGCCGGAGGCAACGGCGACGCTCCCAAGCGTCACGAAAGCGACGAAGAGCCGGTTTCCATCTATGTCTTCAAGACCGTCTCCGACGCCTTTGCCGGACGCATTTCCTACTTCAAAGTTTTCTCCGGCGTCCTCAAGAACGACGCCACGCTGCAGAACTTCCCCAAAAGCTCGCAGGAAAAGCTCGCGCACATCTCCGTCATGCAGGGCAAGACCGCAATCCCTGTGAATGAATTGCATGCCGGCGACATCGGTGCCGTCGCAAAATTGAAAGATACCCTGACCGGCGACACCCTCGGCGACAAATCCGCCCCGATCCAGTATCCGCGCGTGAAGCTCCCCGAGCCCGCCATCACCTTCGCCATCGAGCCCAAGAGCCGCGCCGACGAAGACAAGCTCGGTCCCGGCCTGCACAAGCTCATGGAAGAAGATGCCATGCTGCGCTTCTTCCGCGATCCCCAGACGAAAGAATTCCTCATCGCCGGTACCGGACAGCAGCACATCGAAGTCACGGTCGCGAAACTCAAGAAACGCTACAACACGCAGGTCAACCTCAAAGCTCCCAAGGTCCCATATCGCGAAACCATCCGCGGCAAGGCTGACGTTCAGGGACGCCACAAGAAGCAGACCGGTGGTCACGGCCAGTACGGCGACTGCAAGATCAAGATGGAGCCCCTCCCTCGCGGAGGCGAGTTCGAATTCGTCAACGACATCTTCGGCGGCTCGATTCCCAAGAACTTCATTCCCGCCGTCGAAAAGGGAATCAAAGACGCAGCCGCTCGCGGATACCTCGCGGGCTTCCCCGTCGTCGATTTCAAAGTCGTTCTTTACGACGGCTCGTATCACGACGTCGATTCAAACGACCTTTCCTTCCAGATGGCCGGCCGCATCGCTTTCAAAAAAGCCATGGAAACCGCCAAGCCCACCCTGCTCGAGCCGGTCATGCACGTTGAGATTACGGTCCCCGACGACTTCGCAGGATCGATCATGGGCGACCTCAACAGCCGCCGCGGACGCATCCAGGGCATGGACAACAAAGGCGGCAACACCGTCGTAAAGGCCGAAGTCCCCATGTCCGAGATGCTCACCTACGGCGTCGAACTAACTTCCATGACCCAGGGCCGCGGCTCTTTCAACATGGAAATGCACCACTACGACGTAGTCCCCGGCCAACTCCAGGAAAAAATCATCGAGAAGTCCAAGGCCGAGCGTGGCGAGGTAAAGGAAGAAGAAGAATAACGGCTGCTACAGTAGCCGCTGAACAGTTGCGAGCCTTGCAATGTCATTGGGAGCGGCGGCGAAGCCGGCGTGAGCGACCGTACGACGGTAGAAGGCTCGATGTTGCGGGCAGGAACGCCACATCCTGTGCATCGTCCGCACGAACTCGACACTGCACTGCCGCCATACCGGCTTCGTACGAATGAATCCCCTGGCTGCACCCCTGATCCCGGGCCCCTGATTTGATCGGGGCCCTGCTACGCAATTCTCACTGAACGAATTACACTATTAATTTGCAATCAAAGTAGCTCGCACGCCTGTGCGCCCAAGATTCCTCCCCAAGGAAGGCCATCATGTCTGTGAACAGCTTCAATAGCCGCTCGACTCTGAAACTCGGCAGCAAGGAATACGAGATCTATCGCCTCGACGCCCTCGACAAAGCGGGCATTTCGACGAAGCATCTACCTTTTTCTCTAAGAATCCTGCTCGAGAACCTGATCCGCACCGAGGACGGCCGTAACGTCACAAAAGAAGAAGTCCGCGCTCTTGCGAAGTGGAACAGCAAGTCGAAGCCCGAAAAGGAAATCGCCTTTACCCCCAGCCGCGTCCTCTTGCAGGATTTCACCGGCGTCCCCTGCGTCGTCGATCTCGCCGCCATGCGCGACGCCATGAAACATCTCGGCGGAGACGCAACCCTGATCAATCCACTGCAACCCGTCGAGCTTGTCATCGATCACTCCGTCCAGGTCGATGAGTTCGGAACCTCCAATGCCCTCGACATGAACGCCCTTCTCGAGTTCCAGCGCAACAAGGAGCGCTATTCCTTCCTTCGCTGGGGACAGACCGGATTCCGCAACCTCGCCATCGTTCCTCCCGACACAGGCATCGTCCACCAGGTCAATCTCGAATACCTCGCGCGGGTGGTCTTCGTGCATGAATCCCCGGGCAAGCGCGTAGCTTACCCGGACACGCTCGTCGGCACCGACAGTCACACCACTATGGTCAATGGCCTCGGAGTTCTCGGATGGGGCGTCGGCGGTATCGAAGCCGAGGCCGCCATGCTCGGACAGCCGGTCTCCATGCTCATCCCACTCGTCGTGGGTGTGAAACTGATTGGACGCCTCCGCGAAGGCGCCACCGCCACCGATCTCGTCCTCACCATCACCGAGATGCTGCGCAAGCATGGCGTCGTCGGAAAATTTGTCGAATACTTCGGCCCCGGACTCCGCGACCTGCCTCTCGCCGATCGCGCCACCATCGCCAATATGTCTCCCGAATACGGAGCGACCTGCGGCATCTTCCCCATCGACAAAGAAACCCTGCGGTACCTCGAACTCACCGGTCGCAGCAAAGGCCAGATCTCTCTCGTCGAGGCTTACGCCCGCGAGCAGGGGCTCTTCCATGACGACAAAACTCCCGAAGCGCAATACTCCGAGCTGCTCTCGCTCGATCTCGCGACCGTTGAGCCGTCCCTCGCAGGACCCAAGCGTCCGCAGGATCGCGTCGTGCTCTCGCAGGCCGGAGAATCGTTCAGCAATGCTCTTCCTGCGCTCATGAAGCCCAAGGCCGCCGCGAAAACTGGAGCCATTCCCGCCGTTGCCCCTGCCACCAAAGATCGTTGGGAGCAGGAAGGTGGCAGCCCCACCGCCGTCGGTGTCGAAGACCCCAACGTGCATGAGCACGTCCCCGTTTCGGTGAAAGATTCGCTCAAGCACGGCAGCGTCGTCATTGCCGCGATCACTTCCTGCACGAACACATCGAATCCTTCGGTCCTCATCGGCGCAGGCCTGCTCGCGAAGAAAGCCGTCGAGAAAGGACTCTCCGTCCCGCTGTGGGTCAAGACCTCACTGGCCCCGGGCTCGAAGGTCGTACGTGACTATCTTCGAGAAGGCCGGATTGATGGCCTACCTCGAAAAACTGAAGTTTCACATCGTCGGCTACGGATGCACCACCTGTATCGGAAACTCAGGACCGCTGCCCACCGAGGTCTCGCAGGCAATCGATGACAAGGAACTGGTCGTCGCTTCCGTGCTTTCCGGCAATCGCAACTTTGAAGGCCGCATCAACTCCGAGGTCCGCGCGAACTATCTGATGTCTCCGCCTCTGGTCGTCGCCTTCGCGCTCGCCGGACGCATTGACATCGACATGCGGAAAGAGCCTCTCGGCAAAGGCAAGGATGGCCACCCTGTCTACCTGTCCGATATCTGGCCGTCCTCGCGCGAAGTTGAAGAGACGATGGCGCACTCGATTACGGCCGAAATGTTTTCAAAGTCCTACAGCGAAGTTTTCCAGGGAGACGAGCGATGGCGCGGTCTCTCCGTGCCGAAAGGCGAAACCTACGCCTGGGAAAAACATCCACCTACATCCGCCGCGCCCCGTACTTCGACGACATGGCGGTCAAACCGTCTCCGGTCCAGGAGATCAAGCATGCCCGCGTGTTGGCCGTACTCGGCGATAGCGTCACAACAGACCACATCTCCCCCGCCGGATCGATCAAAAAAGACGGCCCCGCCGGAAAATATCTGCAGGAACACGGCGTGAAGCCCGCCGACTTCAATTCCTACGGCTCGCGCCGTGGCAATCACGAAGTGATGGTCCGCGGCACCTTTGCCAACGTCCGCCTGCGCAACAAGCTGGTCCAGACCGAAGGCGGATTCACTCGCCATCTACCCCACCAACACCGAAATGTCGATCTTCGACGCCTCCGAAAAATACCGCGCGAAAGTCCGCTCGTCATTCTCGCCGGCAAAGAGTATGGATCAG
>CAVSER010000005.1:0-142711 GCA_963727085.1 Terriglobia bacterium | reverse complement strand
GATGCGCTCCGGATCGTGGATTTGGAAGACGGAAAGCTCAGCGAACTGGCCCAGCAGTCCAACATCACGGCCGAAAATGCGGCAGTCCGGGTGCATCGCGCACGGAAGGCACTTCGCCGTCAGGTGGAACTGGCATGCGGGAGTTGTGCCGAGCACGGCTGCCTGGATTGCCATTGCCAGCCACGCGGAAGCTCCCACGCCGCTCGGCCCGCAAGGAAGCCTGATCTCTTGTCGTTTGAACGCCGGTGAGATTCACGACGCCCGCTTCGCGAGAACCGGGATTGGCCCTCGTTAGTTTTCCCCACCGTGAATCCCAACTTGCTAACTAATTCGCTGGCGATCTCTCAGGATCACTCAAGGCAATCAGCTTCCCCGGCGGATAATCTGCTTCCCGGAACGGGGTTGCAGGGCTAATAGTTAGCACTTTTCCAGTGCGCACTCCCCGGATAGTGAGGCTTTGACTTTCAACAGCCACAACCCGGTACTGCTCGTCAAAGATTTCCCTCGTCATGCCATCCATAGCTGATTGGGATGCCGATTCGGGTGCGGAAGGACCCCTGAAAATTTCCCCATGGCGCGCGTTGACGGACTCAGAACCGATAGGTCGTCGCATAATCCCTATGAGAACCCAATCCTATCCCCATAGTTGTCACCAACGAAGAAACTAAAGTCCCTAAGGAACACACGCGGATAACCCTCCCTTATCTGTACAACTGTTATGCCCCGGGTGATCGTTAGCGCGTCGTGGAAGCCTTCGCTTTCCCCAGTGATCCCCTGTGCCCCCTGTGTTGAAAAGGGTTTTGCTTTCCTGGCCAGAGACAATGCAGCCGAAGATCAAGGCACAATATACCGATCAGGAGTCGCGGCGCAGCACTACAATCCAAACTCGCATGGACCATGCCCGCATTGCCGAGCTGCTGCACCCTTTCGTGGGTGACATCGAGCTCACTGCCAAAGACCTCTTCGATATATCGACGTACATCGATATACTTCAGCGTTGGAATGCGCGCCTCAATCTAACCGCAATCCGCGACCTGGAACAGATCGTCACCCGCCACTTCGGCGAAAGCCTCTTCACCGCACGTCACCTGTTTCCCCTGCGCACCTCTGTGCCCCCTGTGTTGCAAGCTCTGGATGCACACCGAAACAGACCCACACTAGCCGACGTAGGCACCGGCGCCGGATTCCCCGGCATCCCCATCAAGCTCTGGGTACCCGAGGTCAACCTCACCTTGATCGAGTCCAACCACAAGAAGGCCACGTTCCTTCGCGAGATCGCCCGCGCTCTTACATTGACGGACATCGATATACAAGATGCCCGCGCCGAAACTCTCCCGCCAGCCTCGTTCGACACGGTCACACTGCGTGCCGTCGAACGCTTCGAGACGATCCTACCTGTAGCCGCCAGCCTGGTAGCCCCCTCCGGCCGTCTGGCCCTCCTCATCAGCAGCACCCAAATCCCAACTGCTCAACCACATCTCCCGGGGTTCACTCTCTCAGATCCTCTCCCAATCCCCCACTCGGCCTCCCGAACCATCCTGATCTGCCACCGTTCGAATTAGCCCACGGGAGACAATACTGGCAAAGTGGAGCAGATCCACCACAAAGATGGCCAAAACCAAATGGCAGATCGAACCTATCGCCATGCAACAGTATGAAAGTGGTCCACAAACGCCATTTCCGACGAACAGTCCACTGCGAGCACTGCTAATATGCGACCATGGGCTCGATACGAATCAAGATTGTCAACAAGTGGTAATTTAGGATAATAATTAGTAAAATTTGTCCAGACTGAAGCTGTCTATAAGCATAAAGTGGAACTATTTTGCTTGTTTTATAGCAATCCGACGAGGCCACGTCCTAATCAGGCCTACGCTCTCAAAGTGTTCCTGCAGGAACACTTCTCCATTTTGCAGGTGAAAGAACGTCCACTTGGCATGTCGTCATTAGTGTTCCTGCAGGAACATTCCCATCCGCAGCGAATGCGAACCGTGGCAATAGTGTTCCTGCAGGAACATTTCGTTCAAGAAGCCGTGCCTCAGATCGGATGGCAGGGTGGAGTGTTCCTGCAGGAACACTCATTGGCACTACGATGGGTGGTACCGACGCGCAAGTGCCCCGCCAAAATTCCCTGGAACGTGCAGCCTGGTTTGTACGCCAGTGCTCCTGAGAGTGTTCCTGCAGGAACATGTTCGCAAAACCTTACACATATTTTGACGCTCTGAGTGTTCCTGCAGGAACATTGGACGTGTTTTGCACACCAATTCACTACTCTGCACAGCACTTCTTCATTGCATTTGAATTGTGAACAGCATTATGCTGCGAGTGCTCTGGTTCTTCCTGACAACTTCATATGGGACGTGTTATCGCTGTTGCCAATCAGAAGGGCGGCGTGGGGAAGACTACGACCGCCATTAACCTAGCCGCGTCCTTTGCGGCTGCGGAAGTCAACACGCTGCTCGTCGATTGCGATCCGCAATCGAATGCCACCAGCGGTCTGGGATTCGTCAAGGATCCTGATCGCGTCAGCTCGTATCATCTGCTGATGGGCGCGGCCACAGGCGAAGAGGCTCTGCTGAAAACAGAGCTCGAGCAGCTCTGGCTCATACCGGCGCACAAGAATCTCATCGGCGCAAACATCGAGCTGGTCGACCAGGAGTCGCGCGAGTTCAGGATGCGTGAAGCGCTCGCGCCTCTTCGCGATCGCTTCCAGTTCATCGTGCTCGACTGTCCTCCTGCGCTCGATCTGCTCACGCTTAACGCTCTCGTTGCTGCTGACGCAGTGCTCATTCCAATGCAGGGTGAATACTTTGCCCTGGAAGGCATCAGCGAACTGCTGGACACGATTGAACGCATACGCGCTGCGCTCAATCCAGATCTTGCCATCGAAGGCGTGGTGCTGACCATGTTCGATGAGCGCACCAACCTGGCGCAGCAAGTGATGACAGAGCTGAAGAATTTCTTTGGCGAGAAGCTGTGCCGCACGACTGTGCCGCGCAACATTCGTCTGGCGGAGGCACCCAGCCATGGCAAGACAGCGCTGGAGTACGATCCACGATCGAAAGGTGCGGAGAGCTACATACGCCTCGCGAAAGAGATCATTGAACGCCAGCCGGCTGCTGTGAGTCAGGCTGCTGAGCAACAGATCAGCACAGAGGAGCACAGAGGAGACGCTGCGGTGGAGGAGATTGCTCCGACTGAGATGGATAAGTCTGCCTAGTATATTGACGTTAATCTATGTATTACATTGATGAATGTCGATATATAATTCCGGCAGAAGTGCATAGATCCTGAGTCGCGCAAAAGAGGCGCGCCTCAGAATGACAGAAATTGAAGACTTCGCGTCACATTGAAGATCTCGCTTCACGAGGATGGATTATGAATACGGCTGCGGCGGGGAATTTGGCTGGGCATCCTGCGGATAAAGAGAAGGATAAAGAAAAAGAGAAGCCCGGAATGCGGCGGGCGCTGGGTCGCGGGCTGGCTTCGTTGTTGCCGGGGCCGCGGGCGGTTGCGCCTCCGGCGGCAAGTCCAGTTGCCAGCGCTGCACCATCGTCGGTTGCTGCTGTGGACTCTCCCGTTCCGACCGTTTCGCCATCTGACCGGACTCCTGGCGCTGGAAGCACGGTCGCGCCTGGGCCGCATAGTTCGAGCGCTGAGGAGGCGCTGGGCTATCGAGTGCCGAATGATATTCAGGCGGTTGCGGATGAATCTGCTGAGGAAGTGGCGGATTATCCGGGTGAGCCGGCTTCTGCGTCCGGTGTGATTGAGCTGAACGCGGCGGCCGAGAAGCGAATTCCGGGGAACGTCGTCGCGAACCTGGTGATTGCTGACATCGACCGGAATCCATTTCAGACACGGCATGTGCAGGACGATGATGCGCTCGAAGAGCTTGCGAATTCGATCAAGGCGCAGGGAGTGGTGCAGCCGATCGTGGTGCGTCCGTCGGAAGAGGAGGGGCGTTACGTCCTGATTCTCGGGGAGCGGCGTCTGCATGCGTCGAAGAAGGCAGGCAACACGCATATCCCGGCGATCGTGAGGCGCGTCTCGCAGCAGCAGGCAGCGGAGATGACGATCATCGAGAACCTGCAGCGCGAAGACCTGAGTGCACTGGAGCAGGCCGAGGCGTTTCGGATTTTGAGCACGACGTTCAGTCTCACGCAACAGCAGATTGGAGAGCGCGTGGGGTTGTCGCGAGCATCGATCGCGAACTACATGCGGCTGTTGAAGTTGCCGCGCGATGTGATGGACCTGCTGGCGAACAAGGTGATCAACTTCGCACAGGCGAAGGAACTCCTGAAGCTGGAAGACAATGACCGGATTTCGGAAGCAGCGCTATATGCCGTGAAGAAGGGAATGAGCATCGAGCAGATCGAGATGCTGGTGCTGCGAATGGAAGGACTGCTTGATCCGCTGCCGGACATGCCGGGAGTAAAGAAGAAGGAGAAAACGGGCGGGGCGCGGTGGGTGGATCCGAACGTGCGGGCGGCGCAGATGGAGATGGAACGGTCCCTGGGATTGCGCGTGCGCATCCGCGACCGAAAGGGCAAGGGGAAGATTGTGATTGAGTACTCGACGGTGGACGATTACGAGCGAGTCGTGGAGATGCTGCGCGGGAAAAAATAGTACCCAGTTCCCGGTACTCAGTACTCAGTACTCAGTTTTTGGGCGGCCTTTGGCCGCCTTTTTTTTGGCGAACAAAGATGGTTAACTGTGGAACGGGGCCCTCTTTTGTTGCCTCTCCCCGATTCAATCGCGACCTTCTTGAGCAGGTGGAGTGGGAGATGGCGGCACTTTTCTCATCACTCGGGCCGCCAAGACCCCTAAATCCTCAAACACAGAGGACACTGAGGATCACAGAGGAGCCCAAGCGCTCCAACACAGGGGCACACTGCGCGCTCGCTTTCATTTTGCTTTTTTTACTTGCGTTTTATTGCGGTTGGGTTTAAACATTCCCTTTCGGTGAAATTGATTCGAGGAGATATCCATGAATCGGCGTTCATTTTTGAAGGCAGGTCCGATGGCGGGAATTGGCGCGGGATTGTCTGCTGCGGCGTTTGGGGTGGAGGAGAAGAAGCGCGTGGCGGGTGGTATGCCCGGTGCGAAGACGGCTTCCGCGGCGGGATCGCCTAACAGCATTCTGTTGAAGGATTATCGGCCCCGATCGATCTATAAGGTTCCGATCACGCACGTGGATAAGGCAAAGTTCCCGATTATCGATATGCATTCGCATCCGTATGCGAAGACGGCTGCGGAGATTGAGCAGTGGGTACGGACGATGGATGAGGTCGGTGTGGAAAAGACAATGATCCTCACCATGGCGGTTGGTCCGGAGTTCGATGAGATATCGAAGAAGTATTCCAAGTTCCCGGAGCGGTTTGAGTTGTGGTGCGGGCTGGATCTTCGGGGATACAAGACGGCTGGATTTCCTGCATCTGCAGTGAAGGAGCTGGAGCGGTGTCATGCTGGCGGCGCTCGGGGGATCGGGGAGATTCACGACAAGGGCAAAGGGCTGAAGTCGGGAAAGCTGGAAGCGCCGGGGATGCATCCGGATGATGCGCGGATGGATGCGGTGTGGGACAAGGCCGGAGAGTTGAAGATGCCGGTGAGTTTGCATGTGGCGGATCCGATTTGGATGTATGAGCCGATGGATAAGCACAACGACGGGCTGATGAATGCGTTCGAGTGGCGGCTCGACAATCAGCCGAACATTGTGAAGCTGCCGGGGATGGTGGAGATTTTTGAACGCGTGCTAGAGAAGCATCGCGGGACGACGTTCATTGCCTGTCATTTTATGAATCTGGATTACGACCTGGGGCATTTGGGAGAGGTGCTGGAGAGGCATCCGAACCTGTATGCGGATATTTCAGCGCGGTATGCGGAGACGGGGCCGATCCCACGATTCGCCGCGGCGTTCTACGAGAAACATGGGGACCGGCTGGTGTACGGGACGGACATGGGATTCGATCGGGAGATGTACCGGGTGACGTTTCGGATCCTGGAGTCCGCGGATGAGCATTTTTATGAGAACGAGCAATTTGGGTATCACTGGGCTTTGTATGGATTCGGGCTGGGGGAGGGCGTGCTTCGGCGGGTTTATCGGGAGAACGCGGCTGCCGTTCTGGGGGCTTCAAAGGCTTGAACCACTAAGGACACTAAGGATCACTAAGGAAATCAAAAAACGTTTCAACACGGGGGGCACTAGGTTTCACGGAGGACCTGCGGCCAGTCTGCTGCCACGCTTCCCTAAATCGACAATCGAAAAGTTACGGCCTACAATTTCTTTATGGATAGTTTGGGCCAGCAGACGCCTGTGGCGGAGGAGCGCGATACCAGCCGGCTGATCATCATGATCGCGGTTGTGATTGTGATTGGCGGGGCGATTGGCGCGGCATTGTTATTGCGGGAGCCTCCGCGGGCGGTGAAGGTGCCGTCTCCGTATATCGCGAAGATCAAGCTGTCGAATTTCAAGATGAGCGCGGCGGAAAACTTCATTGGCGCGACGGTGAGCTATATCGATGGGGACATCACCAATAATGGCGACAAGACCGTGACGCGTGTGATGGTACAGGTAAACTTCGAGGATTCGATGGGGCAACTGGCGCAGCGCGAGGAACTGCCGCTGCGCGTGGTGCGGACCAATGGGGCATATATGGAGCCGGTGGATATGAGTGCGGCTCCGCTGGCGCCGGGGCAGACGGAGCCGTTCCGGTTGACGTTCGATGCTATATCGGCGCAGTGGAACCGGCAGTATCCGGTGATCACAATTACTGACGTCGGCGTGAAGTAGCTGTCGTTTCCGCAATATCTACTCCTTCCAGGAAAGCATTCAACACAGAGGGCACAGGGGTTCACTGAGGAACTCCTCGAGCAAGTGTCTTCGGTTCATCGCTTACAATTGTGCCGTGGCTGAAGCAAAAGCATTTCGGTTGACGGAGTCGGTGAAAGCTGCGGGTTGAGCGTCCAAGCTAAGTCCGGCGGCGCTGGACTCAGTGCTTGGGAAATTAGCCCGGCAACAGGATCCGAATGTACTGGTTGGCTTTGATCATGCCGACGACGCCGGAGTGTATCAAATCGGGCCCGAGCAGGCGCTGGTGCAGACGGTCGATTTCTTCACGCCGATTGTGGATGATCCGTACACGTTTGGGCAGATCGCGGCGACCAACTCGTTGAGCGATGTGTACGCGATGGGCGGACGGCCGCTGACTTCCCTGGCTCTTGTTTGTTTTCCTGACAGAGCGGACCTCGACATTCTGGAGCGCATTCTTGCGGGCGGGCTGTCGAAGATGATGGAGGCTGGATGCACGGTGATCGGGGGGCACAGCATTCGCGATGAGGAGACAAAGTTTGGGTATTCGGTAACCGGTATGGTGCATCCGAAGAAGGTGCTCGCGAATGCGGGGGCGAGGGTGGGGGACTCGCTGATTCTGACGAAGGCGCTGGGGACGGGCGTGATATCGACCGCGATCAAGAAGGAGAAGGCGCAGGCGGGTTGGGTGGATGCGGCGGTCGGTTCGATGACTACGTTGAACAAGGTTGCGGCGGAGGTGGTCACGCGTGGGAGTTTTCGAGTGAATGCCATGACCGATGTCACGGGCTTCGGATTGATCGGGCACTTGCGGGAAGTGGTGCTGGCTTCGAATGTGTCGGCGGCGATTTCGTCGGGGGCAGTTCCGCTGCTCGACGGGGCGCTCGAGTGTGTGCGGGCCGGGTACGTGCCTGGTGGGTTGAAGAATAATCGAGACTTTGCTGAGTGCATGGTCGGTTACGAGCCATCGGTGCCGGAAGACGTGCGGACCATGCTCTATGATCCGCAGACCGCGGGTGGACTTTTGATTTCTACTCCGGATGGGCCGGCACTCGCTGAGGCTTTGACTGGGGCTGGGGTTTCGGCCGTTATCGTTGGCGAGGTACTGGCGCGCTCGAAACCGCTGATTGCGATTCGTTTGTAGGTCGCGCACCGGGCCGGAAGAAGCATCAACTACTAAGGACACTAAGGTTCACGAAGGAATTCTTTCGTGAACCTTTTGCCTTTGGCGACTCGGCGCTTCTATTAAGCGCCCACATGTTCTGGCGTGCCTGCCAGCAACTGGCGCAGGACGTATTGCAGGATTCCGCCGTTGGCGTAATAGAGGGCTTCCTGCGGAGTGTCGATGCGGACTACGGCGTCGAACGCGATGGCATCTTTGCCCTTCGTCGCGCGGACCTTCACGGTACGTCCGGCGGCGAAGTGATCGACTACGTCGCGGATACCGGCGATCTCGAAGACTTCCTCGCCTGACAGCTTCAGGGAATCCACGTTATGTCCTGCGGGGAATTGCAGCGGGAGGATGCCCATGCCGACAAGATTCGAGCGGTGGATGCGTTCGTAGCTTTCAGCGATGACCGCACGGACACCGAGCAGCGCGGGACCTTTGGCGGCCCAGTCGCGGGAGGAACCTGATCCATACTCTTTGCCGGCGAGAATGACGAGCGGAGTTCTTTCGGCGCGGTATTTTTCGGAGGCGTCGAAGATCGACATTTCGGTGTTGGTGGGTAGATGGCGAGTGAATCCGCCTTCGGTCTGGACCAGCTTGTTGCGCAGGCGGACGTTGGCAAAGGTGCCGCGGACCATCACTTCGTGATTGCCACGGCGCGAGCCGTAGGAATTGAAGTCGGCGGGCTTCACGCCGTGTTCCTGCAGATATTTTCCGGCGGGGCCGTCTTTTTTGATCGATCCGGCGGGGGAGATGTGGTCTGTTGTGACGCTATCGCCGAGTACGGCCAACACGCGGGCATGCTTGATCTCCTGGACGGGAGACGGTTTGACCGCCATGTCATCGAAGTACGGGGCGCGGCGGATGTAGGTGGAATCTTTCTCCCAGGCGTAGGTTTCGCCTTTCGGCACGGAGAGACCGCGCCATCGCTCGTCTCCCTGGAAAACTTCGCTGTAGGACTTTGAAAACATTTCGGCCGTAATCGAGTGCGCCATCGTCTCTTCAACTTCGCGCGAGGACGGCCAGATATCGGACAGGTAGACTGGGTGGCCATCCTTGCCTTTGCCGAGAGGCTCTTTCCGCATGTCGATGTCAATGCGTCCGGCGAGCGCGAAGGCGACGACCAGAGGCGGAGACATCAGATAGTTCGCGCGGACCTCGGAGTTGATGCGGCCTTCAAAGTTGCGATTGCCGGAAAGCACGGAAGCGACGACCAGTTCCTTGTCATCGATTGCCTGCGAGACCTCGGTGGGCAGCGGTCCTGAGTTTCCGATACAGGTGGTGCATCCGTAGCCGACGATGTGAAACTTCAGTTTTTCGAGGTAGGCCATCAATCCGGCCTTCTCGAGATAGTCACGTACGACCTTCGAGCCCGGGGCCAGTGAGGTCTTGACCCACAGCGGGACGGAGAGTCCTTTCTCGACGGCTTTCTTCGCGAGCAGGCCTGCGCCGATGAGGACCGAAGGATTCGATGTGTTCGTGCAGGAAGTGATCGCGGCAATGACGACGCTGCCGTGCTTGAGCGAATCTTTCACCGAAACGGGGACGTGCTCATGCACGTTGGGGTCTTCGACACCGACGGCGGTGGGGCTGCCACCTTCCTGCTCCCAACGATCTTTGGTGGCAGGGGCAACGGCGGGAATGGCTCCAGTTTTCGCGGCGGCCTTGGGCTTCATGAGCGCAGGAAGAGCATTGCTGAACGATTCTCCGGCCTGCGAGAGCACGACGCGATCCTGCGGACGCTTGGGTCCTGCGAGGGACGGCTCAACGGTCGCGAGATCGAGCGAGAGCAGCTCGGAGTATTGCGCTTCGGGAGTTTTGTCGTCATGGAAGAGCCCCTGCTCGCGGGCGTAAGCCTCGACGAGAGAGATCTGGCCTTTGCTGCGACCGGTGAGTTCGAGGTACCGCAGGGTTTCTTTGTCGATGGGGAAGATGCCGCAGGTCGCTCCGTATTCGGGAGACATATTGGCGATGGTGGCGCGATCGGCGAGAGGCAGGTCGCGGAGTCCGGGGCCGAAGTATTCGACAAATTTTCCGACGACGCCATGCTTGCGCAGCATCTCGGTGATGGTGAGGACGAGATCGGTGGCGGTGGCGCCTTCGCGGAGGCGTCCAATCAGTTTCACACCCACGACGAGTGGGATGAGCATGGAGACCGGCTGTCCGAGCATGGCGGCCTCGGCTTCGATACCGCCGACGCCCCATCCGAGAACTCCGAGGCCATTGACCATAGTGGTGTGACTGTCGGTGCCGACGAGCGTGTCCGGGTAAGCTACGCGCTTGCCCGGGGATTCATGCACGAAGACCACCCGCGCGAGGTATTCGAGATTGACCTGGTGGACGATGCCTGTGTCGGGAGGAACGATGGCGAGGTTGCGGAATCCGGTCTGTCCCCAGCGAAGGAAGGAATAGCGCTCCTTGTTGCGCTGGAACTCGAGAAGGGCGTTCATGTCGAGGGCATTGGAGGTTCCGAACTCATCGACCTGGACGGAGTGATCGATGACAAGCTCGACGGGTTGCAGTGGATTGATCAGGGTTGCGTCTCCGCCGAGATGTTTCATGGCGTCGCGCATGGCGGCGAGATCGACGACGCAGGGGACGCCGGTGAAATCCTGCAAGAGGACGCGGCTGGGGGTAAAGGCGATTTCCTTTTCGGGCTTCGACTTGCTGTTCCACTTCGCAAGAGCGCGGACTTCTTCTTTTGTGACGTTACGGCCGTCCTCGGTGCGGATCAGGTTCTCGAGCAGGATTCTTAGAGAAAAAGGTAGATGCTTCGTCGAAATGCCCGCTTTGTCGAGGGCGTCGAGGCGATAGATCTCGTATTCCTTGCTGCCGAGTTTCAGAGTCGAGCGGCTATTGAAGCTGTTCACAGACATGATGGCCTTCCTTGGGGAGGAATCTTGGGCGCACAGGCGTGCGAGCTACTTTGATTGCAAATTAATAGTGTAATTCGTTCAGTGAGAATTGCGTAGCAGGGCCCCGATCAAATCAGGGGCCCGGGATCAGGGGTGCAGCCAGGGGATTCATTCGTACGAAGCCGGTATGGCGGCAGTGCAGTGTCGAGTTCGTGCGGACGATGCACAGGATGTGGCGTTCCTGCCCGCAACATCGAGCCTTCTACCGTCGTACGGTCGCTCACGCCGGCTTCGCCGCCGCTCCCAATGACATTGCAAGGCTCGCAACTGTTCAGCGGCTACTGTAGCAGCCGTTATTCTTCTTCTTCCTTTACCTCGCCACGCTCGGCCTTGGACTTCTCGATGATTTTTTCCTGGAGTTGGCCGGGGACTACGTCGTAGTGGTGCATTTCCATGTTGAAAGAGCCGCGGCCCTGGGTCATGGAAGTTAGTTCGACGCCGTAGGTGAGCATCTCGGACATGGGGACTTCGGCCTTTACGACGGTGTTGCCGCCTTTGTTGTCCATGCCCTGGATGCGTCCGCGGCGGCTGTTGAGGTCGCCCATGATCGATCCTGCGAAGTCGTCGGGGACCGTAATCTCAACGTGCATGACCGGCTCGAGCAGGGTGGGCTTGGCGGTTTCCATGGCTTTTTTGAAAGCGATGCGGCCGGCCATCTGGAAGGAAAGGTCGTTTGAATCGACGTCGTGATACGAGCCGTCGTAAAGAACGACTTTGAAATCGACGACGGGGAAGCCCGCGAGGTATCCGCGAGCGGCTGCGTCTTTGATTCCCTTTTCGACGGCGGGAATGAAGTTCTTGGGAATCGAGCCGCCGAAGATGTCGTTGACGAATTCGAACTCGCCTCCGCGAGGGAGGGGCTCCATCTTGATCTTGCAGTCGCCGTACTGGCCGTGACCACCGGTCTGCTTCTTGTGGCGTCCCTGAACGTCAGCCTTGCCGCGGATGGTTTCGCGATATGGGACCTTGGGAGCTTTGAGGTTGACCTGCGTGTTGTAGCGTTTCTTGAGTTTCGCGACCGTGACTTCGATGTGCTGCTGTCCGGTACCGGCGATGAGGAATTCTTTCGTCTGGGGATCGCGGAAGAAGCGCAGCATGGCATCTTCTTCCATGAGCTTGTGCAGGCCGGGACCGAGCTTGTCTTCGTCGGCGCGGCTCTTGGGCTCGATGGCGAAGGTGATGGCGGGCTCGGGGAGCTTCACGCGCGGATACTGGATCGGGGCGGATTTGTCGCCGAGGGTGTCGCCGGTCAGGGTATCTTTCAATTTTGCGACGGCACCGATGTCGCCGGCATGCAATTCATTCACAGGGATTGCGGTCTTGCCCTGCATGACGGAGATGTGCGCGAGCTTTTCCTGCGAGCTTTTGGGGAAGTTCTGCAGCGTGGCGTCGTTCTTGAGGACGCCGGAGAAAACTTTGAAGTAGGAAATGCGTCCGGCAAAGGCGTCGGAGACGGTCTTGAAGACATAGATGGAAACCGGCTCTTCGTCGCTTTCGTGACGCTTGGGAGCGTCGCCGTTGCCTCCGGCGGGTTCGCCCTGAACCCATTCGTGCTCCGAGGGGGCGGGAGTGTAGTCGATGATGAAATCCATGACGCGGTCAGCGCCGATGTTGCCGAGACCCGAGCTGAAAATGACGGGGAATATTTTGTCTTCGCGAATGGCGTTGTGCAGGGCCGGGACCAAGTCTTCTTCCCCGAGAGTGCCGGCTTCGAAGAATTTTTCCATCAGCTTGTCGTCGCCCTCGGCCACGAGTTCGACCAGGCGCTCATGGGCTTCCAGGGCCTGATCTTTTAAGTTGGCGGGAATGTCGGTTTCTTTGCCCTTGCCGTTGCCGCCCATCTCGTAGGTGTAGGCCTTCATGCGGACGAGATCGATGACGCCGGAAAGACTCTTCTCGGCGCCGATGGGAAGCTCAATCGGAATCACATCGCGGCCGAATGCGTTAGTAAGGGACTCGAGGACGCGCGCGGCATCGGCGCGGTCACGATCCATGCGGTTGACCACGATCAGGCGTGGCGTTTTATATTCTTCGCAATAATTCCAGACACGCTGGGTGACGACTTCGACGCCGGCTACGCCGTCGACCACGACGATCGCCGCATCGACGACCGGCAAGGCCATCTTGGCTTCGTGGACGAACATGCTGAAACCGGGCGTATCGAGAATGTTGATCTTGGTGCCGCCCCACTCAACGACTGCCACGCCGGTCGCAATGGACATCTGGCGGGCAATTTCTTCATCGTCGTAATCGGTTGTGGCCGAACCATCGTCCACGCGTCCAAGGCGCTGAGTCGCTCCTGAGGTGTACAGCATGGCTGACACGAGGGAGGTTTTGCCTGCGTGGCCGTGTCCGACCATCGCGACATTCCTTATATTTGCTCCGGAATAGACTTTCACGTTGGGCTCCTTCAGGCAGGCGTGGGAAGGAACGGCCCAGGAAGAGGATGAGGACAGAGTAGGCCCGCCCAACAACCCGCCAAAACCTAGGATGCTAACACGCCGGATGGGACTGCCTCAAACACGGGAGGATAGCGCGTGCGGTCGAGAGGCGACGGCGGGAAGCAGATTCCTCCTTGTCGCTGGCGCGACGCGTCGGAATGACAACGGTTGGGGAAGATTCCTGGTTGTGCCGGAATCGTTCCGCGCTATAATTCCCCGCCATTCTGAGGCTGCCGGAAAACGCTGAACCTGCCGCCGGCGGCACCGTCGCCTTTCAACCCGGACGTGGAGGTTTTCCATGAAGTCGACCATGATGTCGTCTCCGTTGCTGCTTTCCGGCATGCTCGACAGGGCGGCCAAGATTTTTCCTGAAGTTGAGATTGTTTCCGTCCACCCGGATGGCTCACGGCACCGCACAAATTATTGGGAAGTCCAGCAACGCGCGCGGGGCCTGTCTGCGGCCTTGCTGGAAGCGGGGATCTCAGACGGGGACCGGGTCGCTACCTTGATGTGGAACCAGCGGGAGCATCTGGAAGCGTACTTCGGGATCCCGGCTGTGAGGGCGGTCGTACATACTCTGAACCTTCGGCTGCATCCGGAAGAGATCGCCTATATCGTGAACCATGCCGAGGATCGATTCCTGATTGTCGATTCCACACTCCTCGATGTGTTCGAGAAGTTCCGTCCGCACGTTAAGTTCGAGCGCATTTTTGTGGTGGAGCATCCGGGCTGCGGACGCGAGATCGAGGGAGGCGAATCGTACGAAGCGTTTATCGAAAATGCCGGCGAGCCGGAGTATCCGCAGGTTTCGGAAGACGATGGCGCGGCGATGTGCTACACCTCCGGGACAACGGGTAAGCCGAAGGGAGTTGTGTATTCGCACCGATCGCTCGCATTGCACTCGCTGGCGATGGCGCTGCCCGATCAGCTGCATTTCAGCTGCTACGACACGGTTTTTCCCGCGATGTCGATGTTCCACGCCAACGCCTGGGGCTTCCCCTACGCGGCCACTCTCGCGGGGAGCAAGCTGGTTTTTCCGGGACGCAACCTACAACCTGAGACTCTGCTGGATCTGATGGAAGCCGAGCGGGTCACGCTGACCGGAGCAGTTCCCACGGTGTGGCTTGCGGTGTTGAATGCACTCGACTGCCATCCGGGGCGCTGGAAACTGGCTCCCGGGCTGCGGATTGCGGTTGCAGGGTCGGCGGCCCCCGAGTCGATGTTCCGGCGCTTCGACAAATTCGGCGTGCGTGTCATTCAGCCCTGGGGCATGACGGAAACTGCTCCACTGGCGACAGTGTGCCATCTGAAACCGCATCTCGAAAAGCAGAGCGAAGAGGAGCGCTACGCCATTCGCGCCAAGCAAGGGCTGCCTTCGCCATTCATCGAGACGCGCGCCATGAGTGAGGAGGGTGAAACTCCGTGGGATGGAGTTACGTCGGGCGAACTCCACGTGCGCGGACCATGGGTCGCCAGCAGCTACTTCAAACTGGATCCCGGGGACCGCTGGACGTCCGATGGCTGGTTTCGAACCGGCGATGTCGTGACTATTGACCCTGAAGGGTACGTCAAGATTACGGATCGGGTGAAGGATCTGATCAAGTCCGGAGGCGAGTGGATCAGTTCGGTGGATCTGGAGAATGCGATCGTGGCGCACGAGGCCATAAAGGAGGCGGCGGTGATCGCTGTGCCGCATCCGAAATGGGTGGAGCGGCCGCTGGCTGTCATCGTGCTGAAGGACGGGTGCGAGGTGTGCGCCGCGGATCTGCGTATCTTCCTGGCTCGAACGTTCGCCAGCTGGCAACTGCCGGACGCCTTTGTGTTCGTGGACGAGTTGCCTCATACGTCAACGGGAAAGTTGTTGAAAAGCAAGTTGCGGCAGAAGTTTCAGGGATGGGAGTGGGGTGCTTCGAACCCCGAAACCCGTAGTAGCGGTGGCGCCGCAGCCCACGACTAGTATCAACGCTAACTTCGCGTTCGGGACGGGACTGGTTTCGAGGCACTGGCAAAACGCGCAGGGGAGTATTCTTGAGAGTATGTTAGGCGGACGCAGCAGCGAACAGTGGATCGCGCAGTACTCGCGCAGCCATCAGCATCCGGTGAACCAGGTCTGCCATACCTTGGGAATTCCTACCATTCTTGTTTCGTTTGGTTTTGCGCTCGCCGGATTCGTGTACCACCGACTGTGGCTGCTGGCGATCGCCCTCTTCGTCATTGGCTGGATTCTTCAGTTTGTAGGACACGCGTTCGAGGGCAAGCCTCCGGAGTTCTTTTCGGACTGGCGGTTCCTGTTCGTCGGCGTACGCTGGTGGTGGGCGAAGATCAGCGGCAAAGAGTAGGTGTTAGGTCGCAGGTCTTAGATTCCGGTTTCAGGGTCGTAAGCAGTCCAGAAACGCACTGGCAAATCTCCTGCCACAGCTCGGCCTCCGGTTCTTGACTCTCGGTGAAGTCCCGTCCCCAAACTTCCATGGCATTCTCGGAAGCAGACCGGTGACGGTAGTGATCAATCGTACCTTGCGCGCATTCGCCACGATCACTTCATGCCCTAACTCTTGGAGCAAGCGACTGATCCAAGGCGAATGCGTCCCGATTTCCAGCGCGATCCGGCTGCGCGGCATCGCACCGAAGATTTCCTGCAGTGCTTTCGCAGTCGTACGGACTCGCTGCTCCAGTTGTATCTGGCCGGATTCGTCCAGCACGCAGAACCAACTGTTGCGATCTCCCAGATCCAGCCCGACGGGTAACTTCAGCTGAGAGATTTTCTTGCTCGCCTTTGCCGCTACGGTGCTAACCTTCTTCATTGTCGGTCTCCTTATTTATCTGTGCCTTGAGCACGTCGATAACTTGGGAGCGTACTCCGCATCCCGTCCGGAAACCGGCCTTCTCATCCCATCTGGTTTCGTCAGTCATGTTACGGCTGCATCCAGTTGAGGCGTACCAGGTGTCAAGCGGTTGCATAGGCTGCCCGATGTTGAGCCTTGAAGAGATCGAATCTGAGATTACATTTCTTGCACGCCGAATCGGTGCTTCCGACGATGTCTTACCCACTTTCGGATTTTCCGAACAGTCTGGTAGGCCACATATCGAGGTTGACGAGAGCGGCTATCACTATGTTGTCGCAGAACGCGGCCAAGAATTCGAGCGTCTGACCACCCATGATCTCGACGGACTCCTGTACAACGTTTTTCAAGGCGTCACGTCCACAATAGCGCTTGACTATGAACTCAAATACCGTGTTGAAAGGCAAGATGGCCGGAGAATCGCGTTCCAACAGCAGATTGAATTGCTTTCAGCCCTGTCACCAGAATGGGCTCAAAGACGTAGCCTGGAGCACATCCAGATTCTCCGAGATCACCCCTTCGATGATGACGCGTGGATCCGAGCAACGCTGACGAAGGAACTTCGGGACCGAGGGCACACGCCAGAGGACGCTCGGCGGCTTGCTCGCGACAAATACCCGGAACCGAGTCGTTGAACTTATCTTGCTGATTGTTGGTGAAAAATCGCCAGATCACTCATTGACAGCCCCTGTGCTCTACCATGGCTCGAAGCAGTCATAATTCCGTTGGCTGACGATCTTCCCGTCTTTGAATTGGAAGAACATGGCGGAGTGGGCACGCATCTGGGACCCGACTGACAGGCTACCAAAGGGTAGTGCCAGTGTGCCGGTCCAGAGGACCTCGATCGACAATTTATCCCCGTCTACGATACAACTCTTGATCTCATAGCTCTGCCCCGACAGCAGCTTCCGACCCTTCTCGAACGCTTCGGCCATCCTGGAGACTCCGGAGCGAATCCCGTTCGGATAGATTCGATTCGGAAGTTGTTCTAGAACGGCATCAGGAGAAAAGAGATTGACGATGTAGGCAAAATCGCCGTTCTCAATCGACTTCAGGTAGTGTTCAACTTTTTTCAAGTTCGTAACTGGATTCATCATTCCAGAGTTTACATGGGGTCACATTGTTGATAAATCCCCATCTCACTCATCATTCTGCTTGACGCAAACTGATGTGTCCTCCTTCACTCCGTGCGGCGATGCGGACGGAAGGAATGCATAGATCCTGAGCGCCGCAAAAAGCGCGTCGCTCAGGATGACAACGGTTGAGGGGAATGCGTGCCATCCTCTACTCGCGGATTCAGCGCCCCTAACGGGGACCTGCTAGGGTAGGGCTATGTTCAGCCACGAACTGCTGGTTTCGGCCGCGGAGCAGATGTTCTCGGGCACGCAGATAGTAATCAATGGGCGCAAGTTTCGTGTGACGCGCACCGGCGGGCAGCGCCTGCGCACGGTGCGCTTCCTGATGGATGGCAAGGAGTACCAAGCTATCGAGCAGAATCCGGAGAAGCCGAGCCGGTGGGGAAAGATTGCGCGCGACGGACACCGCGTGGTGCAATTCCGCGATCTCGATTCGCAGAAGTACGTTGCGGTGGCCGTCGATCAGAAGGTGCAGGAATATTCGCGCTGAATTCTGCTGTGATCCAGCACATCTCACGTTTCGCGCTGCGTCCTCAGAAGCTCGAGGATTCGACGCCTGGTCTCAGGCGGAACACTGCTTTGCTTCTCGATCGATTCCCTGGCTGCGACTGATGCTTTCGCGCCGGCCGCGAGCAGGGCTTCGATGACAGGAAAGTAATCGAATTGTCCGTCAGAGTGCAGCGCCGACCATAATGCCTGCCCCAGAGGAGTGCCGTCGTAGGAATTCTTCGCTTCGAGATCGGCCCCGTGCTCGAGCAGGAGCTTGATCGTCTCCGGGTGTGCTCCGATGACGGCCCAGTGCAACGCTGTCTGTCCACCCGCCTGCGCATGCACGGAGACGCCGCGCTCAAGCAGGAATCGAACGACGTCGTTCCTTCCGTATTCGCAGGCCCAAAGAAATCCGCACTGCAATTGATCGCCGGTGGCGTTGCCGAGAAGTTTCCCCGACTCATCGAAGAAGGTTTTAACGATGTCCAGGCGGCCCAGTCCGGAAGCAGCCTCGAGGTCGATGGGGAATCCGTGAAGCGCAAGAAAGTCGGCGGCGCGTGGGCGCCCGTTTGCAGGCAGGCGCTGATTACATTTCTGCTCCGTGCCGATGCGGCCTCTTTCGACGCGCCGCGATCCAGCAGAAGCTGCATGAGGGGCTCCTGGACGCCGGCGCGCTCGGGATGAATGCTGGTTGCGACCAGCTCGAGCGTTGTCGCTCCGGCGCCATATACGTCGGCTTCGGCATTCGGGTCTGCGTCGCTGTCGAGGAGGAGTTCCGCTATCTTTGCCGCGTTTTTTGGACTCTTCTGCCGATAACTCTCAACGCCATTGGCTGCGACAAAATGCAGCAGCATAGCCCGATGCTGGCGAGTGGAGCGGGCGCGCGCCAGGTCAGGATTCTTTTTCAGCAAGCGGGAGAGCGTCTCCAGATCGCCGTCAATCACCGCTTCGGTAGCGACCTCAAAGTTTGACTCTGACGAATTTGAGCGAGCGAGGGCGTCGAGGTGTTGGGAGAATTTTGGCCAGCTTTCGAATCCGTGGGCTCGCGCCAGGGCGAATTGCGCTTTCGCCAAAGGCAATTTGCCGCCGGATTTCTGGGCGTCTATGAATTTTTCGAATTGCTGAGACCATTGATCGACATTGAGCTGAAGCTGATCTGTGTTTTCGAAATGGGCTAAGCGCGTGAGGGTGCGAAGCCAGCGTGTGGTCCATGCGGGGAGCGCAGATGGATTCGCGTCGGCGGCCTTCACCAGATCTTTTGCGAGCTTTTTGTATTGTTCGAGGTTGGGCTGAGTGGGAAGCGGAGGTGCGTCGTGCGAATTGGGAAACATACGAATCTCCTTTCATCACATGCCTGGAGTCCGCACGAGTCAGGCTGAAAGAAGGTTCGTGGCCTTCGATGAATTGTGACAAGGTGGGCACGGCCCTTTCCGCGGACTGGAGGCGCCCTTCGCGCTCAGTCCGCAGAATAGGAGGGGATCGAGGGTTCGTCAAGCGTTGAGTTCTGCGTCTTGGCAAAAGACGAAACTCAACACAGGGGGCGCAGAGGTTCACAGAGGAAAACTTCCGCTAGCGGTTTACGGAGGCCATCATGTGTTCCGGGTAGCGGTTTCCTGCCGCGGCTTGCGGAGGGAAGACTTCGACGATTTGTGCGAGGTCTTCTTTTGTGAGGTGTATATCGAGCGCGCCTACGTTATCTTCCAGAAATTTTCGGCGCTTGGTGCCGGGGATGGGGACGATGTCGTCTCCTTGGGCCAGAACCCAGGCCAGCGCCAGTTGCGACGGGGTGCAGTGCTTTTGCCGGGCGATTTCTTCGATGCGCCGAACCAGGTCGAGATTCTTCTGGAAGTTCTCTCCCTGAAAGCGTGGGGTGTTGCGACGGTAATCGTCGGCTGGGAGATCTTCGAAGCGTTTGAATTGTCCGGTGAGAAATCCGCGTCCGAGAGGACTGTAGGCGACGAAGCCAATGCCGAGCTCAGTGCAGGTTTCGAGGATCTCGTTCTCGGGATCGCGCGACCAGAGCGAGTATTCGGTTTGGAGCGCAGTAATTGGATGTACTTTCATGGCGCGGCGCAAGGTTTGCGGTCCCGCTTCTGATAGTCCGAGGTGGCGTACCTTGCCCTGCTTCACCAGGCCGGCCATGGCGCCCACGGTGTCTTCGATGGGCGTGTTGGGATCGACGCGGTGCTGGTAGTAAAGATCAATGTGATCGACACCAAGGCGGCGCAAGCTGGCATCGCAGGATTGGTGGACGTAGTCCGGCTTGCCGTTTACGCCGCGGGCCATCGGGTTGGCGGGATCGCGTACGATTCCGAACTTGGTAGCCAGAATAACCTGCTCGCGCTTGCCTTTGATGGCGCGTCCGACCAGTTCTTCGTTGGTGTGCGGGCCGTAGACATCGGCGGTGTCGAGGAAGGTGATGCCGAGGTCGAGTGCACGATGAATGGTGGCGATGGATTCGGCGTCGTCGCGTCCTGAATAGAACTCCGACATGCCCATGCAGCCGAGTCCTTCGGCTGAGACTTTTAAACCGCTGCGGCCAAGAGTGCGAAATTGCATGAGTTTCTCCGATCAGAAAAATTGCGGCTGAAGATTATCACTATAGATGCCTTTGATGGTGTCCCGGAACAAGGCTTTAACACGGGGGCACAGGGGATCACTGGGGAATCCTTGGTTTTCTAGGAGGGCTTTGCGGAAGGGTCGATGGAACTCTCGGCGGCTGGAGGGTTGTCTTTGGAGGGATCAGCGACTTCGGTGATGGGGGCGGGGAGCGCGTCAGGCGGCAAGACGAGCGGCGATGCAGGCAGTGGGAGGTTGAGGGATGGGAGGGAGTCGATCAATTCTGTGACGGTCGCGACGAGCACGCCGCCGTTGGCTTTGTTGACGACTGTATGAATGCCGGACTTTTGCGCTTCGATGTTCAGTTGCGGAGACCAGTGCATCGTACACATCACAAGTTGGACGTGGGGAAGATGCCGGGAGATCTCGCGCGCGGCGGAGAGACCGTCCATGCTGGGCATGGCCAGATCGAGGATGGCGATATCCGGACGGTGCTCAAGAGCTTTTGAAACGGCGTCCGTCCCGTCCTCGGCCTCGACAATCTCGCGGTTGGGGCCTGACAGCAGCCGTCGCAAGGCAGTTCGCACGGTCGGATTGTCGTCCGCTAAAAGGATCCGGGCTGGCATCAACGGTGAAACCGCACTTTTAGGAGTAGCCACTCCGGAGTGGGGAGTGACTGTTTGTTTCCCTACCAATTATTCACGACTGCGATCAGGCCGGAATACGGCAAAAACTGTATGCAGTGCGGGTTGCCGAGCAAGGTAATTTACGAACGGCCCTATGGCGGACCGGGGCCGAAAAAGCATCTGATGAAGTGGGGAGGCGATTTGCGAATGATAAAAGCGAATGTTGTCCCTGAACCGGAAGCGCAGCCAGCGCGGGCCGGCGAACGCACGAACTTTGAAGGAAAACCGGTAGCGAACGCCATCCTTTTAGCCATGCCGGACGAAGAGTTTCAGACGATCCGGCACGAGTTGCGGCATCTGGAGTTGCGGCACCATGCGGTTTTGTATCAACCGAAAGAGAAGCTGGAGTCTGTATATTTCCTCAACTCCGGCATGATTTCGCTGGTGTTCATTACGCAAGACGAGGACACGGTAGAAGTGGGAGTGGTGGGGAATGAGGGATTTGTGCCGGTGTATGCGGCGGCGGGTCTGCGACGAACGCCGCACCAGGCGATCATGCAAATCAGTGGAGACGGATTTCAGTTGAGTGTTGAAGCGCTGGATGCGGCTTTGAGTGCGTGTCCGCGATTCCGGGAATTGCTGAATCGCTATGCGGCGGTGCATGGATTGCAGGTGGCGCAGACGGCCGGGTGCAACCGGCTGCACGATCTGGAACAGCGGCTGGCGAGGTGGCTGTTGCTGACGCAGGATCGGGTGGAGTCCGGGCTGCTGCGGATTACGCATGATTTTCTGGCGACCATGCTGGGGACAGATCGTCCGAGTGTGAGCCTGGCGGCGGGAGCGCTGCAGAAGAAGAAGATTATTGAATATACGCACGGGTCGGTGCGGGTGCTGAATCGCAAGAAGCTGGAGAGCTCGGCTTGTGAGTGCTACAGAATAGTGCAGGGGTTCAATGCGGAGATGGTGAAGTAGGGCGGCTGAGTTTTAGAACTCGGCGTGAGCACGGAAGAAGGGGACCAATGCGGGTCCGCGGTCACGGTTGTAGCCCGGATTGTTGATATGCTGAAGGCCGGGGGCGAGGTAGATTCCGCGCCAGACGTGGACTGTGTAATAGGACTCAACGATGTTTTCACGGCCGTAGTTAAGATGGCCGTCGCCGAGCAGGAAGCCCAAACCTCCGGCGTTCAAGTAATTCTGGTGATCCTTCTTGATGGCGTTGCTGACGAAAGCGATGCCGGCGCGGTCCTGGTTGCGATGCCACCAGGAGCCGTTCGCGGTGAGTCCCTGATCGAACGTCTGATCGACTTCGGTATAGGCGAAGGATTCGGTTTGGCCGTCGCCCCACCCGAAGCGGGCGAAGGCGGTGATGTGCTGCGAAAGATTCTGCTCGAGATTGATGCCGAAGCCGTACTTGCGAGTGATGTGCCAGAGATGATTCGTGATATCGGGCGTAGTGCCTGCATCTGCGGCTTTGATGACCTGATCGCGATAGATGCCCATGTTGGCGGAGTTGGTGTAGGCGAGAACGCGGAGCACGCCGGACTTCTTCGGCAGTATTCCCTTGCGTAGCTCGTATTCAAAATTTTCCGCATGAGCCTGCCAGGGCTTGTAGACGAGGTCGATGCCGTTGGCGACCTTGGGCATGAGGGCTTCGGCGAAACGGAATCCCCAGTTGCGATCTTCGTAGTCGAGGATGGCGCCGACGGTGTATCCGCGAGTGTCGGCGGCGTAGTCCCATGCGCCGTTGTTGTCGATAGTCCAGTTGATGAACTGGAAGTGGGTGTCGGAGCCGGCGGAGTTGAGGTCGAAAAAATCCGGCATGCTGAATTTGCCGATGCGGAATTCGAGACGGCGGCGGGGGAGTTCCTCGAAAAGAGAAAAGGCGTTGCGGTCGTTTTCGATCTTGTCGTCGCTGAGGGAGAAGACATGGTGGAACTCGGCGCGGCCGAGGTAGACGGCTTTGCTGAGGAGAGGATTGCGGACGATGTCGAGGTCGGTGTTGCCGGCCAGTCCGAAACCCTGGCTGAGGGCGGAGCCGCCGGCTTCTTCGAGATCGAGGAGAAACTCGGTGGAGTTATTGAGGCGCGCGCCGGTGTAGAGCGTGAGCACACGGGACGTGGCTTTTTCATAATGCGGAGACAGGCTGTGGGGCCCGGTGTAGGGCGCGGGAAATTCGGGATGCGCCTGGAAGATGAAGTTCGCCTGGCCGGAGAGCCAGAAACGCGTGCTAGCGAAGTGAGGAAAGAGCGTTTCGGTGCGGTCGGCGGGGGAAGCGTCGGGGTCTGGAGTGCTTTGGGTCTGGGGCGGGGACAGAGGCTCGGTCTGCTGCGCGCGCGATGATGGCGCGAGCGTGGCGAGGATGAAGCTCAGCGCGAACAGCAAGGCGCGAGGGCGGCGATAGGTTTGTGCGAACATTCTAAAATGTAGTGCGCTACGGATCGATTCGTCAGGATGGCTGTATCCGGATCTCAAATCCTCGATGTTTAGCTATGCTATCGTGTTTCCGTTAACCATGGTTAACTAAAATTTGATCTGAGAAGAAAGGAATCATTCAAAGTACATGGGTGTGATGAAAGGAATGTTACTGAACCGATTGTCAGCGGGGCTGGGTGTGGGAGAGGCGCGCGGTTTGACAGCATTCCTCGTAACTTCTAACCTGATTTGTCTTCTATGAAAGTTCTTGTCCTTGGAAGTGGCGGGCGCGAGCATGCGCTAGTGTGGAAGCTGAAACAGTCCTCGCGGATTTCGCAGCTTTATTGTGCTCCGGGAAATGGCGGAATTGCGGACGAGGCGGAGTGTCTGCCTGCCGACCTGAAGAGCCTGGACTCGATTGTGTCGCTGGCTACGCGGCTGCAGCCTGATCTGACGGTGGTCGGGCCGGAACAGCCGTTGACGCTGGGCGTTGTGGATGAATTTCAGCGGCGTGGGTGGCGGGTATTTGGTCCGTCGCAGGCGGCGGCGCGGCTGGAGTCGAGCAAGAGTTTCGCGAAGGAATTTCTGCAACGGCATCATATCCCGACGGCTCCGTTTGCGATTTGCGATTCGATTGAGCAGGTGCGGTCGGCGCTGGGACACTTCCATACCCCGGTGGTGGTCAAGGCGGATGGACTCGCGGCCGGCAAGGGCGTGGTCATCGCCAAGAGTAAGGAAGAGGCGGCGAGCGTTGCGGCGGAGATGCTGAGCGGGCGCATGCTAGGCGACGCCGGAGCACGCGTGGTGCTGGAAGAATGCCTCACGGGCGACGAACTTTCGTTCCTGGTGTTTAGCGACGGGGAGCGGGTGGCTCCCATGGTCGGCGCGCAGGATCACAAGCGTGTGGGCGATGGAGATACCGGGCCGAATACCGGAGGCATGGGCGCATATTCGACAGCGAATATTGTCGACGATCAGATGCGGGACTGGCTGGTCAATCATATTGCGCGGCCGGTGGTTGCGGGGATGAAGGCGGAAGGCTCGGAATTCAAAGGCGTGCTGTATTGCGGGCTGATGATGACGCCGAGAGGTCCAATGGTGCTGGAGTTTAATTGCAGGTTTGGGGACCCGGAGACGCAGCCGATTCTCATGCGGCTGGAGAGCGACGTGGTGGAAGCGATCGAGGCTTCGATCGAGGGACGCATCAGCGAAGGGGATTTCAAGTGGTCGCCGGATGCGTCGGTTTGCGTGGTGATGTCGTCGGGAGGGTATCCGGGGACGTTTGAGATGGGCAAGCGGATCGATGGACTCGCCGAAGCTGGAGCGGTCGAGGGAGTTAAAGTATTTCACGCAGGCACGTCGCGGCGGGATGGCATCTATTACACAGCCGGGGGCCGCGTGCTGGGCGTGACGGCGCGGGCCGCGGATTTGCACGGAGCAGTGGAGCGGGCGTACGAGGCCTGCGGGAAGATTTCGTTTGATGGGGCGCATTACCGGAAGGATATTGCCGCGAGAGCATTGAAGAAGTAGGCGAAGGCTAGGTTGCAAGGTTTCAAAGGTTCGACGCGGCCGGTTGCGCGGGTAGGGATCCTTCGATTGCGGTTTGGTTCGCTTCGCGAAACAAACCTTCGCTCAGGATGAGTTCAAGCATTTCAGAATAAAAAAAATCCAGCAATATTCTGGGGAGAACAATGAGCAAGCCTTTGGTTTCGATTGTGATGGGGAGTGATTCGGATCTGGAGATCATGCGGGAGGCGGGGAAGGCTCTTGATGATTTCGGGATTGCATATGAGATGGACGTGACATCGGCGCACCGTTCGCCCGATCGCTCCGCGGACTTTGCGAAGAAGGCAGCGGAGCGCGGGATCAAGGTGATCATCGCGGGAGCCGGAGGAGCTGCGCACCTCGCGGGAGTGATTGCAGCACACACGATCTTGCCGGTGATTGGGGTGCCGATTCCATCCACTTCGTTGAATGGAATGGATTCGCTGCTGTCGACGGTGCAGATGCCTCCGGGAATTCCGGTGGCTACGGTGTCGATCGGGAAGTGGGGCGCCACGAATGCCGGCATTCTGGCTGCGCAGATGATCGCGCTGGCGGATGAATCCATTGCGAAGAAGATGCATGCGCATAAGGAGAAGCTCGCACGCGGGGTGGAAGAGAAGTCGAAGAAGCTGCGGGGGGCTTAGAAAGTCAACCGCGAAGATCATCCCCACGAAGGGTACTAAGGTACATAAAGGAAACTTAGACACTCACGACAGGGGATACAGAGTTACACAGAGGGAACCCCTTGAACTCAGCGGGTTGCGTTGCGGAGCGGTTTTCGGTGGAGCGGGGAGAGGTTGTCGAGGAATTGGCGGATGCGGGCCAGGTCCGCGTCGGCGACAGTTTTGAATCGGATCCCGATTCCCAGGCCGGGAGTTCTGTGGGCGACTTCCCCTTGGGCCATCACTTTGGACTGCTCGATCCAGAGTGCCATTTTCAGCTTTGTCCCGGGGTTTAACGGGATGGGCATCTCTACGTAACAGCCGCCCAGGGCGAGGTCCGCGACTGTGCCCCAATAGGATCCGCCGCCTTCGATGTGAAGCTCCACCTTGTTTTGACAGCGGAAGCGGGGGATTCGAGCGTTGTTCCATGAGTCCGGGCTGATGATCGTCAGAGGCGGGCCCGGGAAGAGGAAAATCCCAGAGCGGTTTTTCGGGCGAGACGCTCAGGAGGCCCACGTGTCCGGCCTTGGGAGATCCAGCAGCGCCCACCCACCGCACGCGGAAGTGGGCTCGATTCGAGGCATAGGTCAGTCCAATGATCTCTTCGACTGTGAGTTTCGGTTGTACTTCCGCAAGTTCCACGCCGAGCCGGCTGATGTTGACCGTGGTGACTTTTTGGGAAAAGACGGCGCCTGCGCTATCGGTGCCGAAGATGCGGACCGGAACCTGAACTGGGATGCGGGGCTCGATGCGCTTGCCCATTCTGAATAGTGCGTGCGCCAGAATATTACACTCGATCCGCGTGATCTGTGGAGGTCGCGCGCCAAATGCTTCCACCACTGGATGAAAGCGTCGATAGTGTGCGGTCGCTCGACCCAGGATGTCACATTGCGAGCAGAGCATTCTCGAACTTAAAGATGAAAGGGGTTAGAGTTTGAGTCCCTGGAGGTATTCGCGGAAGGGGCCACCCAGGTCCTGGCGCTTCAGGGCGAATTCCACCGTGGCTTTCAGGAAGCCAAGCTTGTCTCCGGTGTCGTAACGCTGGCCTTCGTAGACGTAGGCGTACATTTTTTCCTGCTTCAGCAAAATGCGCATACCGTCGGTGAGCTGAAGTTCGCCTCCGGCGCCGGTTGGAGTCTTTTCAAGGCAATCGAAAATCGCGGGAGTCAGGATGTAGCGGCCGATGATGGCCAGGTTCGAGGGAGCTTCTTCCGGCTTCGGCTTCTCGACCATGTTGCGGATTTCGAACAGGCGTCCGTTGAAGCCGTTGACCTGTTGAGCGTCGAACACGCCGTAGGAAGAGATCATCTTGCCTTCGACGACCTGCGCGGCGATGACGCTGCATTGCTTCTCGTTGAAAACGTTGACCATCTGCTTGAGGGCGGGAACCGGGTTATCGATGACGTCATCGGCGAGGAGCACAGCGAACGGTTCCTGGCCCACGAGTTCGCGGGCCATCAGAACGGCATGGCCGAGGCCGAGAGCTTCCTTTTGACGAACGTACGCGACATAGATCATGTCGGAGATTGAGCGCACGATTTTCAGCAAATCCACTTTGTGGCGCTCTTCTAGCATCTTCTCGAGTTCGTAGCTGACGTCGAAATGATCTTCGATGGCTTGCTTGCCGCGTCCGGTGATGATGAGGATCTGGTCGCAACCGGAGGCCATGGCCTCTTCAACCCCGTACTGGATGATGGGCTTGTCGACCAGCGGGAGCATCTCTTTGGGTTGGGCTTTGGTGGCGGGCAGAAAACGGGTGCCCAGTCCGGCGGCTGGAAAAACGGCTTTTCGAACTTTCATGGTCATGTCGAGTCGGTCGCAGGTGTCGCGTCGTTCGAGGCGGGTTCAATTGTAAACGGTCGGCAGCGCGGGAGGGCATAGGGGTTCTACGGTAGGAGAGGGGGCCCTAGGCTTCGAACGATCTGTGGCGCAGCGATCCGGACACGACACGTATTCGGCGCCGATCTGTAACGCCGAACAGAGCGAGAGTTTCACGCTAACAATTCGACCTGTTTGATCTGCAACAAAGACGACTATCCCGATTTATCACTGTTGATGTGCTAAGTGACATCGTTTCTACATTTACCAATGCAGGCACGAGACATTCCTGTGCCGACCTCAATGCGCGCGACAAAAATCTAACAGCGCGTTGACCTCTCACTCCGGCTAAATCGTATCTGAGATCCCGACGCGTGTAACTCTTCTGCGTTTGCAGACTCTTTCCTGCTACGAAGTGCCAGGCGAACTCCAAAGAGTTTGCCGACGAGCCTGCTTCCTGGTCGAGCAGACGTTAAAAGAGGCCGGGAGATCTCGTTGAGGAACTCAAAGTATTTCCGCGACCTGTCGGCGAGAGGTCCTCCGACTACGAGTTTGCCGCCAGAGGTTGGGAGTCATGTGCTGCGCTCGCCTGCTGAGCCTGGTGATGAGGTACCCATTCGAACGCACGTTCGCAGAAGGGCATGAATTCGTTATGCCCTCGAGTCCTCCAGAAAGAGGCTCAGGAGGTTTTGAGATGGCGCAATCGAGATTTCGTTGGAATCTGATCGCGATGGTCGCGGCCTTGTTGCTGATCAGCGTGGTCGCGGTCACGCGTTCGGCACGAGCGGGTGCGGAGAACACGCACCGCAACCCGGTTGTTGACAATGCCACCCAAAAGGTACTGCGGGGAGAGCAGTTCTTCCGCTTCGACACGTTTGGAGACGAGGCATTTTGGGGAGACACCCTGAAACTGCATCAGGCCATCGAGGGAGCCAAACTCGGCGGCGTGGGTGCGGGAGTAAGTCCAAAGACTGCACTCGCTGTGGGGCTGAAAGTGGACGTGGACGCCCTTCCGCGGAATTTGCTGGAACAACTCTTGAAGGGAAAGGTCAACCTTGATGACCCGGCCGTTACGCTGGCGCTGCTCAAGTTGAATGCGGTGCTCGGCGTCACGGGACGCTTTAACGCTTCAGGGACGCTGAAGTCCGTCGGTATCCAGTGCGCGTTGTGTCATTCGACCGTTGACAACTCCATCCCTGCCCTTTGCGGCGGGCAAATTACGCCGAATCCCGGAACCGGCTGCATCGGCCACAGACTGGATGGCTGGGCGAATCGTGATTTAAATGTCGGAGCAATCATCGCGCTCGCACCCGACCTAAGCGTGATCGCGAATTTGCTGTCTACAGATCAGGGCACGGTAAGGAAGGTCCTTAACAGCTGGGGACCGGGAAAATTCGATGCCGAGTTGCTCCTGGATGGGAAGGCATTCAATCCGCGACAGGTAACCGATGGCGTGGTCACGGGCACGAACGTTTCGGACGCGTCACTTATTCCTCCAGCGTTTGGCCTGGGGGGAGTGAATCTGCACACCTGGCTGGGGTGGGGTTCGGTGCCGCACTGGAACGCGTTCGTCGCCAATCTGGAGATGCACGGGAAAGGCAGGTTCTTCGATCCGCGATTGAACAATGCCGCACAGTTCCCAATCGCCGCCGCGAACGGCTTTGCAGATTTGCCTCACATCAATCCCGACGACGATCTCATCACTTCCAAACTTGCTGCGCTTCAGCTTTATCAGCTGTCCATTCCCGCGCCGAACCCGACGGTGCCGATCGATAAGGCGGCGGCCGCACGTGGGGACGAGCTATTCAGCGGGAAGGCTGGATGTAACAACTGTCATACCGAACCGCTTTGGACGGAGCCAGGATGGAATCTGCACCAGGCCTCCGACGTCTGCATCGACAGCTTCGGGGCAGACCGCGGGCCGGATATGCGCTATCGAACCGCGCCTCTGGGGGCGCTTTCTACCCATTCAACTGGCGGCTTTTATCATGATGGGCGTTTTGCTGATCTAAACGCCGTAGTCAACCATTACGACAAGTGCATGAACCTCGGGCTTAGTGGGAGCGAGAAGAGTGATTTGGTTCAGTACTTGTTGAGCCTGAAGTTCTAAAGCCTGCTGCTCTCAGGCATCGCTGGGTATTTCGAAAACGTGATTCGAAAGTCAAAAGCCCCACCCTGTCGCATGCTGCGCGACAAGGGTGGGGCAATCTGTTGATGAAATTCCTTACTTGCTTACAACCAGGACTACGAAGCTGTCCGGGAGGATCGGTGGACGGGGATGGGGGTTGTCGGCTGTGGGCGTTGGGTGCGGGCCGAATTTCGCGGTCACTACGTAGGCGTTATGCGTCTTAGGATCGAGGGCCATGGTGCGCGCGCCTTTTTCTGTAGGGACGGTTTCGGCCACGCTGAAGTTTGTGGGCGATTCTTCTTTTACGACGGTGAGAACGCCGTCCTGACCGCAGGAAGCGAAGGCTAGTCCGGTTTCATCGTCGAATGCTGTGGCATCGACGCCTTCGCCGATGGCGGGAGTGGCGAGCACTTTACCACTGTCGGCATCCACGACGGCCATCATCTTGTTATCGCATCCGACGAAGAGGCGGCGGTTCTTGCGGTCGATGGCGAGTCCGCTGGGTTCGGTGCAGGGAGCGAGAGGCCATTTCGATTTGACTTCGAGCTTCGCGGGATTAATCGCGACCAGTTCGCTCTTGTCCTCGATGTTGACGAAGATTTCGCCCTTGGCGTCGCTGGCGGCGAACTCGGGCTTGCCGCCGAGCTTGATGGTGCCCAGAACCTTGCCGTCGGTAGCGTCAATGGCGGTGGAGTCCTGGCTGCGTCCGTTGAAGGTGAAGACGCGCTTGGTGGCGGGATCGTAAAGGATAGCGTCTGGATTGTCGCCGACTTTCACTTTCGCGCCGATGGGAGCGAGCGTCTTGATGTCGAAGATGGTGACGGTGCCTTCGCGGCCGTTGCTGGTGAAACCCTTGCCGAGTTCGGGGGCGAGGGCGATACCGTGGACGCCCGGCGTGTCGGGAATATCCCCGACAGTCTTGCCGGAGTCGAGATCAAGAACGATGACGTGAGTGCCGCGGGAGATGTAGAGACGTCGCGCGCTGGCGTCGGTGGTGAGGTAGTCCCAGCCGCCGTCGCCGCCGATTTTGTAAGTTGCGCTCACCTTGTATCCGGGAGCGGACACGGCGAAGGATGTTGCGGCGAGTGCGAGGATGACGAGCGGAATCCAGGTACGGCATTTTGTAAACATGACTTCCTCCTGATCGATGCCGTCCAAGAGTAAACCCCGGAACCTGAAAATGTCCTGAAATGGTGAGAGGGGAAAAGGGGCTCATCGAGCCGCCATTCGCTTCTCGAATCCGGCCGAGGGACAGTTGCACAACATTCCTGAGGCGAAAAGCGGTCAGATGTGGAGATAATCGAAGGAAGGCGAAACTCGAGTGTTTAATGCCTGAGAGCGTCAGCCATGGCTGTCGATGTGGATTCATTCCAGCCCAAAATGCTCCTTCAGCGTCTTATCGAACCATCTCCACAAGATAACCGTGAATCCGGCAGGCTTTTGAGCCGGTTTCATGTTCACGCCAAGATATTGGAACCGGTCGTCGGGTCTTTCCTTGGCCCGAGTTCGGCCGATCATGAACTGAGTAATTGGCCTTGCTCCACGGCTCTTGCGGATATCGAAAGACTGGAATGACTGTGGTAGTTGCTCTCCGCTCCAATCGAGTAGCTCACAGATGGGGGCTGTTCCGCCCTTGTCATTGTGGTGACCAATCGTCCGTAAGATGACAAAACGCCTCGACTGCAATCGGTAGGCAACTAGATCGCCAACTCGCCATTCATTGTTATCCCGGAAGCGTTTAGGGACGCGCTTTTCGGGAGGTTGTGGAGAAATAAGTTGCGCACGGAGCTTTTCGAGAACGACCTTGCGCCTCTTGAAATCCTTTGAGCCAGATTCCCATCTGGCCAAGTCCGATCCGCGGTCGATCACGTTCAGTGCTTGTTGCAGGACGTGAGGCTCGAGCCGTCCACATTTCCACTGAGTGACTGCCAGCGCCAACCAAAATACGGGAGACTCGTCAGGATCGTTGAGAGAAGCGGACCACTCACGCAGAAGCGCATTAGTCGCTTCAGGGCCTGTCAGACCATCGCCAACAAGATCGACATAGGAGTCGCGTACATCGCATGCGGTATCGTCGGAGAAAAGTGCTGTTCCCCATGCGCCCATAAACCCCGAAGGATAACATCGTAGGCAGATGATTGGCGTAACCTCCCGGTACGCTTGCTGAACTAATGAAGAATCGCGTCCGAGAAATCTGCGCAGCGGCGGCACCGAAGTAACTTTACCCTATTTAGAAGGCCCACCTAGACTCTCCTTAATATGGAGATTCCCAAGGCACGTTTTTCGGAGCAGGGCGCGAATGCTGCGCCAGGGCCAGACCCTCGTCTGACGGCGACTCCGGATTACGGGACGCTTGGTCCGGGATCGGATTACGCGGGGGTCGGAGGTGATCCCGCGCGGAGTCCGCGACGGAAGACGCCGCTCAGAACGGCGCAGATTGTAGCTGCGGTGATTGGGATGTGCACGGCGCTATTCGTAGGAGCTGTGCGGAATGCAAATGTTCCGTGGCTACTCCGGGCGGAGAAGAAGGTGCCACTTTCGGCCGCCGCGACGCGGCAACTGGACGGACTGGAGCCCCAGAAGCAAGCGGAGGCGCTGCTCGAACAGGCGGTCCGCCATTCCGCAGTGGCGGTCGATCAAATCTCCACGCATGTCAATGGATGGCAGGGGCAGATGCAGTGGACTCCGGAGATTGCGTCCCTTACTACGGCAGCATTGAATTCGGAAGATCTGCGAGTGCGCGAGTCGGGCGTCGAGGTCGAGCTTGCCGCGTATGGCCTGGGCAAGAACTCGGCGAGCCTGGATTACGTGCTGAAGATGGTGGACTCGGCGGATCCTGGGCAGAAGGTCTGGGCGCTGTGGGCTGCGGGGCTGCTGGCGAATCGCGGAGTGGAAAGCGATCGAGTAGTCGGGATACTAGCGGATCACTTGAAGGATGAAGATGTAGATTCGAGGCGGTGGGCTGCCGAGGCGCTGGCGCTCAGTGGTGCGGACGCAAGCATCCAGCTTTTGCTCAGAACGATGCACGAGGATTCTTCACCGGCGGTCCGGGAACGGGCAGCTTGTGGGCTGGCGGAGTCTGGGTTATTTACTCCGGAGCAGCGGATGACAGCTGTGCCTCAGCTCATTCAGTACAGCGATGATCCTTCTCTGGATGCGCAGACGCGTGGCTGGGCGTTTCAGGCGCTCGGGGATATTACGCACCAGAGGTTTGGGACTGATTCTGGCGCGTGGCGGCGTTGGTTCGAATCAACCAGGGGCTAGGGTACAGGGATCAGGGGCCAGGCTAACGACCTTCGACTGACCCCAAACCGATTCATATCATCTTCATTCTATTCACTCTGCCATCTTCGCGACATGGACTTCGAAGCCGGTTTTCGGCAGTAGCGAAGTCAGAGAGAATGCCTTGAATCCGTCGCCGGTCACTTCGGTGTGGCGGTAGATTCCGGGCTCGCTCTCGATTATTTCGCGGCGTCCTTCCATGTCCGCCAAGAAGTTCTGCGCCTGATTCACGGTGAGATCCATTTCCTTGGCACGCGTTACGACTGCTTCGGAGGCGTAAGAGCGCACCAGCTTGGGCCAGTATTTTGCGAGCAGGTCGCTGCTGGCAAAGACGTCGGCCCAGATGATGCGTCCGTTGACGGCAACGACGACGCCGACGGCATTGCGGTCATGCAGCTGGTGGATGAGACTTTGATAGTTCTGTTCGATCGGCTTGGCGATGGCGTCGACCTGCTTCCGAACTTCCTGATTCTCGTTCACCTTGGCGTAGGAGCTGGTCTGCGCGATTTCCGTCTGGACCATGGGCGCTGCTCTGGCGACTTGAACCGCCATGGCTGCTTTCTGTTTGTTGACAGCATCCCAAACCTGGTTCTGATCTTTTTCGGCCATCGCCTTGGCGCGAACCGAAGGCTGAGCCATGACGGCCATGGGCGCAGGCGCGTTCACACTTCCGACCTTGCCGCCGTACACTGCTTCCGAAGCGCCGAAATTGGTGCTGGTAGCGACCCAGCGGCCGGGCTCGACGCAGAAGACGCTGAGGTCGATGGGATCACTTTCAGCGGGAACGATGCGATCTTTGCCGATGACGCGGTCCTGCTTGCCTCCGCTGACGATCTCGCCGGCGAGCAGCAGGAGTGGGCGCCTGGAGTTGTTCACCAGAACGAGGCGGTTCACCTGCGCACCGTCGTGATGCATGGGTGGCGCGCCGTGGCGGCGGATGAGGCCTTGCACGCTACCTGCTTCAGTGACGACGATTTCGCCGGAGCGGAGGCCTTCGTCGAGAGTGATGAAGTCTCCGGTCGAATAGCTCTTTGCGGCGACAACCGGGAAGATCGTTAGATTTCCGTGGCGAATGGGATCGAGAACTTTGTATCCGGGAGTGGGAGAGACTTCTCCGGCGTGGACGGCATGGCGATCGAGAACAACGAATCCGGTCACGAACAGCAGGACCGTTAAAGCCAAAATCGTGCGACTCATAAACGCTCCTCTGCAAAGGGGCGAGCGCGCCTGTTCCCAGAGAGACGACGTCCGAGTTACCGGCGTAATTCGGAGTGGGCGCGCTGCCCCTTGCGACTTCGTTGAAGGAACGGGCAGGTGCGCGGGGCTTGCGGGATTTTTGTTGTCACAGACAGCCGTGATGAGCTTTCCACCGGGCGATTCCCTGTAAAATTGAGACAACACACTCTGGAGCCGCTTCTGTTTTGTCTTTTCTTGACCAATTGAATCCGCAACAACGCGAGGCCGTCGAAACGACCGACGGTCCGGTGCTTATCCTGGCCGGCGCGGGGAGCGGGAAGACGCGCGTCATCACGTTTCGCATTGCTTATCTCATCGAACAGAAGGGCGTGATGCCGGAGTCGATCCTGGCGATGACGTTCACCAATAAGGCGGCGGCGGAGATGGGCGAGCGCGTCGAGAAACTGGTGGGTGGCTTGAGCATTGCGAAGCCGGTGATCTCGACGTTCCATTCGTTTTGTGTGCGGATGTTGCGGCGAGACATTGAAGCGATGCGGATTCCGTCGGCGGTTCCGGGACAGCCGGCGATTGGGCACACGAAGAATTTCGTGATTTACGACGAGAGCGATCAGCAATCAGTGGTGAAGTCGCTGCTGAAACGGTTCGGTCTGGATGACAAGCAACTTACGCCCCGCACCGTGCTGGGGCGGATTTCGTGGGCGAAGAATCACATGCTCGATCCGCAGGAGCTGTATCTGCAGTCGGCGGATCCGAAGACGGAGAAGATTGCGCACCTGTATGAGGAGTACCGGAAGGAACTGCGGAAGGCGAATGCGCTGGACTTCGACGATCTGCTGCTGGACGCGGTGCGATTGCTGAAGGCGGCGCCGCAGGTGCGCGAGTACTACAACAAACGATTTCAGTATCTGCTGATAGATGAGTACCAGGACACGAATCGTCCGCAGTACGAGTTGATGCGCATGCTGGCGGGGGATCGGCATAACGTGTGCGCCGTCGGCGACGAGGATCAATCGATTTATTCGTGGCGGGGCGCGGACATCCGCAACATTCTGGAGTTTGAGCAGGACTTTCCCGAGGCGAAGATTATCCGGCTGGAGCAGAACTATCGTTCGACGCAGAATATTCTGCAGGCCGCGTCGGCCGTGGTCGCGAACAATGTGCGGCGCAAAGGCAAGAATCTTTGGACGTCACGGCAGGGCGGGACGAAGATCGGGTACTACGAGGCGCCGGACGGAGAGAACGAAGCGCTGTTCGCGGCCGATTGGATTGCGCGGTATGTGCGCGAGGCAACCGAGCGTGGGAATACACCGAGGGCCGCGGTGTTGTACCGCACGAATTCGCAGTCGCGGCTATTTGAAGAAGGCATGCGGCGATACGGGCTGAAATATCACGTGGTCGGCGGATTCTCGTTCTACGAGCGGTCCGAGATCAAGGACATGATCTCGTATCTGAAGGTGATCCAGAATCCGGATGACACGATTTCGCTGTTGCGGGTCGTCAATACTCCGGCGCGCGGCATCGGCAAGGGGACGATCGATACGCTGGAGCGGCTGGCGCTCGAGACCGGGCTGTCGCTGTGGGGAGCGATCGGAGAGGCGATCAAGCGGCAGTTGCTGCCCCCGCGGGCGGTGACGTCGCTAAAGAGTTTCCAGCAGCTGATTGAAGATGCGCGGGCGATGATGGGGGGAACGTTTTCGGAGCAACTGGAGGCGTCAGGGCAAGTTCACTCCGGAGACGCGGAGACACGGAGCGAGGAGAGCTCATCGATCGAGGAAGACGCAGCGGCGTTTGATCCGGCGGAATTTGGGAATTTCTCTTTTGATTTCGGGGGCAATGCTGCGGAGTCTTCTGCCCAGGGCGAAGAGGCCGGCGCTACGGATGACGCCCAGCCCGCGATAGATCCGGCCACCGCTTCGTTTCCGGCTCCTACCGTGAGTACTTCGGACATTCTCAAATTTCTGATTGACCGCACCGGGTACATCAAGATCCTGGAGGAAGAGGACACGCCGGAAGCGTATTCGCGGATTGAGAACTTGCGCGAACTGGTGAACGCGGCCATGGATTCGCGGGATCGCGCGGAGACGCTGGACCAGTTCCTGGATCATGCTGCGCTGATTGCCGACGCCGACGACTATGATGCGCGCGCCCAGATCACGCTCATGAGCCTGCACGCGGCGAAGGGACTTGAGTTCCCTCTGGTGTTCCTGAGCGGGCTGGAGGAAGGACTGTTTCCGCATTCGCGGACGATGCTTGTGCCGGAGGATATCGAGGAAGAGCGGAGGCTTTGCTATGTCGGCATGACGCGGGCGATGGATCAGCTGGTGCTGACACGGGCGGTGTACCGGCGGCGGTATGGAACCGACTTGCCCGAGGCGAGTGTACCGTCACGATTCCTGGAGGAAGTCCCGGGACCGCTGATTGAAGAGCTGGGCAATGCCCGGGCTCGGGCGGGAACGGGGACTTACGGACGGACCGAGCGCAGCCGGGCGACATATGACTCCGAGAACCGTCATTACTCCTATGAAGATGAAGATCAGAGCGCGAGCTGGCACAGCGGAGAGCCGCGCCGAAACGCTCCCGCATCGAAACCGACCGTAGCAGCGCGTGCCTATAACTCGATCGAGAATATCGCCGAGTTTTTTGCCAGCCGGGGGAAGAAGTTCAGCCCTCCTAAACCTGCAGTGGAAGAGCCGACCGGGAAGCGCGGATTCAGGCCCGGGCAGCGGGTGCGGCACCCGAAATATGGAGAAGGAACGGTCTACCAGCGCGAGGGAGAGGGCGAAGAAGCCAAGATTACGGTACAATTTCCACGCTTCGGCTTGAAGAAGCTGGTGGAGAAGTACGCCCAGCTGGAGATGGCCTAGTGCGCCGGAATAGCAAGTCAAAGGCTTTCAACACAGAGAGCGCAGAGGATCACGGGGGAAATCGGCGCCTTTTCGACTAGCTGTGCTTCGAGCCGGTCTGATATCAAATTCGAGGGGTAAAGAAGGATGCGTAGAAGTACAGCGGCAGCGTTGTTGTGTCTGGGACTGCTGATGGCTCTCCCGTTGATGGCACAAAGCAAATCGAACCGAGATACACGCCGGCCTGCGCCGAGCGCTGCGGCTTCTACGTCCGCCACTCCTGCGCCGAACTACGAGTTCTTCTCGATTCTGGACGGAACGCCGATGCTGCTGGAACTGCATCACGATACGGAAGTCGGGACCAATAAGCCGATCGACGTTTACATGTTCGTCATCGAGTTGCAGGTCATGAATTCGGATGGCGACCTGGAACCGGTCGGATTGCAAATTCACAACTACTATACGGCGCAGCCGCTGGATGCAAAGAACGACATCAATCCGCACAACGCGCGCGACTGCAAAACGTGGAATACGCTGGTGACGAAGGCGCTCCAGACGCATAAGTCCAGTTCGGCGACGTGGCCTTACGTGGAGTTCACGACAGCGCAGGGAGCGCGGGTGGTACAGACGAACGAAGACGGAGCCGTGTGGTACAGCGACGATATCGAATGCTGGGGATCGACAGACCGATTCCCGCCGTTCTGATTGACGAAAGTCTGAAACAATAAGTTCATCGAAAGAGGATCGTTACCTACATTCATGGCAAATACAACGAAACTGAGTAAAGAAGATCGCAAGAAATCCAAACGCACCGCGCGCAAGAAGCGGAAAGCGGAAAAGCCGTTGAAGCCGCGGGATTATCCGCGCGGTTCGAAGAAGCCGAAGGTCAAGAAACTGACCCGCGGCCAGTCGAAGCGGTAGAGCGGCACGTAGCATTTTGCATTTGGGATTCCCACCCTTCGAAAGACACGAAGGGTGGGGCACCCCGTGCATTTGGGCCCCACACTTCGAAATTCGTCCAGGTGGGCAGCCTAATGAGTGCAGATGTGTTCGCTTCAGGGAGAAACAAACCACTTGTCACAACCTACGACCGGCGAGCCTCCTTCCAAAGAAGTTGTGCGGACGTCTGACAACCAGCTTTTCTGCTGTAAGTCGATTGACAAGCTGATCTCCGAAGCCGAATCTCCGGGACATCGGCTGCAAAAAACATTGGGGCCATGGTCGTTGACCGCGCTGGGTATCGGCGCGATTATCGGCTCGGGTATTTTTGTGCTCACGGGAACGGCGGCGGCTGGAGAATACTTCCAGGCTCCGTCAATTCTGCACGCGCAAGTGCTCGATATCATCGTCAACTTCCTGCGTGGTGGGGGAACGCAGGCGGTGCTGATGCATGGGCGTCCGGCGGCCGGACCTTCCATAGCAATTTCGTTTCTCCTGGTGGCGATTGCCTGCAGTTTCGCGGGACTCTGTTACGCGGAACTGGCGTCGATGATTCCGATTGCCGGCAGCGCGTATACGTATTCGTATGCGACCCTGGGAGAAATCTTCGCGTGGATCATCGGCTGGGACCTGATCCTGGAATACGTCGTCAGCAATGTGGTGGTGGCGATCGGGTTTAGCGCGTATACCAAGGCGCAGCTGTCCTCGTTTGGCCTCAACTTGCCGGACAGGTGGTCGACCCCCGTCTGGGAGTCGGGACACTGGACCGGGGCGTACTTCAACGTTCCGGCATTCCTGATCATTTTCATTCTCACCGTGCTGCTGGTGCGGGGCATACGAGAGTCGGCCGAAGCCAACAATGTCATGGTGGCGATCAAGATTGGCGCCATCCTGATCTTCCTGGTGGTCGGTGGCGCGATGGTTCACACCAGCAACTGGAAGCCGTTTGCGCCGTCCGGCTTCGGCGGGATTGTGACAGGAGGGGCCATCGTCTTCTTCACCTATATAGGCTTCGATTCCGTGTCCACGGCGGCCGAGGAGGCGAAGAATCCGCAGCGCGATTTGCCGTTTGGCATCATCGCTTCGCTGATCGTGTGCACCTTGCTTTACGTCGGAGTTTCGGTCGTGCTGCTGGGCATGATGAAGTACACGGCATTCGTTTCGGGCGAAGCCGCGGAAGCTCCGGTGGCATACGCGCTGAAAGTGCTCGGTGCAAGCCCTTGGGCGCGGTCGATCATTGTGATCGGCGCGTTGACGGGCATGATTTCGTCGCTGCTGGTTTTCCAATACGGACAGGCGCGCATCTGGTACGCCATGTCGCGCGACCGCTTATTCCCCAAGCTGTTTTCCGCGGTACATCCCAAGTTCAAGACCCCGCACCTATCCACGTGGATTGCTGGTTTTGTTGTGGGCATACCGTCGGGGATCTTTGCGATCAGCGATGCGGCTGATCTCTCGAATATCGGAACGCTTTTCGCCTTTGTGCTGGTGTCACTCGGCGTGATTATTCTGCGGCGGACGCAGCCGGATCGGCCGCGCGTGTTCAAAGTGCCCCTGGTGCCGTGGTTCCCGTTGATCTCTATCATTCTCTGCGGCGGGCTGATGACGGGACTGACCGTGATCACATGGCTGCGGTTTGTGGTCTGGCTGGGGATTGGGCTGCTGATTTATATCTTTTATAGCCGCCACCGCAGCGAGTTCGCGAAGAAGTAGTTGCGGGACGGTGCCGTCCGCTGAAGAGGATGCGGCTCTCTGAGTGGAAACTGACCGGCACTTACGTGCCGGGCTATTGAATGGCGTCGCTTCGCGACTCGAAGCTATTGCATTCAGATCGGCATTCAAATCAAAGTTCTCTCATCGACTTCTTCGTTCTATTTTCTCGAAGGTCCCGCTTTGCCATCGTTTCTACTTCTTCCACTCACTCTCCAGGAATAAGTAGCGGGCGCGCAGGTCATCTTTGTGGGCTTCAGACTGTTTGTTCAGGAACATCACCTGCCATCCATCGGTGGACGAATACATAGGCCATTGCGGTAAGCCCGCGCCGTTGGGATTGCCGGTCTTGGCGAAGTTCGTCCAATACTTCTGCATGGTGAGGCTCAGGTCACGATCATCCTGACGCCATGTGACTTTGGGTTTCGAGTCCAGTTGTCCAAACACGTACTCGATTTCGGCGGAGTGGAAGGCGCCAAGCTGTGGGCCTGCGGGATCGTCCGGGGGCGGAGCCAAATCGAAGCGATAGCGGTAGATCGGCTGCTTGCCTGTTTTGCTCTGGGCTTCCATCCAGGCCCACGTCGAGAGGGAGATGAACTTGTCGCTGGCGAAATCCATGGCAGAGCGGCGCATTTGTTGTTCGTTGTCGATTGGATAGAGACGGAGAAATTCGTCGGTCTTGTCGCCGAAATCTTTTTGCGCTTCGGCCTTTATGCTCTCAGCCGTGGGTTTCTGCGGGGAAAAGGCGACTTCGAAACTGCCCTCATCGTGATTCCATCCTGCGAGCAAAATTACATCGTTTTGCTTGCCCGCAGCGAAGATCGCGGGAACCGACTCAGGAAGGAAATAGCCATCGACATCGGGTCCGAAGGCGAATCCGTCGGGTCCGGGCTTGCCGAAAATTTCAAGCAGCTTCTCTGCGGGAACAGCGCGCAGCTCGGCCAGAGTCGAGACGTTCAGCTTTTCCTTCACCAGCTTCACGTCGCGGTCTTCCCTGGTTGCGATCGGCTCGAATGACAGCCCGCTACGTGAGAATGCTGCGCCGCTCTCTCCGATCGCCTTCTGGAACAGGCCCTTCGCCAGCGGGGACGCCATCTGGGCGCTGACGGAAAATGATCCGGCGCTCTCGCCGAAGATGGTGACGTTGGAAGGATCGCCGCCGAAGGCCGCGATGTTGTTGTGCACCCACTTCAAGGCCTCGAGCTGATCCATGAGACCGTAGTTGCCTGCCGCATTGTGGCCGGATTCTTTTGCGAGTTCAGGATGCACCATAAATCCGAAGACACCGAGGCGGTAGTTCATTGAGACGACAATGACGCCTTGCTGCGCGAGATACGTTCCGTCCTGGCGAGCCTCGGAGGTGGTACCGGCGACGAAGCCGCCGCCGTAAATCCAGACCATCACGGGAAGGTTCTTAGAGGATGGATTCGCGGGCGTCCAGACGTTGAGCGTCAGGCAATCTTCGCTGCCGCCGGAGTCGCGGAAGGTCATGTCGCCGAAGACGCGTCCCTGCATGCAGTGGGGCCCGAAATCCGTGGCCTTCTTGACGCCGCTCCACTTCGCGGCAGGGACGGGCGGCTTCCAGCGAAGATCGCCGACTGGAGGTATGGCGTAGGGAATCCCGAGGAATGCGTGGACCGAGCCTGCATCTTTGCCTTCGACAGTGCCCGTGCGAATTTTGACCTGGGGAGCGGAGGAAGCGAATGAACTCAGCGATGCGAATGCGAGGATTGCAGTCAAGATACGGAGTGAGCGGCGAGCCATGAAATGTCCTCCTGCGGATCGAACATCGGATTGTAAAGGAAAAGAGGTTGCTCCTGCTGTCTTCGCGAGTACGGACCGGCAAACTGCGTCAACCACAAAGGACACGAAGGATCACGAAGGAAATCAAGCGGTAGGAGAAACTTTTACAAAATACGGAAGCTGAGCCGCTCTCTCGCAAAAGTTCTGGCGTCCCACTACAATCTTGCATTATGTCGTCCGCTGCGAGCCGCCCGCCCAATGCCTTTATCCGTCAACTTCCGAAGGCGGAGCTGCATTTGCACCTTGAGGGCGCCGTGGACCCGGCGACCCTTCTTGAATTGAGAAAGCGACATGGTGATGCCGTCACGCTGGCGCAGACGGAGGCGCTGTACCGCTATTCGGATTTTCCCAGCTTTCTGATGGCTTTCAAAGAAGTGAGCGCGCATCTGCGCGGGCCGGACGACTATGAACTGGTCACCTACAAGCTCATGCAGCAACTGAAGGAAGAGAATGTGCTGCACGCGGAAGTTTACGTCGCAGTGGGCGTGTGTCTCTACCGCAAGCAGGATTTTGCGGAGATCTTCGAAGGGCTGGAGCGCGGAAGGGCACGCGGGGCACGGGATTTCGGCGTATCGCTGCTGTGGATTTTCGATGCGACGCGGCACTTCGGGGTGGAAGAGGCGCAAAGGGTATTCGAGCTCGCGGCGCGTTACAAGGATCGCCATGTGGTTGGCGTGGGTATCGGTGGAGATGAGACGAAAGCTCCTCCGGAGCTGTTTCGGAGCGTGTATGCCTATGCGGAAGACCACGGATTGCGCCTGACTGCTCATGCGGGAGAGACCGGGCCTGCGGAGTCTGTGTGGGGAGCGTTGAACCTGCACGCAGAGCGCATCGGGCACGGGTTCAGTGCGGCGCAGGATCCTGACCTGATCGAAGAACTCTCATACCGGCAGATCCCGGTGGAGATTTGCCTGACCAGCAACTTGCGCACGGGAGTTTGCAAGACGGCGGCGGAGCATCCGGTAAAGAATTACTTCGAGCAGGGCGTGATGGTCACGCTGAACACGGACGATCCGGCGCTGTTCGGGACGACGCTGGCGCGGGAATATCAGTTCGCGCAGGAGACTTTCGGATTTACCGACGAGCATCTGCGGGAGCTGGCGCGGAACTCGTTTGAAGCTTCGTTTCTGCCGGCAGAGAAAAAGTTGGAGCTGTTGAGTTTGTTCGATGCGGCTATGGCGCGGTAGAGGGGACTAGGCGCGGCCTGCGAAATGCATAGGTTCTGAGACGCGCAAAATGCGCGCGACTCAGGATGACAACCCGTAGGGCTACTGCCTGGTAATTCGAATCTGGGATTTGCATGGCCATCCGAAACATTCTTCAACTTGGAAATCCGGTGCTGCGCGAGAAGTGCGGAGTGGTGGATGACCTTGCGGCTGGAGAGATCAGGGAACTGATCCGAGATCTGGCGGACACGCTTGAGCACTCACGCTCGACGACCGGCTACGGACGGGCGATTGCGGCTCCCCAGATCGGAACACTGAAGCGAGTGATCTTTCTCAAGCTGCCCGATTCGGAACCATGGCCGTTGATCAATCCGGAGATTGTGTTCCGCAGCAAGGAAACGATGGTGGTGTGGGATGCGTGCTTAAGCTTTCTGTCGATCTTTATGCAGGTGGAGCGGCATCGCGAGGTTACAGTTCGCTATCAGACTCTGGAAGGCGACACGCGGGAGTTCGAAGCGGGAGAAGAGCGCAACTACTCCGAACTCCTCCAACACGAGATCGACCACCTCGACGGCATACTGGCCATCGATCGCGTAACCGATGTCAAAACGATTGTTACGCGGGAAGAGTTTGAGAAGAGATATCGGGATGCAAGTCCTTATGCGGGGATCAGGTCTTAGGTCGTAGGTGTTAGGTCTTAGGCTCTGGATCTCACCGTGTGATTAAGGCCCTCAGACCTAACACCTAAGACCTGGACTAATCATGTTGCACATCGGCATTGTCGCTTGCAGCACCGAAGGAGCAGCCCTCTGCTACCGCACGATCTCGCTCGAGGGATCGCAGAGAATGGGGCGGCACGATCATCCGGAAGTGTCACTGCATTCGTTTTCGCTAGCCGAGTACATGAAGTGCATCGACGCGAATGACTGGGCCGGTGTCGCGGAACTCATGCTGAAATCCGCGGAGAAGCTGGCGCGGGCGGGAGCCGACTTCCTGATCTGCCCCGACAACACCATTCATCAGGCGTTCGATCTGGTAGAGCACCGGTCGCCGCGTCCGTGGTTGCATATTGCGCGCGAAGTGGCGAAAGAGGCAAAGCGGCAGAGCTGCAAACGCCTGGCGGTGCTCGGCACGAAATATTTGATGGAAGGCCCCGTCTATCGTGAGGCGCTGAAGGCCGCCGGCATCGAGCATCGTGTTCCCGGGCCGGAGCAACGGTCGCGTATCAATCAGATCATTTTCGATGAACTGGTGAATGGACAGTTCCTGCCACGATCGCTGGCGTACTACATTGAGGTGATCCGCTCGCTGAAAGATGAAGGTTGCGATGCGGTGGTTCTCGGATGCACCGAAATTCCATTGCTGGTGACGCCGGAAGCTTCGCCGCTGCCGGCGTTGGATTCCACGCGGCTGCTGGCGAGGGCTGCGGTGACGAAGGCGATCGAAGGATGACTATCGGGGAGGCTGGATGATGTCGGAAGCTGAGTTGATTGCGGACCAGTTGCGCCGCGCTTTTTACGGAGCGGCGTGGCATGGACCGGCCGTGCTGGAACTGCTGGAGGGTGTGGACGCGGCGGCCGCGGTTGCGCGGCCGATCGAGAACATCCACAGCATTTGGGAGCTCCTGCTGCATATAGCGGCCTGGGATAACGCGGCGCTCGTGAGACTTTCCGGAAAGAAATGCCAGCCGGGCGGTGCGAATAATTTTCCGCCGGTTGGGAAGGCAAGCGCGGCAGCGTGGCGAAAGGCGATGGCGGATACGAAGCGTACGCATGACAAGCTCGTGAAAACGGTCGCGGGATTGCCGGAGTCGCGATTGAAGGGTCGGGTTCCGGGAAAGCGTTACAACTTCTCTCACATGCTTCACGGGATCGCGCAACATGAGCTCTATCACGCAGGGCAGATTGCGATCCTGAAAAAGGCGCTGGGACTGTAGCGGAAGCAGTTGAGTTTAGGCCGCAGCTAAGGTGCTCTTTCCTGCGGTTACATTTACAATTTGTGCGGCAACCGGCCAGCGAGAAAATTCCCTGCCAACGCATAATCCGATTTCCGTCGCCGTCGTCGGCGTGGGGGTATTTGGACGCAATCACGCCCGCGTTTACAAAGAGCTTGAACTTCAAGGCGAGCCGGTACGCCTGCTGGGAGTGGTTGACCCGGATGTGAACCGCGCGGATGCTGTGGCGCGGGAGTTTGAATGCAAGGCGTTCGGCTCAGTGCAGCAGATGCTGACGACGCACAGCGAGTTGCAGGCCGCTTCGATTGCGGCGCCTACAGTGCAGCACATGCATCTTGCCCGGGAACTGATGCGGGCCGGAGTGGATGTGCTGATCGAGAAGCCGCTAGCCACGACGCTGGCGGAAGCCGACGAGTTGGTGAAGCTGGCGGCGCAACACAAGCGGATTGCACAGGTGGGACATCTGGAGCGGTTCAATCCAGCCGTGCGGGCAACGATTCCGCTGCTGACGCAGCCAATGTTTTTCGAGGTGCACCGGCTGAGCGTGTTCACTCCGCGGTCGCTCGACGTGGATGTTGTGCTCGATTTGATGATCCACGACATCGACATTGTGCTCACGTTCGCGAAATCGGCTGTGAAGGAAGTTCGCGCGGTGGGACTGCCGATCCTGTCGGGCAAGGTTGACATTGCGAATGTCCGGCTGGAACTGGAGTCCGGGTGCATTGCGAATTTCACGGCGAGCCGCGTATCGACGGAGCGGGTTCGCAAGGTGCGATTCTTCCAGCCTCGGCAGTATGTTTCGCTGGATTACGGGCGACAGGAAGTGCTGGTCTTCACGGTGGGGTCGGATGGAGCTTCTGCAGTTCAGCCTTCGGTCAATCCGCAGATCGGGGTGAGCAAGCCTCCAGTAGCCTCGGAAGAGCCGCTGCATGCGGAGCTGAAGTCGTTCATCCATGCGGTGCGGGACCGGTCCACGCCGGTGGTCCCGTTGGAAGACGGTCGGCGTGCGCTCGACCTGGCGCTACAGATCGTTGCGTCGATCCGCGAGCATGGGAAGAAGGTCGGACTAGCGGGATTGGCACAAGGCTAAAACTCTTCTGCGGCACAATCTGCAAGGATCAATTTTCAATTTGCGAGCAGTCGGAGCCTCTTCTCCCCGAGTTTGTCAGGGACTTGGGATCAGGGATCAGGGGCCAGTCGGCGCGACAGGAAACAAACGCTTCCTCTTCTGTTTACATATGTTTACAGACAGAAGTCGTGGGCCGATTGTTTGCAGCGCAATCGCAGGAAAGATGCGAGAATAGAGAGAACCAAAGCCGTAAGCACGCGCGCCGTTTGCATTTCTTCCACGAAAGTCCAGATGCAACGCCGTGACTGTTTTTAGTTTCTAACGGCAGGCGGATACATCTAAATAACCAGCGCATGCCGATCACGCAAATTCCATTCCAGGATCCGGTCGCTCCGCCTCCAAAGCCAGGGCCCGAACAACTTGGCTTGTACGACACCGAAGACTGGGAGATAGCCTACAAGGAGCTGGATGCACGGGTTCCGCACCTGCTGATTCAACTGCAGGATGACCTGGCGCGTTCGCGACGGCGCGAAGCCTGGTGGATTTCAATCATCGCCCACCTGCTGGTGTTCATTGCGCTATGGAACCTGCCGTTGATTCAGAAGTATGTGGGTTGGCACACGGCGGTGGTTGTGCCGGTGAACCCGCTGCAAGACAAGAATGTGACGTTCTTGCCTCTGCCGCCTGATTTGCAGAAACCCACACGCAAGCCGAATACGAATGTGATGTCGGACAAGGACCGGATTGCGACGGCGAAGCATCCGGAACTGGATCCGAAGGAGTTGCGGAAGATTCTGGCTACGCCGCCTCCAGGTGCGCCGGGGCCACGAGGTCCGCAGGCGCAAGGCGCCCCTCCGCAGGCCATGGCGCAGAATCAGGCCCCTCCGGTGCAGGAGCAGCAGCAGGGGCAGCCCGCGACGCGTCCGCAGTTTCAGAGCGACCAGACCGCCCAGTTGCAGATGCCGGCGCAGCCCAAGAACTCATTCAGCAAGTATGCGGGCTCGATGACGGCGGGATCGGCGATTCAGCAGGCGACGCAAGCTGCGGCCGCTAATCGTATGAGCGGCGGCGGGGGGCAAGAGGGTGACTTCGGCCTGGGAACTGGAGCTCACGGCCGCGAACAAGGCGCGCTCGATATTCTGAGCGACACGCAAGGCGTGGACTTCGGGCCGTACCTGCAGCGGATTCTGCAGGACGTGAAGGACAACTGGTATCACCTGATTCCGGAGTCCGCGGAGATGAAGAAGGGCAAGCTGGCAATCGAGTTCGCGATCACAAAGGATGGCAAAGTTGCGGACATGCGGCTGGTGGCTTCTTCGGGCGACGTTGCGCTGGACCGTCCGGCCTGGGGAAGCATTACAGCCTCGAACCCGTTTCCGCCGCTCCCGAGCGATTTCACCGGGCCGTACCTAGCACTGCGCTTCCGCTTCTATTACAACCCCGACAAAGCCGATCTGCAGTAGCAGGCGCGGCGTCGAATCGTTTGGCCTCTCTAAATATCTAATAGTCAGTGCTGTCCTGCACTGATCCCTTTTTATCCGCGGTGCGAGACTCCTTTGGAAAAGATGCCGGTATTGTTCGTCGGGCATGGCTCGCCGATGAACGCGATTGAACACAATGCGTTTACCGAATCGCTGAGCGCGATCAGCGCGCGCCTGCCGCGGCCCAAGGCGGTGTGCGTGGTTTCGGCACACTGGGTGACGTCGGGGTCGCAAGTGCTGAGTTCTGCACATCCGAAGACCATTCACGATTTCTACGGATTTCCTCCTGCGCTTTCCGAGGTGCAGTATCCAGCGCCGGGGGCGCCACAGGAAGCCGAGAAGGTCGCGGAAAATCCTGAGATCGTGAAGGACGAGAGTTGGGGATTGGATCACGGCTCGTGGAGCGTGTTGCGGCACATGTATCCGAAGGCAGATGTGCCGGCATTTCAGGTGAGCCTGGATGAGCGGCGCAGTTTTAAGGAACATCTCGAACTGGGGCGCGAGCTGCGGTCGTTGCGAGACCGGGGAGTGCTGATTCTCGGAAGCGGGAACATCGTGCACAATCTACGGAGAATCGATTGGGAGAGTCCGCATGGTGCGTATGACTGGGCAGTCGAGTTCGATGCGAAGGTCAAGAGCGCGGTGGATGCGCACCATGCGACGGCGTTGGCCGAGCCGCAGAAATGGGGCGAGACGCTTTTGAAGACGGCACATCCGAGCGTCGAGCACTACTTGCCGCTGCTCTACTGTATGGGCGTGACGGACGAGCGCGATGCGGTGGCGTATCCGTATGAGGGTTTTGATTTCGGGAGTATCTCGATGCGGGCGGTGTTGTTCGGGGAAGGCGCTCAGTAATGGTGGGAACACCTTTTCGCCCTGCTTTCCGGTGATCGCAGTACCTGCTACATTTTGAACCTGTGGTTCCCCTAGAGGAATACGTTCAGCGTCGAACGGAGCGCGCGTGGCGCGTAGCAAGATTCGACAAGATCCATATACAGCTCGGGAATTTAAGGCTTCTCCTTGCGGTGAGCGCTGCTGTCTTCGCCTGGGCCTCGTTCCGAGCGCATTATCTCTCTCCGTGGGGGCTGATCGCTCCGGCCGTGGCATTCGTCGGGCTTGGGATATGGCATTCGCGTGTTCTCCGATCGCGCGAACTGGCTGAGCGGGCGGTTGCCTTCTACGATCGCGGAGTGGCGCGAATGGAAGACCGATGGGCCGGCACAGGCGAATCGGGCGCGCGGTTTGCGGATCCTCATCACGTGTATTCCGGCGATCTTGATCTGTTCGGCGATGCCAGCTTGTTTCAACTCTTGTCTTGTGCGCGTACGCGAATGGGCGAGGAGACGCTGGCGCGGTGGTTGCTGGCTCCGTCGAAGCTCGACGAGATTCGGAAGCGGCAGGCGGTGGTGAGTGAGCTGCGTCCGGAAGTGGACCTGCGAGAGGATTTAGCGGTGCTCGGAGAGGATGCGCGCGTAGGCGTGCATCCCGAGGATCTGGTGACGTGGGCGGAGTCGCCGAACCAGATGACGGCGCTGTGGCTGGCATGGGCGGCCCCGGTGCTCGCGTTGTTCGCCGTGTCGAGTGCGATCGCGTGGGCGGCATGGGACATAGCCAGTCCGTTTGTCGCCGTAGTTGTAGTCGAAGCGATCTTTACCTACCGGCTCAAGGCATCGCTTGAGGCCCTGCTGCACGGGACGGAGAATGCATTTCACGACCTGGATCTACTCTCGGGTGTGCTGGCGCGGGTGGAGTCGCATCACTCTGAAGGTCCGGAATTGCAACGTTTCCAGCGCGAGCTTTTGTCGGGCGATACCAGCGCGTCGCGGGCGATTGCAAAGCTGCGATCGCTGGTGGACCTGATCAACTCGCGGCACAACATATTTGTGCGCATCATTGATGCTCCGCTGATGTATTCGGTGCAGGTGGCGTTTGCAGCGGAGCGCTGGAGGCGAACGCACGGTCATGCCGTCAGAAAGTGGGCTGCAACCGTCGGCGAACTGGAGGCTCTGCTGTCATTGGCCGGTTACAGCTTCGAGCATCCTGCGGATCCGTTTCCGGAGTTTGCGGAGGGAGATGCGGGGTTTGAGGCGGAGAAGTTGGGGCATCCGTTGCTGTCGTCGGCAGCCTGCGTTCGCAATAGCGTGAGCATGGGCCGAGAGTCACGCGTGTTGCTGATCAGCGGATCGAACATGTCGGGCAAGAGCACGCTGCTGCGAGCGGTTGGAATCAATACAGTGATGGCAATGGCGGGAGTGCCGGTGCGGGCTCGAAGGATGCGGCTGACGCCGTTGCACGTGGGTGCGAGCATTCGCGTCAATGACTCGTTGCAGGAAGGAAGCTCGCGTTTCTACGCGGAGATCACGCGACTGCGGCAGATTCATGACCTGGCGGGCGGGGAGCCTCCGCTGCTTTTTCTGCTGGATGAACTGTTGCAGGGCACGAATTCAAAAGACCGGCGCATTGGGGGCGAGGGAATCGTCCGCGCGCTGGTGGGTCGAGGGGCGATCGGGATGGTGAGCACGCATGATCTGGCGCTGACGGATATCGGCGGGGCTTTGGATGGGCATTTGAGGAATGTTCATTTTCAGGATGAACTCGCGAATGGCCGGATCACGTTCGATTACAAGCTGCGCGACGGGGTAGTGACCAAGAGCAATGGGCTGGAGTTGATGCGGTCGATTGGGCTGGATGTTTAGTTCGGCAAATCAAAACCCTGAAGTCAAGATCCCCACCCTCTTTCGCAAGCTGCGCGAAAGAAGGGTGGGGCAACCTGTTTGGTGTTGCGCCCCTACCAGACTCGGCAACGGTTTGCATTCACCATGGGGGATCTGGCTTTGCAGTGGAAGGCCTGCTGGAATTCCGGCATGTTCGAGACGACTCCGTTGGTGCGGTACTTCTCGGGTGAATGCGGGTCCACGGTGGCGCGGAGTCGCTTGGTCTCGTCGCGCGACTGGCCGCACCAGCTCTGGCCGTATCCGACGAAGAAGCGCTGATCGGGCGTGAGGTCGTCGATAGGATCGAGCTTCTGGTTCTTCGTGTCTTCCTTCCAGGCGTTGTAGGCGAGCAACAATCCGCCAAGGTCGGCGACATCTTCGCCGAGAGTCAGCTTTCCATTGATCTTGATGTCATCGATGATCGTGTAATTGGAGTACTGGTTCGAGATGCAATCGGCGCGATCCTGAAATTTCTTCGCGTCCTCTTCTGTCCACCAGTCGCGCAGGTTGCCCTGGGCGTCAAACTGGCGGCCCTCGTCGTCGAAGCCGTGCGTCAGCTCGTGGCCGATGGTGCCGCCGGTGTCGCCATAGTTCGGAGCGGCGTCCGAGGTGGGATCGAATGCGGGCGGCTGCAGCACTCCCGCAGGGAAGTTGATGTCATTCATTTGCGGGTTGTATTCGGCGTTGACAGTGGGCGGAGTCATGTTCCACTCGCCGCGATCGACGGGCTTGCCGATTTTCGCGAGCTGGCGGTTGAATTCGAAAGTGCGCGAGCGGTTGATGTTGCCCAGTTCGTCGCCGCGAATGATTTCGAGCTTGCTGTAGTCACGCCACTTATCCGGATATCCGATCTTGTTGGCAACGCCGTGGAGTTTGATGAGAGCCTGCTGCTTCGTCGCACGAGACATCCAGGGGAGGCCGTCGATGTCCTGCTGCATGGCGGTTTCGATCTCTTTGACCATTTTGAGCGCCTGCTGTTTCGCGTCGGGGCCGAAATATTTGGCAACATAGGCCTGGCCGAGCGCCTCTCCGAGGTCGTCGTCCACGCCTTCGGAGCAACGCTTCCAGCGCGGGGCCAACTGTTCCTGTCCGCGCAGGGTATGGCCGTAGAAGGCAAAGTCCTCGTTCACAAAAGGCGCGGAGAGATAGGGTGCGTCGGCATGTGCGAGGTGCCAGCGAAGATAGATTTTCCAGGCGGCGAGATCTTCTATTTCGAGTGTCTCGTTGAGGGCCTTGAAGAAATTTGGAACGCTGACGTTGAGAGAGGACAGCGAAGGCATTCCGACCTTGGTGAAATACAGATTCCAGCGGAACTGGGGGGAAAGCTTTTCGAGTTCAGAGCTGGCCATCTTGTGGTCGAGCGCTTTCGGATCGCGGCGTTCGACGCGGGTCATGGATCCCTTGGCGAGGGCGGTCTCGATGCGCATTACGGTTTGCGCTTCGGAGGCGGCGGTATCGGGCTTGTCGCCGAGGAGTTCGAACATTTTCTGCACGTGCGCTAGATATTGCTGGCGCAACTCTTTCGACTTGTCGTCGTCCTTGGTGTAGTAGTCGCGATCGGGGAGACCAAGTCCGCCCTGGTCTACGTCGGCGATGACCTGGTTGGCGTCGCGATAGTCCTGGATCGAGCTGAAGCGGAACAGGACATTGTGGTGGACCATGGCAGCGGCAACGTCGGCTATCTCGTTTTTCGACTGCATTTTCGCGATCTTGTCGAGGTTCGGCTTGAGCGGGTCGGTTCCGTTGGCGTCGATGGCCTTCTCGTCCATACACGAGGCGTAGTAGTCGCCGATCTTTTGCGTGACTTCGTTGCGATCTGCGTGCGGGGCCGAGGCGTCTTCCAGGATTGCGCGCAGGCGCGCGAGGTTATCGTCCTGCATTTTCGAGTAGGTATCCCACGAGGACTGGTCGGGAGGGATCGGGTTCCCCTTGATCCATCCGCCGCAGGAATAGGCGAAGAAGTCGGTGCAGGGATCGATACTGCGATCCATCGAGGTGACGTCGAGCGCGGGCTGGTGGGTGGAAGAAGTTGGCTGTTGCGCGTTCGCTAGCGTCAGGAATGAAGCAATCAGGAGAGCGAGTAGAGTCAGGCGGGGAAGTGACATCTTGTTAAGACCTCGTGAGGACAATGCTGTCGAAATTCGACAGTGCAGTATATGCCTTCAGGACGCGGCAGGTGTCGATTGCTGAGGCGTGTTCGTTTGACGATCTCGACTGTGAGATGGATGGATTTCGCGGCGGTCCCAGGAGTAGTTAGGCCTCGATGACTCCCCAATGGCAAACGTTAAGATGCGGACTCAATCGAAAGAGAATGAAGTTTGAGTGTTAAGGCCTGTGGGTGTTGAAAAAGTCACGTGGATTAGCGGGGTGAGATTCAGCAGAAGCATGTTAGAAGGAAGCGTTCGCCATGCTCTGTTTGATTTTCATCGTCGGAGGCCTGCTGATCATGATGGGACAACACGACCGCTCCGAAGCGCTGTTCTACTATTTCCGCCTGGAAGACCACATTCCTGAAAGCCATCTGCTGCGGCTGATCGACAAGCACATCAGCTTCGAGTTTGTGCGGCAGCAACTGAAGGACAGCTACAGCGAAACCGGACGACCTTCCATTGATCCCGAGTTGCTGCTGCGCATTCTGTTGATTGGCTATCTGTACGGCATCACCAGCGAGCGCAAACTGGTGGACGAGTTGCGGATGCATGTGGCGTGGCGCTGGTTCACCGGCTTGGGCTTCGATCAGGAGATTCCGCATCACTCCACGTTCTCCAAAAACCGGCATGGACGATTTCAGGAATCGAAGCTGTTCGAGGAGTTGTTTGCGCAGATCGTGCGCCAGTGTGTGGAAGTGGGATTGGTGCAAGGTAAGCACCTCTCGGTCGATGGCAGTTTTGTAGAAGCCAATGCAGCGAAGGAGAGCCGGATTCCACGCGAGCAGTTGGCGGAAGCGGCGCAGGTGAGCCAAACCGTGCGCCAGTACTTGGTCGAACTGGAGCAGCAGAATCCCACGGAAGAGCCGGTGCATCAGCAAGACCAGGTATCGACCACCGATCCTGATTCCACCTACGCCACCAAGGGAGGTACGCCGGCACGGCTGGGATACTACGACAACTATCTGATCGACAATCCTAGTTGTGTGATTGTGGGGGTGCAGGCCACTGCGGCGCGCATGAGTCAGGAAACCGTGGCCGCACAAGACATGCTCACACGGTTCGCGCAATGGCAGGGAGGAGAACCCTCGTGGATAGCCGCCGATGCGACCTACGGCAACGGGGAGTTTCTACAATGGTTACTGGACCGCGGCATCACTCCCTACATGCGCACACGAGACAGCGCTCTGAGAAAGAACAATCCCGGTTACGGTCCGGAGCGATTTACCTATCTGCCTGAAAGCAACAGCTATCGCTGCCCGGCTGGGGAACAGCTCAACTACGTTGGGCTGAATGTTCGCAATCGTGCTCACGCTTACATCGGCAGCGCCAAACGTTGCGGAGCTTGCTTTCAAAAAGCTCAATGCACCAGCGGGCGATATAAATACCTCGCCATTCATGTGCATGAGCCGGCCCGACAACGCGCACGGGAGTTGGCCAACACGCCAGAGTTCGCTCATGCACAGCGGCAAAGAAAGAAGGTGGAAGCCTTGTTCGCAGAGCTGAAGAATCTGATTGGACTGCGCCGCCTACGCCTGCGGCGATTGAGGTTTGTTCGAGAGCAGTTCTTCCTGGCAGCGGCAGCCCAAAACATCAAGCGACTCGTGCGGTTCCTCAGCCGACCGACAACCCCTGCTCTGCCTGCCACCACCTAGCCCAACTATAAGTGAAGAAAAACTCGCCCGCGCCACTCGCAGCCCAACGAACGCTCCGTCGACCTACTTTTTCAACACCCACGCCCCATTACACTCATCTTCCGAACCAACTCATGCAAAATGAACCGAAAGGAATCGGAATTTGAGTGTTAAGCCTGATAACGACAGTTGAGAGCGACGGTTGACTTGCCGGAGATCAGTCGCATAGTCTGCGGTCTGTATTCGGCGCAGCTGCACAGAATGAGCGGGAGCCAAGGATTCTTAATGAGCGATTCGCAGGTAAGTGCGCGGCTGGACACGCTGACCGCTCGCGGCAAGGTCGAGGACAGGTTTTTTGTGGGAATGTCTCTGCTTCTGCTGGCCACTGTGCTAGTGGGTTTTGCTAAATCCTATTTTCTGGCCGGTTTGATGCGAGCACCACTGCCGAACAAGCTGATTCACGTTCATGCTGTCTTTTTTTCCTGCTGGATCGTCCTTCTGATTGCGCAGGCAACTTTTATTTCCACGAAACAATTCGATCTGCACCGTCAGGTCGGCCTGCTGGGTTTTGGTTTGGCGTGTGGATTGATCGTTGTCGGAATCATGGCGGCGACGGATTCGATGACACGGATTAAGATGGTCGGTCCGTTCGACATGAGGACGTTCTACGCTGTGCCGATGTTTGACATCCTCGTTTTTGCAGTGCTGCTGTTTTTCGCCTATCGATGGAGACACGATCCTGCGACCCACAAGCGGTTGATTTTGATTGCTTCGATCACGATTGTAGATGCGGCAACGGGTCGCTCTCCACTCACTAAGATTACCCACCTGCCTTACCTCAACAATGTATTTACGCAATTCTATACAGTGCTGCTGGCGGCATTTGATTTGTGGTACCTCAAGCGAGTTCATCGCGTGAGGCTAGTGGCCGGGCTGTTTTCTATTGTGATGTTGCTGATCGCGATTCCTGTTGGCGGTACGCGCCCATGGATAGCCTTTGCCAACAGGATGCTGGGGATGGCGAAGGCGATCAAAGGATGAGATCGCCTATGGTAGCCGGCATGGTGCAAGCTCCGATTTGGGTCGCAGGGGGTACCGACAAGCGTCCACGTGTTGCAAAATCCCCATTACAGTGCGCCGGGCTAAACCGGCTTGAAGTAGAGGATGAAAGTTCCTTACGAGAAAGGAGTAGCGATCCACTCGGCCTCGAGTCTTGCGCTGCTACCGCGAGGGACCCAGCGAAGCGTAGATAGAGGATAGGTGGGGTGGGTATTCAGCTCCGAAAAGATGCAATCCGGACGCCGACGCCTTTGTAATGTGCGGAAGGCAACATGAACAAGCGCGATAGCGCGAGCTCTTGTTCAGTCCGGCGTAGTCGAAGACCCCAGACACGCCTAGAAGCTTCAAGCGCGAGAACCGGGAGACCTCGGAGACACCTGCGGCTCAACCAGGCCGGAGGTCGGCGGGCGAAGGCTTAGGCCGCACGGCTCGCATGCAAGTCACCGAGGAGTCACACCGCGGCATAGTACCTATGAACCATTCGAACAAAGACGGGAACTCGTCAGCGGAGAGTGGGGAGGGAAGGCCGCTGATCAAGGAAAACGTCCGTCAACCTAACACGTCCCCGACACAGAGCGGGGAGCGCGTGTCACAGGGGCTGGCGGGTGTGCGGAAAGCAGCAGGGAATAATAAGGAGATGAAGTTCACCGCACTGCTCCACCACCTGACCGTCGAACTGCTACGGGAAAGCTTTTACTCGCTCAAGAGAAAGGCCGCACCCGGAGTGGACGGGGTCACTTGGCAGGAGTATGAAGACGGACTGGAAGATCGGCTGACCGATCTTCACGGCCGGGTTCATCGCGGAGCTTATCGAGCGACACCCTCGAGAAGGGTGTACATAGAGAAAGCAGATGGACGGCAACGTCCACTTGCGGTCCCGGTTATCGAGGACAAACTAGTCCAACATGCCGTGGTGACCATCCTCAACCAGATCTACGAGGAGGACTTTCTCGGCTTCTCCTACGGGTTTCGCCCGGGGCGCAGCCAGCATCAGGCGCTGGATGCGTTGTCGTATGCGCTCCTGAAGAAGAAGGTGAACTACGTTCTTGATGCCGACATCCGAGGATTTTTCGATAACCTCGACAAGAGTTGGCTGATCAAGTTCGTGGAGCATCGCGTCGCTGATCCCCGCATCCTGCGGCTGATCCGGAAATGGCTCAACGCGGGAGTGATGGAGGACGGCAAATGGTCGGGCACGAAGACAGGCAGTCCGCAAGGCTCGGTGGTTTCACCGTTACTCGCGAATATCTACCTGCACTACGCTTTCGATCTCTGGGTGAACGTGTGGCGCGAGAAGTGGGCACACGGCGAGGTGGTGGTCATCCGCTACGCGGACGATATCATCTTGGGATTCCAACACCAAGCGGACGCGGATCGTTTCTTGGAGAACTTACAGGAGCGACTGGGAATGTTCGGACTGGAATTACATCCGGATAAGACGCGCCGGATCGAATTCGGCAGGTTTGCCGAAGAGAACCGGAGACGTAGAGGAGAAGGTAAGCCCGAAACGTTCGATTTTCTAGGCTTCACGCACATCAGCGGGAAGAATAGGCTAGGGCGGTTCACGGTGAGGCGTAAGACGATCCGCAAACGCATGCGAGCGAAGCTGCGTGAGGTTAAACAGCAACTCCGCGAGCGTATGCACGATCCGGTGCGCCAAACCGGCCAATGGCTCAAGTCGATCGTGCAGGGCCACTTCAACTACTATGCGGTACCTGGAAATCTCGATAGCCTCGGCGCCTTCCGCCACCGGTTAATCGGGCAGTGGTGGCGTACACTTCGCCGCCGTAGCCAGAAAAACCCGATCAACTGGACGCGCACTCTCGCCTTGGCAGACCGATGGTTTCCCCAACCGCAGGTCCTCCATCCTTACCCCGCGGTTCGCTTTGCCGCCAGTCATCCGCGATAAGAACCGGATGCGCTAATGAGCGCCCGTCCGGGTCCGTCCGGGGGGTATCACGTGAGTGGTATCCCTACCGGGATCTCTTTGAGGTTCAATGAGTCTAGAAAAGAGGGATGACAAACTCCTCCTCGATGTCACACTTAGGGCTGACAGACGCCGAAGTCCTTGGTCACTTTTCTTGCTTCCCATACAAGCGTCTTGTCGGGGCTGTTCGACTTTGCTTTCTTGCCCTGCAACCTCATTCGATCGCCCGGCTTAATGTTCGTCGTGTCGCCAGACAGCGCGTAGATTTGCTTGTCTTTTTCGTCGGTGACGGTCATCCCGTTTGCTCCCGAGTTGACGCATCCCGTAATGGTTCGTTTTTTGGAATAGTGAATGGCAACGATAGCGACAACTGCCACTCCCGCGACCACTCCCACAATTACTCCGGCGATTGTTCCGTTGCTGACGATTTTGCCTGAGTTCTGTGCTTCCACAGGGACGCAAAGAACAAAGCTGAGCGTTATAGTCAGAACTGCCGAGAGTACTTTGGGGCCCATGTTGTTCTCCTCGTGGTAGAAATGTCCCGGCCCTTTGTTTAAACACTGCGTGAAGTCGGGCAATGGTAGGCGTGATGCGAGGACAAGTCAATGAAAGCCATGGAGTTGGCGTGCTTGTAGAGGCATACTTGGCGAGACATCCCCATTACGCTCATCGTCGCTCGGGGTGTCCGCATCCTCTGCGATTTTTGCGAAAGGGTCGGTCTTGGGGGATGCTGGTGTGTTGTGGGAATTGGTTTTTGTTTTCTGATTGGGAAGCGGACGGGACCGCTTCGGGCTTACAGTATCCGCTGCATTTTGGAATCGACGGTGGCGTTACTTAGAAGACTTCGTCAAAGTCACAAGGTCATGGCGTCGGCATTTGGGGGCAGCTACTTTGTTAGTGACGGCGAGCAAAGGCTCGACCACGCGTCCTCCAGTTCGTGCTCGAACGTATATCTCGGGCGGTGACGGAATCCAGAAGCTTCATACGGTGGTAGCAGCCGAAGGGTGATGAAGTGCAGGCAGCGCTGGCTCTGGTATCGAACTGGTTTGACGTGCGTTCCTGCGGATTTTAGTCCGCGCGGAAGGCCCACCCTCCCGCAAAAGCCGCGGGAAGGGTGGGGTAACCTCATTTTGGGAATTCATGAAAGCGTGGGCCAACCCCGCCTAGCCCTTGCGCAGGTGGATGGATCCGTCACCGGTGCGGATGGTGAGCAGGCTGCCTCCGCCGTTGAGCTTGCCGCGGATCTCGTTCTGCTGGATTTTGCCTTCGGTGGTCACGGGCATGTCGAGATCGATGTGGCCGTCGCTGGTGTGCAGGTCAACATTCGCCGAAAGGTCCGGAGGCACTTCCAGGGAGACGCTGCCATCCCCGGTTTCGAGACGCCATCCGGAAGCGAGAGTCGAACCTGTTGTGGCGCGCACGTCCACGTGTCCGTCGCCCGTCTTTAATTCGAGCTCGTCGAAACGGCCGTTGGCCTGGATATGTCCGTCGCCGGTGGTGGCGCGCAGTTTGCCATCCACGTTATCCAGGTTCTCGGAGCCGTCGCCGGTGTGCAGATCCATCGTGCCCTTGAGTCCGGCGACTTCGATCTTCCCGTCTCCGGTGCGGAGATTGGCGTTCCCCTCCCGAGGCATCTGGATGAGGATGTCGACGTGATGCGAGCCCCATTCCACGGCGAAGTTGTGGTGGGGATAATGCACATTGATTTCGACGGAGTTGCCGTTCTGGCGTTCTTCGATGCGGATGCCGCCTTCCCCGATCTTGTAGCGGGTCGTGACTACTTTGGCTTCAATGGAGTTCTGGTCCCAGGTGGTGACGCGGATGTTGGCGTCCGACGTTTCGATCCGCAGCTCCGGCTTACCGCTGAGGGTGTAAGTTTTCGACCATTCGTCGGCATAGGCTGGTGAAACCGCGGCGACGGTGAGGGCCAGGATCATGAGTCCAAGCCGCTTGAGAGCAACTGCTTGCATAGAAATCCTCCGCGGGCGAACGCACTTACGCCCGATCCGTTAGACGTGGTTACGGGGAATGGGTGAGATTGGTTCCGTAGAAACTACGTTTGGGCCGGGTGGAGGTAGGCCATGCGGATCAGGGTACGCTCCGAAAAAGGCAGGTATAAGAGGGCGGCACTGGCGGCGAAAGCGGCTCCGAGGCCGATGTTCTGCATGAGCAGGAAGGGCGCGACAGCCCAAAGCTGATCGAGAGCCAGGATGAGAGGGAACAGCTTGCGGAACTTTTCGCCCATGCGAATGTGGTCAAAGGCGGTTCCTGAGATGAGATAGAAGCGCAGGGGAATGCCGACTCCGGCCGTTACCAGAACGGCCGCCGTCAGGATTGTGGCTCCCCAGGGCGGCAGGAAGGAATATGCGATTTCCTGGACGGCCCGCAGCCGGATGAGGGCCGCCACATAGAAGCACAGATACATGACTTGAATCAGGGCGAAGAGTCCGCGGGTGACGCCGCGATGCGGGATCGGCACCTCGAGGTCGGGGTGGAGGGCGGGAGTTGCCGGCTGTGTGGGCGCAGGCGGGACCGAGACGGGGCTTTCTGCCAAGGGTCGAGGCTTATCTTGCTGGACCGGCGCGATGAAGCGGTACCCGCGGCGAGCCAAAGTTTCCACGTAGCGAGGGCTGGATGCGGAGTCTCCGAGGACTTCGCGAACTTTGTTAATGGCGGTGTTCAGGCTGTGGTCGAAATCGACGAAGGTGTCAGCCGGCCAGAGCTTCTGCTGGAGTTCTTCGCGTGAGACTACCTCGCCCGCGCGTTCGAGGAGCAAGGCGAGTACCTGAAATGGCTGTCCTTGGAGGCGAAGCTTCACGCCGTTCTTGCGCAGTTCGCCCGCAGTGAGATCGAGTTCGAAGACGCCGAAGCGGACGAGCTTGCTGTTGTTCTGCGGCAAGGACATGGACGACGCCGTAGTGTAGCACCGGGGGCGGCCAACTTCTTTACCGCGGATTCGCGCGGATTTGTAACGCTACGCTAGTTCGCGCGCCAGAAAGAACTTTGTATCTGAGGGGAAACGCAGAGGGCTACAATATGCGTGTGTCCTCCCCTATGCCAGACAAGCATGCGGAGAAGCATCATCGCCACGTGGTGTATGCCTCGGAGACGACCGGGCTGCTGGTGATCGGCTTTCTGCTCCTCGTGCTCACACTCCTGCGCTACTGGCACAACATCAATTGGAGCCTGCGCTGAACGTGGGTGCAGAGCGTCGCGACTTCTCATCTTCTGCTGAGCCACTCCTGGTAGTGATTCTGGGGCCGACTGCCAGCGGGAAGACCTCGCTTTCGCTGGCGCTCGCGAAGGAGTTCGATGGGGAGATCGTCAACTGCGATTCGGTGGCGATGTATCGCGAGTTCGACATCGGGACGGCCAAACCCACAGCAGCGGAACGCGCCGAGGCTCCGCATCATCTGTTTGATTATGTTGATCCGGTTCAGGAGGTGACCGCGGGAGACTATGCGCGGCAGGCTCGGCTGGTGCTTGAGCAAATCAAGTCGCGCCACCACTTGCCGATTGTGGTGGGAGGAACCGGGCTCTATCTGCGCGCACTGCTGGAGGGACTTTTTCCTGGGCCACAACGGTCGGAGGAATTGCGCGAACGGCTGCGGGAGAGGGCCGCGGCGCGCGGGTCGGAGTATCTGCACAGGATCCTGGAGCGGCTGGATCGAGCGACCGCGGAGAAAGTGCATCCGAACGATGCGCCGAAGTTGATTCGGGCGATCGAGGTGTGTCTAGCATCGCGGCAGAAGATGTCCGCGCTGTGGGAGAAGGGGCGAGATTCCCTGCAGGGATTTCGGATTGTGCGGCTGGGGTTGGATCCTGACCGCGGCGCGCTTTACGAGCGCATCAACGAACGGGCTCGGCGGATGTTCGAAACAGGGCTGATTGAAGAGACAAAAGCACTCAGCGAGAAGTACGGCGCGAGCGCTCGGGCGTTGAACTCGCTCGGATATAAGCAAGCTGCGCAGCTGCTTCGAGGGGAAGTAACTCGCGACGAATCCGTCACCGCGGCGCAACAGGGACATCGGAACTATGCCAAGCGGCAGATGACCTGGTTCAGGAGAGAACCGGAGGTCTGCTGGCTCCGGGGGTTCGGGGACGATGCTGCCATCCAGGAAGAAGCGGCGAAGCGCGTCTTAGGTTTTCGGTCGTCGCTATAGGCGAAGCGAAGGTGTAGTGCATCAAGATCCTAAGACCTAACACCTAAGACCTAACACCTGACGTTCTGCTATCGTTTCCTGCTATGCGGAAAATTTTAGGCTTTCTTCTTCTTGCCATCGCTCTATCCTCGCCCGTTTTTGCCAAGGAAAAGCACGTTCAAGCTAAGCCGATTCGCCAGACTCGGGAGGCCGACAAATGGGCGGACAAGACTCTGCACAAGCTTACAGTCGAGGAGAAGGTCGGGCAGGTCTTCATGATCTGGTGCCGAGCCAGTTTCCTGAATGTGGATAGCCCGGAGTATCTCGATTTTCTGGAGTCGATGCGAAAGTACCACGTGGGTTCGTTCGCGATGTCCGTGCATGTGGATGGGCCGTTTCTTTTGCGCACCGAGCCTTATGAAGCAGCCGAGTTGCTTAATCGATTGCAGAAGGAGTCCAAGCTGCCGTTGCTGTTTGCCGCGGATTTCGAGCGGGGAGTGGCGATCCGGTTGATGGGGGCGACGAACTTTCCGCACGCGATGGCGTTCGGAGCCGACGGAAAATTGGAGGATGCTGAAAGGTTTGGGCGCATCACGGCCGAGGAAGCGCGGGCGATTGGCGTGCACTGGAACTTCTTTCCCGATGCGGACGTGAATTCGAATCCGGCAAATCCGATTATCAACACGCGTTCGTTCGGGGAAGATCCGAAGCAGGTGGGCGACCTTGTGGTGGCCTACATCAAGGGGGCGCATCAGGGTGGGATGCTGACTACGGTCAAGCATTTTCCGGGACATGGCGATACGGCGACAGATTCGCACCTGGGAGTGGCAAGTGTGAATGTCGATCGCGCGCACCTGGAGTCGATCGAGCTGCCTCCGTTTAAGCAGGCGATTTCTGCTGGCGTGGATTCTGTGATGGTGGCGCATGTGACGGTGCCGGCGCTGGATCCGGATCCGAACCATGTCGCGACGATTTCTCCGCTGGTAGTTTCGGACCTGCTGGAAAAGCAGCTCGGCTTTGCGGGCATTATCACGACCGATGCGCTGGATATGGCGGGCTTGACGCATCTTTTTGCCAACGACGTGGGCCGGGCTGCGGTCGAGGCGTTCAAGGCAGGGAACGACATGCTGATCATCCCGGCGGACATGGGGGCGTCGTTTCGCGCGATGGTAAAGGCCGTCTCTTCGGGAGAGATTCCGATGGCACGGCTGGATCATTCCGTGCTCAAGATCCTGAAAACAAAGGCGGCTCTGGGCCTGAGCACCTCGCGGACGGTCGATCTGGGCAAGCTCTCGAAGGCGATCGGCAAGCCGGAGAACCTGGCATTCGGGCAGCAAGTCGCGGATTCGGCGATCACGCTGGTGCGCGATAACGGAAAAGTGATGCCTCTGAAATCGAAGGGAACCCTGAAGGCGGGACTTCCGTATATGTTGAGAGAGGAGACGCACAACCAGGTCGTAGCCGTTCTCTTTTCTGAAGACATGCGGACTGAATCCGGGCGCGCCTTCGGGCGGGAGTTTCATGCGCGCATTCCGGATTCGCGCGTCATTTATGTGGATCCGCGGGTCGCGGCCGGAATGACGGATGAGGTCCTGAAGGCAGTGGATGAGGCGCAGACCGTGGTGGCTGCCGTGTATGTAATTCCCACGGCGGGGAAGATCGGGAACTCCATGGCGATGGCGGACGCCGCGGGTACGCTGCTGCAGCAGGTGCTGGATCATGCGGCGGCGAAGACCGCGGTGGTAGCGGTGGGGAATCCATATCTGGCGGCGGATTTTCCGAAGATCGATAACTATATGTGTACGTTTTCCAATGCGTCAGTTTCGGAGATCGCAGCTGTGAAGGCGCTTTTCGGCGAGATTCCGGTTCATGGGCATCTGCCGGTCACGATTCCGAACATTGCGCAACGGGGCGCGGGGCTGGAGCGTCCGGCGCAGGTTGCGAATGGAGGGTTTCCGCATGCGCGGCATTAGATTGCTTGTCTCTGTATTGATGATTGCGCTTCTCGGCGCTTGCAGCATGAATGTACAGAAAGAGAAGAACGGGCAGGATAAGAAGGTCGATATCCGGACGCCACTCGGCAATGTTCACGTCAGCAAAGATGCGAATCCCGACGATGTTGGGATCCCCGTCTACCCGGGCGCGCGTTTGAAGGCCGACGACTCAAATGGCGATGACAAGAGCGCGAACGTGAACATCTCGGGATTTGGTTACGCACTGAGAGTGGTTGCGCTGCAATATGAGTCAAACGATGCGCCGGCGAAAGTGGTCTCTTACTACAAGGATCAGCTCAATAAATATGGAAATGTGCTGATCTGCCACACGTCGCACCTCGACCTGAACACGGATCTCAAGAACCGTGAGCAGGGTCCGCATGAACTGTCCTGTGAAGGGTCGGATGGGGTCACAGTCGAACTAAAGGTGGGAACGAAAGAAAACCAGCACATTGTGGCCGTTGAGCCCGAAGGGGCCGGCTCGAAGATTTCTCTGGTTTACGTGCGAACGCACGGCAAGGATGCAGACATTTAGCCGCTCGTCAGAACAGGAGTTGTTATGGTCCGTCAATATGCGCTAGTGCTCGTCGCCGCAGCAGCATTGAATCTTCCATCTTTCTGCCAGAACAGCGATTCGAAGAACAAGAACCTGGATATCGAAAGCTCAGTGGGCGACCTGCACATCGGCGCGGATGCGGATGCGAAGAAGGTTGGCGTGCCGCTCTATCCCGGGGCTCGACTGAAGGTGAACGACGACAACAACGGGCAAGCGAACCTGAGTCTTCTCACGGAAGAATTCGGAATGAAGCTCATCGTAGCCAACTATGTGTCGGCGGATTCGCCGGACAAGGTGCTGAATTACTACCGCGACAAGCTTAAGAAATATGGAAAGGTTCTGGAGTGCCATTCGGCGAAGCACGGCGGCGATGTGTCGGTGGACGATGACAAGAAGGACTCGGGCAAGAGCAAAGAGCTGAAGTGTGATGAGAATTCCGGACCGGTCACTGAACTGAAAGTCGGCACCGAGGACAATCAGCGCGTTGTCGCGGTAGAAGCCGGAGACGACAGCAAAGGATCGAAGTTTGCGTTGATTTACGTGCACACTCGCGGCAAGAGTGCCGACATCTGAGGGTCTGGGAAAGTCCGTAGTTTGCCTCAGCCCTGAGGCATGCGATACTTTCAAGGTCACGCCCTTCTGTTCACTCGTCGCGTGCCGATGGAGCAACCCTGCTACAAATGCGGCCAGGTGGTGGAAGAAGGCAGGCCGTTTTGTCCACACTGCGCGGCGCCGCTGATTCGCGTTCTGGTGGCTGAGCCGGAAACGCCGGTTCCAGACTACGCGGCCCCGATCTCCAATCCGCACATTGCATCCGAGCTTCCTTCATCGCAGAGCGTCCCGCTGCTCGCCGTACCAGTGCGCTGGTCGCAAGCGCTAAGGCCCTGCTTTCTCGCAGCCCTGGTCGCTCTGGGACTGATGACGCTGGGCCTGAATCCGTTTGTGGCGATGGCAAGCGTGGGGTTTCTGGCGGTGTTTTTCTATCGGCAGGGACGGCGAGAACTATCGATTCGAGGAATAACGGGAGCGTGGATTGGTGCGCTGGGGGGACTGCTCTGGTTTGCCATGGCGTCAGTCCTGCAGATATCTCTGATAGTGATCACGCACAAGGGGCCCGAACTGCAGGCGGAATTGCTGGCGAGACTGCAGCAGGCCGCCAAACAGGCGACGGACCCGCAGGTGGTCGCCTTGTTCGACAAGATGAAGTCCCCGGGGGGCCTGCAGTTGCTGATGATCAGTGGGATCATCTTTGCCTTGATCGCCTCCATTGTTCTTGCCACACTGAGTGGAGCGTTGGGCGCGGCAATTTTCGGGCGGCGCAAGTCCGGATGATGAGGTGCGCTTGCAGGGCTTCGTTCCTCCGCGTATGATGCACCGTTTGTCCTTTTCCCGATGAATATGCCTGCGCGCGGATCACTGCTTGGGATCGAGCATCTCGAGACGAAAGAAATCCAAGGCTTGCTGGCGCTTGCCCGCCGCATGAATCCGCAGAAGGCGCGTCCGCTGCTTCGCGCCAAGCGCATAGTGCTCTTGTTCTACGAGGCGTCCACTCGCACCCGCACGTCGTTCGAATTCGCCGCGAAGGCGCTTGGCGCTACGACGACGCTGGTCCAGTCGTCGGGGTCGAGCATCGAGAAAGGCGAGTCGGTCATCGATACGGGATACACGCTGCGAGCGGTAGGGGCGGACTGCATCGTGATGCGGCATCCGTCGGCGGGAGCGCCGCACTTGATGGCGCGCCATCTCGACATACCGATCGTGAACGCGGGAGACGGCATGCACGAGCATCCTTCGCAGGCACTGCTCGATGCGGTTACGATCCTGAAGTATAAGAAATCGTTTAAGGGGCTGCAGGCAACGATCATTGGCGATATTTTTCACAGCCGCGTGGCGCGAAGCGCCTGCCACCTGCTGACCCGGTTCGGAGTGAAGGTGACGTTATGCGGTCCGCCCGAGCTGGTGCCCGATGTGGCTGCGTCTCTTGTGCCCGGACTGCGTGTGACGCGGCATATCGAAGATGCATTGCGGGGAACCGATGTGGTGATGCTGCTGCGTGTCCAGAAAGAGCGGCTTGCCGGGCAGAAGATCCGCTTGCAGGATTACATTGCGCGCTATCAGATGACTGCCGCGCGGGTGAAGCTGGCCAAGAAGGACGCGATCGTCATGCATCCCGGGCCGATTATTCGAGGGCTGGAATTGACGGCCGAGGTGGCGGATGGTCCGCAATCGGTGATCGTCGATGAAGTACATAACGGTGTACCGACTAGGATGGCAATTCTGGCGCGGGCGTTGGGGAAGGCTCGATGAGGGCGCTACTTACAAATTCCCTTCCGCGGATTTACGCAGATGAACGCGGAGCTGAGAGAGACGGAGTACATAGATCCTGAGAACCGCAAAATGCGCGGTTCTCAGGATGACAGAGCTTAGGCAGCGGGAAAATCTTTCATGAGATCTTCAGAGCGCAAAAGCTTGCTCATCCATGGCGGACATCTGATTGATCCGGCGGCGAAGATTAATGCGCCGATGGATCTGCTTTTGCGCGATGGACGGGTTGCCGAAGTTGGACCGCCGAACAAGATCCACGGGGCGGATGAGAAGTTCGACGCACGCGGGTTGATCGTTGCACCCGGATTTATTGATTTGCACGTCCATCTGCGGGAACCCGGACAGAATTACAAAGAGACGATCGCCAGTGGAACTGCGGCGGCTGCGGCGGGAGGATTCACTTCGGTATGCACGATGCCGAATACAGCGCCGGTCGTAGACACCGCGGAATTGGTGAGCTGGCTGAAGAAACCGGAGCGAGGAGCGGTGGTGAACGTGTTTCCGATTGCTGCGGCGACGAAGGGCAGCAAAGGCGGCACCCTGACCGATTTCGCGGCCTTGCAGCGCGCCGGAGCGGTCGCCGTCACTGATGATGGCAAGCCTATTCTCGACGATGATGTGATGCGGTTGGCCCTGCGCCTTGGCGCCGAGCTGAATGTTCCAGTGGTGCAGCACGCCGAAGACACGCGCATGACCGAAAATTGCTCGATGCACGCAGGACCGACCAGCTTCCGGCTGGGACTGCGCGCCGCCTCGGGCGCCGCAGAGGCGAACGTGGTCGATCGCGACGTGAATCTGGCGGAACAGATCCGCGAGTCACGGCTGCATGTAGCGCATCTTTCGACTTCGGATGCGTTGAAGGCGGTGCGTCGGGGCAAGCGCGCTAAGGCTCGCGTTACCTGCGAAGTCACGCCTCATCATTTTACCTTGCTCGATGAGAACGTGGGCGAGTACGACACAAACTACAAGATGAATCCACCGCTGCGCTCGGCTGCGGACCGCGAGGCCATACTCGTAGCGCTTGCGGACGGCACTATCGATGCAATCGCCACCGATCACGCACCGCATGCCGCGCACGAGAAGCAGGTCGAATTCGAGCGGGCGGCTTTCGGCATTACCGGCCTTGAGACTGCACTGGCGCTGGCCATCACGCAGCTCCATCGCGAGCACAAGATCCCGCTGACGCGGATTGTGGAACTTTTCACTTCTGGACCAGCCAAGGTCTTCGACCTAACTCATCGCGGAACCCTGGCACGCGGCAGCTTTGCCGATGTAACGATCTTCGATCCAAAGAGGAAATGGACGTTCGAGGCGGCGAAATCCCGCTCGCTGTCGCAGAACACTCCGTTTGACGGATGGCAACTTACCGGCAAGGTCGTGGCCACGATCGTCGGCGGGGTGATTGCCTACCACCTGAAGTAAGCAGCTTCGCCCGTTCTTTGCCGCACTTGTCCGCAAGAAAGAGGCCAGCATGGTTCGAGCCACCAGATTGTTCCTTCCGGCAGTTCTCCTGTTCAGCGTCCTTGCATATGGTCAGAGTGCACCGGCATCGGGCTCGAGCGGCGTGTTGCCTCCTACTTCTCTGCACTCGGCGATGGACATAAACGGCGCCGTCAATTTCTATCTGGCCAAGATGCCTCCAGCGCAACGAGCGCGGTCCGATTCCTACTTTGAGGGTGGGTATTGGATGATTCTCTGGGATTTTCTCTCGACCGTATTTGTGATGTGGCTGCTTCTTAAATTCCGATGGTCGGCACGCATGCGGGATCTTGCGACGCGAATCACACACTTACGATTTCTGCAGACGATTCTTTATTGGCTCTTGTTCTTTATGGTCAGTTATATCGTCTTGTTTCCCATGACCCTGTATGAAGGGTACTTCCGCGAGCACAAGTACGGGCTGCTGAATCAGACGTTCGGTCCGTGGATGCGCGACCAGGCGGTCGGGTTGGCGGTAACGCTGATCTTGGGCGCATTCCTGATCGTGCCGCTGTTCGGGGTCGTGCGGCGGGTCGGGCGAACCTGGTGGATCTGGGGCGCGGGCATCATGATTTCGTTTTTCGCCTTCGTGGCCCTGATCGCTCCTGTGTACATCTCACCGCTGTTCAACACGTACAACAAGCTGCAGGATGCGAGCGTGAGAGATCCGATTCTCAGCATGGCGCGGGCGAACGGAATTCCAGCCACGGATGTCTATGAGTTCGACGCTTCGCGGCAGTCCAACCGGGTCAGCGCGAATGTGAGCGGCCTCGCGGGAACGCTGCGAATTTCGCTCAACGACAACCTGCTGAAGCGATGCACGTTACCCGAGATCGAAACCACTATGGGCCACGAGATGGGCCACTACGTCCTGAATCATGCCTATAAAGGGCTGATCATGTTCGGCGCCGTGATGGTTCTTGGTTTTGCCTTCGTGAACTGGGGAATCACGTTCGCACTGAAGCGCTGGGGCGAGCGATGGAATGTGCGGGAAATAGGCGATGTAGCTGTGCTCCCGCTGGCAGTCATTGTCTTCTCTGTCTATTTGTTTGTGACGACGCCGGTATTCAATACGATCACGCGAACGATGGAGTACGAAGCGGATCTCTATGGGCTCAATGCCGCACGGCAACCCGATGGCGAAGCGAATGTCGACATGATGCTGGGTGAGTATCGGAAGCTGGACCCGAGTCCGGCCGAGGAGTTTGTGTTTTTTGATCATCCGAGCGGACGAACCAGGATTACCGCTGCCATGCGGTGGAAAGCGGAGCATCCTGAAACCGCTTCCGAAGAAGAGGTGAAGAGAAATCTTTTCAATCCCTAACCGGAGGAACCTCCGCCGGGCTTCTCCTCCGCCCGGTGCAGAGGAGAAGCCCACGAAGCAGCCTTACCCTACTTTGCGACTGGGGGAGGTACCACCTCGTGCAGTTTCGGGTTTCCGCGAATCTGGCTGAACTCCTCGTCTTTATAGACGTTCGCCATGTTGCGGTAACCGTCTTCCTTCGCCTTTCGCAGGCACTGCAGGCAGCCTTCTACGTCACCGCGCTTTGCATAGGCCCTTGCCAGAGAGTAGGCATACTGTGCGCGCTCCTCGGGACTTGAGATCTGGGCCGCAATGCCGGCCTTGTTTTCAGTGCGGAACGCGTCAGGATCGAGTTCCATGGCGCGCGTGTATTCCGCGATCGCGCGCTCCATCTTCTTCTGGCTGAACCAGGCCGCTCCCAGGTTCACATGGAACGTGGCGCGAGCTTCCTCTAGGGCCACTGCTTTCTTGAAGTACTTTGCCGCGGCGCCGTAGTTTCTCCGCATGTACTCGACGGCACCGATATTGTTGACCGCTTCGGAGTACTTCGGGTTGATCTTGGTGGCTCGCTCGAAATAGAAGCGCGCCGAAGCCAAGTCATTACTCTTTAGCTCGGTGAGCCCAAGTTTGTTGTAGATCACGGCGTTCTTGCGATCCTTGCGAAGTGCCGTTTTGAAATAGTCGACGGCGAGTTCGTAGTTTTTCTGTGCGCGCGCCTCGTCGCCGCCCTTCTCTAATTCGGACACAGTCATCGCGTCCATGTCGGGATGGCTTTGCTGGGGGGCGGGTGTGGCGGCGGTGTATCTGCACAGGGACAGCAGCATCGCCAACAGCGTCAGTTTCAGTGTGGCGTATTTCATAGTCAGCCTCCTATTTCGGAGTCGCCTCTGTTCCGGTGGGCTGCGCCCAGGTCCCGGAGATTTGCTCTCCGTAACTGACCCTGTTATGCGCCCAGGCCCTGCTCTGCACAACGCTATAGCTGCTACAGGGAGGTTAACTGTCACGGGTTACCGCCGGTGTGCTCGCTATATCGTGCGCAGGCAGACGGTTGCTGGAAATTCCACGCAGGTGATTTCGATCACATCGAGCGGGTGAAACGGAGGTTACACGCCGTTACGTAACCGGTTGCACGGAACAAATTCGTTTGCCGGGTGTATAAAGAGGGCAGAAGGCGCGCAAGTATGTCGCGGGAGGTTCCAGTGCCTTCGACCACGGCAGAATCAACGATTTGGGAATCGGAGCGGGCTGAACTGCAGGCGGTCGTGCAGTCTCCTATGTTTGTCCGTTCTCCGACTCTCACCCACCTGCTCGCTTATCTCTGCGAGAAGACCTTTGCCGGGGAAACCGACCAGATCAAGGAGTACTCCGTCGCGGTCGATGTGTTTGACCGGCAGGATTCGTTTGACCAGGATACAGATTCGATCGTGCGAGTGCAGGCAAACCGGCTGCGCAAGCGGCTGAGTGAGTACTACGCACGTGAGGGTGCTGGGCATGCGATTCATATCACGATTCCCGTCGGACAGTATGTGCCGCAGTTCCAGCGTGCTGCAGTGCCGGAGAATCCAGGAATCGAGTCCGGGTCAAAGGATCTGGATTCGGAGGAATCTAGTTCGTTTCTCTTTCCGAAGAGGATCTGGTTTCTGGGGGCGGTGACTTCGGTGGCTGTAGCGATTGTCATCGCGATTGCTGTTTCACGCCCTACGCCGAAGACCCAGCCTCAACCCGCCATTGCGGAACGACCGCAGCAGATTTCTGAGGCTGTTGTTGGTCTGCCGGTAGGGGATGAGATCCACATTCTCGCCGGGTCGACGCGAATGTATGTGGACCACGCCGGGAAGGTTTGGGATCCCGATGTGTATTTCAGCGGCGGATCGGCGGTCAGCGGGAATGTGCAGCACATCTGGCGGACTTTGGACCCGATTATTTACCGCAACAGCCGGCAGGGAGACTTCGCTTACGGCATTCCGCTAAAGCCGGGAAGCTACGAACTGCGGCTGCACTTTGCCGAGAATCTCTATGGGCCGGAGAGCGAGAGCGGTGGAGGCGAAGGCAGCCGGACGATGACCGTCACGGCGAACGGGCAGACATTGTTGCGTGACTTTGATGTGCTGGCTGATGCGGGGGACGGCCGGACGGCGGAGGTGAAGGTATTTCCGGGCATTTCTCCGGCGAGCGATGGGCAGCTGCATCTGAACTTCACTTCAGGGAAGAGCGGCAGCGCGATGGTATCGGCGATCGAAATTCTGCCGGGCGTGCGCGGACGGCTGCGCCCGATTCGCATTGTGGCGCGGGATGTTCCTTATTATTCGAACGACAGCCGGTGGTGGAGTCCGGATGCATATTTCAAAGGTGGACAACTGAAGAGCAGCCAGGAATCAGCCCAGGAGACCGATGATCCGGAGTTCTACGAGACGGAGCGGTGGGGACATTTCTCCTATGCGATTCCCGTACCGGCGGGACGGTACACGGTGACGCTGCATTTCATTGAGCATCACAGCGGCGAGGCGACGGCCGCAAGGCAGGATCGTGTGTTCGACGTCTTCTGCAATGGGAAGGCGATTGTGTCAAAGCTGAATATAGTGGATGAGGTTGGGGAGAATCATCCGCTGGTGCGGAGGATCAAAGGACTCGAGCCGAATGCCCAGGGGAAGTTGCTGCTGGGGTTTGTGCCCGTGGCGCAGTATGCGACCGTGACCGCGATTGAGGTGGTGGCGGAGTAGGGCGTGCCTGTTTTCCAAGTCGGGCACAGGAATAGAGATGGACAATAGAATCCCGAACACGTCATCGCTAGTATTGCCACCGAGTCGAAGGAGGCTTAGAGCTTATTAGCACTACAGCAACCAAACCGGAATCTTTTCGGATGGGACCTCCACTTCCTGCCGAACTTTCGAAACCGCCGTATACTCCGAAAGCCGCGGCAAGAATAGCTTTCTTCCTAGGGCCCATGGCTGGTGCCATCGTATCCGCGATCAGTTTGCGCAGGATGAAGCATCCCCAAAAAGCTGGGAAGGTGATCAAATTGGCGGTCTTGGCGGCAGCGCTGTTCGGAATTGTCCTCTACTTCTTGCCAGAGGGGCTAGGTCGACTTGTAGGGCTGGGCGTAGAAGCAGTTTGTTACACAACCTTCCTACGGATTCAAGAACAAGATTTTGCGGAATGGCAGTCCATAAATCCTAGTATCTCGCCAACCAACGGATGGAAGGCGGTCGGCTGGGGCATTGTTGGTTTAGCAATGGTCCTCGGTATATTCTTCGTCGTCTTCTTTACCCTGGCCATGTGCGGCGTTCACTCGATAGGGTTAAAGCAAAGTTCATTAATCAACCTAGAATGGCCATTCGCTTGCCGATACTCTTCAGAACTTCCAGCGCCCTTTCCAACTCTTCCTTCGTATGCGTAGCCGTCATGATGGTGCGGATGCGGGCTTTGCCTTCCGGGACTGTTGGGAATGCGATGCCTGTGCCTAGCACGCCCTCTTTGAAGAGTTCGCGGGAGAAGTCCATCGTCAGTTTGCCGTCGCCGATGATGATCGGCGTGATCGGCGTCTCGCTCGCGGGCGTGGCCTTGCCGCCGATGTCGAATCCGAGGAGCCCGAGTTCTTTCTTCCAGAAGCGGGTGTTCTCCCAGAGTTTGTCCATACGCTCGGGCTCTTGCTCCAGAACGTCGAACGCCGCGATGCACGTGGCCGCGACGGACGGCGGATGCGAGGTTGAGAACAGGAACGGCCGCGCGCGGTGGTAGAGGAAGTCGATGAGGTCGCGGGTGCCGCAGACATATCCGCCGAGGGCGCCGATGGCTTTGGAGAGCGTGCCGACCTGAATGTCGACGCGTCCATGCATGCCGAAGTGGTCGATGGTGCCGCGGCCGTTGCGTCCTAGAACGCCCGAGGCGTGGGCGTCATCGACCATCATGATGGCGCCGTACTTTTCGGCCAGGTCGCAGAGGGCGGGCAGCGGGCCGATGTCTCCGTCCATGGAGAAGACGCCGTCGGTGATCAGCAGCTTCTTGCCGGGCTCGGTCTTGATGCTGGCGAGTTGTTCTTCGGCGTGAGCCATATCCTTGTGGCGGAAGACGAGGATCTTGGCTTTGGAGAGGCGCGCGCCGTCGATGATCGAGGCGTGGTTCAACGCGTCGGAGATGATGAAATCGTCCTTGCCAAGTACGGCGGAGACCGTTCCTGCGTTGGCTGCGAATCCGGATTGGAATACTACGCAGGCCTCGACATTCTTGAAGCGCGCGATCTTTTCTTCCAGTTCCATGTGGATCTTCATTGTGCCAGCGATAGTCCGCACTGCGCCGGAGCCGACGCCGTACTTGCGCGTGGCTTCGAGCGCCGCTTCGCGCAGCTTGGGATGGGTGGTCAGTCCGAGGTAATTATTCGAGGCCAGGTTGATGACTTTCTTGCCGTCGAACGTGCAGACCGGTGCTTGCTCATCTTCGAGGACGCGCAGCTTGAAATGCGTGCCCTTGGCCTTGAGTTCGCTGAGCTGATTGGTAAGGTAGGAAAGAGGGTTCGTGCGGGTCGCTGTGGTCATGCTTGCCTCGAAATTCTTTTCCGCGGATTTCGCGGATGAACACGGACTCTACTTACTCCTTCATCAGTTTAGTCCTGCTTCGTGTTGAGTGCTGCCACGTCAAAACCTTCCAACATAGAGGACACTGAGGATCACAGAGAAAACATCGATTCAAAAGCCGATTGGATTTTTGGTCGCGATGCTGGCTTCGCACAACCGCTTCATGGCGTCGAAGAACTCTTTCTCTCCCTGCGTCAGGATGTCGCTCGATTGCAGGACCAGGTTCACTTCTTTTAACAACGCCGGGCTTTGCTTTACCGGCAGGTAGTCTCCTGTGTGCGTGCCGTCGTAGACGACTTTCTTCAGCAGGATCGGAAACTTCGGTCCGGGATTGCCTTGCAGCCCGCGCAGGAATTCGCGAACGTTCTGGATGCGCGTGATGTTGCCCAGGAATTCGGAGACGAGGTAGCCCTCGTGTTCGCAGGCCTCGCGCACCCACTTTTCGTGAGCTTCCCATTCGTCTTCGTCGAGTTCGCCGGTGAGGGACGGGGCGTTCATCTCGTCCCAGGTCAGGCGGCCGGGAAAGGGATGCGGATTCTTCGCTTTGCCGTCGCGAATGCAGGTGCAGAGGACGTATCCATCAAGACTCATGGCGTTCGGCTTTCGGGACCCGCACAACAAGAACACTCAGCACAGGGGACGCAGGGGTTCACAGAGGGGAGCATCGTTACCTTACCCCGTTGGGATACACCAGGATCTTGCTGGCTTCGCCGGTTTTCAGGCGTTCCATCGCCTGGCCGAAGTCTTTCATTGAGATGCGGTCGGTGATGACTGGGTGAAGGTCGAGTTTTCCGGCTTTCAACAGCGCCGTCATCTGATACCAAGTTTGATACATGCGGCGGCCGTTGATGCCCTGAATGGTAATGCCCTTGAAGATGATGTCTTCGGAGAAGTTCACCGAGATGGGCTTGGAAGTGAGTCCTAGAAGAGACATCCGCCCGCCGCGGCGCACAATGTCGAACGCGGTTCGGATCGAATCGGGATGTCCAGCCATCTCGAGAACCACGTCAACGCCGAGGCCGCCAGTCTTCTCCATGACGATTGCGTTCACGTCTTCTTTAGCAGGATTGAGGACGTAGTCGGCTTTCATCTCCCGCGCGATGCGGGAGCGGTGCTCGTTCACTTCGATGGCGAATACCGAGGTCGCTCCAACTGCCTTGGCGACTGCGATGGAAAACAGTCCGATCGGGCCGCATCCGGTGATGGCGACTGTCTTGGCTGCGATCTCTCCGGCAAGAACAGTGTGGACTGCATTGCCCAACGGATCGAGGATCGACGCGTACTCCAGCGGAATTGCGGGATCCAGCTTCCAGATATTCGATTCCGGGATGACGACGTATTCGGCAAACGCGCCATTGGCATCGACGCCGATGATTTTTACGTTCTGGCAGATATGGGCTTCGCCGGTGCGGCACTGCAGGCACTTGCCGCAGGCCACGTGCATCTCGGCGGAAACAAAGTCGCCCTCTTTCACGCTGGTGACTTCGTCGCCGAAGGCGGCGACCTCGCCGCAGAACTCGTGCCCGGGAATCAGCGGAGGGTGGATGCGATTCTGTGCCCAGCGGTCCCAATTGTAGATATGCAGGTCGGTGCCGCAGATTGAGGCAACCTTTACCTTCACGAGGACGTCTGTCCGTCCGAAGGCGGGGATCTTTACTTCGCGGACTTCGGCCCCGGGCGCCGCGTCCGGTTTCACCACCGCCAGCATTGTTCCAGCCATAATTGCCACCTACCAATTGGATACGAATACCGCGACAAACACAAAACGTATGATTCTAGCACCGGGAAGGTACGCAGCCCGGACCGTGCGGTCGGTCGGCGGAGCACGACTGTCAAAGGCGAAACGACTCTCACGATACCCCTTCCCAACCAGAGTCTCCGGGCAAGCATCGAATCTGAGCGTCTTTTGCCAGAAGAAGGAAACAAGATGCGCATTCAGCTCACGAAAGTCCTGCTCCTCGTTGTGGGATGCTTGCTGTCGGCCGCGCCACTCCCCGGTGGAAATGTCGCCGTGCGCTACAAGGAAGGATTAACGCACGGCTTCCTTGTCTTGACCACGCTCGACGGAGAGCGGCTAGCCGTGGGCGACCTGACCGAGGTGGTTCGCGGCAATGTGGTGACCGTGCGCCTTACGTACCATTTCAAAGACGGCTCGATTCAGGATGAAACGACTCTCTTTTCGCAGGGTCGCACCTTCCGGCTCATCTCGGATCATACGGTGCAGAAGGGCCCAAGCTTTCCCCACCAAAGTGATGTTTTCATCGAAATGTCATCGGGGAAGGTAACCGTGCGGATGACTGACGACAAGGGGAAGGAGACGACTGAGGAGCAGCGCATGAAGTTGCCGCCCGATCTTGCCAACGGCCTTGTGCTGACGCTCCTGAAGAATGTCCCTCCCGGGGCTCAGCCGCCTGTGCTCTCAATGCTGGTGGCCACTCCGCAGCCCCGGATCGTGAAGCTCCAAATCACTTCTGCGGGGAAGGACACATTCTCCCTTGGCGGTTCGAACCGGGAAGCAATCCACTACGTGATTAAAGTCGAGATCGGTGGAATCTCCGGTGTCATCGCCCCATTGCTGGGCAAGCAGCCGCCTGATAATCATGTCTGGGTCATGGTCGGAGAAGTCCCGACTTTCGTAAGATCCGACGCTCTTTCATACGTGGGGGGCCCAATCTGGCGCACAGAGTTGCTTTCGCCGACCTGGCCCAAATCCTCAAGCAGCGGCGCTGAAGAAGAAAAGCACTGACTAGGGACCAGCCCTGATGTGCGGCCTGCCGTTCCGTCCTACACTGTTGCGGTGCAGATCCATCGAACCCGACAGGTAGTCTTGTTGCTCGTGTTTCTGATTGCTGCTTGCAGCTCCTGGAGCCTGCAATCGCGGCAGGGTGAATCGCCAACTGCGCGGGAAGAGTTCACCCGAAGACTTGTCGCTGCGGCCGTCGAACGTACAAACCATTCCGTTCGGTATGAGCGCGCCTACGTGCGAATTCCCTATCCTGGCGGAGATGTGCCCGCCGATACAGGGGTGTGCACGGACGAGATCATCCGTTCGTATCGAGCAGTCGGCATCGATCTGCAGAAGGAAGTTCACGAGGACATGTTGCACAACTTCGGCGCGTATCCGAAGAAGTGGCGATGGCGGCTGGGCCATCCTGATTCGAACATCGACCACCGGCGCGTTCCGAACTTAATGGTGTTCTTTCAGCGCAAAGGCGAGTCCTTGCCAATGACGGCTCGCGCGGAAGACTACTTGCCCGGGGATCTGGTGACCTGGGACCTCGGAGGTGGCGTGCCGCATATTGGAATCGTCGTGGACCGAAAGGATCGCGGGAGCGCCCGGTACCGGATCGTTCACAACATCGGGGAAGGGCCGAAGATGGAAGACGTTCTCTTCCAGTGGAAGATCACGGGCCATTACCGATATTTCGGGCCGTAGGGGTGAAGTTCCTCTCGGCGGAATCTCTAGCTTGTCCGGGGCATCTTCGGCACCACCGCTTTAAACTCCTCAGATTTTCCGCGTGGGATGCTCAGGGTTTTCCATTCGCTCGAGCGCAGATGCTTCGCCAGCAAGACGATTTGGCCGATGTGCTGAGCATAATGCGCGATCTGCCGGTTGATCGCCTGTAGGACCGTGTGCGGCTCGCCGCGAATGGTTACCGTGCGCATGACGTCTTCCGGCTTCAGCGGATCGATGGCCAGGAAGACACAGGTCCAACCGCTGTCCCACCAGGTCATGATTTCTCCGCGTGTCGTGGCAGGTGTCACTTCAAACTCGCGATCGCGAAAACGGTCGGGCTTCTCGCCATCGCTCGTCAGGAAATCGGTGAAGCGAGAGCGCATGTTGCCGGCGACGTGTTTCACCAACATCGCGATGGAGTTTGCTTCCGGGTCGAGGCTAAAGAAGAAGTCCTCGTCTCGGAGTTGCGCCATGGCGGCTTCGGTCATGTGTTTGAGTCCGCGCAGTTGACGTCGGGCCTCTTCGAGGTAGTGGGCTGCTGGATCGAGTGTCATACGTGCGCCTCCGCGAGTTTAGATGGGCGGAGTGGCCGGAGGAACCAAAGAATATGGAGCGACGACACCGGAAGGGATAACCGTGAGTTCCAATTCGAACCCGCCGACTCTTTTCGCGATGACATTGTAGAGAGCAGCGCCAATTGCTCCCATGACGAAGCCCATCACTCCGTACAGCAGGGGCATGAGCACCGCCATCACGATGCCGAACAATCCGGCGAATGGCGCGAAAGGAGTATCCTTCTGGCCCACGACGGAACCGGCAATGCCGATGATGAGGAAGAATGGCACGAAGATAAGTCCCATGCAGGCATATAGAAATCCCGAGATTTTTGCGACTGACATCACACCGACCGACTTGAGGATATGCATCTGAGTGTCCTTTCTGGGCCGCTCCCAACGGCTAGATCCGGCCCCATCCACCACCACCCGGCGTTTCGATGCGGATGCGTTCACCCTTCTGAAGGCGCAAGCTGAACTTGCCGGGCATCTGCTGGACAGAGCCGTCTTTCCGAGTGACGAATGTTCTTCCGGCCGCGCCGCTTGCTCCCCCGGCCAGTCCCCAGGGGCCGCGTTCTCGCCGGTCCGCGAGCAGAGTCACGTCGCAGTCGGTCAGAAGTTCGATCTCGCGAACGGTGCCATCACCTCCGTGGAACTTCCCTTTGCCGCCGCTTCCGGGCCGCAGCGAGTAGGCGCGCACGCGCAGCGGATACGCGTATTCCAGAGCTTCTGCCGGAGTATTCAGCGAATTGGTCATGTGCGTGTGCACACCTGAGACGCCGGTCTTGACCGGGCGCGCGCCCATCCCACCGGCGATGGTCTCGTAATACGTGAAAGGATTGCCTGTTCGTGGGTCAATCCCTCCAATGGTGAGATTGTTCATGGTGCCAGAGGCTGCGGCGGGAATCCGATCTGGGATCGCTTGCGCCAAGGCGCGCAACAGAACGTCGACGATGCGCTGCGAGGTCTCGACATTTCCTCCGGCAACGGCGGCTGGAGGACGCGCATTCACAATCGTTCCCTCTGGTGCGATCACCTCGATCGGGCGCATCAATCCGGCCGTGGCGGGGACATCCTCGGCGAGAAGACAGCGGAATACGTAGAAGCAGGCGGAGTAGGTGATGGCGGCGACTGCATTGATGCTGCCCTGCACTTGCGGATCGCTTCCCGTGAAATCGACTGTTGCGATGTGGCGCGCGCGCCCCCGGGATGCCCGTGCCTTCGTCGGCGCCTGAAATCGAATTGTCACCGCGATCTTCACCGGGTTTGTGCTGATCCCATCTCCATCCAGAAAATCTTCGGCCTGGTGCTCTCCGTCCGGAATTAGCTCCAGAAACGCCCGCATCAGGTCCTCGGAATAGTTCAGCAAGTCCGCCGCAGATTGTTTTGCCCGCTGCAGTCCATAGCGCGAGCAGATGTCGCGCAGGCGCTCGGCTCCAGTGTGGCAGGCCGCGATCTGCGCGCTGAGGTCGCCTTCACGCTCCTCGGGCGTGCGCACATTGTTCAGCAGCATGGAGAGCACATCACGATTCATCTCTCCGCGCTTCATTAGCTTGACTGGTGGGATGCGTACGCCTTCCTGATAGATCTCGCGGCAGAGTCCCATGGATCCGGGATAAGCGCCGCCGACATCGGCATGGTGCGCCCGTGACGCCACGTAGAAATCCGGGCCGCTCTGTCGGCGGCTCTGCACATAGACCGGAGCCACCAGGGTGATGTCGGGAAGATGCGTTCCGCCACGGAAGGGATCGTTCAGCATCACAATGTCGCCCGGTTCCATCGTTGTGGCTTCGATGGCCGCTCGCACCGACATCGGCATGGAACCGAGGTGGACCGGCATGTGATCCCCCATCGCAACGACTTCGCCGTCCCCGTCGAACACCGCGCAGGAGTAGTCGCGGCGCTCTTTGATGTTTGGAGAGAATGCTGTTCGGCGGAGGGCTGCTCCCATTTCTTCCGCGATCGAATGATAGAGATGCTTGAAGATTTCCAGTTCGATGGGATCGCGCCGCATGACGCGCAGTGTAACAGCCGGCCGGTTGTCTGATCCTGAAGGCTTGATCATCAGATCCAACAGAGGCTGGGGGCATGCAGAAATCTGCAAGAATATGCAGATTTTTATTGACAGTTTATTCACAGTGCCGCAATATCTTGGGTTATAGGACCTTCCCATACTATGAGTAGGGTTGGTTCTTCAAGCTAAGGGCCCGAAGTCGTTAACCCTTGCAAGGGAAAATCGTCAACGGAGGCAACCTTCATGGCAACGAAGAAGAAGGCAAAAAAGAAGAAACACTAACGATAGCGAGACGACCTCGCTTTCACTACGATTTCTCACCGGCCTCTTAAGAGAAGCACCTCTTGAGAGGCTTTTCCGCTTTTGGGAAGTTTTCCTAAATCTGCCGTGGATGCAATCCGAGGACGCTGTGCGCGTGGGCCGATCGAGTGCAGCCAGTATCCGACGAAATATTGCGGACTGCCGCTGGACCTGTGTCACAATAGGCTGACAAAGCGGGACTTTCATACGGATGGCTGCGAAAAAGAAAAATTCGCCGAAACACCAGCCGGAGGCAGTTGTCATCCCCGACAAACTTTATTTCCGCATTGGCGAAGTGGCAACGCTGTGCCACCTGCCGGCGTACGTGCTGCGATTCTGGGAGTCTGAGTTTCCGCAGTTGAAGCCCGTCAAGAGCAGCACGGGCCAACGAATGTACCGGAAGCGCGATGTGGAAAACGTCCTGCGAATCAAGCTGCTGCTATACGAGCAGGGATTCACGATTTCGGGAGCGCGGCAGCAACTGCGCGCAGAAAATAAATCGGACAAGACACAGGCTGCCATCCCCTTCCCGACGCAGTCGAATCCTGAGATTCAGCACATTCGCCAGGGATTGCGGGAGATTCTCGATCTGCTCTCAACCCGCAAGACCGGATAGCCGCGCTAACTGAAGCTCTAGGCCCCTGCCTCAGCCCAATTCATCCGTTCCAGAATCGTTGGTGGTTCGTAGGTCCTTCCACTGGCGAGACGTCTTTCTTCACGCCGCGTCGTCCATAAAAGCACGGGGCCGAGAACGGCCGGCAGCATACGCGATACGATTCCGGATTCTTCCTTGAATTCGTGGCGCAGCGCACGGATCTGCGCGCTGACCTTGACGTCCACTTTCTTAAACTGCCGCTCCATCGCCCAAAGCGCCGAGCTATAGACACCGCTGTGGCGTTGCATCTCGCGAGCGAAGCGCTCCCGCACGCGGGCATCCGGCCAGTCCTTGTAACGCTTCCATCCCGCCAGGAGGGTGCGAGAGATGCGGTACAGGCTCGGGCCGTTCAGTTCGAAGTCGCGCCAGAAGGCCCAGTCGAGGAAGCGCTTGGAATCATCGCGCGAGATCGCCGCGTGCTTGAAGTTGAATTTAAATTGGCCGTGAACGTCGGCGTAATCCACATCGCGCAACAGGCGGCCTTCTTCCGACATCTGCTGATACAGCGGGGTCCCAGGGACCGGGGTGTACAGCATGAACTGGTGGAAATCGGTGTCGTGCGAGACGGCGTGTTCGATCTCCGCGATGATGTTGTCCGGCGTGTGATGCTCCAGTCCGATGATGGTCGAACCCTGCACGCGAATTCCGTGCTCTCGCAACTGGCGCGTGAGTTCGCGGGTGTCCATTCCTTGCAGCTTGGCGTAACCGGCACGAGGAGATTCGAGTCCCATCCAGAGCCACGAGACGCCGAGATCGACGAGTTCCTGCATGGTGTATTTGCGGATAGCGTTGGCGGAAGCGAACACAGACATCGTCCAGCTCTTCTGTGCTTCCTTCATGCGATCCAGCAGGCGCATGGCGCGCTCGCGGTGCAGCAGGAAATTTTCGTCCATGACGAAGAACGAGTTCACGGACAGGTCTTTTTCCATCTGGCACATGACGTCGAAGAGTTCGTCGCCCGTCTCGAAGAAGTTGATGAAGTTGCCCTTGCCGCCGAAGAAGGCTGAGGTCGTGCAGAAGTTGCAACCCATGGGGCATCCGACCGAGGGAATAATGGTGGCCGCCGTCGCACCCTTACGCTCGGGCAGGCGGATTCCCATGATGCGCGTGCGCATGCCGGACACGATCGCAGGATGGCGGATCGGAGCGTTCTCATCCTCGCCCAGATAGCGGCGCATCCACGCGACGCCTTCGCCTTTCACAATGTGGTCGGCATCGATCAGTTTCTCGACGCCCGGGATCGCAGCTACGTGTCCGCCGACGATGATGGTCGACTTAGGCGAAAGTTTCCGGATCATACGGCACATTTCGCGCACCTTGCCGACATTCACAATGATCGAGGAAATTCCAACGACGTCGTACTGGTTTGCCGTAAGTTCGCGGGCAAAATCTTTGCGCGTGGGAAAATCGAGCAGGGTACACGGCGCCGAGATGTTCTTCTGGATGAGCATGATGCCCCAGGATCGGTGGAACATACGCAGCGAGAAGCTGCCCTGGGCACGCGTGACTTGATTGTGATAGAGCTCCATCGGATTGATGGAGCGGCTGCCGAATTCGTCGTCCTGCGCGTACGGGCCGAAGACGGAACTCAGCAGGACGCGGGCGGCTGTACCCTTAGGATGTTTCTCGGGCTGGGAACTCTTCTTGCGAGCACGGGCATTGATATCCACTTCTTTTCATCTTCCATTCCCCCCACAATGCCGTTGATTCATCGTAGGCTTCGCGAGCCGCAGCATAAATGCCTGTAACGAGATAAAACAAAAAGATTACAAAGGATGTGTCTCGAAAATGGACATGGTTGGTACACGCCAACTTGAAGGCAGGTTGTGTTCTGGCCTAGAATCGCTCGCCATGGCATCTGACCCGTTGGAAATCGAGCGACTGGATCGGGGAGTGTTGAGTCTCCGCGGTCCGCTGACAATGGAGAACGTGACTCCATTCTTGAATGCGGTCCGGCGCGAGAGCGCTCCCACGATGATTCTCGATTTGAGTGGTGTGCCTTACCTGGATTCTTCCGGCCTGGGATCGCTGGTCAGCGCGTGTACTTCCTGCACGAAGTCCGGCCGCCGGATCGCGCTTACCGGAGTCAACAAGCGAGTGCTGAAAGTTTTCGAGATTACCAAGGTGGAACGGGTGTTCCTGATGTTCCCCACCCTCGACGATGCAATCGAGGCATTCACAAACGCGGGCACGGCATGACAGCCGGGATTTGCTGAAAACGGCCGAGGCGGTCTAGGCGGCGCGGCCGTTTCCGGGTTTCTTTGCGCCCTCCGCGTTGACCGCGTCCAGGCGGATGCGTGTGACTCGCGTCGTTTCGTGCACCAGATCATCCATGAACTTTGCGCTATCCCCCGCCATCACCGAACCTGCGGCCAGTGCGAAGCGCAACGCGTCTGCCTGATCCTCGAAATACAAAACCACTTGTCCCGACATAGTTACTTCTCCTGGGGCGGCAAGCCCGAACTCGCTGGCGTACGTTCTGGAAAGATCAAGCCTGGAAAGAGCAAGTCGAACCAACGTGCTTGGAACAACGGGCAAAGGCCTTTCAGCAATTTTCCGAGGCCCGGCGCTTGAGTCAAAGTGATTGTTTTGGTTCCATCGCACTCGGAAGGTCATCGGACAGTCCAAAACGGTGAGGATCGCTCGGCATTCCGTCGATCAACTTGAGCTATGATCTGCAACATGCGGACACTGGTGATAGGAGTGGCTGTCCTGGCGCTGTCAATGGCGGCATGGGGCCGAGGGACTTCCGTGAAAGAGGTGATTGGCTCGTGGGAGGGAGAGTCGAAGTGCATGGTGCCGGATTCTCCATGCCACGACGAACACGTGCTCATCCAAATCGCTCCGGACAAGAGCGATCCCTGGCAACTGAAGATGGATGCTTACAAGATCGTAGACGGAGCGCCCGACTTCATGGGCACGCTCACGTGCCACTTTCGCGGTGCAGTATCGGCAATGAGTTGTACGGGCAATACCTCGCAGCACGATGACTGGGAGTTTCAGATTTCCGGCGACAGCATGACTGGAAGGCTCACGATCGACAGCGGAAAGACACTCTATCGCCGGCTTGCCCTTCACAAGGCTTCTGCCACCAAGTGAGGATCGCGATGCCCGTATTCATCTCCATGCTGCGCGGGGTGAACGTCGGCGCGCATAACCGGATAAAAATGGACGCGCTCAAGGTGTTATACGAATCGCTAGGGTTCAAAGATGCTCGCACCTATGTGCAGAGCGGGAATGTGATCTTTCGAGCCCGGGAGCAAGATCCGGCAAAATTGGCAAAGAAGATCCAGGATGGAATTGCGAAGCGGTTCAGTTTCACGCCAGCGGTTGTCGTCCGAGGCACGCAGGAGATGCGAGCGGCCATGGAAGCAAATCCGTTTCGCGACCGCAGAGATATCGAACCCGGCAAACTGCTGGTCACGTTTCTTGCGGGTGCTCCGCCTGCGGGAGTGGAGAAGAACCTGTCGGATCTGAAGGGGTATCCCGAGGAACTGCACCTTCGAGGACGCGAGTTGTATATCTATTTTCCTAACGGCGCCGGCAAATCCAAGCTGCCCTGGTCCCGGGTCGACAAATTGGTTGGAGTCTCGGGCACCGCGCGAAACTGGAACAGCGTCACGAAAATGCTTGCAATGGCAGAGCAGATGGAATCGGAATAGCCCCGCCCGCCCCCTTCAGCTTGTCCCAAGACGTGGAAAATTCATTTCACGGCTCCTAATAGTCTGGAGAATGAACACAATTCCGCGAACAAGACGTATTTGGCAACCCGCCGCGTCGAGGTTACTGTCCAATTTCTTTAGAATCAGCAACTTAGCGCATTTATGCCCGGTGGTATACGCAATGCAACAGCTTTGTTGGGCATAGGTTTGCCCATCGTCTCGTCGAACTGGACTGAGGCGAGGTTTAGAGGCCTGCTCTCGCCGAATCGCCCCCAAGATCCCGGCGCAGGAAAGCTGCGGGTCAAAAATGATGATCTGTCATTGGGAGATGCAAATTGCGTAAAGCAAAGGGCTTTTCACTCATCGAGTTATTGATCGCGGTGGCGATCATCCTGACCATTGCGGCGATCGCGATCCCGAACCTGATTCGTGCTCGGATGTCGGCGAATGAAGCATCTGCGGTCGGCTCTCTTCGAACGATCACTTCGGCCATGATCATGTTTCAGTCTGGTTATCCGGCCACTGGTTATCCGGCCAGCCTGAGCGTGTTGGGCTCGACTCCTTGCCATCCAAGCGCCACCAGCCCGTGCCTGATTGACGGGGCGCTGGCAAGCGGTTCCAAGAGCGGATACAACTTTGCGGAGACTGCGTCTGGCGGTCCACCGGCGACAGGCTATTACGCAACGGCTGTACCGATAAGCCTGAACCACACCGGAGTTAACAGCTTCTGCACCTGCGAGGACGGCGTCATCCGGTACGATCCGAGCGGCGCGCTGCCTGGAAGCAAGGCCGCATGCCAGAGCCTTTCACCAATGCCAGGCCAGAGTGCGGGCGGTGGCAGCAGTAGTGGAAGCGGGGGTGGAAGCAGCGGTGGCAGCGGAGGCGGAAGCAGCGGTGGAAGTGGGGGCGGGAGCAGCGGTAACGGCGGTGGGAATGGGAATGGGAATAACGGCAACGGGAATGGCAATGGCGGCGGGGACGGAAGCAACGGCGATGGAAATGGAAATGGGAACAACGGTAACGGAAATGGAAACGGCGGTGGAAACGGTAGCAATGGAAGTGGGAACGGAAACGGGAATAACGGCAATGGAAATGGAAACGGTGGTGGGAAAGACTAGCTGATCCGGCGTGCGGAGGTCTTTCTCTGTAACTTCCGCCGATCAAACTGAATCGGCAATCGATTGGGCTGGCTACCTTGAATGCGTAGCCAGCCTTTTTTGTCCAAGCGTGATTTGAGCTATTTCGTCGTCAGGAAAATCGGCTTGTATCCAATTGCCACCGTCGTTCCGCTAAGCGCAGTCTTCTTTCCGTCCAAGTCAGTCTGGTACTTGTAAGTCGTAGGATATGTGTATTTGGAAGTGGTGCACGTGCCCTTACTGCACGATTGGGCGGTATCCCACACGATGCGTCCATTGTCGAGATTACAGGTATAGACGTTGCCGCTCGCGACGCACGGACTGATGGAGTGCCCGATCAGCCATCCGGCTACCGTGTCCCACGACGTTCCGGAATCGTTGCCCTGCAAACCGACGGGAAGGCTGTTGTCCCAGGTATAAACATACTGTCTCTGCAGTCCAAGTCCCGCGCGCAGCGCGATCTCGCGGGCGACGTATCCGGCTAATTCGTCAGGGTCTGTCAATTGACCGATCTTGTTTCCGTGCTCGCCGTCCCACAGAGGCAGGTTGGTGAGATTGTTCTTCTTCAGTTGCCCCATCACGTCGTTGTAGATGCCGAGAAACGCCTCGGGCTTTTCATTATCTGGCCCTGCGCCTCTCATGTGCACATCGACGATGTCAAAGTTGGGCGCGCCGCCTGCCGCGATGTACCCCTGGAACCACGTGGCCATCGTTCCTCCGTGCGCGGAAGGACTGAGGATTTTCGCATTCGGATCATGCGACCGGATGATCGCTGCCGCATCTTTCCCCATGCGGACCAACTGAGCCTGTGTCCCCGCAAAGTAGCATGTGCAGTCTGCCTCATTCCACAGTTCGTAATAAGCGATCTGTCCCTTGTAGCGATTCAGCAGCGCAGTCACGAAAGCTGAAAAGTTGGAGTCGCTGCCGGTTCCATCCTGGTTGACATCTTTGGGAGCGGAGCAACTGTAGTCCGTAGGCGAGTTGCAGGGCTTGTTCGCGGGGATGCTGCCGGCAAACTTGGGCGTGTCTCCGAAGGTATAGAGTACGTCCATGTGCTGCGCCTGCGCCCGCGCGATCCAGTTATCCAGGGTCTTCCAGTCGTAAACGCCTACGGCGGTGTTGATCTGTCCCCACTTCACGCCGTCATCCCAAAGCCTCAGAGCGCTGAGCGTCGCAATCCGATGCTGCCCGTCAGTCGGTGGCCACACCTCGGCTCCGTTGAAATCGGCGCCGAAAAAGAATTCCTTGATCGTGGGTGTGCTGGGTGTGGCTTGAGGCTGCGGAGCCGGGGCGGACTGCTTCGCGGTGACCACGACTGCAGCCGTCTCGGACTTCGTCGCGTCCGCCACACTCGTCGCAGTTACGCTGACGGCTGTGTCACTGCTGACGGCGGGCGCCTGGTACAAGCCCGTGTTCGAGATTGTGCCCTGCGAAGACGCCCATTTGACGGCGACCTGCGAGGTATTCGTGACCGACGCAGTGAACTGCAGCGACTCAGATGACGCGACGGTCGTGCTGTTCGGCGTTACATGGACTGCGATGGACGCGGCAGGACCGCTCTGCACGGGGGACGCTTGTAGTCCCGAGCAGGCGATTCCTGATGTCAGGGTGAGAAAGGCAGAGAAAATAGCAAAGTATCGCATGGGGGAAATGCACCTCAACGAATAAGAATGTGGCCAGAGAGGACTATCGCCGCGAGCGATCAGGAACTGGGACGTCGCAACAAGAATAAAAAGACGTAAGCGGTTGAACCTTTGTAACGAAATGCACGAGTGCGATCAACACTGGGAAGTGCCGGAAAGTAATCAGAAGTGCAGAAACTCCAGCACGAGTTTCAAGATGGGAAACCGCTCTGACGAATAACAGCGACGAACTCCACTGAAGCGAATTCTCACCTTGATTCGCCTATGGAAGAACTGTCAACGAGAAGAAAAGAGTCTGCCGTAAATCCACGAGTTCTTCGCAGAAGAATTTACAGAAAAGAGACACGTCGCTGGAAACAAAATCGCCAATTCCGAATCCACTAAGGCTGAAGGGATAAAACCAGGATCGCACGTCTACCGCAGACCCTAGGGAATCCGGGCCTCGCCTCCGCCCCTGAAGATCCAACGAAAAAGGACACGCATGTCTAAACAAGAGATCGCGCAGTCGACTTTGATTTTGATTCTGCCCATTGTGCTTCTCGTAGCCTGTGGCCATTCTGCTGTCCCGCGATCGACACGACCTACGATCGGCACTGCGCGGTTCGCCTTGGTGTCAAACGTATTTGACAATAGTATTTCAACCTATTCGGTCGATTCCCACACAGGCCAACTGACCGCCAAAGGCACGGTTCCCACCGGTGGCACGAATTCCAGGGTCATCGCCGTGGAACCTACGGATCACTTCGCTTATGTCGCCAATTTGGTTTCCAATGACAGCTCTGTATTCTCCATCGACCCGAATACCGGCAGCCTGTCGATGGTGGGCTCGCCAGTTCCCGCCGAAAGCGGGCCCGAGTTCATCGCGATTGGACCGACAGGAAATCTACTCTATGTGGTCAACCAGAACTCCGACCACATTACCGGTTTTTCTTTCAATCCGAACACTGGTGCTTTAACCGCTGTGCCTAGACAGGTATCAACTGATGATGCTCCGATCGCAATCAGCTTTCATCCTTCAGGCCAGTTCGCGTACGTCGCCAACTTCAACTCGGGCGATGTAACCGCATATCGCGTGGACAGTACGGGAGCTCTGGGGCTGATCGGCGCAATTCGGACGGACTTCAACCCGTCTTCGATTAGCATGCACCCGTCAGGAAAATTCGCGTACGTCACCAGCTCGGCGGCGAACGAAATTACAACGTTTCTGGTTAGTCAGGTCTCCGGAGGCTGGACACCGCTCTCGCCATCGGTTTCCACAGGCGCAGGGCCAACCCCCGCGACCGTCGATCCGCAGGGCCGTTTCTTGTACGTCACAAATGCAATTGACGGCACGGTAAGTACCTTTGCCGTCGACGCCGCGAACGGCGCTCTGACGGCTAGTTCGACAGTGCCCACCGGCACGACTCCAGTTGCGCTGACTCTGGATCCTTCTGGCCGGTTTGCCTATGTGGCGAATCAGGGCTCGAATAATGTGGAAACCTTCACCGTGGATTCAACTACCGGAGCGTTGACGCCATCCGGCCCGCTGGTCGCTGCGGGGACAGGCTCGTCGTGGGTGACCCTGATTCAGTGAGCGTGCGGGATTCTTTGCCGAGAAGATTCTGATGGTGAATGGTCGGGACGGGCAGATTTGAACTGCCGACCCCTCGCACCCCAAGCGAGTGCTCTACCAGGCTGAGCCACGTCCCGACTGGAAAGGAATCCGCGGATAAAGCCCTTTCAAGGTCGATCTCCAGCGGAGGGGTTCCCTGTAATCTTACACCACAACGGCCGCGATGTTGCGCGCTCTCAAAGGGAACGGCAGGCAAAGCCAGCGTGCTACACCCTATTCCAAATCTCTCCAGTTCGGGCCAACGCCCATGTCCACCTGAAGCGGTACCTCGAGTTCGTGGACCTTCTCCATGTGCTCGCGAACCAGGGATCTCATGATATCGATCTCGCCTTCGGGAACTTCGAAGACCAGTTCGTCGTGCACCTGCAGAGTCATGCGCGATTTCAACTCGCGTTCGCGCAGCGCCGCATCGATGCGGATCATGGCGATCTTGATCAGGTCCGCTGCAGTGCCCTGCAGCGGAGTGTTCACGGCTGTGCGTTCGGCGAAGCCGCGCTGGTTGGCGTTCTTGCTGTTGATGTCGGGAATCGGGCGCACGCGCCCGAAGAGCGTTCTCACCTTCATGTCGCGGCGTGCTTGTTCGAGGGTCCGATCGATGAACCTACGCACGCCACTGTATTTCTCGAAGTACGCGGCAATGAACTGCTTCGCTTCGCCGGGCTCAATCCCGAGCTGCTGCGAGAGCCCAAAGGGCGACAGCCCATACACGATGCCGAAATTCACGACCTTAGCCTGGCGGCGGTGATCGGGCGTGACCATCAACGGCGGAACTCCGAAAACCTGCGACGCCGTCAACGTGTGAATGTCGTCGCCATGGCGATACGCGGCCACGAGCAATGAGTCTCCGGAAAAGTGCGCCAGCAGGCGCAGTTCGATCTGCGAATAATCCGCCGTCAACAGCACATGGCCCGGCTCGGCGATGAATGCGGCGCGAATGCCGCGCCCGAGTTCGGTGCGGATGGGAATGTTTTGCAGGTTCGGATTTGCTGATGAGAGGCGTCCGGTTGCGGTTCCGGTTTGGCCAAAGGTCGTATGCAACCGTCCTGTGGCTGGACTAATGAGCGCAGGCAGTGCATCGACGTACGTCGATTTCAGTTTCGTGAGCTGCCGGTAATCCAGGACCATGCGGGCGATCGGATGATCCTCGGCCAGATCTTCGAGCACATCGACTGCCGTCGAGATCATGCGGCCTTTGCCGTACTTGACCGGCTTAGGCAAATTCATGCGGTTGAAGAGCACGTCGCCAAGCTGCTTGGGCGAGCCGACATTGAATTCCATCCCTGCCGCTTCGTAAATCTGTTTGGCTTGTACGCCAATCTCTCTTTCAAGCTCGACCGACATTTTTCCGAGCGCATCGGTGTCGATTTTCACTCCAGCGTGCTCCATACGGGCTAACACGGGGACGAGTGGCAGGTCCACATCTTCATAGAGCTTAGCCAGGCCCGCCTGATTGACTTCATCGTGGAGCGCAGCGGTCAGGCGGCCCGTGATATCGGCGGACTCCGACAATTGTCCGCTGAGCTTCAGATTGAAGCGCCGGAGCGCAACCTCCGGCAGGCTATGTGAAGAGTAGGTCGGATCGAGAAGATACGAATACAACATGGGATCATGCTGCACGTTCCGCAGCTCAATCCCGAGCGGCTCAAGCGCGTGAGTGGCGGCTTTCAAATCGTGAACGGATTTCGCGACCTTCTCATCCGATAAGGCTGCTTTCAGTGTAGCCGCCGCTTCGCCCGAATCGAGCTTGACCGTGGTGGCCGCTGCCGGTGCTGCGGAGATCGCAATGCGCAGCGCTTTGCGTTCCGGCGGCTGATTCATCGCGCCGCCCATGAACGAGAGTTGCGCTTCGGCCGGCTCCACATCTTCCTCAGGCGCGTCCGTACCTCCTCCGGCTTCGTCATTTTCGACGGCGACGGAGAGCACGCTGCCCCGAGCTGCCAGAAACACTTTCTCCACGTCGGCTCGCGAGGTCGCTTCGGTGTAATTCGTCTGGCTGACCTCTGCAACGGGCAACAGTTCCTTCAGTAGCGAAGTAAACTCCAGCTCAGTGAAGAGTGCCTTCAGCGCATCCACATCGGGTTCGCCCGCGTGCATCGAGTCCACGTCAAGCTCCACCGGGACATTCGTATCGATGGTCGCCATGCTCTTGCTGAACAGGATGGTGTCGCGGTTGTTCAGCAGCGACTCACGGTAGGTCTTGCGCTCGACTTCTGCCGCGTGCTCCAGTGCCTGCTCCACGGTGCCAAAGCGCTTGATGATCTCCACCGAGCCCTTGTCGCCGATCCCGGGCGCTCCGGGAATGTTGTCGATGGAATCGCCGCGCAGCGCCATGACGTCGATGACGCGATCTGGCGGAACGCCGAGGATCTCTTCCACCTTTGCCGCATCGCAGATCAGGTTGTCTTTCGGCGGATTCAGGATGTGCACCTTGTCATTGACGAGCTGCATCATGTCCTTGTCACTGGAAACGATGTACACCGTGTGCGACGATTCAGCCGCCTTACGCGCGAGGGTTCCGATGACATCATCGGCCTCGAAGCGCGTGACGCCGATCATCGGAATGCGGTATGCCTCAAGGGCCCTACGGATATACGGAACCTGCTGCACCAGGTCCTCGGGCATGGCCTTGCGATTGGCTTTGTATCCCTTGTATTCGACCTCAGTGAAGGTCTGTGTCTTGATGTCGAACTTGCGAATGCTGGTGACAGCCTCGGCCTGCTCGTCGCGGAAGGTAGGCCCGGCGACATCGAACACGGCCGCCAGATATTCCGGCGAGAAATCGTCGCGTAGCTTGCGCAGCATGTTGACGAAGACATAGATCGCCGCCGTCGGCAGGCCAGTTTTGGTCGACATTGGCCGTTGCCGCGCCATGGCGTGATAGGCGCGGAAGATGAACGACATGGTGTCGATCAGGTAAATGCGCCCGTGGAGATTCGAGTCCGTGCAGCCGGGCGCAGCAGTTTTCGATGACCTCACGGCCCCAGGCTTGGCCTTTGGAAGCGCGGGATTCTCCGCGGTATTCGAAGCTTTTTTTCGCGCAGGCACTGCGTTTAGTGTAGCAGCAGGATCACGCCTAGAAATCGACCCGGAAGTTGGCCGCAATCACTTTATTGGTCTTACTGCCGCGCGGGTTTTGAAACACGAGGTAGTACTTCACCGGCTGGCTGATCGTAGGCGGGAGGTCGAGGTTCACGGATTGGCTGTGCGACTCGTCCGCCGAGAAGAGAGCATCGCTGGGCCGGTTATTCGCCAACTGCGCCTGCTGCTCCTCGTTCATGATCACAAAATCCACATTTGCGGCCTCATTCGATGGTCCGTGAGCCTTCCCGAGGTAAGACTCGAAGACTCCATGAAGATGAGGCTGTGCGCTATGCGCGGGAAGCTCAAATGAAAATGTGGCAGCGGTCTTGAGTTCGAATGTTTTGTCCAGAACGGATAACGGCTGAGATGGACTGGATAGAGGCGCAACCGAGTTGAGGATGTCCGTTTGTTTTTTCGCAGGAGCAGCGTTCTGATTGCACGCCGTTTGGGTGCATACCACGACCGCCATGAGCAGGACCGGAGTGACTCGCTTCAACATCAGTGCTCTGATTTCTTCCCGAACAAGGTATTGAAATGGAGCTCGATCTCGCCGCAGGTGCCTTGTTCGGGAGAGTACACCACGCAGGTATCGAACGGACGAGAATACACGTGCAGACTCACCGCGCGCTGATTGAATTCTTTAGGGTTCACAACCCGATGCACCGGGTCTGCGGGATCGACGGCGCAGGGATGCGAGATGTTCATCTCGATCGTGTTCAGCGGTTCGAGGCTGCACTGTCCACCCTGAAGATCCTGATGCACGAGATGGAAGTTCTCCACGTGCAGGCGCCCGATGGGGACCGCCATCCAGCAGTTCTGGTCGCGATGATTGTGGACCGAACTGGCCTGTCCGACGTCCCAGCAGATCGCCATCAACTCATAAAGAGGAGTGCGGTCGATCAGATTGCGGGTATAGTGCTGGCGATCCCAGTTGAGGTACGGAGCGAGAGAGTCCGAGTCCACGGGTGTTTCTTCTAGATAGCGCCGGATAGGCTCGGTGGGGGTGAATTCGGATTCCGGCATCTGGCGCAATCCCCGGACGAGGTGCTCGATTGAGAAGGTTTTCGGAGCAGTGACCATGTCTTTTCCGGAGATAGAGTATAGCGCAGGTTTCGTCGGGTATTCGGAGCGGGTTAACTCACAGGCAGAGTACAGTCCCGTCGGGAAAGCACATGGCCATGTCCGTGATTGATCGAAGGCGGACGAGAATCCTCGTCACCTGTTTCGTCGTCACAACCGCGGTGGTGCTTGCCAGCGACACGCCGTTTGCGCCAGCGACCACCGGACGCTTCGTGCTCAATCCGTCTCTCGCAAGAGATGTGATGCGGCAGTGTTCGCGCGCTACTCCCGCCGCTGTTTCCGGAGAGTGGCAACCTTCCCCGCAGGACATCGACGACCTGGAAGAGGCGCTGCCGAAATATTTGGAACAACGCGCAAAAGCCGGAAAGCAAATTCCCCCGAAGGGACAGGCCTATCACCGGCAATACGTTGGCTTCACCAGGAAATCGGAGCGCTACATCTACGGCAACTTCTATCCGGCGAGCGCTGCCAGAGGATACTGGAAAGCAAGAGAGTCCAAGCAGGCCTTCGTCGTTTGTGACGGCGGTCCAGTGTTTTGGGGAATTGTCTTTCGTGTATCGACCAAGACGTTTGAGGAAATCCGATTCAATGGACTCGGCTAGACCTCAGGCCGTCGGCTATCGCCCTGCTCCGAGAATTTCTTTGCTCTCGCCCTCGGCCACAGCTGGATAAGCGGTTTGCTTGCGACGCCGCAGATCCCGCGGAAGCTCGGATTTCAGCAACCATAATCCCGCGGCGACAGCAGCCGCCCAAGTGAGGGAAACCAGACCAAGCTGGGTGAGATCTGCCACGCGGCTGCCACGGCCAGAAAGAGGAATAACCTTCGCCACCTCGAAGCTGATTGCACCCGCGATCACCGCTGTCAGGGCGGCTTTCCCCAACTCACCCCAGCGGAGCTCGCCCACAGAAACTAACTTTCGATGATGCAGCAGGCCTGCGAGCGCAAGCAGATTGATCCCGATCCCGATGTCGGAAGCCCAAGCCAGCCCCACTACCCCGAATGTATGAAACAGGAACGAATAGATAGGCAGCGAGGCGCCGGTGATCACGGTTACCGCTATCATGGGCGTCAGCGTGTCTCCCGCGGCGTAGAATGCGCGGGCATAGAGGCCTTGTGCCGACCACAAAATCAGCGACAGCGAGAACCAGAAAAAGTAAACCGCGCTGGTCTGGGTGTCGGTGAATGAGAACTTTCCGCGCCTGTAAACAAGATCGATCAGCGGCAGCGCTGCCGCCATCATCCATGCCGTGGCCAGCAGCGAGGCCGCCGAGACACGATAGACCGAATCATTCACCGTCGCGGCAAATTCCTTGAGCTTCTTTTCGTTGAACAAGCGTGCGAAGAACGGCAGTGAGGCCTGCCCCGTAGCTTGTCCCAGAACTGCAATCGGGACGGCAAACAGCCGCTTCGCATAATTCAGGCGTGCGATGTCGCCCACGCCGCTCGCCGCATAGTGGCGCAGAATCCAGTCATCGGCGGTCACGAGCGAGACGCCCAACATGAGCGGCACCGAGAGCTTGACCCATTCGCGAAATGCCGGATTCGTGATGTCGAACGACGGCCGGTATCCAGTTCCGATTTTCGCGGCGCCAATCACACTGGCCAGAAATGGCCCGGCAAAACTGCCGACTAGGGCGCCGTACGCGAGCGAGGCAATGCCGAAGTGCCGCCCCCCGATCACTCCGCCAAGAATGATGAACAGGTTGTAGATCAACGGCCCAAACGCTGGAAATAGAAACAAACGGTGCGAGAGCAGCACCGCGGACACCACGCCGCCCACATAAAAGAAAATCTGCGCGGGCAACAGAATCCGCGTGAGGTGGACGCACAGATCAATCTTGTCCGGAGTGAATCCCTTCACGAACCAGCGCACAAACTGCGGAGCGAAGATCTCGGTGGCAATCGTTCCCACAATCATCACGGCACTCATGACCGTGATGATGATCGAAAAAGTCTTCTGCGCGTCCGCATCGCGCTTCTCGGCGAGAAATCGCGTGTAGATCGAGATGAAGGTGATCGACGCCGCGCCGCCGGCCACGATGTAGTTCAGAAAGTCAGGAAGCGTGAACGCTGCAACGTAGGCATCGGTGGCTCCGCCCGCCCCGTAGGCCCAGGCGATGTAGGCGTCGCGCGCATATCCGATGACGCGCGAGAGCATCACCGCCGTGATCAGCAGCAGAGTCGCCGAAAATGCCGTGTGCTGATGCGACGGCCGGAAAAAGCGCAGCAGTTTCGTCATCGAGACCCGATCAGAGGTCAATCTTATCGGAATCTCAAACCATCAGTGTTGACCGACTCGCATCCCCGCGCTGTCACGTTCCGAAACAGGAACGTTATTCCGCCGGTACGTACACACGCCCCGCCGAAATCAAATCGATTTTCGGAATTTCTGTGGTCAGTCGCACGGTCTGCCATCCCGCTTTCTTCTGCGGCTTCGGGATGAATGTCAGCAAGTATTGGTGTTCGAAGCGTCGTCCCAATTGCTCAAGAAATGGCTGGAACGAAACCGGCGCGCCAGTCATTCCGATGTAATAGGCTTCTCCGCCTGTTCGGTCCGCGAGCTGCGAGAGGTAGATCTGACCCCAGTATGTCTGCCAGTAGCTGTGTCCGAAGTGCCCCTCCCCTGGGTAGTAGATCGCAGACACCTGGATGCCCGCCTTAGCGGCGTCATCGATCGCAGCATCCAGATATGGATCCTGAAGATCGCCCGTGCCGTAATAGCGATCGATGCCGTCCGTGACCACTAATACTTCGCGTCGCGGCGCACCCGCCTGCCACTTCTTGACCAGATCGCTCAGCGCGAAATATGGACTGGCGTTCGCTCCGGCCTCTCCCATGGGCAATCGCAGCGACTTGGCCGCCGCAGCATGATCGCCGGTCATTTCCTGCACGACGCGCGCAATGCCATTCTGCATGTAAGCAATGCCAACCTGGGTCGTTGCCGGCTGCGCGTTAATGAATTTGCGGACGTCTTCCAGTTGCGAACCGACATTGGTACTCGCGCTATCGTCGATCAGGACGAATAGCTGCAAAGCCGCATGATCACCCTGCGCTGGAACCCAATCGACCACCTGGTCCCGATCGCGCCCTTCATACACCATGACCTCATTGCGATTGATGACCGGAACGGAGTCGCCATGTTTCGGTTCGACGGTTACAACCAGGTGCGCCGCAAATCCTCCGCTTCCCTGCTGCGCCGCGGCCACGCCACCAAACCCCATCAGCAGAATCGTTAGCCCGACTACAAAGGGGAATACGCGATGCTTGAACATAGACTTCCTTTCCCAGTGCCGTTGCTCGAACCGCAATCTGTTCTGGAGTCGTAACGTGCACGTTCTATTACCGTTAGATGTATTCAAATTGAAAAAGGTAATCTTCTGGAAATAAAAGCGGTAGCTCATGAGAGTGGGGCGCCCCTGATACGATATTGAGCCGTGACTCTTTCCACTGCAGTTCCGGCCCGCTCATCGGTTTTCCGCAGGTCTTTTCACAAGGATTTCCCCGCTGCCGTTCGGGGAGAAGGTGTTTACGTCTGGGACGGGGATGGCAATCGTTACGTTGATCTTGCCGGATCGGCCGCCGTCAACTTCATCGGACACGGCGTGCCTGCGATTGCATCAGCAATGGGATCGCAGGCTGCGAACCTGGAGTTCGTCCACACCAGCCAGTTCACCACGCCAGTCGCCGAGGATTACGCCCGGGAGTTACTCGCCTTCGCCGGGAAGAACTTCGAAGGCGGCGCCGTCTACTTCACCTCCGGTGGATCGGAATCGATTGAGACTGCGCTCAAGCTTGCGCGCCAGTATCAGGTCGAGACCGGACAAACTCGCCGGCACCAGATCCTCAGCCGCCAGCAGAGCTATCACGGATCAACGCTGGGCGCGCTCTCCGTTTCGGGTAACAAGCGCCGCCGCGAAATTTATCTCCCGATGGTTCGCGAGTTCGCCCACATTGGCATGCCGTACTGCTACCGTTGCGACTTCGACTGCAGCGACGGATGCCGCAACTGCGGACAGCAATACGCGGCCGAACTCGAGCAGGCCATCGAGTCCTCAAACGGCGAGGCCGCCGCATTCGTTTTCGAACCGGTGAGCGGAGCTACTCTGGGCGCAGTCGTGCCTCCTCCGGGATATCTGCAATCGATCCAGGAAATTTGCCGACGCCACGGTGTTCTTCTGATCTCGGACGAGGTCATGACCGGCATGGGGCGCACGGGCCGCCACTTTGCCATCGATCATTGGAATATTGCTCCGGATATTCTCGTTACCGCCAAGGGACTCTCCAGCGGATACGCACCGCTCGGTGCCGTGATCGCCAGTAAGAAGGTGGTCGACGCGATCGCTGACGGATCCGGGGCGTTCCTTCACGGCTTCACCTACAACGCTCATCCGATCTCGCTCGCCGCGGGACGCGAGGTGCTTCATCATCTGCAGCAAAACAAGTTGGTTGAGGCCGCCGACTCTGCACGAGCCGAATCTCCCGCCGCCGCTTTCAAGCAAGCACTGGAGACCCTGCGAAGTGAGAAGTCCGTCGGAGACGTTAGGGGCATCGGCTTGCTCTGGGCCGTCGAATTTGTCGCCGACAAGACCAGCAAACGTCCTTTCCCGGCTGAGCAGAACTTCTCCGGTAAGGTTGGCAAGGCCGCACTCAACCGCGGGCTGCTTGTCTATCCCATGCAAGGCAGCGTAGACGGAACCTCTGGCGACCACCTTCTTCTAGCCCCTCCCGCTGTCATCACTGAGGACCAGATCGCCTGGTCGGTCGCACAACTCGCTTCGTCGATTCGCGAAGCCGAAGGTTAGAAAAAGGCGACAGTATCTTTTGAAATCCAGATTTTCCGTCTGTTGAGTTGACCCTACTTCCTTCCTGTTTTCAATGACATACGAATTGATCCTCGTTTGAGCCCGCGTGCATTGTCCTCCGCACCCATCGGCGCGAAAGTCATTCCCGAAACATGCTGCGTTCCTTGAAACGAAAGCTTTTGGAGGCAGATATGGCTACCCAAGGAGTCCAGATGATGACGGAGCTTTGCGAACAGGTGAATCCGCGCGTGCTGCTGGAGATGCGTCGTCAGCGCCCCTTTCCCGACATGGATCGCGTCCAGGAGAGTTGGGTCGCTGCCGCCGAGAAGCGCGCCCTCCTCTGGCTCGCTGCCCGCACTCCCGAAGCGATCGGGCCCGATCACTTGACCGCTCTGGGATTGGTGGCGCAGATCGGGGCTGGCGTCTGCTATGCGCTCGCGGCGCGAAACCGCTGGGCGCTTCTTGGCGTCATCGCCTGTCTCGCGCTTAACTGGTTTGGAGACTCGCTCGACGGAACGCTGGCGCGGGTCCGCCAGAGGCTACGTCCTCGATACGGTTTTTACGTCGACCACATGGTCGACAGCTTCGGCGCGCTCGCTCTTATGGGAGGTCTGGCGCTCTCCGGCTACATGCACCCGGGGATCGCCATTGGCTTGCTGATCGCATTCCTGATGCTCTCGATCCAGTCCTATCTCGCCACGCACGCCCTCGGAGAGTTCCGGCTCTCCTTCTGGCGCTTCGGTCCAACCGAACTTCGGATTCTTCTCGCGATCGGAAACCTCGCCCTGTTCTGGAAGCCGATGGTTCATCTCCTCGGTGGAACGCATCGCCTGTTCGACGTTGGTGGCGCGATCGGCCTCGCCGGCATGGGACTGATGGTCATCTTCTTCACCCTGCAGAACACGATCCGGCTCTATCGGGAAGAAAGGATTGCGCAATGACCCCGAACAGCGATGACGGGAAACCAGCAACCTCAACGTTCCTGCGATGGTGCAAGTTCAACTTCGTCGGAGGCGTCGGGATCGGCGTCCAGTTCGCCGCGCTGTATTTCCTGCGAGGGGTGCTCAACTTCGACTACATGTTCGCCACTGCGATTGCAGTCGAGGCCGCGGTTGTCCATAACTTCGTATGGCACGAGCAGTTCACCTGGTCCGATCGCGTGGAGTCATCCTGGCGCGAATCCGTGCCCAGACTTATACGTTTCAATCTGACCACGGGAGCGGTATCGATCCTCGGCAACCTCGCGCTGATGAAGGTGATGGTCGGCGAGGGACACATGAACTACTTGCTCGCCAACGCAATCGCCATCGCGCTGTGCTCGGTCGCGAATTTCCTGGTCAGCGAAGAATGGGTATTTGAGGGATAAGGCGCAGGGTCGCGGCTCACCTCAAGAGTTCCCAACCGAGCGTCTACTTGAACCCCAATTTCTTGAGGTTCTCGACAGGTCTGGCCAGCACAGCCCTGTCACCCTTCACGACAATCGGCCTCTGCAGCAATTCCGGATGAGCGGCCATGACCTCCAACAATTCGTCATCGCCCAGATTCTTCCCGGCCACGAATTCGCGATATGCGGCTTCTTTCGTGCGCAGTACATCCGTCGGCTTCAGCCCTGCGCGCTGTAAAAGGTCCCGCAACTCGTCCGCCGTTAGCGGCTGCTCGATGTAGTTGATTCTCTCGAACTCCACGCCCTGTTCAGTCAAGACGCGCTTGACCTCGCGGCATTTGCTGCACGTCGGCTTTTCGTAAAGAGTGACTGTCTCTTGCTTCTTCATGGCGAAGGGCCTTTACTGAGAAATTTTGATCACAACTTTCCCGTAGTTCTTGCCTTCCTCGAGCAGCTTGTAACCCTCGACAGCATTCTCAAACGGCAGCACATGCCCAATCTGCGGCGTCAGCTTCTTTTCCGCGATCCATCCCGACAGCTGCTTCCAGGCAGGCTGCATGATCTCCGGCTTCTGTGAAAGGTAAGTGAGCCAGAGTCCCTGCACGATCCCGGACTTGGAGTACATGGCGCGGATGTCGAGTTTCGGAGGCTTGCCCGTCGCCGTCCCGTACTGGATCACGCGTCCGAAGTCGCGCAGGCAGCGCAGACTCTTGGCGGTGTGATCGCCGCCGAGCATCTCGAACACAGCGTCCACACCCTCCCCGCGGGTAAAGTTCTTCACCGACTCTTCATAGTCGTTGCGCTTGTAATTGATGCCGTGCTGCAGGCCGAGTTCTTTCACGCGCGCCAGCTTTTCGTCCGACGAAGAAGTCCCGTACATTTCCACGCCGAGCAGTTTCCCGATCTGCACCGCGGCGGTGCCGACGCCCCCGGCTACCGCGTGGATCAGCACGCGGTGATTCTTTCCTGCGGCGGCGGGCTGCGTCATGCCAGCCTGCCAATAGCCGAGATAGGCCGTGAAATAGTTGACCGGGAAGGCGGCCGCCTGTTCGTCGCTCCAATGATCGGGAACCGGCCAGAGCATGCCGGAGTACGCTGCGGTCTTCTCTGCGAACGCACCCCATTGCACGTATCCCATGACTCGCTTCCCGCTTGCTTCCTCCACACCCGAGAATTCGCGCCCCACAACCATCGGCGGTGGCGGAGTTCCCGGATACCCACCGCGGGTGGTCATCAAATCCGCGAAATTAAGCCCGCCGGCCCTGACGCGCACCATCGTCTGGCCGCTCTTGAGGTCAGGTTCGGGGAAATCCAGGATGCGCAGGGCTTCAGGTCCGGAGAGGCTGGAAAGAACGAGCGCTTTCATAAGGAAAGTCTAGCAGGGTGAGCGCCGCCGTTAGCAAGCGCCTCTAGTTCAGCCTTGCCGAAGCGCCGGTTTAGAATGGCTCAGCTTGCCCTATCTTCTCTACAGCCTGGTGCTGGGAATTGTGCTGTTGCTGAGCCTTCCCTATTGGCTCTACCAGATGTTGCGCCACGGCAAGTATCGCCGCGGCATTTCCGAGCGCATGGGGAACGTTCCCGCTCGGCTCGGTTCACTCGCAAATGCCCGCGTGATCTGGATTCACGCCGTATCCGTGGGCGAAGTCTTCGCCGTCAGTGGTCTGATCGAGCAGATGCGGCGCAGTCTTCCGCAATACCGCATCCTGGTTTCGACTACGACTGACACTGGCCAGGACCTCGCGCGAAAACACTTCGGGCAACAGAACGTCTTTTACTTCCCAATGGATTTCGCGTTCGCGATCCGCCCCTACTTAAGGGTGTTGCGGCCAGAACTGGTGGTGCTGGCCGAAACGGAGTTCTGGCCGAATTTCCTGCGGCTGGTTCATGCCAGTGGCGCGCGGCTCGCGGTTGTGAACGCCCGCATTTCCGATCGCTCGTGGCCGCGCTACCAGCGCTATCGCTGGGCGCTTGAAAGGATGCTGGCTCACATCCATCTCTTTCTCGCGCAGACCGATCAGGATCGCGCCCGGTTGCAGTCGATCGGAGCAGATCCGTCGCGCGTGCACGTCACCGGGAATCTGAAGTTTGATGTGACGTTGCCTCCGCCGCCGCCGATCGTCGAGAGCATCCGCCAATCCTTGTCACGCGACAACGCCGGTCCAGTGCTGGTATGCGGAAGCACGGTCGAAGATGAAGAAGCCCCGCTGCTCAAGGCATTTGAGAATCTGAGGGTGAGTCATTCGAAGGCGGTCATGATTCTTGCGCCCCGGCATCCCGAACGCTTTGAGACGGTTGCCGCTCTTCTCGAGCAGATGGGCATCCCGTTCCATCGCCGGTCGAAGTGGCAGAGCGAGCCCCTCGCGGGAGGCGTGTTGCTCGTCGACACAATTGGAGAACTGGCGTCGCTCTACGGACTGGCTGATATAGCCTTCGTCGGCGGAAGCCTCGTGCCGCGCGGAGGCCACAATATCATTGAACCCGCTCAGCACGGGGTTGCGATCGTGACTGGAAACCATACGGAAAATTTCCGCGACATCATCGGGTTGTTCCAGAGCCGCGACGCGGTGCGGATCGTCGGCTTGGCCGAGCTTCCGCTCACTCTCATGCACCTGTTGGCGAACGACGATGAGCGGCGCGCACTGGGCCGCTGCGCGAAGGAAACCATCGAATCGCAGACCGGAGCAACGTTACGAACGCTGGAATCGTTGCGGACGCTTTTAGGAAAGGAGTCGCAGTCCACTGCGGCGCAAGCTGCGCACAACCATTGAATCCCCTAGCGACCATTTACGCCGGAGTCGTGGGAGCGCGCAACGCGCTCTACAATCACGGTCTCGCGCGCGTGCGGCGGCTGCAGGGAGCAGTGATCAGTGTCGGAAATGTTTCTGCGGGCGGATCAGGCAAAACTCCTTTCGTGATGCTGCTGGGCGAGTTGCTCAAGGCACGGGGCATGAAATTCGATGTGCTTTCGCGCGGTTACGGACGCGAGACTCGCGGCGTGCTGCTGGTCGATCCCGCCGGATTGCCTCAGCAGTTCGGAGACGAGCCGCTTCTCATCGCGCGCCGGCTGCAGGTTCCGGTGATCGTCGGCGAGGATCGCTACGAGGCGGGCAGATTGGCCGAAGCGAACTTCGGCGCGCAGTTGCATCTGCTCGACGATGGTTTCCAGCATCGTGCGCTGGCCCGCGATTTCGATATCGTGCTGGTCACACCGCAAGATGTAAATGACCGCCTTATCCCGGCTGGGCGCTTGCGGGAACCGTTGCGGTCATTGTTGCGAGCAGATGCCGTAGTTCTCTCCAGCGGCGCTTCTGCGGATGCATTTCCGCTCGAGGGAAAGACGGTTTGGCGGCTCCGACGTGGCATCGTTCCGAAAAATGTTCCGCAGCGCCCGGTGGTGTTCTGCGGGATCGCCCGCCCGCAGAATTTCGTCTTGCAACTCCGTACTGCGAATATTGAGCCGGTAGCGGAGGCCTTTTACCACGATCATCATGCGTACAGCGAGAAAGACGTCCGCGAGTTGCTCGCGCTTAAGCAGCAAAGTGAAGCCGGGGGCTTTGTCACGACCGAGAAAGATGCGGTCAATCTGGGAGCATGCCTTTCTGCCCTTGAACCCCTGGCAGTGGTTCCTGTAAAGATGGAACTCGCCGACGCGGCTAACGCCATCGATACCATACTCAACAAGATCCATGAACGGATCGGTCCTGCATGAGAAAATCGTAGGCGCCGTGTCCTGGTGCTGCGAGTGTTATGACCAAGCATCCCAAAGAAGCCGAGCGCCTCAAGAGGATCATCGAGGACTTCCCCAATATCACAGTAACTGTATTGGGGGACATGGTCGCGGATGAGTTCGTCTTCGGCGAAATCTCCCGCGTCTCCCGCGAGGCGCCGGTGCTGATCCTCAAGCATCGCGACCGGACCGTAGCCCCGGGTGGTGCTGCGAATGCCGCCAATAACCTTGTCGACCTTGGCGTTAATGTGTTGCCAGTAGGAATCCTCGGCGACGACGAACCGGGCCGCCTGCTGTTGAAATATTTTCGCCAAAAGAAGATCGCCGTCAGCGGGCTTCTGAAAGACAAAAGCTATACCACGGTGACCAAGACGCGGATTCTCGCCGGAATGACGCACACGGCGCGCCAGCAGGTCGTCCGGGTAGATCGCGAACCGCAGGAAGCGCCCAATGCACATCTGACTCGCGAACTCTACCTGGCTGCGCGAAATTACGTGCACGCTTCCGATGCACTGCTGGTCTCGGACTATGGATATGGTGCAGCGACTCCGGCGATCGTGAACACGCTGCGCGAGAAGGGCAAAGTCGGAGCTGTGCCCGTCATTCTCGACTCCCGCTATCGAATGCTGCAATACTCCGGGATCACAGCGGCGACTCCGAACGAGCCCGAGGTGGAAGAAGCGCTGGGCGTGAGTATCGGACAGGACTGGAACAGAGTTCTGAGCGCAGGCGAGAAACTGATGAGCCGGATGAAACTGCAATCGCTGGTCATCACGCGCGGGCGCGACGGCATGGTTGCTTTCGACCAGAAACACAAGCCGGTGGACATTCCGATCTTCGGCTCCGACCAGGTCGCGGATGTGACCGGTGCAGGCGACACGGTTATCGCGGCATTCACCGCTGCACTGGCGGCGGGGGCAACCACCGAAGAGGCGGCACAACTGGCGAATTACGCTGGCGGAATCGTTGTCATGAAGCGCGGGACGGCGACTGTTTCGCGGCAGGAATTGCTGCGCGCGATCGAACAGACGCCTCCGGCCACACGACCTCATTGAGCGCACAACAGAAAATCCTGAGCCGTGACGAACTCCGCGCGCGTGTCGCTGAATGGCGCTGCGCAGGCGAAGCCGTCATTCTGGCGAACGGCAACTTCGATCTGCTGCATGTCGGCCACGTGCGTTATCTTCGCGGAGCAAAGGCCCTTGGCGGGAAGCTCGTGGTGGCGATCAACTCTGACACGTCGGTGCGAGAACTGAAAGGCGAAGGGCGGCCGATCATCCCAGAGGATGAGCGTGCCGAGATCGTGGCGGCGATCGCCGATGTGGACGCGGTCGTGATCTTTCCCGAGCTTGAGGTGCGCGCCATCATTCGCGAGATTCGTCCAGACATTCAGGCAAAGGGCACCGATTACACCGCCGCGTCCGTACCGGAGCGCGACACTGTCGCCGAGTACGGCGGACGGGTCGCCATCGTCGGCGATCCAAAAGACCATTCCAGCAGCGAGATCATCCGCTCGCGGCTTTCGCCGAGGAAGCCTTGACTGCCCATCCCCCTGGAACTTCGAAGGTGGAACGAATTCTCGTCGTGCGGCTGAGCGCGATGGGAGATGTGATCCACACGCTTCCTGCGGTGCAGGCGCTGCGCGATGCCTTTCCGCACGCGATGATCGGATGGCTGATTGAGGAACGGTGGGCGGATCTTCTGTGCGCGCCGGGAACGCCGCGGCGCGGGACGCGATCGCCACAGCGTCCCCTGGTGGATTGGGTGCACACTGTCAGCCTCGTAGGTTGGCGCAAATCGTTGTTCGCGCTGCCCACGATCGAAAAGATCGCGCGAGTCTGGAACGATGTGCGCTCGGTGCGCTACGACGTTGCAGTCGATCTACAGGGGGCCATCCGTTCGGCGGTGCTTGCGCGATGGTCGGGCGCACCGGTGATTTATGGTTCGGCGCAGCCACGGGAGACCCCCGCAAGCCTGTGGTACACACATCCGGTAATTCCGCGCGGTGTACACGTGATCGAGCAGAATCTGTCGATTGCGGAAGAGGTGGTGGGAAGACAGTTGGCCGCGCCGAAGGTGCGGCTGCCCGAAGACCGCGAAGCGGAGTCGCGACTTATCGAGCAGTTCCCTGCGCTCGTGAAGGGCAACTTTGCCATCGTGAATCCGGGAGCGGGATGGGGAGCGAAACGCTGGCCTGCGGAGCGATACGGCCTGGTGGCGCGTGCGCTAGCCGATTGCGGCGTGCAGTCAGTGGTGAACTATGGACCGGGAGAGGAAGACTTGGCGCGCGATGCCGATGCGGCCAGTGGAGGAACAGCGAAGGCTGTCCGCTGCTCGATCAGTGAATTGATTTCGCTGACGCACCGGGCGAAGCTGTTTATCGGCGGAGACACCGGACCATTACATCTGGCTGCCGCGTTGGGTGTTCCCGTGGTTGCGATCTTTGGTCCGACTGATCCGGCGCGGAACGGGCCTTACGGAACGCGAAGCATCGTGCTCAGAAATCCGGCAAGCGAGACGTCGCACGCGCGTAAAGCGCAACCCGACGAAGGCATGCTCGAGATCACCGTTGACGCTGTCGTGGAAGCCGCGCGCAGCCTGCTGACTCGACACGCAACGGAGGTGGCGCATGGCTGAGTGGTCCCGTGTGGCGCGCCGCATTCGTGTCCCGCTAGGGTTTGCGTTCGCGGTGCTGTATTTCTGGCTGGCGCGGCCCACATGGCGCTCGCTAGCGTTCGGCGCCATCCTCATCGTGCCGGGACTGCTGATCCGCGCACTGGCTTCGGGACACGTACGCAAGAATGAGGCGCTTGCGACTTCGGGCCCGTACGCGTACACACGCAATCCGTTGTACCTGGGATCGCTGCTGATCGGAATCGGTTTCGCCGTCGCATCGCGAAGCTGGTGGGTCGGTGCCGTGTTAGTCGTGATGTTCTTCGCCATCTACATCCCGGTGATTGGCGGCGAAGAAAAATTCCTGCGCGAGAAATTTCCCGAGTTCGACGAGTACGCGCAATGCGTGCCGCGAATGCTGCCGCGCGTAACTCCCGCATCTGGTGGGCAATCGGGCGAATTCTCGCTAACGCTGTATCTGAAGCATCGCGAGTGGAACGCGCTGCTGGGAGCCGTGGCGGCGATTGCCGGGCTAATCATCAAAATCACCATATTGCATCAATAACACTCGGCTTGTTCTTGATCATCATCGAAGTAGATGGATTGCCCCATATCCTAAGATCAAACAACCTAGCACAACCAGCACGACCCAGAACTCAATCGGTGGCGGATCGTTTTGTTCAGACACTTCCGGCATACCACGCACACCCATTCCCTCCGCATGATCCCAGATAAAACGAGTCCCAATCCAAAGACGCAAGCGAGGACGTTTTGAAGACGGTCGTGGCTGAGCATGGACCTCACCGTTGAAGGCTAGAGTGTACTGCGTCACCGCCAACGTCACGGGGCGGTCTATCCAAAGTGCGAAGAAAACGGCAAAGACTGCGGTGATTTGCGATTCAGCCGTGTGTAAAGGAACAAGCGAAATCGACCAGTGTGGTGCTCCAAACCATACCTTCGGCCATGAATACGACCTTTGAGTCCGGGAGCGCAATGGCGATCTTTCGGCCGACGACGGCCGCGCTCAAAACTGGCTTTTCACACCAGGGAACTGAGATTGCGGTGTTTGGCGAGAACGATTGCGGCTGCAGCCGCCAGAAGTTCTACACTTCGCAGCTCCTCAGCAGTGGGACTTCTGCGTTCGCGGAAATACGTGCCCAGAGTTCCCAGCACCTTGCCATCTTCGCCCTTGATCGGCATGCTCCAGGCGCCCAGGAAACCAAGCGCGAGGGGGAGATGGCGCAGCTCCGCCCACTTATCATCCGCCTGAAAATCGCAAGTCACTACGACAGTGCCGGTCGCGGCTGCCGCTGCGCAGGTGCCTACCCGCGGGTTGGGCTTTAATCGATCAATGGCTGCCAGGTAATCCGCTGGAAGGTTGGGCGAAGCGGCGTTGCGCAACAGGCCGTCGTGATCGAGTGCAAGAATGGAACAGACCGCACTGGTTGCGGAGACGTGCTCCGCGGCATTCACCAGCATAGTAAGAATCTCGTTTTCGGGTTGTCCTGCCTGAACCATTTGGCGCGCCCAATCGGCGGCATGTGCAGCGAATTCACCCATTGCTGCGGTGCGACCTGGTTTTTGATTGATTCGTCCTTCAGCTTGCATGTCCCTATATAGCTCCAACATGATCCTGCCCGAAATCTGCTCCGGTTGTCACTACAGTGGATCGCGCATGGGAGTTACGAGCTGAGGCAAGAATGCGGGGAGAAGGGCTTCCGGCTCTCGGCTCCCGGAGCTGTACTCTCGTCCGCACCCTTGGCCCGCGGAGATTCCTATTCCGTTCGCAGCGCTGTCATGGGTTCGATGCTGGCCGCACGACGCGCCGGGATGAAGCCGGCGAGGACTGCAAACGCGGAGAGGACCAGGATTGCGCCTCCCAGGGTCAGCGGATCGTAGGTGCGCACGCCGTAGAGTTGGGTGGACATGAGCCTTCCTCCCAGCAGGGCGATCGGGATGCCGATAACAAGGCCGAGGCCTACCAGCAACAGCGACCTTCGCAACACCATGCTCAGAACGGTGGACCGGTTGGCACCCAAGGCCATGCGCAGTCCGATTTCACTGGTCCGACGCGCGACAGAGTAGGCAGTGATTCCATAGAGGCCGACGGAAGCGAGTACCAGAGCGAGCAGGCCGAAGAGTCCAGTCAGGCGGGTAATAAGGCGTTCCTGGTTAAAGTTGTCGGCGACCTGGTAGTCAAGAGATTTGAAGTCCTGAATCGTGAGATCGGGATTGATGCTGCTGAGGGTGCGCCGGCTCAGGGATTCGAGGGCCGCTGCATCACCGACGAATTGCATGGTGATCGAGTTCGGATACATCGAGCGGCTCTCGCCGACGACGGCCATACGCTCTTTCAGATTCAAGTCTCTCTGGGTCATGGCGCGGAAGAACATCGGCCGGTAGTCATCGCGCGGGTTGTTGTACTTCGCATCTGCGACGATGCCCACGATTTCGTAATCACCGGCATTTTTCTGATCCCAGGTGCCGAAGTGGCGACCGATTGGGTCTTCCTTGGGAAAGAACTTCTTGACGAATGCCTGGTTCACGACAGCTACGGCGGGAGATGTGGCTGTATCTTGCTCGGTGAACCCGCGGCCGCGAATGATCGGCTGGCCGATGGTATCGAAAAAGTGAACGCTGACGCGGTCCCAGGAAGAGTTGTTGTTGACCTCCGGACCCGGTGCCGGGCGGCCTTCGATGTAGACTCCATCGCCCCAATTGTTGCCTTCCATTGCGCTGTATAAAGCCAGTCCTGCGGTCTTCACGCCCGGAAGTGCGGCGAACTCACGCTCCAGTCGTTCGTTCAGGGCTCCGATGTGGTCGAGATCATACCCGGCGCCCATGGGGTCGATGTGGAGTACGTATCGGTTGGCCGTCGTGATGCCGAAGTTCTGGTGCTCAAGGTTGCGGAGAGTTTTCGTCATTAACCCGGCGCCGACAAGGAGCACCAGGGAAAGGGCGGCCTGGAAGACAATCAGACCTTTTTGTGGCAGGAGAGCGCGGTCTCCGGTGGAACGATTCATGCCACGCAAGGCCTCTGCCGGATCGGAATGAGAGGAGATCCAGGCGGGAACGATTCCAAAGGTGATTCCAGTGGCGAGGGACAGCAGAAAAGCGAATCCGAGAACGACGGGGGATGGGCTGGCGTGAATAGGCATCTGGGTCGATTCGGGGAAGGCGAGGTTGAGGATCATGCGCGCGCCGAAATAAGCCATGACGATGCCGATGATGCCCCCGGCCACCGAGAGAAGGACGCTCTCCATGAGGACCTGGCGAATTAGCGTGGAACGGGCGGCCCCGAGTGCGGTTCGGATCGATGTCTCGGCGCGGCGCGCGGTTCCTTTGGCCAACAGCAAGTTTGCGATGTTGGCGCATGCCACGAGCAGGACGAGGGCTGAGATGCCGGTGAGGAGGTGAAGCCCATCACCAGTTTCCTGCTGGAGATTCTGAATTCCGCCACCTCCCGGAGCCAGGACTACGTGCTGCTTGGGAATCAGCGTGTTGCCGCCGTTGGTGGTATAAAACTCGCGCGTGGAGAGCCACTGGCGGAGTGTATTCGATAGTTTGGCCTGCAGGCTCCCGGGAGCGACTCCTGGCTTTACGCGCCCTAAGACATAGAGCCAGTTGCTATCCGCCTGTTTCAGCAAGCTAGTCTGGCCTTCAATCACCGGCTCGGCGTTCAGGGGAATCCAGAGAGCAGGCGGATTGGCATCGATGCGGTCTCCGAAGAAACCAGGAGGAGCGACACCGACGATGGTTACGGGGTGACTCTGAATGAAGAACGTCGATCCAACGATGTTGCGATCGCCAGCATGCGCGGATTGCCAGGCCGAGTAACTTAGGACCGCCACCGGTGTCGCGCCAGGTACGTCATCGGAGGGCTGTAGCATGCGTCCGGCGTAGGCACCAAGGCCAAAGGTCGAGAAGTAATTTCCGGAGACATATTCGGTACGCTCGGGCTTCGCTGAGGCATTGCCGACGCGGACGTTCATCAGGCTGTGGCCGGACTGGAAGGCGGCCAGCTGCTCGAATTCGGGAGTTGTGTCCTGAAACTGGCGGTAGAGATCGTAAGAGAAGAGGTCGAAGTCACCATCGTCGTTGATGAAGCCGCCGTTGACGCAGCAGTCGTCGCGGTCCCCGATGCGATAGAGAGTCGCCGGATTGGCCACCGGTAGCGATTTCATCAGGATCGCGTGAACGAGCGTGAAGATGGCGGTGTTCGCGCCAATGCCGAGGGAGATCGTGAGAATGATCGTGGCGGCAAATCCGGGCGACTTCTGAAACTGGCGGAGGGCGAATTTAAGATTCGACATGACTTAGGGTTGGACGAGGAACTGGGCGGAGGGGAAGCAGATTCCTCGTCGCTGCGCAATTTGGAATGACATCAGGTAGGGCTAAGAATACAAGAAGCTGTGCAGAGCCAGTTTGTGGAACTTTTTTGCGTGGAGCTGCGGGTCCGGTAAGCGTGAAAAAGCCTCCGTGAGGAGGCTTTTCTGGGGGAGGGACTTGAGGTCGAGGTGACCTTGGTCCCGAAAATTTATCTGCCGGGCTTTAACGCTGAGGCTAAAGCCCGAACAGATTGTGTATCTATAGCGGTGCCGATGCGCTGCTTCCACGGCCGCCACAGCTTGCGCTGTGCGCGTGCTTTACTTCGGCTGCTGCGCTTGGTCGTTGGTCATCGCGGGTGCTGCGCTATTGCTGGAGAGCTGCTCGAGATCGTTCTTCAGGAGGCTGATCTCGACGCGGCCGCCGCTGATGCGCTTCGACTTCGCGGTTTCATCGGTGGACGGAAGAGGAGCATTGCCCATTCCGACGAGGTAAATGCGATAGACCGGGATCTCGTGGTTGAGGACGAGGTAACGGACGACCGACTCGGCCATCTTCTGCGAAGTCGTGATGGCGGTCTGTCCTTTGCCAGACGAGAAGCCCTGCACTTCGATGATGTAGCCGCGCTGTCCCTTTACGCTGGTGGCCATCTGGTCAAGAGCGTCCTTCGCGTTCTTGCTGAGAACGGTCTGGCCAGGGCGGAAGCGGATTTCAGTCTGGTTCGAAGCCTTGTACTGATCGATGTTGCTGACTACGTTCTCCACGTTCTGCACGCGGCTGGTGACTTGCTGCGCGGACTGCTGCGCCTGAGTCGCCTTGTTGCCGGCGTCGATGGCGTGCTGGTCGGCTTCGTTGGCCTTATCGGAAGCCAGCTTGATGCCTTGTTGGGCGCGCGAATCGGTGTCTTTGATCTGCTTGCTGTTGGCAGAGGTCAGTTCATCGAGCTCGTTGACGCGGTCGCGAATCGGCTCGGTCTGGCGCTGTACATATTTCTTGCGGGCAAAAGGATTGACGCGTCCCCAGAAGCCCTCGCGCGAGGGGGCTGCCAGAGGAGCCTTGCCCGTGGCGTTGCCGTTGCTGGCATTGTCAGTCGAGGTGGACTGAGTCTGCTGGGTGGCAGCCGGCTGGCTTTGATCAGACGAGGTGGATTGCGCAACGACCGGCATGGCGAGCAGCGCGGCCAAAGGCAGGGCAATGAGTAGACGATTGTTCATGATAACTTCCTCCAAGTTTGGGGGAGCATTCGGGCTCCGCACCGGCACGCCTCAGCGTGCGTGAAATTTAATCGCGTCCCCTGAAACATTTTTAAGGAAAGCTAGCGTAAGGCTGAGCTGGCCGGCGCTGACGCTACGCCAGACCTTAAACTCAAAGGCGCCCAACACAGTAGCGCCACACTGCTCTACTACATGTGGGATGCCAAATCCGGCTGCAAGGTTGAGGGCCTAAGTGACTGATAACTAGGAAGATTCTAGCCCTGATTTGGCAAGAAAGGTGGTTGGGGTGTGCAATGGCAGGGTAATTTTGGCGAACCTGATATAAAAACTGCGTGGAAACTGGTGGTTACCTGAGGGTACCAGCCGTCGGGTGCAAAGGTCGATTTTCAGAGTGCAAAACCGTGCATAGCGCAAAAAAACATGCTGTCAGGAGGCTACTTCTTGAGAGAACGGGGATCGAGGGACTGGAGAGGGTTGGTCATTGTGGCAGCGGTTGCGGTTGGTTTGTGCCAGGGTGGTTGGGGAGCGGATCATGGTAGGGCGTCGTCCCGCATTCCCGCCGATCACATGCAGCAGTACTCCGATCTCGCCGTTACATGGATGCAGGAGTATCTGCGAGTGGACACGACGAATCCTCCCGGGAACGAGATGCGGGCAGTCGCGTTCTACAAGAAAATCCTGGATGCGGCGGGGATCGAGAATCGCGCGTTTGAGTATGCGCCGGGGCGTGGCGATTTGTGGGCACGATTGCCCCATACAACGCCGGTGGCGAAGCGCCCAATCGTTCTTTTAAATCACACCGATGTGGTCACCAGCGACGCCTCGCACTGGAGGGTGCCTCCGTTTAGCGGCGAGATCAAAGATGGCTACATCTGGGGCCGCGGAGCGCAGGATATGAAAGATGAAGGGCTGGCGCAACTGGTCGTAATGGTCATGCTCAAGCGGGAGAAAATTGCGCTCGACCGTGATGTGATTTTTCTGGCGGTTGCGGATGAGGAGGCAGATGGGACCGGGACGGATTGGTTCGTCCAGAACCAACGAGACTTGCTGGAAAATGCGGAGTTTCTGATCAATGAGGGTGGCGAAAACCTGGTGGAGAATGCCAAGGTGAAGTACGTCGGCGTCGATGTCGGTGAGAAGACGACGTACTGGTTGAAAGTGACGGCGCATGGACGTCCTGGGCACGGGTCGAGGCCGAATCCAGATTCGGCGCCGAACCGGCTGGTGCGGGCACTGGACCGCATCATCGCCTATAAAACTCCGCTGCGGGTGCTTCCGGTGGTGGATGAATTTTTGCGCGACATGGCTCCATACGAGCCACCGGATCGGGCCGTTTACTACCGGGACGTGAAGAAGGCAATCGCCGATAAGAAGTTTCAGGACGAAGTGGAACGGGATGAGTCGCTGAATTTCTTGCTGCGAGACACGATCTCGCTCACGATGCTCGGTGGATCAGGGCAGACGAACGTCATTCCGCCGGATGCGTGGGCGAATCTCGACGTTCGCATCTTGCCGGGGGGAGATCCGAAGGCAGTCGCTGAAGCGCTGCGTCAGGTTGTGAATGATCCAAATGTAACGATTGAGCCGCTGAACGCCGAGTTTCGCGTTGCGAATTACTCCGGAACTGATAACGCGTTGTGGGCTGCTATTCGTGACGTGTCGGGGAATTACTTTCCGGGGACTCCCGTGGTGCCTCACATCACCAGTGGGTACACCGAGAATCAGCGGTACCGTCCGCTGGGGATGATCGCTTACGGTTTCAATCCGTATACCGCGACCGATGAAGAGGGGAACACCGAGCACGGGAACGACGAACGAATTCGTGTGGAGGAAGTGCGGCGGGGGCCTCGGATTCTATTTGACGTGGTGGCGCGGGTGGCTGGGGAGTGATTTCCTTTCCGCGGATGAACGAGGATTAAATCGATTTCACTATTGTTTCTTCCGGGTAAAGGTGGCCACCCAGTTGGATTCCCACGCTTTTCCGAAGTCGGGAGAGAACGACTGTTCTGTCTGGAATGAATTGGGAGTAACATCGAAGAAGACGAAGTGCACAAGTATTGACTTGTCACCAAAGTCTTCCTGATCGAAGAACTCGCCCCGGCTGTTTGCGAACTGGCCGATGGTGGGCGTAGCTAGCGCACCATCTTTGCTGTTCGCCCAGTAAAGCCGCCACTGATGCGATACCGGGTTGCATAGACGCAGAGTGAGACCCTCAATGTGAGTGTCTCCATTGCCGACCTCAAGCTCTCCGAGATTGGCGCGGCCATTCCATATCTTTTTGACGATCGAGGTCCCGCTGTATTCGGCCCAGGCGTCGGAGTCCTTCAATGGATGCAGGCGGCGCTTGAGGTGGGCGTCCCAGTTCCCGAATTCGAAATCAAAATCGTGCTGGCCGTCCTTGGATTGCGGGCCGAGATTGGGCGTGGTGGATTCCGCGAGCGTCTTGAACTCGTCCTCGCCGACGCGGGTTTGATCGGTGATCCAATTTACTTCCCAGGTCTTGCCGCCATCATCCGAGAATGCTTGCTCGAAGTGAGCGGAATTCGGCGTGATGCGCGACCAGATGAAGCGGACCAGAACCATTCTTCCGTTGATCGGTTCCTGATCGTAGAACTCACCTTGGCCGTTCTTGAACTCGCCGACAGTGGGAATGCCGAGCGTGCCGGTCTTGCTCGTCGCCCAATAAATGCTCCACTGGTGAGAGCCAGGATTGTAGAGACGGAGCGCCATTCCTTCGATCTGTCCTGCGGAGCCGTTGGTTTCGAACTGTTCGAGATTGGCGCGCCCGTTCCAGACCTTCTGCGTAAAGGTCGTGCCGTCGAATTCCGTCCAAGTGGTTGAGCCCGTCAGTGGATTGACCAAGCGCTTCAGGTGAATTTTCCAGGTGCCGATCTCGAAATCGAAGTCGTGCTGACCATCCTGGGAAGGTGGGGCGGGTTGCGTCGAAGCGATTGTGTTCGCATGCGCGAAGTGAGGCGACAAGCATGCGAGCACAAGCACAGATTTAAGTAGAACTCGGTTCCGCATCTTTTCCCCCAGGAGCGAAAGGCATCGTGCGGCACGAGCGCTTGGGCCGCATCAGGCTTAATCAATCATGGGCGTAATCGTGGTATTTTAGAAGATCCACTTTCTATGCTATTAGCAATACCACTTTCGAGACGTGATCAACCGCTGTTCCGGCAGGTGTATCTGCGTCTCCGGGATGCCATCCTTTCGGGAGCGCTGCGAAGCGGGGGCAAGCTTCCGTCCACCCGCGACTTGGCGGAGCAGTTGGGGATCTCGAGGACGGTGGTTCTTCTTGCCTACGACCAGTTGCTAGCAGAGGGGTTCGCGATTTCGCGACCCGGCTCGGGGACGTATGTTGCCGGCAACGTGAGAATCAGCCCGGCAGTTGAAACCGATAGCTCGGTTCCCTTGCGGCTTTCGTATTTCGGATCCAAAGCCGGGGCAGCGTGGATGAGGATGAATTTCCCTCCACCGCGGATTCATGCACTTCCATACGACTTCGCGTACGGGCGGAGCGATCTGGAAACATTCCCCTTCGCGATGTGGCGGCGAATCTTATCCCGCTGTGCGAGGAAGACTCGCGTGTCGGAGCTCGACTACGGGTCGGCCGGTGGAAACGTGGCCTTGCGCGAAGCGATCTGTTCCCATCTGCGTCGTTCACGAGCGGTGGTGTGCAATCCGGAGCAGGTGATTGTGGTGAACGGATCGCAACAGGCGCTCGATCTGATTGCACGGGTACTGATTGAGCGCGGAGATCGGGTTGCGATTGAGGATCCCGTCTATCAGGGAACCCGAGAAACTCTGCGGGCTGCGGGAGCGCGGCTGATTCCGATGGGACTGGATGGGGACGGACTGAATCCAGAGAACCTGCCGATGGATGCGCGCCTGGTATTCGTAACGCCTTCGCACCAGTTCCCGACCGGAGTCATTCTTCCGCTCGGGCGACGCCTTGCGCTGCTCGATTGGGCCAAGAAAACGAATGCGGTTATCGTCGAGGATGACTACGATGGCGAGTTTCGCTATGGCACGCAACCGCTGGAGTCGCTGCAGGGATTGGACCGGCAGGGGCGGGTCATCTATGTCGGGACGTTCTCGCGGACTATCTTTTCTGCCCTGCGCATCGGATATGTGATTGTTCCTCAACGCCTGGTAAGGCCATTCAATGCGGCGAAGTGGCTGTGCGATCGGCATACGGCCACGCTGGAGCAGGCGACGCTGGCGGAATTCATATCGAGCGGGATGTATGAGCGGTACCTTCGAAAGGTACGGCGAAGAAACGCAGCGCGTAGGAATGCGTTGCTGCAGGCGATTGGCACGCATCTGGGAGACCGCGTTGAACTGACGGGCGAGTGTGCTGGGGCTCACGTCGTGATGTGGCCAAGGCGGCGGTTTCGAGAAGATACCGTGATTGCAGGAGCGGCAGAGCGTGGGGTTCAGGTGTACGGGATGTCCGGCTACTATCTGAAAAAGCCGCGCCGTACGGGGATTATTCTGGGATATTCGAGGATGAAGGAACGGGAGATTCGGGAGGGAGTACGGAGACTTGGGGAGGTTTTGTAGCGCCGCGGCGGAGACGCAGGGCGGCTGTCCCTACATTCATCTCCCGCAGTGTTTTTCGTATTGCTCGAGGATGAATGGATCGGTCATCCCGGCGATGTAGTCGCAGATGATGCGTGGCAGACTCTCTTCTTTTGCCTTTTCCTGGTAGTTGCGCGGTAGCGTTTCAGGATGTTCCATCCAGTAGGCGAACAGGTCGGAGATGACTCTCTCCGCTTCGTCCTTTTCATCCGCCAGGGATGGGCTGAAGTAAAGATTTTCGTATAGGAAATCTTTGCTTTGCTTCCGCTCGGACTCGACCTCGGGGCTGAATGCGGCGAGACGTTCAAAATGACGGCGGATATCTTCCAGGGAGCGAATTCCCGCCGCCGCAGCGCGCTTCTGCGTGTTACGGATCAGGTCGTCGACGAATCTATTTAACAATCGCTTCAGGGCTTCGTTGAATTTTAGTTTGTCCGGAGCATCCGGATAAAGCTGCTGCACCTCCCCCAAGCACTTTCCGAACACGGGAACGCCTTCGCGGATCTCGTCGAGCGTGAGGAGATGGGCTTCGTAGCCATCGTCGAGGTCGGCGGTGTTGTAAGCAATTTCGTCGGCGAGGTCGATGAGTTGCGCTTCCAGGGGCGGGCGCTGATCGAGCAAGTATTCGGCGAGTTCTGGATGTTCCTTTGAGCTGTAATCGTGCGAGTGCTTGATGATTCCTTCGCGGACTTCGAATGTGAGATTCAGTCCGCGGAAGGCGGCGTAACGTTGCTCGAAGTCTTCGACTATGCGGAGCGCGTGCAGGTTGTGGTCGAAGTAGAGTCCATGTTCTCGCATCGAGGCATCAAGCGCTTTCTCACCAGCATGGCCGAACGGCGGGTGGCCGATGTCATGGACCAGGGCGAGCGCTTCGGCCAGGTCGACGTTCAGGTTGAGGGCTCCGGCGATTGTGCGAGAGATCTGCGTGACTTCAAGCGTATGCGTCAGACGGTTGCGAAAATGATCGGAGTAGCGCCGGGTGAAGACTTGGGTTTTGGCTTCGAGGCGACGGAAAGCGCGGGCATGGATGACACGGTCGCGATCGCGTTGAAAGTCGTTGCGATAAGGATGGGGAGGCTCAGGGACGCGACGTCCGCGGGAGTTTTCGAGGTGCACCGCGTAGGGCGCCAGCATGGGGAGAGAATAGCAGAGTGGCGGGAGCGAACGCCCTGGATCAAGCCAGCGGTCACGCGGCTCCAGAGGGCCGTTCTTCACGGGAGTCCGAAATCCGGCTACTTGCCCAAGATATTACGAATAAAAAAATCCCGGCCGAAGCCGGGATTCTCGGTCGATGTCTTGCCTACTGTTGCTTGGCTGATTCTTCTTTGGCGAGCTTTACCTTTGCGGCGTCAAGTTTTTGTTGGACTTTGGAGAAAGCGTCGCTGTCCTGCTCGGCGGGAACGGTCTTGTTCCACTCCTGGACGGCGCGGTCCCAGTGAGTGACGGCGAGTTTGAGACGTCCAGTCTTCTGGTACAAGTCACCCAGGTGCTCCTGCACGGTTGGGTCGGCGCTCATGTGAGCGGCAGCCTTGTTCAAGTTCTCTTCCGCGAGATCGTATTTGCCCAGCTTGAAATAAGCCCAGCCGAGCGAATCGAGATACGCCGCATTATTGGGCTCGAAGCTTATGGCCTGCTTGATGAAGTTCAGTGACTCTTCCAGCTTCACACCGCGGTCAGCATTCATGTATCCCAGGTAGTTGAGCGTCGCGGCTGCCTGGGGATCGCTTGGAGGCGTTGTCGCCAGCACCTTTCTGAATTCCGTATCAGCCTGATCGAACATCTTTTGGCGCTGATAAAGATCCCCGCGGAGGAACAGGACGTACGCTTTTTCGTCGGCCTTGCCCGAGAGCTGCTCGGCCTTGGCAAGAGCTTCGAGAGCATCATTCCATCGCTTCGCGCGCGTGTAGATGATTCCGAGGCGAACGTAGCCATCGCGGTCTTCGGGACCGCCCTTGAGCATGGATCGGATGTCAGCCACGGACTGATCGACCTGTCCCATATCAGCGAGCTGCGCATCGAGAACCATGCGGAGATCGCGATCGTCGGGCAACTTCTGCACCGCTTCTTTTGCGACGGCGGTGGCCTGCGGCCACTGCTTGGCTTCGCGATAGGTGTCGATGATTTCCTGATACCCGCTGCGGGCGTTTTCGTCCCCGAGCAAAAGCATCTTGCGGAACGTGTCAACCGCCGCGGTGTAGTTCTGCTGGTCGCGGTAGATCATGCCGAGGCGCTCGATGAAGATGGCGCGGTTGTTGCGGTCGGCCTGACTGCCTCCGGTCTCAGCCTTTTCTGTTTTCTTCAACAGGTCCTGCAGAAGCTTGGTCGCTTCGTCGTAGCGTCCCTGAGCTTGGTAGACGGCGGCCATGCTATAGGGAACGTCCATGGTATCTGGGACCAGAGTGTCGGCGCGCTTGAGGTTCTCCAGCGCCTGGTCGTACTTACCTTGTCGGCGATAGATTTCGGCGATCCGGATGTAGGTCTGCGCGTCTTCAGGATTCGAATCCGCAATGACTTTGTATTGTTCGAGCGATTTATCGAGCTGGCCGTCGTTAAGATAGTTCTCCGCGAGGCCACGGATTGAATCCAGATTGTCACGGTCGAGAACGATGGCGTGCTTATAGGCGTCGATGGCGCTCTTGTAATCCTTGCGCTGTTCGTAGGCTGCGCCTAGGGCCGCGTACAGCTTGGCGGAGCGGGCGGAGTCGGGGATCGAACTGAGGACTTTCAGCGCGCGGGCGGTATCGCCCTCGTCGGTGTAGAGCATGGCCAGAGTGGTAACGGCCTCTTCAGAGTTGGGATCGAGCTTGATCGCGGTCTTGAGTTCGCCTTCCGACTTTTGCAGGTCGTTATTGAGGCGATAAAGACGGCCCAGAAGCAGGTGGTCGTCCACGCTGCTCGGATCGAGCTTGGTGATCTGCTCATACTGATCGATCGCCAGCTTCAAAATGTTGTCGGAGCCATTGCCACCGGGCATATCTCCAAGCGAACGTAGATAAATGCGCCCGAGAAGCTTATGCGCCTCCAGGTTCTTGGGATCCCGCTTGAGGATGTCTTGCGCTTCTTTGACGGCATCGGCGATGCGTCCGGTCTTGACGTACAGCTCAGCGAGGGCGGCGGTCAGGAATTCGGACGAGGGATCGGCTTCGATGGCCAGCCGATATTCTTCCGTCGCCTTTACGGCCAAGTCACTGCGGCCGTAGGCGGTAACCATCTCCTCATACATGTGCGCCATGGTGTAGTGGTAATAAGCCGCGGCCTTGTCGACCTTACGAGGGGAAGCTTCGGTCTTGATCTCCGGCTGAGGTTGCGAAGCAGCGGAGGACGGCGTGTTTTGAGCAACAGCGACTGTTGCGCCCGAAACTATAAGAAAAAGGCTAAGGAATCTTTTCATTCTGGACCTGACTGCGCCGTAGGCGCACCGGAACTTAGCTTACTTGGATGCAAAGCCGCCGGGGGAAAGGTGCCTTTATTCTAACCCGTGCCGTAAGGAGTTGGGAAAAAACTGGGTGCGGGGTAGCTCCGGAAGGACAGGGACTGGTGGAGCACCTGCGATCGAAGATCGGGATACCGCAATTTCAGATTTCAGAAGTTCAGATTGCAGAATTTAAAGCTTCTCACCCGTTGCCCCTCCCGCCTGATCAGGGACCGATCTAATGACGGAAATGGCGAACTCCGGTGAAGAGCATGGCGAGACCGAGCCGGTCGGCAGCTTCAATGACTTCGGGATCGCGCTGGGAGCCACCGGGCTGGATGATCGCCGTGGCTCCGGCTTTGGCGATCTCTTCGACGCCGTCGGGAAATGGGAAGAAGGCGTCGGACGCGGCCACCGTTCCCTTAAGAGGCAGTTGCGCCTTCATGGCGCCGATTTTAGCTGAATCTACACGCGACATCTGACCTGCGCCCACGCCGACGCTCTGACCGTCGCGAGCGTAAACAATGGCATTGGACTTCACGTGCTTGCAGACCTTCCACGCGAAGAGCAGGGCGCGCGTTTCTTCCGCCGTGGGAGCGCGCTTGGTGACGACCTTGATATCGGAATCGGACAGGGCACGCGTGTCGTTATCCTGGACCAGCATGCCTCCGGAGACGTTCTTCAAAACCCATTTTTGATTCGCGGGAATAACTTCCACGAGGCGGAGATTCTTCTTCGACGCGAATTTCGTTTTGGCGTCCTCCGTGAAAGAAGGCGCGGCGATGACTTCAAGGAAGAGCTTGTGCATCTCTTCGGCGGCGACCAGATCGATCGGTCGATTGACGCCGATGACCCCACCGAAGGCTGAAACGGGATCGCATTCCAGCGCACGTTTGTAGGCTTCGGCGAGGGTCTGTCCCGTTGCTGTGCCGCATGGGTTCGTGTGCTTGATGATAGCGCAGACGGGCTCGTCGAATTCCTGGGCGAGATCCCACGCAGCTTGCAGGTCGACAATGTTGTTGTAAGAAAGTTCCTTGCCCTGCAATTGGCGGGCATTGGCAACGCCTTTGCCAGAGCCGTCGGAGTACATGGCGGCTTTCTGGTGAGGGTTTTCTCCGTAACGCAGGTCGAGCGTTTTATAGAGCGAGAAGCGGAGCGTTGCAGGGAATTCTCTTTGTTCCTCGATTTGGAATGAATCGGCTGGAATCCGCTCGAGGGTGGACGCGATCTCCGAATCGTAGGCCGCGGTTGTTGCGAAGGCCTTTTGCGCCAGACGCCACTTCGTTTCTTTTGAAAGAGCGCCAGAGTTACTCTTCAACTCGGCGGCGATCGAGTCGTAATCAGCGGGTGAAGTCACGATGGCGACGTCCTGGAAATTCTTTGCGGCGGAACGGATCATCGACGGGCCACCGATGTCGATGTTCTCGATTAATTCCTCGAAATGCACTCCCGGTTTCGCAGCGGTCTTCTCGAACGCGTAGAGATTTACGACGACCATGTCGATCGGAGCGATACCGTGTTCTTTCACGGCGGCGACGTGCTTGGGATCTTCGCGGCGGTGCAGAATTCCACCGTGGACTTTGGGGTGCAGCGTCTTGACGCGTCCATCGAGCATTTCGGGGAAGCCGGTGAGGTCGGAAATATCTTTGACCTTGATACCGGAGTCGCGGAGGAGCTTCGCGGTGCCTCCGGTGGAGACTAACTCAATGCCGAGGGCGGAGAGTTTGCGGGCGAAGTCGACGAGTCCGGCTTTATCGGTGACGGAGAGAATGGTGCGCTGGATTTTGCGTTTGGCTGACATGGGTTCCTTACTCATGAAGACTTCTTTGCCACGGATGCACGCGGATGGCAGGACCTGCTTCGGTGAATCGTGAAAAGAAATTCTACCAGTTGAGTCTGTGGTGCGGGTAAACGCGAGGATCGGCAACCACGAAGGACACCAAGGATCACAAAGGAAAAGTTTTGTGCTTCGACAGATTGCTGTGGACTACGACTTCGCTTTGGCCTTCAGTTTCACATGGCCGTCGGCGAGTTCGACGGTGTATTCGACGTCCTGACAGTGGTATTGCTTCTTGATCTGTTCCGTTTTCTTCTGGACAAAAGTCGTGAAGGAATCGAGATTGCCACTGACGTTTTCTCCGGCTTTTTTCTTGGCGGCGACCAGGGAGTTGTACAGGCGCTCAACTTGCTCGTGCTCGGCTTGATCCACATTGTGCAGAGTGAAGTGAGGCGCAGAGGCTGCGTCGCCAGCGCCCGCTGCGGCAGCGTGGCTGACCCCATAGACCGGATGGTGAGCTGCTTTGTGTTCGTCTTCGGCCACGCGAACGCCCTGTACTGAAAGAAGAGCATCCTGTGGGCGGCGGTACCCTTCTTCGCGGATGCGGGACTTTTTGCGCCAGAGATCGCTGTAGACCGCGTAGCGCTGCGCCATTTCGTTGTAGCGATAGCGCTGCGAGAAATTCATTCGGCCGCCGTCGGAGAACTTGCGCAGCAGACTGAGCACCTTCCACTCAACATCGGTGGGCGGGCGCTTGGTCGGATTGCTGAAGAAGATCTCGTACTCGATCTTCAGCCGGCGCAATTGCGAATCGAGAATTGTGAGTTCCTCGTCGGTGGTCACAGGTGTCTCCAAGCACAGTTTAGTGATGGAGGACACATTGGGCGAGGTACCCATTGGGCACCGAGGGGCATGGTACGGAAGTAACTGGGGCGGTTTTAGGTCTTATATTGTCTTGGGTCTCAGGTCTTAGGGCTCAGGCCTCCATTCTTATGCGAGTCCTAACCCTAAAACCTAAAACCTAAGACCCAAGACCTGGATCTTCCAGTTGCCTCGTTATTCCACCGGATACCGGAGGATCGTCCGCAGGCGCTCTTTCGGGACCCGGTTCGGATCCGAGAGATAGATCTCGTGATGCGGGCCGCGCAGATGCAGTCCGTTGCCTTCGGCGAAGTCGTGTATCTTCTGAATCGCCGGATGTTCGTCGGCATAAGGGCCTACGTGCAGCACTTGCACGCAGCGGCCTTCGGCGATCTCCTCTAATCTGATGTCACTGGCGAGAGCGGCCTTGCCCTGGTCGATGACAGTCTTAATTGCCGTGGCCAATTCCCGTTGCGTAATGAACCCGGGCACGCGGATCATGAGGCGCCATTCCCATTCTGCGGGTTTAAGGCTACGGAAGTCCGCTCCGTCCTCGGCCCACCACTGACCTTCTAAATGACAAACCTTGTAATCGTACCCGGCGGTCTTTTCCGCCATCTTCATCGTGAATGCGACGGCATACAACGCGGAAATATGGGCTCTGAACTGTTCTCCGCCGGGTGCCCCGTGTCCGGTGATGGTGATGTAGTTGGCGGGGCCGACCATCACGAAGATCGGTTGCTTCGGCATGACATATTCGGAGCGGAACTTTTTGTTGAGATCCAACTTGGCTTGTTTGGCCATGGAAAAAATCCTTTCGTTCGGATTTCTGTTGGAGGCAGATGACGGGAAGGCACGCTAGCACGTGAGCAGTGAAACGTCAGTGATGGAGGTCACGGCTACAGAAAGGAAGTCGAAGGAAGAGAAATTTACTTGCTGGCGTTCGACGCCATCTTCTTCACCATGGCGAGGACGAGTTTGCGGTCGCTGTCGTTCAGACTCGTAGAGTAGCGGCGAATCTGGCTGAGGAAACGGACTTCATCATCGGAAAGTTGCGGCAGCCCTTTCGACCCGTTGCTGTGGCCGGGTTCCGAGAAAAATTGCGAAAGAGGAAGTTCCATCGCCCCCGCGATCTTAGACAGCGTATCGAGGGAAGGAATGGTGTGGCCGTTCTCAACGCGAGACAGATAGCAGCGCAACAGCCCGGTGCGTTTTTCAATGTCGCCCTGGGACATACCTTTTTGGAGCCGGTAGTTGCGGATCGTCTCGCCGATATTCATGGTAGGGAGCATTTCAGGATGGGCCATAGTAACCAGAGCGGCAACTTCTGGCAAGTGGGAAATTCGTGCCATTCGGCGGACATTCGTGCCATCTGAGAAGTACATTCGAAAAAACAAACTCCTCGCATTGCTTGCACGTCGTGCAAAGAATTAGTGTGCGTCGAAACCCAGACGGGGAGCGGAGTTTCATGGTGGAAAGCAAAGTTCTGCTCGAATCACTTCTTCAACGTGCTTGCGAAAAAATCCAGAGTGAGGCGCGATGCGTCGGCCGCATCTGCCGCACGATAACCATCCTTGTTATTTGGATTTTCAAAGGCGTGTCCCGCATCGTCGTAGATCTTTACCTCGATCTTCTTGCCGAGTTGCTTCATCGTCTGCTCAAACTTGTGCACGTCATCAGGCGTGATGCCTTTGTCCTGCGCGCCAAAGAGCCCAAGGACTGGTGCATTGATTTTCTTCATCGCCTCGGGATCCGTTGCGAGATGGCCGTAGTTGATAACGACGGCCGAGAGAGTGGATTCCTGAAGCGCGACATCGAGTGCGAAGCCACCGCCCATGCACCATCCGATCGCACCGATACGGTCTTTCCTGACTCCCGGCTGCGAGCCAAGATATTCGAATGCGGCGTGAAGGTCGCGTTTGGCACGGTCCTCGGGGACACCTCTCATGATCTGGTGCGCTTCGTCGGGAGTGGTGGCGACTTTGCCGCGGTAGAGATCGACAGTGAGCGCTTCGTATCCCTGATCGGCCAGCTTGGACGCTTGCTCCTTGACCCAGTCATTTAATCCCCACCATTCGTGAATCACGATCAGCGCGGGAAAGGGTCCTTTACCCTGCGGTGTGTAGAGAACGCCCGTCACGATTTCGTCGCCGCTCTTATAGGTGACCGACTTGCTCTCGGCGGCGAAGGCCGATGTTGCTGAAAGGAGTAACGCGAAAACGAATGCCAGGACTGTTTTCATGGAGGAGGTCCTTTCGATCCGGGCCGACATTCTGTCTGAAGTACCGCTAGATTACAACTGGACTTCCATGTAGAGCGCGCCAGGGATCGGATTTGCGCGGTACGGAGCGATTTCACGGAATCCGAGCTTGCGATACATCGCTACGGCATCTTTCATCACTGGCTCAACGGTGTCGAGACGAAGGCGCTGGTACCCGATCTGGCGGGCTTCGGTCATAATGCGATCAGCCAGGGCACGGCCGAGCCCTTTGCCGCGGTATGGCGGGCGGAGATAGAGGCGTTTCATCTCACATATCCCCTCTTCGATTTTGTGGAGAGCGACGCATCCGGCTGGTTGACCGTCATGTTCGGCCAGGAGCAAACGGCCGTCCGGCGGGGAATAGTCTCCAGGGAGATCCGCAAGTTCTTTGTCAAAGCTCTGGAAGCACAGGCTGAAACCGAGGGACTGCGCGTACTCGAGAAAGAGTTCGCGGATTTGGGTGATCTGGGTCGGGGATTCAGCCTGGGTGAAAGAAAAACCTCTCAACACAGAGATCACAGAGGAATTCTCGTTGATATCCATGTTCTTCTTGTCGCTCATCAAGTCAGTTCTTCGGCCTTATCCCATCAGCATGCCGCCGTTCACGCTTAGCGTGTGGCCGGTGATGTAGGACGCGTCATCCGATGCCAGGAAAGATACTGCGCCCGCAACATCCTCTGGAGTGCCTACCCGTGCCAGAGGGATCTGCTTGACCGCGTTCTGCTTGAATTCATCGCTCAGGACTGCGGTCATAGCGGTTTCGATGAAGCCGGGGGCGACGGCGTTGCAAGTTATGTTGCGCGAGCCAACTTCGCGGGCGATGGCCATGGTGAGACCGATGAGTCCAGCTTTCGAAGCAGAGTAATTGGCTTGTCCGGCCTGGCCCATCTGTCCGAAGACGCTGGTGATGTTGATGATGCGGCCCCAGCGCTGCTTCAGCATGGACGTGATCACCTGCTGGATCAGCAGGTACGCCGAAGTGAGGTTGGTCTGCAGGACGGCATCCCAGTCAGCGCGCTTCATACGCATGACGAGCTGGTCGCGAGTGATGCCGGCGTTGTTAACCAGAATGTCAATTTTTCCGAACTGGGCGCCGGCGGCTTTGACGGCCGATTTCACCTGCTCCTCATCGGCTACATCGAGGGGAAAAGCTGCGGCCTTTCCTCCCGCACCCGTAATCTCCGCGACGAGTTCATTCAGCTTCTCCTGATTGCGGGCGGCGACCGCAATGCTCGCTCCGTCGTGAGCGAGGCGGAGGGCGCAGATGCGTCCGATGCCTTGCGAGGCGCCGGTGACGAAGGCTATGCGTCCTGAAAGGGACATGATGTTCTCCAGAGGCTACTAGGGCTAACGCCCAAATTCATAATTGCTTCCGTGTGGAACGCTGAATTATACGCGGGGATTCGAGCGGCGCAGAGGCACTGTTCGAAACGCCGCAAACTATGCGCATTCGATCGAAGCGCAGGGTGCACGCTAGCAGTTTAGCGGCGGGACCAAGGTCACTGAAATTCGAACCCTTGCCGACACGGCCGGGCGTGAGATCATCCTCGTGCAAGGGAGGTTGGGCGTCCGGGATGGATCGACCAATTGATCAGATCAAGAGGGCAGAGGAAGCCATGCAAGAGTTGCTCAAGGTGGCTGCCCAGCTGCGGCGAGAGGTCGAGAACGCCGGCTCGCGCAATCCCGAACAGGTGGCCGAACTCCTGAAGGCGGCGAGCCGATTCGAGCAAGAGGCTCAGAAGATCAAGCAGTCATTACAGCGGTGGAGACAGAGCATTCAATAGTTTCCCGCCGACGATTCGCATTGCTAATTCACAAGAGCGCCGAGTAACATTCGGGCACTCCCATGTCCCAGACTTCAACGAATGTGCTGATCATGCCGGATCCTTCCAACAAAAATTCCGCCGATAAGAATGCGGTCCATCGTTCGCCGCTACGTGCCACGGGAACGGATCAGTCGGCTCCCGAAGTTCCTGCTGCTGTTGCGGAAGAGCCGTCGACCGAGGTGTTCGCAGTATTTGGCGTCGAGCCGGAGATTCAGGCCTACGCTATGGCGAAATACTCACGCTCGGCTCTATCGATGAAGGAATCGCTGAGAGAGATCAGCACACAGAAGGCGGAGAAGTTCCTCAACACGTTTTATTTTCAATACGGACACCGGTCGATTGCCGACCTGGCGCACATTGCGCTGGCGATCGAGCGATTGTCGATTCTGGCGGCGATCGAGCTAGCGGACGAGCAGCGGTGGGATGGGCAGGAGCGGTCGACGCGCTATCAGGATTTCCGCAAGAGCGGCTACTACACGCCGGATTTCGGATCGGACGAAGAGGGCCGCAAGCTGTATCGCGAGACCCTGGATTTTCTGTTCATTGAATACGAAGCGCTGTCGGCCCATATGACGCAGCACCTGATCAATATCACGCCCAAGCCGGCGGATATGAAACAGGATGCGTACGAGCGGACCTTGAAGGCGCGGGCGTTCGACATCACGCGGTATCTGTTGCCGCTGGCGACGAATACTTCACTGGGCGAGATCGTCAATGCGCGGACCTTGGAGAATCAAGTGGCGCATCTGCTGTCGCATACGCATAAAGAGGTCCGGACGCTGGGCGAATCGCTGAAGAAAGCGGCGACCGGGGCGGCGTACAACGTGAACGCAGAGTCCCTGGAGACTCTGGTGGCGCAGATTCGGGCCGTCAGCCCGGAACTAGGGGCGCGGGCGGAGCAGGAGCTGCTGCGGGAAGTGCGCGTGGCCCCGACGCTCGTCAAGTATGCGGATCCAAATGCGTACGAAATGGAGACGAGGCGGGAGTTGCGGCAGGTTGCGCGCGAGCTGATGGCTTCGGAGCCCATTGCGCCATCGAAGGCGATTGTCGATCTGCTCGACGAAGAGCCTCTGGAAGTTGAGATTGCGACGACATTGCTGTACGAGCATTGCCATCACTCGTATCGGCAGATTCGGCAGGCGGTGCAGGTTGCCGGCGAGCGGCATCGCCGGGAGATCATTGATATTGGGCTGCGGCACCGTGGAAAGCATGACGAGATGCTGCGGGGATTCCGGGCCGGCCAGCAGTTTCGCTTCGACATCCTGATGGATACGGGCGGTTTTCGCGACATGCACCGGCACCGGCGTTGTATCCAGGTGATGCAGGGATTCACGACGCAGCATGGGTACGAGATGCTGCTCGATATGGAAGATGCGGGCGTGCGCGGGCGGTTTGAGTCCGCGATGCGGCGGGTGCAGTCGGCGGTCGAGAAGATTGCCGGGCGCGGCGCGCCTGAGGCGGAAGAGAACTCGCAGTATGCGATTCCGCTGGCTTATCGCAAAAGGGCGCTGTTCAAGATGGATTTCGCCGAAGCGGTTTACATCTCTGAGCTGCGGACCACTCCGGCTGGTCACGTCTCGTACCGCAACGTGGCGTACGCGATGTATGAGGCGGTGGCGCGGAAATATCCGTCGCTCGCGAAGTATTTCCGGGTGCACGATGTGACGGCACCGGTGGACCTGCTGCAGAGGTAGTGGATGGCGGCATAGTTTCGTCCCATAAACTACATCGATCCTGAGGCGCGCAAGCTGCGCGGTCCTCATGATGACGAGGCATTGCAATCCGCAGACCCTCCCATTTCGGAACCTTCCACAGGTTTATTATGTAGATTCGCCTTTTATTCGCTTCGTTTCGTATGTATAATCCGGCCAGAATTAGAAAGCGTTCACAGGCGCACACTTCAAAAGGAGCCATTCCATGGCAGACGAGCGGGGCAAGGCGATCGACCTGGCGGTATCACAGATTGAAAAGCAGTTTGGCAAGGGATCGATCATGCGGTTGGGGTCGAAGGACGCCATCCTGCCCATCGCGGTGATCCCGACGGGGTCGATTTCGTTTGATTTGGCATTGGGTGTGGGCGGATTTCCGCGCGGGCGCGTGATTGAGGTCTTCGGGCCGGAATCGTCGGGCAAAACGACGATCACGCTGCAGGTAATCGCCGAGGCGCAGAAAACAGGCGGCATGGCCGGATTTGTCGATGCTGAGCATGCGCTCGATCCCGGCTACGCGAAGAAGTTGGGCGTGGATGTCGACAACCTGCTGGTTTCGCAGCCGGATTACGGCGAACAGGCGCTCGAGATCACTGAAGCGCTGGTGCGCTCCAATGCCATGGACGTCCTGGTAGTGGACTCGGTGGCGGCGCTGGTTCCTAAGGCCGAACTCGACGGCGAGATGGGCGACAGCCACATGGGATTGCAGGCGCGGCTCATGTCGCAAGCGCTGCGAAAGCTGACCGGCACGGTCTCAAAGTCGCGGACTTGCCTGATTTTCATCAACCAGATCCGGGAAAAGATTGGCGTGATGTTCGGCAATCCGGAGACGACGACGGGCGGCAAGGCATTGAAGTTCTACTCCTCCGTGAGAATCGATATTCGACGCATTGCGGCAGTCAAGGAAGGCGACGTCGTGATCGGATCGCGGACGAAGGTGAAGATCGTAAAGAACAAAGTAGCGCCACCGTTCCGCGACGCGGAGTTCGACATTCTTTACGGCGAAGGTATTTCGCGCGAAGGCGATCTGCTCGACTTGGCGGCAACTCATAACATCGTCGAGAAGTCCGGATCGTGGTACAGCTACAAGAGCGAACGCATCGGCCAGGGGCGCGAGAACGCCCGCCAGTTCCTCAAAGACAATAAAGATGTCATGGCGAAGCTGGACACCGAAGTACGGAAGACGCTGGGATTGATTGCCAGTCCCGCTCCCGCACAGCCTGCGGCAGCCGCAGCCCAAGCCGCGACGGGATCCAGCCGAGTGACTACGATGCCAAGCGGTACGGAGACGCCGAAAGCTCCGATCGTGGCCGCTCGCCGATAAATTTTCGTTGCCTCCGGGCACGGCCCTAACTCTCTCACGGAGCCGCGCCCGGGCCTCCCTTTCGGTGCATCCAAGGCACGTCGAGCTTCACTCGAACGGGCGGCCGGGGCGGCAATCCCCAGATATTCACTCCTCAATTGCCATCTTCAATTGCCATCTTCTGGCTTGCCCGCTTAGAATCTTCTACATCGCTCTACCGTCGTTCACTCTGCTGAACCGCGCCGTTCCAGTGAGGAACATTGAATAAGGGCACAGCTATTTATCCAGGTTCGTTCGATCCGCCGACGAATGGGCACCTCGACCTGATCGAGCGAGGCAGCAAGATTTTCGAAGAACTGGTAGTTGCGATCCTGCGAAATTCGGAGAAGGTCCCAATGTTCAGCGTGAGTGAGCGGTTGGAGATGCTGCGCGAACTCACGGCCGATCTGCCGAATGTAAGGATCGATACATTCGATGGCCTGATGGTCGAGTATGCGAAGTCCCTTGATGCGATGTGTGTGCTACGCGGGATTCGCGCCATCAGCGACTACGAGTACGAACTGCAGATGGCGCTCATGAATCGCAAACTGGAGCCCACGCTCGAGACGGTATTCATGATGCCTGCCGACAAGTATTCGTACGTGAGCTCGAGGCTGGTGCGGGAAGTGGCGCAGGCCGGTGGTCCGGTGAAAGGGTTGGTTCCGGAAGTGGTCGAACAGAAGTTGCACGAGAAGCTTGACCCTGCATACAAGCTGCAGGATGCGAGGGTGATTGAAGTCCCAAGGAGAAGGAAAAAGAAGGCATGACGACGGCGACGACTGAAGCAGTAAGGCTGACCGAGAGAATTAATCGCATCGAACCCTCCGCCACCATGGCAGTGGTAGCAGAGGCTGACAAACTGCGCCAGCAAGGAATCGACGTGGTCGATTTCGGCGCGGGCGAACCGCACTTTTCGACTCCGCAGCACATTAAAGACGCCGGCATTGCCGCGATCCAGGGAAATTACACGAAGTACACAGCCGTGGCCGGGACCGCGGAGCTGCGCGATGCGATCGCGCATCGTCACAATGTGGATTTCGATTCGGACTACCGCCGCGAGGAAGTCATCGCGGCCACGGGCGGCAAGAATGCGCTGTTCAACGCGATTCAGGTGCTCGTCGATCATGGCGATGGAGTGATTCTTCCGGTCCCATACTGGGTGTCGTTCAAGGACATCATTCGTTATGCGGGCGGCAACTGCGTACTGCTCAACGCAGATGAGGCGCAGGGATTCCGCGTTACCGCCCAGATGGTCGCAAAGCTGATTACCCCGCGGACGAAAGCCATCATTCTCAATTCGCCTTCGAATCCCTCCGGCGCGGTCATGAGTCCCGAAGATATGACCGAGGTGATCCGGTTGGCGCACGAGCGCGGCATCTGGGTTCTGTCGGACGAGTGCTATGTGTATCTGAACTACACCGGGAAGAATTTCTCGGTCGGCGCGCTGCGCGAATACAAGGAGCGTATGGTGATCCTTGGGTCACTCTCGAAGACGTACGCGATGACTGGATGGCGCCTGGGATACGCGATGGGCCCGGCCACAGTGATCGGGGCAATGGCGAAATTGCAGAGCCAGTCCACTTCGAATCCAACATCAATCGTGCAGAAGGCGGCGGTGGCCGCGCTGAGGGGCCCGCAGGATTGCGTGGAACAGATGAAGGCGGAGTACATCCAACTTAGAGATCATGTCGTGCAGGGACTGCGTTCGATTCCTGGAGTAACTTGCACGCTCCCGGAGGGGGCGTTCTATGCTTATCCGAACATTTCTGCGTTCGTGGGACGTTCCGGATTGAAGTCAGCCTCCGATGTAGCGGGCCGGTTGCTGCGCGAAGCGCACGTGGCTACCGTTCCAGGAGAAGGATTCGGAACGAACGACCACATCCGCGTGTCCTACGCGACTTCGAAGGCGGAACTGGATCGCGGGTTGGAACGCATGCGGAAGTTCTTCGGCTCTATCTAACTGATCCTTGTGCGCCTGTGACTGGTGGAAAGTTCAAACCCGTACAACAGAGGGCGCAGAGGTTCACGGAAATTAGTTTTGTACAAGGCCGTTCCGTGCGAGCGGTCTTTTTTGTCGGCCAACGTTCGAATGGAAAATCTTTATCCACTTTTGATGCAGCCCGGATTCGATCCGAGGCCGTGGGGCACCGAGGATCTGTCGCCGATTTATCCCAATCACAAGTTCAGTGAGAAGATCGGTGAGGCGTGGCTCAGCGGAGACGATTGCAAGGTTGCCAATGGTCCTCTAAAGGGGAAATCGCTTGCGCAGCTAAGTGAGCAATATCAGCGGGGACTCGTGGGAGAAGCGGCCCGAGACCCGAAGCGATTTCCGCTACTGCTGAAATTTCTTTTTCCCCACGAGAAGCTTTCAGTGCAGGTGCATCCCGACGATGCGCAGGCGTTGCTTGTCGGTCAGCCATGGGGAAAGACGGAGTGCTGGTATGTCGCGCATGCGAAGCCCGGCGCGCAGATCGGCCTTGGCTTGAAAGCTGGAGCGACGGCAGCCCAACTGGAGCAAGCCATTCACGACAACCGGGCGGAAGACGTGCTCAACTGGGTGGATGTCTTCACCGGAGACATGATTTATGTCGCGGGAGGGACCGTCCACACATTGGGACCGGGCTCGATTATTGTCGAAACTCAGCAACAGTCGGACACGACCTATCGTCTTTATGATTACGGGCGGCCCAGGGAATTGCATCTGAAGGATGGGATGGCTGCCGTGAAGCAAAAGGTGAAGTCGGGAAAAGTTCTGCGTCCGTCGCCAAAGCAGAAGGGTAAGAACAGGGAAGCCGCACTGATCCGGGCGCCTTACTTTGTGGTGGATATGTTTGAAGCGAAGGATCACTTCCGTTTGGCAACCCAGGATGATTCCGGAAAGAGTTCGGTGCAGATATTGGTCGCAGTCGAAGGCTGCGGAGTGATCGAGGCGCCAGGGATGGAGCCGGTCACGTTGGCAAAGGGCGATGCGGTGGTGGTGCCGGCTTCAGTCAAAGAATTTGGAGTGCGTCCGCAGTGGGCTGTCGAGTTTCTGCGGGCATACGTTCCCGGGCACCAGTTGCCCGAGCCCGAAACGCGAATCTGAAATCCTCTATGGCGAAGGACTCTAATTTCTATCCGGTAATTCTTGCGGGCGGCCGCGGAACACGCTTTTGGCCACTGAGCCGCAAGAAACGTGCGAAACAACTGCTGGCACTTGATGGCAAGCAGACGATGATCCAGCAGACTGTCAGCCGGCTCATGCCTCTGGCGCCGGCAAAGAAGTTCTGGATTATCACCAACACCGATCTCCAACCCGCGATCGCGAAGCAGTTGCCCAAGTTGCCGAAGCGGCAAATTCTCGCCGAGCCCGTGGGAAGGAATACGGCTCCTGCAATAGGGCTGGCTGCATTCTTATTGTTGCGGGAAGATCCGCAAGCGGTGCTCGGGCTTTTTCCATCAGATCATGTCATTGCCGATCAGAAACGCTTTCGCGAGACTATCGAGCGTGGAATCGAAGTTGCGGCGGCCGGACCGAATATCGTCGTTCTGGGGATACGCCCCAACCGCGCGGAAACTGGGTACGGTTACATCGAAGCGGGAGGGCTGTTTGAAGCTGAAGCTCTGCACGTGCGCCGGTTCACTGAGAAACCAAATACGGAAAGAGCTGCTGAGTTCGTAGCGGCAGGTAACTACTTCTGGAATAGCGGAATGTTTCTGTGGAGCGCACAGACTCTGGCGGACGCTCTTCGGGAGCACTTGCCCAAGACGGCTGCGCTGCTCGGAGAGATTGCCGCAGCCTACGGCACCAGCAAGTTCGCGAACACGTTCAGGAGGATTTACCCGAAGTGCGAAAACGTCAGCGTCGACTACGCGGTTCTCGAGCCGCGGTCTGCCAAGGGCGAAGAGGACGGACATATTTACTGCTTGCCTGCTGACTTCGGGTGGAATGATCTTGGATCCTGGACCGCGCTTCACGAGCATCATGTTGCGAAAAAGACTCCGCAAGAAGGCAATCTAGTGACTAGTTCTGGAGTGTTTTTGCTGAATGCGCGGGGCAATTACGTGCATGCGCCAGGCAAGTTCGTTGCGGCGGTCGGCGTGACGGATGTGGTTGTAGTCGAAACGCCCGACGCCTTGCTGATCACGACTCGGCAACACGCGCAAGATGTGGGTAAGATCGTGAAGTATCTGGATGAAAGAAAGATGCACAAACTGACATAAGGTCGGCTGGCGGCTACCAGGCAGTCTGTTGTGTGCAGGGAAGCTTCCATTGCTGGCTGCCAATTTCCTATGGCACAAGAGATCAAATTCGGGACGGACGGTTGGCGCGGGATTATTGCCGACGATTTCACCTTCGAGAACGTGCGCCGGGTGGGTGGCGCGATTGCTTCGTACGTCTCGAAGTATGAGCAGCCAAAGCGAGGAGTGATCGTTGGCTACGATTGCCGTTTCGCCTCGCCTCGCGCAGCGCAAATCGTAGCGGATATCATTGCGGCGGCCGGAGTTCCTGTGAAGCTGGCCAATGATTACACGCCGACTCCCGCGGTTTCTTATGCCGTGAAAAAACATGGCGCTGCCGGCGGCGTGATGGTGACTTCCAGCCACAATCCGTGGAACTGGAACGGCGTGAAATTCAAGGGCAACTTCGGCGGGTCTGCAACGCCCGCGATTATGAAAAGAATTGAGGAGGAGCTTGCCTCGGGTGCAATGCCGAAAGCGAGCGCGGCTCCGGTCGACGAAATCGATCTAAAGAAGGATTACGTCGCCGCCGTATGCGCATTCGCCGATATGGACCTCATCGCCAAGACGAAGTTCAAATTTGCCATCGATGCGATGTATGGGTCGGGGCGCGGTGTGCTGACGGGCATCTTTGCCGAGCGAGGCGTCAATTTCATCGCCATTCGTCAGGACTTGAATCCATTGTTCCCGGGGATTAATCCCGAGCCCATTCAGCCGCACACAGCGATGCTGCAGGAAACTGTTGTCCGCGAGAAGTGCGACGCCGGATTGGCGACCGACGGCGATGCGGACCGCATTGGCGCGGTAGCGGAAGACGGCAGCTTTGTGGATTCCCACAAGATTTTCTGTGTGATCTTGCGCTGGCTGCTGGAGCGCAAGAAGTGGCCTGGGGAAGTGGTGCGCGCCTTCAACACGACGAAGATGATCGATCGCATTGCCGCCAAGCACGGGCGCAAGTTGCACGAAACCTCCATCGGCTTCAAGTATGTTGCGGATCTAATGATGGAGCGCGAGATTCTGATGGGCGGCGAGGAATCGGGAGGAATCGGCTATTCGCGATTCCTGCCGGAACGCGACGGAGTGCTGAACTCGCTGCTACTGGCAAATGTGATGGCAGACGAAGGCAAGCCGCTCGGCAGGCTCGTCGCCGACTTGCAACAGGAATTCGGCCCTCATTACTACGGTCGCCGCGATCTGCACATTCCGGAAGATGTGAAGCAAAAGGCGATCCAGCGCGCGCGCGCCGACAGCACTCAGACTCTCGGCAAATATAAAGTGCTCCGGAAGGAGTACAAAGACGGGGTGAAATTCTTTCTCGATGCGCCGACGAACGGTCACGGTGCAGAGGCGTGGGTTTTGTTCCGCGCATCGGGAACCGAGCCTTTGCTGCGCTTGTACACCGAAGCCGCATCCCCCGAACTCGTGAATGAATTCCTAGTCACCGGCGAGAGCTTCGTCAGAAACGGTTGAAGCGAAGTTCTGGCGGCATTCCCCTTCGTGCGATACTCAGAGTTCTGTATATGGCAAACGATCCAGTCGCGGCGCAGGCTGATTCACCCGAAGCGCGCCACTATAACCGTGTCCGGCGTTGGCTGGGAGTCGCGGATTTTATTATTGGGTTCGTATTTCTGGTCGTCCTGCTGGTCACGCGATGGTCCGATTCGCTGCGAGATCTTTCTTATCGCTGGGGGTTTCAGGGATACACGCTCTCGCTCTTCATCTATCTGCTGCTCTTGATGGCAATCAGTAAGGCCCTCGGGATCGGGCTGGATTATTACGGATTTCGCCTGGAGCGTCAGTATCAGCTTTCGAACCAGAAATTTGGTGGCTGGGCGTGGGATGAAGTGAAAGGCTTTCTGGTCGGCCTGGTGATGGCCAGCATTGTGGTCGAACTGCTTTACTTCACCATCCGGCAATGGCCTCAACACTGGTGGCTGCTGGCCTGGGTGTTGTTCATGGGGCTTTTCATTCTGCTGGCGCAGCTTGCGCCCGTCGTACTGTTTCCGATCTTCTACAAGTTTGAACCGCTGGACGATGAAGACCTGCGGCGCAGGCTGGTTGTGTTGAGCGAGCGTGCCGGCACTCGGGTGCGGGGTGTATACCGCTGGAAGCTTTCGGAAAAGAGCAAGAAGGCCAATGCCGCTTTAACAGGGATGGGCAATACTCGTCGCATCATTCTGGCAGACACGCTTCTCGACAACTACACGCCGGAAGAAATCGAAGCAGTGCTCGCGCACGAACTCGGGCATCACGTGCACAAGCACATTCTGAAAAGTATCTTCGTTCAGGCGGCAATCACGCTGGTGGGATTCTGGGCCGCCAATTGGGTGCTTCACTACGCGGTGGATCAGCGCATGTTCGAGCAAATTTCTGATTTCGCCAACCTGCCGCTGCTTGCGCTGGTTTCCGTCATGCTCTCATTTGCGCTGATGCCGGCGATGAATGCGTATTCGCGGTTCAATGAGAGACAGGCTGACCGGTATGCGTTCGAATCGACTGCAACCGTTGAGCCGTTTATCTCTTCGATGAACAAGCTGGCCGAGCAGAATCTTGCCGAACGAACTCCATCCAAGTGGGTGGAATGGTTTTTCCATTCGCATCCCTCAATCTCGCGCCGGCTGGCGGCGGCAGAGCAGTGGGGACGCACACAGCATCCTCATCCACAAGTGTGAGCCTCAGAAGCAACATACTTCGGTGCGTGCTATTCCTGTTCGTGGTGTGCCTTATCACGCCAGCGTCAGGGCAGAGCCGCGTCGATTGGAACCGGCCTCAGAAGCCATTTCGTGTTTTCGGGAACACATATTACGTCGGCACTCACGGGTTGAGCGCCATTCTGGTCACATCGGATAGCGGCCACATCCTGATCGATGGGGATCTGCCGGAATCCACGCAGCAGATTGTCGCGAACATCCGCTCGCTTGGGTTCCGCATTGAGGACGTCAAGATCATTCTGAATTCGCATGTCCACTTCGATCACGCGGGTGGGATCGCCCAGTTGCAGCGTTTGAGCGGCGCCAAGGTGCTTGCCAGCCCTTGGAGTGCAGTCGTGATGCGGACGGGCGGGCCCGGGCGAGGAGATCCTCAGTATCGCGGTGGGACCAAAATCGCTCGCATCCAGAACGTAGTGGAACTGCACGATGGAGAACGCGTTAACCTCGGCCCTCTTGCTCTAACAACCCACTTCACACCCGGACATACTCCCGGTGGAACCAGTTGGACGTGGAGGTCTTGTGAGAGCAACGTCTGTCACGAAATCGTATATTCCGATAGTTTGGCGCCAATTTCGTCCGGCGGATTCCGTTTTACAGATAGCCGTGAGCATCCGCATGTGCTGGAAGATTTCGAGAAGAGCTTTGGCTTTCTAGAATCCGCACCTTGCGACATCTTGATCACAACGCATCCAGATGCTTCTGGACTGTGGGATCGAATCGAGGCTCGCGATAAGGGTAATACGCCCGACCCTCTCGTCGATTCCGGAGCCTGCCGCGAACTTGCGCAGCGCGGGCGCCAAAGCTTGGGCAAACGATTGGCGGAGGAAGGTAAGAAGTAATCTGCCCGCCTTGCGAGCGCGCTTCATCCCCTCTTTATCGCAATGACGCGAGCCAAATCCTCTTCGGTATCCACTCCGATGCTGTCGTAGGGCGTCTCTCCGACGTAGATCGGAATTCCATTCTCCAGAAAGCGCAATTGTTCGAGGCGCTCGCTCTTCTCCAGCGAAGATTCGGGCAGGGTGACGAAGCGATCGAGAGCCGCCTTGCGATACGCGTAGAGTCCAAGGTGCTTGAAGTATCTAGGTCCAACGCGGTCGCGGTCGAAGGGAATCGAGGCCCGCGAGAAATAAAGAGCGCGCCCACCGAGATCAGTGACCACTTTGACGGCGTTGGGATTGGGAATATCCATGTCGGCGGCAGGAGTCGCAAGTGTACCTACCTGCGCATCAGATTTCTCCATGACGGCGAGAAGGCTGGCAATTTGTTCGCGGCGGACCAGAGGCTCATCTCCCTGGACGTTGATGTAAACATCGGCCGCCGCAGAGTTGGAGACTTCGTGGACCCGCTCGGTTCCGCTCCGGTGCGAGGCCGAAGTCATTCGCACATTCCACCCGTGCTCGCGGCAGACTGCCAGGATCTCCTCGGAGTCGGTTGCAATGATAACCTCGGCCAGAAGCTCGGACGAGCGCACGGCCTGGTACACGACTCCAATCAGCGGTGTGCCCGCGATCTCGCGCAGCATCTTGCGCGGCAGGCGCGTGGAAGCCAGACGAGCAGGAATGACAGCGATCGCTTTCATGAAGCTGCCATTGTAGATGGAAGCGGGTGCGTGGGCAGAGTGTTTCAGCTGAGCAGGATGTTTGACCAATCTTCCGCAGCCTCTTAGAATTAATCATTGGACGTAAGAGCCGTCAGGCTCAATATGTCCAAGCCGCGAAAGCGCAGGTTCCACGCATCGTTCCTTTCGCACTCCTTCCGATTTGCAGCAAGTGGCGGCGTAGCTCAGGTGGCTAGAGCGACGGTCTCATAATCCGTAGGTCAGTGGTTCGAGTCCACTCGCCGCCACCAGATTCTTCAACAACTTGCAGGAGGTCGGGCGGGACCTCCATTTCGCCTTGTTGCGCGGGAGTTGCGGATTGTTGCGGGGTTGTTTCCGCTTTTTCCGCCAAGACCGCGTCCAGCCTGTCTACGAAGTTGACGTTGGCGCCCGGGATGAGATGTCCGTAGGTATCGACGGTCACCTGGATCGAGCTATGTCCCATCTGTTCTTTGACGTAGACGATCGAGGCTCCATTTTGGAGAAGAAGCGATCCGAAGGTGTGACGAAGATCGTGCAGGCGAATCCTGCGGATGCCAGCCTTAGCCAGCACGGGAAGAAATATGCGATGGTAGAGGTTATCAGGATCGAGAATCTTCCCGTCAGGTGACCTAAAAACCAGTTCGTCAGAAATGTCGCTCTTGCCTTTGAGGTATGCCTCCAAGAGGCGTTTGTCTCGAAGCTCGACGAGTACTCTTCGGAGCTCACGAGACAGATCCACTCGTCTCGACTTCTTGCTTTTTGTCGTTGTGTGCTCACGGCGCACGTAATTGTGCTGCACCAGGATGAAGCGCCCGGAATCATCCTCATCTGTGCCCAGTTGGACATCACCCCACTGGAGAGCCACGAGTTCTCCGCGGCGTAATCCAGCCCGCACTGCGATAAGCAAAAGGGGATGGTAATCCGGGCAAAGCTCTAGAGCGGCCTTCAAGAACTGCTGAACCTCCGTGGTACTCAGCGAAGTGCCTTTGGTATCAGGCGTCTTTGCCGAGCGCGTGAAACGGCCCAATCTGGCCGCAGGGTTCGACTCAACCAATCCTTCCTCGATGGCGTAATTGAACAAGCCGCGCATGACGCACAGTGCGTTGCGAATCGTGTTGCGGGAGAGACCTCTACCGATTAGCTCGTTGATCAGTGCCTTAATGTCATCGCGTCTGATTTCATTGAGCAGCTTCTTTCCAAATGGCGGGCGCAAATACTGTTTGAGAACTCCCTCATAGCCGTCTGCGGTTGAACTCTTGCACTCGATTCGCGCGTAGTCCTTCAGCCAGCCGTCCGCATATTTGTCAAAAGTGGGCTTGTTATCGTCTGGGGTTTCGAGAATGCTGAGGTCTCCAAGAGCGAGCTTCGCCTCGACCAGTCGCCGAACCTGCTCGGCCGCCTCTCGGCTTCCGATGCATTTCGATTTACGCCGCCCGTGATAATCGACGAGCACGTACCACTTGCCGCTTCTTTTTCGAACCTTAACACCCATCAGCTAGTTCCCTTTACTCCCGCGACTAATTCATCCACGATACAACCCACGTCAATATGCGTCACCTGGTGGGCTTCCAGCCAGCGATCAAACTCACTGCGGCGAACTAGGATCTTGCGCCCCACGCGCACCGCTGGGAGAGGATCGACGGCCCGATGGATCCACTCACGGAGAGTTCGGTCGGAGACACAGGCGTAACGCCTCAGCTCCTTGAGGTCTAGCCATTCGGTATGCGCCTGTTCCGGAATCATTCTCGCTGTCCGCTGCCTAGTTGCTACTCCGTGACACTTGTGACACTTCTACCCATATAGGACGTTCGCGCGCGCTAGTGACGGGGATAACCGGACCATCCGTCACATCTGTCATTCCTCGGCGAAACCCGATACCGGAAAATCCTCTCGCTGAACTGGTTCTCTTCTGGACGAAACCGCGGGCATCGAGAGCTTGCGTAAGTCTTTTAGGGGACATCGGCTTCTCGGCCGTCCGTTGACACCATGCCGTGTAATTCAGAGACAATGCGGCCGAAGATGTCCAAAGGGCCTCGTCCTCAATGCACTCATCCTCGAGCCAGCGCCCGATGACATCCTCACTAGCCAGGTAGTCGGCGGTTGCATCGCGCACCATGGCGGGGGGATTTAGGCCATCCTGCTGCCACTCCAAACAACCTCGGATCGCCCAGCTGAGAATTCCGGAAAACTCCGTCCTCAATTTCTCCACGAGGCGCGGATCACGTTCCTCCGGAGGAATTGTGACGGTGAACGGTACCAGATGTAGGCGCCGTCGAATGGCTTCGTCCACTGAACGCAGTCCCGGCTTGTGATTACCCGCGACGACCAACTTGAACTCCGGAAGGAACTCGAAGAAATCGCACCGCATGAATCGGGCAGCAATCTTGTCCCCGCCGCGTATTCAGAAGCCAGGGATCCGTGTCCCATTGCTCGACTCTTGCGGCGTGACGACGGTCCGCTCGCGCAAGCCTCTCAACTGCTGCAACCGTCTGTGCCGCAGCTATCCTTATTGCAACCCGTTCCTTGGCGTCTCCGCATTCAGCGCTCGCAGCGCGGCAGATGCGGCGGGAGAGGTCGAAAACATGCAGGGTGTCGTCATCGACCCAGCGCCTTCCATCCCAGCACATCCAATGTCCCCACGGAGAGACGTAGAGCAAGTCGTCCGCATATCGCCGCGAGAATCGAAGTGCCAGTGCTTCTTCCGAGAATCTCGGCGGCAGAGGCTCAATGCCAGCGGCAAGCTCCAACAAATCGTTGCCGATTCCTGCTAAGGCAGCAGTCGAGACGCTAGGATCTTCTGCTACACGCTGCGCGTCCTCCACGATTTTCGCGGCACGCTTCCGGTCCCCCGCCTCGTGCATCATCTTGACGTAGTGTTGGATCGAGGGCCGATCCGGAATGCCATCTATCAAGCCAGAGACGTATGCCACGCCTCCAACCACCTGTAGCTCTTTGTGTATTTCAAGTTCTTCCACCAGTGTCAGAATATCGATGGGTTGGCACATCGCCGCTAAATCGCCCATGCGGCGAAAAATACGACGGTGTGGGTCCAGTGTGAAGTCGCCGGGTCGGAGTTCCTCAGCCTGCTCGTACAGTCGGCCATCAACAAGAATGGCACCAAGAATTGAACGCTCCCATCCGCTCACGGCTTCTCCTCCTCGCACGTCAGCCTGGACACACAAAAAGTCTGTGCCTTGCTCTTTTCCCGACCGCCGTGATGCGACGCCCTCGCTTCGGTTGGCAGCGGCAGAAGGATATTCGCAGTGACGAATTCATCAATGCTTTCTTGCGTGACGCAGACTCGACCACCAACCTTAACGAACTCGAGATGGCTTCGCTTTAGACGCCATCCACGCAACGTAGGGACTTGAACCTGCAGTTGCCGTGCCGCCCTCTTCAAAGAAACCAAATGCTTCATCTGCGACTCTCTCGAAACACATGCCAGTAATCGTAGGCAAATCTTAGCTATTGCCAGCGTAGAGTGCCAGTGATATGGTTACCGTGTTAAATGCACTTCAAATATGGTAACTAAGAAACACTCCCCACGGCCCATTGCGGAGTCTCACTCTGCGCGCGGAGCGTTGTCGGCCGAGCCGGACGAGCTTACTTTGCCGGCCTGGTTGAATGCGGCCAAGGGCAGTAATTCCTACAACCGCGTCGTTCACATCCTAGAATTGATTCGCGACAAGGAGGAGAGTCGTCGGAATATCATCGCCAAGAGAGCTTACATTCACACCGGAAAAGGGAAACGACCAACGGAACACTTTAGACTGTGGCGCGAAGACCGCATGCTTGGTGCGGAGTTGCAGCGAGGGCTGAACCGCTACAGATTTCGCACTCGCCTGACCGGTTTTATTTTTGGTAGTCCGTGGCTACTCAACCTGTACTGTTCGCGACAGAAAGACGATTTTGGATGGGAGACTCTGTATGCTCATCGTCCTAAGCCTGGGGAAAGAATCATTCAGGCTCCCTCGTACATTGTTTACGAGGGTGACGCAGTACTTGCCGCGCTTCGGCTTGCTGAGCGGAGCCTTCTGAACCGGGTCCGTCTCTGCGAGCGGTGCTCCGTGAACTGGATTTTTGCCAAGCACAAGAACTACAAGTTTTGCGGAACCCAGTGCCGAGAAGCCTATTACACCAGCACACTGGAATATCGAGAATCAAAGAAACGCCAAATGCGCGAATATCGAGACAGGAAACGGAGGAAGGAAGAGGCTGAGGACAGCCTCTGCTGAGGTACAGAACGTCGAATCAGCGCGCTCTCTCAGTGCTTGAACACCGAGAGAGCGCTAACCAAGAATCGCCTGTAAGGAGGCAACCATGGCTAGACAGCAACGTAGCACTATTTTCGCTCAAGAATCTACTTCCCCCATCGCTCGGGTTGCGCTCTACGCTCGAGTCAGCACCCTCAACAATCAGGACCCAGAGATGCAGCTCTGCGAACTGCGGGAATATGCAGAACGCCGTGGTTGGCAGATTGTCGAGGAGTTCACCGATCAGGGCGTGTCCGGGTGCAAGGAGTCGCGCCCGGCGCTCAATCGGTTGATGGCGGATGCTTGCCGTAGGCGGTTTGACGCTGTCTTGGTCTGGAAGATCGACCGCTTTGGGCGATCCCTAAAACACCTGGTTAATGCACTCGCCGAACTCGCGGCGCTAGGAGTGGCCTTCATCAGTCTGAGGGACAATCTTGACCTCAGTACTCCCTCCGGCCGACTGATGTTTCAGATCATTGGCGCCATGGCTGAGTTCGAGCGGGCGCTGATCCAGGAGCGGGTCCGTGCCGGGCTGCGGAACGCCCGCGCGAAGGGCAGACGCCTTGGGAGACCGCGGGTGATCGTGGATGCCGCCAGGATTGCCTCACTTCGCGCTCAGGGGCGCTCCTGGTCTGAAGTCGTGGCGGAAATGGGAATTGGGAAGGGGACCGCTCAACGGGCGCTTGCAGGCTTGCCCAAAACGAGTTGACGGAGGTTTCCGGCCCGCGTTGCGCCCGACCAGATCACCATCGCGCTCGTCGATGGTCTGACGGTTATATTCGAATATGTTCAGGCGGTCTGTCTTTGCTCGACGAGGGATTCCATCAACTTTGGGATTGCCTTCACGTATTCCAGTCTGTCCTGCACCGAGTTACGGGTTCCGGCGATCCAACTGAGTGCCTGACTCACATGATACAAGTTATCAACTGGAGCGGACGCTCCGGGAACTGAGGTTGTGGGCCTCACCGAGAGTTGATGTGGTTTAACGTCGCGTGTCTGCTCGACCTCGCCGTCCAAGCCCTCACGGATGATCTTCCACGTCCGTGCCGCTGCGTGAGGTCCCCACTCGTTCGCTACCTTCTCATCGATCCACCCAATCAATTGCGAGGTATCGACACTTTTGCGGTGCCATTCGCGATACAGGCTCTGTTCCGCGGGCCGTTGGCCAAGTTGTTCTTTCAGATAACCAGCGACGTCCTGCGGATCCAGTGACTGGATGTGCCGACGTCGGAGCCGACTATCCCCGACACCGAACATGAGTCCATTGGCGCACACTAGCCGGAACCAACTGAAAGTAATTTCCAACACTGTCCTCGTGTCTACCGAATTCAGGCAATTGATGCGCAATACAAGCGGATGCCCGTCTCCGGGGTCGAAATCCATGTTCGGAATTGGGCAACTCCACTGCATCCGCTCGCCGTACTCGGACATAAGAGCTGACGATTGCACACCCGAGATATCGATCCCGATCATCTTCAGCGCTCGGAAGGCAGATGCTAAAACATCGCGGTGTTGTATGAGCGAGTAGCTCTTCGATACTGTCGTGATAGGCACCGGCTCTTCGGTGATCTTCAGCGGCTCCCGCCAAATCTCATCCTTAAACCGGTTCTCCTGGTCTCCTACGCGAAAAGGATGACGACTGAAGACTGGAATTTCCGGGAATATTTGAGTGACAGTGCCCGTTAGCTCTTTGACGGCCGAACCGTCCCAGATCGAGTCCGTTAACCGAGCCTGCTGGGCTACCGCGCTTTCGTCGCTCACGTAATAGCTTTGAGGATCTGACATTCGATACCCATAGTCTTCCACGGGGAGGTCGCAGTCAATAAGAATGTGACTCATTGGCTGTGTGCATCGGCTGCAAGGTCCTGAAGATGGCACAGAATGCCTCTGGATATCCGCATCCGATTTGGCCGGGCGATCCGCCGCGTCAGGGAAGAGCAGCGCATCAACCAAGAAGAAGCTGCAGAGCGATGTGGACTGCACAGAACTTATTACAGCGGAGTGGAGCGGGGAGTAAGGAATGTTTCGCTGATCAACATCGAGCGTATTTCCAAAGGTTTGCGCATCTCTCTG
>CAVSER010000004.1:0-320289 GCA_963727085.1 Terriglobia bacterium | reverse complement strand
CAACGTTCGTGCGGTTGATCTCGCGCAAACTGCTGAACCGACGTCCCGTGTAGTCGCCGTTATAAGAAGTCCAGTTCTCGGCCACGGGCGTCGCTGGCGGATACTTCCGAGTTAACATGCAGCCTTGAACTCGGGTTAAATTCCCTTCTCTTGTCCGACGAGGCTTTGTCGTGCGCAGAGTACGAGCAGAATGGTAGGAGGATTACCGCAGCGTGCCGTTTCATCTCAATGATTGTCCTGACCACTCACTGGAACCTCCTGCAGCGCGCCTCGGTCAACACCACTGTCATCGACCATGTGGATCGATACGCGTGAGGATTTCTCCGGCGAAGCAATCTCCGTATCCAGCGAAACCGCCTCATTTGGACTTACGTCGGCGATGGGAGTCGCAGATAAAACGTTCCCATGTTCGCCGTAGATGTGTGCGATCAGGTGGCCCGAATAGAAAACCCCGAAGGATCCTGAAAGGCTGATTTTTCCATTCTGCGCCAGTATCACTTTAAGGGGGCGGATCAAGATTCCCGCGTCGGTGGTGCCGTAGAATTCACTTCCGGAACGTGTCGGGAACCACTCTGTCTCCATGTTGCAACTCTCGCCCGGTCGTAACCGGCACATCGGACTATTGAGTTCCGCTTCCAGGTAGTAAGGGCTCGCATCCGGGTCAGCGCTCAAAGACGGATTTCCATCCTTGTTCAGCCTCATTTCCGGACCGTTGGTCCAGAAAATCACAGACGCTTTTCCGGGATAGGATTTTTGTTCATCGTATTGAAAGCGCTCGACCATCGCATATTGGCTCTTGCCGTCGACGACCGCCAGCCATCCCTCCGTCGAATCGAGCCACAATTCTGCCGCCATGTGAGCATAGTGCACTGCAAACAGACCGTCGTCCCTGACTGTGACCGCCGGGTTCTCCGCGGGACCGAATCGAACGTGATAACGGTTCAAATAACTGCTGGATCGGTTCGCGGGAGTAAACGTCCAGAAATCGCGGTTCATGCTTGCGGCCGGGGCTGAACCCGGCGCGGTCGGAGCAGAGGTGTCATATTGTGAAACCGACTGCATGGACCACTCGAGCGTATGCCCGGTCACGTTCTTCATGGACGCATGAAATACGATTCGGGGTGAGTCACTGTCCAGACGGATCGTGCGCGTGAATTGAATTCCAGTCTGCGGATCGGATGGCCCGGTTAGTTCGATTTCGCAGCGCTGACCTTCTGAAATCTTTCGAAATGTGAATGGCCCATCGTCCAGGATGTCCGAGTTGCCGGGCCAATGTTGCTCATCGTTTGTTCCTTCAGGCAAGAGCCAGAGTTTGTCTCCGCCGTAGTTGAACCACTGGTTGGAACTGGGCGGAAAATACTGGCCAGCAAGCTTGGGATTGACGAATAAGTAGGGGTGACCTGCAAAGGTGACTTGCATCAGTCGTCCGCCATTCTGTGGCACGACCACCAATTGCACCCATCGGTTCGAAATCTGTTGGGCATGCCATCCCTTGTAGTCGATAGCCTCCACCCGACAATCAGCGGCCTTGGTGGCAATCGATTGGCTGTATGCCGACGGAAGGCACATCGTCATGACGAGTAGGGAAACAAACACCGAATGCAGTTTTCGCAGTCGATTCGGGGGCAGAGCGTAGAGATTCATGATTCCTTTTCCATGGATGACGGCTGCGGCGACTACAGTAGCACGCAAGTATCCCTCGCGACGTCGACCACAAACGAAACGAATCCTAATAAAACGAAAGATTTCGATTTGCGTCAAGCACATTCTGTGGTATACCAGCGGTCACGCGTCGCATACTTCGCAAAAATGTCCAAGACCCTCCTGTTCTTCTTGCTGTTCATGTCGGCCAATCTTCCGGCGCAGGAGAGGACTGTCGATGCGACGTGGCTGCATCGATATGTGCCGAGCCTGAACGAGACAAAGGTGGATCTATCTACCGGGGCCTGCCACTACAAAGCAATTTTTGGAACAGGTGATACCGACAATCAAATTCTGAGAAGCGTTTCTCATTTCGGCGAAGTGACTGTCGACGCCCATGGTAACTGCCAAAGCGTTCTCTACGATCGCGAGGAAGAGATCTACTTTGTTCTGCAGGGTGCTGGCGCGCTGCAATACGCCGACGGCACCCATCACCTGCGCGCGAATGATTTTACGTACGTACCTCCCACCGTGAAGCACGGGCTTGCCAACGACACGAACCAGTCAATGCGTGTCCTGGTGATGGGGTTTAAGATCCCGCAACGGGTCACGATCAGCGCTCCCTCTCAGCAACCCAGAATCGTCAACCTGGATGACGTGAAGGAAGAAACGGTTCAAGGGCATCCCACGTCAGTGTTGTACAAGTTACTGATCGGTCCTCGGAGCGGGAAAGCGCGATGCGATCGACGAGGCCTACGTCGTGACGAGTTTCTTCTCGATGAACTTCGCCCCGGCGGGAACAAACTTCCCACATCACCACGAGACTGCTGAGGAGATCTATCTGGTTATCGGTGGAGAAGGGGAGATGGTGGCAGGGAGCGGAACAGACGGACTCGAGGGTCGCTTGCCGGCGAAGGCAGGGGATGCCTACTATTTCCGCCCAAATTGCACCGTAGGTTTCTACAACCAGAATAAACCGGGGGCGAACGCCTTCATTCTCGCGGTGCGATCGCGTATTCCGCTGAACGATGATGCAGACTAAACCAGCCTGCAGCAAGGCGCATTCACTACGAGTAGTTGAACGTCCGCACGACGGAAAGTTTTGATATTCAGGAGGCTTTAATGCCAACTCGGAACTCCAGCCGGAGATCATTCGTAAAACTGCTCGCGGCGACACCCTTGCTAACCCAAATCGCTGCGCGTGATCTGTACGCGCAAGCAGGGTCCGCCGTCGGCCGGAGCCCGCGCCAGAATGTCTACAAACGTCTTGGCGTGACGACGGTGATCAATTGTCGCGGCACGTGGACTTATCTGAGCGGCTCGCTCGAATTTCCTGAAGTTCGCGAGGCCCAGTTGGAAGCGGCGCAGTACTTTGTCAATATGCTCGATCTGCAGCGCGCTGTAGGCAAGCGCCTTTCCGAATTGACGGGGGCCGAATCCGGCATCGTCACTTCCGGTTCGGCAGGAGCCATGGCCGCTGCTACCGCCGGATGCATGGCCGGCACGAACGATAAGTACATCTGGCAACTTCCGGATACGACCGGCTTGAAACATGAAGTCATCATGGTCGGAGGCCGCAGCGCCTTTGACAGTGCCATCCGGCTGACCGGAGCAAAACTGGTTCTGGTGTATTCGCCTGAGGAGATCGCCAACGCAATCAACGAAAACACGGCGATGATCTACACCACGGATCTTGGGGACAAACTGCAGAAAGAGTTGGCCGTCGCCAAAGACCACAAGATCCCGATGTTGTTGGACGATGCAGCGGGCATCCCCCCCGTTGATAACGCCAAACTCTACGCCCGCATGGGAATTGATCTCTATTGCTTCTCAGGTGGAAAAGGCCTTCGCGGACCTCAATGCAGCGGCCTGTTGCTGGGGCGCAAAGACCTGGTTGAAGCGGCTCTGTTAAATTGCAGCCCGCGAGAGGGAGCCGTCTGTCGCCGATGAAAGTCGGGAAAGAGGAGGTCATCGGGTGTCTCGTCGCGCTCGAGACTTGGCTGAAACTGGACGAGAAGAAACTCTACGCTGAATGGAACGACCGCCTGGACCGAATTCGAAAACTGGTGGAGACGGTTCCCGGAGTGAAGACAGAGACTTACACTCCCGATGACGGAAATCGTTATCCAACCCTGAAGATCTCCTGGGATCAGGAGCGCTGGAAATATAACATCTCTGACTGCGTGCAGGAACTGCGTGCGGGAGATCCAGTCATCGAGGTGCTGGGGGCGGACAATCCCAGCCTGGTTAAAGCAGTTCGTGAAGGCAATCCCAACCACAAGGAAATTAAACAACCGGACCACATTGAACTGGTGTCGATGACCATCAAACCCGGAGAAGAGATCATTGTTGGACGGAGATTGCGAACCATCTTAGGCGCTGCACAGAAAAAGGCCGCAGCCTAGGCGCGAGGTCGTGTGAAAATTGCCCACTGCAAAAATTCGGTAGGCCTGTTTGTCGTCGCGCTCTCGCTGTCAGCCGGAGTCGTCGCGCAAGAGCCAATGCGCGCTATTATTCCGGCGCAGACGGGGGCTCACGCGAATCGGGTCAACTCGCCGGGCGTGGAAGCTGGCGATTACGTCTACGTTTCCGGTCAGGGGCCTCGCAAGCCGGATGGCAATTTGCCTGCGGGTTTTAGCGATCGCGTGAAGCAGGCCCTCGACAACGTCCATGCCGTCGTCACATCTGCCGGACTGACGATAGAAAACGTGGTCTATGTCCAGGTTTACCTCGAGGACATGGCAACTACGACGACATGAAGAAAGCATTTGCAGACTATTTCGGAAAAGCACAACCGGCGCGAGCCGTGCTGGGCGTTGCCAGATCGCCCGACTCCTCCATTCAGATCAATGCCGTAGCCGTTCGCAGCCTCGAGGCAAAAAGCCCGTCTACCGCCCAATTTCAAATCGGAGGATGATGCTCCACCGGCGATGCTTACGCATGACCGGCTTTTTGTCTCGGGCATGCCAGGCAGGGATCCTGCGACTGGAAAGATTCCAGATGATCCGGCCGCGCAAGTAGATCTTGCGCTCGACCGCATGGACGCCGTGTTGAAAGCAGCAGGGCTCGAACTCAAAAATATGGTTTTCGTGAATCCGTACCTGACGACGGATCTCCCGACCCGCACCATGAACGAGCACTACGCACGGCGGTTTGAGTTCGGGAACACTCCGCCCGCGCCACGATTGAAGTATCGAGCCTTCCCGGTGGCGCGCACATCGAGTACACGGGCGTTGCCGTGCGTGATCTCACACAGCGAAAAGCAGTGCGGCCGAAAAATATGCCGCCGAGTCCCACTGCCAGTCCATGTGTGTTTGCAGGCGACACTTTGTACTGCTCCGCCAAGGATGGGTTCATTCCAGGGCCGCATGGGGGCGTGTACGCGACCAGCACACAACATCAGTTGCGGCAGACTATGCGCAACCAGCTCGACAATTTGGAAGAAGCCGGAATGAAATTGGAAGAGGTGGTGGCGACCAACGTTTATCTGGATGATTTGTCGGATTTACCCGCGTTTGACGAGGTTTACGCGCAATATTTCGGTCGTGCCGCCGGCGCGAACTGCGGTGCAGCAAATCATACCGACGAACGAAAAGCGGACAAGGACGATCACTTTCCGGGGTTGGAGCAGGTTTCGCTGATCGCGGTTCGCAACAGAAGCAACCGCTGAAGATCAGATTTTGCAAGACCGCATTTCGGAACGCTGACGGTTTTCACGATTCCATGCTTGACTACTTTCCATCATGTGGAATATGTTTTCGCGCCATGGAGTGTGGTTGATATCGCGCTGAGTCTTTCCGAGCGGGAAACGGTTCGGCACGAAACTTTGGATGGGGTTTTCAGGAAATCTAGAGTGAGTGGGAGACAGTCAAGGAAGGCTGCCCTCCCCGGGAGATGGGGATGAGCAATCGTCACAGGTTCTTCGTTGCGGTTTTCGTCATCATGTCGATGCTTTTGCTCCCTGGGATTCTGTTCGCAGATGTCACCGGCTCGGTTTTCGGCGTGGTTCACGACCGGGCTAAAGCCGTGGTTAAGGTGCACAGGTGAAATTACCAATACTCAGACCAATTTCTCGCAGGCACCACTTACGGGCGATGCGCGCCTATCATTTTCTCGCCCTGCCAGCCGGAAGCTATCGGATGAATGCCACGGTTGCCGGATTCCGCAGTTTAACACGACCGACATCATATTGCAGGTGAATGATCAACTACGCATCGACGTTGTTCTTAACGTCGGGAGCATCAACGAACAGGTCAACATTCCGGCCGAAGCCGCGCAGGTGGAGACCGAGAGCACACAACTTGGCGATGTCATCGATTCGAAGAAGATGCTGGCGTTGCCTCTGAATGGCCGCAGCTATCTGGACTTCTTGGGCTTACAGGCCGGTGTCGCGCCGACGACCGCTGGGACGATCGGCGGCGATCGGCCAGTTTCCGGTTATATTTCAAACGCCGGCAACATCTCAGTGAATGGCCAGCGCGAAACCGCTAATGCGTTTCTGGTGAACGGCGGCGATGTCAGCGAGGGGCGAAACCTGGGGGCCGGACTGGTTCCGATCTCGACGCCGTCGAAGAATTCCGTCTTATCACCAACAGCTTCGACGCGGAATACGGAAAGTTCAGCGGCGCCGTGATGAATGCCATTACCAAGTCGGGCACGAATGGCTTTCACGGCGATGTATTCGAGTTCCTGCGGAACGACAAGCTGGACGCCAAGAACTACTTCTTCACCCACCACCTAAATCCGAACTGCGACGGAATCAGTTCGGTTTTACCGCCGGCGGCCCATTCTGGAAGGACAAGCTGTTCTGGTTCACGGATTATCAGGGTACGAGACAGTGCAGGCGCGGAAATCGGCAACGTAGTCTGCCGAGTGTTGCCCAACTTGGAGGTCAATTTGATCCTTCACCTTTGACCGGTACAGTCGATGGCACGGCCGGCGGAATATGTCCGGCCTGCGGCTGGCCGGACGAACTCCTCAGCGATTGGGCTACACGGTCACCGCAGGTGAGCCCTACAGTTTTGCGGGTTGCACTTCGACGTCGCAATGCGTCTTTCCTGGCGGCCTAATTCCGAAGCCGCGTGGGCAGCTCCGGCCGTTGGATTCTCCAATACATCCCAGCACCCAATAACGCCAACGGCAGTACTCAAACAATAGCCAAAGAGACAATTACAGACAATAAAATCGGAGAACGGGTAGATTTCAACAACCGGAAGACGGGCAACTGGTCGTTCTACTACCACTTTGACGATTCGACGGTTAACAGCGCACTGCCCGGCGGCGGGCAGCGTGCCTGGCTTCCCCGCGGTAACGCTAACCCGCGCGCAACAATTCGTTGTCAGCAACAATAAGACCATCGGAACCACCGCTGTGAACGAAGCGCGTGTAACTTTCTTCCGCACATCTACACATTTGGACCACCCGACCGGCGGGCAAGCGTCGCTTTCCTCACTCGGTTTCGTGACCGGTGTCGGTACGCTCGGCATCATTCCCGATGCTACTTGCCAGGATTTCCGGAGTATGTGCCCCAAATCTACTTCAATAACTTTGCCCTTGGCACGCCCTCTCTGATCACGTTCCAGCCCAATAACACCTACACGTTGTCGGACGGATTTTCAAAAGTATGGGCAGACATACGCTTAAGTTCGGGGAGAATTCCGCTATCTGCAGATGAACGAACGCAACTTAGCCAGTCAGGATGGGGCCTTTGTTTTCGACGGTACACTGACCGGCGTCGATTTCGCTGACTACATGCTTGGAGCGACAACCGGAGCCGGAAATGGTTACACGCAAGCAGCTGCACAGTTGCTGGACTCGCGCACGCGCTATGGCGGGGCTTATGTGCAAGACACGTGGAAGGCAACTCCCAATCTAACGTTTAATTTGGGACTTCGCTGGGAAGCGAGCATGCCTTGGTACGACACACAGGGAAAAATTCAGACCTGGGTTAAGGGAGAGCAGTCGACAGTCTTTCCGAATTCCCCCCAAGGCCTCGTATATCCTGGCGATCCGGCATTCCCAAGACGCTGGCGCCCACCCGATACAACGACTTCGGACCGCGCCTTGGTCTTGCTTACTCTCCGGGCTTTAGCAAAGGAGTGTTAGGCAAGGTCTTTGGCGGGCCGGGAAAAAGCAGCATCCGTGCTTCGTTCGGCTTGTATTACACGTCGGTTGAGACTTGAACCTCTTCTACGAAGTGGGCGACGCTCCCTTCGGCTTGTACTGGACCAGTCCGGGGTCTGTTGACTTCTCCGAGCCCTTCCGAAATCGGCTGGATGGAGGCACCGACGGCGAGGGACAGCGCTTCCCGTTCACTGTCCCAATTCCGGGCAGCCCGTCAAACAAGACGCTCGACTTCTCGGTTTATGAGCCGATGTCTTATTTCCCGGGATACGACATTCATAACAAGCTCCCGTACGCTGAGCACTTCAATTTCTCGATCCAGCGTGAGTTGAGCAAATCCACCGTCTTGACTTTGTCGTACGTCGGCACCGAAGGTCATCGGCTCATCGCGCAGACCGAAGCCAACCCGGCGACGCCGCGTTGTGTAACCAACTCAACGCCCAGGGGTATACCGATGCTTCGGCGGTGCCCCGGGTGTGGGCCGAATCTTGAGCAGGACACTTTCACTCTCGGCGCAAACACGGTTTACGGCACCAGGGACACTCTCTTGAATCCGAACTACTGTCCCGGAGCCCAGTCCCTTTGTTTTGGTTTTGGCAACACCTTCACCAAACTGGTGGCGAATTCCGTCTACCACTCTGGCCAGGCGACGGTCCAGGGCAAAGCTGGTGATGTAACCTTCTTGGCTTCGTATACGATTGCGAAAGCCATCGATGATTCCTCGGCCTTCGGCGAACTGATCAACTTCTCCAATGCCAAGCTTAGCCGCGGCCTGTCGTCCTCGGACGTGCATCAGAACTTTGTGGTCAGCTATGTCTGGGAGATGCCATTCAATCGGATCTTTCACCGCTTTCCAAGGCTTACCAAAGGATGGCAACTGCAGGGCATTACCCGATTCGCCACTGGATTTCCGATCCAGATGGGTCAAGGGAATCCCGTGCCTGTCGGTCCACTGTGTCCGTCGGGGAATTGCGTGGGAGATGCCTCTCTCACTGGCAGCCCATCCACCGATATGCCGATCTCGTAGGACCGATTCACATACACAATCCCCGCGCCACCCCTGACCGGACATATTTCGACCAGAGCGCATTTACCGCAACTGCGTGCGCTCTAACGCCGGCGGGAGTACTGACCGGCCCTGACTGCGGAAGTTTTGGAACGGCAAACCGTCGATTCTTCCACGGTCCGGGATTCAACAATACCGATTTGGGCATATCGAAGATGATTCCTATTACTGAAGCAATGCATTTCGAGATTCGTGGTGAATTCTTCAACATCTTCAATCACGCGCAATTTAGCAACCCCAGCGGGGACATCAGCAGCGAAAATTTCGGTAACGTCACGAGTGCCCGCGATCCTCGCATTGGGCAGGTCAGTGCGAAATTCGTCTGGTGATGCAATGGCGAAGTTCTTGAGCATGGGGACGGCGGGATCACTCGCTGTCCCTTCTTAGTTTGAGATAGAGTGTAGGTATGCGGCGCGACGGGCCGACCCGCGGGAAAAACTATGTGATCCGAACTTGTCTGCTGGCAGCCTTGCCGGTGGGAAGCCTTTTCGTGCCACGGGTCAGTGCGCAAACAGCAGAAAGCTACCGGCAGCGTGCAGTGGAGCTGTCGCGGGCAAAATCCTGGGACGACGCCATCGCTAATTACCGCAAAGCTCTGGTCCTTGAGCCGAAGGATGCGACCACGCACTACGATCTGGCGTGGGCGCTGAAATATAAGGGCGAGACCAGAGACGCGCTGAAGGAGTTCGAGGCTGCGTCAGAACTCCGACCGAAATGGGCGGACGCGCACTATGGCTTGGGTGCTGTTTGGTACGATCTGCAGGATCAGGCGGCAGCTACCAGGGAATTGCGCATTGCGGAAACTCTCGATCCAGCCAACGCCGCCACGCATCGCCTGTTAGCCCGCATCTTTTCGCAACAGAACAATCCAACCGACGCCGAGCACGAACTGGAGTTGGCTCTGAAGTTGAAACCATCAGCGGACACTCACCTCGAACTCGGAGTAGTCGAAGGGCAACTCAGCAAGTTGAAGGAGGCCGTCACGCAGTTTCGTTATGCGATACGCCTCGATCCTCGCCTTGTTGCCGCTCACGTTATGCTGGGCGTGGCTTTGCGGCGTCAGGGGGACCACAAGGGCGCTCTCGATCAGTTTCAAGGCGCAGTACAGCTGAATCCCGACGATGCCGATGCGCAGTACAATCTGGGCCGCGAGTTGAAGGCGGGGGGCGATACTGCTGGAGCTATTGACGCGTTTCGCCGCGCAATCGAACTGAAACCGGATTTCGAGCAAGCACATTACAATCTCGCACTGGCCCTCCGGGCCCAAGGCGACGCCGGAAATGCCAAGAAAGAATTTGATGAACTGACAGGTCTGCACGAATTTCGAGCCCGCCTCGCCCGATCGAAACTCCTCATCCTGCAGGGTGTGGACGCATTGAAGCTGGAGAAGGTCGAAAAGGCGCTGGATCTATTCCAAAAGTCCGCAGACCTTACGCCCGAACTTCCAACCAGCTACTACTATCTCGGCGTTGCATGGGAGGGCAAGAATGAAGTCCAGCATGCGAGAGAGGCTTATGAGAAGGCGCTTGAACTGAAGCCCGACTACGCACAGGCTCACGCCAACTTTGGGTTACTCCTTTGGAAGTCTGGGGATCAAACGCGAGGCTTGGAGGAATTCCAACGCGCCGTCATGTCCGATCCGGATCTGGCCGATGCGCATTACAACCTCGGTCTCGCGCTGGCGCAGTTGCAGCGCACGCAAGACGCTGTCCGGGAATTGACCGACGCGGTCAGCCTTGATCCTCAGAATAAGGATGCGCGAGTACAACTCGGGCTGGCGCTGAGCCAGAACAATGATCCAACTGCCGCAGAGAATGTCCTTCGTGATCTGGTGCGGCGGAGCCCGAAATTCGCCGAGGGACACAATAACCTCGGCCTCGTATTGTTGCAGACCGGACATATCCAAAAGGCGGAAGCTGCGTTTGAGGAAGCAGTGCGGCTTAAGCCACTCTATGCCGAGGCTCACTACAATCTCGCGTTGGCATTTCGCCAGGAAGGCAAGAAGACGGAAGCGCGGCAGGAATTCGAGCGAGCCTATCAGCTCGCGCCGGATCTGAAGAACCTGCCTCTTCCCTAACCGAGCGCTGAACAGCCGCAACTCCCTAACCTTGGGCAGCATCTGCTTCCTTAGCGTGCCCGATTCGGTAGACACAATGTTGGCCCAGTTCGGGCTGTGCTAAACAACGGTCATGGAGCAGGCCATCCTCAATTTGCCGGAAGCCATCTGCTTTCCGCGTCCCACACGAACTTCGACTCGGTGTATCCTCTTGGACATCATGCGAAGCCTATTTTTGACTCTCGTCGCATTCAGCGCCTGGTTGGTCCCTATGTCTGCTCAGCAATCGACCTCCTCTCAGCCCAAGCCCGAAGACACCGAAGTCTGGCAGCCTGAACCGAAAGTGGTGACGCCAGGTGCGACCTGCGGCGCGCCTCCTTCGGACGCTATTGTCCTATTCGATGGAAAGAATCTCGACGAATGGGTTTCGGCGCAGGACCGGTCCGCTCCGGCGAAATGGATTGTTGCCGACGGTACGATGACCGTCGACAAAAAGACCGGGAACATCGAGACCAGGCGCACGTTCAAGAACTATCAGTTGCACCTCGAGTGGAAGGTTCCTGAAAACGTAACTGGATCGGGACAATCCCGCGGGAATAGCGGGTTGTTTCTTGCGTCCACCGGGCCGGGTGATGCCGGCTATGAGATGCAGATCCTCGACTCGTACAACAACAAGACTTACGTGAATGGGCAGGCCGCGAGCATTTACAAGCAGAGTCCTCCGCTGGCCAATCCCAATCGCAAGCCCGGAGAGTGGCAGGCCTACGACGTGGTGTGGACCGCTCCCACGTTCAATGCCGACGGTTCCGTCAAGACGCCTGCTTATGTCACGGCGTTCTTCAATGGAGTACTGGTGCAGAATCATTTCGAGTTGAAGGGCGAAACGCGGTATATCGGTGCGCCTTTTTACAAGAAGTTCGATGGGGCGCCCATCAAGCTTCAGGCCCACGGCGACCCCAGCGAGGCCATCAGCTTCCGAAACATTTGGGTGCGGGAACTCAACTGAGTAATCTTCAAAGCTTCGCTTCGAAATAAGCCAATCTTTCCAAGAGATGGAGCAGAGGGTTCATCATGCGTATCGGCGTCTTTACCCCGTTGCTGTCACAACTGCCACTCGAAAAGGTCCTGAAGAAGCTGAAAGAGCTTCATATCGATACCGTTGAACTTGCGACGGGGAACTACGTTGGAGACGCGCACTGCAAGCCCTCGATGCTGGAAAATGCGGCCGCTCTCTCTGAATTCAAAAAGCTGATTGAAGATCACGGCATGAGCATTAGCGCGTTGAGTTGCCATGGAAATGCCCTGCACCCCGACAAATCCGTTGGAAAGCAACACGCGGAAGTAAGCCGCAAGACCATCCTGTTAGCGGAAAAGTTGGGCGTTTCCACAATGGTCGACTTTTCCGGATGTCCCGGAGATTCTCCGAACGCGAAAGCGCCGAATTGGATTACCTGTCCGTGGCCACCGGATTTCCGCACCGTACTCGACTGGCAATGGAATGAAGTTGTCGCACCGTATTGGATCGAGCATGCGAAGTTTGCCGCCGATCACGGCGTCAAGATCGCGGTTGAGATGCATCCCGGTTTCGTCGTCTACAATCCCGAAACGCTGCTGAAGCTTCGCTCGATCGCAGGCAAGAGCGTTGGCTGCAACTATGATCCCAGCCACATGTTCTGGCAGAGTATCGACCCGATCGCGGCCATCCGCCTGCTGGGCGATGCAATCTTTCACGTCCACGCGAAGGATACACAGATCTATCCGTTGAATCTGACGCGGACGGGCGTCCTTGATACCAAGCCATATACAGAAGAGAGCGACCGCAGTTGGATCTTCCGTACTTGTGGATACGGCCACGGTGCGGAGTGGTGGTCGGAGTTCATTTCAACGCTGCGCATGTTCGGCTACGATTCTGTGCTCTCGATCGAGCATGAAGACAGCCTCCTCTCGCCGGCCGAGGGATTGACCAAGGCAGCGGCTTTTCTGAACAGCATCGTGATTCGCGAGAAACCCGCAGCCGCGTGGTGGTCTTAAACGCAAAAAGGAATTCAAGAATGAAGACGATCAAGACAGCTATCGTTGGCACTGGATTCATGGGACGCGTGCATCTGGAAGGAGTTCGCCGGGTCGAGTCGGTGGATGCGGTGGCTATCGTTGGAAGAAATGAAGCCGCGGCAAAACGTCTAGCCTCTGGGTTCGGCGTTTCCAAGGTTTCTACGGATTACCGCGAGGTACTTCGCGATCCTGCGATCGATGCCGTCCACATCTGCACGCCAAATGCGCAGCATTTTTCCATGGCCAAAGATGCGCTCCAGGCCGGCAAGCATGTTCTGTGTGAAAAGCCGCTGACCACGTCGGTCGCCGAGTCGGAGGAACTGGCTTCGTTGGCGGCGCAGAAGAGACTGCGCCATTGTGTGTGTCACAACCTCCGCTACTATCCGCAGGTGCAGCAGATGCGCCGGCTGCGCGAATCCGGAGAGCTGGGCGACATCCTTGTGGTGCAGGGAACGTACTCCCAGGACTGGCTTCTCTACGACACAGACTGGAACTGGCGCGTCGATTCCAAGGCGGGTGGCCCTTCACGCTGTATGGCGGATATCGGTTCGCACTGGTTTGACATGGCGGAGCACGTGACTGGGTTGCGAGTCGCTTCGCTTTGTGCCGATCTTCAGACTTTTCATCCAACGCGGAAACAGCCGAAGCATTCGGTCGAGACGTTCGCAAACAAGATGATGGGGCCTGAGGATTACATTGAAACTCCAATCGATACTGAAGACTTTGGTGCCGTGGTGTTCCGGATGGGCGCTCGCGCTCGCGGATCGATGACTGCAAGCCAGGTGTCCGCCGGACGAAAGAACGGGCTGCGGATGGAAGTCTACGGCACGAAAGCATCGGTGGCGTGGAACCAGGAACGTCCGGACGAGCTCTGGGTGGGGCATCGTGACAGCGGGAACGGAATTTTCATCAAAGACCCCTCGCTTCTCGCCGCGGGTGCGCGGAGCTACGCTGATCTGCCCGGCGGTCATAGTGAAGGCTACGACGATACATTCAAGCAGGTATTTCGGCGCTTCTATGCATCGATCGGCACGGACGCTAGTCCCGAATATCCCACGTTCACCGATGGACTGCGGCAGCTTGTAATCCTGAATGCTGTGCTTAACAGCAATCAGAAGCGAACCTGGGTCGACGTACCGGCGTTCAAGAATCGCTAGTTTCGATCGACGAATTGGAACTATCCGCACGAACGATATAGATTAGCGCGATGCGTATTCCCCATAGCTCTTCTGTGCTCGTCCTATCATCCCTTCTCGTAGCAGGTGGATTCGGTATTCTCCGCGCAGGAGCCCGCCCCCAGTCCGGTTCTTCCAGTTCAAATGATTGGGCGGTTAGCGGTGGATCTCCCGAGAACCGGCATTATTCTCCTCTTGCGCAGATCAATCGTTCCAATGTCAAGCAACTGCAACTCGCATGGACGTACGACACCGGCGAAAAAGGCGGTTTGCAAACCAGTCCCCTGGTGGTGGACGGAGTTCTCTACGGCATCAGTCCAACACAGAAGATCTTTGCCGTCGATGCGGCTACCGGGAAGCTGCTTTGGAACTTTGATTCAGGCATCAAGGGTATGCAGCCCGACCGCGGGCTTGCCTACTGGTCCGACGGCAAGGAGAAAGAAATTCTCGTCGGCGTCATGAACTTCCTCTACGCACTTGATGCTGCGACGGGCAGGCCAGTACCGGCCTTTGGAATTAACGGACGAATCGATCTGCAAGAGAATCTCGGACGCGAGCCTCGTTGGCAGTCCATCGCGCTGACAAGTCCGGGCATTGTCTACAAAGATCTGATTATCGTTGGAGGACGCAATCCCGAGACGTTACCGGCACCTCCGGGCGACATTCGTGCCTTCGATGTGCGAACCGGAAAACTGCGCTGGTCTTTTCACACCATCCCGCACCCGGGCGAGTTCGGGTACGACACCTGGCCGAAAGATGCGTGGAAGACGAGCGGCGCAGCGAACAACTGGGCCGGAATGGCACTCGATCCACAGCGAGGCATCGTGTATGTGCCGACCGGATCGGCAGCATTCGACTTTTACGGCGGAGACCGCATCGGAGACGATCTCTTTGCCAACTGTTTGCTCGCGCTCAATGCGGAGACTGGGGAACGAATCTGGCACTTTCAGGCAGTGAAGCACGATCTTTGGGACCGTGATTTTCCATCTGCGCCCGTTCTGATCAAACTGCAGCGTGATGGCAAGCCTGTCGATGCTGTCGTGCAAACCAGCAAGCAGGGTTTCGTGTACATGTTTGATCGCGTCACGGGCAAACCGCTGGTTCCGATCGAGTACCACAAATACCCACAGAGCACGCTGCCTGGCGAAGGCGCAGCTTCGGAGCAAGGCCTTCCCACCTGGCCGAAGCCATACGCTCGGCAGTTGCTGACGGAAGATATGCTGACTACCCGCACCCCGGAGGCGCATCAGTGGGCTCTGGAGCATCTCCGCCCATCGATTCACGACGGGCAGTTCATTCCCTTCCGCGTAGGCACAGAGACCATTATGTTTCCGGGCTTTGACGGCGGAGCAGAGTGGGGTGGACCTGCTGTCGATCCGGATACTGATGTCATCTACGTCAACTCCAATGAGATGGCCTGGACGGCTGCTCTCTTCGAAGACAAAGGTGAGCGCGGAGCAAAAGCGCTCTATCTCAGCCAATGCGCCGTGTGCCACGGTGAGAACATGGGCGGTTCGCCGCCCGCGATACCCGCCCTTGCTGGGATAGGGGATCGGAGAAGCCCTGCGGACATAACGACGACGATCCGCGGCGGCAAAGGACGAATGCCAGGCTTCCCAAATCTCTACGAAGACCAACTCAACGGACTCGTCAATTTCTTGCTGACGGGCGAGAATAAGGAACTCTCTAGTACGGAGCAGACTTTGCCGGCGATGAAGTACCGCTTGACCGGGTATCGCCGCTTCCTTGATCCCGATGGCTATCCGGCCATTGCTCCGCCTTGGGGCACGCTCAATGCTATCGATCTGAACACCGGCGAGTACAAGTGGAAAATCAATCTTGGTGAGTATCCCGACCTCGCCGCCAAGGGAATGAAAAATACCGGCTCGGAGAACTACGGCGGACCCGTGGTGACGGCCGGAGGACTTCTCTTCATCGGCGCCACCAATTACGACAGGAAGTTCCGCGCCTTCGACAAGGCGACCGGCGAGCTACTCTGGGAAACCACCTTGCCATTCGCCGGGAATGCCACGCCGGTGACGTACATGGTGAATGGACGGCAATATGTCGCGATTGCTGCGGGGGGAGGGAAGGATCCCAAGTTCGGCTCCGGCGGGGTTTATGTCGCGTTTTTCCTTCCGGAAAAATTGAACCATTAATCGGTTGTGCCTCATGGCAGAGGATATTTCCGGCCTATGCTTCTAACCAAAAGGCTCAGTTAAACCGTTTTAATTGACGCTCGAAATTGGCGTCTCAGCCAGATTCTTCTTGACCATTGCCATGCGATGGGCGAGACTTCCTGTCATTCCAAAACAATCTGCCCTCGTAGGATCCGGGGCGAAGTTACTTTTGCGAGGATCATCCATGAACCGATTCATTTCGGCAGTCATTCGTCTGGGTTTGTTGCTCATTCTCTTCGCACAATTTTCTTTGGGCCAAGCCGTATACGGGAACATCAACGGAACAGTTACTGATGCAAGCGGCGCGGTTGTGGGCAATGCGACCGTCACGATTACCGATCTGGACCGCGGAGCAACGTACAAGATCACGGCCAATGCCAGTGGGAATTATGAACAGACCCATCTGCTTGCCGGGCACTACAAGGTGAGCGTGACCGCTCCCGGATTCAGCGCATTTGAGGCGACAGCCGAGGTCCAGATCGATTCCTCCACTCGCGTCGACGCGGCCTTGGGAGTGCAGGGCCAATCCACCCAGGTCGTTGTGACCGGCGAAACGCCGTTGCTCAAGGTGGATCGCGCCGATGTCAGCACAACCTTGAGCACCGAAGAGCTCGGGAGTTTACCGATCCTGAATCGCAATCTCACACAGATGCTTCTGGTCACGCCGGGCACCCAAATTAATGACTGGAGCCATGCCCAGTCGGAGAATCCGCAGGGCGGCTACCAGATCGACGTCAACGGCCAGCAGTTCACCGCGAACGGTTTCCTGCTCGACGGTACGGAAAACAACAGCTCCATTCTCGGCATTGCGGTCATCAATCCCAATATCGACTCCCTTCAGGAATTCAAGGTGACGACGAGCGATTACGATGCCGAGTTCGGCTCGGTGGCAGGCGCATTGATGCAGGCCACGACGAAATCAGGCACGAACCAGTTGCATGGTTCACTCTTTGAATATTTGCGAAACGACAAGTTCAACGCCAAGGATCGTTTTTCAGGCGTAAATCTGCCGCTGCGGTGGAACCAGTTCGGTGCCACGTTTGGTGGACCCATTAAACACGACAAGCTTTTCTTTTTCGGAGATTACCAGGGAACTCGCCGGCGCCGCGAGGCAACTACCACGACGACCGTTCCAACACAGGCCGAGCGGAACGGTGACCTGACAGCTCTTCTGGGGAACTATCTTTGCCAGGATGGTAGCTCTTCGGCCGCGCCTTGCGCGGGAGCGTCGCTGCCCATCATGGTCACGACAACCGAAGGCGCCAGCATTCCGGCCCAGGCCGGAATGATCTTCGATCCAACCACGGGCAATTCCGACGGAAGTGGCCGCTCGGCGATTTCCAGTGGCGGTCAGGTCAATGTGCTGCCGGCGATCCCTAGCGCTGTCACCAACATTCTGAACTACATTCCTCTTCCTAATAACGGCACCGACATCGCGAATAACTTCATCGCATTCGGAAGCGAGAAGTTCAACAGCGACCAGTTCGATGGCCGCGTCGATTACAACTTTTCCGATAAGATGCATTTCTTCGGCCGGTATACACTGGCCGACTTCGATCTCTCTGCGCCAGGTGCCTATGGTGTGGAGGCAGGCGGCCCGGGTCTAAATGGCATCTATTTCGCCGGCAGCTCAATCGACCGGAACCAGAGTATCGCGCTCGGCGCCAATTACACCTTTAGCACGAGCCTGATTACGGACTTCCGTTTCGGGTTTTATCGCTATCGCATTCGGGTACAACCCAATGGTGTGGGAACCACGCCGGCTTCGGATGCAGGCTTCCCGGGTCTGAATGTGGGCACTCCGGAAACTAGCGGCATGCCTGCCTTCTATGTCAACGGCGACGCCGGCTTCAGTTTCGGGTACGCCCTCGGAATTAACTCGTGCAATTGTCCCCTTAAGGAAACGGAGAATCATTTCCAGTGGGTCAATAATTGGATTAAGACGGTGGGCAATCATTCGTTTGGATGGGGCGCAGACATCCGCCGTGCACAACAGCAGCGCATCCCCAGCGACTCTCACCGGTCGGGCGAGATCTTCTTCGGCGATGGCGTGACCGGCAATTCTGATGTCGACAACTTCGGCGCTGGAACAACCGGGGCTGGATTGGCTTCGTTCCTGTTGGCTTCTCCCGATTACTTCGCGCGCTATTTCACTGGCATCGGATTCCATCCGGGCCTGCGTCAGACCCGCTTATTCTTCTACGCGCAGGACACATGGCGTGTAACGCGCAAACTCACTGTTAACTACGGTCTCCGTTATGAAAACTACCTGCCGCAGACTGCTGCCAGCAAAGGTGGAGCGGGAAGCTTTGATCCCAACACCGGAGAAGTGCTGGTTGCGGGCTACGGCTCTGTTCCCTCGAATATGGGCGTGAAGGCCTACAACCTCGGTTTCGCACCGCGGCTCGGCATCGCATATCAGGTTCAGGAACACACAGTCGTCCGCGCGGGCTATGGACGAAGTTTCACTCCAGCGGGGCTCGGTGCGGTATTCGGCCAGGCGCCGGACTATGATCCGCCGATCACCAATCCGCAATCCATCAACGCACCGAACAATTACACGTCGGTATTCAATCTGCTCGCTGGCCCGCCGCTCCCTGCGAATCCACCGATTGGAGCGAATGGCCGCTATCTGCTCCCAGATGGTTTGAGCGTGTACTACTTCTTCAATCCTCCAAGTGCGTTCCGGGTCCCGCTTGCGGATTCCTGGAACCTTGCGGTCCAGCATCAATTCAGTTCGAAATTGACGGCTGAAGTTGCGTACGTCGGAAACGTCGGCAGACACCTCTACGTTAACCCCAACGTGAACCAGGCGGCACTCGATCCGAACTGTGCCACGGATGGAACCTGCGACAATTGGAACCTGCGCCGCCTGTACTACCAGAAGTTCGGACTCACGCAGGGACTATACGAAATCTGCAATTGCGATAACTCCAGCTATCATGCAATGCAGTTGAAGGTTCAGAAGCATGCCAATGCTGGCCTGGATTTTCTGGTTACGTACACCTACGGAAAGGCGATGGCGAACACCGAAACGGGTGGTGCTTTCTCCAATAGCCTGAACTGGTGGCAGGACCATGGCCCGGCGAACTATGACCGCAAGCAAACGCTGACCATTAGCCATGTTTGGGCAGTTCCTTACGGCCGCGGACGACATTGGGGTGAATCTTCCAGCCGCGCTTTAAACGCAATCCTCGGGGGCTGGGACTTCAGCGGGATCACGACTGCGGAGTCCGGGTTGCCGTTCACGCCTAACGTTTCCTACGCGCCGTTAGTGAACGCGGATCTCAACCAAGTGCGTGCTGACCAGATCGGCAATGCCAGCGTCCCGAATCCCAATGCCAATCTCTGGTTCAATCCGTCAGCCTTCACATTCCCGCAGGATCCAGGACGAAACGGCCTTGTGCACCACAACTCGTTCCGCGGTCCCGGCCTGGTGAACTTCGACCTGTCCCTCGGGAAGGTATTCACGATCATGGAAGGCAAGACACTGGAGTTCAAGTGGGAGACTTACAACGCGTTCAACCACGTGAATCTTGCGAATCCTAACCCCACGGTTGACGTTTCCGGTGCTGGTCAGATTTTCGCAGCCGCGACCATGCGGCAGATGCAGTTTGGCTTGCACTTCCGTTTCTAAAAGCGTCTGAGCCCGCCGGAGTGGAATTCTTCCGGTGGGTTCTTTTCGGTTCGCCGTTCATAGCAAAGGAGAGGACGCATCTACTCATGAAACTGCACGTGTGTCTTGTACTGGCAATTCTCATTTCTGTTTCGTTACGCGCAAAATCCCAACAAGCCGAGCCGAATCCCCAGCCCGATGCTCGTTACAAGGTCGATATCCTGATCGTCGTCGGCCATCCCGACGACGACACCGAAGTGACTCCGTACATCGCAAAGCTGATCGAAGAGCAACACAAGAAAGTCGCCGTCGTTTATGGCACTCGGGGGAATTCCGGGGGAAATGCGGCGGGACCCGAACAGTCCAAAGCGCTGGCTGACATACGAGAGATGGAGGCGCGCCATTCGCTCGCTTCTTATGGAATCACGAATGCCTGGTTCATGCACGGCTCCGATACTCCGGGTGGGGACGTTTTGCACTCACTGGAGGTCTGGGGACATGGTGAATCTCTCGAGGAAGTGGTCCGTCTCGTGCGCATCACGCGTCCCGAAGTGATCTTCACGTGGATGCCGAATTACGTTGTCGGCGAGAACCACGACGATCATCAGGCCTCGGGTGTCCTTGCGACCGAAGCATTCGATATGGCGGGCAATCCTCTTGCGTTTCCAGAGCAAGTGGAAGCACCTCGGAGCCGTTTCAGCATCAACAACTATGGAGAAGGACTCCGACCCTGGCAGCCGAAAAAAATCTACTACTTTACAGACGCGACGCACTTCGACTTCCTGAAGGGAAATGGGCCGGAATATCCAACCAGTGACATTTCACCTTCCCGCAAAATCCCGTATTCGCGTGTAGCCGAGGCAGCCTGGTCGGGTTATTACAAAACCCAGAATGACTTCACCGACGCGCAGCTAAAGGAGTACACCGAGATGCCGGTTCGCCTGATTTTTGGCAAGTCGCTGGTCGGCGGAACGAAAACGGGAGATGTGTTCGAGGGAATCGCACCGAATCCGGTCACTTACGTTCGGCCGCACGGCTACGAGCCAGCCGCGTCCGGCGTATCGCTCGAACTCGGCGGCCCGTGGGCGTTCTATCGCGACTTCTGGCGTGCCCACAGTATCGAGCACATTGGAAGCCTGTATGTGCCGGAAGCACAAGTTACTCCGGGCGAATCGCTATGGGTTCCACTGATCATCCGAAACGATACTGATTCCCCGGTACAGGTGAATCTTAAAGCCGTGTTGCCGCAGGGATGGAAGCAGCATCCGGACTCAACTGTCTACAGCGTGGGTCCTCACGATTATTACTCCGTTCAACTCACCGTATCTTCTTCGGCTTCCGACAAAGACAAATGGCAGAACCTAAGTTGGGAAGCCGAGAGCAGCGGCAAGCAGATCGGGAAAGTCACTCTGCGAGTCGATGTCGCTTCGAATGGACTGCCGCAATAGACAGTCCGCTGCTCAGTTTGATCGGCCGGGGCAGCCTGCGGATGTATGTGAAACATTCGAAAGCAGGCTACCCGGTTGATTTCATGCGGATTCTCGCGAAGGTCCGTTGAGCTCTGGCAAACTCCTCGTTTTCTGCAACTTGCCAGTCGATCGCAAAACTTCAGAAATACTCTCCTGTGTGATGACAATCACAGAGCTCTTGGGCTAGACCCTCCTAAGATAAAAGCTGGCAAAATCGTTTTAATAGGGGTTTTCAGCGGCCGCGCCGCTTTTCAACCCCGAAGCGGACAAGGCACGGAACATGGGCAAAAAACTTCGGGTTGGAATCCTGGGATACGGCCGAATGGGGCGCAATTTTGTCGCGGCGATGCAGGAGAGTGCCCTGTGGGAGGTTGCCGCAATCTATGACATCAAGGCTGCCACTCGGCAATTAGCCCGCCAGCAAGTGCCCTCCGCGGAGATTCACGAGAGCCCCGATCCTATCTTCCGTGATCCTTCGATTGACGTCATGGGTCTATTCACTCTGGCAGACGCGCGGCCATATCAGATTCGGCAATCATTGGCCAATCGGAAGCATGTGCTGGCCGAAAAGCCAATCGGCGCCGACATCGCAACGGAATGGCAACTCGTCCACGACATCGAATCTAGCGACCGTTTCGTAGCCGTGAACTTATTCAATCGCAATGCCTGGTATCACAAAGACATCCGCCGTTTTATCGCCGAGGGCGAGATCGGCGATCTGGCGGTTATTCGCGTTTGCCACATGACGCCGGGGCACATGCCGCTTGAGGGGCACGACCCCGAAGGCCCTCCCTTTCATGATTGCGGCATGCACTATGTGGACGTGGCACGCTGGTACGCGCAGAGCGAATACAAGACCTGGCATGCTCAGGGTATCCGCATGTGGGGTCACAAAGATCCGTGGTGGGTACAGGCGCATGGAACTTTCGCGAATGGCGTTGTTTTCGACATCACACAGGGATTCATTTACGGACATCTCGCGAAAGATCAGCCGCACAACTGCTACCTGGACGCGATCGGAACGAAGGGCGTTGCGCGCATGCACCACGATTTCTCGAAGGCCACCATCGAACTTCACGGCGTTCGCGGAACGTTCCAAAAAACGGCCGCGTTCAATGACAAAAAGCTCGATGTGATGGTCGACGTATTCGGACGTTCCGTTCTTGCGGGAAAGAACCTGGGATTTCCGGAAGCGCGTGACAGTGTCATCGCCTCAGAAGTAAGTTGGGCGATGCTTCACGACGCCATTTCGAATGATCCTCCGGTGCGTGGAACACCCGAGGAGATGCACACGATCCTGGAGCATCGCCGCAATATGGTGAACGGGTTCGGTCTCCCTGTAAAGGCGCACGAACCCGAAATAACCCCATTGCCCGCCTGAAGCAGACAAAATCTACGGACGAGTTTCCGCCCAAGTAACTCCGAGTGAATGCAGGATCAGTGTGTCCGCGAACGTCATCTTTGACGCTTGGGCCACAATCTCATACGCGTAACAGACCCGCGGATCTCGCGTGACACACCAGGGTTCGTGGTCCGTGATCGCCTGACAATGCTCGCAGGCGGTGCCGACGTTCGAGCGACTGCTTTGGTGAGAGGAATTCATGTTAGTCATAAGTTGCATCTCCTCCGCATTTCAGATGTGCCAATCACAATGCTCGTTACTTGGATGGCGACGTCTCCAAAGCAGAGGAGCCCTGCAGACAAAATAGTCCACGGCTACTTGGAAAAAGGGGGATGGTTCAATAGATCAGAGTGCCGGCCTCGGGGAAACGCTTAGATAGCCTTGTAAATGAGCCAATCGAGTCTTCGATTGCCGAAGAGCTTGAGAGCATCCAAACGCAGCATTCCCGGATTGAGAATTTCTGGGAAAGCGAGGCTTATCCCGGCTGGTATGTACAAGAATGCCTGGAAAGTATCGAGCCCCGATGCGAATCGTTTTCTGAGACACGTCGAAGACATCGAGACTTTCGGCGGCGATACGAAAAGCCCCGTTAGTCCTGTGGGGCTAGCCCGTTACCGGGCGTTTGTCTTTGCCTTTCGTATTTGCTCCGCCGATCCTAACGGGCTGTTCATATTCGTGAGATCGTTCCGCCGAGGTTGATTTTCCCTCTGCGGCGAGATGTGCCATGGATGCACCACCCAGCACATTCACAATGGCCGCCTGGGCTTCCGCCCATACCCGATGGGCAGGGCACCACGATTTCCTATCGCAGGGAGAGCTCTCTTCAATGCACTGGTTCAGCCGCACCGGTCCCTCCATTGCCTGAACCACATCGAGCAGGGAAACACTGCTCGCCGCGACCGACAGTGAGTAGCCTCCTCCGGACCCTCTCTGCGATCGGATCAGCCTGGCGCGTACCAGTTGCTGCAGTACCTTGGACAGGAAATGTCCGGATACTCCCGTGGTTTTTGATAGTTCCGATTGCTGCACGGTTGACCGGGGAGGCAGTCGAGCCAAGTGAATCATTACGCGAACGGCATAGTCGGAGGCCCGAGTGATCTGCATTCAATTCCCAAAAGTAGACAAATTTGGTCCCATTTCCAAACTGGAAACCTAAGTCCGGAGAGAAACGAGTTCCGTGATCACTGGCACGATTGATTGTGAGTCTTGTCACTAACGATGCGGTCGCAGTATTTGCAGCCCAGAGTTAAAGTAATACTTGAATCAGTAGGGACAGCCCGCTCAGTTACATGCCAGACCAATCAGGAGGATTTGTTATTTCAATGACAAAAAAGCGACATTTTCGGCAACTTTTTGTGTTTACATGGGTTCTAACGCTACAAAACTCAGCGTACGTTTTTACAAGACTGAGTGACCCCGGGTTTACGAGAACCGAGAGCTCTCCGCCTAATTCCCCTAAGGCAGGCGTCGAGCGAACGATAACGGGCCCCCCAAGGCCCCGCTGCTAGATCGTCCGCGTAGGGAGTCGGAATGAGTTCGAAGTGTGTTGCTGAGGTATTCCTGCTTGCAGAAAACCGTTTGCTCCGGGAAGCGCTGGTGCGCCTCCTCGCGAAAAAGAGCATTCGCGTCGTCGGTGCCAATCTTTATGCGTCCGACGTCATTGACGAAATCGTTCGCAAGCGACCGGGAGTCATCCTGCTCGATTCCAATGGATTATTTTCGAGTGCAGGGGTGATCGCAGCACTTCGCGATGCAATCCCAGCCGCCAGGCTCGTAATGGTCGATATGGACTCGGACGAGCAGACTTTCCTGAAAGCGATCCGGGAAGGGGTCGTAGGTTACGTGCTCAAAGATGCGTCTGCGATCGAAGTAGCGGCGACCATCCGAGCGGTGGTCAGTGGGCAGGCGGTGTGTCCGCCGTGTTTATCAATGGCGTTGTTCCGTTCCGCATCACAGCAGGTCGCTAAGCCATCACCGTCTCCGGCGAAATCCGACCTTGGTTTGAGCCCGAGAGAGCAGCAGCTTGTAGAACTGCTGGCTGATCGTCTGACGAATAAAGAGATCGCGGCGGAGTTGAACATCTCCGAACAGACCGTGAAGAATCACGTACACAATATTCTTCGCAAACTCGGTGCCAGCGACCGGGTCGGCATTGTTAGACTCTGCGAGGAAGACCGGCTACGGTGCGACAGCGAGGCTGCAGCGTGATTGAGCAGCGCATCCCGAAGCGAGATACACACTGCTAATTCGGGTGCGCCGGCATCCTGGCTCCGCGAGGGGCCCTTTCCTCCACCAACGTTCGCACGACCGTTCCTTTCTCGGGTCATCCCATCCCTTCTTGGCGCTATTCCCATCTCGCTGGCAAACGTAAGTACCTCATATCGTAAGGTTTGCGGTCGTGATTCAAATCACCACCGGAGGCGGTGACGATCACGGCCCTGCCAGATGTGCCTGTTTACGCTGAGGACGAAGGATCTGCGCGGATATTGTTTGCGCCAGTCCCCCAATGTTTGCCGACGGCAAACAGGTGGCCCCATGCCTCGAAAACTCGGTCCAAAGCTGATCTTCTCCCTCACGATCCTCATTGTTGTGATCAGCGGACTCAGCGGCTATCTAAATTTCCGAAGTCAGAAGCAGCAGCTTGTCGAGACCATGATTCTTGGGGCGGATCAGTTGTCTCGAGGCGTCACCGGAGCCACCTGGCTCGCCATGCTGGACGATGACCGAAGGGCTGCCTACGAGATCATGCGCGTGATCGCCGACAAGCAAGGCGTCGATCGCATCCGCATGTACAACAAGGAGGGCCGTCTCGTTTTCTCGACTGATTCCAGCGAGCCGCCGACCATCGCGACCGCGACCAGTGAAGTGTGTGCCAGCTGTCACGCCAAAGGCAGTATCCGCAACCATCCCACTGAGGATGCGCGAGTTCGTTACGCCACCTCTCCCAGGGGCATAAAGACCCTCAACATGGTTACGCCCATCTATAACGAGCCCTCCTGCAGCAATGCCAGCTGCCATGCCCACAGTGCATCCACCAAAGTCCTCGGGGTTGTTGATATCGCACTACGCCTGGATCCTGTGCAGAAGCAAACGCGGGCCATCACCATACAAACGATTCTTTGGATTTTGCTTCAGGTCGGGATAGGCGCCGCGTTTGTCATCGTTTTCACGCGGCGCTTCGTTGCCACTCCCATCCAGGAATTGATTGCCGGAACCAAGGCCGTGAGCGAGATGGAGTTGGACCGGCCCATCGATATTGGCCATGGGGGAGGCAGTCAGGAACTCGATGAGCTCGTGGATTCGTTCAATCGCATGCGCGAGCGTCTTAAACTCGCCGTCGCCGAACTGAACGACATGCAGCAGACGCTGGAGAGCAAAGTCGAAGAGCGTACTCAGCAGTTGAATGCGGCACAGAAAAAGCTTATACAGTCGGACCGGCTGGCCACGCTCGGGCAACTCGCGGCCAGCGTTGCGCACGAAATCAATAATCCCGTCTCTGGCGTACTGAACCTCTCCATGCTGCTGGAGAGGCTGATGGCCAGCGGAGCGTACCCCCCAGGACGCGAGGCCGAATTCCGAAAATATTTGAGTTTGATCTCCACAGAGACCGCGCGTGTAGGAAGGATCGTCTCCGATCTCCTGGCGTTCTCCAGGCGTTCCAAGCCGCAGCGTGCTCCCGCCGATCTCAACAAACTGGTGCGCACCACGATTGGGCTCGCAGACCACAAGTTAAAGCTGATCAGCGCCGAGCTTGTTCTCGATCTTCAGGAAAATCTTCCGCTGGTGGAGTGCGACTCCTCGCAGATTCAGCAGGTCATCCTCAATCTCGTCCTGAATGGCGCCCAGGCGATGCAGCCGAAGGGCGGCGGGAAACTCACCATCCGGACCCATCTCATTCCGCGGGAGGAAAGTGTCGAACTTTGCGTCCAGGACACTGGAGAAGGAATTGCTCCTGAGAATCTCTCGAAGATTTTCGATCCCTTCTTCACAACCAAGGCTGAAGGCAAAGGAGTCGGGCTCGGATTGGCCGTACTCTATGGCATTGTGAAGGCGCACGAAGGAGAAGTGGAAGTGGTCAGTCACCGCAACGAAGGCACCACATTCACGGTTACGCTCCCATTGAAGTCGAGCAGCACAGGCGCAGAAGTGAGAGAGGTACAGGTACAAAGTGTGTGAACGAACTTTGTCTGGTGCCCATCGGCAACGTCTCGGAACAGGCGTTGCAGTGGATCGAGGCTGCGACCGGCGAATGGTTTCCCATGCCCACCCGGAGATTACGAGTCATGTCCATTCCGGACGGCGCCTACGACCCGAAGCGGGGCCAGTACCAGTCGGTCGAACTCATGAAGGTGTTGGCGCAGCTCGCGCCAAAGAACGGTTCCCGTATCTTGGGGGTGACCGACGTCGACCTCGCGATTCCGATGCTGAGTTTTCTTTTCGGACAGGCTCAGTTCGAAGGCCCCATCGCGATCGTATCTCTATGCCGGCTGCATCAGGAGTTTTATGGTCTTCCGGCCCAGGAAAGCCTGCTTCGCGAGCGCACCGTAAAAGAAGTTTTGCACGAACTGGGACATACCTTCGGGCTGGTTCATTGTTCCGCGCCCACATGCGCCATGAGTCTTGCTACCCACATTGCGTTGGTGGACGCTAAAGCTGAACAGTACTGCGACCGATGCGGTCTGCAACTGGTTCAGCGGTTTTCGCGAGAGGGAGGAATATGAAGAAGAATTGGCCCATCCTGGTAGTCGACGACGAAGACGTAATGTGTGAATCGATGGCCGCATGGCTACGTGAGGACGGCTATCGCGTGGACACGGCGTCCAATGGTCAGAAGGCGGTGGAACTCGCCCGCGCTGCGGACTACGCCATCTGTTTCGTCGATCTTAAAATGCCGGGCGGCATGGATGGCATCGAAACCATGATGGAGATTCACCGGGTGCGCCCCGACGCCTCCATCATCATCATCACCGCCTACGCTACTGTCGACACAGCGATCCAGGCCATGAAGGAAGGCGCGCAGGAATACATCGTGAAGCCCTGCAATCCGCAGGAGATCTCGATGCTGGTATCGCGCATCCTGAAATTAAAAAAGCTTCAGAGTGAAAATGCCATCTTGCGGAAGAAGTTGACGCGTCAATACCGCCATCACGACATCATCACGAAGAACCCGCGAATGGAAGAGATTCTCGCCCTCACACAGGACATCGCTAGCCTGCGGAGCACCGCGCTCATTCGCGGCGAAAGCGGAACGGGCAAGGAACTGGTTGCACGAGCGATCCACTTTTCCGGAGTTCGTGCTGAAAAGCCCTTCATTGCCGTAAGCTGCGCCGCCCTTACCGAGACTCTCCTCGAGAGTGAGCTGTTCGGCTACGAAAAAGGTGCATTCACGGGAGCCATCGGGCAAGCCAAAGGCAAGTTCGAACTGGCCCACGGAGGCACGATCTTCCTCGATGAGATTGGCGACATCTCTCCCAAGCTGCAAGCTGATCTTTTAAGAGTCCTTCAGGAACGGCGCTTTTATCGGGTAGGCGGTAACGAGGAGGTCGAAGTCGACGTTCGAATTATTGCGGCCACGAACAAGAATCTCGCCGAAGAAGTCCAGCAGGGTAGGTTCCGCGAGGACCTTTATTATCGTCTCAACGTAATTGAGATTAAGCTGCCGCCCCTGCGGGAACGTCGGGAGGACATCCCTTTATTAGCCGAGCACTTCGTGCAGCGCATCTCATCCGAATTGGGGAAAGAGCTCAGCGGAATTTCCGGTGCAGCCCTCAAGGTTCTCATCGCTCACGATTGGCCGGGAAATGTGCGGGAGCTGGAGAACGTGATCGAGCGCGCCATTGTTACCTGCCGGAACGGCATGCTCGACGAGCAGGATTTCTCATGGCTCCAAACAGGTTCGGCTCGGAACGACAGTTGGGAGATTCCTAACGTATCGCTTGGTGAACTTGAGCGTCGCGCGATTGTAGCCGCGCTGGAACGCAAACACGGGAATGTGAAGGAAGCGTCGACGGCTCTCGGGATTGATCGGTCGACGCTTTATGACAAACTCAAGCGGTATGAGATCACGCACTGATCTCAGCCGGGGGCTCACACTTCGAGGAACGTGTCGGCCAGCACACCATCCCAGTCGGCTTCGGGAACGGCATTCATCAAGTCAGGCACGAGCGCTCCGCCATCCGCCAGGGCCGGCGGAGTATTCGGAGCACGCAACTGCAGTTGCAGGCGCTCCAGCTCTCGCGAAACCCAACCGTGCACTTCAGGCCCTCGTAGAAGGTGGCGGAACGTCATCGGATTCTTCGTCTCCAGTCGCGGACGGATCTTGAGGAACCAGCCTTCGCTCGGCCCTCCCACGGCTACAACCTGACCTTCGATCGGTGATCTGACCGGGATCTCTTTTCCATTCTTCTTCATCCGCCATGCGGTCTGATTCACGTCAAGTTCATATCCTATTTCCGGCAACTGAACGGAGTCGGGGTCTCCAATCAGGTGAACAGCGAGCTCATCCAGACCGACGGTAACAGTTCCGTCTTCCGCCGGCTGCACCCATGTGTGTCCCCGGTGATAGTAAGGATGGCTTGAATAATCGAGTCCGAGTGCGCTCACGTTTCCGGTGGCCGGCAGGACTGCGAACTGCGAGTACTTAGTGCATTGCCTGCAATCGAATGCGTTGTCGCAGGTTCTGGAAATTACCCGGCCGGCCAATTCGTGACGGCAGCGACGGTCGGATGGAGGCATTTCCTTGAAATCAGACTTCCAGCACAGATCAATGGCGCTGTGTGCCTTGAAATCGTGCGCAGTGCGCCATATGGCCGAAACCACCGTCGCAAGAATTGTTAGCGCCACCGCAAAGAACAACGACAGGAACAGGACGTGTGCAACCGTCCAATGGAATCCATCAATTCCCGGAAACATGAGAAGCATCTCCTTTGGAAGAGCCAAACAGCGGCAGATAGCGGTAGGAAAGCGAATACACAATCACGCCGTACGCGATCACGCCGCCGAAACTGGCAATCTCCTGCCAACTCGGTGTGTACTGCAGGAACTCGTCAAACGGCAGAGTAGGAAGCGCGAGCGTCTGCACGGTCAGCACAAAACGGTTCAGAAGGATCCCCGCGCATGCCATCGCAGCGGCTGTCAGAAGCAACCCACGGTGCTCCGCGGTCTTGCGGAAGATCAATAGGGATGCCGGGACCAATCCGAACAGGACGATTTCGCCAAACAGAATAGGTGTGCCAAACGGCTTGTGGGAATAAAACTGCCACGGAGCAAAGCCCGCGGATTGCGAAGTCACATTGAGCCACACGATCGTGTCGATGGACTTGGTGGCAACGTAGATCGCAAGTAACAGCCCCGAGATAAATGCCAGGCGGCGGAAAACGTCCTGCGGCACAAGGCGGCGTCCCGTAACCTTCTCCACCGTCGCAGTCACCAGCATGAGAAAGCTCGGGCCGGAAGCGATTGCCGAGAGGATGAATAAGAAGAAGGTAGAAGGCCAGATCAGGAAGCCCGTTCGAAATGCGAAGGGCCGACCGCGCAACACACCGTAAAGTCCACCGAGCGATCCCTGGTGGAAGAACGATAGTAGAGTGCCGACAGCAGCGAGCACCGGAACCAAGAGGTGCAATTGATGTTCAAATACCAGGAACGAAGGCACCTTTCGCAGTTGCCGATTACGAAACAGAAGGGGGAGATATTCCAGGCAGAGCACAAGCAGGTAGCACGAGATGCAGAACGTCACTTCAGTGAGCATCGAGTGCGTATTCGGATGCCAAAAGGTGAACCACGCGCGCAGTGGCTGCCCGACATCAATCATAAGGATGGCGACCGCTCCGCTGTAGCAGATGAAGCCAACTACAACGGCAGTGTTCAGGATCGGCTTCAATTCCACGCGCTTCAGGATGTATACAAGAAAGCCTGTGAAGAATGCCCCCGCACCCAGGGCGATGATCCCGAGATCCAGAAAGATCCAGAGCCCGAACGCGAAGCGGTTATCCATGTTCGTCTGGTTGAGCCCGTAATAGAGGCAGAGCGCGGCGGCATACACTCCAAGCGCGAGAAGCACAGTCCACGGCGACAACCAGAGCAGAAACCGGGAGAGTGAAGTTCGTTCCTCACCGCGAGCAATCCAACGGCTGTCGGCGAGAACAGAGCTAGCCATGTTGAACCTCCGAAGTGGGAGCGGAATTCGGCTCGGCGAGCGCTCTCACCCACGCCTCTCTTGACTTGTAATAGAGCTTTGGTTCGGTGCCGAGTTTTGCCAACAATCGAAAAGCTTCCGGCGAGTGCGTTTCTTGGGTCACCGGATCATTTGAGTCTGCAAAGTTTCCGAAGTGAATGGCTCCGGTAGGGCACGCCTCGACGCACGCTGGGACGTAATCCGCTGCATCAATCTCTCTTTTTCCGGTAGCTGCAGCTTTTTCCATGGCCGAGTGCAGCCGCGCGTGGCACAGATTGCACTTCTCTACGACTCCACGCATGCGGACGGCGACTCCCGGGTTCAGACTCTGTTCCATACCCTTCGGCCAAGACGGATCCCACCAGTTGTAATAGCGCGCATGATAAGGACATGCGGTCATGCAGTAGCGGCATCCCAGGCAGCGCTGCGGCATTTGCATTACGACGCCCGTGGCTTTGTCGACTTCCACGGCCTGCTGCGGGCATACCTTCACGCATGGAGTGTCGTGTTCGCAGTGCATGCACATGATCGGGAAGAATGCTTCGCGTTGTTCAGCGCCTTGCTTGCCGTTGGAAACTCTGCGGACCAACATCGGCGTCAACCCGGTACGCGCGGTCGCCTGCGGGAGGGCAGGAACGTTGTTCTCGGAAGCGCAGGCCACCATGCAGGAGCCGCATCCGGTGCAGCGGTCCAGATCAATCACCATTCCGTACCGTGCTGCACTCATGCGTTTCTCCTCTCAGTGCCTTGCCGTAGTCCCGATTCGATGTAGAGTTTCGAGGCGAGGGGTGGCATCACCGACACGTTCCAGTCTGAAGTGCAGGCGCTCGAACGCGCGCCATACACAGGGTCCGGCCATTGCTTCAACTCGGCTTGCAGGTTGCCCGGAGCCGAAGGCTCGGCCATCCAGACGACACCATTCCACAATTGCTCTTCCAGTTTCTGCACAGACCCGATTTGCGTAATCGGAGTCTGCTCTTTCCCGCAGAGAATTCCGGAATGCTTCCGTAAAAGTTCTTCGCAGCGGGTGTGAATGACTTTTTCGGGGGAAGTCAGACTCGAGTCAAGTCTTCCGAGGAACTTCACCGCGCTGTAAGCCTCGGATGAAGGCTTTGCGAGAGTGGACGCTAATGCATAGGTCTCTACAGAAGACGTCGGCGCCGTGGGCACATCGGTCAGCTCTTCCAGAAAGCCCGGAGCCGGCAGCAACCAGTCCGCTCTCGTCGGGCCACCGTCCCACGCGGCGAAGCGGAAAACCTCCGCGTCCGTTTGCGGCGCGAAGTCCCACGGCACGCTCGAGTCGATCAGTAGTGCACGCGCGTTTGGAATTGCACCGTCAGCGGAGAGATAGGTCTGCTTGCTCTGCGAGCGGCGCACAATGCCACCGCGAGTCCCAACTGATCCGAGCATTATGTTCAAGGCCGCAACTGCGGGATTATTGTCGCGTGCGATTGCCAGCACGGGAGTGCGCGCGACCAGCGTCCGAGCCAAATCTTCGATCGCCAGTACCGACAACCCGGACTGGTCGGCAGCCTCCGTCATAGACATAGCCGGGACCGGGACGTGTGCCGGAACCAGGTTTTGTTCAACCAGCACACGAGCCAATCCCGAAGCCAAAGCAAAGTCCGATCCATCGCGGATCGGTATCCATTGCCATGCCCGTGCCGCCGTTCGACTGCACGAGGAGTCGATCTGAATCAGCCGGACCTGCGGGTCGCTCATCCCGGCAGCTCGTTCCGCCCACAGATGAGTGAATCGTCCCGGCATTCCCCAACCATCCAGCATCGGAGCGCCAAAGCTTACGATAGTTCTTGCATTCTCCAGGTCATATCCGAGCGACGCGGCCGGCACGCCCGTCCATTTCTCAAAGGCCTGCAACGCCCGCGACTCTCCGCCCACCACTACGCGGTAGCTTCCGCCCTGCTTTTCGGCGAAGGCTTGCAGGATCGACGAAGCGGCTCGCCCCGGATATCCATCGATCACGACAACTGGGCCTTCGCTGCGAACTTTCGCGAACGCGACCTGAGCGTCGCCCCACGAGGAAGAACTACCACGATGTCGGACGCTACGCAGCCGCTGCGGATGCCAGTTCAACTGATGAGCGCCGAATGCGAGCGGGCACAAAGCTCCGCGGCTCATTGGGTGAGTGCTTAGTCCAGCCACGCCGACGGGCCATCCTGCTGCCATTCGTACGCGCAACCCGCATCCGTTGAGGCACAAGGTGCATGCCGACATCTTGGTCTCGACGGGAACACGTGCCGCTTGCGGAATCCATGGCCAGTTTTGGCTCCACTTCGAGGTGTCGTCGAGAATCTTCCAGGGAACCGGAGTAACGATGAGACCTGCGGCGGCTCCCGCACCCCACATCAGCAGATCTCTGCGTGAGACCTTCATGCTTCTCCTTCCTATTCGTGACAACCCAGGCATCCGACTTCCACATTGCGCAGCCGGTGACAGTTCTCGCAGTCGCTCATCTTCATGCCTTCATGCGGTGCGCGCCGCAACCGCGAAATCGAATGTCCCCAGATATCGCGGCTGTATCCGCTAATGCGGTTCACCTCGTACAAACGCACCTGGTCTGATTCGCCGTAGCTCGAGTGACATTCTGTGCAGGTCAGATTGGCGCGCTTCACGTGGATGGCGTGCGAGAACCAGACATTAGCCGGCTGCCGCGAGTACACCAGCCACGGCGTCTCGCGTCCCGCCTTGATGTAATCGTTGACGAGGATCGTTTCGGCTTTGCTTTCTCCGATACGATCCGAATGGCAAGCCGCGCACTTTTCCATTGGAGGAAGGCCGGCGAACGTACCATCTTCGCGGACCGTGTGGCATTCGCTGCAATCGGCCACGCCGGACTTTTCTGCGTGCGTCTTGTGAAGAAAATCCAGCGGCTGAGCCTTCTTCACGTACAGCACTCGCGGGAATACATACCATCCGGCAAACAGCGCGACCGCTAATCCGAAAGCAAAAATGAGAATGCTGCGACGCATGTTTATTTCTCCACCGCCCAGTCCGTCTTGACGAAGAAGTGCTGGAACAGGCACACGAGATGCTCGCGCGAGAGAAGCTGCGCCACGCCTTTCACCGGCGTACCGCCGTCGCAACCAGGCGCATGCGTCTCGTGAATTTCACGCGACAGTCGTTCGCGCTCTTCCGTTTGCCACGCGTCCGCTTGCGGTCCGGAGATGAGTCCGGTGCGTGTGCGGCCGGGAACCTCCCATCCTTCGAACAGCCAACCCGCCCCGTAAGGATCACCGGTGAGCCGCGCAGGATCGCTGCGCAACCGGCTATTCACTCTCTGGATCATCACGGAGTTGGGAAAACTCATCGGCCACTCCACTCCGTGAATCGTCAGCGCAAGTGACGGACAGTGAGTTCCGCGTGAGGTCACAAAGGTGACTCCGTCCACCCGTCCTGCGATGTCAGCCAGGAATCCATCCACTCCGATATGGCATAGACCAGACTCCTCCGCATCCAGCCAGAAGTGATTGGGGCTGTATAGAAGGTTTCCTGCGGGCTTGGCCGCGTGCGGTTGCGCCAGGTGAAGATACGAATCGCAGTAGCGGTAGTTGTCGCTCGTGCAACTCGAAAGCTGAGACTCGCTGAAAGGCACCAGCTTCGGAACCGGAGAAACTCCGCAATATTGCACGCGGATTTCTTCCAGATGCGGACAGCGGCCCTGCTCGACGTCATCTTTCGGCGCCAGTTCGCAGGTTCTGTATCGCGAGGATGCGCACTTGCCGCCGTCGGTCGCTCCCGGTCCGTCCAAGATCAGCTTACGTACGGGGGCGGCATGACAGTATCTTGCTCGGCCTTCTCTGAGAAATGGGCAAGCCATAACTTACCCCTTCGATTTCTTTTGAGCGTTGTCGGTTTTTGAAGGCTCAATCCGCTCGCCTCCATCCGCCATTGTTAACCCAAGTTCGGGGACAGACAGGCTGTGCGAACCTGCATGCAACATCGCTCGTAGATCCGCATCCACTGTCGACCAGTTCGGCTTTGGTGCGTGGACCTTGCGAAGCAGCAGATCCCAACCCACGGCGAAGAACACCAGCAGCAGTGCGATTAGCGTGACAATTCCCAACGCGAAATTCGTGATGTTCAGCCACATTGTCCAATTCTCTCCAGCCATACAGGATGACCTCCCTGGCCCAGGGACTCTCGGCCACAAACTGAAATTGCACGTGGATGACCATCATGTGAATTCAATGGCTTACGAGAAATTCACTTCTGCACGTGTTGGATTTGACGACGACTGTTGTCGGCGTTCCCTACACATCGATGCGCGCTGAGCAATTGTTCGCGCTCTCAACTTCGTTTCTTGCATCGCACGCAGACGATCCTGTTCCGCCTTCATCCCATCGCATGCGCACCTGTGCGCACGGTCGCTCACAACTGTGATTGCAATCACGAACGCCTCGCTTGTTCCTCGCTACAAAGGAGTTACGAACAGTGAAGATGCGTTTGAGTCAGTGTTTATACGCCTGTCTCACTGGTCCTAGCTGATTCCGGTTAGTGCTTCGAGATTTGCGCATTACTAGAATGGCCGCGCCAAATGAATCCTAAGTGGAACGGGCAGTTCTCCTGCTTCGACCTCGTCGCCAAAACCGACGCGCGATCTCGCACGGTCATTCACGTCCGCGACATCGAAATCGGCGGAAACGATTTCGTCGTAATGGCGGGTCCTTGCGCTGTCGAGTCTGAAAACCAGCTGATGGAGACGGCAGAAGCGGTTGCCGAAGCCGGCGCACGCATCCTGCGCGGCGGCGCTTACAAGCCTCGTTCCTCTCCATACGCATTCCAGGGACTCGGCGTCGAAGGCCTCAAACTCCTCAGCAAAGCGCGCGAGGCGACGGGACTCGCCATCGTCACCGAAGTGATGAGCGAAGAAGATGTCGATGTGATCGCCGAATACACCGACATCATGCAGGTCGGAACGCGCAGCATGGAAAACTATGCGCTGCTCGAAGCTCTCGGCGGGTGCGGACGCCCTGTTCTTCTGAAGCGTGGCATGACCGCAACCATCGAAGAACTGATGCGATCTGCGCAAGTAGTCGCAATGGCCGGAAATCCCGACGTGATTCTCTGCGAACGGGGCATCCGAACGTTTGAAACCGCCACGCGCAATACGCTCGACATCGCGGCCGTCCCAGTCCTGAAAACCGTCTCGCATCTTCCCGTCATAGTTGATCCTAGCCACGCCGCCGGCGTGCGCAGTCTCGTCCCTGTGTTGTCGCGAGCCGCCGCTGTTGTAGGCGCAGACGGGCTCATCGTGGAAGTGCATCCTTGCCCGGAAAGAGCTCTCAGTGATGGCGATCAGTCGCTCACGTTCGTCGAATTCAGCCGCATGATGGCCGACCTGCAGCCGTTTCTGGATCTTGTGCAGACTGATCGGGAATTCCGCCCCCAACTCCTTGCAACAGGAGGAGCCGATTAGTGTTGCCGCGGTCTATCCTCTCTTTGCTTGTCTTGCTGATCGGTACAGGCCCGGCGCGGCCCGCGGCTGACCCGCCTGCGTCAGCGCAGCCCTTCCTTTACACCGTTGCGAACAGGTATGAACCGCTCGCATGGATGCATGGCTCCGATCGGTTTCCCTCCGGCGCAATGATCTTCGTCCGCGATGAAAAGGGCGAGCACGCTTTGGTGCAGAACTTCTCGAACTCCGCCGATCCGGCGGTTTCCTTTGATGGGCTGCGAGTTCTGTTTTCCGGAAAGGCACATGTCCAGGATCCCTGGCAGATTTGGGAAGTTGATCTGGCTGGCGGATCTCCTCGCCGTGTCAGCGCTGGGACCGAAGATTGTGTCCGGCCCTTCTACCTGCCGGATGAGGCTGCGGTCTACGCCTGTAAGAAAGCAGGGATATTTACCGTAGAAATATCACCGCTCTCCGGCGGTAAGCCTTTGGCGCTCACCTACGGGCCGGCAAACTTTCTCCCAACCGACGTTCTCCACGACGGACGCATTCTGTTCCAGGCGGGTTACCCTCTCGGCACCGAAACGATCCCCGAGCTGTACACCGTCTATTCCGACGGCAGCGGTGTCGAGTCGTATCGCTGCGATCACGGCAACTTTCGTCACTCCGGTCGTGAAGCAAGTTCCGGCGACGTCGTTTTCGCGTCCGCGCACGGACTCTCGAGATTTACCTCAGCGCGAGCGCAGCAACTCCCCATCGCTGCTCCTGCGGGCAATTATGCCGGCGACATCGCCGAAACTGCATCGGGTGAATGGCTGCTCTCTTGGCGCCCGGATGCGAAATCGCACCTGCGGATTATGCGTTGGAGCAACGGCGCTAAGGATCTGCAGCCGGTATTGGAGGATGTAAACGCCAGCGTGCTGCAGCCCACAATCATCGCTCCGCACGCGGTGCCCAATCGCCATCCATCTGGGTTGCATGACTGGAACAATGCCAACCTGCTGTGCTTGAACGCCTATACGTCGAAGTACGCGTTCGCCCCCGGCTCCATTCGCTCCGTGCGGATGTATACCCGCGATAGTAGCGGACGCCCGAAGTTGCTCGGCATTGCACCCGTCGAGAAAGATGGCTCGTTCTTCGTACAGGTTCCGACCGAGGAGCCGCTCCAAATCGAACTGCTTGATGCCGCCGGCAAATCGCTGAAGCGCGAAGCCGGATTCTTCTACATGCGTCGCGGTGAACAACGCGGCTGCGTAGGCTGTCATGCGGGTCCCGAAACTGCGCCCGAGAATGCTGTGCCGCAGATTCTCCTGAAATCGACCATGCCAGCCGACATGACCGGAGCATCGGCTCAGAGCGCCGCCGGAGGACAGAATTGAAAACGCGATCTCTAGCATTACTTCTTCTGTCCTCCTCGCTGCTCGCACAAGCGCCGCCGAGCAGCGCGCCCAGCACCATCCGTTTTGAAGACGCCACCGCAAAGTCCGGGATCCAATTCACCCACAGCTTCGGCTCGGCAAAGCTTGGGTCACTTCTCGAAAGCACAGGCTCAGGATGCGTCTGGTTTGACTACAACAATGACGGATTTCCCGACTTGTACGTCGCCAGCGGGAAGCCTCTTGACGACAGCATGCATCCGTATCCCCTGAAACAGCCGCCAGCGACTTTGCCCCACAACCACCTCTACAAGAACAACGGTGACGGCACCTTTACGGACGTCACAGACAAGGCTGGTGTAGCTGCAAACGTCTTCGGAACGGCCGCTATCGCAGCCGACTTCGATAACGACGGTTTCGTCGATCTGTTTGTCACGAGTTTCGGCAAAGCCATTCTGTATCACAACAACGGTGACGGAACCTTCACCGACGTCAGCGCGAAGGCTGGCACCAATGTGGACGGATGGTCCATCAGTTCCGCTTGGCTCGACTACGATCGCGATGGCTGCATCGATCTCTTCGTCGGCCGGTATGTGAAGTTCGATCCCAAGTACCGCAATTTCTACGCCGCTGATAATTATCCCGGTCCGCTCGACTATGCCGGTGACACCAACCGCCTTTATCACAACAACTGCAACGGCACATTCACAGACGTCACTGATAAGTCGGGCATCGGCGCGTACAAAGGTCGCACGATGGGCGTGACCGCCGCCGATTACGATGGGGACCGCTTTCCCGACATATACGTCGCCAACGATAAGACCGAGAATTTCCTCTTTCACAATAGGCGGAATGGAACGTTCGAGGAGGTTGCTGGCGAACTCGGCGTCGCCTACGGACAGAACGGCGAGAGCACTTCAGCTATGGGCCCGATCTTCGCGGATGTTGATGGCGACGGACGGCCCGACCTCTGGGTGACCGATTCCAAATACAACCGTCTGATGCGCAACACCGGTGCAAATGGCTTTGAAGACATCGGCCCGACCTCAGGCATCTCGCAAGCAAATGCGCAATACACAAGCTGGGGTAGCGGAATCTACGACTTTGATAACGACGGCATTCTCGACATCCTGATCTTCCACGGCGGATTAGTTCACCTCGTACCGCAGGAGCAATCGCTGTTCCGCGGCGTAGGGAATGGCAAGTTCGTGGATGCCTCCCGCGAAGCCGGGCCTGTTCTCGATGTCAAAACCGTCTCCCGAGGCTCCTGCTTTGCCGACTATGACAACGACGGCAAGATCGATGCGTTTGTCGTGAATCTCGGAGCGCCCGCAACCTTGCTGCACAACGTCAGCCAGAACAGCAATCACTGGCTCACCATCAAGCTGAAGGGGAAGAAAAGTAATCGCGACGGCATCGGAGCACACCTTGAACTGCTCTCTGGCGGGCACAAACAAATCGCCGAGCGTTTCGCCGGTTCCTCGTACCTGTCGCAGGATGATGGCCGCATCCACTTTGGGCTGGGTACTTCGATCAAAGTAGAAAAGCTGACGATTCACTGGCCGAGCGGGCAGGATCAGGTTCTCGACAATCTCGCCGCGGATCGAGTCCTTACGGTGGAGGAACCGTAATGGCCTTGAGCCTCAAACCCGCGATCTTTCGCACGATGCTCAGCATCATCGGCGTGTTCGCAGTCGCTCTGCTGGCGATCGCCGCCCAGAACGCTCCGAAGCAATCTGCCAATCTCCCCAAAGAACGTTATCTATCGCCGATTGAAATGGTGTTCGCCTCCGACGGTCGCAACCTCTTTGTGGTCTGCCAGGACAGCGATGAAGTGCGCGTGGTCGATACGCAATCGGGCCGTGTCACAAGAAAGATCGGGGTCGGCCACGTTCCCCGAGGGATTGCTCTTGCGCCGGACGGCAAACGCCTCTATGTAACCAACGCGTGGTCCGACTCGGTTTCCGTAATCGACGCCGCAACTTATGAAGTCCTTCAATCACTGCCTGCGGGCTCTGAACCAGCCGGAGTCATTACGGATCGCGAAGGGGCTGCCCTCTATGTAGCCAACCGCCTCAGTAGCGATGTCTCCGTGATCGACCTCAAGACTGGACAGGAAGTCAAGCGTCTGGCGGCCGGACAAGGCGCAAGCTATCTCAGTTTGTCTCCTGACGGAAAAGAAATCTACTGCACGCACGTCTATCCAAACCGCGGCCCCGTTCGCACCGCCCCCGAGTCAGAAATCACTGTCATTGATACTTCAAGCCAGCGAGTCGTGGAGCGCAAAGCACTTCACAACGTTGCCGGCGTCTTTCACACTGCGCTGTCGGCTGACGGAAGACTCGGAGTCGCCGCGCAGCTCAGGCCAAAGAACCTGATCCCGCTGGCGCATGTGGAGCACGGATGGGCGTTCGGCGACTCACTGACCTTGTTCGGCTCAGATGTGGGCGGTGTCATTCAAGTTCCGATTGATGAACTCGACCGCTACTACGCTCTGCCATGGGCTGTCGCCATCACGCCGGACAAATCGAAGATCTTCGTTACCACCGCCGGATCACAAAGCGTCACCGTCATTGATCTGCCCAGCCTGCTCAAAACGGTTCACGGCCGAAGCAAGAACTTCGTAAACGACTTATCCGCCTCGGCCGAATATGTCTCCTCACGAGTCCCAGTGGGAAATAATCCGCGCGGACTTCTGCTCTCGAACGACGGCAAGCGCCTCTATGTGGCCAATCGGCTGGATGACACAATCTCGGTGATTGATACGAACGCCGAAAAGGTTATCTCCACGATCGACCTGGATGGGCCTAAGAACGCCGATGCGCTTCGCCGCGGTGAGCGTCTTTTCTACACCGCCAACTTCGCGTTCCAGGGCCAGTTCGGCTGCTCGAATTGCCACATCGATTCCACGGTTGACGGTCTCGAATGGGATCTCGAGCCTGACGGATTCGGCAAAGACGTCGTTGATAACCGCTTGCTCGAGAACCTGGCGGGAACCGAGCCCTTCAAGTGGAACGGCGGCAATCCTGATATGCCAACCGAGTGCGGCCCACGCACTGAGAAGTTCTTCTTCCGTTCCCAGAGTTTCAACCAGCAACAACTGACGGATCTCGTAACGTACGTCTACTCGCTCCCATACCGCCCCAATCGCTACCGGCTGGCCAACGGCGAGCTTTCCCCCGCGCAGGAACGAGGCAAGGCCATCTTCGATCGGACAAGAACGAAAGCGGGAAAGCCGATCGCCGCGGAGAACCAGTGCGGCTACTGCCACAGCGGCCCGAAATACACCAATCAACAGCAAATCGACGTCGGCACTGGCAAGCCAACCGACCGATCGCCGGTCGTTGACGTGCCACAACTTTCCAACGTGGCCTATTCCGCGCCTTACCTGCACGACGGTTCGGCCCGATCCATGGAAGAAATCTGGACCGTGTTCAATCCCAAGGATACGCACGGCGTCACTAACGATCTGACAAAGGATGAGCTGAACGACCTCATCGAGTACCTGAAAACGCTATGAAGACGAGACTATGGTTTGCTGCATTGGCGCTGGTTTTCGCAGGATCTTTGGCCCTTTCTCAGGAGATGCCGCTATTCCGCTGGGAAAACTTCACGACGGCCAACGGTCTGCCCGACAACCACGTCTACTCGGTGCTGGTCGACGGCAATCGCATCTGGGCAGGGACTGACAACGGTCTCGGCCTTTACGAGAACGGCAAATGGAAGGTCTTTCGTCCTGCTGACGGGCTTACACATCAAGCTGTCCTCTCGCTTGCGTTGGATAAAAACACTGGAGATCTGTGGGCGGGGACAATGGGCGGACTCAATCGCATCTCCGCCGGACGAATCGACACCTTCACACAACTCAACTCCGGACTCAGCAACGACATCGTGTACGGCGTCGGAGTCCAGGGTGACTATGTGTGGACCGCGACCGCAGCGGGTGCCAGCCGCTACAACACACGTACGAATCAATGGGCTCTGTTCAATGAACGCAACACTCCGATGTTCGAGATCTGGGCATACGCCGTGAGTCCTGCGCCCGACAAGGTTTACTACGCGGTATGGGGCGGAGGCGTACTCGAATACGACCAGAAGACGGAGCGCTGGAAGGACTACAACGACCCGGACGGCGAAACAGAAATGGTCGTCATGAAAGATCAGGGCCTGATCCACGAGATCACGACCTCGGTCAGCTACGTGGATAAGATTTTATGGGTCGCCACCTACTTCGGAGCCAGCAGGTACGACGGTCGCTACTGGCACAATTTCCTTCAGAAAGACAGCGGCCTGCCCAGCAACTTCCTCAGCCAGATCAAAGGCGTAGATGCCAATCGCGCATGGTTCTCCACGGACAAAGGTCTCGCCTACTACGACGGTGCCAATTGGGCTGTCTATCGGCCCGCGCTCGACACCCACAAACCCGAAATGTATGTCCGCGACGCGGCGGGGAACATAAAGAACGTCACGGTGCAGTCCGCTCCGTCCCATAACTACATCCTCGGTGTGGATTTCCAGGGTGACGACATCTGGGTGGCAACGGCGCACGGGCTCAGTCACGGCATTCGCCAGAAAGATTCAGTGAGCATCGCCAAAGTTTTTAGTGCGGAGCAGACAACGAAAGAAAAGAAGTAATTCTCAGGAGCCATCTTCTATGAATGTTCAGGAACTACTCGCAGAAGTGACCAATGCCCCGGTCGTCAAGAGGGCCATGACCAATCACTCAACGCTTAACGAAGCTTATGACTACGGAAGCGCCTTCTCCCGCGGCATGCGCATCGATCTCAACGGTGTCACGATTCTGCTGATTTCCGGCACGGCGAGCATCGACGAGCGCGGCAATACGGTTCACGTCGGCGACTTCCGCGCGCAGCAACGGCGTACCTACGAAAACATCACGAAATTGCTTGCTGCGGAAGGCGCCACCTGGCACGACATCGTGCGTACGACTTGCTACTTGCGCGATATCGAGCGCGACTATCAGGCCTTCAACGAGGAGCGAACCGATTTCTTCAAAGAGCAGGGGCTCGACCCGCTTCCCGCATCGACCGGGATTCAGGCGATTCTGTGCCGCCCCGATCTTCTCATCGAAATTGAGGCTATCGCAATGTTCCGGCGTCAGCCCAGGGACTAACCAACAAGGAGAGTAGCTCCATGCGTTTCGCGTCGGTTGCGGTCATGGCTTTAGGACTGGTATGCGTCAGTTCCGCGCAGACCTCCGAACCTTGCTCCTGCGGAAAGAATCCTCCCGGGCGCCCTGCTCCGCGTTCGCTGAAACCGTACGCCGGCGCCCCCGAGGATCTGCGTCCCTTCTCGAAGTTCACGACGCCGTATCACGAGTACTATCAGGACCTTATCGAATACAACGGCGCGGCCCGCGAGATCCCCGATCCCGACCTGAAAGACCTCACCGAAATCCGCATCGGATTCCTCGCTCCGCTCTATGACCATCCCGACCAGGTGCGCGGTACTCGCATGCTGAATGGCGCACAGATGGCCGTTGACGAAGCCAACGCTGCGGGAGGTTACGGCGGCAAGCCGTTCCGGATCATCACTCACAACGACTACGACAACTGGCAGAACAGTAGCGCTGCCACGCAAGGTGTAGCCAAGGACTCCGCCATCTGGGGTGCAGCCTCAAACGATACTGTGCGCATGATCTACGACGACAAGGTCTGGGCGATGTTCGGCTCTATCAGCTCCGAATCGACTCACATCGCGCTGCGCCTGACCCTGAAAGCCGAAACGCCCCTGGTGAACAGCGCTTCGACCGATCCCACGATCCCCGAAACGATTATCCCGTGGTATCACACCGATATTCAGGATGATCGCGTGCAGGGATACACGCTCGCCCGTCACATTTATACCGAACTCGGTCTCAAGCGCGTTGCTTTGCTCCGAGTGAACAATCGCTACGGCCGTTTTGGTGTCATTAAGTTTCGCGATGCATCCCGGCGTTTGGGACACCCTGTCGTCATCGAGCAGAAGTTTCGTCCGGGTGACACGGACTTCCGCCATCAGCTTTCGGTGATTCAAGATTCCCGCGTGGATGCCATCGTGCTCTGGAACGACATTCCCGAAACCGCGATGATTCTGCAGCAGATGCAGGAACTTGGCATGAAGCAGCGCGTCTTTGGCAGCCACCGCACCATCGGCGACGAGCTTGTGAAACTCGCCGGGTCCGCCGCCGAGGGATTCGAAGCCGTATATCCGTACGATCCCAGTCGCACGGACCCGCGCTGGGTGGACTTCGTCGCCCGTTATGAGGCTCGCTATCACGAAAAGCCCGATCACTTTGCCGCCTTGGCCTATGACGAAATGCGAGCTTTGCTCGATGCAATCTGCCGTGCCGGCCTCAACCGAGGCCGCATCCGTGACGCCCTGACCGGTTTGGCGGCCTATAAGGGTGTGACGGGCGACATGACCTTCGATCCCAATTGCAAGAACATCGCCCCGATGTATCTCGGTCACGTCCATGACGGCCAGATCACCTATCGTCGGATCACCATGGAAAAGCCTTACGCCCAAGTCGGAGAAAACGGGGTCCAATACTCAGGGCCACCCACTCCGGACCAGCGCGCGGCGGACCTGCCGATTGCCATTTTCGGACCTCACGCCGACGAACTCGCACGCTCGCCAGAGACGCTGCAGGTCCTCAGCAATCTGAATGCAGGTGCGAAGCACTACTCGATCGTTGCGGTCGCCTCCGGTACATCCTGGGGCAAGTCCTCGACCGATCTGGTGAATGCTGTCTACCAGCAGCGCGTTCTTGCCGTGATCGCGCTGGATCGCGCCTCCAGCCACCTCGCGGAGCAAATCGCGGTCAAGGCATTCGTACCCGTAGTCGCGATCTCATCGGACCGCGCCCTTACTTCTACGAACATCCCTTGGATCTTCCGTTTGCCCGAGGGGGCATCCTTGAATCAGGCCATCGCGACAGTATCCGCGGCGATCGAAACAGCTGGTCCGAACCGCGCTAGCATACGGGACGTACTCGCCTCAGGCCATTCCGCAGCCGGAATTCGCTTCGCCAGTACAGGCGAACCACGAAAATAGGAAGGGAATTGCATACTTTCCATGCGGAATAAAGATCCGCAAAATCCGCGCCGATCCGCGGAAAAGAAGTGGTTTGTAAGTTATTCCCCGCCGCAAATCGGATAAAATGCTTACGCCCCAATCCCGGGGCCGCCATGGGGACCTCCGAAAGTCCAAAAAAACTTGCTGGCCGCTACGAGGTGAGGGAAGTCCTCGGACAAGGCGGCATGGGCCTCGTATATCGTGCCTACGACACAGTCGTCCGCCGCGAGGTAGCGGTCAAGACCATCCTCGACATTCCCGATCCCGCATCCCTCCAACTCTTTTACAAAGAGTGCGATGTGCTCGCCTCCATGAGCCATCCCAATATTGTCGAAATCTTCGACATCGGAGAGTTCGAGGACGAAGGCAAGAAGAAGCCCTATTTCGTGATGCCCCTTCTGCCGGGCACAACCCTCGAACATTTCGTGCGCCAAGGCAGCCACCATCTCACAGTCGAGCGCACCATTGAGATCATCTCCCAGACCTGTCGCGGACTGCAGGCCGCTCACGAACGGGGATTGGTCCATCGCGACCTGAAGCCAAGCAACATTTTCGTGATGGAAGATGACTCCGTCAAAATCATCGACTTCGGTGTCGCCCACATGGCCGACGCGCACACCACACGTGCGCAAAAGGGAACCCTGCTCTACATGTCTCCGGAGCAGATCCAGTTGAAACCGCTTTCTCCTGCGTCTGACATCTTTTCTCTAAGCGTCGTGTGCTACGAAGCTCTCACTGGACGGCATCCCTTCCAGCGTGCCCGCGCGGACGAGGTCGTCGAAGCGATTCTCAATCAGATTCCTCCGCCTGCCTCCGAGGTGAACTCCACGGTTTCTCCTGCTGTCAGCCGCGTCGTTCACAAAGGCATGGCGAAGCAGGGATGGCATCGCTTCGCGAGCGCGCGCGAATTCGGCGACAACCTTGGCAAAGCCCTGCGGAACGAAAATATCGACTTCTTCGATCCCGATCGCACTCGTCCGCGCCTGCAACGAGTCAACAAAGCGCTGGCCGACGGCGATCTACAGTTCGCCGGCGAAATTCTCGGCGAGCTCGAGGCCGAAGGCCACATGGATTCGGAAATTGGAGCTCTTCGCCGTCAGCTCGATAACTCCGTCAGGCGCAAGACGCTTGCACAACTCCTCGATGCCGCCCGGGCCAGATTTGAAGAAGAGGAAGATCCCCTCGCTCTGCAAAAGCTGCAGGAAGCGCTCCAGATCGAACCCGACAACGCCATTGCCCTGTCTCTTAAAAGCAAGATTGAAAATCGGCGGAGCGAACGCCAGATCGACAACTGGTATCGCCTGGCCCACCAGCACATCGAGAATCATGCCTACGCGCATGCCCGCGAAGCCCTGCAGAATGTCTTGCAGCTCCGTCCGAAAGAGGCCCGAGCCCTCCAGCTAATAGCCGAGGTCGACCGTCAGGAGCAGGAATATAAGAAGCTGCGCCAGGAAAAAGAGAGCATCCATCGGGCCGCAGTCGATGCCTGGCAGAAGGGCGATGTCAGCAGCGCGCTTGCCAAGTTGGGTGTGGTACTCGAACTCGACCGCAAGGCTCCCGACTCCATCAACCGTGAGAGTGGGAGCTACCAGAGTTTTTACAACGAAGTCCGCTCCGAGCACGACGCGATGAATACGGCGTATGCCGACGCGCGAAAGCAGTTGGCGGACCGGAATTTCGCCAAAGCCTTGGTCACCTGCCAGACGTATCTCGCGAAATATCCAACGAATGCAATCTTTCAGGCGCTTCGTTATGACATCGAAGAGCAGCAGCGTCAGGAATTGTCCTCCCTGATTGCTCAGGTCGACCGGCAGGTGGAAGGCGAACCCGATCTCGACAAGCGCGTGAGCATCCTGCGCGAAGCGCTCGACCAGCATCCCGGTGAATCCCACTTCGAACGCGCATTGCGCCTCGTTCAGGACAAGCGCGATCTGGTCAACTCCATTGTCGCCCGTGCGCACCTTCACGAAGAGCAGGCTGCGTTCGGAGACGCGCTGAATGACTGGGAGATTCTTCGCACGATCTACAGCCAGTATCCCGGCCTGAAGTTCGAAGTCGAGAGGCTGCAGAAGCGTCGCGACCAGCAAGCACGTATCGAAGGTAAAACTCGATTGATCGAACAGATCGATTCTTGTCTGCATTCGAGCGATTTTGGCCGGGCCTTCGATCTCCTGAAAGGAGCCGCTCTCGAGTATCCCGACGACGACGAGATCCGTGAACTCGAAAAGCACGCGAAGCAAGGCATCGAGCGCAAGGCTGAAGCCCAGCGCCTGATGGCCGATGGGCAGGAACTCTGTGCGACGGGAAAATCCTCCGAAGGTATTCCCCTGCTCAGACAGGCGTATGAATTGGACGAGAACGACACTATTGCGCGGGCAGTCTTTGCAAATGCGCTGGTGGAGCAGGCCCAGGCGATGGTTGAACGCGACTGGCGCGAATCGGAGAAGCTGTCCAAAGAAGCCTTCGAGCTGAATCCCTCGCATCCGATGTCAAAGACTCTTCGTACCCTGATTTCCGATCAGAAGCGCGAAACTTTCATCGCCGATTGCGTCGCACAAGCCCGCAAGTTGCAGACTTCCGGCGATCTGAGTGGAGCGCTATCGCGCATCGAAGAGGGGCTCTCCTCCTATCCCCGCGAGATGCGCCTCATTCAGATTCGCGATGCCGTGCAGCGCGATCTTCAGGTCCAACGGCGCCAGACTCGGCGGCGGGACCTCGATGAGCTGCGGCGGCTGGACAGCCAAGCGGGATCCGCATCGGATCCAGCGACCAAACAGGAACTTGGCACCAAAGCCCGAGCTCTGGCGGAAAAATATCTGGAAGATGACGAAGTACTCTCGAGCGCCAACGGACTGTTGTTGAAGCTGAACCTGCCAACGCTAGCAGGGAAGGGAATCAGTCCAGAGAAAACTTCGGAGGCCACTCTATCGTTCGCTGTAGCTCCCACGATTGGAGACAAGCTGGCGCAGCCAACTCAAACGCCGGCTTCCACTGGAAGCTCCAATGCGAAGGCCAATTCGGCGGCCACCACTCCGCCGGCTCCGTCATCTGTCCCGGATGGTGCTCGCGTAGTTGCATCTGTGCCTGCGCAAAAGCCCGGTGCCTCGCAACGCCCGAAGTTCCCCATTACGTTGAAGGTAGTTCTTGCGGGTGCTGCTGTTGTTGTTGTCCTCGGTACCGGATTACTGATCGTGCGCCACAAGCAACCGCCTGTATCCGCTCCGCCCGAGCCAGTGGCGGTGCAGCCTGCAGCTGCCCCTGCCCTACCTACGGAACCGCCTCTGCTGGCGGTCAGGCTATCGTCAGATACGTCTGCAGGGAAGATTTCGTTGGACGGGCAGCCGCCCGCCGACCTGCAGGACTCGCAATGGTCCCTCGACAAACTTCCGGGGGGTGATCACACCTTTTCATTCGAGAGCCCCGCAGGAAGCTTCGCTCTCGATCTGAAGTCCATCCCCGGAGCCTTGCCCGTCGTCAAGACGCCGTTCGCCGCAAAAGGCGTTTTCGCGATGGCCGTGATGACAATGGGTGACCGTCTTCAGATCTACGCTAGTTTTCCTGGAGGAAAAGTCAGCCTCGACGGCAAGCATCCTGCCGACCTTCCGATCGAAGGCCTGGAACTCTCGTCTCTCGCTGCGGGTTCGCACGAATTGGTGGTCACGCAAAGTGGAGATGAGTACAAGCTCGGCATTGAGACCACCGCGAACCCGGCGCTGGCCATTTTCGTAGAGTCAGGACAGAACGTGGGTACGCTGGTGGTCGTGACGGGCCAGGATAAGGCGAAGGTGTTCCTGAACGGCAAACCCTTGCTTCAGCAGACCCGGGGAGGCCAGCTTCACATCCCAAATCTCGAACCGAAGGAATACGTTGTCCGAGTATCAAAGCCCGGTTTCCAGGACCTCCCGGATCAGAAGATCCGGATCCGCAAAGGACAACAGGGAAGGCTGGTATTCGGACTCTTGCCGGTCCCTCGCATGGCCTCGCTTCTGGTTCAGGGCGGCCCCGTAGGAGCCGTCGTGTCCGTGGATGGGGCGGCCGTCGGCACCGTGCAGCCCGACGGAACTTTGAACCTGACCACAATCCCTCCCGGAGACCACGTCGTCGAACTGAAAAAGGACGGATACAAAGCCCGACAGAATAAGAGGCATTTCGCCATCGGTACACCCGTTACGCTCACCAATGCAGACACAACACTGGAAGTGGCCCCCGCCGAAGTGAAGATAGCCTTTGTCCCTGCAGACTCCCAGGTCACACTCACGAAACAGGGCGAATCGCCCGTGAAAGTGACCAGTGGAAATGCGGTCAGCGTTTCGGCCGGCACCTACACTCTGTCGATTCGAACCGCAGACGGTTTCACTCGCACCGCTTCCTTGGATCTATCTGCCGGGCAGTCTCGAACGATCGATCTGCCGGCGCCAAGTGGCATGTCGAAATGGGACGATGCTTCGAGTTGGAAGCAGGAGAAGGGCTCATTTACCCGCAAAGGTGGAGACTACGTCCTTTACGGTGTAACGCCGACGACGGGAACATTCGTCTTTTCCGCCATGCTGACGAAAGGCCACAGGATGCAGTGGGTTCTCAACTATACGGACCCGAACAACTACGATCTCTTTCAGATGGATGAAAATAGCTTCTATCGCACCGACATCCGCAATGGCCAGAAGGTGAGTGATGCGAAGATTCCCCACAAAGGTGAGAAGAAGAGTTTCCGCACTTTGCAGATTCATGTGTCCGCCGGTGAGATTTCTCACTTGGTCCGGCAAGGCGACAACTGGGTCGTGATCGACCGTTGCACTCAACCCGGAGTGGATCTATCGGCGGGCAGGTTTGGATTCTATATCCCCGGCGGTGACCAGGTTTCGCTCGCCAGTTTCGCCCATTATTCTGATTTGAAGCTGCACTAAGCTGCAGGATTAAACGTTTTTCCTGAATCGCCGCAAAATCGTACAATCGATGGAATTGCCGTGCCTCAAGGCCGGCAAGATCCATGGTTTCGACAAGCTGAGAAGATTGGCCGGAAATGCTCAAAAGCGTGTAAAGGTGATCGACTCCCATACTGGGGGGGAGCCAACGCGCGTGGTTCTGAGCGGCGGGCCGGATCTGGGCAACGGGCCTTTATCCCAGCGACTCGAGCGTTTCCACAAGGAGCACGACCCGTTTCGCTCCGCAGTGGTGAATGAGCCACGTGGGTCCGATGTGATGGTTGGTGCTCTCTTGTGTCAGCCAACTGATCCGAACTCCGCAACCGGCGTGATCTTCTTTAATAATGTCGGCTATTTGGGGATGTGCGGACACGGGACCATCGGTCTGGTCGCCACACTCGCATATTTGAATCGCCTCAACCCCGGCGAGCACCGCATCGAGACTCCCGTCGGAACCGTAAGCGCACGACTCCACGAGGACGGCGAAGTCACAGTCAACAACGTCGCCAGTTACCGCTCGGCGGCGAATTTATCCGTGGATGTGCCCAACTACGGTAAGGTCTGCGGCGACGTCGCGTGGGGAGGAAATTGGTTTTACCTCGTTCGTGAACACGACATGCCATTGTCACTGGGTAACATCGAGGAACTGACGAATTTCAGCTGGGCAATCCGGCAGGCCTTGCAAAAACAGCAAATCACCGGCGACGATGGGCACGAGATCGACCACGTCGAGCTCTTTGGTTCTTCCGATACCCCCGACGTGAACAGCAAGAACTTCGTATTGTGCCCAGGCAAGGCCTACGACCGCTCTCCCTGCGGCACTGGAACCAGTGCAAAGCTCGCGTGCCTTTTCGCGGATGGAAAGATCCGGGAAGGCGAGGTGTGGAAGCAAGAGAGTATTGTGGGAACCATCTTCGAGGGCAGTGTTCGAGTACGCGATGGCAAAATCTTTCCCAGTATCAAAGGTTCTGCTTTTGTGAATTCAGAGGCGGAACTCGTACTGGATCCTCGTGATCCATTTTGTGCAGGAATAAGGGCTTAATCTGGTTTCATTGCTACAACTTTCATTGCTGAACGGGACTAGTGTAAGGATGAATACATCCGACTTCATACGATGCTTTAAATCGGCTTTCCAGCAAACGCCTCGGATATTCCGTGCGCCCGGCCGCGTAAATCTCATCGGAGAGCACACCGACTACAATGACGGCTTCGTCATGCCTGCCGCGGTTGCTTTCTCTACGTATGTTGGTATCTGTGGCCGGCCTGATCGTAAGCTCCTTATCCGGTCCTCCGAATTCCCCGGCAACTTCGACTTCGATCTTGATCTTCCGGAGAACCGCCTGGGGCAGTGGTGTGACTACGTGCTGGGCGTCGCCCGGGCACTCCAGCAGCGTGGATGCCAACTCTCGGGAGCCAACATCCTCATCCACGGAGAAGTCCCGATTGGCTCTGGTTTGAGCTCATCCGCAGCGCTGGAGGTCTCCTCCGCTCTTGCTCTCATGAGTCTGAATAGCGTGCAACTGCCGCTTCCCGAAGTCGCCAAGCTGTGCCGAAAAGCCGAAAACGAATTCGTCGGCGCACGCGTCGGCATCATGGACCAGTTCGTTTCCTGCATGGGCAAGGCTGCCCATGCTCTTCTTCTGGATTGTCGCTCTCTCGAATACAAGTTCGTCCCGATTCCTCCTGGCATACGCCTCGTTGTCTGCAACACCAAGGTCAAGCACGATCTCGCGACCGGGGAGTACAACAAGCGGCGTGAAGAATGTGAGGAGGGCGTGCGCTATTTCGCAAGGTGGGATCCTGCGGTGCATGCTCTCCGCGATGTATCCGTGAAACTGCTGGAGCAACACCTCGCCGACCTGCCTTCAACCATCGCGAAGCGCTGCACTCACGTAGTCCGAGAAAATCAGCGCGCTCTGGATGCCGCCCGCGCGCTCACCGATGGCGATCTGCCTGAAGTCGGCAAACTCATGCGCGAATCCCACAACAGTCTGCGCGACTTCTACGAGGTAAGTTGCCGCGAACTCGATGTGATGGTGGATTCCGCCAAAGGCCTGCCCGGTTTCATCGGCGGCCGTATGACCGGTGGGGGTTTCGGAGGATGCACGGTGAATCTCGTGCATGAGGAGCAGTCGCAGAATTTCGCCAGCCAGATCGCCGAACGCTACAAGAAGGCTACCGGAATCGATCCCCAAGTCTATCTTTGCACAGCGGAAGACGGAGCCCAGGAGCTTAGCTAGAGCGCACCGGATCGGCCGTGTTCTGCGACCATCCCTGCAATTTCACCAGCCAGTTCGCCGGTTCCGGCAGAATGGCGAACTTGGGCAGATTCCCTCGTACCATCGCGACTTCGTCGCAGCAGTGATAGCGTGGGCAGGCATGACAGTCCTTGTAAATCTTGTCGGGAAGATCCTCGCGCTGTGCCACAGAGAAGCCTTGTCCCGCGAAGAAGTCCGGCTTGCGCGTGAACAGGCAGATGCAGTCCACCTGATGCCTCTTCGCCTCTGCCATCAGCGCTTTCACCAGGCGTCCGCCGCCTCCGCGCCCCTGCGCCCACGGAGCCACCGTGATCGATCGAATCTCAGCCAGGTGCGTTCCATAGAGATGCAGCGCGCCGCACCCGATGATTTGCCCATTGTCTTCGAGCACAACAAAGTCCCGCACGTTTTCGCAGATCTCGGGCAGCGTGCGCGGCAGCAACGTTCCGTCCCCGGAGTAAGCGCAAATCAACTCGTGAATATTTTGTGCGTCGGGAAGAATTGCTTTACGCGTGCGCATGGATCTCCTCGCGAAGTGCCTCAATCTTCTTTCTTGTTTCGGCAGTGGCCTGACGGACACGCGTACCTGCCGTGCCCCCCGGAACATCGTGTATTGCAATCACAGATTTCAACTTCATTGCATCGTAGAAGTCGTTCCCGAACGCCGGACTCAACGCCTGCAACTCTTCCAGGCTCAAATCCTCAAGCGCACAGCCTTTCTCCAGGCACAGTTGCACTGCCTTGCCCACCCGCTCGTGCGAGATCCTCGACGGAACTCCCCGATGCACCAGATACGTCGCAGCCGCCCATGCGTTCATGAACCCGGACTGCGCCGCCTGTTCCATACGCTCGTAGTTAAACGCGACCAGCTTCATCCACCCGGACACGAGCGGCAACATGCTCACCAGCGTGTCCGCCGCGTCAAATAGCGGTTCCTGCGATTCCTGCATGTCCTTGTTGTAAGCCAGAGGAAGCCCTTTTACCGTCACCATGAGGGCGGTGGCGTGGCCAATCACGCGCCCGCTCTTTCCCCGCACCAACTCGAGGAGATCAGGATTCTTCTTCTGGGGCATTGCGCTGCTACCTGTCGAATACGACTCGGGCAACGCAATGAATCCGTACTCCTGTGTAGAGAAGAGGATCATCTCCTCCGCCCATCGGCTCAGGTGCGCCGCTAAAACGGACAGCGCCTGCACAAACTCGATGGCAAAGTCCCGATCGCTTGTGGCATCTATGCTGTTCCCGGTCGGCCGATCGAATCCGAGAGCCACCGCCATCAGCGCCCGATCGAGTGCAAGTGTCGCGCCGGCCACGGCCCCTGATCCCAGCGGACAGACGTTCAGTCGCTTGCGGCAGTCCGCCAGTCGTCCGGCGTCCCGCAAGAACATGTCGCAGTAAGCCAACAGCCAGTGCCCAACGAGAACCGGTTCCGCCCGTTGCAAATGCGTATAGGCAGGCATCGCCGCATCGCCAGCTTTTTCTGCGCGATCCAAAATGACGCCGCAAAATTCAGCAAGTTCCTGCAGCAGTTGATCGATCGCAGCCCTTACAAAGAGTCGTAGATCGGTCGCAATCTGCTCGTTCCGGCTGCGCCCGCTGTGGAGCTTGTACCCCACCTCGCCGATGAGCGCCGCGAGTTGCTTCTCCACAAAGTGATGGACGTCTTCTGCTTCCGCGTCCTCGAGAAACGCAGCTGACCCGGCCGCTCGCCTCCCAATTTCTTCCAGCCCCTGCAGAATGCTGATCAACTCGTCAGCACTCAGAACGCCGGCCGCTTTCAGCGCGCGCGCGTGCGCACCGCTGGCCTGGAGTTCATAGCGCAACAGCCGGCGATCGAAATCAAACGACCGCTGCCATCGCTCGAACTCAGCGTCCAGTGGCTGGCGGAACCTGCCCGACCACATCTTCATCGCGTGACCTCAATCCGCGACAAAGCTCGCGAGCGCGATGGCAACCCCAGAATCCGGATAAATCCGGCCGCATCCTTCTGGTCATAACTGTCGCCCATCGTGAACGACGAAAGATCCGTCCGGTACAGCGAATACTCCGACTCACGGCTGACTACCGAAACATTTCCCTTGTACAGAGAAAGCGTTACCTTCCCGGTGATCTCGCCCTGCGTCTTCTCGACAAACGCATCGAGCGCCTCGCGCAAGGGCGTGAACCATAGCCCGAAGTAAACGAGCTCGGCATATTTGAGTCCAATGTGCTGCTTGAAGTGTGCGACGTCCCGCTCCAGGCAGAGCGCCTCCAGTTCGCGATGAGCCGTGATCAGCAGTGTGCCGCCCGGAGTCTCATAGCACCCGCGTGACTTAATCCCGACAAATCGGTTCTCCACGAGATCGATGCGGCCCACGGCGTTCCGCGCGCCGATTTCGTTGAGCAACTCCACCAGCGACACAGGATCAAGCTCCATGCCGTTGACCGAAACTGGGACTCCCTTTTCGAACCCAATGCTGACATGCTCCTCTTTATCCGGAGCCTCCTGCGGCGAACGGGTGATCTGCCACGTGGTCGGGAGCGGTGCGTTTCCCGCATCCTCCAACTCCCCGCCCTCATGGCTGATGTGCCACAGATTGCGATCGCGGCTATGAATCTTCTCGCGGCTCTGTGCCACGGGAATGCCGCGCTGCTCAGCATAATCCAAACAGTCCTCGCGCGATTTCAGATTCCATTCTCTCCACGGAGCGATGATCTTCAACTCCGGAGCCAGCGCCTGATACGTCAACTCGAACCGCACCTGATCGTTGCCCTTGCCGGTGCATCCATGAGCGACCGCGGTCGCGCCTTCTCGCAGTGCCACTTCCACCTGGTGCTTCGCGATCACCGGACGCGCCAGGGAAGTCCCGAGCAAATATTTGTGCTCATACACAGCGCCCGCCTTCAGGGCAGGGAACACATATCCGGTCAGGAACTCCTCGCGCAGGTCCTCGACGATCACTTTGCTTGCGCCCGTCTTATACGCTTTGTCCACGACGGCCTCGATGTCATCTCCCTGCCCGACGTCGCCGACCATAGCGATTACTTCGTAGGAATAATTCTCCTTAAGCCATGGAATGATGATGGAAGTGTCGAGTCCACCGGAGTAAGCAAGAACAACTTTTTCAGGCATGAGCGCTCCTCGCAGGCAGGCGTACCGCGCCGCCCAGCAATATATAGAGAATAGATTTCTGCACGTGCAGGCGATTTTCCGCCTGCTCGAAAATTACGGATTGCTCCCCGTCCATCACCTCGTCGGTAACTTCTTCTCCGCGATGGGCCGGCAGGCAATGCATGAACGCCGCATGGGGCGCGGCTTCCGCCATCAACTCGCGATTCACCTGGTAGGGCGGAAACACCTTTGCCCGCTGCGCCGATTCCTGCTCTTGCCCCATGCTGGCCCAGGCGTCGGTGTAAATCGCATCGACGCCTGAGACCGCGGCATGAGGTTCCGTGAGAAGTTCAATGCGTGCGCCCGTCTGTTTGGCAATCTTCTTGGCGTCCGCCACGATCTGCGGATTGCACGAATATCCTTTCGGCGTTGCGATCCGGATCGACGATCCGATGCAGGCGCAGGTCAACATCAGCGAATGGGCCACATTGTTCCCGTCACCCACATAGGCCAACGTGATCTTCTGCAGATCTCCGAATCTCTCCTGCAACGTCAGGTAATCCGCCAGCGCCTGGCAGGGATGCTCCAGATCACTCAGCGCATTAATAACAGGCACCGACGCATGCTCCGCCATCCCGGTGATCGTGTCGTGCGAGAACGTGCGCAGCACAATCACGTCAATCCAACGCTCGAGGTTGTGTGCGATATCGCTCAACTTCTCGCGCGCATCCAGGGGCGCTTTGGACTGATCCACGAACATGGCCGTTCCGCCCAATGTCACCATCGCCGATTCGAACGTCAGCCGCGTGCGCAGCGATGGCTTCTCGAAGAACATGACCATCTGCTTGCCGGCAAGCGCGCGCTGAAATACCGACGGACGCGACTTCATCAGTTCGGTCAGATGCAATACGGCCTGAACTCCTTGCGGCCCCAGATCACGTGTCGAAACCAGGTCCGGACACCAGAAGACGTCGGGGACTGTCTGCGGTGTTGCCGCAACCCTGCTTTGTATTGGACTATTCAACGTTGATTCCTCTCTCTCCGATGCGCAATCTCAAGCGCACGTTACTTCTGTTCCACAATTCAATTTCGTCAGATAAAACTGCGGAAGTGCTTCAGCCTCCGCCGCTGGCAGAATTCGTACCCGGCCTACACCCTGCTTCAAAGCCTGCGTGCATGCCGCCAGTTTCGGCAACATGCCTCCGCTGATCACGGATCCTGCGGCTAGATCGTGCGCCTCCTTCGTGCTCAGCCATGGGATCACCGTGCCGGCCGCGTTTTTCACTCCCGGAACATCGGTCAGGAAAATCAGCGCGTTCGCGTGGCACGCCGCCGCGCACGCCGCAGCCATTTCGTCCGCGTTCACGTTGTAGTATTCGCCGTCTGCCCCGAGCGCAAGCGAGGCCAGCACCGGGATTCCACCCTGCTGCCACAGAGCCTCAATCCAGCAGGGCTCGGCGAAACAGATCTCCCCCACAAATCCAAGATCATTGCCCTTGATACTCTTGCGCCGCGCGCGAAAGGTCATTCCGTCGCCTCCGCAGAAGCCAACTGCAGGCATGCCGGCCGCCTGGATCGCAGCCACCAGTTTCTTGTTGACCATGCCGCCCAGCACCATCAGCGCGACGTCGCGAGTCTCGGCGTCGGTGACGCGCAACCCGCCCACAAACTCACTCTGTTTGCCGAGTTGTTTCAAAACACGGGTCAGAGCGCTGCCGCCCCCGTGTACAACCGCGACGCGGTGCCCATCCTGCGCCAGTTCCGCGATGGCTTTCGCGCATTTGCGCAGAGTGGCCACATCTTCCAGAGCTGCTCCGCCGATTTTGATCACGATCGTCATTGCAGTCCTTCTTCCTCGCCCCATCCATACATCAAATTCATGTTCTGCACCGCCTGCCCGGCTGCACCCTTGAGCAGGTTGTCGATGCACGACACCAGGATCAAACGCCTTCCATCCTCCGCGAGGCAGAATCCTAGGTCGCAATAGTTGGTGTTCACTGAAAACTGTACCTGCGGAAGCTTCGGCGTCTGAAAAACACGCACCCACCGCTTACCTGCGTAAAAATTGCGGAAGCACGCCTCCACCTCGAGGGGAGTCATCTGCCGGTTCAGCTGGACGTAAATGGTCGACAGAATTCCGCGCGGAATCGGCAGTAAGTGTGGCGTGAAGGTGAGTTGCTGCGTCTCCAGCGCAAGCTGCTCCACAATCTCTCCCAGATGCCGGTGATTGAACACGGAGTAAGCCGACAAGTTATCGGCCACCGAGACGAAATGGGTTTTCGACGTCGGCTCCTTGCCCGCTCCCGACACACCGGACTTCGAATCGGAAATAATCCCGCGGCTCCGGTCCACCAGATCAGCCTTCAGCAGCGGAGCTAGCCCAAGGATTACCGACGTCGCATAGCATCCGGGATTTGCCACGAGCTCCGCACCCGCAATCCGGTCCGCGTTCAACTCAGGCAAGCCGTACACGGCCCTTTGCGTCAATTCCTCTGCCTTGACCGCGTCGACGTCCTGGAAGTCGTACATGGCCCGGTGCTGCTCTTGCTTCAGACGCCACGCGCCGCTCAGGTCGATCACGCGCAGCCCCTGCGAGATCGCTTCAGGCACCAGCGCTCTCGATACCTCATGCGGCGTCGCCAGAAAGAGCAGGCTCACTCCTTGTTGCTTGAGAGAAGGCCAGCTCAGCGAATGCAGCGGGTATCCGCCATTTCCGGAAAGGATAGGAAAAATATCGGCTAGGTCAGCTGGGGTGCCGTTATCCGAGGATCTTCGCAGCAGGACTGGTTTTGTCATTCTCGGATGGCGCAACAATATCCGCGTCAGCTCCAGACCGGAATAGCCCGTCGCCCCCAGAACCGCCGCCTTGAGTTTTCCATTCATTACCCCAGCATTTCCTCGATGCGCCCTGCCAGCTTCCGAGCTTCGTCCTTATCGGGACACACAATAAGGATGGTGTCGTCTCCGGCGATGGTCCCCACGACCTCGCTCCAGTCCGTCTCGTCCAAAGCCGCCGCGACCGGCTGCGCACTTCCCACAATCGTCTTGATCACCAGCAGGTTCTGCGCCGAGCGGATATCCAGCACGAACTCCCGCACCAGCCGCGAAACCGGCGGCAGCGCAATTCCAATGCCGCCTTCACCTTGCGGAAGGGAATAGCCGTGAGCGGTCTTGCTCAAATTGAGGTCGCGGATATCGCGGGAGAGGGTTGCCTGGCCCACCTTGAATCCACGCCTGCGCAGGTGTCGCTGAAGATCCTCCTGACTGGCTATGGAGCCATGCTTCAGGACGTCGAGCACCGCGCGTTGTCGCAAGCTTTTATTCATAATGAATAAATATTCAGTTTACTGAATAAATATTTCTATATCTTACGGTCCTCGCTCCAAATGTCAAGGGCAAAGCCCCGTATTTTTGCCCGCCGGCGCAACCGGCCGCGCAGACGCCGACGGCGTCCGCCCTGCCGCATCGGCGCGTACTTACATCGCGCGGCACCCGCGCGCCCTGTTAGACTACTTCGCGGTTCAGAAGCGCAGTTCGGTTCGGGGGCGGGATGAGCGCGAAATCAACTTTGAAGGCGGAACTTCTCGCTGAGTTCCTGGGCACGTTTGTCCTGATTCTCTTTGGAACGGGCGTGGTCGCCATGGTGGTGTTATTTCCCACGAAGAACGCCGGAGAAACAATTCACGGAGGATTCACCAACATCACGCTCGGCTGGGGCTTGGGCGTGACCATGGGCATCTATATCGCTGGCAAGATCTCTGGCGCCCACCTGAATCCGGCCGTGACGCTGGCTGTCGCCGTATTTCGAAAGTTTTCATGGAGCAAGGTCATCCCGTACACGATCGCGCAAACGGCGGGCGCTTTTGCGGCGGCTTCAATAGTGTTCTGGAACTATCACCCCGCTTTCCATCAAGTGGATCCGCAACTCGACCACACGGCCGGAATCTTCACAACCTTTCCCGCATTCCCGGGATTGCCGCAAGCCGGTTTTCTGGATCAATTGGTCGGGACTGCCCTCCTGATCCTGCTCATCTTCGCGATCACCGACGAGTTCAACATGCCGCCCGGTGCGAACATGGCCCCGTTGCTGATCGGACTAGTCGTCGTCGCGATCGGCATGAGCTTCGGCGGCATGCACGGATACGCCATCAACCCGGCCAGGGACTTTGGTCCACGCCTGTTCACGGTCGTGGCAGGATTCCAAAACAACGGCATTACCGACGGATCGCGAGTCTGGTGGATCCCAGTCGTAGCTCCGCTACTCGGCGGCCTGCTGGGAGCGGCGGTCTATGATCTTGGCATAAGGCGTTTCCTGAAGCCGTCGTAGGCGTCTCTGACTTCTCGGCTCACCTGTCGGGGATGTCGCTGGGCTAGCCGCGAAGCGGCGAAAGAGTGCAGCCCACGACGCAAGTCGTGGGTAGACATTGAAAATTTGATGTACCAGCTCCGAAGGAGCGGAAGAAAAACGGCCGCGAACAATCAGCACTAACGACTCAGGAGCAATCGTGAAATACGTTCTAGCCCTCGACCAAGGCACGACCAGCTCGCGGGCCCTTCTATTCGACCAAAAAGGAACTGTCGCTGCTGTCGCGCAGCGCGAATTCGACCAGGTGTTCCCCCAACCCGGATGGGTCGAGCATAAGCCCGAGCAGATCACTTCCTCGCAGTTCGCCGTAGCGGTCGAGGCCCTCGATAAGTTGGGAGCGCGCCCCTCCGACGTTGCCGCGATCGGAATCACCAATCAGCGCGAGACCACAATCGTCTGGAACCGTGAGACCGGACAGCCCGTCTACAACGCGATCGTCTGGCAGGATCGCCGCACCTCCGATCTCTGCGAGCGCCTTCGCCGCGACGGCCGGGAGCCACTGATCCAGCAGCGTACCGGATTGCTGATCGACGCCTATTTCTCCGCGACGAAAATTTCATGGATTCTCGATAACGTCCCCGGCGCCCGCACCCTCGCCGATGCCGGCAAACTCGCGTTCGGTACCGTGGATTCCTGGCTAATCTGGAAACTGACGCAAGGCAAACTCCACGCCACCGACGCCAGCAATGCCTCCCGCACGATGCTCTTCAATATTCATACTGGTGCGTGGGACCCCGAGCTTCTCGACCTGTTCAAGATTCCACTCTCGATGGTGCCGGTCGTGCGCTCCTCGAGTGAGATCTACGCGCCCGTCTCCGGCGTAAAGGGACTCGAAGGCATCTCCATCGCCGGCATCGCCGGAGACCAGCAGTCCGCGCTCTACGGCCATCATTGCGCAACGCCCGGCATGACCAAAAACACCTACGGCACCGGATGTTTCATGCTCCAGAACACAGGGACCCGCGCCGTACCGTCGTCCAACCGCCTGGTCACCACCATCGCGTGGAAGATCGGTGACACCACCGAATACGCACTCGAAGGCAGCGTCTTTATCGGAGGCGCAGTGGTGCAATGGCTGCGCGATGGGTTGGGTCTGATCCGGAAATCAGAAGAAGTAGAGTCACTCGCCCGTTCTGTGCCCGACAACGGCGGCGTGTACTTCGTTCCCGCATTCGTGGGATTGGGCGCCCCGCACTGGGATTCCTACGCCCGCGGCTCTATGTTCGGAATCACGCGCGGCACTACGGCCGGACACATCGCGCGCGCCGCCGTGGAAAGCATCGCCTACCAGGTAGCGGACCTGCTGGATGCCATGCGCCGCGACTCCGGCAATCCAGTCCAGGAACTCCGGGTGGACGGAGGCGCCGCCGCCAACGACAGCCTCATGCAATTCCAGGCGGACATCCTTGGCGTGCCCGTGGTTCGTCCAGCGGTCACGGAAACCACGGCGCTCGGAGCTGCGAGCCTCGCCGCGCGCGCCGTCGGTTTCTGGCCCTCAGGCTCCGCAGGAGGTGCAACCTCCTCCGATCGCCGCTTCGAGCCCAGGATGCCGCCAGCCCCAGCCCGCGCCCTGCGCGACCGTTGGACCGAAGCCGTCACCCGATCGAAAGCCTGGGAATCCGCCAAATAGCGTTACCAACTGTGTGGGGATCGCCGCCCCGGCTGTCCGGCGGAACGAAGTTCCGCGGTGAATGACGACAGCAGAGGCGTGCATTTCAAGCTACTATTCAGTCCAGAACGCCGCCCCCTTGGTGATGGTCGGCAGCGTGAACGATACCGAATCCCCGCTCCGGACTCCGCTCACTTCTTGCACGGATCCCATGAATGGCAGAAAAAAACCTTTCGCCGCGGATTTTGACGTGATCGTAACCTGTACTCCGGATTGCGGCGCTTGCACCGGATTCACTCCGCCCTTCAGCCCCGCAAAGTTTGCAAAGAAGCATTGGATGTGCCCCTCCGAGCTACGGCTGATCGAGGTCGCAATCTGAGGCGAAGCCTGAATCCGTACAGAATCTCCGCCCTGCAAACTACCTAGAAATTCCTTCTGTGACTCCGGTGTCGCGCTCTCAAAATCCTTTTCCGTCTCGGCGTTGTAGGCCCGTCCCGGATCGTTCGCAAAGCGCACCACATGATCCGACGTACCGAGCTCCGTCACATCGGTCCCCGCAATGACTACCCGTGAGCCGCCGGCAACATAGTCCTTGAGCCCCTTCTGCTCCTCATCATTCAGCACTCGCACATCGGGCAGCACCAGTGTCTTCCCGTGAAACGAAGCCAGCGTCCGCGGAGTCACCACCTGAAACTCCAGGTGCTTCTGCATCAGCAGAATCAGAATCCCGCGATACGAAGGAATGAACTCCGAAGCAAAAAAGTTGCGCGTTGTCGGCGAAAAATAAACTCCAATCGGATCCACCGGCCCTCGCGGCAGATAGAACGTCTTCTCATGCTCTTGAATCCAATCGAAAATTTTCTTCCGCGTCGCCAGATCGTTCGATCCCGCCATCGAATGTCCCGGAGCATCCCAGAAATTCGCTCCCGCCATGACCTGCGACATCGCGAGATTCATCATCGCCTCGCGCTTGTCGACTTTCTTGTCGCCATCCCACGAGTAATTCAGAATCCAAGTCGCCTTCCCCTCGGCGAACGCGCGGAACGAATGCATCCCTACCTGGTATCGGAACCAGTCCAGCGGCGTGCGCGCCGACGCCATATGATCGCCGCTGCCAAATTCATACTCGTGCGCGATCGCGTCCACCACGGGATAGAGGCTATACACGTCCGCCCCCACCCGCACCGCTTCATCTTCAATCCCCGGATAGATCTCCGGAATGATCTTGATCTCCGGATTCACCGCCTTCGCTGTCCGCCCAATCTCGTTCAAGAAATCCGTGAAAGTCTGAATGCGGAAGTCCACCCATTTCCGAAACGCCGGATCCGCAAAGTCGCCCAGCTTCACATCATGCTTCGCATCGAGCCCGGTCTGCTGCTTGAACGCCGCCACCGTCGCGTCATCGAAACTCGCCCACGATTTCTCCCAGCCCTCAAAGTGCGTCATCCAATACGGAATGTCGATGTAAATACCATCGATCCCCGTCTGTGCGATCTGCCGCACCCGCTCCATGTATTGCTTACGCCACTCGGTTGCATACGGACTCACCCAGACATCCTCATCCCCGGGCGCAATCCAGAACGCCGTCCCTCCCCCAAAGATCGCCGGTTCGCCCGTGATCTTCCTCTGCAGCCAGTCCGGATGATCCTTCGCCATCGTATGCGGAGTCTTGTCCCCATGCGCCGTGATGCACTCCGTCCCGGCGATGTAAACAAACGCATGATTCCCCGCCTTGTGCGCCGCGTCCGCAACGTCATGAATCGCCTTCAACTTCTCCTCCGGATGAAGGAAGCTCTCGTATCTCCCCGGGATATCGTTATCCACTTCAATCCCGGATACGCCGCTCGCCTGCGCCCGCCGCGCGATCTCCAGCGCATCGCCGCCCTTGAGCGAATACGCACCGATGCGAACGTAATTCGTCCAGTCCTGTTTCTCCTGCTGCGGCGCAGCCGCCAGCCCCACAGCGAACACCAGTAAGAATGCAAATGACAATCTCAGTCTCATCTCGATCTCCTCAACTATTCTGGCGCGACGCCACCCGTCACATCGTCCGACCCCAACCCGACCGTCTGACGCAGAGTCAGACTTCCGTCCTCATTCAACTTCTGCCGGCAAGCCCAACGCACCGGGATTCTCTGGCCCTTCACCTCGATCTCCGCCTTGAGCCGCAGCCCTTTCCAGTTCGTTCCTTTCGGCAGCGCGAATTTAGCCTGCCTCACTTTCCCCGGCAACGGATACCCCGCGTCCAGACATCCTCCAACATTCACCTTCCCGTCTTCGCTCACCACGGACACGCGCAAAACTCCCGGCACGGCGGCGATCCCGTCATTCACGAACCCAACAATCAGTCCCGGATATCCGCCCTCCAAATACGTCCACACCCACGAAGGCCGCACCCGGTACCCAATCTGCCGCGCCAGTCCGTCGATCGCCTCGGGATATTGCTGGTAATAGTTCAGAATTCGGTCCGCCTGGATCCTGTGCCAGTTCCACAGCGAAAAGTAATTCGCGCCCGCATCTTGCGCGTGATGAACCACGTTGTCGGTGTAAGGGACGCCGTCGTCCAGTTTCAGCGTCTTCGGCGATCCATCCGACATCCCTATTTCCACCGCCACTCCCGTCCACGGCGGACGGTTGCTCAACTCCTCAATCTGCTCGTTCTCGATAAAGATCGTGTCCGTCCGCAACCAGTTCCCGCTCCGCACCGTACGGTCGAGCAGTTCCGAATTCCCCACCTTGCTGAAGTCCGGTTGCGTATTGGTCAGCATCGGAGTCTTCTTCCACCGCTCCGCCTGGTGCTGGAACATGCTCACGAATGTGTTCTCGGCCGTCACTGCATCCGGAAACGGATTTTTCTCCAGCGGCCATGTATGGCCTTCACCCCAGAACCCATACATAAACGTGTCCACATATTCGATATCCGGATGTCCGTCGAACGAATCCGCTAGCAAATCCACCAGCTCTCGGAACGCAGCCTGAAACGCCGGATCGTCATAGCGCGGCTCGTAGCGCGTGCGGTTGAGCCAGTCCCCGAGTTTCACCATCGGAATCTTCGGACGCAAAAACTCCGGCAGCGGTGAATCCGGAATATCCGGGTTGCTCATCATCACGCGGAAGCCCACCCGCTTCCCATGCTGCCGCGCCAAGTCGAACGTCAGCTTCAGGTGCTCGCACAGATCGAGTTTGCCCGGGCGCTGCTGCACGTCTCTCCAGTTCACGCGCGTGTAGAGCTTTGTCCCGAGCGGCAGCTTCACGATCTTCTCGATCGACTGCGCCAGCGTCTCGCCGTCCTTTCGCGCCGGGCCCACCTCGTCACAAACATAGGTGATCATCCCCATCCCATAATTCGGCACGACCTCGCGCGACGGCGTCAGCGCCATTACCACTGACCAACTCGGATACTCGTCGGTCGAGAATGGCCCCTGGTACAGCCTGTCCTGGACCGGTGGCCCCGCTCCGAAATCGTATTTGTCGAAATTGTGAGTAGGGACGTGCGCCAGAAGGGAACTGCTGCCAAGCCCCGCCAGGGTCAACGCTCCCCCAGCCTTCAGAAAAGATCTACGCTGCATGATGATTCCCTCGCCACCGAACAATGCTGTGGAACATAAAAAGCGATATGGACAGATAAAGATGTGAAACAAAGATGTGGAAGAGCGGCCCTTCAGGGCCGCGTTACGTTATCCAACCGCCCGGGCTTAAGCCCCGCTGAATGCGCGCGTCGATTCCGCTCGTGCTCATGCCTTCTCGATTGCTCCGGTCAGGGGAAGGAACGCCAAACAGAAGCGCAGGATCGGGAGTAGGGCACGGCTTCAGCCGTGCCCTTAAACCCGCAAACTCCACCCAGCTTTAACCGCTGAGGTGCCCTGCGCACGCAACTTCCCTAGAACTGGAATCGCGCTCCAAACTGCATTCTGCGGAAGTTGCCCGTCGTGGAAAACACCTGGCCGAAACTGCCGTCTCCCGATCCAACATCGGGAAACGCGAATCGCTGACGGTTGAAGATGTTGAAGGCTTCCGCCCGGATCTGCAACTGCTTGTCTTCCTTGAACTTGAATGCTTTCGAGAGAGACAGGTCGACATTGCGGACTCCATCTCCACGTACAGACAGATGCCGCGGAGCGTTGCCCGGAATGTTGTCTCCCGGATTCGTAAAGCAGTTCTGGTTGAGGAACGGCTGCTGGGTCTTTGCGGCTTCCCTGTAGCTGATGCCGGTGGTGAGTTGCGCGCAAGTGATCTGTGGGCGTTGATTTCCGTCCGCGAGCAGCCCCGCGCTGTCATAAATCGCCAGCGGTTGTCCAGACTGAAGCGTCAGGAAACTATACAGAGACCATCCTCCGGCTACCGCGTCCACCACGCGGTTCATGTTCCCGCCAATCCATCTTCCGCGCCCGAATGGCAAGTCCACGATGAATGCGGTCGTCAGCCTATGAGTTGCGTCATTCGAGCTCAGTCCATACTCGACCGCCAGGTTATCGAGCACCTGCGGGTTATCCAGACCCAGGTTGCCGATCCACGCGTTGCGTCCTGCGGACGAATTATCCGTCGATCGCGAGAACGTGTAATTGCCTTCAAAGCTGACGTAGTGACTGGCTCGCTTCTGGAAACGGACCTGCAACGAGTTGTAACGGGACATCGCAACCAGTTTCGGTAACCCTTCGAAGCCCCCGTCATATTGTGGATACGGACGCAGCAGATTGATCAGCGGAATCTCCGGATCCGCATATCGCGAATCGACGGTATCTGCAGCCGAGAAAGTTGGCGTTGCCGGACACCAGGACCCGGGACTCGCGACTGTCACGAAAAAGCATTGGAATGGATTCGGGACGTTCGAACTGAGATAGCCGCTTACGTCTCCCCCCGGTGCCAGCGCGACAGCCTGGGCGCGTACCGCGCTCGAAATGAAGTTCCGGTCGCGCGTCGAAATCCCTCCGGCGCCCGCCCACGGCAGGTGCGTACTGCGGCTTGCCGAATAGTCAACCCCGATTACGATCTGTCCGGGCAGTAATCGTTGGAAGCCGATGTTCCACTGGTAGATCTCGGCGTTCTTCGCAACTCCTGTGTCCAGATCGCTTCCATTCGAGAATCCCCATTGCGCGAGCGATCCGTATTTCGTTCCCTGTGGCCCGGCCAGCCCATTCGGAAAGGGATTCTCCAGAGTCGCGAATTGCGTTTGGTAATTATCCTTCGTGAAATAAATGTTCGCGGATTTCTGAAACGCCGGCCCCGCATACTGGAAGTTGGTGGCGACGTTCATCCCATAGAAGATGCCCGCGCCGCCCCGAATCACAGTGTTCGGCGTGGCTTGATACGCGAAGCCCAGTCGCGGAGCAAAGTTATTCCGGTCGACTGCCGCCGTCCGATGCGAAGATGACGGGAATTGCGTGGTTCCCAGGATCGCACCGATCTGGCCAAATCCCGGCGCTGGGGAAACTGGAATCGTGATTCCCGTATTACTAGAGAAGTTACTGAACTGAACGAGGTTATGACGCTCCGAATATGGAGTACTCCATTCGTACCGCAAACCTAAATTCAACGTCAGCTTCGCATTGACCTTCCAGTCATCCTGCCCATAGAACGCTGTCTCTTTCGACTTGTCCGAAACGCCAGGCACGATGTTGTACTGTGCGTCATGGGCGTACCCAGTTAGCATGGTCGCAAATGGATTGCCTTCCGGAGTGTCGTTCTCTCCCAGTCCCTGTCCCGGCTGCGAGGTCGTCACATCCCGCCCGAAATTGAAAGTCCCAGTCGGATAATTTGGCTGCCAGAAGTTATTCAGAAAAACTCTTTGCTCGAAGCCGGCTTTTAACGAATGGCGCCCCTTGACCCATTGCAGGGCCGAAGAATAGCTCGTCAAGGTATGTGCAAACTTCGTATCAACGCAACACTGCGTAAAGATGGACAGGAAACCGGAATCCACGTTAATGGATGGAATTCGGTCCAGCCCGTTTCCTCCCAGGATCGACGGCAGGCCCACATCGCTTAGCGTTGGATACTTATTTGTCTGCCCCGGCGCTTTCACCCGATCGACGCTTAAGCGGTTCGTCCATAGCATGGTTGGAGTGACTGACCAGTTGTACTCCAGGCCCCCGTTTTGTGCGTTCGTCGTGTAGATGGAACCGTCGCCGAAGTCTCCGCTTCCAATCACCGTCGGCGCCGTAAAGATGTCGTGGTGGCGGCTGTACCGGCCTCCAAGCCGGTGTTTGGTGTTGATCTGATGGTCAAGTTTCACGTCGAACTGCCACGCCGGATCCGAAGTGGTGATGACTGTCCGGTAATTCGGGTCGGGGAACGTCGCACCTTGAATATTCGCGTGCGGGTAGAGATTGAGAATCGCCTGTCCGACTGGATCAATCTCGTTCGAAGGGATCACGTTCGCCGTTGGCACCCCATTGAGAAGGCCGTTGAATTGTGTCCGCGTGCAGGTTTGGTCCCCTGGATTTGCGATCACGCATGTGCTCGGATCGAAAATCCCCCCAGGACTGCTGTCGAGACTCTGCGAGAAGTCGCCGCTCCGCTCCGCATCGGTCGGGACCACGCCCTCAATATTGATCGGATCCTGCTGCCGGCTCTTCTCGAAATCAACAAAGAAGAAAGTCTTATTTTTTACGATCGGCCCGCCCAACGCGAACCCGTACTGATCGCGCAGGTGATCGGGCTTTGCCCCGGTATTGAAGTAGTCGCGCGCGTCAAACGCGGATCGCTGCCCATACCACCACGCGCTTCCATGGAACTTGTTCGTGCCCTGCTTCATCACCATGTTGACGATCGTGCCGCCATTATTGCCGTACTCGGCCGAGAAACTGTTGTTCTGGACCTTGAACTCCTGCACGATCTCGACCGAAGGCTGGTAATAAACATTCGAGTTGCCGCCTTCGCCCTGCTCCGGTGCGCTCAGCGGCATGCCATCCAGGCTCACTTCCGCCGTTGCATTCCGCTGTCCGTTGGATACGAAGTTGGTCCCCGACGGGTAGTTATCCGTAATGCCTGAACCTGAGGTTTCCGTTACTCCGCCCGCCAGAAACACCAGCCCGAACATGCTGCGGTTGTAAAGAGGGATGTCTTTCACATATTCGTTGGTGATGTCCGTCCCCACCGCTGCGCTCTCGGTATCCAGCAGCGGAGCCGCTTCCGTCACCTCGACCGTTGTGATAGCGCCGAGTGGGTGCAGTTCGAAATCAATGCTCGTCTGCTGGTCCACCTGCAGGACAACGTTCTTCTGCTCCGCTGCCCGGAATCCCTCGGCCTGCGCTCGAATGCTGTACGTCGCCGGCCGCAAGCCCGTCAGGATGTACGCGCCATGCTCGTCCGTCTTGGCCGTCATCGAGATCCCGGTGGCATCGTTGACGATGCTGATGTTCGCGCCCGTCACCATGGCGCCGCTCTGGTCCTTCACGACGCCTCGGATTTGGGCCGTATAGCTGGCTTGGCCGTACGCCATCACGGTTGTAAGCAGGACAGAAGAGAGAAGAACGACGGCGTTCCGCCTCGAAAAGTAACGGCAGACACTCATGGCAGCCTCCGCGAAGGGGTGTTTCATTTTATTACGAGTCAACACTATTACTTTCGTTTATACCGGAAGTCAAGTCAATTCGTAGCTAAAGTACTGATCCGGCTCGGCTGCGAAAGAGATCATTGGGGGCCGGATTGCCCATTGCCGCCTTCGGTTGCGAGTACTTTCTTGTTGTTTCGAGAACTTTCATATCGTAACCTGATCGCGGTCTCCTTTTCATCCCCCAACGCACAGGTTTCCCCATGGCGCGCACTGATCTTCGTCGATATCCAATCATTTTCCTCTTTTTCACCATGCTGTCTCCGCTCGTCGGCTGGAGCGCTTCGGTTCGTGCGGCGCACGAGGGCGACAAGCTCACGTTGAGCAACGATTCAATCTCAGCTGCATGGACGATTCGCAACCATTCGCTCGAATGGCAAAGCCTCACCAACCACTTCACCACCCAGACGCTTCCCATGACTGGCAGCCCCTTCGAGTTGGTCCCCAAAGAGGGCGCCGTGCTCCGAGCCTCGGACTTCAAACTCACTGCCGATCCTGTCATCGAAGACATCCCGCTTCCGGCCACCCCGTCGCGCGCCGCCGACCGCATGGTGGGACGCCAGATCCGCATCGACCTCGAGGACGCCGCCTCAAATCTTCACCTCACTTGGAAGGCCCTGCTGCGAGATGGCGCGAACTACATCCGCGAAGAGTTGACCATCCGCCCGCTCCAACAGCCAGTCCCGCTCGTGCAAATCAATCTCATCGACATGACTCTGCCCGCTTCCCAGGTCTCCGGACAGGTAAAGGGCTCCCCCGTCACGGCCGGAACATGGTTCGTCGGATTCGAGCATCCCCTCTCGGAATGCCGAGTGCTCAGGGATCGCGCGACGTGCTGGCTTTCCCGCGAGCTTCCTCTTCAATCACAGCAGAGCGTCACATATTCGGCTGTGCTTGGAGTCACGAAGCAGGGTCAACTACGCCGTAACTTTAGTAATTACCTGGAACTCGAGCGTGCACATCCGTATCGAACCTTCCTGCACTACAACTCCTGGTACGACCTCGGATATTTCGACCGCTACGGCGAGCAGGACGCGCTGGCGGTCGTCAATGCATTCGGCGAGCAACTTACGACACAACGTGGCGTGAAACTCGACAGCTTCCTCTTCGACGACGGCTGGGATGATCCCACCACGCTGTGGCATTTCAACCAGCAGTTCCCTGGTGGGCTTGTGAATGTTTCCAAGGCCGCGGCAAAGTTCAACGCCGCTCCAGGCATCTGGCTCTCGCCCTGGGGTGGATACGACGGACCAAAAGAGCAGCGTCTTGCCTTTGCTCGCGCGCACGATCTCGAAACCAATGAAGGAGGCCTCGCTCTCTCCGGCCCAAAGTACTACCGCTACTTTCGCGATGCCTGCTTCGAGATGATCGACAAGTACGGCGTGAACCAATTCAAGTTCGATGGCACTGGCAACGCCAACCAGGTCATTAAGGGCAGTGAATTCGACAGCGACTTCGACGCCGCGATTCATCTCATCGGTGAGTTGCGCGGAAAGAAGCCTGACATCTATATCAATTTGACGACTGGAACATACCCATCGCCGTTCTGGTTGCTCTACGCTGATTCGATCTGGCGCGGCGGAGAAGATCACACTTTCGCAGGCGTCGGTTCGAGCCGGCAGCGTTGGATCACCTACCGCGACTCAGACATCTATCGCCACGTCGTGGAAGACGGCGCGCTCTTCCCCATGAACTCGCTGATGCTGCATGGCCTCATCTACGCGCGGTATGCCGAGCGTCTGGGCAGCGATCCCGATCATGACTTTGCCGATGAAGTGCATTCGTATTTCGGAACGGGTACACAGCTGCAGGAGATGTACATCACGCCTGCACTTCTCTCGCCACCGGATTGGGACGTGCTCGCCGAAGCCGCAAAGTGGTCGCGATCCAATGCAGCAGTTCTGGCCGATTCACACTGGATAGGTGGTGATCCAGCCAAGCTCGAAGTGTACGGATGGGCAGCATGGTCTCCCCACAAGTCGATCTTGACGTTAAGAAATCCGAGCGATCACGCGCAAGACTTCACCGTAACCATGTCAAGTGCTCTCGAACTTCCCGCGGGCACTGAGTCGCCTTACATGGCGCACACTCCATGGAAATCTGCAGGCGCTCAAGAGGAAACGACGATCAACGCGAACAAGGCGCACACGTTTCATCTGCAACCCTTTGAGGTGCTCACGCTGGAACTGACTGCAACAAAACAATAAACAAGCTGTGCAAGATAAGGGTTTGCATACCCACAGCGATGGTACTTTCGTCGTGGGTTTGGCATCCTATTGGCGAGCAAGTGCCTCCATGAAAGCCGCAATCCTTTCCGCTCCCGCTCCAATTGGTGAACGTCCATTACAAATCAGTGAAGTTGCAGACCCACGCGTGCGCTCTGGACACGTGCTGTTGCGCGTGCGAGCGTGCGGCGTCTGCCGCACCGATCTGCACATTGTCGAAGGAGAGTTGCCGTCGAAACAGCTACGGATCATCCCAGGCCACCAGATCGTGGGAGAGGTAATCGACGGAGCCGTCGACGGCATCCCAATGGGCGCGCGCGTAGGCGTGTCCTGGATCGGCGGCGTCGATGGCACGTGTCCGTATTGCCTGAAGGGCATGGAGAACCTCTGCGACTCGCCGACGTTCACCGGCTACACAGTCGCTGGCGGCTATGCCGAGTACGCGTTCGCGCGCAACGATTTTGTTTTTCCGTTGCCGCAGGCGCTGGATGACCTGCATGCCGCGCCGCTGTTGTGCGCAGGCATCATCGGCTTCCGCAGCCTGCGTGTTGCCGGCGTGCAACCTGGAGAGCGCGTCGGACTGTTTGGGTTCGGTGCATCAGCTCATCTGGCGATCGCCGTGTTGCAGGCGTGGAAGTGTGAAGTGTATGTCTCGACGAGAGGGAAGTCGCACCGCGAGTTGGCGGAGTCAATGGGCGCGGCCTGGGTTGGAAGCGAGACCGATAAGCCGCCAGTGGAACTGGATCGCGCAGTCACGTTCGCGCCGAGTGGCGACGTGGTCGTCGCTGCGCTGAGCAGCTTGCGCAAGGGTGGCGTGGTGGCGATCAACGCGATTCATCTGGATCGCATTCCGCAATTCGATTACGACACCTTGCTGTGGGGTGAGCGTCAGCTGCGCAGCGTGACCAACATGACACGCGACGACGCGCGAGATTTCCTTGCGCTCGCTGCCGAGATAGGGTTGCGACCCAAGGTGACAGTCTTCTCTTTGGATCAGGCGAATGAGGCTCTGATGGCTGTGAAGAACGACAAGATCGATGGCGCGGCCGTGATCGTCCCGTAAGCCGTTGATTTTTCAGCTGTGTAATTTCTATATATGTTCCTGCAGGAACATTCCGATGCATATTTTTGTACATACAAATATGTGTTATATGGCTGATTCTATGAAGGATAGGCTTCATGGAATGAGTTAATAGAGTAATAACGTTTTGTAAAGAGCGGCTTCCGTTGACTTGCGGTGCGGACACCCGGCCTTGAACTGGTTGATGGTTTTGCGGTTGGTCGCTGATTTCGCCGGCCATGCTGATCACAGCGGGACGACTCGGGGGTATCATGGCGCGCGAGTGAAAACCGACAACTTATGAAGCCAATTCCACTGATATTCACCCTTCTCGTTTGTGCCATGGCCTCCACGGCACAATATTCTGCGGCGCAGGAGCAACGATGCGCCATTGGCGCAGCCAACCAAGCCATCCAGGACATCGTTGAGACTTGGAAGGACGGATACAACGCGGGAGACCCGGAGAAGGTTGCCGCTCTGTATGCACCCGATGCGACCTATCTGACCCAGCACTTCGTTACCGGTGTCGTGCATGGGGGACCTGCGATCAAGGCATACGTGAAGAAGGGCACGGACGCGCACTATAGAATCGAAGCTATTAAGCTATTGGCCTCGGACTGTTCGGCCGACTTTGCCTACGCCATCACGCGATATGAGTCCACGAATGGTGATCAAAAGGGGTTCGGCGTCAATCTCGTGGTACTTCAGAAGATGAAGGGCAAGTGGCTGATCGTGGCGCACGAGTCCGCCGTCCCCGATCCAGCGACCGCGATCCAGAGTCTTGAACCTCCGACTGCGAAATGAGAGGACGACGCGAGCAGTCATCGGTGCCGCTCGGGCTAGCAGGCTGTGGTATCGAACTGGTTTGACGTGCATTCATGCAGATTTAGTCTGCGCGGAAGGGCCACCCTTCCGCATAACGCGCGAGAAGGGTGGGGCAATCTCCATTTTGGGAGAAAGGGTTGGCCAGCGCGGCCGCCTACCACCCCCGATGCAAGGAGAATCTTTAAGCAATCGGAATTTCGCATGATCATTGCTCTGGCCTTCGGATATAATCCGCGGCACTCAGTGCGGGGACGTCTGAATCTGGTTCACCCGAAAATATACGGAGAATTGAGAAGGCGTAAACAGTCAGGCGGAGAAAACCTGATGTAGTTTCTTTCTCATGATTTCGCTCGACGTTGCCTTCCTCCGGGGAGAGTATCTCGATGACGCGAATCCATCAGCAAGTGGTCAGCAGGCATCAAGAGTGGTGGTACCAGTTCGGCGTTCGACTTGGGCAGAGAGCGACGCGCGCGATTCTGATCTTCACCGCCTTAGCCCTGCTGTCTTCGTGGGCGACAGCGCAATCAAGCAGCTCTCTGAATGGCAGCGTTTCTGACCCGTCCAACGCGAGTGTTGGGGGTGCGCAGATCACACTAACCGACCCGGCTACGGGGCTGAAGCGCGCTACCACGAGCAATGGGGCGGGACTCTATCAGTTCCTGGATGTGCCTCCGGGCAATTATCGGCTCGATGCAACGGCCAGCGGTTTTGCGCCCTACGCAGCGTCGAATGTCACGCTCGTCGTCAAAACTCCATCCACGTTAAATATCAAGTTCCAAGTCGCAGGGATCACGACATCGGTGAATGTCGAAGGAGAAGCGCCGCTCGTTAATCGCACAGATGCATCCCTGGGCAATGTCCTCGAGCAAAACCAAATCGCGCAATTGCCGATTGCCGACCGCAACATTGTGCAGTTGCTGAGCCTGCAGCCGGGAGTGGCGTACCTGGGAAATCAGACTCCAGAACAGCAGGCAACCGATACGCGGAGCGGCGCCGTGAATGGCATGCGGAGCGACCAATCCAATGTCACCCTCGACGGTATCGGGGTCAACGACCAGAACACTGGTTTAGCTTTTCACAGTGTTCTGATCGTGCCGCCCGACTCGGTGCAGGAATTCCGGGTCACCACCGCGAACTCCAATGCGGATTCCGGCTATTCCAGCGGCGCTCAGGTCGCGCTGGTAACGAAAAGCGGCACCAACAGTTTTCACGGCTCAGCTTACGAGTACAACCGCAACACCATCTTCAGCGCCAACGACCCATTTCTGAAAGAGTCGCAGCTAACGAGTGGCGTGGCAAACAAGGCACCCAAGCTCTTGCGCAACGTGTTCGGTGCCACGCTCGGAGGGCCCGTCTGGAAGAACCGGGTCTTCTTCTTCGCCAATTATGAGGGACGGCGGGACGCCGAGGGCACAAGCGTGATCCGTAATGTGCCGAGCGCGACTCTCCGGGCGGGTGATCTCGTGTACTTATGCCAACGGCTTTCTGACGGCAGCCTGGACACGGCGTCGTGTCCGGGAGGAATCGTCAATGGGGTGAGTGGTGTCCAACCGGGCTACTATGCGCTCGGCCCGACCCAAATCCAGGCGATGGACCCGCTGGGGATCGGAGTGAATCCGGCGGTCCAGGCGATCCTGCAGCAGTACCCAGCCTCGAATGAGAATGCCGGGGACGGTTCAAACACGCTGGGTTACCGTTTTTCCTCGAACGCAAACCGGAGTTTCAATACTTACATCGCGCGGCTCGACTACCACATCACATCGAACGGCTCAGAGACTCTTTTCCTGCGCGGAGAAACACAAAACCTCAAGCAACCGGGGGAGCAGCAGTTTCCCGGCCAGCCTGCGCGGACGACAGACCTCGACGACAGCAAGGGAATAACCGTCGGACTTACTTCCATTCTTTCGCCGAAACTCATTAACGAATTCCGCTGGGGCTATATCCGCCAGGGGGGAAAGACCGGCGGATCCTCAACCGATCCAGCAGTGCTTCTCGACGGGATCGACAGCATCGTGCCATTTTTTCGGTCCACCGTTGCCTTTGTGCCGGTCCACCAGTTCACTGATACCCTGAACTGGACTCGGAAAAATCACACGCTTGAGTTCGGCACCGATCTATTCCTGATACGCAACAACCGTAACAGCTATTCCAACTCGTTCTCGGACGTGAGGACGAACGCGGTATATCTGAACACGGGAGGGATTGCAGGCACTTCGAGCCCGCTGGATCCGGGCAATAACGGCCATCCGGCTGTCGACAGTAACTTCGGCCCGAATTACGATAGCGCGGCCACGATCGTCATGGGCATTTTTCCCGAGGGCGATGGCCACTATAATTTCGCGCGCAATGGCAGCGCGCTCGCTCAAGGCACACCGATTAACCGGCGGTATGCGATCAATGATTACGAGTTCTTCGGGCAGGACACCTGGCGGATCACCCCCCGGTTGACAGTGACGTACGGCCTTCGCTGGCTGCTGGAAGCTCCGCCTTATGAAACGAACGGATATCAGGTCTCCCCTTGTGTGCAGGCCGCAGGGGGCGGGTGCTCGAAGCAAAACGTCGCGGACTGGTTCAACCACAGCGCCGCTTTAGCGGCGCAAGGCCAAGCCGCAAATAACGCCGGCGAGCTTTCCTTTGTCCTGGGTGGCCCCAAGAATAATGGCCCGGGCCTGTGGAACTGGGACCATAAGAATTTTTCTCCCCGAATCGCCGTAGCGTGGGCACCGGACACCGGAGAGGGCTGGGTATCGAAGATTCTGGGAAAGAAAGACCAGTTCTCGATCCGCGGCGGCTATAGCATCATGTACGACCACTTCGGCATTCCGATCGTCAATAGCTTTGATCAGAACGGTTCCTTTGGTCTTTCCACGATTCTCGGAAATCCTGCTGGAGTTGTGTCGCCGGCGAATGCACCGCGCTTTACCTGCCTCGTCGGCCAGTCCTGTTTGCCGGCGCCATGCGCATCTATCAATGACCCGGGCTGCTTGTTCGGTCCTACACCGGTGGGTGGATTCCCGTATACGCCGGGCAACACCACATTTGCCATCAACTGGGGGCTCGATCAAACTTTGAAGACTCCCTACACCCACGTCTTTAATCTGTCGCTCTCGCGCCAGATCACGTCTCACTCTTCGCTCCAGATTGCGTACGTCGGCAGCATTGCTCGCCGCCTGCCGATGCAGGTCGATCTAGCCATGCCAACCAATCTGACAGACCCGTCCAGCAACACAAAATATTTTCAGGCCGCCACGGTGCTTTCAAAAGCTGCTGCTGCCAACACGGACGTCAGTCAGATCCAACCCGTGCCGTTCTTTGAGAATATCTTCCCGGGCTGGGCAGGCGTCACAGGAAACCAGCTCAGCAGTCAGGGAATTCAGTGCGCACCCGGCAACCTTCCGGCCACGCACTCGGCGACACAAGCCATCTATGAACTCTGGACTTGCTACCCGCACAACGAGACGTTTTCTTTGTTCCAGATGGATCTTCCCGGATCCATCACCCAGTTGAATGTTCCCAACAGTAAGAATGGTCCGTACACTTTTTTCCATGACCAGTTCAGTTCCCTGTACGCGTGGCGCAACATCGGCACTTCCGATTACAACGCGTTGCAGGTGACCTACAATGCCCGCTGGGGAGCGAACTTGCAGGGGCAGTTTAATTACACGTTCTCCAAGTCGTTCGATGAGGCTTCGGCAGCCGAGCGTGTCGGCCCTTATGAGGGCACCGGTGGAACGGGCAGCGACTTGAACGGCGGGGGGATTGTAATCAACTCCTGGGATCCGCTGTCTCTGCGGGGACTTTCCGATTTCAACGCCTTCCACCAGATCAACGCGAATCTGGTTTATCAGCTTCCCTTCGGCAAAGGGCAGCGGCTGGTGGGAAATGCGCGGCCTCTGCTCAACGCCGTGATTGGCGGCTGGCATGTATCCGGTATCTTCCGGTGGACCAGCGGATTCCCCATCACGATTGACAACGGCTTCACATGGTCCACCAACTGGAATATCGAGGGTGATGCCATGCCGAACGGGCCGAGTCCGAAGGCGTCCAACCCGAAAAATGCCATTGTGAATGGAGTGGGCATCGGTCCGGACATCTTTGCCGATCCCGCAGCCGCGGAGGCTGCTTTCCGACCGGAGTGGCCGGGCGAATCAGGCGTGCGCAACAATGTCATTGGCCAAGGTATGTTCAACATCGATACGGGGGTGAGCAAGGGTATCTCGCTTGGCGAGCAGAGGCGCCTGGAGTTCAGTTGGCAAGCCTTCAACGCAACCAACTCGGTGCGCTACGACGTGCGTGGCGCCCAACCGTCGCTCTCCTACGATCCAACCCAGTTCGGAAAGTACTTGAACACGCTAACGACACCACGTTTCATGCAGTTCGCGTTGCGGTTCGAGTTCTGAGACACGACTGAATTGAAGGGTGTCGGCTAAGGGAGAAGATTGCCGAAAAATCGGTGCGTGCTATCTATCTTGCCAGGATGAATGCCGCGATCAGGATTACGCAGAAGGTGGCGGCGTGTTTCATTTCGTTCCAGCCGAGACGGCGCACGACTAATGGGCCGGGCTCTTGGATGAAGTAGAACCATCCGCGGAATAGAAGCGGGGCGAAGGCCAGCGAGGCGATCGGAGGCATGAGGCGCGACAGGCATGCCAGGGTGATGATTGTGGTCATCAGGGCCTGTCCGAGGGCGAATCGCCATCCGTGGGCAAGCTTGGCCCGGAAGCCTTGGACTTTGGCGGTGTGAATGCGGAGTTGGACGTAGTGGATCTGATCTCCGGCGAAGAGGATGTTGCCCAGCCAGAGCATCCAGGCGGTCGCGGTAAATTCTCCGGTGATGACGTAGTAGGCGGCGGGCGCGGCCGCGGTCAGGCCGATGGTGCCGACCATCTCGGAGAGCATGCGTGCGCGGCGGCCCAGTTTTTTGAGGAGAGCCTGCGCGATGAAGGCGAAGGCGACTACGGCTCCGAGAGGCCACAGGTCGGCATTGCGTCCGGACCAGAGCAGGGCGCAAAGCGCGGCGGCAGCGACACCACCCAGGACGATGACCAGGGATTTGACGGTGCGGCGCTCGTCGGCCGACTCAGCGCGCATGGCGGACGTTCCGATCAGGCTTTCGAATGGAGTTCTCAACCAGAAGAGCGCCAGTGCAGCGGCGGAAAGCAGGATCAGCGGGAAGATGTGGCTGGCTTGCCGAAAGGCCACGCCCGCGCCAGTGATCATCGGGACGAGGAGCAATCCCCATGCGCCGTGCTCGCGGGGAACGATGAGAGCGCGGCGGCGTTCACGGCGGGCTTTGTCGCAGGCGTCCAGTTTCGTTGAGTTCAATGATGCGGGAAAGCTTCCTCTATGAATGTGATTGAGACCAGCATTTAGTATTGCCACGACAGCACCCCAAGGGTTAAAGCCCCGATTTTATTAAGAGCCCACACGGCACGGCTGAAGCCGTGCCGTGCCGAAACGTTTCATCGAAATCCTGCCATGTGAATGTGCGTCATGCCTTTCACGGCGCGCATGTATTGGGCGCGCTCGAAGGCTCCCGGATCGGAGCAGCGCAACTGACTCATGCTGCCCTGCATCTGTGCGACGGATTCGTACTCGTGCTCTTCCATCCATTCGCGTAGTTCGCGTTCGACGTGGCGCAGATGATTCACGCCATGGCGCAGGAGCGAGGAGCAGAGCATAGTCACGTTTGCGCCGACCATGAGCAACTTCACGGCATCTTCGGCGCTGTGGACGCCGCCGGTTCCGGCCAGGCTCGCGCGGACGCGGCCGTAAAGAATTCCGATCCAGGTGAGTGGCAGACGCAGCGCCTGGGGCGTACTGAGCAGCACGTTGGGCCGGATCTCAAGTTCCTGAAGATCGATATCGGGCTGGTAGAAGCGATTGAAAAGGACCAGGCCGTCGGCTCCGGTGTCGTCGAGACGGCGCGCGAAGTTCGCCAGATTGCTGAAGAACGGGCTCAGCTTGACAGCGACCGGGATGGAGACTGTTTCCTTCACGGCGCGAACGATATCGAGATAGTTTTTCTCGATGTCTGCGGCGGTGAGCCGGGGATCGGTGGGAATGGAGTAGATGTTGCACTCGATGGCATCGGCGCCGGCACGCTCGATTTCGGAGGCGAACTTTGTCCATCCGCCAAGCGTGGTGCCGTTGAGGCTGGCGATGATGGGCATGCCGACCGAAGATTTCGTTTTGCGGATGTGATTCAGGTATCCCTCGGGCCCGGTATGGAACTCGCTGGCCTGCGGGAAGTAGGTGAGCGACTCGGCGAAGCTTTCAGTGCCTGCGGCAAGATGGTATTGCAGGTCCATCTCTTCCTGGCGGAGCTGCTCTTCGAAGAGGGAATAGAGGACAACAGCGGAGGCGCCGGCATCTTCGAGGCGGCAGATTCCGTCCACATCGCGGGAGAGCGGCGAAGCTGAGACGACCAGGGGAGAGGGCAGCTTCAGGCCGAGATATGTCGTGCTGAGATCCATTGTGTTTCTCCTTGTTTTGCTCGCACTGAGAAGTCAAAATCCCCACACAACGAAAATCGCGTTGTGTGGGCCACCCTCTACTTTGCTCCTACCGGCGTCGGTTTCTCTGATTTTGCTTCCGGTGCTTCTTTCGCCGGTTCTGCCGCTGCGACCGGTTCTGCTTTACGGCTGGCCATGTATTCGTACATACGGAAACGTGTCTCGACATCTTTTTGCGCCAGCTTCCAGAGACGGTCCGCGTCTTCCGGCTTGCTCTTGGTGAGCATCTTGAAGCGCGTCTGCTGCAGGAGGTATTCCTGCACCTTGCGGCTGGGAGCGCGCGAGTCGAGAGCTAGCGGGTTCTCACCAATTGCGGTCTTCTCCGGGTTGTAGCGATAGAGCAGCCACTGACCGGTCTCGACGGCGACCTTCTGATCGCTCATGGCGGTGGTCATGTCGATGCCGTGGGCGATGCAGTGGGAGTACGCAATGATGATGCTCGGCCCGTCGTACGCTTCCGCTTCGATGAAGGCCTTCAGCGTGTGCTCGTCCTTGGCACCCATGGCAACGCTAGCAACATAGACATTGCCGTAGGTCATCGCCATGAGGCCGAGATCCTTTTTCGGTCCGGGCTTGCCGCCTGCGGCGAACTTCGCGACTGCCGCGCGCGGAGTGGACTTGGAGGCCTGGCCGCCGGTGTTCGAGTAAACCTCGGTATCGAGGACCAGTAGGTTGACGTTGCGTCCGCTGGCCAAAACGTGATCAAGTCCGCCGTATCCGATGTCATACGCCCAGCCATCGCCGCCCATGATCCAGACGCTTTTCTTGACCAGCATGTCGGCGACGGACAGGAGTTGCCTGCCATCGGAGCTGTTTACGCCGTGCAGCTTCTCCTTCAGAAGGTCGAGGCGTTGCCTCTGCTCGTAGATGTCGGCTTCGTCTTTCTGCTTCGCGTTGATAAGAGCGGTGACCAGTTCCTCGCCAACCGTTCCTGCAAGGCGGCGGAGAAGTTCGTGGGCATACTCGGTCTGCTTATCGATCGAGACGCGGAACCCAAGTCCGAACTCGGCGTTGTCTTCAAACAACGAGTTCGACCAGGCGGGCCCGCGGCCGTCTGCGTTCTTGGACCAGGGAGTCGTGGGCAGGTTGCCTCCGTAGATGGAGGAGCAACCGGTGGCGTTGGCGACGATGGCGCGGTCGCCGAACAATTGCGAGACCAGTTTGACGTAAGGTGTTTCGCCGCATCCGGAGCAGGCGCCGGAGAATTCGAACAACGGCTCCTGCACCTGTTGCTGGCGAATGGTGCCAACCTTGATCTTGCGGCGATCGAGTTCCGGAAGCTTCAGGAAGAAGTCCCAATTCTCGCTCTCCGGGGCGCGCAACGGAGGCTGCGGAACCATGTTGATGGCCTTGAGACGAGTTTCCTGCTTGTTCTTGACCGGGCAGATATCGACGCAGACCCCGCATCCCGTGCAATCTTCGGGAGCGACCTGGATGGTGTACTTCATGCCGGCCCATTCCTTATCGCGGGCGTCGCATGCCTTGAAGGTGGAGGGAGCGCCCTTCAGTTCCTTGCTGTCGTAGACCTTGATACGGATGACAGCATGCGGGCAAACCATGGCGCACTTGCCGCACTGTATGCAGATCTTCGAATCCCACGCGGGAATTTCGAGAGCCAGATTGCGCTTCTCCCATTTCGCGGTACCGGTGGGGAAGGTTCCGTCGCAGGAGAATGCGCTGACCGGGAGTTCGTCGCCCTTCCCGGCGTAAATCGTGCCTAGGACCGCTTGCTCGAATTTCGGAGCGCCGGGGAACGCGGCGGGGATAGAGTTCTTGCTGCTGACGGCTGCCGGAATCTTCACTTCGTGAAGATGAGCGAGCGTTTCGTCAACTGCCTTCATGTTCTTGGCAACGACATCTTCGCCCTTTCGGCCGTATGTGTAACGGATCGACTGGCGGATGGCGTCAATGGCTTCGTCGCGAGGCAGAACCTTCGAGATCGCGAAGAAGCAGACTTGCATGATCGTGTTCATCCGCGAACCCATGCCAGTTTCCTGCGCGACCTTGTAGGCGTCGATCGTGTACAGCCTGGCTTTCTTGGCGATCAATTGCGACTGCACTTCGCGCGGCAGGTGATCCCAGAGTTCGTCCTCGCTGAAGGGGCTGTTGACGAGGAATACGCCGCCGTCGACCAGAGCGCTGAGCATGTCGTAGCGCTCGAGGAAGATCCACTGGTGGCAGGCGACGAAATTTGCCTTGGACACCAGATAGCTGGAATGAATCGGCTGCGGCCCGAAACGAAGATGAGATACGGTCATCGCACCGGACTTCTTGGAGTCGTAAACGAAATATCCCTGAGAGTAGTTGTCGGTGTTTTCGCCGATGATTTTGATGGAGTTCTTGTTCGCGCCTACGGTGCCGTCAGCGCCAAGTCCGTAGAACAGAGCGCGGACCACGCTGTCTGGTTCGGTCGAGAAGGCGGCGTCATATTCGAGACTGGTGTGGGTGACATCATCGTTGATGCCGATCGTGAAGTGATCTTTCGGCTCGGGCTTCTTCAGATTGTCGTAAACGGCCTTGACCATCGTTGGAGTGAATTCCTTCGAGGACAGACCGTAGCGTCCGCCGACCACGGTGGGAGCGTTTTTCACTTTGCCGTAGCCCAGCTTAAGGCCTTCGTTCAGTGCGGTCACGACGTCTAGATACAGAGGCTCGCCGATCGCGCCGGATTCTTTCGTCCGGTCGAGGACGGCAATTTTCTTTACGGTGGAGGGGAGCGCTTCCATGAACGACTTCACGCAGAATGGGCGATACAACCGGACTTTCAGAAGGCCGACTTTCTCCCCACGGGCATTGAGATAGTCGACGGTCTCATGTGCGACTTCGGCGCCGGAGCCCATCACTACGATGACGCGCTCGGCGTCGGGAGCGCCAACATAGTCAAACAGGCGGTAGGAACGTCCGACGACTTCGGCGAACTTGTCCATGACCGCCTGGACTTTGGCGGGCGCAACGTCGTAGTAAGAATTCGCGGCTTCGCGCATCTGGAAGAAGACGTCGGGATTTTGCGCGGTGCCACGCAGCACCGGATGATCTGGCGAGAGTGCGCGTTGGCGATGCTCGATGATGCGGTCCATGTTGATGAGGGAACGCATGTCGTCTTCGTTGAGCATCTCGATCTTGTTGACTTCGTGCGAAGTGCGGAATCCGTCGAAGAAATGCAGGAAGGGGATTCGCGTTTCGAGGGAAGCGGCGTGCGCGATTAGCGCCATGTCCATGGCTTCCTGAACCGAGTTGGAGCAGAGCATCGCCCAGCCGGTGGTGCGGCAGAACATCACGTCGGAGTGGTCGCCGAAGATCGAGAGTGCGTGTGTAGCGACCGTGCGCGCTGTTACATGGAAGGCCGTCGGAGTGAGTTCACCGGCGATCTTGTTCATGTTGGGGATCATCAGCAGCAATCCCTGGGAGGCGGTGAAGGTCGTGGAGAGCGATCCGGTCTGGAGTGCGCCGTGGACAGCTCCGGCGGCTCCGCCTTCGCTCTGCATTTCGACAACGTGGGGCACGCTGCCAAAGGCATTGGGAACGCCTTCGGACGACCACTGATCCGCCCACTCGCCCATCGGGGACGACGGCGTGATGGGGTAAATGGCGATCACCTCGCTGACACGATAAGCGACGTGTGCGACCGCCTCGTTGGCGTCCATGGTCTTAAATTTCCGCTTCATTGACATCCCCCGTTCAGATTTCTCGACGGAACCACTGAAGTAGTTCTGCGATAACAAGAGGATAGGGAAGGCTGTTGGGAATGTCGGGACGTGGATTCACAAAGGGGTGTGATTGAAATCACAAGAAATGGCAAAGACGATTTGTTTCAGGGCCTTGCGACGATCCCGATTGGGGCATGCTGAGTAGTTTTTTCGCGGCGGATCGAGGCACCGAGCGACCGATCGGTCGGGGGCAGAGGGTCGCCGAACAGCGAATTCAGTGCCGGGCTTGCGCCCGGATGGGAGTGAGGAGTTATAGGAGCATTCCGCTATGAGCACGATCTCGGCAGCTGTATTGCCGCTTTACGGGCTTCGTATGGTCCTTCGGAGGGCTGGCGCCCTCCGAAGGATGACATAGCCGCAACAGTTCGCGAATCAGGAAGTGAAGTGAAGATTACTGCTGGTGCCTTTTCATTTGGCTTTCCCGGCGGCAGGCCAGTTCACTCCAACTCCGTTGGGTCGTTGAACAGGACGGTCAACTTGATGCTGCCGTGACCGAACTGTGGGAAATTGGTTTTTGTGCGATCGCCGGCATCCAAGGTCGACGCGGTGTCGTCCGGCGGAAACAGCACGAGCGAGTTCAGGAAAGAGATCAGAGCATCCTGATCCTGTGGTCTCAGCGCGGCGTAATTGTTGCGCGAGGTGAGCGATTCTCCGCCATGGCGCAGGATTACGTCGTTCAGGTTGATGCTGCGGCCATCGTGTCCGTAGGGACCGCTGGTGCCGACACCCCACAGCGGACGGGTGAGGAACTGAGTTTGCATGCTGCCGTCCCAGTTGCGCTCGTAGAAACTCGCGCCGATGTCGTGGCGTTTGAAATCGGTGTAGATATCCTGCACCACAAAGGGATTTCCGAGAGGCAGCTTCAGGAGAGGATATCCGCTGCCGTCATCTTTCGTGTAGTAGATCGCGTTAGCTGTGGCGAACAGCGAGTTGAAGATGCCGTTCACAGAATCGTAGACCGTTTCAACATCGGCGACGCGGCGATCATGATTGATCGTCATATTGTCGATGTGGCACGATCCGCAGCCGATCTTGTCGAAGACGGCGCGTCCACGGTTCGTGGTCGCGGTCTGCTGGTAGTGGCCGGGCTTGAAGTAGTTGAGCAGATAGAACTCGAGGTGATCGACAATCGCGGGATCGATCTCGTTTCCATTCTGCGCGTCAGGCGCGGGCGGCGGAGAGATTGTGTCCTTGGAGCCATCGAGCACCATGCCGGAAGGAGTTACGACGCGTCCGCCTTTGCTGGCTGCGAGCAGATCGGAGTCTGAGGACGCTTCGAGCCCCATCTCTTTATGCAGTGCGCCGGCGATGAACTCCCGGATGGAGATGGTCGAGCCTTCGGCGAAGAAGGGTTTGATGCGCAGGTCGGGATCTACACCGACAACCTTCGAGGTATCTACGGTCCCGTCAGGATTGCCGGTGATCGTTCCGAATTGCACGCCTTTAGTGAACAGGGTGAGAGTGACGGCGGACTTCGTTTTCTTCGCTCTTGAGACGGCCATATCACGGATGGCGCGCAGGTCGCTGGTCATCTCGTCGGCGAGCATTTCCTTGATGCCCAGGCCGAAAAGATGCGGAGCGTCCCGGCTATCGGGACGGGTAACGACATCGCCTCCGACTCCGGCGGATCCGCGAGGACGACTGTGGCATCCTGCGCAGCTGTCGGAAACGCCGGCGCCAATCGCGTTGTCGGTATCGAGATTGCCGACTCCGTCAGATTCGTTCGGCCCGAGACCCTGGGCCATGGTGAACTTACGCTGGAAGAGTTGGCGTCCGCGGCGGATGGAGCGGAAAGGATCACGGTTGATGATGTAGAGCGACGATCCGGGCGTCAGCGTACTGCCGCGTCCGGCGCCGATCTCATCGGCAAGTGATTTATTGATGCCTGCGGCGGCCGTATTGGTCGCCTGCGTGTTGTCGATCATCTGCGCGCCTGCGACTCCCGCGAGCAGCAGCACACTTATCCCCAAGCTGAAAATGCTGTGTTTACTCACAACTGCCCTCCCCTGGCCCCAAGATTGAAATTTGATGCAATTGAATTGCGGAGATTGGCTCCGCTCGGATTGCGATCTGAAGGCTCCCCAGCCCCAGTTACTTGGCGGAGGTCTGGACCTCCGCTTCTATATAGGAAATCGAAAATCGCGGCTTAAAGACGACAACAATATGACAGGTTTTTGAGAAATATGTGACAAATTCGATGCATGCGCGCATTTGGCGTCAAGTCGATGGAGACTTTCGTTTAGCGGGTACTGAAAGTATTGACTCCGCTGATCAAATGCGGGAAACTCAGGGCCTCCCGACCGGGCTGCATGGGGTACTTCTGTTGGAACCGACGTTGTCTTCACTGATGGAAGCTGCCGACCGAGGAGACCCCTCGGCAATCAGTTCTCTGTTTAGCACGCTGTATGCGCAGCTCCATTCTCTGGCGAAACGCGAACTGTCGCGCCAGGGATTTCCGGTCACGCTAAGCGCGACGACCCTGCTGCACAACGCATACCTCGAAATTGCCGACAAGGACGGGAAGATGTTTCCAGATCGCGCCCGTTTCATGGGGTACGCGGCGCGGGTCATGCGGGGATTGATTATCGATCACGCGCGCAACCGGCAGGCTCTGAAACGCGGGGGCGAATTCGAAATTACCACCCTTGGAGCAAAGGCCGAAAAAGTCGTTGATCATCGCGAGCTCGTGCGGATCAATGAAGGACTTGACGAACTGGGGAAGGCGGAACCGGCGCTGGCCGAGATCGTTGACCTTAAATTCTTCTGCGGGTTTACATTCGCGGAGATTGGCGCGATGAAGGGCATTTCGGAACGGACGGTGCAGCGCCAATGGGAGAAAGCGCGCATTTACCTGCACCGAACTATCACAGCCAACCTGGAGTAAACGGATGTCCATTCTCAGTCCCGACCAATGGCAAGAGTTAAGCCCACACCTGGACCGCGCACTGAGTCTTTCCGAAGAAGATCGGGCGATATGGCTGCGAGAGCTGGTGACGACAGACCCTGATCTGGCGCTGAAACTGCAAAACCTTCTCGAGGAGCATCAGGCGGCAGAACAAGAACACTTTTTGGAAGGCCGGGCCATTGCGCCTGCGAATGAGGATTCCTTGGCGGGGCAGGTGGTCGGGACTTATACCCTCCTGTCGCCGATCGGACAGGGTGGCATGGGTACGGTGTGGCTGGCGTCGAGAAGCGACGGCCGCTTCGAGCGAAAGGTCGCGATCAAGTTTCTAAACTTCGCTCTGGCAACCCAGACGAACGTTGAGCGTTTCAAGCGTGAAGGGGCAATTCTCGGACGGTTCGCTCATCCCCACATCGCCGAACTGATCGACGCTGGTGTCAGCGTTCAGGGCGCGCCATATCTCGTTCTGGAATACGTTGAAGGCGAGCCCATCGACCAGTATTGCGATTCGCACAAGCTCGACGTGAGCGCACGTATCCGTCTCTTCCTCGATGTGTTGAGTGCAGTAGCGCTCGCGCATTCCAATCTGATTGTTCATCGCGATATCAAGCCGTCGAATGTGCTCGTGAGTCATGACGGGAACGTCAAGCTGCTCGACTTCGGAATCGCGAAGCTGCTCGCGGATCATTCCGGATCCGGTGGGGCCACAACGCTCACCGGCGAGGGCGGAGGCGCCCTGACTCCGCAATTCGCCGCGCCGGAGCAGGTGGCAGGAGGAGCGATCAGCACAGCCACGGACGTGTATACGCTGGGAGTTCTGCTCTATCTACTTTTGACCGGACAACATCCGGCGGGCGCGGCGGTCAACTCGCCGGCCCAACTCGTGAAGGCGATCCTCGAAACCGAGCCCCAGCGTGCCTCGGCTGTAGTAACGACAATGGCGGCGGAGAACCGCCGCGTGTCGGGTGACAAGCTGGAACGGCAGCTTCGCGGAGATCTCGACACGATTATCGGCAAGGCGCTGAAGAAAGAACCGAGGGAACGCTACGCATCGGTTACCGCATTAGGCGAGGATCTTCAGCGGTACCTGAACGAACAACCCATCAGCGCACGCCCCGACAGTCTCGGTTACAGGATGTCGAAATTCGTACGCCGCAACCGGACAGCTGTCGCTTTGTCGACGATGGTTGTGCTCGCAACTATCGCCGGATTGGTGGGAACCTTGGTACAAGCCCGGACAGCGCGGCGCCAGCGCGATTTTGCGCTGCGGCAGCTTAGTCGCGCGGAGGCAGTCAACCAATTTAACGAGTTCATATTTTCGGACGGGTTCCCGACCGACAAACCTTTCACTGCGAAGGAACTGTTGGACTACGAGACAAGCATCCTTGATCGTCAAAAAGATGTCGATGCGAATCGAGTCGAATTGATGGCTCTGGTGGCATTGCAATATAGCCTGTTGAACCAGCCCAAAGAAGCAGCTCGGCTGGGGGAGCAGTCCTACGCTCTATCTCGAAATCTCCCCGAACCGGAGATACGAGCCGTCGCTGCCTGCCAGTTAGCCAGCGTGCTGGCCGAGGGAGGGGGCGATCTGAGACGCGCCGAAGCACTTTACAAGGAAGCAATGCAAGAGTTGCCAGCGGGGCGTGAGTTCACTCTCTATCGTATGGAATGTTTGCATCGTGGCAGTGAAGTAGCTGGGGAAAGCGGAAATACGAACGAGAGTGTTGCCCGGATGGAGACCGCTCGACAACTGCTCGAGAGTTCCGACATCAAGTCGGATTGGGCAGAGGTCCAGTCCTTGCTGGACCTGGGAGACGCGTACCGCGTGTCGGGAAGGTCATATCAGGCCACGCTGCTCTTTTCGAAAGTGAACGAACGTTTGTTAATGATGGGCCGCGATGAGACTCGCACGGCTGGCGTGCTCTACAACGATTGGGCGTTGGCTCTGAACGTGTTGGGCCGCCCCGTCGAGGCCGAGGAGCTGTTTCGAAGGGCAATGAAAATCCAGGGCGGTGAGGATTCGCCCGCCATTCTACTCAACAACTACGGCATCACGCTGCGGACGCTAGGCCGCCTTCCAGACGCACTGGGGTACGCTGAAAAAGCGTACCAGGCCTCCGTGCGAAGCAATGACAGCTATACGGACTATCGAGCGTTGCACCTCAAAGCTCTGATCTACATCGATGAGTATGACTACGAGCATGCCACTGCAGTCCTTGGTCAGCTTGACCCGATGGTGCGGCAAAGATTTCCGAACGAGGGGGTATTCCCGGCTATCTTCGCTTCCGTGCAAGGCCTGAACGAATCAGGCAAAGGCCACACCGCGCAGGCCCTGGCGCTCGGCGATAAAGCGGTCGGGATCATCGAACATCTGATTGAGACCACGGGTGGTCCCGCCGATCTTCTCCCCGGCGTTCTGTATCGCCGGGCAATTGTCGAGATTGCGGCAGGTCAGCCCGCCAAGGCGGAAACGGACCTGAACCGGGCCATCGCTTTGATTAAGAAGGCCCTGCCTGAGGGAGTGTTCTCGATCTATGCCGGCAGTGACTATTTGAAACTAGGTGAGACGCTGCAGTCCGAAGGCAAGGTTGAGGAAGCCCGCTCAGCCTTCCGGTCTGCAGTGGAGCAACTCGAGAAGACCGCAGGGCCGGATCACCCGGATCTGCGCCGGGCGCGCGAGTTGAATGTCGGAAGTCCGGCACGTGATTGATAGAACGTCAGACTTTCCGGCTATGGCTTGATTCCCGCTGCAATCAGGGCGTCTGCCCAGATTCGATACCCCTCGTCGCTGGGATGGGTACTATCTGGCATCAGTGATGCTGGCAGGGATCCATCCGCCGACAGGAACTTTTTCCCAACGTCGATATAGGTAACAGATGGATTGTTCGCGAAGCCTTTCGATAGAAGTCTGTTCGTCTCCTCGATCGGAGCGCGAAGAGAATCAGTTGGCTTTTGGCCTCGTGGAAAGATTGCCATCACAATGATGCGAGTCTCGGGCGAGCGATGGAGCACTTCGTCGCAGATCGCAGCGATGCCCTCCACAATTTCCTCGGGAGTGTTGGTGCGGGCATGCTCGGTGCCAGAAAAATTGTTGGTGCCGATCTCGAGCACGACCCAGCGTGGATGAAGTCCTTCGAACTCTCCCTGCCGGAGGCGCCACAAGACATTTTGCGTTCGGTCCCAACCGAAACCCAGATTAAGGATGGACATTCCCTTGAACACATGGTCCCAGGCTGACGGGCCATTCTGAACCGGAGCCTCGGGAGGTCCGGACCAGAAGTGCGTGATTGAGTCGCCGATCATTACGACTTGCGGCTGCATGTGCCTTTGAAGATCGAGGACCGCGTGGTGGCGCGCGTACCAGTCGTAGAGGTCGGGCTCGAGGCGGCTCACGGGAATCAACGCCGTGTTGATATCCGTCATCGAGTCGAGGGGCTGACGTGGAGAGTCGGCCATCAGTGCTGCGATGGAAGGTTCGATGGCTTCTGCCATCATGCGCTGGCCGTGCGTATCGGGGTGCAAGGGCTTGGGATGACCCGGGAGTCGGGGATCGTAGAAGATCGCGTCGTTCAGTGCGGCGCCTTTGTGGAAAATGGAACTGATGTCGAGGTACGTGACTGCAGGATTCTCACCGTAGCAGGTTGCCAGATACTGGTTCACGGCCCGATCGCGCGCGGTTTTGTCGTCCGAGATTCCGGTGGGGAGAATTCCTAGGAGCAGGATGTGGGTCTGCGGCAAAAGTTCTTCGAGCCGGTTCACCACTGCATCGATACCGATCTCGGTTTGTTCCGCGGTTTGCCCGTGACCGGTGTTGTTGGTTCCGATCAGCAGGACTGCAACTTTGGGATGGATACCATCCACTTCGCCGTGATTAAGGCGCCAAAGAACGTGCGAAGTCGTGTCGCCACTGAATCCGAGGTTCAGGGCTTTGCGCGGCTCATAGAACTGCTTCCAGATTGGCTGGAAGTTTTCGTCGGGAGGCTTGGCTTTGTCGTAGTTGTTGGTGATGGAATCGCCGATGAGTAGAAGCTGGGTATCCGGATGCGCCTGGATAGCATCGAGGACGGCCTTGTGCCGCTCGGCCCACCACGGCTCGTTCAGACGATCTGCCGGAACAACCGCGGGATTGGTCTGTCCCTGTGCTGAACTCAGGGCAGCACAAGCGAGCACGGACAAAACCAGTAGCCACACGATGGAAGAGAACGGGAATTTTGTTGTGCGCATGAAGGATGGGATGACCTTGGAAAGAGGTCAATATACGCCTATTTCATGCGCGGGCAAATGGAGGGCACTGATTATCGGGCCCGTTATGGTCCGGTTCCGCCAGTGTGGCAGTCGGCGCAATTCACTTGTGTCAGATCGCCAATGTCAACCGGATGCTGAAATGCCTGGTTTGCCGCTGTCGCGATACCCGCCGGAGTTGCGCCTTCGGTCTGCGACAACATCGTATGACACTGGTTGCAATCGCGGCTGATGACGCGCCCGTCGGCGCTGACGTGCTGGCCGTCGTGGCAGCGGAAGCATCCGCTGAAGTAGAAGTGTCCGAGATTGTTGGGATGCGTCTGCCAGTTCAGCTTCATCTCAGGAAAGGTGGTGCGCTTGAAGATCTGCTGCGTCTCAGTGACAGCGTTTCGGATCTCGAGCTGCTTTGCCTTTGCTACGTCCGGGTACTTGCTCTCGTAGAAGTCCTCCATGCCTTTGGCGATGCCCTGCATGGCTGCATCGGTTGTGGCATAGGTCCCGGTCAGGACGGTAACGGCTTCCTGCTTGATGAAGGGCAGGGAAGTGTCGATGCGGTGAGCTACGAGAGACTGATCGACGGACAGATCAGGCGAAACATAGACATGAGTGGGACGGTTGTGGCAGTCCACGCAATCCATGTGGTGACGCGGAGTCTTGGCGATCTGATCTTTCGTCAGCGTCGAGTCTTTCGCGAAGTACTCGGTGACGCGGCCCTGCTGGTCTTCGACGTGGATGTAAGGGATGATCTGGTGCTTTTCATCGGCAGCGACATAGTCGATCTTGTTGCCGATATTCATGTGCCAATGGATGCCTTCCGGGGCACCGGTGGCGGGATCGCCTCCGCCGGTCTTGATGATCATGCGGACCTGGCGCATGGTGTTCTTTTCATCGTTCGCGAAATGAGTGAAGACTTTGAGCTGTCCGCCGTAAAACTTTTTGGGCCAGTGGCACTGCTCGCAGGTTTCCTGCGCCGGACGCAAGTTGTGGATGGGCGTGGGGATAGGTCTGGGAAAAGTGTTGAAGATGGCAGCGAAAACCTGGCGGCTGCCCGACAGCTTGGATTTCACAAACCAGGTTGCGCCGGCTCCAACATGGCATTCAGCGCAGGCAACGCGAGCGTGCGAGGAGAGCTGATACGCCGTATATTCCGGGCTCATCACGGTGTGACACAATTGCCCGCAGAACGAGACCGACTCAGTGAACTCGTAAGCCTTGTAGCTGCCTGCGGTGCTGACCATCACGAACACAACCAGGAATGTCGCAAAGGAAATCACCGCGCCACGTTGCGCGCGATCGTTCAGGTCGAGGCGGGGAAAGAATTCGGTGGGCTCGACCTTCTTGCGGCGTTCTACCAGGATGCCAGCGATGATGAGCAAAAATCCGAGTACCAGGAATGCGGGCGAGACCATATAGGCCAAAATCCCGATGTATGGGCTTGGCTTGGCCGCGATCATATCGATAAGAACGAAAAGGAAGATATTGGCCAGGCTGACGATGGCGAGCGCGATGCCGGCAAGGCTGATGGAATTGCGCAACAACATCCGCAATCTGTGCCTCTGTTCTACCTCGGCTGGCGGAGTTTTCTCAGTGTCCATGCTTGACCTCGGCGGTCTCAGGCTCCGCCTGCGTCTCCTTTTCTTCTTCCTTTTCCAATTCGAGAGAAGGCTTCATGTCGAGTCCGTGTTCTTCGCGATAATGATGCAGAGTCATCTTGCCATCCCACCAGGCCCAGTTCATCGGATAGACATCGGGGTCGAAGAACACCTGATAAAAATGCCAGACCAGGATTGCGAGTGTAGCCAGCACCGCTTCATAGAAGTGAACGGCCGTCGCAACATCGAGCCACCATCGCGCCAAATGATTTCCGACGATCACCTTTGCCCATAACATGATGCCGGTGACGGCCATCACGATCATGCCCCAGACCAATGCCCAATATTCGGCTTTCTCCGCGTAGTTGAAGCGCGGGAATTCCGGCTTGCGATCAGTAAGTCCGAGGTAGTAGGCGACATTCTGCCACGCGCCGCGCGCATCGTCCAGCGTGGGGAACATGTCGCGGGCCAGCTTACGTCCTTCGCGGGTGAAGGCCAGGTCGAAGATGTGATAGATACTGACGCCGATCAGGACCACGGCAGCGATTCGATGTAGCAGTTGGCGCAGGTGCTCGCTCATCCCAAGCATTGCTTCGAACCAGGAGCCGGGGAACTTCAATGCAAATCCGGTCAGCACCAGCGTAAAGAAACTGGCGAGCAACATGGCGTGCTGCCAGCGGAAGCGAAGCGGCATGCGCGTGACGAACTTCTGCTGCAGCTTGCGGCGCGCGATCACTTTTGATCGCCAGATGATGAAGTTGTGCAGGAGCATGCCTCCGATTACGGCGAAGATCATGCTGAGATAAAAGCGGCGAATCCAGCGCACAGCTTTGCTGCCCACGTCGGCCGAAAGGGGCGCATCCACGTGGACCTTGGAGGATGTGAATTTCTCGGTGACGCCCGGGTGGCATTGGCCGCAGGTGCGCGCGAGATTGGCTTGATTGATGGTCGACCGCGGATCGCTCGAGGGGAAGATGCTGTGCGTGCCGTGACAGCTCGCGCAGTTCGCCACTACTTGCGATCCCATGCGGGAGGCTAGCCCGTGATAGCTGGCCAGATAGGTGCTGGCGCGGCGTCCTTCGATGCCGAATTCTTGCGACAGGCGCACCCCCTCGTGGCAGCGAGCGCAAGTCACCTGGGCTACGTTTTGTGCCGATACCGGAGAATTCGGATCGGTCTTCGCCTTAATGGAGTGGATGCCGTGGCAATCAGTACACACTGGCGCTTGCCAGTTACCCTTTGAGACCGCCTGCCCATGGATGCTCTGCTGAAATTCCGCGGAAATCGTGTTGTGGCATTTGCCGCACGTCAGCGGCACATTGAACTTGAAGATCGAGGACTTCGCGTCCTTTGCATCGAGAATCTCGTGCGTGCCGTGACAATCGGTGCAGACAGCAGCCTTTTCGGATCCGGCGGCTACGGCGTGACCGTGGACGCTTTGTTGATAAGACGCGACCATCTGCGCGCTCTGGCCACCGTCTTCCATTACGAATTTCTGGCTATGACAGGCGCCGCAAGTCGCCGGGATATTGGTGTGATGCACCCTCGACTTGGCGTCGCTTGCTGGAAGCAATTCGTGCGGGCTGCCGTGACAATCGACGCAGGACGCGGCTTTTGCATTTCCACCTTGTACAGCTTTTCCGTGATAGCTGCGATCATAGGCGGCCTGCTCGTCGGCGTGGCAGGTCGCACAGGTGATCTTCTTAGGCGTCGTTTCGTGCGCGGCGCTCTTTACGTCGGTGTGACAATCGACGCATGTGAACATGCTGCCGTGGATAGAATCTTTGAACTTCTGCGGATCGACTTGCAGGCTGACGGATTTACCATTGACCTCGTGGGTCAGTCCGGCATCACTGTGGCAGGCCAGGCACTCATCAGCAGTGGGTTTGGGAGGTTCTTTTTTGGACGCGGCGGACAGGGATGAAACAGTTAAAACGAGGGTGAGGGCCACTCCAGGCGCAAAAAGATTCCGTAAGGTATGCATGGACATGCTCTCACCCGCCAATCGTTCAGAGTTCCGATATTTTTCTGCGGCACTGCGGCCGCTATCCTTTATGCGTTACTTCTTGGCCAGACCGCGGATATAGGCGACCAGGTCCTTGATCTCCGTGTCTTTCAGCTTGCCGTCATACGCAGGCATTTTGCCCTTGCCCTTGGTAATGGTTTCTGTGAGCTGCGCGTCGGTTTGCTTCTGGACATCGGCAGAGGTGAAATCATGAGCGCCCATCTTCGTGCCCATAGCCGAGCCCTTACCGTCGGGGCCGTGGCACATGGCGCACTTTGCCTTGTACGTTGCTGCTGCGTCCTGCGCGACGGCCGAAGAGTTGCATACGGCGATCAGACCGCAAGCTAGAAGAACTACAAGAGCCATTCGAATCGAGAGATGTTGCATGTTGTGACTTCCTCCTGAAGGAAGAATTTTCCTCGCACGATATCACAGAGCAGGGAATTACGGTTGCCGGCTTCCGCAATGTTCCAGATGCGGTATGCCACGCTTTCGTCCGTACCCTGAGAACTCACTCGCAGGCGTAGGATCACATGCGGTTCAACCTGAACCTATGCCAGAAGTCACCGGGCCCTGTGACACAAATCACAGGGTTTATCTGCATGGAATGTGATGTTTATCACGATTGGTCGTGCCATGCCGCACTGTGTGGCTTCAACTCTAGACTTAGGATCGGGTTATGCCATCCAGCGCAGAGGCTTCGTCGGGAACATCCGGCTTCCGGAGCGGTTCCGAGTGGACCTCCGACCAATCGTCGGAAGAGAGCTGGGTGTCGCGAGGTACTGGGTTTCAACCTCGTCCGTTGCAGGTTACGTGGGAGATGACGCGAGCTTGCGACTGGAAAGCTGGCCCCGCGAGGGCCACCGCGCGTGCGGCACGGGAGCAGCAGCATTTTTCGACGGCCGAAGCCTTTCATCTTATTGATGAAGTGGCGAGGATGCATGTGCCGCTGTTCGCTTTGACCGGCGGGGATCCTCTCGTGCGGCCTGATCTGTTCCCCATCATTGAATTCGCGTCCCAGCGATCGGTGCGTACATCGCTCACGCTGCTGCCGACTCCAATGCTCGACAATTCGGTCATCAGTGAATTGAAGGCTTGTGGACTGATGCGGGCGGCCTTTTGGCTGCACGGCTCGACACCCGCATTGCACGACGGCTATTGGGGCGTGCCGGGTTCATACCGCCGTACCGCCGACGTGATCGGGTTGTGCCACGAGGAGCAGCTTCCGGTGCAGGTCAACACGGTCATCGCTCGAAAAAATGTTCATGACCTGGACGCGATGATTGAACTGCTCACGCGGCTGGATATCGCGTTATGGAACGTCTTTTTTCTGGTGCCGGCGGAGCGGGAGCAGCAGGCGGATATGCTCGATGCGGAGGGTCACGAACAGGTTTTCACGAAGCTGTATGAAGCTTCCAGACGAGTTCACTTCCAGATTAAGACCACAGAGGGACCGCACTATCAGCGTTACCTGCTGCAACAGAGGGCGCACGACTCGCGGCGAAAACTGACGGAGGCCGATGTCATCACGTGCGCGCCAAGGGGTGTCAATGACGGCAAGGGAACGGTATTTATCAATTACAAAGGCGAGGCTTACCCCAGCCGCTACCTGCCGCTCCCGGCGGGCAAAGTGACGGAGCGTTCACTCTCGCAGATCTTTTGCGAATCGCCATTGTTTGTGTCCTTGCGCGATAGCTCCAGGCTGAAAGGGAAGTGCGGACGATGTCCCGCACGAAACGTCTGTGGGGGATCGCGCGCGCGGGCGTACGCCATCAGCGGAGACCTGTTCGCGTCCGACCCCTGCTGCGCCTACGAACCCTGATCAGCCTCGGTGTGGCGTGTTTCGGATCACAAGCCCCAGAGACGGTAATCACATCACCTGAACTGCAACTGCTTGGAAAGCGTAGAAATACGCGGGAATCCGCGGCAGTCGCGGCCGTTCCAATGTGATTGAAATCACAAAAACCCGTGATGGAATGCACGGTAGGGGCAGAGGGCCTCTGTCATTCTGACGCTCAATTGAGGTGGCCTATGGCTCAAGACGGTCGCGATATTCTCGACGTACTCCGGTTCGAGCTGAGCTTCTTGCAGGACGGGGGATATGGGCGTTCTCCGCACAGTCCGTGGCGCGCCCCGGCGATCTTTGAGGATTCCCCGATCTGCCCAAATTTTTGCGATCCGGCGCGACCGCATCCCTGCGAGAGCTGCCTGCTCGAGCAGTTTGTTCCAGATGGACAAAAGGCCGAAAGCATTCCGTGCCGGTTTATCCAGCTCACCAAAGATGGGCAAACCGTCGAGGATTTGTATCGCACCGGCAGCCAACTCGAAATGGAAGTCGCGCTAGCGGAATGGCTTCGTGCGCAGATCGAACGGATTGAGTGTGAACGCGGCATTTCGACGAAACAGGGAGCAGCATAGCCGGAGCTGCCTGCTTACCAAAGAAAACGGATCTTTGATTGTTCCAATTTGCGCTGGTCGCGCGAATGGGTATTTGGGATCTCCCAAGGAGACTTGAGAACTATGAGCGAAGAGCACGCATATCGAGTAGCCGCATGGTGGACTTCGGGCCGCACCGGCCTGGCGAAGTCCGATTCCGCGCCGAACGCAATTCATTTCACCGCGCCCGCAGAGTTCGGCGGGCTGGAAGGACGCTGGACGCCCGAGGAACTCTTGCTGGCAGCCATCGCGGGTTGCTTCACCACGACGGTGCGCGCGATTGCGGGTGGCGCACAGTTCGATTTCACAGACCTGCAAGTGGAAGCCAGCGGGACGGTACGCAAGGTTGAGTCCGGATACAGCTTTACGCAGATCGTGGTTCGTCCGAATTTGAAGATTGCGTCGGCGGAGGAACGGGATCGTGCACTCGACCTGCTGAAACGAGCCGAGAAACTTTGCCTGGTTTCGCGCGCGCTGGGCACGACGCTGCAATTCGAGCCGCAGCTCGAGATCACGAAGCCGGCATCGATCGCCTAAAGTTTGGGACGCAGTTAAGAAGGCGCGGTGAAAGCCGCGCCATTTTTTTTCGGCGGAAGATCTAGAGTTCCACGATAGCCGAAACCGATGACGGATCTTCAGTGGACGTCAGTTTGAATCCGGCTTTCCGGAAGATGGCTTGAGTTGCAAGGTTATCCCGCAAAATTTCTCCCGACAACCAGCGGAACCCTTCGGCACGGGCGACGCGAGCGACTCCGGCGAGAAGTTCCGTACCCAGTCCGCGTCCCTGCCAGTTGTCAGAAACAAGAACGGCCGCTTCGGCCTCGACGCGGCTGATTGCGCTGAAGCGTCCGACTCCGAGGATATCGGGCTCCCCATTTTCGGGGTTCGTACGTTGGGCGACCAGCGCGAATCCCCGATCGTAGCTGCCGAAACAGATGCGAACCAGACGCTCGTGCTCCACTCGTGTGCTCAAACTCAACGAGCAGAAATAGCGGAGATACACGCTGCGCTCGGAAAGCGTTCCGTGGAATTTGACCATCAGAGGTTCGTCTTCCGGGCGGATAGGACGAATGGTCACCGGAGAGCCGTCCTGGAATCTCCAGTCCCATACGTATTGCGATGGATATGGCCGGATGGCGGGGCGCGGCAATTGTTCCGGCTGCACGCTGGCATCGTGCAGGATGATGCGCGCATCGAGCGCCAGCAATTGATCGGGACTTGCCAGCAGCGGATTGATGTCGATTTCTTTGATCCAGGGCTGCTCCAACACAAGCTGGCTGAAGCGGACCAGCAACTGTTCGAGGGCGGGCAGGTTCACCGGCTTGCGTCCGCGAACACCCTTGAGCGCGGCGAAGATGCGCGTCTGCTCCATCATGCGTTGCGCGAGAGTGGTATTCAGCGGAGGCAGGGCGAGCGCGCGGTCTCGATACACTTCGACCATGACTCCGCCCGAGCCAAACAGAATGACAGGTCCGAACTGCGGGTCGAGACTGCTGCCGAGAATCAGTTCGTAGCCATCACGGCGGATCATGGGTTGCACGGTCACGCCCAGAAAATGCTGGGCTCCAGCTTTTTCCGCGACAGCGGAATGGATGCCGCGGAAGGCTTGCCGGACCTGGTCGGCATTCAGCAAGCGCAACCGCACGCCGTCCACATCGGTCTTGTGGGCGATCGTATTCGATAGAAGCTTCAAGACGACGGGATATCCGATGTCCGAGGCAATCGCAACGGCCTCATTTTCGTCTTCTGCCGCGCGAGTGTCCGAGACGGGGATGCCGTAGTCCGAGAGCAGGTGCTTGGCTTCGAACTCGTTCAACATCGTGCGGCCTCCGGCACGCACTCGCTGCACGAAGTCAGTTACCTTCTCACGTGCCCCGACACCTGGTTCGGAGCTTTCGACAAGAGAGGGGGTTTCGTACAGCCCGCGAAGGTTGTAGGTGTAGCGCCACATGTAGGTGAAGGCGCGCGCCGCGGTGTCGGGATAAGAGAATGTCGGAATGCCGGCGGCGTTCAGGATCCTTGTTCCTTCCGCCACGCCCTCACCACCCATCCAACTCGCGAGGACCGGCTTCGGAGAGCGGGCCAGCTTTGCAACTTCTTCGGCAGCTTTTGTCGGGTCTGCCACTCCTTGAGGAGCAATGATGGCAAGCAATCCATCGCTGGCAGGATCCCTGGAGACAATGTCGACGGACCTGGCAAAACGCTGGGCATCGGCATCGGCCAGAATATCGACAGGATTGCTGTGGCTCCAATGTGCGGAAAGAAAACCGTCGAGCTCGTGAATGGTGTCAGGCGAGAGAACGGTGAGTTCCCCCCCAGTAGCAATTAGAGAGTCTGTTGCCAGAACTCCTGGTCCGCCCGCATTGGTGACGATGCTGAGATGAGGACCGCGCGGGCGAGGCTGTTTGCTGAGAGCCTCCGCCATATAGAAGAGGTCGGCGATATTCTGCACGCGCAAGACTCCACAGCGGCGGAATGCGGCTTCCAGAACATCATCACTTCCGGTTAACGCCCCCGTGTGCGATGCCGCAGCGCGCGAGGCTTGCTCGGAGCGGCCGGCCTTGATCACGATGATTGGTTTGCTGAGAGCGATCTCACGCGCGGCTGAAAGAAAGGAACGCGCATCGCCGACCGACTCCATGTAGAGCAAGATACTTTTCGTGTGTGGATCGTCGCCGAAGTGGTAGATCAGATCTCCCCATCCCACATCGAGCATGGAACCGGTGGAGACAATGGCGCTAAATCCGACCTGCTCCTGACGGCTCCAGTCCAGGATCGCAGTCTGCAGCGCGCCGCTCTGACTCAGGAAGGCGACGCTGCCTTTGTTGGGCATCATCCTGGCGAAGGTCGCATTCAGTCCGATCGTGGGATTCATGAATCCCATGCAGTTCGGACCAATCAGGCGCAACGATCCACGGCGCAAATGTTTTTTTATTTCTTCTTCAAGGACAGCACCATCGGTGCCTTGCTCACGAAACCCTGCGGAGATCACGACCGCGGATTTGACTCCGGCATCCACGCACTCGCCGATGATTTGTGGAACGCTCGGGGCTGGAGTTACTACGATCGCGAGGTCCACCGGGTCCAAAATGTCGGCGATGTTCTTGTGAGTCTTTACGCCCAGAACTTCGGCGTGACTTGGATTGATGGCGAAAACTTTAAGGCGGGGCGCAGACTGCAAAAGATTCGAAAGTAGGCTGCAGCCAACGGTTCCGGGCCGATCTGAGGCGCCAATCACAGCGACCGAACGGGGCAGGAAGAGTGAATTCAATCCCACTCGTGCCGACATTTTGATGCGCTTCGCTTCCGTAGGCGGCTTCGCTGTGGGCTTGGAAACTTGACTCACAAGAATTCTCCGGCGAGTGGAGCGTGCTCATTGTTCCGTAAGTTTAGATACGCGAACCGAATAGCCGTTGAAAAACACAACACCCATCTTTGCACAGTGTCACGTTTTCGTCAGTGACTACAGTATGAGTGCGATCACTAGGCTCCGTGATGATGATCACAAGCAGTATTCCGTTTGCTACAATTTTAGTGAAAGGGAGGTGCTGCGTAATGCGCGCCCCTTACGGACTAAATATTCTTGATAACTGTCTCACTTGTTCGGTGAGAGAAGAACATGTTTTTTGCAATCTCTCAGTGCATGCCGGACAACGCCTCAACGAAATAAAATCCACTGCCGTATATCCCAAAGGCGCGATGCTTTTCATTGAAGGGCAGCAGCCTCGGGGAGTATTCGTGCTGTGCGCTGGGAAAGCAAAACTCTCCACCTCATCTCGCGAAGGCAAGACGATCATCACCAAGCTGTCGGAGGCCGGTGATGTTCTTGGACTCAACTCCGTAATTTCCAGCCGCCCGTACGAAGTGACCGCGGAGATGATGGAGCCGGGCCAGGCGAATTTTATTCCGCGAGAATCGCTATTGCAGTTCCTTAAGGATCATGGAGAAGTGGCGCTTCGCGTCGCAGAACAGTTGAGCCGCAACTACTACACGGCGTATGAGGAGATCCGAACGCTGGGTCTGGCAACCTCACCGTCGGAAAAGTTCGCTAAGCTCCTCCTGTCTTGGACGACAAAGACGCCACAAAACGATGGATCGATGCAGGTCAAACTCACGTTGACCCACGAAGAAATCGCAGAGATCATCGGTACGACGCGCGAGACGGTGAGCCGGCTGTTTTCCGAGTTCAAGAAGAAACAGTTTCTGCAACTCAAGGGTTCGACGCTGGTGATCCGGAACCGTCCGGCGCTCGAAAAAATCGTTCAGTCCTGATCGGCGCGGGGCAGTGATCCTGTCCCGCAGTCCGAACTCATCGGCCCACATCCTCGTTTGTTCCCGGTCAGAGATTCTCTCTTCGTGATGATCGAGATCGCTTCGCTGCGTCAGCGGTTTCGGTGGTAACTCGAGAACCCGGGCTTGCAAGCCGTCCCAAATGACGGTTAGTTTCTTTGCGCACTGATCGCACAACCAGAAACGCTCATACAGATACTCGCAGGATTCTTCACTGAGGTTTCGCAGTTCGGGGACAGGGCTCAGGTGGAAGAGCCTCCCCTGATGGAGATAGCGAAACTGCTCGTCGCAATCGGGATTTGCGCATTTGGAGAGCACTCGCGCAGTCCCTCCACGTCTCATCCTCGCTCTAATGCTATGCGATCGTAGCCCGTAGCAAAGTGACCCCAGATACTGATTTCCGTGACTTACCTCACTGGGGGAGTAGTCGTTGGAAAGATGTGCTATTCGCTATCCGTGTCTTTGAGCCCGTTTACAATTGCCCTGAGACCTGGGAACAGATTGAAGACGACCAATCTGAATAAACTGTCTCAATTACACAAGCTCTTCCCATTCACCACGCGTAAGAAAGGTTTCCGGTCGCGAATGACTCATGTTCACTGTGCCGCGTTGCTGTTTGACTTGGATGGAGTGCTGATCAGTTCGACCCCAGCTGTCGCACGAGTGTGGCGCCAATGGGCAATTGAACATGGATTCAATCCTGAGGAAGTGGTGGCCCGGGCGCACGGACGGCCGAGCCTCACGACGGTTCGCGAGTATCTTCCGAACGCCGATCATGAAAAAGAGAACCGTGAAGTGGAGCGGCGGGAGATCGAGGATCTTGATGGGATCGTGCCCTTGCCGGGAGCTTTGGATCTGCTAGCCAGCCTTCCCGGAGACCGCTGGACGATCGTTACGTCCTGCACCCGTCCGCTGGCTGAGGTGCGAATCAAGGCGGCGGGGCTTCCAGTACCGAAGAAGATGATCACTTCGAACGATATTTCACGGGGCAAGCCAGATCCGGAACCTTATGTGAAGGGCGCAGGGCTTCTCGGTTTCGCGCCGCAGAATTGTCTTGTTTTTGAAGACGTCCCCGCGGGCGTTCGATCGGGGAAGAACGCTGCGGCAAAGGTCGTAGCCTTTACCACGACCGTGGATGAGGCGTCGCTGCGCGACTCTGGAGCCGACTGGGTATTGAAGAACTGTTCGGAAGTACGACTCCTGGAGGACGGCAAGCAATTAAGACTGAGCCTGATATCCGAAGGGTTGTAACGTCAATGTAAAATGCAGCGGCGTCCTTTTATCCTCTTCGTGAAGGTCCTTGAGCAAGCCAACATTTCGGGTGGGAAGCGCATCCACTCATAGCTTCAACGTGAAAGAAGGAGAAAGCGAAAGATGAAGAGACTGCTGATTGCTGTCCTTAGTATTGTTTCCTTCGTTTCAGCCGGTGCAGTTGCACGGAACGCGCAACGAGATCAAATTTCCCCAAAATCTCAAGACCGGATTGCGCGGGAAGTACGGCACGAACTGTTGATGCTGCCGTATTTCGGCGTGTTCGACAACATTGCATACAAAATAGACGGGAGTACCGTCACGCTGTTGGGGCAAGTCGTTCGACCCGTGCTCAAATCCGATGCCGAAAATGCCGTGAAGCACGTAGAAGGAGTGGAGAAAGTCGATAACCAGATCGAGGTTCTTCCTCCCTCTTCCATGGACGACGGTATCCGAATCGCGGAGTATCGTTCCATTTACGGTTATCCCGCGCTTGAGAAGTATGCATTAGGGGTGCAGAAACCGATCCGCATCATCGTGAAGAATGGCCGCGTCACACTGGAGGGGGTCGTCGACAGTGAGGCGGACAAGAACCTTGTCAACGTCCGCGCAAACGGAATCTCGGGTGTATTTTCCGTCACCAACAACCTGCAGGTTGCGGAGCCAAAATGAGAGTAGCTTGAGAGAGGGCGCAGGCGTCCTCTCTCAACCCTTCCTTCTTTGGTACCAGCCCGCAGCCGAACGGTGCAATCCGCGCGCTATCGATTCCAGAGCACGCGTATAATTCTTTCGAATTCGACTTCCGCCCCAACGGAGCACCCGGAGGAATCATGAGTCTTCATGCAATGAATCGCCGTAACTTCCTGCAAACCGCGACTGCCGGCGCAGCTGCGACTCTATTTGCGACAAAATTCGGCTGGGCTGCGAGTGAGCACAAGATCGACAAGATCGGGGTGCAACTGTACACAGTCCGCGACCTCATGAAAGATGATTTTGAAGGAACGATCGCCAAGGTCGCGCAGATCGGATACAAAGAAGTGGAGTTCGCAGGATACTTCGGGCGTACCGGCCAGCAGGTGCGCGCGGTTCTCGACAAGAACGGCTTGACCGCTCCCTCGACGCACGTTCAGTACGACGAGCTCGATGACAAGTTCCCGTCGGTGATTGAGACTTCGAAGCAGATCGGGTTGCAATACGTGATCTGCCCATGGATTCCGGAAGATCTGCGCAAGTCGCCGGACATCTGGAAACAGGCGGCCGAGAAGTTCAACAAATGCGGAGAGCAGTGCAACAAGGCTGGGCTGAAGTTCGGATATCACAATCACTGGTTCGAGTTCCTGCCGGTGAACGGGAAACTGCCCTATGACGAGCTCCTGAAAATGTGCGATTCGAAACTGGTCGTCATGGAAATGGACCTTTGCTGGATTACGGCTGCGGGCGGCGATCCTGTGAAGTACTTCAATCAGTGCCCGGGACGGTTCCCGCTGGTCCACGTAAAAGACATCAAGAAGCTGCCGAAGGTATCAGAGGCAGGCGGTCAGAACTTCGGCGACTCGCTGAAGGAACTGACTTCCGTCGGCAACGGCATCATCGACTGGAAAAGGATCTTCTCCTACTCCGAAAAGGCCGGCATTAAGCACTACATCGTCGAGCACGATAAGCCGGAGAGTCCGATCGAGAACATCAAGGTGAGTTACCAGTACCTGTCGAACCTGCGCTGGTAATTGGTTTTCGTTCAGGAAATACGGGCTGTCGCAACTTGCGGCAGCCCGATCTTTTTGCGGAGAGCGACATGACGCGCACGGTGGATGTACAAGGTCAGCCCCTGCCGAACGGGTCTTCCAGGGAATGGCTCTGCGGCGTGAATAGCTCGGAGCCCTTCTCAGTGATGTGCATGTCATCCTCGAGTCGAATCCCGAATTCGCCCGCAATATAAATTCCCGGCTCATCGCTGGTCGTCATGTTCGCTTCGAGTTTCGCCGGATTTCCGCGCACAAGGTAAGGCCATTCGTGGCCATCCATGCCAAGCCCGTGGCCGACGCGATGCCGGAAGAACTTGTAATCGGGACCGAAGGCCGCATCAGTGACGACTTTGCGGGCCGCCGTATCTACAGCGCCGCATTCCACTCCGGGGCGGGCAGCCGCCAGCGCGGCCGATTGCGCCCGATGGACGACATCGAAGACGCGTTTCATCTTGTCGGAGGCCTTACCCAGTACGAAGGTGCGCGTGATGTCCGATTGATATCCCTCGACTGTGCAACCGTCGTCGAGCATGATGATGGAGCCTTGGCGGATCACCTGCGGCGTGGTTGATCCATGAGGAGCGGCCGTGTACTCACCGACCATCACACTGGCATCTCCGACGAATCCTGTTCGCGCGTAAGCCTTGTCAATCAGTGCTTCGACATCTTGCTGCGTCATGCCATCCGACAGGGCCTGATACACAGCCTGGTAAACCGAAAGCGTCACTTGCGACGCCAGCCTCATCAAGGCGATCTCATGCGCACTCTTGATCATCCGGCAACCTGCCGTGACCGGGGTTGCGCTAACGAGTGTGGTTTGCGGTGAAGCCTTTGAGAGCGCGTTGACGAACAAGAACCGGACTGTTTCTTCAATCCCGAGTTTTCCGGAGGAGATCCCGCGGCCTTTTAATCCTTGGGCGACGAGTTGATACGGACTTTCATCTTCCTGCCAAGTGCGCAGATCCTGTTCCGATCCGCCGGGAGCGTTCGTGATCTGCTCGCGTGCGCGTCCTTCTTCGAATGTGGGGCACACGTAGAAAGGTGAGCCTTTCGCGGGCAGCACAAACGCGAACATGCGTTCGCCGCCCCACCAGCGGATGCCAGTGAAATATCGGAGGGAGGTGCCTTCCATCAGAAGAATGGCGTCGATGGCATGTTCCGCCATCAGTTTGCGCGCCTGTTCCTGCCTTTGCGCCCGCTCTTCGCGGGTGATCGGAGAGGCCTCGCTCTTCCGGGATTGCAGTCGCACAATGGAGGGTGGTAGCGATGGATCTTCGGAAGTAAACAGTGGAACCGCTGAAAATGGCTTGCGTGAACCGAAACCGATTCCCGTAGTGATGCCGCCTAGCTCCAGAAATCTCCGCCGTGAAATCATCCATCCTCCACTGTAGTGCGGCCATTATATGAGCGCTCGCCGCTCCAATGCGCAGACAAGTCTCGCATGCATTTCAAGGACTGAAGGGCGTTCGGAGAAAGAAATCCGCTGAGGTATGCTGGATCCGAGCGATGGAATCTGGTTTTCAATGTGCCTCATGCGGAGAGTGGAACGTCACGACTGTGGACGAGTCGGCCGGACGGCGACAGAGTTATGTGGAAGACTGCCAGGTCTGCTGCAAGCCGAACGTGCTGCGCATCGAATACGACAATTCCGCCGGCGACTTCTTCATCTCATCAGAACTCGAGTGACAGTTGACCGGGAGTGCAATCTCTTAAGGTACTCACTGTCGATAGAGCCCCGCGATATAGTTGCGTGCGGCAAGGGCGAATCAGGAGGACTTCATGGCGACAGGTTATACAGCTGGCAGGATGGTGGCTCATAACATGGTGACCACGCAATTCGAACTCGACGGCTTCCGAGTGACGCGTACGCTTGGTGTCGTGCGCGGCATTGTAGTGCGCTCCCGCTCGATCTTCGGCACGATCGGCGCGGGCCTCCAGACACTTGTTGGAGGAAATATCACACTGCTGACAAATCTATGCGAAAAGACTCGGCAGGAAGCGTTTGATCTGATGCTGCAGCATGCGGCTGAATTGGGAGGGAACGCCGTTCTGGCCGCCCGCTATGACGCGACCGAAGTCATGCAAGGCGTCACGGAAGTGCTCGCCTACGGCACTGCCGTGTTCGTGGAACCGGTCAAGTGAAGATGCCGATCTCTCCAGCGCTCTCCAAGCTCCAGGAGGCGCAGCAATTCCTTCGCGATTATTTCGCGGCTACTCCTCTCGTGAAAGCCCCTTCACTCTCGCGCGGGGGGGCCGTTGCATGGCTGAAGGATGAGACCGTACTGCCTACCGGAAGCTTCAAGCCGCGCGGCGCCTTGTACGGACTGGCAGCAAGCCTCAAACGAGAGCGGATCGACGAAGTTGTTGCGTGCAGCACCGGAAACCATGGTGCAGCGGTGGCATTCGCAGCGAAGACTCTAGGCGTCCGCGCAACGATTTTTTTGCCGGAAAACCCCAATCCGGTCAAGCGCAGGAAGATCGAAGAACTGGGAGCACGGGTGGAGATGACGGGAAGCGTTGATCTGGCGCAGGCGCATAGACACGCTAAGGAGTATTCCACTCGCCCCGGCATCTATTTCCTGGACGATGCTATTGATCCCGAACTGCCCGCCGGCCCCGGAACGATTGGCATGGAAATAATGGAACAGCTTCCCGCCACCGCCACGGTGTTCGTACCCATGGGCGACACGGCACTGATTCGTGGAGTGGGCGCTGCCATCAAGCAACTTGAGCCCGCGGTGAAAGTGATCGGAGTGCAAGCGGAGCGCGCGCCGTCGTATGTTTTGTCATGGCGCGAGGGCAAGCCCGTCCCGACCGATTTGTGCGATACCTGCGCGGATGGGCTGGCGACTCGCACTCCTGATCCTGAGAACGTCGCTGCCATTCGTAATGTCGTCGATGACGTCGCGTTGGTCAGCGAAGCCGAGATGATTGAGGCCGTCCACCATCTTTACCGCAAAGAAGGCATCCTTGCGGAACCTGCTGGCGCTGCGGCGACGGCCGCATGGCTCAAACACGCTTCGGCAGCCGGACCCTCGGTATTGCTCGTAACAGGCAAGAACATATCGGATGCCGTCCGTGAGCAGGCTGGCATCTGAGAAGAACAACGCTTCAAACATTCTGGGCGAGCAACTGGGGAAGCTTCTGCTGCCGCTCCGCGAAGACACGCTGCATTTGTCGGCGCACGAACATTGCATCTGCCATTGATCCCAACCACCCCAAGCCAACCTCGTAGTCAATGATGTCCCGCACCAGCGTGCCTGAGATATTCTGATGCGCCTCGGAGTGCAGTTCGTGCCGGTGATGCCAGAGCTTGAAGGGACCTTTGTCCTGTACGTCTGCGAAATAGTGGTTCCATTCGAATTCCGTGATGCGGGCGATCCATTGCGCACGAAAGGGAAGTCGCGGAAAGACACGGAATGAAGTCACGATACGTGAGCCGATGCCGGCCATCTTCCCATCCGTGGCGCCTGGCGGAGGAATGAGGTTGAGCGCGACCAGGCGAGTCGCACTGTCTTGGGGCATGATCCGCGGCAGATTCTCAGCATTCGAGAAGAACTGAAACACTCTTTCGACGGGGAAGGGAACCCACTGCTCAAATTCCAGATGGCCGCCCATGTATTCTCATTTCAGCACAGAATCTTGATGCGCGGAGCGGAATGGCTTGTTGGCCGCTGACTTTGTGTCAGCGACCAACATGTGATCGAAGGGTTGAAGATTATTGATTTACGTTCCTGTTTGGTGGTGGTGTCGACGGCGTCAGTTGCGAGCCGATCACATCTCCGGAAACGACGATATCTACGCGGCGGTTTAACTGGCGGCCTGCAGATGTGCTGTTGTCCGCGACGGGATCGGCCTTGCCAAGCCCAACCGCACTGACGTGGTCCGGAACGACTCCAGAGGAGACCAGATAGCCGCGAACCGTGTCCGCGCGTTTTTCGGAGAGCTGCTGGTTATATTCGTCACTGCCAATGCTGTCGGTGTGACCTTCGATCGCGAGTTTCAGATCCGGATAGGCCAGCAAGATGCCTGATACCTTGGCCAGCCGCTCACGGGCTTCCGGTTTCAGGTTGTACTTGTTGAAGGCAAAGAGGACATCGGGCATGCTGACAATCAGGCCGCGCGCCGTGTCTTTTGTCTGCAACACCTGGTTGAGTTGAGCCAGCAGGCGAGCGCGCAACTCTTCTTTCTGTTGAATGGCTTCCTGTTTTTCGCGATCGGCCTCCTGCGCCTGAAGTTGGGCCGCCTGCTTTTGACGCTCCGCGTCTTCCGCAGCCTGCTGCGCGGCCAGAGCTTGTGCTTGCGCTTGTTGTTGCTGGAGTAGGGCTTGGGTTCGCTGCAAGTCGGCCTCGGCCTTCGCCTTTTCGGCTTCAGCCCGGCGCTGGGCGTCGGCATCCGCTCGGGCTTGGGCATCCTGAGCTTGCTTTTGAGCTGCGTCAGCGTCGGCTTCCGCCTTCGCCCTTGCTTCTTCGTTGGCGCGACGGGCGGCGTCCTGTCGCTCTTGTTCCTTCTTGCGAAGGGTCAGAACACGCGCGTCCTCCGCCATCTGGACGGCTCCTCTAGCGGCTGTTCCAATGGGCGTGCGGCCCTGTTTGCGCTGGTAGTAGTCCTCAGCGCGCTGCAGCATGTCCTCGGCTTTCATCACGCTACTTGACGCATACTGCTCGGCGCCAGCGGCTTTAGCGATGGCGACTGCGTTGCGTGCCTCGAGCAGGTCGAGCGGAACGTTCGGTTGTGCCTGAGAGGACGGCAGTTGCTCGACGGGAACGTCTACCGTGTACTCCTTGCCTTCCAGCACGTCGAACTTCGCGTCAATGGACTCCTCGAAGCCCTTAGTCTGCTGAAGAATGACATTTTGTGCCACAACCACATCGCTCGGGTGCGTGACCGCGAAATATGGCTCCGCCGTGATAATCAGTCCGAAAGCCTGCAGATCGGTGGTCACGCTGATTTTGTCTTTGCCATTCCCGCCTGGCAGCACTTCGCCGAGGTTGACTGCTCGCCCCTCTGGTGTGACCGCCCAAAGAACATAAGTCAAATACTGACCGCCGAATTTTGCGGGAGGGTCTACGTGATTCAGATCGACATCGATGGCAAGCCTGCCGGCTTTGCCGTCGACCTTGGCTCGACCGTCGATTGCCGGCATGAGATCTGTGCCCTTGATGTCGACGGTAGTCGATCCACCGCGATTGCGGTAGTTCACAGCTCGCGCCGAGCGTGCATATACATTGACGCGAAAGACCGGCATGTCTGCATTCGTCTGGCTTTGAACGTTCTGCTTGGACTGTGCCTCGGCCGGACTATTGGGCGCTGGATAAAGAGGAGGCGCAGGATTTTGCTGGCCCTGCTGCGCGACGGCTAGAGTGGAGAGCAATACAGCAACGATACCGGAGATATACGACGACTTCATGAGTCAGCCCTCGGAGTGGAGAACAAAATAGGTTTTGACTTGGATGAGTACTGCAAAGATAGGGATGGCAGCATTCGCTATGCGCGCCACTCTTAGGGAAGGTGATGACGCTTGCGTTCTGGTTGCGACCACACTGGTGACGTTGTACCGATCATCGAGGGAGTGCGGAGCTGGTCGCCGGAGTGACGAAATGAATTCGCACTACTTTTGAAGGGGCAATTCGGGCGGTGCGAGGAGTAACGGACAACATTCCCACAATAAAATCCGCGACCATGGCTAACGTCAAGAAAAATCGCAGCGAATGAATAGCGAAGGAATCAAGGCTGTAAGCCCAACTGCTTGTGGTCACACGATTGGTTAACCACAAGCCTTCGTACTTTCCATCTTTGGTGTTCCCACGAGTCGCGTACCATCAAGTTTCTGCTTGACAATAAACGACTTACGGCTAAGATGTGGGAGAAAGTGGTATGAAGTGGAGAGAGCAGTAGGGTCCGTGGGAAGCAGGAGCTGAAAATCGAGGAGCCGGTGGAATTCCGACCCAGAAGTACGACAAACAGCCCGAATAACCCGAGTTTGACCCGGTTTTGCGCGAATTCGACCTCCTTAAACCATCATGTTCCGCGGCAATCATCCAACCCGGGTCGACGAGAAGGGTCGTCTCAAAGTCCCGGCCGAGTTCAAGCGGGTGATCGACGAGAAATACGGGCAGCAATTCTACATCACAAGTCTCGATGGGAAGGTTGCTCAAGTGTATCCCTTCGAGGAATGGGAGCGGATCGAGCAGAAGCTGGCAGGGCTCTCCAATTTCAATCCTACGAAGAAGAAGTTTCTGGATCGGACGAACTATTACGGGCAGCAAGTCGAGATGGATGGACAGGGCCGGCTGTTGCTGCCGCAGTTGTTGCGGGAAGCGGGGCAGATCAAGGGCGAGGTAGCGGTTCTGGGCAACTTGACGTATCTCGTGGTCAGGAACCTGGAACTGTTCAAACGGGAGATTCAAGAAGAAAAGTTCACGCCTGAGGATGAGAAGACGCTCGACGAACTGGGCATCTAGTGGGCGAGGGATCAAAACACACCCCTCAGGGGGTTGGGCATGGTGGTGGAAAGCAAGTGAGCCATGTTCCGGTTCTTTTAAAAGAAGCGATCGACTTTTTAGCCGTGCGGCGTGGCGGGACCTATATCGACGCAACGGTGGGCCTTGGCGGGCACAGTTACGAAATCGCAAAACGCCTCGGCGCACCGGGACATTTGATTGGGCTCGATAAGGATCCGGCAGCACTGAAACTCGCGGGCTCCCGGCTACGGGCTCCCGGCGATGACTGGCCAGAAGTCACGTTGCTGCACCGCTCCTTTGCGGAAATCGCAAGAGGGCAGAAGGCAGGAAGCGTAGACGGGATCCTGGCGGACATCGGGTTGAGCAGCCTGCAGTTGGACGATGCGGCGCGCGGATTCAGCTTTCAGGCGGAAGGACCGCTCGACATGCGGATGGACCCGCGTGGCGATCGTACCGCCGAACAAGTGGTAAACCACCTCGACGAGCGACAGCTTGCCGATGTGATTTACGAATTCGGAGAGGAAAGGAGGTCGCGGAGAATCGCCAGAGCCATTTGCCGGTCGCGGCCGATACGCACTACTGCACAACTCGCAGAGATCGTATCAGCCGCGGCCCGGCCAATGAACCAGGCTGAGAGAAGAATTCATCCCGCGACGCGAACCTTTCAGGCTCTTCGAATCTTCGTAAACCGCGAACTGGACGATCTGAAGGCGCTGCTCGAGGCAGCGCCGAAGATCCTGAGGCCCGGTGGACGCGTGGTGGTGATCAGTTTTCATTCGCTGGAGGACCGCATCGTGAAAGATGCCTTCCGCGAAGGGGTGCATGAGGGTTACTTCAGCGTGCTGACCAAAAAGCCAGTAACGGCAACTGAACAAGAGAGCGATCGTAACCCGCGGGCGCGCAGCGCGAAATTGCGGGCGGCGGAAAGAGTTTAGCTCCGGAAAACCTGCCGGAGCACCCGGCATGGCTGTAAAGGCGGTGCCGGGGTTAGAGATCAGGTTAGACCAATGCGGACGGAGATCCGCTGGGGCGGGATGAACTTGGTTCCGTGGTAGGAATCCAAGTTGAGGTTAAGGGACATGTACACGGGCACATTGATTGAGGACTTGATGGCGGCGGTCGACCAGGCGCAGGTAAAGGCCGAGCAACGCAGGACCGCGGAACAACAGGAACTGCATGAGATCTTCTCGATGCAGATTGCGGTAAATGGCGAGCAGATTCTCCAGGGAGCGGCATAAATGGCGGCAGCAGCAGCGATGGCTCGGGTAGCAATTCCAAGCGTGGGTCGGGTCGTAGAGCGCCGTCCGTTCTGGGCGGGAACTCCGGAGATTTACTTCTCGAAGGCGATCGACAATTCGCGCCTGGTGAAAGTGGAAGATCCCGGCCACAACCGCGAAATGAAGCAGTTTGGCACCGCGCTGGCGCTCCTGTTTCTGCTGGTCTTCACGTATGCCTGGCAGCACTTCAAAGCCATTGAGTATGGGTATCAGATTGAGTCCGCCAAGCGCGAATTGACCGGTCTGACCGAGATGAATCACGCGCTGCGTCTGGAAGACGCATCGCTCCGCGATCCGGAGCGAATTGATGTACTCGCGCGCCGGATGGGCCTGGTCCCACCGACACCCGGACAAGTGATTCGCCTGGACTCTACATCGGCCGACGCACAAGCTCCGGTCATGGCGAGCGCGGCGCCCGTAATGGTAATCGCGGGCCAGTAAACATTGCATAAAGGCGGACGCGTCCGCCGCCGAGCGGGGCTCGGCTGAATTTCTGCGGCGGCCTGCCTGTAAGTAGGCCGCCACATTTGTCTCAAGGCGCTTATCATGGCATCCGCAAACAGCAGCCCCAGCAAGAATCCCCGTCTCTACCTTCTCGGTGCCGTGATGCTGTTCTGGTGCGTCGCGATCTGCGGACGGCTCGTCTACCTGCAGGTCTTCAGCTACGGGTCTTTCGTCAAGCAGGCCGGACACCAGCAGCAGCGCGCTATTCCGCTCGATGCCAAACGCGGCATCATTTATGACCGCACGGGGCACGAGCTGGCGATGTCGGTGCTCGTGGACTCCGCGTTTGCCGTTCCATCGGAAGTCAAGGATCTCCCCACCGCAATCTCGCTTGTCACACGCATTACCGGCGACGACTATAACGTAGTGCTGGCCGACTGCCGCGCGCATAAGACGTTCTGCTGGATCGCGCGAAAAGCCACCGACGAAACCATTCAGCGTATCAATTCGCTGAAGTTGCAAGGCATCCATTATCAGAAGGAACCCAGACGCTTCTACCCGGCGCGCGACCTTGCCGCACAGGTACTTGGTTCCGTTGGAATGGAGGGAACAGGCCAGAGCGGAATTGAGCATGAGTTCGACAACAATTTGCGCGGACGTGCCGGCAAGATGTTTATCTCCGTGGATGCGCGCAAGCAGTGGTTTTCTGACGTCGCAACCCAGCCCGAGCCCGGTGAAAATCTCGTTCTTACGATTGACAAGAACATCCAGTACATCGCCGAGAAAGAGTTGGAGCAGGCGATTCACGACACACAATCGATTGCCGGGACGGTGATTGTAGAGAATCCACATACGGGAGAGATTCTGGCTCTTGCGAACCGGCCGACGTTTAATCCCAATCTCCGGAAAGAAATCAAACCCGAAACGCTGACCGACCGCGCTGTGAGTTATGTCTACGAACCCGGCTCGGCGTTCAAGGTGGTCACGATTTCCGCGGCGCTCGAAGAGAAGCTCACCAATCCGAACGAACTCATTGACTGCCAGATGGGATCGATTGTCTACAACAGGATGCGCATCCGCGACTCGAAGCCGCACGGGGTTCTGCCGGTCTGGGGGGTTCTGGCCGACTCGAGCAATGTAGGCACGATCAAGATCGCGCTGCGGCTGGGTGAAGAGCGCTATTACAAATACATCCGCGCGTTCGGACTGGGCCAGCAGACCGGCATTGAACTTCCCGGTGAAACGCGCGGCATCACGAAGCCACCGAGCCGCTGGTCCAAAGTTTCGATCGCGGCGATCTCAATCGGGCAGGAGGTGGGGGTTTCGCCGATCCAGCTTACGGCCGTGATGTCGACTCTGGCGAACGACGGAATTTACGTCGCACCGCGGATCGTAACGGGAACCGTGGCTCCGCAGGGATCTTTGCAGACGGTCTCGTTTCATCCGGCAGAAGGAAGGAGGGTAGTTTCTTCCTATACCGCGGCCGAGATGCGGTCGATGATGCAAAAGGTGGTTCTCGAAGGAACGGCTCGCCGCGCCGCGCTCGACGGTTATACGGTGGGAGGAAAGACAGGCACCGGACAAAAAATCGATCCTCAGACCGGCGCGTACTCGAAGACGAAGTACAACGCTACCTTCGCGGGGTTTGCTCCGCTGAACAATCCGCAGGTCGTCGTAGCGGTGATCCTCGACTCCCCCGTCGGTCTACATCAAGGCGGACAGGTCTCGGCGCCTGTGTTTCGGCGGATCACGCAGCAGGTCCTTGAGTACTTGCATGTTCCTCACGACCTGCCGCTCGGGCCGCAGCACCAGTTGCTGCTTGCACAGTCCAGGGTGAAAGAGAAGGACCTGGACGATGACACGCCAGATCATCCGGGTGAGCCGCTCGAGACTGCAGAAGTGAATAGCGGGGCATCGGATTCGGCAAAGCCGAGTCTGGCCCCAACGCCCGAGCGTTCCATGCCCGAGAGCGAAGGGCAAGTTATGCAGGCCGCAGTGCGGGAGCCAATGGCCAGTGCACCTGCCCCAGTCAAAGTCGCTGCGAATACGACGACTCCGACGGTCCTACTGCCGAAGACGGGTACGGTCGTTCTCGACGTAGAACAGGGTGGGATCGAAGTGCCGTCATTTGTCGGCAAGACGGTTCGCGGAGCTCTCGAGGCAGCACAAGACGCAGGGTTGCAGCTGGAGGCCGTCGGCAGCGGCGTAGGACGCGAACAATCACCGGGCGCGGGAACGCATGTACCCGCGGGATCCCGTATAACCGTCCAGTTCGGGCACTGAGTTCGTATTCCCCGCCCGAAATTTCCTCGTTTGACCCGCCGAAAAACCGCGTGTTACGGTAATCAGTCACACCATCCCGGCAGGCCAGCCACTGCTCACTGTTGAGGTATAGATTTGTCTCCGGTTGAAGCGCCCACCGTCCGTAAAACCGCGCTGAACGCTGTCCATCGCCAGATGGGCGCCAAGATGGTGGAGTTCAATGGCTGGGACATGCCGGTCGAATATCCTGCTTCCGTCGGCGGCGGGATTATTGCCGAGCACATGGCGGTGCGCACCGGTGTGGGGATTTTCGATGTCAGCCATATGGGCGATATCCGGCTCGCAGGACCACAGGCTCTGGCTGCCGTTCAGCATATATCGATGAACGACGCCTCGAAGCTGGCGATCGGGCAGGCGCAGTATTCGGCGTTGCTTTATCCGCAGGGCACTTTTGTCGATGACGTCATCGTGCATCGCCTCGGCGAAGACGAATACCTGCTGGTCATCAATGCAGGCACGCGGGAGAAGGATTTCAGCTGGGTCCGCGACAATACCCGGCAGTTCGACTGCGCGGTCGAAAATCTGTCGGACGACTACACCCAGATTGCGATCCAGGGACCGAAGGCAGTTAATCTCCTGCAGAAGCTCACGGATGCCGATCTAAGCAAAGTGAAATTCTATTGGGTCACCCGAGGGCAGCTCTCCGGCCTCGATAACATGCTTATGGGCCGCACCGGCTACACCGCGGAAGATGGCTTCGAAATCTACGTTCCGGCCGACGAGTCCACGAGCGCTCGCATCTGGAACGAGATTCTGGCTGCCGGAAAAGAATTTGGCGTCGTGCCGTGCGGTCTCGGGGCCCGGAACACCTTGCGGTTAGAGGGCAAACTACCTCTCTACGGTCATGAGATTTCCGATACGATTAACGTCTGGGAAGCCGGGTTGGACCGCTTTTGCAAGATGGAGAAGCGGGGATTCATAGGGCGCGAGGCGCTGGAGCAAGCTAAATCAGCGGAACTGAAACGAACGCTGGTCGGACTCGAGATGGTCGAGCGTGGCATCTCCCGTGACGGATACAAAGTCCTCGACGATGCTGGACGAGAGATCGGTTACGTTACCAGCGGATCGCCGGCGCCGTTTCTGAAAAAGAACATCGCGCTGGCATACGTACCGAGGGAGTTCGCTGAGATTGGCACGAGCGTGAAAGTAGAAATCCGCGGTCAAGGCGCGGGAGCAAAAATAGTTCCCACGCCTTTCTACAAGCGTCCGAAGAACGCCGCTTAGCAGTCGCGGAGTTCGCGAGAACATTTATCTAAACCTAGCAGCCAGGAGCTAGAAGCTTTTATGCCCTATCCCACAGATCGCAAATACACCAAAGAACACGAATGGATTCAGGTCAACGGCAACTCCGCCACGGTCGGCATTACCGACTACGCTCAGAATTCCCTGGGCGACATCGTTTTCGTCGAGACTCCGAAGGTGGGAGCGGAGATCACCGCCGGCAAGACTTTTGGCACGGTGGAGTCTGTTAAGGCCGTGTCCGACCTGTTTGCGCCTGCGTCCGGCACCGTGACCGAGGTCAATGGCGAACTGGCAACCTCGCCCGAAAATGTGAATAAAGATCCGCACGGATCCTGGATGCTGAAAATGACGCTGAAAAATCCCGGCGAAGTGGATGCACTCCTCTCTGCGGCGGACTACGATAAGTTCGTGGCAGAAGAGGCGGGACATTGAGAATCGGCTCGAAGCGGATTTCGGGCCGCGACGCCGAGGTCCGAGGTCAGACGCCGATTTTGAGCCGTTGAATCGTTCCTCTCCATGAAACTTGCCCTTCATTCAAACGACGCCCTTACTATCACAATCCAACTGAGTCCCAGCTACATCTATATAACTTCCTATGCGCTATTTACCTAAATCTCCGGCCGACCGTGAAGCCATGCTCAAGGCCATGGGCTTGCGTTCGGTAGACGATCTGTTCGCGCCCATTCCGTCCGAATACCGCCTCAACCGTGATCTGAACATTCCGCGGCAGATGGCGGAGTCGGAAATTGTCGATTTCTTCCGCCAGCGGTCTCGAGAGAATGGAGACGGCTATACAAGCTTTCTCGGCGCCGGGGCATACATGCACTACCGCCCGGTGATCATCGATTCGCTGATCTCCCGCGGCGAATTCCTGACGGCCTACACGCCTTACCAGGCCGAGATCTCACAGGGAACGCTGCAGTCCATCTTCGAATTTCAGAGCATGATCTGCGAGTTGACGGGGATGGAAGTGGCGAATGCTTCCATGTACGACGGATCAACTGCGGGCGCAGAAGCGGTAATGATGGCCGTCCGCCTCACTGGGCGGCGGTCCGTTATCGTCGCGCGCAGCTTGCATCCGGAATATCGCGAGGTGTTGGCCACCTATGCGACGCACCAGGGGATGCCCCTCTCGACCGTCGGGTTCGGCGGCGATGGGCGCGTGGATTTGAAGGAACTTGAAAACTCCATTACGCCGGAGACCGCGTGCGTCCTCGTCCAATCGCCGAACTTCTTCGGAGCGATCGAAGATGTCGAGGTGATTGCCGAAGTCGCACACAAGAACGGGGCGATGCTGGTGGTGTCCATCGCCGAAGCAGTTTCCCTGGGGATCATTGAGCCGCCGCGCTCTGCCGACATTATTGCGATGGAGGCACAGTCCTTTGGAGTGCCGCTCGGGTTCGGTGGGCCATACTGTGGCGTAATCGCTACCCGTGAAAAGAACGTCCGCCAGATGCCCGGTCGCCTCGTCGGCCAGACAGTTGATAAGCAGGGAAAGCGCGGATTCGTTCTCACCCTCGCCACCCGCGAGCAGCATATCCGACGCGAGAAGGCGACCTCGAACATCTGCACCAACCAGGCGCTGGTCGCCCTGATGGTGAACATTTTCATGACGGTCTACGGCAAGGTCGGGCTGAAGGAACTGGCGAAGCAAAATCTGGCGAAGACCGCCTATGCGGCCAGCCAATTCGCCAAGCATGGCAAGCTCCTGTTCGATAGCGCGCCGCGCTTTAATGAGTTCGTCGTAGAGACCAGCGAGGATCCCTACGCGATCAATAGCCGCCTCCTCGGACACAAGATCGTCGGCGGCTTACCGCTGAAGAAGTTTTATCCGGAACTGGGCAATGCGGCGTTGTGGTGCTGCACGGAAATGACAACTCGAAGCTCCATTGATACTGCAGCCGGCTTGATCGCCGAGAGTGAACGCTCCGTACGGTCCGCGAAGGAAGAGGTTGAGGAGGTGGCCCGATGAAGCACATGACTCGCAAGGCCACACGGCAGGTTAATCAGAATGAAGGACTGATTTTCGAGAAATCGTCCGCAGGAAAGGCTGCCTGGAAACTTCCGCCACTCGACGTTCCTGATGTCGACACGGCGAAACTGCTTGGAGCTGCAGAACGGAAGGATCTCGGGAATATGCCCGAGGTGAGCGAGATTGAGATCATCCGCCACTTCACGCGTCTTTCGACCTGGAACTACGCCATTGATCTGGGCATGTATCCCCTCGGTTCCTGCACGATGAAGTACAACCCGCGCGTGAACGAAGCAGTCGCGAGAGTAGAAGGAATCGCTAACGGACATCCGTACCAGCCGGAGAAAATTTCGCAGGGCGCCCTGCGCATCATCAAGACGCTCAGCGAATGCCTTATCGAAATCACCGGCATGGACGCGATCACTCTGCAGCCGGCGGCCGGCGCGCACGGAGAGATGACCGGACTGTTGATGGTCCGTGCCTATCACGAGTCGAAAGGGAATGCGCGCAAGAAGATTCTGATTCCCGACTCGGCCCATGGAACGAACCCGGCCACTGCTGCGATGGTGAACTACGCGGTTGAGAATTTGAAGTCCGATTCGCGCGGAATGGTCGATATCGCCGCCCTCGAAGCGCAAATGAACGAGGATGTCGCGGCGCTGATGCTCACGAATCCCAACACTCTGGGCGTCTTCGAACAGCAGATCCACAAGATCGCCGAGATTCTGCACGCCAAGGGCGGCCTCCTCTATATGGATGGCGCCAACATGAATGCTCTGGTCGGCAAAGTACGTCCCGGAGACTTCGGAGTCGATGTCATGCACCTGAATCTGCACAAGACCTTCTCGACTCCGCACGGTGGGGGAGGCCCCGGATCAGGGCCGGTCGCAATCAAGAAAGGTCTCGAGCCATTTCTTCCCACTCCCGTTGTCATATCCAAGCCGGATGGAACGCTTGGGTTCGACTACGATCGGCCGAATTCTGTAGGACGGGTCCGCGCTTTTTACGGGAATTTCGGAATGTTTGTCCGGGCTTTGGCTTACATTCAGGCAAACGGCCCCGACGGCCTGCGCCAGACGACGGAAGACGCGGTGCTCAATGCCAACTACATCCGCAAGGGTCTCGAGGGAACGTACGACTTGCCGTATTCGACGCCTACGATGCATGAGGTTGTTTTCAGCGACAAGGTGCAGGCGAAGAAGGGTGTACGGACGATGGATATTGCCAAGCGCTTGATCGATTATGGATTCCATCCGTACACGACGGCATTCCCTCTGATTGTGCCCGGCGCGCTGATGATCGAGCCCACCGAAAGTGAGCCAAAAGAAGAGCTGGACCTTTTCATCGAGGCGATGAAGTCGATCGCGGCCGAAGTCGAAGAGGATCCGCAGACGGTACTCGACGCGCCGCATTCGACGCGAGTCTCACGGCTGGATGAGACAGCGGCCGCGCGAAAACCGATACTGCGCTGGAAGCCCAGAGCTGAGTAGACAAATCTTTCCCTGGTCCGCGGAAACGAAAAAGCCGCAGCAGCTAAGACCTTTGCCCTGGGAGAAGTGTCCCTTAACTCTTTCTGGAGGTCACAGCGAAGAACGCCGTAGCCTCCTGCTCCACATTCTTACTGCCGCAGTGAGGACACTTGGGATTCTCTTTGTCGTGCTCGGTCAGAGTAAGAACGGTCTCAAAAGGTTTGTGGCAATCAAGGCAGAGATAATCGTAGACGGGCATGGAAGACCTCCCATACACCACTGGAGAGAATTGTACGCCTGTGAGGAGTAAGGGAAAGAGAGGATCTCCGATTGCTGAATGAAAGCCGTACTGCAAAGGCTTTCATTCAGACAATCTTCGATTCAAGATCAACAACTACTTCGCACTGATATCGACCGAAGCCCGCGTGCTCTCCCAATCGACGTTCATCGTGCAGCCGTTTCCTGATTTCTCGTAGGAGATCGTGAAATTCTCAACCGGGGAGGGAAGCTTTGAAACCTTCATGTCCACGCGCGCGAGCTCATCGCTCTCGTACTTATAGGGAATGCCCCACTCTCCAGTCTTCTTATTGATGATGAGCGTCCATTTGTCGGCGTTGGGAACGGTAAAGATCGTGTAGCTGCCGGCAGGCACTTGCTTTCCGCCAACGCTGACATCGCTGCTCGGGACGAAGGTCGTAGCCTCGTTCGCTCCGGTGCGCCATACTTTACCAAAGGGCACGAGATCACCGAAGATCTTGCGGCCCTTCATCCGCGGGCTGGAATAGTCCGTCTTGATGGTCTTACCCCCGCCCAGATCGCATGATGTCGACGCGGCTGGGCTGGGACGGCTGCCTCCGCCCATCTGGGCGAAACAGGTGGTAACAGCCAAAAACGCGATCGTGGTGAGGAGGGTGATTCTCTTCTGCATAGGTTCTCCTTTATTGGCTAACTCTAACTGCAAACACATTGGACGGCTCAGAATGGATAATGTCAGCGACGCCCATTATGCTCCTCGGGTCCGCACAGTTACAATCAAGCGCATGCCGGTTTTTGACGAAAAGCAGGAAGAGTTGGAACACTACGAAACGATGATGGGCGTGTCCCGCGGTCGCTTGGCCGTCACCATGGATACCATCACGGATGCCATGGCTCTTGTCGGGCAGCACGGCGTTTACTGCCAAAGCCAGCGCTGGCCGGGCAAGCCCGTCATGGACATTCAGCTCATCATGAAGAATCTCACCGATGCGAAAGAGCTCATCCAAAGCGTGATGGAAGAACTGAAGCCCAAGTTCAGCTGATTACAAACCAGGACCAGTGAGCTTCCTCAGACGTGCCTCCGTCAGGTGATGGTATAAATGCAGGCGCACGTTACGGTTGGCGACAATAGCAGCGGAGCCGTAAGCCGACGGAGATTTCTCTCTGATCTGCTTGAGCGTTTCCAAACGGACTACGTTCACCGACATTCCACATTTTTTGGAGAGCATTGCAACATTCGCAACATAGCTTTCGCTGTATGGACACTGCGGTGAACAAACCACCGCCAGGTCGGTCCCGAGACGCCGCAGCTTTCGTTCCCAACCTCCAAGAAATTCTGGATCCGCCGCCTTACGAAATTTCAGGACCGCCAATTGAAGATCCGGCGAAGCAGTGTCAACAACTTCGAATGCCTGCTTCTGGAAATAGCTCGTGGGAGGCAGCCCAAGTTGGCCACGAGCACTCACGACTGCTACGCCGGCCATGCCCCCGGCCCGCGCATCACGAATGCATTCGGCCAGCAGTGCCTTTCCGCAACCGCATGCTTTGGAACGTCCCACGACCCACATGCAATGGATCACCATGTAGTCGTCGGCCTGGATGCCGCGCCACGCATATGTCCCGGGAACATACTCGATGAAGCCTCGGCCCCCGCTGGTGATGATCTTGAGTTTCAACCCTTCGGGGAATCGCTGCTTGAGCCAATGTAACTTCCTCCGATAGCCTTCCGACGCGGGCATGCTCATGGCGCAGAAGAAGCCCAGTTGGTCGACATTGCTGCCGTTTACGTCCGTGATTTCGAGGCTAGCCATTACAACGCCTCCAGACTTTTGTTCAGGGACGTACATTCACCATTACAACACCATGGGATGCAACTGGCGCCGAAAACTCACCGAGAAACTTCCCCAAATCCTTGTGCTGCCATAGATCGCGGACCGCAGCATTCAATGTGCTGGGATACCCGATCTGCTCCCAACTCACGGTAATCGACTGCTCGGAGCCACCCCGGTTGAACAACACCACCGCACGGCTTCCGTCCTGCAGTTGCTTGGACCACACTTCCAGGTCACCATTCTTTGCGACGCGCTCGCCTTGGCGTCCCATTGCGTCCTGATCGATGGCGATCACTTCTTTGTTCGTAAGAATGTCATGGATCGCCGGCGTCATATTCCGCAGATCGTTGCCCGCGATCAGTGGCGCAGCAAGGATGGACCACATGCTGAAATGGGATTTGTATTCAACATCGGTCATGCCGCCATTTCCGACTTCGAGCATGTCCGGATCGTTCCAGTGTCCCGGCCCGGCGTACGATTGCAGCCCAACCTGCTGATCCACAATCGCCAGCATGCCGTTGGAGCAGCAACTTCCGTCCGGCCATTTCTGCGAGCCTCCCCACCGGTCCTGGATGTCGCCCGTCGTCCGCCACAAATTTCCGCCGACTTCTTTTCCCCAAAGCCACGGCTTCGCGGTGCCCCACTCGCAGATGCTCAGCACGATCGGCCGACCCGCGGCGTCAAGAGCCGAGCGGATATTTGCGTAAGAAGCTTTGGCGTCCTGCGAAGTCGTGTTGCACCAGTCGTATTTGAGGTAATCGACGCCCCACGCCGCGTATTGCACGGCATCCTGATATTCATGTCCGAGTCCGCCGGGACGTCCCGCACAGGTCTTCGATCCCGCATCGGAATAAACACCGAACTTCAAGCCGAGGGAGTGAATGTAGTCGCCTACGGCCTTCATTCCGTGCGGAAAGCGCTGAGCGTCAGGAACGATATTCGCATTCGCGTCGCGGCTGACCTGCCAGCAATCGTCGATATTGACGTACACGTATCCCGCGTCTTTCATGCCGGACTTCACGACGGCATCGGCCATGCCCTTGATCATGTCTTCACTGACATTACAGGCGAATTTGTTCCACGAATTCCAGCCCATGGGCGGAGTGGGCGCCAAACCGGCGGACGGGTTCTTGGTTTCCTGCGCCATAAGAGAACTTGCAATGATTACTACGAAGCAGCAGATGCGAATAAGTAGAGCGTGCATTCTCATGCGAAACGTTGTATCAGAATTGTCGCCGGATTGGTACAGAATCGAGGTGCACTTGCGCACGGCGTTCTATTCGGATTTACAATCGTCCGTTCGTGCATCCTGCGGATTGAATCCATCGAGGTGTTCTGATGCGCACGGTTCGTCTTTCCTCGGTCGTAACGCTCCTTGTCATAGTTTTCATATCCATCCTGAGCCATTCCCAAGCCGGATCAAGCACCATTGGAATCTTTGAAGGCCACAACGATGTTGGGACCGTGCTGCACGCTGGCTCTGTAGAGTACAGGGCTGCAGACAGGTCGTACACGATCTCCGGCAGCGGAGAGAACATGTGGTTTGCGGCTGACGCATTCCAGTTCGTTTGGAAGAAGATGTCCGGCGATGTGAGCCTGACAGCTGACATCCGTTTTCTTACAAAAACCGGCAATGAGCATAAAAAGGCGGCGCTCATGTTGCGTCAGACGCTCGATGCCGATTCCGTGTATGCCGACGTTGCCCTGCATGCGAGTGGGCTCACGTCTTTTCAATTTCGCGACGAGAAGGGTGCAATCACACGCGAAGTGCAGTCGAACCTGTCGGCACCAAAGGGGCTGCGCATCGTGAAACGGGGAGATTACGTTTACATGGCGCTAGCGATGGACAACGAGCTGAAACCTGCCGGCGGATGGATTCGAATCCCATTGCATGGCGATTTCTACGTCGGGCTGGGTGTCTGTTCGCACGATAAAGACGTTACAGAACAGGCGGCGTTTTCAAACGTAGATCTTGGGCAGCCCGCCGCATCGAGCGGTCAACCGGTTCTGTACAGTACGCTCGAAACGGTCACAGTGAGTTCCGCGGACCGCCGCGTGGCGTATCTCGCGCAAGGGCGTTTCGAGGCGCCAAACTGGACGCGCGACGGCAACGCGTTCCTCTTCAACCGGGACGGGCATATCGAGCGACTCGCCGACGGAAGTGATAAGGCCGCAACACTTGATACTGGATTCGCAAACCGATGCAACAACGATCATGGCATTTCGCCCGACGGCACTCAACTTGCGATTAGCGATAACTCGCAAGAAGATCACGAATCACTTGTCTATACGGTGCCGATCGGCGGCGGCGCTCCGCATCGTGTCACCCAGAAATCTCCCTCGTACTGGCACGGCTGGTCTTCGGATGGCAAGACCTTGGCGTTTGTCGGGCAACGCAATGGCGATTTCGATATTTATGCAATCTCCGTTGCAGGTGGAGAAGAGACGCGGCTCACGACGGCGAAGGGGTTAGATGATGGGCCGGAATATTCACCCGATGGGAAGTACATATACTTCAATTCCGAGCGCACCGGCCACATGCAGATTTGGCGCATGAAGCCCGACGGCAGCAACCAGGAGCAAGTTTTCTCGGACGATCTCAACAACTGGTTTCCGCACGTCTCGCCCGATGGGCAATCGATGGTCTTTCTCACCTACGCCGCAGACGTTACGGGGCATCCTGAGAACAAGGATGTAATGCTTCGATTGATGTCCCTCGCGGACAAGAAGATCACTGTTGTGGCGAAGCTTTTTGGAGGGCAGGGAACCATCAATGTGCCCTCGTGGTCGCCGGATAGCAAGCAGTTGGCGTTTGTCAGTTACATGCTGATTCCGTAGGAGTCTGCGCCATGAAAGATCGGAATTGCGCAACGTGATTACGCAAGGATTGAGAATAACCCTTAGGGATTGATCTTCTCGTCGAAAAACTTCGCCATCAACTCCAGCGCCTCCCTGGTTTCTGGCAGCTGAAAGTGGTACCAGAACGCATGCGGCAAAGCCTCGAACACGACCAGTTGCGAATCATTCCCTGCCTGCAATAGTGCGCGATGAAGCAGAGTCGTGCCGCTGAGCAGAAGGTCGCGCGTGCTGGTCACGAGAAGACTTGGAGGCATTCCGTGCAGGTCGGAAAACATGGGCGAAAGCACAGGATCTTTGCGGTCCGTTTTACCCACGTACTGATCATCCGGTAAATGGTTCGGATCGGTAGGCTCCCACTCGCCGGGAAATCCGTTCAGTGTGAAGAGTTGAACGGAATCTCCCACTCGCGAAAAGTCGCCCATCCCCGAGAATATTCCGAGGGCCCCGGGGGGCGGCAATCTCAACTGCTTAAAGCGCGTGGCGGCTTCGGCCGTAAGAATCGCACCCGCGGACGTTCCGAAGATTCCAATACTTTGTGGCTTGTACGTTTTCAGGAGTTCTTTATAAACGGCGACCACATCGTCGACCGCAGCGGGAAAGGGATTCTCCGGAGCAAGTCTGTAGTAGACGGAAACTACTTTCATCTTCGCCAGATTCGAGATTGGCACGCCTTCAATCAGCGATCCCGAGTCGGAATTGAATCCTCCGCCATGCAGATTGATGAGCACGCGGGTCTTATTCTCCGCGGGCATGGCGAGCGGCGTGATGATGTCCGTCCGAACGCCACCGGTGCTCGCTTCTTCCACATTCACGGGATAGAGTTTTCGCGCTTCAGCCGAATCCTGCGCCCGCCAAACGTCGGTTCGCGCGCGACGCTCCGCCAGCGTCTCGGGACCGGGTGTCGTAGGTGTTAGCGATTCCAACCACTTCCGGGACTCCGCAGAAATCGTCGATGGCATCGGGACGATGCGCGTCACGTGAGCTGTTCCGTCCGCATCGAAGGAGGCTGAGTCCTTTTGCGGCGCGGGATTGGCCTGTGCGATCAAACACGCGTTAAGCGCGAACACACTAAAGCACACGAACATTGTTTTCATAGGTCACCGACGCACAAGAAATGAGGGCACATCAGAGTCAGGGATGTTTCCCATGGCGCTGTGTGCCCTATAGATTGCCGCAATTCTAGGCGAGCGTGAACTTTCCACGCTCAATCATCTTCAACGCGATTTCCTGCTGCAGAGCAATCGTATTGAACGGCTCATATTTCGCGAGCCGCCGCAGGATTGCCAGTTGGGTTCGCAGCATGTCGCCGTCCGCGACAGCAGCAATCACCTTTCGCGCGGCCGACTCGACCTTCTCCATCGCATGGGACAGATAAACGCGCGTCATTGCAACCGGCAATGCCGCCGCAGTTTCGCCTCTGCTCGCCACGATCTTCTGTGCCCGAAGCACTGCCGATTCCATGGCGTACGTTTCGATGGTCATGTCGGCGATGGCGCCCATGATCTCCTGCTGATCCTGGATCGCCTGCATGTATTTTTGCGTAGCCGAGCCCGCTGCGAACAATCCCAGCTTCTTGGCTTGGGCCACAAGTTTCTGCTCTTCCGGCAGCGGACCTTCCAGTTCCTCGGACATCGAAGGTCCGGAAAGTACTTCATCCATCAGTTTTTTGATCGCCGGCATCAGAGGCAATTGCCCCGTCATCGCACGCTTCAGGAGAAAGCCAGTGATGATCAACCGGTTGATTTCGTTGGTTCCTTCAAAGATGCGATTGATTCGGGCATCGCGATACGCGCGTTCGGCCGGGTACTCTTCAACGAATCCGTATCCGGCATAGATCTGCAGAGTCTCGTCGACGATGTAATCGATCATCTCCGAGCCCCACACCTTGATGATCGAGCACTCGACGGCGTACTCCTCGATCGCTTTGAGTGTTTGCTTGGCGGCATCGGGAGCAGACTTGTCGACTTCACTGAGGGCCGCGTCCATCATTCCGACTGTGCGATAGACGAGTGACTCGCCGACATAGAGCAGGGATGCCATGTTGGCGATCTTCTCCCGCACAAGTCCGAAGTCGGCGATCACCTTGTTGAACGCCTTGCGCTGCTTGGCATAGGCAATGGCATTTTCGAGCGAGACCCTGCCGCCACCCACGCACATGGCGCCAAGCTTGAACCGCCCGATGTTGAGGATGTTGAATGCGATCAGGTGTCCCTTGCCAACATCGCCAAGCAAGTTCTCAACCGGCACCTTGCAGTCATTCAGAATGATGGGACACGTCGAAGATCCGCGGATCCCCATTTTGTGCTCTTCGGCGCCGATGGAGAACCCGGGGAAGGAACGTTCGATCAGAAAAGCCGAGAATTTCTCTCCATCCACTTTCGCGAATACCGTAAATAAATCCGCGAAGCCGGCATTGGTAATCCACATCTTTTCGCCGTTGAGGATGTAGTGCTTCCCGTCGGGAGACAGAGCGGCACGGGTGCGGCAGTTCAAAGCGTCGGAACCGGAGGTCGACTCCGACAGCGCATAGGCTCCGACGATCTCTCCTGAGGCGAGCCGCGGTAGATACTTCTTCTTCTGTTCTTCTGTTCCAAAATAGACGATTGGGAGCGTTCCAATCCCCGTGTGGCCACCCCACGTCGTGGCAAATCCGGCGTATTTCGCAATGTGATCGGCAATCACCGCCGCCGTCACTTTGTCCATCTCCAGGCCACCGTAGGCTTCGGGAATTTCCGCGGCACTCAGCCCGAGTTCACCGGCTTTCTTTAGTAGATCGCGTGTAACGGAGAAGTCCTTATGTTCAATTTTTTCGATATTAGGAACGATTTCGTTTATGGCAAACTCTTCCGCCGTTTGTCCGATCAGTTGATGTTGCTCGCTGAAGTCTTCCGGCGTGAAAACATCCTCTGGGGCCCGCGTCTCCAACAGGAAACTTCCACCCGAAATTTTCGTTTTGGGAACCACCGTGGTCGATGCCATGTATTACCCCCTAGTGACAAATGCCGGCTGCACCCCCGCGCAGGCCCAGCTCTAGGCACGGTCAATTCTAATGCGGAAAAGAAGGGAATGATAGTTCGGCCGAGCCGGGGTGATTCTCTCCTTCGCTGGAGCGAGCCCCCCACTTTGGCCGCGTTTTTGTCGATCGTCAGAAAGTACGTTTCACCAGATCTGCTCCGTGTAGCTCCATTCCGTCGAGAGCGGGTCCGTCCGTAAACCATTTGAAAAGTAGCGATTGTGTTGAGAGAAACGATAGGGAGTCCTGGACTGTAAAATGCAATGCTGATATTTCGCCTGCAAAGAACGGTACAGATCCATTTCGCTCTGCCACGAAGCAGTAGCGGTGGAGCACTCCTGGGTGTTGCCGGCGGCGCACGCACTCTGACGGATCGACTCGGACGCCTGTAAACGCTGTGCCTGACGATCCATCATCGCCCTGTATCCGCTGCAGTCGTCCAGCATCAATGTCTGCGCGACGCAAGCCCCGCCTCTCCATATTTGGGTTTGGGCGCAGACGTCATAGTTTTGATGGTACACAGCCGTGCTTCCGCATCCGCCTTTGCCCGCCACCATTCCATTCGGACAGACCTGGCAGGGACCCTGCAAACATACGCGGTGACGCAGATCAGGAGCGGGGTCTTTGCGTTCCGGACGCCAGAAAGGATGCCGCAGAAAGGAGAAGAAACCTCTTCGCTCGGGCGTTGCAAGCCTGACATGGGAACCCGCAGTTGGCTCGTGAATGCCACGAGCTACGCCGGGTCGAAAATCTCTTTCTTCAGAATGCGTGGCGGCGAACGAGTTCGAAGTATGCGCGCTGGTTCCGTGCGTGGAAGAGTGCGCGCTGGATCCTCCTACGTTCGAGGTATGACCTCCGCCTGGGGAACTATGGCCGCCCCCCCCGGCTGAACCATGACCGCCGCCGGCGGAACTGTGACTTCCGCCCGAACTTCCTCCGCTATAACTGCTGTGACTTCCTCCTCCCGAACTACCGGAAGAGGCGGAGCCACCGGAACTGCTGTGGGATCCTCCACCACCGCCGGAGGAGGAACTGCTGGAGGAACCGCTCGATGAGTGTTGGCCCAGCAGGAGAGACGAGAAAAGAAATACCGCTGCGAGACAAAGGCTGGAGTGCCGCATAAAGCACCTCCTACCTGACGGGCTGCCGCTAGGCGGGGGGACCGCGGCGGGCCGGACGCTTTCGTCCACCAATAGGATAGACCGTTCCGCGTCAAAGAACATAGGAGTTGGGTAAAGAAGTGTTATGCGAACGAGTCCGGTGTCGGGACGACCCTCCTCACCACGGTGTCCGTCAATTGATACCGATGGTTAAAGGTTCTCGAAAATCCCTGCTGCGCCCATACCTCCGCCGACGCACATGGTCACCATCCCGTAGCGAGCCTTGCGCCGCCTCATCTCGCGAATCACAGTAGCGGTCAGCTTGGCGCCGGTGCATCCCAGCGGGTGTCCGAGAGCGATTGCTCCGCCGTTGGGATTCACCTTCTCCGGGTCAAGTCCCGCCTCTTTGATTACGGCCAGCGATTGGGCTGCGAACGCTTCATTCAATTCGATCACATCGATGTCCGCTAGTTTCAATCCAGCCATCTTCAGCGCTTTGGGAATCGCGAATACCGGCCCCAGGCCCATTTCCTCCGGCTTGTAGCCCGCCGTCGCAAACGATACATAACGCGCGAGAGGCTTGATGCCCAACGCTTTCGCCCGCTCGGCCGACATGACCACAGCGGCCGCTGCACCATCGGACATCTGCGAGGAATTGCCGGCGGTGACCGTCCCTTTCACGTGAAAGGCCGGCTTCAGCGCATGCAGCGCTTCCAGCGAAGTATCCGCGCGCGGGCCTTCGTCCACCTTGAAGACAATTTCTTGCCTTTTGGGTTTCGAGCCGTTAGGAGTGCTGAAACTCACGGGCACGGGCACGACCTCGTCTTCGAACTTCCCAGCCTGGATGGCCGCGATCGCTTTCAGGTGGCTCTGCAGTGAAAACTCGTCCGCTGACTGCCGTGTGATGCCAAAGCGTTGTGCCACTCGCTCGGCAGTGAGGCCCATCGAGAGATAGGCATCCGGGTAGTTACTCACCAGCCAGGGATTGGGCGAGATCTTGTGACCACCCATCGGAATCATCGTCATCGATTCGGTTCCACCCGCGACGATCACTTCCGCCCCGCCGCTCATGATGCGCTCAGCAGCCATTGCAATCGCCTGTAATCCCGACGAGCAGAACCGGTTGATGGTCAGGGCTGAGACTTCAACTGGCAGTCCTGCACGCAGGGAGGCGATGCGCGCTACGTTCATCCCTTGCTCGGCCTCGGGCATGGCGCAGCCCATGATCACATCTTCAATTTCCTTGGGGTCCAATTGCGGCGCGCGCTCCAGCGCGCCCTTAATCGCCACGGCTCCGAGTTCGTCAGGACGCGTCGAGCGCAGCGTTCCTTTGTACGCTCGGCCTACAGGTGTGCGGACAGAAGAAGCGATGATAACTTCGCGCATATGAGTTCTCCCGATCTACAACCAGTTAGATGCAAGCCATCCGCGCCGGCATCAACCCGGCGCCCATCACTTTATAGGTGCAAAAAAGTAATAATCTGCGGTGTACTTGCTTTTTGCTTCAGAATCTTTGTGGGATTCGTCGCAAGCGTCGTTGCCCGGCATACCGCCGTGTGTATGCACGCGCTGGATTACGGTTACCTCCGCCAGCGCACCTTTCTTGGAGTTATTCACAACGTTCAGCAGTAGCCATGGGACAGACTCCGGGTCGAGGGAGTCCACCTTGGCCGCGACTTTTCCGGTGACTTCGCTGCCGTCCTTCAGCTTCCACGTCGGCCCGGCGGAATGCTGCCCGACTGCCTTGTCTTTGCGGTCTTTGAGTTCGGCGTCAGGACCTTTCAGTGTCCAGCTGAACTTGCCGTCTGTTCCGGACTGACAGCTGTAGATCTGGGACCCGGAGGCGCGAACGAACATAACGGGTTCGAGGCCTGCCGGGACTGTAATCGCGTCGGGAACATCCGGTGCGGCCTCTTTGGCCGGAGCATCTTTCTGTGCGCTCGCAATGAGCGATGTGAGAATGGCAACGGCAAGTGCACAAATACGAATTGTTGTTTTGACACTGTTCATATGATGGTTCGATGCAGCCGGGAGCCTCGCGGTCAGTTCCTCAGCGTTTTGCCCGTCTTCAACGTGTATTGGATCCGCTCCTGCGTCTTGCGTTCGCCGCAGAGCGATTTGAATCCTTCACGCTCCAAATCAAGAATGTATTGCTCGCTCACCGGAGTTCCCGGCGTAATGTTCCCTCCGCACAGCACCTCGGCGATCTTACTGCCCAGTTTTACCTCGTAGTCGGTGATGAAGTCCCCCTGCCGCATGAGATGAACGCCCATTTTCAGCGCAGCCAGCAGGCTCTCACCGGGAGCGGGAATGTCCGCCCGCGGCACTGGTGGTTCATATCCCGCACGCGCCAACTCGAGTGCCCGAGTCTTTGCGTCGGAGAGTACGCGCTCGCGGTTCATGCTGATCCGGTCGGAATCGGACAGGAACCCGTATCCGCGCGCTTCATGTGCCGACGTAGCGACCTTCGCGGTGGCAATGGTCTCGAATGCCTTCTTCATTGCTTCCATCATCTCGACCGAGCCCGCGAGCGCCTCCGGAGCAACTTTCCCGCGCGACGCCGCGGCCTGATCCACAGCCCTCAGCAGCATCTCCTTGCACCCGCCACCGCCGGGGAGCAGTCCCACACCGATCTCAACCAGCCCCGTGTATAACTCGGCGTGAGGCTGCCGAGCGGCAGCGTGTAGTGAAATTTCCGTGCCGCCGCCGAGGCACAACCCAAACGGTGCAGAGACGACGGGTTTAGGAGAGAACTTGATCGCCTGTGTCATGCCCTGGAACTGGCGGATGACCATGTCGACCTCGTCCCATTCTTCTTCTTGTACGCTCATCAGCAGCAGCATCAGGTTCGCGCCGACCGAAAAGTTCGGGGCGTCGTTCGTGATCACGAAGGCGTCAAAACTGTCGCCGGGTCCGCCGGGCTTCAGTGTCTGCGCGATCAAGCCGATGATATCGGCCCCGAGCGAATTCATCTTGCTGTGAAATTCGAGGCAGGCTACGCCGTCGCCCAAATCGACCAGCGAAGCACCGGAATTCTTCTTCACTACGCCGTTGGATTTCTTGGCGACGCCCACGGACCATACGCCTTGCGGTACCTGTACTGGTTCCCAACTCTCCGTTCCGAGTTCCCAGTACTTGCGTCCAGCCGGGGATTTCGGATCGTCCAGATACCAAGACTTTTGCCCGGAAGCCAGAAGCCGCTCAACGTTGGCGGATATCGGCTTTCCTTCCTTTTTCATGCGGGCAACCGTCGCCTCAACCCCCGCGGCATCCCACAATTCAAAGGGCCCAAGTTCCCAGTTGAAGCCCAGGCGCATCGCGCGGTCGATCTCGACGACGGAGTCGGAAATCTCCGGTACCCGATTTCCGGCGTATGTCCATAGATCCGAAAGCGCCGCCCACAAGAATGCTGCAGCTTTATCGCCCTTCTGTGGGGCGCCATCGAGTCCAAGTAAGGTCTTCAGGCGCGCACCTGTGTCTTCGAGATTCTTTGCCATATCGAGCGCAGGAAACTTCGGCTTCTGACGGGGGTGGTATTCGAGCGTCTTCCAATCCAGCGCAAGTCGCTCATCTTCCTTGCCGTCTCCCTGCTTCACTTTTTTGTAGAAGCCACCCTTGGTTTTATCGCCGAGCCATTTCTTCTGCAGCATGTGATTGAAGAAATCAGGTAAGCGAAGATCGGAGCGCTCGTCGTGAGTATTTGTTGTCATGTTGCCGACGACATGGCCGAGAATATCCAGTCCGACCAGATCGATCGTGCGGAACGTCGCCGACTTGGGCCAGCCGACGGCCTGTCCTGTCAGTGCGTCTACTTCTTCAATGGTGAGTCCCATCTCCTGCATCAATCGGATCACGTTCAGAACCGAAAACGTCCCAATCCGGTTCCCGATGAAGTTCGGCGTATCCTTGGCAATCACCACTCCCTTGCCCAGGCGCACGTCACAGAAATGCGCGATGGCGTCGATCGCTGCCCGATCCGCTTCCGGCGTAGGAACGATCTCCAAAAGGCGCATGTAGCGCGGCGGATTGAAAAAGTGAGTTCCGAACCACGCCCACCGGAACTCGTCGGAAAAACCCTCCGCGATTTTCGCGACCGGGAGTCCGCTCGTGTTGGTCGTGACGATTGTCCCGGGCTTGCGGATGGCCTCGACTTTTCTCAACAGGCTGCGCTTGATCTCGAGGTTCTCGACGACCGCTTCGATAATCCAATCGACGTCTGCGAGCTTCTTCAGATCGTCTTCGAAATTGCCGACCGTCACCAGCTTCGCCAATGACGGCTCCATGAAGGCCGCAGGCTTGGATTTTTTCGCGGCATCGAGTCCGGCAGCCGCGATCTTGTTGCGGGCAGGAACATCCGCGTCCGGAGGAACAATATCGAGCAGGTAACTGGGAACACCGGCATTGGCAAAATGCGCGGCGATGCGGGCGCCCATGGTTCCGGCGCCAAGAATGGCAACTTTGCTGATGCGTTTCATGATGAGGCCTCGCGATGAATCCGTTCTAATAACAGGAGACATGACAGAGAGAAGAAACGTTCAATCGGCGAAGAGGACATGGCTGGGTCCAGCCAGGATTGTGACTCGTAATGGTAATCTCAGTGACGAAATTTATCTAGCGCACCACTCACACGTCCGGGTGGCTCGCAACATACTCGAGGGCCTTTCGCGCCATCTGCTTCTCGCCGCTATATGCCAGCAACTTCTGAGCTTCTTCCAGCCGGACCCACTTCGCACGCGCGACTTCGATCCGCATATCGTCGGAGATGTCGTCGATCTGTCCCGAGGCATACCGCAGCAGGTAAAAGCTCACAATTTTGAAGACCCGTTCTCCGTCTCCCCAGGAGCGGACATAGACATACTTGATATCCGCCAGTTTTGCGACGAGAGACGCGGTAACGCCCGTCTCCTCCCGAACCTCGCGTAAGGCCGCATCCAAGGCTTTCTCCCCGGGATCGACCAAGCCCTTAGGCAGGCAGACTACGGGTTTCGCCGTGCGGCCCTTCTTGGTTTCCGACCCTGTTGGAGCCCCGGCAGGCAACTCAATCGCGGCCATCCACCAGGAGCCTTCCTCTTTTCGAACTACGACGCCGCCGGCTGAAATCTCGCGCACCATACTGTCCGCAACTTAACAGGAATACAGGAACTTCGTCATCTTCATGCGGGAGGGGCAGTAACCGTTACCTGTGCGGCGGGATGTGCAGCAAGTTGCATTGCTGGCACAATCGTGCCCTTACAGCCCTCTGTGGAAATGTGGCATCTTACCTTTCAAGTAGGCCTTGAGCTGTTCTGAAGAACATGGGGACGCAAGTGGGGTGCGCCATGAGTTTGGGAAAGATCGTCCGCTCCGTACAAGCTTTCGGAAGGGGGCTTTCCCGGCAGCCCGCTCCGCCCGTTATCCAACGCACTCCTGCCATTGGTGTTGCCCTTGGTGGAGGTTTCGCCCGGGGCATCGCTCATGTCGGCGTTCTCAGAGTCCTCGAAGAAGAAGGCATTCCAGTCAAGGTCGTGGCCGGGACCAGCGTCGGCGCGCTGATAGGGGCCCTGTATTGCAGCGGTATTTCCATCGAAGAACTGGTCGGCATCGCTCACAGCTGCCGCTTCACGACATTCGCACGCTGGACACTCTCTCGTTACGGATTTGCTTCGAACGATCGCATGGTGTCGTTCCTGAACCGCGTCCTGAAAGTCCGGACCTTTGAGGAATTGCGCATTCCACTCGGCATTACAGCGACGGACTTCAACAGTGGAGAAGCCGTGGTCTTCCACTCCGGATCGATCATCGATCCGGTGCGCGCCAGCTGCGCCTATCCAGGGATGTTTCTGCCTGTCCAGATTCGCGGCCGATACCTCGTAGACGGCATGTTGTCGCATCCCGTACCGAGCCATCCGGTGCGCGACATGGGCGCGGATCGCGTCATCGCCGTACACCTGAGAGGCACGTGGTCCAACGGCGGCGCTCCACGACATCTCTTCGACGTAATCGGACAATCTTTTGCGATCGCGCAGGATGCAATGGCTCCCGTGTGGAGAAGCGCCGCCGATCTTGTCGTGGAACCCGACGTGGCCGGATTCGCTTACGACGATTTTAAGCGCACGGATGACTTGCTCCAAGTCGGCGAACTGGCAATGCGTGCCGCCCTGCCGGAAGTGAAGAAATGGATGACGGCGCCTGCAGTTACGCTCGTAGCGGACAAGTCACTGGCAGGAATGAGCCGTCCGGCGCCGATGTCGGCGGACTGAGGCTTCAGATCTTGTCGGCTTCTTCCCGAATCCTTTTCCAGGCATTTTCTACGTGCCCAAACTTCGTGTTTGCTTGACCAATGGAAAGGCGCAGCGTCAGCTTTCCCTTCAACTCCGTGTGTGTCAGATACAAATCTCCGCTCTGGTTCAGCCGCTCCATGATCGTTTGATTTGCGGGATCTCCGCCCTTGTACCGGAAGCAAACCAGGTTGAGCGGGGCGGGTGCAGCCAATGCGAAGCGGTCGTCGTTACGTACCCATTCCGCGAACTGCTGCGCGAGCCTTACGTGCTCACGAACGTGATGCTGCAAGCCCTCCACGCCGTAGTAGCGAATCACAAACCATAGTTTCAGCGATCGAAACCGCCGACCCAGTTGGATGTGCCAGTCCCGATAGTCAATGACTGCTCCCGATTCCGTCGCCTGATTCCGCAGATACTCCGGGAGTATGCTCAGGGTCTGAATCAGCGCCTTCCGGTCTGCAACCCAGAAACAGCTGCAGTCAAAATTAGTGAACATCCACTTATGGGGATTGAAGTTGTAGCTGTCAGCCAGTTCCACTCCATTTTGAAGATGGCGGAACTCCGGACAAAGCATTGCCGTTCCGGACATGGCTGCGTCCACATGCAGCCACAGATTGTTCTTCTTGCAGGTTTCTGCAATCGCGGCGACGGGATCCATCGCGTTCGACGACGTGGTGCCAACGGTAGCGCATACAAAAAACGGAGTCAGCCCCGCGCGGCGGTCGGATTCAACCTGTTGCGCTAGCGCGTCGACCCGCATAGCGAACTTGCCGTCGACGTCAATCGCCCGCAAGTTGTCCACTCCGATGCCGGAGATCATTGCCGCCTTCTGGAGCGATGAGTGTGTCTGGGTGGAAACATATGCGACAAGCTTTCCATCGCAGCCCTTCTGGTTGGTCGAGTATCCAGTTGCCCGCTCGCGCGCTGCCAGAAGAGCGCACAGCGCCGCGCTCGAAGCTGTGTCCTGAATGACTCCTCCTCCGGTGCTCGAAGAGCGGAATTTCTCCGGAAGACCCAGCATCGTCACCAGCCAGTCCATGACGTGCGTCTCAAGCTCAGTGCATGCCGGACTGGTCGACCACAGCATTCCCTGAACACCCAGTCCGGAGGACAGGAGATCGCCCAGAATTCCTGGCCCAGAAGCATTGCAGGGAAAGTACGCGAAGAAATTGGGAGACTGCCAGTGCGTGACTCCAGGCAGAATTTTTCGGTTGATGTCCCCTAGGATCGCGTCAAAGTTCTCGCCGCGAGCGGGTGGTTCATTCGGCAACCCAGCCCGAATCTCTCCAGGCTTCACCTGGGCCAACACCGGAAAGGACTCAATCCGCGACTGATAATCGGCGATCCAGTCCACCACGGCATGCCCGTAGCGCCGGAACTCCTCGGGCGTCATATGAAATGATTTTTCGTCAGGCACAAGGACCTCATCGACAACCGAAAATCGTAACAGATGGTTTCCTTCGTGACCCTTCGTGTCCTTTGTGGTTATCGCCGTTAAGACTCGCAGCCAGGATGTAAGCGTCCGAAGTAAACCCGAGTTGTGTAATCGAACGATACTTTTCCGTTGGAAGCGTGCCTCTCAAAGATGCGCCGCAACTCCGCCAGCATTGGCTCATGCTTGGGATGCCCAGGCCCGGGCGCGTACGAAGATGACAGCAATCGTCCCTCAAGACCCGCGTAATTAAACTCCTGCCGCTCAGCGAACGTTATCTCACGATAAGGCGCAGGATCGAAGAATTCATTCACGGCATCGGTGGTGCGCTCGTGCCGGACGTCCGCATAATCAGTTCCGTAGGCGAGCAGCATTTGCTCGTAGTCGCGGAGGAACGGGGTCGTGTCCGTACATCTCTCGTTCCACAGCAGGACAAGCCATCCTGCAGGCTTCAGAATCCGCGCGAACTCCTGGCGTGTTCGTGCCCGATCGAACCAGTGCCCAGCCTGGGCGGCGGTCACGAAATCAACGCTTGCGTCCGCAAGGCAGGTCGCCTCTGCCGTGCCGGCGATGCTGGTGAACTTTGGGAATCCACTCAGCAATCGCTCGCCCGCGGCCCTCATATCCGCGTTCGGCTCAACGCCGAATACTGGATTGCCATTCTCCAGCAGCATTCGCGTCCAGATCCCCGTTCCTGATGCGATATCCGCAACCACGTGCTCAGGCCGAAGTTCACATTCATGCGTCAGTGTGGAAATGACCTCCGGGGGATACCCCGGCCGGTAACGCACATAGTTTTCAACGCGATCCGAAAAACGGCTGGTAGCATTGAATAAGGGCATAGGCGGAAGGTCCGGCACGATTTTTCAACTTGCCAGAAATTCATTCTAACGGCAGGATAGATATATTGTCCCTCCCCGCCGGGGCTCCGGTTTTACGGGCCGGAGCGCTGCAAAAGCGAAGGAAACGTGAATTCGCTCCGGCTGCAACCAGACAAATTATGCGCGTCGTCATCAAAGTCGGCACTAGTCTCATTGCCCCCGGGGGGCAAATCGATATCAACCTGCTTCGCAGCATGGTGGATCAATTCGATCTCTCTAAGAATGAATACCTCATCGTGACCTCGGGTGCGATCGCAGCGGGTATGTCCGGACTTGCACTTGAGACACGGCCAAGCGACGTTCCCCGCATGCAGGCTTGCGCTGCCGTTGGCCAAAGCAAGCTGATGCACACCTATGAGCGGCTGTTTTTTGGGAAGAAAGTAGTCGCCCAGTTGTTGCTTTCGAGCGACGACTTCACCTCTCCCGTGCGTTATGGCAACCTGCAGAACGCGCTGGCGGAGTTGCTTGCGCTCGGCGTTGTTCCGATCGTGAATGAGAACGACAGTGTTTCCGTGCGGGAAATCGAAGGGGCATTTGGCGACAACGACGAACTCAGTTCGCTTCTCGCGACTGCGGTGAAAGCGGATTGGCTGCTGCTTCTCACCAACGTCGATGGCTTTATGGTGCCTAACGGACGCAAGAAACCGAAGATTCAGCGAGTCATCCGCAGGCTCACACCCGAGTTGGAAGCGCAATGCAACGGCAAGAGCGCCTTGGGGCGCGGTGGCATGATCTCCAAACTACGTGCCGCTAGACTGGCCTGTGAAGGTGGTGTCCACGTCGCTATTGTTAATGGTCGGCACCCGCAGGCGATCACGCTCGGCATGGCCCGCAAGATCGGAACGTATTTCCCGCCGCCGAAGGTGCGCGCATGACCGCCTCAGTCGCAAGTGTCCCTTCCACACAGGACAAATTTCTCCGTGCCCGCGCGGCGTCTTCGAAACTCGCCCTCCTTTCGACACAAGAGAAGAATTCACTTCTGCACGCGATTGCCGACGCATTGGAAGTTCAAGAGACCGCCATTCTGGAGGCGAATCGCCGGGATATCGAAAGCTCGGGGCTCGAAGGCGCCATGCGCGATCGCTTGCTGCTGACTCCCGCCAGAATCAAAGATATGGCACAAGGAGTTCGCGATGTCGCAGGTCTTCCCGATCCGATTGGGGAGACTCTGGCCGAATGGACCAAATCCAATGGCCTGAAGATCCGCAAAGTTCGTGTGCCGTTGGGAGTCATCGGGATCATCTATGAATCGCGTCCGAACGTTACGGTCGATACTGCAGTTCTGGCTGTGAAAACGGGCAATGCCATCGTTCTGCGTGGCGGAAAAGAAGCCGCGCATAGCAATCAGCGGCTGGTTGAAATCATGAACTCTGTTGCCGGCATGCCTGAAGGCGCCATCGAACTCCTCGATTCGAGTACGCGGCAGGCGGTGCACGATTTAATTAAAGCCCGCGGCCTGGTTGACGTCATCATTCCTCGCGGCGGCGCTGGTTTGATCACCTTTGTGACGGAGAACTCCGCCGTTCCCGTTATCGAAACAGGAGCGGGGAACTGCCACATTTTCATCGATGCCTCCGCCGATTTCGACATGGCCGATCGCATCGTCATCAATGCCAAGACGCAGCGTCCCTCGGTCTGTAACGCGGCAGAAAAGTTGTTGGTTCACGAGAAAGTCGCCGCAGAGTACATCCCACGCATTGTGAAAAAGTTGGGCGCTGCCGGAGTTGAGGTACGCGGTGACAACAAATCCCGAACACTCGCGAAAGACATTGGCTCGACCACCGAGCAGGAATGGTACGAAGAATATCTGCGCCTCTGCATGGCCATCGCGGTGGTCGCGAATGTCGACGAAGCCATCACCCACATCAACAAGTATTCGACGAAGCACTCCGACTCCATCATTACCCAGGATGAAATGAACGCCCGCAAATTTCTTCGCGGCGTCGACTCGGCCGCAGTCTACTGGAACGCCTCGACTCGGTTTACGGATGGCGCCGAATTCGGCTTCGGCGCTGAAATGGGCATCAGCACCCAGAAACTCCATTGCCGTGGCCCATTCGCATTGCCCGAACTGACCTCGTCGAAATACGAAATTGTCGGAACTGGCCAAGTCCGATAACGGTCTTCAGAATCTTGCGTTGTCGTCCCCAGTGATCCCCGGTGTCCTTTGCGTTGAAGATCCTGCCTCTCTCGCGTAAACGTGGAAAGCGTGTGGTACCTTACTAGTTTTGCTCCTCCAATGAAATTAGCCTCTATCACTCTCCTTTCGTCCGCCCTCCTGGTCTCCGGTTCGAACGCTGGGAACGCGCCTACCCCTTCGGGCCTAATCTTCGGTTTTCGAGATACAGTTGCCGAATCCGCAACGGAGGCGCGTTTCCTCGCTGTTCCCGATCCCAAACTCGCCGAAGAGCATCTGCTCATTCTGACCAAGGTCCCGCATATGGCTGGGACTATCGAAGACAAAGCAACCGCCGATTATGTCGCGCAGAAGTTTCGCGGTGCTGGGCTCGACACGGAAATCGTCGAGTACAAGGTCTGGATGAATTATCCGTTAGAAATCAGCGTCGATCAGACCGCGCCCGCTGGCGTTACGATGCACGGTCCTACGCGTGAGCATGTCAACAATGATCCCTATCAGGACGATCCCCGAGTCGTCGTGCCCTTCAGTGGCATGTCGCCGTCAGGTGATGTGGAAGCCGATGTGGTCTACGCGAACTATGGAACGCCCGACGATTTCGAAAAGCTCGACAAACTCGGTGTCAGCGTAAAAGGCAAGATTGTCATTGTCCGTTACGGCCAGAACTTCCGGGGAGTGAAGGAATTCGTAGCTCAGGAGCACGGCGCAGCGGGAGTGATCATCTATTCCGATCCTGCCGATGACGGTTGGCGTCGCGGCGACAAATATCCGGATGGGCCTTGGCGTCCGGATACCGGCGTGCAGCGAGGATCTGTCGGATTTATGTTCGAGTTCCCGGGCGACCCGACGACTCCCGGCGTTGCCTCGACCGAATCGCTCACGGATTCGAATCGCATCTCGCCGGAAAAATCCGCGCAGATGCCGAAGATCCCGGTGACTCCTCTGTCGTATCACGATGCCTGGCCAATTTTGCAGCATCTTGCTGGACCTGAATCCCCGCGCGAGTGGCAGGGCTCATTGCCGTTCACCTATCACGTTGGTCCCGGGCCATCGCGTTTGAAAATTCACCTCAAGCAGGACTACCAGTTCCGCACGTTGTGGGACGTAATCGGCCGAATGCAGGGAAGCGGATTGCCCGACCAGTGGGTGATTGCGGGCAATCATCGCGATGCGTGGGTTTATGGCGCAGTCGACCCCAATAGTGGAACGGCGGCGATGTTGGAGAGCGTGCATGGGATTGGCGAGCTCTTGAAGTCCGGCTGGAAGCCCAAGCGCACGCTCCTATTCTGCAGCTGGGACGGCGAAGAAGAAGGCTTGATGGGCTCAACCGAATGGGTGGAGCAGCATGAGTCAGAGTTGCGGAATGCTGCCGCGTACTTCAATGTCGATGTCGCGGTCTCGGGGCCAAAGTTTGGCGCGTCTTCAGTTCCAAGCCTCAAGCAGTTTCTGCGCGATGTCACCAAGGCCGTGCCTAGTCCGAAGGGCGGAACGGTTTACGATTCTTGGCAGAAGTCTTCGCAACCGGAGGTTCCGGCAACTCAGTCTCCGACCGAGGCGATCGGAGACAGTCGACGCACTCCGGCAGCGCAGGTGAAGACGGATGTTGCCGTCGGAGACTTGGGCAGTGGTTCCGATTACACTGCGTTTTTGCAGCATTCGGGAGTTCCATCCACGGATGTGAGTTCCAGTGGCTCGTACGGCGTGTATCACTCGGTCTTCGATAACTTTGCCTGGTTCAAAAAATTCGGCGATCCGGATTTCGTCTACGAGCAAGAGATCGCACGTGTGTTGGGGTTGGAAGTCGTACGCATGTCTTCTGCCGATGTGTTGCCATACGACTACGAGGAATACGGAAAAGAAGTGGCTGCTTATCTCGATGCTGCGCGCAAGCGAGGCGAGGAAAAGTTCGGCAAAAGCGTGCTCGACTTCGCTCCAGTCGAAGCGGCGGCGCACCATTTCATGACTGCGGGCGCCAAAATCCTGGCGAAACAGAAGAACCCGCCGCGGGATGCGAATCGCCTAAACCAGGCGCTGGTTAGCGCAGAGCGGGCAATGCTCGTGCCACAAGGGTTGCCTCATCGTCCGTGGTTCAAGCATGCGATTTACGCGCCCGGAGAATACACCGGCTATGCAGCGGTGGTAATCCCCGGTGTAAATGAAGCTCTCGACAAGGGCGATAGTGAGCGTGCCCGTCAGCAACTGGGAATGCTGACCGCAGCACTCGAACATGCCGCCAAGACGCTCGAAGGATATCGCTAAGTGACTTCCGCCCATGCGCTCGGGCTGTTCCTGCGCACGTTGCCGGCTTCGGCTGCGGCAACATTCCTTGCATTGTTCCCCATCGTCGATCCTTTCGGCGGAATCCCCATCTTCTTCAGCATGACATCCTCGTGGACCGCCAAGGACCGACATCGCACGGCTTTCAAGACCGGCATCTGGGTTTTTGTCATTCTCGTCACGTTCTTGTTTTTCGGCCGGTTCGTCCTGTACTTCTTCGGCATTTCCCTGCCTGTGCTGAAGATTGCGGGCGGGCTGATCGTGGCGAATACAGCGTGGGGTATGGTCACTTCAACCGCGCGCATTACGCCGGCAGAAAGCCATGAAGCTGCGAGCAAAGAGGACATCTCGCTGACTCCGCTTGCGATGCCTTTGATGTCCGGCCCGGGAGCGATTGGCGTTGTCATGGCACTGGCTGCTCACGTTGATAACATCGGAGCATACCTCGGGATGGTGATCGGAGTTGCTGCCATTGCTCTGAGCGTCGTGCTCTTCTTCTGTCTCGGCGGGCCTCTGGTCCGAAAACTCGGCCCAAGCGCGGTCGGCGCCATCAACAAGATCTTTGGATTCCTCATCCTTGCGATCGCCGTCCAACTGGTGTCGGATGGCGTTGCGGACTTCAGGTAGCGTTTGCAGCCGTATCCCTGCCCTAAGATTCACGGAACTGCTACTCGTGTTGCTGCGTACTTCAGATAGGCAGCTTTGTGCCTCCGAGGTGCGCCATGTCTGCGAGGATTCCTCAGTTCAGACAGATCTACAGTGTCATTTTGTTGTGTTTCTTTCTCGTCCCTGCCGCTCTGGCCAACGATTGGAAGTACGAAGAAACGCGCCATGACTCGCGCGAATTCGTCAGCGGCGGATACCTGCATGTGCGAGCCACTGTCGGGAACGTTCACATCAAGCGCGGCGACTCAAACATGATCCGCCTGGAATACAGGGTGAAGTCGCGGAACGAGAGGAACGTGAAAGAGGCAAGAGCGGATTTCGATGTCCGTGGGAACAATGCCACTATCGAATTCCATGCGCCCTCAGGCGGGAACACGAACTTCGATGTGGAACTCGAAGTTCCGCAGAATACGAACATCGATGTTCACGAGAAAGTAGGAGACATCACCATCGACGACATTGCCGGAGACAAGGACCTGGACCTGGGGGTTGGCGACATCCGCGTGGCAAGCGGGCAGTCGAGATACAAACTAGTTCGCGCTGACACCGGCGTCGGCGATGTTCACAGCAGCGGTTATGGCGAAACCAGAGGCTGGCTCGGAAAGACTCTGAAGTTCCTCGGAGAGGGAAAGTACGAACTGCGGGCACACGTGGGAGTCGGCGATATCCACCTGGCCGCGGATTAGCATTCCCCACAAGACCTCGGGAATGCAGCGACAGCTACCGCTGATCGCTCAGTTCACTGCAGTTTGCGCGAATGCGCAGCTTCTCGCAGAGCCTCCCCTCGTCAATCAAACCTCCTATTCAGCGAACTGCGACCTGTGACAACCGTCACAGACAATCCCGCGCGTCAGAAATCTCATGGAGCCGGGACCATCAGGATGGCTACGGATCGAGGTGCGGCTGATTCTGAAAACCACCTGAATACGCGGGGAGCGAGGAACAGTTCATGCCGACCAGAAGAGATTTCCTGCAAGCGGGAGCGGTGGTTGCGGCCGGTTTATCTGGCGCAGTCTCAGGATTGAATGCGAATGAGGTCTTGAGCCACGAGAACTTTTCCGTAGATGTGCCCGCCCCAAAACCAGCCGAAGTGCAAGTGCCCAAAATGAAGTTTTTCGGTGCCGAGATCAGCCGGTTGGTGCTAGGCGTGAATCCCTTTTGCGGATTTGCGCACTACAACAACAACTACTCGGGGGCGATGAAGGAGTGGTATACACCAGAGCGAGTTTGTGCCGTGATGCACGAATGCGAACGGTACGGGATCAACGCGTTCAACTACGCACCGTATGATCCGTTTCCGCAGGACTGGACGCGTTTTCTCACCGAAGGCGGCAAAATGCACCTGATCATGCAGGTGGTCGGCTACGACGAGACCGAGGGATTTGCGAAAAATCTGAAGCCGCTGGCGATGCACCGGCAGGGCGAGGTGGTCGACATCGCCTATCGCGAAGGCAAGATGAACCAGATCCGCGACTGGTGCAAAAAGGTTCGCGATCTCGGAATCATTGTCGGAGTCGGGACGCACAAGCCCGAAGTAATTGCGCAGGTCGAAGAAGAAGGATGGGACGTCGATTTCTATGCCGGATGCGTCTACAACCGCACGCGCACTCGCGAGGAATGGAAGAAGGTTCTAAACGGCGAGATCGTGGAAATGGAGCGCGAAATCTACGTGCAGAGCGATCCTCCGCGAATGTACAGCGTGATGCGGCAGACGAAGAAGCCATGCTTCGCATTCAAGATTCTGGCAGCCGGACGGGTAGATGATGGCGGCATCGAGCAGGCTTTCCGAACGGCATTCAACAGCATCAAGCCGAATGATGGCGTGTTCGTGGGGATGTTTCCGCGCGCGAAAGACGAGGTACGGCAGAACGCGGAAATCGTGCACCGAGTGCTACACGAGACGTAGATATCTCCGGACGTGTGCTTGCTCGTGGTGCTATTGCGTTGCCCACTCTCGAAGTTAAAGGTGCCTTAATCGACCCCTACTTCAACGTAACAAGCCTCTCTACCAGTTCCGAGTAGTCTTTCTTCTCGATGCCGTGAACTTGCTTGTTGTACTCGTCCACCTTCGACGAATAGTTCATCGAGCAGAATTTCGGACCGCACATGGAGCAGAAGGCCGCCTCTTTGTAGTAGTCGTCGGGAAGGGTTTCGTCGTGCATGGCACGCGCCGTCTCAGGATCGAGCGAGAGCGCGAACTGCTTCTCCCAGTCGAACTTGTAGCGGGCGTAGCTGAGAGCGTCGTCGCGGTCGCGGGCTCCGGGACGTCCGCGGGCGATATCCGCCGCATGGGCCGAAATCTTGTAGGCGATGATTCCGTCTTTCACGTCTTTTTCGTTGGGAAGCCCGAGATGTTCTTTGGGAGTGACGTAGCACAGCATGGCGGCACCGTACCACCCAATCATGGCTGCCCCGATGGCGCTCGTGATGTGGTCGTAGCCAGGCGCGATGTCGGTCACGAGCGGCCCTAACGTATAGAACGGGGCTTCATAGCAGAGTTCGTGTTCCTTCTCAACCTGCTCCTTGATCTTGTCCATGGAGACGTGGCCGGGGCCTTCAATCATCACCTGCACGTCCTCCTGCCAAGCCTTCTTCGTGAGTTCGCCCAAGGTCTTGAGTTCGGCAAACTGGGCTTCATCACTGGCATCCGCGACGCAGCCTGGGCGGAGACCGTCGCCCAAAGAGAAACTGACGTCGTACTTCTTGAAAATTTTGACGATGTCGTCGAAGCGTTCGTAGAGGAAATTCTGCTTGTGGTTATAGGCCATCCACTGGGCCAGAATGGCGCCGCCGCGGCTGACGATGCCCGTGATGCGCTTAGAAACGAGCGGCAAATACTGGATCAGCACTCCGGCGTGGATCGTCATGTAATCGACGCCTTGCGCCGCTTGTTCTTCGATCACTTCGAGCATCACATCGGCATTCAGATCCTCAACGCGCTTCACGCGTGCAATCGCCTCGTAGATCGGAACCGTACCGATCGGGACCGGGGAGTGGCGCAGGATAGCTTCGCGAATCTCGTGAATGTTGCCGCCGGTCGAGAGATCCATGACGGTATCGGCGCCATAGTGAACGGCCGTATGCAGTTTCTTGAGTTCTTCGTTGATCTCGCTGGTGACGGCGGAATTGCCGATGTTGGCGTTGATCTTGCACAGGCTAGCCACACCGATCGCCATGGGCTCGAGTTCGGGATGGTTGATGTTGGCAGGGATGATCATCGTGCCGCGCGCCACTTCATCTCGAACCAGTTCCGGCGTGAGCTTCTCTTTGTGCGCAATGAACGACATTTCTTCCGTAATGACGCCATTACGGGCATAGTGCATCTGGGAGAAGTTGCCGTCGGTATTCTGCCCCTTGCGGCGGGCAATCCATTCTGCGCGGGGTTTAGGGACAGAGTAGCCATTGCCGTTCGCACCATTTGTGGAAGTCATTACCAGGCCAACCTTCTATCTAGGAATCGTTAATTCACGATTATAAACGCGTTTGCCAGCCACGGATGCCGTGATCGCTGGAGCAAGCTTCTTTACCATAGAGGACGCGGAGTTTCACAGACAAATCTCTGGGCGGCCCCTTCGGCGCGCGATCATCCACTCGGCGATGACAAGGTTGGGCACCCAGCAGAGCCACGACACAATGATGTACGAAACGTGGAAGGACCAGTGCATGGCGAAGAGCATCAAGGGTAGCCAGTTGCGCAGCGTGACGGCGGCGAGCGTGAGAGCAAAGTTGCGAATCATCCACCCCCGGTGGGCTTCGACTTCTCCGCGGAGAATTGCGCGGTAGGCTCGAAGTCCGGTGAAGAACCAGAGGACGGCCAGTATACCAAAGCCTAGATGAGTGGGTAATCCCTCTTCGGATACGACAGCTATGATCAGTCCTGCGACCGAGCCAAGCGCTACCTCGAACAGGTAAAAGCGTCCCATCCAGCGATGAACGTTGATGTAGCGTATGCGCAAGCGATCCGAGAACTGCCACGGCCCTGCGAGCAGAGCGCCGATGCCTCCGGCGATGTGAAACCGCAGCGGAAAGAGGTATCGGGCGAAATGCTTGTCTGTCGTCGGAAGGACGAAGTAGCGGGTTGCATATGCGGCAATCGCCACTGAGGTGACGAGCATCAGCCACCACAGCCAGGTGGATAAGCGGGAGCGCTGTTGCTCGAAGCTCATTTGAGATGGTGCGATGAAAGACATTTCAAATCTTGATGAACCGAACCAGACAAATCAGATGAGACAAAATCTCAGCTCCACTTAACAAAAACTAGACAAAACGCTCATCATTCGTCAGTAAAGCCTTGGTTTGAACAATGCTCGGCGTTCAGCATAAAATCTCGGATTGCTTCTCGCCCGTTTTGCTCCAAGGAGAATTCCTTCTATGCGCCTGTTCCGTCTGATTCTAGCTTTTCTTGTCGCTCTGCCTGCTGCCAGTTTCTCGCAATCTGCTTCGTCCTCCAAACCGGGGCCGGGGTTCAGTATCGACAACATCGATAAGAATGTCGATCCGTGCGTGGATTTTTATCAATACGCCTGCGGGAACTGGATCAAGAACTCGGAGATTCCGGCGGACCGCCCTTCGTGGCAGAGTTTTTCCGAATTGAATGAGAGCAACCTGGCGATTGAAAGACAGATCCTGGAGAAGGCCGCCGCCGGAGGACCGGCAAGCAATGCCATCGATCAGAAAATCGGGGATCTTTACGGCTCTTGCATGGACGAGAAGGCGGTGGACACGAAGGGAATCGCGCCGCTGAAGCCGGAACTGGACCGCATCGCCGCGGTGAAAGACAAGGGCGCGCTGATGGAGGAGATTGCCCACGTTCACTTGATTGGGCCCAATCCGTTGTTCAACTTCTATTCAGCTTCCGACTTACACAAAGCGGATGAGGTGATCGCTTATTTGGGACAGGGTGGACTGTCGCTGCCGGACCGCGATTACTACATCAAAGACGAGGCCGATAAGGTCGAGATGCGGAAACATCTTGTCGAGTATGCAACGGAATTGTTCAAGCTATCGGGCCAGAACCCGCAACAGGCAGGCCATTCAGCGCAAACGGTTCTGATGGTCGAGACGCTTCTGGCGGCAGATTCGATGGAACGCACCAAAATGCGCGATCCCAAGAATCGCGATCACAAGATGACGCGCGAAGAGGTTGTGACCCTGGCTCCCGATTTCTATCTCAACCGTTATTTCACGGCGGTGGGAGCTCCCAATTTCACGTCGCTGAACGTAACCAATCCGGATTTTTTCCGGCAGGTGAACGGAGTGGTTGCCACGCTCCCCTTGGAATCGCTCAAGACGTATGTGGCCTGGCACACGCTTCGCGGAGCATCTCCGTGGCTTTCGCAACCGTTTGTCGAAGCGAACTTCAAGATGCGCCAGGCCCTGACCGGGCAAAAGCAGAACCAGGATCGCTGGAAGCGCTGCGTCAACCTGGTTGACGGATCTTTGGGGGAGGCGCTGGGGCAACGCTATGTCGAGACGACTTTCGGCGCTGACGGCAAACAACGCATGCTGAAAATGGTCGATATGCTGGAAAAATCCCTGGATAACGATATCCAGAATCTTGAGTGGATGAGCGCCGACACCAAGAAGCAGGCCAAGACGAAGCTGCAGGCCATCCGCAACAAAATCGGGTATCCCGACGAGTACCGCGACTACAGTTCGGTGGTCATCAAGAAAGGGGATTTGCTGGGGGATGTTGAGCGGGCCAACGAATTCGAATCGAAGCGGCAGATCGCGAAGATCGACAAGCCGCTGGATCGCAAAGAATGGGGAATGACTCCCCCCGAAGTGAATGCGTACTACAGCGGTTCGTATAACGAGATCGTGTTCCCGGCGGGCATTCTGCAGCCTCCATTCTTCGACAAAGCGATGGACGATGCGGTGAACTTCGGCGGCATCGGTCTGGTCATCGGTCACGAACTCACCCATGGCTTTGACGATCAGGGACGCAAGTTCGATCCGCAGGGAAACCTGCGCGACTGGTGGACAGAGCAGGACGGGAAAGAATTCGAGAAGCGCGTCAGCTGCGTTGCGGATGAGTATTCCAACTTTGTCGCAGTGGACAATATGAAGCTGAACGGGCGCCTCACCCTGGGCGAAAATACAGCGGACAATGGTGGAGCGCGGATCGCGCTGGCCGCTCTGGAACAAGTGATTTCCGACGACAAGACGGGCAAAGAAGGACAGAAGATTGACGGCTACACTCCGGAACAGCGATTCTTCCTGGGATTTGGGCGGGTCTGGTGCGAGAAGCAGCGTCCGGAATACTTGCGCATGCAGGTCAGCACCAATTCGCATTCGCCTGGAAAGTATCGCGTGAATGGTGTGGTGCAGAACATGCCGGAGTTCCAGAAGGCTTGGAGCTGCAAAGCGGGACAACCTATGGTGGCGGAGAACGCTTGCCACGTGTGGTGAGTTCGGGCCACTACAAAACCCCGAACCACGAAGGACACGAAGTGGCGCGAAGGAAATTTACCTGAACTACGGCGACGTTTACGGTGAGGGTGATGCCTTTGTACTTAGCTTCTCGTCGGCGGTTGGTTGTTTGTCACGCAATCGCAGCTGATGCTCCAGTTCCTGGAAACGGCGGGTGATGGTGTGGAGCACGAGCCCAACCACGAGCAACAGCATTCCCGAGAGCACCAGTCCTACTGCCAGAACTGCCGACGGAAGTCGTGGCACCAATCCTGTCTTGATGAACTCCACGATTACGAGAGCACCCGGAACCAGGCCGAGGACAACGAGGAGTAAGCCCACCGTTCCAAAGAATGTCAGCGGTTTGTAGTCGCGAACGAGGCTCAGGATCGAGTTCAGGATCACGAAGCCGTCCTGCACAATGCGAATTTTTGAGAAACTACCCTTGGGACGTGGAGTCAGGCGGACGGGAACTTCTGCAATGCGGTAACCGCGTGCCAGCGCCTTCACGGTCAACTCAACTTCGGTTTCGAATCCCCCGCCGAAGATCGGGATGCTCTTCACAAATTCGCGGCTGAAAGCGCGATAGCCCGATAAAACGTCTGAGAGCTTCACCTTGAAAACGAAATTGATGGCCTGCAGGAAGAGGCCATTGCCGAACTTGTTCAGCGGACGGAACTCGCTTCCAGACGTCGCCATAAGCCGGGAGCCCACGACCATCTCCGCCCTTTCCTCTGCAACGGGTTCGATGAGTCTGTGTACTTCGTCCGCCGGATAAGTGTCGTCGCCATCGACCATGATGTAGATGTCTGCTTCAACTTGCGAGAACATCGACTGCACCACGAATCCCTTGCCTTGTCGGCGTTCGTGCCCGATTTGGGCGCCAGCCTCGGCGGCGCATTCGACGGTGCGGTCCGTAGAGTTATTGTCGAAAACGTGGATCTCAGCCTCGGGAAGTTCCGCACGGAAATCACGGACGACCTTCGCAATCGTAAGTTCTTCGTTGTAGCAGGGAATCAGGATCGCGATTTTGGGAAGAGGCATTAGGGCGTCTGGGGCGAGTCCCGCTCAGAATACAACGGACGGCGGAAACAGTGAACCACGAAGGACACGAAGTATCACGGAGGATTTTTAAAATGTACCTCGTGTCCGGCGTGTTTTACCTCGGGCCCTAAACGCTTGGGATGGCCAGAACGACCTTGGCTCCGAGTGATCGGGCGGCATCGATTGCGCGTGCAACTTGCGCGAAGGGTACGTCGCCATCCGCTTTAAGCCTCACCACGTTCTCCACTTGATTTCGCGACAGCTGTTTAAGCGCGCTCAGCAGGTTCCCCCACGGCACGCCTTGGCCATTTACCTTGATTAGAGGTGATTCCTGATTCGATGTGATCTCCAATTCGACCGGCTTTGGACCAGCGAGAGCGCCATTTTCGATCCACACTTCTAATCCCATGGGTGGGGTCAGGCGGCCAGATTGCGCCGATGATCTTTGCCCGGTGAGTAGGATCGGTGATTCGAACTCCACCACGTGGGCGGCCTTGAGAGCCTGAATGACAGCGGAATAGGGCGCACGGGCGTCGGCTTTGACGTACACGCTCTGTTCGCGGTTCCGCGGTGTTTGGATCATCTTGTCCGCTAGACCCTCCGGAGTAACTGGAGTTATCCCGAACCAGAGGCTGCCATCCGCGCTCACGCTCACGATCCATGCGTTACCCTGGTCGGCATCGGGTGCTGGCTTGGCGTTGGTCGTCGGAGCCATTTGGACGCTGATGCCTTTTTGCATTTGCTGCGAGTTGAGTTCGGGCACTGAAAGCAAGGCGACAGCAAAACAACAGATCACGGTCAGTGCGTAATTGATGACTGATCCTTGCGCATTGCGGACTGGTAGATACATACGATGTTCTCCTTGGGCGAGGTTCGCCCTCAGGGGCGAAGCCCTGTTAGTTGCCAATTCCTTCGGGCCGGCTAAAGCCGGGCGTCTCTGTGGAGTTGGATTAAGGTTTAGCGCCGCCTAGAGCGGCGGTCGCGAGACTGCCGCCGAGGCCCATGGTTTCTACTGCGGACGATGGCACAATGACCATCGATCCCTTCTCCTTGATGGCTTCATACAGCATGTTCATAGCGCGGAGATGGAGAGCCACGGGATTTTCAGCATAGGAGGATGCGGCCTGCACAAAGCTGTCGGCGATTTCCTTTTCCGCCTGGCCCAGGATGATTCGGGCTTGGCGTTCACGCTCGGCTTGTGCCTGCCGCGACATGGCATCTTCCAAACCTGATGGGATTTTCACGTCCCGAATTTCGACTGATTGCACAGTAATGCCCCAGGGATTCGTTTTCTCGTCGAGGATGCGCTGCAGTTCACGGCCCATCGTCTCGCGCTCAGTAATCATCTGCGCGAGTTCATGGCGGCCAATGGATTCGCGCAAGGCGGTCTGTGCGCTCATGGTGATGGCCTCAATGAAGTTTTCAACCTCGAGAATGGATTTCTCCGCGTTCCACACCAGCCAGAAGACAATGGCGTCAACGTTGACCGGCACCGTGTCACGAGTCAATGTAGATTCCGCCGAGACACTGGCGACACGCACTCGCTGGTCAACATACGGACTTAGCGTTTCGAGGATCGGCACGATGTGGCACAGGCCGGGGCCGCGCAGCCCTACATACTTGCCAAGGCGCAGCACGGCGACTTTCTCCCACTGCCGCACGATTTTGATCGCGAAAAGGAAATAGAGGCCTACCAGTGCTCCGAAAACGGCATAGGCGGGCTGATGGGTTGCTTGCGAGACGGCGATTCCCGAGAGGACACTCACCACGAACAGTAAGAGCGCTACGCCGTTCACTTCGTTGATTCGGATTCGAGCCATGACTATCTCCTTTGAGCGGGATTCGGAAGCAACTCGCTCATGCGATCGATGAGTTCTTCGAGCGTGAATCCGGCGGCTCCCGCGCGCGCCGCGAATTCTCCAGCCATCTGTCCGAGCTGACGTTCGCGCTCGGCAGTTTTCTTTTCCGGTTTCTTGCTTGAGATGAAGGTTCCCGTGCCCTGGTGAGTCTCCAGCAGGCCGCCAAGCTCCAGCTCGCGATAAGCGCGCATCACCGTGTTCGGATTGATCGCGAGATCGACTGCGAGCTGGCGAACGGTGGGAAGCTGGTCGCCGGCGCTCAGCGATCCGGCCGCGATTCCGCCACGGACCTGGTCGATGAGCTGACGATAAACGGGAACACCGCTATGCAGGTCGATCGAGAACTGAACCGGCGCGGTGTTGTTTCTCGCCATGCGTATCAGTGTACTATAGTATTAGTACAATATGTCAAGAGAAATATGCGCGCCGCGAGCTACGAGGTATGGAGACCTCAGCAAGATCTTTACATTCAGAGCTCTAGCGTATCGCTATTTTGCGGCCTTGAAGCCTTTGCGCCGTTGTTCGCTGTAGCGATGCAGGGCGTCGAGGATGATGGGGTAGGCTTCGGTCGGGGGACGGATCTCATCCACCTCGACGGCTTTGCCTTCCAGTAGCTTGTAGTCCTGAAAGAAGCGGCGAAGCATGATCAGGCGATGCGGCGGCATTTCTGACGCCTGGTGGTAGGAGTTGAACTCGGGATCTTCCGTGGCAACGGCAATAATCTTGTGATCCGGCTTGCCCTGATCGATCATCGTCATCAGTCCAACGGCGCGCGCGTGGATGATCGTCAGCGGGACGACGGTTTCCTGGCAGAGGACGAGTACGTCAAGAGGATCGTCATCTTCGGCGAAAGTTTGCGGAATAAAGCCGTAGTTTGCGGGATAGTAAACGGCGGAATAGAGCACGCGGTCAAGACGGATGAGGCCGCTCTGCTTGTCGAGTTCGTACTTCACGCTTGAGCCGAAAGGGATTTCGACAACGCAGTCGAATTCCTGTGGGAGTCTGTCGCCGGGAGTTACATCGTGCCAGGGATGGATCATTGTGAGTTTCTCTTGCTCCGTGATCCATCATTCTAGCGGACAAGCATGCTTGCGGGGACAGAGTCAAAATCCCGGTAGTGGTGCAGTTAAACTGCACCACTACCAATATCCCCGCCTCGTCTTGCGAGATGCGCGAGACGAGAACGGGGGCGGTAGTCACAGACTATTGGGTCAGGTGAAACTCCGTGTGCAGCTTTGCCTGCGAGTTTTCGCCGACCCACACGTCGAATTGTTCTGGTTCGACGACCCATTTCTTGGTGGCGGGACTCCAGAATTGGAGTTCGTCGGGTCCCAGCTTGAAGTGGATGGTCTGTCTCGCACCTGCGGCGAGATTGATACGCTGAAATCCCTTCAATTGACGCACGGGCCGCGAAGCGCTCCCGGCACGCTGGTGAATATAGAGCTGCACGACGGCGTCCCCTGCGCGACTGCCCGTATTGGTCACGTCAACGGATACGTCCAGCGCGCTACCAACTTTCGCTTCAGACTGATTGAGCTTCAAGTTATCGAATGAGAAGGTCGTATAGCTGAGGCCATAGCCGAATGGGTACAGCGGAGTGCTTTTCACGTCCCAGTAACGCGAGCTGAAATTGGGAGCGTCTTCCGGAGCCTGGGTGAGCGTGTGATTGTAGTAAAGCGGCTCCTGACCGGAGCTTCGTGGCCACGTGACGGGTAGATGTCCGGCTGGATTGGCGTCTCCGAAGAGAATATCGGCGATGCCGTTTCCCGCTTGGCTGCCCGGATACCAGGCCTCGAGAATCGCGGGAACATGCTCGGATGCCCATGAGATATCAAGCGGTCGCCCGTTGATCAGAACCAGCACCACTGGCTTTCCCGTGGCGGCCACGGCTTCAAGAAGTTCCTCTTGTCCGCCAGAGAGCCGGAGCGAGGCACGCGAGGCCGCTTCACCACTCATCAGGGCAATCTCACCAAGAACCAGTACGGCAACGTCGCTACGCTTAGCGAGCGCGACCGCCTCGTCCATAGCCTGCCGTGCTTCTTCGGACGTCTGTTTAGGTTGCTCTTTGACTGTGATTATTGGCTGGTCCTCGAAGAATGATGGAACATCACGGCGGATATTCGGACCGTGTGCAAATTCGACCTGCGCTCCACTGCCGACTTTGTCCTTGATGCCTTGCACGATACCGACCGTAGGCCCAGGTTTCCCCAATGCGCCCCACATGTCGAGCAGATCGTTCTGCGCATCGGCCAGAGGACCGATCACAGCGATCGATTTGATCTTCGACTTGTCGAGCGGGAGCAGGTTCTGCTCGTTCCGCAGCAGGACGACCGAGCGCTGAATTGCGGTGCGTGCAGCCTCCTGATGTTCGGGGCGGTTCAGGACTTCTGAGATGCGGGCTTCGTCGACGTAGGGGTGCTCAAACAAGCCGAGGCGAATCTTTGCTTCGAGGATCGGGAGGACTGCGTCATCGATCTGCTGCATCGTGATGCGCTTCTGCTTCACTTCTTCGGCAAGGTACTTGATGAACGTTCCGCTCGCCATGTCCATGTTCAGTCCGGCGGAGAATGCTTTGTAGGCTGCATCTTGCCCGTCGCGGGCGTATCCGTGTGTGATCAGGCTATGGACGGCGTTGGCATCGCTGACCACGAACCCCTTGTAGTTCCAGGCGTCTCGTAGGACATCATGCAGCAGCCAGCGGTTGCCTGTTGCAGGAACGTCGTTAAGATCCATGTAGGCGCTCATGAATGTCGCGACGCCAGCATCGGCAGCAGCCTTGAAAGGAGGAAGATACGTGTTCCACATCTGCTCTTCGGGGATGTAGGAGGAATCGTAGTCGCGTCCGCCGTCGGCCGCGCCATATCCCGCGTAGTGCTTGGCACAGGCGAGTACGCGGTCGAGCGCTCCGGGTTGCGTGCCTTGGAAGCCGAGGACCTGGGCGCGGGCAATCGCGGCTCCCAGGTAGGGATCTTCCCCGGCGCCTTCGACCATACGTCCCCAACGCGAGTCGCGGGCGATGTCGAGCATGGGAGCAAAGGTCCAGGCTATGCCTGCGGCACGTGCTTCGCGGGCCGCCACCGTCTGCGCCCCTTCAATCATTTGCGGATCCCATGAAGATGCCATCGCAATCGGAGATGGGAAGATCGTGTGATAGCCATGAATGACGTCGAGTCCGAAGAGGACGGGAATGTGAAGCCGGGACTGATCCACCGCGATGTGCTGCCAACGGTTGATCTCGTGGGGATCTGATACCCAGAGCACTGATCCCGCGCCGAATTTTTTAACAACATCTTCAGGATTTCCGACCTGCTCGCGGAACTCTGGGATGGGGAAGCCGGGGAGTTGTGACAGCTGCGCGATCTTTTCCTCCAGCGTCATTTGACGGAGAAGGGCCCTGGCATCGGGTTTGGTTTGCGAGACACTGACCGAGGCTGAAAGTTGTACAAGAACTAGGATAACGGCGATACGAAAGGAACATCTTGATCTTGAAGCCAGACCTGACATGGCGTCTCCGTGGCTCAGGACGAGCGATCGAATGCGGATCGGCTGGATAAGTGCGAAAGCGGGTGCCCGATTCAGCCGAGAGAAGTGTAACGCTTTGACCGCCTCGTAGAGCGATTTGGTACTTGCGAAGGCGTGGTTTAGCCCATATTGGGCTGTACTTTCGTGAACCTTGATTCAGGGCGGTTTGACGGGTAGAGTTTAGGTACAGGGGTTTCCCTGTGGGGCGGTGTATGTCCAGCCAAGTAAAGACTTATGTGAAGTTCGGCGGAGCAACCCTGTTTATTCTTCTGTTGCTCGGCTATCTTGCCTATACCGGCGTGCAGGATAGCAAGAGTTACTACGTCACCATCACCGAGTTGCACAAGATGGGAGACGGCGCATATTCGAAGCGCCTGCGCGTGGCCGGGAACGTAAAGCCCGGATCGATCAAGCGCACGGGAACGCACGTGCAGTTTGTGCTGGTGGAACAGGACCAGACGCTGCCGGTGGACTACACAGGAACCGAAGCGCCTCCGGACACTTTCAAAGACGACTCGCAGGCACTGGCCGATGGACGTTTCGATCGCGATGGAACGTTCCATGCGAAACAGCTGCAAGCCAAGTGCGCGTCCAAGTACGCTCCGCAGCAGGGTGGTACTCCTGCGAATGGAATGCAGTCTGCTGAACCGGCGAAGAATGTGACCCAGGTTCAGGCGCCTGCGGGTTCTATGTCCAACTAAGCACGTTCAGCCTTTATGTTCTCGGCTTCCGCGCGTCGGAAGCCGATTTCATTTGTGTCGACTCTCAAGAGACAATGCAATCGGATTCTCGGGTCCGGTAGACTCATCCCTGGAGTACAGTTCCAGAGAAACTCCCAAGCCCGTGACTGACGCCACGTCCTCGACTATTACCGTCAACCAAGTCATCAAGCAGTTTGGGCGCTTTGCTGCGTTGCGCGGTGTCACAGCGGAGTTTGACAAGGGAAGATTCCACGCGATTCTGGGTGATAACGGAGCAGGGAAGACCACGCTGCTTCGCGCGATTGCTGGCCTGGCGCACCCGACTCTTGGGTCGATTTCGATTTTCGGGAAGAGCCCGGCCGACGCATGCCGCGAACTTGGATACATGGCGCATCCGTCACTGCTCTACGACGAGATGAGCGGGATGGAGAACCTGCGGTATTTCGCCCGGTTGTATGGGATCGAGGGCGATGCGCGATGTGAGCAGGTGATCCGGGCGGTGGGACTCGATCCGGAACTGACACGCGGCGTGGGGCAATATTCGCAGGGAATGCGGCAGCGAATGTCGCTGGCGCGGGCGATCCTTCATGATCCGCAGCTGTTATTGCTGGATGAACCATTCTCGAACGTCGACGTTCATTCGGCAAAAGAGATGGTCGGCCTGCTGCGCGGCATGCGCGACACGGGAAGGACGATTTTCGTAGTGACCCATCAAGCGCAACTGCTCGAGGGCGTGGCGGATGAATTCGTCTGGATGGAAGCGGGTCAGATTGTTGACCGCACTTCGACCGCGGCCCGCAGCGGGGGTGTGCAATGAACTCCGTCTGGGCGGTGATGCTTGCCACGCTGGTCAAAGATATCCGCTTGGAATGGCGGTCCAAAGACGCTCTGAATGCGATGCTGTTCTTTTCGCTCCAGGTAGTCGTGGTCTTCGTGTTTTCGTTTGATCCTCTGGCGGAAGAATCGCGGCACATCGTCGGCGGACTGGTGTGGATCGCGTTCCTATTTGCGGCCGTGGTCGCGCTGAATCAGACCTGGTCGCGCGAGTTGCGGAACCAGGTACTTGATGCCTATCGCGTCTCACCGGCCCCGGCGAATGCGCTATTTCTGGCGAAAGCGTTCGGGAACTTCATCTTCGTCTGCGTGCTGGAAGCGCTCATGGCTCCGCTTTTCATCGTGTTCTACAACCTGCGTGCATTAGGGCCGGCGTGGCAGCTAATTCCAGTCGCGCTGCTTGGCACCTGGGCGCTGGTGGTGAATGGCACATTTTTCGCGGCTATGTCGGTGCGTACGCGAAGCCGAGAATTGATGCTGCCGCTGCTCCTTTTCCCGATTTCTATTCCGGCCGTCATCGCCATGGTGGCGAGTACGACCGCGATTCTGACCGGGGAGGATTCCGCGCACTTCTACATCGTGTTGCTTCTGACCTACGATGTGGTGTTTACTACAGCTTGTCTAGCCCTTTTTGGGACGATCCTCCACGCGGAATGAAGCGGCTTTTCCCAATCCTCTCGGTCCTCACGGCGATATTTCTCGCCTACGCGTTTTATCGCGCCATCTGGGTTGCGCCCGCTGATGCGCTGCAAGGGGACGTCTACCGCATCATCTACTATCACGTGCCCTCCGCATGGACAGCGTTCCTGCTGTTCTTCATCAACTTCATGGCGTCGATTCAGTACCTGGTGAACGAGAAGCCCGGGGCCCGATCTGCCTTGAAGTGGGTGATGATTGTGGGCGGCATTGTGGGCGTGATCGCGGTCTATCTACCGCCTATCAAGGGGATGATTCCTGCAGGCATGCAGCCAAGCGCGGTCGCGACGACTGTGCTGATGGTACCGGCTTTCTATTTTGTGGTTGGATGGCTGTTCCCGGGCCAGAAACTGGACATACTCGCAGTCACCAGCGCTGAAGTAGGCGTCGTGTTCTGCACGATCGTACTGGTCACGGGGCCGATCTGGGCGCGCCCGGTCTGGGGGATCTGGTGGGCGCCGGGGGACATTCGGCTGACGTCAACTCTAGTGATGTGGTTGATTTATGTGAGCTATCTGGTGTTGCGCCGGTTCTCGAACAGCGCGCAGACGCAGATGCTGGCCGCCGCGCTGGCTGTGTTCGGAGCGCTGGACGTTCCGCTGGTGTATCTCTCAATTTGGTTCTTCCGTACGCAGCATCCGCAGCCGGTGATCGGCGGCGGCGGGTCGATGGATCCGCGCATGCTGCATACGCTCCTGATCAGTTGGATGGCGTTCTTGTGCTTCTGCTTCCTCGTGTGCTGGTCACGATTCCGTCTGGAAGTGATGAAGAGGGAAGTGGAGGAGGCGCATGCCATGGAGTCGCTGGTGGGAGCGGGCACCGCAGCTAAAGCCAGCATGCCGCTAACCAGGAGTTCCCGATGACTGCTCTAAAATTCATGGTCGCCGCTTATGTGGCCACTTGGCTGATCCACGGAGGCTACATGGCCACGCTAGCGAGCCGGTACAGCAAATTGCGGCGCGAGATGAAGGAATTGGGAAAGAAATAAACCGAACGGCGGGGCATAGTGGAAAGCCGACCTGAGCGGCCAAAGCCGCCATCATTCTGGGGTACCATCCGCAGGATTGACGTTGCGCCCTTCCCAAAGCAATTCCTGCTTAATGGTGAGTTATCGGAGCGCTCAGTTTGTGGCTTTCCATTCTTTCTGCAGGGCTGACAGGAAATCGGGGCTGCCATTGGATCGGAGGAATTCGTAGTCCTCGATCATGGCGGCGGTCCCTACCCGGGCTGACGGCACCGGCTGTTCTACGCGGATCACGCGGGCGGTAAAGCGGACTCGGACTGCATCGGTCAGTGTCACGTGAGGTGGGAAAGTCAGCGTGACTTCCAGCTTGGTTCCAGCCGTAACCGGTTGATCCAGGTAGAAGAAGACTCCGCGGGCGCTGACGTTCTGGGTTTCGGTGTGGAACTCAGGCGAGCCTTCCAGCCGAATGACAGCGGGCAGGCGCATATCGAAGCGCCGCATCAATCGTCGTTCTTGTGCATTCGGCTGCATGGTCGTCCCGACAACGGAGAGTCCAACAAATTGCGAGCATAGCGGACAGCCAAATCCCGAGAGACAACAGCGATCGTGCAGCCCTCAATTTATAGATTCGCAGGCTGTTTGCAACAGCAAAATACAAATCGGAACTGACTCGGTAAATCTGTTCGGAATTCCGAACGCGCTGACACGCGAGGGAGGACTGAAAGTGGGTCGGGGAGGCTAAGAGTACAGAGCAATCGTTGAACCGTTGACCAATCGTGGGCGCGAAGGTATGTCCTGCGCTTCTGCCGCTTTGCACAGCGTTGGGTGCGGGTACAAGGAGCAAGACTGCAAGGGATTGCAGAATCTCGATAATGAGTTGTCACTTGGACAGTCCGGGCACCGGTAGCGGGCGCGATGCTTTCCGAACTGATATCGGTGCTACCACCTAACGTCCGTGAACTCGGCGCCACTCCTCGCGTGACTTTATTCGGTTGTTTCGGCATCTTTCGACAGAACCGGACGCATCTGACGATTCTTGGAGAGGGCGACAAGGGGGAGAGGTGCGTGTTGCCGAGTTCCCATGCGTTTTCGGAGCCGGGCTCGGCTTGACTTGCCTATCCTTCAGATGTTTAAGTAGTTATTTGTTTTTCCGCCAGTTCCAGTAACCAGCAAGCTGCGGGCGAGGCTCGCCTCGGAAGTGCGCCGGAGCGAGGGCAATCCTGCGCCCACTCCTCATCTCACAACCGATCGAGAGATACGGACTCGGCGAAAGAAAACTGATCTGATTTATCGGAGGAACGCGTGAAAGTAGACCGCCGTCGGTGGGAAACATCCGTGGTTCGGGCTCGTATTCTGGCCACGGGGCTGGTGTTGGTGTTGGCAGGATGCGCGATTCTGGGGTTGAGTTCCCGCTCACGCCGGGCGTCAGGTAGTGTGGCGTCCGCTCCGGGTGTCGACGGAGCCGTAGCCGGTCTCCTGCCGTCGATTGGGTCGAGCCAGGAAGTCGCCGCTTCGGAGACACGGGCTCGCTCTCTATTCGCCGGACTGCCGATCATTTTCGAACCAAATCAGGGGCAGGGGGGATTGGACGTTTCGGACTCTCGCGCGAAGTTCGTGGCCCGCGGAGCGGGATACAGTCTTTTTTTGGGGAGCGATGGCGCGATCCTCAGCCTCGTTGCTCCGCCGTCAAGAAGTGTCCATGGTGTTCGTCCGCCTCGGCAAGTGAATTCGGTTGAGATGAAACTCGCAGGCGCGAACTCGCCTGTCAGCCTATCGGGAGCCGAACAGCTTCCTGGGCGCAGCAACTACTTCATCGGCAACGATCCGGCTAAGTGGCGCACCAGCGTTCCGCAGTTTGCCAGCGTGCGGTATGCGAGCGTTTATCCAGGAATTGATCTTGTTTTTTACGGCAATCAGGGACACTTGGAGTATGACTTCCAGGTAGCACCGGGAGCGGACCCGTCTCAGGCTGAATTGGAATTCAATGGGGCAAAGGCAGTCGAGCTTCAGGACGGCGCGCTGGTGATTAAGACCGCGAACGACAGCATTCGCCTCGAGGCGCCTCGCGTATATCAGGAAATCGACGGCCATAAGCAAACGGTCAACAGCAACTTCGTTGTCCGCGGGGCAAACCGCGCCGGCTTCGCGATCGGGTCTTATGATCGTTCGCGCGAATTGGTCATCGACCCCATCCTCTCGTTTTCGACGTATTTCGGCGGTAGCGGTGACGAGCATGCCACGTCCGTTGCCGTAGACGGAAGCTTCAACATCTACCTAGCCGGATCCACGACATCGCCGAACCTTCCCGCCGTTGGCACGTTCCAGACCACGCTCAATGGCGCTCAGAACGTCTATGTGGCCAAAATGACTCCTCCGCTCGGGTCGATCGTCGCCGCCCTGGATTACGTAACGTATCTTGGGGGCAATGGTGTCGACACGCCCGTAGGAATCAAGGTTGATGGTCGGGGCGATGCCTTTGTCGCTGGAACGACATCCTCCACCAATTTCCCCACGAGCTTGAGCAATGCCTATCAGGCAACTCCGAAGGCAGGCAGCACCGGAACCTCACACGTATTTGTGACCGAATTGAACAGCGGTCCAAGCCCCGCACCCGCATCGACCCTTCCCTACTCGAGCTATTTATCCGGGACCGGGACAGATGTTGCCAGCGGAATGACCATTGACGCGCAGGGCAATGTGTACGTAACGGGAACCACGACATCGCAAGACGTCGCGAGTACTCTGGATCAATTCCCCGCCAGCACCATTCCGCAGATGCAAGCCTTCCAGTCTGCACCCCGCTCGTCGATCCAATTCTTCGTAACAAAAGTGAACACGCAGGCTTCAGGCACTGGAAGCATCTCCTACTCGACCTACTTCGGTGGAGGCTCTTCGAACACCAATCCGCCGGTTGTAGTCGGAGGCGGAATTGCCGCAGACACCAGCGGAAACGTGTACGTCAGCGGCACGACGAATTTCAGCTACACGGGCTGCGCGGGTTGCGGTACAACCGATTTTCCGATTCTGGATGCGTATCAGCCTTGTCTGGATGTTCCGCCCACAACCACAGTAGTGAATCCGCCGTCGTGCGTCGTTGCTACCACGACGACCGCGAGCGATGCGTTCGTCGCGAAGCTGAATCTGAATCAGAACGTGTCTCCAGGGCAGCAATTGCTCTGGTCCACATATCTCGGTGGCACGGGCGATGACTCCAGCACGGGAGTAGCGCTGGACACAGGAGCAGCGAACGTTTACGTCATTGGAACGACGGACTCGCCTGACTTCGTGGCGTCAACCACGCTGGCTTCGATAGCTTCGTACCAGAAGTGCCTCAACAATCTGCCACAGACGACCACCACGAATCCCACTTGTACGGCTCAGACACCACCGGTTCCGACTGACGCGTTTGTCGCCCGTGTCAGCAATCCAACCAACAAGACGGGCACCGCGGTGAATGTCGCCCTCGGTTACTTCTCTTACCTCGGCGGGGCCAATAACGAAGCCGGAAATGCTATCACCGTGGATTCTGCTTCAGGCGCGGTGATCACCGGATGGACCCAGTCGCCCAACACCGGCGCTGACGGAACATTTCCGGTATTTCCGAGTCCCAACTCGATTCAGGGAACTCTCAACGGGCCGCAGGATGCGTTCGTGGCTCGATTGAATACCGCCGCCTCCGTGGGACAAACCACGATCGCTTCGTGGGCGAACTACTTCGGCGGGACTGGAACGGATTCAGGCACTGGCATCGCACTGGATGTAAACCAGAACACTTACCTTTCCGGCGATACCAATTCAGCGGATCTGCAGGTGAACAAACCGCTGGCCACGGGAGCTACCAACAGCGGCGGCTATGACGCGTTTGTGGCGCAACTGGGAACGGCTGTGAGCCTCTCGATTCAGGGATCACTCACACTCGGCGCGAATCAGACGTTCATTCCCGCGGGAAATCAGGCGACGTTTACCTACATCATCACGAACAACGGTCCGGACCTCGCGAGCGGCATTACGGTGCAGGACAACCTAAGTTCTTCGGTCACGGGAGTTCCAGTCACGTTTGTTTCGGCCAATACCAGTGCAGGTAGTTGCGGGGGGGTATCCACGGGCTCGGTCGTGAGCTGCAGCCTTACCCAATTGCAGTCCGGTTCAACAGCCACAGTGACTATTATCGTCACGCCGACGGGCAGCAGCAGTGGGAGCCAGGCCACGTTCAACGGCGGCACGGTGCAGGTTCTTGGTCAGGGCAACATCGTGTTCGCGCAGACGTCGGTTCCAGCGACGATGTCGGACTTCAGCATGCAAGCTGGCCCCATCAACCAAAGCGTGGCGATTGCGGGAGACGCTGCAACTTATACGGTTCAGTTGACGCCGCATCCGCTGTTTACACCCAGTGTCTCGCTGTCTTGTACAGGAAACCCTGCTAATTCCTCCTGTATCTTCAACCCCTCGAGCGTGGCGATGCAGGCGACGAGCGGGTCGACCTCGACGATGACCGTCACGACGCAGCCGCGACCCATCACAACGACGGCGGCCAACTCGACCCGGCTGTTCTACGCGGTGGCCTTACTCCTGCCCGGACTCGTCTTTACCTTCGGCGGAAGTCGGCGGCGCAAAGTTGCAGGCATGCTGATGCTGTGTGGTCTGCTTTCGCTGCTGATCCTGGTGCCGGCATGCAGCCACAGCACGACCCAGACTCCCGCAGCCGGAACGCCCCCTGGAACGTATACGATCACTGTCACTGCAACCTCAGGCAGCGATTCGAAGAGCCAGACGGTTTCGCTGACGGTCCCGTAGAACTCTGTCACTGGAGAAGCCAGAAGCCCACGGTAAACCGTGGGCTTCTTTGTTTGCAGACAGAGGTAGGTTTCAAGCTCCGGCTGAGAGCTTGTGGTGCCCGCCCTTTATCTCGGCAATGCCATACTGCCGGATCTTGTAGAGCAGAGCCTTATAGCTGATTTGAAGCAGCGCCGCAGCTTGCTTGCGGTTCCAGTTGGTCTGTTCCAGTGCCTGTGTGATCGCGACAGCCTCCGCCTCATCTTTGGCGGAGCGCCCCAGCGATTTCAGTCCCGTTGACTCAACTCCGCGCGGTGAGTCTCCGTGCAAGCCGCCTGTACCGTCATTGCGCGGAAGCAATTCGCTCACGGCGAGATTCTCATCTCCGAGAATCAGATAACGCTTCAGGAAATTATTCAGCTCTCGCAGGTTGCCGGGCCAGGAGTGATTCTGGCATGCCTGTAGCAGCGCCGGAGAGAGAGGCAGCGGCGGCCGGGCATAGCGCTCGGCCATGCGCGTCATCGAATGCTTCAGCAAGATCGGAATTTCTTCCTTGCGATCCCGCAGGGGTGGCAGGCTGAGCGTGAATGCATTCAGGCGATAGTAAAGATCTTCGCGCAGACGCTTGGTGGCGAGCGCTTCGGGAATATTGATGTTGGTCGCGGCCAGGATGCGGACATCGACTTTTATCACAGAACGGCTGCCGAGGCGCGAGAACTGCTGGTCCTGTAGAACATGCAATAGCTTGGCCTGCAGCAGAGGCGGCATTTCGCCGATTTCGTCGAGCAGGATCGTGCCTTTGTTGCACAGTTCGAACTTTCCAGGCTTCGCGTGGGTTGCGCCCGTGAATGCGCCCGGCTCGTATCCGAACAGTTCGCTTTCCAGAAGGTCGGCAGGCACGGCGGCGCAATTCACCTTTAAAAATGTGCGATGCGCGCGCGGAGAAAGCTTGTGAATCAGGCGTCCCAGAACTTCCTTGCCGGTTCCACTCTCGCCCAGGAGTAGAACGGGGATATCGACGTTCGCCACCAGTGCCGCTTGGGAACGGATCTTGCGCATCGCGGGGCTGGCGGCGATGAAGAAAACATCTTCTGCCAGTTCTTCGACCTCGCCATTGAAAGTTTGCTTGCCCTGGCCGAGGCTCAGATCCAGAACAGCGTCGAGTTCAGCCTTTTGAAAAGGCTTGGTGAGGTAGTCCTGCGCCCCGAGTTTCATGGCATGCACGACCTTGCGCGTATCGTTGACGCAAGACAGCATGACGACTTTCGATGATGGCCGCTTCTGCCGAATCTGCTCCAGCGTTTGCAGGCCGTCAATGCCGGGCATGAGCACATCGAGCAGAACGAGGTCAGGTTCCAGTCCCTTCTCGATCTTCTCGAGAGCTTCTTCGCCCGTGGTCGCGGTCTCGACTTTGTAGTCGTCCACCTCGAGCAGGGTCTTGATGTAACGCAGCATGCCGGGTTCGTCGTCCACCAGCAGGATCTTGGCGTTATTCTTCTTCATTTCTTCCCCTTGCTGGCGGCCGCGACGGCCGGCTTGTACGGAATCAAGAACGAGAATTTTGAGCCTGCTCCCGGATCACTCTCTACCCAAATCTTGCCGCCCATACCATGCACAAGGCGCCGTGCAATAGCGAGCCCGAGTCCGGTGCCCTCTTGTGTTTCGCTTCCAGGAAGGCGAAAAAAATCGTCGAAAACTTCCACATGAAACTCGGCGGGAATGCCAGGCCCCGTATCGGAGACGCTGACCTTCACTGAGTTTGGATGCGCCAGATTCTGTCGGCGACGTTCGGAACCCGCCGGCAGGATCTCAGCACGGCGCTCCCACATGTATGGCTCGGCATGCAGCCACACGGTCCCGCCCTGAGGCGTGAACTTGAAGGCATTCTCGAGCAAATTGGAGATGATGCGCTCGAGTTTCGGAGCGTCGAACGGGAATATCGGCAGCTTGTCGTTCGCTAAGAAGTACAGCGCGATTCCTTTTTCCTGAAACCGGTTCGACCACAGCCGGCACACTCCCGACAGGCAATCGTTGAGATTGGCGATATCAAACTGCATGCGCAATCCGCCGGTTTCGAGTGCGCTGTAGGTCAGGAAGTCCTGGATGAACTGCTGCAGACGCTTGCCGCTGTCGCGCATGTCGATCAGGACTTCACGCTGGCGATCGTTCAACGATCCCAACTTCTCACTGCGAAGAAGGTCGATGTATCCGTTCAGAATTGACAGCGGAGTCTTCAGATCGTGCGCAGCGGACCCTAGAGCGTTGGCAGTGCGCTGGAAGCGCTCGCGCAGGTCTTTGTATTCCTGCAGGAGATTGTCCGGAGTTGGCAGGTCGTTGGCTCCTTGAAGCGCGACGCCGCCCAACGCCTCCGGTGCCGCGCCGGTATCGGGAGAACACGAGTTCTTGCGAGTTGAGGCCATGCGGAGAAAACCACAGGTTGACACGGGAGGAGGAAATCCGGCACTCAGCTTGTCAACGGGAGTGCTGACATAAAAATCGTAAGGCAGGGTATCTGGCTTGTCAACGAAAAATGACACCGAATTACCCAAGTGTAGCAAAACCTTGCACTTCGGAGGTCTAGACAGTACGGATCGCTGGTGCTAGCAGAGCGAACAAAATACGAATTAATCGGCCGAAAACAACCGGTCTCTACCCGCTTTTGCCCCTGTTTCATCGTATAGGGCAGGACGGAGACAGCTTCGTCCCGTCTTGCAGCCCGAAAATTTGGCCTTTGATGTGCTTTGATTCTTGGGTTCGGGGTGACCTGTGGAGATCTCGGCATGAACAGCGGACGGCCTGGAAAGGAACGGCGCAAGTGGTCTAGGCTGCCGCTTGCCATCCCGGTCTTCGTCCGGAGCCGCGAGGCAAAGGGCAAGGAATTCCTGGAGTTTGCCACCGCCCTGAACGTGAGTGCGGGGGGCATGCTGGTCGCGATCCGGCGGATTCCGCCGCCGTTCCCCAATGTTCAGATAGATATTCCCAGCGCGCCCGTCGCGATGACGTACATGCCCAGAGCCGCTCGTAGCCTGCGCGCCAAGACCTTACGGACTACCCCGGCCCAAGGCTACTACCTGGTTGGCCTGAAATTCACGCGCCCCTTGCTGTTAGGTGGCAGGGCCGTCCGCCGGAAGAAAGCCCTTTCCCCTGTGTGAAAATGTTTGCGCAAGTTTCCCCTTCGAATGTTACTCTAGCGACCATCGTCCGGTTACCGGCGTGCCGGCTGGCGGCTCTTTCGTAAGTTGATAGGCTGCAAGTACATAGTCTAGAGTTAGACGATCCTCCCCGGTCCTGGAGCGAATGGCTCTCTGGATGCAACGTAAGTTTTCTCCCCCCAGGCGGTAGAAACCAGACATGACTATGGGCAGTGTCAACACGCTCGTCCAGCCTTTAGGGGAGATGCCCCCCGACCCGATCGTTTTCGGCCGTACGGAGGTCATGCAGGCCGTTCGTGAGCGCCTCCAGAAGCTGGCTGGGGCGAATGTGCCGGTCTTGATCCAGGGCGAAAGCGGCACGGGCAAAGACATCATTGCCCGCATGATCCACACGGCGTCCCCGTGGCGAACAGGGCCGTGGGTGAAGGTAAATTGCCCGGCAATTCCGGGAACGCTGCTGGAAAGTGAGCTGTTTGGTTACGAGAAGGGTGCTTTCACCGGTGCGTATGGTGTGAAGCCGGGCCGCGTGGAAATGGCGAATCGCGGCACCCTGTTCCTGGATGAGATTTCTGAACTCGACATGTCGCTGCAATCGAAGCTGCTTCAGCTTTTGCAGGACGGGCAGTTTTGCCGCATTGGCGCGCAAGAGGACCGGAAGGTCGAAGTCCGGGTGGTCTGTGCGACCAACCGCAAGCTGGAAGAAGAGATTGAGAATGGAACCTTCCGCTCGGATCTTTTTTACCGCATCAATGTCGTCAACCTGCACCTGCCTCCGCTACGCGAGCGCGCTGCGGATATTCCAGAACTTGTGAATTATTTCCTCAACTACTACAACCGGAAATACAACTGCCGTGCAAAAGCCCTCTCGGGCGAGATGATGGGCGTGCTGAGCAAGTACCACTGGCCCGGAAATATCCGCGAGCTCGAAAACCTGGTGAAACGGTACGTCATTCTGGGAAATGAGGAAGTGATCTCGGCCGACCTCACGCCGCGCAGTCCGGATTACTTCAATACGGAAATTCCAGTGGACGGACAGATTTCCCTGAAGAAGATCACGCGGGAAGCCGTGCGCGAACTCGAGCGTAAAGTGATCCTGAAGGTCCTGCAGAACCATCACTGGAACCGCAAGCAGGCCGCGAAAGCGTTGAGCATCAGCTACCGTGCGCTGCTGTATAAGATCCGCGACGCCGGCTTGCCTTCCAATCGCGTGGCGAAGCAGCGGACCGTAGAAGCAGCGAAGCAGGAAATTGCCGCCGATTAATCTGCGCTTCCGCTTACATCGAACACAATCCTGAATTCAACGCGTGTGCGCCAGGGTGTAGGCATATCCTGACGCAGCGGATACGACTCCCGCAATCAAAACCGTGCGCGCGAGCTTGCGATGCCCGCTGCGGTGAAGCAGGTAACTGCTTCCAATCGACACAGCATAGCTGCCCCAGAAATAGCCAATGCGGCCCCCGCGCGATTGGCAAAAATGCCGGGCCACGGGCCACGTCTCGCGCCCGCCCTCGTCCAGTGTCCGGTCGGTGGTGTATGCGTCGAGAGCCTGGAAGGTGGTGAGCGAGCTCAGGAGAACAAAATTGGGCTTGTCAAGGAATCCTTCGCGCGAGAATGACGGCGTGTCAGGAATTGCCTGCGCCAGTGCGGCCATCGAAAACACAAGAGAAAACAAAAGCCCGCGCAGAGAGAGTCGTCCGATTGCGAGCCTTCGCTCCATGCATCGACTATGGCGGAGATGTCGGATAGATTCTGTGATTCACCGCCGTTTCCGGCCAAACCCCCATTACTTTAGTTTGAATATGGGAATCTCGCCTGATACGGCTTCCGCGAGTTCCTTTGAGCGCATACATTAGAATCAATCGTTTCCCATGAAGCTATCGGTTGTAATGCCGGTCTATAACGAGCAGGCGACTCTTCGCCGGGTGATCGAGCGCGTGTTTTCGGTCGGCATCGATATTGAACTGCTCTGTATTGATGATGGATCGAAAGATCGTTCGCGAGAGATTCTGGCGGAACTGGAGCAGAGATTCCCGGCGATGCGTGTGTTGCTGCAGCCGCAAAATATGGGAAAAGGAGCGGCGCTCCGGCGCGGCATCCAGGAAGCCACTGGAGACTACGTCATCATCCAGGACGCGGATTTGGAATACGATCCGAACGACTACGGCCTTCTGCTGCGACCCTTGGAATCAGGACAGGCCGATGTGGTGTACGGGTCTCGTTTTCTCGGGAGTGGGCCGCATCGCGTCCTCTACTACTGGCATTCGGTGGGAAACTGGTTCCTGACCTTGCTCTCCAACATGTTGACCAATCTGAACATGACCGACATGGAAACCTGCTACAAGGTTTTCCGGCGCGAAGTGATCCAATCCATACCAATCGAGGAAGACCGGTTTGGGTTTGAACCGGAAATCACTGTGAAGATCGCCAAGCGCAAGTTGCGCGTCTACGAGGTGGGCATCAGCTATTGGGGAAGAACGTACGCCGAAGGGAAGAAGATCGGCTGGAAAGACGGCGTGCGAGCACTATGGTGCCTGCTGAAATATTCCGTGAAGGAACCGGCTTTGCCGGAGACTCAAGTCTCGCCGTAAAAGACATAGCGTTGCAGAGTTACCGTGAGACCGGCAGATACGACTGTACGGCGGCCAGCAATTCTTCTTTCAGGAACGGCCCGCTTGCCAGCAATCCTGTCAGCAATGGGCTCTTTTGGTTGCATTGCAACGGAGTGCTCTCCAGCGTGCAGACGAACCCTCCGGCGCTTGCGACTAACGCGGCGCCAGCCGCGACATCCCATTCATTTTTCGGCGTGAGCGTAAAAGTGACATCCGCCAGGCCGGCGGAAACAAGGCCTAACTTGTACGCGACCGAGCCCATGGGACGAATCTGATATTCCCCACTCTGGAATTGCTGCCATTCGCCGCGCTTCACCTCGCTGCGGCTGGCCAGGATCAGAGATCCCTTCAGCGTTGTGCGCTGGCTGGGATTCGCTGGCTTGCCGTTGTACATTACGCCGCAATCGATGGCCCCAATGATGGTTTCGTTCGTCGCCGGGTTGCAGATGCCGCCCGCCACGGGACGTCCATTTTCGACATAGCCGATAGAGACGCAGAATTCTGGAATTCCCTGCACGAACTCGCGCGTTCCATCCAGCGGATCGACCACCCACACGCGACTCTTGTCGAGCCGGGACAAATCGTCAACTGTTTCTTCCGAAAGCCAGCCTTCTCCGTCACGCAGTAAGTTCTGGCGCAGCACGGCGTCCACAGCGCGATCGGCCTCGGTCACTGGATCATGCCCGATCTTGTATTCCGTTTCGATCGCACCCGGAGTAAAGCGTGCAAACACAGTGCGCGCAGCCTCGATGCCCGCTTCAATGCGCTTGAGTATGTCAGCGTAGGTGGAAGAAGTCATGAAACCCCTTGGGATTTAGTTTATAGGGCGGGCCACAACATGCGGGCGCCGGTAATCAGCAGCAATGCGCAGAGCAAACGCCGCAACCATACCATCGGCATGCGAGTCGCCAGGTGAGATCCGATCAGCCCACCCGGTACTGAGCCAATCAGCAGGGTCAGCACCAGCGACGGATCAACATTTCCTGCCCTGAAATGAAGCAATCCCGTCGTGCCGGTGAGAATGACGGCGTGCAAGATATCCGTTCCGACATTGATCTTCGGGGGGAAGCTATAGAACAGCAACAACAACATCATGATGATGCTGCCGGACCCGACTGATGTCATGCCGACGAGAAACCCAGCAAACAGTCCGATCAGAGCCATGCCGGCGAAGCCCTTCATCGTGGGAGGCCGGTGAGCGACCTTTTCCTCAATCCGCTTCTGAAAGAGCAACAGTAACGGAACGATGATCAGCAGGGCGCCCACTGCCGTCTTGATGAAATTGTTCACGCCGTCGCCGTAGAGGTGCCGGATATGGATGAGCAACTTCACGCCGCAAATGGAGCCCGGAACACTTCCCAGAGCGAGCGCGACAACGACCTTGCCTTTGACCGTCCCCTTCTTCAGGTGCAGGAGGCTGGCGGGAATTTTGGTAAAGAAATTAAAGAGCGCGTCGGATCCGACAGCCACGATCGCCGGAATCTTCAGCCCGAAGATCAGCACGGGGAGCAGCAGAACGCCGCCCCCCACGCCGCTCAAGCCGATGAGAATGCCGACGACAAAGCCTACCAGGATTTTGAGAACCAACATTTCCATAGTAGTTAGACCGATCCAGCGCGTTTAGGCTGCGGCTCCGCTTACACCGATGAATCCTTCGCGCTCGAGGTGCAGAATGATTTCCTGCGCCGCCTCTTCGGGCGAGAGTTCACCTGTGTTGATCGTCACTTCGGCATCCGCCGGAACTTCGTACGGATCGGAAATTCCGGTGAATTCCTTGAGGATTCCTGCACGGGCTTTGGCGTACAGGCCTTTACGATCGCGCTGCTCGCAAACTTCCACGGACGTCGCGATGTGAACCAGGATGAATCCGCCGTAAGGCTCGACCATCTGGCGCACGTGCTTGCGCGTCGCATCGTATGGAGCGATGGGAGCGCAGATCGCGATGCCGCCGTTCTTCGTGATTTCAGAAGCAACGTAGCCGATGCGGCGGATGTTGATATCCCGGTGCTCTTTCGAGAACCCGAGTTCGGATGAAAGATGCTTACGAACCAGATCACCGTCGAGCAACGTCACAGGACGTCCGCCGACTTCGAGGAACTTGGTTAGCAGCACGTTCGCGATCGTCGATTTACCCGAACCAGAAAGTCCGGTGAAGAAGATCGTCACTCCCTGCTGAGCGCGAGGCGGAAAGCTTCGCCGCAGTTCGTGCACTACTTCTGGGTAGGTGAACCATCCGGGGATATCGCGGCCTTCGTTCAGACGGTCACGCAATTCGGTGCCGGAGATGTTCAGCACCTTGTCGCCTTTCTTCACTTCGTCGTCCGGCACGTAGCGGTCTTCGTCTTCGAGGTACACCATCATGCTGAAGGGCACCATGGTGACGCCGATTTCCGCTTCGTGCTTCTTGAAGAGTTCCTGCGCCTCGTACGGACCGTAGAACGGCTTGCCGTCCGTGTCTTTGCCCGGACCAGCGTGGTCACGTCCCACAATCAGGTGCGTGCAGCCATGGTTCTTGCGGATGAGCGCGTGCCAGATCGCTTCACGCGGGCCGCCCATTCGCATGGCAAGAGGCAGCAAAGAGAGCCTTTGCGTGCCTTGCGGATACTTCGAACTGAGCAACTGATAGCAGCGCACCCGGGTGTAGTAGTCCACGTCTCCCGGCTTCGTCATGCCGACCACGGGATGGATTAACAGATTTGCTTCCACCTGTTTCGCAGCGCGGAAAGTGAGCTCCACATGGGCGCGGTGCATAGGATTGCGAGTCTGGAACGCAACAACGCGGCGCCATCCCACACGGGCGAACTCGGCGCGCAGTTCCGCCGGTGTCAGGCGAAGCGTGCGGAAATCGTAATGCGATGGAGCCTGCAGGCCCTCGATGCGTCCACCCACGTAATATGGGTTGGATTTGTTCATCACATAGTCAGCGCCGGGATGTGCCTTGCTGGTGCTGTTGAAAACCGCTTTCGCTTCGGCAGCACGGTCCGGTTGCCAAACTTCTTCGACGTTCAACACGGCGAGCATTACGCCTTCAGCATCGCGCAGTGCGATCTTGCTGGTTCCCGGCGTTAACTTCTTGGCAAACTCTTCGGTGACGTCGAGGGTAATCGGCATCGGCCAGATCAACCCGTTTGCCAGATGCATGTCCTTACACACGCTCTCGTAGTCGGCTTTGGTCATGAAGCCGGTCAGCGGAGAAAATCCTCCGGTCATTAACAATTCGAGATCGCAAATCTGGCGGGCGGTAAGGTCCCAAGATGGCCACTCTCGCGAGTGGGCTTTCAGTTCTGCGGCTTTTTCCGGCGTCGCCATCAGGTTGACGAGTTCGCCGCCGTGCGGAGCAATCAAGTGACTAGTAGAAGCGGACAAGCGTGTAAGCCTCCCAGGTTCTTCGGTTTTAGATTTTTGCAAATAACTCGTAACGTCTCGCTGAGGGAATCAGTGATGCTTTCCTGACATGTAAAGGGGGGACATGCTCACGAGACTACAAATTTGCGGGTTCTATCGACCCAAAAGTTGATCCCAGTTTACACCACAGATTTCGCTGCTCTAACGGCACGCACGTGCCATGCCGATGAGGGTTTTGTCATTGTACTGTAAAGTTATAAGGATTAAAGGTTAATTCGAGTTTTTCCGCACCCGCCGAGCTTTTTCACGGCATTTATGTGCAAACACTTGCGCAGAGCGTGGAAGCAACTCGTCCCTGCGGTCATGAGTATGCAAATTCCTGCGGGGTCGTGGCTGCAGCAAGAACGCTCTTTAGTCGTGGTAACGCTGCGTGACTCGGAAGTTCATTCCTCCGGTTCAGATCCAAGAGCGATTGCGGCCGCGTAACCGGAAGCAACGGTCACATTCCGGATGGACCAACGATTCGCTTCCCGCGAGTCCGGACGAGTAGCGATCAGCGCCTGCTCTGGATTGGGCTCAATCGAAACGTCGAACTGATGAAGGGGCAATGACAGGCCTTCCCCCTTGGCTTTGATATAAGCCTCTTTTCGCGTCCAGCAGCGGAAGAAGGCAGCGTGTAATTGGTCGCCTGCGAGCTCGCGCAGACTGCTGCGCTCGTGGACTGAGAAGAACCGCTCAGCCAGCTGTCTCACGTCGGTCTGCGCTCGCACTTTCTCCACATCAATCCCGACGCCGCGGCGGCGCACAAACGCCAACAGCGCGAGTCCTTCTGTGTGGGAGACGTTAAATTGCAGGTCCGAGTTTCCGAGGAACGGCTTGCCGTATTCCGTATATTGAAACGAAATTTCCTGAGGGCTAGTGTGAAGGTATTTGGAGAGAAAAGAGCGCAGCGTCCCACGCGTCAAGATGTAATCTCCACGAGGCCGTTCGACACGGTAGCGCGATGCTCTCTCGCGTTCCTCGGGCGAGAGCAATACTTGGCAGGCATCCATGACATGTGCTGGGGCGGTCAGAGACCTCTGCCAGAGATGCACAACGCCAGGCGTCAACTCGTCGGGAACAGAGTCGAGCGTCGCATCCCAGGCTCCCCGGATTTCAAAGTTGGTGCCTGCCATTGAGAATGACACAGCGCGCATCTTCAGCAGCGTGAACGCAAACCTGAAGACTTGAACAAGAGTACTTGAGACTAGCCGCCGCCTTTTTTCAGCTGCTGCTTCCATCCCAGCACTCGGGCTTTGGCTCCTTCGGCTTCGGCCTCGGGAATCATTCCTTTTTTCTGAAAGAGCACCGACAGGCTGGTGTGCGCGAGCACGTCATCGGGATCGATCTCCGCGATCTGTTTTGCGACGCCAATGGCTTCATCATAGCGCTCGAGATCCTGTAGCGCCCGCGCCAGTCCGTGCATGGCTTCCGTAAATTTGGGATCTGCAGCTAAGGACTCGCGATATGCGGTGACCGCCTCTTCCAGTTTGCCATCCGCCATAAGGTCAAGCGCTGCATAATAGTGGTCTTCGGCGGTCTGATGGGCACTGTCGTCAGGCATGAAGAGTCACCGGCGGAATTCGGATTCTAGCATGGCATAGAAGTAGCGTTAGGTCGCCTCGGTGTGGGGGGCAACCTAAGACCTAAGGCCCGACACCCGATAAGGAAAGCCCAGACTTACCTCGTGACCCCGCCGAATTTCGAAGTTATGATGTCGTCATGCGCTACAAGATCCGCTTCCTGTGGAATGCCACCAAAGGACACCGGTTGGCTCCATGGCGAAGCCCATACCTTCTTTGGCGGATCGAGACTTACACCGGCGTAAAAATGACCCAGATCGGCTTTCTGGAGTTCTGGGAATTCATGTGGCGCGAACGCCGTGAATTGTGGCGCTTTCTGAAATGGACAGGCGAAATGGAACGCTATGTCCATCCCCGCCCCAAGAGTTCTTAATAACCTCGAACACGAAGGACACGGAGTCCACCGGAGGAAATCCCCTGGAGACCCTGTGTCCTCTGTGGTGAATGTGTTCTACGCGCCCTTGCCGGCGGCAGCGGCTTCACCAAGAAAGATGCTGACCTCGCTGCCCTTGCCTGCGCCAGTGATCTGCGCGGCGGCGGCACGGTTCGCGACGATTTCCAGGTAGCCCATGCTGCCGAGGATGCCAAAGACCTCTCCCGGCGCTCCTTCCGCGTAAGCTGCCCGAATGTCGGTGATTTCCTTGCTGCCTACGACAACCTTGAACGGAGCTGGATTGGCACCGAACAGGCTGGGAGCGTCCTGCGGAGTGAGGTTTGTGATCAGGTTGCCAAAACGGTCCACTTTCAGCACCACGGCCCGCAGCCGGTTGTCACCCGCGGATTTCGGGCGCGGCGCTGCGAACTTCACGTAATCTTCGATCTCGTCTCCAAACTTGTGCGAGTCGACCATCTTGGCGAGATACGCCGCTACGGGGGCGAACACGTCCCGTCCGTGAAATGTGCTGCTGACCGGCTGATGGAAATAATGTTCGGAGGTCACATGCCGCACGTGAATGCGCTCTTCCTTCGCATAGACCATCGAGAGCACACCGTTGTCGGGAGCGACGAAGTGGTAGCCGTCGCTCGAGGCAATAATCGGCCTGCGCGTAGTACCAACACCGGGATCCACCACGACCATGTGTACCGTTCCGGTCGGAAAGTATGAATAGGTCTGCGAAATCGCGATCGCGCCGTCGAGCACGTCATAGGCCTGGATGGCATGCGTAACATCGACGATCGCAGCCTCGGGCACAATATCGAGAATGACGCCCTTCACGGCGCCGACAAAATGATCGTTGGTTCCAAAATCGGTAGTCAGAGTGATAATCGGACGATGCGGCAAAATTCCCCTCGCTGGAAGACAGAAATATCCGTAAGCCGAAGTTAATTGGCAGGGAAGAGGGGCGTCAAGACACGGGGGTAATCGCCCGCAGGAAATAATTCCGCCGGGTTCCGGAAGCGCACCGGTAACTTGTTGATCTCTGGCGACTAGCCCAACATAGGAAAGAACGAGAATCCCTGATGCGATGGCCATTCCTACGATGACCCAGTCTGACGAGACGATGACAAAGGACGGGTTCTCTCTATCTGCGATTGGCCGATTGCCAGTCATTCTTGCAGGTGTGCTGTTCGTGGCAACGTTTCTTCTCTACATCAACGCGCTGAACAACGGATTCGTCAACTATGACGACCCTGGGTACGTGACCTCGAATCCGCATGTGCTGCTGGGGCTTTCGTGGAGCAACATCAAGTGGGCGCTGACCTCAACGAGCGAGGCCAACTGGCATCCTTTCACCTGGATTTCGCACATGGTCGATGCGGACCTATTTGGGGTCAATCCGCGGTGGCATCACTTCGACAACATCGTTCTCCACGGCCTGAACGTTGCGCTGCTGTTTCTGCTTCTCAGAAAGGCGACTGGCTCGTTATTGCGCAGCGCGTTCGTGGCCGCGCTCTTTGCAGTCCACCCGTTGAACGTGGAGTCCGTGGCGTGGATCGCCGAACGCAAGTCGCTGCTCTCGATGTTGTGTCTGCTGCTGACATTTCTTGCGTATGGTTGGTACGTCAGCAACCGGAATTGGGTTCGCTACACGGTGGTCAACCTGTGCTTTGCTCTGGGCCTTGCCGCTAAACCCATGGTGGTGACCCTGCCCATCCTGCTTCTGCTTTGGGATTACTGGCCGATGCGGCGGCTGGAGGGAACACAAAATTCCGGACAAGCGCGCCCGTTTATCTGGCTCGTGTTCGAGAAGACTCCGCTATTTGCTCTATCGGCTGCAAGTGCGTGGATCACTTTGTACGCGCAGCGCAAAGGCGGCGCCCTGGGCTCGGCGGGATTACTGCCGGCAAGTGAGCGCATCGGAAACGCGATCTTTTCTTATGTGGCGTACATCGGCAGGGGAATTTGGCCATCCGGTCTGGCAGTGTTCTATCCGCATCCTGAGGGCTCGCTGACGACCTGGAAGGTCCTTTCGGCCGGGGTAATCCTTCTTGTCATCACTGGCTTGGTGTGGTTCTATCGCAAAGGCCGCCCGTGGCTGCTTTCCGGATGGCTCTGGTACCTGGTTGCGATGTTTCCGATGATCGGCATCGTCCAAGTGGGACGGCAGGCAATGGCGGATCGGTACGCGTATCTACCATTCGTGGGGCTATTTCTCATTGCGAGTTGGGGTGTATCTGAGCTCCTTGGTTGCGTCAAGTTGGCGACCAGCACGAGCGCGGTCATTGCCGGTGCAGTATTGATCGCTTACGCATCCGTGGCGATCCTGCAGATCACGTACTGGCGCGACAGCTATACGCTCTTCTCCCATGCGGTGGACGTGACTAGCCGAAACGGCGTGGCGGAGGGAAATCTTAGGTGCCGCTCTGATGCAGATGGGAAGACCCGATCTGGCGGTGCCGCATCTTGAGGCAGCAGAACAATTCACGCCGCAACTTTCGACTCCGCACTACAATCTCGGTGTTTTGCGCCAGCAACAGGGGCATCTCGATGCTGCAGAACAGGAATATCAACTGGCGCTGAAATACAGCATGGATCCGACCGAGATCGTGCAGGCCCGCAACAACCTGGGATTTGTGCTGCTGAGCCTAAATGAACCCCCTGCCGCAGAGAAGGAGTTCACGGCTGCATTGCAGATCAACCCCGACAAGCAAAACAGCCTTGTTGGCCGAGGGATGGCCGAACTGCGGCTAGGAAATCTCGATGCCGCTGTGGCCGATCTGTCCGGCGCAACTGAAATTGGACCGGCCGCTGCTGCGCAGTACTGGTTAGGGCAAGCTCTTGAGGCCAAGGGGCAAAATCAGCGGGCGGAAGCGGCTTACCGCGCGGCGCTCCAATTGTCGCCCGGAATGGCCGAAGCTCAGAAGCGGCTGGATGCGCTCCGAGATGCACATTGAAGAAAGCGGCCAGCAAGGCAGATCGCGAGCGGTAACTGACGTAACTCGTTTATCCGTGTTTCTCTGTTACACTATCAATGACGCTTTACCACGGTTTGCTTGCCGCGCGGTGGTCGCCTTCTGTAAGACCAGATTTATCTCCGCCTATCCTGCCCGCCGTACATTTTGCGTGAAATCCAATAAATAAATGTGAGCGGCGCTTGCGGCTCTGACGTGTGTCAGTGTATGCGTGACAAAGGGCCCCTCCAGAAAGAATAGAAATTCGAATGGCTACATTTTCAGAACTGCCCGTCTCTTCTGCGTTACAGCAGAAACTCGCGGCAGCCCAATTTACAAACCTAACCCCGATCCAGGAGCGTGCGATTCCTCCGGCCCTCGAAGGCCGCGACGTCATCGGCACTGCCCAGACGGGCACTGGCAAGACTCTGGCGTTCCTGATTCCGCTGATTGAGACTCTCAATCGCGAAACCTCGCGGCACACGATTGCTCTCGTACTGCTTCCAACGCGGGAGCTTGCGATGCAAGTGCACGAGCAATATGAACAATTGCGTGCGAAGAACATGCCCAAGGCTGCGCTCGTCATTGGCGGCGTATCCGAAAAGGCTCAAATCCAGAGCCTGCGCGCTGGAGCGGAGCTGGTCATTGCTACTCCGGGCCGCCTACAGGATCTGATGGACCGCAAATTCGCTGATCTGCGGCACGTCGCAATGCTGGTGCTGGATGAAGCGGACCGTATGCTCGACATGGGATTCCTTCCGGCGATTCGTCGGATTCTCGCAGTACTGCCGGTGAAAAGGCAGACGCTGTGCTTCTCCGCCACGATGGAGCAATCCGTCGCCGGCCTGGTGAATGAATACATGCGCGACCCGGTGCGAGTTGCCCTCGGATCCGTGCTAAAGCCCGCTGAGAGTGTCGAACTCAAGGCGTACGAAGTGCGTCCGGGAGAAAAGATCGACGTTCTGCGGCAACTGCTCTACGCGGAGAAGGGCCAGACCCTCATCTTCACTCGCACAAAGCGTGGCGCCGAACGGCTCGCGAAAGAACTGGTGCGAGATGGATTCAACGCCAGCCTGATCCATGGGGATCGCTCGCAATCGCAGCGGAATGCCGCCTTGAACGGATTCCAGGAAGGCCGATTCCAGGTCTTGGTTGCCACCGATGTCGCTTCCCGAGGCTTGCATGTGGACGACGTGGCCCATGTCATCAACTACGATCTGCCCAAGATGGCCGAAGACTTTATCCATCGAGTCGGACGCACCGGCCGCGCAGGACTGCAGGGCCGCGCTTCAACTCTGGTGGCCGGCGGGGAAGTCCTCGAACTGCGGCATATCGAGCGAACGCTCAAGTTGCGTATCGAACGCACGCAGATTGACGCCGCTAACTCCCAGCCGAAACGAGTCATTCAAAACACACTGGCTTCGAGGACCTTGACGGCATTGCCTGGAGAAGTATTCGTCTAAGGCCGCAGAAGATCCGCCGAGGCTTCAGGCCTCGGCGATCGCCATGCGACACGATTTGACCTGCGGAACTTGCACAGCCGCCCCCCTGATTAGGCGGAATGCCGATGTGGTACTTCTATTCTTCTCGCAACGCCTGCATTGGCTGAATGGACGCGGCTTTGCGCGCAGGAAATAGCACCGCAGCCATGCCAATTGCCGGAAGTATGAGCATGACGGCCACGTAGGTCCACACATCCAGCGGACGCACCTGGTACAGGAAGCTTTGAATCAGGCGTTCCGCCGGAAATGCCAGTAGAAGTCCGACGCTAAGTCCTATCCCGATCACAATCGAGCCCTGACGAACGACCATCTGCGCCACGCTCTGCCGCGTGGCCCCCAGCGCCATGCGGACCCCGATTTCGCGCCGTCGGTAGCTGACCAACTGTGACAGAACTCCATAGAGTCCTGCGATTACCATGGCGACCGCAAGGCCCGCGAATGAGCCCACGAGGTAGAGGCCAAGTCTTTGGCTGAAGGTATTGTGGTCAACCGCCTCCTGCATCGTCTGAAAATTGTCGATGGCAATGCCGGGCGCAGCCTGATGGAACACCAAGCGCATCGCAGAGGCGACGGCTATGTTGCCCCTGGTTTTCACGACGAAGCTAACGACGGTTTTCAAAAGCGCCTGGTAGAAGAGTGAAGTGGTGGGGACCTGCTGCTGCGGAATGAGAATGAACGGCAGGATTTCGCCACCCACGCTCTTGTCCACCTGGTCGCCGAGCACGCCGACAATCGTATACGGCTTGATCATCCCGGTGTCTTTGCCGCCCAGGTTGATCTGCTTTCCCAACGGATCTGTGCCGGCAAGGTATTTCCGCGCAAGAGCTTCATTAATCACCATCACAAAAGGAGCGCTGGTGACATCATCGTCGCTGATCATACGTCCGCGAACGACAGGCGTACCCAGGGTTCTCCCGTAGTCCCCACTTACAGCGGTGACGCGGGCACCTGCAGGATTCGAGGGATCCTTCGCCTGGCCGATGATCTCGAAATCCGAACTCATGTCCATCTCTGAGAGCGGTGGTGCGGTTGCCAGCGCGGCGCTCTCCACGCCCGGTACATGCCGTATCTGCTCGAGAAGAGGTTGGTAGGTGAGTGTTGCCACCGAAGCCGGCGCATTGCCCGTGTCCTCGGAGACCGCCATGCTAGAGAATCCCGCGGAATCTGCCGGCATTGCAGTAAACATCGTGACACGCGCGGTCTCGAAGCCCAGGCGCGACTGCTGCAAGTTCCACAGAGTATGAAACAGCAGACCAGTTCCCACCAGTAAGAGCGTGGACAGCGCGACCTCGGCGGCTACCAGTCCAGAGCTAAGCTTGCCTCCGATTGTGCGAGATCCCACGCCACGCGAGGCCGACTGTAACGCCGCCTGTGGGTGAACCCGGGCCACCAAAAGCGTGGGCAGCAGAGACGACAGGACCGTGGTGATCATGGCGACTGCGGCAAGCACTAATACGATGCTCCAATGAATCGCAATCGAATCCGCGCGCGGAATCGTACCCGCCGGCAGCTTGCGGATGCCGGCAGTGCCCAGTTGAGCAAGCAATAAGCCGGCACCGCAACCCAGCAGGCTCAGCATCAGACCTTCCGAGAGCATCTGGCGAATGAGTCGCATGCGACGTGCGCCTAGGGCCGTCCGAACGGCAAACTCCTGCTGACGTCCCAGGCAACGAGCAATCAAGAGATTGGAGACATTCGCGCAAGCGATCAGCAGCACCAATCCCAGCGCTGCAAACAGGGCGTAAAGTACGGGTCGAACCGGACCTGTGAGCAGTTCCTGGTAAGACGTAACGTGAAACTTTAACTTTATTACGCTGTCAGGATGATCACGAGTAATGTTGGCGGCGATGGCACTCAATTCCTGCTGCACCTGTTGAACGGTGGCTCCGGCACGAAGCTGCCCGACGATGTTAAAGAAGTTGTAGCCTCGGTCTTTCTGCATTTCTGGCGTAGGCTGCAGAGGCAGCCACACGCCTTTTTGAAGATCGGCCCCTAATTCTTCCGGAAAGTGCAGGCTTTGCGGCATCACGCCGACGACCGTGTACGGTTTCCCGCTGATCTTTACCACTTGGCTCGTAATGTTGGGATCGGCATGAAAACTCTGCCGCCACAAGAATTCGGAGAGCATGGCGACCATCGGCCCTCCGGCCTGGCCTTCCGCGTCGTTAAACGTGCGGCCCAGCAACGGCTGGGCGCCAAGCATGGAGAACAGATTCGTAGTCACCCGCGGCGCCGCGATGCTTAGCGACGCGTCCTGCGTCTGAAGAACGCTGATGTCCTCGGTATATCCCGCTACATTTTGCAGCAGCGAGGATTGGCTACGGATGTCGCGATAGTTCAGCCATGAAGTTGAGGCAAAACCGGGTTCATCGGTCCCACCCCCCACGTACACCATGCGATCGGAGTTCGCATACGGCAGAGGCCGCAGCAGGACGTTCTCAACCACTGTGAAGATGGCCGTATTTGCGCCGATGCCAAGCGCTAGAGTGGCAATTGCGAGGGTCGCCATGCCCGGCCTCTTACGCAGTTGGCGCATCGCGTAGCGCAAGTCGTTCAGCAATGTCTGCATGCGAACCTCCGGCGAGTCCAGGTGAGACTGGCACTTTCAGCACCAAACCAGCGTAAAGACTATCCGGCTTGTTTTCAGGCAATTCCCCGCTGAATAGCGGACATCCATGGTTATGCCGTGACCGAAATCGGAGAGAATCGTCCGGAAACGAACAGAGGAGAACTGAGTAGCGAGTACCGCGATAACGTCCCTCTATTCGTACCGCAGGGCTTCGATCGGGTGCATGCGCGAGGCTTTGAGCGCAGGGAAGAACCCTGACACAATTCCGACCATCGACAGAATCGTGAACGAGATCGCCATGACAGCCATCGAGGCGTGCAGGAAGATTGCGCCTTCGTGGTCGGCGGTCTTGTAGAACTCGTCGTAAAGCGGCATCGGCGGGATCACCCAGGTAAGGAATTGGGCGACCAGCATCCCGAGCAGCCCTCCGACGAACGTTAGCACTAATGCTTCGAGCAGGAATTGCACCAGGATATGCCGCGGACGCGCGCCAATCGCTTTGCGCAGCCCGATCTCTCGGGTGCGCTCGGTAACCGAGACCAGCATGATGTTCATCACGCCAATGCCACCAACGGCCAGCGTGCAGACGCCGATCAGTCCCAGCACAGCCTGCAGCCCGTAAGAGAACGCGTTGATCATGCTGCGGTCTTCGATGGTGTCCCACTCCGGCGTGGCCTTTTCGTCCTTCGGATCGAAGTGATGCCGCCGCGCGACCACCTCGCGTACGGCTGCCAAGGCTTTCTTGTTCAGCTCAGGAGCAGTTGGCTGGATGATGATCTCATCGGGATCGCGAAGGTTCTTCAGGTCGCGCATCAGGGCAAACGGAATGAACCCATTCTCGTTGTCCGGACCCTGATACATCGAGTCCTGAATCTTGTTGCGCATGGTACCGATCACTTCAAAATCCAAGCCGCCAATTTCAACGTGCTGCCCTGCGCCGGGAGCTCCCTGAAAGACCTTCTTCGCCGCCTGATATCCGAGAATGACCACCCGCCGGTGGTCGGCGAAGTCGGTTTCATTGAAGTAGCGCCCGTCTTCCAGGTCAAGCTTCCTCATTTGCCCGTAAGGAAGGTCAACTCCACGCACCATGATGGAGACGACGCGTGTACCAATCTTGAATCCGAAATCGCGGTCGATCTCGCCGCTGACAGCACGTACGAGCGGTACCTCGTCGCGAATCGCTTCGACATCTTCGAGTTCGTAAGCTACCTTCTTGCCGGCTCGCTGGCCGCCCGCCTGCATACTGGTCTGTCCGGGCCAGAGAACGATGACGTTGTTGCCCATGTTCAGGAAGGCGTGCAACACGCATCCGCCGAGGCCTTGGCCGTAAGCGAGCAGCAGCACGACCGACACCAGGCCCCAGCCGATGCCAAGCATGGTGAGCGCCGATCGGGTGCGGTCGCGCATCAGTGATTGCCAGCCTTGCGTGATGAGTTCTTTCAGGAACATGTTCTTTTCTCACAACCCCGAACTTCCTTGCCACCGATTCACGCCGATCACGCAGATCAAAATTCGAGACCTGCGCTCATCCGCGTCAATTCTCGGCTCACTCTAGTCGATATGTATGTCGCCCGATCCGGTGCGCACGCGCAGCAGCGGGCCGCCCCCATGGACTTTGCCGTGAATTGACTTATGGGAATCGTCGATCCGGCCTTGCACGGTCATCTCAATCGGCGAATTCACATTCACGCTGCCGGAACTGCTCGAGATGTCCGCATCGAATGCGGCGCTCGAGGGCAAACGCACCTGCACATTTCCGGAACCGGTATGCAGTTCCCATGCGTCCGTTTGCGTGCCTTCCGCGGTGATGTCCCCGCTTCCGGTTTCGCCGCGGAATCCGCCGTTAATGCCGCGAGCCGTAATTCCACCGGATCCCGTATGCAGATCGATATTGCCCTTGCCGGTTTCTTCGACCTCAACATCGCCGCTGCCCGTTCCGCCTCGCACCGTGCCGGAAATCGAGCGAGCCCGCACATTGCCGGAGCCAGTCTGAAGGTGCACTTCGCCGGAAATGTTGGTCAGCCGAACGTCGCCTGAGCCCGTTTGTACGTCCACATTCCCGCGGGTGCCTTCAAGCGTTTGGTCACCCGAACCGCTGCGAGAACGAACCGCAGCATCTGCGGGGACGGTGATTTCGTAGCTAATCGAAATGTTGCGGTAGTTCACATATTCAACGTGAATGCTGTTGCCGTTCTGATGGATCGGCGGATTCTGTTCGATCGCATGAACGTCGTCTTCACGCCGTCCGCCAAGCCAGCTGTCGCCGACAAAGATCTTGCCGCGGATGAATACGGATCCGGACGAGCCTGCGCGAATCGTTACGTCGCCAGAATGTGTCAGTACTTCGAGGTCTACAGGCCCGCTGACCTGCAGGGTTCGCTCGAACGAGCCTTGCGGCGAAGAAGCGAAAACTGCAGTGGACGCGAATAGCACGACCAGCGCGGCGGCCGAAATAGTCAACGCCAACCGACTGGACACGTTAGGGGTACAGCCAGCTTGATTGTGTTTATTCATAGCGTAGTGACTCCACAGGTGTCATATCCGCGGCGCGCTGGGCGGGATACATGCCCGCGGTCACGGTGATTAGGGAAAGGGTAACAATCGAGAGAATGATTGAAATGGGCGAAACAATCGGGTGCGGAACGAAGTCCGGCAGAGGTAAAGCCTGCATGGCCAGACAAAGCCCAACTCCCGAGCTAAATCCCAGAATTCCGCTGACAATCGTCAGCATCGCCGATTCGGCGAAGAATTGCCGCATGATGTCGCGCTTGGTAGCGCCCATTGCCTTACGTGTGCCGATCTCGCGCGTGCGTTCGGTGACCGACACCAGCATGATGTTCATCACTCCAATGCCACCCAGGCACAGCGTGACGATCGCGACGCAGCCGAAGAACAGCGTCACCACGCCGAAGACCTTCGCCAGTTGCTTGGCGCCGTCCATCGTGTCCCAGATGAAGAGCGCGTCCTTGTCTTGCGGATCGAAGTGGCGCACCCGCGCAATCGCGCGGCGCACCTGCAGCACAGCTGCTTCATGCTCCTCTGGATCTCCGACTTCGAACACGATGTCGTCGAGATAGCCGCGCGTTACACCTGCGCCGGGCTTCTCCGGAGGCGGGAAGTCGCGCGAGACCGCAGAATAGGGCGCGAAGAGATAATCGTTATCCGGACCGCTGTAATTCGAGTTCTGTTTCTTCTCGGCGAGTACCCCAACAACCGAGTAGGGAATGCTTTTCACAAGCACGGTAGTGCCGATTGCGGGCTGTCCCGGAAACAGTTGGCGGTAAGCCTTGGATCCCAGAACAAGAACGCGCCGGCCGTCGCGCTCATCTTCGTCCGTGATCAACCGGCCTTCGGCAACCTTTAACGACCTGAAATCCTGATAGGAGGGCCACATGCCAACGATGCCGCGGTTAGCCAGGTTGTACTGACTCACTTCCGGTACCGTTCGCCGCAATTCAGGGCTGACGTTCTTGATGAGGTAGCACTCGTCCCGGATCAGTTCCGCATCATCTACGTTCAGGTGAATCTCGCGGCCGGCGGCGCGGCCTCCAACCTGCGAACTGGTGCGTCCGCCCCAGACGATCACCAGGTCCTTGCCCAGCGATTCCATGTGCTTCTTCTGGTCCACGACGAAACCGCGGCCGAGTCCCACCAGGATGATCACCGACGCGATGCCCCAGATCAGGCCGAACATGGTGAGGAAGGTCCTCATCTTATGTGCCCGGAATGTGGCGACCGCTTGTCGCAGGATTTCGGAGAGAGTCATGGCATCCGCCGGAAACAGATTGGGCCTTAGGCCTGAGGTCTTAGGCTCGAACCTAATACCTACGACCTAAGACCCGAATATTGCCTGCCCTTACTGCAGTACGACTTCCTGACCTTCTTTCAGTCCGCTCAGCACTTCCGTCTTTGCACCGTTGGAGATTCCAATGTTCACGGCGAGCTTGTCCTTGCCCTCTTTTGCCTTGGGGTTCGGAATCTCTACCGACGCTTTCTTGTCCTTGTCGTAGAGGATGGCGCCTTCCGGAATCTGCAGCACGTTCTTGTGCTCTTCCAGGATGATCTCGGCATTGGCAGTCATTTCCGCTTTCAACTCGCCGCCGGGATTCTGGATCGAGACGCGGACTTCGAACGTGGTGACGTTGTCCTTCTCCACGCCCATCGGAGAGATCTTCGTCACTTTGCCGTCGAACGTCTTGTCCTTGAAGGACTCAACCTTGATGCGTGCGCGCTGTCCGAGATAGACCTTGCCGATGTCGCTCTCGTCCACTTTGCCTTTTACGTAAACCTCACTCGTATCGCCCAAAGTCATAACCAGAGTGGCCGACGATCCCAACACCAGGATCGAGCTGACCGCGTCGCCCATCTGCACGTCGCGCGAAAGCACGATTCCATCGATCGGGGAGACGATGTCGGTATAGCTCAACTGTTCTTCGAGTTGCTTGAGGTTGGCTTGATCCTGTGCCACGTTCGCCTGGGATTGTGCGATCTTCGCCTTCAGAACCGTGACCTGCGCCTTGGAAACGTTCTGCTTGTTCAACGCCAATTCGTAGTTCTTCTGCGCATCTTCCAGGGCAGAGGTGGAGACAACGCCATCCTTCGCCATGCTCACGGCACGGTCGTAGGCGCGCTTGAGCAGCGGCACGTCCGGCCCTTCCGCATCGACCTTGGCACGCTCGGAGTCCGCCTGCGAACTCTTTAGGTTGGCTTCAGCAGCTTCCAGGCCAGCCTTCGACTGCTCGACCTGAGCCTCGATCTCGACCTTGTCGAGCTGGGCGAGCAACTGTCCCTTTTTGACGCGATCGCCGTAGTCCACCATAAGCTTCTTCACGATGCCGCTGGCCTTCGACTTCACTTCGACCTTGGTGATCGGAGTGACTTTGCCGGTTGCCACTACGCTCTTGGCCAAGTCTCCTTTTTCCACTTTGGCGAGTTTCGACGGATCGATCTTGGTGCCGCCGCTCTTCGCAACGATGACGCCGACTGCGATCAGCAGGACGATCACTGCCACGACGCTGCCCCAGATGATCAGTCTGCGGCGCTTCTTTTTGCCATTATTGCCGTTACCGTTCACAAAACCTCCTGTACGTGTCGCCAATTGGAGTTTGGGAGCCATCGTGCCGCTCTGTTCCTTAGTACGCGGCAGGCGTTGCGTTTGTTCCTGACTTCTTTATGAAGTTTGGATCCCGGAGCTTACTGCGAGGGCGGGGGCCGCTAAATCATCGTCCGCCTGCCAGTTAGACCAGCTTCCGTAAAAAAGGATAGCGGAGGGCGAGAGTGAAATTTGTGAGCCTGCGCACTTCGATATGTCTCCATTTTAAACCAGCGGCGGGTTGCTCCGGGGCCTCGCGCAACTGTTTTGCAATGTTAGAATTACCGTTCCATGATCGCCTTTGTGCTGCTCCGGGTCTTTCTGATCCTGCTGTTAGTGGCAGCCAATGCCTTCTTTGCGGCCGCCGAGTTTTCGCTGGTGAGTGTTCGCGATACTCGTATTCAGCAGCTCATTGAGTCAGGCCGCATTGGCGCCCGCATCGTTCAACGCCTGCACAGTCATTTGGATGAGGTCGTGAACGGCGTACAGTTGGGCATCACTATGGTCAGCCTTACACTGGGCTGGATCGGCGAGCCCATGGTGGCAGGCCTTGTGAGCAACGTGCATGTTCTTCACCGTCTGCCCCACCTGGAGATCTACGCCCACGGCATCGCGATTGCCATCGCTTTCACCCTGATTACATACATGCACGTGATTCTGGGCGAGCTGGTTCCTAAGACCTTGGCGTTGCAGCGTGCCGAGCAGATTGCTCTGGCAGTGGCTGCACCCATGGAAGCCTTCCTCACCATTTCCCGGCCCGTCCTTTTCTTTATGCGACGGTCGGGAGGCCTCGTGTTGCGGATGTTCGGAGCGCAGCCTGCCCGCCGCGGAGGAGCCGTGCATTCTCCAGACGAGTTGAAGCTCATCGTTACCGCGAGCCGTCAGTTCGGCCAGATCCCGGAGTTCCAGGAAGAGATGATCCACAGCGCCATCGAACTGGACAGCATTACCGTCCGCGAAGTGATGGTCGCCCGCCCGGACATCTTCTCTTTGCCGTCGGATCTTCAGATGGACGAGGCGCTGGTGCGGGTTATCGAACGCCAGCATTCGCGGATTCCGGTTTATGATCCGCAGCGCGGTCCGGAACATATTGTCGGCGTCCTCTATTACAAAGACCTGATGCGCTGGATGCGGCTTCGCCTTAGCAACCTGGGTCAGTCTACCGCGACGAAAATTTCCCGCATGCAGATCGGCCAGATTATGCACGACGTCGTAGTGGTGCCTGAGACGAAAGTCCTGGCGGAGTTGCTGGCTGAGTTCAAGGAAAGGCGACGGCATTTGGCCGTCGTGGTCGACGAGTTCGGATCAACTGCGGGCGTGATCACGGTGGAAGACATTCTGGAACAGCTGGTTGGAAATATCGAGGATGAATTCGACGTTTCGCCCAGCGAGCCCGCCCTGGAAGACGAGTCAGTCCTCGTGCTCGAAGGGGCGGTGAATATCCGAGACCTGGAAACGGAATATGGATTGATCCTGCCGCGGGATGCAGGATTTGAGACTCTGGGCGGATTCATCCTGGCCCGCCTGCAGCGCATGCCGAACCTCCGCGATCATTTCGAGTATGAGGGGCGCCGCTATACGGTAGACGAGATGGAAGGACATCGCATCGCCCGGGTACGAATCGAGAAGACGGCGAAGGTCGTGGGCGAAGCGGAAGCGGCAAGAGGAGGCGGGAACTGACGCATGCCACCACAAGAGCATTTACTCGCTCGATTTTGCGTGCGTACCAAACGCGAGCGTTATGTCGAAATGATTTCGTCTCCTAAGAAGCGGGAACGATTTACGAGGGAGCTGGATCATTTCGATTCACTCGATCCTCGGTACATGGTGCCGATTGGACCCAGCCAACAGCATCCAGAACAGATCTCTTCGCTTCTCACCCAAAGAGGGGCGCCAGAACTTTGTTGGATCACTTCATCCGATGAGGAACTTGATGGGAAGCAGATGCCTCTTTTGAATGCGCTCAAGGAGATAGTCGGGAGGCAAATGGGTACGTTCTTGACATGTATCCCAGGTCGACTTGCCTACTTTGAAGCTGAAGACAGGGGCTATCGCTGGATTTTGGAACGTCGAGACTGATCCTGAAGCCCCTCCTCCAACGCGTGTTCTACACTCTGCCGGTCATCTGGCTGGTGGTCAGCGTTGTCTTTCTGCTTATCCATCTTGTTCCGGGAGACCCGATCCAGCAGATGCTCGGCGAAGGCGCTCCCGCCGCGGATATCGCCGCGACTCGTCACGCCTACGGACTCGACGCTCCTCTCGGCCAGCAGTACATCCGGTACTGGAAAGGCGTGCTGCACGGCGACCTCGGCCGCTCGATCCGCTACAACCAGACCGTGTCCAAACTGATCGCCCAGCGCTATCCCTACACGTTGCGGCTGACGTTGGCTTCACTGTTCGTCGCAATCGTGCTGTCGATCCCCGCCGGAGTCCGCTCGGCGCGGCGGCGCAATCGTTGGGACGACCGTCTGCTCTCGGTCGTCAGCCTGTTCGGCCTATCGTTCCCGAACTTTGCGCTCGGGCCCATTCTTATCTTGCTCTTTGCCATAAAAGCCGGATGGCTTCCGGTCTCAGGAGCAGGCTCATTCGCGAACTTAGTGCTGCCGGCCATCACGATGGGCAGCGCTCTGGCCGCCATCCTGACGCGTATGGTACGAACCTCGATGCTCGAAGAGCTGAGCCAGGACTACATCCGCACCGCGCGGGCCAAAGGGCTGCCTGAGCGCACAGTCGTCTACCGTCATGCCCTGCGGAATGCGATGATCCCGGTGCTCACCGTGTTGGGTCTGCAGTTTGGCGCACTTCTCGCCGGAGCGATCGTGACCGAGACAATCTTCAGTTGGCCGGGACTTGGCCGGCTGACGATCCAAGCCATCTCCGGGCGCGACTATTACCTGGTGCAAGGCTGCATCCTGGCCATCGGCTTGACCTACGTCGCCGTAAACCTTCTTACGGATGTCCTGTATTCGGTGGCCAATCCCAGAATCAGGCAGTAACGATCAGGTTATTTTGTGTTCGCCACCATGTGAATGGTTCGTAGCCATTCTTCAACCAGCTTCGGCCACTCCGTCACCGGAAGTTCCGTTCGCCGCAGCCCGTACCCATGTCCGCCTTCGGAGTAAAGGTGCATCTCCGCCGGAACTTTCGCGTTCTTCAATTGCAAAAAGTACACCGTGGAATTTTCCACGTGGACAGGGTCGTCCTCCGCTTGAACGATGAATGTCGGAGGCGTCTGGCTGGTGGGACGAATCTCAGCATTGGCTGCGAAATTCTGCTCCGATAACGCGAGATATCCGGGATACACAATCACCGCAAAGTCCGGCCGGCAGCTCACGTCATCAGCCGGATCGACGCGATCGTAGAGACGCTGTTCGAAGTGCGTGCTAAGCGCTGCGGACAGGTGTGCACCGGCCGAAAAACCGAGCACTCCGATGCGCTTGGGATCGATGTGCCACTCCGCAGCCCGAGAGCGAACGATACCCAGCGCGCGTTGTGCATCCTGCAACGCTGCCGATGATTTCGGATACGGTCCGGAGTCGGGCACGCGATACTTCACCAGAACACAATTCACCCCAAGCGAGACTAGCCAGTCGCAGACCTCAGTCCCCTCGAGATCGATAGCCAGAATCCGATACGCACCTCCGGGGAACACCACGATAGCGGCCCCGGTATTGTTCCCCTTCGGCGTGTAAAAAGTGAGGCTCGATTTCGAGACGTTACCGAGACGAATCACCGGCTTTTCGGCAATGAGATGGTCTTTTGCGGTCGTCATATCGGCTTCCGGTTGCGGACTTGCTGCCGCTCCCGGCGCGCCGTGTGGCCACAATTCGATCGTGAGAGTTCCAGACGCAGGCTGCCATGAAGGTTGCTGGGAAACAAGGGCGGGACTAATGAGCAAAGTCGAGAATAAGATGAGGATCCGCAACATGGAGATTGATCTCATTGAAGAATTGAGGTGCGGCACGATCATCGCAGCCGCAGACGTCGCGCGCAAGCCGACCATAATGTCGCCCAGGACCGCCTAATTCGGAAGGCTGGCCCCGGCCCGTACGACTGCGCGCGTCGGGGTCCCAAGTTCTCTACTCCCGAATTGTTCCCGGCGGGTTAACATTCTCTGGTGTCCTTCGCCACGATCTCGTTCCGCGGCCGCATTGTCGGAAACGCACGCCACAATCCCCTCGCGGCCGTGGGCGTTGTGCTGGTTCTGATCTTTGTCATCTTTGCTTTGTTCGCTCCATGGATTGCACCGCAGGATCCCGCCTCCATCCATTTGCCGGTCCGGCTCGATCCACCCTCACACGCGCACTGGCTCGGCACGGACGAGTTGGGCCGCGACATTCTCTCCCGCATCATCTTCGGCGCACGAATCTCGATGATAGTCGGCGGTTCCGTGGTCGTGGCTTCACTGGGCATCGGTCTCATCATTGGTTCGATCGCCGGATACTACGGAGGAGCGATCGACCGCTTCGTCAATGTCATCCTGATGAATGCGTTTCTTTCCTTTCCCGGAATTCTGATCGCGATCGCGTTCGTCGCCATCCGTGGACCCGGCATTTTCAATTTGGTGATCGCTCTCTCGATCGGGGGATGGGTCGGCTATGCGCGCCTCGTTCGCGGCCAGGTGCTCGCTGCCCGCGAAAGGGAATTCGTCGAAGCTGCCCGTGCTCTGGGCGCAAGCGATTTGCGCATCATCACGCGCCACATTCTCCCCAATATCATTCAGCCTGTCGTAGTGCAGGCCGCAATCGGGATGGCTGGCGCCATTCTCGCCGAGGCCACAATGAGCTTCCTCGGGCTGGGCGTTCCTCCTCCGACCGCAAGTTGGGGCACGATGCTCAACGATGCGCGCGCGCATCTGTTCGATGCTCCACATCTAGTGCTCTTCCCCGCGCTCGCCGTGATGCTGGCGGTTCTCAGCTTCAACTTCATCGGAGATGCATTGCGGGACTATCTCGATCCGCGGTCCAGAATTGAAGCCGGTCTCTAGAACGTTCGCGCGGAAAATTGCGCGGCGCCCACTGTCCTGGGACTAAGTCCTTCGTGTTCCAGCACATAAATACTGCGCAACATTTCTTTACGATGCGGGTTTCTTTCCCCGTGGCCACAAAGACGGAATAAACGAGACGGACCTAACGGAGAAGAATCCCATGAACAGCACGATCAAGATCAGCTTTTTCAGCGCAGCGCTCGCGATTCTCGCATTGCCGGCGGTGGCTCAAAACCAGAGCACGACTCCATCCACGCCGGTGTCCGCCCAGACCATTCAACAGCGTAAAGAAAATCAGCAGGATCGCATTGGGCAGGGTGTGAAAAGCGGGGAACTCACCGCAGGCGAAACCAGGAGTCTGGAAACGAAAGAAACCGACATCAACAAGGAAGAGCACCAGATGGCCAACGCCAACGATGGCAAGTTGACCACTGCCGACAAGGAGAAGATCACGCGGCAGCAGAACCAGCTCTCCAAGCAGATCTATCGCGACAAGCACAACGAAACGGAGCAGAACACAAACCCGAAGAGCGAAGTCGGCAAGCGCGAAGAAAATCAGCAGGATCGGATCGCGCAGGGTGTGAAGAGCGGCCAGTTGACCTCGGGAGAAGCGGCCCACCTCGAGAATAACGAACAGAAGATCAACCACGAAGTGCGTACCGATCGCGCTGCGAACGGCGGCAAACTCACTCCGCAGGAACGCAAGCAGGTCAATCAGCAACTCAATAAAGAATCACACCAGATCTATCGCGCAAAGCATAACGGGCGCCGCCAATAACTAAAGTTCCACCAAAGCAAAAGAGCACTTCCTCGATGGCCCCCGGTTCCACACCGGGGGCTTTTTTGCGCAGTGAATGCCAGTTCGTCGGATGCGTTGCAAGACGAATTCCTCCTGATGTGCCCCCGCCCGCCCCCCTTATTGACTCGAAGTAGCTGATTAATCGGTGTTTACATTTCTTGACATAAATTGCAAATTGCAATATAAATATTGCGATCAGAGATTGAGGCCAGACGGTGAAAGTGGGCGAGAAAATCCGGTACCTGCGGGAGGTCGAAGGATCCCTGCGCGGTCTAGGCCGCCCAATGACCCAGCAGGAACTCGTTCGCGCGATTGCGGGCGACCGCAACGGGAAGAGCCGCAGCAAGGGCAAGACGATCAGCCAGTCGTATCTGTCGCAGATCGAAAATGGCACGCGGCCTCACATGACTCAGTCGTCGCGTGCTCTATTGGCGAAGTTCTTCAAGGTGCACCCGGGTTTCCTGGTGGACGATCCCGAGGGATATCACACGGAGCTCACATCCGACCTGCGCACTGTGGAAGGTCAGATTGATGTGTGGCTGCTGCAGGGATCGGAGCGCTTCGCAAATGACCCGGAAGTCAGCCACGTGCTGATTAAGGCTGCGCGCGAAAAGGACACGCGCCGGGCGCTATTGCTTCTCGGCGCTATCCTCGACACGCCCGGCCTTGCGGATCGACTGCTCGAGGCATTGCGTCCGGAAATTGGGGCCGCGGTTGAGCATAGGGGAGCACCGAATCCGGAAGGAAGGCGAATCCGATGACCTGGTCTGATTTTTATCTAATCTGCTTCGCGGTCGGTTTTTGCTTCAGTTTCTTTTCGTTCATATTTGGCGGATCGCGATTCGGAAAACTGCACCTGCCGCACTTTCATGGTCATATCGGGCACCTGCCAGTCGTGCATGGCCCCGTAACCCATGGCTCAGCGGGCACTCATGCCCCGGGTGCGGGCACGGCTGCGAATCACGCGGCACATGCGCCGAGCGTGTCGCCATTCAATCCGCCTTCGATGGCGGCGTTCCTCGCCTGGTTTGGCGGAGCGGGATATCTGCTTTCGCGCTTCTCAGCGTTTTGGGTGGGTACGGCGCTATTGCTCTCGGTCGTGGCCGGACTGATCGGCGGATCGATCATCTTCTTGTTTCTGACGAAGGTGTTGATGTCGGACCAGGAATATCTGAACCCCGCGGACTTTGAGATGGTTGGCGTGCTCGGCAAGCTCTCGGTTCCGATTCGCGAAGGCGGCACCGGCGAACTGATTTATTCGCAGATGGGGACGCGTCGTGTTTGCGGGGCGCGCAGCGAGAGCGGAAGCGCAATCCCCAAGGGCGCAGAAGTTGTCGTTACACGCTATGAGAAGGGAATCGCTTACGTGAGTTTGTGGAGCGAGATGTCGGGGGAATTGAATGAAGCCGGAGCGGGAACAAAGATCGGCTCGCGGAGGACCTCATGACTCGCAACTGGTACAAGCCGTTGGTAGCGCTGATGTGGTTGGCTCTGCCCACTTCCGCATGGAACTACTGGCACGTATGGGATCAGTTGCCCGCGCGCATGGCGGTCCACTTCGACGCCAACTGGCAGCCCAACGGCTATACGTCGCGTGAAGGTGCATTGCAGTTGGGGCTTGGGATCATGGTTGTGATGCTGGTGCTGTTTACGGTGGCGACATTAATCATCTACGCGCTAAAGCCGCCGGCGGCATGGCCAGCCCTGCTGATTTCGTACGTAGTGCTGGGATTTTGCTGGTACGGCAATTATTCGATCGTGAACTTTAACTTACGCGCGCAGCGGACCCGAAGTTCTCAGTCGTCAGTTCTCCGTTCTCAGCTTCCGGAGCGCGCTCCGGATCCAGTGAGAGCTGACAACTGAGAACTGAGAACTGGTTCTTGAGGAGGCGTTATGCCAGAGATGTCCCGGATGGTCGAAATTTGGATCTTCGTTGGTCTTGCCGTCATGGTCATTCTTTTCCTGATCAGCGGAATGGCCCGGATCTATCGCAAAGCTGGTCCGCATGAAGCGCTAATTGTCTATGGCCTGGGTGGAACCCGCGTCGTAAAAGGGCACGGCACCATGGTTCTGCCGATGGTGCAGGTCTGCCGCGAACTCTCGCTCGAGCTGATGTCGTTCGACGTAGCTCCGCAGCAGGATCTCTACACCAAGCAAGGCGTCGCAGTCACGGTCGAAGCCGTGGCGCAGATCAAGGTGAAATCCGATACGGAATCCATCTTGACCGCGTCAGAGCAGTTCCTGACCAAGACGGACGATGAGCGGCAAGGCCTCATTCGCCTGGTGATGGAAGGCCATCTGCGCGGCATCATCGGCCAACTCACGGTCGAAGAAATCGTGAAGCAGCCGGAGATGGTCTCCGACCGCATGCGCGGAACTTGCGCGGATGACATGAACAAGATGGGCCTGGAAGTCATCTCGTTCACCATTAAGGAAGTCCGCGACAAGAACGAATACATCACAAATATGGGACGTCCCGATGTGGCGCGCATTAAGCGCGATGCCGATGTTGCCGCGGCCGAGGCCGATCGCGACACGGCAATCAAGCGTGCTCTGGCAACGCGCGAATCCGCGGTGGCCAAAGCTCAGGCGGACCAGGAGCGCGTTCTGGCGGAGACGCTCTCTCTGGCTAAACAGGCTGAAGCGCAACGAGACCTCGAAGTGAAGAAAGCGCAGTTCCTCGAAGTGACGAAGCGTCAGCAGGCGCAGGCCGACAAGGCCTATGACATCCAGACCAACATCATGCAGCAGCAGGTCATCGCGGAGCAGGTGAAGGTGCAGCAGGTCGAGAAAGAACAGCAGGTCAAGGTGCAGGAAGCGGAAATCAACCGCCGCGAGAAAGAATTGATCGCGACCGTGTTGAAGCAGGCCGAGATCGAGCGTCAGCGAATTGAAACGCTGGCCGCTGCCGAGAAACAGCGTCTGATCGCAGAAGCCGAGGGCCATGCGTCATCGATTCGCGCCCAGGGTGAAGCCGAAGCCGAAATCATCTTCAAGAAAGGTGAGGCCGAAGCCAAGGCGATGAACGTGAAGGCCGAGGCGTTCCAGGAATACAACCAGGCGGCCGTGATCGACAGGTTATTTGCCAGCATGCCGGAAGTAGTGAAAGCCCTGGCAAGCCCGTTGGCGAATGTCGACAAGATCACGATCGTCTCCACCGGCAACGGCGATGCCTCGGGGATGAACAAGATCACCGGCGACATCGCAAAGATGGCGGCGCAGGTGCCAGCTTTGTTCGAGACGCTCTCGGGCATGCCGATGTCTGAACTGCTGGGCAAAGTACGAGCGATCGGCGATAAGGCGCCAAAGACGCCGGAGTTGCCGAAAGCGTAGCGCGGGGTGCGGGAACGTCCGGGGACGTTCCCGCTTGGTTCGGATTTTGGTTCCAGTTGCTTGAACTGGGGCCCGGAAACCGGAAGGCGGAAGCCGAGTTGGAGTGATTTATGAAGAGCAAAACCAGATACTCGGGAATCGGAATCGCGCTGGGAGCCGCTCTGGGTGCGGTATTCGGCGTGATTGCCGGGAACATGGGCGTATGGCTCGCGATCGGAGTCGCAATCGGCACAGTGCTGGGTGCTTCCATCCGGCCAGCGAAATCGGAATGTCCGCATTGCGCCGCACTCCACCAGACGCACGAAGCGATTCAGAGGAGATCGTGATGAGAACGAATCGAAGGTTGGGATCGGCGATCGCACTCGCCACTGCGATGGGAGCGGCAACGGGACTTCTCCTCGGGCTCCTGACTGTTCCGCACGCAGTCGGAGCAGCCGTGATCGGAATCGTAATCGGCACCGGCATCGCGAGAGGAGCATTCTCGGGCATGCCGAAAGTAAGCAAGTAATCTCTGGGCTAGAAGCTAACAGGTAACAGCTAAGAGCTAAGAACCGAAGCTAAGGAAAGGGGTTCACCATGGCATTACTAGAGCGCGTATCGACATTAGTCCGGGCTAACCTGAACGACCTGATTGACAAGGCGGAAGATCCCGAAAAGATGATCAAGCAGGTCATTCTCGACATGCAGAACCAGCTTTTGCAGGTGAAGACGCAGGTTGCGATTGCGATCGCAGATCAGCATCTGCTCGAAAAAAAGCAGAAAGAGAACGAAGAAAAAGTGGCCGAGTGGATGCGTAAAGCGGAACTGTCTGTCGACAAGAAGGAGGACGACCTGGCACGTGCGTCTCTGCAGCGCGTCGAAAGCTACCGCGAACTGACTGGGAATTTCGCGCAGCAGATGACCGATCAAAAGGCGCAGGTCGAAAATCTGAAGTCCGCACTACGGCAACTTGAGCAGAAGCTGACCGAGGCGCAGGCCAAAGCCGACGTTCTGATCGCGCAACAGCGCCGGGCCCGCGCCGTTAGTAAGGCCAGCGACGCGCGCATGGCGTCAGGCGATGGCTCGAGTATGGCAGCCTTCGATCGCATGAAGCGCAAGGTCGCGCATTCCGAAGCGGTCGGCCAGGCGAAATCTGAAATGGCCGCCGACAACATCGACGATCGTATCGCCGCACTCGAGAAGCAGGACCGCATCGAGCAATTGCTTGCAGATCTGAAAGCGAAGCGCGGCGCCTGACGCTCCTCATCGCGGACGCTCGCGCCCGCATGCGTGCAGGGCAAAATAAGAAAGGGAGTGAGTGTGGCGGCGAGTTCCTAAGCGCTCTTGAGTGAGCCCCGGAAATTATGTCTAGCGGTCTCTCGTGTCGTTTCAATCACTTACGTCGCTGGAGCAAGTGTCGCCGGAACAATTCATGAGATGTAGGGTTTTTACTCTCAGGATTTACCTTAGCAGGCGCCGAGGCCACCGGAGAGCGGCTTTTTGGCATCTAATCTTACGCGCAACTTTTGGACTTTCACTCCCGAGGGATACCTGATGAAGCACTTCGCCATTACACTCTTGCTAGCAGTAGGCTTGGCTCTAGTAGGATGCGGTTCGAACAGCAACAATCCAGCCAACATCAACGGAACGTGGAATGCCTCGCTGCTCAGCAACGGTAATACCACCAATTTCAATTTTGGCACTTCGCTGAAGGTCAATACCGATGGCTCGCTGAGTGTTACAAATTTCAATTTCACGACGAGCTCATCCTGCTTTGCTTCGGGTGAAACGGAAAGCGGGTCGTTCACATTGAGCGGCAACTTTAATGGGAACGTGAACGGACAGTTCGGGATGACCGTGCAATCCGGAACTCCGTCGGGTAATACGCTGGCGCTGACCGGCACGGTCAGCAACGGAAACAGCATTACAGGCAACTGGACGCTGACCGGAAGCTCCGGCTGCACCGGAAATGGCACTTTCACCATGACCAAGATGTAGCTAGGACCTCCGGCTTTCGGCTTCCGCAAGAGATCAGAGGGCAAGCCGGAAGCCGGACAGCGGATCCCAACCCCCGCCTTACATCCATTGACGGTTGCCGCCGCATCTCTCTATTCTCATAGAGATCCCAGTTCAAGGAAGGCCCATGAAGAAGCTTGCGGTTTTGATCGCGCTGGCGCTGGAACTCGCAGTCTGCGGCTGCGGCAGCAGCAACAACACCAGCACGGAAACCAACACGTCCACCACGGGAAAGTGGGAGGCTCAGCTAATCGGCGGCACGCAACAGGCAAGCCTGATAAATTTCACGATCGATTTTTCGGTTACGAATAGCGGGCCGCTGGACATCAAAGGCCTGTCATTCTTCAATCAGGGCGCCTGTTTTGGGACCACCATCAATAGCACCACGGAAAACGGCACCGCGAACTTCACGACCGCTTCTACCGGCGCAGTAACCGGTACCCTGGATCTTACCGTCAACTCGGTAACCCCCTCCGGCAACGTATTAACGCTCACCGGAAATCTGACCGGAACTTCGAGCGCCACCAGCGGCACGGCCGGAACACTCAGCAATGGAGTTGTTAACGGGACGTGGACGTTGTCCGGCGGGCAAGGGGATCCCAGCTGCACCGGCAGCGGGACCTTTCTGATGTGCCAGGGCAAAAATACCTGTACCGCGCCTTAGTGCTTGCCGTGTCCTCAATTTTCGACGCTCTTTCTTACTCTCTACCCGCTGCTATACAGTGTGAGCCATGAAGCGCTCGCTTGAGCAGATTGCTGCTTCCGTGGGAGCCCGCATCCTTGGCGATCCGTCTACTGAAGTGGAGAACGTTGCCAGCATCGAATCCGCGTCGTCAGCGGACCTTGTCTTCGTAGAAGAAGCCAGGCATCTCGAGGCAGCGCTGCAATCGAAAGCAGGGGGGATCATCGCAGGGGAGTTCGCCTCCACCTACAGTTCCGGTCGCCCGCTTCTTATCAGCGATCATCCCAAACTGTCCTTTGCGCGCGCCGCCCAATTCCTGAGGGAAGGATCAGTAGCTCCGCAAACAGACGGTGCTGTGCATCCCACGGCGCTGGTCGACAGCTCTGCAGTACTAGGGGACGGCGTTTATGTGGACGCAAAAGCCGTCATAGGTACAGGGGCGCTGATCGGCGCGCATACACGGATCGGTGTGGGCTGCAGCATCGGCGCAGGCGTGAAGATCGGCTCCAGCTGCGAGATCTATCCGAACGTCACGATCTATCCCGGTACAAGCCTCGGAGATCGGGTCATCGTCCATGCCGGCGCGGTGCTTGGCAGTGACGGCTTTGGTTACGTCCGCGACCGGAGCACGGGTCACTATGAAAAATTCCCTCAGGTCGGCCGCCTGATCATCGAAGATGACGTTGAGATCGGAGCGAACGCAACGATAGACCGCGGCGCGCTCGATGAGACCCGCATCCGCCGGGGAGCGAAAATTGATAATCTCGTGCACATCGGCCATAACTGCCAGATCGGGGAAGATGTCATCATCGCAGCGCAGACGGGACTCTCTGGCAGTATCACGATTGAGAACGGCGCAATTCTCGGCGGGCAAGTCGGCATCGGTGAGCACGCCACCATCGGAGAAGGCGTCATGCTCGGAGGCCAGGGCGGCGTCCTTCCAAACAAGGTCCTGCGTGGCAAAGGGGTGGCATTCTGGGGAACTCCAGCACAGCCTCTGCGCGAATATTTGAAGCAACTGGCAACGCTGGCTCGCCTGGCGAAAAAGGATTAAGCGTGGCTGTAATCGTCATCGGCGGACATTCGCGCAGTGTGGGCAAAACCAGTGTTATGGCAGGCCTGATTTCCTCGCTGCCACAATTCGAATGGACCGCTGCGAAAATTACTCAGTACGGCCACGGAATCTGCTCGGCTAACGGTGGGGCCTGCGACTGCGCGACGGGCGATCATTCGTGGGCAGTTTCCGAAGAGCATGATCGTTCGGGAGAGTCCGATACCTCGCGCTTCCTGATGGCGGGTGCGAAGAGGGTTTTCTGGGTACGGACCGAGCAGGGAAGACTGGCGGAAGCCATGCCCACCTTGCGGAAACGCCTGGAAGATGCCCTCAACGTAATCCTGGAATCGAATAGCGTGCTCAAATTCCTGCGCCCGGATCTCTATCTGACCGTCCTTGATCCGGCTACAGCGGATTTCAAAACGTCAGCCCGCGAATTCCTGGACCGAGCCGATGCAGTAATACTTCATGAAGGCCCTGAGAACCCAGCCTGGCAGTCCGTCTCTCTGAAACCTGTGGCGAACACTCCAGTATTCCGAATTTCGCCGCCACCGTATATCACCCAAGACATAGTCGAGTTTGTAGAAAGAAAGTTGCTGGAAGTAGGAAACATCCCAAACCGCTGAAAACTGAAAGCTGGCGACTGATCACTGACCACCGCTGCTTTGCTATTCTTGACCCGTGCGGCAAATCCATTCCAGCGCCTGGCTTCTGGTTCTCGTGTCAGCCGTGTTGCAGGTGCTCATCTTCCCGCTTCCCGGCCTGTACCTTCTTTCCTGGTTCGCGCTGACTCCGCTGGTCCTGGCGCTGTTGCGCACACGAGCCGCGAGTGAACTAGAAATCGACGGCGTAGTCCGACTGCGCCCGGCCAGCCCCTTCCAAGGATTTCTTCTCGGCTATGTCTGCGGAATTCTCTGGTATGCGGGAACGTGCTACTGGATCTTCGACACCATGCGTCAGTACGGCGGCCTGAGTGCCCCGATGGCTGTGCTCGTGCTCTTTCTTTTCTGCTGTTATCTCGGCCTCTACCACGGCTTATTCGGCCTGCTGATCGCGTTGTCCTCGACCCGCCACAACTTCCGCCGTTCCCTGGTGCTGGCGCCCTTTTTCTGGGTAGCTGTCGAATTGGCTCGCACACGCATCACAGGATTTCCGTGGAACTTGCTGGGCACTGCTCAAGTGGACAACGTCGCGCTCTGCCGTATCGCTTCCTGGACCGGCGTTTACGGAATTTCGCTTGAGATCGTCCTGGTGAATGTAGCGTTCGCCGCAGCGTTCCTGATTCCAAAACAAAAGCGTGGCGCGATGCTGGCTGCGAGTCTGGCTGCCGCCGCCGTTCTTCAGGCTGGCAGGTTGGTCGATGCCCCTCCATCGAAGCCGGATCGTGCTGCCCTTCTGGTGCAGCAGAATATTCCCGTTTCCGCCGACTGGACGCCCCTCTTTTTTCAGCAGACTCTCACCCAACTGAGCGAACTGACAACAAAAGCAGTAGCCGATAGCCCGGGGACACAGATCAGACTTGTGATCTGGCCGGAATCTCCCGCACCCTTTTTTACCAACGACGCCAAATTCAGGAATCAGATCAGCGATGTCGCCCGGACAACGAAATCCTGGATTGTGATTGGATCCATTGGCAGCGACGCGACCACTCCGAATTCGGAAGGCCCGCTGTACAATTCCGCGGCTCTCGTTAGTCCAAGCGGAGACTGGACCGCGCGTTACGACAAGGTCCATCTCGTTCCCTTCGGTGAGTACCTCCCGTTTCCTAGCCTCTTCTCATTCGCCGGAGGCTTGACGAAAGAAGTAGGACAATTCGGGCATGGTCCTTCACGTCGTCCCCTCGACGCAGGTGGCGAGAAACTCGGAGTCTTTATCTGCTATGAGTCCGTCTTTCCAGGCGAAGTGCGCCAGTTCGCCGATGAGGGCGCACAGGTGTTCGTGAACATCTCGAACGATGGATGGTACGGCGATAGCGGCGCCTATGCGCAGCATCTGAACCAGACAAGGATGCGCGCGATTGAGAACATGCGATGGCTATTGTCCGCGGCCGACACCGGAGTGACCACTTCCATTGATCCCTTCGGCCGCGTCTCTGCGCGCATCCCGCGCAAAGAGATGAACACGCTGGTCGCGCCTTACGCACTCACTTCCGTTACCACTTTCTACACTCGCTACGGTGACTGGTTCGCGTACGCCTGTGCGATAATTTCTCTTGTGGCGCTACTGGAGCGCCTTTCATCGAAATACCGCAAGAAGGCTGAAACGTCCTCATGAATCAAGAGCTCGAGCAGGAATACGAGAAGTTAAGCAAAAAGGTCCACGATCTCCGGGAGTATCTTTGACGCGGAAAAACTCCGTCCGCAACTAGCCGAAATTGAAAAACAGGCCTCTGACCCGAACCTGTGGTCCAATCCGCAGCGTTCTCAGCAGGTCATGCGCGAGAAAAAGCGCCTCGAGCACATCCTCGCTACGGATGCGGACCTCGCCCGCCGCGGCGACGATATCACTGCCTACTTCGATCTCGGCAAAGAGGGCGAAAACGTAGACGGCGACTTGCAGCGCGAGATTGGTTCCCTTCGCGATCTCATCGACAAGTTAGAAACCGAGACACTTCTCTCCGGCGAGAACGACGCCCGCAATGCCATTGTTACAATCCATCCCGGCGCTGGTGGGACCGAGTCGCAGGATTGGGCTGATATGCTCCTGCGCATGTATCTGCGATGGGCTGAAAGGCAACGCTTCGAAACCGTGTTGTATGACTATCAGCCGGGCGAAGAAGCCGGATTGAAGTCCGCGACTTTCGCGGTTAATGGCGAATACGCTTTCGGGCTTCTGCAGGGTGAAATTGGCGTCCACCGCCTGGTGCGTATCTCTCCCTTCGATCAGGCGAAACGCCGCCATACTTCTTTCGCCAGCGTATTCGTTTCTCCGGAAATCGACGACAGCATCGACATCGTCATCAAGCCCGAAGACATTCGCACCGACACGTATCGCTCCAGCGGAAAGGGTGGACAGCACGTCAACACGACTGACTCGGCCGTGCGCATCACACACATCGCTACCGGTCTTGTTGCCAGTTGCCAGAACGAGCGTTCGCAGCATAAGAACCGCGAGCGGGCCATGAGCATGCTTCGCTCCAAGCTCTACGAGTTTGAGATGGAGAAGAAGCGCGCGGCCACGAAGAAGATCGAAGACTCCAAGCTCGATATCGAATTCGGATCGCAGATCCGCTCCTACGTGCTGCAACCCTACCGCATGATCAAAGACCACCGCACAAAGTTGGAGGTCGGCGACGTCGACCGCGTGATCGACGGAGATCTGCAGCCGTTCATCCGGGCTTACCTGCTGGCCAAGCGCGAGGAGAACCAGTGAAAGCGGCTGTAAAGCTAAAAACGCGGGGGACGCGAAGCAAAAAGCTCGGTCCGCGTTTCCAGAAGGCATTTACGTTTGCCGCTGAAAAGCACGCGCGCCAGACACGCAAGGCCTCAACGATCCCGTACCTTGCGCACTTGATCGGCGTGGCGTCGCTGGTGATCGAGGCTGGCGGAGACGAGGATCTTGCGATCGCCGCGCTGCTGCATGATGTCGTCGAAGATTGCGGCGGGGCGCCTATGCTGAAAGAAGTCCAGCGCAGGTTCGGCAAACGGGTCGCCAGGATCGTCGACGGATGCACCGACGCCGATAGTTATCCGAAGCCACCCTGGAAGCAGCGCAAGGATCAGTACATTGCGCGGCTGAAGAACGAAGGCGCCGACACGCGGCTGGTCTCCGCCGCGGACAAGTTGAACAACATTCGCTCCATCCTGAGCGATTACCGCGCGATTGGAGAATCGGTCTGGTCCCGGTTCAACGGCGGGCTCGAAGGCACTCTTTGGTACTATCGGACCTTGCGGGACGAGTTCCTCCGGGACGCGCCCAACCGCATCACGCGCGATTTCGATCTCGCAGTGAAAGAGCTTGGAACTTTGACGGAAGGGGATGCACCTTCCGCTTGACGGAAATGTATCTTTCGGCCGAGGTGTGAAGTTATGGCGCGCATGATCGACCAAATCCGCGCTTCGAAGCTGCCTTCGAACATGATGCAATTTGCCGCGCGCGGCGCCCTGCAGGTGCCGCCTGCGGAGAATATCGAAATCCTGGTTTATTTGGCGCGCCACAACAAGATATTTGGCGATACCGCGCGCATGACGCTCGCCGGATGGGATGAAAAAGCATCGTTGGCGGCAGCCTCCGATCCCCAAACTCCCGTCGAGGTTCTCAACTATTTCATCGCCGCCGATAATCTTCGTCCGTCTCTTCTGGCCGCGTTGCTCGAGAACCCGTCGATCTCCGAGGCACAGCTCGTAAAACTCGCTACCTCCGCGATGCGGGGCACGATCGATGTCATGGTCAAGAGCCAGCGTGTCCGTACGATGAGCGCAGTCATCGGGACGCTGAAGTCCAATCCGTATTTGAAAAAAGAAGAGGCGGAAGCGCTCACCAAAGGACTGCAGGGAGATAGTTCTGCCGCGCCCGTCGCGGAACCTGCTCCGAATGCCGCAGCGGCTCCGAATGCTCCTTCGCCCGCAGTACAACCCGCACCGACGCAGGCCGTGGCGTCCGCGTTGCCCACAGCGCCGGAGGCAGACGGGGGCGTCGATGATGAAGTGGTAGTCAATTATCTGAAGGAGAATGCCCAGGCCATTGCGGAGGAAGGAGAGAAGCCGTTTCAGTCCATCGGCGGGGTGGTGGAGTTGCTGGGCGCGGACTACTTTCCCGTGATCGAGACTGCGGAAATGGAAGTACCAGCTACCCCGGTGGCATCGACTGCGCCAGTTCCGTCCCCGGCGGCCTCTGCGCCCGCTGCGGCCAAGGCTGTGCCCTCAAACACCGAGCCGGCAAAACGCGAGAACACGGTTCAGAAAATCAGCCACCTCGACGTAAAGGGCCGGATTCAACTTGCGCTGAAGGGCAACAAAGAAGAACGTTCACTCCTGATCCGCGATGGAACCAAGGTAGTCGCGCTCGCCGTGCTCGAAGCCCCCAAGCTGTCTGATGGCGAGGTTGAGAAATTTGCCAGCCAGAAGAATGTTCTGGAAGCCGTGCTGCGGCAGATCCCGCTGAAGCGCCGCTTCATGAAGAACTACATCGTGGTTCGCAATCTGGTCGCGAACCCGCGGACTCCGCTCGACCTTGGTCTCGGCCTAATGAAGAATCTCCTGGTCGCCGACCTGAAAAACCTTTCGGCGAATAAAGAGGTGTCAGAGACGATCCGAAAACTTGCTCTGAAGATGTTCAAGCAAAAGGTAGAAGACGCGAACAAGAAGTGACTGGAGGTAGCATGGCCTCACTTCCACAATCCGACCCAATCGCCGAGTTACTCCGGCGATCAAAGACGATCGCTGTCGTAGGCCTGTCGTGCAATCCGCTGCGTCCGAGCCATGGCGTTTCGGCCTACATGCAGAGCCAGGGATATCGCATCATTCCCGTGAATCCCAATATCGAAGAATGCCTGGGCGAGAAAGCATACTCATCGCTGCGGGAGATCCCCGAGAAGATTGATATTGTGAATATCTTTCGACGTCCGGAGTTCGTGGAACAAGTCGTGGACCAGGCGATTCAATTGAAAGTTCCCGCCATTTGGATGCAGGAAGAAGTCATTCACGAGAAGGCTGCAAACAAGGCTCGAAAGGCAGGAATCTTTGTGGTGATGGACCTCTGCATCCTCAAAGAAAACCGCGCTCGGTTTCGCTGATTATCGGTTCACGCCGACGAACACCGCGCTTGCATCGTCGCGCAGGCCGCGCCCGTTTGCGAAGGAGCGCACGTCATCCACAATGCTGACAGCCGATGCGTCCGGCCGAATTGCGTGTTCAGAGAGCCGGGACAACCCGAACTCCTCGTCGTTTGCGTCCACGGCCTCCGTGATCCCATCAGTGTAGAAGAGAAGTCGTGATCCGGGCGTCAGCGAGATTTCGGTCTCCGAATATTCGCCGCATACGAGGCCAAGAGGCAGTCCCTGCTCGACCTCCAGAAAGTGCTCGCCACTTTGGTCAATGAACAGCGGACGCAAGTGTCCCGCATTCGCGAAAACGACTCTGCGAGTGGCTGGATCCAGCACCGCATACACGAGCGTCACGAATCTCCCCGCGGGGAAATCATTCACCAACAATTCATTCAGTCGGGTTAGAACTTCGCCCGGAGTGCAGCAGGCTTCGGCCAGTGAACGCAGCATCCCGCGCGTGGCCGACATCAACAGCGCAGCCGCCGTTCCTTTTCCAGAAACATCGGCCAGCACGATTCCCCAACGTCCATCCGGAAACGGGATGAAGTCATACCAGTCGCCCCCCACGGCCCGGGCGGGCACGCTCAATCCGGAGATAATGAACCCTGGAATGAACGGAGAACTCTTCGGCAACAGGGCTTGCTGAATGGCACGCGCTTCCTCCGCCTCGCGATCGAGTGCGGCGCGTTCCGTACGCTCCAGATGGAACCGGCGTGCGTTGTTAATCGCCACTGCAACGTGATCGCAGAATGCCTGCAAAAGCCGGAGTTGCTGTCGCGGAAATCCGTCTATCTCCGGATGCGATGCGGTGAAGACCCCAACCACTCGCTCGCCGACGCGCAGAGGAATGGCCACCTCGGAGCGCGTCGAATTTTCGCAAGCAATGTAGTACTCGTCTTTGCGGACATCGGGAGCGTAGCGCGTCTGTCCGGTCGATGCCACGTATCCGACCATCCCTTCCCGCCCGATCTTCAGGCGATGTCCCTTCCCATGCAGTGTGCACCCGTGCACTCCGGATAGGACCATGTCGCCGCGTTCTTCGTCGTGCAGGAAGATGCTGGCTTCGAGGCATCCAAACGATTGCGTAACTTCGTGGACGACTCCGTCAATCAGCTGATCGAGATCGAGAATCGATGTGATTCTCTGTGCGGCTTTCTGCAAGCGCTGCAGGTCGTGGATGAGTTCAGGGGACAGGATCGGCGCAGGAATCTCGACGCCCGCCAGGTTGGGAATCGCAGCCATAAAATCCCTCGCCACACTATATTGATATCTGAAAGATGTCGCTAGGTGGCGCTACGATTCTTTCTTTTCCTGACCTTCGGTTTCGATATCGCGAGAGCGTTGCCGCTTGATCTCTTGCAGCCTATCGCGGATCCTCTTCTCAATTCCTTCATTCGTCGGACGATAGTAAACCCGGTCCCGCAGATTGTCTGGGAGGCACTGCATGTCCGCGACCTTGGGTTCGAGGTCGTGGGCATACTGATAGCCGTGCCCGTACCCAAGCCCTTTCATCAACTTGGTGGGCGCATTGCGCAAGTGCAGAGGAACGGCCTCGGTCGCAGTGCGCTCCACATCCTGCTGCACATCGCCATACGCCGTATAGAGAGCATTTGATTTTGGAGCCACCGACAGATAAACAACGGCCTGAGCCAGTGCCAGATTACCTTCCGGCATGCCGATGAAATCCACGGCGTCGCGCGCCGCCATGCAAAGTGAAAGCGCATTCGGGTCGGCGAGCCCAATGTCTTCCACCGCCATGCGCACAACGCGGCGCGCGACATAGAGCGGATCTTCTCCCGCCTCGAGCATGCGCCCAAGCCAATACAAGGCTGCGTCGGGATCGCTATTGCGCACGGATTTGTGCAGGGCGGAGATCAGGTTGTAATGTTCTTCGCCCGTCTTGTCATAGAGCAGAATCCGCTTCTGCAGCGCGTCCCGGACGACGCCGTCCGTGATCTCCAGCGCACCTTGCGCGTTCTTCTGCGCGAGTCCCGCGGCTACTTCCAGAACGTTGTAGGCGCTACGGGCATCCCCACTGGTGTAACTGCCAATGGTCTTGAGCACATCATCGGACGCGTTCACCTTCATCTCGCCCAACCCGCGTTCGCGATCGGCGAGCGCGCGTCGCAGCAGCGACACGATTTGCTCTTCGGTAAGCGGCTGCAATACATACACGCGGCAGCGTGAGAGCAATGCCGAATTGATCTCGAATGAAGGATTTTCCGTCGTCGCACCGATCAGCCGGATGTTCCCCTTTTCGACATGGGGAAGAAATGCATCCTGCTGGGCCTTGTTGAAACGATGGATTTCGTCGATGAAAACGATCGTGCGGGTTCCATACTGCTTCGCCCGCTCGGCGTCCGCCATCACCTGCTTGATTTCTTTAATCCCCGCGAGCACCGCAGAAAACTCGATGAACTCCGCCTTTGTCATGTTCGCGATGATCTTCGCGAGCGTGGTCTTGCCGGTTCCCGGAGGCCCCCAGAAGATCAGCGATCCGGAATCGTCGCGCTCGATCTGCACGCGCAGAGGTTTGCCCGGCCCAATCAGATGTTCTTGGCCGGCGTATTCGTCCAGAGTTCGTGGCCGCATGCGATCGGCGAGCGGTCGCGTGGAGTCAGGTGCTCCGCCGGCGTTCGGGATGGGTTGAAAAAAGTTCATGCTCTCAAGCTTGTTATCAGCTTAGCGCATCCGGCGAGCCATGCAGAAAAGGCTTCAACCACGAAGGACACGAAGTACCACGAAGGCGCTCCAGCCACGATTTCCTTCGTGATACTTCGTGTCCTTCGTGGTTGAAGCTTTTGCGCTCGAGGCACGAAGCTAGACGTTCAGCGAGCGGTAATCTTCGCAGGTTCGACAAACCGCAGCTCCGGAGCCAACGGCAGCGCGCCAATTTCGTGCGCGTACCGATAAAACAGCTGCAAGCCTTCCAGGCATTCGGCGTCCAGTTCGTAATGGATGTTCTCGGTCAAATAAGAGCGCACCGTCGCTTCGTTCAAACTCAGCTTGCGAGCCCATTCGCCGACAATCGTATTCATACCGGTCTGAGACAAGCCATGGTCGCGTGACTCGCGAAATATGCGCGCTAGATCCAGCGAAGGGTCGGCATGGCTCAACGCATCGCCCCGCACTGCCCAGAATGCGAACACAAATGGTTTGCCGGTAAAACGAATCCACTCTTCCGCCAGGTCCAGCGTTCGATACTCCGATCGATCCACCTGCAATGCTGGATCCCCGATCAGCAATCCTGCATCGCATTGCTCCAACATTGTCTCGACAAGCGGCTCCATAGAAGTGAACGCCCTTCCACCCCCGAGCCACTTCTCGAACAGAACTTTGGTGAGCGCAACCGAGGTCATGGAAGATGTATCGAGCGCGACGGAATGGACCTCTTCAATCGGCTTTCGACTGACCAGCAGAATGGATCGCACCGCTCGCTGCGATGCAATCGCGACATCAGGCAGGATTTTCAATTCGGGAATCTGCGTGTAAGCCGCTGCCGGAATAATTCCTATATCGGCACTGCCCTCGGCCAGCGCGCGCGCGCATCCCGAAGGCAAGGTATAGGAGATCTCGAAATGCCGGCCGGCCTCGCCGTGCTCGAAATCCCACATTAAAGGAGCGGTATTCAGGTAGGAAATGGCGGAAATCCGCAGCCGTCTCATTCTTTCCACAATATTAACAAACGGATTGTGAGATCTGACCTTGACACGCTTTTGGCGCGGTAATTACTGTCCGCTGGGAGCTTATTGTGTCCAATGCCGCTGTTTTCCCTGTCGCCACGCATGTTCTGGAATGGATTGCCCTCACGCTCACCCCCGGGCTAGGCCCAACCAGGTCCCGCAAACTGGTGGAGCACTTTGGTTCTGTTGAGGCCGTCTTCCACGCTTCTCTGACGGAACTCGAGGGCGCGGGAATTCAGGCCGTCTCCGCTCAATCGATTGCTACCGGGAAGTCGGCGGAACTGGCGCGTGAGGAACTTGCTCGGGCCGCCGATCAAGGCGTCACTGTCGTTTACCTGGACAGTCCTTTGTATCCGCCGCGCCTGAAAGAGATCTACGATCCTCCGCTCGTCCTTTATGTGAAGGGCAATGCAGAAATATTGCCGAAACCTGGTATCGCCGTAATCGGCACCAGGCACCCCACCCCTTACGGCTCCGGCATGGCCGAGCGCCTGGCCTGCGATCTTGCCTCGCAGGGCCTGATCATTATTAGTGGGATGGCCCGGGGCGTCGACACCGCCGCTCATCGCGGCGCAATCACCGCCAAGGGCAAGACCGTGGCCGTGTTCGGCACCGGTGTGGACGTCATCTATCCCAAAGAGAATTCCCGCCTGTCCGAGCAGATTCTGGCTCTCGGCGGCGCTCTGGTTTCTGAGTTCCCGATGGGTACCTTTGCCGCGCCGCAGAACTTCCCCATCCGCAACCGGATTCTGAGCGGAATGTCGATCGGCGTATTGGTCGTGGAAGCCGCAGAATATTCCGGCACCCGGATCACAGCGCGTCTCGCACTCGAGCAAGATCGCGACGTCTTTGCCGTTCCCGGGAACGTTACTAACAAGAACTCATGGGGGCCCAACACGCTCATCAAACAGGGCGCCAAGCTGGTCGCGACGTGGGAAGACGTGTGGGAGGATCTCCCATCGGAAGTACGACTTACGCTGGCTCCTCCCGCCTCCGCTGAATCCCAGGGTGCGTCGTCCGCATCTCTATTTCCAGACGACGGGCTTCCTCTTCACGAGAAACGGATACTAAGCCTGCTGAAAGCCGATGAAGCCACGCACATCGATGAACTCATCGAGAAGCTGGAGTCGGAAATGTCCTCCTCTGAAATCTTCGCAGCCCTCTTCGAACTGGAACTGACCAGCAAAATCCGTCAGATGCCAGGAAAGAATTTTGTGAAGACCTTTTGAGCTATGAGCACCGAGCGATGAGCTACGAGAAGGTACTGAGAAGATCATGAGTGATTTCAAAAATCTAAAAGTGCGGCGAAAAGCGCATGAGTTCACACTCGCACGTATCGGGTCACAAAGATGTTTCCGAAGGAGGAGGTTTACGGTTTGACGAGCCAATTGCGGAGGGCATCTGCGTCCGTCGGAGCGAATATTGCTGAGGTTGTGGGCGGCGTTCCGATGGAGAGATGCTGCGATTCCTCTAGATCGCTCATGGCTCAGCCAGCGAGGCCGAATATCATTTCCTACTGGCACGAGATCTCCATTTCTTGGAGGAGCGGGAATTCCAGTTTTTGAACCGTCAAGCCGATGAATTGCAGCGAATTTTGACGGATTGATGCAGAGCATCCGATCGTCTAAGAATGCTTAGAACTGCACTCGTAGCTCGCGGCTCGAAGCTCACATCCTTCTTGCGGTAACTTGTTGCATGCCGCCCATTCGTGCTAGCTTCAAAAAACGTACTCCAAGCAGATTGAGGAAAAATTGTCAAAAGGTTTAGTCATTGTCGAATCGCCGGCCAAGGCGAAGACCATCCAGAAGTATCTGGGAAAGGGCTTTTCTGTCGAAGCCTCCCTCGGGCATGTGAAGGATTTGCCCAAGAGCACGCTGGGTGTGGACATCTCGAATGATTTCGAGACGGATTACGTCGTCATCCCCGGCAAAGAGAAAGTAGTCGCCAAGCTGAAGAAGCTGGCGGCCTCCGCCGACGCCATCTATCTCGCGCCTGACCCGGACCGCGAGGGCGAAGCCATCGCCGCTCACCTCGCTTTCGAACTTGATACGGACAACGGTAAGAAGAAGAAGGCCAAGAAGGCGAAAAAGGGTGAGCCCGAAGCCCCTCCGCGCATTCAGCGCGTGACGTTCAACGAAATTACCAAGCGCGCCGTGCAGGCCGCATTCGAACATCCGCGGGCCATCGATCAAAACCTGGTCGATGCGCAACAGGCGCGCCGCGTCCTCGACCGTCTCGTCGGATATCAGGTTTCTCCGCTCTTGTGGGACAAGGTCCGCCGTGGACTTTCCGCCGGACGCGTCCAGACCGTTGCTCTCCGTCTTATCGTCGAGCGCGAGCGCGAGATCAAGGCGTTCGAGAAAAAAGAATATTGGACGATCGACGCCCACTTGGCCGCGAGCAAACCCCCGGCATTTGACGCGCGCTTCGTCGGCAAAGGCGAAGAGAAGATCGAAGTCAATAACGGGGAAGAAGCGGAAAAGATCCGGCTCGCTCTGGAAAAGGCGGACTGGCTTGTCCGCTCCGTTGACAAGAAAGAGCGCCGTCGCAACGCCGCTCCTCCCTTCACCACCAGCAAACTTCAGCAGGATTCCTCGCGCAAGCTGCGCTTCAGCGTCAAGCGCACCATGATGATCGCCCAGCGCCTGTACGAAGGTGTGGAACTCGGCGAGGAAGGTTCCATCGGTCTCATCACCTACATGCGTACAGATTCCACGCGTGTCGCGCCGGAAGCCATCGCGGAAGTCCGCGAATACGTCGGCAAGGAATACGGACCAACCTATTTGCCGGAGAATCCGAACACATTTAAAGAGAAGAAGGATTCCCAGGGTGCGCACGAAGCGATTCGCCCGACTTCAGCGATGCGCCATCCCGATCAGGTCAAACAGTACTTAAAAGAAGATGAGTTCAAGGTTTACAAACTGATCTGGCAGCGTTTTGTGGCTTCGCAGATTAACCCTGCGGTCTTCGATCAGACCACCGTCGACATCGACGCAAAGAGTGGCAACGAATCTTTCTGGTTCCGAGTCACGGGATCTGTCCTGAAATTCGACGGTTTCCTCAGAGTCTACGAAGAGTCCAAGGAAGGCAAGGACGAAGAAGACGAGGAGCTCAAGCACAAACTGCCCGCACTCGAAGCCGGACAGAAGCTCACCCTCAAGGAACTGAAGCCCGAGCAGCACTTCACAGAACCGCCGCCGCGCTTCAATGAAGCATCGCTGGTGAAAGAACTGGAAGAGCGGGGCATCGGCCGTCCGTCGACGTACGCTGCGATTCTCACCACCATTCAAGAGCGCCAGTACGTGCAGAAGATTGGCGGGAAATTCATCCCCACCGAAATTGGTCTCGTGGTGACGGATCTTCTGGTTGAAAATTTCCAGGACATTTTCGACCTCCAGTACACGGCCCGCCTGGAAGAAGAACTCGACGAAATCGAAGAAGGCAAAGAGAAGTGGCAAGACGCGATGGCCGAGTTCTACAAAAAGTTCCAGAAAGACCTGAAGTATGCCGCCAAGCACATGGAAAACATCAAGCGGATGGAGAAGCCCACTGACGAAAAGTGTGAAAAGTGTGGCGCGCCGCTGGTGATCAAGTGGGGCAAGCACGGTTCCTTCTACGCGTGCAGCACTTACGACAAAGACGATCCGAATACCTGCACCTTCACGAAAGAAAATCCGATCAACCTGCCAGATCTCGATTCCGCCGACGTGCAGGGCACCACGCAGGAGGAATACTGCGAGAACTGCGGACGCGTCATGGTTCTCAAGCGCGGACGATTCGGCCAGTTCATGGCCTGCACCGGATATCCGGATTGCAAGACCACTCGCCGTCTCGACCAGGGCAAGAAAGTTCCTGACATTCCGCTCGACGAGCTTTGCCCCAAGTGCGGACGCAACATGATGATCCGCCACGGGCGTTACGGTGAGTTCACCACGTGCAGCGGATATCCCGAGTGCAAGTACGTGAAGCAGAACTTCATCGGCGTAAAGTGCCCGGACTGCAAAGACGGAGATCTCGTCGAGAAGCGGGCGCGCAAGGGCAATACATTCTACGGATGCAGCAATTATCCGAAGTGCAAGTTCACTTCGGCGCACAAAGCTCTCGCCGAGAAATGCCCGAGCTGCGGCAGCGAATATCTCGTGGAGAAGAATCTGAAAGCTGGCCCGGTGATCGCGTGTCCAAACAAGGAATGCGACTACGAGCGGCCCGCCCCGCCGCCGCCTCCGGATGCTCCCGTCGCTAATGCGCAGGGCGCGACTTCCACGTAATTTTTGAGTCCTACCGGAACGTCGGACCGTCTAAGGTCCGACGTCTTCCCATTTCCAGTTAGTCCCAGATCCTAATGGAGGAACTATGCCCAAGAAACCGACAACTGCCGATGCTCAGCTGATCCTGCAGCTTTACGATCTTCGACGCGAAGGGGAAATGCGCAAAGCCCGCAACTGGTGGGCGGGAGAGTTCTTCCCGCAGAATGCTGACGACTTTCTAAAAGTCGCGTGGGCCGCTGGAACGCCCGAGAATGCCTGGCTGCGTCAGGTGAGCAGCTACTGGGGGATGGTTGCCTCGTTCGTAGTGACGGGAGTCCTGAACGAGGAACTCTTCCTGAAGCCCGGCGTCAGCGGCGAAATGTTCCTGATCTATGCCAAAATCCATCCCTTCCTCAAAGAGCTGCGCGAAAAGATGAATGATCCAAATGCCTGGAAGGATATCGAGACTGTAGTCACCCGCACCAAGTGGGGACGCGACCGGCTCCAGTTCATGATCAAGCGCGTAGAGACCATGCGCGAGAGGCTCAAAGCGACCTCGAAAACATAGCGATTTCAAGAAAGATCCAACTTGGTCATTTCGACGCGCCGCAAGCCAGAGGGCGGAACCTGCTTCTTCCCGCCCGGGAGCAGTCCTCTTTCTCAAGCTAGGAGCTATCCGCCATAAGCTGTTATCCTAGTGCGTCGTGCGGATGATCTGGTGGTTCCTGATCCTGGGCGTGAGCACGCTGGTGGTGGTGTGCGTGGTCATTGCGTTGTACATGCACCTGCGTCGAGGCTTGCAGAAGGCCCATTCCGCCAACGAAGCAACTTCGGCTGACAAGCAACGCCAGGGCCGCGCCGATATCATCGAGCGCTAGTTCACAGATTGGGGGATGGGAGTGATGTCGAGACTGATGACTCAGACTTTGGAAACCCCGCAGCAACGGCTGCTCGAAGCATTGCGCCAGTGGGCTTTGATTATCGGCGCGACTATCTTCATCGCTCTGGCTGCCCACGTCACCATTCCGCTGATGCCCCTCACTCCAGTCCCATTAACGGTCCAGAACTTAGCCGTTCTTTTGGTGGGCCTCTTACTCGGCAGCCGCATGGGTTTTGCTGCGGTTCTGCTCTATCTTGCCGAGGGTGTGGCTGGCTTGCCCGTCTTCAATCCCGCCGGGCCCGGTGGATTTGCGCACTTGTTGGGTGTAACTGGCGGATTTCTGTTGGTATATCCGTTCGTGGCATTTCTCGCCGGATATATCTTCGAGCACGGCAACAAGACTTTCGCCCGCGCAGCGATTGCTGGCTTTTCTGCCGAGGTCGTTCTCTTCGTTGGCGGTCTGAGTTGGCTTTACGTTGGAACTCATTCCTTGGCCAAGGCTGCGTATCTCGGCCTGTACTGGTTCGTTGCCGCGGAAGTGATCAAAGTGATGTTCGCGGCAGCGATCGCAACCCGCTGGCGCCGCGGGAAGTGGCTCTGAGTCGCTGTAAGCTCGCCGAACGAGCATCCATGTCCGTCGCCGGAGCGAAGGACCGAACGCATTAGCCCGGGACGTAGGTCCTGGGACGCGCAATTAAGAGAACGAGTCCCGCCAGGGACGGCACCAATCCGGTGCGCTAATTCTGAGGATTCATAAAATGACGACCTTATCCGATACCGAAAAAACTTCTGTCAGCGCTTCCGGACTGCGTGAGATCGCCGTCGCGCACAGTCCTGATTCCGACGACGCTTTCATGTTCTACGGCCTGGCAACTCATAAAGTCCGCACGCCGGGATTGCGCTTTACGCACACGCTCTGCGATATCGAGACGCTCAATCAGAAAGCCCGCGAAGGCGTATACGACGTGACCGCGATTTCCTTTCACGCGTATCCGCACATCCAGGACAAATACGCCCTGATGGCGTGTGGCGGCAGCGTTGGCGAGGGCTACGGCCCGATGATTGTTTCGCCGCGCCCCTTCACCGCCGATGAAATCAAGGGACGGAAGATCGCCGTTCCGGGTACGCTAACAACCGCATATCTCGCTCTCCAATTGTTTTCTCCCGGCATTGAAACAGAAGTCGTTCCGTTTGATCAGATCATCCCACAGGTTCTGGAAGGGAAGTACGAAGCCGGGCTCATCATCCATGAAGGCCAGTTGACCTACGACAAGTCGGGCCTGCACCGGGTCGTCGACCTCGGCAAGTGGTGGCAGAAGGTAACCGGACTTCCGCTTCCGCTCGGAGGCAATGCCATCCGCCGCGAGCTTGGCCCGGAACTCATGCTGACGGTTACAGCGGCTTTGCGCGAGAGCATTCAATACGGACTCGAACACCGCGAAGAAGCGCTGTCCTACGCCATACAATTCGCGCGCGACCTCGACACCGCGTCCGCCGACAAATTCGTCGGCATGTACGTCAACGAACGCACTCTCGATTACGGCTCCGACGGGCGCGAAGCCGTCCGCCGGCTGCTCGACATGGGACACAAGGCCGGTATCATCGGGCCTGAAGCGCGCGTCGACTGGATCGGCTAGAAGTCAGAAGGAAGAAGTCCGAGTGCAGAATGAAACGCCTCGGCAGTTCTGCATTCTGACTTCTTCCTTCTTCATTTGCTGTCTGGAGCTGGAAGCTTGTCCCAAACTCTCCTCATCGATGCCGACGACACGCTCTGGGAGAACAACATCTACTTCGAGCGCGCCATCGCTCGCTTCATTTCGTTCTTGAATCATCACGAATTCACTCCGGAAAAGGTTCGGGAAGTCCTGAACGATGTCGAGCGCGAATGTATCGTCACTCATGGATACGGCCTCCACAGTTTTGCGCACGCGCTCGTGAGCACCTATGAGCGCCTCAGTCCGGTTCCGGTGACGCCGGACCTTGCCGGGCAGGTGCGAGCCATCGCCCACACGGTCGAGAACCATGCGATCGAGTTTCTGCCTGAAGTTCCCGAAACACTCGAGTACCTCTCGAAGAGTCATCGCCTGATTCTCGTGACGAAGGGAGCGACTCTCGAGCAAACCGGCAAGATCGATCGCTCCGGAGTCAAGAAGCATTTCGCCGCAACCGAAGTTGTTGCCGAGAAAGATCCCAAAATTTATGCGCACATTGCGAAGAAGTACGAGTGCGCCCACAACTCGACATGGATGATCGGGAACAGTCCGAAGTCCGATATCAATCCCGCATTGGCCGCCGGACTAAATGCCGTCTTCGTTCCCCACGGCGATACATGGATACTGGAACATGAAGAGCTGAATGCCGCACCGCACCAGCAGAGACTCCTGATCGTAGGCCGCTTCGCCGAACTCCGCGAACACTTCTAAATTGTTGCGTGGGTGCGTGGGAGAGCGAGTTTAATCGTGCCGTGAGGCGATAAGATCGCACTGACTTCAGCCGTTAACGTGGGCCTGCCACAAATCTCCCCAACTGTTCAAACAGGGGCCGCACTCCGCACCCAAACTCAGAATGAAATCGCGACCAATCGACATGCCGCGGACTGCAGGTTGCATGCGCCTCTCCCAATGACACACCAATGTTCGGATTCAGGCACTCTATTTGCCGCTTAAGATCGGCGACCATCACCGACTCGCAAGGCGCGTTGTAAACGGCGTGAGCCGGGCGCGACGACTGCATCAACGCGAGCAGGGCCTTCGCGACATCTTCTACATGTACCAGCAGGACGCGCTCGCTGCCGACGTATGGAATGGTTGTCTTCGTCAGCTTCGTCTCACCTAGGAGTTCAAAGATCTCGCTCCTCCACGCAGAGCTCCGAGACCTGGCGCCTGGCCCGGTCACCCGCCCGATCCGCAGACTGACAAACTCAACCCCATAAAGATCCGCGTACCGCATACCTGCCTGCTCGACGTATAGCTTTGCGGCACCGTAAATATCTTCAGGGGCAGCTCGGTGGGATTCCGAAACGATCTCATGTTCGGGATAGGTCCCGTAAATGCTCAAGGAACTCCCAAATACGACTCGTGCCACGCCGAACTCGCGGGCCATTTCCAGTAAGTTCAGGCTGCCGCCAACATTCACTCGTGTCGCCAGTACAGGATCTCTGCTCGCAGCCGTTGGCAAAACCGCAGCCAGGTGAATGATTCCGCCGATCTCCTCCGCTTCGAAGACACGCCGCAACGCCGCCGCATCGCTGATATCGCATGCGACCCGCACGTTAGCATCGTTCCCGCTGCTTCCCGCATCGGCGACCTGATCGAGGAGTACAAGTTTCTTCCCGGATGCTCGCAGCATTGCCGCCGCGGCACGTCCCACGAATCCGGCAGCGCCGGTAATCAGGATTGCTTGTCGATCATCCATTCGGCGGGGAATCATCTCTGTCAATGTAGTTTCATTTTCGTTACTACGGCATCAGGGTAACCAACAATGCGTCTCCCGCGCACTATTTCCCGCATGTTACCCTCATTCTGCTCTGCGATCTGGCTCCCACTTTGTGAGTGGCGATTCAGACCAACAATTTACGGCGGCTGTTGCACACAGTCGAGGCTCTCTCGGAACTCGGGCCGGCGCTCACGGCTGAGCGCGAGTTCTCGGAGACTTCGCGCCTAATGCTGTCTGCCATCATGGAAGCGGCGGGCGCGCGCGAAGGTGCACTCTTTCTGTTTAACGACAAGCCTGCCATGCTGACCTCCGCGACCGGGCTGGGATTCGCGCTGATGCCGGATCCCGCCTTCATTCCTCTCCTTCCGAAGCACGTGCACGCGCTGACTGCAGCACGTGGCCCGATCGTTCTGAACTCCTCAACGTATTCGGTTTTTCTGAGCTCGAACGGCAACGTCGCGCCGGAATTGTTCAAGTGCCTCGCCCCGCTGAAAGCTGGTGGCCGCCTTGCCGGAGTCGTTGCGCTCGGGCGTCGTCCCGGCGACTCGCTCTATGAAGATAGCGAACTCGACGCGATGGACCTGCTTTGCAGCTACGTCGCGCTCGCCGTCCAGAACCATGCCCTGACCCAAACGATTGCGCAGCGCGTTTCAGAAAATCTGCGGCTGATGGCATCGCTGCACGGTTTTTACGACAATGCTCTGGAGGCGTTCGCGACCGCGATCGACGTGAAGCATGTTGCAATTCACGGCCATTCGTTGCGGGTTGGCCGTTACGCGGCCGCAATCGGCGATGCCATGGGGATGGATTCCACCGAAGTCGCGGCGCTGCGCAGCGCAGGATATCTTCACGATATCGGGAAGGTCGCAGTCGACCGCCGCCTTTTCGGCAAACCCGGAGCGCTCGATCCCGAAGAGTTCCGTGAGATGGCGGACCACACCACCGTGGGTCATCAGATCGTGAGCAGCGTGCAATTTCCCTGGCCGAAAATTCCTGAGGCAGTTCGCTGGCACCACGAACGCTCCGATGGATCCGGCTACCCGGACAACCTCATGCAGGAAGACGTGCCTCTTGCGGTTCGCATCGTCGGCGTCGCGGATTCCTTCGATGCCATGACCAGCGTCCGCCCCTATCGCGCCCCAATGACTGTAGGGAGCGCGCTCAGTGACCTGGTCCGGATGGCGCCCGAGAAATTCGACCCCAACGTTGTCCAAGGCCTCTTGATTCAAGTTCGCCGCGACGCGGTGGGAAGCAACCGTACTCCCTTGCTCGAAGGGCCATCCGTCAACATCTCCGCTACGGATATCGATCATCTCGCCGCAACTCTGCAATACAAAGTTTCGCGCGGCAAGACCTTTCTCACCTAAAAAAACGATCCTTTCGTCTCGCAACCGCCTGAGCAGCAGCGAGTTAGAATCCACTCGGGACCTTCCCTGGCAGCAACTTTTTCCGCCACAAGGGTTCATAATCAAGAGGCATTTTCCATCCGGGAGTCCCCATGAGATCCAAGCCTGCGCGCCTGGTGGCGTTTCTGGTTTGTGCGAGCCTTGCATGCGCTGTTCCGCAACTTCTCGCCAAAAAGAAGGATAGGACTACCGAGCCGACTCCCAACGAGCAGAAGCGCGCCGTGCATGCGCTGAACCGTCTCGCATTCGGACTGCGTCCGGGCGACGTTCAGCAGGTGATGGCAGCGGGCGTCGATCGGTGGATCGATCAGCAACTTCATCCCGAAAAGATTCCCGACAAAGACATCGATGCGCGTCTCGCCCCCCTGCGCACGCTGCACATGAGCGCGAAAGAAATCGCGGAGGAGTTTCCTGACAACCAGATGATCCGGCACGTGATGGACGGAAGAAAGCCCATGCCGTCCGATCCCGCGAAGCGTGCTATCTATCGTGTGCAGGTAGCGCGATTGCAGGCGAAACTCGACGAGAGAAAGCAGCGAGCTGCCACGGATCCTCCTAAACCACCCGAGTCCGCAGCTGATCAGTCGGCGAAGACCGAGGAAGAACTCGCCGCAGTGGCTGGTTCCGACACGAAATCAGGGGCGGCTCAAGGCAGCATCAACTCTGCAGATGGCGCTGCTAAAGATCAGGAAAACGAAATGGCGATGTCTCCCGCGGAAAGCAAACCAACTCCCGAGGAAGAAGGCGAAGCACGACGCAGGGAAGATCGCCTTTACGCGGATCTAGCGATTCAGGGACTGCCGGAGTTGCCTCCGGACGAGCGTTACAAGAAAGTGATGTCGATGTCTGCCGAGGACCAGATCGCCTTTGCCGGCTCGCTGCGAGGTGGCAAGGGGCAGGATTTCCTCGTCGGTCTCAACCCGAAGCAAAAAGAAACTCTGATGGCCATGAACAATCCGCAGGGCGTAGTCGTCGAGGAGCTCGCTCAAGCCAAGCTGTTGCGGGCCATTTATAGCGAGCGCCAGTTGGAAGAAGTGATGACCGACTTCTGGTTCAATCACTTCAACGTTTTCATTGGCAAGGGTCCCGAACGCTTGCTCGTTACCAACTACGAGCAGAATGTGATCCGTCCGCATGCCCTGGGAAAATTTGAAGACCTGCTCATGGCGACCGCGAAAAGTCCCGCCATGCTGTTCTATCTCGACAACTGGTTGAGCGTGGGTCCGAACTCCATGCAGGCGCAGGGTATCCCGGCACGGCCGGTGCGCTCCGGGCCGTATGGCCGCCCTCGTCGCTTTCCACCGAATGCAAATGCGAAACGCAAACAGAACAGCGGCTTGAATGAAAATTACGGGCGCGAATTGCTGGAACTGCACACGCTCAGCGTGAACGGCGGCTACTCGCAGCGGGATGTCACCGAAGTGGCGAAGGTCTTCACCGGTTGGACGATCGAGAGACCGAACGACGGCGGAACCTTCCTGTACGATCCACGCAAGCACGAGCCCGGGCCTAAATTTGTACTCGGCCACCGTATCAAGCCCAAGGGCGAAGATGAAGGCAAAGAAGTGTTGCACATGCTCGCGACGAGCCCGCAAACGGCGCATTTCATCTCATTGAAACTGGCGCAACGCTTTGTATCCGACGATCCTCCGCCAGCGCTCGTGGACCGCATGGCAAAGACGTTCGAAAAGAAGAAGGGCGACATCCGCGAAGTCTTATCCACGCTCTTTCACTCGCCCGAGTTCTGGGATGACACCTCGTACCGGGCGAAAGTGAAGACGCCGCTGGAATTCGTTGCATCGGCCGTTCGCGCTACCGGAGCCGAGGTGGAGGACGCGTTTCCTCTCGCGCGCCAACTGAACAATATGGGTATGCCGCTCTACGGAGCGCAGCCACCTACGGGCTATTCGATGAAGGCGGAAACCTGGGTGAACTCTTCGGCGCTTCTCAATCGCATGAATTTCGCGATCGCGTTGACGTCCGGCAAGGTGAAAGGCGTGAAGCTCGATTCCGCACGATTGCAGAGCGGTCCGGGAGATGCAAATGTCGAACTCTCGACGATGGAATCCCAGCTGTTGGGCACCGATGTCTCGAGGCAGACGCATGATTCGATCGTGGCCCAAATGACCTCGCCTGGTGGGCAAAATCAGGGCAAGCAGCCGCCGTCCAAGCCGCCGGATACGAACAGCATGGTGGGCCTTCTGCTAGGTTCTCCGGAATTTCAAAGAAGGTGAATCGTATCGGGGAGGAGTACACCCTCGTCGGATAGCCGCGAGGAACTGAAATCCATGTCGATCACTCGTCGCGTTTTTCTTCGAAACAGCGCACTCGCCGTTGTGGGCACGGCTGCGGTGCCCAGCTTTCTCACGCGCGCGGCTTTCGGCGCCGCGGAGACGGGGCTGTGCAACAAGCGCCTCGTCGTTCTTTTTCAGCGCGGTGCCGCTGATGGGTTGAACATCGTAGTTCCTCATGCCGAGGCGCAATACTACGCGATGCGCCCGAGCATCAACATTCCGCGCAACTCGGTCATCGACCTTGATGGATTCTTCGGCTTGCATCCCTCGCTCGCGCCGTTCCAGCCGCTGTGGCAGCAGAAGCATCTGGCCATCGTGCATGCGGCTGGTTCTCCCGATTCGACGCGCTCCCATTTCGATGCGCAAGACTTTATGGAGACCGGCACGCCCGGTGTAAAAGCCACCGAAAATGGATGGCTCAACCGCTCGCTGCGCAACCTTCCAGCGTCCGCGCCGGCTTCTCCGTTTCGTGCGATCGCGTTGGGGCCGTCGTTGCCACGCATCCTCAGCGGCAATGAACCAGCCGTGGCGATGAACAACATCAACGACTTCGCCGTCGGCGGCCGCAACCCAAAGCTTTCTCCTGCCGCGCGTGCCTTCGAAGCAATGTACGATCACTCGTCCGATGCCGTGTTGCATGGCACGGGTTCGGAAACGTTCGACGCCGTGAAGATGCTGAAGGCTGCCGATCCTGGAAAATACACGCCCGCTTCGGGCGCGAACTATCCGAAGGGACGTTTCGGCGACAGCCTGCGTCAACTTGCGCAACTCATCAAAGCAAATCTCGGTGTGCAAGTCGCCTTCGCCGACATCGGCGGATGGGACCATCACGTAAACGAAGGATCCACCGAAGGCCAGCTCGCCAACGTGTTGCGCGACTTCTCGCAGTCCATCGCTGCTTTCTGGACGGACCTGGGTGATTTCGGAGAAGACACGGTCATCGTCTCTATGTCGGAGTTCGGCCGCACGGCGCACGAAAATGGCAATCGCGGCACAGATCACGGCCATGCGAATGTGATGTTTGTGCTCGGCGGTCCGGTCAAGGGCGGCAAGGTTTACGGGCACTGGCCGGGACTTGATCAGTCGCAGCTCTATGAAGGCCGCGACCTAGCCTTGACGACCGACTTCCGCCAGGTGCTGAGCGAAGCCGTGTTGCGGCACATGGGCAATCACGATATTGGTTCAGTCTTCCCGGGATTCAGCAACGATGCTACGAAGTCCCTGCGCCTGCTCGGGTGACTCGGCGCTGTAGCCCGCGTGGGGTTATGTTCCTGCAGGAACACAACGTGATGACTCTTCCGCATGCACAGTAGCGTCATGACATTCAAGTTAAAGAAAATAAAGAGAAAATGGACCCAACCACTAAGAAAGTGGGTGACAGGGCTCATTCTCTCCTGCTAATTCGGACTGCGCAGACCGCATCTATATCTCGACTAGCACGTCACCGTTCTCAATCTTGAGCGCGTAGACAGCGATTTTTGCTCTGGCGGTGTGCGCGGCTTCGCCGGTCTTTGGGTCCCATGCCCAGCCGTGCCAAGGGCATACTACCTTGTCTTTTTCGATCATTCCCTGGCCGAGTGGGCCGCCCTGGTGGAGGCAGACGTTCTCCATGGCGGAGAATTCACCATGGATGTTGGCGATGCAGATTTCCCTGTTGCCGCAGGTGAATTCTTTGGCTTCGTTAGCGGCGGGAAGGTCGGATTGAGCGGCGATCCTGGTGAAGGTTGGCATATTCCTGTGAGTGCGCTGCCGAGCTTTGCCGGGAGGGACCCTGTCCCCGCGAAACAATTTGGGCCTTGGAAAGAAATTTCCGGCTGAGAATTTCTGAGATTCTTCGCTTTACTCAGGATGACCGCAGCGGAATCCCGCTTCGCTCACGCCCCCTGAGCACGATCACTTCGGCTGTAAGGTCTGCGCGATCATGACCTGGCGCTTGAAGTTCTCCACCATGTTTTGATCGAGCCGAACGGCCGTTGGCTGCTTGGCCAGAGTCATCGTGTCAATCTTGTCCTGCAGCTTCAGGAGGGCATAGAAGAGATTCTCCGGACGCGGCGGGCACCCGGTGACGTAAACATCGACCGGAACGATCTTATCCACTCCCTGGAGCACGGCGTAGGTATTGAAGGGGCCGCCAACGGAAGAGCACGCGCCCATCGAGATGACCCACTTCGGATCGGGCATCTGGTCGTAGATGCGCTTCACGACCGGCGCCATCTTCAACGTAACGGTGCCTGAGACGATCATCAGGTCAGCCTGGCGGGGGCTAGGACGGAAAACTTCGGAACCGAAGCGCGCGATGTCAAATCGCGAGGTGGACGAGGCGATCATCTCGATCGCGCAGCAGGCCAAGCCGAAGGTCATCGGCCACACCGCCGACTTTCGCGCCCAGTTGAAGACGTAGTCGACGGTTGAAATCAGGAAGTTCTTTTCGAACTTGTTTTGCAGCCACGCCATGCAGGAACCTCGCAAATGCGTACACTGCAGTCTAGGTAACGCGCAGAAGGCTGTCAATCCGCGATAGATACCGCGTTCGTAAGAAGTACGGCATATCGAGGCTAAACAAAAAATGGGCGCTTCTTGTGGAAGCGCCCATGCACACAGGCTACCCTTACTTAACAGTGAGCGTGAGCGAAGAGAAGTGCTGCACGCTGCCCGAAGTGCCGATCACCAGAACGGTGTAGGCGCCGGACGGCGTCGCATTTCCTTTTGGCGTCACAGTTTGCGTCGGGGTGCTGCTGCCGCCGCAACCCACGGTGATCAGCGTCAGCGATGCTACCATGAACAGGAGCATCAGCATCGCCATACGCTGGCGACGCTGGCGTCCGGAGATACACAGCCCGAAGAGGCCAAGGCCTGGGGGAAGCATGATCCATGCAAGCATCGGGCTATTGCGATCCGCAGGTGCTGCCAGCTTCGCGGTGGTTCCGGCCGTTTTGATCGTTACCGTGACCGAGGACGCATTCGATCCCGGAGTGACCGAGGTCGGGTTCACCGTACAGGTGGAGAAGGCGGGCACCCCGGCGCAAGTGAGGTTGACAGCGCTGGAGAAGTTCCCTCCGACGGCTCCGACCGATACCTGGTAAGTGGCCGTTCCGCCTGCTGTAACGCTGGCCGTTCCGCCCGATGCCGGCATACTGAAGTCGATGCCCGAACCGGAGAGCGAGACCAGTTGCGGGCTGGTAGCGGCCGAGTCGGTCAGAGTCAGCGTTCCGGTGCGATTGCCGGAGGATGTCGGAGTGAAGCTCACCTGGATCGTGCAGCTTCCTTCAGCTGCGACGCTGGTGCAATTGTTCGTCTGGCTGAAGTCTCCGGTAGCCTGAATACTGGCGAACGTCAGGTTCCCGTTGCCGGTATTGGTCACAGTAATGGTTTGGACGGCTGCGCTGGTTCCTACAGTCTGTGCGGAGAAAACCAGACTCGAGGAACTCAAGCTCGCAACTCCAGCCATACCGGTTCCACTAAGCGTCACAACGTGAGGATTGCCCTCCGCGTTGTCGTTGACGGTCAGTGTTCCCAGCCGGCTGCCTCCCAGGGTGGGTGAAAAAGTCACGTTGATGGTGCAGGTACCTTCGACGGCGACAGGGGTCGTCGTGCAATTGTTCGTCTGCGCGAAATCCCCGGTCGTGGTCACAGCCGAGACTGTGATCGGGTTTGCACCGGTATTGGTGATGACAATGGACTGCGCGGAGCTTGTCGAAGCCAGCGCCTGATTTCCGAACGCCAGCGAGGAGGGGCTCACAGTGGCAGTGGTTACGTATCCGCTGCCTGTTAGCGCGATGCTTCGGGGGCTTCCGGGAGCATTGTCGGTGATGGTCAACGATCCATCGCGCTCACCACCCTGCGTGGGAGTGAACGTTACCTGGAAGGTGCAACTGGAGCCGATTCCAAGCGAACCGGGGCAGTTGTTGGTCTGCGCATAATCGCCGGTGATGCTGATGTCGCTGATGACCATCGTGGCGTTGCCGTTGTTGGTGAGCGTTACGGTTTGCGCCGAGCTGGTTTGGTTAATCTGCAGGCTAGGAAATGCCAAGCTGGCGGTGCTCAGATTCGCGACGGCAGTGGCTCCGTTGCCAACCAGATTGATGAAGTGGGGAGATCCCGCTGCATCATCTTCGATCATGATCGAGCCATAGCGCGGCCCGGGTTGGGTGGGGTTAAAGGTAACGGTGAACGTGCAACTACCGGCCGCAGCCACGCCGGTTCCGCAGTTGTCAGTCTCGGCGAAATCCCCCGTAATGGTCAGGTTCGTGATTGAGAGTGGACCGCTGCCCATGTTGCGCAGCAGGGAAGTGTTCGGCTGGCTAACGGAGCCCACCGGACGAATCGAGAACTGGATCAGGGACGGGCTCAGCGCAACCGCGGGCTGAACCGCCGGGCCGATTTTGCTCACGAATACATCGGCGTTTCCGCCCAGCGTATTTTGCAAGGCCGCAGCGGACACTGGAAAATCAGTCGAGCTGGTATAGCCGGTGACGTAAATAGCTCCCGTTGAATCGAGAGCGATGCCGCCGGGCTGATCGTAGCCGTAACCTCCCAGCCATGTGCTGAACAGAACGCTTCCGCCCGTGGGATCGATTTCCTGAATGAATAAGTCAGCCTGGTTGGTAAAGTTTTCGATAGGGTTCACCAGGAACTCCGGATCTCCACCTCCGGACGAGCTGAGGACGAACACGTCGCCATTCGCGTCCAGTGTTAACGACTGGGGGTTCACGTCGACATTGGCAGCGAGAAATGTGGAATACACCGGAAACGCGCCGGTCGGATCCAGCTTGAAGATGTATCCGTATGTGCAACTAGACTCCGAAGGATCGCAAAGGTGTGTTTCAGTGATCGGAAAGGTCTGGCCCCACGGATAAGTCTGCCCGATGACGTAAGCAGCACCTTGAGAGTCGACCGAGATGCCGTTCACACCCGTCCAGTATGCATTTTCTCCTGCGTTCAGGTACGTGGCGTAAACCTGGTTTCCGGCTGCATCAAACTTCCCAATGAATGCGACTTGCTGGTCGCCAGTTGTTGCGTTTGAGATCTGGTACGCGCCCTCCGTTACCGGGAAGTTGTAGGTATTCGTGGTCCCTGCTACGTAGGCACTGCCCGATCCATCTACAGCGATTCCGTTGATGTAGTTGTAGGGACTTGGCCAACAGGGTCCGTAGTAGCAGTTCTGCACGACAACAGTGTTTCCGCCGAGGTAGGTCGAGTAGGCCAGAGCTGAACCGTCCGCAGCCAGCTTCGAGACGAAGCCATAGAAGCCGTATTGCTCTTGCTGATTGGGTTGGGCCGAGGACTGGAATGCTTTTACGGTCGGATAGTTCTGCGAGTACGTATATCCCGCGACGTAAATGTTGCCATCGGGGTCGAGAGCTATGGATTGTGGATAGTCATCGCTGTTGCCACCCAGGTAGGTGGAGTACACGAGCGAGGATCCGTCGGCGGAGACTTGAGCGATGAACCCCTCGTTCCCGCCTGCACTTTCCGACTGAAGGGCATTCACAACGGGAAAGTCACCGGAACTTGTATATCCGGTAACGAAAACCTGGTTCGAGGTATCGAGAGCCATGGCGGCGGCTTGGTTGTACGAAGTTCCGCCAATATAGTCGGCATAAACCAGGCTGGAACCACTGACGTCGAGCTTTGCCACGAAGAGGCTCTGTCCGGAGGGCATGGGGCCATTCTGCGAAGCCAGCGGGAAGTTAGTGGACTGTGTTGATCCTGCGACGTAGGCGCTGCCATCGCTGTCCACCGCGATGCCCACCGCCTGATCGTCGGCCAGGCCACCGAGGAATGTTCCGTACACGAGCACAGGATCGATCACCAGCGGCAGAGTCTTGTCATATTGCCCAAGGGCGAAGGAGACACGTGTCGAGTTCTGAATCTTGTACTGTCCGTCGACCGATACCTTCAGGCCATGAAACGGCTGGTACACCACGGGAGCTTGCAGCCGCACTTCGTCAGTGCTTTTATGAAGAATCAAATCGCCGTTGGAGGCGACGCTCAAGCGGTCTGCTCCCTGGACATCGAGTTGAATCTTGCTGGGGTCCGCACCTGGATTTACCACAAAGTCGTGTTCCACTCGCGACTGATTCCCGTAGTACACAACGTCGATACCGGGATAGACGTTCTCATACCGCACTTGCCGGTACAGAGGAACATTCCTTTGCCATTTGCTGGGGTCTTTGCCGATGAAGTAATTCACCTTGCCTGGCTGGAGATCTTCTCCAGTCGCTTTCGGCGCGGGATTGGCGGCGACCATATTGATCCGAATGACAGCATTCGTTGAAGCGATCGGAGATGTGGGCCGGGGTTTCTGGCGGGTAGCCGGGTTCGCGGGTTCTGCGTTGGCGTCAGGCTTCGTTATGGAGGACGCACGTAACGAGAGCACCATCTGCCCGGACGTCAGGAAAAGAGAGTAGCCGGAACCATGCGCGAGAAACTTCACTTGCGGATCGGTCTGGCCCACGTTGGCTTCAAAGGAGAGGGGCAGTTTTCCGTAGTTCGTCTGCACCTGATGAGACGCATTCTGGCTTACAGGCAAAGTTCTGGCGACCGGGGCGGATTGCGCTGCGCAACATACAGCTCCGAGCAGGACAAATGGAAAAGCGCGCAACAGATTTCGAACAGTTGCTGACATTAGGCTAGGTTCCCTTGTGAAATAGAGTCAAGATTGTGCGATCCCGATCCGCAGGCTGCGATGGGGGAATGGGAGCGTGTGACCAGGATGCGAGGATCAAAGATGCACGGGGGCAGCCGTTCCTAAGGTTGTGAAAAGACTGAGAAGCAAGAGGCGGGATGTGTTCTCAAATTGGAATTCGTATGGAACGTGAACATGGCAGAAGAAAAGCGCACACCACATTCAAGCAGCCGAACGGCGCTCCCATTGCAGCTTCAGGACCGCGAATGCCATGGCGGCGAAGAGGAATATAACGCCGAGTGTGGTCGAGGCTGCTCCGACCTGCGGCGGCAATCCATTCGGATGGATGACAACCTGAAGTCAGATTTTTCCAGCTCAATCCAGCGTCGAATCAATACAGGTGGACGCCCATGCTGCGCAACAATGCGTATTCGTTGATGGGGCGATCGTCCTGGAGTGCCGGCGCGTCCTTGTCAAAGCTGATCACCAGTTCGATGGGAACCTCTCTTTTGAGCAGTTCCTGGAATTGCTGTTCGGCCGTGACACCGGGGTCCCATTCCACCAAGTCAGCAGCAGCCCGCGCGGGTGTACGCTGGGCCAATTCCGAGGCGGTTCGGATTGGGATGGGCTGCTTGCTCGCCAGAAAGTGGACTCCCAAACCAGTAAAGGACCCGAACGCGCGGACATAAGGGAACGAGTCGTGCAAAGATCGGGCGATGGCTGCGGTGGTGGTTCGATCGCCTCCGGGATACCACTGGGCAAGGATTCCGGACGGGCGCAGCCGCTTTTTGGCGGCAGTGTAAAACTCGCGGGAGTAAAGCAAGCTCGATCCGGCAGCGTCGATGGGTGGAGGCGGATCGATGGCGATTACGTCATACTGCGACTGGGTCCGCTCCAGAAAGCGGCGGCCATCGTCGATCACGATGTGAGACTTCGGAGAGCGCAGCAGTTCTTCCGCATCCGCGTGGAAGTAAGGGAAGAGTGCGGGAACGCTGGGGACAAGATCCACTGCCGTCGAATCGATTCCCCACGACAGCATCGACCGATGTGTCGTGCCCATCCCAAAGCAGATCACGAGGGCACTCTGGGGTGGATGATCGAGTGTGGCCAAGGGGAAGGTGGCCATGGCTTTCGTGATCGGAGTCAAAGAAGTCATGGTCACGCCGTTAACGACCAACCACTTATTCCTGCCTTGTCCGACTGCAACTACTGTCGCAGTATTGTCCCGTCGAACGACCGCTCCTGCTGCCCGCTCGACATAGCTCTGTGTCCAGAAGGTCAGTCCTACAGCCGTTGCCAGCATCAGAGACACCGAAATGGCGCGATATGCCCAGCGAGTTGCAGAGGGCGAACCTTCTTCGCGGCTGGGTCGTAACGTGAATAGCATGCCGGTAAACAACCAGGGCAGAGTCAGAATCGCCAGTGCGAAGCGCTCCTCCGTATAGGGCAACAAAAGAAAACCTGCAACCAGCGGGCCCAGGATGCATCCCGTAACGTTTACGGCATAAGCGACACCGGCTCGGTCCGGATCTCCTTCGGAGAAACGATCCACGAGTTTTGGCGTCAGGAATCCCAGAAAGCCACTGAAGCCTGCAATTCCCAACGGCAGTCTCAACCAGGTAGGAATGCTTACACGCGGATCAGCCGTGATCAGAGGTAGAAGAGCGGCGATGCACAACAGTGTCCAGGCGAATGATCTTTGAGTATTCTGGGTGCGAGATTGCCACCGGTAGAGGGCGGATCCGAGGAACGTGGCCGCCAGGTACACGCCCAGGATGGTGGCGAACGAGTAGACCAGGGTGCCGACGTAGAGCGTAAACTGCCGGGTCCAGACGACCTCCATTCCCATGCTCGTCAACCCTGTGGCGAACAGAAGCCATAGAGTGCTGTTGCTGAACATTTCGCGTGCGGCTGGACGAATCGTCACGGATTCAAAAAGTTCCGCTTGTACACCCGCAGCCGGGGAAGAATTCTTTTTGCTGATTCGAAACGCCGCGGCACAGATGATGACATTCAGCAGCATGCCGAACTGTAGTGTCCGGTTGAATCCCCAGAGTTCGATCAACAGAAGCGGGATCAGAGTACCGGCCAGTGCGCCGAGTACATTCGCAAGGTAGAGGAAACTGAAGGAGCGTTGAGATCCGTCGTGGCGCTGACTGCGAATTGCGAACATCGCGAGCGGAATCGTAGCTCCCATGCACGCACACCACGGAATCAGTGTGCATCCGACCCAGATCCCGGCGGCGACATAGTAGCCCGCGGAGGAAAGAGACAAGCTGCTGCCCAGATGCTCGAGTACGAACCGGCCGGCCAGCAGTTCCAAGGGGACGACTACCGCAGAGCACCCGATCAACATCTCCGCCACGGCATAGAGCTGCAGTGGAGGGACACTCAGACGGCCGGCATACTTCCGCACCAGGCGTCCTCCTGCCCACGATCCGATGCCCAAACCTGCCATGAAACTGGACAGGACAAGCGAGATCATCGGAGTGGTGACGCCGAACTGGGCCATTGCGAGACGCAGCCATACCAGCTCATAAAGGAGGCTGCAAAATCCCGAAACAAAGAAGAAGCCGAAATACCACTTCAGCCCACCGGTAGTCTGAAACGTCGCTGTTGATTGATCCTGCGAATGTGTAGCCAGCTTAGCTGGCATCGTGCCTGCGCTCATCGGGGCAGCTCCTGTAACCAATAACCAAGTGCTGCTTCAAGTCTCGCAGAAGTCTTCCGCTTGTAGTGCGGGGTAACTCATTCGAAGGTAACGAAAGTCATCAGCTCAGAGCATTGCCTATGAGGGGACATCCTGAGGATCTGGCCTTTTAGGCGCCTGCGCCCTCTACTAGTTCCAGAAGAGTTTTGCGCAACGGTTTGGTCAGTGGAAGGGAAGACAGCCGCAGCAGGTTGACCAGCAGAGCCAGGCTCTTATCCAGAAGCTTCCAGGTTCTCTCCTGATTCGGAGACCGATCATAAAGCCAGAACATGATCACGGCCATCTGGTAAAGCCAGAGCAGGTAGGGCAGGCGCGGCTTCAAATCGGCGGGTATCTTGGCATCGCTGCCTTCGAGCGCCAGACGCATGTGCTCGATCGCGCCTTCCCGGATGGCAAGCGTTTCGTCACTAAACGGCGAGAGCGCATCCGAGCTGTCCGGAGCGTGGCGGAAGAGCGCAGCACAAAACTTGCGGTTCGGAGCCAGCAGTTCCAAACGCTTGTCGAGGACGCTGCGGATCCGGTCCTTGAGCTTCTTGTGAGTGGAGAGAGCCTGGATCACCGGATCGTTGCTCGTTTCCTGCATCTCACGGTAAAAGGCGAGGACGATGGCGTCCTTGGAGGAGAAGTAATAGTACGCTCCGCCCAGGGCCACTCCGGCTTTCGCGGCGATATCGCGCATGGTGGTCTCGTCGAAGCCTTTCTGGCGAAAGAGTTCCATGGCGGCTTCGTAGATCTTTCGGCGCGTATCTTCCGCACGCGGCGTGGTCCGGGGCTTGAGCGTCGTGGTTGTCATTGTAGGTATTCTCGAACAGTTGGCAGCGGAGCGTTGTTCGCCGGCAGAGCGCAAGGCTCAAGTTCTACCTTGCGCAGTTCGTCCGCCATACCGTCGGGATCTTCGGCGCTGATCCATCGGGAGAGAACGTGCCGGTTCTTCGACAAGGCTGCAAATGCCTGCCGTGCCAGCGGCATCAGCAGTGGATGCGTCAGTCGCGATGCCCAGTCACGATACTCCTCCATGGCATACAGCACCATGATCCAGGCACGGTTGTTCAGATACACTGCGCCTTCGTCGCTGACGACGGCGAGATCGTCTTTGCCCGCGATCTTGTCGAGATCGGGGAAGAGGCGCCTGGCTTTTTCTGACCCTTGCTCGAGCAGCGCCAATCCGATCCAGGAGCGTTGCACCAGAATCCAGTTCCGCAGGCGGCAGCAGAGTTCACATTTCGGATCGTAGAGTACGTATAGTTTTTCCATATATGCCTCCATCCATGCCTGTGCCGGCAGTTGAATTACTGCTCGTTCCTGTTGCCGCTCAGCGTGAAACGGCTACTTTCAGCATTGCATCGGGCGCGACTGGCGGTGGCGGAACAATAGGTGCGCGTGGACCCCGCGAACCGCTGCGCCGGATACGGGAGAAAACGTACAGGTTGAAGAAGTGCATTCCTCCGAGGATCAGGAGCACCATACCCATCTTGTCGCTGAGCAGTTCGATGGCTCCGCGGGACGTATTGATGATGGCGGCCGTCTTCAAGGCAAGAGAGACGAATCCAATGTTGATCAGATAGAAGCCAACCACGAGTAGATGGTTGACCGAGTCGGCCAGCTCCCGATTGCCATGGAAGGCGTCGACCAGGAAGATCGCGCCCCTCTTGTGCAAGGTCCGGGCCACCCAGATGGTCAGGGAAACGCTCAGGGCCACATAAGCCAGATAGGTCATTACGATGATGTTGTTGGCGGTTTCCATTTTGTCCTCCCCTTGACTATTTGAACGTGTTCAAAAACAATATAAGCCGGACCTGTCGCCGCGTCAAGGGTAAACTTGAACATGTTCAAATTAATCTTTTCAATGCTTTACGGATGCGAAGGAGCCGGTCGTGCGCTTCTAGCACCCACGGCCGGTTTGGACGACTTAGCGGGCCGTCCGCTAAAATCGAAGCAGGTTCTGTGAGCCCGCCATGTCATTAAGCAAGCAGCAAGCGCTGGAGATGTTCGAGTCCGACGACCTGATCGGCATCGGAATGGAGGCGGATGCCGTGCGGCGGAAGCTTCATCCTGAGGGCGTAGTCACGTACATCATCGATCGGAATATTAATTACACCAATTACTGCACCGAGTACTGCACCTTCTGCGCTTTTTACCGGCCGTTGAAAGGGCCCGCCGCGAAGGAAGGGTACATCCTCGAATTTGACACGATCTACGAGAAGATCCACGAGACGGTCGAGCTCGGCGGGACAGGAGTGCTGATGCAGGGAGGGCTTCATCCTGATCTGAAGATCGACTGGCACGAGAAGATGCTGCGGGGGATCAAGGAGCGTTTTCCGCAGGTGCATCTGCATTGCTATTCCGCGTCGGAGATCATCGCGATTGCGGAGTACAGCGGCCTGTCAATCCGCGACACAATTTTGCGCTTGCGCGACGCCGGGCTGGATTCGATCCCGGGTGGCGGCGCGGAGATTCTTGATGACGAGGTGCGCTACAAGATCGCGCGGCTGAAGTGCCTCACGGAAGACTGGATCAATGTGCATCGCACCGCACACCAGATCGGCATGAGGACGACCGCGACGATGATGTTTGGCGTGGGCGAAAACTACAAGAACCGAATCAATCACCTTCAGAAGCTCTACGAGCTGCAGGACGAGACCGGCGGATTCACGGCGTTTATCCCCTGGAGCTTCCAGCCTCAGAATACGGCGCTGGGCGGTCGTCATTGGGATGAGGCAACTGCCGTCGAGTATCTGAAAGTACTTGCCATCTCGCGGCTATACCTGTCGAACTTCCTCAATGTGCAGTCGAGCTGGGTGACGCAGGGATTGAAGGTCTGCCAGATGGGGCTTCGGTTCGGCGGGAATGATGTTGGCTCGGTGATGCTCGAGGAGAACGTCGTGCGCGCCGCGGGCGTGACGAACTGCACGACCGAGGAGGAACTACGCAGGATTATCCGCGACGCGGGTTTCAGGCCGGCGCAGAGAGATACGTTGTACCGGCAGTATTTTCTGAATTGAAAGGCGATCTGCGCTTTGCGCAACGGACCGCCGAGGTCTGTCCTCACATTTTGTTTTCTGGAAAAGTTGAATGGCATTTCCGATCAAAGTTTGCGCTGTTTGTGGTGAGGAGTTTGAGCTGAAGCCGGGGAAGCCCGGGTTTGCGAACCGGTGTCCGTCGTGCAGTGAAGAAGAGCCCGCAGGTCCGGCGGCGAAGGCCGACGCTGACGGATGGAAGGGCGACAAGGGCGCCAACGCCGAGAGGCGAAAGGCGATGAAGGACCTGCTTTATCGCAAGGACAGCTGAAGTTCTGCTTGCTTGATAGCGCTGAACACTTGTATCCAGTTTTAGTTCATCCCACCGCTGATTGCGTTCACGTCCATTGTCACTTCGAGGCAACAATCCTTTGACACTCTTGTTACAACCCTGATCAATCCGAATCCGTTTCGCTGAATCCAATTCTGTACGCATCGCAAAAGCAACTTGATTTCCTGAAAAGCACTTACTTTCGGGTCCGTACAAGTGTGTTCATGGGATCGAGAGGCGAATGCGAACCTACACCACGAAGCAATCGTGGAATTCATTTGAAAGAGAGAAAGTATGCACACAGTAAAGAAAACTGCAGTTCTGCTGTTTCTGGCGATGTTCGGGGCGATGTCGGCGAATGTTTTGGCAAATGCGCAGGAGGCGCGTATGTCGGTTGACGTTCCGTTTGACTTCGTTGTGGGGCAGAGCAGGCTCGCAGCCGGAGCCTACAACCTGCAAAGACAAGGGGATTCTGTCTTGATTCGCAATGCGGACGGGCACTCGGTATACGCCCCGCTTCTCGCCGGAAGGGCCGTGAGCAGCCAGGACGAAAATCCGCATCTCATTTTCAGGCGTTTCGGCAGCGAAGCATTTCTCGATAGCGTTATCTTCTCGGAGGACCAGAACTATGACTTGGCCCAAACCAGCGAGGAAAAGGAGCTCATGGCCAGACTGCGGTCGGGCGAGGAAGTTGCGCTTCGGATGCAATAACGTTGAACTACAGCTGAGGTAGTGCGTGCGTGTGGCAGCGTTTGCGAGGAGGCATGGATCCCGCTGCGCTGTCGCCCGTATGCTTTCTATAGAGGATGGAAAGAAGTGCGCTGCAAGTTGGAAACCTGGCTGATCCGATTACTGCTTCAGGACCCAGGATGAGATTTTCTCAAGAGCCACTGGAGACATGGTCTCCTCGATCTGCGCGTATTCGGTGGGAGCTCCTGTCTTTGCGGTCTGGAACAGGTGATTGAGGCCGGGTAGTTCGTCAACCTCGTAATGTTTGTTGCCGCTTTCCTGCAGGGCTTTGCGGATCGGCGGAAGATTCTGCTCCGGAAGAACCTGCTTGTCGAGGGAGCCATTGAGTGCCAGCACGGGGCACGTGACCTTGCGCAGCGCGGGCGCAGGATCGTAGGCCAGAAAGTAGCGCATCCATGGAGATGTTACCTGCTTGATCTGAGCGCCGATCTGTCCTTCGGGAACCTGGCCGATCAACTTCTCCTGCAATTCTTTTTCAAGCTTCGCCCGGTCGGTCTCGGTCTGAATCAAGGTCATCACTTCTCGCTCGACCGCAGCATCTTTTGCGGCTTCTACCGGACTTTTGCCATCTGCGATTTCGATCGCCTCGCTTTGTGCCACGATAACCTGGTCTCCGGGAACGCCGGTTCCGGCCATCATCACAATGAAGGCGACGTCTTTGTTGCGGACGGCGACCATGGGTGCAATCACTCCGCCTTCACTGTGGCCGATCAGCCCGATCTTGTGACTGTTCACCTCGGGGCGTGTTTTCAGATACGCGATGCCGGCCTCGACGTCGGTCGCAAAATCGGCTGTGGTCCCTTTGGAGAAATCTCCGGTCGATTTGCCCGTGCCGCGATCGTCGGCGCGCAGAACGGCGATCCCGTGACGCGTCAGATAGTCGGAGAGAATCAGGAACGGTTTGTGGCCGAGCAGGGATTCGTCACGATCCTGCGGGCCCGAGCCGGTAATGAGGACAACCGCAGGGAACGGCCCGATTCCCTGCGGGATAGTGAACGTGGCAGCGAGTGTGACGTTCTGAGCCTTGTTGTCGTAGGAGACTTCTTCTTCGCGGTACGGGTACGGCTTCGTGGGAACTTGCGGACGCTTCATTTCAAGCGCGGCCGCATCCTTCGATCGCTTCAAGGTGAGCGGGAATGTTGCGCCCTGTTGCGACCACTTGCCGTCGATCGATGAGAGGTCAGCCGAGATAATACCTTCGAAGACGCCGCCAATCTGCTTGGCTTCGATCTTCAGCGATGTCCCGTTGCGGGTGACGGACGTCGTCGGCAAGCCCTTCATGCCCTGATCCGGGCTGTCCATCAGGGCGGTAAGGCCATCCTCCGTGTTGACAATGTGGAAGACGACACGAAGTTTCACTGCCCCCGTATCGAGAGAGCCCATCCACGCGCCATCAATGTCGGAGGGCTTCGCAGGTTTGTGCTCGGTCTTGATCGCCGTTGCGGCGCGCTTGAATTCAAGGGGCAGAGGCTGGTTTTGCGTCCACGTGCCGCTAATCGTCTTGGCCTCAGGGGAGACTTTCCCTTCGTAGGTCCCGTGTACTGTCGCCACGTCGAGACTCAGTTTCGAATCTTTCAAGGTAATGGAGTTCACCGGGATCCCGTTGGCGCCGGGCTGATCGATGCTGTCGAGCGTGGCTTTGAGGCTGCCTCCCAGCCCTTTGGTGATGTGCAGGACGAGCCGAAGTTCGGCTCCCCCGACGCTGAGAGTGCCTTGCCAGTCGCCCACGATGTCCTGGGCTCGGGCGAACGTTGCTGCGATCGCGAAGAGCAAGAGTATGAACGTGCGTTTCATTACGTGTCGCCCTCCATGGGCGAGAGAAGCGGGTGCGATATTGGGATCATCTTCACGACTGCCGTTCGGCAGCGGACAACTCATCAATCTTGCGTTGCAGGCAACGGCCGGCACGCTGGTTGAGTCGCCAGATACCGAAGAACAGTAAAGCAACCGCCGCGTCGAGACTTGCAGCGGATAGAAGCCCTTTCGGATATGGCATGGAACGCGCATAGCCGATGCTCAAAACGATGAAGCCGGGAACCAAGGGAGCCAGATACCAAGACCAGACACTTTGGACTGCATCGCGCTGCCGCTCCAGCTCCGTGCGGAAGTACTGGAGCGAAGCCGAAGTCCCGAGGGATGAGGGCAATGATGTCGCCGAGCCTTTACGGTGAAGCTGAACCATGACCCATAGCAGGCCCGCGATGAATAGCACATACGCACCCCGAGCGATCGGGTCGTGCGCCCTCAAGAAGAAACCGGCGAAAAGGACAACTGCGATGAGCGATGACACATACTCGCGCACATTCCGCCAAATGATTTTGCGTTCGAACTTTCCGGCGCGCTTGCGGATTTCGTCCATTGACATTTGAATGCCCTCCACGGGCTGGTTCTGCCATATGTTCTGCACAGGAGTTTGAGAATTGTCAGCCATTGTTTTCTCCTCTCTGCTGAAACTGGCGAGCCAGCACGTTCTTGATGCGGTGAATTTTGGTGGCGACATTTCCGGCGGAGAGTCCGGTGATCTCGCCGATGGTTGCGGCGTCCAGGCCTTCGAGATACGACAGGATCACGTGGCGGTCCAGCGGTTTGAGCTTTTGAATGAGCGCAAGCAGTCGGTCCAGATCCTGATTTCGGTCCACAGTCTTTTGTCCACTGCTGGTATCTGGAAGGCTCTCCAATTCTTCCAGATCCATGAGGACTTGTAAGCTTGCTCGGCGCTCGTGTGCCACATGGGAGGCGGCGACATTGTGTGCAACGCGGTAGATCCACGTGCGTACCGAACATCGGCCGTCAAATCCCGCGAAACTGCGCCAGAGTGCGACGTGAATCTCCTGCAACAGATCACGCCGGATCTCCGGATCGGCTTCGTAGGCGCGAGCCAGACGCTCCAAAGCAGGACCGTAGGTGCGGGCTGCATCTTCGTAAAGCGAGTCCTGCGTTACCGCCTTCGGGATGGTCTGAATTGCGCTCACATCCAGGTAGTCGAGGGAAATCGAACTTTCTTACAGGTCTGCGGAACTCTTTGTTTCAGGGTGCTTCTTACTTCTGCTGAGGTGCTACTTCGGCCTTCTCGTCATTGCCGCCCATCAAATCCATGGCCCAGGCCATAAGGCCCTGCACAACGGTTGTATTCAGTGCGTACCAGATGGTCTGCCCCTCGCGGCGGCCGGTGAGAAGATCCGCTTCCTTCAAGACCGCAAAATGATGCGACATGCTGGGCTTGGTCATGTCGAAACGCTCGGCGAGGTCCCCCGCCGTCATCTCGCCTCGTCGCAAAAGCCGCAGGATCTCGCGGCGGGTCGGATCGGCTAAAGCCTTGAAGACATTGGAGGAATGGGGCATGATTAGACGAATGTTTAATTAGGTAAATATCTAAGTATAGCAAATCCATTGCATTGTCAAGCCTCGGAATCGCTCGTGCAGACAGGCTCTTGGGAGCGCAAAAAAACGATAGAATGAGCTTGCCGCGATCCGCTCTCCCGGTTGGATGAAGTCTGTGTGATCTGTCCCGAAAATAACCTCATGAAGGCAGCATTGCTATGTCTGGGGATCGTGCTCTGCGCACGCGCGCTGTTCGCGCAGGACTCGCAGGGGTCATCCACTGGCCCCAACCGTGCGACAGTCGAGGGTCAGGTCACCAAGGATCCGGAGAGCCAGCCGGTAAAGAAGGCGCTGATCGAGTTAATCGCCGAAAATCAGAGTCAGGGCGGCGACTACACGGCGGTGACGGCGGTGGACGGCACGTTTCGGATCGAGAACGTGATCCCAGGCCGGTATCACCTTTTCGCAGAGCGAACTGGATTGCTCGATGTCGACCGCCAGCGCACTCGTACCGATGGCCGAGTGCTGACGCTCACGCCGGGGCAGGAATTAAAAGACGTGCGGATTCGTTTGCAGGCAGCGGCCGTCATTCGCGGGCGCGTCACCGATGAAGACGGCGAGCCCATGCAGGACGCGGAAGTCACGGTCCTACAGCAGACGTTTGTCTCCGGACACAGTCACTGGCAGCAGACCGGGGGGGAGCGTACGAATGATCTCGGCGAATTTCGAATCGCGAACTTGCCCGCGGGAAATTTCTTCGTATCCGTGAATCCTCCGCCAGATATGAAAAGTTTGATTGAGTCCGGGGGCCGGGCGAGTACCGAGCCGCGCGCGGCGGAGAAGCCGAGTAGTTCGTATCAGACAACGTATTATCCCGGAACAAACGACCGCAGCCAGGCGACCACAGTGCAGTTGCAGCCGGGAGATGATTTTCCGGTGAACTTCTCGCTCGTGCCCGCTCCGAGCCTGAGCATACGGGGGACAGTCGTGAATCTTCCTCCGCGCGCTTCGGCGACGATCATGTTGCAGTCGCGAGACTTCAACATCATGCAGAGCGGCGCGGAAATCCATAAGGACGGCAGCTTCGTGATTCGTGACGTTTCGCCCGGAAGTTATACGATCCTGGCATCCGTCGATGGATCCCCTGTGCCGATGACGGCAAGGGAGTCGCTGCAAGTCGGATCGACTAGCGTCGATGGGCTTCGCCTCTCTCCGCAGCCCGGAGCGACTTTGCGCGGGAGACTTCGCCTGGAAGGTTCGGGCGGTTTCTCACGGTTTGACGCGGGAAAAATCTTTCTGACACTTCAGTCGACGACCGATGATGCAGGCGGGTTCGCCATGGGCGACCGGTTCACGAATCTCGCGCATGTTGCTGCCGACGGGAGTTTCATCTGGAACGACGTTCCTCCCGGGAACTATTACGTGCAATTACTGGGGGACGCTGGGGGCACAGAGGATTGGTTCGTGAAATCAGTGCTGGCCAGCGGGCGCGAGGTGAACGACACAGGATTGAACGTTGGCGGAGGCGTGCAGTTCATTGACATGACGCTCAGCGGGAATGGCGCCACTGCAACCGGGATTGTCATAGACAGCAAGGGACAGCCTGCTGCGAATGCGGTTGTCGTTGCCGTCCCGGAACTCAAACTCCGAGGGCGTGTGGACCGGTACCGCAAAACCGTTACCGACCAGAGCGGACATTTCAGCCTGCGTGGGATCAGGCCCGGTGATTACACTCTGTTTTCGTGGGAGAGCGTTGAGGGCGAGGCTTATTACAATCCGGAATTCCTCAAGAACTACGACGGGCAGGGAGCCAGCCTCCGTCTTGCAGAAGGGGAGAGAAAGACGTTTTGGGTAAACCTCATCCCACTAGCAGAAGAGCAGCAGTAGCCACCCTTTCTCTGCAATCTTGAGTTCTTTGTTCGCGTTATTCCAGAGTCTGCCAGCCCGCCGGCGCCGCTGACCGGAAGGGGTCCGGTTCCGGTGGAAATCAAAAACCCACCCCGTCGCAACCGATGGCGGCAAGATGGGCAATGGTTCTTCGCTCTTATCTCACGATCGGGGAATCAGTCCCGGCCGGCTTCGAGTCATCGCCGCGGATCTTGCCATCGTCATCCACGTAGAACGCGCGATGCTGAGCATCGAGCATCTTCGGCATCATGGTGAGGACGTAGCTCTCTTTTTTGCCCTTGTAGCTGGCGGTGTAATCGCCTCGCTCAGGATTGACCATGCGCTTGGTGAAGGATCCCGAGTGGACCAGTTCGTTCAGCGTCAGAGCATAGTGTCCGTACTGCTTGTTGAATTGCTTCTCCGCGCGGATCACGACACGCATGTAGGCCAGGGCACCGGCTTCGGAGTCGGAGCGCGCCGGGTCCCCCTTGAATTTGGGATTGTATGCCGGGCTCGTTTGAGGTGATGCGCCCGCCGGCGGCGCTGGTTCCTGAGCGAATAGCGAACACGTGACAACCATGAATGCGAGGATGACGAAACCTGACCTCTTCGATCTGATCATGCGAACCCACTCTCCGTGATTCGATTTGCAGTAACGAGAAGCTCGTCGAGCTTCAATCGACGGGCAGCCGCGGGCGGCTGTCCGCATGTTTTGGGCGCGCCTGTCTGCGATTCCGGTGAAAACATGCTCGCAACCGCGCTTTTTCATGTTACTCCCGTAATTTCCCTTCGGTCACCTTCTCTTTGCATTGGGCCGAATTATTACTATGCTGAGTAGAAGAAATCGAACCCATAGGGAAAACTATGAAAGCAGCCGTAGCCAGAAAACCAGTTATCCGAATCGCGGTGGTGGAAAGCGATCCTTTGCGTTTTGTCGGGTTTCGCGCGTTGTTCGATTCAGAGCCGGAGTTCGAACTGATTTCGGCCGCGCTGCCTGAGATCAGTACGCTGCAAGGAATCGATCTTATTCTGCTCGGCAACCGCTCCGGACAAAACCTATTTGATGTGATGGCCAGCCTGAAGGCCACTCGTCCGGATCTGCGCATTATCGTCACCGGTTCGGGAATTGACGAAGAGACCATCTTGAAAGCGATTGCGTCCGGGGCCAAGGGCTACGTGGACGAGGCCGCCACTCCTGCAGAGTTTGCGCAGGCAATACGCATCGTGAACCAGGGATCAGTCTGGGCCCCGCGGCGCGTGCTCTCGATGTTCATCGAGCGCGTGTCATCGTCACCGGGGCGGATCTTCCCGGCGGGCCGCGTCACCTTCACGGACCGCGAAAAGGAAGTTCTGGAAATGCTGGTGGCGGGACGTTCGAATAAAGAAATCGGCGGCCAACTTGGCATCGAAGAGCGCACAGTGAAAGCCCATGTGGCAAAACTGATGCGCAAGGTCGGGGTGCAGAACCGGATTGCATTGTCGGTGCATGCCATTACGCATTCGCTGGTGGCAACGAAGTAAGCCATTCGCCTCGAGTTTTTGGTTGTAAGCCCGTAAGAGAAGCGGCGAGCTGTGAGCGACGGGTCAGCCGAACCTGACTACCCATTGCTCGCGGCCCGCCGCTTCGGCTTTAGCGTAACTTCGGGTCACTTACCTTCGTAATCTTGCTGCAAAATTCGACCCAACGCATACTCGGCTCACCTACCACAGAACCTGGGAGACGGGGTTGAGAGTGGCGATTAGGGTCACTGCTTTCAGCCCCGCATTTTTTTTGTCCCGCAAGTTTCTTTTGGACCCGCCGCCCGCAAGGAGCTAAGAAATCATCGTCCTTGCGATTGGGCAGATCGGCGGGCCAAGTCGTCGAAATTTCATCTGAGCAACCTTCTCGCATCGATCAAGTTACCGGACCTCTGCCATACAACGCCGGGAATTCATTTACAATCCAAGTATCAGATCCCAGTTGCGTTGTGGTGAGGACAATGAAAAAACTTCTGCTGTTCACGCTCGTGGTGTCCTTGTGCTCGTTTGCGTTTGCCGGCGATGAGGATGCAAGAGACACGAAAGCGGCCGATCGCGTCCAGGCGGCTGCGGATGTACTGAATGAGATCGAGTCCGCGCCGGATTCCGGCATCCCAGAAGAGATCCTCGGCAGAGCGGAGTGTGTGGCGGTTGTGCCTTCGATGCTGAAGGGGGGATTCATCGTGGGCGGAAAGTACGGCCGCGGATTGGCGAGCTGCCGCACGCCCAAGGGCTGGAGCACACCGGCTTTCTTCACCGTTAAGGGTGGCAGCTTTGGATTCCAGATCGGCGGACAGGCCGTGGACCTGGTGATGCTGATCATGAACGAGAACGGCATGCAGCATCTGCTGTCGAGCCAGTTCGCGCTGGGCGCGGACGCCTCCGTGGCTGCGGGGCCTGTCGGACGCCACGCAGAAGGCAATACCGACTGGAAGATGCGCGCGGAAGTGCTGACCTATTCGCGAGCTCGCGGCGTATTTGCCGGCGTGAGCCTGAACGGCGCGGTAGTGAAGCAGGATAAGGACTCTACCCGCGAGTTCTACGGACACATGGTGACTTCAAAAGCTGCATTGACCGGTGCAGTGGATGCTCCGGCGGGCGCAAATCCTTTCCTGAGCACACTTGCGAAGTGGGCGCAGCAGGCGGCGAAGTAGCAGGCAGGACTCTTAAGGTAGTACTCAGTACCCGGTGCTCAGTGAGTCTCAGCCGGCTTTTTGCTTGGGATGCAAGGATCGAAGAGGTTCGGCGTTCGAGAGATCAAGGCTGAGGCCTCGATTGTTTTCGAACTTTAAACTGGCTGAAGCCTGCTCACAGTTCGCTGGTACCTCCGCATGATAAAGTGACGCTTCCTGATGCGGCGGAAACTCGAATACGCGGCTGCCTGGCCGTTCATTAAGATATTGGGTATTCTGCCGCGCTCCCTTTCGCGGGGCTTAGCGATCGGGCTCTCTCAACTCATCTATCTCGCTCATGCCAAGTTGCGCAGAGTCGGTAAGCGCAACCTGGAGATGGTCTTTCCAGAAAAGAGCTCAGCGGAGCGGAAGCGCATCCTGCGCGGTGTATTCACTTCGCTCGGGCGACAACTTGCGGAATTGTGTCAATTCCCCCGGTACACCCCAAAAAACATCGACGAAGTTGTTGTGTACGACGGGCTCGAGAATTACGAGAAAGCGTACGCACGCGGCAAAGGCGTGCTGTTCCTGACCGCGCATTTTGGGGGATGGGAGCTCTCGGCATTCGCGCACTCGCTCCACGGCCACTGGCTGCATATCGTGATGCGGCCGATGGACAATCCTTATCTGGACCGCATGATCGAGCATTACCGCACGATGTACGGGAACAAGACCGTGGCAAAGGATGATTTTGTGCGCGGACTGCTGGCGGCAATGAAGGCGGGCGAGACGGTCGGGATCCTGATGGATACGAACATGACCCCGCCGCAAGGAGTGTTTGTAAACTTCTTCGGAATTGCCGCGTGCACCGCAAGCGGGCTGGCGCGGATTGCCCTGCGCACGAATGCCGCCGTGGTGCCGGGCTTTACGATCTGGGATAAGGCGCTTGGGAAGTACCGGCTGCGATTCGATCCGGCACTGGACCTGATCCAAAGGGGAGATCTGGAGAAAGATATCGTTGCGAATACCCAGATGTTCACGAAGGTGATCGAGGATTACGTGCGGAAGTATCCGGATCAGTGGCTTTGGGTGCACCGCAGGTGGAAGACGCGGCCCGAAGGGGAAAAGACGCTGTACTGAGGGGAAATGTCTGTTCGAGTGATTACGACGACACGACTGCGGCGGCTTATTTGCACGCTCGGGCTGGCACTTGCAACGAGCGCGCTCGCGGCGCAGACCTATCCTGCGACATCGTACCCACAGGCTGAAATCTCCAATGGAGTATTTAGCGCGAAGGTCTACTTGCCGGACGCGCAAAAGGGCTTCTATCGCGGCATGCGCTTCGATTGGGCGGGCGTGATCGGCAGCCTTGAATACAAAGGGCACAGCTACTACGGACCGTTCTTTGAAAAATTCGATGTATCCGTACCGGATGTGGTGATCGGCGATACCGTGGTCGCGGGAGTCAACAGCGCGGCGAGTGGCCCGGTCGAGGAGTTCATCGGCAAAGACGGGACGGCTCTTGGATATACCGAAGCGAAGCCTGGTGAGACGTTCTGCAAGATCGGTGTCGGCGCCTTGCGCAAGACGGACACGGAACCCTATAGCTCGTACCGGATATATGCGATCGTCGATGGCGGCAAACGTACGGTAAAGAGTGGTCCGGGCTGGATTGAGTTTTCTCAGCAACTGGAGTGCGGTTCGGGGTACGCTTACCGCTACATCAAGACGATTCGACTTTCAAAGAATGAACCGGTGATGACGATTGAGCACCGGATGGCGAATCTTGGCAGGAAGGCAATCGAAACGCAGGTATATGACCATAACTTCCTCACCATCGATCATCAGGCGACCGGCCCCGCCATCGTTCTGACCTTGCCGTTTGCTCCCCGATCCATGCTGGATATGGCTGGCCTGGGTGAGATTCAGGGGAAGGAACTTCTCTTCCCAAGAGATTTGAAGGGCAGCGATACCTTCTATACGGAATTCGCGGGCTTTACCAGAAACGCCTCCGACTATCAGATCCGAGTCGAGAACCACAAAACCGGAGCGGGCGTGCTCATCACGGGAGATCAACCGCTTGCGAACATAGGGATTTGGGCCGTGAGGACGGTGGTTGCTCCGGAGCCATTCATCGATATGAATATTGCGCCTGGGAACGATTTCCGCTGGAAGTACCGATACGACTTTTACACCGTTCCAGGCGAGGCTAGCGCCAGATAGATAGCGTTCCTTCTGGTCGGGCGAAGGATCGGAAAGGGGCAAGGGGGGCGTGAGATCCAGACTGCGATTCGAAGACTTTGCCCGTCCTGTGGTCAAAGACGTCTGTCCGTTGGTGGACAGCTGGCCGTGGAAACGGACGAAACGAACACCCCTCACAGTTTGTTTCCCCTGAAAATCAAGCGGCTTGGCCACCGCCGGATTGGCGTCGGGCGTGCAAGGTCGGTCCCAGTCTCGGAGATACCATGCAGACTGTTCTTCAGGATTTCCGTCACAGCGTACGGCAGCTGCTTAAGAATCCCGGATCTTCTCTAACCGCGGTCCTGTCCCTGGCGTTGGGTATTGGTGCGACGACGGCAGTGTTCAGCGTGGTCTACGCCATTCTGATGGATCCGTATCCCTACGCGGCGCCGGATCGGATGGTGCATATGCGCCTTCGGGACAGCGCCGGTCATGAGCGAGGATTTGGGCTCACCGGAGCGCAATGGCAGGAGATACGCCAGTCGCCAGTCGTCGAGGATTCGTTCATGGCGGATGACTGGAACTTGACGCTAACCGGACACGATCTTCCGGAAGACGTCTATGGCATCTATCTCACATCGAACACATTTGTGTTCATGGGAGTTCCACCGGCGGTTGGCCGGGGGCTAGTCCCGTCAGATGCAATTGACGGACAAGAGCCGCAGCCGGTGGTGGTGCTGGGCTACAAGTTCTGGCAGCGGCACTTCAACTCCGATCCCGGTGTGGTGGGCCAAACGCTGCAGTTGGTCCGGAAGAATTACACAATCGTTGGAGTGGCCGCTTCGCGCTTCACCTGGGAAGACGGAGACGTTTACCTTCCGTTGAAAGTTACGGGGGATCCGGTCAGATCTTATTACACGGGCATCCGTCTGAAGCCGGGCGTAACGCACAAAATGGCAGATGCTGCTTTGCAGCCCCTAATTCAGCAATTTGCCAAAGAAACCCCGAAGCATTTTCCGAGCGATCGCTTCGATCTCCACGTGGCGGGATTGAATGATGATTTCATCCGCGACCTCGGCGGCACGATGTATCTCCTGTTCAGCTCCGTGCTGCTGCTGCTTGCCATCGGATGCGGGAACGTTTCTATTCTTCTGCTGGCGCGGGGCACGGCGAGGCGGCACGAGATGTCGGTTCGTACGGCAGTTGGCGCAAGCCGGTCACGGATTATTCGACAGCTGTTAACCGAGTCTCTGGTTCTCTCGTTTACGGGCGCGGCGCTCGGAGTGCTGCTGGCCTATCGCGCGCTTGCCGTGATAGTGGAATTGCTGCCGAGGTTCTCCTTCCCGCACGAGGCGGCGATCCGAATCAACGTGCCGGTTCTCGTATTCAGCGTGGCTATCGCGCTTCTGACCGGAATTCTGTTTGGATTGTGGCCGGCGCTGCAGATCTCGCGTCCTGAAGTGAGCCAGGTAATGCAGGCCAGTACACGGAAGATCGCGGGCACCGTACACGGCCGGGTGGTGCACAACATGCTGGTGGGCGCGCAAGCCGCCCTCACGTTGCTCATGCTTGCGGGGGCTGGAGCAGCGATGCAAGGATTTCTCCACCTCATTCACACACCTCTTGGGTACGAACCCAGGAATGTGATGTCGGTTGGAATTCCAGTACACGATGGTGCATATCCCACGTGGGAAGCGCGTGAGGCTTACTTCGAGCACATGCAGAGCAGGGCAGCTACGGTGAACGGCGTCACCATGACGGCGATCTCGAGCAATGCGACTCCGCCGTCAAATGGGTGGCCGACAGGAATCGAAATTTTGGGCCAGCCGCGTCGGGAGGAGCAGAAGGTGCGGGTCAACTTCGTGAGCCCGGGATATTTCCCATTGCTGCGCATTGCGATCGCACAAGGGCGGATATGGGACGACGCGGAAAATCACAATGCCGCACGACTCGCTGTCATCAACCAGACCATGGCGAAGCTGTACTTTCCTAACGGGGATGCTCTGGGACGCTCCGTCAGAATCCCGGATCTGAAGGGCGAGCCGCCGTTCACGCTGACTTCTCCTGGCTCTGACTCGTGGATGCAAATCGTTGGCGTGGTTGCCGACAAGCGCGATGACGGGTTGAGAAATCCGATACTGCCGGAGATGTTCGTGCCATATACGCTGTCAATGCGGGTTTGGACACAGATTCTCGTGCGCTCGGAATCATCACCTCTCAAGCTGCTGCATGCGGTCGGAATGCAGGTGAATTCGCTGGATCCGGATCAGCAGATCAGCGGGCACGTAGAAGATCTGGAGCACTGGATTACTGGTCAGCCGGAATACGAGCAGGAACAACTTGTGGCGTGGCTTTTTGGTACGTTCGCTTTGTTGGCACTCGCCTTGGCGGCGGTGGGATTGTATAGCGTGGTTGCGTACTCGGTGGCGCAGCGAACGAATGAATTTGGAATTCGCATCGCGCTAGGCGCTCGCTCCGGACATGTATTGAAGATTGCATTCTCATCCGCATTTGTGAGCGTCGGAGGCGGAATCGCGGTGGGGCTGGTGCTGACTCTTGCACTGAACAAGGTTCTGGCACGATGGGCGGAGGGCAGCTCGCGCGACCCGATGCTTCTATTAGCAGCGACGGCAGTGCTAGGTCTCGTCGCGATAGTAGCCTGTACTGCTCCTGCGAGACGGGCCGTGGCAGTGGATCCGATGACGGCACTGCGCTACGAGTAAGGCAGAGAACTCGCGAGGAGCCTCGCGACCATCTGGTCTGCAGCGTAGTGGCACTGGCGGCAGATCCTGCGCTTTAATGCAGCATGGCCTACACTTGGTTCATCCTGCTGCTCGCCGTTTCAGGGACGGTCTTCATCCTGCTGCTTCTGCACGGGACTTCGCTCGGCCGAGCGTTGCGTGACCGTATTCCAGACCGTCCGCGGCGGCGGCTGTTTATTGCTTCCGTCAGCTTCTTTCTCACTTTCGGCGGAGTGCGTGCCGTGGTGTACGCGATCCTGCACCAGATCCCGCCATTCCACTTTATCCAGATGGGCGGGCGGCACATTCACCATCTCGTGTTCGGGATTTTGATTCTGCTTTTCGTGGGTTACGCGTGGCTGTGCGAGATCGGAACAGGACCCTCGGCTGGGTCGATACTCGTCAGCCGGTTGCTCTCGATTCTCTACGGCGTTGGCGCAGCATTGACGCTCGACGAATTCGCGTTGTGGCTGAATCTCAGGGATGTGTACTGGCCACGGGTCGGGATAGACGCCGTACCCAATATTGGCGAGAGTGTTTGGATAAACACGGTTGATGACCTCGTAACCCTGAATGTCCGTCCCGATGGCATGGATGTCATCCACAGCCTTCGCGATTTTCACGCTGGAAACGGCGCATAGAAACTTCGAGCAAGCCTGCGAAATCCCGCTGATCGTCTTCTCGATCGCAATTCACACGTCGCTTAGGCTCCGCACACGAGCCATCTCCGGTAGAATTGTTTCTTCTTATGAGCACATTTCAGGAAATTGCAGAACGCGAACGGCAGTTTTTGCTGACCACTTATAACCGTTACCCGGTCGTGCTGGCGCGCGGCAAGGGTGTGTTCGTCTTTGACATTGAGGGCAAGCGTTATCTGGATTTTGTTTCAGGGCTTGGCGTCAATGCTTTGGGGCACGCACACCCGCGCATTGTGAAGACGATTCGGGACCAGGCTGCGAAACTGGTGCACGTCTCGAATCTCTATTACCACGAGTATCAGGGGCCTCTTGCCGAGAAGCTATGCGGATTATCCGGGCTGAGCCGCGCTTTTTTTTCAAACAGCGGTACGGAGGCGATTGAGGGATCGATCAAACTTGCAAGGCTCGCTGGGCATAAGGTGGGTGGCGACGCAAAATGCAGACTCGTCGCGCTCGAAGGCTCGTATCACGGGCGGACGTTCGGAGCGCTTTCGCTCACAGGACAGGACAAGCATCGCAAGGGCTTCGAGCCGCTGCTGGAAGATGTCACCTTCGTCAAGCAAAACGATCTCGAGGGGTTGCGTGCGGCGATTAATGACAATACATGCGCTATCGTGCTCGAGCCGATCTTTGGAGAAGGAGGGATCTATGAGTGCTCGGTGGAGTTCCTTCGCGAATGCCGCGCCCTGGCGGACCGGCACCGCGCGGCATTGATCTTCGATGAGATTCAATGCGGATTGGGCAGGACCGGAACCATTTTTGCGTTTCAAAGTTTTGGCGTGATGCCGGACATCGTAGCAATCGCAAAACCTATCGCTGCCGGTCTTCCTTTGGGAGCGTTCCTTGCGAAAGAAGAGTTTGCCTCCGCAATCTCTCCGGGGCAGCATGGTACGACCTTCGGCGGGGGACCGCTTGCGTGTCGCGTTGCGCTCGAGTTTCTCTCGATCGTTGAAGATGAAAAGCTGCTGGAAAACGTGAATAAAGTTGGAGCCTATCTGCAGCACGAGTTGCAGGAACTGGTGGACAAGCGTGCCGCCGCCATTGGAGTGCGAGGGCGCGGTTTTATCCAGGGAATTCAGTTGAACATCCCGGCGCGCCCGATCGTAGATGGAGGCTTAGCCGAGGGAGTGTTGTTCAACAGCACGCAGGATACGGTCGTGCGTTTCCTGCCGCCGTTCTTACTAGAAGAGAAGCATGTCGACAAAGGCATTCGCGTGCTGAAAAAATTGTTGGGAAAAAAGCGCAAGGCTGCGTGAGCGCTTCAGCGCGGCTCATTTCCCGCCGCGAACGCCAGAAAAAGCGGGGAGCCGAAGCTCCCCAAAGTGAAGCGACAGAGGCGTTGTTTCACTTAAATAGAATCCCGGGGGCTGGAAAGAGTTGTCCTCGGCGCAGAAGAATTTGCCGCTCCCAAGGCGCGAATGATGGTAGCTGACGAAGTTGCGGCAAGGTGCGCGCCCCCTCCTGGTGAGGGGGTAACTGAATGTTGGACGGAGATTGACGGGGCGCACATGCGCTACCTACGCGCCGGTTCCGGGCCTCCTCTCGTCCTGCTGCACGGACTTCTCGGGTATTCCTTCTCCTGGCGCTATGTCATGCCCGCCTTGGCGCCCCATGCCACGGTCTATGCGCCCGATCTGCTGGGAGCTGGTTTCTCCGACAGACCGAAAGTCGATCACTCAATGCGGGCGACTGCCTTGCGAGTGCTGAAATTCGCGGCGCAACTGGGACTTTCCTCTTTCGATTTGCTGGGCACATCGAGGGGTGGCGCGGTCTCCATGAGCACGGTTGCCGAAAGCCTGAGTACGGGATCGCGGTTGCAAGTTCGACGTCTGATCCTGGTATGCCCCGTGAATCCCTATTCCGCGCATGGCAAGTTGCTAGCGCCCTTTGTGGGAACTACCGTCGGATCAGCAGGCTTTCGCTGGGCCGCGAAAATGGACTTCGTTTTCCCATACTTCCATGCGCGTCTTTACGCCGATCGCAGCAAGATCCCAGCCGGAAGTCTTGCCGGATACAAAGCGCCGCTGTGTATTCCTGGTTTGTTCGATCATGGTCTGAGCATCGTGCGCACTTGGACCTCAGATCTGAAGGAACTGGAAGAGTTACTGGCGAAGCTCCGCGATGTTCCGACTCTCCTGATGTGGGGGAGCAAGGACCCGGCGGTTTACGTTTCATCGATGGCTCCGCTGGCGAAACATTTTGCAAACGTCGAGACGATTGTATTTCCTGGAATCGGCCATTTGCCGTACGAGGAGTGTCCGGAGGAATTCAACGCAGCTTTGATCAAGTTCTTGAAGCAAGACCCACGCCGGAAGGGCCCGATGCAGTGATTGCTTACGAGAAAGGCCAGGCCCGCTCCTAACGATGACGCATTCCATTGTTGACCTGCTCCGGTCCGCGGTTGTGCATTATGGCTATTGGGCTGTTGCGTTCACTCTCCTGCTGGAGAACATGGGCATACCTTTGCCCGGAGAGACTATCCTGCTTATCGCCAGCTTCATGGCCTATTCGGAGCATGATTTGCGCCTGTCCTGGATCATCGTATTTGCGACGATCGCCTGCACCGTCGGCGACAACCTGGGATACGCTCTTGGCTATCGCGGTGGACGCCCTCTTCTGTCGCGGTATCAATCTTTTTTCCGCATACGGCCCGCGACGATTGAGCGTGGAGAGAAGCTCTTTGAAACCTATGGCGCACTAACGGTTTTCTTCGCGCGGTTCGTATTCGGCATGCGCATCATTGCGGGTCCGCTAGCCGGTGTTCTGCGAATGCCCTGGCGAAGATTTCTACTTTTCAACTTCCTCGGAGCGACCGTCTGGGTGAGCGTGATCTCCGGTGCCGGATATTTCTTCGGACAACATTGGGAGCGCCTGGCGCGAGGCCTCAAGCGCCTCGACCTGATCCTGATCGCGCTGTTCTTACTGCTTGCTGCCTGGAGATGGTACCGAAGCCGCGCCAGAAACCAATCAGCACCTCGGGAGTAACCCACCCCAGATTCGTGACCGACAGGCGCGCCACTATACTGGGCGAGTACTGCTGGGGTGTCCTCTTAACTTGGGGCAGGGGGCTTCGTGGCAACAAGACAATCACAACGGCTGCGTCCGCGCCGCAAGGCGGACTAGGAGGAACACATGAACAAGATTAGCTTTGTGGGGCTGCTTATCACGGCAACACTTCTCTTCACGCTCACTTTTCCGGCTGCCGCAGCCGGACCGAAGGCGCCCGCGCCTCCCGTCCCTGCAGTTCCGGCCATGGCGCCCGCGCCTGCACCGCATCCCCACATCCACGAAGCGCTTGAATCCATGCGTGCTGCAAAGCATCACCTGGAGTCAGCGGCGCACGATTTCGATGGTCATCGGGTGAAGGCGATCGAACATCTTGATCAGGCGATTCACGAAGCTGAGATCTGCGAATCGATGAAATAGATAGCCCGTTTTCGACGGACAAGTAGGGAAGGGCGGCGTTTTCGGACGCTGCCCTTTTTTTAATCTGTATGCGAAATAACTATTTCTTCGGCTTGGCGGATGGTTCGCGTCCGCCGAAGGAGTATCCGACGGAAACTCCAACGCGAAATACATTGTCCGAATGGAATTGAAAGTTATTGGGAACGAAATTCCAATGCGCTTCCGGCCGAACGAAGAGGTTACGCCATGCCATGTAACGGATGCCTACCCCGGCGTGGACCATGAAATGAGTACTGTTCAGGAATGTACGACAGCCGCCGGTCGGGATCCCGCAGGAGTAAACCGGGGCGTAGAACAACAATGTCTCGCCGCCGACTCCCGCCATGAAGTCACCGCGAGTTTTCTTCGCCAGCCGCGTCGTGTACACGCCGTTGACGTCGTACATAATCGGGCGGTACTGCTGGTAATTGTCGTAGTACGTGTAGTGGTAGCGAAAAGAACCTTCCGCCAGCAGGCCAAAATGCCCCTCACCGATATATTCGGCGCTGACGGTGGGGTACACTCCGCCCTTCAGCGGGGGCGGCAGGAATCCTACCGACGCGGTGGTGTTTTTAGGCGACCATAGTGTGCTCCCGCCGACAGCAAGATCGAGCTGCTGGGCGTGTACACAAGTTGCGATCGCCAAGATAGCGCAGACGAACGCGAGCGAAGAGAACCTTCTCAATCCTGCCCCCCTATGAGCGTGATTGGAATCGAATTCAAGCAGTCTGGACAGACTTTCGCGGGTGAGCAGACATCGAACAGGTCGCCCGGGAACAACAGACTAGCGATCCAGTTGAAATTAATCTGGACCGATAGTGTACCCGATTGAAGCCCCCATCCGGAGAACGTTACCGGAGGTGAACGCATCGGTGTTGTTCATGATGTGGTAATAACGAACTTCAGGGCGTACGAAGACGTGTCCCCACGCGTAGTAACGAACTCCGGCGCCGAGATCGACGAGAAAGTGATTGGTGCTCAGATAGCATGCGCCGAAGTAAACGCAATTGCTCGTTGGCTGATATCCGTAGAACCGAGTGCTTTGCCATCCGATACCGCCAAAGAGGTCAGCGCCAACCTTCTTGCTGAGTCGAGGCTGATAGACGCCGTTAATGTCGAAAAGCAACGGACGAAAAGGTTGACCGCTGTCGGCGTAGTTGCCTTGCTTGGCTCTCCACGCTGCATCGAAACCAACGCCCAGACGCTTGTGGAGGATCACATCGCCGCCGATGTTCATGTAAAGTCCACCAGTTTCAGCGCAAGTAAAGGTCGCAACATCACACCCATGGTTGCCGGGCGACGTAACAGTTCCAAACCCGATCATGGCATCGCCCTGTTGAGCATAAGCGGAATTAACAATTGCGAAGAATGCAAACAGTACCGCAGACACGGCTAACTTTCTCAAGATGGACCTCCTGACATTGTCCTGGCTGGTCGAATAGGATGCGGCTGCAAACCGTTTGGATGCAAGCGCATGGCTTCACTCGATCATAAAGTTCGGCGGCACGAAATACAAATCCCCGCGGAAAGCATCTGAGCAGATAACACAGACTCTGCCATGGGAATTACGTCGGTGAAACCCGAGCGGGCGCCACGAGTTGCGCTGTAACGCGATGTGGGAGACTCGGCCGACCCGCAATCGGCAGAAAATACATTTCTGAGAGAGAGCTCTGACCCATCAGGGCTTCGTTGCACACCCAACTTTCCGATCGCGCTCCAAGCTTGTCGAGTGGCAAGAGGGCTGCGGAGGGTGTCAGACAACATCCCTAAAAACAACAGTTTGAGCGAGCGATACAGTACCTCCGTACCGTGCCTAGTACTTCAGTTACCGGTTCATGGAGAAACGGTCATGACCTGCACAATGTGCCCAACTAATTGTATCGCAGTGCGCTACGGCTACAACATATAGATTTGTCCCACTTGGGTGCAGCTCTCCAATTCCACAAAACAGGCAAAAAACGCGGGAAAACGCGGAGATTCGCTTTGAGCCGGGGTTTTTCAGGGCTGAGATATGCTCGGAACACCGAAAGCCCTCGGAGCCGATAGAGAGGGTGAGGCAGTCTCCCAAGTAAAAGCCCGCGAGTATGGGGAAGGTGCGGGACGGTTCTGAGGAAAAGGCGAAAAGGAACTATGGCCGACTCGCGAGAAGTAATGAACATTCGCCAGGCGTCACAGTATCTGGGCGTGAGTCCGGACACTTTGTACAAGTACGTCGGCGAACAGAAGATTCCTGCATTCAAGCTGGGGAATCGCTGGCGGTTCAAGAAATCGCGGCTGGATCAGTGGATGGAAGAGAAGTCGAGCGAGATGGAACCGCAGGCAAAACGAAAACCGAAGGCAGCCGGAAAAGCTGCCGGACAGATTTAGTAAAACGTCGCGGGCGAAAGCGCTCGCGCCACACACAAAGGTGGGCACATGTTTGGAATGGGATCGAAGTCCATTGTTGGCCTGGATGTGGGCTCCTCGAGTATCAAGGCGGTGGAGCTGAAGAAGAAGGGTGGGCAGATTGAAGTCGCACACCTCGGACTTGAGCCTCTGTCTTCGGACATCGTTGTCGATTCGATGATCGTCGACTCCGGTACCGTGTCGAGCGCAATTTCGAAATTGTTCCTCGATAACGAGATCAAGACCAAAGCCGTGGCCACAGCGGTGAGCGGACACTCCGTCATCGTGAAGAAGATCTCTCTACCTTCCATGAGCGATCAGGAACTGGCCGAAACGATCGAGAAGGAAGCGGCGCAGCACATTCCCTTCGATCTGGCGGACGTGAGTCTGGACTACCAGATTCTTTCCGACGAAGTGGGCAGCCCACAGATGGATGTCCTCCTCGTGGCGGTCAAGAAGGACAAGATCCTGAACTACACCAACGTACTCTCGATGGCGGGACGTACCCCGGCTATCGTCGACATTGATGCGCTGGCTTTGCAGAACTGCTACGAGTACAACTACCAGCCGTCGCCGGGCCAGGTTGTGGCGCTCCTGAACCTTGGCGCCAGCGTCATGAACATCAACATTGTGAAAGGCACGACGCCGCTGTTCCCGCGCGATGTCAGCGTGGGCGGTCATCAATACACGGACTCGCTGCAGAAGGAACTCGATCTGAGCTTCGAAGATGCGGAATCGCTCAAGCTGGGCAACAAAGTTGGCACGGTAAGCGAAGACGCGAAGCAGCCGATCCTGCAGCAGGTGACCGAAATCATCGTGCTGGAAATCCAGAAGACGTTTGACTTCTTCCGCGCCAGCGCGGCCGGAGAGCACATCGAGAAAATCTACCTTGCGGGTGGATCGTCGAAAGTGCCGGGATTGATGGAAGCGCTGCGGCAGGAGTTCTCGATGCCGGTGGAGTTGCTGAATCCGTTCCAGAGAGTCACGCCCCCGATCGAAGGGCACGGGGCGGAGCTGGTGGAACAGAACCCCGGCCAGATGGCAGTGGCGGTGGGCTTGGCCCTGAGGAGCTTTGAATCCCTATGATCAAAATCAACCTGCTCGAAACGAACAAAGGGAAGGGCAAACGCGGCAGTGGCGGCGGCCCGTCGATGCCCACCATGGAAATGGGCGATATGGGATCGCCCAAACTGAAGGTTCTGGTTGTGCTTGTCCTCGCGGGCTTGCTGAATCTCGGCTACTGGTACCGGCTCGATCATCAGTCGAAGGCGATCGCCTCACAGATGAAAACGGCGGAGCAGAAGAACCGGGAATTGGCCGACGTGAAGGCGCGCTTTCTCGAGCGCCAGATGCAGGCCAACAACTACAAGCGGCGCGTGGACGTCATTGACGGATTACGCCAGAACCAGACTGGCCCGGTGAACCTGCTGGCCATGCTGGGAGAAACGGTGAACAACACCGAGGCAGTCTGGCTAAGCAAGATGGACGACACGGGTAACAGCGTGAACCTGGAAGGCACGGCGCTGAGCGCCGATGCCGTGGCGAATCTGATCGCCAATCTGCAGAAGACGGGCTACTTCAGGGCGGTCGAGATTAAGGAAACTTTTCAGGACGAGCAGATCAAAGACATGCAGGCGTTCCAGTTCACCCTGACCTGCGAGAAGGGAAAGTCGTAGTCGAGGCAGACCTATGGCGAACTTTAGCGAACTGTCAGGCATTAAGCAGTGGGGGGCCGTAATCCTGGGCGGAGTCATCGTCACAGCGGCTCTGTACTTCACCGTATTCAAAAGCCAGGACGAGAAGAACACGGCTGCACAGCACGCGCTCGATGACAAGATTCGAGAGAACAACGAACTCGAGTCCTATCGTCCGAAGCTGAAGCAGATCGAGCAGCAACTGGCCGAACTGAAACAGCAGCTGGAAATCGAGCAGCGAATCGTCCCCGACGAAAAGAAGGTGGACGGATTCATCACCATGCTCGATGCGGAAGCACAGAAGGCCGGAGTCGAATTGCGGCGGTATACGGCGAAGGACTCGAGGGCTCAGCAGTACTACACCGAGGTTCCATTTGATATGGAGGCCGACGGCCGTTATTACTCGATGCTGAATTTCTTCGACCGCGTCAGCAAACTGGAACGGATCGTCAACATCAGCAACCTGCTGGTATCGACGACCAAGAATCCGAGCGGGGCCAAGGCCAAGAAGACGTATCAGTACACGCCGGATGAGAGCGTGGTTGCTTCATTCACCGCAACGACTTATTTCAGTCACGATTTGACACCTTCCGCGGCGGGCACCGGGGCTAAACCCGGAACGCCGGGGGCGAAGTAGGAAAACTTATGAAGACGGCGATCAAACTGACCACAGGCATTCTGGCAGTCGCAATGATGGCGGGCGGGGCGTGGGCACAGAACGCAGACGCCATCGACAACGCGCGCAGCGTCGCAAAGTCGCTGCAGCAGAACCCATCCGGCGACACGAAGGCAGCAGTCGTGCCGACTTCGGCGAAACCGGCTCCCGGCGCACCTGCGCCTGCGGTGAAGCCGGCGGTCCTCCCGGTCTCAAAGCCGGTGGCCGTGGCGTCTGCTCCTGCGGCAAAGGCGGCATCAGCCTCTGCCGAGAACAAGCTGCAACGCGTCAATGTAGTTCCGAATGGCGAAAGCATCCAGGTTGAGATCAGCTCGAGCCAGGCGGTGACGCCGCGGGTCAGCAAGCTGAACTCTCCGGCGCGCGTTGTGGTGGAGCTTCCGGAAACCGTGATTGCCGGTTCGCAAACCAAGATTCCCGTCGGGAGCGCTGGCGTGAAAGGCGTTCGCGTCGGTATGGATGGCAAGAATCCGCCCACAACCAGCGTTGTGGTGGATCTCGAGAAGGCATTGCCGTACGACGTGACCCCGAGTGCTTCGGGTAAGTTCGTGCTGACTCTGCACACGCAGGGCACGCCGGAAATTGCGAAAGCTGCTCCGGCCCCGGCCAAGAAAGAAGTAAAGGCAGTAGCTCAGGCGCAGACGACGGCGAAAGCGGCACCTGCTCCAAAGCCGGCAGTCGCAAAGGCGGAAGCTCCGAAGGCGGTCGCGAAAGTGGAACTTCCGAAGGCGGCTGCTCCGAAAGTGGCGGCGAAGCCGGAACCAAAGACCGTAGTGGCCGCGAAGGCCTCGCCGGCTCCCGCTCCCGCGGCGCCTGCAGCCAAGCCGACTCCGAAACCGGAAGAGAAGAAGTGGGCGATGAACGGTAAGCGCGATCCTTTCTTCAGTCCGGTTGTACAGCAGCAGGGATCCGGTTGCGCAACAGGCAAGAAGTGCCTGGAGATCGGCGCGATCAACCTCCGCGGCGTAGTGAAATCGGACACTGGCTTCATCGCGGTGGTCACCAACAATCTGAACAAGGCTTATTTCTTGCGGGAGAACGACCCCGTGTTCAACGGTTACGTCGTAAGAATCACGGGCGATTCCGTGACGTTCCAGGAAACGCTACAGGACAAGCTGGGCAAGCCGTTCACTCGTGAAGTGGTGAAAAAGATCTTCACACCGGCAGTGTAAGCAGGGCGGCGGACCTGCACGACAGGACGCTGAAATCAAGTTTGAATGAAGGACACGCGGGCCAGGCCCGCGGGTGGGAGAGGCGAAATGCGAAAGCAACAACTGTCCATATTCGTATCGTTGCTGCTCATGGTGGTGGCTGCGGCCGCCCAGACAACGAGCCAGCTCGATCGAGTCAACGTTGTCCGGGATACGGACACAATTCGAGTCGAAATGAGCTCCAAGGGCGCGGTTGCCCCCAAGCTCAGCACTTTGGACTCCCCCGCCCGCGTGGTGGTGGATCTGCCGGGGACCGTTATGGCCACCGGTCAGAAACACATCGCCGTGGACGCAGACGGGGTCAAGGGCATCCGCATCGCGATGGGTGGGCAGTCGCATCCCTCGACGCGGGTGGTCGTTGATCTTGAAAAGGCTTGCGCCTACGAACTGAAGCCCGGTCCGGCTGGCAAGCTGGTTCTGACGCTGCATTCGAAAGCGGTGGCCGAAGCGAAGAATGTGGACGCCAGCCAGCCGGCGCCGTTCGCGTCGCGCGTGGCCGAGGCCAAGCCCGCGGAGGCTCCGGCTAAGGTGGCTTCGCAGACTCCAGCATCGCCCAACGACTACGTAATGGTTGAGCCTTCTTATCAGACTAAGAATGATGAGCCGACGGTACGGGCTCAGGAAGCGGCAGAGCGTTTTTCTGATAAGACCGCTGCCGAGTTGATCCCGGTGAGCATGCACTCGGCGCAGGCGCAGAATCCCGCTCCGACCATTCAGCCCGCCGTGAATCTCGCGGCCGAGCAGCAAGCCATGGCCGGCAAACAGGGTGCCGCAGCCGGTCCGAAGTACACGGGCGAACCGATCTCGGTGAACCTGAAGGATGTGGACCTAAAAGACTTCTTCCGCCTCATTCACGAAATCAGCGGACTCAACGTCGTGCTCGATCCTCAGGTGCATGGCACTTTGACGATCGTGCTCGATGACGTGCCGTGGGATCAGGCTCTGGACATCGTTCTCAAGAACAATGAACTGGCTCGTGAACTCGAAGGCAACGTTCTGCGCATCGCGACGGTGGAAACCCTAAAGCACGAAGCCGATTCGCGCCGTGCCCAGGTCGAATCCGAAGCTATGGCCGTCGAGAAAGTCTCGGTGACTCGCTTCCTCAGCTACGCCAAGGCGAAGGACGTCATTGTGACGGCAAAGAAGTTCCTCTCGCAGCGCGGCGATGTAGTGGCTGACGATCGCACGAACGCCGTGATCATCAACGATATTCCGAAGGTGATCCCGGTCATCGATCGGTTGCTCACGCAACTGGATCGCAAGACGCAGGAAGTTGAAATCGAAGCTCGCGTGGTTGCCGCGACGCGGCAGTTTGCACGCGATATCGGTACCCAGCTTGGATTCGGCTGGGGCAACGGACACAGCGCGATCGGCGGAAACGAGACTGCCGGTTCGTCTCCGACCACGGTCGGCGGCTTGACGCCGGGTTACATCCTCAGCTCAGGTGGCACCAGCACCTCGGGCAGCACCATCCCCTTGTTTTCGAACCTGGGCGTCACCTCGCCGACCAGCGGGCTGACGTTCATCAACGCCAGCAACACTGTGCGAATTGACGCCGTGCTTTCAATGGCGGAGTCGCGCGGTCTACTGAAAGTTCTGTCCCGTCCGCGAGTGGTCACGCAAAACAACATTCAGGCTCTGGTGAAACAGGGCGTGCGTGTGCCGATCGTGACGCAGGCTCAGTTGGGTGGTCCTCCGACGGTGACCTACGTCGATGCGTTCCTGCGCTTGACGGTGACTCCGCAGATCACTTCAGAAAACACCATCTTCCTGAACGTGGACGTGGAAAACACCACACCGAACTTCGGGCAATCAGTACAGGGCAACCCCGAACTGATCACGCAGCAGGCCACCACGCAGGTTCTCGTAACCGATGGCGGCACGGTGGTGATCGGCGGCGTCATTCAGACCCAGAACTCGATCAACGTCTCGCAGGTCCCGTTGCTCGGCAACATTCCGATCCTCGGCAACATCTTCAAGCACACGCAAGTTCAGACGTCCAACCAGGAGCTGATTTTCTTCATCACTCCGCGCATCATTCAGACATAGTTCTGAGTAGCGAGTCCTGAGTTAAGCCGCCGGCCTGGAGAAACTGCCAGGCCGGCGGTTTTATTTTTGCAATGAGACTCGAGCCGAGAGCCATCGGCCGAGAGCTATTTTGTTACACTCTCCCCAATGGATTTCCACGTGCGCCAGGCCAAACTCCGGGAGCATCTTGCCCGCACGCGATTCGATGCATTGCTGATCAGCCATCTCCCCAACGTCAAATATCTTTGTGGCTTCAGCGGAAGCGCAGGCTTCCTGCTGGTGGAAGAGTCTGGCAGTGTTTTCTTCTCCGATGTTCGCTATGACACGCAAGCGCACGAAGAAGTCAAAGGCGCGAAGGTTGTAATCGCGCGCAAGTCTGTGATCGAAGGCATTGGGGAGTTTCTATCGAAAAGGCGCAAGCGAGCCAATGGATGGATGGTCGGCATCGAGTGCGAGCACTTCACCGTGGCCGAGAAGAAACGACTCACCAGCAGCCTGCCCTCGGGGATGTCGTTGAAAGACGCTCCGCCTGTCGTCGAACGCGCGCGCATGGTGAAGGACGCCGATGAACTCGACAGGATTCGGGCTGCGGTAAAGCTTGGCGCTAGGATATTCGATCGTGCGGTGGAAGTGCTTCGCCCTGGGGTCAAGGAAGTAGAGGTCGCCGCGGAAATGGAGTTGGCCGCACGCCGTGGTGGAGCAGAAGAAATGTCATTTCCTACGATCATCGCATCAGGGGAGAGGTCAGCCTTTCCTCATGGGCGGGCTTCCGATCATGCCATCGCTCCGGGTGGATTCGTCGTCTGTGATTTCGGTGTTATACTTTCAGGTTATTGTTCGGACCAGACCCGCACTCTATGGGTGGGAAGCGTCCCGAAAGACGCACGGAAGGCATACGATGCCGTGCGGGATGCACAACTGGCAGCAATCGCAGCTGTGAAGCCCGGTGTTAAGACCGGGGATGTGGATGCGGCAGCACGTAAGTTGTTGCAGAAGGCTGGCTTCGGGCGATATTTCACGCATTCGACCGGGCACGGAGTGGGGCTGGAAATCCACGAGGCCCCGCGCGTAGCGGACGGGCAAAAAGAGATTCTGCAGCCCGGCATGGTGATTACCATCGAGCCGGGAGTATACTTCCCCGGCAAATGGGGAATAAGGATCGAAGATATGGTCGCGGTGACGGCCAGCGGTTGTGAGATATTGACCCCGACCAGCAAGGATTTACTGGCAGTCTAGTCTTCATTAATAGCAGGGCAAGGTCCACGCCCGGCTTCGTTGGTGCTCACCAGGTGCGCGGAGGGATAGGAAACGATCCCACCGGAAATCAGTTCGAATATCAGCATGAATCAAAAAGAGCTGAAGGAACTAATCGAGTTCTTAATCGAGAAGGACATCGCCGAGTTCGAGTTGGAGCGCGGCGACGTCAAGGTGAAGATCAAGCGCGCCGGCGAGCACACTGTAGTGCATACGCAGGCTGACCCACGCTACTACGCCGTGCCTTCCGCGCTGGACCCGGCGGTTGTCGCTGGACCGGGTTCCCCTGCGCCCGTCCCGGTCGCGGATGCTACGCCGCCACCCGAAGAGGGATTGCACACGGTGAAGTCCCCAATCGTGGGGACTTTCTATGAAGCGCCCTCGCCGGGGGCTCCTCCGTTTGTGAAGGTGGGAGACACGGTGGAACTGGGCCAGGTGCTCTGCATCGTGGAAGCCATGAAGTTGCTCAATGAGATTGAATCGGATGTCGCCGGCGAGATCGTCAAAAAGCTAGCGAATAACGGTCAGCCGATCGAGTACGGCCAGGAGTTGTTTGTGATCCGGCCAAAAAAGTGATGTTGAGTATTCCTGGTTGAGGCGCGCCAAGCCGCGCCTTTTTTGCGTCTGACAGCTATGAACTGCGAGCTGAAAGCTTCGAATCCACAGCTCAGAACTCATAGCTCGTAGTTTTCCCTTATGTTCAAGAAGATCCTGATCGCCAATCGTGGGGAGATTGCACTGCGCGTGATCTGCGCGTGCAAGGAGCTGGGCATCCGCACAGTCGCCATTTATAGCGAGGCCGACCGCAATTCGCTGCCCGTCCGCTTTGCAGATGAGGCTATCTGTATCGGTCCGCCGCAGTTGGCGCTCAGTTATCTGAATATTCCCGCGGTGATCAGCGCGGCCGAAATAGCGAACGTGGATGCTGTGCATCCGGGATACGGTCTTTTGGCTGAGAATGCCAATTTCGCCGAAGTCTGCGAGATGAGCGGGATCAAGTTCATCGGTCCCCGTCCGGAAGTGACGCGGCTCATGGGCGAAAAAGAGAAGGCTCGCGCCGCCATGAAGCAGGCTGGCGTTCCCATTCTGCCGGGGTCCGATGGCATCGTTCCGTCCGATGCCGAGGCTATGGAGTGGGCCCGCCAGGTCGGATTCCCGGTCATCGTAAAGGCATCCGCTGGTGGCGGCGGCCGCGGCATGCGCATTGTGCGGAACGAAGAGGAATTGCCGGGACTGTTCAAGGCGGCGCAATCCGAAGCTGCAGGCGCGTTCGGCAACGGCGACCTCTACATGGAGAAGTATGTTGAGCATCCGCGGCATATCGAGTTCCAGGTGCTGGCCGACGAGCATGGCAATGTTGTGAGCCTGGGAGAGCGCGAATGCTCCATCCAGCGGCGGCATCAGAAATTACTCGAAGAGTCTCCTTCAACCCAGGTCACGCCGGAACTGCGCAAGGAAATCGGTGATGTGTTGTGCAAGTCGCTGGCGAAAATCGGATACTGGAATGCCGGGACCATCGAATTCCTGATGGATCAGGACCGGCGCATGCACTTCATCGAGATGAATACACGCATCCAGGTGGAACATCCGGTGACGGAGATGGTGACGGACGTTGATCTGGTCAAGAGCCAGATTATGATTGCCGCGGGCGCGAGAATGGAGGAAGTGCTCCACGGCCCGATTGTGCATCGCGGTCACTCCATCGAATGTCGCATCAATGCCGAGCATCCCGAGAAATTCACGCCATCGGCGGGAAAAATTACCACGTTTCATCCCCCGGGCGGAACTGGCGTTCGCGTGGATACGGCGGCTTACGCCGAGGGCGTGATCCCTCCCTACTACGATTCGCTCATTGCGAAACTGATTGTTCGTGCCAAAGACCGGGACGAGGCGATATCTCGCATGTCTCGCGCATTGGAGATGTTCATCGTCGAAGGCGTTTACACGACGATCCCATTGCACCGTAAGATTTTGGCCGATCCGGACTTTCGCGCAGGCAAGTTCGACACAGGATTCATCGAGCGCTTCCTGGCGAAAAAAGATAACAACAAGCACTAATTCTTGGAATCGTCCGGGCGCTTGTAAACGTGCGGATTCTCTCGCACGCCCTTCTTGAAGACCTTCCGCAGTCCCATTCGAACTGCAATATCCGCGCGAAGAACCAGGTCCTTCACGGGTTCCTCAGGTCGTCCGCGAAATGACGTAACGTGGAAATATTCATGCGGATCCAGCGGCTTCGCAGAGAAGTAGTAGTTCGATACGCAGCAGCGGCTGCCATCGTACTGTACAGGATTGACCGAGTGCCAGGAACGCTCGTGAGTGGCCATCAACACTAGCCGATTGAAGCGGCTTTCGATTTCCCGCGGGGTTGCCTTCGGTCCGCTGTCCCAGAGTTCGAGATTCCCCCCGTATCCGCTCTGCCAGTCGGGCGTCACGTAGTAAAGCAAGTTCAGCACACGGTAATTCTGGCGGTCTTTGTCGTGAGAGTTGTCCAGATGAGGCTCAAGGTAATTTCCCTTGGCCATCAGGCTGATTCCACCGGCGTAAAGATGTTCGTCGCGGATCATTTCCTTAATTCCCGTGATCTCCTCGACGATCTGCAGGATGCGCGGGTCCTGAAATGCATAGATGATCTCTTCGAGCAGGGGGTTATATTGATTCATCTGCGCAGCGACGTACTTGAACTCGCGCAGGCTCTTTTTGAGCATCATCTTGGATTTGTCGGGGAAAGCGCGAAAAATCTCAAGAGCAGCCGCTTCCGGCAGCAGGGAATCGATGTAGCAGCTTTGTACGACATCGGGCTTGCGAAAGTCGATGACTAGTCGGGACTTCTCAGCCGCCAGGCGTGGAAGCATCAGGGCGGCGTACTCGGAACGCGTCATAGGTCTACGCATTATACTGCTTTGGCATGAATGACTTTGAGCTGCAAATCCAGGGGTATAGCCGGATTGATTGAAGTTCGCCCTCAGATTCCCCGACTGTATGCAATCCTGGATGCCGCTGCTTGCGCTTCCTGCGGCGGCTTTCTCCGAATGGCTGAACAACTTGCAGCCGGAGGTTGCACTCTTCTCCAGTATCGGAACAAGAAGGGGAATGCTCGTTTGATGCTTGACGACGCTCGCCACCTCAAGACCCGTCTTGGGCGTTTCGTGCGCCTGATTATGAATGACCGCGCCGACCTGTGCCTAGCTGCCGATTTCGATGGAGTGCATGTGGGGCAGGACGACCTCTCGCCGGAGTCGGTGCGCAGGGTCATCGGGCCGGATCGGTGGCTCGGAGTTTCCACCCACAATCCTGAGCAGTTGCGGGAGGCTGACCTTACGTCGGCCGACTATCTGGCGATAGGTCCGATATTCGCGACCTCCAGCAAGGAGAACCCGGATCCCATCGTCGGACTGGAGGGTATTCGCCGGGCTCGAGCTTTAACAAGCAAACCGCTAGTAGCAATCGGCGGCATCACTCGCGCTACTGCGGCTTCGGTGATCGAGGCCGGAGCCGATTCTGTCGCTGTCATTTCAGATTTGTTGCGGGATCCCCGCAAATCAGCAGAGGAATTTTTCCGCGTCTTGCGGTAGAGTGCTCGGCAGGCTAGTACACGCGCTAGCTTGCGGACGACAAACCGACTTACCGCTACGAAGGAGCGAAACCCTGGGTACACCAACGACCAGCAAGCCTGCTGTGAGCTCCGACTGGGAAATCCATAGCCATCAGGATAAGGAACTGGTCCAGGGATTGGGCCTTACCAGCGCCACGATGCTGGTGATGGGCTCGATGATCGGGTCAGGAATCTTTATTGTCTCGGCGGAGATCGGGCGCGAAGTGGGGTCTCCAGCTCTGCTGATCGGCGCCTGGGCCGTTGCGGGGTTCATGACCATCGTCGCTGCGCTCAGCTACGGCGAACTCGCCGCCATGATGCCGCGGGCCGGCGGCCAGTACGTCTACCTCCGGGAAGCGCTGGGCCCGCTTTGGGGATTTCTCTACGGCTGGACGCTTTTTCTTGTGATCCAGACCGGGACGATTGCCGCCGTGGGTGTGGCATTCGGCAAGTTCCTGGGTATCTTTGTGCCCTCGATTTCATCCACGCATTGGCTGCTGCATGTGTGGAAAGTTCCGCCGATTCATATTGGTCCCATGGTCCTGGGCAACATGGATGTCGGCATCAACACCCAGAACTTGATGGCGATTCTGCTGGTCATTTTTCTATCGATCGTCAACATATTTGGGGTGAAGACTGGCGCCGCGATCCAGAACGTTTTCACAGCGGCAAAGGTGTCCGCGCTGCTCGGACTGGCAGTCTTTGGATTTGCGTTTGGACGCAATGCCATAGCCCTCGCTGCGAATTTCAGCGGAAATTTCTGGCATAACGCGGGCCTTGGATCGCTACACGACATTGGTGGAGGAGTCCTCGTCAGCACCCTAACGGTGCTGGCAGTAGCCCAGGTCGGAACGCTGTTCTCGGCCGATGCCTGGAATAACGTGACCTTCACGGCGGGAGAAGTGAAGAACCCCAGCCGCAACCTGCCTTTGTCGCTGGCTTTGGGAACTGGCGTCGTCATCGCGCTCTACATAGCCTGCAATTTCATTTACTTGAGCGCTCTGCCACTGGAAGGGGGCGCGAACGGATCTACGATTCTGGCTCGCGGTATTACGCATGCGGCTGAGGATCGCGTCGGCACAGCAGTCATGACCCAGATGTTCGGATCCCTTGGCGGATACCTGATGGCTGCGGCCATCATGATCTCCGGCTTTGGCTGTGCCAACGGGCTGATTCTTTCCGGTGCCCGGGTCTATTACGCCATGGCGAAGGATGGCCTGTTCTTCCGCAATGTCGCGAAACTGCATCCTACGTACAAGACGCCGGCGGTTTCGCTGATGGTCCAGATGGTCTGGACCTGTGTACTCTGCATCTCCGGCAGTTATGGCCAACTGCTCGATTACATCATTTTTGCTGTGCTGGTCTTTTACATCCTGACGATTGTCGGGTTGTTTGTGTTGCGCAAGACGCATCCGAATGCAACGCGGCCGTACCGGGCTGTGGGTTATCCAGTTCTGCCGATCATTTATATTGTGATGGCCTTATTCATCGATGTCGTACTATTGCGCTACAAGCCGCAGTACACGTGGCCGGGATTGATTGTCGTGCTGCTGGGAATTCCGGTCTATTACGCTTGGTCCCGTCGCCTGCGCACCGGAGAATCCGCGTAAGCAGCGGTACACAGACTCAGGAGAAACCAAAACGAATGCCGAGCCTATTCGCAACCAAACCGCTCAACCTTCTGATGGAGGAGGCGCGCGAGACTGGCGAACATAGCCTTAAACGGACACTAGGTGTTTTTCAACTCACCGCGTTAGGGGTGGGCGCTATTATTGGCGCCGGCATTTTTGTGATGGTGGGATTGGGCGCGCAGTATGCCGGTCCAGGCCTCTCTCTGTCGTTTGTATTGTCAGGGCTGGGATGCGCGTTTGCGGGTCTATGCTACGCCGAGTTCGCTGCCATGATTCCGCTTGCGGGCAGCGCCTATACCTATGCCTATGCCACGCTAGGCGAGCTGCTGGCGTGGATCATTGGGTGGGATCTAACGCTCGAGTACGCCATGGGCGCCAGCACGGTGTCTTCCGGGTGGTCGAATCATTTCATTGAGCTGCTTAACATTTTTCACATCAAGATGCCGTTGTGGCTGTCCTACGATCACTGGACGGCTCTGAAGACGGCGGAAAACATAGTCGCGCGGCAGATGGCAACCGCTTCAGACTCCTCGCTGGTTCCGGGCACGCAGGCGTTTCTGGATAAGGTAAGCGCCGTCGTTGCGGCACAGCCTGCGGAGTTGGTGCAGCGGGCACACGAGTTGCTTGGTGCTCCGCACTTGTTTGGGATGGAAATCGGGTTCAACCTCCCAGCTTTCCTCATTGCCCTGGTCATCACGGCGATTCTGGTAGTTGGCATCAAGGAGAGCGCGAGATTTAACGCCACGATCGTCGTAATTAAAGTGTCCGTCGTGCTTTTCGTAATCGCTCTGGGATCGCATTACGTCAACCGGGCGAACTGGGGTATGGACTGGCACTCGTATGCGCCCCACGGGATGGGGGGCATATGGCAGGGTGCTGCCTACATTTTCTTCGCCTACATTGGCTTCGATGCGGTTTCAACGACGGCACAGGAAGCCAAGAATCCGCAACGTGACTTGCCGATTGGCATGATCGCTTCACTCGCAATCTGCACGGTTTTGTACATAGCAGTGGCCGGCGTGCTGACAGGGATGGTGCACTGGCAGCAGATCAACATTGAAGCGCCTGTCGCGGTTGCGTTCCTCGACCGGGGACTAACCACTGCCGCAAACATTATCACGCTCGGCGCTTTAGCCGGCCTGACGAGCGTCATGCTGGTGATGTTACTCGGGCAAACGCGTGTGCTCTACTCGATGGCGAACGATGGGTTGCTGCCCAAGAAGTTTTTTGCGGACGTTCACCCCAAGTTCCGCACTCCGTGGAAGAATACGATTCTGGTTGGCCTGCTCGCGGCAATTGTCGGCAGCGTAACGCCAATCGATGACATCGGGAAGATGGTAAACATCGGCACTCTGCTGGCCTTTGTGATTGTGTCTGTTTCGGTTTTGGTTCTGCGACGGACGAATCCCGACCAGCCGCGGCCGTTCCGTACACCTTGGGTGCCCCTCATTCCAATCCTTGGTGTCATCTCAAATGGTTACATGATGTACAAGCTGGGATGGGTCAACTGGGCGCGCTTGTTTATCTGGCTCGCGATCGGACTGATCGTGTACTTCAGTTATGGGCAGAAACACAGCCGGGTGCAGGCTATCGCGGCCGGGAGAACTCCGGAAAAGTAAGCAAGACCGTTGGCTTGGCGGCTCTCCGCACAGCGCGGAGAGCCATTTTGTTTTATAGTCTTGGGTCGAAAAGCAGTGAACGGTGCTAGTGGCCGGTGACTAGCGCGGCACGATTCTCACTGACTGGCCACTCATCAGTGACAACTGCATTGTCATGAAAGCGTTGCGCAATCTTCGGACGATTGGCGCTCTCCTGCTGGTCGTGATGGCAATCGGCACGGCGGGCTATCACTACATCGAAGGCTGGCCGTGGTTCGACGGCTTCTACATGGTGATCACGACACTGACCACCATTGGCTATCAGGAAGTTCATCCGCTCTCGCACTCCGGACGCGTCTTCAACGTCTTTGTGATTCTTGCGGGCGTATCGCTGCTGTTATTAGGAGTCGGGGCGCTCAGCCAGGCTTTGCTAGAATTCGAACTGCAGAGCTTCTTCGGAAGGCGACGTATGGAGCGCGAAATCGGACGTCTCGACGGCCACTTCATCATCTGCGGCATGGGACGGGTGGGACGCAGCGTAGCCCGCGAATTGGCGCGCAAGCCGGTCCCGTTCGTAATTATCGAGAATGCCGAGATGAAGCGGCAGCGCTTCGTTTCCGAGAACTGGCTGGTCCTCTCTGGTGATGCGACGCTCGAACAGACCTTGCGCGATGCTCAGATCGAGCGTGCGAGCGGCCTGATCGCGGCAACGACCACCGATGCGACAAACCTCTATATAGTCCTCACCGCGAGGGGACTGAACCCAAACTTGAAGATCATTGCCCGGGCCAGCGAAGACGCAGCTGAGAAGCATCTGTTGACCGCCGGCGCCGATTCCGTGGTCTCGCCATATTCCTTCGCAGGGCAACGCATTGCACAATCGCTGCTCCGGCCCCACGTGGTGAGCTTCCTCGATACCGCGACCACTCATCTCGGGATGGATCTGGAAATAGGCGAGATCCATATCACGTCGGCTTCCAGCTTTGCCGGAAAAACTCTCGAGAGTTCGCGAATCCGCCAGGAGCGAGGCGTCATCGTTCTGGCCATTAAGCGTCGCGAAGGCATGCGCTTCAATCCCGCGCCGGATGAGCGCATCGAGCCGGACGATTGCCTGATCGCAATGGGAGAGCCTGCGCAACTGCGGCAACTCGAGCAGACCGCCGCGTCATCATGAAAGCCGCAATCGCATGAAAATTGTGACCGCAGCGGAGATGCGCGAAATCGACCGCGCCACCAGCGAGCGCTTCGGCGTGCCGTCGCTTACCCTCATGGAAAATGCTGGGAAGGCGGTCGCCGACTATGTACTCGGATATCACAATAAAGATCAGGAGATCACCGTTGTTTGCGGGAAAGGCAACAACGGCGGAGATGGTTTCGTGGCAGCAAGGCTCCTGCATGCGAAGGGGAAGACCGTTCGCGTCGTTCTGCTCGCTGATCCTGCTGACCTGAAGGGCGATGCTGCCACGATGTATGGCAAACTCCCCATTCCCGCCTCTATCGTTCGTTCATCGGAAGACTTAAGAAGCGAGCAGGTGCGCGAACTGTTCAATGCCGATCTATGCCTTGATGCAATTCTGGGGACCGGATTCAAGCCTCCGGTGAGCGGGCTTTATGCGGATGCAATCGCACTGATCAGTGCTGCCGAGAGTCCTGTGATTGCAGTCGACATTCCATCGGGTGCCGATGCGGATGCCATGACTTCGCAGGAAGGACCGATCACCCGAGCAGATGCCATCGTGACATTTACTGCGCCGCGTCCCGCGCACATGTTCAGCATGCTGACGGATGGTCCGACATACGTCGCGGGAATCGGCTCGCCGGATGAGGCGATTGTTTCCTCACTTCATCTGAATGTAATTACTGCGCGCGACATTTCTTCACCACTCGGGCCGCGTCCGGCGGAATCCAATAAAGGGCTCTACGGACATGTATTGGTGATCGGGGGATCGGTTGGTAAAGCCGGCGCTGCCGCCATGGCCGGAATGGCAGCCTTGCGCGCGGGGGCCGGACTCTCGACCGTCGCGACTCCGAAATCCGTTTTGCCCACCGTCGCTGGATTCCATCCCGAGATCATGACGGAGGCGCTGTCCGAGACGGAATGCGGAACGATCGCCACAAGTGCCGGCGTGCGTCTTGCCGAACTAATCAAAACCATGACCGTAGTCGCGATTGGCCCCGGCATCTCACGCGATCCACACACGTCCACGCTGGTGCGATCTCTCGTAGCAGGCCAGAGGGTTCCGATGGTCGTCGATGCAGATGGGCTGAATGCCTTTGAGGGCCATACCAGCGAATTGAACGGGAAGGGAAGGACTCTGGTGATCACTCCTCATCCTGGCGAAATGGCACGGCTCGCCGGATGTTCGACGGCTGAAGTTCAGAAAGACAGGTTAGAAATCGCTCGACGATTTGCGCGCGATCATGATTTGATTGTCGTGCTCAAGGGGCACCGGACCCTGGTTGTGCAACCGGACGGTGAAGCGTGGGTCAATACCACGGGCAATCCGGGCATGTCGACTGGTGGCACTGGCGACATCCTTACCGGGATGGTCGCCTCCCTGATTGCGCAGAATCCGGCGCAGCCGGTGCTTGCAACCTGTGCCGCCGTTCATCTGCACGGCCTGGCCGGAGACGTGATGCGCGAAGTCGTAGGTGAGCACTCGCTCGTCGCCACTGATCTGCTCGAAGGGTTGCCAGAAGCCTTTGAGCGCGCGCGAAGTTCCGCAGAGAATCGCCTTGTGAGCTGGTAGCCTTCTCACCTCGACGCGGGTAGTCGAATCGTCTTTCCCTCTGCGGCGGAGCGCCGCGCCGCATCGAGGATCTCCGTCACTGTCACATTCGTATCCAGTGACGACAGAGCGTCTTCTTTCGCACCATCGAGAACCACGGCCCTGAAATACGAAAGTGAATTGTCGTAAGGCGCAGGTACGGCCTTCGCGTGGACTTGCTCGTCATGCTCCTGTGCCGCCCGGCGTACGCGGACGTCGTCCCGCTTCACCGTTATCGCGTATCCATTCTGCCCGTACACTTCCATATCTTTACGGTCAAATGGCCAATTCCATGATGCCTGAATGATTGCCTGCGCCTTCGGATAGGTCAGCACGATCGTGGCTTCGTCATCTACGCGCGTATAGATATCCGGCTTGACCTGCTGTGTGACCGCGGTGACGGTTTTGGGGCGCTCGCCATTCATAAGCCAAGTCATGAGATCGGCACCGTAACAGCCAAAGTCGAAGAGCGCGCCCGCGCCATTCAGTTTGGGATCGGTGAGCCATGTGAAAAACTCAGGTTGCACTCCGATTTCTTTCGGGCCCTTGTGGCCGTCATGAACGACTACTTTGCGGACATCGCCCAAGGCTCCCTCCTGCACCAGATCGTAGGCGGCGTGGTTGCTCGGATACCAGGACGTCTCGTAATTCACCAGCACGTGGATCTTGCTGTCGCGGGCTGCGTGTTCGATCGCCAGCGCATCAGAGAGGCTCACTGCCAGCGGCTTTTCCATCATGACGTGAACGCCGTGGCGCGCGCAGATCTCGACCACTCGGCGATGATCGTATGTGTTGGTATAGACCAGAACCGCATGCGGATTCGCCTTCGCGATCATGTCCTCGAGATCGGTAAACAATTGCTCATTCTTGAATCCGTATTTACTGGCGGCCTGCGAAAGCAGTTGGCGGTCCGGTTCGGCAATTCCAACGATCTCGATCTCAGGATTGTGGCGCGACTGGTCCAGGAATCCGTACACGTGACCGTGCACCAGCCCGACGATTCCGACGCGCAGTGGTGGACGGGGATCCGAGGCCGCATGGGCACTCGTCAGAGCTGCGAGAATAAGAACTGGAACCATGGCGAAGCTCAAATTACGCAAGGTGAATGCCTCCGCGGGGTCGACAAGATGGTACTCGAACATGCAATTCCTTTGCGCAGGGCCTCACCTTTGGCAGCCGTAGGACTGTCCGGTCGTACATTAACTAATAAGTACACATGCAGCTAAGTCCTTCGTTCGTCATGCTCTCCGCATGTCAAATCGTGCACGCAATGCGGAATCCGGACGAGGGCTTCAGTAATCTATTACTTAACGTCTCGCGGTGGGACACTGATTTTGCCTATGACCCACTTCCCCCAACCGCACCCCTCGCGGCGTGCAGCCCGGGTCCAGCTAGGAGATTCCGTTCTGGCTGCGATTCGTCTCGAAGATGGCCGCCGCACAAAAGCTAAACTACAAACCATTTCCGCCACTGGAGGCCTTCTCCGGATGCCGCAATCTCTGGGGCAGGGTGACTTTGTGGAAGTTGCCTTCCAGACGCAAGCTGGACCAGTGCACGGCATGGCGGAAATCCTCAGCCCGATGCGGAGCCTGAACGACGGCGTACTGCAGCCGTTTCGATTCGTGGCCATTGAGGACGATGATCATCGTCGGCTTCGCACATCGCTCGAGCACGTCACCGCGCGCAGCCAACTCGGAATCAAATCGAGCGCATTCTCTACCTACTGAGCAACTGATCGCTTTGAGTTGCCTCGATTGCCGGGCCAAACCGGCTGTTCCCGCAGGCTCTCGATATACTGTTGGGGTGGGCGGGAACATCAACGCACGAACGGCTATCCGAGAGATTACAACGCATTCAGCTGAGGAGACGATTGCCTTCGGTCGATCGCTCCTCGATCTGCTGTCTCCTCCCAAGCTGATTCTCCTGCGCGGAGATCTGGGCGCCGGAAAGACGACAATGGTGAAGGGAATCGCCGCTGCGTTTGAAGCAGCCGCAGAGGAAGATGTCACCAGTCCCACCTTCACGCTGGTGCATGAGTATCGCGGGCCGAAAGCCAACCTGTATCACATCGATCTTTATCGAATCGACACGCCGCGCGAACTGGATACGCTAGCCCTCGATGATCTCCGCGACGAGAGCAGCATCCTGCTGATCGAGTGGGGAGAGAAATTCGCTCGACTAATGACTGAATGCGATCTGGAAATTTCCTTGCAGCGGGAAGGCGAAAATCAAAGGCGCATTACGATCTGCAGGTAGTCACTGTTTCTGAGGTACTTTTGCGAACCACTCGTCGAACCATTCCAGTGAGCGAACAAAATAATCGCGCCAGTCGGCAGGCCTGACAAACACGTGGCCTTCGTTTGGATAGACGACAAACTTCACCGGGACCTTCATCGCCTCGAGCGCATGCCACCACTCGACCGACTGCTCCATCGGCACTTCGCCGTCGCGATCGCCAACTAGAATCAGAGTCGGTGTTCTCACATTCTTCACGAAGTGCATCGGATCGCTTTTAGCGTACACCGCGGGATCGTCATAGACGGAAGCTCCGAAAAACGGAATCATCCACTCGTCGATCTCGTTCACCCCGTAATAGCTGAGCCAGTCCGATAATCCCGCGCCGGCGACTGCGGCCGCAAAACGATGTGTCTGCGTTTCAGCCCACATCGTCATATACCCGCCGTAGCTGTGGCCGCGGATTCCGATGCGCTTGGGGTCGATGGGATATTCCTTCAAGATCGCATCAACGCCTGCCATGATGTCGCGGAAATCGCCGCCGCCTAAGTCCTTGATATTGCCCCGAGTGAAGGCTTCGCCTTGTCCGTAGCTGCCGCGCGGATTGGGACAGAACGCAAAGTAACCCATCGCTGACTCAGCACCCATGGTCATGGGGTCGAAATGGGCGCTACAGGCCCCAGATGGACCGCCGTGCACATTCACGATGAGAGGATAAGTCTTCTCGGAAGCAAAATCCTTTGGCAACATCAGCCAGCCCTGGACTTTCGTCTTTCCGTTAGTCCAATGGAAGTTGCGCATCTCGCCCCATGCAGGCCTTACTCCAGCGTTGACGGTTGTCAGTTGCTTCCACTTTCCATCCGGGCCTGCCCAGACTTCCGGCGGAGTGCTGGCCGATTGCCGAATAACGGCTGTCACTGAACCATTGGCGGAAACAGAAGCGCTCGGCGCTGCCCCCAGATACTCTTCACCACTCCAAAGAGAACGCACCGCTGGGGCCAAAGCATTTACTTGAGCAATTCCAGATTTACCATCGATGTTCTGCGCGAACAGGATTTCGTCGGGTCCGATCCATCGAAGGGAAGAAGGAGAGCTCTCAATCTGCGGAGTGATATTTCGAGGCTTACCGCCGGCGATGTCGACGACGTAAATATCACCGCCAGTCGAACCTTCGTCGCTCATCAGTCCTTCAATGAACGCGACGTGTTTGCCATCCGGTGATGCATGAGGCTCGGCGATCTGCCATTTCGGCGCATAAATCTCGCGCATCTCGCCCGCTCGCGAATCAATGCTGTAGAGCTTTGCGACGTACCAGTTCGCATCTCCAGAACCGTGTGCGGCGGTCGCGACCCAGCTTTTGCCATCAGGCGCCCAATCGTATTCGTAAACATAGATGTCTGCGGGCGAGACCTGAGTCAGTGCATTCGTCGCCAGATCAATCGTGGTCAGACGTTGCTCATAAATTTCTTCTCCCACAACGCCGGAGAGCGGAGTCATCGGTTGCAGCGGGCCGGCGATTCGCGGCATGTCCTGGATGTAGAGAAGCGCGAGCTTGGATCCATCGGGTGAAAAGGTTGGCGCAGATGCATAGCCCTTTACCTCCGCCCGTTTGACCGGAGCCGTGCCGTCTACGGCGGAGGTATAAATCTGCGCCGCAGGCATATCTCCAGGTAAATCCGCAATGAATGCAATCCGCTTCGAGTCGCTCGACCAAGCAACGTCCCGAATTTCCAGCTTGCCTTCGACTGAGATCGCTCGCGCGGTGCCCCCGGCTGCCGGAATCAAGGACAGTTCTCCTCCGATCACGTACGCAACCTGGGTCCCGTCCGGCGAGATCACGGTTTCCTGAATTCGCTGGAAGTGCGGCATGGAATCGATCACGGTAGCGGCGTGAGAGGGCGGAGAGGACTGCGCAGAAGTCGAGACCAGGCAGACGGTAAGCACGACGCCGCAAAGCGCGAGACGCAGAGGTGTTTTCATTTGGAACCCCGGTCGGGCTTTCTAAAAGCCCATAATGTTGTAGCCGCAATCTACAAAAATGACTTCGCCCGTGATGCCGCTGCTGGCGTCCGAAGCGAGGAACACCCCGGTCGATCCCACTTCTGCAACTTCTACATTTCGCCCCAGCGGTGCGCGCTCCTCATGGCCTTTCATCATATCGCTCAGGCCGGAGATTCCGCGTGCGGCGAGAGTCTTGATCGGCCCGGCGGAAATCGCGTTCACGCGGATTCTCTTCTTTCCCAGTTCATACGCCAAATAACGCACCGAGCATTCCAGTCCGGCCTTGGCAACCGCCATAACGTTATACCGAGGCACGACTTTTTCGGAGGCGTAATACGTCATCGTCATGATCGAACCGCCGTCTTCCATCATAGGAGCCGCCGCTCTTGCGACCGCAATCAGAGAGTACACACTGACGTCCATTGCAACCCGGAAGCCTTCTCGCGATGTATTGGTGAAATCTCCCTTGAGTTCATCGGCAGGTGCGAAAGCAACCGAGTGGACTACCGTATGCAATTTCCCATACTTTTCTTTGAGAGTAGCGAAAAGGCGGGCGATCTCCTCGTCTTTGGACACGTCGCACATGAACCCTTCCGCGCCGGGGAGCGATTGGATGAGATCCCTTGCTTCCTGTTCGAGGCGTTCATTCTGATACGTGATGGCGAGCTTCATGCCGGCGGCGTGCAATCCCTGCGCGATCGACCACGCGATCGAGCGCTTATTGGCGACTCCGAAGACAACAGCAGTCCGGCCCTGTAAGTCAGAGGACATGTCAGCTCCTGGGAATTGGAAAGAATATCAGCCCCGGCTTTGTTTTTACCATGGCGGCTCGGGTCTTCGAACAACACAGGCCAGGAATAAGGTCATCAGTGGATCCGGATAATTGATCATCTCTTGCAGAGCGCCGCTAGTCGGCGGCGACCTCTTCCCGGACAGAGTCCCTCATCGGCCAGCTAGCAGCCACAAACGATAGCCCGTAAACGCAACCCAGAATTGCGAATGCGACAACCAGACTCACCTTCTGCGCGACCATGCCTACACAGATAGCCAGCACCAGTTGAAGGGTCGTTCCCGCGAAATAGAACGCATTCTGGACTCGCCCCATCAGATGTTTTGGGACCATCTCCATCAGGCTCGTGTTCATGGCAATGCCGCCGACGCCGCGAGCCGAACCCATGACGAAATAAGTCGAGATCGCGAGGAAAAGAAAGCCGGAAATCGGCGCAAGAGCGACGCACACGGCGAGCAGCGCCATCGAAAACGCGACAGACCGGCGTCCCCCGAGATACGCGATAACCTGCGGTGCATACAAAGCGCTGATGAACGCTCCCGTGCCCCATCCGGCATTGAGCCAGCCATAACCCTTCGCTCCCGCATGGAACACACGGTCGCTCAGCGAGGGAGTGACGACCACACCCGTAATCATCGCACCGAGAAACAGAGCCCAACTCATGCCGAGCAGGACGACTGGCTTATGGTCGCGCAGGAATTGGATGCCTTCGCGCATCTCCCGCCAGAAGCGTTCGAACTGAGTTTCGGCAGCAACAATGTCAGCCCGCAATTCTTCCGGGCGAAGCACAATGTGCTTGCCCTTGCGCACCGCAAAGTAGCAGAGAAATGAGACCACGTACGTCGAAACATCGAGCGTCAGCACGCCACCCAGTCCGATATGGTCATAAATGAATCCCACGATCGCTCCGGCAATCAGAAAGCCACCCTGCACACCCGCCAGCAGGAAAGTATTCGACTGTACGAATTGTCCTTCGGGGGTGAGTTCCTGGATCAGCGCTGTGATGGTCGGCCAGAACATCCAGAAACCCGCGGCTACGAGCGTATTCATCAGGTATAGCTGCCAGACCTGAACGCGATGTTGAAACGCAAGAACAGCCACTATGACGATGATGAGCGCCCGAATTGCGTCGAGCCACATTACTAGCCGCCGCCGATCCTCCCGGTCGATGACCACCCCGGTGAAGGGAAGCATGAGCATGGCTGGAAGCGTCTGCAGAACCGCGAATGTTCCCAGAGCCATCTCAGAATGCGTGGCCTTCAGGATGTACCAGGCCACGGCGGCGGAGTTCATCCCGCTGCCGACCATGGAGATCAGGTTGGCGGCAAAGACGAAGCGCAACGAACGCTGGCCAAAACTGGCACGCATCTGTCTACTTTATCCGACGCAGCCTGAATTCACCACGGAGTGACAGAGGCGCGGAAAGCAAAAAAGGGGATTGCTGAAGTGGCAATATGATCAGCCTGGTCTTTACACCTCACGTGGTCGGTCTCTCAAGGTTCGCAGTGCCACAAAATTCCGACCTGCGCCGTGACTGGAACCCTTGCATACGGCCTGATTCAGCGCTACGATTCGCGTGCAAAACGAGCAAGTCATCTGTCGGGTAAAGCGGAGGCGCACTATGCAACGCTGGAAGGGATTGCTGCTGTTCTTTGTTGTTTTCTGTTCTGCACTTTCAGTACTGCGCGCGAGCGCCCAGATCGATCGCATCGTGATTGCTGCAGGCACCGATGAAGACCGCGCATTACAGGCAATCACCAGCGAGCAGGACGCGCAGAAGAAAGTGACGATGTACGAGGACTTCGTGCAGAAGTACTCCGCCAATCCGCAGGCCGTCGCCTACGGGAACTGGCAACTCGCCCAAGCGTACCAGTCAAAAGGTGACATGCAGAAAGCGCTCGACTACGGAGACAAGGCGCTCGCGAGTTCTCCTCACAACCTCGATATTCTGGTCTCTCAGGCCAGCATTGCCCAGGCGGCTAAGAACAATGCCAAAGTCATCGACTGCGCGGCAAAAGGTGGTGAGGTCTGCCACTCCGTCTCGAAGCAGCCGAAGCCAGAGGGGATGAGCGACGAGGATTACGCGCGGAAAGTAGCCGAAGAGAAAGCGGCAATCCAGAGCAGCTGCGATTTTCTGGAGACCACCGGTTTCAACGTGATCACGGCGGAAACCGATCCCAAGAGTCGCATGGCCGAAATCGAGAAGTTCACTGCTGCCTATCCCGACTCGCAGTATGGTACTCAGGTTTCCAATTACGCCATGTACACGCTCGGGCCGGGACAGTTGAATGATCAGACTCGCCTGGTCGCGTTCGGTGAAAAAGCTCTCGCTGCCGATCCCAATTCGCTTCCGGCTCTGCTGCTGCTCGCGAACTACTATGGCGATGCTGGCAATGCAACGAAGGCAGTGACCTACGCGCAGAAAGCGATTGAAGTCTCAAAGGCGGATGCGCCCGATGCCGACAAGTCACGCAAACTCTCAGCCGGAGCGGCACACAGCACGATCGGCTGGGCTTATCTGAAGCAGGAAAAGACCACACCTGCGATCCCCGAACTGAAAACCGCAGCCGGACTGTTAAAAGGGCAAGATGATCAGCAATATGCCAGGGCCCTGTACGGTCTAGGATTCGCTTATGCCAAACTGAACAAACTCACCGAGGCCCGCGAAGTGCTCACGGAAGCGGTGAAAATCCCCGGCCCGCTGCAGTCAATGACGCAGGACCTGCTGACTAAGGTGAACAGCGCGAGGGCAAAAGGGAAGTAGTTAAAACAGAGCAGATTTACTTCTCAGGTTTTACCAGATCTTCCGATAGTGTTTGTGCCTTCCATGCCAGTGTGCGGGCACGCTCTACATCTCCTGCCATTACTGCGGTTTTCGATTGCAGGATGAACTGGCGGATTTGCGTGACCATGTCCTGCTCGGTCTCGCTAAGCTGGCGTCCTTCGAGCTTCTTCAAATTTGTTTCCGTAGCTTCCAGCATGGGGCTCGCGGTTGCGTTCGCCTGAGAACTCTGGCTTCCTGGGCCGCCCGCAAGTTGGATGCTGGTGTCGCTGGTCCCCCCCTGATGGACAACAGTCTTCGAAGGCGGACAGGGATCCTTGTTGATGGCGCTGGTGTTTTGGCTCTGATGGGAATTTGCTGCAGGGGTACCCGCGCGCGGCGTTGCTGTCGCGGCAGGTCCAGGCTCCGGCGTCACGGCGCAGTCCGCTTTCGGCTTCTTCTTGTGGTGGACTTTTTTCGAAGAGGCTTTCGGCTGAGGTGACTTTTCAGGTGACTTTGCGTCTGCGGGCAGTTGTTTCTTCTCTGGCGCTTCCTGAGCTTTTGAAGTGCCTTCCTGCGTTCCGCCGTTGCCGGTCTGTGTAGACGAGGTGGACTGAGTCGACTGCTGTGCCTCTGCGGTATTCAGCGAAAAGGTCCATGCGATCCCGCAGACGCCGATCAATAGGATTTTGGCCAGAGTCATGAAAAAGTTACCGAGCAACCCATCACTGACGCTGATTCGATTTTACGCCTTCAAATGACAGCTACGTGCAATTCGGCTTCTGATGCCTAATCCCCGCGATGAATTGTAGCTGTATCCGCAGGATCGTCTTGGCGAGCCTCGACCTGTCCTACGAGCGGTACCTGAAAACGAAAAATGGTTCCGGTCATCTCGGCGGATTCGAAATCAATCGACCCGTAATGCCACTGAAGAATCTGATAGGTCTGGGCCAGCCCGATCCCGCTGCCCTCTTTTTTTGTCGTGAAGTAAAGCTCGAATACTTTATCGTGCAACTCCTTCGGGATCCCGGGCCCTTGGTCCTGTATCTCGGCGATGGCCATGCCGTTTTCATCGTGCGCCGAGATTGTTAGGACGCCCCCTTCGGGCATGGCTTGCACGCCGTTGATCACGATATTCAGGAAAGCCTGCTTCATCAGGTCCACGTCAACCTTTACAGGAAGCCGCTCTTCCGGCATGTGCCGCTCGATGCGGACGCCATGTTGTTCCGCATCCGGCGCAGCCAGAACGGTGACATCGTCCAACAGCCTGCGAAGGTCGACCTCCTCGATATGCAGATCCCGGGGCCGGGTGAAATCCACGAGCGTTTGAACAACCCGGTCAAGGCGCCGGATTTCGCTATCGATAATATCCATGTGGCGACGGGTGTCCGGTTCCTCCTTGCTGAGTTTGTTCTGCAACAGTTGCAGATGCAGCACGATGGCATTAATCGGATTCTTGACTTCGTGCGCCACGCCGCGCGTCAAGCGTCCACTCGCAGAAAGCCGACGCGACATCTCGATTTCATCGCCAATACGGCGAACCGATTCCGTATCGCGCATGATCAGGAGTGCTCCGATCTGCGAGTTCTTTTCCTGAACAAAGTCCAGCGAGACCTGCACGCGCTTGCCGCCCGCCGCTTCGAATTCGCGCTGCGATATCGGACGACGCCGCTCGAACGCATCCAGCAATGCCGTTCCCAACAGGGTGTCGCGAGCGAATACGTCCTGAACCGTGCGCCCCAGCAACTCCGAGCGCGGCCGCCCGAGAAATGATTCCACGGGTGCGCTCACCAGCACCACGCGTGAGTCGCGGGCGAATAACATCAGGCCGTCTTGCAGGTTCGACATCAGTTGATCGACGTTGTCTTTCAATGCGGAGAAGATCTCTTTGCTATCCCGAATCTGCCGGCCAAGATTCGCAATTTTCAGTGTAACTAACCCGTACTCATCATGATTCGACTCGTCGCCGGAAATCGCAGTCGAATTGCCGAGGCTTACATCATCGAGATTGCGGCTGATCTCCTTCAAGGGCCCGAGCGCGAGGTTCGAGATGCCAGCGGCCAACAGCAACGATATAAAAACCACCGCGATCGAGATATAGAGCGCTTTCATGAGTCGGGCTGCTACTTCGCTCTTCAGGAACACGGTCTGTACGCCGATCCGGATGGTGCCAAAGGGTGCGCCGTTCAACTCCAGCGGGTAGGAGACGTCGTAAACGGCGGCAGGGCTGAATACGAGCCGTATTTGCTGGCGGAAACGGGAACTGACGATTCGCTGAAAATCCGGGCGTGGTGGAACGACTTTTCCGACCAGGCTGGCATTCGTGTGCAGGAGCGCTCGCCCGTTCGTGTCAACAATCGCTACGTCGTAGATGAACCTCCAGTCGCCGGGATCGGACTGGAGCAGATTGTTCAAATCAACGTCGGTCTGCACATATTCGGAGACAGCACGACTTACGGCCGCAGGATCGCTGGTATTGATGGAAGTGCTGCTGAAATCGGGAACCGCGTTGCCAGCGGCATACGCCAGTTGGTGGGTCAGGCTGGTAGCAGTCTCATATGCACCTGCAATGCGCAGTCGCAAGATTTGCGATATGTACAGGTACGAAAACGCAGACACCATGGCCGTCACCATTAAAGTGATCGTCAGCACGATGATGGTCTTGCGTCGGAACATGCAACGAAAGCAACGGTGGAGCGGCTAGCTGCTTGAAACCTCTTCCTTGCCCGTCACGGTCTCCGCCGTAGCGCTCCCATACTCTTTCAGCTTGTTATGCAGAGTCTTGAGGCTGATGCCGAGAATTTCCGCAGCTCTGGTTTTGTTGTTGCTGGTTGCTTCCAGAGTCTTAAGGATCAGCATTTTCTCCGCTTCTTCGACTGTGGTCCCGACACCGAGCCGAACCGCATCCGGATCATTCGCGGCAGTGCGCAACGGAGCCTGGCCAAAGCCCGGAGGGAGATGCTTGGTCTCGATCATTCCCGAGTCGCATACGATCACCGCACGTTCAATGGTGTTCCGTAGTTCGCGGACGTTCCCCGGCCAGGAATAGTTGATGAATTGATTCAGCACTGCCTCACTTGCGGCACTCACCTTGCGCCCATGCTTGCTGCTCATTTCGGCAAGCAGTAACTGGACTAGGGAAGGCACATCCTCTTTGTGTTCCCGCAGCGGCGGCATGTGAATGTTGAACACATTCAACCTGTAATACAGATCGCTGCGCAACTCTCCTCGGGAAACGGCTTCGTCCGGGATTTTGTTAGTTGCCGCCAGCACGCGAACATCAACGGCGGTTTCGACCTTACTTCCCAACCGGCGGAGCTTGCGATCCTCAAGAACGCGCAGCAGCTTGGCTTGCGTTCCAATCGGCATCTCGCCGATTTCATCGAGAAGAAGCGTTCCGCCTTCCGCCAGTTCAAAGCAGCCCGTGCGGCGTTCGAGTGCCCCAGTGAACGATCCCTTCTCGTGTCCGAATATTTCGCTTTCCATCAGAGTATCGGGAATCGCAGCGCAGTTGATTGCAACAAACGGACGATCCTTCCGGGGGCTCAGTTCGTGAATCGTACGGGCAACTAATTCTTTTCCCGTTCCGCTCGCGCCGGTGATGAGTACAGACGCCGTGCTGGGTGCAACCATTTCGATGAGCCGGAAGATCTCCTGCATCTTGCGCGAGGCGCCGCTCAGCCGGCCCAGCGATCCGCTGTCTCGCAGACGACGTCTCGTTGCCTCGAGTTCAGCGCGAGTTCCGAGCAGTGCGGAGGCGTTCGAGAGGATCGTTCGCAGCCGGTTGGTATCGATCGGCTTGGTAATGTAATCGTAGGCACCCATCCGCATTGCCTGCACGGCGCTGTCGATTGTGCCTTGGGCTGTGACCAGAATCACGGCTATGGTCTGCGCCTGTTCGGCCAGATGCCCCAGCAGCTCGATGCCGCCCATCCGGGGCATCTTCATATCCGTAACCACTATTGAAGGAGCCCACTGTGTCGCTTTCTCCAGGCCTTCTGCTCCATCCCGAGCAGTCTCAATACGATAGCCCCAGGAAGAGACTAGTTCGGCTAGTCCCGAGCGCTCGTTTTCCTCATCCTCAACGATCAATACCTTTTCGTGGCTCATCTGCTCTTTCTGACTCACCCACCTCAGGATCGTGCTTGCTATCTTCGACAGGACTGAACCCCAACGATACGCGGCTCAGTTCATGCCCGGCAAGGTCTCATCAATATGCGAATTTCAATTTGAGACGGGAACCTGAGTACAAATCGTTATGTTCTGAGTCTATGCTTTCGCTTTACGCTGCTGTGAGATAGAATTTTCCGTTCCACGGGTAGGTCTCGTCTTCCGCCAAGTTCTCAGGATTGTTTCCTTAATAGCATCTGGCTGCACAGGCACCCGGCGAACGATTTTTTTGGAGGATTCCATGACACTGAGTCGAACGATGCGCGCATGTAGACCGATATGGGTCGGCTTAGCCGCAGTTGTCGCAACTATTCTAATTTCTACCTCTGTTTTTGCGCAGAGCGATTCCACTCCTAAATGGGACATGTTTGCTGGATACCAGTACCATATTCCTGGGGGCACGGTTCCGTTCCCGACAGCGACGAGCACTCCCAGCAATCCGGCCCCGTTTGATCTGCCAAGCCTGCCAAGGGGACTGGGTGCGGCCCTCGCCTATAACTTCGATCCTCATTGGGCGGGTGAAGTGGATTTCGGATACAGCCGCGACACCGCGAGCGCCACTTCCAATTGGACTGCAAGTGTCGGCCCGAGATTTATGTGGCGTATCGATCCAGGTCCGAATTTCTTCATCCACGCTCTCGCCAGCTTCAACCGGCTGACCTACGATTCGGGATCCGTGAATCATAACGGCGTGGGAGCGATTTTGGGTGGCGGCGTCGATATTCCATTTACCAAGACATTCTCATGGCGTTTGATCGAAGCCGATTACGTATACTCGCGCCACAATTTTGCAAATCTCGCTGCTCCTGAATTCCCCAATCTCCGCCGTCCGACGCTTGAGGGGCTGCGGTTGCGTACCGGTATCGTATTGAACTGGGGTGGAGCAGAGCCTGTTACTCCGACCGCCGCCTGCTCCGTCCAGCCCACCGAAGTCCTGGTAGGCGAGCCCATCACCGCGACGGTGACTGCGAGCAACTTCAATCCCAAACACACCGTGACCTACAGTTGGACTGGTAGCGGTGGAACCGTTACGGGAAAAGAGACTACCGCGACTATCGACACAAACAATGTTGCGCCCGGAGACTACACCGTCACGGCACACGTAACCGACCCGAAGGCGAAGAAGGCGAACGAGGCCTCTTGCACGGCGAAGTACACCATCAAGCCACTGCCACCGAAGAATCCTCCGACCATGTCACTGTCGGCGAATCCGACGGAACTCGTCCCGGGAGGCACCGTCAATCTGACCGCGAACTGCACCAGTCCTGATGGAGTTCCGGTTTCAGTTGCGAACTGGACTTCCACCCCCGGCTCGGTTTCCGGTTCTGGGAATTCGGCCACTCTAAACACTGCTGGTCTTCCTCCTGGCCCGGTGACCGTAAACGCAACCTGCACCGACTCTCGCGGCCTGAATGCTCAGGCTTCGACCCAGGTCACGGTCCAGAATCCTCCTCCGCCGCCGGTGGACAAGGCTCTGGAAGCGCGGCTTGCTCTGCACAGCGTCTACTTCGCGACGGCTCAGCCAACGCCGAAAGATCCCACCGCAGGGCTGCTCCCAAGTCAACAGAAGATCCTGATGGGCCTCGCGACTGACTTCAAGAAATACCTTGAAGCCAAGCCCGATGCTCACATTACGCTCGAAGGTCACGCCGACCATCGCGGAACTCCCGAGTTCAACCAGGCTCTGACCGAGCGCCGCGTCGCCCGAGTCAAGGGCTTCTTGGTCGAGCAGGGCGTGCCTGAGGCCGACATCGACACCAAGGCGTTCGGCAAAGAGCGCAATCTGACAACAGACCAGGTAAAGGAGTCGATTAACCAAAACACCGAGTTGACGACGGCGGAGAAGAAGAGGGCGTTGGCCCGGATCTTGACGATCCGCATGGCCAGCAACCGCCGCGTCGACGTCACACTCAACTCTGCCGGCCAGACGGAAAACTCGGTTCGGCAGTTCCCGTTCAACGCTGCCGATGCCATGAGCCTGATCGGTGGCCGCCAGAGCGAGCAGAAGGCTGCTCCGAAGGCGGCACCGAAGAAAAAGGCGACGAAGAAACAATAGAGACTCTTTCAATGTCCACGGCGGAGGGCGCTCTTGGCCCTCCGCTCTTTTTTGCCCCTGATCTGCCTTCCTGCGAGCAGTACAAAGAATAAAGTTGCCAAAACGGAAAAATCTACACGAACGCCCTGGACGAATTGCCATCCAAGTCGTTGATTCAGTGGGTTGAGTTGTGGTATTCGGGTTGCCACTCGTCTTTTCGGGATTCAAGCGCGAACATGTTTTCGATGAGACATGCTGGGCGGATTCGGTGCCTTTTTCTTTGGCTAACGGCCGGAGGATTGATGGTTACCATCGCATGTTCGCGTCAGATTGAGGTGCCGATCGACGACACTGCAATCCAAACCGATCGCGCTCCTTTCCGACAGGTGAACTCGGAGTCGACCGAAACCGCTGCACCCGCAGCCGGCGAACCTTCGTTGACAGAAAATGGCCTGCCCTTCCGTCCTCAAGAGCTCCCTGCCGGCACGCTTCTCAGAGTCAGGCTTGAAGCTGCCATCTCAGGGACGAGATCGGATTCCTTCGAAGGCAGCATCGACGAGCCGGTCGTAATCCGAGGTAAGACCGTGATTCCCCAAGGCACTATAGTTTCTGGCCGAGTTGAGTCTGCAAGTTCATCCGATGTGAAGCCGGGTCGCGGCTACGTCCGTCTTGCCCTGACCTCGTTACGCATCTCGGGCAGTGATGTGCCAGTTCGATCTGCCAGTCTGTTCACACGGGCCCACAATCCCGGTCACCATGTGGATCCGGTGATCCGTCTCGAGAAAGGTCATCGTCTTACGTTTCGCCTGACTGAGCCGCTCTATTCGCTCACCCAAACGGCTCAAGTAGCCCACTAAGTAATACTTTCCTGAGTTTTCCACAGAAAGTTTTCTCTTTTTGGTGACATCTGCCCTTACGTCCCATGGCGCCTAATGTCTAAAGTGGGCGAAATGGAAATTGATCGCGCACATTGTGGCAATCAGTTCCATTTCGGGAATTGCACACCCAGTTTGATTGTGCTGTTTCCCGGATCTTCGACACCAATCAGATGAGTGCCGCGCCGACATTTCCACGGGCCGTTGAAGAAAACGCTCCCGACTTCCGCATGCTCTTTGCATCCTCGCCAGTAGGTTTAGCTCGGTGCTCAAAAGAAGGAATTCTCGTCCCCCTGAACGCAGCCATGGAGCGCATACTTGCGTCGGCTCCAGGCGGCGATTCGTCGCTGCGCATTTCCGCGCTGGTATCAAATGAGCGCCGCGTCGAATGCGACTGGTTCATGAATGAGCTCAGGGATGGACGGATTGACAGCTTTCGGATTGGATCCGATGCGAACCCGGCTGGCCGGATCATCCAATGGACCGTATGGCGTGTTCGCATCGGGAACGCTGCATCCGAACTTCTGGCCTTGGCACAGGAGTCGTCTCCTCCCGAAAATACCCGAACAGCGGCCGAACGCCTGCAAACTGCGGGTCGCCTGGCCGGTGGAATCGCCCACGACTTCAACAACATCCTGACGGGTGTTTTGCTCTACTGCGACCTACTTCTTGCGAGTCACGAACTCGGCGATCAGCCGAGACGGTATGCCGAGCAGATCCGCAGCACTGCTTTGCAAGCCACGGGATTTGTACGCCAGTTGCTCGCCCTCACTAAGCCGGGCACCAACCGGCCGCGTCTGCTTTCTCTTAACGACATCACGCACGGAATGCGGAATATGCTGGATCGGCTAATCGGCGAAAAGATCGATCTGAACTTGAAACTCGATCCGAATCTGGGCCTCGTAAAGATCGATCCTGCGCAGGCTCAGCAAATCCTGCTTAACCTCGTGCTCAACTCTCGCGATGCGTTGCCTGCGGGCGGCCAGATCACGGTGACGACGAGCGACTGCAAACTGCAGTCGCTTAGCGGCACAACAGACGCCTTCTTCCCGTGCGCGCTTCTCACCGTGCAAGACAATGGTACCGGCATGGATGCCAAGACCCAGTCACACCTGTTCGAGATCTTTTTTACTACGAAGGCAAACAAGGGCACCGGCCTGGGCCTCGCTACCGTTCACGAAATCGTGAGCGGCAACGGGGGACTTATCCACGTAGATAGCGAGCCGGGAAGAGGCACCCGCGTCACCATTCTGCTCCCCGTTTCATCCGAGAAGTCCATTCCAACTTGTGATTGCGACGATTTTTTCCCCCGTCCGGGGGAAGTACTTTCATCCACTAAAGAGGACTTATAGCCATGACGTCTGCAGCTCTCCGGCCGATTACAACCAGTTCAACCCCGCAGTTTCAACCCGCTAACTTCCTCAATCTACTAATTATTGATGATGAACGCTTGATCCGCGAAGCCTGCCGCGAGATTGCACAATCACTCGGGTTCACGACTCACGTCGCGGACTCCGCCGAACAGGCTTACCGTGCGCTTGAGGTGCAGAGCTTCGACACCGTTCTCCTTGATCTGCGGCTGCCCGGCGCCGGCGGCCTCGATGCGTTGCGCCGGATCAAAGAGCGTCGACCCGAGGCCGTAGTCATCGTGGTTACCGGGTACGGCACAGTGCAGTCAGCAGTACAGGCAATGAAGAATGGCGCCTACGATTACGTCACGAAGCCTTTCAGCGTTGACGAACTTAAACTCCTGCTCGAGAGAGTTGCCAGCCACCTGAAGCTCAAGTCAGAAAACCGTCTCCTGCGCGAGAAGGTGAAATCCAAACAGGGTTTCGGCGGAATCGTCGGGCGCGCGCCTGAAATGGAGAAGCTCTATCGCATCATCGCCAAGGCCGCCAACAGTGTGCACCCGGTTCTAATCCTCGGAGAAAGTGGAACCGGCAAAGAGATGGTCGCCCGTTCGATCCATTACTCCGGCCCGTTCCGCGACAAGCCGTTCATCCCCGTGGATTGCGGATCGCTCGTTCCCACCCTCATAGAAAGTGAACTATTCGGCTACGTCAAAGGCGCATTTACTGGAGCCAATCAGAATAAAGAAGGCCTGATGGCGATGGCCGAAGGCGGCACGATCTTCCTTGACGAGGTGGGGGAACTCCCGGTTGATCTCCAGGCCAAGATGCTCCGTGCGCTTCAGGAAAAGGAAATCCGCCCGGTCGGAAGCACGCGCCGGATTCCCATTAATGTTCGCGTTCTGGCCGCAACTAATCGCGATCTCGAGCAGGCCGTCATGCAGGGGGCATTCCGCCGTGATCTGTACTTTCGTTTAAACGTTCTCAGCTTGCGCATTCCCGCGTTGCGCGAGCGCCGGCAGGATATCCCGCTCCTGATCGGCCACTTCCTCGAGAGGATGACCCGAGCTTCCGGCCAGGAAAAGATGCTCAGTGATGACGCAGTAAAAGCCATGCTCGCCTACGATTGGCCGGGCAACGTGCGCGAACTCGAAAATTGTCTTGAGCGAAGTTACGCCTTCACCACCGGCCCTCTGATCCACATCACGGATCTGCCTCGTGAGATCGGAAATCTGCCGATTCCCGAGTCATCGAATGGCAACGGCAACGGACATTCGAAAATCATTCCGATTGCGGAACTCGAAAAACAAACAATCCTGCGCGCCATTACCGAGCTGAACGGCGACAAACTGCAGGCTGCCAGGGCTTTGGGAATCGGCAAGACAACTCTGTACCGGAAGCTGAAGGAGTTTGCGGCGCAGGAAGCCTGAATCCAACACCCGATTCGGAACTGATTCCGGCAATTTCGTGCCGCAACGGAACGCGCGTTGCGGCCGATCCGCTTAAGTCGCGTCTTTTCAGAGAGCCTGCCTTGGCGTCCGACGTGCAAAGAAGAAGATCATGATTCTACTTATCACGCCATCCGCCAGCGGGGCACAATGCGCCGAGTCCCTGCACGCCGCCACCAGTCAGGATGTTCAGTGGGCCTCGACTCTGCAGCAGGCCGCGACCCGCTCGCGAGAACAAAGTTACTCCGCTGCAGTCATTGATCAATTTCTTCTCGAGACCGAACCGGAGGAGAGCGATCAGATGATCGAACATCTGGGCACGGCTTTTCCGGTCTACGTCAATTTCGGAGTTTCCAACATCGAACGCGTTCTGCGCGACGTGCGTTCCGCATTGCACCGCCGCAAGCGGGAGGAACTGGCCGCGCGCCGGGCAATCGCTGCGCAGATGCAGTGCGACCTCCGCGAAACCGTCACTGCCATGCTGCTCTCGTGTGAACTCGCGATGTCCGTCCCCAATCTTCCGGATTTCGCCAGTGAGAAGATCCGTACCATCGACACGCTCGCGCGCGAACTTCGGTTGCGGTTGGAGGTTAACTGATCGAATTTTGGCCGCATAATATCTTTCCGTTATTGTGTGTCCCCCGCGCACTCCGCTAACTTTTCGCTGCTCATCAATCTCGGGATTCTGGGGATCCCGGAAATCAGAAGCATGCCTCGGTGCCTCGATCCAACGGGACAGGCTACACGTGTGCCCACGGAACGGCGCGAGCGTCTACCTTCGATTTGGGGGGGAATGCGTGGATAGATTCACAGCTTTTTCTAAATACTCATGCTGCGCGATTTTGATTCTTCTGAGCGGGATGACCGCCGCGGCACAGCAAATCACCGGTAGCATCCTCGGTACGGTGCTAGATCCCACAGCCGCTGCGGTTCAAGGTGCCACGATCACTGCCACGCAGACCGAGACAGGATTAAGCCGAAGCTCAAAAACCGATCGCTCCGGCGCCTATGTGCTGCTGGAACTGCCGGTCGGGCACTACTCTCTCCAGGTCGAAGCTAAAGGGTTCCAGACCTACATCCAACGCGGTATCGTTCTCGATGTCGACGAAACTCCGACCATCCCGATTCGTCTTGCAGTTGGCTCTGAGACCCAGAAACTCGAAGTTCAGGCGGACGCTCAACTCATCCAAACCACCGTCACCAGCCTGGGCAAGACCGTCAGTGAGCGCGACGTGCTCGAGTTGCCTCTGAACGGCCGCGACTTCGCCCAATTAGGATTGCTTCAGCCCGGTGTTGCCCCTATCACGCCCGGCTTATCGGAAGCAGGGGGCACCCTCCGCGACGGACAGGCTTATGCCGTCAATGGCCAACGCCCGGAGTCCAACAATTTCCTCATCGATGGGGCGAACAATTTCAATGGCGTCGATGGAGGCTTCGTTCTCAAACCACCGATAGATGCGATCACCGAATTCAAGATTCTGACACACAATGCCAGCGCCGAATTCGGCAACAGCCTGGGCTCGACAACCAACATCATCACTCGCTCCGGTACGAACAACTATCACGGCGCTTTGTGGGAATTCCTGCGCAACGATGCCTTCGATGCGACGAACTACTTCGCGTCCAGCACCGAACCGCTGAAGCAGAACCAATTCGGCGGAACCTTTGGCGGCCCCATCATCAAGGACAAGACATTCTTCTTCGGGTACTACGAGGGATTTCGCAATCGCCAGGGTGAGACGCAGGGAAGCACGGTTCCAAGTTTGGCCGAGCGTGGTGGCGACTTCAGCCAACTTTGCGACGCGTCAAAGCAGGAGTCGTTCGACAGCAATGGCATCTGTAGCAATCCACTTCATCAGATTACGTTCCTGTTTGCGAACCCGCCGTTCCAGGTCCCTTATAATCAGATCCAAAGTTTCATCAATCCGTTCTCACAGAACCTGCTGAGCCTCTTCCCGGAGCCAAATAGCGGAACCAACGTCTATAGTGCAACGCAAACTTTGCGCGATGACACGGACCAATTCGGACTCCGGATCGACCACTATCTGTCCGTTGCCGACACGCTAAATTTCCGCTATATGTTTAGCCAGGGCAGTCGCTTCGACCCGTTTTCGCCTTCCGGCGCCAGCGTCCCCGGTTTCCCGGTCGGCGAAGATCACCGCGCGCAGAACTTTGTCGCCCAAGAGACCCACACGTTTTCTCCTGGGATGATCGGTGTCTTCCGTTTCTCCTATCTGCGCAATAAATTTTTGTTCGATCAGCACCTGAATCACCAGAGTCCTACCGATTTAGGCTTTGGTTACTCGTCCAGCCTTGACACCGCCCAGGGTCCGCCCTTCATCCAGGTGAATGGATACACGACCGTTGGAGACCCGATCACAGGACCCCGAAATACGTACGAGAACGCCTACGACTACTCGGGTTCTCTCAGTTGGATCCACGGCAAGCACGAATTGAAATTCGGCGGCGGTTACCAGCATTTGAACTTCAGCGTCTTGCAGGGCATCGCGACGAATGGCTTCTTTGTCTTCGATCCCGGTTTTCCGATGCAGGGCGATGGCTTCGCCGCATTTCTATTTGGCCAGCCTGTCTTCTTCCTGCAAGGACGCGGCGATTTCTCGCGTGGAATCCGCGGCAACTCGCTCAATGGATACGGACAAGACACTTACAAAGTTACATCCCGTCTGACCCTGAATTTCGGACTGCGTTATGAACTGCCTTTCCCTTACACGGAGATTCACAACCGGCAGACACTCTGGATCCCGGGTCGCCAGTCTGTCGTGATGCCCTCGGCTCCCCCCGGATTGCTCTATCCCGGCGATCCGGGAGTCTCCGGTGGGCTGATCCCCACTTTCAAAAAAGGCTTCGCTCCACGCTTCGGATTCGCCTACGACCCGACTGGCAAGGGCAAGTGGCTCATCACTTCGGCATACGGGATCTTCTACGAGCCGTACTACACCGGGCAGGGCGGACCGTTACAGTCGCCCATCAGCGCGCCCCCGTATCTGCAGACGGCGCAGATTAGCGTTCCGAACTTCACCGACCCTTTCAACGGAAATCCTCCCGCCCCTGGAACCTTCGCAACGCCTCTTACGAACCTGACACTGACACCCAATCTGCCCTTGCCCTACTCACAGGATTGGGACCTGAGTGTTCAACGGTCCTTTGGTTCTGATCTTCTGCTTGAAGTTGGGTACGTCGGCACGAAGGGCACCAACCTTCCTCGATTCATCGAAGGCAATCCCGCCATCTACGTGCCCGGAATCGATCCGTCCACCAATCAGCCGTACTCGACCTCAGGCAACGCCGATCAACGGCGTCTCTATTCCGGATGCACGCTCAATGACCCGCCGAGCAGTTGCGTTTATTCGTCAACGGGGTTGATCGCGGGTATCGCCAACTCCTCGTACAACGCATTGGAAGCGAGTCTGAAGAAACGATTCAGCCACGGCGTATCATTCCTCGCGTCCTATACCTTCTCGAAATCGATCGACGATGCATCTTCATTCAACATGACGGGCTCGGCGGCCAAGCCCGTCGCCGGAGAAAACGATCTCGCGCAGGATCCGTTTAATCTCGCTGCCGAGCGCGGGCGCTCGCTCTTCGATTCCCGCCATCGGCTCGTGCTGAGTTACCAGTGGGCTCTTCCGCTGTGGAGACAGCCGCATGGCTGGTATCAGCAGATCCTGGGTGCTTGGCAGGTAAACGGCATCGTCACGGTCATGAGTGGAACTCCGTTCACGGTCTTCGATTCGAATGACGTTTCCCAACAGGGAGGAGCTCCCGAGATCACCGGCTTCTCCGCGAATCGTCCCAACCTCGTTTCCGGACAGAATCCCAATAGCGGTCCGCGTACAACAGCTGCCTGGTTGAATGCCGCTGCCTTTCAGCGGATCATTCCCGACCCCAATTCTCCCGTTCAGCAATTCGGAACGGCAGGCCGCAACATTGGCGTTGGCCCGCGCTATACAAACTGGGATTTCTCGGCGTTCAAAAACATCCGAGTGACGGAAGGAAAGGACTTGCAGTTCCGTGCCGAATTCTTCAACGTCCTGAATCATACGAACTTCCGCTTGCCGGACAGTGACATCAGTTCGCCGACCTTCAACCAGATTCTGGCTGCATTACCACCGCGGCTGATCCAGTTGGCCCTGAAGTTTAACTTCTAGGCGAAGGACCGGGCGTAGCCACTGGGAGGCTCGCCCGGTCGTGAATTCAACCGTGCAACTTCTTGCACGCTCCGCCACTCGAAATCGCTTCACCTTCGAGCCTCCTAGCTACTAAAATAGAGCCACTCGGAAGCGGAACTCCGCATTCTGTGCGGCATTCCGCGCTTCTCCCCCGGAGGTTCTGTGCACGTCCTCGTTACCGCCGACTCGCTCTCGGGATCGTGGACTTACGCCCGCGAACTGGTGACTGGACTGGTCACTCGCGGCGTGCGTGTCACGTTGGTGAGTTTTGGCGACATTCCTCTGCCGCACCAGACCTCTTGGATGGACCACCTGCACGGTCTGGACTACCGTCCGACTGGCTTCCGCCTCGAATGGATGCAGGAAGCCGAAGAGGACCTCCCCGAATCTTCCGCGTTTCTGCTCTCGTTGGTAAAGGAACTCCGCCCGGACGTCCTGCATCTCAACCAGTTCTGCTACGGCAATCTTCCTGTGGATCTGCCGCGCATCGTGATGGCGAACGGCGACCTGATCACCTGGTCGCAGGCGGTCCACGATAAGCCGCCGCAGCGGCCGCAATACCTGAACTGGTATCGCAAGACTGTTCTCAATGGTTTGCTCGGAGCGGACGCCGTGATTGCGCCATCCGCCTGGATGCTCGATCGCGTCACCACCTGCTACGGACACCCGCGCCGCGGGGAAGTGATCTACCCGGGTCGCAATCCCATCTTTTTCAACCCTTACGTCAGCAAAGATGATTGCGTGCTCGCAATCGGCCGTCTCGTCGATGTCAGCAAACAAGTCTTCCTGCTGACCCAGCAACAGCATCCGCTTCCGGTTTGCATCGTTGGCGCGGAACAGACAGTTCCCGTACCGCGCGTTCCCATCCGAGCAGATGTAAAAGTAGCGACAGAGACGACTTCCGTCGCCATCCGCGGGCCCCAGACTGACGCCCAGTTGCGCGCTCTCTATAGTCGCGCCGCAATCTACGCGGCCACATCGCGGTATGAGCCACTGGGAATGCTGGCCTTGGAAGCTGCTTTCTCGCGTTGCGCGATTGTCGCTAACGATATCCCGAGTTTCCGGGAGATCTGGGGCGATGCCGCTCTTTATTTCCGCACCAACGACTCTGAAAGTCTCGCCGAGAATATTCGACTGCTGAACGAAGATCGAGCCATGCGCCGCGCCTATGCCGAACTGGCATATACCCGGGCGCGCGAACGTTTTACTACCAAGCGCATGATTGATCAGTGCCTGCAACTGTATCGCAGTCTCACGAAAGCGCGTCTGGAAGCTGCCTAGCTCTCATTTCGTGAGCAGCGCCTGCCGAGACATTCGGTCAAGCTTAGTGTTATCTTCTTAAGGCTTACTGGAAATCCGTAAGGTTGGAGGAATTTAGTTTATGGCTCAAGTGAAAATCACGGTCAGGCCGAATGGTCCGTTTCGCGTCGAGGCACCCGAAGGTTCAATCGAGTTGGTCGATGCGAACGGCACCCCATACGACCTCACCGGCAAAACTGCCTTCTCGCTCTGCCGGTGTGGAGGTTCGGTCAATAAGCCTTTTTGCGACGGTACTCACAGCCGGATCGGTTTTCAGGGCGCTGAACTGGCCGTTAAGAAAGCTGAAGGCCAATCGTAGCGGGCCAGAGAAGAACCTCTGCCGCCGGGCAAGCCCAAAGTGAGGACAGTCGCCTCGACTGTCTTGCCTCGACGAATCCCGTAGCGGCAGTGCTGATCGAGTGCATGCTGGATTGATGTCGGTACACGCTTCGCGAACGCGCGGAGGAGATCGTGGACTCACGGGACCGGGAACTGGGGATGTATCGCAAGATCACGCGCCGGGATTTTATTAACGGCGTAGCGGTAACTGCCGGGGCAGCCATGATGCCATGGCAGTTGCTCGCGAGCAGTGAACGTCAAAACGCGCGCGGCTACTACCCTCCGGCGCTAACGGGAATGCGCGGCAGCCATCCCGGATCCTTCGACGCCGCTCACGCCCTGCGCGACGGTACGTTCTGGGACACCGCCGGCAAGCCAGAAGACACGGGCGAGACCTACGACCTGATCGTTGTTGGAGGCGGAATCAGTGGACTCGCCGCCGCCCACTTCTACCGCAAGGCGGTGGGCAACAACGCCCGCATTCTCATCCTCGACAATCACGACGACTTCGGCGGACACGCCAAGCGCAACGAGTTTCGGGTGAACAACGCGTTCCGCCTGGGTTTCGGCGGTACCTTCTCGATTGAAAGTCCCGCCCCGTACAGCGCCATTGCGAAGGGTGTAATCGAGGAATTGGGCATCGATGTTCCGTCCTATTCCAAATACGTGAAGAAAGATTTGTATCGCTCGTTTGGACTGCGGCCCAAGATATTTTTCGATAAAGAAACTTTCGGCTCCGACAAACTCGTCGTCAACTTCAGCCCGCGCGGCGGAGGCGAAAGCGAAGACAGCGAGGCGGAATCTCCCAAACTCCTGAAGCAATTTCTCGCCGAAGCGCCGATTGCCGAGCAGGCCAAGGGCGATCTCCTTAACCTGTACCAGAATCCCAAAGACTATTTTCCAGAACTCTCCTCCGACGAGAAGAAGGCGAAACTCGCGCGCATTAGCTATGCCGACTTTTTGAAGAACATCGCGCGGGTTCACGAGGATATCGTTAAGCTTTACCAGACGCTGCCCCATGGACTGTTCGGCGTGGGCATCGACGCAGTTTCTGCGCAGGATGCGTGGGGATTCGATCTGCCCGGCTTGACAGGGATGAAACTTGATCCGTCGCCGGGGAAGGGAATGAATCGAGACGCCATTCCCAACGAGGAGGCCGAGGCCTACTTCTTCCATTTTCCAGACGGCAACGCTTCCATCGCACGCTTGCTCGTGCGGAAACTGATTCCCGAGGCAATCCCGGGCCATTCCAGCGCAGACGTCGTCCTGGCGAAAGCAAACTACGCGAGCCTCGATCAGCAAAGTTCGCCGGTACGCATTCGCCTCAACAGCACCGCGGTTCGGGTGAAGCACCTGGGCGACGCCGCCAATGCAAAAGGAGTTGAAGTCACCTACGCGCGCGGCGGAAAGGTCTACACGGCCCGCGCAAGGAACTCAATCCTTGCCTGCTGGCATGTCGTCATTCCCTACATCTGCGAGGAACTGCCGGAGAAGCAGAAGGGTGCGCTCGCCTCAGCACAAAAAGTTCCCCTACTCTATACGAACGTAGCTCTGCGGAACTGGACATCCTTTCAAAAGGTTGGGGCCAATTCTGTTTATGCGCCCAACATGTACCACTCGATGTTGAACCTTGACCTGCCGGTCAGCATGGGCGGATACGAATGTGCTCACAAACCCACCGAGCCCATCGTCATCCACATGATGAAAGCGGCCTGCCATCCTGGGCGTCCCGCGCGCGATCAGCACAGCCTCGGACGCATGGAACTCTATACCACCTCATTCGAAACGATCGAGCACAACATTCGCGAGCAACTGGCTCGCACGCTCGGGCCGGGCGGATTCGATCCTGCACGCGACATCGCTGCGATCACGGTGAATCGCTGGCCGCATGGTTACGCCTATGAATACAACTCGCTGTTCGATGATTTTTGGCTGGAAGGGCGCGAGACCCCGTGCGAAGAGGCACGCAAGCCCTACGGAAGAATCGCCATCGCGAACTCCGATGCCGGTGCTTACGCCTATACCGATGAGGCCATCAATCAGGCGTATCGCGCGGTTGGAGAACTCACGAAGACGCAAATAACTTCATAGCCACATAGCCACGCTTGCGGCGAGGGAACCTCGGCCGTTTCAGAGTGTTCAGCGTGCGTTTCCGTTACGCAACTGCGCCGCTTTCTCCCGTGCATCCTTTGCCTGTTGACTCATCCCCTTCGCCTCATACGCGTCCGCGATGGCACTCTCGAGTTCCGGATCATCCCCATCTTTCTCCCGCTCCTTCACGAACGCGGAGATCGCATCGTCATACATCTGAAGCTTCGTGTAGCACCGTCCGATCTCGTAAAAGAGACCGCTGATCGTCTGTCCCGATCCCTCGACAGACTTGAATTCATCGAGGGCCCGTTGATATTGCTCCTGCTGCGCCAACACCAGCCCCATTCCGTAATGACCACCCGGACTCTTCGGGTCCTGCCGCAGCATCTCCGTGAACGTCGCTTTCGCGTCATCAACGTGATTTCCGTTCAGATACGCCATCCCGAGGTTGAATCGTGCTCCCGTACTCTGCGGAATCAATTCGACGACGCGTTTGAACTCAGCGGCCGCTTCAGTGAATTGCTGGCGCTCATAATAGGTCTGGCCAAGCTCGGAGTGGGCCCGCGGCGAATTTGGATCCTGCCGAATAAGTTCCCTCAGTTGCGCCACGGCATCCCCGCCATGCTCCTGGACATCTGCCAAAGCCTTCGCCAGTCGCATCGGCCGTCCACGCCACTCTCGAACTCCGAATCCGCATGCGACAAGAACAACCGCGACCACTCCAACCACAGCCACACGCCGCATCGGAGCGTCCACCTGAGGCGCAAGCCGCGCAATCAGTGCGCCTAGAATCGCTCCGCTGACCAGTCCGCCGGCGTGACAGGCATTGTCGATCCCGCCCATGTTCCCGCCGAGAAACAAGTTGTAGCCCACGCCGAACAGAACATTGAACCCGATGAAGAAAGCCAGGCTTCGCAAGGTATGCTGGATGGCGAATCGGGGAATCGAAAACTCCCCTAGATAGAACGAAGCGGCCAGTGCACCCGCCAATCCGAAAATCGCGCCCGAAGCTCCCACGCTCAGCACCCCGGGATTCCAGGCCACGCTCGTCAGTCCCGCCGCGATGCCGGTAATCAGATAGATCGCAAGATAGGTCCACCGTCCGTAAAGCTGCTCACACAGCGCGCCCAGATCCCAGAGGCACCATAAGTTAAAAACGATATGCCAGATGCCACTGTGCAGGAACATGTACGTGAACAGCCGCCACCACTCGCCCGACAGCGTGTAAGGCCCAAAGTTGGCCCCGAAAGAAACAGCAACTTTGCCTGGAAAGTCGTTGCTGATCGACCCGCTGGCCAGCGCCATTGCCAGAAACACCGCGATGTTCGCTCCAAACAAGATCTGGGTGAGCGAAATCGTGCTCTGGCTCTTCTGCACCCACGGTGCCGGGATCACCACCTGCTTGGCGTCGTCATCATCCCCGCCGCGCTGCGCAGCCTCATGCTGCACGCACCACGGGCAGATCTTCTTGAAGCTGAACGGAGGCATCTGCCTCCCGCATCGAATGCAGTTCGCCATATCTTCCCTAAAGAGTATCAGTAGTGCGTTTGTCCCTGCGACCGCCACCACACCGAAAAAAGAAAGGGCACGAAGTCTCACGAGTCTTCCTTCGTGAACCTTAGTGTCCTTTGTGGTTGTAGCCTTTGAGCGGTGCGCTAGTGGATAGTCTTCGTTTTCCGCGACATGTAGTCCATCAGCAAATACTGTCCCAACGTATAAGGAGTCGTGAAGTAAGCCTTGCCGCGGCACATCTCCGTCACCTTTTGCACGAATTGCACCAGTCCGTAATCCGATGCCAGCATGAACGTATTGATCAGCACGCCCGCCCGCTTGCACTTCGAAACTTCTTCCAAAGTCTGGCTGACCACCAGCGGATCGAGCCCGAACGCATTCTTATAGATCCGCCCGTCCTCAAGCGTGAGCGCCGAAGGCTTGCCGTCGGTGATCATCACAATCTGCTTCATGTCCTTGCGCTGCCGCTGGAGGATTCTCTGCGCCATCCGCAGGCCCTCGCGCGTATTCGTGTAATACGGGCCAACTTTCACCCGGGCGAGGTGGGATAACGGAATCTCCTCTGCAGAATCGTGAAACAGCACCAGCGACAAAGAGTCCCCCGGATACTGCGTGCGAATCAGATGCGATAGCGCCATCGCGACTTTCTTCGCAGGAGTGAACCGATCCTCGCCATAAAGAATCATCGAATGCGAGCAATCCAGCATCAGTACCGTGGCGCAAGACGACTGGTACTCGCACTGATGAACCTGCAGGTCCGAGTACTCAATGTTGATTGGTATGCCCAGGCCTTCCCGCTGGATAGCATTCGACAATGTTGCCGTGATGTCCAGATTCAGGGTGTCGCCAAACTCGTATGTCTTCGATGATCCGCTCGCTTCGATGCCAGTCGCCAGGTCGCGCGTATCATGCCGCCCAAAACTGGACTTTCCCAATGAGCCCAGCAGATTGCGCAGCGATTTGAACCCCAGGAAGTCCAGACTTTTGTCCGTGATCTCAAATCGCGCCTGCTGAGCCTCCCCGGTCTGCCCGCCGACGCTCGACTGCCGCGCCGGATCGTGGGGCCCATCTACCGAAATGTAATCTTCCTGCTGCATGCGCTCGATCAGTTGCTCGACTAGTTCATCGAACTTTCCGTCGGCCATCATCTGCTCGATCTGCTCCCGCAGATTTTCATCGAACATCTCGCCATTCATCAGCGCCTCTTCAATCGCGCGCTTCAGATCGTCGAGGGTGTGCTCGCCTTGCGGCATCTCGTACCACGTCGAGTCCTGAAAGCCGCTTTGCAGTAGATAGTCCGACAGCGCTCCGAGCAAGTCCTCCATGCTCATTTCGCCCGCCGGATCCGGCACGTATTTGGAATAACGAATGCGCTTCATAAATTGCTGTGAGCCCCGAGCTATGAGCCGGGAGCGATGAGCGTGACAACACACCTCAAAGCTCCAGGCTCGAAGCTCGCAGCTTCAGTTAAACTGCCTTCTCTGCCGATAAGGCCGCTCGTCCTCGAACGATTTTTCCCGTACCGGCTCTGGCTTCTTCTCGCCGGCCTTGAAGACGCGCTCTTCGCTGCGTCCAATCCGTTTGTGCGCGTGTAGTCCTTCCAGAATGAACTCTGCCGCCGACACCTGCTGCTCGGCGCTATCCTTGTTCGAAACGTGGAGAGGCCCCAATTTGTCAGTCAGACCTTGGATGCCCCGCAGATTCTCCAATGCTTCCGCAGCCGGAACCGAATCTGACAGTTGAATCTCGCCTCCAAGATCGAACCACTGCACAATCTGCTGCACGTTCGCGCCCGTGTAGTACTGATCGTAGGTCTTGGCGATGGCGGAGCGAATCAGTTCACGGCCCACATGATCCGCGCCCTTCATCTCGCCTTCGTACTCCAGTTCGAGCTTGCCCGTGATCGCGGGCAGGGCGGCGTAGATGTCGCTGATCCGCGGCACGACGAGCTTTTCATTATTTCGAATCGCCCGACGCTCGGCATTGGAGACCACGTTCTCCATCGCCGAAATCGGCAGCCGCTGGCTCACACCCGACCTCTTGTCAATCTTCTTGTCGTCGCGAGCTGCGAACGCCACACGCTCGATGACTTCCTGTACATAGCTCGGGAGGTGCATCGTGTTTCCATTGCGCCGGGTCCATGCTTCCTGTGCAGTAATGGCGATGCCTTCTTCCACCGTCGCGGGATAATGCGTCCGGATCTCCGACCCAATGCGATCTTTCAAAGGCGTAATGATCTTCCCGCGCGCGGTGTAGTCCTCCGGATTCGCGCTGAACACGAGCGCCACATCGAGCGGCAGCCGAATCGGATAGCCCTTAATCTGCACGTCGCCTTCTTGCATGATGTTGAATAATCCGACCTGAATTTTCCCGGCAAGATCCGGCAGTTCGTTAATTGCGAAAATTCCACGATTCGCCCGCGGCAGCAATCCATAGTGAACGGTCATCTCACTCGAGAGTTCGTGCCCGCCGCGCGCCGCTTTGATCGGATCGATATCGCCGATCAAGTCCGCAATCGTGACATCCGGAGTCGCCAACTTCTCGACATAGCGTTCATCCGGCGTCAGATAGGCAATCTGCGCGGCATCTCCTAATCTCGTGACTTCATCGCGGCAACGCTTGCAGATCGGAGCATACGGATTGTCATGAATTTCGCAGCCCGCGAGATACGGCATCTGCGGATCGAGCAACGTCGTCAGAGCCCGCAGAATGCGGCTTTTCGCCTGTCCGCGCAATCCCAGCAGAATGAAATTGTGCCGCGAAAGAATTGCATTAATGATCTGTGGCACTACGGTATCGTCATATCCCACGATGCCGGGAAATACTGCGGCATCCCCATTTTCTCGTAAACGGGTGACCAGATTTTCCCGGATTTCGTCTTTGACCCGGCGAGTACGCAAACGCTCTTCGGAGAAGTTGCTGCGGCGCAGTTCACCCAACGTGCGCGGAACACTCATGAAAGGAACCCCCACATACCGACAGTGGTTTGATTATACGCCCGCTGTTACAGTTGCATCGGTGCTCTCCTCGGCCAAAAAGTCGATGCATTTGAGCTCAGCGCGCTCGTTTTCGCCATTGCGTCGCGCCCATGCGCCGCTGCTGGTCCTTCTATGCTTGGTCGCAACGAGCTCTGGCGTCACGGCCTCGACTTCAGTCGAGTTGCCGCGCCCCGGCGAGATCGGCGATGTGGTCTGCGCGTCCGATGTAACCCAGAGCTATGCGTTGTACCTTCCGTCGGGTTATGTCGCGGGAAAGAGCTGGCCCATCATCTATTTCTTCGATCCCGGAGGTCACGGGCGCCGCCCGCTCGAACTCTACAAAGATCTGGCCGACCAATACGGATTCATCTTCGCCGGTTCCAACAACTCCCGAAATTTCTCTAGTGAGCAGTCGAAGAGCGTGAATGCCATCTGGCTCGACACTCATGTTCGCCTGGTTCTCGACGAACATCGCACTTATGTCAGCGGCTTTTCCGGAGGAGCGCGCGTCGCCGGAGCCATGGCGCTCACTTGCCCGAAGTGCGGCATCGTGGGCGTCATCGCGCATGGTGCCGGATACCCGAGCAGCAAGTCGGCGAGTGACGACCGGTTGCTCTACTTTTTCTCCATAGGCAATGAGGATTTCAACTGGCCAGAGATCATGTCCGTTCGCCGAGAGCGCGAAGCACACGGACAACCTTATCGCGTCCATGTATTCTCGGGCCCTCACCAGTGGGGGCCGCACGTTGTGATGGAAGATGCGCTGCAATGGCTCACCTTGAAAGCAATGCAGGAGGGGACGATGAAGCCGGATCCGGAATTTATCGAGCACGTGTTCCAGCAAATCCAGGCCGAGGCCCGCGAAGGGGAAAAAGAAAATGACGTCCATTCGCAATTTGAAGCCGTTCGCTCCTTATCCGTTGATTTCTCAGGTCTGCGCGAGACCGGCGACGCTGTCGCCAAACTAAACGCCCTCAAGCAATCTTCCGCCTTGAAGTCCGCGCGAAAAGCAGAGAGGGATGCGATCAACGAGCAGTTCAGCCTTGAAAGCGAGATTTCGCCGAAGCTGCGGACCTACGCCGATGGTTCCGAGCCAGACCCCGCCGCGCTTCAACGGGAAATTCAGCAAGCGATGGGCCGTCTCCAGGATCAGGCGTCGCACGCGAAGAGCGAATCCAGGCGGCTGGTCTTCAAACGCGCCTTAGAAGATATGTGGGCGGAAGGAATCGAGAATGGGCAACAGGAACTCGCGGCGCGGCATTTCGATAAGGCGGAGTCTTGTTTCCAGTTAATGAGCCTCGTCAGAGATCAACCTTGGCCTTTCCTTTTGCTGGCGCAGACCCATGTGGCTCAAGGCAGAAACAAAGATGCTCTGAGAGATTTGCAGCACTCCGTCCAACGCGGCTTGAAGGATGCCTCGGTGCTGGAGTCGAATCCCGATTTCCAGACGCTAAGAAACGAGCCGGAATTTCAGAAACTGGTTGCCCAACTGAAGAGTCCATAGCTCAGTGGACGTGTCCGTTTCCCCCAGCTTTTTCGCGCGTCCGCGCCACTCGCTTCAACCGTGGAAGGATACCCTCCAGGTATTGCGCAACTTCCCGAATGCGCTCGCTCTCGGATCGCATGGCCAGCAACTTCTGCTTGAAATCCAGGTCGAGCGGAAGCGATCCCGCCAGATAAAACGAAAGCTGGTTCTGATCAGCCGCCGATAAGTCCTGCACTGCTCCTGCCAGCGACAGGATTTCCAGATGTAACTGGATGGCTCGAACCCTGTCTTCCGGCACCGCGTTTCCCGGGTCGTCCGGAACTAGAAGGATCTCTGCCTGCAGAAACGAACGCTCGTGATTCACTTCCAGTACCTCGAAGCGTTTCTTTCCCTCAACCACGAGATCGAGACGCCCGTCCGGATATTCCTTTGTGACGGTGATAATCTCGGCCGTACAGCCCACCTCTGCGATCCCTTCCTCCAGCGCGCGTATCACCCCGAACGGCGTTTCGTTGGCGATGCACTCGCCGATCATTTCCTTGTATCGCGGTTCGAAGATGTGCAAGGGCAGAGGAGTGCCTGGAAGCAATACGACCTCAAGCGGGAATAAAGGAAGAAGAGCCAAGCAATCTCCAGTGCGCACTGCAGATTTGATCTGATTGTACGACACAGGTTCGTCATCTTGACTTGCCGTCGCGCGGAGAATACAACGCGAGCATGGAACTTGACGGAACGGTTGTCGTAGTCACCGGCGCCTCGATGGGTATCGGCGAGGCGATCTCGAAAGAGTTTGCGGCTAAAGGCGCGAACGTCATTATGCTGTCTCGCGATCAGGCGCGAGCGGACGCCGCGCGGACTCGCATCGGCTTCACGGATCGAACAGTTGCCTTGAGCTGTGACGTGCGCCACTCCGAAGAGATCGACCGCGTCCTCGGCCTCACGTTGCATCACTTCAAGCGCGTCGATGTGTGGATCAACAATGCTGGCCATGGCCTGCTCGATTCCATCGCACAAGCCGACTTGCATGCCTGCCATGATTTGTTCGAAACCAATCTCTTTGGTGCCCTATCAGCCATGCAGGCTGTTGTCCCTGTGATGCGGCAGCAGGGCGGTGGTTCCATCATCAACATTTCGAGCGTCGCCGGACACATTCCCTTGCCCTTTGGAGCGATTTACAGCGCGAGCAAGTTCGCGTTGAACGCCATTGGCAAAGCCGCAGGTGTCGAGCTCAAGCGCGACAACATACAGGTGCTCACTGTCTGCCCGGGTTACGTGCGGACGGCATTCGGACAGAATGCAGTAATGGGCCGTGAAACGAAGCGAGTGCGTCCGGCCAAAGTTCGAGGAATTACCGCCGAGCGCGTCGCTCGAGCCACGCTGCATGGCTACTTGAAGAAGAAACGCGAAGTCATCGTGCCATGGACAATGCACGTTCCTGTAAAGCTCTATCAGCTGTTCCCATCTCTCGTGGAATGGGGGATGGGGCGCATGGCGGGATGAAGTGGCTTCAACCCAATTCCGTCAGCATGGCTTCCATTTCGGACTGCGCGTGCAGGTTCCCTGTGCGCCGGGCTGAAGCGATGCCGTCCTGAAGCATCTTCTTTGCGTCGTCTGACCGCTCCGCTCGGGCCAGCGTCTGCGCGGCCATGAAGTATCCCGCAGTGTATTCCGGGTGGTTCTCGATCAGGATCGAAAACTCAGCCAGCGCCCGGTCGAAGTCGCCTTGCTTGGAATACTCCATGGCGAGGCCGTAGCGGGCAAAGGCGTCCTTCGGGTTCTCCGTGAGGATTTCGTTCAAAGCTGCAATTCGATCCATAGACTCGAGTCTTCCCCGAAAACGAGATTACTACAATGCCGCCGGATAGAGTCGGCCCGAGCGATTACAATAGTCAGTCCTGAAAATTTCAGACCGCAGGGAATCTCAGTGACCTGTCCTTATTTCATGCCGCTCGAAAAGCTGCAAAACGGCAAGTGGCCGCACCCTGCGCGCCTGCCGCTTGGTGGCGGATGGGCCGGTCACTGCACCGCCCCGGGCCATGAGGGGGAAACCCCATCTCAGGATGTCGTCGAGGCATTCTGCAACCTAGGCTACGCGACTAGTTGTCCGTGGACGCCCGAGCAGCGGATCTGGGACGCGGTTCGGTTTGCCGTCTCTGCGCCGCAGGGAAGAGACTCGAAAAAATCCATTTCTGCCGAGCCGCCTGCTCGTCTTATTCGCCTGAGCTACATATGCGAGCGCGATCATCACCCGTCGGCCCAGGGGGAATTGGAGTTTGACCTCTCGCAGGCCGCATGGGTGAAGCGGCACGACGATCCCCGGCTCCAAAAGATGGCGGAATGTTTTCTGGAATCCTATTTGAAAAAGAAAGCGTGAGAACACAAGATGATCGACGACAGCCTGAGTCCACGTCCTGTTCGCGACTCGCAATCCGAGATGGCCGAGATTGTTTTGCCGAATGATGCGAATCCGCTGGCCGCCCTGCTCGGGGGACGCCTGATGCATTGGATCGACCTTGCAGGGGCAATGGCCGCGCACCGGCATTCTCGCAATCATGTGGTTACTGCTTCAGTCGACCACATTGATTTTCTGGTGCCCGTCCGTGTCGGCGATCTCGTGATTCTTCGCTCCTCCGTCAACCGCGTCTTTCATACATCGATGGAAGTCGGCGTGAAAGTCTACGTCGAAAACTACATCAAGGACACGGCTCAGCATGTCGCATCGGCACACCTTACATTTGTAGCCATCGATGTCAATGGGAAGCGGCTACCCGTGCCTCCGGTAATACCCGAAACGGACGAGCAGCGGCGCAGATACGACGACGCCGGAAGACGGCGCGAAATCCGCCGTGCGGAGCTCGACCGCAAACGGAAGGCCCATCAATGAACAACTGGATGTGATTGGAGTCACAGCCACGCCGAGGCCCGGACTTATAGGGTAATTGGAAACGTTATGGATAGTGCTCTCTTAGTTCACCGCCTTCATTTCGCTTTTACCGTCACCTTCCACTATTTGTTTCCGCAACTGACGATGGGGCTTGCGCCGCTGATTTTGGTGCTCAAAACAATGGCGCTTCGCCGCAATGATGAAAGTTACAACCGTGCCGCCCGCTTCTGGGCACGCATCTTCGGCATCAACTTCGTTCTTGGCGTGGTAACCGGTATCCCGATGGAATTCCAGTTCGGCACGAACTGGTCACACTTCTCTCGCTTCGCCGGTGGGGTGATCGGGCAGACGCTCGCCATGGAAGGCGTGTTTGCATTTTTCCTCGAGTCGGCCTTCCTGGGATTGTTTCTTTACGGCGAGAAGCGACTTGGTCCTCGCGGACATTGGTGGTCGGCCCTGGCTGTCTTTCTCGGATCGTGGCTGAGCGGATTCTTCATCATCGCGACCGATGCCTGGATGCAACATCCCGTGGGGTACAGCACAGGTCCGAACGGGTCGGCACAACTGACAAGTTTCTGGGCGTTGATGCTGAATCCCTGGGCATGGTGGCAGTACGCACACAACATGAGTGGCGCGGTGATTACCGGCGCATTCGTGATGGCATCGGTAGGCGCATTCTACCTGTTATGGGGGAAGTGCCAGGAGTACGGGCGTATCTTCGTGCGGGTCGGAGTCGTTGCTGCGTTGATCTCGAGTGTGCTGCAGGTTTTCCCCACTGGCGATGGGCAAGGACGCATGGTTGCCCTGGAGCAGCCGGTGACCCTCGCTGCCATGGAAGGTCTGTTCCAGACTCAACCGGGCGCGCCGATTGTGCTCGTGGGCCAGCCGAATGTGGAAGAGCGAAAAATCGACAATCCAATCGAAGTTCCCAAGACGCTCAGCTTCTTGACCTATCGCAGGTGGGAGGCTGAGGTGAAAGGCCTGAATGCCTTTCCGGCGGACCAATGGCCCACCAACATTGAACTGTTGTATTACAGCTATCACATCATGGTGGGGCTGGGAACATTGTTCATCGCGATTGCGCTAGCGGCAGGATTCCTGATGTGGCGTGGCAAATTGTTCACGAGCCATTGGATGCTCTGGATTCTGCTGATGACACTGCCATTCCCGTACATCGCCAACACGGCCGGATGGATGACGGCCGAGTTGGGACGTCAACCATGGCTGGTCTACTCACTGATGCGCACGGTCGACGGCTACTCGAAAACCGTTTCGGCCGGGAACGGATTCTTCACGCTGATCGGGTTCATGGGAATGTACACCGTGCTCGGGATATTGTTCCTCTTCCTCGTCCGCAGGGAGATTGAGCGCGGGCCGGAAGTGGAAGTCGAGACCGGGCATTGAACTTCGTTCCTGAGCCGGCGACGCGCCAGATTCTGCGCTTCGCTCGGAATAGCAAGTGAATAAGTACCCCGGAAGGACAATAGGTTTCTGAAAGCTAATTATGGAAACGCTTTGGTTCATCATCGTTGCATTCATGATTGCGGCATACGTTGTGCTGGACGGCTTTGATCTGGGTGCGGGCGTAATCTATCTGACCGCTGCGCGCACTCCGGGGGAGCGGCAGGCGATCATGCGCTCCATCGGGCCTGTATGGGATGGCAATGAAGTCTGGCTCCTTGCGGCTGGCGGTACGCTCTACTTCGCATTTCCGTTGCTTTACGCTTCGAGTTTCAGCGGGTTCTATCTGCCGCTGATGATGGTGTTGTGGCTACTGATGCTGCGGGGAATCGGCATTGAGCTGCGCGGCCACATGGACAATCCGGTATGGCGCGGATTTTTTGACTTTGTTTTCTGCGGATCGAGCGCGCTGCTGACTATCTTCTTTGGCGCCGCCCTGGGCAATGTGGTCCGCGGCGTGCCGCTGGGCGCGGACCAATACTTCTTCGAGCCGCTGTGGACCAACTTTCGCGTCAGCACCAACAATGGCATCCTCGACTGGTACACGGTTCTAACGGGCGTGATCGCACTGGTGACGCTGACCGTACACGGCGCCCTCTACGTCGTGACGAAGACGGAAGGCGACCTGAATCGCCGCGCGCGCAAGACAGCGCTCGTTTTCTGGCCCTTCCAGGTTCTGCTCACGTTTGCGGGATTGATTGCGACGATCTCGATTCGTCCGGCTGTGCTCGACAACTACAAGAACCACGTCATCGGTTTCGCGATCCCCGCCATCGTGTATGCGGCGCTGGCCGTCATGATTCGCGGCATCCAGAAGCGTCACGAGAAGATGGCCTTTGTTGCTTCCGGCGTGTATATCATCGGCATGCTGGTGGGGGCGGCCTTCGCCTTATATCCCGTGGTGCTGCCGGCGAGCACGGATCCGGCGCGTAACATCACCATTTTCAATGCCGCAGCCGGACGTCATGGCTTGATGGTGGGACTGTGGTGGTGGATCTGCGGCATGATCCTCGCGCTTGGATACTTCTTCTTCGTGTTTCGCATGTTCCGAGGCAAGGTGCGGATTGAGGGTGAGGGATACTGAGCCCTCCTGATGATTCGCTAGCTCATCTGCCTATCGTGATTTCGTTGGCCGAGCATAGATCTTCTCCGCTCAGCTGAAGCGCTTGTGATGGAACGCTTCGGCATCAGCGCTTGTATAATCGAGTTTCGGGGTTCTTGCTTCTCTTCCGGTGAGTTCTCTTAAGATTCATATCAGGAGCCGATTCCTTTGAACGCACATACGCCGCATCAGCATGGACCTGCGCAGCAAGGGCCGCAACCGCTGCCGGGAGTGGACGCCATTATTGCCGTTGGATCGGGCAAGGGAGGCGTCGGCAAGACTACTCTGTCAGTGAACCTGGCCGTTGCGCTGGCAAAGATGGGACACAAGGTCGGTCTGCTTGATGCCGACGTGTATGGGCCGAACGTCCCCCTCATGCTGGGCGTGAATTCACAGCCGCGGATGGTGGGTGACAATCGCATTGAGCCGATCGAAGCGTTTGGTCTGAAGGTGATCTCGGTGGGATTCCTTAATCCCGGCGACAAGCCTGTCATCTGGCGTGGGCCCATGCTGCACCAGATCATCCGCCAGTTTCTTGGACTAGTGGAATGGGGACAACTGGATTACATGGTGGTTGATCTACCTCCGGGGACTGGCGATGTGGCGCTTTCACTGGTGCAGACTGTGCCGCTGACGGGGGCCGTGGTGGTTTCGACTCCGTCGGATGTTTCGCTGCAGGACGCGCGCAAGGCGATTGAGATGTTCCGGCAAATGAAGGTCGATATCGCGGGCGTGGTGGAGAACATGAGCTATTTCGTTTGCCCGCATTGCTCTCATGAAGTGGATATATTCTCGCGCGGTGGCGCGGAGTTGATGGCGAAGCGGTTTGAAGTGCCATTTCTGGGGAGTATCGCGCTGGATCCGGAAGTGCGGAAGTCTGGGGACGGCGGCAAGCCGATCGTGCTTGAAGGCGAGAACTCGCCGCACGCCAAGTCGATTTATGAGTTCGCGAAGAATGTGGTTGAGCGCGTGACTGACATCAAGGCTCACGCTCCAGCGAACGTGATTCAAATTCAATAGAGGAATCTTTCAACAGAGGCACGGGGGTTCACAGGGGTAATTGACTGTGCTCCTTCATCTTCTTCGCGCTCGGGCCTTGGAATCTTTCCAGGCGCCATAGCGCGTCCGGTTCGCCGTTTTTCAGGATTAGATTTGCCATCATCTCTCCGATGGCTGGGCCGTGTTTGAAGCCGTGGCCTGAGCCTCCTCCCAGCAGCCAGACATTTTCATCCTCAGGATGGCGGTCCACAATGAAGTGACCGTCAGGGGTTTGCTCGTACTGGCAGACCCTCGTCTCGACTAGAGGTGCGTCTTTCAAGGCGGGGAAGCGAAAGGCGACATATTCGCGGGCGTTTTTCAGGTTTTTGGGATCCGCGACTCGCTCCCCATTCGAGGGATCGAAGTCGGGGCCGCGGGTGTCGTCGGCGATCTTGAATCCGCGGCGATCGCTGCCGGGGATGCCGTAGTAGAAGTGATCGCGATGATCTCCCCAGACTGGCAGACTTGGATCGCTGAAGCGCGAGTCTCCTGCAGGTGGACCGAAGAAGAAAATATCCTGCTTCGTGGGCTTCACAAGATGGCCGACCGTCTGAGGGAACAACTTTCCCAGCCAGGGACCGCAGGCGAAGACGTAGGAATCTGCTTTGAGTTGTGAGCCGTCCGAGAGGAAGAACTGTCCACCTTCGCTCGACCGGACAGCCGAGGCGGCAGTCCCCACATGGGCAGTTTTGTATTTGCCACCTGCTGCCATGAAGGCATCGACGACTGCTGCGCAGCTTGCGCGCGCGTCGAGGTACCCGCAGTCGGGTTCGAAGATGCCCCATTCGATGCCTTCGAAGTTGATCTGCGGCCAGCGCTTTTTCATCTGTGGGGACCAAAGTTCCTGATATCTGATATTGGCTGCGCGGAGCATCTCGACCGATCCCCGTTCGAAGGCATCGTCGCGACTGGATGCCATCCAGAGGACACCGGTGCGGTGCAGGAACTGGTGCTTCCATTTGCGCTCGTATTTGTCCCAGAGCTTGAGAGCGCGGGCAGCCATTTCGGTGTAGGGCTGGGCGGGCCCGTAGGTGCCACGCATGACGCGAGTCTCTCCGCCGGAGGAGGAGCGGGAGTTGCCCGGGCCCCAGGCGTCAATGAGGGTCACACGGGCACCCCGTTCGAGAAGTTGGAGCGCCGTCCACCCGCCGAAAGAGCCAGCTCCGATTACGGCAATGTGTGGCTTGGATTTCATCGAAGTGGAGAGGATAGCCTAGAAAAGGGCGGAGGTTTCAAAGTTTCAGAGACTTTGGCTGAGATCAACATCAGGGAGCAGGCGCCAGGGATGCATACGGCTAGAGCGCTTTCACTTTCGACCTGAAACCTTGCAACGTTGGAACCTTGGAACATCCGAACTACGACTCTGCATCGCCGTCTTGACAGCCCCCGTCGCCGTTCCTAGAATCCAAGGAGGATCAGAACTCGATCCAAAACCTAAGCTTCTGCATCTAAAATAGTTAAGAATGGACCAGAAGCTGCTTCTCCCCTCGGGGCTTGCCGCCCGATTTGAGACAATTGACATAGAGACCCATGCCCGCTGAACCCAATATCGGGAATCGCGAACGCGAAATTCTGACCGCTATCGTGGAGACGTTTATCTCGACAGGCGAACCGGTCGGGTCGCGGACGCTGGCGCGATCGAATCGCGAAGGCCTGAGCCCGGCGTCGATCCGCAACGTCATGGCCGATCTGTCCGATGCCGGGTTCCTGGAGCAGCCGCATGCTTCGGCGGGGCGCGTTCCGACGACCGAGGCGTATCGCTATTACGTCGAGCAGATTTCGGGGCAGGCGCGGCTGGCGCCGCAGGAAGAGGCGAAGATCTCGGAAGCGCTGGCCGGGATCACCGATGTGCAGGAGTTCATGGAGCGCACATCGCACGTACTGTCGCTGATCTCGAAAAATGTGGGCGTGACCATAGCGAGCAGCGGTCCGAAGAATGCGCTGGAGCATGTTTACTTTTCACGGCTCGGCGACCAGAAGGTGCTCGCAGTGTTGGTGACGCGGTCCGGGTTGGTGCGCGACCGCGTTCTGCGGATGGATCTGCCGCAGGGCGATCTGGATTTGGCGGCCCGCTACATCAACGAGAATTTCCGAGGCTGGACGATGGAATCGATGCGCGCGGAACTATCGCGCCGCATCGAACAAGAGCGCAGCGAGTACGACCGCCTCATGAATTCAATTGAGGCTCTGTACAAGCAGGGCGCCCTCGCCGCCGAACAGGGGTCGCAGGTGGTCTTCGTCGAAGGCGCCGCGAACTTGCTTGCGGCCGAGCACGACCGCCAGAGGCTGCAGGAGATGCTCCAGACACTGGAGGAGAAAGAGAAAGTCATCCAGCTACTCAGTGCGTATCTGGACGTGAAGCAGGAGGCGGTGCGAGTTGTGATCGGACTCGATCAAGCGCTGCCTTCGATGCAAAATTTTGTGCTGATTGGCGCTCCGGCTCATGCCGGGAATGAAGTCATGGGTTCGCTGGCGGTCATCGGCCCGACGCGCATGGATTATCAGCATACGATCACCGCGGTGTCCTACATCGCGCGCCTTTTCGACAAAATTCTGAACGAATCGGAGTAATACAGCAGTTATGCGGAAATCGAACGGAAAACAAGAAGTGGAAACTGCAGGTCTTGATCTGGAGCACGAACTTCCGGCTGGAGATGGGGATCAGCCCTCAGCCGGCCCTGCGTCGGCCAATCCCGCAGCGGCAGGTGCTGGACCAGATGCAGAAATACAGAAACTGAAGGCCGAGCGGGATACGGCTGTGGATCGACTGGCTCGCATGCAGGCTGAGTTCGACAACGCGCGGAAGCGCGCGGCCAAGGAGCAGCAGGATTTTCGCGACTTTGCGCTGGTCGACACGATCAAAACGTTGCTGCCTGTCGTGGACAGCTTTGAACGGGCGCTGCAGGCGAAGTCGGAGGGCGGAGATTTTCGCGCCGGCGTGGATCTGATCTACAAGCAATTGCAGGATGCGCTTGCGAAGCTTGGGGTGCAGCCCATCGCGGCGAAGGGACAGCAGTTTGATCCGCGAATGCATGAGGCGATCGAGATGGTGGAGACGTCCGACGCGGCCGATCATGAAGTTTTGGATGAATGGCAGCGCGGGTACAAGTACAAAGACCGCCTGCTGCGTCCGGCGATGGTGCGGGTCGCGAAGAATTCTGGATCGTAGGGCAGGGGGTCGCGGGGACGTTCCAGTAGGCGTCGTTTCTGACAGGCCCGAATTCGTGGGGAAGTTGTCGGTCCTGTAGCAATCACCGATTGGCAATGCAAACGATCTTTTCAAGGCTCCGCGTTAGCAATGCGCGGTCCGAGATTGACAACAGAATTCTCGAGCCGGCCGCAGTGATCGCCTTGCGGCGGACTGACGATCTCGGCGTGAAGGAAGGCTGATTCTGACAACGAACGCAAAACGAGATTATTACGAGGTCCTCGGGGTGACCCGGACGGTTACCGAGATCGAGCTGAAGAGCGCGTATCGCAAGCTTGCGCTGCAGTACCATCCAGACCGGAATCCGAATAATCCGGACGCGGAGGAAAAATTCAAGGAAGTCAGCGAAGCCTATGCCGTGCTCGCGGATACGGATAAGCGCTCGGCGTACGACCGCTACGGGCATGCCGGATTGGGCGGAGCGGCGAGCCAGGGTGCGGGCTTCGATCCGACCGTGTTCCAGGATTTCAGCGACATCTTTGGCGAGTTCTTCGGATTCGGCGACATGTTCGGAGGCAGCAGCGGACGGCGTCGCACCCGGACGCAGCGTGGGGCTGACCTGCGCGAGGACTTGACTCTGGAGTTTGAGGAAGCGTTCTTCGGCACTGAAACGAAAGTGACGGTGCGGCGGCATGAGGCCTGTGAAGAGTGTCATGGATCGGGATCAGCGCCGGGGAAAGGCCCAACAAGTTGCCGTTCGTGCAATGGGCGAGGACAGGTTCGATATCAGCAGGGATTCTTCAGTATCGCGCGCACATGCCCTACGTGTCAGGGGACGGGCAACGTCATCACTGATCCGTGCCCAAAGTGCAAGGGCGAAGGCCGCCTGTTGCGGCAACGCACCGTGGATGCAAAGGTTCCGGCGGGTGTCGAGGACGGAACTCGCATTCGATTCTCGGGTGCTGGCGAGGTTGGACAGTTCGGCGGGCCTGCCGGCGACCTGTACGTCGTGCTGCACGTCAAGGATCATCCGTTCTTTGCGCGCGAGGGAAATGATCTGCATTGTGTGGTGCCGATTTCGGTGCCGCAGGCGGCCATGGGAGCGGAGATTCGCGTACCTACGATGGAAGGCGAGCATAACCTCAAGGTCCCCGAGGGAACACAGCCCGGCACTGTATTCCGGATCCGCAACAAAGGCGTTCCTGTGCTCAATGGACACGGGAAAGGCGACCTCTATGTTGAAGTACACGTGCAGGTTCCGACCAAGCTGAACAAGCGGCAGAAAGAGCTGCTGCTGGAACTGGATGCCCTATCGAAGGTGGACAATCAGCCGTTATTGCGCTCCCTGTTGGGCAAGATGAAGGACATGTTCCAGTAAAAGCCCTGAAAACTGCCTCTTGACGCCACGAGCGGACTCGCGTCGTTCCTTTTATACTCCTCCGCGGACGTCTTTTCACCTCGACAAAGCATGACCCGCCGAAGATGGATCGCCGACGAAGTCTCTGAAAATCGCGCTTCTCTTACTGGCGATCATGCTGATCATCTGATCCGCGTCCTGCGCGCTCGGGTGGGGCAGGAATTCGATATCGTGGCACTCGGTGTGGTGCGGCACGGCCGAGTCATGAAGATCGGCGAGGCCCGGGTCGATTTCGAGCTCGGGGAAGAAATCCAAACTCCTGCTTCCTCGAATCTCACCTTACTGCTGGCGGTGTTTAAGTTCGACCGGATGGAATGGGCGATTGAGAAGTGCACGGAATTGGGCGTTTCAAGAATTATTCCCCTGATTGCGCGCCGAACCGATGCCCATCTGGGATCCGCAGCTGCCAAGAGAGTGGAACGTTGGCGGCGGATTGCCGTGCAGGCGGCCGAACAATCGCGGCGAGTATCGCCTCCCGAAATAAGTGAGCCGATCAAGTTCCATGATGCTCTGGCGATCACCGGGAAATTGCGAATCGTGTTGTCGGAATCGGAACAAGAGATGCGGTTGCGCGATCTCATTCCGTCCGAGAGCGCTGATACGATTCTGGCGATCGGTCCGGAGGGTGGCTGGACGGAGGATGAACTCCGACTGTTTCAGGAAAACGGTTGGGCCTCGGCCACTCTCGGCACAACAATTCTGCGGGCCGAAACCGCGGCAATTGCCGCCACCGCGCTCGCCGTCTCCATGCTGAACGAGTAAATTAGTCTGAACGGTGGGAGGCAGTCCTATGAACGGCGGGCACATTTATTTCGAGATTCAGGTCGACGATCCGCAGCGTGCTATCAATTTTTACTCCAAGACATTCGGATGGAAGTTCTCTGAAGTCCCAGGCCTGCCTATTCCGTATTGGACCATTGAAACGGGGGGCTCCCGCGGGGGACTGTTGAAGCGCCCGGCGAGAACTCCTCCTCCACAATGTGGCACCAATGCCTTCGTCTGCTCGCTCGAAGTTGACGACTTCGATGCGACCGCCAAGGCCATCGAGGGACTCGGCGGTATCGTCGCGCTGCCGAAGTTTGCCGTTCCCAAGACCTGCTGGCAAGGATACTTTCTGGATCCTGAAGGAAATACATTTGGGATTTTCCAGGTTGATCCGAACGCGGGCACATAGGCCGCCTTACCTGGCGGCGCAGCGCGGCAATAGCCTGGCTAGTTTCGCCTTCTTTTCGCACAGGCGTTGCGGTGATATCCTGAGCCGCAATGGCTGTGTCGAAGTCCAGTTCCCGGGCTGCTCCGTTCACTCCTGACGATCGCCAGCGGCAGGCGATTGAGCATGTACACGGTCCGATGCTGGTTGTCGCCGGGGCCGGTACAGGCAAAACATCCGTCCTGACGCACCGCATTGAGCGGGTTGTAGTCGACGGTCACGCCCGGCCGGATGAGATTCTCGCGCTTACTTACACGGTCAATGCTGCCGAGGAGATGCGTGACCGCGTCCGCAAACTGCTGGGCGGCAAAGTCATTCAAGCAACTACCTTTCACGACTATTGTCTGCAGCTTCTCAAGCGCGTCGGCAAGGACTTCGGTGTTCTGGACGACAAAGATCTTTGGATCTACCTGCGCCGCCGCATTCGCGATCTTCGGCTGGAGCATTACATACGGGCCGCAAACATCGGGCAATTTCTGACCGACCTGCTGGATTTTGTCAGCCGCTGCCATGACGAACTAGTCACTCCTGAAAGGTATGAGCAGTACGTGCAGCAGCTTGAGCGCGGAGAGGTCCCGATCCCGCGAGTAGTCAAATCGAAGACTGCGCTCGACGATGCCGAAGTGTTGGGCCGCTGCAGGGAGATCGCCCGAGTCTTCTCCACCATGGAACGCTGGCTCCAGGAGGACAACCTGGGGACGTTCAGCCACATGATCACGCGGGCGCACGCATTTCTGCATAGCGATGAAGCCGTGTTGTCTGAGGCTCGTGCCCGGGCACGATTCATCCTTGCCGACGAGTTTCAGGACGCAAACTTTGCTCAAATCAAGATTCTGGCCAGGCTTGCCGGCGCTGAAGGAAATCTGTTTGCCGTTGGAGATCCGGACCAGTCGATTTACCGCTTTCGCGGTGCGTCGAGCGAGGCTTTCGATTTGTTCCAGCGAAGCTTTCCCGCAGCGAAGCTGGTGGTTCTGGAAAAGAACCGGCGCTCAACGACTCCGATCTTGCGCTCAGCATTTGCGGTGATTAACGAGAATCCCCCGGTGTTCGCCAAGAGATCCGACGGCGCTCTCGGGTATCAGCGTTCACCGCTGATTTCCGCCCGGGAGGAGGATGCGACCAAGGCCGGTACCCAGTTTTCGAGTCCTCTTGTGACGGCGACACTTCTCAAGGACAAAAGCTCTGAGGGTGCGGACCTGGTCAGCTACCTTCGTGAGCAGCAGAGAAAGACGAAGTGCAAGTGGTCCGACTTCGGGATTCTCTACCGCTCGCACTATCATCGGGACGATGTGGTACATGAACTGGCCGAGGCGAACATTCCGTTTGTCATCGAGAGCATGGATGTGTCGGACACTCCAGAGTGCCGAGACCTGTTCGCCTGCCTGAGTGCCGTGGTATCGGGAGGAGATGACGTCGGGTTGTTCCGGGTGGCAGGGCTGCCGTGCTTCCATGTGAATCCAGATCAACTGCGGCAGGTGATGCGAGCCATTGCGCGCGAGAATCGAGAAACGCAAGTGGTCCCGCTTTCTTCGGCGTTGGACCGGGTGGAAGGCGGAGCGGACGTGATCGCGGCGGTCCAGCGAGCGCGGGAGGAGATCCGGCGACGCAATGCCAAGGGGCGGGCGGCACTTGAGATCATCGTGCGACAGTTCGGCCTCGATACCAGTTCACCCATACTCCAGGCAGCTCTTGCGTTTGCACAGCAGTGGGAGACCAAGAAGATTAACAAGACGACGGATCTGGAAGAACTCGTCGACTATCTCGAATACTTTCGCGAAGCGGCAGGGGTGATTCCTCTGCAAGCGAGCGAAAACGAGAATGCGGTGCGCCTCATAACGGTCCATGGAGCAAAGGGGCTGGAGTTCCCGCATGTGTTCATCTTGAGGGCAAGCTCGCCGGCTTTTCCCTGCTCGTTCAAGGAAACGCTGGTCGCATTCCCGCGTGAACTGCGCGATCCCGATTCGCTTGCCCAGGGCGACGATAAGACGCTGCACGGGCAGGAAGAGCGGCGGTTGTTCTACGTCGCGATGACACGCGCGCGGGATTCGCTGCGCATGTACGCCAAAGAGGGAACTGGCAAGAACGATAAGACTCCTCCGGGATACATCCGCGAGTTGATTAACGGCGGGGCAGTGGGACCCTGGTTCCGCGCGATTCCATCAGGCGGAACGCAGGCGACGTTAGATATGGCGGCGGCTGCGTCTCCGCGGTATCCCGAGGAGTCGCGAGCGACCGTGTGGTTTGAGATTCCGGTGCTCGATGGATTACACAAGCGGCTGAGTGCGTCTGCCGTGGATACGTACGAGCGCTGCGGTCTACGCTTCAAACTGGAGCGTGACTGGCGTATTCCCGCCAAGCCCGCGGCCGCGATGCAGTATGGAGCGGCCATTCACCGGGTGCTCAAAACCTACTTCGATTCGGTTCGGGTGGGTCGTCCGAAGACGGAAGAAGAGCTGATCGAATTCTTCCGGTCCGATCTTGCGTCCGCCAAAATTCAGGAGAGGTACCAGCACGAACTGTACGAGAAGCAGGGTGTCGCCCAGTTGCATGAATTCCTACAGAGCGCGCGCTCGCTCGCAGCATCGCAGGTTCTCCAAACGGAAGAGTCGTTTGAGATCCGCATTGGAGAGACAGTGGTCGCGGGACGAATCGATCGAATCGACCAGCGTCCGGATGGGACGGTCGCGATCATCGACTATAAGACTGGTAAAGCTCGCGATCAGGAAAATGCCGACGAGAGCCTGCAACTGTCGCTCTATGCGATTGCAGCGGAAGAGAAGTGGGGTTACAAGGTCGGGGCGCTAACCTTCTACAACCTGGAAGAGAATGTCCCGGTGATCACCATGCGGACTGCGGCGGACTTGGTAGCTGCGCGCGCGCGAGTGACGCAGGCCGCGCAAGGAATTGCGAATAATGTGTTCGATGCGCGTCTGGGGATGCACTGCAACTTCTGCGCGTATCGGAGCTTGTGTCCGGAGAAGGAGAAACGGATTCCGCGTCCTCAAGCTGAAGTGTCGTCACTCTGCCTTCCAAAAACTTAGGGGACGCATTCAGCGTCCCCTTTTGACGTCGTACTGACTCCAGTTAGTGCTTCTTTTTCTTCTTTGCCTTTTTCTTGGTTGCCATGGTTCCTATTCTCCCTTCCATTCTTCATGGAAAATTTGCAGTGGTCTTTTACTGCAACTAGTTGATGTATAGAGTTATTGAAAAATGAAGTCAAGAAAAAAATGATGATTCATTCGCGCAAGTCGCGACACCAAAGTCATCGCGAGAAGAATTTTATCGCTAAATGTCAACCAAAAAGTTTCCGATGAGATGTGCACGCTCTCTGAAATGTTGATTCATCATTTGTTCGAGAGCCGACGCTCGCACGAATTAAACAAACGTGCGAGTGCATGTGTTCGAGTTCATCGAGTTTGTTCAAAGGAGAGCGAGGAAGCCAATACAGTGCGGCGGCATCTATAATCAAGAGAGCGAAATCATCGCGGGAGCACGATTTTATGCCCACTTTAGACGAAGTTGTGATCATCTCCGGCTGCCGAACTCCGGTCGGGAAATTTCAGGGAAGTCTTTCCGATCTGACTGCACCGCAGCTCGGCGCAATTGCAGTGCGCGAAGCCGTGAAGCGTGCAGGAATCGATCCGGCGCGAGTGGACGAGTGCATCATGGGCAATGTCGTATCCGCTGGCCTCGGGCAAAATCCCGCGAGACAGGCTGCAATCTTCGGCGGATTGCCTCCGGCGACAGGTGCCATGACAATAAACAAAGTTTGCGGCTCTGGATTGAAATCCATCGCGCTTGCGGCCCAAGCGGTGCAGACGGGAAACAGTTCGATCGTTGTTGCCGGCGGAATGGAATCGATGACGAACGCTCCATATCTTCTGCCGCAAGCACGCAAAGGATACCGGCTGGGCAATGCGCAAATCGTCGATTCGATGGTGCACGACGGACTTTGGGATATCTATAACGACTACCACATGGGAATCACCGGCGAGAACGTGGCGGAGAAGTACGGAATCACGCGCGAAGAACAAGATGAGTTCGCAGTCAATTCACACCGCAAAGCCGTTTCGGCGATCAAGGAATGTCGATTCAAGTCGCAGATCGTTCCCGTAGAGATTCCGGCGAAGAAGAAAGGTGTGCCTCCGGCGATCTTCGACAAAGACGAAAGCCCACGCGAGGACACAACGATTGAAAGCTTGCGAGCGCTGAAGCCGGCGTTCAAGAAAGACGGAACGGTCACCGCTGGGAATGCTCCCGGAGTGAACGACGGGGCGGCAGCGGTAGTCGTCACCAGTGCCAAGCGCGCGCAGGAACTCGGCGCCAAGCCAATGGTGAGGATCGTCGCGCAGGCTACCAGCGGCGTGGAGCCCAAATGGGTAATGATGGCTCCCGTGGGAGCGGTTCGGCAGATCTGGGAGAAGACCGGCTGGAAGAACGAGGATGTCGATCTCTATGAATTGAACGAGGCATTCGCGGTGCAGGCGCTGAGTGTGATGCGCGAGCTTGGGTTGAATCCCCAGAAGGTCAATGTGAACGGAGGGGCGGTAGCGATCGGGCATCCGATCGGCGCGAGTGGGGCTCGCGTGCTGGTCACGCTCATTTACGAGATGATCCGGCGCGACGTGAAGCGTGGAATCGCGGCACTGTGTCTGGGTGGAGGGAATGCGGTCGCCATGGCCGTCGAGCGATAGAGCGAGCCATACTCGCTCGGGAGTTGTTGTTAGCTGACGCCCGCCAGCGGAAGCGTAACGGTGAAGACCGCTCCGCCCTCGGGTGAGTTCGCGGCTTCGACGCTTCCGTGATGTTCCCGCATCACTGACTTGCAGATGCTCAGGCCCAAGCCCGTACCGCGTCCCGGACGCTTCGTCGTATAAAACGGGTCAAAGATGCTGGACAGATTTTCCTTTGGAATGCCTGGACCGTCGTCCTGGAAGGTGACCCAGACGTTCTTGTCCGTCCTGCCTAGCCGGATTCGTAATGTCCCTTTGTCTCTCGCTTCGCGGATTGCCTGTTCTGCGTTCACGATGAGGTTCAGGAACACCTGCATGAGTTGATGGGGGTCACCCAAGGCATAGGGGAGCCCAGCTTCCTTGAGGAAATCAAGCGTGATGTTGTTCTTGCGTAGCGAGTAGGCGTGCAGGTTGAGAGTGCGGTCGAGAACCTCGACCAAGTTGATTTTGCTCTTTCCCGGAGCCGGAGGGCGCGCAAAGTACGTCAGGTTCTGCACGATTTCTGCCGCGCGGCGTGCCTGCTGCTGCAGCATTCCGAGTTGCTTGCGCGCGACCTCATTGGTCTCCGTATCCTGAAGAAGTTCGCTCACGCCGAGGATGCTGGTCAGAGGATTATTGAGCTCGTGCGCTACGCCGCCGATCATCGCTCCCATCGCCGCGAGGCGCTCACTCTGCACCACCTGTTGTTCGAGTTTCCGTTCGATGGTGATGTCGCGGACGGAAATAATCACTCCGGTGATTTTGCCTTCGGCGTCAACCAACTGGCTGCCCGATGCGCGCATGGTTCTCCATGTGCCATCACGTCGTCGAGCACTGTATTCGGCCGACGCGAGCGTTTCCTGCCCGGTGACGACGCCATGGTAGAGCGACGCCAGTTCGGGCGAATGATCTTCGAGGTCGCTGATCTTTTTCCCCAGCATATCCTGCGGCTCAAATCCGAGTAGATCGAGGGCGCGGGAACTTACGAACGTGTAGCGTTCTGCGAGGTCGACGACGAGGATCAGATCAGGGAAGCTTTCGAGCAGGCGGCGGCGGAATTCTTCCTGCTGCGCGAGTTGCCGCTCCATGCTCCGTTTGTCGGTGATGTCGACCAGCGTGCCCTGGTAGCGGATGATGTTGCCGGAGGTGTCCCAAACGGCACGAGAGGAATCCAGGAAGGTGGCGGTAGTCCCATCTTTTCGGCGCAGGCGTATCTCGCGAGTTCTCAAACCGCCGCGGTCATCGATGGCCCGTCCGAGGACGGACTTGCCGGGATCGATATTGAGCGCGGATGGTTCTACTGCGAGTAAGTCTCGCTTCTCGTCATATCCCAGCATGCTGACGAGGGCAGGATTGGCATCCAGTAATTGTCCCTCAGGCGTGCTGAAGTAAACGCCTTCCTGCAGGGTTTCGAATAGTTCGGTAAAGCGGAGTTCCTTCTCGCGCTGTTCCGTGACATCGCGGCCTAGAATACTTGCGCCTACAACTTCATCGCCTTTGATAATGCCGTTAATCACGCAGTCGAAATAGAGAATACGAGAGCTGTTCTTCAGGCGGAAGCGAACCGTACCTGCCCAGCGCTTCTTCTCGAGAAAGCGTCCGAGGCTGTGTTCAATTTCCTCGCGCGTTGGCTCCTCGATCAAGTCGTAGATCTTGCGTCCAACCAGGTCTGAGTACGTCGATCCTGTGAGTTGCGTGACGCTACGGTTCACGGTTCGCAAGGAGCCGTCCAGAGCGAGAGCACAAGCCGGGTCATCGAAGGAGTCGATCAACTCCTTGAAGTTGCGCTGAGAGCGCATGATGACCTGGCTCAATTGATCGAGTTGCTCTTCGGAAGGAGCGGCTCCGACGTGTTCCTGGAGGCCGCGGAGGGCCGTTTTCAGTTCGCTGACTTCGCGGCGCCTGCCGGCCGCATAGACCGCAAAAAGCACTGAGAGGGACAGCACTCCGATCGGGATCACACGCAAGGAGTACGGAATACCGTCCAGGCGTTCCCAAAGCAGTGCCGCCAGCGCAACGGCCAGAAGAATCATGAACCCGAGGGCCCAGCGCCAGAGTTGGGATTCTTCTCTTTCGAGGTGTCCCTGAGGTGGAGTGTTACGCGGAGGCTGGTTGGGATCCGGGGTCATGAAACTCGCCAATCTGGAACGAAAGCCATCCTAATTGTTTGTAATCGGACGAAACAACCAATTTATTGCCAAGTTGGTACACCCCGAACACACGAGGGTACCGACACCGGGGAGTGCGGGCAGAACGCGCAAGCTCCTTCCCATATTGGTACGAGTGTTATTTTTCCACAGCAAGCTGGTGACATCCGTCACAGCCCGAAGACTTCCGGAATCCGTAACTTAGGTAGCTGGCAATTCAGGACGAATGCGCGATGTCTCGTTGCAGAGTTCCGGCCAGCCCTGTGTCCAACTGACGAGTTCGCTATGGGAATCCATGCTTTATAAGCCGCTCAGCGCAGCCGTTTACGGGATCGACGCCAACATCATTCAGGTGGAGGTCGATTGCTCGGGCATCAAGTGCGATCAGGACCACTTCCATACTGTCGGCCTGCCGGATGCCGCAGTGCGCGAGAGTCGGGACCGGGTTCGCGCAGCGCTGAAGAATTGCGGGTATGACATTTCGCCCACTCACATCACCATCAACCTAGCCCCCGCGGACATCAAGAAGGAAGGATCCGGATTCGATCTGCCGATGGCTCTGGGGATCGTGGGAGCCTATGGCGGCCTGACGAAGAAG
>CAVSER010000003.1:0-732879 GCA_963727085.1 Terriglobia bacterium | reverse complement strand
CACCTGGTGTCGCTGGGAGAGCGGCCAGAGTAAACCGCTGCCTGAGCACTACAAGCTTCTGGATTTGCTGCCTTACCTCGTGTTCCCTGGAAAAGCTCCTGAAGCATGCACCGAGGGCGCCGCGATGTCTTGGCACTCCGATGAATTCGAGGAGCATCTGAGAAAGTGTGAATCTTGCAAACTCAGAATAGAGTTCTTACGTCACGAGATGTACTGGCGGTAGTGGGATCATTAATGTACAAAAAAAATAGGTACGGCGCATAGAGGGTTGGTTAGGCGAAAGCCTCTCGGCCCTCAAAGGTATGGCGTTGCAGGTTACTGAGTTTGCGCTTTTTGTGTACGGATTGCTCACAGTGCTCAGGCATGTTCTGAGGTGAGATCTCTACTGATTCTATCTTCCTCCTGCAGCTTTCCTCGGCCTGCCACCCAATTTCCCATTGGCTCTCGCAGCCGCTTTCTTATCGAGGCTTCGCGATTTTCCTCCGACCTGACCAAGCCGCGCTGCCATCCAGCGCTTCGATCCCAGGAATCCTTCCAGCAACGCGGGAACATACAGATCGGCATCAAGCTTCGGAAAATGCAGACCCAAGCCCGAAGGAGTGATCTCGATCTCCTCAAGATCCGAAGGCCGTGCGTGTTCCAAGCCCTGCGCGTCTGCGGGCAAAAAGCTCAAGGCTAACTTCGAACTAAGTTCGATAACCACTCGACCGCTGCGTCGGTTGAAGCACGCTGATACGGCGTGAGGGAATGCCTTCTTGAGTTCTTCCCCTCTCTCATTCGCCCGCTCAAAGGTGTCACGCAATGCCATGAATACTCTCCCATGCAACGCACAAATCCGAAAGATGCGTACGCATCATTTGCTGAATCTGAGCCAGTTTCCGTTTCTTGAATCCGTAATTCTCACGCACTTCAACAGGCCCACCCGGACAATGCAGATTGAATACAGCCTCGAAACCTGCCCCTATTACGTGGATGTGCGCTGGCCGATGATCGTTTGGATAGATCACGATCCGAAGGCCGCGCAACCGAAGGACTGTGGGCATTCTTCGAATCGTAACATAATCCGAAGCGCTTAGGTTATCAATAAAGAGAAGGGATGGAACGTCCGGACTTACCCGATCACAGCCGATTGATCAGCGACGCGACATACCCCGCCCCAAATCCGTTATCGATATTCACCACGCTGACATTCGAAGCGCAAGAGTTCAGCATTCCCAGCAGCGCAGCCATTCCCTTGAATGACGCGCCGTAGCCGATGCTGGTAGGCACCGCAATGACCGGCACGCCAACAAGTCCGCCCACGACGCTAGGCAAGGCACCTTCCATTCCGGCGCAGACAACCACCACCCGCGCCTTGGTCAGCGCTTCGCGATTCGCCAGCAACCGATGGATCCCCGCCACCCCAACGTCATAAAAGTGCTGAACTTCATTCCCCATCAACTCGGCCGTAACCAGCGCCTCTTCGGCAACAGGAATATCGCTGGTCCCCGCTGACACCACTGCAATCACGCCCTTCCCATACTTAGCGGGATCTTTCTGCAGCACAATCGCCCGCGCAAGCTCGCGATATTCAACGCCCCGAACTTTCTTCTTCACCGCCGCAAACTGCTGTTGACTTGCTCGCGTCGCCAAAACATTGCCCCCATGCTTCGAAAGACGCGCGTAGATGGCGGCCACCTGAGCCGGAGTCTTCCCTTCCCCGAGGATGATCTCAGGCATCCCATTGCGCAGCGCTCGATGGTGATCGACCTTGGCAAATCCCAGATCTTCAAACGGTAGATGCCGCAGTCGGTCCACCGCGTCATCAGGAGAGAGCGTCCCTTTGCGGACTTGATCGAAAAGTTGGCGAATCGCAGCAGCGTTCAAGAGGCACCCAGGAACGAGCGTTCAGGGAATCTAGCTTAGCATTTCGGCGGGATACAACAATTTCGGTGGAACTCAGTGAACCTCTGTGTCCTCTGTGTTGAATGATTCTAACGTCAGGCGTGAGCGGCCCGCGCAGCCGTGCGCGAAATCGACCGCAACTTGGAAATGACAGTGGCACAGACCTTCCGGGCCAGTGCAGGCTCGTGAAGATGCGCGAGAAAGAGCCGCCGCACATTCGCGGGAGTGACCTTGCCAGCCAAATAGCCGTCATAGATCTGCGCCCCAATCCGGTAACCCCAGTCCTGCGCGGAGACCTCGAACTCGCATGCACTCGCTTCGGCCGCAACCTGCGCAGCCTTCTCGCAAGCAGCGCGCGACAACTGCGCGCCCGCCGCACTCTCAGGCGCAGGGCGCGACGGGTACAGCACGCGCGATCCAAAATAAGCTACCGCATGCTCCATCACGCGGGCATAAAAACCGTCGCCGGATCGTGTGTCCAGCGAGTCGCCGGATTCCGGCCTGCTGGAGAGTCGCGAGGGCAATCCTTGGCACGCCTGATGCAGAAACCGGGTCACGTCTTCCGCCGTATGCACCATCTGAAAATCCCGCACGCAGAACGCGTTTACAGCCGGCAGGTATGCACTGCCGCGTTGCTCCAGGCAATTGAGCAAGGACACGAGATCCTGCTCGGGAATTCCTTTACGCGAAAGCAACCGCCGCAGCGTAGCCTCCGACGCCCCTCCATAAACCTCAGGCAGCATGTCGACCAGGAACTTCGGCTGCGTGCTGTTATGCGGTGAATACCGGTTGATCCCGAGAAAGCTGGCCAAACTATCAATCAGGTTGTAGATCGTAGGCGCGAAATCGGGAGCGTCATCGCACCGGCTCCACTGGTTCAGAAAAAGCCGGTAGCTTTCATATTTCTCCAGCGGCGTTGCATTAAAGACGCAGATCACGTCATCGCTTACCCGCACCGCTTCGATTCGGTCCGCCTTCTCCCCCGCGGCCCGCCAGTAAAGCGCATCGTTGTTCTGTAGAACGGTGAGCACCTTCGCCGCAGGCAGTTGCTCCCTTACCAACTGAGGCAAGTGTTCTGGAGCAAGATGCGACTCGCCGAACAGAACGAAGATGACAGCCTCCGGGTGCCGCGCCCGGATTTCTCCAATCTTGATGGCCGCATGCCGGTCTCGTGCTCCAATTTTGCGCAGATCCTCGCGCGGCATGCAGTCGAGTCCGTACACTGCCTCGCCATGATCTCGTGCGGTCACAAGCAGGTCGTAAAACGGTGCCCAGTCGTATCCCCAATCGAGGTCGAAACGAATGCGCTGCCGCAGTTCCGACTCCTCGATCTCGCGTCTCCACCATTCATCCAGAATGTGCTGATCCCGGGCGAAGATCGTTTCCACTCCTAGAACAACCGGCCGGTCTCCAATCAGCGCTCGTTGTTCAATCAGAGCTGCCGCCTGCCGCTGCGCCGCAGGCAAAGCATGATAGTCCCCAATCAGAACAACATCGGCGCCCGCCAGAGTCTCTCGCAACTGCTCGGAATCCAGCACGCAGTCATAATCGCGATACGCCTGGTTAAACTCGCGCAGATACTTCCGGCGGCCGTGCGCGTCATGCAGCCGAATCTCGCGCTCTACTCCCGCAAGCGCATGAAGTTCAGCAGCGCTTCGTCGGGATCGAAGATTTGCCGTGGATGCCATCGTTCTGCTCGCTTGACTTCTGCTTCCTTCACTCCCTATGCTCCGAAGTTCGAGTTCCCGGAGAAACTTTGCCCAACCATCCGCCGAAAAATCTGACCACCGCGGCCACCGGCGCCAGCGGAGCCATCTTCCTCCGCCACTTCCTGCTCGCCGTCACCGCTGACGCGCGCGTCGAGACGGTCAACTTCATCGCCTCCGACAGCGCCCTGCGAGTCATGGCCGAAGAATTGGACATCAAAGGCCGCTCCAATCTCCTAAGCCGTCTCCTCGGCTCGTCTGCCAAATCCAAAAAGATCGAGGTGCAATCGAACGCCGACATCGGAGCCAACGTAGCCAGCGGTTCCTATCCCGCTGATGCCATGGTTGTCATCCCCTGCAGCGTCGGCACCTTGGCTCGTATCGCCAATGGAGTCGCCGCCCAACTCATCGAACGCGCTGCCGACGTCTCTCTCAAAGAGAAGCGCCCGCTGGTCCTCTGCGTTCGCGAAACGCCTCTCAACAAAATTCACATCCGTAACATGTACCGGGCGGCCGATGCCGGAGCCACCATCTTTCCGCTGATTCCAGCCTTCTATTACCGTCCTGCTTCATTAGATGAAATGGCGCGCGAATTCGCCTATCGCGTGCTCGCTCATCTTGGCCTTCCGCAGCCTCACGCCTTCCGCTGGAAAGGCTGAATTATCAATAACTTACCCGCGTAAGAAATTCACCGGCCCTGCTTACAGGAATCGGCACAAACGGGGCAGGATTTCAGTGTAGATACCCAAAAGTGCTGGTGGCAGATATCCCCCGGCCATGACCCGCCGGGCTCGAATCGCTTTCCCGCATTCCGAGAAGCTCACTCGCCCGCAGTTTGGCGTACAATTCGGCAACTTTTGGGGAAGGTTCTCATGTCCAGACTTTGGGGATTTCCAGTCCTCCTGCTCCTTTATGCTGCGGTCGCAGGAGCGGCCGACACCCAGAATCCTTTTGCAGGCAATCCGAAGGCGGCCAAAGCTGGCGAGTACGAGTTCCGCATCAACTGCGCCCTCTGCCACGGACTCGGCGCCCACGGAGGAGGCCGCGGCCCCGATCTCACCCGCGCCCAAAAGAAGCACACGCACTCCGACGCGGATATGTTCCAGGTCATCAGCAATGGCATCCCGGGCACCGCAATGCCCGCGAACGGAACGAACGGCCAGGGCGTGGGCATGACGGACGAAGAAATCTGGCAGATCATCACCTACATCCGCAGCCAGGAAGTACAGACCTCCGCCAAGTCTTCGGGAAACGCAATGCAGGGCAAAGAATTGTTTTACGGCGATGCCAACTGTTCCCTCTGTCACATGGTCGCGGGCAAAGGCGGACGTCTCGGTCCAGAACTCACTGCCGTCGGCACGTCCCGCACCCGCGAAGCCCTCATCGAGTCCGTCCGCAACCCCAGCCGCAGGCTTGCATGGGGATTGACCGAGTCGACGAAAGAATTCCCGCAGGAATACGAGACCGCTTCCGCAGTGACCTCTGAAGGCAAAGAGATCAAGGGCGTTACGCTGAACGAAGACAGTTTTACCGTGCAGATTATGGATTCAGACGAGCAAATTCACCTGCTCGAAAAAGACAAGCTGCGCTCGCTCCGGAAAAGCCGTGAATCCACCATGCCCATATACAAGCCAGACACTCTGAGCGACAAGGATCTCGACGACATCATCGCCTTCCTGGCAAGCATGGAGGCGAGATGAAGAGGATCTGGGCCGTTATGCCCTGCGCCATCGCGTGCATCATCGTGTCCCTTGTGCAGGCGCAAGTCACATCCGACCGTCTCGTGAACGCAGCGAAAGAGCCGCAGAACTGGATGACGTACTCCGGAAACTACTCCGGCCAACGCTACAGTGCGCTCGATGAGATCAGCACAAAGAACGCGCATCAGCTGGTCGCCAAGTGGGCCTACCAGACCGGCGCCACCGGCAAGTGGGAAACGACGCCACTCGTTGTCAACGGAATCCTCTACGCCACCGCACAGGATGACCGCGCCTTTGCCCTCGACGCCCGCAGCGGCCGTCCCCTCTGGATGTATCAGCGTCAACTTCCGGGAGACATACGCCCCTGCTGCGGCCGCGTCAACCGAGGTATGGCAATCCTCGGCGACAAGGTTTTTTTTGCCACGCTCGATGCCCACGTCATTGCTCTCGACACAAAAACAGGAGCCTTGCGCTGGGACGCAACGGCCGCAGACTATCGCATCGGCCACAGCTTCACTGCCGCCCCGCTCGTTGTGAAGAATCTCGTCATCGTCGGCGTATCGGGAGGCGAATACGGGATTCGCGGTTTCATCGATGCCTATGACGCCGACTCCGGCCAGCGTAAATGGCGCTTCTACACAGTCCCTGGCCCCGGCGAACCCGGGCACGATTCGTGGGAGGGTGACTCGTGGAAAGTCGGCGGAGCGCCCGCATGGAGCACCGGAACGTACGATCCCGCGACGAACCAACTCTTCTGGCCTACGGGGAATCCCTCGCCTTCCAACCGAGGCCAGGGACGCGCTGGCGATAACCTCTTCAGCAACTCCCTTCTCGCTCTCGACGCTGACGCCGGCAAGCTCAAGTGGTATTTCCAGTTCACCAAGCACGACGAACACGATTGGGACGCCACTCAGATTCCGGTAATGATCGACAAAGGCGATAAGCATCTCATCGCACAAGCCAATCGCAACGGATTCTTCTACGTCCTCGATCGCACGAACGGGAAGCTGATCTCGGCGACGGCGTACGGCAAGCAAACCTGGAGCGATACAAAGGACACGGACGGTCGTCCGCTCGCAAAGAAAGAAGCTGCGCCGACTCTTGAAGGACACACAGTCTGCCCGGGCGCTCTGGGCACAACGAACTACATGCCGCCAACCTACGATCCGCAGACCGGATTGTTTTATGTCACCGCGCGCGATCAGTGTGACATCTTTAGCACCGCTCCTCAGCCGTACGAGGCAGGCCACGCTTTTTACGGCAGCGCCTACTTCCCTTCCGAAGAGGCCCGTCCTTACCTGGGATTTCTCAAAGCAATCGATCCGGCGACCGGCGAGACCAAGCTGAAATTCCAGCACACTTCACCAACGTGGTCGGGCGTGCTCTCGACTGCCGGTGGCCTCGTCTTTAGCGGCGACGCCGAAGGAAACTTCATCGCATTCGATGCTGCATCGCTCAAGCCGCTATGGCACTTTCAAATGGGCGGTGCGGTCTATGCTGCACCCATGGCATTCGCGATTGATGGCAAAGAATACATAGCGATCGCAGCGGGAAGCGCCCTCTACGTGTTTGGGCTGCCATGAGCGTGTCCGCAGGCATTCGTCCGCAAGAGTCGGCGAAGAAAAAGTGTTCCTGCAGGAACACAATGTCATGACTGCATGAGCTAGACGATTTTGTCATGACACACAAGTTGATGAAAACTAAGGTTGGGATGCAAAGAATCGGGCTCGGAAGGGTTGGGCCACCCGTCTCAACAAGTGAAATGTCCTGACATCAACAACGACCATCGCGATGATGTACTATCGCAGCCTCGCCTATGACTGTAGACGACTTTCGCACCATCGCTCTGAGCCTCGAAGGCGCCGAGGAGAGTTCTCATATGGGGCAGCCGGACTTTCGAGTTGGGGGACGAATCTTTGCCACGCTGGCCGCGGCGGAACAGGGCTACGGAAACCTCATGCTGACCCCAGAACAGCAGTCGGCATTTGTTGAGGAGCTGCCCGAAGTTTTCATGCCAATCCCAGGGGGATGGGGAAGAAATGGGGCCACGCACATTCGACTGGCGACCGCAAACAAAGATGTACTAGCAGGCGCATTGCGAACTGCCTGGCAATTGAGGCTCGAAAAGAATCGCAAATCAGGTAGCAAGAAGCGGAAGTCTCCACGATGAGTGATGACGCCCGTGTGCCACAATCATCTTCCGAGCACATAAGGAGGGTTATTCGTAGCAGCAGCATTGTTAGTGTAGAGGAACCGTCATGGACAGCTTCTTGAGACTAGAGAACCGTCACACCGGGGAGACCCTTCGGCTGCGTCGAGAGCGCGATGCGTCCGGTAAGGTGATGTTGTTAATCGAAGGATCACTCCCACCGCGAAGTAATGGACCACCGCCGCACGTGCATCTTCACGAGCGAGAAGAAGGCAGAGTACAGGCAGGCACATTGGGAGCACGAATAGGAAAACAAACGCTGGTTGTGCATGCCGGAGGAGATGCAGCTTTCCCCGCAGGGGTAGTTCATTCATGGTGGAATGCGGGGGAAACTCTTCTGGAGTTCAATGGCCGGGTAGTTCCGGCAGTTGACCTAGATCAATTCCTCCAAGGACTATTTGCTGTACTCAACGCTGGCACGACGAGCAGGCCGTCGATCTTCTATCTGGCTCACGTGCTCTGGCGGCACCGCCGAACTCAGGCAGTCGCAACACCTCCTGTGGCGATCCAGCGAATTTTGTTTCCTGTGGTACTGCTGATCGGCCGCGTTCTCGGTAAGTACAAAGGGCAGGATTGGCCGGGATGCCCAGAAGCCTGCACTGGCGCTCCATTGTCAAAATCTGCAATAGCCTAGGCGCGATCTCTGAAGTCACCATGCCCCTCGATTCGAGTCAATGAGTGCTAATGCTGTTTTCGTCAACCATGAAAGCAGTGCAGATTTCTTCATCTTGACAAATCAATAATTAACTTACATATTTGCATCTTCTGTGACAGTCAATGCGGCGCTTCGTAGGTACAGAAGTATTCCTCCTCCCCCGGGCCAAAAACGTATTTCAATCTTTGAGGGAGGATTTCCATGTCCACTCATCCTACTGATGCTGCCAATCAGGCTCGCTCGAACAACCTCAACTGTTACTCAAGTTTGTATGCGCTCGCAGGCGCCCCAGCGAAAAAGACCTTGAAACAATGGTGTCCCTGGGCTCTCGCTTCCAGTTTTTTGCTCGGGCTCATGTCGATTGCGCCATCGGCTCAGGGTCAGACGTTCTCGATGCTCTATGCGTTCACAAGCGAAGCGGACGGCGATAGACCCGACAGCATAGTCCGGGATGCCGCGGGTAACTTCTACGGTACGACGTACTACGGCGGCAGCGGGGTGGGTAACGGTGTGGTGTTCAAACTGGATACGACCGGAACGAAAACCACGCTGTACCGCTTCAAAGGGCAGCCCGATGGGGGTGGCCCAGATGGCGTGGTAAGGGACGCGGCGGGAAATCTCTACGGCACGACTGGTTTTGGCGGATCCGGTTGCTCAGGTCAGAGCGGCTGCGGAACGGTATTCAAGCTTGATGCTAATGGCAACGAGACAGTGCTGCATCGTTTTGGGGGCAAAGGCGATGGGACATTCCCAACCGGCGTGATCCAGGACGCGGCGGGCAACCTCTATGGAACGACCACGAATGGCGGCGTTCTTAGTTTGTGTGTTGACGGATGCGGCACGATATTCAAGGTCGACGGGAGCGGCAAGGAAACTGTTCTGTACAGATTCAGGGGCGGATCGGACGGTGCAGGCCCTTACAGCCCCCTGGTCCGCGACGAGGCGGGAAATCTCTACGGCACCACGATCAGTGCTGGGGCCGATACATTTGGAACGGTGTTCAAACTGAGTGTGGCGGGGAAGTTAACAACGCTACATAGCTTCACGGCAGCCGACGGATGCTACGCGTTCGCGGGCTTGATCCGGGATGCAGCGGGCAACCTTTACGGCACGACCGCCGATTGCGGAGAATTCGGTCCTGGCACGGTATACAAGGTGGAACCGTCCGGCAAGACAACTGTGCTTTACAACTTCACCGGTGGAACCGACGGAGGCTACCCGTACGGACCTTTGGTTCAAGACAAGGCGGGCAATCTCTACGGTTCGACGGGCTTTGGCGGTCAGCTTATCGGACTTTGCGCCGAGATTAACAATACGCCCGGCTGCGGGGTGATATTCAAAATCGATACAACTGGCCAGTATACCGTGGTGCACACCTTTGACGGCACGGAGGGACAATGGGCTTACTACGGCGTGATCCAGGACACGGCGGGCAACCTCTATGGCTCAACGGCTGAGGGTGGCACTAAAACCTGCTACTGCGGGACGGTGTTCAAGTTCGAGCCTTGAGCAGCCTATCTGGATTTGAAGAGTTTCAGACGCTGCTGACAGATCTATCTCACTGGTCAGCATTCAAGGACTGGAAGCGAGGCTATAGAGAGCCAGTTGAGCGACTCACGCAGGAACTTGTTGCGAGCCTTTAGGTGTTAACTGTTGAAATCTCCCCATTTCACTCAAAACCCCTACCGTGAGGCACGGCGGAACTCCCAGAAAAAGCCGGCTACAAATATTGCCAGAATGCCGATTAGAAACCGGGGACTAACGTTAGAGATTGGGTCCCACGCCATAGCGCCAGCGCCTTGAGGGTTGAGCTTGCGTGCCGCGATCCACAGGTAGATGGGGGGGGCCCGTCTTTATTCTTTACCCGACCACGAACGTGGGTGCCCCGTCCTTGCGTTTTTTGCAAGGGCGGGCACGATGCTGCTGAGAAAGTGAGTTTGGGCTTGACTCTCGCTCCATCCTTCGATCTTTCGCGAAACAGGAGTTGTGGTTCCAGAGTTCGATTTCAACTACTCCTGACTTATGCGTCCGTGGTTCCCACCCTTGCAAAGAACGCAAGGATGGGGCACCCTCTGTCGTGGTGACCTCAGCAAAACTGAAGGGTGGGCCACCCGTCCTGGGGCCACGACATGAAAGGATGAAGGAGTCAGCGTGGGTCAGAAACTTTTCGGAGTCGCACTTGTAGTGATTTTATTGGTCATCGGTGCGCAGTTGGTTAGCAGGCCGCAGCGATTTCTCGCTGGTCTCGGTCGGCCTGCGACGGAAAAGCATATTCGGGCAACACGCTTTATTGGGGGATTTGCTTTTCTCTTCGTCATCATTTTGTTGATTCAGTGGTTTCGCAGCTGATGTGGGCTGATCGCTAATAAAGGCGAGCTCTTGGTCTCCAAACTGTCGCAGAATCTCCGATTCACTCACTACGGCCCTAGACAAGATCTTCCAACCGCGCGGGCCATGGCCCCTTGCGCACATTCCTATTACCTGCAGCGGTTCCCCGATTGACGGCCCACAGCGTTTCATACTAATCTGCGCTTACACCGGAAAGGAGGTGGTCGGATGACAAGTTCTGAAGGAAGTTGTAGAAAGACCAAAAGACCAGGTGAGGTGGCTGAGACTTAGAGCGGTCGCTCTAAGCGGGGCTTCGGACGCGGGATTTGCTAGTACCGCATTCGAGGCTACAGCCCGCACACTACCGGTGAATAAGGATTGCTTCCGCCTGACGCAGGTCGGTCAGGACCCCGGAGTTGCCGAAGAGGCCACGTAGAGTGACCACCTCTTGGTCAATCCCAAACAGTCCACCGGACGGGGCTTGAGTCTTCCATGACTTGAGCCCCGTTTGTTGTTTATCATCGCTGAGTTTCCAAAACTCGGCTCCTAAGCGCTTCTCGAAATAAGAGATTGGCGACGATGGGCATTTCCGTTTCCCGTGGTACGCGCTTTCGTCCGACCCGCAATTGAGGACTCATGGCCGCTCTCATCGATGCTATTAGCGTAAAACGCAAGACGTTTTTCGAGCATGAAAACACTCCCTTCTGCTGCCTGGAAGCAGAAGTCAATACGCCCACCGCTCGTGGCGGCCAGACACTGGTGCGCCTGAAGATGCGCAACCTCCTCACCAACGCTGTCTTTGAGAAGACATTCAAGGCCAGCGACAAGTTCAAGGAGCCCGACCTCGAGTCCGTACAGGCTTCGTATCTCTACAGCGATGGCGATGGTTCTTATTTTCTGGACCAGGTGAGCTACGAGACGGTCAGCCTTAACCAGCAGATGGTCGGGGATGCGTTGGACTTCCTGATCGAAGGTGCGTTGGTTGAGCTGCGCAAGTTCAACGGCAATCCGATTGGCCTGGACCTACCAATCTTCGTTGAGCTCGACGTTGCCTCCACTGAGCCCGCCGTTCGAGGCGACTCGTCGGGCGGCGCCACAAAACCAGCCCGGCTGGAGACAGGTCTGGAAATCCGCGTCCCGCTCTTCATCAAAGAAGGCGAAAAAGTGAAAGTCTCCACCGAGACCCGTGAGTTTGCCGGCAGAGCATAGCCGGGCAAAGGTCGCCAGCCAGATCTAAACGCACGCCGGAAGGCCAGCCAACGAAGAAGTTCGTTGCATGGCGGACAGCTGGTTTCTTTGACCTCCCGCTCAGCGCTGACGCGCCTGCTGCACCATCTCGACCAGGACCTTCCGCGTCTCTACAGAACTGCTGACCTCTCGTAGAAATGCGATCCGGGCGCCACGCAAACCATCAGGAGTCTTCATGCGAACATGAAATCCCAGGCGATCGACCGCCGTCATCGTCGCTTCCTGTGACTCCATGTGAGCAAATTCCCGAGCCAGCAACACGAGCGCATCCTTGTGGTCGCTGTTCATGTGCTGGATGATTTCGCCGGCTGAGTCAGCAAGAGGATCCGGTTGACTCCGCTCATAGTCGGATGCAGAGACCCAGCCCATCACCCCGAAGCCGCCCACGTAGTACACATCAACGACGTCCATGCGGTAGAACGAAAAGTCCTCAAAATCTACCCAATACTTACTATTGGCATGACGCTCCAGGTAGACCTTCCGAGTTTCGGTCACACTCGCTTCCGGTACCGGCTGAACATTTCCTACTAACGTGACCCGCGATGCGCCGAGTGGTTCGCCATCGGTCTCCTGCTGGGTAACCAGCAAGCTGGCCCGGGCATCCGCCTGCAGGTTCTGCGTATGCATCGCCATCGTGCTGATAAGGAGAACAGGACGACCGTGATCGTCCAGCCCGTAGGGCATCACCGAGCCGAACGGGAAACCCGGCTGCTTACGCGAATGCGTGGAGAGGGTACCGACGCGACCCAAGTGCATCAAGGTACGCGCACGCTCGGCGTACGAAGGTTCCGGAATAGCGGGTTGGTTGCTCGCCGCGCCGGGGCCCGCGTGTTTTCTCAAAGGTGAAGTCACGAATCTCTCACATTCTGGGCGATGCGCTCTGTTCAGCTCGATCGTCCTTCCCTTCAGTTTACCCTCGATGTTGCTGAATCGTCGGCGCAGCCCGCCGGCTCCTCTTCAAGATTTCCCGCGTCTCGCAAGTTTGCACCGCTTTAGAAGCGCCTTCGCGTGAGATTGGGATGCTAGGATTGCTCAAGGCCAACCGCCCTGATGCCATCGCTCGCCGCGAATTAAAAAGACCCTGCATGAAACAACCAACTTCCAAAACGAGCAAAACCGCGATCGGCATCGATTTTGGGACGACGAACAGCTCAATCGCCTTTGCCGGCCGGTCAGACGAGGTTCAGCTTGCCAAGTTTCCCTACCTGGGAGGTGTGACGGATGCCTATCGATCGCTGCTGTATCTTCAGCAGGTGAAGGAAGGTAGTGTGAATGCCCTGAAGTCGTGGACCGGTCCAGAAGGCATCGAACACTATCTCTCCGCGGATGTTAAAGGTCGACTGATTCAATCCCTCAAGTCCTTTCTGAGTAGTCGCACTCTTCACGGCACCGAGGTTTTTGGACGACGGTACACACTTGAAGACCTGATCGCGAGGATACTGAGAGACCTGCGGGAAAAGGCAGAGCACCAGTTCGGAATCAAGATCAAGTCAGCAGTAGTCGGAAGGCCGGTTCATTTTGTGGGGGCAGAGAGCCGAGAAGATGATGGTTATGCGGAGGGTCGACTACGGACGGCCTTCGATTCAGCCGGCTATAAGTCGCTTGAGTTCGAGATGGAGCCAGTGGCAGCGGCTCATTATTATGAGTCCACGCTCGATCATGACGAACTCGTCCTCATAGGGGACTTCGGTGGCGGCACGAGCGACTTCTCGTTAGTACATGTTGGCCCTACCATCCGTCGCCGAGGCAGAGTACCGGCCGACATCGTGGGTAACGCTGGTGTGGGTATAGCGGGAGACTCCTTCGATGCGAAGATCATCAGGCACCTCGTTTCTCCGGCGCTTGGGGCCGGATCGCATTTGCGGTCGCTGGGCAAAATCCTAACGGTTCCAAACTGGGTTTACATAAGGCTAGAGCGCTGGCATCATCTTTCCCTGTTGCGAGGCAGGGACGTGATGAACATGCTCAGAGGAGTTCGCGCGCAGTCGCTTGAACCGGAAAAGATCGAAGCGCTCATTCACTTCATCAATGAAAATCTGGGATTTCACCTACACCGCGCCGTACAAAAGGTTAAGTGCGATCTGTCGCATGACCCGGCGGCCGCATTCCAATTTTCGGACGGCGTTGTGGATCTGAACGCCACGGTGGAACGAACATCTTTCGAGGAGTGGATCTCTGAGGAGCTTGGGCAGATTGCACGATGCGTCGATTCTCTCCTTAATTCCTCAGGCGTTTCGCCCAAAGACGTCGATATGGTTTTCCTTACGGGGGGTTCGTCATTTGTTCCAGCTGTCAGGAAGATCTTTGAAACGCGATTTGGAGAGAAGCGAATTCAGGGCGGCAACGAATTAACATCGGTAGCCAGGGGCTTGGCGCTCAAAGCGATGGACCTGAGCATGTCCCGCGTCGGTTAAGTCGAAGTTGTCGAGAGATCGGGCACTCGCCTCTGGTTGTGAATTCGCGGCTCGATGGGCCGATGGGCCGATGACAGAGCTTGAGGTCAGGCCTTTTTCATGAGGGCCGCCCGAATTCGCTGGCCTACGATCGCATCTTCGCCGGGCTGCAACATCCAGACGCCAACTACGAGCGTGTTGGCATCCGCTGGGATGCCCTGGTTGGGCTTTTGGCCTGTGTTCGGGTTCAGTTCAATTGAAGGCGTCCCCGTGCGCAAGGCATCGACGATCTGGCCCGTGGTGATACCAAGGGCCGCCGGATCAAAACGGATGAGCAAATGCGGAACATGATTGGCGATCCGTGGAGTTACCGTCTCCGTCTTGACTGAAGGAATGCCCTTCACCGCACTGGCGATGAGATCGACCAGCTTTTGATAGTCGCCTTGCATCGACTCTTCGGTGTGGGAGAGAACCCAGTCGACTGCTGCAACCATGCCCACAATCTGTTCCTTCGCTACCTTCATGCCGCGGCCGATTCCGTCTCCGGGATTATTATTCGCATGGGCGAGGTCCGTCAGGATCTTCCGGCCAAGCAGCAGGCCCGCGTTTTGCGGACCACGCATTCCCTTGCCGCCAGAGAAAGCCACAAGGTCGAAACCCATGCCAGTGTATTTCCATAAATTCGAAATCGGAGGCATATCCGCGGCTGCATCGAGGTGGCAAGGAATCTTGTACTCGTGCGCCACCCGGAGCCACTCTTCCCGACCAATCTGTGCGCTCGCTGCGATCCCATCTTCGTCCTCCGCAGCGTTGAAAAAGTTCGTCATCACCGCGTTGCCTGCGTCGCAGGCGCGCTTATAGTCGTCGAGCGTGACCACCTCGGTCACCCGCGCCCCACAAAGGTACATAGCGCGGTCATACTCATAGCGGTGCGCACGCTGCACGATGACCTGATTTCTCTTGCCTTCAATCGCCTGCGGCATGTCAAGAATGTTGATGTTGTTCGCATACTGCAGGCAAGCGGCAGTCGCCAGGCTGATGGCTCCCGAAGCCCCCGAGGTCACGACCGCACCCTCGCACTTGAGACGGCGCGCAATGTACTCGCCAGCCTTTTGCTGCAGGTCGTGCAAGCGCACAGGATGAAGCGCAGCCTTCTGCACTGCTGCGAGAACCTCCGGGGGCATGCAGGCAGCCGTCAGGGTTGTATAGGTGCCGGCGGCGTTGATAATTGTCGGGACCCCAAGTTTCGCATAGTAATCCTCACCATTCGACGCTGCAGAGGCCGACGAAAGAGCCTTGGCGGAGGACACCAGAGGCGCCGCGCTCAGCGCCGCGGCCAGCGAACTGGCCCAGCGAAAAAAGCCGCGACGGGAAAGAAAACCTCCTTGCGATTCAGTCGATCCTGACATGATGATCTCTCCGTGTGCCCAGAAGTTTGCCGACAGAAATATATATATCGTGCCTGGCGCTTACCCAACTCGAACGAAAGCCGCTCCTGCGGCCAGAAGTCAGTGACCATAGTCCTTTCATCCACAATTGTCGAATCAGCAAGATGCTCATAGAGCAGTCAAAGCCAACGGCCGAAGGATACCCGTGCCTACCTCAATGACCGTACGGTGAGTTGAAGCAACTGGCTACGCGACGAACGTCGCCGCAGTCAGAAAAGTCTTGACTTCCAAATACTTTCGCTATATTACGATTAGTTGCGTTTGCCACCTATGAAGATGGGTCGTAAGGCCCCGTGACCTTAACGGCCTGAAAGGCCGGTCTACGATGTCGTTGACTACGTCAGCGGAACGAAGCTCGACACTTTTTCGAAACACAACGCCCACCCAGCTGCCTGCCCGAGTGAGTTGGCGATGAAGAAGCTAAGCGTTGGTGCAATCCTCCTGCTTCTGTGCGGAATGGCGTCTGCTTCGACCGCATCGTTCACGCAGCCCCGGCTGGCAATCCTCCTGAGCAAGACCAGCTACCACCACGACTGGGAAACGAGTCAACTGGCTGGACACGGCTGGGTCGGGATCGCGACGCTGGCGGGTATTCCTTATGACACACTTTTTGTCGAGGAAATGCCTGGCGACCAGGAACTGTCGAAGTACTCCACACTTGTATTTGCTCAGACGACGTTGGTGGACGACGCGACGTATTCACAAATCGTCCTTCGCTTGCGCGCTTACCTTTTGGGTAACCACAGCGTGATTCTCGACGGGCCGCTTGCCACCAAAGACGAGAACGAGAAGGAGCGCGACCACCGCGCTCTCGATGATCTGGTGGGACTGGAATACAAAGGACTGCTGGGCGGAACCGAATACAGGATTCGAGTTACTTCAAATGATCATTACGTAACTCGCGGATTCGAGGTGTCGCAGTTCCTGACACCCGTGCTGGCGTCTGCTACGAATGTCTTGCAGCCGAAATCCGGCGGAGCAGTCCTGCTGGTCTCAACTGATGGCCAGCACAGTTTTCCCTACCTTTCGTGCGTAAAACAGGGGAGCAGCCGCGTCGTTCTCATCAGCGATTTTGGCACCTCGGCAGGTGCCGGAACTTTCTTCCGCAATGACCCGCCGCAGGTCTCATACGCGAACCAGCTCTGGAATGCGATGATCCGCGGGGTTCAATGGGCTACCTATGGCGATGTGGACGCCCCCTTTCCTGCTCCGCAGATCTCCAACGCCAACCTAACCGCGGTTGTGCGATTTGATGGGGACAATAGCGGTGACCTTAACTACCAGCTCAAGACGCTCAATTTTCTCACCGGCGTAGCGCAGGATACCGGAGTCGTGCCGCTCTACACCTGGGTATCGAGCTTCGTGAAAAAGGCAGGTTGGGACAAGCTTGCACCGCTCGGCAAGCTTCTCGAGGATCTCGGTGGCGAGATCGGAACTCACAGCAAGTTTCACGAAATCGATCGCAAGATGACTCCCGATCGCTGGCGCGAGGAACTCGACGGATCGGTCGAGGAAATCGAACAGAACATGCGGGCGCAGGGTTTCCCGATTCGCAAGATCCAGTCCATGATCAACCCGGGCGACACGATCCCGATGGAGGACTACCGCGAAGTAGCAGCACGCTTCTCGTTCTACATGACTCACGGTCTGGAGCAGAGCGTGCCGCTGGGATTTGGCAACATGACCTGGTTCACCGGCGCGAACAAGGATTTCGTGCTGCTCGAGAATTCTCCCCACCCCGACTACCAGTGGTTCTATGACCCCACGTGGAGCTATACGACAGCCCAAATTACCGCAAACGAAGAAGCTGTCTTCGACCACATGTTTCACGACGTCGGGCGCGGTGTGATCTTCAACGAGATGTGGCACGACTACTCGATCTCGTCGGCCCCCGTCCATGAAGGCAAAGACAAGCGCATCACCAACGAGAACAACTTCCCGTTCTACGAAGCAATGAAAACGAAGTGGGGGACGCTTCCGATCTATTGTCCGGAGCCGCAGGAACTGGCGCAGAAATTACGCGCGATGGCGCAATGGAATTATTCATGGAAGGCATCGGACGACGCGCTCGAGATGACGCTGGACCTCTCGAGTCTGCGCCGGAGTGGTACTGCTGAATCGCTGGGCGGTATGGGGATCCGTGTCGAGAACACTCGGAAATTCATCCAGTCGGTTCTGATCGATGGACGCGTCCATCCTGCCTTTGATGACCGACTGTTCATTCTGCCGAATCTCGCGCCGGGCAAAAAGCACACCATCACAATCAAGCTGGGTGCGCAACCAACCACTGCGCCCCATCTGACATACGTGTCGAAGCTGATGACGGAAGTGATGCCGACGCCTGGCGGGTTGGCTTTCAACGTAAAGGCGAAATCAAAGGCCAGATTCGCGGTTGCAGTCGCCGACCCGGCGGTCGTACTGAATGCCGACTGGCAGGAGTGGGACGACAGCGATGGTCATATCAAAGGATTTGTGCGCTCGGACCGTCGGGTTGAGCTGGTTAAGGTATCGACCTCCGGATTTCATCTCACGCGTGCAAACCTGCCGATCCTCGCAGTGAATGAAAGGCCCGGCACATTGGCATTGCGCGTCGCGGCGCCTGGTCAGGAAGTACTGCAGGTTAGCCTGCGATCGGACCGACATCTGCGTCGAGTGACCATGGGCGGCCAGGATCTGAAGATAAGAAACATCGGCCACACGTATGAATTGGAACTTCCACCTTTCCCGAAAGAATCAGAACTAATTCTCTATTTTCTGGAAACGAACCGTTGAAAAAGTCCGAAGGGCATGACAGTCGCGCAGGATTTCTGATCGATTCGCGAACTTTTTGTCTTAGGTACCGGGTCTTGCGCTCCGGCATGGTCGGCGGTCACGAGAACCATCATAGGAGTCGATATGCGATCAAAGCCTCTAATCAGATTCGCAATTCTTATAGTTACGATGTTAGTAGTCACGTTCGCACAGGAAAAGCCTGGGACATGGACACCCGACACTGACTGGGGGCATTGGCGACTGGGGCAGAAAGCGGACCTGGAATTCCTGAAGACAAACAACATGACCATCACGTTCGGAAGCGGCGCGCCCAGCTTCGAGGACGTGACTCGCGAGGAATTCAATCGCGGGATGGAGCAAGCGAAGGCCAACAATCGCGCGTTGCACGACAAAGGCTACATCGTTCTGCGATATCTCACGAGTTCGATCCACGGGCGTTCGGCGTCGAATAAAGACGAACCGCAAAAAGCTCAGATCCGGATGCTGCAATTCTGGCGCGAAGGCTGGAACGACTACGAGGACTACCTCGGTCCCAAGCCGGCAGAAGACCCCACGACATGGATCACGGTTCGGCCTGACGGCAGTTTTCCGCACTATCGGTACGCCCCCTACGGCCAGGAAACGACGAACGAGTTCGAAACCTGGGGCTGCCCCAACAATCCGCACTTTACACGTTTGATGGAAGGCCGGATACGAGCGCAGGCGGAAACCGGGATCGATGGCTCTTACATCGACTGGACTCAGATCGCGGGGGGAACGTGCTATTGCTCGTACTGCAAACGGAATTTCGCCGCGTATCTGAAGAAGAACCTTCCCGCGAAAGTGGCGCTAGCCAAGTATGGCGCGGACGACTATGACAACATCGCTCTCCCCAAGAAGCGTGGCGAACCATTCTGGGCGGAGTGGAATACGTTTCGTGGTTATTCCGTGGCTGAATTTCATCATCGCATGCGCGAGGTGGCTCGAAAGTACAACCCCAATTTCATGATTTCGGGAAATGTGTTTGGCGGATTCGGCTACGGACCAATCAGTTATGACGCTGCCGGCAACATGGAAATGCTCGGGCGTGACGGATATGACGACTTCGTCTACTCCGAAGTGCAGGAATTCCTGGACTCGGCGCCTCGCAAGGATGAACAGGGCACGAAAATCACAAATAGCGCGGCATTCAAGTTCCTGGCTGCAGCCACTCATGGCAAACCGGTGATCGTGTACGCCACAGAGATCACGCCGCCGATTTTCCCTCGTCCAACTGAGACCTGCCTGAATGCGATGTCTCAAATCAATATTGCGGAGGCCGTGGCGAATCACACAGTATTCCGGGAGAAGCGCTTGACGCCAGCTGGCGCCACCCAGATGTACCAGTTCCTGGCAGCTAATGAGGGGAGCCTGCGCAACGTGCGACTGCACGCGAATGTCGCAGTCGTCGCCTCATTACGGCAATATCTCGCGGATGAGTTGAGCTTCGCATTCAGTGCTTCACGCGTGCTGGCGGACAACGGAATCGCTCACGTCATGCTGACCGAAGACGACCTATCGAGCCCGGCAATCAACCAATTCGATATGGTGATCGTTCCATATCTCCCACTGATGAGTTCGGAGAATCAGCAAGCGCTTGTGGGTTATGCCAAGGCCGGCGGCACGCTGCTTGTTCTAGGTGCCAGCGGCAACAAAGATCAATATGGTCTCGCTCAACGCCAGATTCCTTTGGCGCAATCGTTGGGCGGCGGACAATATCCCGCATCCGAAGTTACGCGGAGCAGCGGCAAAGGGCGGATATTGTTCATCCCTGCCCAGATTCCGCCATCCCGTTTCCTGATCCCGATGAAGTCGCATGGGGACTACACAACCTTCGGTCCGACGATGGCCGACGTCTTCGCCGATATCCCAGAGGGCTATACACGAAACCGCATCGATCCCGACTTACGAAAACTCCTGGACCGAGTTGCCGGCACAGTGCAGGAGAGTCTCGGCCCGCGCGTGACACGCCTCACCTCTCCTGCTCCGTATGTCGAAATTACGACGATGACGGAAAAGGCCGATCGATGGATGCTGCTCCACGTCGTTAATTACGACGTCACGGTGGACGGCGCGATCGCGCCTGCAAAGAACCTGACTGTACAAGTAGCGATTCCTCGTGGAAAGACAGCCAGAAGCGTCACCTGGAGTGGAACACTTGCCGAGATGCAACCCGTGAAGTACAAAGCTACGAATAGCGGGGGGCGTCAGATGCTGACACTTGATCTGGATGAGGTGAGCATCTATGGGCTCGCGAAGATTGAACTCGAGTGAGGTATAAATGCGCCACGAGTAGAGGTCGAATGTAGCGGAGAGCCTGAGCACGACATAGTTCCACACAGCACGGGTCGGAAGTTAGGTGTCCGCTGTCGAGTGGAACGCTTCGGCCATCATTGCGGAACGTCCGGTCACGATCGCGGCTACTACTTCGACACGGCGATTGCCACGTTGGCGAAAATCGCCGCGTACACAACTTTTTGAGATTCCCGACGGCCCATAGCTGAGGTTCGGGCGGTCTCGCCCAGTATTAGTCACCGATGCGTTGACTACAGTTGCTTCTAGGTCCGCCTTTTCTTCTGTGGAACGCCCTTGGCGTGGCAGTCGATGCACTTTACGGTGTGCACATTGTGAGGGCTCTTTAGGGATTTGAACGTCGTGTCCATCGTTTCGACGTTGATGCCGCAATTCGAAAGCTGCGGATGGCAGGTTGTGCACGAGGCGCGTGTAGTCTGTCCATGCTTTTCATGGCAGGCAAAACAACTCAGCCCTTCGTGAACACCAATCGGAGTGCGATCGTCGCCCGATCCCACCTGCGCCGCCGCCGACGGAGCGTGGCACTGATAGCACAGCGCCTGCCGCTGGTCCGGGCTGACTTTGACCAGCCGTGCACCGTCGTAGATCTGCGGAAGCGGCAGCCGGTTCAGGGAGACATAGTCCTGTTCGCGGCGATCAAACAGGGCCAGCGATGGACGCCCGATCTCTTGTTTCGGTCCTGCATCGTCAGGCTTCACCGCAGGCAAGGGCTCCAGCGGATTGCCATGCCGGTGCATCTGGTGGCAAGTCAAGCACGGCATCGCGGGCCGCGAAGCAAGATTCGGATCAATCAGTTTCCATGGCCCCTGCCGGCTCACCGGCGTAACCAGATCGCGAATGCTCCCCTGAAAATGCATGGAGTGACAGCGCAGGCAATCGTCCATCAACAATGTGTTTTTGTTGTGATCGTTGTTCAGGAAAATCTTCGAGTAGGACGCCCCGTGTGGTCCCGCCGCCCAAGCCGCGTATTCCTCGCGATGACATTTCGCGCAGCGCTGCTCGATCTTGAGAACATCGTCCGTCTTAAGCTGTACCTGCTCCGGCACCTGGCCGCGAAGGTGCCTCACCAGTTGCCGCAGGTTCTTAAGATGGAATCCAGCATCGAGCGTCATCACGTCCCCATGACACTCGGAACAAGCCACGTTGCGATGCGCGGAGTCGTGCCAGTCGCGATAGGGCTGCCAGATTTCATGGCAGCGCGTGCAGGACCGTCCGCCGGAATACTGGTAATAGAGGCTCGCGCCCGGCAGCAGGAAAATCGCGCATAAGATCACGAGCAGCGGCGCGATCACACGGACGCGAAAAAATCTGCGCCCGCCCATCATCGCAAACACCGCCACAGCGTTTGATCACCCGCGCCCATGCGTTCCCTTCCACGTCTTCACGAGATTTTCGGACGCGTAATACGCAATCGCCATGATTGTCAGCACCGGATTGAATCCGCCGTTGTTCGGATGCACGCTGCCATCGATTACGTATAAGTTGTCGCTGTCATGCACGCGGCAATTCTTGTCCACAACCGACGTCTGCGGATCATTCCCCATCCGGCAAGTGCCCGCCTGATGTTGCCCTCCGCTGGGAATACCGAGGAAAGTCCAGTGAAACGGAATCGTCTTGATCGCCCCAGCTTCCTTCAGCCACGCATCAGCCTTCGTCGTCATGAAGTTCGTGCCCAGCAAATCGTTCTCGTGATGCCGGCCGGAAATGCGCGCTACCGGAATTCCCCAAGCATCTTTCACCTTGGGGTCGGCCTGCACTCTCGACTCGAACACCGGCATCTCCTGCATCGGTCCCATCACGGTCATATTGCGTTTGAAATAGCGGCGCATGAACTCCTTGTGAGCCGCGCCCCAGCGCGGGATTCCCTCCCCGCTCAATCCCGCGAACTGATATGGAGATTTCAGGAACTCATTCGCCAGCAACCCACCGGCGACGAATCCGCGATTGTTGTGGTTGAAATCGCAGATGGCCACCGAAGCACCAGGGCCAAGGTCGTCGTAGGTTTCCTCTTCAAACAGCCCAGCCGCGCCGGTATAGGCATGCCCTTGCAGATTTCGTCCGACCCAGTCGTAGCGGTTTCCTAGTCCGTTCGGAAACATCCGGCTCTTGGAGTTCAGCAACAGCCGGGCCGATTCCACCGCGGAGCACGATACGACGACGACATCCGACGTCTGCTCGCGCAAGCGTCCGCCGGAATCGTAGTACGCTACACCGCGCACCTGCCCGCGATCGTTGGTCAGAACCTCGCGCGCGATACACTCGGTCCGCAGTTCACAGTTTCCCGTTTCGATCGCCTTCGGAATCGCTGTATTCTGCGTCCCGCACTTCGCACTCACCTCGCATGCGTAACCGACGCACCAGCGGCAACGCATGCACGCTCCCCGGCCTTTGTAGGGGATGGAGTTCCGCAGCATCGGAATGGGGAACGGATGCAGTCCCAGCCGCTTGGCCGCCGGCTCCAATATCTGGAAATCGCGATTGGGACACAGAGGCGGCATCGGCAGTGAACGCTTTCTCGGCGCGCGAAAAATGTTGTTCGAATCATCGCCCGAAACGCCAATCTCCCATTCGGCCTTCTCGTAATACGGCTCAAGATCCCAGTAGCTGATCGGCCAGTCATCCAACGTACTCCCTGCGACGTGCCCGTATTTCGACTTCAACCGGAAGTCGTCTTCCATGAACCGCCACGCCATCGCGCCGTAGCTGAGCGTGCCTCCGCCCACGCACGCTGCATTGTTGCTATAGGCCCAATGATTGGAAGGAATGACGTGTTCCTGACCCGACTGGTCGGCGTAGACACGCGGATTGCGCTCATCCGGGCCAAACGAATTCCCCAGGACGCACGTCCGCTGGTTGCGTAGATCATCTTTGCGATCGTCGAATGGCGTGTACCACTTGCCGCGCTCAAGCAGCACGACGCTGAGCCCGGCCTCAGCCAGTTCTTTGGCGACGATCCCGCCTCCGGCTCCGCTTCCGGCAACCACCGCGTTGACGTGTTTGAGGGCCATCAGCGCGGCCAATCCTGAGGACGATCGATTCGAATCCTGCCGCGAATTGGCGGATACGCCAGTCCCAGCATTTTCCAACTCGCCCCTTCACGGTTCCCGCCATGCCGCGGATCGCCATAGAACCCTTGCATAGTATGGTCAACGACATACCCGAAGAACTCGGAGGAAGAGATATCTTTCCAGATCGCGCCCGGAGCCTTGCCGTTCTCGAGTTGGTGCAGCACATCGATCTGCTGATTCGAATCGAGATCGGCAAACACTTTTCCGTATCGCGCCCGGCTGCTCTGATCCACGCCGGCCAATCCCCGCCGGTACGTGGCCCGCAAGTCTTCAAATGGCCCGCAAAGTTGCCGATCGATGTACTCAAGCACGCCTGCCCAGGACGCCCCCGGATCCTGGTCAGGCGGAATAATCTGATCGCTGATTGCGGCGAGACATCGAGCTTCATCGACGTCGAAGAACCGCCAGGGCGTGCCCTTCTTACCGCAAGCACTCGTTCCGGCTGCGGCCGTTGCGGCCAGAGCAGCCTGTATGAAGGCGCGGCGGTTTACTCGAAAGCTGGACTCCACGCGGGCTCCACCCGCTAGGAATTTACCGGGCCGTCTGCGCCGAAACTGTGATGCGCATCACCAGCGACCGTGACCAAGTCCCTGTACTCCCGGAGCCGTCCTGGCGACCCGGGGCATTGTAGAATCGAGAGCAACAGCAGCAGACCCAGGCGGAACGCCTTATCCAGTGCCGAATCTAGACGACTCCAAAGAGCGCTTTCGTCTCGCCAACACTTACGCCTCCATGACCGACGGCGAACTGCAGAGGCTTGCCCGAAGCCCTGAGTCCCTGACCGAAGCCGCATGGGAGGCTCTCGAAGACGAACTCGACCGCCGCCATCTGGATATTCCCGCAGACCCCAAAGAGCCGCTCGAAGCTCTGGATTTGCGGAAGCTGGTCATGATCCGCCAATTCCGCGATCTGCCAGAAGCCCTGCTCGCCAAGGGCAGCCTCGAGTCCGCCGGCATCGAATGCTTCCTCCGCGACGACAACCTGGTCCGGCTTGATTGGTTTATCTCCAATTTCGTGGGAGGCGTCAAGCTCTGCGTCAAGCCGGAAGACGTGCAGAACGCATTGAAACTCCTCAACGAGCCGATCCTCGAAGGAATGTACGTACAAGGAATCGGTCTCTACGAGCAGCCGCGCTGTCCAAAGTGCCAGTCGCTCGACGTGAACTTCCGCGAGCTCGATCGCCCCATCGCCTACCTGAGCGCGTTCCTGAAAGTCCCGGTGCCCCTGCAGCGTAAGGGATGGCGCTGCCACGATTGCGACGCCGAATGGGAAGACGAAGAAAATCTCGCGCCGTAGCCAATGGCGAGGCGTTCTTGATCTGGCACACGCTACAGGCATTGATTTCTTTGAACGATACAAAAGTAGGTGGGGTATGATCTCCTGCCATGGCGAAGATTGATCCCGAACAGGAGCGTCGCAGGCTCTCGGATTTCTACGCCGGGCAGCTCGATGGTGAACTGGAAAAGGTTGCTGCGCAGGCATACGAACTAACTGAAGTGGCCAAACAAGCCCTTCGCGCTGAACTGGCGAAGCGCGGACTGACACCCACATTCGTTGAGGAAACTCCTCAAATTCCCGATGCTCCACCAAAGTTAGGTGATCCTCCACCACCCGAGCCGCCGACCCAGGACGTTGCGAGTGACGATGGAGAGTTTGAATTCCGCAGAATGGTGACGCTTCGTCAGTTTCGCGACCTTCCTGAAGCGCTGCTCGCGAAGGGATGCCTCGATTCCGCAGGTATCGACAATGCATTGGTGGGAGAGAACGTTGTGCGGTTGGATTGGTTTTGGTCGAATGCCATGGGAGGAGTCCAGATGAAGGTAGCTCCGGCCGATGCAGAGGCGGCTAACGAAATCTTGATGCAGCCCATCCCAGGAGAATTCGATGTGGCCGGCGTTGGTGAGTATCAGCAACCGCACTGCCCTAACTGCCTGTAGCTAGACGTAACCTTCAAAGAACTCAATCGCCCCGTCTCCTACATGACGATGTGGCTGAATGTTCCGATTCCTGTTTATCGAAGGGCTTGGCGATGTCATTCCTGCAATGTCGAGTGGGAGGACGATGGCATTCCAGGACCAGCCGATTCACCGGCGTAGACTTGCAAATCCCTTCCCGATCACCTCAAGCGTATCCTCCGCAAGATTCAATGTCGGCAGTTCCTCCTGCGTGAACCAGCGCACCTCAGCCGCATCACTCGCGGCCAGCAACTCCCCGCCTACACGTCTGCAGAGAAAATCGATCAGTACGTAGTGATACTGCACGCGCTTCTCGGAATCCCGCAGAACGCGATCGAAAACGCCAAGCAACTCTCCGGGTTCGACGATCAGGCCCGTCTCCTCTCGGGCCTCGCGAATCGCCGCCTCCCGCACCAGTTCTCCGACTTCCAGCACGCCCCCGGGGATGGACCACTGCCCCTGAATCGGAGGATGCGCGCGCTTCACCAGCGCCACTCGCTCATCTTCAATGATGATCGAGCCAACTCCAACCAGCGGAACCTCAGGGAATTCGCGTTTGATGACCATTCGAAGCAGGATTATAGCGTCAGCGCCATTGAGGAATGGCCTCAGGGAACATTGGGGATTGGCTCGGGGCTCATAGCTCATGGCTCGCGCCTGTACCGTTCTCCATGTACAGCCCTGCCCCGCCCCCCTTGCTACAATGTCGCTGCAGATGGCCCTCGAAGAATACAAACGGAAGCGGCGCTTCGAAGACACTCCGGAGCCTCCGCCGAAAGTCGAGAAGAAAAAGGGCAATCGCTTCGTCGTGCAGAAGCACGAAGCCACGCGCCTCCACTATGATTTCCGCCTCGAGATGGAGGGTGTCCTCAAGTCCTGGGCTGTCCCCAAAGGTCCATCACTCGATCCTGCCGACAAGCGTCTCGCGATGCAGGTCGAAGATCATCCCGTCTCGTATTTCGATTTCGAAGGAAACATTCCTGAAGGCAACTACGGTGCCGGCAGTGTCATGGTGTGGGACGTAGGCACATGGCTTCCTCTCTCTCCCGTACCAGTCGACGGCAAGTATGTGCCGGGCACCGAGAAAGAAGCCGCGACAATGATCGCCAAGGGCGATCTGAAATTCCGCCTCAACGGCAAGCGCCTGAAGGGAGACTTCGCGCTGATCAAGATGAAGGGCCGCCGTCCCGGCAGCAAGGGCAACGAGTGGCTGATGATCAAGAAGCACGACGACCAGGTCGTCGAGGGCTACGATGCCGGCGACATCGATGAATCGGTCCTGAGCCATCGCAGCATGGACGACATCGCCGGCGACGCCCGCTCCAAAGAATGGAAGAGCAGCCGTCCCGCCACGGGTCGTGGAAAACTGAAGGCCCCATGGCTAGCCGACGCCATCGCGAGGCTCGATCAAAAAAAAAAGCAAAATTCCAGGAAAAACACCGGGGACGCGGAGAACAAACGAAAACTAAGTAGCACCGCTGAGAAAGCACTCGCTCCCCCCCCCAACGCCATACCCGCGGCCAACGGAAACAGAACTCCAAAATCTTCAGCGTCCGTCGCAAAATCAATTACCCAGCCGGCTTCCCCGGCGCCATCCAGTTCGAAGCCCATAAAGCGGCCGATGCCCACCAGCATCTCCCCGATGCTGGCCGAATCGGTGGACGATCCCTTTGACGGAGCCGAGTGGCTCTTCGAAATTAAGTGGGACGGCTATCGCGCCGTTGCCTTCATCGAAAACGGCAAGGTACGCCTCGTCTCGCGAAACCAGAACAAACTCACCGCGCGTTATCCTGAACTCAAAGACATGGCGAAGGCCGTCACGGCGAAGAACGCCATCATCGATGGCGAAGTCGTCGCTCTCGACAGCGAGGGCAAGCCCTCGTTCAGCCTGATGCAGCAGCGCACCGGATTCCGACCCGGAGGCAAACGCGGCCCCGTGAACGCCGACGTTCCCATCCTCTACTACGCCTTCGATCTGATCTATCTCGATGGAGAGGACTGGCGCAAGGTCAATCTCGAAGACCGGAAACAGAAGCTGGCTTCCATCATCGACTTGGGCGACTCCGTGCGCTATTCCGATCACTATCCGGAGCAAGGCAAGGCGCTCTTCGAACTCGCCAAGTCGAAGAAGCTTGAAGGCATCATCGCCAAGCGCCGTAACAGCTGCTACGAAGAGCGCCGCAGCCGCGAGTGGTTGAAGATCAAAATCCGCCACCAGATCGAATGTGTCGTCGGTGGCTTCACCGAACCCGAAGGCAACCGCGCTCACTTCGGATCACTCGTGCTCGGACTCTATGACGGACAGCAGCGCCTCATCCATGTCGGCCAGGCTGGCAGCGGATTCAACCAGAAATCCCTCGCCGAAATCTGGAAGACCTTGAAGGGATTGGAGACGAAGAAGAATCCGTTTTACGGAGAAGTCGAGGCCCTTCGTCGCGTGAGCTGGATCAAGCCCGAACTCGTCGCCGAAATCGAATACTCCGAATGGACGCACGGAACCGGCGCCGGAAGCGGACCGAAGCTACGCGCCCCAGTCTTCCAGGGCCTCCGCGACGACAAGACCCCAAAAGAGTGCACGCTAGATCAGATCAAGCCGGAAGCTAACGAGTAGGCTGTCTATCGTGATTTCTGTTTAGCCGCCCCGGCCGCTCGTCGGGGCAAATACCATGTGGGGAAAGCCGCCCCGGCTGTCCCGCCGCGACGATTTTTGTCGCGGCAAAAAAGCGGGGAATCAAGGACGCCCCCTGCCGTTTCTACTTACCACTTCGCTCCGAACTTCTGTATAGTGTCCGGCGTGACACCATGCCCACCCTGGAGATAGCCCGATGCTCAAATCCATCGCCGTCGTAATCGGAAGTTACATTTTGTCGGTGGCGCTAGTCATCGCGACAGACCCGTTGCTTTCGCGTATATTTCCCGGCGATTTCGAAAAAGGACGCATTCCGTCCAACACCGCTCTGTTCGCGAGTACGGCGTTCTTCGTGGTCGTCTCGATCCTGTGCGCTTGGGTCTGCGCCCGCTTCGCCCCGAGTCCCGCCGCGAAACATGTCTTCTGGTTCTTTGTTCTCGGCGAAGTCATGGGAATCGCCGCCATCATTCCCAACTGGAGCAAAGGCTGGCCCCACTGGTATTGGCTCTCGTGGCTGATCACCTGGCCAATTAGCTGCTGGATCGGCCTTCTGCTTACTGGCCGCTCCGGTGCCCAGCCATCCACGCAATCGGCGAACTGAGCGAACTTCAGGATTTCAGATCCTGCAGAACCTCCCTCGCCGGCACCGTCTACTTGATGTCTTTCATCGGCAGCAGCGTCCCGTAATCCTGTCCGTTGGTCGCGACACCGCGGGCTACGATGCCGGCGAATGCGTCTCTGACTTCCGGAAACTTTGTGGCGAAAGCCTTCATCACTGCAACATTGTCCTGGTACGCGACGTTCGTATTCGTCACATTGTTCGATTGATATTTAACGATCAGATCCAGATCATCGCCCACCGCTTGAGGAAAGACCGCGGTGAGTTTGTACGTGACCGTCCCACCGGGAAGATCAGCCAGTTTGCCACCCAATGGCAGATCTGTAGGCTGCAGGTTCTGCGACTCGTCGAACATCGTGTCCGTCTGCAGGGTGCTCATGAACGGCAACGGAGAAGCCAGGCTCCGCGCCTGCTGAAAATAGAAGAAGGCGTTGTGCATCTGGCCCTTGGTCTTGAACTCCCGCGCGCGAGTCAGGAACCAGGTGCTGTCATGGCCTGCGATCTGCGCCGGCTTGATGTAAAGACCCGCGAGTTTCCAGTCGGTTCCTATCTGCTGAAGGATTTCCGAAAACATCGTCTTCCCTTTCGGCGACGTCGCTTCCAGAAGGGCTACTGCATATTTTCCCGGAGGCAGGTTGTTCAGGTAAAGCGCAGCGCTGTTCGCGGTCTGCCCGTTTTTGCCAAAGACACCGCAATAGAATTCTGCCTGCGCAATCGGTTCGCTTCCCGAAGCATCCAGCAGGAAAGATTTTGTGAGGGTGGCCTGCCCTCCCGCAAGATTCGGCTGATTGTCCTTGATCGTGCCCTCAATTCCGCTAAAGTCGGCGGCGAGGCTCGGAATCGAGTTCTGCTTCAGCGAGGCTGCATCTCCCGCAGCAGCTAAGGCGAAATACCGCTGCGCGGCCGTCGTGATGGCATTGCGAGACGCATCGTCAACTTCGGTGCCGAGTTGGCAGCTCTGGGCGTTCGCAAGCCATGGCGAACAGAAAACCGCGGCTGCGGCAATCCAAAAGGCGAAGGCTCGGAGACTGCGTGGCGTCAGCTTCATCGTGATACCGCCTTTACTTTCAGAGAGATGGGGCCCGACGCTCAGTTTACGCCTGCCCCGTTAACCTGTTTAAGATTTTAAGTTGCCGGAAATGGTTGACTACAATCGGTTTGGGCCACTCACCGTTTGGCGCTATGAGCGCATCCCATGCAAGAGAGAAGGCTTGGAGCGTTCCTTCAACATAAGGATTTGGTCGTATTCCGCTTGTCGGGCGATGCTAGAATTCATTCAGGAAGTGGTCCTGCTGTGTCCCCCCAAAAGCGGCCTGCAAGGAGAGTTCTTATGAGCACGGGATGGAAATTCAGCCGATGGAGCGGCGTGTTGATGCTGGGGGCCGCCGTCGTGTGCGCAGGGACCATTCATCCGGCTCAGGCGGCGCCAGTACAAAGCCACCGCAAGGCCAAAAAGAAGACACCACCGCCTCCACTGCCCTCTGGCCCAACGGGACCCGTGCAGCAGATGCCGCTGGATTCCATCGCAGCCGTGGCGCCGCAGGTCAGTTTTCAGAATAACGAGTTGACCATCGTTGCACCGAACTCAACTCTCTCTGACATCTTGCGAGCCGTCAGGAAGCAGACAGGCGCCGACATTGACGTGCCCGCCGCGCCCGAACGCGTGGTCACCCACCTTGGCCCTGGTCCAGCGCGCGACGTACTCGCGGATCTGCTCAACGGATCGAGGTTCAATTACGTGCTGCTGGGTTCTCCCGGAAATGAAGCGATGCTGACCCGCGTCGTTCTGGTGCCGAAGCAAACCCAACAGCAGTTGGCCGCCTCCAACACGCCGGAGTCTCAGCCGGGAGTGCAGGCCGGCAATCCACCGCCCTCTCCCGAACAGGACGCGTCGGCACAAGCGCCGGACGCTGATGCGGCCGATGAGAGCGCTACCGACGAGAGCGCCGAGCAGCCTGCAGCGGAACCAGAACAGCCCGCCGCAAATCCGGATCAACCGAATGTGAAGACGCCGCAGCAGATGCTGCAGGAGATGCAGCAGCGGCAGATCATGATGCAGCAGCAGGGACAACCCGTTCCGGGCTCAGGCATGCCGCCGCATCCGCCGCAGCAGCAGTAAGACGCTGGTGACGGAACTGAGAATCGCAGCCCCTCGGGCTGCTTTTTTGTTCGAGAAGAATGCTATGGCTGATTTCCGCGATTGTTGTCGACACGTGAAGTTAAGCCGCTCACAACGCGAGTATCTGTGCCGCCAGACATCGATTGCTCAAGCAGCTTCCAATCGCGGGCCACATCACTTTCGGTGAGTCCGTGCGGCGAGCTGCGGTAGAGCTCCGAGTGCAGCCGTGCTTCAAGAAGCTGCCGCACAAGATCAGAAGGCACGTGTCCAGCCAGCACATTGTCGGCTGATGCTCCCAGCCGCACGACTTGCTCCCCGACCTGTACCTTGAGCACAGGCCGTCCTTCAGAATCCACCGCTTTCGTCGATTTGGCCTGCAGTTTCTCCCAGGACTTGTCGACGCGCCGAGACGATTCGTCGGGGTAAGTTCCTTCCAGCAAATGCTTCAGTTGCTCGCGGTAAGCGCGAAGATCTTCGCGAGCGAGCGGAGGTTCCGGATTGCCGCCGACAACGAAGACCATGGCGCCACGGGCGGGCTCGAAGTGTCCGGTGCCGGTGCCGACGTAAACGGCTGCGACACAGCCGGCAAAAATTGGACTCACGACCGCACTGGGAACGATGTACTTCTTCGCCTTAAAGAAAGCCTCGACTACTCCGTGCACGGCCGTGCTCCGGGGCATGGCGCCCGGGACCTGAGGAATCACGATGCGTGAGAAATCAAGCTCGGGGTGGCGTGCGCTGTACTTCACGAGCATCTTCGCCATCTGCTTCGGCGTCGTGATGCCGGCGTCGGCGATGATGCTCCGATGCAGTGCCTTCGGGAAATAGAAGTTCAGAACATCTTTCGCGAAGTCTGCGCAGTTCCGGCGAACCATGCGGAAGTGAGATTCATTCGGTGAAGTGTTCAGCTTGTGGATGAGCGCATCATCCTGCTCTCGTGTAGTTTCGATTTCGAAACCGTAGATGGTCCGGTCGTAAGAAGAACCGACGAGTTCGTACCAGTTGCCACCGGGAGTTCCACCATTCTCGGTATCGGGCGCGAAAGCTTCCAGATATTTGCGGCGATAGTGATCGCGCAAAAACAACGTCATCTTCGCATCGGAGAAGAGCGGGACGTCCTCGGGCTTATCAACGGCGTAGAGATAAGGAATGAGCGGGATCGCAACCCAGTCATATCCCGCGACGCCATCATAGCGGCTGATCACCACACCCGTTTCCCCGGATGCGCAGCGTCGAAGTTTTACGGGAGTTTCGGCGCAAACACCCGACAGGTAAACCGCAGCGTGGCCGGTGGCGGTGAAGAATCCTAGCTTTCCATAAGGTTCTTCTAGAAGGAGAGTGGCAGAAGCGTGAGCGAGGCCGGAGCAGACGAGTACGAGAGCGGCTAAGCTAAGAAAAGCTCGCCGCGCGACTTGCATCTGACGTTCGCATAGTCTCCCCATCACTATACCTACTGTACCTACACTAACCTGCTCAGTAAGAACCCCTTAGCGAAAGAATAGTTGCTGCGTACCCAAAAAACCAGTTACCGAAGTGCACCGGAAACCGGGTTGCCACATGGCGAATATATGGCGAAGATCATTGCGAGGTCAGCTATTCGTCTTCGGGTGCTTTCTGATCCAATTTCAACCGCTTGGAGGCCCACCGTGCCGCTTCGGCGACAGACTGCTCCGGATCCACGGCCAGCTTTTCCACTATTGGGATCAGGTCGGAACGTCCACTGTTCCCGATCGCGATGGCGGCGTTGCGCCGCAAGCCCGCTCGTTTCGCCCGGCGGATGGGGGAACCTCGGAAGGTTTCCCGAAACTCGTCGGCTGACATCTCCGCGAGCCATTCGAGCGCCGGATTGACGAGTCCTTCACGGGGCGAGAATTCAGGTGCCGTGGACATCGGAGCCTTGCGGTTCCAGGGGCAGACGTCCTGGCAGATGTCGCAGCCGAAAACATGATTGCCCATTCCCGTGCGCAGTTCTTCCGGAATGGAGCCGCGCTTCTCAATTGTCAGATAGGAAATGCAACGATTGGAATCAAGCTTGTAAGGGGTGAGAATCGCATCGGTCGGGCAGGCATCGATGCAGCGCGTGCAGGTTCCGCATCGGTCAGGCGCAGGCACGTCGGACTGAAGTTGCAGCGAGGTGAGGATCACTCCAAGGAACAACCACGAACCTTTTTGCTGATTGATGATGCAGGTATTCTTCCCGACCCAGCCGATGCCGGCGTAGCGGGCGAACACACGCTCAACGATAGGCCCCGTGTCCACGTAAGAGCGAGTGACTAAATCAGGGTCGTGCGAACTCTCGCGCACTCTGGCTTCGACCTGCTTGAGGCGCCGAAGCACCGCATCGTGGTAATCTTCGCGACTCCACGCGTAGCGGGAGACCCATCCCTTACCGGATTCCTTCATTTCCGTAGAGTAGGGATGATCTGTGTTGTAGTTGATGGCGCAGACGATCACGCTTCTGGCCCATGGAGCGACGCGCGAAAGCGAGGCGCGTTTGAGATCGCCGTGCTCATCGCGGGATTCCATGTACTTCATCTCGCCCGCGTGCCCGGCGGCGATCCACTCTGGAAAATATTCGAGTTCGCCCGCATCCGTTGCAGGCGCGATGCCGGCGAGGTCAAATCCGGCGCGGGCCGCGGCGCGCTTCACGATGGATTCAAAGCCGGGGATCGGAGCTGTCACAGAGACCTCAAAACAGGGCGCGAGGAAGGGACGGCTACACGCCGAGTTTCTTCACTTCTTCGTTGTAGTACTTGCGGTAGAGGATGTCCCACTCTTGCGAGCCTTCGAGGATGGTGCGCTTCTGGGTATCGATTTTCTGGCGGGCGGCAACGTCGATCCGCGCTTCCTGGTTGAGGAGGTCTTCGAGAATCTTGCGCGTTTCCTGGCGGATGGTGTTGGGGTCTTCGATGAAATCGACCTCATCCAGCTGCTTGAGCACGTCGGAGACGGCGCGGGCCAGAACATTCACTTTGTCGCGGCTCAGTCTCACAGGACCGCCTTGTACTTGCGCACGAGTTCCGTCTTCACCTTGCGGAACATTTCCTGGTAGTTCGCCCCGCTGTTGCGCATCTCGTCGGAATAGGCTTCGAGGATCACTCGGACTTCGTCGTTGATGCGGTCTTCGAGAGAAAGCTCGTCGACCAATGCACCGTTGACGCGTTCCGTGACTACCGAAACAGAAGTGACATCAATGAACTTGCCGGCGATCAGTCGCTTAGTGACTTCGCGGGCCAGATAGCCCACATATTCTTTGGAAAAAAGCATGGTTGGAGAGCACGTCTGCGATACAGCTTATTGTTTTTATGAATTAAGAAGTGTAACACACGAAGGCTGACTACGCAGCCGAAACTGCTCGAGCTACGGCTCCGTGCCGATGCGGCAGGAACTGGAATTGAGATGCGATTTTGGCTACCGGCCGAGTGTGGCGACGAGGGTCTCCACGATCGCCGCAACCAGAAAAATGAAGGCAAAGTACGTGGCCGTGCGGCTGGCCGAGTGATCTTCACGAATTTCGGACATGGTTCTCTCCCCAGATGTTCAGATCTTTTGAGGTGCGACAGCATCCCACAACTCTGGGGCGAGATTATACACGGTGCGGGTTTTAAGACAAGAGGATTACCCCTTGGACTACTGATCCTGCCTGGGCGACTGGTCTCGCAGACTGTAGACAAACTGACGGACCTCGTGGCGCTCCCGCTCGAGCCTTTTCGCCGACTCCTTCACGCACTCGTCGTAGAGGCGGAGTTCCTCTTTAGCCAGTTCAGGCTTTCCGAGTTGCCGGTAAGCCTGCGCGAGACGATAGTGGGCCTCTTCCATTTGCGGGTCCAGTTTCAGGGCCCGTTCATAGCTCGTGGCCGCTGCAGCATAGTCTCCTCTTTCGGAGCGGATGATGCCGAGTTGCACGTGCGCAGCGGCAAAATTCGGATTCAAAGTAAGAGCTCTTGTGAACAAGGACTCCACATCTGCTCCCCGCGTCGCTTTCGGATCTGCGCGCGACTTCCACAGCGCTAGTCCGTAGTAGTAGTTCGCGTCAGCACTATCCGGATGGAGAGTTACGAACTGGTTAAGTTTCTCAAGGACCTGTTCCGAGGACTTGCTTTCGGCGTGCTGCATTCGCCCCAGGAATGAATAGGGAGCAGGATCTTCCGGGTTCAGATCCGACGCGTTACAGATTTCGCGGACTGCATCTTCGTAGGAACCGTGAGCATACAGAGCGGCACCCAGACCCATCCGCATTCGCTCGGAGCGCGGGAAGGCACGGCTGCCTTTTGTGAAGACCTGCACTGCCGGTTCGGGCACGTGATGCAGAAGCAGTTCCGCACCCCAATCGAACAAGTACGCCTCTTTCGAATCGAGTTCCGCGGCACGCTGGTATTGACGGACGGCGTCGAGAGGGTCTCCGGATTTTTCCGCGATGTCGGCGAGGAGATGGTGGAGTTCGGCTTGGTCCTGCGATTTCGTGAGAGTTTGAATGATGGTTCTCGCCCGGTCGTAGTTGCCGGCGTCGGCGTGCGCAAGGGCCTGATCGTAGCCGTTCTGGTAATCGTCCGGCTTGAGCCTGGCGGCGCGATCAAGGTAGACGAGTGCTTCGCGCGACTTGCCGGCATTCAGAAGCAGTTGGCCGAGGCGATGATTGGCGTCAAAGGTGGAAGGATCGCGGCGCACAGCTTCCCGAAGAGAATTCTCGGCCGCTAGCGACTCAGCGGATGGCGTCGCCTTCGGTGCAGTGCTGAGAGATGCCGTGTCCTTGGCAAGCTTGTCGCGAGTCCGCACGATCACGTCGGAGCCATGGCCTCCGAGGTTGGTGGTGTCCGTCACGCCGGCAACCGTGAATTTAGGTTCATCGTAGAACTGCGGCGAAGCGGACGAATCCCCGCTCGGTTGCAGCGTCAGATCCACAGTCTTGGATTCGGCGGCACGGATGAAAACTGGAGGTATATCTGTTGAGATGTAGCCGCCTGCATCCGTTTTCAAGACGTAGACTCCGGCAGGGAGAACCTGGAAGCGATACTTCCCCTGCGCGTCGGTGCTCGCGATGTATGCCCGATCCGCATCCTTGGACTGCAGGTGAATGGTCGCATGTGGGACAGCAGCACCGAAGGAGTCCCTGACAGTACCGCTGAGCGAGGCGCCTTCCGATGATTGCTGGCACAGCGCGCCAGTGACAAACAGGTTCAGGCTGATACAGAAGAGCAATCCGGCACTTCGCAGCTGGCCTGGCGTGAGACATGGGATCAAGCGCGAGACGCGGGGGGAACTGCTCATAAGAGTATCCAGAAAACGCTTTCGCGGCCAACGCTGGATTCTAATCGCCAGCGGCGTGCCCGACAACGGCACAAGCCAGAGGCCCGAACCACGCGAAAGTACTGGACGCTCCCAGCGAGATAAAAATAGAATGCATAGCCTTGTGCTGCCAAACAAACATGCGAACCTACCGACTGTGGTGGATGTCTGTCTGTCTCATTGCGCTTTGTATTTCCTCTTTCGGTCAACCGAATGCAGGCAAAAGAAAAATCGTTATTGACCAGGATGCGGCGGGACCTGCAGGTACCGACCAGCAATCCATGCTGCTGCTGATTCAGTCTCCGCAAACGCAGGTACTCGGGATCACTGTGGTAACGGGCGATGCGTGGCTGAAGAGCGAGGTCGCACACACATTGCGAATACTCGAGATCATCGGGCGCACGGATATTCCCGTAGTGCCGGGGGCGGAGTATCCGCTGGTGCGGCGCAAGAACGAGACGGAATTGTGGGAGCAGCAGTACGGCTCGGTGCCGTGGGTGGGCGCATGGACGCCCCGGATGTATCATCCGCCAGATGAATTAGGCGAGATGCCGGAGGGCAAGCCCACGACGAAACCTCTGGATGAAGATGCTGCGCATTTCCTGGTGCGCATGGTGCGCAAGTATCCGCATGAGATCACGATCTACGCCGGAGGCCCGATGACGAACCTGGCTCTTGCGTTGACGATCGACCCTGAATTTCCCGGTCTCGCGAAAGAACTGATCCTGATGGGGGCAAGTTTAAATCCGGTGACGGAGGATCCGGAGTTCGTCAATACGCCGAGGCACGAATTCAACCTGTGGTTCGATCCGGAAGCCGCGCATGCAGTCCTCACAGCACCGTGGAAGAAGATCGTATGCACGACTGTGGACATCTCGGTGAAGACTCGCATGACTCGGGACTTGATTGATCGCGTGAAGGCCAGCAAATCGCCCGCGGCGCAGTATGTTGGAACATATTCGCATCTGTACGGGCAATATAACTATTTATGGGATGAATTGGCATCGCTGGCATGGCTGGACCCCAGCCTGATCACGGCGAAGGAAAATCGCTATCTCGATATCGATCTGAATCACGGGGCGTCGTACGGCAATACGCTGAGTTGGACCGAACAGGACAAGCCGAAGATCGTGGGGCCTCCGGTGGAGATTCAGGTGGATCTCGACAAGGAGAAGTTCTACAAGGAGTTCGTGGAATTGCTGTCGTCACCCACGCCGAAGCCGTAGACCTTCATCTACTGCTGGAGTTGCTGAAGCATCTGCCGCGCGGATTGGTTTTCAGGCTGTTGCTTCAGGAGATCGCCGAGAATTTCTCGCGCTTTCTCACGCTTCTGTTCGATCGCGTAAACACGCGCCAAATTCAGATACGCCTGATCGAAAGTCGGGGCTACTCGGATACATTGCTCGAAGCTGGCCACGGCTTGGTCGCGGCGTTGGGTCAGGAGACAAAGAATACCCAGGTTGTTGAGGGCCTCGGGAAAATTCGGCCGCGCTTTGATCGCGCGCTGTAGAAATTCATAAGCCTGGGTGGTGTCATTAGTCTGCGCATAGACCATTCCCATACTGTAGTTCGCGTCAGGATCTTCGGGCGAGACCTCGAGGGCCTGCTGTAGAACTCGGTGTGCATCGTCCCACCGCTTCTGCACTCGATAGGCTTTCCCCAGATTGTCGAGTGACAAGAGGTGGTGGGGACTGAGTTTGAGGGCTCGCTCGAAATATGCAATCGAATCAGCGACATGGCCGTCACGCGTCGCGAGGACGCCCAGGTTGTTCCATGCATCCGTAATCGTGTCGGGATAAGTGGCTTGCAACTTCACGCAACGCTCAAAAGCTTCGCGCGCTGCGGCGTTCTTGTTCTGGTTGAGATAGACGCTCCCGATTCCGTACAACGCCTCGGCACTGTCGGGATCCTCCTTGAGGGCGCGTTGGAAGTAGGCCTCGGCCTGATCGAGATATCCCCGCTGATAGAAGAGAGATCCGGAAGACAGGTAATTGCGCCCGAAAACCAAAATCTGGTTCGGCATGGCGAATGGCAGGGCTTTCGCGAGCCTGTCTGTGTCGGAACGGGGGATCTGATGGATGTCCTGCTCGACATGCTCGGGAACCATTGAGCCCTGGTAGACCTTCACGATGTCTCCGCCTCCGTCGATCAGGAATGATGTGGGCAGGCTTAAATCGCGATGACGGTCGAAAAGTTGGCGATACAGGATGTTGTAAATGGCCGCGATATCCTCGGAGCAGCGTAGCGTGGGAAACGAAAGATGCGTGGACGGTCTTTTTGGCGAGTCTGCGGACTGGCCAGACTGGAGCACATCGTCAACATTGATCGTTAGGAGTTGAATGCCTTTCGTGGCCCAGCGTTGATGACGACTTTCGAATGTGTGGAGATCGGTTTCACAGTCGCTGGATTTGCTGGTCCACAAATAGAGAAGGATGGGCTTCCCCCGACGCTCGGTTAACGAATGATTCTTCCCAAGGGAGTCCGGGAGAGAGAAGTCGGGGGCCTGCAGCGGCGACAGGAGCCAGGTTTCGACCTGGGCCGGAAGAGACTCGGGGTCTCTCTGAACTTCACGTGAGGGAGTTTGAGTCGCGGACGTCCCGAAGGGGTCGAGTTTGTGAAACGTGGATCCCTCGACCAGCCAAACTCGGTGATTGATCGGGAGATCCCGGAATTCCTGCACCAGGCCGCTTGGCCAGTGGATCGTCGCGCGGACTTCCCCCTCCGTGTTGCCTAGTCCGAAGAAAACTTCTTTGCTGTGTTGCGAGAGAAAGCCTGATCCGGCTTGAACCGAGCGCGATTGGGGGCCCACATCGGTCTCGATGGCGACGATTGCGCCGATTGCGTCGCGATTGCTCTTTGTGCCTTGAAGACGGAACGAGATCGAGGGCGGAAGATCCTGCACTACATTCTTGAGGAGTCGGATCTGCGGCGCGTTTCGATTCTTCAGAAAGATCTCTTGACGTCCATCGTGATCGAAGTCGGATAGCCCGAAGGAGCGCCCGTCTTCGATGAAGTCGAGACCGACTGCGGCGGAGACATCGGAAAAGGTTCCATCGCGATTATTCGCGTAAAAGATGTTGCGCTCGTAGCCGCTCCAGGTTCCGTCGGAGCGAATGAGTTCATTGATGGCATTCCAGCCTTGTTCGTAATCGTAGGCTGCGCCCGCTTCGTCGGGTGAATTGGCAATGACTTGACGCCAGAAAAAGCTGTTCAGGTCGGAGCGCGAGGGGCCAGTCACCATTCCATTGGTGATGTAGAGATCGGGGTACCCGTCATGGTCGAAATCAAACGCGTCACTTGACCACGCCCAGCGGCCGATGCCGACTGTGGCGTGTTCGGTCACGTCTTCGAACCTGGGGCCGCCATTCCGCAGGAGAGAGTTTCCCATGGCGTGTTTCTGATAAAGAGCGCGAACCACGGGAGAGGAGGCCACCTTGAAATTGTTCTGCATCGACACACGGAGGCCGGCGGCCGTCCACATGTTACCGACATAGAGATCGTCACGGCCGTCGTTGTCAACGTCGAGCCAGGCAACGCTCATGCCCGCCCCCACATCTTCCGCGTCCGTCTGCGGGGCAACGTCAGTGAAGGTTCCGTCGCCGTTGTTGCGGTATAGATTCTTACGTCCGAAATCGTTGACTACGTAAAGATCGGGCCAACCGTCCTTGTCGTAGTCGCTCCACGCGCAACAGAAGCTGTAGCGCGTGTTGTTCTTGTTCATGCCCGAGGCGGTGGTGACATCGTGGAAGGTGCCGTCCCGGTTGTTGCGCATGAGGAAATTCGGCGGACCGTTCTCGGCATCGTGATACGGAGAAGGATATCGATACTGGCCGGTGCCCTGGTAATAGGCGTAGAGGCAAAAGTAGACGTCCAGCCATCCGTCGCGGTCGTAGTCGGCAATGGCGGCGCCGGTGAATGTTCCTTGGGGAGGCGTGTCAAATTTGAACGCATCCGGGACCGGCCGGAACCTGCCGCGATCTTCGTTTACAAACATTACGGGGCCGTTTGTGCGGACGATGATGACGTCTTGCCTGCCATCGTTGTTGAAGTCGGCGAACAGCGCGCAGGCAGTATTTTCGAGGATGCCCAAGCCAGACGATTCGGTGATGTCCTCGAACGTTCCGTCGCCACGGTTGCGGTAAAGGCGATTGGGTAGTCCGGCGGGCTGGCAGATGTAGAGATCGTCGAAGCCATCGTTGTCGATATCCGCGATGGAGACGCCGTTGTGCCCGTAGATGTCGATGCCGCAAGCGCCATCGAGGACCGTGCGCCAATAATCGGTGCCATGCAGCATCTGGTCTGCATATGAGGCGTTGTCGCCGAGGGCTGCGCTGCTGACATCCGAATAAAAAGGAGACGCCGATCTCGCCTGCGTTTCGTCGAGCGTGCGCCAGCTTCGTACGAGAAGCTCGTTCGAAGGTGACGGCACCCAGTTGATCTGCCAGTTGCCGACTCGCTGTTCGCAATGGAAGCCCGCACCTGCTCCCACAATTTCGTAGCGGATACGGGTTTCGAGGGAAAGAGGCTTGGACTCTGTTGGCTGAAAGTCGATAGCCGTGATTTGGAATTCGGCGGTGTCGATCTTGGAGTATCCCGCGAACCTGGCGCGCCACTCCGTGGGAAATGCGTCGCGGTTCAGGGAAGCGGCAGCGGAGAACTCGTTGCGATGCACTTGCAGCCCTGTATTGGAACGCAGAAGGCGGGAGGACGTTGGTTTAGGTGAGCCTCCAACGAAATTGGCCGCAAGACTCTTCGCAATTGAGCCGATGTCCTGGGGAGAGCGGAGGAGACTCGCACTCCATTCGCTGAGGACGGTGAAAATCTGGGCGGCATAGAGCTCGCTGGGAAATCGATCGAGCGTCGGATCCACTTTGAGCAGAGTTGCATCCAGCGGGCGATCGGTCCGGTAGTGAGGGCTCAGATGGAATCCGTTGCTGGAGTACGATTCCGCCGTGGATGGTGAGGCTGGAATGGACGCTGCCCAGCGCCATAGGCTGGACGGGACCATGGCGACGCCGGCACCCTGGCAGAAGCGCAGGAGGAAATCACGGCGCCGCAGATCAATGTCTTCGAGCGGTGTGCCGGACCGACTCAGAGTGATGTCCCCCGCGGAGTCACGTGTGAACCGAAGCTAACACCCGGGTTGGGGGTGGTCAAGACGGGGTCGGACTCGTGCTGATAGGCCTAAGCCTTCTTGGCGGGACGAGAACCGCTCCGCTTTCGGAGCATGCAAAGGGCTAAATGACAATCGAAGACAGCCGGACCAAGCTCCTGTGGGTGACGAAGACAGATCAGGAGCTATCTCCACACTGCGGGTTGCTGATGGAACCCTCTTCAGCGTCTTAAATAATTGCCTCCGAGTGCGCGCCGTCAATCCCTCATACCACCCGGGGAGAAATCGGTTCAGAGCGACTGGCCGTGATCCGCCCGGAAGTGGCCGCACACGCGGACGGAATCCCGCGTGGAGGTCTGTCCTGCTCCTACTCTTTTCCCTGTAGTACCCGCGTGATCTACAACGGAAGAGGCGAATCCTGTTCAATAAGAAAAACTGCGTTCCGTCCAATGACCGCGGACATTTCATATCTGCTGCGCGACGAAGCAGGCCGCTGGCAGGTATCGGGTCAAGTACTCGGAACCATTCAATAAAACACACCTGCAGGCATCGGCCGCAGCAGTTCGAAAACATCTGTAAGGAATTCAATGAAAATATTCGTGTTCGGCTCAAGCTTGACATCCACCTATCGGAATGGCGCAGCGACGTACTACCGCGGCATTTACAAGAATCTCACTCGCCTTGGCCATCAGGTCACGTTCGCCGAGCCTGCTATCTATGATCGGCAAAAGCACTCGGACCATGCAGATCTTCGATACGCCGACATCCGGGTCTATCAGTCGCCGACGGATATTCCGCGGCTCCTGAAAGAGGCGGCTCGCGCGGACGTGGTGATCAAGCACAGCGGAGTTGGAGCGGAGGACGAACGACTGGAGCGCGATGTCCTTGCCTGTCGCTCACGAAAAACGAAAGTGATCTTCTGGGACGTAGCCGCTCCAGCAACCCTGTCGAGAGTTGAGCGGAATCGCAAAGATCCATTCCGGGCGCTGGTTCCCGAATACGATGCCGTATTTACCTGCGGTGGGGGCTCTGTCGTTATCGTGGGGTACGAGCGACTCAAAGCTAAAGATTGCGTTCCCATCTGTAACGGGGTTGATCCCGAAACTCACTTCCCTGCCGCCCCGGACCCGCGGCTCTCCTGCGATTTGGCTTTTATCGGTCACCGGCTTCCAGATCGCGAGGCCCGCGTCGAAGAATTCTTTTTGGATGCCGCGAGGCAAGCTCCCGATCTGTCATTTGTCCTGGGCGGAGAGGGTTGGGCAGACAAGTCCGTTCCGCCCAACGTTTGCTGGATCGGCCATGTGGGAAGCGATCGCCACAATATTGTGAACTGCTCCGCGCGGATGGTGCTGAATGTGAACCGGGACTCCATGGCAAAGGCCGGATTCTCGCCTCCCACGCGAGTGTTCGAAGCCGCAGGCGCAGGAGCTTGTCTCATCAGTGATGCCTGGGACGGCATTGAACACTTCTTCAATCCGGATGAAGAAATTCTGGTCGCAAGCTCCGGCCGCGAGGTGATTGAGCATCTTCGGCGTTTTAATACCCGCGAGGCTTCGAAGGTCGGATTCGCGATGCAGTGCCGCGCTCTGCGAGAGCACACTTACGACCTCCGCGCCAGAGAAGTCCATACCGCGTTGCAGCAGATCTTCTTAAGCTTCCCTGCCGGCATGAGGCAGAACAGAGATGGCGCTGACGGCAGGTCGGCTGCATAGTCTGAGCCGACTCGGACACGAGCAGCCCGTTGGAATCCCCGCTTCGCTGCATTGCCATTTATGACTAGTCTCCGGCCGACGCGACGGGGAATTCTTCGCGCTCGCCGGTTCGGGGAGAAGGAATCGTCTTTTTGAACTTCAAGATTCCATCTTCAATTCTCCTGACCTTCATGGTCAGCATATCGAGCACATAATTTTGCCGGATCAGCCACGGCTTCTTTCCTGCTTGCTTCGGCAAGTTTGCCGCGGCCCTCATGACATATCCTGAGTTGAGATCGAGCAACGGCCGAGCTTCCATGCCAGACATATCGCAATCAGGGATGCAGATCCGGTACCCGCGCAGGCACATATGATTCAGCACACGGCACACGTAGCTTGAGGCCAAATCGGCACGAAGAGTCCACGAGGCATTCGTGTAACCAATGCAAAACGCAAAGTTCGGAACATTGCTCAGCATTGTGCCTTTGTAGATGAAGGCGTCGCCGGGGATAACGGCTTCACCATCAACGACCAACTGCACCCCGCCAAGAGCCAGCATCTGCAAGCCTGTCGCCGAGACAATAACGTCGGCTTCGAGTTGCCCGCCCGATTGCAGGCGAATGCCTTTCTCCGTAATCGTTTCGATCTGGTCGGTGACCACCGACGCGCGTCCGTCCCGAATGGAGTTGAACAGATCGGAGTCAGGGATGAGACAGAGGCGCTGATCCCAAGGCCGGTATCGGGGGCTGAAGTGTTTGTCCACGTCGTATCCCTGCGGCAGGCTCTTGGTGGCTTCCTTCTTCAGCACACGGCGAGCGAGGTCGGGCGCACGCCGGCTGAGTTGGTAAATTCCCATACTGATCAGAATGTTTTTCCAGCGGACAATTCGGTGGGCCGCGCCTGCAGGCAGAATCCGCCGTAAACCGTTTGCAATCGGATCATGGTTCGGAAGATTCAAGATGTAGCTTGGGGAACGCTGCAGCATGGTCACGTGCGCTGCAGTGGACGCCATGGCCGGAACCAGGGTCACCGCCGTTGCTCCGCTTCCGATCACAATGACTTTCTTGCCGGCATAGTCGAGATCTTCGGGCCAATGCTGCGGATGCACGAAGCGTCCGCGGAAGTGTTCCATGCCCGGAAATTTCGGTTCGTATCCGGCGTCATAGCGGTAGTAGCCGGTGCATCCATATAAAAAGTCACAGTTGTAACGAACCGTCTCGCCGTTGTTCGACTGCACAACAATCGACCATCGGGCGTCTTCCGAGGACCACGCCGCGGACCGCACCCGCTGTTGAAAACGAATATGACGGTCGATTCCGAACTCTTGGGCCGTATCGCGCACGTATTTCAAGATCGACGGGCCATCGGCGATGGCTCGCGCTTCTCTCCAGGGGCGGAACGGGTATCCGAGCGTGAACATGTCGGAGTCAGAGCGAATGCCGGGATAACGGAACAGATCCCAGGTACCGCCAATCCCGGAACGCGCCTCGAGGATGACATAGCGCTTGCCTGGGCATTGTGTCTGAAGACGGTATCCTGCGCCGATGCCGGAGAGTCCGGCACCAATCACAATGACGTCGAAGTGCTCTATGGACATGTTCGATCCGGTCGTTTGCATTTCAATGACGACTAGCTGAGGCAGGGCTGCGCGGTATTGTACGCCGGAAGCTGGAAAAGGTGGCAGTAGATCTCGAAGGGATCTGCGCTGCGTCTCGGCTTACAGCGAAGGAGCGCTGCGTGCTAGATTTAGCTCATGCGTGCGGAGATCGAGAAAGCTGTCCAGTTAATGCGTCGCGGCGATGACACATCTCTGGAAGAGGCGCTCGCGCTGCTGCAGAACACGGTATTTTCCTTTAGCATGCGCGTTTGCGGGCAGCGCGAAGACGCGGAGGACACAATGCAGGAAGTCCTGCTGAAGTCCGTGCCCTACCTGCCAAAGTTCGACAGCCCCAAGGCGTTGGTTGTATGGCTCTATAAGGTTGCGAAGAATCGCTGCCTGATGAGCCGCCGGAAGAGCAAATTTGCCCCTTCGCAGGAACTCTCGCTCGATGCGCTGATGCCGGACCGGATGGAACTGGAGCAACTCGGCGCGGACGGAAGAATCGATCCTGAGTCCTTCGCTATTCGCAGCGATGAAGCCGGGCGCCTGCGCGAAGCCATTCAAAAGCTGCCTTCGCAGTATCGCATCGTCCTGGTGCTCCGTGACATGGAAGGTTTAACGGACGAGGAAGTAGCTGAGATCACGGGACTCAAGGCAGGAACGGTCCGTGTGCGCCTGCATCGGGCGCGACTGTTCGTCCGCAAAGAACTGATGAAACTCTGGAAGCCGCGTTCTCCGAAACGCGCGATGACGCCGGTGTCGAATAGCGACAGCAGTCAAAAGCCGCCGCGCTGCAAGGCCATGTTTGCTGAACTGTCGAATTACCTGGACGAGCAGATGGACGATTCGCTGTGCGACGAACTGGAACGGCATTTAGGAGGATGTGAACCCTGCAAGGTATTCCTCGCGACCCTGGAAGCCACAATCGAAGAGTGTCGGAAATCTCCCACGGATTGCCCCACCCGACAAGAGGTCGCCAAACTTCGCGCCCAACTCGTCCAGCGGTATAAACAGGCCGCGAGCGCTGTCCGGACCACAAGCTAGCCCCCGCCAACGCGGCCAGCCTAATCGAAAAAAATCCTGTAACAAGTTCCCCAATCACTGCATTTATTCGTGTTCCTGATTGAAGATTTGCAGGGAGGGACCGATGATTTCCGCACAAATCCAACTTACTCAAGCATTTGGACAGCAACGTCAGTTCGTGGCACAGACCGGAAGCGGGCATCACATTGTGATGGATGACACCGCCGGCGGCACCGGCGCGAAGCCCATCGAACTGGTCGCCGTAGCGCTCGCCGGATGCACCGCTTTCGACGTGATCACAGTTCTGCGCCAGAAGTACCACCAGAAAGTCACCGGGTATCAAGTGCGGGTGGAGGCCGATCAGGCGGACCGTCCGCCGCAGGTCTTCACAACGGTGCGGATTCACCACGTGGTGACCGGGATCGGAATCGACGAAGCTGCTTTGCAGGAAGCCATTCGACTGTCGGAGGAGAAGTATTGCTCCGTCGGAGCGATGGTGCAGAAGACCGCCAGCATCCAGACCACCCACGAGATCGTGGTGGAACCCACGCCGTGGATGCATTCGCTGGAAGTCGTAGGAGTAGCGTGGTGAGCTCGCACAGACGATTGTTATCGGGGAGAAACGGAAGAAGCTGCCGCCGTCGCATCCACATTCGCCAGAAAACATTGCCGAGTGTGAAACTCCACAATGCGAAGTAGTCGTCTAGATCTGCAAGGAGAAGAAAATGACGGTCGAACGCACGCTGCGCATTATCGCTGGATTGTTTGTGCTGGTATCCCTGGCACTTGGACACTGGGTCCATGAGTACTGGTATCTCTTCACGGCTTTTGTCGGCCTCAACCTCTTTCAGTCAGGCTTTACGAACTGGTGTCCGATGATGACTTTCTTGCGTATGCTAGGAATAGGCAATGAGGAGAAAATGAAACATGCCTGAATGGGTTTGGGTCGTAGCAGTTGTAGCGGGATACATTGTGCTGACGCAGTGGCTTCTGCCGAAGCTAGGCGTTCCTACGTGAAGGACGGTGGCCTGCGCCGAGTCTCGGCGCATTGGAACCGAAAAACCGGAGGTCCCTGCCGGGAAATTACCCGGCTCACAAACTAAGACCTAACGTCGCCTGGAAAGCGGAATCAATCCAACTTGGCTTGGGCCTGCGGGGAGATGGCGAGTCTCAGCTCGCGAACGCTCCCTTCCAGAACTTCCGTCCGGTGGTATTCGCGATCGGCGGCCTTCCCAAGCGATAGCCCATCATTGCGGTGAAGCATGGGGCTTTTCACGGCTGTCGCAAGGCCTACGTGGATCTCATTCACTCCGGTTCGTTCGATAATCCTGGCGGCGTTATTGATTCCGATTCTGCCACCAGCCATGATCGTGATCCGGCGGCTCGCCGCTCGAACCAACCGGGCGACCGTATCAACGCCTTGCAGACACTCTTGTTCACCACCGGATGTGAGAAGCCGGTCCGCGCCAGTCGCGCAAACATCCTCAAGCGCTTCGAGAAGATCGGCAGACATGTCGAACGCGCGATGGAATGTAACCGACAGGGGTCGCGCCAGTTCGATCAGTTGCCGGGTTCGTTCCACATCCACTGTGCCGTCGAGCTTCAGAATACCGAGCACAACGCCGTCGGCGCCTTCGCGCTTGGCGACCTGAATATCCCGGCGCATGCTGTCGAACTCCGCTTCTGAATAGCAGAAGTCTCCGGGCCGTGGACGAATGATCGGATGAACTCCGATGGAAACCCTTGATCGCACGACTCCGAGCAGGCCAACACTGGGAGTGACGCCGCCTTCGAGCAAATCACTGCACAGTTCTATTCGCTGAGCCCCGCCGCGCTCGGCCGCAATTGCAGACACAACCGAGTCGACACAAACTTCAATAAGAACCTGTTCGGTCATGGTCCGTTCTACGAGTATTTAAGCGACAGCAGGAAATTGAATCTCGCACGCGGGGATTATAAGTGCTTTGCACGTTCTGCAGGAATTCTCGACCGCCCCATAGGCTCTATCCGGGAGACCTGCTTTACTCTGGCCGTGTTTTTCCCGGTTTTTTGTAACTCTAACGTAGTGCAGGATTTACTACATTTTGTACGTACATGCTTGTACTTTAAAGTGTCCCTGCAGGAACACTTTGCACAACTTCGCCCGCTTTTCAGTCGCCGGATGACACTCAACGATTGTTCAGGCTTCGCCCTTGCTTAGGATGACAAAGGGAGAGAGATCAGGATATCTGCCGGCTCAGGTCTCTCGGTGTAATCTTCGTTGGCCACAGCCCACACTACTTTTCCGGACCGATCAACAACAAACGTCGCCGGAATTGGTAATTCCCAGCTGTCATCCCCGTTCGTGAACGGCAGATTCACGAACGCCCGACGGTACACCGCCTCCTGGGCCGCCGGCACTCGATACGCCAACCCAAACGCGTGTGCCACTTTGTTCTCAGCATCCGACAGCAGCGGAAAGCGCAGCTTGTGCTGATCGCGCATGAAGTAAGACTGCTTGACCGTCTGCGGCGAAATCGCGACCAGCGCAGCCCCCGCACGATGGATCAAAGGCAAAATGACATTCATCGACTCCATCTGCCCCACACAAAATGGACACCACCGCCCGCGAATAAAACAGATCACAAGCGGTCCGCGAGCCAGCAACGCAGCAGAAGAGACGATCTTCCCATCGGAATCGGCGAGCTCGAGCGAGGGAGCCTGAGCCCCGATCGAAAGAGCGCCATCCGCGACCCGCCGCCCCTTCAACTCCGCCACAGCCGCCGCATGCACAGCCTGCATCTCCGCCGGAACATATTTGGCGATCAGTTCCTTGCGCTCAGCAAAGATCTCCCGCAAGGGGCGGAAGTCCACATCAGGCGATGATTCGTCGAGAGAACGCCACTTCATAAGCGAGAGTACGGCTGAATAGGAAAAACTCCCGACAGGCGGGTGATCAAGTTAGCCCCACGGACGACTGACCACTGACAACTGAGCACTGCTTCTACATCCCCGGCATCTTCATCCCGGCCAGCCTGCGCGCGAAGCTCGGCTTGCCCATCTGCTTGAACATCTTCTTCATTTGCGCGTATTGGCGCAGCAGATTATTCACTTCCTGGATGGACGTTCCCGAACCGCGAGCAATTCGCTTCCGGCGGCTGCCGTTGATGACCTCATGATGATTGCGCTCATGCCGCGTCATCGAGTTGATGATGGCCTCGACGCGGTCGATCTGCTTCTCGTCGACGTTCTCCGCCGCCTTCTGCAGCCCCGAGAACGGACCGATCGACGGCAGCATGCCCATCAAGCTCTTCATCGATCCCATCTTCTTCACCGAGCGCAGCTGGTCGCGAAAGTCCTCGAGCGAAAAGCCGTCGCCCGTCAGCGCCTTGGTCGCCATCTCCTCGGCTTTTTTCTTGTCGATCTGCTGCTCGGCGCGCTCAATCAGCGACAGGATGTCGCCCATGCCGAGAATCCGCGACACAATGCGATCCGGATGGAACGGTTCCAGCGCGTCGTACTTTTCGCCGATGCCGATGAACTTAATCGGCTGTCCCGTCACCTGACGGATCGACAGCGCCGCGCCGCCGCGCGCATCGCCATCCATCTTCGTCAGCACTACGCCCGTCAGCGACAGCTTCTTGTGGAACTCCTCGGCCGATCGGACCGCGTCCTGTCCGGTCATCGCGTCAGCGACAAACAAAATTTCCGACGGATTCAGCAGCTTCTTCAGCGACTGCATCTCGTCCATCAGTTCGTCGTCGATGTGCAATCGGCCTGCGGTATCGACGATCAGCACGTCGCATCCCGTGACCACCGCCTCGCGCCGGGCTTCTTTCACCAGCCTCTCGACGGTCGCGGTGTTCGCCTCACTGACCTGGCCTTCATAAATGTGCGACTTCACTGCCTGCGCCACGACTTTCAGCTGCTCGCGCGCCGCCGGACGGTACACGTCCACCGACACCAGCAGGGGACGGTGCCCACCAGCCTTCAGCCAGTGCGCCAACTTGCCCGAGGTTGTCGTCTTGCCTGACCCTTGCAGTCCAGCCATCAGCACCACGGTCGGAGGCTGCGACGCAAACTTCACCCGCGCCGTATCCTTGCCCAGGATCTCGACCAGTTCGTCGCGCAGGATCTTGATGACCTGCTCTCCGGGCGAGAGCGCGGTCATGACTTCCTGTCCAATGGCCTTGGCCTTGATCTGATCGATCAACTGCTTGACGACCTTGAAATTGACGTCGGCCTCAAGCAGCGCCATGCGGATTTCGCGCAGCACCTCATCAATATTCTCCGCGGTGATCTTGGCTTCCCCGCGGAGCGTCTTGAAAGCGCGTTGTAGTTTTTCCTGTAAATTCTCAAACATAGATGTATCTAGGTATTTTACCAGCCGACGCGTTGGGGCCTGTCATCGAGGCCGCGACGCCTGCAAGAACTACTACCTCGCGTGCCTACGGGCACGCGCCACGCCAGCGGCCAATCCTTTGTTCACTGCACGTCGATATCCGGCCCGATCCATCGCGTCCATCGTCGCCGCCGCAATGCCGCCCGGCGTGGCTGCCTCGTGCAACAACTCGTCCAGATCGCATCCGCTTTCACGCCAGTAGGCAATGCCGTCTGACAGCGCGTGCGCGGCGGCGATCAATGCGGTGGCGCGATCCAGTCCGGCAGCCTCTGCCGCCGACGCCAGCGCCGCCAGCGCATGGTAGCCATGGCTCGATGAATAAGCTGCAGTAAATGCATCGAACTTCCGCTCGGGGACTTCAACAACCTGCCCCACTAGTCGGAACACGCGTCGCACCAGAGCTCGATCTTTCTTTGTGACCCGCCGGTCGAAGCAGAGAGCCGTCAATCCACGCCCAGCGCGGCTTACCGGACTCGGCATTGCCCGCACCCACCGCGCCGAGGGGAGCGAGCGCCGCAGATCCTTCAGGGGAACACCGGCCGCAAGACTCACGCAAAGTTTGGAGGATGCGCCACACTCGGTCACTTGTTCAAGAACTTCGACGACCGATCCCGGACGGACAGCGATCACGAGCATCTCGGCAGAAGTCACCGCCGCTTGCAAGTCGTCGGCAATCCGGACGCGAGACTCCCGCCGCAACCACCTCAACTTCTCGGTATTCCGATCGAAGACAACAATCTCTCGCCGATCGCCGGCTAAGCGGAGGCCAGCGGCCAGCGAACCAGTAATTCGCCCACCGCCTATGAATGCGATATTTGTCATTGAATTCTGTCGGTTGGCCGCGCACGCGTCACGAACGCCGCCCGGTAATCTAATCTGCGAAATCCGCGTGAATCCGAGGAAAAGAATTGCAACTATCGACTGGCCAACCCTCCGGCCGTCTCGCCGCCATCGATGGTGAACACCTGGCCGGTCACGAAACCCGCATCGTCCGAAGCCAGATACGCGAACAATCCCGCGATTTCCTCCGGAGATGCATGCCGCCCCATCGGAATCTTCCCATTCACCTCGCCCAGCATCGCGTCCGAATACTCCGCCCGCTGCATCGGCGTCAGAACATAGCCCGGAGCCACCGCGCACACTCGTACTTTCGGCGCCAGTTCCAACGCCATCGACTTCGTCAACTCGATCACGCCCGCCTTGGTCGCGTTATAGTCCGCATAGAATGGATAACCCATCACGCCATTGGTTGAGGCAGTTTGCAGAATGACGCCGCTCCCGTTCTCCCACATGTGCCGCGCTGCCGTCTGCGCTACATAGAAGACGCCGGTCAGATTCACCGAGAGGACCCGTTCCCATTCCTCCGGCGTGATGTCCAGAAATTTGTGCCGAATACTAATGCCCGCATTGTTTACCAAGACATCCACTCCATCCATGAGGCGGATCGCTTCCGCAAAGGCGGCCTCCACCTGCATGAGATCGGTCACGTCCGCGATGATGGCCTCGCCCAATCCCGGCAATTCATGCTTGATGCGCCCGCAAGCCGATGCGTCTCGATCCAGCACGCACACGCGAGCCCCTTCCTCCAGAAACCGCGCCGCCGTAGCCGCGCCGATTCCGCTTGCCCCGCCAGTAATAAGAACCCTCTTGTCCTTCAGTCCCCTCATAGTGACCTCCCTTTGTCATACCGACCGTAAGCATTCGCAGCAATCCCAAGCGCTTTCTTGAGTCATCCGAGCGCTCCGTACTTTGTCATTCCGAGCGCGAAGCGCGAGGAATCTGCTGTCCCGCCGCCACGACCGCATGGCGACAGCCTCATCATTTCTGTCCGGAGCACTTCAGGATAAGGCGGAGAACCCGCCCTGGCTAGGTAACTAGAAGGCGACAAGCGCGCGTATCAGTTCAATCCCGCAGCAGCGCAAATACATCGCAAGTACGTTCGATAATGTGCTGTTGATAGGCAGTGGGATTGATAAACTCCACTCCATGCGTGAACCCGTCCCGGCTCCGCACCACGCCCTTGATCTCAAGTTCGGTGGAATAGTAAGGCAGCATAAAAGTAAGGGTCAGACTGGTGCCCACCTCAATGGCCCTGGTCACGAAGAGCCGCAATCCGCCTTTGCTCACGTCGCTGGCCTGCCCAGCAAAGGTCGTGCGATTCCCGTTCTCGATCATCGTGATGTTCACCGAAATCATCACGCTGAAGCGATCCCAACGCCGCCGCTGGCCTTCCTCCGGCATTTTCCTGTCTCCCCAGTCGCCGCTTGTATGCGGAGCGGCACGCTACGCTTACTTTTTCGTACTTTGGAAAAGGGGTCAATCCCCAGAGCGCAATCGATCGGATTCCCGGCATGACCAACGTGCTACTTCTTTCACCTGGGTCACAAATACACACATGAATTTGACCCTGTTGAATCTCGCAGCATCAGAATATCCGATATACGCAGTTGTAGCGGCATTCTGTTAAAACGCTTTAGTTCGTTTGAAAGTGACTACTCAAATGCTGGTGTCGTTGCTAGAATGACGCCACAGTCCGCCGCCTCGAACACCCTGTTACTTTGTTACGAGAGCGGGCGCACTTGCGGGGGAGTGCGTGATACAAGCAAGCTCATTTCCACATGGATACGTTTTAGAAACCAGAGATCTCGATCAGGCCGCTTCTATTCTCCGGCAGGCCGCGATTCCATACGTTTCCGAACTGCTACCCGGCTCGCCCGCCTTTTCCACCAGGATCTTCGTCACCGAAGGCGAGAGAGTAAGCATCTCCGACGTAGTGACCACCGGCAGCATGCGCGTCCACTCGTGTCTTCCCGCGGACTGCTTCGCACTGGTTTTCGATCTGGGCGGCAACGGACTCGGCATGCATCGAACTGCAGACCAAGCCCTGAATGTCGGGCCGGAGTTCGCCTTCGTTCAGTCTCCGCTGCAGGCCGTGGAAGTTTCGACTACGCCCGGCTATGAGGCGCTGTTCCTACGATTCTCCCGTGACGCTGTCGTGAGCGAACTGCAGAAAATGCTCGACCGCGAAACTCACAGCCCGCTGATCTTTTCTAACGCGCTGCGCCTGCAAAGCGCGGCCGGACGAAGAATCCGCGTGCTGTGCAACGAACTGCGCCGCGCCCTCTACAGCACCAGTCACCGCGACGCCGGAAATTCCCTTCCCGTTCGTAAACTCGAGGACGACATCATCACTCTGCTTTTGCAGGCTCAACCTCACAACTACACGCGCCTGCTGAATCGCCAGCGCGACGCCAGACGATATCAACTCGACACCGCTGAACAGTTCATGCGCGCGAATGCCCATCTGCCGCTCTCGCTCGGCGATATTTGCAAGGCCGCGGGCATCAACGCGCGCACGCTGCAACATACATTCCAGCACAAGCGCGGATGCACACCCATGCAGTTCCTGCGCAACATCAGGATGCAAGAGGTACGGACAGGATTACTGCGGGCGACGGCAGGGGCGAGCGTCAGCGGCGAGGCGTCCCGTTGGGGATTTCTCCATTTCGGCCGATTCTCCAACGAATACCGCCGTCAGTATGGTGAACTTCCTTCAGAAACTCTCCGCCGCGCCCGAAGAGCGGTGCCGGTTCCAGATGAACGCAAGAGGTAGGCAGTTAACAGCCCTTCGCCCGCACTGAGATCGTGTGCGGCACCGCCCGAAGCAGCCCCATCAATTCCGCGTCGCACGGACGATTGATGTCGTAGATCGCATAGCCGAGGCTTCCGCGCGTATTCAACGCCTGGCGCTCGATGTTGATCCCGAGATCCGCGAGAATGTCGTTGATTGCGCGCAGAATGCCCGGCACATTGTGATGGATGTGCATCAACCGATGCGACCCCGACTCGTACTCGAGATGCGCTTGCGGGAAGTTGACGCTCAGCGTCGAGTCGCCGGTGTTCACATAATCCATCAACTTCGCCGAGACGAACGAGCCGATATTGTGCTGCGCCTCTTCGGTCGAACCACCGATGTGCGGCGTCAGAATGACGTTGGGCAACTCGCGCAGCGGGCTGACGAACTCGCTGCCCGACTCCGGTTCGTGCGGGAACACGTCAACCGCGGCGCCCGCAATCTTCCCGGACTTCAGGCAGGCAGCCAGCGCTTCGTGGTCCACGACAAATCCGCGGCTCAGGTTCAGGAAGCACGCGCCGTGCTTCATGGCAGCAAATTCTTCCTTGCCGAAAAGATCCTGATTCTCTTTCTTGCCGTCCACGTGCAGAGTGACCACGTCGGCAGTTTCGAGCAGCTCGCGAAAAGTGACGCCGCGAGCATTGCCGCGGGCCAGCACGTGCGCGCTATCGTAAAAGATTACGCGCATACCCATGTTCTCTGCGAGATCGGAGAGCTGCGAGCCGATCTTGCCATATCCCACGATGCCGAGAATCAAGCCGCGGACCTCGTGTGCGCCGGACGCCGACTTGTTCCACACGCCGCGATGCATCTCGCTGGAGGCCTGAAACGTGCGCCGCAGCAGTAGGATGATCTCTCCCATGGCCAACTCGGCTACGGACCGCGAGTTCGAGTGCGGATCGTTGAAGACCGCAATCCCGCGCTCGCTCGCGACCTTGGCGTCGATCTTGTCGACCCCGATGCAGAACGCGCCCACCGCTACCAGCTTCTTCCCGGCTTCGAAGACAGCGGCAGAAACCCGCGTCTTCGAGCGCACTCCGAGAATGGTGGCCTCGCCGATCTTTTCGATCAACTGCTTGTCGTCGAGTGCCGGCTTGAGCGACTCGACGGCATATCCCGCAGCGCGAAACTGCTCCACTGCCACCGCGCTGATGTTCTCCAGCAACAAAACGTTCAAGAAGCCTCCTCGCTTTTGGGTAACCTAGGATTATCTCAAAGAGCGCAGCGTCAGTTTCGAGTTTCGAGTTCTCCTTATCTTCATTCTTACCCACCGCTTGCGCTGTGGGCAGCGATCCTTCGCTCCTGCGGAGCTTGCGGCGCGCTCGCTGAGGTTTGGGGGTTATCGTGCCGGGGATGGCTTGAGATCGCTCGCGCATGATCCAAATTTGGCTTTTTACATTCTTCTGAGTAAAGGTTGGATGTCACAAGTTCCGGATTTATTTTTGTGGAAGACTTTGGGAGGGCAAGTCAAAGTAGGCGGAGTCCGAGGTTCCCACCCTTCGAAAGGCGCGAAGGGTGGGGCAGCCACACTTGTTGTGGCGGCGGTGGTTCAAAATCCGGGCAGCCGCCCAGCCACCAAAACGGAATTACGCAAGAGGATGAGTCAATTCACCGCGGATCAAGGTTGTTTTCACTCAGCTGCCGGGACGGGCTAGCCGCTGCTTTTGATGTACACATGTAACCGACCCTGGTTGATACTCCATGGAACACGCAACTCAGCCCGGGGCAACATGTAGAGGCTTTCGGGCTGCACGGTCGTCCGGTCACCGTACATGCGGCTGATATGTACGGTGTATCAGATGTTTGGGTCGGGGGAGCGATAGTGGATTGGTTGCCCTGCGCGTGTAGTACCGGTTGAATCGGGACTGCCAACAACGCGGAACCTGCGATCAAGACGGAACACATGGACCACGTGCGAATAGTACGCATCGGTCCCTCCTCTCATAGTGCGAATCTGACGTTCAAACTATGCAAAGGGCCCCTAATTCTGCGTGCACTATATCATTATCTTTAAGAAGACAGTCAGCGGTCGCTGGCCTGGGCTTGCTAATACCGTTTACAGAAGCGGTTAGGGATTAGCGAGGATGGACCATCCCAAGGTATGCGCCAGCCCTCCTTTGCAGTTCGAGAGTGAGGGATTCAATGTTTCAAGGTTTTAGCGTTTCGAGGTTGCAGCGAAATGCAGAGATCCTGAACGCCGCACAGAACGCGGCGTTCAGGATGACAAGGCCTAAGGTAGTATTCCTCTTCCCTTCCTCTTCCCTTCCTCTTCCGATTTTCCTCTTCCTATTCCTAGGCGGCTTCAGGCTTTGGGTATTTGCCGATGACCTTATTCATGAAGCCGTGGATTACGTGGAGTCCGTTGTGGGGGAGGAACATGTAGGGGCATTCGCCGGGGATGACTTCGATGCCGCGTCCCTCGCACAAAGACACGGCGGAGTCGGTGACGGCGCCTCCGGAGCCTGCGCTGTACATCCAGATGCGGCGGACGCCGGCGCGGGAGCAGTCTGCGACGGCGGCATCGGTGGCGTAGGGCGGCGTCATGAGAAGCGCGGCCTCGACGGGCGGCTGGATGTCCTGGACGCGGGTGAAGGCGCGGCGTCCGTCAATCTCGTCGGCGTGGGGATTGACCGGGATGACGTCGTATCCGCGGCGGAGAAGTTCGCGGAAGAGCATCGTGCTGAAATGTTTCGGGTCCCGCGAAAGGCCGACCATGGCGAGGCGTTTCACGGCGAGGAAGCGGTGGATGGCGTCGAGGGTGCGGGGTGCGGGCATGGGGAACTCCTTTGTGTGGGAGGGTAGCGCAGGTGGCAGGGGGTGGCAGTGACGCGGGTCACTAGCTGGCTGGGAAGGACAAAGGCTTTCAACACAGAGGACACTGAGGTTCACAGAGGAAGGCTGCTGACCCGTGTGAATTCAATGTCCTTACATTTTGCCTTTGAAGAAGTAGACGAGTTCGATGATCAGGATGACGACGACCATCAGCTCGAGTACGAAGGCGCGGGACTGGTTGAATTGCTCGACCATGAATCTGTAGAGGTCTTCGGCGGTCTGAAGCTTTTCTTTGACCAGGTCTTTGTAGTCGGGGACGCCGACTTTTTGCGCGCAGAGCTTGTAGAGGCGCGCGGAAAACATATCGCTGAGGAACTTGATGGCGTTGTCGGCGCGCTCGGTGAGCTCGTTTACGTCGAGCAGGACGGTATGAAGTTTGGATGCGGCTGCGGCGGTGCGCCAGCGCGACCACCATCCCGTGCCTCCGCGTTCGAGGAAGTCGTAGACGTTCTCAAGCTCTTTGGTCAGCAGCTCGTCGTAGTGGCGGAATTCGAGCAGCTGGGAGTTGGCGTACTGCAGGAGCTGGATCGCGGTCTCGGCTCCGGCTTGCGTGTCGTAGATGAAGGCGGCGTTCCATCCGATGACGGCGAGGTCATTAGGATAGTACGAGATGCGCGACAGGAGAATCTCCTGGCGCTCGCTGTCGGCGAGGGTGGCGGTTTCTCCGCGGACGACCTGCGCGATGTGATTGCGCTGCGCCGCGAGGAGTTCCTCGGCGGAGGGAGCACCCTCGATCTCGCAAACGTGGAAGATGAAGTAATCCTCTTGCAGCCAGTTTTCTTCCTTATAGGGCTTGATGAGAGCGGGAGCTGCACGCTCGAGCCGCTGACGGACGACGCGGCTGGCGAGCTTCTCGAAATTTGTGTCGGAGGTCCAGCGGGCGGAGAGCTCGACCAGCTTGTCCCAGTCGCCGGAGAACGGCAGCTCGAAGAGGAGGCTGACTACGCCGTAGTCGTAGTACTTGATTTCTCCATTAAGGCGCTCGCCGGAGTCGAGGACGATGGGCTCGAGGCGGTCGGCGACGGGAGGACGCTGGTAGCGGACGTATCCGGGAGCCTGGCTGCTCTTGAATGTGGCCTGGGCGTTGCGGGCCTGGAGAAGCTGGCGGATGACGTCGAGGCGGATCTCTTCGCAGATGTCGTACTGGATGAGGACAAGGACAGATCCGCGGAGGGGGCCTGTGATGACGGGCTGGGTCGTCGCCTGGACCTTCACGGAGAGGTCGCGGGCTACGTCGGGGCTGACGATGGTAGTGACTTCGCGGTCCATGCGGAATCCAGTTGTCGGTACTCTGAACCAGTACTTCGGTACTCAGTTGGGGCTGGTGAGACTTACGCGGCCAGAGTGCTGAACGGGAGACTTGCCAGCTCTGGTATCTATTATCTCAGGAGGGGGCAGGTTGGGGTAGGTGGCTGTAAGCTTATGATTGTGCTTGTCTTAGGTCCTAGGTCTTAGGTATTTGGTCGGCCGTCAGTTTCGAACGCGTGACCTGAGGCCTAAGACCTAACACCTACGACCTATCCCCGCTTGCGGGTCAGGGCGTAGAGGAGGAGGCTGGCTCCGGCTGCGGCTCCCAGCGTGATTCCGGCGCGCTTCATGGAGGCGCGGACTTCGGATTCGCGCTCGCGGACCAGGTCGGATTCGGGATACGGGTTGTCGCGGTCGAGGGCGGAGGGTTGCAGGGCCATCTGCAGGACCTCGGCGAGGTGGAGGGCATGGCGTCCAGTGCCTTGGGCGATCTGCTCGCGACAACTGAATCCGTCGGCGATGATCAGCCAGTTGTTGGGAGCGCTGCGAACGGCGGGGAGAAGTTCGAGTTCTCCGATCGCGGCGGAGACTGCGTATTTGTCGCGCTCGAAGCCAAAGGATCCGGCCATGCCACAGCATCCCGGCGCGGGAGACTGGAAGTCGACACCGAGGCGATGGAGAAGCGACTCCTCGGCGGTCATCTTCATGATCGATTTGTGATGGCAGTGTCCGTGGAGCACGGCTTTGCGCGGCAGTTGTGGCAGGGTAGCGTCGGGGCCGAGCTTTTGTTCGAGAAATTCACTGAGCAGGAAAGTCTGGCGGCTCAGGGCCTGTGCGCGTTCGTCGTGCGGGAAAAGGTTGATGAGTTCGTCGCGGAAGACGGCGACGCAGGATGGCTCGAGTCCGACGACGGGGATTCCGGCTTCGATCTCGGGCTCGAGTTGATCGAGGATTTGGAGCAGCAGAGCCTCGGCGCGATCGAGCATGCCGAAGTCGTAGAGGGGGCGTCCGCAACAGAGGTTGGCTTGCGGGACGAGGACGCGGAATCCAGCAGTCTCAAGGACCTCGACGGCGGCCTTGGCGGTGCCGGGGAGGAAGTAGTTGTTGAAGGTGTCGGCCCAGAGGAGAACCTCGGGGGCTGAAGCCCCATCTTGGTTGCCGCGCTCACGCGGCCCTGAAGGGCCGCTCTTCCACGGCGCCTCGAATGTTCCGTTTGACCAGCCGTTGGTGCGGCGGAACCACTGTTTGAAGGGTTCGGGGGCGAAGGCCGGGATTCGGCGCTGCGGCGGAATGTGCCCGAGGAATTTGACTATATCGCTGATGAACGGGAGTTGCGTGGTCAGGTTCACCAGGCCCGGCGCATTCGACGCGAGGCTTGCCCAGAAATCGATGTTGCCGAAGGCGTAGGCGTTCAGCGGGCGGACGCGTCCTTCGTAATAATGCGAGAGAAATTCTGCTTTGTAAGTGGCGACGTCGACGCTGACCGGGCAGTCGCTCTTGCATCCTTTGCAGGCGAGGCAAAGATCGAGGGAGTGCTTGACCTCTTCGCTGCGCCATCCGTCGCGGATGACCTCGCCCTGGGTCATCTCCCAGAGAAGATGAGCGCGGCCGCGAGTGGAGTGTTCTTCTTCGTGCGTTGCGCGCCAACTTGGACACATGACGCCGCCTTCTTCGCGGCGGCACTTGCCGACTCCGACGCAGCGCAGCGTCGCATGCGGGAGGCTGCCATGATCGAGCGGGAACTGGAAGTGCGTCTCCGGTTCCCAAGGCGCGTAGTCCGCGCCGAGACGAAGATTCTCGTCGAGCTTATTCGCGCTGATCAGCTTGCCGGGATTCATCTTCCAATCGGGATCCCAAGCGGTCTTGAATTTGCGGAAGGCCTCCATCAACTCGGGGCCGTACATTTTGGGGAGAAGTTCGCCGCGAGCCTGTCCGTCGCCGTGCTCGCCAGAGAGCGATCCGCCGTAGCTGACGACGAGGTCGGCGGCTTCTTCAACGAACTTACGGTACTTGGCAATTCCCTCTTTCGATTGGAGATCGAAGTTGAGTCGCGTGTGTACGCAGGCGTGGCCGAAATGGCCGTAGAGCGAACCCTTGTAGTTGAAGTCGGCCATCATCTTGCGGAGATCGCGAAGATATCCGCCGAGTTTTTCGGGGGAGACGGCGGCATCTTCCCAGCCTTCCCAATTCAGCGGCTCGCCAGGTACGTGAGAGGTGGCACCGAGGCTGGATTCGCGGACTTCCCAGACGCGCTTGGCTTGCGCCCCGGAGTAGAGCTTCACGTTGGGCGGATCCGGGCTGCGGCGAAGCGCGTCGATCATGCGCTGCGCCTGAAGTTCCGCGCCGGGGATGGAGTCGGCTCCGAATTCAACCATGAGCCATCCTCCGCCCTCGGGGAGCAGCGCCAGTCCTTCGGTATTGATACGTTTTGTGCGCTCGTAATAGACGAGGAGGTCGTCGAAGCCTTCGAGGCCGATCGGCTTGTACTCAAGGATTTCGGGAATGTGGTCAGCGCACCGGTAGATGTCGGGATAGGCGACGACCACAAGCACGCGTGAGGGCGGACTCTCGATCAGGCGACAGGTGGCTTCGAGGATTGTGGCGCAGGTTCCTTCTGAGCCGACAAGGGCGCGGGCAATGTGGAAGCCGTTTTCGGGCAGGAGATAGTTCAGGTTGTAGCCGGAGACCCGTCGCGGGATGTCGGGGAACTGCTTGCGGATCTGGTCGCCGTATTGGGCGGCAATTTGCTTGAGAGCGGATTCGATTTGAAGGCGGCGGTCTTGGCTGCGGCTCGAAACTTCTGGGCCGCCGAACAACCGCGAGCGGCTGTCCCCACGTAAGTCGATTCGCTCTGGTCCGAGGTTCAGGCGGACACCGTCGTAGGTGACTACATCCAGCGCATCGATGTTGTCGTCGGTCTTGCCACCCATGATGGAGTGGACGCCGCAGGAATTGTTGCCGATCATGCCTCCGATGGTGCAACGGTCGTGGCTCGCGGGATCGGGGGCGAAGGTCAGATGAAATTTTTCGGCGGCGTTGCGCAGGTGATCGAGGACGACTCCAGGCTGCACGCGGGCGATGCGGCGGTCGGGATCGATCTCGAGGATATTGCCCATATACTTCGTGAAATCGAGAACGACGGCGACGTTACAGCATTGTCCGGCGAGCGAGGTTCCGCCGCCTCGGCAGAGTAGCGGCGCTCCAAATTCGCGGCAGGTCGAGATCGCGGCGAGAACATCGTCGTTATCGCGAGGGAGGACGACGCCGATGGGAACCTGGCGGTAGTTGGAGCCGTCGGTGGCGTACATAGCGCGGGCGCCGTTGTCGAAACGTACGTCACCGTGCACGTGCGAGCGCAATGACTCGGCCAAGCCTAAGGGATCGGTGAGGGAGGCGTTCGAAGCAGGAGAGGGATTCACAAGATTTTCGGACATAGGGCCCGGATGATTCTGATTACGTGTTTTGCGGGTTTTAGAAAATCGTTATAAGAAGCGTTCGAAAAATTCGTCCTAAGGAAATTTGAGCAATCGTTCTAAGTAATAAAGGAGAGAGGGATCAGGCGGCCCTACGGGACGCGGTTCCTCTCTCTCCCAGTTTACCCGGCGTTGAAACGCCGGGCTATTGCAGATGTCCCAACGGGACATTCTTCTACTTCGTCTTGGTCACATTGGTGACCTGAAATTTCGAGCCGCCGCCGGTGGATTCCACGTTGATCGTCACCATGTTTTTGTTGTCGTTGGTGACCAGGGTGCAATGGTTGTCGTCTGCCGTGCTGGCCATTGCGTTGGGAAACTTCTCTTTGTAGAAGCTGCAGACTTTGTCCATGCTGTCGCTGCTGGTGAACATCGCCGTCACGGTGTGGATGGAGCCGAAGGTGGCGGAGGATGCGCCGTCCTTCTGGACTTCCGCGCCCGGATAGATGTCGATGCCGAGATCGGCAGCGGCCTTGCTGGGATCCTTGCTGCTTTCCATGGATCCGAAGGGGGTTTCGACTTTGACGTTGTCGCCGTCCTGATGGACGCGAGCTTTGTTCGCGAAGTGACGGATCGCAACGCCGCACGTGACCATTCCGATGATGGCAACGAGGACAATAATTCCGACGATAATGAGAATGATTTTTAGAGCGCCGCCACCACTCTTGGCGGGAACGGCCGGGGGTGCGCCCGCAGCGGGCGCTGTCATGACTGGAGCACCGGTAACGGCCGCTCCGCACTTATTGCAGAACTTCGTTCCATCCGGCAGGGATGCGCCACAAGAATTGCAGAACGCCATAGATCACCTCACAGGGATTTGTACTCGACGGGCCGAAGTATACCGCATGCGGCGGCGGGGCTAAAGTCCGTCAGGAATGGGGGTTTGAGGCGGGCTCTATTTGAGGGAAATCGTGTTAACGACAGGTACGCGGACTCCAGCAATTCTCCGGAAATTCATCTCGATTTTGAGCCCAGTAGAATAGGCTCGGTTTCGACTAGTCTAAGGAGTTTCACCATTTGCCGCGTCCGATCTTTATATGCTTTGAAATGCAGACTTTGAATATGCGATTCGTATGCGGCTGCATCCCGATAGGTTTCAAACAATCTGATTTGTTCAGGATGGTCTTTGAGCGAAACGGCGTACAGCGTCAAGACGCCCGGTTCAACACGAATCGAAGTCTCGATTTCTTCTTTAAGAGCGAGTTTGTAAGCGTCAAGTTGCGTTGGATCAATCTCTAATTCTGCTATCCGCACAATTGGGCTTCCGACTGATACGGCAGCGGTACTTCGCTGCCAAAACAACAATGCCGTAACCAACAATGTCCCGAGCAGCATCGCTTGTCTCCCCGTTATATGTAAACGCCTTCTCAGATTAGAACGATCTGCTTTTCTTCCTGAACGAATTGAAACCCTATACGTCTCGATCAGTTTAGCCGGACCGGCAGAAGTAGTGGGGTGACATCCCCAATACGCGCAAAACTCCACTTTGCCGCTCAAAGCGTGTAATGGCCTTCTATGAGAAGGTCATAAAAGTCAAGGCCGACGTGGCGGCCTTCCTTATTAATTGCTTTCCATCTGCATAAACCCTCCGGTGGTGGCGTGGGGAGCTGTCCAGGGCGCCCCCGAACAGGGGGCGTTCATCTTGACCCTTGACAGCTCTCACGTCACTGACAATCGAGCTGGGAACGAAGCGAAACGCAGTTCAGTGGAGCTTCGTTCCTTTGTGGATTCGGTTTTCCGTTCGTTCACAGAAGTAAGCTCATCGGCTTCGTACCTATACGTTTCTCAAGATCTTGCTTGCGACCACCACTCTTACCCGGCTTCTATCCGCACTCTCAAGGAGCCACAGTGGGCCCGGTGCACGTTGGGGTTCGATCTCAAACCAGGCCCCATCACTATCGTGACGAGGCCTGGCTGGTTGGGTGCTGCCATCTGATTGGCGATCTCCAAGGATCTGGCCATTACCCGCAGTCACCCGAACAAGGCGAGTGGATGTCGTTGCTGCAAACCTTTCCGATAACGAATCGGCCTCCGCGTCATCAAAGGATCTTCTGTTCACTGGGCTTCTGTCTTTTCGCGATTGCGTCGGTTAAGTTTTATGGAACATGGTTGCGTCCGGCCTATGCCGCCGTCGCTTGTGCTGTCCTGATTTCTGTCCCCGTGTGATGTAGCGGTTCATAGACATCCCCGGTCACCCACAGGTGATGCAGCAACACGGCCAGCTTTCGTGCCACCGCCACCACGGCTCGCTTCTTCGCATTCTTTCCTCCCCGCTCGCACAATCGCAGTCCGTACCGCCGTAAGTCGGTGTCCGGTCCGAAGGCTCCCAGCATGTATTGCGAACTCCCCACCAGCAACCGTCGTAACATCCGATCTCCGGTTTTACTGATTCCTAACTGGGGTTGACTATCCCCCGAGTCTTCCTGCTTCGGCACCAGCCCCAGATAGGGCCCAACCTCGCGACTGCTGCTGAATCGTTGCGGATCCTCCAGGGTTAACACATAGGCCAGAGAGGTGATCGGGCCCACCCCCTTCACTTGTCGCAGCAATGTCGTGTGTCCATACTTCTTCTGGCCCAGCTCTTCAATCTTCTGGTCATATCTCGCAATGCAATCATTCACCGTCTCTGTCAACTGCACCAAGGGCAGCAGCGCTTCCCGTACCTCAACCGGAATCGCATCCTTTACCCTTTCTGCAAAACTCGGACTCGAACACCCCGGCAGTCGTGTGCCCATACTTTTCACCAGTCCTCGCGTGGTGTTGATCAACTCCGTCCGTACCGATACCAAGGCGTCCCGGGCTCGCAACACCACCAGATCCTGGCGCACTTCCCGACTGCGGTGCCGAATCGGGTGCAACGACTGCGGATCCACCCGCCCCAATCGCGCCAACTTGTTGGCATCGATGCGATCGCTCTTGCGCTTACGACGCTTCGACCCTTCCATCAACCGCGGGTTGGCCACCAGCACCTCGTGTCCCCACTCGGTGATCACGTCCTGTACCCATGCCGAGTGAGTTCCCACTTCGATCACTACCCGCGCCACGGTCAATGCCTGGAAGAACTCCCTTACATCTTCCTGCGTAGTCCGCAACTGTCCTTCGGCCAGCGTTTCTCCCTCCAAACCAAGAATGCAGTACTGACTCCAGCGGTCCCCTAGATCCACTCCCACTGTCAGGCGATCGCGATTGGGGCCAACGGTGTTTCCCCTGCGATTTTCTTTTGCGCTCGTCGACACCGCCGGCGCATCCAATTTTCCCGTCAGCTTTTCCAACACTTCCGCGAGTACTTCTTTTGCATCTCGCTGCACTGGACCTCGCGCTTTCGTCCGTTTCAAGCTTGCTTCACTCCGCTGCGAAGACTTGCTATGCTTCTTCAAGGTCGATCTCCTTATTCTCTGATTGCACCTTTGAGTGCGTTGATCAACGGTAGCTTATGGCCATCCGTGATCGGGGATCGACCTTCTCATTCCATCTGCTTTCGACAGTTGAAGAAGAAATGGCGAATTTCACGGCTTATAGAATGATCTGCCTAGTTCCATTTTGTTGAGGCGCGGCATAGGCTAACATAGCCGGGACCATGGAAACCTCGCCTGCCACTGCTCTCGGTGTGCCACGTCTGCGCCGCACGCTCACGCTTTGGGACTTGATCTTTTACGGCATTGTTCTCATCCAGCCCATTGCGCCCGTGCCGCTGTATGGCGTGGCCCAGAAACTTTCTGATGGTCACTTCGTCACCATCATTCTGATTGCACTGTTCGCCATGCTGATCACCGCGGTGAGTTATGGACGCATGGGGGCGCTCTACCCGAGCGCGGGCTCGGCCTATACGTACGTAGGCCGGGGACTGAACCCGCATCTGGGATTTCTGGCAGGATGGGCGATGATCCTGGATTACTTGCTGCAACCGCTCATCAACACGGTGTGGATGTCGACCGCTCTGCACGAGCGCTACCTGCCACAGATTCCATATATCGCGTGGGCGGCGCTTATTGCCGGGATCATGACCATACTCAATCTGGCCGGAATCAAGTCCTCGGCGCGGGCCAACAAGGTGCTGCTGGCGGTGATGTCGGTGGTGGTGGCTTTCTTCGTGTGGCTTGCGATTCGTTATTTGTGGCACGGGCAAGGCTGGGCCGGTCTGTTGTCGACGCAGCCGTTTTACAATCCCAAGACATTTAACGCTCATAAGATCATGACCGCGACTTCTTTCGCGGCGCTTACCTACATCGGTTTCGATGGGGTGACCACGCTAGCGGAAGATGTGGAGAATCCGAAACGCAACATTCTCCTAGCCGTGGTGCTCACCTGCATCTTTGCTGGCGTATGCAGCGGCTTCGAAGCTTATCTGGGAGCACGGGTGTGGCCCGACTGGCACACTTTCCCGAATCTGGAGACCGCGTTTATGGATATTTGCAGTCGGGTCGGGGGCGTTGTGTTGTTCAATGCCATGGGCGCGATCCTGATCGTCGCTGCGTTCGGGAGCGGACTAACTGGCACGCTGGGCGCGGCGCGCTTACTGTTTGGCATGGGCCGCGACGGAGTGTTACCACGCAAGTTCTTCGGATACTTGAAGCCCGGCAGCAGCACGCCGACCTACAACATTCTGTTGATTGGGGGGCTCGCGTTTGCCGGAGCTGTGCTGCTGAACTACATCGGCAGCGCTTATGAGCACGCTGGCGAATTGCTCAACTTCGGAGCATTTCTCGCGTTCATGGGAGTGAACTTTGCCTGCTTCTGGCAGTTCACGGTGATCGCGAAGAAGACCGGCGCTCAATCGAAGCTTTTGAAAGATACCATCCTGCCGCTGATCGGGTTCGCCTTCTGTGGGCTGATCTGGTGGAATTTGAACAATCTGGCAAAGACTGTGGGCGGCATTTGGTTCGCGGTGGGGATCATTTACGTGGGATTCAAGACCAACTGGTTCCGGTCCGCCCCGGTCATGATTGATTTCCGGGAATCCTAGAGGGTTGTTGTTGAAACATCCCCATTTCACTCATCATCGGGTCACAACGTGTAATCGCCGGATAGCGCCAAACATTGCGTGATGAATTATGTCGCCGCTTTGCGGCTCGGCAGGCGAGGCGGCTGCCCCCACATGAGCTCTTTAGAATCTGGGGCAGTCCGGCGTCACTAGCTCATGGCGCGAGTACCGTAGTCGGCCATGGCGAGGGCCATCAGGATGAACAGGAAAAATACCGTCGAGACCACAACCAGCTTCAGGAGTTTTTCGCTCGCGCCTTTGAGGTGCATGAAGAAGAGGGCGACCAGGAGTGCCTTGGTTGTAGCGATGATGAGGGCGACGGCGGCGTTGAATTGGCCGAGGTCGATCTTGGCTACTTCGTAGGTGAGAAAGGTGCCGACGAGCAAAGCGGCCCACACACCGAAGTAGGTGGTTAAAGGCGACGATTTGGAGTGGTCAGACATAGCGAGCCTCAGTCATCACGAGCTTACGGGTGCCGGTCGATCAAATAGAGCAGCGGAAACAGATAAATCCACACAATGTCGACGAAGTGCCAGTACAACCCGCCAATTTCCAGCGGCGTGTGGTAGTGGGGAGTGAAGTATCCCTGCCACGCCTTGTACAGAAGCCAAGCAAAAATACCGAGGCCGATAATCATGTGCAGGGCGTGCAACCCGGTCATCACGAAATAGAGAGCGAAAAAGATCTCGGCGTGGCGCGGATTGGCGTATTGATCCGGGTGTCCGGGGATCGATTCATGCTCGAACTGGAACGAAGGGCCGGGCACGTGGTGTTCATCGAACTTCTGCTTGTACTCGATGCCCTTGATCCCGAGGAAAGCGACGCCGAAGATCATGGTGAGGACCAGCATCAGGAGCAGAAGACCGCGGCGGGCGGTCTGCGCGGCCCAGATGGCGAGAACGACGGTCAAGCTGCTGCAGATGAGGACGGCGGTGTTCGTTCCGCCAAGGAGGGCGTCGATCGATTTGCTGGCAGCAGCGAAGTCGCCAAAGTACCATCGCCTGTAAATGAGATAGGCGCAGAACAATCCGCCGAAGAACATGATTTCGGTGGCGAGGAAGATCCACATTCCCAGGTTGGACGCGTTGCGCTGCTGCTCCTCGGTTGCAAAGTGATGCAGCAAGGCGGGATTGTGGAGGCCTTCGTGTGTGGAGACGGCGGCTTGGCTATCCGACAACTTTGACCTCCTCTTTGTGCCCGGCGTCGATCTCATCGTAGTTGTAGGCTTCCCAGGTCACGACCGGCTCTTCCTCGAAGTTGAATGTGGTCGGCGGAGAAGCGGTCTTCCACTCGAGTCCGGCAGCTTGCCACGGATTGTCCGGAGCGGGCTTGCCGTAACGCATCGACCAGAGGAAGTAGATCATCGGGAGTAGGTAGCCGACGCCGAGGACGGTAGCTCCAGCGGTCGAGAGAACGTTGAGCACCTGGAATTCCGCTGGATACTGATAATAGCGGCGCGGCATGCCGACGTAGCCGAGGATGAATTGCGGGAAGAACGTCAGGTTGAATCCGATAAAGACGATCAGAGCCGCGAGACGAGCCCATCCTTCGGGATAGAGCCGGCCGGAAATTTTCGGCCACCAAAAATGCATGCCGCCGAGATAGGCCATGAGCGCGCCACCCACCATGATGTAGTGGAAGTGGGCGACGACGAAATATGTATCGGTGACGTGGACATCGATGCCGAGCGCGGCAAGGAAGAGTCCAGTGAGTCCGCCGATAGTGAACAGGCCAAGGAATCCGAAGGCGTAAAGCATCGGCGCGTCGTAGTGGATCGATCCTTTATAGAGGGTGGCGGTCCAGTTGAAGACCTTGACGGCCGAGGGCACTGCGACGGAGTAGCTAAGGATCGAGAACACCAGCGCAGCATAGAGCGAAATTCCGGCCACGAACATGTGGTGCGCCCAGACGATGAAGCCGAACACCGCGATGGCCATCGAGGAAAGCGCGACGAAGTGATATCCGAAGATGCGCTTACGCGAGAAACAGGCGATGATCTCACTGATGATTCCCATCGACGGCAGAATCATGATGTAGACGGCCGGATGAGAATAGAACCAGAACAGATGCTGGAACAGGAGCGGATCGCCACCGAGTTTGGGATCGAAGATGCCGAGGTGTAGGGTGCGTTCGGCTGCGACCAAGACGATGGTGATAGCGATGACTGGAGTTCCGAGAATCTGGATGACACTGGTGGCGTAGTGCGCCCAGATGAACAAAGGCAGCCGCGACCATGTCATTCCGGGTGCGCGCATGCGGTGGATCGTGACGACGAAATTGAGGCCGGTGAGGATCGAGGAGAATCCGGCGACGAAGATGGCGAGTCCGGCTTCGACGATTTTTGTATTAGTAAAAGCGGTGCTGAAGGGAGTGTAGAAAGTCCATCCGGTATCAACGCCTCCGGTCAGCATGCAGTGCAGCATCATGATGCCGCCGATGATGTAGAGGTACCAGCTCAACAGGTTGATGCGCGGGAAAGCCAAATCTTTCGCGCCGATCATCATGGGCACGAGAAAGTTGCCGAGCACGGCGGGAATCGATGGAATGAGGAAGAAGAAGACCATCACCATCCCGTGCTGGGTGAAGAGCTTGTTATAGGTGTCGGCCTGGACAAGATCGCCGGCGGGCGTGAGGAGTTCGAGGCGGATGAGGAGAGCGAAGAATCCACCGATGAAGAAGAAGACCGTGATCGAGATCAGGTACAGGAGCGCAATGCGCTTATGGTCCGTGGTGAGAAGCCACGAGCCGACGCCGTACTCCTTATTGAGGTAATTCTCCCGCTCGACGGGCTGAACTGTTTGGGTCGCTGTAGCCATACTTATTGCACCTGATTTCCGTCGGACTGCCCGGAGGCAGCATTCGCGCTGGTTTTCGCGCCGGACTGAGACGGCTGCGACAACGATTTCACATACGCGACCAGCGCGTTCAATTGTTCTTCACTGACTAATCCCTGGAAGGTCGGCATGACGGGCTTAAATCCGTTGACGACCTTGGCGCCGGGATCGAGGATCGATTCCCGGATGTAATTTTCGTCGGCGGTCAGAGTCCGTCCGTCCTGGAGCAGCACGGGCCGGCCGAAGACGCCCTGCAAGCTGGGGCCACGGCCCTGCGTGTCGCTGCGATGACAGGTCACGCAACCGAGTTCAGCAAAAATCTTTTCGCCGGTGGCGGAAAGAGGCCCGGTGGAACCGCCGCTCATCCATGCCTGATAATCGGCGGGTTCCTGCACGATGATCGAGCCGATCATGCCGGAATGCTGCGTGCCGCAATATTCGGCGCAGAACAGGTGATAGGTGCCGGCCTTGGTGGCGTGAAACCATGCGACCGTATAGCGGCCAGGAAGCACGTCCTGCTTCATGCGGAATGCGGGGACGAAGAAGCTGTGAATGACGTCCTGCGAAGTCATGATCAGCTTGACGTCGCGTCCGACGGGCACGTGTAACTGGTTGATCTCGCGCTGTCCTTCCGCGTGTTCGAGCTTCCACATCCATTGCTTGGCAACAACGTACACTTCGGTGGCGTCGCGAGGTGGCGTGCGGCTCTTGAAGTAGACGACTGCACCCCAGGCGAAGATCACCATGAATACGCCGAGAGGGATAATCGACCACGTGATTTCGAGCGGCGTGGAGCCGTCGATCTGTTCGGCCAGAACTCCCTTGCGATGGCGATAGCGCGCCGCAAAATAGACCACAGCGGTAAAGACAAGCAGGGTCATCAGACCCGACACGATGATCAGGAAGATGAACAACGCGTCAACGTTGCCCGCCGTGGCGGAGGCTCGTGACGGCCACAATGGAAAATTGTCGAACATGTTTCCTTTAACTCAGTCCCTTAACTCAATCCTGCGTGACGCGGCTTCGCGTCGTGCCAGCCCCGGCGAGGAGCGGTCCGATCCAATCGGAAGAGAACGAAGAGCAGCACGGCGAGAAACAGAACGGTGGCGCCAGCGCCGAGCTTTAGCATGTTGGTGACGACCGCTCCGTACTTTCCGGTGGCGGGATCGTAGTGATAGCAGTACAAGAGAACCTGGTCGACGGCGTTTCCGATCTTCTCCTGCGAGGCCTCGACGAGTCCCATGCGCAAGTCTTTCGGCGGAAAATCCACGCCATAGAAGTAGCGCGAAATGCGGCCCTGCGGCGTGAGTACCATGATGGCCGTGGCATGCGCATACTGGTTGCGCGCGGCGTCGTATTGATACTGAAATCCGACGGCCTTGGTCAGCGCGTTGATCGAATCGGCAGAACCAGTAAGGAAGTGCCAGCCGGAGGCAGCGCCCGGGCGTCCGTAACGCTTGAGGTAGTCGGCCTTCTTTGCGGCAGCGTCTTGCGTGGTTTCCTTTGGATTAAAGCTGACCGTCACGACATCGAACTGGTTGCCGACATCGAACTTGATCATCTTCATGGAGCCGGTCAGACCAGCGAGGGCTTCGCCGCAGAGCATGGTGCAGTTGTAGTAGACGAGATTGAGAATCAGCGGCTTCTTGCCGAAGTATTCGCCGAGTTTCACGGAGCGTCCGGTGTCGTCGGTGAATTGAAGATCCGCGGGAACCTGGCCATCGAGGTGCTGTTCGATGCCGACGTTTTGCAGGTAAGGCGGACGAACGCTTGCCGGGGGCGACATGATGCCCTTGGACATGGATTGTCCCAGAGCGCTGGTCGCTAGCAGCGCGATCGACAGCAGAGCTACAGCAGCTGTTACGACAGATTTCGTATTGTGTTCTGAACTGCTCACTGGTTACTTCCCTTCGGATTGTCCGGCTGCGCCTTGGCTGATTGCGTGGCGGCATCGCCGGACTGGCTGCGCACCGGGAGGCCGCGTTGCGCGAGGATGTCGATGGCGCGGTCGATCGGGATGTGGACTGTACCCGCCTTCTGATCGACCCATCCGTAGGTGCTCAGCGTGTCTTCCTCGTGCAAGCGAATGTCGTTCAACTGAGAGCGCTCGTCTGTCTCCAGTTGGGGCGACGGGAAATTCTCTCTCAGATATTTCTGGTAATCATTGCCGTATTGCAACGGAATGCGGCGCGTATCGGCCGGGGCGTTCTTCACGAGCGGGCTGACCGGCGGCTGCTCGGTTTCGTATTTGCGATTCAGGAAGCCGAACAGTCCGGTCACGATGAAGTGAACAAGGATTCCGGCAAAGACCAATCCGATGATGAAGTACAGGACCCCAGCGACGCCGATGTCACGGCGTTCGTAGTCGGCGTGTCCGTGCGAATTCGGTTTGTGCGTCTCGTTGCTCATGCGTTCTCAGGCATTCCCGGCACGTGATGGTGATGCTCCAGCACTTCCCCAGCCGACGGATCATAGGCGGGGAGCAGCGGCAGCGCAGCCAGATTGCGGAAGAAGTAAGCCAACCAGAAACCACCGATGGCAACCGGCACGACGATGTCGGCGATGGTGATGTGGAAGCTGTTGGAAAAATTGGGCTCGATGATCCAGAACAGATCGACAGCGCGCATGATCATCAGCCAGATTGCGAGCCACACCAGTTTCTGGATATTGCGCTTGAACGGCCTCGATAAAAGGATCACAAACGGAACCGCGAAATGGAACAGGACGAGGAACAGAGCGATCCATCCCCAGCCGTTATTGATCCGCCGAAGATAGAAGGTGATTTCGGACGGGAGGTTGCCGGCCCAGATGATCAGCCATTGCGAGAAGCTGAAGTAGGCCCACATCATGATGAAGGCGAGCATCCACTTGCCGTGATCGTGGACGAAATCGGGCTTCAGCATTTTCGACATCGGCTTGTAGTTATAGAGAATGCGCTCGACGACGACCGCGAAGCACATGGCCGAGAGCACTTCTCCGATGAGGATGATCAGGCCGAAGATGGTCGAGATCCAACTCGGATCGAGAGACATGACCCAATCAATCGCGGCGAAGGAGATGGTGAATCCGTAGAGGATGAGGCCGGGTCCGGCGACGGCTTTGAATTTTTGGGTGTTGTCGGGAGCGCCGGGCGCGTCCGTCTGCCGTGACCACATCGAGAGCAGGAATGACAGAACGTTCCAGATCAAGAAGTAGATGACGGCGCGAATGATGAACCCCGAGGCATTGAGGTAAGCAGCCTTAATGAAGCTGTGCTTCTCGAGATGCTCGCGGATGTGCGCGTCCTGAATCGCATCCAGGGGCATGAGCCATGGATAGATACGATGCTGCAGCACCCCAATGATCATCGGTATGAAGAGGATGGCGAGCACCGGCAAAGTGCGCATCGCGGCACCGAGGATGCGGCGGATCACCATGCCCCAGCCGCCGCCGGTCAGGTGGCGAATCATGAGGATCGCCATCGAGCCGAGCGCCACGCCAAGCCAGCACATGAAGCCGAGAAGGTACGCGCGGTAGAACTCGTCGGTGCGCGTGAAGGCGAGGGCAAGGGCTCCAAGGCCGAACACGACGCCGACAATCAGCGATCGGGTGCTGATCGTTTTTATGACCGGCGGAGCCGAGAAATCGAATTGATTGGGCGCCGCGCTCATTTCGTTTCTTCCTTCATTTCTTTCGTTTCAGGGGCCAGTTGCGGCAGAGTCGCTCCCGAGCCGGGCTCGCGGAATTTCGGCGGCTCCGAGGGAACTTTCTGACCGGCGGGCACGTCGGCCTGGGTCGCGTTCTGGCTGAGTTGCAGCGCGCGGATGTAGGCAACGATCTTCCAGCGGTCTTCGGCCGAGATCTGCGAAGCGTAATCGGGCATAATGCCGAAGCCGTTGGTCATCACATCGAAAAGGTATCCGAGCGGCGCTTTCTGCAGGCGCGGAATGTGATAGGACGGAGGCATCCGGGTGAATCCGCGCGAAGGAATGAAGCCGTTGCCATCCCCCACGCGCGAGTGACACGGTGCGCAGTAGATGTTGTAGCGCTCGCGTCCGCGATCAAGAACTTCTTTGGTGACCGGGAACGGCATGACATCGCCGGGATTGGCGCCGATCCTGCCAGTATAGAAATAGGTGTCTTCGTGCAGCTGGCCGCGGGCGATGGTGCCTTCCACTAAAGGACGCGCCGAACGCTGGTCGGCGTAAAAATCGCTGCGGGAATACGGGTTCTGGCGCGGCTGTACATGCATGTCGAGGCGACAGGCGGAAGTCAGGGCGACGAATGAGAGCAGGATGCTTGCAGCAAAAATCTTCAACCACAGAGGACACAGAGGCCCACAGAGACTGTCGAGCTTCGCTCGATCGGACAGCCGGGGGCTGCTGTCCCCAGATGAGTGTACTGGTTTTCGGAGGCGCGGCATTAGCTTGGCACCTCATCGATTGCGCGCGGATGCAGGCCTTCGAGGAATCTGCGCACTAGCGTGGGTTCGTATTTCTTGTCCGATGAGAACACGATCAGGAAGAATCTGTCTTTCGACGCCGACGAGAACCTGGGCACGTTGAAGACCGGGTGATACGGCATGGGCAGGCCGTTCAGGGCAAGCATGCCGAACACCGCCGAGATTCCGGCGAACAAAATCGTCATTTCGAACGTGATCACGATGAATGCCGGCCAGGAGTGCGGAGGCTTGCCGCCGATGTTGAGCGGGTAGTCGACCGCGGCCATCCAGTACTGCATCAGGTATCCGGTAAGGCCTCCGATGATGCCACCGATCAGCACGACCAGCGGAACTTCGTCGTGATGGAATCCGATTTCTTCCGCGAGGCCTTCGATCGGGAACGGGCTATACGCGTCGATCTTCTTGTAGCCCGCCTCGTGGGTCTGGTGAGCAGCGTCGACCAATGCCTGGGCTGAATCGAACTCCGCCATCATGCCGTAAATGGGATCGCGCTTCATGGCTACTCTTTGACCTCCGCCTCAGGCAAGAGGGTCCGCATTTCGAAGATCGAGATCGCGGGCAGCACGCGCAGGAACAGGAACATCAACATGAGGAACATTCCGATCGTGCCGAAGTAAGTCATGTAGTCCCAACGCGTCGGGTAGTACATGCCCCACGACGAATTCAAGAAGTCGCGGTGCAGGCTGACGACCACGATGATGAATCGCTCGAGCCACATGCCGACCAGAATCACGCCGGAGATGAAGAAGAGAGCAATGGGACTGGTGCGCAATTTGCGAATCCAGAGCACTTGCGGAATAAAGATGTTGCAGGCCAATAGCGCAAAATACAAAGGTGCGTACGGCCCATGCAAGCGGTTCCACAGCGTGAAGGCATCGTAGCGGTCGCCGCCGTACCAGCCCATGAAGGCTTCAATTCCATAGCCGTAGGCCACGATCAATCCGGTCGCGAGCATGACCTTGGCGGAGTTCTGCAGGTGGCGCTCGGTGATGAAATCTTCCAGACCGTAGATTTTGCGGATCGGAATCGCCAGCATCAAGACCATCGCAAAACCGGAGTAGATCGCACCCGCGACGAAGTACGGCGGGAAGATGGTGGTGTGCCATCCGGGGACGATGCCGACTGCGAAGTCAAAGCTGACGACGGTGTGAACCGAGAGCACCAGCGGCGTCGCCAGTCCGGCGAGCAACAGGTACATCGTCTCGTAGCGATGCCAGTGGCGTGCCGAGCCGCGCCAACCGAACGAGAGCATGCCGTACACCATCTTGAGCAAGGGTTTTTCGGTACGGTCGCGCAGCGTAGCGAAATCCGGGATGAGCCCGGTGAACCAGAACAGGGCCGAGATAGTGGCATACGTCGAGACGGCGAAGACGTCCCACATCAGCGGACTGCGGAACTGCGGCCATACCCGCATCGTGTTGGGATACGGGAACAACCAGTACGCGAGCCACGGACGACCGACGTGGATAGCAGGGAAAATTCCCGCGGCAGCCACGGCAAATAGCGTCATGGCCTCGGCGAAACGGTTGATCGAGTTCCGCCACGATTGGCGCAGTAATAAGAGGATGGCCGAGATCAGGGTACCGGCGTGTCCGATACCGATCCACCAGACAAAGTTGACGATTGCGAAGCCCCATCCAATGGGAATCGTCACGCCCCAGATGCCGATGCCCTTCAGGAACAGATACCCAATGGCAAACAGCATCATCATGGTCGCCATGAAGCAGAGGCCGAATCCGATGAACCATCCGTTGGAAGCCGGACGCGTGAGCACGATGGCGCTGATTTTTTCCGTAACCGTGCCGAACGTGTGTCCGGGCTCGATGACGGGTGCGCGTTCGAGATCGGTGGTCGATTTGTATTGCTCAGGCATGTGCAGCTTCTAGCTTCTAGCTCCTACTCTTAGCTTCCTAAATTCGGGTTCGGGTTGCGAATTTCTGCCAGATACGTTGTGCGCGGGCGAGTATTCAGTTCGCCCAGCAGGCTGTAATTGCGCGACTTCTCTTTCAGCTTCGAAACTTTGCTGTTGGGATCGTTGATATTTCCAAAGATGATCGCGTCGGCCGGGCAGGACTGCTGGCAGGCCGTCTGCAACTCATCGCCGATGCGAATGTCTTTGCTCTCGCGGACCGAAGCGGTTTCGGTATCGATGCGGCGTTCGTTGATGCGCTGCACGCAGTACGTGCACTTTTCCATGACGCCGCGGCTGCGCACGCTGACGTCGGGATTGCGCATCATCTTGTATTGCGAGGTCTCCCAATCCTGAAAGAGCAGGAAGTTGAAGCGGCGCACCTTGTAAGGACAGTTGTTCGAGCAGTAGCGCGTACCCACGCACCGGTTGTAGACCATGTCGTTCAGGCCTTCGGTGGAGTGGTTGGTAGCGCCGACGGGGCAAACAACTTCGCAGGGCGCGTTTTCGCACTGCATGCACGGAACCGGCTGGAAGAAAGCTTTTGGATTGTCGCGGTCACCCTGGTAGTAGGCGTCGACTCGTATCCAGTGCATGTGCCGCCCGAGCAGCGTCTGCTCTTTGCCCACCACCGCGATATTGTTTTCCGACTGGCAGGCAACGATGCAGTTGTTGCATCCGACGCACTTGTTCAGGTCGATTGTCATACCCCAGGCATACATCTGTTCTTTGTAGGGATATGGCTTGTAAAGTGTGAGCTCTGCCGGAACCTCGTCTTCTTTCGCGAAGTTCGGCTCTTTCTTGTACTCCTCAAGAGTCGTCTCGCGGACGAGCGGTCGATGCTCGCCGTCAGGTGTGTCCATCGACTGCATGCCCTGCGTGGAGGCGAGTTCGTAGGTATCCCCGGTCTTGCGGAGGTGGGCTCCGGTGGCGAAGTAAGGAGCGGCGCTCGTGCGGAGCACGTAAGCGTTGAAACCTTGGGCGGTCCCGACGCGTCCGGCGCGCTTGCGTCCGTAACCGAGCGTCACCGTGACGGAATTGTCGGGATGTCCGGCTTGAATCCAGACCGCGCCCTTAACTTTCGCGCCATTCAGTTCGAGTTCAACGACATCCTTCGACGCGAGGTTCAGGCGCTGCGCCATTTTCGGGCCGACGAGGATGGCGTTATCCCAGGTGAGCTTCGACATCGGCTTAGGCAGTTCCTGCAGCCAGCCGTTGTTGGAGAACTGTCCGTCGTGGATCGTGGGATCGCGGCGGATGTTGAGCTCGATACCAGAGTCGTCGGACTTGGCAGGCGAGGTTCCTGCGACACTCTTTGCGGTCACGGATTTCGGCGCGAACGCCGTTCCTTCAATCCAGCCGTCGTGCAGCGACTTGCGCCAGAAGGTATCGAAGTCGGCGCTGGAGCGCTGTTTCTGCCAGTAGGTGCGGACGAGGTCATATCCCGACGCATCGGACTGACCGGAAAGCATCGCGACAAATTCAAGCGGGCTCTTGGCATTGTAGAGAGGAGCGATCAGCGGCTGGACGATGCTGACGGTGCCGTCGTAGGCGCGAGCATCGCCCCATGCTTCGAGTTCATGCGTGCCGTTGACGTGCCAGTGGCATAGTTCTGCAGTCTCGTCGTTGTAGAGTCCGTAGTGAACGCGCAGCGGAACCTTGTTGCTCTTCAGCGCGTCGGCGAAGTTCAGGTCGGCGGGCGCGTCGTAGGCCGGATTGCCACCAACGATCACCAGCAGATCGACCTTGCCGGCGTTTATGTCGACGGCGAGTTCTTTCAGGGAGTCGATCTGGTTGACTGGATTGGCGTCGACCGGATCGGTATAGAACACTGTCTTGCCGACGTTGCCGTATTGAGCGTTCAATGAGTGCGCCAGCGCGTGCACCGCTGGAGGCAGATGGCTTCCAACCAAAACAATGCTTGCTCCTCGATGATTTACGAGGTCGACTTGCATCTTCTGGTCGATGCCCATCTCCAGAATTGACGTCATCCGTACCGCAAAATGCTCAATGTCCGCCGCCCGCATGGGCAGCCGGTGATCCGCCTTCGCGCCCGTCGACGTCGGCATGCTCTCGATCATGTACAGCCGATTCATCTCGCCCTTGTCGGGATCACGGCGACTGGCGAAGTCACGGATGTACTTCACATTGCCAGGAAATCCGGCATAGAGGAAGTCAGCGTCGAGCGAGACGATGACGCCCGCTTTCGAGAAGTCGTAACGCGTCTCGACCGGCTGCCCAAAGGCCATCTTCGCGCCTTCGAGCACGTTGTCGCGATTGACCGGCTCGTACACATGCCACTTCGCCTGCGGATAGACCTTCTGAAAACTGTGGATCTGGTCAGCCAGCGTCGGAGAAGTAGTCGTCGTCGTGAGGATGCGGATGCCTGCACCTTGCAGCGCCTTCTGCGCGCTCAGAGGACCGCGAATTGCACTCAGAAAGGACGGGAACGACCGCTGATCGCCCATTGAAACGACGCTCTGCGAGCGGTCGGGATCGTACATGCCGAGGATCGAGGCCTGCGTGAAGACATCAGTGCCGCCGAGCGACGCGGGATGCTGATCGTTGCCTTCGATCTTCGTCGGACGTCCGAGATGGCTTTCAACGAGAACCGGGTTCGCATATCCGCCGAGAGTGACCGCGCTCGCGTAATACTGAGGGCGTCCAGGGATAATGTTTTCCGGCTGGCGCACGTACGGCACGATGGGCTCGAGCGGAAGCTTGGTGCAGGCCGTCATTCCGGCGAGACCGAGCGACGCGCCCATGACTTTCAGAAATCCACGGCGCGAAACGGTGTCGAGCCATTCGGAAGCGCCTTTGGGAAATTCGCGGTGCAGAGCTTCTTGGAAAGCGGGGCTGCCAGCGAGTTCTTCGAGTGAGCGCCAGTATTCCGGACCGGTCTTTTCGCGTTCGTCGTGCGCGGTGGCGGCGTCAAGTTTCTCGCGGACAGTCTTCAGGTCCAGTTGTTTCGAAGGACAGACGTCTTCGCGTTTCGCGCCGTTCAAGTTTTTGTCGTTCGTCATTCCGTTAATTCGCGATGCCTGAATTCTTATCCCATCCCCGGGACTGTTCTTCTTACTTCTTACTTCTTACTTCTTACTCGTCTACCGATGGCAGGTGCTGCAGCTGGTGATGTCCATTACGCCACGCACTTTGTACTTCTTTACCAGCGCCGCTCCCAGCGAGGCCTGATCGGTATAGCTCTTGCCGTCGACTTCGACGACGTTCGCGCTGCTGGGCTGCTGGTAGCGCATGTTGAAGACCTGGTCGCGCGGTCTCAGATTATTTTGCGGAGCGCGATGACATCCGAGGCACCACTCCATCTGCAGCGATTCCGCCTGGTACATCAGCGGCATCTGGTCGACCGGGCCGTGACATGTGTTGCAGCCGACGCCCTTGGTGACGTGAATGGTGTGATTAAAGAAAACGAAGTCGGGGAGCTGGTTGACCCGCGTCCACTGCAAGGACTCTCCGGAACGATAGCTGGCGCGCACCGGCTCAAGCAGCGCAGCGTTGGTCCAGATCTGCGAGTGACAGTTCATGCAAGTCTTCGTCGGTGGAATTCCGGCGAAGGCCGAAGTCTCGACCGAAGTGTGGCAGTAGCGGCAGTCAATACCAAGTCCGGTGACATGATGCTGATGGCTGAACGGAACGGGCTGCGGCTTGCGGACTCCCGCGGAAGTGACGTAGGGCGACCCTTGTACCGTATAGACAAACCAGCCCAATGCAGCCACGACGAATACGGCCCCAAAAATGGTGGCCCGAGACAGACTATTCGTACTGCGATGAAAGATCTGCGACATTCCCTAATTTGAGATCTGGCGGAACAGACCCGGCGGGTCGTTCGCTGCTATTGCCTCAGTTGTTATCCGAGAAGAAAACCACCCACTGGTTTTCCATGTTGGCTGTGAAACTGGTGATTATAAATATTTGACAATGTTTTGTCGCGGGTTTTTGAAATTTGAAAAAGAAAAATTTTCCGAAAGGAACGTTACTGAAGAAGTGTTGAGATTTTCAACTGAGGAAACGTTATCGGGCGTTGTAACGACCGCCGATCGTAGTCAGCGGAGATTCGTCGTCAACGCAAATTCATCACGAGGAGTTTGGGTTCGGTCATTTCTTCTATTGCATAGCGAAGGCCTTCGCGCCCGAGGCCGGAATCTTTGACTCCGCCGTAGGGCATGTGATCGATGCGGAAGGATGGAACATCTCCGGCGACGACGCCTCCGACTTCTAGTTCTTCATAGGCCTGGAAGAGGAGTTTGGCGTCACGAGCGAATATTCCGGCCTGCATCCCATAAACGGAGTTGTTTACCTGCCTGATGGCCTGATCGAAATTTGAGTAAGGCTCAACCGTCACGACTGGGCCGAAAACTTCCTGGCAGTTCACCTTCATGTCAGGCCTGGTGCCGGTGAGGACAGTGGGCTCGACAACCAGCTTCTGGCGGCGGCCCCCGCAAAGGAGGCGGGCGCCGTCGTGGACGGCTTCTTCGATCCAGGCGATGGTGCGCGCGGCATCGCTGCCGCGGATGAGCGGGCCCACGTCGGTGGCTTCGTCGAGAGGATCGCCGGTCTTCAACTTTTTCACACCCTCCACCAGGAGGTCGGTGAACTTTCCGTACACAGTGTGCTCGACCAGGATGCGTTGAACGGAGATGCAGGTCTGGCCAGCGTATCCGAAGCCTCCGGTGACGCAGCGCTCGGCGGCGTATTCAAGGTCGGCATCGCTGTGGACGATCACTGCGGCGTTGCCTCCGAGTTCGAGAACAACTTTCTTCTTCCCCGCGCGGCGTTTGATGTCCCAGCCAACGGGCACGCTGCCGGTAAAGCTGATCAGTTTGATCCGGTCGTCGGTGACGAGGAGTCCTGCGTCTTCGTTGGAGAGCGGAAGAACGTTGAGCCCGCCATCGGGCCATCCAGCCTGCTGCACGCATTCCGCGAGAAGCAGCGAGCAGAGCGGGGTTTGCGGCGCGGGCTTCAGGACCATGGGGCATCCGGCAGCAATGGCCGGAGCGACTTTGTGGGCGACAAGATTGATCGGAAAATTGAACGGCGTTATGCCGGCTACCGGCCCGAGCGGGAAACGGCGGACGATGCCCCAACGTCCGGCGGTGAATTCCTGCCAGTCAAGAGGGAGGAATTCGCCGTAGATACGGGTGCTTTCTTCGGCCGCGACGTTGAAGGTGAAGACGGCGCGGTCAACCTCGATGCGCGCGGCCTTGATGGGCTTGCCGGCTTCCTGGGCGAGAGTGCGCGCGAACTCTTCTCTGCGCTCAACCATCGACGCGGCTATGCGACGCAGCACGCGCTGGCGTTCGAATGCGGGTAAGCGGCGCGTCGTGCCGAATGCTTTCACGGCGGCCGCGATCGCCGCTTCGGCGTGCTCCTTGCGGCCCTGAACCACACGGGCGATCAGGCTGTTATCGTACGGCGCGCGGATCTCGACCAGATCGCCGTCCTCGTGCCAGGCGCCATCGACAAAGAAGCCATGCGTCGCGACCGGCGCGATCGTCAGTTCTGCCATGATTTGTTCTGAACCCCCAACCAACCCCTGCTACCTGATTATAGGACTTCGATGCCGTTCATCCGAAAAAAGCGTCTGAAAAACGCCCGTCCATTCGACGCACCGATTGGCGGCGAGGTTGCAGTTACAATGGCTCGCCTGAGCCATGTTGAATATGACGTCGATCTCGGAACTCGCTGGGCAGTTGCAGCGGAAGAAGATTTCTCCGGTTGAACTCACGCAGCTTTGCCTGAAGCAGATTGAAAAGCTGAATTCCAGGCTGAATGCGTTTATCACGGTGACGGCGGAATCGGCGATGGCGGAAGCGCGCGCGGCTGAAACCGAAATCGCGCGAGGGCAGTGGCGAGGCCCGCTGCACGGGATCCCGATCGCGCTCAAAGATCTGATTGATACTGCCGGCGTTCGTACTACCGCCGCTAGTGCCGCGTTCAAAGATCGCGTGCCGGGCGAGGACGCTGAGGTTGTGAGGCGACTGCGCGAAGCCGGGGCAGTCATCGTGGGGAAGAACAACCTGCACGAGCTAGCCTACGGCGGGAGTTCGCTGGTGAGTTTCTTCGGCGACGTGCACAATCCCTGGGACGCAGACCGGATCGCAGGCGGGTCTTCGGGGGGATCGGCAGCTGCGGTTGTGTCCGGGATGGCCTGCGCGGCGATTGGGACAGACACTGCCGGGTCACTCCGCGAACCGGGCTCGCTCTGCGGATGCGTCGGCTTTAAGCCGACCTACGGGCGGGTATCGATCCGAGGAGTGGTTCCGCTCTCGACGTCACTCGATCATGTGGGGCCGTTGGCATCGAGCGTGGAGGATGCTGCGATTGTGTTGCAGGCTATCGCTGGGTATGACGCGGGGGACATCACCTGCATAGATGTGCCAGTCTCGGATTACGTATCCGCGTCGCGGGAGGATGCGAAAACGCTACGGGTGGGAGTACCGCGGGCCTATTTCTTTGACGATCTGGATCCCGAGGTGGCATCGGCGATGGAGCATGCATTGCGCGGGATTGAGACGCTCGTTGCGAACATCCGTGAAGTCACGCTGGAGATCCCGACCGATCGGACGCTGCAAGCCGCCGAGTCCTATGCGTATCACGCGGAGAGAGTCGAAAAAGATCCCGAGCTGTATTTCGCAGAAACTCTGCGGCGGATTCGCACAGGAGAGAGCGTCACGGCGGCAGAGTACATTGCAGTGCGACGCGATCTGGACCAGCGGCGGCGAGACATTCGGCGCGTCTTTGCGGATGTGGATCTGCTGGTGACGCCGACTACGGCAGTTCCCGCACCGTCGATTGCCGAGTTGAAGGTGAATCCGGAGGCGTTGCGTCCGGCGGAGTTAAAGTTGCTCCGGAATACCCGGCCGTTCAATGTATGGGGACTGCCGGCGATTTCTGTTCCGTGCGGATTTACACAGAGCGGAATGCCGATTGGATTGCAGATTGCGGGGCCGCAATGGCGGGAAGACCTGGTGCTGCGGCTGGCGCACGCGTTCGAGCAGGCGACGGCCTGGCATAAGCGGAAGTGGCAGGCGGGATGAGAGGGCACCGGATGCGAGCCAGCGCGACCACGAAATCCTAGACCCCGCCTCGTAGTCCGTCCGGAATCAGGCGTCCCTACGGGACACGATCCTTACCGGCGGCCGGACAGCGGCGGCAACTGGGCTCCATGGCTGTGACATTGGCTCGGTCCGAACGTCTAACAATCCGGCGTACACTGGTGGGTAACACTACCTTTATCTCTCGAGGCTGCGCCCTCCTTGGAGCTCTGATGAAAAAACACCCTGCATTTATAGGAATTGTACTGGCGTGCGTGATCAATTGCGTCCCTTTCCTGTCCGCCCAGGACACCCCGGTCCCGGAAACTCACGGGATTGTGGTGGCGAACATCGACCGCACGGTCAAGCCGGGTGATGATTTTTACAGCTTTGCGAATGGGGAGTGGATCAAGCGAACACAGATTCCGCCCGATCGCGCGGGAGTGGATGTATTCACGAAGCTCGCCGACCTGAGCAACAAGCGCACTGCCGACCTCATACAAGACATTTCGAAATCGAGCCCTCCGGCCGGTTCGAGCCTGCGCAAGGTGGCGGACCTGTACAACTCCTATATGGACGAGGCGGGCATCGAGGCGAAGGGCCTTGCGCCTTTGAAGCCTCACCTGGACGCGATTGCCGCGATCAAAGACAAGAAGCAACTGGCGCGCGCACTCGGACAAACTCTGCGCGCCGACGTTGACGCGCTCAACAATACGAACTATCACACGCCGAATCTTTTCGGCTTGTGGGTGGCTCCGGGATTCAACGACTCCGAACACTACACGCCGTATCTGATGCAGGGTGGCGTGCAGCTTCCCGATCGCGAGTATTACCTTTCCGACAGCGAGCACATGAAGCAGGTGCGCACGCAGTATCAGTCGCATGTCGCCGCGATGCTAACGCTGGCGGGATTGACCGATACCGAGAACCGCGCGAGCCGCATCCTCGCACTCGAGCACGCAATCGCAGAGGTGCAGCGATCGCTGGCTGAGAACGAGGACATTCTGAAGGCGAATAACACATGGAAGCGCGGCGATTTTGCGACGAATGCTCCGGGGCTGGACTGGCCGGAATACTTTGCCGGCGCCGGACTCACTCACGTGGACAGCTTCATCGTCTGGCAACCGGATGCATTCAAAGGCGAGTGCGGGCTGGTGGCTTCGACTGCGCTCGACACTTGGAAAGACTGGCTGTCGTTTCATCTGGTGGAACAGTATGCGGGCGTGTTGCCGAAGGCGCTGACGGATGAGCGTTTTGCCTTCTTCGGCAAGACGCTTTCGGGTGCGGAGCAGCAGCGTCCGCGCTGGCAACGTGGCGTGTTCGTCGTGGATGGACTGCTCGGCGATGTGGTCGGGAAGAGTTATGCGGAGAAATATTTTCCGCCCGAGGCCAAGGCGCAGGCTCAGGCGATGGTCGCGAACCTGATCACGGCATTCCATAAACGGATCGAAGCTCTGACCTGGATGAATCCGGCGACCAAGGCTGAAGCGGAAGCGAAGCTGTCGACTCTTTACGTAGGAATCGGCTATGGGGAATCCTGGCATGACTATTCGAACTACGAAGTGAAGGCGGGCGATATCTTCGGAAACATTTGGCGCGGCGATCTTGCCGAATATCAGCGACAGGTCGCTCGGCTGGGCAAAGGCGTCGATCGCAAGGAATGGTCGATGACGCCGCAGACGGTGAATGCGGTGAACCTGCCGCTGCAGAATGCGCTGAACTTCCCTGCCGCGATTTTGCAGCCTCCGTTTTATGATCCGAAGGCTCCGGCGGCGGTGAACTATGGCGCGATCGGATCGGTGATCGGACACGAGATCAGCCACACCTTTGACACCCAAGGGAGCACGTTCGACTCGAAGGGCCGGTTGCGCAACTGGTGGACTCCGGAAGATTTGAAACACTTTGAAGGCGCGACCGCACAACTGGCGGCGCAGTACGACCAGTACAAGCCGTTTCCTGACCTGGCGCTCAACGGGAAGCAGACGCTGGCGGAAAACATCGCGGACGTCGCCGGAATCTCGGCCGCTTACGACGGCTACAAAGCTTCCGGACAGGTAGCCCCGGAAGTGGATGGCTTCAGCAGCGATCAGCAGTTCTTCATTGCATTCGGACAGAACTGGGGCGAGAAGTCGCGGGACGCGGCTCTGCGACAGCAGGTGATGACAGACTCGCATTCTCCGGGCGAATACCGCGCGGATACAGCCCGCAATATCGACGCATGGTACAGCGCGTTCAACCCGCAACCGGGAGAGAAGCTGTATCTGGCGCCGAATGAGCGGGTGCGCATCTGGTAGAGGACAGTTTCGAGTTTCGACGCTGAAGGAACTTAGGGAACGGGCGCCAGCAGGTGGTTGACTTCGCTCAGAAGCTTCTCTGCGGCGTCTCCGGGATCCTGGGTGGCGAAAGCGTCATCTAGGGACAGGATCGCGACGTCGGGCACGACTTCCCGGAGGGCGGCATGAATGGGCTTGCCGCGCAAGAACTGGATTTTCGCGGAGGCCACGACCAGCTTCGCCTTCGTCGCCTTGAGCAGAATCGGCGCATCTTCTACCGACGTAGTCGTGAGAGCGTTATATCCCGCGTTGCAAAGAATCTCCCGCAGAAACATGCAGACGTCAAGAGAGCCGTACACGCAGAGGAGGCGAGGACGGGCATCGCCGCTTTTCCCCGTGGAATAGCGTGAACCTAGATACGCTGCAGTAATCGCTTCTTCCAGAGAGTCATACACCTCGAATTGCTTAAGCAAATGGGTGAGTTCGAGGACCTTCCTGATTTTTGCAGGGACGCCGCACAGCTTGAGATCTCCTGATTTCGTGCGTGCGGCTTGCATCAGGCGGACGAGGGCGCCGAGTCCGCTGCTATCGATGAATTCAACGCGATCGAGTTGCAGGACGACGTCGCCGTAATTCTCGATGGCATCACCGACCTGGGAATGCAGAGTAAAGACTTCGTTACCCGCGACGATTCGTCCGATGCATTGAACGACGAAGACCTCGCCGACCGGGCGGCTTTCCAAGCGAAGCTGCATGGGCGGGAATGTTACGTCAGGGTATTTGGCTAGTCAATGAAGTTGGGGCCACCAACAAAAGGCACTCACCACTAAGGACACTAAGGAAACCACGGTGCCCGGCATGCGATCGCCGAATTAGTCCACGGATCTTACGTCGTCTGGGAGCATTAGCAGGAACTTGCAGTTGCCATTTGTCATCGAGCAGGAGAGCGTTCCCCGGCGGAGAACTTTCACCGGAGTTCCATCGGGGAAAGTGAGGTGATAATCCGCGGTGCGTAGGGCGTCGGCGTAGGATTTGAGCCGCTCGTCCCCGCTAATGAACTTCACTGCATCGACTTTTGACGCTTGCCCCGCTCCTCCGCTCAACAGGATGAAGAAGTCCGCATTGCCAGTATTTGTCGTTTTGCCGAGATCAATTGTGCGCAGGTGTTCGAGTTCTTCTTTGTAGTGCGAGATGGCGGCGTCGGCCTTTGAATCTCCGCCGACGAGAGAGGCGAGACGCTCGCGCGTTTCCGGAATCGGGCGCAAGCCGTTCATGGAGAGCGCATAGGTACGGAGCGCCATATCTTTGTTGCCGCGCCTCTCGTAGATCTGTCCGAGATGGTCGCCCACTTCGCCATGGTGACCGAGCGTCCAGGCGGCGGCGACGTATTTTTCCGCTTTGTCAAAATTGCCCTCGGCAAACTCAACCCAGCCCAGCGTGTCCCAGTAAGCGATCAGAGACTGGACCAGGGGAAGATCATTTTGCGAGAGGCGATCGAGAGAGACGTTGCGCAGAGCGGCCGCAGTGGCCGAAATAGCGGACTCGGCATACTGCTGGGCGCGGTCCAGGTGACTCTTTTTGAGGGACAACTGGTAGGCGATGTTGTTCCAGACCAGCGGCGTGGCGCTGAGTTCCACGGCGTGATCGAAGGTCGCGAGAGCCTTGGTGTCCTGCCCCAGATTCAAGTAAGCGTCGCCCAAGCTCACTTGCAGGTCGGGCCGTTCGGGACTGAGCGAAGCGGCCTTCTCGAGCTCAGGGGCGGCCAGGTCGTACTTGTGCCATTCGGCGTACATCTGGCCGAGATTCGCATGCGCGAACTTGTCCAGAGGATTGTTCTCCAACTGCCTGTTGAACGCCTTCACAGCCTCGTCGTATTTGCGTTCCTGCCAATAAACTCGGCCAAGATTGTTGTAGGCGAACTCGTCGTAAGGACTGACTTCAATCTGCTTCTGGAAGGATGCGATGGCCTGATCGTCCTGGCGGGTCTGCAGATAAATGAGGCCGAGATTGTTCCAGGCAAATTTGTTTTTGGGATCGACCTCGGTGGCGCGCTTGAGAAGAGCCTCGGCCAACGGCAGGTTCCCGGTATCGGCAGCGGCGCGCGCGCTTTCGATGAGGTCATCGGCCTTCATGTCGGCCGGAGGGACCAGCGATCCCGCAACTTCGCTTTCGACCGCAAGTTGCTGGGCAAGGTCAGAGCCGACCGCGCGACGGAAGGAAGTGTAATCGCCCGCCCGTGCAACTGGCAGGTCGTCCTGATGCAGGATGAGTGTGCGTCCGGCAGTGAAAATATTCCCCTGGAGCTGGTAGGTCGCCTGATATTCGGCATAGTCACGTTTCAGCGAAAACGCGAGCGGCGCGTGGGCCGTGTACTTCGCGGGGAATTCAAGCTTGATCTTGTAGGAGTACTCGCCCTTGGGTCCGAGTTTCAGAGGTTCGGCATCAGGATCGGATTGATCGTCGTCGACATCTGGAAGACTGAACTGCACGAGCGGCAACACAATTTGTGTCTTCTTCTTCGACCAGTCGAGAAAGTTCGGCTTCGAGACGTCGTACGCCATGGTGAACGGTTCCCGGGTTGCCGCGGGATCGCTGACGACGAGGTGCGAGACTTCGCCGCCGAGACCGCTATTGATGTTTTCAGCGACTTTCTGCCAGTTGGATTCGGGAACGCGGCGGAATACCGAGCGCAGGAGAAGTTCCTCATCTCCTCGGAACTCGTAGTGGACGTGGGCCTCTAGTTTGCCGATGTCGTTGACCTTGCCATCGATTTCCGAGCGCTCGTAATCGGGCATCGGAGTGTCCGCGGGAGTCAATGCAAGGTGAGGCGCGACTTTGTTGCCGGCGTCTACGGGCGGAATCACGAGTGCCTGTTTATTGCGCAGCGTGTAAGCGAGCAGGCGGAAGGGAGCCACCTCAGCCGTGGTGTCCATCCAGATCTCGCGGTTGCCCAGCGGCAGCATCGTGATCACGTGATCGAACTGCGAGGGCGAAGGCATATCGGGATCGAGCTTGCGGCTCGAATTGATCAGGACGGAATTGGCTTTCCACCCTTCGGCCTCGAGCAGTGAAGTGAGCAGCGTGTGTTTGTCCTTGCAATCGCCGTACTGGTTGTGGAGAACGTCGGCAGCGGGATGAGGCTGGTAGCGGCTTAATCCGAGAGAAAGGCTCACATAACGGAAGTTCTTTGAAACGTAGTCATAGAGGGCTTCGATCTTGTCGTTATCGGTGGTCAAGCCCTTGGTCAGTTCCTCTGCCTTGCTGCGAACTTCGGGAGTCGGCATGCGGCGGTCTTTTTCCAACTGCGCGTACCAACGTCCGATCTGCTCCCAACTTTCAAACGTCGTCAGCTGAACATCAGGGCGGTCGTCTTCCGGGCGGTGTTTCTTCTTTTTCTTGTCCTTATCTCTGTCTTTATCGTCCTCGCGCACTCGATGCGAACTCGCCCAATGGTAGATACGGCGCCCGTTCTGCTCCGTGATGGTGGGATCTTTACCGGGCTTGCACTTCAGCTTGAGGGGACGGTTTGCAGGGACATCGACGTCAAGCGTCTCGTCGAGATCAATATTCGTATCGTCGAATTCATAGTCGGACCAGAACTGTCCGGCAGCGAGGGGAGTGTGAATGATCGTCACCATGTCGTATTCGAGGACCTCGCCGGGCCTCAATCCGGGAACGGTGATGTGCTTCTGGCGGTAGTCGGTGTAGACCGGAGCTTCGCGCTGGACGGGTGCGCTGAGATCCTGCACTGCATCCTCGCCGGCTTTGACGATGGTGCCGTCTTCTTTCACTACGCGGACATAAGGAATTTCAACGCGCTCGCTCGCGGAGTTGTAGCCCTCCTGCAATTGGCCCCATTGCTGCACCCCGGCTTCGCTCTGGATGCGGATGCGGGCGATGGTTTCTTTGCGGCCGGTGCCGTCGGCCTCGAAGCGATAGCGGGAATGCATCTGCTCAATGACGAAGGATTCCTGGGCGTAGTCCTGAGCCTTGGAAGAATCCGTTGCTTGGACCGCGGACTTGGCCGGAGCGGACGCGTTGGGAGGAACCGGAGCAGCCTGCTGGGAGGTGGCGCTCGCTGCGGCGAAGCAGGAGAACAGAATGGCTAAAAAACTATGGCGCATATTGTGTGGAATTGGCCCTACTCATTATCCCATGTACGACGCGGAGAGTACGCAGCGGAAGTACCACGCGAAGACATCGATTGCCGGTACGATGTGCGTAATATGAAAATAGTTTTTCTTCATAATTCTGTGATTGTAATCACAATTTTGACTTTGTCAGGTGGATTTGTGGGGTTAGAATCCCCTCCAGATAGTCCTGTTTGCTGCGACGCAAGCAGGCGTGACGCATAACGTGCTTGCGCCACGATCTTTCCGTCCGGAGGTTTGCATGGAAGATCGGGCCCCTGTCGTCTCTCCTATTATCGAGCAGTCTTCTCCTGGGAAGCATCACCATCATGAAGGCCGCGGAGCGTGGGTTTTGACCGCTTACGGAATATCCGGCCTTGCGCTGTTTGGGGTACTAGCCTACTTCATCTCGGACTTCATCGCTCACTAAGTCCCGGGCTGCGGATGACGAGCGGGCGTGCGCGTCCGCGGACGAGTGGTTAGGTCTGCTCCTACTGGTCCCTAACTAAATTCAGGCTGGAGAGTGTAGATTTCAGAATTCTGCGGCCCCTTTCGGTGACCGCTCTCAGTCTGAAGTTGACGATACGAGTTCGGAAACGCTCGTCGTCCGTGCGGGTCCGCCGCACCCGCGGAGCTCCCCCGCGAACGTGCTACAATGAGCGGCCTTAAGGTTCTCGCTTCAACACTCAGCACTGAACCCCTGCAGGGAAATACAACAGACGGAAGAATCTGTGCCCAAGAATCCCGCTCCGAGCACAACGCCGATCACTTACGCCGACGCTGGGGTCGACATCAGCCGCGCCAATCGCACCAAGCAGCGCATTAAATATCTGGCGCACAAGACGTTCACCCGTGGCGTGCTGAGCGAGATCGGCGGGTTCGGTGGGCTATTCTCGGTTGATAAGACCAAATACGCGGATCCGATACTCGTCTCGAGCGTCGATGGCGTTGGGACCAAGCTGAAGATCGCCTTCGAGATGGACCTGCATTCAACCGTGGGCGCGGACCTGGTGAACCACTGCGTCAATGACATTGCGGTGCAGGGGGCGGCGCCAATGTTCTTCATGGACTATCTGGCAACCGGCACGCTGGAACCTACCATCGCCGAAAAAGTTGTGGAGGGCATCGCGGATGCCTGCAAGCACAACGGCTGCGCGCTGATTGGCGGAGAGACGGCCGAGATGCCTGGATTCTATCCGGACGGCGAGTACGATCTCGCAGGTTTCATCGTGGGCGTGGTCGATCGCGAGAAAATCATCACCGGAAAAGATGTGCAGATCGGCGACATTATCCTTGGTTTGCCCTCCAATGGACTGCACACGAACGGCTATTCGCTAGCCCGCAAGCTGCTGTTCGAGGTCGCAAAGTATTCGCCTGAAACGTACGTCAACGAGATCAAGAACAAAGTCGGCAATGAGTTGATGCGCACGCACAAAAGCTATTGGCCGGCAGTGCGGAAGCTGGTCGACGCACAATGCGTGGCCGCGATGGCACACATTACGGGCGGAGGCATTACCGAGAATCTGCCGCGCGTATTGCCCCGTGGAACGGCGGCAGCGATCGAACTCGGGACCTGGCCGGTGCTGCCGATCTTTGAGCATCTGCAACAACTCGGGAATGTCCCCCAGGAAGAAATGTTGCGAACGTTCAACATGGGAATGGGAATGTTGCTCGTGGTGCCGTCGGCGAAGTTCAAGAAGGCACAATCGGTGCTGGAGCGAGTCGGCGAGAAGGCCTACACCATCGGACGCATTATCAAGGGCGAGCGCAAGGTCACCTACAGCTGATTACGGATCTCAGATTTTAGATTTCAGATTTCAGATTTGCCGTCGCTGTCCGCTTGCGTTCGCATTCGCTATCAAAATCTGCAATCTGAAACCTACAATCTGAGATTATGAAATCTCTGGGCATTCTTCTTTCCGGACGCGGTTCCAACTTCGTAGCCATCGCAGACAGCATTGATGCGGGACGCATTCCCGACGCGCGCATCGCCGTGGTCATCTCGAACAGGGCAGATGCCCCGGGTATCGGAACAGCCAGGCAGCGCGGACTCAATGCGCTGATCATTCCATCGAAGGGCAGGCCGCGCGAAGAACATGATCGCGAGGTGGTCGCTACTCTGAAGCAGGCCGGGGCTGACCTCATTTGCCTGGCCGGATACATGCGCCTGCTGTCGCCGTGGTTCGTACAGCAGTTCCCGCACAAGATTCTGAATATTCATCCATCGCTACTTCCGGCTTTTCCGGGGCTCGAAGCGCAGGAACAGGCCTTCGCCTATGGAGTGAAGGTCTCGGGGTGTACCGTCCATTTTGTGGATGAGGAACTCGATCACGGAGCGATCATCGTGCAGAAGGCTGTGCCGGTAATGGACGCGGACGACGAACATACGCTCGCGGCGCGGATCCTGGAGCAGGAGCATGTTGCCTATACGGAAGCCATCAATGTTGTGCTCGGCGGGAAGTTCGAAGTCGTCGGCCGAAGATTGAAGCGGAAGAGCTAGAACTCGGTTCTGTCTGGCGTTGTTCCTACGTTCTTCGCCATTCTCACAATCGGAAGCGATTCTCCATTTCCCAGCGGCACTGCCTGATTTTCCAGTTCGACGTATCCCTTCGTGCGATAGAACGGAATTCCACTCAACGTCGCTCCCATCTCAAGGCGGTTAAATCCGGCTGCGACGGCGGCGTTTTCACAAGCTTGAAGAATCATCGTGCCAATTCCCTGTCTCGCCCAGGCTGGAAGAACGAAGAAGGCGCGGATCTTTGCGGCATCAGACTTAGGATCGAGAAGTGAATCTTCGCGTCCTGCGTACTGGTCTCCGCCATAGAGAGTCTTGCGCTTGCTCCAGCCGCCGCAGGCGATGATCTGGATATCACCAGTCAACGGGCTCTGAGTTTCGGCTGCGAAATATGTTCCATCAGCGATGAGTTGAGTATCTACGCCATACACACTGGCGAGAGCGCCTTCGATCTGCGCCGGTGTGTAGTCATCCGCCTGAAGGCCGCGGACTGAGGCTTCGATGATCTCGCGCAGGCGTGGGACGTCGCAGTGGGTCGCTTTTCGAATGTGGGCGGGCATTTCGTCGTCCTCGGGGTTCGATACGCCATCTACAGAGTGCATAGATCCCGAGCGGCAAGCATCGCCGCTCAGGATGCAAAGCAAAAGTGACGTACATTTTAGCTTCCGCATTCGGCCTTTTCGGGCTGCCTTCCTTATAATGTCTCTTCCCATGCAGAACTTCGCACCGGTAGACGAACAACTCACATATTTGAAGAAGGGCTCCGCGGAAATTATCCGCGAAGCCGATTTGCGCGCCAAGCTTGAGAAATCTCGGAGCACCGGCAAGCCACTGCGCGTGAAGCTGGGCATGGATCCGACTGCGCCCGATCTCCATCTGGGCCATACGGTGGTCCTGCGGAAGCTGAAACATTTTCAGGATCTTGGGCATACCGCGATTTTTCTCATCGGCGATTTCACCGGAATGATCGGCGATCCGACGGGACGCTCGGCGACTCGACCTCCGCTGAGCCGCGAACAGGTGGAGCAAAACGCCGAAACATACAAGACGCAGGTGTTCAAGATTCTCGATCCGAAAAAGACGGTGATCGACTTCAACCGTCGCTGGATGGGTGCATTTACGGCGGATGATTTCGTGCGGTTGCTGGCGAAGTACACCGTTTCGCAATTACTCGAGCGGGAGGACTTCCATAAGCGCTTTCACGAAGAGAAGCCGATCTCGGTGCATGAACTGCTCTATCCGCTGGTCCAGGGATATGATTCGGTGGCGCTCGAGGCGGATGTCGAACTCGGCGGCACCGATCAGAAATTCAACTTGCTCGTCGGCCGCGAATTGCAGCGAGCGTACGGGCAGGAATCGCAGGTGGTGCTGACTACTCCGATCCTCGAAGGCCTCGACGGCGTGCAGAAAATGTCAAAGTCGCTGGGGAATGCGATCGGGATTCACGAGCCTCCGCTGGAGATGTACGGCAAGATCATGAGCATCTCGGACGACATGATGTGGCGTTACTACGAACTCCTTACCGATGTGCAAGTTGCCGAAATCGAGAAAATGAAGGTCAGTACGCATCCGATGACGGCGAAGAAGGATCTGGCGCGACGGATCGTGGCGGACTTTCATTCGGCGGAAGCAGCGGAGAAGGCTGGCGAGGATTGGGCGAAGCAGTTCCAGAAGGATGAAACCCCTGACCTACTAGAGCTTGTCACTATCCCGATTACGAAGATTTACATCGGATCCGGCGAAGCCATCGGTACTCAGTACTCTCCGCCTGACGTCCACGTTCTTGCGGCAGACCGCTCGCAGCCAGTTGCGATCCTCGTACGCGTCGATAAGCTACTTGCTGAGGCAGGGCTGGCCGCCTCGGCTTCGGACGGGAGCCGGAAGATAAAACAGCGGGCAGTCGAGATTGACCGAGAACTGGTGGAGAAACCGAAGCTTGCTGTGCCCAGTCCATCGCGCCCACTTGTGGTGCGGGCCGGCAAGTCGATGAAGCTAGTGCAGATCACCTAGCTTAGGTCGGAACGGCCTCCTCCGCTGTCCCCGCATTACCCTCTTCTGCTACTCTCATCCGCGCACATGCGGGCGGCGGCCATTCTCGGGTTGGGATGTTCTCCCAAAGACCTCAAACCTTTTCAGACGGATGCGGCGATTGAGTGGCGGATGGGGATGCCGGCTTCTCCCGAAGAGGCCGATGCCGTCCTCTTATTTGGTGGGGACGGGACCATTCATCGGCATCTTAGCCAACTGGTCCGGCTTGCGTTGCCGGTTCTCATCGTTCCGGCCGGCAGCGGCAATGACTTCGCCTGTTCGCTCGGGCTGAAACGTGTGCGCGATTCGCTCGCGGCCTGGAAGCAATTTCAGAGCGCCCCAGCAAATGTTCGGTCGATCGACCTTGGCGTAATTTCGTCGGCACACAACGCGGGCGAGGCGTCAGCGCCATACAAATATTTTTCCTGCGTGGCCGGTGTTGGACTCGACGGCGAGGTGGCGCGGCGCGCGAATAACCTGCCTCGCTGGCTGCGTGGGCATGGTGGATATGCGCTCAGCATGGCTCCTACGCTATTTACGTTTGCTCCCTTTCCAATGAAGATCTCAACTAAAGGCGAGGAAGACCACTCGTGGTCTTTCCACCGGGACGGGCCCACGATGGTCGCTGCGTTTGCGAATACTCCTCTTTATGGCGGTGGAATGAAGGTTGCGCCGGAGGCGAAGATGGATGATGGCCTGCTCGACATCTGCGTCGTAAAAGGCACGGATCCCTTTAGGCTGTTCCGCTTGTTCCCAAGCGTGTATACGGGACGGCACTTGAAGGCCCGTGAAGTCGAATACTTCAAGACTGCCGCGGTGCGCGTCGAAACGGACCAGCCCATGGATGTCTATGCCGACGGAGAATTTGTGTGCCGCACGCCGATCGAAGTTTCCGTGCAGCGTGCGGCCCTCAAGGTCATTACTCCGTCCTGAAGCCACCAGAGCAAGCTTTCTGACATTTCTCCGCGCGTACGTGCTCAAGTGCTAAACTTTTCCCATGTCTGAACGACGTTCGCGCACACTGCTCTGGGTGCTGATCGGAGGAGGAGCATTTTTCCTCTTCGTGCTGGCCGTGTTCACTCTGGTCTATCTGGCCTTACATGCGGGCGGCACCGAATCGGCGGGCTTCGGCGGATTCGGAGACCGCATCGGCGTGGTCGACCTTGAGGGCGTGATTCTCTCGCCCCAACCCGTGGTCGATGAACTCAAGAAGTTCGGCGAGGACTCGTCGATCAAGGCCATCATCCTGCATGTGAACTCGCCGGGCGGGGGTGTGGCCGCGTCGGAAGAGATTTATCGCGAAGTAAAGCGTGTTCGCAGCGAGAAGAAGAAAAAGATCGTAGTCTCGATTGAGACCGTGGGTGCAAGCGGCGCGTTTTATGTCGCGTCGGCTTCGGACAAGATTTACGCAGACGAAGGAAGCATTGTCGGATCGATCGGCGTCATTGCGCAGTGGGTGAACTACGGCGACCTGCTGAAATGGGCGAAGCTGAAAGACGTGGTCATCAAGACGGGCGAGTTTAAAGATACGGGCAATCCAGCGCGTGACCTGACCCCGGCCGAGCAGGCCTACATGCAAGGGCTGATCGACAACATGTTCGGGCAGTTCATCAAGGCGGTAGCCGATGGGCGCGGCATGAAGTACGAAGACGTGAAGTCGATTGCCAACGGCAAGGTGTGGACCGGGCAGCAGGCGCTCGACATGAAGTTGATCGACAGCGTCGGAGACTTCCAGACCGTAGTTGCCGATACCGCCAAGATGGTGGGAATCAAGGGCGAACCGACCTTGGTGCGTCCGGAAAAAGACCGCCGGACCTTGATGGATCTGCTGCTGGGAGATGTCTCTCAATACATCCCGAGCCGCGAGAAATTGATGGAACAGCACGTCGGCTTCTACTTTTTGTGGAAATAGATCTGGCGGCTCTCCGTTTGAGAGTCTGAGGGCTCGCCTAAGGGTGGGTTCGGCTCTGGATCCCGAGAGATCGGCTGTGGCTGTTGAAAAACTCCAGTTTCCTCCCAAACAGTCGAAATTTGGGGGATAGAAAATGTCTCGAAAACTAAGATCGTCGTTTGTAGGGCATCCTAGCGCGATTTTATTTTCGCGAATTTCGCGGGAAGGAGTTTTTCAACAGCCACGGCTGTTCTCACATGATCCCAGACCGTAACTTGCATCCAAACCCTGAAATTTGAGAGAGTTATGGGTGGTGTTGCGGGCCTCCCGGCGGGAGAACCGCGCCGCGCGCATCCGGGACACGAAATCCGAAGCTAAAGTAGAGAGGGGCGTTATGACCAAAGCCGATCTGATTGATGAAGTCTCGCGTTTGGCAGAGCTTACGCGCAAAGACAGCGAAGTGATTGTAGAAACGATCTTTGACAGCGTGGTCCGCTCTCTACGGGCAGGGGACAAGATCGAGATCCGCGGCTTTGGCAGTTTCCGTACCCGTCAGCGCAAACCGCGCGTCGGACGCAACCCTAAAACCGGTGAGCGCGTGGAAGTTCCCGCGAAGAAGATCCCTTTCTTCAAGCCCAGCAAAGAATTGAAAGACCTGGTGAACGAAACGACCCTGACCGCAGCTCCGGCTGCGACCACGCCGCCGGCAACTCCCGCGCCCCCGACGGCGTAAAAGGCTTTCTTCGAGGAGACTCTGCTGGCGGCGTCTCCTTTTATTTTGGGGATGGATCCTGTCTCCCGAAGCAGAGGTCGGCGACTTTTAGCGCCATCGTTTCAGGATCGGCGTCGGCCCGGTTCGCCAGGACAATAATCGTCAGATTGTCATCCGGAAAGCGCTGGATTGTGGTGCGGAGCCCGATGGTGCTGCCATCATGCGCCATGCGCTTGTGTCCGTTGTAAGGATCAAGGAACCATCCAAATCCATAGCTCACGGTCCTGCCGTCGTCGAACTTTGCGGGTCCGCCGGTCGGCTGAACGGGGGCCAGGGCCGGCTGCATCTCTTTTTCGTTGATAAGCGTGTGTTCGCGAAGGGCGCGGTCCCATTTGGCCAGGTCGTCGAGAGACGTATAGATACCCCCGTCACCCAGCACGGCCGAGGTCGGACTCTGATCGGTCTCACGCCACGTGTCTTTGTCTTTGGTGTGTCCGTAGGCCCGGTTGGGGACTTCATTCTTTCCTTTCTCGTAGGCGAGCGTCTTCTTCATCTTCAGGGGCGCGAAGATGCGGTCGTGCAGGAATTGACCAAAGGGCTTACTGGAAATTTTTTCCACGACCATCGCAAGCATGGCGTAGCCGGAGTTGCTGTACTCCCACTTCGATCCCGCGGCGAACTTCGCGCTGGTCTGCTGCTCCATCAACTTCAGGACGCCGGCATCGAGGATCTGCGGAACCTGCTCCGGCGGCGTGTTCGGATATTGTTTCGTCAGCAGATCTTCATAGTCTTCGAGGCCTGAGGTGTGATTCAGCAGGTTGCGGATTGTGATCGATCTTCCGTATGCGGGGAACTCCGCGAAGATGTCCGTCAGATGATCGTCATAGTGCAGCTTGCCATCGTGGACCAGCAGCATGATGCACATCGCGGTGAACTGCTTGGTGAAGGATGCGAGACGGAAATCCGTTTTGCCGTCGATGGGACGCAGAGTTCGCAGATCGGTGACGCCGTACCCACGCCGAAAAACTGTCCGACCGTTCCGGATCACGAGGACGGCAACACCGGGCGCGTTGTTCGACTTCAGCGGCGCGAATATGGAATCGATCTGATCGGCCGAAACCTGAGAGGAGAGGGATGGCGCCAGCGCGCACAGTGCGATGCAAAGGACAACAGCTCTTCGACTTAGGACAAGGTTCATTCCAATATCAGCGTCACTCTATTCGCTGTCCGCTTTTGCGCCTGGGAGGCGTTTCGCCAGGAACTTAATTTGGCCGTTGTGGTTGGATTCGTGTTCGCAGACGTGGAACCATTTGCAGTAATTATTCGTGGGTCCCCAGGGCCAATCCTTATCGACCGTCATCAGCCAGTTGTCGTCACGCTTGCGAAATTCGGCCAGCGTCTTCTCGCGCGTTTCGCTGAGCAGGTTCAGATAGAAGTCGAGATCGTGTCCCTTGATGCCCTTGCGGGCGGGCTCACCCAACTCCATGGGCATGCCCCACTTCTCTTTGAAGGACTCCGGTAGTTCCTTCATGGAGATGCTGACGAAAGTGATCGCGTGGTAGAAAGCATCGGTCGCCGCCAGATGCATGAGCAAAGCGCCGATGCTGTTGGCTTTTTCGTCGGCGAGATGATCGAGGTCTTTTTGCGACATGCCCTTTACCGAATGCAACATGGTTGTTCGCATCCATACCATCATCGAAACCAGCGTGCCAATCTGCGGCGTGTAGCCTTTCTTCGGGCCGATGATGTTGACGTCGCTCTCTTCCGAGACGACGAGTGTGGGGACGAGCGTCAGGCCGGAAACTCCGGCGGTGAGTGCGGCAGCTGTCCTGAAAAAGGTGCGGCGGGTGGGTGCGCATTCGAGAGGAAACATGGGACCTCGATTCGCGAAGGCGTGAATTGAAAACGAAGGGATGGTACCACAGGGTGCGGGTTCGCGGCCGCGTCGCTCGCTGAAGTTAGCTGCGAATCCCCGCAATGCCCATCAGGCGGCCGGTCTTGCCGTGTTCGGCGCGATACGAGAACAACAACTCCGGATGGCAATTGGTGCAGAACGGGGAAGCGTCGATGTTCTTCTTCGGCACGCCCGCCGCTAGCAACTGCTGGCGGTTTGCTTCCACGAGATCGAGAAAGATGTTCTTAGGCAGGTCGCTGTGTCCGGGAGCACGAGCCGTCAGGAACAGCAGAGGATATTTCTCCCGCACCGGATCGGACTCCTTCACCTCGCGGAATAGGCTGGCTGCGTAGGCGAACTGCGTTTCGAACTTCGTTGGGACCTCTTCGCCCACCTGATAGCAACATCCCTGAATGCCGGGGCCAATGGCCGCCTTTATATCGCGCGGGCGAGAGCCGAAGCAGCGGAACATCTCGCCGACACCTTTCTCCACAATCCGCTTAAGTGTGCCGCGCCATCCGGCATGGAAAACACCTACAGCGTGCCGCTTCGTATCCACGAGAATGACGGGCAGGCAATCCGCAGTTTGAATGGCGAGGAGAAGTCCTGGAGCCGCGGTGATCAGGCCGTCGCCGGTAAGGTGCTCGGCGGGAACTCCATCGACGCAATGAATGATATCGGAATGGATCTGGCGCACGGTGATGAGAGGCCAGAACTTTGACGTGGACTTGCGCGCACCGCCCCGCTGTTTGCTCAGCGCTCCAAGCTGCGTAAGGAACGCGGTGCGGTTGCGCTCCACGGCCGCGCGGGAATCGTCCTTGGTGAATCCGAGATTCAGATCACCTTTGCCATAGGCGCGGGAAAATCCGCCCGCCCGGGTCGAAAAGCCGTGGACGAGCCACGGCAGCGCGCTGAACTGCTTGGCACCAAGAATGTTCAACACAGATTGCTTACGATTAATTTTTTGAGGAGCCCCAGTCAACACGCTTCCATGTTACAGGAAGAGGGCGCGTGGGGAGGGTGAGGTGCTTCTCTGTCTGGTCGAACACCTGAGGGCTTGATCCAATCGGATTGACGACAATAACTCTGTGAGGGAATCGGCCTTGGTCAACGCGTTACAATTCGGGGTCGTGCACATACGAGACGAGCGTACCGTTGGTGAGCAGGTAAAGTCTGGATTACGAATTGCCGGATGGATATTGCTCACGTTAGCGATCGCGGGTTTGTAATGCGCAGTGATGTGGCTTTGGTCGACAGAGGCGCGAGCGCTCTGTACAGGATCGCTGGTGCGTCCGGTCTACTCTTTGTTGTAGTCCTAATGTTCGCGAGCGTTGAACGTTGGGGCAAGTGGTTTGTCGGTGCACTTGGCTGCTGGATTCTGAGAACCGCCTTCACTCTCTCTTTTCGTCCCAGCGGCATATTGCTGCAATACATCTTGCTCTTTATTGTCGCATTCCCATTGTGTGCTCGATTCGCTCTCAGCCAAACGCCCCATCCAACCATCGAAAAGCTCGGGATGGTCCTCGTGGTTGTTATGCTTAGCTTTTCCTTGATCCTTGATTCTCCGACATCGCTGCTGGTTGGCGTCTTCGGCTTGGCTCTGACTCAGCTAATCTCGCATGTGTTGAGGAGCCGCACAGCCGGAAGTCTAACCGAAACACGATAGGTTGGTGAACATGCCTATACGCTTTGGTCTTAATCCACGTGGCGTCGGGCATAATGCCGTGAACTCGATCGGATCGTAGCCATCGTTTGCCCCTTCCCACTTCGCTCCGCTATAGTTTTATGCATGTTTGAGAACTTTACTGCCACCGATCGCTGGACCAAGAAACAGGTTCACTGCGTGTACCAGGCGCAGATTGTCGCGATCTCCACTCGCCACGCCGATGCCGTGGATTACAAGTTCCTCGTCGACGGACGAGGAGTATGGGTGGTCCTTCCTCTCCCCGCCTGGGTGGAGTACAAAAAACGCACCGGCCGGACGATCACGGATTCCCTCGCGGTCGAGATCGCCGGGCACTATTTAAAGTCCGCCCTGGAAGCGGGCGAAGGATTAGGACGCGAGATGTATACGCTGACCGTGGATGAAACGCTGAAGCACCTCGATGCCGCCATCGCCGAGATGGAAGCACAGCCCGCCTGAGGAAAGGCGTAAACCACAAAGTGCGCGAAGGATCGCGAAGGAAGATCAGAATTCCTTCGTGTACCCTTGTGTCCTTTGTGGTGGATGCCTTTTGCTTAGATCACCACCGCTTCCCGATATTCCCCAAACACCCGCCGCATCGCATCGGAAATCTCTCCCACGGTCGCACTCGCCTCGACCGCTGCGAGAATCCGCGGCATGAGATTAGCCCCTGAGCGCGCAGCCTCTTCCACGGCCGCGAGCGCCGCCTTCCATAGACCGGCATCCCGCTTCGCGCGCAAAGCCCGAACCCGCTCGATCTGCTTCGGCTCTAATCCGGGATCAATCCGCTGAATCGGGATGGCGCGCTCCTGTTCGACTTCAAACCGGTTTACGCCGACCACGATCTGCTCCTGATGATCGACAGCTTGCTGATATTCGTAAGCAGCGTTCTGGATTTCCTGCTGTACGAATCCGCGCTCGATGGCTTTCAACATGCCGCCGAGCACTTCGATCTTCCCAAGATATTCGGCAGCGCGGGCCTCGATCTCGTTCGTCAGGCTCTCGACATAGTACGAACCTGCAAGCGGATCAATCGTCTGCGGAGCGCCCGACTCATATGCGATGACCTGCTGCGTGCGCAATGCGATGCGCGCCGCCTGCTCGGTCGGCAGAGCGAGAGCCTCGTCGTAGGAATTCGTGTGGAGCGATTGCGTCCCGCCCAACACCGCCGCCATCGCCTGAATCGCGGTGCGGACGATATTGTTTTCCGGCTGTTGCGCCGTCAGCGTGGAACCGGCGGTCTGCGTGTGGAAGCGCAACATCCACGAGCGCGGATTTTTCGCCTTGAAGTGTTCGCGCATGATGCGCGCCCACATCCGGCGCGCCGCGCGGAACTTCGCGACCTCTTCCAGAAAATTGCTGTGCGCGTTGAAGAAGAACGAAAGCCGCGGCCCGAACTTGTCCACATCGAGCCCGGCCTTGATCGCCGCCTCGACATACGCCATCCCGTTTCCCAGGGTGAAGGCGACTTCCTGCACGGCGGTCGATCCCGCTTCGCGCATGTGATATCCCGAGATCGAGATCGTGTTCCAGTCGGGGACATTTTCATTCGTCCACGCGAACATATCGGTGATCACGCGCATGGCCTGCTGCGGCGGATAGATATAGGTTCCGCGCGCGATGTACTCCTTCAGCACATCGTTCTGCACGGTGCCTGAGAGCTTGCGAATATCGGCGCCCTGCCGCCGCGCCACGGCCACATACAAAGCGAGAAGAATCGAGGCCGTCGCATTGATGGTCATCGACGTGGAGATCTTCGTCAGCTCAATGCCGTCGAAAAGACGCTGCATGTCGTCGATCGAATCGATGGCAACTCCGACCTTGCCAACTTCACCGGTCGCGAGTGAATGATCGGAATCCATGCCGATCTGCGTCGGCAGGTCGAACGCGACAGAAAGCCCTGTCGTCCCATTCGCCAGCAAATATTTGTAGCGCTTGTTCGATTCTTCGGCGTCGCCCATGCCCGCATACTGCCGCATGGTCCAGAGACGGCCGCGATACATGGTGGCCCGAACGCCACGCGTAAACGGATATTCCCCGGGATATCCGATCTCGCTTTCGTAGTCGGTGCCCTTCAGATCAGGAGGCGTGTAGAGCGGATTCACCGGGATATGCGAAGAGGTTTCGATGGCGGCGGGAGTGGCTGGGTCTGTCTTCAGCTTCTGCGTCATGAGATTGTGAAGCGTCTTACCAACGGCGAAAGCTCACTGGCGCTGACTCTTTCGCCTCACCCGCCAGAACGAACTCAGTCCGAACCAGGCAAAGGTTACGGTGAATAGCAGCGCAGCACCCACGCGTCCCGGTCCTACTTGCCCGGCGTGGTATTTCCCATATTCTTTGAATGCCGCGCCGCCGAAGCTGAGCGCCATGATCAGGAAAATGACACCGGTGACCTCGAGCCATAGCTGGTGAATCACATTGAGGAAGGAGCGAGCTGTCGTGCTCACTCCGCGCATGATCGCATTGAGCGTACGGCTGCGTCCCGCCTGCTGTCCGGCAATACGCGCGACGATCCCGGCTTTGCGCCATGTCGAGACCTTAGCCACGATTTCGATTTTATCAGCCTACGGCGATACAATGACGCCACTCTGATTCGCAGTGAACCGTTCGAAAAACTGGGGCATCTAAAAAGGGGAAAGCCATGAACACTTCTGCGCCCGATTTTGGTCAGCTTAAATCCGGCATGAAGGCCACCTGGATGGCCGGAGATTTCAGCCAGATCGCACAGTTCACCGCCACCGAGGCGGAAAACTTCGTTGCGCGTATCGGAATCCCCGCTGGATCGAAAGTGCTGGACGTAGCCTGCGGTACGGGGAACACGGCCATCCCGGCAGCAAAGGCCGGAGCTTCGGTGACCGGAGTTGATATTGCGACCAACCTGCTGGAGAAGGCTCGGACTCGTGCCGCCCGTGAAGGAGTGAACGTCGAGTTCAAAGAGGGCGATGCTGAGGATCTGCCGTTCCCTGATTCCCGTTTTGATGTAGTCCTGACGATGTTCGGAGCGATGTTTGCGCCCCGTCCGGAGAAGGTTGCGGCCGAGTTGCTGCGTGTCTGCAAACCCGGCGGGCTGATCGCAATGGCGAACTGGACGCCGCAGGGTTTTGTCGGCAAATCCTTTCAAGTGACGGCGAAGATGGTACCGCCTCCGCCGGTTCCGGCTCCGGTGCTCTGGGGAGATGAGTCGGTTGTGCAGCAGCGCCTTGGAGCGGGCAGCAAGCAGGTAAATTGCACGCGGCAGAACGTGGAATTCGCTTACCCGTTTGGCCCCAGGGAAACCGTGGATTTCTTCCGCCGTTACTTTGGCCCGACACAGATGGCGTTCGCGCGGCTCGATGAAGAACGCCAGCAGATTCTGGCGCAACAACTAGAAGCGCTGTGGTCCGAACACAACGCAGCGACCGATGGAACGACGACCGTGAAGGGCGAATATCTCGATGTCCGGGCCATTCGCGCATAGTTTGGGAAAGTGGTAACTTTGTTTCAAGGGGGCCCCGTGGATCCACAACTGAAGCAACTGATGAAAGAGCTCGGCGACGCAATCAACGAATCGCTTTCCGATTCCGAGCAGATCTCTGAAGTTGTGGCTCGCATCAAGGAAGGCGGTTACGACATTTTCCTGGTGCTGGAAGCGACCATCGGGGTGAGCAAGCAGGGCGAAAAGAGTTCTGATAAGACCTCGCTTGTATCGACCCTCTCAACCAACCCGGAGTTCAAGGTCAACGATCAGGATCTCAAATTCCTGAAATCGCTTCGCATCAAGATCGAAGAAGAGAAACACAACAAGGACGAGTAACGCCAGTTGCTCAGCGCCTGATCGGGGAATTCCGCGTCCCGGCAACCCTCATGGGCGTGCTAACATCTACTGTTTTCTTCTCACACCGCATGCGGCACCAGGTTCCGGCAGCAAACTACGCAATTTGAGGCGCAGTAATGAAAGACACTCTCGGGGTTCTGTTGGCGGGCGGCGTGGGCGAACGCCTCTATCCTCTCACGCGCGACCGGGCCAAGCCGGCGGTGACCTTCGGCGGCATCTACCGCATCATCGACATCACGCTGTCGAATTGCCTCAATTCCAAGCTGCGCAAGGTCTACATCCTCACGCAGTACAAAGCTCTCTCTCTCAATCGCCACATCCGTGAAGGATGGAACATTCTCGGCCACGAGGTTGGAGAATTCATCGAAGTCCTTCCACCGATGAAGCGCGTGAGCGACCAGTGGTACCAGGGCACTGCCGATGCGGTGTATCAGAACATCTACTCAATCGGCTCGGAAGAACCCAAACGCGTGCTGATTCTCGGCGGCGATCACATCTACAAGATGGACTACGGAAAGATGATGCAGCAGCACGAAGACTCTGCTGCCGACATCACTCTCGCCACCATCCAACTTGATCCCAAGGAGAGCTACCAGTGCGGCGTTGTCGACGTGGACCGCGAGGGCCGCATTCACGGTTTTCAGGAGAAGCCCAAAGAGACAACGCTCCGGTCGCCGCTGAATCCGGAAAAGATCGCGGGATCGATGGGCGTTTATCTGTTCAATGCCGACGTGCTGATTCCCGTCCTGCTGAAGGATGCCGAGGATCCCGACTCGAGCCACGACTTCGGAAAAGACATCCTGCCGAAGATGGTCGACGACTATCGCGTGTATGCCTACGATTTCGTGGACGAGAACAAGAAGGAAGCGCTCTACTGGCGCGACGTGGGCACGCTGGAGGCGTACTACGAAGCCAACATGGATATTGTGTCGGTGTCGCCCATCTTCAACCTGTATGACGACCACTGGCCGATCCGCACGCACCAGCGCCAGTATCCACCGGCGAAGTTCGTCTTTGCGGAGCCCGGACGTATGGGCACGGCTCTCGACTCGATCGTTTCCAATGGCTGCATCATCTCCGGCGGGATCGTGAAGAATTCGGTCCTATCTCCGGATGTGCGCGTGAATTCGTATTCTGAAGTGGACAGTACGATTTGCTTTTCGCACGTCAGCGTCGGACGCCATTGCCGCATTCGCCGCGCCATTCTCGACCGCGACGTCCATATCCCCGAAGGCACGACCATCGGATACGATGCCGAGGCCGACCGCCAGCGCTACTTCGTCACCGAGAGCGGCATCACTGTGGTGACACGTGACTACTCACTGTTTGAGAATCCCGTGACCGTCGACTACAAACTCGAACGCTTCCCCGTTGAATAGCTTCTTTTGTGGCCGCAAGAACGTCAGGCGCTTCCCTTTCGCAGTGGCCGCGGGACGACGGTTGCCCTGGCGGTGTTAAGACTCCCCATAGGAGACTTTCGTCTCTAGTGCCTCGCTGTTTGGATCGCTGCGCCGACCGCTAATTCCCAGTGAAGCAAAGGCTTTTAGCGGATCCAGAGCAAAATTAAGGGAAGGCTGAAGCATGCAGAAAATGGGACATGGCCCATCTTTCCTATTGACTGTCTGTTAACCATCTTCATAATCGCGTGGGGGGATTTGCGTCCACCCGGCGCGCGGGATCATTTGAGCAGCAGACTAGAAGGCCCCGCAAAAGCAACGCCAGTTCTTCAGCAGGGACGCAAAAAACCACTACATCCGTATCCGTTCGAAGGAGCGATTTCCATGAGGAGTACCTGCAAGAGCAAGCTGTCGCTTGCACTCACCGGGTTGTTGCCTGGAGTGCTATTGCTGTGTTTGGCAGCACCGTCATTCGCGCAGCCCGCCGAAGAAGCGCATGCACCGGCGCGCGGCATCGGTCAGTACGACGCTGCCCGAGAAGTAACGATCAATGGAACCGTGCAAAGCGTCGTCACGAAGCGCACGCTTGGCAGTCCCGCAGGCATGCACCTGCTGGTGAGCGGAGCGAATGGTCTAGTGGACGCGCATGTTGGGCCATTTCTGGGGAAAGACATCCGACAGGCTCTACACATGGGTTTGCCTTTGCAGGTCGTCGGAGCTATGGAGACGTTTCGGGGAAAGCAAGTACTCTTGGCTCGACAACTGATGTACGGAGGTCAGACGGTCACAATTCGGAGCAATAACGGGTTCCTGCTCCGGCCTGCACAATCTTCGATATCACCGCGTCACCAGAGAATAGAACGATCCAGGTTGAACGGAGGTGCGCGATGAAATTCCGCCAAACGGTATTGACAGCACTTGCCCTTGCAATGGTGGCTGCTTTGGTCGCCTGCAGTAGCGGTTCGAGCAGCGGCGGAGGCGGTGGCAATAACCCGATCAGTGTCTCAATCAGCGGCGCACCATCAACTCTAGCAGTGAATGCCACAGCCTCGATTACAGCCACGGTCACGAATGACTCGGCAAATGCTGGGGTCACCTGGAGCTGTGCTCCGAGCGGGACATGCGGATCATTCAGCCCGACTTCCAGCGCCAGCGGGGCAGCCACGACCTACACCGCACCCGCCACCGTACCTTCCAGCGCCGTGACAGTAACAGCTACGTCAGTCACTGACGGCACCAAGACTAAGTCGGCGACGATCACCATCACACCGCCAGCCCAAGCCTTGGCGGACGGCAACTACGTATTTCAAATGTCCGGCACCGATATCTCGCTGGTTGGTGCTCCACCCACCTTCAATTCCCCGTACTTCGTAGCCGGGATGTTCACGGTAACTGGTGGAGTGATCACGGGTGGTGAACAGGATTTTGTCGACTACAACGTTGTCGCAACAGATCTGATCGACCCCACAGCGAGCACGATCACAACAACCGCTAACGGGAATCTCCAGCTCACGCTGACGACTTGCACTGGAAATACCTGTCCGGGACCGGACACGTCAATTGGAGTTGCGGGAGTCGAAACGATCAACGTTGCAATGGTTTCCGCCACGAAGGGGAGGATCGTTGAATTTGATACGTTCGCAACTTCTAGTGGAACCCTGGACGTGCAAGACGCAACAGTCATCGGTGCATTGCCTTCAGGAGGGTATGCCTTCGCGGTACAGGGAGTCGACTCCGGCGGCAACTCGCTGGCGGTGGGTGGGATTCTCAATATGGATGGAGCTGGAGCTCTTACTTCATCCAGCATCTTCGACCAGAACAGAGGCGGCACTCTCAATCCTGGCGAAACGTTCGACACAACCGCGAGTACAGTCACCGGTCCAGATGCGTCGGGCCGCATCGTAGTATCACTCAAACCCACGAACACAGGTCTGCCAGTCATCAAGTTCGCTGGCTATATCGTGGACGGAACCCACATTCGATTGGCTGAAGTGGCAGATCCATCGGGCAGCACCATGGGTGGCACTGCGCTTGGTCAAGGTTCCACCCTCGCAGTATCCGGAAATACCTACGTAGTAGGTCTGACCGGATTCAACGTCAATGGTGCCCTCCATCAGGCTGCCGCCCTTAGTTTGGCCTCAGGAGCCAGCGGTGTTAGTGGGACCATCACATACAATGACTTGACCGTCGTGCAACCCGCAATTTCGATCAGTGGCGGGACTTATGCAGCCGATCCAACAGGACGTGTCACTCTAACCGGAGTGACCGACGGCTCTCACACATTTGATCTCCAGCTCTACGTTGACGGGAACGGCAACGCACTGGCGATTTCAATGGATGCAAGCGACGTATTACAGGGCCTAGGTTACCAGCAAACGAGTAGCGCTGCTATCGCTGGGACCTATGTAATGGACGCAACCGGGGCTGACTTCACCGGCGAACAGGAATTCGACGACGTTGGATTGGTGGCTACTACTGGCACTGGGACGTTCGCTTCCGGTAGCTCAGGTGTTGACTCCAACTGGTTGAACGATGGCATAACTCCGCTGCCCGCGAGCGTAACGGTAACCGGCGCTTTCTCTTCGACGGGTACCGGGACAGGAAATACCATCACTGGATTGGATATCTCGGCGCCAACCAGTCCCGACGCGTTCGATTACTACGTCGCAGACTCAACAAAGGTCATCGCAATTGAAAACGATGGCAACCAGCTAACGCTCGTTTACTTCGAGCAGTAGCTGTTTTCAACCCTTTAGCCCAGTGGCGCACTCCGGTGCGCCACTTTTTTATTGCCCGCGCAGTTACTGTTTGCACTCTCCTACCACGGCCTCTCCCCCCAATCTGCTAAGCTAACCCGTTCCTTCACAGCAGGAGTCTCCGCCTCCTTATGATGAATCTGTCCTGGCTCCGCTCGCTCGGATGCTGGCTTGCCGCCGTTCTCTTCGTGAGTATCTGCAGCGTATCTTCCCTGGCATCGTCTCCGTCGAACGACAAGTCCGACGTGCTGCTTTCGACCATGCAGGACGAAATGCAGCGCGCGCAGACGAACCTGGGCAAGCTCGATCCTGCGCCCTACTTCATGAGTTATTCCGTCTACGACCAGCGGGTCGCCATGGTCGTCGGCAGCCAGGGGACGCTCGTGAGTTCGATCGAGTCGCGTCGACGCTCCGCCGACGTGACCATGCGGATCGGCAGCGCGCAGCTCGATAATTCGCACGCGCAGAACCGTCAATCGGCGCGCCTTTCCGGCACCTTGCCGCTCGAAGACGACCGCAACGCCATCGCGCGCGAACTCTGGCGGCTTACGTACGAGGAATACCGCAAGGCCTCGAAGGCCTATGCGAACGTGAAGACCGACACGCAGGTCCACGCACAGGAAGAAGACACGTCCCCGGATTTCTCCCAAGAAAAGCCGGCGACGCACTCCGACTACAAAGACGTGGCCACGACTCCGGATCAGCGCGCGCTGGAGAAACTGGCGCGTGAATACTCCGCACATTTGCGCAAGTATCCTCACATTTATTCGTCGATGGTAGTGATCAATGTGCAGAACACGCGCTTCCACTTCCTGTCGACCGAAGGCAACCGCGTGGTCACGCCCAACGCATACATCCGCGTAGCAATTGAAGCGGAGACCCGCGCCACCGACGGCATGGAACTGATGCGCGTGGAGACATTTCAGGCAGAGAGTATCGACCACCTACCTACTGCAGCAGACGTAGTCGCACGCGTCGACAAGATGGCCGCCGACCTCAAGGCCTTGCGCGATGCTCCCGTCGCCGAACCGTTTGACGGCCCTGCGCTGCTCTCCGGGCGCGCGTCGGCAGTGTTCTTCCACGAAGTCCTCGGGCACCGCCTCGAAGGACATCGCCAGCGCGGCGAGCAGGAAGGACAAACCTTCACGAAAAAGGTCGGACAGTCAGTACTTCCTGATTTCCTGAGCGTGGCCGATGATCCTACTCTGCGCAAGCTCAATGGGCTCGACCTCGGCGGCTGGTATGAGTACGACGATGAGGGCATGCCGGCTACGAAAGTTGACGTCATCGAAAAAGGTATCCTGAAGAGTTTTCTGATGTCGCGCATGCCCATCAAGAATTTCTCGAACTCGAACGGACACGGCCGCTCGCAGGCCGGACTCATGGCCACCGGACGCCAGGGAAACCTGATTATCTCTTCGACGCGCACGGTGAAAGATAGCGAACTGCGGCAGAAACTGATCGAAGAGGTAAAGAAACAGGGCAAGCCCTACGGACTGTACTTCGAAGATATCCAGGGAGGTTTCACCCTCACGCAGCGCACCATGCCGCAGGCATTCCAGGTGCTGCCAGTGCTGGTCTGGCGCGTGTATCCCGACGGGCGCCCGGACGAACTGGTGCGCGGCATCGACATTGTGGGCACTCCGCTGGCCGCGATGAACCGCATCCTGCTCACGGGCGACAAGACGGACATCTTCAATGGCATCTGCGGCGCAGAGTCGGGGCAAGTTCCGGTCGCTGCCGCCGCGCCCGCGATGCTCTTTTCAGAAATCGAGGTGCAAAAACGCGCGCACTCTCTCAACCGGCCACCGATCTTGCCCGCTCCAACGGAAGAGACGGTGAAGGCAGGAGGACAGCAATGAAAACGATCCGCCTGGTCCGCTCTCTGCTGATAGGGATACTCCTCACAATCCCGCTGTTCGCGCAAAAGAACAGCGACGCGAAAGACGACATGGTTCTGACTGCCATGCGTGCGGAACTCGAACGCTCCAAAGCGCAGCTGAAGATGGATCAAGTCGCGGCCCCGTATTACGTCGAGTACCGCGTGTACGACATGGATCAGTACGCGGCCGAAGCAGGCTTCGGAGCGATGCGGGGCGAGGTCCGCACCCGGTTTCGCTTTTTGCGAGTCGTCGTGCGGGTGGGAGACTACAAGCAGGACAGCTACTTTGGCCAGGGCGAGGGCGCTTTCGACTTTCTGCCCGTCGATAACGACATGCTCGCATTCCGGCATCAACTCTGGCTCGCGACCGACCGAGCCTACAAAGCTGCCGCGGAAGCGCTCACCGCGAAGCAATCCCAGTTGAAGCAGCTCACCATCGACCAACCGGTGGACGATTTTGCTCACGCGACTCCGGTGCAATCCATCGGCCCGCTGATCACGCTCGACATCAATCCCGAGCCGTGGAAGAAGATGCTGCAGGATGCATCGGCCCTTTACAAAGATGATCCGCTGATGGAAGGCTTCGATACCCGGGCGATCTTTTCGGCGCTCAACCGCTATCTGGTGAATTCCGAAGGCACGGCGGTCCGCAGCGGACGGAATCTTTACGAGATGGCCATCCTCTGCCGCACACAAGCGTCCGATGGCATGAGCCTGTCGCGCGACAACTCGTTCACCGCTACGAACATCCAGGAATTGCCTACCTCGGCCGAGTTCGTTGCGCGCGCCGCCAAACTCGCAGGCACCCTGAAGGAACTGCGCGACGCTCCCATGGTCGAGGAAGAATATCGCGGCCCGGTGCTGTTTTCCGGCGATGCGTCGGCCGCGGTTTTCGCGGATCTCGTCGGAGAAAACGTCCTCGGACGCAAGCCGGAACTCGGCAAGAATGCGCGCACTACCGGCGACTTCGCGTCCGGTTACAAAACCCGCGTGCTGCCGGAGTTTCTGTCGGTCGTCGATGATCCGACGATCGCTTCGTACAAGGGACATCACCTGCTCGGGCATTACGAGATTGATGACGAAGGCGTCCCGGCGCAGCGCGTTTCCTTGATCGAAAAAGGAAACCTGGTGAACTATGTCATCGGGCGCCAGCCCATTCGCGACTTTCCCATGTCGAATGGGCACGGGCGCGCCCGCGTGCCCAACAATCCAGCCGGCCCGAGTCTTGGGAACCTGATCGTGACTGCGGACCAGCCGCTCACTTCCGATGCGCTGAAAAGCAAATTCCTCGACATGTGCAAGCAACGCGACCTTCCGTACTGCTATTACGTGGAGACTTTCGGCGGAAGAATGGCGCCGCGCCTGCTCTACCGCATGTACCCCAAGGATGGCCGCCAGGAACTGGTTCGCGGTGCAGTACTCGGCGATCTCGACGTCCGCGCATTGCGCAGCGGTCTGGTTGCCGCCGGGGACGATGCTTATATCGAAAGCCGCATGCAGAACATTCCACACAGCATCGTCGCACCCTCGATTTTGTTTGACGAGCTCGAGGTGAAGCGCGCAAACCAGAATAAGGAAAAGCTGCCGGAGTATCCCTCACCGGCAATCATGAAATAGAAGACGAAGACCCTGGGTTCTGAGACTTCAGCCTCGCCGCTACCGGATGTTCGAACTTCGTTCGCCCATCAGCTCTCGAGCCTGCCTGGCAACGAGCAAAGCTCCATGTGCTGTCGCCTCCCTCTCGAGCGTAGCCAATTGCGTTCTCGCATAGGCGGATCCCGCGTTGATCTCGCCGAGCGCGAGCCGCAGCTGATATTCATACAGGCGGTATCCGAATTTGTGCGCCGACGCAATCGCGGATTCCAGATCTTTGCGCGCGTCGGGGCTGTCTCCGGACCCGGCCTTTACCCTCGCTTCGGCCAAAACGGCTTCGTAACGCGGAGTCTGGGAGGCACCCTGGATCGAAAGTTGAGTGGCCTTCGACGCCGCCGGTTGCGCTTCCTGCAACTTTCCGCCACCCAGGAGGTTTCTCGCCAGCAGGGCTTGCGCCCAGGCTTCATTGTTCGACTTCACCTTCTGGTACCAGGCGACTGCCTGCCGCGCCGAGGCTTCTCCATCGGAGTATCGCTTTTCCGCAAGCGCCAGCGCCGCCAGGGAAGTGCTCAGCTGAGCGACGGAATCTTCCTCATTCATCTCTTTGCAGAGGGCAAGCGCCTGTTCGTACTGACTATGCGCAGCGGGGAGATCTCCCTGGGCGAGGAGAACATCTCCGATTCCGGAGATCGGATCCGGCTCGCCGCGACGATAAGAAGATTGCTTTGCCATCGCGAGTGACTGATCGAAATATTTGCGCGCTGAATCGAGATCGCCAGTCTCCACGGCCAGATTCCCCAGGTTATTCAGGGTCGCTGATGCGCCGCGGCGGTCTCCGGTCCGCGTGAAGACGTCGAGCGTTTGCTGCTGCAATTTGAGCGCGCCTTTTAGGTCTCCCATGGCGTCCAGCGTATTTGCGAGATTGCCAGAGCTGCTGGCCAGGTTGGATGGATCGCTGTCCTCGCGGTCCATGGCAAGCGTCTGCTCGTAGTAACTCTTCGCCTCCTGCATTTTGCCTTCGGAATAGAACACATTTCCGATGCGCTCAAGAGTCGCTCGAATCCCCTTACGGGCGCCGATTTCGCGGAATACCGGTAGCGCTGCGTTGAATTGCTGTCTCGCCGCTTCATACGAGCCCTGGTCGTAGAGCTGATCGCCGACGTTGAGCACAGTGCGCGCGGATGCGCGGCGGTCCCCGGCGGCGTCAAACAACTGCTTCGCCTGGTTCAGCAGACCCGCCGTGTTACTCGATTGCCCCATGCGCTCCTCGGCTTGCGCCTGAAACTGGAGCGCCTGCGCGACCAGCAGATTGGCCCCTGCAACGCGTGCGCGCGCGGATGCCTGCTCTGCTATGCGCTGCTGGCGCTTGAAATCACTTAGAGACGCAGCGACGGACGCTTCGGCTATATCGATGCGCGCGGCGTCCGCATCCGAGACGACACGCTCCCGCAACTCCGACAGCGTGCTCTCGGCGTCGGCTGCGCGTCCCTGGTTGATCTGGCTACGGATCAGAAACAAGCCGTAGTCGATGTTGTCGGGAAAGAACTCCCAGAGAGCGCGATAGTTCTCGACGGCTTGCGGATTCTCGCCCAACAGTTCGTGCGCCCGCGCTTCGATGAGCAACCGTTCTTCACGCGACGCTTGCGATGAGAGCGCCACCGCCCGATTTGCTTCTTCTTTTGCTCTGTCCTCATATCCCAGCCTTGAGAAAGCTTCCGCGAGCGCGGAATGGGTTGGCGCATGGTCCGGCACCAACTGCTCCGCCTTCTGCAGAGCATCACGAGCGGCCAATGCGTCGAAGAGCCGCAATTTCTGCAGTCCTTGCGAATACAAACGTGCGGCTTCAGGATTCGCAGGAAGGGAGGCGCGCACCATCGCCGTTTGTGCATCCGAGAGCGCACCCACGCCCAGTTTCGCGCGCAGTTTCGCGCCTGCCTGGCTGACCAGGCTGTCAATCTCCGTCTCAGTTCCCTTCTCGGACACCGAAGCCAGGGTGACTCCTTCCACCGCATCCTGCAGCCGGATGTCGAGCCGCAGCAGTCCCTCACCGAGCAGCACATACGATCCAAAGACTACGTCGTCGCTGCCCAGGTTCTGCCGGATGCGTTTGAGCGTCTGCTGACTAAAGCTGTCTGCGTCGGGCAGCGCGAGACTTGCTTTCATCAGAGCAACGCTCTCCCCCGGAATCGTGCGCAGTTGGTCTCCCTGGCTTAATTCCGTGGTAAGCATCTCGGAGATGGCCGTCGAGAGCCAGGATTTCTCCGGATTCGCAGAGAGATTCTTGAAGCCAAGCACGGCAACGGTGCGGCGACGATTCGCGGCCGTGCCCGTGGGCTTCTTGCGACGCAGGGCAAAATAGCCGCCTGCCAAAAGCAGCACTGCCAAGACCGCAATGCCGAACCATCGGGCAACCTGCCGGGTGTCCTCACGAACTGCGTAAGAAGTTGAAATCGATTCTCCGCAGGCTTCGAGATCCCGGGTCAACTCCGTTGCTGTTTGATGGCGTTGTGCGCGGTCCCGCGCCAGCGCTTTCAATATGACTGCGTTCAATCGCGCGTGGACGGATGGATTGATCTTGGCCGGTGTTTCCGGCGTCTGATTCAGAATTGCATTGATCAGCAGCGCGGGTACCGTCTGCGGAAATGGGCGCTTGCCGGTGGCCATCTCGTAGAGCACGGCCCCGGCAGCCCATATGTCACTGCGCGCATCGGCCACCTCTCCGCTCAACAACTCCGGAGCCATGTACGGCAGCGTGCCGCTTGTCTCCTGCGATTGCGTCATGGTCACAGTCATGCCGAGAGTGCTTGGGTGCGGCATCAGCTGGGACAAACCGAAATCCAGAATCTTCAGGCGGCCGTCGGTGGTCAGGCGAAGATTGCCAGGCTTGAGGTCGCGGTGAACAATTCCCTGTTCATGCGCAGCTTCGAGTCCGGCGGCCAGTTGCAGCCCAAGCTTCAAAACTTCTGGGACCGGAATAGGTCCGCGGGCGAGTTTCGCATCCAGCGTGATTCCGGGGATATATTCGGTGACGAGGAAATCGGTTTCGCCTTCGCTGCCGAACTCATGGACGGTTGCGATATTCGGATGATTCAGGCGCGCGAGCGAGAGAGCTTCCTTGCGGAAACGCTTGCGCGCAGTCTCGTCGGAGAGGGCGCCGGGTGGCAGAACTTTGATGGCTACGTCGCGGTCGAGTTGCTCATCATGCGCCCGGTAGACAATGCCCATGCCTCCAGCGCCGATCTGCTCCAGAATGCGGTAATGTGACAGCCGATCCCCAAGCATTGCATCCCCAGGCAGAACATTTCCGCAAAGGATACCAGCTTACCCGGAGATGACCTAGGAGCATTCGAAAATCGGTGAGGCATCAGGACGCTGAGTCTTGGTCGGGACCCTGCGTGCTGGCGCTTGCTATCCCGATATCGACACGCCCCTGTTACCCTGCGGTTCGCCCCGCAGCGCGTATCTTTCTCCTAAACCCTTCGTCTCTTCCGGGCGCTTCTTGCCATTCGGAGACGATGGTGGCTGTTGGTCTTTCTGCGGAGGCTGCTTCTGGTCCGGAGGTGGCGTTCGCCGCTGCGGACGATCGCTCGGAGGAGGATTCTGCGGGCGGGGCGCGGGCTGATTCCGGGGAGGCTCCGCTTGCCGATTCGGCTCGGGACGATTCGGCTCCGCGCGAGTCGGAGGCGGCTCCGGACGATTTACCTCAGGCCGGCTTCCCGACGCAGGCTGCCCAGGCGTTGGACGAGGAGTCGGTTGCGCGGAAGGATAGCGATCGTTAGCCGGCGACTGTTGCGGAGGACGATTCGGCTCCATCCGATTCGAGTCGGGGCGATTGTTCGATGGCTGCGTTGGCTGCGGCCGATTGTTCGGTTCCGCCGCTGGACGATCGTTCCGTGTTGGCGGCTCTGCCGAACGACTGGGTGGCTGGTTCATCTCCGGCCGGTTCGGCTGGTTCGCCTGCGGACGTTCGTTGGGTGCCGGCTGAGCCGGACGCGGAACATTGTTCGGCTGTGCCGCTGGTGGACGATCATTCCGCGCTGGCGGCTCAAACGGACGATTCGGCTGCGCCTGATTCTCCGGACGAGTATTCGGCTGGTTCGGCTGCGGACGTTCGCTCGGTGCCGGCTGGCCCGGACGGGGAGCATTGTTCGGCTGCGCCGCTGGTGGACGACCATTCCGCCCCGGCGGCTCAAACGGACGATTCGGCTGCGGCTGATTCTCCGGACGAGTGTTCGGCTGATTCGGTTGCGGACGCTCGCTCGGCGCCGGCTGACCCGGACGCGGTTGCGCAGCGGGCGGCGCTCCGGGCCGTTCGTTCGCAGCAGGAGCAGCAGTTCCCGGCCGAGCTCCCGGCTGTCCAATGTTTCGATTCACCGCCGGCGTTGCCGTTGCCGGCCGTGCCGGCGGCGCCTGCCTTACAAGCCTCTGCGCCTCTGGTCGCGCTGGAGCGAGTCTCTGCAACTGCTGCCGGGGGATTGCCATACCTGGCTGCTGCGACAAAACCTGCTGCCTCGCGGAGAACGACGGAGGCGGAGGCGGCGCCGCGGTCTTCGCAATCACCGTGCGCTGAGCCACCGCGGCCGGAGGCGCTGCCACGCGGCCCGCCGTATTTGCACGCGCTCCGAGCACAGCCTGCGATTCCGGCTGCACCGCCGCCCGCGAACTGAACGAACTCCGCGCAATTTCATTTGGATTGACTCGCACGGCGTTCCTACTCACTGGCTGAGCCGAAGCGAACGCCTGTCGCGGCATTGCGGACACTGCTCCCTGCACATTTCGATTCGCGTAATTCACATTCGTGATCGTCGTATTTTTATTCACGATCGTGGTGTTGTACACGCTCGTAATCGTGGTCTGATTAATGGTCGTGTTGCTGACGTTCACCCGATTCACATACATCGGGCTGACCCGGTAGGACGGCACGTACACTTCGCGAGGGCCCAGCGGAAACCACGCCACGTTGTTGCCAAACGCCATCCCTCCGCCGCCGACAAACACGACGAGCGCAGGCGCATAGACCGGATACACTTCTCGCGGCCCCGGCACCCATCCCCACCGGCCTTGGAGCCAGGCCCAGCGACCGTAGTGGAATGGCGCATATCCCCAGCTCGCGTCATCCACCCAGGTCCATCCCCACGGATCAATCCACGCCCAATGTCCCTCGTGATACGGCGCCCATCCGGGACTGACTCGCGGATACCACACCGAACCATATTCCGGAGACGGCCTCCAATCCCCGTACTCATCGAGGTCGTCGAATCCCACAACGTCGCGCGAGCAATATCGCGCCGAAGGCGAATCGTCATATCTCCGTTCGCGCGACTCGCTCCACCGATCGAATTCGTCAGGATTTCCAATCTGCTCCACCTCCGCATTCAGTGACGTGGTTCCACTGAACGTGGTGCGCTGCCCGGCGCGCAAAGTGTAACTCTGACCGTTGCCCGTGGACTCGCCCGATCCCTGCCAGACGGTGACAACCGTGGAATCACCATTCTCGGATGTCTCAATGCGATAGCGCCCCGGCTCCGTCACCGTGAACGCCTGGTTCGGAGTGTCGATCTCATAGACGCTGTCGCGGTTCATCGACCACACGCGGATATTGATCGAGCCCGCTGTGACTTCCATTTGTGTGGTGCGGTCGTCGAGATTGAGAAAAGAGAAGCCGGTATTCGGCGCGAGGTTGATCATCGACGATCCCAGCTGCACCTCGGCGCGAGAATCGCGGTCGGCCCACAGCTTATCGCCCGTCGTCAAAGGACGGTTCGCGACGGCCTGCACCCACTCGTTCTCACCGGCGGGCTGAAACGATACTGCGCCCTGCATGTAGCCAAGCCGCGCCACCCGGACCGGCGGATCGTCATAGTCCTGCGCATTCGCAAATTGTGCGAGTGAGCCGCTCAACAGCAGGACAGCCACCACAAATGTTCCCAACTTTAATGCGCACGAGCCAGTTTTCTTCATGAAATCAATCACCCCGTACTTGCGGATTAAGGGCGGCACGGATCCGGCACTGCTTGTACGTTTGGACCCCGGTGCGGGCCTGTCACGAAATAGCGGCCGGATACTTCCCGGGCAGTGCTTGGATGCGTTCCGAAACACCTCCCCGCATACTGTGATTTGCGTAGAGTCGCTGCGTAACCATGGTAACTCGCTGCTACAATGCCCTGTTCACGACGGCATCGATAAGGGGAAACTTCAAGCCCCTCAATGACGTACTGACTTGTAGGCGTTGCTTGGAGAAGTCTCCCGCTGTCGTGGTCCAAGGCGAAGCCCAAGTCTCAGCAGCAAGAAATTCCGGGGAGTGCAAGTGGAAGACGTCCAGGTCGTTGCGATGCTGGTCCGGCGGTGTATCGCCGGGGACGCGGCTGCCTGGGAGGAAATCGTGCAGACCTACAACCGGCGTATCTATAACATCTGCTACCGCTTTGCCGGATCCGGCGATGATGCCCAGGACCTCACGCAGGAGGTCTTCATCAAAATGTACCGCACTCTTTCCAGCTATGACTCATCCAAGGGCGCGTTCGTCACGTGGGTCACCACTATTACCCGCAACCTGTTAGTGGACCACTTCCGCAAGACCAAGCAAGACAGGATGACCGACTCTATGGACACCTCGTCCTCGGACCATGAGGACGCCCAACCACTGAGTGAGCAGATTCCTGACCAATCGGCTCCACCGGACGCCCATGTCCGCAGCCGGGAAGTCTCCGAGACCGTGCACCAGGCCTTGGGCAAACTTTCTCCCGAACTTCGGGAAGCAGTGATTTTAAGGGACTTACAGGATATGGACTACCGCGAGATAGCCACCGTTTTGAGGGTTCCGGAGGGCACCGTGAAATCGAGAATAAATAGGGGTCGGGCGGAACTTGCCAGGCTCCTTCAACGTACCTATAGGCAGGTGATGTGATGCCAGACCTAACCAGAAACGGAATGCAGTGTAACGAGTTCGACCTGCTGCTCACGGACGCCCTCGACGGCGTCCTGACAGGGGCCGGGCTCGACCGCTTCCAGGCCCACTCCCGGACTTGCAAGGTCTGTGGGCCGCTGCTCGCTGAAGCTGAAGCGGGCCGCAACTGGCTGAAGGGTCTCACGGAGGTGGAGCCTCCGGCCAGCCTGGTCAACAACATCCTGGCATCCACGACGGGCGTTGACACCCAACGCCTGAGAGTGACCGCGCCTGTGCGCCAACCCCGTGTTTCGTGGTGGGAGCATGTGCAGGCCTCGTTCCTGGAGCCATTCTGGGGAATGGTCCGCCAGCCGCGCTTTGCCATGTCATTCGGCATGGCGTTCTTTGCGCTGTCGGTGGGCCTGACCGTTGCCGGAGTGAAGCCCTCGGATCTGAAGCAGGTGGATCTGCGGCCCGCGGCGATCCGGCACACGTACTACAACACCCAGGCAAAGGTCGTGCGGTTTGTTGATAACAGCCGCCGGGTTTTGCAATTACAAGCAGCAATCCGGGAAGTAAAGCGGAACATGACTCCCGCCGAGCCCGGACCGAAACAGAAGAATCGTAAGAACGACACATCACAGCAGCCCGAGCAGAAGCAGGAGCGCAATTACAGCCAGTCAGGGGAGCAGTTAATTCTGGCGAGCGCTCAGCTGGGTCCATCTCTTCGCGATCTGCCTGTAGTGACGGTGACCACGTACAGGAGGTTCGTATGAACTGCGCCACGCACAACGATGTTGCTGCAGTGGCCTTTTGCCGCACGTGCGGCAAGCCACTTTGTAACCAATGCACCCGCGACGTCCGCGGAGTGATCTACTGCGAGTCTTGCCTCGCTGCCCGTATGGAGGGCGCGGCCTCGGCTCCTGGATATGTCCCACCCGCACAGACAGTGTATCCGTCCGTGGGCTCAGCGCCGCCACTTGGCGCTGTCCCGCCCGGTGTTCGTGCAACGGCACTCTCCGGGCCGAACCCCGCGGTGGCAGGAATCCTCGCCGGATTCTTCCCGTTTGGTGTCGGAGCGGTGTACTGCTCCCAGTACGCCAAGGGACTGGCTCATCTCGTCATCATGGTGCTTTTGATCATCGGGAATAGCTCCGATGTCCCCTGGTACATGCACGTGGTGCTCGGTATCGCGATCGGTTTCTTTTACGTCTATCAGATCATCGACGCTGCCCGCACTGCCAAGGCCGTCTCTGAGGGACTGCCTGCGCCAGATCCATTTGGGCTGGGTGCAAGTTTCGGCGCTGGGGAAAGGTTCGAAGGCACCAAGGTTCCTGCCGGAGCTGCTGTGCTGATCGGGTTGGGCTTGCTGTTCCTGTTACATACGGCGGGCCTGTTTGACGTGGGCATGGGCCTCCTGGTGTCGCTGACTCTGATCGTCCTTGGGGTTTGGCTCTTCGCCAAACAATGGGGATTGATCGGCGGCACAATCGGACGGTGCACCTGCGAATATTGCCGCACGCGACGCCTGATGGGGCCAGCCATGCTGGTAACGATCGGCATACTTTTTCTACTCGACAACACCGCTCACATTGAGTTCCACCGAACTTGGCCTGCGATTCTGCTGGTCATTGGTATCGTAAAGCTGGTGCAGAGTAATGCTTCCTCGCGAAGCCACATCGGTCCGCTGCCGACCGAAGACTCGGGGCTTCCGCCTACTGCCCCGCCGCCGGCATCGCCGACTGCGGACACAGGAACCGTTGTGGGTTCAGAACCCCAGTCCTCTGGCGAGGTGAAAAATGTCTAGCCCCGTGATGACACCACCTCCGATTGCTCCTTTGCCGCCGCGCCGCCACCGTTCGTTTGCCGGACCGTTCGTGCTGATCGTTGTCGGCACGGTGTTCCTGCTCGGCACCATGCGAATTCTTTCCGTAGCAAAGCTGGCGCATCTGTTCGCGAACTACTGGCCGGTTTTGCTGATCCTCTGGGGCGTGATCAAGCTGGTCGAGCACATGCAAGCGCAACGCGAGGGTACACGCGCTTCGGGTATTGGCGCCGGCGGCGTACTCCTGGTGATCATGATCGTCGTCTTCGGTCTGGTCGCGACGCAGCTTGAGCATGTCGATTGGTCCGGCCTGCGCGACAACTTCAACTTCGATAACGGAGACTTCCCCTTTTTCGGTGGACAGAGTTACAACTTCAACGATCACCTGGATCAGGACTTCCCTGCGGGTGCTGCTCTGAAGGTTCTTGATAACCGTGGTGCAGTCAGCGTCCACACCTCCGACGACAACAAGATCACGATCGCAGTTCGCAAGCGGGTGGGTGCCGACAATCAGAGTGACGCCGATAAGTACAACACTGAAACCCGGCCGACAATCGTCACAAGCGGCGGACTGGTCATTGTAGATGCGAAGACCGACTCTGCCGGAGATCATCCGATCGAAACTGATCTGGACATTTCCTTGCCGCGCAAAGCATCCGTCACCGTGGTGTCGCGCCGCGGCGACGTGAACGTGAGTGGCCGCGATGGCAACATCGATGTTTCTGCTCAACATTCGGATACCACCATCGACGACATTAACGGCAGCGTGAAGATCAACCAGGACAAGGGTTCTGCGAAAGTGGAGCAGATCACCGGAGACGTCCACGTTCAGGGTCACCTGAACGAAGTCTCTATTTCCGATGTGAAGGGAACCCTGCAGCTCGAGGGTGAATTTCAGGAAAGCATCAAACTTGAGCGCATTGCGAAGTCCGTCACCTTCAAGTCGTCGCGCACGGACATGGAATTCTCGCGGATCGACGGCTCTCTTGATCTTGACTCGGATGAACTTCGCGCCGACCAGCTCACCGGTCCGGTGCGCCTGACTACTCGGTCCAAGAACATCCGGCTCGACGGCGTTGCTGGCGATGTACGCCTGCAGGATGACAACGGTGCCATCGAACTCGGGATGCACACCGTGGGGAATATCCAGATTGACAACAAGAATGGCGACATCCAGCTAAGCTTGCCGGATCGAGCCGGGTTCCGACTGGATGCCCGTACTCGCGATGGAGAGATTCAGTCCGACTTTGCAGAATTGAAAGTTAATAACGGTGAGCACGAATCGAAAGCCAATGGCAGCGTTGGGAATGCCGGCGCTCACATCGTGGTCAACAATGAGCACGACAATATTGAGATCCGGAAAGCGTCCGCAACGGCGCCTCCGACTCCTGCGCCGCCCGCAACTCCGGCCAAGCCAGCCAAGTCCTTGCCGGCGCCAAAGGGTGACGTGCAGCCGACAGAGAACTAGGTTGCCCACGCTTCAGGGTTTCAAAGTGACTCGTTGCAGTTCTTTGAAACCTTGAAACTTTGAAACCTGTCTACTTCGCTCTCTCCCGAGCCAGTGCCTCCACCCGGGCCAACACTTCATCCTCACTCATCGAAGTCGAGTCGATCACCACTGCATCCTCCGCTGCTACCAGCGGCGATGCCGCCCGCGTCCGGTCCCGGTGATCGCGCTCGCGAATCTCTGCCGCCAGACTCGACGTCATCGTACCTGCGTTTTTGTTCTGCGCCAGCCGCCGCTGCTCACGCACCACGGGATCCGCATCGAGAAAAATCTTGAGATCCGCATCCGGAAAGACTTTCGTTCCGATGTCGCGTCCCTCCATCACGACACCGCCGCCGAGCCCCATCACTCGCTGATGCGCGACCATCCACTCCCGCACCTTGGGATGCACCGACACCTTCGACGCTCCCTCGGTCACATCCCGCTCTCGAATTCGCGCCGAAACGTCGCGCCCATCCAGCAAGGTGCGATTGCCGCTCATAGTAGGCTCCAGCCGAATCTGCGAATCGTCGGCGAGTTTCACCAGCGCCGCCTCATCTTCAAAGGACGCATCGTTGGCGATTGCCTTCAGCGCGAGCGCGCGGTACATCGCTCCGCTCTCGAGGTTCACATAGCCAAGCTTCCGCGCCAGGCGGGCTGCAATGGTGCTCTTCCCAGCCCCAGCCGGACCGTCAATGGCAATGATCAACTTGCGTGGATTGTTAAGTGCGCCCGATGGATCGTTCATTGTGGCAGCAAAATTGTACACGCTGCGCGTTTTCAGGCATGTGGAGATAGCCGTCTCGGTTGTCCGGTGGCCGATCCTTAGCGTCCTTCGTGGTTTCCGATTTTGACGTCGCGGACCTGCTCGGGAGTCCACCCCATCTCCCTCAATTTGCGAATGCTCAAGGAATCGTGCCGCTTCGCCAGCCGCATGCCGGCCTCATCCCGGACAAGGTCACAATGATAATAATCAGGAATGGGAAGACCGAGAGCCCGAAACAGCAGAATCTGCCTGACGGTTGACTTGAGCAAGTCCGCACCGCGCACCACTTCCGTGATCCCCATCGCAGCGTCATCGACCACCACGGCCAGTTGATAGGCGGGCACATCATCGCGTCTCCACACAATGAAGTCCCCGAAGTCCCGTCCCGCCACAAAACTTTGCGGTCCAAGATGTAAATCATCAAACGAGACCGCCTCGCCATCAGGCACCCGAAAACGCCAATGAACCCCGGCGGGCTCCTTGGGCTCTGTGGGGACAGCCGCCTCGGCTGTCCCGCGAAGGCGAGCAGCCTCCTGCAATTTCCCCGCAGGCCGGCACTTCCCCGAATATACGGGTTCGTCATCCAAGTCATTTGGAGCCGCAGCAGACTGCATTACATCCTTCCGGGAGCACGTACACGGATAGATGAACCCGCCCTCACGCAACTCTATCCTCGCCGCTAGATAAGAATCACGCCGTTCACTCTGCGTGTAAGGAGCGAACGGCCCGCCGCAATCGGGCCCCTCAGACCAGGAAACGCCGAGCCATCGCAGGTCCTCCATCATGGCTTGGACAAAATCAGGACGGCACCGCTGCCGATCCAGGTCTTCGTTGCGAAGAATCAGTGTTCCCTCAAATCGTGCAGCACGCTGCGCAGCGATCCAGAATGTACGCGCATGCCCCACGTGTAAGAGACCGGTTGGGGAAGGCGCGAGCCGACCACGATAAGATTTTGGTTTGAAATTTGCCACAGAGTCGTTGAGAGAATCAAAGTCGGGCTGAAACTAGCGTCCCGCGGCACGTGGCGCCGGCGTAAATGCAACTTTCTCCGGGGTGATCTGCAGCATCGATTTGCCGCTGACGTGGACGAAGCTCAACTCGCGTGCGGCCAGCAGCGCATTCACTGCTTCTTTCACTTTGGATCGCGCAACGAAGTTCCCGAAGAACACTTCCATCTCAGCCGGTTCCACCGCAACGGTGCAATCCACATACTTCGAAACCAGCGCCGAGAGCGCCTCGGGCACCGATAGCCCAACCCCTTCCTTCACCGGATCCGGGGCCCAGCGGTACAGCAGATCCCACACCGATCCTTTATTCGCGTCGTAATCGACCCGCGTGATGCGCAGTTTCGACCACAACTCTGTTAATGCCTTGTCGAGCGCCGCTAGCGACACGCTCCCGCCCAGGGCCTCCTGCAGTTTCTGTTTTGAGAGAGCACCTTCCCGTTGAATCAAAGCAAATGCGTCGCACGCGAGTGCGGAATACGGAGAGCGCGAACCCGCCTTTGGCGCCAGCTTGGGATTGCGTTCCCCCATGAGCGCATAAAAATAGGGAAACACCGAGGCCGCTACCAGAAAGCCATTGTTCTCTTCAAACACATTGGCTTCGAACACTGTCTTCTCGCGGAGCAAGCGCACCATCAACTCAGTCGCCTGTGCCGCGCGCGGGTCTTTGAAGGCATGCTGCCACTCCGGCAGGCGGTCCTCGGCTCCAACGAACGCACCAACAAAGGTCGGCACCAACAGAACAGGCCGCCGCGGATACATGAGACAAAATCCCACATCCTCCAGGAACGCGCGCGCCTCCTCGATGGTGCGGATCGGCTTCCCATACAGCCGCCACTTCTCGCGCCGCAGTTGTTGAAGTTCGAGATCGGTCACTTCAGATCCTCTTGAACGCCTTCTGAATGTCCTTCACAGAATACCTCAGCACCACCGGCCTCCCATGCGGGCAAGACATCGGGTGGTCGGTTTTGGCTAATTCTGAGAGGAGCCATTCCATTTTGTTTTGCTCGAGCGGCATGTTCACTTTGATGGCGGCGTGGCAGGCGATGCTGGCTGCGATGCGGGCGCGGATTTTTTCCAGGTTGAGGGATTGCTCCTCTCGGGCGAACTGGTCGAGAACTTCGTGCAACAGGTGTTCGATGGCGGAGGCTTCCACCCCGGCTGGCGCGATCTTGATGGCAACGCTACGCGCGCCGAAGGGTTCGGCTTCGAACCCGTTGTGCTGGAGTTCCTCGGATATTTCCGTGAAGACGGCCTGCTGCGCTGGAGATAGTTCAAGGACAATGGGCATCAGCAGCCGCTGGCTTTCGACCCTTTGGATTGCGCGTTGCTTCAGCACTCGCTCGAACAGGACGCGCTCGTGCGCGACGTGCTGGTCGATGATCCAGAGTCCATCTTCGTTGACGGCGAGGATAAATGAATTTCGAATCTGGCCCAGCGGGCGCAACGTAGCCAGTGATGACAGCGTTGGCTCGGCTTCGCTGACATCCAGCGCTGGGGAGCAGCCGTGGTCGGGAACGGGATCGAGTTGCGGCGGAAGAGTAGCCGCGAAATTCGGATTCAGCGGCGCATTCTGCAAACCTCGCGCGACAGGAATTGCTGCATTTGCTTCGACGGCAATGCCGCCATCGAATTGAAATCGAGCCGAGATTGGCGGCGGCTCCATGACGCGCAGGGCAAAACTGGGGTCGGCTTCCGGGCCCGCCGGGACAACTGTTGGAAAGCCCGCGGTCGCTCCGGGCGTAAGAGCCTGGCCGGCTGTGGCATGCGCTCGCATCTCGGCGACGAACTGCGGGACCGGACGTGCTTTCATCAGCGCTGCACGAACCGTATCGCGGACAAAGTCGTGCATCGCGGTTTGCTGCCGGAATCGGACCTCGGTTTTCGAGGGATGAACATTCACATCGACTTCCGCCGCGGGCATTTCCAAGAAGAGAAGAACAACGGGATACACGCTGGGCGGAATGATATTGCGATAAGCCTCGGTAATCGCGTGTTGTACGAGGCGATCGCGAATCAGGCGCCCGTTCACAAAGATGAAGATAGAGTTGCGATTCAGCTTCTGAATCTCCGGTTTGGAGACGAATCCGTGAATGCGCATCTCGCCGGGAGTCTTGTCGGCTGGTTCTTCCTCTTCATCTTCTTGCTTTCTGCGCCACGGGGGAGGCTGCGGTAGTCCTACACGTTCCAATGCTTGTTGCGCCGCTACCGGAATTAACTGATCCAGCGTTTCCTTGCCGAATACCTGATAAACGCGCTCGCTGTAGCCTGAGACCGGAGGCGCGACCAGCATGGCGTTCGCGGCGGAGTGCAGTTCGAAGTGCATCTCGGGATGCGCCAGCGCGTAGTGCGTGACCAGCGAGGCAATGTGCGACAACTCGGTGGACTCGGATTTCAGGAACTTCTTGCGCGCCGGAACATTGAAGAAGAGATCGCGCACCGTGATTGAGGTTCCAGCGGGGAGCCCGGCTTCTTCCACGCGCGCGATTTTGCCGCCATTGATCTCGAGAACGGTGCCGGACGCTTCTTCCGGAGCGCGGGTCTCCAGCCGCAGGCGCGAGACTGACGCAATGGAGGGCAAGGCTTCACCGCGGAATCCGAGGGTGGCGATGCTCAGCAGGTCCGCCGCATTCTTGATCTTGGAAGTCGCATGCCGCTCGAAAGCGAGCATGGCGTCGTCGCGTACCATGCCGCATCCGTTGTCGGTGATCTGGATGAACTTCTTGCCTCCGGCCTCGACGGTGATCTTGATTCGTGTGGCGCCCGCATCGAGCGAGTTTTCGAGCATTTCCTTTACGACAGACGCAGGGCGCTCCACCACCTCGCCGGCGGCGATCTGGTTGGCAACGGTCTCGGAGAGGACGTGGATGCGGCCCATAGGCAGTACTCGGTACCAGTACTCAGTTTTCGACGTGTCAGTTTCGCAGATGGGGCTGCTGTTGCGCAAAGTGACGGCGATCTATCCGATTGGTGGAGATTCGAGCGAGCGCGGATCAATTCCCAAAATGGGAATGGGTGACATGAATTTTGTTGATTTTTGTGGAATCGGGGGTGTTTGGTTGAGAGAATAAAATTGCGAACAAAACTCGATGACCACAGGCGCGGCCTCCAGGGGCCGCGCCCGCTGTTATGGGCAAAAATAAGTCTGGGAGGTTGAAGTGATAGCAGGGGCACTGATCAAGAATCACAAGCTGCGGGGAGAGTGGGCGGAACTGGTATTCATGGCGCGGGCGAAGGAGCAAGGGTTCGCTGTGCTGATGCCGTGGGGAGAGTCGTCGCGGTATGACATCGGGCTGGAATGGGAAGGACGTTATCTGCGGGTGCAGGTGAAGTCCACGATCTATAAGGTCGGGAATTCGTACGTGTGCAACACGCGGCCGGATAACGATAAGCGTCCGTATACACCGGGGCAGATCGATTTCATGGCGGCGTACGTCATTCCGGTAGACGTCTGGTATGTTCTGCCGGCACGCGTGGCAACGAGGTTAAAGGGGAATGTGTGGCTGTCGCCACACAAGGTTGGTCACAAGTACGAACGCTTCATGGAAGCATGGGACCTGCTGAGGAGGGCGGAGATGCGGTAGGAGGTGGCGCGTAGACGGCGAACACCGGAGCGACGGGAGATCTCTGCAGTGCGGCGGATCCGTAGGTTCGCGAGGAGGTCAAAGGCTCTCAACACAGGGGGCACAGAGGATCACTGGGGAAACCGGCGGAGCGATACGGGGACCACGGGGGCTAAAGCCCATTCAAAGTCTGGGCACCTACGTGGCGCTAAAGCGCCGCTCTTCCACGGTTTCTCCGGCGGCCTCAAGAACGGGACCAAGCGCGCTGTGTTTTGAAAAAAACAGGCGCTCTCGTGGTCGAGAGCGCCTGTTTTGTTGTTCGCAGAATTACTGGACGACGAGTTGGAAGCTGGTTGTCGCTGTTGCGCCGGAGCCCGTGCCGGTTACGTTAATCGTGTAGGTGCCTTTCGGTGTGCCGGGATTGCCGGTAGTGCCGCCGGAGCCGCTGCCGCCGCAGGATGCCATCCACATCGTGGACATGCCCAGGACCATGATTAATCCCAGCAGACGCATGCCGCGCGTGGAGCGCTTGCGCGACCCAACGAAGAGGATGCCGAACATCCCGGGAAGGAATGCGGCGTAGAAGATCTTCATGTTGCGATCGAGAGGCCGCTGCAACTTCGCCGTCGGCGCAGTGGTTGTGATGTTGAAGCTGACGTCACCGGTGGCGGTAATCCCCTGAGTGGGTGGGGTGCAGGTCGAGAGCGCAACGGTGTCGCTACAAGTAAAGGTAACCGGGCCGGTGAATCCGGAGGTGAAGGTAACGGTAACTGTGGCGTTCACATTCGATCCTTGTGCCACCTGGAAGCTGGCTGCGGTGGGAGCCATCGTGAATGCGGACGCAATGGTGACAGTAGAAGCCGATGACGTCGAGGTGTTCAGCGTCGCATTGCCCATGTAGGTGGCAGTGATGCTGTTGGTCCCCAGCGGTAATGAGGATGTAGCCAGGGTCGCAACTCCGCTGGCCAGGGTGGCGGTGCCGATGCTGGTGGTTCCACTCTTGAAGGTGACTGTTCCTGTCGCACTGGAAGGTGAAATCGTCGCGGTCAGATTGACGCTTTCTCCCTGGAACGGGGTCGCATTGGAAACCGCAAGTCCGGTCGTGGTCGCTGTTCGGGAAGCCGCCCATGCCGAGAAGAAATTGTTCACGTCCAAAGAGCCGAGTCCGGCAACCAGGTTGTAACCGGTCGTTGCGTCCTTGGTTGCGGCGCTATATCCAATGACTCCAGTATTCGGACATTGCAGCGCGGGTAGCTGGCCCGCGGGCGTACCAATCGAGCAATAGGCGTTGTTGTCGCCGCTTGTGACCTGGTGGAATGCCGACGGCGAACTCGCCGCAAGCTGGTAGAGCATCGGATTGACGTTGCCGAGGCCGTTCGAACTGGTCCCGACCAAGTATTGATTGAGCAGGGTCACGATTCCTGCAAAGACCGGCGCTGACGCAGAGGTGCCGCCAATGATCGATAGATGGGTGTCCACTGCATCGGTAATGCTGACGTTGCAGCTGCTGGTGGAACTGGTGGAGGAAGAAATCTCCGAGAGTGGGGTACAGAACACGTAACCGGGAAAGTTCGGGCTGGCGAAAAAGGAGATATCGGGGGACATACGTACGCCTGAAATTCCCGAGACTGTCACGGTTTGCCACGAAGGCTTGGGGAATCCGCCATTGGCAGTGCAGGCCGAGTTGGTATGAAGTTCGCAGTTGCTCGCGCCGCCGCCGGTGGAGGACAAGCCAATGTCGGTTTGGGCAGCTGCTTCGCTCGTGATGTTGACCCAACCCGGCTGGGCGGTGCTGCCGCCTTGCGTACAGAAGAGACTGGTCGGATTCAGCTGGCAGAATTGGTAGATCTCCAAGTCGTCGTTCCAGACCTGCTCAGGCACGTAGGAGAGAGCAGTGCCACCGTTGGTTCCGTTCGTGGTCCCCCAATACTGGGCATCGGTCCAAGCCGCCAATGTGACACCCGTTCCGCCGACGCCGGTGACGTACTGGCTGCTGGCGGGATAGCTCACGGCAAGACCTTGCGTGGCCAGATTTGTGTTGGTAAGGGTCTGGAAGAAGTCGCACTCCGCTGCCCCACTGTCGCCGCTGGAATTCACGAAAGTGATTCCCTCAGAATTGGCCTTTTGAAGTTCAGCCTCATCCTGCACAATGAACTGGTCGTCCCACTCACAAAACCCGTAGCTCAAGCTGATGACTGGCGAGACCTTGTTGTCGATCGCGTAGTAATAAGAAGTGAATGTATCGCTGGAGTTCACATAGATGATCTGTGCGCCACGCGCTACCGCGCCAGACCACTCGATATCAAGGTCCGCCTCGCCAATGTCACCATTAGTGGAAGGTCCTGGATCGGTGCCGGTGAGCAGGTATTTGAAGTGCGGGTCGCTGCAGGCAGTGATAAGGCCTGTTGTACCGGCTGTACAGCTGATATTTGAGAGGCCGAAACCAGTGCGGAATTTCTGTAAATCAGCAAGATAGATGTCAGTCTGCCCCATGACTGCGAGCGTTTGCCCGGTACCATCGATTCCTGCAGAGTAAAGGGCGTTGATGTCGTAAATGGTGCCTATATCTCCGGGTGCAACGAAATTGCCGTATTTCGTACTGGCCCACTGCGGCAGCGCTCGTCTGTGGGCTCGTGGGCGCGGGCGGAAGTCCGTAAGACCGCGCACTCCGGTGGCAACTCCCACAATCGAAGCCGGCACCCTCAGGTCCTTGGAGTTGGCGTAATGCAAGTCGCCGTTCACGTTGTAGCTATGGATCTCAGTGGAGAATGCCGCCTCTGCCTGAGCGGCGGTGCCAGTGAACGAGATCCAGTTCCGTCCGCGTGCCGGGTTCACGTTGGTGAATCCCTGTGACGTCAGCCACGTCACGAGCTGCTGAATGTCCCTTTGGCTGAGCCCGAACCGATCCGCGTATTGTTCAGGGGTGAGCCATTTGTGGTAGTTCGACGATTTCGGGTTCTGCTGGTCTGCAACGAGCCGGTCGAGCGCCTGCTGCTGAGCAGGTGTCGGAACGGTCATCAGCGTCATGGTGCCCAATTGAAGGGACGGGGAAACGCGGCCCAGATCGAACTGGGGCTGCGCCAGACGGTGGACGTGTCCTCGGAGGGCTACGGGAGCACCGCTGATGCCGTTAGCAAGGCGGTCGCTGGTCGCGCCAAAGCTGATAGTGGTCAAAACTACAATCGCTGACAACAGACACACCCGTCCCTTGCCCTTCGACATACACGCTCCCTTGATGCTGGTAAAAGTATGCAATTGTGCTTAGATCAACTTATCTTACCTTCGATCAATCGTGTTGTCTCCAAGGTTGTATGGGAGACAGAAAGTTAACAGCGTCAGAAGTTCAAAACCCAGCACTTAGGGGCAAGAAGGCCGCCCACAGCGGGTTCAGGGCCGCCGAAAATCGGTGTGACCGGGATCACATTCGGTACTTTCGGCAGCAAAACCAGAGAAACGCGGAACCCGCGGGGCTGACGTATACTGCCGACGCACCTCCTCATGAGCCCACCTACCGCCGCGAAGCCGCGCCTGGCCTACATCGACTGGATGCGCGGGTTGGCCTGCGTTCTGATGTTCCAGACCCACTGCTACGATTCGTGGCTGGGAGGATCGGCGCGGCAGAGCCGGTTCTTCATGTATTCGCAACTGGGAGGAACGTTTCCAGCGCCTCTGTTCCTTTTTCTAGCGGGCATTTCGTTTGCGCTGGTGACTGAAAAGCTGCGGCAGAAGCAAGTAACGCCGGATCAGATGGCGCGGAGCACGATCTGGCGCGGGGCGGAAATCCTTGGCTTTGGGCTGTTGTTTCGGCTGCAGGAATACCTGATCGGGTGGGGCTGGGCACCGAAGAGCGACCTGCTGCGGGTGGACATCCTGAATACGATCGGGGTGTCGATGATGCTGATGGGCGCGCTGTGCTGGATTGTGCCGCGAAGTGGTGGCGAGGGAGTGTCGCTAGGGAGAACCATCGTAGAGAAGTCGCGCGTTGCGCTCGTGATTGCTGCGGCCGGAACGGCATTGGGGATTTCGCTGCTGACTCCGCTGCTCTGGGCGACGTGGCGTCCGGATTGGCTGCCGTGGCCGGTTGAGTCGTATCTCAATGGCGTGCACAATCTCGGGACTCCGCAGGCCGGACTGTTCCCTGTTTTCCCGTGGACTGCGTTTGCATTTGCGGGACTGGCCGTGGGGTTCATTCTGCAGAGCGAATGGGTTCGCAATCGCGAGGCGCAGGTTTTCTTTTCTCTAGGGCTGATGGGAGCGGCGCTGATCGAATTGGCACGTCTGCTCGATGCTTCGAGATGGAGGATGTATGCGGTTTATGACTACTGGCATACGAGCCCGCAGTTTTTCATCATCCGCGTGGGAATGTTGATGGTGATTCTGACGGCGAGTTATGCATGGTGCCGGTGGGGAGCGGGACAGTGGGGATTCAGTCCGCTGATCCAGTTGGGACAGGCGTCGCTGCTGGTGTATTGGGTGCACATTGAATTTGTCTACGGACGCGTGTCGATCCTGGCGAAACATGCGCAGACGATCGGAGGCGCTTCGGTCGGGCTGCTGGTGATTTTCTTCGCGATGTTGGCGCTCGCATATGTCCGTACACACGTGAAGGGATGGAGAGGGAAAGCGGTTGCGAGTGGCGTCCCGGCAAAGACTGCGATCAATTCGAGTATCTGAAAAATCTTTCAACACAGAGGACACAGGGGTGCACTGAGGAATTCGTCACGGCAGATGGTGCACGCTTGCCTACCAACGGTGCCCTACGAAATTTACTACTTCCCGCTCGGCCCAGCGGCCGTCATCGCCATGTCCGTCGGGTGCGTCGATGAACGCGCAATGGCCCCCGTCTTCGGTCTCGATGTAAGTGATGTGGGGATTGGAGAGAATCTTGGCTTTGGTCGCGGCTTGCATGCGAATAAAGGGATCGTTTGCGGCGCGAATAATCAGGGCTGGGACGGCGATGCGATCGACGACGTTCGCGGCAGCGGCGCGCGCGTAGTAATCGTCAGCACCTGAGAATCCGCAATAGAAGGCGGTGATGCGGTCGTCGAACTGGCGCAGGCTTTTCACTCCACGCATGCGCGAAAGATCGAACGCATCGGGGAAATGCCTGGCCTTGAGTCGCATGCGGCGAAAGAGCTGCATCAGAAAGTAATATTCGTAAATGCGGTTTGCGGGCTCGTGCAGGGCATCGGCGGACGCGGCAAGATCCACGGCAGGGCAGACCGCGGCGACCGCTTTGAATTCGGCTGGGCCATTGCTTCCCCATTCGCCGGCAAGTTTCAGCGCGAGGTTGCCGCCCATGGAGAATCCGACGAGTGCGAATTTCTTGATGCCGTCGTGCTCGACCACGTGGCGCGCGACGGCCGCGACGTCGGCGGAGAGGCTCGAGTTGTAGAGAGTGGGCGCGCAGTGATCCATACCGCCGCAGTTGCGCTGGTTCATGAGGACGACGTTCATCCCGGCGGCGAGACCGTTGCGAGCGATGCCCAGCATGTATTGCGATTCGGTCGAACCTTCGAGACCGTGGACGGCGATTACGGTCAGCGCCTTCGTGCGATCGGGCTGCCAGCGGCACCAGCAACGGACTTTTGTCCCGGGAGCGACTTCGATCAGACGCTCTTCCGCTGGAGGGAGATGAATCTTGCGCGGCATGAGAAAACTGGCGACGGTCTGTACGTGTCCGCCGCCAAGCCAGCGTCGGGCGCGAAACGGCATTCGCGCTTGCCATGGGTCTTCAGAACGGGAACGCTGGCTGCTGGCTTTGGAATTTGTGATTTGCGAACTCCCCACAAATTGATTCTAATAGGGAACGGAGTCTCCCATGCCCATTTACGAGTACATCTGCAAGGAATGCGACCACCAGTTTGAAGCGCTGGTCTACGGCAAAGAAAAAGCCGCGTGCCCGAAATGCCATACGAAGAAGCTGGAGCCGAAGCTTTCGGTGTTCGCGGTGTCGGCGAAAGGATCAGCGAGCGCGGCTCCGGCGGCGGGTGCTTGCGGATCGTGCGGGGATCCCCGCGGGCCCGGAGCATGCTCGATGCGGGATATGAACTAGGACTGCAAGGCCCACGGCGCAAGGTTCTACAGCTTTGGTTCCGTACAGGGCGAGATTCCGGTTGCCCGGAACGCGTCGCGCACCCTATCCTTGTTTCACCTTTCTGCCATCCTGATTTGCGACCCGAAATCCCCTGATGGTCAAAATTGGCAGGCGACGGCCCCTTCATCTGCATATGAGAGCGAACACACGCAATCTTTTCGCATCGGTCTGGTCGCGGCCTGACCCGGTCCTCGCACAGGCAGCGGTGGCGGGAGAGCTCTTGATCGCCAAGGTCCGAGTCGGGCTGGCCAGCCTGCTGTTGCTGATCCCGGTGATCGATTTCCTATTTTTCCCGGATGATCCCAAGGAAGCTATCGTCGGGTTCAGCCTCACGGCCGGGACGTTTCTTTTTTCCTTGATCGTTTACCTGCTGATCTCGCGCGAGTTCAATCCGCCCTGGCTCAGTTTTGCGAGCAGCAGTTTCGACGTCTCGATGGTGAGCATTGGTCTGGGGCTATTTCTTTTCCTGAACGAGCCGCACACAGCGGTAAACAGTAAGGTCGTGTTCGAGGGATATTTTCTGGCGATCGCGGGAACCGGCTTGCGCTACGACAAGCGGATCTGCATCACCGCCGGCTTGCTCGCATGCGGAGAGTATTTCGCCATTATTCTCTATGCGGCGAAGCACTGGGACTTAAACAGTCCCATCTATGCGCCATTCCAGTACGGCTTATTCAGCTGGGCGGCGCAGATCGCACGGCTCATCATCATGGCGACCGCGTCAGTACTGAGTTTTGCGTTGGTCTCGCGCAGCCAGAAGCTGCTTCAGTTGGCCACCCGCGATCCTCTGACCGGACTGTTCAGCCGAGGCTATGTCGATGACCGCTTCGCGGTCGAACTCAGCCGTGCTCAGCGCTACGGCAAATCTCTGAGCATCGCGGTGATTGACGCCGACCGCTTCAAATCGCTGAACGACGAGCATGGGCACCTTGCCGGCGATCTGGCTTTGAAGAGAATCGGAACATTGATTCGAGATTCCTTCCGGCAGAGCGACACGGCGGGACGATACGGGGGAGAAGAGTTCGTTGTTGTATTGCCGGAAACCGATCTGCAAGCGGCTTATCTGAAGATTGAGAAGTTGCGGGAACTGGTGGCGGGTACTCCGCTAACTGTCGGAGGCCATGGAAAGGATGTTCACGTCACAATCAGCGCGGGATTAGCCAGCTTCCCCGCAGATGCGAACGACCCGACAGAGTTGTTCGCTCTAGCGGACGAGCGGATGTTCCGGGCAAAAGAACAGGGGCGCAACCGCGTGATCGCGGGGAGTCAGGTGCTTTCCAGATAGATGCGGCAAAGGCAAACGGCTCTTTAAACACAGAGGGCATAGAGGATCACAGCGAAGCGCGCGAGGAGCTCCCCATGCTCATCTGCTTACTATCCGAACGGGCTCTCGTCTGCGCTGGGGCCGTAGATCGAAGGAAGAGCAACGTTCAACAGCCTAAGGTACACCGATAACTGACCGCGATGGTGGTACCAGTGATTCAGCATGATGGTGCGAATAAAGCCGATGCGCGGTAAACTCATCAATTCCTGATTTCCGCGGAGCAAGCGCCAGTTCGCCTGCGCCTGATCATCGGTCATGGTCTGCAGGCATAGTTCGGCGTCGCGCGCGCTCTGCTCAAATGTCGTGAACACTTCCCGCAAGTTCTTGGGCTGCGGGGGTACAAAATTTCCCTGGTTCACGTCGAAACTATCCTGTTGCACAATGCGAGCGACGCTGCCAGGCACACTTGCGATGTGTGACGCCAACTGCCCGAGGGTCATGGACTTCTCGTGCGGCGTCCACGAAAGCTTCTGCTCTGGAACTCTCTCCAGTACTCGCCGGGTTGTCGAAACTTCCTGGCGGAATTCGTGCAGCATGGGATCGGTGATTGATGGCATTGTAAGTCGCTCTCCCAGAACAACGTTTCGAGTTTCAAGGTTTCAAAGCCGGACCGCTTGAATTGAAACCTTGACACGGTTTTCGCCTATTTTTCTGAACAGCAGCTATCTTTAGAGCCCGCGATGATCATCATCGCGTCCATGGCTGTCGGGTCGCCGTATTTGTCATGGTGACGCACCCAGGCCATCGGCCAAGGGAGACCCTCTTCGTCGCGGCCCTTGGGGGTCAGGTCGATGAAGTTGTAGGCGTTCAGCATCATGTCAAGGCCACGGCCGAAGGTCGAGTATGTATGGAAGAGCTCCCCGCTTTTCTTGCAGAACACACTGGCACCGGGCGCTTCCTCCGAAGGGAAGCTGGATGTTTCGTAGTTATAGATTGCGTTCCCGCTTTCGATTTCTTCTTTCTTAAAAGACACGTTGTAGTCATAGTTGAAATCGTTTCCAAATGAAGAGACCCAGGGAAACTTCCATCCCATTCTCTTCTTAAAGGCATCAATCTCCGCCCATGTTGCCTGGGAGATGGCCGCCAGAGTGATGTCCCGCTGCGCCATGTGTAAGCGGATCGAATCAAACTGATCGGCAATGAAGGAACAACTTGGACATCCTTCTTTCCATCCGGGGCCGAACATGAAGTGGTAGACCAGGAGCTGGCTACGTCCTTCAAAAAGGTCGGCAAGTGAGACCTTTCCGGACGATCCTTCGAACACGTAATTCTTTTCAACCTTTTCCCACGGCAGTTGTCGACGTTGGCGGCTCAACTCATCGCGGAGATGGGTGAGCTCCTTTTCTTTTTCCAGAAACTTCTCGCGCGCGGCAAGCCATTCCGCATGGGACACTACGTTCGCTGCAGTTTTCTCGATTGTCGTTGTCGTCATCTCTTACTCCTTTTCCTTCGAATTGCTTTTTTCGCCCTTTTTCTTTCGGAGAACTTTCATCACGAGGGCAGTGACACCGCCGGTGGAAACCGCGCTGCCTACGAGCACTCCGGCACTTGCGATGCATGCTGGACACATAACTCCTCCTTACTTCGCTTCTGCGCGTTCCTTGATACGACTGTTCATGTGGGTCCATCCGGTGCTTACACCTCTACGATGGTCTTCCTGAATCAGCCCAAACGCCTTGTGGGTGAACTTGATCAGGGTGCCGCCCTTGGAGTCGCTCAGCCGGTATTGCAGATTGGAGACGACACCATAGGACATAAATAACGGTCCCGTGATCTCAAGCAGCGTCGGACGCTTGATGGCCTGGACGTGCCCCCAGAAGTGACCATTGCCATCGCCGAGATCGCGATACCAGCGTCCGCCCGGCCACGCTTCGAGTTTCATCGGCATTTTTTGTTCGGGCGACTCGTTCTCGGGTCCGATCTGTTCCAGCAGCGCCTCGAACGTATGTTCGAGGCTTGCATTGACTTGAATTTCCTGTGTGACCAGCAGGCTCAAACTCTCAATTCCCGGGATCGTCGGACTCATGCTCATGGATTCCTCCTAGAAAGTTAATATTCGGCGAAAGGCGTTTTTCAGAATTTCCCCATATTCCAGCGGCTAAAGCCGCCGTCGCTCTGGTGTCTTACGCGGCGCTAAAGCGCCGCTCTTCCACCAAAACCGCATTCGCGTTCGCGCTGGCCGGACTCACGAAACCGCAGATCATTTCTGAACTTCTTTTGCCTTCTGCTCCGCGCGTTCCTTGATTCGCAAAAGCTGGTGCGCCCACAGACGTTCAAACGTCTTCGTCCACTCGTAAAGCGGACGGATACCATCCGGATTGGCCTGATATAGCATCTGCCTCCCGTGCCGCCGCACCCTGACAAGCCCCACCTGGCGAAGCACCTTCAGGTGCTTGGAGACCGACGGCTGCTCCATGCCAAGGCGCAGGACCAAGTCGCCCACGGGACGCTCTCCGTCAGCGAGGTACTCCAGAATCTCGCGACGACGCGGCTCGGCAACCGCATTGAACGCGTCCGAAGTGGTCGAAGCCCTCGCCATGAGCAAAATATATATTCCTATATGGGAATATGTCAAGTTAAAAAGGACGTCAGGCCTGAGGATGCCAGTGATACTTCGGCGGTTAGTGTCCGGCGCGCAGCGCGCCTTTTCGTCCGACCGACTTTTTCAGGGCGAATACGATCGGAATGCACCCGAAGCAAACAAGAGCCATATAGCGGAAATCGTCGACGTAAGACCAGAGCCGAGCCTGGCCGTTGACAGTCTGGCCAATGAGTCCGTAGGCGCGGTGCAAGGCGTCAACGGGGGACGCTCCCTGCGTGACGAGGTGTTCTTGCATGCCTTGGATAGTACTTCGGACGTCGACTCTCCCTGAATTCACAGACGCAACCAGTTCATTGCGATGCATCTGCTCGTGCCGCGCGACGATCGTATTTACCACGGAGATCCCGATGCTGCCTCCGATGTTGCGCAGCAGATTGTAGAGGCCGCTGGCGTTTCCGATCTCTTCGTTCTTCAAGAACGCCATGGTCGTCGTAGATAGAGGCACGAAAACGCATCCAGATCCGAATCCGCTGATGATGATGGCCCACAGGAATGTCCATTGTCCGATGCCAAGGTTGACTTGGCCGAACCACAGGCTCGCGATGGCAAACAGGAAAAATCCAAAAGCGATTAACCAGCGGTTATCGATCTTCGCCGTCAGGTAGCCGATCATTGGCATGGCAATGATGGCTCCGACGCCGCGCGGACTGACCGCCCATCCAGCCGCGAGCGCGGTATACCCCATCAGTTCCTGATAAAAGAGCGGGAGCATGGTGACCAATCCATAAATTGCCGCACCGAACAGTCCGATGAGCAGGCACCCAATGGCAAAATTGCGGTGTTTGAAGACACGCAGGTCCACCAAAGGCTGCTTATGCCGGAACTCACGGATCAGGAACAGGACGAGAGAAGTCAGCAGAAGGGCAAAGGCCCAGCGGATCCAGGTCGCGCCGAACCAATCGTCCTCCTGTCCCTTGTCGAGGATGATCTGCAGGCATCCGAGCCAGACCGCGAGCAAACCCAACCCAATGCCGTCCAGTTTGCCAGGCTTGGCCTCCTTCACATAGGAAGGATCCTGCACATAGCGCGAGATCATGAATATGGCAAAGATCCCTACGGGAATGTTGATGTAGAACGCCCATCGCCAGGAGTAAGAGTCGGTGAGCCATCCGCCAAGAGTTGGGCCCAGGACGGGCGCAACCACTACGCCCAGTGCGAAGACGGCCATGGCACTGCCGCGTTTCTCAGGGGGAAAGCTTTCCAGCAGGATCGATTGCGAAAGCGGCTGAAGCGCTCCCCCGCCCGCGCCCTGAACAGCCCTTGCAATCAGGATCATGCCCAAGCTCGTCGCTGCCCCGCACATGAAGGAAGACACCGTGAAAATCACGATGCATGCGATCAGAAACCTCTTACGCCCGAAGCGCAGGGAAAGCCAGGTGCTTGCCGGGAGAACAATCGCATTTGCCACCAGATAGCTGGTGAGCACCCACGTCGCCTCGTCATTGGTCGCCGAGACACTGCCTGCGATGTAAGGTAAGGCGACCGCAGCGATGGACGTGTCCAGCACTTCCATGAACGTCGCCAGCATGACGGCGACGGCGATCAGCCAGGGATTGATCCCAAGGGGAGCCGTACTATCTTGCGGCGATTGTGGAGTCATCCCTTCTCTCGGGTTTGGCGTTCAAAAAGAGAGACTCTACAGATGCGCGGGCGGGGGCGCCGGTTGATTTATTTTGACTTGGCGATTCCCGCGGCCGACAGAATGGTTTCGTTTAGCGGTTCATTCAAGGTCTTTCCAGTCGAGGCGCGGCAGGTTAGAATCCTCGGCATTTCCGAAACCAATCTTAAAGGGACACGCTTGCAGACGACACCAGTCTTGCATTGCCGCATGGTGGTGCGGGCCGCGGCGGCACTCTTGGCAGCTATGCTGATCCAGTGCACGCCATCAATCGCTGCTGACAAAAGCCGGCAACCCAAACCATCGGCAGTTAAAGAAGGCGCCTCTCTGTTCCGCGCGAATTGCTCTCCTTGTCACGGCCTGAACGCGGCCGGAGGAGGCCGGGGCCCGGATCTAACCGCGGGACGCTGGACGCACGGTTCGAAGGATGCGGACATCTTCCGCACAATCACGCAGGGAGTTCCGGGGACGGAGATGCCTGCCAACGGGTTCGAGGATTCGGAAATATGGGCCATCATCGCCTACCTGCGATCTTTGGCGCCACCCAGGCAACAGATAGTGGCGGGCGATCCGATGATCGGAAAGAAGATATTTCTGGAAAGCGGTGGATGCTCAAATTGTCACATGGTGAACGGCGAAGGAGGCCGACTTGGCCCTGATCTGTCTCGCGTGGGAGCCGCGCGATCGGTTTCGTATCTCGTCGATTCCATCCGCAGTCCTGACAAGGAACTCAGCAGCGGCATGACCGATCCGAACAATCATTACGGACTTCCGCTGGTGTACGACTCGGTCACGGTGATTACAGCCAGCGGAGAACAAATCACAGGAATCGCAAAGAATGAAGATACGTTCTCCATTCAGCTCCTGGGCACAGACCAAACCGTCTACTCGCTTCTCAAGAAAGATTTGAAGGAAGTTCGACACGAGCGCAAATCTCTGATGCCGCCCTATTCCGAAGAATCACTTGATGCGCCACGACTGCGGGACTTGATTGCTTATTTGCTAACACTGCGCGGCAGTGAAGATCGCGGGCCAAAGGGAGCACGATGAAGAAAGCATTGGTGGTAATTTTGCTTTTCGTCAGTGCGAACGTCTTCTGCCAGGTCACCTACGAGCGTCTGCTGGGCGCGGCGCAAGAGCCGCAAAACTGGCTGACGTATTCCGGTCGCTATTCCGGTTGGCGTTACAGCACGCTGGACCAGATCAACAGCGGCAATGCCGCCCGTCTCGCGATGCAATGGACGTTTCAGGTAGGAGATCTTGGCCAGTTTGAAACTACGCCCCTGGTGATAGACGGGGTGCTTTACGGCACGGGGCAGAACGACCGTGCATTTGCGATCGATGCCCGCACGGGACGCGCCATCTGGCGGTATCAGCGGAATCTGCCGGACAAGCTTCAGCCCTGTTGCGGCATGGTCAATCGGGGAATGGCCATTCTCGCCAACCGCCTGTTCATGGCCACGCTCGATGCTCACGTGATTGCCCTCGACACCAAGACGGGCAACCTGCTGTGGGATGTGATCGCCGCCGACTATCACAAGGCCAATACGTTCACGGTGGCTCCGCTGGTTGTGAAGAATGAAGTCATTGTCGGGATTTCCGGCGGCGAGTACGGCGTCCGCGGATTCATCGACGCCTACGATGCGGCGACCGGCAAGCGCTTGTGGAGGTTCAATACAGTTCCCGACGTGGGCGAATCCGGGCACGAAACCTGGAAAGGCGATTCATGGAAGGTGGGAGGCGCGCCCGCATGGATGACGGGGACTTACGATCCCGAACTCAATCTCATCTACTGGCCGACTGGGAACCCGTCCCCGAGCAACTATGGAGGCGAGCGCGGCGGCGACAACCTCTATAGCAACTCGATGCTCGCGCTCGATGCGGACACCGGCAAGCTGAAATGGTATTTCCAGTTCACGCCGCATGATTTGTATGACTACGACGCGACGCAGATTCCTATTTTGATTGATGCGAATTGGGAAGGGCGTCCGCGAAAGTTGCTGGTGCAGGCCAACCGAAATGGATTCTTTTATGTTCTCGACCGTACGAATGGAAAATTTCTTTCCGGGAAGCCGTTTGGCACTGTGACATGGGCGACGGGCCTTGCCGCCGACGGCAAGCCAATCGTAAACACGAATCTGAAGAGCAGCCCGGAAGGGACGCGTGTTTGTCCTGGGGCGCTTGGGATGACGAACTGGTACGCTCCGTCCTATAGCCCTGATACACAACTTCTTTACGTAGCGACCTCAACTGAATGCGATCTTTTCACGAGTTCTCCGCAACCATATCGCGCGGGACATGATTTTCTGGGAAGCGTCTATGTGCCGGATCCAGTGGAGCGGCCGACTGGCGCACTGAAAGCCATCGACGTGTTCACGGGAACCGAGAAGTGGTCGTTTCCATACTTCAGCAATCCGAATGGTGGAGCGCTGTCTACCGCGGGAGGAGTACTGTTCGCCGGAGACTCAGACGGAAACTTTATCGCGCTGGATGCCAAAAGCGGACACGATCTGTGGCATGTGCAAGTTGGGGCTGCGATCTACTCCACGGCGATCACGTTCGAGGTGGACAAGAAACAGTACGTGGTCATCCCGGCGGGAGCTGCGTTGTTCGCGTTTGTTCTGCAGTAACTGCAAGCAGAATTGAAAAGGGAGCACGACGAACGTGCTCCCGGGAATTCCTCGAATCCGAGGTCAGTGGCGGTAGCCTGAGTTCGGCGAGGCGATCTGATCGAAAGGCACGTCCGACGGGATGTTATAACGCGCCATTATGTCCTGCATCTTGCGGGCGTCCTTCTCGATGTCGTCGCGGTCATTGCGACGGCTGTCATTCACCCATTTGGAATAGACCTTGTCGAATTCGTGCTGATCGTCGACAGACAGCCTCCTTTGGCCGTAGGCCGAAGATTCGCCCCGCGAGTAGTTGTTGTCGTTGTAGCCATTGTTCTGATAGCCGGCAGGCGTAGCAATCTGATCGAAACGAACATCGGACGGGATGTTGTAACGCGCCATGATGTCCTGCATACGGCGAGCGTCACGGTCGGCATCATCGCGATCATCGCGCCGGCTATCATCGACCCATCGCGAGTAGTCATGATCAAACTCACGCTGATCGTCCGGAGACAGGCGTGAGCCACTATTCTGAGGATATGCGTTGCTTCGGTTGTCGTAACGTCCCTGATCATTGTCGTAGCGGTCATGATGGGTATATCCATTGGTCGCGATGCGGTCAAAAGGCACGTCGGAAGGGATATTGTTCCGCTCCATGATGCCCTCCATTTTGCGGACATCTTTGGCAATGTCGTCACGGTCGTTCTTCCGAGTATCCTTCACCCACTTGTTGTAGGCTTCGTCGAACTCGTGCTGCTCATGCGAGGAAAGTCGTCCGTATTGGCAGAGCGCTGGCAGCGCAAGCGCCGCAATCAGCGCGACGGTCTGTAAAACTCTCTTCATGGTAGGACCTCCAAGTATTGTGAGGCGGCAGGGCAAACCTATGGCACCAGCCCTAGACATAAGATGAGATACGGGGGCGCCCGGTGGTCGGGAGAACCTTGTAACCAGGAGGAGTGAAGACCTCAGGAGGGGTTGTGCTTTTGGACAGCTTTAGACAATCTGCGTCCGGTCAAAGACCGTCGAGGATGGGCATTGTTGCCTCGACGAGCGTTCCCGGTTCGACCTTGGAAATTCTGAACTCACCGTTAAGCTGTTTTACGCGTTCTTTCATCCCTGAAATTCCGATGCCGGGCACGACCGAAATTCCCAGCTTGTTTTCCGGAATTCCCTTGCCGAAATCTCGAATGCGCAAGGTCACGTGGCCCGATTCCTGGATCAGTTCGATTCGGGCGTCCTGAGTTTCGGAGTGGCGGTAAACGTTCGTGAGTGACTCCTGAATGATGCGGAAAATGGCCGTTTCGAGATCGCGCGGAAGACGCGTGAACAGAACGGGCCTGTAATCGAAAGTGAGGCGCACTTTTTCCCGACTTTGCAGACCTTCGAAATACCAGTGCAACGCGGGCAACAGGCCGGATTCCTCGAGCAGAGGCGGATGCAGGAGATATGACATGCTTCGCACTTTCTGCAGGGTTCCGTCGGCAAGTGCCAGCGCATACGAAAGGTTCTTATTCTGATCGGCTTGCGAGTATGCCGCGCTGGTTAGCTCAAGTTTTAGGGCCACCAATTCCTGCCCCAGATCGTCATGAAGCGAACTCGCGATCCTACGGCGCTCCTCATCCTGGACGCGCAACAACTCTCCTGACAACCTCTGCAATTCGAGCGTGCGGAATTCGACCTGGCGCTGCGATTCGGTCAGTTCAGTCACACGTTGGCGAAGTTCCTTATTGAGCTGACGAGCTCGTTCTTCCAGGGCGCGACGTTCGGTCAGATCGCTTGTGACTTTCGAAAATCCACGGAGCATTCCTCGTTTATCCCGGAGTGCGGTGATCACGACATTGGCCCAGAAGGTGGAACCGTCGCTTCTTACGCGCAGACCCTCGTCGGTGAAGCGGCCTTCCTTTGCAGCAATTTCAAGCTCACGGTCTGGCCATTTGCTGTCGCGAGCCTCTTTCGGATAGAAGCGGGAAAAATGTTGCCCAATAATCTCGTTCGCATTGTAGCCCTTGATCCGCTCGGCTCCCTGATTCCAGCTGACCACTCTCCCTTCCGCGTCCAACAGGAAAATAGCGTAATCCTTGACGCTTTCAACCAGGAGACGGAAGGTTTCATCTGTCTGCAGCGGGGTGCCGGCTGGGATTCTGGTCGTCGTGTCATTGACGAGGGTCAGGGCGTGCTCCTTCAAATTGTTGCTCCCCATACTTATGTCTGCAATCTGGGTGCTTCGCCGTTTGCGTGTCACGACAAAAACCGTCACTCGATTTTAACGCCGAGCAAAGGCGCCCAGCATTACTGCATTTCGTGTAGTCAGCCCAAAAGTTTCCGCTTTATCGCCACTATCTTCACTGAACCCCAGGGCCGAAGCCGGACACTGCTAAACTCGCTGCATGAAGGTGAAGGTCTTGGGATCGGCCGCGGGTGGAGCGTTTCCGCAATGGAATTGCGCCTGCGAAAATTGTCGCGCGCTGCGCGCCGGAACGCTTTCAGGTAAGGCGCGAACTCAGACGCAGGTCGCGATCAGTGCCGACTCGCGATCGTGGTTCCTGTTGGGAGCCTCTCCCGACTTGCGTGGTCAGATTGAATCGGCTCCTGTACTTCATCCGCGCGAAGGACTGCGGCAGTCCCCCATTGCTGGAGCGGTCCTGCTGAATGCCGATATCGATCACGTGCTTGGACTGCTGCTGATGCGAGAACTCCAGCCCCTTCGGGTTTATGCGACCGATTCGATACGCCGGATTGTGTCAGAAGATAATTCGATGTTCAGCATGCTGCAGCGCATTCCGGGACAGCTACAGTGGTGCAATTTCGCGGTTAGGGCAATATTCCCGCTGATCGATCCATCGGGTTTGGATTCGGGAGCTCATTGCCGCGCAATCTCTCTGGCGGAGCACTTCCCTGCGTATGTTTCAACCAGGCGGAGATTCCAGTTGGTTTCGAGCGAAGCCTCCCTGGGGCTGATCGTCGAATCGCCTTCCGGTAAGCGAATGGCTTATATGCCCGCAGTTCCGCAAATCACGGACCCACTGCTTGCGGAACTCGAGTCCGCGGACGTGCTGTTCTTCGATGGAACATTCTGGACCGACGACGAACTGATTCGAATTCAAGGGTCCGGACAGACCGCGCTGCAGATGGGTCACCTGCCTGTATCGGGGCCGGGTGGAAGTTTGGCAAAGTTGGCGCAACTTCGGCGGCCACGTAAAATCTATACTCACATCAACAACACGAATCCTATGTTGAATGAAGCTGGCCCTGAGCATCGCCTGGTGCGCGACGCGGGATGGGAAATCGCGGAGGATGGATGGCAGTTCGACCTATAGAAATCGCTGTACCGGACGACGCCTTTCTCTCGTTTGATGGCCTGCGCGCGCAAATGCGACGTGTCGGCGAGGAACGCTATCACCATCAGCATCCTTTTCATCTGATGATGCATGAAGGGCGCCTGAGCCGAGGGCAAATTCAGGCGTGGGCGCTGAACCGGTATTACTACCAGGCGATCATCCCGATCAAGGATTCGATCATTCTGTCGCGCGGGCCTGATCCGGCATTCCGTCGGGCTTGGCGCAAGCGTGTGATCGATCATGATGGAGACGCGCACAGCGAGGGTGGGATCAAGCGCTGGCTGAAGCTTGCCGAAGCTACCGGTTTAAGTGCGGAACAAGTAGAGGCCGGAGCGGGGATCCTTCCGGCAACACGGTTCGCGGTCAATGAGTACCTGAATATTGTTCGCAACCGCAGCCTGCTCGAAGCGGTAGCATCATCGCTGACGGAATTATTCTCGCGCGACCTGATCTCGCTGCGCATGGAAAAGCTGAGGCAGCATTATCCGTGGCTGTCGGGTGGATTGGACTATTTCGAGGCTCGCCTGACGCAAGCGCCGGAAGACGCGAAGTTCGCCATCAACTACGTATTCGAGCATGCGAAAAGGCGGGCCGAACAGGAACTCGCGATCCAGGCGTTGCGGGACAAATGCGATATTCTGTGGGCGCAACTGGACGCGCTCTACTTCGCGTATGTGCAACCGGGATGGCCCCCGCCGGGCGCATTCCGCATCGAGGTGACCTGACGGTGGCGCCTCCAAGTGAAACTAGCCAGCCGCGGCTGGCCGCCGGCTGCCGCTGGGGCGGGACCGACCAAGACCGAGTCATCCTATTTCCCGAAGGCGCCATCAAACTGCAGGGGACGGGGCGACAGATCCTTGAGCGTTGCGACGGCAAAAAGACGTTCGGGGAGATTATTAAAGAATTGCAGAAAGAGTTTGGCAAGACCGATCCGGAGAAGATTCGCGCTGATATCGGAATGTTTCTGGAACAGCTGCAGAAAAAGCGAATCATGGATTACTAACGCGATTCAGTAATTGGGGAAGATGGCAATTGGGTAATTGAAACCTAAATATCACGCAACACGAGCCAGTTTCACGATTACCCGATCACGCAATGACTCAATTGTCGAACCCTCTCGCCCTTATCGCCGAAGTCACGCATCGTTGCCCGCTGCATTGCGTGTATTGTTCGAATCCGATGCAATTGGCAGGAACGGATTCGGAGCTTACAACTGCAGAGTGGACGAGCGTCTTTCAGCAAGCCGGCAAGCTAGGGATGCTGCATGCGCACTTCACGGGCGGAGAACCGCTCGCCCGCCACGATTTGACTGAATTGATTGCCGGCGCCAGGTCGGCGGGACTTTATACAAATCTCATCACATCCGGAGTTGGACTCAACGAGTCGCGATTGCAGGCACTTGTAGATGCCGGACTGGATCACATCCAGATCAGTTTTCAGGATTCGCAGGAGGAAGCGGCAAACTGGATTGCCGGGGCGAAGGCCCATGCGCACAAGATCGAACTGTCGCGCGCGATCCGCAAGCACAAGATTGCTTTCACGGTGAACCTTGTGGTGCATCGCCAGAATCTCGATCACCTGGAAGAGATGATCGCGTTCATCGAGCAGTTGAATCCCGAGCGCGTGGAGATCGCACACACGCAATATTACGGGTGGGCCCTCGCGAACCGCGCAGCTCTAATGCCGACGCGTGAGCAACTCGAAAGAGCGGTTGCGATCGTTGGGGAGGCGGAGAGGCGACTGGCTGGACGCATGCGGATCGATTCCGTAGTTCCCGACTATTATGCGAAATATCCGAAAGCCTGCATGGGGGGTTGGGGACGGCGCCTGATCCTAGTCAATCCCTCGGGGAAAGCGTTGCCGTGCCATGCGGCGGAAGTTCTACCCGGAATGTCATTTGAAAACGTTCGGGAGAAGAGTCTGCAGTGGATTTGGCAGGAATCCGATTCGTTCCAGCGTTTTCGCGGTGAAGAGTGGATGCCGGATCCTTGCCGAAGTTGCGATCGTCGAACGGAGGATTTCGGAGGGTGCCGGTGCCAGGCGTTCCTTCTCGCTGGGGACCCGACGCTTACGGATCCAGCATGCTCATTGGCCCCGGCGCACAGAGTTGTCGAAGCTGCGGTCCGCGAGGCAAATACAGACGCGCCGATCGCGGAGCCGGTTCAAGGAACATTCGTACAGTTGCAGAAATCGATGGCTGGCTCATGGACCTACCGCACGAATCCTGAGTAGCAGGACGCGGGAAACTCCGACCGTCGCGAAAAGGTGACCACGGGGGCTGAAGCCCACGACTCTGGACTCTTAAACGCGGCGCTAAAGCGCAGCTCTTCCGCGGTATCACCGCATTCGCGGTATCCACGTGCATTCACGGTATTACCGGGCGTCACGACATGACGCGGTATCCGCGATATCCCGCGGCCAACTTCGGCCGAGGAAGAGTTCTACCAGCGGAGACCTACAGTGATCGGGCGAAAATCGGTGGTGATGTTGTTGTGTTTGCCGTGAACGTAGCGGAACTCTGCGTACAACTCGAATTTGGGCGTAAGCTTTCGGGTGATTCCGCCACCGAAGTTGTAGCCGAGTTCGTTCTGGCTTGAGTGAAGGAAGTTCCCGTTGATGGGCAGGCTGTTGTTAAAGCAATGTCCCCACCAGAGGAAGAAGTTGTTGCAGGCTGATCCGGGAATGGCACCGGAAGAATCGAGCTTTCCGGAACGATGTAAGAAGGTGCCTCCGCCAAGAACGTATCCTCCCCAGGCCTTTGTGACCGGGATGTTGATGATGGGATCGAGCATGAGCGTGTACGCGTGATCGTTTGCACCGGTCGCCTGCGCGGACTGCAAAGCGGAACTGCGAAGCGGCAGGTTATCGAACTGGAAGTCGAGGCGAAGGCCAATGTACTTGCCCCCATTGCGGGTCACGCCAAGGGCGCCGATGCCGCCGCCACCACGGACGAAATTCTGGGTATTCCCGTTGGTGAGGCTGGCGCCTCCGCCGGCGTTGAAGGTCCACTTGTTGTACTGCTTGGGTTTGTTCTTGCGAATGGGAGTCGACTCTTCCGGAGTAGCTTCCTGGCTGCTGCTTGACTGCTGGTCAGGCTGCTGCTGGGCCTGGGGCGGTGGTGCGGAGGAAGGTTGTTGGGCCGGAGCGTCTTGAGCGTGGACCGGTGAGACTCCCGCCAGAGCCGTCAGCAAAATGGACTGCAGGACGAATCTGTAGCTGGGAATCCTTGCGAACTTTGGAATCATTCATTCTCCTCCCGCTGCCGGGGCTTGGTTCTGGACCGCCGCGCTCGAAAGGAGAGGCGCATGGAAAAGAGCGTGTCCGCGATGCTCCCGCCGAAATGCGTTCGCAGCAGGCAGGCACCATATTACCAACTTTGATGCTGAGTTGGCGTGCGATGCCGCCCGCAGAGGGAGTGGGAATGATCTTCCGTGAGTGGCCCTTGGCACGTATGATAAAGAATTCCATTTGCACGAGATCAGACCTTGTCCAGCGAGAAACGAGCCTCGAGCGGCGGTGCTGTATCCACTCCGAATCAGGAGCGAGCATCCGTGTGCCGCATTGCACTGATTGGCTTTGGGACGGTGGGCCGGGCCGTCGCGAAGATTCTCTGCGAGAGCCGAAACCCGTCGTTGCAGCTTGTGCAGATCTGCAACCGCAATGTCGCCCGGAAGAAGCAGGATTGGGTTCCGAGCAGTGTGGTCTGGACCGACGATGTGGAGTCGGTTCTCAAGTCGGACGTCGATGTGGTGATCGAGTTAATCGGCGGGCTAAGCCCGGCGGAACAGATCGTGCGAAGTGCCCTCGAGTCGGGTAAATCCGTGGTAACTGCGAACAAGCAATTGATCGCGCGGCATGGACCTGATCTTCTGGAATTGGCGGCGCGGAAGGGCTGCCAGCTCGAATTCGGCGCGTCGGTGGCGGGAGGAGTGCCAGTCCTGCCTTCGCTGCGTACGGGTTTGTCCGGGGACCGGCTGCACGGCATTTCGGGGATCCTGAATGGCACGTGTAACTACATCCTGAGCCGCATCGAATCGGCGCGGATTCCTTTCAGCGAGGCGCTGGAGGAGGCGCAGGCGCGGGGATATGCGGAGGCGGATGCATCGGAGGATCTGGACGGCGGCGATGCGCGAGCCAAGCTGACGATTCTGGCACTGGCGGGACTGCACACGCGGGTGGCTCCGGAGTCGATTCGAGCGCGGACGATTCGTCCGGTCGATGCGGTTGATTTCGACTATGCTGCGGAACTGGGTTGCACGATCCGGCAGATTTCGCGAGCGGACCTGAAAGATGACACCCTCTTCGCCGACGTGGGACCCTGCCTGGTTCCCATCGACTCACCGTTTGGCCGAGTGCGGCGGAATCTGAATCTGGTCGTTACCGCAGGACAATACGGCGGCGATATGGCGTTCCTTGGCGCCGGAGCGGGGGGAGACCCTACTGCCGTCGCGGTCGTCTCGGATGTCATGTTTGTGGCCGAGGGACTGGCCCGCGGCAAGAGAGACGTAGCAGACTACACCGGTACCGCTGGCATCAGCGCTAACTTTGAAACTCCCTGGTATTTGAGATTCTTTGTGCGCGATCAACCTGGGATCGTGGCTCGACTTGCCCAGATTCTGGCGGAGCATCACCTGAATATCGACTCGCTGCTGCAGAAGCCTGGGTTCGATAAGGCTTCCCTGCCTTTCGTGATCACGCTGGAGCCCTGCCGGGATTCGCTGCTCCATCCCGCGCTGGAAAAGATGGCCGGGCTGGAGTTCGCGCTGCGGCCGTGCCTGTGCCTGCCCATTCTTAAGTAGTCCGATTTTAAAGGGGAAAAGAAAGCGCCCATCCGCTGCTAGCGTAACGGGCGCTATTCGAGATTAATTCCAGAAGGGATTCTTGAGGCCCGCCGGTGCGAGGGCGCTATCGCTCTTGGTTTCCGCCCCGTTCTCATCCGAAATCTTCTCGTCGATGAAGCGCGATGGTACCGGCTTCTGTTCATCTTTCTTCTTGCCGGGTGGCTGAATAAAAGGGGTTTGTGAGTTCATTCCGTACTCCTTACTGGTTATGATCTAGGTTCATTAAACACCCTCGAAGGGGCTCCCGCGACGCAAAAATTTTAATGAGAGCTATCAAAAAAATGAGGGGATTCGGCCAGCCCTCACTAATCCTGAGCCACTCCGGGCAGAATGTTCCCCATCGATATATGCTGTTGTTTTGGCTTTCATAGGACGGGAAAAATGAAATACCGCAAGCTTGGCAGGACCGAATTTGAGGTGAGCGACATCGGGTATGGACTGTGGGGTATGAGCGGGTGGAGCGGGTCCGACGACTCGGAGTCGCTGAGTTCGATGCAGCTCTCCGTGGATCTTGGTTGCAACTTCTTCGATACAGCATGGGCTTACGGCGACGGCAAGAGCGATGGGCTGCTCGGTGAGGTCATGCAGCGGAATTCAGGGAAGCGTCTGTATGCGGCCTCAAAGATTCCTCCCGCGAATCTGCAATGGCCGGCGCTACCTTCCTATAAATACAGCGACGTGTTCTCGGCACAGCATGTCTTCAAGTACGCCGACCTGATACGGAAGCAACTCCGGGTCGATACGATCGATGTGCTGCAGTTTCACGTCTGGTCGGATACGTGGACCGATGAGCGGGAGTTCCGGTCAACAGTGGAAAAGCTGAAGCGTGACAGGATCATCCGGTCCTTTGGGTTGAGTATCAACCGGTGGGAGCCAGAGAATGGCATCAAGGCGCTGCGCACCGGACTGGTTGACGTGGTGCAGGTGATCTACAACATTTTCGACCAGGCTCCGGAGGACGAACTCTTTCCCGTTTGCCAGGAACTGAATGTCGGGGTGATTGCGCGCGTTCCGCTGGATGAAGGCAGCTTGAGCGGGAAGATGACCTTGGAGACGCGCTTCCCGGACGGTGATTGGAGAGCAGGATATTTTGGTCCCGAGAATCTGCCGAAGACGATTCAACGCGTGGAAGAATTGAAGAAGATTGTGCCCCGGGGGATGACCTTGTCGGACATGGCGTTTCGGTTCATCCTCTCTCATCCTGCGGTGAGCACGACGATTCCTGGGATGCGGAAGAGACAGCACGTCGAAGATAACATTGCGACCAGTGACGCGGGACCTCTGGAAAAAACGTTGTTGGCTGAGTTGAAGAAGCATCGATGGGACCGGCGTCCGCAGCGGTGGTCGGATTAGAGTGGTTTGTCGTTCGCGGCGCATATCCCAAGTCGGGTTCCGGGATGAAGGACTGCGGACTTATTGCTTTTTGCCAGAGTCAACCCGGCGCCGGAGGCTACGAGCGCTGGTAGTAGGCTGTCGCCGCAAGATAACCTTCCGTCCTAATCGGTCGAATTGGCACACTCTCTGGGGTGACCGATCCAGTCCTTCAAGCAAGCTGTCTCAAGCGAGGATCCGTGTTCAAAGCCGCTGCTCTCGCACTTTTCGCTGCGCTCGTAATTTTGCCTCCAATGGCGGCGCAGAATCCGCGAGGATCGCTGCGTGGCGCGGTCCAGGATCCGACTGGAGCTCGCATCGCTTCGGCGACGGTCGTCGTGACATCCAAGGATTCGTCGATGAAACGGGAGGCGCAGAGTGAGGATCGCGGCGAGTTCCGTGTGGATGGGCTGCCGCCCGGCAAATATCAGGTTGTGGTGAATGCCAGCGGTTTTGCCGAGGCAAATGCTGAGGTTTCTGTTGAGGTAAGTTCGGTACGGGAAGTGACCGTCACGCTCAAGCCAGTGGCATCTCGAGAGAGCGTAAATGTCAGCGGCAACGTTTCGTCCATCACCACACAGCCGATTGATCTGGTGAGCGTTGTCCATCAGGGAGTCGTCAGCAATCGGGACTTGCAGACGCTGCCGCTCGCGAACCGGAGCTTCGCCAATATCGCTTATCTTGTGCCGGGGACGGAGCCGGTGGAACCGTCGGATCCGACCAAGGCACGGATTACCGCGGTGTCGACGGGCGGCAGTTCCGCTCTGAACAACGAAATGTCGGTCGATGGTGGGGACAATTCCGATGATTGGATCGGAGGATTTCTCCAGAACTTTTCGACGGACGCGATCCATGAATTCGCTCTGCGAACAGCGATGGCAGATGCAGATACCGGCGGGACGACTGCCGGATCTGTCGTCATTACGACCAAGCGTGGGACGAATGACTGGCATGGTATGGGAGCTTTTTACGACCGCACAGCTAGACTGAATGCACGCTTTCCGATTGAGAATCCTGCGCAAACTTGTGATGCCAGCGGGTGCGTAAGCAATCCGAAGCAGCCTTTCTCGCGGCAGAACTATGTTGCGACGCTAGGCGGGCCGCTTGCGCAAGACAAGCTCTGGTTCTTCTCGTCTTTCGAGTATGTACATGAGAATGCCAGCATTGCGTACAGCCCGCGTAGCACGGAACAGTTCCAGGCGCTCTCTCAAATCGCTTCGGATGGGCTGATCCCTGGCGTTCCATCCATCGCCACACCTGCCACTGTACCGATTCCATTCCGCGATTATCTGAGTTCCCTGCGCTTCGACTGGGCACAGTCGCAGAAGTCGCAATGGTTTCTCCGCATTTCCCAGGACAGCTATCTGACACGGAACAATCTGGTTCAGCAAGCGACGCTGCCTTCGACTGGGCTGACGACGCATAACAACTACTGGAACACGGTTCTCAGCAATACGTACGCGTTCAACCCGACTTGGCTGGGGACGTTCGTCTTCGATGCGAGCACGTTGCACCTCACCCAGCAGCGGAATTCGACGTTAGGTTTTGCACTGGCATTTCCATTCAGTGCAACTTCGCTGACAGTCTCTGGCTTCGAAACATTCGGGGACAACCAGTTTGCGACTCCGATCACGTTCTTCCCTTCGCTGCGAAATCAGGAGAAGTATCAATTCCGATATGACGTGGATCATTCGACCGGAGATCACTCTTTCAAGTTCGGAGTAAATTTCATACACGAACCGGTCTTGAGCGGGGCGTTTCCCGGAAATCAGGAGACTCTGTATTCGTTTCCGGAGGATCCGACATTCTACTTGACGAATCCGGGACAGTTTCCGATCGACTACGCGGCCGGGGCATCGACTACGCATGAGAGCGATGGGCATTTCTCGCAAAATGTGCAACGGCTGGCGCTGTATGCGCAGGATTCATGGCGAGTATCGCGCCACCTGACCTTCAACTATGGCTTGCGGTGGCAGAGCACGTTTGGATTGTTTACGGCGTCCGGGCGGAGTCAATTGGAGAATCCGGCCTACCTGACACTGCAAGCGCTCGGAGTCGATCTGGTCAATGGCGCACCGCACGATGATCGAAAACAATTCGGGCCCCGGCTCGGTATCGCATATTCGCCGGGAGAAAACGGCAAGACGGTGTTCCGCGCGGCCTTCGGACTGTTCTTCAGCGATCTGGCACAGGGCGGATGGGCACCAGCATTCCAGGCGGTGAACAACTCCTCCGCCGGATCTTGCTGCATGAACCCGGGAGATCCCGGCGCGCTGATCGATCCAAATTACAAGACGCCGTACGCGATTCACAGTACTGCGGGCGTACAACATGCGATCAACTCACATTGGGTGATCAGCGCCGATTACACGCATGAACAAGGCAACCATGGGTATCGCGGATACAGCTTTACGCCGGGTGTGAACATCGATGCGAATGCGCCAAGTTTGTCCCTCTTCAAATCCGACAACCGATCAAGCTATGCCGCCTTGATGGTTGTGCTGCAAGGAAACGTGAACCGGCGCTTCAACCTGATCGCGCACTATACGCTCTCGAGCGCGAAGACCTGGGGCTGTCTGTTGGGAGAGCTTTGGGATTATGTGAATGGAGTGTGCGATCCGCTCAATGCGTTCGCTCCCGGAGATTACGGACCGTCTGGTGAAGATGTGAAGAACCGGTTTGTGCTGGGAGGCACTTTGCACCTTCCCGGCGGGGTTGACGTCACCACGATGACACAGGCAGAGGGCGCGAGACCCATTACCCTGACCACTCCTGTGGGAGACCGCGCCGTGGTCAACGGGGTGAAGACCTCGCTCGATCAGTTTCGCGGAACGGCGTTCATCCAGGCCGATCTGCGGGTCAGCCGGCCGATCCGGATTCGTGAGCGGTTCGAGATTATTCCATTTGCGGAGTTCTTCAACGTGTTCAACCGCAATAATCCGGGCGCGAATTATGTGACAGACATTTCAGCGCTGCCGTGTCCGGTGAACGACCTCGCGAATGTGACGGCTGTGTATACGGGACCGGGTTGTTCGACGCTGGTCCCGGTTACGAATCCGCAGAAACAGCTACTGATTCCATCTGGAGCGCTGGGAGATTTCTTCGGACCCGGAACTACCGTGGGCATTCCGTTTGCGGCGCAGCTGGGTGTGCGAGTCAGTTTCTAGCGGACACATCTCACCACAGAGGACACAGAGGTTCACAGAGAAAATCCACAGAGTGCTAGTGCATCAGCCACTCAGTGGCGGTGTGAACCTTGTGCAGAAGATGGCCATAGGTGAAGGCGAAAACTGTGACGCTCGCCAGGGCTACGGCGAGCCCGGATCCGATCGATAACTTCGAAGGCTTGGGCTGACGATCTGCGGTCCAGGAAATCAGGCGTTCGACGCGGGCGTTCATCAACGAGCCGGGTAGGTGGACCAGCGCCGCAGTGAGATCTGCCGGAGGTTCAGCTGAAGCGATACGCGAGAGCTTGATCAGCGCGGCTGCGAGGTCGAGCGCCTCCGCTTCGGTGGCGACGGCGGCATCATCAGCCGACATTTCTGTAGCTTCCAACCAGGCTTTTTCGAGGCCGCTCATCCCGGGAAACGGGACGAATCGCAGGAACAGCTTCTTCAGATTATCGCGGCGCCGCACGTGCGCAAGTTCGTGATTCAACGATGCACCGAGTTCGTTCTCATTCAGAAGAAATTCCGTGGTGGCGGACACCAGAATCTTTGGGCGAACGATACCTGCCGCGATCATTGGCGGCACGTTACGGCGGATGCGTAAGACGGGGATGGGGGCCCTGGTGCTCGTGAGTTCAGCTTCACGGGTCCAGTTGGAAACTGTGCGCGAGGCGCGAATCATGGCCACGATGGCATTGACAAGTCCGGCAAGGCCGAGAACGGCGCCAAAGATTCCAAGGGCGAGTGGAGCTTCCATCGGCTCGTTGATCGCTCGCGGCTCCAGCAAGAGGAACGATGGAAGGGCGAACGCCGCCGTAATGACCGCAGCCGAAACGAGCGGAAACATTCGAACCGCAAACAAGAGGCTGGATAGACGACGGACCGGAAGATGTCGGGCCCAGGCGTTCACTCCGCGCCATGTCAAGCCGACCGCAAGCGACAACACGCCGTACACCAAGACAAAGACCGAGAAGGAGACGGCCAGGCCGCGGACAACGAACATTCAGTTTTTTTCCTTGAGTGGCGATCCGTTGTCGGAAGCCCCAGAGTTGCGGAGTTGTGTGCGCTTGGCTTCAATGACATCCTGTAGCCGGTCGAGCAACTCCGCATCCCGCTCGCTGACAATCTCCACCAAGTACGAAAGCGGTAGTGACGAAGCGGGGTTCGCATTCAGCAACTGCCGAAACGCTTCACCCGCAGCTTGCCGGTGGAGTTCTTCTCGACTGAAACTGGGTTTATAGCGGAAGGCCCGGCCCTCGGATTCTCTCGAAAGCAGATTCTTCTTGAAGAGGCGGTCGAGCGTGGTCATCACGGTGGTGTACGCCAAGTCCGGACAAGCATCATCCATCAACTCGCGGACCGTGCCATTCCCGCGCTGCCACAAAGTGTCTAACAACCGCTCCTCGAGAGGCCCCAGTTCCGACGACATCGTGCGAAAGTGAAAAGTGCGTTTCATAGGAAAACGAACAAGGATTCTATCGGACGGCAAAGGGCGGCGCCACAGAGTTTTCGGGTACCGATCAGTATGGCTTCACTTCCGACCGGGTCTCGATTGACGTACCCTCCTGCTCCGTATTGCAAACAAATGAGTTACGGGGGAGCCAGGGTCCAGCAGGCCGACCGACGAGGCATTTACGGGGTAAATGCAACTTGGGCGCTTGCGAGGATATTGAACCGCGATTCAAACGGCATCGTGGGCCGGCCCTGAAGCGAGGGAAATCCTCTGCATTCAAACGGAGTTGAGGCAGGCAATAGATTCTGATTGGTGGTGGCCCCGGAGGGGCTCGAACCCCCAACCCTCGGTTCCGAAGACCGATGCTCTATCCAATTGAGCTACGGGGCCAAAGAGATTGCAGATTCTTCAATTTTAGATTGCAGAATTGAAAACCTGGTCCGACACTCGGTATTTCGATTTCAATTTGAAATCCGCAATCTTAAATCTGAAAATTCAACGCTGCGGTCGGGCTGCCGACGGACAGCCGAGGGCGGCATGTCCCGCTGGCATGCAGAAAATGGGGTGGGAAACGGGAATCGAACCCGCAACCGCCGGAGCCACAGTCCGGTGCTCTGCCAGTTGAGCTATTCCCACCGCAGGACAACTATTATAGCAGCGGTTTTGGTTGCCCGGTCTCGCGTGCATGCGCGTGCGAAGTGAATTTCCACGTTTGTAAGCAGCGTTGCGGCGGCGAGAATCCTCGGGACGACAACGCCTCCCGCGGAAGGCTATCGGATGCTCACTGCGGAGGTACTTTCGGATGTGGGCGACGTCACCCAATGTCGCAACGTACAGAAGGTCGCGATGTTACCGGAGATGAGTCGACGGTCGTTGAATCAGCCGCGGCCGACGCCTACGTATTCGAATCCGAGGGCGCGCAATCGGGTGGCATCGAGGAGGTTTTTTGTATCCACGATCACTGGCTTTTTGAGCAGATGCTTGATCTTGTCGAAGTCGAGCGCACGAAATTCGGGCCATCCGGTGCCGACGACCAGCGCATCGGAGCCTTCGGCAACGGCGTAGGCGGAATCGCAATATCGCACCGTCCCGTTGAGGTGTGTCTTGGCTTCGGGAATCGCCACCGGATCGTAGGCGCTAACGCGAGCGCCTTTTGAGACGAGTGTTTCGGCTAAACGCATCGAAGAGGATCCGGCAACCGAGTTCGTGTTGGGCTTAAAGGCGAGGCCCAGAATTCCAACGTCTTTGTTTTCGACGGAGTTCAATGCGATCGTGATTTTTTCGACGAGGCGTTCTGCCAGGAAATGATTCACATCCCGGGCGGCGCTGAGAACTTTCAGAGAGACACCGTGCTGCTGGGCGAGTTGAACGAGAGAATCCATATCGGACTCGGCGAAGACTCCGCCCATACCGGCTCCGGGCTGGAGGCAGCGAGGTGCAATTTTCTTGTCGAGTCCCAGGGCGAGGGCAAGATTGACAGCGTCGGCATTGACACGCTCGCACAATGCGGCGACTTCATTGATGAAAGAAATCTTTGTGGCGACGAACGCCGTGGCTGCCTCGCGTACCAGTTCCGCCGTTGAGTTGTTGGTCACGATGACCGGAACTCCACGCATGACTAGCGGGTGGAAGATCTGCTTGAGCATCTGGACGGCTTCGTTGGAGCTCGATCCCAGAATCAGGCGGTCGGGCCAGTTGAAGTCTTCGACGGCGCAGCCATCCGTAAAGAACATTGGCTGCGACACGATCGTCGCCTGAAGGCCAACGTCTTTCAGATTCTTCTCGAGTGCGCTGGCGGTGCCGACGGGAACCGGAGTGACGATCGTCAGAATCGGCGGCTTGGGTGCGAGTCGTGCGATGCGCAGGACAATGTCACTCAGGTTGTCGGACTTATCTTCGGCCAGAAAAATCACGCCCGTCTTCCGGGCAAAAGATTCGATGTCGGTGGAGTAAGCGAGGCGACCGGCGCGAACGTTGCGGCGGATGATTTCCTTGAGATTCTTCTCGAAGAACGGAATATTGCCCTGAGCCATCTCGACCATGCGCGAGCGGTCGGGATGACAACAGGAAACGGGCGTGCCAAAATCCGCCAGGCAGGCTGAAATCACCGTCCCCAAATAACCCGAGCCATAGACCCCGATCTGCATGTGTGCTCCCGTCCTCGCAAATCTCGTGAAAAGCGGCGTCTGGCGGGGGAAGCCGGATGCGTGCCTACTCTTTATCTACAGGGCCGCGAGGGTCATTTCAACGCACGGGAGGGAGATGTACCTAGGCCCATTCGTATGCGGCTTGAGTAACTGCGACCAGTAATCCGTGCCCGGATTACTGCGGTTCTTAGCGCGGAACCAGGGTGCGACCGAGCACGACAGGCGCCAGATCAGTCCAGTGATTCGGGGCGTCTTCCCGCACAAAGGTGAGCCTTTCCAACAGAATACGGCGGGTGCCCTGGTACTCATGCCACCGTTCGCGCGCTATCGCAAAGGCAGAACGCGCGGGCTGCTCCTCCCCCATTTTGGCGATCGTCAGGTGGGGAATGTACGGCCACGGCTCCTCGAATTCGAGAACCTGCGTGTTGAGCTTCTGATGGAGATCGGTCATCTGTGAGCCGTCGGCCTCGATTCCTATGTATATGGTCGGGGTGACCGGAATGAAGGTCTCGACTGCGCCCAGCGTAACGTGGAAGGGTTCCTGCTCGCCGCAGATGCGTTCCAGAAGCTGCAAAGCTGAGGCCTCGGAGCCGTGCAACGGACGAGGCGGGAGGATCGACAGATGAGCGGCGAGATGAGGGAGTTCGGGATGCAGCTCCCGCCGGAGGCTCTCGACGAACTCGCCCGCAGGATTCCGCAAATACGCGACCAGCGCATACCGGGGTGTCTGCATACCTGAGGAAAAATTATACCCTTCCTAAGTGCTGAGCGCGGACAGGAGCACAGGGGAAACCTGCAGAATATGAGGGATGCGTTCGCTCATCGAGAGTGCCGGCGGATTCGTCATTTATAATCGGGAAGTCAAACGAGAGTCGGGGCGTAGCGCAGCCTGGTAGCGCACCTGCCTTGGGCGCAGGGGGTCGTAGGTTCAAATCCTATCGCCCCGACCAATTCTTCCCTGCCCTTAGTTACGAGAAGCTCGCATCAGCCGGCAAAATGACAAACGGGCGGCCCCATGTCCGATTGGTATTGCTTTTTGTCGCTATCGTCACCGCTACGGCCTGTGGTCACAGCCCGTCGGCCTCACAGTTTGGATTCAGCGAGAGCGACGAGCTGGTCATCGAAAGCGATGGCTCGTATAACAGCACTCCCGCAGTGGTCGAAGCAAAAAATGGAGATTGGGTTCTCGCCTACCGAAAAGGAATCAATCACGTCGACAGCCCGCTCGTGATTCTAAGGCGAAGCCAAGACCGCGGCCAAACCTGGAGTCCGGAAGTGGCGTATTTCAACACTTCACAGCCTGATCCTACATTAGCGTTGACTCCAGACGGGAGATTGCTCGTCGAGTTTGTGAAGCTTGATCCGAGCGGGATCGCTGGGGCGGCTTACAGCCTGTCGAATGACAATGGGGTGACTTGGGGTGACTTCACTTTCTTCGATAATCCGGTCGGCAACACGTACGCCTTTCCCACTGCGTTCGTGACCGTGGATGGAATCATGTATGGCGCATCGTACGGTCCTCATGGCGATGGCACGGACGACGCGGCCCTGTGGGAGTCCGTCGATAACGGCACGAGTTGGGCCAGGCGGTCACTCATTCGTCAGGCGACGGATGCGGGCATAAACGAAACTGCGATTGCGAAAGCTGGGATGCCCCGATTCATCGCGGTGAGCCGGGACGACCCAGGTACGAATACATGGGTCCATTTTTCAGACGATTCCGGTACGACTTGGGGCGACCAAATCGACTACACGTCCCAAGTTGGTGTTCTTCAATTGCCGCAACTCATTCAAGCAGGAAATGTCCTGCTTTTGTTTGGCCGACAGTTTGATTCAACGGTCTTCCCGCATCAGTTCGTTGCATTCGCTTCATTCGACCAGGGGATGACGTTTCAGAATCGCACTGTGCTGGATACCTACACAGGCGACAGCATTGATGGTGGCTACTGTTGGCCACTCCTGATGGGCGACGGCAATGTGTTCGTGGTCTACGACGCTGACTCGAACGATTTGAGACAACCAGACATCAAGTCGCTGGTTCTGCACGTCGAATGAAACAATCTTGACGCCCATGACCTGCAAGAATCGAAAGATTGGGACGCGGGAGGGTAGCGCGAGGTTGTCGGCGCTTGGCCCTGTTTTCCGAGAGGCTCGCTTTAGCCCGGAATGCGACACCTAGTCGCCCAACGTCCGGTGGTGATCGAAACCGCCAAAAAGGTGGTCACGGTAGAAAGATCTCCTCATCCATGCAGCCTCCAAACAAGTCCGCAGCCCCGCACAAAATCGTCGTAAAATAGTCGAGCCAATTTCACACGGAATGGGGGAGATCGCAGTGGCGCAAAACTTTAGCAGGGATCATTTGGCTGTCTCACTACGATCCAATGACTGGATGAAACTCGGGATCGTCGGCATTGGAGTGATATTTGCTTCGCTTGGTCTTGGAGAAGCGGTGTATCGATTTGCGTTCCTTGATTTTGATGGAGCAACGGACCGTCTTCCCATCGAAATGCTGTTCGGGCTCTTGTTTGCGTGGATGATTACCCGACTGGTTGGACGCTTTTACCAGCGTCATAAGCGGACGTCGGAGAGAATCAAGTTCATCCGTGATCGCAACTACAAGATTCGTCACGCGGTGGAAGCGATAAAAGTAGTGCCTTATCCGGCCGATCATCAGGCGATCCGAGTGATCCGTGAAGAAGTAGAGCGAATTGAGTGGGCGCTGACGGAGATCGCTCCCGGCTAGGCACCGGGCGTGAATAATAACGCAAGCTCTACTGTTGATTGATTCCGACCTATTTCGTGCTTCCCTGACGAGCTAGATTCCAATCCAGGGTCCAGGTCATGGTACCGTTGTGCGCGCGCCCGATCTCTGTCTTGACCTCGCTCTTTGAACCTTGCAGGTGATTGGGATCATCGAACTTGCCGGCGGCGCCGTTGAACCCGGTCTCCAGACCTATCGGCGCATCTACCGGCGTACAACTTTCTCGTATGCACTGGACACCGTGCATCCTTGCGGTGCCAGGAGTGGAAGGGCGCGGAACTTTACCAGCATCTGTGACTGATATTGAATATGTTCCAGTGGCGGTGTTGACTGTGACTTGGAGACCGACGGTTGCAGTGTCATCCGCCGATCCCTCGGCCATGTAGCTGGTGTCAGGGATCAACACGATGGCTCCGCCGCGGAGCGCCTTCTGCTTGTTGATTGCAACGGACTTCATCTCACTGTGGCTGGAGAGATCTCCGACACCATCCTTCACGTTGATGACTAATCGCGCAGCGCCTGAATTTGACCATGTCTGAAGGTCGTTATGACCTTCATCTCCTTTGAGCTCGCGCGTACAAGTGATCTGGCCACTCCATCCGGTGCCAAGGCCGGTTCGCCACTCTCCCTCCACGGGAACGCCGGCGCGGGATGTCGCGGACACGCCAAAACCGGCGCTTTGGATCTTCTTGTCTGGCGCGGTATAGATGAACTTCATGGGTGATCTAACGTCGGATAGGCCGTCGGAAGGAGATACGAAACCTCCAGCGGCGAAAACATGCCCATTCAGGAAATGAGCCTTCACGCTATCTCCGCCTTTGGTCTTAACCTCCGCAGTGACGGTCGTCTGGCCGCCTAACACCGGCTGGAGCGTATGGGCCGGAGGATTGAAAACGATATCCACACAATGGCCCTGCAGCCACTTTGTTTCGGCCACCCCATAGTAGACGCCGCCCCAATACGCTAGCGCCATGCCTGCTCCGAAGGCTTCTGCGTAATGGCCTTGCGTAGGATCGCCACCCGCGAAGGCACCGAAGTCCGGGGCACTCAGCCCCTTACTCACAACAACCGGAATCGTGAGGTGCTGCTCCATATGGCTCGGAGCGGTGTTAGCGATAGCCCCGCTCTTATCGCGGTAGCTGCCGGTCTGGGTATAGCTGTAATCGATTTCGGCATTGACGGAGCCCTGAAGAAATCCGTCGTCGCCAACCTGTCCTTTATACTTCGCATTGGCGCGCATTTCGGTGTGTCCCTTGCTCGTCCCGTTCTCCTGCGCGTCGATGCTATCGAGGCTGATCGAGAACACACCTGTTCCCTCGGCCGTCCCGTCGAGCTGCGGACAAGTTTTGATCTGGTTGCCAAGGGCGAAGTGCGTGACGACACTCTTTCCGGACGTTTCCGGCGTGTTCCCTACAGCAGTTTGCGTCGAGACATCAGTGCGGCCTTCATAGCTATTGGGCGCCGGTTGGCTGCTATCCGATTTCGTGATCTCGTATCCTTGGCCTGGCCCTGGTATCTGCACCTGAGCGAAGAGACCACTTCGAAAGGCAGACAAGATAAGACAAGAAATAACAAGTGCACATCGGGTGATAGAGCGCAAACGTTCCTCCCTTAAGCGTGAGACGCAGTTCCACTCATGGCGATCTGAGAACACGCTTCCGCAGAGCGCCTCCCATCCTTTTAGTAAAGCGGAATAACGAGTACCGATTAGGTCAGACCTGAGCCCCTTTGTTGTTCAGTTTCGCCGTCGGACTTATGGTTTGGGCGGGATCGGTGCGAGATTCTGCTGTGAAACCCACCTAACTGGCGAGCGCACGCCTGTGAGCCAGCTAGCGTGGCAACGCCGCCTTAGATAGTGAGAGAGATGCGCTGCCAGCGAACGGCGTCGGAGCGCCGCATAGGGGAGTTGGGGAGGCCGAATGAGTGGCGGGAGAGAACTAATCAACGCAATGCGACTGGCGGAGCGCTCGCTGCTTCACCGGCCCACTGGGTTCGTGTGCGTCCTGATCTTTCTTTGCGCTGGGGCTCATGCTCAGGCGATTGGCCAAAAGACCCCGGAGAAAGCGGTTTGCCCGCTTTCGGAGGACCAGACACAAAAATCGATCGAAGCTTTCGCCAAGATCGCCAACACGATTTCTCATGAAGACCGTTGCCTGGGATGCCATGGCCGGGTGAATCCATTTATCGACGGTACGGGGGAGGATTCAGGAGACCCGGATGCACCACCGTCAGAGTTCGAACACGGTCCGGGGAAGGTCGACAGGCATGCCGATTGCCAAGAATGTCACAGCAAGATGGCGCGCAGAACCAGTGACGGCCAGCCGTCCCGTTGGATGACCGCTCCGAACTTTCTGGCATTTGTAGGCAAGGACGCACCCACATTGTGCAAGCAAATCAGAGGCATTCTCCACAATGCGAAAGATTTCATGGGCCATATCAAGGACGATAATGGCGGAAACAATTTTGCCGGTACAGCCTTCAATGGTGACCGTGGGCTGGATCGAAAAATGTTCACGGAAAAGGAAATTCCGACGCAAAAGCCTCACATCTCCCATGCAGCGTTGATGAAGCTAGGGCAAGACTGGGTCGATGCCATGGGGGGCGAATTCAAAGGCGACATGGGTTGCGGATGTGAACCGGAGCATTTCGCGATTCAGTTCTCCTCGACCACTGAGATCACTATTCAGAATCTCCACCACAGCAGCGCGATGGGACCGGTAAAGATTCCGATCACCTTTAAGGATGACGGCAGCTTCGAAGGAAGTGCGAACGGCACATTTAACGGCGGAGGAGCCGCCGGCGAGTGCAGCGAACAGTCGTCCCTGACTGTGCCGTTCAAGATTTCGGGGCAAGCCACGGAAACGTCGCTGGAGCAGTCGATGCACGTTGATCTCGAATACCCGATGCCGATGGCTATGGCTGTATCTGTCCAGTGCACGGATAGTAGCGATAGCAATCAGCAAACTCTTCCGGCGGCAGACGTGACACTGGCGTTGGACTTCAAGGGAGATGTCGGAGAGAGCCTTGATGGTGGCCAAGACTCCATTCCCGGATTCGTGACGAAGACGCATCTGGAAATTATCAAAGTTGACGAGGCCCCTGCTCCTTGAGCATAAAGTCAACGGAATAATCCTTGCTTCAGGCCTAGAGCTGCGATCCAAGGCAGACCCCTTCTCAGCGATGCGACCGATCTGGGACGCGCACTCCGCCTTCAATTTTTGGAATGCCGAAGTGTCCACCGAGGTGAGAAAGGTCCAGCGGGCTGATCGAGCCGGTGACCTCGATGAATGTAACTTCCGTCGGCCTGGCCAGGAGGATGGCGACGTTGCTGATGGCCTCGTTTTGCCAGTGAATCCATAGGTCGGTTGCTTGGGGCAGACCATCTTTGTCGTGCTTGTTGACCAGTTGCATCCAGCCGGGAGTGTGATATTCGTCCTCAACGGAGCGCAACGCTTCGGGATGATAGGTCCAGGAATCCGGGAAGCGAAAGCGATGGACGGAAATGCCGCTTACGCCTGCGATGACACGAACAAGGTCTTCGTCGCTAGAGTCAAGTCTTGACGCCAGCACCAGCATGGAATGATCGAGAGAGAATTCGGTCTTCGAAACCGCGCTCTGGCGCAGGGCCTCGAAACCCTGAGGGATTTCCTCATACGATCGTTGTGCCTGAGCCAGAGCAGCGGCGGACAGGGTGAGCAGAGCTAGAAGCAGCATTCTCGAGGATCTCATTCGCAACCTCAAAACCCGAAAACAGGTCCGGTACTGCATCCTTGTAACCCGGAACTATCCCACTGGGCAATGCAGTGTCGGTCAAACGCACATCATGAGATAAGTTGTTAGATTTGCAGAGCTTGCATCCGCAGATCAATCGACGCAGAGTGGAACCTCTGCGCCCTTGTGGCAGCTCCGATCTCTGCTTACTGGCGTTTTCAGGACGCGACGCTGCCTATCCGATTAGTCTTCCCCCTTCCCCCAAACCAGTCTTTTGGGCGGGATCATACTCGCCTGTGATTTCCGTCACAGACCCCTACAAAGTCCAATTGCAGAATCGCTGGCGAACCTTTTGCGTTTGCGAGGAGGTCGTCATGGCGACTGCGAGTTCTATTCAGCCCCCGGAAACATTGCGGACACTGCCCTCGGATGCGGCGAGGCAGGTGCAATGGGGATTTGCCGACCGCTATGACCTGCAGATGCTGGTGCAGTCGACGCGGGCGGTGGCGCGCGGCCCCGTAGCGCGACTGGTTGCGAGTGGCGGACGCAACTCGCACGAGTGGACCCCAGAAAAAGCCACGTTACTTGAGGCATTCGATGGTGCCGGAATCACCGCCGTGTTTATGGATCCAGAGGAGGGCGGACTGTTTGCTGGTCCAAAGAACCTGGCACTTGCCCTGGTCGCATTTGAGCTGGCTTGGGTCGATGGTGGAGCGGCGACCGCGAGCCTCGCCGGATGTCTGGCATTGGCTCCGATTCACGAGCGCGGAACCGAGGAGCAGCAACGGCATTATATGAACCTGGCAGCTCCGGCTCAACCCGGAGAAGACCGCAAGCCCTGGCGGGGAGCGTTCTGTTTGACCGAGCCGATCCCATATGTGGGAGTCGATACGGGAATGCTCAATGGGAAGATCCGGATCGTCGAGTGGACGCCCGGAGAGGAACCCGTGCTGCAGGTCGAGAAGCGCGGACGGTTCATCACGAATATCGGGTTTGCGAACTTCATTACTGCAGCGGTCGATTCCGGCGACGAACGCGTTAAGGGCAGTTGCATGGTGATCCTGGAAGAGGGAGATCCCGGGATTTTCGACCGGGGCACTCCGACCAAAAAGATGGTGCATCAGCTGTCTTCAACTGGAGATCCGGTGTTCAACCTCCGCGTTCCGGCGAGCCGGATCGTGGGTGGATACGAGATTAAAGACGGAGTTATTGTCCCGCACTACAGCCATAGTGAAGTGATTGAAGCGGTGTTTCGCCGAACCCGGGTGACCGTTGGCGTGATGACTTCGGCGAAGCTGCTGTCGGCGGTCGAACCCATCGTGCGGTATCAGCGGGGAAGGTTCCGCGGTGCTGAGACTGCTACCCCAGGTTCGGTGCGCTATGAGATGGGATTGCAGGCCCGTGAAGATTCGCTGCACCGGCTCGTGGATGTTTGGGCGACCGGGGAGGCGAGCGCTTCCTTGGGATTCGCGGCTGCACGCGCGTTCGATGAGCTTGATCCTCTGGAACGAGAGATGGACAAGTTCTATGCCGAACGTGGGATCGCGGGTGCAAAGGCCAAGGCGAAATTGTTGCGGGAAGCTTCCGAGCGCGCAGTCGCCTTGATGAAGTTGCCCATTGGAGATCCGCGGAAAGAGGAATTGAATTCCGATTTGTTGTTGCGCTTTCTCGCGCTCGATTCCCTCGCCGATGTGCTGTGTCCTGCCGCCAAGCTCTGGAATACCGGTTGGGGCGCCCAGATGATGCGTGAGGCCGTGAGCCTGATGGGCGGATACGGCATTACCGAAGACTGCCCGGGATTTCTCGGAAATAAGTGGATGGACGCGCAACTGGAAGCTACGTACGAAGGGCCCGAGGCGGTGCAGCGGCGTCAGCTGTCCGTGACAATGACGAATCCGGTATTCCTGGCGCAATTCCGCACTTGGATTCGCGAAATGCGAAAGATCGCTTCAGCACATCCGGGAACCGGTGCGTGCGCGTTGGCCACTGCGATGACGATGTGGAATTGGTCTCTCGAACACCTGCAACAAAGTAAGGATGCCGATGGGGGCAAGCTGTACCAGAGCGCACGCCAGGGAGTGACGTTTCCTCTGGCAGATGCGCTGTGCTGGCTGGTCGCGGCGCGCTGCCAGATTGTCGACGTATTGCGGCTCGACAAGCAAGGTGCGGAGGACGCATCCATCGCGGAAGGACTCCCTGGGCTGGTGAACTTCTTGACGGATCTTTGCCACGTGCAATCTGCGCGCGCGAGTGGCGAAGTCGCACGAGTTTGCGCTGAGCTGGTGTTTGGTTACAACCGGCATCCGGCATGGGATGCGGAGGGAACACGCGGATGCTGGAATGAGGACGAACTGGACGCTTTGGAAAGCATCATGCCGGGGATCAACTCGTACGGGTTAGATGTGATTCGCATTGACGGATCGCATCCGGACAAAGCCGGGCCCTGCGTCGATTGTTCAGGTGCGCGGCCGTTCCTTTCACTGCAGACGAAACTCAGCGGATGCCTGACTGGGTCGCGTCTCTCGAAGGATCGCGCGGCTGAGGCGATTTCGAGAATGATGATTCCTGAGGCGCTGGATTATCCCGCATGAGCGACTCTGCACCTACGTCGTCCACCGCGGTCGAGCGGCAGCAGATAGCCGTTGACATCGCGGGCGTCGGCTTCGGCCCCGCCATGGGCGGATTTCTGACCACACTGTCGCGCAATCTACTGAACGAAGACGGAACGCCGCGCCTCGAAAGCGCAGTCTCGCCCGGAATGCCGCTGCAGGTCATCTGCTATGAGCGGGCCGACGGGCTGGGGTTCGGTGTATCGGGAGCTGTGACACGGGCACGTGGAATTCGTGCGAGTTTCCCGGAGGCTGATCTCAAGCAGATTCCAATGGCGGTTCCGGTCGCGAAGGAGAAACTCGTCTATCTGCTCGATCCACTCAGCGCCAGCCGACGATCGCGTGCCTTCCAGATCGCGGATAAGGTCATTCGATCATGCAGGTCGGTTTTCCGACTGAAGGACGATGCAGTCGAGGTGCCGTTCACTCCAAAGTTCATGCGAAAGCACCGCGGCATGATCTTCTCGCTGGGGCAGTTCAACCAGTGGGTTAGCGAACAGGTCAATAGTTCGGGGCTAGTTCAGATATGGCCGGGAATGCCCGTCCGCGAACCATTGATTGAAGGCGACGCCGTCATGGGAATTCGTCTGAGCGATCAAGGAGTGAATCTGGATGGCGCCCCGGCGGATGGCTTCATGCCCGGCATGGATGTACGCGCTGCGTTGACGGTGGTTGCCGATGGCCCGGTGGGCGCCGTCAGTAGAAAGATCGATTCGTATTTTGGCTTGCCTGAGGGCCATCAGCACAGCGAGTGGGCTCTGGGAATGAAGATGGTCATCGAACTGCGTGAGGATTCGGGTCTGAAGCCCGGAACCGTGCTGCATACGATTGGATTTCCAGAACCTGAGATTTTCGGATTTCTGTATGTGCATCCCGACCGTCTTGCTTCGGTGGGAATCTTCGTTCCATCGTGGATGCGGAGTCCCGTGCGCACTGCCTATCGTTATTTGCAGCACTTTATTCTTCATCCGTATCTGTGGAAGAACTTGCAGGGCGGGACTCTCAAGTCGTGGGGGGCGAAATCGCTGCAGGAGTCGGGACGGCGTGGGGAGCCATTTCTTGCGGGGAATGGCTACGCACGAATTGGCGAAAGCTCCGGAAGCACGAACGTGCTCGCAGGATCGGGCGTGGACGAAGCCTGGACAACAGGCACGCAGCTCGCGCAAGCGGTGATCGAGTTGCTCGAGGCGAGGAAGCCGCTCACGCGCGAAAACTTGGAGGAGGCCTACGTTCGACGGCGACGGAATAGCTGGGTGGATGAAGAATCAAAAATGGCCGCTCATGCGCGGGATGGATTCGAGCAAGGCGTAGCCAGCGGCCTCATTGGTATGGCGATCGCGGGACTAACGCGTGGAGCCTTCTCTTTTGTGCCGAGTGTGTCGCACCCTGCCACTCCGGTGTCATCGCTGGAAGAAGTCTATGCAACGCGAATTTCATCTGACGAACTGAAGAAACTCCGGGAGGAGTGCGCCGTCCGCGGCAGTTCTTTACATGACGCCATCATGGACCGCTGCGGATGGCCGCAGATTCCGTTTGATGGGCAGCTCCTGATTACCCACCAGGATGCATTGCTAATGGGCGGAAGTGTGCAGGCGCCTCCGGGATATGCGAATCACGTTGAGTTCGTCAATCCCGGGTATTGCCGGGCTTGCGATCCGAAGCTCTGCGTGGAGATGTGCTCGGGGCAAGCGATCACGCGCGGGGAAAACGGCGTTCCCGCATTTGATCGCGAAAAGTGCATTTATTGCGGAGCTTGTCTATGGAATTGCGGAACGATACTTCCTGGGAATAGAAGGAATATTGAATTCCGTTCAGGTGCTGGGGGATTGCACTCTTCGCTCAACTGATCAGAACCCCTAACCACGAAGGACACTAAGGTACACGAAGGAAAAACATCATGAGTGGGTATCACATTGTGGTTTGCGCAGGGATTGTGCCTGATCCTTTGCAGACGCTCGAGCCGATCACAGGCCCGACTGGGCCTGGGCTGAAAAACGAGATGATGCTGCCGGCGGTGCTGGATCCGTGGGCGAGTCATGCGTTGTATGAAGCGGCGAATCTCACTGCGCATGCACCGGGCAGCAAGGCGTGGCTGGTGAGCGCTGCTCCGAAGGCGAAGCTGCAGCAGGTCATGATGAATGTGGCACAGAAAGCGAGCTTTGAACTAGTGCCCGTCGATGCGCAAGCAAATGGCTTCGCGGATGCACATGCCGTCGCGAAATTGCTGGCTGAAGCCATCGAGGCCATTCCCGGCATCGACCGTTCGCGCCTGCTTCTATTTGGGGGATGGGAATCAGCGTCACGTGGCGCGAGTGTGACGATGCAGATGGTCGGAGAGAAGCTCGGCATCGTAGATCAATTCCAGGGGGTGGATCAGATCGCAGTTCAGGCGGACGGTTCATTCGAAATCACTGAGCGTATCGAAGGAGGGCGGCATCTCGTCTCCATTTGTCAGGGGCCGCCTGCACTGTTGGGATGGGCGACCGGAAACCTGCCCGAACCAAAGAACAACCCGCAGATTGGAATGACGAACATGCGAACGATCATGCCCGCGCTGCAAAGAGCGAAGGTGGCGACACTTCCACAGGATGCCGTGAAGTATTTGAGCGTTACGCCTCCGAAGCAGCAGCGGCAGACTCGCATCGTGAAGGACCGACCGGCAGATGAAATCGCTGCCGAGCTGTTGGAGTGGATCGAGCAGTAGTTTTCGAACGTTTTGAGATTGGGGAGTTCATGTCACACAACATACTTTTTCTCGCACATGTGGATGAGTCAGGAACGGCCCTGCCCAAAGTCGCGTATGAGGTGCTGGGTGCCGCGGTCGAACTGACGACGGCAATTCAGGGAACCTTGACGATCGGGGTCATTGGAGAGAGCGTCCAGGGAGCAGCGGATACGGTGGCCGCTAGCGGAGCACAGATTATCGGCGTTTCCGGGACAGAAGTCGCTCATCCACGTTATGCGAGTGATGCTGCCGCGGCGGAGGCCATCTGCAAGAAAGCTTCGCCGGATATCGTGATCGCGCCCGCTACGTCGCGCTTGCAAAGGTTCATCGCCGGAGTAGCGCAGCGAGTGAGCGGCTGCGTGGACACTCACATCACCGGAATTGAGATCTCGGACGGCATTTCTGCCAGGCGATGGTTCTACCGGCAACGACTCGAGGCAGTGATCCAGCGCGCGGCGAGGCCGTGGTTTCTTTTGATGGACTCCGGATGTCACGCGCCATGGACCGGACCGATTTCGCGAGCAACGGTAGAACAACTGGAGGTGCCGATCTCCGCAAATCGTACGACTTACTCTGGGATCCGCGTACCAAACAGCGACGCTCAGACCATCCGCCCGGATGCGAAGCTGCTCTTCGTTGCCGGAGCAGGCTGGTGTAAGAAGCAGTCCGACGGGAAGACGCATCTGCCCGAGGCGGAGGAATCGATTCTGACGTTCCTGCGAAACTCAGGTGCATCGCTGGGCGGAAGCAAGTCTCTCGTGGACCAATCCGGAGAGAATCAGGCTGTGCTGCGGTTTATGACGCATCTGAATCAAGTCGGGCAAACTGGATCGACACCGCGCCACCCTAAGGGACTATCCACGTGTTGTCACGGGGAAGAGCCTCACGTTGTCGGATGGAGATTTATCAATGAGCGGCGAGCGATCAATCTCGACCCGAACTGCGGCTGGGCGCGCGGAAAGGCGGATGTGCTGTACGTTGCCGATGCGTTTGAAGTGACTGCGCAACTGAATGCGCTGCTAGAGGAAAAAGCGAAATCCAGGGAAGAACTCGCGCCCGCCCTCACCTAGACGGCGATCTAAACCACCTCATTTCGAAGGACACCCAATCCTTCGATATCGACTTCCATTACATCTCCAGGCTTCAAGAACACCGGCGGCCTACGGAAGACACCGACTCCGTCCGGAGTTCCGGTGGCGATGATGTCTCCAGGTTCGAGGGTGATTGCCTCAGAGATGAACTCGATCAGCGTCGGAATACGGAAGATTAAATTGGAGGTATTGGAATTCTGGACAGTGTTGCCGTTGACGCGCATGCGAATGTAAAGCGCGTGTGGATCGGGCACGGAGTCACGGGTCGTCAGCCACGGCCCTGTCGGGCAAAAAGTATCACAAGACTTCCCGCGCACCCACTGTTTATCGGCGAACTGCCAGCGACGGGCGGAGACATCGTTCAACGGCATGTAGCCCGCAACGTAGTTCATGGCGCTTGCTGCTGAAACGGCCTTGGCTGTCCGGCCAATGACGACTGCCAACTCAGCCTCGTAATCGCCTTGCGGATCGCCTTCTGGTAGAACGACAGGCGCGTCCGGTCCGTTAATGCTGGAGGTGAACTTCGCGAAGATTACGGGCGTCTTTGGGATTTCCATTTTGGTTTCGATCGCGTGGTCCATATAGTTCAGACCAACCGCGATGATCTTCCCGGGATTGGGCACGGGCGCCATGATGGTGACGTCCTTTAGGCCGTACTTATTCCGCCATAGAGTATTACGGCTGATCGTTTCTGCTTCGGCGAGGGCCTGAGGCCCGGCTGACAATAACCTCGTCATGTCGGGATATTTGCGGGCGTCAAGAGCAACGACTTCCTCGTTCACTATGACACCGATTTGTGGGGCTTCATTCCCTTCTTTAAACGTTGCAAGTCGCATGAAGAACTCCAAGGGGCAAGATGAATGCGGATGGATCGAACACGAGCGGTCATTCTAACTTCTGCGTCTTAAATTTCCCGTTGAAATGACAACGAAATTGACGCTCTCCGTCGCCGCTTGCGAGATCCCCTGGCGCTGTCGGGATTCAGGGTCGGGTGCGGCGACGGCGAGCAGCACTGCGGCGGGGTCGCGCTCCGCTCAACACCAGCGCGCAAAGGCTATTCACAAACTGAGGGGTCATACGAGCGTGCTGGATGAGAAACCGCATATAGATGGGGCCGTAGAGCGAATCCAGCAGCAGGTCAGGATCGACATCCTTCCGCAATTCTCCACGGCGCAACCCGCGACGCAAAGTAGCGTATGCTTCGCGGCGGCGGGGCATCAGGAAACGCTCGCGGAAGGCGGCAATGAGTTCTTCATCTTCCTGTCCGGCCGCCAGAATCGCCGAGACGATGCGGCCTCGCGGACTGGAAAACACCTTCACCAATTGACGCATTTGCTGGCTCATGTCGCCGGCAAGCGACCCCGTATCGGGAAACCGGAGTTTTGTCGTTGTGCTGCCGGCAAACGCGTCGGCAATTAGGGCACCTTTGTTGGGCCACCAACGATAGACCGTTGCCTTGCCAACTCCGGCCCGTTCCGCGACTGCTTCGATGGAAAACTCCGAGAACCCAGTCTCGCCCAATAGCTGTAGCGTGCTGCGCAAAATGGCCCGCCGAGCCTGTTCGCTCCTGGGGCGTCCAGGAGGGCGCTTGCCACTACCGTTTACGCTGTATGCCACGGGAGACTGCTGGCGCATCGCTCTACCGTACCATATAATTCAGATCAAGTATTTGGAATCCGAGACGATCAGTATCGAATCTAAGTTCAAATTGCGGGGTCTGCTTGGGGCAGAGCAGCGTAAGTTATTTCGGAGTGATTGGTATAGCCAATGTGGATAGTTGCCTTAGCTCTGCGGCGCCCTTACACGTTCGTCGTGATGGCGCTGGTCATCATCATCCTGACCCCGCTCACGATTCTGCGCACGCCGACTGACATTTTCCCGGATATCGATATACCCGTCGTTTCGGTCGTCTGGTTCTATACGGGAATGTCCCCGCAGGACATGGCGGACCGGATCGTGGCCAACTCCGAGCGCGGTATCACGACAACCGTCAATGATATTGAGCATATGGAGTCCCAGTCGGTATACGGTCTGGGAGTCATCAAGGTTTTCTTCCGGCCAGGCACAAACATTCAGGGCGCCATCGCCCAGATCACGGCGATCTGCCAGACCACGGTACGGGGCCTGCCGCCGGGGACGACTCCTCCTTTAATCATTTCCTACAGTGCCTCGACCACTCCAATCATCCAGCTCGGACTGAGCAGCAAGACTCTGCCGGAACAAGATCTGTTTGATCTTGGCCAGAATTTCCTGCGCACTTATCTCGCTACTGTTCCCGGAGCGGCAACCCCGTATCCCTACGGCGGAAAGATGCGTCAGATTCAGGTCGATCTGGACCTGCCCAAGCTTCAGGCTTACGGATTATCTCCTAACGACATCGTCGGCGCGGTGAATGCGCAGAACATTATCCTGCCCACAGGAACGATGAAGCTCGGCTCCCTCGAATACGACGTCGAGATGAATGGGACGCCGCAGACCATCGCAGAATTGAACGATCTACCGGTCAAGACGACAAACGGTTCCACCCTGTATATGCGGGACGTGGCGCACATTCGCGATGGATTCGCGCCGCAGACGAATATCGTGCGCCAAGACGGAAATCGTGGCGCCCTGATGGCGATTTACAAGAATGGCAAAGCGTCGACCCTGCAAATCGTTGGAGGAGTAAAGGGGATTGTTCAGCAAGCGGCGCAAGCGTTGCCGCCACAGCTAACCATTAAGTCGCTCTTTGATCAATCCCTATTTGTTCGGGCTTCGATTTATGGCGTTTTGCGTGAGGGCTTGATCGCGGCCGCGCTTACCGCGGTCATGATCCTGATCTTTCTCGGCGACTGGCGGCCGACAATCGTCATCTCGATCTCAATCCCGCTGTCCATCTTCGTTTCGATCATTCTCCTCGGCGCCATCGGGCAGACGATCAACATCATGACGCTTGGAGGTCTGGCCCTTGCTGTCGGCATTCTTGTCGACGATGCAACCGTAGAGATCGAGAACATCGAACGCAATCTCGCGATGGGCAAAGAAATGAGGCAGGCGATTCTGGACGGCGCGCAGCAAATCGCTGTTCCAGCACTTGTCTCCACGCTGAGCATCTGCATCGTGTTCGTGCCCATGTTCTTTCTGACGGGCGTCGCGAAATTTCTGTTTGTGCCGCTGGCCGAAGCCGTAAGCTTCGCCATGCTGGCCAGTTACCTGCTTTCACGAACGCTGATTCCCACCCTTGTGATGTACATCATGCGGGGACATGAACACCGGGCCGAAGCTCCGCGGTCTTTCCTGGGACGCTTCCAGCGTGGATTTGAAAGGAAGTTTGAGGACTTCCGGCGGGGATACGAAGCGTTGCTGGAAACGACACTCGAACATCGCGGCCTGTTCGCGATCTGCTTCCTGCTCTTCTGCGTGCTGTCTCTGGGCTTGTTCAGCTTTCTAGGACAAGACTTCTTCCCGCAGGTAGACGCCGGGCTTCTGCGCCTGCACGTCCGGGCCCGCGCAGGATTGCGGGTCGAAGAAACAGCGCGTCTTTGCGACCAGATCGAGAGCGCACTGCGCGAAGAGATTCCTGCCGGGCAACTTCAGACGATTCTGGACAATATCGGATTGCCGAACTCCGGCATCAATCAGTCGTACAGTTCGAGTGGCACCATTGGTACAAGCGACGCGGAGATTCTGATCGCGCTGGATCCCGAGCACCACCCGGCGACAGCGGACCTGACGCGGCACCTGCGCGAATACTTGCCCCGGCGCTTCCCCGGAGTGGAATTCTTCTTTCAGCCAGCTGATATCGTGACCCAGATTTTGAACTTCGGGCTGCCCGCTCCCATCGATGTTCAGGTGGTTGGTACCGATATGCAGAAGAACTACGAGATTGCGCAGAATATCGCGAACCGGATGCGCCACATTCCGGGCACGGCCGACGTCCACGTGCAGCAAATGCTTTCGCTTCCGACACTGCATATGGATATCGAACGCACGCGCGTTACTCAGGTTGGATTGACGGCCCGAGAGGTGGCGCAGAGCGCGCTGGTATCGTTGAGCGGCAGCTTCCAGACTTCTCCAAATTTTTGGCTGAATCCAAGCAACAAAGTGACCTACCAGATCGCCGTGCAGGCTCCGCAGTACCGAATGACCAATTTGCAGGATCTGATGAATATCCCGGTCATTTCGCAGCAGGGTCCCCAATTGATGGGCAATCTCGTGCAAGTATCACCGGCAGCACGCGCAGCGACCGTGAATCACTACAACGTGCAACCGGTGATCGACGTATACGCGAGCACACAGGATCGCGATCTAGGCGCCGTTGCTGCGGATACGAATAGATTGCTGAAGACCTTTGAAGGCAATCTGCCGCGCGGCACGCATATCGTGGTGCGCGGGCAAGTGGCGACGATGAGGTCATCGTTCATCGGGCTGGGCATCGGGCTGGCCGGTGCAATCCTCCTGGTCTATTTGTTGATCGTGATCAACTTTCAGTCATGGCTTGATCCATTCATCATTATTACGGCTCTGCCGGGAGCTCTTGCGGGAATCTGCTGGTTCCTGTTGCTGACGCACACTACGCTGAATGTGCCGTCGCTGACGGGCGCGGTCATGTGTATGGGTGTAGCTACGGCGAACTCGATCCTGATGGTGAGCTTCGCACGCGAGCAGATGGACGAAGGTATGCCGGCATTCAAGGCGGCGGTCGCCGCCGGATACACGCGTGTGCGTCCTGTCCTGATGACGGCGTTGGCAATGATCATCGGTATGGTGCCGATGGCACTTGGTTTTGGTGAAGGCGGCGAACAGAATGCTCCCCTGGGACGTGCCGTCATTGGCGGATTGCTCTTCGCTACGGTCGCGACGTTGTTCTTCGTGCCCAGCGTGTTCGCCATCTTCCACGGCCGGCGGGAGAAGGAACGGGAGTTCTAGGAATAGTTCCATAGTGAGATTTGTAAAATCGGAGTTGAGATGAGTCCAGAGCACGACAACAGGCAGATCGCCGAACAAGAGACCCGAAGGCGGCAGTCCGAAAAGGACCAGCCCCATCACACTCGCACGGAAGTGGATGAGGAAATCGCCGCGATGGAAGAGAGGTCACGCCGTCAGACAGCGACGGTCGCGCCTCCACCGGAGCTTCCGCCCGCGCCTCCGCGTAAAGCTCTGATGATCGTTGGCGTGGCGCTGCTGGTGCTGCTCGTTGCCGGCGCCATCACCTTGATTTCGCACGCCAGCCACGAACGCGCTCTTGCGAAGGAGACGGAACGGACCACGGTCCCGACTGTCGCGGTAGTTCATCCCTCACCGGAAGCACCGGACGAAGAACTAGTTTTGCCCGGATCACTGCTGGCGTATGAAGAATCTCCGATTTACGCGCGCACGAGTGGATACCTGGTGAAGTGGTACAAGGACATCGGAAGCCGCGTGAAAGAAGGCGATTTACTGGCAACGATTGACACACCCGAGATCGACCAGGAATTGAACCAGACCCGGGCGGCGCGGGAGCAGATTGTTGCTCAATTGGATTTGGCGAGGATCAGCGCGGAGCGCTGGGAGAACCTGCGGAAGAGCGACTCAGTCTCAGCACAGGAAGCCGATCAGCAAACCAGCGGATACAAGCAGGCACAAGCCAACCTTGCCGCCGCGGACGCGAATGTCCGGCGCTTGCAGCAACTCGAAAGCTTCAAGCGGGTGTACGCGCCCTTTTCCGGCGTAATCACAAAGCGCAACGTGGATCCCGGGGCGCTGATCAATGCCGGCGCAGGCGCAGCCGGACGCGAACTGTTTGACATCGCTCGCGTCGATCCCCTGCGCGTGTACACCAGCGTTCCGCAAGCCTATGCGCCCTACATCAAAGTCGGCGGCAATGCCACTGTGACCCTTCAAGAGTTTCCCGGACAGAAATTCACTGCCCGGATCGCACGTACGGCCGAAGCCATTGATCCGAATACCCGTACGCTGCTCACCGAAGTGGATGTTCCTAATAAGGATGGACGGCTTCTGCCCGGTTCCTTCGGCGAGGTTCATTTCGCCGTGGGATCGAACGTCAACAAAGTCACCGTTCCTGTAAACGCGATGTTATTTCGATCCGAGGGCCCCCGTCTGGCCATCATCGGCGATGATAAGAAAGTTCAGCTGCGGCAAATCAACATCGGGCGCGATTACGGGGCGACGCTGGAAGTACTCGGTGGAGTCTCGATCGGAGAACAGATTGTCATCAACCCTCCCGATTCACTGGAAGAAGGGCAACTGGTGAATCTCGCCCAGACTACGGAAGCTCCGTCGGAAGGGCCGCTGTCGCCGCAGCAGCAGAAGCCTGAAACTCCGCGCCAACGGGAAAATGGCCCGCTTCAGCAGGATGCGAAACCGCAGGGTAAGCAGCAGGGGGGTAAGGGGCGTTGAAACCCGTTTTCTTGGCAACGACGATTGCCGTCATTCTGGCCACGGCCGGCTGCACGGTGGGTCCGCGCTATAGCCGGCCAATCGCGCCGGCCCCTGCACCCGACGCGTGGAAAACGCAGGCGCCGTGGGAACAGGCCGCCCCAAAGGACTCCATCCCGAAAGGTTCGTGGTGGGCGGTGTATCACGATGCAACACTTGATAGCTACGAGCAGCAACTGCTTCAGGCCAACCAGTCGCTGGTCGCGGCGCGAGATCGACTCAATCAGGCGCGATCGCTGGCGCGAATTGCTACTGCTAGTTTTTTTCCGCAAGTTTCGACCGATCCGAATTATGTGAGGGAGCGCGGCTCCGGGAACCGCCCTCTGAATGGCGTCTCGCCGACTGTAACCAATGGCATACGCCCTTACACCCAGAGCGTTTACAACATTCCCTTTTCGCTAAGCTACGAAGCGGATTTATTCGGGCGTGTGCGGCGCAATTTAGAAGCGGCGAATGCTTCGCTTCAATCCAGCGCGGCAGATCTAGGCAACGTTCAATTGGTTCTGACCGCCGAGCTCGCCGCGGACTATTTCACCTTGCGTGAACTCGATGCGGAGTACAAGGTCGTCGAAGAATCAGTCGACTATCAGCGCAAAGCACTCGATCTGGTGAACAGGCGACATGCCGGAGGCGTAGCCAGCGGTCTTGAGGTGGCGCAGCAGGCCACGGTACTCGACTCCACCATTTCTCAAGCATCCCTGGTGCAGCAATCGCGTGCGCAATATGAACATGCAATTGCGGTGCTGGTTGGGCAGCCGGCTCCGAGTTTCAGCATTCCTGCTGCGCCGTTGAACGTCACTCCTCCACCAGTTCCTCTCGGTGTTCCCTCCGACGTTTTGGAGCGCCGGCCGGACATCGCGAGCCTGGAACGTGAGATGGCGTTCGAGAATGCGCAAGTGGGGATCGCACGCACGGCTTTTTATCCTCACATCACAATAACTGGCGCCGGGGGTCTGGAGAGCGCCGCGATCACTTCGCTCTTCAATGCCCCCAGCCTCTTCTGGTCACTTGGCGCAGATGCCTTTGAACCGCTTCTGCAAGGTGGGCGCAACCGCGCTAATCTGGCGGCGGCGCGTGCAGCCTATGATGAGGCGGTGGCCAACTACCGGCAATCGGTCCTGATTGCCTTCCAACAAGTGGAGGACGGGATCAGCAATCTGAGCACCTTATCGCAGGCGCTGGCGACCCAGGCGGCTGCAGTCGAGGATGCAAAGCGGGCGCTCGAAATCGCTAATAACCGGTACGTCGGGGGCGTGACCAACTATCTGGATGTCATCACGGCCGAGACGACCTTGCTGAATAGCGAGCGCCTCCAGACGCAGTTGCTGGGCCAGCAGATGGTTAGCTCTGTTTATCTGGTCAAAGCTCTAGGTGGCGGCTGGGATGCGTCCGAAATCAAGGATCAACAGGTCCATCCGCATCCGGGACAGATTTTGCAGCAGTAATCCCCGCCAGCAGGAGTGCTCGATTCGTCGGTTGCCCGACGTTCATTTCTTCCCCGACAACGCTGAATCGCGACATTTTAGGTGCGCGCGTTGGTGCGTGTGGATCGGGGTAGCCCCGTGTTTTTGGGATCGAATGTACGTAAAATATTGGATTCAGACAAGTTACGGGCCGGGGGTCTCTACGACAACTTATTTCAGGATATCTGCGGGACTCGTTATCGCTTCTGCTAAGTCAGCCAGGAACATCGCGCCACGCGCGCCGTCTGCTACCCGGTGGTCGCACGATACGGTGAGCGTCATCATCGGGCGAACTACCGGCTTTCCATCTACGGCAACTACACGATCGGCGATTCCGCCAACGGCAAGGATTGCCGCTTGCGGTGGTGTGATAATCGCACTGAACTGATCGACCTTGAACATCCCTAAATTGCTGATTGTGAAGGTTGCGTCGGAAATATCGGACGGGCGTAACTTGCCGGCCCGGGCACGCTCGGCGACATCCCTTCGCTGGATAGCAATCTTCGGCAGACCTTCCGTGTGCGCATTACGAATGACCCCGGCAACGACTCCATCGTTGACGGCAATCGCGATTCCCACGTGAACGTGATTGTGAAGGTGGATGCCGCCTTCGGCCCAGCTGGCATTCAGGCGCGGGTGTTTCAGAAGCACTCGCGCGGTTAGCGCTACCAGCAAGTCGGTGTGGGTAATACGAATGCCGTGCTCGCTTTCAACCTTGCCTACGATGTCTTGACGAAAGTCATTCAGCGCGCTGGCATCGATATCGCGGGTCACGAAGAAATGCGGAACGGTCGTCCAGCTCTGGGTTGTACGCTCGGCCATAATGCGGCCAAGGGATGTTGGCATTTCCACGCTGGCGGATTTCGCCGCGGCTGCACTCGGCGCGTCGGCTGCCAACTGCACATCCGTAGCCAGGATTTCTCCTCCCGGGCCGGAGCCGTGCAGTGTCGTGATATCCACGCCAAGTTCTTTTGCCAGGCGACGAGCTTTGGGAGAGATCTTCGCCACGTGTGATGCTTCCAGCGACGTCCGAACCACAACTGGCGCGGACTGAGCCGGCTCAGATTTCGCATGAGATCCGGCGCGCGCGGCCGGCGCGGCCATGTCCGCCTCCTCTGGCGGATTCTCTCCTGGAGCAACAATCCACGCGATGATCTGACCTACCGGAATGTCAGAGCCTTCGGCAGCTTTGATTCCCGCGAGAACGCCGTCTGATGGAGCCTCGACTTCAACAACGGCTTTGTCAGTTTCAATCTCGAGGAGAGGTTCGCCCTTCGAGACACTGTCTCCCTCTTTCTTCCGCCAAGCAAGGAGCTTGCCGGTTTCCTGCGCCATCTCGAGAGCGGGCATTACAACGCTGAAGGCCATAGTCGTTTATCGGGGGAAGGCGTACCTATGGCCTTCAGCTCGAAACTCCAACCCGCTCAGTCTTGGCGCTCGTTTCAATCATCTCGAGCACGCGTTTACTGGCTGGAGCTTCGCTTTCTCGTGTAGTCGGCAGCGGACCGTTCACCGTGAAATAGTGGGCGCCGGCGACCAGAAGTTCTTCCGCGGGGAAACGCGTGATGACCTCGTGCCCTGTTGGTGTAACTACAATTTCCTCTTCGATGCGGGCGGCGCTCCAGCCATCGGTCGAAGGCCAGAAGGTCTCGAGTGCAAACACCATGCCCGGCTTGATTTCTACAGGATGATCGAACGAAACCAGGCGACTGATAACTGGCTTCTCCCAGATTGCAAGACCGATGCCATGACCGTACTGCAGAGCAAATGCGGCTTCTTCGTTGGGGAACCCGAAGTCCTGCGCCTTGGGCCAGACCGCGGCGATCTCCGCGGTTGTGCGTCCGGGACGAACCAGCTCAATCGCAGCATCTAGGTAATCGCGGCACCGCTTGTACGCATCGACCATCGCATGGGACGCATAGCCGATGGTGAAGCAGCGGTAATAGCAGGTGCGATATCCCATGTAGGAATGCAGGATGTCGTAGTACACCGGATCTCCGGGACGCAGTACGCGATCAGAGAACACGTGCGGATGCGGATTGCAACGCTCCCCGGAAATCGCGTTCACGGCCTCGACGTATTCGGACCCGAGATCGTAGAGAACCTTGCTGACCAGGCCAACTGCTTCGTTCTCGCGCAGACCAGGCTTCATCGCGCGGTAGAGTTCGTCGTAGGCGGCATCGACCATCATGGCGGAGGTGTTCAGCAGGGCAATTTCGTCTTGCGTCTTGATCACCCGCGCTTCGGACATAAGTTGCTGCCCATCAACCACCTCCAGCCCTTCGCGCTGCAGTGCGAACAATACGGGCAATTCGATGATGTCGATCCCGACTGGCTCCTTGTGCAGACCGCGCTTTTCCAGCTCGATGCGAATTTTCTTCGCGACATCTTCGGCCCGCCCCATCTCGGGCGTCATCGCGCCACGCAGCATGGAGATTCCGGGACGCGACCTTTCACCGAGCCACGGGCAATTGAGCTGATGATGTTTCGCGGCAGATCCGAAATCCCAGAGTATGGGCTCATCGTTCTGCGGGAGGAGCGTGAAGCGATTGGCTTTGTCCTGCGCCCATGTGCCGATGTGGGTCGCGGTCAGGTAGCGCACGTTGTTCATGTCGAAGCAGAGCAACGATCCCATCGAGGACTTGGCCAGCAGGTCTTTTGCTTTTTGCAGCCGTTCGCGCCGCAGGCGATCGAAGTCGATTCGATTCTCCCAATCGACCGCCATGGTTCCATGAGTTCTGAGTGCCATAAAAACCTCCGTAGAGACGTTGCTTGCAACGTCTTTGCTAACGGCATGACAAACCTTGGTGATGGAGACGCAACCACAGCTACGTCTCTACGATTTGCCGCACATCTTTTTCGCGGCTTCGAATATCTGGCCTTCAGTCGGGACCGTTACATCTTCGAGCGGCGGCGAAAACGGGATCGGAACATGCATCGCTCCCATACGTTTCACCGGGGAGTCGAGATCATAGAACGCCCCCTCGGCGATCACTGCCGCAAGTTCTGCTGCGACGCCGTAGCGTCCGTAGCCTTCGTCCATCACGATGGCACGCGACGTTTTCTTCACCGAATCGATGATCGTTTTCTCGTCCAGCGGCCAGGTTGTCCGCGGATCGACCACTTCCGCGCTGATTCCATCTTTCTCCAACAGAATCGCCGCCCCCAGGGCTACCTGAACCATACTGCTGGTTGCAACGATCGTGATGTCCTCCCCTTCGCGCTTCACGTCGGCGACACCCAGCGGAATCGTGTAGTCGCTCTCCGGAACCGGCCCCTTGAGCTTGTACATCATTTTGTCTTCGAAGAAGACGACCGGATTCTCGTCTCGGATCGCGGTCTTAAGGAGTCCCTTAGCGTCGTATGGCGTGGATGGGAGCACGACTTTCAATCCCGGCACGTGACTGAACCACGCATGCAGCGATTGCGAATGCTGGGCCGCAGAGCGACGCGTCGCGCCCAGCGTGGTCCGCATTACCATCGGCACCTTCCAATGCCCGCCGGACATATAGTGCGCTTTTGCGGCCTGATTCACCATCTGGTCCATGGTCAGCGTGAGAAAGTCGCCGAACATGATGTCGACTACCGGACGCAGGCCGGTCATCGCCGCGCCCACACCGATTCCGCTGAATCCTGCTTCGGAGATCGGCGTGTCCCACACACGCTCGGAACCGAACTCTTCCACCAGACCGGACAACACCTTGAATGGCGTTCCCGCTTCTGCCACATCTTCCCCGAAAATGCAGACGCGCGAGTCGCGGCGCATCTCTTCGGCGAGGGCCTCCCGCACTGCCTGCGCAAATGTGAGTTCGCGTTCAGGCATAAACATCCTCGTCGACCTGTTCAACACCGGGATATGGCGCGTCGATCGCGAACTTCACGGCAGATTGCATCTCGGTGCCCGCTTCGGCCGAAATCTTCTCCAACGCGGGCGGATCCGCGAATCCTTCCGCGATCAACCACTTGCCATGCATTGAAATCGGATCGCGCTCGCTCTTCCAGAGCTGTTCTTCCTTCTTGGAGCGATAGTATTCGCGATTGATATCGCCGACGTGATGGCCGCTGTAACGATATGTATCGGCTTGCAGAAAGGCCGGACCTTCGCCGGCGCGAGCGCGGGCCACCAGACGAGTCGCGACTTGGTTCACCGCGCGAACGTCTTGACCGTCGACTATAGTCGCCTCAATACCAAATGCGGCGGCGCGTCCAAGAATCGTACCTGCCGTGGTCTCTGAGTAATGGGTGTACTCGTTGTACATATTGTTTTCGCAGACGTAGATCACGGGCAACTTCCAGAGCTGCGCCAGATTCATGACCTCGTACAACGATCCCTGGCCGAGCGCTCCTTCGCCGAAGAAGCACGCTGCCACCCGGCCATTGCCCAAACGCTTGGAGGCGAATGCTGCGCCAGTGGCAATTCCTACGCTTCCGCCTACAATCGCATTTGCACCGAGATTGCCGGTCGCCGGATCGGCAATGTGCATGGATCCGCCCTTACCGCGGCAGTATCCAGCTTCCTTTCCGAGCAGTTCGGCAAACATGCGATCGGGAGATGCTCCTTTCGCGAGACAGTGTCCGTGACCGCGATGCGTACTGGTGATGTAATCATCGATGCGCAGCGCTTCGCAGATTCCGACGGCGACCGCCTCTTCGCCGCTGTATAGGTGCGCCAATCCGGGCATCAGGGCGCGCGTATAGAGTTCGTTCACCTGTTCTTCGAACAGGCGAATGCGTACCATCTGACGGTATGCACGAAGCCCCTTCTCTTTCCCCATCGGGACTTCGCGAGCCGCTTCCGATTTGGAAGTAGCAGTCGTCACTTCTTTGGTCCTCCTGCGGTGACCGGAGTCGTAACCCCGGACATCGCGGCCAGCACATCGAACATGCAGGCGAAATCGTATTTGGTCCAGCCCATGCCACGCGCCGCGGTGAGAAATTCGTTACTCGCGGCAGTAGTGGGTAGAGGAACATCAAGCTGGCGCCCGAGGTCCATGGCCAGCACCATATCTTTCTGCATCATGTTCACGTCGAACCAGGCTTCTTCCGGTTGTTGCAGGACGAAGGGCCCGCGGTATTTGATCATCGGCGATGCGATGGCACTGTTAACGAGAACATCCACGGCAGTGTCTCGGGCGATGCCACTCTTTTCCGCCAGCAGCACGCCTTCCGAAAATGCAAGCATCTGCACCGCGAGACTCAGATTCACAGCAATCTTCATCGAAAGCGCGAGGCCGTTGTCGCCTACGTGAGTCACCTTAGGACCGATGTCGAGCAGCAGCGGTTTGATCTTCTCGAACGTTTCCTTGCGTCCGCCTACCATCACCGACAGCTTGCCTTCCTGTAGCGTAATCACGCTGCCGGAGACGGGTGAATCGACCATATCTGCGCCGCGTGCACGGACTTTCTCGGCCAGCGCACGGCTGACGTTCGGACTCACGGTGCTCATGTCGATAAAGGTCTTGCCGGCGTTGAGCCCTGCCAGCATTCCGTCCGGACCTTCAGTGATCGACTGAATGGCGGCAGCATTCGTCACCATGGCGAACGTGAAGTCAGAAGCGGTCGCCACGGATTTTGGAGAATCGGCCCACTGCATGCCTTTTTCGACCAGCCATTGCGCTTTCGAGCGCGTGCGGTTGTAGCCGGTGACCGAATGCCCTTTACTGAGCAACCGATTCACCATCTGGCTGCCCATCACTCCCAGTCCGATGAATCCTACTTTCGCCATCCGCTGCTTTCCTCCGGAGATACTGCAAAGAACAAAATGAAATCAGTTTCCCTTCGCACCCGGCGAATCGGCCACCGGCGCTCCGCTGTCCTCGCGTACTTGCGATAGATGGGCACGCATCGATTCACGTGCCTTATCCGCGTCGCCGTGTTCCACTGCATCGAGAATGCGCTTGTGATGAACCTGGCCGCGCTCCGGACCACCCGGCACGCGGAAGATACGCAACCGCTGTTCGCGCAACAGGCCAACGATGGAATCCAGCAAGGACAAGATCAATGGGTTCGCGGCGCCTTCCGCCAACGCGAGGTGAAAATCCAGATCCGCTTCAATGTAGGCCTGCGGGTCATGACCGGCGCGATCCATATCAGCGACAGCCTCGCGCATGGTCGCGAGTTCCGTTTCCTGAATTCGCTGGGCTGCGAGAGCCGCAATCTCCGGCTCCAGAATGGCGCGCACTTCAGCAAGATGAATCGATCCGTCGGCCTGTCCGATCTTTACCATGAGATCGAGAGACTGGCGCACCGCCTGACCCGTTCCATCGGTAATGAATGTGCCGCGCCCGGAATAGGCCTCCACGAGACCTTTCTCTCTGAGCGCCTTGACGGCTTCGCGCACGGCAGTCCTGCTTACACCGAAGCGTTGGGCAAGGTCGCGTTCGGCGGGGAGTTGGTCGCCTGGTTTTAAGTCTCCCTTAACGATGGATTCTTCGATTTGCTGAACGATCTGCTCGTAAAGTCGGGAAGTTCGAACGAGTTTGTACACAGCCCTGCCCTCCGCAGATTTAAGCGGGAAGCCGACGGGGGAATCGGCACTGGTCGGGCTACTATACCGCATATCCACTGGGCCGAGACGAGTTAGTTGGGCGGCATTCATACTTTGGGCTAATGGTATGGTGGTATGACCAATTCAATATACAGATCTCGAATGCTTCGCGCAAGTGGATCTTTTGGATTCCAACTCCGAGTTCGCTCGGTTGCCGAGGTATGGACTTTCCGAGCGAAACTCCCAATCGCTGAACTCCACCTCCATTCCCGGCCAAAAGCTGAATTTACTTGACACTGTTTCTTCGATGGTGGTATGGCTGTCGGACCAGTAGCACGGAGGGGTTCTATGCAATGCCGCACGGTTCGTGCGTCCCAGGATGGACGTACGGCTGCAACTACCCTGTTGTACGTTGGCACTCTGCTTCTCTTCTCTATCTCCGCCTTTGGGCAAACCACTGCCGGGCGCATTCTAGGGACTTTGACCGACCAAAGCGGTGCCGCTGTGAGTGGCGCCAGGATTGTGGTCACGGACATTCAGCGCGGCACAAACCGCTCCGCGACGACGGACGATACGGGCAACTACACCATTCCGGATCTCCAGCCGGGCACTTACAAGATTCACGTCGAGGCCAAGGGCTTCAAGACCGTGGAACGGCCATCCGTGCCGATCGAGGTCGCGACCGACATACGCGCGGACTTCTCGCTCCAGCCCGGACAAATCACAGAAACCGTCACGATCAATGAGGAAGTTCCGCTGGTGAACACAACCTCCGCCACGCTGGGCGGCACGCTCAGCAACAAGGAGATCAATGATCTCCCGCTAAACGGACGGAACTACGAGAACCTGCTGCAACTGCGTCCTGGCGTGATGCGGTATCCGGGCGGCGGATTCTCCACGACCAGTTCTAACGGCCTCCGCGCCGAAGATAACTCCTACTTTATCGAGGGCCTTTTCAATAGCGAGCCCTACTCTGGCCAGGCGATTATCAACGGCGCCGGCATTGCGGGAGACTCCGCCACGATCCTGCCCATTGATTCGATTCAGGAATTCAATCTGCAGCAGAATCCTCCGGCCGAGTACGGGTGGAAACCCGGCTCCGTTGTGAACGTCGGGTTGAAATCGGGCACGAACAGCATTCACGGCAGCGCATTCATGTTTGGCCGCGACGGAGCCATGGACGCGCGCAACTTTTTCAATACGGCTCCAGCCACAAAGTTGACGCGCACTTTGGAGCAGTTCGGCGGCAGCATCGGTGGCGCGCTGATCAAGGACAAGGCGTTCTTCTTCGGCGCCTATGAAGGTCAACGCTATAACGTCGGCAACTCGTTTGGAGGAATCACCAGTCCTTCAATGGTGGCGATGCCCGCGAATGCAACGTGCGTGCTTCTTACCACCGGCGATTGCGCTGACAGCATCCCGGATGCGATTGCCGATCTGCAGGCGGGCGGTATTGCAGTAAGTCCAGCGAGCTTGCTCATCTCAGGCTGCGCTCTATCAGGCGCCAGCGTCACCTGCAACGGGTCAGGATTCCCGCTCAACAATACACAAAGCATCAATATTCCCAACGGATTCAACAACAACGTGCACGTCGATAACGTGGTCGGAAAATTGGATTACACGTTGAATGACCACCACAGCATCAGCGGCATGTACTTCTTTGGAAACAACTCCGGAACCGTTGAAGACTTTCCCGAACTGCAGCAAAAGTGGCTATCCAAGATACACACGCGGGCACAGGTTATCGGGGGGAACTGGACTTGGACGCCGAATGCGCAATGGGTCAATCAAGCACGAGTCGGATACAACCGACTGTATCAACCGACGTTGCCCGGAGACCTGAACACGCCGGCGTCGTCGTACGGATTGGACACCGGAGTGAGTGGACCGTTTACCGGAGGCTTGCCGCGCATAGGATTTGGCGGCTATTTCTTCCCCGGGCTCGGAGGATTCAAGTGGCCGAAATTCCAGGGACCGGATTCGATTACACAGTTCATCGATCAGGTATCCCACACGGCAGGTAAGCACTCTCTGAAGATCGGCGGTGAGCTGCACTACAACAAAGTAAAGAATGCCGCATATGGCAACTCCCGAGGCAGCATCACGTTTCTCGGAGGTGTTGTGAGTCCCGGACCTCCGCCTGCCAACGCTCCTCCGGCTTCCAGTCCGTTAGAGGATTTCCTAGCGGGGGCACCTTTCAAATCGTCAGTGGAAGTGGGCAATCCCACCCTGCAACTCCACAACTGGGCGTACTCCGCATTTGTGCAGGATGACTACCGCGCGACGAAGAACCTGACTCTGAACTTCGGCGTTCGATACGAGTTCAGCAGCGTTCCGCAAGAAGCTCACAACCTGTTGGGGAATTTCGATCCGAACGTCGGTATGGTCCAGGTGGGCCATCAAATCAGCAGCCTCTACAACCCGGATCACAAGAACTTTGGACCCCGAGCGGGATTCGCGTGGGACATCACAGGGAATGGTCGCACCGTGCTGCGCGGGGGCGGCGGACTGATCTACGAAACCGTCAACTGGCAGTCGTTCGTCGCCTTCAACAACGCATTCGGTCCGGGCAGCGTTCCGACGGGAGCCCCGATAGATGGCTCGGGAAATACATCGGGTGGCACGATTACGACCGGAAACGTCACGGTCAAGAATTTTCTGAACTATCCGACTACGTGGGACGCGGCCAACGGTCCACTCTATGGCGGCTCAGCCATCAACTGCAATACGAGTGCTTGTCCGATCATGACGGTCGATCGTGGCCTGACGACGCCGTACGTATGGAACTGGAATCTGAGCCTGCAGCACTCGTTCACACCCAACTTGTCGTTGGAGATGGCGTACGTGGGGAATCACGGAAAGAATCTGACGGGCATTCGCGACATCAATCAACCCCCGGTGGGATCGGGTTGGGGTACCGGACCTGGAGGAGAACTAACGCTTTGCCTGCAAAGTGCGCCAGCCTATGACAATTGCGTTGCCGATAACAACGGAGGCGAAGAAGGGAATCGGCCATTTGCCACGAAATTCCCCTATCTCGCAAACATCTTCCAGATGGCCAATGTGTATCGCTCAAACTACAACGGCCTTCAGGTCACTGTGAATGCCCGCAATTACCACGGACTCAGCATGGTGGCCGGCTATACATACGGACATGCCTTGGATGACGTGGGAGCCAATTGGGACTTCGGTTACGGTTCCGGGCTGCCGCAGAATGCGCACAATGTCGCCGCGGAGTACGCCAACAGCGACTTTGACATCCGGCACAGGCTGACGTTGTCGCTCACCTATGCGATTCCCGGGCGCGATGGTTTCGGTCAGATGCTGCAAGGGTGGGAGATCAACTCCATCACAACGCTAGAAAGCCCGCAGTACTGGGGTCCGATCGATCTCGGAACGGATGCTTCCGGAACCGGCGCACTGCCTGTGAGCCCGCCGGCGACCGCTCCGATTCGCTGGAGTTTCTATCGAGCGGGAACAGCGAGTCGCGGCAATCCGTCGGACTTCAAATCGGGACGTGGGGTGGGCATTCCCTTCTACTCGGCGGGGGATCCAGCTATGCCGAGCGGATGTGCGGCATCGGCACTGGCGGCCGATGGCGGCACCGCCGGTGCGGAAACGGCTGCGTTGAACCTGTTCGGATGCTATGCGGCAGGAAATTCGGTGATGATGGCTCCTCCGCTCGGGCAATTCGGCAACATGAGCAGGAACATGTTCCCGGACTCTGGGTTCAAGAACTTCGATTTCTCGATCGCCAAGAACTTCCATTTTGGCGAAACCAAGCGGCTGCAGTTCCGGGCCGAATTCTTCAACATCCTCAACCATCCGAACTTCGCCAACCCGTACGGTGGGCAGAACGGATTCGGTCTTAACGATCCCTCGGTCCAGCCGTTTGGTTGCGGATGCGCAACGCCTGATATCGCTGCAGCAAATCCCGCGGTTGGGTCCGGCGGACCGCGATCGATTCAACTCGGAGCGAAGTTCGTTTTCTAGTTCAGCACCGAAGATTTGTGGGCCGGACGTGTTTCGTCCGGCCTTTTTTCATCAGCTCTCATTCGAACGACTTGAGGATCATCATGCACAGACAGTCTTACTTCATTTTCCTTTCGGTCCTGTTCGCTTTCCTTGGACTGGCCGCGGCGGCGCAGGAGCGTCGCGAGCGTACCATTGACGAGATCAAAGTGGAAGCAGCTCACCGCGCGGAGGTCGGACAGTATCCGCTGATCGGACTGGACCCCGCTGACGTGAAAGAAGCCTTCCAGAGCATTCACACGTCCGACAAAGATGAATGGGCAGCAGGGTTCATGCGCGTTGCGGACAAGTACTTCAACGAGGCGAAGTCGATCGAGACAAGTGATCCGACAAAAGCGAATGCAGACTACATCCGCGCGTGGCGGTTGTATTCATTCGGACGCTGGCCGATCCCGGCATCTCCCGGAAAGCAGCGCTCGTATGAGAAGGCAATCGACGCTTTTCTCGCACATGCCAAGTTCTACGATCCCCCACTCGAAGTTGTGCACATTCCTTTTGAAGGCAAGCAAATCATCGGCTACCTGCGCCTGCCGAAAAATGCGAAGGGTCCCGTGCCCCTGGTCATTGCCGTCAATGGACTCGATAGCCGCAAAGAGGACCTGACTGAGAGTTTCGGTGCGATCCTGCCATTCGGCATCGGATTTCTCGCAGTCGATGGACCGGGCTCCGGCCAGGCGCCGATCAAAGTTAGCGAGACCTCCGAGCGGATGCTCTCGAAGGTCATCGATTACGCTCAGTCTCGCCCAGAAATCGACAAGAGCCGCATCGCACTGCACGGTGTGAGTTGGGGCGCATACTGGGCCACGAAGATGGCCATCGTCGAACGAGGCCGCCTGCGTGGAGCCAGCGCACAGTCTCCTCCGGTGGACGAGTTCTTTCAGAAAGATTTCCTGCTGAATCACCTGCTGGGCAATCGCGAATATCTTTTTGACCAAGTCCCGGCGCTCATGAACATTCTGGAAGGCGTTCGCAGTCTCGATGAAATGGCCGAGTACCTGCCGAAGATGTCGCTGGTACATCAAGGCCTGCTCGGCAAGCCGATGGCTCCGATGCTCGTGATCGCTGGAGCGCTCGACACCCAGGTCCCGATTGCGGATGACTACCTGCTCTTGAGCAAAGGCGACACGCCGAAAGATGCATGGGTCAATCCGCAGGGAGGGCACCTGGGCCGGCAGGTCGGAGTCTGGCCCGACCCGCGCATCTTCAAGCAAGTGATCATTCCGTGGTTGGTGAAGACGTTGGAAGCGCCTCAGAACTAGCAATCGTCGCGAAATCAGCGGCGCCGGCAGCGCGACTCAAGTTCCAGAAACGAGACCTCATAATGGCAACTCCTACCCTGCCTTCGAACCCAGCCTCCGCCGGGGCTCGACCGAAGCGCTTTTACTCATCCTTGTGGGTGCAAGTAAGCTTCGCGATTTTAGTCGCGATTGCGTTTGGGTACTTCAGTCCGCAGCACGCGATCGCGATGAAACCGCTCGGCGACGGATTCATCCGGCTCATCACGATGATCATCACCCTGATGATCTTCTGCACGGTCGTCACCGGCATCGCCGGCATGCGCGATCTCCGCAAGGTGGGCCGCGTCGGTGGAAAGGCACTGCTCTACTTTGAGGTCGTATCGACGCTGGGATTGGCCGTTGGGCTGATCGTTGGAAACGTCGTAAAGCCGGGAAGCGGCTTCAATGTGGATGCCTCAACGCTCGATGCCCGCGCTGTTGCCGACTATGCCGGGCAGGCGAAGACGCAAACGGTCACAGATTTCCTGATGCACATCATCCCGACGACGATGGTTGACGCGTTCGCGAAGGGAGACATCCTCGAAGTGGTTCTAGTCTCGATTCTTTTTGGGGCTGCAATGTCGGCAGCAGGAAGTTATGCCAGGCCTCTGGTCGAACTGCTCGAGTCGCTCAGCAAAGTTGTGTTTCTCATGGTTGACATCGTGATGCGGCTCGCGCCGATCGGCGCATTCGGGGCCATGGCGTTCACGATCGGAAAGTACGGACTGACATCGCTGGGGCCGCTTCTGAAATTGATTACGTCGTTCTGGACGACTTCGATTCTGTTCGTGGTCATTGTGTTCGGATTCGTGGCATGGCTCGCCGGATTCAGCTTGTTCAAGTTCCTGTCGCACATCAAAGAAGAAATCCTGCTGGTGCTCGCGACCAGTTCGTCAGAAACCGCGATTCCAACGCTCATGGAAAAACTGGAAGGCCTCGGTTGCTCGCGATCCCTGGTGGGACTGGTGGTGCCGACCGGCTATACGTTCAACACGGACGGCAGCGCACTGTATATGACCCTGGCCGCGCTGTTTGTGGCGCAGGCGACGAATACGCACCTCACCTTCTTGCAGCAGATGACGATCTTTGCGGTGGCAATCCTGACCTCGAAGGGCGCTAGCGGCGTGCAAGGGGCGTCCTTTATCGCGCTGGTTGGAACCTTGAGCGTGATTCCCACAATTCCGGTAGCCGGCATGGCCCTGATTCTCGGCATCGACCGGTTCATGAGCATGTTCCGCGCGCTGGTAAACATGATCGGCAACGGCGTGGCGACACTCGTCGTGGCCCGCTGGGAGAATGAACTGGACCGGGCAACGCTGCAACGGAATCTGGCCTAGGTGCCCGAGCGCTTTGCCATTTGCCGCCCTTTTCTCGTAGGCTCATCCCATGTCCGCAAAAGTTGCGCTTGTTACCGGTGCGAACGGCGGCTTGGGAACTCACGTTACCCGAGCGATGCTGGAAGCGAGCTTCAACGTAGCGGGACTCGCACCCAGCATCCGGCAATCTGACTTCGACAATCCGCAGTTCATGCCAGTCTCTGCCAAATTGGATGGGCTCGACGCAGCGCAGAAAGCCGTCGGCGAGGTTCTCGCACGCCTTGGGCAAATCGACGTACTCGTGCACACGGTCGGCGGCTTTGCCGGAGGTCCAAGCGTCGCCGAGACGGACGACGCCACCTTCCAGCGCATGTTCGACATGAACGTCAAGAGTACATTTCACATGCTCAGGGCGGTGATCCCGCACATGCGGGCGGCGAAATCGGGGCGGATCATCGCGATCGGAAGCCGGGCGGCAGAAAGTCCCGGAGCCGGGGTCGGAGCCTACAGCGCGTCGAAAGCCGCTCTGGTATCGCTGATACGCACAGTCGCTCTCGAAAACAAAGACGCCGGAATCACGGCGAATGTCATTCTCCCGGGGACGATCGATACTCCCGCGAACCGTAAGGCCATGCCGGGCGCCGATACTTCCCAGTGGGTGCAACCCGGTTCAATTGCCAGCCTGATCCTTTGGCTCGCTGGGGATTCCGGCAAAGACGTCACGGGTGCAGCAATCCCCGTCTATGGCTCGGGCCTGTGAACAGGTACGTAACCCTTTCGTAACCCTCCTCGATGCACATTTTTTGTTGCACTTTCATATTAGTGAAATATCTTTCCAGTAACCTGTATTCAGGAGGCGTTCATGGGCTTACCTCGGGTTGCGAAGTCGCTGCCGCTGCAGGTCGCCGCCGTATGCTACCGGCGTCGAGGCAGCGCAGTCGAGTTTCTGCTCGTGAACACCAACGGCGGCAGTAAGTGGACGTTCCCCAAGGGATCCACGGACGCTCGGCTTTCCCACAGTCAGGCCGCGGAGCGGGAAGCGGTGGAGGAAGGCGGAGCGCTGGGAACCATCGAGCCCCGGCACTTTCATCTCTATCTTCATTCCAAGGGCGTGTTCTGGCAGGTCGGGGGAGTGCAGGAGTTTGTCGTCAAGGCCTTTCTGATGGAAGTCCACCAGATGCGCCGTCCCGATGAATCGAATCGCAAGCCCACCTGGTTCAGCCCTGACGAGGCCAAGCGGCGCCTGTCTAAGGGACGCGAAGTAAAATACCTCCGTGAACTTGAGGCCGTAATCGATCGGGCAATGGAGCGGATTCAGTTCCATCATGAGCTTTGGGGAGCGTACCCGAGCGCCCGGAATGCACGGCCTGCGAAGGACCCCATCGCCACCGCACTCTTGCCGTAATCGGGGTTCCATGCCGCTGTCCTGCTGCCACGATTCTGACTACAATCGCCAATGTTCGCCCGTCAAAATTGTCTGACCGTTGATGGCCTTCGGAGGGACATTCAGATGGTTGCTATCACATTCTCGGCAATGGTGACCCTAGCTCTCGTCAGCGCCGCTCTTCACTGCACGATGAGAATTCGGCTGATGCGAATGGATTCTCCCCGAGACAGAATTGAATGGCTGAGTTTCCGCACCGGCGAAGATGTTTTGAACACCTACGAGGCGGCGTATCCTCGAAGCGTGCTACCAAATTTCTGTCGGTTCGTATTCTGGACGACAATTGCATTTGCAGCAGTTGGCCTGTGTGCCATCGTCACTCTTAAAATGTTGGCTAGGTAATTGTGGATCGCTCTCCATCGGGCTAAAACCGTCTTCCATCGGTGTTTTGCGCCCTGCTCCTGCTACGATAATCCCAGCCCATGATTCAGCTTTCCGGCGCCGGAAAACGCTTCGGCCACAAACTCTTATTCGAAAACGTTGACTGGTTGATCACCAACCGCGATCACATCGGCTTGGTCGGAGGCAATGGCACGGGCAAGTCCACGCTGATGAAGACCCTTGCCGGCATGGACACGTTCGACTACGGCTCGCTGATCATAGCCAAAGGCACTTCCGCCGGATATCTGCCACAAGACGGGCTGACGCTCTCGGGCCGCACCGTGTTTGCCGAGTGTATGTCGGTATTTGACGATGTGCGCGCGATGGAACAGGAGCTCGAGTCGCTGATGCACAGTATGGCCGAGATCGACCACACCAGCGCGCAATATGCAGCGGTGGCCGACCGGTACCAGCGAGTTGAACACGAATTTCGCGCTCGGGATGGGTATTCGATCGAGGCTGAAGTTGGCCGGGTCCTGATGGGCCTGGGCTTCGGAAAAGAGGACTGGGGTCGCCTGACCGACGAATTCTCCGGCGGATGGCAGATGCGGCTCGCCCTCGCCAAGCTTCTGCTGCAGAAACCTAACCTGCTACTGCTCGACGAGCCTACCAACCATCTTGATCTCGAAGCCCGCAACTGGCTGGAAGAGTATCTGCACGACTATCCGTATGCGTTCGTGCTGATCTCGCATGATCGTTACTTCCTGGATATCACAGTCAACAAAATCGCGGAAATCTGGAACAATCGGTTCTGGTTTTACACCGGCAATTACGACAAGTTTCTAGCGCAAAAAACGCAGCGCAACGAGCAGATGCAGGCGGCCTACAAGAACCAGCGCGACCGCATCGAGCAACTCGAAGTTTTCATCAACAGGTTCCGGTACCAGGCGACCAAGGCCAAGCAGGTCCAGAGCCGCATCAAGGAACTCGAAAAGATCGAGCGCATCGAAATTCCACCGGAGGAGAAGTCGATCCACTTCTCCTTTCCGCAGCCGAAGGCCAGCGGCCGGATCGTCGCCGAGTTCGAGGGCGTGGCCAAGAGGTATCCCGGCAAAAACGGATCCAACGAAAAAGAAGTGTTTCGCGATGTCAGTTTCATGATCGAGCGCGGCGATCGTATTGCGCTGGTTGGAGTCAACGGAGCCGGTAAATCTACTTTGATCAAGCTGCTGGCGAGTACGGAACCACTTTCGGCGGGCGAGTATCGGCTGGGCCACAACGTTCTCGCGGATTACTTTGCGCAAGACCAGTACAAGGAGCTCGATCCGGACGCCCGGGTCCTCGATGATCTTGGAGAACTTTCCCCCGGCTCCAGCGAAACCGAACTCCGCAGCCTGCTGGGCTGTTTCCTGTTCTCCGAAGACGATGTCTTCAAAAAAATAGGCGTACTTTCCGGCGGCGAGCGAGGGCGGTACGCTCTGCTCAGATTGCTGTTGCACCCGGCAAACTTCCTGCTGCTCGACGAGCCCACGAACCACCTCGACCTGCGTGCGAAGGACGTTTTGCTGGACGCGCTTATGAAGTACACCGGCACGGTTGTATTCGTATCCCACGACCGCTATTTCATCGACAATCTGGCAACGCGGGTGTTCGAAGTGGGTGGAGGCAAAGTCGAGATATTTCCCGGCAATTACGAAGACTATCTGTGGCGTAAGCAGGGAGGCCAGCATGTAGCGCCGACACTGGACGATGTGCCCGGAATGTCCGCCAGGCCGGATTCAACTCCGGCGAAGCCCGTTGCTGCCGCGCCTGAGAATGGGAATGGGAACCAGGCTTCTGCGGCACTCAACGACACATCCAAGAAGCGTCTGAATCCGATCAAACGGAAGCAGATGGAAGACCGGGTGGCTTCCCTCGAGCAACAGATCGAAACGGTGGAGGAGAGTATCTCCCGGCTGGAGGCTGCCCTTCAGAACTACGTCAGCGCAGAAGAGACGCAGCGTCAATCGCAGGAACTGGAGCAGCAGAAGGCAGCCCACGCCGCGCTCGTAGTGGAGTGGGAAGAGACATCACAGGAACTCGAGCTTTCTGAATAACCAATAAGTCATCAACCACGAAGGGCACGACGGTCTACGAAGGAAAATCTGGTTCCCTTCGTGGACCATCGTGCCGTTTGTGGTTGATGTTTTTTCGCGCGGGATCCCTCGGGATTCGCCCGATTCTGCCGTGAATTCACCCCGTTTGTTACCTTCGCATCCGTACAGCACCTTCCGTAATCTCTCGGCCGATCTTACGGCTGTGCGATAGTCAAGTTGGCCGAGTGGCCGCGAACCGCTGACGGCCACCCAATTTCAAAGACCAACCGCATCGACGGCTATCGAGCGCGCCACGCGGGAATCCCAAGGAAGGTCGCATGCTTCAATCGTCGGATAATTCATTCAATTCGAAGTCGGGATTTCCGGCTTCCAACCCCAACACGTTCAACCCCGTGAAAACCGTGACTGCTCCTGTGGATCAGGCGACCATCGGCCGCACTTTGGTCATCAAGGGTGAAATCAGCGGATCCGAATCCCTCTATATTGATGGCCGCATCGAAGGCAAGATCACCATGCCCGAGAGCCGCGTGACCATCGGCCGCAATGGCAAGGTCGATGCCAGCATCCAGGCCCGCGAAGTCGTTGTGATGGGCAAAGTGACCGGCAACATCGAGTGCAGCGATCGCGTTGACATCCGCGCCGAAGGCTCGGTCAGCGGTGATATTTCGACCGTGCGTATCAGCGTGGAAGACGGCGCAGCGCTCAAAGGCGGAATCCAGGTTCGCAGCGAAGGCAAGAAGGATTCGCAACCTCAGGCGAAGCAGGAACAGCCCAAGGCGATGGCAGCGACTGCCAGCGCGTAAACAGGTTTTCGTCGAGTAGATCAGCGGGGGCACGCGCGCGCGTGCCCCTCGTTCTTTGCATCAGCAGTTGAAGAAAGACAGCGCCACCTTCCACCAGCCCGGATTTAGCTTCGCGAGTATTCGAGAACCGCCACTTTCAGGCAGCGTGGGCACTGTTTCTGTTCCTGATCGTGCTCTTGGGTTGGCCGATCCGCAACGCCCTTCTGGTTTTCTGGGTGTACGGCAGCGCCGCCTACTTCCACGGGGGAATCCGCGTCCTACCCGGCAAGCCAATCCGATTCTCCGACGGCACGCTTGCGCAACCATTGCCGGACATGGTGACCGGAATTGCCTTTTTCATCCTGACGACTGGTGGTTTGACATTCTTGGTCTTCGCCGGCCTGAAACTTTACGAACGACGAATCTCAAGTAAAGCCGCGCAACAATAAGCTATTCCTTCTCCGCTGGCCGAAAATCCAGCGACGCAGAATTCATGCAATACCGCAGTCCGGTCGGAGCCGGACCGTCCTCAAACACGTGCCCCAGATGCGCATCGCACTTCGAGCAGCGGACTTCTGTTCGGACCATCCCATACTGGGTGTCCCGGTGCTCGGTCACGCCGCCTCCTGCGGTTGGTTTGTAGAAGCTAGGCCAACCCGTCCCTGAGTCAAACTTTGTCTGGGAGTCAAACAGCGGAGCGCCGCAGCATACGCAGTGATACGTCCCTGGCTCCTTCGTATTCCAATACTTCCCCGTGAAGGCGCACTCAGTGCCTGCCTCGCGAGCAACGTGATACTGCTCGGGGGTGAGTTTCTGCTTCCACTCACTTTCGTCTTTCACAATCTTCTCGCTCATGCCAGCCACCCTCTCTCAAAGCGTGATTCTTCGCTTCTATTCTCACATTGGATGCATTTGGAGGCCAAAAGTGACAACGACAAGCGCAAGAAGGTCGCGGACCTGTACACGTTAACGGCCACAAAATCAACGAGATAGAGGTATTGGATATACACACCGGTCCGCATTCGCGTTGACGTAGGTGTTCTGAAAGGCGTGCCGCTTCCATCCATTCGGATAGCGCGTCCACACCGACGTCCAGCGTGAGTTGCTCTCCGCAGTTTGCCCGTTGTTCTTCAATTTGTATGTCCACCTGCCAGTCACGACGGCTACATCTCCGTAGTATCGGACCCTAACGTCGTCGGTCTCGACCGTCAATTCCGAGCGTCGATTCTTCACGAAGTCCAACCACTCGGATCGGGTGAGTACTCCTCCCCGCACGTCAGTCTGGACATAATCATCTGCGGTAATCCGCTCAAGCGTAGGTAGGTCCCTCGCGGCGCAGGCATGCCCGGCGTCCGCCGACAACTTGACGAGGTCTGCAGTGGTGGCGCTGTTCTCTGCTGCTGCGCCCGGTGCACGAGCAAAAGCAGGTCGGCCTGGTAACGCCATCCCAATGACCGCTATCCAAAGCAGTTTTTTCACGGCAAAACCTCCAACATGGATTGGAAAAATGATGGTTGACCGAAAAAGAGTCGTGCTACGTCTCGACTTCTCTCCCCACCTTCCGGTACTTGCCCCGAAAAAACAGCAGCGGATCCCCCTCCCGTACGACGACATCCTCCACTTCGGCGATGAAGATCGTGTGATCCCCTGCGAGTTCGGCGGATTGCAGACGGCATTCGAGATAAGCGAGCGCTCCATGCAGAACAGGAGTTCCGTGCCGGGTTCGCTCAAACCGGGCGCCAGCCTCAGCCTCCGCACCCGTCTCGCTTCGTTCGGGCCGGGCATAGTACTCCGAAATCGCCCTCTGGTCCTCGCATAGCACGTTGATTCCGAATCGCTTCTTGGCGTGCAAATGGGCATGGGTCCGGGTGGTGTGATCGACACAAACCAGCACCAGCAAGGGATCGATGGATACTGACGCGAAGGCATTGGCGGTCATCCCATGAACCTCGCCATCGAGATCCACGGTAATGATTGTGACCCCGGTGGCGAAACATCCCATCGCTTTGCGGAACTCGGACGGATTCAGGGACATGGTCTGGGTGCTGAGATAAGCGAGGCGACATCCCCGCCCTACTCGCAACCGCCTACATTACCATGATGCGGCGTTGTATCATTCGATTCAACGTGTCCGCCTCTCTGACCAGGTTCGATGCCAAGCGTGCGCTGGATGAGGTGCGCCCGGGGCAACCGATATCGCGCACTGCCGCGCTTAAATTGATCCGCTGCAACCATGAGGATTTGCCGGAGTTGCTGGCTTTAGCCCGGGCGGCGAAAGAACGGTTTACACCGGGTGTCATTACCTATTCGCGCAAGGTCTTCCTCCCACTGACCAACCTCTGCCGCGACTATTGCGGATATTGCACCTTCCGCCGAGATCCCGGGGATCCCGGCGCGCACACCATGACGCCCGAAGAAGTTCTGGCGGTGGCTCGCCAAGGCGAAAAACTGGGATGTGGCGAGGCGCTTTTCAGCCTGGGTGACAAGCCGGAGTTGCTCTTCCCGGAGATGCGAGAGACGCTCCGACATCTGGGATACAAGTCCACATTGCACTACCTGGAAGCCATGTGCGAGCTTATACTGCGCGAGACGAGCCTGTTGCCGCACCCGAATCCCGGCCTGCTCAGCCCTGAGTGGATTCAACGGCTCGCAGCCGTTTCTCCCAGCATGGGCTTGATGCTGGAGACCACGAACGAAAAGCTAGTCGCTCCCGGAGCAGCTCACGACAACGCCCCCGACAAACTTCCGTCCAGACGCCTGCGAACAATTGAAGAAGCCGGAAAGCAGGGCGTGCCATTCACGACCGGTTTGCTGATCGGGATTGGCGAGAGCCTCGACGACCGGATCGATACCCTTACAGCGATTCGCGACATGCATGAGCGATATGGCCACATCCAGGAAGTCATTGTGCAGAATTTTCGGGTGAAGCCATCCATCCCGATGGCGCACTGGCCCGAGCCAGCTCACGCCGAGATGCTGCGGACCGTGGCAGTAGCTCGCTTGTTACTCCCTGAGGTCAATATTCAGGCGCCTCCCAATCTCTCGGCCCCTTACTATGATGATTTGATGGACGCCGGCATCAACGATTGGGGAGGCATTTCGCCGCTGACGCCCGACTTTATCAATCCGGAGAAACCGTGGCCGCATCTGGATCAATTGCGATCGCGGACGGAAGCTAAGGGATTCGCCTTGCGCCAGCGTCTGCCTGTGTATCCTGAATTCGTGGCCGCCGTGATTGAAAAGCCGGGACTGCTCTCCGACAAATTGCGTTCCGCTCTTGGCGATGACGGCTTAGCTCGGAGGGCAGCATGATCTGCGTACTCAGCGGCGGCACCGGAGGCGCGAAGTTCGTAGACGGCCTGCGGCAGGCCATGCCCGCCGAAGAAATGACCATCGTCGTCAATACCGGCGATGACCTGCTCTGGTGGGGACTCTACGTTTCACCCGACATCGATTCGATCACGTACGTGCTCTCTGGGATGCTGAGCCGCGAGCGCGGCTGGGGAGTCAAGGGAGATACGTTCCTCTGCCTGCAGGCCATGGGACAACTCGGCGAGCCAACTTGGTTCCATACCGGTGACCGGGACTTGGCGATGCACCTGCTCCGTTCGCGACTGCTCGCCGAAGGCAAGACGCTCTCGGAAGCCACCTCCGTGATCTCGGAAAAGCTGGCAGTCAAGGCGCGCGTTCTGCCCATGAGCAACTCGCGAGTCGAGACGCGGGTCGATACTCCGGTTGGCGAACTCAGTTTCGAAGAATATTTCGTCCAACGCTGGTACCAGGATCCGGTCAACTCCGTCCGCTTTGCCGGAGCATCTGACGCCGAACCCGCGCCTGGAGTTATCGAAGCAATCGTGAATGCGGATGCCGTGCTGATAGCCCCCAGTAATCCAGTGACGAGCATCGGCCCAATCCTCGCCGTCCCCGGAATTCACGATGCTCTGCTGCGAGCGAAGGGCAAGATCGCCGCCGTGAGTCCCATTGTTGGCAACGCTCCCATCGCCGGTCCCGCTGGTATTCTGATGCAAGCGCAGGGCCTTCCCTGCTCCATTGCGGGCGTCGCGAAGGCCTACGAAGAGTTTCTCGACGTACTGGTCTGCGACGTACGGGATGCGAAGGCTGCCGAAGCTTTGCGCAAGAACGGCCTGCGCGTGCAATGTACCCAGACCATTATGCGCAGCGCCGAAGATAAAGCGGCCCTGGCGCGGGAAACCCTCCTGTCAGCTTCCGCTGGGCTCCTCAAAGAAGAGCGGGCCATCCGAACTCCCTTCCGTCGCCTGGACAGCCAGCCGTGATTCTGGTTCCGATCAAGAACACCGACAGTGCCAAACAGCGCTTGGCTTCCCTTCTGGATCAGCCATCCCGCACACAGCTCGCGCAAGCCATGCTCCATGACGTTCTCTCCGCCTTGCATGGTTGGAAGAACGGTCCAGCCGTGGGGATTGTCACGGGCGACCCGTTCGCGATTGAGCTTGCGCGTGAATTCAGCTTTGAGGTCATTCCAGATCAAGAGAATCCCGGGGAAACCGGGGCCATCGAGATGGCGACGCGTGTCTGCGTCGAGCGCGGAATCGACAGCACTCTCGTGATCCCTGCCGACATTCCTCTCCTCCAACGATGGGAACTGGAAGAGATCCTGCGACAAGCGCCATCCGAAGGCACTGTGCTGGTCCCGGCCGGCGATCGACGTGGAACAAACGCGGCATTCCGCCGCCCCGCAAATCTGTTCCCTCTTCGCTTCGGCAACGACAGTTTCAAACCGCATCATGCAGCCGCCCTGGCTACGGGCAAGCCTTGTATCGTTCTGAGCATGCCGGGAATCGCTGTCGACGTCGATACTCCTTCCGACCTGAAACAGCTCTTGTCTTTTCCTGGCGAAACTCGAGCTCAGCGTCTCGCTCGCGGATGGAATCTGGACGACCGACTCTTAGCCGTCGGTTCGGATGCGTTATGAGACGTCGCGCGAGGAGTTCAAGGCAGAGCGCGCTATCCGGGGCTCAAGAAGTTCGCTTGATTTCGATTGCACTCGATGACGAGATCAAGCCCGGCGATAAGATCACGGACAAACTTCTTGGCGCGATGCGCCGGATGCGTCTGCGATTTCAATCGGGGGACATTCTCGTTGTCAAACACAAGATCGTCTCCAAATCAGAGGGCTGCCTGATCGATCTGCAAACGATCGAACCGTCTACCAAATCGGTAGCCTGGGCCAAGCAATATAATCTCGACGCGCGCGTCATCGAACTTGCTCTGCGCGAGAGCCGTTCGGTGATCCGGAGGAAAAATGGCGTGCTTATCACGGAAACGCGCCATGGCTTTCTTTGCGCGAATAGCGGTATAGACCTCTCGAATGTAGATGGGGGACAGCACGCGCTGCTGCTTCCATCAGATCCTGACCGCTCCGCCGCCAATCTTCGTCGATCCTTGAAAAAGGCCCTCGGCCTCGCGATTCCCGTGATCGTCACCGACAGTTTCGGGCGTGCGTGGCGCGAAGGACTTACGGACTTCGCCATCGGGATCGCGGGAATGAAGCCTCTACGAGATGACCGCGGACAGCGCGATCCGCACGGTTACAAGTTGAAAGCGAGCGTGGAGGCTGTTGCGGATGAATTGGCCTCGGCGGCAGGACTTGTCTGCGGAAAACTGAACCGGGCGCCGGCGTGCATCGTACGGGGATTCGAGTATTCCGCAGGATCAGGTACTGTCAAAGGTCTGTTGCGCCCGGCGGCCACCGACCTTTTCCGATAAATTCCGCTACACTGTTAGGACGTTACTTGCTACCAACTTGGTAGGAATGCAAGTCAGGCTTGTACGGAGCTTTTTATGCACGGCGAAATGATTCCCCCGCACCTGCAAGATTTCCCGGCTCTCGACTGGTCCGATGTGGCGCACCGCCTGACTCCGCCCGTCCGGTCGTCGCTCGAAAGAGTTCTCGAAACACAAAACGGAGCGGACCTCTCACTCGAAGAGTCCTACGCGCTTGCGCACGCGGAGGGAGACGACCTGCTCGGACTTCTCGTTGCAGCGAATACCTTGCGCGCCGAACTCGCCGGCAACATCGTCACCTATGTCGTAAACCGCAATATCAATTTCACAAATATCTGTTTTGTCGGATGCAAGTTTTGCGCTTTCAGCCGCGGCCCGCGGGAAGCCGATACTTATTTTCTGACTCTCGAGCAGATGGCAGAGAAGACGATGGAGGCATGGAACCTGGGCGCGACCGAAATTTGCATCCAGGGTGGCCTGCCGCGGAATTTACCCAAATTTCATTATCGCGACATTCTCCGCGCAGTGAAGAAGGCCGTACCTCGGATGCACATTCACGCGTATTCGCCGATGGAGATCGTTTACGGCGTAGAGCTCACGGGCATGACGCTGGAGGATTATCTTTCGATGCTCCGCGACAATGGTCTGGGCACGCTACCCGGAACCGCCGCAGAAATTCTCGATGACGAAATCCGCCATATTCTCTCGGCTAATAAGCTCTCGACGAATCAATGGATCGAGGTCATCCGGGCAGCTCATCGTTGCGGAATCCGTACCACGTCAACGCTGATGTACGGCCACGCGGAAAATCCTGGGCATTGGGTGCGCCAGATGCGATTGCTGCGGGACATTCAATCCGAAACTGGAGGCTTTACTGAATTCGTGCCGCTCGGGTTCGTCCACCAGAACACGATTTTGTTCCATCAAGGACTGTCTCGCACCGGCCCGACCATCGACGAGCATCTGAAGGTTCACGCGCTCGCGCGCATCTTGCTTGCCGGATCAATCAACAACATCCAGGTTTCCTGGGTAAAGCTCAACCGCAAGCTGTCCCAACTCTGCCTGCACGCTGGAGCGAACGACTACGGCGGCACGTTGATGGAAGAAAACATCTCGCGGGAAGCTGGATCGACCGCAGGACAATACACCAGCCCGGAAGATTTCCAGTCGCTGATTCTCGAGACCGGCCGCATCCCCGCAGAGCGCAACACCACGTACTCACGAATCAATATCAAAGTCCCTCTCGACGATTTCACCGCCGAACAGCCGCTCGAGGCTGAATTCGCATGAGCGGGGCGACCGGCACTGTACGCTCAGCACGCCCGATTGCGGTAATCGGAGGCACAGGGCCCGCCGGCATGGGACTTACCCTCCGGTGGGCACGCGCTGGAGAGGCGATCATCATCGGATCTCGCGACCGGCAGCGCGCCGAGCAGTGTGCAGCGTCGATTCGTCAGCGGGCCGGAGCAAATGCCAACATCTCTGGAATGGACAATGCCGCCGCTTGCACTGCTGCGGACATACTGATGCTCACCGTTCCCTTCGAGGGGCAAGCCGCGATCCTCAAGCAGTTGAAACCGGCGATAACGGAAGGCAGCGTTCTTATTGATGCGACCGTACCGCTGGCCGCTTCGGTTGGTGGGCGCGCCTCCCGGCCGCTTGGAGTATGGCAGGGCTCGGCTGCCCAACAGGCTGCGGAACTCGTGCCTAAGGGTGTGAGTGTCGTTGCCGCATTCCATAACATCTCAGCCGATCTTCTGAATGGCGACGACCCGCTCGATTGCGACGTGATTGTGTGCAGCGATGACCCGGATGCGTCACAACTCACGCGCGAACTCGCAGCGAAAGTTCCCGGAGTCCGCCCCGTCGATGGCGGCAAGCTCGAAAACGCGCGCATCGTGGAACAGATTACCGCTCTGCTGATCGGCATGAACATCCGTCACAAAGGTCATGCTGGAATTCGCATTACGGGACTTCCGGCCAGCGCCTACCGGTAGTTATATCCAGGTTGAGGAGTGCGCGACTGAGCCAGAACAACCATCTCGATGCTGCCTGGCAATACCACACCGGAACCAAGCACTCGTACCTGAGCATTCGTACGAATCCGCACGCGCTTGACTGGGACAACAAGCCTCTTCTCTTCAAGATCTATCCCACCCTCGAAGTCACGCGCTTGCCACGGGATTTTCGGGATACTGATACCTCGGCATTGTCCGCGATTGCCGACGTGAATGCTGCTGCGAAATCCGAGTCGATCCCGGACCTCGACACCCTCGCACAAATCCTGTTTTTCTCCGCGGGCGTCACAAAAAGCAAAAGGCATCCGCAGGGCGAAACCTTTTTTCGGGCTGCCGCATGTACTGGCGCTCTCTACGAGATTGAGTTGTACGTAGTCTGCTGTGACTTGCCTGATCGCTCGCGGCCCGGCGGTCCTCCAGCGCTTCTGGCCGGCGTCTATCATTTTGGAGCAGCCGAGTTTGGCCTTCGCCAGCTACGGGCGGGCGATTTTCGACAGCAGTTGGTTCACGCGACCGGGGACGATCCGTCAGTTGCCCATGCCCCGGTGTTAATCATCTGCACGGGAACGTACTGGAGGAATGCGTGGAAGTACCGTTCGCGCACCTATCGCCACTTCGGTTGGGATAACGGCACAATCCTGGCGAATCTCCTCGCGATGTCTTCCGCGGAGAAGCTTCCGTCCAAGGTCATCGCTGGGTTTGTTGATTCGAGTATCAACCAACTGCTCAGCGTGGATACCAGGCGAGAGGTAGCTTTTTCGCTGGTCTCCGTCGGCTACACGGCGGCCAATCCACCGAGTGCGCCATCCGTCGAGAGACTGGAACTTGCTGTCGTTCCATACTCCTCACACGAGGTCGACTATCCGGCGATGCGCAAGATGCATGAAGCGTCTTCGCTGGATTCCACTGAGGAAGTGACCGCATGGCGCGGGAAGACTCCGCGAACGTCCAATGCAACGCCGAAGGGTAGCGCGATGTTGCTTCAGCCGCTCGATGATTCCCGGCGTTCGAAGGACACGATTGAACAGGTGATCTCGCGACGTGGATCGAGTCGCCAGTTTTCGCGCGACTCGATTACTGTGCAACAGCTCTCAACAATCCTCGATCATGCCACCCGAGGAATTCCAGCGGATTTCCTGGATCCTTCCGGGAGTCACCTCAACGATCTCTACCTGCTCGTCAACAACGTGGTAGGCCTTGCTGCAGGCGCTTACTTTTATCACTGGGAATCGAAGCAGCTCGAACAGTTAAAACCCGGAGATTTTCGCGACAAGGCCGGATATCTGGGTCTCGAGCAGCAACTTCCCGCCGACGCCGCAGTCGATGTGTTCTTCCTTGCCGATCTGAAGAAGGTTATGGAACGTTTCGGGAACCGCGGCTATCGAGCCGCACAACTCGAAGCCGGGATCCTTGGAGGAAAACTGTACCTGGGGGCCTACGCCCAAAAGCTGGGCGCCAGCGGGTTGACGTTCTACGATGATGACGTGGTTAGTTTCTTTTCGCCGCATGCGCGTGGGAAAAGCGCGGTCTTCCTGGTAGCACTGGGACGCAGCGCGCTCCGCAGATAACCTGCGTCAATCCTCGATTACCGGCGTGGTCATTTCCTCGGCCGGCTCGCCTCCGGCCATTGCCTGCGCGATGATCAGTTGCCGCGCTTCTACCCGAATCTTCGGCAGTTGCAAGCTGAACCACCATGCGCCGAATACCGAAGCGAGACCTCCGATGGCGACCGTCCAGGGTGCGCCGATCCGATCTGACATCGCGCCACCCACCAGCGCTCCGACGGGCGCCAATCCCATGAACATCATCGAATACACAGCCATCGCACGCCCACGCAATGCGTCAGGAACCATCACCTGAATGAGCGTGTTCGATGCAGCCATCTGCAACATGATGAAATATCCGACCGGCAGAAGCAGCAGCACCGACAGCCAGAAGGAGCGGGAGAATGCGAACAGGATCATACTGACGCCGAAGCCGGCGCAGCAGACCGCAACCCAGCGGCTCAATCCCTTCACTCCTGAGCGAGCGGCAAGCGTCAATGCTCCGAGTAGGGCTCCGACTCCCGCAGCGCCCATGAGGATTCCGAGGCGAACTGCTCCCAGATCATGCGATCCAATCAGGGATGCGAGCTGCTGCCCTCCGTGGTGCAGAATCTTGTCCGCAAAAATGGGCATGAGCACAACGTAAGGCATACCCGTCACGCTCACCACTCCAAGCAACAAAAGCAGGGCCTTGATCGGCGCCGTTCGGCTTACGAACTGAAATCCTTCGATGATGTGCTCCATGGGCGATGAATGTAGCGATGCCTTCGCAGGAGCGTGCACTTTCATCAGCATCAATCCGATAATTACCGCGATATAGCTCAACGCATTCGCAAAAAAGCACCATCCCTCGCCCAGCCGCGCGACCAGGACGCCCGCGACCGCCGGACCAATCACACGGGCGCCGTTAAACATGGAAGAGTTCAACGCGATCGCATTCATCAGATCTTCTTTCCCGACCATGTCCACGAGGAAGGCCTGGCGCCCGGGGATATCAAATGCATTCACAACGCCGAGCAGTGCGGCGAGTACGAAGATCTCTCGAACGGTGATGCGGTGCGTCAGCGTAAGGGCAGCAAGGATGAAGGCAAGGATCATCGATGCAATCTGCGTCCCGATGACAATGCGCTGTCGGTTGCCGCGATCTGCGGTGATTCCCCCGATCGGCGCGACCAGGAATACTGGAATCTGGCTGGCAAAACCGACAGATCCCAGCAGCAGACCCGATCCCGTCAGCCGATAAACCAGCCACGACTGTGCAACCGTCTGCATCCACGTGCCGACCAGGGAAATAAGCTGTCCGCTGAAGAAAAGCTGGAAATTGCGGTGGCGCAGGGCCCGTCCGGCAGTTTGCCACCGGATATTCCCCCCGGAAGAGCGCTCGGCCTCGGGTTTTACTGGTTCTGGGCTGGAATCGTTCGGCTGCGGCACGGTTGACTCTTGATTGGATGATGGAGGCTATCGCATTGAATCACTATATCTTGCGTTTCCCCTCGCAGCAGTTCGATCGCCGGTCGATGGCGTCCACCGGCGACTTGAAACTCGACTTTTGTACGTGAGTTCGCGTTTAATAGCTGTTCTGGGATGGCAGCCACTTTCCACGCATTCTGCCTTTTCTTCTTAGCAATTGTGAGCTACAGTACAGCACTGCATTCTGCGGTCCCGAGGAGAAATGGGCTATGAGTACACCTCCAGTTCAGGTTGAGCGTCGGGTCGGACAACGGTTTCCGTACGCAATCTCAGTATCTCTCCTGGAGCCCTCAAGTTCCCTGAAGGGTCACGGATTCACGCAAGACCTGAGTTCCCGTGGTGCCTTCTTCTTCACCGAAGTTCCGCTAACCGAAGGTGCACAGATTGAACTCACACTAAAGATGCCCTCCGAAATCACCTTGGGCGAAAGCATGCCGGTGCGGTGCCGCGCCCGCGTTCTTCGGGTCGTCAAATCGATGCCATCGGCCGGAGCCAATGCAGCTAGCCCTGATATGGAGAGAAAGATAGGTGTTGCTGTTCGTCTCGAGACCTACGAATACCTCTCGGTAGATGCGGAGATGTCGGCTGCACACACTCGAATCTCGTCCCTCCATTCTGATCACGAAAAAGACGCGCCTCAGGCGCATTCGGCCTTGGGAACTCAAGCGTAGTTTCACCCCTGAAAGCCCAAACTCCACGAATAGAATTAACGATCTCCGGTAGTTGTGCCCCCGCCTTTTCAACGCGCCGCTCGTGGCTTACAATGCTGTGTAACGAGGCAATGAGCCTTGAGGGCTTTATCCACGTTGTCCAGTTCCTCCCAGCCATCGATTCTGCAGTTCAGCACGGTTCCGGCAGATCGCGTGTTTGGTGCGAACTTGAATGATTACCTAGGTCACTTGGCGGAGAGTACCTTCTCTTTCTAACATGCAAACACCGATAGAAATCAGCGAGAACCGCGCTATGCATGGGATTGCAGTTGCCCTCCTGACCGAGGACCGGGAACACCTATCCGTTCTGCAAACTCGTTTGGAGGCCACGCGACTGGGAACAGCGGTGTTCAGTCACGCGGGATTTCCAAACAGTCCAACGGACACCGTCCTGCGGCATCTTCAGGATTCGCGCGCCGAAGTCGTCATCGTCGATATCTCTTCCCAGGATCCTCAGCGTGCCATCCGAACCATTGAACTGATACGCGCCACAACCCTGCAGATCGCCATTTTCGCAAACGGGGAGATGACGCACCCGGCCGCTATCGTTGCCAGCATGCGGGCGGGCGCCGGTGAATACCTCGATCACTCTGCCGGATCCGAAGCCCTGCTCGAAGCGCTCACTCGTTTCAGTTCTTCGCGGACCCGTTCCCTCGGAGGAGCAGGCAAAGCTTCCGTTTTTACTTTCCTTGGCGCCAAGGGAGGCGCTGGCTGCACCACTGCCGCAGTGAACACAGCTCTCGCCTTGCAACAGGCGCACGGCGATGTCGTTCTGCTCGATTTCGCCCCTATCGGTCACGCGGCCCTTCACCTGAATCTCAGGCCACAGTTTGGCGTTTTGGATGCGCTGCAGAATCTGCACCGCATGGACGTGTCGCTGCTGGATGGACTCATGACGCCGACGAAAGAAGGACTCCATCTTCTCGCCGGCCCGCAACAGCCCTACCCAACGGAACCAACTCCGGGAGAGTTGGCCCGCCTCTTTGATCTGCTTGTGAATCATTATCGGTTTGTCGTAGTCGATTGCTCGAGCCGGCTCGATCCCACGACGCGCCTGCTTTCCGATCTTTCCAACGCGGTGCTGGTCGTAGCGCAAACTGACGTCGTCTCCCTTTGGAGCGCCGGCCGAATTCACGCGTTCCTCGAAGAAGGCACGGGCCGCGACCGCCTGAGAGTGGTTTTGAATCGTTACAAAAAGATTCCGGGCTTTTCCGACGAGGATGTCCAGCAAGTCACAAACTGCCGAGTTCTGTGGAAAGTTCCAAATGCATTCCAGGCAATCTCGCCTTCCATCGACCATGGCACTCCGGTCGTCCTTCAGGAAGGACCTGAGATCAGCCGGTCCTACAAGGCCCTCGCAGAAACGCTTGCTGCGGCCTCTTCAAACTCGGACGGCTCTCCTGATCTAGTGTATGAACACGAGGGAACCCGCAAGAAGGTCGCTGGACGCCTGAGCCTCTCTCCCCTTCGCGCCGGACAATAGTCCCTTACTTTCTCGCAGCCGCGGGTGGCCCCGCATCCTGCGGAAACATCTTCAACACCACATCTCGCGCGTGCGCTGTCACTTTCTTGTTAACGTCGGTCACGTTCTCGGTGAGTGTGCCCTTCAGGACAAAATAGGCATCGTCCCCCGGAACCTTCCCCTCTCCGCGCTCGACCGATCCTTTGAAATCGAAAGCAACACCATGCACCACTTCTGTGGTGAAGTTCAGCTTATTGCCGTCCAGCTTTCCGTTCTTGAAGAACTGGTCCAGAAGTGCTCCCTTGTCGCTCTCGCCTTCTGCAAAGCGGGAGATGAATCCGCTGACACTGCCGTCGTCCTCTACGGTGACCTGCACGAACTCCCCTTCCTTCAGAAACGTGTACATGCCGGCATAGGCCTTCCGGTCGATCGAAGGCTTGGACGGTGTCGCATCACTGGATGGCTGGGTACTCTGCGCAATGCCTGCGACACTGCACGCACAGAGGATCAGCAAACCTACAGCTATCCTTGTTTTCATTGTTCAACGTCCCCGCCATATCGTACTATCCCTAGCCGTTGATACGCGCGCAAAGAAAAAGGCTTCAGCCAAAGCTGAAGCCCGACCCGCGCGAGAACTTATTTCTTAGTGATTTTGGCGTCCATGAATGGCAGCCAGTTGGTGCCGTCCATGGAAACCTCGAATTTCATCGTATAGTTGGTGGGCGAAACGATCTTGAGGGTCATCTTCTGCTTGATTTCCTGCCCCGCATAGTTCTGTGAACTGCTCCACGTCCACGTGTCGCCGCTCACGTTCCCCGTGGAGTGCTCGCGCCGGCCCTGACTATTGAAAGAGTCAAACGTGTACATGTTCTCGCTCGTGTCATAGCCCATGAACGACGTCTCTTTGCCGTCCCCGCCTAACTCGGCAGGCATTTTGAAATCGCCATGACTGGCGAGGAAGAAGTTGCCGTCCATCCATTCAGACGTGCCCGTTGCACTGAATTTGCCGCCGGCCCCCCAGGGTCCCTGAGCGATGGTCCCTTCTGTCGTCCAGGTACCGACGAAGTAGTCGAGTTTCTTCACTTCCGGTCCCGGCTTCACCGACATCTGCGGCCAGGCAAAAGCTGTTATGAAGAGCAAAAATGCGGTCAACGCTACTTTTCGATTCACGTGTGCGCTCCTTAGCTCAGATTTCGTATGACGGATCCTGACTGAGCCTAGCGGGGCAAGGATGCGCTGGCCAGTGCCATTCGTCAACTTCCATTTCTGACAATTGTCACGTAAATGGAACTACTTATTCTTTGTCGCCTTCCCATCCATGATGGTGCTCCACGTCGTTCCGTCCTGGGAGACTTCGTAGCTGAAATCGTAAGATGTCGCCGAGGTCATCTTCATATTGAAGCGGCCTTTCATCATTGCCTGGCCCATCTTTTGCTCATTCGTCCAACTCCATTTTTCGCCATCGAGCGCGCCTTTGGAGTCGTTGAATTCACCCCAACTGTTGAATTCGCGGTAGGTGTAGGCTTTGTCGTCGCTGGAATATCCCATGATGGAGATTCCCGAACCATTCCCCATGACCTTGCTGGTGAACTGCACCTTACAAACCACGTAGAATCCGCCCTCCATCCACTCGCATTTCTCTGTTTCCGTGATCTTCCCGGCGGGACTCATCGGACTTGCCTTCATGTCACCCTCAAGCGTCCACGAACCGAGGAATACGTCGAGTTTCTTATGCTCTGGCCCTGGTTTCGGTGTCTCCATTTGAGCCAGGCTCAATACGGACATCATCGTTGCCGCGGCAAGGATCATTGCCATACGTTTCATTGCACGCCTCCCAAGCAATTGAGTTTGATTATGGTACGGGTTGACTGTAAGACGAGCGCTGATCGAGACTGCGGCGAGATATTAGCCGCACGGTGACAGGCCGTCAACCGTCATTCGACAGGCAACCAAGACAGCGGGTTTTCAATCTTTATCTAAAATCGGAAATCTGAGATCTCTACCAGTCTCCCCAGTGATTCGCCGTCATCTGCAGAAACTTCATCTTCCAGCTATCGCCTTGCTTCACCCAGACAGTGCTGAAGTGCTGATAACGAGGAGGCGGCCCCTGATCTTCGGCCACCGGAACGCGCAGCACGACGTTGTAGGTCACGATCGCAGCATTCTCGCCAAGCGGAACCACCTTCATTTCATAGGGCAGAATGTCAGTTCCTGGCTCCGAAAACTGATCCACCATTTCCTGCCGGCTGGAAAGCTGACCGTCAAAGGCCACGAACGAAAAATCATCGGTGAGCGTGCGCTTGAAGAATCCTGCATCGCCCTTCTTCGCGGCTGCGAGGAAGCTTTTCTCGGCATCCATGAGCGTCTGATCGAATGCGTTTGGAGGCGCGGCCGGCGCCTTAGCTTGACCGTTACGCGCCAGCGCGAAGGTACCCCAAACAACTATGACGAAAACGGCAAAAGCCTGTTTCATTTTCTTCTCCGATCACCGAATGAAATATTACTCCGACAGACCTGCAAGTCCATCAATGCTGCGCGCGTTCTTCTCGCGCTGGTAAGCCTTCAGGTCTTCAGGCCCCTTCTTCGCGGCCCACGCGAACAGCTGCGGTCGCTCCCCGTCGTACTTCATGAGAGGCACTCCATATCCGCAAGAACTTGAAACGCGAGTCACATCGACGACAATAATGGTGCGCGTGCTGTCGTAGGAAGGAAAGCGCGAGGCCAGCTCAGAGAATTCCGGCTCATGCGGTCGCAACACTCGACCGATCCCGTGCAACCGCACAACATTCGGAGGACCCTGGAAGGCGCAGAACATCAGCACGATACGCCCGTTCTCGTTCACGTGAGCAATCGTCTCGACGCCGCTTCCGATGAGATCGAGGTAGGCAACCTTCTTCGGACTCAGGATGCGAAACGAGTCCAGCCCCTTGGGAGAAACATTAATGTGTCCACCCGCTGCACTCGGCGCGGTAGCGACAAAGAAGACGTGCTGTTGCTGGATAAATTTGGAGAGGTGCTCGTCGATCTCGCTGTGACTTTTGCCCAAACGTCCTCCGCATGGATTGCGGGTTTGTCAATTGCCTCGAATTCTTGCTGCCAGTTCGGCTCGCGCTACCGAAACCTGTTCTCCAGTGGCCAGATCTTTCAGGGCGAACGTATCGGCCTTCACTTCATTCTCGCCCACGATCAAGATGTACTTGGCACCTGCCTTCGTCGCCGCTTCAAACGATTTCTTCAGCCGGAAATTCTCATCGCCCAATTCAATGACAAGATCCTGACGCCGTAACTCCCTGGCAAGGCGCGCAGCCTCGGCATTCATCCCGGCCATTGGAGCGATATACACATCGGGCTTTCGCAGCACACTCTCGGCCGAGGCTTTCTCCTTCAGCGACAAGACAAGCCGGTCTTCGCCGATGGCGAAGCCAATTCCCGGAGCAGCCGGACCACCGAGAGCTTCCGACAGCCCGTCGTAACGTCCACCACCAAGGATCGCATTCTGCGCTCCCAGTGCGCCGTGCGTGAACTCGAATGCAGTCCGCGTGTAGTAATCGAGGCCACGGACGAGACGATCGTTCAACGTAAAGGGAACTCCGACCTTAGTCAGGATTGCCTGCACCGCGTCAAAGTGCTTGCGAGAATCTTCTCCTAGAAAGTGGGTAATGCGCGGCAGCGTCTCGACAACTGGCTGATCCTCCGGCACCTTGCAATCAAACACACGCAGAGGATTGGTGACCGCCCTTCGCTGACAGTCTTCGCACATCTTCCCGACCACCGGTTCCAGGGCTTTGCGCAAAGCCTCGTTGAATTGGATGCGATCGGCGGGAGTGCCCACCGAATTCAACTCCAGAGTCCAATTCGCGATTCCCAACCGGTCAAGCAGCGTCGCCAGCATCTCGAGAACTTCGGCATCGCGTGCAGGAGACTCACTTCCCGATGCGGGTGGTCCAATGACCTCGGCTCCGATCTGATAAAACTGGCGATAGCGTCCTTTCTGAGGACGTTCCCGTCGAAATTGTGGCCCGATGTAGTAAAGCTTGTTCAGTCCGCGATCCCAGAGCTTGTGCTCGATATAAGCGCGCACCACTCCGGCGGTATTCTCCGGACGAAGCGTAAGAGATTGACCCTTTTCGCTGGCGGCACGAGAGCGGTCTTCCCATGTGTACATCTCTTTCGCGACGATATCGGTCTCTTCCCCGACGCCCCGCGCAAACAACTCCGTCGCCTCGAAAATCGGCGTGCGGATCTCCTGGAAGTTGTACGCTCGAAACACCTCGCGTACCGTCGACTCCACGAAGTTCCACAGCGCCGTCTCCGGCGGCAGAAGATCCCGAGTTCCCCGAACAGCCTTAATCATGTCTTCTCTTTCGACCGACCTGTCATCCTGAGCGCAGCGAGCTCGAATGAGCTCGCGCAGTCGAAGGATCCCTACTCTCTGTGTTGCACTCGAGACGCCTGACGGAATTCCCGTGGCGTCGGGCCCCCGAACGCCAGACTCCACTCAGGATGTCCTACTCTCCTTCAAATATTCATCCTTATACCCAAGATAATTCCTCGCATACCGCATGATCACTTCCTGCTCAGCATCCTCGAGCTTTCGCCTAAACTTCCCCGGAGACCCCATCCACAACGATCCCGGCTCAACAATCGTCTTCTCCGGAATGAGCGTGCCCGCAGCGATAATCGATCCAGCCCCGATCCGGGCGCCATTCAGAATGATCGTCCCCATCCCAATCAGGCACCGGTCTTCGATCACGCATCCGTGCAGCGTCACGGAATGCCCAACCGTCACATATTCGCCGAGGTACACGCCCCACTGCTGCTTCATCCCGTGCAGGACGCTATTGTCCTGAATGTTCGTGTGCGCTCCGATGCGGATCTCGTGCACATCTCCGCGCAGCACCGCATTCATCCACACCGAGGCGTGTTCGCCCAGCATGACATCGCCAATAATTTGCGCCGATTCGTCCACATAACACGTCGTCGGAATCGTCGGCCTGATGCCTTTGAATGCTCGAATCATGGATTCGGAAGGAACTTCGAAAATAACACGAGTGTGAGGTCTGACGTAAGGCTGCGGGTGCAGTCGTCCCCTGTGCCGGGCGTTTCCCACTCCGGGAAAAACTGCAGAAAATATGTCCCGGATCACAGAGTCCGATTCACTGGGATGCTATACAAAACGTGTTTCCATTCGGCGAAGAAAGATTTGCGGCGTTGCCTTGTGATTGCGCACGCCGATTCTTCTTCCGAAGCCCCGCCTCGCGTCCGGTAACGCGCGCTGGGACAATCCCTCCGAGCATTTCGCACTCAGGGGCGATCTATGTCCACGACACGCGCTCGTATTTTTCTTGGCATATTCCTACTCGCAGTTCCAGCAGTCCTGACGGCACAGGACTCTGCCACCGGCTCGATTCGCGGCACGGTGCTCGATCCCGCCGGAAGCCGCATCGCGAAAGCGTCTGCTGTCATTGTCAACACGGCGACAGGGAGGCGCTACACGGCCATCACCGATGCCGAAGGACTCTTCGGCCCTGGAACTGCTGCCCCCCGGAGACTACTCCGCCCGCGTCGACGCGCAAGGCATGTCGCCTCAGATCGCTCCGCAGTTGCACGTTGACGTGGGTGGAGTCGCCGAACTTCAGTTCCATCTCAAACTCGCCACCGCGGAAGAAAACGTCACCGTCCACGCCTCGCCCATGCTCATTGAGACCCAGCCAAGCGCGGTCTCCACTCTGCTGGACGAACGCGCTGTGAATGACTTCCCGCTGAACGGTCGTCGTTTTTCCGATCTTGCCCTTTTCTCTCCCGGAGTCACTCAAGATCCGCGCAGCCTGACCTCCGCGACCAATGGCGATCTCTCCTTCGGAGGCTTACGCGGATTTCAGAATACGTTTCTCGTCGATGGAGGCGACAACAACAACGCCTTCTTCGCGCAGGCTCGCGGACGCTATCGCGCCCCTTATCAGTTCTCCACGGAAGTCGTGCAGGAGTTCCGTGTCTCCTCCAACTCCTATGGCGCCGAACAGGGCCGCGCCGGCGGCGCAGTCGTGAACGTTGTGACGAAATCCGGTTCCAATCACGTGCATGGCACGGCCTTCTACTACATCCGCGACAGCTCCGTCGGGGCCACGAATCCATTTCTGGCGTTCAAACCGCACAACCGCCAGCAGCAAGTCGGCGGCACGATCGGCGGCCCACTCAAGCGAAATAAGATCTTCTTTTTCGGCGGATTCGATCAACACATCTTCCATGTACCGAATGTTGTGGAGTTCCTGGACGGCAGCTCACGCGTAATTCCGCAAGCCCCAACCGGCCCATATACTCCGGGCGATTACGAAGCTACCGATCAGGCGCTTGTATTCGAGGCTGCCGGCAGGCTCAGTTCCCTGGCCGGCGAATATCCCGCCGCTCAGATCGGCAACTCGTCCTTTGGCAAACTCGACGTCAACCTCACTCCTCGGCATCAACTCGGGTTACGCCTCAGTGGGACTCGCTATTGGGGTTCCAACAACGTCTTCCTCGATCCCGCTAGCCCAGTCACATATGACGCCATCAGCAATAACGGCCAGGAACAGGTGTTTACTGAGACTGCGAACCTTACCCTGACCAGCAGCTTCTCGCAGCGCCTGATCAGTCACTTCCGCGCCCAATTCTCGCGGGATCTTCAGCAGTCTTACAGCAACAGCAATGACGTGCTCGTGAAGATTCCGACAATTCTCGACGGAGTCGGACGCTCCAATATTCTTCCCCGCCAGAATCGCGAACATCGACTGCATATCGCAGAAACGCTCTGCGTTGACGGCCCTCGACACGCTCTCAAGTTCGGTGGCGACGCCCTGCTCACTTCGATTTATGATTTTTTCCCCAGCCAGCAGAGCGGCGAATATCTCTTCTATCCCATCAAGGTGGATCCGTTCACGTTCGCTCCAGTGCAAGGCGGCCTTCCGTTGTCGCCGCTGCGCGCCTATGCCCACGAAGTCCCGCATTACTACATGCAGAAATTCGGCAGCTCGGCTTCGCATCCCGACACGAAGGAATACGCCGCCTTTACGCAGGATACGATCCGCGTGACGAATCGGCTCGCCCTCAATTTGGGAGTGCGTTGGGATCTACAGACCTTCACGACCGCAGGACTGATCTCGAATCCCCTGTTCCCGCCGTCAGGCAAAGTTCCATTTCAGCCGTATAACTTCGCTCCGCGTGCCGGATTCGCTTATTCACTGGGAGATAAGCGTCCACTCGTCGTCCGCGGCGGATACGGTATCTTCTTCGTGCGCATCCCACAGATCTACAACTCAGTAATTCAGACCGAGAACGGAGTCACCGACTCCGAAGTGTTCTTGAACAACACCAACTACTACGATCGGCAAGTCTTCCCTTCGTATCCGAATCCGCTTGTGAGTTGCGCGCCCGATGCCGCCAACTGCACCTTGCCTGCAGGGTTCACGCAAGGAGTCACTCACCAGGTTTCCGCCTTCGCAACAAACTTTGTCACCCCTCGCGTGCAGCAGGCCAGCCTGACTCTGGAAAAGGAAGTCGCCGATCGGACCACGGTCGCGCTTTCTTTGTTAAATGTCCACGGCGAGCACCTGATCCGCGCCCTCGACGTTAACCTGCCTCAGCCTACCGCGCTCACCTATCCCATCTTCGATTCGACCGGATCCGTTTTTCAGGATGCCTATTACACCGTAGATTCGTTCGCCACATGGCAATTCAACCGGACACTCGAGTGCCCTTGGCCGCCGTGCATCAATCCCCTGGGACGCCCCCTTGCGGAACTTGGGGCGATCAACCTGTTCCAGAGCGCCGCGTCAAGCTATTACAGCGGCGGCACACTATCTCTCAATCGGCGCGTCGCCCGCGGCACATATCTGCGCTTCTCCTACACGTACGCGCGCGCCATTGACGACGGCCAGGACGCCCTTGTCGCCGGCCAACCCGCCACGGTCCAGAACTCTTACAATCCTTCCACTGAGCGCGGCGCAAGTGTCACCGACCAGCGCCATCGTGTGGTCGCCGCATTCTCCTCCGAGCCACGATTCTTCCACCGTGGGCACGAAATCCTGGGGCGCTTCTTGAACGATTGGAAATTTTCGACGGTGATCAATTACGGCTCAGGACGTCCGGTAAATGCCACGGTCCAGGGAGATCCCAATGGCGACAGCAATGGTCTCAACGATCGCCTTCCAGGCTACCGCCGAAATGCTTTCTCGGGACCCGATTACGCTACGGCCGATCTCCGCGTCACACGTATGTTCCGGTTCCGCGAACGCTACAAGCTCAATCTTATGGCCGAGTCCTTTAATCTCTTTAACCGCGATAACCAGCGCGTCGCCATCACTTCGAATGGCATGATCGCGTCGGCAAGTACGTTTGTTTCGGACTCTGTCACGCCGAATCTCGCCCCTTACCCGGGCTATTACCAACTGCCGAACAACTTCATGAAACCGAACGCCGCGTACGCCCCGCGGCAAATTCAATTGGCGATGAAGTTCATCTTCTAGACGAAACAAAGGCGCCATCACGTTCGCTTAACAGGAACCTCTGTTGGCGAGCCCAGTGGAATTCGAGTGTGTAACTGAAAGTTAATAAACCCGTCCGCCAGACGGCAACAACCATGAAGGAATCTGCGCATTTTGTTGCAATTCCTACGATTCGTTCCGAAAACGCACCATTTTCGGGCATTTATGTAAATAAATTCGACAGTTCCACTTGACTTGAGGTCAAATCCTTGTCATAACTACAAGGTCCATCCGGACGAGTCTGGGGGTGTGTAAGTTTGGCAGAAGTTCGACTTCAAGAGGGTGAGTCCCTCGAGAACGCTCTTCGTCGCTTCAAGCGTAAGGTGCAACAGGAAGACATTATCAAGGAGGTCAAGCGCCACTCCTTTTACCTGAAGCCCGGCGAGAAGAAGCGTGTAAAAGCTGCGCTGGCTCGCAAGCGAGCTCGCAAGAAGACACGCAAGGAACAGGACTAACGCAATCAAGGGCCGCTCCGACCCGGGGCGGCTCTGCTTGATCTGGCCCCCCACCGAATCGAGCTGCAACAGGGATCACTTACACTCACCAGAATTCCCGGCATTGATCATAAGCAGTACCCACGCCAAATCCTATGAGCGTGGCGGGCCGAGTCCATGGGGCAGTTTGAGGGGGAGTACTACAAACCTGTATTTTCGGTGTACCACCGCAGTTCTTTCCACGCGAGTGGGCGCGCGGAGACGGGCTGAAGGGAGCCATCCTCGATGGAATTTCAGGACAAGGTGCTGAAGTGTATCGACTGTGGGAGCGACTTCATTTTCACAGCGGGGGAACAGCTTTTCTTTCACGATAAGCAGTTCAAGAACGAACCGAAGCGTTGCAAGGTATGCAAAACCAAACGCATCGCAGTCCTGGGCGCACCTCCGGCTCCCGGACAAACGTACCGCTACAACAAGGTCGAGACTCAGGCCACTTGTTCCGGATGCGGAAAGCAGACCACGGTCCCTTTCCGTCCGACACAGGGCCGTCCCGTCTTCTGTCGCGAGTGCTTTCAGGCGCGCCGGACACAAGCGTCCGCCTGATTTGTCAGCCTCTCATCCAACTCCCCCCGGCGGGCTGTGAGGCGCAGTGTGCGCTACCATAGAGTGTGCCCGGGTTCTTTGTAGAAAATTTCGGCTGTCGCGCCACCCAGGCCGACGGCGCCGCTCTTGAACGCCAGTTCGAGGAGCAGGGATTAACTCGCGCCTCCGCTCCTGCCCAAGCTTCAGTCGTTGTCCTGAATACCTGCTCCGTAACCACCGGTGCCGATCAGGATGCTCGCGCTGCAATTCGCCGTGTCCGCCGGCAGAATCCCGAAGCCAAAATCATTGTCACAGGATGCTACGCCCAGCGCGCTCCAGAAGAGATCGCAGTTCTGCCGGGCGTCAGTCTGGTAGTCGGCAATTCTCACAAGCATCAACTGGCCGAGCTTGCGCTTCGCGGAGATGTACTACCGCGCTCCGAAAGCTTCGTGCCGCTTGGCTCCCTTCGCCAAGGACCGACGGCCGACGACCTTAGTCCGATCTTCGTCTCCGACATCTTTGCTCACACCGAACTCCTGGCGGCTCCCGTGTTCGATGCCGCCAACGAGCGCACGCGCCCGAACCTCAAGGTGCAAGACGGTTGCGACAACCGTTGCTCGTTCTGCGTAATCCCGTATGTAAGAGGACAAAGCCGCTCGCTGGCAATGGACCGAATCATCGGCGAAGTGAACGCGCTGGTGCAATCCGGCTATCGAGAAGTAGTCATCAGCGGAATTAATCTAGGCCGCTGGGGAAGAGACTTGCCGCACTCCCCGGCTCATCTGGGGACGGCCACCCCCGGCCTGGAGCTTCATGTGGGAACAGCCGCCCTCGGCTGTTCAGGCGATCAAAGCTCGCCTGCAACCCCTCTCGCCAGCAAACCGAACCTCGTAGACCTGATCCGGTCCATCCTAAGCGGAACCAGCCTCGAAAAACTCCGCGTCTCCTCAGTCGAGCCAATGGACTGGTCCGACGATCTAATCGACTTAGTCGCGTCATCACCGCATATCGCGAAACATGCTCATGTTCCGATGCAGTCGGGCAGTGACGCTGTCCTCCGTCGCATGCACCGCAAATATCGTCCATGGCATTACCGCGAAAAGATCGAGAAGATCCACGCAGCGATGCCGCAAGCAGCAGTCGGAGCCGACGTGATGGTCGGATTTCCAGGCGAGACAGATTCAGAATTCGAAGAAACGCGGCAGATGATCGTAGACTTGCCCTTCACCTACCTGCACGTCTTCACCTACTCGGCACGTCCAGGAACGCCCGCAGCAAACATGCCGAATCAGATCCCGGTGCACATAGCGAGAGAACGCAATCGCATTCTGCGTGAACTGGCTTCCGAAAAGAAGCTCGCATTCATGCGCGGCTTCATCGGCAAGTCGCTGGAAGCAATCACGCTGAATGTCGCTGGGAGTGACGAAAACGGCGAATTCACCGAAGCCCTGACTGAGAACTATCTGAAGCTACGACTGCGCGGTCGCCACGCGGCGAACAGCTGGGTGCGAGCACGCATGCACGCGGTGACTAGCGGGAATCTTGCCGGCGCACTCGAATGCATTGCCCAAGGCCCGATTAGCCGTGAAAGGGCGGCCCTTTAGGGCCGCGTTAAAGCCAGCAAGCAGGTAGGGCTTTAGCCCCACGCTACTTCTTGATCGAAATTCCCAACTCTTTCAACTGCCGCTCGCTCACCGGAGTCGGCGCATCCACCATCAAATCGACGGCCCGCGCAGTCTTCGGGAACGGAATCACCTCGCGCAGACTCTCCGCTCCCGCGAGAATCATCACGATGCGATCAAGTCCTAGGGCAATCCCACCATGCGGAGGCGTCCCGTACTCCAGCGCCTCGAGGAAAAATCCGAATCGCGACTTGGCCTCTTCTTCGCTCATGCCCAGCGCCTTGAAGATCTTGCTCTGGATATCCTGCCGGTGAATACGAATCGATCCTGATCCCAACTCAGTTCCATTCAGCACGACGTCGTATGCCAGCGCCCGCACCGCACTCAGCGGCGACTGCGGATCGTTCACCGAATCGACTCCCTGCTCGAGCAGCGTCATGTCCTCATCGTGCGGCGAGGTAAACGGATGGTGCGCCGCCATCCACTGCTTCTCGCCCTCATCCCACTCAAACATTGGAAAGTTCGTGACCCATAAGAAGCGGTAATCTTTCGCCGGATCTCCCGTCTTCTTGAAAATCCCATGCTTGTCGGCATACTTCTGCGCCAACGCGAGCCGCAGCAAACCGGCCGACGCATAGATCGAAAGCTCTGCAGGCGTGACCTTTCGATGCGCGGGCATCGGGGTCTGCGGCCCAGTCTGCGCCGATCCAGCGACCAGCACAATGAGATCGCCTTCCTCCATGCCGGTCTTCTTCGCAATCGCTGCGGCCGCGCCCGGAAATTTGTTCGCAATCCGCTTGAAGTCTTCGTACACGCGGGCTCCGCCCTTGGAGTGGAACATCGGCTTGATGTCGTCGCGCTCTTTGCGTGACAACTCTCCGACCTTCGGCGTGCGAATCGCAATCACCGGCAGGTTCGCGTTGATCGCCAGTTCCTGCAAATTCTCCGGCGTGAAACAATCCCGCACGTCCGCGAACGGAGGCAGCCGCAGATCCGGCTTATCGATCCCATACAGCCGGATCGCCTCGTCATAGTCCATGCGCGGGAACGAAGTCTTGATCTCTTCACCAGTCGCGCGGAAGGCGGCCTGCAAGAAACCTTCGACCACTTCCCACACCCGTTCCGCCTGCGGATACGACATCTCCAGATCGATCTGCGTGAACTCGGGCTGGCGGTCGGCCCGCAGGTCCTCGTCGCGGAAGCAGCGCACGATCTGGAAATATTTATCGAATCCCGAAATCATCAGGATCTGCTTGAACATCTGCGGAGATTGGGGCAGCGCATAGAAGGTCCCAGGCTGCACCCGGCTCGGCACGAGATAGTCGCGCGCCCCCTCCGGTGTCGAGCGCGTCATAAACGGCGTTTCGATCTCAAAAAATCCCTGCGCCGACAGGTAATCGCGGATCGCCTTCGCCACCTTGTGCCGCGTTTCGATGTTGTACTGCATGGCATCGCGGCGCAGGTCGATATACCGGTACTTCAGCCGTGTCTCCTCATTCGTAAGCGACGTATCCGACGGCAGGAAGGGCGGCAGCTTCGACTCGTTCAGGATGCGCAGGTCATCGGCAACCAATTCAACTTCCCCGGTCGGCATATTCGGATTGACGGTGTTGGCGTCGCGCAGCTTCACGGTACCAATCGCCGCGATGACGTACTCATTCCGCAGCGCTCCAGCTTTCTCGTGGATGGCCACATTCCGGTCCGCATTGAACACCACCTGTGTAATGCCGGTCCGGTCGCGCAGATCGATGAAAAGCAAGCTGCCGTGGTCGCGGCGCTTGTTGACCCAGCCCATCAGAACAGCCTTCTTACCGGCATCGGACGCGCGCAGCGCTCCGCACATGTGAGTGCGTCGAAGATCACCTAAAAAATCGAGCAAAGTGTGTCCTTACAGTGAGATTCAGAGATAGAAGCTGAATCCATGATTATAAACGCTCGCTCCTCGCGGGTGCCCTCCCGGCTATCCCAAAGCCCGTTGCGGCATCTAGTATGGAAGGATGTTCGCCGCTCCCCCCGTCGTCGAGAACACGCAGCCCGAGCCAGTTCCGGCCTTGTTGGTCGAACTGCCGTCGTGGCCTCGGGTCTTCTTCGCCAACCTGCGCGATCTCGTGTTGCCGCACCCCCCGCCCCCGCTCGAACTCCAGTCCGCTCCTGCCCCATTCTGGCCCGACGTATTCGTGAGTCGCCCTCTTCCCTGGGACAGGTTTCTCCAATCCGGCGCCTATCACCTGGTCGCTTTCGGCCTTCTCCTTGGACTTAGCCACTTGATTGCACTGCAGCCCCGAGTTGAGCCGCGCCCAGCTTTCGATCGCTCGGAAGTGATCTACTACCAGCCTTCCGAATACCTGCCGCCTCTCGATACCCGCAGCGTTTCGGCCCCAGTTCAGGCCAAGGCTGATCCGGAACTGGCCCCGCGACCGATCATTTCAGTTCCCCCCGAGGCGGACAATCGCGAGCAGACGATCGTCGCCCCGCCCAAGGTGAAGCTGAAGCAAAATGTTCCACTCCCTAACATCGTGGCGTGGTCCGACACGCACCAGAAACCGCGCCTGGACATCCCGGCGGCTCCCTTGACTCCCGCCTCCGAAATCACCCGGATGGTGCCCCAGCTGACGGATTCCGTCGTCAAGCCTCCACCCGATGCCGCACGCGTTTCCGAGCACCGCAACGCACCCGCCCTGCAGAACTCGGTTGTGGCTCCTCCGCCGGATGTACACGCGGGCAACACCACCTCATTCGCGGGCCTCCAGCCCGCTCTCATCGCGCCACCGCCTAGCCTTGAATCTCCATCCAACCGCCGTCTCGGAGACGTGAATATCGGCCCGAGTACTGTCATCGCTCCGGCTCCCCAGCTTCCGATGGCCGCTCAGCGTACCGCTCCGGGTGGAGGATCCGCCGGGACCCAGGCCGCCACTCAGGTCGTTCCTCCGCCTCCGTCCGTATCCTCGGGATCTTCTGGGTCGTCCTTCGGATCGCAGGGGCATGTAATCGCGCTAAACTTGCATCCGATGGTCGGCGCTCCGCCCGCACCGCCTGAAGGCAACCGCCGCGGGTCGTTCGCCGCCGGACCCGAAGGCCATGCCGGAGCGTCCGGTTCCCCAGGCTCGGCTGCAACCGCGGGCACGAACGGAACCGCGCGGGGATCAAGCAAAGAGGAGAACAATCTCCCGTCCGGTCTGTATGTCGGAAAGGCCGCGAGCTCGCCTTCGCCCGTTGCCGGACCTCCGGGGAACCCCGCGAATACTGTCAATCCCAACCTGATAGCCAGCGTGCATCCGCCGCGGGTGAGTACCGCCCGTCCCATGCAGCCCGAAAGCGCGACAAAACTGTCAGAAGCGGAACGCGCCGTATTCGGCAATCGCAAGTTCTATTCCGTCACGCTGAACATGCCAAATTTGAATTCCGCCGGTGGAAGCTGGGTGATCCGCTTTGCCGAACTTAAGCACGACTCTGGCAGACAGGATGCCAGCACTCCTCCTCCGGATCTGACGCAACCGATGGCGACGCGCAAGGTCGATCCGGCCTACCCGATCCAACTCATGCGCGAAAACGTCGCGGGCACCGTGATTCTCTACGCTGTCATCCACGCCGACGGAAGCGTAGGAGATGTGCGAGTCCTGCGAGGAGTCGACGATCGTCTCGACCGTTTCGCCAGCGAAGCGATTTCTCAATGGAAGTTCGAGCCCGCCATGAAGAACGGCGCCCCTGTCGATGTGGAAGCAACATTCCAGATCCCATTCCGTCCAGCGCGCATGGGTTCAAACTTCTAATAAAGTTGCAGCCAGCGAAGTCTCAGATAAACAAAACTCCTCTGTCTTGAAAGGACGTAAGTTTGGTCGCGCCAGGTCCCAGGGCCAAACGCTAAAATGAGAATCAAAACGAAAGAAGTCGAAATTTGAGTGCAAAGCGCCTGTGGGTGTTGAAAAAGTCACGTGGATTAGCGGGGTGAGATTCAGCAGAAGCATGTTAGAAGGAAGCGTTCGCCATGCTCTGTTTGATTTTCATCGTCGGAGGCCTGCTGATCATGATGGGACAACACGACCGCTCCGAAGCGCTGTTCTACTATTTCCGCCTGGAAGACCACATTCCTGAAAGCCATCTGCTGCGGCTGATCGACAAGCACATCAGCTTCGAGTTTGTGCGGCAGCAACTGAAGGACAGCTACAGCGAAACCGGACGACCTTCCATTGATCCCGAGTTGCTGCTGCGCATTCTGTTGATTGGCTATCTGTACGGCATCACCAGCGAGCGCAAACTGGTGGACGAGTTGCGGATGCATGTGGCGTGGCGCTGGTTCACCGGCTTGGGCTTCGATCAGGAGATTCCGCATCACTCCACGTTCTCCAAAAACCGGCATGGACGATTTCAGGAATCGAAGCTGTTCGAGGAGTTGTTTGCGCAGATCGTGCGCCAGTGTGTGGAAGTGGGATTGGTGCAAGGTAAGCACCTCTCGGTCGATGGCAGTTTTGTAGAAGCCAATGCAGCGAAGGAGAGCCGGATTCCACGCGAGCAGTTGGCGGAAGCGGCGCAGGTGAGCCAAACCGTGCGCCAGTACTTGGTCGAACTGGAGCAGCAGAATCCCACGGAAGAGCCGGTGCATCAGCAAGACCAGGTATCGACCACCGATCCTGATTCCACCTACGCCACCAAGGGAGGTACGCCGGCACGGCTGGGAGTAGAGTCGAGAACAGGCGCAGTAACTGTAGTCTCCCGGTGGTTAATCGACTGGGCTTTCGCTTCGTCACCTCAGTCCGGTTTGGCTTGGTCCTGTTTCCTGTTCCCGCTCATCGAACCGGACAGGCAGTTTTCCCGCATCCGGCTCTCGGAAAAGACTCACGCTTTCGCCCACGGAAGGTTCGCGGTCCGGTGTGGCAACTGGACCAAGCCATACACAGAGTTCAGAGACGCCTCCGGAAAACGTTTGTATGCCGGCCGCGGCTCTTTGTGTTTGTCGCATAACCACCGACGCAGCCTCCAGCGGGCATGCATGTCGACCGCACTGTAGGCTTTGCTGACTGGCCCCAGACAGAAGTAGTTGGCCCAGCCGATCAACATCCGATTGAGCCTGTCCACGATTGTCTTCGAATCCTGCCAGACTTTGTCACGTCCGGTTTCGTCGCTGATCGCTCGACAGATGCGCTGCACTCGTTTCTTCGAAGGTGTCGTGCCTAGGTAGACTCGCCCCCGCTTCATCGAGTAACACCGCCCGACCGTGTATCCCAAGAAGTCAAACTTCTCTTCCGGCAGATAACAGACCCGCGTCTTCGTCTCGTTCACCGTCAATTTCAGCTTCGACATCATCACCCGCATCGCAGTCAGGGCTTGCTCCGCTCCGACTCGACAGCAGATGACGAGATCATCGGCATAGTTCACGATGTACGCGTTCCAACGCTCCTCGTGCCCGAGTTTCTTCCACCCCAGCACGAACCGTCGCATGTACAGATTGCTGAACAAAGGACTGATCGGAGACCCTTGGGGAGTACCTCGACCTTCGTCCCGATTGCGCGTGCTCCGACGTTTGTTCCCACGCTCGTCGGTTTCCTCGACCGGTGCTTCCAGCCACATCTTGATCAGATGCAGCATCGCTCCGTCGACCACCCTTCGAGCCACCGACCTCATAAGCTCGGCATGGGGAACACTATCAAAGTAGCTGCTGAGATCCGCATCAACGATCTGCCCATGTCCCGTGTTGATCAGCTTGTGGACGTGCTGTACTGCGTCCAACGCGCTGCGGTCCGCCCGATAGGCATATTGCTCCTTCGGCAGGTCGGCCTCGAAGATTGGTTCGAGTACCAGCATGGCCGAGGTTTGCGCAACCCGATCCCGGATTGTCGGTATGCCTAACGGTCTCTGCTTCCCATCCGGCTTGGGTATGTAGACCCGCCGCACAGGTTGCGGTTGATAGGTTCGACTTTTTAGCGCTTGCGCCAGTTCGTCCAACCACCGTTCCCTGCCGTACGCTTCGATGTTCTCGAATGTCTGGTTGTCTACTCCCGCAGCTCCGCCGTTGGCTTTACAGCGTTCGTAGGCATAATCCAGAACATCTTTCCGATACACCTTGTCGTACAGCGCATGGAAACGAAAGTTGGGCGATTCCTTCGCTTTTGCATGCAACGCCGTTTGCAACTTCTGAACACTGAATGGAGTTGTTAGGCTCATCGCCAATCCCTCGGTCCTTTGTCGCTTCTTGCGTTCGTCTTTAACTAAGGCTCCTTCCCTCCACCGGCATTACCCGGCTTCATCGGTCGTACGAGCCTCTCCGCCACCCCATACGGTCCGGCCTGTCTCTCGCGAGTTGCCAGTTGATCGATACCATGATCACCGCTGGGGCTTCCCGTGTTGCCTCTGGTCTCCTATGCGTACATGCCATCGCCATTACCCCGGCAGATTCAATGGAGCTTGTTCGCTCGTCTGTCTCCATTGTCAGCGGCCTTCCCCGTGTAACAGTAAGGTCGGCTCCTGCAATTGTTTTTTCGGGGCCTGCTCAGCGTTCACTCACGTTACGGCCTGCACGCTCGCGGAGTCGCCAAGCGACCCTTTCCATCGAAAGCTCCGACAGCTTTGTTGCCTCCGCTGCCGCTTCGATTGCTACCGGGTGGAGCGAACCAGTTCCCGGGCGGGAGTTGCACCCGCTGGAGTCCAGCGCCTTTCACGGCGCACTACTACGACAACTATCTGATCGACAATCCTAGTTGTGTGATTGTGGGGGTGCAGGCCACTGCGGCGCGCATGAGTCAGGAAACCGTGGCCGCACAAGACATGCTCACACGGTTCGCGCAATGGCAGGGAGGAGAACCCTCGTGGATAGCCGCCGATGCGACCTACGGCAACGGGGAGTTTCTACAATGGTTACTGGACCGCGGCATCACTCCCTACATGCGCACACGAGACAGCGCTCTGAGAAAGAACAATCCCGGTTACGGTCCGGAGCGATTTACCTATCTGCCTGAAAGCAACAGCTATCGCTGCCCGGCTGGGGAACAGCTCAACTACGTTGGGCTGAATGTTCGCAATCGTGCTCACGCTTACATCGGCAGCGCCAAACGTTGCGGAGCTTGCTTTCAAAAAGCTCAATGCACCAGCGGGCGATATAAATACCTCGCCATTCATGTGCATGAGCCGGCCCGACAACGCGCACGGGAGTTGGCCAACACGCCAGAGTTCGCTCATGCACAGCGGCAAAGAAAGAAGGTGGAAGCCTTGTTCGCAGAGCTGAAGAATCTGATTGGACTGCGCCGCCTACGCCTGCGGCGATTGAGGTTTGTTCGAGAGCAGTTCTTCCTGGCAGCGGCAGCCCAAAACATCAAGCGACTCGTGCGGTTCCTCAGCCGACCGACAACCCCTGCTCTGCCTGCCACCACCTAGCCCAACTATAAGTGAAGAAAAACTCGCCCGCGCCACTCGCAGCCCAACGAACGCTCCGTCGACCTACTTTTTCAACACCCACGCCTGATTACAACACCCACTGCGGCAATCTCTTGCTTTTTGCTAGTTTTGAAAGCATCATGCTGAAATTATGGAACGCCTGTCATTTGCCATCCCGATCCTAGCTGGCGTGCTGTGGGTCGTGGTCTTCAAACTCCTTTGCAGACTCTTGGGTATACCGATGCCCGGAAGGTTTCAAGAACGACCGGGCGCGCTCCGAAGGCTAACCTTCAATCAATATGTTTGTTTGCTCGGCGCTCTGGGTTGGGGCTTCGCGATGTTCGTCTCTTCAATGGTAGATGATCACCTTCGAGGGTCGAACGTGCCGCTCGGCGGCCTCTGGGTCGTGTTTAGACTGATGGGGTGGTTAGCATCAGGCTGCGTGTTCGGATGGATGCTATGGAGCGGGAGCCGACAGGATCAACCACTTCCGTAGTGCCCCTATCCTTTGACTGTCGTTATATCCCCATTTCACTCATTGACACGCAAAGGGCGAGCAGACGCCAAGTTTGTGTTAACGCCTGGCTACGTCAGTTGACCTCTAACGCGGGCAGAGCAGTATCATTTTGCCGATGCACGTTCCCGCGAAAGGCACTCTTTAGGTGAGTCGGACGGGAGATCCGATTCTCCGAGCTGGCACTCGACGAAGCAAAAGGTCAGACTCGCTGTCGGTTCTGTTACACTTCTGCACCCGACTGCTGCGTGAAGTTACCCCCTTCTCTTGAACTGCCAGCGTGCGAATCAAACGAGGGGCTTCCTTGATGTCCAAACGGAGTCAAGGTTCTGCGTGGCAGAGAGGGCTAGATGTTCCAATTTCATCTGCTCGGAAACTGTTCTTTGATTTTCCTATAGATCGAGGTGCGGAAATAGTTTCAAGGAAACGACACTCAGGGGCAGGCAGTATCGTCCCCCACCCTTTGAAAACCGCAAAGGACGGGGCAGCCGGGGTTTGGGTTTCCTTATCGTCTTGAGAAAACCTGGCAGAAAGGTGAGCGACCCCAGCCATTGGCAAGAACGAGGCAGAGGACCGCAGACTCAGCAAAAACCACCAGGCTGTCTATTTAACCTTTGAAGTAGCAAACTTCCAGGCCTTGAGCCGGTACTTGCCATCGGCATCCGACAATTGTGCAAAATTGAATGTGGCAAAGCCGAGATTTGCAGTGCCCATCACGTTGACCGCGGCCTCAAAGTAATAGACCTTCCCGGCCTCGGCTGTAAGCGTTGCCAACTGAGTGAACTGCTTCTTCATCCTGCTTGGAGCTGACTGCATGCTGGCGCAGATATTATGTGCACCAGGCTCTACCGTCAGGGTGAAGTAGGAATCGCCTTTTGTGGCGCCTGCCCATGTTCCATCCACGCCGAAGCGAGTTGTCGTCTTCATCTTCTGCTCGCTCGGCATAGACTCGGAAAAAACGATCACAGCCTTGCCTTCCGGCGGGGCAGCGAACGCGGGATTTTCTTTCTCCTGTGTGACGTCGAACTGGACACTATCGTCGCCGCAGCCCTCCGGCAGGATCTCCTTCGACTTGGCGAAAGCCTGCGAGGTAGGAACCATTGATGCGCAAAGAAGTAAAACTGCGAGTTTGGGGATCATGGCGATCATTAAAGGTCGATGAAGGCTGGTCTGTCAACGATGAAGGCTGGCCTGTCAACAAAGATGGCCGCATTGGTAGCAGTTTTTTACTTGCTGGGGGGCTGGCCCATCTTTCGCTGGCAGACTATATCTTTTCCGAAAAACGGACAATTCGGGGACAGACAATTCGACGGACACTTCGGGAGACGGAGGCAGGGTTTGACATGGACGACCCGTGGTTTTTCGTCGATACGAAGAAGGCCGTGACCTATCTGGACTCGGGATTGTGGCTGGTGGACGCTGGGGATTACGACAATGACGGAAAATCAGAGTTGATTTTCTCCATCAACCGGGAGAACGTAAGGTGGATACGAAATCTGGTACACAATTTCAAGAAGCAACACTGCATTCAAATTCAACCACCACTAGCCCTTTAGGTGTGTTCCACCTATCGTAGTTGTCGAAATCACCATTACACGCAATATAAAAAGGCGCCCACTTTTGCGGTAGGTTGAGATTGTTCGGATCACCAACCTAGCGAAAGGGAGCGCCTTTATGAATCAGGAAAAGTATATCGGCATGGACGTGCACCAAGCCACCATCTCGGTGGCGGTGATGGATGGTGCGGGCAAGCTGATCATGGAATGTCTGCTGGAGACCAAGGCGGCCACGATCATAGATTTCATCCGAGGATTGCAAGGAACCCTTTCTGTGACCTTCGAAGAGGGAACCTCGGCTGCCTGGTTGCATGACCTGCTGAAGCCTCGTGTCCACCATCTTGTAGTCTGCGATCCGCGCAAGAACGCTCTGTTGAAGGATGGCAACAAGAGCGACCGGATCGACGCGCGCAAACTGGCCGAGTTGTTACGCGGCAACCAACTCCATCCCGTGTACCACGGAGAGCATGGGGTTCGTACCTTGAAGGAACTAGGGCGAAGTTATCTGACCATCACCCAGGATGTGACCCGCGTGATGAATCGCATCAAAGCGCTGTATCGCAGCTGGGCGATTCCGTGCGCAGGCGCAACCGTCTACTCTCCCCGTCATCGCGCCGAGTGGTTGTCGAAGATCACGGAACCAGGAGTTCGGGTTCGCGCCGAGCGGCTCTATCAGCAACTGGATCTGTTGCAACCGGTGCGTCTGGAAGCGCGACGCGAGTTACTGGCGGAAAGCCACAAACATTCGGGCGTGAGGCTACTGCGCCAGATTCCTTCGATCGGTCCAATCCGCTCGGCCTTGCTGGTGGCCTTGCTGCAGACCCCGCACCGTTTCCGCACCAAGCGCCAACTATGGGCCTACAGTGGTTTTGCAGTCGAGACCCACGACAGCGGCGAGTACCGCTCGGTGCGCGGCAAACTGCAACGCAACCGCGAGCGCATGACGGTACGCGGTCTGAATGACAACCACAATCGAGAGCTGAAGAATCTGTTCAAGAGTGCTGCGGTGTCGGCCAGCACACGTCCTGGCCCTCTGCGCGATTTTTATGTGGCTCGAGTAGAGAAAGGAATGCGGCCGACCATGGCCCGTCTCACCTTGGCACGGAAGCTGGCCGCGATCAGTTTAACCATCTGGAAGAAAGGGGTGGACTTCGACGCCAACCAATTGCAGCGACAAGCAGCTTGAGCATCTCTGAGCCACAGGCTTTTCCATCTCTGCGGTGTACTCCGGTGGTGGACGGTCGGGTTCTGCAGATGCTCGGTTCGAGGGTGAGTATCAGTCAATGAGATCGGCCCCGTGTGCTTCGGCACCGAGTCACCCATTACACGCTATGCCCCCTCGGATAACCAGAAATAGCGATAGGCCACGAGCCTCGGATAGAACCATGGTTAACACTCGTCCTGCTTGCCGCGTCTTGCACACCCGGTGTTGCCACCAGCAGCAGAGAAACCTTACGAGATGGACAAAGAGCCGAACATCTTCAGAGATAACGAAACACAGTGGGCTGGATCTCGAGAAATAATCTCTCTCCTCCGGTCGAGGCGGAGCTTTTTTCTTGACATCCCTTTTTATAGAACTCATTGTCCTTTGCCGACCCGATTTCACCTTGCATCGCGGGTAAGACTGCCTATGGCCCATTCCACACCCGAGCAAATTGTGGAGGCTCTCGGCCTGGATCGGCGGAGCGTATGTGAGATTTCACTACTTCCCAAGCTCTATCTGCCCGCGCCCTTGCGCTTTTCCAGCGCCGAGTAGATGACTGGATCCGTGCAGATCTCGTAGTAAGACCGATCCGTCCAGCCCTGGATAGCGAAATCCGAGGGGTTGATCCGTGGAATGCGGCTCTCGCGCACAACAATCTTCCGGAAGATCTCGCGATCCACCGGCACGGTGGCGCTGAACAATTTGTACTCGCCCTTATCCGACGAGGCCAAGGCCGGGCGGCAGCTTCACCTTCAACGGCTCCAGCGTAATCTCCTTCTGCAGCTTGCGGAAGGCAGCTTCATTCATGCGGATTCCGCCCAGATTGAAATTCAGGATCACGTCCTCCGGATTGCCGTCCGCATCCAGTTCCGCGGCCTGAAACGCATAGACATGGAATGGTCCGGCCTGCGGTTCCATCACCTTGCGTGCCCGCTTGTTGCACGACGACAGACGATCACTCTCGTTCAATGCCTCCGAGATCATGATCTGATGCTCGCCATCCATGAGGTAAAGCGGCGCAGACTCTTGCAGAGTGATGCCCAGCCCGAGTTCCAGTTGCGGCATGGCAGACCGCTGCATGAGTTCGTTATATCCGCGCACGATCTCGATGATCTCGCGCGCCAGCACGCACATGCGGCTCACCGCGAGTCCCGGTTCACCCTCGCGCTCCAGGATTGCGAGGATGATCGCGTCGCCCTCGAGGAAAACCTTGTGCGCTCCGTACTTCTCAAGCAACTTGTTCACCGGATCATAGAAATTCAGGCTGAAGTACGAGGCCGGATTCAATCCCTTTTCCATCATGGTACGCGTCAGCCGTGTCGAGTCGCGTACGTCGGCCTTAAGAACGACGTGCCGCAACACACGGTCCGAATTGGTCTCGCCCTGCTCTTCCGGCAGAAGGAATTCGTAAAGCGTTCCGTTCACGCGCGAGAGTTCCTGCAGACGCTCGTTCCCGACGAGGTTCACAGAATCCAGCGCCGCGTTGACGATTTCGAGCCGCCGCAGGTCGCGATGATAATGGAAGAAATCTGCCAGGAACCGCGCCGCCACCTTTGCGCGCTCAGCCCCTCGGCAACTGGCAACCTTCGCCACCGCCGCGTAAAGGCTGTTAGGCGAAAGCTTCCCGTGGTCCTGAATCATTCGCTCCACGCGATCGCATTCTGTGCGGTCGATCAGCGCATTCTTGAGCTGTTGTGGGTTGATTCGCGGCGCGTACTCCCCGAGCAATGGAACCACGTGATAGGAAGCAATCGCATTCTCCATCACCCGCTCATCTTCCAGAAGCCTTACCCATGCCGCCAGGCGCTCCTGCTGCGCCAAACCCTCCGCAGTATCCTCCGGCGTCCCTGTGCCGACCAACTCGCGGGCATTGTCCGGGACATTCATCCAACCATCGATTGTCTCCGCGCTGACATCATCTCCATAAAGAGACCGCAGGAAGCCCGATGCGATCTCCCGTATCCGGCCATACCGATCCGAGTCACGGTCCCAATTGCCCAGCATCACGTAATGTTCGGCGCATAGATAGTCGTCTCGTCCGTCTTCCGAGAACAGCAGACGATTCAGAAACAGCGGATAGCTGAAGTAAGCCCCGCCGCACGTCTCTTCGCCGAACAACGATCTTCGGGTCCGCGCCAGCGTGCTCTTCTCCACTTCCCGCAGCGTCTCGAAGATCTCTTGCCCCGTTTTGCGCAGGATGATTCTTTTCCGTACCTGGAATCCGGCAACGCGTTCCCGGTATTCGTGCGCCCGCTGGGCCCGCATGTTGTCGTAGTTTTTCAGGAGAACGCGGCACCGCTCCACCACCTGTGCGAATTGCGCGTTCATCTCGGTGCGCAAAAACTTCGTGACCGCCAGCCGCGCCAGCAGGTCCACCGAGAGCTTGAATTCCTTCTTGGCTCGATTCAGCGAGGCAACCTGCAACTCGGTCAGAGCCGACTTCCAGTCCGCAGGGTCGTGCTTCTGCTTCCCCGGCTTCCCAGCCTGACTGCGCATCCAGGAAGGCCCTTGGCCCGCCTGTTGGGTCTCAGCTCCGAGCAGTCCGTCGATTTCACCGTGACGCGCGATGAGCCGCGCGATTTGCGCACGGGCCAACTCCACGAACTTGGAGCTGAGTACCACATCGTGCCGCAGGTTATCGACACCGACAGCGATGCCCTCAAGAGAAACGAATGGAGTGGAAGCAGCCAGATTCGGCAGCGCCGGCTTTTCCGGCCCCCCGCCCAGTCGAAAGATTGGAATTCTCGGCATCTTCTGGCAGTATCTGTTTGGAAGTTGCTGATTACACAGCTACATATCGAGGCTAGCAGGCAGGACGGAAGGGGAAAAGGTTACCTTGGTTTTCGGCTAAGTGATTGATTCCGTTAGTTGGGCCGAAGGGAGACGGCGCAGCAACTTCCTGAATTACTTTCGAAGACCGATCTGCAGGGGTGGGACGCGCTAAGAGTTACTGTTGGCTCTTGTTTCGTGCTGCCTCAAACTCATCGCCCTTCTGCCATCCAATCAGTTTCGGCAATCCCGCGGCTTCGAATCCCAGGGCAAATCCAAACCGGGCCATGGCCGAGTCTCCGACAAAATCCATCTCCGGATGGTATTCGTCGCTCGGCTGGTGATAGTGCTTCTCGACGTATTCCCGCTCCTGCTCGAGTCCCCACGACTCATGATGTCCCTTAAACTTCATCCCCTCATTGATCGAGAACGATGGAATCCCTACGCGCGCCAGGCTGAAGTGATCGGATCGGTAGAAGTGACCCGCCTCCGGCCGCGCGTCAGGCCGGATCGCCAACCGGAACTCTTTGGCCGTCGCTTCCACGTTCGGATAAAACGTCGTGCGCTCGGCGCCTGAGACTTCGACTTCCTCCGGCGCTCCCAAAGGCTTTACGTCGTCATAGTTCAGATCTAGTGTGATCTTTCCGGCTGCGAATGGCGGATGCTTTCCCAAATACTCCGAGCCCAGCAATCCTTGCTCTTCTGCCGTGACGGCCGCGAACAGGATCGAGCGCCGCGGCCGGGCCGCACTGCCTCCGAAAGCCCGCGCCACTTCCAACAGAATGCCGCATCCAGTGGCATTATCGTCCGCGCCGTTAAAGATGTTGTCGCCCGGCATGTCGGAGCGAATACCAAAATGATCGTAGTGCGCGGTGTACATCACCGCCTCATCCGCGACCTTCCGATCGGCTCCCGGCAGCACCGCCAGAACATTGTTCGATTCGAAGTTGCGGAGCTTACTTACCATATGTGCCTGCAGCTGCGCGCCCAGACTCACCGGGCGGAAATCTTTGGCTTGCGCCTGCTGCATCATCTTCGCAAGGCTCATCCCTGAAGCCGAGGCCAGGCGGTTAGCAACATCAAAATGTATCCACGAAGCGACTTTCAGTGCCGGACCTTCGACCTTCAGAGCTGACTTCTCCCCTGAATTCGAATTCCGCACCACGTCCCACGGATAGCTCGCCATCTGCGTCTGATGAACTAGCAGCACTCCTACCGCACCCTTGCGCGCGGCCTCCTCGTACTTGTAGGTCCAACGTCCGTAGTACGTGAGCGCTTTGCCCTTAAAACATTTCGGGTCATCCGAAGGCGGCTCGTTCACCAGCATCAACAGAACTTTGCCTTTAACGTCTATGCCTTTGTAGTCGTCCCAGCCATATTCCGGAGCCTCAATGCCATAGCCTACGAACACGATCTCGGCGGCCACCTCCGACTGCGGCTGCTGCGTCTGGTCGTAGGCGACGTATTCATCGAGAGGCTTCAGGTTCATCGCCTCGCCCCTGCTCGGGACGAGCGAAAACGATGTCTCGGGCAATGTGGTAATCCCGACCAGCGGGACTTTCTGCATGTAGGTTCCGTGATCTCCGGCAGGCTTCAATCCGTACTCGGCGAACTGCGTGGCGATGTACTCAGCCGCCAGGTCGCCGCCTCGCTGCCCCGTGCCTCGCCCTTCCAGCAAGTCATGCGACAGATAGCGCACGTGCCAGCGGATGCGATCCGGATTGATGGTCTCTAAAGCGACGAACGCTGCTCCCGGCAACCGCACCGAAGGTGCCTTGGATCCGCCGGCACCCGCTCCGGCTCCGTCCGCCCAGACGGGCAAGCTCAGACACACGATGAGACATGCCGAGACGATCCTCGCCATTCCCTGCATAGATAGGTTCTCCCCCAAACGAAGCGGCGTCCGAGACTGATTTCTTGTCAATTTCTGGATCGATTGTAACGGAGTCGTTAGGTCTGGGTTGCATGGAAAAGCGGCATTCGAACGGTACGAGAGTGCACCCACCAGCGGAAACAGGGTGTCAGTCGGCCCTGTCCGGTTGGACTCTGTGTTGCTCCGTGCCCTCTGTGTTGAACGCGTTTTGCGTTTCGGGAAGCGCCGAACCGGCGCTTAGTTCTTGGATCCTCAACCAGCGCGGAAATCGCGCACATCTTCGCCGGGCTTGAACACGGGCGCGAGAGCAAACTTTCCATATTCAGCCATTTTTTGCTGGATCTGCTCGAAATCAGCCTTGACCCATCCCACACTGGAAACCTTGATCTCCCCATCCGGATCGATCCAGAAGGTGGTCGGAACGTTAGTCAGGCCGTAGGCATTCGACACAGGATATTTCGCCGTATCGTCGAGCAGGATCGGGAAGGTAATTCCGAATTCCTTCGCGAAAGCAGCCGTTTCTTTCGAATCGTTCTGCGAGACCCCGACCAGGGTGACTCCCTTGCCTCCATAAGCCTTGTACAGCCGCTCGAGAAACGGCAGACGCATATTGACACGTTGGGCAGGAGACTTTGAAGAAGGCTAAAACGACAGGCCCGCGCCCGAGCTCCACGCGCAGGGAAAACTGTTTTCCGTCCAAAGTTTTCAACTCAAAATCGGGAGCATTCGTTCCCCCAGCCAAAGCCGTCATCTTCTTCTCCTTCGCACCATTTCTCAGTTGCTGGTGACTCATCAACGACTTACTTTCACTTTATTCGATGATTTCCGATGCTCGGAGGGACCAACAATCGCACCTCACGCGCGCACAGGTGCAACATATTGGAGAATCGCCACGTAGTGGAAAATGCTTCCGGCCAGCACAAATGCATGCCAAATGGCGTGACTATAGCGCAGCCTAGGCAAGGAAAAGAAAACGACCCCAGCGCTATACGCCAGCCCACCAGCTAGCAACCACATCAATGCGGGCACGGGAACTGTCCTGAGGATTGGCTTTACCGCGATAACAGCGAGCCACCCCATCATCAGGTAACAGAGAGTAGAGACGACAATGAAACGGTCGACGAACCAGAGCTTAAGGGCGATACCGCACAGCGCCAATCCCCATACGATGCCGAAGAGAGTCCAACCCCAGCCTCCCCGCAACAATACGAGCGTGAAGGGTGTGTTGGTTCCTGCGATCAGCAGGTAAATACAGCTGTGGTCGACGATCTTCAGAACCCGTTTCCACCGCTGCGTTTGTACCGAATGGTAGAGCGTGGAGGCACCGTAAAGACAAACGAGCGTCGCGCCGTACACGCTGCAACTGACGATGCTGAGCACGCCTCCGTGGAGGGCGGCCACGACGATCAGTACGACCAATCCGGCGAGACTCAGCGCCAGGCCAAATCCGTGTGTGAGACTGTTCGCAATTTCCTCAGAACACATTCGCGTCTTCTTCTACACCTGAATGCTAGCACTGCGCCACTCAGCGTTGCAGGATTTCAGCCTTACGCAAAATCTTTCGTGCCAGGCCCGTGAGCGCCAGTTGCGCCAGGCGCGCCTTCGCGATCTGCTGCCTCGGAACGCCCTTCGGTACAGCCACATGCCACACACTTACGCTGTAGTCCGTGACTGTGATCGAATGCCGGACCTTGAATATTGGATGCTCGTGGTCTCCAGGACGCGGAATCTCCGGCAACTCCCACATGCCCGCCATCAGCGACGCATCCTTCGGACGCTGCACCAGCCACACCTGATCGTCCCTGCAATCCAGAGCGTAATGAATCTCTCTCTTTTTCTGAGGGACTGACTTGCCGCTCCAAGCCATCTCCCCGCGAGTCGCGCACAGGTCTATCACCGGGCACGTCAAACACACGGGAGACCGAGGTGTACAAACGGTCGCACCTAACTCCATCATTGCCTGATTAAAATCGCCGGGACGCTCACGATCCAGCAACTCCTCAGCCGCAACCCAGACGTTCTCGCCTGCAAGCCGCTGGCCCGAAACTCGCTGCAGCACGCGCTCGACATTCCCATCGACCACAGCGACAGGTTCGCCGAACGCTATGCTCGCAATCGCAGCCGAGGTGTACCTTCCAATTCCCGGCAAATTCCTCCAACCTTCCGCTGTGGATGGAAACTTTCCGCCATATTCCCTCGCAACGATTTTCGCCGCCGCATGCAGCATGCGCGCCCGCCGGTAATACCCCAGCCCGCTCCACGCCGCGAGCACGGAACTCTCCCGCGCCGACGCCAGTTTCTGCACGCTTGGAAAGCTCTTCAGGAACTCATGATAGTGTTCGATCACCGCCGCTACCCGCGTCTGCTGCAGCATAATTTCCGACACCCACACGCGATACGGATCGCGGTCTCTCCTCCACGGCAATTCGCGCGCGTTCGCGTCGTACCATGCCAGCAATTCCTCGCGAAACTCCGGCGCCCGCACTCCTACCGCCCCTCTGATCTTCTTCGATCCCATGGGAAGCCGCATTCTAACGCAAGGCGCAGTCATCACTTCCGCATTGACCCGAACTCCCGGGCAGGAAATAATGTCTGAGCCTGGCATCCGCTGTACCCGCGTGAACCTTTTCGCGCCCAGACATCCCGAGGAGTCCCATGAACGACTTCAACCGCAAGGTAGAAGACGCGTCGTCGCGTGTGAGTCAAACTCTCAACGACGCCGCCGATCGCCTGGAAAAAGAAATCCCGGAATTTATCAAATACCTGAACGACGAAGTGGTTCCCGCCGTCCGTACGCACTCAACCAAAGCTCTGCGCGTAGCCTCCAAGAAGCTCGCGGACTTCGCCGAGTACATGGAGCAGCACCCGACGAAGTAACAGATCTTCACACCAGATTCGCAGCATCGTTCCGCGGCCGTACGCCTTTTGCCATGTTGCTGATCGTTCTGCTCGCGATGCTGTTCCTGAGTGCTTGCGGCCCCAAGACGGCGCACGTGAGCGTGCCGCCTCCTCCTCCGCCCGAGTCGCGAACCGAGCCGCCCAGCCAGCCGAGCGCGAACATTCCCAGTGCGGCGGCAAAGCCGAAGACCCCAAACACCACTCCGGACGACAATGCGGACCTGGCCGAGCCAACGATTCCACCCGATGCCAAGCCGCTCGCAACCGAGACGGGACTCGCCAGTTGGTACGGCCCTCCCTATCACAACCGTCGCGGATCCAATGGCGAGGTCTACAACATGCACGCCATGACCGCGGCTCATCGCACTTATCCGCTCGGATCGATTGTCCGCATCACCAATGTAAAAACCGGATCAACCGTGCTCGTCCGCATCACCGACCGTGGACCCTTTATCCCCGGACGCGTTGTCGACCTCTCCCTCGCCGCTGCGCGCAAAATCGACGTATGGAAGCCGGGAGTCGCGGAAGTAAAAGTGGAACTGATGGAATCTGCGGCCGTGTCGGGAAAGCCAGGAAAATGGGCCGTCCAGATTGGCGGATTCCCCGACGAACCCGCTGCATCCAAGCTGGCGGACCATCTCACACGCCGTTATCGCACAGCTAAGGTTCTCCGTTTCGCGAGTCCCGCCGGAGACTGGTGGATTCGCGTTCGCGTCCTCGATGACGATCACGAACGTGCGCAGCAACTGGCAGCCGAAACCAAGACACCGGAAGGCGCAGTCTTTCTGGTGCGACTGGACTAACCCCTGAGCACTAGCCACTGATCTCTGTTGTGTTATCTTTCCCGCAGGTGACCGCAATGACCGATCCCAACTGCCTTTTCTGCCGCATCATCCGCGGCGAAATAAGGTCGAAGAAGGTGTACGAAGACGACCACGTTTTCGCGTTTGAAGATATCCAGCCGCAGGCTCCCACCCACGTGCTGATCGTTCCCAAAAGGCACTTCGCCGGATTGAAAGAAGCACAGGCCGCCGACGCGGAGACCATCGGTCAATGCCACCTTGCCGCTGCCGAGATTGCCCGACAGCGCAAGATCGAGAATGGGTATCGAACAGTTCTGAACGTAGGCCCGGGCGCAGGTCAGTCGGTGTTCCACCTTCACGTCCACCTGCTCGGCGGACGCCCGCTATCATGGCCTCCGGGATAGTCCATCCGCGGACAAAGCAAAGCCCCGGTATTATCCGGGGCCAGTACCTTCCAGATGAAGATTACTGTACGGTGGGCTCCACATCGTCGTGAGCGCCGTGTCTGCGCAGCAACTGCGGCAGGTTCTGCGAGAATGCCGACCGCGGCAGCACCATATCGCAGCCCACTTCGTGCGCCTTCTGCTTCAGATCTCCCTGCACGTGTGACAGGAATCCGATAATCGAAGTGCCCTTCTTCAACTTGCTCTTCAGTTTGGGGATCAGCGTGAGCGGTTTCACTCCCGCGTTATTCAGGTCAAAGATGATCAGGGACGGCTTTTCTTCGCCGTTCTGCTGCATCTTCTCCATCAGATCCTTATCGGTCTTTACGAATTCAACTTTGACGTTGAGTTTGCGCGCCGTTTCCTGAATCTTCGCCATGAAAAACAGGTCTTCGATGAAAGCGAAGATGCGGGAGTTTCCGTTGGCTTCGCTCGCGGAGAGCGGGTCCGGCTCGGGCTGCGGGTACTGCGTACCGTGTCCGGGTCTGGGGCGCCCGCCCTTGTGGCCGTTGTTGCCTCCGGCCAGAGCAGCGCGATAGCTGTGGTCCATGGGCGCGGTGTAGATGCCATCTTTGTTTTCGCGGCTCAACCCGGGTCCGGGACGCTGTCCGCGCTGATTCTGCTGCCGACGGCCTCTTCGCCGTCTTCGTCCTCCTCCGCCACCGGAGGGCCTTCCTGGTCCTGCGTTCATAGTCCTCTCAAAATTGTTGCTGCGAGTAAATACGATTTCCTGAAGCTCGGAAATTCCGCTTTCGCGATTGGCAGGCGGGCGAAACCCTCTCGGCACACTCGTTCACCATCACGCAATTGCGGGTTGCGACTGGACGCACTCTGGAACGAACCCCACCTCAGAAACGAACCGCTATTTTTGAATGAAAAACTTTACTTTCTAATCTCGATTTTCCGTTTCGGATCCATAGGCGCCGCCTCGGAACGGCTGGCGCGGAAGGCCTGCGCGGGAACGAGGCCTAATGAGAACATCTTTATGGTACTCGTACTCGCGCCACTCCGCAAGGCCTCCAGCGGCCCGCTTTTGCACAGGAGTGCTTAGACTACAGGATTAACTGCAGAATTTCCCGCTCCCCGCCCCCAATCATTGCCCGTGAGACAAATTGCTCGCCCATAGTTGTGCCTGCCAGTAGAATCCCGCAACTGCCTCGGCCTCCAGATGCAGATTCTGGCATAGCGATGCTGCCGCGCTCCATTCCCCACTCTCATACGCCAGCATCAATTGAAAGACCGGCCGCAGCGGGCTCGGCTTACCCAAAAGCACTGCCTTTGTCGCCTGATCAAGTGGAATCTTCTCCAGCAGTTCCTCCATGGGCGTCTCCAGCATGGCATCGATCAATGACAACAAGCCAAGGAGAAATAGATCGGACTCTCCATGGGCCACCTGTGGAGACAGCAATTCCCCAAACCGCCCGCGCACCAGCGCTGAAAGCACCAGATCGCTGCTCTTTTCCTGGCCCGCGCCTACCGCCGCGACCAGCCGAACCCAGCGCCGGACATCCCGCTCTCCCATGATCGAGAGCGCGTGCCGCACCGAATGAATCTCGCTCTTGAATCCGAAGACTGCCGAGTTCAGATACCGCAACAAGCGGTAGCAAACCGATGCCTCCGCCTTGATCAGCTTTTCCAGCGCAGGAACATCCAGTTCCGGCCGCGATACCTCCTGCAGCATGCGCAGGTAGTTCAGTCGGTTCGCGGGCATGTCGTGCGCCGCCAGCATCTCAGGCCGGCGAAAAAAATATCCTTGAAAATAGGCGAAGCCTTGGTCGCGAGCCCTTACAAAATCGGCGTAGGTTTCAACCTTCTCCGCCAGCATCCTGCAATTCTTTGCCCTGAACCGTTGGACCAACGCCGATCTTTCTTCATCGGTCGTCAGCCTCATCTCCACTTTAATGATGTCCGCGACCCCCGCCAGCGGCTCTCTGCGATCGTCTGCCACATAGTCATCCAGCGCGATCATGTAGCCGGACTCCTTCAGACTCTTGCAGGCAGAAATCACATCAGGATCCGCGGGAACTGTTTCCAACACCTCGACCACCGTTGACGCTGGCGGCAGCAGGCGTACCAGCCCTTTGATCAGCGTGTCCCGAGTGCAATTCAGGAAGCCTAATTTCCCGTCACAGAGAACATCCAGCCCCATCAGGAGCGTGCTGTCGAGGGTTGCGCGCGAAGCAACTTCACAGTCCCCATGAAACGCATTCTCGATCCCATCACGGAACAGAAGTTCATAGCCGAAGACTTTTTCGGTACGATCAAAGATCGGCTGCCGCGCGACATAGCGCAACGGCCTTAAAGGACGAAGATCCGGAGCTTTTCCAGCAGCGATGGTAGGCACTCGTTCTATATCGGCAGGAAAGGAAAAAAGATCAGGGCAAGAAATCTAATGAAGCTCTGAGATTCGACGGCCTGTTCTTGATTTGTCATCCTGAGCGCGCAGGGTGTGCGTCTCCTAGGATCTCTGCATTTCGCCGCGGCCTTACTGGGTGCCGAGTGCACCTCCTCAGGCGTCGCGCGAGAAGCTCGGGATGTGAAGCAGACCTAAGTCCTCTGCACTCCACCCAACTCAGTAAGCGCAGCCACGATCTTCCCGGACCACTGCACCAACTCATCCTCGCGCAAGGTGCGCTCCGCAGACTGGAACTTCACGCGCAAGAGCACGGAGTACTTCCCGCCGGCGATGGACCCGCCACGGAAAATCTCCGCCGGACGGAACTCGCACAGCTCTGCAATCCCGGTGCGGCGTGCCGCCTTTTCCATCTGCTCGAATGTGATCTCGTCGGCGAACACCAAGGAGAAATCGCGTTCCACCGCAGGATATTTCCCCAGAGGCGCGAACTTTATCGTGCGCAGTCCAATCTTGTACAACTGCTCGAGATCGATCTCGGCAAGGAACACTTCCTGCCTCAGCTTGCGCGAGGCGGCCACTTCCGGATGAACCTGGCCAAACTGCGCCACTGTCGTCCCATTCAGAAGCGCCCGCGCCGACCGGTTCGGATGGAAGTACTCCGCCGCCTGGCGGTCATATCGAAACTCACCGGCGAACTCCGCCAGCATACTCTCCACATCGCCTTTGAATCCGCGGAACGCCTCTGCCGCCGCCGCGTGTTCTCCCTTGCTCACATCCAGCGTGCCGCCCGAAGGCAAAGAATTACGCACAGCCGAAGTCGTCGCTCCCATGCACGCGCGCCGTGGTTCGATGCGTTCCCCATCCATCACTTGATAAACGCCACCCAACTCGAACAGCCGCGCATCTGCAACATCGCGATTCAGGTTCCATGCCAGCATGTCCAGCATGCCCGGCACGAATGACGTGCGCATGACCGAGGCTTCGTCGCTGAGCGGATTCTCCAACTCCAGCACCTTCGCTCCGCCGGAAAACGTTTCCGCGTCCGCATGCGATATGAAGGTTAGGGACAACGCCTCGTTATACCCCAGAGCGAGAGCCCTTTGGCGCAACGTCGCATCCACCGCAGCGTGCGGCAACTCGACCACCGCTCCGCTATACGCAGGCAGAGTATTCGGAAACTTGTTGTATCCGTGCAGTCGCGCGATCTCTTCGATGACATCGATCTCGCGTTCCACGTCCAGCCGCCAGCTCGGAATCTGCACGCGGAACTGCGCATCGTCCTGCCCTTCAGGAATCAACTCGAACCCGAGTTGTTTCAGCAACCGGAAGATCTGGCCCGTAGCCAGATTGCCGCCCAGAATGCGATGAACCTCGGACACATGCAGCACAACCGGAGCCTGGTCCATCCGCCTGGAGACCACATCGACCACGTCCCCGACCAGTTCGCCGCCGCCCGACTCCAGAATCATCTGCGCGACTAAGTCGCACGAGATCACAGTCGATTCGAAATCGGCTCCGCGCTCAAACCGGTGCGACGCATCGGTATGAATCGCATGACGCCGCGACATCTTGCGTACGATGCCCGGATCCCACCACGCCGACTCGACTACGATGTTCCGCGTTTTTTCCGTGATCATCGTGTCGTATCCGCCCATCACTCCGGCGAGTCCGACAGGCTTCTTCGCATCGCAGACGATAAGATCTTCGATCGTAAGCTTGCGCTCAACGCCATCAAGCGTCTTTAGAATCTCGCCTGCGCGCGCCTTCCGAACGATGATCTGGCCGCCCTCGAGCAGGTCCGCGTCGAAAACGTGGGTCGGCTTGCCGATCTCCCACAGAACGTAGTTGGTCGCATCCACGGCATTCCAAATCGGCCGCTGATCAAGCAGTTGCAACCGGTGCGCAATCTTCTCGGACGAAGGCTTGATGTGCGTATTTCGAATCACCCGCGCCGAGAAACGGGGACAAAGCTCAGGCTCCTCCACGGTAATCGGAAAAGGCGTGCTGGATTTTGCTGACGGCTGATGACTGAGAGCTGAAAGCGGCTTCAGCGGTAAGTCATAAATCGCCGCCGCCTCCCTCGCGACTCCATAATGATTCATCGCGTCCGGCCGGTTCGTCCCGATCTCCATATCGAAGATCAAGTCCGCACCCGAGCCAATGATGCCCTCGACGCCCAGACCGACATCCGTCAAGTCTTGCGCCAGCCGACGATCATCGACGCTCAGCTCAACAAACTCGCGAATCCATTGTGGAGAGAGTTTCATGATTCAGCTTTTGACTCTTAGCTTTTGGCTCTTAGCTCTTAGCCTTTAGCTAAAAGCCAAGAGCTAAGAGCTAAAAGCTGTTTCCTCCGAACTGCTGCAAAAACCGCACATCCCCCTGGAAGAAGTACTGCAGATCATCCACGCCATACTTCAGCAGAGCCAGCCGGTCTATGCCCATCCCGAACGCAAATCCCGAAACCTTCTTCGGGTCGTAGCCGTTGTCCTTCACGAACTCGAACACATTCGGATCGACCATGCCGCAACCGAGCACCTCAATCCATCCCGTTTGCTTGCATGGACGGCACGGCTCCGCTCCACGCTTCCCGCTCCCGCCGCAAATGAAGCAGGTCACGTATAGCTCCGCGCTCGGCTCCGTAAACGGAAAGAACGACGGCCGGAAATGTGTCTTCACCGACGACCCGAACAACGCCTTCATCGCGTGATCGAGCGTCCCCTTCAGATCGCCGAACGTAATGTTGGTATCGACCGCCAGCCCTTCGATCTGGTGAAACATCGGCGAGTGGCTGGCGTCCGGAGGATCGTTGCGATGCACCGTCCCCGGAATCACAATCCGGATTGGCGGCCGCATCTTCTCCATCGTCCGTATCTGCACCGGAGACGTATGCGTGCGCAGCAGCAACCGCTCGCGTTGCGGCTTCGATTGCTGTCCCGCGATAAAAAGCGTGTCCTGCGTATCGCGCGCCGGATGATTCGGCGGAAAGTTCAACGCCTCGAAATTGTAGTAGTCGGTCTCAACAACGGGTCCTTCCGCCACGGAATAACCGAGTCGCTGAAAAACGGAAACAATCTCGTTGCGAGTCTTGATCACCGGATGCTCGGCCCCAATCGGACGACGAATTCCCGGCAAGCTGATATCTACACTCTCATCCGCGAGGGAGTCCGCCCCCGCGCCACCCACGTGCGCACTCTCTACAATCTCCGTGATTCGCGCCTTGAGTTCATTGACTCGGATCCCAGTTTCCCGCTTGGCTTCCTTCGGCGCACCCTTTAGCCACAGCTCATTGATCTGCGTCAGAATCCCATTCTTGCGCGCCAACCAGCGATCACGAAAAGCCTTCAGATCGGCATCGCTCCGCATTTCGGCGGCCTCGGCCTCACAAGCAGCAATACACGCGCCAGCCGCGTCCTGCAGCGCCGCCGCCGAATAATCCGTCAACTTGGGAACGCTATAAGCCATCGTCAGAAATTGTGTCTGAAACTGTCATCCTGAGCGGAGGAAGTATTCGCGAAAGCGAATACTTCCGCAGTCGAAGGATCCCTGCCATCTACACGGTACCAGCGGCCGCGAACGAACCGGCAACACGGACCACTACGCTCCGAACGAGCACATACTCGGAACGACGAATTATAAGGGAACGGCGAGGCACGGGTGTAACCATGCCCCGCCTGAATTAACTGAAAAGGTGACAGCTGAGAGCTGACTTCTACGCCAGCGCGCCCTTGGCCTGCGTCGCCAGGCTCGCAAACCCCGACGGATCATTCACCGCCAGGTCCGCAAGGATCTTGCGGTCGAGTTCGACGCCCGCCAACTTCAAGCCGTGAATCAGCTGGTTATAGCTGATCCCGTTCAGCTTGGCGGCGGCGCCGATGCGCACGATCCAGAGCGAGCGGTACTGCCGCTTGCGCTGCTTGCGCCCGGAATAGGCAAATTTCAGCCCGCGCTCGACGGACTCTTTCGCCGAACGGTACAGCTTTGATTTTGTAAGGAAATAACCGCTGGCGCGGTCAAGTATCTTTTTGCGTTTCTGGCGGCGTTTGGTTCCGCGCTTTACACGGGGCATGGTGGTTCTCCTTTTATGTTTCGTTTTATGGCGGCTGGAGGTAAGGACGATTCGCCGTAGCGATCGATGGCCTCTTCACGCGCCTGTCAGTAGCCAGTGATCAGTGGCTAGTGGTCGGAAAATCCGTTTTCGTTCTGACCACTGACACCAATCACTGACACTGCCCTTCTCACTGATACGGAATCATCCGCAGCACTTTGCGGAGATCTCCATCACTCACCAATCCGGACTTTCTCATCTTCCGTTTGGATTTCGTTTCCTTGGACGTCAGGATGTGACGCAGTTTCGCGTGACCCCGCTTCACCTTCCCCGTCCCCGTCTTCTTGAAGCGCTTGGCAGCGCCCTTGTGTGTTTTCAGTTTCGGCATAAAACCCTCAGCTTTTAGCGATAAGCGATCAGCACCTGGCCAGACGAAAACAACTCCGGCTTTCCCTCGATTGGCGAATTGCCAGGTGCCAATTGCAATGAATTTTTGATCTGTCGAAAAGCCGCGCTTATGACGCGGGCTTGGCGACCTGCGCCGGAGGCGGGCTCTGACTGGCTGCGCTCTGTGCTGCAGCCTTCTCAGCCTTCTCAGCTTTCTGCTTTTCCTTCTCGCGTTCCTTGTCCGTCTTCTTCGGCGCGAGGATCGCGTGCAGCGTATTCCCTTCTTGGCGGGGCCGGAACTCCACGATGCTGTGCGGCTCTACATCCTTAATCAGCCGCTCCAGAATCTGCCGGCCAAGGCCCGTACGGGTCATCTCGCGTCCGCGGAAGAAAATCGTTGCCTTAACCTTGTCGCCCTCATCCAAAAAGCGCAGAACGTGATTCTTCTTCGTCTCGTAATCGTGGTCGTCCACATTGATGCGGAACTTGACCTCTTTTACGGTGATCGTCTTCTGGTGCTTCTTGGCTTCGCGCTCTTTCTTTTCCTGCTGGTAGAGATACTTCCCGTAATCCATGATGCGGCACACGGGAGGCTGCGCGGTGGGCGAAATCTCAACCAGATCTAGATTCTTTTCGCGGGCTTTTCGGATCGCCTCAAAGGGCGGCATGATACCGAGCTGATTGCCTTCGTCATCAATCACGCGAATTTCGCGGGCCCGAATACGATCGTTGATGCGGATAAAACGTTTATCGATACAGTCCTCCGTGCTCTAAGCGACTGAGAATAAAGAATTATAGCATGGACGTACCCTTCATTCTCCAACCCACAGGCGTGCCCGTTCTTAATCCTCCGCAATCCTCAGCATCAGTCCTCTGCGGACCTTCCCCCCGTTTGTCATCCTGAAGCCTGCGTTCTTTGCAGGCTTCAGGATCTCTGCATTCCGCTCACTCGACGCCCCCATAGATCCGGAGTCGCACAAGCTTTGTCCGCCCCAGTTGATCGCGCCGGATGATCTTGACTTCGATTACCGTCGGATGGAGAGGGGCACCTTGGCGCAAGTACGCCCAACTCTATGTGTTCTTCTCCCCCGGAACTTCTAACTCCCCACCTTCACGGTCCCCCCACCTTGTGTCAACTGCGAGGCAGTGATTGTGTAAGTCAGGCTCTGCCCATTGGCCCCTGCGAGTGCGACCTGCACCGCATTCAAACCCACCGCAATCTGCCCTGGCTGAGGAGACCACACATTCGCCGGAGATCCATTCGAGTACTTCCAGGTAACGTTGTAGGTCGCGTCAGAGCTAAATTGGATCTGACCACCGGCCGGAACTGCGATCGAACCCGGCGACGTATTCAGGTTCGAAATATGCACGACCAGCGGCCCCGTTCCGAACTCGACCGCATAAGGACCGCCCGTCGGCTGTCCCGTGTTCGCGTTGTAGACGGTGTAATCCACCGTCACGTTCAGCGGACTTCCGCCAATCGCAGGACTGGTTTGCCCCGGCTGCAGGCTCGTAATCTGAGCAAAGTTGCTGGTGAACACAATGTTCACCGGGAATGCCGCTCCGTTGTAGAACGACACCGTATCGATCGATGCGATCTTGATATATCCGTTCGAACTGACGACTCCACCCATCGCGATGTGCACGGTCCAGAGCGCAAGTTCAGGTAGTGGTTCGGCTGCCATAGTATCCCTCCTTTTTTAATTTCAATCTCATTTGTGACGGGGCCGGAAATTCGGGTCGGACAACAAACTCTGTAAGGTCGGATTGCCCTTAAGCGTGTCCATCGAATATCCCTTCTCGAGGCTTTTTTCGATGTACTGCAGGGCGTGCGGACGGTCGCCCAGCACTTCATACGTTTCTCCAACGTTCTCCAGTACGTCAGCGTCATCGGGCGCCAGGGCGAGCGCGGTCTGAACGTGGGCGAGTGCTTTGTCCCGCATCTTGAGTTGCGCGTACAAATCCGCTAATCGGGACTGGGCTCCCGAGTCCCGCGGCGATTGCTCCACAACATGCTCAAGTAAAGACAGCGCCCGGTTTCGCGCCACGACAGCTTTAGCGGGCTGATTCAAATCGTCGTATGCGGCTGCCAGGTTTGCAAAAACCAGATAGTCCTTGTCATTCAGTTGGGTTGCCTTCTCGCACGCGGCAGCGGCCTCTGCGTAACGCTTTTCAGACAGATAGAGATATCCCAGGTTCGCGTACGCCGGATAACTCGGACTCAGCTCGATCGACTTCTTCAGTGCAGCTTCCGCCTCCGGGTGTTTCTTGGGATCTCCCGAATCCAGATATGCCGCGGCCAGATTGGAGTATGCCTGCGCATTATCGGGAGTCAACTCAATAGCCTTCTGCAATTCCGTGACAGCCTCGTCGTATCTCCCGTGATCGTCATAAAACAAGCCGAGGCTGTTGTAACCGTCCCAATAATCCGAGCGCAGGGCTATCGCGCGCTTGTACGTCGCCTCGGCGTCGCCGGTCCGTCCGGCCAGGTCATAAGCCCTCGCCTCGCCTGTAAGCGCCTCTGCGTTCCGGGAATCCAACTGCAGCGCGCGCTCGAATTCCGTGAGCGCCAGATCGTTCTTCCCCAGCGCGCTATGGATCCGTCCAAGTGTCACATACGCAGATGACAGCGAGCCATTCAAACTCGTCGCCTTCGTTCCATTCTCCAGCGCCATCTCCGTCCACTTTGGATCCTTGTCTAACTGATACTTCAGCCGGTACGCCTCCCCCAACCCCGCATACCCAAGCGCAAATTGCGGATCAGTATTCACCGCGCTCGACAACGCGGCGATCGCCTGATCCAGGTTCCCCGACTTGTCATAGCGCTGCATATATCCGAGCGCCTTCAGGTACGACTCATACGCCGCCGGAGCCGCCGACCCATCTGCCGCATGCAGTGCCGTGGCCGGAACTTCGACATGCATCAGCCGCGCCAGTCCCGACACCGCCTGATCCTGCAACGACGCAAAATTCCCCGCCGAATCGCTCAGTGAAAGCGATCCCTCCTGCCGCACGTCTTTCGTCCGGATCAGATTCACCGTTAGATGGACGCCCGAGCTATCACGCATCACGCTTCCCTTCACCACCAGGGTTGCGCCGAGCTCGTGCAGGGCCGCTTCCGGATCGCTCACCTTCCTGCGTCGCACCTCGCTCGCCGGAACGACCCACAGCGATTGCTGGCCACCATCCAGATTTGACAACTTACTGGTCAAGCTGTCCTGCAGACCTTCCGAGATCGCTTCATTCGACGAATCGTTCCCAATGTTGTCGAACGGCAGCACCGCGATATGCTTTTCCCCACTGCCGCTCGCTTTGCCCGAAAGGAGGTCCGCAGCGCCATGACGCACCGACGGAATCAGCAGAGAAAGAACCGATAAAATCAAAATCGCCGCGGCCAGTTCGATAGCCCACCGCCGCGCCCGATCCACCGGTGTCGTTAGCGCACGGCTCGACGATGCATGTTCCAGCGCCTTGCGCAGATCGCGCGTCGACGCCTTCAGATTCCGCGACGAAGGCACACTCGGCGCCGATTCGAACCCAGGCTTGCACCCGTCGAGATCCGCCATGAACTCGCGGCAATCGTTGTAACGGTGCGTGCGATCCTTCGCTAGCGCTCGACACACAATCGACGCCAGCGCCGGATCGAACCCTTCCACCGGAGGTGGCTGCTCCAGAATCGCCAGCAGCACGGCCGACACATTCCCGCGCTCGAACGGATGCTTCCCCGTCAGCATCTCGTCCAATACCACGCCCATCGACCAGATGTCAGTCCGCCGGTCCAGCGGCTCGTTGCGCACCTGCTCGGGCGACATATACGCCAGCGTGCCGACCGGACCTGCCGTCAACGTCGTCGCAACATTGCTCGAGACCCGCGCCAGGCCGAAGTCCACAATCTTCGCCACGCCTTGCCGCGTGAGGATCACATTCGACGGTTTGATGTCGCGATGAATGATGCTGCGCTCATGTGCCTCCGAAAGTCCGCGCGCCATCTGGACCATAATCTCAATGGCTTCCCTCGGTGCCATCGGCCCGCGCCGGATCCTCTCCTGCAGCGTCAGCCCTTCGTAATACGCCATCACAATGAACGTGTGGCCGTCCGCCGTTTCCTCCAACCCGTGGATCACTCCAATATTCGTGTGGTCGAGAGCCGACGCGGTTCGCGCCTCCTGCAGAAAACGCTCCTTATCTCTGGAACCGATATTGAGGTCGCTAGGCAGGAACTTCAGAGCAACCGTGCGATTCAGCTTGAGGTCGAGCGCCTTGTACACGACACCCATCCCACCGACGCCCGCGGTTCCGAGGATCTTGTAGCCACCGACCTGTTCGTCCACGGCCAGCGGCCGCACGGAAGATGTCACTCGAAGCCCCCACCGATGTCGTGCGTCGAACCCCACAGATCGCCCGGGGAAGTTGGGCTAAAACGAAGTTACGGCACGAGATAGAGGCGAATCATACCGCCGCTCAGGGAGCCTTGCAAGCATCCATATCCCGGCCGCATTGCGATAGAATCCCAGTAAGTGACGTCTTATGTGCAGAAACATCAAAACTCTCTTCAACTTCGATCCACCAGTCACCGACGACGAAGTCCGCGCCGCCTCGCTGCAGTTCGTCCGCAAGATCACCGGATTCAATAAGCCCTCGAAAGCCAACGAGGCCGAATTCCTGGCTGCCGTCGATGAAGTCGCGGCAAGCTCAAAGCGCCTGTTGCATTCGCTGGAGACCGCGGCTCCGCCTAAAAACCGCGACGAGGAAGCCGCCAAGGCGAAGGCTAGAGCCGCTGAGCGATTCGGAATCCAGTAACTGGCAGCGCTTTGAGCACAGCCTCTTGACACTGCACCAGTGCGCCTGTAATCTCGCCAACCGTCGCAGTTCGCAGTGCCTCTTCTAATGCTGGCGCAGACGAAACTCGCGCTCGACACCCGGGATATCGGCCGTGTCACCGTCGTACGCTGCAAAGGACGCCTCGTAGCTGGTGGCGAGGTCGAAGCGCTTCGCGCACACGTCGCCCACTTGCTGCGGGATCGCCGTGCCATCGTGCTCCACCTCGGTGAACTCGTCTTCATCGACAGCAGCGGACTCGGAACTATGGTCCGCACCCTGACCAGTTCGCGCCAGGTTCGCGGTGACCTGAAGCTGTGCGACGTCCCCGGCCATGTCTTGAAGGTGCTACAGCTTTCTCATCTGACCAAGCTGTTCGATTGCCACGATTCCGAGGACAGCGCGGTCGCAGCATTTTACGGCGCGCGCGCACCTGTCGAAAAACCCTCGTCCGCCGGTAAGAGCATCCTGTGCGTCGATACCAGCGCCGACGCGGTCACCTATATCCGCGAACTGCTGCACCGCGCCGGATATGACGTCCATACCACGAACAATCTGCGCGACGCTTTGATGCTCATGCGCGTGAGCCGCTTCGATCTGGTCATACTCGGGCCCGGCGTGCCGGCATCGCCTGCCACCGAAAAAAATTTCCAGGATGCGTGCGCGGCCGTGCCCACCCATCAGTTGCCGGCGGACTTCTCTACGCAGGAGGCCGGAGAGGCGGCAGCAAGTCTCCTCGGGAACATCGCCGAACGTCTCCAGTCGCCCGGCCGGGCGTAGACTCGCAAGAATATCTGCGGAACATACTCCTTATCCTGCGAAGTTGGTTACAATCTTCGAGCCATCACCGTACTGCCACGGCTTCCAATATGCGACAGCACCGTTCATTCGTCCTCTGTTTCGCCCTGCTCTTTCCCACCTGGATAAGCCTGCCTGCGTTGTCCCAGACCGTATCAGCGCCCCAGGCGACCGTCCTCGAGCAAGGCAAGTTCACCCTGCACAAATTCGAGCAGCCTATTGGCGAAGAGACTTATACGATCACTGCTGATACCGGCTCTCTCGAGGTGAAGGTCGATTTCAAGTTCACCGACCGCAACTCACCCGTGCCGCTCTCCGTCGCCTTCCGCGCTGCGCAGGACCTCACTCCTCAGTCCTTCGATATCAAGGGTCGCACCGCGCGCCCCATCACCATCGACGAGTCGCTCCAGATCCACAACGGCAGGCTTCATCTGCGTAATCGCGACAAGGAGTCCGACGTCGCAGTGCCACCCGGCCCGTTCTTCACCATCGCTGGATACGCGCCCACCACCATGCAGATGCTGATGGTCCGCTACTGGGCTACGCACGGCTCACCTGCGCAACTGACGACGCTACCAAGTGGCGTCGTGAAGATCGAGCCGCGTGGCGAAGACACATTCCACATCGGCGCCATGGAACGCGACCGCGTTGGGGTGCGGGAAGAGAAGCTTCAGCGCTACACCGTCGAAGGCCTCATTTGGGGACGCGAGACGCTCTGGTTCGATTCGAACCGCAACCTCGTCGCCGCCATCACCACCGATGCCGAGTTCGACCACTTCGAAGCTATCCGCGAGGGCTATGAAAGCGCGCTCGGCGATTTCGTCAGCAAAGCTGGCGCCGATGGAATGAGCGCCCTCGCTGACATCTCCAAAGGAATTCCCGGCAGCCACGCGAAGATCCTTGCCATTGTCGGTGGAACCCTGATCGACGGAACCGGCGCCTCACCGGTCACGGATGCTGCTGTCGTGATCCATGACGGACGCATCGTCGCCGCAGGTCCACGGACGCAAGTAAAAATTCCGCGACACGCAAACGTCATTGACGCTCACGGCAAAACTATCCTTCCAGGGCTGTGGGACATGCACGCGCATTTCGAGCAGGTGGAATGGGGCCCGATTTACCTTGCGGCGGGCGTGACCACGGTCCGCGATTGTGGCAACGAATTCGAATTCATCACCGCTGTCCGAGACGCCATCGCTCAAGGCCGAGGCCTTGGTCCGCGCCTTCTCCTTGCAGGTGTCGTCGACGGCGAAGGTCCAATGGCCATCGGCGTCGAGCGCGTTAACTCACCAGAGCAGGCGCGCATGTGGGTCGACCGCTATCACGCTGCAAATTTTCAACAGATGAAGATCTACAGTTCGGTCAAGTTGGAAGAGGTCAAGGCTGTCGCCGATGAAGCACACCGCCTGGGCATGACGGTGACGGGCCACGTCCCCGAAGGACTCACTGCCTATCAGGTCATCGAAGCTGGACAAGACCAGATCAATCACTTCGGCTACATCGCCAACCTGATGCATGCGCCCTTTCCGCCCGGAACGAAGTACGAAGACAAGATCAATGCCACTATCAATATCGACATCAATTCGCCTGAGGCGCAGAGGGCGATCTCGTTCCTCAAGGAACATCGCACCGTGCTTGATCCAACCATGGCGCTCTTTGAATTGTTCAATGCCACCACCGCCAATCCACCCGCTGGCTTTGAGCCCGGAGTGAACAAAATCGCGCCAGAACTTGCCCAGCAACTGACGGACGTCGAGCCTCCCAGCGAGCGTTCGGACCTGCAACGAAAGGCGTTCGAAAAGCAGTTGAAGGTCCTCGGCGCGATCCACAAAGCGGGCATCCCAGTCGTCGCAGGAACCGACCAGGCCGTGCCCGGCTATAGTCTCCACCGCGAGATGGAACTCTATGTCGACGCGGGCTTCACCCCGATGGAAGCGATCCAGGCTGCAACCATTGTTCCCGCGCGCGCTATGGGCGTCGATAAAGAACTAGGAACCATCGAGAAAGGCAAGCACGGAGATCTGATCGTGATCAACGGCGACCCGCTCGCCGACATTCACAACACGCGCAATGTCGAATACGTAATAACCAACGGCACGATGTACCACGCAGCCGAACTGTGGCAGAGCGTCGGTTTCAAGCCGTAGATTAGGACTCAGACCGGTATGACAGTTTCCTTCGTGAACCTTCGTGCCCTTAGTGGTTCAAGTTTTGCTTCCGCCATCCACTTTGCCCACGCTCTACCTTACTAGTCAGTTAACCCATCCGGTACGGCCTATCTCGCGAATATTCGTATACATAATACCCATATGTACGTACATAGCTGTACGTTGAAATGTTCCCGCAGGAACATATGTAAAACTTGCATATATGTGTTCTCAACGAGTTAGCAAACGACTGAAGTGAAAGAACCTGGAACCACGAAGGCCACGAAGGTACCCGAAGCAAGACAGCCGCAGCGGCACGCGGGTACACGCATTCCAAGAGGTCGCACCAGGCACTCGTCCGTTTTTAACCTGTGCTAGTCTGCCTGTCATGGCAACTCGTAACATTCGTCGTCCCCAAAAATCGATTGCGAAGAAAGCGCGCGCCCGCAAACAAACTCCGGTGGCGGCCAAGCATTTCCTGTCCGACAAAGTCTCGCACTTCACCGAGTCCGTGATCCGCGAGATGACCCGCCAAGCCATGCTTCACAACGCCGTCAACCTCGCCCAGGGGTTCCCCGACTTTCCCGCTCCCGCCGACGTCAAGCAGGCAGCGAAGCGGGCTATCGACTCCGAAATCAATCAATACGCCATCACCTGGGGAGCCAAAAATCTTCGCAACGCGATCGCCCGCCAGATGGGCGTATGGCAGGGAATGACGGTCGATCCCGAAAAAGAAATCACCGTCTGCTGCGGATCGACCGAAGCCATGATCTCCACGCTGCTGGCGGTCTGCAACGCCGGCGACGAAGTCGTGATCTTCGAGCCCTTCTATGAGAACTACGGACCCGATTCCGTTCTCAGCGGCGCGAAACCAAAATTTGTGAAGCTGCGCCCACCAAAAGATGAACACGGCGAATGGACCTTCGACGAAAAAGAACTCCGGCGAGCGTTCGACAAGCACACAAAAGCCATCATCCTTAATACGCCGAACAATCCCACCGGGAAGGTATTTACCCGGCAAGAGCTGGGGTTGATCCGCGACCTCTGCCTGAAGTTCGACGTGCTCGCTATCACCGATGAAATCTATGAGCACATCCTCTACGAAGGCACCGAGCACATATCGATGGCCTCGCTCGACGGCATGCGCGACCGGACCGTCACCATCAATGGGATGTCGAAGACCTACAGCGTAACCGGATGGCGTGTGGGATGGGCCGTCGCTCCCGAAAAGATCACGAACGCGATTCGCAAGGTACACGACTTCCTGACGGTCGGCGCACCAGCGCCTTTGCAGGAAGCCGGGGCCGCAGCCTTGAGCCTGCCGCCCGAGTACTACACGAAACTCGCGGAAGGTTATCGCGTCCGCCGCGATCACCTGATGCCCGCACTCTCATCCGCGGGCTTCCAATGCTTCCGCCCGCGCGGAGCCTACTACGTGATGACCGACATTTCTGCCTTCGGCTTCGATAACGACATCGCCTTCGCGCGGCATCTGGTGCAGGAGATCGGCGTGGCCTGCGTACCTGGATCCAGCTTCTACCGCGATCCCCGCGACGGTGCCCGGCAGGTGCGCTTCGCGTTTTGCAAGCGGCTCGAGACGCTGGACGAAGCATCACGGCGGCTGGCAAAACTGCGCCGGTAGTTTCGGAGGCCGGGTTCAGACTACTTCGTGATCACACCACAGGCGATGCGGTCGCCGGAGTTGCCGGACGGGTCCGTCTTGTAGTCATCCGCCTTGGCGTGAATCACAACGGCGGCGCCATCTTTCAGGAGCGAGTGCGGCCCATCTTTGAGAGTGGCGTCGGCGCTTTTGAGATGTACCTTTTTGGCCGTCCCGTCGGCCCCCACTGTGAAGTTCCGAAGATCCCCGGCATGATGCCCATCGGGGCTATCGAATCCGTGCTTCTTCGCTTCCGGATTGAAATGCCCTCCTGCGGACTTGAAGTCGGGACCTTCGCATTTCGGAACCTGGTGAAAGTGGATGGCGTGCTCACCCGGAGTGAGATCGTGGAGGTTCAGGTCGAGAGCAACTCCTGTGCCTTGATCCCACATCAGGACATACCCAACGGACTTCCCGTGGGCATCTTTGAGTGCCACCTTGGTTTTGGCCGAGGCTAGCGGCGCCAGGATGAGCAGAGTGATCACTGATCCGAGAACTGCACCCACCGATCTGTTCATGGTTGGGACCTCCTACGTGGGAGCATTATAGTCCGATCCCAGAATGGGATTTTGAGGGGCAACCCCTGATTTCTCCACAAAAATGTGGAGTATACTGCGACTAAGTTCGAATTCTTCTTTTGGGGAATGTTTGCTTATGGCGTCCAACGCAGTGGAACAGGTGCCACATCAGGTTCAGGGCGATAATTTTCAAGCACTCGAAGAGAAGATCTATCGCACCATAGAGATGTACAAGTCCGCGAAGCAGGCGCAGGCCACCGCCGAACGCGATACTCAGAGACTGCGCCAGCAGATGGAAGATCGCGAGGAAGAGTTGGCTCGCCTCCGTCGCGAGACTGTGCAACTAAAGAAAGAGCGCGAAGACATCCGCAGCCGCGTCGAGAAAATGCTGGCACAGATCGAGTCGCTGGCGGAAGCAAGTTAGCACGGCAGGCGAATCGAAGCGTAGAACGCACTCTACGGAGAAGCTCAAATGGCGACAGCGACCAAGGATCAGATCGTACGAGACTCGCAGAACGCCAGCGTGCGGGTTGAGATTTTCGACCAGGCCTACAATCTTCGCGGGTCTGATCCCGAGTACATCCTGAAGCTCGCCGAATATGTTGACGCGAAGATGCGCGCCGTCGCCGAAGCCACCAACACTATCGATACCGTTCGGCTCGCCGTGCTCGCGGCCCTTAACATCGCCGACGAATACCACCTGCTCAGGAAGAAACAGGAGAGCGGGGCAACCGACTACCAGAAGCGCGCGCATCTATTAGCGTGTGCCCTCGACGAAGTGCTGCAGGAAGAAACCCGCAAGGCAGGCTAGCCTGCCGCGGCATGTCGCCATTCTTCTCTCTCTAACGCTGCTCGCTTGCAGCGCCCTCGCTCAAGAGACGACTCTTCGCTCCCAATCCAACGTTGTGTTGGTCCCTGCCCTGGTGAAGGATGCCGCCGGGCAAATCGTCTACGGACTTCAGTCCAAGGATTTCGTCATCGAAGATGACGGGGCGGAGCAATCCATCCGTCTCGATGAAGCGCCCGAGGGCCAGTCGATCTCGCTGGTTCTGGCCATACAGACGGGAAGGCGCGCTCCCAAGGAATTTCCGCGCATCCTGGGTCTCCGCTCCATGATCGACCCGCTCTTTGGCCTTGGGACAGTTCGCATCGCTGTCGTCGAGTTCGACAGCCAAGTTCATCTGACCAGGACCTTCTCTCGCGACGAAAGCCTCATCGACGCCGATCTCAGCAACTTGCAACCGGGTGATGGCGGCGCATCGATCCTCGACGCCATTCAATACTCGGTTGGCATGCTGAAGAAGGAACCGGAAGGCCGTCTCCGCGTCCTGCTGCTGATCAGCGAAGTCCACGATCACGGGAGCAAGGTCAACGTTGAGGATGCTGTCTCCGCCATCGGCCAGAGCAACTCCGTGATGTATGCGCTGACCTTCTCTCCCGGAGTTTCCAACATCCTCGACACGGGCCGCGGCACGAACCTCGACGAGATGCACCAGGGCGTGAACTTCCTTGATCTCGCCTACCGCCTTGCGCAGGCCATGCGCAAGAACATTCCCAGCACCGTCGCTTCCATGACCGGAGGCGAATACGAACTCTTCACTTCCCGCAAGAAGTTCGAAGTGCGCATGAACGATTTCACCAACCACCTGCATAGCCGCTATCTCTTGAGCTTTGCGCCGAAGGAACCGCATCCCGGCTTACACCAGATTCGCGCACGCTTGCGCGAGCCGCGGGAGAACACGGTGCTGGCAAGGACGAGTTATTGGGTGGAGCGAAGCGAGTAGGTCATCTCAGTGCGTCGCCGCATCAGGTAGGCGCTGCGGGCATTGCTCTCTTGGGCAGGGATGGATACGTTCGCCTTGACGCGATACTAAGATATCTATATAAAGATATCTATATAAAGACATCTATATATGGCTAAGACCGATGCTCTGCAAGGTTCGCTCGATTTGCTCGTGCTTAAGTTATTGTCGCGGCGCCCGCGGCTTCACGGATACGCCATCATGGCTGCCATCGCCAGCACATCGGGGGAAGTGCTGCGCGCAGAGGAGGGCTCGCTCTACCCGGCGCTTTATCGTATGGAGGAAGCGGGCTGGATTCGCGCCGAGTGGATCAAGAAAGATACTGGCCGCCGCGCCCGCGTCTACGAACTGACCGCCGCGGGCAAGAAGCAACTGGGCGCGGAAGAATCGCGCTGGCAGTCCAGTCAGCCTGGCAATCAATCGGGTTCTCCGGGAGGCATGACATGTCTTTGTGGTCGCGTATCTCGAATGCCGTGCGCGGCGAGCGCTTGAACCGCGAGATCGATGAAGAGTTGCAGTCGCACATTGAAGAAGCCATTGCCTCGGGACGCGATCCCGAGGAAGCACGCCGCGCATTCGGCTCCATGCTGCGTACCGCGCGAGGCGAGCCACCGCATTCGTGCTGCCGGATGGCTTGAGTCGCTTCTCTCCGATGTAAGTTTCGGCTGGCGGCAGCTCTGCCGCAACAAGCTCACGTCCGTGGCCGCTGTGCTTTCCCTCGGCCTCGGCATCGGCTCTTGTGTCGCCGCCTTCCGTCTTATCGACGCCCTGCTATGGCGCCCGCTGCCCATCTCCGGTTCCAGCAGGCTCTATGTCCTCTCCCGCAAATTGATCGGCTTCGATGGCAAGCCTCTCGAGGACGGCCACTGGGCCACGCCGGAGTTCAAGGCTATGCGCGATGCCGTCAAGGAACAGGCCGACCTCATCGCCATCAGCGACGCCGACCGCACCGACATCACCTGGTCCACCGACGACGAGATGGAGAAGGCCCACGTTGTTTATGTCTCCGGCAACATGTTCCCGCTCTTCGGCCTTGAGCCCGCGCTCGGCCGCCTGCTCACCCCCGCCGATGACCGCGGCCCCGGTCTCAATCCTTATGCGGTCCTCTCCTGGGACTATTGGAATCAGCGCTTCGGCCGCGATCCGCACGTCCTCGGCAGCTCGCTCCACATCGGCGACCAGACCTTCGAAATCATCGGCGTTGGCCCCCGCGATTTCACTGGAACGGAAAAGGGAACGGTCACCGACATCTTTCTGCCCCTCAGCATGAACAGCGTCGCCACCCAGGACAGCTGTCAACTGGCACCGCACGTTCCTGATGTTGAAGCCCGGCGTCAACCCGGCCACGGCCCTCGAGCCACTCCGCCAGCATCTCTCCGCCGTGAGCCGCGCTTTCCGAGACCGAGTGCTCCACGTGCTTTCGCGGCATGACCCAGACGGACATCGACCGCTTTCTCAATCAGAACGCTTCTCTTCAATCCCGCCGGCGCCGGCATCTCCGATCTCCAGAGGGACTATCGCCGATTACTCGGCATCCTCGGTCTCCTGGTCGCTCTCGTCCTGCTCATCGCCTGCGTCAACGTCGCCAACATGATGACCGCGCAGGCCGCCGCCCGCGCCCATGAGATGGCCCTCCGAATCTCGATTGGCGCCGGACGTCGTCGCCTCGTCCAGCTCATCCTCTGCCAGAGCGCGCTGCTCGCCCTCGTAGCTTCCGTCCTTGGCGCATTCTTTGCGGCGTGGGCAGCGCCCTTTGTGCTCAGCCTCATCAATCCGCCCGACGACCCTGCGCGACTCGCCCTTCCCGCCGACTGGCGTGTTCTTCTCTTCGGCTTCGGGCTCATTATTCTTGTCGTGCTATTGCTTGGTTTGCTTCCTGCTCTCCGTGCCTCTTCCGTCCGGCCGGTCGCCGCTCTCAAGGGTGGTGAAGATCCGCATTCGCCTCGCCGTCTGATGCGCGGAGCTATTGCGCTTCAGGTTGCGTTCTGTTTCCTCGTCCTCTTTCTGTCTTCGCTCTTCGTCACATCCTTCCAGCGCCTGCAGAACCGTCCCCTCGGTTTCTCCACCGACCGTCTGCTCCTGCTGGAAACGGTTGCCGGCAAAGGCCAGCTTCCCGTCGTCTGGAATCAAACTGCTGAGGCGCTCCGTGCCGCGGCCGGCATCGACTCGGTTGCCATCTCGCGCTGGCCCCTTCTCGGGCGCATCCGCATAAACAGCGACATCTCCATCAACGGCGCGCCTCCCAGCACGACTCCCGCCTGGTTCCTGAACGTTTCCCCAGGCTGGCTCTCGACGATGAAGATTCCCCTCGTTTCCGGCCGCGACTTTCGCCCTGAAGACACCTCGCCGGGAGCCGCCATCGTCAACGAAACCGTTCGCCAAGACCTTCTTCCCCGGCGAAAACCCCATCGGACGCACCTTTGAACGCGGCGCCGATCAACCCGTCAACAAGATCGTCGGTGTCACCCCGGACGTCCCATATGACGACCTCCGCGAGCCCAGTCTCGCCGTCTTCTACGTCCCCTTTGACGAAATCGACGCCAGATCCGCTCCGAGCGTCGTCGACTTCGCTACGTTCGCGATTCACACCGACGCCCAGAATCCGCTCGCGCTCGCCAACTCGCTCCGCCAGTTCATCGCGCAGCGACACAACGGCCTTCGCGTCTCGAACATCACCACGCAGGCTCGAACTGATCCGCGACCAGACCATTCGCGAGCGCCTGATCGCCATGCTCGCCGCTTTCTTTGCCGCAGTCGCGCTGCTCCTCGCCGGCATCGGACTCTACGCTGTCCTCAACTACTCCGTCCTCCAGCGTCGCCGCGAGATCGGTATCCGCATGGCGATTGGCTCGACTCGTGCCGGCATCGTGCGCCTTGTGACTCTCGATGTCTTCCTGATGATTGCGCTTGGGAGCCTGCGCGGGCGTTGCGCTTGGATTCGGTGCAGCGCGTTATGTCGAGTCGCTCTTCTACCAGGTCAAAGCAACTGACGCAGATATGCTTGCGCTGCCGGCAACCGCAATTCTGGTTACTGCTTTCGTCGCTACCCTGCCCGCCATTCTTCGCGCGCTGGACACCGATCCCACCGAGATCCTACGCACGGAATAAGTGTCGGACGGGTGGGCCCAGACTTCCTCAGGCACGGGTTCCCAGGCTTCGAACATCACGAACCCAGGGGCAGCCGATTCGTAATGGTGTCACCAAGTTGGGCGAGCCCCCCATGACAGGCCTGAGTTACACTCTCGCCATGACCCGTGCCTCCTGTGGGTTTCTCCTGACGCTGATCGCTTCCACCCTTGCTTTCGCGCAAGATAAGCACGTCGATCCCGCCCCGCCGCCCCACGTCTATCATGTCGGAGAGGGTGTCTCCCGTCCCAAGGCCACGTTCTCGCCCACGCCCGAATACACCATAGAAGCCGCGAAGAAGAAGATTGAAGGCACCGTGCTCTTGTCGCTCATAGTCTTGCCCGATGGTTTTTCCCGCGATGTCACGGTCATCAAAGGGCTTGGCTACGGACTGGACGAGCAGGCTGTAAAGGCCGTCTCGACCTGGCGCTTTCAGCCGGGTGTCCGTCAGAGCGATGGCGAAGCCGTCCCCATCTCAATCACCGTTGAAACTACCTTCTCCGTCTACCACAAGAAGAATTGAGGCACGCGCTTGAATGCGCGTTCCTGTTACGGCAAAAATTGGGTGAGCAGAAGTTAAAAGGATAGTCGTATGCTCACGGACGCGGGGAATCTAACGACTGTTTGCAGAAGGTAACGGCGTATCGAGGACCTCGCGAACCTTCGCCACAAGCGCTGCCAGCGTGTAGGGCTTCGGCAGGAACCACAATCCGGAGTCGAGCACACCGTAGTGAACGATGGCGTTGTTGGTGTATCCAGAGATGTAGAGAACTTTTATATGCGGGGACATTTTCACAATCTGTTCTGCCAGTTGCTTGCCGTTCATGCGGGGCATGACCACGTCGGTCACGAGCAAGCGGATCTGTTTTCCGTTCGCCCGACATAACTCCAGCCCTTGCTCCGGATTTCCCGCCACCAGCACGTTATAGCCGCAATGCGTGAGCACCGATGAGCTGAGTTGACGCAGTTGCGCATCATCTTCGACGAGCAGTATTGTCTCCGTGCCGCGCTTCATGCTGTTCACGACACTCTCGGGGGCCTCATTCTCCGCCGCCTGGTCGACGCGCGGAAAATAAATCTTGAACGTCGTTCCTCGATCTGGCTCGCTGTAAACCCAGATGTATCCTCCACTCTGCTTCACGATGCCGTACACCATCGAGAGCCCCAGGCCCGTTCCCTTGCCCACTTCCTTGGTCGTGTAGAAGGGCTCGAAGATGCGCGCCTGTGTCTCAGCGCTCATGCCCTCGCCGGTATCGCTGACCGCCAGCATGACGTAGCGCCCGGGCTGCGCCGGTTGGTGCTGGTGCGCGTAGTTCTGATCGAGATAGACATTCGCTGTCTCCAGCGTCAGTTTGCCGCCCTCGGGCATCGCGTCTCGGGCATTCAGAGCAAGGTTCATCACAACCTGCTCCAACTGGCTCGGGTCTGCTTTCACCGTACCCAGATCGTTGGAGGGAACCGTGAGCACTTCGATGTCTTCGCCGATGAGCCTGCGCAGCAATGAATCCAGGCTCAACAGGATCTCGTTGAGATTCACGACACGCGGGGAGAGCAACTGCTTGCGACTGAAAGCCAGCAGCTGGCGTGTAATCCCGGCTGCTTTTTCCGCAGCTGACTTGATTTGCGCCGTGCTGTCCGCCAGACGGCTGTCTGTGGGAACGCCGTCCGCGAGAATTTGGGAGTATCCCAGGATGACGGTCAGTAGGTTGTTGAAGTCGTGGGCCACACCTCCCGCCAACCGGCCCACGGCTTCCATCTTCTGCGATTGCCTCAGCCTTTCCTCCAGCGCAACTCGCTCAGTCACATTCTGAACAAGCGAAGCGACGCCGAGCACGTTGCCGGAATCGTCGATCAGCGGAGTGTTGTACCACTCACACGAAATCGTGCGACCATCCTTGGTCACGTTGTCGTTTGTGCTGCGGGAACCTCCTTCTTGGGCCAGCAAGTCCAGCCAGACACTATTGACCTGGTCGCGATACTGAGGTGGCACAATGAAAGACCCGTGCTGGCCCATGGCTTCTTCCCGGGTGTACCCGAAAATCCGTTCTGCGGAAGAATTCCAGTCCACGACCCGAAACTGCACATTCCATTCCACGACTGCCAGCGGCGTATTCTCCAGATGGATACGCAGCTTCTGCTGCGAATTCCGTATTTCTTCTTCCGCCTGCTTGCGATCGGTTATGTCGCGCGAGATGCCCAGGACGCCGACGATCTTTCCGTTCGCATCGCGATACGGTCCTTTCGTGGAGAGGAACGTTCGATCCCTGTCGGAAGCGATGCCCGTTTGCTCATAGGTGACGGGGGAACCGGTTTCGGTAACTAAGTGGTCCCACTCCCTCACGGAGCGCGCGGTGTCCGCCGGAAAGACTTCCGAGTCAGTCTTTCCCACGACTTCGTCGACACTCAAGCCGGCGATGCGCGCTGCCATCGGATTCACCATCAAGTAGCGCCCGTTCAGATCTTTTACAAATACCGCATCGGTGGTGCTTGCCATGATTCCTTGCAGCAGGGTCAGGCTCTTCTGCCGCTCCCTCGAACTGACGAGCAGTTGCTGCTGCACAACGAAAAGCCGTCCGCCTGCGGCGACGAAGGATACGAGCGCCAGAACCACGGCCCAGAAGAACTGTTCTTGGGCAATTCCGAGCAGGAGTGGGAACACGATCGCGGGGATTAACAGCGGCGCGAAGAGGGCGATCAGTTGCAGAGCGTTCGATTGGGTCTCAGGGCCGGTGTCCTGTTCCACCTCATTCCATGTCCCTGGAAGCACGATCAAAAGGCAGTAGCCCACCGTCCAGGAGAAATCGAGCCACATGCCCTGCTGGTAACGGCCGGAAGCCTGCGCTTTTAACGTGATCGTCACAACCGCTGTGTAGACCACCAGGAATCCACACAGGCGGGAATAGAACGCCTTCTCGGTGCGATTCGTGTTAAGCAGGAAGCGAACGAGAAAGCTAAGCGCAATCAAGCCGAAGAAGAGCAGGGCCACCCAGACGGTGCGCGATTGCATGGTCTGTCCCGCCGTTTGCCAGCGCGAGGGAACATAGATTTGAGACAACTCCACTGCGAGGACGAGCGTGCACACCTGCAGGAAGTCACACGCGCGCAACCACTCGAGTCCCTTGCCGGATTCGTGCGCTCTGAGGAACAGAGTCATTATCGCGGGCACGATCCAGAAGAACACCAGGAAATCGCTGGGCCACAGCGTTCCAAGCGGCGCATGGACGAAATCGTAGTTATAGGTGTAGAGGGATTGGCCGATGAATGTCAGGAGCGCCGACAGCGAGACCAGCCTCCAGACACGCTTGCCGAATGGCCCGGAGCGCCGGGAAACGAGCCAGCAGATGATACATGCAACGAGTGGCGCAGCCGCATCAATGCAATCGCCCCACAAGGACGCCGTGTCGGTGCCGTAGCGGGTCACAAGCACGCCAGCGTGCGCCAGCAGCAGGGCTGACGCGATCCCTAGCGAGATCGTACAAAATTTTCCCATTTTAGAATCTGACGGCGCTTACCAACATCCGAGTTACTTCCGGGACCCTTTGCGCACAAACTATAAACTCACACTCCATCAGCGGAATCAAGTACTTCCGTGATCCAATCTGGTCCGGACTGCAACCCTTCTGCCATCTTTTTGAAGGCTTCCACTTGCCAAGTGCGGCGATTTTCCCCTAGCATCCAGATTGAAAGCCGGCCTGCTGTGTTGGTGATGGTGGGTAACCGATATTTGAACCAATGCAGAATGAACGGGAGCTCGACTCGAACTAAGATCCGGTGAGCGACGCTGCGCCATGCGCAGATGCCTAAAGGGTCTCGGCGGGCGCCCAACGTCTACCGACGGGTTCATTCTCGGCCCCATCACACGGCCTAGCGGGTCGGCTTGATTTTTTTCCGCGCAACAACCTGCTAGACTGAATCCGTAGCGAATTCACACCTCGCGCATCCAATAAAACAGTGTTTCCTCAACTTTTTCATATTGGCCGCTTTTTCCTGCCGACGTATGGCTTTCTTGTCGCCTTGGGCGTCCTGATCGGTTTGTGGATCAGCGTCCGTAATTCCGAGCGTCTCGGCTATAACGGAGACAATGCCTGGAACCTGGGCATCCTGGTGGTTCTCTGCGGAATTGTCGGCGCCAAGATCTTGTATGTCGTCAACGAGTGGGGATACTACTCTGCGCATCCGGGAGAGATCTTCAGCATCAACACGCTGCAAGCTGGCGGCGTTTTTTCGGGTGGGCTGCTACTCGCATTCGTCGCGGCCGGCTGGTATGTGTGGAAACACCATATGCCCGCGCTCGGCACCTGTGATGCCTTTGCTCCGGGCTTGGCCCTGGGACACGCGATCGGGCGCATCGGTTGCTTCGCTGCCGGATGTTGCTACGGAAAAGAAACGCACCACTGGTGGGGAGTCGTATTCACGAATCCGCTGGCGAATTCAATCACGGGCACACCGCTGAATATTCCGCTTGAACCTACGCAGTTGTTCGAGTCGGCGGTCGAACTGGCGAATTTCTTTTTGCTGATGTGGCTTCTGAAGCGAAGAAAGTTTGACGGGCAGATCATCGGCGCATTCATGTTCATCTACGGAATCGCGAGGTTCCTGCTCGAGTACCTGCGCGACGATCCGGGCCGAGGGTCTGTCTTCGGCGGCGCCATGACCGGAACTCAGTTGATCTCGATCGGCCTGGTCCTGGCCGGTGGCGTGATCTGGTGGCTGCGGCCGGCTTCCAAACGACTGCCCGCAGGGCCCGTTACTGCTACGCGATAGGAAATCTTCAACACACAGAGGACACTGGGTTCCACAGAAGTCGCCGGCGAGCAGAGAGTTTCTCAACGGGGCTGCAAGACGGTGTAGTTCGTGATCGCGTATCCCAGCGCGCCTCCCAGGAACACATCCGAAGGAAAGTGCGATAGCGTGCTCACCCGCGAAAGGCTCACCGTGGTGGCGAACCCGTATGCCAACCATGGGACCCACTTGTGATTCCGATAGCGCTTAGCAATGACGGTAGCGACGGAGAACGCTCCGATGGCATGTCCGGACGGGAAGGAACTGCCTTTGAAGGGCGACTTGCCGCCGGCAAAGAATGTGTTGTGAAAATCTCCTGTGGCCGCTACATCGATCGGCCGTTGACGGCGTGTAATCGCCTTGATGACAAGATCCACAACTGCGGCATTGGCGTACGCTTCACCGGCCAATAAGGCCGTGCTGACCTGATATTGGTCATGACGGGCATAGCCCGCTGCCATGATCGTGGCCGGAACGCCGATGACTGCCGCTGTCGTTACCGATGTCGCCAAGACATCGTTGATGTCGTCCAGATTGCCTCTGTGCGACCGGAAATACGGCATGGCATGAGGATCCGCCACGATCAACCCTGCCGTAAGCCCTGTGATTGCAATGGTTGGGACCCAATGCTTACCTTTGGCCAATTGTGTGGGGAAAAGCCAGATTCCCTTCTGGTCATGAAGAAAATCTTTGGGTAAGGAATGCCAGTTCACTTGGCGTTCGCTAGCCGGAGTTCCGCCGTGATGCTCGGAGGACGAGATTTGGGCGGGGTCATCCGGCACATGCGTCTGCGCGGGAGAAGCCGCTGAAGCGTCCGAATCGGACGCATTTGAGGTCTCCGGGAATGCAACGTGGCTCGGAGCGTCCGGGAGATCCGAGGTAAGGGATTGGGCACTTGCCCAGCTTGGCGCACAGATGCCTGCACAGCAAACGAAGAGAATGCACCACGTCTTGCTTGTCATAGGTATCGGGGACCTTGGATGCAAGTTCTCTGGCAGGGGAAGCCAACAACTTTAGATCCCAAAGTGCGACTCGTGGTAAGCCCTGTAATATTGTTGCGGCGGAATGACGGAAGCCCTCCCAACGTCGCTGGCGGTACCCCCGGAAGAGGCGGGCCAGCGCCTGGATCAGTTCCTCGTATCCAGGCTGGGGGTGAGCCGCGCGCGGGTGCAACAGCTCATCTCGGAAGAAAAAGTCCTGGTAAATCAGGCGAACGCCAAGCCTTCGCTTAAGCTTCGAGGAAACGAACTCGTATCGGTGCTGGGCCCGGCCGAGCGCCCGCCCCTGCGTGCGATCGCCGAGGAAATCCCCCTGGACATCCTCTACGAAGATGAGGACCTGGCGGTGGTGAACAAGCCCGCCGGGATGATGGTGCACGCCGGGGCCGGAGCTACGGAGGACGCCCGCAATCGCGGGACTCTCGTCAACGCTCTCCTCCATCATTTTGCTACCTTATCGGCCGTGGGCGGCGAGATGCGCCCCGGCATTGTCCACCGGCTCGACAAAGAAACCAGCGGCCTGATCGTGGTCGCGAAAAACGATGATTCCCATCGCAAGCTGGGCGAGCAGTTCTCCCGCCGCGAGGTCAAAAAGAAATACATCGCGCTGGTTCATGGATGGCTGAAGAAAGACTCCGGCACGATTTCCGCCAGTATCAGCCGCGACCCGGTCCGCCGTATCCGGATGAGCACGCGTCATTCCGGCGGGCGGGAGGCGGTTTCCCATTACAAGGTGGTGCGGCGACTCGATTCTGCGTTCGGGAAATTTACCTTGGTGGACGTGAAAATCGATACTGGAAGGACTCATCAGATCCGCGTTCACCTCGCATCGCTCGGCCACCCGGTGGTCGGAGATACTTTGTACGGAGCGCCCGGCGAAATTCGGCCTGCCCGGGTTAAGAACACGAGAGCCAGCACTGTTTCCCTTCCCCGTAATTTTTTGCACTCCGCGGAATTGGAACTAACGCATCCCCGTAGCGGAAAAACGCTCGCTCTGCAGGCTCCGATGCCAACCGAATTGCAGTCCTTCCTCACAACGATCGAGGGGAAATGACAGGAGCGAGATCTGAAACCGGCCGATTTGCTTCAGGTTGGGCGTTCAGGCGCTGGGCCCCGAGTCTTGAGGCGAATGGCGGAAGGATGGCTATAATAGTCTCTCATCGATGAAAACTCTGAGGACGAAACCGATCTTCGGCGCCGGGGTTCTGCTGCTGGCATTGTTTTCCATGAGTGCGACGGCGCAGTCATCCGCTCAAGCTCCTGCCACCAACACCCCTGCTGCAGCGCCGCAGCAAGGGCAAACGCCCACTCCGCCGGCCACGAATACGAATCAGGCTGAAGACCCCAACGCCCAGAATGGCGATACCATCGATCAAAGGTTTCCGACGATCAGAACGGGGACGAACGAAGTCAACGTCGTCTTCACTGTGACCGACAAGCACGGCCGCCGCATTACTGATCTTAAGCAGACCGACTTCCAGGTGTTGGACGATAACAAGCCGCCACAGGAAATCCGCAGCTTTCACGCTGAGACCAATCTGCCGTTGCAGGTCGGGCTGCTCATCGATGCCAGTAACTCCGTGCGCGATCGCTTTAAGTTCGAACAGGAATCGGCGATTGAATTCCTGAACCAGACGGTCCATCCCGGCAAAGATCAGGCCTTCGTCGTCGGTTTCGATGTGACGCCGGAAGTGACGCAGGATTTTACCGATAACACGGAACGCCTCGCTCACGGCGTGCATGACCTGCGCCCCGGCGGCGGCACCGCGATGTACGACGCTCTGTACTTTGCGTGCCGAGACAAGCTTCTCAAAGCGCCGAAGGGAACTCCCGTCCGCCGCGCCATCATTCTGCTGAGTGACGGCGACGACAACCAGAGTCACGTAACGCGCGAAGAGGCCATCGAGATGGCGCAGCGCGCGGAGGCCATCGTTTACACCATCAGCACAAACGTGAGCGGCACGAAGGCCGCGGGAGACAAAGTGCTGGAGCGCATCGCCGACGCCACCGGCGGTCGCGCCTTCTTCCCCTTCCAGCTCCGCGATGTGGCCAACGCCTTCTCCGAGATCCAGGACGAACTGCGCAGCCAATACGCAATGTCGTACAGACCGGCCGACCTGAAGCACGACGGTCATTACCGAAGCATCGAGATCGTAGCCAATGACCGCAAGAACCTCCGTGTGCGCTCGCGCCGCGGATGGTACGCCCCAGCGCAGTAGGCTTTGAGAAGTTTGCTTTTCTAACTCCTTCGTGTAACTTCGTGTCCTTAGCGGTTCAAGCTTTTCTGAGAAGGCCCATCCCATGCCCGGATATTCAGGCACCCCACTTCCGAAAAAGCTCGGGATCAAAGATGGCATCCGTGTGTGCCTGATTGGCGCTCCTTCGGAAGTTCGCTCGGAACTGAAATCCACGATTGCGAAGTGTAAAGTGGTCGCCGACGCGAAGGCCGCGCTCGACTTTGCAATGTTCTTTACAAAATCCAGCGCGGAATTGAAGAAAGAATTCCCTCGCATCTCAAAAGCGCTCGCGCCCGCGGGAATGCTGTGGATTAGTTGGCCGAAAAAAGCGTCCGGAGTTCCGACTGACCTGAACGAAAACGTGGTTCGCGACATCGGACTGGCCGCTGGCCTCGTCGATGTGAAAGTATGCGCTGTAACCGACATCTGGTCGGGACTGAAATTCGTCCGCCGCGTCAAAGACCGCTAAGATCGCAAGAAACCAATCCCGCACTCCTGAGGAAAGAAGATGGTACGAGTAGGACTCATCGGATTCGGCCTCGCTGGACAAGCCTTTCACGCTCCCATGATTCGCGGCGTCGCAGGGATGCAACTCGCCTGCGTTCTCGAACGCCATACAGACAACGCGAAGCAGCGCTACCCGGAAGTCTGCATCGCCCGCAGTCTCGAAGAGATGCTTTCCGACAAGAGCATCAATCTTTGCGTTGTCGCCACGCCGAACGACACGCACTTCTCGTATACGAAGGCCTGCCTGGAAGCCGATCGCCATGTCGTACTCGACAAGCCGATGACTCCGACGCTCAGAGAAGCGGAAGAACTGGTTCGCATCGCGGAGCAGCGGGACCGCCTGCTTACTGTTTATCAGGACCGCCGCTGGGACGGCGCCTTTCTTACCGTAAAAAAACTGATCAAAGAGGGAGCTCTGGGTGAAGTCGCCGAATACGAAACGCGCTTCGACCGCTTCCGCCTCGACGCGAAACCGGGCGCCTGGCGTGAAGTGGCGGACTTCCCCGCGGCCGGTGTCCTTTGGGATCTCGGTCCGCACCTGATCGATGGCGCTCTCGTCCTCTTTGGCGAACCCGAGTCGATCTACGCCGCCGCGCTCCGGCAGCGCAAAAGTGCAACGGTGGACGACGCGTTTGACGTCATCCTGCAATATTCACGGCTGCGTGCGACCTTACGCGCCCGCATCGTGGCTTACAAACCTGGGCCGCACCTGTTGATTCACGGGACTGGCGGATCATTCATCAAGTTTGGAATGGACCCGCAAGAAGAAATCCTACGCAGTGATCATTTCCCCGACGGGCTAGACTGGGGCAAGAACTGGGGACTCGAAGCCAAAGAGCATTGGGGGACACTCACGCGTGTCGGGGAAGAGCCGCGCAAGGTCGAAACTGAACGCGGCGACTACCGCGGATTCTATGCCAATGTGCGCGATGCAGTTGAGGGGAAAGCTCCGCTCGACGTTCCGCCGGAACAGTTCCTCCGAACACAGCGCGCGCTAGTGCTCGCGCACAAAAGCAGCCGGGAACAAAGAGTTGTGAAATGGCACGAGACTGCGGATTGACCTTCTCACCACACCTCGCATCTTTTGCCTTCGGGACGCACCATCGGCGCATCGGCCTTGCAACTCCAGGCGCGCTGAAATTCGGGCAGGTTCGACAACGGTCCGATCACGCGATACTTCGCAATGGGATGCGGATCGCTCTGCACCATCAAGCGCTGCGCCTCGGGACGAATCTCGTCGCCTCGAAACTGTCCCCACGCAATAAAGAACTGCTGCTCCGGTGTGAAGCCATCCACGTCCGCGGGCCGGGGCTTGCCTTCGCGCGATTTTTCGTACGCCAGGTACGCAACCTTCGCGCCGCCTAGATCTCCGATACTCTCGCCCAGCACCAGCTTTCCGTTGTGGTGAATATCTTTTTCGATGTAGTAATTGTCGAACTGATCGGCGACGCAAGCAGCGCGCCCCTGGAAGTTCTTGAGATCCGCATCCGTCCACCAGTTCCGCAAGCGCCCCTGAAAATCAAACTGCGCGCCCTCATCGTCGAAGCCGTGCGAAATCTCGTGCCCGATTACCACGCCGATCGCGCCATAGTTCACAGCATCCACGGCGTTTATGTCGAAGGCCGGAGGCTGCAAGATCCCCGCGGGAAAGACGATTTCATTCATCGTCGGGCTGTAGTAAGCGTCGGACGTCGGCGGCGTCATGCCCCAGCGGCCGCGGTCGACCTGCTTGCCAATCGTCGCACGGTCGTCCTGCTCCACAAACTTGCGGCCGGCGATCATGTCCTCGAAAAACGCATCGCGCCGGATATCCACATGGCTGTAGTCCTTCCACTTATCCGGATAACCGATCTTTGGATTGAACGTGGCGATCTTCGCCATGGCTTTCTCTTTTGTATCGTCGCTCATCCACGGACGCGTCAGAATGTCATCGCGCATCGCAGCAAGTAGATTCTGCACCATCTCTTGCATGCGCGCCTTCGCCTCAGGCGGGAAGTATTTCTGGACGTACTTCTGGCCCAAAGCCTCGCCCAGGAGGGCATCGGTCGATTCCACGCAGCGCTTCCAACGCGGCTTTATCTCGGTGGCGCCGGCTAGATATTTTCCGTTGAACGCGAAATTCTCTTCGACAAACGGCGCTGAAAGTGAGTTCGCCACTGACTCCAGCAGCTGCCACTTGAGATACACCTTCCAGTCCGCCAGCGGAGTCTGCTGCATCTGGCGGTCAACTTCCTGGAGGAATTTCGGCTGATCGACATTCATGTCGACGTCTGTGGGTAAGCCCTTGTGCTGGAAGTAGCCAGCCCAATCCACGTGCGGAGCCATCTCTTTCAACTGCGCAAACGTCGTGTTGTGATCGGTAGCCGAGGGGTCGCGCAGCGCCACGTTATCGAGTGAGGCCTCGGCGAACTTCGTTTCGATTGCCATGATCGTCTGCGCGGCTGCAGCGGCCGACTTCTGATCCCATCCGGCCAGCTTGAGCATGGTCGTGACGTGCGCGATGTACTTCTCCCGTGCTTCCTTGAACCGCGGTTCGGGCTTCAGGTAGTAATCGCGATCCGGCAGGCTCAGCCCGCTCGCCCCAAAGTCGGCCAGCACGAGCGATGGCTTGTGGGGATCCTGCTGGCCTCCCATCGCGAACGGAGCATTCACGATGATGTCCTGTAACTCGGCCATCACAGATTGGAGCCCGGCCATATCCCGCGCCGTATCAATCTTTGCGAAGTATGGTTTGAGCGGCTCGATCCCCCGCGCGTTCACCGCCTTCTCATCCATACACGCTCCGTAGTAGTCGCCGATAATCTGATCGGTACTCGCCTTTGGAGCATTCTTTTCGGCAGCCGTCGCTTCCAGAATGTCGCGCAGCCTGTCTTTCGCCGATTCGCCCGCCTGCCACCTGCGGCTCCATCGTGCCATGGACGCCGGAATCGGATTGTTCGCCCGCCAGGTACCGTTGGCAAAATCATAGAAGTCATCGCAAGGAGCAGCCTTGCGATCGAGATCGCCGACCTGGATGCTGTGAGGATTGGATTGAGAAAATGCTAACGGTGAAACAAAGCAGCAGGCAATCATAAATCGTAAGACGAGGCGGAGAAATGCGCGCATACGCTCTCCCGTAATCGGTCAAGAAAGATTAGTGCGTCAGCCATTCTAGTGGACGAGCCAGTTTCCCGCATCCGTTAGACAGAATTCGGAGCGCAGATGGGATAGACGGATGGGATTTGGTGACGAAGCGAGAAAAGACTGGGGGTACGGATACGTTGATCCCTACCCAGCCCGATTGTGACAGGGGTTCTTAGTACTTAACGTGGCAGCTCGCCATGCCGCGCTTCTCCAGATATTGCTGGTGGTAACCCTCGGCTGCGAAGAAATCCACGGCGGGAACGATCTGCGTTGCGATCGGCTTGGAGTAGCGGTGCGCTTTTTCGAGTTGATCCTTGGAGGCCGATGCTTCGGCCTGCTGCTCCGGCGAGTGAAAGAAGATTGCCGAGCGGTATTGCGAGCCCCAGTCGGGGCCCTGACGGTTCACCTGCGTTGGATCATGGTTCTCCCAGAAGACCTTCAGCAGTTCGGCGTAGGGGATCTTGGCTGGATCGAATTCCACTTCGACGGCCTCGGCGTGGCCGGTGCGGTCGGTGCAGACTTCTTTGTATGTCGGATTTTCAGTTTTCCCGCCGGTATAGCCGACGCGGGTGGACGCTACGCCGGGTAGCGCCCGGAATGTAGCTTCGACACCCCAGAAACATCCTGCTGCAAATGTGGCTTTTTCCATATGGCTCCCCAAAAAACCTTCAACACAAAGGACACGCGGGCTCACAGAGAAGCCCTTGAGTTTATTCTCGCTTATTGGATGGCTTCGTGCCAGAAAAGTCACAAGCTTTGTCATATCAAGGCCGGGGAACTGGTGGTCATTGACCGGCGCGGGGAATCACGGTAAAGTCCGGTGAGGGTTTCAGTAGGACGTTTCTGTGGCATCTCCAACCAGTCGATTCCAAGCCGCGGGCAGGACTGTGCATAGAATTGCACTGCTCCTGGTTTTAGCTGTCACTGCAACGCAGGCGGCTTTGGCGGTCCCATCATTTTCGCAGCAGCGGCGGCTCGGATATCAGACTGGCGACCAGTGGGAGCCCGCCATGGCTGCAGATGGCCACGGTCATGTGTATGTGCTATATCCGCAATATGGAGCGGTGCCAGAGTGCGGCACGTGCACTGCACCTACTATCGCGCTGACCATCAGCGATGACAATGGCGCGTCGTGGCAGAGTTCGAAAGCGCTGCTTCCCTTCCCGACCGGGCAGTTTGATCCGCAGATCGTGGTCGATCCCGTCGATCACCAGACTCTTTACGCCTCGTGGCTCCAGAACAACAAGCGGGATGTCATCGTAGCGCGGTCACTGGATTTCGGCCGGAACTGGTCGTTCTCGTGGGCGGAGCGCGGGCAGGATGACTCGGATAAGCCGGTGCTCACCGTGCGCGGAACGGATGTTTACGTCGGGTTTAATCATGAGGAGCGGTTCTTCGTGGCTGCATCGCACGATGCGGGACAGACTTTCAGTGTGACCGGAGTGAATTCTCCGACGGAGCCGGGATCGTCCCTCGCCGGCGGAGCAACCGTCGATGCCACAGGGAACGTTTATTTCGGCTGGACGGAATATGCGCGGCACGAGATGCCGACGCGTCCGGTGAGCATTTATCTGAGCCGGTCGAGCGATGGCGGGAAGACCTGGGGTACGCAGCTGCTGGATCAGTCGAGTGCGCCTCCGGAGTGCGAGGCGCAGGGATGCGAGACCGGATTTCTGGGCGCGCAGGTTGCGCTGGCTTCGGATACTGCGGGGGCACTGTATGCGGTCTGGAACGCAGGCAGCATGAACGGCGGACCGGAGCGAATCTATCTCTCTTCATCGACTACAAGTGGTGCGACCTGGTCGGCGCGTGCAAGCGTGTCATCAGCTGCCAGTAATATCGAGCATGCATTCCCGACGATCGTCGCCGGAGCTTCGGGCGATGTGCGGGTGGGATGGATGGATACGCGAGAGAAGGATCCGGCGAATCCGGATGTAGCCTTGTGGAATACCTATTACCGCACTTCTACGAATGGCGGAGCGACCTGGGGCGAGGAGACACAGCTCTCTGGTCCAGCGCGCGGTTATGACTACATTCTGTCGAATGGATTCCGATTCCCATTTGGCGACTACTTCAGTCTTGCGATCGACAATCAAGGGACCGCGCACGCCGTGTGGGGCGAAGGACGGAACTACAAAGCTCCCGGATCGATCTGGTACGCGCAGGGACGGTAAGGCATTTCAGATTTTAAATTTCAGATTGTAGATTGAAAGTCCAAAACCTTTTGGTACGGTTCGAAATCTACAATCTTCAATCTAAAATCTGAAATCTTCTTCTTTACTCCAGCTGGATGCCGCCGATTAGATCGGCGATGCGGGTGACTTCGTGCTCGCTGCACCAGGCTTGCAGGCCATCGACAATTTTTTCTGTGGCGCACGGATCCCAGTAACTCGCCGTGCCGATCTGGACGGCGGTGGCTCCGGCGAGCATGAACTCGATGACGTCCGCGGGCGTAGAAATTCCTCCCATGCCGATCACGGGAATCTTCACGGCGTGAGCTGCGTCGTAAACCATCCGCACGGCGATGGGCTTGATGGCAGGACCAGAAAGCCCTGCAGTGATGTTGGCGATGCGCGGCTTGCGTGTTTCGGGATCGATCGCCATGGCGGTGAATGTGTTGATGAGAGACAACGCGTCGGCGCCGGCTTCCTGCGCGACGTAGGCCATCTGCGCGATGCTGGTCACGTTGGGCGAGAGCTTTACGATCAGCGGGCGCCGCGACACGCGCTTTGCCGTGGTTACGACTTCATCGAGCGTTCTCGGATCGCTGCCGAACTGCAAGCCTCCATGCTGGGTGTTGGGGCAGGAAACGTTCAGCTCGTAGGCAGCGATGCCTTCGCCTTCGTTCAGAATCTCGATCGTGCGTTCGTAGTCTTCCCGCGTGTAACCGAAGACATTGGTGAGCACGACGACGTCTTTGAGTTGCCGCAAGTGCGGCATCTTCTCTTGAAGAAATGCGGGCGCACCGATGTTCTGGAGCCCGATGGCATTCAACATTCCGGCGGCGGTTTCCCAGAGCCGTGGCGGAGGATTGCCGATCATCGGCTCGCGGGAGAGACCCTTGACGACGAATCCACCGAGTTTCGCAAGGTGAACAACATCTTCGAATTCGACACCGTAGCCGAATGTGCCGCTGGCGGCAATGATCGGATTCTTCAGTTCGATCCCGGCAACGCTGACTTTCAGTTCGGGAGCTGCTTTGTTCATGGGTGGCTTTCTCCCGGCGCGCCGCGATGCGAAGGCGCGAGAGCTTCGGTCAGGACGCGTCCGACGGCGTGGGTAGGGGCGTTGATGCCCAACAGCGACGCCAGTGTAGCAACCATATCCACAGGCTCGGTCTTTTCGCGATAAACACCCGGCTGGAACGGCAAACCATAGAACGCCAACGGGACGTGCGTGTCGTAGGTATAGGGCGAGGCGTGATCCGTTCCCTTCAGTCCTCCGACCGCGTAGATATCGGGAACGCCCATAACGAACCAGCTTCCTTCGGGCGAATAACTGTTCAGATACTTGCGGCCTAATGGTGTGTCGGGGACTTCGCCCTCGGCTAACTGAGACTTGGTGTAGTAGTCACGAAGGCCCACTTGCTTCATGGCTTCGCCGACGGCGACTTCGGCATCGTGCTCTTTGATGTGGGCGGCGGCGAAGGCTTCCTGATCGAGCCAGGCAAGCGGGTAATCCAGCTTCACGTATGCGGCAGCGTGTCCCGGGAAAAATTTGGCGGTGATGGCACTGTTGATCTCATCCTGCAGTTTGGGGGCTCCGAGATTGGCGGCGGGGATGCGTAACTTCTTGACGGCATCGGGAAGCGATGAAACGCCGTGATCCGCGGAGAGGGCAATCCAGATATCGGCGAGGCCGACCTGATGTCCGAGGAAGGAAAAGAAGTCGGCGAGTTCGCGATCGAGATCGAGGGCCATCTGCCGCATCTCGGGCGTATCGGGTCCGACTTGGTGGCCAAGGATATCGTTGGCGGAAAGACTGATGGACAACAGATCGGTTGCGGGGCCGCGGCCGACATTTTCGTAGACGACTAACTCCTTGGCGAATTCGAATTCGTATTCGTTAGCGAAGGAGGTTGATCCAATCGCCTCGTAAAAGCTAGCTTCGGTGCCGTCTTTGCCCTTGCGATGCGCGGTGGAACGCAGGAGGGTTCCCTCGGAGTCCTTCCACTCGCGGTCCCAGTACTTTTGCGGGCGGCTGGAGTTGAAGTCCTGCACCCAGCGCGGCAGCGTGTCGCGGTAATAGGTCGATGTGATGTAGGCGCCGGTTCTTGGCTCGATCCAGTAGGCTGAGTCGGCCGCGAAACCACCGGGCAGGATGGCGGCGCGATCCTTCAATGAGATTCCGAACACACGCGCTTTGCCCTGGGTGGCGAGTTTAAGTTCGTCACCGATCGTGTCGGAGCGCAGATTGTGGGGCGAGGCGCCGGGCTGGGAATCGGAAGCTCCGACGAGTTTGACGGTGTCGTCTTCGACGGAGGTCACCATCTTCTTCTTCTTCGGATCCCACCATTCGTTGTCGGCGATCCCGTGGCCATTACTGTAGGCGCCGGTGAAAAGGGTGGAGTGTCCGGGAGCGGTGCGGGTGTTGGCGTAGTTGTAATTGCAATTGGGAAAGTAGGCGCCGTGATCGAGAAGCAGGCGGAAGCCGGCATCGCCGAACTGGTCGTGATAGCGCTCGAGATAATCTCCACGGAACTGATCGATGGTGATCACGACGACGAGTTTGGGATGTCCGTTATAGGCCGAGGCGGCGCTGAATAGGGAAAAAACCAGTACGACGGCGACGCAGAACAGGATGGAGCGGATGCTGGCACGGGCAGGCCTGGGGGATGATCTCATCGCGAACGTAGTTTACACAGGCGTTGGAGATAAGCCAAAGCGATGAAACAGAGGTAGGGTTACGAACTATGAGGCGTTATGCGGGCCTAGGCTGATGCTCCAGATGAAACTGCTGCGGGATATTGCCGCGCCGAGCAAATACGAGCTTCTCCCTCTTAATCGGGACTTCGAGAATCGAAAGTGGCCGATTCCGCTCCGATCGGTACCGGCTGACTGCCTTGAAGAGGACGGCGAGAGCCACGCCCAAACCAAACGCGAATGCGACGAAATACCAAAGTGCGGGAAATCCGAGCACGAAGATGAGGGCGCTGCCAACGGCGAAGACCAGCCCAATGAATCCGCCTCCGAATGAGATCTTGTGCATCGTGATACCGGGGTGGAGTCGTCGCGACATGGAGGACCTCCCTCTGCTTCGAGCATGTCACTTGCCGGTACCGAGCACAAGGAAATTAAGGGCAAAAACCACAAAGGACACGAAGGTTCACGAAGGAAAAGCACTATGGCCGATCCTTCGAGGACTTCGTGTCGTTTGGGGTGCACAGCGTTCTGCGTGCATTCTGCGCGGCTTTTCCGATACAGTATTAGATTCCCATGCTTGACCTGAACTTCGTTCGTGAAAACCTACCCTTAGTTGAGGAGAAGCTGCGCCAGCGCGGCATGGATTCGGCTGCGGTGCTGAAAGACTTCCGCGAGGTCGACACGCAGCGGCGCTCTGCAATCACAGAGGCAGAAACCTGCAAGGCACAACGAAATAGGGCGTCGGAAGACATTGGCAAGCTGAAGAAGAGCGGCCAGGATGCCAGCGCCGCCATGGCGCAAAGCAAAGAATTGCGCGAGAAGATTGCAGAACTTGAGAAGACCGCGTCTGAGCTCGATGGACGCCTGCGAGACATTCTCGTGGGGATTCCGAACTTGCCGCACGAGAGCGTCCCGGTAGGCCGCAGCGCGGAGGATAACCTTGAACTGCGGCGGTGGGGGACAGCGCCGAAGTTTGATTTCGCCCCGAAGGCGCATTGGGATCTTGGGCCTGAGCTTGGCATCCTTGACTTAGAACGCGCGGTGAAACTGACGGGCGCGCGCTTCGCGGTTTATTGGGATCTGGGTGCGAAGCTGGAGCGGGCGCTGATGAACTTCATGCTCGACCTGCACACGCGCGAGCATGGATACACAGAGGTGCTGCCGCCGTACCTAGTGAATTCAGATTCGATGTATGGGACCGGACAGCTTCCGAAATTTGCGGCGGATTCGTTTCGAGTGCCGCACGGCGAGAAGGATCTTTGGCTGATCCCGACGGCGGAAGTTCCTGTAACGAACCTGTATCGGGACGAGGTGTTGGATCAAGCGCGGCTGCCGATTTCGCTTACGGCTTACACGCCGTGCTTCCGCAGCGAGGCGGGGTCTTATGGGAAAGATGTGCGTGGCATAGTCCGGCAACATCAGTTCCAAAAAGTGGAACTGGTAAAGTTCACACGCCCGGATCAGTCGTACGAGGAGCATGAAAAGCTGACAGGCAATGCAGAGGAAGTCCTGCAGAAACTCGGGCTGCATTACCGCGTGGTGGCGCTTTGCACGGGAGACATGGGCGCGTCATCGGCAAAGACTTACGATATTGAGGTCTGGCTTCCGGGGCAGCAAAATTATCGCGAGATCTCTTCGTGCTCGAATTTTGAAGCGTACCAGGCACGGCGGGCGAATATTCGCTATCGTCCTGAGGGGAAGAATAAGACGGAATTTGTACATACACTGAACGGCAGCGGGCTGGCGGTCGGCCGCACCTGGGTGGCGATTGTAGAAAACTATCAGCAAGCGGACGGAAGCGTTATCATTCCAGAGGCGCTGCGGCCCTACATTGGCGCAGACCGCATTATGGCGAAGAAATTCTGAGGACTGTGAACGCCCGATGCCGAAAAGCGGCAACTAAGAACACGCAATGGGCGGTTCGGCTCCGATAAATTGCCAAGATGTGCCAGGGTCACTAGACTTGCAACGAGCAGAAATCACGACCGTCGCCGCTCCAGGCGCGCCCGTGCCCATGAACGCCATCTGGCGAACAATCCGCAGCTACATCCTGTGGCAGCACGAGCGGGGAACCCTCCATTACGACATCATGGTCACGCTGATCCTGATTTTCATCTTCGTTTCGCCGCGGGTAATCAACTTCAATGACAAACCCATCGCACGGAATCCGCATCCGACAGAGGTAGTGGTCACGGCCGACGCGGAAGGCCGTCTTTTTTATCAAGTGGCGGCGAGTGCCGTCCACCCGGGAGACGACCCATCGGTAAAGGAGCAATTGCTGCGGATTATCGAGCCGATTTCGGGGGCGGTGTCGATCGTGAGCTACGAAGCGGTTACCGACCGCAAAGGTCAGGTGCAGGGCTACAAAGTTCTCGCCAAGCGGGAGTAGTGCGGTTCAATCAGGCATTGAAAGAGAAAGTCCGATGAAACGTCTCTCTTGCTTTTTCACGGTTGTCCTTGCATGCGGTTTTCTCGGATTTGATTCGGCACCACAAACGAAGCCTTCCGATCCGGCCACCCTGGATGCGGTTCTGAAGAAAATGGACGCAGTAGCCGCGACCTTTCACAGTACGCAGGCCGAGTTCGAATGGGATACGTACGAGAAAGTCATCGATGAAGTCGATGACGTGGAGACCGGGACGATCTACTACCGCAAGAACGGCAACAACATCGAGATGATGGCCGAGGTGAAAAAGGCGGGACCTACTTTGCAGGCGCAGAAACCCGAGCCCAAATCCGTCCTGTTCAGCCAAGGCAAGGTTCGGATGTATCAGCCCAAGGTGAATCAGGTGACGGAATTTGATCTAGGGAAGAATCACTCTGATTTTGAGAGCTATGTGGTGCTCGGGTTCGGAGGCAGCGGCCAGGATCTGCTGAAGGCATTCAACGTGACCTACGCCGGGCAGGAGACAATTGGCGGAATCGCTACGGCGAAGTTGAAGCTTGAGCCCAAATCCGCAAAAGTCCGCAACACGTACAGCCAGATTTTTCTGTGGATCGATCCGGACCGTGGCATTTCGGTACAGCAGCAGTTCTTCCAACCGCAAGGCAATTACCGGCTGGCCAAGTACTCGGACATCCAGGTGAACGGGAAGAAAATTCCGGACGAGGTCTTCAAGCTGAAAACAAATGACAAAACCGAGACGGTATCGCCCCGAGGCTAACTGATTGATAATAAAGTGCAAGAAAGATGGTGCAATTTATACCTCGGACGATATACTGACCGCATCTTCTGTTGGGTTTATTCATGGCTAAGGTTTTTACGATTACAGTCCCTCCTAAGCTGGGAAACAAGCGCCGGGACCGCACTTCTGACCCGCGGTACGTAGATGGGCAGCGATTGCTTGTCGAAGCGATGAAGTATCTGGCGCAGGAAGATCCCGTCCGCAATCGAATCGCGATTGAGCTGATCTCGGAACATGTGCGCACCAGGTTCCGGATGAGCGACTCGCCGCTGGCGTAGTACGGCGGCGTCTCGTTTTGCCAAGTAACCCATAAGAAAAGGGACGGCTCGGGCCGTCCCTTTCTCTGTTCTTAGCTCACCTAAAAGGCCAACCGCAGGGCGAACTGCATCACCCGAGGCTGAGTGAGTTCGGCGTTCATCTTGCCGAAGCTGGTGTTATCCACCAAATCCTGATTTGGCAACGAACCAGCCGCGTCGAAGCGCACGGAGTTGGTAACGTTGAACACCTCCCACGAGAATCTCAGGATTTTGTCCTCTCTGAAGGTCCAACTCTTCGCAAGTCCGCCATCGATCCCGAAGTATCCGGGGCCCCGGAAATAGTTCCGCTGACCAGATTCACCCGCGTAGGTTGCGCGGAAATTCTTATTGAAGCCATCGCCCGCAAAGCAGGTGCAGCTCAGGTTGATGGCGTCTTTAAAAACGTTCGGATCTCCATCTTGATCGATGAAAACGCCTGTTTTGGGCTTTGGTCCCTGCACGATGGAACTACCGTTCAGTTCGAAATTGGTAGACCAGCCGTTGCCCGCAAGAACGGTGAATGGGAATCCAGTAGTCCAGCGGTATAGGCCGCTCAGAGTCCAGCCGCCAAAGAGGGCATTGACAATACCCTTCGAACTGCCACCCCAAGGACGCCCATGGCCGAAGGGCATGTCATAGATGAAATTTGCATTGAGCTGGTGAGTGGTATCGAAATCTGACACCGCCCGCCACTGATTCGGAGAATACGCGTTGATCACCTGGCTGTTGAAACCGATCCCGTTGGATTCGAACCCATTGACACGTTCTGCGTTCGACCCAACATCGATCGACTTGGAGTACGTGTAATTCAGATCGAATTGCAGTCCGGCTGACATGGCGTGCCGCAGAGATAGCTGCAAGCCGTTGTAGCTGCTATTACCACGAGTCTGCCAGCCGTAGAGCGACGAAAACTGAGGTTGGTAGTACTGGAAGGGCGTTCCGACAGGCTGGACGAAGTTTCCGATGCTGTTGCTTCCGGTGCCAGCGCACGCCGGGAAACAAAATGCATCGAGATCTTCGAGGGAAAGCGTTTCGTTACCCACGTTGCAATAGTAGAGATCGTAGATGTTCTGGCTCGGAGTTGGGTTCGTGATCTGGTCGAAATTGGGCGCGCATCCTGACTGCTTGAAGATGCCGTTGGCAGTGTCATCCAGGCCTCCTGCTTGCGGGAACAGATTGTTCCAGTACGGCAGGTTTACGCTGGGATCATCTTCGGCAACTCCGGCGTAAATGGCCTTATCAAACGTCTGCGCAGCCTTGAAGTAGTCCGATTTACTTCCCGGATCTACCAGGTCGAGCGGCTGTGATAGATCGATCTCCTGCAAGAGGTGATGAGCGAAGCGTCCCGTGTATGTAGCTTCGATCACGAAGTTGTGCCCCACGTCGCGGGTGAATGAGAAGTCCACAACGTGTGAGTATGGAGTACGCAGGTTGTCGTCAATGCCCCACGCGATGGCTAATCCATAGGTATTTGGGTCTATCGAAGGAGTGTAAGGGAACCCGTGAGGAACCGGGGCTCCCGGACTTGGTGGCAGATTCGCGGCACCCAACAATCCTGTAAAGCGCGGAGAGTTGTCCACGGTGAGTACGCCAGCCGGATTGCTGATGGTAGTCGTCAAGCCCCATGATCCCTGGCGATCAAACGTGTTGACGATACCTTCTCCGAAGTGATCGAAGTAGAGGCCGTATCCTGCGCGAATGGAACTCTTGCCCGCATCGCCAAAAAGGGTGTGCATCAAGCCGCTGGCCGCATGCGGTGAGTACGCTACCGCAAACCGCGGGGCAAAGTTGTGGTAGTCCCACGCCCAGTAGGGCTTCTTCCCGTTGCCTTGACCGGAGAGATCAAAAGTCAGATTCGGCTGGTTGACTGTTCCGCTCAACATATCTTTCCAGCGGTTCGTGAACCACTGGTGCATGTTAACCGTGGGTGAAACCTGATTCCCATTCGCCTCGTATGGAGGTTGCAGCAGAGAATATCTGAGACCTGCGGTAAGAGTCAGATTTGGCGTCACATTCCACTTATCCTGCACGTACATTTCTCCTTCAAAATTGCGGAAGTGCCGCGGGACTAATGCGCCGCTGGGAATCGCATTACCGCTCTTATCCTGATTTGCGACTGTATAGACCTGGCTCATGATTCCCATCAACTGCATAGCAGCGAAGGAGTAGGAGGTACCGAATGAATCAGCCACGAGTGGATAGGATGGATCGATCGAAGGATCCAAACTCGTACTCTCGTTCGCGATAAAAGACGGAGTCATCCAGTAAAGGTTCGAATATCCCTCAGAAAGATTCTGCGCGTTGGATTGGCGATTGTTGTGGATCAGGCGCCAGTTGGTTCCGAACTGGATCGTGTGCCGACCCTTGGTCCAGGAAACATCATCGATGAAGTTCTGTACCGGAACATTCGACAAGATGCTCGGGGTCAACCCTTGGACATCGCTTAAATTACGAAGCCGGTTGAAAGGCTGATTGTTCAATCCGGAGTCGCCTACACCTTGACGGATAAAGGCATAGCGAAAGTTGTTAATGAAGGTATTGGTCAGCAGGGCGGTATAGCCGACCGCGATCCCTTTACTGTTGTTTGTGAGGAAATCGTTGGCGGACAGCCCGGGAAATTGCGGCGGCAAAGACTCGTGGTCGTTCTGAAGGTTGCCGCGCAGAAAAAGGGAATGATTTCCATTCGGGGTGATCTTGTAGTCGAGTTTCAAGAGATACGTGTCGTGCTTTACGGGATCGTTGCCGGCGAAGCTTATAGATCCAGAGTTCAGGCCATCGCCTCCACCGCTCGTACCGTTCGGCAGAGGGTAGCCAGCGAACATGGACAAAATCGCGGGATTTGGCCCTCCGACATTCCCGTTGGAGTAATTGCACGTTCCCGCAGCACCACATCCCTGATCGATGTTCGTAATGCCCTGCGGATAAAGGGTCGCGACCAGGTTGGGAGCGTACTTTGGATCACTTGAAACGCTGAAGATCTGGTTGCCGGAGCCATCCGTAACAGTTTTGCCATCCTGGCAATTGGCGTCGGGACTGCAGAGATACTTCAACTGCCCTGCCTTCATGCTCGCGGTCGGAACTACCCGGCTGACCTGCGTTTGATCGGCGGTGCGTTGCCCCTCGTAAGCGGCGAAGTAGAACAGCCGGTCTTTTTTGATCGGTCCACCGATGCTGCCCCCGAAGGTGTTGCGCAAAATGTGCTGTGGAATATTCGGCAGTCCCGAGCGTAATTCCGCTTGCTTGTTAAACCAATCATTCGCGACACCAATCGTCGGGCGGTGATACTCGTACACGGAGCCGTGGACTGCGTTGGTTCCGCTTTTTGTTACGAGATTAACCTGGGCTCCTGAGGATCGGCCGGACGCTGCGTCGTAATTGCTGGTGGTGACGCGGAACTCCTGGAGCGAGTCCAGCGTAGCGCGCATCGCACCTTCGAAGGCATAGCCCTTTAGCTGATCGTTGTTATCGAGACCATCGAGGGTAACGTTCGTCTGATCGCTGCGCGCACCATTCACGGCACCCCCTCGACTGTCATTGTCCTGCTGGGAATCTGATGTCTTTCCGATGTATACAACCCCTGGTTGCAGGCTGAGAATCGATACGGGGTCGCGGCCCTCCGACGGGAGATCGGTGAGTTGGCGGGCATTGAAGTTGTTTCCGAGCGTGGCATCCTGGGTATTGACGATCGGCGCTTCGCTCGTGACGTCTACGACGACACTGCTGCCCTGTACTGCCAGCGTCAGGTTCACCGTTGCGGGGCTACTGACCTGCAGCACAAGGTTCTCGCGCTTCGTAGTGGCGAATCCCTCAGAGGTGACCGTCATGCCGTACGTTGCCGGAGGAAGTTCGAGGAATTGGTAGATACCCTGATCGTCAGTCTTAACCGACCGATTGAATCCGGTGTTCTTGTTGTCGAGAGTGACAGTTGCCCCAGCCACGACCGCGCCCTTTGCGTCCGAGATTGTGCCGCGGAGGGAGGTGGTTGCGGATTGCGCAAGGCCGAAGCCTGCAAGTGCAAGAAAGGTAAGGAGCAGTACTGCCACATGCCGTGAGCGAAAACGCATGGAAATCTCCCTTCGCCTCAGTAGGCGCTGTTATCCAGTTACGTTATGCCCAGGATTGTTACGAACAGGAAACCTGGGGACCCCGATGGGGCGTTATTGTGCTACTGAAAGCTTTCAATGTTCAAGATGAATTTACGGCGCTGGGACGAAACGCCGGGTTATGTACGTGAATGGAAGAACGACGAGGCTAAGATTATTACCGCCGGATAGCATTCCAGTGTGTAGCGAGGCTCGGGATTCTCGAGGGTACCAAGAAAGACGGAGCGCAGCACAAGAAATAAAACCACTAGGCCGACGCCAAACAATTCGCGGCTGCGGATCACGCCGCCGAAAGACATAACAACATACATCAGGTTGATCGTGCCGAAACTGAGGCTCAGAGCGAGCCAGCGGCGATCGTCATTAAATTCCCACCAGCGGGGGTCCGAGGGGAAGATTTCTGTGCGCGGCCGCAGCCACATATCCGAGATTCGCAGTGCCGGAAGCCAAACGTAATAGCGAAAGGGCTGGGCATGGATTCGCTCGCGGGCCAGTTGCGCAAACCGCGCATCGAGTTCAGGAGTTACATCGTGATCGCGGTTGTAATCGGCGAACAGATGGCTAGTTGTGTCGCGCTGCTGTGCGGAATCGAAGGCACGGTTTGGGAGGCGGCCAACGTCGATGTCCTGTCCGGGAACGTTCCAGTAGATTTCCTCCACGGAGACGTATTCCGCCATCCAGGTCTTGACCCAACGGTTAAATCCGAGCATTGGAGGTTCGTCGGAATCGTTGGCGTAACGCGGCGCGAGCGGCTGAAAGCGGTGGAAGGAGTGGAGATTCCGCAGCGTCCACGGGATTAAAGGAGCAAGGGCAAAGACGGCGACGAGAAGTCCCGAGAGGATAATTCCGTTCGGTGCGAGCCGGGATTCTCGCGGGCTTCGAAATAGCAACCACAACAGGTATGCTCCGACTGCTGCCAGGAGGATACCTCCGTCCGGGCGGAGAAGAATTCCAGCGCTGATGGCTAGTCCACAACCGATCCAGGCAATCCACGGATGTTCAGAGCGCCGTCCTGCACCCAACCCGCGAAGGGCGAGGTCCAAGGCAAGAGTAGTGAAGAAGATTTCGAGAGTTTCGGTCAGGGCGGTGGCTGCATAATTTGCGAGAAACGGACACAGTGCCGCAAGGAGAAAGGCGGCTTTCGCCGCTCGTTCGGAAAAGAAGCAACGGGCAATGTCGGCGATCAGGAAGCACGTTCCGATATCGAACAGGATCTGAACGATCAGGACCGCCCGGAAGTTATCGGTGCCGAAGATCGCGAAGATCATGGCCAGGAATGCGGGATATCCCGGCAGGCGAGAGAGCGTCGGCATGATCGTGCCGGAATTCGTGATCCCGAAGACACCGTGCTCTAGCCAGTTTTTGGCTATGTCGGCATAAAGCCGGGAGTCATCCACCACCGCAGGAAACCGCCACAGGAAAAACAGCCGGAAGGCCAGAGCCGCCAGCGTCGCCCAGAAATAGAACCGGACGTTTCCCCGCATGGACCCCGGTGAATCGAGTTCTCGCACGGAGCGAATGATAGCGCGTTCGCGGCTATCCCGGATTGCCGAAATTGCATCTAATTGGAAGTACTCACCCTGCATGCCAGAATTGACCGTCTGCCACTCACGGCATACGATGACTAACGTCCACACAAATGGCTGAGCCAGTATTTTATGATCCGCAGCGCGCCCGGTGGAAACGCCTGCGCCGCTTGCTCGACGTGACCGCGGTCGTCGTGTCGGCACTCGTCATCTTCTTTGTATATTCAGCTTTACGCGACGAACCAATGCCGGAACTTCTTTTTTTCCCTCAGCACAGAGCCTTTAAGGCTTTGAAGGAAAACGAGCGGGAAAGAGCGCGGGACCGGCAGAAGAAGGCCATTGCCCGCTCGCATCGCAAGTCCAAGCTCGCGGCCTCCCAGGTCGTCCTGAACCAGTCCGAAGGCATTCGGGCAGCCTTTTATGTTCCCTGGGACGCGGCGAGTTTCTCTTCCCTTCGCGACTACGCTCATCAGATCGACATGCTTTATCCCGACTGGTTGCATGTGCTAACAGCGGACGGCCACCTGCAGGGCGTGGATGATCAGACCAACAAGTTTTTCGACGTGATCCGAGGGAAGACTGTACTTCCGGTCGATGAGCGCGTGATGCCGTTCCTCAAGAATGAGAACCCCGCGATGGAAGTCTTCCCCATGGTGAATAACTATGACGGGACGAACTGGATCGGAGAGGTCACTGGGTTCCTGAATAAACCCGACGCGCGGGCGCTGTTCCGCCAGGAAGTAAGTGAATTCCTGTCGTCAGGCCGTTATCGCGGATTGATGGTCGATTTCGAGGCCTTCCCTGCCGAGGGTCAGCCCGGTTACATCTCGCTTCTTCAGGAACTCTCAGGCGACCTGCATGGCCGCGGTATGAAGCTGTACGTTTCCGTGCCGGCCCACAACGAAGAGTTTAACTACAAGGCGATCGCAGCCGCCGCGGATGGTGTTGTCATCATGAACTATGACGAACACTATCCGGGTGCAGCGTCAGGACCCGTCGCGTCGCATGACTGGTTCGTGGATAACCTGAAATTTGCGGAAAGCGTCATTCCCAAAGACAAAATCATCTGCGCGATTGCGAATTACGGATATGACTGGGTGCTGAAGCCCAAGAAGGGGACGCTGCCGCCGGAAGACCACGATACCACGGTGAGTGCGCAGGAGGCTTGGCTGGCCGCGCGGGATTCCGATGAGGACGTCAACTTCGACGATGACGCGATGAATCCGCACTTCAGCTATCTCGACGAACATAACCACAGGCACGACATCTGGTTCCTCGATGCAGTCACGGCCCTCAATGCAATGCGCTCGGCGCAGACCCTGGGCATCAAGACATTTGCCCTATGGCGCCTCGGGAGCGAGGACCGCTCGTTGTGGCGGGTGTGGGACATGCCGGGAGATCCTGCGGCGGCGGACAAATTGAAGGACGTGCCTCCTGGCTTCGATGTGGACATGGAGGGCCAAGGAGAGATTCTTCGCATTGAAGACAAGCCAGCTCACGGCACGCGGGATCTCACGACCGATCCAGGCAGCAATCTGATTACGGACGAAGTGTTCCAGAACATGCCGGAGCCGTACCGTGTCGGACGCTACGGGTATAGCCCGAACAAGGTAGCAATCACGTTCGATGATGGGCCTGACCCGCAATGGACGCCAAGAATTCTTGACGTACTGAAAGCTAAGAACGCCAGTGCCACGTTTTTCATGATCGGCATTCAGGCCGACAAATTCTCCGGACTCGCGAAGAGGATTTACGCCGAAGGCAATACGATCGGGAACCACACGTTTACACATCCCGATGTCAGCAACATCTCCACTCGATATATGAAAGTGGAATTGAATCTGACGGAGCGGCTGTTTGCCAGCCTGGTGGGGGTGCGAACGACGCTCATGCGTCCCCCGTATGCGATCGATGAGGAGCCTGACACCGAGGATCAGGTGCGACCGCTCGAAATCCCGCAGGACATGGGATACATCACGGTGGGAAACCGGATTGATCCGAACGACTGGAACTTGAATGATCCCAGCGAGCCGCACGGAAGGCGCACCGCGGACGAGATCACAAATTATGTCCTGACGCACCTGCCGCCATGCCGCGTCGAGAATTTGCGCTGCGGGAACATCATCCTGCTGCACGATGGCGGCGGCGATCGTTCCCAGACTGTACGCGCTCTGCCGGCCATTATTGACGGCGTACGAGCACGTGGCTTCCAGGTTGTCCCGGTATACGAGTTGCTCGGGATGCAGAAGTCGAACGCGATGGCACCTTTGCCGCGCGGAGAGCGTTGGGCCGCCCGCCTAGACCGATTCGGCTTCTGGATGTTCGAAATGGCGCAGATGGCGATTACGCTGATCTTTTTCATCGGCGACCTGCTCATGACCGGCCGGCTGATCTTTATCGGCGCGGCCGCAATCTACGATCGCATCCACGAAAAGATCTTCGGCAAGCCGGCGGAGGTGGCTTCGTACAAGCCGAAGGTGGCGGTGCTGATTCCCGCCTATAACGAAGAGAAGGTCATCGAGCGCACGGTGCGGGCGGCGCTGAATTCGAATTATCCAAACTTGCGTGTCATCGTGATTGATGACGGGTCGAAGGACAGCACGCTCGAGGTTGCGCGCAGCGCGTTCCAGGACGAAGTGGAGTCGGGCCAGGTCCTCATTCTCGGCAAGAAGAATGCGGGGAAGGCGGAAGCGCTGAACTATGGCATCGAGCACATCGTCGATGCGGAGCTTTTCGTCGGGATCGACGCCGATACGATTATCGCGCCGGATGCGATTTCACGGCTCGTGCCGCATTTCATCAATCCGAAGGTGGGCGCCATTGCAGGCAATGCCAAGGTTGGCAACCGCGTGAACGTGTGGACGCGATGGCAGGCCTTGGAGTACATCACTAGCCAGAATTTCGAGCGCCGTGCTCTCGACGTGCTGGGCGCGGTCAGCGTCGTGCCGGGAGCGATCGGTTGCTGGCGTGTTTCGGCGGTCCGGGAGGCAGGTGGGTATCACACGGACACGGTCGCTGAGGATGCTGATCTGACTATGGCGCTGCTGCGCCTGGGATATCGCGTGGAGTACGAGGATATGGCGCTGGCCTATACCGAAGCGCCTACCAACGCGAATGGCTTGATGCGCCAGCGTTTCCGTTGGTCGTTCGGGATTCTGCAGGCCGTGTATAAGCATCGCTCAGTGGTCGCACGGAAGGGCGCGCTGGGCTGGGTCGCACTGCCGAACATTGTCATTTTCCAGATTTTGCTGCCGCTTGTGTCCCCGTTGATTGACATCATGTTCGCGGTGGGGACGATCTGGTATTTCATCCAGAAACATTTTCATCCCGACTCGACCGATCCGGCCAGTTTCCACAAGCTGGTACTGTTCTTCTTCGCGTTCCTGGTGATCGACTTTATCGCGTCCGCGATTGCATTCGCGCTGGAACGGCGGCGTCCGGATGACAAGGAAGACGTCTGGCTGCTGAGCCAGGTCTGGCTCCAGCGGTTTGCTTATCGGCAGTTATTCTCGATTGTGTTATTCAAGACTCTGAAGCGGGCGCTCGAGGGCCGAAAGTTTGCGTGGGACAAACTGGAGCGGACTGCGGCGGTGAACTACGTGCCCGCCGAGACCCGGGATCATGCGAACGTGCCTTAGGCTTACGTCAAAATCTTTCAACACAGAGGACACTGAGTTTCACAGAGAAATCCCTGTGTCTTCGGCGGTAGATTACTTATCGGAACAGTAGGGGCGCGAACTCCGAGAGATTTCTTCTCCACACCATCCAGGTGTGCATGCCTGGTGTTTCGATATCGGTATGATTGATTCCCTTCTCCTTGAGCCATTCCCGGAAGCTGCGGTTCATCGTGATCAGGCGATCTTCCGTGCCGCAGGCCACCCACAATAGCTTTAGTTCCTGATTGGCTTTGCTGTCGAGTTGCGGAAAATCTTTATCGAAGGGTTCCGGAAGGCCACCGGAGCTGAATGCGCCGACCCATGCAAACTTATCGATGTTGTTGAGGCCGGTCAGGAGCGATTCGGAACCTCCCATTGACAGGCCAGCGATTGCGCGCGAGCGACGATCTTTCTCGACGCGATATCCACTCTCGACCTTCGGAATCACTTCCGTGAGCAGCGCTTCGCGGAATTTGGAGAAGTTCTTATCGCGAATATCCTGGCGGTTCCATACGCCCCAGCCTGCGGTAATCATCTCCATGGTCCCGTAGCCGAGCGGCATCACGACAATCATCGGCTTGGCTTTGCCTTGGGCAATCAGGTTATCCATGATGATGTTGGCGCGGCCGACTGCGCTCCATCCACTGGCATCGTCGCTATAGCCGTGCAGCAGATAGAGAACTGGGTAATTATTTTTCGCGGTCGGGTCATAGCCCGGCGGCGTATAGACGTAGTAATCGCGATCGTCATTCGCGACCGTGGATCGATAAAAGTGGTGATGAATCTCTCCGTGGGGCACGTCGTTCAACTCCCAGGGGAGCGACGGCGGTCCTTGCACATGGACCATGTTCTCGTTGTTCAGCAGATTGGGCTTCAGCAGATGGTTGTAGGGGTCGATGTTGCGGACGCCATCGACGACGATCGAGTATCCGTAATAGTCGGGCGGCCATGAAGGCGAGTTTAGGGTCCAGACGCCGGAATCGTCCTTCTGCATGGGCAGAGGGTCGGGGAGGCCTTCTCGCGTTAGTTTGACCTCCTGCGCGTTCGGAGCGCGGTAGCGGAAAGTCACGCTGTTATCGGAGTGGACCTCCGGCGTGATCAGCGGCGGAAGCGGCGCTTGCGGCGGACTGGCGGGCTTGGCAGCCTGCGACAGAGCGAAAGAGGAAAGGAAGAACGAAGCAATCAGGGCGGAACAGAGCTTCATGGCTGGCTCCTCAGTTGAGCGGCACAATTGTATAAGGTGAGAAGCGGCGAATACCACCCGGTCTGCGTCCGTGGGAGCTTGCGAGGTCTATGGATTGAGGATTATCTTCCTTCGGCTACTTCGATGCGGGTTTCGGCGCGGTGGAGGGCGTCTAGCGCGCGATCGACATCTACTGCCGTGTCTCCGCTGGTGAGCCGTTGCTCGGCGCGTTCTTTGGCTTTGCGGGCGCGATTCACATCGATTTCCGAGGGGCGCTCAGCGGACTCGGCAAGGATCGTTACCTTATTCGGCAGAACTTCCGCAAATCCCCATGCTACGGCTAGATGCTGCTCGGTGGAGTTCTCGCGGTAGGTGATTTCGCCAACGGCGAGTTCCGTGATCAGGGGAGCGTGTCCGGGAAGGACACCCAGATACCCGTTCTTGCCGGGAATTTGGATCTCTTCAGCGGCCGTCTCGACCACCTTCTTTTCCGGCGTGACGATCTCGAGTTGGAAAGTATCTGCCATTCAGTGATCGGTGGTCAGTGGTCAGTGATCAGCAACCGGTAGTCAGTAGACTGACCACCGATCACTGGCGACTGCCTCTATGCTGCTGCCTTCATCTTTTCCGCAGCTTCGAGGACTTCCTCGATTGGGCCCTTCATATAGAAAGCCTGCTCGGGGATATCGTCATACTTGCCTTCGACGATTGCCTTGAAGCCCTTTACCGTGTCGGCGATCTTCACGTAGCGTCCCGGTGCGCCGGTGAACTGCTCGGCGACGTGGAACGGCTGCGAGAGGAAGCGCTGAATCTTGCGGGCGCGAGCGACGGTCAGTTTCTGGTCTTCGCTGAGTTCGTCGATACCGAGAATCGCGATGATATCCTGCAGATCCTTGTAGGTCTGCAGCGTCTTCTTCACCATTTGCGCGACGTCGTAGTGCTCCTGCCCTACGATGCGCGGATCGAGAATACGAGAAGTAGATGACAGTGGGTCGACAGCCGGATAGATTCCGATTTCGGTCAACGCACGCGAAAGCACCGTGGTGGCGTCGAGGTGAGCGAATGTCGTTGCTGGTGCAGGATCGGTCAAGTCGTCGGCGGGCACATAAATCGCTTGCACCGAGGTGACCGAACCCTTCTTGGTGGAAGTGATTCGCTCCTGCAATTCACCCATTTCCGTCGCCAGATTGGGCTGGTAACCCACGGCGCTCGGCATACGACCGAGCAAGGCGGAGACTTCGGATCCCGCTTGCGTGAAGCGGAAGATGTTGTCGATGAAGAGCAGTGTATCGGCGCCTTCAGCGTCGCGGAAGTATTCGGCGACCGTAAGGCCAGTTAGCGCCACGCGGAGGCGCGCGCCTGGAGGCTCCGTCATCTGGCCATAGATCAGCGCGGCTTTGGACTCGGCGGGCTTGCCGGGTTTGATAACGCCGGACTCCGTCATTTCGAGCCAGAGATCGTTTCCTTCGCGCGTACGTTCGCCCACGCCCGCAAATACGGAGAAGCCTCCGTGATTCTTGGCGACGTTATTGATCAACTCCATGATGACGACGGTCTTGCCGACACCAGCGCCGCCAAACAGTCCGATTTTGCCGCCCTTCAGGAACGGCTGGATGAGGTCGATGACCTTCACGCCCGTCTCGAACATCTCGGCGGTGGTCGCCTGCTCGTCGAATGCCGGAGCCAGACGGTGAATTGGCATTCGCACTTTGTACTCGACTGGACCCAACTGATCCACGGGTTCGCCGATCACGTTCATGACGCGGCCAAGAGTGCCGCGGCCTACGGGAACCGAGATCGGGCCGCCCTGGTCAATGGCCTTCATGCCGCGCACCATGCCCTCGGTGGCTTCCATGGCGATGCAGCGCACGCGGCCTTCGCCGAGGTGTTGCTGCACTTCGAGGATCACGTTGACGGGACTGGGCACATTGAATCCGTCGCTTACAACTTTGACGGCTTCATAAATTGGAGGCAGGTGACCTTCGGCGAACTGCACGTCCACCGCGGGGCCCGCAATCTGGATGACATGTCCTACATTTTCTGGCATAAATTTCAGCTCTCAGCTGTCAGCTTTCAGCAATCCGCATTCGCTACTGGCCCTACCCGTTGTGGAGGTGCCAAGCGCTACGTGCTCCTCACTACATTGCGGCTGCGCCGCTGACGATCTCGATAATCTCTTTCGTGATCTTCGCCTGACGGGCACGGTTCATCACCAGCGTCAGCGAGTCGATCATGTCGGTTGCGTTATTCGTTGCCGAGTCCATGGCGGTCATACGGGCTGCGTGCTCGGCGGCCACGGATTCCATCAAGGCCCGGAAAATCTGGATGCTGACATACTTCGGCAACAGAGAGCGGAACAACTCATCGGGCGGCTGCTCGTAGATGTAGTCGACTTGCGACGTGCCGAATTGCGATCCTGCTTCTTCGGAGCCGTCGGTCGCGTGCAAGCCTACACCTGCGCTAACCGCGGCTTCTTTCGCTTTCTTCTTTTCTTCTTCCGTCGGCTCCTCCGCCAGGCGGACAGCCTGCTCGCCGATTTGCTCGATGGGAAGAATCTGCTCCACGATCAAGCGCTGGGCGATCACGGATTTGAACTCGTTGAAGACGACATAAACAGCATCGATCTCTTCGCGGCAATAACGCTGAATGACGTTCCGGGCCAGGGCGGACGCCTGGGCGAATTCCACCTTGTTCAGGATGCCGATGTGCTCGCCGGTAATCTGTGTCGCTGCTGAGCGTTCCGCAGCTTCCGGCTCGGAGTCCAGATCTTCGATCAGATCGGCCAGGCTTCGAGTTTGTACCTTCGCCGCAGGGTAACGCCGCCGCAGGAAATCGCGGCCCTTTCGGCCTACGGCCTCGATGTCGACGTTCTTCCCTGCTTTCGAATCGAGGAAACGGGCCGCTGCCTTGGTGATATTCGCGTTGAATGCGCCGGCCAGCCCTTTGTCGCCAGTCACCACGATCAGCAGGATGTTGTTTTCCGGCCGCTGCGCCAGGAGCGGATGCTTCGGCTCGCCGGTTTCAGGATTGTAGATCTCCGCACGCGCCACAAGCGACTTCAGGACATTGGTCAGCATCTGCGCATACGGACGCGCAGCGAGGGCGCGCTCCTGCGCGCGACGGAGCTTCGCCGCCGAGACCATCTTCATGGCCTTGGTGATTTGCCGCGTGTTAATCACGCTGCGGATACGGCGCCGGATGTCGAGAATGTTAGGCATCTCTTAGCTTCGAGTCGAGAGTCATGAGTCGTGAGCAAGTTGCCGCTCGGGACTCGGAACTCAATACTACTTCGCTACGGCTTCCCTCTGGCTTACAAACTGCTGCTTCGCTTCCTTGATCACGTTCTTCAGCTGCTCTTTCAATGTGTCGTCGAGAACCTTCTTCTCCATGATTGTGCGCAGGATGGCCGGGTTCGTCGCGTCCACATACTTGTACAGCTCTTTTTCGAAATCGCGCACCTGGTTGACAGGCATATCGTCGAGGAATCCGCTGGTGCCGGCCGTAATGATCAGAATCTGCTTCGAGAACGGCAGCGGAGAAAACTGGTTCTGCTTTAGCAACTCGACGAGACGCTGGCCGCGGTTCAACTGCGCCTGCGTTGCCTTATCGAGATCGCTACCGAACTGCGCGAAGGCCGCCAGTTCGCGGTATTGCGCCAATTCGAGTTTCAGTGAGCCGGCCACCTGCCGCATGGCCTTGATCTGGGCGCTGCCTCCGACGCGGCTCACGGACAAGCCTACGTTTACCGCTGGCCGTACGCCCTGGTTGAACAGGTCGGTTTCAAGATAGATCTGGCCGTCAGTGATCGAGATAACGTTGGTCGGGATGTACGCCGAAACGTCGCCTGCCTGCGTTTCAATCACTGGCAGCGCCGTCAGGGAGCCGCCGCCATTCTTGTCGCTCAACTTTGCCGAACGCTCGAGAAGACGAGAGTGAAGATAGAACACGTCTCCTGGATAGGCCTCGCGTCCGGGTGGGCGCCGCAGCAGCAGCGAAATTTCCCGATACGATGCCGCGTGCTTCGAGAGATCGTCGTAGATCACCAGAGCGTGACGTTTCGTGTCCCGGAAGTATTCGCCCATCGCAGTCGCAGCATAGGGCGAGATGTACTGCATTGGGGCGGGCTCGGATGCCGAGGCCGCAACCACGATGGTGTACTCCATCGCTCCGGCGTCTTCCAGAATCTTCACGACCTGCGCGATTGACGAGCGTTTCTGTCCGATGGCGTTGTAGATACAGATCAGATCATTGCCCTTGCTGTTAATAATCGTGTCCAGCGCGACGGCGGTCTTTCCCGTCTGCCGATCGCCAATGATCAGTTCGCGCTGTCCGCGGCCGATCGGGATCATGCTGTCGATGGCCTTGAGTCCAGTGGCCATCGGCTCACGCACCGGCTGGCGGTCAATGACGCCGGGAGCCAATCGCTCCAAGGCGATGAACTTTTCGGTCGAGATGGGACCCTTGTCGTCAATCGGTTGTCCGAGCGAGTTGACGACACGTCCGATCATATTGTCGCCGACGGGGACGCTCATGATGCGGCCGGTGCGCTTGACCTCGTCGCCTTCCTTGATCTCGGTATATTCCCCGAGCAGGACCGCGCCGACCTGATCTTCTTCCAGGTTCATCGCGATGCCGGCGACGCCATGCGGGAAGGCTAACAACTCGCCCGCCATCACTTTGTCGAGTCCGTACACGCGCGCGATACCGTCACCCAGCGTGATAACAGTTCCCGTTTCGTCCACGGAGATCGATGATTCATAGTTCTCGATCTGCTCGCGGATCAGCTTTGTAATTTCGTCTGCCTTGATTTGCGCCATAGAAAAAGCTCTCAGCTTTCAGCCATCAGCTTTTAGCAACTAGATGCTACCTTCCAGCAAGAAATCGCGCGCCAGAGGCCAGGAACTAGCGGCTAGGAGCTAATTGTTTCCTTAATCTTTTCCAACTGTCCTTTGACGGAACCGTCGTAAATCGTACTGCCTAGGCGGACTACCGCGCCGCCCAATAAAGACCGGTCCAATCCATAGCTTGCGCGGACCTTTTTACCGGTCGTTTTCGCAATCTGTGCTTCCAGCGAGCGTTTCTCCGGGTCGCTTAGCTCGCGAGCGCTGGAGATCTGCGCCTCAGCAAAGCCCATGCGCGTGTCGAGCTCCTTTTCAACTTGATCAACGATGCGCGGCAGAAATGGCATGCGCCGGTGATCGATCAGCACTGCGACCAGATTTCGGACAGGCTTGTCGATTCCATCACGCTGCACAATGACATCCAGCAGCCTGCGCTTCTGATCTGCAGGAACCGCGGGATTCTCCCAAACCCGGCGCAGTTCGCTGCTCTCCTTGAACAGCGTCGTAATCTGTCGCAACCCAGCGATGGCACGGGCGGCGTCCATATGGGCGCTGAACACCACATCCGCGAAGGCCCGGGCGTAAGTGCTGGCAACCGAAGCCATGGTCTAGTGCCCGTCCTTTCCCGAGTTTTCCAGGCCCAACTGGCCGGCAAAATCTGCCACAAGGCGCTGATCGGTCGCAGGATCTACATGAATCTGTTTCTGCGCCAGTCCCACTGCGAGATCGGCTGCATAAGCGGTCAATTGACGACGGGCTGCTTTCGCAGCCGCGGAAATTTCCTGCTCGGCCGAGACCACAATTTTACGCGCATCTTCCTCGGCAGCCGTCTGGATGCGACTTTCTTCCGCCATGCCCTCTTTTTCGGCGGCATCCCGCATCATGCCGATTTCCACGTCGAGTTTCTGAAGGCGCGATTCAATCTCGGCCAGTTTGCGACGCGCTTCTTCGCTGGCCTTTTGCGCTTCCTGCATCGCTTTCTGGATTGCGGCCGTGCGATCGCGAAACATTCCCGGGAGATACTTTCGCCCGGCCCAGAGGATCACGGCGGCGATGACTGCGAAATTCAGCACCACGCTCAGCCAGTACGCCTGTTGCAGGTTCAGACCGGTAATTCGCGAGATGAGCTGCACCGATGGAGACTGCTTGAACTCCTCCATCTCGTCTTTTTCTTCTCCGGCAGCCTTCCGGCTTTCATGCACGAGTTGCCGCCCAGGGGTCATAGACGCGGTAGAATCCGCGGTCCCTTGGCTCGGCTTGGGCGCCGCTGCTTCCTGCGCGCGGCTCGTGACTACGCCCGCGAATCCCGCAAGCAAAAGGAAGATCAAACAACTGCGCAGCGTGCCGGAAACGAGTTTGGAGTTTGGCATCATCGCCCCGCTCCTGCGGGCTGTAGCACGCGCCGGACGATTTCCTGTGCGAGCGCCGCTGCCTCGCCCTGCAATCCCTTCTCGGCTGCAGCGCGGTCCCCTTCGATGGATGCTTTGGCTGCCTGAATCTGCGCCTGCGCTTTGGTCCGCGCCTCGCTCACTGCCTTGGCACGCGCCTGCACAGCAATCTGACGCCGCGCTTCCTGCGCACGGAACACTGCTGCGCGCGCCTCTCGCAGTTTCTGCTCGTATTCGGAGGTACGAGCATCGGCTGCCGAAATATCGGCCTTGGATTTCTCGATTGCGCCCTCGGTCTTGTTCCGCCGCTCCGCAAGGACACGCTGCAGGGGCTTGTGCACGATGGCGGTGTACAGCGCATACAGCAATGCCAGCAGGATCACCGTCGGAACCGATCCGAGCAGTAATTCGCCTAGTTGCTGCAGCGTCTGATCCATGTGGTTGCTGATATTGACCGAGAAATGAGGGCTATGAAAACTGTTAAGTCTAACGTCCGAATGAGTTTAATGTCAACGCAGGAAGATCGACATGGACAGCGGCAAATCCAATCTGGAACTGGCAATATTCATCGCACAACAAAGCTCCGGAGTCATTGCAAATAATGGGCTTAGGCCTACCGGTCGTCAGCTGTCGCAGAATTTTGCACATAGGCCTTGACTTCGCCCAAAACAGGACTAGCATAGTTACATCACCTCCGATCCAATTCAGGATCGAATGGGCCGATAGCCAAGGAAAGTCACCGCTTCTTGGTTGCCGGCCCATTTAATTCTCCCGAAAAATCACATTCCCACGATTGGTGGGAGCTTACTTTGGTAACATCCCGGCGCGCTTCCGCGCCCGGATGCTCCGCTTTCTGTGCTGTAATCGGCTGAGAATTCCGGAATTCCTCGTTCCAGCCCGATCGGATCGCAGTAGGAGTATTCGTTGAATCGCACCGTCGGTCTCGCTCTCGGCCTGCTCGTCCTGCTCGTTGGGTGCGTCGCATCCAAGGCATCTCTGCAACCCAGCATCGCCGCCTCCTCGCTGACTCCGAGCGTGGATGGAAGCCGGATCTATTTTGTTCCCATGGGCGACTTCCCCGCCGGCCAACTGGATTCGATGGTTGACTTCTACCGGCAAAGGTACGGACTGGAAATTCCTGTCCTGAGAGGCGTCGCGATCGACGACTCGGCACGGGACTCAGCGCGTCAACAAGTGATCGCGGAAAAGCTCCTCGCTAATCTTAAAGCGGCAAATCCAAATCTTGCGAACGACCACAAAGCAATTCTGATTGGATTCACGTCGGAGGATATTTACCCTTCATCGCAGAATTGGCAGTTCTGCTTTGGCTGGAGAGACGCGACCAGCCACACCGCGGTTGTGTCCACTGCGCGCCTGAATTTGCGGCGGGAGAGCGCTCCCTTTGCCGCGGATATGTCAGTAGCCCGCCTGCGGAAAGTGGTCACGAAGGATATCGGGATGCTCTATTTCGGCTTGCCCCAGAATGCGAATCCGAAGAGCGTAATGTACCAGTTCGTGGTGGGCATTGACGACCTCGACCAGGTGGGTGAAGATTTCTGAACCCGCAGCGGATTCCTTAAGAACGAAATCTCATTTCGTGACGTAATGTCTTACTCGCCTCACCACTGATTCGGGCGCTTCTGCCTCAAGCTCAACCGATCCATCAATGTACTTCCGCGAGTAGATGCGCGCCCGCGCTTCGAGTAGTGCCAGCATTTTGCCCTCGCCTTGCGGTATTCGAAGATGAACGCGGCTTACCCGGTCTTCGTCGATCATCTTGTCGATCCGCTGCAGCAGCACATCCAGGCCGGTGCCTTCGATTGCCGAGACGTAAACTGAATTCGAGCCTTCCCTTGCCCCATCAGCCAGCAGTGAGCGTGCGACTTCGTCATCGAGCAGATCGACTTTATTCATGACGCGGAGGCGGGGCTTCTTCTCCACTTCGAGTTCCTTGAGAACAATTTCCACTTGCGCATCCTGCTCGGCGGAGAGCCGGCTGCTCGCGTCCGAGACCTCGAGGATCAGCGATGCTCGCTGCACCTCCTCCAGCGTGGCGCGGAATGCGGAGACGAGCGTGTGCGGCAGGTTGCGGATAAATCCTACGGTGTCGGAGAGAAGCACTTTGCGTTTCGATGGCAGATCGACACCGCGGATCGTGGGATCCAAAGTGGCGAACATTTTTGAAGATGACAGCACTCCGGCATGTGTGAGTGCATTGAAGAGTGTGGATTTTCCGGCGTTCGTATAGCCTACCAGTGCGACCGTGGCCACGGGCGCCGATTCGCGACGCTGCCGCTGCTGCGCCCGGATGCGGCGAACGTCTTCTAGTTGCTGTTCTACGTGGCGGACTCGGCGGGCAATCTTCCTGCGATCGGTTTCGAGTTGCGTTTCGCCGGGGCCTCGGGTGCCGATGCCGCCGCCAAGTTGCGACATCTCGATGCCGCGTCCCGCCAGGCGGGGGAGCATGTAATGCAATTGCGCCAACTCCACTTGGAGTTGGCCTTCACGGGTACGCGCGTGGCGGGCAAAGATGTCGAGGATGAGCTGCGTCCGGTCGATGACGCGGCGCTTGATAATCTTCTCTATGTTGCGCTGCTGCGAGGGGCTTAGATCGTGATCGAAGAGCAGCACGTCGGCATCGACGGACGCGGCCGCCCCGGCAATTTCCTCGAGTTTACCTGCTCCGATGAGCGTCGCGGGATCCGGGCGATCCCGCCGCTGCAGAATTTCACCGACCACCTTTGCGCCAGCACTTTCGGCGAGCGTACGGAGTTCGGCCAAGGATTCGTCGGCGTCGAACTCCGGAATCGTGGGCTTGACGTTTACCGGCGCCCCATCTTTTCGCGTCTTTTGCGGAAGGCCGGCAGAGGACGTCTGGGCAGCATCGCGCGCCACTGCGGCTTGCGCGGTGACCGCGCCCTTACCGGACCGGCGGGTGCGGACATCAAGTCCAACTAGAAAAGCACGCTCGCGCTCATCCTGCGGAGGGATCGCCGTGCCAAAAGGCACACGTGCGTCCACACGCGCCGAGTCGCGAGATTTCTTCCGCTGAGAACTTCCCAAGCTGAGAAAGCCTATCCTTCGGTGCCTGACGCAGTGGCAACCGTCGCGGCGGCAGCAGTCCCAGTCACCGCCTTCTCCGGATGCGCAGCGTGCGGTGCGTGTGTCGACGCCACCCGTCCCATCACTACAGTAGAGATGGCATGCTTGAAGATGAGTTGCTCCTGACCACTGGCCTCCAGCACTACGGAGTACTTGTCAAAGGAGCGGATGCGGCCCGTCAGTTTCACACCGCTGAGCAGATAGATCGTGATGCTCGCTCTCTCTTTGCGGGCCGTATTGAGGAAGGAATCCTGGATGTTTTGCGCCGGCTTATTGTTTTCCATCGCCGATCTCCTCGAATTGGACTACTTGCTTGCCAAACACTGCCCGCGGTTGGCCGTGGACAGCCGAAGCAACAGCATGCTCCCGGGAACCTTCCCGCCGTTCCGGGAACAAGGGGGGACAACCCCGCCGTTGAGCACCCCGATACCGCACTGCTAGCGCGCTCCTGCGGGTAGATGTCAACACGATACGGCGATCCGGTGCGCTTTTCAACAGGAACTTCCACGCGTTTGGACCGGCAGTTGACAGCCTCAGTCCGTGGAGAGCAGACTTGCCTCGACTTTCAGACTGGTAGACGTAAACACCGGTTCAACGTTTCTCTCATTGCGGACGACTGTCTCTCCACCGAACGCCGGCTTGCGGGCGTCATTCGGGGGAGTTTCAAACAATTCATCTCTGTTGCGGAGGAAAGATTGATGCACAACTTCTACGCAGTGGCAGCGTTGTATGTTCTGCCTACGATCACCGGGGCCGAAGCGACCCAGTTCATTTTGCGCTGGTTCCATTTCATCGCCGGTATCACCTGGGTGGGACTGCTGTATTTCTTCAACCTGGTCAATGTTCCATTCATGAAACAAGTGGACGCCCCGGCCAAGCCTAAAATCCTGCAATATATGACACTGCCTGCGCTGAATTGGTTCCGCTGGAGCGCGCTCGCCACCGTCTTCATAGGGTTCTGGTATTGGGGACAATTCATCGTGGGCCCGGACGCAAAGCGCCAGGGCGTGGGCGAAGGAAGCACGATCGGGCTGTTCCTGTTGATCTGGATCGTGGTCTTCTGGCTTCTGTATTTCGTGATCAAGCTGATGGTGCCGAATGGGTATGTGCTCGGCGTGATCACGGCGGTCGTGGTCTATGCAGCGGGATGGCTCTTCGTCCACTACACGCCGGTCGGAGGAGATGATAACCATGTGCTGGCGATCGGAATCGGCGGAGGGTTCGGCATTGTGATGCTGTTCAACGTCTGGGGCATCATCTGGCCGAATAACAAGAAGATCATTCGGGCTGTGTTGGCGGGAACTCCGCGGGAAGATGCCGCCAAGCTAGCGCGACAGGCATTCCTCGCGTCGCGGACGAATTTCTTTTTGTCCGTCCCGATGCTGTTCTACATGGCAGCGGCGTCGCATTTCTCGAGCACGGTGATCTTCGGGAAGTAGCGTCAACGACACTGGAACTGACACCAGCCCTTGGCCTTCGCGCTAAGGGCTTTTTTCATGAGCTCTACTCCGGTTCGAGTTGTGGACAGTGCAAAGAACGATAACCTTCGGGCACGCGCGTTGTCCGCAGGAGTCAGGCAGAGCAGCCATTTCGGACGGCTGACGCGAAGACATCCATCTTGCGCAAAGCAAAAAATAAGGGAGCCGGAAAACCGGCTCCCTTTTGACTTACCGCGTAATCTGCCTAGAAGGTGAACTTAACTCCCAGACGGATATTGCGGGACAGTTGGTAGTAGGCCGGTCTGCCATACTGGCTGTTGACTCGCCGCCGAAAGACCAGTGTTGTTCTTCCAGTTGTTGAGCTGGTCCTGAACGTTGTAAGGCCGTTCAGCAGCAGCGTAGAACGCACCGCCGTCAACGATACGGCACTGAGTGCCAAATGCGCAGGTCGAACTGCCATCTGCGCTGTTCAGGGCAATGTACTGGTTTGTGACCGCCAGCGAGGTAATATCCGCGTTCACAGCCGTAACGGCCCTCTGATTCAGCAGGTTCGTGGCGTTCACGGAGAACGTCAACTCCTTCGACTCAGAGATTTTGTAGTTCTGCTGAATACTGAAGTCAGACTGCGTGAACCATGGGGTACGATGAACGTGCGGGCTTCCAATCGTGATGAACCCGGTGGTCGGATCCTGGGATACATCCACCCAATTCCCGCGGTTCCAAGCCTGCACCGCCCAGCCGCCGTTCCCGGCGCCCACATCCAGGTAGCTGGTCTCTGGAGACCCGCTATAGAGATATTGGAAGAGACCGAAATCGGTGCTGAACTTCTTCAACCAACCCAGCTGATAGTACGCATAGCCTTTGAAGGTGTGCGGACGATCCGTCGGCAGCAAGCCGCTGGATGATCCGCCCATGGAGTTGTAAGAGAAGTACGGTTCGTCGAACGCTCGGCTGTTGTTCGGTGAACTACGTCCACCCGACTGTCCGTCGGAAATGTCGGAACTGGTAAGTCCCGTGTAGTTGCCGCGCAACTTGCTGTAGGTATAGGAGAACATCCCGAACCAATGCTGCGAGCTCGTTTTGGTGAGACGGAATTCCACGCCGTCATAGCTTCGTTCGGCGGGAAAAAGTTTCTGTGGCGGGCAAGAGAGCCCGGTGCAGGCCGGCGGAGCGGCTCCGTAAAGGAAGCTGTAAAAGCTGTCGTACGTACTCTCTGCACCTTGCCCGGGGTTGCCGATCACGAAGGTTTCGCCGCCAGCATAGAGCGAGGAATCCTCAATTGCGTGATCAAGACGCCTCCGGTCCCAGCGGACTTCCAGCGCCAGACTCTTCTTGATCTGGTAGTCCATTCCGAATACAGACTCGTGCTGCTCGTACGGTTTCAGACCGGGAACCACACCCGTAGAGCTCGTGCTGCATGTCGAGCAAGTGGTGGGAAACGCCCGTTGATTCAGGTTCTCAATGAATGTCAAGCCTGCGGGCGTCGAGCCGGCAGCCCAATTCGCCTGGACAGTATTATCCAGTGGATTGGTGGGATTTGATGGGCAGTACCTACCGGTACTGCTGAATGCCGGGATGATCGTGCTGAGGTCAGCCGTATCGAGGGTATAAGCGCAGTCATCCCAATACTGGCCGCCAAAAGAACTAATGGCAACGTTCAACTTCATGATGTCAAAGAACTTGCCATAGCTGCCGAACACCTTCATCCGGCCGTCCTTGAAGACATCCCACGCAATACCGATTCGGGGAGCGATTTTGTCGGTCCAGCTGTAATTAATCGGCTTGGCCTTGAGATCTGCCGTGCTGCTGGCTGGCAGGTATTCCTTATCGAAACGAATGCCTGCGTTAATGGTGAGTCCGTGACCAATCGTCCAGGCGTCCTGGGCGAAAAGGCCATGGTTAAAGCTGGTAACGAGTCCGCCAGTTCCAAAATCCGAGACAATGATCGTTCCATACAGCCCGGCGCAATCGGTAATGTTGGGCGGTGTGCTGGTATCGTAATGGATATACGAAGCGGTGCCGCAATTATCAATGCCGGTTTGGCTGAGCGGGCTGTAGAAGCCGCTGTCTCCAACCCAAAGCTGGACATACGGCTCATTGTAGGTCTGCTGAATATTGTTCTGCAGCCGATTGAGTTGATAGCCGAACTTGAAGTTGTGAGTACCTCCCCATCCGCTCTTGAACCAAGCGACGTCCTGATCGAACTGGATGGCTTTATTCGCATCCCTTCTCGTAAAGGCAGCGGTATGGGCGTCGTTAAAAACGCCCGACGTCTGCGCCAATTGAGACGGCAGCGGGTTGCCGGCATTGTCATTCGCACTTGTGCCGTCCGTCTGCCATCCAAAGAGCGTACCAGCCGTGGGATAGCCAAAGTCGCTATAGTTCTCGAAGTAGTAACCGAACCGGGTCGTGGAAACCAAACGGGGAGTGAGACTGATGTCCGCACCGGCATTGAAGGTCACATTCGGCGCCTTGTAGCCGATGTTGTGCGCATAAACGGCCGGATCTGTCGATCCACTGGCATTCACCAATCCCGTCGTGGAGTCGGACGCCGGCAAACCCACGCCAGCTACACGCTGGTACTGGTAGAGCCATGAAGCAAAGAGACGGATTTTTTGGCTGACCTCGCCATCAACGCGAGCCGTCGTGTAGTAAGTCTGAGTGTTTTGGGAGAACGGTAGCACGCCAAGACCAGGCTGAAAACCGTCCATGTTGACGCGGCGTTCTACACCATGCCACTCGGGGTTGAATCCTATGAATCCGAAGATCCGATTCTTAAGGATTGGCCCGCCAAAGGTGAATCCGGGAAAAACATCGAACATCTTCGGGCGGATGGGTTGATAGCTTTGCTGGGCTGGATCAATAAAGCCGTTCGTATTATTAACCCCTGTTCCGTCGGGAAGCGGACCTCCGGGAGCAGACAGGTTCTGATTCGGGTCATAGCGCGTGTATGCGTTCGGTGATCCATCCATGCCCGCGCTCTCATATTGCGAAAACAGCGACCCGTGATACTGGTTGCTGCCCTTCCTCATGATGACGTTTACAACGCCGCCCAAAGCGCCACCGTACTGCGCTTCCTGGCCGGTGCTCTTAATCTGCACTTCCTGGATGAAGTCGAAAGGTACGTTGGTGTGGGAGTAGCCACCAATCAGGTTCGCGGTCTGCTGACCTTCGACCAGGTAGGAGTTCTCAGCGTCGGAAGCACCGCCGACGGAGTAGCCGAATGCCTGCCCGTTGGTCGCGCTGCCCGGAATCATGCCGCCGCTGCCGTTCGCCGCCGTGCTGCCCATGAGAGGTTCGTTGCGGGCGGAGGGGGCGAACTGGATGACCGACTGGAATGAGCGTCCGTGCGGAACGTCCTGAACCACATCGCTGGTGATGTTGGTCTGGGTGGTCTCGGTCGTCACGTCGATCACAGGAGTCGCGCTGGTTACCTCGACAACTTCGGAGGCCGCGCCGACTTCGAGGCTGATGTCAACCGAGGGTAGGTGGCCCACCTCGATCACCAGCCCTGCCCTCTTACTTCCCTTGAAACCCTTGGCTGACACGTCAATGTTGTACGTGCCGGGGGGCAAGTTGGCAAACCGGTAATATCCGGCGGTATCCGTGGTGATGGTCTTTTTGCCGACCAGAGATGAGCCTGTCACCTCGACCTGGGCATTCGAAACCACGGCGCCCGAAGCGTCTCTTACCGTACCCTGCAGGCCGCCAGTCGTTTCCTGCGACAGCAAAAAGGAACCTGATAGCAACAAGGCGATTGTCGTAAACAACGCAAGAAGCCTTATTGATCGATTGAATTGCATCTGCTTGCCTCCTTAGAATTCTTCCTTGGAACCAATCCGAATCAGAACCCGGATCCAAGCGCCCTTGCACTGCCTGGGAAAAGCGGCGCGATCCGAGGGACTTGCGACTTACAAAGTCTTTAATGGCTAATTTCTTAGGAACCGGGACTATTTCGCCCATCTTCGTGGGCTCTTCACATTCTGGGACACACCTGCAACAGCTAGGTAACGTGTTAGTAATGCAACTCATAATCCAAACAACGCAGAATGTAAGTCGTTTGTTGTTAAGTGTTTAATGTTTGCAATGCGAAGCATCGTACACAAATTGGAATAACCACGCAAGCAAGTCTATGAGTTTTTGAATTTCCGCTGAGGAGACCTTGGGCTCTCCCGCGTGAGCGTTAGTGCCTTTTTCTTGTGGACTTTGTGACAACTTCTCCCGGCGCCAGCACCCTTCGGACGATCGGAGTATTCAGCTTGTATTTGCGGTCGGTAACGGTGCCTGCGTCGTCTTTGACTTCCAGGATGAAGACGGGGAGGGTACCTTCTTTATCGAAGCTCTCTTTCGTGACGGTAACGGGCAGAACTCCGGTCAGGCCGTGCTCACGGTAGGCGGTTTCGTAGCGGTGTTTGCGGACGTTCCAGGTGAAGACGCGAACCTGGTCAAAATCGAAGGGCGACCCGTCGTGCGGATCGGTCAGCAAGCAAAGGTATTCCGGGACTTTCTTGTCGCCATCGGGAACTTCGTCGAGGACGAAAAATGCGACAAAGCGCTGCCCTTCCGCATACTGCGCGACGTCGATCGGGACGTCAACATCGACCATGCGGGCCAGCACCCATCCCACGCGGCCGTGCTCGTCGCGCACGAGCCACCAGTCTTCGAGGACGGGTCCTGCCGACGCCTTGTTCGCGAGTTTGCCTCCGGCGGGCTTTGCAGCAGGCGCGGGCTGCGACTGCTTGTCGGCGGTGGCTCGTTTCAAGATGGCGACTTTGGCGCCTGATGCCAACTGGTACAGGTGCTCGGTATCGCGTCCGGGGCTGATGTGAAGATTAGTGTCATTGCGCAGGACACCCGGTGCCTGCACAGGAGCGCTCGCATTATCCTGTGTGAGCTTCTGCAGTCCGTCGTATGTCTTCTGATCGACGAGGTACCGCTGCTCGATCCAGCCTTCGATTCCACCGGCGGTGCGCACCCGAGCGAAGCGCTTTTCGCGATCCAGGATCTCAACGCGCTCCCCGTTTTTTACGTTGCCCACGCGGTTGTAGATGGCGGCAACCTGGTCGCGGAGCGTGGCTTGCGGGGCCGAGACATAGGCGACTTCGAGGACGCGGTGACGTCCCCGGCCGCAGGATGCAAGCAGGACGACGGTACTCAACAAAAGCGCGAGAGCCAACCGGCTTACACGAGATGCGTCCAGCAGTTTCACGGGGTTCAGGGGAACTTTCTACTATAGCGCGTCGGGGCGCGACCGGGCTGCACGAAGGTTTACGTCTTGTGCACTGGCTCATCCGTTGTCCCGATGTACTCAAGACGCGAAGACACCACCTCGGTTACCATGGATACAGGCTTTAGCCCGCGCGGGTTCGCGCCGCAGGTTGCCCCGGGGGTGTTTCCTGCGTCTAAGTCAGTAGGGGAAGGCCCCGTATCCAATCCACAAAAGGCACAGAACAGATGAGAAAACAGGTTCTCCGCGGTATCGCTGCAATGTCTTTGGCACTGGCGCTGTTTGCCACCGGATCCGCGCTCCGCGCACAGGAAACGCCTGACTCCATACTCCGTCCGCCGAAGGGATCCCAAGTCGCAATCGTAGTGTTCGAGGACCTCGAGTGCCCGATGTGCCGTCGCACCGCGCCGCTGGTCGAGCAGGCGTCCAAGACCTACAAGATTCCGCTCGTCCGGCATGACTTTCCGCTGCCCATGCATCCATGGTCCTATGACGCGGCGGTGATCGCGCACTATTTCGATTCGCAGTCCAAGGGGCTGGGCAATGACTTCCGGGACTACATTTTTCAGAACCAGCTCGAAGTCGATAAGCAAAATCTGCGCGGCTATGCCGAGAAGTTCGCCGCCGCCCATAAAGTGGACCTGCCATTCGTCATCGATCCCAGTGGCAAGTTGGCCGCCGAGGTCAATGCCGATCGCGATCTTGGCAAAGTGATCAAACTGGATCACACGCCGACCGTGTACATCGTCAGCAGCCGCAATCCCAGCCGCCCCTACGTCGAAGTAAAGGACAACAACCAGCTTTATTCGACCATTGACGCGATGATGAAAGAGTAAGAAGCGTTGACTCTTGACAGCTGAATAACAAACGGCGGCCTCGGGTTCCTCCAACTATCAAATTCAAAGGCGCGCCGTGACATGCGCGCGCCTTGACGTCCTGCCCGAGAGCCGATTGATTATGGGTTAACGGTGATGAGCGCGTTGGCGCTAGTGATTCCGCCAGACGAAGCACTGATGTTCACGTTTCCTACGGCAACAGCCGTGACTACGCCGCCAGCCACGGTGGCTACCTGGCTGTTGCTAGTATTCCAGGTGGCCGTATCGGTAATAGGAATGCTGCCGTTGCAAGTAATCGCCGTCGCAGCGATGCTGATCGTGTGATTTGACGAAGAAACTGAAATCGTTCCGCTCGTGGGATTCAATGTGATCGACTGAATACAGCCAACTGTGACCGTAACGGATTGAGTACCAGTGATCGATGGATTCTGCGTCGCTGTGGCGGTGACCGTTGCCGAACCGGTAGCGACCGACGTCACCAGGCCATTGGAATTAATCGTAGCGATGCTGCCGTCGCTTGGACTGATGCTCCACAGAACTGCCGGATTGCCCGTGCTCCCGTCATTGAACGTTCCCACCGCGAACATCTGCACGGTGTTGTTCGAACTTCCCGTCTGAATACTTGGCGAGGCGGGCCCTACTGCAAGCGATGACAGTGTGGGCTTCACGAAGAATCCGCGGCAGCTCGCGGCCAAGGCTAGGGTGGCAAGGGCGGCGAAGGCGCCGATCAATCGGAGTTTTCTGTTCGAGGACATAATCATTCGGCTCCCAGGGCGCGCCCGCTCAGGTGTTCCCGCTCTCTCTGAAATGATTCGTAAGCAAAAATTGTAGCAGAGAAAATCAGCCCGGCGCGCATGGATCGTGCAAGCTTGGGCGCGGAACCATCCCTGCCAATTTGACACGGTTCGCTTCCTCTGAAGAACGCCGCTTTCCTCGAACCTTGCAAAAAACTAGCGGGGGCACATGGGCCCCCGCCTGGCAAAACTTTACAAATTGCTGCTACCGTCCGCGGTGATGATCATCCTTCGCAGGAGGACCATTTGGCCGCTCCTGCCTCGGAGGAGGCGGGCTTGCGTGCTGCTGGTTGCCTCTCGGCGCGTTGTCCGTGGGCCGCGCGTTCTGGTGCGGCGGGTTCGCGGGACGGTTGTCATTGTTCCGCATTTCATTCTGGCGAGGTTGATCGTTTCGGTTCGGATTCTGATTGCCTCGCATTTCGTTCTGCGGAGGACGATCGTTCCGGTTCGGGTTTTGATTGCCCCGCATCTCGTTCTGGCGCGGCTGATCGTTTCGGTTCGGGTTCTGATTTCCGCGCATTTCGTTGTTGCGGGTGTCATTCCGGACGTTCGGGTTCGGGCCGCGATCATTGTTCCGGTTATCGTTCCGCACATTCGGATTGCCGCCACGCTCGTTCGAGTTCCCGCCCTTCGTCGGCGGCGTGAACGGCCGGAATCCGTCACTGGGGCGCTGATTGGAACGTGGCGCGTCGTTGGAGTTCCCACGATTCGCAGGTCCATTCACCCGCGCTTCGCGAGGCGACATCGCCGGAGGATGATACTCGCCACCAGCCGCTCTCGCCGGTACTACCGAGTGCCGGCTGAAGTCTCCGGGACGCGCGGTGGCTGCGAATGCCGGCCGGCCGTGATTCTCGCGCGCGAAGTTCTCGCGATTCCGCGATGCGGCATGTTCATGTTCCATCTGGACGCCCAGAGGTTCGGCGTGACGCTCGTGGTCCCATCGCTCCTCGTCGCGTGACGGGCGACGATCGATTCCGCCCTGTCCGCCGTTGTAGGAAACACGATTCACGTTGTTGACGATCACAGTCCGGTTGTAGACGTTAGTCACATTGGTGACGCTGACATTGGTGACGGAGCGGTTGTAATAGAACCCGCGGTCGCGCCACTCGCCGCCATAAAAGCCAACGCCGCTGTAGCCGTACCCGTAGTTGATGCCTCCGTAGAAGCCGACGTGAGGTCCCCAGTATCCCGAATGCCACGCGTAGAATCCCCCGCCCCATCCCCAGTAGCCGGGCGTCCAGTACATTCCGATCGGCGCCACTACCCAGGTGCCAGGCACCCAGTAGTAGCCGTCATCATCACTCCAGGCCCAATAGCCAGGAGTCCAGAAGTAGCCCGGACCGGGGCAAATCGGTTGCGCGTAGATCGGAATCGGTGGAGGTCCGAAGCGGACCGAGATTCCCACCGCGACCTGCGCGTGAGACGACGCCGCAAATGACAACAGAAGTAAACTAAACAGCCCCCAGCGAATTATGGATCGGTTCATATGGCCCTCCTCGACGACGATGTCCCGAGGTCGACACAAATAAGTTTAAGTGCGAAAGGCCATTGTCACGCAAAACCTCGCGCCAGGCCTCATTACGTTCCTCCCATATAAACACTGAACCTCCGGGTATGTTGCTGGGCAGTCCAAGCTATTTGGAATGAACAAGCTGCAAGCCTGCAATCTGGAGGGGAACATTAGCAAGACTCAAAGGTCTTAAGCCCTGGCCCGGGCGCACGATCCAGAGCTAATTGACGCGTTTGGCGCGCGCAATGCGCTCGTCGATGGGCTTGCGTCCGGCAAAGCCTTCCTGCAGGCCGTGCCAATGCGTGATGGACTTTTCCCCGAGCTTCCAGCAGAGCAGGATGGTTTGACCATCCACTTCGCAGGGAAAATCGAGCAGGCCGATGCCGAGATCTTTCACCTGCACGCCGATGGAATCGATCTCTGCCAAAGCGTCTTTCGCATGCTGCTCCGCCTTCGCCCGTTCCGCTTTGCGGCGCGCCAGCGGGACGACATCGACGAACATTCCCCCGTTCAGAAACAAGCGGTGGTGCAACTCCTGGAATTCTGCGTCGACAGATTCCATCACTTCCTTGGCCTTCATAGCCGTGCGCAATAAAGACTCGAGCACCGGAAGAAGCAATTGCGCCTCGTCGAGAGTAAAGGTGCGATCAGACATTTGGATAACTACATTTTATCGCATCACTCATTCGCAGAAACCAGGATGCCTTTCCGTACCGCTGCTACGGCTGCACATGGTCAGCAGCTAGTCGCGCCATCGATTGCCTCGCGAGATGAGCAAAAAAAGCGGCTGGGAAACGAGGTTCCCAGCCGTTGGCTTAGACAGTTACAACCGGAGGAGAGAGTTACTGCGGCAGAATCACTGAATCGATTACGTGGATCACGCCATTCGAGCAGGCGATGTCGGTCTTCACCACGTTGGCGTTGTCGACCATCACCTTGCCGCCTTCGGTCATGATCTTCACGTCCTTGCCGTTGACCGTCTTGGCCTCGCGCAGCTTGACCACATCCTTCGCCATTACTTTGCCCGGAACGACGTGGTACGTCAGAATCGCGACCAGTTTGTCGTGATTCTCGGGCTTGAGCAGATCATCGACAGTGCCGGCAGGCAACTTCGCGAATGCTTCGTCGGTCGGTGCGAATACGGTGAATGGCCCGGGCCCCTTCAGCGTGTCCACCAGGCCGGCCGCCTGCAAGGCAGCGGCAAGAGTCTTGAAGTTCCCCGCAGCAACCGCGGTATCTACGATGTCTTTCTTTCCCATGCTGCCTGCTGCCGCGTTTAACGACAGAGCCATCAACGAGAGGGCGAGAACCACTGCAATACGCTTCATTTGGGTACATTCTCCTGAGATCAATTCGATTTTTGCTTCGGAAAGATTTAATTATGAAGCAAATTTATTTGATGATTGAGAACAATCGTTGCTGGAGGGAATGTCGTTTGATCCCAGGTGCAGGAATGCCTATCAGAATGGAGTATTCGTCAAAACACTTATCGGGAGCGTCCGTGAGATGGGTCAGCGGAAGTCGCGGTGTTGAGATCGATATGAAGTCCCTGCGCCTGAGTCGTCCCCGGCGGGTAGCAGTTCCCGTCGCGACTGTAGTTCGTGCAATGAGCCGCCACGTCCTTGCGTTGCGGTGATTGTGCGAACTGCCACACTTCGGCGAAACCAACTCCGCTGTCTTTTGGATGGGGCGGACGCTGCGGAAAGACGCAGCCGGGAGCGGGTGGACATGCATCATTGATTGCCCAGTACGTAATCTGCCGATTCCCGGCACTCTCGCGAATATCCTGCGCGGTGACGACATTGCCGTCGTCGGACGCCGGAATTCCCGAGCAGTAAATTCCCGCGCGAAATCCGGCGGCGGTCACGCCGTCTACCCAGGCGTAGATGTACGCCTTCTGTTCGGGCAGCATGCGTCCGCCCTGCTCTTGATCGAGAAAGATGATGGTCGCAGCCCGGAATCCCTCGCGCTTGGCGGAGGTAATCGCCTTTTGCGCGTCGGATCGGCCAAGCTTCTGCGCGTTGGCGACGGTCTTCAGATCCGCATAAAGGCGACCGTTGAAGAGAACGAGAAATCCGAATCCAGCCTGCTCCACGGCGCTCCGGTGTCCAGCCCATGTGTTCGACGACGCTCCCGGAGGGTTGTTGAGCCAGTAGCCGGTGTAGGAGAAGGTCTGACGGAGCGTCTTGAGACTGGCGTCGCCGGGATAGTCGTTGCGGTCAAAACCGAGGTAATTAGACGAGCGATCCTGCGCGTCAGTTGCAAGAGGAACAAGCGGCAGAACGGCGGCAATTAGTAATAGGCGCAGGTATCGCACCTACCGATCTTAATCGTAATGAAGTTGCTCGCAACGCCTCTCTCACCCGGACTCCAGATGCTCGCAGCAAAACGTAGCAAGCTACGTTTCTACGTTCATCCGCCGATGTGCACCATCGTTCTTGACGCTGGCACGAAGTCCGGCTCTCCGATGTGATGGCGCGCTTCCTTCTTGAGCACGACTCCGCGGATGAACTCCATGAGTTCTTCGTCGCTCGCTCCGCGGCGCATCTGGGCGTGTAGGTCGTGATCCCAAACCGAAAAGAGGCAGGTGCGGATTTTTCCATCCGAGGTGATGCGGATGCGGCTGCAATGTCCGCAGAATGGATGTGACACCGGAGCAATGATTCCGATCTCGCCGACCCCGTCTTCGAACCGGTAGCGGCGCGCCGTCTCGGATCGCGCATGCGGAATTTCGACCAGCGGACGGTACTCCGCCATGCGCGCCAGAATCTCGTCCAGCGTAACGACTGTCGAAGGTGCCCATGTTCTTCCTTCTTCGAGCGGCATGAATTCAATGAATCGGACCGTTACGCCCTCTTCCCGCGCGAACATGCCGAACGGAATGATCTGATCCTCGTTGAACCCGCGCATCAGGACGCAATTCACTTTGAGCGGCCAAAGTCCGGCACGCCGTGCTGAGCGAATCCCCGCCAGCACCTGGTCGTACCCTCCGGGCACGCGCGTGATTCGCGTGAATCGGTCGGGATCCACCGCGTCCATCGAAACGGTGACGCGGGTCAGGCCGGCATCCTTGAGCGGCTGTGCGAGATCGGCGAGCAGATGCCCGTTTGTGGTGAGGGCGATATCGAGCGGCTCGGAGTCCGCGCGGAGTTTCGACAGGTCCCGGACAAACTGCACGACTCCTTTGCGCAGCAGTGGCTCTCCCCCAGTTAGCCGGACTTTGGTGATCCCGAGGCCGACCAGCACGCGCGCCATGCGCAGGTAGTCGTCGAACGGCAGGTCCCCGTAGAGCGCGCCTTCATTTCCCGTGCGGCAGTACACACACTTGTAGTTACAACGATCCGTGATGGAGATGCGCAGATCGGTGACGGCGCGTCCGAATTTGTCGTGAAGGGCAGCCATTAGCAGTTGGCAGTTCGCGTTGAGCTATTTCCTACATTGCGGTGGATCAGCTCAATGCGAACTGCGAATTGCTAAATGCGTCAGGAAAAGGACGAGAACACGCAGGAAGATTCCGGCAGGCTCGTTTCCTTTCCAATGCGCTTTCGCGCGGGAGGCGCCGGCGTTTCCACCAGCACCCTCGGGAAGTATCTTGATCAAATACTTCCCTCGCCGCAGGAGCCTCAGGGTATGCCCATAGGCCACAGCGGTCGGAAACTCATTCCTATTATAGATGCGGCAACACTAATGGATGTTTCTAGGCTTCGCTTCCTTCAGCGTTGACAGAATTCCCTTGGCCCGGGTGGCAACAATCAACTTGCGAATTCGATCGCGATCACGGGCCGGCCACATTTCATCCAGAGTCTGCCAAGCCTCGGTCTCGCGCCCGCTGTAGAGATAGGAAAAAACAATCTCAAGAACGATTTTTCGTGCATCCTCGAAGTCAACCTGCTGGAACCTGGCAATCTCGCCTTCTCCGATCTTCGCCCGCGCTAGCGCAATTTCAGAGTCGTATTGCTCGGCGAATTGCGAACTCACATCGTGAATGCCCATGTCGTCCACCTGCAGGACCAGCCGCGGGAACGGAGAGCAGTCAAAACAACGTCCGTCAAAGGAATGGAAACCTCCGTCTCCGGTCATGATCCGGTATTGGTGACTGGCTGGATCTTTGAAGAAATAGACGGGAGATTCATTGTGGATTGGGCCAAGAACGATGGGCCGATCCCCGAGACTCAGAATCTCGTACGTGAAGCAACAGTGATCACCGCCGGAATAGCCCTCGAGAATCAGGCTGGGATGGCCGTCGCCGAAAACGTCTTCGCCTGATCCTTCATAGACCGAGACCTGCCGATCTTCGAGCAGGCGAGTCTCGTGTCCTGCAGCGTCGACCAGGGATCCCTGACAAGGCGTTTCATGAATATTGGCGTTCTGGGCAGCAACAAGCCGCACTTCGTATCTTCCGATCCGCGAAGAAAGAGACTTGCCGTTGGCGGGGCAACTCAGAAGGTGCACTTTCTCCCATTTGGGCAGCGGCCATTCCGCCTGAGCCGACAGTAACGGCGCGCAGAGAGTGAGAAACGCAAACAATCGGAGAGCAAGCATGTTGTGCTGACGTTTTGCGGGAGCTACGGGAGTTCTAGTGCATCGCCTTCTGAATCGCAGCTTCCGCAAGCGGGGCCATGATCTTGTATCCCGCAACGTTCGGATGCAGGCCATCATCGGCCAGATCTTTCTTCAGCATCCCCTTGTCATCGACCAGCGCGGAAAAGTAATCGAGATAGACGATGTGGTTCTCGGCGCAGTACTTCTTGATCCAGTCATTGAGTTGGAGTATCCGGCTCTGCGGCCGCTGCGCAAAGAAATCTTTCGAACGCTCAGAGTAGTTGTGCACCGGCAAAATCGACGAATACACGACCTTGATCCCGTGCGCCCGCGCCAGATCCGCGAATGACGCGAGATTGGCTTCGATATCTTCATTGCGCATCGGCCCGGTATTTCCGGCGATGTCATTCGTGCCGGCAAGAATCACGACCACTTTCGGCTGCAGATCGATCACATCCTGACGGAAACGCACCAGCATCTGCGGCGTCGTCTGTCCTCCGATGCCGCGGTTCACGTACGGTTTTCCGGGAAACGAATCTTCTATCTCCCAGATGTCGGTAATGGAATCGCCGAAGAACACCACGCGATTCTCTCCCGCCTTCGGCGCCCCTAGCGTGGCGTCCGCGTCACGATAACGGGCGAGCTGTCCATAGTCGTCGGTGAACATCGCAATGCGTGAGGCACGGTACTGATCAAGGCCCGGGAACCCGGTCGCGGGAATTGAGGGCGGGGCTTGCTGAGAAAAGGCAGAAACAGAAAGCAACAGAAAGGAGGCTAATTTTGCGGCATGGCGAATTCTCATAATTCCCTTTTTTCTCCTAAGAATTGTCCGCGTGGATCCGAATGACTCCGTGACAATGAAGTTCTTGCTAGCCAGTTCCGCGGAACTGGCTGCGCCTCGCTTCGCTCGGCTGGAGATGCGCGTCCCCACATAGTTCCGAAAGCTTTACATCCCGTCGTAGTTCGGCCCACCGCCGCCCTCTGGCGGCACCCACGTGATGATCTGGTACGGATCGGCGATATCGCAGGTCTTGCAGTGGACGCAGTTCGACGGATTCAGGCTGATGCGCTTCCCGTTGGGCTGGGTAGCATCATCGACCATCTCATATACGTTTGCCGGACAGAAATTCTGGCAGGGACTGCCGAATTCCTTCACGCAGCGCTCATTGCAGATATTCGTGTCATGGATGACGAGGTGCGCCGGCTGGTCTTCTTCGTGCTTCGTGCCCGAGTGGTAGAGATCGGTGAGTTTGTCAAACGTCAGCTTGCCATCGCCCTTCGCGGGACCTATGAGATGGGCTTCCGCTCCGCCATCGGCCGGCACTTGCGCGAGCTTCTTCATACGCTCGTAGCCTGCGACGCCGGTATAACGGTTGCGCAGTCCTCGCCCGCCTGTGACCATCTGCAAGCCCGTGTTGATCATGCCGGCGAACATGCCGTGCTCGAATCCCTGGTGCAGGTTACGAACTTTCCAAAGCTCTTCCTTGATCCAGCTCGATTCCACTCGCTTCCGATATTCGCTCAGGCTCGCGGCGGAGGAATCGTCTTTCTTCAGCGCTTCAAAGGCCGTCTCGGCGGCGAGCATGCCGCTCTTGATCGCGAGGTGGATTCCCTTAAGCCGTGCGGAATTGAGAAAGCCGGCGGAGTCGCCGAGGATCATCCAGCCATCGCCTGCGACCGGAGGAATTGCCCACCATCCGCCGTACGGCATCGACTTCGCGCCGTAGCGGATCATCTTCCCGCCTTCTAGCAGCTTCGCCACCCACGGATGCCGCTTGAACTGCTGCAGCACGCGCTGCGGATCGAGGCGCGGATCTGCATAGTCGAGCCCCGTCACGAATCCGAGGGAAACGACGTTGTCTTTCGATCCGTAAATCCATGCGCCGCCGTATTCATGTGTGGTCAGAGGCCATCCCATGGTGTAGATGACCTCGCCCTTGGCGATGCGGCCGGAGGGAACCTCCCATAGTTCCTTCACTCCGACACCGTACGTCTGCGGATTCGCATTCTTCGCGAGATCGAATTTCTGGATCAGTTGCTTGGTAAGAGATCCGCGGGGGCCTTCGGCAAGGATCACGACCTTGGCCTGCAGGTCGTAACCGGGCTCAAAGTTCGACTTGGGCTGCCCTTCCTTGTCGACGCCCTTGTCGTCGGTGCGCACGCCGGTCACGCGATCGCCGTCGAAGAGCAGTTCGGATCCTGCGAATCCGGTGAAGACCGTGATCCCCGTCTCTTCAACTTTGCCGCCGAGCCATTTCACAAACCGGTTCAGAGAGATGACATAGTTGCCGTGATCTCGCAGGAAGGGCGGTGTGATCGGGAATTTAAACTTGGATTTTTCCGTGAGGAAGTAAACACCTTCTTTGCTGACCTCGGCATCGAGAGGAGCTTCCTTTTCAAAGCCAGGCAGCAATTCCCGCATCGACCGCGGATCCAGCAGCGCACCCGATAGGCAGTGCTGGCCAATCTCGCGCGCCTTCTCGAGCACGTAGATGTTTTCTTTGCTGAGCTGCGAATCGGGATTTGCGGCGTTGTGCGCGTCGATCAGTTGCGACAAGCGCAGCGCGCAAGCCATCCCTGCCGGACCGCCGCCGACGATGACCACATCGGCCGGCATCTGCGGACGCTCAACACCTTCAATCGGCTTGCGGAATACAAGCATACGAGTCTCAACGCCAACTGCTATACCGCTGATTCACGCGGATCAAAATCGAGAAAATCTGCGTCCATCTGCGGAGGAGAATCAAGCACCAGCCTTCGCTTTCTTTACTTCTTCAATCAGCGGCGGCACGATCTCAAACAGATTGCCTACGACTGCATAGTCCGCGATCTCGAAAATCGGCGCTTCCGAATCTTTGTTCACCGCGATGATTGCGCGCGATCCCTTCATGCCCACGATGTGCTGGATCGCTCCGCTGATGCCCAGAGCCAGATATAGCTTCGGTGCGACGGTCTGGCCGGACGATCCGATCTGCCGGTCCATCGGCAGCCAACCCGAATCGCAGATTGGGCGGGAGGCGGCCAGGTCTCCGCCGAGCGCATCAGCCAGTTGCTTCGCAATGTCGATGTTCTTCTGTTCCTTGATGCCACGGCCCACCGCCACGATGACCTCAGCCTGTGTAAGATCGACCGCCTGCTTGGCCTCTTTGAATACTTCCTGCGGCTTGTTGCGGATGACGCCATCGGCGATCTCGACATTCACGGTCTCAACCGGAGCCGCACTCCCGCCAGCCTCCGCTTTGTCGGCGCGAAATGCGCCGTTCTGGAATGTCACAAACCACGGAGGATCGCTGGTGAAGCTCACATCTGCGGCGAACTTGCCCTGGAACATCTGGCGAGTAAACAGCAGCTTTCCGCCCTCCTGCTTAAAGCCGATGCAGTCGCTGATTACGGTTCGTCCCATGGCAGTCGCGAGTTTGGGGACGAAGTCGCGCACCTGGTAGGTGTGTGGCATCAGCACCAGCTTCGGCTGTTTGTTACTGAGAAATTGCTTTAGCCCGGCCGCGAACGCGTCGGGAGTATAAGGCTCCAGTTTCGGCGACTCGACATCGAAAACCTTCGACAGCTTCTTGCCCGCGATTTCGGCGCCAATGGACCCGACTCCGGCGCCCATGACCGCAGCTTCAAGCGTCCAGCCAGTCGCAGCCGCGATTGCCTGTCCGGCAGTAATGGTTTCCCACGAAACTCGGTTCAACTTTCCTTCGCGCTGTTCTACGACTACTAAGATCGTATCTGGCATAAGTCAGCTCTTTTGGTACTGGCTCCTAGCTTCTAAACCTTCCCTCAACAACGAACCATGTGGGGACAGCCGCCTCGGCTGTCCGCCGCGCGCGCGGCCTCGCGGTCTACAGCACCCGCAATTCATTCCGCATCTTGTCGACCAACTTCTTCGCAATCTCCGCCGGGGAGCCGTCGATGTGTTCCGTCTTCTTCGTCTTTTGCGGAAGATAAAGTTTCTCAATCTTCTGCAGATTCTCATCGATCGCCGACTGCACTTCCGCGAGTGGCACTTTACGCAACGGCTTGTTCTTCGCCTGTTTGATGCCGATCAGGGTCGCATAGCGCAGCTTATTGATTCCCGACTGGATGGTTAGAACAGCCGGCGTAGGCATATCGACGAACTGGAAAAACCCGGCTTCGAGCTCGCGCTTCACGCGGATCCCCGAATCCGTCTTTTCGATCTGCATGATGATGGTCGCGTGCGGCCATCCCAGCAACTCCGCGAGAATGACGCCCGTCTGCGCGTATCCGTAGTCATCCGATTGCAGACCGGTGAAAATCAAGTCGAACTGCTCGTCTTTGATCGCGGCGGCAAACGCCTTTGCCGTATTGAAGGCGTCCAGCCCCACGAACTTGTCGTCTTCTAGATGAATGGCCCGGTCCGCACCCTTGGCCAAGGCCTCGCGCAGTACCTGTTGCGCCCGAACTGGACCGCTGGTGATCACTACGACTTCGCCCTTATGCTTTTCGCGCTGTCGCAGCGCCTCTTCCAAAGCGTAGGCATCCGGCTCATTGACCTCGTACGAAAGATCTTCCCGGATCCACGTACCCGACTCGTTAAGCTTTAGGGGCGCGTCTTTCTGCGGCACCTGCTTCATACAAACGAGGATTTTCAAGAGTATGACTCCTTACCTGTGAACCTCTCGTCCACAGCAAAACTTGTCAGTATAAATGAGCGGATGATGTGGCAGGAAACAGCGAACATGGCAAGAACTTGCATAGTCTTCCGACCGCTTGCAAAGCGCTTTTCTCGCCGAGCGAGATCTGCTCGGATGGACTTTCCGAAGTGAGGACTGTGCGTGCCCGCCACCGGAATTGTACCGCGATTCGGGATCTGTCAACCGATCCGCCACCTCTATCTGTGATCTCCATCACAGACTGTTCCCGAGCCCTCCGTCAGCATGGCCGAGATACTTGTATGACATCAGATACCTTCTCCGCCATGCGGCAGAGCGTCATCGACGGTGCGCCCGACACCGCGCTGGACCTCGCTCAGCAAGCAGTTTCCAACGGTATTCCACCGCTCGAAGCCATTAACAACGGATACGTCCCGGGCATGCACGACGTGGGAGAGCAGTTTGCTCGCGGACAGATGTTCCTGCCCGACATGATGGCGTCCGCGGAAGCGATGCGCGCCGCCATGTCGGTACTCGATCCGGAACTGCGAAAGCTCGGTGCCGAACGCCCCATCGCCGGCACCGTCGTGCTCGGCACAACCAAGGGCGACATTCACGAGATTGGGAAGATCCTGGTGGGCACGCTGCTGACCGCACACGGATTCCGCGTGCATGATCTCGGAGTCGATGTCTCCGGTGAGAAGTTTGCAGCGAAAGCGCAGGAATTGCGTGCAGATATCGTCGGCGTTTCGGCACTGCTCACTACGACGATGCGTAACCAGAAGGGCGTAATCAAAGCACTGGAACAAGCGGGATTACGCACGCAGGTCAAAGTGATGGTTGGCGGTGCACCCGTCACACGACGATGGGCGGACGAAATCGGAGCCGATGGCTACGCCAAAGATGCCATGAGCGCGGTCACGTTAGCGCAGGAACTGATGCAGCAGAAGCTGCAACTCTCGTCGTAGGGCCGATCTATGCGTCCTAAACTGCAACTACTCGAAAAGCCGCTGATCGAACGCATCCTCGACGAAGCGTTCCAACTCATCGAAGACCCCGGCGTCCGCATTGCGCCGTATGTAGAAGAATTGCTCCGAGGCGCCGGTATTACTGTGAAGGACGGCGTGGCGCACATGCCGGAACCGCTTGCGCGGCGCTTGCTGGAATTCGTTCCGCGCGAGTTCTACCTTTACGATCGCAGCAGCAATCCGGCCGTACACTACGGCGGCGACAGAATTCATTTCGATCCCGGCTCTTCGTGCCTCAATATCCTCGACGCACACACACAAGAGCCCCGGCCTGCGCTTTCCGCTGACCTGATTCGGCTAGTGCAAGTTGCCGAGAAGTTGCCCCAGTTCGCCGCGCAATCGACCGCGATGGTCTGCAATGACGTGCCCCAGGAAATCGGCGACTGGTACCGCCTCTTGCTTGTGCTCTGGTATTCCGAAAAGCCAGTCGTCACTGGAGCGTTCTCCGCCTCGAGCCTGCACACCCTAATCGATCTATTAGCAATTGAGAGCGGCGGGCGTGAGGCTCTTCGAAAAAAGCCACGGGCGATTTTTGATGTCTGCCCTTCCCCGCCCCTGAATTGGTCGGAATTTGCATCGCAGAATCTGGTCGACCTCGCGCGAGCCGGAATCCCTGCAGAAATCGTCAGCATGCCGCTGGCAGGCGCCACCGCACCGGTGACTCTCGCCGGCTCAATCACCCAGCACGCGGCCGAATGCATCAGCGGAATCGTCATCCATCAACTTGCTCAGCCCGGCGCTCCCATCGTCTGGGGAGGCGCGCCGGCGATCTTTGACATGCGCACGGGCAAGACGCCGATGGGCGCGATCGAGACAACCATGCTCGACATCGGCTGCGCCGAAGTGGGGAAGCATCTTGGACTGCCCACTCATGCCTACATGGTCGCGGGAGATTGCCGGGCGATCGATGCCCAAGCGGAAATGGAAAGTGGCATGTCGGCGGTGCTTGGCGCGCTGGCAGGCATCAATATGATCTCGGGCGCAGGCATGCTCGATTTTCTCGCATGCCACAGCATTGAAAAGTTGGTTATCGACGCGGAAGCCATCGCGTCCGCACAACGCTTAATCGAAGGGGTCGAGGCAAGAACGGAATCCCTGGCGACGGCAATGTTCGCCCTAACAGGATTAGGCGGAGACTTCCTCAAGCTCAAAGAAACGCGATCGTTGTTCCGAAAAGAGCAGCACTTCCCCTCTGCCGTGATCGATCGCGGATTACCCGCGATGGACGGCGCGAGTCTCGACATTCTTGCGCGAGCACGCCAGCGCGTCGAAGAGTTGCTGACCACGTATGAACGCCGCCCGCTAAAAGTTGAATGCGAAAAGGAACTGTTGGCGTTCGCACACCGTGAAGGCAAGTCGTCCGGCCTGCAACGTCTGGAAGAAATCCTGAGGCCCGAATACGCGCACGAAGCCGGTCTGATTTAAGCCTGTGAAAGAACTCAGGGTTCCCTTCGTGGAACTTCGTGCCCTTTGTGGTTATCGACTTTGTGCGGCTATTCCGTGAGGACCGTCGACTGGCCAGTGAGCTCGAAGCGCTTGCGGCAGCGCATGTTCTTGCAGGCCATCATGTCGTCTTTGCGCACCATGTACGAACGGAATTTCGCGAAGCGCGCGCGGTCCCGATCGTCAGCTCGTCCGGCGAGCTGGCGCTTCTTGGTCCGAACGATCCAGGTTACGTCGTACTCCGCGGATTGGTGGCAGTGTGGACAATTTAAATTGGCGGGTTTTTTTTCTTGCTTCTCGTCAAAAAAATCGCGTTCTTCCATAAGAATCAGCGCGTCCGAGGCGCAACTCCCAGCTAAACTGGATTATTACACATTTGCCCGGGAATCAGTCCGAAGGCGAGCCGCAACTCTGGTTTGCGTACACAAGAACAAGCGGAAGAAGTATGCCAAAAAAGAAGAGGGTGAAACGTTTTCGCGCTGTGACCGCCGTCAAGGAGCTGGCGCGGGAGCGCGTTGGCAGCCCGCCTTCCGAGAAAATTGTCGTTGAGAAAAACAAGAAGCCGGAAAAATACAAGCCGACGTTAGGAAGGTTGCTAGGCGATCTTTAAAAGAAAGTCTTCTGCTAATTGAACGTCGCGGTAACAGAGCGCAGGGCGGTCAGATTGTTCACCGTGCAAGTCAGCCCGGTTCCATCCACGGAATCACACCCGGCCCAACCTCCAAAGGTTCCGTTCGGAGCAGCCGTAATCAGAACACTGCTCCCACTCGGAAAAGAATTGCTGGAACAAACGGTACCAGTTGCGCAACTGAGGCCCGGGGGACTGCTGGTCACGGATCCCGATCCGGTTCCCTGAAAATTCACCGTAATGCTCGGCCCCGATCCGCCGCCGCCACCCGATGTACCCGTAAAACACACGACGCTTCCGGTCATGTATCCCGTGACAAGCGCTCCCGAAGAAGAGATCCCTCCGGAACTTTTATTCGACGTCACAGTTGCCGAAATCAGGGTGCTGCCGCAGGCCCCCCCAGTGACAGTCACGAGCCCATTTGCATCCACCGTCATCATCTGCGGTGTGTTAGAGGCCCACACAACCTGGCTTGTGATGTCCTTTGTAACCGGAGGATGAATGAACGTGCCCAGCGCCCGCAACTGCACTTGCGCCCCGGCATCCTGCGAAAGTTGAATGTCTGAGGCTCCGAACGTCTCCGACGTAGGTTGCACCTGTATCGAGACTAGTTGCTGCTCACGACCGCAACTACTGAGGCTTAGAAATGCGCTGGCAATCACAACGAGGGCTGAAACGCCGAACCACTTCCGGATCATGCTAGCTCCTGGGACCGAGCGGCCTGGGACGCACACTGCGGTAGGGGAATGGGCCAATTTAGTCAATGCGGGGGTAAAAAGCAATAGCTCATGCGGTAGCAGTCTGCGCTGAACATTTCCTTAATTCGGCGAACCTCGGCTCGTGGACTCTGCTTCAGGGACGAGAACCCAGTGCTCCACTTACTTCACAGCTTCCGCAATGCACTTCGCGAATTGCTTCACGTCTTCTTCCGTCGTGTCGAACGAGCACATCCAGCGGACGATGTTTTCTTCTTCGATCCATGGATAAAAAAAGAACCTTTGCTTAATCTTCTCGATGGACTGCCGCGGAATCTGCGCGAACACCCCGTTCGCCTCAACCTTCCACACGATCTTGACGTTTGGAATGTCTCGAACTTGAGCCTCGAGCAACCGCGCCATACGGTTTGCGTGCTCGGCACTCCGGCGCCAGAGGTCATTGGCCAGCAGTGTCTCGAATTGCGCTGCAATAAACCGCATCTTCGACGCCAGTTGCATGCCCTGCTTACGCAGAAAAAGAAAGTCCGGACTCAGCGCCCGGTTAAAGAAAATGACGGCTTCTCCACCGATGATGCCGTTCTTCGTTCCGCCGAACGAGAGTACATCGACGCCGAGATCCCGTGTCGCCTGGCGCAGAGTCTGGCCGAGCGCGACGGCAGCATTGGCGATGCGAGCGCCATCCATGTGCAGAAACATGCCGCGCTCGTGGGCAAACTGCGACAGCGCTTTGACCTCTTCAGGCTTGTAGACCGTTCCCATCTCCGTGGATTGCGTGATGGAGATGACCCGCACCTGCACGTGATGCTGGTCGCCGATCCCGTGATGCGCATGCTGCACCTTCTCGACCGTGATCTTCCCGTCCTGATGTGGAAGAGGAATCAGCTTGCATCCCAGATGCTTTTCGGGCGCGCCGCATTCATCTGTATAGATGTGCGCATAATCGCTGCACAGAACGGCGTGAAAAGGCCGGTTGATCGCCTGCAATCCGAGAACGTTCGCCCCCGTGCCGTTGAAGGTGAAGAAGACATCAATTCCGGCTCCGAGATGCTCCTCAAACTTCGCAATGGCCGCACGAGTGTAGTCGTCATCACCATAAGCGACGACATGTCCCTGATTAGCGCGCGCAATCGCGTCGATAATTTCCGGATGCACACCAGCATTGTTATCGCTGGCAAAACCGCGGCTGGGCTTGGCAGTAGGGTGAGGCATAACGAATCAATGTAGCAGAGAGCACGCCGTTCGATCATAGCCGCATGCTGATCGAATTCCTTCGTAAACCTTCGTGCCCTTGGTGGTAAAAATTTCCCATTCCCAACTTTCACGACAAACTCATTAGAATGCCTGCTCAAGGTTTATGCCGCGCAAACGAACTCTGATTCCGGCCCCGCTCGCCTGGACCGCTTCCTGGACGAAGACCGCTACGGTCGCGCATCCGCCGCTCCCTGTGGTCGCCGAGCGCGGCGGAACGCAACTCAGGACGCCATTGCCCGTTGCCATCGTCGACACCCGCGAACAGAATCCTCTCTCCTTCCGCCGCTTCAAAGGATGGTTCGCCAAGATCGAGCACCGCGCGCTGAGACTCGGCGACTATTCCGTGAAGGGGATGGAAGACACCTGCATTGTCGAGCGCAAAGATCTCGCAGACCTGATTTGTTCGTTTACTACGAACCGCGCGGTATTCATCGCGCGGATGCGGAGAATGGCCGAAGTACCTCACAGCCTGCTCGTAGTCACATCATCACTGACAGAAATCAAGTCGGAATACGCCTACCGCGCCGCGAATCCGAACCGCATTACACAGTCGCTGATCGCGGTTCTCACAGGCCTGCGCCTTCCCTTCATCTGCACCGACACGCACGAACTTGGAGAAGAAATCGTCGCGTCCTATCTCTACCAGACGTTTCTGTATGATTGGCTGGACCGCAACGGTTATGGCCGCGAGTTGGCGGACGGCGATCTGTAGAATGCTCGCCCGCCACTAGGGCTGCGAAATGGCTCGATCTCGAGGGCCTTCAGCACTTGCGGGACTTGAGTTGCGAATTCATGACTGACCAATTCACGCTCGCCGACAACGCCGCGAAACTCATCCTGTCACGCAGCGCGCTCCGCCCGGACATCGGTCTCGTACTCGGCTCGGGACTCGGGGCCTTCGCCGATTCACTTTCCGACGCAACGCGTGTCCCCTACGCCGAGATCCCATCGTTCCCGCAATCCACGGCCATCGGACACGCCGGCCGCCTCGTCATCGGCAACGCCGGAAATGTTGCAGTCGCTGCCATGCAAGGTCGTGTCCATCAATACGAGGGATATACCGCGCAGCAAGTCGCTTTCCCTATTCGCGTCTTCGGACGCATGGGCATCAAGTCCGTGATCCTGACCAACGCCACCGGAGGCATCAACCTCGGCTTCTCGCAGGGCGCGCTGGTGCTGATTCGCGACCACATCAACTTACAGGGAACCAATCCGCTGGTCGGACCGAATGACGACCGCTTCGGAGTCCGCTTCCCTGACATGACTCATGCGTACTCGCGCGCCTATCGCGAGATCGCCCGCGAAGAAGCCGCCAAGCTCAGCATCATGCTGCACGAAGGCGTGTATGCCGCGCTCCTCGGACCCAGTTACGAGACACCCGCCGAGATCGAGTACCTTCGCCGCATCGGTGCCGACCTCGTAGGGATGTCCACGGCAGCAGAAGTCATCGCAGCGCGTCATATGGGGATTGATGTTCTTGCGATCTCCTGCGTAACCAACATGGCCGCAGGCATCCTCGACCAGCCGCTGTCTCACGCTGAGGTGATGGAAACTGGCGAGCGCGTCAAGGGCACATTCGAGGCGCTGTTGCAAGCAGTCCTGCCGCGCATAGCAGCGCTTAGTGGTCAGTGACGAGTGCCTAGTGGTCTGTGATCAGTAGTCAGTAACCCATGCTGACTGGCCGCTGACTACCAACCACTGATTACCGCTATCAAAACAGAAACTTCGCCCCGAACTGTATTACCCGTGGCCCTCCACCGCCAAGCCCGGGATTCGTCTGTGCCTGATCCGGTGTCTGCGTGATCAGCCCAGCAGGCAGCAGCGCCCCTCAGACTGGATCGTAAGCCGTCGGATTCTGCACGATATTGGGACTGCCCGCCGTACCCAGATCCTGGAATGCCGGGTTGATGAAGAAATCCGGTAGCGCGAAGTTCGGATGATTGAAGATGTTGAAGAACTCGGCGCGCAACTGCAGGCTGAGACGCTCCGTGATGCGGGTATCTTTTGTCACAGCGAAATCCAGGTTCCAGAAGCGCGGCCCGTAGATCGAATTACGTTGCATCGTGCCGAAGGTTCCCTCCGCCGGTTGAACGAATGCCGCGGCATTCAGATACCCAATGCCGTCGGGACTCGACTTCCAGTTGCCCACAACGGGATTCACGCCCGGAACCATGTTCGGCCGCTGGTGAAAGTTAGACACTGCCACTCCGCCCAATCCGCTCGTATCGTTGGCGCTCACAATCGGCACCGGGCGTCCGCTTTGGGCCGTCAGAATGGTGTTGAGTGCCCATCCCGCGCCCAGGCGCTTATGGCTGGAGAATTCGGGTAGCGCGTAGGAGAACGCCGCCGTAAACCGTTGCTTGGTATCAAAGTTCGAGGGCCCGTATTCTCCCCTCAAATTGTTCGAGTCCTGAGGAAACGCGACAGTCGAGAAGTTGAAGTCAATCCCGTCCGAAGCGTCGTCGAGCGACTTCGACCAGGTGTAGCCCGCAAATCCCGAAAGGCCGTTCCAGTTCCGCGTGCGCAGCGTTGCCTGCAGCGCGTTGTAGTTCGAGAAACTGACGGTCGTGAACTGATCCACCGGACCGTACTGCGGAAAGTTGATCAGGTTGCCGTTTACGTCGGGTTGATTCGCGTCGCGCAGCCGGACCAGCTTCGTCCCTTTGCTTCCGGTGTATCCGACCTGCAGTGCAAGAGCAGGACTGAGTTGCTGTTCGATATTTAGATTCCAGTTCTGCGAGTAAGGCGTGACCAGGTTGCGGGGGGTCACGAAGATGCTCGAACCCGGATTCGGATAAGGTCCTGAGGGCAAGCTGAGTATCGCATTTCCGGCCCCCGTCCCATCCCATCCGGTCTGGTCATAGTTCAACGGCACCACGGGCTGCGGACCGATCGGATTCGTAGCCAGCCCGGCCGAGTTGGTGAAGTTTGCGATCATCAGGTCCTGCGGGATGTAGTCGTAATAAATCCCGTAGCCACCGCGCACCACGGTCTTCGGCAGCACCGTCCATGCAAATCCCACACGCGGGCCGAAGTTGTTCAGATCGCGGTTGTACACATGCGACAGGCCATCCGAGCCCACCATCGACAGATTTCCGTCCGCGCCAAGGTTCGACAGGAGATTGTGCGCCTCGCCCAGCGGTCCGAAATACTCGCAGCGCATGCCGTAGTTGACAGTGAAATTCGGAGCGATCCGGAAGTCATCCTGCGCGAAAAAGCTCAGGCCGTTATTGAATGTATTGCGCTGCGTATTGCCCGCATTTGCCAGCGGGAAGGTGTCACCCAAATAGTAGGAAGCCAGCATGAGAGCGCCGCCATCGCTGCATGCAGCCGGATCGGTCGGCTGCCCAGGGCACAGCGCGAAGATCGACGGATCTTCGCCGAAGAAGGCGAATATCCCGCGCTCGAGGTTGTCATTGAAGCTGTTCACTTTGGCGCGGCGGTACTCTCCGCCGAACTTGACGGTGTGCCGTCCGTGCACGAGCGTGAAGTTGTCGAGAATCTGGAAACTCTGGCTGGTGCGTCCGCGCGGGATACTGAACCCGCTCGCACCAAGGTTTTCGAATGTGCCTCCGAAATCAATCTCGGGCAAACCCGATTTTCCGGAACCGAGATTAAAAGGAAACCCGCTGGTCCCAAAACTTCCTGGATCGGAGTTGCCGTCCAACCCCGAGAATGAGGTCCGGTAGCGGCTGTACCCGAAGCGTACTTCATTGATCTTCGTGGGGCCTAACGTCGACAGTGAGCTGGCCGATAGCAGTTGCACCCGGGTTGGAGATGTCTGGGCAAATTGCTGCAGGCGCGATCCCGCACCGAACCCCAGGCCGCCCAGCGGAAACACCTGATGGCTTCGCGCGAACGCGTAACGCCCAGTCAGAGAATGCGTCGAAGTCAGTTGATGGTCGATCTTGATGATGAACGTATCGAGATCATTCTTGTCGAGGTCCGTTGCCGCGATAGTTCCTGAAGTCCCGGTATATCCCGGTAGAGATTGGAACAAACCCAGAATGTTCGTAAGCGCGGGATTGGGAGTCATCCCGTTGCTTGCGACCAGAGCTTGTGCGCCCGCGATCTGCGCCTGCGTCGGCACGAGGAACGTGAAGTCCGATCCCACCCGCTCCCGTTGCGCTTCATAGGCCCCGAAGAAGAAAGTGCGGTCTTTCACAATGGGCCCACCCACGGATGCGCCGAAGTTGTTGTTGCGGAATGCAGTCTTCCTGGTAGCCAGACCGGTGTTCGGATCGACCGCGCGGTTGAAATAGTTTCGTGCGTCCATTGCGCTGTTGCGAAGGAACTCAAAAGCCGATCCGTGGAATCGATTCGTGCCGGACTTCGTCAGGATGTTGATCACCGATCCGCTGTTCCGTCCGTATTCTGGAGGAAAGTTTGCCTGCAGGTTGAACTCCTGGATGGCATCGATTGGCAGGAGTGAGGCTGGCGCTCCGCCAATTCCAGCTTGATTGAATGCGGAATTGTTGAAGAAGGGATCGTTGTTATCCGTGCCGTCGACCGTATAGTTATTCGACCGGTCGCGGTTCCCGCTGATGGAAAACTGCCCGAACCCGCTCTGGATGGCCGCTACGCCCGACGGTTCCACCGTCGCACCGGGGACTAGCGCGACGAGTTTACCGAAGTCGCGGCCATTCAGCGGAAGATTCGCGACGAGTCGTTGATCGACGACTTCTCCCAGCACGTCGTGGCTCGCCTCGACCAGCGGGGCTTCTTCCGAAACTGTCACCGTCTCATGCTGCTTCTGGAGCTTCAGCATGTCGAAATCTGCTGTGGTATCCAGGCCAACCTGAACCACAACACTCTGCGCCACCTCGGCGAAACCAGTAGCGCTGATCGTCACCGTATAGGTTCCCGCCGGCAGCTCCGCGATCACAAACGTGCCTTCGTCATTCGTGACGGCATCGCGCGTCAGTCCCGTATCCACATTCTTTGAACTGACCTTCGCGGCCGTGACCAAACCCCCATTTGGATCGGTAACCTTGCCGCGGATGGAGCCGCGGAAGCTTTGCGCGAACAGCGAAGCGGACACAAGCAGGAAAATTGCAAGAACGCAGGTCTTGAACGCACTGCTGCCAGATAAGTACCGAGCGGAGTACTCCATACGATGTCTTCCTTTCTATGACGCCTGGGACTGCTACTTTGCGGCCCGCGGAAAGAACAGGGTTGCGGGCGGCCTAATGTCGTATGTGGCAGCGAAGCTGCCTTGATTCACTGCCAGCCCGAGGTGCCCTCGGGAGTCGATGTAAAGGAGAGGCTCTTTCAGCGGCACGTCGCTGAACGTCTTCACAAACTTGATCTTCATTTCCTTATCGCCGATCTTCACTGGGACTTCCTGTCCACGCTGCCACCCAAGCTTCAGGAATTGATCGGCATCGATGTTCGTGACCAGGTTGCCGTAAGGCCCGTCCGTGGCAATAACCATCGCGCTCAGGCCATTGCTGTCGAGAGTCGCGGCTTTGAGATCAAGATGCACTAAATCCTTCACCGGCATCTCGGGACCGACAGTGCTCCAGTCATCGCCTCGCGCCACATGCGCTCCCACTGGAGAGAAAATGTCGCGCCCGTGGAAAGTCGAAGACAACTTGCTCCCGATCATCCATTCTGTATTCGTGATCTCTCGAACGGCATCGATTACGTCGCGCTGCTCCACGAGCGTAAGCAAACCGTTGTCAGGCAGGACGAAAAACTGCCCGCGCTTCGAATGCGCCACGATCGCCTTACGTGTGCTGCCGACCCCAGGGTCCACCACGACAACAAACACGGTTCCTGCCGGGTAGTAGGGAGTAGCACCATATAAGAATCGCGCTCCATCCAGGATCGAGAATGGCGTCACCTGGTGCGTCAGGTCGACAATCCGCACCGTCGGCATGACCCCGTACATCACGCCGCGGCAGATCGCTACCGAGTCATCGACGACCCCAAAATCCGTCATGAATACGATGGTAGGCGGATACTTTGGCGCATCCGCCGCTCGCGAGGTCGTCGCCCCAATTAGCAGAAGCAGCACAAGCCCAACTGCAACTCCGTACACTGGCGATTTGCGGCGCAGACGGCAGCAATTCATAGAAATTTCGCTCCAAAATGGAATTTGAAGTCTATCAAATCAGTAGGCTATTGCAACTGGGACGAAGAACCATAGATGCGGCTCAACGGTTTCAAGATTCACGCAAAGTCGTGATTCTAGAACAGACAACCGGCAACCGGAACCCTCCATCCGGCCTCTCAGTCTATAATTTCGAGCGGAATCAATTCCGGAGGATTTCATGTCGCAAGCCATCCCCGATAAATACAAAGATCTTTTTCAGAAGCGGGCTTTCGCCAGCCTCGGCACTCTCATGCCCGATGGCCGCCCGCAGGTCACTCCAGTCTGGATCGACTTCGACGGCGATCACGTCATCTTCAATTCCGCGCGGGGACGGCAGAAGGATCGCAACGTGCGCCGCGATCCACGTGTCTCGCTGGCCCTTATCGATCCTGAAAATCCTTACCGCTATCTTGAGATTCGCGGCCGCGTCGTCGAGATCACTGAAGAAGGCGCCGACGAACACATCAATAAGATGGCCAAAAAGTATTTAGGCGTGGACAAGTATCCTTACGCGCAGCCCAGCGAAGTTCGTGTCATGTACAAGATCAAGCCCGAACACACCACGGTGATGGGGTAGAAGGAAAGGTTTCGGAGTTTCAAGATTTTGTCGCAAAGTTAGTGTGTCTAGGTTCTACTTTGAAACATTGAAACTTTGAAACCTGCATTTCGAGGGTCTCTGCCATCCGCTCATACAATCTCTGCTTCCTCGGCTGCGGCAACGTAAACCGCACGCTGGTCCGATTGCTGGGGGATCGCGCCCAGGAATTGCGCGACCGCCACGCACTCGAATTTCGCGTGACCGGAATCGCTTCTCGCCGCATCGGATGGATCGCGAATCCGAACGGAATGGACTTGCACGGGAAGGGCGCCCTCGAACTGCCGCAGATCCAGTCTCTATCGGGAGTGACGCGGCATTCGAATGTTCAAGACTGGCTCGCCGCCGCACAAGCTGACATCCTCTTCGAAGCCACGTCGCTCAATGTGGAAAATGGCCAGCCCGCAGTTGACCACATCCGCGCCGGCCTGGAACACGGGGCGCACGTGATCACGGCCAATAAAGGACCCATCGTCCACGCGTATCGCGAACTCCAAGATCTCGGCCGGAAACGAGGCAAGCGATTCCTCTTCGAATCTACGGTCATGGACGGCGTACCGATCTTTTCGCTCTTCGATCAACTTCCCGCCATACATCTGCAGGGCTTTCACGGAATTTTGAATTCGACGACGAATGTAGTCCTCGGAGAGATGGAACAGGGCTTGAGCTTCGAAGACGCACTGAAGAAGGCGCAGGAATTAGGTGTAGCCGAGACGGACGCCGCACATGACATCGACGGCTGGGACGCCGCTGTTAAGACAGCCGCCCTGATCACTGTTCTGATGGACGTCCCCATCCGCTTGGATCAGATTGCACGCGAAGGCATCCGTGACTTGACCGCCAATGCAGTTCGTACGGCGAAGCGTGACGGATGGCCCTTCAAGCTGGTCTGCCGCGCGAAACGAACCGTGAGCGGAGTCGAAGCCAGCGTGGGACCGGAGAAAGTGTTGAGCACTCAGCCCATGGCGCGCATCGCCGGCACATCCTCTTATATCTATTTCGAGACAGACATTTTCCCGGGCCTCGCGATCACGGAAGAAAATCCGGGCCTCTACGCAACGGCGTACGGCCTGCTCGCAGATCTCGTTCGCATCGCCCGCGATCACAACTGATTCCGTGGGATAGGTCAGTCCCTCAGTTCAACTTTCCGCCGTTCCGCACCGCGTCCAACATCTGCCGGATCACGTTCACTACATCATCCGGCGCTTCTACCTCCATGTTGTGCCCACTCTTAATGACGATCTGCTTGCTGTTGGCAGAGAGTCGCCCCAGCATTGCCTGTCCTTCTTTGCGCTCCTTTTCCAGTTGGGCTGCGGGAACATCCTGTCCGTCGTCATAGCCGCCATCCGACCGCGTAAGGACGATCACCGGGATCTTGCCGAGCGATCCCGCCGGAGATGTCTTCATCCACTTCGCAAAGTATTCCGATGACCACTCCCGCTGGCTCGCCTCCGCATCCTCGAGCTCAGGAATATTTTGCGCCCACACCTGCATCTGTTGTTCAGCTGCTGGAAGAACCTTATAGAGCGGATCAAGCGGCTGCTTCGGCATCGCAGCAGCCTCGGGCGGGATCACGGGTTTGTCGGAGGCTTTCATGTCCTCGCGCGGCTCAGGGATTGCCTTACCCTGCGCATCCTCGCCCAGCTTCATTGTCTTGCTGCCGCCGATCCCAACACGCATGCCTTCGAAGGCAGAATCAACAAACACGATGCCGGCCACCTCGGCCGGATGTGTCAGCGCAAAATTGCGAATCACCGGGCCTCCGTAAGAATGCCCGACCAGAACGTAGGGTCCCTTCTCGCCTAACTTGGTCAACGCGTCGCGAAGTTCCACGTTGATCTGCGCGAACGTGCGTGGTTTCGGACCAGGCTCGCTCCACGCGTACCCGGCGCGATCGTAAGTGCAAATGCGCGCAAATGGTGCAACTTGGTTCTGGACCAGGATCCAATCGAAGGAGAAGTCCCCAAGGCCGTTCTCCACCACCACAACGGGAGATCCTCTTCCTGCGCAGTTGACATGCAACTTGTGTCCGCCAAGGTCCACCAGTTTTCCTGGCCCCGTGGGCTTTGAATCTGCAAAGGCCAACGCAACGGCAAAACAGACAACCGGCACAACAAGAAACTGCAACCGCTGTCCTGAGGTGTTTGTCATGGAAGCTCCTGCGAACAATTGGGCGAATATTCGGATCTGGATAAGGCTGTCCAGTGCCATGAACGTAATCACCGGGCTGCCAGTTCCATGTACGTGATAAAAATGAAGAGGTATGCCTAGCACAGAATCCGTCACCTCCATCGCCATGGACCTCGCCTACGTCCGCTCCCAGTTCCCTTCTCTCCACCAGAAAGTGAACGGTCACTCCGCCGCCTTTCTCGACGGCCCGGGCGGCACGCAGGTTCCGCAGCGCGTCATCGATGCCATCTCTGATTACCTGCGCCGCGACAACGCCAACACAGGCGGAGCCTACGCGACCAGCCGCCACACCGACGTGATGATCGCGGAAGCCCGCGCCGCCATGGCTGATTTTCTGCACTGCGGAGCCGACGAAGTCGCCTTCGGACCCAACATGACGACGCTGACGTTCGCCATCTCGCGCGCCATCGGACGCGAACTCAAGCCCGGAGATGAGATCCTCGTCACGCGCCTCGACCATGACGCCAACGTCTCCCCGTGGCTGCTGATGGCCGAAGACCGCGGCGTGACCGTCCGTTGGGCCGAGATCCACGACGAAGATTGCACGCTCGACATGGCCGACCTGGCGTCGAAGATCAACGAGAACACGAAACTGGTCGCCGTCGGATACGCCTCGAACGCTGTCGGCACCATCAATCCGGTCAAGGACATCGTTAAGCTCGCGCATAAGGCCGGAGCCCTTGCTTACGTCGACGCCGTCCATTACGGCCCGCACGGCCTGATTGACGTCCCCGATCTAGACTGCGACTTTCTTGCCTGTTCCACCTACAAATTCTTTGGACCGCACATGGGCGTGCTCTATGGCAAGCGCGAACACCTCAAGCGCATTCGCCCCTACAAAGTCCGCCCCAACACGAACGCCATCCCCAATTGCTGGGAGTGGGGCACGCTGAACCACGAGTGCATTGCGGGAATCACGGCCTGTGTGGACTATGTCGCAGACCTCGGCCGCCGCATTCACCCGGGAGTCAAGACTCGGCGAAGTGCCCTTGAAGCGGCTTACTCCGCGATCCACGATCACGAGCGCGGACTCACAGAGCAGCTCATGGCTGGCCTGAAGCAAATCCCCGGCGCAAAGATCTACGGCATCACCAATCCTTCCCGATTCAGCGAGCGCTGCGGCACGTTCGCCGTTCGCATCGAAGGCCATACTCCGCTCGAACTCTCGTCCAAGCTGGGCGAGCGCGGATTCTTCACTTGGGACGGAAACTACTACGCCTTGAACCTGACCGAGCACCTCGACGTCGAAAAGTCCGGCGGATTCCTCCGCATCGGCCTCGTGCACTACAACACGGCAGACGAAGTGGATCGGTTATTGGCGGCCCTGCGAGAGATTGTGGGACTATAGTTCGTCCTACATCGCCTTCCAAGATTCCGCGAAAGGAGATCGCACGATGACGCGTATCCTGCTCCGCTTCTCCATCGTCCTGATTTTTATGGTATTAGGGTTCGCACAGACGAATGACAGCGGCAGTTCCGGCGACAAGAGTCTCATACTTGCGCTCGAGAGTGCATGGAACCAGGCCGAACTTCATCACGACGCGACCGCGGCTGCCGCAATCATGGCCGACAACTTCATCAGCGTCGACCATCACGGAACTCTGTTGACCAGATCGAAATATCTCGCCGACCTCAAGGATCTTTCCTACAAGCCCGAGGAGATATTCAATACTGATACCAGCGTCCACCTGTACGGGGACACCGCCGTCGTGACCAGCGCTTATCGGACGACGGGCACTTCAGACGGCAAGCCGTTCGCCCACCGCGGACGTTTCACCGACACCTGGATCAAGCGGGATGGTAAGTGGCAGTGCATTGCCGATCAGGAAACGCTCATCAACTGACGATGTCAGAACCTACAGTCTGGAAAATATCTTCTTTGCCAGCAGTCCGCCCCGCGTGTGGGCATCCGGCACGAGCGTCGTGTCCATGCGGATCATCGTTTCGCCCTTCACGGTATAGAACGCGTGCCCGAACGCGCCGATCATGGCGTGGTCTCCTACCCCGCTGACATCCTGGAATCCAGGCACCGCCGATTCCACTAACCGCATCCCGGACCAGCTATCGCTTCCGAAATTCTGCTGGATGGTGAACGAGAACACCTTGCCATTCGAATCTGTGGTCGAGAGACCGAGACCCTTTGCGATGCCTTCCATCTGGTTCGTCGCTTTCAGAATGGCCAGCGGATTGTCTCCGCTCGGGCCGGGTCTCTTGCTCGCTGCAGCAGCCTGTTTTCGCGATTGTTCCGTCGCCAGCTTTTGCAGTTTCGCGACCCCGGCCTGGCTGGTGTAGTACGCGCATCCCGCATCAGATCCTTCCACGATCTCGGCGCTCTTCTCGATCGGCACTCCCAGCACTTGCTGTAATTCGGCGGTAGATAGTAGTCGACAGCTGTCGCCGTTTGGGACAACCTTCATCTCCCCGCTGGCGCCGTTTGTGATTGCCGACGCATAGCTCGTGATCTTGTGCTTCGCCCAGTAGTAGCCGTAAACGGTAGCGCCCACCACGCCAAGTCCGATCACAAGAAAGATTACTAATACCCATAGGATTACCTTGCCCCATCCGGAACTCCTCGCCGGCTGCGGGACAATCGGAGGGGCCATCTGAAATGCTGGAGCGGGCTGCGGGACCGTCACGATTGGTGTCGGCATCGGTGCCTGAACCGGGGCCGCCGGAGACGCTTGCACCACGACAGGTGTGACTTGCACCGGAGTGCCCGGTGCCGCCGTCTTCGCCCCACATTGATTACAGAATCCGCCGAGAACCGGCGCACCGCAATTCGCACAGAACCCCGCCATAGAAATCCTCCCCGACAGAGCAGGCTCATCCCCGAGTGTCCCAAGAGCCGCCCTCGCCCCAAAGCCGGAGTAGTTTACGCTGGATACTTCCCCGAAGCACCCAAAAACACGTCAGCCCGGGACGCATCCCGGGCTGAGGCAAATCCTCCTAAATCTCTCAAACTAGGGCCAGCGCTTTGCGGTGTCTTCCCATCCCGCAGCGCGCACCGGCTGAGGAGCCGGGATGCTCGGCGAGGCCGGTACTGTAATCCGTGCCGCCGGTTGCGGGCCATTCACCGCAGTCGCAAGAGCGGGTTTCGCACTTTCAGCAGCAGCTTCTTTCATCTCTTCAGAAAGCAGCGGAGCAACCAAACGCAACGCCTCCACTTCCTTCTCCAAACGGGTCAACTCCATCTCTTTCTGCCGCAAGACTTCGTACACGTTTTTCATATTGAGGGCACCTGCGCGAAAGGTCGACTCAGTCAACCTTTCTTGGCACTTTAGCAGAGTTGCCTGTGTTGTCAAGGGTTTCGGAACCGCCTGGAGGCATGGGCTACGGGATTCAAATGGGGTCAGCCAACTCCGATGTGCGGCGAGCGTAGGTCGACTAACCCACTCCAAAATAAAGCCTTACGGCCGCTTCAGTTGCCCGCGCCACTTCTTCTCTTCGCACTCAACACACAGCGCGCGCCCCGGAGAGACCGGGAACCCGCAAGCTTCGCATTTCCGTAATGCTCGCAACATCGGCGGGACATGGCTTTGATCTGCCGCGGGCACGGACGGACTTTCGGCGCCGCTGGCAGCCGCCGACCAGAACAACGGCCTCTTCTCCACGGTCTTTTCAGGTGCGGGCTCTGCGGCCTTGGGAATCTGGGATTCAACCGGGACGCTCTGCGAAGTCGCCGCCACCGGATTCTCCGGAACCGCTTGCGCCACATGAATCGATGGGGCAACAGCTTGACTGTCACTCTCCAGAATCTCCACGTCTACCGTTTCTTCGCTCGGAGCCGTGACCATTGCGGACGGCTCATCGGCACTCAGACGCTCCGGCAGAGTCCCCGTAGCACGCGCCAACCGCACCGCGGTTTCGACCATCTCGCTGAGCCGCTTCACGGCAGAGAGGTCACGATCGCCAAACGCATTCGCCTGACCTGAGAAGAGCTCAAAGACTCCCAACACTTCTTCGTCGTGCACTACCGGCATTACGACAACCGAGGAGATACCCAGTTGACGGCAGACCTCGCGATTCACTCGCGCATCGCGCTCCGCGTCATCGCAGCGCAGAGGCTTTCGCGTACGCACGCTTTCGCCAGAAAGCCCAAATTCGGTGGAGAGCAGAGCGCCCAGCTCCGGAGCATTCGACCCGGCACTGGCGCGGCAAAGCATGTCATTCATTCCACTGCGACGGAGCGCGATAGCTGCCCCGCTCGCCCCCGTGATGTACTGCGCCCGATCGGCCAGCAACTGCAACGCGGCATCGAGATCCCGTTGCGCCATGTCGCCCAGCGATCGTCCGCCGTCTTCCCCCGGAAAACGCGCACTCGCCCCCGGGAAGGAGCTTCCGTTCCCTTCGTCTCGAGTTGAACCAGTCTGCTGCAAAGATGCTCCGCTCGTGATCGCACTGCTTTTTCGATTGTAACGGGTCCCTGCGAGAAGTCTCGCCGGAAGCATCTGCGCTGTCAACAAGATGGCCGCGCATAGGTGCTAACCCCAAAGTGCGAAAACAGATCACCTCAGATCCGCTGGCCCAACAATCTGCATTGCACTGGGAATTTGAAATGGGACGGGTGGTTGGAGGGCCGCTACTTCTGAAGTCCTATCGCTAATTACGGCCGGTCGTTTTCTTGCGCAACCCGAGCTGCGCCAACCGGTTCGCCTCGACGTTGAATTCCCGCTTCACATGCGAGATGGAGAACTTCAACGATCGCGCCAGCTTCCGGCAGGTCCAATGAAGCGAATAAAGCCGGGGACTGTGGCAGACATATTCGCCCGTCATCTGCCGTACCACTACTTCGGAATCGGAATAGACGTGGAGTTTCCTGGCCTTGCGCGCAATGGCGTACTGTAGCGCCTCCATGAGCGCCGCATATTCGGCGACATTATTGTCCTGGTGCCCGATCCACTTCGCGATGCGGACAGGACCGTCCGCCACACCGCTGATCACCACCCCAATGCCCGACGGCCCCGGGTTTCCCAGGCATCCGCCGTCCACATAGGCCACCAGATCTGAGGTCACTTCGAAGATTCTCGCTGTACTCTGCACTGTGCCCTTATCCTTCTGCAGCGTCAAGACGATTATTTAGTTCGCTTTCAGCCTTTTGCAGTTGCTTTTCCAGTTGTGACTTTTTCTGTGCAAAAGGCGTACCGAATAAAACTTGCATAGACTAAGTTTCCACATTACAACCATTTGCGTTTTCGCTTTTGCACAGCTCAGAAGACATGCCCTGCACCAATAGTTTGCGTTGACGTTTTTTATTTCTCTGTTAAGGTGGTTTGCGTCGACGGTCGAAAGGGTTGGCACAATAAAACGAGCCAGTCCAAAGTAGACTGAGTGATTAGCCGGGCGGGGCGACCCGCAAGGTGACCGGACCTGAAAAAACCGACGGATCTGCGAGGGTCAGTTGGGGTTCGGAACTGCGAAAGCAGTGATCGCATCAAGGGGTCGTGACGGTACATGCTTCCACGCCGTGAGCTCCCTCGCAGGAGCGGGCGGCTAGAGCATAACCAATGTCACGGCCCTTTCAATTTTTTCCCACCTTTTTTCAGTCGACTTCCCACTCCCCGATTCCAAATTCTGGTTCAATATTTGGAAGCAACTGATCACCGTCATGATCCTGGCGTCGTACTCACCGCCAGACTCGTGAGATCAGTTGAGGAGGAAGCACGTGAGTTTCTCGCGACGGAATTTCCTCAAAACTGCGGGCGTGGTAGCGGGCAGCGCACTCATTCCAGCCGCAGTCGCACGATCCTCCAATCAAGCCAACAACCCTCCCTCGAATACAAGTAAGGCGGATTACACGATCCGAATCGCAGCCACTCCGGTTGAGATCGCTCCCAAGAAGATCATTTCGTTGACCACGTACAACGGACAATTTCCCGGACCGCTTCTCCGTTTCAAGGAAGGACGACAAGTCGTCCTCGATCTCGTCAATGAGACCGACACCCCCGAGCAACTCCACTGGCACGGACAGCTCGTGCCCGTGGACGTCGACGGAGCCGCCGAGGAGGGCACTCCCTTTATTCCGGCGCGCGGGACTCGGCGCATCTCGTTCATCCCGAAGCCCTCTGGATACCGTTTCTTTCACACGCATAATCGAGCGGGCGCCGACCTTTCTGCCGGCCAGTACAGTGGCCAGGTCGGACACGTTTACATTGAGCCCCGGCACGAACCAGGGAACTACGATCGCGAAGTCTTCCTCGTCCTGAAGGAATTTGAACCATCATTCAGCCGTGGCGGCGACATGCCCCAGGATGTCTTGGCTCCCGCAACCAAGGTGAAGGATCTCGAAGAGAAGGGCGAGTCGGCAATGAAGGCGTCCTTGGCGAAAGGGATGCCGCATGGCTACGAAGTCGGTTACGACGCGTTCACCATCAACGGCCGCATGCTCGGGCACGGAGATCCGATCAAGGTGAAGCAGGGCGAGCGCGTGCTGTTTCACGTTCTGAATGGAAGCGCCACAGAGATCCGCAGCCTTGCGCTACCCGGCCACACGTTTCGCGTCATCGCTCTCGACGGAAATCCTGTGCCCAATCCCGCCACCGTTCCGTTCTTGTGGCTGGGTACGGCGGAACGCGTTTCCGCCATCGTTGAAATGAACCACCCGGGCGTGTGGATCATGGGCGATACCGCGGACGACGATCGCCGTCATGGCATGGGCATCGTCGTGGAATACACCCACGCCGCCGGCAAGGGACAGTGGATCGCTCCTCCCAAATTTCGCTGGGACTACACCAGGTTTGCCAAGCCGGGCGCCACGGCGCCTGCGCCCGACGAAACTTTCGAAATGACATTCGCCAAGGACAATGCCGCCCTCGACGGATTCAATCGCTGGACCATCAACGGCAACGCCTATCCGATGACGGGCACCCTGGTGCCGGCCGCTTTTCATCTGCACGAAGGCCGGCGCTACCGCGTGAAAATGCGTAACGCGAGCGACGATCTCCATCCCATCCACCTGCACCGGCACGTCTTCGAGTTGACCAGCATTATGGGCAGAGCCACCGCAGGCGTCATGAAAGATGTCGTCATGCTCGGCGGATATCAGGAAGTCGCCTTTGATTTCGTTGCGAACAATCCGGGCATGACCCTATTCCACTGCCACCAGCAGCTGCACATGGATTTCGGATTCATGACGTTGTTCGACTACGTCTGAAAAGAGAACCCAGGAGAATCCGTGAAGGGTCCCGCTGCGAAATAGCCGCTTCGCTCTCTCGGAGAATCGGGCAAGAAGTTCGTCGAAGCAGGCAAATCCGCCGGCGTCCCCGGCCCTATCCTGCATACAGGAGAATGAAGCAGCAAATTCAGGCGACCAGTCGTAGCATGTGCCTCATCTAAGCCCAGGCTACCGTAGCCGCGACAGCTCGCGTCTTCATTCGTCGAAGGAGAATCAATGCAAAAGCGCAAACTTGGAAGAAGTAACCTGGAAGTCTCAGCGATCGGTTTCGGTTGCATGGGTCTGAGCTTCGGCTACGGACCCGCCGTGGATAAGCAGCAAGGGATCTCCGTGATCCGCGCCGCTGTCGATAAGGGGGTCACATTCTTCGACACGGCCGAGATCTACGGTGCGTACACGAACGAAGAACTGGTAGGCGAGGCTCTCGCTCCCTTCCGGAATCAAGTGGCCATCGCCACCAAGTTCGGCTTCAAAATCGACACCGCCGGCAAACAAGCCGGTCTCGATAGCCGACCCGAGCACATCAAGGAAGTAGCCGAGTCGTCGCTGAAACGCCTCAAAACGGACGTCATCGATCTCTTCTATCAGCATCGCGTCGATCCAAACGTGCCCATCGAAGACGTTGCCGGAGCGGTGAAAGACTTGATCCAGCAAGGGAAGGTACAGCACTTCGGGCTTTCCGAAGCAGGTGTGCAAATCATTCGCAGGGCGCATGCGGTTCAGCCGGTCACCGCGCTCCAGAGCGAGTACTCCTTGTTTTGGAGAGAACCGGAGGCGGAGATCCTGCCAACGCTGGAAGAACTCGGCATAGGATTCGTTCCATTCAGCCCGCTGGGCAAAGGATTCCTCACCGGAGCGATCAAGGAAGATACACAATTCGAGCAAGGAGACTTCCGCAACGTCGTTCCACGCTTCGCCCCCGAGAACCGCAAGTCGAACCAGGCCGTGGTCGATCTGCTCACCAGGTTTGCACAACAGAAAAAGGCGACACCGGCACAGGTTGCGATTGCGTGGATTCTCGCGCAAAAACCCTGGATGGTTCCGATTCCTGGCACAACGAAGCTGCACCGGTTGGAAGAGAACCTCGGTGCTGCCAACGTCGCTCTTTCGCCTGACGATCTTCGTCAGATTGACGAATCCTCGTCGCAGATAAGACTAGTAGGCGAGCGGTACCCCGAAGCCGCACAGCGCATGATCAATCGCTGAGCGCAACAGTTGCGGATCACTGTGCTGGGAACAGTGTCTCAGAATCAAGAGGCGGCGCGGATGCCGGCACAAAAGCCGTACTCCGGCACCCGACTCGTGGCGTGACCCACCCTGGCGTGCTGCTGTATCTTAACCCCACGCTATCGCAGGCGATGGTGAACCCATGACAGCACTCGCAGGTTGGGACAACTTCTTCGTGATCGTGGGCTCCTCTGCCGGGGCCCTCATTGGACTGCAGTTCGTCGTCGTGGCACTTATCGCCGATATAGCGCGGCGGCCGAGTTCGGGGCAGGCGAGCGCCGCATTCGCCACCCCCAATATCGTTCATTTCGGAACTGTGCTGCTGCTCTGCGCAGCTCTCACCGCCCCCTGGCGGAGCATTGTCCCCGCAGCGGCGGTGTGGGGACTGGTGGGCCTCGGTGGTCTTGTTTACACCGCGATCGTGATCCGCCGCATGCAACTGCAAACCGTTTACCGCCCTGTCTTCGAGGACTGGGCGTTTCACGCCGTGCTCCCCATCGTCGCCTACACTTCTCTGGCTGCGTCAGCTCTTGCGGCACTCACGTATACCTATTGGGCTATGTTTTGCGTCGCGGCCGCGACTCTGGTATTGCTGTTCACCGGCATCCATAACGCCTGGGATGCCGCCACCTACCACGTCTTTGTCCAGCGACACGAAAAGGAAAAGGCCCCGCGGCTGACCGAGTAACGCGTCGACCCGTTTCAAGAATCGTTTCAATTGCCCAAGAATATCGTTTTAGCTTCTCGTCTCGTTTTGTGGGATAATTCCGAGCCGTAATAGTTTTCACGCGCGTACTCGATATTCAATCGAAACGCTGAAGGGCGAACAAACTCGATGGCCAACAATCCGCTTTCTCGTCGTAAATTCATCCAGCTTGGCACCGGCGTTGTGGCAGCCTCGGCCGTTGCCACCAACATCCTGCAACCGCACCTGCTCTACGCTTCGCCCCGTCGCGTTGCGCCCAGCGACACAGTCCGCTTCGCCTCGATCGGCACCGGCATTCGCGGATGCGAGCACCTCGAAGCTTCTCTGAGCGTTCCCGGCATCCAGTGCGTTGCCGTTTGCGATCTCTACGACAGCCGCCACACTGCCGCGCAGGAAGCGGTAAAGAATCCCAGCGTCCCCGCGACTCGCGACTATCGCTCCATTCTCGATCGCAAGGACGTCGACTCCGTCCTCATCGCCACCATGGACCACCAACATCGGCACATCTTCGAAGATGCCTGCGCCGCGGGCAAAGACATCTACTGCGAGAAGCCGATGTCGCACCTCGTCGAAGACGGTTTCGCCATGATGGAAGCCGCGCAGAAGCACAACCGCATGGTTGCCGTCGGCAGCCAGCGTGTCAGCTCGATTCTTTATGCGAAGGCGAAGGAGATTTTCGATTCCGGCAAACTCGGCGAAGTCTTCTCCATCAACGCCTACTGGGATCGCAATTCGCCCAGCGGCGCATGGGTCTATCCCATCCCGCCGGATGCCAGCGAGAAAACGATCGACTGGAATACTTTCCTCGGAAACGCTCCAAAGCACGCCTTCGACCCGATCCGCTTCTTCCGCTGGCGCTGTTTCACTGACTACGGGGAGGGACTCGGCGGCGATCTGTTCGTTCACCTACTCTCGGGCATTCACTTCATCACCGGCATCAATGCCCCGGCGCAGCGCGCCCAATCCAGCGGCGGCCTCTATCACTTCAAGGACGGACGCGAGTTCCCCGATCTTATCGAGACTCTCTACGACTACCCCAACTGCCGCGTCACTCTGCGCTGCAACCTGAACAACGCAGGCGGCGAGTTCATCGGCTTCTACGGAACGAAGGGCACGATGATCATCAAAGACTCGACCCTGACCTACAAGCCGGAGGACACGCGCCCCGAAGCGGAAAGCTACTCCATCTACGGATGGCCGAAGGCCCTGCGTGATCAATACCTGGAGAAGTGGCACGAAGAACATCCCGAGCCGAAGGCCCTCAACTGGAAGGTGGACGAGGAAGTCGAGACGTACACCGTTCCCGCGGGTTACAGCGACACGGTGGATCATCAGGCCAACTTCTACAACGCTGTGCGCACGCGCAAGCCGGTTGTCGAAAACGAAGTCTTCGGCAACAACACGTCCATCGGATGCCACCTGGCGAACTTCTCCTACTTCAACAAGACAGTCGCCGTGTGGGATCCCAGCAGCAAGAAGATCGTAAAGGGTTAGAAAGCTAAGTTAAGTCCAAGAAGACGCCCCATCCTCATCGCGATATTCGCGACAGGATGGGGCTTTTGACTTTCCTAACCCTTGGGATGTCTTCGGGTTAGTGCCGAATCCCTCTGTGTTCCTCAGTGTCCTCTGTGTTGAGTGTTTTTGAATTTATTGCTTCTTCCTCGGCAGATACTTCTTCTCAATCGAGGCCACGACTACATAATTCGGATCCACCATCTCGTTCAAATGCAGCTTCCCGACCTTCGACAACAGCTCATATGCGTCCATCTCCGACAGCCCGTAGCCGTTGTGAATCCAGTGCACGAGTTCGGTCATAGCGATCCGCGTCGCATCTTCCAGCGGACGATACGCTCCCACCGTCATGATCGCGTCATCATTCTCGAACTGCGGCCACTCGATATGCCGTCCCTTGATTACGCTCAACTGCACGCGCGCCTTCAGCGGAACCTCAATCGCCGATCCTGCGGCTTCCCCATCGCCCATGGCCGCGTGCCCGTCGCCGAGATAGAGCAGCCCGCCCTTCACGTTCACAGGAAAGTAGACGGTATTCCCGACGGAGGCCTCCGGAGAATCCATATTCCCGCCAAACTCCGCCGGCACAATCGAACTCCGTGCCTCGCCATTCGCAGGCGCCACTCCGAGACACCCGAAGAACGGATGCATCGGGATCTTCACCGAGAAGTCCGAATCCAGCGCCTTGAATGTCGCCGTATTCGCCGCATGATCAATGGCATAGAACCAAACCTTCTCCTGCCACGGAGATTTCTCCAGCATCGGCGTGTAGTGCGATGCATTGATGGATCCGAATCCCGGCGAGAACGCGCCCACTCCTGTATCGCCGTCCACTTGCAGATCGAGAATCTTTACGGCCAGCGTATCTCCAGGCTCCGCGTCTTCTACGAAAAACGGGCCCGCCAGCGGATTGTCCCCCTTCGCCATGTCCAGCGTGTCGCCGGGCTTCTTGATCCCATTGCCGAAGCAATCCAGCGTGTTGGTATCGAGAATGTCCCCTGACTTCAAATGCGCCACCGGCTCCGCCGTCGCAAACAGATATTTCACGTTGGCATTGGTGGTTGTGTAGTGGACAACATTCTGCGCAAAAGCCGTAACACCGAACAGAAAGATAGCTGCAAAACGAATCATGGTGAGTTTCTCCCGAATCAACTCTGTGAACCGCTGTGACCCCTGTGGTGAGAAGTTTCCCTGGGATCACTGCACGGTATAAATCAACACCTCAGCGGAATGGTCGGCCCGGGCCGGAACAGCCACGTAGAGGCGGTCGAACCCCTTCTTCCCAGCCTTGCCGGAGTACGCTGAGGTTCGCGCCCCGACCGCGGTCGGAACCTTCGCCATCAACTCATAGTGATCCACGTCGTCCTGCTTAAAGACACTGATGAATCCTTCTCCGCCGGAAACGTAGATGCGTTTGCGCTCCGCGTCGTAATAGATATCATCCGAATCCTGCACGCATGACACGGCAGCAACCAGTTTGCCGGTACTTGTGTCAAACACCGCCATCCGCGCCGGACTCCGCGTCGCGACAAACAGTCGATGGTCCGCCTCGTCGAGCGCCATGGGAAAATTCGCTACCATGGGAACGGACCATCGCGAGATCACTCCCGTCTTGCGGTTCACCGCGACGATCTGCTTCAGGTCCGGCACATTCACATAAATGTTCGGCCCCGACTGCTCCAACTGAAACGACTCCGGATGTGCACCAACCTTGTACTCTTCCGGCAACCTCTTATTAGTCACCGCGTCCACCATCCCGATCGCCGCCGTGTCTCCATCGCCGAACCCCACATAGACGCGCTTTTGTGATGCGTCATACCTCAGGTTATCGACATCGTCGCCAAAGTCGATCGAGGTTATCAGATCAAGCTTCGTGCCATCGTAAATGTAGAGCCTTCCCTCGTCGCTCCCGACAAACAACTTGTTCGTCTCCGGAGAATACGCCACGCCCTGCGGAACCGGCACACCCGCAATCGTATGTACCACTTTCTGCGCGCTCAGGCTGATCACTTCTTCCGTGTTATTTCCCAGCGCCGAAACAAACAGCCGGTTCTCCGGATCAAATGCAAAATGATCGATGCGGCCTTGCACATTCGGCAAAGGGATCGCCCCGGTTAGCACCAGTGGCGCGGCCTCTGCACGATCGAGTCTCTTCTGTGCGACCCCAACCACCGAGACAATCGCCAGGGATACGATGACTGCTGCCGTTCTTTCTATCTTCAATTTCAATCTCTCGCTTTCACCCCTGCCATAATTGCACTCACTATCCTACCTGTCTGGAGGATCACAAGCTCTTAATGCAGAAAGTGAGGCCGGGCAGAACCGACGCTTTGATGTAACCAGCGGCGGCCCTGCCCGGAGCGGAGGGATGAAGTTTTTAGCTCTCGATTACTTCGTGCACATGTTGATGATGTCGGTCGCAATCTGTGTCGCCCCATCCAGCACATTGGGGATGGAATGCGGCGCATCCGACACACATCCGTTGGATTTCGTGCTCGTGATGTTGTTGAACCAGTCCCATCCAATCGGAATGGCCGAACTCGTATCCTGACCGCCGAACAGAATATTCACCTTGGTCTTCGGGAAACTATACTGCGCTCCAGGAGCCTCCGCGCTGTCATCGAGGAAGAACGTCAGACCGCCCGGCGGCAGGGTACCCTTCACCGCTTGTGAACAGTAAGCGTTCGGTGTGTATGCCGGATCCCAAACCCCGGCATCCGTCGTCCCAAAGCAAGTTCCCATCGACCCGCTCGGGAAACAGGAATTCGGGACTGGCATCGATCCCTGCTTGCATCCGCAACCCCAATCCAGACGCCCGGTCGGCGGACCGCTCGTTATTTCAGCCATCGAAAGGATATTCCCCGAACCGTATTGTGAAAGAGCATAGGCCAGTGCTCCAGCTCCGCCGCTATTGGCGGTCGCGCACATCGGCTTTGTACTGTCGTTCTGCACGGTGGAGTACACATACTGCGCAATCGTCGCGTACCGGCAAGCCCCCGCGAGCACCCCGCCTGGTCCTTGCACCCAGCCGCCGGGTTGGTTGTTGTTGAAAGGTGTGCCGAAAGATATCTGCACCGTCCTGAATCCGGCATTGAGCACATTTTGAACCGCGGTGGACCCGAACGTGTAGATGCTGTCGTACAAACCGTTACCGTCCGTCCCAACCGCATATAGCACAGTTCCAATCGGAGTCGACGGAGTGTTGATCTTGATGTACGCCTGAATATCGGGAACATTCGGACACGAGACGGTCATCTGCTCGCAAGTTCCATTCTTGACTGAGCCTGAACAAGGAGTGATGGTCGAAACGCCGCTCACCGTCCCGAGCGGGTGGGTCGTCGAAGCCGTGCAAGTCGCCGTAACCGTAGTGTTCGACGTAATCGTTCCTGTCGAATTGCCGCTCAACGTACAAGTCTGATTCACGGGTTGCGTCGCTACGCTCACCGTATACGAAGATCCGCTCGCATACGCACTGGCAAACTTTTGCGTCGTATTGCTCGTGAAGGAAAGCTGGTCATTCTTGTCGTCTTGGACAATCAGCGTCCCGCTGGTAAGTCCTGTTACCTGCGCGCTGATTGAATAAGTCACTGGCGAGCAGGTTGCCGTTACGGTGACATCCGAAGTGATCGTCCCCGTACTGTTGCCGCTGAGCGTACAGGTTTCGCCACTCGGCTGGGTCATCACGCTTACGGTGTACGAAGCTCCGCTGCTGTACGACTTTGTAAACGTTTGAGTACTGTTCGTTGCGAAGGTCAGCGCGTCGCTCTGATTGTCTTGTAAGACCAATGTCTGACCGCTTGTGAGACCCACCGCAGTGGCGCTGATGGTGTATGTCCCCAGGGTGCACGTGAACGCTACGGTTGTGTTCGCGGTGATCGTGCCGGTCGTGCTCGTCGGCGTGCAACTTTCGCCGATGGGCTGCGAAGCGATGGTCACGGTATAAGAACTGCCGCTGGTATAGGAATGACCAAAATTCTGAGTTCCATCGGAATTGAATAACAATTGGTCGCCCTGATTGTCGGAGACAATCAAAGTTCCAGTCGAGAGACCGCTCACGCTCGCGCTCAAAGTATCCGTGGTTACAGCCGTGACGCAGTTGACCGTGATCGTGACATTCGCAGTGATCGTTCCGCTGATGTTGCTGCTCGGAGTACACGTCTGGCTCGGCGGTTCCGAGACCAGCGTCACCGTATAAGTCGATCCGCTCGAGTACCTGGTGGCAAATGTTTGCGTCGTATTCGAATTGAAGGTCAACTGATCATTGGCACTCGCCTGCAGCACCAAGGCTCCGCCCGATAGACCTGTAACCGCAACGCTGATGCTGAAAGTGCTGGACACAGCCCCGCACGTAATCGCAACCGTAACGTTCGAGGTCGCCATCCCGGTCTTATTACTCCCCGCCGTGCAATTTTCTCCGGAGGGCCCGCTTTTGACCTCGACGTCGTATGCCGTGCCACTCTTAACTGTTCCCGTAAATGGGAAAGTCCCATCCGCAGTCACCGTCAAATCATTCCCGCCATTGTCCTGCACGACGAGACTTCCGCCTGTAAGCCCGGTAACCGAAACGCTGATGGTGTACGTTGGAGGAGGCGGTGTGATGCTCGACGCTGCTCCCCCTCCACATGCGGTGAATGCGAGCAACGCCGCGATCGTGCAGGTCAACAGGAATGACTTCATACATTCTCCGTGCAGAATTCCGTCGTCAGGTGGGGGAACCTGTACCTGCTCAAGCCCGGTTAGAAGAGGGGACCGACGGGAAAAATCTCCTGACTTCTGAGGCGCCAACTATATACCGATTTAATTCAAGCGCACCAGTGTGAAGAAATTTTCAGGGGCAGCATCTCGCTTGTCCTGCAACTTTCGACTGACACACCAGTTCCATCGCGCAACTTTTTCCATTGGCGCGGGTTACCATGGCATAAGTGTGCCTGGCCCCCACATCCTCACCGGGGGAACGGTTGATAAAACTTCTTTATTTTCATTACTTGCAGATCTCTGAGGAGGTCGTCCTGTGAATCGTCGCATTGGCTGTTTAGCCGCGCTTGCTTTGCTTGCGCTGGGATTGAACGCGTGCAGCGGCGGAAGTTCATCGACCCAAACGACTGCTCCCACGGTGACGGCTGTCGCGGTCTCTTCAACCTCCGGATCGATCAACATTGGTGCGACCGCGCAACTGACAGCAACTGCAACTTACAGCGATGCCTCGACGAAAGATGTCACCAGCCAGGCCACTTGGACGGCCTCCGATGCCAACGCGACCGTCGCTGCCGGACTCGTAAAAGGCGTGGCCGCCGGATCCGTCACGATTACCGCTAGCTTCAGCGGGCAGTCTGGCTCCACATCCGTCACCATAGGCAACTCTGGCGCCACGGTTACAGCGCTGTCGGTCACTGCGCCCCTGACTTCATTTGGCAAGGGCTCATTCCTTCCGCTCGACGCGATCGCCACTTACAGCGACTCGTCCACCCAGAACGTGACGACGCAAGTCGCCTGGACGTCCTCCGATAAGACCATCGCGACTGTGTCCACCATCGGAGTGGCACATGGTGAGGGGATTGCCCCCAGCGTCACCATCACTGGCTCGTTCGGCGGCCAGACATCTTCCGTTACCGTCGCTGTCGTTAAGGGCGCAGTTCCTCTTCTCACGCTCTTCCCTACAGACGCGTGGGCGTACCTGAACGGCACCGAGCAGATCACTGCGACCTTTTCCGGAACAGACGTCACGAATCAGACGACGTGGACCTCTTCGGATCCAACGAAGGCGTCTATAGACGCCACTGGACTCGTTCACGGCCTGATGAGCGATGGCTCGGTGCTGATCACCGGCTCCTACCAGGGGAACGCGGCCTCCACTCTTCTGACGGTCTCGCATGCTCCGCTGGCGCATAACACGCCCATCATGGACATGACGGCCGGGCAGACCTATCTCGGTTTCTCCGGCAATCTGTACGAGAACAACAGCAACTCCGCGCCGACCGATCACGACACAGACGGCGTGAACATCGGCAAGCAGATTCAACCACTGGACATCAATGGCAATCCGAGCGCGAATGGCGCGATCGCGTTTATTTCGCTGGGGCTTTCGAACACGTCGCTCGAGTTTGGCGGATTCGCGCTGTACGTCGCCGATCCGACACGATCGTCGCAAGTGAATCCGCGCCTGGCGGTCTTGAACGGCGCGAAACCTGGAGAAGCCGCCTGTTCCTACGCCGACCCTGTGCTTTCGCCCGCGCTCACCTGCCTCATTCCGCCCTACACCTCGACCGACACGCAGAATCAGTACGATCGTGTTCGCGACGAAGTGCTCGCGACTGCAACCGGAGCGCCGGGCGTTGCACCAGGATGCGGCACCACTTCGAATCCGTGTCTCTCGGAAAAACAAGTGCAGGCCATCTGGCTGAAGGAAGCGAGTCCGTACCCGGAAGGTTCCGGCTTCGCTCCGCTTTGTGATGCGTCTTCATCCGGATGTGCCAACACCGCGAGCACAACCGAAGCCGTGCACTTCGAACAGCAGATCGGGCAAATCGTGCGCGCCGCCCGCGCCCGCTACCCGAACCTGAAGCAGGTGTTCCTCGCCAGCCGCATCTACGCGGGATACATCATCATCGACAAGAGTCCGGAGGTATTCGCGTACGAGTACGGATTCTCCGCCAAGTGGGCCATTCAAGCGCAGATCGATCAGATCCGCGGACAGGGAACCGATCCCGTTGCGGGTGACCTCGATTACAACAACGGCACCGCGGCGTGGATGGCGTGGGGACCTTATCTTTGGGCTGACGGCGCGAATCCCCGCTCGGATAAGTTGGTTTGGCTGAGTTCGATGTATCAGACCAAGGACTACCAACACCCGAACTCAGTCGGCATCGATCAGGTAGACGGGCTGCTGTTCTCGTTCTTCACCACTTCAAACTACACCCCGTGGTTCCGGCCGTGATGTGAGTTTGAATGCTGCGGCACAAATATTGGGCCGCAGCGTTTTTCCGTGCGCCTAGCGATAGTGATCGCGGTCGCGGTCGCGATTACCACCGGCGCCTTGCACTTGAGAACAGACCAGCCACAGGTGGTCCATGTACTCGCCGCTGTTGGAGCGGAATCCCGTCACAACGCCACCGGGGGGACACAGCGCTTCCGTTGGACGGCCTCCAGCGCCGGGCCGGGCAACGGGTTGCGTCATCTCGGTGCGGATGCGGTTGCCGCGCCTGGCGATCTCGCGCAGCGGGCTGCAGATACCGACAGCCACGTCGATCGAGGCGCCGGTGCGTCCGCGGAGGCCGCGCAGGGCGAATCCATTCGGACAGTAGGCATCGTGAACCGGACGGCCTCCGGGGCTGCCGGTGCGCTCGCTCATCATCGCGTTCCGACCGAGATCGCCATCGCGCTCGACATGCACGCAGTCGAGCCAGGCCTCATTGAAAAATTCGCCGGTCTGGACGTGAAATCCGACAGCGACGGATTGAGCGTCGCACATCGCGTCACGCGAGGAGCGACCGCCACGGCCTCCGCCGAAGTCCTGCACAACCTGCTCGCGCGAAATGAAGATGCCGCCGAAGTCGCGATCACGGTCTCGATCATGGTCGCGGTCCTGATATTGGGGCGCGGCGAGCGCGGTGAAGGCTGCGGCGAACAGGATAAAGAAGACGGGCACGATGCGCGCTGCGCCGTGCTGGCTCGATCGGGTGAGTCTGGAATTCGTCATGGCATGCCCCTGGTTCGGCTTCCGGCGTCCGGCTTTCGGTTTCCGGAGACTTCCAGCATCGCCCGGTTGGCATCTTCGGGAAAGATAACGAAGGGCATAAGTGAAGCTGGAGCCGAAGCCTGATTTGAGCCGAATGGTAGAGACGGGGCGAGATGATGTCGAGTGCAGAGTCGGGTTCCCCGGTATAGGCGTTACGGCGGCCGGTTGGTGGACTTGGGTGTCTCCGTAATTCTTGGATCGATTTACGTAAAATATTGCATTCAGGCAAGTTGCGGGCGGGAATGCGCTTTCGTGCTCGCAAAATATTGGATTTAAATGAGTTACACGCAAAATATTCCGGAATAAGGAGTTACGGGTCGATTCGGAGCGGCGGAGGTCCGGGGTGGATGGTAGTTGGAATGAGAGCCGTCCGCGCATGGGAACAGTCTGGCGCGTTTCGCGGTCGAGAGTAAAGTGCAGATGTCACAGGATTGTGACTTTTCTCTGTGGAAAACGCCTGAACCAAGGAAACTGCGGGTGCGACGGCTGGGTGAAAAGAAGACCTCTAGACGTCGGCAGCAGGAATGCCCAGACTTCGAAAATCACGAAGTCTGGGGCAGCCAGTTCATAGTGGGTGCCGGCTAACCTGGGCCAGCCCGCAAAACATTCGCTGCAGGCGTCCGGAATTCCCGCCCTTGCAAAAAGCGCAAGGACGGGGCACCCCGATTGGGTTGGTCCTGCCAGCGAGATCACAAACCTGGGCCACCCGCCAAGGCAGCTCTTCACAGACACCGTGCCAACTGAAATTAGGTGACACACCACCTGCCTGCCACCAAGTGGTAAGATCCCAAAAGCCCAGAATGTAGTACGTCTCTCTGTAGTTCATCTGCACCAGCCCCAGAGGATCTCCCGCCTCAGTGGGGGCGTTTTGCACATACGAGTAGAAGTTTGGGCCCGCGTTGAATCGGATTGGATCTTGGCTCAAGAACCTCCCGGAAGCCGGATCATAGTATCTGGCCCGATAGTAATAGACACCGGTCTCAGGGTCGGATTCCCTCCCGGTGTATTGAAACGGACTCGGGACCGTTCCTGTTGAGGTTGTAAGTTTGCCAAACGAGTCGAATGTGTACGTGTTGCTCAGAGCGGCGGAGGGAGTGCTGAGTGATGTAACCGAGCCAAGAGCGTCCTGTTGGTAGTAGCTCGTTGTACCTGAACGCAGTTCAGCAAGCGTCTCATCGATAACCTGTCCATCAGCGTAATGAGTGACAACGTTATGCAGCTAAAGAAAAAGCCTTACGATTGTCACTCAGCTGAAGCGCCGACTCGACCCAGAGCTCTTATCCCGTTTCAACATTTTGCGGGCTTGGTTTAGGAGCCGATTCGCTTCCTCCGCCTCGACCTCGGCTACTCGATTTGATCGACACACCTTGTTCAGATACCCAATGGCTTTTTTGGGGTCATGCTGAACCCTGAGATGGTATTTTGCTATCTCAACATTGCTGCTATCCTCACCGAGCTTCACTGCCTTCTCGAACCAAGTCAAAGCCAGCTTCATATTCTTCTGGTCCCGCCAGATGGTCCCGATATTATTAGCAGCTGAGGCGTCACCTCTACGATACGCACGCTTATACCAGTAAAGGGCTTTCGCCCGATTGGGTCGGATGCCGATGCCGTTGTCATAAAAGTACCCCGCATTCAGCTGAGCACCCTTGTCCCCCGCCTGTGCTGCCGACAGGAAAAGGCGAAGAGCTACACGGACGTTCTTACGTTCCCACTCTTTGTATGCACGTTCGAACACCTCTCTTGCCTGCAGTGTTCGTGATTTGCTTTTACTGCCCTGCAATCTCGACATGAATGCTCCTGCGGTCGTTATCTGTTTATGACTCGAACTAGAAAACGGGGACCAGTATCGGGTCCGGCGCAAACACAGGGAACGGCCACGCATCCACCGGTATCCCTGGCATAAACGGGCGACTGCGCGGCCTCGGAACGCAGTCAAATTGTTCTCCAGGACGACAGTAATAATCGTGATCCGAATTATCCATCGTTTTGGGTTCCTCTTTCGGTGGTTGAGGCTGCGGCTGCTGGTTCTGCTTAGGGCATTTCTCAGGGTGCTTCTTTCTCCACCACTCGTCGAAACCCGGGGGCTGGCCCAGACTTGCTGGCACCACTATAAACTGGCTGCCCCAGACTTCGTGATTTTCGAAGTCTGGGCATCGTGCTGCTGCGGGCGGGAGGTTCTTGCTGGCGAGCTGCAATTTTCCTCCGGGTAGACCTCGAGATGTTCATTCGTCATAGCCAGACATTCCTCGCTGATGTTATATCTCGGCCATGCCCAGGCGGCTGCATCGTTATTACGGCGCGGGGTACTCGCACTTTATCACCACCAGTTGTTACCGCCGGCTGCCGCTGCTGGGGAGCGCGCGCAACCGCGATCTGTTCTTGCCTGTGCTTGAGTCGGTGCGGCAGGGGACCGGTGGTCCATGAACCTCAGAAAGCCGAGTTGAAGATTCGCAAAACCCCTGATGCAGGCAGCAGGAATGCCCAGACTTCGAACATCACGAAGTCTGGGCCAGCCCGCCTCTGTACGAAAGGATACATCTGTACGAAGAAAATCCCCGCTCAAGCTGAGCTTGAACGGGGCATCGGTGCTTTCAATTTATCTCTGAGTTAGCGGCGGGTTGAAGATGCCAGGTGCAGGCTGTTGGCCATGAGGAAGACTCCGGAGGAATGCTCGGCATCGTGCAGGGAGCCTTTTTCTGCGCCGGTCTTATCTGCGAGAGCTTCGGCTGCGGCTTGAATTTCGCCGGTGACGGTGACGACATCTCCTTTGCGGACGCGCAGGGCGTTCAACTCCAGATCGCTGGTAGGCTTCACGATGAGCAGGCGGTGGTGATTGTCCGAACCGACCCAGAAGTTGCCGGACTTATTCGTGTCCTGAACCATGACGTTCTTGAGCGTGACGGTTTTGCCAATCCAGGTGCCAGCTTGTTTCGAGTTGTAGATGGATCCAGGATCGATCAGCGACTGCGGCTCCTGATTGTTGGTCGAGGGCTGGTTTGGATTGTTCATCTGCTGCTGGTCTGAGTTGTTCGGTTGCTGGTCTGGGGACTGCTGGCCGGACGGCGTGGTGCTTTGAGCAACGAGGGATCCGGCGCAAAGCAGCAGCACGCCGAGCGGCACGAGAAATTTGTTGGACGTCATGACGAGGTACTCCTTAGGCGAACACAGTCAGATATTATTTGCGGTTATACGATGAAGGTTGATGCCGTGGGGTTGGCACAGAGTTGGTGCGAGGGAGCCGGGCGAGAGCTGATGCCCGAGATGCGCGGGCGATTTGACGCGCTGACTGCCGCTTCCACCTTACTGCCGGTGCGGATCGCGGCGGCGGAGGTAGTCGATGAACATCTGTTCGACCGGCTTGTCGTAGGCGATGAGGATGTGGCGGGCGGGGCGTCCACTGACGAAGTGGCAGACTTCTTCAGCGAGATTTTTGGCGTGGTCTCCGGCGCGTTCGAGAGACTGCGTCATGAAGATGACTTGCAGGCTGGCCTGGCGGTGGATGTTCTCGGGATTCTCGATGTGGCGCATGAAGATGAGATTGCGGAGGCGGTCCACTTCGGCGTCGGCACGGAGAACGTCAATGGCTTTGCTGACGCTGCGGTCGGAGAAGGCTTCGCCGCAATCGGTCAACATCTTCTCCAGGATCGTTGCCATGTGGGTCAAGTCGCGGGTGTCTTCGGAATCGATGCGTCCGGCGGCGGCCTGCGCGCTGCTGCCGAAGCTGAGCAGGAGATCTCCAATTCGCTCGAGGCCGATCATGAACTTCATGCAAGCGAGGAGTTCGCGGGCCTCCGCTGGTCCCACTTCGGTGATGGCGCTGGTGACGCCATTGTCGATCTCCATGTCGAGCGCGTCGAGTTCCCGCTCGCGCTGGCGAAGGGAATTGAGAAGAGCAGAGGATCCGGTGGCGATGCCTTCGGCGGCGGCTCCGGCAGCCTCTTTCGCCATGTGACATGCCTCGACGGTGCGGCGGACGATGTAGTGATGAGCGGGCTCGGGAATGGGAGTCTTGGCTGCGATGCTCATGAGTGTCTCCGCCGGGCGAGAACGCAGGCGACCAGAAGCTCGTCTGGGACTTTCGCCGCTAAGCTGCCGTTCGTGAGGTCGGATGGCCAACGGCTCAGCATAGAATTTTTCGGGTAGCTCGCGGTTAACAGGATGTGAATTCTTTGGTCTGTTTCGCTGTTAGCGGCGAGTTGACGTGGCAGTTACGGCTATTGTTGGCCGACGCTGCTGCGGAATGCAAGAGGAAAATCGGAGTGGAGATCAAGGTCGGCGCTGGTGAACAGGGAGCAGGGGCCAGCGGGCAGAGATCAGGGTTCAAGAGCCGACCACACATTGTCGTTCTCGCTTCGCTACTTTTCATGCTGCCGGCAGGGTGAAGTGGAAGGTGCTGCCGTGATTGAGTTCGCTTTCCGCGCGGATGGAGCCCCCGTGAGCGCGCATGATGTGCTTGGCGATCGCGAGGCCGAGTCCGGTGCCTCCGGATTCGCGGGAGCGGGCTTTATCGACACGGTAGAAGCGTTCGAACAGGCGCGGCAGATGTTCAGACGAGATGCCGGCACCGAAGTCACGAACGTAGAACTCGATGCCGGCTGCCGAACGTCCAGGGGTGTCTGTCTCCACACGTTCGGCGCCGATCTCGACGCGGCCGCCGGTGCGTCCGTATTTCATGGCGTTGTCGATCAGGTTCGAAAAGACCTGGTGGATCGCTTCGCGGTCGGCGAGTACTTGCGGCAGGGATTCAAGCGAGCGCCCGGTCCCATGCGCCTGGACGATCTGCAATTCCACGCCATGCGTGCGGGCGATCTCACGAAAACTTTCCTCAGCATCGTTGAGGAGTTCCAGGGAGGTGACTGGTTCGGTCTCGAAGCGCGTCTCGCCCGATTCGACGCGCGCCAGCGTGAGCAGATCTTCGGTAAGGCGGGCCATGCGGGCGGCGTTCTTGCGGATGATCTCGAGGAATTCGCGGGTCGATCCGGAGTTCTCGGGGATCGTGTCGAGAATCGTTTCCGAGTATCCCTGAATTGAGGTGAGAGGGGTGCGGAGTTCGTGGGAGACGTTCGCAATGAAGTCGCGGCGTGTTTTCTCGACGCGCTCGGTTTCTGTGAGATCGCGGAGGACGGCTACGGCGCCTCCATCCGGGAGCGGGGCTGCAGTGACGTCGAAAGCTCGCCCGGGAACGATTGAGGTGGCGCGAGCGGTTTTCACTTCCTTGGTTTCGGTGGCTGCTTTGACGGTGGCGAGGAAGTCGGGATCGCGAACGGTTTCTACGACCGGGGCGTTCAATCGCGTGCGCTGTGGGACCAGGCGATCCATGGGCTGGTTGGCCCAACGGACCAGGCCGTCGGAACTGACTGCGATAACGGCGTCCTGCATGCTGTTGAGCAGAGTCTCCAGCTGGCGCTGGCTGGAGCGAACCGCGGCGAAACTGCGCTCGACCTGTTCCGCAGATTGGTCGAGGGCGGCGGCGACGCGTCCGATTTCGTCGAAGTGCGTGTCATCGACGCGCGCCCGCAGGTCGCCTTGCTCGATGCGAGCCGCGACATCGACGATGCGTTGCAAGCGGCGGGAAGTCCACACCGACGCGGCGGCGGCGATGATCAGCGCAACCAGCAAAGCGAGAACAGATCCGCGCAGCAGATGGTGGCGAACCTGGGCCTGGACCGCCGCCACGTCGGAGAGCGGATAGGCGAGGCGGACTGCGCCTCCGGGGATGGGAGTGGCAATATAAAGAAATGGAATGCCGAGGGTGGCGCTGCGGCGTTCGTTTTCTCCAGTTTTGCCGGAGAGTGCCGCGACGAATTCCTTGCGCGTGGCGTGGTTCTCCATGCTAGCGGGAGTCGCCTCGGAGTCGGCAAGCACTTTGCCGCTCGATTCAATGATGGTGGCCCGGGCCCCGGCGGCTTGGCCTTCCTCGCGGGCGATATCGGCGAGCGAGTGAGCGTGGTCCGTTTCGACGCGATGCGCGAAGAGCAAAGTTTTTTGCGTCAGGTCGCGTTCAATTTCGCTGCGTACGAAATTTTCCCAGGCATTGCCGATCATCACATCGAGGGTGACGGCGGTCGCCGCAATGACGATCAGGAATACGGCCAGCAGTTTGAGGAAGATGCGGTTCTTCACGGGAGTAGGGGTCCGGGGATCATCGAGCGATCCAACATCCATCGAACGGTTAGCGCATTATCACTCACTTCGGAACCTCGAAGCGGTAGCCCGCGCCGCGGACTGTTTTCAGGTAGCGCGGGTTTTCCGGGTCGGGCTCGATCTTTTCCCGGATGCGGCGGACGTAGACGTCGACCGAACGGGGAGTCACATACGCGGTGTCGCGCCAGACAGAATCGAGCAAATGGTCGCGGCTGAAGACACGCCCCTTATGGCGCGCGAAGTAATCGAGCAGGCGGAATTCGGTGGCGGTCGTCGGGACCATGCTGCCGCGAACCGTAAGTGTCATCGCGGAAGGATCGATTTCGATGTCGCCGACCTTCATCGGACTCGGTGGCAGCGGACGCTCAAACCGGCGCAGCACCGCTTTCACGCGCGCGACGAGTTCGCGAGGGCTGAATGGCTTCGCAATGTAGTCATCCGCACCGAGTTCGAGTCCGAGAACGCGGTCGGCTTCGCTGCTCTTGGCGGTAAGAAAGATGACCGGGACGGCGGAAAGGCCAGGAGTCTGGCGAATGTTGCGGCAGATTTCGAGCCCGTCCTTTCCAGGCACCATGATGTCGAGAATAAATAGCGAGGGCCGCTGGCGCTCGGAATCGGAGAGAACATTGGATCCGGTGGGATAGACGCGAACTACGAAGCCGTCGTTTTCGAGATGATGGCGGACCAGGCGCGAAATGTCCGGATCGTCCTCGACTACGTAGATGCTTGGTTTCACGGAATCATTGTAGCTTTGGGGAGTGCTGCGGACCTAGTACTCGGTGCTCGGTTGGGGAGTTCCGGCATTGATATTCATCGAACTTTAACAATTCAACCGATCGCAAGACTCACCACGGGAGACACAGAGAGGCACCGGGGATCAGCGCTCCATGATCAAGTTGTTTGCCCTGTCGATTCGGAAGCGGGTGGCTGGCGGAATTACTGTCGTTGCGCTGTATTCGGTGATGATCGCAGGACCTGAATACTTTCTTCTGGGCTGGAGTTCTTCGCGGGAATAGATCTTCGCCTTATGTTTCTTGCTGTTGAACAAGACCCGGGTCTCGAGCGGAGAGGGCCGGCCGAGGCTTGCTCGGGCGCGGCGGACAAAGGCATCCGCCGCTACATGTTCCCTTGTTAACTGCGGCAGGGTGGTACGGAGGCGCAGTGTTACGAGTTCAATTTCGCGATTGGGGTGAGTGTAACCGTAGCGTCGTTTGTGTTCTTGTTCAAAATCTCGTAGCAGGTTCTTTGTCATGGCGATGTTCAGTTCGTAGCCTTGGCCACGGTACCGGATATCCACGCTGCGTTGATGCTGTGGAGCTCCCAGCCATGATTCGCTGCGGAAATCTTTTTCTGCGGTTGCTTCCAGAGTTGCGAACTCGCGGGAAAGTGCAGAGTGAGGAAGTTTGCCAGTGACGCGCCAGAGAACTGTGCGGGAGTAATCCTTGACAACGTTGCTGGCGAGAATGCCCAAAGCAGAGAGCGCGCCGGGAAACGCCGGAACAATGACGGTTGGAATGCGCAGGGACTCGGCAAGCGCGCAGGCGTGGAGGCCTCCGGCACCACCGAAAGCGACCAGGGCGAAATTGCGGGGATCGCGTCCGAGCTCAATGGAGACTACGCGGATTGCTTTCTCCATTGTGGCGTTCACGACGCGGACTACACCGGCGGCAAATTTCTCGAGAGTCAGGTTCACGCATTGCTTCTTCAACCACTCTTTTGTGATCGCGAGCGTGCGATCGAGGTCGAGGGTGAACTCTCCGCCCAGGAAGCGGCTTGGCTGAAGGCGGCCGAGTAAAAGATTGGCATCGGTAACCGTGGGCTGTGTGCCGCGGCCATAGGAGATGGGGCCGGGATCGGCTCCGGCGGATTCGGGGCCGACACGAAGAACGCCAGCGGCGTCGAAGCGAGCGATGGAGCCGCCGCCTGCCCCGACCGTGTGGATGTCGAGCATGGGGACACCAATCGGAAGTCCGGCGATTTGCGCATCGTTGGCGGTTCTGACTTCTCCTTCCACGAGTGAAACGTCCGTGGAAGTGCCTCCCATATCAAAGGCGATGATCTTGTCGAAGCCGCTGGCGCGGGCTGTGGTGAGGGCGCCGACGACGCCTCCCGCAGGTCCGGAGAGAACGGTGCGGACGGGTTCGCGGGCAGCGGTCGAGAGGGCGGTGATGCCTCCGCTGGATTGCATGACGAAGATTCGCGGGTGCGGCTTCCGGCTAGCGGCTTCCGGTGCAGGGGCTAAAGCCCCATCCCTAGTGCCCACTTTCGCGGTGCTAAAGCGCCGCTCTTCCACGGCGACGCGAGCGATCGCGGACGGAGCATGGCTCTTTCTCAATCCTGCGGTTTTACCCGCGTGACGAGCGACGTGAGCAGCAACTTCTCTTTGGAGACTTTCCAAATACGTTCGCATTACGGGTTGCAGGTAGGCATTGATCACCACCGTCGAGGTGCGCTCGTATTCGCGAAATTCAGGGAGGATTTCATGCGAGACCGAGAGCGGGACGTTCAACGCCTTCAGCGCTAGCGCAACTGCCTGTTCATTCTTTGGATTTGCGAACGAGAACAGCAGCGAGATTGCCACTGATTCTGGCTTGGTTTCTGCCACTTGCTGGGAGAGTCTGCGAAGTTGTTCGATGCCTGGAGGGGTGAGAACCTCTCCGTCGGCTGCGGTTCGTTCTTCGACTCCGAAGCGGAGATCTGCAGGGACCAGAGGTTCCACGCGTTCGAAGAAGAAGTCGTAGAGCTTGGGGCGGGCCTGGCGTCCGATTTCGATGGCGTCTTCGAAACCTTGTGTCGTCACCAGGGCCGTCCGGGCACCCTTGCGTTCCAGGAGCGTGTTCGTACCGACAGTTGTGCCGTGGAGAAGGATGACATCACCCGACGTGATCTTCTTTATTGCTTCGACGATGGCCTGGGAGGGATCCTTCGGCGTCGAAAAGATTTTGAGCATTTGGAGACGCTTGGTCGCGGGATCGATCCAGATGCAGTCTGTGAATGTGCCTCCGGTGTCGATGGCGATGCGCAGGGGTTGGGGAGTGCGGGACATGGATTCGGAGAGCTAGATTAACATCCGACCGAGGGCTCACCATCGGGACAGGAGCGCTGTGTTCTTCCAATCGTTCCTTTCGCTCCTTGAATGACAAATCCTGCGCCACTAAAACCTGCGGCGCAGGATGACAACGCATGTGCGGTGTTCGAGTACCATCTGCGGTTATGCGATATGACTTTCTGGTCGAGACTTATGCGACGGAACGCGTGAAGGTTCTTAGTGTGTGGAGTGAGTTTCAGGATCAAGATCTGGCAGTTCGGCCGAAACACGACGATCCTCGGGGGCGGAGTGTGCTCGAGCAGATGGTGCATCAGTGTGTGAGCGAGGATTTGTGGTTTCGCAACATGCTGGGGATTGACGTGGGCGCACCTCCCTTGCCTGTTTCCGAGACGAGGATGGAATTCATTCAGCGGTATGCCGAGGATAGCGGGAAGCGGCTGGCCGCTTTACAGAGTAATGATGACGACTGGTTTGAGGGTGTGGCGAAGTTCTTCGAGGTGGAGCGGTCGAGGGCATGGGTAATGGTGCGCCGGATTTCGCATACGTCGCATCATCGGGGGCAGTTGATGGCCATGCTCCGTATGCTGGGGCGCGACGTGCACAGCAATTATGGCCCGACGGCGGATACGGGCGGGTTGATGGCGAATCATGCGCCGACGATCTATGCGTACGGGAGTTTGGAGGAGTTATTGAACGACAGGGCGAAGGTGAAGTTGCCCGGTGCAGGCGCGAAAGCAGTAACGGAACGGCCGGGACGTTGACTCCAAGGATCTTTCGACGACGAAGCACATTGCCAGCCCGGTCTTAACGTTTCTATCGGATTGACCGACGCTGGCCTTCTTACTGGCCGGTAGCTCGCTGTCCGGGACTTTGATTACCTCTTCTTGTTCTTGCGGCGCTTTGGACGTTCTTCTTCCAAGACGGCAAAGTTGATCTTCTTTTCGACCGGATCGATGCGGTCGACGATGACGCGGAGGCGCTGTCCGATGCGATAGGTTTTGCGGGAGTGCTGGCCGATGATCTCGCGGGTGTTCTCGTGGTAGGTATAGCGGTCGTCGATCAGGGTATTGAGCGGGACCAGTCCTTCGACGAAGAGGTCGGAAAGTTCGACGAAGAATCCGAATTTCGTGACGCTGGTGATGAGGCCATCGAATTCTTCGCCGAGACGGTCTTGCATGAACTTGACCTTCTTCCATTCCATGAGTTCGCGTTCGGCGTCGTCGGCGCGGCGTTCGGACTGGCTGGACTCTTCGGCGATCTCATGGAGTTCCTCCAAGGGGATGGGGCCGGAGAGTGGGGAGAGATCTTCCCGATGCGCCTTGTGATCGCGACGTTTGGACCACGGGGATGGAGCATCATCGGCTTCCGGCGTCCGGCTTCCGGCGTCCGGAAGATGAGCACTCAAGCCAAAATCGGGTTTGAGTGGGCCACCCTCGCTGTTACTTTCAGTTCGCAGAACATCTTTCAGGATGCGGTGGACTATCAGGTCTGGGTAGCGGCGGATGGGGCTGGTGAAGTGGGTGTAGGTTGGGGCGGCGAGGGCGAAGTGTCCGAGATTCTCCTCGGAATATCTCGCTTGCTTCAGGCTGCGAAGCATCAGGTAGCTGAGGATTCGTTCTTCGGGCTTGCCGGCAATTTTCTCGGTCAGCTTCTGATACATGCGCGGGGTGATGTGAACGTCCTGCGGGATCTCGATCTCGCGAGTGCGCTTGCCGGTGCCGTAGTTGGCGCGGCGATCGGTCTTCATCTGGACGCGGTGAATCGGCAGAGCGCCGACGCCCAGCGAGTATCCGAAGGTGGCCGCGATGGTTTCGAAATCGTAGACGCGCTTGGCGTCGGGCTTCTCGTGGATGCGGTAGAGGCTGGCGATGCGGTGCGACTCGAGATGGTGCGCAACCGTCTCGTTGGCCGAAAGCATGAATTCTTCGATGAGGCGGTGGGCGATGTTGCGTTCGGAGCGGGAGATGGACTTCATCAGTCCGAACTCGTCGAATTCGATGACGGGCTCGGGGAGATCGAAGTCGATGGATCCGCGGCGCTCGCGTTTGCGGTTCAGGATTCCCGCCAGATCGCGCATGAGTTCAAAGGTTGAGACCAGTGGAGCGTAACGCTTGCGGAGGACTTCGTCGCCTTCGAGCACGGCGTTAACGGCAGTGTAGGTCATGCGCTCTGCGGAGCGGATCACGCCTTCGCACAAGTCGTAGTTCACGATCTCGCCGCGGTGGTCGATTTCCATGAGGCAGGAGAGGACGAGGCGGTCGACTTGAGGGCGGAGACTGCAGATGTCGGTGGAGAGTTCGAGCGGAAGCATGGGCACGGCGCGGTCGGGGAAGTAAACGCTGGTACCGCGGAGTCGGGCTTCCTGGTCGAGCGCTGAGTCGGGCGTGACGTATTGGGCTACGTCGGCGATGTGAACCTGTAACTCGAAGTTGTTGTTGGTGAGGACGCGGACGAGGATAGCGTCGTCGAAATCGCGGGCAGTCTCTCCGTCGATGGTGACGATGGGGAGGGACCGGAAGTCGCGACGGCGCTGAAGTTCGCGAGCGGGGATGGTCGCGGAGACCTGTTGCGCTTCTTCCAGCGTTGCCGGCGGGAAATGATGGGGGAGATGATGCTTGCGAATGATGATCTCGACATCGACACCGAAGTCGTCTGCGCGGCCGAGGATCTCGATGACTTTGCCGCGGGGAGTCTGGGTAGCGGAAGGCCAGTCGGTGATCTCCACGTCAACGACTACGCCTTCCAGATTGGTGTAGTCCTCGCGGCGGACCTCATCGCCCAGCACTCTGTCTACCGACTTCTTCTTTCGCTGCTGCTTCTCAGATCTCGGCTGGGCAGCAACCTCAACATCTTTCAATACAGAGAACACTGGGGGCGCGGAGGAATTCGGAACTTCCATTCCTTCGGGGATCACGATTTCCTGCGTGATTTTTGTGTCGATGGGCGTGACGTAGTTTCTTCGGCTGCCGTAGTGGAAGATGCCGACCACCGTGGGATGGGCGCGGTTGATGGGGCGGACAATGCGTCCTTCGGCGCGGCCGTCGGGGCGGATGTTGCCGATGTCGACCAACACGAGGTCTCCGTGCATGGCGTTGCCTATCTGGTGCGGTGGGATGAAGATGTCGCCAGAGAGTTTCGATTTCAGCGGGCCGAGCGACTTGGGGTCGGGGATGACGAAGCCGAATCCGTCGCGATGCATGGAGAGGCGTCCGGCGATGAGGTTCTTGTCGGCGGCGGCTTGCGGCAGGGCGTAGTGGTCGGAGTCGACGGGAAGGAGTTGTCCGGACTTCACCAGCTTTTGCAGTTGCTCGGTGAGTTCGCGGCGCTCGTGCCCGTGGAGGCCGAGTTCGCGGAGGAGTTGCTTATATCCGGCCTGGCGCTTGGACTGGCGGGCTATGTGTTTCAGGATCGTGGCGTCGGAAAGCATGAGGTACGGGCTTCGGGCTTCAAGTCGCGAGCTGTCACTTATCAGGATAACCCACGGCTGAGTGTGTGCTGAGGATGGGTATTTGCCGACCACGAGATCGCTTCAAAATCATTCACCACAGAGGACACCGAGATACACGAAGGAAATCTCAATGAGTGAGCTTATTTTCGACTGGTTGCCGCCTTCATAGAGAAAGGGGTTCGCCCGCAGTCCGTTGTGATGCCGCAAGCGCTGGAGAATCGCGAGGCCAGCGTGACATCACGTGCGCCTGCGGGATGTAAACAATTGAAAGAAGAGAGCAGAAGGAGCGCCGATGCCTTCCCTGACTTCCCGCTGCTTCTCTGTGACGATTCTCTCGTTGGCCGCGGTGGCGGCTTCGTCGCAGGATTTGCGTATTCGACAAAGCATGACTGTCGATGGGAATCCCGTTTCCATCACGGAAACGTACATCAAAGGTTCACGCGAACGTATTGAAAGCCAATCGCCCGCCGGGCCCAGCATTGTTATCAAGCAGTGCGATTTGAAGCGGACCGTCACCCTGCACGAGGAATCGCAGACTTATTCGGTATCGCTGGACCCCAAAGAGGAGACCGCGGCGGTTTCCGGCGCATACATCACAGAAACCAGCGTCATTACGGACACCGGCCAAGCCAGTCCGAGGTTCAACCTGCCAGCGCGCCGGATGAAGACGGTCGTGACGGTGCAACCGTCGAAGGTTGCGTGTACGCAAGTCAGCCAGACGTATGAGGTCGATGGCTGGTACGTAGATCTGCCGAAGGAGCAGGCGGCTTGTCAGGCGTTCCTGCCGCCGGTGCGAGAGGGGGAAGGCTGTGTTGACCCGATCATCCGGCGGCGTAGCGGAAATGGGAAGCCGGGATTTCCCTTGAAGGAATGGATCACGATCCATAACGGCGATGACACGACCACGCTGGTGGTGGTGAAGGCGAAGAATGTGCACAAGGAAGAGCTGGAACCGGAGTTGTTCGATATTCCGCCGGGATACAAGGAAGTGAAATAGGGAGGATGGTCATGAGGCTGCGGCTCACAATGATTTTTCTCTTGCTGGCGTGGCTTGTGATGCCCCTGGGGGCGCAACAGCCGGAACCGGTGTGCTCATTGAGTGAAGATCAGACGGAAAAATCGATCCAGGCATTTGGGGCACTGGTGCCGCTGTTTCAGCATGAGCGCTGCATCAATTGTCACGGAAACGTGAATCCCTTCGATGAAGGAGACGGCGGACATCAAGGTGAAAGCTTCCCGCCGGAATACAGGGATGCCAAGGATGAGAACGGCAAGCCCAAGGCCGACTGCACCAAGGGTGGTTGTCATACGCAGTTGCCAGGCTGGCGTCTGGCACCCGACGGGATGTCGTTCATCGACGGGCCGGACAAGCCAAAGAGCGCGGAGGATCTTTGCGAACTGATGCACCGCTCCTTTCGCTACGCAAAAGAAACAGCCGGAGAAGAGAGCTTTATGGGGCATATGATCCGCGACAACGGGGCTCCGGCATTTATTGAAACGGCACTCATTGGCAAACGGGGGATGACCGACAACGATCTGGCTCCAGATAAAGCGGAGCCTCCGCCGGGATGGACGCATCCGAAGGTGATCCAAGCGGGGCAGAAGTGGATCGACGCGATGGGCGGCCGGTTCCATGGGAATACGTGGTGCGGATGCAAGAAACAGGAATACGTGTTTCGGCTGAACTGGAAGCAGACCCTGAACATCAATCTCGGACTGATCAACGGGCAGTCTGAGAAGACGACGGAGGGGCAGAATGGGCAAGGAGTGGACATCCCGCTGACCGCGAAGGAGCCCAAGGTATTCACCGGGCAGGGACGCCTGGCGATTCGGGGACGCGGACAGTACGGCACGGTTGTAGGGGAATGTTCGGGGCAAGGAGAACTGGCGTTTGACATAAAAGTGACGGCGCGGATCGAGGAGGGCAAGGAGGAAAACCGCGGGCAGGACGACAAGATGCGCGTCACTTTCGAATGCAAGCGGGCGCAGCATGACTTCAACGGATCGTGCCCTGAGGCGGCGGGAAGTAGCAAAGGGTCCTCCAGTTGCTCGGCGGATGGGACGGAGCTGAACTTCGATCCGCCGAGCATCGGGAAATCGGAGGACCGGGAGTTTCCTTCTCCCTTTCCCAATTCGCAAACGATGATGACGGGAACGCTGTTGAAGAAGGAGTAGGGCTCGCGGCCGCAGTGCGCAGTTTCTTGCAGGGTGGTGGGGGCCTGGTCGATGCATAGATCCTGAAGCCCGCAAACAGCGGGAGCTTCAGGATGACATTCGGTGGGGATAACCCGCTGGTTGCGTTGGGCCCCCACGGGACGAATGTGTCTGGGTTACACGTTTTGATCTCAAAAAAATACTTGTTGGGGTGAGCCAGTCAGGGATTTTTTCGCGCCTATTGAATGTAGGGAAGGCATTCAGCAGGTTGCCACGGCCTCGGTACTGACGGTTTTTCGCGAAGCCGGCCAGTGTCCGTGGCACCTGCCGAGTGCACAACCCAAGCGTTGGAATAAGGAGCTGCAACATGCCTACCCTGAGTTCAAGTCCCTACCGTTTCATCCTGGTTCTGCTGGTGGCAGCGAGCGCACAAGCGCAGGATCTGCATATCAAGAAGAGCATCACTGTTGGAGGGAATTTCGTCTCGAGCACCGACACATCCATTAAAGGTGCGCGCGAGCGCACGGTGACCCAGAGCCCGACCGGCAACACGATCACGATCCGGCAGTGCGATCTAAAGCAGACGGTCACTGTCAATGAGCAGGCACAGACCTATCTGATTGCGAAGGATGCACTGGATGACGCGGCAATCAAGGCGGCGGCGATGGTGTCGGGCGCACCGGACGCCACCTCGGGGGGGTACATCACCGAGACGGCAGCGATTACCGATACGGGCGAGCGGAAGACGATGTACGGATATCCAACGAGACATCTGAAGATCAAGGTCACGACTGAGTCGTCAAAGAACGCCTGCACGCAATTAAATCAGTCCTACGACGTGGATGGCTGGTACGCGGATATCGGGAAAGAAATGTCGGCGGCGTGCCAGCAGTTCCTGCCACCGGTGCGCCAGGCGGAAGGATGCACGGACAGAATCATCCGAAAGCGGAGTGGCAGCGGGAAACCGGGATATCCGCTGGCGGAAAACCTGACGATGCAAGGAGCGGATGGGAAGACGACGCAGATTGGGATGATCACGTCGGAGATCTCGAAACCGAACCTGGAGAAAGAGCTGTTTGAAGCTCCGGCGGGGTATCGACAAGTAAAGACTCAGGCGGAATTGAACGGCGGACCGGCTCCGCAGGCGGCGCCGCAACAGACTGCAACGGCGGGGTACGGCCCGCCTGCCGGTAACAGCATGGCTCAACAGCAGGCGCAGGCACCGTCGCCGGCGCAAAACCTGAAGAAGATAAATCCGCTGACCATGGGGCTGAATCCTGCCGCGGCAAAGTCAGCGAACGCACAGGCGATGGCGATGGCCCAGCAGCAGATGGCGGTGGGCGGAGCCGCCATGAACCAGATGGGCATGGGTAATCCTTACGCGAGCGGCGGAGGGATGCAGGGTGGGATGCAAGGAGGAATGCAGCCCGCGGCTCCGGCATCGGCGCCGGTTGGACCGAAGCAAGCTGGAAGGATCCGCATCGGGGTGGCACCGCCGGAAGCTCAGATGGGACAAGGGAACAACGCGGGCGGCGATTACAGCACTCCGATCCGGAATGCGGAGATTGCATTGATGAGCGGCCCGGCGGTGGATGTGGTGCCGCTGGAGGCGCACATCGCAATGCAGTTGCAGGCGGAGGCGGTCCAGAAGCAATGCGACTACATCCTGTTTTCATCTGTGGCGGTGAAACATGCGCAGAGCTCATTCGGGAAGTTCGCCAAGTATGGCTCCATGGCAGCGAATGCAAGCCCGTACGGCATGATGGCGCACGGGATGGCGGGGGCAGCTGCCGCATCTGCGGCCAGTGCGGCGGCTTCGCAGATGGCTCAGCAGCAGGCCATGAATCAGTTGCAACAGTTCAACGGCCAGATCAAATCGAAAGACGATGTATCGGTGCAGTATCAACTTGTTCCAAATGGCCAAGCGCAGCCGGTACTGCAGAACACGCTGCAGGGCAAGGCGAAGTCGAACGGCGAGGACGTACTGACTCCGCTGTTGACCCAAACTGCCGAAGCGGTGCTCACGCAAGTGAGTACGCCGGCGCAAACCGCTCTGAAGAAATAAAGGGTGTTGTGGTGATAAGGGCACGATCTTTGGGGGAAGGCCGTGCCCTTTTCATTACTGCCAAAGTTTGAAGCCAGGCGCAAAAGTTCGAAGGCAGAAGTCAGAAGTCAGAATGCAGAAGTGAAGGCTGCAGATTCTAGATTGTAGATTGCAGAGTGAAGACAAAATTTGTACCCTCCGCCCGCTGTAACTACCAAATCTGAAATTTGAAATTGGTCAAACGCGCCTGATGTCTGAACGCTCTCCCGTTCAGGAACGGCTCACTTCCAAGTAACCCTTTCTGCAGGTTCATCACGCACATCTTTCCTGGCCCTCTCGTGCTATCCTTCGCGGTGCTGATTTTCCGAATCCTCAGGGAAAATCGTTTTTCTATCCAGAAGAGGGCAATCATGAGAGAGCACAGTTTGCGATCGTTCGTGGTGGCGATGTTGGGATGGCTTTGCCTTTCGGCGGCGGTGATGCAGGCACAGTGGAAGCCGCTGAATCCCGTGAACAAAGTGCAGCAGGATGCTGACGGGGCGACGTTCACGATGGGGACCGGAACGCTGAAGATCCAGGTGTGCTCGGACGCCATCATCCATATTTTGTATTCGCCGACCGCTACGTTTCCGAAGCAGACAGATTTCGTAGTGATCAAGGACAGCTGGCCGGCGGCGAAGTTCACGATGCAGTCGTCGGACGACGCGGTAACGATCAGCACTGCGCTGGTGAAGTTGAGCATCGGAAAGAAAGACGGCTCGATTGCGTATTCCGAGGCGGGTGGCGCGCCCCTGGTGCAGGAAGCCAATCGCAGCCTGACTCCGGTGAAGGTAAACGGCGAGGATACGTTTCGCGCGGAGTCGTTCCTGACGGTCTATGGGTCGCATGAAGGGCTTTACGGGCTAGGACAGCATCAGTCAGGAGTGTGGAATTACCGGGGCGAATCGGTGGACATGACGCAGGACAACGCCAACATTTCTGTCCCGCTGATGGTGTCGAGCAAGGGCTATGGGATTTTCTGGAACAGCATGGCGCGGAGCCGGTTCAACAACCGCTTTCCGAATTATCTGTACATCAGTTCAGACGTCGCTGGCGTGCTCGAATACTACTTCTTATATGGGCCGGACTTCGACAAGATTGTGGCGGGGTATCGGGAGCTGACCGGGCAGGCTCCGATGTTCGGCAAGTGGGCGTACGGATTCTGGCAGTGCAAGAACCGGTATAAGACGCAGGAAGAAATTCTCGGCGTGGCGAAGAAGTATCGAGAGCTGCACATCCCGGTGGACGACATCGTGCAGGACTGGTTCTGGTGGAACCGCAAGGGCGAGTTCGTCTTCAACAAGAATTATCCCGATCCGAAAGGGATGATCGATCAGCTGCACAACGAGCACTTTCATCTGATGATTTCCATCTGGCCATTCTTCGAGCCGGGGTCGACGAATTACGACTACATGGACAAGAAGGGATGGTTCGTCGACAAGTTCAAGGTGGCGAAACCTCCGTATCACGCGAATGGGATGGCGGTGTACGACGCCACGAATCCGGAGGCGCGAAAATATTACTGGGATTTGGTCAACAAGGGCCTGTTCAGCATTGGGGCCGATGCGTGGTGGATGGACACGACGGAGCCTGAGACAGAAGGACAGGAAGACAACATCCTGCTGAATCACAAACTGACCGCGGGGAGCGGGAACCGGTACGTGAATGCGTACCCGCTGCTAGATACCGGCGCAGTGTACCAGGGACAGCGGGCGGCATCGGATCAGAAGCGGGTGTACATCCTGTCACGGTCGGCGTTTGCAGGATCGCAGAGGAACGCTGTGACGGCGTGGTCGGGCGATATCGTGTCGGATTGGCTGAGCTTCCGGAGACAGGTGCCCGCGGGCCTGAACTTTGCGGTGTCGGGAATTCCCTACTGGACGACGGACGTTGGGGGATTCGTGTTTGGAAGTCCGACGGATCCGGCGTTCCGTGAGTTGTTCGTGCGGTGGTTCCAGTTTGCGGCGTTCAATCCAATCCTGCGAGTGCATGGGACGCGCAATCCGGATGAAAATGAATTGTGGTCCTACGGTCCGGATGCGCAGAAGATCCTGGTGAACTTCGACCGGCTGCGGTACCGCATGCTGCCTTACATCTATTCGCTGGCGTGGAAGACGACGAGCGAGAGCTATACGCCGATGCGTCCGCTGGTGATGGATTTCCGAACCGACGTGCGGGCGGAAAACATCGGCGATCAGTTCATGTATGGGCCGGCGTTCCTGGTGAATCCGGTGACCGAGCCTGCGGCGAAGACGCGTCAGGTCTATCTGCCGGAGGCGAAGTGGTACGACTTCTGGACTGGATCGGAGTTGGCGGGCGGACAGACGCTGAACGCGGTCACTCCGCTCGACCGGATGCCGCTGTATGTACGGGCGGGGTCGATTGTGCCGCTGGGACCAGATATCGAGTGGTCCACGGAGAAGGCCGCGGATCCGATTGAGCTGCGCGTGTATCGCGGGGCTGACGGCGATTTCACCATCTATGAAGACGAAAATGATAACTACAACTACGAGAAGGGCGCGTACGCGACCATCCCGCTACATTGGGATGACGCCTCGCACACCCTGACGATCGGCGATCGCAAGGGGCAATTCCCCGGGATGCTGGAGAACCGAACATTCCGCGTGGAGTTCGTGCGCGAAAATCACGGGGTGGGTGTCAGCGCCTCGGACGAGGCGGATAAAGTTGTGCAGTATTCGGGGAAGGCGATTACGGTTACGCCGTGAGTACCGCAGCGTGCATGAGTAGATGCTTTGCGATTGGCCAAGCTGAGGGGCAGAATAGAGAGTAGGAGTTTCGTGGAAATTTATGGCAAGAGGTGCAGCCCTACGCTGGATCGAAAATACGTATCTCAAGTCATATCTGCATGGGAGAGGAGTTGAAATCGGCGGCTTGTGGCGTAGGTTCAGGGTTCCTTCCAGCTCGAGAGTCTGGTATGTGGACCGGCTTTCCGCAGAGGATTTGGCTAATCACTACGCCGAGATCGACACCGATGTCGTTGCCCCCGATATCATTGCGGACGCGGAATCCTTGCCGCTGCGCTAATTGGATTTCATCATAGCCAGCCACGTGCTGGAACATCTGCCCTCACCTTTGAAGGCTCTCAAGTCATGGTACGAGGCATTACGGAGCGGTGGGACTCTGCTCATCAAGGTGCCGGATAAGCGATTCACCTTCGACCATAAACGTGAGCGGACATCCCTGCAGCACCTTATCGAGGAATACCAAGATCCAGAGAAGATCGACGTCCGGGCACACTACGCCGAATGGGTGGAACTCGTGAATGGGAAGGCAGCGCACAGCGCGGAATTCGAGCAGGAACTAAACTCCTTGATGGCCCAGAACTATAGCATCCATTATCACTCCTGGATTGATCGCGACATGAGGGAAATCATTGGATACACGAGAGACGAGTTACGGCTGAAGTGGCAACCGCTTGTGTTCTGGAACGCACATTTCTATCGAAAAGAGACGGTCTTTCTTTTAAGAAAGGCCTAAAGGTAGAAGACTCCTCCTGCGTCGTTAGCGCACTCCTGAAGTTAAGAGCCAGAACCAGTTGCAGAGGGCAGAGGCTCTGAACCGATATCCGGCAGTCCGGTCTCCTCTACGATCACCCGCATCCTATAGAAGATCGACATAAACATTCCGAAGGTTGCGCCCGCGAACGAGGACATCAGGTAAGGATTCGTCCAGCTACCAAGAAGCCAAAAGATGAACAACGCCGCCAGCCAAGGCCGGGCGCGGTATCGGACCGCCAGCAGATCGCGCGCTGCGGCTACGACCAACAGGAGAATTGCCGCAATCCCGACCGCCCCTGTCTGCATCATCAGAGACATCCACTGCAGTTCGTAAGAGTAGAGGTTCTGTTCGCTCCGAATCAGTTGGTGGGCATGCTGACCGATTCCCTTGCCCAGGATCGGGCGGGCTTCGATCTCGTCCAGAAGCGCCTTTGACTGCTCAATGCGGGTCAGATCCGAGTCACTGGTCTGTTCCGAGGAGAATCGAGAGCTAACCATGGGAGCGACAACGTCGTAACCTGCGAGCGCGAGGACAGCAACGGCGAGAAACGAGAACAACAACAACTTGAACCGCCGCTCAATGACGCATGCGGCTACGAGTGCAAAAAGATATATGAACCAGATATACCGTGCATACGACATCAGGCCCGAGGCCAAGAGGGCTACCACGCACAAGGCAATGTAGCTTCTTCGTAAACGAACTCCACTGACGGACGGGCAAAGGACGACGAAGAGGGCGAATCCCCCGACGATGTCCGATGAGAATCCCAGCCGCGTTAGGCCCAACCCTATGTCGCCGCTGACCAAAGATCCTTCGCCGAAGGTGGATTCAATCAGGAGGACAGGATTCACCTTGAAGGCGAATATGGCGAGCACGAGTGCCACCTTGATTACGCCGACCACTGCCGCCGCGAAGACGACGGACCTGACGACACTCTCTGGTTCAAGCAACTTTCTGCGCACGAAAAAGACACAGAACCATGCAATCAGGACAGTGGAGGAGATGTCCTTGAGTTGGAGGAATACTTGCTTGGTCTCCGACTCGCCGTTGAGAAGGCCGAGAATTCCCCAGAAACAAAGGCAGGCTAAAAAGATGCCGAGAAATATCTGCTCGGAGAGCGTCGGCCATTCCCGGGAGTTGGTCGCGATGAAAAACGCGAACGATATCGTGTAGACGATGAAGAGAACCGCTTTCACATTCAGGCTGGAGATGCTGCCGGTGGGAAGACAGACCGATACGAAGAGCAGCAGAAGAAGGAGTGTGGCTGCAAAAGGCCTGGTCCGAGTTGGAGTTTCAAGAGTCAATGGTCTTGCGAAGAGCGCACGGAGATCAACAAGTTATAACGAGAATTGTAGGCTAAAAGATCGCGGGGATGCCTTCGCCGCACTAAGCGCGACTGAGTCGCTCCGTGCAGACGCAGATTTCGCTTGACGGCGAGAGGCTTCCGGTTCAATATGGCGTTAGGCGACATGTCGTCAGAGGCTATATGGAGAATTTGCCACTTACCGAACCGGTTCTGCTCATCCTGATGAGCCTGGCGGGACAGCCGCGGCATGGGTACTCGATCCTGAAAGATGTGGAGCGGATGAGTAAGGGCCGGGTCGTCCTCAGCACTGGAACGTTGTACGGGGCACTGCGGCGACTGCTGGATGACGATTGGATTGAGCGCTTCGAGGACAGCGACACCTCGCGCGGGCGGCAAGCGTATCGGCTGACACCCCAGGGCCGGGGCAACCTGCAGATGGAAGTGGACCGGATGAAGCATCTCACGCGGCTGGCGACGATGCGGGTTGCCGCCGAGGAGTGTTGATCATGGTTCGCGCATACGAGAAGTTGCTGTGGCTCTATCCTGCCGAGCACCGGCGAGAGTTTGGCGAGGAGATGTGCGGCGTTTTTCTGGAGATGCGCGGGGAAATCGACGGCGCAGGGTCGATTGCGCGCGCGGCATTTTTTGTCCGGGAGTTTGCAGGGCTGGTGAGCGGGGCGGCTCGCGAACATCTGCGCGGGTTCGGTGTGTTCCATGTCAGTGGTCTGCTCTCGACGAGGAGGTTCAATATGCGCAACGGATTCCGTTTTCCGAAAGCTACGGCAATTCTGATGACGATTATTCTGATGGGACTGATCGTCGCCATTCGCAAGGGTGAGGCGATTGCGAATTCGCTGCCACACGTGAATCCGCAGATTGGTCCGATCGCGGCGGGGCACTCGACGCTGTTGCCGCCGATCGCGCTCTTCTTCGCGTTCTTCTGGCTACTCGGCTTTGCCGGATGGGCAATCCTGTTCGCGCTGCACCGATCGGGAGTGCATCGATTGGATGATCTTGCGGGACAGCCGAAGTAGTGCAGTTACTCGGCGCAACATTTTGTGATGAGGGATTCCCGCCTGTAAACTCATGGACGTTTTCGGATCCCTCATCATGATCATGGCGCCGCGCCGTTTTTCTCTCCTCTTGTGTTTGATCCTCTTCGTCTCTTGTCTTGCCACCGCTCAGGGCACTACCGGCAGCGATCCCATTGCCGAGTACGTTCGAGCGGAAATGCAGCGGCAGCATATTCCGGGGCTGTCGCTCCTGATCGCGAGAGGGGGCAAGGTCGTCCGCTCGGAAGGATTCGGGCTGGCTAGCGTCGAATTGCAGGTTCCCGTCAAACCGGAGACGATTTTTCAATCGGGATCGGTGGGGAAACAATTCACGGCGACTGCGGTCATGATGCTAGTGGAAGAAGGCAAGGTCAGCCTGGGGGATCCGTTGACAAAGTTTTTTGCGGACGCTCCGGCGACGTGGAAGAGTGTAACGGTCCGCGAACTGTTGAGCCACACGGCAGGATTCGGCGATTATCCGAAAGACTTCAACTTCCGCAAAGATTGGACAGGGGATGAATTGCTCAAGGTGGTTGAAGGCATCCCGCTCGCCTACTCGCCGGGCACGAAATGGGAATACAGCAACCTGGGATACCTGACTCTCGGCATTATCATTCACCGGGTTACGGGAGAGTTCTACGGAGATTTTCTGCAGCAGCGCATTTTCAAACCGCTGAATATGAGTTCCACCCGCATCATCAGCGAGGCCGATATTGTTCCGAATCGCGCTGCGGGGTATCGGCTTCTCAAGGGAGAACTGAAGAATCAGGAATGGGTCGCGCCCGCGATGAATTACAACGGCGGACGGAAGCCTGTATTTTTCCACGGTCGATCTCGCGAAATGGGATGCGGCGCTCTATACAGAGAAGGTAGTGAAGCGCTCCAGCCTCGATCAGATGTGGACTGTTGTCAAACTCAAGGATGGAAAACCGAACAAAGGGCATTACGGATTCGGGTGGTTTATCGACGAGCGCAACGGGCATCGCTGCATCCATCATGATGGTTCGTGGCAGGGATTCGAGACGGCGATCGATCGGTATGTGGATGACCAACTCACGGTGGTGGCGTTGACGAATCTGGCGGGGGCTCAACCGGGCGAGATCACGCGGCATGTAGCAGAGATGATCCTGTCGGGAAAATAGAGGCCTGGATTAGCGTGCTTCCACGATCATCTTCATTCCGTACTTCGGGCGCAGCGTGATCAGAGGTTCGGGCTCGACCTTGTGTCCGGGGACCAGCTTCATCTTCCATTTCTGACCTAGGGTTGCCAGCAGCAGAATTCCTTCCATCCAGGCAAAAGATTCTCCGATGCACTGGCGGAAACCGGCGCCGAATGGGAAGTAGGTGAACTTGGCGCGGCGGGCTTTGGCGTCGAGCGTAAAGCGTTCGGGATCGAAGCGCAGCGGATCGGGGAAAAAGCGGGCATCGCGATGCATGATGAATTGGCTCATCAGCACTGTTGTTTTCGCCGGCAGGAAGAAATCTCCGAGACGGAAGTCGTTTAGCGCATAGCGTCCCATCGCCCAGGCGGGTGGATAGAGGCGCATGGATTCGGCCATGACCATCTCAACATAGCGCAAGCGTGGGATGTCGTCGTAAGAGGGAGTGCGTCCTTGCAGTTCGCGATCGATCTCTTCGTGGAAGTGGCGCTCGCAATCTGGATTTTGCGAGAGCAGGTACCACGTCCAGGAGAGGGCGTTGGCGACGGTCTCGTAACCGGCAAGGAAGATGGTGATGACTTGATCGCGCAGGGATTTCTCGGATTCGGGCGTGCGTTCGGGAGAGGCTGCGAGCATCATGTCGAGCAGGCTGCCGGTATCGGAATGCTGGCGGCGATGGGCCTCGATCATGCGATAGACGACTGCGTCGATGCGCTTGCGGGCACGAACGAAGGCGGCAAGGCCCGGGGGCCGGACGTGGACGAGCCATTCTGCCGCGGGCAGCAGCACCAGAAAGTTGTAGAGGCCCATGATGCGGTTGATGGCGTCGGAGAGTTCATCGACTTCGTCGCGGAGATCAGTGGCGAAAAGCGTGCTGGCGACGATGTTGAGCGTGAGATGCATCATGTCGATAGCCGTGTCGCGCTGCTGTCCGTCGCGCCAGGCATCACGGGCGCGTACGGCTTCGCGCACGATCGTGTCCGCATATTCCGGAATGCGTTGGCGATGAAAAGCCGGTTGCGCAACCTGGCGTTGGGAACGATGCTGCGCTCCCTCGGCGGTGATCATGCCCTCTCCGAGAAGCATCTTGCTGCGCTGGACGGTGCGCTCCTTGATGAAGTTATCGTTCTGCACGACGAGAATCTCGCGGATGTAGTCAGGATGGTTGAGGAAGAGGATGTGGTTCCAGCCGATCTTGTAGTGGGCGATGTCTCCGTAGGTGTCGACGAGGTGCTGGAAGAGGATGATGGGGTTTGCGGGACGGAAGCGGCGGAAGGCAAACCAGAGCAGGTTACGCTGAAAACCGGGCGGGAAGCGGTATTCGCCGGGCTGTGGAAGTTCGTTGCGGCTGGCGGTGGCCATTGGTTCCAGTGTAACGCGTGGACTGGGGCGTCGGGCCGGGGTGCGCGGAGAAGATGGCCGCATGTGAAAGCGATCAAAAGACGTCGCGGTGCTTATCGTCCGCTGAGAACGAAGTCGAAATCCCCACCCTCTCGCTGAAAGACGCGAGAAGGGTGGGGCATCCCGGCTCCTCCCGTTAGCATGTGTCGGGCATAATAAATCTCATGTCTTCTACCGGTGGTGAAATCACTCACGTCAGCGATACGGCTCTTATGGTGGCGGCGTGCCGGGCGCACGAAAATGAACTGGAAGATGCGTATGTGCGCGATCCGTTTGCGGCGCGGCTGGCTGGGGAGCGCGGGCAGGCGATCCTGAATGCGTTGCCACATGCGAATGTGATTCGCTTCGGGATGGCGATTCGTACCCGCCTGCTGGATGAATTGCTGCTGGAGGCGCTGGCGGCGCATCCGATCAAAACCGTGCTGAGCGTCGGCTGCGGGCTGGACACCCGGCCTTGGAGGCTTGAACTGGGGCCGGACCTGCGGTGGATCGAGATCGACTTCGCCGATCTGCTCGATTACAAGGAGGGCTTGATGTCGGGCGAGACTCCGCGATGCCAGCGTGAGCGCCTGACAGTTGACCTGAATGATGCGGAACAACGTGCGGCCATGTACGAGGCAGCAGGTACGGCGCCGGCACTAATGATCAGTGAAGGTCTGCTCATGTACCTGCCTGCGGCGACGGTGGATGCACTGGCGGCCGAAAGCTGGAACGCAAGCGGCATCGCACACTGGATAAGCGACATCACGACGACGGCCTTCAGCAAAGCCATCGGAGGAGGATCGGACAGCATGAAGCCTCTTCGGCACGTGCAAGCTCCCGATGCCATGAAGGGCGAGCAGATATTGGAGGTCGTCCGGCGGCATGGGTGGACGACGATGGCACGGCGAAGCTATATCACGGACCTGGGGTTCGCGATGGAACGCGTACGGAGGATGATGGGGGGCGCAACGCCGCCTCCGACGCCGGTTGCGCCGGATGATCCGACGGGGGTGCATCGGTTTGGGCGGGGGTAGCTCGGGCTGGCGCACCGCTTATGCCGTAAGACGTTCTTCTCCGCTGCATCGAAGTCCCTCACTGTCGTACGGTCCCTCACGGCGGTTTTGCCGCCGTTTCATCACCCTCTATCTATTTTGCCGTCGAGGCTGGCTTTTCCAGTTCGTCCAGTTCTGAGAGGACTTCGGAGCTGTGCTTCGCGGGATCGACACTGGTGTAGACTTTCGCGATTTTGCCTGCGGGATCGATCAGGAAAGTGTGGCGGGCGGCGAACTTGGCGATCCCAAGATTCGTCATGGAACCGTACGAGTTCATCACAGTATGGCTGGTGTCGGCCAGCAGTTTGAAATTCAGGCCCTCTTTCGCGCAGAAGTCTTTGTGCGAGTCTACGCTTTGTCCGCTCACACCCAGAACGACGGCGTTGCGTTCGGCGTACTGCGGTTGGTCCACCTGAAACTGGTGGGCTTCGCGGGTTCAACCAGGGGTCTGATCTTTGGGATAGAAATAAAGGACAACCCACTTGCCACGGTAATCCTTGAGGCTGACTGGAGAACCATCCTGCGACGGCAGTGTGAAGTCGGGAGCTTGGCTGGCGACGGCCGGAGTTGCGGAGTGGGACAGCATCCGGGGAACCAGCAGCACGGCGACGATCACAACCAGCACGGCCAATACAATCCGAAGCATAGGAACCCCTCCGGGGCGCTCCCGATTCTAGCTCAGCTCTGAGTTTCAATTGTCAAAGGCTTGGACCACGAAGGACACGAAGTTCCGCGAAGGTCTTTTCCCCTCGTACGTTATCGTTTCCGGCCCGTAAAATCCGCGCAATTGATATGATGGAATGTTAAGCAATCCTCTGGGGGAAAATCAGACGTGGCTTCGACTGAAACTGATGGGCTAGAAGTGTTGGAAACCAGGGAATGGGTAGACTCCCTGGACTATGTGCTTGCTCGCGGCGGACCCAACCGGGCCGGCCGCTTGTTGCAGCAATTGGCCTTGCACGCGCGGCGTGAGGGCGGGATTAACCTGCCATTTACGGCGACCACGCCGTATCAGAATACGATTCCATCGAAGCAGCAGCCGCCGTTTCCGGGAAGCCAGGAGATGGAGCGGCGGATCAAGAGCCTGGTACGGTGGAATGCCCTGGCCATGGTGGTGAGGGCCAACAAGAAGCAGGAAGGCATCGGCGGGCACATTTCGACGTTTGCGTCGGCCGCCACGCTGTATGAAGTCGCGTTCAATCACTTCTTTCGCGCGCAGACGGAGACAGGCGACCGAGACATCGTGTATTTCCAGGGACATGCGGCGCCCGGGATTTATTCGCGCGCGTTTCTGGAGGGGCGCCTCTCTGCAGAGAAATTGCAGAATTTCCGGCGCGAGCTGAAGTCCGGTGGAGGATTGAGTTCGTATCCGCACCCGTGGCTGATGCCGGATTTCTGGGAGTTCCCGACGGTATCGATGGGACTGGGGCCGATCCAGGCGATTTATCACGCGCGCTTTATTAAGTATCTGGAGAATCGCGGATTGAAGCAGTCGACCGGCGGCAAGGTTTGGGCATTCCTGGGCGACGGCGAGATGGATGAACCGGAGTCGCTGGGTTCGATCACGCTGGCTTCGCGCGAGAAGCTCGACAACCTGATCTTCGTGGTGAACTGCAATCTGCAGCGGCTGGATGGTCCGGTGCGCGGCAACGGCAAGATCATCCAGGAACTGGAAGCGATCTTCCGCGGCGCGGGCTGGAACGTAATCAAGTGCATCTGGGGATCCGATTGGGACAACCTCATTCAGAACGATCGCGACGGGTTGCTGGTGCGGCGACTGGGAGAAGTCAGCGACGGACAGTACCAGAAATATTTTGTGGAGAGCGGAGCGTACTTCCGGCAGAACCTGTTTGGCACGGATCCGCGGCTGCTGAAGATGGTGGAGCATTTGTCGGACGATCAGCTGGCGCGTATGCGGCTGGGCGGGCATGATCCGATCAAGGTGCATGCGGCGTTCCGGGCTGCTGTCGATCACACCGGGGCTCCGACGATTGTCCTGGCCAAGACGATTAAGGGGTACGGCCTGGGCGAGGCGGGCGAAGGCAAGAACATCACGCACCAGCAGAAGAAGCTGAATGAAGACGAGCTGGAGATGTTCCGGTCGCGATTCGGGATTCCGATTCCCGATGACGAGTTGCATGAGGCGCCGTTCTACCGTCCAGCGGACGATAGCGCGGAGATTAAGTACATGCAGGCGCGGCGCCAGCAACTGGGCGGATACATGCCGCAGCGCAAAGTGCGCGCGACGCCGATGAAGCCGTTCCCCGATTCGAACTTCGAGGAATTCCACAAGGGTACAGACGGGCGCGAAGTTTCGACCACGATGGTGTTTGTGCGGCTGCTGGCGAAACTGCTCCGCGATCCGGAACTGGGCAAGTACATCGTCCCGATTGTGCCGGACGAGGCGCGAACGTTCGGCATGGAAGCGCTGTTCCGGCAGGTAGGCATTTATTCCAGCGTCGGACAAAATTACGAACCGGTCGATATGGACACGCTCCTTTATTACAAGGAGGCGAAGAACGGACAGATTCTGGAAGAAGGAATCACGGAGTCGGGTTCGATGTGTTCCTTGATCGCGGCGGGATGCGCGTATGCGAATCATGGGATCAACACGATTCCGTTCTTCATCTACTACTCGATGTTCGGGTTCCAGCGGATCGGCGATTTGATCTGGGCTGCGGCCGACATGCGCTGCCGCGGATTCCTGATTGGCGGTACTGCAGGCCGCACGACGCTGGCGGGCGAAGGCTTGCAGCATCAGGATGGACACAGTCACGTGCTGGCGCTGCCGGTGCCGAATCTGCGGGCATATGATCCGGCATTTGCGTACGAGATCGCGATCATCATTCAGGATGGCATCAAGCGGATGTATATCGATCAGGAATCGATCTTCTATTACCTGACGGTGACGAACGAGCCGCTGCCGATGCCGGAGATGCCGGGCGATTGCCGCGAAGGCATCCTGAAGGGCCTATACCGGTTCAAGACATCCGCGAAGAAAGACGCCAAGCTGCGGGCGCAATTGCTGGGTAGCGGCACGATCATGTACGAAGTACTGAAGGCACAGCAGATTCTAGAAGAGACGTACGGAGTCGGCTGCGATGTTTGGAGCGTGACCAGTTACAAGGAGTTGTATCGCGACGCGAATGACTGCGAGCGCTGGAACATGCTGCATCCGGGTGAGCAGGCGAAGGTACCTTATGTCACGCAAACGTTGAAAGATGCGCAGGGGCCGTTTATCGCGGCTTCCGACTACATGAAGGTGCTGCCGGAAAGCCTGGGCAAGTGGGTGCCGGGACAGCTGGTTTCGCTGGGAACGGATGGATTCGGACGCAGCGAAAGCCGTGCGGCATTGCGCGACTTCTTTGAAGTCGATGCAAAGCACATTGTGCTGGCCACGCTGGGAGCGCTGGCGCGCGAGAAGAAGATCGGCAATGACGTGGTCAAGCGCGCGATCCAGGATCTGGGGATTCATCCGGATAAAGCGAATCCGGCAGTGAGCTAGAGTTCCCGCTAGATCACGAATGCTGCCGGCAGAGATATTGCCAGCAACGACTCTACAATGTGTACACACCAATATCCAAAGGACAAGGGACGACGCGGTGATTGAATTCAAACTTCCCGAGCTGGGAGAGAACATCGAGCAGGGCGATCTGGTTCGCCTGATGGTTGCGCCGGGCGCGATGGTAAACGCCGGACAATCGGTGATGGAACTTGAGACGGACAAGGCAGTGGTCGAGGTGCCTTCGTCGGTAAGCGGCACGGTGCAGGAAATCCGCGTCAAAGAGGGCGACAAGATCAAGGTAGGGCAGGTGATCTTTACCGTCGACGGCGCAGCGAATGCGTCGGCCGCTGCTCCAAGCCAGGCGGCTGCGACTCCCGCTCCACAGAAGCCTGCTGCGGCGCCTGCAGCAAAGCCCTCGCCAACGCCGGCGGCGGAGGTGCCCGCGGGACCGGTGGCGTCCGCGGCCCCGACGCCGGGAGCTACTGAGTTCAAGCTGCCGGAGCTTGGAGAGAACATCTCGCAGGGCGATCTGGTTCGCCTGATGATTGCTCCGGGCACGAAGGTGTCGGAAGGCCAGCCAGTGATGGAACTGGAGACCGATAAGGCAGTCGTCGAAGTGCCATCGTCGGTTAGCGGTGTCGTCAAGGACATTAAGGTTAAAGAAGGCGAGAAGATCAAAGTTGGGCAGGTGATATTCACGCTCGAGGGTGGGGCTGCACCGCCGAGCCCGGCGCGTCCTCGCACTGCGCCGGTCGAGCACGTCACGGGACAATCCGGGGCGAGACTCGCGTTCCAGGCAGCGATTCGCGCAGAGGGAAAGACCGAAGAGCAGGCGTTGCCTCCGGATCAGCCCCATGCAGCCGTGGCCGCATTCAGCATGCCCGCGCAGTTGGGGAAAGTGGCGGGGACGGAACATCGTCAGCCCGTCCCGGCGGCGCCGCATGTACGACGGCTGGCGCGCGAAGTGGGCGTCGACATCTACGAAGTGAAAGGATCGGGTCCGGGCGGACGCATCAGCGAAGACGATGTGAAGGCGTATGCGAAATCGCTTCTGTCCGCCGCTGCGAGTGCGGGACAGGCTACGCCCCGGGCAGGACACTTCGCGCAGCCACAGCTTCCTGATTTCGGCAAGTGGGGCAAGATCGAGCGCGTTTCGATGCGCGGAGTTCGACGCAAGACGGCCGAGCATCTGGCGGAGGCGTGGAACACGATACCGCACGTCACGCAGCATGATCGAGCGGACATTACGGAACTCGAGCAGTTGCGCGCAAAGTTCGGTCCGAAGGCGGAAGAAGCCGGCGGAAAGATGACGGTCACTGCCATCGCGCTGAAGGTCTGTGCGGCGGCGCTGAAGGTGTTCCCGCAATTCAATGCCAGCATCGACATTGATAAAGAAGAGATCGTTTACAAGCAGTACATCAATATCGGGGTAGCGGCCGACACGGACCGCGGTCTTCTTGTTCCTGTGATTCGCGATGTCGACAAGAAGAACATCGTCGAACTGGCGGTCGAGTTGTCAGGACTGTCGAAGAAGGCCCGCGACAAAAAACTGACTCCGTCCGACATGGAGGGCGGGACGTTCACGATCACCAACCTGGGCGGCATCGGTGGAGTGGGATTCACGCCGATTGTGAATTATCCGGAAGTCGCGATTCTGGGATTGTCGCGCTCGCGCATGGAGCCGGAATGGATCAACGGTAAATTCGAGCCGCGGCTCATTCTGCCATTGTCGCTTTCGTATGATCACCGGTTGATTGATGGCGCCGATGCGGCGAGGTTCCTGCGCTGGATTGCGGAGGCGTTTGAGCAGCCGTTCTTGTTGTCGGTGCAGGGGTAGAAAATTCTGAAACCACGAAGGGCACGAAGTAACACGAAGGAAACCCCGTAAGAGCGGTTGGATATGGGTTTTTCTTTGTGAAACTTCGTGTCCTTTGTGGTTCAAGGTTCTCATGTCCGAAAATTCAAATCTGAATGTAGCTGTCATTGGCGGCGGGCCGGGTGGATATGCCGCTGCGTTTCTCGCTGCCGATCTTGGCATGAATGTCACGCTCATCGATCCGGAGTTAAATCCGGGAGGGGTATGCCTGTATCGCGGATGCATTCCTTCGAAGGCACTGCTGCATGTCGCCAAGCTGATCGAGGAATCGCATCAGGCGAAAGACTGGGGCATCGAGTTTCCTGCGCCCAAGATTGACCTTGCGCGGCTGCGGTCGTTCAAGGAAGGCGTGGTCAAGAAACTGACCGGCGGCCTGGGCGTTCTCTCGAAGCAGCGTAAGGTGCATTATGTGCAAGGTCGGGCGGCGTTTGAAAGTTCGACCTCGCTTCGAGTGACGAAAGCGGACGGCTCGGAAGAATCGCTGAGTTTTGATCGGATCGTCATCGCAACCGGGTCCCGCCCGGCGGTTGTACCGACGTTGAAGCTGGATACTCCGCGCATGATGGACTCCACGGGCGGGCTGAACCTGGAGGATATTCCCGGAACGCTGCTCGTCGTTGGCGGAGGATACATCGGGCTTGAGCTTGGATCGGTTTACGCGGCGCTTGGGACGCGGGTTACGGTGGTCGAGATGCTGCCTGGACTGCTGCCCGGGGCGGATCGCGACCTCGTGCTGCCTCTGCATAAGAGACTGGAAAAGATGTTTGAGGCGATCCTGCTCAACACGACGGTCGTGTCGGTGAAGGATGAAGGCTCGGGAATTCGAGCCACGCTCAAGGCGCAGGATGGAAGCGAGCAGGAGAAGGTTTTTGACCGCGTACTCGTTTCGGTGGGACGGAAGCCGAATTCGGAAATCCCCGGGCTCGATAAGACGCAGGTGAAAGTTGGAGCGAAGGGATTTATACAGGTCAACAAGCAACTGCAGACGGACGATCCGTCGATCTGGGCGATCGGCGATGTAGTCGGGGAGCCGATGCTCGCGCACAAGGCTTCGCATGAGGGACGCGTAGCCGTCGAAGCGATTGCCGGACACAAAGTTGCGTTCGAGCCGAATGCGATTCCTGCCGTGGTATTCACGGATCCGGAAGTTGCATGGGCGGGCATGACAGAGACGCAAGCGCAGAAGGAAAATCGCGAGATTAAGGTCGCGAAATTTCCCTGGGCGGCTTCGGGACGCGCCATTACGCTGGATCGTCCTGAGGGCATGACGAAGATGATTTTCGATCCGCAAACGGAACGGGTGTTGGGCGTCGGGATTGTGGGTGCTGGCGCGGGAGAGATGATTGCAGAAGGCGTGCTCGCGATCGAGATGGCGGCGCTGGCCAGCGATGTCGCAATGACGATCCATCCGCACCCAACGCTTTCGGAGACGGTGATGGAATCCGCCGAAGTATTCTTCGGGACCAGCACCCACATTTACCGGCCGAAGCGCGGCTGAAGCGGTACAAGCATCCGATACAATGATGGCTCACATCTGCCGTGATCCGATTCCGGCGCAACCGCTCATGAGCGGGATCAACATGTCTTCGTTCCGAAAAACAATCCTGACCTGCGTGTTGTGCGTGGCTGCCGGCGTTTTTACATTCGGGCAGGCAGGGCTCGCACAGGCGTTGCAACCCCCTGCCCTAGCAAACTCTACTCCTGCCGTAACGGATCCTCTGGGGCGCACTACTCCTTCCAACGCTGTGCTGGGCTTCCTGAAAACGGCGCAGGCAGGCGACTACACGATCGCGGCACAGTATCTGCAGATGGGTGCGGCCCGACGGCAGGCCGAAGGCGAGCAACTCGCTACGAAACTCAAGTTCGTGCTGGATCATGCGTTCAGCGGGAATCTAAACCGGTACAACCAGCCGGAAGGTACACCGCAGGAAAGCGTTGCACTCGGGCGCCAGAAGCTGGGAACGATGTCGGCCGGCGATGTAGAAGTGGATCTCGATCTGGTGCGCGTCGCCGACCCGAGCGCGGGCAAGATCTGGCTGATTTCGGCGGACACGCTCGCGAAAGTTCCGGAGCTCTATGACCAGGTGCAGGCGCGGCAGGTGGAAAGCAAGCTGCCGAGCGTGCTGGTGAAACATCAGTTTGCCGGCATGCCGCTGTGGCAGTGGGCGGCGATGCTGCTGGCGATTCCGATCGCGGCGGGACTGGGCTGGATCGTACTGTACATTTTTGAAATTCCGCTGCGCTGGTGGGCACGGAGGCGCGGGCAACTGGATGTCGCAAGCTGGCGTTCGGTGTCAGGCCCGGCGTGGCTGCTCGCGGGAACGGTGATCCACCAGATTGTTGTCGTGTACCTGCGAATGCCACTTCTGCCACGGCATTACTACTTCCAAGTCACATCGATTGCGCTGATCCTGAGCGCCACCTGGATCGTGTGGCGGTTCGTGCGCTGGTCGCTCTGGAGAGTTCGCGCTCGCGCCCTGGCCCGTGGACATGCAGGGACCGGCTCTCTGATGTTGCTCGGCGAGCGCATTCTCAAGTTCGTGATCTTTGTACTGGGAATCCTGGCGGTGCTCGGCAATCTCGGATTCAACATGAGCACGGCGCTGGCAGGCCTGGGAATTGGCGGCCTGGCGATTGGATTCGGAGCGCAGAAGACGATCGAGAATCTTTTCGGCGGCGTGTCGGTGCTGGGCGATGAAGTGTTCCGCGTGGGCGATGTCTGCCGCTTCGGAGACAGGACCGGTGTCGTCGAGGATATCGGGCTGCGTTCGACGCGGATTCGCACCGATGAGCGGACGCTGGTGGCGATCCCGAACGGCACCGTGGCGACCATCAATCTGGAGAACCTGAGCCGGCGCGACAAGATCCTGTTCAAGACATCGCTTGGTCTGCGGCCGGAGAGCAAGGCCGATCATGTGCGATGGGTGCTGTCGGAAATCCGCAAGCTACTCTACAGCCATCCGAAGATCGAGACCCAAAGCGTCCGGGTGCGGTTGACCGACATTGCCGGAACAGCACTCAACGTTGAAGTGTTCTCTTACATACTGACGCGGGACTTCAACGAATTTGCGGCGGTCCGCGAAGACTTGCTTCTGCGCATCATGGATGTAATCGAAGATTCCGGCGGAGGGCTGGCGCTGCCCGCGCAGACTCTGTATCTGAGCCGCGACAGCGGAGTAGAAAAGCAGAAAGCCGAGAACGCAGTAAAAAAGATTGCTGAGTTGCGCGAGGGGAACAAGCTGCCGTTCCCGGATTTTCATAAAGAGGATATCTCTTCGTTCAAAGGATCGATTCAGTATCCTCCGGCGGAATCTACGCTCAGAAACCAGGACGGCGACGGGAAGAAGCGGTAGGACGTCACGGAGGGATCAGCAAGCCGCGGGGCTTCGCTCCCCTGGATAGCCGAGGGCGCTGTCCCCACATGTTCATTTTCACCACTGCTGTCCCTACAGGTGCGGCACACGCCAGCGCTTGGTCAGCCAGCTAAGGAACAGGTGCGTTGGAAAATAGATACACACGGGCACGACGGCCAGGTATCCGAGCAGGTAACCGGGTGCGGAAATCGTGTGCTGCTCGTGGAAGAAGAGACCGCGGCCCCAGTTCACATCCAGTTCGGGGTGCCAGAAGTAGTTGATCGGAACGACGATCCACAAGAGTAGTGTCTGAAGTTTCCAGCCGCGCGAGTCATAACCTAACTTCCAGATCGCCCAGAGCAGCAGCGGTGGAGTCACCACGTGAAACAGGCTCAGCAATCGGATCAGCAGCGATAAGTGCGGGTCGAACATATAGTCGGTCGCGCCGAAGAAGTGGCCTCCGCGTAAGAGCGCGCCGACGAGATCGATGCAATAGAGCGATTGAAACGCGAGAAGCCCGCAGGCGGCCCACGAGAACAGCAGCGGACTTTCCAGCCAGAGCGCGATCCCAACCAGGACATTTCCGATGTCGCAGAAGAAGAGAAAGTTCGCCGGACCATATTGCCGCCAGTAGAGAGGCACCCAGACGATCAGCCAGAGAGTCCAGCCGATCTTGAGCCACAGCGGGACGAGGACTTTCATCGGGGTTCATTTTACGACTTACTTCTTTTCCGCGGATTCACGCGGACTTCGCGGATGGAAACCTAGGGAGAACTCTCTCTCCATCGACCCCGTTGCACCGATGGAGCGCTGGAGTTACGGGCGCGCATGTACTGGGGTAATTAAGGTTTCGCATTTGCGGAATTCGCGTCAACCACAGCGTGCAGGGCGGCTGCGAATTACTTGCGTAACTTGATGGTCCTTACGCGTGTACCTAGGATGACCTTGATATGGGTTACCAAGCTCTTCTCTTCTGTCCCGATGAAAAAACCGCTCGCACGGTGACGCAGGTCCTGAACGAGCTCGAGTTCAACGTCGAGTCCTGCATCGAACCTTTCGCTGCAGTCAAGAAGCTGATGGGCCAACACTTCGACGCTGTTGTGGTGGACTGCGATAACGAGCAGAACGCCACCCTGTTGTTCAAGAGCGCGCGCAATTCTTCGTCCAACCAGACGTCGCTTGCCGTAGCCGTAGTGGAAGGTCAGGCGGGGGTCGCCAAGGCATTTCGCATTGGCGCGAACCTCGTCCTGACCAAACCCATTAATATTGAGCAGGCCAAGGGAACGCTGCGCGTGGCGCGAGGATTGCTGCGCAAGGCCGAACCCGCAAAACAGGCTACGCCTGCGGCGAATACGGCCGCTCCAGTTGCTGCTGCAGGGCCCAAACCAGCACCGCTGAAACCGATTTCCGCCGTAAAACCGGCAAGTCCGCCTCAACCTGCGCCATCGCAGCCCGTCGAAGCCCCAGCCCCGAAAGCGCCAGCACCTGCCGCGTGGCCGGCCGTTGCGGCCGCCAATGCGAAGCCCGCGGTGAATGACGACGAGCCGCTTGAAATCAATATCGAGGAGCCCGTTGCGCCTCCGGTAGTGAGTGCGCCAACAGTAGCAGCCGCTGCGAAGGACATCCCGGTTGCCAAGCCAGCATTCAGCGTAGGGACAAGCGGCGCGGCCAGCGCTCCGGCACCGGCGCGAAAGGCTCCAGAACCAACGATCACTCAGAAGCCCCAGGAAGACGCGGCGGCTGCCCTCTTTGAGGCACCCGCACCGGCGGCACAGGCCGAGGCGGCACCGATCGTTGGCGCGGCTCCATCATTCACGTTCGGAGGATCAGCCGAACCGGAATCCGAAGGCGGAAAGAAAAAGATCTTCATCGGAATCGCCGCGGTGGTGCTACTTGCCGCCGCGTATTTTGGCTACACGCATTTCGCGGGACACGCCAGCGCTCCAGCAACCACAAGCATCGCAACGGCGCCGGCACCCGCTAGTACCGCGCCTGCGAAGCCCAGCGCTCAGAGCGTACCAGCCACGACAGCCTCGACAGCAAGTCCGACGTCCGCAGTGCAGGCTCCGGCCCGTTCGGCTAAGGACGATGCTGAGACTGATTCGCAAGAAATCACATTGAATTCGAATCCGGCGCCCACAAAGAGTTCCAAAACGACTGCTCCGGCGCCTGTGAAGTCTGATGCGGCTGAGGAAGCAGAACCAGAGCCGCTCGTCGTAAAGGGCGGAAAGGTTTCTAGTCACCAGCCAAAGGCAGCGGCGGAGGTCGCCGCTCCCAGCATGACCGGACTTGCAGCTCCGGGGACGGCGACGCCGCCTCCGAACTTCGTACCGACAACTAACGCCTTCAAGCCGATACTGCAGACCTTGAATATCTCGCAGGGAGTTTCGCAGGGGCTCTTAATGAAGAAGGTCGCGCCGTCTTATCCACCGACCGCTCTGCGCTTGCGGATCGAGGGTACGGTCGAATTGCTGGCAACCGTCTCCAAGGAAGGCGTCATCAGCAAGATCAAAGTGCTAAGCGGAGACGCACAGCTCACCAAAGCGGCCAGCGATGCGGTGAAGCAGTGGAAGTACAAGCCATATCTGCTGAACGGCGAGCCCGTTGAGATTCAGACGCAGGTCACGGTGAATTTCCGGCTGCCGAAGTAAACGATCAATAAGGATCGCGGGCCATGCGAGAAATATTCGCATGGCCCTTTTTCATTTGCGGTGGAGTCTGCGGCTCTACATCTGGGAGTGCAGATCGTCAGCCTGAGCTCAGGTCACGAAAGAACGTGGTCAGGTCCGCTGCGACTGCAGCTGGTTGCTCAGCCGGGGCGAAATGGCCGCCGTGCGGAAAGACTGTCCAGCGCTGGAGATTGTAGAGACGTTCCAGATATGATCGCGGCACTTCGCCCTCGGAGACAGTCTGGTGCGCGAAAACACCAAACGCGGTGGGCGTGCTGATGTAACTGGGATTGACCGGGTGCCAGCGATTGTCCCAATAGTCGCGCATCGACGAGGTGATACTCTGCGTGACCCAGTACAGGGTAAGGGTGGCGCATAGGAAGTCGTCGGAGGGCGTAACGTCGCTCCACGAGTGCCACTTCTCGCCGATGTATGCTGCGAGCCCGGCCGGGGAGTCGTTGAGTCCATAGCCGATAGTCTGCGGCTTGGTGGACTGGATCGCGCTGTAGCCCCGCTCCGTCAGCTCCCAGCGCCGGATAATCGCGAGGTACGAACGCTCGGTATCGGATAGTTTCGTATCGTCCACTACTGGAGCGAGATCGGACTCCAGTGTGGTGAGATGGATCCCGATGACCGACTCGGGATGGTCGAGCGCGAGGATCGTCGTCACGCCGGCTCCGAAGTCATAACCGCTCGCTCCATAACGCGAATAGCCAAGCTCGGACATGAGCCGGTGCCACCGCTCCGCGACGTACCGGTAGTTAATGCCGACCTGGGGTGGACGCCGCGAAAAACCATACCCCGGCAGGGAGGGAACGAGCACGTCGAAGTGGTCGAGCATCGGCATCATGGCGATGAAGTCGAGGAAAGTGCTTGGCCAGCCGTGCGTGAGGACAAGCGGCACACCCCGACCTGATGCCGCACGCTGGTGGATGAAGTGGATGCCCTCCCAGGTGAAGTGGTTGAACGCGTTGAGCCTTGTCTCCCAGGCACGCCAGTCAAACTCATTCGCCCAGTATTCGACGAGGCGTTGTAACCAGTCCAACTCGGTGCCTTGTTCCCAGTCTATGCCGGGTATTTGGTCAGGCCATCTTGTATGGCGCAACCGAGTCCGCAGATCATCGAGCACATCATCCGCGATGTCAATGCGAAATGGGTCCATCACAATACCCCCTTGCTCACAGCCACTGGCGAGTTGAACGCGCAGGGAATGTAGCACGATCTCGAGGATCACTGCCGACACGCGTAGTCTAGATCACGCGGCCTTTGTCATCGCCGACAATGTCTTTTACCTTTGGGTGGATTAATCCTAGGGATCCGACGGCTGGATCTTTATGAACGGCTATTCGACGGGCAGATGGTTCCGTTCGGATTCGGCAACCTGAAAGCAGCGGATCCTGAAGTTAGTGATTCTTGGGTTTGGCGCCCCAGAACCTAGCTCTGAGGCTTGCCGCTTCTACTGCGGTTGCAGGACTTCGTCGATCACGACCTTGCCCTTCTTTTCCGCGGTGATGACTTTATGCACCGTGGCGTATCCGGTCAGCGTGATGTCGATGACGTAGTTACCCGGATCGAGCGCCACATCGACCGGAGAGCCTTTGTCGAGCATGCGCTGGTTCACGGCGATCTGCGCGCCCTTGGGCTGCGTACGGATGCTGAGGGTCGCCTGGTTCGGATCGGCTTTCCCTCCGAAGAATTTCGACATTTTGCCGACGGTCTTGATGCTGTCGACATTGCCGAGCGGCTTCAGCGCGGGAGTGAAGTTGTAGGTCTGCCCGAGCGTGAACTGGCCGTTCATGGTTTCGTCGAGGTATCCAGAGAGTCGAACGAGGACGACGTGCTGTCCTTTGTTGACACTGACCTGGGCCGGAGTCTTGGTGCCGACGTCGTGGCCGTCCACGTAGATGGATGCGCCCGCCGGATCGCTCTTGACGATCAATGTGGCCAGGAGCTGTATGAGGTGAACGGACGCGCTGGCGCGATTTCCGGCGGAGACGTCGATTGTGCGGGTGTCGGTTGTGTAACCGGACTTGCTGATGGTGATCGAGTGCTGTCCGGGCTGGACGTTGGTCAGAGCGAACGGCGTCAGCCAGGTGGCGTCGGTCTTGCCGTCGATTTCCACTTGCGCGCCTTCGGGATTCGACTCAACCGCGATCTGGCCGGGGAGGATCACTGGAGCGGCCTGCTTCTTTCTTGCGCTGCGGGATTTCGACGAGGTGGAAGTTCTGTCCGTAGCAACGGGCTCGGGAGCGTCGTCAACCGGCTGGCTCGCTACTGGTGCGGGAGGCTGAGCGGGCTGTGCCGTGGACGCCTGCGGAGCGGGCTGGCTCGTCTGTTGCACCGGCGTCTGCTCGGCCACCGGCTTGGTGGTGCGGGTTGCACCGGGATCGTCTTCGCTGCCTAAGTTGTGAATGTAGATGGTCATGCCGATCCCGATGATCAGAATCAGGATCCCTGCGCCGACTAGTGCATACAGCATGAGGCGAGGTGGAACACCTTTGATCTCTTTGATCGCCTTTTGGGCGACTTCGCGCGGCTGGACCCTGGGCTTCTCGTCTTCCTTCGCCGCGCCTTCATACATCGTGGTCGGGCGCGCTGCGGACTGCGCAGGTTCATACGACACCGGCGGAGGCGGAGGCGGAGCGATGTAAACCTCTTTCAGCGGAGGTAACTCGGAGATTTCGGAGAAACTGGTTCCTGCAGCGCCGGTGGAGCCGCCTTCGGCCATCATGGGATCGACGGAGATGCTCGGGGCTTCGTCAGCCTGGGGCTCGAAAGTCTCGACCGCGGGTTCGTCTATCACCGCAGAGGACATGTACGCAGATGGGGAGTTGGAATCTATGGGTTGAGCCGAGGATGCGACCGACTGTTCTGGCGCGTCGAACTCAGGAACCTGTCGCGAGCTTCTGGATGACTCGTGCGATCCGATTCCGGCAGCCGCAGCGGCGGCCTTGGGTGTGGCTTTCGTGATTGGCTTCGTGGGCTCAGGCTTTGCTGCGACTGGCGCGACGGGCTTGGTCTGCGTGGATCGAGCGGGCGCAGAGGCCACGGGCTTCGCAGGAGTTGCCGTCCGGGACGGCACTGCTGATTTCGAGGTTGCTGCGCCCACAAACGTGGATTGTGCAGCGGCCTTGGCGCCAGGTGGAAGAGTCGATCCAGCCGCGGGTGCGGCCTTTTTTGCGGCGGCTGGTTTGGTCTCCTTGCACTTCTCGAGGTCGTCCAGCAGTTCCCGTCCGGTCTGATAGCGCTCCGCCGGAGCCTTCGCCAAAGACTTCATAATCAAGTCGCTGAGCAGCGGATGAATCTTGGGATTGACGTGAATCGGCGCAACGGGAGTACTTTCGACGATGCTCTGGCGCAGCGATTCGATATCGTCACGATCGAACGCCTTGCGCTCGGTGACCATCTCGTAAAACATTGCGCCCACGCTGAACAGATTGGAGCGGACATCCATGGCTTCGCCCCGGACTTGCTCCGGGGACATGTAGTGCAGGATGGGCGAGAGTCCGTCCTCGGCCTGATGAATGAAGTCGCCGACGCTGGAAACGCCATAGCTCAGAACTTTTACTGTGCCATCCCAGCCGCACATGATTTTCGATGGCTCGAGACTGCGATGGACGACATTGTGTGAAGCTGCGTGATCGAGGCCGGTGCAGAACTGACGGCCGATGTCGAGCAGATCCCAGATAGAGAATCCTTCTTTGCGCGCCAGCATGGTGGCGATGCTGTTGCCCTGGACGTACTCCATCGCGGCACAGAACTTACCTTCGATTTCTCCCGCGCCATACACGTTGGTGATGTTGGGACTGCTGAGGACCTTGGTGCTCTCAGCTTCAGCCAGCAGGGCATGCTCCAGCGCCTGCGCTTGTTCGCCAAATGCGCTCAACTGAATGGCTTTGAGTGCGATGGTCTGTCCACTCTCAGGATCATTCGCCTTGTAAACGATGCCGGTCGGCGATTTCGCCAACTCACTCAGGATTTCGAAGTGGCCCAATTTCGTTGACATTATCTTTGCTGCTCCATTCACCGCACACTCATTGCGACCGCGACAAGCACGCGCCGGGCAGACCCACCGGGAATAGCGTAGGGCTAGCATATCGCTGCGGCAGGCGTGCTTCGAGTTACCAAAGTAAGCCGAATCTGCCTGTGAATTGAGCGGCTTAGCAGGGTTCGAGAGGCCGTGCTTGATGAGGGGAAGATCCCGATCGCGTCCGCAAAACTCGGGAGAGCGAGCCGCGCGGAGTGACTTCGCGTCAGGCGATGGATGCGCTGAACCGGGCGGCTAGCGCGCGGATGTGCTCGATCAGTTCTGGCGGCTCGTGGACCTGGAACCCAACCCCCAACCACGACAGGTGCATCGCGATTCCTTCCATGGAATACGAGCCGGTTCGGAGAACGCACGAGTTGGGATCGATCGCCTCAAGCACTCCCGCGGAAGGCGGGATGCGTTTGGCAAGGGTGTCCAGAGGTGCGTGCAGAGTGATGCGGGCACGAATGGGATACGGCACTTGCGAGAGAGCCTTTGAGACGAACTTGGCGAAATCTCCCTCCGGCGGCGTGCGGGGCTTGAATCGAGTCGAGGTCTTGGGCTTACCTTCGATGCGGTCCATGCGGAACGTACGCCAGTCTTTGCGGGAGGTATCCCAAGCGACTAGATACCAGCGGTGGCAGGTGTGCACGAGGCGATGGGGCTCGACGGCCCGCAGGCTGGGCGATCCGGCACGATCCTGATACTTGAAGCGGATGCCTTCGCAGTCGCGGCAGGCGCCTGCAACTGCCGAAAGCAGATTGGCATCGACGCTGGGACCGCGCCTCTCGAGGGGAACGACGAATCCATGCAGCGCCGTGACCCGATGACGGAGGCGCGGCGGAAGCACCTGCTCGAGCTTGAGCAGAGCGCGCACCGAGGCTTCTTCGATGCCGCTCACCCCGCCTTGCGCGGACGTTCTTAGACCGAGTGCGACGGCGACAGCTTCTTCGTCATCCAGCAGCAGCGGCGGCAGGTTGGCGCCTGCACCGAGTTGATATCCGCCCTCTACGCCGGAGGTCGAGTGCACCGGATACCCGAGGCTGCGCAGGCGATCGACATCGCGACGGAGTGTCCGGCCGGTAATTTCGAGACGCCGCGCCAGTTCCGCACCCGACCAGTAACGCTGGACTTGAAATAACGAAAGCAGGCGAAGCAGCCTTGCCGACGTGTTCAGCATGTTTCTGATTGTGTCACGAATCGAGGACCGATTCTGTCCTAAATCACTGCTAAGGTCCTCGGCATCGATTCCGACGGTTGAGAGTGGATCGTGGAGGACATCATGAAATTGACTGAGTTTTTTCTTGAGCAACTGGAAAGAGAAGCGGCGAGCACGCGCCTCGCTTTGCAGCGCGTGCCGGAGGGTCATAACGACTGGAAACCGCATGACAAATCCATGCCACTGGGCTACCTGGCCTCGCTGGTAGCGACGATGCTGGGCTGGATCACGAGCATGGTCAACTTAGACGAATTCGATCTCAAGTCCCCGGAAGCGGCGAGATTCAAGCCGCTTGATTGGCGAACACGACAGGAACTCATCGCAGCGCTCGATGCGATGGTGGCCGAATCGCGGGAGGCATTACAGAAGACGACGGACGAATATTTGATGTCGAAATGGAAATTCGGCGTGGGTGGGTATGTCATTAGCGAGAATCCGCGCCACCTCATGATTACGGATTCGGTGTTCAGCCATCTTGCGCATCATCGGGGGCAGTTGACCGTTTATCTGCGGCTCAACGAGGCAACGGTCCCCGCGTTATATGGACCGTCCGCCGATGAAGGCATGGGCCTGCCGGGGCATCAGACTGCAGAGGTGAGTTCGCAAGCGGTCGCGTAACTTCTGGGCTTCGGCCGCCGTTGTCCCTGTTGTGTGTTTGCCCGGGTGACATTTGTCATCCGGGTGGAATGACGATCTCCACTTGCGAGCGTAGCGCATTCGCGAAAGGATGAAGCCACAGCGAAACGGAACGGCTGGGGCGTCTGGTGAGATCGATGGCAGCAGCGAGAAATAACGATTTTCTTGAAGTTGTATGTAAGCGGGCGATTCGTCTATTCTGTTGGCGCTCGGACTCGCTCACCTCCCGTTTCCGGTTCCCCGTCTCTCCTGGAGTACGCCGATGACGCTAACCCGATTTGTCACCAAGAACGCATTCCGTAACAAGCGCCGCAGCATTCTGACGGTCCTGAGCATTGCTTTCTCACTGCTGCTGCTGACGTTGATGATGACCATCTGGCGCGCGTTCTATCTCGACCAGGGCAGCGCGGAATCGGCGCAAAGGCTGGTCACACGGCACCGGGTTTCGTTGACGTTCACTCTGCCCATGTATTACCGGGAGAAGATCCGGGCGATTCCGGGCGTGGAGTCCGTCGTGCCGGTCTCGTGGTTCGGGGGAATGTACAAAGATCAGAAGCCGGAGAATTTCTTCGCACAGTTTGGGACGGATCCGGACGAGTTCTTCAAAGTCTTCCGCGACATGCAACTGCCCGAGGATCAGGTGAAAGCGTGGCAGCGCGACCGTCAGGGCGTGATCGTCGATGACACTTTGGCGCAGAAATACGGGTGGAAACTCGGGGATCGAATCATCCTGCAAGGGGTGATTTTCCCTGTGAACCTGGAGTTGAATATCCGAGGGATCTTCCATTCCGTTCCCGACAATAAGTCGGTGTATTACAACGCGAAGTATCTGGAAGAGTCGCTTTCGTACTGGAAGGGCATGGCGGGAACGTTCAGCACTCTGGCGGCTTCGCCCTCGGATGTGGGGAGGATCGCGGAGACGATCGATGCTATGTTCCGGAATTCTCCGCAGCAGACAAAAACTGAGAGCGAGAAAGCGTTCGGGTTGGAGTTTGTGGCGATGCTGGGCAATGTGAAGGCATTCATACTCAGCATTTGCTCGGCCGTGGTCTTTGCGACCCTGCTGGTTTCTGCGAATACGATGGCGATGTCCATCCGCGAGCGCACGCGGGAGGTAGCGGTTCTGAAGACTCTGGGGTTCACCCGGCGCGGGGTGTTGGGTTTGTTCGTCAGCGAGGCCGTAGCCCTATCTCTGGCGGGAGGGCTGCTGGGTGCGACTCTGGGGTGGGCGGCAGTCTATGGACTGACGCATTCGAAGCAGTTCGTCAGCTTTTTCCCCATGGTGGTGACGCCGCAAATCTGGATGTTGGCGCTGGTGACTTCGGCTGTTGTGGGGCTACTCAGCGCGGCGCTGCCTTCTTATCACGCTTCGCAGATCAACATTGTGGACGGACTCCGCCACATCGGGTGACGTATGACGCTAGGCAGCTTCGTAATTCGCAACACGTTCCGCAACAAACGTCGCAGCCTGCTGACGATGGTCAGCATCAGCTTCTCTCTGTTGCTGCTGACGTTGATGATCTGCATCTGGAGATCGTTTTATGTGGATCAAGTCGCGCCGGAAGCAGCGCGGCGGTTGATTATCCGGGACCGGGTATCGCTGGCGTTTTTCCTGCCGGAATATTACCGCACGAAGATCCGCGCCGTGCCCGGAGTAAATGCCGTCGTGCCAATTACGTGGTTCGGCGGACGATATATCGATGACAAGCCGCAACACTTCTTCGCACAGCTGGGGACGGATCCTGACGAATATCTGAAAGTCGCTTCCGACAAGATTCTCCCTGCGGATCAATTGAAAGCGTGGCAACAGGACCGTACCGGCGCAATTGTGGATGTGACGCTCGCGGAGAAGTACGGATGGAAGGTCGGCGACCGGATCACGTTGCAAGCGAATATTTTCCCGGCCAATCTAGACCTGACGATTCGCGGGATCTATCATCGCGATCCGCCGCAGAACGCGTTGTATTTCAACGCGAGGTATCTGGAAGAGGCGGTTCCGTGGTTTAAGGGGCAGGCAGGATGGTATGCGGCGCAAGTGGATTCGCCGGACCGCGTCGCTGCGGCGTCGAGGATTATCGACGACATGTTCCACAATTCGCCACTGCAGACGAAGACGGAGAGCGAGAAGGCCTTTCAGCTCGGATTCATTGCCTCGCTCGGGAACGTTAAAGCATTCATCCTGAGCATCTGCGGGGCAGTCGTATTCGCGATCATGCTGGTTTCGGCAAATACGATGGCGATGTCGATACGGAACCGGACCCGCGAAGTTGCTGTGCTGAAGACTCTGGGGTTCACCAGCCACCGGGTCTTGTCCATTTTTGTCAGCGAATCGGTGGCACTGTCACTGATTGGCGGCATGATTGGTGTTGCTTTTGCAATCCCAGTGATCGCATTCCTCACGCACAAGTTTATCGGGCTGGGAGTTCCGCTGGATATGAAGGTGAGGTTTCCGGCCGCGGCCCTGTCGTTGGGGACGGCAGTCATTCTGGGCATTGTCAGTGGATATCTGCCCGCATACAAAGCGTCGCACATGAACATTGTGGATGGATTGCGCCACATCGGCTAACGAGAGATCTGACTATGGCGATACCGATCAGCTATAACATCCGAAACCTGATTCTGCGCAAAGGGCTGACGTTGATGACGGCCCTGGGCATTGCGCTTACGGTCACAACGGCGATTTTCCTGATGGCGCTGGTCGCAGGCTTGGACCGCGCATTCGTCAGCAGCGGCAGCAACCTGAATGTTCTGGTGCTACGGAAAGGATCGGAGGCGGAGCTTTCGGGCGGCTTCGATGCCGCGCTGTTCCCCACGCTCAAGACGCTGCCGGGCATCGCGAAAGACAGCCATGGCGAGCCGATGGTTTCCGGAGAATGGGTTGTGGTGATCGTGCTTCCGCGCAAAGACGGCACGGGCGAAGTGAATGTGACTGTCCGGGGCATGATGCCGGCCGGGTTGGAGATGCGACAACTGCCGGACCGCAAGGGAAAGCCGGCCGTAAAGCTGCTCGCAGGTCGGTGGTTTCAAACTGGACAGAGAGAAGTGGTGGTGAGTTCCTCGATTCGGGAGCGCTTCTCCCACGCCAACATCGGCGATGAGATGCAGTTTGGCAAAGGATCGTGGAAGGTTGTGGGCGTGTTTGACGCCGGCGGGTCTGCGTATGAATCGGAGGTTTGGGGCGACGTGAACCAGATGGCCTCGGACTTCGACCGGCAGGGAGGCTACGCATCAGCTTACCTGCACGCAACCGATCCGATCGCAGCGGAGGCGTTGAAAAACCGCGTCAGCGATGACCAGCGCCTGAAACTTGAAGGCATACTGGAAAATGATTACTACGCCAAGCAGACGAGTTCGGGGACGCCTATCAAAGTGATCGGATGGGTCGTCGGCATCATCATGGCCATTGGATCGATCTTCGCCGCGATGAATACGATGTATGCCGCCGTGGCCTATCGAGGACGAGAGATCGCAACGCTGCGGGTTATTGGATTCTCGCGGCCGGCGATCCTGACGTCCTTTGTGCTGGAGTCGCTGCTGCTCGCGCTGCTCGGAGCGTTAGCCGGCATCGTGCTGATGCTTCCGTTTAACGGAATGCAGACGGGCACCTCGAACGCGGTGACGTTCAGCGAAGTCGTGTTCGCGTTGCGCATCACGCCGGGGGTGGCAATGCGGGCAATCATTTTCGCCCTGATTATGGGATTGGTGGGCGGATTAGCCCCGGCCTGGCATGCAGCGCGGCAGAACATTCTGAGCGCCTTGCGGGGATAGCAGCGAACCGCATGAAACTTGATTGAGATCGGAGCCGTAATCGTTCTTATGGGAATCGACACCAAACACGAAGACCTGCAGAGCCTGCGCATCGACCGCACGCAGCGCGGCGACCACCCGGGAGAGCCTTCGCCATTCGCGCGTCGATTCATCCTCATCAGCGTCGCTGTCATCGTGCTGCTCGGGCTGTTCGCGCTGGCCTATCGCGCGTTCTCCTCGGATACGCCGGAGGTCGAGGTGGTCCGCGCATCGGCAGACACAACGGGAAACGATGTTGGGGGAACGGTGCTGTCGGCGACCGGTTACATCGTGGCGCATCATACGATCAACGTAAACTCGAAAGTGACCGGCCGGCTCAAGTGGATCGGCGTCGAGAAAGGTGACAAGGTTAAGGAAGGACAAATCCTGGTGCGATTGGAAGATGATGAATTCCGGGCCGCGCACCAGCAAGCCCAGGGAGCTGTCGAAAATGCGAAGGCGTACCTGGAGCAATTGCAGCATGGATCGCGTCCGGAGGAAATTCAGCAGGCGCAGCATAATCTGGACGAGGCGCGCGCCACTCTTGCCAACGACAAGCTGACACTGGACCGCATCAAGGAACTCGCTTCCAGCGGAGTCGTCTCACGGCAGCAACTGGACGATGCCACCGCAAAATTCGAATCGGATCAGCAGCGCGCCAATTCCCTTGAGAGGGCGTTTCAACTGGCGAAGATCGGTCCGCGAACCGAGGAGATTGCCCGCGCGCAGGGCGCTCTCCTTCAGGCACAGGGCCAACTGGAATACGCAAAAGCGCAACTCGATGCGACGCTGATCCGGGCGCCGGTCACGGGGACGATTCTCGACCGTACCGCGGAAAAAGGTGAGCTGATCACCGCTCAGTTTGCGAGCGCAGCCGCGGGCGGGCCGCAAGGATCGGTGGTATCTCTCGCGGACCTCAACGACCTGCAGGTCGAACTCGATATCGCGCAAGCAGATTTCGCGCGGCTCAGTCCAAATCAGAAGGCATTAGTCACGACGGACGCTTATCCGGACAAGCAGTACGACGGGCAGATTGCGCAAATCTCCCCGGAAGCGAACCGGCAAAAGGCCACGGTGCAGGTGAAGGTGCAGGTGCTGAAACCAGACAAGTATCCGGACGTGCAGCTGCGTCCTGAGATGAATGCAACAGTTCGCTTTCTGGCGGACGAAAAGCCGAAGGACACCAAGGGACCATCGGGGGTATTCGTGCCTGCCACGGCGCTACGGGACAAGGATGGCAAGAAGATGGTGTTTCTCGCCTACGAGGGGCGGGCGGTAGCGCGCGAAGTTCACGTCACGGGCGCGCGCGCGGACGGATCTCTTGTGGATGGATTAGTCGGGGGCGAGAGCGTCATCACGACCGCACCGGCGACACTAAAAGATGGCGACAAAATCAAAATCAAGGGGCAATCATGAGCACAGCTACGCAAAACAACGTTGCCACGGACACCAAAGTTGTCCAGGTTCGCGGGGTCAGCAAGGTGTTCAAACGCGATGCCTTCCAGGTAACCGCGCTGGATGATGTCTCCATTGACATCGCCAAGGGTGAGTTCCTCGCATTGATGGGCCCGTCGGGTTCGGGGAAGACGACGCTGCTGAACATGATCGCGGCGATCGACCGGCCCACTTCGGGCGAGTTGCTGGTGCAGGGACAGGATATCTTTCGATTCAACGACGCGCAGATTGCCCGCTGGCGCAACGAGCATATTGGATATGTGTTTCAGACATTCAACCTGATCCCGGTCCTTACGGCGTTTGAGAACGTCGAACTGCCGCTGTTGTTGACGAAGCTGACCTCCCAGCAAAGGCGCGATCATGTGCTTACGGCTCTCAAGTTGGTGGGATTGGAGGATCGCGTCCATCATCTGCCCAAGCAGCTTTCCGGCGGGCAGGAGCAGCGTGTCGCGATCGCGCGCGCGATCGTCAGCGATCCGACTTTGTTACTCGCGGATGAACCGACGGGCGATCTGGACAGCCACTCAGCCACGGAAGTGCTGGAGATTCTGAAACGGCTGAATGAGGACTTCCACAAGACCATCGTGATGGTGACGCACGATCCGCATGCGGCTTCGTACTCGCATGTGACGCGGCACCTGGAGAAGGGGATGCTATTGCCGCCCGCATAGATGCGGCCATTGCGGAGGCGAGCCCGACGACCCTCCTGGTCTCGCCTTCGCAGTCTGGATTTTAGGCGACGTTCGTCTTCATGTGATCTTCCGACGAAGGCAGAGTCGTCACTGTGGCACTCTCTGCCGCCCACCGCCATGCCCGCCTTCCGTTGAACATTACGGCTTCTGCTTCGCCGTAATCGACGAGACGATTCAGCACGGTAGTGATGGACGCCATCGGATCCTTATGGCGCGCCAGGATGGTCGGGATCTTAGCCTGGAAGTACTCGCAGATGTCGCGAGCGGTCATGGCGCGGCCTGCTTCCATCAAGATCATGCGGCAAGCTTTTGTGAAGCCGGGCTGGCGGCCGCTGTTCTTGCGGTCCACAAGCTCCATCAACTCCTCGTTGAGCACGTGATCTCCGAACATGTTGGCGAGTCCAGAGATTGTCTGCTTGACTGTGCCGATGCGCTTCATGATCTCAGCGCGCTGGTGCAGCAACTGGCGCAGTTCTTCATGCGCCTGCCGAATGACTTCCTGAACATGGCCGACATCATAGCGATCGATGGGCCGAAGCGAAGTATTGGACATTTGCCCGTTTTCCATGCAACCCCCAATTAGAAAAAGCTTTGCGAACAGAATTGTCCCCAGTATCAGATACGCAGAATCCCGCCTTATGTTCCCCTGAGTTGGCGGGAATGCTGAGTTCCAATGCAGCGTTACGTGATTAGACGGAACACCTGTCAATTGGTTAACACATGCGAGGCATGGGAGACGCTAATAGCACTTCATCTGGTCCCCGATTTCCAGCAACTTACTGCAGGAAAACGACAAGTAGGCGGCCATCGGAGTGGTAGCCGTCCCCCGTGGCGTTTTTCGCCTCCCGGACTGCATTTGCAGGCAGGTAGTAGGTCAACTGCTTGGCTTTATTTGCTTTCTGAAGGCTGGCGCCAATATTGTCGCGTTCACCGTCGACAGCAGGATCAATTTTGTGGGTGACGCTATTGTTGCGCTTGTCCTTGGCGAAGCCGATATCATGCGTTCCGGCGCCGACCCAGACATCCTGACCTTTCCATGTGAAGGGCGCTTTCCAGATGCGGAAGTGATGACGGCTCGCGACCATGGCAATCGGCTCCGCCATTTCGTAGCCGAAGTCCTGTTTGCGCCCGAAGAGGTAAAGCTGGCTCATGGGCATGGCAAGGTAATCCTTGCTGTCGTAGGTCTGGAGAACCGCGCTTAGGACGGCCTTGCGGTTGTCCGTGTCGGCGACGTGCCAAGTCGCGGCATCAAGGGCCGCCTGCACGTCTTTCACAGAACCGACGATGACAAAGTTCACCATGTCGCCGAGATTGTTGAACTGATCGTTGACGCGCCGGGGCAGGCTATCGATGCTGCGGCGGAGATCGGCATCGAGAGGGCTTTGCGATATGACCAACGCGGGTGCGGCTGGCGTGCTGGCTGTGTCTCCCGTGGAAACGGCAGAGGATGTTCCATTCGCGGTATTGGCTGCCGGCTTGTTGATTCCGAATTGTCCCGACATGAAGACCTGCGCGGCATTGGACAGTTGCGACTTGAGTTGTTCTCCGCGAGTCTTCTGTTCGGTCGAATCCGCCGCGGCGGCGGTGGCCGAGCTCTTTTGCACTTTGACCGAGAGACTGCCCTGGCAGGGCGGAGCACCTGAGCTGTTCAATCCCAGGAACAGATGTGCTGCCTCTTCGATGCGAAGTTCGTTGGCTGCTCCTACCAGCACTGGAGCAGCGCCTTGCGCATGCAGTTTGGCGATCAGCGCACCAGGCGCGGCCGAAGGCAGAGGCAGGCCGGTGTTCTCTACGGTACCGTTCAAGCCTTTCGGGTCGCACGCCGGAGTCGCTGAGGAAGCGTCGGCCGCAGCCGCCGTGATCTTCACGACATCTCCGGACTGCAGGTCGAGGCCTGTATCGGTCCAAGGCTGGGCAGCGGAGACCTGAAATGTCTGTTCTTCCTTCGGAACGGATTGGGCGTTGGCGTGGAAGAACGCGATCGAAGGGCAGAGTAAGAGTATCCACAGTTTGGACATAGGACAGTTCCTGGGACTACGCAGTTAATGTACCTAATTATGTTCTAATGACTCCCCCCTCTGGCAAGTGCTGGAGGACGCGGCAGAGCAAGTTCAGGATGCGAAAGGAGTTCGTCCCGTCCTGGATCAGGCAAGAACTTGCAACTTGGGTTTTGTGTTGCCGTTTGCCGCTAAACCTCAGTGCTCTCCGTTCCGATGGTAACTAGTTACGGATGCCATCAGTGATCACAGCAGCCAAGCCCGCTCCGGAGAGTTTGCCCCTGCGAGTCCTTCTTGTAGGCGAGCAGGAAGAGGACTTTTACCTGATACGAGACATTCTGCAGCGAAGCCGCGGCATCGAACTGGTGGGGCTCGATCATGCTCACTCGATCGACGAAGCTGACGCGATGCTGAAGGAGAGACGATACGGCCTGGTTCTGTTCGAGCACGAGACGGGGGACGCGGAGGCGGTTCGTCTGGTTTCGGATTTCCAGCGCGCGGGCGTCTCAGTACCTTTCATCCTGCTTACGGAAGAGGCTGACGAGCAACTGGTGGCGAAGATCATCGAATCAGGAACGTGGAACCGCGTCTCGAAATCGCAACTGGATGCGGCGACACTGGTGCGAACCATCCGGAGCACCCTGGCGATGCACTCGCTGCAACAGGAACAGCACAACGCGGAAGAGTCCCTGCGGAAGCTGTCGCGCGCGGTCGAGCAGTCGGCCGATACAGTGGTGATCACGAATCGCGACGGAATCATCGAATATGTGAATCCGGCATTCGAAAAGATCACTGGATACCATCACGACGAAGCGTGCGGCAGAACACCGCGCATTCTAAAGTCTGGCGAGCAGGCGCCGGAGACTTATCAGGAGATGTGGAAGACGATCCTCGAGGGGAGCGTCTATCGCGCCATCTTCGTGAATCGCAAAAAGAACGGCGAACCCTATTACGTGGAACAGTCCATCTGCCCGGTGCGCGACGCGGATGGCCGCGTGACTCATTTCATCGCCAACGGGCGCGATCTGACCGAGCGCCTGCGGCTGGAGGCTCAGCTGCTTCAGGCGCAGAAGATGGATGCGATCGGACGACTTGCCGGGGGCGTGGCCCACGACTTCAACAATCTTTTGACCATTATCACGAGCTACTCGGAGCTGGCGCTGGACACCGTTCCCAAAGACAGTCCTCTGGAATCGAAGATCCAGGAGATCCTGCTTGCGGCCCGGCGGGCGGCCGAACTGACGCGACAGTTGCTGGCATTCAGCCGCAAACAGCCACAGGCCCTGCGCGTGGTCGAACTGAATCAAGTCGTAGCCGGGATCTCAAAGACGCTTCCGCGTCTCATTGGAGAAGACATCGAGTTCACCTTCAAACCGGGCCCGGGCGTCGGCTGCGTGCGGGTAGACCCATTGCAAATCAAGCAGGTCCTGATGAACCTGGCGGCCAATGCACGCGATGCCATGCCGCAAGGTGGCCACCTTCGCATAGAAACTTTCGATCTTCACCTGGACGAGGACTATGTTCATGGCAAGCCGGCTGTGATCCCGATGGGAGACTACGCCGTGATTACGGTGAGCGACGACGGAACAGGCATTCCGCGCGAGGACCTACCGCACATCTTCGAACCTTTTTATACGACGAAGCCTTCTGGCAAGGGCACGGGCCTCGGCCTTGCTACTGTGTATGGAATCGTAAAGCAGAACCAGGGATTCATCTGGGTGTACAGCGAACGGGATCGCGGCACGATCTTCAAGATCTACTTGCCAAGGCTGAGCAGCCGGAACCGCGTTACGGCCCCCCAGGCTTTCGACTATAGGAGTGAAACTCGCGGGACTGAGACGATCCTGCTGGTGGAAGACGAGCAGGCGGTGCGGAGATCGACGGCGGAGTTCCTGCGCCTGCAGGGCTATCACGTGCTTGAAGCGAAGGATGGCGTCGATGCGATGGAGGTCGCGGGAAAGCATGGCTCCATGATCGATTTAGTTGTAACAGACGTAGTGATGCCGAACATGAGCGGAGGCGAACTGGCAAAACAGATGATGCCGGTGCGCCCGGTATTGAAATTCCTATTCGTGTCGGGCTATGCGGGCAAGACGGTACTCGACCACAAGGTGGTCGATCTGGAGACGAATTTCCTGCAGAAACCTTATACGTTGAAACAACTCTCGCACAAAATTCGGACGGCGTTGAGCCACGCAACTGCGGTGGGTGGCGACCAGGAAGCGGGGAATGCCGGAGCGCGAATCGACCTGTAGGTATAATGACTTCCGGTCTGGTCATCCATGGTTGCAGGTGCAAGATGCGCGCTGTTCCTATCTCTGATTCCTTCGCACCCGGGCAAGATCCTGGCTGGCCTCTTCGTGGTTGTTCTCTGCGGGTCGATTGTTTACTCGGTTCTTCAGATCGTTGCCTCGCTGCGCTATCTAGCGGTGAAGCCACCGGTGCTCGAACGAACTGAAGCCATCAGCATCCTCAAACCTTTGGCCGGGCTCGATCTCGACCTTGAGTCGAACCTGCGGACATTCTTCCAGCAGGATTATCCGGCGTTCGAAATACTGTTTGCGCTGCGTCACGCGAGTGATCCGGCTGCAGAGGTTGTCGCCCGCCTGCAGCAGCGATATCCGAACATTCCATCGCGACTGATCATTACAGGGGAGCCGCCGTATCCGAACGCAAAAGTCTTCAGCCTGGAGAATATGCTGGCTGCGGCTGCCAATGACCTGGTAGTGATGAGCGACAGCGATGTTCGAGTCACGCCTTCTCTGCTTCAAACAGTTGCTGCGGAGTTTCAGGATGCGGATCTCGGAGTAGCAACTTGCCCATATCGCGCGGTGCCGGGCGCGAGTTTCTGGTCACGATTGGAAGCGGCCGGCATGAACACGGATTTTTGGGGAAGCGCACTCGTGGCACGCATGCTCGAAGGGATGCACTTCGCGGTTGGACCAACGATCACTGCGCGGCGCACGGTGTTGAACGCGATTGGCGGATTCGCGCGACTGAAGGATTATCTCGCTGAAGATTTTGTCATCGGGAAGTTTGCCGCCGATGCGGGCCATGGCGTGATCCTTTCTTCCTACGTGATCGAGCACCACATCGGAGGTGCGGACTGGAATGAAAGTATGGCCCACCGGCTACGCTGGACGCGGAGCACGCGACGATCCCGCCCGGCCGGATACGTAGGGCAAGTATTCACAATGCCGCTCCCGCTCGCGTTGCTGGTGTGCATCTTCTCGCCTGCATGGTGGCCGGTTCTGCTGGTCACCGCTCTCGTGCGCGGGCTGGCGGCGTATGTGGTGTCGTCGAGAGTTCTTCGCGTGAGATTGAACTGGCTGCTAGTGCCGGTTGAGGACGTGATGGGCTTTTGCTTCTGGATCGCGGGATTTTTCGGGAATACAATTTCGTGGCGAGGGCGGCAGTATCGACTGTTTGCGGATGGGCGATTTGAATTGATTGTGCCGGGACAATAATCGGCGCTGCCGCGACACATTTCGTTGTGGCTGCACAGCCGAGGCGACTTTGCCCACATAACCTCTTGGTTATCTGGATTGGCGAGTGAGGCGTCCGTTTTTCAATTCGAATCTTTCGCCCCGCCAAACTACCGTGTGGCCAGCAAAGCTGGCGATCCATACACCGACGGCGATGAAGTCTCGCAAGGGGAGCAACCACAACTGCGCGATCAATCTTCGATCCTGCAGCGCGGACCTTCCGACCGCCAGGGCGACGGCGACCCGCAAGAACAATACTGTCGCCAGAACCGCCAATGACCACGGGGTTGCCTTTGCAGCCAGCACAGCCAGCACCGACCACAGTAGGCCAAATGTGGTGACGAGGCCGATATATCCGCCGAGGCGGGCGTCGCGAACTCCTCGTGCCCAGCGCATCTGGTGCGTAAGATACCCGCGGAAGTTGTAAGCAGGAAGATGCGTTTCGACGACCGTCGCGGACAATATGACTTTGAGCCCCAAATCGGCGATGCGCCGGCCGAGTTCATAGTCATCGGCGAGGAAATCGACGATGGCTCTGAATCCGCCGATGCGCTCCAGATCTCTGCGGCGGAAAGCAAGGGTGGAGCCCAGCCCGAAATGCAATCCGCCTTCGAGTTGCCGCGCGACCAGCACTCCCGCCGAGAAGTCTGTGCTGATTCCGAGTGCTTCGAAGCGTGAACCGAGTGTCGCAGCCGGCGCACCGCGGTAGAGGCAGGTCACCATGCCGATCTGGTCATTCTGCAGAGGCGCGATGACTTTCTGTAAATAGTCTGTTCCGACCCGAATATCGCTGTCATTGACGATCATGTGCTCGAAGCGGGCAGCCTGCACCATCTGCTCAAGATTGCTGACTTTTACGTTCGTTCCCAGCTTGTTCGGACAGACGAGCAAGCTAATGCGAATCTTCGGGAACTCGTGCCGCAACTGCTCGACGCTGGCGACGGCTGGATCGTCGGCCTGGCTGACTCCGAAGATGATCTCGTACTCCGGATAGTCCTGCAGACAGTGGCTGCGGAAGGCCTCATAGATGTCAGGATCGATTCCCTTTAATGGCTTGAGGATGGTGACAGGAGGAAACGACTGCGCGATGTTCGCGCTGGGGGACTTCCGTTCACGAACAAAAATGCCGGCGCTCCACAGGCACAGCAGGTAGTAAGCGGAACTTGACAGACATCCCAGAATCGCAACCAGTTGAAGGATTCCGCTGAGGGAGTGGATCATGCGCGATGGAAGGATAACTTATTCGTAGCGCAGCGATTCAATCGGGTCGAGATTCGCCGCCTTCCACGCGGGGTAGATACCGAAGATAAGTCCCACAGCTGCGGCCGCACTGAAGCCGAAGCTCGTCCAGAACACGGACATCCGGGCGGGCAACGAAGGCCAGATCATAGGAATGCCCCAGACGACAAGGGCACCCGCGGTGACGCCGATGACGCCGCCCACGGCAGTGAGCATAATGGCTTCGAGGGTAAATTGCAGAAGGATATCCCGCTTGCGCGCGCCGATGGCCTTGCGCACACCGATTTCGCGCGTCCGTTCGGTGACGCTCACCAGCATGATGTTCATCACGCCGACACCGCCAACGACGAGAGCGACGCTCGAGATGGCGAACATTCCGATGAACAGCGCCCCCGTAATCTGGTTCCATGCATCGGAAATCGAATCGGAGGTAAATACCGCAAAATTATCGGGCTTATCCACCGGAACTCTGCGCCTGCGTCGCAGCAACTGGCGGACCTCATCGATAGCCTTGGGGACGTCTTCGTGTGACGTAGCTTTGATGCTGATCCAGTGTTGCTTGAGTTCGGGATGCAACTTGCGCATCGTGCTCAGCGGCATATAGACCTTATTGTCTTCTGGATTCTTGCCGCCGCCGAAAACAGACTTGACCGGCTGGGCCACGCCAATGACAGTGAAGAGTTGCCCTTCGATGTTTACTTCCTTGCCGAGCGGATCGTCGATGCCGAAAAGTTCGTCCGCGGTTTCCGCTCCGATGAGGACGACGTTGGAACGGTGTTCTTCATCGATTTCGCTGAACCAGCGTCCCGAGGAAATCTGGAGGTCGAAAACGTCTTTCGCCGAGGCTTCGTCGCCTTCGAGGATCGTGTTCTTCGCCTTATGATCCTGATATTTCACGGCAAATGAGCCAATCCCAAGTTCAGGCCGGAAGTACCGGACACCTGCCGTTACTGCTTTGACATGCGGCAGGTCGCGCATCGCGATGGAATCATCATGCGTCAATTCCTTACGCGTACGCATTTCTTCGCTTGGACGTCCGAAGGTGAAGGGCTCGAGATGAAAGGCGAAGATCACGTCAGACCCAATGCTGCTGACAATTTGTCGGACATTGTCGTCGAGTCCGCGTCCGATTGAAGACACACCGATTACGACGGCAACCCCGATCACAATTCCGAGCACCGTAAGCACGGACCGCAGCTTGTTGCTGCGGATCGTGTCCGTTGCCATGTGGACGATTTCGCCGAATTCGGATCTGGCTACCATAATTGCCGGCTTTCCGGCTTCCGGTTTTCGCCTGCCGAGACCGGTAAGCTCACATCTCGAATCTTAGCGCCACGATTGGGTCCAATCGGGCGGCTTTACGCGCCGGATAGACTCCGAAGAAAACTCCTACACTTGCTGCGACGATCAAGCCTGCCGCAACGGCCCATAGCTTGATAGATGATGGCATCCCGATGAGGAGCGTGACCATCTCGGCAATGGACGCACCGCCCAGCACTCCCAGAATGCCGCCGATGGTCGCCAGGGTGACCGCTTCGATCAGAAATTGCAGGAGCACATCCTCGCGCCTCGCGCCCAGTGCCTTGCGGATGCCGATCTCGCGCGTACGCTCGGTGACCGAGACGAGCATGATGTTCATAATGACGATGCCGCCCACGACCAGGGAGACTGCCGCAATCCCAATGGTTGCCATGAAGAACGTGCTGCTCAGGCCCGCCCAGATGCTCAACAAACTCTCGTTTGTCTCAATATCGAAGCTGTCTTCGTCGCCGGGTCGATCATGCCGGTGCGTCCGCAACGCCATGCGCGTTTCATCGATCGCTTGGCTCAGCGGGGCTCCCGTGGCCATGGCCTTGCCCCAGATGCTGATGCTGGTGTTGTGGGATCCGTATTGTTTCAGATAGACGGTGATAGGGATCAGAACGTAATTGTCGGCACTCTGGCCGAGCGTCTTTCCTTTTTTCTTTCCAACGCCGATGACCTGATAGGTCCAGCCGTCAACGCGGATCTCCTGGCCGAGCGGATCGGCAGCTCCGAGGAGATGCTCCACGATGTCGTTCCCGACGACAGCGACCTGCAGATGGTTGTTCAGGTCGGTTTCATTGAGCATGCGACCGTAAGTGAGATCGGTGTCGAGGATGTCCGCCACCGAAGGCGTAATGCCCTGAATCGTGGTGTCGCTGATCGACTGTTCGTTGCGCTTCACTTTACCGCTGCCGCGCATCACCGCGCCGACGTACTCGCAGTGACGACAGGCGTCGGCAACAGCCTGGAAGTCATCCAGCACCAGATTCTTGCGTTTTTCGGCAGCCAGAAACTTCTCGACATTCGTCTGGACCGGCGACATCTTTGAGGCGATGAAAACGTCTGCGCCGAGATTGAATATCTTCTGTGCGACGTAGTCCTGAATGCCCGAGACAAAGGTGACGACGGCAATCACTGCGGCGATTCCGATGACCACGCCGAGCAAGGTAAGGACGGAGCGGAGCTTATTCGCCCACAGGGATCGGAGCGCGATTCGGATGGCTTCCGCAATGTTCATGAGGATCGGGCTTCCGGCTTTCGCCGACCGGCTTCGGGTAAGCCGGACAGCGAGAAAGAACATACAAGTTTAACAGTCCGAATGGCCGTGGGACGGAAAAAGGCGGACAAGGGATTTCGCAGACCGGACGGCCATCCCGGGGACGCCACCTCATCGCATATAATCAGTGTGTAGGCAGCCGGACCGGACGGTCGCTTCCCGCGTCTTCGGGCGCGAGGAGAGGAAAGTCCGAACTCCGCAGAGCAGTGTGCCGGATAACGTCCGGGACGTCAGGTTCAAGCCTGATGGACGGCAAGTGCCACAGAAAACATACCGCCCCGGTAAAACGGGGTAAGGGTGAAAAGGTGCGGTAAGAGCGCACCGCCGCGACAGTAATGCCGCGGGCAGGGCAAACCCCACACGGAGCAAGACCAAATAGGGAGGAAGAACGCGGCTTCGGCTGCGGACACGTGCCGGCTCGGTGCGTTAAACCTCCGGGTAGGTCGCTAGAGCCGTGCAGCGATGCACGGCCCAGAGGAATGGCCGTCCCGCAGGAGCAATCCTGAGGACAGAATTCGGCTTACAGGTCCGGCTGCCACAAAGTCTTAAATTCAATTCCAGGAGAACTCAATGTCCGCACCCAGTCGCCGGCCCGAGATTCGGCGGCGCCGCACCCGCAAAGATAAGATTGTCCAGTTGCGCAAACGCCTTGCTGCCGCCAAAACCGACGCTGACCGCACCCGCCTGACAGCCAAGCTGCACAAGCTCGCGATCCTTTCTCCGGGGCAGCCGCTGGTGAAGTAGGTTCCACGGGCTTTCCGGATGGAGCCTCTTCTTCCTCGATTCAGTCGAAGTTGTGTCTAGTCGGCAGCGTTGCTGCTGCGAGGCCCGTGCTTGCCTTGGGCGATTTCGCGGTAGACATCCAGAACGCGCCGCACAGAAATCTCCCATGAGAAGCGCGTTGCCTGACGGTAGCCGCGCTCTTTCATGCGGTCGCGCAGAGCCTTGTCGGTAAGTACGCGGTGCAGTGCGCGCATGATCTCGAATACATTTTCGGGATTTACCAATACAGCCGCATTCCCCACGACCTCGGGCAGAGAAGACACATTTGAAGTAATCACAGGCGTTCCGTGCGCCATGGCTTCGAGCGGCGGGAGGCCGAATCCTTCGTAGAGCGACGGGAAGACGAAGATCTTCGCTTCGTCGTAGAAAATCCGCAGCACCTCAATCGGGATGAATCCCAGGAAACGCACGTCGTTCTGAACGCCGCTACGCACCACGGTTCGTCGCAGATCGGGATTGCCTGAAAGATCGTCCCCAATAATGATCAACTTGAGATCGGGGTACAGCTGGTCTCTTTCGAGTTCCGTCTTCAGCGCAGAGAAAGCCTCGATCATGCGGACGACATTCTTGTGCGGGCTGATGCGGCCCGCGTAGAGCAGAAACGGATAGGTGACCTGGTAGCGCTGCGCGATCAGTTCACGGTCCGCGGCACTGGCGTGGCCGCGCAAAAAACGTTCATCAATGGCGTTGTAGACGACCTCAATCTTACCGGGCGGAATGCCGAACAGCTTTTCGATTTCTGTTCGCGTAAAGTTCGAAACGGCAAAAATTCGCTCGGCTCCGCGCAAGACGCGCTTCGTCATCTGAACGTGCCATGTGCTCCAGAATCCGGTTTGCTGGCGCGCCCGGGACATGTGTTCGAGCATGTCATGGACGGTCATTACATAGGGACAGGGAAGCGCGCGAGGCACAGAAAACAGGTTCGGGATATGCGCCAAGTCGCAGCCGGTCTTCTTCAAGGCAGCGCGAAACTCGAAGAATCCCTTGGCCGAGCGCTCCGGGGCGACTAACGGGATGGTATGAAAATTGTCCGGCAGGGGCGCGATTTCTTGCACCTTTCCCGCCGGCCCCAGGAGGAAATAAGAGTTGTCATGGTCCACCCGCCCCAGGGTGCGCACCACGTTGCGGATATAGGTGCCGACGCCGAACTCGGTCATCCGCCGGATATCGATGGCGATCTTCACCGATGGCATTTAAACACAGAGGACACCGCGCGGCCAGAATACGGCGCGAGTCCCCTTTCGATTTAGAACGCAGGCCCGCCTCCGCATGCGCTAAGCCCGTACCTCGGCTTGCGCTTTGGCACGGCGCTCGGCATAAAGCGGAAACGCTTCACACAATTCGAGCACCTGCTTGCGGACTTTCGAAAGCACGTCGGCGTCGGTCCGGTGGAGTAAGGACTCGGCAATCCAGCGGCCCACCTGACGCATCTCATTTTCCTTCATGCCACGCGTGGTCAGCGCCGGAGTTCCTACGCGGATGCCGCTCGGCTTCATGGGCGGATTCGTATCGAAAGGAATCGCATTCTTGTTGACGGTGATTCCGGCTTCGCCCAGCGCTTTTTCAGCTTCGCTGCCCAGCATGCCCTTCGAGAAAACGTCAACGAGCATGAGGTGGGTGTCGGTGCCACCCGAGATAATGCGGAAGCCTTCGTCCGCCAGCGACTGAGCGAGAACCTTTGCGTTCGCAACAACCTGACGGGCATAGTCGCGGAACTCAGGCTGCATGGCCTCCTGGAAGCACACGGCCTTCGCAGCCATGATGTGAACGAGCGGGCCGCCCTGCATTCCCGGGAATACAACTTTGTCGATGGCTTGCGCCAACTCCGCCTTCGACAGAATCATGCCCGAGCGCGGTCCGCGCAGGGTCTTATGGGTGGTCGAGGTGACGATGTGCGCATGCGGCACCGGTGAAGGATGCGCACCCCCGGCGACGAGTCCGGCAAAGTGGGCCATGTCGACAAGGTAGAGAGCCCCGACTTTGTCGGCGATCTGACGCATGCGGGCGAAATCGATAATCCGCGGATACGCGCTACCTCCGCCAATAATCAACTTCGGGCGCTCTCGTTCCGCGATCTTCTCCAATTCGTCGTAATCGATAGTCTCGGCTTCTTTGGTGACGCCGTACGGAACGATCTTGTAGGTCTTGCCCGAGAAGTTCAAATGATGTCCGTGCGTGAGATGTCCGCCATGGGCAAGGTTCAGCCCCAGGATCGTGTCGCCCGGCTGCAGGATCGCGGCGTAGGCTTCCATGTTGGCCTGGGATCCGGCATGCGGCTGCACATTGGCATGCTCCGCGCCGAACAACTGCTTGGCTCGGTCGCGTGCCAGGTTCTCGACGACGTCGGCGAATTCGCAGCCCCCGTAGTAACGCTTTCCGGGATATCCTTCCGCGTACTTGTTCGTGAACACGGAACCCGCAGCTTCGAGCACGGCTTCGCTGACAAAGTTCTCAGAGGCGATCAGTTCGAGACCCTCATGCTGGCGGCGGGTTTCATTGTCGATGGCAGCGGCGATCTGGGGATCGCTCTCGAACAGCGGACGGTACATCGCGGAGTTTTTCATAGGGGTTTCCTGATCGCTCGTATGTTTTGAACCGGCAGATCCGGCACGGTCCCATACATTCTAACTGCCATAACCACAAAGGGCACGAAGGACCGCGAAGGAAAATCGGGATGCCATTCTTCCATCGTGGTCCCTCGGCTCCTTCGTGGTAAATGGTTCTAGAACGCCGTCCGCAGGAACGATGCCAGGTGCCAGCCATCCATGTATTTGTAAGGCGTTTCTCCGGTAGTGTAGTGCCCGCACGGTAGCACGGCGACTTTGTGATCAAGTCCATGCCGCTCAAATTGATTCACCACATCGCGTGAGAATTCGGGCAGGAACGTCAGGTCGTAGGCTGCATAAATGATTAGCGATTTCTTCGGCCAACGCGAGAACTGGTCGAAGTACGCCATGGGGCTGATCGCCAGCCAGACTTTGCGCAGTTCTTCCAGATCGATCTGCTGCTCGATTCCCTGCCGGATGTGGCGCGTGGACTGTCCGTGCCAGACAACATCCGCAAAGTAGGTGGACGCATGATTAAAGGCCGCGACGCGAATGCGCGGATCGTGCGCTGCCGCGATGAACGCATAGCACGAGCCCAGGCTGGTGCCCACAACTCCAAGTTGCGAATATCCCTGCTCTTCCAGCCAGTCGAGGCAGCATCGGATGTCCACCACGCCCTGGCGCACGGCATCGAGCGTGCGGCCGATATTCGCCGAGACGGCATAGTCAGCGCGTTTGATCTCCGAGGGCATGCGGATGTCGTGATACGGCATGGTCAGCCGGAGCACCGCAATACCCATGAGATTGAAAACGCGGCAAAGGCTGACGTACGAGATCGCGTCGGAATTCCAGTGGGGCAGCAGCACGATGGCGCGGCGTCCTTGCGCCGGAAACCACCGGGCATTCACCAGATTGTTTTCAGGATAAGGACTCGTGACCGGAGAGGTGAAGCGCAGGAATTCGCCGTACGTTCCCTTGACCTTCGCCTCCAGCTTGGGATCCGGCACCTCGCGAGTCGAGAAAACCTGCACCTCGCGCTTTTCCAACCGGAAGTCGGTGGGACGCTTATAAGAGTAGAACTCGTCACTATTGGCAACGATGCGCTGGTTGTAGTCGAGAAAGAACTTTTCAGGATTCTCCGCCGTTGGTCCGGGATGATACCCGTTGCGGCAGGGCCACTCTCGCGCCCACTCCCCGCCCCACTCGAGCGGACGCACCACTCGGTTGTTGTCCACCGAGGTGAGCCGGTGCTCCCAGTCGTACATCCACTGTGCGTAGCGCGTAGCCATGCTGAACCTTCCAGTTTAGCAAGGCGTGAGGCATGCCAGGCACGGCGCTGCACTGAACGGCATGAATCAGCCGTCGGCGCCCGAGATTCGCCCCTTGAACGGGCGAGCCTAAGGGACAACTCATTCCTGAGCGATTGCGGTATAAATCGGAGGAAATTCGCCTCAAACCGGGCAGCCGAAAGTGTCATGAATTTATTCGAATTTCAGTTTTCGCAACAGATGGAAGGTACGCGTAGCGAGGCGGGCAATTCCGGCTTACAAACGCACCTTTAGCTCGGATACCTTCGCGGCACGCGCTTGGAGATATTGCAGAGGATCTCGTACGGTGTGCTGTTGGCTAATTCTGCGTGCTCGAGTGCGTCTACGTTGAGGCCATCGCTTGTCCCTAGCAGGATCACTTCGTCTCCCACGCCAACGCCCGGGATTCCGGTCACGTCGACCAGGGTTAGATCCATCGAAATTCTGCCGACGATCGGCGCGTAGTGATCACGCACGATCACGCGGCCTTGATTCGAGAGCTGGCGATTGTATCCATCGGCGTAACCGACGGGCAGGACCGCAACGTGGGCTGGCGCCTTGGTAACGTAGGTGCCGCCGTATCCCAGTGGCTGACTGGCTTCGAAACTGCGCAACGAGAGAATCCGCGTCTTCCACGTCAGGATCGGCTTCACCGGCAATCGCAGAGTGCCGCCGCTCACTTCCCTGCCTGCTCTTTGAAATGGCAGGTAGTAGCCATAGAGCGCGACGCCCGGGCGCACCATAGTGTTCCACGTCTCGCGACGCGAGATGACTGCGCCCGTATTTGCCATATGAACCAGCGCCGGAGCCATTCCGGCTTCACGGACCATCTTTCGGGCGACATCGAACCTTCGCTCCTGCTCGGCCACTGAGGGCGCATCCATCACTTCAGAATCCGCAAGATGCGTGGACAGTCCTTCGAGCACCAGATGCTTCGCCGCCTTCAGCGCTTGAAGTACGGCGGGAAGTTGTTCGACGGCGACGCCCAGGCGGCCCATGCCTGTGTCCACCTTGAGGTGCACGGGATGTTGTGCCACAGCAAGGTTCGCCGCTGCTTTCTCAAGCGACTCGATATGCCACTGTTCCCACACTGTGGGCGTGAGATGGAGGCGGATGATCTCGCTCTCCTCGCCGCGCCAGAATCCGGTCATTAGCAGCAGGTTGGCTCGAATACCGGATTCGCGCAGCGGGATCGCTTCGTCGAGAGAAGTGACTCCCAGCCAGCGCGCACCTTCTGTCTCGAGGGCACGCGAACATTCGACAGCGCCGTGGCCGTAGGCATCCGCTTTTACCACCGCGCAGACCGTGACCGCCGCGCCAACGTGTTTCTGCACCGTGCGGAAGTTCTGCCTCAACGTCGTCAGCGAAACGTCGGCCCAGGTGGGACGCGTCGCGACCCGGCTCAGGATCTCTGCTGTAGTAGCCACTTTCGCGATTATAGCGGGACCGAGCCGAGCGCCCACGTTACCGCAGGACTACTCCCGCTTAAGGCTCCCGGAACGACGTCGCCGGAATCAGTTCGCCAGGATGAAATTCACGGTGATCTGCGTCTCCACCTCGATCGCCTCCCCATTCAGGACGTACGGCTTGTAGCGCCACTGGCTCACGGCCTCGATGGCTGCACGGACGAGCATCGGGTGTCCCGACACAAGCCTCAGATTCTGCATCGTTCCGTCCTTGCCGATGATGGCCTCGAGCACCACCGGACCTTGAATCCGGGCAGACCTAGCCGGGGCCGGATAGACAGGCTCCACCTTCCGGATCAGGCTCCCTTGCAGCATGCTCGAGGTCTTGAATGTCGGCTTGGGCAGTGCGGCCGGAACGGGCATAACAGCCCGCGTTCCACTGACGGGCATCGGAATGTTGCTGTTCGGATCGTACGGAGCTGAGAAATCAGTCGTTGAGGGGATTCCAGTGTCGGGTCCTCCGCTCAGGTCATCGTGGATCATGGGAATCCCGTGCGGAATGTGCCCCGGCGCACGGATTGTGCCGGTGTAAGGGACGATCGCGACGGCCGTGCTGTGAGAGTGTTCGGGCGGCCTCGTTGTTTGGGGAGCAGGCCTTCGCCCCATGCTGATCGGCGTAGATACCGTTCGGGCCAGCGGAATCCCAATCGTCCTGAGCAACGGAATTGTAATTAGCGTCCCCAGCAGGAAGGCTTGCAGTCCGAACGAGGTCAGCGTCGTCCAGCCGCGGCGTGTGCGTTGGGCCCAGGATGTTTCCAACATGCTTTCGGCAAACATGGCGTCCTCCAGTCGTAAACCTGTTTGCTGAAATGGACACCACGCGGACGCGCCTCGGCGCTGGTTTGAAAAGAAAAAAAGGCCGCGCTTTCACGCGGCCTGTTGGAACTTTGCGGACACTCGAGGTGTCCGCAGAAAAACTACTTTGCCGGTTCCGAAGTCTTCGGAGTCGCTGGCTTGGCTGCGCCGGCACCACTCGGCCTCGGAGCAGCAGGCTTGGCGGATCCAGCCGGGGCCGTCGGAGCGGCAACACCGGACTGCGTGTTGTAGAGGTCCACCACCGCCTTGGTGATATCCACACCTTCACCTGCAACGAGGACGGGGCTCTGCGGCCAGGGCTTGGACGTATCGATGATCATCCCAAAGCCATTCTCCTGCGCATATTTCACGATCATTGGAGCCATCTTCTGCAGGATCTTGCCGGCAATATCCTGCTGCTGGCTGCCAAACTCCTCCTGGGCATCCTGCACGGAGCGATCGAATGACTTCTGCTTGCCTTCGATCTGCTTCTTGAGGTTCGCGGCAGCTTCTTCGTTCAGCTTATCGCCCTGGGTGCTGAGCTGCTTCTTGAGGGCTTCGAGCTCGTCGTTCTGCTGCTTCAGTTCAGACTGTTTGGGCTCGAACTTCTTTTGGAGAGTTTGAACTTCCTTCTGGCCCTCGTTGCTTCCGAAGATCGCGCCCTCAATATTGATGGCGCCGACCTTGGTACCGGTCATTGCGGTAGCGGTGGGGGCTTTGGTTGGACTTGCAGGTGTGGTGGCCGGAGTGGCGGCGCTGCCGGTTTGGGCCAGTGCGGAAAACGTGGATGTCGCCGCAGCAGCCAGAAGAACGCGCAAAAACTTGCTTTTCATTGGATCGGTTGAACTCCTTGGAACATGGTTCCGGGAATGATCTTCTTCGAATCTCGCTCTCAGATCGCTTCTTCAGTCAACGCTGGGCCGCACTGAATGAGGTTTCCGTTGCGGTAACGGCCGCCATCGGAAGGCGCTTTTGATAGCCAGCTTCGCACGCCGGCAAACGGGCGTGCCGTCCACTCCCACTGAAACTCACTCGATGGCGTGGATCAGCCAACATTATAGTGATCGCGCTCTCAGCCAGTCAAACGAACTATGAGCCCTGCCGACGACCGAATTTACGCTCCAGTCAGCATTTAGAACGTCGTTGCCACCGTGAACCGGAAGGTCTTGCGCGGCTCCCGCAGCAGGAAGTTCGGCGAAAATGAATTCACGGCCAAGTGGTACGTATAATCGCCGGCCGCGCCAGCTGGGAACATGCTGCGTGTAATCGGAATCGGGGGGTTCGCCGGCGTATCCAGTCGTACCGGGTTGTAAGCCCAATAAATGCGGAACGGAGCGTTGACCACTGGCAAGAACATCTGTAACTCAATACCTGTTGAGACCCGCGGCTTCCAGTTGGTCGAGTTCAAAACCTGCAAATACTTCGACGGCGTCGGATTCAGTACGCTGCCCCCAGTGCAGTTGAACCCGGCATCAAGCGCAGGGCAACCGAACGGCGTGCTGATCACCTGGTCGTACTGTTGCGAGGCGATCTGCAGCTGCGACTTTCTTACGATCGGATCGATGCCCATGTCAATGAACGGGGCAATGGCTACCGGGCCAGCGATGGTATAGCGATATTCCAGGTTCGACCACGCACTAAGGTCGCCGCCCGGGAACACGATCTGGTCGACCGGAACAGGAACCGTCCAGGCTCCCAGCCGCGGATTCGCCGGATCCTTGAGGACAGGAGTTCCGTCCGGATTCGTCAGGGTCACCTGATTCGCGCTGGGCAGGAAGGCTACCGGCGAGATTGAGCGGATATCGAATCCACGCACGTCATTCTCACCGCCCATGTAGAAGCGCTGGAACGGCGGCGCGACAAGGCCGCCATAGCCCGAGATGTAGGAACCATTGAGGCTGAAGCCGATCGCATTCTTCCGGTTTTGTACCGGGATGAATTGCTTGTATTGGATGATCGGACGAATCGACCGAACAGTTCCGCCGATGCCGGCGAACTCAGCTCCGAGCGTCATCTGATGTCCGCTATGCGGGGAGATGCCACTGTCCAGAGTGTTGAACGAGAAGTTAGGGAAGATCTTGCTCGTGATGATCCCGTTCACCGCGTTTGGACCAGAAATTCCGCGGAAGGCAATGAAATCGAACAATGTCTTGGACGCGGTACTGAGAGGCAGCAGCGTCGAGCGGTCCAGTGAGTACGTGATGCCCACGCGTTTGAAAGAACGCCGCAATGGATAGCTCAGAGAAGTGGTGAAACCAACGCTCGATTGCGAATAATTCTGGAGGTTCTGCAACACCGCGCTCGGCAGGTTCAGGTTCTGTCCGCTGAAGATCGAGAGTTGGCGCGCCTGGTCGAAGTTAATTTTGTTTCCGAACACCGTGAAGCCGAACTGCAATGGGCGATCGAACATATACGGCTGGGTGAAGCCAAACATGACGCTGCGCGCCAGGTTGCCCAGGCTGACCTGCACCTGCAGGGTTTCGCCCCGGCCAAGGAAGTTATTGGTCGAATAGTTCATGCCAATGAAGGCGCCTTCCAGGCCGCTGACGCCGCCATTCAACCCAATGCTGTTCTTGCCCTTCTCGTGGACCTTCAGCGTGAGATCCACTTGTCCGTTCTTTTCGTCCAGCTTCTTGTCGGTCACGTTCGGATCGTCCGGCTTAAGTTGGTCGAAATAGGACAACTGGTTCAGGCGCAGGAGGCTCAACTCCCACAGATGCGAGTTGTAGATTCCACCCTCCTCGAGAGCGAGTTCGCGGCGGATGACCTTGTCCCTCGTCGTCGTGTTGCCCTGGAATTCGATGCGACGTACGTAGAACTGCTTGCCTTCATCGACGTCGATCTCGAGGTTCGCAATCTTCTTCTCATCGTCGAAGGTCGTGGAGGGCACCGGCGTGAAGTTGATGTAACCGAACTCGCCGTACGCCTTGCGCAGATTTTCCAGGCCCTTGGCGATTTTGTCCCGGCTGAAGACGTCCCCGTCCTTGAGCGGGAACATGCTACGCAGCGCGGTGGTATTCGTGATCGCCTTGTTGTTCTTGAAGGTGATCTTTCCCAGTCGGAACTCGTCCCCTTCTTCGATGGGCATGGTGATGTCCACGGCTTTGCCCGGGCCGGGCATCAGGAGAGGGATATGAACTCCTTTGTGGCCCGTATCGTGGATGTCGGTCTTGGGATCGTGCACGATGCACTTTGAAGTAGCCGCGGTTCTGGTACTCGGCCCGCACGCGCTCAGTGTCTTCTTCCAGCTTGGTGGCGTCATACGTCCGGGCGAAGATGTTTTCGAGAAAAATTGAGTGAGGAACGCCGACTGGCCGCAGGTTTTTCATGGCGGCTCGGAGGACGCGTTTCTTGATGTGCTCGTTCCCCTCGAACTTGATTTTGCCGACCTTGACCTTCGGTCCTTCTTTGACCACGAAGGTGATACCGACGGCGGCGGGAGGAATTTGACGTACTTCGGTTTTGATCGTGGCGAACTGACGTCCGTGCTCGGAAAGCAGATTCTTAATGGAAACTTCCGCTTTCTTTATGCGTGTGGGGTCATATTGACTCTCAACGACGAGGCCGACCTTGTCCTGCTTGAAGCGGTCGAGCACGTCGCTATTGGAGACCGAACTCAGGCCGAGATAGTTAATTTCCCGAATCGTCTCCTTTTCCTTCACTTGGACGATGATCCGCCAGCCCTTCGGAGTCTGCTCACGCAGGAACTTTATGTCCTGGAAGTAGCCGGTATTCCAGAGGGAATTGAAGTCGCGTTCGAGGGAGGACTGGTCGTAAATATCGCCCGGCTTGGTGAAAATACGGGCTTTGATGGTCTCGGCTGGGATGCGCCGGTTCCCGGTCACACTGATCTCGGAGATTACGTCATTCTGCGCCCAAACCAAGCTCGCGCTCATGAGCAAAAGAGCGGCGAGCAACGCGCCCCACCCGCAGGCGCGCCGTCCCAAGCTCCAACAAAGCTGTTTAAATGAATAAGATGGCACGAACGCAGCTCCGGGAACGCAGGCGCGCTTGAGCACAGCAAGGTTCTCCGAATGAAAGCGAAACGGAATCGCTACGACCTCAGCCTCTGGGATGTAAGAAAACTGTAATTATACGGTAGATCAAGGGATAGCGTCCAAACCGCGACTCTCAAATCGAATCTTCCGGTCGCTTTGACAACAGATGAATGTAAATTAGGGCTCCGATCATTGGCCATGCCGCTCAGCCGCGGATCTTCTCTACTTCAACCAAGACGGAATAAAACGTGGCTGAGTTGCCCATGTCGGTAAGTTTTTCTGAGGTTAAGCTATTGATACTCTGAAAACCAGGATTCATCTTAGCCCAATTCAGCTTCGCGGACACAACTCCGGCCTGCACTTTCCCGTCCACCCGAGCTTTCAGCAGAATGTCGCCCCGCTGATTGAAGACCCGAACCCGATCTCCTTCAGCGATTCCACGAGAACGCGCGTCCGCAAGGGATATCTCGAGCAGGCCCGGTTCTTCCATCTCCTGCAGAGAACGCTGGTTGGCGAAGGTTGAATTCAAGAAGTTGTCGGCCTTGCGCGCCAGCAATTCGAGCGGCAAGGTTTGATGGTTCGCGTGGCGCGATTCAGAGGGCGGAATGAACTCCGCCACCGGATCGAGACCTTGCGCCTTTAAATCCGCGGAATAAAGCTCGGCTTTGCCGGAGATAGTACGAAAGCCACCATGAGCGAAGGGCAAAAAAGGTGTGAATGTAGAGATAGTCGTTCCGGAAGCCGGAAGCTCGGAGCCGGAAGCGGGTCGCGATGAGACATCCGATAGATTCAGCCTGACGGGACCGATCTCCAATTGCTCGCGGCTCATCCCCTTCATCCACGGGTCAGGTGATTCGAGAGCCAGATCAATCATCTCATCCACGCTCTCGCGGAAGCATGCGTCCTCGAATCCCATGCGCTCAGCCAGTGCGCGGAACATCTCCACGTTCGATCGGCACTCCCCCAGCGGATCGATTGCCTGGTTCGAAACCTGCACGTAGTAGTGCCCATAAGCCTTCTGCAAGTCTTTATGTTCGAAGAATGTCGTGGCGGGCAGCAGGATATCGGCGTAGTCCGTTGTGTCGGTAAAGAACTGCTCATGCACCACCGTAAAGAGATCGGGACGCTTCAGGCCACGCACGACTTCGCCGTGGTTCGGACAGACCGCCGCGGGATTCGAACAGTACACGAATAAGGCCTTGATTGGTGGATCATTCAGCGTATTCAGCGCCTTGCCCAGTTCCACCATATTGACGGTTCGGGCCTCGCGCCCAAGCGCTGTGTTCATCAGATCGGCACGCTTCAGGGCAGCAGTGTTGAAGGAAGCTGCGTCGCTGGTGGACATCTGCAGCCCGCCTCCAACTTCTTTCCACGATCCGGTGATGCACGGGAGCATAACGACCGTTCGCGTGGCGGTTCCGCCGCCTTCCGAGCGCTGAACGCCGTAGTTCAGGCGGATGACCGAAGGCCGCACGGTCGCATACTCGCGGGCCAGCTTACGAATGTCGTCAGCTGCGATACCGGTCCACTGCGCGACCCGCTCCGGCGGGTAGTTCTTCACCTTTTCCCGCAGCTGCTCAAAGCCGAGCGTGTACTTCGACACGTAGTCGGCATCGTACAAATTCTCGCCGATGATAATGTGCATCATGCCGAGCGCGAGAGCCGCATCGGTGCCGGGATTGATGGGCAGGTACCAATCGGCGCACTCCGCCGTTCGAGTGCGATAGGGATCGATCACGACCAGCTTCGCCCCGTTCCGCCGTGCTTCGACGATGAACGGCCAGAGATGTACGTTGTTGGCGTGAATGTTCGAAGCCCACGCGATGATGTACTTCGAGTGACGGAACTGCTCGGGTTCGGTGCCGAGCTTCGCACCCAGCACGGATTTCAGTCCCGCCTCACCCGCCGCTGAACAAATGGTCCTATCGAGTTGCGAAGCGCCGAGGCGGTGAAAGAAGCGCCGGTCCATCGTTCCGCCGTTGAGGGCCCCGAGACTTCCACCAAAGGAATATGGCAGAATCGCCTCGCTGCCGAATTCAGAGCGAACCGCACGAAAGCGCGACGCAATCTCGTCGAGAGCCTCGTCCCAGGTAATCCGCTTCCAGGCGTTCGCGTATCCCGCGCCCCGGGCGGCTTCGGCCGGCCCCTTGGGAACAATCCTGCGCATGGGATAAAGGACCCGGTCCGGCGAATACACACGGTCCAGATACTTCGCCACCTTGGCGCACAAAAATCCACGCGTGACCGGATGCTCGGGGTCACCCTGGATCTTCGTCGCCAGCCCGCCCTCGACCGTGATTAGCACGCCACAGGCATCGGGGCAATCATGCGGACAGGCAGCATGCACAACTCTCTTCATTGTCTATCGATTGTACGGTGCTTTCGGAAATGGTCATGTGCAGAGGGATGCTTCGGGCTTCGCTCGACGGAACGGCCGACGGCCGCAGTCCCTCATGAATCGCAAAGCAAAACGGACGGCCGTAGCCGTCCGCTCAAATTCCAACTCGAGGCGAAGCCTACTTCAATTCCAGAACTTCCTTCTCTTTCGCCTTGCTCATCTCTTCCATTTTTTTGATCTCGTCGTCGGTCAGCTTCTGGATTTCGTCCAAGGACCGCTTCTCTTCGTCTTCCGTGATCTTCTTGTCCTTCATGGCCTTCTTGATTGCATCGTTGCCGTCGCGGCGGATGTTACGAATCGCGGTCCGGTGCTCTTCGAGGGCTTTATTGAGATGCTTCACCATATCCTGTCGGCGCTCCTGAGTGAGCGGAGGCACCGGGACTCGGATCATCTTTCCATCATTCATGGGATTGAGGCCGAGGTCGCCGCCGCGGATTGCCTTCTCGATGGCTCCCAGCGATGACGGATCGAACGGCTGCACCGTAATCAACTGCGCTTCTGGCGCATGCACCTGGGCAATCTGGTTCAACGGCATCTGCGAGCCGTAGTAGTCGACCGTTACGCCGTCGAGCATGTGCACCGATGCGCGTCCGGTGCGGGTTGCCGCCATTGCCTTTCGAAAATCTTCTACCGCTTTTTCCATGCGCGTCTTCAGTTGCGCGTATGTTTCTTTCAGCCCAGCAATTGACGCCATTATGGCCATGATTTCTGCTCCATCCAGACACAAACTCAAAACGTCGAATTATAAACCCAACTTCCTCACCGCAGATGTACGCCGATTCACGCGGATAGAAGAACTGCAAAACCGCCGAAGTGCATATCCAGATCACCCGGGGATTTGGACTAATCCGCGTTCATCCGCGGGAATCCGCGGAGAAGAAGTTTACGCGCACACCATTGATCCGATCTTCTCGCCCATCACGACTCGCCGGATATTCCCGTGCTGATTCAGACTAAACACGATAATGGGCAAATCGTTGTCCTTGCACAGGCTGATCGCAGTGGAATCCATCACCTTCAGCCCGAGCTTCAGCACATCCATGTAAGTAATGCGGTTGAATTTCGTCGCGCCGCTGACCTTCATCGGGTCGGCGTCGTAGATGCCGTCGACCTTAGTTGCCTTCAGGATAGCGTCGGCCTTGATCTCCATCGCGCGCAGCGATGCCGCGGTGTCGGTCGAGAAGTAAGGATTGCCGGTTCCGCCGGCGAAGATCACCACGCGGCCCTTTTCCAGATGCCGGATGGCACGTCGCCGGATAAACGGCTCCGCCACCTGGTTCATCTCAATCGCCGTCTGCACGCGCGTGTACACACCCTGCTTTTCGAGGGCGTCTTGTAGCGCCAGTGCATTAATCACCGTCGCGAGCATGCCCATGTGATCGGCAGAAACGCGGTCCATCTCTTTGGCCTGGTCGGCGACGCCGCGAAAGAAATTGCCTCCGCCGACGACGATCGCCAACTGCACGCCAACCTTGTGGACATCGCGGATCTCCGCAGCGATCTCGTGGATCCGCGGAGTGTCGATGCCGAAACCCTGGTTTGCAGCCAGCGCCTCACCGGAGAGCTTGAGCAGTACGCGTTTGAACGCAGGAGTCGTCATGGAAAGCTTTCAGTAGCTAGTGGTCAGTGTAATGCAAGAGACTCGCACGCTGTAATCCGGACCACGAGTGACAACGTGGGGCGGAGGAATCTTGGCTCTTTCCCGCGACTCGGACATAAAAAAGGCGCCCCGAAGGGCGCCCGAATTATTCGGCCTTAGGCTCTGTAGGTTTGGCGACGGCCACGGTCTCGCCCGCGTCCCCGACCTTGAACCGCGCGAACCGGCGCACAGCAATGTTCTCGCCCAGCTTGCCGACCTTGGACGCGATCAGCTGCGAAATCGAGGTGGTCTGGTCCTTGATGAACGGCTGCTCGAGCAAACAGACTTCCTCGTAAAACTTCTCCATCTTGCCGGTAACCATCTTCTCGGCGATGTTGGCGGGCTTGCCGCTGGCAATGGCCTGCGCGAGGAAGATCTCCTTCTCGCGGGCGAAGTCGGCTGCCGTGACATCTTCCTTGCGGATATACTTCGGATCGCTGGCCGCGATGTGCATCGCGATGTCGTGCACCAGTTCTTTGAAGTCGTCGGTACGGGCCACGAAGTCGCTCTCGCAGTTCACTTCTACGAGCACACCAATCTTGCCGCCGGCGTGAATGTAGCTCGCCACCGACCCTTCATTGGCAACCCGCGTCGCCTTCTTGGCCGCGACAGAGACGCCCTTCTTGCGCAGGACCACGACCGCCTGCTCCATATCGCCTTTGGCCTCGGTCAAAGCCTGCTTGCAATCCATCATCGGAGCCCCGGTCTTCTCGCGGAGATCCTTCACTTGTGCCGCTGAAATATTCACTGTAGTAGCACCCATAAAAGTTTCCAGTTTCGCGTTTCTAGTTTCGAGTGAATTAGGAATGCGGTCGTCGTTTCAGGCCACTCGAAACTGGAAACCTGAAACTCGAATCTATAAACAACAACCCGCGCCGGACGACCCGCGCGGGTCTAATCTCAATGCCCGGTTTTTCTCGATACTCGCGACTCGCAACTCGGGACCAGCTAAACGGTCTGGCTCTCGACCTTCGGCGCTTCGGCTTCTTCAGTCGCAACCGGCTTCTTGTGCGTTCCCGGACCCAGCACCTCTTCCATGCTGATCTCCTCGGAAGGATCCGCCGCGCCGGCTTCCGGGACATACTCGCCGACGGCGTCCGCCGCAGCCGCGGCCGCATCCGAAGCAGCCTGCATATCGGCCACCTGCTTGTCGGTCATCAACTGGGCGCCTTCCGCGATCGATTCCGAAATCTTCGAGGTGAACAACCGGATCGCCCGCAGCGCATCGTCGTTGCCGGGGATCACGTAATCCACTTCACTGGGGTCGCAGTTCGTATCAACGACCGCAACCACCGGGATGCCGAGCTTGCGGGCCTCCCGCACCGCAATCTGCTCTTTATTCGAGTCGATCACGAAGATCGCGTCGGGCAGGCGGTTCATGTTCTTGATGCCGGCCAGATTGGCCTGCAGATGTTTGCGCTCGCGTTCGAGCTTGATCACTTCTTTCTTCGGCAGCAGTTCGTAGCGGCCATCGGTGGCCATCTCGTCGAGCTCTTTCAACCGCTTCACCGACTTCTGCACGGTGACCCAGTTGGTGAGCAGTCCGCCCAGCCAGCGCTGGTTGATGTAGAAGCCGCCGCACTTGGTCGCCTCTTCGGCGATGGCGTCCTGCGCCTGGCGCTTGGTGCCCACGAACAGCACGATCTTGCCGTCGGATGCCAGATCCTGTACGAACTTCGACGCTTCCTTGAACATCTTCAGCGTCTTCTGTAGATCGATGATGTAGATCCCGTTGCGCTCTCCGAAGATGTATTCCTTCATCCTGGGATTCCAGCGCTTCGTCTGATGCCCGAAGTGAACACCCGCTTCGAGCAACTCCTTCATGGTAATGGTAGCCAATGAACCTCCTATTTAGTCTGCATCGGGAACCCGAGGTTTCAATGTTTCAACTCCTGAAACTCTGAACCTTTATTCCCGATTGCCATTCCGTCCCCGCGCCGCGAGGCACGGAAGAATTGAACACCAAAATCAGCTGCGAGTCGTGAGCCTCCAGCTATATTCTGGGGACTCGCAGCTCGGGACTGCAAGCGCCTTAGCGCTTGCTGAACTGGAAGCGCTTACGCGCGCCCTTCTGACCGTACTTCTTGCGCTCTTTCCCGCGCGAGTCACGGCTGACGAAGCCCTCGGCTTTGAGCTTCTTGCGCAACTCCGCGTTGAACTGCATCAATGCGCGAGCGATGCCGAGTTTTACCGCGTCCGCCTGGCCGCGCACGCCGCCGCCCAATACACTGGCGATAACGTTGAACGAAGCAGCCGTATCCGACGACGCCAATGGAGCTTTCGCCGCCGAACGCTGCGCCGGAGTCACGAAATATTCGTCAAAGGCGCGACCGTTGACTTTGAAATCACCGTTGCCTGGACGCAGATAAACGCGGGCAATCGCCGTCTTGCGGCGTCCCGTTCCGTAGTATTGAACCAACTCTGCCATTTTTAGCCTTGAGCCATGAGTTCCCAGCAAACAGCGGAATCCCTCTCCGACTCTTAACCTTTCAAATATGAATTTCTTTAGCTCGTAGCTCGAGGCTCGTAGCTGCCTTAAGAAACCGCGACTTTCCGCGGCTTGTACTCGCGGACTTCCAACTTCAAGTTCTGCGGCTGCTGCGCCTGGTGCGGATGCTTGTCGCCCTTGTACACATTCAGCTTCGAGAGCATATGCGCCGCCAGCTTGTTCTTGGGCAGCATGCGCTTCACAGCTGCCTCGATGATGGCTTCGGGCTTGCGCACAATCCGCTTGTTGTAATCTTCGGTGCGCAGTCCACCCGGATACCCGGTGTAGTGGTGATACTGCTTCTGCTCCGCCTTTACACCAGTCGTGCGAATCTTCTCCGCATTGATCACGATCACGTGATCGCCGGTATCGAGAAAAGGCGTGTACCGCGGATTCTCTTTGCCCATGAGGATGCGCGCGACCTGTGAAGCCAGGCGCCCGAGCGTCTGCCCGTCCGCATCCACGACGTACCACTTGCGCACAATTTCCCCCTCTTTGGGGAAATACGTTGACATCGGAACTCTCCCAGATTTGAAAAAAGGCTGCGAAAGAAACCGCTCGTTGATTCTCCCGACGAGGACGCCAGGACCATCAGGCGGGCAACCACACTACTACCAAAGTCTTTACGATAACTTATGCCGCAAATGCTTGTCAACGCTATGTTACCACCGCGACTCTAATACCGATCATCGACTCGGAGGGTCCAAAATGCGCGCCCGCATCGCTTTGCTCTGTCTATCAGTTCTCCTCTCTTTGCCTTCCTTTGCCCAGCGTGGCGATCAGGGAGAACATGGGGGAGGCGGCTCCCGCGATGTCGGCCACGGCTATGTACCTCGCAGCGGACCGCCCGCCTATCGTGGTGCGCCCCACAACGAACCGCAACGGTCGTTCCGGGATGGAGAAGGCCATCCCGCGGCGCCTCATGTCCATGCCGATGGCGAGTGGGTAGGGCACGATTTCGGCCGGGCTGATCCTCGCTTCCATCTCGACCACCCTTGGGAGCACGGGCGCTTCCCCGGACCCATCGGAGGCGAACGCCTCTGGCGAATCGCAGGCGGCGGACCGAGCCGTTTCTGGTTCGGCGGATACTACTTCAGCGTCGCTCCCTTTGATATCGGGTACGTCAGCGACTGGGATTGGGATGCCGATGACATCGTCCTCTATGATGATCCCGATCACCCGGGCTGGTACATCGCCTATAACCCACGGCTCGGCACGTATGTCCACGTAATGTACCTGGGACGATAGTTCGCGATCGATGTCAGATTGCAGATTTTAGATTGCAGGCCAGAACGAAGAATTCGGTAGTCCAAAATCTGCAACCTGACTTCAGAAGAACTCCTTGACCGCCGACATCCGAACTTGCTCCTTCGCCACAGCGATGCCGACGCGCTGCATGTTCGCAATCTGGTCGACGGCATCCATCTCACGCACCTTGACGGGATCAATATCCGGCAAGCCCAGCTGATCCAATCTCTGCCGGGTAAGCCCCACAGTGATTCTCTGGTACGTCAGCAGCTTCTGAGAGGCCAGCCCGGCCTTCACCTGCGCGATCGCACTATCATCTGGAACTCCTTTGGCGGCGCCCGAGGAAACGAGTTCCATGTTCGCGGAAGCGGACAACGCGGGCTTGTGCCCGATGACCTGCAGCAACAGGTTCTGCTGCAAGTTCGCGTCGTTCATCATTTCCTTGATCACGTACTTGGCCCAGTCGAGCATATTGAATGTGGCTGCTTTCCGGGGATCGACCATCACGGAGTTGTATCCGGTCCCGAGCGAGATGAGCAGCACGTTGTCCACTCCCATGGGCCATCCATAACCGTACTGCGGAATCGTCGCCTCGAGAAAAACCTGTAGAGCTGGATTGTTGTAACTGCTCACACCGCCGTCGATGAACTCGAAGTTCTGAGTTGCGCCGGTTCCATCCGGCACGGCGATCGTGTGGGGCGGGAAGTACGTCGGCGCGGCCGAGCTTGCCCGCACAATCTGCCACAGTGGAAGCCTGGAATTGTTTGTGAAGAACTTGTTTCTCGGATTGTTGGTGAAGAACCAGTCATTTCCCAGCGTCGCGTTCTTGGTCACGATTAAGATCTGCGTGCGTAATCGTTCGCTGCCCAGCGTCGTGTCTTCTCCAAGAACTTCCTTTAGATGTTCCTCCAGCGGCCCCGCCGGATACGTGTGCCAGAACCGCACCGGGAACCACGACTTCGTGAAAATCTCCTTCCCAAACTCCAGGTAGAAATCGCGCATAGTCGCAGCTTTTAGTCCCAGCGCCAGCCCTGCAGCAAGGATCGCACCCGTGCTGGTTCCGGCAATGAGATCGAAGCGCTCACAAAGCGGAGCGGGCGTGCCGGTCAGCAGGTCGAGTTGATGTTCGATCTGGATCAGTGCTTCGGCAGGAATCAGTCCGGCCAGACCGCCGCCATCAATCGCAAGAAGCCGCCGAGGACGGTGCGTCGGAATAGAACTCGTTCCCATAAGGCCTCCGGAAGGCGGAGATCATACTGCGAAATACAGGGGGCCGCCTGAATTTTTACCGCTTTTCCGGAAAACAGAACGAGATCCTTATTACGGGGCGGCCCGCGCTTGTCGTGCTAAGATTTCGGCGCCATGTCGAGACGCCACCTCGCCTGCGCCCTTCTTTTAGCCACAGTTTTGACCTTGAGCGCCTTAGCCGGCGACGAGACCGGCCAACCGGCTCCCCGATTCCGCGCGAAGACCACCACCGGCCAGCAATTCAATAATGACTCCGTAAAGGGTAAGGTCGTCCTGTTTGAGTTCTGGACATCGTGGTGCAAATACTGCGAAGAAGAAGGCGCACTCGTCGATGACATCGCTACCGAGTTCAAGGCCAAGGACCTGATCGTTCTCGCCGTGAATGTACTTGAGTCCGATCAGACGGTGAAGAAGTATCTGGCACAGCACCCGCGCACGGTTCCCATCGTGCTCACCAAGGATACAAACCTTGCCGCGATGTACAACGCGCAGGTCTATCCGATCTACGTCGTAGTGGGTCGTGACGGGAACATTGCCGCAGAACAGCACGGAGCGGGCGGAGAACGCTCATTGCGCCGGATGCTGCGCAGAGTAGGCCTAGAATCCGAGGAGTAGGAGCCTTGGTGGAAGAGCGGCCCTTCAGGGCCGCGTAAAAGCTCCGAGAAAATTGGGGCTTCAGCCCCTGTTACTCGTAAGCCAGCGCGTCGATCGGATCCTTCTGCGCCGCTTTATACGCCGGATAGACCGCGCCTAAGCTCGCTCCGACAATCGCAATCGCAGCCGCTGCCAGCATCCATCCGTTGCTCTGGTCGATATGGACCAGCGGCCAACGATGCTGAATGCCAAGGCGCGCGGTCAGGCTGACGCCTATCCCGACGAGTATCCCCAAGACTGCCAGCAGCAGCGTCTCCCGCAGAATTGCATTGACGATATAGACTTTCGAGGCACCCAAGGATTTTAGAATCCCGATCTCGCGCGTGCGTTCCATTACCGCGGTGTAAATAGCCTGGAAGATCACGAGGAATCCGATGATGACGCTAACGCCGATGACCACGCCTATAAACGGACGGAATCCGGGTAGATTGCTCGGAGTCATCATGCTCAAGTAATCCTGCGTCGTGCGGACCGAGTATTGCTCCATTCCGGGCTGCTTTTTGACGGCCTCAACGACCTGGTCCGCATTGGCGGGATTGTCCAGCTTGACGTAGAAGACGGATGCTTTTCCAGTAGCGCCGATCAAATCCTGCAGAGTCTGGAGTGGAACGAATTTGCGCGCGCCCCTGCCGTTCTCGACAATTCCCGAGACACGGAACGGACGATCCAGAATCTTCATGGTGTCGCCGACCTTCACATGCCTCTGCCGCGCGATGTAGTCATCCACCAGCACGTCATCCGGTCCTTGAAATGGACCACCTTCCATGAACTGGAATTGCCCTCCAAGGGCCTGAAAACTATTTATGTCGATGCCGTCGATCACTTCCAGCCCGCCACCGGTCACAATCTGCCAGATCACCGGGCTGACGACCGTCACATGTGGCATCTTCTTCAGGACGTCTGCGACCTTCACCGAAACCGGAGCCCCGCTAATGCCCGCGAGAAACGATGACCCGGGCGGCTGGACAATCACGTCTGCCCCAATGCCGGCAGTGCGGTTCTTGGAATCGTTCATGATGCCGTAGCACAGCCCGACAATCAGCAGGATCAGCGTGACTTCGAGCGCAATTGCCACGATGCTGATCAGCGACCGGATCGGCCGGTGCACCAGGTTGGCGATCACCATTTTGTTCATCATCATGAAGAAGCTCTTAGCCTCTAGCTCTCAGCTTCTAGCCTTTAGTTTGCCGCGTACTGAAAATTAGCAAATCACAACACGATCGCAAAGCTCGAGCTGTGGAGGCCAGTTGCCAAGACGGTGTTCTGACTGCTGGATTGCCGATCTCCTACCGCGGATCACCCAGCGGCATTACTAAGGTTGACTGCGGCCGGTCCAGGTGGACCACCGTCGCTCCCGGAGGCTCTGCCAGAACGAACTGATCATCCCGTAGCGGAGTGTTGATGTCCACTTTGAGCATGTTCAAGGTGAGGTCGTACTCCTCCTGCGGCAGCGAGATCTCGATCCGCGAAGGAAAACTGAAGCCATTGTAGTCCTTGTACTCCGCGTATCTGGCATCGGTCATGACCTTGCCGTCATCGCTGTAAACGAATTGCCGGTGCGGTTTCATGTCAGTGCGGGAGATGATGATTTTGCGCGAGAGCTTCCAGCCATCGTCCGCTTTCTTGATGACCGTGACCTCGTAATCGTCCTGCAGCACGCGGCGGCCTTTGTTGTCATGCAGGATCTCCTGCCCGTTCTCGACCACGGCGATCTCGTTGTCCGGATCGATTCGATGGATCAGCAGCGCGTCCGAGATGTTTTGCGGACGAATTTTCTCCATGGGTTGATCGGCATCGCCCGACGTCACCTTATTCTTACCGATGACGAATTTGTTTCGGGGCGGAATCCAGAGCTTGAAGTCGTTGCCGTCGCTCACCATATCGAATGCCGTCGTGCGCACAAACGGCATCAGTCCGATCATGTGCAGCCATTCCGGCTTTCGTGCCAGAACGTAGCCGCGGATCTCTTTGTACTGGGTGACCTGCCCCTTCTTGATTCCACCCGCGGAGCTGTCTATATCGACAGTCGCCTTCAGCGATTTGATGGCCTCAGCCTGATGATTGATCTCATCAATCAGCCCTTGCTGGCTGGCCTCTTTCAGTGGAGCTTTTGAGAGTTGATCTTCAACTGGACGCGTGCGGAAGAGACACCCCGTGGCAGGAAGAACCCCCAAGGCCAAAATAACGGTCCAAAACGAGCTACGTCTCATGAATGTATAAAGATGCCTTTCAGGACATTTGAGTATACCGCGCCGGAAAGGGTTCAAAACCGTGGGAACCTCAGTTTCTAAGGGGTAAACAGGCTCCGCCACTAAGGCGAGTCGACGGGTTCCCCGGCACTTACCGAGGAAGTATCACTATCGTCAGGTCCCGTTCATAAACTCATCGTCTAAACTGGCTTCACCGTGCGCAAGTTTGTCTGGCTTTTCCTGATCGCCATTGTTGCTGCCGCCGGCTGGTTCGCCTGGGCGGTGCTGACTCCAGTCGACCCTCCGGGCCAGACCTTCGTGATGCTTCGCCCAGGATTCTCGACTCGCCATATTGCCTCCGAATTGAAGAAGGCGGGCGTAATTCGCAACGAAGACGCGTTCATTCTCTGGCGCTATCTGCACCGCGGGCGATCCCTCAAGGCTGGCGAATATCTCTTCGACAAGCCTGCAAATGTCATCGACATTCAGAAGCGCCTGCGCCGCGGGGACGTGTATTTCCGGACTGTGGTGGTCCCCGAAGGCTTCACCATGTTCGACATCGCGCGCGCGGTCGAAACAGCGGGACTCGGCACTGCCGATGATTTTCTCAAGGTAGCGAAATCGAACACTGCGCTGATCGCCGATATCGCTCCAAACGCGACGTCGCTCGAGGGATACCTATTCCCCGAGACGTACCAGTTCTCCCGCATGATGTCGATGGAAGAGATGGCGGCGGCGATGGTGTGTCAGTTCCGCGTCGTCGCAAAAGAAATCGGTTTGATTCAATCCGGAGAGCCAGAAGCGACCGGAGAAACCAGCGTCTCGAAGCGTTCCGGACACTTATGCGGCACCGTAATCATTCAGGTAAAAGATGCGAGCAATCCACCGCCGTCCATCCGGTTGGAAGAACTCGCGCCGCTTGAACGCACCGTAATCATGGCGTCGATCGTCGAGAAAGAGACTGCGGCGCCGGAGGAGCGTCCAGAGGTCGCCAGCGTCTATTACAACCGCCTGGCTAAACACATCGCGCTCGACGCGGACCCGAGCATCATTTACGCGGAACTTCTGGCGGGGACCTATCAGGGCGCGCTGCATCACGCCGATATGAGTTTCGCGTCGCCCTACAACACATATCGCAACGCAGGACTGCCTCCGGGCCCGATCGCGAACCCCGGACGCAGCGCGCTCGAAGCCGCCATGCATCCCGCCCAGACCGAGTACTACTATTTCGTAGCGGACGCTCAGGGCCACCATCGCTTCGCCCGCACGATCGCCGAGCATAACAAGAATGTAGAGGCATATCGCAAAGCGATGCGGGGACGCTGAACCGGAAGGCGAAAGCCGGAAGCCCTCTATAATGCGCTCGTGACCTCCTCAGAGACTCATCGCGTCCTCGGCCTCGACGTTGGCGCACGCCGCATCGGAATCGCGATTACCGATCCCCTCGGGATCACCGCACAGGGTCTCGAAACTCTCCATCGCAAGAACAAGAAATACGACCTGCACTATTTTCACAAGCTCATCCGGGAATATGCCGTGAAGGAAATCGTGGTCGGGCTTCCACTCCGGATGAGCGGCGCGGAGGGTATTCAGGCGGAAAAGATCCAGGCCTTCGCCGAGGATCTCCGCAAGCACTTCAAACTCCCAGTCCACCTCTGGGACGAGCGCCTTACCTCCGCCGAAGCCAACCGACTTCTGCGCGAAACCGATTTATCGATTGAGAAACGCGGTCAAGCCGTCGACCGTATGGCCGCGATCCTGATTCTGCAAGGCTGGATGGAACACCGCTCCCTGGAACGGTAGCCGGGCCAAATCGCGTGCTCGTTCTCACGGCTATCGGAAATTCAACCGAGCTTCGAACCAGAAACGGACGCCCGAGGCCCCTCCATCGGTTAAGCCCTGTCTTCGCAAGCACCTACATACCTTGCCTTCGCCCTACCCGAGGAGTAGCATGGTTGAAGCAGCTTTTGGCGTACCCCCACGAACTCTTCGCCTACCTAGGGTGCCTAAAATATGAGCGGTACCGATCTGAACTTTCACATTGGCGACAAGGTCGTCTATCCAAACCACGGTGTTGGAGTCATCGAACAGATCAGCAGCCGATCGATTGGTTCGACGGTCGAGCGGTTCTACCTGCTTCACATAAAGGCCAGCAGCCTGAAGGTGATGGTCCCGTGCAGCAACGCCGGCAGCGTCGGCCTGCGCCGCGTCGTGCGTAACGGGGAGGTCCAGAAGGTGCTCGATCTTCTTTCGGTCAGCGAGAACGGCGGCAACGGCGACTGGAAAGACCGCTTCAAGGAGAACTCCGACCGCATGCGCACCGGATCGCTGCTCGAAGTCGCTGGAGTCCTCAAGAGCTTAATCGCACTGCATCAGGCCAAGCCGCTCTCGTTCCGTGAAAAAAAGATGCTCGAACGAGCTCGCTACTTGCTCGTGAGTGAGTTGGCGATGGCCCGGAACTGCGAAGAGGCGAGGGTCGAAGAGCTCCTCACCCTGACACTCGCGAAGTGCAATCTGCGCTTCCCGGAAGCGTCAGAATTCCAAGCCTAGTGTTGATTTAGCGATTCCACTGGAGCACATCTTCCGCGTTTCTCATTTTCACCAGTCGCGCAGCCTTCTGGGAGAGACCCTGAGAATGACAAGCGCTCCTTATCACCCAGTTCCCAGCTCGGCGGTATGACTGCTGGTGCCGTTCACGGCCGATTATCTGTGCGGGTCGAACTCCACCCGGACCGTAAGGGTTTCGTCTGCGGGCGCGGGAGCGTATTTCCATTGTTTGATGGCCTTCATCGTCGATTGGCCAAGGATAGGACTGCCGCCCAGCAGCTTCGTGCTCTTGACTGCGCCATTGGAGGAGACCTGGACTTCCACCCGCACCACGCCACCGATGTAGAGTTTCTTCAGGGCGTCCGGATAATCCGGATCGACCCGGTTCAATACTTTTCTTTCGTTGCCGCTGGTCTCATAGGTTTGCGCCGCACGCGCCCACCCGCCCAACAGCGAAGTCATTGCCACCAAACTTAACAGCAGGACGATCCCGCCCCAACTTGGCCGGCGGGTTGCGTCGATAGAACCTGTCATAGTCCGTCCCCCTCGCAATCCCGTTTACGGCAACTGCATGCTCAGCTGATAGACCTCTTGCGTACTGCGGTCCTGCACAAACACCCATGAGCCATCGGCAGCGCGGCCCGCCCAGAGCCCCATTGGTCCAGGATAGCGTTCGAGATTTCCTAGAAGAAAAACCTCTTCCGCATTGCTACCGCCTAATTTGACCCTGCGGATCGCTTCCGCATCGTTGACCGCATCGTCAAAGTAGAGGTATTTGCTGTCCACCGACCAGACCGGATAACTCACCGCTCCTGCGGATTCCTTCAGCCATGTCGACCACTTCTGCGTCTTGAAATCGAACAGCATGACAGTCGTGAAATCGGTGGAGAGGGCCGCAATGTAGCGTCCGTCCGGCGACCAGCGGGGGCTGAATAAACCCTCGGATCCCGGAATAATTTCTGTCTTGTTGGTCGTGAAATCCAGGATGCGGATGTTCATCCCGCTCTTATCGCGGCTGTAGTCGCCGTACATGATCCGCTTGGCATCTGGAGACCAGTTGGCATCGATTTGGCTGCCATTTTCCTGCAGCATCTCGTGCGCATCCCCGCCATTCGGCGAAACCAGCGACAGCTTCCAAGCGCCGCCCTGCTTCATGCTGGCGAAGGCGATCTGCTTGCCATCGGGCGACCAGTGGGGCAGCGCAGCGCGTTCGCCCTCCGGACTCAACTGCAACCGGTCGGAGCCGTCAGCGCGCGCGCGCCACAGCGTGCCTTGGGGCACCGCAACGTAGGCGATCCATTTGCTATCGGCGGAATAATCCACGTCGGTTGCGGAAAGTCCTGGAATGAGTGGGACAAATTTCTTTGTTTTGGCTTCGTACTTCACGACCTGGACCGTCGGCTGAACGCCGATTGCCCAAATCTTCTTGTTATCTGGTGAAGGCGAAGGATTTCCAAACGACATGGGACCATCTGTGATTTGCGCCGGGACCGGATTCGGATCCTTGGATTCGGGGAGGGCCCACAGGCTGGTGACCACGATGTTCGTGTTCGCAAGCATCTGGCTCGCCTGGAAAATGTAGTACTGCCCGTCGGCGGTCCAACTTCCGCAACAGGCCGTAGTCTTGAAGGGCCAGCCGGTTAGGAGTGGACGGGAATTCGAACCGTCGATGCCGATTTCCCACAACGCGGTCGTGTTCTGTTCGGTATCGCTGACGGTGAAGCGGACACGCTTGCCATCGGGTGAGAAGCGGACCGCGAACACCGATCCGGTCGCGCCATAGAGCGTGTGCGCCATGCTACCGTCCGCATGGGCAATGTAAAGAGCGGACCCCTTGGCGAAGGCCAACTGCTTGCCATCGGCCGACCAACTAGCGTCGCGGCCGGAGAGATCGGCCACTCGCTCGGGTGATCCTGCGGACACCGGCAGCGTCCAGAACTCGGGGTCTGCGGAAGTCTTCGAAGTCGATGAGACCAGGAGCTTCGAGTGATCGGGCGAGAGATCGAGCGCCTGCAGGCTCGAGAACGGACTTGGCATAACCGAGCGATCCGAATTGGGCAGCGTCACTTTGGCGATGACACGGTTCGTCGTTGGAATTTCGCTGACGAACAGTTGCGAGTCGTCGGCCAGCAGGTTGGTCTTGCGATAGCCATCGTGCGTGATCTGTGTGATGGCGGTCACGCGTGGCGCCGGGCCTGTGCCCGCGCCGCGCACCATGTTCCCCTGATACGTCCCGGCCAGGACGATCATTCCGAAAATTGTCAGAAATGCTAAAAACAACCGGATCCGCAGATCCGACCCGTCCCCTTGATTTTTCCGCATATCTCGGATCTTAGGAGTGTATGTTTTCTGGACAAATCGAAAACACGTGCGGAACATTACGGGGGTAATCGGGGGGAAAGGGGTGGGGATGGCTCGGGAGGCGAGAACTTTAGGTTTCAAAGTCTCAAGGTTTCAATGCTAAGAGGTTCGAAACTGTGAGAGCGCAACTGACTTTGAAACCTCACTCACAGCTTTTGGCCCGCTCTAGCAGCAGGGTCCGTTCACGGGCGTTGCGGGTGATCGCAGCGGCGTGCTCGAACTCGGCGCGGGCTTCTTCCGAGCGGCCCAGCCTCTTCAATAGGTCACCGCGGACGCTGGGGAGCAGGTGGTAGTTTTTCAGGATGGGATCATCTTTCAGAGCATCGACCAGTTCCAGCCCCGCGGCCGGTCCTTGCGCCATACCCATCGCTACGGCACGGTTCAGTTCAATCACCGGAGATGGTTCCAGCGCCGCGAGCTGCCCGTACAAGTCAACAATTCGTGACCATTCCGTGTCGTCGGCGGTCACAGCTCTTGCGTGGCATGCGGCGATCGCGGCCTGAATCGTGTATGGTCCCCGCAAGCGTGCCAGGTTGTCCGCACGCGTGAGCGCGGCCAGACCACGTCCGATCAGGAGGCGGTCCCATTTTGCGCGATCCTGATCGAGAAGAAGGATCGGTTCTCCAGCGGCATTCACCCGCGCTTTGGAACGGGAAGCCTGGATTTCCATCAGCGCAACCAGTCCGTGAACTTCAGGCTCATTCGGAACAAGCTCCGCCAGAATTCGTCCGAGGCGAAGGGCTTCTTCGCAGAGGGCGGGGCGCATCCAGTCGTCTCCGGCGGTTGCCGAATATCCCTCGTTGAAGATCAGATAGATCACTTGCAGGACGGACGTTAGTCGGGCGCTGAATTCTGCTCCGCGCGGCACCTCAAATGCGGCATGCGCGTCGCTGAGAGACTTCTTGGCGCGGACGATGCGCTGCGCCATGGTGGGCTGCGCCACCAGGTAAGCGCGGGCGATCTCGTCGGTGGTGAGGCCCCCGAGCAGGCGAAGCGTCAGGGCAACGCGGGCTTCGGTCGAGAGCACCGGGTGGCAGGCGATGAAAACCAGCCGGAGTATGTCGTCGCCGATGTTGTCGTCCATGGCAGCCGCCAGGTCGGGGACCTGCATTTCGCGCTCGGCCATCTCGCGGCCTAGGTCTTCGTGCTTACCGTTGATTAGCGTGCCGCGCCGCAGAAAGTCGATGGCGCGATGCTTGGCCGTGCCCATCAGCCATGCGCCCGGGTTGTCGGGAATGCCTTCATCTGGCCACTTCTCGAGAGCCAGCACCAGGGCGTCTTGCGCGAGTTCTTCGGCGACGCCAACGTCGTGGACGATGCGAGTCAGCCCGGCAATCACGCGGGCCGACTCGATCTTCCAGACGGCTTCAATGGCGCGATGTGTCTCGGCAGCCCCCACAGCTACCGATCACATCATTTCTAGGCTTTGAGCGCAACCTCGCCGTGCGTCACACAAGGTGCTTCCACACCACCGTGTTCATAGATCTGGCGGAGTTCGCACTCGCCTTCGCCGGCAACCTTCAGGAAGTCCTTGGCCAGTTGGATCGCTTCTTCTTTCGAGTTGGCCTTCAGGATTGCGAATCCGCCAACGACCTCCTTGGACTCCGTGAATGGCCCGTCGGTAACGCTGACGTTGCCGCTCGACCGGCGAACACGCGCGCCCAGCTTGCTGGGAAGGCAGCCTTCGGTAGCCAGCAACCAGCCTTCTTTGAAGCCCTGCTCGACCAATTTGCCCATGGTCGCCATTTCTTGCTCGGTGGGAGGAGTGCTGCGCTCGACTGACTTGTAGATGCTGAGGAATTTCATGGTTCTCTCCTTAAGTTTGGGAGGGGGCTGTCTTCTCGCTCGGCCCTCGCTCTATGAATACGTCGAATGGGGTATTGGGAATTCGACAGGGAATTTGGGGATTATTTTAGCTAGCTTTTCTTGCTCACCTGCGTGCGCAAGCGCTCTTCTTGCTCGCGCAACTCGGGGGTGAAGTTCTCGCCGAAGTCTGCGGCCTCGAAGAATGGACGGATCTCTATCTCGGACTCGCCAGGCATTGGATTCGGGCACCGCTTAAGCCATTCGACGGCTTCATCCATGGATCGGACCTGCCAGATCCAGAATCCTGCGATCAATTCCTTGGTTTCGGTGAAGGGACCATCGATGACGGTCCGCTTGCTCCCGCCGAACCGGACGCGCTTGCCTTTCGACGAGGGTTGCAGCCCGTCGCCGGCAAGCATGATGCCCGCTTTTACCAGTTCCTCGTTGTACTTGCCCATGGCCGTGAGCAGCTCTGTGCTCGGCATGACCCCGGCTTCTGAATCCTTCGTAGCCTTTACGATCACCATCACTCTCATGTGACTTCTCCTGTTTTCAAAGGGTTGAGCGGGCCCTTCTGGATCGATCCCCGCTCTATTTATACGTCGAATGGGACTGGGAGAGATCGACACGCGATTGGAAAGTTTCAGAGTTTCAAAAGGGGTGGAAGTTTCATGTTGCAATGGATCGCCCTGCCAGAGGGAAGATGTATGAATTCGGCAGAAAATTAAGATACGCAGCGGGCCAGAACCCGATCTTCCTGTTTGCAGGAACCGGGGAGGCTGAAGCCGGAAGCCGGGGTATAATGTCCGAAGCCTCGCTGTACGCCGGCCGCTCCTACCCCATGACAGAAGCAATCAAACGAAAACTGCAGGAAGAGATCAACGCGCTCGAACACGAGTTGATCCACGAACTTCCGAAAGAAATCAAGAAGGCGGCTGCCTTGGGCGATCTCAGCGAGAACGCCGAGTACCACATGGCCAAGCAACGCCAGGAGTTCGTCAAAGCGCGCGTGCGGCAACTGGGCAAGCGCCTCGCCGACCTGTCCATGGTTAACATGAACAACATTCCGCACGACCGGGTAGGCCTGGGTTCGACCATTAAGGTGTACGACAGCACCAAAGAAGAAGAGATTGAATACAAGCTGGTGACCAGCGAGGAATCGGACGTGGCGACTGGGAAGATCTCGACCACATCGCCCATCGGGCGCGCGTTGCTAAATAAGAAAGTTGGGGAAGAAGCGGTCGTGGTTACCCCCAACGGCAGGCGCACCTTGGAAGTTTTAAGCCTCAGCACGATCCATGATGAACTGGAGGGGGACGCGCCGAAAGAGGCGCAGGCGTAAGTTCAAATTCATGAACCACAAAGGGCACGAAGAATCACGAGGGAAAGAACTAAAGAGGTTTCCTTCGTGTTCCTTCGCGCCCTTTGTGGTTAAATTGAGTTTACTGCCATGAGCGTTTCGTGGACCTCTGCTTTCGGACGCGCCTGCGGAGTTCTTCTCGATACCATCGTCCGCTGGCTGGCGCTTTCGCGCATCAATCCCAACGTCCTGACCTTCATGGGACTGGTAGTCAACACCTGGGCCGCGATCCTGTTCGGATCCGCCAATGCCTCGAACCAGAAACGCATGTTCATCTACGCAGGACTGGTGATTATCTTTTCCGGCTTCTTCGATCTCGTTGATGGGCAAGTCGCTCGCGCGACCAATCGCGTCACGCGGTTTGGAGCTTTTTTTGATTCGGTGGTCGACCGTTACTCGGACGCTTCGCAATTTCTTGGGTTGCTGGTGTTTTACGCGCGCGGCGGTCGCTTTTTCTGGGTCGTGCTCGCCGCCTTCGTCATGGTCAGCGCGATTATGGTCAGCTACACACGCGCCCGCGCGGAATCGCTGATTGGATCGTGCCGCGTGGGATTCATGGAACGTCCGGAACGCCTAGTGCTGGTAATTCTGGGGGCGCTGTTCAACCGCATGGCACCCGTCCTCTGGATCATTGCAGTGTTAAGTACGATCACGGTGATCCACCGTATGCGGTACACCTGGACCCGCACGCAGGATCCTCCGGTGGCGCTGACGCCGGGACAAGCGGCGTAGATTTCTTCCTCCTCTCAGCGTAGGAACTCCCGTGTTCCTTCCTGCTATCCTATCGAGTCGCATTCTTGAATCTGGGGACAACCTTGCCGACTGATCCAGTGCTGGTCGTTCATGGCGGTGCGTGGGCCATGCCCGATGAGATGGTCGAGGCGCATATCCGCGGGGTGAATCATGCGCTTGCTGCGGGATGGAGTGTACTCGAGCGCGGCGGCGCGGCGCTCGATGCCGTCGAGGAAGCGGTCGTCATCATGGAGGACGACGAGACCTTCGATGCGGGACGCGGCAGCTTTCTTAATCGCGACGGGCGTGTGCAGCTTGATGCGCTAATTATGGATGGATCGACTCTACGTGCCGGGGGCGTGGGGTGCGTGGAACACCTGCGGAATCCCGTTCGGGCTGCGCGCAAGATTCTGAGTGAAAGTCCGCATGTGTATTTCGTCGGTGAGGGCGCGGAGAAGTTCGCTTACGAGCATGGAATCCCTCTCTGCAAGAATGAAGAACTGGTGATTCCGCGCGAGGTGGCGCGGCTCAAGGAATATCAAGCGCAACAGAATTCCCATGGCAAAGAGATGTTCGAGCACAGTTCGGACGACGTGACGATTTCGCACGACACTGTCGGGGCGGTGGCGCTCGATCGCGCCGGGAATATCGCTGCCGCAACTTCAACCGGGGGAACACTCAATAAGGCTCCGGGGCGGCTCGGGGATTCTTCGCTGATCGGCTGCGGATGCTATGCCGATAACGAAAGCGCCGCTGCGTCCACCACCGGGTGGGGCGAGCCGATTATGAAGTTGGTGCTAGCCAAGTGGACCGCCGATCGGATTGCGGCGGGGAATCTGCCCGAGTGGTCGGCGCAGGAGGCTATGAATTACCTGAAGCAGCGCGTGAACGGGCACGGCGGAATTATTGTGCTCGACCGTGCCGGGCATATCGGGATCTCGCATAACACTCCGCGGATGGCCTGGGCTTTTAAGACGCTTCAGAAGCAGGAGGCGGGCGTGGTTCGGGAGAACGCTTAGGTCTCGGCTCATAGCTCGTGATCGCGGGTTGCGGATTTGTGGGATTCGACCCACCTCTTAGTTGTTTCCAGCATCTTCCGTCATTACAACCTCCAAACTTCAAAGCAAACCCGGGACGCCCTTTTTCTTCCTGTTACCTCCGTCAATTGTTTCCTGCCTATTGGTCCTGCTGTAATTGGGTGCATGGCGTTTATGGCCAAATGCCCCAAGTGCGGGCTGGAAGTGACGGATACTTCTGCGACGAGTTGCCCGGTTTGCGGGACTTCGCTGGCGGTTCGTGCGGGCGGAAAGATCTGGATTGGAGCGGCGCTTCAGTTCGCCTTCGCGGCCACGTTCATGCTCCTTTTCGGATTCCCGAAGATCATGATCGCTATCTTCGGAGGCATGATTCTGATCGGAGCAGTGGTCTCTTCGTACATCCGGCCCAATGCGGCGCGAAAGTACGCTCTTCAGAGGCCGCTTGCGCACCCTTTTCGGTTCCGCATTGTGGGAGTGGGCGTCGCACTTTGCACGGTCGCGATCGTGGGCTGCCTGCTGTTCGGATTCGTAATATTCATGAATTCGTGGGATCGCTGGCATCGGTACGAGGGCCAGCCATATCACCGTAGCGAGTTCCAGGTGCGGCAGGTGTACTGGCAGCGTCAGTCGAAGAGTGTGGACGTCTACGCCAGCGGGATGGTTGAAGGGCAGCGCGAGTGGATGACGCTGCGGCCCTACTTACAAGCAGTGCCGCGTAGCCAAAGCGAACTGGAACAGCGAGTGCCCGAGGGAACAGTCATTCCAATCTACTTCTTCCCCGGCATGAAGGGGCGATCCCGGGTGCAGATGTATCAAGATCTGCCGCCGGCGGAAGCAAGTCACCGCGCGGCAATTACGGCCGTCAATGATTCACTTCTCGGGCTGGCGATTGCTGGAGGTCTGCTGTTTGTGTTGAGACGCGTCCTGCGCACATGCTACGCGGAGAGTGAATCCGCTCTGCAGCAGGCATAAAGAACTGCCCGGTTTGCGATCTAAACTGACACGAGCTAGGGTTTATTCCTAGTCGCTTCGCGACTCGGAATGACAAGCTTCCCAGATCTAGAGCCAGCCCTTGGTGCGCGCAATTCTTGCGGCTTCGATGCGATTGCCCGCACCTAACTTGCTGATGGCTTCCGAGAGATAGTTGCGTACCGTACCGTCGGAGAGACCTAGTTCGGTGGCGATGTCGCCGCTAGCCATCCCTTCTCCAGCGAGGCGGAGGACCTGGCGCTCGCGGTCGGTCAGCGGATCCATTTCACCCCAAGCCTCTGTAGCGAGTTCAGGATGGATTACTCGTAATCCCTGGTGCACGCGGCGTACGGCGTCGGCAAGTTCTTCGGCGCGCATGTCTTTCAGCAGATATCCATTCGCCCCAGCTTCCAGTGCGCGGCGCAGGTATCCGGTGCGGGCGAAAGTGGTGACGATGACGACGCGCGTTCCCGTCTTGCGGCGTTTGAGTTCGGCCGCTACGTCGAGTCCGCTCATGTGCGGCATTTCGATGTCGGTGATGAACACGTCGGGCTTATTCGCGAGCACGGCTTCGAGCGCTTCCTTGCCGTTGCGGGCCTGGGCGATCACGGAGATGTCGCCTTCGATTTCGAGCAGGGCAGCGAGCGCACCAAGCACCATGCCCTGATCTTCGGCGAGCACTACGCGAATCGTCTTGCGGTTGGTCGCAGTCTCTTTAGTGAGAGGGTTCAAGTTGGGAGCCTTGGTTATGTTCGACCACTTCGTTTCGAATAGCGTCCTTCGCCGGCACCTCTCTCAGAGGCAGCGTAATGGTAAGGGTCGTACCGGATTTATTGTGGCGCTCGAGGGTGCCGCCGAGCATCTCGACGCGCTCGCGCATGCCGCGCAAACCGTTGCCTTCCATGGTGCAGAATCCCTGGCCATCATCGGTAATCTCCAGGCGGCAGGAACCGTTCTGCTGCTCGATACGCAGGCGGCAGTTGCTGGCGTTGGCGTGTCGCACGACATTGGTGACCGCTTCACGGACGGCCAGCGATAAGACGCTTTCCTGCATGGCGGGCAACTGCATGGTGGTGGCTGCGTCGCATTGCACGGTCAAGCCCGCGGTTTCCAGCGTTGATTTTGCGAGCACGAGTTCCGCAGCCAGGCCTTTGGCGCGGTATCCACGAATGGCGTCGCGAACTTCGGATAGTGCCTGGCGGGAGATCTGTTCAACTTCGCGAATTTCCTTTCCCGCACGCTGTGGATCACGATCGATGAGTTTGCCGGCGAGTTCGGATTTCAGGGTGATGACCGAGAGCGTGTGTCCGAGAACGTCGTGCAGGTCCCGGGCGATCCGTTCGCGCTCGGCGACTTTGGCGAGATGTTCGATTTCCTCATTCGCCTTGCGCAGCCTGCGATTCATGCGATTACGCTCGGCAAAGAAGGTGTTGCCCGCACCTATGATGACCGGAAAGAGCGCGGAGTAGAACATGGTCCAGCCGTTGACGTGAAGGAGCAGTGCCTCGATGGCGCCCACCGCGCCAACGGTTGCGAGTCCGATGACTGCCGCTGTCTGGGTCTCGAGGCAAAACGGAAGCATGGCGGCAGCGAAAATAAAAAAGGTGCAGGCTCCTACGTTGATCGGCATGTACAACACTCCGAGAAGGAGCATGCCGCCGATGTGAATGAGACCGTTTGGATTTTCCAGCGCGAAGAGTCCGAAATAGAAAAGGAGAAAGACAACGGCCCCCGCGATGTCGAGCGTCCAAACTTTCGTGGTGGCGGGCGTCATTACCGGATCGATGAAGAAGAAACCGAGATACACGACCCACAGCAGAGGGCTCCAGCCGTGGTCCTTGTCCCGGAATATTGCTTTCCACGGCCTCAGCTTGAAGGGGCTGGCTGTGCTGGTGCGCTCTCGATTGAATGACATCAGCGGCATAGGTCTATTCTCGCCCCTCCGGTCAATTCCGGCCACTCCGAAGGATGTTAAGGTCCTCGTACCAGAGCAGGGTCGCTGCTGGGATGATTACGATCAGCCATGGAGTTCCCACGTAGATCGCCAGGACTCCGAGCAGGATCAGGAGGATTGCGCGGAGTAACGAATTTTTAAAGTGTGCAGTCATGACAAATTCTCAAAATTGCTTGTCCTGCTTCGGCTGTCCCCACTGTGCTCAGCCATACATCTTTTCCTGATCCTTCTGGAAGCCGATGCGCGCGACGCCCAGGCAGATCATGATGAACGCAGCCAGTACCTCCCAGTGCGTTGCAATGGATTCATGCTTGCCTGCGCCGACGATTCCCAATGCCAGTTGCGAAAGGTGATACGGCGGCAACGCCAGCGCAATCTTCTGGACGACTTTCGGCAGGAACATGAACGGCACCCAAAGGCCACTGCAGAAAGACATCGGGAGATACAACAGGTTGATGGTCGCGGGTGCGGAGTTTGGCCCTGTGAAATAGCCGAGCGCAAGTCCCATCGCCGAGAAGGGCAGCGATCCGACTACCAGCGTCCCCAGCAGCTTGGCGAATTCTGAAGCGGGCATGCGAACTCCGCCGAATGCCGCGCCGAGGGCGAACAGCGCGAGCACGATGAATGCGCTGAACGCCATACTGGTGACAACCTTCGCCGCGAAGTAGGCGAATGGAGGCATGGGGCTGGCGCGCTTTACCTGGAGCCATCCGAGGCCACGATCGGAAGAGAGTCCGGCAGCAGTTCCGAAAAGCGATGCGCCCATCACGCCGAAAGTGCCGTACGTCGCGATCAGGTACGCAGGAACCGAAGTGCCTGCGATGGCTTCTCTCCGGTTCAGCACGAGGCCGAACAGGATGTAGAACATGATTGGGAAACTCAGCACCGAGGCGGTGTACATGCGCAAGCGAAGGTTCTTCAGGAACTCATACTTCATCTCCTTCAGATAAATCGCCAGAAGGTGTGCGGGGGCGCGCTGAACCTGCGTCCGGGGCATTGTCATGGTTGCGGTGCTCATCTGTATCTCCTTCAACGATTCTTGCTTCAGTTGGAATTCCCGTTCTTCGAACTGTCTTGTGTGAGCGCGAGGAATGCTTCTTCCAACCCTGCGCTGGTGACCTCGAGGCCGGATAGGGTTGCGTCCCGAGCCAGCAATTCCCGGACGACGGGTTCGGCCACGCCGGTGTGAATCTCCACCGCTTCGCGATCTTCGTTGACTTCGGTGACGCCTGGAATCTTGCGCAGGAAGCTGAGATCCAGATTCGTAATGCAACGAATGCGCTTGCCCGCGGTTTGCGCCTTGATCGTCGCCGGAGTTCCTTCGGCGATGATCTCGCCTTTGTTGATGACGGCGACGCGGTCGGCCAGAGCGTCGGCTTCGGGTAGGTAGTGCGTGGTGAGAAGGACGGTCTTGCCGCGGCTGACGAGTCGGCGGATTTCGTCCCACAACATGCGGCGCGCTTCTACGTCGAGCCCGACTGTGGGCTCATCGAGAAACAGAAGATCGGGATCGCCGCAGATGGCGAGCGCAAACAACACTCGCTGTTTCTGGCCTCCAGAGAGATCGCCAAATTTGCGGTCGCGCAACTTCTCGAGTCCGGCGGCGGCGAGAACATCTGCAAGCGGGAGCGGATTCTCATAATAAGAAGAGAAGAGGTCGATGTGCTCACGCACGCGCAGCGTTTCAGGAACGCGGCCGACCTGCAGCATGGCGCCTGTACGTAGTCGATTTTCAGGATTGGTGGGGTCGCCGCCGAAAACGCGAGCGCGTCCGGCATTAGGCTGCAGCAATCCAAGCAAAAGTTTCACCGCGGTGGTTTTGCCCGCGCCATTGGGCCCGAGCAGCGCGACCACTTCTCCGGCATGCACGCGGAAGTCGACGCCGATGAGGGCGCGTATGTTTCCGTAATTCTTGTCTACGCCTTCCAGGCTGGCGACGACCGAGCCGGAGGGAATCACGGCTGCATTCTGTGTTTGTTCCAGGGTTGCGATCATCTGCGATGCTCCGTTGCCCTCTGTCCCGAACTGGTGAATTCCCGTCCAGTGATTGCATGATCGCGGAAGGCGGATACGGGCGCCAGTGCCATCCATCACGCGGGTGGCGTGACAAATGTCATTCCGTAGCTCAGAGGAGGTTACCGTGCGGGACGAATGGAAGGAGAAATACCTTAGGCCAGGTCGAATGCGGGCTCAAACCCAGGAGCGTTCCCTGCGGAATGTTTGTTACGAAATCCGGACAAACATCCAGTATGCGCAAACCAGCCCGTGCCGCGCTGTACGGCGAGCCGGACAGGTGCATACCCCGACGATGCGCGTCAATTGAGGCTGCACGCGTGTTCGGATTTCGTAACAAACTGGCGCAAATTGGATATTTTCTGTCGAAAAAGGGAATACAACCAAAGCAGCCTTTGCTATGATTTTCTTACCAGTTGGGAGGCTCCACGGTGCTGCCTGCGGGAAAAAGTCTTCGTACTCTTCGCGAAAAACTCGGCCTTACCATGCGCGACGTCGAGAATTCGAGCGCGCGCCTTGCAGAACGATACCGCAATGAAGAGTTTTCCATCCCGCCTAGCCGGCTTTCGGATATTGAAACGAAAGGAATTCTTCCTAGCATCTACCGGCTGTACACACTGTCGGTGATTTACCGGCGCGACGTCCGCGAACTGATGGCGTGGTACGGCGTGGATCTGAGTAATACGGCTGCGGATCTTGGGCTGGTATCTCCGCCGAAGTCGCATGTGTCGGATGCACTCGCGGGAATTTCGTCGGTGCAGGTGCCGGTGCGCATGGATCCCGGGTTCGATGACCGGCGCACGACTAATCTCGGGCGCATGGTCGAGCAATGGGGACTGGTGCCGATCGCGTATCTGGCGCAATTTGCAAATACCGATTTCACCTACGGATACGTGGGCACGCAGGACCTCACGATGTATCCCATACTGCCGCCCGGCAGTTTCATCCAGGTGGATGAATCGAAGAACCGCGTGATTGAAGGCTCGTGGCGTTCGGAATATGAACGACCGATCTACTTCGTCGAGACCCGTGAGGGGCATACCTGCTGCTGGTGCAGCATGCGGAAGGAAGAGATCATTCTGCAGCCGCATCCTTTGTCTCCGGTACCGGTGCGTATCTTGCGAAATCCGCAAGAGGCGGAAGTTCTCGGCCAGGTGGTCGGCGTGGCTATGAAATTGACCGAGTGGCGCGCTCTCGATTCTTCTCCAGTTTCAAAAGGGCAAGCAGCACTGAATTAAGGTGGCTGCTGGCCGGCGACTCTTGGCGGCCTGAGGGCAGCAGGTCGTCGAAGTGTTCCTGCATGGCCTGGATGTAATCCGCTCCTGCCACTCCTGCCGGGCTGCTCGACTGCTCCAGGTCGGCTTCCAAATCCGCCAACGGTTTTCGCAGGACTCCCGCCAAAACTTCGGAGTGGACGCTTTTGAGGGCGCGTTCGGCCGACTCCGGTCCGTGGACCGCCTCCATTCCCCAGTGCTGATATCGTCCTTGGGCTCCCCGAAGTGACGCCAGATACGAGAGTTTCCCCAGCAGCCCGGACACGGCCGAGAGCGTGGTTTCTTTGATGTCCTGCAGGGCTGATTTCAGCGTCATCTTTGTTACGAATTCCGAACGTTCATGAGGCCTTCGACACGTTGTGCGCACTGCGCGCGGTCATGAAACTATCACCGTTCACTACGCAGTCCACAAGGAGAAAAAATCGTGAAACGTGTCCTATTCGTGCTCGCCACCGCAGTCCTGTTCCTTCAAACCCTGGCTCTTCCAACGGTCGCCAACGCTGAGGGCGGCGCCGGAACCACGAATTGTGGCGGGAACTCTATTTGCAAGCCGTAATCGTTTTCCTTTGATTATTATCCACGAAAGGTTGGACGGCGACGCGCAAGGACCTCCAATCTTACGAAAACGGAACAAGATTGACGACGTGGTTGCTGCCTGCAGCAAGGCGCGATAAACTGCCTCACCATCGTTATGCTGCAGGCGCACTCATTACTTTGGCATTACCTTTGGGTAGGGCCAAACGTCTTTTTCCTGCTTTTAGCCCTCCTGATCAGGGTTCGTGGACTCCACAGGGAATACCCAGCCTTTTTCATCTATTCATTTGTCGCTCCGCTTGCGCAACTCGTACTCTACGCTGCCGATGTTCTGCCATGGGTAACGCCGACAACTTTTTGGCACGTGCTCTGGTCTGGTGTTTTGGTTGAGGGATTGCTCAAGTTCGTTCTGCTTGGAGAATTGTTCAGCCGCATTTTCGGACCGTATCCCTCAATCGCCAAGTTAGGCAGGATACTCATTCGGGCAGTCGGGGTCGTTCTTGTCTTTGTCGCGGCCATAGCCGCTGCGTTCTCACGTACCTCGAATATTCACTTCCTGGTGTCTGGTTCTCATCTGTTAGCACAGACCATTTACATCATTGAAACGGGCCTCATCTTTTTCATTTTCGCCTTCGCGGCCTATCTCCATTTAACTTCAGACAGAAGGTCTTTAGGAATTTGTTTTGGGCTTTCCGTTTCATCTTGTGTGCACTTGGCGACATGGGCGATAGCAGCCGGCAATCTCTCGAAAGAAGTGAGTGTGTTGCTGGACTTCGTCAACATGACCGCGTATCACATCATGGTTCTGATCTGGCTTTGCGTCTTGCTGATTCCACAGCAATCTTTGGCAAAACCCGCCGTCGCATTGCCCGAAAACAGTCTCGAACTTTGGAATCGCGAATTGGAGCGCCTTATACACCAATGACTCTGGCCATCATTCTTGTCGTTCTCGCCACGATCGCGCTGGTTCTGATTAGCGTTTTCTCTGTCCGGTTTTCAAAGAGCCTGCGGCTTTCCGAAGATGCGAGCATCGCGCGGCGCATTGAACCGCTCGATCTGGAGGCCTTCCGCAACCTGATTGACCCGGCCGAGCGCGAGTATCTGCGAAAGCGCCTGCGCCCCGCCGAATTCCGGGAAGTACAGCGGGAGCGATTGCGAGCGATGGCCGCCTATGTGCATATCGCAGCGCGCAACGCCAACATCCTGGTGACTTTGGCCCAGGGCGCTCTGACCTCGAGCAATCCGCAGACGGCAGAAGCGGCGCGGCAGCTCATTGATAACGCGCTGCGCCTTCGCCGGAATGCTACCTATGCGTTGTTCCGGATCTCGATTGCTTGGATGTGGCCCGACTCCAATATGGCCGCTGCATCCATCCTGCAGGGCTATGTGCAGTTGAATGGCACCGCCATGCTGTTGGGACGGCTGCAAAATCCGGCGGCGCCAGTTCGGATCTCCGCAAGTTAGCCCGTGCAACGAGTGGTGCTGCCAGTGCCTGGGCACCAGCGTGGAAAATCTCACTCCGTGAATTGATCTGCTCCTATACAGTAAATGTCTTTCAGCCTGTCCGCGGCCGTGGATGGTGTTGCGATTTTCATCGCCCGTGGTTAACTCTGAAACAACCCCGCCGCATTCGTGACTTGTTTTCGGCTATGGTTTTGTTATAAAAACCAGCGGGGCTAGGGGCGCTTCAGTCCATTCGTGAAAATCTTGAGATCAGCCGTGAGAACCGGCTCTACCGTCTGCTCGCGTCCGCGAGTTCCAAGGGAGAAATCTATGCTCCGCACAGTGAAGATGATTTGCTTGCCGCTCTTTGTCCTGCTGCTGTCTGGAATCACGTTCGCGCAGGGCGGTGCTGCTACCGGTGATCTGCACGTCACGGTGAAAGATCCCAAGGGGAATGTGATCGCCAACGCGACCGTGACGGTCAGCGATGTCGCGAAAGGTGTGGAGCGCACCGCTACGGGCGACGGGCAAGGTGGATACAGCGCGCAGCTGTTGCCTCCGGGAACATATGCGGTGAAGGTTTCCGCCCCGGGGTTCGGAGAAGTGAAGAATACCGGAGTAGCCGTCACAGTCGGTGGCCTGGTGGAGTTGCCGGTATCGCTGGATGTTACGGGAAGAACGGAGGTCGTGGATGTTTCCGCACAGGGCGACCTGGTGGAAACCTCGCGCAGTTCGACGACGGACACGATCGGCCAGCGCCGCATCGACAATCTGCCGATCAATGGTCGGAACTACATCAACTTTACACTGACGGATTCGCAGGTCGTGCATGACGCCGCCCCCAACCTCGGAGCCGCTCCGACGTCGGGACTGAACATGAGCGGGCAGCGCGCACGCTCGAACCTGGTGAACGTGGATGGAACTGACGCGACTGACAACTCCGTGAACGGCGTACGTTCAACGGTCTCACAAGAGGCGGTGCAGGAATTCCAGATCATTACGAATAACTACGCGGCGGAATACGGGCGCGCATCGGGCGGCGTGGTCAATATCATTACGCGCTCGGGATCGAATGACTTCCACGGCGACGTATATGGATATCTGCGCAACCGCAACTTCCAGGCGGTAAATCCGTTCAGCACCGTGAAAAATCCAGCGTACACGCGAGTGCAGGCGGGAACGGCATTCGGCGGCGCGCTGAAGAAAGATAAGACCTTCTACTACTTCTCGTACGAAGTGACGCGGCGGCACGAGACCGGATTCTCGAGCATCGGGCAGGATTGTGCGATCACCGGTGGGCAGTCATGTTTCGGGCTGACGCCGTTTGACGCCTCGCCACTCTTTGGCGCTCCCACGGGCCTGGTTGCACTTCAGCTCACGCCGGGTCAGTTGGGATTCCTCGCAGACCCGCGAGTACAGGCCGGCCTCGCCAACCCAGCCTATTTAGGCGAAGTGCAGAAATACCTAGTGCTCTCGGGCGCGGCCTCAGGACAAGCCATCAACGGAGCCTGGCCCTCGGGCTTGGTTACGGCCATCAGTGGCGGGTTCCTTAACAGTTGGGCGGGGTTCCCGACAAGCTGCGCACCTCCCGGACCGTGCGTCCCGGTTCCAACGTCCTATCAGACACTGGCTTCGCAGCAAGGAAACTTCCCTGTCTTCGAGGGAACCAGCCTGTACTCGCTGCGTCTGGATCACAACGTCAGCAGCACCAACCGTTTGATGCTGCGGGTAAACGTCAGCCCGAGCACCGTGACGGGCATCGAGGTCAGCGGACAGGATCAGCCCTTCGGACAGAACGCCTATTCGCGCACTTCACAGCAGACGTATCGCGACGTGGCGGGTACGGTCCAGGACACGTGGGCGATCGGTTCGAGCAAAGTGAACGAATTCCGCTTCCAGTACGCGCGCCGCGGCCTCTCATACTTCTACAACACGCAGATTCCGGGTGGATCGGATCCGGCCGTGAACATTCCGGGATTCGCCTACTTCGGGCGCGAACCTTTCTCCTACATCCAGCGCACGGAAACGCGCTACCAGTTCACCGACAACTTCTCGTGGAGCATCGGACGTCACAACATGAAGTTCGGAGCGGATATCAATTACCTGCCGCTACAGGCGACCTTCACCGTGAATTACGGCGGCGTGTACGACTTCGGCTCATTCAGTTCGTCGACTCTGGGATTTGTGAATCCTGACCCGGCCAATCTTCCGAACTTCCCCGACCTGTCTCCGGTGCAGGCGTACGGCGCAGGCTTGCCGGGCGACTTCGTGCAAGGACTGGGCAGTCCGAGCGATACCTTCAAGAACATTCCAATCGGCGTGTTCTGGCAGGATTCGTGGCGCGTGCGGCCGACGGTCACTCTGAATATCGGCGTGCGCTATGACGTTGAAATTCCGCCGAAGTTCAAGCAGCCGCAGGGACTCGCTCTGCCGGCGTACAACCTGCTCGGACTGCAAAAAGGAATTCAGACCGACAAGAACAACTTCCAGCCGCGCATCGGCGTCGCGTGGGATCCCTCCGGTAATGGCAAGACGGTGGTGCGCGCTTCGTACGGGATGTTTTACGATCACCCGCTGCTCGGGTTGTACTTCCTCGGGGACGCATCCGATGGATCATCCAGCGGCCAGCTCGCATTCGCGGGAACTGGATTATGCGCCGGAACTGGCAATCCTGGGAATCTGAACGGGATCACTATCTTCCAGGGGCTGCTGAATCAGCCGGGTTGCGAGCCGTCGTTTATTCCGCAAGCCAATACGAATCTGGGATATCTCCCCAATCAGCAGCAGTTCCAGTCGCTGAACTTCCCTCAATCGGAGTTTCTGAACCAGAACTATCTGAATCCCTCGACGTTCCTGCCTCTCGGATTCCAGCCCTTCGGATATCCGCAATCGAAGAACTTCGTGTACGCCTACTCGCAGCAGGCGAACGTGACCTTCGAGCGCGACCTGGGACACGGGTACGCGCTGAGCCTTGCCTATAACTTCAATGGCGGACGCCATCTCAACCGTCCGATCAATGCGAACACGATTCGCGGCGATCTGATGGTGGCGAACTTCCAGGCTGCCTACTACGACGCGTTGGCCGCGCAGGCGGCCAACCCGTTGGCCCCCCCGCCGCCGGCCAGCCCGTTTACGGTCAGTGGGTGCAGCCAGGGAGGCAGTCCTACTAGCCCGTTCCCGTATGTGGACGCTTCGCTGATGAATTTCTTCCGTCCCGGTGGTCTCAATCCGTCGATCATCGGTGCGTACGGCGCGATTGGCGATCCCTTGGGATGCATTCCGCAAGCCGTAACGTTGGTTCACAGCCTGCCGGGATTCAATGCGAACTGCGATCCCACGACGTTCACCGGTTGCGTGCCGTTCGGCGACATGGATGCCAACTACTCGAACGGCAGCTCGGTGTATCACGGATTCACGGCGAACCTGCGGAGGCGCTTTGCGAATCACTTTGAAATGCTGGTGTCGTACACGTGGTCGCACGCGATCGACGATTCGACCGACCTGCAATCGACGCTTACTCCGCAGGACAGTTACTATCCCGCGTATGACAGGGCGTCTTCTCTGTTCGACCAGCGGCATCGTCTCGTGTTCAGCGCCGTATATCAAACCGGACAGATGAGCGGCGGCTTTGGGAAGAAGCTGCTGAGCAACTGGACGTTCGCTCCTATTATCGAAGTCAACTCGGGCCGCCCGTTCAACATCATCACCGGCAATGGCGACAATCTCCAGCTGTCTTCGTTGACAGGACGTCCGAGTACGATCGCGGATCCGGCATGCGGTACGGTTTACACGTCGAAGTATTCGAAGACGGGTAAACTGCAGGAGCCCTGCATCAACGGGTTCATCGCGTCTGGAGCCACTCCGACTTTGCTGCAACTCGACGGCAATCTTGGACGCAACGCCGGCATCACGCCCTGGACTGTGTTCGACGACATCCGCGTCTCGAAGAAGGTCAACTTCGGCGAGCGCTTCAGCATGGATCTGATCGCCGACATGTTCAACGTCGCTAACAAGATGAATGTCGCTGCCGTCAGTCCGCTTTACAGCAACGCGGGTGTGGCGACGGCGGCGTACGATCCGCGGCAGTTCCAGTTCGCGTTGAAGTTGAACTGGTAGCGCTTCACAATCATCAGGCCCCACCTCCTGTTCCCAGGACGGTGGGGCTTTCGTTTTGCGGGAAGACTTTCTGCGAAGTCGATCCGGGCGACGAACCTGCGAACACTTTCTTGCGTATCCATCAAGGGCATAAGAAAATGACCCCGCCCCTTGAAAGGAAGCGCCCGCATGTCTGGTCCATCCCCGAGTGTTCCTCCTGATCAATTGCTTCCGCCGTCCGCAGATCCCGTACCGCAACCTCCATCGCAGCCGCGGAACACCATGTTTCGCGGGCCGAACGGCATTCGTGCCGGGTGGCGGGTGCTGATCTATCTTGTGCTTGCCGGCGCGGTCATGGCTCTTCTGCTGGTGATCGTCGGCGCTCTGGCTCGCGGAAGAACTCAATCCGGGGTCTCGCAGATGGCTCCTCTCGGCACGGGACTGAGCGAATTAGGGATTTTTCTCATCGCTGCCATTCCGGCGCTTATCATGGCGCGCATCGAAGGCCGAACTTGGGGAGACTACGGGCTCCCGCTGCGTTTCGCTTTTCGATGGAATTTCTGGATGGGCGGGCTGGTTGGCTTTCTCGCGATCAGCGCCAGCCTGCTCGGGATCTTCGCATTTCAGGGATTCCGCCTCGCCGGGCTCGCGATCCATGGCCGGACGATTGCTGTAGCGGCGCTTGGATGGGGCGCAGCCTTCCTCATGGTCGGACTGGCGGAAGAGTTCGCCTTTCGCGGTTACCTGCAATACACGTTGACCACGGGCATGGGATTCTGGCCTGCGGCCATTCTGCTCTCAGTACTGTTTGCCGCGGCGCACTCCAGAAATCCCGGGGAATCGAAAGCGGGCCTGGTCTCCATCGTTGGTTTCGCTCTGCTGTTCTGTTTGTTTCTGCGGCGCACCGGTGACCTCTGGCTGGCGGTTGGGTTTCATATGGGATGGGATTGGGGGCAGACTTTTTTCTACGGGGTCCCCGACAGCGGGCTCGGGGCCTATCACAATCTCTTGAACTCCAGCTTCAGCGGGAACGCCTGGCTGACGGGTGGCACGGTGGGTCCGGAGGCGAGCGTGTTCACCCCGATTGTGCTGTTGATTGTCGGGATCGTGTTCGCGTCGCTGTGCCGCGAGAACCGATATCGGGCCTCGGTGCCGTGGGCGGGGTCGTCCGCCTCAGCGGGTGTTCATCGACCTAGAAGCGATGGCTCAGCGTTTTGAGCGAAATGGCCTGCCTGTTAGCGTCGCAACCGAGGAGGAGGTTATACTCCGTCCGCTATGAATTCGAAGGCCAATGGATCGGGGACGGCGAATTTTCTTTCGGGTGTAGTCTTCCATGCGGCTGTCGCTTCGTTCGGGGGTTTCGCTTTGGGTTTTGCACTGGGACTGGGATCAGAGGCTATAGCACGCGGGGAATCCCGAACTGTACAAGCTTTGGCGGAATTCCTTCCGTTCGCTGTTTCAGGCGCGTTGCTTGCTCTGTTCACGACACCTCGATGGTTCAGCCGATCTGCTCCGTGGGTCGGCTTGTTAGGAGTGGCCGCACTGTTCATCGGAGGGCAGGAATTGTGGCATGGATGGAGTCCGGGATGGTCGCATCAAACGCGAAGTGACTATGTGCTGTCCCAGTTATTTGGGGTGCCTAGCGGTTGCGGTGACAGCGAGTGCCTGTACACGCTTTTCTTCTCGTGTCCCTTCTTCTGTCTCACAGCATACTCTGCGGCCGCTTTGGTTTCGCTTCGCTTCAAGCGTAGATAACTGTCGAAAAATCGCATTACACAAATCTGAGGATAAGAGCGGCTCCTCAGCGGCTATGACCGCTCCGGAATGACAACCGCCTGATCAGAATGGGTGCTGGTCAGAACGGAGGCTGATCAGAACTGCAGTACCACTCCGGCGGTGGGCGTGATGGGGAGGCCTTGCAGGGTTTTGATGGTCGCGCGTCCGGTGACGGGATCGATGCCGGAACTGTAGTAATAGCGTGCGTTGTAATGGTCTGTCAGGTTGAGGACTTCTCCATAGAGCGTGAGCTTCCAGCGTTGGAAGGCCCAGTCTTTGTCGACGCGAAAATCCACGCGCTGGTAAATCCCGAGCCGGGTTTCGTTGCGGCCGACTTCCACATACTGTCCATTGCCGGCGGGAATGTAGGTGCCGCTCGGAATCGGGAATCCTGAGCCCATCAAATACTTCCCGCTTAAATTGACGCTGGGACGCAGGCGGTACATCGCAAAGGCATTCAACGTGTGCCGCTGGTCATCGAGCGTCGGATAGTAGGGAGTGTCGAAGGAGAAGAAGTAGGGCGAGACGGGAGTGGTGACCTGATATCCGCGTTCTCGCGCGCGCACCAGCGTGTATCCGAGCCATCCAGAAAGCCGGTTCGCACTTCTCCGCTGCAGGAGAAACTGCAGGCCGCGGGAATAGCTGCGATGGTAGGTGGAATTCGAAAGAGGTTTGAGAGCGGGGCACGTTTCTGCGAACACTGGCTGCCCGTCGTAGCCTTGCAGGATTCCCATCTGCCAGGAGTTCTGGCGATCGAAAGCTTCCAGCCGGAAGCGAGTGTTTTCTCCAAAACGCTGTTCGACCGCCGCCGAGTAGTGGTCCGCTTTCTGGGGCATGAAGCCGAGGGGGAAACAGAAGTCACCGCTCTGCTGGAAAGAAGATGTGAACTGCCGGTAGCGTCCCGCTGCGAATTGAAGTTCGGTGGAGCGGGCTGCGTGGATCGCGATCGAAAGCTGCGGCGACAGCGGATGAATGCCCAGGCCCGAGAGGCTGTCCCAACGCAGGCTGCCCAGAATGTGGACCCGGCCGCCCAACAGTCCGGAGGACTGTTGCACATATCCGCTCTGGCGAAGGGAGGTTCCCGCCAAGGAAGTCGCTTGCGAGGTGGAACTGCCGATCGGTGTGTTGGAATAAAGACTGTCTCGGAGATGCCTTTCAGCCCAGCCGGCCTGCAGCACTTCATTCCGCGCCCACGCCCAGGAGAGGCCCGCTCCTCCGACCCACTCCCGATGGTCATTCTTGCTGAGCAGCAAGGACGCGTTGTTGAAGAGCTCATCGGGCTCACGATAAAAGGCGCCGTGCGCGTCGAGCAGAAGTTTCGGGCTGAGAGTCCATCGCCACCCGGCGCGAGCCAGGCTGAAGTCGCTGCTGCCGCTGGCGTATTCGTAGTCCTGCAGCGCGGCGGGATTGGTCAGCGACATTTTGGTATCGCCGCCCGTGGCAAAGAGGCTGACGCTTTGCCGGGAAGTGAGGTCATGGTTCAACTTCAGGTCGCCGTCGTAGAATCCGACGTCGGCTGCAGCGTTCTCGCGCCCGTGCACGAGGTAGTTGATGTAACTTTTGCGCCCGGACAGCAGCCACGATCCTCGGCGCGCTTTGCCCAGTCCTCCTTCTCCCAAAATTTCGGTAGCTGCGATGCCGGCCGAGATGCGAAACAGCGGCGAGCCCCGGCTGCCTTCGCGGGTGTGAATGTCGAGCGCCGCACCGGCGGAGTCTCCAAATTGCTCCGGATAGGCGGCGGGCATCAATTTCATGTCCTCCACCACTTCGCTGGTCAACACGCCGAGCGATGCGCCGTCGTTAAAGTTGCCGATCTCATGGAAAGGATTCTGCACGAGTACGTCGTCGATGTAGATCGAGACGGTCTGGAATGGTGCGCCCATCACCGAGAATTCCGCGAAGAATTCGTTGTTGCCTGCGGCAGAGACTCCGGGCAGGGTCTGCACGGCGCGGAAAGGATCATCTGCAAAGACCGTGGAAGTCTCACGAATCTCCGAACTCGTGAGATTCATCTCGTTCGTCGCCGGAGAGTCGGAGATCTGAAAGGGATCGGCATGGACCTCCACCTTGTCGGTGTGGCGGAAGTTGTCGGGCACCATGGTGATGGAAAATTCTTTCGCGTCGCTAGCGGAACTCAGAGTGAAGGGGATGGTCAGAAGACGGTAGCCGACGGCATTAACGCGTAACGTATAGCTGCCGGCCCGGAGGTCGCGAAGTACAAACTCACCGCCGTTCGAAGTGACGGTTCCGGCCTTGGTTTCGAGGACGAGAACCTCGACGCGCCCCAGAGCTTCTCCACCGACCGCATTCGTGACTCTGCCCTTTATCTGGGCTGCCTGGCACGCAGTCACCGCGAGTAAAAGAACGACGGAAAGACGGAAATGCATATATCGAAAGCGGGCCGTGTTCCACCGGGCGGGAGTGGAGTTGTCAGCATACTCCAAATTGGCCGCCGAACCGCGGTTCCGGGCTATGGAGGCGCAGTGTTAAACTCTCTGTTCACCCATCCTTGGCGCTAGCCCGGAGTCCTTCCGCAATGCCCGATACTGGAATGCCAACCGCGCGCACGCGTGTGGTGCGCGAACCTGACCGCGCCTCATACGACCGCGAAGCAGTGTACCGAATTCTCGACGAGGGATTTCTCTGCCACGCCGGATTTTCCGTGGACGGCCAGCCTTTCGTGATCCCGACTTCGTACGGACGCAAGGATGCAAATCTGTACATTCACGGATCGGCAGCGAGCCGCATGTTGCGACAGATGAAAGACGGCGTGCCTGTCTGTGTGACGGTAACGCTGCTCGATGGACTGGTGCTGGCGCGGTCCATCTTTAATCACTCGATGAACTACCGTTCGGTCGTGGTCCTCGGCAAGGCTGTGCTAGTGGAGGATCCGGCAGAGAAACTGGAGGCGTTGCGCGTGCTGTCGGAACATATTCTGCCGGGGCGCTGGGACGAGGTGCGGGAGCCGAACGAGCGCGAACTGAAGGCAACGTCGGTGCTGAGTCTTCCGATCGAGGAGTTCTCGGCGAAGGTTCGCACCGGACCCCCGATTGATGATGCCGAGGATTATTCGTTTCGGACCTGGGCGGGGGTAATTCCGCTGGAGATGAAAGCGGGAGAGCCGGTGGATGATCCCACCCGTGAGCCGCTGAAGGAAGCGCCCGAGTACGCGAAGAGGTATGCACGGGGTTAGGCAATCGCGCGGCACCTTCGTGAATTCAATCCCCACCGACTCGTCCATATCTCCTAACGTGACCGGCAGCAATCTGTCGTCGTGAGCCGATGGTGAATCAAGGTAGCAATCGCAATGAGAAGAAGCCCCCACGCCCAGGCTCACACCGAGAACTGAACAAGCCTAATCAAGCCCAACGCGACGGATCAGATCCGCAAAACGAGGGTCGTCGCGAAGAGGATCAAAAAAGGGATGGACCTTGATGTATCGCAAAATGGCAGATTTTTCGTTGTAGGCCTGCTCCAGTGACCGAAAGCTCTGGTTGCGATCGTCGAGTCCCAGATAGGCGTTCACGAAGGCGCCGGCAGGAACATACTCTGCCTTCTTCCGTTTCTCCAGCTCCGCTAGGAGTTTAAGTGCGTCTGCTCGGCGTCCTGCATGGGCATACGCCCTGATCAGCACACCGATAACACCCGGGCTGCGGCCAGAAAGCGTAAGCGCGTTTTCAAGCACGGGGATTGCATCCTCGGGTTGATTCTTGGCGACGAGTACGAATCCGAGATACAAAAGTGCACCCGCATCGTTCGGCTCAATCGCGAGGAAGCTACGCAACTCGTGAACGGCTTCATCATAGCGCCGGGCGTGGAATAGTATCCACCCCATGTCTGCACCCGATACCGCAAGTGGATCGAGTTCACGTCCCCGATTCGCCCAGGTCAGGGACTCGTCGGTGCGCCCCTGACAGAGCATCCACCCCGAGAGTCCATTGTGGGCGGCGGCGTTGCTTGGATTCAGCTCCAAAGCCCTCCGGTATTCGGCCTCAGCTTCGGTCCAGTGCCACTGGTCTTCTTCAAGGTCCGCCAGAATCGCGTGCGCTTCGGCAGAATCGGGGTCAATTTCCAGCGCTTTTCGGGTCGCATTTAGGGCCGCCTGGCGTGGTTTTTCGGGACGAGCGCCCACGAAGACGGTGCTTAGGTCGGAATTTGCACTTGCGACACCGACATAAGCCGGCGCAAACCTAGGGTCTCTCTTTAATGCTTCTTCAAAGTAACTAATACTCTCCTCGATTTCACCTTTACTGTTGGCCTTGCTCAATGCGAATCGGCCCTTAAGGTAGCTTTCGTAAACTTCGGGCGAGACGGAAGGCGCTCTCCTAAGCCTCTCGTGTTCCTCCCCCGTTACCGTAACCTCCACCTTTTTGGCTATCGATTGCGCCACTTCGCTCTCGAGAGCAAGTACATCCCGTAGTTCGCGATCGTAGGTTTCCGACCAGATGTGTCCGTCTGTTGCCCCCCGAATTAACTGCGCGTGGACACGAATTCGACTGCCTTCCCGGATCACTGACCCTTCGACAATAGCCTCGACACCCAATGTTTTGGCGATCTCCGGCACCGAGAGGCTAGTTTGCTTGAAACGCATCACCGACGTGCGGGAGATGACACGCAGATCGTGGATCCCGGCGAGGCGTCCAATGAGAGCCTCAGTTATACCGTCGACAAGATAATCTTGCGTCGGGTCGCCAGAAAGATTATTTAACGGCAATACCGCGAGCGATTTGATCGATGGGTGCGCAATCACGTTGCTGGTTCGCGCTCGATGCAGGAACCAGATGCCCGCAAGAAGAACCAGCAGGACAAATCCCGCGAGCAATACCTTCGGTGCCCATGAAATATTCATTCCCCTTGCGGGAGGTGGAATCACCGAAGCCGGCGGAGCGATTTCGGGAGAGGGCGCCGCTTCCGCGATTGAGTCACCACTACTGGCAGTCACGTGAGCCGCGAAGCGGTAACCCTTCCCGACCACCGTTTCTACAAAACGCGGCTTTGCCGGATCGTCTCGAAGCCCCACTCGGATTTTTCGGATCGCCACGTTGATGCTGTGATCGATGTCGACAAAGACATCTTTGCCCCATAGACACTTAGCGATTTCTTCGCGGGAGACGAGTTGGCCACTTCTTTGGACCAGCAGGATGAGCAACTCCATTGGGATTTTTTCCAGCCGCACAGGGATTGCGCCCCGCTGAAGCCGGTAGCGGGAGTGATCCAGCGTGAAATCGCCGAATTGGAATTGTGCGGCCATAAAATCTCGCCCAATTGGCTCTCGGTCCGTGCCCGGAATCATGCACCATCATCCTCTAAGAAGCAACTCTATCAGGCACTTACGGGTTTAGACGCTATTTACCCCTGCTTTATACAACCTGCATTGCAACGCCGCATGAGATCGGCGATAAGCACAACCAGTAAGTCCAATTAGGAGGCTTGTATGAGTAATAGTAGTGTCCGCTCGATGTTCCACCTTGCGATTGTTGTGCTCGCCTTAGCCATAAGCACATTTGCCCAGGGATCAAAAGAACTGCACCTTCGTGGGACCATCAGCGACTACACGCCGCAGAACGTCAGCGGCCCGTGGGAGGTTCGTGGTCTGTGGTCCTTAACAGTGAAGAATGGCAGCCATACGGCCGACTTTTCTGCGGCTCTGACCATGGTGCGATCCGATCTCGGCGTAACCTTGAGCGGCGGCGGCGACTTGAATTCCCCCACGGACCGCAATGCACATACGCATCACTTCAAAGTGGTGAATGGCGCCGTCACACTCCTCACGAACGGTTTTGAAATAACTGGTCCAATCACGATCGCAGCAAATGGAACCTTTCCGCCACCGTTTGGCTCCTCTAGCACTGTGACGATTGAGGTTACCGGGGGAAACACCGTCGCTCTCTCCAATATTCAGGTAATTCTCCAGGGCGACGCCGCAGTGCACTTCGGGACACAAGCCCTTAATGGCGTAGTCCGGAGCGTGAAATAGCCTCCGGCCAGTAGAACGAGACTGCTTTCGATGCTCGCCTGAGCGAACTGAGGCAGGGAAACTCATAGGGTGATCGTGGTGCGATCCAGGGTACTCGCAAAGTATCGAAATACTGGCATCCGAAGCGACGCTTGACAGCGCTACGAGGTGACGTGCCAGTGCTTCGCACGCCCGGCCGCGCCACGAACTCCATCAGCGAAGTAGTTGGCGCCGAATGGAGTAAGGATTCTTTTCGAGGAGGCATCGGGCATGAAAGAAACAAGTTTATTGACGAGGTCGCCCGCCGACCAATCTGAAGATGTTCGGTTGCCGGCGACGATGACGCCTGCCGAGATGTCTATTCGGCGGAACGGAAACTGTTGCTCACCCCGTGCCATTGTCGCGTTTGCCGCGCTGGATGCAGTGCGAAGCATTGTCTCGTTGTTAAGCCTATTCCTTCGGCCTGCAGAATCGGGCATCGGGAATTGCTGTCGCGAAGGCACCGCTGGATCGAGATGTCCCACTCCGAGGGTAGGCGGCTTCTGATGAACGACAGAAGGTGCGAGGGCTACTCTTACGGGATTAGCAGGAACTTGCCCGTGAGCTGCCGCGATTCCATGTCCTGGTGCGCTTGTGGGGCTTCCGCCAGCGAATACCTCTTTGCTATGCGCAGATTCAGTGTGCCGTCCGCAATCATGCGGAACAGGTCGCTGGTGCGGGCGAGCAGTTCTTCGCGCGAGGCGGTGAAGTGCGCGAGCGTGGTGCGCGCCATGTAGAGGGATCCCTTTTCGGACAACCTGGCGGGATCGACGGGAGGCACGGCGCCACTCGACATTCCATAAAGGACAAGCATCCCGCGAAGCCGCATGACATTCAGATTCTTCTCGAAAGTAGCTTTGCCGACTCCGTCGTAAACAACGTCGACGCCTTTGCCTGCGGTGAGGCGCTTCACTTCTTCTTCGAAATCCTGGCGCGTGAAGACGATGACTTCGTCGGCGCCGGCTTCGCGGGCGAGTTTGCCCTTGTCGTCGCTGGACACTGTGCCGATGACTCTGGCTCCGGCCGCGCGCGCCAACTGCACGAGCAGCAATCCGACACCGCCCGCAGCGGCATGAATCAGCGCCGTTTCTCCGGCTTTCAATTTGTGCGCGTCATTCACCAGGTAGTGCGCAGTGAGGCCGTGCACCATGGCGGCCGTCGCCTGTTCGTCGGTGATGGAAGCGGGAACTGGAACCAGATGTTCTTCCGGCACGGCGACATATTCGGCATAGGAGCCGAGAGTTCCGCTCCATGCGACGCGATCGCCGGGCTTCACGGATTTTGCCTGCGATCCTACAGCGTGAACCACTCCCGCACCTTCCTGGCCGGGAATGAAAGGCAGAGGAGTGCGCAAGCGCCCGTCGCGGAATTGCGCATCGATGGTGTTCACACCGGCTACGTTAACCTTGACGACGGCTTCCGCAGGTTTTGGTTGCGGAACGGGAACCTCGGCGATTTCCATCACTTCGGGGCCGCCGGTATGGGAGACACGAATGGCTTTCATTTTGTTTGTGACGATGATATCCGAAGCGAATGCTACGGAATCAACAGCAGCTTGCCCGTGGTCTTTCGTGCTTCCAGTTCGCGATGTGCGCGCTGCGCGTCCGCCAGCGGATACGTGTGCTCGATCCGCAGTTTCAGCTTGCCGGATCCGATCATCTGGAACACCGCGCCGGAACGCGCCACCAGTTCTTCGCGAGTGGCAATGTAATGGTTCAGGGTCGGACGCGTGACATAGAGCGAGCCCTTTTGCGACAACGCGATCAAATCGAATGGCGGCACCGCGCCGCTGGATCCTCCGAAAAGCACCATAAATCCGCGCGGGCGCAGGATGTTCAGTCCCTTCTCGAACGTCGTCTTGCCGACTGAGTCGTATACGACATGCACGCCCTTGCCGTCGGTCAGGCGCCTGGTTTCGGCTTCGAAATCCTGTTGCGTGTAGAGGATGACGTCGTCCGCACCGGCTTCGCGTGCCAGTTTCGCTTTCTCCTCTGTAGAGACGGTCGCGATCACGCGTGCGCCGATGTTATGCGCCATCTGGACCAGGAGCAGTCCGACTCCTCCGGCGGCGGCGTGAATCAGAGCCGTCTCGCCGCGCTTCAGGGGATACGTATCATGGGACAAGTAGTGCGCGGTCATGCCCTGGAGCATGGTGGCCGCGGCTTGCTGATCAGTGACGCCAGCAGGAATCGAAACCAGCCGTTCTGCCGGGACGGCAGCATACTCCGCATACGCGCCCTGCAGGCCGGTCCATGCGACGCGGTCACCGACCTTCACCGAATTCACATCGGCGCCGACCGCCGTCACGGCGCCGGCGCCCTCCTGCCCGACAATGAAGGGTAGCGCGGCCTTGTAGCGTCCCTCACGGAAATAGACGTCGATGAAATTCACGCCGGAGGCGGACAACTTCACGACCGCCTCATTGGCCTTCGGCTGAGGGACTGGCAGATCCACCAGTTCCAGCGCCTCAGGTCCACCTGGTTGCTTCACTTGAATGGCTTTCATGGGTGTTTGGATTCTCATTTGCGCCGGAGGATTCCGGCATCTCGATTCAGACCCGCGGATGGATTATACCGTCGCGATTCCCGCTTGGGTTTTCCTCTCTGCCGTTCGAAGCGACAATTCCTTGAATGGCATGTCGCTCTGCTACACTTTGGCCCTCTAACCAAAGGGAGACTGCCATGGCTGAAAGCAAGCCGCAGAACTACAGCAATCACACCCGCCTTGATCCTCCGTTCCATTTCTTTATGCTGCCCGTTTTCGGTCTTGGGCTGATCCTTTCGCTGATTCACTTCTTCTATCACCTGCGCGAAAGCGATTTGCGCGACAATATCCATTCGTTTCTCCTGGTTTTGCTTGCTGTCGCGCTGCTGACCGTCGTCCTCAAAGAACGTCTCTATGCTCTTAAGGTGCAAGACCGCGTCATTCGCCTGGAAGAGCGTTTGCGCCTGATGCAGTTGTTGCCCGAACCTCTGCGGTCACGCATTCCGGAACTCAGCGAGGATCAGCTCTGCGGATTGCGTTTCGCCTCGGACGCGGAAGTGGCAAAGCTCGTCGAGCGAGCGCTCAACGAGCACCTTTCCCGCAAGCAGATCAAGCAGGCCGTCCAGAACTGGCGGCCGGATTACTGGCGGGTTTAATCCGCCGGCCGACTGGCCAGCTTCAATAACAGACATTTCCCGTACATTCGAAAGACGATAACTGAAAGGTTACGACTTCGGTGATATGCTTCCCCGAATTATTGAGGGAGGGTTCTACGGTCGCGACCTTCGCTCGCAAGCCGGTACGTCCCTGGCGGATCATCGCCGAAGAAGCGTCTCACGAATACGATGCGGATCGCATGATCCAACTGATCGAAGAACTCAATCATGCCCTGCAGGATCAGGGGCTCGTCGATTCACAGCCCGACGCGGAAAAGAAGACCGCATAGTTGCAGCGGTCGCATGCATGCGCAAGTTATCCAAACCCGAAGTCATTCGTTGTCCTTACTGCGTGGAAGATGGACAGTTCAGGGTGATGAGTGTACAGGCGGGCAACGACTGGTATCTTTGCCCCACTTGCGGCCACCTGGCTCTTCCTTCGAGTCGCCTTTTTGACTGTACCTGCGGCCGGTGTGTGAAGCTCAAATCAAGAACTCAAGGCCGCGGCCACTCCCGCGTCGGAGATTTCCAGAACGCGGAACAAGGCCGCAAGAAACTCGACTGAGCCGTTTGCCGTAAGATGTCGGCTCATGCCCGTCGGAAGAATCCTGCACCTTCTGTTTCTCTTCCTGCTGATCCTCCCGCTCGCCTTGGGTCGCGATCCCGATCGGCCCGCAACTTATCAGGTAATTCATTCCTACCCGCACGACCCCAAGGCGTTCACCCAAGGTCTGATTTTTGTGGACGGCCACCTCTACGAGAGCACAGGCCTCGAAGGCCGCTCCTCGCTGCGCATGGTCAACCTGGTGTCCGGACAAGTGCTGCAGAACTTCAGCCTCTCTCCCGAGTACTTCGGCGAGGGCCTGACGGACTGGGGCAGCAATCTGATTCAGTTGACCTGGGTCTCGCATAAGGCATTCGTCTATGACCGCTTCAGCTTTCGACTTCTAAAAACGCTTTCGTACGAAGGCGAGGGCTGGGGCCTGACGCATGATGCGAAGCAGTTGATTCTGAGCGACGGAACGCCCTATCTCCGGTTTCTGGATCCGGAGTCCTTCCGAGTTCTGCGCAAGCTCCGCATTGTGGACGAGTCGGGCAAGCCGGTCGAAAATTTGAACGAGCTCGAGTACATCCGCGGCGAGATTTGCGCGAATGTCTGGCAAACGGACCAGATCGTTCGCATCTCTCCTCAATCGGGAAAGGTTTTGGGGCGCATCGACCTGAGCGGGCTCCTCGACGAGAGCCAACTTCAGGGGAATGGGGCGGTCCTCAACGGCATTGCGTATGACGCAACTGGCGATCGATTGTTCGTCACCGGGAAGCTGTGGCCGAAGTTGTTCGAAATCAGGATCGTGCCTGCGAAGTTGAAGTGACGACGATCTGTTTTGGTCGCGCTTTCGCTCGAATCAAATCTCACCGGAAGGAATTGAGCGCCCTTCACACGGATTGTTTTGAGTTTGAAGTTTTGAGCTTCTTGCAAATAAATTTGCCTTAGCATCAAGTCCAAGGAGATGACAGATGAAGACCTTGGATGTTCTTGCGCTTGTGCTTCTTGTTGTGGGAGGACTCAATTGGGGCCTGGTTGGCGCTGCTCACTTTGACCTGGTAGCGACTGTGTTCGGCATGAAGTTCGGCGAAACCTCAGCCCTGAGCTCGGCGGTATATATCCTGGTCGGACTGTCCGCGCTGTATCAAGCGGCATCCTTCAAGGCGATCCAACGCCGATGGGGACACGCGACCGCCGTTGCACACCGCTAAAAAAACTGGGTCTCTGGGAAGCTCTTCGTGGGCTTCCCAGAGCCTCCATTGCAACGCCGAAGCACTCCCAGGGAAACCTGCCTACAGCCATCTCTCGCGGGCATCCCACCTCACAGCATCAATGTCGAGTACCGCGTTCGCGTCATTTTGGACGGTAACGCCCTGCCACTGTGCCGAAAGTAACCAGGCGGATGCCTTTTCGGCGATTGACCATTCTGCGGCCGGCAGGTACCATTTTTGGTAGAATTCACGCGGATTCAACAGCCAGGGAATACCTCGCATCTCATAGAGAAACATGCGATTAGTTATCCTCTATGTCCGGACCGCCTTTCTCGCCTCCCTGATTGCGGTGGCGTGTGGGTGTCATGGTGGACAGAAAACGGTGGCGGCGAAAACGCCTCCGGCGCCAGCCTTGAAACCAGCCCCGCAGACGTCAACCACCGTCGCGGCCAGTGCCGTACCGCAGACTCCGGAGCAAAAGTCCGTAGCGAAAGAAGAAGCCGCGCAGAAGCCTTCCCCGGATGCGACTCCCGTCACGGCGCCGCAGGCTGACCCTATTGGCGACCTGATCGCGCGCGCTGAAAAGCAGTATCAGTCCGGCCTGACGGACTACCATGCCGGCAAGCAGGACGAGGCCCGGCAGGAATTCGACAGCGCGCTGAACGAGTTGCTGGGAAGCAACGTAGACGTCCGCTCCGACGATAGGCTCGGAAAAGAGTTCGAACGGATTGTCCAGGGTGTAAACGATCTTTATCCCGGCGGCACCGCCGAGGCCGACGCCTCGCAAGAGCCCCAGCAGAAATCAGAACCAGCGCCCATTGATGTGACAAACGGCATTACGCCGTCCGCTGATGCCCGTACCAAGGCGAAGGCTGAGGCCGATATCAAGAACACTCGCTCCGACCTTCCGCTGATGATGACGGACCAGGTCGCCGGATACATCGCTTACTTCTCCAATCGCGGACGCGGCGTCTTCGAACATGCGCTGGCGCGTTCCGGCCGGTATCGCGACATGATGCTGCCCATCCTGAAGGAAGAAGGCGTTCCTCAGGATCTTATCTATCTCGCTCAGGCGGAATCTGGATTCCATCCGCTGGCGGTTTCCCGGGTGGGCGCTCGCGGCATCTGGCAATTCATGGGTAGCCGCGCTCGCGGATATGGTCTGTCGCACAGCATGTACGTGGACGACCGGCAGGATCCGGAGAAGTCGACGCGAGCCGCCGCCCGCCATTTGAAAGATCTCTACAACCAGTTCGGCGATTGGTATCTGGCCATGGCCGCGTACAACTCGGGGCCCGGTACGGTCCAGGCTGCAGTGAGGCGGACCGGATACGCCGATTTCTGGGAACTCTATAACCGCAACGTCCTGCCGAAAGAGACGCGGAACTACGTTCCCATCATTCTGGCCGTGACCATCATGGCCAAGAATCCGTCGCAATACGGGCTCGATGATGTGACCATGGAGCATCCCGCTGACTACGACACGGTGACCATCAACTATCCCGTGGATCTGCGGCTCGTGGCTGATTGTGTGGGAGCTTCGACCACGGAGTTACAAGATCTGAATCCCAGTCTGCTGCGGTTGAGTACTCCGCGCACGGGATCTTTCCAGATTCACATTCCGGCAGGAACCAAAGATCAATTCGAAACAGCCATTGCCGCCATCCCCCCCACTAATCGGCTGTGGTGGCGGTATCACGAGGTTCACGCCGGCGACACCGTGGCGTCCCTCGCGCGTACGTATCACACCACCGCAAAGCAGATCGAAGAAGCGAATCACCTCGAGGGCGGGCAACTGGAACAGGACGCGAAACTGGTCATTCCGGTCGCGCCCGGCAAGCATACGAGCGATGCCGCCACCTACGCGAAGCGCATCACGCGCTACAAAGTTCGCAAGGGAGACACCGTCCAGAGCGTCGCGGACAACTTTGGAATCTCCGCCCAGCAGCTTCGACGCTGGAATGGATTGCGTGGCGATAGTCTCCACGGTCGCAGAGTGCTGGCCCTGCACCTGCCGATCTCGCCCAGCTCGCGCGATAGCGAAGTGACAGCACGCACCAAGGCGAAGCGTCCCAAGACTGAGACGGCAGACGCCAAGCCACCGGCCACCAAGTCCTCTGAGATTGAGACTTTGGAATCCGGAAAGACTGAAACTGCCGTGGTGCATCACAAAGTGAAGTCGGGCGAGACGTTCTACTCCATCGCGAACGCCTACCGGACCACCGTCGCCGCGCTCAAGCGCGACAACCGGAACATCGCCGTGCTGCATCCGGGAATGATCCTCACGATTCAATCCGCGCGGTAAAGTCCCCCGGCGCCACTCTCGGAACGACAAATCTGATCCCTATCCTCAGGCTATCAGCGCACTTAGCGCATTGCCTCTCTGCGTTTTGACGGTCACACCCCCTTGTGATTCCACGCGCTTGCAATCACTCCGCACGGAGCTACAATGCTTCCGACAATCAGGAAACTCGTTTTTTCTGATGGGTCACTATTCCCTAAGAGTCGAGTCTAAGGAGGAACTAATGAGAATGACGAAGCTGATTATCTTGCTCGTAGTCGTCGCTATGGCTGTCGCAGTCGCCTTGCCGGCGTTTGCTGCCGATGGAGCCGCCACCTACAAGGCAAAGTGCGCGATGTGCCACGGTCCCGAAGGACAAGGCAAATCCGGTCCGGCATTGAAGGGCACCAGCCTGACCGCCGACCAGATCGTTGACGTCCTGACCAAGGGCGCGGAGGCCAAGAAAGTCCCGCACAAGAAGCCCGTGTCGGGTGTCACCGCCGACGACGCGAAAGCCGTTGCCGAGTACGTAAAGTCGTTGAAGTAGATTTTGAAACCAAGCCAGAAGCCCTGCCGTTCCAATCGACCACAGCAGGGCTTTTGTCTCTTCTCTGTTCCCCCTGTGCCCTCTGTGTTGAAGTCTTTTCTCCCCCAACATTCCTGAAACTCTTTTAACCCCTCATTAACCTACGGTTCACATTCGCCTGTAATTCTGCCGAGGCATCTCTCATCTCTCAGGAGGAAACCTCATGAAGTTCTCTCACGCCCTTAGTGTCGGCGTGTCGGCCCTTGCGCTTCTGCTGACGGCCTCGTCCGCAATGGCGCAAAGCGGCAGCGCTCCGGTAAAGCATGTTCTTCTCATCAGTGTTGACGGCATGCACGCCGTGGATTTCTTGAACTGCGCCAATGGCATCGGCACCGTCAATGGGGGCCAGCCGTACTGCCCGGCAATTGCCGCCCTCGGCAAGACTGGCATCAACTATGTCGATGCCAACACCTCGAAACCTTCGGACTCCTTCCCCGGGCTGACCGCGATCGTGACCGGCGGAAGCCCCGCCCTGACCGGCGTCTATTACGACGTTGCCTACTCCCGCAATCTCGACGGACCGGCGGTGATGACCGGCAATGGAAACGGCCCCGGCCCCTGCACGGCGGGTGCGGCGCCGACTGGATTTACTACTGAATACGAAGAAGGCATCGACATCGATCAGACGCAATTGAACGGCGGAGCTCCCGGAGCGGCGCTCACCGATGGCGGCATCCGCTCCATCGATCCCCAGAAACTGCCGCGCGATCCGGCCAAAGGATGCGCGCCGGTCTGGCCGTGGCAGTTCGTCCGTGCCAACAGCATCTTCAGCGTAGTTCACGCCGCCGGCGGGTACGCTGCATGGTCCGACAAGCACCCCGCGTATTCTTCCGTCGCATCAGGTATCGGGCCCAGCGCGCTGGACGATTTCTACGGACCTGAAATCAACTCCAACGTGATCGGACTTCCCGGCGTCACCACGCCTCTGGGCGAATCCTGCGCCGCAGTCCGGGATCCCGGTTCCGACCTGACGGCGTGGACTAACAGCTTCAAGAACATTCAGTGCTACGACACGTTGAAGGTCAATGCCATTCTCAATGAGATCGACGGCAAGGACCACCTCGGCACCCGCACCACCCAGGTTCCCACCGTGTTCGGCATGAACTTTCAAGCACTCAGTGTTGGGCAGAAACTCAACGAAAAGAGCAACGGCATCACCGGCGGATATCTCGATGCGGCTGGCACCCCAACCGCGGCGCTGCTTCAGGAATTCAAATTCGTTGATGCGTCCATCGGCGCATTCGTCAGCGAACTGAAGAAGCAAGGACTCTCCGATTCGACCCTGATCGTGGTTACTGCGAAACACGGGCAGTCCCCGATCGACCCCAACCGTTGGGTTGCACAGATGAACACCGGCACCTCGCCCGCGACGCTGCTCTCCAATGCGGGATTCATCCCGCTTTCGGAGTCCACCAACAATCCCGCCGGGGGTATCGGTCCTACTGAGGATGACGTTTCGCTGCTCTGGCTGAACAGCCCCTCTGACACGGACGCTGCGGTCGCCATTCTTGAGGCGAACGGTTCCGCCACCACGGGAATCGCGCCCGGAGAGATCTTCTACGGGCCATCCCTGAAACTGAACTACAACGATCCGTCCGTAGACCCGCGCACGCCGGACATCATTGTGGCCCCGAATGTTGGCGTCACTTACACCGGCAGCAGCAAGAAACAGGAAGAGCATGGCGGCTTCGCACACGACGACACCAATGTCATTCTCCTGTTGTCGAGTCCGAAGCTGCGGCCACAGACGGTCAAGGCCGAAGTGGGTACGGCTCAAGTTGCGCCCACGATCCTAAAGGCCCTGGGTCTTGATCCCCGAGCCCTCGACGCCGTCCGCGCGGAAGGAACAGGCGTCCTTCCCGCAGTCCAACTCCAGTAGCTCCTGTTAAAGCAGAATGCCCCACCCTGGTCGCGCTCTCTGCGACAGGGTGGGGCTTTCGACGTTTGGAGCTGGCCACCCGAGCCCGCGGATGGGCAAAAGCCACTACCTCCGATTCCGCTTCCCACGACGCGTCCCATGTGATAACCAAATACGCAGCGGTCTGTGTTTCGAGTCCTTGCAGACCGCACCAAACGGCGTGCTATAATCCGGCGCCGTTCCAGCAGAAGTTTCCGGTGGTCTTTTAAATTCTCTCGTGCCTGCAGCCGGGGCGGCATACTCCGCACCCGGCCGCCACTGAAATTGGAGGAGCAATGACGTTCTACGATCCCACGCTCTACGGACGTGACGAAGAAGAAGAATTCGGCGACAGCGGCGCATACAGCGAGTCGCTGGAAGAAGATTTTGAAGAGGAAGAGGAGGAAGAAGAAGAACCTGGCATGGGAGCTCCGGAGATGAGCGAACCTAAGCCAGTTTCGACGCCTGCGCCGCCTCCCCCTCCGAAACCTGCGCCCCCGGCACCGAAGCCGGCGGCTAAGAAAGCCCCTGCCAAGAAGGCGCCTGCCAAAAAGAAGCCGGCAAAGAAGAAACCCGCAGCCAAAAAGAAACCAGCCGCGAAGAAGAAGCCAGCGGCAAAGAAGCCCGCCAAAAAGAAAGCAGCCAAGAAGGCCGCGAAGAAGCCGGCAAAGAAGAAAGGCAAGAAGCGCCGTTAAGAATTACCGCAGCCGCGAGCGCCTCCGCTCGCCACAAAATCAAACCGCGCCGTTATGGGGCGGTTTTTTATTCGCTAGCAAGATTGGTAGCGGGTTTTCTGGGGCAGCGGACTATACGCCTTGGCGCCCGCGCCGCGCACTGCCCGCTCACGAACGGACTATTTCTTGGCGCCGACCGCGCCCAGGCACCGTCCGTAGAGCTCAAGCAGTTTCTCGGCGTAATCTTCCGGCTTGGCCGCGGAACCCGTACCCGTGAAGCCCACGCCACTCGAGGTCGTGCGCCCGTAGCCGGTGGTCATGGCGACAAACTTCATCAGATCGAGTGCGATATCTTCGTTGCGGCGGGCGTGGCCCGAGCCTGTGGCTGGAACTTCTTCCATGATTCCTTCTCCTCTTCCGGAAATGACGGGGATGTCGTCGTCTTCATCTTCAAAATCCTGCAATGTGCGGGTGACAGCACGCATAACGACGATCCTATGACTCCGTCAGCGATGATAGCAGAGGAGCCCACCGGATTCAGACCTGAAGCGGCCATCGCATTCTTCCGCGACAGTTCATTGCCGTTCCACCGCGGCCGAGTGCCATAATCCCTCTGCGTGGTAACGAATTCCATCCCGACGCAAGACACGCTCCACCGCATTCGGCAGGTGCAGATCATCACTATCGCCTGGATGACCGTCGAAGCCTCGCTGTCCCTGTGGACAGCATGGACCGCTCACAGCCCCGCTCTGGCCGCCTTTGGTGGCGACAGTGCTGTCGAGCTGTTGTCAGCGGTCGTCGTCTTGTGGCGGTTTCGTCACCGTGCATCCGAACACGCCGAGAGGCGGGCCGCGCGGATTGCTGGCGTCTTGCTGTTCGTGCTGGCGTTCACCGTCGTCCTGGTTTCGCTGATGTCGTTGCTTGGCTACAGCGAACCCAAGCCCAGCTACCTGGGGATGGCCGTTCTGATTGCCGCGTTGCTGATCATGCCGCTGCTGGCCCGAGAGAAGCGCCGCCTGTCCGCCGTGACCGAAAGCGCTGCGTTGCGAGCGGATGCTGCCGAATCTGCCCTGTGCGCTTATCTCTCGCTGATCGCTCTTGTCGGACTGGCAGTCCACGCAATCTGGCGCGTGGAATGGGCTGACCCAATCGCGGCCTTGGCGATAACGCCGCTCATCCTGCGTGAGGCGCGCGAATCAATCCGCGGAAAAGCGTGCGGGTGTTGCTAACGGCGCGACGGTTGAATGGCTGCCCCACTCAAGCCAAAATCGGGCTTGAATGGGCCACCGGTTTGTGTTTAGAGAGATCACCTGCGCAAAATATTCCAAAATAAGGACTTAGCGGATCATTTCTATCAGCTAAGAGCCGTCCTTTTTTTGGATCAATTTCCGCAAAATATTGATTCCAGACACGTTGCAGGTCCAGGATCATGGGTAGTCCTCGCAAAATATTGCCGAAGAGCGACTTACACGCAAAATATTCTGGAATAAAGACTTAGCGAGTCATGGCCTTGAGTCCGGAGTTCCGAGTAGGAGCGAAGGAACCAGGCCCTCTGCTGCCAGATGTCTTGCGGTGCAATGCGCACGATTCCATTTTGCGCATTTGGCAGCTAAGGTCAAGGTTGGATGTCACAAGGAATCCGATTTCGCTGTGGAAAAGTTCCAGGATGGGCGACGTTTTGCACGGAGTGGCCGCGCTCCATTGGCGGGAAACGTCACGTGTGACCCAAGGCTTCTCCAGGCTCTCCAAATCGGGAATCCAATAAACATATTTGATCAACAGCGGTCTCAGTTGGCGCAACCTGAGTCGATCATGGAATGTTGGACTCCCTCGAAGTCATATTTACATTGTGTAAATACACTTGATGCGCTACATTTGGACCGAAAGCAAGAACCGCCGCAATCTCAAGCTTCACGGCGTCGCCTTCGAAGATGCTGTAAGGATTTTCGACGGGCCAACACTGGAGCAGGTGGACAATCGGTTCGACTATGGAGAGCTGCGCGTCTACGCCATCGGCATCGTGAACGGGCTAGAGATCACGGTCATCTATGCCGATCGGGAAGAGGAGGAGCGCCGGATCATATCGGCGTGGCGCTCGGAGCCGCATGAACGGCGGGCATACTGGCAGAGCATCGGGGAGCGTATGCAATGAGATCCAAGGGAACAACAAAGGGGCGCGGCGCGAAGGGCGGTGGGGCGACCAAGTGGAGCGATCTCGGCCGGAAGACGCCAGCGCAGATTCGAAAAGGCATCGGGGCGGATCCCGAGGCCCGCGCCACAGATGCGCGGTTCTGGAAGACCGCCAACGTTGTCCTGCCCACGCCGAAAGAAGTCGTGACCATGCGCCTTGATGCCGACCTGCTGCGATGGTTCCGCCGCGAGCGCGGATACCAGACTCGCATCAACGCCATCCTGCGCTCCTACATGGAAGCGCACGAGTCGGCCTAGCGTCTTGAGTAACCCTCAGACGTAACGACGGGCGAAATGTCCGTCCGTCCCATATTTTCTTAGGAAACGAACACTGGCTGGTTGCCCACTCAAGACCGGTAACCCACACAACGAACATCGCGTTGTGTGGGCCACCCTCGGATGTCTGAGTGGAGCGCCATCGGACATCTGTGTCGGCTACTCGGATATCTCTGAGCGCCATCGGACCGCGATCTTCGAGGACCGGACTGGGTGGCCCATTCAAGCCTGACTTTGGCTTGAGTGGGGCCGTGCTACGGCTGCGCAGAGGTTTCCGGCTGCTCGTTCGCATTTGCGTGCGGTCCATTCGGACTCGATTTCAATTCTTCCTTCGCAGCCGGTTGCGGGATGGAGAAAGCTGCTCCACGGCCAGTCCTCGGGCGCTCGCATAATCCCGCCTTCACTGGGTTCCGATGAATGTAGTGGAGTTTCTCTACGAACTGCTCGTGGTTGCGAATGTTGAAATCGTAGTAGCGCTTTTGCCAGAAATGGTCGGCATCTCCGATCAAACGCCGCGCCACTCCCTGCTTCAGGGACTTGAGGGCGTCCGCTAATGTGTCCCGTTGGGGCTCACTGAGGAGAAGGTGAATGTGGTCGGGCATGACGATGTAGCCGTAGACGCAAAGGCGGAAGTTGTAGCGCACGCGCTCGAGGGCGTTCTCAAAGATTCGCTGGCTCTCGTCCGTCGTGAACAGTGGACGGTGGTGATAACAGCAAAAGGTTACGAAATGGCTTTGCCCCGTGTTGTGATAACGCTTTAATCCCCAAGGCATGCGATCAGCGTAGCTTGCCGAAATTCCTCACTCAAGGCGAAAGAGGTCTTGAATGGCTATTCTGTTCCCAGAATGGAATTGAGTGCGGAACTGCCCCACTCAAGCCAAAGTCGGGCTTGAATGGGCCACCCTCCCCACTCGTTAAAATCGGGATTGAATGGGCCACCCTCCCCACTCGCCAAAATCAGGCTTGATTGGGCCGCCCTCGACTTTTCCGCAGCGGCGCTCGTTGTAAACTCGGCGGATGCCTTCTTATCCTTCTGCGATGAAGCATCTGTTCAACGAGCGGGAGAATCCGCCGGAGCATTTTCTGGTGGCGCATAGTGATGGTGGGGCGCGGGGGAATCCGGGGCCGGCGGGATTTGGGGTCGTCATCCAGGATGAGAGCGGGAAGAAAGTTGCGGCGCTCAGCGAGTATCTCGGGCATCAGACGAACAACTTCGCCGAATATCAGGGACTGATTGCCGCGCTGGAGTATGCCGTCCAGCATGGGCCGAAGGCGCTGAAGCTGATCAGCGATTCGGAGTTGCTGGTGCGGCAGATCAAGGGCATCTACAAGGTAAAGAATCCGACGCTGCAGGATCTGCATGCGCGGGCGAAGGAACTGATCCGACAACTGGATTGGTTCTCCATCGGGCACGCTCTGCGCGAACACAACCAGGAGGCGGACCGTCTAGCGAACGACGCCATGGACAAGGGGATGGGAAAGGCGCGGAGCGCGGCCGTGGTTCCGGCAACGCCGCAGGAGTTTGAGGGCGTTGTGCGTGATGGGAAGATTGAGTTCCCGGGGAATCTGCCTGACGGTACGCGGGTGCAGGTACGGGTGAAGCGGTAGGCGGCTACCGTGGCGCTTTGAACGAAATGCAGAGATCCTGAGCGGCGAAAACACGCCGCTCAGGATGACAGGCCGCTGCGGTGCGAATCCAACGGCGAGCGTGCGGGGGCTAAAGCCCTGCTCCTCGGGGCGATGTAGCGCGGCCCTGAAGGGCCGCTCTTCCACGACGCTTCACGCATTCCAGCGCTTCGCGCCGCTATGACAAGGCTATTTAGAGCTGTCGCTCACTCGGCGGCGGAGGTGTGGTCGTGGATGATCTTCCAGCCGTTGGGGAATCTGCGGAAGGTCAGAGTGAAGAGGCCGTGCGGAGTCTTTCCGTCCGACATGGTCAGCTTCCATGCGCCGCGGACGAAGGCCGCATCCGGTCCCAGCGTTTCGATGCGCAGCTCCGAAAAATCCAGTTGGCCCATCTCGTGGCCCGGGCCGGCATAGGTGGATTTGTAGCGGTCGAGCGTCCCTTGCCATCCGCTGGTCTCCTTGGCTCCTGAGAAGAATGTGAGTTCCGGAGAATTCCAATAGCCATCCATGAACTTCTCGATTTCGTGGTGGTTCCATGCGTCTTGTTGCGTGCGAAGGACCTGGTCAATGGCAGACTCCGAGTCGCGTCCGGCAGCGTGCGCGACCTCCATCTGGGCGATTGCACAGACTACGATCAGGGTCAGCAGAATGGTCGGGGCCGCGGGGAATGGGCGCATAGGTCTCCGGAAAGAATCAGGGAACGGATCGGCGGCAGAATACATCGGTCGGCGTCATTCGAGAATGGCGCGTTCGTGGGTGGCACAAAGGTACACGCCGACCACTCTCAGTGGGATTCTTCGGCGGCCGGTGCAGCGTCGGGGGTATCCACTTTTTGCGCGGAGTGCGCGAGAACTGGCGGTGGCTGGAAATCTCCCGGGTCCTTGCCTGACATAGCCACCGTCATGAAGTTCATCCAGATCGGAAGGGCGGCGTGGGCTCCGGTTTCTTTGGCGCCAAGCGACTTTTTCTCGTCGTATCCGACCCAGACGCCGCAGGTCATGGTCGGCGAGAATCCGACAAACCAGGCATCGGTGAAATCATTTGTGGTGCCAGTCTTGCCTCCAACGGGGAAAGGCAGCTTCGATGCTGCGATGCCCGTCCCATGAAGAACGACCTCGTGCAACATGCTGGTCATGATGCGGGCAGTACGCTGGCTGACCACGTCTTTGACTTCGGGAAAATCTTCTTCGAGGACTCGACCTTCATAGTCGGTCACGCGCGTGATATAGCGCGGTGCGACCCGCACTCCGTCATTGGGGAAGACGCTGTATGCCGCCGTTTGCTCCAGCAGCGTGATCTCGGCGGATCCGAGAGCGACCGGCAGGTACGGCGGCAGTTTGGAAGTGACGCCGAAGCGCTCGGCATAATCGATCACCGTCTTGATGCCAACCTTGCTGGCGAGCTTCAGCGCAGGGATGTTGCGTGATTGCGCCAGGGCGCGGCGGAGCGTGATGATCCCCTCGAACTTTTCGTCATAGTTGTGCGGGGTGTACGGTCCAGAGGGCGTCTCGAAACTGACGGGCTCGTCGAGGATGGTGTCGTCGGGAGTCGCGCCCTGATCAATGACGGTGGTGTAGACGTAAGGCTTGAAGGACGATCCGACTTGCCGAAGCGCTTGAACGGCGCGGTTGAATTTCGATTCGTTGAAATCGCGTCCGCCGACGAGGGCCTTGATTCCGCCCGTGACGTTGTCGATCGCCAGCAGAGCGCCTTGTGCTCCTGAATCTTGCTCGAGGCTGACGTGAGCCGCGCCATTCGGGCTCAGCGTCAGGATTTTGACGTAGCAGATGTCGCCAGTCTTTAGAAGATCGGGGATCTTCTTTTGCGTCCAGGCCACGTCGGACTGGGTCATGGCGGCTGTGTAGCGGCCGAACTTGAGCGTGGCGATACCGGGCCCCGCGGATGTGACCACGGCGTGGGTGTATCCGTTCACTTCGGGATCGTCGTCCCAGTCGGGATGGTAGTACTTGTCAAGGGCCGCTCCTTCTTCGACTACGTTTTGCAGATGACCTTTCCATCCGTGGCGGCGCTCGTAGGCAGCTAATCCGTCGAGCACGGCTTGGTTCGCCGCATTCTGCAGATCGACGTCGAGCGAGGTGTAAACCTTCAGGCCACCTTCGTGGACCTGGTCGGTGCCGAATTTATTTTCGAGATAGCGGCGGATCTCTTCGACGAAGTTGGGTGCGAGCGAATTGGGATCATGCGCGAGCCGCAAAACGACGGGGGCGGACCGGGCATCGGCTGCCTGGGCGGCGGTGATCTTGCCATCTTCGAGCATGGCGTTGATCACGAGGTTGCGGCGCTTTTGCGTGCGATCGGGATGGTTGATGGGTGAGTAGATCGCGGGACCCTTGGGCAATCCCGCGAGCACGGCGGCTTCCTCAAGCGTGAGTTGCTTTGCCGGCTTGCTGAAGTAGAACTCCGATGCCGCTTCGAATCCGTAGACGCCGTGGCCGAGGAATATCTGGTTGGCATAGAGCGTGAAGATCTGGGGCTTGGTGAAGCGGCGCTCGATCTGGATGGCGAGCATCGCTTCCTGCACTTTGCGCTGCCAGCGGCGGTCGGGCGAGAGAAAGAGATTGCGCGCGAGTTGCATCGTGAGTGTCGATGCGCCCTGAACCTTGCCGCCAGACTCGATGTCACGGTAGGCGGCGCCTACGATTCGCCAGAAATTGATGCCGGAGTGGCGATAGAAATCTTTGTCCTCGATGGAGACCAGGGCATCGCGCAGGACTGGCGGAAAATCCTCGTAGCTAGCGACTACGCGGCGTTGGAGCGCGAAGGATCCGATGACGCGGTTGTGGTCATCGTAAAGTTCCGTGATGGAACTGGGACGGTACGCTTCGAGGGCGTCAACCTGGGGGAGATCGGTGGTGTAGACGAGGAGAAGTCCGGCAGTGGCGCCGACGAGAACCGAGATGAGCAGGAGAAGCGCGAAGAGAACGCGGCCGACGAGACGGCGGCCTCCGATTTGGACCTCGGGAAGATTTTCGTAGAGAACCTTCATGTACCGATGAGGTCAGGATACACCTTGAGTGCCGCACCGTCGGAGTAAAGCAAGAGTCAAGAGCGCTCAACACTGAGGACACAGAGGAGCACAGAGGGAACCTTGGCTGAACAAAAGAAAGGCACGCTGAGGGCGTGCCTTTTCCGAAAGCTAAATGTGCGTTAGCTTGCTTTGGTTTTCAGGACTTCGACTGCTTTGTTCAGTTGCTCATCAATGGTGTTCTTGGGCTTGGTTTCATCCTGCGGAGTCGAGGGGGTTTCCTCGTCATCGGGGCTGATAGCATCATCCACCGCGTCGGCTACCACCACGTTCGGAGTCACGGCAGCATCCTGAATCGCTTTGCCGCTGGGCGAATAATATTTCGCCACCGAAAGAATCAGGGCTCCGCCATCGGGCAGGTCGATCGTCTTCTGAACGGACCCGTCGCCGAACGTCTTGTCGCCGACGACGTCACCGCGGGCGTTTTCGAGGATGGCCGCAGCCACGATTTCAGCGGGGCCAGACGTGCTGCGATTCACAAGAACGGCGAGCGGCAGTGCCGTGATGTCTTTCGCTGGATCGGCGTTGAAGGCCTCGCGCGGGAACTTCTGTCCCTGCAGGTAGGTGATGGTTCCGTGATTCAGGAACAAGTTCGCGACGGCGACGCCTTCGCTCTCTTCGCCTTCGGCGCAGTTGCGGAGGTCGAGCAGGATCTTCTTGGCTCCTGATTTTTCCAGAGACTTGACCTTGGCTGCGATTTCCTGGGCCTTGCCTTTGGTCAGAGCTTCGGCCTTGATATAGCCGATGTTCTCGTCCATCACCTTGTCTGTGGTTGCAGGAATGCCTACGACGTCGCGCGTGATGACAACCTTCTGGGGCTCCGCCTTCCGCGCGCGAACAACCTGGACGCTCAGGGTTGATCCGGGAGTGCCGTAGAGCAGGTTGCGAATCTCGGGGAGAGACATATCGCGCGTGCTCTTTCCCTCGATGGATTCGAAAATATCAGTAGCCTCGATGCTGGCTTTTTCAGCTGGCGATCCGGGAAGCACGGAGACCACAGCCGCGTATCCGAAACGTTTCGAGACGACGGCTCCGATGCCGGCCTTGCCCTCGGCCTTATGAGCCTTGAAGGCTTTGTAGGCGTCGGCGGTCATGTAGCTGGAGTTGGAATCAAGGGATTCCAGCAGGCCATGCAGAGCGCCGTCCGTCACCTTGGGAATATTCGGCTCTTCGACGTACTCGCTGCGTACGCGCGAGAGAACTTCGCTGTAGACCTGGAGTTGACGATACGAGCCGTCGTTGGAGGAGGCGTGAACGCCGCCCATGGATCCGACGACGACGAACAGGAGTACGGCAAAGGAAGTCACGAGAATCGCTGCTTTGGTTTTCATTGACATCTGTTGTGATCTTCTTCCGGAAGGAACTCGCGAGCTGATTTCATTATATCTCTAGATGCGCTCCAAAGCCCCCCGGCTGCTCGATTTGTGCTCCTTCGGTAACGGAGCTGGCTGAGTCCGCAAACTGCTGAAAAACATAACAAATCTAGGATCCAGGCTTAAACGTGATTGAGAGAGTGGTCTGGACGGAAACCGGGCGTCCGTTCAGGGTATAGGGCTTGAATTTCCATTGCCGGGCGCCGTCGATCGCTGCACGGGCAAAGGCAAGAGATCCCTGAAGGAACTTGGCGTCCTGGACCGTGCCGTCACGGCCGATCAGGACCTGCAGAATTACGGTCCCCTGCTGACCCTTTGCGCTGGCCGGGTATTCCAGTGGAGGCTGCACAATCAGCAGAGGTCGCTCGACGCTCTCCGGGACGACGACTGGCTCAATCGAGGGCAGGGCGGCGTCGATCGGCTTGTTTCCACTGGCCTCCGGGGTGCTACTGGCCATCTGCGATTTCAGGCTCGATGGGATGTTGCCGGGCATCGAGGGTTGGCGGACGGGTGCCTGCACCCTGGGTGCGGCTGGCGTACTCGAAGCGGATTGTGTTGGTACTGGAGCCTCAGGGTGCGGAGGCGTGCTGACAGGTGCCGTACTAGCGGGAGCGGTCGAAGCTGCAGGGGCGGCGACTGTCGCCGGTGCAACAGGCGTTACCTGCGGCGGTTGCGTCTCGTTCACCTGAATGGGCGCGGTCTGCGATTGATCAGCAGACGTGGTCGACGAAATGCCCGGCGCGATGGCCTGGTCAGGATTGGTTACGTCCGGATTGGGTTTCTTCGCGGTCGGGTCTACGACCGGCAAAACCTGAATCTGCGAAGGATCGGTGGTGGCGTCCGGAATGGCTTCGGCAGCGGGAAGTTTGTATTCATCCCCCGCGCGGGCAAAGGTTTCGTGAGTTGTTGGTGTCTGCGGGGTGGTGACGGGCTGAGGGTTGAGCCAGACATGGAGAGCCCGTTGCCCGCGCGACCAGAGGACCCGCATCTGGGGATGCCAGGGAGCCTGCGGAGCGGCCGTAACGGCGATGGCAGCGAGCAAGAACGCGGTAATAATCGCGCCCTTCCCCAGGCGAAATCCCCGGCGGGGTGATTCTTCATCGGGTCTCGCGCCTTCGATATACGCGAAAAGTTCGGCTTCTTTCTTCTGCTCGTGCTCGGGCGACCGGGGCGGTTCGGGTGCAGGCTGTGCCGGCTTCGTCGGAGTCTGGTCGTAGCCGAGGAGTTCAGGTTTCCCGGTTGGTGGAGCAGGGGGGGGCGGGGGCGGCCCAGCTTGTCGGGTTACACCGCGTGCCTTCAGGTACCATTCCAGCCCGCGCGGCTCGCCCGGCGGAGGAGGCGGCAGAGGAAGAGGTTTCTCCTGAACGGAAGCCGCAACCGGCTCCAAATCTTTGAGCGGATCTACGGGAGCCTCGGAGGATTGCTCCTGGGACGCGGCAACATCGGAATCGGTAACGAACGAACCACCGGGCGCGAGGGGCGCCGACTGCAGGAACTCTCCGGCGCGGAGAGTATTCTCGGTCTTCTGCGCCATGCGCGGCAGAGGTGCGGGTGCTCCGGCCGCGGCTTTTGCGCTTAACGCTGCCGGGGACGGCTCGCGGCGGGCGCGGACCAGATCACGCGCCGTCGTAAGAGTGTCTCTCACCTGATTGGTGACGATCGGCTTGCGCAGGACCGAATTGGCGCCGGCCTGCAGTGCCTTTGGAACGCTGGGATCATCTCCGACAATGGCCAGCGTGATCGCTCGATCGGAAGCTTTGCGGTCTCGAGCGGTGGTCAATAGGAGTCCAGCCTCAGGCTGCTTGTCCCAATCGATGATGACAATCTGGAAAGACTCGTTGGCGATTTTTTCGGCGGCAGCTACCGCGTCGGGGCAAGATTCGGCCCGCACGTCGAGCGCGGCCAACACCTGGCCAATCGCCTTGGCGCTTCCCTCATCCGAGGAGAATAGAAAGCAGCGGAGCCCCATGTTTCCAGAGTAGGAGCACACAGTAACCGCGGCAAGTTACCGAGGTGGACGCGAAGGAACCGGCGCTCTACCAAGGGTACATGTACCATTGCGGCCCGCTGGGCTAAAATGCTCAGTCTCGCCCAGCATTGTTTGTTCCTGTAAATCCTACGCATTTGGGAGTCGCGGACCGAAGGCACAATTATGCCCCTGCAAGAACGGAATTACTGGCTCACTACGGTGGAATTCCCTACAACAGATGGAAGCAGTCCATTGCCGGAAGTTATGGATGTTGCCGTGATTGGCGCGGGTTTTACTGGACTTTCCGCTGCTCGCACGCTGGCCAAACGCGGGGCCCGTGTGGCCGTACTCGAGAGCGAAACGATTGGATGGGGAGCAAGCTCGCGGAACGGCGGCATGGTGCTGACCGGGATGAAGCTTGGCGTCAACAAACTGATCTCGATGTACGGACGTGAGCTGACGCGGCGGATGTATGCAGCGTCGCTCGCCTCGATGGATTGTGTCGAACAGATCGTGCAGGAGGACGCGATCGATTGCGGGTTCTCGCGATGCGGACATCTGGAAGTCGCCTGTAAGCAGAAGCACTTTGATGACTATCAAAGGCAGGTCGAGGTCATCGAGGTTGAGTTCAATCACAAAATGCGCGTCGTGCAGAAGCACGAGCTCAGTTCCGAGATTGGATCAACCGTTTATTACGGCGGAATGGTGGATGAGGTGAGCGCCGGGTGCAATCCGGCGCAGTATGTGGCGGGCCTGGCGGGGTCGGCAGTCAAGTCTGAAGCCGCGATCTTTGAACATGCCCGGGTACAGAGCGTGGAACGTGCCTCGCACCAGGGCGAAATGGGATGGAAGATCATGACTTCGCGTGGACCGATCTGGACGCATGAAGTTTTCGTGGCGACCAGCGGCTACACGGGAACGGCAACGCCGGTCTTGCAGAAGAAGATCATCCCCATTGGATCGTTCATCATTACGACTGAGGTATTGCCGAAGGGATTGGCGAAGGAGCTCAGCCCGCGCAACCGGATGATCTACGACTCGAAGAATTACCTGCATTACTACCGGCTGACTCCGGACGGGAGAATGCTGTTCGGCGGACGCGCGGCGTTCTTCCCGGAGAACGAAGAGACGATCCGGCGCAGCGCGGAAATCTTGCGGCAAGGGATGATCGGAGTGTATCCGCAACTGCGCGATGCGAGGATTGAATATGTGTGGGGCGGGACGCTCGACTTCACGTTCGACATCATGCCGCACGCGGGCCAGATGGACGGGATGTACTACGCGATCGGATACGCGGGACATGGGGTTGCCATGGCGACGTATCAAGGACAGAAGATCGCTGAAATGATGGCGGGAGATAAGCCGGAGAATCCGTTCGTGGGGATTCCTTTCCCGGGAGCGCCGCTGGGTTTGTATAACGGCAAGCCGTGGTTCCTGCCGTTCGCGGGAGCGTGGTACAAGGTGCTGGATTGGGTGAGTTGAGACAGAATGATTATTGTCTGGAATCGGAGTAGGACGGCTTACGTGCGATTTTTCTGAACGCGAGATACAGGATTGGTCCCAGGAGGATTGCGATCGCACCTCCGATGGTGGCGAACCAATCGCCTCCCACCAGCGCCACGATTGCCATTGCGACTGGCGCTCCTACTACGTAGAGCAGCCCCGCTTTCCCTCCCGGGACTACAAACGAACGCGGCAAGTTGGGTTGGGAGCGGCGAAGCTTCCACGCGGAGAGAACGGTCAGCACGGTGGTCGCCGAGCGCAACCAGATGTACACCGAGATGAGTTGACCCAGACTTTTCCACGACAGCAATGCATAGATGACCGCGGACGCAACGATTGCGAGCCATGGTGTTCCGTAGCGCGGATGCTTGCGGGTGAGAACATCCGGCAGATATCCGTCTTCGGCCATCGCGTATGGCATGCGAGTCGTGGTGAGGATGGTGCTGTTCAAGAGGGCGACACTGCCGATCATCGCGGCGAGCGCCATCCAGGTGCCGAGGCCGGGACCACCAATGATGCGGGCAGCATCGGAGAAAAATCCTGTGTGCCACTGATCCCAATTGCCGGCGGAAGCCAGCCCGGCGAAGGTGGGCAGGAAGTACGCCGCGATCGATAGGGGCACGACCAGGGCGAGTGCGCGCGGATACGCTTTCTGCGGGTTCTCGACTTCTTCGGCGACGGTGGAGAGTTGTTCGTATCCCGAGTAGAGCCACAGCCCGAGCGCGAGGCCGACCCCGAACACTTTGAATGTCGGCTGATTAGGCACAAGCCAGGGATGGAACGGGTTGTGATGCCAATGCGCGAGCGCGATGACGACCATCGTCATCACTGGAATGAAGATAAGGATCTCGAGCGCGGTTGCGACCTGGCCGACCATCTGGATGCCGCGCACGTTGATCCAGGTAAGTACGGCGATGACCGAGAGCGCAAGCAGGTAGTGCTGCCACCACGTCATGTGGGGGAAGTAGTAGACGAAGTAGTCCGCGAACAGGACGGCGTACGCTCCGCCGAGAAGGAAGGAAGCAGACCAGTTCCACCATCCGGCAAGGAATCCCCAGAAATCACCGAATGCCGCGCGCGTCCAACGGTAGAAGCCGCCTTCGACCGGCATGGCGGTGGTTAATTCCGCGGACACAAGCGAGACCGGGATACACCAGAAGAACGGAAGGATCAGCAGGTAGAGAAGCGTGATCCCGGGGCCCGAGGTCGTGACCATGTCTTCGAGGCCGAACGGGCCGCCTGTGGTGTAGGAAAACATGACGAAGACGAGGTAGAAGAGCCCCGCCTTGCGCAGAGTGGAGGTCTTTGTTTGGGTCGCCAAGAGATTCGAGATTATCGATTTCAGATTGCAGATTTCGAACGACAGGAGAATTGGGACAAATCTGCAATCTCAAATCTGAAAATCTGAAATCAATTCATGCGCACAACATGCCGCTGAGTGCGCCTTCGAGCTCCAGCAACTTCTTCTTTATGTCGAGTCCGCCACCATAGCCGCACAGCGTTCCGTCGGACGCGATCACGCGATGGCACGGAACCACGATAGCGACGGGGTTGCGATTGTTCGCCATCCCTACGGCGCGAAAACCCTGCGGGCGGCCGACGGCCCGGGCGATGTCTGCGTAAGTTCGGGTCTCGCCATACGGGATCGCGATCAGGGCGCGCCAGCAGGCCAGTTGAAACTCGGTGCCGCGCAGATCCAGCGGGAAGCTGAAGTCTCGGCGGCGTCCTGAGAAATACTGGTCGAGTTCGAGAACGTAGGACTTCATGTCGGCGGCAGACTCGAGAAACTGGAGGTTCGCTCGTTCCGCTCTCAGATCGCGCGGGTTCGGACGGATGGTCTGCTGTCCGGGAAGGCGCTTGTCGAACTCCAGAGCCACTAATCCCCGCGGAGATGCAGCCAGGAATAGGGGGCCGACCGGCGAGTCGATCGTTGTGGAATGTAGCGTTTCCATTGGGATAGGGGTAAAACTGCCGCGACCTACGATAGCACGACGGGCCCCTGAGGTCCCCGAAACGGTGACGGGGGCGGTTGACAGAAAGCTGCCGATGCCCCACAGTAGGGGGCTGCAAAATTGCTTAGCAAGTAAAGCAGATTGAAGAAAGCCCTCCTCATCCTGGCGGCAGTTGTGCTCACGCCCGTACTCGTAGTCAGCCTGGTCCTTGCTGCAGGGGATTGGCGCAATATTGGCCAGACCGAAGCCGGGGACAAGGTGTCCATCAGTTCGGTGCGGGTTCTGAAAAACAACCAGCGCACGGCGCTGGTGCGGGTGGAATACAAGGCGCCGACACAACTTCCGCAAGGCGGTCCGTTCGTGGAGATGCGGGCGCGCGTCCGATTCAACTGCGCAACAGGCCAGGCGACACCCACGACGGAGTGGTTTTACTCCCGCGACCGCAGCGGAAGGTTCGTCGTCAGCAAGAAGGCCAGCAAGGACGACGAGTTCGGCAAGGCGGCCGAAGGCGGATTTCTTGAGCTGGTGAATAAGGGCGTTTGTCAAAGCAAGTAATGCCCTTCCGGGTTTCCTCTCCAAAGAATTTGCACAGTTTCTGGCACCTCCGTAACCTCGGAACTACTTCCACGCACTCGGTTTTCCGCTTATCCTGAGACAGAAGTCGGCCGGTCCCGGGGGCCGAATTCTACTCACCTTCCTATGGATTCAGTTCGACTTTATGGGTTAGTGGCGACTGGCAGTGCTGCCTTGATCGCCTCGTACGCGCTGCTGCGGCGCAAACCGAAAACCGCAGAAGACCTTGAGCGCGAGCGGCGGGCGTGGCTGGAAAGAAGCGGCCGCATCACAGATGGTACGGTCATCGATGTCCAGGAACTGGCGGCCACGAACAACCATCATTCGGCGGTCATGCTCATCTACCAGTACGATGTGGCCGGAGTTTCGTACGAATGCTCGCAGGACGTGACCTATCTGCGACCGTGGATCAATCTTCATTCCTGCCGGCTCGGACTGCATACATCGGTGAAGTACGATGCCCAGAATCCTGGGAACTCTCTGGTCGTGTCGGAGAACTGGATGGGCTTGCGGCAGTGAACAATAACATAAAGACGCCAGGAAGAAATCCTTCGACCACCCAAGACGCAACGCTTATCTCCTAGGGGTGCGGCCTACGCGCGCCTTTCTCAGCGTCATCATTGGATCACAGGCAATCCCATCTGGCGGACGATCGCCTGATAGCGCGGCTCGGAGTGGAGGAAGTCAAACAACGGCTCATTCTGCAAAAACACCAGGCGCGGAGAACGCTCGCGATAGGCGTCCTCGAGCAGCTGGAGCGTTTCATTTTTGTGCTGAGCGCGAGCGGTGTTAAAGGCGCGCAGCAACGGAGAAACGTATTGGCCTGGCCGAGGAGCTTTATAGCGGGCCAGCTGCCACTCAGTAACGGACTTGTATCCGCCGAGCGCGAAGGCCTTCCGTATACCGCTTGCCGTATGCGGATCTCCTATCATCAACGAAAGCTGCGCCCACTCGTCGACGGCCTCCTGCTCTCGTCCGGCGGAACCGAGTGCGTCTGCGAGGATCCAATGCAGGAACGAGTTTTTTCCTTTTGCCTGCTCGCGCATGCGAAGTTCCACGATGGCAGCGTCGAATTGCCGTAGATGATAGTAGGTCATCCCAAGCGCCCAGGGACGCGCATAGGGATCGACTTCCATTCCGCGCTTTTGGGCTTCCAGCGCCTGCTCCGGCCGGTTTAAGACCGTGAGGATGTAACTGTAGATGTGCCAGGCCTCAGCGTTGTTGGGATCAAGAGCGACAGCCCGTTCGGATTCGGCCAGCGCCCTCTGCCAATCCCACTGTCCGAAAAAATACCAGGCTGCCAGCGAGTTGTGACTGTCAGAGAGAGAATCATCGAGTTCGATGGCTTTGCGGGCGTCGTTTTCCCAGATGGCCCGGACCTGTCCGGGAGGCATGGCTCCTTCCACGGCGCGGGCACCGTAATAGGCGGAAATCGCACTCCACGCGGCCGCATAGTCGGGCTGAATCACGACCGCTTTTTGAAGGTATTCAATCCCCGGCGCGTCATTGTCCCCAAAAAAGAAAAACCGCCCTCGAAGATAATAGTCGTGGGCTTCAGTATTGATGTAATGCGGGGAGGACGTCGACCCAGCGACTTTCAGTTCTTTCGCGATCGTCTGTGACAGTTCCACGGGCAGCGAGAAGGTCTGAGCAACATCGCGGTCGTACGTGTCCGCCCAGATGTGGGCGTCACTTCGGGCATCGACGAGCTGGACATTGAGGTGCACGCGCCCGGCAGCCCGACTGATGGAGCCTTCGAGAATACCCTGCACGCCCAATTCGCGGGCGATTTCCCGCACCGGCCGGCGGACTCCCTTAAATTGCATAACCGAGGTTCGCGAAATCACACGCAGCCCCCGATTTTTGGCCAGAGCCGTAATGAGCTCGTCGGTCATACCGTCGGCAAAGTAATCTTGCGAGGCATCTCCGGAGAGATTCTCAAGCGGAAGCACGGCCAGTGAGCGGATGGAACCGGCCGCTGCTTTGCTGCGCCGCACCAGTGTAATTTCCATCCCGATGCCGGCCGCAAGGAACAAAAGGACTGCGGCCAACGCGTAAGGCACCCATGATCGCCAGCGATTTTCTGGATGTGCCGAGAGTGGGTGCGATTGAACCGGCGCAGGGACCCCGGTCTTGGGCTCGACGGGAGCCTGGTCCGGAAGTGCGACGCCGGGAGCAGAGTGACTCGGGCTAATCCACTCGACGTTCCCCGCGAACCGGTAACCGCGCCGTGGAATAGTTTCGATCCATCGGCCTTTCTGAGCCGTGTCCGACAAGCCCTCGCGCAGGCGTTGTACAGCGGAGTTGAGGCTGTGATCGAAGTCGACGAAGGTGTCGTCGGACCAGAGATGATTTCGGAGTTCGTCGCGGGTGACCAGCTGCCCCTGGCGTTCAATGAGCAAGATAAGAATCTGTAGGGGTTGTTCTCCCAGTTTGATTCGCAAACCGAGCTTTCGAACTTCCCCCAAACACACGTCTACCTCGTAAGGACCAAAGCGACCGATCCGCGAATTCGCCGGAGCGGGGTGCATGCTGAGAGGCAATTGTCCTAAGGGGAAAGAACAACGGGGCCGTGACTACAGGTTCAGAAATTCTGACCTTTGCGGGCCCACCTGTCAAGCACAACCCTTTCTCCTGCAAGACCTTGCGCTGTGATCTCGAAATGACGTGACGGTGATTTGCTGTGCATTGCGGCACAGCGATCAGCAATGAGATAACCCGAACCCAAGCGGATCAACCAGATCCCAGGATGGTTCCTATGACTAGTGTTCCAGGAAGAACGAGATTCCTGCTTTTGCTGAGCGCGGCATTCTTGGCGCTCGCTTCCACAATGGTCGCCCAGACCGTGACGGTGCTGGCAAGCGGCTTCAACAATCCACGCGGCCTGAAGTTTGGTCCGGACGGGAATCTCTATGTTGCGGAAGGAGGAACCGGGGGAACGGCATCCACACTAGGAACATGCACGCAGGTTCCCTCTCCGATTGGTCCATATACGGGTGGATATACATCGCGGATTTCAAAAGTGACCGCGGACGGAACAGTTACGACGGTGATCGACGGTCTGCCCTCGAGTATGACCTCGGCCCTGTCGGGCAATCTGACCAGCGGGGTCGGCGACGTGGCGTTTGTCGGAGCCAAGCTGTACGCCGTATTGGCCGGAGCAGGCTGCTCTCACGGACTCGCGGGAACCGCCAATGGCGTGATCCGGGTAGACGGCAATGGAAAGATGACGCCGATCACGAGCCTGTCCTTGTTTCAGAGGAACAATCCGGTCGCGAATCCAGAGCCTGACGATTACGAGCCCGATGGAACCTGGTACAGCATGGTCGCCGTCAAGGGAGTGCTCTACGCGGTGGAACCTAATCATGGAGAACTTGACGCAATTACACCCGGCGGAAGCGTCAAGCGCATCGCCGATATCTCGAACGTGCAGGGACATATCGTTCCCACTGCACTTGCATTTGACGGCAAGAACTTCCTGGTGGGAAACCTCGACACGTTCCCGATCAAGGACGGCTCGTCGAAGATCCTGCAAATCACCCCAGCCGGACAGATAACAACCGTCTACATGGGATTCAGCACGATCCTAGGATTGGCCTTCGATGCGAAGGGGAGGCTGTACGTTCTCGAAAACACGACCGGCAATCCGGGTCCAACACCGGGCACGGCGCAAATCCTGCGTGTCGATGGCAAGAACAATTACACCGTGATCGCCGACGGAACGACTTCTCCGCTGTCGTTGCCAACGGCGATGACCTTCGGTCCAGATGGCAACTTGTATGTGTCGAACCTGGGATTCGGGCTTCCTCCAGACGGAGAAGGCCAGATATTGAAGATTACGCTCGCAGATTGAAGACGCGGCCACGGGTGCGGCGGATACCATCTCAGGTATTTGCGCATCCGTGTCCGTCCGCGGTTCGTCCGGTTCGACGTTCGAGACCTAACAAGTTTCGTGGACAGCCTGCCCGCGTTCGTCGTCTTGCATTCTTCTAGAGTTACAGATTCCTCATAGACGGCACACTGTGGAAACCAACTTTCCTAGGACATGGAAACTTCCTGGGAAGGGAATATCCAATCTTGTACAGGGACTTGGAGAGCGAAGAGGTTTCCGACGGAAGACGAATGCTGGTGGACTCGAGAACAGGCTGGTTCGCTATTGCCACGCGATGTGGATTGCGGCGTTGTGTTTGTCGAAGGTGATCTGGAGGGATTTGGTGTCGCCTCCGACAAAGTCGGCCGAGACTGTTTTTGCGAGATCCACTGTGTGGTCGGTCGAGAGGGCGCGGAAGCGAAGAACGTGTTTTCCCGCAGGAATCTTCATGCTTTCGGAATCCACCCCGCGAATTCCGTTGAAGACCACCAGTTTTTTCTGCGTGCCTCCGTGCAGGGGACGCGTCAGTTCCAGATTATCGTCGACCCATACGAAAAGGGTCGCGTCTTTGAACTGATGTTGAATGGAGAGATCGAGCGCCGAGGAAGGAACAATGACTTGCTTTGCCGGGAGAGACGCCTTGGAGGACACGCGCTTTGCCTTGGGGGCCGCGGCAATATTAGCCCGCTGAACCGGAGCCTGCGGCGTTGGCGCCTGCGCGGACGGCTGTACTGGCGACGGCACAACGGTCGAGGAGTCGCTGAGGGCCGCACCCGAACCGGTCGGTCCGGGCTTTGACAGATTCACGAACATCCTGGTTTGCGCGGCAACGATCACCAGCAAGACTACGGTGGCCGCGCCGAGGATCAGGTCCCGGAGCGGGGCCGTAAACAGGAATCGCTTGACTGCCTTTTCGGTTTCCGCAATCGCCACTGCGGGACGTATTGAAGAGGTTTTGCTTGTGGCGGTCCGAACCGTGCTGTTGCCAGTGCTCAACGCGGGGACCGCTTGCAGGGAAGACGTAGTAGATCCGGGTTTGTAGAGCTGCAGAAGCTGGCGCAGATCATCGGCAAATTCGGACCCTCGCTGGTAGCGCTGCTCCGGATCCTTGGCCATCGCTTTGCCGATCACCGCATCGAGTTGCGGAGGCAGGCTCATGTCGAGAGCGCTGGCGGCGATGGGCTCACGATTCGCGACTTTGAAGCAGACCGTGGTGGCGCTGTTGCCCTGGAAGGGCGAATGGCCAGTCGCCATCGCGTAAAGAATTACGCCAAGAGAAAAAAGATCGGAGCGCCCATCCACGGCTTCGCCACTCAACTGCTCGGGAGCCATGTAAGCCGGTGTTCCCAGAACGCGTCCGGGCAAGGTGAAATGAGCAAGGTTTAGCTTGGCGATGCCGAAATCGGCGACCTTGGCGTGACCGTCCTTGGTCACAAGGATGTTTGCGGGCTTGATGTCGCGATGCACAACACCTTGCGCGTGCGCGTAGTCGAGGGCATCGGCGATCTCGATGGCGAGTTGCAGGGCAGTCGTAACCGAGAGCTTTTTCTCGCGCGCGAGAATGCGGTTCAGCGTCTCCCCGGGTACATATTCGAGGACGATGTAGGGATCCTGATTTTCAGGATTCTCGCCGACATCAAAGACGCCGACGATCCCGGAATGGTGGAGACGACCGGCGGCCTGAGCTTCGTTGGTGAAACGCAGGCGGAATTCTTTTTCTTCCTCGGGCTCCTGACCGTACATGGAGACGGTCTTGAGGGCTACGAGACGGTCGATCTGAGGGTCGCGCGCCTTGTAGACGACACCCATGGCGCCGCGACCCAATTCGGCGACGATCTCATACCGGCCAAAACGCTTAGTCTCGGGATTCTCCATCGAGTAATCCTCAAGCCGCAGCCCAGACGAGGCAGTCGCCAGCGAAGGATTGTCCATATGGTATCGCTGCGAAGGCAATGATCCGGCGCACTGTTTGAGGGGCTCCATTACGCTCGTAACGGGAAAAGCCGGGGGGTTTGGCACTGGAGTGGGGATGGAGGATTTCTGCCGTAGCTACAGACAGTTACAGGGATCACGTTCTGCTGTGACTTCGGGCACTTCCTGACGTGACCTTGGTCTGTAGCATTTTTTGTGGGTGTCTCTTCGTGTCCACGTTGCAGGTCATCCCGGGACAGTCAATATCGCACTACCGGTTGCTGGAGCGACTGGGCAGCGGCGGCATGAGTGTGGTGTACAAAGCGGAGGACCTGCGACTGGGCCGGCCCGTTGCGCTTAAATTCCTTCTGGATGATCTAGCCGGCGATGCGCTGGCGTACGAACGCTTCCGGCGTGAAGCCCGGGCGGCTTCCGCTTTGAATCATCCGAACATCTGCACAATCTACGAGGTGGGCGAGCAGGATGGGAGCCTGTTCATCGCGATGGAATGCCTCGAGGGGCAAACCTTGCGCGAACTGCTTCGTGGCGCTCCCCTCGAACTGGACCGGTTCCTGGAGCTTGCCATCGAGGTGGCGGACGCGCTGGATGCGGCTCACAGCCGGGGGATTATTCATCGCGACGTAAAGCCCGGGAACATATTCGTGACGGACCGGGGTCACGCGAAGGTGCTCGATTTCGGCTTGGCCAAGCTCGATTCCGATTCGTTCGTCGGTTCTGCGAGCACGGTGAGCGGCAGCAACCTGACCAGCCCCGGGACGGCACTCGGGACGGTCTCTTATATGTCCCCCGAGCAGGCCTTGGGGAAAGAGCTTGATCGGCGAACCGACCTGTTCTCGTTTGGAGTGGTTCTTTACGAGATGGCGACGGGAATATTGCCATTTGCGGGACATACGTCGGCGGCCATTTTCGACTCCATCGTGCATAGGCCCCCGGTTCCACCGGTGCGTTTGAATCCCCTGTTGCCCGCGGAGTGCGAGCGCATTATTCACACGGCTCTGGAGAAAGATCGCGATGTTCGCTATCAGAGCGCGTCGGAGCTGCGCGCGGATTTGAAGCGGCTGAAGCGGGATACGGATTCCGACAAGATCCTGGCGGTCGAGGGACACATCTCGCGCAGCACGGCAGAGCGGACGGTTCCTAATAGGACTTGGGGAAAGTGGCTTGCCTCGGCTGTTCTTCTAACCGCCCTGGTCATAGCCGCATGGCTGCTTTGGCCACATGCCGTCCCGAAAGTCGTTGCGTTGAAGCAGATCACGCGCGACGGGCACTACAAAGAGCAACTGGTAACGGACGGTTCGCGGATCTATTTCACAGAGTCCACGGGGGGTCATGTGGTGCTGGCACAAGTGTCAGCATCGGGCGGGGAAACTTTCCCCATTCCCGTGCCGCTCCAGAACGTCAATGTCTGGGGAGTGAGTCCGGAGCGCTCGTCGCTGCTGATTTCGGAATTCAGCGGCGGGGCGCCTTCGAAATTCTGGTCGCTGCCGCTGCCTGCAGGATCTCCACGCCGGTTGGATAGCATCGTAGCGAAAGAAGCGGCGTGGTCTCCGGACGGCCGCCAACTCGCGTTCTCCAACGGACTCGATCTTCACCTGGCCGATCCGGATGGGAATCATGCGCGGAAGATCCATAGCTTTTACGACTTTCCCGGCGACCTGCGATTTTCTCCCGACGGACGGCGCTTGCGTTTCACGCTGAGCGCACAGGGGCGAAATACCGCTTCCTTGTGGGAGATCGGCGCCGACGGATCGAACTTGCATCCGCTGTTTCCGCGCTGGAAGCCGGATGCTAGGCAATGTTGCGGAGAATGGACGAGCGACGGGCGGTATTACGTATTTCAAGTACTAGCTCCGGGGGGCTCCATGGATCTGTGGGCGCTGCCTGAACGCTCCCGCACCTTCGGGCGGAACGAACCGGTTCAGCTGACGAATGGGCCGGTCTGGTATATGAATCCGACGGCGAGTCCTGACGGCAATCGAATCTTTGCCATTGGCGCGCTCCTGCAGGGCGAACTGGTCCGGTATGAGGCGCAGTCGCAGCTCTTTATGCCGTTTCTGTCAGGCGTGTCCGCAGGTGAAGCAGATTTCTCGCCCGATGGGCAGTGGATTGTCTACGTGCGGTATCCGGAACTGACGCTGTGGCTGTCGCGGATCGACGGATCGCAGGTCACTCAGCTTACGTTTTGGCCGGTGTACGCCACATTGCCGCGCTGGTCCCCCGATGGAAAGCAGATCGCTTTTGTCGGCACGGTAAATGGGAAACCATGGAAGATCCACGTGATGCCGGCGCAGGGCGGATCGCCGCAAGAGGTCCTTCCGCAGGATCGTGAAGAGGCCGACGCAACCTGGTCTCCCGACGGCAAGCAGATCGCATTCGGGAGGCCTTCGTACGGAATCGACCTGGGACTGGAGCTTCAGACGTTCGATACCAAAACGCGACAGACATCGAGCGTTCCCGGTTCAAAGGGCATGTTCAGCCCACGATGGTCGCCGGACGGTCGCTATCTCGCCGCTTTGACCTCTGATTCCAAGAGTTTGATGAGGTTCGATTTCACGACCCAGAAGTGGTCGGAGTGGATTCACGTCGAGGATGGGACTGTCGGGTATCCGGTGTGGGCGCGAGACAGCAAGTCGATCTACATCGAGCGCTTCTTCGGGTCGGAGCCTTCCATGCACACGCTGAAACTGGGGGAGAGCCAGTCCCACAAATTCCTGTCATGGAACGATCTGCACCGCTTCGGCGGTATGTGGGGAACCTGGTCCGGGATCACGCCGGACGGCAGCGTGCTGGCGGTTCGGGATGTCAGCTCGCACGAGATCTATGCGCTGGATCTGCAGTTGCCTTAAGAGCTTTCAGCTCTCGGCTCTCAGCCTTTAGCGAACCATTATCGGGCTTCAAATCAGACTCACGCCTTCGCGAGTTATCGTTTGAATAGTCGCGCGAATTCGGCAGCGTTGAAAAGCTGATGGCTGAAGGCTATTTTCTAGCTTCCGGTGGAGAAGCCGCCGGATTGGGCGACCGTCATGCGGAGGTACTTGTAGGGATTTACTGGGGTATCGTTGATGCGCACTTCGTAGTGGAGATGGGGGCCGGTGGAGCGTCCGCTTTCGCCGACGAATCCGATCAGGTCACCACGGTGAACACGCTGCCCGGCTGTCACGGCAAAGCCCGAGAGGTGTCCGTAGCGAGTGCTGATGCCGTTGCCATGGTTGATCATGATCGCTTTGCCATAGCCGCCCATGGTTTCTGTCAGGGTGACGACGCCATCGGCCGGGGCAATGATCTTTGCGCCGTAGTTGCTGCCAATATCCACGCCGCTGTGAAATGCGCCTTCTCCGTTGAATGGATCTATGCGCTCACCGAAGCTTCCGGTGACCTGGCCTTCAACGGGCCAGAGGTTGGGAGCGGAGTTTGCCTTGATCCAGTCCGCCGTCGTGGCGTTGCGCGTCAGGCCCATCGTAAGCCCGACCATGGTCGCGCCAGTTAAAGCCGAGGTGCGCAGCGCGTGAAGTTGGTCGAGCGAGGAGCTTACGTCCGAATCCTGAATCTGCTCGGAGGTCGCTGTCACCAGGGTTGGTTCAGATTTCAAGCCGTATAGCGCGGAGACTTCCCCAGCGATCGAGCCCAGCGAGGCCACCTGAACGTCGCGCTCTTTGGCGACCTTTTCCAGCTGGGAATAGCTGACCTTGAGCTGATCTTTCTCGCTGCGAAGCTGGTTGAATTGGGAGACCTTCAGCAGCATCCGGGTATAGGAGCTGGCAATTCCGGTAAGGCTCAGAAATCCGATCGCGGCGCCGATGACGAAAACGTACAGATAATGCACGGGGATGGAGATCTTGCGCAGCTGGCCGTCGTCCCCGCGGGCCACGAAGAGGATGTAGAAGCGCTTATGCAAACAGTCTCCTCAAAATTTGAAGCATCAGGTCCGGAATTTCAGGCCCAGTTTCTCACTTGCAGAACGGCTGTTCGGACCACCTGATTTCTTAGAGCTGCGATCCCATCTTGGGAATGGAAACTTGTTTCGCGCCCTTCGCCTACCGGAACCGCAACCAGAGCTCTAAATTTTGTTCCTCATCCGCAACTTAAAGCGTTGACGGAGCTTAGCTCTGGCCAAAGGATTGTGAATGACTGGTTAACGGTAACAAACTGGGTTCCCCCTGTCAACGAGTGGAAACACCTGTGCGGCGTTACCGAAGGCGCGTAACCCACACGGCACTATGGGGCAGGTTACCGGGGGGGAACTTGCATGAGCGAGTTTTCAATGCCGCGAGGTTTCAAGGTTCTTGTGTCGAGGCGGCTCGTTTTTCGGACGTTCCCGAGGCAGCGCGCGAGTGACAGGATTATAGTAGTGCCGCATGCCGCTTCCTGAACGAGCGCTGGTGGCCGAAATACGCCGACTGTCCGAATCTTCGGTCGGTGGCAGAAGACAGGGGAAGGGCGGGTTCGTTATCAAGGGAATCGGGGATGACTGCGCCGTGCTGCGCATTCCCTCGGGACACGACACGCTCGTCACCACCGATTTCAGCCTCGAGGGGATTCATTTTCGCCGCGACTGGCACCGGCCAGAATCTATCGGGCATCGCTGCCTGACGCGAGGTTTGAGTGATATCGCGGCCATGGGAGGCGAACCTGTTGCCGCTTTCCTGTCTTTCGCGCTTCCCCGGGATTTGCCCGAAAAGTGGGTGGACGATTTCATGCGAGGGCTGGTCCGGTTGGCCGAGGAGCATGGAATCCCGCTGGCGGGCGGGGATACGGCGGCATCGCCGAGCGGCATCCTGGCAGACATCGTTGTGATCGGAGCCGTGCCGAAAGGGAAGTCTGTATTGCGGTCCGGCGCGCGCCCGGGGGATGCGATCTATGTCAGTGGATCGCTTGGCGGATCGGCGGCCGCAGTACGGGAGATGGAAGGATCCGGGAAGAGGGTGAGGACTCGCGATTATCCACGTCACTTTCATCCCGAGCCACGGGTTGAACTCGGCCGAATGCTGCGGGAAAAAAAGCTGGCTTCGGCGATGATCGATACGAGCGATGGGCTGTCGGTCGACCTTGCCCACATCTGCGAGGAGAGTGGAGTCGGCGCCGAGGTGGAGGCGGATGCGATTCCGCGAGCTACCGTCGGGAGACCTTCACGCCAGGTAGATCTCGAACTGGCTCTGCATGGGGGGGAAGATTACGAACTCCTGTTTTCGGCTCGGCCTCAGAAGCGGATTCCCTCGCGAATTGCAGGTGTACCTGTTACGCGGATTGGATACGTCAAACGGGGGAAGAAAATCTTCGTGGTGAATCGACAGGGCGGCCAGAACGAACTCCAGCCTCGCGGTTGGGAGCACTTCCGAAAGTAGGCTTCGCCGCTGCCGCCGGCAAAACGCAATGATACTTCGCGCGCAGGAACGCGCGACGAATGACAATCCCTGAATTGGATGATATGGACCGCAACCGTCAGCCTTGTCGATGACGCGGCCGTTACCTCCGTCACTACTCTGTCTCTACCAGCGCGACTGAATCCGGACTAGAGTAAAAACATGCCGTCCAGTAAATATCTGTTGCTCCCGGTTCTTTCCGTTTTGTTGGTCACCGCGGTCATCGCTCAGAAAAAGCAGCCACCTCCGCCGCCAGCCCATGCGACCAATCCATCGCCTGCAGTAACCGACGAGTACGTCCACAAACAGTTTGGGGAAAACTGTTCACTCCTGGCGGGACCGCCGCAGTTTGTGGCCGATCTTGACGGGGATGGAGTTGACGACCTGGTGATCGCAGCGCGCTGCAAGAAGCCGATGGAAGACAAGGATGAATACAGCTTTGTCGTCTCCGATCCGTATGACAGCTTCCTCGGATACAGCGATGTGAAGGTGACGTCCACGTTCGCGTCAGACGAACCGGAGCGCCGCGGCCTCACGCTGCTCATTGTTCATGGGGCCGACAAGGACGCATGGCGAGCCGAGACTCCCAAGGCGAAATTCCTGCTCATCAACCTGCCATTCAAGACACTCACTGTGAAACGGCTGGTGATCAAGAAGAAAACGATCCTCGGAATCTACATGGAAGAACGGGGCGAGGGCGAGGAAACGTCCTCCGTCGTCTATTGGGACGGGAAGAAATACAAATACCAGCAACTGGGGTCGACGCTGGAATAGTCGAGCGGTCTACCACAACGCTACTTCTTCTCGGTGACCAGCCAGAACGGCTGCTTCGCCGCGACAAACTCAATCGGAACTGCCTTCACAAATCCTTTCAGCCAGCGTGCGCACTCGTCCATGCCGGGCTGCTCGCTTGGGATATGTCCGATCACGACCAACGCCTTCTTGCGTCCCTGCGTGAGTGCATCGGCCGCATATTCGACGGTTTCCCATTCGCGGGTTTCGCCTACCATCAACACCTGAATGTCGTCTTCGAGAGCGTTCGTTTCTCTCTGAAATCCGGCAGCGCCCGGGCTGAATCCGATCCTCGTAAGTTTCATCTCCGGGTCCCCCACCACTCGAACGACGGAGGAATCGAGTTTCCTTGACACTTCCTCAGCTAGCTGTTTGAGGGTGGTTTCGGGAATTACGAATAGGTATTGGTTGTCGGGAGACTGAAATTTCTCCCAGCCTAACGCGCGCACATTCCCGGCCTCAATGCCGTCCGGCTTGCGCATGTGCCAATGATCGTGAAAACGCCAGACCACCATGCCGTGCTTTTCAATGAACGCTCGCTTCTCTGCCCAGACCGGATCGTTTCCCGGCAAACCATCGGGAATATCGGTTTGCGCGTAGAACGCGGGTTCGTGGGTGATGACAAAATTAAGACCTTGCGCCGAAGCACGCTCGAGCACATCCATGGTGGCCATCATGGTGACGGCGATTCCGGTGACGGGAGTATCGGGATTCCCCGCCTTGAATGTGTCGACGGTCTGCTTTTTCCATTCCACCCCAACCTGCGACTGGATAGCGGCGACGATATCGCGCGCCGTGATTCGCTTATCCTGCGCGGGTACGAGGACGGATGCTGCGAGCACGATTGTGAATACGGAAAGCTGAAATCTTTTCATGATCTTCCGGGACCTTTATCAGCGTTTGTAGTGAGGAAACTCTTGCGAGCCGACTTTGTTGACGTTTGCTTCGGCGAACGAACAGACGCGCTCCAAACTCGTCTGCAACTCATCGGAATAGCGCTCCAGTTCCTGGTCGCCAGCATCACCGGGCACGGGAATCAACTTCCCGACGCGAACAAGCACGCGGGAGAAGGGCTTCGGGATCATCATCCGGTCCCAGCTACGCAAGACCCAAGCTTTCTCCACGGCCGCATGGAACGTCGTCATTGCCAAGCCAGAGGAGCGGGCGAGCCCGGCAGGACCGGGTTTGACCTTGCGGCGAGGTCCCCGAGGACCATCGAGAGTGAAAGCAACGGTCCAGCCTTCTTCCAGGGCGCGGCGCAGTCCGAGCAGTGCGCGGATAGGATTGCGGCTGCTTGATCCTTTCACGGCCACGAATCCGAGCCGGTGGATGATGCGTCCCATGTACTCCCCGTCGTAGCTGAAGCTGCTCATCACGCGGATGCCCATGTCACGAAAAAGATAGCTGGCGGGGATCATGCATTCATGCCAGAAGGACGCCACCAGTGGACGCTGGTCGAGCGTTTTCTGCGCGCCCTCTTCATAGGAAACGCTGACGCGCAGGGTTGGGCCGAGCAGGCGGATGAACCAGTATCCGGTCCAAACGATCAGGCCCAACTCAATACGCTGGCGAAGGCTCCAGCGGCGCGGTCCGGAGTTTTGCTCCGCGGAGGCCGCCGGTTCGCGTGTGACCGCTTCAGGCACGCAACTATTGTAGCGGGATCGGCGGCAATTGACGGCCCTTCACTTTTCAGTTGGAGAGCTTGATTCTTCAACCACTAAGAACACTAAGGTTCACGAAGGAGAACTCTCAGCACAAGGGCAAAGAGGAATTCGCTAATTTTCCAGGTAAGAATCGATCCACGTCTTCACTCTGAGTCGCCGTTCGTCGGCGGGATCGAAGCGTACTCCCAGAGATTTGGTTTTGTTCCAGCTCACCACGCCTTTCACATTCACGCGCGGGAGCGTCATCAGGGCGAACGAGATTTCCACGTTCGTTCCTGTCGTGAAATCCTCGCCGGTCTTAATGGACATACCGCCGGTGCTCATTTCGATGCTGCTGGCGCTGATGCGGCGGCCGTCGCCTACGATCAGGACCTCGGTCATGACGGGAATGCGCACGTAGCGTCGGAACTCGTGCAGGACGAGAAGGCGCGTCGCACGGACCAATTTCAACATTGCCGGACGCTCCAAAGGTTCATGGAACATGGCATTCACCCCGTACTTGGAAAAGCGCATCGCCTGTTGCGCGCTGCCGCCAACTCCGTAGATGACGCAGCGGCTGTTCGAGCGCGAAGTGCGAGCGGCTTCCATCACTTCTTCGGCACCTTCGGAGAGTGTCAGGACACAGGCTTCGAACTTTTCTTTGTGAATGCGTTCGGCTGCGCTCGATGGAATCGATACCGTATCGATGTTGAATTGACGAAAGCACTCCGAGAGCAGCGCGCGATTGGGTTCGTTAAATCCTACTAACGCGGCGCGAGCAGCGGATTTGCGCGTAATCGGCAAAGTGGGGACTGAGAGGGGGAAAGCTTTATCCATGATGGGGGAAGACTCCACTTTCGAAAACTATTGTGGAGCCTCATTGGACAGGGTGCAACGCCCCAAAGGACAACACGCCGAATTCCGAACGGACATTACCAAATAAGCGGCGTGTGAGAAAGGACATTACCCCGGAAAGCCGCTCGGAATAGGGGGTTTCGGTCATCGCGAACAGCAGTGAAAACCACCCTCGCGGTTACTCGCTCCAGCGGCGGAACAGGAGTGCGCCGTTGGTGCCGCCGAATCCGAAGGAATTCGACATAGCGTACTCGATTTCGGCTTTGCGGGCATGGTTCGGAACGAGATCCATGCCAGCAGTGTCGGGATCTGGATTCTCCAGGTTGACGGTAGGGGGAAGGATCTGGTCGCGCAGTGCGAGTACTGTAATACCGGCTTCGAGCCCCCCGGCGCCCCCCAACAGATGTCCGGTCATCGATTTGGTGGAACTCACAGCCAGCTTGTGATCGCCGAAGAAGTTGCGAATCGCGTGAGCTTCCAGGGTGTCGCCGATCGGCGTGGAAGTGCCATGAGCGTTGACGTATCCGACTACGCTCGGCGTGACGCCGGCATCGCGCACCGCGTTGCGCATGACACGAAATCCGCCTTCGTGCTCAGGAGCGGGCTGGGTCATGTGGTAGGCATCGCCAGACATTCCGTAACCGGAAACTTCGGCAAGGATCCGAGCTCCCCGCCCCTTCGCGTGTTCCAACTCTTCCAGAATCAGGATGCCCGAACCTTCTCCGATGACGAATCCATCGCGACCCTGATCCCATGGACGGCTTGCTTTCTCAGGATCATCATTGCGGGTAGATAGCGCACGCATGGCTGCGAATCCACCCACGCCCATCGGGGTAATCGCAGCTTCAGCTCCGCCGGCGATCATCACGTCGGCGTCATTGTGCTGGATAATCCGAAAGGAATCTCCGATGGAATGGGCGCTGGTGGTGCAGGCTGTGGCTGTGGCCTCGTTCGGGCCCTTGGCCCCACAGCGCATGGAAACTTGTCCGGCGGCGAGATTGATAATGGCGGAAGGGATAAAGAAAGGAGAGATCTTGCGCGGGCCGCCTTCGAGCAAAGCGGAGTGCTCGCGCTCGATGATGTCGAATCCGCCGATACCGGAACCGATGTGGACACCGACTCGCTCATCGTTCTCCGGCGTGATCTTCAGTTCTGACATCTTGAGGGCTTCATCCGCGGCTGCGATTGCCAGATGGATGAAGCGCCCCATCTTCTTAACTTCCTTTTTCTCGATGTATTGCAGAGGGTCGAAGTTCTTGACTTCGGCGGCAATCTGGCAGGCGAAGGCGCTGGCGTCGAAGCCGGTAATCCTGGCAACGCCGCTCTTTCCCGCCAGCAGGGCCTTCCAAACTTCGTGGGTGGAATTGCCGACCCCGCAGATCAGGCCCAGGCCTGTAACTACGACCCTGCGAGTCAATTCAAGCCCCCTTTTTCGCGGCGCTTTTTCTGGATGTAGTCGCTTGCTTGCTGCATAGTTCGAAAACTGCGGACTCTCCGCTCATCCTCTGGTGGGATGTATTCCCCAAGGACTTCCTCGATCGCCATGACCAGTTCAATGCGATCGAGAGAACTCCCATCGAGGTGGTCTAGAAAACCCTCGTGCAAACTATTTGCCCGCCTTTGCGTGCTTGCCGATGTAGTCGACGGCATCTTGCACGGTGCGAATCTTCTCGGCGTCTTCGTCGGGGATCTCGATATCGAAAGCTTCTTCGAAGGCCATCACGAGTTCGACTGTATCGAGGGAGTCGGCGCCCAGGTCGTCCACAAATGACGCGCTCGATGTGACTTCGCCCTCGTCCACTCCCAACTGCTCCACGATAATCTGCTTTACCTTCTCTTCAACGGCTGCCATGTTTCTCCTCGCTTGGCTCGATTAGATTTGAATTCTGATGTTTTAGTCCACTCGCAGCTCTGATCCAGTTCATCTTCGTTTGCTATGTCTCACACACTGCGGTACGAAAAAAGGCGAGTCTGTAGTGTAATGGTCCCGGTGAATGAGTGTAAAGGAAGGGCAATGCCGCTTCCCGGTACCACGTTGCAGGACTTTGGATTTTACCAGTGAATCCTAATGGTTGGCGATTGCCGGGGTCAAACGAAAGGCGACGTTGCCGTCGCGGAATGGAGTCCAGAGATGAAATCTGCTTTTTGCGTTCTTCTATTGTGTCCGCTCTTATATGCAGCGCCTTGCCCGACTGGACAAGGGAAAGATGAAGCGACCCTGATTGGGATCGAGCAAACCTGGGCGCGAGCTCTGGAACAGCAGGATGTGGAGGCGCTGGGCTGCATTCTGGCGGATGAGTTCGAGGACGCGAACCCGGTTGGCACTTTGTCCGGCCGGTCAGCGATTTTGAGCGGAGTGCGGACAAAACCCGGCAGTCACCATGAATTGTCCGAGGTCCACGCCCGGATCTATGGTGACGTCGGATACGTACGTGGGCTTGCCAAGGCATTAACGGCCGACCGGCGCCCCAAGGCCATTGTTCGGTTCACGGATATCTACGTCTATCGCGATGGACGCTGGCAATGCATCGCAGGACACGAATCCGAAGTTCCCATGGAGCGCCCCTAGGCGCGAGGCAGAAACATCATCATGCGAGCCGTTGTACAACGCGTAAGCCGCTCCAAGGTCATGGTAGACGGAAGCGCTACGGGCGAAATCGGACTCGGCCTGCTTGTGCTGCTAGGCGTAGGACACCAAGATACTGAAACGGATGTGAACTACCTGGCAGAAAAGATCGCTGGATTGCGCGTGTTTGAAGACGCCAATGGAAAGATGAACCGCAGCGTGCTCGACGTGGGCGGGAGCGTGCTTGCCGTCTCGCAATTCACTTTGTACGGGGATGTACGCCGAGGAAAGCGGCCATCATTCGACGATGCCGCACCACCGGAGTTGGCTCGTCGCCTCTACGAATTATTCGTCGACCGTATCCGCGCCGCGGGCTTGCGGTGCGAGACCGGCCGTTTCCAGGAAATGATGCAGGTCGAACTGGTGAACGAAGGACCGGTGACGATTTTGCTGGACTCGAAGAAACTCTTCTAGGCAGCGAGCAGTTAGCTCAGCACCAAGCCACTTACGCTGCATACAGGTCTCTCTCGTGGTCTCGACCTGTTAAAATCGAGAGAATGGCTGATTCGCCCCAACTGATTCAGATTGAGCTGACGCCACCGCTGCGAACGCCCAAGCCGCAATGGCTGCGGGCGAAGGCTCCGGTGGGCGACAACTTTCACAATCTGAAGAAGCTCGCTCGCGGGCTTTCGCTGCACACGGTATGCGAATCAGCCCAGTGCCCGAATATTGGCGAGTGCTGGAATCATAAGACCGCGACATTCATGTTGCTGGGCGACATCTGCACGCGCCGCTGTGGATTTTGCGCTGTCCCGAAGGGACGTCCGGAGCCAATCGACTGGGAAGAGCCGCAGCGCGTCGCTGAAGCGGTCGCAACACTGGGGTTGAAACACGCGGTCGTCACCAGCGTGAATCGGGACGACGACAACGTCGGAAGCGCGAGAGTATTTGCCGAGACCATTCGTGCCATTCGCGAACTGACACCCGATTGCCGCATCGAAGTTCTCATCCCGGATTTCCAAGGCCTCGAAGAATCGTTGCGCATCGTGCTCGATGCGCGCCCCGATGTCCTTAATCACAATACCGAAACCGTGCCACGACTCTACCGGGCCGTGCGGTCCGGCGCCCGCTACGAGCGCACTCTGAAGTTGCTCGAAGATGCAAAGAAGATTTCACCGGGCATGGTGACCAAGAGCGGAGTCATGGTTGGCCTGGGAGAATCAAGCGAGGAACTCGTCGAGGTCTTCCACGATCTGGGCAAGCGCGGCGTCGATATCCTCACCGTTGGTCAGTATCTGCGCCCTTCCAAAGATCACCTGCCGATTGCCCGCTTCTACACACCCGAAGAATTCGTCTACTTGCGGGATGAAGCGCTGCGTTTTGGCTTCCGCCATGTTGAGTCCGGACCGATGGTTCGGTCCAGCTATCACGCGCACGAGCATGCCGATGCCGCCGCCACTCCTCGGGCGGTGACTTAGCTTGGCGCGGACGGGTTTTCCCGCCCTCTTTTTTCCAAACAAGAATGCGATCATCAGGCTTAGTACCTCAATCGAACTAATCGACAATGAGGTGCTGCTCGCATGGTGACGGCGCTGCTTGTCATTTTGGGATTTGTGGCGGGACTTCTGGGTGCGTTGACGGGGATTGGCGGGGGAGTGATTCTGACGCCGATTCTGGCGCTTCACTTTGGAATTCCTATTCGGGAGGCGATCGGGACTAGCCTCGTCGCCGTGATCACAACGTCGGCTGCAAGTTCCTCAGTTCACTTGCAGCGCCATACGACTGACATTCGCCTGGGAATGACTCTTGAACTGGCGACGTCATTCGGTGCAGCCGTCATGGCCTATCTGGTGGGATACTTCAATCGCAACGCGCTCGAAGGCTTATTCGCGGCATTTCTGCTGTATAGCGCAATCACGATCTTGAGCAAGGGCGGGAAAGTGAAGGACGAGGAGACGTTGCCCCTCGCCTCCAATGGAGAGTTGGTGATTCCCCCTTATGAGCCGCAGCGGTATCCGCTGGGATTGTCCGCTTCGTTAGTAGCAGGCGCGCTTTCGGGGTTGCTGGGTATCGGCGGAGGACCCATTAAAGTTCCGGTAATGTTCATTTTCATGAACGTCCCGTTGATGGTGGCGACGGCCACCTCGAACTTTATGATCGGAGTAACAGCGGGAGCCAGCGCAATCGTGTACTACCGGCGCGGCGACATTCTACCGGAGATTGCGGCGCCGCTTGCCGCAGGAGTGTTTGTCGGATCGTTGCTGGGGGCCCGGCTCGCCCCGCGCATTCATACGAAGGTTGTGGTGTATTTGCTGGTGGCCATCATGTTCTATCTCGCCGCACATCTCACATATCATCTACTGGTCGTGGCGGGTAAGTTATGAGCCAGCTGCGAGAACCGGCGTTCGATCGTATTGTCGCCATCGTGCTTCGAACGGGGGCGTTTGGCTGCTTCTTCGTCATGGTGGCGGGACTTATCGCTAGCATCTTCGTTCATGGCAAGATCCCAATGGAGATCGAAAGGGCCGGGGTGCTTCTGATGTTAGCCACTCCAGTGGTGCGAGTCATCGTGGCCTGTTATCTCTTCTTCAAAGAGAAGGACATGAAGTTCGGATGGATCTCGCTGGGAGTTCTCGTGATCCTTATGCTCGGCGCGGTGTTCGGGATCGGCGAGCACTAGATCCATTGTTTCCGCAGGCCGAAAGGGATTCCTTCTCAGAACACATGCAGCTTGATGCTCAGGTATTTCTTGGGATTCTCGCGGATTGCCTTCACCAGGTTCCGCGTTTCCAAGAGCATGTCATTCGCGTTGTTGTAGAGAGTGTCATCCTTGAAGAGTTTGCCGGCGGTCCCCTGTCCAGCCTCGAGTTGAGTGGTCAGCTCTGACAGTTTGGTGACGGTATTATCAATCTTTTTCGCCAATTCCTCGTCCTTGGTCAGCTTGCCGAGCGTGCCCTTGCCGGCATTGATATCGTCTGTGACTTTCTTCAGGTTGGCGATCGTGTCGTTTGCGTTGTTGTATAACGACGGATCTTTCAGGAATTTTCCCGCTGTGCCCTTGCCCTGCTGCATGTCATCGATCACCGCATTCATCTTGTCGAGCGTGGCAATGAACTTTTCATAGGCGTCGTTGCGGCTGACCAGAGCGCCGAGGCTTCCCTGACCATTGGCCACGTCCTGCACAATCTTCTGAAAATCAGCGATCGTGGCGGAGAAGCGGTTGTAGAGAGTTGGATCGTAAATCAATTTGCCGAGTGATCCCTTGCCACTTTCGGCGAACGCCAAGATGCGGTCTGCGCGCTTGAGCAGCGCGTCCATATTTTGCAGTGTGCTCTGGCTGGCGCGCACTACCTGGTTGAAATCAGGATGAATTTGAGTGGGAAGAGTATCTCCATCCTGAACTGAGCCTGCGACCGCCTGGGAGCTGTCGATATCCACGTAGGTTTCGCCGAGCACGCCAGCCGTCTCGAGCGAAGTGATCGAGTCCCGGTGCAATCCGTATCCGAATTTGGTGCTGACCTTCATCATCACTTCTACGGGTGTCTGCAGCTTGTCCCTATCGGGCACGATCAAGACATTGGTGACGTTGCCGATGTCGACGCCGTTCAAGCGTACGGGAGCGCCGACGCGCAAGCCCTGCGCGTTATCGAAGTAGGATTTGATGGTGATTCGAGGAGTAAACAATCCGGCGGTGCCGGACATGAGGAACAGCAGAAATCCCAGGGTCACACTGGCGACGACGACTGTGATCCCAACTTTGAGTTGTGACCACTTGAGCTGCTTCTGGCTAGGCAAATGATTTCCTCATGACGCCAGTTGAAATGGTCTGTGCCGGCCGCGGCAACAGCTCAAGAGCGCCGCCGGTTCTTCGCTGCGCCCCATGGCTGCATCATAACAAAACCGGCAGGCAAACTACGGCCTAGGACGCAGAGCAGGCAACGTCACCAGAGCTAAGAGGTAGGCCGCGGCGCCGCAGGTCAGGGTAACGGTCAATCCAAACTGGATGGCTATTACCATGGCCAGCACGGATCCGAGAACGCTCGCCGCCGCGTTCATGGCCCAGGCCCACTCGACGGCGTTATCAGAAGCAACCGCCCCGGGGGCCGCGGCAAGCGCTCGCAGGCCCGTCGGGAAAGGCATGCCCATCAGAAAGCCCAGGGGGAAAAGGAGAACCCCGCTGACCAGGAGGCGGTAGCCCAACCCCATTCCCACCAACGCTGCCAGCCGCTGCGGGAGCAGTAACACATAAATCAACAGCGTGATGAGCACAAGAAGCAGCGGCACCCATGCCATCTCGGCCCGCGGCAGCCACAGACGCGACAGCAAGCTGCCGGCCCCGCTCGAGAGCATCAGCAGGAAAATCACGACGGTCAGGGCATACGTTGGATGTCCCAGGAACAACACGAACCGCTGGATGAAGGCGATTTCTACAAGAATGTAACCGAGTCCCACAGCGACAAAATAGAAAAGTGGGATTGGTGATTGCCTTGACTCGCCTTTACGCAGAGCCAGGGGAAGTATCAGGAACGCCAGAACGGCGACGGCGGATATGACGAGCACCAGCAGAAGAACCAAGACCCCGAGGTTTACCTTCCAATCCATGCCATGGCGAAGACCTGCCTCGCCGAGAATCTGGGACGGCTTTAACGTGAAAAAGAAAAACGGTGCGTTATCGGTGACCGGAGCAACATTGTAGGCATAGCTCTTCGCAAAAGCATACGGATCATTGCTCGCTATCAGGCGTGAAAACTGATTCTGGCCGGGATCGGTCGGCAGGTACATCGGATCGAGTTCGGTGTAACGATCGCAGTGCTCAGCCACCACGTCTATCTCGGCGGACGTGAACGCAGTCTTTTTCGCAAGCACGACGACCGGGATGCCGTCCTCATCGAGCGAACCCTGAGAAGCGACAATGAAGTTCTTGGAGGGATCGGCAATGCCCAACTGGTGCAGCGCCTCCATGGCCACGGCGACGACGCGCAGAGCTTCCCGAGGCCGCTGAAATTCCCAGCGTGTGATCGCGACCATTCCATCCGGCTTCAGATGGTCGAAGTATTCGCGAAACGCTTCGACTGTGTAGAGATTGTTTTCGCTGAGCGCGAATGCCCCTGCGGCCGTCGACGCCCATGTGTCCACTAACGTCATCTGAACCACATCGAACTTCTGTGGAGTGGAGCGGACGAACGAGCGGCCGTCCGTAACATGGATGTGAACTTCGGGGCGTTCGTAGAGATGCTGCGCGTAGTCGGCGTAGCGGCCGCGCATGATCGTTGTGGCAATGATGGGGTTGATTTCAATTCCGGTCACGCTCGGGCTGCCATTGGCGACCGCGCGCAGCACGTCCACGCCGCCGCCCGGACCGATGATGGCGAATTCCCCATGAGGCCGCAGCACATTGGCGAGCGCCGGGGGCGCGGACATCAAATCTCGCTCCCACTCGGTCTGATGCCAGCGGGAGACTTCCGCATTCATGATGTAGGTCGAAGCATCGGCGTCGATGACGATGGCCTTCGCCTGTCCCTGATTGTCGACCTCTACGCGCGACAAGGCGTTCCAGCGCGCAAATTCCACCCACGCAGGATTTCGGAACATGCCCTTGGCGTAAACAATGTCGATCAGGCGTCCGGAGTGGTTGGCTGCGATTAGGGCACCCAGGGCAACCCCGAGCAAGGCGGCGTTCCTGCGGACACGGTGCCTATCAGCCCAGATCATGGCAGCGGCGGCCAGGCCAATCCCCGCAAAGAGAATTGCGTTGGGACCGCCAATCCAATTCAGCAGCGGAACGATGGCAATGCAGGCCATCGCTCCTCCGCAGAGGTCGGCGCCGTAGAGCCGTGGAATGCGAGCGCACTCACGCGCGAATACTACCGAAAACAACAGGCCCGTAAGGAAGAACGGGACCGCCGCACATAGATACAAAATCGTAAGGCGCAAGAAGTTCTTCCCGGTCACATCCAGCGCAACAGGAACATGCAACACGATCTCAAGCACGGCAACGATCAAAACGGAATTGGCCATGCAAAGACGCGCAGCCAGAGTTCGGGTCGGGATTCCGGCGAGGCGCGGCTTTAGTAAGTACGCAAACACTCCTCCGGCCCCGAGCCCCAGCAGAGCAATCGAAATGGCAAGAAAGGCGAAGTGGTAAAAAAGCACAACGGAGAACAGACGAGTCAGCCCGAGTTCGAGCAGCAACGCAGCAAAACTCGTCAGTGCGAGCCCCCCGAGCAGTGTCTTTTCCGGGATTTCTGTCTTGGTTACGATGACAGGAGCAGGAGCAATCACGGCCATAGTTGGTTGAAGCCGACAGTCTAGCAGATGGGCACAGGGCAATCTGTGCCGACGCTCTCAGCTTTCCAGAATCACTTGCGCTATGGCTTGCTCTTCCGTGTGCGAGATCGACAAAGACGCGTTCTTCACTCCCAGCTTTGCCGCAAATTCTCCCGCTTTGCCGTGAAATGCAATCGTCGGACGTCCGCCCGGCATGCGGACTACTTCGCAGTCCACCCATCGGACGCCATGATTCCAGCCGGTACCCAATGCTTTCATCGCGGCTTCTTTGGCCGCAAAACGGGCGGCGTAGCGTTCGACTCGGTTCGCTTTGGAGTCGCAGTAGCGCATTTCGCCCTGAGTATAGATGCGGTGCAGGAAGCGTTTGCCGTAACGCTCGATGGAGTGGCGGATGCGGGGAACTTCCGCGATGTCGATACCGGTGCCTACGATCATTCGCTCTGCATCTTACAGCAACCGGTCGCCGCGGTAGATCAGGCGCCCGTCAATCATGCGGGCCTCGGCCATGAGTTTGTGCGGCTTGAGAGGACCTGCGTCGTCGATGTGCAGCACCTCATGTCCGTGGGCCACAAGCCAATCGGAAACCAGCATGCGATGGCAGCGGAAATACACGCGTTCGGCGCACATATAAGTAGTGCGGCCGTGTTCCGCCAGGGTTACTAGTTCTGACATCGCGTGTTCAAAATCTGGAGTCAACATGTAATCCGCATAATTGCGAAAGCTCTGGTTGCGAAGGCCGATGTTGGGGGATTCCTCGAGAATCACCTTTCGATATCCGCCCAGAGCTTTCATCCAGATGTAGCGGATCCCAGCCTCCGGCAGGCTCTGCTCGAGAGAATCCCGGTTGAATTGCGGCAGCCGGCGGGACATCGGGAACGCACGGATGTCGACCAGAGTCCGAATCTCATGTGCCTGCATCGCCGTGATCAATTCTTCGATCGTGCGCGTGGAATGTCCGATTGTATAGAGGGTAGCCAATGCTTTTTCGATGCGGCCCAGGCACTATGCGATGCGGAGAAGGGCAGCAGCGATTTGCACATCCTGATCAGGAAGGACAGTTCTCAGATCAAGCAGTACTCTTCCCTCCTCGACGCGAGCAATGATCGGCGGATCAGAGATGCGCAGGCGTGTGGCAATCTCGTCCGCAGTCATATCTGCGTGCGTGATGGCGAGAAGGCGCGTTGGCAGCACTGAGGATGGGGCTGCGCCACCTCCAATGACGGACTCGCCATCAACGACTTCCAGCTTGATCTTCGGCAGGGAGGAAGCAGGCTGCGTGGCGAGAGCTTTTGCCCGAATATCAATTTCAGCCTTGGTCAAGCTCATCATCTTCAGCGCGGGGATCTCCTCGTACTCATGCTTCACGTAGGAAAGCAGGGTTGCCTCCAGTGCTGCATACGTGAGTTTGTCGACACGGAGCGCGCGAAAGAGGGAGTTGGCGCGCATCCGGGCAATCAGATCGGGGCGCCCGCTCAGGAGTCCGGCTTGTGGTCCACCGAGCAACTTGTCGCCGCTGTAAGTGACGACGTCCACTCCGGCGCGCAGACTGTCGAGAACACCCGGCTCTCCATGAATGCCGAAGTTCCGCAGGTCCACCAGGGCGCCGCTGCCCAGGTCTTCCATGAGTGGAAGATTGCGCTTGCGCGCGACACTCACAAGCTCTTCGGTGGAAGGCTGCTCGGTAAACCCGGTGATCTCGAAATTTGAGCGATGGACCCGCAGCAGCAGCCGCGTCCGCTCGTTGATTGCATTCTCGTAGTCGGAGATGCGCGTCCGGTTCGTGGTGCCGACTTCGCGCAGCACCGCGGCGGACTTGCCCATCACGTCGGGAATTCGGAATGATCCCCCGATTTCGACGAGTTCGCCGCGCGAGACGATGACTTCACCGCCCTCCGCCAGCGTGTTGAGCGCGAGCAGCACGGCGGCAGCATTGTTATTGACTACGATGGTCGAAACATCTGCGCCACTTCCTGCATCAGCAAGTAGTCTGCGAAAGAACCGATCGACATGCACATCGCGTTTGCCGCGCTCCCCAGTTTCGAGATTGAACTCGAGATTGCTGTACGTCATGACCGCCTCGCGGACGTGATCGATGGCAGCCTGGGACAAGGGCGCCCTGCCGAGATTCGTGTGAAGAATGACCCCCGTCGCATTGATAACGGCACGCAGGGAATGCGCGAGAGATTGACGGAGTTGGGATTCGATCGCGCCGCCGATTCCGTCAAGGGCGAGTCGAAGTCCGGCGGCATCCAGCAAGCCGGACGCAATCTCGTTACGCAGGCGGGCCAGGACAGCGCGCGCTCCGTCGACAATCGCCACCTTTCCGTGTATTGCAGCAAGGGCGGAAACCTCCGGCAACCTGAGCGACTCGTCCACCGACGGCAGTTCGCGATAGAGTTCCGATTTTGCTGCGCTCTTCATGCTGGGATTATCCACGATTCCGGTGCGGTTCGCGCACTTACAGCGTGTGCAGGTAGGCCAGCAAGTCTTGCATGTCCTGCGGGCTGAGTTTTTGGCTATATCCGGGCATCTCGTTTCGGCCAAGTCGGATGATGTCGGTGACTCGTTCGTCATTGGCTGGCAGCCCGCTCAGAGAAAGATATTTGCGCTGAAAGACCCCCTTCAGCCCCGGTCCTTTCTTCCCCCGCGTAGAGTACGGTTCGTGGCACCGGTCGCACTCGGCATCGTAGATCTTCCGTCCGGCGGCTTGATGCGCGTTCAGACCCAGTTCTGCGTCGGATTTGCGGCGTTCCACATCACAGCCCACAAAGGCAAGCATCAGCAACGCCGGTACAACGATCAATACCATCGATTCGGAAATGACTCTCCACCGAACTCCACCGTTCTCTCTCAGTCGCATGGTCTTCCTTCGAATACGCGATGCGCGGCGCTGCTCGCCGCTTTACAATGATAGAGCATAGCTCGCCCACGCATGACTGTCGCGATCAAGCGCGTCTACGATACGCCTTCCCGGAAAGATGGAGCGCGGGTTCTCGTAGATCGTCTGTGGCCTCGAGGCTTGACGAAAGACGCGGCCAGCGTCGGCGAATGGCTGCGCGATCTTGCGCCCTCGAACGAACTCAGGCGCTGGTATCACGCGCACGCGGATCAGTGGTTGTCATTTCGCGGCAAATACCTGAAAGAGTTGTCCCAACCCGCATACCAGGAAGCCCTTCAGCGCCTGTACGATCTCGCCCGCACAAAAAAGCGGCTCACCCTGCTGTACGCGGCGAAAAACGAAACTCGCAACAATGCGAGCGTCTTGAAAGAACTGCTGGATGGCGTCCGCAAACCTCCGAAAGGAACAGGCCCAGCCGGTGCTTATGGGGCACGCGAGCGCAAAGCGGCGGTCCGGCGGCGGTGATCGCTCCTACGAATTCGTATTCTGATCCGGCTCGTCCCTGATTCACTGCAGGCTCTCGCAAGTCCGACAGTCGGATAGAATCGTGCGCGTGAGATCTGCATTCCAATGGAACCTGGGTTCGCGCTCGCTGGAGTTGGGCAAGCGGACCCTCATTATGGGCATTGTCAACGTCACGCCGGATTCATTCTCCGATGGCGGCCAATTCTTCGATCACAAGAAGGCAATCGAACACGCGGAACGATTGCTCGCAGAAGGCGCCGATATAGTTGACATCGGTGGAGAATCCACCCGTCCGGGAGCACGGGTGGATACTGGCGCTTCGCGGGTCGAGCCGACGCGCCACTGCGATGCCGCCGTGAGCGTCGAAGAAGAACTCGGGCGGGTGATTCCGGTCATCTCTGAACTGAAGAAGAAGTATCCCGAAACCGTAGTTTCGGTGGATACCTACAAAGCTCAAGTCGCACGCGAAGCGGTTGCTGTCGGGGCGGAGATCGTCAATGACGTGAGTGCCTTCCAGTGGGACCCGCACATGGCCACAACAATCTCGGAACTGAACTGCGCTGCGGTGCTGATGCACATGCGCGGCCGACCGGAGGAGTGGCGCGAACTCCCGCCGCCGGAAGACGTTGTAGAACTGGTCAAGCACGAACTGAGAGAGTGGGCGGAGAAGGCTCTGCTTGCAGGAGTGCGCCGGGAGAGACTCGTGATCGATCCGGGATTCGGATTTGGCAAGAGTTTCGAGCAGAACTATCCAATGATCGCGCATTTCGACGAATTGCAGGCATTAGGATTTCCTCTGCTGGCGGGCGCTTCTAGGAAATCGTTTATTGGCCGGACAGTCGGAGCGGGTTCAAAAGAAGTGCCACCTCGAGATCGGCTCTTCGGCACTCTCGCATCGGAGACGGCTCTAATCCTCAAAGGCGCGCACATTATTCGGACACATGACGTCAAGGCATCTCTGGAGGCAGCCCGGGTTGCGGATGCGATCTTGAGTGCGAAATGAACTCGACTTTTTTCCTCGCACGAAAAATCATGCCTTTCATTTTGCACAGCCGGGCAGATCTCTAGTTTTCACTAACTCCGACCCAGCCGTTCGGCCTAGGCTGGCTTCACAATAACCTAGGCGCTGCGGATCCCTCTGGTATGGATTTATCGAACAAACTTTCCGGCGATCCTCGCGTGACCATACGCCGCGCCGGCCCGCCAGATCCGCAGGGAACCTGCGTTGTTTACTGGATGCAGCGGGCGCAGCGCGGCATTGATAATCCAGCGCTCGATGTCGCCGTTGAAACCGCGAACGCTCTAGGCAAGCCGGTCGTGGTGTTCTTCGCTCCGGTGCCGTTTTATCCGCACGCAAACCTGCGGCATTATCGGTTTCTGAATGAGGGTATTCCGGACATCGCATCAGCTCTGGCCAGGCGGAATATCGGGTTTGTGCTTCGGCGTTATCCCGAGCACAGCCTGCTGAGGTTCTGCGACGAAGTGAAAGCCGCTCTCGTGATTGGTGACGAGAATCCGATGCGCGAGCCTGAGGGTTGGCGCCAGACCGCTACCCGTAAATTGAAAGTCCCCCTCTGGACCGTCGATGCTGACGTGATCGTCCCATCGAAGTTGCTGGAGAAGGCGCAGTATGCCGCCCACATCATCCGTCCCCGGCTTCAGGCGCAGCTGAAAACGTTCCTCGTTCCTTCTCGAAATCCGCGCGCCAGGACGGAATGGAAGAAGCCCAGGAACATCGCTTCACTTCCGCCCGACGCGGATATCACCGAGGGATGGAAATTGGACCGCTCTGTAGCTCCAGTCTCGAATTGGCGCGGGGGAAGTGCTGAGGCATCCCGCCTGCTGAAGGAATTCGTCTCGCACAAGCTTCGCAACTACGGGACCCAGCGCAACAAACCAGAGATCGATCACACCAGCCGACTCTCGCCGTATCTGCATTTCGGCCACATCAGTCCGATTACCGCTGTGCATGCAGTTCTGCGGGCCGACGCTCCCAAGGCCGACAAGGAATCATTCGTCAATGAGACTGTGATCTGGCGCGAACTGGCGATTAATCTTGCGCGGTTCAATCCGAGCTACGACAGCTTTGAATGCGCAGAGTCGTGGGCCCATCGCACGCTGGCGGAGCATGCCAGCGATCCGCGCCCAGTCCTGTATAGCGAAGCACAACTGGAGAATGCCAAGACTCACGATTCGCTGTGGAACGCCGCGCAGATGCAGATGGTAAACACCGGCTGGATGCACAACTACATGCGCATGTATTGGGCGAAGAAAATTCTGGAATGGAGCCGCTCGCCCGCAGAGGCACATCGCACTGCTGTCTACTTGAATGACAAATATTTTCTGGATGGCCGCGATCCGAACGGCTATGCCGGAATCGCCTGGGCGATCGTCGGAAAGTTTGATCGTCCCTGGTTCGACCGGCCTATCTTTGGACAGATCCGCTACATGTCTGGGGCAAGCGCAGGCAAGAAGTTCGACAGCAAGAAATACATTCAGCAGAATCTGTCGTCAGGACTTTTCTGAGTTCGCTGGATGCTTGGGGTTTGAACCACCGCCCTGATCGTCTTCCACTTCTCGCTTCTCGTCTTTTGCTTTTCGGACATGTTGCTTCGAAGGCCGGAGCATTATATCGACTTCCATTAGTCCGCGGCCCAGGCCGCGCGAGTAATTCTTGAAGTAGCCACGTTTCTCCAGCCTACTGGAGAGCCAGAGCAACCCAAAGACCGCGACTAGGACTGCGATTCCAACAGCTCTCCCGATCCACGGTGCGTCCGGCAGAGTCATCTCAGCCTACTTCCACGAGTCCGTAGGTGTGTTGCCACTTGGAGCGCATGTGCACGAGCGCGCGGCTGATTTCCTCGGAGGAGACCTCTGAATTGGGACCTGCTAGAACAATCGCGGCTTCACGTTTCGCGGCTTCGAGCAGCTGAACGTCGCGAATGATGTTGGCCACCCGGAAGCTGGGCAGACCTGCTTGCTTTGTACCGAAGAATTCTCCGGGCCCCCGGAGCTCCAGATCGAGTTCGGCGATCTGGAAGCCGTCGTTGGTGCGGACCATGGCATCGAGCCTGCGCTGGCCGTCCTCGGTGATCTTCCCCGCGGTCATCAGGACGCAATACGATTTCGCGGCTCCGCGTCCAATGCGTCCACGTAATTGGTGCAGTTGCGCCAGGCCGAATCGCTCCGCATGCTCGATCACCATGACGGTGGCATTGGGTACATCCACGCCAACTTCAATCACGGTTGTCGCGACCAGGATCTGCAGCTCGCCCTTTTGGAACATGCCCATGACCTGGTCTTTCAGATCGGCATCAAGCCGGCCGTGCAGCAGGCCCACTTTCAAGTCTGCGAACATCTTCCCGCTGAGTTCGCGGTACATTTTGATCGCCGCTTTCAACTCGCTCTCTTCGTTCTCGGCGATCACGGGATAGACGACATAGACTTGATGTCCAGCGGTCACTTGTTTTCTTACGAAATCCCAGACTTTCGGGGCCTGATCGTCGGCCACACAACGGGTGACGATTGGAGTTCGGCCCGGCGGCAATTCGTCGAGCACGCTCAGGTCGAGATCGCCGTATAACGTGAGAGCGAGCGTCCGCGGGATGGGAGTAGCGGTCATCACAAGTACGTCCGGCTCGGCCAATTCAGCGGTGCCCTCGCCTTCTCCGGATTTCTTCATCAATTTCAGGCGTTGCAGCACACCAAAGCGGTGCTGCTCATCCACAATCACCAGGCCGGGCTTGGCAAACTCCACCTTCTCTTCCAACAACGCATGCGTTCCGATGACCAGTTGCGCGGCGCCTTGCGCAATGTGCCTGCGAATCTCCCGCTTGCGGTCATTCTCGAGTGATCCGGTCAGCAGGACGATGCGGTAACCCGCATTCTCCAGAATGCGACGCGCGGAAAAGTAATGCTGCCGCGCAAGGATCTCGGTTGGCGCCATCAACGCGACTTGGTAGCCATTCTCAATCGCAATGATTGCCGCTTCGAAGGCCACAATCGTCTTGCCCGATCCCACATCGCCCTGCAGCAAACGCCGCATCGGATAAGGCTTTTCCATATCCGCAGCAATCTCTTTCAGCACGCGCTTCTGCGCGGCCGTGGGATGAAATGGAAGAATCTTCTTGATCGCTGCCCGCACGCGATCATCGAGCTGAAACGCAATTCCCGTTTGCGCCTTCTGTTGCCGCCGTTTTAGCTCCAGTCCTAGTTCCACGAAAAATAGCTCATCGAAGATCATGCGGATGTGCGCCGGCGTTCGCGACGACTGCAGGTCCTGCAGGCTCTCCCCCGACTCGGGCCAATGCACACTCCACAAAGCGGCCCGCGGCGAGATCAACCCGAGGTGTGCGCGCACGGCGGCCGGAATCGGGTCGGGCAGATCCGGAGTGAGATTATCGAGAGCCGTCCGGATAATTCTCCGGAACCACTTTGACGTCAGGCTTCCTGTGGCCTCGTAGATCGGAACGATCCGACCAATCTCCAACGACTCAGCTACTTTCTTCTCGGGCCCGTTCTCGCTCGAGTCGGAAGGATCGCCCAAAACCTCGAACTGCGGCTGGATAATCTGCAACTCCCGGGAGCGTTGGTCCTCTTCGACCTTCCCGTAGAGCGCGATCATCTGCCCGGGAACGAACTTATCCTGCAGGTAGGTGGCGTTGAACCACAGACACCGCAACTTTGCCCGGCCCTGGCCGACCGTCAGCTGGAAGATCGGCATGCTGCGGGTCCGGAACAGCCCCGAGTTGCGGACCTCTCCGACAACAGTCGCCATTTCACCGGGACGGAGCTCCGAAATACCGCGCGGATTCAGCCGGTCTTCATAGCGGAATGGAAGATAATAGAGCAGGTCGCCGACGGTGTGGATTCCCTTGCCGGCTAACAGTTCTCCAATGCGCGGACCTACGCCCTTCACATACTGTACCGGCGTGGAGAGTTCGAGCATCAGCAATCCTGGGGCGAGCCATCTTTCGCAACCATCAGCGCGGATGGGGCACCGAAAAGAATAGCAGGAGCCGGTTCACTATCTCGTTGGTTATGAGAACGCCTCTGCAGTCAGCCTTTCGGTCGGGTGATCAGCGGGCCCGGATACTGGCCGCCGGGAGCCGCCGCGGTGTCTAAACCATCGGTGGCCATGAACTTCCTGCAAGCCTTGATCGCCATTATTCTCGGGAACGTCGTGTATTTCCTCCTCTTGCCTTCGCTGCCCCCGATCGCACGCCACCATCGGTTCCATATCGATGTGGGGATGGTTGTGGACTTCTGGCTCTGCCTCGTCGTCTACGGCATGATCCGCACCGCCAGGAGATGGCGCTAGCCATAGGGCGCGATCAGTCCTAAGCAGGCAGTTACTTTGGGCACGTCGGTGGTTACCTTGCCCAAGGATAGAATCCGCTTGAATGTCGAAAATGGCGGTTTTGTATAAGGCAGGCCAGGCGGTTCTCTCCACCTTTGATTTGGACGAGGTGCTGCAGAGAATTCTGGCGATTGCCCACGATTCGTTTCAATTGCCGAAGGTTGCGATTCTTTTGCTGGACAAAGAGACGCAGCTGCTATCCGTCCGTTCCCAAATCGGCTGGGACGCAGGCAAGGATTTCGACCCGCTCGACATTCATCAGGGGATCACCGGAGCCGCCGTAACCAAGAAACAGCTGATTTACTCTCCGGATGTCAGCCAGGATGCCCGATATATCTGCTCCGCCGAGTCCACGCGTTCCGAACTCGCGATTCCGCTCATCATCCGCGACCAGGTCGCCGGCGTCCTCGACTTCCAGAGCGACCAGACCAACTATTTCAGCGACGAAAATATCGAGTTGCTAACCCTGTTCTCTACGCAGGCATCGCTCGCCTTGCAGAACGCGCGACTCTATTCACTCGAGCGCCGACGTGCGCGGCAGTTGCAGGCGATCAACACCATCGCTCAGCAAAGCACCGCGATCATGGATTTAGAAGATCTTCTGGCCCGCGCCTGCTCGGTAATCCAGCAGGCTTTCCAGGTCTCGCACGTGTCGTTGTGCCTGCGGGAAGAAGAAGAACTAGTGATGCGGGCGCACTACGGGACGCTCAGTCCCTGCTTCCTACCTTCGGGGCGTTTCGCCGCCAGCCAGCAACCCTGGGCAGAAGTGATCGCGACCAGCAGCACAACGGTCGAGAAGGATCTGGCCGCTTCGCCCGAGTCGTTCCGGCTGTTCAAAGAGTCCCTATCGCGGATGAGCATTCCCCTGATTTCTTTTGGCCAGACACATGGAGTGCTCTCCCTGCACAGTTCGGAGCGCAACGCTTTTCGCGAGAGCGATCTGCAGTCGCTCGAGTCGGTGGCCGACATCTGCGCCAGTTCCATCCAAAATGCGCATTACGTTCAGCGCGTCAAGCAGTTGGCCTATCTCGACGGACTGACCGGCATATTCAATCGCCGCTACTTTGAACTACGGATTATGGAAGAGATCGAGCGTGCGCGCCGGCATGGCACAGGATTTTCGGTGGTAATGGCCGATATCGATGATTTTAAGAAACTGAACGACGACTTCGGGCACCTGCTGGGAGATGAGGTTCTGAGGCAGGCATCGTCGCTATTTCATCAGCAGTTGCGCAAGATGGACGTCGTGTGCCGCTATGGAGGCGAGGAGTTTGCCATTCTTCTCAGCCAGACCACCGAACAACCCGCTATGGCGGTTGCAGAGAAATTGCGCCGGCTGATGGCAGATTGGAATTTTCCGGGCGTGCCACGCGCAGTAACGATCAGCGCGGGTGTCGCCACATTCCCATTGCACGGAAAAACGCGCGACGAGATCATGCGAGCTGCCGACTCCGCGCTCTACGCGGCGAAACAAAGCGGGCGCAATCGCGTCTGCATCAGCAATGCTGCTCAGACAGCGGCATCTAACTCACGCTAGCCGGAGAGTCCGTCAGATCCATTCGTCCGACATGTGCCGCAACTGCTTGCGGAAGCTGTCCATGTCCTTCCGCAGCTGTTCCCGTTGCTTCTCGGTTTGCTGCCGGAATTCCAGTTGCTGCTTACGCATCCCCTCGCGCACTTGCTCGGCAGCCTTGCGGGCGCTGTCCGCAGCCAGCTTCATCTCCGGTCGCAGGCAGGCTAATTCCTGCTTCAATTCGCTAAACTGCAATGCAGCCTGCGCTTGTACCAGAGGCTCGGCCCGCAAGCTTTCTTCATCGAGAAGATCGCTGGACTCTTTTCGCGCCGGCAGAGCGAGAGGCAGGCTCTGCTCTTTCTTGTCGCGCATCACACCCACATTGACGGAGTTCCCGCTACGGGAGCGCACGGCATGCGTAAAGTCGCTGGTATCGTGCACCTGTTCCCCGTTGACCTTCACGATCACATCGCCGGCACGGAAGCCCGCTTTTTCGGCGCGGCTGCCCTTTTCCACGGAGCGAATTAGCACTCCATTGCCGTTCTTTACTCCAAAGAACTCGCCCAACTGAGGCGTGATGTTCTCAACCATCAATCCGCTGCGTGCCGACGACGTGACCACCACCATGTTCATGGACGGGATGTCGATGTCGGGCATGTGAAAATCTGGAATCTTCACCTGGAGGTTCTCGGGGTTGGGAGAAACGAATGCGAATTCCTTGTGCTTGTCCGCAAGCTGCACTTTCAACGTCATCGGCTGCCCGTCCCGGCTAAGACCCAGGCTCACGACGCGGCCGGCAGGTGTCTCGTGAATCATCCGCCGGAGCTGGGCTCCGCTCTCGATGCTGGTGCCGTTCATGGACAGGATAACGTCGTGCTCCTTGATGCCCGCCTTGCCGGCGGGAGCATCCTGATCCACCATGGTCACTTCGACACCCTTTTCTTCTTTCAGCTTCAGGGCGCTCAGGCGTTCGGTCGTAACGTCCGCGATGTCGACGCCGAGGTACGAACTCGTTCCGCCGTCTTCGCTCGAGAACACGAAGCCATGTCCGGGCTGATCGACGGAATAATTCTGCTCTGCCTGCGAAAAGTTGAGCAGCAAGGGGAACACTGCGATTGCCATCAGAACATATCTGCGCATGGGAGTTTCCTCGACAAGTTCCAGAGAGCCCGCGCTGAGCGCACAGGCTCTCGTCTTTAACGGCTTGCTTTCTTGATACAGATATCGCCGCTGGACGTATGCACCTTGACTAGCGGTCCACCACCGTTGAGGGAACCGTCAGCAGTGAGGCTCTTGCTCCACTGATCGCCCTCGCTGGCAATATGGATCTCCGGGAAGTCCGACGTGATACGGTGCCCGTTGCCCATATCCACGCTGGCACGGAGGTTGATCGCAACGTCCGATGCAACATAGAGCGTGATGTCGCCCGCAGCGGTTTCTAAATCCGACTCCCGTTGCTCGCCACCAGTCTTCACCAGTTTGACAATGATTCCACCGGCACCGGTCTCGGCTCCAGCCGAAGGAACCCCATACAGTTCGATCCCGCCGCCGCCGGTTTCGGCATGAACGTGTCCCTTGGCCGAAGTCAGCCGGATGCTGCCACCGCCGGTCTCAATCTGCGCAGGGCCCCCGATATCACTCAGGTCCACGCTTCCGCCGCCGGTTGAAACTTTCACTTTGCCGGCGCACTGGCGCACTTCGATGCTGCCGCCACCGGTTTCCACGACGGCTTCCTGCGAGCCGGAATCGATTCGCACGCTGCCGCCACCCGTCTCCGCGACTACTTTGCCATTGGCATGCCGAATTACGATCGGTCCGCCGCCCGTGTGAAGTCCCAGATCCCCGCTGACTGTGCCTACTTCAATGGACCCGCCACCGGTCTCCGCGCTGACGCCACCGCCGATGTCGTCGATCCGCATTCCGCCGCCTCCGGTTTCGGCTTCGACGCGCCCTGCGATCCCGCTCGTGTCAACATTGCCGCCTTCTGTTTCCAGTTTCACCAACGCGATTTCTCGCGGAACGTTGATATTGAACTCACCAGAAAAGTGACGGGGCCTGTGACCTCCCTGCCAGTCGCCTACGATCCAGGCGGTGTCACCCTTCACATAAGCGGTAACTTTGAACTGCTCAAACTGCCGGCGGGCATCCTGCTCCGAAGAATTGCCGAACTTCGTATGAACTACGTAATTGATGCCCTGCTGCTGCCCGCCACGAATGACCACCGAGCCCATATCGACTTTCACTCTTAAATTCTTGACCGCGGTGAGCGAACCTGTAATTTCCTGGGTCCAGGCTCCCCCTTCGCGAGAAACTCTTGCTTCCTGCGCCACGGCCAGCGGCGCAAGCAAACTCAGTACTATAGACAGGCCGACGATATGTAGCGCTTTTTTCAACGTAACCACCTCTTTTCCCGAACTACTCGACTAATCAATCTCCGGCAACTGCGCCAGCATGGTGCGTGCCTGCGACTTGATGTACTGGCTCGTATCCTTGGCGGCCAGTGCCATCAAAACTCCACGCACGCTGCCATCGGCCTTCACAGGCTCGATCAAGCGCAACGCTTCGATGCGAACTCCGGAATTATCATCATTCACCAGCGCGCGCAACACAGAGTCGCGAACATTGGTATCGCTCTTCACGTAATTCCCCAACGCCGTCAGGGACTTCAACCGTACTCCCGGGTTGGTGTCATTCTGCAAGGCATAGATAAGCGCCTCGCGTACCTGCATGTCACCGGATCTCTGCGCCAGCAGATCGACGGAATCGACGCGCACGCCGGAGTTATAGTTGTTGCGCGCGGCATACAGTAGCAACTGCTGAATCTGCTGATCGTTCAACGATCCCTGGGTCTGCTGTGGGGATACCGTGTTGTATTTGATGGTGACCTGGTCGGTGCCTGGGACTGGCGTGATGGAATCGATTCCCGCGATAGAAGCATTGACGGGATTCTGTCCTTGATTGTTTGTAGCCGTTACTCCTCCACCCACGCTGGACCGCGTCTCATAGAACTTGTACGTGCCTCCGACTCCGCCCGCAAAACCGACGATTAGAATTGCCGCAGCCAGTGCCGGCGAGAAACTAATCTGACGCAGCCAGTTCGCCGGATCGAACGCCAGCCGGTTCCAGAAGCTGCCCTGCTGCGCTGTTTCCAGCGCTTCCTGCAGATGCATGCGCGAGGACGTGAGCAGATTCGGCGACGGATCTTCCACCCGATCCTGCGACAGGAGCGCATGGAAATCCTGCTGTGCCTTCAGTTCGGCCGCGCAGTCCGCGCACCGGGCCACGTGCTGCTCCAGTTCATGGCGGGCGTCATCCGCCAGTTCGCCATACACATGAAGCACGATATTCTCTTGAACCCATTCACACTTCATAGGTCACCTTCGAATCTCCAGCCCAGAGTCCTGAGTCGCGGGTTGTCCGCTCATTGCTCGCCACTCACGACTCTTCACCGCATATCCCTTAATGCTCCACGCAACTTCTGCGTGGCCCGGAAGAGAGTGTTCTTGGCCGTCTCTTCCGTCGTATGTAAAATCTCTCCGACCGTCCGCAGCTTCAGCCCGTGATAGTGCTTCAGCTCGAACACCATCCGCTCGCGGGGCGTCAGCTTCTCGAGAGCTCCGGCAATGCGCGCGCCGAGCTGCCGCCGCATCAGGTCCCGCTCCGGATTCGCGCCGGCCCTCGCGTCGGGCACCTGATCCAGCAGGTCGTACTCACCTCCGTCCGGGTCCTTTGCGACTGGCGCATCTTCCTTGCGCACGTTCTTCTTGCGCAGGTGATCAAGACACAAATTGGTCACGATCCGGTATATCCATGTGTAGAAGGAGCATTCAAAGCGGAAGCTGCCGATGTTTTTGTACGCCTTCAGGAATGCGTCCTGATAGACGTCCTGAGCATCCTGCTCAGTCCCGGTGAGATGGAGAGCGAGCCGCAGAACAGCCTGGTCGTAGTGGCGCACGAGTTCCTCGAAGGCGGCACGGTTCCCGCGCTGCGCCTCCCGGATCAACATCGTGTCGTCGATTCGGCGTTCTTGCCCAGCCATGCAACCCCGCGTGGGGTTCTGGTTCTTACTGACTCTCTCTGTTAACTCACTCTCTCTCGAGTGGGCCCGTCCGCCAACCGCAAATGATACTGCCCAAACACCGGCCGGCATTTCGTCGTGTCCTCTACCGCCCGGCTTTGTTATCTGTTCCGGGCTTGCATAGGAATAGACGGAGAATCAGAGAAACCGTGAGCAGGAATTATAGGGCCTACTGGGAATCTTTGGACAGGCTAGGTGATTGTCAATTAATGATTTAGGAGAATACAGAACACTCTCGCACAGCGGCTTCCTCCAGTTTGGCAAGGCAAGTGCTTTAAACCCGGTGCATTCCCTGCATTTGGTGACATTTCGCTACTTGCGCTCTCCGCCCAGCATCCAAGGACTGGCTTCCTCCAACGCACGACCTGCATGCCTGAAAGAACGACCGGACAACGCCGACCTGGGATGAGCTGGCAAGTCCTGCTGCGCGCCCTCCGCCATCGCAACTACCGCCTTTTCTTCGGCGGCCAGGGCATTTCTCTCATCGGCACATGGATGACCCGGGTAGCCACCGGATGGCTCGTTTACCGCCTCACCGGATCGGCCTTCCTACTCGGGCTGGTCAGTTTTGCCGGACAGATCCCCATTCTCTTTCTAGGCCCCTTCGCAGGGGTCTGGGTCGATCGCCTGAACCGCCATCGGGTGCTGGCCGTGACCCAGATCCTCTCGATGCTGGAATCCTTCGCCTTAGCCGCTCTGGCGCTGACCCATGTCATCACCGTCCACGAAATCATCTGGCTTAACCTGTTTCAGGGCGCGGTGAATGCCTTCGACATGCCCGCCAGGCAGGCTTTCTTGGTGGAGATGGTAGAAGATCCAGCCGACCTGGGAAACGCCATCGCCCTGAGTTCTTCGCTGGTGAATGCCGCGCGTCTGATCGGACCCTCAGTCGCTGGATTGCTCATTGCTGTCGTCGGGGAAGGCTCCTGTTTTTTGATCGACGGCATCAGTTACGTCGCAGTGATTGTTTCGCTGCTGGCGATGACGGTTGCTCCCCGGCCGAGCCGACGCAAGGTGGAAAGCGTTCTGTCCGAATTGCGCGAGGGATGGGCCTACGTGCGCGGGTTCCGCCCGATCTCCTCGATTCTGCTCCTGCTCGCCGTGATCAGCCTGGTCGGGATGCCCTATACCGCGTTGATGCCGATCTTCGCGGGGAAGATCCTGCACGGCGGAGCACACACGCTGGGATTCCTGATGGCAGCAGTAGGGGTCGGCGCATTAATCGGAGCCGTCCGATTGGCGGCGAGGCAGAGCGTGCTCGGGCTGGGCAGGGTCATTCCCCTGACTGCAGCCGGCTTTGGCGCTTCTCTCGTTGCCTTCGCGGCGTCCCGTCAGCTATGGCTGTCTTTATTGCTGCTCGTCGTAACGGGATTCTGCTTCATGCAGCAGATGGCGTCGAGCAACACCATCCTTCAGACGATTGTCGACAACGAAAAGCGGGGGCGCGTGATGAGCTTCTACTCGATGGCTTTTCAGGGCGTCGCCCCATTCGGGAGCCTGATCGCCGGAGCTGCCGCCAGCCGCATCGGCGCTCCCTACACGCTCCAGATCGGGGGCATCCTGTGCGTAGCCGGTGCGGCGTTGTTCTTCGCACAGCTCCCGGCCATTCGCCAGCTCATCCGGCCGATTTACGCACAGCTGGGAATCATCCCGGAACTCGCTACCGGAATCCAGGCCGCTACCAGCCTGCAACAGCCTCCGGAGCAGTGATTCAGCTCGCTCTGGTCCGAGTTCAGAACGACCGTGTTATCGCCGAACCAACAAGAAAAGCCGCCCCGTAACGGGCGGCTTCGGAGAAAAAACAGACTTAGTTGTTTTCGTTGCTGGCGCGCTTCCAGGAGATCAGCTCGCCGATCGTGGAACTCGTGCTCGAGACCGGCTGCTTGTAGGCTTCGACTTCCGAGCGGGAGGCTTCTTCGCCAACTGCGCGGATGCTCAGGCCGACTTTTTTCTCTTCCGGGTTCATCTTGATGATCTTGAAGTCGTGCTCAAGGCCCGGCTCCAGATGCAGTGGCTGTCCGTTCTCGTCCGTCGCTTCGGACTTGTGGCAGAGACCCTCGACGCCTTCCGCGATTTCGACGAACGCGCCGAACGCGGCTACGCGCAGGACTTTTCCATGAACCACATCTCCAATGTGATGCGCTGCGAAGAACGACTCCCAGACGTCGGGCTGAAGCTGCTTCACGCCCAGGGACAGACGCCGCTTGTCAGGTTCAATCGCCAGCACAACAGCCTTCACGCGGTCGCCCTTCTTCAGCACTTCTGAAGGATGCTTCACGCGCTTCGTCCAGCTCAGATTGCTCACGTGGACGAGGCCGTCGATGCCGTCTTCGATCTCGATGAAGGCTCCGAAGTCAGTCAAGTTGCGGACACGTCCTTCCACCGTCATGCCGACCGGGAACTTCTCATGCAGCGAATCCCATGGATTGGAGGCAAGCTGTCGCATGCCGAGCGAAATGCGGCGCTCGGTCGGATTCACGTTGAGTACCACGCACTCGACCTGATCGCCGACGTTGACCAGCTTCGATGGATGCTTCATCCGCTTCGACCACGTCATCTCGCTGACATGGACCAACCCTTCAATTCCTTGCTCGAGTTCGACAAAAGCTCCGTAGTCGGTCACGCTGATGACGCGGCCGCCCACGTGAGCGCCGACTGGATAGCGATGCTCGGCATCAAGCCACGGATCAGGCGTGAGCTGCTTGAATCCCAGCGACACGCGCTGCTTATCTTTGTCGTACTTCAAAACTTTGACTTGAATCTGATCGCCGACATTAACCAGATCCTTCGGGTGCGTGAGGCGCCCCCATGACATGTCGGTGATATGCAGCAGGCCGTCGAGACCGCCCAGGTCGACGAACGCGCCATACTCGGTCAGGTTCTTCACAACCCCGGTCAGAACTGAACCTTCGTCCAGGTGCTCCAGGGTCTTCGAGCGCTTTTCAGCCTGTTCGCCTTCGAGCAGGTCCTTGCGCGAGACCACGATGTTGCCGCGCTTCTTGTTCAGCTTGATGACCGCCACTTCGATGGTCTGGCCCTTCATTCCGTCAAGGTTCCGGATCGGCCGGAGGTCAACCTGCGATCCCGGCAGGAATGCATGCGCGCCGAGGATGTCGACTGTGAGTCCGCCCTTGATGCGGTCGATCACCATCGCCTGGATCGACTTCTTCTCGTTGTACGCTTTCTCGATTTCTTCCCAGGCGTGAATGCGCTGCGCCTTCTGGTGCGAGAGGTGGACGTAGCCTTCCTCGGCCGGTCCCTTGTCGCGCATCACATCGATTTCATCGCCGGGCTTAAATTTCGGGTTGCCCTCGTGATCGAGGACTTCGGAGAGCGCCAACATGCCTTCCGACTTCGCGCCGATGTCGACAACGACATGCGTGGCCGTCAGCTTCAGGACGGTGCCCTTGATGACGCGATCCTCACTGACAGCTTCTTCAGCCTCAGTGGTGAAACTCTCGAGCGCGGAGGCGAAGTCCTCCGTCGCCGCGGCTTTGTCTTCCGCGGAGGCGCTGGTTTGGGCCTGCTCGGGTTCAGCGGCAGACTGGTTGTTTTCGGTTTGTTCGGCAGTTGTCGGGTCGGCTTCTGTCATAACGGTGGAAGAATCGGAAAGATGGGCGGTGGTATCGTCGAACAAGGTTATGCCTCTCTGGGTTTCGGATGCGGGACCTGCGCTGCGGACTGCTGGATGAGTCGTTAGGTTGTAGTGGGCTCACCCTGGCGAGTGAGCTTGGACAATCCCAGCTGTCGGACGTTTAACAAAGAACCCGCGTCCAATGGGAACTCTTCGACTATAACAACCGTGCGAGAACAGTGTCAAACGCAAATCTGGCGCAGGTTACAGCAATGTTTCAGAAGAAGCACTCAGCCCTCGGCACTCGCCCTTCAGTGCCCATCCAAAAACGTTTTAATGCTGAGTTCTGAGCGCGAACGGCTGAATCCTGCGGTTTGGGTTTCGTCGGCTCGCCGGCATCTGCTACCCTGCCCTGCTATGGATTACCTCTGGACTCCCTGGCGGTACGCCTACGTTTCCGGCACGGAAAAAACTACGGGCTGCGTTTTCTGCGAAGCGCCCAAAGAGAAAGATGACGCGAAGGCTCGCATCGTCCATCGAGGCAAACACTGCTTCGTGATCCTGAATGCGTATCCGTACACCCCCGGGCACGTGATGATCGTCCCTTACGAGCACCTGGACGAGTTGCGCAAGCTTCCGGCCGACGCAGCACAAGAAATGATGGCCCTCTCGCAGAAAATGGAATCGGTGCTCCGGGAACTGTATCGGCCCGATGGAATCAATCTGGGGATGAATATCGGGAAGGCCGCCGGGGCCGGAATCGCCGGGCACATTCACATGCATGTCCTGCCTCGCTGGGTGGCCGATGCGAATTTTGTGTCGGTAGTAGGAGAGACGCGGGTACTGCCGGAGACGCTGGATGTGACTTGGGGGAAGATGCGCGAGGAGATCAGACACCAACCATTCTAGGTGGACTTGGTCCTATTTCCCCTTGATAACGATACTGGGGATGTTGAAGGTGCCTGATGCAGCGATGGCTTGTGCGACGTTAACACAACTGGAATCGGTCGCAATGCGGTTCGTATGTTGAGCAGTCCCCTGAGTAAGAGGCGGCCCGAAAAAACGCGGGAATTTGCTGTGCATATCTTCGTTACTAAGCTCTCGGATTAACGGTTCCCACTGGTCGTTGAGGTATTTCGCGAGGTCGTCCTCCAAGCCCTTCAGAAGGGCGCGTGCAGGTACTAGATCCTCTGGAGCGAATTCTCGAATGGCCGACCACGAGAACTTGAGCTTGTTTACCAAAGAATTGATGTGGTCGTCAGGTAGTCTCGGCAGCAGGGTCTCCCCATCTGACTCGCCCCTGCCAAGAACGGGGTTATGGAGAAGCAAATTACGATACGCACTGATCTGGCAAAACACGCGGTCTTTTATGGCCTGAGCTGGAATGTACCTTGCCGCCCGAACCGATAGGGCGGTCACGGCATCAAAGAAATACGTGACGTTTTCACAGCACGTCTGTAGCAAATAGATAACGTCCTCGGGGTGAATCGGGTTATCGTGATTGGAAGTTGAGTACTCCAGCCTACGTTGCGCTGCTCGCGAAAGGTAGTAGAAGACCGAATAGTGACAGATCGCGAGTTTCGCCCATTCCGCAGGAACGTCGGGCCTCAATCTGATCCAAGACGCTCCCTGATCCGCCATAGTAGTTCTATTCGTGAGTGGCACTATGTAAAGCTGCCAGAATATCTCGTACTTGGGAAACCGATCTCGTACAAGTTTCCACCGCTCTTGCTCGTGACGATCACCGTCATTTTCGAGAGTAAAATGGTTCAATTCGGTAAGAGACGTAGCGTTACTCATATATTCCTGTTTGAAACTATTGTACTGATACGGGATCGGCACACATGTTCAAATCAGATGTTCCATTTCCTTTTCGTTGATGACTGCTACCCCAAGCTCTTTCGCCTTGTCGAGCTTTGAGCCCGCGTCCGTGCCGGCCACTACGTAATCAGTTTTCTTGCTGACAGAACCGGCCACCTTTCCTCCGGCGTCTTCAATCATCTTCTTGGCTTCATCTCGGGAGTAATTTGCCAGCGTGCCCGTCAGCACGAATGTTTTCCCCGCGAGCTTTGTGCCGCGCTCTTTCTTTTGGCCTTTAAAAGCAAGGCCGGCTTTCCCGAGGCGGTCAACCAACTTGCGGTTTGCCGGATTGCTGAAGAACTCGGCAATGCTTTCAGCGATTCGAGGGCCGACTTCGTTGACATCTTGCAGTTCTTCCACGCCCGCGCTGGCAAGAGCTTCCATCGAGCCGAAATGTTCTGCCAGGAATTGTGCGGTGCGCTCTCCCACCATGCGGACTCCGAGTCCGTAGATCACGCGCTCAAGCGGCAACTGCTTCGAGCCTTCAATTTCGTCGAGAATGTTTTGAGCCGACTTGTCGCCGAAGCGCTCCAGGCCGAGCAGATCTTTCTTGGTGAGGTCGTAAATGTCGGCGACATTCTTGACCAGCCCCTTCTCGATCAGTTGATTGACGAGCGATTCGCCCATGCCGTCGATGTTCATCACGCCGCGGGAGGCAAAGTGCAGAATCGTCCCCAGCAGCTTGGCGGGGCAGTTCGCATTCACGCAGCGGTAGTCGACTTCACCTTCAGTCCGGACAACCTTCGTGCCGCAAACCGGGCACTTCTCTGGCATCTGGAATTCTTTTGTTCCGCGCGGATGATCCTTGTCGTCGATCACCTTCGCGACTTTGGGGATCACATCGCCGCCACGCTCGACTTGCACGTAGTCACCGATCTTCACACCTAGTCGCCCGATCTCGTCCATGTTGTGCAGCGTGGCGTTGCGGACCGTCGTTCCGCCGATCGCCACGGGTGCGAGCATTGCGACCGGAGTCAGTTTCCCGGTGCGGCCGACTTGTACGCGGATGTCCTCCAACTTTGTAATTCCCGCGCGCGCTGCGTATTTATATGCAATCGCCCAGCGCGGGGCTTTGCCAGTGAATCCAAGTTCGTCTTGCAACGCGGTCCGGTCTACTTTGACGACAATGCCGTCGATCTCGTACGGAAGTGAATCCCGCTTGGCCTCCCACGACTGGATAAAGGACCAGACTTCCTCCATGGAATGGACCAGCTTGCGATTCGCGTTGACCTTGAATCCGGCTGTATCGAGCGCGTCTAGCGTTTTCGAGTGCCGGTCGAAATAGGTGCGCCCGTTGACGAGCAGAATGTAAGGGAAATAATCGAGACGCCGGGCGGCAGTGATGTTCGCGTCAAGCTGCCGCACGGTCCCAGCCGTGAAATTTCGCGGATTTGCGAATGTCGGCAGCCCGTCTCTTTCACGCTCAGCATTGATCTTTACGAACGAAGAAGTCGGCATTAATAATTCGCCGCGCACCTCGAAGTCCAGAGGGATTCCCGCCTTCTTCAGCTTTTCCTTCCCAATCGAAAGCGGAACCGAGCGGACGGTGCGGACATTCAGCGTGACATCCTCGCCCGTGGTTCCATCGCCGCGCGTCACGCCGCGCGCCAGTTGGCCGTCTTCGTAGATCAACGCCAGCGACATGCCGTCGAGTTTCAACTCGCAGACGTAATCGACATCTTTCCGGCCGCTAAGTTCGTGAACGCGACGCTCCCAGTCCCGAAGTTCTTCTTCGTTGTAGGTGTTATCGAGCGACAGCATCGGCGAGGAGTGCCGGACCTTGACGAATCCCTCGCGGGGCTTGCCTCCGACGCGCTGAGTCGGCGAATCGCGAGTAACGAGAGATGGATTCTCTGCCTCGAGCTTCTTAAGCTGCTGCATCAGCTTGTCGAATTCGAGATCGCTGATTTCAGGATTGTCGAGAACGTAATACAGATACTCGTGATGGCGAATCTTCTCGCGGAGCGTTTCGACCTTCTTGTCCAGTTCTTTTGTCACGGAAGGCATCGCGCCGATTATATTCGGGGACAGTACCTCAGAACGAACCTCGAAAGGCTTCATCATTCGGCATGCAAATCCTCGAGACATCCCGGCTCATTCTCCGAGAACTCTGTCCGCAAGATGCGGACAGCTTGGCCCTGGTTCTCTCGGATCGGGAAACGATGCGCTTTTATCCAGCCCCACTCACCCGTCCGGAGGTGGAGCAATGGATCGCACGCAACCTTTCCCGTTATGCCTCTGATGGCCACGGACTTTGGGCGATGGGGTTGAAGTCCACTGGCGAGATGATCGGCGACTGCGGGCTGACAGTACAGGATGTGGACGGGGCGACGGACATTGAAATCGGCTACCACGTTCGCCGTGACCTGTGGGGGCAGGGATTGGCTACTGAAGCAGCCCGCGCCTGCCGCGATCACGGCTTTGCACATCTAACAGTTCCGCGCCTGATCTCTTTGATCCGGCCGGAAAACCTGCCGTCTCGTCGCGTCGCTGAAAAGAACGGCATGAAGGTGGCGTCCGAAACGATGCGCAAGGAGCTGTTGCATTATGTCTACGCGATTACCCGTGAGCAGGCGCTTTCGGGACCATCAAACTGATCCCGATTAGGGCAGTGCGTCCGTGACTCCCGGAATCTGCACGCGCACGAACCTTGGCTTGTAGTCATTCGCGCAGACCAGGTCAGAACCGTTATTCGCATTCACGTTGTATGACATCAGGATCCCGTCCGCATTCGTGAATTCGGTGTGCGCCTTCGCGTTGTACGTGACCAGTGTGCCGATCTTGCAGCCGTTTGCGCCGGCTTCAGGAGCGGTATAGACCGTAGTTTTCGAGGACCACGGTCCCTGCGGAGAACACGAATACCAGGTCGTCACGGCATCCCAGAGAGGGAAGGCAGGATTCTGCGGATCCATTCCCGTCATCAGATAAAAGGTCCCGCCGTTGTAACTCATCTGATCCACGGAGTACTCGGGGGTAACGGCAGCGACTCCGTTCATCGCAGTGGAATTGGACTCGCCCGAAAGCCACTTGCCTTGCGTGGCATTCCAGAACTGCCACTTGGTCGCGTTGGTCAAATTGTTGATCGAAGATGTGCGAGCGAGATAAGGAGTCTTGGTGTCCGTTCCCGGGTCTTTCATGCCATAGATGTAATAGAAATTTCCGGCATGAAGAATCTTTGTCCCCCACTCGAGACTCGTGTCGAGTCCTGTCACGGGTGTAATGGAAACGATCGAGAGGCTCGGCCAGGAGAGCGTTGCGACCGAGTGGCCGACCAGTTTGAACAGCCCCGTCCACTCCAGGAGCATGATCTTGATCTGATAGGCACCGCCCGCTTGTTTCACGACATAGCCGCCGCCCTGCCAGAACCAATCCTTCGTACTCTTCGGGACAAAGTACGACGTATTCTTCGGCGGATAACCCACCGTCGTCCACGATCCCGTCGCCTGGTTCAGGATGGTCAGCGAGTTGTGGGCGGTGAACAGGCTGGTGCTCCGCAGGCGAGTAGTTGGATTCACCGTCCCGATATACGAATCCGACCACATCCAAAGATTGGTTCCATCCGGAAGCGCTAGTGAATAGGTGCCATCGCCGCCGGTCCAGCCCGGGCCATTCTGGGTCGTGTATGCGTCGAACGTGGAATCAATCGTGCCCAGAGACGGAGTCGGCGGCAACGAACATTGCCCGACCACCGCGACAGAAGCAAGAACGCTGAGACACGCATGGAATGCGGCAAGTGCAAGGAACTTCATCAGAAGATCTCCTCCGGGATGGGCGGTACAGCTTAACCCACTCGGCAGAGACTCCAATAGAGTCGAACTTCTCTTGCAAACTCCGCTAAACCAGGTCGTCCACTATGAGTGCCTGCGCATCCCCATGCCAGGATGACTCGAATTGCTTCTGGACGAACCCTGCATCGTACTCGCGCTTCTGTTGCAGCAAGGATTGTCGCAGGCCGAACAACGAACGCGGATTTCTCGGATTGCGCTCCAGATCCTCTCGGAATACTTTCTCTGCCCCGACCGCATCGCCTGTCATAAGTAGGGTCCCCCCGAGATTCTCACGGACTGGGTAAAACCAGTCGGGCGGCTCTCCATAATTCAGCTTGTCCTGGATAGCTACAGCCTCGCGGAGCATCGTGATGGCGGAAGCCGGGTCTTTCTTAACGATGGCGATTTTCGCACTGAGAATCTTTTCCGCAATCTTCAAAATGTCTTTCGTCTTGTTATTGATGGGCATTTGAAAGATCGCGTCGGGTGGAGTCGCAGCTTCGGCTTCGGAAACAATTTTGTATTCCTCCTCGGCTTGGGCGGTCTTGCCCATCCCCGCCAACGCGAGGCCGTGGCCGAAGTGCCAGAATACGGTGGTTGCTTTCATCGCTGGGTCGGGCGCCGGCATTTTCAGGATCTCGCTCCAATGATGGAACCGGATCTCGACTGCCATGGGAATCGTCATGAACCCTTCGAGCGGCGGCATTTCTTTTACGTGCGGGCCAACGTTGGCTGCAAGCAGATCGGCATTTTTGCGGGCCTCGGCGTAGCGTCCATTCATTGCGCCGCACACCGCCACGAAGTGCAGGTTGTGGCTGTAGTACATCATCGGATAGATGCCCTGCGCTCCGGTCGCTTTAATGTAAGAGCGATCCACCTCTGCCGCTTTTTCATTGGACTGCACGGCAGCTTCGTAGTCTCCGGTTCGGATATAGATATGCGCCGGCATGTGCACGATATGACCGGCAGCCGGGGCTAGAGTAGCCAGGTAGTTGGCGCCTGCAAGCGCCTGCTCGGGATGATTGGAAGCCTCTACCGCGTGGATGTAGTAGTGGACAGCGCCCAGGTGGTTCGGATCTCGCTTCAACACAGATTGCAGCGTTGCCACGATCTCATCGGTGCCAGCTTCGGCTGTGCCATCCTGATGCCAGAGTCCCCAGGGATGAAGATTCATTCCTGCTTCCGCGAATAATGTGGCAGCATCCAGATCATCCGGGAACTGCGTCGAGACCTGCCGCATTGCGTCGCGGTAGTCTTCAGCAGCTTTCTTCAAATCGGAATTCGCATCCGCCGGAAAGCGTTTGGCCATTGCCTGGATATACCCCTGTTCGTTTGGCGTAGCGCCCCCTGACAGGTCCACCGCCTTCTGGATTGCTTCGTGTGCGTGCTTAAAGCGGTCGGGATCCGCCGGGTCGTTGTAGTTCGGCCCGATCGCCTCAGCGACTCCCCAGTACGCCATCGCCAGCTTCGGGTCGAGTTCCCCAGCGTGTTGGAACGAGCGCGCCGCCTCGTCGTGATTGAACGCATAGATGAATCGCAGTCCCTGATCGAAGAACTTCTGCGCCTCGACATTCTTCGTGGAAACGGGATGGTGAAGGTCGCCGAGACCATTCACAAGCGTCACAGGATGCGATTGCATGTGGGAGGCATGATCCTGGGCGACCCCTGCCAAACAAAGCACAATACCGCACAACAGCAATGCCAGAGTCTTCATCTGGTGACCCTCCTATCAAGTTTTATTGTGCGAGCCCCAATCAACGAATGCCGGACGGCACTCTTGCAAGTGCGCCAAGCTTATGCCAAATTGAGTTCCCTGCCAAGAGGCTGAATCATGCCAAAGAAAACCAGCGCGGTATCAGAAGCGTCTGCACAAGCCTACGCGCTACAACTCCCGTCCGCACTCCTGAACGCATTTGAAATCAACAATCGGATTACGGAATATCTCATCCAGAATCTTCCTGCGGAGGCGTGGGACGTCAAACCTCCGGGCGGCAAAGGCCGAACCATCGCCGCGATTGTCGGCCACCTCCATAATGTCCGGGTGGTGTGGCTTAAGGCTGCCAAGGTCGATACCATTCCCGAGTCACTCGATCGCGGAGCCGTCACACCAACCGGAGCGATCAGTGCCTTGAAGAGCAGTTGCGACGCTCTGTGCAGACTCATGCGCCGTGCTCTTGAGACGGATGGCCGGGTGAAGAACTTCCGCCCCGACGTGGCCGGGTTCCTCGGTTATCTGATTTCGCACGATGCCCATCATCGCGGCCAGATCACCATGCTCGCTCGCCAGGTTGACACCCTTTGCCACAGAAAGCGATGTTCGGAATGTGGGAGTGGGGTAGACGCTAACCGCAATGCATCGCTTTGGCATCAGATAGAATCCAGCGTCGAACGCTATGCGCAAAGCGGCCCTTCTCTACAATCCGGCGTCCGGCGGAAGCAAGCAGCGGCAGCAGGAACTGGAATCCGCGCTAGCTCTTCTGAAAAACGCCGGAGTCGAAGCGCAACTCTTTGGCAGTGAGTCCCCGGAGCACGCCGCCGAACAGGTTCGGCAAGCCATTGCCGACGGCTGTGACACGATCTTTGCCTGCGGCGGTGATGGCACAATCCACAACATTATCCAGATTCTCGCCGGAACTTCGGTTGCTCTGGCGGTTCTGCCCATCGGAACGGCAAATGCACTGGCTCACGACCTGAAAATCCCACTTCGCATCCCAGCGGCCGCGGAAGCCGCCTTGCACGGCAAGACACGCCGCGTCGCACTCGGGCGCATTACCTGCCAAGGGATGAACGGCCAGCCAGATACCCGCTACTTTGTGATTGCCGCAGGCATGGGCGTCGATGCCCACTTGTTCTACAAGCTTCATAGCGGCATGAAACAACGCCTTGGTATGCGGGCCTACTACGCGAAGGCGTGGCACATGTGGTTTACCTATCCCATGACACGGTTCCGTGTGAAGTACATCGAATCAGGAGTTGAAGAAGAAAAGGATACCGACGTAACTGAGTTGTTGACCGTCCGCATTCGTCAGTTTGGCGGAATCATTCGTGAACTCGCTCCCGGTGCCTCTCTGGACCGTGACGATATGCGGCTGATCTTGTGCCGCACCCGTAGTCGCCTTGCTTATCTGGCATATGTGACTCGCGGACTTCTTGGTGCTCCGTGGAAGATCCCGGGAATTGAGCTTGCACACTGCGTGAGCGCCCGCTGTGACTATGCCTCTCCAACCGGTTCCGAGCCCCAAGCCCGCATCTATGTTGAGGCCGACGGCGAACTCATCGGCAGGCTGCCCGCCGAGATGACGGTCGTGCCTGACGCGCTCACCATCCTGGCGCCCTGATCTTGCCTCATCGAATGGCCAGACCCTCACTTTTGCAGGATCCGCGGGAATGACAAACATGGCTGCGAATCGTCGCGATAGTCTCGTCACGGTATAAGATGAAGTTCACCGATTGGAACCGATCACGCACTTTCTGACCGGCGCTTGTCTGGGGCGCGCCGGGTTGAACCGCAAGACTGCTCTCGCAACGCTGACGCTCACGCTGGCGGCGGAGGCTCCTGACCTCGACATACTGTGCCGTTTCCGCGGGCCTGCCTTCGGATTCGCCCACCATCGTGGCTTCACGCACTCGTTTCTCGGAGTCCCGCTCGTGAGTGTCGTTGTAGTCGCCTTCGTCTATCTCGTCTGGCGGCTTCGTAAACGCAAGGTGAAAGATCCGAATCTGCCTCTGCGATGGGGCCTGCTCTTCTTCTATGCCTGCCTCGCAGGGCTCAGCCATATCCTGCTCGACTTCACGAACAACTATGGAGTCCGGCCCCTCTGGCCGTTTTCCGAAAAATGGTATTCGTGGGACATCGTCTTCATCGTGGAACCAGTCATGCTCGGCTTTTTCGCACTCGGCCTTGTCGCTCCTTCTTTGTTCGCCCTGGTGGACAAGGAAATCGGCGCCCGCCACCGTGGACCACGAGGACGGGTTGCCGCAATCCTGGCACTGATCGGCGTGGTCCTGATGTGGGGCGTTCGCGATTACGAACATCGCCGCGCCGTGAATGCTCTGGAGGCCCGTACCTACAACGATGCGGATCCAATTCGCGCTTCCGCCTATCCCACGTGGGTGAATCCGTTTCACTGGGACGGAGTGGTGGAGACTCAAGCGTTCTTTGCGCTGGCTCCTGTGAATTCACTGGCACCCGAAGTCGACCCGGAAGGACAGCTTCAAATTCGCTACAAGCCGGAGGAGACCCCGATCACGTTGGCCGCAAAAAAATCGTACTTGGGACGCGTGTTTCTGGACTGGGCGCAATATCCCGTCACCGAGACGGAAACTCTCGATCAGCCGGGAGGCGGGTACATCGTCCGTTTCCAGGACTTGCGTTACATGTCAGTGCCCAAGGCGGTCGCCGGAGATCGCGGGCGTCGTGTCCTCGGCGCCGCCGTCGAATTGGATAAGAACCTGCGCGTCACAGGCGACCTTTATGGAACCGGCGAAAAACAAAGGCTCTTTCCGGAACCGGGACAGCACTAACCTGACGCCATTCTCGTCAAGAAAATGTCACATCTTCTTCGTCCCCTTGACGCAAAACCTTCCTACGCCCACAATAAAGGTCTCATTATCGAGGTGATCATGCTGCCTTATCTGTTTGTGCTGCTCGCGATCGCAGTTCGCTTTCTGCCATTTGCCGGGTCCTGGAATTTTCTGCCCCACGCGTGGAGTTTCACCCCACTGGCTGCGTCGCTGTTATATTTTGGCGCCCGTGGATCTCGCCGCCAGCTGTGGATTCCGGTCGTGCTGCTTGCCGCCACAGACGTGATTCTCACGAAGATCATGTACTCGTATGTGCTTACCTGGGACCATGTAGTGACTTGGGCGTGGTATGCGGCGATCCTTCTGCTTGGCACGACGATGCTGCGCGAGAAGGCGGGCTTCTGGCGCGTGGTCGGCGCAGCCCTCGCCAGCTCGGTATCGTTTTTCTTGATCAGTAACTTCGCCGTCTGGGCAGCCTGGCCGGATATGTATCCCCGCGGCTTCAGCGGACTAATGATGTCGTACACGGCTGGAATCCCATTCTTCCGTGGCACAGTCGAGAGCGACTTGTTCTTCTCGCTGGCCTTCTTTGGCACGCCAGCTCTGGCGCATGTCGTCTCGGGATGGCTGGATCGCACCGGCGATCATACCGCTGCCGCGTAGATTGAATTAAAAAGGTATAAGGCCCGCTTCCGCGGGCCTTTCTTCTTTGGCGCCTATTCCGACCGTGTTATTTTTCGTTTGCGCAATAGAATCCATGCACAGACCGCGCCGGCGATCAGCGTCAAGATCAAAATCCAGTGCCTCTTGAACGCACCGCCAAACAGGCCCACGATCCCGGGACCAAAATAAATCACCAGAATCGACAGCGCCAGGAAACGAACACACCGTCCCGCGAAGATCGCGATCAGGAAATCGCGGAAGCTCATTTCGAAAACGGCCGCGCCGAGCACGAAAATCTTGAACGGCACCGGGGGCGGCAGCATTCCAGGAAACATCAACGCCCAGAACTCATGTTGCTCAAACGACCGGTGAATTTTCAGGAACCGCTCTTCCGAAATCCGCTTGCGCAGAACTTTTTCCCCGCCAAGATAGCCAATGATGTACAGCGGAATACTGCCCAGCGCCGAGCCCAGCGCTGCTATAGCCACATATAGAAGCATCCGCTTGCGGTCCTGATAGACGTACGTCGCTACGATGAAGTCGACCGGCATGCCGACCAGGGCGCTATCCGCGAATGCGATCACGAACACGCCCCAGACTCCCAGGACTTTCATCAGCCCGAGAACCCAGACGGTGTAGCGCTTCAGGATTTTTTCAATCGTCTTCAAGGAAAAGTTAGTTTACGTGATCGAAAAGCAAGCTGTCAGTCGAAGCTCGCATCAGCGCGCTTTGTTTCGGCAGCCGCCCGGATGGCATGTAAGAGTCGGTCGCGGATATGTCCGACGGCCTCCTGCTATGATCCATGGCTTCGGGACCTAACTATGCGAACCCTCTTCTTGATTCTCGTGCTGTCCGTCCCCCCGTTGCTGTCTGCCCAGCAATACGACGTCGTTCTCGAAAACGGCCGAGTCATAGATCCGGAAACCGGTTTGGATGCAATCCGCAACCTCGGCATCCAGGATGGAAAGATCGCCCGCATTGCCCAGACGCCTCTGAAGGGGCGCCAGACCATCGATGCCACAGGCCTTGTGGTAGCGCCGGGCTTCATCGATCTGCATCAGCACGGGCAGGACCTCGCCAGCCAGCGCGTCAAAGCATTCGATGGAGTAACAACGGCCCTCGAAATGGAAATCGGAGTGCCCGACGTCGCGGCGTTCCTGAAGGCGAAGCAGGGAAATTCCCTGATTCACTACGGCACAACGGCAAGTCACGTCGCGGCGCGCTCTCTTGCGTTCGGAACGCCTCTGCCTCCCGACACAATTCTGCCCAAAAGCGGTCCCGCTACGGATGAGGTCGCCACGCCTCAACAAATCAAGCAGGAAGAAGAACGTCTGGAAGAGGAACTGGACGCTGGCGCCCTCGGCGTCGGCATGGGAATTCAGTACGTCCCGGGCGCGACACGTCTGGAAGTCATCGACATGTTCCGATTGGCGGCCGAGCGGAAAGTTCCGGTCTATACCCACATGCGCAGTTTCGGGCGCGGCGATCCGGGCTCCGCAATCGAGTCCGTCGAAGAGGTCATCGGAGCGGGCGCCATCAGCGGAGCCTCCCTGCACATCGTTCACATCAACAGCACCTGCCTCGCGGATACTCTCGAATGCCTGTCGCTGGTGCAGGGCGCGCGCGACCGCGGCCTCGATGTGACCACCGAAGCGTATCCCTACATCGTCGGCATGACGGCGGTGAATTCCGCCCTTTTTAATCCTGGATGGAAGGAGAAATTGGGCATCGATTACTCCAACCTGGTGATCCCCAATACAGGCGAGCATCTCACGAAGGCGCGGTTCGACGAGTTACACAATTCCAGCAAGCAGCAATGGGTGCTGGTCTTTGCGAACACGCAAGATACGGTGGACAAGACGATTCCGAACCCGCTCATCATGATTGCCAGCGACGGAGCAGAAGGCCATCCGCGCAACGCCGGAACCTTTTCGAGAGTGCTGGCGCAATACGTGCGCGAAAAGAAAAGCCTTACCCTGATGGAAGCGATCCGCAAGATGACGCTGATGCCGGCCCAGATGCTGGAGCGCTCCACGCCCGCGGCTCACGCCAAGGGACGTCTGCAGGAAGGTGCCGACGCCGACATCGTAGTCTTCGATCCGCAGACGATCAGCGACCGGTCAACGTTCGAAAAACCGATGGAACCCAGCGTGGGAGTGCATTATCTGCTTGTCGGCGGGACGCCCGTGATCGCCGACAGCAAACTCGTTTCAGGCATCTATCCGGGAAAAGCCTTGCTGGGAAAATCGAAGACCGGCAACTAGTGCTCAGTCTTGCCACTCAGCAACTCAAGCGCGTGCGGAATAAGTTCGGCCACTGACTGCAAGGAATCGACCGCGCCTGCCGGGCTGCCGGGCAGATTGAGAATCAGCGCTTTCCCGCGCACGCCGCAAACTCCTCGGCTCAGGGCGGCAAACGGAGTCTTCTTCGCGCCCTCACTGCGCATCCGCTCGGAGACGCCATCCAATACCCGATCGCACACAGCCAACGTCGCCTCCGGAGTGACGTCCCTCGCCGCGATGCCCGTTCCCCCGGTTGTGACGATGAACCGCACTTCCCGCGCGAGGCGTATCAGCAGATTCTGGATTTGAATTTTGTCGTCGGGAACAATCTCGCGCGCGGTAACAGAAAACTTGAGTTTCTCCAGCAACTGAGCGACTGCTGGGCCGGACCGGTCTTCGCGCCCTCCGCGCGAACACGAATCGCTGACGGTCACCACCGCCGCCGAGAATCCGGGATCAGCCGTCGAGGAGGACATCATCCTCCTCCTCACGCCGGGTGGCCGCCGGGGCGCTAGGAGCGGATGCCACGGGTGCAGGCTCCGGTGTCGAAGCCGCGGCCGGTTCGGCGTCTCCGCCCGCATCGCGCGATGATTCATCCAGCAGCCGCAAGCCTTCCATCAACAGGCCCTGGGTATTCAATTGCGTCGTCTCTTTGTCAGTCTTACCTTCGAAGTTGATCTGGAAGTTGCCGCCGGTCCAGCGCAGCACTTTGAACACTGCCGGATCCCCGACGAGCGACCCGTAGGTTGCGTGCTTCACCTGGCCTTCAACAAAGAACACCTCGCAGCGATCGCCTTCATTGCTCAGCGAGAGCTGGCAGCTTTTCCGCCCCATTTCGAGCGACTGCATCAGGTCGATGACGTTCATCTGCGACAGGTTTCCCCGGACCACTCCATCAGATGGCGCAGTCTTCGCCATCTTCTCCAGCGAAATGCGGTCGATCATGCGCTTCACGCGCCGTGTTGCATCTTTCAGGAAGAATGGCTTCTCCAGGTAATCATCGGCTGCATCCTGCGGAGAAAGCCTCTCCGCGATATCTGCCTTGCTGGCCATCAGCACAGTCGAGAAATTGGCCGTAGCCGGACGGCTCTTCAATTTCTCTACCAGTTGCCGCCCATCCATGCCGGGCATGCGGTAGTCGCAGACCAGCAGATCCGGCGCGTCGTCCACGGCTTTCAGCAGCGCATCGGCAGCATCGGTCGCTGTGGTCACATGGGCCAGGGACGACAATGCTTGGTGAAGCATTCCCAGCACCATCGGATTGTCATCCACCACCAGTAGTTTGACGTTGTCAACCATCGAATCTAGGTCCGCCGGTACTCCCCGCTCTTACCGCCTGTCTTTCGCTCCAAAACAACTTGCCGAATCTCAATCCCCTTGTCCGCCGCCTTCAACATGTCGTAAAGAGTCAGCGCGGCGACGGAGGCCGCAACCATTGCTTCCATCTCCACACCGGTCTCGGCGCTGGTAGTGACTTTGGAGCTAACAGCGAGGCCATTCTCGCACACGCGCACATCCACATCAACGAACGAAAGCGGGAGCGGGTGGCACATGGGGATGAGTTCTGACGTACGCTTTGCCGCCATGATGCCCGCGATGCGCGCCACTTCCAGTGGATCGCCCTTCGGGTTCGACGGGATTGCCTGAAGGACTCCGGGCTTGACCGCCACGAACGCGCTGGCCTCTGCCTCGCGTTTTGTTACGGACTTCGCTGAAACATCCACCATGCGTGCCCGGCCCGCGCTGTCATAGTGGGAGAGTTTCTTCGGCATGTGTGGCAATGAAACGCTCTGGCTATCTTACAGCAGTGCGCGCCACGAGGCGCCGCCCGGAACGCGATCCACGTCACTGCCTGATCAACGCATCAGGATGGCCACGAATTCGCCGGCGGAAATGTGCTCACGGTCCGGCGGGATCACGATATAGCAGTTGGCCCTCGCAGTTGCAGCGATGTCTCCCGATCCCTGCCAACGCACAAGTTCCACGTTAGAGTTTTCGAATTCGCCCGACAGGATCGCGGGAAGAAATCGCTTCAACCCGGTCTTCACCCGGATCTCCGATTTCAGCCTGGCGTGAACAAACATGAGCTTGTGCGGCAGCATTCCGGCGAGACTCTCCAGCATCGGCCTGGCGAACAGCTCAAACGTCACCATGGTCGAAATTGGATTTCCGGGAAGTCCGAAGAAATACGTAAACTCCCGGCCCGCGCGATTCGCAGCACACCTTCCGAACACGACGGGACGTCCCGGCTGAATTTTCGCCCCCGTAAAGAAGAACTCCGCCCGCATCTTCGACAGCACCTGCTCGACCAGATCGTAGCGTCCCATCGAAACGCCACCGGTCATGAGCAGCAGATCCGATTCCAACCCTTCTTCGATCAGCTCGCGCAGTCTTTGTGGTTCATCGGGTGCCACTTGAAGAAGGACGGGATCGCCCCCCGCCTTTCGAATCTGTGCCGCGAGAGAGTAGCTGTTCGAGTTGCGAATCTGCGTTGGACCAGGCACGGTCTCGATGCCCACGATTTCATCCCCCGTGGTCAGAACCGCCACGGAAGGACGCTTATACACGCGCACAAGCGCCTGGCCGGCAGAAGCAGCCAAGGCGAGTGTCGCTTCCTCGAGACGGACACCGCGATCAATGAGGCATCCATTTTTTGGTGCCTCGGCGCCCCTCGGAACGATGTTCTCTCCAACCTCCACACTCTTACTTATCTCGATGCGATTGTCGGTGCTCGTGGTGTACTCAACCATCACCACGGCATCCGTGCCGGCTGGGACAGGCGCTCCGGTCATGATGGCAACGGTTTGGCCACTCTCTATTTCGCGAATATTTTCCGCATCCTCACCGGCTTTGATTTCGCCGATCGACTCAAGGGTCGCAGGCAGATTGGCCACATCCGCAGCCCGCACGGCGTAACCATCCCGGGTGGAGCGGGGAAATGGAGGGATATCCCGGTCCGCGAAAACAGCATCTGCCAACACGCGGCCTTGTGCGTCCAGCAGATCGACGACTTCCACCTCATCCGGCTGAAGGCCGCGGGCCTGCTGCTCAACGATGTGGCGAGCATCTTCAAAACTCAAGATGGAAGCACCCGCGGGACCAAGCATGGGGAGATGATACGACAAACAATGCAGGACAAATATTGAGGAACGGCCTTAGCGTGCGAGTTCCTGGCCTAGCGCCGCCGGATTGCTGGCGTACGACAACGCGGTCTCGAGATCGATCAGTCGTTCCTGCATGAGTTGAGCGATCTCACCATCAAAGTGCTGCATGCCGTCGGTCGCTCCCGCCTTGATGGCGTCGAGGAGGGTGTTGTATTCGCGCTCACCTTTCTCGATACATTCGCGAGTGCGGGCGTTGGCCTTCAGTATCTCGAATGCAGCTACCCGGCCATTGCGATCGGCCTTGGGCATCAGTCGCTGGCAGACGATGTACCGGAACGACCTTCCAAAACGCTCGCGAACAGACTGCTGCTCCGCCGGAGCGAACGAACTCACGATGCGCTCCACCGTTTTGGACGCGTCCATCGTGTTCAGGCTGGAAAATACCAGATGCCCGGTTTCGGCAGCCTCAAGAACAATCTCGATGGTCTCGCGGTCCCGCATCTCGCCCACTAGAATCACCTTCGGAGCCTGCCTCATCGCCGATCGCAACGCATGTGCGAAGCTGGGCGTATCCGAATGCAACTCGCGCTGATGAATTGTCGAGCACTTGTGATTGTGCAGGAACTCAATGGGATCTTCGATAGTAATGATGTGGTAGTACTTCTCGCGATTGATGGCGTCCAGCAATACCGCCAATGTCGATGATTTGCCGGACCCGGCAGACCCGGTGACCAGGACAATGCCGTCCCTCAACTTGGTGATCTCACTGAGTTGAGTCGGCAGCCGCAGTGAAGCGAAGTCCGGAATAGCGGTCGGAATCACTCGCATCACAACCGCGCAACTCCCGCGCTGGATGAATACATTGACGCGGAAGCGCGCCAGGCCGGGTAGCCCATAAGAAATGTCGCAAGCTCCATGCTCGCGAAGCGTCGTGATGGCCTGCTTGTTGTCGCCGATCAGATCGGCCGCGATGTGCCTGGTCTCATCAGCCGTAAGGAACGTGAGCCCGGGAACCTGCACCGGGATCATCTGTCCGTACACCTGAACTTGCGGAGGCCGGCCCGGCGAAAAGACCAGGTCGCTGATTTTCTCCGAGGCGCGCAGCATCGCCCCCAGAAGAGCCGGAGTCGCAACTCGTCCGCTGCCGGATAGTCCTTCTATTTCGACGGAAATCGGAGCAATCGTTGGTGCTGCCATTCGTCCTCACTTGCAGGAATCGCACGCACCACAGAAGTTGGGAAGAAACAGTTGTTTCCACTCTATCGCGAAGAAGAAGAGAAGCGAAGGACACTAAGTCCATAGTCCTTCGTAACTTAAAGTGAAAAAGGGCGGCTGGGCGCCGCCCTCGTTTCATCAACCTGTTGAAAACAATACCTTACTTCTTGGCGGCTTTCTTCTTGCCGAAGCTGGTTTCCACCGAGCCGCCGATGCTCGTTAGCATTTGCTTGGCCGCATCAGCGAAGGAACCGGTCGGCTGCAGCTCGAGATATTTCTGGAAAGCTTCTGCCGTTCCGGGAGGCGCAATCATCTTGTCTCCCTGAAGAGTCGCCTTGCCGATCATGTTCACGCCCTTCCAGTAATATGCGTCAGCCCGGTTGGGGTCCGCCGCAATCACCTTATCGAAGGCTCCGAGTGCATCATCGACCTTGCCAGCGTTAGTCAGCACCGCGCCGGTATTGAAGTAGTACTGCGCGGCATGAGTTGGGTCGGCCTGCGCAGCCAATTCGTAGGTTTTGACCGCATCATCCACCTTGTTGGTCTTGGCGTACGCTTCGGCCAAATTGTTGTAGTAAGCCGCAAGATTCGAGGCAGCGTTCGGATCTTTCTCGTTCGGCGTGGCCTTCTTCAACTCGATGGCCTTCTGATAGGACTCGATGGCGGATCCAAGCCGCTTCTGCTTCTCGGTGGTATCCGTCTGCTTTACGGCCGACATCCGATAGTAGTCGCCCAGCTTGAACCAGATCAGATCGCGCGAAGGATCCACCTGATTGGCCTCACTGAGAGAGGCAATCGCGGTGTCGAAGTCTCCGGCGTCCGCAGCGGCTTTGGCGGCATTCAGCTTCTCGTTCAGCTGCTTGACCGTCATTGTTTCTTTTTGCGCTTTGGCCTGCTGCTCCTGCATCTGCTTGACTTGCTCAGGAGTGAGCCCCTGGCCTTTGGCTTGGTTTTCCTGCTCCTTTTTCAGGTCGAGGTCCATCGTGTTCTCGTCGAGCTGAACCTGGAACCCGTTGATGTGATAAAGCTCCTTATTCGCCTTCTGATCTTCAGGAGTCTTATAGAGCGTGATCTTGTATTTGCCCGGCGTGAGGCCGAGCGAGAAGTATTCGCCGTTCTTGTTGGTCTTGAGACTGTACTTCTGGCCATTATCGAGATTGGCGTATTCGACCACGGCGCCCGGGATGGGCTTGCCTTCCGCATCTCGGCAAGTGCCCTTAACCGTGCCGGATGCCTGCGCAAATAGTTGAGGGACGGATAAAACTGCTGTAAGAACTACCAAGAGAATGATTGCTGGTTGTTTTCTCATTTTGCCTCCCGGCAAAGCTCGCTTTTCACTCGCCCGACGGCCCGACCTGCTTCAGAGCATCGGTCCCACACGGAGATTCCCTGAACCGTCGACGCTAGCCACGTGCCGCGTAGGGTATCGGATCTCGGGCTCCTGCTGCCTCAAACGCTCGCAGGCGCAACGCACAACTGTCGCACACCCCGCAGGCCTGATCTTCGCGACTGTAGCATGACCAAGTTAAATCGAAGGGCGCACCCAATTCAAGGCCAAGGCGCACAATCACGGCCTTCCGCATCGCGATCAAAGGGGTCACAATCTCGATCCTGCCCTCTTTGGTGCCAGCCTTGACCACCTCATTAAAGGCCTTGTAATACGCCGGACGGCAATCCGGATAGCCCGAACTATCGGGTTCTACCGCCCCAATGTACACTTTCTCGGCTCCGAGAACCTCCGCCCAACTCACTGCAACGGAAAGGAAATGGGCGTTGCGGAAGGGAACGTAGGTGACCGGAATATCTCGGCCGACATTTTCGGCCTCGGGCACATCGATAGACTCATCGGTCAGAGCCGAACCGCCGATCGCGCGCAAGGCCTCATTCCGGACCATCAGGCGGTCATGAATCTTTAGCCGCTGGCAGATCGCCAGAAAAGATTGCCGCTCGCGTTCTTCGGTGCGCTGCCCGTAACTGACATGCACGGCCGCCGCCTCGTAGTCGCGGGCCGCAAGTGTCGCACAAACGGACGAATCCATCCCCCCGCTAAGAAGAACCACCGCCCGGGATTTCGTCAGACTCGCCATGTGCTCTTTAGACTCCCTTGAGCGCTGGATCCCATATGTATTTGTGCAACTGCAGCCCCAGCCGCGCCGACACATTATCGGCGATCATCCACTCCGCCAGCTCGCGCGGATCGAGCAGGCAATGGGAGCTGTCCCGAGAACCCTGCGCATCTTTGCGGAACGCCGGAGAGAACAGGACGGCATTCACCCTTCGTGCAAGATTGTGCGTTTGCGTGAAGTCGCGCGCGAACTCATAATCGGGCCGCCCGCTGATCACAAATTTCACCTCGTCCCGGGGAGTCAGCACTTCAAGGTTCTCGAGATGAAAGGTATCCCCCTCCCCTGAATCGGGACACTTCACGTCTACGATCTTGATGACCTCTGCCGGCACCTTGTGCAAGGGACGCTCGCCGCTTGTCTCCAGCAGCACGGAGCAGCCGTCCGCCACCAACTTCTGCATGAGAGGAACAACTTCCCTCTCTTGCAGCATAGGCTCGCCGCCGGTGATCTCGACCAACCCGCCATTCGGGCTCAGACGCATGACCTCGACGTGTACCTCTTCAACCGACAGCTTCCTACCTCCGGAAAACGTGTACTCGCTGTCGCACCAGTTACAGCGGAGGTTGCATCCGGTCAGCCGCACGAACACACAGGGCAGTCCCGCATGTGTGGACTCGCCCTGAATCGACTTGAATATCTCAGTGATCTGCATGGAAAACATCCTTCAGCCTTAAAGCCAGAATCCCTTGGAACAAGTCCGCCAGGCTGGAGGTAACTTCGGCGAGAGGCTACTCGCTGTATTTTGCGGTCGTCGTATCCGTCTCGAAAACTGTGACGTCTTTCACGCGGACTCGACCGCTGGTCGAGGTCTTCAGGCGCGTATTCGACTCATCATAGAAATACTTGGCCAGGTTCTCGGCAGACGGATTGATCACCGTAAACGGCTCCACGTCGTTGATCATCTGATGATCCAGGCGCTCGATCACGTGCTTCATAACCTCGCGCAAGTCCTTGAAATCGAGCAGGAGGCCAGCCTTGTCCAGTTCAGCGCCCGCCAACGTCACGCGGATTTTGTAATTGTGGCCGTGCGGATTCTCGCACTTGCCCTTGTAGTTGCGGAGGTAGTGCCCCGCCGCAAACGTATCTTCAACCGTGACTTCGAACATGTTCCCCCAGCCATTGAGCGCGTATCCGGGCACTCTGGCCCAATCCTTATTGTACATTTGCGAAGCCGGGGCCGGCTTGACGCGGTTTCCCGCGGGATTGTAGCTTGCCTGAGCGCAAGAAATTCAGAAGGAGTGGGAATGATTCGTCGATTCTGCACGGCAGTCTGGGGTGTCTTCGTTCTCGCCAGTGTCGCTTTCCCGCAAAGCCGGCCTGAAACCCCCGAATTCGCTGTCAAGGAGCATTACACCAAGTACGAGTATCGAATCCCGATGCGCGACGGAGTCCATCTGTTCACCTCGGTTTACGTTCCGAAAGATGCCTCCCGGTCTTACCCGTTCCTGATCGATCGCACTCCGTACAGCGTCGGTCCTTACGGCGTGGACTTGTATCGAACCCGTCTCGGACCGTCTCCGGACTTCGACAAGGCCGGATACATCTTCGTATTCCAGGATGTCCGCGGAAGGTTCATGTCTGAGGGTACCTTCCTCGAAATGCGCCCGCATATCGACAACAAGAAATCGAAGACGGACGTCGACGACAGCAGCGATCTCTACGACACCATCGATTGGCTCCTGAAGAATGTCCCGAACAACAATGGGAACGCGGGAATCTGGGGTATCTCGTATCCGGGATTCTTTGCGTCCGCAAGTATCATCGATTCGCACCCGGCCTTGAAGGCCGCTTCTCCGCAGGCTCCGATGACGAACCTGTTCATGGGCGACGACGCTTACCACGGCGGCGCATTCATGCTTGCTTCGAATTTCGGTTTCTACAATTTCTTCACTCCGCAGCACAATCCCCAACTTCCTCCGAAGAATTATCCGGACTTCGATTTCGGCACCAAGGACGCCTACGAGTTCTTCCTGAAGGCTGGGCCTCTCTCGAACGTGCGCAAGTCTCTCGACGGCAAGACTGCGCTCTGGGACGACCAGGTCAGCCATGACACCTTCGACGAATATTGGAAGGCGCGCGACCTCGCCCCCCATCTGAAGAACATCCATTGCGCAGTGCTGACAGTCGGCGGATGGTTCGATGCCGAGGACCTGCAAGGCCCGTTCACAACTTTCCGCTCCATCGACAAAAACAATCCCGGCATCTTCAATGCGATCGTGGTCGGGCCCTGGGTCCATGGAGGATGGGCGCGCTATAACGGCGAACATCTGGGACGCGTCGAGTTCGCCTCGGAGACAGCCGAGTATTACCGCAAGAACATCCTGTTCCCGTTTTTCGAGCATTACCTGAAAGGTTCGCCCGACGCCAAATTGCCCAAAGCCTACGTATTCGAAACTGGCACGAACGTGTGGAGAACTTATTCGGCTTGGCCTCCGGAGAAAGCCGAGCACAAGACGCTCTACCTGCAGCCAGGAGGCGGACTTTCCTTCGAGGCTCCCGCAGAAGGCAATACCTTTGACGAGTATGTCAGCGATCCTGCAAAGCCCGTGCCGTTCATCAACTATGCGGCTCTTGAAGTCCCGCAGGAATACATGGTTTCAGACCAACGATTCGCGGATAGCCGGGCCGATGTTCTGGTTTATCAGACGCCCGTCCTGCAGGAAGACGTAACCCTTGCGGGGCCGATCTCTCCGAAACTGTTCGTCTCCACCAGCGGAACCGATTCAGATTTCGACGTGAAACTGATTGACGTCTATCCAGCGGACTATCCGGAAAGCAAGCTGGACCGCCCCGAAAATGGCGAGAAGCCTCCCAAGGACGTAGGAGCGCCTGAGTTCACCATGGGCGGCTATCAGCAACTCGTGCGCGGCGAACCGTTCCGCGGCAAATTCCGGCACAGCTTTGAAAAACCGGAGGCCTTCACCCCTGGCAAGGTCGAGGAAGTCGATTTCACCATGCCCGACATCAACCACACATTCCGGCGCGGCCATCGCATCATGGTGCAGATTCAGAGTTCATGGTTCCCCCTGACAGACCGCAATCCGCAAACGTTCGTAAACATTCCAGATGCGAAAGCTGCGGACTTTGTGAAGGCGACAGAACGCGTCTATCACGCCAAGGGACAAGCGTCGGGAATCGATGTGGAAGTCCTGCCTCGGCCCTGAAGATGTGTCGAATCGCCGTTCTTATTAGGCTCTTGCAATTGCGCGGAACAGGGCTATAGGACCGAGGATGCCTACCGCAATTCCATATCCCAGATCGGCCCAGACAACGCGCGCGAAGTTCAGCACATAAAGCAGCGCCACAAGAGGAAGGCTGATGATTGCCAGCGGGTTCCCGCGTTTCGCCTTGGCGGGCGCCATTTCCCACAAATTGGATAGATCGACGGTTGAGGGAAAGGCGTGCATCCCGATCGAAATGCCTAGCCAGTAGAAAAAATACGCGAGAGGTCGGTCACCTTGAGTTCCCAGACGGGAAGAAACGCCGCCGTGCAGAACACCATGCATAGCAACGTGTTCCCGAGGAACCCTCCCATGCTGACGAAGAACGATGCGGTGAAGTTCTCAGTCTTTTCGTGAATCACATAGCCGGCGGGATTGCCGAACCGTAGAAAGCAGACATCGTAGACCTGGAGCTTGAAGAGCTTACAGAAGAACAGGTGCGCCGCTTCGTGAACAATGACACCGGGGAACGTGAGCAGAGCGATGACGGGTCCCGGAATGAAGAACATTTCGTGCTGTCTCCTATTGTTTCGCGGTATTGCGGAATCTGCGGTCGTATTCCGTCTTGCTGATGATCTGGCGCGTATCCAACCGGTGGCGAATGCGCTCGGCATACTCTGTGAATGACTTCTGCGCGTCAGGGTCGGAGCCGGCTTTCTGGCGGGATGTTTCCATCATTTCTTCCGACTGCTGTCGGTACTTAAGGTCACCAGTCGCCGCGTATTTGCACGCCAGAGCGCTCGAGAGCGCAGCGGCGGTCGCGTAGGAGGGCCAATCCTGCCATTGCTTCTGCGTGATCGCGAGAAACTTATCGTAGTCTTTAGCTTCGAAGGCTGAGCCCTCATCGTAGATCTCAGCCGCCCTGACTAAGCCGGCAGACTCGGGATACAACGACGCGGCCCCATGCATCAGGCTCGCGGCTTCGGCGGCATGGCCGTCTTGCCCTGCCAGCTTTGCGGCCTGTTCTGCTTTCTCAAATGCCCGTTCGCACGCTCCCAGGTGTTTCTTACTTCCTGGAACGCTTCATCGCTCGCATCGTCGAACTTGCCCCCGCTGTGGCCTTGAATAGCTTTGTCGGCGACATCGACCGCACCGATCGCAAGAGCTGCCTTGGCGGTGAGAAGCACTGCTTTGTCGGATTCCGGAGCAGTACTCAAAGTTTCCTGCAGGTAAGGCAGGGCTTGCTCGTAGTGCTTTTCTTGAACCAGCCGCTCGCCGACGTACATCGTGCGTCCGGCATGGAAATAGCGACGGCCGTGTACGAGGGCAACCGCCAGCAGCACGAGTAGAGCGGCCAGACTTGCTTTCAACCATCCCGGATACGGCCAGTTCGAAACCTGCGGAGCACAGCTTCCGCACAAAGGAATCTTGCCCACGATCGGATGGTCGACAGCGTCACCGGCGTACGCTCCGCAGCGACCGCATATGGAATTGTCCTGTAGCGGTTTGTAGTCTGCGGGCTCACCGGCGTCCTTTGCCTCGCGAGCCGCCTTCCAGACGCAGGGTTCACAGTACGTCTTTCCGTTCATGCTGTAGAAAGAACGGACGGTGGTTTTCAGTCCGCATTGACAGCATGTAGCCTGGCGCATCGCGCAAATTATCGATCGCAGGGCAACCACTGGAAAGAGACTATGGAGGTTCTACCTGCAGCCGAAGAACTCCTCGACGATGCCTAGGTCCGTCGTGCGTTTGTAATTGGGCAGGCTCTCAATGAATACGCGCCCGTACTGCTTCTTGAGAATCCGGTTGTCCAGCAGCACCAGCAATCCGCGGTCGTGCAGAGACCGGATCAGCCTCCCGAAGCCTTGTTTGAGCGTGATGACAGCCGCCGGCACTTGGTACTGGAAGAACGCATTGCCGCCCCCGGCATCGATCGCCTTCACCCGCGCAGCAACTACCGGATCGCTGGGGACGGCGAACGGCAACCGGTCGATAATTACGCAACTGAGTTGGTCTCCCTGCACATCCACTCCCTGCCAGAAAGAAGACGTAGCGAACAGCACCGCATTCGGCGTAAGACGGAATTCTTCCAGCAGCGCAGACTTGGGAGCATCGCCCTGGCGCAGCATCGGGAATTCCAATTCGCCCAGCAGCCGCTGGTAAATGTCGTTCATTTGCGCGTAGCTGGTGAACAACACAAAGGCGCGTCCGCGGGTGACCTCCAGCAGCTTGCGGATGCGCTCCGCAGCTTTCACTCCGAATTGGGGAGTACGAGGGTCGGGCAGGTCCGGAGGAACGTAAAGGACCGCCTGGCTCTGATAATCGAAGTGCGACGGCAGCACCGATTCCCTCGCATGCTCGAAACCAAGGCGCTGCCGAATGTAGTCGAAGCCTCCGCCGACCGCCAGAGTTGCTGATGTCAAGACGGCCGTTTCGAGCTTGGACCAGAGGCATTCCCTGAGGATCGGGCCTACGTCGATCGGTGTGGCCTGCAGAAAAACATGCTGGCGCCGTCCAAAGTTCTCAGCGCCCTTAGACCCTCGCGAGCCCTGAACCAGCCCTTCTGCGCCTGGTATCTGCTTCTCGGGGCTGAAAGCATGCCGCTCGCGACTGACCCGATTTCCTCGACGCTCGATCCAGAAAACCGTGTTGCGGTCTTCGGCTTCGAGCGCAAAATTCAGTTGCACCTGGATTTCCTGCGCGCGCCGAATGAAGTTGAACACTTCTTCGGGTTTTGGAGAAAGTCCTTCCAGTTCGCATGCCAGACGGGTAAGAGCCTGATTCAATCCGACGAACTCATCTCCGTTTTCCTCGAGAAACTCCCGGCGGGATTCAAAGGCGAAACGGCCGTCCCCCGGAGGCAACAAAGAAAAAAACAACTGCGACCGGTCCCGCAGCGACCCCAGTGCTCCTGACACCGACGCCGACAACGTCTTATTGTGCTGCATGGACTGCTCGACATCGCGCGCCAGTTCGTCGATCCGCAGATTGCTCACCGAGATGCCGAAGTAGTTGGCAGCAACTTCCTCGAGTTCGTGAGCCTCGTCAAAAATCACGGCTGCCGCTTCCGGCAGGACCCCGGCGTCAGGCGCTCCGTCTGCCTGCAACTTGATGGCAAGATCGGCAAAGAAAAGATGGTGATTGACGATAATGATGTCGCTTTCCAGCGCCCGGCGGCGCATCTCGGTGATGAAGCAGTGCTGGAATTCGCTGCATTTCTGACCGGTACAGGTGTCCGCGCGAGCATCGAGCTTGTGCCACAGCAAACTTGCCTCTGGAAGCTCGGCTAATTCCGCGCGGTCCCCGCTCGCAGTGTTCTTCTCCCACGCGGCAATTGCGCGGTACTGCTCAATCTCTTCCAGTCCGCTGAGTACCGGCTGGTCTGTGAGGTCATACAGCTTCTTGCGGCAAAGATAATTGTTGCGGCCCTTCATGTAGCAGACCGACAGGCGAGCGCCCGTATCCCCGAACAGGGCCTTCTCCAGGAACGGAACATCTTTATAGAAGAGCTGCTCCTGCAGGTTCTTCGTGCCCGTCGAGATGATCACGCGCTTGCCTGACCGGATTACCGGAACCAGGTACGCCAGCGTCTTTCCTGTGCCAGTACCCGCTTCCACGATGAGATGCCGCTTCTCTTCCAGCGCCTGTTCGATACTCTGCGCCATCTGCAGCTGTCCCCGGCGGAATTCATACGCAGGGTGAGTCTTCGAAAGAACGCCTCCGGGTCCGAAGAACTGGTGCAGAGTGGCTTCTCTTCCATGAGCGCGGTTCGGAGCCGGGGACGCGGTGTGAGAGGAGGACGACACGGAAGACTCTATAATAGCGATTCTGGAGCTTCTGCACCGTCCCGGCTCGGATCTTCGGCCCAAGGACAGCCCAGCAGCTGTCCATACGTGAGAATCTTTGCCTCAAGTCATCTACAACTCGTCCGCCCCCTCCACTACGAGTGCCGCCATCCCTACGATCGCCATCGTGGGTCGGCCAAACGTCGGCAAGTCCACGCTATTCAACCGCATCGTGGGATCGCGCCGAGCCATCGTCGGCGATGAGCCTGGGATCACTCGGGATCGCCTTTACGGGGACGCCGAATGGAATGGCCGGCGTCTGCGCGTGGTGGATACCGGCGGCATTCTGCCGGAGGAGAAAGATCTAATCCCGTCTGAGATCTTCCGTCAGGCGCGCGTAGCGTTCGACGAAGCCGCAGCCATCATCATGGTCGTGGACGGGCGCAGCGAAATAGCCGGGCCCGATCTCGAACTGGTGCGACTGCTGCGAAAGGCGAACCGCCCTCTGTTTCTCGCCGTCAACAAGATTGATTCGGAAAAACAGTCGGTGCTGATGGGCGAGTTTCACCGGCTCGGAATCAAGCAGGTCTACCCGATTTCCGCCGAGCACGCCCGCGGCGTGGACGACTTGCTCGATGCAGTCGTGGCGCAGCTGCCAAAAGCTGCCCCCACCGAAGAAATTGAAACCACTGATGAGTCTCAGAAGGCCGAAGCCGAGGTTGACTCGGACTCGGAAGCAAGCGCCCCCGAACAGCCGCCCTCCGAGGTCAAAGTCGCGATCATTGGACATCCCAATGTCGGGAAATCCACGCTCTTGAATTGTCTGACGTCTTCGGACCGCGCCATCGTTTCGCCAATTCCGGGAACGACGCGCGACGCCGTCGACGAAGTCGTGGAGTGGAATGGCAAGAAGTTTCGCTTCATCGATACAGCCGGAATTCGCCGCAAGGGCAAGACTCATCTTATGGCCGAGAAACTTTCGGTCGTGATGGCCCGCAAGCATCTGGAAGCCGCCGATATCGCCCTGCTCGTCATCGACGCCACAGAAGGCGTGAGCCAGTTGGACGCCACGGTCGCTGGGTACGCGCACGAGAGCGGACGCTCCGTCATCATCGTGGTCAACAAGTGGGACCTGGTGATCAGCGGAACTGGCAGGAAAGGGCGCCCGACGAAAGCCGACCGGATGCGCGAGAGCAAGCGTCCCGCAGATCGCGACGCCTACGAGGAACGCCTCCGCTACGAGCTAAAATTTCTGAGCTATGCCCCGATCGTCTTCATCTCCGCTGAGACCGGAAAGGGCACCGAGACGATCTTCCCCCTTCTTGAAGAAGTAGCCACCGAACGCGTGAAGCGGGTCACAACTTCCGAGATGAACCGCTTTCTGGAACATGTCGATTTCGACCGTGCGTCGGTTCCCATGCGACAGCGGGTGAAGATTCTCTACATGACTCAGGCTTCGGTTTCGCCGCCAACGTTCGTGCTATTCACGAACCGCGACGTCAAGCTCCACTTCGGGTTTCACCGCTTCCTCGAGAATCAGATCCGCGCTGCGTTCCGATTTATGGGAACTCCGATCTGGATCAAGACGAAGGCTCGGAACACCTGAGACTCGCTGCCCGCTCAAGAGTGAACCTGTAACATAGACATATGGCATTTCATCGTCTGCGTGGCTGCCTGCTTGCAACCACAATTCTGCTGTCCAGTTTCGCGGTCGCGCAGAATCCAAACTCTTCGTCGTCGAAACACAGCAAGTCTTCCCTCCCGCAGCCCAAGCCCGATCTCGATGCAGGACTCGCAACCAACGGCGTCTACCGTAACCGGACGCTCGGCCTCTCCTGCAAAATCCCTGCGGGATGGGTTCTGCGAACGGACGAAATGAACCGGCGCGACGAGGACGCAACGGCACCTTCCGCAAGCACCGGCCGCGTCCTGCTCGCCGCTTTCTCCCGGCCTCCCGACGCACGCGGAGAGGACATCAATGCTTCCATCCTCATCGCGGCCGAGCCGCAATCCTCCTACCCGGGGTTAAAAGATGCGACCCAGTATTTCGGCCCACTCTCCGAAATCGCCAAGGCGCAAGGCTTCGATCAGGATGAAGAGCCCTACGACTTCCCGGTCGGCACCAAAAATCTGCCCCGCCTCGATTTCCATAAGGACGTCGGCACCCGCGTAATGCGTCAGGCCACGATGGCTCTCTTGGCGCATGGCTATGCAATTTCGATTACTGTGATTGGCGGCAGCGAAGACGAGGTCGAGCAGTTGTTGGACGGGCTGAGTTTTACGGGTACAGCGAAGTAACGTCTCTGCGGAAGATCTCGCAACCCAACGAGGAGGCCTACTCTTCCAGAGACTCCGGATGCAGGCTCAAATCCTTTTCACCGGCGGCTTTCTTTTCAGCGTACTTCTTCATCCAGGCTTCCCAACTCTTGCCGGCGGCAGTATCCCGGCCGGTAAAAGCCAGCGCCGCAATGTCTCCATACGGGATTGCGATCTTCTCGTTCGAATTCTTCGGATAAAGACGAACCAGAGAATCCTTCAGCGTCGCACCGGTGCGCCGGTCGAACAGATAGCCTTCGACCTTCGACCCGTCCTTGCGGGTCACGGTAATATCGCCGCGATAATCAAAAGCCTTCTCAAGCGCCTGGCGCAGATCTTCGTCAGAAGCCAGCGCCGGACTCCAGCCTTCCAACTGCTCCCGCTCGGTTCCGGGAACAACTTCCAGCGCGTCGGGATTCTGCACGTGTGGAGGATGCTGCTCGATATGGCCAGCTTCTTTGCCTGTCATGGATATTGGATGGCTAAGCCCGGGTCTCCTGCAACGATTGCGTTGCGCTCGTCGGAGGTGCGATCTGGATCAGCGGATTCACCGGCGACTGCGGCTCTTCGAGCATCTTCAGAGCCTCATCGTCTTTATACGAGGAAGAAAGCGTCGCTTTGACGGTCGCCCAAAAGCCACCCAGTGAACTGAAGGTCGCGTTCACTGCACTCGCTTCGTACCCGCTGTGGACCATGCAATTCGCACACGCCGGATTGCCAGACTCCGTCCCGTAGTTGCTCCAGTTCGTAGTGGTGAGGAGTTCCGAGAAACTCTCCGCGTAACCATCCTGCAGCAAGTAGCAAGGCTTCTGCCACCCGAACACGTTGTAAGTCGGCATGCCCCAGGGCGTACACGGATACGTGCGCTTCCCCATCAAAAATTCCAGAAAGAGCGGTGACAAATTGAACTGCCACTCCTTCTTTCGGTTCGACAAAATCGCGCGGAACATTCGCCGGGTGCGTGCCCGTCCCAAAAAGTGCTTCTGGTCCGGAGCCTTATCGTACGAATATCCCGGCGAAAGCATCATGCCTTCGACGCCAAGCTCCATCATCTCGTCGAAGAAAGCCCGCACCGACTTCGGATTCGCCCCATCGAATAGCGTTGTATTTGTCGTGACCCGGAATCCGAGGCGCAATGCTTCTTTCACCGCATCCACCGCGATGTCATACCCGCCCTCGCGGCACACGGCCAGATCATGCTCCTCGCGCTGTCCGTCGAGGTGAACGCTGAACGTCAGGTACTTGCTCGGCTTAAAAAGGTGGATCTTCTCCCTCAGCAGCAGCGCGTTCGTACACAGGTAGATGTATTTCTTCCGGGCCACCAGGCCCTCGATGATCTCGCCAATCTGCGGATGCATCAGCGGTTCGCCGCCCGGGATCGACACCATGGGTGCGCCGCACTCGTCCACCGCGCGGAAACATTCTTCCGGGCTGAGATCTTTCTTCAGGATATGGGCCGGGTACTGGATCTTGCCGCATCCCGCGCAGGCAAGATTGCAACGGAACAGCGGCTCCAGCATGAGCACCAGCGGATACTGCCTGCGCCCGGCGAGCTTCTGCCCCAAAACATACGTGCTGACGGTCCACATCTGCGATACGGGAACTGGCATGAAAAAGAGGAACCCCTTACCCACTATTTTATCAGGGAATACGCGGCCCAAGCCCATCCTGCAAACACCTGAAATAGGTACACTTTCGATGCCCGCAGAAGGGCTCAGGACTCAGTCCCGGCAGAGTTCTCCAGCGATCTCCTGCAACCCACCCCTAAGTTCCCCCGTCTAATGGCCGTGCCCTTTTGCCTGGGGCTCTGTCGAAAGGACTCTTGTTCCGGTCCATGAAACCCGATACCCTAGTCCCCGGCCCAATGTTTACGCCTCACCCCAATTTGGCGAACGAAGTGAACCGAGGCATTATCCAGTCGGAAATCGAGGGTGGTGTGTTCCTGAACGACCTGCCGCCCTCCACCGTGCTCCAGATCCAGACTATGCACCACTGCTACACCGCCGTCCTCCTGGGCGGAAGCGAGGCCCTGCTCTCCGGACATCCCGAATTTTGTCCGGAACCCGTCCAGGTCGCCATCTCTGGTTCAACGTGGGGCGGATCGATGCTGAAACTGCAATACGTTGGCCGAGGCATGCACCTTGAATTCCGCCATCCTGAATACCCCACTCCAATCATTACGTCGCCCATCCAGGAGATCCGCGACAAAGTGCAACTTCCGGCACTCGAGTTTGACTCCCGCCCCCACGGCGCACACTCCTAGCCTCAAGAAATCCGGACACGACTGGAATTTGCTGTCACGTCATGCTACTGGAATTCACTGTCATGTCATCGTGAGGAGGGCGATAGGCCTCGAGCGACCGTAAGCAGCGAGCAAGCAGCAATGCAGTAGTCGGGAACGCACGTGCAACGTACATCGCAGGAATTTCTCATCCGTTCCGACCCGTAACCTTTGCCCCTTCCGAACTTCCGTAACTTTGCCCTGGTGACCCACTCAGACCATACTGAAAGAGATTTATGCCCACCCCCAACGCACCTTGGCGTAGTCCGCGCGTACGTCTTGGAGACGACGCCGCTCCCGCCATTCTCCGCGCCCCCGACGGACAGCAGCAACGCGGCAAGCTGGAAATTCTTTCTCTCAGCGGCGGATTGCTGCAAATGGCCAACACCCTCGAACAAGGATCCCGCCTCAAGTTGTTGTTTGTGACCGACACCGGACCCGTGCTCGGCGCAGTCGAAATGCTGCCACCCGTTTCGACAGAACGGCAGCCTTTCCGGTTCGTCGACATTGAGAAAGTCGACAAGAGCCGACTGCGAGCGACCGTCCACTCGCTCTCGGACACGGTTCAGGATGCCTGGATCGAAAAATACCGTGCCGCGATGACAAATAAAAATCCCGCGCCGCGCCGTCCGTTCCGCTCTTTTCTCCGATCTCTTCTGCACTTCACGCGCTAAGCACCCTCACACGCGGGGTCGAGCTTTGGCACGCAGATTATTGACGCGTTCCAGTTGCCAGGATTTTCTTACGGAGCGATCAGCAAAATCGGCGTGTCTATTTGCGGAAGAATGCGTGCCGGATATCGGGCCAGAATTCATAGAACTCGTTCCAGCCTGCAGCGATTCCCAGTTGTATTCCCCAGTTACCCAAGGTTTTCGCGGCCGTACGATCTACGGAGGGATAGTAGATTCTGGATATACCAGCCGCTACGCCGGTTCCGACTATTTCAGACACGTTGACCGTTCGCGTCCCGTCGTCGCGCCGGGTGACCCATAGGCGACTCAGTCCGTAGCCAACGCGCTTCCCAAAACCACCGCGGCCAGAACGAAAATAGCGCGGGTCCTGCTTGAGCAGCGATGGGAAAACGGCTTGCGCCATCACGTTGGCGATCGCCTGGTCGGCAAATGAAGTACCGAAGCGCTTGCCGAAGCCTTCCGCCCCCTGGCCCCATGTCGGCTGCTGATTGGTGGCCTGTTTGAAGCCGGCGATCAGGGCAACTTCCGGATAGGTGAGAAGGCTGAACGAATTCCATGCCCCGAACCCGAATTTCTGTCCCACGGAAAGCGGCTCGACTGTGTCGGCGGCGTTACCCGTTCCAAGATATGGGCCGACCCCGTGTCGTGTTCCAGGCTTCTGCGTATCTGTGAGAGGCTTCGTGGCCGACGGCGCATCAGGCATTTGTGCCTGCGCCGCCAGGGCAAGACCGAAAATCAGAAGTGACACCAGGACTTTGGACATCGTTCCGTAACCCATGCCTCCTCCGCTCCGTCGTGCGAGCCGCGCGGTACCTCGGCACATTGAAAGTCGACGCTGCCTGCTCTCTACCCCATGCGGCTGGGTGGTACAGCCCACGAAGTTCTCCCGGACGCGACTGCTACACCTCGGCGGGCGCTTACCAGTGGAGAAGGGTTGCTAATCACACGATGCTCCCTTGAGCCCTTGAGCACATCAAAATCTCCGATCCGCTCCAGCGAATACTCCCTCAGAGTCGCATCAGCTCTTGTGAATATTTCCAGCAGCTCCGCGGCCTCAGGGTCAGTAGCGGCGCGAGCCGCCAGCATGGGGCGAACATCTTCGGATAAAGACATGGTTCTATCTCTTGCCCAGAGCTTAGCGGACATGGACTCAGAAGATCTGTTTCATAATGCTCATTCTGGACCGGAGCCCCGGTACCGAGCGATCTTGCCTCCCGGTAACTGTCCCTCCTTCTGTACGTAGGTAATTTGAAAATAAGCGGCCGCCCAGCCACACTGACCTTGCCCACCACTTCGCAGTCCACAGCGGTAGCGTGTCTCTGCAACCCTAGCGGACAACAACTTTGGAGTGAACCGAAACGTGCAGGCCGGGCTCCGAGTGACACTTCGGGGATCTTCCGTCGACCGGGGAAACTACGAGCTAGCGGAACACATAACTGCAACGCGCAATGGGAGATGAGATGCAACAGATTTCAGCCACCCCCCTCTACCCTCGAAGCACGCGCCGATGGCCGCGCTACCAGATCGATTTGCCGGTCCGCGTCATCGCCGTAAACGGAATCCTGACCACGCCCGTGATGGCCCGGGGCAGTGACATCAGCCGCGCCGGAATGGCGCTGAACGCCAAGATCGCCCTCAATCCCGGCGACTTCATGCAACTGCAATTTCCCACCGCCGAGCCCTCGCGCGTGAACGCTGTTGTCCGCCACCGCAGCGGGAACCGCCTTGGACTTGAGTTCCTCAGTCAACTGCCTCCGGACGACGAAACCAAACTTCAGTTGAGTCCGGGGACAACGCAAGTCTCCACCGTCGCGCCCGCAGTCGTGAAATCACCGTCCGCGTCATGCACCCCTCGAAGTCTGCAGGAAGGTCTGCGTCGAAAGCAGGAAGAACTCCGCCAACTGAAGCAGGAGATTGATGTCCTCAGGATCGCTATCCTGCTACTCGAAGAAGACGAACGAGAGATCTGTCCATTGCCGGTTGCGCCGAGACTACAGTCGGACAACAGGCCGTGGCCCCTTCCGTCCTGACTCGTCAACATCAGGCCGGCCTGCCCCATTGTCCGATTCCGTACACTCACGTCCGGAGATGGGCAAGCCCATTTATCATTGACTTGCGCCCTCGTCGCAATCGCCCTTCATTGGCAAGGGCTTACGTCGGCCCACCTCTGGTCAGAAATGTGCTCTGAAGACTGGTTCGCCCAGGAAGCCAAGTGTCCATGGAAACCATACTTCACGACCTGCGCCATTCCTTGCGGATCCTTCGCAGGAACCTCGCTTTCACAGCCGTCGCTGTGTTTACCCTAGCCTTGGCCATCGGCGCCACCACCGCGATTTTCACCGTAGTGTACGGCGTGCTGCTCAAGCCGCTTCCCTACGCGGACCCCAACCGGATCACGGCTATCTTCGAGGTCAACACCAGAGGCACGTGGTCTCGCCTCGCAGACCCAAATTTCGACGACTTCCGCGACCAGAACCGCAGCTTCCAGGCAATCGCAAAATACAGCGCGAACGTCTCATCCATCTCCGGGTCTGCTCAGCCGACGCGCTCGATGGTCGCGAGCGTCTCATCGGGATTTTTCAACGTGTTTCAGGTTCAACCCGTCGTCGGACGAAACCTCACCACTTCCGACACCACCAAGGGCGCCGCCCCTGTGGTCCTCGTCAGCTACTCCTATTGGAAGCAGCATCTCGCGTCGTCTCTCGACCTCTCGCAACTTCATCTGAAGATCGGCGATTCCATCTTCTCCGTGATTGGCGTTCTCCCGGACGGATTTCAATTCCCCATGGATGCGGATCTCTGGATTCCCGCCGATCTTGACGGCGAGAACCCGAGCCGCACTTCGCACAATTACAGCGGCGTGGCGCGTCTTCGCGACGGCGTGACGGTCGAGCAAGCCAACGCGGATATCCGCGCAATCACGCGCCGCATTCACGACTCCTCCAGCGAACAGAACGACTACCTGCTGCAAGATGCGATTGTGGTTCCTCTTCGCGAATCCATCACCGGGCAAGTACGGCCCGCGCTGCTCGTGCTGCTCGCCGCAGTAGGATTTCTCCTGCTCGTTGCCTGCGCAAACGTGGCCAACCTGCTGCTCGCACAAGCTTCGGTTCGGATGCGCGAACTCGCGGTCCGCAGCGCGCTCGGCGCCGGACGCGGTCGACTCATCCGCCAATTCCTTACCGAATCGCTTCTCCTTTCACTTATGGGCGGCGCCTTTGGAGTGCTCGCCGCATATGCCGGAGTTTCAGGACTACTCGCGCTCGCGCCCGAGAATCTCCCCAGGCTGAATAGCGTCTCGCTCAACCTTCCGGTCCTCGGGTTCGCGCTGCTCCTCTCGACCGCCGTCGCCGTCGGACTCGGAGCCTTCACCGCCATACGCGCCACTTCCGGCAACCCGCGCGAGGCTCTCGGTGAAGGCGGCCGCGGACAGGCCGGCTCTCAAAGCAGCCAGCGCCTCGGCCGCAGCATCGTCGCTGCCCAAATCGCGATCACCCTCGTTCTCGTCGTGGGAGCAGGACTGATGGGACGCAGCCTCATGAAAGTGATGGAAGTCGACCCCGGATTCCGCGTCGACAAGATCATCACCATGGATGTCTCCCTTCCGTGGACCGAGGATCCGAAAGCCAAGTCGGCTCAAATTCTGCTGTTCTCAAATTTGATCGATCGCCTCAAGCACATGCCTGCCGTGCGCCAGGTTGGCGCTACCAGCGGGCTTCCCATGGATGGCGGCCTTCCCGACGGAATGTTCCTGCTCATGACGCAGGACGAAGTTCCCAAGCCCCCCGAGGATCGCGAGTCTCTGTCCCGCCAGTTCGCTCTCCTCTTTCAGCAGAAGGAGCGTCAGGGGCAAGCCGACTTCGGCGTCGTTACCGACGGATATTTCCAGGCTCTCGGCGTTCCGCTTCTTCGCGGACGCATGTTCGACCAGCGCGATGTACAGGACGCTCCGCACGTAGCTGTGATCAGCCAGTCTTTGGCCAGTCAGCGCTGGCCCGGCCAGGATCCCATCGGCCACACCATCGAATTTGGCAACATGGATGGCGACCTGCGCCTGCTGAACGTCGTCGGCGTTGTCGCCGACATTCACGAGTACGGCCTCGACGCGCCACCTCGTCCCACGGTCTACGTGAATCTGTTTCAACGGCCGCGCCCCGCAATCACCATCACCATGCTGAGCGACGCCGACACGCAGCAGGTGACCTCGGCCGCTCGCGGGATTCTGCAGGAACTGAACCCTGAACTTCCGGCAGACTTCCGCACCTTCTCCCAGATCTATTCCGCATCGCTGGGATCGCGCAGGTTCAACCTAATCCTGATCGGATTCTTCGGAATCGTCGCGCTGCTGCTTGCCACCGCCGGCGTCTTTGGTGTGATGGCCTATTCCGTCAGTCGCCGCACCCGCGAGATCGGTGTGCGCGTGGCTCTGGGCGCACGTTCCCGCGATGTCCTGACGATGATCTTGAGCCAGGGATTGCGCACGATCGCCATCGGCGTGGTGATTGGGATTGCGGCATCTCTCGCCCTTACCCGTGCAATCGCCTCGCTGCTGTTCGGAGTCACGGCCACAGATCCGCTGACGTTCGGAGCAGTGATCCTGCTCCTCATCTCAGCCGCGATGCTGGCCTGCTATATCCCGGCAAGACGGGCAACAAAAGTGGATCCCATGGAAGCCCTTCGCTACGAATGAGTGCGATCAAAGATCTGTCGCGTTTGGTTACATGTCACACGTTGGATGAACGCCTGCACACTTGCCACGCCCCATGGGGTGATCTTGAGAGAAAAGTTCTTCATCTCACTCGCTCAAACGGAAATCCGTTGAGCAAAACTACCTTGGCTTCGCCGTTGGGGAATTTGTCGATCACGCACGCAATCGCCTGCGTGAAGCCGTTCGAGAAAGATAAAATCATGCTGCCTTTGTGGACTTCATACGTCCCGGCGCCGCGTTCCGGAAACGCCGGATTCACCACGCTCCCGCCCATCGTGACGTTGACCCCATCTCCGACAAACGTCCCATCCTTCCGCAGAACGATTGCCTGCGATCGCAGTCCCGCTTCCATCTTTCTCACAAAGGTGCCTTCGAGCACGTCGCCATCCGGCAAATGAAAGGGCGTCCACTTCTCGCCTCGTGCTTCCAGGTTGTCGCCATTCTTCGCGAGGTCCGTCGGCGCCCCGATGTTCCACTGGATGTGCACTACATTCCCATCCTCGCTCCAACGACCAAAGGGTGCTCCGCTGACCGCAGCCGGATTTGCCACATCCATCGTCGCGAATCCTTCCGCCTGATACTTGCCCGCGAGATTGCCTCCGCGCAGATCGGTTTTGGCCGCTACCCCGTTCGCGAACAACAGCAGCAACTGCTGCACGGCTTGCTGCCCCCATTTCATGGTCGTGCCCACGCCGCCGTACGACGCTCCATAGGCGAATCCCACGAACACGTAAACGCCTTTCAACGGCACATCTCGCTCCTCGGGAATGATCGACTTCGCGTGATACGTCAGATCAATATCGGTGCGGCCTAGCGGCGTTATGTATTGGCCGTGATTCGTGGGAGCCGTTCCCGATCCCTGCGCCGGAGCCGTAACTGCCAGTTCGAACCTCTTCGCGGCGAGTTCCTGCACATAGTGATTCGCCGTTTCCAGTTGCGGATCCTGATCGCTCACCGCGGGCGGGATCGTGAGAACTGCCACCTCAAGTCCGTGTGCCACGGGATATCCGTAGAAAACTTGCCGCACCTTTACATGATTCTGGTTCTCCACCTGGACGGCACGGACGAAAATACCCGGTTGCGGCTCCATGACCGCGGTATTCCCAAGCGGACGCCCTGAGGCCTGCGCCATCATCAACACTTGTTTTCCAAACCAGGATTTCGCCTCCCCGATCGGCCGCCCGGGTGGAAGCACCGTCAGGGCGACCCGCGCGGACGGATTCTCCTCCGGAGATCGCATGACGACGGCATCCCCAATATCCTGGCTCGTCCATCCCGAAGGTGGCGCCAGCTGCGCATGGAGAGGCAATGCGACAATCACAATCCACAAGTACTTCAACATAAGTGCCCGACCTTTGCTCCCGCAACGCCAAGCCACGGGCGCGGCAAATGCCTTCATCCTCTTAAGGCGAAATTTGAAAATGAATTGGCTCAGCCGGGCGGGGGAGTCAATCCCGTCGAAGGAATACAGCATTGCTGGAATCGGTAGGATGGTCGGCCAATGCTCGGGGCGCTATCCCGTCAGGCACTTCACCGCCAGTTCCGGCGGCACGGGATTGTAGAAGAACCACGATGCCCGCTCGAATCCGGACATTCCGATGACTTGGGGCAAGATCTCAATGTGCCAGTGGAAGTCTTCTTCGATCGTCTTCCAGTATCCTTCCCGCGGACGCAGAAACGGCCGGTTCTGCAACGAGAGGTTATAGGGTGGTCCGCCCAGCGTCTTGTCCAGCCTCTGCAGCACATCGCGCAGAACCGCCGCCGCGCTTTCCATTTGCCCCGAAGTCATCGCGCAGAAGGCGCTGCTGTGAAACTTGGGAAAAAGGCATACTTCGAAAGGAGATCGTGACGCAAACGGCGCGATCGCGACGAATTCATCGTTTTCGGTGATGACTCGCTTGCGGTCATGCAATTCCTGTTGCAGCACGTCGCAGTAAATGCAGCGTTCCTTCAGCGCATAATACTCGCGGGCTGCGATCAGTTTCGACTTGATCACGCGCGGTGTGACCGGCAATGCCATCAACTGCGAGATGGAGTGGCTGATCGTCCGGGCTCCCGCTTCCACCCCGTGGTTCTTAAAGATCAGCACATAACGCAGGCGCTTGTCCTTCTCGAGATCGAGAGTCCGCGCAACAAACGTACGGAGCACATCGGCAATTTCTCCAACCTCCAGTTCGTGCAGGCTGCGGTCATGCCGCGGAGTCTCCGCCACAATCTCATCCGCTCCGATCCCGTTCATGAGATCGTGAAATCCCTCCGGACGCCGCCCCAGGTCGCCCTCAATCTTCAGACGCAACCGCGAATTCGGCACCACGCGGACCGCCCATCCTGCAGAATCGGGCCGCGACCCGCTCCTCCGTACCGCGTAAATCTCCGGTGGCGTGGAAGCCTCATGCCCCTCGCAGAAGGGACACAGGCTGGTTTCACGAGTAAAACGATTGAAGCGGAAATCGGATGGACGAAGAACCTCGGTCTGCTCGACGATCACCCAGCTGCCGGTGAACACATCTTTCCGCAGTTGAGACATGGCGCCGTTCGTTCGCATGACATTCAGAGGTCGATCAGGCGGCAGTGCCCAGCGTAAGCGTATTTCGGAGCGCGCGCAAGGCATACAACGCGTCGTCCAGAGCGTCGCGTTCGATCTCAACCTCGGGACCGCTCTCCCTGTAGAGTTCTCTTGCGCGGGCAATGACGGCCTGCTCGGCCGCCTTGATCCTCTCCTCTTTGACCCCAATGTTGACCGAAAGGATCGCAGAGCGGTAAAGGGTCCTCCAACTCCAACTATCTTGGGATTTCGTATTGGAATGTGACATGGCACCACCCCAACTACCGTTGAGGGAGCAGCGGCTCGGGGGAGTAAATGCTCCTTTGGAAGAGAAACCAACTCTGCGTGCAGGCAGCGTGCGTCTATTGCCAGTATCGCGCCGGAACCCGGACTGCCGCAGTGATCGCAGGCACATCAAGAAGCTAACTGGCTCCAACCTCATATCGGCGACAACCCCACAAGTACCCACTGAACCAAAGCTCCTCAAAGTATTGCCGACTACACGGGCATGATCGCTTAGGCTGCGCCAGTTTGTGTGATCTACTCCCCAAGGAGAAACCTGAATCGGATTATTCGGAAATAAAGTCTGTCGTGGTGTCGAATCTCGACGTCGATCCCTGCCATCGATATGCTTGGCAGGATACGACCGGCGGCGTGCAATTTTAGAGGCCGGCCCTGACAGATCATCAGATGAACTGGTGGACAGTCGTACGGACCACCGCATAGACCGCCGCGTTCGTCCTCATCAAGCACAAGGAGCACACGATGAAACACAAGAATACGATTTGCCTTTGGTTCGACAAAGACGCTCAAGACGCGGCGCGCTTCTACGCCGCCACGTTCCCGGATAGCAAAGTAACCGCGGTTCACAATGCGCCCGGGGACTACCCTAGCGGCAAGAAGGGCGATGTACTGACGGTGGAGTTCACCGTGCTGGGTATTCCCTGTCTCGGCCTCAACGGCGGCCCGATGTTCCGGCACACCGAAGCCTTTTCCTTCCAGATCGCGACGGATAATCAGGAAGAAACCGACCGTTACTGGAACGCGATCGTCGGCAATGGCGGCACCGACAGCGACTGCGGCTGGTGCAAGGACCGCTGGGGACTCTCCTGGCAGATCACTCCGCGTGCGCTTACCGATGCGCTTGCCGCCGGTGGCGGTGAGGCAAAGCGTGCCTTCGACGCCATGATGACGATGAAAAAGATCGACGTCGCTGCCATCGATGCAGCGCGGCGAGGCTGACGTAAATATCCGGGCCCTCACTCTAGAATCGCGCAGTTTGCGATTTTAGAGTGGGATTCGCCTGACGCGACTCTCCTTACTCTTTTTCGCCCGGTTTCCGCGGCCCGAGATGCCCCCGTTCTTGGAACACAAAAAAAGCACGGCCGAAGCCGTGCCCTTAAAATCCGCGTTCCTCCGCGTGATCCGCGGAGACGAAGTTAGTCCCGCACCCCATCCATAAATGCCCGCAACTTCCGCGAGCGCGACGGATGCCGCAGTTTGCGCAGCGCCTTGGCTTCGATCTGGCGGATGCGTTCGCGGGTTACGGCGAAGCTCTGCCCGACTTCTTCCAAAGTATGCTCGCTGCCGTCTTCGAGTCCGAAGCGCATCTTGATGACTTTTTCTTCGCGCGGAGTCAGCGTGCGAAGGACCTGACCTGTCTGGTCCTTCAGGTTCACGTTGATCACCGCTTCCGCCGGCGAAACCACCGCGCGGTCTTCGATGAAGTCTCCCAAATGCGAATCTTCCTCTTCGCCGATCGGCGTTTCGAGTGAGATCGGCTCCTGCGCGATCTTGAGCACCTTGCGCACTTTTGCCACTGGAATATCCATGCGCTTGGCGATCTCTTCCGACGTAGGTTCGCGGCCCAGTTCCTGCACCAGTTGACGCGAGGTGCGAATCAGCTTGTTGATCGTTTCGATCATGTGCACCGGAATACGGATCGTACGAGCCTGGTCAGCAATCGCGCGGGTGATGGCCTGCCGAATCCACCACGTGGCATACGTCGAGAACTTGTAGCCACGGCGGTATTCGAATTTGTCCACGGCCTTCATCAGTCCGATGTTGCCTTCCTGAATCAGGTCGAGGAACTGCAGTCCGCGGTTGGTGTACTTCTTCGCAATGGAAACCACCAGCCGGAGGTTGGCCTCGATCAGCTCTCGCTTGGCCTGCTCCGCATCCATGTCGCCCTGGATGATCTCGCGCTGTGTGCGCTTGAGCTCCTGGAACAACACGCCGGTTTCCTGCTCCAGCTTTTCGACCTCGGCGCGAATCGAGCGAGCCTGCCGCCGGTATTCCTTCTTCTGCTCCTCGCTCCGAGTCGATTCCGCTTTGCGCTCCAGGTTCGTCGCCTGCCGGTCGAGCGATCGCATGCCGTCGACCGTCTTGTTCAGACGTTCGATCAGCCGCTTGCGCTCGGCGTTGGTGAAACCCAGTTTGCGGACGGCAATCGAAGTCGCCACAATCGCTCGCGCCAGCTTGCGCCGCGCGCGGCGATGATCTTTCGGCTTCTTCGTTTTGGAAACTTCGTGGTATTTTTCTTCGAGGACCTGGGCCTTTTTGTACAGCTTGGCCATGTCATCGATTTTGCCCGTGAACTCATTCAGTCGGTTCTGCAGGATCTCGTCCGTGATCTCTTCTTCGTCGAAGGTCACGACTTCCTTGATCGAGCGAACGTTCTTCTTGAGGTCTTCGCCGAGGGTGAGGAGCTCTCGGATCACGATCGGAGATCGCGAAAGAGCCTTCAACACCCGCAACTGTCCGCGCTCGATGCGCTTGGCGATTTCGACTTCGCCTTCGCGCGTAAGCAGCGGAACGGTTCCCATCTCGCGCAAATACATGCGGACAGGATCATTGGTTTTTTCTAGAGCACCGGGGGTGAGGTCGAGTTCGACGTCCTCCCCTTCTTCGTTATCTTCGAATCCTTTTTTATCGAGTCCCGCGGAAGGCAGCTTCGGCCCTTCGAGAACATCGATACCCTGCGTACCAATCGTTGTCAGCAGATCGTCAAGGTCTTCGGGACTGTGCACGTCATGCGGTATGAGGTCGTTGACCTGGTCATACGTGAGATATCCCTTTTCTTTTCCTGTGTCGATCAGCTTTTTTATGTCGTCGTACTTATCGTCAAGAGCCAAAGAGGTGTCCTTAAACTGTCAACTCCGCTCCACAGGAGCGTGTGGTAAAGTGTCCTTTTGCAAAGGGTGGGAATGTGGGTATAGCGGGATTGTGCGCCTAGCACGAACCTGTTGAGTTTAGCACAGAAGTGCTTTGCCGTCTATCGGTTGCCCGCCTTATGCCCTGTACCCGCCGCTATCTACAAATTTCCTTAATACTTAGATGGTTCCCAACTACTTTTTGTTTCAAGCAGTTTTGCGGCTTTTTGCCGATTTGAGGCCATCTTCCGCCAAACTTGGGTCACGCAGCGCGCGGCTGATGCGCTCCAATTCCAGCAGTAACTCCTTCAGCCGGTCTTTATCGGCAGCCACCCCGGATTTCTTGAGTTCCTGCTGCACCCGTTCCTGCTCGCGTTTCAGGTGAATGCGGCGCAGAGCGCGGACGGCGGCCTCGAGAATTTCCGCGGTGAGATCTTCCTCTTCTTTCAGCAATATGGACGCTAGCATACGCCGGTCGCTCTCGGACGCCGGCACTTGAAGCACTTCAGGTGTGTCAGATCCGGCATTGAGCAACGAGTCAATCAGCGACTCAGTGGACATTCCTCGATGCAGCGCTTCGTTCTGCAACACGAAGTGCGCCTGACGGGCGGGATCGAATTCCTCTTCGGCGCCGTCGCGCATCGAGACACGCTCTCCCGCGGTCTGCATTTGACGTCCTGAAGCCAAGGCGCGGATGAGGATCTTCTCGGCGTCGGTCACCTGAATTTCGGCTGGCGCTTTGACCGTAGCGGCAGTTCGATTGGCTGCGACGTGGCGCAACTCCTGGCGCAAGACCGCAGACTCGATGCCAAGTTTCTGGGAGATCTCGTGGGCGAGTTCGTCGCGGACGATCCGGCTCGGAATTCGCTGGATGTGTGGCAACAAATAGTTGACGGCTTTCACCTTGCTGTCGGCGTTGCGCGCCGGGAACTGCGCGCGGGCGCGCTCGATCAGGTAATCGAAATATTTTTGCGAATGCCGGAGGGCGTCTTCGTAGGCGTCCTTGCCCTTGCGGCGGATGTAGAGGTCGGGATCGAATCCTTGCTCCAGCGTGAGGACCTTGATCTGGAATTCTTCCTCGACCAGCAATCCGATGGTGCGCTCGGCGGCCTTCGCACCGGCGGTGTCGGGATCGAAGTTCACGACCACATTCTTGCTGAAGCGGCCGAGCAGCTTGGATTGCAGCTCGGTGAAGGCAGTACCGGAACTGGCGATTACATTATGAAACCCCGCAGCGAAAACGGAGATGCAGTCCATCTGGCCTTCGACGAGGATTGCGTAGTCGAATTTCTTGATCCATTCCTTGGCAAGATCGAGATTGAACAGGACGCGGCTTTTGGAATAGATCGGCGTCTCGGGCGAGTTCAGATATTTCGGCCCGGCCTTTTCGTCGGTGGCGAGAGTGCGTCCGGTGAACGCGATGACTTTCGCCGCTTCGCTCGTGATGGGAAACATGACGCGGTTGCGGAATTTGGAGTACATCGCGGCGAGCTTCGAGCTCTGAGCGTCGAGCCGCGAGCCGCCCGCGTTGTTATCAACCTGAGTGGAGCGAGCGACCTCCGCATTTCGCCCGCTTCCGTCTGCGGCTTGAACTTGATTGCCCGCAGCTCCTAACTCGGAGCTCAAAGCTTCCTTCCAGGAAAACAATCCGCTCTCGCGCAGTACTTCTTCCGAAAATTCGCCTTTCAAGCGATCGCGCAGGAGGAAGCCAGAATCTGGAGCGTATCCGATGCGGAACTTCGCGATCATTTCGTCGTTCAGGCCGCGTCCGGCGAGATATTCGCGGGCGCGCGCGCCTTCCGGACGGCGCAGGCATTCCTGAAAAAACGCAACCGCCCGCTCGTGGGCATCGAGAAGCTGTCCGCGCATACGGGCTTCTTTGGCTTCGCCCGGAGTCGAAAATGTAGCCTTCGGAAGCGGAATGTTCAGCTTCAGCGCGACCAGACGGACCGATTCGGGGAAGGTGATGTTCTCGACCTTCTGGACGAAACTGAAGACGTCGCCGGAAACTCCGCAGCCGAAGCAGTGATAGAACTGGCGGGTCGCGTGGACCGAGAACGACGGGGTCTTTTCTCCGTGGAACGGACACAGCCCCGAGTAGTTCTGGGCACCGGCCTTTTTGAGCTTGATGTAGTCACCGACGATGCGGACGATGTCCGCCTGTTGCTTGACCGTGTACGCGAAATCGCCGGGGTTCGCCATCTAGGAACGGAGCTCTCCGTAGGAATTGTGAGCCAGGCAAGGCATGGATTGAATATACCGGACGAGAATTGCTGTGGAGAAGCTGTGGGAAACCTCGGTTAGCGGTTGAGAGACAAGGAAAACAGAGGCGTTTCTGCCGCCCCCACACGCTTAAGAATTCGTCAGCATTCACGGTTTCCGCGAAAGAACGACCACCGGGGCTCAACCCTCAACGATTTTGACCGGTTTACGCGGCGCTAAAGCGCCGCTCTTCCACGGTACTTACACAAATTTTCCGGATACCTAACGACTACATCCAAATCAAAATCTCATGATGTCGACATTTGGAATTCCCAACTTCGCAAAAGGCGCGACGGATGGGGCAATAGGCGCGTGTTGGAGATCCCGATTGCCCGAAACGCCTTGTAGTTCTTCTTAAACCCTTACGGGGTGACTTTGAAAACGACGCCATCTTTGTTCGTGCCGCCGTTCTGTGCTCCTCCGTAGAGATTGCCGGAAGAATCAAAGACCAGAGAGCCGATAGCTGGGTTTGCCCCGTGCGTGCCATCGAAGCCGTAAAGGTTCGTCTCGGTCCAATAGCCGCTTGATGCAGGAGTCAATTTAAAGACTGTACCTTTGAATCCGCCCTCCAGCGTCGCGCCATACAGGTTGCCGGACTGATCGAAGGTCAATCCTGAAAACACGATCGAAGTTTGATAGAACGTGGCCGAGGTCGCGAAATCCGCGGGCCGCCTCGGTGCTGTTGGAAAAATACGGCTGCATGTAGTGCGGGGGATCGGGATCAAGACAGGCATCGGCCTCGCTCCATCCGGCGATCATCCCGTAGGCAGGATTTGTTTTCGGCAGTTCTTTCGCTTTCTGGCGGAGACCCAGCAGAAGGTTCGTCACGCCGTCGATGCGGCCTTTGTATTTGAGAAGAAGCGCAGGGTCACCGCCATAGTTCACAAACTGCGCAACTACGGTGAGCATTCGCCCGTACTGGCCGGTTTCCGGACCGCGGTAAAGAATGGAACCGTCGTCGCGGACGAACTTTCCGAAGTAGTTGTCGATGAAACGTCCTGCCCGGTCGAGCATGCCCCACTCGAGCATGGCGGTGGTGTCGACGGTGAAGGTGTCGGGAAAGCCGTCGTGCTCGCTGCCGGCATAGTCTTTGTCGACTGCGCCATACTTCGGGAAATCTCCGACGCGCGTCATGAGGTCGCGAACCAGGGCGAAGCGCGCCATGTTTTCGAGGCGCTCGTCGGGAACGTCGATCTTCATCGCCGGAGACAGGATTTGGTTCCAGCCATTGCTCAGGTCGAGAAGATCGCGGTAGAAAAATTTCGGATCGAACTCGGTTCGCGGTGGGAACGGATGATAGGAGTCGATGTAGTGCACCCATTTCACCGAGCCGGATTCCACATGAACGATGCGGTACCAGACCGGCTGGATGCGGTCGTTATGGTTCGTGGTGCGAAAAGGCGCAAACGCGATCATCTCCGTCCATTGGTCGTTTAACTCGGGATAGACGAAGCGCAGGATCGGCAAGTAGCCGCCGACGAGACCGTCCAAAACTCTTCCCTGATCGCGAATTTCTTTGAGGGACGGATCGTAGGCGGCGGGATCGAAGTCGGGCGAGCGGCCACCGTAAGTGAATCCGACTTTGTCCATGGTGGCATTGGTGCCGACGAAGCTGTAGGTCGGCATGCGGCGGATCGGAGGAAAGACCGAGGCGACCTCGTCGTAGTCGGGATCTCCGGCGCGAGAAAGAATCTGATCTGCGAGAAGATCGGAAGGACTGCCGATGACCTCCTGGAGTCTGTGCCCGAGATAAAGTTTCGCGGAGTCGGACGAAGTCAGCTCGAGCGATTTCGGCAGATCGAGACGGATGCCACGTGTGTCGAGGATCAGCAGATGCCCTGTCTGTTGGGTGAAATCCTCGAAGATTGCGGAGGGAGCGGTGGCATCGCGGAGGATCTCCATTAAGGTCCAGTCGCCGCAACGATCGCCGACATGCAGAGTGGATGTATGGCCGTTCCACCGCACTTCTACGGTTGACCCGCCGGGAAACGCAGAAGCTTAATCGGGTCATCCGACGCAAGAGACGGGATGTGGAGAGAACAGACGAGAACTGCGAGCGGAAAGAGCAGTCTTAATGTTCTGGAGCACATGGTTTGTAGATTTGTAACCTGATCAGACGCGCAACTCAACTACCGTGGCGCCGCCTCCGCCTTCATTTTGCGGAGGCTCGGTCACTAGAGCGACGTGCGGATGCTGCTGCAGCATCTGGCGGAGCGCCTTGCGCAGGATGCCCATACCGCTGCCGTGGACGACGCGGACGCGTGGGAGGCCCGCGAGAAAGGCGCGGTCCACAAACTTTTCGACTTCGCGGCTGGCATCGTCAACGTTCTGGCCGATGACGTTGATTTCACTCGGGACGTTGGCGCCTTCGCTCTCCAGCGAAATTGATATGCCCCTGGCTCGGGCCGCCTTGACCGGGGTTTCGGCTGCGCGGGCGATGGTCAGGACTTCCGCAATGTCGTCGCGCGCAATCTTCATTTTCAGCGCGCCCATCTCGACTTCAAAGTGATTGTCATCGATCTTGCGGGCCACGCGGGCGGAGCGTCCCGTAGACTTGAGCTTGACTGTGTCGCCTTCTGAAACGTGCTTCACAACTTGCGGCTGAGCGTGCGGATCTCCCTGGTCGGCGCCCGTGGAGTGCGCCACGACTGTCGAATCGAACTGTTCGCGGAATTCACGACGGAGTTTGGCGATACGGCGTTCGGCGTCTTTGGATAGCTTCTGGGCGGCGGCGCGATCCTGCACGGCATTGACCGCTTCGCGGGCGTGGTATTCGAAGTCGCGCAGCAGGCTCTCGAGTTTTTTCTCCATCTCGCGGACTTTGGCCTGCTGCTCCTTGCGTCCTTCGGCGGCGAGACGGGTCTTGTCGCGCTCGAGTTCTTCTTCGCGTGCTTTCAGGCGCACGCGCTCGTGCTCGGCCTCGCGGAGATCCGCATGCAGCTTGTCGAGAAATTGGCCGACGTCGCGGGCCTGGGAGCCGAGCTTCGACCGCGCGCTTTCGATGATGGAGGGATTCAATCCGAGCCGCTGCGCGATGTTGATTCCAGCAGATGCTCCGGGCACGCCGACTTTCAGTTCATACGTCGGCTGCAACGTGGACTCATTGAATCCGACGGACGCGTTGAGAACTCCGGCAGTGTTTGCCGCGTAGACCTTCAGCGATGTGTGATGGGTTGAGATCACGGTCATGCAGCCGATCCGTCTGAAGTGAGCGGCGATGGCAACCGCGAGGGCTGCGCCTTCCTCGGGGTCCGTGGCGGAGCCGAGTTCGTCGAGCAGCACCAGCGAATTGTCCGTGGCGGTGCGCGAGATGAAATCGATGTTCGTCACGTGCGCGGAGAACGTCGAGAGATTCTGCTCGATGGATTGATAGTCGCCGATGTCGGCGAGGATTGCATCGAACACCGGAATCTCGGCGCGATCCGCCGGAACTGGAATGCCGGACTGGGCCATCAAGGCGAGCAATCCAACTGTCTTTAAGGTAACTGTTTTCCCGCCAGTGTTCGGGCCTGTGATGATGAGCTGGCGGCGAGGGCCTTCGAGTTCTACGGTGATCGGGACGACTGTCGCGCCTTTTCCTTTGAGATTGCGCTCCAGCAGCGGGTGCCTCGCATTGTGCACAAGCAGGCGAGCGTTGCTGGCCCCGGACAGCCGGGGGCTGCTGTCCGCATCTGGAGACTGTTCAGTGGCAGCCAACTTCACTGGCACGCAGTTGTAGTCTTCGGCGAATCTGGCTTTCGCGAACTGGAGTTCAAGCTCGGAAAGCACTTCTACGGCGGATAAGATCTCTCGTGCTTGTGTGCCGATGCGCTGCGTCATCTCGATGAGGATGCGGTGGATCTCGGCGAGTTCTTCTTCCAGCAGGCGCACGAGTTCATTGTTCTGCTCGATGGTTTCGAGTGGCTCGACGAACACGGTCTGACCGCTGGAACTTGCGCCGTGCACGACGCCCTGCACGCGGCGCTTCTGCTCGATCTTCACGGGGATTACGAAACGTTCACCCCGGATGGTGATGAGTTCGTCCTGCACGGTGCCGCCTTCGGCGAGACGGCGAAGATAGCCGCGCAGCGACTCCTGAATGGAACGGCGCTGCTTTTCCATATCGCGACGGATGCGGGATAGTTCGGGAGAAGCGTTGTCTTCGAGAGTTCCGTCGGGCTGGATCTTGTTGCGGAAGCTGCGCAGAAATTCGCTGAAGTCAATGATTTGATCGGAAAGAATGCGAACCCTTCTCCACTCCGAACGCATCGCGGCGGGTGGATTGCGCGCGATTTCGCGCCACTCGGCGGCACGATCAACAAGGAGGATGACATCCCGGATCTCGGTCGTCTCGAGGGCGACGCCGGCGATGCGTGACTTCTCGACGAGGCTGGCGATGCCGATCAGGCCGGAGAAATCGAAGCGTCCGCCGACGCGGCGGAAATCGTGAATCTCGCTGCTCAATTCCTGTTGAGTTTCGATCCAAGTGCGGTCGGTGGAGGGCGCGAGGCCAGCGATGCGCGCCTGTCCCAGTGGGGACGCGGCATATCCGCGAAGGAGTTCGCGGAGGGATTCGAACTCCAGCACGCGGGCGGAAGTATGGGCTACCTCGGCGGGCATCAGTGCATATGTTACAGGAGCCGAGAGCAGGGTAAGAGCGGGCGGATGAGGATGGTGGAAAAAGGTCTTAGGTCTTAGGATTCTGGCTTTAGGTTTTCGGTGGTGAACGCAATCATCACACGAGGCTCGTACTACACTCAACCCTGAGGCTCAAGACCTAACACCTGGGAACCCCACTCAGCTTCCGGCGGCGGCTACCTGGACTGCAGGTGTTGCGGGAAGGTTCACGACGAAGAGGGCGCCGCCCGCGGGTTTGTTCTGGCAGGTGATGTTTCCGCCGTGATCCTGAACCATGCCGTATACCGCGCTCAACCCCAAGCCAGTTCCTTTTCCAACCGCCTTGGTGGTGTAGAAGGGATCGAATACACGCTGCGGGTCACGCAAGCCCGGTCCGCTGTCAGAGAACTGTAACTGGATTTCTGGACCGGCGTGCTGCGCGGTAATTTCGAGAGACCCTCCGCCGACTTCTTCGAGTGCGTCCATGGCATTCTCGACAATTTCGACGAATCCCTGGAAGAGCTGTTTGGCATTACCGAAGACCTTGGGAAGATCTTTCTCGATCTGCAGCCGGACGACGATCTTTCCTGGAGGCCGGCGCGATTCGAGCATGTGGATGGCGCGACTCAAAAGGACGGCAAGATCCACCTGAGTTTTCTCCCCGGGCGCTTGCTGCGCGAAGCTGAGAAGATTGGACACGAGGTCGCGAGTACGGCGCGCCTGATTGACGATTTTTCGGACCAGGACGTCCTGTTCTTTGGTGAGATCCGGCTTCGACCAGAGCTGCTCGGAATAGCTCATGACGGCGTTCAGCGGGTGGTCGATCTCGTGAGCGGCTCCGGCGACGAGGTGACCCAGCGATGCGAGCTTCTCTCTCTGGACTAACTGATCTTGCAGCTGCTTCTGGCTCTGGTAGGAGAGGCGGGAATCCCGCAAGAGCGCCATCAGTTTCTGATCCTGGAGGTATTGACGAAGAAAGACGAAAGCTCCCAGAATCAGCATCGCCATGAGGACAGCCATCAACCGGAATCCCCGGAATGCGGCCTCGGACTTGTCGAACAAAAGTGCCCAGAGCCCGAGCGCAGGCAAGGAGAGGATCGCAAGCATGGCGAGGCGAGGGACGAGTTTCTTCCAGCGCGCGCTGTGCTGAAATTTCGTGGTCTTCAGTTCCCAATCTCGGGCCGATAAACAAACCGCCGCAATCCATGCGATCGGCACAACGAATGGCAGGTCATAAAGGCTGCCTGAGTAATACGTGTTATTGACGATCGCGCGATCGAGGAATTGGGAACCGACGCTGTAAAGGAGATTCGCGCCGAAGAAGTGCAGGTACACGCGGCGCCAGCCTCCGGAACTGGTCAGGGCAGCCAGTCCAAGAACGGCGAGCAAGAGCAGATTTTGCACCAGGTATAGCCCGTCGTAATAAACGTTGTAGGTATCTACGTTCAGATGTACGTATTGGTGCGGGAAGACGAGAAAGGCGTAGAGGAAAATCCACCATCCCAGGAGCATAAGAAAGCTCAACAGGCTGAGGAGGACCTTGCCGTCTTTCTTCAGAACGTCGGGGCGCCAGGCGACGGCGGCAATAATGGGAATGGCGTGAAAAAAGAGAATGACGTCGCCAAAGAAAGGATCCGGGATTCGCTGGCGGAGCAAAATCTCGTAGTAAGCCCATGCTCCCTGGTTAAATACCCAGAGAGAGAATCCAAGCGTCATCAGGGTCCAGAAGCTGCGTTCCTGACGAGGTTGCTTTATCGAGTTTCTCAGAACGATGGCGAGCACCAGCAACATGACGGCCCAGCACGCCAGGTCGGAGAACACAGTCAGGGCAAAGCTTGGATGCGCGGTCAGAGACACGACGGCATAGGCCAGAACGAGTCCGGCCGCTGCGACGAACCAGCGGTGCCGTCGAACGAATCCCATCAGTCCTTGATTCTAGGGGAGGCGGTGTCGAAAGCCGAAGGTACTGCTGGGACGAAATTGGTTACTTTGGTCACCTAAGCCCTGGATGGGACCCGGTAGAAGCGGCAGTTTTGCTGATGTTTTAGAATGAAAACGAGGGGTATTAGCCGTTGCACCCCTTTCTGGTGATCCTATGGCTTTTCCTGTCACGCGCCTTCGCCGCCTCCGCCGCACGGCGGAACTTCGAAATATGGTTTCCGAGACCCGCCTTACGCCGGATGCATTCGTCTATCCGATGTTCGTTTGCCCGGGGGAGGGTGTGCGGAAAGCGGTGGGGTCGATGCCCGGAGTTTTCAATCTTTCGGTGGATGAGGCGGTAAAGGAAGCCCGGCAGGTGCATTCCCTGGGCGTGCCATCGGTGATTCTGTTCGGACTGCCAGATAAGAAAGACGAGGTCGCCACCGGAGCCTGGGCAGAGAAGGGAATCGTGCAGCAGGCGGCGCGCGCCATCAAGCGCGAAGTTCCCGGGCTGGTGCTGATGGGAGATGTATGCCTGTGCGAGTACATGTCGCATGGCCATTGCGGGATTGTGAAAGCTGCGCCGCAGTCCCTCGGTGCTGCAGTAGCTACTCCGCCGGTGACGACCGACTACGAAATCGTGAATGACGCGTCACTTGAGTTGCTGGCGCGGACGTCGGTGTCGTTGGCCAGAGCGGGAATCGACATCATTGCGCCATCGGACATGATGGACGGCAGAGTGGCAGCGATCCGGCGGGCGCTCGACGATGCCGAGTTGGCGAATATTCCGATCCTCTCGTACGCCGCGAAATTTGCGTCCGGATTCTACGGCCCGTTTCGTGAAGCGGCTGACTCCGCGCCACAGTTTGGGGACCGGCGGTCGTATCAAATGGACGGCGCGAACCTACGCGAGGCCATGCGCGAAATCGAAGAGGACATTGCAGAAGGTGCGGACATGATCATGGTAAAACCTGCCATGCCGTATCTCGACGTGATTGCAGCGGCCCGGGACAGATTTGATTTGCCGCTGGCCGCGTACCAGGTGTCCGGCGAATACGCGATGATCGAGGCGGCTGCACGCAACGGATGGATCGAGCGCGACCGCGTGATGATGGAATCGCTGCTCAGCATCCGGCGCGCAGGGGCGAGCATCATTCTAACTTATTACGCGAAGGACGCCTCTAGGCTCCTGGCATAATTTCAAACGAAATCGTCCCGAATAGGACACACAAGCAACACCCGGCTGTCTTGTGGCATCTACAATGAGCCGCTCGTCGAGATGAAAATTCAGCCGGTGGGTTGAAGACAGTCTTTTTTACGCAGTATCCCGCCGGGAGCGCCAAGGGACGAGGACACTGCGTAGTGATCCACACACACTTCCGGAATGGTAAAGGCGCAGTTACGCCGCTGCCGTCGTTCTTTATCATCGGCCCGCCTCGTACCGGCACCACCTGGCTTCACAGCGTGCTAAGCCAGCGGGCATGGCTCTCTCATCCCACCAAAGAGACGCGATTCTTCGATAAGCATTTCGATCGCGGGATCCAGTGGTACAGGTCCCATTACCGCGGAGCTGCAGGAGACCGTCCGGTGGGAGAGGTCGCGCCCACGTATTTCGCATCGGCGGAAGCGCGCGAGCGCATTGCGGCGCTAATCCCCAGCGCAAAGATTGTGTGCATTTTTCGCAATCCAGCAGATCGTGTTCTGTCGTTGTACCGGCTGAAACGAGCGTACGGCCTGATCCCGTGGAGTTTTGACGACGCCCTGATCCGCGACCCTGAACTGCTGGAGTCCAGCCGTTACGTGGAGCATCTGACGGAGTGGCGTAGGATCTTTGGGCAGTCGCAGGTGATGGCTACAGTACACGACGACATCGAAGCCGATCCGCAGTCATATCTGGACAGGCTGCTGGATTTTCTCGAAATACCACGACTCAGGCTCACTCCAGAGCATGCGCGGCGGGTCTTGGCATCGGAGGAGATGACTCAGCCGCGGCACTACCAGTGGACTCGAGGGGCGATTCTAATGGCAGATTGGGCGAAGAAGCGCCGGCTGGATTCGATTGTCGCGACAGCGAAGAGGTTTGGCGGCCTGCGCCTGTTTGTGGGAGGTGGGCCGGCATTTCCTGAGCTGGCTCCCCCGCAACGAGCGAAACTACGGCAATTTTTCCGGCCCGAGATTGAGGCGCTGGAATCTTTGCTGAACCGTGATTTCTCCGCGTGGAAGTAGGATCAGTGCGATCCTGAGATTGGATCGTCCACCGGTCGTTTTTCGCCCAAAGCTAAGAACATATCGTAGCGGTGCAAGCCCATGATGGCCGCAACGATGGCCTCGGGAAATTGACCGATGCGCGAGTTGTACTGCCGTACGGATTCGTTGAACGACTGGATGTCGGCCGATAGACGTTCCTGCAATTCAGCGATTGGCTTTCGATTTTCGCTTGAATCGGCGCCGAGGCCTGCGAGCTTTGCTTCTTCGTCGCGCAGTTTGCGCAGGAGGCCATTGAGCGTGGCTTTCGAGCGATCGTTGGCAGCGCGCAGCTGGGAGAGGTTCTTGTAGAGAATGAAACCATAAAGGAAGACGGCAGCTCCGAAAACGACGAAGACCAGTTGGGAGATCGTGCTGCTGTCCATGGCAGATTGATATTAACCGGAGCGGCGGCTGAGCGGGCCCTGCGCGGGCGCCCCAATCGCGCAAACTCCAGGAGCACGGTTTCCGAATGGCCTGTGATCCAGGACTCTCTGCGATTGATGCATACGAGCCGAACCTCTGGAGCTGATCACTGTAGCAAGCCCCCTCGGCGGATGCGCACGCAGCAGGTCGTGAAACTTGCGCGGACATGCGTCAGGATCCGGCCGTCCTTCATGACGGCATTCTCGTAAGTGAGATGAACGCCGGGCCGTAATCAAATTCTTCCTATGAAAGAAGCGCTCGGGGCCGCCGCGCGCTCTTAGTACTGGATCGACTTCGATTCATTGATGATCGCGTCCGCGGCGTTGCCAGCCACGACCCAGCTTGCCGACCCGGCCACGACGGCTTCATCCTCAAACCACAGGAATCCGAATTCGTCGATGCACTCCGGAAAATCCGGCTTGATGATGATGTATCCCGGAATCACGGCGCCCGGTATGTACGCATTATCGGCGCGATTGTTGCTGTACGTCTTCGTCTTCGAGACCGTACCGACTCCAGCTACATACGAAGTGCTAGACACCGGGTGCGTGCCGAGAATGTAGTTGACGGCGCGAAGAGTGTATTCAGGGCCTACTAGGTCCGGAAACGTCTTGTGTAGGAAATACATTCGGATTGCCATGTCGACCACTGCACCCGATCCACCCCAGGTGCCGAGGCTCGGGGGGACACCGAACGGGGTCTCGTCCAGACGCTTGTTCAAGTCCGCCATGTATGCCTTCACCGCTTCGCGCAGTTGATCTTTCGAGCTGGCATCCAGATAAGGCAATGCCCGGACTGCTTTCCAACCACTAAAGTCCATCTGCTCGGGAGTGATAATCTGAGGGAACAATTCCTTCAGACGGGACTTGTATGGCTCGGCACCATTTGTGGCGATGGTCAGTTCCAGAGCCGCGGGCCAGTCCAATCCGACGCCAAATCGGCCACGGCCGAAGCCGGCTGGCGGAGTTGTTTGCGGGCCACTCGCACCGGAGTTTGTCTGCGCTGGCTTACGAGCGCCTTGAGCGCCAGAGACGACACCCTGAGACGCAGCCAAAACACCACCTACGGGGACGCCTGCCATAGGCTCTCCATGTAGGCCGGGGTCGGCCGGATATTGCGTTGGGTGAGCCTTCGCGTCCTTCCATGCTTTGATCGCGGTCTCAAGGCAGTCTTTCGCTAATGCGTCGTCCCAGCCTTTCAGCGTATCCGCCGCGGCAGCAAGCGCCGCAATGGCATTCCACTGTAAGTACGGGTTGTTCGTAGTGAAGATCCAGCGATCGTCCGGCTTGCCGGAGTAGTCGCCCTTCGTCTCGTTCGGGCCGAGCTTCGGGTCGTAAATGCGGCCGTCCGTTTTCGAGCCTCCGTCGCCCAATTGAGTGTACTGGCGCAGATCTGGCTCGTGAGTTCCGCGGATGGCGTGGCCGATGTTGTGGAACTGCGCGAGGATGAGCAGTGCGCCGTGCTTGACTTGCTGCACTGTGTCCGGCACGCCATCGGGACGGTGCATCTCCACCTGACGCGCGGCTTCATCCACCATAAGCTCGTCGTACTTGAGATTGAATTCGCGATACCCCAGCGCGAGGCTTTGAATGACGCTGAGCTGCGCAGGCTCCTCGAGGTCGAAGTCACCGGCATCGTACCAGCCGCCGACATTCATTCCGGGGATGCGGTCGCCGCCTTTGTACTTTCCGTCGGTGGCTGTGATCTGGTTCCAGCCGTCAAATTGCTCCCCAACGACGGGTGCCATGCGACCATCATCCAGGTGCGAAGCGGCGTGCCACACGCGGTAGCCTTCGCGAACGGAAACATGATCCATCTGCGCAGCAATGTGATGGTCCAGACTATCCTGCCAGATGTTGGCGTAAGCGTCCTTTGAGATGGGAAAGGGTGCCGTACGCTGGTCTGCGTACTCGATGACATAGAGACCGGGGTCCTTCACGGAAGTGAAGTCGAATTTCGAATAGACGTAGCGCAGCCAGGGGGTTGCATTCGTGATTGGGCCCTCGAACACCTGCTTGTAAGATCCGTCTTCCGTCAGGCGCAGCACTTTGGCCGTCTTCGGGGCGGTGTATTTCGGATCGAGTTCGAGCACCGCCACCTTGGAGAAGCCCGGCGCATAGCCGACCTGGCTGTGCGCGATCACCGGCGGTCGCGTCCAGTTCGGAATCATGTCCGGCCTGATGTGCCAGACGATAGCGCCAGTGGTCTTGCCCGAAGGAATCAGCGATCGCAACACGAACCAGCCGTTCTGTGCGCGGTCGCGTCCATCAAAAAGCATGAGCTTTGCCGTATCCGAAACTACATTCACCCGGGCCAGCGCGTCGTCGACACCCAGAGTGATGGTCTTGCCCTCGGCAAACGGCAGCGGCTGAGTGTATCCCTTGGCCTTGTCCCAGTCTTCCAGGTAGTACGCCTTCTTCGGTTCATCCGGCAGGGGCAAAACCTTCGTCATCGGATCGTTCGGGGTACGTGGGAAGATGCCGGCTTTGGTTCCGTCCACAAGGTAGGCCCTGCCCATGTAGATCGAGGGCAGGAACTCCAGGTTGAAGCCCGCGCGCCCCGCGAGTTTCGGCGGTAGCGGCTTGTCGAGATTGATGCTGACCCTCACGCCGCCCGGTTCCGCCGCGACTTCCAACGTGTAACTGAAATCGAACGCCGGGAAAGCGAGGTCGGCAGAGAGCCGGTTGTTCGCCTTGTCGGCGTGGCGATCTTTAAGGGTTGCTACCAGGTCCCACTGCTCCGGCGTGGGCATCAGGCGCACGTCGCCGTTCGTAGCGATGCGCTGCCCGTGGAGAATCATCTCCATGGCCGTGTTCTTTTGATCCACGAACACGGGATGGTATGTGCTGTCGTAGAGAAAAACGCTGAAACCTTGAGTATCGAGATAATTCTTGTCGGTCACCTTCATGGCAAAATCGGCGCCGGACAGGCTTGGATCGGAGATCAGGACTAAAAGAAGACAAAGTCTGATTCGAATGAACATGGATGGGATTGATACTGCTCCTTTGCCCCAACATGATATGACATGCACACGGTCTGGGGCGCAGCTTGTTCCGCAGGGAGCGGATTTCTGAGCGGGGATCCGGGCAGTCTGGCGCGGAATAAAACTGGACTACCCGTGTTCGACGCGCGCTTTTATATCCGAGTACGCTGCCTCGATGAGCATGCTTAGGGCAGCGGCGTTTGAGGCCGTTCCCGGTTTCAGCTTCACGTGGCGCATGAACTTACCTGTGCCTTGCAGCAATCGGGACGGATCCGGGAGCGCCGCGCCTTGGAAGAATCCTACGTTTACGTGCGACGTGAATACATTGACGTAGGCAAAGGCCGCATCTCCCAGACAGGCCGTTGGGCAGCCGTCATGCAAAAGTTCCCGGACTTCGTCTCCGCATTTTCGCATCGCCTCGAACCACTTCTGAGCGATGGCTCCCATTTCACCCGCATGATCATTCATCCAGGCATCGATGGCTGGGTCCCGCTCGACAGCGCCGTTGAGTCGAAACAATTCCGTTCTCATCGTCATGAAAGCCGCTCGCACGAAAAGTCAGAGTTGGCAGCTAGTCTTTGCTTGGCTTTTTCGGGGTAACGTCGCAGGCTTTGCGCACTTGATCGAAATTCAATCCGCCCGGAGAGAATTCAGCGATCTCGCGTCCGCTGCGCGTAGGAAGCGCGACGTTGAAAACCTGCGCGCCCATCAGGCCGCGGGTCGTGCCCTTGTCCATGGAGAGGAAGTGGCCGCGGACCCAGTTCCATCCGTGATGAGTATGAAACTCATCGATGCGGACTTCGACTTCAAGCTGCGGCTGCCCCCAGAAACCGGGGCGGTTGGGAGGTGGCAGTTTCACTCCGGGGTTGAAATCGGCGAGCTTCAGCTTGCCGTCTTCGCAATAAAGGTCGATTCGTGGCTTGTAGTCTGGATCTTCGCGAAAATAGTTGTTGGCGACAAGTTCGAAGCGCACCTTTTTGGCGCCCGTCATCTTGTCGACGGATTGGAACTGCATCCACTTACCACCGGCGCTCACGCCATCCTGTTCGTCCTGGTAGGGGCTCATCGAGCCTTGAGCGAATGCGGAACCGGCATAGCAAAGCAGGAAAAGAAATGCAGAGAAAGCAAGCGCACTGAATCTGTTGTAACGAAGAAGGCGCAATGGGTTCACGATGTCCTCCGAAACTCTACCTATATGATCTAAAACACGCGAGAACCGTGAAAAGTTGCACGGCAGGCTCCGGGCGTGCGATCAGCGGGTATCGATCTTCAGTACAAGATAGACCTGGGAGCGGTCATCGAACTGGCTGACGGATTTCGTGTCGCTCTTGTGGCCCTTGAACTGTGCGTAGACTTCGTAGTCGACAGCCTCGGAGAGCGCCGGAAAGCGGTAGGTTCCGTCAGCGCCGGCAATGTAGGTTTTCACGGTTCGATTGCGAGTGTTGGTAACGTAAATCACCGCGTCAGAAATGGGATTGTCCTGCTGATCGAGCACCTTGCCGAAGAGGAGGCGGCCGACCTGCTTTTCTTTCTTGTCCGGGGAAGCAGCGCAAAAAGTACTGAGCGTCAACAGCGCGACGCAGGAAAAAACTATAGCTTTGATCACTGAGCGGTTGTGATTCATGCTGTCCTTATTGTCTCACGGAGCACGGGCAGCACCGCGTGAAACTCTGAGCCGCCAAGCTTGGCAAGCCTATGCGTCGGAACGACTTACGGGATGGCAACTGATTCTCCCCCCGGGACTCGGGCGCAGGCTCTAGTGTGTTAGATGCAGGCTGGTGTCTTCGCGTTCGTCGTTGTAGATGTGGACGGTGACATCCTGGACGAGATGCAGGGGCTTGCCGTCGGCAGGCTTGAAATGCTTGAGGTCGGCTGTGAGGATGTAGTCCGACTCGCCAGCCGGAACGCGCTGCGCGAACTCGCCGTGGTGGTCGGAGTACACCTCCCATTTCGGTTTCTTGTCTTTCGCGCGGCGGATCTTCACTGTCACCCCATAGATGGGATGATCGTCGGGGCCCCAGACGGTGCCAGCTATGAGCGCGTAAGGTTTCTCTCTGGATTTTTGGGCAGCGAGTAATCCATCGTGGGATTGGAAGCTGGGTGACAGCAGCAGAGCAGAAAGAACTCCAAACAACGACAGCCTGGCCATGAGCCGCGGCCTGCAGAGGCTAGGAATAATCACCGTCTTCGCTCTCCTCCTCTTCTTCGTCTTCTTCTTCGTAGCCGTCCTCGACAGCTTTAAGTTCGAGCGGACTGGTGGTGACGACCTCGAAGTCAGTTCCACACTCGGGACAGGAGATGACCTCCCCTTCGTCCATTTCCTCGACTTCCACGTCCAAGTTTGTTTCGCATTCGGGGCAAAGCAACATATAGCCTCCCAAGCCCATTAGAGCCTCCTGATAATATTTAGATTCTCGCCGCCTATTGGTCAAGGGGCACGGACCGCAAGGCAAAGAGATTTTTGAGGGTCACAGCAGATCGCTCGTCCGTGGAAGGCTGTGCCGATCGGGGTTCCTGAGCCATGATTCATTATGGGAAGTGGATGCGTTTCTCTGCCATTGGGGTGGCAGCTTTCTCGGTTTCCGTGCTTACCCTGCGGGCGCAGTCTGGTGCTCCTGGCCCTCCGGCCAGCGCGGACCCGAAGATCGCGGCAGCTCTGCGGGATATATCCGCATCGCGAATTCAGGCAAACATTGAAAAACTCGTGAGCTTCGGGACCAGGCTGACGCTCTCGGCGCAGGATCCGGCATCGGTCCAGGGTGGACGCGGCATTGGCGCCGCACGCGAGTGGATTCGATCGGAATTCGAGCGCTACTCAAAGGATTGCGGCGGATGCCTCGACGTGAAGACCGACACCTTCACCGAGCAGCCCATGGACCGGATTCCGAAACCCACGGAAATCACCAATGTTTATGCGGTTCTGAAGGGATCTGATCCGGAAAATGCGAAGCGTATCGTTCTGGTGACCGGGCACTACGACTCGCGAAACAGCGATACGTTCGATGCGAAAGGCGACGCGCCCGGGGCGAATGACGATGCCAGCGGGACTGCCGTCAGCCTTGAGTGCGCGCGCGTGCTAAGCAAGATGAAGTTTCCAGGAACGATTATCTTTCTGACGGTTGCGGGTGAGGAACAAGGGCTGAATGGGAGCCGTCATTTCGCCAAGGTGGCGAAGGAGCAAGGCTGGGATCTCGAAGCTGTCCTGAATAACGATATTGTCGGCGGCGACAAGAGCGCCGAGCAGGATCATTCGGTGTTGCGCGTATTCTCCGAAGGCGTGCCGGTTGCGGCCTCTGAGCAGGACATCCGCAGGATCCGCGGCCTGGGAGGCGAGAGTGATTCCGGCTCCCGGGAACTGGCGCGTTATATCGCCGATGTCGGACGTGCGTACGACGCGGGCATAAAGCCGATGTTGATCTTCCGCCAGGATCGCTATCTCCGCGGCGGGGATCATTATTCTTTCAACCAGCAGGGATTCTCGGGGGTACGGTTGACCGAGTTTCGCGAAGACTTCAATCATCAGCATCAGAACGTAAGGATGGAGGGCGGAATTCAGTTTGGTGATCTGACGAAGTTCGTGGATTTCGACTATGTGGCACACGTCGCGCGGCTGAATGCTGCAACCCTGGCATCGTTGGCGGCGGCCCCGGCGCCTCCGGCGAACGTTCACGTCCTGACCAAAGAACTGGAGAATGATTCCACGTTCACCTGGCATGCGTCCCCGGGCGGCCTCGCTTCCGGATACGAAGTGGTATGGCGGGCTACGACTAGTCCGGAGTGGGAACACGCGCAGAACGTCGGAAATGTTACGCGCACGACGATGAAGATGTCGAAGGACAATGTGATCTTTGCGGTGCGGGCTGTGGACGGCGCTGGGCATCGAAGCTTGCCGGTTGTGCCGGTTCCGGAGCGGTAGAGGCGTGCCAGGTGGTGTGCGAGTAGAATTGTGCAAGGGGAAATCGATTGAGACGTACTGGCGAACCTTTGACTTTGAGCCTGCCGCCGTTTACCCGGGCGGTGGTATGGCTGGTCGGAATCAACACCGCATTTTATCTGTCGTACCTCGCGCTGAGCCTGACGGGACTTCATGTCTATGAGTTCACGAGGCTATATTTTGCGCTCACTCCGGTCGCGGTGGTACGCCATGGCTGGCTCTGGCAGCTAGTAACTTATGGCTTCATGCATTACGAGTTCTGGCACTGGTTCGGCAACATGCTGGGGCTCTGGATGTTTGGGGCCGCCATCGAGAACGCATGGGGCTCGCGCCGGTTTATTGAGTTGTTCTCCATAGGCGTGTTCGGTGCGGCGCTGACGACTGTAGCTCTTTCCTACGCTCACCTACTGGGAGATCCCTTGCGCCCGACGGTCGGCGCTTCCGGTGGAGTCTTCGCTGTCCTGCTCGCGTTCGGGATTTTGTTCGGCGATCAGGAAATCATGATGTTTCCGTTCCCGTTTCTGATCAAGGCGAAGTATTTCGTCGGCATCTTGATCGTCGTCACGCTGGCGTTCGCGATGACCGGAGGCGGGAATGTGGCGTACGTCGCGCATCTCGGCGGCCTGTTCTTTGGCTGGCTTTATATACGGCGCGGGATGAAGCCTCCGCTGGTGAACGTGGGAGTCTCAGAGCGTTATTACGGAATGAAGAATTCGTATTACCGCTGGAAGCGGCGGCGAGCAGCGAAGAAGTTTGAAGTCTATATGCGCCAGCATGACCGCGACGTCCACTTCGACGAGCACGGGAATTACATTCCTCCGGACGACAATCCACGCAAGGGAAATGGCGGAGGGAAGTCGGGATGGGTGAATTAGTGGCAGGTCTTAGGTCTTAGGTCTTAGGCCTTAGGTTCTAGGATTTAGTGTCAGGTTCCAAGCCGAGGAGCGCCCGCAATCGCTTTGTCCTGAGACCTACGACCTGAGACCTAACGACCGTCCGAGAAAAACTTCTGAAAAGCTGAGAACAGTTCCGCGGACAATCCTTCTTTCGCCTTCCCTTTAAATCCCAGGTCGTGACCGGCGCCTTCGATTGTCAGGAGGTTCGTCCTTGCCGGAATCATCTTGATCGCCTGCTGGAGTTCTTCTGGTGAGCCAAACGGATCGCGCGTGCCGCTGACAAAGAGTGCTGGTGTGCGCAGGTCCGGAAGATGCTGGGTACGCTGCTGCTCGGGACGCCGCGGAGGATGGAGCGGATAGGAAAGCAGTAGCAGTCCTGCCGCAAGGTCGGTGTCCTCGGCGCAAAGCATGCTGGATTGGCGTCCGCCGTAGGAGTGGCCGCCGAGAAATATTCTCCCGTTCGCCATTCCCCTCATCGCTGTGATCGCATTCTTTAGGCCAGCGCGGTCGCGGGCGGCGTCTGAGGGCCCCGGAGGACCAAACGATCTGGCTTGCCGATACGGCAGGTTGCAACGGAGAACAGTATAGCCAGCTTCAGCAAAAGCAGCGCCCAGCGCGCGCAGCAACGGAACCTGCGCATTTCCTCCGGCGCCGTGCGTGAGGACCAAGCCGTCACCGTTGGAAGTGTCGGGAGTGTGCAGGAATCCGACGACGTGAGGATCGACGGTGCGGTCAGCGAATTCGCGGATGGAGTTCAACAAGGAATGATTCTAAACCCGGGTGCTTGGCGGTTCGGCGACTGCAAATCCAATGGCGATACTAGAAAAAGGCTAGAGATGGCTACCGGGCAATCCGGTACGATTTCCCACCCGCCAAGAGCGTTGCGGACCTAATCGGCGTTGGAAGGAAAAAGCGAAGGTGACCCTAACCCTGAAGGCACAAACCGAGCAGCGCGCCGAAATGCCGTCCGAACTCACGGAATTCGATTTCGCCTACTACGGCTGGCGTGTCGTATTAGCGGCCTGCTTCGGGGTGATGGCGGGATTCGGTTCGCTGTTCGTTTACACTTTCTCCGTTTTTGTGAAGCCGCTGGCTGCGGAATTCGGATGGAGCCGCGAAGCCATCTCCAGCGGCTTCGCCATCGCAGCGGTCACGTTGGGCGTGTGCTCCCCGCTGCTGGGCCGGTGGATCGATCGCTTTGGCCCTCGCCGCATCATCCTTATCTGTATGACGGTGTACGGGTGCGGCATCGCCTTGTTGTCGCTGCTGCACGCTGGAATATGGCAGTTCTACCTGACCTGCTTCGTGCTGGGAGCGGTGGGGAACGGCGCGGCTCATCTGGCATACTCGCGATCGATTTCCACCTGGTTTCAGCGGCGCTTGGGGATGGCGCTGGCTCTTGTGATGGTTGGAGCGGGTCTGGGCGCGATGATCCTGCCGGTCGTCGCGCAATCCATCATCAGCCGGTCTGGCTGGCGCGCCGCGTATGCGTCGCTCGGAGTTCTTGCCTTGTTGCTCGGATTGCCTCTCAGTTGGCGCTACATTCGCGAGCGCGGCGGCATCGGGCGTAAATCCGATCCGGTGTCCCATTCTGGAACAACATGGCAGCAGGGATTCCGGTCATTTCCTTTCTGGATCATCACCGCCATCCTTTTCGTGAGTTCCATCAGCATGAACGGGGCGATCACTCACCTGTCCGCATTGCTGACGGATCGAGGCCTGACCGCCGGCAATGCGGCACTATGCGCCTCCATCCTCGGCGGATCAAGCCTGCTCGGCAGAGTTGTGGTGGGATGGCTGCTCGACAGATTTTTTGGACCACGCGTCGCGCTTGCCATCAACCTGATTACCGCGCTGGGCATTCTGCTTCTGGCTCGGGCGAATAGTTTTCCAGCCGGCTGTCTGGCGGCCGCGCTGATCGGAGTGGGGGCCGGAGGCGAAGCCGCCACGACTCCTTACCTGCTCACGCGATACTTCGGGCTGCGCGCATTTTCGACGCTTTACGGTCTTACATGGACGTTTTATGCCGCTGCAGGAGCGATCGGGCCGGTGATACTGGGACGCGCCTTCGATGCGACCGGATCCTATGCCTCGCTGCTGGTACTCCTCGCCGCAGCGCTGGGGCTGGCGGCTGTCACGAACCTTTTGCTTCCCCGCTATTCCGATTCGTTTGCCGCTGAGGTTTACTGATTTCACCCACTGGAGATTCGCAGCGAGGTTGAACTATGATCCTGCAACCGCGCTGTGCGTAGCCTGACGAGATAAATTTCAAGGAGGACCGTCTCATGAATCTGCGAAGTGCAACGAGGGTTTCGCTGGTGGCGCTGGCCATCGGCGTTCTAGCGTGGAGTAGCGACACCGGCAAAGCGATTACGGTTAAGGGCTATGTTTTGGATTCGGCTTGCGCATTCACCAAGGGTCTGAAGAAACCGATCAGCCCCGATTGTGCCACTGCGTGTGCGAAAGCCGGTTCTCCTCTGGTGATTTTGACGGACAGCGGCACGATCTACTGGCCGATTGCAGACACGACACCATCGAGCGGACAGAACGAGCGCCTGCTGCCGTTCGCCGGACAGAAGGTTACGGCGAGCGGGAAGGTGTTCGAGCGGGGAGGATCGACCGCGATCGTGATCGAGAAAATTGAAGGTCAAAAGTAGCTTGCTAAGAGATCAGTGGCAGAATTCAGCCACTTACGACACCTGAAAAGATCAAGCCGCCCATCCCCGGGCGGCTTTTTTCATTTGCCCTCAAGACCCAAACCGTACCAACTACTTCGCTGACTCCATGGGAATCGCTGACAACGTTTCGTACATTTTCACGATCTGAATCTCATTGCCCAATTTCGCCCAGCAGCGGAGCATGTCGGGATCTTCCTGCGCGGTGCGGCGGGCCTCTTCGGATTTCCAGTAGCGCAGGAAGACGTAATGATGATCGCGGTCGCGATAGAGCTGGTCGCGGCCGTATCCCTTGGCAGCGACGATCGATGTCAGTTCGTGAAACGTCTCAAGGGCAGCGGATTCCATTTGCGGGTTCGGTTCCCAGACGGCCACCGAGAGGATCTCTTCCGGCATAAGGCGAAATTATAGCGCGGAAGGGGCATCATCGAGCTTCGCTCCACTGGACAGCGAGGCGGCTGTCTCCACACATCCTACCTAACGCTTTCGCGACGACTTTTTCGGGTGCACGATGCGCTCGGCCTCTTGTTCCGTCACGACGTGGAGGCGCATCAGGTTCGTGGAGCCTGAAGCCTGGCGCGTGCCCGCGACAACTCCAAGAACATCGCCGGGCTTGATCTGGCTGCGCTTGACGAGGTCCTGTTCGGCCATCGCCACCATCTGTTCGGCAGAGCGGGCCTGAGGACAGCGGACCGGATGCACGCCCCAATACATATTCATGCGATTCACCACGGGCGCGATGTGCGTGAAGGCGTAAATCGGCGCCTTCGGACGGTACTTTGAGATCATGCGGGCGGTGTTGCCGGTTTCGGTGAAAATCGCAATCGCGCCCATAGGGAGATCTTCGGCGGCGTGGGCAATCGATTCGCAGATCGTTTCGGCGACCGACAGGCTGTGACGATCGCGACGGCGGCGGAACTGGCCAAGGTCTTCATGGTTGCACTCGGCTTCGACCACGATGCGCGACATGATCGAAACCGACTCACGCGGATATTTCCCGCTGGCAGTCTCGGCCGACAGCATGACGGCGTCGGTGCCGTCGAAAACTGCGTTGGCGACGTCGCTGGCCTCCGCCCGCGTGGGGCGCGGGTTCTCGATCATCGACTCGAGCATTTGCGTAGCCGTGATGACCGGCCTGCGCCATGCCGATGCCTGACGGATGATGTGCTTCTGGATCACCGGCACTTTCTCTGGAGCCATCTCGACGCCGAGGTCACCGCGGGCGACCATGACTCCGTCGGCCACTTCGAGAATCTCTTCCAGATGGTCGATCGCCTGCGGCTTCTCGAGCTTCGCGATGACGGGCACGTCGCTGGCGTGAGTGGAAATGATCTGCTTGGCCATTCGGACGTCCGCGGCGGTGCGGACGAACGAGAGCGCGACGACATCGACTCCGTGGCTGAGCCCGAACTCCAGGTCCTCACGGTCTTTGGCCGTCATGGCAGGAATCGAAAGCGCGATGCCCGGAAGGTTGATGCCTTTGTGCTCGCCAAGCATGCCTCCGTTGATGACATCGCAGAGAACATCCTTGCCGCGGATCGTCCGCACGCGGAGTTCGATCAGGCCATCGCTGAGGAGAATGCGTGCGCCCGGTGAGAGTTCGCGGGCGAGATCGGGGAAGGTCGTCGAGATGCGCGTCGCGTTTCCCGGAACTTCCTGCGGGGTGATCGTGACGATCGATCCGGTCTTCAGCAAAACCGGTTTACGTTGCTCTAGCAGGCCGGTGCGGATCTTGGGGCCTTGCAGGTCTTGCAGGATGCAGACGGTGCGACCTTCGCGCTGGGAGGCGCGGCGCAAACGCTGGATATTGTGGGCGTGATCTTCATGCGTGCCGTGGGAGAAGTTGAGGCGGGCAATGTCCATACCGAGGCGCAGCAACTCGCGCATCATGGCTTCGTTGTTGCAGGCAGGACCGATGGTGCAGATGATCTTGGCGCGGCGCGGGGCGGCAGCAGATACACTTTCAGCCGTGGATGCGTCTGTCTGTTTCAACTTTTCTCCGGACCCAAAGAGGAATATTGGTAGGTTACAACAACTTTAAATGCGCTCACACAGCGGGTGAAGCCACAATGCTACTTGCCCCTTAACGCGGGCCCCGAAAGGCGGATTTTCCACGGTGCTGGTGCAGTATTCCCGACGTCGCACGAGACGCTGCAAGCAACGTCTCTAGGCTCGCGTGTTGTTGACGGCTGTGAGTTCTTTCCCCAGCATGGCCCGCGGAAACAGCAGGGCATTGAACTCTGCGCCCACCAGGACTACCAAAGAGATCATGTACATCCAGACCAGCAGAGCCATGCCGGCGCCGAGAGATCCGTAGATCGTGGCGAAATCGCCGAAGCGTTGCAGATAGGCGCGGAAGCCGACGGTCACCGTGAACCACAGCATCGTCGCGAGAACCGAGCCCGGGATCACGCTGTGCCAGGGCTGCGTTCGCGGCACCGCATTGTGATAAATCAGCGCGATGACCGCGATGCTGGTCAAAGTCGCGAGACCCCAACGCATCATGCCCCACAGCAAAAAGATGTAGGGGCTGAAGTCCGGATCGAGATAGGGGAGCAGACGCGCTTCGAACTTGCTGCCGACCGCAACCAGCAGTGTCGAGAAGGTCATCGGCACCAAGGCAAAGATCACGAGCGAGAAGGCGATCAGGCGCTCCTTCACGAGTCCCCACGTCTTGGGAAGCTCGTAGCAGCGGCGGAAGCCTTCCATCCACGAAATCATGACGCCGGAGGCCGTCCAGAGCGTGATGAGCGAGGTGGTGAGCAGAAAGCCAACGGGATGCTTCCCGGCGCCCTTCAGGTAGTTCAGCACGGTATTGCTGCCCGCGGGAAGAATACTGCCGAGCGCATACGAGATTTCACGAAGGTACGGTCCACCTTTGCGCCAGTTCGCGAGGCTGGACCCGACAATCAGGAGAACGGGGAAAAACGTGAGAATTGAAGAATATGCCGAGGCCTTTGCCGTGGCAAAGGAATCGTGGACAAAGGCGCGCCAGAAAGCCACGCGCAACAGACGGAGGAGTCGCAGCATGCGCTGCCTAAGCTTAGGCTCGGGAGGGACTGTCCGCAAAGAAGGAAGTGGGACAGGTTCCTCAATGTGCAATCGCTGGGGGCTAGCGTGCATTTCGTTTAGATGACGGTTGAAGCAAGTTCGGGGCGATGAAATCTCGCCCCCGATACATACTTTTACCTACTCGCCTGCAGGCAATTCCGCAGTGAGTTCGTCGGTCTCGCCCTCGTGCCGCATCATTTCGAGAGCGCGCTCGGCCTCTTCGTACGCAGCCGAAACTTCCGCCTGTACCTTGGCGGCGGCCTCTTCCATCTCTGGCGAGAGGCGCACGTTGCGGTAGTACTCCATGCCGGTGCCGGCAGGGATAAGGCGTCCGACGATGACGTTTTCTTTCAGGCCGCGCAGGTGATCAACCTTGCCGTTGATGCTGGCTTCGGTGAGCACGCGCGTGGTCTCCTGGAACGACGCGGCGGAGATGAAGGAGTCGGTCGAGAGCGAAGCCTTGGTGATGCCGAGGAGCAGCGGCCGTCCCGTGGCCGGCTTGCCGCCCTGCGCAATCACGCGCTCGTTCTCTTCGCGGAAGGCGAACTTGTCGGTCTGCTCTTCGAGCAGGAACCGGGTATCGCCCACGTCTTCGACCTTCACCCAGCGCATCATCTGCCGGACAATCACTTCGATGTGCTTGTCGGAGATGTTGACGCCCTGGAGCCGGTAGACTTCCTGGATTTCGTTCACCAGGTACGCCTGCAGCTCTTTTTCGCCGAGTACAGCCAGGATGTCGTGCGGGTTGAGCGGTCCGTCCATCAGCGGTTCGCCCGCCTTGACGCGCTCGCCTTCCTGCACGTTGATGTGAACGCCGCGCGGAACCGAGTATTCCTTTTCGGTGCCGTTGTCAGCGGTGACGTAGAGTTTGCGCTGTCCTTTCGAGACCTCGCCAAACTTGACCGTGCCATCGATTTCGCTGATGACCGCAGTCTCGTGGGGCTTGCGGGCTTCGAACAATTCGACCACACGCGGCAGACCACCGGTGATGTCCTTCGTCTTGGTGGTTTCGCGTGGGATCTTGGCCAGCACATCTCCCGGAGTGACGGCGTCGCCATCCTGGATCATCAGGTGGGCGCGAGACGGCATCAGATACCGCTTGCTGCTCTTGCCCTTGATGACGATGGCAGGCTGCCGCTTCTCGTCCGGAGAATCGCCGACCACGTGACGCGACAGGCCGGTGACTTCGTCTACTTCTTCGTGGAGCGTGACGCCTTCCTGCAGGTCCTTGAACTGCACGGTGCCGCCGATTTCGGTCAGGATGGCGAATGTGTAAGGATCCCACTCGACCATGACCTGGCCCAGCGTGACCGGATCGCCGTCGTTGACCTTCAGCTTCGCGCCGTACACGACCGAATAGCGCTCGCGTTCGCGGTTCTTCTCGTCGACCACCGCAATGGATCCTTGACGATTCATCACGACGAGATCGCCGGTTTTGGCCTTAACTGTCTGCAATCCGATGAAGCGCACCGTGCCGTTGTTCTTGGCATCGAGGCGCGACTGCTCGGACACTCGCGACGCCGTACCACCGATGTGGAAGGTACGCATTGTGAGCTGGGTTCCGGGCTCGCCGATGGACTGCGCTGCGATGACGCCGGTGGCTTCGCCGAGTTCGACGAGACGTCCGGACGCCAGGTTGCGGCCGTAGCACATCACGCAGACGCCGCGCTTCGATTCGCAGGTCAGAACCGAGCGAATCTTCACGCGCTCGATACCGGCAGCCTGAATCGCTACCGCGAGGTCCTCCGTGATCTCCTGGTTGATGTCGACCACGATGTTGCCGTCGTAGTCCTTGATCTTCTCGAGCGACACGCGGCCCACAATACGGTCGCGCAGAGGTTCGATAATCTCGCCGGCTTCCACGATACCTTGCACGTAGATGCCGTCGACGGTTCCGCAATCGTACTCGCTGATGATGACGTCTTGCGCGACGTCGACCAGGCGGCGGGTCAGGTAGCCCGAATCGGCCGTCTTAAGGGCCGTGTCGGCCAGGCCCTTACGGGCGCCGTGCGTCGAAACGAAGTATTCCAACACCGTCAATCCTTCGCGGAAGTTGGCGGTGATCGGAGACTCGATGATTTCGCCCGACGGTTTCGCCATCAAGCCGCGCATACCGGAGAGCTGACGGATCTGCTGTTTCGATCCTCGAGCGCCGGAGTCGGCCATGACGTAAATCGGGTTCATCTGGCCTTCCTTGTCGCGGCGTTGCATTTCAGCGAACATCTCGTCGGCAACTTTTTCAGTAATTCCCGACCAGATTTCGATGACCTTGTTGTAGCGTTCGCCGTTGGTGATTGCGCCATCCAGGTACTGCTGCTGAACGGCGACCACCTGCTTCTCGGCGTCCTTTACCAGGACCTTCTTGCTGTCGGGGATGACCATGTCATCGATGCCGATCGACAAGCCAGCACGGGTAGCGAACTTGAACCCGAGTTGCTTGACTTCATCCAGCATCTTGACCGTGACCTCAAGCCCGAAGGTCAAGTAGGTGTAGTTCACGAGAGCGCCAATGCCCTTTTTCTTGAGCAGGCCGTTGATGTACGGCATGCCCTCGGGCAGTTGGTCGTTCAAAATTGCGCGGCCGACGGTCGTGTTGATAAACGCCCGCTCCACGTGCACCGGATCGGTGTGGATGATGTCCTGGTCGTCGTACGCAGTGGTCAGGTCGATCAGATCGCCGCTGTAACGCAGGCGGATGGGGCTCAGCGTTTCGACTTCGCCAGCATCCAGCGCCATCAACACTTCTTCGATATTGGCGAATGCGCGCCCTTCACCCTTCGCACCCGGCTTCCCTTTCGTCAGGTAATAGAGACCGAGAACCATGTCCTGCGTGGGCACGGTGATCGGCTGACCGGAAGCGGGCGAAAGAATGTTGTGCGAGGCCAGCATCAGCACGCTGGCTTCGACCTGGGCTTCCGGAGACAGCGGGATGTGAACCGCCATCTGGTCGCCGTCGAAGTCGGCGTTGAATGCCGTGCAGACCAGCGGGTGAATCTTGATGGCCTTGCCTTCCACGAGCACCGGCTCGAATGCCTGAATGCCGAGGCGGTGAAGCGTTGGAGCGCGGTTCAACAAAACCGGGTGATCCTTGATGACTTCTTCGAGGATGTCCCAAACAATCGGCTCCTGCTGCTCGACCATTTCTTTTGCTTGCTTGATGGTCGTGACGTTACCCGTTTGTTCGAGCCGGTGATAGATGAACGGCTTGAACAGTTCGAGCGCCATCTTCTTGGGCAGGCCGCATTGGTGCAGCTTGAGTTCGGGCCCGACCACAATGACGGAACGTCCCGAGTAGTCCACGCGTTTTCCGAGCAGGTTCTGGCGAAAGCGCCCCTGCTTGCCTTTCAGCGTGTCGGACAGCGACTTCAGCGGACGGTTGTTCGCACCACGCAGCACGCGGCCACGGCGTCCGTTGTCGAACAGGGCGTCGACAGCTTCCTGCAGCATGCGCTTTTCGTTGCGCACGATGACTTCAGGAGCGTGCAGGTCCATCAGCTTCTTCAACCGGTTGTTGCGGTTGATGACGCGGCGATACAGGTCGTTCAGGTCAGACGTCGCGAAGCGACCGCCGTCGAGTGGAACGAGGGGGCGGAGCTCCGGCGGAATGACCGGGATCACGTCGAGGATCATCCAGTGCGGTTTGTTGCCGCTCTTGCGGAAGGCCTCGACCACTTTCAGGCGCTTGGCGTACTTGAGCCGCTTCTGCAGCGAGCTCTCGTTCTTCATCTTCTCGCGCAGTTCGGTCGAGAGACCGTCGGTATCGACGCGCTTCAGTAGTTCCTTGATCGCTTCCGCGCCCATCATCGCCTTGAAACCGGCGGGACGGTATTGCTGATCGAGTTCGCGGAACTTCGCTTCGTCCTTAATGACCTCGCGCTCCTTCACCGGAGCATCGCCGGGTTCGACCACGACGTAGGCTTCGAAGTAAAGAACGGATTCAAGATCGCGCAGCGAGATATCGAGGAGGTGTCCGATGCGACTGGGCAGTCCTTTGAAGAACCACACGTGCGAGCAAGGGGACGCCAACTCGATGTGTCCGAGACGTTCGCGGCGGACTTTCGACAAGGTGACTTCCACGCCGCACTTGTCGCAGATCACGCCCCGGTGCTTCATGCGCTTGTACTTGCCGCAGAGGCACTCCCAATCGGTGACCGGCCCAAAGATGCGGGCGCAGAACAGTCCATCGCGCTCGGGTTTGAAGGTTCGGTAGTTGATGGTCTCGGGCTTCGTGACCTCGCCGTGCGACCAGCTCCGGATTTTTTCCGGGGAGGCCAGACTGATGCGAATGGCGTCGAAGTCCGCGATCACGTTTGCCATTTCAAATGGGCTCGAACGAAACAAGGTGTTCCTCCGCTTTTCTCGGCGTTACGCCGCCGATTACGGCACCTGGTAACAAGTGGCCAGTGGTCAGCGGCCAGTATCTCTTTGGCCCGGGCTGCGCAGGTGCTTCGCAGCCGGCCCCGATTTATTTCCAAACCTTCGAGAACGAGGCCAGGGTGGTCAGCGACCGGAACTAATCACTGGTCACTGACCACTGGCCACTGCTCTTAATCTGCTGCCGCGCTTGCGGTAGGCTTCTTCTCGGCCGCCTTGACCAGCTCGACGTCGAGACAGAGCGACTGCAATTCGCGGATCAACACGTTGAACGATTCCGGCACGCCGGGCTCCATGGCGGCTTCGCCCTTGACGATGGCCTCGTAGATCTTGGTTCGGCCATATACGTCGTCGGACTTCGCCGTCAGCAGCTCCTGCAGGATGAACGCCGCACCGTACGCTTCCAGCGCCCAGACTTCCATTTCTCCGAAGCGCTGTCCGCCGAACTGCGCCTTCCCGCCCAGCGGCTGCTGGGTGATCAGCGAGTACGGTCCGATGGAACGCGCGTGAATCTTGTCGTCCACCAGGTGCGACAGTTTCAGCATGTAGATGTAGCCCACGGTGACCGGCTGTTCGAACTTCTCTCCGGTCATGCCGTCGCGCAGATTCGTCTTGCCCGAGGTCGGGAGTCCAGCGTGTTCGAGCAGCGCCTTGATCTCGCTTTCCTTCGAGCCGTCGAATACCGGCGATCCCATGAACACTCCCTTGGTGAGCGTCGGAGCCACAGATTCCAGCTCTTCGTCGCTCATATCCGAGATGATGTCCGCAAGTTGCGAGTCCTTGAACAGGGCCTTCAACTCGCGGCGGATCGCTTCCGTGCGCGTGTTCTCCTGAAGCAACTTCGTGATCTTCTCGCCCAGGACGAAGCCGGCCCATCCGAGGTGGGTTTCGAGAATCTGGCCCACGTTCATGCGGGAAGGCACGCCGAGCGGGTTGAGAACGATTTCCACGGGCGTTCCGTCTTCGAGGTACGGCATATCCTCTTCCGGCAAAATGCGCGCGATGACGCCCTTGTTACCGTGACGGCCGGCCATCTTGTCGCCGACACTCAGCTTGCGCTTCATGGCGATGTAGACCTTGACCAGCTTGATCACGCCCGGCGGCAGTTCGTCGCCCTTGGTCAGCTTTTCCTTCTTCTCGTTGACGATCTTCTTGAGCACGTCGATCTGGCGCGACGTCATCTCTTCGATCTCGTCAATCTGCTCGTTCACTCGCGGGTCTTTATCCGCGTACTTGATGCGCTTCAGGTTACGGGTCGAGATACGCTCGATTTCCTCGCGCGTCAGGATCGTGCCCTTGGTCAGCAGGCGTTTGTTGGTGCGCTCGTCGTGCAGGTCAGCCTGAACTTCCTTGCTGCCCAGGATATTGTCGAGGCGCTTCAATCGCTCGTCGGTTAGAATCCGGATTTCGTCCGAAAGGTTCTTTTCCAACTTCGCGATCTGCGTGGCTTCGATCGCCTTCGCGCGCTCGTCCTTTTCCTGGCCCTTACGCGAGAAGATCTTCACGTCGACGATCACGCCCTCGATGCCCGGAGGACAGTAGAGCGAAGCGTCGCGTACGTCGCCGGCCTTTTCGCCGAAGATGGCACGCAGCAGCTTCTCTTCCGGCGTGAGCTGGGTTTCACCCTTCGGCGTAACCTTGCCCACCAGAATGTCGCCCTGCTTGATGCTGGCGCCGATGCGAATGACGCCCGCTTCGTCCAGGTTGCGAAGCATCGACTCGCTGACGTTTGGAATATCGCGCGTGACTTCTTCCGGACCCAGCTTCGTGTCGCGCGCCTCGATCTCATACTCCTCGATGTGAAGCGACGTGTAGTAATCCTCTTTCACCATCTTCTCGGAGACGAGGATTGCGTCCTCGAAGTTGTAACCGCGCCACGGCATGAAGGCCACCAGGACGTTTCGCCCCAAAGCCAACTCGCCATGATCGGTGCAAGGACCGTCAGCGATAATCTCGCCCTTCAGAACGCGCTGACCCTTCTTCACGACCGGCTTCTGGTTGATACAAGTATTCTGGTTCGAGCGCTTGAACTTCGTGAGCTGGTAGATGTCGCTACCGACCTCGCGCGACAGCTGCGTGGGATGATGCTCGCCTTCGACGCGCACGATGATGCGCTCGGAGTCGACCGAATCCACGAGGCCGTTGCGTCGGGCCAAAACGACAGCGCCCGAGTCGCGAGCCGTAACGCCTTCCATTCCAGTGCCGACGATCGGCGCTTGCGCGCGGAGCAGCGGCACGGACTGACGTTGCATGTTCGCGCCCATCAGCGCGCGGTTCGCGTCGTCGTGCTCGAGGAACGGAACCAATGAGGCCGCGACGGACACGAGTTGCTTTGGGCTCACATCGACGTAATCGACTTCTTCGCGACTAACCAGCACAAAGTTGCCGGCCTTGCGGGCGTTGACGAGTTCGGCGGCAATGCGCCCCTTGTCGTCAAGCTCCACGTTGGCCTGTGCGATGGTGTGGCGGTCTTCTTCCCAAGCGGAAAGATAGAACGAGAACGGCTCGATCTGCGCCGGCTTCTTACGCTTCTCTTTGAGATCGTTATTGATCTTCTCGATCTCATGCTTCTCGATGTGATCTCCGACCTTGAAGTCGCTGTCGCCGACGTTCACGATCGTGACGTAGTCGATGACGCGTCCACCCTTGATCTTGCGGTAGGGCGACTCGATAAAGCCGTAATCGTTGATCCGCGCGTAGCAACTCAAAGACGAGATCAGGCCGATGTTCGGACCTTCCGGCGTCTCGATCGGGCAGATACGTCCGTAGTGCGTGGGGTGAACGTCGCGGACTTCGAATCCCGCGCGCTCACGCGACAGACCGCCCGGCCCAAGAGCCGAGAGTCGCCGCTTGTGCGTGATCTCGGAGAGCGGGTTGGTCTGATCCATAAATTGCGAGAGCTGTGACGATCCGAAAAATTCGCGGATCGCAGCCATCACCGGCTTGGCATTGACCAAGTCGTGCGGCATCGCCGTCGACATTTCCTGGTACACGCTCATCTTTTCCTTGATGGCGCGTTCCATGCGGACGAGGCCGATGCGGAACTGGTTCTCCATCAACTCGCCGACCGCACGAACGCGGCGGTTGCCGAGATGATCGATATCGTCCACTGCACCAATGCTCTTGCGCAGCTTGAGCAGGTACGCAATCGTCGCGTAGAAATCTTCCGGATCGAGCGTGCGCTTGTCGAGCGAGGTTGCTTCCTGGTTCTCGAACAGCTTGATGTTGAACTTCAAACGGCCCACGCGCGAGAAGTCATACTTACGCGGGTCGAAGAACATCCCATGGAACAAAGCCGTCGCCGTATCGAGCGTCGGCGGATCTCCCGGACGCAGCTTGCGGTAGATCTCGATCAATGCCTCCTGTGGAGTCTTGATCGCATCACGCTTCAGCGTCTGGCTGATGACCGTTCCCACATCGTCGCGCTCAGGGAAGAACAGCGACATTTCCACTACGCCGGAATCGAGGATCTTCGAAACCTTATCGGCGGTCAGCTCGGAGTTGGCTTCGAGCATCACCTCGCCGGTGGTGGTATCGACAACATCGCCGGCAGTCCACGCGCCTTCGAGGTCCGTGATATCGACTTCGATTTCCGTGATCTTCGCCTTCTGAATTTCCTTCAGAACGGCGGCATTGATCTTGCGGCCCGAGTGGGCAATTTCCTCGCCGGATTTGTTCTTCACGCTGCGGGCCAGCTTCATGCCGAGCAGGTTTGTGGATTTTTCGCTGGCCGGATCGAGCGTCCAGTAAAGCTTCTTATCGCGAACCGCGATGCGATCCGTCGTGTAGAACGTCTTCAAAATGTCTTCGCCGGAACGCAGGCCGAGGGCGCGCAGGAAAATCGTGCCCAGGAACTTGCGCTTGCGGTCGATGCGGACGTAGAGCACGTTCTTCTGGTCGTACTCGAATTCCACCCACGAACCACGGTACGGAATGATCTTGCCGAGGAAGTAAGTGCGGTTGTTCGCGGTTTCGAAGAACACGCCGGGCGAACGATGCAACTGGCTGACGATCACGCGCTCGGTGCCGTTGATGATGAACGTACCGTTTTGCGTCATCAGCGGAACGTCGCCGAAGAATACCTCCTGCTCCTTGATATCGCGGATCGAGCGGTTGCCGGTCTCGGCGTCTTTGTCAAAAATCGTCAGACGCATCGTGACCTTCAGAGGGGCGGAGTACGTCATACCGCGCTCTTCGCACTCAGCCACGTCGTACTTCAGTTGCAGTCCAACCGGGTCGCCGCACTTGTTACAGAAATCAGGAGTGTTCGCGTTATACGTGCCGCACTTGCCGCAAAGCACTTCGCCCGGATGGAACGGGTCGGTGATCACTGTGTTGCCGCAATTCTTACAAGTCGTCCGGAGGTGATGCAGACCTTTGAGGTGCCCGCATTTGCACTCCCAGTTACCAATGGCGTAATCCACAAACTCAAGTTGTGATACGTTGCGGAAGTCGGTGATCGGGAAAACGGATTGAAACACCGCCTGCAAGCCGCCGTCTTCGCGCTCGCTGGGGAGTTTGTCCATCTGCAGGAAGCGATCGTACGATCGCTTCTGAACCTCGATCAGGTTCGGGATCTGGATAGTGGCCGGTATTTTGGAAAAATCAAAGCGTTTGCGGAAGGCATTTTTCATCGTTAAGAAACTCCCAATCTCACACGCGGCCGAAGGCCGCGCTCGAACCGCGGAATGTGTTGGCGCTTATCGCGCCGCGGGACCTACAAACGTGCAGACCGGAACAACTTGGAACCTAAAAGACGATCAGGCGTCCGCAGGGACAGTGGTTCCCGCTGACGCCAACCAAGGCGTTTTGCCAATTCTGATTTGAACTCTTTCGCGCCAGTTCTTCGGCCTGTTTCCGCTCTGCCTGCCCGCAGAGCAGCCTGCCCAACTTACTTCGCGAGCCTCGCTCGCGTTGAGTGAGGCTAGGGCCGCGATGTTATATAGATGCTAACACTCCGGCCTTGGCTTCACAAGTACGAATGGCTAGATAATCGATTTTGCACTGCTTTTGGTGCGATTGGTTGCCGTGCGGGGACAGACACCCCGGCCGAACGCCGATGGCGACCGTCCCCACATGAGCCGTTACTTTACTTCGACAACCGCGCCAGCTTCGGTGAACTTCTTCTTGATGGTCTCCGCCTCGTCCTTGGAAACGCCTTCCTTGATACTCTTCGGCGCTCCATCCACCAGTTCCTTGGCTTCCTTCAAGCCCAGGCTGGTGACTTCGCGGACGGCCTTGATCACATTGATCTTGTTGGCGCCCACTTCTTTCAGGACGACGGTGAACTCAGTTTTCTCTTCCGCCGGAGCCGCAGCTGCCGCCGCACCGCCGCCACCCGCCATCATCACGGGAGCCGCTGCCGCAGCCGATACGCCCAGACGCGATTCCAGTTTCTTAACCAGCTCAGCCGCTTCGAGCAGCGACAGGGCTACGATTGACTCTTCCAACTGTGCTAAATCCGCCATTTTGTTTCTCCGTTAATTAGTCTCTTCCTTTTTCGCCATCTGCAGGCCAGGTTTCCAGTGCGACCAGGCCCCATCCTCGCGCCAGACAACGTTCGGACGGAGCCGCGCAACCCCTTGCATGCAAACGACTAAACTCGTTCTACGGGACGCGGGCGCCTGCGCCCGCGATGCCATTACGCTTCCTTGAACTTTTTCTGCTGGACGGCCTGATCGACCACCACCGCCAAGTTCCGCGGGACGGCGTTGATCACGGTCGCCAGACGCTGCGCCGGAGCGTTGATCAGGAAGAGCAACTTCGACATCAGCTCTTCCTTCGAAGGCATCGAGGCCAGCGCCTCAATCTCTTTAATATTGATGACGCGGCCTTCCACCACACCGATCTTGAAGGTGAATTCCGGCGTGTCCTTGGCGTACTTCGTCAGCGCCTTGGCCATCGCAACCGGATCCCCCGTCGTAAAGGCAATCGAGGTCACGCCCGCTAGATCCTTCAGCGCGCCTTCGACCTTAGTGCCTTTCGCTGCCTTCTCCGCAAGCGTGTTCTTGACGACCCTATACTTCGCGCCTGCCCCGCGCAGGGCTTTGCGCAGCTCATAGTCCTGGGAAACGGTCATCTTGGTATAGGTCGCGACGACTACGTTCGAAACGTTTTTCAGGTCCTGGCTCAGCTTCTCGACCTGCTCTGTCTTTTTTGCCTTGGTAACTGCCATTGTCGGATTCCTCGAATCTTTCTGATCTTATGTGGGAACAGCCGCCTCGGCTGTCCGCGACAAGGAGCATCGCTATGCCTTCGACGCAGCCTCGATCGGGGTCACATCGAGCGCGATCCCAGGCCCCATCGTCGAGCTGAGGTAGCAACCCTTGATGTACTTGCCCTTGGCCACCGACGGCTTCGCCTTAATCACACTGGTGATCAGCACGGTGGCGTTCTCGATCAGCTTGTCGGGCGTAAACGAAATCTTTCCCACCGGACAGTGGACGAGCGCGGTCTTGTCGGTACGGAACTCGACCTTACCGGCCTTCACTTCCTGAACGGCCTTGCCAACATCGAAGGTCACGGTGCCGGTCTTCGGATTGGGCATCAGGCCCTTGGGGCCGAGAACTTTGCCGAGGCGTCCGACGGACTTCATAACGTCAGGAGTCGCGATCAGGGCATCGAAGTCGGTCCAGTTTTCCTTGGTGATCTTCTCAACCATCTCTTCGCCGCCGGCGAAATCAGCTCCCGCTGCTTGCGCTTCCTTGATCTTGTCGCCAGTGGCGATGACAAGGACCTTTTTTGACTTACCCAGGCCATGCGGTAGGACCACCGTGCCCCGGACCATCTGGTCGGCGTGCTTGGGATCGACTCCCAGTCGCATCGTAACTTCGACGGTCTCGTCGAACTTGGCGAACTTCACCTTCTGCAGGAGTGGAACTGCATCCTGCAGAACATAAGGGCGCTTTTCAACTGCTGCGTGCGCCTTGGAGATGTTCTTTCCTTCTTTTTTATTCATTACTGCTCCTTGTCTCCCACCGCTCGTCGTTGAATCGAAAAGCCGTGGTGCATTTGACTCGTCATCCGTTTGTCAGTCTTCAATAATCGGAAGATCTAACGGACGACTGATGACTGAAAGCTGATCACTACCCAACGACTTCAATTCCCATCGATCTTGCTGTCCCGCGAATGCTCTTGATCGCCGTTTCGACCGACGCGGCGTTCAGGTCGGGCATCTTCTGCTTGGCGATGTCTTCGACTTGCTTGGCGGTGACTTTGCCGACCTTATCTTTGTTCGGCACACCGGATCCCTTGGCAATACCCGCCGCGCGCTTCAACAGGATCGAGGCCGGAGGTGTCTTGGTAATGAAGGTGAATGAGCGGTCGCTGTATACGGACACCACGACCGGGATGATCAAGCCCTCCATTTCCTTCTGGTTGGTTCTGGCATTGAACTGCTTGCAGAACTCCATGATGTTGATCTGCGCCTGGCCGAGCGCCGGGCCTACCGGGGGAGCCGGAGTCGCCTTGCCCGCCGCAATCTGCAACTTCACATAACCTGTAACTTTTTTTGCCATGATCTCTCTTCCGCTTCAGTTCCGGGTCTAGGATTTTCGGCCCGGAATTCTGAAGCCTGTCTTTGAAACTTTGCCTTTAGGCCACTTTCTCCACCTGGTTGAACTCGAGTTCCACCGGGGTCGAGCGGCCGAAAATCGTGACCATCACCTTCAGCGTCTCGCGGTCCTCGTTCACTTCGTCGACCACGCCCGTGAAGCTCGCAAACGGTCCTTCGGTGATGCGCACCGATTCGTTCTTCTCGAACTTGACCTTGAGCTTCGGCTTCTCGCGGCTGTCAGCGACTTTGTAAACGATGTGCTGAACTTCTTCTTCCGAGAGCGGCGTCGGCTGCTGTCCGGTGCCGACGAATCCGGTGACGCGCGGCGTGGATTTCACCACGTGCCAGACGTGATCGTCCATGTCCATTTCGACCAGCACGTAGCCGGGATAGAACATGCGCTCAGAGGTGTATTTCTTGCCTCCGCGAACCTCGGTGACCGACTCAGTCGGGATCAGCACCTTGCCGATCTTGTCCTGCAGCCCGAAAGCCGCGACACGCGACTCGAGCGATTCCTTCACCTTGCGCTCAAATCCCGAATAGGAGTGGATGATGTACCACTTCATGTTGGGATTGCGCGGCGCTTCGGTTGCCCCTTCCGCGGGAGCCTGCGGCTCGCTGGCGGTGGTGGTTTGTGATTCGTTTTTTTCTTCGTCCTGCATAGAACCTGCTTGTCTCTTAGCCGCGCGTTCTTAGTATCGCGCCCTGAATGCTTTGAACAGGGCGGTCACTCCGTGTTGAATGATGAAATCAATGACCCCGAAATACAGCGCAAAAATGAACACAGTGATGATCACGACCGTGGTCGTGCCGCGAACTTCTTTCCAGCTCGGCGCGGTCACCTTGCGCATTTCCGTGCGCACGTCCGTGTAGAAAGCCTTGATCCGTTCCGGCCAGGACTTGATCTTGTCCCCTAAGCTGCTTCCCGCTGCTGCAAGTGAATTTGCCATTTTCTTCGTCTCGACTGACACCAACTACTCCTGGCCCTTCTCTTCCAAAACTCTGGCAGGGGCGGAGGGATTCGAACCCCCAAGTTCGGTTTTGGAGACCGACAGTTTAACCGTTGAGCTTACGCCCCTGTATCGGTGGTCAGTGATTAGTGGTCAGTCTCTCTGGCCACTGGTCACTGACCACTAGCCACTGTTACTTCACTTCTTTATGCGGCGTGTGCTTCCGGCAACGGCGGCAGAATTTCTTGAACTCCAGCCGCTCCGTCGTCGTCTTACGGTTCTTCGTCGTCGAATAATTTCGCTCTTTGCAGTCACCGCACTGTAATGTCACTATTTCTCGGGGCATCTCAACTACTCCTAACTTTGCTGCCAGCTCCTAGCCGCTAGCTCAAACCTGAATTCTTGTCACCCTGAGGTGCGCGTCGTGTGCGCGCCTCAGGATCTCTGCATTTCCTGCCTTACTGAACAATCTCTGCGATCGTGCCGGAGCCTACCGTGTGGCCGCCTTCGCGAATCGCGAAGCGCAAGCCCTTCTCCATGGCTACCGGCGTGATCAACTCGATCACCAGGCTCACGTTGTCTCCCGGCATCACCATTTCCGTGCCCGCCGGCAACTCCGCCACGCCCGTCACGTCCGTCGTTCGCAGATAAAACTGCGGACGGTATCCCTTGAAGAACGGTGTATGTCGTCCACCTTCTTCCTTCGTCAGGATGTACACCTCCGCCTTGAACTTCGTGTGCGGCGTAATCGATCCGTTCTTCGCCAGCACCATGCCGCGCTCCACGTCTTCCTTCGCAATGCCGCGCAACAGCAACCCGGCGTTGTCGCCCGCCATACCTTCGTCCAGCTGCTTCTTGAACATCTCGACGCCCGTAACAACCGTCTTGCGCGTCTCCCGGAAGCCCACGATCTCCACTTCCTCGCCCACCTTGATCTTGCCGCGCTCGATTCGCCCCGTCACCACTGTGCCGCGGCCCGAGATCGAGAAGATATCTTCAATCGGCATCAGGAACGGCTTGTCCATTTCGCGCGCCGGCTGCGGCACGCTCTTGTCCACCGCTTCCATCAGCGCATCCACCTGCTTCTCCCACTTCTCCTCGCCATTCAGCGCGCCCAGAGCCGACAAGCGAATCACCGGCGCATCGTCTCCCGGGAATCCGTAGCTCTTCAGCAACTCGCGCACTTCGAGCTCGACCAGATCCAGCAGCTCCGGATCGTCCACCGCATCGCACTTGTTCAGCGCCACGACGATGTAGGGCACACCCACCTGGCGGGCGAGCAGCACGTGCTCACGCGTCTGCGGCATCGGACCGTCCGTCGCCGCCACCACCAGGATTGCGCCGTCCATCTGCGCCGCACCCGTGATCATGTTCTTGATGTAGTCGGCGTGGCCCGGGCAATCCACGTGCGCGTAGTGCCGGTTCGCCGTCTCGTACTCCACGTGCGCCGTCGCGATCGTGATTCCACGCGCCTTCTCTTCCGGCGCGTTGTCGATCGAATCAAACGACCGAAACTTGATGTTCGGATTGTGCTTGGACAATACCTTCGTGATCGCCGCCGTCAACGTCGTCTTGCCGTGATCAATGTGTCCAATCGTCCCTACGTTGCAGTGCGGCTTTGTCCGATCAAATTTTTCTTTCGCCATAATTGCAGCCTCTAGCTCCTAAGCTCTGAGCTTCTAGCTCGAATCTTCTACTCGTTGTCACCGCGATGAACTCTCGCGACGCCATCCTGAGACACACGCTTCGTTGCCCCTCAGGATATGTACTTCCTAGTAGTACTGATACAACTTCTTAAACTTATGCCGCAGGGCGACCTCGACGGCTTCCAGCGTCGACAGGTAAAGCTCGCGAATCTGAGCCTGATCCGAAAGCGCCAGCGACCGATAAAGCTGCTGCGCATTCATTCCGGGCTCGCCATAACTTTCCAGCACCCGCTGCGCGAGGACCGCATCCAGATCGCGAACGCGGATTCCCTTGCGATCGAGCTGCTTCAGATACTGCTCGACTTTTTCCGGCAAGAACGCCTGCTGGATTGCAGCTCGCAGCCTGGCAAATTCCCGCTCCATCTCTACCCTGATGGCAGCCTGTTCGAACGCCACTGTCATCCCCCAACGTTAAGATCTGGAGCGGGAGACGGGAATCGAACCCGCGACCAACAGCTTGGAAGGCTGTGACTCTACCACTGAGTTACTCCCGCCCGGTAAAGCAGCTGTCAGCTATCCGCCGCCAGCTCGACCTCAGCGGCTAAAGCCGCTTGCCGCCTCAACTTCCCGCGACACGACTAAAGTCGCGCCCTGCCACAAATCCCTCACAACTCACGACTATCTGGAGCCGATGACCAGGATTGAACTGGTGACCTCTCCCTTACCAAGGGAGTGCTCTACCAACTGAGCTACATCGGCTCGCCAAATCAGCAATCAGCCTGCAGCAACTACTTCGCGTCGCTCTCGCCATCCGGATGCATCGTGTCGTTCCGCCGCACCCAGCTTTTAAAAGCAAACAACCCAAGAACCACCAGCGTTCCGGCCCGAAGCTTCGTGTCGGTGATCGTCATCCACGTCAGGGCTCCCAACACGACGTAGGCGATCATGCTTACCGCAAGGCGATTCACATTCATCACTGGTGCACAGGGAAGGATTCGAACCTTCGTACCTCGCTAGGAGGGACAGATTTACAGTCTGTTGGCTTTAACCACTCACCCACCTGTGCGAAAACTTTCGGGCGATGCGGCCATTGCGTTCCGTCCGGCAGACCGTGCTTCGCCACCGCCGGCTCACTCCGCCAAGTCTGCGGAGAAGGCGCAGCACAAATCACACTTCCATTTCACAAATCGGACTATCGCAATACAGGGAAACCAAGGTCGCGCACAAAGACTACCGCGAAGATCACTGCACGCCGGAAAAGTTCCGAATGGAGTGCGTTGGAAAAACCTGTTGCGCCGCTAAAACCGAATCCGCCGCCTGCCGGAAAATTCGTCTTTACTGTCGTTCTCTGGAGCTGGCGAAGGGATTCGAACCCCCGACCCTCTGATTACAAATCAGATGCTCTACCGGCTGAGCTACGCCAGCAACTCTAAGGAAAAGCCGCGCGTCGCGCGAACCACTCCCTCTAATCCCTTCCGAATGTCCGGGACAATTATAAAAAGTATCACAACGGGAACAGCAGGCGCAACAACGTCGCGCTCGCAGATGCCTGAGCGCGGGTCCTTTCATTGTACTCGAAGACTGCAGGTCCTCTGCGAAGCCGTTTCCCAGGTTAATCCGCTCGCAAAGCTGCATCGGCTCGATGGAAGCCGCCAAGACCCGCCTGGGTGCTATCATTCCTCTCCTGACCGCACTTCATGCGACTTAAACACACTCGCACGCTCCCCATCGCACTGGGGGTCGTAGTCATTGCCGCCGCGCTGGTGGTCGCCGTCCAGCTTCGCAAGAGCGCTCCGCCTGAGCCCGCCCGCCTGCTGCCCGGTGCAGACGCGTTTCTCTACGCGAATTTCGGTTGGGTGCGAAAGATCAACAGCAGCACCAAGCCGATGTTTCCCGTGGCTCATGACCCGGACTACGAGCGATTCATCCGTGAAACCGGCTTCGATTATGAGCGCGACCTCGATGCGGTCGCCTTTGCCGTGCACTACCCCCAGCAGTGGCCCGGCGGAGGAACCGGCGGGGCCGCACCCGAGCCCCGGTTCTCCGAGGTATTCGTCGGACACTTCGATGGCGGAAAGTGTACGGCTTACCTGAAGCAGACAGCGCGGTCGATAGAAAACTACGACTCGGTCGATATCTACACGATCCCGATTTCCGGGCGGACGTTCCGCATCGCCTTTCTCGCCGTGGACACAGTCGCCGCCTCGAACCACGAGGATGTCGGCGTGATCCATGGGATGATCGACCGCTCCCGACGTCTGGCCTCTCCCTTCGGAGGCCCGCAGTTCCTCCGGCGGTATTACAAGCGCGTTCAACTCGCCAGCCCGGTATGGCTGATCGCCCGCGTAGACCCCTCCGCCCCCGCCTTCGAGGGCTGGTCCGCGGTTTTCCCAAAGCCCGCCAGTGTAGTCATCTCCGCCAGCTACAACCCGTTGCACCTGCCGCTACGCGCCGGCGTGCTCCACCTCCGCGCCGAAGCCTCGGCGGATAATCAGGACGATGCCCGCGCAATCGCCGACAAGCTGAATGTGTTTCTCGCCATGTTCCACAGTGCAGAAGCCTCAGTGGGATCTCCGGGCACCGATGCCGACGTGAAGACCGTTTTCGATAGCCTGCAGGTCCGGCAGGACGACAACCGGGCCGTTCTCCAGACGACAGTGCCAACCACATTCTTCCGCAAGATCGTGGATTCTCCGGGACAACTCAACTCGCTGGCTCCAGCGACGGAGCCCGAGAAACAACAAACATCACCGCCGCCAGCCTCATCCGCAAAGAAAAAGCATCGACCCAAATAGACGCGGAGTCGCTGCTTCTTTTCTGAAACTTAAACCCCTCCAACGCGTCTTATTCACTAGCTCGATCTGACGGGTACAATGAAGGATGAATGTCTAGTCTGCCGCTGCCCATTGCCGCATTCTTTGCCGGTTTGATTTCGTTCCTGTCTCCCTGCGTACTTCCGCTCGTGCCGGGATACGTTTCCCTGATCTCGGGCGCGGGCGTGGAGGAATTGAAATCACCGCAGGCGCAGCTTATGCGCCGAGTGATGATCAATTCCGTCGGCTTCATTCTCGGGTTCAGCGTCGTGTTCATCACCCTGGGAGCGATCTCCACCGAGATCGGCCAGGTCGCCGCGCGCTACAAGCACACGCTTTCCATCGTCGCTGGAGTGGTGATCATCATCTTCGGACTGCACCTGACTGGGATTTTCAAGATCAAAGCGTTGTACACCGATGCACGCCTGCACAGCGTCAAAGGCAGCAGCACTCCTTATGGGGCTTTCGTTATCGGATTCGCCTTCGCGTTCGGCTGGACTCCCTGCCTCGGCCCGATTCTATCCACGATTCTTGGTTTTGCCATGGTGCAGGACACGGTACTAAAAGGCATCTTTCTTCTTGCAGTCTATTCGCTGGGATTGGCGGTCCCATTCTTGTTGACATCGCTTCTGATGGAGCGATTCCTGAAGTTTTACAGCCGTTTCCGCTCGCACATGCATGCGCTCGAAGTCGCTAGTGGCGGGCTGCTGATCGCACTGGGAATATTGCTGGTCCTCGGCCGCTTTACACTCATCTCAAGTTGGCTGTCGTTCTTGAATCGTTTCGCGTTGTAAATGGGGAATTGCATCATGTCAGTTGAACATTCGGATCAAACACCCGTCACCCACGCTCCGGAAGTCGATGCCAGCAACTTCGGCAATCCCCCGGTCGCTCCGCCGCCGGCGCCGCAAAGCGGCCGCAATCCACTCGCTCTCGTCGTGGTCGCGGTCGTTGCCGCCGCCATGCTCTATGTGGGATTCCACATGGCGCGCCGATCAACTGGAGCTGAAGCACCGCCAATCCTCGGCGAGAGTACGCCGGCTCCCGACTTCACTCTCGAGAAGCTTGATGGCGGCAACCTGAAGCTATCGGACCTCCGCGGCAAAGCCGTGCTGCTGAATTTCTGGGCGACATGGTGCGGGCCATGCAAGATCGAAACTCCCTGGCTCGTGGAAATGCAAAATCAATACGGCGCTCAGGGGCTGCAGGTGGTTGGCGTCGCCATGGACGACTCCGGAAAAGATGAGATCGCCAAGTTCGCCAAAGATATGGGCGTGAATTACCCGGTGCTCCTCGGCAAAGAAGCCGTGGGAGACGAGTACGGAGGCGTTCCGGGCCTACCGGAAAGCTTCTTCATCGGGCGCGATGGCAAGATCGTCGACAAGATCATCGGACTGAGGGGCAAAGCCGACATCGAGGATTCCATCAAAAAGGCGCTGAATACGCAATCTGCCGGGACTACAGCCAGCGCCGCCGCCGGTCTAAAGTAACGTTGCGCGAGCCGCGGTGAGTCTTAGGATTGGCATGGAGTCCGGTCCCGTATGCAAAAGAAGCTCGTCGCCGAAGACGCGCAGGCTCAGACTAGGTAACAAGAAGCCATCCGATCTGGCGCTATATTGGACACGGCTTCTTGGCGTTGCAAGGCCATGATCTCGCCAAGGCACATCTCGGGCTTCACCAGCCTGCTTGTCCTGCTCGCAGGGTCTACCTTCGCCCAGTCGGGCAGAGGACCCTCCGTTTCCATGGCTCCTGTCCCGCTGGTCACAACCCAGCGTGCTGCCCAGACGAAGGTAAAAATTGATTTTCGGGTCGCCCCCGGTTATCACATCAACTCGAACACACCCAAGTCCGAATTCCTGATACCCACCGGCCTGAAGATGAACCCGCCAACGGATATCGTGCTCGGCAAGACCGAATATCCCGAGGGCAAAGATCTGTCGTTTCCGTTCTCCCCCGACGAGAAACTGAACGTCTACAGCGGCGATTTCGCGATCACGCTTTCGGTACACCCGCTGCACTCCGTCGTCCCGGGAAAATACGTGATGCACGGGGCGCTGCGCTATCAGGCTTGCGACAACGCGCAGTGCTTTCCCCCCAAGTCCCTCCCCGTCAGCTTCGAAGTGAAGGTCGTGAAAGAGCCGCCTGGACCACACAAGAATCCGGCGCAAAGCCCGCACGTTCACTAACGCCGTCGCCGGCTCCGCCGGACGCGCCTACTTTCCTCGCGATCCTCCGTGCCCTCTGTGATTAAGCCTTTGACGCTCCAGCCGAACATGCCGACCAGGAGAATGCTGCCGGGTTCGGGCAACGATTTTGACGAACTCCCGCCACGGCCCTACCATTCCTCTCCATGAAGCACTTTCTCATTCACCTCCTGATGGCAGGAGTCGCCACCTTCAGCATGGCCCAGTCCTCTTCCTCGGTCGTCATTGATGACGTGACCGTGATTAACGTGAAGGGTGGCCCTCCGCAGATGCATCGCTCGGTGATTGTGCATGGCACCCGCATCCTTGCCGTGGCCGGCCCGGAAGAGCGCGAGAAGACGCGACGCATCGACGCCATCTTTATCGACGGCAAAGGGAGATTCCTGATCCCGGGGCTGTGGGACATGCACGTTCACATGGTCTTCGGCGACTGGTTCCCGCTTGGAAAGGAGATCACAGTCCCGCTGTTCGTCGCGAACGGAATCACGGGCGTGCGCGATATGGGCGGCGAACTGGACGTGCTGCAGCAGTGGCGCAAGGACATCACCGCGGGCAGGATGCTCGGGCCGCGCATCGTGATGTCCGGACCAATGCTCGACGGCCCGCAGCCGAGGTTCCCAAGTTCGATCGCGATCAAAACGCCCGAGGACGGACGCCGGGCTGTCGACGAACTGAAGGAGAAGGGCGCGGACTTCATCAAGCTGCAATCGCTAATTCCGCGCGAGGCCGTCTTTGCCATCGCGGACGAGGCCAAGAAACAGGGAATCACCTTCGTCGGTCACGTGCCGGATTCAGTTCGCGCGTCGGAGATGTCAAATGCCGGCCAGAAAAGCTTCGAGCACCTGATCGGAATCTTCGAAGGCGCATCGCCGCTGGAAGACGAATTCATCAAAGGATCCAAGAGCGAGAGCAAATTCCTCTCGACCTACGATCCGAAGCGGGCGGCGGCTCTCTTTGCGATGTTGGCGAAGAATCAGACGTGGCAGTGTCCGACGCTGGTGTGGGAACGCGGCGGGAACCTCATCGATCAGACCGACTTCGCTCACGACGGGCGCGCCAAATATGTTCCCGCGTCCTGGAAAGACGGCACCTGGAAGCGCTTCACAGAACAGATCATGCACGATTTCAATACCGACGACCTGGCGACGCGGAAGCATTTCGTCGAAAAAGAGTTGGAAGTCGTGAACGAGATGCACAAGGCTGGCATTCCATTTCTCGCCGGGACAGATACGCCGCCGGGCGTCTACATCTTCCCCGGCTTCAGCCTGCACGAAGAGTTGCAGCGCTTCGTCGCCGCGGGATTCACCCCGCTGGAGGCGCTGCAAACGGCGACGATCAATCCGGCAAAGTTTCTCGGCAAAGAAGCTGACCTGGGGACAGTCGAACCGGGCAAGTACGCCGACCTGGTTTTGCTTGATGCGAATCCGCTGGAAGACATCAGCAACACGCAAAAGATCGCGGCAGTTATCGTGAACGGACGATATATAAACCGTGCCGGTCTGGACAGAATGCTGTCCGGAGTTGAGGAAGCAGCAAAGGCCAAATGAACGCTTGACGGCCCGTAGGACCGAGGGCAGAATTGGCGCTCGACTTTTGGCGTGTGCTGATTGTTCATTCTTCCTATCAATCGAGACTCGGATGTGGCCAACACTCCACGCGCCGTCCTCGTGCTCGGGGCCATCAATTGCATCGTTTTTCTAGCGACTTTACTCTCTGGATCTCCAGTTCGCATTCTTTGGCATTACGGGTTCATTCCTGCCCATCCGCAGATGCTGACGTTGGTCACCTCGATGTTTCTGCATGCTGGATGGCTTCACTTGCTCGGGAATATGTGGTTCTTGTGGATGTTTGGGAAAGACATTGAGAACTCCATAGGGATGTGGCTATTTGGACTTGTTTACTTTCTTTGCGGTCTGGGTGGAGCGCTGCTTCATTATGCTCTTAACATTGGCTCTCTGGTGCCCTGCGTGGGCGCATCCGGCGCGATCTCGGGCATCATGGGCTGCTTCTTCGTTCTCTTCCCAAATGCGGATTTTGATCTGGCTGTGTACCTCGGCTGGTTTCGCATCACCTCAATTCGGACACATACTGCGGCGGCGGTCGGCACTTGGATCGCAGAGCAGACTCTTCTGGGACTTCTGACGCGGGTCGGCCGATTTTCTTCGGTTGCATTCTGGGGGCACGTCGGCGGTTTCGCTGTGGGCTTTGCCCTCGGGCTTTGCTTCAAACGGCTCGTGCAACTCGATGGCGACGGCGTTCCGATCGAGCGCCCCTGGTTCATTCCGGCCGAGCGCTACAAAGAGAGCGAAGCCATCACCCAGCTCAAACTCTGAGAAAGCCCGGCTGTTTTATCTGCATCGTTCTCCCGGCGAGTTCGCTGCCACGAGGGAAAGCGCGCAGCGACTTGGGACATTGAAGTTCTGCCTCATTGTTGCCGATAGTGCTTCATAAGCTGGACGGGCTAACATGCAACCTCCCGGGCGGTTGGTAGCTCGGGAGTTTCATTTTTCACAACCTGCAACCTCTTGCAAAGCGATGATGTTGCGACACTTAGACCGCTGTACGCACATTTATGTACATGGAAGTGTTCCTGCAGGAACACTTTATCCACAGCAGCTAAGTGCTTTATTTGTCGGATGCGACTACTTCCCGCCCTGCTTCCTCTCAACCCTAGCCCAGGTGTCCTTCAGCGCCACCGTGCGGTTGAACGCCAGCGCTCCCGGCTTGGAATCCAGGTCAGCGCAGAAGTAGCCGAGGCGTTCGAACTGATAGCGACTGCCAGGCGCGGCGCTCGCCAGCGACGGTTCCAGCTTGGCGTGCGGTATCACTTCGAGTGAGTTCGGATTCAGGTAATCGAGAACGTCCTTACCCTCTTCTACGTCACCAAGATTTTCTTTCGTGAAAAGGTTCTCGTAAATGCGCACCTCGGCGTCGACTGCATGCTGCGCCGACACCCAGTGGATCGTTGACTTCACCTTGCGTCCATCGGGTGGCGCGTTGCCGCCGCGTGTCGCTGGGTCGTAGGTGCAGTGCACCTCGACCACTTCGCCCTTGTCATTCTTCACCACGCTCTTGGCAGTGATGAAGTATCCATAGCGCAAGCGAACTTCTTTGCCTGGTGACAAGCGAAAATATTTCGGTGGAGGCACTTCGCGGAAATCGTCCTGCTCAATGTAGAGTTCGCGCGAGAATGGCACCTTGCGCATCCCTGCGGACGCGTCTTCGGGATTGTTGGTCGCGTCCATCTCTTCGACTTGATGTTCGGGATAGTTGTCGATGACAACCTTCAACGGACGCAGCACCGCCATCACGCGGGTCGCGCGCTTGTTCAGATCTTCGCGGACGAAGTGCTCGAGCATTGCGCGCTCGACGATGCCGTTGGTGCGCGACACGCCTGCAGCCGTCACGAAGTTACGAATCGCTTCAGGAGTGTAGCCGCGGCGGCGCAGGCCTGACAGCGTGGGCATGCGCGGGTCATCCCAGCCGCGCACGGTACCTTGCTCCACCAGCTGGCGCAGCTTGCGCTTGCTCATGAGGGTGTAAGTGAGGCTGAGGCGATCGAATTCGATCTGCTGCGAGGGGAAAATCCCCAGCTGTTCTATAAACCATCTATAGATTGGCTGGTGATCGGCGAACTCGAGCGAACACATCGAGTGCGTTACTTTTTCGAGCGAGTCCGATTGCCCGTGCGCGTAGTCGTACATCGGATAGATGCACCACTTGTTTCCGGTACGGTGATGCTCGGCGTGCAGGATGCGGTACATCACCGGATCGCGCATATTGAAATTCGGCGACGACATGTCGATCTTCGCTCGCAGCACCCGCGAACCGTCGGGAAATTCGCCGGCTTTCATGCGCTCGAATAAGTTCAAGTTCTCTTCGACGGAACGATTGCGGTAGGGGCTGTCCTTGCCAGGCTCGGTCAGCGTGCCACGATGTTTGCGGATCTCGTCGGCGGTGAGGTCATCGACGTAGGCTTTGCCATCCTTAATCAGCTTGATGGCCCACTCATAGAGCTGATCGAAATAGTCTGACGCGTAGAAGAGGCCGTCCCAGTGGAAGCCGAGCCACTTGACGTCTTCCATGATCGAAGCGACGTATTCGACATCTTCCTTCTCGGGATTGGTGTCGTCGAAACGCAGGTTGGTGTGGCCGCCGAACTCGTCGGCATATCCGAAGTCGATGCAGATGGCCTTGGCGTGACCGATGTGGAGATATCCGTTCGGCTCAGGAGGGAAGCGGGTCTGCACACGTCCGTTGTACTTGTTGGTCTTGAGGTCTTCGATAAAGCGATCACGTATGAAGTTAGAAGGACGAGACTCCGGAGCGGGGCCGGAGCCCGGCTCAGGAGCGTCTGCTGGCGTTGTCATAATCCTTGATCTTACCGCAAACAGCGCAGCAAAAACGTCAGCGCGGAGAGGGTCCGCGCTGACGTATTGAGGAATCTGTAGAGACAAAACGAATTGTGGAGACAGGGCACGGCGTTGCAATCAACCGTCGTTAGGGCTAGGGCGCCTGCAAAGATGCAGCTTGCGGTCCGGACCGTTGATCGCGGAAATGCCGTATCAGTTCCCAGGTATGGACCACCGCTCCGATGCAGACGCCAAGCCAGGTTGCCGCGAGGGCGATGTAGATCGAGACGTTCACCACCGCAGCGATGCTGATGTGCTGCGCGGAACTCTTGGCGGAATCCGCGAGCGTTACGAACGGATACCAATTCGAGCTGGAGACATGGGCCGCCGCGCCGACGATGTATTTGAGAAGAATGAGGACCAGAACCGCCTGAAACACCTGGGTGACGAGAGGCCACCATGTCCACTGCGGCTTGGCAAGGATCACTACCAACCGGACGATCGCGAAGACTGCCAGCAACACGAGAGGCACATAGAACGCGTGCCACAGGGGCGCGGGCTTCAGGATTGCCGAGGCTGGGCCGAGGATCATGAAGGGATGCTCCGGAATGAGCAACAGCCAGACCAGGCCAAACACGTTGAAGATGAGTTCGCAAGCAGTTTGCACGAAGGATGTTTTGCGTTCCTGCTTCTCAACTGGCGGCAGCTTCGCGGGATCCCACTTGCAGTCGATGCGCGCGAACACCTGAGTTCGTTCGAGGACCGCAAAGACCATCGTAATGGTGCCGGCGGCGATGAAGGCTCCGCTCCACATTCCGGCCATGGTGCTCAACAGCGCCTGGACCCAATTACCGCCTGAGTTCGCGACATTCAGCGGAGCAAGAATCACGATGAAGATGGGCAGCAGAACCCAGAGCAGAACCATCTTGAGCACGAAAAGGTAGATCGGGAACAACGTTGGCCCGATCAGATAGCGCTGCGGTCCAAGGCGGCTGGCGACGACCATGGGATTGCCGCACTCTTTCAGGATCGCGGCGGCTTCGGCTTGATCGAGGGGACGCCCGAGTTCCTCTTCTTTGGCTTCGAATTGCGATCGCAGATCCTCGCCCAGTTCCGCGAGCAGGTCTTCCTGCTTCGCGTTTCTTGGCAGCCAGAAGCGCACGGCTTGAAGGTAGCGGTCTAAAAGTTCAATAGGATTGCGGCTGGATGATTTGCTCATGGTGTTATGCCTCTTGAAGAATTTTGCTGAGCGACGCATTCATGCGCTGCCACTCGCCTGCGAGTTGTTCGAGGATCTGTTCTCCGGTGGGGGACAAGCGATAGAAGCGCTTGTTGCGTTTGTCTTCTTCGCGCCACTGGCTTACGAGGAGGCCCTGAGTCTCCAGGCGGCGGAGCAGCGGATAGAGAGTGCTCTCATCGATCTCGAGGCCGTCGTCGGCGAGAGCCTTGCGCAGAGTGTATCCATAGCGCTCGGTGCGAAGCTGGGTCAGGACAGCCAGAGTCAGGCATCCGCGGCGAAGTTCAAGCCGGAGGTTCTCGAAAACGTCGTTCGGGACTGGAGTACTTTGCGTCATACGGTGTATGTCACATACTGTATGTCATACACTATAGGATGTCAAGAAAATTTGGAGGAACTGCTAAGTTGCTGTGAAATATCGGCTTGGGGGGATAAGCCGATTGAATTCCTCCCGGGTTGCTGACCACACGGAAGTCTTCCGGACTCGAGGTAAATAACGCGCCAGCACACACGCGCAGCGTTGACAGCGGGTACCGACACTCACAAGCGACTACTCGTAGCGCAGCGCGGCCATGGGATCGATATGCATTGCCCGCCGCGCTGGGATGTAGCATGCGAGCATCGCCACTACTCCCAATCCCGCAGCCACAGCGCCAAATGTTGCTGGATCTGTCGGCTGAACACCATACAACAATTTCGCCATAAGTCGCGAAAGCAGCAGTGCGCCTGCGATGCCTGACACCGATCCTGCCACGGCCAGCCACATCCCTTGCCGCACTACCAGCAAGAGAACATCGCCGCGAGTTGCGCCCAGTGACATCCTCACCCCGATCTCATGCGTCCGTCGCGATGCGGAGTAGCTGATCACTCCATAGATCCCAACTGCGGCAAGAACCAGCGCAACCGCAGCAAAAATCGTCAGCAGCAGCATTTCAAATCGTGGTTGGGCGTTCGCCTCGCTTACCACTCCGTCCATGGTGACAACTTGCGAAATCGCCAGGTTGTGATCGAAGGACCACGCTGCCTCTTTCATGGCAGACGCTACCGCCGCAGGATCGCCTGCCGTGCGCACCACAAGCGTTATGTAGTCCATGTGACTGGAGGCCTCCGTCCCGGAATCGCCCAGATAATCGTGATTCTGAAATGCCGCCAAGTAGGCTTCCGGAGTTGCCTTGTCCGTCCAGCTATCTTGTTTCGCATCCTTCGCAATACCGACGATTGTCAGCCACGTCTTTGGATTCTTAGTGTCATCGTCAAAGGATACGCGCTTCCCCAGCGGATCTTCTCCGGGCCAATACTGCCGTGCCGCCTGTTGATTGATGATGATTACGCCTGGCGCTGTCGCATTGTCGGAGTCGGTGATGTCGCGTCCGCGGACTATGGGCAACCGCATTGCAGCAAAATATCCGGGCGTCACCATGCGATAAACCGCGCCAGGCGCTTCGCCCGGACGCGGCTTCGGCCGGCCTTCGATCGCGAAATGCCATCCCCACAAGTCTCCCGCGAGCGGTAGATGATTGATCGCGCCCGCTGCTTGCACGCCCGGAAGAGATCGCACACGCTCAATCAGTTGACGGTAGAAAAGTTCGCGGCGGCCCGCATCGGCCTCTTTCGATCCCGCAACCGACACGATCATCGAAATCACGTTGTGCGGATTGAAACCCGGATCAACGGCCGCAAGCGCCGCAAAGGTGCGGATCATCAGCCCTGCGCCGATGAGCAGCATGAGAGCCAAGGCAAATTCCGACACGACGAGCAGGCTGCGCAGGTGGTTGCGCTGGACTCCCTCGCCGCCGCTGCGCCCGCCCTCTTTCAGCGTGTCGTTCACATTCACCGACGAAGCCTGGAACGCGGGGACCAGTCCGAATCCGACACTGGTCAAAATCGTCGCCGCGAAAAGAAACAAGGCCGCATGCAGGTCCATCGACACGGTTTGCACACGCGGAATGTTCGTCGGGCTCATTGCGATCAGCGCCCGCGTTCCCAGCACCGCGATCAGAAGTCCGAGCACACCGCCGGCACCGCCAAGAAGAAGACTCTCGGTCAGGAATTGGCGGATGAGGCGACCGCGGCGTGCGCCCAGCGCAGCCCGCACGGCGATTTCTTTTTGGCGCGTTGCCGCCCGCGCCAGTAGCATGTGTGCCACGTTCGCGCAAGTGATCAGCAGCACAAACGCTACCGCCGCAAGCAGCACCAGCAAGGGCGTCTCGATCGGGCCTACAACTTTTTCCTTCAGCGGGGTCACCACTACGTTTCGATTCGTACCCGGATACTGCTGCTCCAGCCGCGCGGTGATCGACGCGATCTCAGCGCGCGCCTGCGTCAGCGATACGCCGTCTTTCAGGCGAGCGAAAAGTCGCAGGCTTCCTCCGCCGGCGTGAACCCCCGGACCAAATGCGCCCGGCACCCACAACTCTGCTTTCGTAGCCCAGAACGGAGCGAACTGAAACTGCTGCGGCATCACGCCGACGATCACATACCCATTTCCATCGAGCACAATTGCCTTGCCGAGCACGTTTGGGTCGGATGAGAAACGTCGTTGCCATAACTTGTGGCTGAGGATCACTTCTCGATCGGCGCCCTCTTTGTCTTCTCCTGGGACGAATAAACGCCCCAGCATCGGACCGATGCCGAGCATGGGAAACAGATCTTGCGTCACCTTCAAGCCGGGAATGTGTTCCGGAGAATCGATGCCGGTGAGGTTCGGAGACCACGCTTCCGCCGCACTCACCGCCGTAAAAGATCGGCTCTGGTCGCGCCAGTCGATGTAATTCCCCGCTGATACAGGACCGTCGCCATTCATCAGGATCGTGACAAGACGGTCGGAATCGCGATAGGCCAATGGGCGAAGAAGGACGGCATCGACGACGCTGAAGATGGCGGTATTCGCGCCAATGCCAAGCGCCAGCACGATCAATGCAATCGCCGTGAAGACAGGTGTCCTCAGCATGCCACGGATGCCTTGCCGCACATCCTGAGCCAGCGTTTCCAGAAAACTCACACCGAGCGCGTCGCGGCACTCCTCCTTCACCGTCTCGATTCCGCCAAATTCCACTCGCGCCTGCCGAAGCGCTTCTTGCTGAGCTACGCCGCGGCCGACCAGGTCCGCGGCATGTGCCTCGATGTGGAAGCGCATCTCCTCATCCATCTCACGTTCTTTGCGGTTGCGACACAGCATGGCTGCTGTCCATGAGCGAAGTCGAGTCCACATGTTCATAGTTCCTCGGGAGTTGTCCGCAAAATCCCGGCAATCACCGCAGTCATCTGATTCCAGCGCTCGGCTTCGGATTGCAGCCTGCGCCTGCCGGCTGGAGTGAGCTGGTAATAGCGCGCGCGCCGCTTGTTTTCTGATTCTCCCCATTCGCTCTTAATCCAGCCGTGATGTTCAAGGCGGTAGAGCGCTGGATACAAAGACCCTTGCTGAATTTCCAGCCGCTCTTTCGAAATCTGCTGGATTCGCAGCAGAATGCCGTAGCCATGCAAGGGGCTCAGGGAAATGGCTTTCAGGATGAGCATTTCCAGAGTGCCCTGCAGAAGATCGAGTTGTTTTGCCATGTATTCGCTTCCCTAGAGTGTCTAGGAATACGCCTTTCTCTCCTAGATTGTCAAGGAGAGCGCGGGGAGAAGTTCGTTGGCCTTCCAGGAAATCGGGGGGGCGGTGCATCGCAGAGAAACGTGTTTCCCGCAGATGAGACCCGAAGTTAACTCTGTCAGCGAGTGACAGGCTCAGTTCCGGGGTCTATCAGCTTGCATCGAGCTGCACATTCGATTGGAGCCAAACTCACATGCTGACATGGTCTGCTACCCACACTTGGCGGAGGTGGAGATCGAACTCTGCTAGAATGCCGATGGCATCGCAGGCTGCCTCCTGTCCGCGGAAAGGGATGATCCCACCTGAATGGTCCTGAGTCACAACGAGCATTTACCTCTCTTCTGCCCGAGATAGCGGACACGGGCCATAGGAGAAGGAATGTCTCGTCAACTACCCGCCAAACCTAATCTTCAATTTCTCAAGAAACAAGCCAAAGAGTTGCTGCGTAGTGCGCCGGAAGGCAGGCTCGCGGGCGCGCAACACAAGCTCGCCAACGAATACGGCTTCGATACGTGGGCGAAGTTAAAGTCCCATGTGCTCTCGCTGGGAATGAGTCCCGCTCAGGCATTCAAGACCGCTGTGTGCGATGAGGATGCTGCGAGGGTCCGAGAGCTCTTGAAAAGGCATCCGGAACTGCGCGCGACCATCAACGCTCCGCTACCTGATTACGGGTTCGGGCTGAACGCGCTGTATGCAGCGGTGCAACGGAGCGATCGCGCCACGATCGATGTCTTGCTGCAAGCGGGAGCGGACATACGGAAGCGAAGCGAGTGGTGGGCCGGAGGCTTCGGCGTGCTGGATGAGTGCGATCCGAGCCTCGTGCCATTTCTTTTAGAGCGAAGAGCGGTAATCGACGCGCATTCAGCAGCTCGGCTGGGAATGTTGCCGAAGCTGCGGGAGCTTATCGAGGCCGATCCCAGCCTGGTGCATGCGCGCGGCGGGGATGGACAGACGCCGTTACACTACGCGTCTACGGTCGAGATCGCCGAGTTCCTGCTCTCCAAGGGAGCGGACATAGACGCGCGCGATGTGGATCACGAGTCGACTCCGGCGCAGTACATGCTTCGAGTGGAGCACTCACGGCACTATGCGAACGACCGCCAGCCTGTCGCTCGATACCTGGTGGCGCGCGGATGCCAGACAGACATCCTGATGGCGGCGGCGCTCGGGGATGTTGGGCTCGTGAAGCGGCACCTGGAGCGGGATCCCGAGTGCATACGGATGAACGTGTCGGAGGAGTGGTTCCCGAAGAACAATTTCCATTCTGGCGGGACGATTTATATATGGATGTTCGGCCACCACCGGACTGCACACACCGTGGCGCGCGATTTCGGTCATGAAGACGTATTTCAGCTGCTCATGAAACATACTCCAGAGAATTTGAAGCTGGCGCTGGCCTGCGAGCTTGGGGATGAAGCGGCGTTTCAGGAATTTTTGTCGAAGAATCGGGACACAGTCCGGGCTCTCTCGGACGAACAGCTGAGGAAACTCCCTAACGCTGCGCAGAACAACAACGCGGCCGCAGTGCGACTCATGCTGAAAGCGGGATGGCCAGTCGATACGCCTGGCGATGCGGGCGCCACAGCATTGCACTGGGCAGGATTCCACGGGAACTCGGAGATGATCCGCGAGATCCTGCGGTTCCATCCGACACTGGAACTGAAGTCGAGGGACTATGCGGGAACCGCGCTCTCGTGGACCGTGTTCGGATCGGGGAACGGCTGGCATCGGAAGACCGGAGATTATGTCGGCGCCGTGCAAGCGTTACTCGATGCGGGAGCAATCATGCCTCCCGGAGCCGAAGAACTGGAACCGAGCGATGCGGTGATGGAGATGCTGCCATGAACGCGAAGCGGCCTGTGTTGATCACGCTAGTGGCGTGGCTATACATCCTGGTGGGAGTCGCCGGGTTTGCGTTTCACTTCAAAGAGCTGCTGGCAAGGCATCCGGATGCGGTCATCATTGAGGTCACGGAATTAGTGGCGCTCGTGTGTGGTGTGTTCATGCTGCGCGGACAAAATTGGGCACGATGGCTGGCGCTCGCGTGGGTTGTTTTCCATGTGATGGTCAGTCTGTTTCATCCGCTCGGCGAGTTGGCGGTGCATTTCGTGTTATGCGTAGTGATCGCGTGGGTCTTGTTCCGAGCGGAGGGAGGGCGGTACTTCCGGCAGGGCGAGGCGGTTTCTTGAACACCCCATAGGGGTGTTTCTTTCGCCCCTTCGGGGTTGGATGATTTGTGCTCGGATTGCCCGCCGCTTGGGCGGTGGGATGAATTCTTGCGCCGCTTCGCGGCTAGGCTCGGGTAATCGTCCCCGGCATCTACTCGGAGATGTCGTGGCCGAAGCAGAGCCGGAACCCGTTGCAGTCTTCTATGTCAAACTCGCGCATGAAGTATTGCTGATCGCAGATGGGCCGGACGATCTTGACGCCGTTGGCCAGGCATTTGGCGTAAAGGGCGTCGGCATCGTCGATCCAGAGATAGGCGTCCCATACGAAATCGCCATTGGCTTTGTCTCTGTCAGAGGGCTGGTTGTGGCGCATGAAGCCCGGGAGTGGGAAGCTGCTTCAGCATGATCGTGACTCCGTTGCGGCGCAGCATGGCGAAGCACGGAGGCTCGCCCCAGAAGCGCTCATAGCTGAAGGCGAGCTTGTCGCGATAGAAGTTAGCGGTGGCGACGATGTCTTCCACGATGAAGTAGGGCGCGATATTCCAGCGGGGATTGGGTCGGGTGCATTCGCGTCAGGCATTTTGTTTCTCCGGGTGGGAGCGGCGGGATCGTTTTACCACGGGCGCCCGGCGAGGATGTCACGACTTCCGCCCACGTTCCTGACAAGCACTCTCGTCGGTGCAGTGGTGCTGGCGGCGAAATGCGTAGATCCTGAGCGAGACAAAGGGCGTCTCGCTCAGAATGACAATGCTAAGAAGATCCGACGACGCTGATAGCATGATTTCCGTGACACACTCGAAAGGTACGCGCTCCATGCAAGATTACGTTGAACATCTATGGTGGCCGGCCTCGGTCCGGAAGCTGGCGCGCGACCTCGCGGACATTGCAGCCGACGCGCTGCTTGCTGATGACGGCCCCGTGCGAGTTCCGGAGTCCGAGCGCATTGCAGCCAAGATCCTGAGCGGCGCGACGAAGCGCGATATTCCATCGCTGGTTCGGGACATTCAGAGGGCAAGTTTGAATTTGTCCCATCCGCGATTTGCGGCGCAGCAGGTTGCGGCGCCGATTCCCGGGGCCGCTCTTGTTGAATCCGTGGTCGCTGCTCTGAATCAGAGTCTGGCGGTGTGGGAGATGTCGCCGATCGCGACTGCGATTGACCGCGACCTGATCGAGCGGTTCAAGAAGCTGTTCGGGTATCCACGAAGTGCCGACGGATCCCTGGTGCCGGGCGGCGCATTTGCGAACCTGACCGCACTGCTGGCGGCACGCGATACGCTGGCGCCTGATGCGTCGAGGAGAGGCGGAGCGCGCATTGCGATCATTGTCGGCGCGCAAGCGCATTACTCGATCGCGAGAGCAGCGGCGATCCTGGGGATCGGCAGGGATTCGGTATTCCGCGTGCCGCTCAATGCTGAATTCAGCACGGATGTCAGTGCGGTGGACAATGCGTTTGTGCGCGCGCGAAAGGCCGGGTTCCGCAAATTCGTCCTGGTGGGATCGTCGGGTTCGACGCCGACCGGCAGTTTTGATGACTTGACGGCGCTGCAGAAAATCGCGGCCAGGCGTGGCGCATGGTTCCATGTGGATGCGGCGCACGGAGCGGGCCTGCTCTTCAGCCGGCGTATGCGCAAGTTGATGACAGGAATCGCCAGCGCAGACTCGGTGACATTTGATCCGCACAAAATGATGTTCATGCCGCTGGCGGCCGGGGGAGTGATGCTGCGCGATGGAAGGAACCTGCTGGCGCCGTTGCAGGAGCAGGCGCCGTATCTGTTCGGATCGAAGCGGCACTGGCCGGATATTGGCCAGGTCACGATTGCATGCTCGCAACGCTTCGATGCGCTGAAGCCGTGGATCGTGTGGCAGGCCTACGGGCCGACCATCTGGGATGCGCTGGGCACGCACGTATGCGAGGTGGCGAAGGCGGCGTTTGAATATTGCTCGCAGTCGAGGATTCTTGCGCCTGTTCACGAGCCGCATTCGAATATCTTCTGCTTCGAACTGCGCGGATTGAAGAGGGCTGATGCGGATCGCCGGCACTGGGCCATCAAGGAAGAATTGAATGAGAGTGGTTTCGCTTACATCAGTTCGACCGTGCTCGATGGGCGGAGGGTGTTGCGGCTGGTCGTGATGAATCCGCGGACTACGGCTGACGATATTTTCGATATCTTGCGCAGAGTGGAAGAGATCGCATCCCGATAGGTCTTGACGAACTAAACACCCGCCGAAACAACCTGGCCGGGAGCACCCACTGCGATGTCGCGCTTCTCTAGCTGGCGGCGATAGCGCACGCGACGCCAGCGGGTCATCTCGACGAGCGGCTTCCACACTGGATTGACGAGGTCGTGCTTAATCAGCAGATGCCAGAAACGGTTGGAGCGCTTGTAGAGGTACGACATGGCCACGTAGAGCGGGATAGCCTGCCACTGCTCCGGCCGGCGTCGCCAGATCGACGCGTGCGAGAAGAGGCGCTGGTAGATCCAGGCGTATCCGTGCTCGAGTTCTTCCGGCGTCATGTGCTTGGGGCGGAAGACCACATGGCCGGTGTCGTATCGGCTCCAGTCGCGGTGAAGGATGCGCCCCTGTGCTTCCATCTGATGAAAGAGGGGCGTCGCAGGATATGGCGTCAGGATGTGGAAAGTTGCGCATTCGAGGCGATTCTCTTCAATCCATTCCGCGGTGCGCACGAACACGTCTTTGCGGTCATGATCGAAGCCGAGAACGAACGATCCGTTCACCTGAATTCCGTAATCGTGCAGGATGCGGACGCGTCGCGCGTAGTCCGAGGTCTTCGGCGTCTTCTTGTGGCAGTCGGAGAGATTTTGGTCCGACAGGGACTCGAAGCCGATGAAAACTCCGGTACAGCCGGCCAGCGCCATGTTGCGAATCAGACTGGGGTCATCGGTCACATCGATGGTGACGGCGGCGCTCCAGATCCTGTTCAGCGGGCGCAGCGCGTTGCAGAGGGCGTGCAGGTAGTCGTGGCGCGAGCCGAGATTGTTGTCGATGAAGACGGCGTAGGGCTGATCGTCGGCCTTGAATTCTTCGGCGATCTGCTGTGGAGGCTTCATGCGGTACGGCATGCGGAGTCCGTCGGTCGCGAGATAACAGAAACCGCAGCGGTTGTGGCATCCGCGGGTGGCGATCAGGCTGGTGGTGGTCAGGAAGTTGCGCCGCGGAAGGATTTCGCGGCGTGGGGGCGGGTCTTCGGCGTAGTCGTTCTCGTAAGTGGCCATGTAGCGGGGCTGCAAGGTGTGCTGTTCGATGTCGCGCAAGATGCGCGGCCAGAGTTGGACGCCGTCGCCTAGCGCGGGCGCGTCGGCATGGGGCTCGCATTCTTCTGGGCAGGAGAGGACGTGCAGGCCGCCGAGAATGACCTTCGAACCGCGGGCGCGATACCAGTCTGCGAGTGCGTAGGCTCGCATGGCGAATGTCAGATGCACGGTGATGCCGACGACTTCCGGCATAGGGCGGAACCGGGGGCGTCCGTCGAGTAGGTTCTCGTCCCAGTACTCGACCCGCCAGTGCGCGGGCGTAGTCGCGGCGAAACTCGTGAGGGCGAGCGTTGGGGTGAGGACGTGCTTGCCGAAGCTGGCGTTCGCGTCTTTTGCGTAGAACGGATTGATCAGGAGTGCGTATCGGGGCTCGACTGGTTCTGCCGTCTCGCGCGGATCGAGCCGAGGCGGTTGCATCATTTCCTGTGGGATCCAGCGCTTGGCGATGGGTTGGTGAAAGGGATCGGACGTCACGATCATGACCACTTTATATCACAAAGTACTCTATGTCAATACTCGACCACTGGCGCGGTAGGCGACGGCAGATTCCCTACGGCGAACTGCGCCGTTCCGAATGACAAGTGGAGATTTTCGACAGAGTCACGGAGGGTGGCGGCTTCGAGATGCCGGAGGCTGCGTGGGTGACGCCGGCGAAATGAATAGGTCCTGAGCGAGACAAAAAAACGTCTCGCTCAGGATGACAGTGCGTAATGGCTTGCCACACCTGACTGCTTTCGACACTTTGCCGCATGCGACGACGGCTAGGAGTTGCTAGCTTATCGTCAGTACTACGCGGAATCGCGCCTTCCCGCTGATCATCTGCTTGTAGGCGTCCGCGGCTCTCTCAAGCGGGTAACGCTCGATCATGGGGCGAACGCCACTGAAGGAACTGAACTGGAGCGTGTCCTGCGAATCCATGGCGGTACCCGAGGCCCAGCCCCGGACCGCTTTGCTACCTGGAATCAGTTGCAGGGGAGTCACACTGAGCGACTCCATGCCCGCGCCGACAACCAACAGCGTGCCGTTCGGGCCAAGGCCGTCCACAAGAGCAGACATGGATTTCGAATCAGGTGCAGTGGCGAGGATGACGTGTGCTCCGCCCATCTTTTGCAGGGCAACCGCGGGAGCACCCGAGCTGGTGTCGATGTAAACGTGGGCGCCGAGTTTCTTTGCCAAAGGTTCTTTGTCGCCGCCGCGCCCGATGGCAACGGTGTGGAATCCCATCTGGCGCGCGTATTGAATTCCGAGATGGCCGAGGCCGCCGATACCCTGGACGGCGACGAGATCTCCGCCGCGGGCCTCGGAATTTCGAAGAGCGTTGTACACGGTGATGCCGGCACAGAGCAACGGCGCGGCTTCGTCGGCGGGAATGTCGTCGGGGACAAAGGCAACCGCCTCGGAGGGGACGACGACGTACTCGGCGTATCCACCATCGAAATGGATACCGGTGATCTTTTCGTTCTTGCAATGAATGAAGTCGCCGCGGCGGCAGGGCTCGCAGGTGAAGCAATGGCCCCCGTGCCAGCCGACGCCAACGCGCTGCCCGGCGCTCCACTGAGTGACTTCGGGGCCGACCTTGTCGATGCGTCCGGCGATCTCGTGTCCGGGGACACGCGGGTACTGGATGCCCGGCCAATACCCCTCTTTGACGAGTTCATCGCTGTGGCAAATGCCGCAGGCTTCGACTTTGATTCGGACCTGACCGCTTGCTGGCTCGGGAGTGGGACGCTCGACAACTTCGAAATTACTTCCTGGCTTGCTGAGCTGGACGGCTTTCATGGGCTCCTCGGCTTTCATGGATCCCTCGCAGGAGGGGGGAGTACAAGGTTCAAGGTTTCAAGGTTTCAAGGTTGATGGCAGGGTTATAGATCAGGTTTCTTGCGGAGAGGATGCTAGAAACTTTCGTGGGGTACGGCTCGGACTCTAGCTTATTTTACGAATTGCCTCGTCGATTCGCTCTAACGTCGTCTCCTTGCCTAACACTTGCAAGGTTTCGAACAACGGCGGGGCGTTTTTTCTGCCGCAGACTGCAACCCGGATCGGCTGGAACATCTGCCCGGCTTTGACTCCGAGTTCCTGAGCGGCGGCGCGCAGCGCCTGATCCAGCGGATCGTGCCTGAATACGACATTCGGCAGGACCACTTGCGCCTTCTGCAGGGCCTTCAGCGCCATGGCTAAATCGCCCTTTTGGGGAATCAGTTCGGCGGAGTCGTAGGGCGTCAATTCCTCTACGAAGAAGAAATCGGCCGCAGTCAAGACATCGCGCAGCAGTTTGATGCGCTCGCGGATGAGCGGAGTAATTTGCAACATCTTCTCCGGCGTGATGTTGAAGCCCGCCTCGCGGACGACGGGCAGCAAGCGCTGGCTGAGATCTTCGATGGCCAGGCCGCGGATGTGTTCGGCGTTCAGCCACACGGCTTTCGGATCGAACATCTCTTCGGGAGTAGGCGCTGGGTCTTTGAAGTTGACAACCGCATTGGCTCGATTGATGCCCTCGAGGGAAAAGATGTCGACGAGTTCCTGCGGGTTCATCTTGGTGCGATCGTCCTTCGGCGACCAGCCGAGCAGGCAAAGAAAATTGATGAAGGCCTCGGGCAGAAATCCGGCGTCACGGTAGGTGGTCACGCTCACGACGGGACCGTGACGGCGCTTCGAAAGCTTGGTGCCATCCGGGGCGACCAGCAGCGGGAGATGGGCAAACTGCGGCGGAGTAAAACCGGCGGCCTCAAAGATGAGGACGTGCTTGAAGGTGTTTGAGAGATGATCCTGCCCGCGGATGATATGACTGATGCGCAGGTCGGCATCGTCCGCGCAGGATGCGAGGTGATACGTCGGATTGCCGTCGGAGCGCAGCAGAGCGAAGTCTTCGATGTCGGCTCCGGCTTTCATCTGCTCGCCGTAGACCGCATCGGAGAAACGGACATCTTGCCCGGCCTCTCGGGGCACGCGGAAGCGCAGGGCGAAAGGCTCTCCCGCGGCGGCGCGGCGGCCGCTCTCTTCGCTGGTCAGTTCGCGCATCCCGGGATTGAAAAGCCAAGTCCCTTGCGCGCCCGACTTCTCGCTATCTCCGGTGTGGGCCGGGGTGAAGTCGCGGTAGGCGAGTCCCTTCTGCAAAATCGTCTCCGCCATCTGGCGATGAAGGGCTCCGCGATCGGACTGCTTGTAGTCTTCGTCCCAGCCAAGGCCGAGCCACTTCAGTCCCTCAAAGATGGAATTGACGGATGCGTCGGTGTTGCGTTCGACGTCGGTATCGTCGAGGCGGAGGATCGTGGTGCCGCCGTTACGTCGGGCATAGAGCCAGTTAAAAATAAAGGTGCGGGCGCTGCCCACGTGGAGAAATCCGGTGGGCGAAGGCGCGAAGCGGACGCGCGGCTTGCCGCTGTTATTTGGGTCTTGAGGATCTGACATGAGATGAACTTTCGATGGTACGGACGAGCGCGAGGGAGCGTCAAGCGATTCGCCAAATCGTTTTTCCGTGCAACCGCCTGATTTGGCGAAGAATCGAAGACGGGCATTGTACCTAAAACCTATTGTTTTCAGGCCGCCGCTATGAAACCATTGAAGAACTGTTTCCCCCCGAAACTGCGCCAGATTGATCGGCCAGAGGTGTCCTTCGCGGCCCTATGAACAGTGTCTTCATCACGACCGTCCTGGTTCCCGGATCTGTTTCGGTCCTCCTGTTTCTCGTCTTCACATATCTTTACGAGCAGAGCCGCCAGCAATATTTCCGCGCTTGGCAGTTAGCGTGGGCCGCGTACTCGCTGCACTACGTTCTGGACGCATTCCCGGCATCTTCGGTCGCGTTCTTTGTGGGCGAACTGTTTCTGGTGGCGATGGCGCTGTGCATCTTCGTATCGACGCGGATGATGCGGGGGCCGTCGCAATTCCGCTGGTATGACGGCGCAGTAGCTGCGGTGGGTGTGGTGCTGTCGCTGCTGACTCTGCGCGGACATATTTTTAATGGGCAATTCCGTCCGGATGTCCAGCCGTCGATACAACTCGGAATCGGACTAGCGGCGATTCTTCTCTACTGCTCGCTCGTCTTTCTGCTGAGCGGCCACCGGCGAGGATCGCTCGCATTTCAGGTACTCGCAATCGCTCTGGCCATGTGGGGCGTGCTGATGGGCGTCGGGCAGATCCAGAATCCTGTGATCGAAATGTTCGGCAATGCCCTGCGCTTGTTTGGCCCGGTGCCGCAGATGCTGCTCGGCATCGCCATGGTCATGGTTCTGTTTGAGAACCAGCGAAACGCGGTGCAGGAAAATACTCTCGCTCTTTCCACGCTGGGGGTGGACCCGCGACAACTGCTCTTCGCTGCAGATCTCGTCCCGAGCATGCAGGCAGTTCTGAATCGTCTATGTACAGCGCTGAATATGGAGTGTGCGGCCATCGTGATCAGCGAGCGATGGCGGAACCTGCTGCCATCGGTTCAACAAGGATTCGCTGGAGGATTCGTTGATTCGCTGGAACGCGCCGGGGCTGCCGACTATATCTGCCAGCTCGCCTACCGGAGAAACGGGATCCTGACCGTACATGACGTGGCGGACATGTCGGAGCCGTTACCAGTGTCCTCGGTGGGAACATTCGCGGAATTCAAGAAGATCATGCAGCAGGCTGGAGTTCGTCACCTCACCGCGGTCAACCTGCAGACGCGGGAGAGCAACTTCGGAGTCATTCTCTTTCCGCACGCGGAACGGCGCGCTTTTGGCTCGTCTGGCCCGCACCTGATGGTTGGGCTTGCCCTGCAACTAGGCCTGACGCTTGAAAATTACGTGGTGAGCCATGACGCTCACCGGCGCACGAAAGAATATGAACTGCTGACCGAAATCGGGAAGGCAATCAGTTCACGGCTCGACCAGGATGAAATTCTCCGGACGATTCAGATCGAACTGGGCCAGATCTTCGACACCGGTAACTTCTATATCGCGTTCCAGGAGGCAGAAGAGATCCGCTTCGAAATCGAGGTGCGCGATGGCCGCGTTCTGCCGAAGCGCACACGAGAGGTCCGCGATGCATTTACTGAGTACGTGATCCGCACGGGCGAACCGCTGCTGATCCGATCGGATCTCGAGACAACGCGCAAACGCCTGGGAGTGACGCATGTTCCGAAGCGTCCCGCGAAATGCCTGATTGCGGCCCCGATCTTCATGGGCAACAAGGCGTCGGGGATCATGGTCGCGATGAATCCCGAGCGCGAGTTTGTCTTCGAGCAACGCGATCTCGATGTGCTGGTGACGGCCGCCGGGCAGGTGTCGGTCGCGGTAGAAAATGCGAGGCTGTTCGCGGAAGAGCAACGGCGCTCACGCCAGCTCGCGTTTCTGAACAATGTGTCGCAAACGGCGATTTCGAGCGACGATCCAGTACACATGCTGACCCAGATCGCGAGCGAGATTCAGAGGAACTTCAGCTTCGATCACATCGGCATCGGCCTGCTCGACAAGGGGACAAAGGAAGTGGAGATCAAAGCGGAAGCGGGCATAACCTCCCATGCGACCGGGAAACGTATTCCGCTTGGGACCGGCATACTGGGCAGGGTCGCCCGCACGGGCGAGCGCGCGCTGGTTCAGAACGCACTGCCCGGAAATCTGACGGGAATCCTCCCCGATTCACGGGCCGTGCTGTGCATTCCGGTCACTTATGGCGAAAGCTTGCTCGGGGTGCTGAACATCGAGAGCCGGAACGAGAATGCGTTTTCGCCGCAGGATGTTCTGATTCTCAACACGCTTGCCGACCTTCTGGCAACAGCTCTGCACAATGCATTCGTATTCCAGAAACTGCAGCAGCAGTCGATTACCGACGGCCTCACTGGGATCAAGACACGCCGCTTCTTCTGGGAGGCGCTGTCGGCAGAATGGAAGCGCGCATCACGTTCCGGACGGCCGTTCTCCGTCGTCCTGATCGATCTGGACAAGTTCAAGGAAGTGAACGATTCGATGGGCCACTTCGAAGGCGACCTGGTGCTGGCGCGCGTCGGACGCCTGCTGGAACAGAAGTCGCGGCAGTCGAACGTGGTCGCGCGTTACGGCGGGGATGAGTTCATCGTCCTGATGCCCGAGACCGGGGCGGAGCAGGCACAGGTCCTGGCGGAACGTTTGCGCCAGTGGCTCGCCACTGATCCCATGCTCTCCGAACATCGCATCACAGGAAGCTTCGGCGTGGCCAGTTTTCCGATGCATGGATTTTCGATTGAAGACATCATCCGAGTCGCCGATTCCGGCATGTATGTGTCGAAGCGTTCGGGAGGAAATCTCGTTTCAACCGCACAGGAGTTTGTGGAAGGCCAGGATTTCGCGCGGCAGCGCCAGCAGATCTCGGCATACATCGAGGGCTTTCTGCAGCGCGAGCGTTCGGGGCCGGAGCAACTTGAGGAATTAACGTCCACGTTGTACAAGCTCTGCTGCGGAGACGAGGGCTGCAACCTGCCTTTGCTGAAAGAAGCCATCGAGTCGCTCAGCCGGGCCGCTGAATCACGGGAGATGCAGTCTGCCGGGCACGGGGATCTCGTCGCTCGATATAGCGAAGTCATCGGGCGCGCGCTCGGTCTGTCTTCCGAGGAGACTGCCGATCTCGTTTACGCGGCGCGCATCCACGATGTCGGGAAGATCTTCGTTCCGGAGCAGATTCTCAACAAACCGGGGCCGCTGAATGATGACGAGTTTTTCCAGTTGCGCATGCACGCTCACGTCGGAGCCGAGGTCATCGGGGTCATCCCACACTCAACCATGATGCGGGAGGCGATCGAGCATCATCACCAGCGCTTCGATGGCACGGGTTATCCCGACGGATTGAAGGGAGAAGAGATTCCCCTGTGGGCGCGCATCATCGGTTTGGCCGATGCCTATGCCAACATGGTGACCGAGCAGTCATTCACCACCGCACGCACGCCCGAACAAGCGCTAGACGAATTGGTGAATATGAGCGGCACGCGCTTCGACGGAATGCTGGTGCGACTGCTGCTCCGAGGGCTCAAGTCGGAACGCATCTCGCCCTCTTCCGGCGACTGAGCCGACTTCACGGATCCGCAAGCATGCGGTAGCCTAGTCAGCTATGTCGGTCTCACTTTCTCTCACAGGCAAAGTTGCATTGATCTCCGGCGGCTCGCGCGGCATTGGAGCCGCTACCGTTCGCCTGTTCGCGGCTGCGGGGGCGAAGGTTGCATTCAGCTATCGCAGCGCTCGGGCGCAGGCAGAAGCGCTCGCCCAAGAGTGCGGCGTCAATTCCTGCTTTCCGATCGCCTGCGAATTGAACAGCCCGGCATCGGCTCGCACGCTGGTTGCTGGAACAGTCAAGCATTTCGGGCGTGTCGACATTCTCGTCGCAAATCATGGTGTATGGCCGGTCGAAGATGTCGGGATCGAGAAAATGTCGGACGAGCAGTGGAGGTCCACGTTGTCGATCAACCTCGACGGAGTGTTCGGACTGGTCAAACACGCCGTGGCGCAGATGAAGTCGCAGCCCCGCACCGGCCATCCCGCAGGACATATCGTGCTCATCAGCTCCACCAGTGGACAGCGCGGAGAGGCGTTCCACTGCGATTACTCCGCGACGAAGGGCGCGTTGATCAGCATGACGAAGACACTCGCCGCCGAACTCGCCCCTGCGGGAATTTATGTGAACTGCGTCGCCCCAGGGTGGGTCGATACCGATATGACGACCGAAGCGCTCGCGCATCCCGAGAGCGGAGAAGAAATCCGAAGTACGATCCCGCTCGGACGCGTGGGAAGGCCCGAGGAGATTGCCGCACCCGTCCTGTTCTTATGTACGGGGCACGCGAGTTTCATTACCGGCGAGGTATTCAATGTCAATGGTGGCGCGGTTCTCGTGGGGTAGGGTCCCGCCAGCCAGGGGGCAAAAATGCCGGCGGCAGCTTGCGTTTTAGCCATTGTTTGCATCCAAGGGATAAGAGGAGCTCTACCGCTGCGGCAGAAAGTCCACCAAAGAAGCTACAATTCTGAGTGCGCGCGCTTACTCCCTGAAATGAAAGTGCTTTTCCCGATCCTGGTTCTGGTGTGCTCGGCCTGGGGACAGGTCCAGAATGCCACGGCTCCCTCAGCGCAGGGTACTGCGCAGCCTGTTGCGGCGTCATCCACACAGGTGACGGTGGACAAGGAGGCGCAGCAGAATGCGTCCAAAGCCAAGGCGATTCTCGAGCAGGGAATTCAGGCGCTGGGCGGCCAGACATACCTGACCATACGCGACCGCGAGACGCAGGGCCGTGGCTATGGCTTCCACTCCGGACGCCCGACCGGCGCGGGCGGAGTGTTCTGGAGCTTCTGGGAATTCCCCGATAAAGAACGCGTTGAACTGACCAAAGAGCGCGATATCGCCGAGTTGTACCTAGGCAACAAGGCGTGGGAGATTACCTTTAAGGGCCCGCATCCGATCGAGCAAAAAGATCTCGATGACTATCTGCGACGCCGGCGGTTCTCGCTCGATACCGTGTTGAGAACTTGGGTGAACGATCCTGGAGTCGTGATGTTATTCGAGGGGAATGCAATCGCCGCGCAGCACCCGGCGTTGCGGGTCACGCTGGTGAACTCGCAAAATGAAAGCGTGACCTTGTACTTCGATGTCGACACTCACTTACCGGTAAAGAAGACTTTCGAGTGGCGGGACCCTGTAGACCGCCAGAAGAATCTCGAGGAAGAGATCTACGAAAACTACCGGCCGATCTCCGGCGTCATGGCCGCTTTCAACGTGACGCGCTATTTCAACGGAGACATGACCAGCCAACGATTCCTCAATACGGTCACCGTTAATCAGGGACTAGATCAGGCGATGTTCGACCCGAACTCCGGCTACAACCCCAATAAGCCGGGAAAATCCAGCAAGAAGTAGAGAAACAAAGCGGCAGAGTGCCTTCGCTGACGCGTCTACAACATATCTCTATGCCGACAACATCCTCACGCTAACGTTCACTTTTACATATATTTACAGCCATCCTGCGAACGGCGGCCCACGCCACGAACTGTGGCTTTTTTGCCACAGACGGATTTTGTGGGCCAGATGTACCCTAGGTTATTCCTCGGTAAACATCCGATCTCTTTTTGACCTCCGAGCAGACAATCCGCGCAGCGGTAGGATGCAACGGCGTCGGCCTGCATAGTGGAGCGCCGGTTTCGATGCGCATGCTACCCGCGCCTTCGGGCACGGGCATCGTGTTCCGGCGCACGGATCTCGACGGGTTTGAAATCGAGGCGGTCAGCCGCAACGTCGCCCGCGTCAGCTATGCCACAAGTCTTATGAAGAAAGGCGTGCTCATCTCTACCACCGAGCACGTGCTGTCGGCGATCATCGGACTCGGGATCGACAACGCGATCATCGAACTGGATAACCTGGAGTTGCCGATCCTCGATGGCAGCGCGAAGCCGTTTGTGGACATGATTCAGAAAGCTGGGATTCGCAAGCAGCGGCGGCCGCGGAAATATCTCAGGATTCGGCGTGAACTGGAAGTGCGCGAGGGAAACAAGTTCATCGCTGTGTATCCCTCGGACACATACTCGGTTTCGTATTCGATCAACTTCCCGCATCCGCTGATCGGTGAGGAAACTTTTGAGGTCAAGCTCACCAACGGCAGCTACCTGAAGCAAATCGCTCCGGCGCGCACGTTCGGATCGCGCGAGGACGAACAGGCCATGCGGAATATGGGATTGATTCGCGGCGCGTCCAATGAAAACTGCATTGTGCTGACCCGTGATGGCGTTGAGAACGGGCCCCTGCGGTTCCCGGACGAATTCGTGCGTCACAAGGTGCTGGACCTGGTTGGGGATTTAGCGCTGCTCGGAAAGCAGGTTCTGGGCAAGGTAGTCGCGGACCGCGCCGGGCATGCGATGCATACCGCACTGGTTTCGCGGATCCTGCGCGACAAGTCGATGTGGGAAGAAGTTACTTATCCCAGCGAGGAAAGCTCTGACCGCCGTACATCCATAGCAGAAGCAGCGGCCGCGTCTTCTTTGTAACCAGTCCGCCGGTAGCGAATCCCATCGATCTCAGATTAGTCCGCAGGTTCACACGGCGGCTCTCCGGCATCGTTCTGATCTTCCGGCTGCTCCTGCAAAAGACGCTGCAACTCGGCCCGCGTCTGGTCGATGACGGCAGCCGCGAACTTCTTCGCCGATTCCTGCTGCTCGCGCGACAGTTCCTTGACTCGCATATTCAGCAGCGGAACGTCACTCTCGAAGTACTCCAGCGTTCTTTGTACCTTCGCGATACGGAAGCTGTTGGTTGCCATAGAATTTCCCCAGAGGGAAAGCTTGCCACGCCCGCAGCGAGGCGCAAGTCTAAAGGAAGGTACCTGCTGAACTTATTGTGGACTGAGGAATCAGTTGGTGGGTTCAGATCCGGCTGTAGCGATTCGCTCTTTCGCGCCAGGGAACTCCTGCTCCATATGGTCGTCCAGCCATCTCTCCAGTTGCTCCTGGGAGCTCTTCGGGACATTATGAAAACGAAGACCAGCAAGCCCCTTCATGTCGTTCCATGCGACCTCGGCTTCAACTTCCATGTGCAGGTTCGATCCGGGCAGCGAGAACTTAAGGTGTGGAGCAGCGCCCTTGGGTAGGGCCTCGCGCAGGAGTAGTGCAATGCCGCCCTCGCTGACATTCGTGCTGGTTGCAGTTACGGTCTTGCCTTCGAGCACCACATGGACGGCCATTTTGACCGGCTGGCGGAAATAGCGGCGGCGCTCTTTCAGCATGAAATTCAGGGCTGCATGAAAGCAGCGGGAGGCATTGAGAGCGCTGATCGGCTTCTGCAGGACGAAATTCGCGCCCATGCCGAAGGCTTCATGCGTGGTCGTTCTCTTGCCGTTCAGGACCGCAAATGCCACGGAATTCTTGTTGCTGGGAGTATTTCTGAGCCCCTGGAGGAGCGCCAGGCCGCCGTTCAGATCGTCGCAGTCGACAATTACGGCGTCGAACTTGTCGGAAATCAGCATATCCGAACCAGTGCGGGCTTCGTTGCAGATTTCCACGTCAATCGAGAGCTTCTCGAGCGTGGGGCGCAAGATGCGCACCACTTCCGGGTCCTTGCTCAGAAGGAGCGAATCCAACGTCATACCGCGATTCTAGGGGAGAGGGTCGGATTCGGATAGTGACCAAGGTGTCAGGCCCAGCGAGAGTACAGCAATAACGATTTGGTTTCACGCTAAACGCCATTCACGAGGGCTTTTCACATTTGTGCGTCGTATTTCTTTGAGAGTACAACTGACATAGTTGAAGAAAAATGAAGAGTCTGGCTTATCTGTCGCTGGGGTCCAATATTGGAGATCGCGAGGCGCACCTGCGCGATGCGATATCGCGACTGGAACGCCACGGGAAGGTGTGCGCGGTCTCGTCTATGTATGACACGGAACCGGTCGAGTTCACGGATCAGGCATGGTTCTTGAACTGCGCGGCCGTCCTCGAAACCGAGGAAAGTCCCGCACAATTGATCGCTTCGCTCTTGGAGATCGAGAAGAGCATGGGCCGCCGAAGATTACAGGAGAAAGGCCCGCGCACGATCGACATCGATATTCTGCTTTTCGGCAACTTGATCGTGAATACGCCGGAGTTAACGATTCCTCATCCCGCGATGGCGAACCGGCGATTCGTGCTGGAACCGCTGGCCGAAATCGCGCCGGATGTAAAGCATCCGGTGCTGAAGAAAACGATTCGGGAGTTGAAAGACGCGGTGTCGAAGAGTGAACAAGTAAACCGGCTTACAGGGGGCGAACCAGCCCAACGCTAACGGCTGGCTACGGCAGGATAATTTTGCTTCCGGTCTCCTGGGCCGTTACAACCGTCGATTCTTTATCCGGGAACTGCGCGAATAAAAACTCCACGAATGCCCGTGATTTAGGCCGTCCGGACGTCCTTCCATAGCCGAGCCGCAGCAGGAATACCAAAGCTTTCAGCACTTCTGCATCGCGCAAGGTTGAGTATCCGACGTGCTTCTGTTCCGCCTCGCGATACTCCTTCACCATCGTCTCGACTTCCGCGGCGACTCTCCGCCGCGCATCTGTGGTCAGGGGTTCCTCGTAATGAAGGCCGGAGTTCACCCGCCGCTCGTAGCTATGGGCCAGCATGGAAAGGGAGGCGATGATGTCCTGATCGTTGAGGCAGCGGTCGGAGCGCGCAGCCTTCGCGAGCGCGTAGGTGAGGCCCATCAAGAGATGTTCCTTCTCGTACATAAACTGATCCGACACTTCGATCTGCAGAAACAATCCTGCCGGATCGACCTGCCCCGTGGGACGAGGCTTCTCATGTTCGCGGGCCTGCTGCAGGTACGGACAATCGAGCGGACAGTCCAATGTCACTTCGCGCTGCTCACCGCAACACTGCGGGCAGATTCGTCCGTGCACGGCAGGACAAAAGCGCTTCTCTTTCCGGATTTCACAAATGGCGCAACTCAAATATCGCTCCTGATTTCATTATTGCATCCGTCTCGGATTGCAGATTTCAGATTGTAGATTTTCAGATTCGGCGATCGACGGACCGATTCTGAATCTACGAGTGCGGCCTTCCATCTTAAATCCCTAGGGAGGGCTTGATACCCGCATAAAACGGGAGCACCTCAGAGGGCCATCCCGTCAACCCCTGTAAAGACGGGCCTCACAGCGTATCTGAACTGTAAAACCCCCGTACAATAAGGTGTTTTTCCACAGCCTCTCGGGTATAAGATGGCCGCGCTGGTATTAAACCGATTTTTACGAGGAGGAAGTATGGCTGCAGGTCTGACAAAAACTCAGCTCATCCGAGCACTTGCGGAGAAGACTGAGATCCCCAATAAAACCGCGGCGGCGTTTCTCGAGCATCTCGCGGACACCGCTATTAAAGAAACCAAGAAGAATGGCATTTTCGTTGTCCCCGGACTCGGCCGCCTCGTGAAGGCGCACCGCAAAGCCCGCGTGGGCCGCAATCCCCAGACTGGCGAGCCGATCCAGATCAAGGCCAAGACCGTCGTGAAGTTCCGCGTGGCCAAAGCCGCGAAGGACGCGATCGCTCCCAAGAAGTAAGGATTCCTTCTCGATTTTTCTCACAGGGCCGGCGTAAATGCCGGCCCTGATTGTTTACAAGGTGAAAAACCTCCCTCGCGGCCGGTAGCCTCCACTCCTTTCTAAGTACTTGCGCGCGAGTAAGCATCGCGCTCTTCCAAGCACAAGGGCCTTCTCTCCACACTCAGGTCTGCTTGGGCAACTGCTATATTCGAAACGTGCTGAACTGGATCGTCATCGGAATCGGCGACATCACCATTCGCCGCGTCATCCCCGCCATTCAATCGGAACCACGAAGTTCCCTCTACGGCCTTGTTACGAGTGATGCCACAAAAGCCGAGCCCTACCGCACTCGTGTCTGGAAGAGCGTCGACGAAGCGCTGAGCGATCCCGAGGTACACGCGGTATATGTAGGCACGCCAGTCTTTCTCCACGCACCGCAAACGATTCAGGCGCTGCGCGCGGGAAAGCACGTGATCTGCGAGAAGCCGATGGCCATGAACGAGGCCGAAGCACGCAGCATGGTCGAAGCAGCGGAGCAGAGCGGAAAGAAATTCGGAGTCGCCTACTATCGTCGTTGTTATCCGAAGATTCAGCGTGCCAAAGGATTAATCGAGACCGGAGTGATCGGACAGCCTTTGTTCGCAGAGCTTACGAATCATATGTGGTTTGATGGCACCGGGGCGCGAGGCTGGTTATTTGATCCGGCGAAAGCCGGCGGCGGGCCTTTGTTTGACATCGCCTCTCATCGTATTGACGTTTTGAATTTCCTGTTCGGGAAGCCCGTCCATGTTGCGGCGCAACTCTCGAACGTCGTGCATCACTATCCGGTCGAAGACAATGCGACGGTCATGGTGGAGTATGAAAGCGGAGTACGTGGAATCGTCGATGTCCGCTGGAATTCGAAAATTAAACGGGACGAATGCCGCGTCCGTGGCACGGAGGGCGAGATCGAGATGTCCCCGCTGAATGGGCCGGAACTCGTCTATCCGGGCGGCCGCGAGAATCTGCCGTCCCACGAGAACCTGCACTATCCGATGATCGAGAACTTCGTCGATGCCGTGGAAGGCAAGGCCCCATTGCTCGCGAGCGGCGCATCGTCATTCTGGACGGACTGGGTCACCGAACGCGCCCGGCGTAAGTGACACGAATCTTCATTTTGCGTACTCGTTCTTCACTACCTCTCCGCCCTTCATCACAAACTTGACGCGCTCCAATGTCGTCACATCCTTTACTGGATCGCCATCGACCGCGATGATGTCAGCCCACGCTCCCGGGTCCAAAGTCCCGACCTTACCAGACCAGCCCAATAGATCGGCTGCATTCAGAGTCGAAGACTGAATCGCCTGCAACGGCGTCAAGCCAAGCCGAACCATCACGGCAAACTCGTGGGCATTCATGCCGTGAGGATATACGGCAGCATCGGTGCCGAACGCCACTTTGACGCCGCTGGAAAAGGCATGCGCGACATTCCTGCGCGCTGCCGGTATCACGGCTTGCGCCTTCGCCAGCAACGGCGCGGGCAGACGGGTCAGTCCGGCGTTTTCTATCATCCAGTCACCCAGATAGAGCGTCGGCACCAGGTACGTGCCATGCTCTTTCATGACGGCAATCGCGGCATCGTCGATGTACGATCCGTGCTCGATGGAGTCCACTCCCGCCTCGGCCGCCCAGCGGATCCCTTCGGCTCCGTGCGCATGCGAGGCGACCTTGCGCCCCAAGCGGTGAGCATCCGCGACAATCGCCTTCATCTCCTCCAGCGTGTACTGCGAGTGCTGCGGATTATCGCCCATGGACAGCACTCCACCTGTGGCGCACACCTTGATCAAGTCCGCACCGTACTTGATGTTCTCGCGGACCTTGTGCTGGACCTCGGCGACGCCGTCGGCTACTCCGCCTTCGGTCGCGTGATATTCGAATGGCAGCATGTTGTTGTCGCAATGACCGCCCGTGATGCTGAGCGCCGGTCCACTCACTAGCATGCGAGGCCCGGGTACATCGCCGGCGTTGATTGCATCCCTGAGCGCGACGTCGGTGAAATTCCCGGCTCCCACATTTCGCACTGTCGTGAACCCCGCGAGCAGAGTGGCGCGCGCGTTCTTCGCTCCGATGAGGGCCTCCCGCGGCACGGAAATAGCCAACGTCTCGTAGCCGAAGTGCGGCTCCATGGTGATGTGCGTATGCGCGTCGATCAATCCGGGGAGGATCGTGGCGTCGGGGAGTTCGATTCTGGCTGCATCGGCGGCGATCTTGGCGTCGGCTGCGGGCCCAGAAGAGACGATTTTCCCGTTTTCGATGACGAGGGCCTGGTCCGACAGTAGCTTGCCGGACTTCACATCCAGGACGTGCCCCGCATGCACCACGACCTGCCGCGGAGTCTGGGCGCTCCCGATTGCTCCGAGGCAAAATAATGCAACCACACACAGCAGTTTCCGAGCTTTCGTCAACGTGATTTCTCCCGATTCGATGGATTTGATATCTGTGCGATGAAGCTATCTGCGGCGGCCGTCGAGGCCCCAGACAGTCCCAGCATTCGCCGAAAAGAAAATGAGCAGCAACAACAATAATGGCAGGGTATCAAGACGCGCGCCAAAATAACGCCACAATGGAGCGCCGTGGCCCGGCTCCCACCATGCGGCGAGGGTCAGGTTTAAAAGAAAGAAAATGCCCAGGACACATGCCGGACGAACCCAGAAGCCGATCAGCAAAGAGATGCCAACCACCAATTCGATGACTCCGACTGCGTAGCCGAAGAAGACGGCGTGCGGCACGATGAGGCTGGAGAGCACCGGGCGGTAAACTCTCACGGCCGTTCCCAGGTAGTCCCGCAGATAGTTCTGAAATCCGCCGTGGGCGAACCCGGGCCCGGCAACCTTGTATTCGCCAAACAGCAAAAAGAACACGGACGTCGCTATTCGGGTGAAGGCGATCGTCCGTGAAAGAGAGGTTGGAGTTGTCCGGTCTATTTTGGTTAGCCTCCTGGCCCATCATTGGACACGTACTGTTCCAGGGAATCCAATTCATGGCTCAGGTCGTCGACTCGCCACTCCAGCAGGTTACGGATGGAAAGGATACCAAGAAGTTTTCCGTTGTCGTCGACAACGGGGAGATGCCGGAAGTGTCGTTCCAGCATGGTAGTCAAAGCTTCGCCCGGTCCAGTCCCCTGCGTCGCCATCTCCACCGGGGTGGTCATCAACTGGCGTACCGATGTGGTATGCGGATCCAGGCGGGTAAGGGACATTTTGCGAAGTACGTCACGCTCGGTGAAGACTCCGGCGACGCGGAACTCATCGTCGACGATGGCGACTGCGCCGACGTGATGATCGAGCATTTTATTGATCGCATCGGCAACCGTCGCATCGAGGCCCACTGCAGCAATCTCGCGGTCACAAAGCGCCAGCACGCTCATTGGAAGACCTCCGCCAGCCCTTGCGATCCGGGACCGGACTTTCGGACGACTGAATTTGGATTGAGGCATTATGACCACGCCGAAGCGTATGTCAAGAGAATTTGAAAAAAAACTAGACCACGAAGGACACCATGTTTCACGAAGGATGCCAGGCATGGGATCTTCTTCGCGTCCTTCGTGACTCACTTGGACTGGAAGACTTGCCCGTCTTTCATCACAAACGGCACAGATTCCAGCGCCTTGATATCGTGCAGCGGATCGTTACTGACTGCGATGATGTCAGCATAAGCACCCGGCGCGACAACTCCGATCTTGCCCTCCATGTCGAGCATTGCTGCTGCTCGAGATGTCGCGCTCTGAATGGCGTCCATCGGCTGCATTCCGAATTCGACCATTCGCGAGAATTCCTGCGCAATCGGCTCGCTCCAGGGAATTCCTCCTATGTCAGTGCCAAAGACGATCTTCACTCCGGACTTCAGTGCTTTCTTGAATGACACTTCGTGGGCCGAGGCACGCAAACGATCGCGTTTCCCATCCGGGGTATCGGCGGGCCCCCAATCGGTGTAGTACACGCTGAGAGTCGGGACATACCATGTACCCTGTTTCAACATTTGCGCGATGGCGGCGTCGTCCAGATCGAGGCCATGCTCGATCGAGTCGCACCCGCCATCGAGTGCCCGATGCAGTCCGATGCCGCTGTATGCGTGACAAGCCACCTTCTTGCCCCAACCGTGCGTCTCGTCCACAATCGCGCGCAACTCTTCGACCGTGAGAGTCGGCTGCGATACGAGTTCGCCATTCTTTCCGACCCAGGAACGGTGCGTCATATACACCTTGATCCAGTCGGCGCCGTGATCGAGTTGCTCCCTCGCCGCCTTGCGGGCCTCGACCGGTCCGTCCACAATCTGAGCGCCTTTCGGCATGTCGAGTTCGGGAGCGTATCCTTCCAGCTGATATCCTCCGGTTGTCGAAATCGCCCGCGTGGACACCAGCAGGCGCGATCCGGGAATGTAGCCGCCTTCAATGGCTTGCTTGATTCCGATATCGCCATACCCGGCACCTTCCGTTTCGACATCGCGCAAGGTGGTGAAACCCTGCTCCAGGGCGCGCCGGACTGCTACGGTCGCGCGGGCCGCTCGCAACGCCAAAGGGGCATTCAGAATGTTCGCATCGTATCCACCGTGAGCGGATTCTTCCCCTTGCAGGAAGATGTGCGTATGAGAATCGATCAGGCCCGGCAGTACTGTGCTTTTTGAGAGATCGATGATGGCCGCACCGTCGGGTGTCCTCGCCGCGGCAGCGTCGGATACACTTTCGATCTTGTTCCTGCGGATCACGATTACCTGATCGTGGCGAGGCTTGTCGGATTTGCCGTCGATCAACGTACCCGCGCGGATAACTGTCACATGACCGGCGTCAGGGCTCTGTGCAAATACTGAAAGGCACAGAAACAGGCAGGCCGCTGCGGCTGATAGAAAACTCTTCATGATTCCCCCAAGGATCTCGCAGGAGAGACTTACCCCATTACGGCATCGGCTTCGATCTCAACCAGAATGTCTGGCGAGATGAGCGCGCTGACCTGCACCATCGAAGTCGCCGGGCGTATATCACTGAAGAATTCCCCGTGCGCCTTCCCCACCTTTTCCCACTCAGCAATGTTGACGACGTAGATGCGGGTGCGCACCACGTCTTTCATGCTGCAGCCGGCTTTCTTTAGAGCGCTCTCGATGTTCTTGAGAGTCTGGACACTCTGAGCATAGACATCGCCCACGCCGACGAGGTTTCCATCTGCTCCCGTTGCCGTGGTGCCGGATACGTGCACGTACGACCCAACCTTCACCGCACGGGAGTAACCGACGATGGGCTCCCACTTTGCGCCACTCGAGATGTTCTGCCGTTCCATCCAAGCCTCCGTAGAGCCGCAATTCTACAGCGCACGGGCAAAATCGCCCAACATTCAGCAGCCATGCCGTTCGAGTGCCAGCAAAAACACAGAGAATCCGAACTGTCATGCTGGCGTGCGAGGGTTGGCCTACTAGATTGCTCGTACAACTCACGAACCGTGCCACCGTCTCTAACTGATCGAGAAATTGAATGTGGCCGATAAACAAAAGTCACTTGCCTTCCCACAGCGATGTGGGGTATCTACTCACGCATGTGGCTGAAACTCCGCGAAAGAGGAGTTCAGGGGGCCTAGAAGAATGATTCCGGAATCGCATCCATTGCAACAGCTGTTTGAAGATCTGGTCGGACGCCACTACGCAGAAGAAATCGGAATCCGTGACCCGCAGATCGTGGCTTATGTGTCGCATCTGCTAGCGGAATTTTGCGATGCGGATCAACTATTCAAAATTCGCAATGCGACGAAGCGACCGCTCGACGATGTGGGCGAGATGCTGCTCGAATCCGATCCGGTATATGGTCCCGCGCCTTCTTTCGACCGCGAACGCCAGGTGCGCAAGCATATCGGCGATTACACGTTGTTCTTCGCCGGGATGTTTCCGGAGAGCATCAATCATTTCCGGCTGCGACGCCAGCGAACAGAAAATTTTATCGATTGGGTGAAAGCTGGCAAAGAAAGTTACTACATCGTGTCGAAATTCGAGCACTTCGAGTACGCGAAGGTCGCGCCTCTGTTCGCCAGCCTCTCGAAGAACTTCGAGGGATGCGTCTTTGGCCTGAATATGGTGAAGAATGATCTGCAGGAGATGCAGCATCCCATCGTTCGCCGGACGGACGAACTGATCATGTGAGTCGGTGGGGCAGCCGTGCGCTGTGCACCGTTCACACCCCTAGATCTGGCGTGGCCCCGATGCGGTAGAAACTCAGCGCCGCGCTTCCTTGCGCCAGATGCCTGAATCTTCGCAGCGGCCCAAACTCCGCACCCGGATCGAACTTCTTCTCGTGTTCCGCGATCACCACCGACATCGCCCAGATCAGCGACGAATCAGCCAGGGCGCGCAACGTATTGCGATACGCGTCCCTCATCCGGTACGGGGGATCGATGAATACCACGTCGGCCGCCACTTTCTGCCGCTCCATCCGCCAGAAGGCGCGCGGCAGTTCTTCCTGCATGATCTTGAATCCATCGTGAATGCCGAGATTCTGGAGGTTGCGGCGAATCAAATCCCCGGCGGACTTTGAGCTCTCCACGAAGTAGACGTCTTTCGCTCCGCGGCTGAGGGCTTCAATGCCGACCGCGCCCGTCCCGGCAAACAAGTCCAGCCATATACTCCCCTCCAGTGCGGCAGGATTTCCGGCGGTAAGCACATTGAATAGCGTCTCCCGCAACCGGTCGGAGGTCGGCCGAGTGTCCATCCCCCTGAGGGAATGCAGGGTACGGCTCCGGTATTTTCCTGCTATGACCCGCATGACGACGACGCGTTGGATATCCTACTCGCTATATACATGCATGTAGAATAAAACCAGTAACTTCCTATGCGAAGCTGGTCGATACCCGTGGGACGCCTGTTCGGCGTTGATGTCCGTCTACACCTTACGTTTCTGATCCTGCCAATGTTCATTTTCTGGACCGAGTTTGCCGCCCATCAGGCGGCCAACGGACCACGCGACCTCGCGCTCTCTGGCATCATCCTGATCTGCGTAGGCCTTCACGAGTTGGGCCACATCATCGCGGCCCGCCGGGTCGGCCTGGTTCCGAAAGCAGTCATTTTTCTTCCGCTGACAGGAGTCGCGCTCTACGAAGATCCAAAAGCTGACAAGCCCGGCGCGATGGCTTGGAAACGTGAGATCAGGCTTGCGCTAGTCGGTCCTCTAGTGAGTTTCGCGCTCGCCGCATTTTCGGCTGCGATTGTCATGTCCTCGGTTCCGGGTGTCGAACTTGGAAAATGGCCCTTCCTTGTGCCTTCGAATTTGCCCCGGAGCTTGGTGTGGGCCAATCTCTACATCGCGGTTCTGAACTTGTTGCCTGCATATCCTCTCGACGGCGGACGCATCGTCCGGGCGATTTTTTCCCGCAGCATTGATGCCTCTTCGGCTACGCAGCGCGCGGTCTCGATCAGCACGGCGATTGCGCTCGTTCTGGTTTTTGCCGGACTCTTCACCGATAACTGGTTGACCATGGTCGGCGTGATCATCTTCTCCGCGGCTCAATTGGAAGAACGGGCCCTGGTCTTTCAGTCGGTGCTTGAGAATGTCCGCCTGGAAGAAGTCATGCTTACGGACTTCGCCACGCTTTCCCCGGCGGACACATTGGAAGATGCGCTAAACAAGGCCGTTCACTCTCTGCAGGACGATTTCCCGGTCGTTCGCGGTAGAGACATGGTGGGAGTGATTTCAAAAACCCGCATTCTCGACGCCCTGCGCGCCGAGGGGAATGGCTATGTGCAGGCCGTTATGAACAAGATCTTCGAAGTTTCGGTGCGCCACGAATCGCTAAGTTCCGCCTTCCGGAAGCTCACAGCGCGCAGTTCCAGCATCATCCCTGTGGTTGAAGATCAGCGGTTGGTCGGGATCGTAACATTACAGAACCTCATGCACTCCATGTCGCTCTTGGCCGAGACTCGTAAGCTGCGGCGGGACGGTCAAGAATCGTAATCAATTAGAACAGCCGTACTGCCTTGGCGGTCTGTACCGCCGGAATCTCTCTCAACCGGGCCAACACTGCGTCTGGCACGCAGCCATCGACGTGCACAACGGCAATTGCCTCGCGCTGCTGATCGGATGCTTCCAGGCTTCGGCGCCCGAGTGAGAAATCGGCAATATTGATCGACTCTTCGCCAAGAATCGTTCCGACCTTCCCGATCACGCCCGGCACATCGCGGTTGCGCAGGTAGATCAGATTGCGCTCGAGCGGGGCCTCCACGTCGATGCCGTCCACATGCAGCAGCCGCGGAGCTTCTCCGTGCAGAACCGCGCCTTTCACCATGTGCTCCTCGGTTACGCTCTTCAGGAAAATCGACAGCACACTTCCGGAACCGCCGGTGGAGGCCTTCTCTTTATGTGACTCGATTACCTTCAGGCCGCGCTCCGCCGCAATCGTCGCGGCGTTCACCAGGTTCGCCTTCTCCTCAAGAGCCTGGTTGAGAATCCCTTTGATCGCTCCATTGCGGATCAAGTCCGTCTTCCACTCGGCGATGTGGCCGCTGTAGCGGATCGAAATCTCTTCCAGCGATCCCTCGGAAACCTGCGCGAGAAATGCGCCCATCCGCTCCGCCAAAGTTATGTATGGATGCATGGCGGCATATTCTTCGGCCGAGACGGAAGGCACGTTCACGGCATTTTGGATCACTCCATGCTTCAGATATTCCTTCACCTGCTGGGCGATCTGCACGCCCACAGCTTCCTGCGCCTCCTGCGTCGAGCCTCCGACGTGCGGGGTGAGGATCACGTTAGGCAGGGCGAGCAGCGGTGAATTTTTTGGAGGCTCTTCGGCGAACACATCGATGGCAGCCCCCGCGACTTGTCCTTGCTGCAGGGCTTTGGCCAGATCGGCTTCGTTGACCAGTTCGCCCCGGGCGCAGTTCACAATCCGCACACCCTTCTTCATCTTTGCAATGGACGCTTCGTTGATCATTCCGGTCGTCTGTGGAGTCAGACCAACATGCAACGTGATGTAGTCCGCTTGGGCGTACACCTCATCCAAAGTCGCCAGCCGGATACCCTGCTCCTTGGCCACCGAGACCGACACAAATGGATCGTGCCCCAGCAATTCCATGCCGAACGCGCGCGCGCGCCGCGCCACTTCCATCCCGATACGTCCCAGGCCGATGATCCCTAGCGTTTTCGCGCGCAATTCGGTTCCCTGCAGCGATTTCTTTTCCCATTTGCCGGCATGCATGAGCGCATCCGCGCGGCACAGATGACGGGCCATCGCCAGCATCATGGCCAGCGTTTGCTCGGCAACCGCAACGGCGTTCGCGCCCGGCGTGTTCATCACCGCGATGCCCTTGTGCGTGGCCGCTTCCAGATCGATGTTGTCGACGCCGACGCCTGCGCGCCCGATCACGCGCAACTTCTTGGCATGCTGCAGCAGCTTCGCGTCAGCCTGGACCGCCGAGCGCACGATCAGCGCGTCTGCCGACTCAAGATGTTCCGCGAGTTTGCCGCCTAATTGATCCGCCGTCAGCACGGTCCATTCCGGCTCCTGCAATTGGGCTACGGCTGACGAAGAGATTTTTTCTGCCACGATGATTTTCAAGGATGAGTTCCTTCCACCGATTTCATACGGTATGACAATGTCAACGAATACTGATATTCGACAGACAATCGTTTGACGGGAATGTAACAGCCACCTGACACTGCGAAATCCGCCAATCTTTAAGCTTCAGACCATGGGGACGAACCCACGGGGGCTTACATGAACATCAGTAAAGCGTTACTAGCGGTGCTACTTGTCGCGGTCGGTTTGGGCTGTGGCTACTCAAATCCATCGATGATGGCGGCGATGCCCGCAATCAGCCAACTCAGCCCACCCACCACCTCGGCTGGCAGTACGCAATTTCAACTGGAGGTCGATGGCTCGAATTTCTCGACCAATGCGATCGTGAATTTCAATGGCGTCGCCGAAACCACAACTTTCGTAAGCGCCAGCAAACTCGAAGCGACAATTCCATCGACGGCCATTCTAAGTTCCGGGACAATTCCGGTGACGGTAACGAACCCCGCATCCACGGGGCGTTATATGACACCGGCAGTTACATCCCCGCCGATGGACTTCACGATCAACTGAGAATCGACGGCAATTTCAGGCGCTCACAAGCTTTTCGGATAATGCGCGGGCATATACCCGCTGCGCTGCGCGTACCGCGGCGCCATATTCGACATCCCGGTCCGTCACCTTCGCCAGCACATGTTCCAACGCGCCGAGAATTCCGATGGTGTCAAGATAGTCGTAGTATCCGATGTGCGCGATCCGGAAGAGTTTGCCTTTCATCTCTCCCTGTCCGTTTGCTACGACCGCGTCGAACGACTCGCGGAATTCCTTCACGATCTTTCCCGAATCCAGTCCATCGGGAGACGTAATCGCAGTCAGGGCTGCGGCGGGTGCTGACGCGTACAAGTTGAGGCCCAATGCCTTGGCTCCGGCCCGGGTCATGTCGGCACATAACTCGGCGTTATTGACGAGTGCTTCACGTCCCTTGGCGAGGTCGCCTTTGCCCATCGCACGCACATAATCCAGCGCAGCGCCCAAGGCCGCGAACAACGAGGTCGCCGGAGTGTACGCGGTCTCACCCTTCGCAGCGGACTTCCGCTCCTTGCGCAAATCGAAGTAAAACCGGGGAGAAGTCGTCGCGTCCATGCGCTTCCAGGCACGGTCGCTGACGGCGCAATAAGCAAGTCCGGGAGGCATCATGAGCGCTTTCTGCGATCCGCCGATGATCACATCCACTCCCCATCCATCGACATCGAGGTGAGTGGTTCCCAGGCCGGTGATGGCATCAACGACCAGGAGCGTGTCATCGCCCTGGCTACGCACGATTCTTGCGATTCCCTGTACATCGTGCCGCGCGCCGGTGGAACTCTCGGTACCCTGCACTAACACGGCGCGAATGTCAGGTTTTATACGACCGCGGATCTCATCCAGCGAAAAAGTCTCGCCGTACGGTACGCTCAGGACGTCCACGTTGCAGCCGAACGCCTTTGCGAGCCCGGTCCAGCGTTCCCCAAATTTCCCAGCCGTCAGCACCAGAACCTTGTCCCCGGGAGAGGTGAGGTTGGACACTGAAGCTTCCATCACTCCGGTGCCGGAACAGGCGAGCACCAGGACATCGTTCTTCGTGCCGATGAAATCCTTCATGTCCGTAAGCACGCGCTGGAATAGCGCCTTGAAGTCGGCGGTGCGATGGTGCGCAGTGAATGAGGCCATTGCCGTCTGTGCCGCAGGCAGCAGCGGCGTCGGCCCGGGAGTAAAAAGACGATTCTTATGCAGCATAGGCAGAGTCCTTATGTATGGAATGGCCTAATAGTTTATAGGAATAGACCGTCCAGAGCACGTTTCAGAGCGACACGATTTGCACCCAAAGCTGGGTTCGGCGTGATCGGCGTCACCGTCTCCGATTCACAACGGTGTGCGACGAACTAAAAACCCGGCAGTAGAGTGCCGGGTGTGGCTAAGTTTGGACTATATCGCCGCAACAAGATGATTTTGTCGGACAACATTGTGGTTCTGGGATCAACGACCCGCCTTGGACGCAAGAATCTCCGGCTTGTCGATCTTGGGAGCCTGCGCCAACAGTTGGTCCGCTTTCGCAAAGAGCGCTTTCGCGATCTCTCCATTCAGATGTGCATTGCGCCCGTTCTCGTCATTGAAAGTATCGAAGATGCCGTATTTCCCCGGACCCATCTTGATGGCGTACCAAGTCACGGTCCCGGGCTCGCGTTCTGCAAGCGGCTGCGCCGACTTCAAAAAGTCTTCCAGCTCTTTTTCTTTCCCCGGCTTCGCTTCGAGTTGGGCCCAAATTGCAAGCTTGCTCATGTTGAACTCCTCCTGAGCATCTGATGCGGGTGATGCGCCGGATGTCGCGCTATTTCGTGATATACCGGCGGCAGTAGCATCCGGACGATTTCGCCGAAGGGAAGCGACGCCTCCATCTATAATTCCGGAATGCCTCTAGTCGATCAGATCCAAAAAGATATCGTCACTGCCATGAAGGCGAAAGCAGAAGCTCGGCTCTCCACGCTGAGAATGGTAAAGAGTGCGCTGCAACTCAAGACAGTCGAGAAGATGTCCCCGCTCGATGACAAGGAATCACAAGCAGTGCTCGCTACACTGATCAAACAGAGGAAGGAGTCCGTCGAGCAGTTCACCAAGGGCGGCCGCCAAGAGATGGCCGACAAGGAAGCCGCCGAGATCAAGGTGATCGAGAGTTACCTGCCGAAGGCTGCAAGCGAAGATGACATTGCGGCAGGAGTGAAAGCCACCATCGCCGAAATGGGAGCGCCCACAATGAAAGACATGGGCACAGTCATGAAGAATGCCATGGCGAAGTTCAACGCCGCCGGAATGCGCGTCGATGGGAAAGTCGTCAGCGATTTAGTCAGGAAAGAGTTGACCGGGAAATAGCTACTGAATTCCCGCCTGGCCCGGCACCTCGGTCGTGCCGGCAACATCGAGAGGCATTTCAATCGCAGCAGGTCTTCGCCTAAATCCTTGGCCGAAGATGCCTTCTTTCGCTAGTTTGAAGATCGTCCGCCGATTCTGCGATATCACCTTCACCCAGGCAAACTTTCCCAGCATGGGGAAATAGATTCCGCGGAAACACAGCCGGGCGAGGAAGATATTCACGCGATAGCCTAGCGGTTGATCACTGAGCGAGTCCACGGCGCCTGCGAGAGCGTCCGCGCTGTAAGCGTGCTCCCATCCATATTTCACTTCAGCGTGAGCTTCTTCGATGCTCATCTTCAGGGGAGTATGCGCCATCGCGAACGGAACGAATTCTTTCCAGTGCTTGGGCCGCGTAAGCCGTCCCGCTACTTCCAGCCGCTTATAAAGCGGCGTCGCGGGCAATGGGGTGAGCAAACCGAAAATCGGCAGTCCGGGAGGCCAGGTCCGGACCTGCGACAGCGTGCGTTCGGCGACTCCGACCGTGTCATTGTCCATGCCGAAGATGAACGAGGTGATCGCATAAACGTTCCGCTTGGCGAGGCGTTCCAGAACGTCGGCATATTCACCAGGCTTGTTGAATCCTTTGTTGACGTCCTTCAAGTTGGCGGGATCGATTGACTCCATTCCGATGAAGATCCACTTGCCTCCGGAGGCCGCGATTAGATCCACTAGCTCCTCATCCCGTAGCAAGTTAGCGCTGATTTGCGCCACCCAGTGCACCTGTGCTCCGGCCGCGATTATGTCCCGCAGCAACGATTTCGTGCGCTTGACGTTGATCGCAAAATTGTCGTCGATGAAAAAGACGGCCATCTGGCCCTTTTCTTTGCGGGCCCGCTCTTTCAGCAGGAGCAGTTCGTTGACTACGCTCTCGTTGGTGCGAAAGCGGATGGAGTCGCCGAAGAATCCGGTCACGGTGCAGAACTCGCAACCGTACGGGCATCCCCGTCCGGACTCAACCGGAATGATGCGGAAGGTTCCCCAACCTTCGCCGATTTTCTGCAGCATGGACTTGGCAACATTCGGCACAAGATTGAACTGTTCGAGATCGATCGTCTGCCAGGGAATTACGGGATATTCCTTCAGCGACGGCTTTTTCTCTTTGCCGGTGTCATCGACAGGGGCATAGATTTCCTTCAGTTCACCGCGCGCCGCATCATTCACAATCTGCGGCCATGTATCGTCGGCCTCGCCAAGAGCAACCGCATCGGCGTGTCGAGGGCCGCCGTCGCGTCCAAGCGCTTCGTCAGCCAACTCGGTGACGTGGGGGCCGCCCATGACCACCTTGACTCCCGTGGCACGAATTGCATCGGCAACGCGGTAGGCCTTGGCGATCATTCGCGTCATCGCGCCGATGCCGACCAGATCGATCTTCTCGTCGCGCACATACTGCGCCATCTGAGCTTCGTCCATCGGCTTGGCATTGCCGTCAATCAGCAGCACTTCGTGGCCAGGCGGAGTCAGCGACTGCAGCAGGAACATCCAGAGATGCGGCATGAAATTGCGGGTGACGCCGTTGTCAGGGTTGTAAAGGAGGATTTTCATGACGTCCTTTGGCGAACAAGATACGTGCTAGACCGCACGGGACCGTCACAAGCAAGGCGGAGCCGCATCCTAGTTAGCTCGTCCGCTACTCACTGGTCAGATTCGATTTTCAGTTTGAACCCCGGGAACCCAAGTCTGAGTAGTATACATGGCGGACTTACGGTTTCTACAACGGGATTAATCTCGATCCCGCTGCAGATCCCGGTAAGCCTCGCTCTTCGACACGCCTCGTTCCTTCGCGACTCTCTTTAGCGCGGCCTTTTCGTCGATCTTCTCTTCGGCCATGATCTGCTCGATGCGCTGCCTGACGCTCAGGCGGTTGGTGGCAGCCGCCGCCCCGTGCCCTTCTTCGGCCTTCCCGATCAACAGCGTGATCTCGCCTTTCACTGTTTCCCGCGCCTTCAGACTTGCAAGTACTTCGGCTGCCCTTCCGCGAAGGAACTCCTCGTGGATCTTGGTAACCTCGCGGGCCACGACGACTTGCCGTTCAGCCCCCATCACCTCGACGACGTCTTCGAGCGTCTCGACAATCCGGTGTGGCGCCTCGTAGAACACCTGTGTTCTCGGAGAGGTCTTAATCCCCTCCAGCGCGGCACGGCGTTCTCCCCGCTTCGCTGGGAGGAATCCGTTGAAGCGAAAAGAATCTGTGGGCAGGCCGCTGGCTACGAGCGCCGCGACGAATGCCGAAGCGCCCGGAAGTGGAATGACCGGCACTTGATGGCGAATTGCCAGGCTAATCAGGCGGTATCCCGGATCGGAGATTCCGGGCATGCCCGCGTCGGTGACCAGGGCGACGCTGGCGCCCTCCTGCATGTCTTTCACCAGTTCCGCAGAACGCGTCATCTCGTTGTGCTCGTGATAACTGGTCGTCTTCGTGGTGATCCCGTAATGATTCAGCAGCTTCTGGGTTTGCCGCGTATCTTCACATGCGATTACGTCCACTTCCTTCAGCAAGCGCAGCGCCCGCAACGTGATGTCTTCCAGATTCCCGATCGGCGTCGCCACGACATACAGCGCCGGCCCTGAGGATTTCACGTCGCTCATGGCCGGAAGTCTACCACCCCGCGATTTGAAGAGCTCAGATTGTAGATTTCAGATTGAAAGACGCAGCCCCGCGCTGCAGAAGCCTCCTACTCTGCAATTTAAATTCTGAAATCGAGAATCCGTAGACTTTTCGAAGGACTATCCCAGGCGTTCGAGCCGGTGAAAGGCACTTGGTGGAAGCGCGGCGCGACGAGCGTGGTCCTGGAAGCGGCGGACATGGACGATCTGCCGCCAAGACGGTCGCAAATTGACGCCACCGAAGGCTGCCCCTAGAATCAATGTGAAACAGAAATTCCACCATCGTTTCACACTCATGCCACTTTACGAATACGAATGCAAGAAGTGCGGCCATCGCTTCGAAAAAATCCAGAAATTCTCGGACAAGATGGTAAAAAAGTGCCCCGAATGCGGCGGCCAGGTGGAGCAGATGATATCGGCTCCGGCGGTCCAGTTCAAAGGATCCGGGTGGTACGTCACGGATTACGCCAAGAAGGGCTCGTCGGCGGGCTCCTCGAGCAGCGGCGACTCCGGATCGAAGGACAAAAAAGACGAGAAACCAAAGTCGGAAACGGCCTCCAAGGAAAGCTCGTCGAAGGAAACGTCTTCCAAGAAATCCGAGAAGCACAAATAAAAACGGCTCCGCGCCAGGCGGAGCCGAAGCTTTTACTGACACTGATCACGAGCCACTCGTCACTACTTCAACTCCTTCTCAAAGTGATCGGCGATCATTGTGAACAGATGCACGCGCGCATCCCGCCCCGCGATGCTATGCGTCTTATTCGGATAGATCATTAATTGAAACTGCTTCCCCGCTCCGATCAGCGCATTGATCATCTGGATGCTGTTCTGAAAGTGCACGTTGTCGTCGCTCGTTCCGTGCACGAGCAGCAGCGAGCCATGCAGCTTGCTGGCTGTCTTGGTTACGTCCGACATCTCGTAGCCTTCCTTATCTTCCTTGAGCAGGCCCATGTAGCGCTCGGTGTAGATCGAATCGTAGTTGACCTGATTCGTGACCGGGGCAACCGCGACGCCGGCTTTGAAGCGATCAGAGTGCGTCATCGCATACAGTGTCATCGATCCACCGTTCGACCATCCCCAGATTGCAATCCGATCTTTGTCCAGCTGGGGGTACTGCGCCAAGAGCTGATCCAGCGCCGTGAGCTGATCCTTTAGCTCGATGGCCCCAAATTCATGGCGGATCGCCGTCTGAAATTTACGATCTCGGGCGGGCGTTCCACGGTTGTCGACCGCAAAGATCGCGAATCCCTTGCGGGCCAGAATCTCGTCAAACGGGCTTGGGGCGGCCTTGGTCACCATCTGCGCGGCCGGCCCGCCATAGATATTCACGATCACCGGAATCTTCCCGTTCGCGGCCCCATCGGGCGGAAGCAACAGGCGGCCGTACAGGGTTGTGCCATCGTCGCCTTTGAACTCCAGATATTTCGGTGCGCGCAGGCCGTACTCGGTGATCTCATCGCCTGCCTTCCACAACGGATTGCACTCTCCTCCCACGGCGCAGACTGTTTGAGCAGTGGCATTCTGCGGCCCCATGAAGGTTTGCGTGTAATGCTTCCCGTCGTCACTGAAGCTGGCGAAGTGCAGGCCCTCTTCCGGGGTGAGGTCTTTCATTTCCGAGCCATCGAACTTCACTGAGAAGACATGCTCCTGCCGCGGATCATCTTTATTCGCTTCGACGAACACGGTTCCGGACGCTTCATCAATCCCGGGAATCCCGAGCACAGCGTAATCCCCTTTTTCGAGTTGCCCTTCCAGCTTCGTGTCGGCCGCCATCGGATCCGCCTTATCGAAGCTGTAGAGATAAATATGCATGTTGCCGTCGCGCCAACTCGGCCACAGGAACTGCGGCTTCGACTTCAGGAATTTCACCTCGACGTGTTCGAAATCGATCCATGCACCGGGAGTTTCTTCGGTCAGCACAACCTTCCCTTTGCCGGATTTCGCGTCAATGAAATAGAGATCCATCTTGTCCTGGGTGCGGTTTTCCACCTCCGCCCAGACCACTGCATCATTCACCCAACCAAATCGCGGGATGTACGTGTTCTCGTCGCTGGGCAGGGAGAGCGAGCGCACTTTTCCGCCGCCAGCGTCCACAACGCCTAGCTTCACGACCGGATTCGGATCGCCCACCTTTGGATACTTTTCCTGCTCGACCGCCGGATGTGTCGGCATCCAATCGGTGATCGGATAAGTCGGCACCTTGGATTCATCCATGTGCATGAAGACCAGCTGCTTGCTGTCGGGCGACCAGAAATAATTGCTGCGCACCGCCAACTCTTCCGCGTACACCCAGTCAATGTCGCCATTCAACAGGTCGTCGCCCGTGTCCTTCGTGAGCTGCCTCTCGTCGCCTCCGGTTGCAGGCCGGACGTACAGATTGTGCTTGCGCACATACGCGACGTGATTGCCGCTCGGCGAGAATTTTGGATCCCCGCTCGGCTCGCTCGCCGAGGTGAACTGCACGGCCGTCTGCGTTCCCAGGTCGTACATCCAGAGCTGTCCCTGCGGATAGAACAGCAGATGCTTCGAATCCGGCGCCCAGATGTATGCCGCGACGTGATACCGCGTCAGCCGTTCTTTCTCGCGCTCATTCTTCACCTTCGTTACGTCGGGATCGAGCGCTGCCAGCTTCGCCGCGCTGACCAGCACGTTTTTCTGGCCGGTCGAAGGGTCCAGGTACCAGAGCTCGCCCTTCTCTCCCTTTTCATCGCGCTGCACAAAAGACAGCTTGGTGCCATCCGGACTCCATACTTCGGTCTCTGGACCACGCCCGCCGAGTCCTCCTGGCTGGAACATGGTTTCGATAGTCAGCGGCTTGGTCGGCGCTGTCTGGGCAAAGGCAAGGGTTAAAGTGAAGCAGGCAAACAGGCAGGAGAACAGAATATTTCGTCTCACGAGCGACCTCAAAATGAAGTGAAAACGACCCCACAGGCGAACGAAGAAGTGTACACCCCGAAAGCCGAAAGCTGCACGAAGGCCGGTCGCGAAGGCAAGAGTGCGGACGGCTGACGCCGCATGCATGCGCAATGTCGCATCCTGCGTGCCGCAGCAGTTGCACCGCCCGATGCTTAAGGCCGCGCTAAGGTCTACCGGGCCTTAGCCTCTGGGCTGTCGATCACGAAAGACCGCGCCAAATCTAGCTCCCACGCGTGTTAGAATCATTCCAGCCGGATGCTCCCAGAAATAGAAAATCTTCTGAAGTTGCAAGACGCCGATAAGGAAATTCGCCGTCTTCAGGACGAGGTTGCGGAACTGCCCAAGCGTGTCGCCGCGATCGAACAAAAGCTTGCCGGCACCAAAACGCAGCTCGAAAAGGCTCAAGCTGCTGTCAAAACCGACGAAGCCGCCCGCCGAAAGTACGACGCCAATATCATCGAGCTCCGCACCAAGATCTCCAAGTACCGCGACCAGTCGCTCGACGTAAAAACCAACGAGCAGTACAAAGCGCTCCTGCACGAGATCCAGTTCGCCGAAAAGGAAATCCTGGGCAACGAGGACAAGATCCTCGAGCTGATGGTCAACGCGGATGCCCGGGATAAAGAAGTCAAGGCAGCGCAGGCCGATTTGAAGGCCGAGATGGCCGAGATCGAAAAAGAAAAAGAGCAGGCCCGCCAGCGCACCGCCGAAGACGAAAAGCTTCTAACTGAATGGCGCGCTAAGCGTGACGAGATGCGCAAGGGCGTGGGCGAAGATCTGTTACGGCACTACGAGCGCGTCTCCAAATTCCGCGGCAGTGGCATTGCCGAAGTTCGCGACCAGAAATGTATGGCGTGCCGCGTCATGCTCCGGCCGCAGACCTATAACGAAGTGCGGTCCGGCAATCAAGCGATCGTGTGCGATTCCTGCCAGCGCATCCTGTACTTCAATCCGAAAGAGGAACTGGTCGACCAGAAGCCTGGTGTTCACCGGCCCAAGCGGCATCATCCTAAGATCGATGCTCCGCAGGCCTGGTACTACAAACCAGAGTTCGCGGGAGACGGCGAAGTCTTCCTCTGCCTGACAAACGCTCGCGGACAGGCCAGCCGCCGCGTTTACGACATTCATACCGGACGTTTGCTGGGTGACATCCTCAGCCGCGAAGGCGACTTCCGCCAAGCCTTCCCGGAAGACATCAACGGTGCTACTCGCCTGAATGGCAACTGGAGCGAAGACGAACTGGACAACTTCGGCGGCGAGCTTCCGATGGTGATTCTCGACTCCCTCCGCGCCGATCTCGACCTCGCCCGCCACGAAGCCAGCTCCGGATCGCACGCGAAAGCCGCAGTGCCAGCCCCAACCGAACAAGCCGCCAGCTAGCCAAGATTTGTGTGGGGACAGCCGCCTCGGCTGTCCGGTCGAGCGAAGCTCGATTCTGCCAATCGGCAACAGGTGCGTCGACGACGTTTACGGATCTTGAGTGCTATCCGATGTTATGCCAGCTGATCCGGTGCTGTATGATCTTGCCCGTGACGTCGCAGAAGGCCTTGGCATTTTCCCTCATAGCAATCGGGATTCTCGTCTTTGCTTTTGCACGCCGGATTTCTACTCTCAAATCCTCTGCGTGGGCACGGTTCTACCAGCGGCATCCTGGAGCAGCAGAAAAGAACCCTTTACCGGTTCATGCTGGAACCGACCGAAGTATCCGTGTGGGTGCGTTGATGTGGCGCATCGTAGGAGCCGCCATTGTCCTCAACGGCCTGATTCGGCTTCAATGAGCGTCATGGTGATGTTTCAACAGTTGGCGCAAAGCCGGCCACAGCAGGAGGGTTGTTGGATTCAAGATTCATGAAACACCGCGAGCATGTTGGCCGGGACCTCTTGCTGTACATAGTGGTCGGACTACTGGTCGCCACAGCCGCCATCGGTTATGGATTCTATTGCGCAAGACGGGGCGAGAAGCCAGATTTCAAGAACGACTGGTTTGTCACGGTGGCAACCGCCGCGCTCGTATTCGGAAATACGGTTAAGAGACACTGGGCGCTGCGGAGACAGTTGTCATTGTGGGCTGCTTTGTTCACTCTGCTGGTCGCACACTTCGGGATTCTCCTGTCGATTTTCTCCCGAATGGTGAAAGTACCACTCCTTCTGATTGCCGTGATTCCGCCACTAGAAATCGTCGTCCTGTATCCAGTGCTGGACATAGCTTTGGGACATTTTGATTCCGGACAGAGTTGAGAGGGATCGTTCGCCCATTCGTCACAGTAATCGCGCGATCGTTGTTGGCCAAAACGGCATTTACACGCAATATAAAAAGGCGCCCACTTTTGCGGTAGGTTGAGATTGTTCGGATCACCAACCTAGCGAAAGGGAGCGCCTTTATGAATCAGGAAAAGTATATCGGCATGGACGTGCACCAAGCCACCATCTCGGTGGCGGTGATGGATGGTGCGGGCAAGCTGATCATGGAATGTCTGCTGGAGACCAAGGCGGCCACGATCATAGATTTCATCCGAGGATTGCAAGGAACCCTTTCTGTGACCTTCGAAGAGGGAACCTCGGCTGCCTGGTTGCATGACCTGCTGAAGCCTCGTGTCCACCATCTTGTAGTCTGCGATCCGCGCAAGAACGCTCTGTTGAAGGATGGCAACAAGAGCGACCGGATCGACGCGCGCAAACTGGCCGAGTTGTTACGCGGCAACCAACTCCATCCCGTGTACCACGGAGAGCATGGGGTTCGTACCTTGAAGGAACTAGGGCGAAGTTATCTGACCATCACCCAGGATGTGACCCGCGTGATGAATCGCATCAAAGCGCTGTATCGCAGCTGGGCGATTCCGTGCGCAGGCGCAACCGTCTACTCTCCCCGTCATCGCGCCGAGTGGTTGTCGAAGATCACGGAACCAGGAGTTCGGGTTCGCGCCGAGCGGCTCTATCAGCAACTGGATCTGTTGCAACCGGTGCGTCTGGAAGCGCGACGCGAGTTACTGGCGGAAAGCCACAAACATTCGGGCGTGAGGCTACTGCGCCAGATTCCTTCGATCGGTCCAATCCGCTCGGCCTTGCTGGTGGCCTTGCTGCAGACCCCGCACCGTTTCCGCACCAAGCGCCAACTATGGGCCTACAGTGGTTTTGCAGTCGAGACCCACGACAGCGGCGAGTACCGCTCGGTGCGCGGCAAACTGCAACGCAACCGCGAGCGCATGACGGTACGCGGTCTGAATGACAACCACAATCGAGAGCTGAAGAATCTGTTCAAGAGTGCTGCGGTGTCGGCCAGCACACGTCCTGGCCCTCTGCGCGATTTTTATGTGGCTCGAGTAGAGAAAGGAATGCGGCCGACCATGGCCCGTCTCACCTTGGCACGGAAGCTGGCCGCGATCAGTTTAACCATCTGGAAGAAAGGGGTGGACTTCGACGCCAACCAATTGCAGCGACAAGCAGCTTGAGCATCTCTGAGCCACAGGCTTTTCCATCTCTGCGGTGTACTCCGGTGGTGGACGGTCGGGTTCTGCAGATGCTCGGTTCGAGGGTGAGTATCAGTCAATGAGATCGGCCCCGTGTGCTTCGGCACCGAGTCACCCATTACACGCTATGCCCCCTCGGATAACCAGAAATAGCGATAGGCCACGAGCCTCGGATAGAACCATGGTTAACACTCGTCCTGCTTGCCGCGTCTTGCACACCCGGTGTTGCCACCAGCAGCAGAGAAACCTTACGAGATGGACAAAGAGCCGAACATCTTCAGAGATAACGAAACACAGTGGGCTGGATCTCGAGAAATAATCTCTCTCCTCCGGTCGAGGCGGAGCTTTTTTCTTGACATCCCTTTTTATAGAGCTCATTGACGAGGAGTTCTATGTCGTCATTCCCGCTCCTCGATGCCGAGGCATTACCATGTCCCCATGCCCCCATGCACGAAGGAATCGCCTCTTCCCAAACTCAGAGTCTCCCCGCGCGGCGCCACGCGCCTGAAATCCGGCCACGTCTGGGTCTACAAGTCCGACGTCGTCGCGGCTGACGGGATCGCCCCCGGCTCGCTCGTCACGGTCACCGATCAACGCGGCAAACCGCTGGGTACGGCCCTCTATTCAAGTTCCTCCCAGATCGCGATCCGGATGATCTCGCCAGATGCAGTCTCTGATTTTCCAGATCTTCTCAGGCAGCGCATCGCCGACGCCATCGCTTACCGCGAGAAACTTGTCCGCGACACCAACGCCTATCGCCTTATCTTCAGCGAGGCCGACTTCCTTCCCGGACTCATTGTCGATCGCTACAATGACATTCTTTCCCTGCAAATTCTTACCCAGGCGATGGACGAGAATTCTGTCCGCGAAACGCTGGTCTCTCAATTAACCGCGCAACTGAAGCCGGCATCCGTGATCGAGCGAGTCGATCCACGTGTGCGGGAACTCGAGGCTCTTCCGTCCCGCGCCACCGGCCTTCTGCACGGAGACAAAACCGCAACAACTTTCGCCATGAACGGCGTGCAGTTCCAGTTTGACGCGCTCGAAGGCCAGAAGACCGGAGCCTTTCTCGACCAGCGCGAGAACTATGCTGCCGCTGCGCTGTATGCCAAAGGTTCGGCGCTCGATGTCTTCTGCTATCAGGGAGGGTTCGCTCTCCATCTCGCCCGCGTGTGCGACCAGGTCACCGGGGTCGATAGCTCGCGTCCCGCACTCGAAGTCGCCGACCAGAACGCCAGCCTGAACAAGCTCGAAATCGAGTGGATCGAGGCCAACGCGTTCGACCTATTGAAGGACTACGCTGCAGCGAACCGGCGATACGACACCATCGTTCTCGACCCGCCGGCGTTCGCCAAGTCCAAGCGCGACCTCGATGCTGCTCTTCGCGGCTATAAGGAACTCAACCTCCGCGCGCTGAAGATGCTCCAGCCAGGAGGAATTCTTGTCACCTGCTCTTGCTCGTATCACGTCACCCAGGCCGACTTCCTCAATATGCTCGCCACGGCCGCCGTGGATGCTCGTCGAACCCTGCGCTTAATTGAGGTCGGAGGCCAAGCCAAAGACCATCCCATCCTGCTCAATGTGCCGGAAACGGCCTATCTGAAGTGCGTTTTAGCACTCGTAAGTTGATGAAAATAAAACATATTTTGTAGTTGACAATAAAACACTCAACTTTTATGCTTCTTTTACGCTAATGAATGCGTCTAATGAAGTGATCGCCGCCAACAGCCGGTCACAATTTCAAGCGTTCTGATGAACCACACCAAAATCTGAAGGAGGATTTAACCATGACCGTTTTAACCCGTTGGGAACCGTTCCGTGAGTTTGCCACCCTGCAGGACCGCATCAACCGAGCATTTCGTGAGTCCTACGCCGGCGCAGACCGGGATGAGCCTCTCACCACCTCGAACTTTGCCCCCGCCGTGGATGTCTACGAAGACGAGCACAAGGTCACATTGAAGATCGAAGTGCCCGGAATCGAAGAGAAGGACATCGACGTCCGCGTGGAAAACAACACGCTGACCGTCCAGGGCGAGCGCAAGATCGATAAGGAAGAGAAAGAAGAGAACTATCGCCGAGTGGAGCGGCAGTACGGCAGCTTCACGCGCACCTTCACCCTCCCCCAGACCGTGGACGCCGAGAACGTGACGGCGAACTACGACAAGGGCGTGTTGAAGATCACCCTTCCCAAAAAGGCCGAAGCGAAGCCGAAGCAGATCAAGGTCAATGTCGGCTCCGAAAAGCAGATCGAAGCGAAGGGCCCGGGCAAAGCTGCCTAAGGCAGTCGTTGGTGATCCGTTGTCAGTTTTACCGGGAGGCGGCAGAGGTGACCGCCTCCCATGATTTTTTGATTCTCTCCTCGCTGATTCCTGGAGGTCTCAGCTATGCGCGACCAAAGAGTCAACGCACCGGATGTGGAAAGACGGTTCTGCACATGTAAAGAAGTGCAACCCTGCACCTGTATCAATCATCCGCCGTATCATTGCGGATTATGCGGCCGCGAACTGACCTCCGAACAACTTGCTGAAGCAAGAACGAAAGGTTGGTATCTGGAAGCGGCCAAATCGTCCGACCCGAAAGCGGAGATCACGTAGGAAAACATTTATGGCTATTCGTTGGGACAAATTTACTGTAAAAGCGCAGGAGGCTGTGCAGCGCGCGAACGAACTCGCGTCAGAGCACGGCAATCCCGAACTGCAACCGCTGCACCTGCTCGCGGCGCTGCTCGAAGATAAAGAAGGCATCGTTCCGCCGGTGCTCGAGAAGATCGGCATCGGCCCGCAGGCCGTGCTGAGCGAGGTGTATCGCGAGATCGAGAAGCTGCCCAAGGTTTCCGGGCAGGCGAATCAAGCGGCGCTCTCCAGCGAAGGGAGCACGATGCTGGAACAGGCGTTCAAAGAGGCGTCCAATTTCAAAGATGAATACGTCTCGACCGAGCACCTGCTGCTCGCGGTTACGCATCTGAAGCGCGACGTGGCGCAGCAGATCCTGGCGCGTCACGGGGCGACCTATGACGCGATCCTGAAAGCGCTCACGGTGGTGCGCGGCTCGCAGAAAGTCACCGACCAGAATCCCGAAGCCAAGTACCAGGCGCTGGAGCGATATGCTCGCGACCTGACGGAACAGGCGCGTCGCGGTAAGCTCGATCCGGTCATCGGACGCGACGAGGAGATCCGGCGCGTGGTCCAGGTTCTGTCGCGGCGCACTAAGAACAATCCCGTACTGATTGGCGAACCTGGGGTGGGAAAGACAGCCATCGTCGAAGGATTGGCGCAGCGCATGATTTCAGGAGATGTCCCGGAAGTTCTGAAGAACAAGCGCGTCGTCGCGCTGGACCTGGGTGCAATGCTTGCCGGAGCCAAGTACCGCGGTGAATTCGAAGACCGGCTGAAAGCAGTCCTCAAGGAGATCGAAGACTCGCAGGGACAGGTCGTCCTGTTCATCGACGAACTGCACACGTTGGTCGGAGCCGGGGCGGCCGAAGGCGCGATTGACGCGTCCAACATGCTCAAGCCTGCGCTCGCTCGTGGAGAACTGCGCGCCATCGGCGCCACCACGCTGAACGAATATCGCAAGTACATCGAGAAAGACGCGGCGCTCGAACGCCGTTTCCAGGTCGTCTTTGTCGGCGAACCGAATGTCGAAGATACGATCGCGATTCTGCGTGGCTTGAAAGAGAAGTACGAAGTGCATCATGGCGTTCGGATTAAAGACTCGGCGATCGTGGCGGCCGCGACGTTGTCGCATCGCTACATCTCCGATCGTTTCCTGCCGGACAAGGCAATCGACCTGATCGACGAAGCGGCGGCATCGTTGCGCATTCAGATCGATTCGCTGCCAACCGACATCGATCAGTTGGAGCGGCGTGCCACGCAGCTCGAAATCGAGAAGCAGGCGCTGAAGAAAGAAGACGATGCGAACTCGAAGGAGCGCCTCGCGGTGATTGAGAAAGAGCTCGCCGAAATCCGCGAGAAATCGAACACGCTGAAGGCGAACTGGAAGAAAGAGAAAGATCTCATCGCCCGCGCTCGCACGCTGAAAGAGCAAATCGAGAAGCTGAAGATCGAAGAGCGGGCCGAACTCCGCAAGGGCGATAACGAGCGGGTCGCCGAGATTCGCTATGGGAAGATCCCGCAGGCCGAGCAGGAACTTGCCAAGCTCACGAAACAGATGGAGAGCCCGGGCAAGCAGCGCATGCTCAAAGAAGAGGTCGACGAAGAAGACGTAGCGGGCATTGTTTCCAAGTGGACGGGAATTCCCGTCTCGAAGATGCTCGAAGGCGAGGTCAAAAAGCTGGTGAACATGGAGGATCGGCTGCGCCAGCGGGTTATCGGGCAGGATCCAGCCTTAGAACGGGTTGCTAACGCCATTCGGCGTTCGCGCGCGGGCTTGAGCGATCCGAAACGTCCCATCGGCTCCTTCATCTTTCTTGGACCGACAGGTGTCGGAAAGACCGAACTGGCCCGCGCACTCGCCGAATTCCTGTTCGACGACGAGCACGCGCTGCTGCGCATCGACATGTCGGAATACATGGAGAAGCATTCTGTAGCACGCCTGATCGGCGCGCCTCCGGGATATGTCGGCTACGAAGAAGGCGGACAGCTGACCGAGCAAGTTCGGCGTCGTCCCTATGCGGTGGTGCTCTTCGACGAGATCGAGAAGGCGCATCCGGATGTGTTCAACGTCCTCTTGCAGATGATGGACGATGGCCGGTTGACCGATGGCAAAGGCCGTGTGGTCGATTTCAAGAACACGATCATCATCATGACTTCGAATATCGGCTCACAGCTTCTGCAGGCGGACGGAATTCGATCCGAGGCAGAATTCGAGCAAGCGGCTGAGCAGGTGCAGAACCTGCTGCATTCGCACTTCAAGCCCGAGTTCCTGAACCGTGTGGACGATATCATCGTCTTCCGGCCGCTTGGCAAAGATCAGCTGGTCAAGATCATCGAGCTGCGGCTTGAAGACGTCCGGCGACTGCTGGCGGATCGCAAGATCTCGCTGGAGCTGACGGAGGCAGCGAAGGATCTGTTGTTCGCGCAAGGATACGATCCAAACTTCGGAGCGCGCCCGCTGAAGCGCGCAATCCAGAAGCTGATTCAGGACCCGCTCGCGCTGAAGATCCTCGATGGCGAAGTGCTTCACGGCGATCACATTGTTGTCGAAGCCGACAAGACCGCCGGCAAGATGAAGTTTCAGGTCAGCCAGCGCGTGGGCGCGAAGGAGCCGGCGAAGGCTCGGCGTTGATTCACCGCAGAGTCACGGAGCGTTGTCTTCGTGACTCTGTTCCTCTGTTGAGAGTGCGCTTATTTCTGGACGAAGCTATCGATCACCGACGGCGATTGCGCGAGATACCAAGCGAGGGCGGCGCGCAGCGCTATCTGCAAACCGTACCAGAAGATGGGAATCCCCAACTCGGCCATGGAGATCTTCGGCACGAGTGAGGCGACTCCAATCACCATTACCAGCATCGCGATCCAGCGCGCCCAATTGTGCAGGCGCCACAATCCCCATCCGACGAGTCCGTATCCGGCTGCAAACAGCAGCATCATGTAAGGTCCAGCGAGTTCCAGGCCGTACATAAAATATCTTCCCGCCATAAGGGACACCATTCCGGGCGAGATCAGGAGAGTTGCGCCGAGAATGAAGAGGTAGATCGCGGCGGAGCAGAACAGCAGTGAGATCGCCGTGACTAAGAATGGGCTCTGCATTCAGCGTTAGAGGATCTACGTATTATCTCAGCCGCGACGGAATGCATAGATCCTGAGCGAGACAAACTGCGTCTCGCTCAGGATTGACAACGGCGATTACGCGAGGTCAAACAGCAGGATTTCGGCGTCTTGCGCGCCTTTGATGCTCAGCTTCTGCTCGTCGGTGATTGCTGCTCCATCTCCCTGGTCCAGCTTCTTACCATTCAGTTCGACTGAGCCTTTTGCGACTTGCAGCCAGGCGTGACGTCCGTGGGTGAGTTCGTGGCTCACTTCTTCTCCGGGTTTGAGCAAAGTGACGTAGAGCTTCGCGTCCTGGTTGATCTTCACCGATCCGTTGCTTGCATCCCGGGATGCGATCAGGCGCAATTTGCCTTGCTTCTCGGCTTCCGGGAAAGTTTTCTGCTCATAGCTCGGCGCCAGCGCGGCACGCTCGGGCTGAATCCAGATCTGCAGCAAGTGCACAGCTTCGGTGGTCGATGGATTGAATTCGCTGTGGCGAATGCCGCTGCCTGCGGTCATGCGCTGTCCATCGCCGGGAAGAATCACTGAACCGGTTCCGAGGCTGTCCTTGTGCTCAAGCTTGCCCTCGAGAACGTAGGTGATGATTTCCATGTCGCGGTGCGGATGCGTCGGAAATCCTGTGTTGGGCGCGACCCAATCCTCGTTGATGACGCGCAGCGAACGGAATCCCATCCATTTCGGATCCCAGTAATCGCTAAAGCTGAAGGAATGTTGAGTTTTGAGCCAACCGTGGTTTCCACCACCGCGCTCGTTCGCCGGGCGAATCGTGATCATTGCGTGCTCCGTTCTGTGCCTGTTAATTAACTGATACTTATTAGATGAGATTGGGATTCAGCGAGTCGCGAGGCAAAGCCAGCACGGATTTACGTGGATTCTCCCGGAGAGAGGCTATAAGCAGAAAAAAAGAACGCGGCGTAGAAGACCTCGTTTTGAACTGGGAATGGTTTGCTGCTTTTGTTACCCTCACCCCTCCCCCACCCCCTCCCCCTGCTGGATCCCTGGAATCAACGTCTTAGCACCAAAAATCGCGAATAATCTATGGGGCTCAATGACTTACAGCCAAAATCTTAGCCGTAGGTATTTAGCTTGGCTCAGGCTGTCGCTGATATTCATTCGCCACGGCGTCGCCGTGGTGAAGGATGACAGAACGCCGAAGATGTACACAACGTCAGATGTCACAAGTTTTACCGGCTGCTGTGGAAATCTATCAATCGCGCAGCATCTGCTCCGCGGTCTTTGGACGACAGCCGAATGCAGAGATCCTGAAACCGGCAGAAGGCGCGCCGGTTTCAGGATGACAGGCTTGAGGGTGGGAAAGCGCCGTGGACGCGCATCGGAGGATTCGACATTGGCTATATGTAAGACTATGTCTATGCATCGCATGACGCTTGGGGACTTTGAACTCAGTAGTTTTTCGGATGGGACGTATGTGCTCGATGGCGGGGCTTTCTTCGGGGTGATTCCGAAGGTGATGTGGTCTCGTAAGGTCGTGACCGACGAGAAAAATTATGTTACGTCGGGATTGAATTCGCTCCTGGTGCGCACGGGCAAGCAGAACGTCCTGATTGAGACTGGGATTGGGAACAAGCTGCCGGATCGCATGGTCAAGTTTTACGGTCAGCCGGCCAAGTTGCTCGACAACCTCGCCGCAGCAGGGATTGAGCCTAAAGATATCGACATCGTGATCAATTCGCATCTGCACTTCGATCACTGTGGATGGAATACGGTGCGCGACAAGAACGGGAAAATCGTGCCGACATTTCCGCGGGCGCAGTATTACGCTCCGGAAGGTGAATGGGAGTATGCGCAACATCCCAGCGAGCGGGATTGGATCAGTTTTCTATCGGATAACTACGATCCGCTGGTGGAGAGCGGGCAAATGCGGCTGCTTAAGGGAGGCGAGGAGATCGTGCCGGGGATTTCGGTGGAGACGTTTCCGGGGCATACGCGGCACATGCAGGCGATTATTGTGCGGCCTCCCACAGGGGCTAAAACCCCGCCGAGGGGCGACGATGACGGCACGGCTAAAGCCGTGCCCTTCCACGGCGCTCCAAACGATTCCAGAGGGGTGAATACGTCCTCCACAGCTTGTTACATTTCCGACCTGATGCCCACGAGTGCACATATTGATCTGACTTGGGGAATGGGATTCGATCTGTATCCGCTGGAAACGATCGAGAGCAAGAAGCGGTATTATGAGCGCGCGCTTGGGGAGAAGTGGCTCACCGTATTTACGCACGATCCGAAGACGCCGTGGGCTTACATCGAGCAAGATCCGTTGGGAAAGATGGTAGCGAAAGGAGTGGAATGAAAATGAAAATCTCGCACAAGAACGGTCTGGAATTTCGCTGGGCGCTGCTGGTGTGTGTTGTGCTCGCGCTGTCCTGTCTGGTATTCGCGGAGAAAGACAAGAATGCGCCCGGCAAGTCGGACGTGACGGGCCACTACGAGGGCACGGCGAAGAATAACGCGGGAGAAGTGATTACGGTCGCGCTCGATTTGACTACAAAGGACGGTACGATCTCCGGGACGATCAAGTCATCGCACGGAGATTTCGCAGTTACAGGCGGATCGCAGAAAGGTGCAGACGTCACGCTGGAGTTCGAGGCGAATGGAACCGCAGGAACTATTACGCTGAAACGAAAGGAAGACGGTCTGGTCGGGACATGGAGCGCGGGAGACGACGGAGGGCCGTTGGAGGTGAAGAAGGCGGCAGCGCCGGTGGGTGATTCGAAGGGGAAATTGTAATCTCGCGTGTGGTCGACAGCACCTTCCTCCTAATTCTCCGTTCGTACTTAGGAATGACAACGGGAAGCCTTCGGAGGGTAGATCAGTCCGTAGCACTGGACACTGTTTCGCAGGCAGGGGTATGCGCGATACAAAGCTTGGCTTCGAAGAAATTCTCAACTCGGGCCAGGACTTCCGGAGCGGCCTTGGATTCGTAGATGGCTTTGCGCAGTCCGGCGCCGCCGGGGACTCCGTGGGTGAACCAGCTGGCGAATTGCTTCATTTTGCCGACTGCGTCCGGGAGTTCTTCTTCGATCAGCATCTGGAAGTAGGTGCGGATCATTGCGTAACGGTCGAATTCGGTGGGGTGGTCGTAGAGCGCCGCGGCGGTGCTGGTGTCGGTTGCATAGGTTGCGCATGCGGACTGCATAGATCCGGAAGCGGCAAACTGCGCCGCTTCCGGGTGACAATGGGCCGCCTGACAGTATTGTTCGATCTGGCGGAAGATCCAGGGATTGCTGGGAGCCATGCGGCCGATCATGACGGCGTCGCAGCCGGTTTGGGTGACCATGGCGCAAGCGTCTTCGGGGGTGCGGATGTCCCCGTTGCCGATCACTGGAATTTTGACAGCGTCTTTGACGGCCGCGATCCAGTGCCAGTTGGCCTGGCCGCTGTAGCCTTGCTCGCGGGTGCGGGCGTGCAGGGCTACTGCCGCCAGTCCGCAGGCTTCGGCCATGCGGGCTAGTTCGACGCAGACAATTTCCTGATCGTTCCATCCGGCGCGAAACTTCACCGTGAAGGGAATCTTCACCGCGGCACGGACTGCCTCGAAAATCTTGCCGATCGCGGGGAGATCGCGGAGAAGGCCGGAGCCTCCGTTGCACTTGACTACTTTCTTGGCGGGACACCCCAGATTCAGATCGACGAGGTCGAAACCGAGGCCTTCGACCATCTTCGCGGCCTCGGCCATCACCATTGGATCGCTGCCGAAGAGCTGGGCGGAAATCGGGTGCTCGTCTTCGTAGAAATGGAGGTAGCGCTTGGCCTTCTGATCTTTCTTGCGAAGGACACCGTCGGCCGAAGTGAACTCGGTCATGATGAGCCCGCACCCGCCAAGGTTGCGGATGAAGCGGCGGAAGACGGTGTCGGTGACTCCGGCCATGGGGGCGAGCACCGTGGCGGGGGAAACAGTGACGGAGCCGATCTGGAGGCTGGCCGGGACGACCTTCAGCGTCGCGGGTGGTGCCGCGGCGGAGGGGGCCGAATTATCCCAGAATTTGCGCATCGTAAAAGCTACTCACCACGGGGGGCACTGAGGAGCACAGGGTAAAGCCACTTAGCCCATTCTACTTGTGGCTGCAACAAAAAGCCCCCGCTTTGGCGAGGGCTTTGTCTCGTTTTAAAATCGCGCAATCCGCATCTATTCGCGGAGGCGGAGTTACTTCTTGGCCGGCTCGGCCTTGGCGTACTTGCGGCGGAAGCGTTCGACGCGGCCAGCAGTGTCCATCAGCTTCTGCTTGCCGGTGAAGAACGGATGGCAGTTCGAACAGATTTCTACGCCGATATCGCCCCTGTGGGTCGAGCGCGTCACAAAGGCATTGCCGCAGGCGCAATGGACGCGGACTTCGTTATAGGACGGATGAATAGCTGCTTTCATGTCGATTGGGACCTCGATTCAGAGTATTAGATTCTACCGGATATCCACAGGATTCAGCAACCCCCGGAGCTGTGAGCTTTCAGCCATCAGCTCTGCTAAAGCGTTGACTACGCGGACAGTTGACGTCGTCAAAAGCGGAAGAGATAGCTCACCTTCACGAAAAACTGGCGGCTGTCGTTCATGTAACCGCGCGCGGTCGTAGTGACATAGCTGGGAACGGGAGGCGCACCCGGGACGATCGCGAGATTTTGAAGATCGCTGTTGTATCCGACGTAGATAGCGGTGCCGGGGTGGACCAGGTACGTGACCAGGAAATCCGCGTTGAACTGACGCTGGGTGGACAGGTAAGTGTAGGGGGATCCTACGCCGGGAGTTCCTGCCAAGAGCGCGTTGTACTGCAGGATCAGCCGCAGGGAGAGTTGCGGGGTGAACTGCCAATTCCACTTGCTGCGAAGAATGTGGTCGTTCAGGATGCTGCGTCCGGCGCCTGGAAATTGAGATTGCAGGAATAATGCGGTGCTTTCTTTGGCGCGCAGCCGTTCGAAGAGGTAGTCGTTTTCGATCTTCAGCGGCTGAAACGGGCGGAGCGTGAGCGAAGCTTGCGCGGTGTCTTCGCGCACCACGTACGGGTGTCCATATGGGTCCGGGGAGCCGGGTTGGGCAACGAAGTTTACGTTGTTTCCCCAAGCATAGCTGGCAAGAATTGCCGCTTTCTTAAAATAGCCCGACTGAATGGATGCTCCGCTGGTGCGCTCCTGATAGTCCTGATTGGGATAGGGCTGCAGAGGAGGCGGATTCGTGGAATTGGGGCAAGGTCCGAAGCCATAGAAACAAAAATCCTGCGGCCGCAGGCGCTCGCGAAGCTCCTCATAGGGATGGATCGAAATGAGAGTTTGGCCGCGGCCCTGAACAACGAAATACGGACTGTAATCCGTGTCGAGGCGCAGGCCAGTGTGATCGAAGTCGTAGCGGGCGATGAGCGACGGGCCCCAGTCCACGACCCATCCCTTCTTGGGGCGGAAACGGTAATCGAGTTCCTGGTTGGTCTCGCGAATGTCCACACGATTGATGAAGCCAGGGATGGAAACGAAGCCCGCGCTGATGTCGTTGTAAATGGCGTCGTAGGTCAGGTGGAGGCCGTCGCGATGCAGTTCAAGACGTTCGGCGGGGCCGGCGTAGTGATTGCCGTTCCCCTGATTTCCGGAGCTGAACGGGAAGGCATTGGCTTCGCAGTTCGTCGAGGAGTAGGTAGGGCTGAAGAAATTGCCAAAGATATCACTGGAACTGGTGACGGCCTGACCATCGAGTGTCCAGTTGGGATTCAGCTTCAGGCGCGTGTCGACTCCGCCGAGGCGATTGCGCTCGCCAGTCGTGGGACATTCCCAGTCGGTGTAGAGAACGCCCACGCTCGATTGGCGGAAGATATCGCGGCTGACCCGTGCCACGGTGAAGTAGGAGCGTATGTCGGATAGGGGAAAGTAGTTGGGGATCGCGAGGCCGGGGCTTCGATCATCGGTGGTCATGACTCCGATGGAATAGGGACCGTCTTTACCGGTGAGGCGAACTCCCGCCGAGGGATCGCCGATATTCCGCGTAAAGAAGAGATTCATGGGCGTGCGGAAGAAATCTTCGTTCTCGAGGAAGAAGGGGCGCTTCTCGGGGAAATAGACCGCGTATCGCTGGTTGACGGTGATCTGGGGATCTTCAGATTCCACCTGACTGAAGTCGGGGTTGGCGGTCAGATCGAGTGTGAAGTGGTCGCGGAATACGACCTTGGCGTCCATGCCGGGCTGGCCTTGCGCAGTCGCTTTCTGAAAAAACGGATTGCTTGGGTCGCGGGTGTCGAGGGCGCGGAATCCGCGGAGGACGCTGTAGGGAATAAGTTCGATGTCGCGGCCGGGGGAAATTCCTTCCAAACCTTTGAGCGTGGCAGCCTGACCGAGGCGACCTTCCATCCGGTAGGAGATGTGGGGCCAGAAAGAATCTTCGTTTTTTCGCAGGATTCCGCGATAGAGAATCACTCCCCATTCCTGAAGCTTATCTGCGGGGAAACGGAGACTCTTGAATGGAATTGAGATGAGGACGACGAAGCCGCGGCTCGTGAGCTTGCCTCTGGAATCCCAGACGGTGTCGAACGACGTATCAAAATGTCCTTGCGACTGCTCTTCGCGAGAGGCTTCGGTCCAGATCGCGTCCCATTGAACGCCGAGAGGCGTGGTCTGGAAGGCATAGGCGCGGCGGCGGTCGTGGAATGTGTCCAAAATGATCTCGACGTTGTCGTCGTCGTAGATGTCTTCGCGGCGCGAGAGGCGGGCGCGAACTTTTCTGGGATCGTCGAAGCAAACAAACACGACGTAGAGATTTTTCTGGTCGTATCCGAGGTAGGCTTCGGTTGGCTCTGAGACCGGCTCTCCGTCATGGGGATTTCGCTGGGTGAATCCGGTCACCCTGGCCATCTTAGGGGCGGTCCCGCCCTCCGGGTGCATGCTGAGGAAATCGTCGAGACTTGGGCCACGCTGCAGGCGTGGGATCGTGATGGTTGGAGTGGCAATCTCCGGCTTGGCTGCCGGCTTCACCATTGGATCCTTACTCGGAGGCTCAGGTACCTGCGCAGATGGTGACGGGTACTGCGGCGAGGGAGTAGCTTGCGGAGGTGACGATGTTTGGCCGGTAGGCTTAGAGGAATCTATGGGCTGAGCAGTTGCGGCGGAATCCTGAGTCTGGATCGCCGGCGCAGAGAAAGCTGCCACCGGCATCAGGATCGCCGACAGGATCAGCGTGAAGAACGCGCGTTTGCTGCTGGAATAAAATTGCCGATCTACAACTCGCCCCGGACGCACCACTCCCACTCCTTCTCCGAACCCCCTTTTTCGGGAATCCAGCAAGATACACTATCCGCCGCTCTACAAGACAGCAAAGAATGTTCTGTATCGAAAGACGGAAGGGACCCGGGAAGCAAGCGATTTGCCATTGGTCGTGAAAAGAACAAAGCCTCACCAGAGGACACTGAGTTGCGCAGAGGGTAAGGCTAGAACAAGGAGCTCTGCTTGCGGTGCGGAGTAATTCCGAAGTGCTCGTAGGCGAGTTGGGTCGCTACGCGACCGCGCTGGGTGCGGTCGAGGAATCCGATCTGCATCAGGAAGGGTTCGTAGATCTCTTCGATGGCATCGGGCTCTTCGGCGAGAACGGCTGCCAGAGTATTCACGCCTACCGGACCGCCTTGATACTTCTCGATGATGGTCAGAAGCAGGCGTCGGTCGACCTCGTCGAATCCGTATTGATCGACTTCGAGCATCTCTAAAGCGGCTTTCGCTGTAGGCTCGTCGATCTTGCCCGCCCCCCGGACCTGGGCGTAGTCGCGGACGCGCCGCAACAGGCGGTTCGCGATTCGTGGCGTGCCACGCGAACGGCCGGCGATTTCCTTTGCTCCTGCTTTATCAATTTCCACACCGACGATCTCTGCCGATCGTTCCACGATAATCTGAAGGTCCGCCGGAGTGTAGAACTCGAGGCGAAGCACGATTCCGAAGCGCGAACGCAAAGGTGCGGAGATCAGTCCAGCTCGCGTCGTGGCACCGACAAACGTGAAAGGCCTTACTTCCAAGGTGTGGGTGCGGGCGGAAGGGCCTTGTCCGATGATGATGTCGAGCTTGTAATCTTCCAGCGCGGAATAGAGCAGCTCTTCGAGAACAGGCTGCAGGCGGTGAATTTCGTCGACGAAGAGGACCTGTTTGTCCTGCAAGTTCGTGATGATTGCCGTTAGATCGCCCTTGATTTGCAGCAGGGGAGCGGCAGTCGGCTGGAAGTGCACGCCCAATTCGTTGGCAATAATGTTGGCCAACGTCGTTTTGCCCAAGCCTGGAGGACCATAGAGGAGCACATGGTCCATGGCCTCGCCACGGGATTTCGCCGCCTGAATGGCCACGTGCAGGTTCTCTTTGACCTTCTTCTGTCCGATAAATTCAGAGAGTTTCTGCGGGCGAAGCTTCAGCTCGAAAGATGAGTCGTCTCCCACCGGCGCGGCAGAGACAAGGCGCTCGCGCTCGGGATCGGGGAGGTTTGGGTTGGGCTTGGGCACTGCTTCGGATGGTAGAACGAAATGCGAAAGCGCGCAATCGAGGTCGTGAAAGGCATCAACCACCAAGGGCACTAAGGTGCACGAAGGAAACCTCGCTCTTTCTTCTACAATTTATGAAGTTCGTCTCTTCTGAGCTTTTCTGAATTTACGGAATGTTCATCGACCAGTCACGGAGCTTTAACAATTTCTGACTAGGGTCTCAGATGGATTTCAGTCTCTCAGAAACGAGTCACTCGAAGGCTGCGACTGAAACCATCCTTTCAATCCGGGGAAAACTCAGGAGACTACAAATGAAGAAGATCGCAGTAGCTACGGGACTGTTCGCCTCCCTCGCGGGCGCGGCATTCGCCCAGCAGGGAGCCGTTCCCAAAGATGTCCCGCATCTCGATCATGTGTTTTACATCATGATGGAAAACCACGGGTACTGGGAGATCATCAACAATCCCAACGCTCCGTTCATCAACAGCTATGCGCAGAGCGCGAACCTGGCGACCAACTACTACGCTATCGGGCATCCCAGCTTGACCAACTATCTGGAAGCGGTGGGCGGATCGAACTTTGGCGTGCACAGCGACAACGATCCGGATTTTCACAATGGAAGTTGCGCGACCAATCTATCGACGGGGATTCCGAATACCGACAATCCGGCGAGTTCCGCGGTCTGTCCGATCGCGGGAAGCGGGACCGATGCGGCGACGCCAGTGCTCGATTGCACCAATGAGGTCACTGGGCCCCCCTGCGAGATCAACGTGGACGGACGTAAGTCGTATCCGGCGGTCAGCACCACGCTCGGAATCACGATTGCGGATCAGTTGGCCTCCGCGGGCAAGACCTGGAAATCGTACCAGGAGAGCCTGCCGATGACAGGGCCCGACCTCGTTACTTACAGCGACGGGAACTTCACGAACAATACGGATTTCACGAAGATCAATCCGCAACTGAATCCTCCGCTCACGACGGATGACATCGTGAAGCTCTACGCGGCGAAGCACAATCCATTTGTGTACTTCAAGAACGTGCAGGAAGGAACGAATCCGCTGGTGAGCTACGCCAACATGGTTCCGTTCGATGGAATGCAGGGATTGTGGAGCGATCTGGGTTCCGGCAGCATGCCGAACTTCTCGTTCATCGCCCCTAATCAATGCAACGATCAACACGGACGCGGCAATGCCGGCGCATTCTGCAACTTCGATCCGGTCAGCAACGGCACACAGGCTGGGTTGAACCCGGCATTGATCATCCTTGGGGATCAGACCGTACAGAAGATCGTGACGGCGATCAAGGCCTCGAAGGCCTGGCAAAGCGGAAAGAATGCAATCGTGGTCACGTGGGATGAAAACGACTATTCCGTTCAGCCGATTCTCAACCGCGTTGTGACGATCGTGGATACGAACTACGGTGTACACGGACTGGAGAGCGGAGAGACCTATACACATTTCTCTCTTCTGCGGTCGATCGAGGGCGGATTCAATCTGCCCTGCCTGAACCATGCCTGCGACGACACGACGAAAACTATGGTGGATATGTTCGCTGCAAAATAGGACGATTCACGATTCACCTTTGGGCCGGTCCGAGAGGATCGGCCCTTTTCCATTGGGATCGATGGCCGGACGAGTATTGCTTGACAACGATGTAAAGCGTGCTTTACATTGTGAATGTCAAGCATGCTTGACTTTGGAGATTTCGATGGATTCCAACCGCAAACGCTATCTCAAGGAATTTCTGGGCGCGATGGCAGGCTATACGGTAATGGTGCCACTCTCGATTCGGCTGTTGCGAGGGCACGAACACACCGTAGCCGGATACGTCCTCGCATTCCTACCGATCATCCCGTCAGCGTTCGCGCTCTGGGCATTCCTGCGGTACTTCCGCGGCCTGGACGAACTGCAGCGCCGAATTCAGTTGGAAGCAGTCGCGTTCAGTTTTCTGGGAACGTGCCTCATCACGCTGACCTGGGCGTTCCAACAAAACGCAGGCCTACCCCGGTTCGATGTGAGTTGGGTAGCGCCGCTGCTGATTTTTCTGTGGGGGATCGGCGTCGGGATCGCGAAGCGGAGGTACGAGTGAAGAACTACGTCCGCGAGATGCGTGCGCAACTGTCCTGGACACAGGCCGAACTTGCCGAAAAACTCGGGGTGTCGCGGCAGACCGTCAATGCGATCGAAACAGAGAAATATGACCCTAGTCTGCCGCTGGCGTTCAAGATTGCGAAGCTGTTTCGAAAGCCGGTGGAGGAGATCTTTAAAGCGTAGAGCTCCAGCCGTTCGCTCAACCGTCAGTCCACAGGTCCCGTCATTTCGGGTACCAGTCGAGCAGGCGCACTTCGATCCCGGAACCTTCCAAGCCCTTTTGGAATACCGCCAGATCGGATCCGCGGTAGTGATACGGAATCACAACCTTGGGATGAAACGCCTTCACTGCCTCCGCAGCTTCGTCCGGAGGCATAGTGTACGGAAGGTTCATGCAGACGAAAGCCACATCGATGTTCTTGAGAGCGCGCATTTCGGGAACGCCCTCGGTATCTCCGGAGAAATAGAAGCGCTTTCCACCATAAGTGAGGACATAGCCATTGCCGCGGCCCTTGTCATGAAACAGCTTTCCCGGCGCGGGTCCGCGTTTGAGGTTGTAGGCGGGGATGGCTTCGATGGTCCAGGCTTGCCAGGTTTTCGTCTCGCCGTTCGCGATCGGCTTCGCGGAGGTCACGGTTTGCTCCACCGCGGCAGAAGAGATGATCTCGGTGTCGGGCTTGCTGATTTCTTTGATCGAGTCGGGATCCATGTGATCACCATGGATGTCGGTAATCAGAACGAGATCGGCCTTCGGCAGTCCGGTGAGTTTCGCGGGCTTCGCCGGATCGAGGTAGATCACCTTCCCTCCAGCCTCAATCAATGTGCTGGCGTGATTCAGGGGAGTGATCTTCACCGGGCCTGCGGACGAGGGAAAAGTCTGGGGGTCCGTGGCCACTGCGGATAGCGCGACGGCAAGCAAGAAAACAATCGTTGAACCAAATCTCATTGGCAACCTCGTTCGAAACGTTTCAGAGTTAGAAGGATTTTACTTTAGTGCCGGTTCCAGATGTCGCGGAGAGTAAAGTCCGGTGGAAAAGCCCCCCAAAGCGGAAGAGGCGACCTGAGAGGGCCTACTTAGCGCGAAGGAGAAGGACCGGAACGCTGATGTGGTGGCGGACGCGGCTGGCTGTAGCTCCGAGAAAAAGATCGCCTAAGAATCGGTGCCCGTGGGTGCTCATCGCCACGAGGTCACAGCCTTTGCTGTTGACCCATTTGATGATTTCCTCGGCGGGCTCGCCATAAGCTAACTCGGCATCGGTGCGAATCCCGGCCACCTCGAACTCGGCCTGAACGGTGTGTAGATACGCTGTGTCCTCGGAGATCTCCCGGCTGACGGCGTCGGGACCATAGGTTCTTGCAGCCCACCCGTCGGCGACGTGCAACAGGATCAGCCGGCTGTGGGCAAGCACAGCAAGTTTTTTGACGTGTTCGATGATGGCCCGGTCGGAAGGGGTGCCGTCGAGGGTAACCAGGATTCTCTCGTACATGGATCGTGGCGCCACGTCGCTCGTCATGCTCTGTTCATCTTCCTATTATCAATTGCCAAGCAGTTTTGACGGACTCAGGCAAGCCGTAGATATCCATTGCGGTGATCAGGATAGCACTGCTCCATCCGGCGATCAGGAGGAAGAAACCGTTCCTCCAACGCCCCATCCTCTTTCGGGAACTGGTGAATTGCAGCAGTGGAAACATCGCAAAAGGAAGCTGCAAGGCGAGAATGACCTGGCTGAGAGTCAGGAGTTCCGTGACACTGCTGTCGCCACGAAGGCCGATGATGAGGACGGCGGGAAGGATCGCCAGCACACGTGTGATCACGCGGCGCAGCCACGGCTTAATCCGCCAATGCATGAAGCCTTCCATCACTACCTGGCCGGCGAGGGTTCCGGTGATGGTGCTGCTTTGTCCGGCGGCAAGCAGAGCAACGGCGAAGAGAGTGCTGGCGGCGGCTGTTCCGAGCAACGGCGCGAGAGTAAGGTAGGCGACGCGAATCCAGTCACTATCCGCGGAGAATGTCACGACGTGGCCGCCTGGTACGGCAAGACTCTGCCTGCCGAAGAAGACGGTAGCGGCAAGAACCAGGATCGCAGCGTTAACGAAAAATGCCACCGTCAGCGCAACCGTGGAGTCGATGGTATTGAACTGCAGGGCCCGGCGGATCGATTCATCGTCTTTCTGGAATTTACGGCTTTGCACCAGAGCTGAATGCAGGTACAGATTGTGCGGCATCACGGTCGCGCCGATCATTCCGATCGCGACATAGAGCATTCCGGGTATGCGGAAACCGGGTGTCAGCATGGCGCGACCGAGTTCCAGGAACCTGGGCTGCGTTTCCGGCAGCACGAAGATCTCGATGAAGTAGCAGCCGGCTATCGTCGCGACCAGCAGTAGAACGACTGCTTCGATGGTCCGCATGCCGAAGCCTTGCAGCCCCAGAAGGAGAAGCACGTCGAGACTGGTGATGATCACAGCCCAGAACAATGGGATGTGGAAGAGTAAATTCAGCGCAACGGCACTGCCTAGTACTTCAGCGAGATCACAGGCACCAATAGCCGTTTCGCTGAGCAGCCAATTAGGCCAGCGCGTCCATGCGGGATACCAGTCGCGGCAACACTGTGCGAGGTCCTTGCCAGTAACCACGCCTAGCCGGGCCGAGATGACCTGCATGAAGATCGCCATGAGACTGGCCAGTCCGACGATCCAGAGCAGTGCATACTTGAATTGCGCCCCGCCTTGCAGGTCGGTGCCCCAATTGCCGGGGTCCATGTAACCGACGCTCACCAGAATGGCTGGGCCGACGAAAGCTCGCCACTGCTCCCAGAAACTCGCCTGATGGTGCGGGACTTCTATGGAGCCGTGAACATTCTCAAGCGACAGGTGGCCGGCAGGTGTATTGGGGGGACTCGAACCGGCCGATTGTCCAGGATCGGTGCTCCTGTTCGTCAATGAATCTCCCCCTAATGTGCTTGCCCACAGGACAAGAATGTTAACAACTATACACCAGAATTGGTTAACTATAGTTAACTTCCGTGGTCGCTAAGCTGAGGACAGAAGCATTTCAGAACCAGGGCGGGATAATCTTAGGAAAGTACGAGGACTCGCAACAACGTTCATGTGGTGCTGAGGCGGAGTTGCCAGAGGGCAATGATGCCCAGCACCATGAGGTTGGGAAAGAGCAAGGGCGCCATTGGGGGCGCACCATAGATGAAGTTCTCGAATGGGTGAATGGAGGGACCACGAAGGTTCCCCGCCGCGTGCAGAATGAAGCCCCAGAGACCGACCGCGGCTTCGAGCAACAAAATCGCGGCACATAGATCGATATACGGGCGCGAGACTCGTCGAATCAGTGGGACTGCCATGAATCCTATGGCAACTGCGCTCGCCATTACAGGCACCCATTCCGCAGGATTGAAGAATCCGTTCCCCGCGTGATCAGCGAGGCTGAAAATGAAGTTGCCGATGAAGCCTCCCAGCGTCAGCAGCAAGACCCAATGCGCCCACTCTTCGGTTTCAAGATCGACCATGCGGTTCATCATGAGAAGGAATCCCAATCCGGTATAGGCGAGTGGAGCAGCGAAGGGCGCGGAATAGGTCAGGCTGCGGATGGTGCGTTCATAGAAAAAATGGCTTTCGAGATGAAGGATCACGCCAGTGAGTCCAACGAGGACAGCAATCCACCCCACCAGGTACCCGAGGTCTTTCCAGACGGCAGGCCAGCGGTAGCGTACGGCTAAGGCGAAAATCAGCACAGCCGGCGCGGAGGCAGAAAAGAAGAAAGGGATGTACTCGGCGTGGTTGCGGAACTGGTTGACCGAGTGCGCCAGGAAAATATCGAAGGTGAGAAAGCCGATGTTGAGGATCGCGAAGAGTTCGATCCAGATTTGCGGGCTTAAGAGCCAGCGTTCGGGGATGCGGGCTCTGATACCGCGCACGAGTCCTTTTACCGCACCCGAACTGGGCTTCCGCTCAGGATGGTCCCCCACCTTTACTTTCGGCGAATCTGATCTCATCGGCTCCGAGCCTCACTTCGCCTTGCCATGCGTTTTGCGGAGTTCGGCAGCCATGGACTGAAGCTCGACCGTTTTCTGCAGCATGGGGTAGTTTCCATGCCATTGAACAAAATCCGCTCCTCCCATGAATGCGCCATGTTTGCTGGTACGTCCGTCATAGTGCCAGAGGTCGAAATACACGAAATCGATGGGTTGAGAGAAGGGCGGACCGGTGAGGACACCGTCTTTGCGTAAGCCATTCACCAGATCCTGAGCCGAGTGCACACGGCCGTTCGTAAACTGGACAACTTGTTCAGCCTGGCCGTACACCCGGTCGATGAGTGCGGGCGTGTGGCACTGCGAGCAGACCTGCTTCATTCTTGCTTGAGCCGCCGCATAGTTGGGGCGCTTGTCTGTGATCGCACTCGCGAGATAGTAAGAGAGGCGTTCCGAAGGATCGTGCGTTACTCCCAATCCGTTGATGCCGCTCATATGACACGTGGCGCAAGTCGGCACGAACATATCGCGGGTGGTCAGAGTCTTCGGCGGGGCATCGAGGTTCAGCAGCCGCTCCTGCGCCTGGAACATGATTCCGTGCTTTGATTCTTCATAGATTTCGATCTGGGAGTGGTCTGGGCCCATGTGGCACTGGGCACAGGTGCTGGGCAGGCGTGCGATCCGTACAGAACTGGTATGCCGGGTGTGACATGCCGTGCAGTTGCCGATGGTGCCGTCAGAATTCGGGCGACCGACGGAGTGGCACTGCTCACATCCGCTGGTCATAGCGGATCCGCCTTCGAGTTGTACGAAGGGATGGGGCGGGCGGCGGGTACCCCCGGGCTGGTAGGTTTCGGAGAAGTTCACCTGTTCGGGGGTGAGCCCCTTCTCGCCGTAGATTGCGGCCCATGAAGGAGCAGCATGGCGACTGCGCAGGAACTGCTGGTAGATCGTCTCGTGACAGCTGCGGCAATTGCCCGCGGTCAGTTTGGTCGCGATGACGAATCCGTGGTGATCTTTCTTCTCCTGGCCCGGGGCGGGCTGGTGGCACTCCAGGCAATTGATACCTTTGCGGGCGTGCGCGCTCATCTCGTACTCGTGGACAACGGAATACTGAGTACGGGCGTGGCATTCCGCGCATTTGCCCGTGGCGCGCACCAGATCGGCGGTAGGCTGATCGGTTTCGACCTTGGGACGGGCGCGGTTAATCAGGAATGCAGCTAGGATGAGCGCGAAAGCGATGACGACGGCAATGAAGACGGAGCGGAACGACATGATGGCCCCCAGAATCGACAAAAACGATCTGCGCGTTCGAGGCGAACGCGCCATTCTACCGTAGAAATGTAATTGGCTTGGCGAGGAAGGCCGAGACGGGAAAAGATCAGGCAGTCATCGTACGGTTTGGTGGAAACACCAGAGCGCCACCAGAGCGCCGACCCGGACTGCAACGATCACTACCGCGAACACAATCGCAAGGCGGAAGAGAATGCGTTCAAGACTGTTGAGTTGAAAGCTGGAGTCTGACACCGTGCAACCCTCGCCTTTAGACGCTACTAGAGCTTCCCTGGCCAGGCAGTGAGTGGAATCACGGCATGCGGTGCGCCCGTCGAAGTGACATATAATGCTGCCACACATGGGGTTAACCGCTGGAACGAAGCTGGGGCCGTATGAGGTTCAATCGCCGCTCGGCGCGGGCGGCATGGGCGAAGTGTATCGCGCACTGGATACGAGGCTGGACCGCACGGTAGCGATCAAGATCCTTCCCGAGCATCTTTCAGAAAATTCCGAGGCGCGGCAGCGCTTTGAACGCGAGGCGCGGACGATTTCCTCGCTGAACCATCCCAACATCTGCACGCTTCACGACATCGGGGATCAGGGCGGGGTGCACTTCCTCGTCATGGAGTACCTGGAGGGCGAGACGCTGGCTGACCGTTTGCGCAAGGGTCCGCTCCCGATTGCGCAGGTTCTGAAGTACGGAATCGAGATCTGCGAGGGACTGGAGAAGGCGCACCGCTCGGGCATCATCCACCGCGATTTGAAACCTGGAAACATCATGCTGACGAAGTCCGGGGCGAAGTTGATGGACTTCGGCTTGGCCAAAGCGGCGGCGGTGACGCGCACGGATTCATCATCGAGCTTGACCATGACGTTGTCTACGCCGGTTGGAAGTCATCCGCTGACGGCCGCAGGCACTGTCATTGGAACGTTTCAATACATGGCGCCTGAGCAGGTCGAAGGCAAAGACGCTGACGCGCGGTCCGATATTTTTTCGCTGGGCGCGGTGCTCTATGAAATGGCGACCGGGAAGCGGGCTTTCGAGGGAAAGACTGCGGCGAGTGCCATGGCCGCGGTGCTTGAACGCCAACCCGTGGCAATCTCTTCGCTGCAACCGGCGGCCCCGGCAGTGCTCGATCACGTGGTGCAAGGCTGCCTCGAGAAGGATCCGGAGGCGCGATGGCAGAATGCCGCCGACGTGGGCCGCGAACTGCGCTGGATTGCAGGCGGAGGCGGGGCCGCGATTCCGCTGAAAGACCAGGCCCACCGCAACTGGCACTGGGGGTGGCTCGCGCTGGCTCTCGTGGTGATCGCGGGTGTCCAGATCTGGTCGAGTTTTCGTCCGCGCGAGACCCCTCGGACTTTGCGATCATTTCTGCCGCCACCCGCGCAAATGAGTTTCGATTTCACCGGCGATTTTTCTGGACCTCCGGTGATGAATGCTCAGGGGAGCGCAGTCGCGTTCTGCGCACGTACACAGAAAGATCGTAGCTCCATCTGGGTGCAATCGCTTGGTGAGTTATCAGCTAAGAAGCTCGACGGGACGGATGGCGCGTCTTTTCCGTTCTGGTCGGCGGACGGCCAGTTTATCGGATTTTTTGCTGATGGCTTTCTTAAAAAGGTTCCTTCTTCCGGAGGGCCGGTCACGAACTTAGCGGCAACTCCGAACCCCCGCGGGGGAGCGTGGAATCAGGACAATGTCATCGTGTACGAGCCGGACTATCGCGACACTTTGTGGAAGATCAGTGCCGCAGGGGGAACCCCGACGCGGGTGACGCAGTTCGATGCCGGCAAGCACACTACCCATCGCTGGCCGCAGTTTTTGCCCGATGGCAAGCACTTTCTCTTCTTCGCGACGAATCATTCCGGAGAGACGGAGAAGGGCGTTTACCTTGGCTCACTGGAGAACGGTACCTACAAGCGAGTCGTGGATTCCGACTCAGAAGGTCAGTATGCGTCAGGCTACTTGCTGTACCACGTTCAGTCGCAACTTCTTGCGCAGAAGTTCGACGCCGACAGCGGCGCGGTTTCAGGTGATCCGGTGATGCTGGCGAGCGCGGTCGAGTACGACAGCGGGACCTGGCACTCAACGTTCTCTGCCAGTCAGAACGGCCTGTTGATCTATGAACCAGGATCGAAGGTTCTGGGCACCGATCTGATGTGGACCGATCGAGCTGGCAACTCACAGGGGAAAGTGGCAGAGCGGGCATTCTATAAGGGAGCGGGGCGTGTCTCGCCAGACGGAAAGCGCCTGGCGATTTCAATGGGCGATCCGCAGGCAGATATTTGGGTGTTGGACTTGGCGCATGGAGGACGCACCCGCCTTACGTTCGGCGGAGCAACTCACGTAGGGCCCTCCTGGTCGGCGGACGGACAGCGCGTTGTCTATACGCGGCAGAACGGGACGACGGTAATTTCAGGGACATCGATCCGATCGCGCCTGGCGAGCGGAGGCGGACAGGAAGAATTGCTGATTGATCCGACGCCTACGGCTCCGGCAACGCTGCTGTACCCCGAGTTCTCGCCCGAAAATCAATACCTGGTTTACACGTCGCAACAGGGTCCGACCGGAATCGGAGTTTGGGCGATGCCGTTGACCGGGGACAAGAAGCCATTTGCGGTGGTGCCAGCTCCCGCGCCTCCTGCACGGCTCGTGCAATACAGATTGTCTCCTGACGGAAAGTGGCTGGCGTACAGTTCGACGGAATCGGGACGAGAGGAAGTGTATGTAACGCATTTTCCGAGCGGGCAGGGGCGCTGGCAAATTTCGCAGAACGGCGGAACGTTCCCGGCATGGAGCAATAACGGCAAAGAGATCTGGTTTATCGCAACGGATCTTGTGATGCACGTGGCCAGCGTCAACCCGAAAAGTCGGGAATTCGAGATGGGGCCCCTGCAATCCATGTTTCAGATTACGTACACATCGCCAGTCGGAACACCCTACGACGTGACCCCTGATGGCAAGAAGCTTGTTCTTTGCACTTTTCCGGAGAGCGTTCCGACACCGCTGGTGCTAGTGACGAACTGGGGCGCCGAATTGCAGAAACGCTAAACAGTGGCTGGTGCGTAGTCTGTCCACACTAGATGCTGTTCATACATGGATCCAGTTCAGCAGGATTAAAGCCAGCGTTGTGGTGCCGACGATGATCCAGAGCGTCAGACCTTGCAATAGAGGGCGCACACCTACCTTCTTGAGGGTCCCTTTGTTCAGGCCTGTGCCGATGAGAAACAGAGTGACGGTCAATCCGATCCTGCCGAGATGATTCAGCGTGGCAAATGCAGGATTGAATAATGGGAGCAGCGTATTCAGAAGGGCAGCCAGGCAGAAAAACAGGATGAACCAGGGCCACTGAATCCGGGCCTTGCTTTTGAGCGCGATCGCGGTGGCGACCGACAGCGGAACAATCCATAGAGCACGTGCCAGTTTCACCGTTGTCCCAACGGCCAAGGCGATCGCGCCGTATCGCGCAGTCGCGCCCACTACGGAACTAGTGTCGTGAATTGCCAGCGCCGACCATAGTCCGAACTGTGACTGACTCATGTGCAGTGCGAGACCTATCACTGGAAACAGGAAGAGTGCGATCGAATTCAGAATGAAGACGGCGCCCAGCGAGACCGCCATTTCTTCTTCACTGGCTTCGGCAATCGGGCCTACCGCAGCGATGGCGCTGCCCCCGCAGATCGCGGTTCCGGCGGCGATCAGGAACGACGATTTCTTCCCAACCCGGATCAGATAGCCAAGGCCTAATCCCAGCAACATCACCGTGGTGATGCTAACGGCTGTGTATAGGAAGCCGGAACGCCCGGCGTGGACAACTTCGTGCAGATTCATGCCGAACCCGAGTCCGACGACCGAGGCCTGCAGCAGGAACTTGGAGAGTTGCTTGCTCTCGACGTGAAACGGATGCGCCAGGGTCAGGCCGTAAATGAGGCCTCCGAGCAGTGCAAAGGGGGGAGAGATCAGGCCGGTAGCGGCGAGAATCAATCCCACGAAGAAGATCTTCCTGTTCACACAGCAAGTTTGCGGGAGGTCCGGGTAGCGCGTCCAAGCAGCAATATCAATTGGCAATAAGCTGGGCTTATGGGCGGTCGAGGGCTTTCGTGCGAGCCCTCCGAACCGGACTCGAGAGCAGGCGCCCGCGGGCCATCGCGAAGGCACGGAATGCGCCTACTGCGCCCTGCTGCTCCGGCCCGGTGCGCGTCACGAGAGAGAAGTGCCGCGACATCTGCAGCCCGCGTACTTGTCTAGTCCTGAGCACACCCAGTTCCAGCTCTTTGGAGATGGCCCATTGCGACACGAACCCGATACCGAGACCTGCTTCGACCGCGGACTTGATAGCCTCAGTAGAATCGAGGTCCATGACGCTGCGGAAAGCTCTGAGTTTCAAACCGGCCCTTTCGAGTGCGGTTTCTACCACGTGGCGCGAACCGGAGCCCTGCTCGCGCATCAGCAAATTGCAGGAGAGAAGTTGCTGTGGCGAGGAGAGCGAGGAATCAGAAGTCGCAGGCGCAATCAGAACCAATTCATCGCGCATGAACGGTTCCACGTGAATGCCTCGCTGGCGGGCGGGGCCTTCGATCAGTCCGATGGCTACCTTCTCGTCGAGCAACTGCTGGACAACCTCTTCGGTGTTTCCGCTGCGCACGAAGAGCTGGACTCGCGGATGCTCGGCGACAAAGGCACCGATCAATCGGGGCAAAACATATTGTGCGATGGTCGTCGAGACGGCGAGCGCCAATTCGCCCGAGAATTGACCGTCTCCAGACTCGAGTTTTCGTTCCGCTTCGGTCGCGAGGAGTGCAAGCCGCTTCGCATAGGTAAGAAGGGTCTTTCCTTGTGGGGTCAGGGTCACCCGATTCGCGGAACGATCGAACAGGCGAACGCCAAGTTCATTCTCGAGCGCCTTGATCTGCAGGGTGATGGCCGGTTGCGTGAGAAACAACTGCTCGGCCGCTTTACGAAAGTTCAGGTGCTCAGCAACGGCACGGAAGACCTTGAGGCGAAAGTTCTCCAGTTGGGCCACGGAGAGAGATTATCTTTGCGGATCGCATTTTGTCACACTTCAGGCTGCCCAGCTCCGAGCAGAGTATGGATTCACCCAGGGGAGAAAATGAGAATGCGGGCCTCTTTACTGCTTTGAGGGGGTTAGCCAAACGCGCTCTGATGCTGCCGGACCCAGGGAAACCGTTCTGTCCGAAGTTGTCAGAGTTACGGTTTGATCGTAGTTGCGCTCCGTGATTCTGAGCTTTGCACCCGGGCGGATTCCTCGGTGCTCGAGGAATTCGAGCAGACCGCGATCGCGCTCGTAGATTCCACTGACCGCGTAGTTCGTATTAATTTCAGCTTCGGCGAGCAGGACTAACCCGCGTTTGCGGCGGCTGGCCGAGCTTTCGACCTCGCTGAGATTGCCATGGGGACAGGCACGGGCGGATCCGAGCTTTGCGAGGAGTTTGGATTCGAAATCAGGGGAGACGGCATGCTCGAGGCGTTCGGCCTCGTCGTGGACCTTCCACCATTCCATTCCGAAGACTTCTGACAACATGCGCTCGATGAGGTGATGCCGCAGAGTCAATTTGCGAGCGATCTTCCTTCCCTCGGCGGTAAGGCGCACTTCTCCACTGTTTTCGACACGCACCAAGCCATCTTTCTTGAGGCGACGCAGGGCCATGGTGACGGCCGGCGGCGAGACTTTCAGCAGTTGCGCCAATCGGGCAGAGATCACCGTTTCGCCTTCCGTTTCGGCTTCGAGGATGGACTTGAGGTAGTCCTCCTTGGAGACGGTGATCATCGACGGATTATACGATGTGGCGCCAGTTGAGGATGGTGGCGCCGCCGTCGGGGCACGTTCGTGCCTGCGGATTCTCCGAGAGCGGACAGAAAGCAAAAAGGGAACAGCCCGGAGCCCCCGAGACTGTCCCTTCAAACCCTCCCGGTTAGAAGGGGTCGTAATGACCTCACAGTACTCCGGAGATGTTGCAAATCGGTTTCAGAACAATGAATATCTGGTGAATTCGAGGCGGCAGCCGCTGCTATATTAGTCGCTTACGCCCAGACATCTTTTTTCTCCGAGTCGAGAGGATCTGATGCCCAGCACGACGATGCGCAAAACGGAGCAATCCCGGCGCCTGCAGGCGCGCGCCGAAAGCATGATCCCCGGAGGCGTGAACTCGCCGGTCCGGGCGTTCAAATCCGTAGGTGGTGATCCGCCATTCCTGCTTCGCGGCAAGGGATCCCACGTTTGGGATGCCGACGAGAACGAATACATCGATTACATCGGCTCGTGGGGGCCGCTTATCCTGGGGCATGCTGAGCCGAATGTGCTGGACGCCATCGTGGGAGCGGCTTGCAACGGAACGAGTTTCGGCGCATCGACCCCGGGTGAAGCGGACTTGGCTGAGTTGGTCATTTCTGCATTTCCGCACATACAGAAAGTGCGGTTCGTCAGTTCGGGAACCGAAGCGACGATGTCGGCTATCCGGCTGGCGCGGGCTTATACCAAGCGCAAATACATCATCAAGTTTGAAGGCTGCTATCACGGACATGCTGACGCACTTCTAGTGAAGGCAGGATCGGGTGTAGCGACGCTCGGTATTCCGGGATCCGCAGGCGTTCCCGAAGAATTTACGCAGTTCTCCATTGCCCTCCCATTTAACAATCTTTCTGCGGTCGAGCATGCTTTTCAGAAGTACAAGCATCAGATCGCGTGCATCATTGTCGAGCCGGTGGTCGGGAATATGGGATGTGTACCGGCGGCGGACGATTATCTGGTTGGGCTGCGGCTGATCACAGAACGCGAACATTCGGTATTGATCTTCGATGAAGTGATGACCGGCTTCCGCCTGGCATTCGGCGGAGCGCAGGAGTTGTACAACATCAAGCCCGACCTGACCACGATGGGGAAGATCATCGGTGGCGGCTTACCTGTTGGCGCGTACGGCGGCCCGAAAGAGATTATGGATCTGGTGGCGCCGATTGGGCCGATGTATCAAGCCGGCACACTTTCAGGAAATCCGCTGGCCATGGCTGCGGGATGCGCGATGCTAAGGCAACTTCGCGATCGCAAGGCAGAGATTTATCCGCAACTTGAGAGATTGAGCACGCAGTTAGTCGATGCAGTTTCCGCAGCTGCAAGGGAAGCTGGTGTCCCACTTTGCGCCAATCGTGTCGGATCGATGTTTACGTGGTTCTTCCAGACTGGTCCGGTGACCGATTGGGATTCAGCCGCAAAGTCGGATACAGAAGCTTTCGGGAAGTTCTTCCGCAGCATGCTGGATAGCGGAGTCTACTTGCCACCGTCGCAGTACGAGGCCGCGTTCCTGGGGGCAACTCACTCCGAAGAGGACGTGCAGCGAACGATTGCAGCGGCCCAGCAGGCGTTTGGGGCGATGCGCGGCTGACGCAAGGCCCCCCCACAACCCTTCCAGCTTACTTATGCGACGGTAGAGCGGACCAGATCTGCGGGTCTTCCGCTCCTAATACCCACGAACAGAATCCCTGGAGGCCTTTTTCGCGAGCCAGATTCAGGCGCTCCTGAAATCCTCGTTTATCTGTGTAGAAGACCCAGTCCCGCATATCGTCGCGGTAGAAGTAGAACCACGAAACTCTGTCTGAAGAATCCCATTCGACTTGTGGATGGTAGGCGGCGACGTAGCCGCCCACTTCCTGTTGGCCAATGTATTCCGCAGTGGGATTGGGCTTTTCATCCTTGCCGGGATCGCCGGCGAACCAGTGATACCCGTACACCGGAATTCCCATCGACAGTTTCTCTTTCGGCACGAATTGCAGTGCGTACTCGACGTTCTGCAGGGTCCAGGGATATCCCGCAACGGGACCAGGCATGGTCCAGCGCGTGTTCTGATCGTAAGTCATCAGGCAGATCAAATCGACCGACTGCGCCAGAGCCTTGAGATCGAAAGCTCCGCGCCAGTTGGCATAGAGCCAGTGGGAGAAGGGGCTTTTCCCCGGATATCCGGGCGCATTAGGGACCGTCGCGATCGTGAGTTGCAGGTGTTCTTTGTGAAGTGCGGCGGCGGTCTGCGCAACGAGTGCTGTGAGCAGGTCGCGGTCGGTCCAGTTCACGTTTTCGAAATCAATTTGAAAGCCGCTGTAACCGTTCTTTTTGCACTCGCTGAGCAGGGTATTGACGAAAGCCGTCTTCGAAGCGTCAGTCGTCAACAACTTGTGCAGATCCAGTTGCACCATTAACGCTACGATTGGCATGACGGGGACGTGGTGATCGGTTGCCGATTTCATGACCTCGGGGTTAGGACCTCCCCAGACAAGGCCATTTCCATCCACCGAATACCAGGCAGGCACGATGATGTCGATTTTGTCGGCGTGCTCGGTGAAAGACTTCACCGAGGCTGGTGTCTCGATCATGTAGAAGAGGGCTTTGGGCTGGGCTGTCGCAAGGATTGCAGTAGAGAATAGAAAAAGGAGAACGCATTTCATCAAGATTCCTCGAAATCACGAAGCGTTCAAAACCTGCGCTGGATGGTTCCAGCGCCGTCTGGGCGCTTTTTGATCACTCTGCCGTTGGCACCATCTGCGAAATTGTTACGAATTCGTACCCTTCGGCTTTGTAGCGCCTGATCAGATTCTCGGTTGCGAGGACGGTTTGCGAGCGGTCGGCACCCATCTGCTTGTGGCCTCCGTCGTGGAGCAAAATGACGTCACCCCCACGAATCTGCTTTGCGCATTTCTGTTCGATTGTGGCCGCCGGAGGGGCATTCCAGTCGTATCCGGTGACATTCCACATGACAGGCTGTAAACCCAATTCGCGGGCGATGTGCAAAACAGCGGGGCGGCGCGCGCCGAAGGGCGGGCGAAAGAGATTGGAATGCTGGCCGACAACATCCTGCAAAGCCGTGCGGCAGTCCGTAAGTTCTTTTCGGATCTCGGCGGCGCTTTTCAGGCTGAGCACCGGATGGGTGAAGGTGTGATTGCCGACAACATGGCCGGCTTTCACGACCTCACGGGCGAGATCACCACGCTGGCGGACATAGCGTCCAATCAGAAAGAAGGTCGCTCGCACATCATGCCTGGCAAGCACTTCGAGGAGTCTCAGAGTGTGCGGGTCGTTGGGGCCATCGTCGTAGGTAAGAGCGAGTTGCCTGGTGTCCCGCGCAAGTCCGGTGAAGGTTCGGCCATACCACTGTCCGGTCGGCGCCATCGACTGATAGCCGGCGGCGACCAGCGCTCCGGCGGCTGCCGTTCCGGCGAGTACGGTTGCGAGCATGGAAGGATATTAAAGGATTGCAGATTGAAGAATGCAGATTTCAGATTGGCCCGTCAGAAACGCGTGCAATCTGTAACCCAGAATGTGCATTCAGAAATTCTCCTCCCCTGTTAACTCTTCCCGCAATTGCCACCTGAGCGCATCCGAGATATCCTGCCATTTCTGATTTTGTCCACGAGTCCATGGCTAATCTTTTTGAACTGCCCCGGTACATTGCAGTGGAAGGTCCAATACGCGTCGGCAAGAGCACGCTGGCCCGCATCCTAGCCGAGCGCCTGAACGCGCAGCGCGTGATGGAACCCGAGGCGAACCCGTTCCTGCACTCGTTCTATGAAGGCGATCGCGGATCCGCATTCCAGGCTCAATTTACGTTCCTGATCCGCCGATTCGAGCAGTTGCAGGCGCTCGATCTGGGCTCCAGGTCGCAGAAGACCGTGGTCGCGGATTTCATCTTCGAAAAAGACAAATTGTTTGCGTATCTGAACCTTAACGATCAGGAACTGGATACGTACAACCGGTATTACAACTATTTCCGAGAGCAGTTGCCTACTCCGGACCTGGTCATTTATCTGCAAGCGACGCCGGAAGTCTTGAAAAAGCGTCTGAAGAAAAAGAATGCGCCCGGGGAGCGCGGCGTGAGCGATGAGTATCTGGAAGAAGTTGTTAAGGCCTACGAGCACTTCTTCTTTCACTACACCTCGTCGGATCTGCTGATCGTGAATACCTCGGAGATCGATTTCGTCGACCGGAACGAAGACCTGCAGGAACTCCTCCGCAAGGTCACCGAGCCGATCAAGGGCACACAATATTTCCTGCCATTGGGTGGTCACGAAGCAGCCAGCGCCTGAGGCTGCCTAAGATCGGCACTACCCCGTGCGGATACCCGCCAACCTACTGAAAGCATTATCTATTCAAGCATCGACCGCAAGTCCTTATGGAACTACAATGATGCGAGCGTCATCTGATGGATGACGCAGCTCGATGCGTACAGGCTCCATCCGCCAGAGGTGGAGGGGCACTGGAGGACATCATGAGTTTGACTCCCATCGGCGAGCCTCGCCGAAAAGTTACCACCGCCACGCTGCGGGAACTGAAGCTCCACCGCGATCCCATCACTTGCATCACGGCTTACGACTATGCCGCTGCGCGCCTGGTCGATGAAGCCGGCGTCGAAATGGTGCTGGTGGGCGATTCCCTCGCCCAGACCATGCTTGGGTATGAAAATACGCTGTCGGTCACCGTGGACGAGATGCTGCATCACGTCAAGGCTGTGCGGCGCGGTTTGAAGAATGCGCTGCTCGTGGCCGATATGCCGTACGGTTCGTACCACGTGGACACAAAGGACGCTCTAGTCAATGCGACCCGCTTCATGAAGGAAGGTGGCGCTGAGATGGTGAAGATTGAGGGAGGCGAAAAGCGCGCCGATCTCATTCGTCACATCATTGACGCGGAGATTCCGGTCGCCGGACACATTGGGCTGACTCCACAATCCGTCAACGTAATGGGCGGCTACAAGGTGCAGGGCAAAAACCTGAGTGGAATCGAACAACTCATGCGCGATGCGGTTGCGCTTGATCGCGCAGGAGTGTCGTGCCTGTATCTGGAAGGCATTCCACGAGAGGTCGCGGCGATGATTACCGCGGAAATCAGCGCTCCTACGATCGGGATTGGCGCCGGTCCGGAGTGCGATGGCCAAGTGCTGGTATTCCACGACATACTGAACCTGACGTTTGGGCCTCCGGCGAAGTTTGTGCGCCGGTACGGAGATGCGGCCGCACTCATTACCCATGCCGTACAGGCGTATCGCGCAGATGTGAGGTCGCATCAATATCCGTCAGACGAGGAGTCGTATCACCTGCCGAAGGACACGAAGGCTTCGCTGGATACGGTTCTGGAGCGCAAGCGGGCGTTGCGGCGCTAACCCGCTTTTCTCGACTCGCGCGGGTCAGAAGCGCTTAATGCGGAACCAACTTGTTTTGTTCTCCGTATATTCTAGTGTGGGGTCACTGGAATCCCTGATTCGCTGACGCACCGATGGTGCTAGGCTATTGAGTGGGAGGTAGCCAAATGCTCGTATCGACATTTTTCTTTTTTCCGTTCTTCGGCATGGGGACGTTTTTGTATTTCCTGCCGTCGTTCATTGCGTTGGTGCGCGGCAAGCGCGATACGCTGGCCATCTTCCTGCTGAATCTTTTCTTAGGTTGGAGCGTGGTTGGGTGGATTGTCGCTCTGGTCTGGGCGGCAAAGCATGACGCTCAGATGGTAGCGAGGTACTAAAGGCCCTTGATCTTGACACGCGCCCGCTTTGCAGCAGTTCTTCTGGCTTGTTTGACACTCGCGGCCTGCTCGCATGAAGGGGCGGCGAAAGCACCGGATCCGGTCGCGGAGTTGCAAGCAATTCCTGCCGCGGACTCCGCCAAGGTCGGAAACATCAAGGACATGAAGAACTGGCGGAATCCGTATCTGATTGTCCGCGCGGACGGAGTTGCCTTGCTGGACGTGGAGGATAGTGCCGAGATCATTCTTAAGCCGGGCGAGTTGCTGACGGCGCTGGCCAAGCTACCGCCCTCGGAGTGGCCGTACGGCAGAGTAGTCGCAGCAACTGAAACCGGTGCGAACCCTTCCGAGCAGGACAAAGTGGCCATACGAAAGAACAAAGGGATCGTCGGCGGCCTTCTGGAAAGTGCTCATATTGCCGTGACCTGGGTCCCCTCGGCATGAACATCCGTCCTTGAAAATCTGCACGACAATCGATGAGATGCGCACCGCGTCGCGGACTGCCCGATATGCTGGCAAGCGACTTGGATTCGTCCCCACGATGGGGGCGCTGCATGAAGGACATCTGTCTCTGGTGCGGGCTGCGCACAGCTCGAGCGACGTTGTGGCGGCATCCATTTTCGTCAACCCCACGCAGTTTGCTCCCAACGAAGACCTTGCCAAATATCCACGGTCGTTCGAGCGGGACTGCGAGATGCTCGAGCGTGAAGGCGTGGGCTTCACCTTTGCCCCTTCGGTCGAAGAGATGTATCCGGCGGGCGCAGTAACCTGGGTGGCCGTCGAAAATCTGAGCAACAAGTTGGACGGGCGCTCGCGGCCGGGACATTTTCGCGGGGTCACGACTGTTGTTTCGAAGCTATTTCACATCGTCGAACCGGACGCGGCGTTTTTCGGGCAAAAGGATGCGGCGCAGGTGGCGATCATCCGTCGGATGGTGCGCGATTTGAATTTTCCGGTCGAAATTATAGTGTGCCCCATCGTACGCGAGCCGGATGGCCTGGCAATGAGCTCGCGGAATGCGTACTTGAATCCCGATGAGCGGAAACGAGCGCTGGTGCTTGGTCGCTCGCTTTCTCGCATTCTTGACGCATCGAAGACGGGCGAGGCAGATGCGACGAGGCTCATCGCGGCAGGACGCGAGGAATTTAACCGCGAGCCTGCGGTCCGCCTGGATTATCTTGAGATCGTGAATCCAGACACGCTGGATCCTGTGCAGGATGTGTCCAACGGTGCGCTGGTGGCCGTAGCCGCGTTTGTGGGGAGCACGCGGGTCATCGACAACATTCTTCTTACGCCGAAGCGTTGAGTAGGTCTACAGAATTTCCCTGGCATCTCCCACTCGACGGGTCACGCGCTCCCGATCGAGATATTCCAACAGCGGGATCGCGTACTTGCGGCTCACCCCCGTGAGCTCTTTGAATTTCGCCACGTCGATTTTGGGGGACTTTGCCTTTTGGACAACAATGATGCGCCGCAACTCTTCGAGCGCGCTGCGGTGGAAAACGAGATCGTCTGAGATCTTGATCAGCGATTTATCACGCAACAGCAGTGTCACGATCTTCTGGGCGCGAGCCCTGTCGATTTTCAGGCCGGCCAGCACGTCCTGCAGAGCCGGGACTTTCAGCCCGGCGCCGGCGAATGCGGCTTCAATTTTGCCTTTCGATTCGGACTCATCATCTCTCAGCGTGATGCCTTTCCCCGGCAGCCTGGCCAGATCTCCTATAACCTCTGCTTTTCGCTGCTGAGTCAATCGGTCGAGCGCGGCGGAAAAGACCTCCGACGATGCTTTCACCTGCTCCCGGAGTTCTTCTTTTGGCATACCGGGCGCGAGGGAGTTCTTCTTGTGGAAGGCATCGAGCGAAGCCAGGATCAAGAACTGCAGCCTGGAGAGTGCGGGGGAGTGGACGAACAAATCTCCAATGCGCGTAATCTCATTCGCTTTGAGCGCTAACGTGAGACCGAGCAAAATGAAATCTTTGGTCCAGCCGGTTTCCAAAATCAGACGCTTCAGCGAGATGCCGCCGGTCCCGCGGCGCTCGACGCGTACCTTGACCACGGCTGCGGGTTCTCCGGCCGCCAGCATTTGGAGCGCATCCTTCAATTCTAGGGCTCGCGGGAGGATTGCTGCGTCCAGGACGGTTCCGCCTCCGATCGTAATCACGGGCGAGAACTGGCGGATGATGAAGCGATCCCCGGGCAGGAAAAGAACCGGGCCTGGAAGCTTCAAGCGCGCGAAGCTTTCCGAACCCGGAGCAAGCTGTTTCAGTCCGTGAAGCTGCACCTCCGCCACGGTTTCCATGGCGTTGCAGTGGAATTGCACGCGGCTTCTCGTTTTCAAAGGACGAGACGCAGAAGATAACAGGGCGAGGCGGACATCGGCACGGCGAGTTGTCGCGAAAGTATCGACGGGCGCCAAGGTCATGCCGCGCGATAAATCTCCGGTGGATGCTCCGGCGAGATTCAACGCGGTGCGCTGGCCTGCGATGGCCTGGTCGGCAGCGTGGCCGTGGACCTGGATCCCGCGCACTCGGACGCGGCGTCCGGTTGGGAAGACTTCCAACTCTTCTTCGCGCCGGACTGTTCCCGAGATCAGTGTTCCAGTAATGACTGTGCCAAACCCCTTCATCGTAAAAACACGATCGACTGGCAGCCGCGCTAGCGCGCGCGAGTTTCTCGTGTGGACATCGGCGCCGGCGGAGAGTATCGCCGCCTTCAGGTCCTCCAACCCCGCGCCAGTCAGGGAGCTAACCGCGACGATAGGGGCTTTCGGCGGCTCAAGAAAGGTTCCGCGGAGAAAGTCTTCCACTTCCAGGCGGACAACGTCCAGCATTTCGGCATCGACTGTATCCGATTTCGTCAGGACTGTGATGCCGCGCTGCACTCCCAGTAATCGCAGGATATCGAAGTGCTCCCGCGTCTGTGGCTTGATCGATTCGTCGGCGGCGATCACCAGAAGGACCAGGTCGATCCCTCCGACCCCGGCCAGCATGTTGCGGACGAAGCGTTCGTGCCCGGGAACGTCAACAAAGCCGAGATGGAGTGTCTCGCCTGCTGAGCTGGACAGGTCCATATGGGCAAAGCCCAGATCGATCGTGATTCCGCGGCGCTTTTCCTCCTGGAGGCGGTCGGCGTCGATGCCGGTCAGGGCCTTCACCAGCGCCGTCTTGCCGTGGTCGATGTGTCCTGCGGTGCCTACGATGATCGATTTCATCCCACCGGAATCGTAGCAGGAGTGGACAGATGGGCTAAACCCGCAAATTGGGCGCGTTCGGGAGGCCCGAGACGCCGTTCTCTCAAGGTCTTGTAGGCACTCTGCCGCGCGGGAGTTGAGGAGCTTCATCGAAATTTTCTATAGGCCTCAGGTCTACCCTTGGCGCGCCCGGAAATGCGACAATAGAAGCTCCTTCCCATGTCGAATCCCACGAACTCTGCCTTTTCACCGGAGACCATCCGGCAGCACGGCCTCACGCCTGACGAATACGAGAAGATCAAGCAGCTTCTCGGCGGACGGGAACCTACCCTCACCGAGCTTGGCATTTTCAGCGTGATGTGGAGCGAGCACTGCTCCTACAAGTCGTCGCGTGTTCATTTGAAGCGGCTGCCGACCCGCAGCAAGCACGTGTTGCAGGGCCCCGGCGAGAACGCCGGCATCATCGACATTGGCGACGGATGGGCCTGCGCGTTCAAGATCGAATCGCATAATCATCCGTCGTTCATTGAACCGTTTCAGGGCGCTACCACCGGAGTAGGCGGGATTCTCAGGGACATTTTCACGATGGGGGCGCGCCCGGCCGCGGTCATGGATTCACTGCGGTTTGGTCCCATTGAAGCGTCCAAAGGCGCTTCACAGAAGGACCTCCACAAGAATCACTCGGTCATGGAAGGGGTGGTCAGCGGCGTCGCTTCCTACGGCAACTGCTTCGGAGTACCAAACCTCGGTGGAGAGACGAAATTTGAGGCCTGCTACGCGGGCAATCCGCTGGTGAATGCGTTCGCACTTGGCTTGGTGCGAAAGAACGAGATCTTTTACGCGCGCGCGGCGGGCGAGGGCAATCCGGTCATTTACGTGGGCTCAAAGACCGGGAAAGATGGCATCCATGGCGCGACGATGGCCAGCGAGGAATTCAGCGAGGCTTCGGAGGCCAAACGTCCTAATGTGCAGGTAGGCGATCCGTTTCTGGAAAAGCTGTTACTCGAGGCTTGTCTGGAAGCTATGCAGACCGGTGCGATCGTCGGCATTCAGGATATGGGCGCTGCGGGTCTTACTTGCTCCACCTGCGAGATGGGCGGACGCGGCGGCGTCGGAATTGAGATTGAACTGGATCGTGTGCCGCAACGCGAAACCGGCATGACTCCCTACGAGATCATGCTGAGCGAGTCGCAGGAGCGCATGCTGCTGGTGGCACAGAAAGGCCGCGAGCAGGAAGTTTACCGCGTGTTTGAGAAGTGGGGGCTGGACGCCGTCGAAGTTGGCAAGGTCACTACTGACAATAAGCTGCGCGTCCTGGAGCATGGGAAAGTTGTCGCCGAGATTCCAAATCCGGCGCTTACGGACGAAGCTCCGGTTTACAAACGTCCTTTGGAGCGATGGGAACCGCCCGTGCCGAGAGAAAGGCCCGAAACAGTTCATCTGGGTACTTCGCCGGATCTTGCTCGCACTCTAAAACAGCTTCTCTCGAGTCCGAATATCTGCAGCAAGCGGTGGGTTTGGCAACAGTACGATCACATGGTGCAGACCAACACGGTCGAAGCGCCCGGGGCAGGCGATGCGGGCGTGATTCGAATTAAGGGCAGCCAGAGCGGTCTGGCGATGGCTCTCGATGGTAATGGGCGCTGGTGTTATCTGGATCCGAAGCTTGGCGCCATCCATGCGGTGGCCGAGTCGGCGCGGAAAGTCGCTTGCGCTGGAGCAACTCCGGTGGGGGCTACAAACTGCCTGAACTTCGGAAATCCTGAGAAGCCGCACATTATGTGGCAGTTCTCCCAAACTATCGACGGGATCACCAAGGCTTGCGAGGAACTCGAAATCCCGATTACCGGCGGAAATGTGAGTTTCTACAACGAGACCTTGGGAGAGGGCATTTATCCGACTCCGGTGCTGGGAGTGGTCGGGATCCTCGAGGATGTACACAAAACTGCAAAAATGCACTTTGCCGCTCCCGGACGCACTGTTGTGCTGTTGCACACTGGCGAACCTGGCGATATCACCGATGCTGAGAGCGGGTTTGGGTCGTCCGAATATGCGAACTCAGTCCTGGGAACTGTCTGGGGATATCCGCCAGATCTCGACCTGGAGAAGGAAGCCGCACTGCAAAAAGCTGTGATTGAGCTGATTCAGAATGGTTTGGTCGATTCCGCGCATGACTGCAGCGAAGGCGGCATTGCCGTCGCGCTGGCCGAGAAATGCTTCCCCAAGGGAATGGGCGCCCGCGTGAACCTTAGTTCCGACGGGCTGTTCTCCGAGTTCGCTTTGTTCGGAGAAGATTCCAGCCGAATTCTTCTGTCTTGCGACCCCAGCAACGTGGCGCGAATCAAAGAAGTAGCCGAAAAGTTCGACGCGGCCGCCGACGTCATCGGGGAAACAATTCCGGACAAGCTGGAAATATCGCTGGATAGCAAGGTCGTCGTCTCAGGTACAGTTTCGGAGTTGAGCGAGGCGTACGAGAATGCTCTGGAGTCGGCATTGAGGACGGATCCGGAGCTGGTGGCAGCGGATTGAAGGACAGACTCATCACAGAGAGCACAGAGTCACACAGAGAACAGCCAGGACGGCTGATAGGGGCCAGGGAATCAATGCAGATGCCTGACAAATTTCATGATGAGTGCGGAGTGGTGGCGATCTTTGCTCACCCTGAGGCGGAGAAGCTAGCTTACTTGGGACTGCATGCGCTGCAGCACCGCGGGCAGGAGTCAGCTGGCATCGTCACGTCTGACGGGCTGACCTCGCGCGCTCACAAGGCCATGGGATCTGTCGCGGATATCTTCACCGAAGAGGTTCTTTCGAAAATTCCCGGCACTATCGCGATCGGGCACACGCGCTACTCCACGGCTGGCGATTCTGCGCTACTGAATGCGCAACCGATTCTGGTGCAATCGAACAAGGGCGCCATCGCCGTTGCCCATAATGGCAACCTGGTAAACGCTGCGCCGATTCGTGCCAAGCTCGAGAGCCAGGGATCGATTTTTCAGACAAACAGCGATACCGAGGTGATCGTCCACCTGATCGCGCTGTCGAAGGAGCATACCTTGCCAGAGGCCATGGCAGATGCGCTTCGGCGGGTAGAAGGCGCATTCTCGCTCGTGATGATGAGTAACGACCGAATTTTTGCGGTCAGGGACCCTCGGGGATTCCGGCCGCTGGCTATGGGACGAATTCCTGCAGTGGAAGGACACAAGCAGGACACTATTGTCTTTGCTTCCGAAACCTGCGCATTTGATCTGATCGGCGCCGACTACGTGCGCGACGTGAAACCGGGCGAGCTCATCATCGTCGGTCCGGAGGGGGTTAGTTCGCGTTTCTATTCGACCGCGGCGCCGCAATCGAGTTGCATTTTTGAGCATGTATATTTTTCGCGCCCCGACAGCCTAGTTTTCGGACGTTCGGTTCAGACCAGCCGCGAGGAACTTGGGCGACAACTGGCTCGGGAAGCGGGTGTGGACGCCGACCTCGTGGTGCCGGTGCCTGATTCAGGTGTAACGGCCGCAGTGGGCTACGCCGCCGAAAGCGGGCTACCGTTCCGGTTTGCGCTAATCCGCAACCACTACGTGGGCCGTACATTTATTGAGCCCAGCCAGAGCGTGCGCGACTTTGGAGTGAAGCTGAAGTTGAACCCAGTGCGTTCCCTGTTGGAAGGAAAACGTGTGGTGCTGATCGACGATTCAATCGTTCGCGGAACGACGAGCCGCAAGATCGTCCGCATGGTGCGCAATGCCGGCGCGAAGGAAGTCCATATGCGGATTTCCTGTCCGCCCACAATCTCGCCCTGCTACTACGGCGTCGATACTCCATCGAAGAAGCAGCTGATCGCGGCGAATAAGTCGATTGAAGAGATTCGCGATTACGTCGGCGCGGATTCGCTTGCGTATCTCTCCCTCGAAGGTTTGAAGAAGGCGTGCGGTGAGGACGAGAAGCTTACGTACTGTTCAGCCTGTTACACGGGTAAATATCCAACCGATATCGTGGACGTGGAGGAGATTCAGCCGGCTACCGTGAGACGGTAGTGCCTCTGACGTATCTGCGCCGCAGATCCCCCGTGCTCGCGTATCGGAATGACAATCCGCAAAATAAAAGAGGCAGCCTTTCGGCTGCCCCTGGTGTTTCGAGTCGTGTTCTATTTCATCGAGTGCGCATCCACATCGGGATTGCCGCGATTTGTCTGGTTCTCGAAGGCGCCCACGAATCCTGAGGTCGTGTTCAGGAAGTCGCTGGTAAGTTGATCGTAATCGCCCATATACACGGTATTGATGAACACATCGATGCCGTGCGTCGGGGCAAATGCCGCCACCCCGATATCGCCATCGGAGAAACTGGCTCCCCAATTAGTCGACTTTCCGCAGTGACGCCGGATCGCAAAGTTCTCGTTATCCGCGCGCCGGTCGTACCAGCACACGCCAACGTGGCCATTTTTATCGACGGCCACTCCAGCCTGGTAGTGATCATGTCCGCTGCCGGTCTGGGGCTGCGTATCGCTGTTCACCTTGGTTGCTGCACTCCACGTGTTGCCACCGTCGAACGAGGCCCGGAGAAGGACATCGTCGTAAGCGTAGAAGCCCTGGGTCGCGAGCGGATCTGTGACTTCTTTGTCGCGCCCATCCGCCCACGTGATGTAGATCGCGCCGTCAGACGCAGTACCGGAATGATCCACGGCCATTGCCATATCCAGGAAGTCACGGAATTCACCTTGCAGGTAGAACGAATCTCCGCCGGGCTGGAGGTTCGGTTCCACCGTGACTGGCGGAGTGAGCATGCCATTCTTCATGCTCGAGTTCGCAATTTGAAGACTGCGCGGACCGAGCGGGAAATTGCTGCCGAGGTTGACCCAGGAAATGTAGAACGTTCCCTTGGAATTGACCGCGATTTGCGATCCCTGCACAGCCGCCGCACCGCAAGCAGTGTAGGCAACTATTGGCTGAGACCACGTCATGCCGCCGTCCCAGGACTGAACAAATTCGATTGCAGTCCGGTTCGGGAAGTTGGTTCCGCAACTATTCGTCAAGGAGAAATCGAAGTCGGTATACGAAACGAAGATGTGCTTGTGGTTCGACGGATCGATTGTCGACCACGGCTTGTCGAGGAAGTGCGCCAGAGCGCTCTTCGAGACTGCGGCGATGGGATCGCCCCACGTTTTGCCACCATCTGTCGAGATATTCATCGAGACCGCTGCCCAGGGGTTACCGCTGGCGTCGTTGAAGTCAAAGATCTGGCTGTAGTAGAAGGTGTTGGAATCGGCGCAGTTGAGTCCAGGATCACCGCCAAGGAAATTGCCGGTATTGGATCCCGGATTCATCGGCCCGATGTCCGTGAATGTCATGCCGCCGTCTGTAGAGTAGGAGGCGCCGCTGAACGACTGGCCACCAGTTCCCGTGAAAAAGAACGGCGTCTCAAAAACGCTACCCGAGTCGTTGTATCCGACAACGACAGCGTTGCCGCACCGCGCCGTAGAAGTTTCGCTTTGCGTGAAACCGGCAAAAGCGCTGTAGGCTACGTCGGTCGAAGGATCAGAAACCTGTGTGATCGAGGCGCCCGGAGTAACGGCGGCTCGCGCTGCATTCGCCAGTTTTGCATGTGCGATGAAAGACGGGTCCGTCAGACGCATTCCGTAGGTCTGCCACGCGTCGGCAAGATGGCCGATGTTGGCATAGCCATCGAGCATCTGCTGATGCGATGGCGGCAGCTTGTTGATGCCAGCTTTAATTTGCTGCAGAAGTTTGTTGGTTGCGGTGACTTGTTCGACGGAAAGTTGAGCGGCAGCGAATGTTGAACCCAATAGAGCCGTGGCGATGGCCCCGGCCACGAAGCGCGAGCATTTCGGTAACTTCATCAGCGTCGTCTCCTTGAAACGCATAGCTAGAGAGGTTGACTGGGAAAACGGATTTGCGAGAGAACGAACACGGGTTTTGATACTAGTTGGGCTAGTAGTAGGCCACTGCGCATGGGCAGGCGTCAAGACAAATTGGAAAAATGCCCACGTAAATGAACTGTGCAAGAACCTGCATGATGAAAATTCTTGCGCACTCTAAGGCTGGGGCTGGGGACGGGTTCAACGAACGTTGTTACGCGCCCATACAACTCTTGGAATCGATTGCAGATCGTTGATGACCTGCAGTTCATTCCAATCCCTCAGCAAAGTGCGAACCGCGTCCACGATCGTCCCGCTGATTTCCATGATGAGCCAACCGCCCGGGCGCAGCAGGGTTCGCGCTTGGAGAATGAGGCGTGCGATCACTTCCGTTCCTGTGGGTCCGCCGAAAACTGCCGAGCGCGGCTCGAACTTGCGAACTTCGAGCTGCACCTGGTCTTCTTCAGACTCTCCAACGTATGGCGGATTCGAGACAACCAAATCGAAGGGCGAAGTCAGACCGGCAAGCAAATCTGTCTGGTGAAACTGGATTCGTTTGTCCAGCTGAAGGCGGGCTGCATTGGCACGTGCAACTTCCAGGGCCGCGGACGAAATGTCCGTCGCGTGAATCTCCGCATGTGAGAGTTCTTTCGCAAGCGCGAGAGCGATACAACCGGAACCGGTTCCCACATCCGCCATGCGGAGGCGCTGTGTCGAATCGCCTCTTTCGGCTGATGGCTGAACTCCACGGCCCAAGCTCAGGATTCCGAGCACAGTTTCGATCACATGTTCCGTTTCCGGGCGCGGGATGAGGACTGCAGGCGAAACAATCAAGTCCATTCCCCAGAATTCCTGATGTCCGGTGATGTATTGCGCGGGCACCCCGCGAGACCGCTCGGCAAGAGCCGCATGGTAACGGCCCTCTTCATCGGCACTGAGTTCACGCTCCGGGTGAGCAAACAGGTAGGCGCGATCACAACTGAGCACGAACCTCAGCAGTAGCTCCGCGTTCAGGCGGGGAGAGGGGACGCGTTTGGCCGTGAGATCCGCTACAGCCGAGGCGAGGGCTAGCTTCAATTGCACTTGGCTATTTCACCACACAGCGAAGCAGCTAGCGCACTCCGGGATTCAGACGCAAGATCTCCGCATTAAGAACGGTTGCGAATGCAACCCACGCCGCATACGGGACGAATGCATAGGCCGCGCCGCGATCGACCCTGTGGGCCGCTTTGATGTACGACAAGATTGCGCCTTCCAGAGCCAAAACATCAGCGAGCGCCAGAGCTGGCCGGCGTTGTCCAAAGAATAGCTTTGACCACTCGGCATTCGAAGCGAGCTGAGAGATCCAGAGTTTCAGGGCGGCATTGCGGTCGCGAGAGGGAGCAGCGCTCCAGACGCGCCATCCGGACCACGCGATTAAGGCGTACAGGCTGGTCCAGACGACTGGAAACGCTTTGTCGGGTGGAGTGAAGCTGGGCTTATTGAGATTGCGATACCAACTGTCGCGGTTTCCGTTGCGGCTGTAGCGCGCGCCGTACCAGGCAGCGCCGGCAGTGACTAACCCGAATCCAGCCAGCGCGAGAAGTGATGTCTTTCGTGCTTGTGACATACCGCCCTTAGGTGATGAACCGACCGCAGTGGTTGCTTACTGGCTGGTCCGCCTCTGGCATTCGTAGCCAAGGTAGATCATCTGCCCGATGTGGTGCTGCATGTGCGCCGCGCATTGCATGACCATATCGAGGCGGTTGCTCGCACTGGCTCCTACAGCCGAATAGGGCTCACCCCAATCTGCGGACGATTGTTTGCGGATTGTCTCGATGACCATCGCAACCGCTCCATCCAGCCGCTTCAAAGCTTCCTCTTTGGAGGGCGGATTCGGGGTGTTGAATTCGCGCGCCCGGTCGCGGAGGTATCCGGTATTCGCGATCTGTGCGCCGATGTAGTAATTCAGGTTGCCGGTGAGATGCAGAACGAGGTGACCGAAGCTGTTGCCGAACGCGAATGGCTTGCTCCAAAACTGAGTATTGGAGAGAGGCGCGGCCAGTTCGCGCACTCGGGCAAGATTGGCAGCATAGCGATGAGCAAGCACGCCGATAAGCGTGCCTTCCGGTTCAGACATGTTCTTCCTCTTCGCGGGCGTGGATGCCCACGCGCGCCCTAAACAACGCTGGCGGTTTCCTGCTTCAGTTTTTCCGCCTGATAGTGCGTGATCAGGGCTTCAATCAACGGCTGGATCTTGCCATCCATGACGGCGTCGAGTTGATGGATGGTGAAACCGATGCGGTGATCCGTCAGGCGGTTCTGCGGAAAGTTGTAGGTGCGAATCTTCTCGCTGCGGTCACCCGAACCCACCATGGCCTTCCGCTCTTTGGCGAGAGCCTGTTGCTGTTTCTCCATCTCGATTTCGTAAAGCCTCGAGCGCAGCACGCGCATTCCCTTTTCACGATTCTTGATCTGCGACTTTTCGTCCTGGCAACTGACGACGGTGTTGGTCGGGATATGTGTAATGCGGACCGCAGAATAGGTCGTGTTCACGGACTGTCCGCCGGGTCCGGAGGAGCAGAAGGTATCGATGCGAAGATCCTTGGCTTCGATTTTGACATCAACATCTTCGGCTTCAGGCAGGACTGCTACGGTAACCGCAGACGTATGAACGCGCCCTTGCTGTTCGGTCGCTGGAACGCGCTGCACCCGGTGCACGCCGCTCTCATATTTAAGCTGCGAGAACACGCGATTGCCCTCGATGATGGCGATGACTTCTTTCAGTCCGCCGGCCGACGACTCGGACGACGAAAGAACCTCTACCTTCCACCGCTGCATTTCCGCGTATCGCGTATACATGCGGAAGATTTCGGCCGCAAAGAGCGTAGCCTCGTCCCCTCCGGTACCGGCGCGGATTTCGAGGATGATGTTCTTCTCGTCATTAGGATCCTTGGGAAGAAGCAGGACCTTCAGATCTTCGTCTACCCCACTCACGCGCGATTGCAGCCGGTCGAGCTCTTCCTGCGCGTAGGCGCGCATCTCAGGATCTTTTTCCTCGAGCAGCATGGCTTTGCTGTCGAGGATTCCCTTGGTCAAGTCCTTGTACTCACGGTACTTTTCGACCATGGGCGCTATTTCCGCGTGAGCTTTGGCGGTCTTCTGGTATCTCGCCGAGTCGTTCACGATATCCGGCGAAGCGAGAGCGTTGGTCAACTCTTCGTAGCGGGCTTCGATTTGATCTAGACGTTCAAACATACAGTTAGGCGCTCTCAGTTCCGTTCCCGGCTGCGAGTCTCCCCCCCAGCAAAGCAAAGCGGACCTCGCGCTTCTGCGAGCGAGATCATTCTATTCGGTTTTCGCTGAGAACTGAGAACTGGAGTCCGAGAACTTGTTTTCGGGGGTGCTCCCCTAAGCAATCACCAATTCGCCACCGCGTTCCTTCTCGAGCGACATGGCCTGCTCGAGCGCGACGATCGCGCATTGCGCCTCATCATCGGAGGGAGGCCTGGTGGTGATCCGCTGCAGCCATAATCCGGGAGCAGTCATAAGTGCGAACAGCGATCCGCGGTGCTTGGCAGCGAAGCGGATAATCTCGTATGAAACGCCAGCGATCACCGGCAGCAGCACGATGCGGGACGCGAAACGCGCCCAGAACGTCGTATACGGGATCAGCATGTAGAAGCCGATCGAGATCAGCATGACCGTCATCAGAAAACTAGTCCCGCAACGCGGATGGAAGGTGGAATACTTCTGTACTTCAGAAGTCGTCAGGGAATCGCCATTTTCAAACGCAAAAACGGTCTTATGCTCAGCACCGTGATATTCGTAGACTCGCCGGATATCTTTCCAGAGCGAGACACCCCAGATGAAGAGCAGGAACAAGGCAAGCCGGATCGCGCCGTCCACAAGGTTGAAAGCAATGCGGCCGCCGAGAGCGGGGTCAATCTTCTTCAGCTCCGTGGCCGCGAGCAGCGGAATGTACTTGTACATGAAGATGAAGAAGGCCAGCGAAATTACGATGTTCACCGCTGCAAGCCATCCGCTGATCGCAGCTGCTTTCTCATTTGATTTCGACTTGGGAGCCTCGGAACTCGCCGGCTTAGCAGGTGCGCTGTCAGTACCCTTGGTTCCCGCGTCTTCCTGCATGATTTCTTCGATGGCGACATTCGCGGAGAAACGCAGGGCGCGGTAGCCCAAGGTCATGGCATATCCGAGCGTCATTACGCCGCGTAGGATAGGCCATGCCATCCATTTATGCTTTTCAGATGGCCGCTCCAGCGGTTCGCTCATAGTAACGACCTCGCCGGAAGGTTTGCGGCAAGCAATCGCCCAGGCGTGCGGAGAGCGCATCATAACGCCTTCGAGCACGGCTTGGCCGCCGACCAGGGTTTCTTCTCCACTCTCAAGCGCGGGCAAGAGCTGGACGGCAGCGAGGAATCGCAGGTAGTTTCGCAATGAACGCACGACTATTGGATGCTCCTAAGCGGGGCAAGACGCAGACTCTAGGGTATCACAGGCTGCAACTCGATCCCGGTGGACGCAAAGCTAAGTACAGGCAGATACTGGACTTACATGCAGGAATTCGCCCGAACTTGCGAGGCAATCGCCGCCACGACTAAGAAGCTGGTCAAGACGGCGCTGGTAGCGGACTACCTTAAATCGCAGGGTGCCGATGAGGCCGCGGTCGCGGCTGTGTTCCTTTCTGGTCGTCCGTTTCCGGTATGGGAGGAGACGACCCTGCAGATCGGGGGGCGCTGGTTGTGGCGGATTGTCGCCGAACTCGCGGGTAAAGAAGAAGGGGAACTCATCGCGGCCTACCGCAAGCATGGAGATCTGGGAGCGGTTGCCGAAGCAGTGCTGCCCGGAAGATCAACATCCACTCTCGCCGTTTTGGAGGTCGAACAGGCCTTTCGGCAGATCGCTTCCACACGCGGACCAGCGCTAAAGGCTGCGATTGTTCGCGATCTTCTGGCACGAGCGACGCCGCTCGAGGCCAAGTACATCATCAAGATCATGACCGGTGATCTGCGGATTGGACTGAAAGAAAGCCTGGTAGAGGAAGCGATTGCAAAAGGCTATGGCAGCACGTTGGCTGAGGTGCAGCGCGCCAACATGTTGCTGGGCGACATCGGCGGGGCGTTGCGGCTGGCTGCGGAAGGACGATCGGGTGACGCCAGGATGCGGCTGTTTCATCCGCTGGCATTCATGCTGGCAAGTCCGATCGGATCTCCGGAAGAAGGGCTCAGCTATTTTACGGGTGCGGCAGTCGAGGATAAATATGACGGAATCCGCGCGCAAGCTCACGTTTCAGGAGATCAGGTCAGAATTTTCTCGCGCACTCGCGATGAGATCACTGAATCGTTCCCGGAATTGCCACTCGCTCTGGCGGGATTGCCGCACGAGGCCATTCTGGACGGAGAGATTGTGGCATGGGAGTATCCGGTGCGCTTGATCGATGCCAAGGCCATTGTGGATGAAGTTCCGATCGAGGAAGGCGAACCGAGGGGGAAGAGTCTCGGAAATGCGCGGCCTTTCAGCCACCTGCAGCAACGTCTCGGAAGAAAGAAGGTCAGTGAGAGGATGCTGCGGGAGAATCCCGTCGCATATCTCGCCTTTGACGTCCTGTACGCGAATGGCGAATTGATGATCGAGAGGCCTTTGCAGGAGCGGGCTCACGTCCTGGACTCTCTGCTCGCTGCGCCTCGCCGGAGCGTTCAGCAGATCGATAACGCGGGCGGGCAGACGTCGCTTGCGTTTCAAGCTGAGGCCGAGGAGGAGCGCATCGAGGCCAGCATTATCCGCGCGCCAATGTTTCGGGCTACGTCGCCCGAAGAATTGGAGCTGCTCTTCGTCGCAGCCCGGAGTCGGGGCAATGAAGGCCTGATGATCAAAGATCTGGCGTCGCCCTACGCGCCGGGAAAGCGCGGCAAGTCATGGCTCAAGATGAAACGCGAACTGCCGACTCTCGATGTGGTCGTGACGGCTGTCGAGTACGGCCACGGAAAGCGCATCGGCGTGCTCAGCGACTACACGTTCGCCGTTTGGGACCGCAACACACTTGTGAATATCGGTAAAGCGTACTCCGGGTTGACGGATGTCGAAATTGCGGAGATGACCAAATGGTTTCTCGCTCACATTGTTGAAGATGAGGGACTGCGGCTGATCGTAGAGCCGAAGATCGTGCTCGAGGTCGCCTTCAACAACATGATGCGCTCCGACCGGCATGAGAGCGGATACGCGCTTCGCTTCCCAAGAATCGTGCGCTTGCGTCCCGATAAATCCGCAGAGGGCGCGGACACGTTGGAGCGCGCGAAGGATATTTTCGAGCACCAGCAGAGCGCTCAGTGAGCGTGATGATGTTCGTGCGGCGCTTCGCTGACGGGAATCACGCATCCATGGGCGGTTTCACAGATGACGTGCTCGAACTGAATAGTCGTGTGGTCGATGCGAAAATCGTGCAGCAGGCGATCCTTCACGTCCCGCAGAATTCTTTCGCTCACTGAGGGCGGGATATCGGCAATCGAGATGTGGCAAGAGAGCGCGTGAGTTTCGGATCCGATGCTCCAGACGTGCAGGTCGTGCACGTCGTTGACGCCTTCTACCCCGCGGATCGTGGATTCGATTTTTTCCAGCTTCATTCCTCGAGGCGTGCCTTCCAACAAGATGTTGAGCGTTTCGCGCACAATGCCGAATCCTGACCAGAGAATTAGCACGCCAATCCCGAGCGACAGGACCGAATCGATCCAGTAATTTCCGGTGGCCAGGATCGCCCAGCCGCCCGCAATAACAGCGGCAGTCGAAAGTGTATCGCCGACCTCGTGAAGAAGGGCACTGCGAATATTTACGTCGCCGCCGGACCGATACAGGAGGAGCGCGATGACGCCGTTCATGAGCACGCCTGCCGCCGCCACCCACATCATCGTGCCCGCGTGCACGTGTTCCGGATGCTGCAGACGGCGGAACGCCTCGTAAAAGATGAAGAAGGAAACAACGACGAGAGAACTGGAATTCACCAGCGCAGCCAGTACCCCGGCGCGGTGATACCCGAAGGTTTTGGTTGAATTCGCCGGCCGCGACTGGAAGTAAACAGCCACCAGGGAGAGAAGCAGGGCGAGGAAGTCCGAGAGATTGTGCCCGGCCTCGGACAGCAGCGCGAGGGAATGCGCCCGGATACCAGCAACGACCAGAAGCACAATGTAGCCCAAGGTCACGGCCAGCGAGATCTTCAGAACCCGCGTTGGACCTCCCGCGCCATGAACATGAACGTGCATCGTTTTAGTTTACGGAGTGTGAGGGCAGGCATCAAGCCGAAGCCGGATTGAGTTTCGCGTACCGGAACATTCCTTCCAAGGCACGTATTCAAGTCGGTGCGCCCACTGCCGATGATCTCACTGCCCGGGATTCTGCGCGTACGACCTTTCGAATTTCCACGCGGCGTCCCGATTGCAAGGCCGACTGTAGGAGCGCTCGATCATGGACGAAATCGTTAAAGATTTTCTTATCGAGAGTGGAGAGAACCTGGACCGCCTCGATCAGGAACTGGTGAAACTGGAGAGCGCGCCTTCGTCCAAGGAACTCCTGGCAAGTATCTTCCGCACGATTCACACGATCAAGGGCAGTTGCGGTTTTTTGGGTTTTGCCCGTCTTGAAAAAGTGGCGCACTCCGGGGAGAGCCTGCTGGCCAAACTCCGCGACGGAGAATTCGTACTGAATGCGGAGATCACGAGCGGACTGCTGGCAATGGTCGACGCGGTTCGCAGCATGCTCGCTAAGATCGAAGAAACGGAGCAGGACGGCGACGAGGAGTACACCGCGCTGACCGCGCATTTGAAGGAGCTGCAGGACAAGGAAGCGGACAGAATTCAACCGACACCCGCGTTCGAGGTCTCCGAGAAATTCAAGACGAGCGAAGAAACCTCGACGGCTGACTCCGCCGTCACGCCCGCGCCGGATCCATCGAAAATCGGCGGAGTTCTGGTAGAGCATGGCTGTGTTCGTCCCGAGGATCTCGCCGAGGCCCTCCACGCTCAGGAACTCGGACAACAGAAGATCGGCGAGATCCTGGCGGAACAGGGAGTCGCCAAGCGGGAAGACGTGCAGGCCGCCCAACAGGCAGTTCAGAGCCGGAATCCCGAAGCATCAGCGGAGAGCATCCGGGTGGGGGTGAAACTCCTGGATCGCTTGATGAACCTGGTTGGGGAACTCGTGCTGGCCCGCAACCAGCTCCTCCAGTTTTCGGACAACACCCAGGATGCCGGCTTCCAGACCGTGTCGCAGCGCATGAACCTGATCGCGACCGAACTGCAGGAAGAAGTCATGAAGACTCGCATGCAGCCGATCGGAAATGTCTGGAATAAATTTCCCCGCACCGTTCGTGACCTGGCCCTGAGCTGCGGGAAGGATGTCCAGCTTGAGATGGAGGGCCAGAACACCGAACTGGACCGCACCATCATCGAGGCCATCAAAGACCCGCTCACGCACCTTGTGCGGAACTGCGTGGATCATGGCGTCGAGCGTCCCGAGGTGCGCCAGCAAAACGGTAAGCCTGCTGCCGGACTTGTGAAACTCCGCGCATTCCACGAAGGCGGGCAGGTGAATATCGAGATCACCGACGATGGAGCCGGGCTGAACGCCCAGCGCATTCTCCAGAAGGCCGTCGAGCGCGGCCTGATCTCGGCGCAGCAGGCTGGCCGGATGGCAGATCGTGACATTTACAACATGATTTTCCTGCCCGGATTCTCCACGGCGGAAAAGGAGACCAATGTGTCCGGGCGTGGCGTCGGCATGGATGTGGTCCGGACCAATGTCGAGAAGATCGGCGGCACAGTCGACGTGCAGTCGCTCGCCGGCAAAGGCACAACGGTCCGCATGAAGATTCCACTGACGCTGGCGATTATCCCCGCGTTGGTCGTGACCACTGCCGGAGATCGGTACGCGGTACCGCAAGTCAATCTGCTTGAACTGGTGCGGCTGGAAGGAGAAAACGTGCGCACCGCAATCGAGCAAGTGAACGGCGCACCGGTCTACCGCTTGCGCGGACGGTTGCTTCCCCTCATGTATCTGCGTCGGGAACTCAATGTCGCGGACCCGAGCAATTCCGCAGCACCAGGCGTAGGGCCCGTCCACGGCACGCACAGCATAAACATCGTCGTGCTCCGCGCCGATGAGCGGCAGTTCGGACTCGTCGTAGAAGACATCAACGATACCGAAGAGATTGTCGTTAAACCGCTGGGCAAGCAACTGAAGAGTATTAACGCGTTCGCTGGAGCCACCATCATGGGCGACGGCAAGGTGGCATTGATCCTAGACGTGCTCGGCCTTGCCCAACGCGCCAACCTCGTGAGTGGTATTCGCGATCAAGCCCGCGGAGAAAAGGCTGTGGCCTCCGTGGCCCAGCACGAGGGCGCCGGCCGTAACGCCTATCTGCTGTTCCAGCACGGCGAAACGGGCCGGCTCGCCGTGGACTTGTCGCTCGTGGCCCGACTTGAGGAGTTTCCGGTCAATCAGGTGGAGATCGCCGGGGGCCAGGAAGTGGTGCAGTATCGCGGCCAGATTAGGCCGCTGATCCGGGTCTCGGAGCAACTCGGGAGCGTTGGCGGCGCGAAGCCTTCCGATTCTCAGGAAATGTTGCACGTGGTGGTCTATTCGCAACAGAAGAGAAGCGTGGGGCTGGTGGTTGATCACATCCTCGACATCGTTGAGGAGCCGTTTGTCATGGAGCGTCAGACCAGTCGCAAAGGGATCCTGGGATCTGCCGTCATTCAGAAACGTACGACCGACATTCTGGATGTTCCAGGGCTGGTCGCAACGGCTGAACTCAACCAGTACGTGGAAACAGTCCAGGCCTGAGGGGCCCAATGTCATGGCCAACACGCAGCAGTTTTGCACGTTCTTCCTGAAAAGCCAGTGTTTCGGAGTGCCTGTCGAGCAGGTTCAGGAGGTGATCCGCTACCAGGAGATGACGCGAGTGCCTTTGGGCCCTGAGGTCGTCCGGGGATTGATCAACCTCCGGGGACAAATCGTGATGGCGATCGATCTGCGCCGCCGCTTCGGCATGGAGGAAAGGCCCGATTCGGAGCTGCCGATGAATGTTGTCGTCCGCACCGAAGATGGTGCTGTCAGCTTTCTCGTGGATGAAATCGGCGACGTCATCGAAGTCGAACGCGAAACTTTAGAGCCGCCCCCGGAAACGCTTCACGGCCCCACCCGCTCGATGGTGACCGGCGTGTACAAGCTGCCCCGTCAGTTGCTGCTGGAACTCAACATCGCCAGTGCGATGGGGATCATCGATGTGCCAAAGGAATCTGCGCTCGTGCAGGCATAAGGACTCTCGACTATTCGCAGCATTTTGAAACCGCTGATCGCGATTTCCAGTTTGTTGTTCCTGTGCGGATCCGCGCTGGCGCAGGCGAACTGCCTGGATGCGAAAGTGATGTCCCGGCCGGGGCGACCGGCGCAGACGAATGGCTCGGACCCAACCCAATGTGGCGTGCTTGAGTTGGAGTACGGGGTAGAACGCAGTTGGGCGACTGGCTCCCGTGGCGGTGCGGTCGCCGGGGGTTTGCGATTCGGAATAACCCCAGATCTCGATTTTCACTGGTCCGCTGGAGATTTCTTGAGATTCAGTGATGCCGACGGCGATCGCAGCGGATACGGCGACAACTGGGTGGGGTTCTCTTACCGCTATCTCAAGCAAACGAAATCGCGCCCCAGCCTCGGCGTCATGTACATGGCGAAGATTCCAACCGGAGATCCTGACCGAGAGCTGGGCTCGGGTGAGGCAGACCACGTGCTTTCATTCCTGGTCAGCAAAGATATACGCCGCGTTCACTTCGACTTTAATGCGAGCCCGCAATGGATGGGTGTAGCCAACTTGCCTGCTGACCACAACGTGGCCTTGTCGATCGCGGGCTCGTTCCCCGCCACCAGGCGGATCACTCTGGTCTTGGAGTCGTATGGGGAGACCCGGGCTAATCCTGCGACTCCCGCCTACGCCTCGCTTACGACGGGATGTTCCGTGCAGGTTCATCCCAGGCTTTATTTCGATGGCGGATTTGATAGTGGCATCACGCCCGGAGCTGGAGGCAAACGCCTTTTCGTAGGCGTAACTGTGGCGGTCGCAAACCTCTACACGTGGATGCAGCCACGAGACATGTGAGTAGCAAACATACTCAAGAGTTTCGGTGAAAGGTTTCTGTTGTCAAGACGAGATTTGGAAGGGAAAGGGAAATAGTCATGCTGAGCATTAAGAATCTAAGGGTTTCAAGCAGACTCCGCCTGTTGGTCGGTGCGGCAGTACTTGGGCTGGTAACACTCGCCGTTGCGTCTTACTTCACGATCGACAAAGTTAAGGTCAATGGTCCCATCGACGCCGAAATGACCCTCTATTCCGACCTGGAAGGGGCTGTCGTTCCACCCGCTCTCGATATCGAGCGAGTTCGTTACGCGGTTCTTAAAATGATGGCTGACAATCAGAACAATCAGGACATCCTCGCCCAGGACATTGTTCTCCTCGAAGAGCGGAAGAAAGCATATCTGCAGGCCAACGAAGACTGGCAGAAGCGCCTGCCCGAAGGGAAGATCAAAGAACTAATTGAGGGCCAGGCGTATGACGCTGGCCGACAATACATAGAGTTAGTCGACAGCGAACTCATCCCGGCGATGAGAAGAGGCGATCGCAAGTCCGCGGAAGACGCGTTTCATCGCGCCGGGACTGTCGTTTCAAAATCGCTGGAAGCTACTAAATCTGCAGTCGATCTGATCGTAGCGAAAGGTAAGGATCTTGACCTAAGCGCTAACAAAAGTGTCTCCGTCAGCCTGACAGTGTTGCTCGCACTTTGCGTGTTCGTCAGTGTGGTTGTAGGCCTTTTAGGCCTCGCCATCGGACGGGGAATCTCTTTGGGTACGGATTCTGCGGTGCAACTCGCGAAGAACATCGCAGCTGGCAATTTGCAAAAAAGTGATACGGCCCTGGGTCAGGATGAGTTTGGGGATCTGCTTCGGGCAATGAATCAGTCGATCGACGCGATTCATGCTCTAGTAATCGATGCTGGCGTGCTCTCGAAAGCCGCCGTCGAAGGTAAGCTCTCCACCCGCGCTGATGCCACAAAGCACCAGGGAGACTTTCGCAAGGTCGTCGAAAGCGTAAACGCCACGCTCGATGCCGTCATCGGTCCGCTGAACGTCGCCGCCGAGTACGTCGACAAGATCAGCAAGGGCGATATCCCTGCCAAAATTACCGATACGTACAACGGCGATTTTAATGTCATCAAAAGAAACCTGAACGCTTGTATCGACAATGTCAATGCGCTGGTCGCCGACGCCAATATGCTGGCGAAGGCCGCGGTGGAAGGCAAGCTCTCCACTCGCGCTGATGCCACGAAGCATCAAGGAGACTTCCGCAAGGTCGTGGAAGGTGTGAACGGGACGCTCGATGCAGTGATTGGGCCACTAAACGTGTCAGCCGACTACGTCGACAAGATCAGCAAGGGCAACATCCCCGCGAAAATCACGGATACGTACAATGGCGATTTTAATGTCATCAAAAAGAACCTGAACGCTTGTATCGACAATGTGAATGCGCTCGTCGCCGACGCCACGAAACACCAAGGAGACTTTGGCAAGGTGGTGGAAGGCGTGAATGCCACGCTCGATGCGGTCATCGGCCCGCTGAATGTGTCCGCCGACTATGTCGACAAGATCAGCAAGGGCAACATCCCGGCAAAAATCACCGACAACTACAACGGGGATTTCAATCTCATCAAGAACAACCTCAACGCTTGCATTGACAACGTAAATGGGCTGGTCGCCGACGCGAATATGCTCGCGAAGGCGGCCGTCGAAGGCAAACTGTCCACGCGAGCGGATGCCTCCCGGCATGGCGGGGACTTCCGCAAGATAGTTGAGGGGTCAACCACACATTAGACGCGGTAATCGGCCCATTGAACGTTGCTGCCAAGTATGTCGACGATATCTCCGCTGGCTTGGTCGAGGCGAGTGAGGTGCTGCAGGCCATGGCGGACAATGACTACACTCGTCGCGTGTCCGACAGCAACAAACGAGTAAAAATCACTGAAACTTATAACGGTGATTTCAATACCATCAAGAACAATTTGAATGAGTGCGTTGAAGCGCTTGCGGGCGTGGCTGCCGCTACGAACAAAACCGCGGATACTGTTCACGCCAGCGTGAAGTCGATTGCGCAGAATGCACAAGCCCTTTCCAGTTCGTCCCAGCAACTGGCGGCTACCAGCCAGCAGATGAGCAGCAACGCCGAAGAAACCTCGGCTCAGGCCAATACGGTTGCCAGCGCCACGCAACAAGTCACCACCAACCTGAACAGTGTCGCCACAGGCGCCGAGGAAATGACGTCGACCGTACAGAGCATTTCGAGCAATGCCGGTGAAGCGGCGAAAATTGCGGGTGAAGCTGTGAATACCGCAAATAGCGCCAACGTGACCGTCGCCAAGCTGGGTGAGTCGAGTGCGGAAATCGGCCAGGTGATCAAAGTGATCACCTCCATCGCGCAGCAGACCAACCTGCTCGCTCTCAATGCCACCATCGAAGCAGCCCGGGCGGGAGAAGCCGGCAAGGGATTCGCCGTGGTCGCCAATGAAGTCAAGGAACTCGCCAAGCAAACCGCCAAGGCGACCGAGGATATCAGCCAGAAGATTACGGCAATCCAGGACGACACCAAGCGGGCGTGGAATCGATTGGCAGCATCACAGGGATCATCAACCAGATCAATGACATTTCAGGAACGATCGCGACCGCCGTCGAGGAACAAAGTGCGACCACGAACGAAATGTCGCGCAACGTCCAGGAAGCGGCCAAGGGCTCTGGCGAGATTTCGCACAACATCCAGGGCGTCGCGACTGCGGCGGAGAGCACCACGCGCGGCGCGCAGGACAGCCTGAAGGCTGCCCAGCAACTAACCGATATGGCTGCGGATCTCCGTGCCATGGTCGAACAGTTCAAGCTCGAGAGCGAAGAGGGAGGAGCGGGCAGAACAAAAGAGCACTCGAAAGGGCGCGCAGCACACGCCTCGTAGCCTCAAAGCACGTATCCGAATGTACGGCCGAACTCTGCGGAGGTGAAGGAGGCCATGTCCTCAGCAAGGACCAAGAAGCGTGTGCTGTTCGCCGACGATGCGGTGGTGGTGCGGAAGGCTTTGTCCCTGGCGATCGACAAGGATCCTGACCTCGAGGTAGCAGCAACCGCGGTGAATGGCCGCATCGCTTTGGCAAAGTTCGAGGCTGTGAAACCGGACATCGTCCTGCTCGATATCGAGATGCCGGAGATGGACGGACTGGAAACCGTCCGCGAACTGCGCAAACTGGACACCCGCGTTCCGATCATAATGTTCAGTACCCTGACGGAACGCGGGGCCTCCATTACCTTGGAGGCACTAGCATTGGGCGCAACCGACTATGTCACCAAGCCGAGCAACGTGAACGGCGCGGCAACGCTGGATGCGATTACGGGTGAGCTGCTGCCCAAGATCCGCGCGCTTTGCCAGCTTAGAGGCGGCCGGATCAGGCTCATCCCTGAAGCGAGATCCCAAGTATCACTGCCGCTTTCTTCTTCGACGCGTCTACTGTCTCCTGTACAGATTGTCGTCATTGGAGTCTCGACCGGAGGACCAGATGCCCTCGCTCGCATGCTGCCGACATTGCCTGCAGACTTTCCGGTCCCGTTACTGATTGCGCAGCATATGCCTCCCATCTTCACAGCTATGCTGGCGGCAAGGCTCACCGCGAAATCTGCGCTGCCAGTGCGGGAGTGTGTTTCCGGCGAACGGCTGATGCCGGGTTGCGCCCTCATCGCGCCGGGAGATTTTCACATGGTAGTCGAACAGCAAGGCGCCGTCGTTCGCGCCAGCACGCATCAAGGGCCGAGAGAAAACTTCTGCCGCCCATCGGTCGATGTGCTGTTCCGTTCCGTCGCTTCGGTCTACGGAGCACGCACCTTGGCCGTCATTCTCACCGGAATGGGGCAGGACGGCCTGCGAAGCTGCGAGACTCTCCGCGCACAAGGAGCGAGGATCTACGTGCAGGATGAGCCGAGTAGCATTGTCTGGGGCATGCCGGGCTTCGTCGCCCGCGCCGGCTTGGCGGACAAGATACTGCCGCTCGATCAGATCGGCACGGAAATCGTGAATGCGACGAAACTACAGATCGCGGCACGAACACAGGCAAATGCAGTTTAGGAAATCAGGATCGGGTCAGGCTATCAAGGTAACGCTTGTTGTAGAAGGAAGTGGCTTTTTGTACGAACTCGAGAATCCGGAACATTCGCTCGCGTGCTTCCCGATTCATCTCGCGGAATTGAACCGCAATGCCCGATCCTGGATCCAGGCGGGCCACGACCCCTTCGGCCGATAACGTCGGATCGTCCATGGAGAAGCCCAATCGAATCTTGCTCCCCGCCGAGACGATCGTACTGGTCTCGACATAGCAGCCGCCCATACTGACATCCGTGATATTGGCGAAAAGCGGCACTCCGCCATCCTCCATCTGTACCTCGATGGTGACCCTGCACTTCAGGCGCGGGTGAGCCCGGCGATCCTTGTAGGAAAGCTGTTTCTGCTTTTCCAGATACATCCGGCGATCGGCTTCAGCCAGCAGTTGTTCGGCATCTTTTCCGTCTGCCGGATACACGGCGCGTCCAACGCTCAGCGACAGAATCTCTTCGCCGCACACTTCGCTTCCAGCCTGCTGCGCCAGGGTCCGCATCTGCTCTGCCTTTTTTCCGGCGGCATCCGCAACCAGCCCCGGCGCGATCACCACGAATTCGTCTCCACCCATGCGCGCCACGTAGTCGTACTCGCGGCAACTGTCTTTCAGCGCCTGCGCAAACAGGCGAAGAACGCGGTTGCCCTCAAGATGACCAAAGCGGTCGTTGATCTGCTTGAATCCATCCATGTCAGAGACCATGACCGTCAGCGTCGAATTGTCACGCTTGCAGCGGGCCAGTTCGCGATCGAGTTGCAGAAACAGCGATCGCGCATTCGGCAGCCCAGTGAGATAGTCGGTAACGGCGGAATTCTCCGCCTGCTGGTACTTCAAAGCATTCTCGATCGCCAGCGCCATCTTTCCGCTTACGGCGAGGAGAATCCGCAGGTGATCGGAGGTGAATGCATCGCGTTCGCCACGATAGAGCGCCAGCACTCCGATGATTCCGGCGACGCCCTCCAGCGGCACTGCCAGTGCGGACCGCAGAGTGCTGAACTTCGAAGGATCGTTGAGGTATCCCGGCTCGACTGATGGATTGCCGTTGATGATCGGTTTCCTGTTCTGCGCGACCCAACCGGACAAGCCCTGTCCGATCGGGATCCGCAACGAGGAGAACAACCGGTAATTGTCGCCATTCACATATTCGGGGACCAGTTCATTTTCGCGCTTGATGTAGATTGCGATGGCATCATAGGGAACCATCGGTTTCAGCTTCACGGAGAAGACTGATAGGGTTTCGCCCAGACTGAGGGAAGCTCCCAAATCCTGGCTGAGTTCGAAAAGTGCCTGCGCTTCCTGGCGAGCCGCGGCAATCGAGGACAGGAATGTGTTCTCGCGACCTGCGTAGTCTGGCGCCAGCGTATTCTCGAACCCGGCCGCAGGCTCCAGTCCTCGCTCGACCTTCAACCCAGTGGATAAAAGGTCGTTTGGATCTTCCGCCGACTTGGCAATGGCCAAGCCCTCCAGCTGTTCATAACGCCGCTGCAGGACATCGACAACTTTCGGATCAAACGACTTGCCAGATTCCGCAGCAAGTTTTTGCATCACGTCTTTCAACGGCAGGGCGCGGCGATATTGGCGGTCGGAAGCCAGGGCATCCAGATAATCGACTGCAGAAAGAATGCGCGCTCCAATCGGAATCTCCGCTCCCTTCAGGCCCATCGGATAACCCGAGCCATCCCATTTCTCATGATGCGCCCGAACAATCGGCACTACCGGATATGGAAAGCGAACGCGCTCCAGAATTTCCGCTCCAACAATGGTGTGGATTTTCATCTTCTCGAACTCTTCCGGAGTCAGGCGTCCCGGCTTCGAAATGATGTGTTCGGGAACTGCCAGTTTCCCGATGTCGTGCAACAACGCCGCCGCATGCAGCGCCTGCAGTTCGGGTCCAGCGATACCGAGTTCTTTCGCTACTTCGATGGCGTAGACACGAACGCGTTGCAGATGCTCGTGGGTCGTATGATCCTTGGCCTCAATGGCCAGTGCCAGAGCCTCGATCGTTCGCAGATGCAGGTTCGCCATCTCCTCCACGTGGCGCTTTTCGTCATCCAGTTTGCCGAGGTACAACCGGTAGGAACGGTAAATGAGATACACGACCGGCAACATGAGAAGAGATGCTTCCCAGTTGAATTTCTGGTTAAGCCACGCAATTGTGCCGGCAACTCCCGCACCTACAAGGTAGTAAGGGAATGACCAGAAGTAGCAGTCGACAAGAATGCGAATGATTGGACGGCGCTCTGTAAGTGAGATGACGGTCGCAATCGATCCCGCATTCGCAACGAAGTACACGGTCGCGGCCAGCCCCAGCAATACCGGTCGGTTGGCGATAATCAAATTGGTCAGCGGATGATGGAAGGCGAGGTAAGCAAGCGCCGTCGAAATCGACCCTGCACACACATTGAACGTAAGCTGGATGGCTTTGGGACGGTCGGGGTAGAGACACTGCGCCACCATCGAGATGGCACCCAGGATGAGCGTCTCGGTGAAACTCAGTTCGAGCACACCGATCAGGATGAACAGGAAATTCACTGAAAGGGTGCCAGTGATCCCAGGCAGATTCACCTTCAGCCGGGATGCCAGAATGGCGATGCCCAAATAACAGATAAACTCGGCGATATTCTTGCTGCTTTGATGGATGCCGCCGTAGACGAGTGTGGCCAGCCCTGCCATCACCACGGCCGTGATGAACAGTTTGGCGGCGATCGACAGACTTCTCCAAGAGCGCGAATGCTCAGGCAGACCTATGGCAATACCGGTTGAGCCAGTCATGGGAATCAGGACGGCTCCCGGGAGAAGTCGAGGGCCGACACTCACAAATACCAGTTAAGCTGTTTAAACACAATAACTTGGACACTTTTACGAAAACTTAGGTAACCTTGCAGGAGTGCCAAAGGGGTTGACAGGGGATAGATATGATTCAGGGCACGCAAACAGGAGGGTTTTCCATCGATGCTCACTCGGCGAAGCGGCTGTATTGCGGCAGTTTTGGCTCTATTTGGCAGCCTGCCCGTCCTTGCTCAGACTATTTCTCTGCAGGCCTTGGTTACGCCTTCCACCATCTTTGAAAAAGATGGGCACCCGGTCACATTTGCCCTGCATGGTTTCATCGAGTTTCGCTCACTTGGTGAAATGTTCCCCTATATCGATTCCCAGGCGCAGCGATGGAAGTCGGATCCCGGCTTCGACGACATTGCGCGCCGGCAACTGCGCCGCGAGTTGCTGCGCCGTGGCATCGAGAGCCGGGTGATATCGATGGCAGATGAGCGCCCTCTTGAGACGCTGATCACGCACACCCGCTCCGAACTGCAAAAAGCTCTCGCGGAACTGAACCAGCCTGTTCCTGACGGATACGCCGAATCCTTTCTCGAGGTACAGGACAAGTGGAAGCACTCGATCAACTGCTGGAGTGCATCCCCCTCCATTCCTGGCCGCGTTCTTTCGAACTGGTATCCCATCGAAGAGGGCATTCAACTTTATGGTGAGACCTACGATTCCACCGAGCACTTCTGGCAAGCAGTGAAATATCATCCGGAGACGAGCGTGGCCCAACTGACGGAAGTGCTTGCGGCACTCGAGCGTCGCGATTGGGCACCATGGCTCAAGCGCCTTGACGACGATCGCACGATCTACGTGTCCAACGCGTACGCGGTGGAATTCTTGCGCCACAACTTAACAGCAGAGCGATTTCGCTGGTTCCGAAAAGAGCTATCTGATCAGCACGTCCGGCCGGAACAGTATGCGCGACAGGCGCAGCAACGCACGGGTAAACCATTTCGCTTCACTGCCTTTGAGGAGAAGGTTTTGTGGGGAGACCTTGCGGACTTGTTTCATCTTGTCTATGTGCTTTCTCCCGCTGACGACCCAGTTCGAAAGACGCTTACGGAATATCGCTTTGATGGAATTTATCTGGGCAGCCGCAAAGTGGGGTTCATCAGCGAGGATTTCCGCTCGCTCATGCTGGAGGTATGGAAGGTTAAATATTTGCAAATGCCGCGGTTCGGCGAAGCCATTCGCTCAATCCCGCTAGAAATCCGGCTTTCGCACTTTCTCAACGACGGAGACTCGCCCGATATTCCGATTCCCGTCTACGTTGGATACTTGAATCAGATTCGGGATATGGCGATCGCCAGTGCTCACTCGAAAAAGCCGGACTAGCGGCTTGCTCACACTGACTGAGACACGCCTTCGTCCGCAATTTCCTGATCTTCGCTGCTCAGTGCCGCTGCGGTCGAGGGGGCCTTCCCACGCCGCATCGCCACGATTCCAGTACGGACCATTTCGAGCACGCCATACGGCCGCAGTACCTCCAGGAGACCGTCGATCTTGTCCTCGGCGCCGGTGATCTCGATCGTGAGCGACTCCGGCGCAACGTCAACCACGCGCGCGCGGAACACGCTCGCCAGTTCCAGCACGTGTGAGCGTGCTTCGTGCGTGGCCGCAACTTTGATCATGGCGAGATCGCGCACGATCGCCGGTTGGTTCGTAATGTTCTCCACAAGCAGCACGTTGACCAGTTTGTACAAATTGGCTTCGATGCGCTTGGCTTGGTCGTGATCGGCATCGACTGTGATTGTCATACGCGAGACTTCGGGCTTCTCGGTACGGCCAACAGTAAGCGAATCGATATTAAAGGCGCGACGACGAAACAACGAGGCCACGCGCGTCAGGACGCCGGGTTTATTTTCCACGTACACCACGAATGTATTCAGCATTGTGTCTCTCTATTCGTCAGCGGCGGTTTCGACGATCTTGCTGGGCCGGCGGATCATCTCATGCAGCGCAGCCCCCGCAGCCACCATCGGATACACCGTATCTTCCTGCTCCACCCGGAAATTGATCAGCACCGGGCCATCATGCTCCCGGGCAGCACGGACACTGGGAACCACCTGCGACCGCTCGGAAACAGTCATGCTTCGAATCCCATAGGCCTCGCCCAGTTTGGCGAAATCAGGGTTCAGCAACGGAGTCGCCGCATAATTCCTCTCGTAGAAGAATTCCTGCCACTGGCGCACCATGCCAAGAAATCCATTGTTGATGATGGCGATATTAACTTTCAGTTTTTCCTGGACAAGCGTCGCCAGTTCGCAGAGCGTCATCTGGAATCCACCATCCCCGACGACCACCCAGACTTCCGCTTCGGGTCGCGCAACTTTTGCGCCGATTGCGGCCGGCAGAGCAAAGCCCATGGTTCCCAGTCCGCCGGAAGTAATCAAACTGCGCGCCTTCTCATGTTTGTAGTACTGCGCCTCCCACATCTGGTGCTGACCCACATCCGTGACGACGATAGTTTCGCCATCGCGCGTTTCGCGCCAAAGATCGTTAATCACGTGCGCGGCATACAGGTGTCCACTATCTGGCAGGTTTTGGATATCGCGGACAGCCGCGTCCCCTTTTAACTTGTCGATAAAGTCCAGCCACTCGCTTCGATCGATCGATTCCACGTGTGGCAGCAGCTCGTGCAGCACTTCGCGCAAGTCGCCGACCAGCGGCACATCGACTTTCACGTTCTTGTTGATTTCCGCGGGATCGATTTCAATGTGGATCTTCTTGGCATTCGGAGCGTATGTCTTCAGGGTTCCGGTGACACGGTCGTCAAACCGCATGCCGAATGCAAGCAGGAGATCCGCTTCCTGGATCGTGTGGTTTACCCACGCCTCGCCGTGCATGCCCATCATGCCCAAATTCAGCGGATGCGCCGCGGGAAACGCCCCAATTCCTAGCAGGGTGAGGGCCACCGGAATCCCAGCGCGTTCCGCAAATTCCCTGACTTCATTCATTGCGCCCGAGATGATGATGCCGTGTCCCGCCAGGATCACGGGCCGCTTGGCATTGTGGATCAAGTCCAATGCCTGCTCGTATTCCTTCTGATCCGGCGACAGATCGGGGCGATATCCCGGAAGTTGTGGCTTCGCGGCATCCCAATCGAATTCGCAGGAGGACTGCTGTGCGTCTTTTGTGATGTCGACCAGCACTGGACCTGGCCGGCCGGATCGCGCAACATAGAACGCCTCGCGGATGGTCCGCGCCACTTCATTCGCATGCGTAACCAGATAGTTGTGTTTCGTGACGGGCAGCGTCACGCCTGTGATATCGGTTTCCTGGAATGCATCCGAACCAATGAGCTTGCTGCCTACCTGTCCGGTAATGCAGACGATCGGCGACGAATCGAGCATGGCGGTGGCAATTCCTGTAACCATGTTCGTTGCACCCGGCCCGGAGGTCGCCACCGCGACGCCAACCTTCCCACTGGCGCGCGCGTAGCCATCTGCCATGTGCGTGGCTCCCTGTTCGTGGCGCACCAGGATGTGGTGAATCTTGCTATGTTTCAACGCGTCGTAAGCGGGGAGAATGGCTCCGCCGGGATATCCGAAAACGTTCTTTACGCCTTCGCGCTCGATGCATTCCCAGAGGATGCCCGCTCCGGTCATGGTCTTTCCTGCCGATTTGTCCGCCATACGAACTCTCCATTCCTAAAAAAGCAAAACCCACCGGGCCAGCGCTTCTGGCGGGGCGGGATTCGGGAGCTTCTAGGATTTCTCTTTTATCAGCTCACTGCGTCCCTCCACACCGCCCAGGTACAAGGACTCGTACCCGGAAGACCACGATAGTAATTCGGTGTAGATCGCGTGTTTGCATATTGTTCTCGAGGTGCACAGATGTTATCGAAGCGGGACTTTTGCTGCAAGTACAAAGTCTGAATGGCAGCTATCGGCTAAACCGCATAGTGCCGCCGCGCTCACAAGCTGATGCGTTGCGCCTCAACATCCACGTTCGCTTGCGCGACATTCTCGGGCTTGCCGAGATCGCGCCAGTAATACTCGTCCGCGCGAAATGCCGATATCTTTTCGCCAGCTGCAGCCGCGGCTAAGTACGAAGTGATGATTGAGAAAACGCCTTCTTCCAACATCATGTGCAGGAATCGCTGCGAAATCACGTGGACGCCAGAGAATGCCAATCCTCGAATGTTCCGCGTCCCCCGGACCAGGTCGGCTGTGCCGTCTGGTCCAGCCCGGCGTCCGCAGAGTTCATTCCTGTCATCGAAAAGCAGATACCGAGATGTCTCGCGATCCTGCACCGCCAGCGTCGCTAACGCCTGTTGCTCGCGGTGAAACTGCATCATACGCGCGAGGTCGATCGTGCTGATCACGTCCACGTTATGGAGAATGAATGGTTCCGCATTCCGGTCTTCCAGAAAGAACCAGGCCACCTTCTTCAATCCGCCGCCTGTATCAAGCAGCACATCCTCACGCGAGATTTCAATCCGCATCTGGAAGTTGTTATTTTTGCGCAGATACTCGAGAACAAGATCCGCATAGTGGTGCACATTCACGATGGCATCGCGAATTCCGAACGAAGCTAACCGGCGCAGCGTGATTTCCAGCAGAGTGCGCCCTGCTACCTCCACCAGCGCTTTGGGACGGTCATCGGTGAGTGGACGAAGCCGCGTCCCAAGGCCCGCGGCGAGAATCATCGCCCTCATTTCGCAGCCTTCTGCGCCTGCGCTCGCTCCGCCTGCATTCTCTCCAACTCGCGATGGTGCAAACTCACCTCAACGCCGGCTCGTCCGCGCAAGCGCTTGGCAACCTGCTCCGCAAGGTACACCGACCGATGTTGCCCGCCCGTGCAGCCGAACGAGACCATCAGGTTCTTGAAGCCTCGCTCTTGATAGTTGCTGACGCTCGAATCCACCAGCGACATCACGCTTGCGAGGAACTGGTGAACGCTTTGCTCCTGGGTGAGGTATTCAATGACGGGAGCGTCCCGGCCAGTAAGCTGCTTGAATCGTTCCTCGCGGCCTGGATTTGGCAGACTGCGCCCGTCAAAAACGAATCCGCCGCCGTTGCCGCTCTCATCCTGCGGCAGGCCACGATGGAAGGAAAAGCTGGAGATTCGTACGACAAGGTTGTCCGCATCGGACGCGAGGCCCTGAAGCTTTTCGGATGCCAGCATGCTGTGGAATGCTTCCAGCAATGTCGGCAAAGCGATCGGCAGCTTGACGTTATGCTGCAACCATCGCAGGTTCTTCAATGCGTACGGCACACTCTGCAGGAAGTGGACTTTGCGCTCGTAGAAGCCGCGAAAGCCATAGGCGCCCAGCGCCTGCATAATCCGGATGTAAACGTACGCGTAGTAATGATGCATAAACGCGTCAGGCTTCACGTCCACGACCCCGCGCAACTTATCCAGATAATGTTCGAGCAACTGCTGACGCAACTCCGGCGGCAAATCGGCCTTGGCGTCGTATAGAAGTGAGGCAACGTCATACTGCAATGCGCCTTTGCGCCCGCCCTGGTAATCGAGGAAGTAAGGCTGCCCGCCGACCATCATGATGTTGCGCGATTGAAAATCTCGATATAGAAAATATTCGCGCGGCGCGCTCAATAAGAATTTCGTGAGCCGGCTGAAGTCATCCTCGAGCGCCTGCTCGCTGAAAGGAATGCCCGCCAGGCGCAGGAAATAATACTTGAAGTAATTCAGATCCCAAGAGATCGACTGCCGGTCAAAACTTCCCCGCGGATAGCAGACTTTGTAATTGAGGTCGCGCCCCGCCTCAATCTGGAAACGCGGCAGAGTCGCAATCACATTGCGATAAGCCTCTACCACCTCGGGACTGACGCTGTTGCCCCTGCGGTTCTTCGAAAGCAATTCGAAGAGCGAAGTATCCCCAAGATCCTGCTCGAGATAGGCGCCATGATCCAGATCCTCGCTGTAGATTTCCGGGACAGGCAAGCCGTGCTTGCGGAAGTGTCGCGAGAATTCAAGAAAGGCAGCATTTTCTTCTCGCACACCGTACAGGATCCCGATCGCACTGATTCCATGCCCACTCAAACGGATGATCTTCCGCCCGGAGCCGCCAAGTTCCCCTTGCACGGGCTGGACCCGCTCCACCGGTGTGCGGAAACGCTGTTCGAAAAGTTGCTTGAGGACGTCCATGTTCGTGCGATCGACGTTGGCGAACGATCACTTTAAAGATAGCACCGCCGCACTTGAGCACAAGCTGACACGTGCCGCTTCCTAGTGACTTTCGGAACGAGCGGCGACCAGGTATCGATCCATCCACTCCAGCACGAGTTTCCGCATCTCCGGCAATTCGACATGTGCGCAATCGAACAGATCGATACGGCAGTCAGCCTCTTTTCCGTGCTCGTGGTAGAGCGGCAGCAATTGCTCTCGGATCTTCTCTACGCCGGCCGGAGGCGTCAGCGGATCCTGCCGGCCATTCACGCTCAGATGCGCTCGCGGCACGATCAACTCGTTGATTTCGGCAGTCTGGAAGTGTTTGAGCAAGGAAGGAACGTAGTAGTAGATTCCATGCTCTTTCAGCCCGTGGGTCCGGATCAGTTCCTGGTAGTCGGTCAAACAGCAGACATCCATACAAAGTTTGACGCGCGGATCGAGCGCCGCCAGCCACCACGCTTTCGTCGCGCCCATTGACATCCCGAACGCGCCGAGCCGCTCGGGATCCACTTCCGGGCGGTTGGCCAGATAATCCATTGCCCGGAACTCGTCGAACATCATCATCCCGTACAGAACCTGGCCGCTCCAGAGCATCAATCTAAATGCATCCTGCTCGCCTTCGCCGCCATCTGGAACGTGCTTCCGCTCTCCAAAACACCAGCTGTCGATGGCGAGTGTAACCAAACCTTTCTCAGCACAAACGGACGCGTACGCCGGCTGCGCCGGAACACCCTTAAGAAGCTGCTCCTTGCCAAGGTCGTACATCCCACCGTGCCAGTGGATGTAAAGCAGCCCCGGCGCGCGGGGCGGACGCTTTTTCGGTATGAGCAGCAACGCAGGAACGGGTTCAACGCCATTCAAGTCGAGCAAAAGTCGTTCAAGTGTGTAAGTTTCGTGCTCTTCTTTGCTCACCAGACGCGCAGGCCCGGGACGGTGCTGCCAGGGTAAGTCTCCCAGCAATCCCCACAGCTCTTTCCGACGTTGTTGCTGCTGGGATGCGAACGAGTCCGCTGTGGAGCCGCGTAGTGAGGACTGAATAGGTGTGGTCGCAGCGGCGGCTGAGATCGAGCTTGCCAACACCGCCGAACTCTGCAGAAACCGGCGTCGAGTCCAGAACTCTGTCAGTGTTCTCATATTCGCAACTGTCTTTATAGCCCAACAACCACAGGTGGGCCAATATGCAGAGGAATGCTGGGAATCTAAGTCTTTGGTGGCGGCGAGTGGACTCGAACCACTGACCTACGGATTA
>CAVSER010000002.1:0-261318 GCA_963727085.1 Terriglobia bacterium | reverse complement strand
GCGATCGCCACACCTAGGTGAACGGTGGCCGCTTGTTGGGTTAAACTCCATTTCTCGCGTTCGGTCTTAAACCGGTTCTTTTGGAGTTTCGACATACTTCATATTGCCGCGCGAGTAGTCACGCGAGTAGTCGTAAGAAAAAACAAAAGCCGCCAGCTTTCGCTGGCGGCTCTTTTGCGTGAAGTTTTACCGCTGCTAATTCTCGTACAACAGCACACCTTCCGCTTTTTCGGCATCGACTGGGCGGTAGAAGAGCTTGTTGTCTTCCAGGAAGACCTCGATGAACGCGGGACGCGTGGTGATCGTACCTTGGATCAGCGCCTCGGAAAGCGGGTCTTCGATGTACTTCTGGAGCGCGCGGCGGAGCGGACGGGCTCCGTAGCTGCGGTCGGTCAGAGTCTGGTTGAGGATCCACTTCTTGGCTTCGTCCGCAACCGTGACGGTGATCGACTTCTGCGCCAGGTTCTGGTTGAGCTGCGTGACCATGAGTTCGAGAATCTGAATCAGGTCCGCCTCGTTCAGAGCCATGAAGATAATGATCTCGTCGATGCGGTTCAAGAATTCTGGATTGAAGGTACGCTTTACCTCGTTCTTCACCAGTTCTTCTACCTTGTCGGCGATATCGTTTTCCTTTGTCGAGGCGAAGCCCAAGCCCTCACGTCTCTGCAAGTGCCGGGCGCCGATGTTCGACGTCATGATGATGATCGTGTTCTTGAAGTCAACCGTGTTGCCGAGTCCGTCGGTCAACTGGCCGTCTTCGAAGACCTGCAGCAGGATGTTGAATACATCCGGATGCGCCTTCTCGATTTCATCAAGCAGGACGACCGAGTAGGGCGCCCGCTTCACACGCTCGGTGAGCTGTCCACCCTCTTCGTATCCGACGTATCCCGGAGGCGAACCGATCAGCTTCGAGACCGAGTGCTTTTCCATGAACTCGGACATGTCAAAGCGGACCAGAGCCTTCTCGGTTCCGAACATAAACTGCGCCAAGGTGCGCGCGACTTCGGTCTTGCCGACGCCCGTCGGTCCGAGGAACAGGAACGAGCCGATGGGGCGGTTCGGATTCTTCAGTCCGGCACGCGAACGGCGGATGGCGCGAGCCAGAGCGCTGATCGACTTGTCTTGCGAGATGATCCGCTTGTGCAGCTCTTCTTCGATGCGGAGCAGCTTCTGGGTCTCTTCTTCCTTGATCGAGGTGATGGGCACGCCGGTCCACCGCGAGACGACATCTTCAATGTCCTCGCGGTTGACCACCCCGGTAGAAGACTCATCGAGATGATATTTCTCGCGCAGGGCGCGCAGGTTCTCGCGCTCCTTGCGTTCTTCGTCGGAGTAAAAACGTGCCTTCTCGAACTCGTGATTCGCTATGGCGTTTTCCATGCGATGCACGATGAACTTGATGCGCTTCTGGACTTCGGTCAACTCTTCCGGCAGGGAAGTCTGGCGCAGCTTCACGCGCGCTCCAGCTTCGTCGACCAGGTCGATCGCCTTGTCCGGAAGGAACCGGTCCGGAATGTAGCGGTTCGAATGAGAGACGGCGAAGTTGATGGCTTCGTCGGTGTAGGTGACCGCGTGGAACTTTTCGTAGCGATCCTTGATTCCGAACAGAATCTTGATCGCGTCCGACTCGTTCGGAGGCGGAACCTTCACCGCCTGGAAACGCCGCTCGAGGGAACGATCTTTCTCGATCGACTTGCGGTATTCGCCGGGAGTCGTGGCGCCGATACACTGGATTTCGCCGCGCGAGAGCGCGGGCTTCAGGATGTTGGCGGCATCGAGAGAACCTTCCGCCGATCCCGCCCCGACAAGCGTGTGAAGCTCGTCGATGAAGATGATGGAATTCTGCGACTCCATCAACTCTTTCATGATCGTCTTCAGGCGCTCTTCGAACTGGCCGCGATACTTTGTGCCGGCAACGATGAGCGAAAGATCCAGAGCCAGAATTCTCTTGTCCGCGAGGAATGATGGAACTTCTCCGTCGGCGATGCGCTGAGCCAGACCTTCGACGATGGCAGTTTTTCCAACGCCGGGCTCGCCGATCAGCACCGGATTGTTCTTGGTGCGGCGGCAGAGAATCTGGATTACACGATCGACTTCGCCTTCGCGTCCAACCAGCGGATCGAGCTGGCTGTCCATGGCGGCCTGGGTCAAATCTCGCGAAAATTCCGCCAAAAGCGAACTTTCACGCTGGCGCTGCGGCTGAGCCTTTTCCTGTGTAGTGCGGGCCAGTTCTTCGCGGATGGTCGAGAGGCGCAGTCCGCGCTCGTGCAGGATCTCTGCGGCGAAGCACTTTTCTTCGCGCAACAGACCCAATAACAGATGTTCAGTTCCGATGTGCCGATGAGACAGGCGCTCCGCTTCTTCGGCGGCATACGCCAGAACCCGTTTGCATTCATTGCTAAGCGGGAGATCGACGGAAGTCGAAACCTTTTCGCGAATCGTGGTATGTCCCTCGATCTGCTTGCGAATCGACTCGACGGACGCGTGAGAGCGCAGGAAACGGTTGGTCAGAGCCTTGTCTTCGCGCAGGAGGCCGAGCAGCAGATGTTCCGTCTCAATGTAAGGAGACCCGAACTGGCTGGCTTCGTAGCGTGCGAAAAAGATGACGCGCCTGGCTTTCTCCGTATAGCGTTCAAACATAATGCCCTTCCCCCTGACGTTCCCGGCCGGGAAGACCCGGCCTGCCGAACCGTGGCCCAATATCCTTACTTATTATGCAATCAAAGGGCCGTGAAACCCAAGCACAGAAACAGGAACCTACCCCTTTGATTACGTTACCGAAGGAAGTCTGTGTGGATTTCCTTCGAACCGCCTTCTGCCAGTTCCTTGCACTTTCTCTTAAATTAACTTGCCTCGGGGGCTTAACCCTCCCGATTCCCCGTTCCACCGACGCGGGCCTGAAGGCCCGCTCCTTCACGGCGCATGCTTTCCCGCCTTCACCGAACAGTCTCATGCCGGAAGCGACTCCGGCGCTATTTCCTCCACATGGCCCCGCTGCAGCCTCAGTACGCGATGGCAGCGGCGGGCGAATGACAAATTGTGCGTAGCGATGAGGGAGGTAAGTTGGTGCTCGCGATGTAATCGAGCAATCAATGAGAAAACTGCTTCCGCCGTCTGTCCGTCCAGGTCGCCCGTGGGTTCGTCGGCCAGCAACAATTTCGGCCCAGTGATCAGCGCCCTGGCCAGAGCTACTCGCTGCTGCTCCCCGCCTGAAAGCTCTCCGGAGCGGTGATGGGCGCGCTGCTCGAGTCCAACCTGGCGAAGCCACCGTAAAGCTTCGGGCTCGACCTGTTGCCATGTCTGACCCCGCATCAGAAGAGGCATGGCAACGTTTTCTGCCGCCGTGAACTCGGGCAACAGGTAGTGGAACTGCCAAACAAAGCCCGTCTCCCGATTGCGAAAGGCTGCGGCTTCGTCCTGAGACAACGAATTCACTCGCAAGTGGGCGCAGTATACGTCACCTGCGGAAGCACGATCAAGAGCGCTCAGGATGTGCAAAAGAGTACTCTTTCCGGCCCCGGATTCGCCCACGATCGCGAGCATTTCTCCTCGCTTCACCTCAAACGACAGGTTCTCAAAGAGCACCAGATCCGACTCGCCGGACCGGAAAACTTTCTTCAAACCTTCTACTCGAAGGATTAAGTCTTCATTCCTTAGATGCACAATGGGTCTCTTTCGTTCCAGGGGCCGACACGACGCGGGTTGCAAGGCCAAGATCTACAGCGGCAACGGTATGCGTTGGACCATTGAGCTCGCCTTCCTAAAACTGTATACACGGTTTCGTCTTCTTCATGTGACTGAACTCACGGGAGTAAGCGGCAACGACTATCACCATATTGAGCGCAGAGGACCACAGTGGGTTACTCATACCGTAGTGCCTCCGCTGGGAGGATGCGGGATGCCGACCAGGATGGATACAGGGTCGCTACGAAAGATACGATCACCGCGAACAAGGCGACCCACGCCCCGTCAAGGGCACGGGCCGCAAACGGCACGTAGTCGATCGAGTACACCTCCGGCGACAAAGTGATGACGTGGTAATGACCACCGGCATAGGAGATTGCATAGCCGAGCACCAGGCCAATGGCGGTGCCGATGATCCCGATCAAGACGCCCTGAGCAATGAACACGTTCCGGACCTGGGCTTTGCGCGTGCCCATCGACATGAGTACCGCGATATCCTTGGTCTTTTCCATGACCATCATGATGAGGCTGATGAGGATGTTGAGCGCGGCGACGAGCACGATGAGGCCGATGGTGATGAACGTAATCAGGCGTTCGGTTTTGAGGGCCTTGAAAAGCGCACTGTTCTGGTTCAGCGTGTTCGTGGTCATGAAGCCGTTCCCTGCAGCGTTTTCAATTTCACGAGAAACGGCGTCCGCGCGGTAGATGTCATCGATCTTGAATTCGAGAACCGAGATCAGATCGCCCAAACCGAAAAGGCGCTGCGCGTCGGCGAGGCGCACGAAAGCCCATCCGGAGTCGTAGTCAAAGAAGCCCGACTTGAAAATTCCAACAACGCGGAAACGAGTGTATTTCGGGACCATTCCATACGGGGTTAATTCCCCCTGGGGGCTTACCACCAGGACCACCGACCCGACGGTTGCGCCGAGGCCGTCCGCCATCTCTTTACCCAAGACAATTGGAGCCATGGAGGCAATGCGTTGATTGACGCCCTCCAGCGAGTCTGGAGATTGATTGTCCTGTGTGGTGGCAGCGGTATCCGGTTGTGCGGGCCCGTCCGTCGGCGCTTTCTCCTCGAGCGCACTGGCCGAGCCTTCCTTGACCGAATCGAGGAGGTCTCCCACATGCCTCTCGTATTTCGGAATCATCCCCTTGAGCACGGCTCCGCGGGCGCGAGGTCCGCGCGAGATCAGAACTTGCTCGAAAATTGCTGGAGCAGCCGCGACCACGTGGGGTTGCATGGAGAGACGTTGCATGAGCGGAGGCCAGTCGCGGATTCCGTCGTCGGCAATACGCTGCAGGCTAATGTGCGAGGTCGATCCGAGGAGGCGCTGCTGCAGGTCCTGGCGGAATCCGTTGTTGATGGCGAGTGCTACAACGAGGGACGCGACGCCCGCGGCTACTCCGGCGACCGAGATACCGGTGATGATTCCGATAAAGGCCTGACGGCGTTTGGCACGCAGATAGCGGGACGCGATGAAGAATTCGAAGCGCATGCATTGCGATGGCCGTTCGAGTACCGGCCACGACTACGGATTATACGGTGGGCCTGACCTTCACACGGTGTATTAAGAAGGGGTTCTCTGAAGATTCGCTTTTGATCGAACTGGCTGTGTCCAATACGAGAAGAGTCCGTAAGCCACAAGTTCCCACCATGCCAATGCAGTTGCAGTCACGACTGCTTCTACCAAGAACTCTCTAAAATTGAAGTTTCCGGCAGGACCTTGCGCGGCGAGTGTGGCGCGCACCAGTGCGCCTGTACAGAAAATCGCCGTAAGCGCAGCGACCGTCCTAAATCTGCGGGAACCTGACGGAGCATCGGCGAGCGGTTGAGCGGTTGGTGTGCTGGTCAGGTACCACCACACCAACCAGAGGAAAAGAATCCCTAGGCCCAGCACTGTGCTGGCATGCTGAAAAACTTTGTAATACGGAAGGTGCCCAAGGACGGGAAGATCGGCAGTCCGTCGCATCAACTCCCAGTGACCATAAAACCATCCTGATCGGTGAGTGAACGAGTCCCACAGCACGTGGCTCGCGGCACCCACAAGAATCGAGAAGACGACTAAAAGCAAGCTTCTCATGCTCCCGAGCTGAAATGGAGCGAGGTGATTCGCCAGCCTGCGTTGGATCGGGTCGGGGAAGAGCATGATGGCTGGCCGTTTGACGAAATTGTGAAAAATCCAAAACACGAGGAGCCCGAGCGGAAGAGTAAGAAGGAAAATGCCGATTAACGTGTGACCATAGCGATCCATCGGAACGAACAAAAGAAAATACTCGAAATCGGGAGCCAGTGTTCCGATTACAACAGCGGATGGAATGAGGGGGAAACGTCGAAATGGCAACGCGGCGGCTGCGTGAGAGAGCGTAAATGGCACTTTACTATTATAGGAGGGAATGAAGTCTCGGAAGGATCGCTGGAACGGACTTGCAGTACTCGCGATGAGCCTTCCCGAACCGTTTGAGCAGTTCAGCATCTTCCATGCGGATCATGATTGCCCCGGTCGCGATCGCGAAGGCTGTGAGCAGGCAACAGACCAGAAGGCCCGTGCCCAGACTCCAGGCGACCATTTCGCAGAGATGGCCGAGATATACCGGGTGCCGCACGCGGGCACGTATGCCTGTGGTGACGAGATGGTCGTCACGATGATCCGTGCGAACCTCGGGTAAGCCGCCGAGTTGCGCCCAACTGAAGTGCGCTCCGGCTTTGACGTAGAGAAGCAGTCCCAGGGCGAAAAGAGGGAGTGCGGGAACCCACGCCCAGGTTGTGTCGTAGAGACGCAGGTTGCGCCAAGGGCCGGTCAGTGCGCCCATGCCGATCCACATCGTGACCCATGCGGGAACGAGAAGCCGGAACGGGGAACGAATACGCGCTCTCCAGCGGTGAGCGCGCGGATGAACCATGAGCCAGAAAGACGGGATCGTGGAGTAGACGATGCAGCCGATCCATCCCACCGTGCACACAAACTGCATGTGGCGATTCTACAGGGAGAGGTCCGGAGAGAAGATCGCGCCGCAGAATTCGACAAGCCGATGACCTGGAACGCAGATTCTCCAATTTGAATCTGAACTCGATCTGCGAGTAGTATTCTTCCCCCGTAGTCTCCAATGCGGTCAGGACCGACATGATGAAAACTTTTGCTTCAATTCTTCTTGTTTTGCTTGCTCTCCTCAGCGTGAACTCCAGCGGACAATCCAGCTATGAACTGCAGTCTCCCGACAAGAGAATTCAAATAAGGGTCCGAACGGCGGGGCAGCTTCGATATGACGTTGTCCTAAAGGGCCGGGCGGTTCTGGAGAACTGCACCGTTTCTCTTGATGTTGAGCATCAGAAACTCGGAACGCAGTCGAAGGTGGTCGATGCCAAGACGAGTTCGCATGATCAGATCGTCAAGCCTGTTGTACGGCAGAAATTTGCCGAGATTCGCGACCGCTACAATGAACTGCGCTTGAACATGCAAAGCGGGTACGCGGTTGTGTTCCGGGCTTACAACGAAGGCGCCGCCTACCGCTTCGAAACTTCGCTGCCATTGGAGAAGGTAAAGATTTATGGCGAAGAGTCGGCGTTCAATTTCCCGTCGAACTTCGTTGTCTATTATCCGCAAGAAGACAGCTTCTATTCGCACAATGAGCGTAAGTATCTGCCGCAGCATTTGAGCGAGATTGCGCCGGCATTTCTTGCGACGCTCCCAGCCGTAGTGGACATCGGACAAGGCGAAAAGCTGGCCATCGCTGAATCGGACCTGGACGATTATCCCGGGTTGTGGCTGAAGGGAACCGGGGGGAACGGGCTGGCGGCGGCTTTTCCTCCGTACCCCACCAAACTCGAGCAGACCAGCGACCGCGATCACAAGCCCGTCGAGACCGCCGACTATATCGCGGAAACGTCCGGAACAAGAACATTTCCCTGGCGCGTCATCGGCATCGCGGATCACGATGGCGATCTACTTACAAATCAGATCGTATATCTGTTGCAGCGGCCGTCGCAGTTTCCGGATACGTCGTGGATCAAGCCGGGCAAAGTGGCATGGGACTGGTGGAATGATTGGAACGTCTACGGAGTTGACTTCAAGGCGGGCATCAACACCAAGACGTATGAGTACTACGTAGATTTCGCCGCAAAATACGGGATTCCCTACATCATCCTTGACGATGGCTGGTACAAGTTGGGCAATCTGCTCGAGGTCACACCTGAACTGAACATGCAGGAGTTGGTGGATTATGCCAAGAAGAAGAACGTTGGGATCATCCTGTGGGCGTCTTGGAAGACGCTGGACGATCAACTGATTCCGGCTCTCGATCAATTCGAGAAGTGGGGCGTGAAGGGAATCAAGGTCGACTTCATGCAGCGCAGCGACCAGATCATGATCGACTACTTTTACCGCGTGTGCCGCGAGGCGGCCAAGCGCCATATGATGGTGGATTTTCACGGAGACCAAAAACCTGCGAGCATGACTCGCACCTGGCCGAACCTGATCAACGCGGAGGGCGTTCGCGGAATGGAGTGGAGCAAATGGAGCCGCGAGTCGGAACCGGAGCACAATGTGACTTTGCCGTTCACACGAATGTTCCTGGGCCCGATGGATTACACGCCGGGCGCAATGCGGAATGCGACCCGAGAGACGTTTGCGCCGATCAACCAGCAGCCCATGGCGATGGGCACGCGGTGTCACCAGCTTGCGATGTACGTCGTCTATGATGCGCCGCTTCAGATGCTGTCGGATACGCCGTCTAATTATTTGCGTGAGCCGGAGACGATGGAATTTCTTGGGCCGGTCCCGACGGAATGGGATGAAACGAAAGTGCTCGATGCGCGGATTGCGGATTACGCTGTCGTCGCCAGGAGAAACGGCCGCGACTGGTACATCGGGGCAATGAACGACTGGACCGCACGCAGCCTGCAGATCGATTTTTCATTCCTGCCGGATGGCAACTTCACCATGGAAGCGTACGTGGACGGAGCGAATGCGGATCGGAATGCAAGCGACTACAAAAAGATCACCCTGCAAGTGAATCGGGGTACGAAGTTGACGCTTCCACTTGCGAGCGGCGGCGGTTGGGCGGCACGAATTCATCAGTAGGCAAGATCTCAACGCGATCGCGGCAATGCGCGCATTGCGCCGGTGGAGATTCCACCATCCACCAACAGCGTTTGTCCGGTTATGTAACGGCTGGACTCAGCTGCGAGAAAAACGACGGCGGCATCAAGATCGGGAAGCGCGCCTGGACGCTTGAGTGGGATTCGCTCGGAGAGGTACTCCACCCACTCTTTGTCTTCGTAGAGAACTTTGTTCTGATCCGTACGGAACCAGCCCGGGGCAAGGCAGTTCACGGTGATTCCATGCTTGCCCCAATCATCGGCGAGGCTCATCGTAAGTTGGCGAATGCCGCCCCGGCTTGCTCCATAAGGGCCGAGTCCCGCGTATCCGGCTACGCTGGTTACAGATCCGATATTGATGATGCGTCCATAACCGCGCAAGATCATGCGGCGGGCGACCGCCTGAGCCACGAAGAAACTGCCGCGCAGGTTCGTGTCGAGGATTTGGTTCCAGTCGTCCCAAGTCACGTCGAGCGCGGGCTTGCGGATGTTGCAGCCTGCGTTGTTGACGAGGATATCGAGATGGCCGAACGCTTTCTCTGCCGCTGACACCATTTCCTCGATGCTTTCGCGAGCGCGTACATCAAGCGCGAGAGGCACAGCCCGCCGGCCCATCGCTTCGATTTCTGCCTGGAATCTGGAAAGCGAGTCGCGAGTCCGGCTGGTAAGGATAAGGTCGGCGCCAGCGCGGGCGAGAGCGCGGGCGAACTGCTGTCCAAGTCCGCGACTGGTTCCGGTCACGATGGCTACGCGTCCTCTCAGATCGAAGAGGCCGGGTTCATTCGAGGATTCGGTCATGTGAGCTCTGAATTCACGGAGTGAGAACCACCTTCATCAAGTTCGGTTCGCGGGCATGGAGCCGTTCGAACCATTGGGGACCCTGCGCGAGCGGCGCCGTGGCCGTGATCAGCGGCTTAACCTGGATCGCGCCATTTGAGAGCAGTTCTATCGCGCGCGGATACTCACCCGCGGAGGCACAGGATCCCTGGAGCCGGATCTGCCGGCTCACGACCTTTTGCAGAGGGAGCGAGATCTCCGGGGAAATATTTCCGACGAGAACGACCGTTCCACCTTTGCGGACGTTGTCAATCGCTGCGGCGATAGTCGCTGTGTTGCCGACGGCTTCTATCGCAGTGTCCACACCAACCCCACTGGTTCGGCTCGAAATTTCTTTCGCGAGATTGGCGGCCGGGAAAACGGCCGTCGCGCCAAGCTCCGCGCTTAGATTCAGTCGAGTTGGGTCGATATCGGTCACAAACACGCGAGAACATCCGGCTAAGCGCAGTGCCTGCTGCAGCAAAAGGCCAATTGTGCCCGCGCCGATTACGAGTGCGCTGTCGCCGGAGTTGACCGGTACGAGAGATACCGCGTGCAGAGCGACCGCGACCGCTTCGAGCAGAGCTGCCTGGGCGAAAGGCAAATGAGCGGGCAGGCGATGGACGATACGCGACGGAACCGCGACGAACTCCGCGAAGGCCCCAGCGCGGCTGTAATCGCCACACGATACGCCGAGGACTTCGCGGCGATCACAGAGATTGATCTCTCCGCGGCGGCAGCTCGGGCACGCGCCGCAATACACCGTGGAATCGATGGTGACGCGATCGCCCGTGGAGAATCCGCCGACGTTTTTCCCGACCGCTGAGATCGTGCCCGCCGCTTCGTGGCCCATTACTATGGGAGGAATGCGTCGACCAGAAGAGCCATCATACCCATGAACGTCGCTGCCGCAGATTCCGCAAGCGGCAACCCGGATCAGCACCTCATCCGGGCCGGGTTCGGGCTGCGGAACATCGGCAACCTCAAGCTTGCGATATTGCGACAACAATAAAGCTTTCATCGAGGGGCTTTCGCCTGCCAGTCACCAGGCGCCACAATTCCGCCGCCTTCGCGGATCGTGAGGATCTGGTTTGCCTTTACTTTTTCGAAGCGCTCCACTTTCTGCGTGGTCGGCCATTTTACTTCGATCAGGTCGACGGTTTGAGCTTTTCCCAGGCCGAAATGTATCCGAAGGTCGCTTTGTGACATGACGCTGGACCCGCTGCGAACTTCGTCCATTTGCGCGTGATTGCCGACGACGGCATGCACGCGGGCGCCAATGGCTGTGCTGTTGCACTTGGTTCCGATCAGTTTCAGCTTGATCCAGTTCTGCTTGTTGCCGCCGTTGTTCCGTAAGAGCGAGGGTACGTCGCCCAGGTTCAAGACGAGCGCATCGATGTCGCCATCGTTGTCGTAGTCGCCGAAGGCTGCGCCCCGGCTGGAGAATTGTTGAGTGATTCCCGGACCCATGGTGGAAGAGACGTCCTTGAACTGGCCATTGCCCAAATTCTTGTAAACGAGGCGCGGATTCTTGAATGTCTGACCGATTTGATGTCCGCCGATCTCCGGATAAACGTGGCCGTTGACTTGTATGATGTCGGCCCAACCGTCGTTATCGTAGTCAATAAACCCACAACCCCAGGCAACGTATTGGTTGTTGATGCCAATGCCAGAGGCGAAGGTCACGTCGCTGAATGTGCCGTCGCCATTATTGCGATAGAGATTGCAAGTGTCGTCCGCGAAATTTGTCTTGAAGATGTCGAGCCATCCGTCGCAATCGTAATCGGCGACGGCAACGCCCATGCCGGCCTGCTCGTGGCCATTTTCGCTGTAGGCGCATCCCGACATGACGGCGACGTCGGTAAATGTTCCATCGTGATTGTTGCGGAACAAAATGCTGGGTTCGGAGTCCACGGCGACATAGATATCGGGCCAGCCGTCATTGTCAAAGTCGGAAGAAACAGCCGTGATGGAATAACGCGGGCCGGGCTTGAGAATGCCGGCCTTCTCCGAAACGTCGGAGAAGGTGCCGTCACCGTTGTTGTGAAAGAGGACATTCGTGTCGCCGGTCAGGCCGCGCGGGCCACACATCACGGGAATGCCCTTCCATTGGCAAGAGGCGGGATTTTCGGGCGACGGCGTTTTCGCGGGATCAAGCTTGATGTAGTTGCAGACGAACAGATCGAGGTGCCCGTCGCGGTCGTAATCGAGGAAGGCGCATCCTGCGCCCCAGCGGATGCGTTCATCGTAGATGCCGGCTTTTCGTGTGATGTCGGTGAAAGTTCCGTCACCATTGTTGTGGAACAAGATGTTGTGTCCCCAAAAACAGCAGAAGAGATCGTCCCAGCCGTCGTTGTCGTAATCGCCCACGCACACACCAGTTTGCCAACCCGTACGCGCAAGCCCAGACTTTTCGGTTACGTCGGTGAACGTGCCGTCGCGATTGTTCTTGTACAGATGCGACGTCGGCCCTTGTCCCGCAGGCCACGACTTTCCCAGTTGCGTGCCGTTGGTGAGATAGATATCGAGCCAGCCATCATGGTCGTAATCAAAAAAGGCAATTCCGCTACCCTTGGCCTCGATGATGTAACGCTTGTGGTTGGGATCGCCCCAGACGTTCGGGAGGTTCAGTCCGGCTTCGCGCGCGACATCGATGAACTGCACGGGAGAAGCGTTGTTTGGCGTTGGCGCGGAGTCCATGAGGAGAGGAGCCCTCCATTTCCAGAGGGGAGTGGTCAGAGCGTCGACGAGCGTGCTGCCGAGAGCGAGGCAAGAAGCACCGAGAAAGCGTCGACGAGGGAAGTTCATGGCTCAGGATTGAAGTTAAGATGTGATTTCGAATCCAAAATCACTCTATCACTTGTATTCGATATCTTCGGGAACTGGCGCGGGACGATCCCTTCACCCTCTTTCACTGCAATGATCTGGTCGATGGGGATATTCGAGAGTTTGTCTATTTTGCCGCTGGGCCACGTAATCTCAAGCGACTCGGCTTTGGAGCGTTTGCCCAGTCCGAAGTGAATGCGAGGATCGCTCGCGGACATATAACTCCCGCCGCCTTTGGACTGCTCGACGTGGACAAAACCTTCGGAAGTCAGTTTCAGGGAAGCGCCGGTACCATCGCGATTGGATTTGGTGCCGATTAGCTGGATGGTCAGCCAATGATTTGCGTTTCCACCGTCATTGCGAAGAAGGGAAGGGTAGTCTCCGCGATTGTTCGTGACGAAGTCCATATCGCCGTCATTGTCGTAATCCGCCGTCGCGAGGCCGCGTCCGACAATGGGGCGAATGAAGTCGGCGCCCAGCGATTCGGAGACTTTGTCGAAATGCCCTGCACCCAGATTGCGAAACATCAACAACGGTTCTTTATAGCTGACCTCTTCGTGATAGAGCGCGACATTGTCGAGCATGGATCCATTCAGTTGTAGAATGTCGTTCCATCCGTCGTTGTCGTAGTCCAGAAACTTCATCGAGACCCCGCTCATTAGAACCGCCTTGTTGCCGAGACCCGAGCGGAATGTTTCGTCGGTGAATGTCCCGTCATGACTGTTGCGATACAGGCGATTCAACTCGAAGTCGAGGTGAGTGATGTACACGTCTTGCCATCCGTCGCCATCGACATCGGCTGCGTCGATGCCCATGCCGGCTTCGTAACGTCCATCTTCGCTCGCAGCCATCCCGGAAATAAGCGAAACATCTTCGAATGTCCCGTCGTGTTTATTGATGAAAAGGAAGTTGGGCCAGGAGTCGTTTGCAACGGCGATGTCGGGCCACCCGTCATTGTTGAAGTCAGCGAGAACGACGCCCATGCCTTTCGCTTCGGGTTTGCCTACGCCAGACGTGTTGCTCACATCGGTGAAAGTGCCGTCATGATTGTTGTGGTAGAGCTTGATGCGCTGGCCCTTGTAATTCCCGGGATGGCAGTACGAACGGTATCCAGGGCGACGTTCGCCGCACCAGAGATTATTCTTTGGAGACCAGTCGATGTAATTTGTGACCACAAGATCGAGCCAGCCGTCTTTGTCGTAGTCGAACCATCCGGCGCTCGTGGACCACCCGCCTTCGTCGGCAACTCCGGATTTGGCGGTCACATCACTGAAAGTGCCGTTGCCATTGTTGTGATAGAGAATGGCTCGGCCGTAGCCGGTGACGTAAAGGTCGGGATAGCCGTCGTTATCGAAGTCGCCCACCGCGACGCCTTGGCCGTAGTGGCCTTCGCCACCGACGCCGGCTTTTTCGGTCACATCCGTGAATGTGCCATCGCCGTTGTTGTGGTAAAGAGCGCTGCGCGGTGGACGGACCGGTTTATAGATATCCGTGGCCCCAGATTGAACGAAGTAGAGATCCATCAGTCCATCCTGGTCATAGTCGATCCATGCCACGCCTGTGCCCATGGTCTCCAGGTAGTACTTCTCGTCAGTCTGCGTAGAGTCCTGCTGGAAAGCGATTTTGGCTCGCTCGCGAACGTCGATGAAGCGGACGGGAATGGCTGTAGTCGCAGAGGGCGCTGCCGCGAAAACCCGCATCCAAACGGCGGTTCCGATGGTTGCACCAACCGCGAACAGGACAACACTCAAGACGCGATGAATATGGCGCTGATTGTTTGGCGTACGTTTCCCCATGCTCGAACTTCGGATAAGTCTCACTGCGGAAGCGAATTCTGTACAGGATATCTGGTCTTGAGTGGTGTCATCACAAACTTCGATCCGCGATCAACAGCGCCAACTGGAGCAACTGCTGGCGAGCCACCACAGGGATCGGTTGACCGGCTGCCACAGCGTTGGCTGGACCTTTGGACAGGGCTTCCTCGATTCGATTTACATCGAGTCCGCCCGCGCTGCTGCCCTTGAATCGGTCGAGTACCTCACGCGCCTTGTCAATCTGTCCCGTCTGATAGTAGAAAACTCCCAATGTGGAATAGCTGCCCGCCCACTCCGGTAAAAGGTCGACCGCTCGCTGCAACCGTTCCGCGGCCTGTTCGGCATTTCCGCGCAACACTGAAACCAGTCCCAAACCCCAAACGATCTTGCCGGAACTGGGCATCCGCTTGAGTCCGAGTTGTAACGTTTGTTCGGCGCTGTCGAGATCGCCTTCGCGAAGCTGGACGAGGCTCAGCGAGAGATAGGACTGATCGTTGTCAGGATTGCGGCGAATGGCACCGCGAAAGATTTCGAGGGCTTTGGGCGTGTCGCCCACATGAGCTTCAATATCGCCCAGCAGCGAGAGGAAACTGTCATCCTGCCGCCCGCCAGTAGACACGGTCTGGGCGGCTTCCAGTGCCTGGTTGTAGCGTCCCTTGCGGAAGTAAGCGCTCGCCAGGTCAAACTTCGCGTCATCGGAATCCGGATTAGCGTTGAGTGCAGATTGGAAGTGCTGGATTGCATCGTCGTACAGTCGGTAACGGGCGAAGAGTACTCCGATGCCGGCCTGGGTACGGTAGTCATTCGCGCTGATCTGATCCAGTTGCGCGACAGTTTGTTTAGCCTCGTCCAGACTCCCGAGTTTCAGATAGGCCTCCGTGAGCAGATAAAGATTTTGCGGCTGGCCTGGATGCTTTTGGATCTCATCCGTCAACTCTGAAATATCGAGTTGCGTGCGCTGTTGCGACGATAGTGACGATCGATTGTCCAGATAATCGAAAAGATGTTGGTACGGATACGTGCCGTTCGCCGCATTTTTGGAGAGAGTCTGAAAAGTATTCAAGTCTCTTTGCGCAGCGGCGGTTTGATGCAGACTCCGCTCGGCCATGGCCAGCTTGTAATAGCCATCTGCCGGGTTGTGACTGAGTTTTACAAATTTTCGGAGGAGGTCGGCAGCTTCAGCGTACTTCTTGTCCTTTAAACGAAGGTTGGCCAGTTCAAGGAGCGCTTCGGAGTAATCTGGGTTTGACTTGAGGGCCTGCTGAAAGAGATCTTCCGCCTTCGCGTAATTTCCCTGGCGTTCCTGGATGAAGCCAACGTTGAAGAGGCACGACACATTGTGCGGATCCTTCTTAAGCCCCTCCTCGAAATATTTCAGTGCTTCGTCGAACCTGCCGAGGTGGCGATAGGACAATCCCATGAAAGCGTACGATCCGGCGGACGGATCGAGTTCGACGAGCTTTTTGAATTCCTGAATGGCGCTTTCTGTTTTGCCCGACATGAAGTAGCTTTCGCCCAAGGCGGCATGGAGATCAGGGCGATTTGGCGCGAGTTTCAGCCCGGATTCAAGCAGTGGAATTGCATCTTCGAAGTAGTTCTGCGTCATGCTGACGCGTGCCATCAGGAAAATGACATCTGTGTTTTCGGGAGCTAACTTATGTGCGCGCACCAGAACGTCAAGAGCGTCGACCGGTCTTGATTGCTCCCAGTAAATCTGGCCGAGCAGATAAAGCGTGTCGGCAGAGTCAGGCTTCAGCTTCGCTGCGCGATTGAGAGTGATCTCGGCTTTGTCGAAGGCGGGTTCTCGAACATAGGTCTGGCCCAAGTTGAACAGGATTTCAAAAGTTTCGGGCTGAAGCGCATTCGCTTGTTCAAGTTCACCTTGTGCTGCCTTGTACTGTTTCGCTTCGGCGAGAAGCACGCCCAGCGTGAAATGCAGTTGAACGTCAGACTTGTGCGCTGCGGAGAGAATGCGTGCTGCGGCCAGGGCATCCGAAGTCTTATGTGCCGCGAGGTAAGCTCGAACCAGATTGAACTGGCTTTCGACATTTGTGGGGCGAACGTGGAGAAAGTATTGAATTGCCGACGTCGAATTTCCTTTTGCCAGAAGCAGAAGACCGAGGTTGTAATTCGCATCGCGGTTTGCGGGGGAAGTTTTTAGAACATTCGTGAATTGTTGCTCCGCAAGATCCAGCTTCCCCTCGGCAACGAATAGATTCCCGAAGTTGACGCGTGTTTTTGTGGATTTGGGAGCCAACTTTATCGCATGCTGGAAGGCATCCTCGGCAAGATCGTATTTTTTTTCGTTTGTGTAGACGATTCCGAGCAGGTTGTAAGCCTCGACGCTAGCGGGATTCAACCGGAGTTGTTGTTGAAGGAGGTCGCTCGCTTGCTGAAACTTTCCTTGCTGGATGAGTTCCTGTGCTTGCTGCAATTCCGGAGGATTCTCAGCTACGGAGGAAATGCAATGAGCCGACGGCGAAGTTGCCTGGCAAAACGAAGGAATAGAGCCGAGTGCCAGAGCGAGAACTGCGAGAACCCTGGAAATCGAATGGTGCTTCTGGGCTGGAGTCGAGGGGCAACCCCACATCTGCAAATGCCTCTCCGAAGGAACTCACTATAGCACTGCAAGCTCACGCTTAGCCATTTTCGCAACGACGCTTTGCGCGCGAGACCGAGTCACGCATAACGTGGGGCAGGGCCGGAAGAGCCACCGAGCACAAGTTCAGCGCTGATGGGATACTCGCGGCCTTGGGGATTCTCGCAGTTTGCCAGTGCGTGAAGGGCATCCGCAGCTACTTGCCCGAGAGTCTCCCGGTGAACATCGACGGTGGTAATCGACGGGTTGCTATATTCGGCGAGTCGCGTGTTGTCGAATCCGGTGACGGATATTTCTTGAGGAACATGACAGCCGGATTTGAGCAGCCCTTTCACGACGCCAACCGCGGTGAGATCGTTTACTGCCACGACCGCCGTGGGCCGCGAGGAGAGCTTGGCGATAGCGAGTCCCGCGGCCAGTCCGCCTTCAAAACGTAAATCGCCGGTCACGACCGGGCCGGGCTCTAATCCCAGATCTCGCATGCAAGTTTCATACGCTTCAAGTCGCGCCAGGTTCGATTTCAGGTTCGGGCGGCCAGCAACAAATGCAATGCGCCGATGGCCGTGACCGTGGAGGTGCTTGACGATCTGCTGAATTCCCGAGGCGTAATCAATCCGCAAGTTGCTGACGAATTTACGCGCGGGAGCAAGATCGAGAAAGGTCACAGCGATTCTTCGTTTTGCCAGCGCCTGAATGAGCTTGATGCTGATTTCGGAGGTCATTACCGCAACCCCGCGAACTTTGTGTTCCATCATCCGATCGGCGGCTTCACGCGTCCTGAGCGGGTCGTAGTTGGTGTCGGCGAGGATAACGTTATATCCAAGTGCTCGCGCGCGAGTTTCAAAACCTTTCACGACTTCCGGAAAAAATGGATTCTCGATGTCGGAGATGATGATGCCCAAAGTGCGGCGCTCGCGCGAGGCGAGATGGCGGGCGTGCACGTCAGGAATGTATCCCATGCGCCTCACAGCGGAGAGCACGAGGCGGCGTGTCTTCGGTCCGACCTTGCCGGTTTTGTTGAGAACGTTGGAAACCGTCGCGGTTGAGACGCCGGTAGCCTTGGCAACGTCACGGATGGTTACATTCATGTCTTTTGTCGGAACGGCCTGCCAAATTTTTTCTGCTGCTGAACTCCCGTGCTGCGAGGAGGATGCGTGACCGCGAACTGTAAATCAAGAAAAAAATCTTGACAATGAAATGCGCACCGTGATATTCCCGACCCACTAGTATTTTTAGGTTAAGCGGTTAATTTGATCTGTGGGAACGGGGCAGGCGTTGACGAAACGCTTGCTGTACTGGGGAAATTCCGTTTCAGCGATCGCAGCTTTCATGGTGAGCGGTTCTGCCTCGTTGCGGAGCCGGCAAGCTCGAAGGAGAGCTCATGGACCGAAACGCGTGCCGTTGGACGTTCTGTGTTTTCGTTGTACTTCTCGCTGTTTTCTTTACTTTACCGGCCTGGAGCCAGGTCGATACCGGATCGATCACCGGAACAGTCACGGATGCCAGTGGCGCGGTGCTGAGTGGGGCGAAGGTGAGTCTCACCAATGAAGCAACAGGCGCAAGCTTGTCGACGACCACGGGCGCAGACGGTGTATACAACTTCAGCCCGGTCAGAATCGGAAACTACAAGCTCGAGGCGTCGTCCACGGGCTTCAAGACCGGGGTGCAGACCCATGTCGTAGTGGACGTGAGCGCCAGAGTCTTGTCGAACTTCCAGCTCCAGCCGGGATCCGTCACGGAAACGGTCGAAGTGACGTCGGCTGCGCCGGTACTGCAGAGCCAGGATGCGTCAGTCGGGCAAGTAGTAGATCAGCGTGCCGTGAATAACACGCCGCTGAACGGCAGGAACTTCACGTTCCTCGCGCAGTTGGCCGCCGGCGTGAACACCCCGCAGGCGGACACGCGTGGCAACGCGTCCACCGGAGCGTTCGCTGCGAACGGCAACCGTCCGGCGCAGAACAATTACATGCTGGACGGCATCGATAACAACTCCGATACCGTGGACTTCCTCAACGGCACGAACTACGTCGTGCTGCCGCCGGTAGATGCGATTCAGGAATTCAAGGTAGCAACTTCCGGATTCAGCGCGGAATATGGCCGTTCCGGCGCTGCCGTGCTCAATGCCACGATTAAGCAGGGCGGCAATGATTTTCACGGCGCAGTGTGGGAATTCTTCCGGAACGACAAACTCGATGCGGCTGACTATTTCGAAGACGCCAATGGCATCAAGAAGGGCGTTCTCCGCCAAAATCAGTTTGGAGGCATGCTCGGCGGCCCGGTTATCAAGAACAAGGTTTTCTTCTTCGCGGACTTTGAGGGGTTGCGAAGGATCCAGGGAACGGTAGAGCAGGGGTCGGTTCCGACTCTGGCGGAACGTACCAGCGGATTTACCGATCTATCGGATCTGATCGCTCTGCAGTCAAGTTCGGGAAGCCTGACCGACCAGTTGGGCCGAACGATGCCGTACGGCACCATCCTCGACCCTGCTACTACCCGTGTTGTGACTGCCGGAGTCGTGGATCCCATCTCTGGGTTGACGGCGACTGCCAGCGGTTTTGCGCGCGATCCCTTCGGCACGTGTGCGCCAAGTACCGCGGCGTTTACGCTGGCTGCATGCGGTCTGAACCAACTTCCTGGCGGACGTTTAGACGCCAACGCCATAGCATTATTGAATTTGTACCCTAATCCCACGAATTCTTCGCTGTTCTCGAATTACGCGAATTCTCCAAAGCTGGACGAACACCGCAACTCGTTTGATACGCGCCTGGACGTCAATTTCAGCCAGAAGGATCAAGTCTTCTTCCGTTTCAGTTATGGGGACGATCCGCAATTCATCCCTGGCATTTTCGGTGGCATCGCGGACGGCGGCGCATTCCAGCAGGGAACTCAGACAGCGCTGGCGCAGCAGAGTGCATTGGCCTACACTCACGTCTTTTCTCCAACGTTGGTCAACGTTGCGCGTGCCGGATTGAATTACCTGCACACGACCCGATCAGGTCCGGTCTCGAACCAACTCACCGATATTCCGAGTCAGTTTGGGATCCAGGGGATTCCTCAGAGCAAGCTGAACGGAGGGTTGCCTGCGTTCGGAATCAATGGCCTTGCAACCTTGGGCAGCAATGCCTTCCTGCCTTCGGACGAGGTTAGTTCTACATTCCAACTGACGGACGACCTGACGAAGATTTACGGCAAGCATACGTTCAAGATGGGACTCGAGTGGCAGCATGTGAAATTTTCCACTCTGCAACCGCCGTGGTCTCACGGAGAATTCGACTATAACGGCAATTACACGGAAATCCCAGGCGGCGCTGCAGGAAATAATAGCGACCAAGGCAACACCGGCCGCGCGGCTTTCTTGTTGACGCCCGTGCTTTCGACTGTGGGTGGAGTGGATTACGTGGGTGGATCGACGAACATCTACGCGTCGAACATCTCGCTGACGGACAACGGGAAGAATTATTACGGCGCCTACATCAACGACGACTGGAAGGTGAATCAGAAGCTGACAGTAAACTTAGGTTTGCGCTGGGACTTCTTCGGCCTGGTTTACGAACACCATGGCGCCCAGGCTAATTTTGTTCCTGGCGGTGCTCCGCTGGGAAGTCCTCAGTACATCCTCCCGGGAGGGACGGATCCGGCAAGCCTATCGACGAGTTTCACCACCTTGTTGGCCGCAGATGGCATAGGTTTGGACATCACAAACAAATATGGGAAGGGCCTAGGAAATTCGCAAAAGTCGAATTTTGCACCGCGCCTTGGTTTCGCCTACCAAGTTACGCCCAAGTTTGTAGCACGCGGCGGATTTGGGCTTTTCTATAACGGATTTGAAAACCGTGGGTATTCGCCGAACCTCGGCGAAAATTATCCGTTCCAATTCAACTTCAACTATTCGTCACCAAACGACGGCACTCCCCGTACATTCCCGGGTTGCGCGGCGGCGGCACCCTATGGGGGAACGGCAGCGTTTGAAGTGGGATTTGCCTGTACTCCTCTGGATCCAACTGTTGTTCTCGCAAACGGCTTAGGACTGCGAGGAATCCAGTTCAACTACAAGACTCCTTACACGATGAGCGGAAACTTCACGCTGCAATACCAGTTGACACCGTCAATGTCGGTGCAGGCCGGTTACGTGACGTCGCTGGCGCGACACCTTGAAGTTTTCCCGAACTCCAACAATCCGACGGCGATCCTGCCAACCAGCCTCCAACTTACCAACACTGCTGGAGCGAACGGCTCGCCGGGGAGCGGGGCTTTCCCTGCCTCTCAAGGCGGTTTGCCATTCCCGGACTTTGGCCAAGGTAGCAGCTACGCCATTACTTCTGGAAACAGCTACTACCATGGTTTGCAGATGACGGCGGAAAAGCGCTTCGCGCACGGGTTGAACTTCCTGGCGACTTACACCTATTCGAAGACCCGTACGGATGCTGTCGACCTGCTGAATGGCGGAAGCAATGCGGGATACCGCGCTCCGGACGTTCCCGGTGCCGGGATTCACTACGACTATGGTCTTGCGCCATTCGACATTCGTAATGTCTTCCACCTCAGCGGAAGTTACGAGTTGCCGTTTGGTAAGGGAAAGCCATATCTCTCGAATTCGGGCATTGCCAGCAAAGTGTTTGGCGGTTGGCAGGTCAATGCATCGGCGGTGCTTCAAGGAGGTCAGCCGATTACGTTCAGTTGCCCGTCCGGCACGAGTTCAGGAAGCGGGTGCTATGACTTCCTGGTGGGAAATCCCGGCCGAGGTTTGCATACTGACGCCAATGGTAAGCTAAGCTTCTTTAGCAATGCCGCGGCATTTAGTCAGCCGGCTCCGTGTACAGCCTTACCATGTCCGATATCGACACTGGGTGGTCCGCCCGATCAAGTTGCAGGACCGCCTTTCAAGCGCCTGGATTTTTCGCTGTTCCGGCAAATTCAGCTTACGGAGCGTTTCCGATTGGAGTTCAGGTCGGAATTCTTCAACATCCTGAATCATCCGAACTTCAACGCTCCGAACTTCGGAGGCAATGGAGTCGTTGCGGTATCGGGATCAGGCAACTTCACCAGTTCGAGCTTTGGTGAAATCGGATCGACTCGCGATTCGCCGTATGATCCGCGGCAGATCCAGTTCGCTTTGAAGTTGTACTTCTAGTTTGCAGTCAGTCTGGCGGGAGGGTGTCTTGATGGCATCCTCCCGTAAACTTTGTCCCACGAGACGCATCTGCCGCTGCCACGGTGGTAGCATTCAAAGTGCGTGAATCGGAATCATTGGTCCATTGCTCTCCTCGTAACGGCCTTGGCCTGCGCGCCCATCGCGGCAGTCAGTCAGCAAAAGCGGTCCGATCTGGACCGCATCTTCCAGTCCGCTCTCGCTCATTACAATGATGGCAAACTGACCGATGCAGCCAGGGAACTCGAGCAACTTGCGCGCGAGGTTCCCGACAGTTTTGAAGTTCATGAACTCTTGGGAATGGTCTATTCGGGCCAATCGCAGGACACGCTTGCGAACCAACATCTTGAAAAAGCGGTTCGCATGAAGCCGAACTCTGCCGCGGCTCACGGCAACCTGGCGATGAACCTCATTCGGCTGGAAAAATTCGAAGCTGCGCGGGACCAACTGAAGAAGTCCGTTGCACTGGATCCTAAGAGCTTCGACAGCAACCACAACCTGGGCGAACTGTACGTGCGAATGGGGAAGCTTCCCGAAGCAATTCCGTATCTCAAACACGCCCAGGAGATCGCTCCTTCTTACGACAACGGATATGATCTGGCGATGGCTTACCTGCTCACAGCGCAAACGGGACCTGCTCGGCAGGTAATTCAAACACTCCTCAAGCAGAAGAACACGGCCGAACTGCACAACCTGCTGGGGCAAGCGGAGGAGAAAGACGGGAATTTTGTGGTTGCGGCGAACGAGTTCGAAACCGCAGCCCATCAGGATCCGAGCGAAAGTAATCTTTTCGATTGGGCCAGCGAACTGTTGATGCATCGCACGCTCGAGCCTGCCATTGAGGTATTCAAGACGTCGGCTGAGCGTTACCCGAACTCGGCACGAATGGCGATCGGGCTCGGCATTGCTTATTACTCTCGCGGTAATTATGACGACGCGATTAAGTCGTTGCTCCGAGCGTCGGATCTGGGTCCAAGCGACCCTCGTTGCTACTTCTTCCTGTCGAAGGCCTATGACAGCTCTCCGAGCCAGGCGGACGAAGTGATCGAGCGCTTCCGGCGCTTCGCGGAGCAACAGCCCGGGAGCGCGCAGGCCTACTTCTACTATGCGATGAGCTTGTGGAAAGGGAAGCGGGCAGAAGACCCAAGCCTTGATCGTCAGCAGATTGAATCCTTGCTGCGGAAGGCGGTCACCCTCGATCCCAAACTGGCCGATGCGCATTTGCAGTTGGGGAATTTGTACTCGGATGAAGGCAAGTACGCCGAATCAATCCCGGAGTATGAGAACGCACTGACGGGGAGTTCGAAGCCCGCCGACGTTCACTACCGACTGGCCCAAGCCTACGTGCACACGGGGCAGAAACAAAAGGCGCAGGAGCAGTTCCATGTGTATCAGGAACTGCGGGCGCAGCATCTTGCTGATCTGGACAAACAGATCGCTGATATCCGGCAGTTCGTGTACTCAGCGAAAGAGGACTCGGCGGCGAAGCAGTAGAGCGGATGGAACGATGATCTTATCAGCAGACGGTCGACGCGCTTGCGGGAATGCCGATGGTTCGCATGCGCCTCGAGACGGCGGCATTCTGGCCCGCACGCGTCGCGATTTCCTCCGTGAGGCTGCGGGATTGACTCTCGGCGGGACTGTGCTGCGGTCGTCGTGGGCACGGGTGCTCGCTCCGGTGCCACGCAGGAAAGTTATTGTCGTAACCTTCGGCGGCGGCGCACGTGATCAGGAAACGTTTGCGCCCGAAGGTCAGGAAAATATCCCAAACCTGATGCGGGAGTTGATTCCGCAATCGACGTTCTTTACGCAGGTTGTGAATCGTGGGATTCTGGGCCACTACGTGGCGACCGCCAGCCTTGCAACCGGAGCCTATGAGACCATCAACAACTTTGCGTCGCTGCCGCCGGAGTCGCCAACGGTTTTTGAGTACTTCCGCAAAGATCTGAAGCGCCCTTCGTCTGACGCCTGGGTCGTGGCACCCAGCAACGGTTTCAACCGGATTGGGGAAAGCAGCCATCGCTCGTACGGTGCGGGAACGGGCGCGCGCGTGATTCTTCCCAAACACCTGCTGAGCGCCGCGAATTCGGGACGTAGCGCCGGCTTCGATCATCTCCTGCGCGACAACTATGAAACCCCTTACTACGCGCCTGAACTGGCGGGCAGTGAATTCCAGTTACAGCAACTGGAGTCGATGCTGAAACTTTCGGTGGACGACTTTAAGAGTCACGCGCAAACCTTATCGAGTCCCGATGAGCTTTCACTCTATATCGTGCGCCAGCTTATGCGCCAAGTGGCGCCTAGCCTGCTGTGGATCACAATGCATGACATTGACGTCGCACATGCCGGGGCGTACTCGCTCTACATTGACGGGATTCGCCGCACGGATCGACTCTGCGCCGAACTCTGGAAGGCGATACAGAGCGAGCCGGAATACGCAGGTAAAACGACGCTATTCATCTTGCCGGACTTCGGCCGCGACTCCGACGAAGATGCCGGAGGAAACGGGTTCCAGCATCACCGTACCGGCGACGTTCTCTCCCGGACTACGTGGATGCTGGTGGCTGGGCCGGGAATCCGGGAAGGCGTCGTGTACGACCGGGCGATGGAATCGACGGATTTGGTTCCGACTTTGGGGGGCATGATGGGGTTTTCCCCAAATTTCTCCCAAGGGAAGCCGATCAGAGAATTGTTATAGAGCTATGCTTCCTCAGGACCTAAAAACGGAGTCTTTTGCCGGATATCCTCCCGAGGCCCGTAAGTTCGTCGCGAACTATGTGGGAATCCTGCGGCTATTGCCTCTCAGTTTCGTTCCGGAACTGCTCCGCGAACTGATCGACTACGATTTTGCATTTCCGGCTGAACGCAGCGCGCACGAGAAAGAGTTGGAATATCTCAGTTCGCTCCCTGGCGCGCGCCTGCGAGAGTGTTTTGAAACATTCGCCGGAATTCGGCTCTCACCCCAGCTGGAAAATTCCGACTGGGTGAAAGCGCCCGCGCACTTTGTGGAGCAACTGTCGGAGTACCTGTGGAGCACGCATCAACTGGATACATTTCGCAAAGCTTCGAACGAATACGCGGACAGGATTCGTGCGGCCAATCCTCCGGAGCCGCCGAAGATCCCAAGACTCAGCATCGCGATAATTGGCCAGGGAGTAACCGAATACAACGGGCAACTGTTCCGAAAGCTGCGGGCGCACGGCGCTTACTACAGCGGAGTCAAGCCTGATGATGGCCTGCGCATTCTGCTCGATGCGGCCGGTGCACGCGCGAAGGCCCATCCTGTGCCCTATGGGCACTGGTACATCGACGGAGGAGAAGAGGCAGATCACACATCCGGCCTGACCTGCGTCTCGTATAGAGGCCTTGAGCCGGTGAGGACAGCGCTCTTGCGCAGGATGCAGGCCGAGCTTGATCGCCCGGGTATGGGGCCGGAGGCGCTGCGGACATTCCTCGCACAATTACGTCCTTCCGATATCGAGATGGGCCGCTTAGCCGCGGGCCAGTCCAAAGACGAATTGCTGCAACGCTTCGAGCTGAAATTGCTGACGGAAGGCTCGGGAACACAAATCTTCAGCACGGTCTTCGCGCAATGGGCCGCGCGCGAGGTCCTACGACGAGCCCAGCCACTTACGTTACTGGTGCGGTTCGCCCCCCGGCAGCGGCAAAAGCCGATGAATGAATTGCTATCGGCGAACGCGACTCATCCCGAGATGGATTTGGTCGGCTCATTGATCGACGGCGACATGGGGGCGTATTACAACTGGCTGAATCAGCAGCGTCTTCCGGGAGCGGAGGAGTCCTCATTCCTCGTCTGGTTTGAAGGGCACAATCAGGCTGTTGCGATTGGTCCCGCAACGCCGCGGGGAACCGAATCGAAATCGCCAGCAAATCTGGCGCAGGTGTTGGAGTGGACCACGTAGGCAAAGAGCAACAATTTGTTAGGGCTGATAGCAATAATGAGCATTGAAAGGGAAAGGAATACTAAATGGACCGGCGGGGCTTCATAAAACAGACAGGAACGATTTTGGCGGGGGCTGCTCTTACGCCCTATGCTTTGTCTCACAATGCCGCGAATGCGAGTTCATCGGCCGGGCGTTTGATTCTGCCGATCAATCGCAAATGGCGTTACAGTCCCAAGTTTGTTGAGGGCGGACATTCCAAAGAGTTCGACGATTCCGGCTTCGATCGAATTGTGGTCCCGCATACGAACGTTCGGCTTCCCTGGCATGGCTTCGACGAGAAGACATACGAGTTCGTGTCTCTTTACCGGCGCCGCTTCAAGTTACCGCCCGAAGCCCGTGGCAAGCACGTCTTTGTTGACTTCGAGGGCGTGATGACCGCTTCGACGGTGTGGATTAATGGCCAGCGTCTCGGCGAATATAAAGGCGGGTACACGCCGTTCTCGTTTGATTTAACGCCTCACTTGGATTTCGACGGAGAGAACGTCCTTGCCGTCGATGTCGATTCCACCGAGCGACCGGACATTCCGCCTTTCGGATACGAGATCGATTACCTCACCTTCGGGGGAATTTATCGCGAAGTCTCGCTCCGTGTCGTGCCCGCGAACTTTATAGAGAACATTTTTGTGCGACCCAAGGATGTGCTCTCGGCGAATCCTTCGGTCGATGTCGATTGTTTCGTGCAGTCCCTGGAGCCGGCCCGGGAGCCTCTCACGCTGGAAGTGGAGTTGCTTGATGGCGATCGTGTGATCGCGAAAGGCTCTCAGAAATTGCCGAAATCCCAAGCGAGTAGCGAGCCTGTCACGCACACGATCCATCTAGATCATCTGAGCGGAATCAAGCTCTGGAGCCTGGAGGAGCGGAATCTTTATTCAGCGCGCGTTCAATTAATGACCGGTAATCAGCCATTGGACAACGATTCGCGCCGTTTTGCTTTTCGGGAAGCTCAGTTTACGGACCACGGCGTCGAATTGAACGGGAAGGTCATCAAGCTGCGTGGCCTCGACCGGCATCAGACGTTCCCCTGGGTGGGGCAGGCCATGCCCGCGCGGCCGCAGCGCCGAGATGCCCAGATTCTCAGGAACAAGTTGAAATGTAATATCGTGCGCACATCGCACTATCCTCAGTCACGACATTTCCTCGACGCCTGCGACGAGATTGGGCTGCTGGTCCTCGAAGAAATTCCCGGATGGCAACACATTGGTGACAAAGCCTGGCAGGATATTTCTGTCGACAATGTCCGGCGAATGATTCGGCGCGACTGGAATCATCCGTCGATCATCTTGTGGGGCGTACGGATCAACGAGTCCCGGGATAACCACGATTTTTACACCCGCACGAATGCACTGGCGCATGAACTCGATTCGACGCGGCAGACCGGGGGAATCCGCTATTTCCAGGAATCCGAATTTCTGGAAGATGTCTTTACGATGAACGATTTCGGGTGGCCGCTCAAGCCGCCAAACCATCCGCGCTACCTGAATACAGAATTTGTGGGGCATACCTATCCCACAAAGACCATCGACCAGGTGGAGCGCCTCATGGAGCACACCATCCGCCACGCCCGTGTCCACGATCAGCTCGCATCCAACCCACAGTATGCGGGAGGGATTGGATGGTGCGCGTTCGACTACAACACCCACGGCAATTTCGGGTCCGGTGATCGCATCTGCTATCACGGCGTGACCGACATTTTTCGGGAGCCCAAGCCAGCTGCCGGATTCTACAAGTCGCAATGCGATCCCGCAGAAGAGATCGTGCTGGAACCGGCATTCCACTGGGCGCGGGGCGATGCCTCAATCGGGTTCTCGAAAGCGGTCGTTTGCTCCAACTGCGATCACCTCAAGTTCTATATCGATGACAAACTCGTAGCGGATGTCGATCCCGACCGGAAGCAATTCGCGCATTTGCGGTACGCTCCGTTCGTCATTGAACTGGGTGAACTCTTCCACAAGTGGGGCGACCTGCGGATTGAAGGCTACATCCAAGGCAAGCAGGTCATTGTGAAGAATCTTTCGGGGCGTGGTGTGGATACTAAATTCATGCTCTCGCCCGACGACACGCAGTTAGTGGGCGACGGCGCGGACGCTACGCGTGTCGTCCTTCGGGTCACCGATGAATTCGGCGCGATTTGTCCGTTCGCCAATGACGCAATCAAGTTTGAACTCGATGGACCGGCCACGATCATTGGCGATAATCCGTTTTCATTGATCGGGGGTACAGGCGCAATCTGGATCCGAACTCAGGAGCGGTCAGGCCGGGTGCAGCTCACCGCTGTTCACCCGACCTTGGGAGCGCAGAAAATTGATATCGAAGTGGCGGGAGCGCCGGACGAAGTCGCCTAGCGAGCCTGTTGCCTGCGGCGTTCAGAAATTCAGCGGCACGCAGTGAGCTTAAGGGATCGCGACCTGAATCGGCGAGGAATACGTACTCTCCTGTCCGCTAGAATTCACCGATGTTGCGGCATAATAATAGGTGGTCCCGGTAGCCACCGTGTTATCCGCGTAGCTGGTGCCCGGATCGAGGCTGCTATTGATTTTGGTATAGACGCCCGAAGTTGTGCCGCGGTACACGTTGTATCCGCTCACCGAAGAAGTGCTGGCATTCCACGAGAGGTTCACTGTGTATTGCGGGCTTACGCCGGTGCCGGTGGCAGACTCCGTGCTCTTCACGCTGGTCGAGGTTGTGTAGGTCAGCGTAGCAGAGGAAGTTCCGCTGGTGGTGGGCGCAAACGAAATGGTCAGTTGCGCGCTTTGACCTGAATTGAGGGTCAGGGGGAAAGCGGCTCCCGTAATTGCATATAACGAACTGCTGCTAGCCGCGGAGTTCACGGTTACGGTCCCGCCCGTCGCGCTAATGGTAGAAGTTTGCGCACCCGAGCTTCCGATATCAACGTTGCCGAAGCTTAGAGAAGCAGGCGACACGGTAAGCTGGCCAGTCGTCGAACTTGTGCCGGTACCGCTAAATGACACCGTCAAACCGGGTCCTGGAAGGAAGACGCTTCCGCTGGCCGATCCGGAAGCTGTCGGGGCAAATGTTGCGTTCAGCGTTGCGCTCTGTCCATGCGCAAGGGTCAGAGGCATACTAGGGCCGGTTACGGTAAAGCCCGTTCCCGAGGTCTGATACGAAGTAAGAATCACCTTTCCGTATTGACCGTTCGTGACTACAACCGATAAGGTCGATTTGCTGCCAACCGCTACATTCCCAAAGGAAAGGCTTGAAGGCGCGGCAGTAAGCGGGTCATTGCTCACCGCATTCCCTTGAACTCCAATTTTGAGGCTGGTATTCGAGGCAGTGCTGGTCACAGTGACGTTCGCGGAGTTCCATCCAGCGGATGCGGGTGTGAAGGTGATAATCGCTTTAACAGTCTGGCCGGCGGCAAGAACGACAGGAAGTGTTATCCCCGAGACGCTGAACGCGGAATTGCTTGCCGTGAGTGCTGAGACGGTGGCACTCGTCTTCCCACTGTTCGTCAAGGTCACCGTCTGAGCGAGCGACTGGGAGACCTCTACAGCGCCGAAGCTGAGATTGGACGGAGAGCTTCGTAGTTGCTGGGAGCCGCCGGAATATCCAAAGGCAAGCACTCCTGAGAGCCAAACGAGCGTGAAGGTAGAAATAAGACGGAAAAGTAGAGTACTGGACTGGGGGAGTCGCATACCAACAGTTTGCAGGGTTTCAGCGGGTTCGCGAAGGTCCCATTAGGACATATCGACAGTGCCGATTCAGATTGGGAAATTGGCCGGATGGACAATGGCCTCAATCGCATCCGAGCGAAGGCGAACACTCCTGAGGGACCATCCAAAGGTTTACCGACCACATAACACCCTCGAGCTTCGGGTTTCTTTATGACATTGCAAGGCAAGGGGATACGTGCTCAGTCCAAGATCTTGCTCAGCATCACCTGAGATTGTGCTCCCAGATGCTCGATTGTCCCCATCGAGTCTGAGGAGGGTTTGTGCTTTCACGGAAACGGTCCTGCCCCTACCATGGGATGTCGATACAATGGAGGCTCGTAACTTCCATTGAACAGCGGCTCGGGATCTCCAGATGAAGATGGTACTCGTGGTTGGCGCTCGTCCGAATTTTATGAAGGCTGCGCCGATCCTGCGTGCAATGAAAGACGCGAGCCGGCATGCGGATCAGTCCGTCACTCCTGTGCTGGTTCATACGGGCCAGCACTACGATTCTGCGATGTCGGATGCGTTCTTCACCGACCTGAATCTGCCCAAGCCCGACATTTATCTCGGAGTGGGCTCCGGGTCGCATGCTGCCCAGACGGCCGAAATCATGCGGAAGTTCGAGGGCGTTCTGGAAAGTGAGCGGCCGAACGTTGTAATCGTCGTCGGTGACGTGAACTCGACCGTCGCCTGCGCGCTGGTGACAGCCAAAATGTCGTTCGATGCCGAGGGCAGGCGGCCGATACTTGCGCATGTCGAGGCCGGATTGCGTTCGTTCGACCGTACGATGCCGGAAGAGTGCAATCGGGTCGTGACCGATCATCTGTCCGATCTACTTTTCGTGACCGAGGAGAGCGGCCTGCGGAATCTCGGCTGCGAAGGTGTGCCTGCGGATCGAATCTTCTTTGTGGGCAATACGATGATCGACTCGCTGCTGGCGTGCGAGAAAGAGGCGCAACGTTCGACCATACTCAGCCGGTTAGCATTGACTGCGACGTCCGAGAATGGCTCGGTTGCGAAGAAGCCGTATGTTCTCGTGACGCTTCACCGTCCGGCTAACGTCGACAACCGTGTCGTCTTTCAGGAGATCCTCGAAGGACTTCGGGAAGTATCGGCTACTCAAAGAGTCATTTTCCCAGCGCACCCGCGAACTCAAAAGAAGATCGAGGAACATCAACTCGATTCCTATTTTGCTTCGAGCGGCGATGGGAATCTTAGAAAACCCAGTGAGAGCGGAATCACCACGATCGAACCGCTGGGATACCTGGATTTTCTAAGTCTCATGAAGAATGCCAACCTGGTTGTCACCGACTCGGGAGGAATTCAGGAAGAAACGACCTGCCTGGGGGTGCCGTGCGTTACGGTTCGTGAAAATACAGAACGGCCAATTACGCTGACTGCCGGAACAAACGTTCTCGGCGGGACGAAGCGAGATTCAATTCGACGAGCGATTCGCCAGCAATTGCAGCGTTCGCATCAGCGATCTTCGCCGGATCTGTGGGATGGTAAAGCGGGGGAACGCATCGTTGAAATTCTGGTTCAGCAGCACCAAACACTTTGCGGCGACGGATCGGCATCGGCTGTGCGTTCAGTTCGTTGAGCCAGGCCTATTCCAGCTTCGCTCCCCGTTCCTGGTTGTGTGGAACATACTGCCGAAGACTGAAAATCTCGAAGATAGTACGCCCCGCAACGATCTGGTCTTTAATGTCGCTTTCCTTCCGCGCAATTTCATCTGCCAATTGAAAAACCTGCTCTGCGCGAGCACCTGGGATTGCTAAAATGCCGTTCGCGTCAGCGAGCACAAGATCGTTAGGACGAATCGAGATGCCGCCAATCTGAACCGGAACGTTGATGCGGCCGTATCTTTCTTTTGCGGCCCTGTACGGAGTGAGGCCTCTGCAGAATACAGGGTATCCGAGTGTTTGGATTTCGAGCGGGTCGCGGATCGGTCCATCGATGATGGTTCCCGCCAGACCCTTAGACTGAGCGGAGATTGACATCAACTCGCCCCAGAGCGCGACCTTGCCGTCCTGTGAGCCGGCCACAACTAATACGTCCCCAGGTTTAGCAATATGCAGCGCGTAGTGAAGAGTGAGGTTGTCCCCCGGGGAACATTCAACCGTCAGAGCGGGGCCGCAGAGGCGAAATTGAGGATCGATCGGACGAATGCACGTTTCGACGGGACACGAACCTCCCATCCCATCGATAAGCTGACAGACTGAGAACTGCCGCAGTTTCGCAATCGAGCTTGGTTGTTGTGCATCCATAAACGCGATCGAAAGTTACAGAGACGCCGACCTGAAACAATTTCTTTGTTATATGCCTGCGTACCAGGCATAGCCGCCTTCGGGGGAAACGGAACCCAAGCCCTTCCCAAACTTCTTCACATCATCGGTGACGATCAAGCGGTTCAGGAACTTCACGCTTTTGTAACCAAGTTGCCGGGGAAGCTTCATGCGAAGTGGACCGCCGCTGCCTACCGGAAGATCACGCCCGTTTATCCCGAAAGTGAGAAAGGTCTGCGGATGGAGCGCATCGGCCATATCCATGCTTTCCCACCAATCGGGCTCGATCGAGAAATAGAAAACATACTTCGCCTGCGGGTGTGCGCCGACGAGGTTCAGAATGTAGGAGAGAGGGACGCCGTTCCATTCGGCGATGTAGGACCAGCCTTCTTCGCATACCGTTTCGGTAATTTGGCTGTGGGTTGGGTACGTCTTCAGTTGGTCCACGGAAAACGTTGTGGGCCGCTCAACCATGCCATCGACCGTGAGCCGCCAATCCACGAATTTCGCTGCCATATGGCGCTTGAATTCTTCACTGAATGGCGCGACTTCGTTTTCCAGGGGACGCTCTGAAATCTGGCTGCGAGAGAATTCCCGCGCTAACGAGTGCCGCGTCAGCAGTCTGAGCGAAGCGTAGGTCAGAGTTTCGCCGGGACCGTAAAGGCCGCCGTGATCCGGCGGGATCAATCCATATTTCGTTGCCAGATGCGCGGCCACTCCCAAGGCCGATGCACCCGCCGTTGCAGCAAGTCCTCTAAAGATGAGTTTTCGGCGTGAAATCTCGCTCATAGACGCTCCTTCGGTGAGCTCAAGCGCCCCGTGATCATCGCTCGCATACGGCTTATGAATCCTTCGCGCCAAATCATGATGACGTGAACCAACAGAAACAGCACAAGCGCGACGGAGACGATGAAGTGAATCGTGCGTGCGGATTGCCTGCCACCTAGCAGCGTGACAGTGGCCGGGAATGCGGAATCGAACGCCGGGGACATCGCCAGGCCAGTCCAGATGACTAACGGGAACAGGAGAAAAATCACGGATAAATACGTGAGCCGCTGCAGGACGTTATACGACCAGCCGTCCGAATTGCTGGGACGCTCCAGGCGCAAATGATGTGCAATCACGTCCGCGAAGCCGCGCCGAGACAGGTGGGCCTTTCCAGGCAGAAGGTTTTTGCGAAAATGGCCGGTGACCAGCCCCGCGACTACGTAGAGCAATCCAGTTATTACGAGAATCCACGCTGTCTGAAAGTGGAGAGCTCGGCTCCATCCGTTCTGGTCGGGCAGCACGTACCCGTACCCACTCGGAACCAGATTTCGTGAGGAGGGTATTGGAATTTTGAACAATGGCGTCGTTAAAACATTGCCCGTTTCACCCCAGTAGAAGCGAGGGTGAGAAACAACGATTTCAGATCCGGTAAGTACCAGCGCAAAGAAGCAAAGGGTGACACTCCAATGAGTGACACGGACAAGCGCAGAGTGCCGCGATGGCATGGTCGTGGATAGGGGTTCTTGGATGGAAGTCGGGGCGGACGCGTCCAGCGGCAATTGCACGGATCCTAGTGTTGACATGGTCGTCCTCCTGTTCGTCCGGATGGACCGGGCCCGACTACATCTGCGGCGCGACAACGATAAGGTGAAAAGTCCCCGGGGTGAACTCCGGAAGTGTACCGGGATCGGGCGGTTTCTGCCCGGGTTTGACTTCCTCGGAGGGTAAATAGATTTTGCGGCTGACCGGATCGAGAGCCATCGTTCGCGCCTCTCGTTCCGTTTTCACAGTCTGAAGCACGGTGTACTTGTCAGGGCTCTCCTGTTCTATGACCGTGAGTGTCCCGTCGCAGTTGGAGGCCAAGACGACCCTCCTGTCCGCGTCGTAGATGGCTGCATCGGGCTCCACTCCGACAGGAATCTGTGCGATCTGTTTCCCTGTGTCCGCGTCCGTGACAATCATGAACTTGTTATCACACACCGAAAACAAGCGACGACCCTGGGTGTCCATCGCCAATCCCGACGGGCCTTCGCACGGGGAGAGGGGCCACTCGTTCTGAACCTTCGTTCCGTCCGGGGCAAAGCGCACGAGCGAGTTCTTGTTTTCGATGTTCACGTACACATTTCCCTTGCCGTCCGTAGCGGCAAACTCGGGGATGCCACCGAGAGGAACGGTGGTGATTACTTTTTCTGTTGTGGCATCGATAACGCTCGCGCTGTGCCCGTGAGCATTGAAGGCATACACGCGCTTTTTTGTAGGCTCGTACAGCACCGCATCGGGCGCATCACCAACCTTGATTGTTTTCGTCACTGAATTCGACCTCAGATCGAAGACGACAACGGTATTATCTCCGCCATCGCTGATGTAGCCCTTGTGGAGATCATGCGCCAGTGCGACTCCGTGAGCGCGCTTCAAGTTTTTGATGGAAGCCACTTCTCTCGCAGAGCTGAGATCCAGGATCAGTACCTCATTGCCGCGCGTCACATACAAGTGGTGAGTGGAGGTATCTGCGATGAGGTAGTCCCAATACGTTTGATCACCGGGGAAGGGGATGCGGTCTGCGACAACGTAGCGTTGTGCGTTCGCCGCAATCGACAAAATCAAACAAAAGAGAACTGCCAGAAAATTGCGAAGCCCCAAAAGATCCCCCCAGCCAGTGCAGTTAATCAAGACTTGATCGGTCCACCTACGATTCCGCCACCAAGAAGAACTGCTACTCAGAAACCGACGCCGGACCTGGCATGATGTTGCACCGCCGGGCTCTCATTTCCATCAGAGCAAAATGCTCCCTCATCATCCTCGCAGCAGCTTCGGGATCTTGCTTTTCAATCTCGACATAGATGTTCTCGTGAGAGCGATAGGAACTCGGATAGTCAGAAAGAAGTCCAACCGTCTCCTTCCTGCTCTGAAGCAGCATTTGCGAAAGCATCTCGATAATGGTGGCCATGACTCCATTGCGAGCAGCCTGCACGATGCAGTTGTGAAACTCTGGCTCACTCCGGCACCAAGCCTCGGGATCGCCCATCGATTTTTCCATTTCACGCAGCGAGCGCCGTATCGCCTCCAAGTCTTCGGCAGTCCGGCGCTCGGCTGCGAGGCTCGCGAGTTTCACCTCGAGCGTGCAACGGGTTTCAAAGAGATCGGTCTTTGCAACCGTCTTGAAAGCGAGGGCGAACTCGACGGGCACTCGCATGATCTCACCGGCGGAATCGGCAAGATACGACCCTGATCCCTGCCGGGCTCGGATCACACCCATGATTTGAAGAGCTCGCATGGCCTGGCGCAGTGTGGGCCGGCTGACCGCAAGAGCCTCAGCCATATCCCGCTCTGGGGGCAACCGGTGCCCCGGGATAAACACCCCTTTGGCGATAAGTTCCTTAAAACGAGAAATGAGTTCGTCCGAGATGGCCACACGGTTGATGCGAGGGCCAATATCAAGCGACAAAGGCATTCGGATACTCTCTTTAATTCTAATGACCGCGCATTTATAACCAGTTCTCCATAGCTTGTCAATTGGTAAATTGGTAAAGTGGATAGATAAAAATTAAGTTGACAACCTGTCCAATATCCGGATATATATTCGCCCGCTATCCCGTCGTCGTTCATAGAACTCTCACTACCGGAGAAGCGGATGCGAATCGCACAACGCCCTGCATTGCTCGCCCTGATCGCCCTGGCAGTTTCCGGTTTGTGGGCGCAGACCGCCAGCACGTCCTTGAATGGAACAGTTACCGACCCGAAGGGGTCTGTGATTCCGGGCGCGACATTAACTCTGTCGAACCCCCAGACGGGATTTATCAGAGAGGCGAAGACCAATGGGCAGGGGGTCTACCAGTTTCTGCAAGTTCCGCCCGCAACATACGAGCTACTGGTGAGCGCGTCCGGTTTTGCCAGGCAAAAGCAGACCAGTATCGAACTGATGGTAAACACTCCAGCCACGCTGGACATCGCCATGCGAGTGGCGGGAACAGAAACCATCGTGGAAGTGAGTGGAACGGCCCCACTCGTCAACACGCAGGATGCGAGCCTGGGACATGCGTTCAACGCCGATCAGATCTCGTATCTCCCCTTTGAGGGGCGCGAAGCGGCCAGCATCTTGAGTTTGCAGCCGGGAGTTTCGTTTACTGGGAACAGCGGCCAAATCAGCTCGGCATCCGACAGCCGCAGTGGATCAGTCAATGGCGCGCGCAGCGATCAGACCAACGTCACGCTCGATGGGATCGATGATAATGACCAGACTCAAGGCCTGGCTTTCACTGGAGCATTGCGCGCGACACTCGACTCGCTGCAGGAATTCCGGGTCACAACCAGCAATGCGACAGCCGATGCCGGCCGCTCTTCCGGCGGGCAGGTGGCACTTGTCACCAAGAGCGGGAGCAACAGCATCCACGGTACCGCATATTGGTACTACCGTCCTCCATTCGGGGCCGCAAATGACTGGTTCAACGAGAATGCGGAAGTGTCGAACGGACTACCGAACAAGCCTGCCTTTCTGTTGCGCAACACTTTCGGTGCCACGTTCGGAGGTCCGATCCAGAAGAATCGTCTGTTCTATTTCCTCGCATACGAAGGCCAGCGGACACGGGAGAATCTGCAAGTGACGCGAGTAGTGCCGAGCGCCGGGTTGCGAAACGGATCCGTCACGTATCAGTGCACGCAGGATCCAACCTGCCCGGCAGGCGGAACCTTCACTTTGGGGCCGACCGATCTCGCGAAAATGGATCCGAATTGCACCAGCATTGGGACTTGTCCGCAGGGGCCGGGCGCCAATCCTGCAGTCATGCAGATCTTTCAACAGTATCCCTTGCCGAATACCACATCGGTGGGCGATGGAGTTGATTTGCAGGGATTCACGTTTTCGTCGTCGTTGCCGGGAAAACTGGATACTTACGTCGCAAAGATTGACTACAACCTGACGGCAAATGGAAGTCACCAGGTATTCGTGCGCGGCGGTCTCATGAATGATCGCGGCGCATCTCGTAGCGATCCGACTTCGTATACAGGCACTGGCGGATCCGAGTTTCCCGGGCAGCCGCCGAACATCACGCACCTCAACAACACAAAGGGCCTCATCGCGGGTTATACCGGTGTTCTGCGGCCAAACCTCCTGAACAACTTCCGGTACGGTTTCATCCGCCAGGGCTTCGTGGATCTGGGACAACAAACGCAGCACTACGTAAATTTTCGCGGTCTCGACAACCTCGCCGCGCAGACACCAAGTACGCACACGAGAGTGCCGGTCAGCAACTTCGCGGACGACGTGACTTGGACGAAGGGTGCCCACACGCTGCAGTTTGGTGGAAACCTGCGCATCATCAACAACATTCGCGACTCGAACAGCACGTCTTTTTTCACGGCCCAGACGGACTCTTTTTGGCTGGCGGGATCGTGCATCTCCACCTGTGGAATTCCAGGTAGTCTCGACCCTGCTGGCTTCGGATATCCGGCGGTTGATGCGAGCTTCGGGTCGAGCTACGACTATGCGGTTACAGCGCTGGCGGGCCTGATTACGACCGTAGGATCCAACTACAATCTCAAGAAAGATCTGAGCCCGTTGGCTGAAGGGAGTGCGGTCACGCGGCACTTCCGCGATCACGAACTCGAGTTCTATGCCCAAGATACCTATCACCTGAAACCCAACCTGACGGTTACGTATGGGTTGCGGTACAGCCTGTTGCAGCCTCCTTACGAAACTACAGGAACACAAGTAGCGCCGGATCAGAGCCTCGATCAGTGGTTCAAGCAGCGCGGGGCAGCTATGCTGCAAGGCCAAGCCTATGAACCCCTCCTCAGCTTCAGCCCTTCCGGCCAGGCAAATGGGAAAAAGCCGTATTGGAACTGGGACTACAAGGATTTTGCTCCGCGCATCGCGATCGCCTATTCGCCTAAGGCAGAAGGGGGACTATCGAAACGACTCTGGGGAGGCTCAGGCAAGAGTTCTATCCGGATGGGGTGGGGAATGTACTACGATCACTTCGGCGAAGGAATCGTGAACAGCTTTGATCAACTGGGTTCCTTCGGGCTCACTACTTCGCTCAGCAATCCAGCCGGAGTGCAGACCGTCGATGGCTCGGCTCGCTTCTCAGCCATCAATACCATCCCCACGACCAGCGCCAGCACCAGCGGTAGCTGCCCGACGGCGCCTTGCCCCCTCGTAGAGCCTGCGCCCGCCGGGTCTTTCCCAGTGGTTCCGCCTGCAGGACTGGCCTCCGGTTATGCAATCACGTGGGGCTTGGATGACCGCCTGAAAACCCCGTATTCGCACTTGATTGATTTTTCGGTGACACGCGAACTCTCCAAGGGGTTTGTCTTTGAAGCGGCGTATGTCGGCCGCTTCGCGCACCGTCTGCTGCAGGAGGAAGACTTCGCGATGCCGGCGGATCTTTGGGATCCTCAATCAAAGACAGACTACTTTACTGCAGCCACCATGTTGGCGAAGCAGTATCGAGCTGGGGTGCCAATCCAAAATGTCGCACCAATTCCATACTGGGAGCACGTATATCCTGCGGCCGCTGGACCGTCCTCATCGCAAATTGGCGGCGACTGCGGGCTACCTGGCACGTCGTGCAGCGGACTCACGAGTGGCGCACTTCCTGCGAACGTGACTGCCACGCAAGCTATGTATGACTTGTTTGCATTCAACGCGGGAAATGAGACTACGGGGCTTGAGTTTGCCGATGTGCCGGGACTGGTCAGCGCTACCGGATGCTATCCAGCTTGTGCATCGATCAACGGGCAGCAGACACCGTTCACGTTCTACTCCCCGCAGTATTCATCGCTGTATGGATGGAACAGCATCGGGAACAGCGCGTACAACGCAGGCCAGTTCAGCCTTCGCCACCGTATGGCGGATGGCTTGCAGTTTGACCTGAACTACACGTATTCCAAATCGATGGATATCGGTTCCAATGCCGAAAGGATTAATCACTTCCAAGGGAGCGGGTTCGCCAGCCAGGTTCTTAATTCATGGTTCCCGAACCAACTGCACGGTCCCTCAGACTTCGACACCACCCATCAGCTCAATGCCAACTGGGTGTATCAGCTGCCCTTTGGACGCGGTAAGCATTTTGCCGGCGGAATTAATCGTGGGCTTGATGCGATTGTCGGAGGTTGGACCGTCTCAGGCCTCTGGCGGTGGACGAGTGGTTATCCGTTCTCGATCAGCAGCGGATTCGGTTGGGCAACTAACTTTGATGAACAATCTCTGGCTGTTTTGAATGGAAAGCGGCCGCGTACCGGCACCTTTATCATTGACGGCCAGCCCAATGTATTCAGTAATCCCAACAATGTGAGTGATCCAAATTCGGCAATCAATCAGTTCCGTGCAGCCCTCCCCGGCGAATCAGGACAGCGGAACAATTTGCGCGGACCTGGGACATTCAACATCGACCTGTCGCTCAGCAAAGGCTGGAGCATTACAGAGCGGCAATCGCTCCGGTTTAGTGCGGAAGCCTTTAACCTAACCAACACTCCGCGATTTGACGTCGGGACGATGCAGCTAAATCTCGCGGGCAACAGCATCACCAACAGTACGTCATTCGGGAACTTCAGCTCGACATTGTCGAATCCTCGAGTGCTTGAATTTGCGTTGAGGTACAGCTTCTAGGTTTGAAGCATCGCAGAGTACACTCTTGCAACGCTTCTGCAACCACACAGGTGCGGTGGTTGCAACCAACACGAACACACGTTTGTATCTCGAATGAAGCTGGGGACCAACTCTATCCGCCGCCGATGCGCGCTCGCCGCATCCATTTTGATTACTCTCACGGCGTCGATCTGCGCGCAAAGCTATGCACAGGAGGAGACGTTTTCGCCGGAATTGATTCGGCAACTCCAAGCCATCAAGAACGCTGCTTTGCGCGATGGCTATGCCTACCAGCAACTCGTGCATCTGACGGAGAACATCGGTCCTCGCCCGGTCGGATCGAGCAGTGCGAAGGCGGCTATCGAATACGTCGCAGCGCAGATGCGCGATCTAGGGCTGGATGTTCAACTTGAAGAAGTAAAGGTGCGGCACTGGGTGCGCGGGGCTGAAACGGCAGAACTTGTGGAATATCCGGGCCAGGTTTCTGGAACGCAGCAGAAGATTGTGCTGACGACGCTGGGAGGAAGCACATCCACGGGGGTTCATGGAATCTCGGCTGACGTGGTCGTGGTCGACAGCTTCGACCAACTGAAGTCGCTTGGACACGACAACGTCGCAGGCAAGGTCGTGCTCTTCAATCAGAAGTTCGATAAGAGGAAGGCGGATGCAGGCATGGGAGTCGCCGCGTACCGGGAAGGAGTTGAGTACCGGGAAGGAGGTCCCAAAGCAGCGGCGGACCTCGGCGCCGTGGCCGCGGTTGTTCGTTCAATCGGCGGGGGGGATTATCGATTGCCGCATACAGGAGACAATGAAGCTGCCGGAATACCCGCCGCCGCTGTCGCCGCCGAAGATGCCGATCTGATCGCGCATCTCTCTGCCGAAGGTAAGGTCCGCATGCACCTAACGCTTACTCCGCAGAGGCTACCCGACGAAGCCAGTTACAACGTCATCGCTGATCTGAAAGGGAGCGAACATCCTGAGCAGGTTGTGATTGTTTCGGGTCATCTCGACTCCTGGGATCTCGGCACAGGCGCGCTAGATGACGGAGCCGGGGTCGTCATCGCGATGGAGGCTGCGCAGGTGTTGCAGCAACTGCATCTCCGCCCGAAGCGCACGCTGCGCTTCATCGCATGGATGGACGAAGAGACCGACGGTGCCGGGAGTACGCAATACGGAAAAGACAATCATGACGACTTTCCCCACTACATCGCCGCCATCGAGAGTGATATCGGGTCGGCGCATCCACTCGGCTTCGCAACAAAAATGAGTCAAGCGGCAGTCAATGCGCTCAAGCCTGTGCAGATGGTCCTCAGGAGTTTCGGCGCAGACTCGATCGAGCAAGAGTTACATCCAGCCGGAATGACTGATCTCGGCCCGATGTCAGAGGAAGGTGTGCCGGTACTCAGCCTGATGCAAGATGCGCGCGCCTACTACAGTTACCACCACACTGCAGCAGACATGCTCGATAAAGTGAACGCGTCAGAATTGCGCGAAAATGCCGCTGCCATGGCGGTCATGGCATACGCGCTCGTGGACATGAAAAATCCTCTGCCTCGCTGACTATCAGGAGAAAGATGGCTGGTCTCTTTGCAACGAAGTCGCTGAATACGATCCTTGCGGAAGCACAGGAGACAGGCGAATACACTCTTCGCCGTGCGTTAGGCCCTGTCAGCCTCATATCCCTTGGTATCGGCTCGATTGTCGGGACCGGCATCTTTGTTCTCACCGGAACTGCCTCCGCTCATCACGCCGGACCCGCCATTCTTCTGTCGTTTGTTCTCGCAGCCATAGCCTGCGTGTTCGCGGGTCTCTGCTATGCAGAGTTCGCGTCGATGATCCCGGTGGCGGGGTCGGCCTATACGTACGGCTATGCCACTCTCGGTGAATTCATCGCCTGGATCATCGGATGGGATCTGATTCTCGAATACGCGCTGGGGGCTGCAACGGTCGCGAGCGGTTGGAGCGGTTACCTGCTCAGCTTTCTCCAGGACTTTGGAATTCACGTCCCGCCTAAACTCGCGGGCTCTCCAGGAACGGTGTTCGTGCTGTACCGGGGTCACTGGGAACGCCTGACGGCGCAACTCGGAAAGGCACTGGAGCTATCCCATCTCGATCCCGCCAGCCTTCCCCATCAGCATTCCTCGTTCAACCTGCTTGGCTTTCTCGGAATCCTGTTCGTTACAACCGTTCTTGTCATCGGCATCAAAGAATCGGTACGACTCAACTCTACCGTCGTCATCGTAAAGCTCTGTGTGCTTGTGGTTTTCATTGGTCTGGGAGCAAGCTACATTGCCGGCCATCGCGCCGAGGCCGTCGCGAACTGGACTCCGTTTCTTCCGGCCAATACCGGTCACTATGGTGATTTCGGATGGTCGGGCATCGCAACCGCTGCGGGAGTGATCTTCTTCGCGTATATCGGATTTGATCAGGTATCGACAGCAGCTCAGGAATCAAGGAATCCGGTCCGGGACATGCCGATCGGCATCCTCGGATCGCTGGCGATTTGCACGGTCATTTACATCCTGGTCGCGGGTGTTCTGACCGGATTGGTGAAGTACACGGCTCTCGACGCCCCCGCTCCCATCGCCATGGCCATCGAGATTACGGGCGTCAGTTGGGGCAGTAAATTGGTCAAGCTTGGTGCGATTTGTGGACTCACCTCTGCCATGGTGGTTACGTTGCTGGGTCAATCGCGCATCTTCTTCTCGATGTCGCGCGATGGCTTACTCCCCAAGTGGGCGAGCACCGTTCACCCGCGCTTCCGTACGCCCTATATTTCTACGATTCTAGTCGGCGTCTGCGTGGCCTCGGTCGCAGCCCTTACCCCCATCAATGTGATCAGTGAATTGGTTTCGATTGGAACCTTGCTGGCATTCGTGATCGTCTGTGGCGGAGTGTGGATTCTGCGGAGTCGAGGAACCGACGTGCCGCGCGCGTTTGTGGCGCCTTGGGTCCCGTTTACGCCCATCGCGGGTATTACTGTGTCGCTGTTGATGATGTTCAGCCTGGGATGGGAAAGTTGGGCCCGGTTGATCATCTGGCTGGTGGTCGGACTTGTTATCTACTTTTTCTATGGCCGGAAGCACAGCAAGGTGCAAACCTTAAATCGAGTTCTGGCTGAACCCAAAGCAGCACCATCCATGGCGGATTAGGCTCCCTCACGCCGTCACTTTTCATTCAAGTATTTAAATGTAAGCGCCTGGTTCGCGCAGCGTCAGCGACTGCGCCCGCAGATCCTCGGACTGTCCCAGGAAACAAGTGGTAAGTTTCTTCGGTACATCCGCCGCCAGCAATGGTTTGCTGAAGTAATATCCCTGAATTTCATCGCACTGATGGGCTCGGAGGAATGACATTTGCGCCTCGGTCTCAACTCCTTCGGCAATCACGGTAAGTCGAAGAATTTTTGCCATACTGATGATGGCGGCTGTGATTGCGGCATCGTCCGGATTCACCGCGACGTCACGAACGAAGCTGCGATCGATTTTTAATTTGTCGGCCAGAAATTTCCGCAGGTAACTGAAGCTGGAGTATCCGGTTCCAAAGTCGTCAATGGAAAGGCGCACTCCCATGCGTTTCAACTCCTTAAGAACCGGGAGCATCAGGTCTTCGTCTGACAGAAGCATGCTTTCTGTGATCTCCAACTCCAGTCGTTGCGCGGGTAGTCCTGTCTCATCCAGTATCTGTCGAACCAGTTGGCGAAATCCCTCCTGCCGAAACTGCACTACGGAGACGTTCACTGCGACCGTGAGCGGACCCATCCCGTCATCCCCCCACTTGCGGGCTTCCGCGCAGGCGGTCCTTAATACCCATTCCCCCATGCGAACGATCAACCCGCCGTTTTCGGCGATTTTGATGAATCGGTCCGGAGGGATCAGACCTAATTGAGGATGGCGCCACCGAAGAAGCGCCTCCAAGCCCGTAATTCGTCCAGTGGCAATCTCCATCTGTGGCTGGTACATCAGGAACAATTCGTTGTTGTCGAGCGCGGACCTCAGGGCATTCTCCATGAGATGCAGTTCTGCGGCGTGAGCATTCATGCCAGTACTGAAGAGTCTGTAATTATTCCGCCCCGCGTCTTTGGCACTGTACATTGCTAAATCCGCATTCTTAATGAGCGTTTCGGCATCACTGCCGTGCTCGGGAAAGATACTGACGCCAATACTGCATCCTACATTCAGGGAATGCCCTTGCACGATGAACTCCGCCGTCATCGTGTCCATGACTCGCTCTGCACAGATGGCAGCGTGCTCTACCTCCTGAATATCGGATATTACGAGCAGGAATTCGTCTCCGCCAAGCCGGGCGATGGTGTCCTGTTCTCGTCCCCATTGGGTGAGACGCTTGGCAACTTCCTGCAGGAGAAGATCGCCAACTGAGTGACCCAGGCAATCATTGATTGCCTTGAAACGGTCGAGATCGAGGAAGAAAAGGGCGACTCTCTGGTTGTTGCGCTTGGCCCGGGCCAATGCTTTCGTAACGCGGTCCTCGAGCAACGACCGATTGGGCAGGCCGGTCAAGGCATCGTAGAAGGCTAAGTAGTGCGCGCGTTCTTCCGAGAGTTTACGAGCTGTGATGTCGCGAAAGTACCAGATTCTACCGCGATAAGCGCCTTTCGAATCGAGCAAAGGACCCGAATAGCGCTCGAATACTTTGCCGTCCCTCAGTTTAATTTCATCTCTGCTCTTTTCCTCGCGGCGGCTATAAAGAAACTTCACTCTTTCAAGAAAGCCTTCCTGATCCTCTACTTTGGACAAAACGTGCTGCAAGACGAGACGGTCATCTTGGGTCGTCAACAGACCTGGTGGCAAGCCAAACTGCTGGCCAAATCGCTTGTTCGCGAGAATGACCCGTTCAGCGTCGTCGACCACGAGAATGCCATCGATCGAAGTCTCTGCTTGAGCTTCCAGCAGGGCGGTCTTGAAAGAGAGTGCTTCTTCGGCCTGCTTGCGGTCAGTAATGTCCTGTGCAATGCCGCAAAGGCCCTTGACCATGCCATCGGTAGCGTGCAGAACTTCCCCCCGCGCCCGAATCCAACCACTACTTCCATCGGGGCGCAGAGTTTGCAATTCGACCTCGTACGGCTCGCCAGTTCGGATAGTCTTCTCTATGCTTCTCCTGAGTAGTTCCCAGCTTTCGCCCGAGAAGATTTGAGCTTGTTCTGAAAAACTTGGAGGACCGGAGGAAGCGGCGAGCCCAAACATGCGGTGAAGCTCTTCCGTCCATGTGACTTGCCCGGTGCTGAGGTCCAGCGTCCAGCTACCCAGACGTGCCACTCGTTGCGATTCCTTGAGCCCCTTCTCGCTGTGTCGGAGATCGCGCTCCGCCCGCCTGCGCTCTGAGACAACAGCGCCCACACACAGGCCGGTCAGACCGATGACCAGAGCCGCCAACTGCAACCGGGGGAGAGATCCTGCTGGTGCGTGCGTCAGGCCCGCGGCGCTGGCGATACCCACGCTGAGCACAAACGTGATGAAGGCCGAACCAGGCGTACCACGTCGTAGGCTGGCCCAAATCAGCGGTACAAACAGAAGATACAGAGGCTGGTATTGCGTAGCGGCCGGTACACAAAATAGCGCCCACACTGCGACTGCCACCGCAGCACTTTGACCAAGCCACTCCAGCTTTTCGATGGATTTGAGATCATGGCGGCGTTCTTGGTCACAGCTACATAGTTTCCCTGAATCGAGCCAGCCACTCACGCGAGGTGCGACGAAGATGAGGAAAAAGGGACAAATTGTGATGATTCCAATGATGTCACTGGCATACCAGTCTGTTGCGGTGCGGAGCAGGGCAGGCCGGGAAATGATGCCGTCGCCTAAGAGCGTTAGCACACCAAACGTCGTGCTTACTACCGCTCCGCACGATGAGATACATACGAATCGGCCGACATCTCGCAAGCTGTTCAGTCGGCTGTCGATCCTCCATTTGTTTCTGAGAAGTTGCGCACCCACGACATACCCCGAGTAGATAGCGCACGCGCCGGGGATTCCGCACCATGACGTGAATGGACGGTGATAATTGACAGCGCCAGCCAGAATGCTGGAAACGAGGATTAGCGGGACATAGCGAACTCCACCACAAAGGAGCAAAGCAAAACTTAAAGCGACCGGCAGATAACAGGGTGGGGCGCCTTCCCACATTTGGGCGGTGGTCGACGCTCTATCGAGAAAAATAAATAGAGAAGCAAAGGCTACCGCGAAGAGAGCCTGCTTGAGCAGCGCACCGTGCTTTGACGAAAACGACAATTGAGATGTCCCCATTGAAGTCGCATCCATCCCGTGATGTGTGCGCCGGGATGGTGATCTTTCGCTTACGACCAGAACTCGGCCGCTATCCGATCTCCTCGTTCATTGCCGCTCCGCTTCGTGACGGAGCCAGAATGCACGGGTTCCGGACACACTGGTTCCAATCCGACGGAAGCCGCAAGAACTGTCTTGCAGTTAGGGGCCCAATCTTCAGCAGCCAAATGGTGATGAGATTACGGGTTTGGAAGGTGTGCCTATCCTGGCCGAGGGTCCGAGCGCGAGACTGTTTCCATGAATCAGACAGTAGGCGCTTGGCCTCGGACGAGGCAGAAACATTGGTGTACGCACGGCGAAGTCGCTGAGTCGCTATATCGGAGGTCTCACCCGCTACGGCCAATATCAAACCGTGTCAGGTCCACTGACGTCGGTCATGGTCTTTAACGGGCTGCCCAGGGTTCGAATCCCACTCTCTCCGCCAGTTCTTTAAACACAATAACTTAGGGTCGTGGCTACCAGCGGTGGCTACCAAATTCTCATTTTCCTTCGGTTCGCAGTATTGGGAACTAGAGGAACGAATGAGAGTGAGTTTATGGATTCGAGAGACCGCTGCGAACGGCAAGCGCACCTACAAAAGACCCAACAAGAAGAAGCTCTACCCTGAGGGCACCGTCTTTTGCCTTCGGTTTTCCGCCGATGGCAGGCGAAGGTGGGAGACCCTCGACGTAGCGAACCTGAATGCCGCACTTGCAGCGCGGGCCACCAAGGAAGCGGCACTACTGTCAGCATTTCCTGCCGTCGCATCTGCCCCGCGAAGCGGCTCAACGTGAACGACGCGATGGCGACCTACCTGAGCACGGTTGACGCGCCAACGGAGCGGTCGTAAGTTTTGCCTGCGGCAGTGCTCATGTTTGCCTCGACCGCAGCCCGCGCATCTCTGAGGCTTGTCGGCTTGTCCTGCGCGGGGACCATGACTACGGCGACCATGAAGATGGTACTGACCATGAAAACAACAATCGTCGATGTATGAGCACGTCTCATTCGGAACCCCCTGTCCCAGTCCAAGTTTGACGCGGATTCGGACTGCGCGGGCGGGTGCTCAATTGGTGAAATGGTGCGCTGTGAAGGCGCTGGACTACAGCGGGTGCAACCTTTGGCCGCCCTGTGCGCCCGATTCCTGCTCGGCGGGACCTGCGATGAAGTTCTAATTGTTCTCAACAGTTGAGAACCAAGCATGATTACGAATCAGGAAAGTGAGTTACAATCGCGGGCAAGACTGGCAAGCTGAGAACGTTCAGGCTGTCTAAGTAGCAACCAAGGGTGCCCGATATCCGATAGGATTTCGGGCATTCCTGTTTTATTTTGGGTTGCTGGCATCCGGTCTCATTCGAGGGCTATCGTCGGATGGCCTCATGATGCTATCCCTGCCAAAGGTGTTATGCCTCTCGGTGATCACAAATGCAGGGCGACTTCGGTTATCTGTTATCCGGATTGCTGTGTCGCCAGTTCCAGTAGCTGGTCTGCTGCCGATGATTCAACCGACCGAAAGTTCGCTTCTGGTGGCGCTCGGTCTGATAGCGCCGATACGAACGGCCTTCGTTGGCGTCCCAGTTGTGATAGTCCTTGTGGCCTTTGTCGTAGTAGCGCTTGTCGTTCTCGCGTTCTCTCTTTTCGTGGTTTCTATCGTCTTGCGGGCTGGCAACAGCCATCATCGCAGCAGGTGCGGCAAGAGCAGCACCCAGAAGGAGCGAACTGAGATATCGGTATCCACGGTGCACTACGTTCTCCTTTAGCGCAAGATTCATATCCGCAGAATCCCGCTAACATCAATGTCTGCTCTTGTCGTTCCTAAGTCTGATCAATACTGCTCGGATGTTCTGAACAGAGAATCCAGCAACTCTCTCCGCTAGACACTCAGGATGACGTCCACGCTCCCGCTCTAAATACCTCTTCCGGTCCCGCCTTGGATGTTCGGCGTTTGTCATGGTCAAAAAAGGACTCCACGTTTCTACTAAAACGCATCCAATACCACATACTGACAAGAGGAGGAATCATGTCTCGTTTGCGGATGTTGCAAGTTTGGATAGCGGCGGTAGTCCTGAGCACCGGAGTGGCGGTCGTGCCGGGCATGGCTGCGGGTAGTACTCAAACCTTCACCGGAAAAGTTAGCGATGCCATGTGCGGAGCGAAGCACACTGAGGGGAATCTTGCCCCCGCAGATTGCGTTCGTGCTTGCGTTCAGAAGGGCGCTAATTATGCGCTCGTGGTCGGCGACAAGGTTTATACCCTGAACACGTCGGATAAAGCAACGCAGGACGAACTCAACAAGCTGGCGTGGGAACAGGCCAAAGTTACTGGTACAGCTAGCGGAGACACGATTGCCGTGAAGTCGGTGAGTCCCGCCGCCAAGTAGGAATCGAAAGCCCATCAGTGCGGACCTCGGCACGTCGGAGCCATTTCCACGTTGCGGATCAGAGCCTACGGTAGAGGTGAGCAACTTTCGGGGGAGGGTTGTTCGACGTTGCGCCCTGTGACTCAATTGAGTCTGGGGCGCTTTCGTTTTACTCGTTGCCATGCCCGGGTCGCAATCTTCAATGGTCGGCCTCCACCGCATGGAGACCACCCCCCCACCAAGGGTACGGGGCTCATCAAGCAGCTAGCATATATCGGTTGTTGGCATAGGCCAGAAGGGCGCTCATTTCCTCGCTCGAAGAAATATAGAACTCTACAATTGATCTGGCACGTATTAGTCGTGCTTCGAGCGCCTTGGAGGGATGAAATAGCAGGAATCGGATGTTGTGTTCCCGCGCCCATCGTTGCAGAAACGCCAGCATGCCAAGACCGCCGCCTCCAATGGCTCGCACCTCCGAGAGTTCAAGAACAACAATCTGTGCATCTGTTTGCGCGGTCACGGCTTTGCGCAATTTATAGGCGGATTCCTTCTGCACAATTCTGCCCTCGCATCCAACGACAGTTAATTCACCAATGTTCACAACCGCTAAATTCAGCATGAATTCCTCCCCAGTATTGCTTCTATCAAGGACTGTTCTGCGTACCACCTCGTCTATGCTCATTTGTCTATCCCCCTCGAAGGGCTGATGGTACCGGAGCCCTCGGGTTATCCGGGAATGCAAAGGCTACGCTGCTCGCTTCGCTTGGCGGGGGTGAAGCCGGGAGCGGTGCTTTTCCTTAGTTGCTCTGTCGAAACATCTCTGCGGCCAAGATTATCGAGTTGCACAAGTTCATGCTGAATTCCTTGTAGTCGCTCACTCCTCCGTCCGTGAGCTACTTGAACGTCTACTCCATTCCCTCCGTCAAGCCGAAACTGTCGATTCAACTCTTGAATGTCAGCGATCTCCACTCGGAGACGCCCAATCTTGTTCCGAAGAACCCCTAGATGATCCATAATCTTTCACCACTCCTTATCTGGAAAGCTTCCATCCTCGATTGCACAAAACATAAGGCCGCAGCATCGACAAGAGCTCGTAACACCATTTCTTCCATGTCCACGTCATGAATCCTGCGGTTCAACTATCCCAAATTGGGGACGACGGATGTGAGCGGTTATCCGGGAGGGCTGTTCAAAGAAGCGCCCCACGACTCAACTGAGTCGGGGACGCTTTCGTTCCTCACAGCACGGAAGTCTACGCGGCTACGATCTTCGTCTGCTGGTGGGTCACTTCCGCCTCCGCACGCAGCCAATCGTCTAGTCCGTGTCCCTCTTCTCTTCCGCGTTGCTCGTATACTTCGTGGGCACGGCGACGGACTTGCTCTTGAAGTTCGGGTGCTAGGCTTGTCACTTTTGTCGGTATTTGACTTGAATTAAATGCTGAACTTGTCTGTTTCATTTTGGTTGACTCCTTTTGAATATGATCGCTTCGCTTCGGTTGGGGTAGATAGTGAACACAAATCAAGCAATGCTGAATGATTTGCGAGTGAATCGCTGATGCTCCGCATCCGGGCTTTAGCCGCCTCTATCGTTGGCGAAAAAGGGATGCACTTACAGCAGTTCTACGCTGCCGCGTGAGCGGGGATCTTGTGGAAGGTTGAGTTGACAACTTCAGAGGTATGAACCTTGGGTGTGCCCTCGACAAATCGCGACATCGTCTTCAACACTTGCGGATAGGTGTTGGTATTGTAAGCGTCGGCATCCGCTTTGTTCGCCCACAAACTGATTGCTGTCACGTCAACTGCGCCCGGACCAGCAAACGTGATTTCGTCCTTGAATCCGTTCTGCTTACGAAGTAACGGAAGAACGTCATTTTCAAAAGTTCGCGTGTATTCGGAAAGCGTGTTGGATTTCAAATGAATCGAGACGCTACGTGCAAACATGATCCTCCTAAAGGATTGCTATGGCTAAGAGGAAAGAACTTCAGATGGGCTGACTTAGTTCAGGGAACCTGAAAGAGGAGAAAGATGCTCCCGCTGCCTTAACGGGTGCAGTTAGGTGGCCCCTTTGCGGATTGACGTGCAACTCGTTGCATTGACACGTCGGACACTGGATTCGGTACCGGAAGGTGTGGGGCTCCATCGTGTACTTTTGGCGGAAGACGAGCAGAAACCGCAACCAATACTGACGGAGACTGGCCTGAGCGTGAAGGAGCGAGACGTTCAAAATTGAGCAGTTTTTCAAATCACCTAAGGCTACGCTGTACGGGCTGGATCGACAAAGGCGGTGCTGTATGAACCGAACGAAAGACAGATCGCGCATCGAGTCCGCACCACTTCTCAAGCTCCTCTTAGCGATTCACTTTGTTGGGCCTTGAGGGCCTAAGGTCAGTTCCTCACTCTCTTCTCCAGCAGCTTCCACTCTCGCCGCAACGTCATCGCAGGCCGCGCAGGTTCTTGTGTTGCCTTACTAAACGGAGCCCCGCAATTGACGCGAATTTTGATTGCAGACGACAGACCGCCCGTTCGACGCGGGCTCAGGACTTTGGTGGGATTGAATTCTGACTGGCAGGTCTGTGGCGAGGCTGTGGATGGGGCCGATGCCGTAGAAAAGGCGCACCGGCTCGCCCCCGACCTCATATTGATGGACTTCTCGATGCCGCACATGGATGGCGTGCAAGCAGCCCGAGAAATCGCCAAATCTGGTACAGACATCCCGATTCTTCTCTTCAGTCTGAATCTCTCGCCTCAGATCATGGCACTGGCTCGCAACGCTGGTTTGCGTGGTGCGATATCAAAGGCTGAAATCAGCAAGTTGCCCTATGCGATCAAGGCGATTCAGCGCGGCGAGACCTTCTTCTATTCGACCTAAACGGGGGTGTACGTAGTGCGCCCGAAGTCCGATAGACGTGTGCAGCATCGTTCCGCGAGGATTGCAGTGGTCAAACGTGGATATTTGAGTGGATAAAGGCCACGGACTTAGATGGAAGCTGGTCAAACATAACTCCGGCATCGATAACCGTGTTGTTCTTGTCGATAGTGATCTTCTTTGCCTGACCGAGGTCGGAAATCTGTATGTTTCTCAGCGGGATGTCGAGGTCTTCGGTGATGGCCTTGCCCCCGGTAAGGCGGGCAACGCCCTGCAACATGCGCTTGCGCTGATCCCCGGAGCCGGGTGCCCTGACGGCAGCGACTTGCAGCGGGCCGCGCAGCTTGTTCACGACCAGAGTAGCCAGCGCCTCCCCCACGACATCTTCTGCGACTATGAGCAGCGGCTTGCCACTCTTTATGATCTGCCCAAGTAACGGCATCAGGTCGCCCTTCGAACTGATTTTCTTCTCGTGAATGAGAACGTAGGCATCCTGAAAATCAACTTCCATGCGTTCGGGGGCGGTGACAAAGTAGGGCGATATGTATCCCCCGACAAATTGCAGGCTGCCAACCGGTTGCTTGTCCGTGGCCCTGCGGGAAAGGATGGTTCCGTCGCTGCCTGCAGCCTCTTCTTCGACACGAGCCAAAATGCGGTCGTCAACTGTAGCGAGCTTTGCAGTCATGCTTGCAGTACCTCCGTCGTGCTCTGAAAATCGCGAAAGCAGGAGTGATTACAAGAAGTATGTCTGATTTGAGCCTTGCATTGTGGTCAGTTTTGTACACTCTGGACAATTCAGATTGTGGTTCGGCTCAGCCAAGAGAGATACATGGAACGACTATGAGAGAGTGTGCCAGTGTTGTGCGCCGGGGAGAGCCCCTGATCTAGATAACTAAATGCTCACGATGCCGCTCATAGTCGGATAGGCTGTTGGAGCGGGAGAAATATCGAGAATGTTGTCCCCCTGCCCAATTCGCTGGATACCTCAATCCGACCGTGATGATCTTCAACCGTTCGGCGAGCGATTGAAAGCCCAAGTCCTGTACCGTTTCCCTTTGTCGTATAGAACGGCCGAAAGATGTTGGGCAGATGCTCGGGTGCAATTCCACGACCCGTATCCACCACGGTAATCGCGGCATCACCGTCCAAGAGCGAAACCTCAACCCGGATTGTACCCTCACCGTCGATGGCTTGAACCGCATTCAACAATAAATTCAACAATAACTGGTGAATCTGATCGCTGTCGTGTTCAACATTCAGCAGTCTCGGGTCTTTCTGAAGTTCGATCCTGATTGAGATGGAGGGCACCTGCTGGCGAACCAACGCCACAGCGTGTTCCACAGTTGTGTTCAGGTCGCTCGAACGAATCTCAGGTGGGTGCGGCCGGGCGGCTTGCAAGAGGTCGGTGAGAATGCGGGTAATCTGCCCGATCTCCACACGAAGATCTTTGACCGCTGCCCGAGACGAACTGTTCACAGATAGATCACTGCCAACAATTTCGATCACTCCTGCAATACCTGCGAGCAGGTTGCGGATTTCGTGAGCCCGCCCGGTAGCGAGTTCTCCGACTGCAGCCAGACATTCTGCATGCGACATGTGGGCGCGGTGCAGGTGCTCCACTCCCTCTCGGCGCTCTCTCAACTCCTGAACCATGTGGTTGAATTTGCGACCGAGGTTCCCGATTTCGCCAATGCGATTGCTGAACCCTACCGTCGCATCGAGGTCGCCTTCTCCAACTTGCACAATCTGGCCCTGAAGTTCCGCCATGACAGTCTGCAAATCGTCGCCAACCTTGGTCGTGGCGAGGGCCTTGTATCCGTTTTCGTGCAGCAAGATCATTGGAGAGAGTATGTCCATAAAGGAAATCGCTGGGTGTTAATGCCGATCAGATATATCGCTCGGGAAGCCACGGTTCTGCTCGCAATTGCTCGCTAACGGCGCATTCGGGGAAAGCCAGCAGATCGGTATGGACTGAAAGATTAATCCACTTTGGGCGACGGTAAATTCCGTGCCGCAACGAAAGCACTTGAACTCCCAATCTTGCGGATGGCCGAGTTGAACGGTGTCTGGTTGCCTGTACTCTATGACCAACGAACCGCAATCGAACGCAGGGCAACTCGTCGCTGCCGCAATTCTCTGATCCCGCTGTTCCAAAGTCTGTAGCATGGTGTGCTCTCCTGGATACTCGTTCCCACATGGCCAATCATCAGTTAAAGGCGATTCCCCCGAAGCGTTTGAGCCGTTCAGGCTGCGATCCCCTCCAGCGCAAACTTGTTGAGGATCACCAAACTGGTCCCCTTCGATTCGATGAACCGCTTCCTTCTGAAGTCGGCAAACAGACGGCTGACAGTTTCACGGGTGGTGCCGATCATCTCCGCGATTTCCTGGTGCGTCAGAATCAAATGCAGATTTAGAGAATGATTTGAGTCACCTCGCTCCGCTGACCACCCCAGTAGGAGTTTGGCAAACTTTTGCCCCGGAGAGTGCGTTAATCCCAGAGTTCGGATTTCCTCATAGGCTGAATAGTAGTTGTGGCTGAGTTGCTGAGCCACTCGCAACGCTACTTCACCATAGTCGTGCAGGAAGGAGAATAAGGAGTCTGCTGCGATGAAGTTGGCCTGCCCCGGCTCGACCATTTCCGCCGTCACCTCATAGGGATGGTTGGAGATCGTTGCACTCAGTCCCAGAACGTCTCCGTGCTCGGAAATCTTGGTGATAATGGTTCTGCCGTCCCGTGAAGTGCCGCTCAGGATGACACACCTTGGCGTATGATGAGTGGCCGGAGATGCTTCCCTTCAAGCTCGTCTACAGCGACGCATACTTCCTCCCGATCGGCCAACACGTCTTTCCCGCCGAGAAGTACCGCCGCGTTCACGACCGCCTAATTGCGGACGGTGTCGCCGAAGCCGACGACTTCCTCGAGCCTCAGCCTGCGGACAATCAGGACATCCTGCTCGTTCACAAGCCGGAGTATGTTCAGAAGCTGACGACTGGCACTCTCACCCCGCGCGAAGAGCTGCAAATGGAAATCCCGTACTCTCGCGACCTGGTTGACGCTTTCTGGCTCGCCGCGGGCGGATCGATTTTGGCCGCGCGCCAGGCTCTCGCCGACCAAGTCTGCATCAGCATCGGCGGCGGATTTCATCACGCCTTCCCCGATCACGGGGAAGGCTTCTGCATGATCCACGATGTTGCCGTGGCGATCCGGCGATTGCAGCGCGACGACAAAATCCGCACGGCGATGACCGTCGACTGCGATGTCCACCAGGGCAACGGAACGGCCGCGATCTTCGCGGGAACTCGTACCGAAAGCCTTCCGCTGCCGTCGGTGTCAGGCTCGACGCTGTATCCCACGCGCCCGCCGCGGATGCACGGAGCCCATGCTGGAGACGTCTTTACCATCTCGCTGCACCAGCACAACAACTACCCGATGTGGAAACCGCCGTCTTCGATTGATGTTGACCTGCCTGACGGAACCGGCGACGATGACTACCTCGCCTGGCTCGACAACGCGCTCAGTTCCGGACTGCGCCAGTTCGAGCCGGATCTGATCTGCTACGTTGCGGGTGCCGACCCCTACCGCGAAGACCAACTCGGCGGACTTGACCTGACGATTGAAGGATTGAAAAAGCGTGACGAACTCGTCTTCCGCGTGGCCCGTGCCCGGAACATCCCAGTGATGGTCACTTATGCTGGAGGCTATGCCCAGAACGTGGAAGACACGGTCACAATCCACAGCAATACAGTCATCGCAGCAAGAGAAGTATTCGCCTGTCCTCTGTGAACGGTGCCCCTTATATTGCAAGCTGCATTTGAGAGTGGAGGTTCGGTTTGTGTAGTGACAGCCGCCTCGCTGCCAGACGTGCCGGATTTCTGTCCGTGGCTCTACCCGCGCTCATCGCATCAGGTGCTTTCCCAAAAGTCCGCCCAAGGTATCCTGCAAGGAGTGCGTGACCATTCCCGGGCGCGTGCTGCGGCGCCAGTGAGCCAGCAGACCAAACATTGTGCCGTACACGGCGATGACTAGCATCAGTTTCCATCCCTGATAGCCGTGTCCCGCACCAAATGCGATTCCCTGCAGCACGATTCCCCCCGCGGCGGAGTGAGTCAGCACGGCAAACTGTCTCTGGATATAGCCGCGGAACATAAGCTCTTCGCAAAAGCCGGCTGTGAGCGACAGCAGCACCCAGAGGATCATTTCCGTTCGTCCCTGGGGTAGAAGACTCTTCAATGTTTGGTTCGGAGCCGCCTTAAGAAAAAGCGCCAAGAGCTGCAAAATGATTCCGGCAAAGATCAGAAATGCAATTCCAATTCCGAGATCGCGCAGGAAATGTATCGGGCGGGCCCATCTGCCACCCACAAGATCACTGATAGAGAAGCCCCGCCGCTTCACGCCCCACCAGATAAAGACCACAATCAGCCATTCAAAAGCCATTGTTACGGTGTACTGAACCACATGAACGTGAGTGCCGGTTTCTGGAGCCCGTTTCCCGAAGACAGCACCGAGCAGCGAGAACCCCAGAAGCACCACAAGTACAACGATGGTGTGCCATGCGGGAGCAAACGCGCAGAGTGGGTCGGTCGTTCGCAATCCTGAGGGGATCTCAGATGAATCCATCACTCCTCCGGTCTCTGTGCATTGGAACAGAGACGACGTCCGCTCACCATTAACTCTCATGCGTCCTAGCCACTCGAAAAATCACCCGCAGTCTCAAGTTATACTGCGCAACATGAACGTGCTCGCTTCTGACTTGTCTCACCAGGAGATGTACGGATTTATCCTCAACTGCGTGGCGCCGCGTCCAATCGCGTGGGTTTCTTCGCTCAGCGCCTCCGGACAGCTGAATCTGGCTCCTTTTTCTTTCTTTATCTGCGTTTGTGTCACTCCTCCTCTGCTTGCTTTCTCTCCCGGTCTGCGTGCTCCCGTGCAAGGCGGACACGGAGAGCCAAAAGACACGCTCCGCAACATTCGCGAAACCGAAGAATTCGTTATCAACGTCGTCACCTACGACCTGGTCGAGCCGATGAACGTCTCGAGCGGCGAATATCCGAGCACCGTGAACGAATTCGATCTCGCTAGGCTCACCGCTCAGCCATCGAAGATGGTGCGTGCTCCGCGAGTCGCAGAGTCTCCGGTGAGCTTCGAATGCAAGCTCTACCAGATCATCGATTTCTCGAACGCTCCCTCAGGAGGCAGCCTGGTCATCGGGGAAGTTTTGTCTATCCACGTGGACGACGGCCACCTGAAAAATGGACGAGTCGACCGCAACTCCCTCGACCTGATTGGCCGCATGGGCGGCATCCAGTACACGCGAACTCGCGAAAGGTTTGAGCTGGCCCGACCGAAGATTGGATGATCCTCGGACCGTTTGTAGGACTGACTTGCTTCTACAACTCTCTCCGGGTCCCACGTTGGTTACTTTCGTCACCCGCCTCGTGAAGGCAAATCTGTAAAAATGTTCTGGGAGCTTTGCCTCCTGGAAGAGTGTGCCTTTCTCATGGAAGTATTGACCGCGAAAGCGATTCGACGCAGCACGCGGCTGCGAGTGGAAATCCCGGTCAGTGTCATCAGCCTGGACCGTATGCGTCCGTTCGCCGAAAAATGTGTGATGCTGGTCGTCAGCGCGCAGGGATGCGGGTTCCGTAGTTCGCGCGCGCTCCAGTTGGAAACTCCCATCATGATCAGCGATCTTCCCGGAGGCGGCAGTGTCACGGCGCGGGTAGCAAACTGTCTGCCACTGGGCAATGACGGGAAGCATTTTCTGATCGGCGCAGCCCTCTATACCCACGGAAATGTCTGGAGCATCGTGGATCCTCCGGAGGATTGGAATGTGGCAGCCAAGAATGATCCAGTCGCAGCGCCCTCAAAACCGGCAGCGCCCGCTCCGTCCCAGGTGAACGTGCAGAAGAAAGCCTGGCCATACAATGTGTTTTCCACATCCGGGGAATTACATCCGGGGCGGAAGTAATCACCGCGCAAGGGCGGCCTGCGCCAATCCTTCGTACGAATCGCACGGCAATCGAAGAACAATCATTCATCTTGGGCTTTGGTAACTTCATTCCGATTACCAGGACTGTCATACTTTCGACAGACCTATGGAAGACGACTTCGAATCATCCGCACGACTTCTGCCGCCGAAGCGAGAGAAGGTGGAAAAAGTGGATCGTCCTTTCCGAGTGAAATTGCGGGGATCGGTGCTGGTTATCGTCCGCTTGCCCAATAAGCGCGACGTTCGAGGCGCCATTCATCAACTTTCGATCACTGGTGGAGTCATCCATCTGGAAAAACCACTCGACGAAAAATTAGGCGTCGAAGTGATTTTTCATCTGCGTGAAACGACGATACGCACCAAGGCGCAGATGCTATTTCCGATGTGGGCGACGCAGGGATGGATGCAGCCGTTCCGATTCATGGATCTCACCGAAGCCGACCGCGAGACGCTCGACACGAATCTGAAGCTTTTCATGAGCGGCGAGACGGCCAAAGGCAAGAGCGCGGCCGCCGGAGCTTAGCCTCACCAGCCCCTCACCCTTCGATCACCCGCTCCGATATCCCGTTCAATCCCGACGCCAGTTACCCTGGTTACGTTGGGGATGTCGAGCGCGAGGCATATCATCCCAAAATAGGAATATTCCATGAATAAGCTCAATTTCCTGGTCTCGCTCACCAATAACGATAACGACTACCAGCAGGAGCAGGCCGCGGCAGCCGAAAAGGCAGGCCGGCGCCTGGGCGTGGACGTCAAGATCATCCAGGCCAACAATGATGCGGTGACCCAGAGCCAGCAACTTCTCGAGTACGTGCAGCGTTCATCGGGAGCACGGCCGGATGCGATCTTGTTCGAACCCGCAGGGGGGACCGCATTCCCGCAGGTCGCGCGAGCGGCTGCGGCGGCGGGCATCGGATGGTGCGTTCTGAATCACGAAGTCGATTACATTCTCGAGCTACGGCGCTTGTACAAGGTCCCGGTATTCGCAATCAGTTCCGATCACACAGAAGTAGGGAAGATTCAGGGGCAGCAATTTGCGGCTCTCCTGCCGAACGGCGGAAACATGCTTTACATCGAAGGACCCGCCAACAGTTCTGCGGCGAAAGACCGAACCGCCGGAATGATGAAGACGAAGCCGGCGAACATCCAGATCAAATCGATGCGGGCGAACTGGACCGAGGAAAGCGCCCACAAGACCGTAAGTTCATGGCTGCGCTTGAGCACATCGCAGGAAAGCCGGATCGACCTGGTCGGGGCGCAGGACGACAGCATGGCGATGGGTGCTAGAAAAGCGTTCAATCAAATCGGCGAGTCCGACCGGGCTCGTTGGATGAAAATTCGAGTTACCGGCTGCGATGGAATGCCGAAGACGGGGCAGGCGTGGGTGCGAAGCGGCGCTTTGGCGGCAACGATCTATATCCGCCCGAATACGGATCTTGCAATCGAAATGCTGGTTGATGCATTCAAGAGCGGTGCAACCTTGCCGGAGAAAAAAGTCACCGCGCCGGAATCTGTGCCGTCACTCGGCGAGTTGGCTGCCGCGGGGCAGAAGCTGGCAAAGGCCGCGAAGGTTTAGAACAGCAGCAATCGGAACATGAAGGGCGTCCCCGTGGACGCCCTTCTGCATTTACATCACCCGGAGATGTCCCTTACTTCAACTCTTCGGCAAAGACCAGCGCGGCCGACTCGACCGGGATCGCCTTGAATGTGCTTCCGTTCTGCAATTCGTATTGATCTTCCGCAGCTTTTTCCCATGAGGCGAGATTCACGTGCAGCGACTTGGCCGTGGCATGCAGTTCCTTGCTGATCTTCATGAAGGATTGGAATGCGGCAAGGGACCCAACAGGATTCAGGTTGGCCCCAATGTTCAGCGCGGCGTTGCCGATGTCATAGGTCAGCTTCATCTTCTCGACAGCCGTCATACCCTCCGCGCCCAGTTTTGAATCTTCCAGCCCCGGATAGCGGACAAACAATCTCGTATAGTTATTCGCGAAGCGGCGCGCCTGCGGTCCCTGCGTCGGTGTAAGCCCCGGCATGTAGATGGCGGCGAGGGCGAATTCTTCCTTCTCCAGCTTCAGCAGCAGTAGACCGTTCTTGGTTTCGACTTTCTTGATCTGAGCCGGAGTCAGTGTGAGCGAGTCGAAGTCATTTTTTCGAGCGGCCGCTGACGCGATCAGCAGGTCTCCCAGGCCATCTTCTCCGGCATTTTTGTCTGGAGGGATCGGTTTTCCTTTCTTGTCATAGGAGGAAAGAAAAATGAGCTGCAGGTGATCGCGGGTCAGTTCGCATTTCACCGCGTGATCTTTCTTATGGCCACGCAGTTCGGCATAGAACGAAACGGGTAGATTCTGGCTGGCAACGGCATCAAACGAGCGCGTGGCAGCATGGCCGTCATTGGCTTGCAGGTACACAAGTCCCATCAACTCGTTGGCTTCGGCGCCCAGCGGGAAGAGCGATAGCGCCGTCATCAGATGTTCGGCCGCATCGGATAGCTGCTGTTGAGCAAAGGCGAACGGAACGCCGATCCCTCCCACCAGGTTGGGGTTCTTCTTCTTGTAGCGCTGGTTCTTGGCGCGCAGTCGTTGCTTGTAGGTAGCCTGGCGGTCGTCCATGCCGTTGAATGTCAGGTTCATCGCGCGATTCAGAAGGTCAGAAACGATGTCTTCCGCCTCCCCGACCTCTTCCTCGTATTGGTCCTTCTTCGCCTGCAGGGTATCGAGATGGATCTGCGCCTCTGCCTGCGCTGAAGCGTCGGAAGTGAGCTGCGAGAACCGGGTGAAGGATTCGCGCGCACCATCGACATTCCCGAAGGCTTCGTGCATCAGGGCGAGACGCCACTGAGTGGGTGCGAAGTCGGGGGCAACAGTTGCTGCTTTTTGAAATTGCGTGAGGGCTCGGTCGAACTTCCGCTCTTCGAGGGAGCGCGATGCGGCCGAGTACAAATTGCGGACCTCGGCTCCGTGCGGATCGGGTAACGCCAGCAGGGCCTCCAAATCGGCGAGGCGGAGACGTACGCGCGCAGCGTCCGCGGCGTTGGGCGCCGCTTCCAGGTAGTGCCGCAGCATCTCGGCGGCACGCTGCGGATGGTCATTGTCTTCGGCGCAGATGGCCATATTGAATGCCATCGCGGGTGTCGCGGCCGATGGCCCCTGTATCGTGTCCAGAGCTTCACATAAGCTTGCGTGCTGATGTTTCTTGGACGCATGCAGACTGGCCGTGGGTGCAGTATCTACAAAACTAGCCTGCTTGATTTCGGCGCTCGATCCAGCTGGACGCGGCGAGTCCCCAGCCATCTGAGGCGCGCCTTCCTCCAATGAAGCATCGAAACCAATCTCTTCGATGAGATGATTCACATAGGCGAGGTGATCCTTGTCCACGGCACTGGAGTTCGTACTGGGTTGGCCGGTCACCCACGACGTGCGAAGTTGCTTCAGCTTGCTGCCGCGTTTGGGATCGCCGGTGGCAGAGATCGCTTCATCGAGATATCCAAGCGCGGTGACTGGATCCCCCATGCGGTAGTAACACAGCGCGAGGTTATAAGACAGGATTCCTCCGGAGCTGTGCAGCTCGAGAGCGTTCTCCAGCGCTTCACTCGCCGGTTTGAACTGCCCGTGATCGTACAGTTGATGGGCGCGCTTCAGGGCGTCTTTGACCCGGTTCCGAATCTCGTCATCGATGTGCTTGATCGCCTTTTCGGCATCCTTCGTCTCCCAGAACGCCTGCGAGCTGGCGTATTGCTTGCGGGCTTCGACGAGGTCGCCGGATTTCTCCAGCTCTTTGGCCTGTACCATCAGAGCCTTCGCCTGACCTTCGAGAGCTTTCTTCTCGTCTTTCTCCTCGGACGAGAAGGCGGGCACCGCGAGTAAGACGATAAGAATCCAGGCAAGCTTCATGAGCGCACCATCCTGAGCGGAGAATTCGGTCGATTCAAGCGGGGCCCATAGCAGCATCCCCGGAACAGCTCGAAGGGCTGCTATCAGATAAGGCGGTACGCCGACCAACTTCGGGTCAAAGGGCAGCGTTTTATTTGCGGCTTGACACGAGGGGTAAGCTGTCTCGATCGACGCTCGGATGGCTTTGTAACACTCCATTAACAAACAACGGGTATACGAGTAGCACCACAAGGGGCTTTGAAAGCATGCAGATCAAGAAAGAAGAACAGGCCAGGACTGTTTGGGACGAAATTGCCGAGAGCAACGCCTTCCAGGACCTGATGGCCACGAAGAGAAGTTTCATCGTGCCCGCGTTCATTTTCTTCGTTTTGTATTACTTTGCCCTTCCGGTTCTGGTGGGGTATGCGCCGAAGTTCATGGCGACGAAGGTGGTCGGGCCGGTCAATCTGGCCTACCTGTTCGCACTGTCGCAGTTCTTTGTTGCCTGGATTATTGCAGGACTCTACGTGAAAGCTGCTGCAAACTTCGACCGGCTGGCGAACGACATCGTCGGGAAGGCTGAGGACTCAAACGGGAGCACCAAGCCATGAATGTCTCAATCATCATGTTTCTGGTCTTCATCGCCATCACGCTCGGCATCACGTATTGGGCTTCCAAGAGATCCTCGGGCGCGAGTGCCTATTTCGCCGCCAGCCGCCAGATTAAGGGATGGCAGAACGGAATCGCTGTGGCGGGCGATTACATGAGCGCCGCGTCCTTCCTTGGCATCGCCGGCATCATCGCCTTCCAGGGATATGACGGATTCCTGTTCTCGGTGGGCTGGCTTGTGGCTTACCTCACTGTCCTCCTCGTGATTGCCGAGCCCCTGCGAAACGCCGGGAAGTACACCATGGCCGATGTCCTCGCCTACCGCCTGAAGCCGCGGCCGGTGCGGGCTATGGCATCGTTGAGCACGTTGACCGTCAGCACGTTTTACATGATCGCCCAGATGGTGGGCGCCGGAGCTTTAGTCAAGCTTCTGCTCGGCGGATACGTCACTTACAACAAAGCGGTCATCGCGGTCGGCATCCTGATGATCGTCTATGTCGTGTTCGGCGGGATGCTTGCCACAACCTGGGTGCAGATCGTCAAGGCCGTCCTGCTGATGGCCGGGACGATCCTGCTCAGTATTCTGGTGATGGCCCATTTCCACTTCAGCCTGGGCGAGTTCTTCAGCGCCATCGCTCATGTGACCTATCACGATGCGAAAGGGCAGGAGGTCGTAAAAGACTTTCTGCAGCCCGGCCTGCGATACAAACCGCCGTACGGACCTTTGGACCTGATCTCGCTCGGGCTCGCCCTGATCTTTGGAACCGCTGGACTCCCCCATATCCTTGTGAGGTTCTATACCGTTCCCGACGCCAAGACGGCGCGCCACAGCGTCGTCTGGGCCATGGTGTTGATTGGAACGTTCTACATCATGACAACGTTTCTTGGATTTGGGGCGGCGACGATCGTCGGTCCGGATTTCATCAAGGTACATGGCGGCACGAATATGAGCGCTCCGCTGTTGGCGCAGGCCCTGGCCGGAAGCATCTTCTTTGCCTTCATCTCGGCGATCGCCTTTGCCACGATCCTTGCGGTGGTGGCGGGTCTGACCATCAGCGCGACCACATCGTTTTCCCATGATCTGTGGACGAACGTCATCCACAAGGGTGTCGAGCGCAAGCCGGGCGAGGAAGTGTTGGTGGCCCGGATCTCCGCGTTTGTAGTCGGGGCGGTCGCGATTGCGATTGCGATCGTGCTCGGTCCGACGGCGAATGTGGCGTTTCTGGTTGCGCTGGCCTTTGCCGTCGCCGCATCCGCAAATCTCCCGGTGATCCTCCTGTCGATCTTCTGGAGACGCTTCAACACCGCCGGAGCCGTCTGCGGATTGGGGGTGGGACTCCTGGCCTCGATCGGACTGATCGTGGTGAGTCCGAGTTTGATGGCGATCGATCCACCCGAAATTACCGGAGCGGCGCGTCATCTCATTCAGGCGAAGGCCTGGTTCCCTCTGGAGAACCCGGGCATTCTCAGCATTCCCTTGGGATTTGTCGGCGCGATTGTTGGAACACTCATCAGCCACGAACCAACCTCGCAGCACAAGTTCAACGAACTGCTGGTGCGATCGAACACCGGGCTGGGAGCCGAGAAGGCGACCTCGCACTGACACTCTGGCGCGGGTTTTTGCAGTCACGGTTCCCGCCCGGGACCGACAACGTCGAAGGCGGCCGGCGAAGGTTCCGTTGTGCTAGATTTGGGTCTGCGGGCCCATAGCTCAACGGTTAGAGCAGCAGACTCATAATCTGTTGGTTCTAGGTTCAAATCCTAGTGGGCCCACCACCTCCTGAGAGCCTGCTTCCAGCGTCGCAATCCGCTTCATACGAAGTACTTTGAGCATTACTCACTATGGGTCGTAGCTCCGGCCAATCATTGACTACCCCCAATCGCCGGACGTAGATTGACTTAAGCTCTCCAACAAAAACTCAAGATGCTGGGGCGGAGGCAGGTATGCAAGCAAAGCTACTCTGGGCGGGAGCATTGCTGTGTCTGGTCGCATGTTCCGCGTGGGCACAGGATCCCACGAAGGTTGAGCCTAAGCATTACAAGCTGGATTTCGAAAACGAGCATGTGCAGGTCGTATCCGTGCACTATGGACCGCACGAAAAATCTGGCCTGCACGAGCATCCTGGAGGAGTCGTCGTCATCCTGACGGAAGCGCATTTGCGCTTCACCGACGAGAGCGGCAAGACGCGCGATGTCTTCTCGAAGCCGGGTGAGGCGCGCTGGTATCCTCCGTTTAAGCATAAGGTCGAAAATCTTGGCGACACGGCCTATGACGCCGTGTATGTCGGGATCAGAGGCAAGACGTCGGCGACGAATGCTCCGGCCGATCCGGCTAAGATGGAAGAAGAGGCGCAGAAGATCGTTGCGGCGCTGCTAATGTCATCGGGAAAGTAGGCTGGCTCTCTCGCAGCCTGGCTTCCCGCTTCCGGGAACATCACACTTAGAGAATGAAATCCGCTCCTGAGAATTGCTCGTCCCGTTGGAAGGCGGCAATCCTGGTGGGGGCGGTTTCTTTTTTCTCGCTAGTGTACTTCTATGAAGGCGGGGGATGGAATCAGAACTCCCGTTTCGATCTCCTGCGGGCCATCGTCGAACAACACACGTTGCGCATCGACGCGTACCACGAGAACACTCAGGATAAAGCTCACTTTCAGGGGCACTACTACTCAGATAAAGCTCCGGGCCTGGTGTTCCTCGCGGTGCCGGTTGCACTTGTGGCGCGGCCCCTATTGAGCGTGGCTGGCGTCGATCCGCAGAGTCCCCGTGGAGAATTCGCACTCTCTTACATGGTGAATGCGTTGGCAGTCGCGTTGCCGGCCGCGCTCGCCGGAATGAGTCTTTTCTTTCTGGCTGTCCGATTTGGCACGGGAGTTACAGCTGCCGCGTTCGCTGCACTGGTGATGTGCCTGGGAACCCCGATCTGGGCATACGCGGGATTGTTCTGGGCTCATGCGCTGGTGGGCGCTTGCCTGGTATTTGCATTTGCCGCGGCATGGAAGTTGCCCGAGGCTGCAGGGCAGGGGCTATTTCTTTGGTCCCTTGCAATGGGACTGGCCGCTGGATGGGCCACGGTAACGGAATATCCGGCAGCCCCGGCTTCCGCCGCGCTGGCATTTCTGGCGCTGTCTCAGGTTTGGTCCCGAGGCGGTAAGGCTCGCTGGAGTGTTGTCGCCGGAGTGGGGCTGGGCGCCCTGCTTTGTCTCGCGGTGCTGCTTGCATATCTGCATGCAGCGTTCGGTGCGTTCCGTCCGAGCTACTCGTATTACGATCCGAATTCGTTTTCATTCATGCAGCAGCAGGGATACATGGGGCTGACGTATCCGCATCCCGACCGCTTGCTGAAATTGCTGTTCGGATGTTCCCGCGGCCTGTTCTTTGCTTCTCCAGTTTGTTTGGCGGCTGTCGCTGGGTTGTGGCGGGCAAAAGACAAAAATCGAACCGCCGCCTTCGTTGGCGGTGCCATTGTTGCGTACTACTTCCTGTTCAACGCCTCGTTCTACTGGTGGAAAGCCGGGCTTGCGTTTGGACCTCGGTACGCCGGGGCCGCGATACCGCTTTTATGCTTGGGCCTCGGGATTGCATGGGAGCGGATGGGAGTGGCGTCGCGGCGAGTTTTGTTGCTACTCGCGCTGTACAGCGTGTTCGTGACCCTGATGGCTGTGTCCACGACGTCGCAGTTGGCCATGCAGGATTCGTGTCCAATTGTGCATGCGACGTGGCCGGCATTTTGGGCAGGAAAGATGGCGATGAATCAGGATTCGGTGTTGACGGTGTCCGAAGCGGCTGGTGGAAAGTACGGAGCTTTCAATTTAGGACAACTGATGGGACTGCACGGGCTCGCGAGTCTGGTTCCGCTGTTCGCGGTTTGGGTATGGGCGGGCGCCGTCTGGGTGCGGTTTGTTCGCGACAAGTGAGTCGTGGGTTCCTGCTCATATGGGTCAGCCGCCTGGGCTGTCCGGCGGCATAGAAGTATCGGGCCGCAGGCTGACAGGTGTATCAGTCCGTGTAAGATAGTTTGAGAATCAAATCAGGATTTTGTTGAGGAAATTTATGGCGCACATGGTTCATTGCGTGAAGTTTAATAAGGAAATGCCGGGACTGGATGAGCCCCCCTTTGACAACGAGTTGGGGCAGAAGATTTACAACAACGTCTCCCAGGAAGCATGGCGGATGTGGACAGAGCACTGCAAGATGCTGCTCAACGAGTACCGCCTGAATCCCGCCCGGCGCGAAGATCAGGAAGTCATCGTGAAGCAACTGGAGATGTTCTTCTTCGGTGAGGGATCGGCCAAGCCGAAGGAGTACGTGCCGCCGGCGTAGTGAAGCCGATTTCCACGAAGCGACGTCACGCCGCGGAATCTGCGGACACCGCATTGCTTCGAAGGAACGGGGCGGCACCGATCAGCAACGCCGTGCCGGGGACTGCGACCCAGTTGAGTATGGCGACCGCAAAGTAGACGAACCGGAACCACCAGAATCCCTCGACCAGCATTTCGAGCGGCAGAATCAGCGACATCACCACCAGCAGCAGTAGCGCAGGAGAGGCGGCGACCGCCAGGCGAGTCATCTGTCGCGCATGCGCGCGTTGTGCCAGAAACGCTCCCGTTGCTCCAAACACAGGAAGTGTGGCGAGCCACGGCCAGTAGAACATCACAGCGATGGGTCCCTTCCAAATCAGGTTTGGGCGATAGCCAAGCAACTGCAGCGCCATCAAAGAAAGACTTGCCGCCAGCAACGTGATCATGCCGGGAACCCACAGCGTTCTCGTGCGGTGATTCATGGCGTTCTCCTCGGACCTCGTTTGGCAAATCTGCTTCGCCAGAACGCGCCAGTCTTCTACTTCCTGCAAGCTAATTTTCATCGCATCGGATTCCCCTGCGCCCTGCGATACAGCCTGCTCATAAACCTCTTCCAGATGCGCCGCGAGCTCGCGAATTACGTCGTCGCTGACAGCATGCCGCTTCAGGTATTCGGCGGTGATTTTGCGCCAATCAGGCATGGCTGACTCCGGCGATTGCATCGAGCGCTTGAAAGAAGGATCGCCATTCCTCGCGCAATGGGGCGAGTTGGCGCTTGCCCGTTACGGTGAGCCGATAGTAGCGGCGGTCACGTCCGGCATGGTTGGCTTGCCAGCGGCCTTCGACCCATCCGCGTTTCTCCATCTCATAGAGAAGCGGATAGAGGGACGCGAGGGTGAAGGTCAACGCCCCGCCGGTGCGCTCGCCGATCTGCTTGGCGATCTCGAACCCGTAAAGTGGCTGTTCGGCCAGCAGGGAGAGAATCGCAAGTTCTCCGCTGCCGCGTGCGATTTTGGAGCTGATGCGTTTCCTCATGCTATATAGGAATCCTATGTTTAGCAGTATAGGAATCCTATATAGGCGCAGTCAAGGTTACGGGAGTGCGATGAGAGGACAAAGCCGGTAGAGCGATGTGGAAGAGGCCTACCGCGGTCTCGAAATTAGGTATTACCCTTACACCCTTGTCATCCTGCGGGACGCGCATTTTCCGGCCCGCAGGATCTATGGATTTCCGCCTGGGCGCCCGTCGATTCTGCTGTCCGGCGCTTCCTACCATTTTCTGTAAGTCGCTATTGGCAAGCGGTTTATCGGATTTTGTACATACAACTTTGTGCTTTGGAATGTTCCTGCAGGAACACTTTCCTACCCTGCAAGCCGCGCCACAGGGTTACCAGGCTAATCATCCGTGCACCAATATTGATGCAATGTTAATCGCTCTGTAACATGCCGCTGCTACAACTCGAGCATGGATCTGCATGGCTACAACACGCTGATCCTCTCCGACCTGCACCTGGGTGCAGAGACCAGCCGTGCGCGCGAGGCGACGCGCGTACTCAAGGAGAGCCGCTTCGAGCGGTTGATCCTGCTGGGCGATATCTTCGCTGACCTGAATTTCGCTCGCCTTACCAAAGAGCACTGGAAGTTCCTCGGATACATCCGCAAGCTGTCGAATCCCAAACGCAACATCGAAGTGGTCTGGGTGGAAGGCAACCACGACTACGGGCTGACCGACATCATGTCGCACTTGGTCGGCGTGCAGGTCTATCAGGACTACACGTGGGAGTATCGCGGACTGCGGCACATCGCGATCCATGGTCACCAGTTCGATGGCTTCCAGGTGAACCGCGTCCGCCTGAGCCGTTGGGGCACGTCTCTGTATCTGCAACTGCAAAAACTGGACTTCAAGAGCAAGCCGATCGCGCGCCTCATCGACCGGCTGAACACCCGCTGGCTGCGCATGTCGGCGAAGGTGGCGGCGGGAGCGCTGGCATACGCGAAGCATCATCATGCCGAACGAATTTTCTGTGGGCACACGCATCATGCCATGCATATGGAGCAGGGAGGAATTGGTTACTACAACTCTGGTGGATGGGTCGATTCGAAGCTTACATATCTGACGATCGATGAAAGTGGGGTTCAGATTCATGAATACGACGAAAACAAATCCGGGAAGCGAAGTGACGATCGTGATTCCGGCGAAGAACGAAGCGAAGTTGATTCCGCGCTTGCTGACTTCGCTGACGAATCAGGACTACTCGAAGATGTCGAGTACGAGAGTGTTGGTCGCTGACGCGAATTCGACCGACGGAACGCCCGACGCCGTGCGGCTTTTCCGCGATCGCTTGAACCTTAGCGTCATTCGTGGAGGCATGCCTTCGGTCGGGCGAAACCAGGGAGCGTCTCAGGCGGACACTCGCTACGTTCTCTTTCTCGATGCTGATATTGAACTGGCGGACCGAACTCTGGTGCGGCGGTGCGTCGAGAAGGCGACGTCCAAGAACTTGCACTGCGTGACGACGAATATCGTCTGCAACGACGGAAGCGTAGTCGACAAGATGTTCTATGCGGCGAATGATTGCTTCCAGTATTTGTCGTACCTGCATCGCCCGTTTGCGACCGGAATGTTCATGATGTTCGACCGCAAAAAGTTTTGGGAACTGGGCGGATTCCACGAGCAAATTCAGTTCGCAGAAGATTACCGGCTGAGCCAGCAGGTCGAACGCGCGCGATTTGCAATCGTTCGCGGCGGAGTCTACACGACCAACCGGCGCTTCAAGCGGATGGGACACTGGCGCGTGGGCTGGCTCTTCCTCAAGACGGCGATGAATTATTGGAACGAGAAATATTTCCTGCGGGATCACAAGTACTGGGTAGAGCCGGAGACTACAGGCGCGAAAGCTCAGTAGAGAGGTGAAGCCAAGGTTTGTGGTGTGGCCACTGAAAGCAGGATTCAGCCAACCAGCTGAATCCTGCTTTTGTTTTGCATGGACTCGAATCTAGAAACGGAGAACTAAGCCGGTAGAGAGACGAGCGTTGCCCTGGTGCTCGCCGAAGAATTTGGTTCTGACGTAATCTCCTTGCACACGCCAGGCGAGAACGCGCAGCAGTTTGTAGTCGAGGCCGCCGCCGACTGCATACGCGAGGGATGAATCCGATGGGCCCGCATCGAGCTTAGCGTGGCCGAGTCCGAACTCAAGTTCGGCAAATGGGCGCACTGGCCCGACAGAAACTGAAGCGCGCGGACCGAACATGTAATTGTGTTCTGAGAAGTGTGAGTTGTACGTGGGACAAGGGCCAGGTGTGGTGCAAATCACAGGGAAATTCTGCGATCCGTAGTGCGCGTCGACATCCGCGACGAATCCGATGAAGGGCAGGAACTTTCCCTCGAGCGTAGCCTGCCATCCATTGGTATTGGCGCGGTCGATCGAAGACATGTTCGCGTTGTAGTACGAGTAGCCGAAGAACACGTTGCCGGATGTCGGTATCTGGGCTGCGGCAAGCGAGCCAAACAGAAACACAGCAACAAATAGGAAAAGAATTTTGCGCATCATGGTCCTCCTCTGCGTTCTAACCCGCTGAAACGCAGAAAGTGTTTGGATGCACGAGGTGGCGATCCGGTAGCTACTTCTCTGGGTCAGAATCTCCAGACGATACCGGTAGAGGCACGGTAGTCATTCTGAGTGGCGCTGGCGTAGTGGGTGTGCATGTAGTCGCCCTGGACACGCCAGGAGAAGTTCTTGAAGAAGAGCTTGTAGTCGATGCCGCCGCCGACATCGATGACGAGAGGGCTATAAGTGAATCCGCTGGAATTCACCCGGCGAATGCCCGCCATGGCGTCAATGAACGGACGCCACTTCCCGATGTTCGTGGAGAGGCGCGGACCGCCGACGAAGTTGTATTGTTTAACCCCGCCCGCGCGGTAGAAGCCGCTCGCATCCACGACGAGGCCAAGGTGCGGGTAGCGCACGAAGGGCAGCGCTTCGAACGAACCGTTCCATCCCTTGTAACTCTGCTTGTTCACAACGTTCGTGAGCTGGCCGTAGGAGACTCCGGCGTAAACGTTTCCACTCGGAAGAAGCCCGTTAAATTGAGCTGACGACGGAATGCTGCACAGGAGCATTCCGACGAACGCCAGCGCGACGGCAGCGGTTTTCGACACGAATTATTCCTCCCCGGCGATCGCGCCGGCAAAAACATCCATTGTAATCAATGAAATCCGTTAGATGCAGTGTACCGGATGCTTAAGATGTCCCGCCGGACAAAATTTTGGCGCGGCGGGGCTTAGGACTGCCGATACGGTGTTGACGAAAATTTACCCGATATTCATGGTGCCAAAACCTGCCCGCTCTCGTCTATCCACTAGCATGGAAATGATGACTATGAACACACAATGGCAAACATGGGAGCAGCCGGCGGGGCATGCTGCGTATGAGGTTGAGAAGGAGTCGAAGTTGAAGCTGAGCGTTGAAACGCGAAATCATGGCGACGTGATCATCGTCCACTGCCAGGGCCGCATCGTCTATCGCGACGAAGCTGCCGCCCTGTCGCGGATCGTTGGGGAACTCTTGCACAAAGGAACCAGGCTGGTGCTCGAACTGAGCGGCGTGAGTTCGATGGACAGCGCAGGCATTGGCGAGTTGGCGTTGTTGCAGAGTTGGGCCGGGGACCGGCAAGCGGAGTTGAAGTGCGCCGGCGCGAACATGGTCGTGCGGACGTTGCTCGATCTGACAAATCTGGATTCGGTTCTGGAGATACATCCCACGCTGGAATCGGCGCTGGAGTCGTTCGCCGAGGCGCGGGTTTGCGCCGATTGCTAAGTTGAACCAAACGGCACGCTCGTATGGTGAAGGATTCACAACGAGCGTGCCGCCGTTTTTCGTATCGAATTTCTTCCAGAACTGCCTCTAGTTTTCGCGCTGAAAGCGGTAGCGGCCTTTGCGTTCCAGGGCTACGGCTTCCGCTACTTTCAGGAACGCGCGCGCGGCGTGAGACAAGTTTGCGTCCTTGCGATAGATGAGGCGCAATTTGCGTTTCAGCTGCAGTTCGCGCACGGGAATGCTGACGAGTTCCCCGTGTGCAATTTCCGTTTCCACACTGATTTCAGGTATCAGCGCCACTCCGTTTCCCATTGCCACGTATTGTTTGATGGCCTGCAGCGTGGGGAGTTCGAGATCCATGTGCAGAGGGGTTTTGTGCGTCTTGAAAAGCTGGATGACTTTCTCGCGGTAGGGAGAATTCACGATGTGAGCGACGAAAGATTCGGCGCCCAACTGGCGGATGCTGACCTGTTTGGCGGACGCAAGGGGATGATTGGGGGGCACGACGAAGACGAGTTCGTCGAGAAAGGTCACGATGGACTGAAGCGCCGCGTCTTGAGGTTCATACGAGAGGACTCCGAACTCGGCGCTGTAGCGCAGGACATCGTCAGGGATGTGACTGCCCAGTGCGCGTTCCACAGTGATCTTGATCATCGGGTGCAGGCGGCGGAATTCGGCAAGCACAGGCAGCAGGTAGAGCACAGTGAACTCGTTGGCGGCGATGACCAGCTTGCCTTTTTGAAGTTCGCGCAGCTCAGACAGTGACTCCGCAGCTTCACTTCTGAGATTGATCAGCTTCTCGGCGTACTCGTACAGGACCTTGCCGGCATCGGTGAGTACACCTTCGCGGGATGAGCGATCGAAGAGAGCCTCGCCAAGTTCGTCCTCAAGCTTACGAATGGTCTGGCTGACTGCGGATTGAGTGCGGAAAAGCTTGTCGGCAGCGCGGGAGAAGCGGCGCTCGCGGGCGACCGCCAAGAAGACTTCCAGTTGAGAGAGTTCCATAGGCCTTAATGCAAGTCCTGATTAGTATTAGTAAAACTTATTATAGCAGTGATACTAATCATAGTTGAAGAATTATAAGTTTTGCTTCTATGGCGACCCACCGTACCATTAAGGGTCAGTTCCTGAGGGAAACCCATGAGTACGCATCGAGAGCGCATCACGATCTTCGACACGACCCTTCGCGATGGGGAACAGTCGCCCGGTTGCAGCATGAACCAGCAGGAAAAGCTGCGTCTGGCGCACCAACTCGACCGACTCGGGGTGGATGTGATTGAAGCCGGGTTCCCGATCGCATCGGACGGTGATTTCGAATCGGTCAAGGCCATCGCGACGGTGATTCGGAGGCCTGTAATTGCGGGTCTGGCGCGGGCATCGCGCGGAGATATCGAGCGCGCCTGGGAAGCTTTGAAATATGCGGCGCGTCCACGCATTCACGTGTTCCTGGCGACTTCTGACATTCATCTGCAGTACAAGCTCCGGATGACCCGCGATCAGTGTGTGGCGGCAGCGCGTGAGGCGATCCAACTGGCGAAGTCCCTGTGCGACGACGTGGAGTTCTCGCCGGAAGACGCAACGCGAACCGATCCAGATTTTCTCTGCCGCGTGCTGGATGCCGTAGTCGAAACCGGCGCAACGACCTTGAACATCCCGGACACAGTCGGATTCACCGTGCCGTCGGAATTCGGGGATTTGATTTCAACGATCCGGCAGCGCGTGAAAGGGATCGAGAACGCTACGATTTCGGCGCATTGCCACAACGATCTTGGGATGGCGGTCGCGAACGCGCTGGTGGCGGTGGCAGCAGGTGCGCGGCAGGTCGAGTGCACGATCAACGGGATCGGCGAGCGCGCCGGAAACGCGTCCTTGGAAGAGATCGTGATGGCGATGCGAGTTCGGCCGGACCGGTATCCATTTGAGACGAGCGTGGTGAGCGAGCATATTTACGCGGCGAGCCAGATGCTCAGCGACATCACAGGCGTGCCGGTGCAGCCCAACAAGGCGATCACAGGGCGCAACGCGTTCGCGCACGAAGCGGGCATCCATCAGGATGGCATGCTGAAGAATCCGCTGACGTACGAGATCATGACGCCGAAATCTGTGGGCGTACCGGATTCGAAGTTGGTACTGGGTAAGCACTCGGGGCGGCATGCGCTCAGCATTCGCTGCGAACAGCTCGGGTATGAATTTGACCGGCGCGCGTTGGATGACATCTACCGGCGATTTGTGCGGCTGGCGGACAAGATCAAGCATGTGGAGGATCATCATTTGCTCGAACTGATCCGTGATACACACAAGCCGTCCCGCACAGCGACTCCGCTGATCGAGCCCATCGTGGAGGCGACGATCCCAGCGGTGGTCAATGCTCCGACGCCGGAGCCGGACAAGAGCTTCGCTGCGGCCGCGAATACGAACCCGTTTGGGATGCCGATCCCGGTGCATCCCGAGCCGTCGCAGCATGAGCAGACGCAGCAGGAAGATTATCTGTGGGGAGTTTAGGGATTGACTCATTAGGTAATTGGGTAATTTTGTAATTGAGTGATTGAAGATCAGAGGCCGCCTTTAGTGGCGGCTTTTTTTGTTTGCCCTTAGAATTGCCGATTACCAAATCCCTTTATCTGCGAATGGAAAAATGAATCTGAATCTTACGGTTTTGCCTGGGGATGGAATTGGGCCGGAAGTGACCAAGCAGGCTGTTCTCGTGCTCGAGGCTGTGTGTGGGCGATTCGGCCATTCTCTTCAAATTCAAGAGAAACTCATCGGCGGTGCGGCGCTTTCGGCTGTCAATGATCCGCTGCCCGCAGACACCATCCAATCCTGTTTGTCTTCCGGTGCCGTGCTGTTAGGCGCCGTGGGCAGTCCTGCCTTTGATCACAACCCGGGGCATCTGCGTCCGGAAGCCGGGTTGTTGCGCATACGGCGCGAGCTGGGGGCTTATGCCAACTTGCGTCCGGCGGTGTTTTTTGCGGCATTGGAAGATTGTTCTCCCTTACGCGTGGAGATCGTTCGCGGGACCGACATCATGATTGTCCGCGAGCTGCTGGGAGGCGCCTATTTCGGGCAGCCTCGATCGATTGAAGGGGACGCGGGCTCCCGGATGGCAGTGAATACGATGCGATACGGAGAGAGCGAAATCGAGCGCATCGCGCTCGTCGCATTTGAGCTTGCGAGGAAGCGGAAGAAGAAAGTGCTCTCCGTGGACAAGGCGAATGTGCTCGAGTGTTCGCGGCTGTGGCGCGATGTGGTGACGAGGATCGGGAAGGATTATCCTGACGTGAAGCTTGGACACCAGTATGTGGATTCGGCTGCGATGCTGCTGGTGCAGCGGCCGACTGATTTCGACGTCATCCTGACCGAGAACATGTTCGGAGACATTCTCTCAGACCAGGCGGGAGGCGTTGTGGGATCGCTGGGGCTGCTGGCTTCGGCGAGCATCGGGGGGAAGGTCGGGCTTTATGAGCCGGTGCATGGGTCGGCTCCGGATATTGCAGGGAAGGGAATCGCGAATCCCTTAGGCGCAATTCTGTCGGTGGCGATGTTGCTGCGGCATTCCTTTCAGCTGGAAACAGAGGCGGCCTACGTGGAGGCGGCTGTCGGCGCCGTACTGTCGAAAGGCGCGCGGACGGCGGACTTGGCAGGAAAGTCGCACAGGGCGATTTCGACTAGTGAGATGGGACTTCGAGTGGTCGCCGAGGTTCGCGCTGCTTAGACTGAAGGAAAAACCTTTCACCACAGAGGACACGGAGTATCAGGAAGGGAAGACGAAAAATCTTTAACCACGAAGGGCACTAAGTATCACGAAGGAAATCTTCCTCTTGCAAGGTCTCGTGCTTATAACTATGAGCGGCCGGAACCTGTGCGCTTTAGTTCTGAGGTCGTTACTGTGGGCAGTTTCTCCGGGATCGTGTGAACCGGGGACGGATTACTCGCGTACTTTCCTGTCAGCCAATACCAGCGAATTCGGAGCATTTCCTGCACCATGCGGGAACCGTCAATCAGGGGATTGATGCGGGTTCCGCCACTGTGTCCCCAGAGGACCGGTACTTCTTTCACTTTGAATCCGAGCTTGCGTGCCAGGAACAGGATCTCGGGATCAAAGCCCCAACGCTCGATCTTCTGCAAAGGGAAGATTGCGTCGACCGCCGCGTGCTTAAAGGCCTTGAATCCGCATTGCGTGTCCTTGAATTGAAGACCAAGGGTGATCCGCAGCAGGAGGTTGAAGATGCGTCCGAAGATCTGGCGGTGAAGAGGTTGGCGCTGCGTTTGGGTTTCTGCGCGCAGCCAACGGGAGCCGATGGCGATGTCCGCGCCCCGTTCAAGGGCGTCGAACAGCTTCGGAGCTTCTTCAATCGGCGAGGAGAGGTCGGCGTCGCTGAACAGGACGATTTGTCCGTGCGCGTTGAGCATGCCGTTGCGCACGCTGTACCCCTTGCCGCGGTTGCCGGGATTTTCTACCAGGCGAAGGCAGGGGTCTTTCGCGGCGAATGCCCGCACAATGTCGGCGGTGTTATCGCGAGAGCCATCGTTGACAACGAGGACTTCGGCGTCCCAGTCCTGGGCGTGGATGTAGCCAAGAACCTTTTCGAGGGTTGCACCCAAACGTGCGCTCTCGTTGTACGCGGGAATGACGATGCTGTATGCAGGGCTCAAAATTGATTATCAGTCCTTCGCTGTCGGTCGCGAAATCAGAAACTTAACTGATGCAGAGTAGATCAATTTGGCTGCCGTGAAGACTGAAGCCATTGTACTTTGTGTCGCTGGGTTGGGGAAACGACTGAGGGTGTGCGTCATGGGATTGATTGCCGAGGAGGAAAGAGCAGCGGCCTAGGCTACCTGGCGCTTTTGCTCCAGCATCCATAGATATTCTGCTACGAGTTCGCCGTCCCATAAGCCGCGGTTGGCTTCATGGCGCATGGTTTCGGAAGCCTGATCATGGGTCTGCGGCGGTTTGTACGGACGGGCTGTGCGCAAGGCGTCGTAAACGTCCACAACCTGCAGGATGCGCGGGAGCAGCGGAATTTCCGAGCCGACCAGGCCGTCAGGATATCCGGATCCGTCGGAATGTTCGTGGTGATGGCGGATGATGGGCAGAACGAGCCGCAGGGAGCGCAAGGGTTTGCAGATGTTCTCGCCAGTGATGGGATGTAGTTTCATGATCTCCCATTCGGCGGGCGTAAGATCACTGCCCTTCTTGAGGATGTCATCGGGGACGGCGATCTTTCCGATGTCGTGCAGGTAGCCGCCGCGCTTGAGGGCGATGATGGAGTCTTCGTCCATACCGAGGTGGCGGCCAAGATCTGCCGCGCGAACGGACAGACGTTCGCAGTGTCCTTCGGTATAGGGATCGCGGCCTTCAACGATGAGGCCCAGGGTACAGAGGACGGAATCGGCGTTCTCGAGTTCGTCGGTGAATTCCTTAAGGCGAAGGAGAGATTTCACGCGAGCGATCAGTTCCTCGGCGAGGACCGGTTTATTCAGGAAATCGTCAGCTCCGGCCTCGATACCGCGAACTTTGTCGCTGCTGTCGCTCAGCCCTGTGATGAGAACGAAAGGAATCAGGCGGGTGGCCGGATCGTCTTTGAGGCCGCGGCAGAAGTCATAGCCCGATTTCCCGGGCATCATCACGTCGGAGAGGATGAGGTCGGGAGCCTGGCGGCGAACTTCCGCTTCGGCCTGTTCGGCGCTGGCGGCCGTGACGACATCGTAACCGCGGATGGTGAGCAGTTGGCTCATCAATCCGGCGATGCTTGGCTGGTCATCGACGACCAGGATGCGCGCGCCACGACGCCTTGGTAGAAGCTCCCCCATGGTTGGCTAAGAAGCGATTCTCTCCGTTGAAGTTGTCCCCATACAGCGGCAGGATGGCACGTCGGCGGGGAAACAGAAAATCGTTTTTCTGACTCCCGATTGTACCCCTATTTGGGGTGGCTTAGCACTAGCCTGCCTAGTTGTAACACAGTACCACCCGATGCCCGAAATTGGCTATTCCCGGATTGGCACATCAATTTAGAGATTGTGACCGAGGGCCTTGCCGGAGGTTCCGGCGTCTGCCTAGTCTCGGAGCATGAGATTCCATCGGATTGGCGTCAAGGGGCTTCAGATTCTCGGCTTCTTCCTCCTCTCGCTGGCGGCGGCAGCTGCCACCAAGGCGCACGTTATCGCGTTTGGAAAGTGGCAGCCGGTGCAGTGTTCCGCCGGGTATGGGGCAGATGAGAAACCAATTTCCATTAAAGTTCGCGCATTGATTGTGGACGGGCGGGTCAAGGAGTACTTCGTTGGGTCTCCGCACGAGGTAACGGAGCGGTTGTTCGTGGTTCGGCGGGCTTTTCGACTAAACGACAGTCTGCCCGCGGACTCTGGCCCCAGGTGGCAGTGGCAGCGCGGAGGATGGCTTCTGGTGGATCGTGTTACCGGGCGGATATCGGCGATCAATCTGCCGGAGTTCGACGGCGTGTATTCGGCAGCGAGTTGGTATCGAGATTATGTTGCGTATTGTGGAGTCGCTGACGATGGGAAGAAGACCTACGCGGTGGTCGCGCAGCTGAGCCGAAGGAAGCCGGTATTCAGAAAGCAGGTAGCCGAGCGAGTTCCGGACGATGCGGAGCCGGATGCGGTCTGCGCTGCGCCGGAGTGGCAGCGGAATCCGGTACGAGTGAGTTTTGAGTTGCCGGGCGGCAAGCAGACATTTGCGGTCCGGGGGCGGGTGGTGGATATGGTCGATGACAAGGACGACGAGTGAGAATCCGCGATTTCAGATTGTAGATTTCAGATTGAATTCACAGGTGTTCGGTGCAGGGCTTAAATCTGCAATCTAAGATCTCTAAAATCTGCAATCTGAAATTTTTTCAGTCTCCTGCGGCTTCTACGGCGGGCAATTTCCCGGCGACCGTCTTTTCTTTCACCTTCGCGCTGGTGACCAGGATGACGGAGATCACCACAATGACGCTTCCTCCGAGGATAAACCGGTCCACGCGTTCGTGAAGAATGAGCCACCCGAGGAATACCGCGACTACGGGGTTCACATACGCGTAGGTGGAGACCTTCGATGTGGGTACGTGCTCCAGGAGCCAGATGTAGGCGGTGTAGCCGATCCAGGAGCCGCAGACTACCAGATAACCAACGGCGCCGAGGCCGCGAGGCGTCCAGGCGACGTGTCTGAGATCTTCGGCGAATAACGCGAAGATCAGATTTCCCGCCCCTGCAGCGAGTACCTGCCATCCAGTAGCGCTGAATACATCCATGCCTGACTGCCAACGCTTCGAGAGTACCGATCCGAGAGCCCAGCTGAACGAGCCGCCGATGAGGCTGATGGACGCAATCAACTCGCGGCGGCCGATGCTTCCCGCTTGCAGCTGAGGCCAGACGAGAACGACGAGGCCGATGATTCCCAGGAAGAGTCCGGCCTTGCCGCGGCGGGAAATGTGGTGATCGCCGAGCAGCAGGGAATCTAGCACCAAGAACCAGAGAGGCGTGATGGCGATGATCAGCGCGGCGAGGCCGGAGGAGACGGCGAGTTCCGCGTAGGAGAGCGTGAGATTGCCGCCCATGAGCAGGAGCAATCCGACGACGGCTGCGAGAGCGAGTTGGCGCGGGGAATAGAAGATCTTGCGTCCGGTAGCGGCGCAGACGGCAAGCATGACGAGCCCGGCGATGGAAAAGCGCAACGCGCACATGAGGCCCGGAGGGATTGTCTGTACAGCGATGTCAATGGCGAGGTAGGTGGATCCCCAGAACAGATACACGAGTCCGAAGGCGAGAATCACCATCCACCGGCTTGGGCGAGCGGAGTGCATGTGCTTGGGAACGGGGAAGTTCTAAACATATCAGACAAGCGGATCGGGCGATTGGATTCTTATCTGGGGCGTCAGCTTAGGAAACATGGCGGGAGAAGCAGATTCGTGCTGCTCGCTTGCGCGAGGCGTCAGGATGACCGTGGGTTCACGGCGAAGTCTGCTACTTCAGTTTTGCGTACTCTGCTTTTGCGGTGATCAGGATCGGGATGTCGGGGTCGGCATCTTTCCAGGCGGCGAAGAAATCCTGATAGGCGGTGCGGGCCTTGGTGGCGTCCCCTTGAAGGGAATAGGCGCGGCCGAGATAAAGGTGCGATAACGGATATTCCACGGCGAAGCCGGCGGCGCCCCGGCGATCGAGAATGCGTTGAAACTCAGTGACGGCTTTCGTGCCGTCCTTCGTTTTCAAGTAGATCATCCCTCTCAGGAAAATGGCGCTAACACCGGCGCCGTGCGGACCGGTTCCGAACTCATAGGGACGTATCGGTTCAAGCGTGCGGAGGGCCTCATCGAACTGATTTTTTTCGTAGAGCTGCACCGCTCGCACCTGGGGAAGCGCGACCGCCTGCAGAAAACGGTTCTCCGGGTGGGAACGCTCGAGATCAGAGATGATCTTGGCGGATTTCTGGAGGTCGCCGGTCGCGGCTAGGACGATAGCTGCCGACCATTGGGCGTCGGTGTCGCTGGATAACGCGAGAGCCTGCGAAACCAGACGTCGAGCTTCGGCCTCGTTTCCGAGCACTGTGTTGTCGTACGCTTCAATAGTCGAGAGATTGCCAGCAAGGTCTTTGGCTCCGGTGCTCACGGTCATCTGGCGTACCTTTTCCCACACCGGACGTGAGGCCTTTACTTTGCCTTCCGACATCAGCCAGTTCGCGTGGAAGAAAAGCAGGAAGGGTTCATTGCCGGTTCCCTTTACGACATCGAGTTCATGATCAACGGCAGCATGGTCCCCGCGGATATACGCCAGATCCATCAGGATGAAATGGACGCCGGTACCGTCCAATTTGCGGGACACCGCTTCGTCGGCGATCGCCTTGGCCTCGTCGAGACGGTTCAGAGCCTCGTAGGCGCTAGCCATGTTGTCGTAGGCATAACGATCGTTGGGATTGATTTTGTGGGCTTCGCTGGCGAGATCGAGCGCTTTCTGGGGCTGTCCGAGCGCGTTATAGGTCAGCGCGGCATTCACGTACGGGGTCGTGTCGCGAGGATAGGTCTGGCGCCACTCGGCATAAACGCCTAATGCTTTGTCGGAATCGAGCGTGACCTCATCGTAGTAATGGGCCTGAATATAGAACTTCTCCCGCTCGCTGGCGCGATCGCGAAGTTCGTAGGCTTTTTGCATGGCCTGGGTGGAATCAGCGCTTCGCCCGAGGTTGTTGTAAATGACTCCCAGGGTGGCGTACGCCATGGCAAAGTTCGGATCCAATGCCACTGCTTTTTCGAGGTAAGGTACGGCGAGATCGTCCTGCATCTGCTGGTGGATGTCATTGCCTTTGCTGAAATTTTGCAGGGCCTCGAGCGATGAGGTAGTGGCCTGATCGAGTGGCTTGGCGAACTGCTGTACCGAGGCCAGAGATTCGCCCATCTTCTGACGCAGGCTGGATGCGGCTTTGTCGAGCGACTTGAGAACCTGCTCTTTGCTTTCGACTTCAATTTGCTCGGTTGCGAGGGAGTCTCCGGTAGATCCGTTTATGGCGTTCAGAGTGACCACGTAGTGATTGCCGAGACTTGCGATCGTACCGCTCAGCATGGCCTTGATGCCCTGACGCTGGCAGATCTCGCGCGCGGTGTCGTTCGTGACGCGCTCGTCTGGAGCTTTGCCCATCAGGCGGAGGGCCTCGCGGATTCGCGACTCGGGAACGATGTTCAAGTAGGGCGACTGCTCCAGTTGAACCGCCAGTGCTTGCTTGAGTGTGCCGTCGAAGACGGGATCGCCAGTGGTATTGACGAAGTCTGCGAGCAGGACGCTGTCTTTTTCGGTGAGCTTGGCCGAGCCGCGAGAGCGGAGGTAGAGGCCGAGGCCGATCAGCACCACGAGGATCCCCGCGGCGATCGGCACGAGTGTTTTCCAACGGTTCTTCGGCTTTTCGACGACGGCCGTCATGCCGCTCGAGGAAATTGCTCGTCGGATGTCCGATGCCGAAGGAGCGCGGGGGATGGGCGCTGCATCCACAGCTGCGGGCACTGAGCCGGAACTATGGGCGACGGCGCGGCCGCTCTCGGTGTCGCGCTTCAAGCGCTGCAGGTCGGCGCGAATATCTGCCGCACTCTGGTAGCGCAGGTTGCGGTCTTTCTCGAGAGTCTTGTTGATGATGTCTTCGAGTTTGGGCGGGAGATCGGCATTCAGCCGAACAGGAGCAACCGGGACGCGGTTAAGAATCGCGTCGAAGATGAGGGCCGAAGTGTCGCCGCGAAACGGGAGTTGCCCCGTTGCCATCTCGTAGAACACAACTCCGAACGAGAACAGATCTGTCCGAGGGTCAAGTTCCTTGCCTTTGGCTTGTTCGGGGGACATATACGCGACCGTGCCCAAGGTTGAGCCGGGGCTGGTGAGATGTTCTTCGATGGCCACCGCAGTCGGGGCGGTCATGTCTCCGGGCTGGGCTGATTCCCCGGTACTCGATTTCACCTTCGCGAGGCCGAAATCGAGGATCTTGGCATGTCCGCGTTTGGTGACGAAGATGTTGGCCGGTTTGATGTCGCGGTGGACGATTCCGCCGGCGTGGGCCGCGTCGAGAGCATCGGCGATCTCGATTCCAAGCGAGAGGATCGTCTCGACATCCATCGGACGGCCGGCGATCATGTGCTTCAGCGTGGTCCCGTCCAGGAATTCCATGACGAGGAAGGTGCGTCCGGCGTCCTCGCCGATGTCGTAGATGGTGCAGATATTGGGATGATTCAGCGCTGAGGCGGCCTTGGCTTCGCGGCGAAAGCGCTCGAGGGCCTGATGATCCTGCGCAAGGTCTTCGGGGAGGAATTTCAGGGCGACGAAGCGGCCGAGGCGGGTGTCTTCCGCCTTGTAAACAACACCCATGCCGCCGCCGCCGAGTTTCTCGATGATGCGGTAATGCGAAATGGTTTGGTCGAGCAAAGGAAGGTCCCCGTCCGTGTGGTGAGCAATGCTAAGGGGTGAAGGGCGGGAAGTCAAAGAGGAGTGGTTAGTGGCCAGCGGACAGTGGGGACGTATCCAATTCTGCCAAAGTCAGTACCAGGGCTATGGCTGATCGACCCTTCGGAGCAGAGATCTGTGTGAATCCGTTCTTCCCAAAATCCCGCCATCAGCTTCGGTGTCTGTACCCGAGGTTATAATTGGCGCCTCATGCCACTGACCTCCGGCACTCGGCTTGGTCCGTATGAAATTCAGTCTGCGCTGGGAGCGGGCGGGATGGGCGAGGTCTACCGTGCCCGCGACACTCGGCTCGAGCGCACCGTGGCGGTGAAGGTTCTGCCTTCGCATCTTGCCGCCAATTCTGAATTGAAGCAACGGATGGAACGGGAGGCCAAGGCGATCTCCGGCCTGCAACATCCACATATCTGCACGCTGTACGACGTCGGATCGCAGGATGGCGTCGACTTCCTGGTGATGGAGTACCTCGAAGGCCACACCTTGGCCGAAAGGCTGGAAAGAGGCCCGCTGCCGCTGGAGCAGACCCTGAGGATTGCGATCGAGATCGCCGAGGCGATTGAGAACGCGCACGCGCAGGGGATCACGCATCGCGACCTGAAGCCCGCCAACATCATGCTGACGAAGGCGGGCGCGAAGCTGATGGACTTCGGCCTCGCCAAGCCGGAAATGTCCGTAGGCGGACATGCGATTGGGCCCCTGACTCCATCGACGCCCACGATGAATCTGACTGCCCTGACTTCGGCCACGTCTCCGTTGACGCAGAAAGGTTCGATCGTAGGAACGTTTCAGTATCTGGCGCCCGAGGTACTGCAAGGAGCGGAAGCGGATGCGCGCAGCGATATTTTCGGCTTCGGCTGCGTTCTGTATGAAATGGCAACCGGGCGCCACGCCTTCGAAGGAAAATCTCAACTCAGCGTGCTCACAGCGATTCTGGAAAAGGAGCCGGCTCCCATCGTGGCGACGCCGCCGGTGCCTCCCATGCTCGACCGCGTCATCCGCGCGTGCCTGGCGAAGGACCCTGCGGAACGTCTTCAGTCCGTGCACGACTTGCGCATGGATCTTCTCTGGATCGCAGAGTCTGCGTCGGATTCGGAAGTGACGCATGGCCATCCTCATTTCAAGAAGTCGTGGGCCGTATGGGCGACTTTGCTATTCGTCCCCCTCCTCGTTTTGGCTGGGCTTGGCGGCTACCGCTGGGCGCAAGGTACGGTGACGTCTGAACCTCTGTACGCCGAAATTCCACCACCAGAGAAATTCTCCTTCGACGCGACTGGCGACGCCGGCGGCATGCCGGTGCTGTCCTCTCAGGGTGACAAACTCGCGTTCGTGGCGCATTCCGGAGAGGACAAGTCGCTGTGGGTGCGTCCGCTAAGCAGCGAGAAGGCGCAGAAATTGGACGGGACACAGGGCGCGATGCATCCTTTTTGGTCGCCCGACGGCAAGAACTTAGGATTCTTCGCGAACGGAAAACTGAACAAGGTGCCGGCTGCCGGAGGTCCCATCACGATTCTGGCGGAAGCAGCGAACCCTCGGGGTGGTTCCTGGGGCGCCGATGACATGATCGTATTCGCCGGGAATTTCATGGGTCCGCTGTCGCGTGTCAGCGCGCAAGGGGGCCTGGCATCAGCAGCGACCACAATGGATCCGAAAAGACATACTACCCATCGCTGGCCATGGTTCCTGCCCGATGGCAAACACTTTCTTTTTCTAGCAACCAGTCACACGGGAGGCGATCCTAAACAAAACGGAGTCTATTTCGGATCTATCGATAGCATGGAACGCCGCCTGATCCTGGCTACCGATTCGGCGGCGCAATATTCGTCGGGTCATCTGCTTTACCGGGCAGGAAACGCACTGGTCGCGCAACCGTTCGATCCGCAGTCGGGAAAGCTGGAAGGCCCGGCGGTCCCGCTGGTGGGCAACCTTCGCGACGACGTCGGGGTGTGGCGGAGTATTTTCGCGACATCGCAGAACGGAGTGATGGTTTTTGAGGAAGGGAACGCGGCGGCGGCGCGAACCCGCCTGACATGGTTCGACCGAACCGGGAAAGAACTCAGCACCTATGATGTACGCGAGAATACGATCGAGAACTTGCGCTTATCGCCGGATGGTAAACGCGTGGCGTTCGTCACGGGAAGCCCGAATGGGGCAGTGTGGACGCTTGACCTGGAACGCAAAACCAAGACGCGCGTCACTTTCGATCAACTGCCGGTTTGGGAGCCTGCGTGGTCTGCCGACGGCAAGACGCTGATCTTCGCCTTGGCCGTCGCGCAGGGCGGAGCCAATGTCGAGATCCACACCAAAGCGGCGGACGGCAGCGGAGCGGAGAAGAATCTGACTCCGGAGGCGAACAACTACCATTATCCGGCGTTTACTCCAGACGGAAAGTATGTGACCTACATCTGGGGCGACGGCGAGACGAATGTGTCGCTTTGGGTCCTGCCGCTTGCCGCGGCTGCGAAGCCGGTTGCGATCGTGCAACCGCCGTCCTCAAAATCGAACATTAATGGGTATCGAGTCTCTCCGGATGGACATTGGGTCGCCTACGTCTCTGATGAATCCGGGCAGAACGAGCTCTATCTGACTTCTTTGCCCGAGGGAAAGGGTAAGTGGAAAGTCTCCCCGAATGGCGGCGCGTATCCAGCGTGGACTGCTAACGGCCACGAAGTGCTCTACAACAATCTGAGCGATGAGATTATGGCTTGCACCGTAGTGCCGAAGGGTGCGGAACTGGAAATTGGCACTCCACAACGACTTTTTCACGCCAGTATGCCCGGAGTCGGCACGGGCTTCGACGTTGCGCCCGATGGGAAGCGCGTCCTGGTGAATTTGGTGGAAGGGGAAACGGCAGCGCCGTTAAAGGTCATCTCCAACTGGCCCGCGGAATTGAAGAAGTAAGTCCGGCATGATATTTCATCGCCAGATGATTCCGTTACCAAAGGGGTTACGCTCGCTTGCGCTTCCGGCTATAATCAGAGTGATGTTGCCCGCGACCGATGCTGCACAAGTATTCCAATTCGCGTCTTCCCCGGTTCACTGCGGTCGAGTGCTGGCTGCACTGCCTGGTGTGTCCACGGCGGTACCGGGCCAATCTGCCTTCGCGTCTGCGTCCCTCTCTCTTCGGTAGCGACTAGTTCTTTCCTTTCCTCCGCCTGATTGGCCCTGATGTGCTCTCAGGAGCGAACCTCAGGGGCTAAAGCCCACTCCATAGTGGCGTTTTGGCGGCGCGACTGAAGTCGCGCCCTACCCAATACCAACTGCGGCACGACGGTTCGTGCCCTTCCTGAAGGCAAGAGCGGAACGACTGGTTCATGCCTTTCCAAAATCGGAGGATTCCATGGCTACAATCACTGTTGGTCCTAAGATCAAGACCGCCCTGCCCGGGCCGAACGCGAAGCGCGTGCTCGAGGGCGATGAGAAATACATTTCGCCGTCCTATACGCGTTCCTATCCGATGGTCGCGAAGAGCGGACGCGGGATCGTCGTGACCGACGTTGATGGCAACGAGTTTTTCGACTTCTCTGCCGGCATCGCCGTGACATCGACGGGGCACTGCCATCCGGACGTGGTCGCCGCCATTCAGAAGCAGGCCGGTGAATTGATCCACATGTCGGGAACGGATTTTTATTACGAGAACATGGTGGAGCTGGCGGCGCGGCTATCGAAGATCGCTCCGATGCGCGGGCCGCACCGGATTTATTATGGCAACTCGGGCGCGGAGGCGATTGAGTGCGCCCTGAAACTGGCGCGGTATCATACCAAGCGGCAGAACGTGATCGCGTTCTTCGGCGCGTTCCACGGGCGCACGATGGGCGCTCTCTCTCTGACGGCGTCGAAGCCGCAACAGCGCCGACGGTTTGCCCCCCTTGTTCCTGGTGTGACACATGTGCGCTATCCCGATGTGTATCGCGGATGCGTTGGAGGCACCCAGGAAGCGGACAACTTTGCTCTCGGGTGCGCCCGCTTTATCGAGGAGAAGCTATTCAAGACGACGCTTCCTCCGGAGGAAGTGGCTGCGATCTTCGTCGAGCCAGTACAGGGCGAGGGCGGATACGTTGTCGCTCCTACGGTGTTCATGCAGGAATTGCGACGCATCTGCGACCGTCACGGAATCCTGCTGGTGGTCGACGAGGTGCAGAGCGGTGTCGGACGCACGGGCAAGTGGTGGTCCGTTGAGCACACGGGAGTCGAGCCGGATATGGTCTGTTGCGCCAAGGGAATTGCGTCGGGGATGCCGCTGGGCGTCACCATCACCAAAGCGGAACTGATGGACTGGGTCCCCGGCTCTCACGCATCGACGTTCGGCGGGAATCCGGTGGCGGTGGCGGCAGCGTTAGCCACACTGGACGTGATTGAGAAAGAACATCTTCTGAAGAACTCGGAGGAAGTGGGCAATCACATTCAGCGGCGGATGGCGGATTGGCCGTCGAAGCTGAAACTGGTGGGCGACGTTCGCGGGCGCGGTTTGATGATCGGCGTCGAGATCGTGAAGGACAAGGTCACAAAGGAATACGGCAATATGGAGCGCGATCGGATCGTTGAGATGGCGTTTCAGAAAGGCATTTTATTCCTGGGTTGCGGTCCGAGCACGATCCGGCTGTGCCCTCCTCTGGTCGTTACGAAAGAGGAAGCGGATGTCGCGGTCGATGTGCTGGAAGAGTGCATCAAGGCAGTTGGAGCTTAAGTTCCTCACGGGTGAACGCGGATTCGGGTGCGGATCTGCGTTCATCCGCGGGGCTGTTCCTCTTCCGGGAAGTTGCCCGTCGCAAATACTCATCAATGTGAGTCAGGTCACATCCCGCCGGTTGTCGATTTCATAGTCTGAAGACTACTCGTCATGCTTCCCGCCTTCTTTACGCGGACGGTCGTTCGAAGTCTCGACTGGCTTGCTTTCCGCGTACTTCCACCCGACAGCAGACCGAGCCACTTACGCGTTGGGGCCAAAGGGGAAGAGGACGCATACTTCCACCTGCGGAAGCTGGGATATACAGTCGTGTCTCGGAACTTTCGGTCGCCACGATGCCATGGCGAGATCGACCTGATTGCATGGGATCGAGATGTACTTTGCTTTGTGGAGGTTAAGACGAGAACGACGCATGATGTGAAGTCCGCCGAGGCAGCGGTCGATTATCACAAGAGAAGGGACGTGGCGAGAGTGGCGCGCGAATATCTGCGGCAACTGCCACCATCGTGCCAATGGAGGTTCGATATTGTGAGCGTATACTACGACGGTTGTAGTCCCCGCCCGCAAATCGAAGTGTTTCGGAATGCCTCCCTGGCGGCGTAAAATACAGAGTTTGCGCAACCTCCCGGAAAGGATTCAGCGAAGTGCCGGAACTGAGAAAAGACCCGATTGTTGGCCGTTGGGTAATCATTTCGACGGATCGTGCGAAGCGCCCAACGGATTTTGTACGCGAAAACATGAAAATCAAGGGCGGATTTTGCCCATTCTGCTATGGAAATGAGAGCAAGACGCCCCCTGAGATCCAGGCGTACCGGCCCAATCCCAACGGCGGTCCTCCGCCACAACGGGATACTCCGGGTTGGACGGTGCGTGTCGTGGCTAACAAGTTCCCAGCGCTGGGTATTGAAGGCAATCTGAACCGCCAGGCGGAAGGCATGTTTGACCGCATGAACGGAATCGGGGCGCACGAGGTCATCATCGAGACGCCCGATCACACGGCCAACCTGGCCAGCCTGCCTCCGAAGAGGATCGAGGACGTTTTGTGGACCTTCCGGGACCGTATTCTCGATCTGAAGAAAGACCGGCGGTTCAAGTACATCCTGATCTTCAAGAATCACGGCGAGGCGGCGGGGGCATCGCTCGAGCATTCCCATTCCCAGTTGATTGCGTTGCCAATTCTGCCGATCAACGTGGTTCAGGAACTCGAAGGGGCCAAGCAGTACTTTCTCTATAAGGAACGGTGCGTGTTCTGCGACATTATCCGGCAGGAGATGGACAGTGGCACACGCGTAGTTGGGGAGAATGAAAATTTCGTCACGCTCGCGCCTTATGCGCCGCGATTCCCGTTTGAGACGTGGATTCTGCCGAAACAGCATGAGTCGGCCTTCGAGAATTCTTCCTCGCACATGTTCGAGAATCTTGCGCGTGCGTTGAAGGATCTGCTGGGGAGAGCGGATCGAGTGCTCGACAATCCTCCTTATAATCTGGTGATCCACACGTCGCCGGTGCAGGATCCTACAAATGATCATTATCACTGGCACATTGAGTTCATGCCGAAGTTGACCAAGACGGCAGGATTCGAGTGGGGCACCGGGTTCTATATCAATCCGACGCCGCCGGAAGAGGCCGCGAAGTTCTTGCGCGAGGCAAATGTCGAGGAGGCCGCGACGGTCGGCGCAAAGTAAAGGAAGAGTTCGCGCGGAAAAGAAGTAGGGCACGGCTTAGCGCGCCGTGCCCTTTTCAGTTGTGCCGGAGAGAGAGAAGGCACTGGAGAGATCCAGAGCCTTAATGTTTCCTGAGCATAGAGTCCGGCAGAGAGCCTGTTGTCACCGGCTTGTAAAAGCTTGCTTCGCGCCGGCATCGAAGAATAACAACTCCTAACTGATTTGTTTGACGAGGCTTAAGGCTACTCTCTAATATGGGCAGCCGAGGCTGTCATGAAGCGATTCTGTCGTTCACTCCCCCTTTTCCTGCTGTTCTCCGCATGGGCTTTTGGTTCTCCCGCCCCTTCAACCTTGATTGCAAACATTTCCGGAAGGACAAGCGTCAGTCTCAACGGTGCATGGCGGACGATTGTCGATCCGTTTGATAACTCAAGAGCGGGCTTCTTCCGGGATGCCAAGCCGAAGGACAAGCAAGACCTTGTGGAGTACAGCTTCGATGCGTCACCTGTGCTCAATGTTCCCGGGGACTGGAACACGCAGCGCGAGCCGTTGATGTTTTTCGAAGGCACGGTCTGGTACCGACGGCTATTCACTTACCACAAGCCATTGGACAAGCGCACGTTCGTTTACTTCGGCGCAGTGAATTACCGTGCAACGGTATACATGAACGGACAGAAACTCGGCGAACACGAGGGCGGATTTACCGCTTTCAATTTTGAGTGCACGTCCCTCGTGCGCGAGGGTGAGAACTCTTTGATCGTCGAAGTGAACAATGTTCGCAGTGCCGATGCGGTGCCCGGGATCAAGTTCGACTGGTGGAACTATGGCGGGATCACGCGAGATGTGGTGCTGGTCGAGGTGCCAGGCACGTTTATCCAGGATTGTTCAGTGCAACTCGCGCGCGGCTCACAGGACGAAGTTTCCGGTTGGGTACAGCTGAATGGAGCGCAACCGGGACAGAAGCTCAGCCTGGAGATTCCGGAGGCGGGAGTCCATGAGAGCTTCTCGAGTAATGCATCCGGACGCGCTGAGTTTCACTTTCGCAGCAAACTGGATCTCTGGTCGCCTGAGCATCCGAAACTCTATGACGTAATCGTTAGCAGTGGGGAAGACAACGTTCGCGATCAGATTGGATTTCGGACGATTGAAGTGCAAGGGGCAAAAATCCTTTTGAATGGCAAACCGATCTTCCTTCGTGGAATCTCGATGCACGAAGAAGCTGCATTCCGCGAGGGGCGTGCGTTCAGTCCGGAAGACGCGCAGACCCTGTTTGGCTGGGTGAAGGAACTGGGCTGCAATTTCGTGCGACTGGCTCATTATCCCCACAACGAAAATGAAATTCGCCTGGCTGATCGGATGGGCCTGCTGGTGTGGTCGGAGATTCCAGTGTATTGGGACATCGACTGGACGAATGCCGCGACACTGGTTAACGCTGAGACGCAACTGCGCGACATGATTGCCCGCGACCACAATCGGGCCGCGGTCATTCTGTGGTCGATGTCGAACGAAACTCCGGTCAAACCGGAGCGACTGATTTTTATCAAGCAGCTTGCGCAGGAGGCGCGCGAGTTGGATGGAACGCGCCTGATTACGTCAGCGCTGAATCACGTTGAGGGCTCGGGAAGCGAACCGCGAGTTTTGGTTGACCCTCTGGCGGACGCCCTGGATGTCATCGGTCTCAATGAATATCTGGGGTGGTACTGGGGACGTCCGGAAGATGCAGACAAAGTGGAATGGAAATCGAGTTTCAATAAGCCGCTCATCGTGAGCGAGTTCGGCGGAGGCGCGATCGCGGGACGGCATGGCGAAGCCGATGAACGCTGGACGGAGGAATATCAGAACAGCTTGTTTCAGCATCAGCTTGCGATGGTGCAGCGCATGCCAAACTTTGCGGGGCTGACGCCCTGGGTGCTGATGGATTTCAGATCTCCGCTGAGAATGTTGCCGGGCGTGCAGGATTATCACAATCGCAAAGGTGTGATTTCGAATCGCGGGGAGAGGAAGTTGGCGTTTTATACGCTGCAGAAGTTCTATGCCAAGGTGGCGGGCTTACAGGCGGCGGACAGGAAACATTAACCACTAAGGAAAAACTTGAAACAGCCGAAGTCGCTGATCTCGTTTCCAAGCCCTAAGGCGTAAATCTCCCGAAGCGTCCGTCCGGCATCCGGCGCCCCTCGATTCTCACGCACGGTAGCTTAGGCTTGTGTGCGGTCCTGGAATTCTTCGTGCCATGCCATCTGAATGGCTTCTAGCTTGCCTTCATTGGAGGCTTTCGGATCGCCTTCGAAGTCGGGCAGTTCCGTGACGTAGCGATGCAGATCAGTGAAGCGGACCGCGAGCGGATCGAGTTGAGGATGCGTTTCGGAAAGGAGAATGCCGAGATCTTCGGCGTCATCCCATGTAAGCTTCCTGGCCATCTCAGTGCTCCTCCGGAGGTAAGGTTTCAAAGTCACGGCTCAATGAACTTCTAATTTCAGACTTTAAACCTTTGAACTTTTCTAGTGCTCTTCCGATACGTAGTTGCGGTTCCACGCGGGAATTTCTACGACGACTTTCCCTGGCTTCGTGATTTGTGCCTGGCAGCCGAGTCGGGAGTTTAACTGGAGATCGGCCGCCATGTCCAACCGGTCGGCTTCATCGTCGTCCATCGCGGAGAGATTCTCGGCGCCTTCTTTCACCCAGATGTGGCAGGTGGTGCAGGCGCAATTGCCGCCGCAGGCGTGGTCGAGAGTGATTCCGTGATTCAGCGCGATGTCGAGAATCGACTCTTCCTTGCCGTGGTCTTCGTAGGGCAATTTGCCGTGCTCGAACGTCACGGTCTTGCCCTCGGGCAGGAATGTGACCTGGACTGTGTTCTCGCTTGGAGCTTCTTCGGTGGCGGCTCCCGCGCCTTTTGTCTTTTCTTCTGCCATTGCTGCTCCTTGAATCAAAATCTTCAACACAAAGGACACAGGGTCACAGCGCTATTCAAATTCTGCTTTCGCCATGGGATGAGGCGCTGTCGGGCCTTCGCCCAGATCAGTTTCATCCATGTTCTTGCCCTTCAGTGCGCTCGACACTGCCGTGTCCATCATTAACTCGGCGAGCCGCATGGTTCCGTGGTTCAGCGCATCGATCGCTTTGCGGATTGCCTGGTAGTCGTCCTCTTTGTTGACTTCGGATAACGACTTTTTCATCTTGGCGATCTGCTTCTTCTCGTCCGTCGTGAGTTGACCCCAGGCCCCGCTCTTTCTTGCCTTGTCGAGAGCGGCGAGGATCGTTGCGGTTTCATTGCGAGCCTCGATGACCTGGCGTCTGCGGAAATCCTCTTCTGCGTTGTCGAAGGAGTCGAGAATCATGCCTTCGACCTGCTCGTCGGTCAGACCATAGCTCGGTTGAACTTGAATCTCCGCTTCCTTCCCGCTGCGCTGCTCGCGGGCAGAGACATGCAGGATCCCGTTCGCATCGATCAGGAACTTCACTTCGACGCGCGGAATGCCGGCGGCCATCGGCGGAATGCCCTTCAGATCGAAGCGGGCAAGAGACCGGCAGTCTTTCGCGAGTTCGCGCTCACCCTGCAACACGTGGATGGCGACATTAGCCTGGCCATCAATCTGCGTGGTGTAAAACTGGGTAGCCGATGCCGGTATGGTCGAATTGCGCAGAATGATCTTGTCGGTGACGCCGCCGGCGACTTCGATGCCAAGGGAAAGCGGAGTCACATCGAGTAAAAGCATGTTCTGCGTCGCTTCCGAACCGCCGCCCAGAATATTCGCCTGAACTGCGGCGCCGAGTGCGACGACTTCGTCGGGATTGAGACCGGTATGGGGCTCGCGCTGGAAAAGATCTTTCACCAGGGCGCGGACCTTGGGAATGCGGGTGGAGCCGCCAACAAGTACGACTTCATCGATCTGCTCGGGCTTGAGGTTCGCATCCTTGAGCGCCTGCTTGCAGGGGCCGACGGTGCGATCGATGATGGGCTGGATCAGTTGCTCAAACTGCTCGCGCGAGATCTCGCGCTGGTAGCGCTTCCCGGCGGGAAGTTCGATGTCGAGCTTTACAGACGGCTGGGAGGAGAGTGTGATCTTCGCCTCAATCACCGCTTTGCGGATGGCCTGCACCGCTTCCGCGTTGCGGCGAAGATCGATTCCCATGTCGCCACGGATGTCGTCGAGCGCGATGGTGATCAGGAGGTTGTCGATGTCGTCGCCGCCGAGGTGGGTGTCGCCGTTCGTGGCGATGACTTCGAAGATGCCGTCGTGCAGCTTGAGAATCGAGATGTCGAATGTGCCGCCGCCGAGATCGTAAACGGCGACAATCCCGTTTTGCTTCTGGTCGAGTCCGTAGGCGAGAGAAGCGGCTGTCGGCTCGTTGACGAGACGAAGGACTTCGAGGCCCGCAATGCGGCCGGCGTCTTTGGTCGCCTGCCGCTGCGCGTCGTTGAAATACGCCGGCACCGTGATGACGGCTTTGGTGACCGGTCCTCCGAAGTAGCGTTCGGCGTTGCGCTTGAGTTGCCGCAGAATCAGTGCGGAGATTTCCGGAGGAGTGGATATCTTGTCGCCCAGCTTGATGCGCAGCACTTCGCCCGGCTGCATATCTTCAGCGATGCGAAAAGGGAAGAGCTTGAGTTCGTCCCGGATATCGTCGATGCCGCGACCCATGAGGCGCTTGATTGAGTAGACGGCGCGGTCGGCAGTTTCGATCAGATAACGGCGAGCGGAGTTTCCGATCACCGGCTGATTCTCATCGTCGAGCGCGACCACGGAGGGGACGAGGTTCGAGCCGTCATCTCCTGGGATTACGACAGGCGTATCCCCTTGCATAAAAGCCACGAGTGAGTTCGTGGTTCCGAGATCAATGCCGACGATGTATTCCGATGCCATGTGTTGCGACTATTCCTCGAGTGCGGCGTTTACGTCACGAACCAGATTGCGGATGTAATTCCGCCGGTTCAAGACGTCCACCATCTTTCCTGTGATTCTTGCTCGTTCCGGACTTTCGGAAGCGGCACCATCGACCAGCGCGTCCCATTCCTTCCAGTAGGACTGGAGTTCCTCCAAAAGTCCCTCATGCTTACCTTCGAGCGCTTGCTTCTGCTTGCTGATTTGCGAAATCAAACTGCGATCGTCCTCGCCCATCTTCTTGTTCATGTTGAGTTCTTCCAGCTGCATGTTGAGCTCGAAGACTTCTTCCAGCAGTTCGGGCGGAACGATCTGCTTCTTCACGTCTCCTGTGGCACGGGCCTGTTCCGTCGCCGTTTTCGACTGCTCTTCCAGTTCCACGCCTTCAAGTTTGAGGAGATACTGCGTGCGCTTGATCGGATCTCGCAGTGTGCGGTACGCGTCGTTCAGAAGGGAACTCTGCTCGAGACTCCATTCCTGCTCCTCCGCGGTCGCCCGGGCACTCAGATCCGGATGAAGCTTGCGGCTCAGGTCGTAGAAGTCTTTCTCCAGTGCCTTGACGTCGATGTTCATCTTGCGGGGCAAGGCAAAGAAGGTGAAGTAGTCCACCGGAACCGGGGGCTGGACCTTACCGCAGGACCCGCAGAAATGGGCGGCGCGCATGGATCCGCACGACCAGCAGGAATGAGTTTCCTCCGGTAGCGGCTTCGTGCTGATCGCGGTAAGAGATGACTTCGTCATGGCGCTCCAATTCTTACGCTGCTCGGGCTCATACCCGCAGCCTGTTCGCTGATATTTCTGGTGGCGCACCCAGTTGCGAACGGAGTGTCCGCGACACAGGGTGCCGGCCAGGCGTCAGGCCGAGAACGAAGTTCCGCAGCCGCACGACTTCGTGGCTTGCGGATTAACGAACACAAAGCCCTGCTGCATCAGCGTTTCCTGATAATCCAGAATCATGCCGTGCAGGTAGATGAATGACTTCGGATCGACAAACACGCGTACGTCACCGTACTGAAAAATGCGGTCGCGTTCGCGCGGTTGCGAGTCGAAGCGAATGTTGTAGCTGAGGCCGGAACACCCGCCACCCTGCACGCCAAGGCGCAATCCACCCTGCTCGGGGGAAATGCCTTCCTTGACCATCGCGATGCGAATTTTCGCCATGGCCTTGTCGGTCACTTGAATTCCCTTGGCAGTGGCTTGCGGGATCGCGTTTTCAGTTGCGGTGGTCAACGTATACCTTGGCGGCTAAAGCCGCACCCTTTCAAAACCTCATGGGCTACCGCCCTGATCTGTGGCCGACTCTACGCGGCGCTGAAAGCGCCGCGTCTTCCACAACGTCGGGCTAGTTCCACTACTTCGCTTCTGCTGCGACGGGCTTCGCCGTTTCCTGCTTCTTTTTCCAGTCACCGATGGCGGCACGGATCGCGTCTTCGGCCAGAACGGAACAGTGGATTTTAACCGGAGGAAGCGAAAGTTCCTTCACGATATCCATGTTCTTGATGGCAAGCGCTTCGTCCACCGTCTTGCCTTTGACCCACTCGGTCGCGAGCGAGGACGACGCGATGGCTGAGCCGCAGCCGAAGGTCTTGAACTTCGCGTCTTCAATCACGTTGGTTGAAGGGTTGACCTTGATCTGCAGTTTCATGACGTCGCCGCACTCGGGCGCGCCAACCAATCCGGTGCCCACGTCGGTGCTGGCTTTGTCCATGGATCCGACGTTGCGGGGATTGTTGTAGTGGTCGATTACTTTGTCGCTATATGCCATTGGTATCTCCTGAGCTTGATTCTTGCGCCCCTTCGGGGCCAAACCGTCTTAATTGACTCCCCACGGCTTGCGCCGTGGCCTACATCCTTCTGCCGCTTCGCGGCTGGCTCGCGCCTAGTGCGCTTCTCCTGCCCATTTCACATCTTTCAAATTGATGCCTTCTTTCGCCATCTCGTAGAGCGGGGAAAGTTCGCGCAAGCGTTCGACAGTCTCGATCACACGGTCGGCTACGTAATCCACTTCGGCTTCGGTGTTGAAGCGGCCGATCCCGAACCGAATTGAGCTGTGCGCCAGATCGTCGCCCGTTCCTAGAGCCTTCAATACATAAGATGGCTCCAGCGTGGCAGAGGTGCAGGCCGATCCGCTGGACACTGCGATGTCGTTGATGCCCATCAGCAAAGATTCACCTTCCACATAGGCGAAGCTGATATTCAGGTTGCCTGGTAGGCGATGCTCCATCGAGCCGTTGATGAAGGTTTCATCCAAACGATTCATGATGCGATCTTTCAGGCGGTTGCGCAGACCCGCCATCCGGCAGGACTCCTGGGGCATCTCTTCCTGTGCAATGGCGCAGGCTTTGCCAAGTCCGACGATGCCGGGAACGTTGAGCGTACCGGAACGCATGCCGCGCTCATGGCCGCCACCATCGATGATCGCCGATAGCTGCACGCGCGGATTCTTGCGCCGAACGTACAGAGCGCCTACACCCTTGGGGCCGTAAAGTTTGTGTCCTGTAATCGACATGACATCGATGTTCTGCTTGTTCACGTCAACCAGAACTTTGCCGATTGCCTGAACCGCATCGGTATGGAAGATCACGCCGCGCTCGCGGCAGAGTTTGCCAATTTCGGCGACCGGCTGGAGCACGCCGATTTCATTATTTGCCGCCATGATCGAGACCAGGATGGTCTTGTCGTCCATCGCACGCTTCAGGTCGTCGAGATCCACGAGGCCGTCCTTCTGGACGGGCATATATGTCACACGGTAGCCGTACTTCTCAAGCCGCTTGCAAGTATCGAGCACCGCCTTGTGCTCGGTGACAGCCGTGATGATGTGGTTGCCCTTCTCGCGGTACATCTCGGCGACACCCTTGATGGCGAGGTTGTCGCTCTCGGTAGCGCCGGAGGTGAAGATGATCTCCTTGGTCGTTGCACCGATCAGCTTCGCAATGCGCTCGCGCGAGGTTTCAACGCCTTCTTCGGCAGCCCATCCGAACGAGTGATTCCGGCTGGCCGAGTTGCCGAACTTCTCGATGAAGTAGGGCAGCATCTCTTCGAGGACGCGCGGGTCCATTGGCGTCGTAGCGTGGTTGTCCATGTAAATGGGCAGCTTCACGCCTTTGCCTTTCGAACTCTGCGCTTGCGCGTTTACCTGGGGGATCTGAACGTCCGTGCTCATTGTTGAATCTCCTAAACGTCTTAAACTTTTCGTCGCCTAGCTAATCGTTACCAGTTCCGCCGGCTTGGAAGCCGCGCTTGCTGTCTGTTCCGGTTCTTCCCGCATATGAGAAATCTTGATGCGCTTCAGCACCGCCTCGATGCTTTCGTTCACTTTGCGCAGCGGTTCGCGAATGTTGCACCGGTCGGTCTGATCACACTCCCCTCGTACCGTGATGCAGGAGGTGATAAAGAGCGGTCCGTCGATCGCCTGAATCACTTCGAACGCCGAGATTGAGTGTGACGGGCGAGCCAGGGTGTATCCGCCATTCGTGCCGTGCTGTGATTGCAGCAGGCCAGCCTTCGCGAGACGCTGCAGAATCTTCGCCAGGGCTTCCGGAGGCATACCGTAGGCGTCGGCGACGTCTTTGGCGCTCAGGGATCCACCGTTCGCATGCTCTGCCAGATGCTTCATGGCCATGAGCGCGTAGTCGGCTTTTTTCGTCAGCTTGAGCACTGCGGATCCTTAAACTCCGACAAATATCGTCGGAAATATTGGCGACCTTTTTCGTCGTACTTCATTCTACGGCAGTCGGGGGGATTCGAGCAAGGGGGCGCAGGGAATGGTAGATTGGGAAGGTTCGGATGTAAATGCAGTCGGTTGAATGGATTACGGGTATACGAGCGAGGTGTCGGAAATGGGTTTGGGGAACCGCAAATCCGTCAACCACGAAGGACACTAGGTTCACAAAGGAAAAGCCTATCCCGGAGTTGGCACGAATCTCAACTGCATTGGCATTTCGGGACTCGTCCGTAACACGTGGTGTCCTTCTTGATGGCATAGTCGTAGGCGTTACGAATTCACGACAAACGAAACGATCTGGCACTTGACAAGGGCGGCAGGCGTTCTAAAATACCGAAAAATTCCGGCGAACCCACCCTCACTTGGAATTTTCAGGGACCTTCCGGATTTATGACCTCAAAGTCGCCTTCTGCCTCCCGCCCAAGCGTTGATATCAAGCCACCCTGCAAACACCCGCGCGTGCAGATCGTCAGCCGCGACGAGGAATCGGAATTTGTCGAGTGCAAGGAATGCGGCGAGATCTTCGAGTCCAGTGAGTTCAAGGACATGAACATCGAAGAGCATCCGGAAGAAAGCGAGATCTAGCCTCAGCGGCGGCGCGTAGCGTGGGCTATCGAAGCTGAAGACTTGCCTCTGCAGAAAAGTCGATGGGCGCGAAATCCTTTGCGAGGAACTTGGGATAGGCGGCAGCCGCGATCATGGCTGCGTTGTCGGTTGAGAGGGGACGCGAAGGGAAATACACTGTCAACCCTTGGTTGGAGCCCTCGCGCTCAAATGTCTGGCGTAGCTCCTGGTTGGCGGCCACTCCTCCGGTGACCAGTACGGTAGCGACATTATTGGCGGTTGCAGCCGCGAGGGTCTTCGTCACCAAGTCTTCGACGATTGACCGCTGGAAGGAAGCCACGAGATCCAGGGTGAGCTTGTCGCACTTGGCGAGATAGTCCTCGAGTTTGGGTTTCGAGATTTTGGTGAGCGCCTGGCGTCGAGCTTCGACAGCCTCGCGCATTCCGTGAGATTCCACGTAGCGCAGGATGCTGGTTTTAATGCCGCTATAAGAGAAGTCGAAGCGCGGGCGGTCGTCGTCAGCCGCAATGAGCTTGCCGTCGCGTCTGTCGCGATGTTTGATCTGCGCGGGAGCGAATTTCACAGCTTTGGGATCGCCGTGACTGGAAAGGCGGTCGATGACCGGGCCTCCGGGATATCCCAAGCCCAGAAGCTTCGCGACTTTGTCGAAGGCTTCTCCGGCGGCGTCATCTCTGGTATGGCCGATATTCTCGTAGCTCCAGCCGTCGCCTTTCTGCGTGGCCAGATAGAGGTGAGTATGTCCACCCGATACGACGAGAGCCAGCACGGGAAACTGCAGATTGTGATTGCCCTTCTGCCTCTCTTCGAGCAGGACCGCATGGATATGGCCCTCGAGGTGGTTGACCGCGACGAGCGGTTTCTCGAGCGCGAAGGCGAGAGCTTTCGCGTAGCTGATTCCCACCAGCAATGCTCCCGCGAGGCCGGGCCCCTGAGTGACAGCAATCGCATCGACGGAATCGTAAGTGTGATTGGCTTCCGCTAGAGCCTGACGGACAACTGGCACAATGGCCTTGAGGTGCTCTCGCGAGGCGAGCTCCGGCACGACTCCGCCGTAAGGCTGGTGGGTTGCGATCTGTGAGGCAACTACATTCGAGATGAGTTGCTCGCCCGAACGTACGACTGCGGCCGCGGTTTCATCGCACGAGCTTTCGATACCGAGGATGTAGGCGCCGGGCATGTGCCTATATTAGTAGAATTCTCGATGGAAGTTCTCATCGGCAGATGTGGGACGCTCGCTAGATCAGTCCGCGTCCCAGATCCGAGCCTCTATTCGAGCGCGATGTTATCGACTTGAAATTCGAACTTCCCCGCGCCCGGTCCTCCTACAAACAGAATCGCTGAGATATCGTGCCCGTCGGTTCCGTTGAAGGCAGAGAATGGAATCGTTTCTTTTTTCCAGTCGCTGCTGGCGGTGAATGTCTGTTGCGCCGGTATCCGCCCTCCGCTTGTGGTGAACACGAGCACGCGGTAGGTCTGGCCGTCACCCCTGGTAGAGAATGAAATTTGTTTCTTAGAAGAAAGATTGACGGGAACGAAGGGTTGCGACCCTGGCGCCCACATGACACCAGACCAGGCATAAGGCAAGCCACCGTCGATCAGGCCGGAAACGTTGAGCGCGTGCGTGCTGCCGTTGGGACCGCCGTCCACGACTTTCATCTCACCCGTAGACTTACCGCCTGCGAGGCTGTCGGTCGATGACATCCAGCCAGTGCCGAATTTTGAACCCGGAGTTCCGTCTTCGAAGTCGCTGATCAGGCCACCGTCTGATCCCGAGGCGGGTGCCGGTGCCGGTTTCGATGCCTCCGATTTTTCTTTTTCAACTTCGGCCCGGTAGCTCGACCGATCATCTTCGACGCCAAGCTTCCAAACACTCACAATGTCTCGCGTCGCAGTGATGTCCTGGGTTGGATCTCCCTTAACGAGGATGAGGTCAGCACGCTTTCCCGCAGCGATGACTCCGCGATCATCGAGGTGGAAAGTCGAGGTGGGAACGGAGGTCGCGGAGGCCATTGCCTCGGATGGAGTGAGGCCTGACCGAACCAGCAGTTCAAGTTCGCCATGCATGGTGACGCCGTGAGCCGTCCCGGGATTGGGCGCGTCCGTTCCGGCGAGGATCGCAACGTGGGCCGCCTTCAATTGGGAGACTGTGCCTTCAGCATACTTCTCGTTGAGAGCAGTCGAAAATTTTGGGAATGAACGCTTCAAATTGGCAGCATTGTCGGGTGTCAGATAAGGCGCGAGGTGAGCGTCCGAAGCGAGCGCTGCTCCGGCTCCGGTTCCGCTCACGCTCGCCAGCACGCATAGTGTTGGAATCACGAAGGCGTGGTGCGTTTTCACGAGGTTTGCGAAGTCGGACTGCGGTGCGCTATCGGCAAATAGGTGAGCCAAGCCATCAGCGCCGGCTTCGATGGCGGCCCGCGCATCTTCCTGCTTTCCGATGTGGACGACAGCGAGTTTTCCACGCTTGTGTGCTGCGTCGATCAAAGCCTTCAACGTCTGACGGTCCAGCGTCGGGCGATGATTTCCGTATGCGCTCGCATCATCAACGACAATCTTGATGTAGTCCGATCCCTCGGCAACGCGAGCATCGACCCAGGCCTGTGCTTCGGACGGAGACGAGAGCGTCGGAATCTGAATGCCATACTCTGTGCCGTGCCCCCCGGGTGCCGTGGCCAGAGTGCCTGCGGACCGAAGATCGGCGAGATCGAGATCCTTGCCTTCCGCCAGCTCTTTCTTGGTCTGCTGCACGTATTTCACGTCGGTGAACATGTCGAGTTCCGTCGTGACGCCGAAGATCTCGGCGTCTTTCAAGGCGGTTCCCCATGCGTGAGTATGAGAATCGATCAAGCCCGGCAGCAGCGTATCTCCGGAGCCGTCAACCACTCTGATGTCAGAGGGGACTTTCAGATTCTTCCCGACGGCCTTAATCTTCCCGTTCTCGACCCATACGTCCGACTGACCCAGAGACTTATGCCCGTCAAAAACGAGAGCATTGCGAACGACGAATCCCGAGGGACCGCCCGCCTTTGCCGGGAGGGATGCTCCTGCGGATAACAGCAAGTAGAAGCCGATCCAGTAAGAGACTCGTAAGATTCCGGCCAATTTCGTGGATTTCATTTCTTCTCCTCCATATGTCTGAACATGTTCACGCCGATCCCAGTGCAGTTCGCATGATTCCGCGGCGGTGCCCCATTCGCCAGTGCAAACCATCACGGGGATGGGATGACATCTGTCATGATGTAAAGCATACTTTACTTTTTGTAATGTAAAGCATGCTTGACACCAATGCAATGGATTTCTTCGGTCGGATTATCATGAAAAAGTCATGACTGCAGGCTCCAACTTTCCGGTGCTGAAAGAAGCAGCCACGGCGATCGTCCGGACTCTTCGGGCTCGCGGGTTCCAGGCATACCTCGTTGGAGGCTGTGTGCGGGATCTCCTGCTCGGACGAGAGCCACAGGACTATGACGTATCCACCAATGCGGCTCCGAAGCAAGTCATGGAGATATTTCCCGAGACTTATGCGGTCGGCGCACAGTTTGGAGTCGTACTCGTTCCGGTGGATCATGCCGCGGCCGCCGAGACTGAACCGTCGGAGAGTTCCTCAAAAGCTCACGCTGTAGAAGTAGCCACGTTCCGCAGCGACATCGGGTACTCCGATGGCCGACATCCTGATGAAGTGCGATTCAGTCAGACGCCGCAGGAAGATGTTGCGCGGCGGGACTTCACGATCAATGGAATGCTGCTGGATCCCATCAACGGCGAGGTGCTCGATTTTGTGGGAGGCCGCGCCGATCTGAAAGTCGGGTTGATCCGCACGATCGGAGAAGCGGAGCAACGCTTCGCGGAAGACAAACTCCGGATGCTGCGCGCCGTTCGATTCGCAGCGCGGTTCGAGTACCAGGTTGAGGCCGCGACCTTTGCAGCCATGAAAAAGCTGGCAGCCCAGATTCAGATGGTCTCGCGCGAGCGCGTCCGGGACGAGTTGACGCGCATGTTGACCGAGGGGCACGGACGGCGGGCATTTCAGTTGCTGGACGAGAGCGGACTACTGCAGAACGTTTTGCCGGAGATCTCTGCAATGAGGGGTGTAGAGCAGCCTGCGGAATTCCACCCCGAGGGCGATGTTTTTGTTCACACCCTGCTCTTGCTCGATCATCTCCCCTCGCCAACTCCTGCCCCGCTTGCGTGGGGAGCCCTACTGCATGACGTAGGGAAGCCCCCAACGTTCCGCATAGCCCCGGACCGCATTCGTTTTGATAACCACGTGGCCGTGGGCGTCAGGATGGCGGAAGAGATCTGCCGCCGCATGCGTTTTTCGAATGATGATATGGAGCAGATCATCGCGCTCGTGGACAATCACATGCGGTTCGCCGATGCGATGAAGATGAAGCAGTCCACGCTGAAGAAGTTTATGCGCCTACCGCGGTTTGAGGAGCACATGGCGCTGCACCGCGCGGATTGTCTTTCGAGCCACCGCATGCTCGCCTCGTACGATTTCATCCGCGAGAAGCAGAAAGAGATTCCGCCAGAGACAATGCGTCCCGTTCTGCTTGTTACCGGCGACGATCTGATTGCCGAAGGTCGGGTCCCCGGGCCGCAATTCCATGAGATTTTGAGTGCTGTCGAAGATGCGCAACTTGAAGGCCGGCTGCCCTCGCGGGATGCAGCAATCGAATTCGTCCGCCGCGAATTTCCACTCTGAGAAGCCCCACCTCCGGTGTGATCGCGATGCTAGAATCGAAAGTTCCTCGCAGGCAGCCATCTGCGAGACAGGGGCACACGTTGCAACAAGCAGGAGCAGAGCTAGAGAAAATCGTCGCGCAATCTCTGCGCCAGGCTCCCCCCGCCCAGGCTCCGCTGATGGCATGGCCCGTGGTTTGCGGTTCCGTGGTCGCGGAGCGGACGCATGCTCTCGTGTTCCAGGACGGCGTATTGCAGGTGGAAGTGCCGGATACGGGTTGGAGATCAGAGTTGCAGCTGCTTGCGCCTCGATATCTGGCAGCCATCAATCGATATACAGTCGAAGTCGTGCGTCGTATTGAGTTTATTATCGCGCGTCCAGGGGCGAATTCCCTTTGAATTCCTTATGAAAGTCACAGAGAAAGATGTCGCCTACGTGGCCGAACTCGCCAACTTGGATTTGACTGACGAGGAACGTACCGGCATGCTCCGCGACCTGAATTCGATTCTGGACTACATCGAGCGCCTCAACGAACTCGACACATCCGGCGTGGCGCCGATGGCGCAGGTGTCGGACCGTTACGGGGTGGACCAGGCTAAGCAGGGAAGCGAGCGCTTCGCCTATGCCAGTCGTGAAGATGTTCTCGAAGGCTTGCGCAAGTCACTTCCGCACGATGAGGCGCTGGCAAACGCCCCCGACGCTGACGCAGATTTCTTCCGAGTACCGAAAGTAATTGAACGATAGTAGTTGAGTGCCTACTGCAAGTCCGATGGATCTGACTTCACTCACGATTGATGCGGCTCGCTCGGCGGTGCAGGAGCGCCAGACGACCGCGCTCGCGCTCGCCGAAGCGCATTACGAGCGCATTCAAAAAGAGGACGGCCAGATCGGTGCCTTCCTGACTCTATGCAAAGATCGCGCACTGGAGCAGGCCGACCGCGTGGACCGGATGGCAGCCGAGGGCAAGGAACTGCCGCCACTCGGTGGAGTGCCTGTCGGCATCAAAGACGTCCTGAGCACGCGAGGCGTGAGAACCACGGCTGGTTCGAAGATCCTTGAGCGATATATTCCTCCTTACGATTGCACCGCGGTGACGCGTATGGAAGCCGACGGGGCGGTGGTCCTCGGCAAGATGAACTGCGACGAGTTTGCCATGGGTTCATCCAACGAAAACTCCGCGTACCAGGCGGTGCGCAATCCACGGGATCTGAGCCGTGTCCCGGGAGGATCCTCCGGTGGTTCCGCCGCGGCAGTAGCGGCGGACATGGCTGTCGCAACTCTCGGCTCCGATACTGGAGGCTCCATCCGGCAGCCCGCGTCATTCTGTGGCGTGGTAGGGCTCATGCCGACTTACGGGCGCGTGTCGCGCTACGGGCTGATCGCGTTCGCCTCGTCTCTGGATCACATTGGGCCATTGAGCAAGACCGTGAAAGATGCAGCGATTGTGCTGCGAACGATCGCCGGCCGCGATCCCATGGACTCCACTTCCGCCGATGTTCCGGTTCCTGATTACCTGGCTGCACTCGATCAATCCGTGCGCGGTCTGAAGCTGGGAGTAGCAAAGGAATATTTCGGTGAGGGCCTCGATGAAGAGGTCCGGCAGGCAGTCGAAACGGCCATCGACAAATTGAAGAGTCTGGGCTGCGAAATTGTGCCTGTATCGTTGCCGCATACTCCGTACGCGATCCCAACCTACTATTTGATTGCGACTGCTGAGGCGTCTTCCAATCTCGCGCGTTATGACGGTGTTCGCTACAGTCATCGCGCTGGCGGGGCCAAGACGCTTTCGGAAATGTACCGCCGCAGCCGCGACGAGGGTTTCGGAGCGGAAGTGAAGCGTCGCATCATGCTGGGGACTTATGCTTTGAGCGCCGGCTATTACGATGCCTATTACCTCAAGGCTCAGAAAGTCCGTGCGCTGCTCACGCGTGACTTCGACGAAGCCTTCACCAAGGTGGATGCGATCGTTACGCCCACGAGCCCGACAGCAGCCTTCCGTCTGGGGGAGAAGTCAAATGATCCGCTAGCCATGTACCTGGCAGATATCTACACGGTCACGGCAGACTTAGCGGGCATCCCGGGGATTTCGGTTCCGTGCGGCCAGACCAGAGAGAAGTTGCCCATCGGACTGCAAATCTTGGGGAAGCACTTCGACGAATCGACGATTTTGCGGGTCGCTCATGCCTATGAGCAGGCGGTTTAGCCAAGAGGCTGGTAGTAGCTTTCCCCGGCGCAACTGCGGCAGAGGACCTTTCCTTCGCGACGAATATCTCTGCGGAAGTTGATGCCTTCACCGCACTGTTCGCACACGATTCGCTCACCCTTGTATCCGGGAAACTCTTCGGCGGGCAGATCAACTTTCACCCACTGGGTGGAGAACAAGTCATCATCGGCCATCTCGCGATAAGCGAGCATCTGTTGCTGGTTCTTGTTTTCGATTTCCGGATGCATCCGGCGCGCCAGCGCTTTTGAAGATTCTCTGGCGGCGATGCGGATCGCTCCGCCATCATTCACGTCCACGAATGTCGCGGCCATCTTGCCCCAGTCGCGAAACTTCAAAGCACGCTTGCCGAGACGGCATCCGGTGACGACAGCGACAGCGTCGGTAGCGCAGCGATCGATCTCTACGAAGGTGACAAGGCGCTTGCGGTCCTTGCCATGAGGATCTTCGATCCCCAGTTTCTGAAGGCCAAGCATCGCCATGCGGACGCCCAGTACCTGCCCAGCGCATAGATGTCCATGCGCAATCTCAGCATCGCGAAGATATTCGTCGAAGGATTTCACAAGAAAAGGCAGTAAGCCTTCAGTCATGTCAGCTTACCACCGCGTACGAATGGGTGAGGCTAGGTGAGAAACCTTACTTGCGGCGCCAGCGAATTCCGTCCTTGGTGATTTCCACCAGAACTCCTGCGTCGGCAAGTTCCGCCCGAATGGCATCGGAGCCCTTGAAATCCCGGGCGGTGCGGGCGGCCTTCATCTCTGCAATCTTCTGCTCGATGGTCCCGTCAGACAGTTGACTGGAACGGACGGCGTCGCGCAGTTCCTCGCTAATATCTTTTTCCCGGCCCTCAACAGCTGCCCACTCGAGCACGCGCTGCATCTTGGGGACGTCATCGTCTTCGAGCACAGCAAAGATCTCATCGAATTTCGTCAGGGCGGCGAGGAGCGGCGGAACGTCTTCTTTTTTCAGCGTAGCGCTGTCGAATGCCGTGTTGGCCTGCCGCACCATCTCGAAAATCGCCGCTTGTGCCTGCGCCGTATTGAGGTCGTCCTCCAGGGCTGCTCGCATTTTGGCGACTGTCTCTGCCGCGAGACTCTGTGTTTCAGGAGTCGAGCCTTCGCGGAAATTCCCAGCTGTCAGGCGCAGCCGGAAATTTCTCAGACGTTCGACGGATACTGCGGCTTGTTTGAGTCCATCGAATGTAAAGTTCAATTGGTTGCGGTAGGGGACGGAAGTGAGCAGATATCGCAGCGATGAAGGTTTATGCCCCTTGAGAACAAGGTCGCGAAGAGTGAAGAAGTTGCCGAGGCTCTTTGACATCTTCTCGCCTTCGACGAGCAAGAAGCGCGCATGAAACCAGAAATGCGCGAAGGGCTTCCCAGTCATGGATTCCGACTGAGCGATCTCATTTTCATGATGTGGAAAAATCAGGTCTTCTCCCCCGGCATGCAGATCGAAGCTCTCGCCAAGTTCCTTCATCGACATCACAGAGCACTCGAGGTGCCAGCCTGGGCGTCCGGGTCCTATCAGCGTCTCCCATGAAGCTTCGCCGGGCTTCGGCGCTTTCCAAAGGGCAAAGTCTCGCGCGCTATCCTTGTCATATTCGTCGACATCAACGCGGGCACCGTCCAGCATCGAGCTGAAATCTTTCTTGGAGAGCTTGCCGTAGCCGGGGAACTTCGCGATCCGGAAGTAGTAGGATCCGTCGTCGGCGCGGTAGGCAATGTCTCTTTCCACGAGTTCTGCGACGAAGGCGGCCATGTCGGCGATATTCTCGGTTGCGCGCACCAGAGTCGGCTGCTCAATCCCGATCATGGCCGCGTCTTCGAGGAATGCTTTTTCGTACCTGGCAGTGTATTGCTGGACCGTCACGCCGTCGCGGGCGGAATTGCGGATGATCTTGTCGTCGACGTCGGTGATGTTCATGACGTGGTGGATGGAATATCCACTCTGCCGCAGGAAGCGTCGGAGAAGGTCGACAGCCACAAACGTACGGAAATTGCCGATGTGGCCGTAGTCGTAGACAGTGGGACCGCAGGCGTACATGCGCACTTCGTTGTCACGAAGCGGCCGGAACTCCTCCACCTGCGAAGACATCGTGTTGTAGAGACGAAGGGCCATGACGAATAGCGCCGTGAGACGAACCTACGATTCTAGGGTTCAGTGAAAATGCGGTCAAATCCGCTCAGGAAGTTGAATGGTGCGGCGGCAGCGCGTGGGTGTGCTCGCGGAGTCGCTGCTGGACAAGGATCACGTAATGCAATGCAGACACAATGGTGAAGATGAACGTGGCGCGCAGGAATACGGTTCGCGCAACCCATATCCATCGAACGGTGTGTATCTGAAGAAGGAGCACGAAAAAGACAGCACTGATCTGCGAAAAAGTATTCGCCTTGCCGAAAATGCTGGGACGGAAATCCCGCAAGCCTGCAATCGCGAACAGCACCGCGCTTGCAGAGAGAATCGAGATATCACGGCTGAACACCAAAACAGTGAACTTCCACGGAATTCTGTGCAGGATCGAGAGAACAAGAAACATCGTGCTTAAGAGCAATTTGTCGGCGATGGGATCTAGGTACTGCCCTAACAGGGTCTGCTGATGAAGGCGGCGAGCCAGCAGTCCATCCAGACCGTCACTGAAGCCGGCAATGATGAACAGAATCAGGGCCCAAGAGTAGTGCCCATCCACCATATGAATCACGATGAATGGGACAAAGACCATCCGCAGCAGCGTGAGTTGGTTGGGAGCTGTAAAGACTTGCGAAAGCTTCACCCGCGCTCCTTCGAAGCAGGCGGTTTTGAGATATCGGTAGCCTTGCGGAAAGCCAGGGCGGCAGCAGGCTCCAGGCCGGTTTTACTCAGAAAACGCTGCGAGAGGGAAGGCAATGTTCCGTCGGGTAGATCAAGTTCAACGCGCTCGATGCGATGCATGGGAAAGAAAACGACTGCGGGAGTGAAGGGCTCGCCGTCACGAACCATCACAGTCAGATCTTCGAAGGAGGCGAGTTCGACGCCACTCAAGCTCAGACCTTCAGGCGAGAGCGCCAGGATCATTCCCCAGAACTTCTCGCGCGGATTTGAGAGCGTGGCAATCACGAGGGCGCCGGCCGCAAACGGTCCACGCGGTTCTGTGGTCACCGCCGGAATGGTTTGCCCCAAGTCTTTACTCATACCCAAGATTGTCGCCGGGAGGGGCGTGCATTGCAAATTGTCAGTTAGCCCCGGAAAGTGTCCGCGACTTCGGTCTGGCGAAGAACTCCGGTATCCTGAGCGGATATGTCGCCAGAGAACGCAGCTTCGGTGATCGAGTTTCGAGAGGTCGCCTATCGTGTCGATAGTGTGCAAGTTATCTCCGGGCTAAATCTTCAGGTCGCGCGCGGGGAGACGCTCGTCTTGCTTGGCCGCAGCGGCTCAGGCAAGACGACAACCCTGAAGTTGATTAACCGGCTCGTGTCACCCACGTCAGGCGAAGTCCTGGTGAATGGGCGTGCAATCTCCGAAGGCGACGTTATCCGTCTGCGCAGGGGAATCGGGTACGTCATCCAAGACGTGGGCCTGTTCCCGCACTTCACGGTGGAGCGAAACATCGCTGTCGTGCCGAAAATCGAAGGCTGGCCGGAGAATCGAATTCGTGCCCGCGTGAAGGAACTCATGCAACTGGTTGGGCTTGCACCCGACCTGGCGGGGCGCTATCCCCATCAGCTCTCTGGTGGGCAGCGGCAGCGAGTCGGGGTAGCGCGAGCCCTTGCCGCCGATCCGGAGATTCTGCTGATGGATGAACCGTTCGGGGCGCTCGATCCCCTGACGCGCGACGAGCTACAGAAAGAGTTCTTGTTATTGCAACAAAGGCTGCAAAAGACTGTCGTCTTCGTCACGCATGACCTTCGCGAGGCGTTGCGGCTCGGTTCGCGGATCGCGCTTATGGAGGCGGGCAAACTAGTTACGGTGCTGACTCCGCATGAGTTCTTGAAATCTTCAGATCCGTGGGCATCCGCCTACGTCCGGGCGTTTGGTGATGGATTGGAGTTCGCCGCAAATCGAGGCACGTCATGAACGTTATCCATTTCATTTTGCAGAACCGTACACAAGTCCTGGAGTTGACTCTGGAGCACCTATGGCTTGTCGGATTATCCACTGCACTGGCCATGCTAATTGGTATTCCGCTCGGTATTCTCATTGCGCATCGCCCGCGTTTCAACAAACCAGTGCTAGCGAGCGCGAACATAGTCCAGACCATTCCGAGTCTTGCACTATTCGGATTCCTCCTGCCAGTGCCGTGGTTGGGAGCACGGTCGGAGCGGCTCGCCGTCCTGGCGCTTACGCTTTATGCTCTGCTGCCGATCATTCGAAGTACTTATACGGGAATCTGCGGGGTTGATCGCGCGGTTGTCGAAGCAGGACGCGGCATGGGTTTGACTGAGTCACAACTGCTTTTTCAAGTTGAGTTACCTCTCGCGGTGAGCTTCATTCTGTCGGGGATAAGAGTGGCGGTCGTGATTTCCGTGGGCCTGGCGACGATTGCCGCCGCCATTGGCGCCGGAGGATTGGGTGAATTTATCTTCCGAGGGCTGGCGATGGTTGACGACCGCGTCATTCTTGCGGGCGCTATTCCAGCGGCCGTCCTTGCATTAGCGGCAGATGTGGGGGTCGGATTTCTGGAGAGGCGGCTGCGCCCGGTATGAAAGCGATTCGAATTACTTGCTGCTGTCTTGGCTTGCTCGTTTGTGCGCTTTCCTGCGCCCCGTCTCACGCCAATCGTATTGTTGTCGGATCAAAAAACTTTACTGAGTCATTCATCCTCGGCGAACTCATAGCGCAACAAATTGAGGCGCACAGTGATCTAAAAGTGGAAAGGCGCTTTTACTTGGCTGGAACCTATATCTGCCAGCAGGCGATTCTCGCCGGACGCATCGACGTCTATCCCGAGTACACCGGCACAGCATTGACGGCGATCCTGAAACAGAGAGCCAGCGGCGATAGGAGCGAAGTATTTCAGATGGTCAAGAAGCAATACGAGCAACGTTTCGGGTTGACGCTAGGACCCGCTTTCGGATTCAACGACACGTTTGCGATGGAGATTCGCGGAGAAGACGCCCGCCGCCTGAATGTACATACATTGTCGGAGTCGGCACAATTCGCGCCGCAGTGGCGCGCTGGTTTTGGGTATGAGTTCATGGAGCGTCCTGACGGATACCGCGGCATGGTCTCAACCTATGGACTACATTTTGCCGGTCAGCCACGGATCATGGACTTGGGGCTTCTGGCGCGGGCTTTGAAGGATCACCAAATCGACTTCGCGGCAGGTAACGCGACTGACGGCCTCATTCCCGCCATGGATCTTTTCGCGCTGACAGATGACAAGCACTATTTTCCTCCGTACGAAGCTGTGCCCATCATTCGCGAGGAAACGATTCAGAAGCATCCAGAAATCGCCCACGCCTTGGCCGCGGTCGAAAATAAAATTTCAGACTCCGAAATGCAGCAGATGAACTATGCCGTGGACGGCCAGCATCGTGATACGCAGGACGTTGTCAGAGAATTTCTGAAACGCAAGCACCTTGTGGATTAGCTAGAAGGTCAGCTCTCCCTCCATGGTGAGTACGGCTTTTCCCCGCAGCAAAACTCTTTCTCCGGCGACCTCGCACCACAGTTCACCGCCACGTTCCGACAGTTGCCGCGCGTGCAGTTGCATCTTGCGCAGACGACTACTCCAGTATGGGGCCAAGGCACAATGAGCCGAGCCGGTTACAGGATCCTCAGGCACCCCGTAGCTCGGGGCGAAATAACGAGAGACGAAATCGACATCCTTATCCTTCCCGGGTGCGGTGACCATCACAACATACGGATGAAGTCGTTCGAGCAAGTCAAACTGAGGATGAATTCGCCGAATTGCCTCTTCGGTATCGAACACGGCAATAATAGAGTCGTTGACTTCCAAAGTCTCGCGTGGCGGATCCTGCAGGCCTACAGCGTTACTCAATTCGGGAAGTATGGCCCGGGGCTTTCCCCTGCGAATAGGGAAATCCATCTCCAGGAGATTGCCATTTCTTGCCACACTGACTACGCCGCTGTAGCGAGTCTGGAACTTCACGCTATTGAGTTCCGGACGCAGCAATTGGAGTAACAAATGCCCGGATGCAAGCGTCGCGTGTCCGCAGAGCTTTACCTCGCATGTCGGAGTGAACCAGCGCATCTCGTAGTCACTTTCCTGCCTGACCAGGAATGCAGTCGCAGAAAGTGAATTTTCTGCAGCGACTTTGCGTAGCAAGGTGTCATCTAACCACGAGTCCAGGAGGCAGACAGCCGCGGGATTACCGCTGAAAGCTGCCCCCGAAAACGCGTTCATATGAAAGATAGGTATGCGCATCCCGTTGATTTTACTTGCTCAAGAGAGGGGCATTGTCATCTTGCCGAGGGTATTGCACGAGCGCTGGAGCCGATGGTAGGCTTTAGCACCCCGTCGCATGGGACCGGATAGGCCGTCCGGTGCGGCAACGAAGTCCCTGTTAGAAATCCCCCAGTTCTTAAGCCTTAAAGAGTTTCAGCACTACTCGCCACTTTTCGTCCAATCACCGCTGAGGAGGCCGAATGCCCACCGCTCAAACCGATGCTACGGTTTCCCAGTTGCTGGCCCGAGTCGCCGACGCCCGCCGGAAGAGCGACGCCCTGTTCGACATCGTCAAGGCGGGGGCGATCTGTGAGCGTCCGATTCCTGAGCGGCACCGCATCATTTTCTACGTCGGGCACCTTGAAGCGTTCGACTGGAACCTGCTGCACGAAAACGTATTTGGACTGAAGAGTTTCCATCCGCAATTCGATCAGCTGTTTGCGTTCGGCATTGATCCAGTCGGCGGTGGGTTGCCGACCGATCAGCCGTCCGACTGGCCGGCAGTCGACGCGGTGCACGACTATGTCCGCAAGATCCGCGCTGCGCTGGACGGCAAATTGGCTGGAGGATCTCTGGATTCCGCCGAATACATGCGCGACGGGTTTTCGCCGGAGACTCTGCTCAACGTCGCCATCGAGCATCGCCTGATGCACGTCGAAACCTTGGCGTACATGTTCCACCAGCTTCCGCTGGATAGCAAAGTGCCCGAGACGAGCCCAATCGTCCTTGCCACCCAGGCATTCAATGCGCGAATGATCGAGATTCCCGCCGGTCCGATCACACTGGGACTGTCTCGCGATGGAGACGCTTTCGGATGGGACAACGAATTCGAATCTCAGTGCGTCGATGTACCCGCGTTCGCAATCGATCAGCACATGGTGACGAACCGGCAATTTCTTGAGTTCGTCGACGCCTGTGGATATGACAACCGCTCTTTCTGGGACGAGCAAGGATGGAGTTGGAAATCGGCGCAGCCTGTCTCGCATCCGGTGTTCTGGAAACGAGCGGATGGTGGCTGGCTCTACCGCGGCATGTTTCACGAAATCCCGCTCCCTGCGGACTGGCCGGTATACGTCAGTCATGCGGAAGCCTCGGCGTACGCGCGATGGGCGGGCAAGGCGCTTCCCACGGAAGGACAGTGGCAACGCGCGGCCTATGGGACTTTGCACGGGACTGAACGCTACTATCCGTGGGGACAGGACGCGCCCGGTGCGGAATTGGGGAACTTCGATCTTAAGTCGTGGGATCCGGTTCCGGTCCACGCAACCCCCCGAGGCCGCAGCGCGTTCGGAGTGGAAGGCCTGCTTGGCAACGGATGGGAGTGGACGTCCTCGGAATTTGTGCCTTTTGCCGGATTCAAGGCCTTTCCGTTCTACCCGGGGTATTCAGCGAACTTTTTCGATGGCAAGCACTTCGTCATGAAAGGTGGATCGCCGCGCACGGCAGCGTGCATGCTGCGTCCTACATTCCGCAACTGGTTCCAGGCACATTACCAATACGTCTATGCAGGATTCCGCTGCGTGACTGTTTAAGCGAAGGAGCGATCCATGTTGGTCCATGCGATTCCGAGCAACGTCTCTTACGATTTCTCACTCGACGTCCGTGAGGGGTTGACGCAGCCGCATCAAAAAGAACTTCCGTCGAAGTATCTCTACGATGATGTGGGATCTGCGCTCTTCGAAGTGATCAGCCACCTGCCGGAATACGGACTAACGCGCGCGGATGAGCGCCTGCTCCGACGCCATGCGTCGGAAATTGTGGATCGCGTTGCCGGACCAGTGGCAGTAGCCGAACTCGGCAGCGGCAGCGGACGAAAGACGCGCTATCTGCTGGAAGCATTCTGCCGGCGCCAGCGCACATCCTATTACCCCGTTGAGATTTCGCATTCGGCGCTGGTGATGTGCGAGCGCGAACTCAGCGACATCGATGCCATCAGCATCGTCGGATTCGAGCGCGAATATATCGATGGCCTGCTCGAAGTAGCCGCTTATCGCCGTCCCGGACAGCATCTTTGCGTATTGTTCCTGGGCAGCACGATCGGCAATTTCGATCGCACTGCGGGGATCAAGTTTCTTTCTGAGGTTCGCTCCACGCTGCAACCCGGCGACTCTCTCCTGCTTGGTACAGACCTCGAGAAATCGCACTCGCAATTGATCAGCGCGTACGATGACGAACTCGGCGTGACCGCCGCATTCAACCTCAACCTGCTGGCGCGTGTGAATCGGGAACTCGGGGCCGATTTTAATCTCGCGCAGTTTGCCCATGTGGCAAAGATCAATCCTGAAGCACGATCAGTTGAGATGCACCTCGAATCCCAGTGCCGCCAAGTAGTGAACATTCCGGCTTCGGAGATCGCTGTGGAGTTCCAGGAAGGAGAGACGATCTGGACGGAGAGCAGTCACAAATACGCAGCGGGCGAGATTTTCCACATTGCCCGGCAGACGGGATTCCGCTGTGACGTTCAGTGGGTCGATGAACAATGGCCGTTCGCCGAGAACCTGCTGATCGCAGAATAGAAGCGCGCAGTCACGGCGGAGGCCCGGTGCCTACGTCAGTAAGATCCAGACCTGCGCCAGGCGCGCAGATTGATGGCGCTCATCACCATGCAGAATACATTGGCCGGGATGAATCCGAGTTGCGCGGTGCGAAGTCCGATCACGCATATGATGACGCTGTTCACTCCCGCCAGCAACCAACCTTCCCAACAACGGCGTCCGACGAGAATTGTGGACGCAACCGTTAAAGCGCAAGAAAGATAATCAAGACGAAGCACGGATAAAAACCCTCTGCGAACATTGTTATGTAATTCCGCGTGAGATAGATGTGCTTATGGCCCTTCGCTACGTGACGGAAGTCACTTGAATAGCGACGAATATGTGCCAGCGCCGTGTCAGCGTGCTCGGTGCGTCCTCTCCGGAAGGTGCAGTAGTCCAAGATCTGTTCTATTGCGTGTGTCGAGTGTGACTTGCTGTATTTAATAATCTGAGTTCGAAAGGGGCATATGAATCTGTTGTTCGCGTTTGGAATTGGCATTGTGGCCGGCATGCGATCGATGACTGCGCCGGCGCTTGTGGCTTGGGCCGCCTACCTTGGCTGGCTTCATTTGCAGAATTCACCGTTTGCTTTCATGCGATCCATTTGGGCAGTGATCCTTTTGACGATTTTTGCTCTTGGCGAGTTGGTCGCCGACAAGTTGCCCAAGACGCCGTCCCGTACCGCGCCGGTAGGACTGATCGCCCGAGTGATCATGGGAGCTTTAAGTGGAGCCTGTGTGGGCCTTTCGGGGCTTACTACATGGTGGGTCGGGGCTGCGTTCGGGGTGATTGGAGCTATCCTGGGAGCGTTCAGCGGCCACAATGCCCGCGCCGGATTGGTCCGGACTTTGAAGGTCCCGGATTTCGTTATTGCCGTTTCCGAAGATGTAATCGCGATAGCGTTAGGGTTGTTCCTCGTTTCACGGCCCTGATCCCCATTGCGCCCATAGGATTGCCTCCATGGGCTGAGAGGAACATCCATGAGCAGTGCCGAGCAATTCGATGCGGTTGTCATTGGGTCCGGACAGGGTGGTAACCCCCTCGCGGTCGCGCTTGCGGGCGCTGGGATGCATGCAGCCCTAATCGAGCGCAATCATGTCGGAGGCACATGCATCAATGAGGGATGCACTCCCACCAAAACGATGGTAGCCAGCGGGCGCGTTGCCTATCTGGCGCGCCGCGGTGCGGACTACGGCGTGCACACCGGGCCAGTTAGCATTGACCTAAAGAAGGTTCGCCAGCGCAAGCGGGATATCGTTGACAGCTTCCGTAACGGCAGTCAGAAGCGGATCGAGAAAACGCAGAATCTCGAGTTGATTTTCGGCGAAGCGAGTTTTACGGGACTAAAGACGCTCACCGTGCGCCTGAACAATGGCTCTCAGCGCACAATTACCGCTCAGCGCGTCTTCATCAATGCGGGAACCCGAGCGTCAAAACCGAAACTGGCGGGACTCGACAGCGTGCCGTTCCTCGACAACGTTTCAATCATGGAACTGGCAGAAGTTCCAGATCACCTGCTTATTCTCGGAGGCGGCTACATCGGGTTGGAGTTCGGACAGCTTTTCCGGCGCTTTGGCGCCCGTGTGACCATCATCCAGTCAGCGAACCAGTTGCTGACTCGCGAGGATGCAGATATCGCAGAGGAAATAACAAAGATCCTGCGCGAAGATGGCCTTGAAATCGTTCTGAACGCAAACGCTGAGAGCGTGGAGAAGGCCGCCGATCGCATTCGAGTCCATGTGTCATCGGGAGGAAAGTCGACGACGTACTCTGGCTCGCACCTGCTTGTTGCCACCGGGCGAGTACCGAACTCTGACACGCTGAACCTCTCTGCAACTGGAGTTGAAACAGACAAACACGGCTTCATCCATGTCAATGAACAACTAGAAACCAGCGCGGATCAGATTTATGCTCTCGGCGACATCAAGGGTGGGCCTGCATTTACGCATATCTCTTACGACGATTTCAGGATTTTCCGTTCCAACCTGCTGGAGGGAAAGAGGGCATCGACGAGAGACCGGCAAGTACCTTACTGCGTATTTATTGATCCACAGCTCGGTCGTGTGGGCCTGAGCGAGAATGATGCTCGCCAGCAAGGCAGGAAGATTCATGTAGCAAAGCTACCCATGAGCGCGGTTGCACGCGCTCTGGAGGTCGATGAGACTCGGGGCTTTATGAAAGCCATCGTCGATGCCGAAACGAGCCAGATCCTGGGCGCCGCCGTCCTTGGTATTGAAGGCGGAGAGATCATGTCCGTGCTGGAGACGGCGATGATGGGGAAGTTGCCTTACACTGCTCTACGGGATGCTACGTATGCCCATCCCACTTTGGCCGAGTCGCTGAACAATCTCTTTACGGCGATGGATAAGGCGTAAACTTCGCATTCACCAATCGCATGGACGTGCACCTCATCGACGGGACATACGAACTGTTCCGCTACTTCTATGCCGTGCCTTCCAGCAAAGACGCTGGGGAGCAGGAAATCGGCGCCGTGCGCGGCGTCCTTACCTCGGTGCTCTCGATGCTGGAAGCGGGGGCGACCCATGTCGGTGTGGCAACCGATCACGTGGTCGAGTCGTTTCGCAACGACTTGTTCGCCGGGTATAAAACTGCCGAAGGCGTTCCTCCGGAGCTTCTTTCGCAGTTTCCGATTCTCGAGCAAGGTCTGCAGGCCATGGGTGTCCTGGTGTGGCCCGAGACGCAGTTCGAGGCCGATGATGCGCTCGCGTCCGCGGCTGCGAAAGCCGAGGAAGATCCACGCGTGCGGCAGGTGTTTATTTGCACTCCGGATAAAGATCTCGGGCAATGCGTACGTGGGAAGCGCGTCGTGCAACTGGACCGCCGCCGTAACATCGTGCGGGACGAAGCGGGCATAGTGGAGAAATTCGGAGTCAATCCAGAGTCGATTCCTGATTATCTTGCCGTTGTAGGAGACAGCGCAGACGGCTACCCCGGCATTGCTGGATGGGGAGCGAAAGCCGCAGGCTCGGTTTTGTCCCAATACCTCCATCTGGAGGACATTCCGCAAGACTGGCACAATTGGCCCTCGTCGCTTCGCGGCGCGAAACGTCTCTCCGAGTCTTTGTTAAGCAATTGGGATGATGCGCTCCTTTTCCGAATGCTGGCGACTCTGCGTCTGGATGTACCTGTTTTCGACTCGGTCGACCAGTTGTTCTGGACCGGCCAACGTCCGCATTTCGAAGAGTTTTGTCGCCGCATCAAGGCACCAGACTTGTTCCGGAGGGCCACCGCGAAGTCGGTCTCCGTTCCGCAATCGACCTAAGGAGAAAGATCGGGGGGTAGGAGCGAGCAACCTAGCTGCGGCGTGATAAAATTAGTCTCAATTCGGGCCTGAGCCTTCCGCCCCCGAATCGCCCAACGTAGGCCCGTAGCTCAGCTGGTCCAGAGCGCTTCCTTGACACGGAAGAGGTCGATGGTTCGAATCCATTCGGGCCTACCATCATTCTCAACAAGTTACGCACGGTAAGCGGCCTCAGCCGCCCGATTTGTGTCATGGTTTGTGTCATAACCCGCCGTTCTGGTACTCACGGCGAGTGCTTCTAGCGCTGTTCGCTTCGCTTCCATCCGCACGTGGCTGTAGCGTTCCAGCATTCGTCGGCTGACGTGTCCGGCAATCGCCATAATGGTGGAGTCAGACGCGCCGTTCTCCGCAAGCTGAGTGATTGCGCAGTGCCGCAGATCGTGGAACCGGAACCCTCGCAAACCGGCCTTTTTTGTGAGAGTCCTCCAGGCCGACCGCCAGCTTTTCAGATGCCGCGTGGGGTCGAATTTTGTGATCTTGTAATCAATCACTCCATCAACAACGCGCTTGCCGTCGAGTTTAAAATTCGGTACAAAGGCGGCGAAGACATAGTGCGAAGGCTCGACTGTGCCGAATCCTTCCGCTCTCCGTCGTAGTCTTCCAACGGCGGACACAGCCACATCGGTCAGGGGTACAATCCGCACTCCCGCGTCTGTTTTCGACTTCCGGATTGTCAGTGTCTTCGCGAAGAGATCCACATCCGACCATTGCAAGCTCTTCAGCTCACACCCTCTCGCTGTGGTATTCAAACAGAGAATAGCGGCAAGGAATGCCGTCTCCCACTCGGGCCGCATTACAGCCGTTCTTAGGAGCTGTTGTTGTTCTTCGTTAGTCAACGCCCTGCCGATAGTCTCCGGCTCTCGGAGCGGGCGTATATCATCCGCAACGCGTGCCCATAGGCGCGCCCGCTTCAAGACTCGCCTCAGAATGCCAATCTCAGCGTTGAGCGTTGCTGAACCGACAGAACGCTCCTTGCCTGCGCGTGTGGTCTTCTGTTCTGCCCTCCATGTCCGGTAATCGATGATCCGCTTCCCCGTAATCGACTTCAGGGGTGCTTGCTGGAAGTACGCTCGCAGTTGCACGAGTAACTGCTTTTCTTTCGCTTGGCTCGCAGTGGCGAGTTCGAGTTTCCGAGCTTTCTCGTAGTCATCTGCCGCCTGCACGAACGGTTGACGGGCGAGCGACGCAGAGCTTTGCATTATCTTGCCCTCCATCGCTTGCCCGATGAGTTCTTTTTCTTTGGCCTGTGCCTCGCGCCAGTCTCTAGTTCCGAGTGACTGTCGAAAACGCTGCCCGTTCACGACGAAATGACAGTGCCACGTTTTACCGCGTTTTACGAGTGACATTCTTCCCGCCTTTCTTTTTCAATTTAGATACCTTCGCCGCTCTCCACCGCGCTACGCGGTGCGCCTCGCGATGCGCGATCGAGCAGTAATTCTGATCCGAGCGGGTCTGCACAAAGAAGAGTCCACAGAAGGGGCAAACTCCCCAGCCTCTTCCTGCCACAACTCTCATCAGCACGAACGTGTATAGGGCACTCTTAAGGTCAGGGCAGTAGAGCGCCGGCCGAAATTGAGTGCCCGACCACCAGAGAACGAGACGCACCGAATCGAGGGCCTGTGAAAAATGCGTCGAGAGGAGCCATTTCTCATCGGCGCTTGATCGAGAGCCCAGCGTACATAGATCGAGGGCTATCTTTTCTGCCTGTCCAGGCTTAAGACCGCGCATAGCTGAAGTGGCTCGTAGCACATCAGGAGGCACCACCACTCCATCTCTGAGCGCAATGACTTCGATCAACCTCTCACGTGCCCGAGTGATTGTGAGCTGGTCTTTGTCTTGTAGACCGTCCAGCAAATTCACTAAGCCTGCGAAGAGCGTTCGTTCTGAATCCCACATCGTTCGCAGCGGGTGATTCTTCGACTCCTTGTCGAAATCGGCATCCGTCAGAGGCCGGACTGGTTTGTTTTCGTATCCCAACTCCCCCAAGAAAGTGGCTACGCCCCGCTGCTCGTTGCGGGCACAAGGGATCAGAATTGGAACATCTGTTACGGTATTGCTACTAACACGTTGCATCATTATTAGCGTAATTAGTAGTATGACGACTGTCAAGGAGAAATGGAGAGAAGATGACACAATCGAAGGACAAAGAACTCAGTGCAATAGAAGCCGCTCGCAGGCTCGGGGTTGGCCTGGACTATCTCTACTCGCTGCTATGGACAGAGAAGCTGCAAGGGCGCAAGGTTGGCAAACAGTGGCGCATCCCATCCCAGGCAGTGGAAACACGATTGAAACAGAGAGGTGTGTGATGCCGAACAGTATTCCTCAACTGCTCCCTCTGCTTGAGGTCTCAAAGGCCTTGTGCGTCAGTCCCCACACCGTCCGAGCTTGGGTGAGGCAGGGCAAGTTGAAGCCCGTGCGGCTGTGCCGTCGGCTTCTGTTTCATCCCGACGACATCGCACGCTTGCTTGCGGGTGCGCGGTGACGAAACCAAGCGGGGGGAGCATTCAAATGCCCCAGACAGAACACGGTAAGAAGCTCAGACGGATTCGCAAGCTCCTAGCCGAGATACCGGAGCCAGACAGACACCCCTACGACACGAAAGATATCCGGCTCCGGGATTGTCAATATGGTTATTCCCGCTATGCCGCTACCCGCGAAGCGGGCCGCAACGGGAGGGCTGGCAAGAATAAGCTTCGCTGTCCCTTGCGCCCCCGTTGCCCTTCTTGCCTTAGTCCCTGCCGGATCAAGGCCGCGCGCAAGGGGGACTATATCGCGTCCGTGAAAGCCGTGGAGACTCTCTCTGAACGGGGCAGACTAGACTGCTACGTCCTGAGCGGGACCTGCGACAAGCCACTCACGCGACCGGAGCGAACTCTAGACTCCATCATGCACAAGGCGGAGATAGATGACCTCGATTGGGGAGCAGAAATTGCCCACCTTCCGACTCTCTCAGATAAGCTTCGTCGGCCTAGGAGACTTGGCGCGTTTACGCCAGTACTCCCTACTGGTGAAAATGCGCCATTTCTTTCGGACTCGCATCCACGATCCGAATCTCTCACGCTCCACAGTATCAATATTTTGGTAGTGGTTCGACCGGACTTGACCCCGCAAGGCACGCTATCAGGCCGCCGCCCCGATTTCAGCCGTATGGGAACTAGCGTCAAGGTGGAATACCGGCCGACTTTTGCCGAAGCCTGGGAAGTGCATCTAGAGCGTATAGCCGAGACGATAGAACGTGCCGCGGACGCCGATGTTGTCACTTGGATGTCCGCCCGGGGGCATCGCAGCTTCCGCGGAATCCACGCTTTGAAAGGCGCTAGGCATCGCTACGATTCCCAAGTGAAGGCCGACCGACGGAACAAGGGTATTCTGTCATCGCTGCGGGTCACCGTGTTCGACGAACGTGAGCGCCACGAATCAGTCGAGGAGCGCGCCGAGCAGAAGCTGCGCGAGAAGCTACCCAAGCTGAAGGACTGTTCTGTCGGCCAATTCATGAGCCAAGTGAAGCCGCTGATTCGAGAGTCTACGGACAGAGCCGATAGCGTCCTTGAGGATGAGGACCTGACGCCTGAACAGCGAGCCGCGAATGCGGCCGAGATCGAAACGATGCGACAGCAGATCGCGGACTTGCAGGGCGAGGTGGACAAGTTGGAACGCAGACAACAACTCAGCGATCTGCAGCAGGCGGATTACCGAAAGTCAAAGCTGCTGGTGCAATGAGAAGGCCCACTTATCCAGACGAAGGCAGAGTCGCCCGCTGGACTTCTGTCACAGCGTCTGCCGAGCCCTCTTGTCACCTCTTCATCCCACTTCTCTGCCAACCATTCGAATCGCGGATTCGGCACACTCGCGAGTGCGATTTCTTTCTTGAATTTGTGAGTCACAGCAATACCAACTTAACGCCCTTTTCAGCGGCTCTGCAGAAGAACATAGCACTTCGCTTCCCGTCCATCAGGGACACAAGAGATGCTGACGGCTCTCATTGCACCCTTGAAGTTGGGAACCCATTCTCCGGGCTTAATCTCCTCGACAAGCTCAGATCGCGGAACGACCTCGGTGTCGGGGCCAAGCTGTGATTGCTTTGAAGTTTGGGCGTGTGCTGTAGGCATACCAGTGACGCGATTGAGGCACAAGCCTAAAACGAGGAATGACTGCTGCAATAAGCACGGATTTCATTCTCGATTCCTCCATCGCGTGTGATTTAATCACAGAAAAGCGAAAGGCCCATCGCTGGGCCTTGAGAACTTTCGAAAACGGGCTTCGGTTGGAGGTCATTATGGCACAACCGCAAAGCCCTGTCACTGCCTATCGTAAGTCCGAAGCATCTCGTTCAGTTTACGAACGTGCGTCAGAAGCGATTGCAGACCTTCGTCAGTCAGACCCTCAGTTACAACATCTATTAAGGGCTGAAATCTCTCGGAGACTCTCTGAGAAATCGGCGCGGGCGGGTTCAGGCAAAGATTCTTATAGTCGTTCTCCCACTCGGCCAGAACCTTTGTCCGCGCTGCCCCCTCTTGAAGAGTTGCGCGCATTACTTCTCGGTCTAGATACAAGTCACGCAGGGCAAAAACAAACTCCGCCAGTAGTTTCCGAACCTCTTGCTCATTCATTGGCTAGACCTCCGATGGCAGCGACGAATAAACGCGGTAGGAATTATAGTTCGCGAAGTGCAAGGCGCGGCGTTTAGGTTACTGCGTCTCCATCTGTAGCCCAGAAAGGTTCTAGTGCAGGAAGATCGGGTGGTCATGGAGATACGCAGCCGCCACGATGACGCAGGTTACCAACCCCACCACGGCAAGCACAAAGCCGACGATTGCAGCAACGCTGACGTTGCGGCCATTTATTACGTCCCATGAAGTCTTGGCTCCTCTCCTGATCGCTGACCAAACTACAAAGAGCACAAGCCCCACGAGGCCGACCAGCCCCAGCGCGGCCAAGAATTTCAGGATCAGCCAGAACAGGTCAAGGATGGTGATGTCTCGTTCATAGCTTCTGAAACAAGAAATCACTGCGCTGGATCGAGCGTGGCGTGAATGGTGATCTTGCTTCCAGCAGTCAAGTTAATCGTGCGGCTCCACAGCTTCCGGCTCTTCGCCTCGATCCGAACCGTGTGTGAGCCCGCCGGAAGATCAATCAGGGATGGAGTGTTGCCCATGAAGTTTCCGTCCGCGTAGATGTCCCCGCCCGTGGGCTCTGACGAGACCATGACCTTGGCAGTGCTAGCGGGAGAACTCAGCTGATCGGGCTGGCCTGCGCCATCCGACTTCTCGGTCTGTACCGCCAGCTTAACGCTAGGTTCGGGAGAGTCCGGTGGAGCGCTCGGAGGAGGAGCTGCGGCCGTCGCCGCTTGGCCTACAGATGATCCTTTCCCTGCGGGCCCGATGTAGACCGAAGTTTCGATCCGATAGGTTTTGGTCTTGCCGCCCAGCGAGACTTGCAGCTTGCCGCCAACGACGGACCCTCTGACCACTTGGCCCGCCGAGAGTGGCTGACATCCGATTCTCCTGACCAGACCGCCTCCGCATGAGACTACGTAGCCAACCCTATCCGAGCCAACGACCAGAGCAACGTGATATACGAGCGGTATGCCACTGCCAGAAGCGTGCGACTCACAGTTTAGTTGGGCCGAATCTCCAGTTCCAACGATCGTGCAATTGAGATGGGCGCTCTCGTCTGTGGATACAGAGACGCGATCCGTGCGCATGACCGCAAATTCGGTCTGACGGGGTGAACCCTGTTGCGCATGGACGCTGAGAGCCAGGAAACACGCAAAACCCAGCGTAATAAGTCGTCGCATTTCTCATCGCCTCACTGACGGCTATAGCCGATTTATCGGCCAAAGCCTACAGCGATCATTGGGGCGTGTCCACTGATATCTGCGTCCAGTTCGGCAAGAGGCTGCGCACACTGCGAAAGCGGCATGGCTGGACACAGGTCTACATGGCCGAGCACGTCGGCATGGACCGCAGTTTCATTTCGGACTTGGAGAACGGCAAGAAGGAAATCTGCATCCGCAATCTCGAAGTGCTCGCCAGGGCGTTTGAGATGAGCGTTTCCCAGCTAATGTCCCGTCTCTAAGATTCCCCACTTTCCCGAACGCTGACAAGCATCCTAGGAGCGAGATGCGAGCGCGCTTTGTGCGCGAGCAGCGAGCGAGTGCGACACGCGAAGCGGGTCGAGGGAGCGCCGACCGGTGGTGGGCAGGGTCAATGAGTGTTATGGCGATATTTCGCCAACCAACCGAACCAATGTTCAAAATTGACCAGATTTCTTATTGTGCACCGTTGCATCATCACAACCGTGAAAGCCAAGAAGCCTACTCTCGAACAGGTTCAATCTGTCCGTTGTCCCACATGTGGCGCGGGGCCGGGTGAGAAATGTGAACTCACAACGGTACAGCCCCTGACAGGGCCGCATCGTAACCACGCTTGATGGCAGCGGATCGAATGTCGAGTGATTGACGGAGCAGTCGAATGGAAAAGCAAAGACGCGCGTTCAGCCCGAAAACCTTCCTCACAACCGTCGGCATTGGTCGGAAGATGATGTCCTTCACGAAGGGGCAAACAATCTACTCCATGAACGATGCGGCAGACGTTTTGTTTGTCATTCAACAAGGAAAGGTAAAACTGAGCGTTAAGCCCCTAGCTGGGAAGGAAGCAATCCTCGATATATTGAGTGCTGGCGATTTTGTTGGAAAAGATTCCCTCGCTGGCCAGTCTTCCCGTACGGCCTCGGCCAGCGCAATGACAGACTGCACCTTACTGCGAATCACGAAAGAGGCTATGCTGCTCGCCCTGACAAGGCACGCAAAGCTGGCAAATATGTTTTGGGCATACGTGTTGGCGAGGAACATCCGATACCAGCAAGACTTAGTTGACCAACATTGCAGTTCCAGCGAGAAACGACTCGCGCGGGTTCTTTTGCAGTTCGCTCACTTCGATGGCCATGGGGCTGCCGAGACTACGGTTCCGAAGACGAAGCATGAGACTCTGGCAGAGATGGTTGGGACGACCCGTTCGCGCATTAGCTTTTTCATGAATCGGTTTAGGAAATCCGGCTTCATCTTTTATGAGAATGAGGGCAATCTGTTGCGAGTGCATCGGAAACTTATTGCTTTCTGCGGCCAATAACTTCCTCTCTTTCAAGGAATCGGGGCTTATGTGAAGCAATGTCGCAGAGACTATCTCACCTGCCGTATCTGTAAAAAGCCGCTACGACTAGGGGCCGATACATCGACGGACGAGAGTGGGAAATCCGTCCATGAAGATTGTCAGGTCAAGCGGATCATCGGAACGCAACGCTACGAGGAATTGACCCGACCCACGCACCACATAAACCCGACAAGGATCGCACTCTCGATAACATCCGATCAATGAGTGCCCCCCTCAGGTTACGAGACTAAACTCCGGCGATTCTACGAGGAGCAAACGGTATGCCTCGTCCATCGTTCGAACCACATGGAACTCAGGGCGAGCCCCTTCGCTGAGTGTCTGCAACATGCGCATCATTCCAAAAATAAAGTCTTGCGGTGCGACGACGATGCGCAGATAGCCATCCCGGATTATGGGTGGCCTCTTTACTAGCTCCCTAATTGTGTCGCTGGAAACCTCAACCTTGGCTGTCACTTTTGAAAAGTCCCAGACACCGCGACACGGAGGATGAGATCCTGTGTATCTAGCTGCTGCCTCGTAATAACTCAACAGAAGGCCGTCCGTGAGCGGGCCTTCAACAGTCCCGCGGAGGATGTTGTTCTTTGCGTCGAACTCCAAGACAAAGCCCATCGCAAGCCTCGCGCACCCAAGATACCTGCCTTCCGCTCACGGCTCAACTGTCGAAAACAGGCCATTTCACTCATATTTCGATTTCTTTCGATTAAGTCCATATCCGTTCGTTCGTCGCTGGTGGAGCTTCACGGATCGAATTACCGTTGAGCGGGCGATCCGCTGCCTGAAAAAATAAAAATTTGCAGAGTAGCGCGGACGCGTGGAAAGGCGTCTCCGGCGACAGGGCCCCCCACTGCCGGACAACTGGGGAACGCACGTGGACGAGCACGTCGCGCGCCAGCAAAAGACGCTGGCACGCGCCGTGCAACTGACACAGCATCGTGAACCCCAGCGGCATCGTGACTCGCAGCAGGACGCTATTCGCGCCAGTGCCGGGTGTCGTTGTGGTTGGCACCGAACTGCCTCAGCCGTTCCGCTCTGCGGCCCGTCCTCGCACCTCCCGGCACAAGGTGGCAGTCCCGCAAAAGAGGCGGGCCTGCGTTCTTGCTGTCGCGCATATGATCACGCGCTCCCAAACCCGCACGCGAAAGGCTTTGGGTTCCCCCCGCAGACGCACCACAGAGAGGGCCGGGCCTTAAATTCGGGGGGCACCCAACGCGTGCGGGAGGTCGCCTCCCCCCTCCCAGATTCAGGCGACAGAACCAACCCCAACCGCAAGGCCGTGGGCGCTGCCCACACCCCGCTGGGGGCTGTCTGCCCCCAGACCCCCGAGCGGTTTTCAAATTCGAGGCATGACATACGCGGCAGAACCCGCTCCGTTGTCGCGGGACGGCAGTCGCGTGCCATTCCCAAATTCGGGGGGGCGTCCTCCCCCCCAGCAGAAATTTCCCCGGCCGTTATTGTGTCGTGGCTTGTGTCGCAACCCTCCAATCCCTGCCTGTGTCACGTGGGCTCGCCGTGTGTCGGTCACACTAAGGTGAAAGGCAGTGAACATGTGCCCAACCTGCATGAACACTGCCCTCCGGTATCGCTCGCTATCGCTCACTATCTTGCCGCTACAATTCGTTCACCGAATTGACACGGAAGAGGTCGATGGTTCGAATCCATTCGGGCCTACCATTTATACCTTCCTCCTGGCTTGCCCAAATTTCGTATTGCCGATATCTTGATCGCGACCTCGGCTTCTTCCTAAAAATGACCAACTCATTCGGATCCGAATCCATCTCTGCTTTAATTTCCCGTGAGTCGATGATGAAAATCTGTCTGTTCCTCTTGTTCTTTTCGGGTCTTTGCGCAGCAACAGACTTCAAAGACGTGGAGTACGCAAAACCGGGAGGAGTGTCGCTCACACTCGATGCACATGTTCCCGACGGCTCCGGTCCCTTTCCTACTGCGATCCTGGTTCATGGCGGAGGCTGGGTGGCAGGTGACAAGCAGCAGTACATTACCTATATCTTCAAGCCCCTTACAGACGCGGGATTTGCCTGGTTCAGCATCAACTACCGGCTCGCGCCGCAGAACAAATTTCCCGACGACGCCGATGATGTCGAAGCTGCGATCCACTTCGTCAAAGCGAATGCGGGTAAGTACAAGGTGGATACGAAGCGAATTGCTCTGATCGGGGAGTCTGCCGGCGGCCATCTCGTCTCGTATGTCGGAGCGCGGAATCGTCCCGATTCGAGCGTGAATGCCGTCGTTTCTATGTATGGCATCCACGACTTTGTGGCGGCGTCCGTCGCGTGGAAACCGATTCCTCACGAACTTCTCGATCTTTTCGGAATCAAGACTGTCGACGCGGATACGGTCCCTCTTCTGATCAAGGCCTCGCCGGTGGAATACATCTCGAGCAACATGCCGCCGTTTCTGCTGATGCACGGTTCGAAGGACGAGGATGTGCCTCACCAACAATCATTGGAGATGTGCGAGAAGATGAAGCAGGCTGGAGCCCGTTGCGAACTCATCACGATCGAGGGCGCTCCGCACGGTATGGATCATTGGGAAAGTCACCCGAAGTTTCTCTGGTATAAGAAAGCCCTGGTGGAGTGGTTGCAGAAAACACTGAAGTAAGGCCGGCTAGATCTGCAGAACGTCGCCGTCCCGCGCCACCATCTCGTACAACACCGGGTTCACAAAGAATCCGATGAAGAGACGCGAGATCAATCCAGCCACAATCACGATTGCGAAAGGCTTCTGGGTGTCCGATCCGATGCCCGTCGAAAGCGCGGCGGGCAATAATCCAAGGCAGGCGACCAGGGCGGTCATCATGATAGGACGCAGACGCAGCAGCGAAGCTTCACGGGTCGCTTCGCGAATTCCCAACCCTTCCAATCGCAATTTATTGATGTAGGAAACGAGAATGACCGCGGTCTCAACCGAAACTCCCAGCAGTGCGAGCAATCCCAACACGGAAGACACGCTGAACGGAGTATGCGTCAGTTTTAGCGCTACGAGCGCGCCGACAGGTTCAGTGATGAGGACTCCAAGCGCAATGGTGACGGGAAATTTGAAGTTCCCATAGAGCGCGAACAAGATCATGAAAATGAGCACGACGGCCACTGGTCCGATGAAGTACATCTGCGATCGTGCCTCGAGAAACTGGCTATACTCTCCGCCCCAGGACATCAGATACCCCTGCGGCAACTTCACAGCCTTCGCGACAGCTGCCTGCCCATCATGCACGGCTCGTTCGAGGTCGCGGCCCTCGATGCTGTACTGCACGCCGATGTAGCGTGAATTGTTCTCGCGATAGATAAATGAGGCACCATTCCCCTGCTTGATGTCGGCCAACTGGCTCAGCGGAATTTGCTGGCCATCGGGCGTTCCGACTAGCAGATTCCCAATCTCGTGCGCGCTGCTGCGGAACTGCGGCTGCATGCGGACGACAAGGTCAAACAGCTTCTCGCCCTGAATGACCTGTGTCACGGCCTGCCCGCCGACAGCGGCGGAGATCACGGCTTCGACATCGGCGACATTGATTCCGTACCGGGCAATCTTATTGCGATCCACATCCACGAGCAGGCTTGGCTGTCCGAGTTCACGAACAACTGTAAGCTCGGTGAAGCCGGGCACCGCCTCGAGTGTGTTCTTCACCTGAATAGCCTTGTCCTGCAGCACATTCAGATCTTCGCCGTAGATCTTAACCGCCAGTGAACTCTTCAATCCAGTGAGCGCTTCGTCCACGGCATCTTCGGCAGGCTGCGTGTAGTTGAAGATGATGCCGGGAAACGCAGTCAGCTTCTTGTTAATGGATTCGATCAGTTCTTTTTTGTCCGAGACTCCACCGTGCCATGCCTTGTCTTTGTAGGGCTTAAGGCCTACATAGAATTCGCAATTGAAGAATCCCGTGGGGTCCGTGCCATCGTCCGGCCGTCCCAGTTCGGACGCCACGATCGTGACTTGGGGATAAGACATGAGAATGTCGCGAATCTGCGGTGAGATCTTGCTGGCTTCTTCGAAGGAGATGGTGTACGGCATGGTGGCACGCACCCACAGCGCGCCTTCGTCCAGATGGGGCATGAACTCTCCACCGATGAATGGAACCAGCAGAAGGGTCGCTCCAAAGATCAACAGCGCAATGACGAGCGTCAGCTTCGGCCGGGCCAGGGCCCAATCCAGCTGTTTTGCATACTGATGCTTCATCCACTCGAACCAGCGGTTCTGTTTTTCGCGTACGCCACTTTTGAACCAGTACGAGGCAAGCACCGGAATGAGTGTGAGCGTCAGGATCAGCGCCCCGACGAGCGCGAATGACATCGTCTCCGCCATCGGATGGAATAGTTTCCCGGCTGGTCCGCTCAGCGCGTAGATCGGCAGATAACCGGCGAGGATCACCGCGACGGAATAGAAGATGGGCCGGTCGACATCCTTGGCCGCCGCGAGGATGACATCATTCAGCTTGTACTCTTGTCCTTCGCGCAGCGCCAATTCCCGATAGATGTTCTCGATCATGACGACGGCGCCGTCGATCACGATCCCAAAGTCAATCGCCCCAATCGAGAGCAAATTCGCGGCAACATCATGCGCGTGCAGGACAATGAATGCAAATAGTAGAGACAGGGGAATGGTGAGGGCGACGATGATGGCCGCCCGAAAACTGACCAGGAAAAAGATGAGTACGATCAGTACCAGCACCATGCCGCGGAGGAGGTTGTTCTCTACGGTGTCGGTGGTCAAGTCCACCAGATCGCTGCGATCGTAATAAGGATGAATCTTGACATCGGGCGGAAGAATCTGGCGATTCAGTTCTTCCGTCTTGGCCTCTACCCCCTTAAGGACGTTTTGAGTCTGCTCACCCCGCAGCATCAGGATGACGCCTTCCACGGCGTCGTCATTCTTCTGGAAGCCGAACTGGCCTAAACGGGGAGCATGCCCGATGGTTACGTCTCCGATATCCCGCACGCGAACGGGCACACCTTTGTTCGCTCCCACGACGATATTCCCGATGTCCTCAGTGTTCTGCACCAGTCCGATGCCGCGCACGTAGTAGAACTGTCCGCCCTGGGAATAGAACCCGCCGCCGGCGTTGGCGTTGTTGGCGGCGAGCGCCGTGGTGACCTGCGGCACCGTCAGGTGGTATCCGTAAATCCGCGCCGGATCGAGCAGCACCTGATACTGCATGGTGGTGCCGCCAAATCCTGAGTCGTCGGCCACTCCATGCACCGAGCGATAGGTACGCTCCACCACCCAGTCTTCAATTGTCTTGAGCTCTTGCGGACCGCGATCCGGGCTCTCCAGAACGTAACGGTAAACCAGGCCACTGGGACTGAATAGCGGCGCCAGCGACGGCGTGATCCCGGTCGGCAGCGTCGCTCCTCCCATGCGTTCGAACACTACTTGCCGGGCGAAGTAATCGTCGGTGTTGTCTTCAAATGTCAGCCGGATGTCCGACAACCCGTAAAGCGAAATTGACCGCATCACTTCCATGTGCGGGATGCCGTTCATCTGAAGTTCGAGAGGAAGGGATACGAGCCGCTCCACTTCTTCGGCGGCGTGATCCGGCCATTGAGTGATGATTTCCACCTGCGGAGGGGAGAGATCCGGATAGGCGTCAACGGGCATCCGTTGGAACGAGATGATGCCCGCGACCGTAATGCACGCGGTGAACATCAGAACGAGGAATCGTTGCCGCAGCGCCGCTTGGACAATTCGGTGGATCATTCCGATGCTGTGAGGGCTGACCTCATCCTAAGATTTTTCTGCGACCGCCTGATCTTATCGCTGCGGGGAATTGGCGAACTGCAGGAACAGGCTGCCGTTCCCTATAACCTGATCGCCGGCTTTGACCCCGCTTGTCACTTGTGTCTGCCCATCTAGACCGTCGCCAAGCGTCACCTGCCGCCGGCCAAATTGATTTGCCGATGTCTCGACGTACACGAAAGGCTGATTTTCGGTGTCGCGCAGGATCGCCGCATCCGGGAGCGCAATTGCATTCTGAATCTTTCCCGCGTTTACTGTCGCGGTCACGTACATATCTTTCTTCAACTTCTCGCCGGGATTGCTGGTCTCGATGCGAGCCTGGAGCGTTCGTGTGTTCGGATCCAGTGAGGGCGCGACGTACGCGATCCGCCCGTGAAACACCTCAGGATATGTCTCCGTCTGAATTGTGACCGTATCTCCCACTCGAACATAGGGCAGATCTTTTTGATAGACGTTTACGAGCACCCACACCGTGCTGGTATCGGAGAGCAGGAAACACTGTGTTACTCCGGTTTGTACAAGTTGGCCAGCGGCGACATCTTGCTCCACAATTTCGCCCTTGATTGGAGCCTTCACCGGAGCCTCGAAGGTCGGTGGACTCGCCACCAATGCGTCTGGATCGTTGATGCCCAAAACCTTCAGGGCAGCCTGTGCGGCGACCAGATCGCCGCCGGCCTGTATTTCCGCAGACTGTGCCTGCTCCAGCGCCTGTTCCGAAATTGCCTTGTGCTCGTACAAATCCTTCGCTCGAGCCAGCCCCTTTTGCGCGAGAGCGTACGCATCCTTCGCTTTCAGGTAATTGGTGCGGAGTTGCGAATAGTCCGGGCTGGACACGTACAGCATGGGATCGCCCGGCTTCACTTTCTGCCCTGGCACAACCACGATCCGATTGACTGGTCCGCTTATCTGTGAGATCACGGGCGTGGTATGAAATGCGTTGTAGGCAACGGCCCCGGTCAGGCGAAGGGCCCGCGTCAAAGTCGTCGGTTGTACCTGGATTACTTGGACGTGAGACATCTGCTCGGACGGAATCGTGAACAGCTGCGCATCGTTTGTGTTGCGAACGTTGGCGGATGCATTCGAACTGGACCGGTCGCAGCCTCCGATGCCGAGGAGCGGCAACATGAGGCCAGCGGTAGCCAGCCACATTGCCGCGCGATTTGGATTCAGATGCGGCATCATGGCAGGTTCCTCGACCCAATCGCTTCTTTCAACTGTTCCAATGCGGTCATATACGAGGCCAATGCCTGCCGATAGGCCAACTGCGTGGAACGATAGCTTCGTTCGGCATCCAAATAATCCAGCAGGCTGGCGGCGCCACGCTTGTAAGCATACTCGCTGATATCGCGGGAGTCTTTCGCCTGCTGCAGGTACCCCGACGTGTAGAGTTGCACCACCTCATCGTTGCTGCGAACCGCCTCATAGGCATTCTGTACGTCGGACAACACGGTCTCGTTCGCCGACTGCTTCTGCTCCTCTGCCTGCGCCAGCGCATATCGGGTCCGGGCGATTTCACCCTGATTCCTATCGAAGATGGGGAGAGGAAAGTTCGCGAAGATTGACGCCGTGTTCTCCCCAGACACATGCGTGAAGTCGTAAGTTCCGGTGACATCTACTTTGGAATTGGCTTTGGCCAACAGCACCTGGCTATTGGCTGCGGTCACGCCCAGTTCCGCAGCCCGGAAATCCGGACGTCCTTTCAGTGCCCGCGACTGAAAGTCTTCCAGGTTACCTGTGAGTGTTTTGTAGGCGAGATCTCCGATCACATCGAAATCCGCCGGAACGGTGTCATAACCGAGGAACTGGCGCAGTCCCGTAAGCGCCTGTACTTTTGCCAGCCGCGCCGTGGACGCGTCCGTTTGGAACTGCAGCAACTGCAGTTTGATCTTGAGATAATCGCCTTCTCCGATCAATCCGGCCTTGAATTGCGCCTGGCTGATGTCCACCGTCTGCTGGAAGCCCTTCAGGTCTTGTTCGGCGAACTGTAACGTCGATTCGGCCAGCAATACGCTGATGAACTGCTGGCCCACGTTGAAAGCGAGGGACCTCTCGGCGTCCGATACCTGGGCCCGCGTTACCGCGGTTGCGTCTCTCGCAGCCTGCAGGCGCCGTTGACGCTTATGCCCCCGCTCGAACAGATAACTGAGCCCAATGTCGAATTGCTGGGTCTGGTTGAGATTGTCCCCAGAGAAGTCCTGCGGGCTGAAGAATGGAACGAACTGGGTGTCGATTCCGAGGGTTGGATTAGGCCGTAAGTTCGCAGTGATTTCCTGTGCTTGATTTTGCTGGATCTGAGTGCGGGTGGCCTTCAGGGCGTGATTATGAGCCAAGGCCAACTCGATGGCTTGGTTGAGACTGATCAGCGTCGTACTTTGCCCGGCCGCCATACCTCCCGCGAGCGAAACGAGCATCGCCGTGCCGGCGAACCTCAGAAAGAGCCGTAGATGCATAAGGTCAATCGGATCGTGCTGTCCGGGCGCGTCCAGACCGTTGTCCGGATATACGCCCGGTTCACGGCCCCGTCTCGAGCCGCAATTTTTATCCCCAAGTTTTGCATTGACCCGCCCGGGCCATTGTAAATCGTGCCCCGCAGGGCGAAGACTATCAACTTAGATGCAGGATTTTACCTGCACATACTTCATCGAGCGGATTTCAGAGGAGTTAACCCCACGACGCGCAAAGAGTTGCGGCGTCCGGATTGGGTTGTCGGATGACCTTGGGAAGATTGGAGCATGGCTACCGGACCTGAGATAGGTTACGTTTTCAAGGTCCAAGGGCCTTTCGAAGAGCACCACAACTCAGGAACAGATTTAAAGAGAGGCGGCAGCGCCACTGCCGCCGATGCTCTTCCTGTTGTTTTCAAGTCCACCAGATGCGGACGGGCACGCCACGCCCTACCCCGTCGGCGACCCTATCCCCGCCGTTCAGTCGATACCCTGAATCCGCATGCTCACCAACTGGTCGATGCTCAAATTTTTCATCCCGCGCGAGCGCATGTTGCCGATGTATTCCGGCGTAACGTTGTGAATGCGCATGGCAATCAGTTCGTCCGGATCTGGGTGTGAGTAGCCGAGTGACTGCAGCTTCTCGATGAAGTCCGGTGAGACTCCGTGGATGCGGAATGCGATCAGCTTTTCGAGGTCCACGTGATCGTAGCCGCGCTTCTTGATCTGATCCATCCAGTCCAGAGTTGCCCCGTGAATACGCATGGCGATCAGCATGTCCTCATCGGGTCTGTAGCCAGCCTGGTGCAGGCTGCGGATCATCTGGGGCGTGACGCCATGAATCCGGAAGGCCACCAGTTTATCGCTGTCTGAGATATTCAAACCTTCGGCGCGAAGCGCTGCGATGAAAGCTGAATCGACACGGAAAATACGAAAGGCAATCAGTTTGTCAGTATCGACATCCGTCAGATGCTCGTTCTTGATCTGCCTGGCGAAATCGAGGCTGACATCCTGCACCGCCATCGCGAACTGCTTCTCGTCATCGACAGGGAAACCCAGAGACTCCATCTGCCGCGGATAGTTTGGGTCAGCCTGAAAGTGAAAGATCCCTGCTCCTTCGCCGTCCTTAAGAAAACCTTCACAGTCGATCTTCCCTGCATCGCGCGTGATGGTAAAGTGCACGTCCTGTCGCCCAGGCATGGAGAAGTCGACGCCCTGAAACGAACTCACCGGCCAATCGGATTCATGTTGGGATGTTCCACCGTGATGATGCTCGATCAGGGAAAATTCGACCTTGCCGGGCTCATCGGATTTGCTGACAGTCCAGTCTCCGCCGTGTACTTCTGCGGCTCGGTTCTTGATCACGAAAACACATATGCAGGACGCGAATACCAGGTAAGCGATCGTTCGACGCATTCTCATAGGTTTCTCCTAGTCCAGATGAGTTTGAGACGCACCCATCCTTCCCGCTTTGCGAACGGGTTGTGGGTAGCCCTAGCTGTGAATCGGTTTCGTTCTACAGATCAGTCTGTGTGTCGAGGATCCCCAACTGGCGCAACCGGATTAGCTTTTCCAGTGTCAGGTCCTTGAAGCCGTGTTGCTTGGCGCGGTTGATGAAATCAGGAGTGACGTCCTGGATCTTTGCTCCGATGATTTCGTCAACCCCGGGTTGGAATCCAGCCGATTGCAGAGCCTTGATGTACTCCGGAGTGACGCCCTGCACGCGCATTCCGATGAACTGATTCACGGATGGCTTGAGTCCGAGCGCCTGGATTCCGCGCACCCACTCGGGAGTGACGTCCTGTACTTTCATCCCAATCAGAGTGTCGGCGGTCGGTTGCAAGCCGAGATCGCGCAATTCCTTCACATATGCCGGCGTGATGTCCTGCACTTTCATCGCGATCACTTGGTCTGCTGTGACTGCGAACCCCGCGGCCTTCAGTTCCCGGACATATTCCGGCGTCACGCCTTGTACCTTCAACGCGATCAGACGATCCACGTCAGGCGTTATGCCAGCTTCTTTCAGGCCGCGATAGTAGGCTGCGTCTGCGCCTTGAACCCTCAGAGCGATCAGTTGATTTTGATCAGGATTAAGGCCGGCGGCGCGCAAATCACGAATATATTCCGGCGTGATGTCCTGGACGCGCATGGCGACGAGCGTGTTCACATCCGGATGCAGCCCCTGTTCCTGCAGGCCGCGTACATACTCAGGCGTGACATCCTGCGTCTTGAGGGAGATCAGCTCATCGACCGTGAGGTTTTCGAGTCCCGCCGACTTCAGCCCATCGATGTAAGAACTGGCGGAAGGCGCGGGCTCGCTTCGCGGACGAGCAGCAGCGGACGGCTTCGGATTTGAAACTGCTTGTGGTGCCGACTCTCGCGAAGAGCTCGCGACCGGGGCCTGCCCTTCGGTTGTTATGAGTGCAACTCTGGAATGTGCCATCCCGACAAGAGCGTTTCCCGCGATGAGAGCGGCGGTGAGGCAGAGAACACTGCCAGTCAGTCCCACGCTTCGGATGCCGGAACGGAGAGTGTTGAGGCCCAGCAAGCGGAGAATGCGCTCGGTTAGCGGGCCGCGATTGGCAGCCATAGCGAGCCCAGGAGCACTGCGCCACTCTTCCATCAGCGTTAGAGCACGAGCATATTCCACGGCGTCGCCACATATCTGCACGGCCGCCTCGTCGCAGCAATGCTCTCGTTCTGCGCGGATGCGCTTGTTCAACCACCACACTGCCGGGTGATAGAAGAGCAACGTCTCGACGCAGACCTGAAAGACGTTCACAAACGGATCAAATCGCCTGATGTGCGCCAGTTCATGCGCGATCACTGCGTGCAACTGCTCCTCCGACAGTCCGGTCAGAGCGCTTAGCGGGAGAAAAACAATAGGGCGAAACCAGCCGATTACGGCTGGGGTTTGCAGCCATGTGCACTCGCAGTATTGAATGACGCGATTGATCCCGAGTTGATCTTGCAGCGAATAGCAGATCTCCAGAATTCCATCTTCGACCACGCTGGATTGCCGTCTGCGTTCACGCTCTAGCAAGAGAAATCCGCCGGCAGAGCGAAGGCTAAAGAACGCCACGCCGATCAGCCATGCTTCGACGAGCCAGGGAAGTGAATCGAGAGATGGTCGGACCGGGGAGTTCTGAGGCGAGGCAGAATTGATGACACCCACCGAGGGAGACGTCGCATGCACCGGCGTGACGACCACAGCACCTTGCGCAATCCGCGGCGAATTGCCGTTCTGCTGCAAATCGTAGACGAAGGTCGCCGCGGGCGCGAGCAGCATCATGACCAGAGTCACGACTCCGAGCAGATATTTCACCTGCGTGCGGCGACAAAGAGCCATCGCCGCAGCTGCGAACGCGGCAAGCGCCATTCCTTGCCACACAAAATGCAAAAGAGCCCATCCCATCGCTTGCATCGCGCTCGGGGACACCCAATTCATAAGGCTGGTCGTGTGTGTGGTCATCGGCGATTCCTTTCATACTCGTCAAGCAGACGTCGCAGTTCTTCGATCTCTTCCGAGGATGCCTTCCGTCCGGCGAGGGCGTGCATCATCAACTGGCTGGCGGAGCCTTCAAAGACTCTCTGTAACATGTCTCCCGCGAACTGCCGCTTGGTTTGCTCGGCGGGAAGGCATGCTTCATAGACGTGCGCGCGCTGGGTTTCGTTTCGCCTGACGGTTCCTTTTGTCGTCATTATTTGAAGGAGTTTCAGGACAGTGGTGTAGCCAAGGGACTTCTTTTCGCTCAGCGCCTCGTGGACTTCGCGGACGGTGGAAGGGCCTTTCGTCCAAAGCACCCGCAGAATTTCGAGTTCGGAAGCGGTCGGCTTTTGCGGAGAACGTGTCATGTCGGGGACAATACTACGAAGTTATTCGTAGTGTCAACGAAAATCTTCGTAGATCGACGAGAAAGTTGCGGGAACAGCTTCGATGACTGGGACGGAGGGCGAGGGATTGGAGGCGTATCGGCGTCCCGGCCGCTTCGCGGCGGCTCTCATGGATCTGTGATTCCGCTCCCTCGGGGCCTTCTTGCTAACCCCGGCTTGGCAACTACGTCCACTAGGAAGTAGAGTAGCGGGGTCTCGTAACCAGTCTTTCAAGTCCCATACAAACAGGAGTGCGCACTGATGCGTCACGCAGCGATTGTGCTGGCTGTGGTTTCATGCCTTGCGGTGTTCATGCAAGCGCAAACGGCCGACGAACTGGTGGAAAAGAACATACAGGCGAAGGGCGGGATAGAGAAGATCAAAGCCATCAAGTCAGTCCGCATCAGCGGAAAGCTGACTTTGGGCGGTGGCTTTACCGCCGCCAGCATCCAGGAGAACCAGCGCCCGAATCTCGTTCGAGAGACATTCTCATTGCAGGGAATGACCGCCGTGACCGCATACGATGGGGCGACTGGGTGGCAGATTCAGCCCTTTGGCGGCCACAAAGACCCGGAACTAATGGGGGAAGATGATCTCAAAGACCTGCTGCTCGATGCTGATTTTGATGGCCCACTCGTTGACTACAAGGAAAAAGGCAATACGGTCGAGTATCTCGGACATGACGTGGTGGACGGCGATGACGCGCTGCGCCTGAAGGTCACGCTAAAGGATGGCGACATCGTCTATTACTTCCTTGATCCGGATACGAACTTGGAGATCCGCAAAGAAGTGCAGGAATTTATTCGCGGATCGGTTCGTGAGAGCGTCATCGAGTTTGGGTCGTACAAGCCCGTGAACGGAGTCATGTATCCGTACTCCGTCTCTCAGGGCTCAAAGGCGAATCCCGGGGCGCAGACGACAACCGTCGAAAAAATAGAAGCGAACATTTCTATCGAGAAGACGGATTTTGCAGTCCCAGCTTCTTTGAAGCAGGCTCCGAAGGCAGACACCGAGAAGAAGTAGCGTACGCGCCAAACCTGTTGACACAAACACGACATTGAAACTCAGAGGACTCTTACTCATGATTGCTCGTCATGCGAATCGTCGTATGTCGCTCATTGCGTTTCTGACTTGCGCGGTTGGTCTGTCCGCACAAAGCTATAAATTCGACGCAGCTACTGTGTCCGGTTTGCCCGCGCGGAACATCGGATCTGCTGCAATGAGCGGCCGCATCGCGGCTATTGACGCCCTTGAGCAGAACGGACGTATCACGGTGTTTGTTGGCTCGGCGAGCGGAGGAGTCTGGAAGTCCGTCAACGGGGGAACGACGTACAAGGCAGTGTTCGACCGTGAAAACGTGCAGTCGATTGGCTCCGTCACGATAGATCCGTCCAACCCGAAAACGGTTTGGGTCGGAACCGGTGAAGCCTGGGTGCGAAACAGTGTGTCGGTGGGCGACGGCGTCTATAAATCGACCGACGGCGGTGAGAATTGGACGAATGTAGGGTTGAAAGACAGCGAGCACATTGCGAAGATCCTGGTCGATCCGAAGGACGGAAACAAAGTTGTTGTGTGCGCGATGGGGCACCTCTGGGACGATAACGAGGAACGGGGAGTCTACAAGACCGCCGATGGCGGGAAGACGTGGAACAAGGTTCTCGCCGGCGCAAACGGTGCCTCGGGTTGCGCACTGCTGGCGCAGAGCCGCCAGGAGCCCGAGACAATGTATGCGTCCATGTGGGACTTCCGCCGGCAAGGCTGGACGTTTCGATCGGGCGGTCCGGGCAGCGGATTGTTCAAGTCCACCGATGGAGGAGATCACTGGACGGAGATTAAGGACGACAACGCGAAGGGTCTTCCGGCCAAGCCCTGGGGACGCGTCGCGATCGCGGTCGCCCCCTCGAAGCCGCAAGTTGTCTATGCGAATATCGAGGCGGAAAAGGGAAGAGGACTCTACCGCTCGGATGACGGCGGCGGGAATTGGACCAAACTCGATGCCAGCAATTACATGGTCTGGCGGCCTTTCTACTTCGGCAATCTAATCGTCGATCCCAAGAACGAGAACAAGATTTTCAAACCAGATCTAATCCTTCTTTACAGCACTGACGGTGGGAAGACATTCAACGTTGTCTCGGGCGGAGCGCATGGCGATTTCCACGACGTGTGGATTAATCCGACCAATCCGAACGTTGTGATTGCGGGCGACGATGGCGGGTTATGGCGCAGTGAGGATGGCGGGACTCGCTGGAAACATCAGATGAATCTGCCGGTTTCGCAGTTCTATCACGTGAGCACGGACAACTCAGATCCATATCACGTGTACGGCGGATTGCAGGACAACAGTTCTTGGGTGGGGGACTCGTCCTATCCGGGCGGAATCTCAAACTCAAGATGGGAAAACATGTTCGGCGGGGACGGATTCTGGATGTTCGAAGATCCATCGGATCCGAATTACCTCTATGCGGAAGCGCAGGGGGGCGAGCTTGGCCGCGTGAACCGGGCCACGCATGAAACTCGCGGAATCAAGCCGCTACCGAATTACGGCGAGAAGAAGCTGCGGTTCAACTGGAACACTCCGATTCACATGAGTCCCAACGAGAAAGGCACGATCTATATCGGTGCGCAGTTCCTGTTCCGTTCGCGAGATCATGGGCAATCGTGGGATCGCATCTCGCCTGATTTGACGACGAATGATCCGGAGAAACAGAAGCAGGAGGAATCGGGCGGCGTGACGGTGGACAATTCGTCCGCCGAGATGCATACCACGATCTATTCCATCTCGGAATCGCCCAAGAACGGCCAGATCATTTGGGTGGGGACCGACGATGGGAATGTGCAGGTCACGCGGGACGGGGCCAAGTCATGGACAAATGTGGCCGGGAACATCAGCGGCTTGGGAAACAATTCATGGGTCTCGACGATCGAAGCCAGCCGATTTGAAGAGGGCACCGCGTACGCCACCTTCGATCGTCACAACTTCGGCGACATGAAACCGTATGCGTACAAGACTGCCGATTACGGCAAGACATGGGCCGCACTTCCGTTAGAAGGCAGTGGAGTCAAGGGATATGCGCACGTGATCAAAGAGGATTCCGTCAACCAGAACCTGCTGTTCCTGGGGACGGAATTCGGGTTGTGGATCTCGGTAGACGGCGGCCAACACTGGGCACAGTACAAAGGCAGCAACTTCCCGGCAGTTGCAGTTCGGGACATTGCCGTCCAGGTGCGCGAAAGCGATCTTGTTCTTGCAACACACGGACGAGGGATCTGGATCATCGACGATATTTCTGCGTTGCGGGCGTTGACGCCGGAATTGATGGCGAAAGAAGCGACATTGATTCCCGGCCGGGCGATTCAATATCTCGATACTTTTGGCGGCTGGCCGGAAGGAGATGAGACCTTTTCGGGCCGGAATCGCCCTTCGGAAGCGCAGATTACGTATTACCAGAAAGCGCGCCATATCTTCGGCGATCTGAAGATCGAAATCTTCGATCAGAACGGGAAACTGGTGGACTCCGTTCCGGGAAGCAAGCACCGCGGCTTGAACCGGGCGAACTGGTCGATGCGGGTGAAGGCTCCAGCGGTGCCTCCGGCTGCATCGGCATTGTTTGAGGCGGCGCAAGGGCCCCGCGTGCTGCCCGGGACTTACACGGTAAAGATGACGAAGGGAGACAACGTTTACACGGAGCAGATCAATGTGACGCTCGATCCTCGGGTGAAATTTTCGGCTGAAGACCGTAAAGCGCAGTTCGACCTGACGATGAAGATTTATGGCACGATCGAGCACATGACGTACGGAGTGACGGCGATAGAAGGCGTTCGAGATGCGGCCAAGGCGAGAGCAGCGAAACTAACGGAGAAGGATCCGCTGCGGAAGCAACTTGAGGACCTGGCTGCAAAATGCGATGACTTGCGATCCAAGATTGTAGCGACCAAAGAAGGCGGGATGATCACAGGCGAAGAGCGCATCCGGGAACATCTAGGACAGCTCTACGGAACTGTGAATGGCTATGAAGGGCGTCCGGCAGACTATCAGGCTGCTCGCGCGGATTCGCTGGCGCACGAGTTGCAGGATGTCATTGACGATTTCCAGAAGGTGACGCAAAAGGAGATTCCCGCCGTGAATGCATCTCTGAAAAAGAAGAAAGCAGAGGCGATCACGGTGCTCAGCGAGACAGAGTGGCAGAAGAAACACGATGCTGAAAGCAGTTCCGGAGCGGCAGCGGCCACCCTTCTTGGGGCCACAGCGTACGAACGCGACATGGACTAGCGATCGCCTTGAAGTATTATCTGCGAAATAAACGCCTCACCTCTCAAGTGATGCGCTTTTTGTCGCCCGATTGCGCGGTTGCCTCTCGTCAAAGACCTCTAAAACAAACCAGTTTGATTTCCAATCGAGGGTGCGAGTAGATTGGTTTGTCTCATGTCAGCCACCGGTAACACCTCAGGAGATCCCCATGTTGAAACGATTTAGTGTGTGTCTTTTTGTACTGGCCAGTTTCATTACACTCGCATTCGCTGCCGACGAAAATCAGAATGCCTGCAAGGGCGATCCAGGCAAGTGGCAGCAACTCTTCAATGGAAAAGATTTGACTGGGTGGAAGCATGTCGGTCCCGGTGGAGATGCCGTCGAGGAAGGATTGATCCGTACTCACGGTGGAATGGGATTGCTCTATTGGACTGGCGGGAAGATCGGGAATTGTGAGATTCACGTCGTATTCAAGATGCGGGACGAGAATGACAATTCTGGCGTGTTCATCCGAATTCCAGTTGAACCCCGGGAAGAGTGGATGCCAGTTCATTACGGCTACGAAGTGCAGATCGATAACCATCCTGAGAAGTCGAACGAGGATGAGTATCACCAGACCGGAATGCTTTATTCGCTAACCAAGCCCCTGGTAAACAATGCCTGGAAGCCTGGTCCGGAGTGGAACACGATGGATATCACTCTCGACGGGACACGGACGATTGTCATGCTCAACGACAAGAAGGTGACCGACTTCAAAGAGGGCGATCCGGTCCCGGACCGCAAGTTTGACTTCGAACCGCAGCACGGGCCCCGTCCGGCGTTCGGATGGTTCGGATTGCAGAATCACAGCGACAACGACATCGTGTTCTTCAAGGAAGTAGCGATCAAACCGCTGAAAAAATAGCGGGCGAGCCAAAGCCTTTGTCTGGTCGCAAGAAGCGGCGCGATTGTCCTTTGCCTGACCGGTTCGATCGCGCTATGACGCACGCTCGATGACAACATCAGTTCCAAGGAGGATTTGCATGAAACGCATTCTTTCGCGAAGGGCATTCTTGCAAGGCAGCGCGGTAGCAGCAGGTGGATTGCTGGTTTCGAAAACGATCATGCTCGAAGCCAAGCCGATGCCTCACATGGTAGCGCCGAGCGATCGCGTTCGGTTCGGAATGGTTGGCATTGGCATGCAGGGGTCGGGGCTTCTCGGACAAGCGATCACGATTCCGGGAATCGAGTGTGTCGGGGCGGCGGATTTGTATGACGGGCGGCACACGCTCGCACGGGAGATCACCGGCAACGCCAGCCTGCCAGCCTCGCGCCACTACCAGGAACTGCTGGATCGCAAGGATATCGACTGTATCGTGGCGGCCGTGCCGGATCACTGGCACCGGCGAGTGGTCGTAGACGCGTGCAATGCGGGGAAGGACATTTATTGCGAGAAGCCGATGTCGCACAACGTTGCCGATGGACTGGCGATGGTCGAGGCCGCGCAAAAGAACAATCGCATCGTGCAGATTGGATCGCAGCGCGTAAGTTCAGTGCTGTGCGAGACGGCGCGCGATCTGTACCACAAGGGCGCGATCGGCGACGTCGAGATGGTGGAGCTCACCTTGGGGCGCAACGATCCGACGGGAGCTTGGCAATATCCACCGCCGCCCGATCTTTCGACGCAAAATCTTGATTGGGATACGTGGCTGAATGACGCGCCAAAGATTCCGCTCAACCCACTGCACTTCGCGCGCTGGCGCTGCTGGCGGGCGTATGGAACGGGCGTTGCGGGCGATCTCATGGTGCACCTGATTAGCGGCATGATGACGACGCTAGGGTGGAACGAAATTCCGCGGTCGGCCACGGCGATGGGTGGCATCTTCCGCTTCAAAGATGGCCGCGACATGCCGGATTTCCATACGGTGCTGTTCGACTATCACGGAATTCCAGTGTATGTGCGTCTGGACCTTGGCTGCGAAACTCCGGAACTGGCGCGGTTCATGGGGCCGAAAGGGATTCTCGATGCGGGCGAGTTCGACTTGCGGCACTCTCCGCAGACGGGGTTGGATACTGACCCGAGTTATTACACGTTCAGCTATCCGGCGAAGATGCGCGAGCAATATGTGAAGGAGTGGCATGCCGAGCACGATCCGCAACTCGGACACGAGCCAACCCGCGAAGACACACTCTACAAAGGACACGATTGGGACGATATGCGTCCACACCTGAACGTGTTTTTCCAGTCGGTGAAGTCGCGCAAGCCGGTGACCGAGGACGCGGTGTTTGGAAACAACGCCGCGATCGCGTGTCACATGGCGAACGAGTCCTACTTCCGGCAGAAGCCGGTTACATGGGATGCGGCTTCGAAGACGATTAAGTCCTAGCCATGGGAGGGAACATGAGCTTCACGCTTTATGCCGAGCGGAACCGGAAAACCATTCCGGTTCTGCTCGGCTTTCTAGTTCTGACCATCGTTGTGTTTGCGCAGGATCTGCCTTCGGCCAAACCGGAATCCCTTGGCCTGTCTTCGGAGCGACTGGAGCGAATCACGGCCGCAGTGCAGCGCGATGTCGATGACAAGCGCATTGCGGGTGCAGTCACGCTCGTGGTGCGGCACGGCAAGGTGGCTTGGTTCAAGGCGCAGGGCATGATGGATCGCGAAGCCGCGAAGCCGATGCCGACGGATGCGATGTTCCGCATCTGCTCGATGACCAAGCCGATCACGACTCTGGCCGCCATGATGCTCTACGAAGAGGGCAAGTTCCTGCTGGACGATCCCGTCTCGAAGTATCTGCCGGAGTTTAAGAATGCCAAGGTGCTGGTGAAACCGGCGCAGGGAGAGCCGTACACGATCCCGGCTACGAAAGGGATTACGATTCGGGATCTGATGCGGCATACGTCGGGTATTACGTACCAATGGAATCCGGATCTCGGGCCGATGTATGAAAAGGCCGACGTGGCGAGCGGGCTCCTCCAGTATGACGGAACGATTGGCGATAGCACGAAGCATCTGGCGGGACTACCCCTGCTGTTCAATCCTGGAGACCGCTTTGAATATAGCCTGGGCGTTGATGTTCTTGGACTCCTGGTGGAAGTGCTGTCGGGTAAGCCTCTGGATGAGTTCTTCCGGTCGAGAATCTTCGAACCTCTGGGCATGAAGGACACCTACTTTTATCCCCCTGAAAACAAGGTGGGCCGACTTGCAACGGCATATACCTATTATCCAGACAAGGGATTGAACCGTTTTCCGGATACGCCGATTCGTGAAGGTTCATTCGTATATTCGGCGGACTATCCGACGCGCGGCCCCAAGAAACTTTTCTCGGGTGGCGCCGGACTGGTTTCGACAGCGATGGATTACGCGCGTTTTTGCCAGATGATGCTGGATGATGGCAAGGTGGGAAACACGCGCCTGGTCAGCCGCAAGACGGTCGAATTGATGACGCACGACCAATTGGGGAAGATCGGGCCGGATCAGGCGTTCGGCCTGGGTTTTGGAATCGACGGCGTGAAGAGCCCTCAAGCGGAACTGGGATCGGCCGGGGAATATGCCTGGGGTGGATTTTTCTACACGGCATTCACGATCGACCCGAAGGAACAGATGATCGTCGTGTTCATGGGCCAATTGCATCCGACGGGAGATCTGACGTTAGATCGGCAGGTGCATGAGCTGGCTTATCAGGCGATCAACGACTGATTCAAGGCCTCACCGCTACGCGCACGAGATTCACGAAGGGCTTCTCTCGCGTCTGTGCGGCGGCAGGTATATCATTTTGTCAACGCAGTTCGTCACAACCCCTCACTAGCTCTCTCGTTCTGGAGTTCGGTATGGCCACGATTCAGCTCGCGATCAATGGCAGGTCGTACACCGTCGATGCCGACCCGCAGACCAGTCTGCTTACGGTCTTGCGCGAATACCTCGATTTGACCGGAAGCAAGTACGGATGCGGGGAAGGCATGTGCGGTGCATGCACCGTTCTGATCGATGGAAAGGCGCAACGGTCTTGCGTCACGCGTGTGGGCTCGATTGCGCAACGGAAGATCACAACGATCGAAGGACTCGCCAGCGGGGATCATCTGCATCCGGTACAGGAGGCATTCCTGGAGGCCGGAGCGATGCAGTGCGGCTACTGCACGTCGGGGATGATCATGTCGGCCGTGGCGCTACTGCAAAAGAATCCGAATCCGCAAGAGAAAGACATCGTCGACTTCATGGATGGGAACGTCTGCCGGTGCGGAACGTATCCGCGGATTGTGAGTGCGATTCAAAGGGCCGCAAAGGCGAGTCTGCCGGCCTCCGCGAAAGGAGCCGGGCTATGAGCGATCCAGTTCAACCGCAAACTCCGTTGGAGCCGGAACGTTACGAACTCAGTGCTGCAGCGCCGTATCGCTTCGATTTGGACCGGCGGGAATTCTTCCGGTTTCTCGGAGCAGGAGTTCTCGTCGTCTCGGCTCTGAAGCCCACTGTCCTTGCGCAAGAGTCGGGCGGCCGGCAGAGGCGCGGCGATGCATTGCCTCAGGAGATCGATGCCTGGCTGCACATTGGAGAGAACGGCAAGGTCACCGTTTATACCGGCAAGGTAGAAGTCGGCCAGAACATTCGGACTTCGTTAAGCCAGGCCGTCGCGGAGGAGCTTCACGTACCGATGGACAAGATCGAATTGGTAATGGGAGATACGAACCTAACGCCATTCGATATGGGGACATTCGGTAGCCGGACAACTCCGACCATGAACTTGCAGTTGCGAAAGGTCGCAGCCGCAGCACGCGAAACGCTGATCGGACTCGCAGCAGGTCAGTGGAAGACAAGCCGGCAGCATCTGGTTGCGGCCGGGGGGAAGATCACTGACGTTCAGAACAAACGATCGCTGGACTATGCCGCCCTTACAAACGGTCAGCAAATCACGCAGAGCGTTTCGGCGGATCAGCTACTAATTCCTGCGTCGGAGTGGAAGATTGCAGGCCACACGGTGCTCAAGGTGGACGGTCGAGACTTCGTCACAGGGAAACATCGGTATCCGTCGGATCAGAAGCTACCGGATATGCTCCATGGGAAAGTGCTGCGCCCCGCAGCTTTCGACGCTGCTCTCGTGTCGCTGGACACGGCGAAGGCTGAGCAGATGGGAGCCGTTGTCGTGCACGATGGAAACTTCGTCGGAGTGGCAGCCCCCAGCTCCAAGCAGGCAAGCGATGCGCTCGCGGCGATCCATGCAGAATGGAAAACTGAGCCACAACCTTCCAACAAGGAACTATTTGAATATCTACGAAAGAACACCGTTCAGGGCAACGACGTCACGGGAGACGGCGACCGCTTCGAGCAAGGAATGGTGGATCAGGCGCTGGTGTCTGCCGATCACAAAATCCGGCAGACATACACGGTGCAGTACATCGCGCACGTTCCGCTTGAGCCTCGTGCCGCTGTTGCAAAGTGGGATGGCGATCAGTTAACGGTGTGGACGGGGACGCAGCGGCCGTTTGGCGTACGAGGTCAACTCGCTGAAGCGTTTCGTATTCCGGAAGAGCAGGTTCGCGTGTTGATGCCGGATACGGGCTCCGGGTACGGCGGTAAACACACCGGAGAGACGGCGATTGAGGCGGCCAGGCTGGCGAAGGCGGCGAAGCGTCCAGTGAAAGTCGTGTGGACGCGGGAAGAAGAATTTTCGTGGGCTTATTTCCGTCCGGCAGGTGTGATTGATGTGACCAGCGGCGCTCAGACTGACGGCACAATGACCGCCTGGGAATTCCATAACTACAACTCGGGATCGGCGGGGATCAAGACCTACTATGAGATTCCGAACCAGCGCATCGTATTTCATCCAGTGAAATCGCCGCTTCGGCAGGGATCGTATCGGGCGCTTGCGGCCACGGCGAACCACTTCGCGCGCGAGTCTCACATGGACGAACTGGCGCATGCGGTGAAACTGGACCCGCTTGAATTTCGCCTGAAGAATCTTAAGAACGATAGGCTGCGCGCCGTCTTTGAGGCTGCGGCGAAGCAGTTTGGCTGGGCCAAGAGCAAAACCACATCTGGCCAGGGCTTCGGGATGGGCGGCGGGTACGAGAAACTCGGCAACATTGCGACCTTTGCGGAAGTGAACGTGGATCGCCAGTCCGGCGAAGTAAGAATCGTTCGTGTTGTCTCTGCGTTTGAATGTGGCGCGATCGTCAATCCAGACGGGCTGCGGAACCAGCTTGAAGGATCAAATGTTCAGGGTCTGGGTGGGGCCTTGTTCGAAGCCATTGAATTCGAAAACGGCAAGATCCTGAACGGCAAGTTGTCGCAGTATCGCGTGCCACGCTTCAGCGATGTTCCGGCGCTTGAGACTGTGATGCTAGATCGCAAGGACATTCCTTCGGTGGGTGCTGGAGAATGTCCGATGATTGGGCTGGCGCCGGCGATCGCAAATGCAATTTTTGATGCAACAGGCGTCAGATTGCGAGCACTGCCGCTGGTGCCAAATGGGTTAAAGACGTCCTGAAGAGTTGTTGGCTTTCTAAATCTACCTGTCGTGCGAATCACTGGAGACAATCGTGACTGAATCCTCCGAGATGAATCGTCGTGCCTTCCTAGGGAAGTCTGCTGCAGCGATTGCCGGAAGGGTGGTCCTGCCGCGAACTGCCTTGTCTTACGAGAATATCGTCGGGGCAAACGACCGCATCTCGCTGGGACACATCGGGATCGGAAGCCGCGGAGGCGATCTGGACCTGATCGTGTCCAAGCTGAAGACCAGTCACAACGTCCAGATGATCGCTGTGTGCGACCTGTGGACGGTGCATCGCGAAAAGGCTTCGGCGACGAATACATCTTATTACGGACGGTCTCCACAGGCAGTGCAGCATGCCGAGGAACTGCTGGCGATGAAGGATGTCGACGGAGTGCTGATCTCGACTCCGGAACATACACACTCGCCCATTCTCAAACTCGCAACCGAGGCGCGCAAGGATGCCTACGTCGAGAAGCCGATGGGCAACGTACTCGACGAAGCCAAGGCCGCGCGTGATGCCGTGATTCAGGCAAAAACCATTGTCCAGGTCGGCACACAGCATCGCAGCGAGCCTTACCAGTTAGCGGCCCACAAGGTTGCGCGCAGCGGCGATCTTGGCGACGTCAGTAAGGTCGAGATTGTCTGGAACTATCACGGCCCGCGCTGGCGCGGACGCCCGGAAGTGAAGCAGATTCGGGAACAGGACACGGACTGGAAGGCGTGGCTGATGACCAAGCCGGCGCGGCCCTTCGATCCACAGCGGTACTTTGAGTTTCGTCTGTACCGGGAATTTTCCAGCGGAATTCCGGACCAATGGATGAGCCATGCAATCGATTTGGTGCACTGGTTCATGGACGACCACTTCCCGTCATCCGCCGTCTCGAACGGTGGGGTCTTCGCATGGCATGACGGCCGTGAAAACGCCGATACTTTTCAAACACTCCTCGAATATCCCAAAGGATTTCTTGTCAGCTATTCGACAAGCTTCGGCAACGACGCTCCGAGTTTTACACGCTACATGGGGAAGAAGGCGACCCTGATCAATGTGGGCGGGGAAGGCAGCCCGCGTTATCAAGTCATCGAGGAGAAAGGTACACACGAAGATGACGTCGAAATCGATGCGAAGCGCGCCTCGAAATTCATTTCTCTCCCGGGCGAGACGACGATGCCCCCGATGGGCATCGACGACCTGACTCTTGAACATATGGGCAACTGGTTCGACTGCATACGCTCGCGCCAGCAGCCGAATGCCCCGGTGCAAGCGGGATTTGCGCATTCCGTGGCGTGCATGATGGCGGCCGAATCGTATTGGACCGGCAAGAAGATCTTCTGGGACGAAAAGACGGAAACGTTTTCGGATCGCAATCCGAAATCAGTCTAGCCCGCAGGCGCGCGCGTTTCCTTTACACTGCCCGATCACCCGGGCGTAATCGGCGATGGCGATCTCGGGATCCTTAAGATCCGGGTGCCATACCTTTTCCCATTCGAAGCAGTAGAACCCCTCGTAGCCGATCGACTGCAACGCTTCGATCTGACGTTCGATTGGAACATTGCCACGCCCGGTAAGAACGTACTTGCGGTCTTCTCCGCTCCCGATCGAATCTTTCAAGTGGGTGTGGCGAATCCAGCGGCCGAGTTGTTTCACTGTGTATTCAGGTTCTTCTCCGGCTGTGGCGAACGTGTGGTGCGCATCCCAGAGAAGGCCAACATGGTCTGAGTCCGCCGCCTGTAGTACATCCTTCAACGTGGCGGATGCCGTGAAGTGATCGTGAGATTCGAGAATAACCGTGACACCGCGCGGTGCTGCAAAGGTGCCTAGCTCGCGCAGACCTGTTGCTACTCGTGCCTTTACGTCAGATGAGGGCGCAGGATTTGTGTCCGACTCAGCCTTTCCACCGAAGACTCGCACGTAGGGAGCACCGAGCGCCGATGCGAGTTCGATGAAACGCTTCGCGTCCGACAGTTCCTTTACCCGTTTCTCCGGATCCTCGAAATAAAGGTTCGCGGAACTGCTGACGCAGGCGATTCGCAGTTTGCGGGATCGAATCTCGTTTTTCGTTTGTTCGACGCGGTCGGCGGCGAAAATCGGAAGGGATGGTAAATCCATGTTTCCCTTGAACCCTCGCAGTTCAATCGCCGCAAATCCGTGCTGCTGCGCGAAGTTAAGAATCTTGTCCCATTCCCACGCGGGGCAGCCGAGCGTGGAGAATGCAAGGGGAAGCTTCGATTTCGAAGTTTTCGCCAACAATGCCGGAGATGCTACTCGGGCCAAGGTCGCGATCGAAAGCAGTTTCAAGAATTCCCGCCGGTTGCTCATGCGGCTACAGTTCTCCCTTTTTCATCTGCTGAACTGCGTAATCGCAAGCTCGCGCGGTGAGAGCCATGTACGTGAGCGACGGATTCACGCAGGAGGAAGATACCATCGCGCCGCCGTCAGTGATAAAAATATTCTTCACGTCGTGTGATTGATTAAACGCATTGAGAACTGAAGTTTTCGGATCTCGTCCCATCCGAGCCGTTCCCATTTCATGAATGGCAAAACCGGGAGGATCTACCTGGGCGCCCGGTTCGATGTGTCGCGCGCCGACGGCGGCTAGAATCTCGGCGGCAGCGATCGCCATGTCGCTGCGCATCTTCTCTTCATTCTCACTCCAGTCGCAGTGGATCTTCAGAGTGGGAATTCCCCAGGCGTCGACGGTTTTGTTATCCAGTTCGACAAAGTTATTGTGGTTCGGAAGGCACTCTCCAAAACCATACAAGCTGAACCGCCACGGCCCGGGACGACTGAGCGACCTCTTGAAGTCGGGGCCGAAGCCAGTCTGGCGGATGCCTCTCTCCCAGCCTTCGCGATAGCCTCCACCCTGATAAGCGTATCCGCGAAGGAAATCCGGATGCTTCGTTTTCACATTGCGGAAACGAGGCATGTAGACGCCGTTTGGGCGCCGTCCCACATCGACTTGATCTTCATTGCCGGGGATCATTGCTTCTGCTCCGGACCCCATCACGTGATCCATCAGATTGTGACCAAGTTCGCCGCTTGAATTGGCCAAGCCATTGGAAAACTCCGGAGTCGCTGAGTTAAGCAGAATGCGAACCGATTCGAGAGTCGATGCGCACAAAAAGACTACTTTCGTGCGGAACTCTATCGAGGCGCGCGTCTTTCCGTCGATCACACGGACTGCCGTGGCTCTGCGGGTCTTCGCATCAAAGCTGATGCTGTGAACGACGCTGAACGGGCGCAGGGTCATGCGTCCGGTCTTCTCAGCTGCTGGAAGTGTCGCGTTGACGCTGCTGAAATACGATCGGGTGATGCATCCACGTTCGCAGGGGCCGCAGTAGTGGCAGGCTAAGCGGTCTCCTTTTTCTTGTGTCAGGATCGCAGCGCGGCCAATGGTGAGCACGCGTTCGCCGCTGAAATGCTTCGCAACCCTTTCGCGCACCAGTTTCTCAGCGCAGTTCAGTTCCATGGCCGGCAGGAACTTGCTGTCGGGCAACTGCGGCAGGCCCATGGCCTCCCCAGAAATCCCGGCGAATTCTTCCACGTAGTCATACCAGGGCTCGATATCTTTATAGCGAATGGGCCAGTCGACCGCGATTCCGTCGCGCAAATTGGCCTCAAAATCAAGATCGCTCCAGCGATAGCTTTGGCGGCCCCACATGATCGAGCGTCCGCCGACCTGACGTCCGCGAATCCAGCGGAAAGGTTTGTTGGTCGGAGTTGTGTACGGGTGTTCTTTATCGCTGATGAAAAATTTCGACGACCATTCATCGCAGGCATAGCAGGTGCTCTGGATGGGTTGGTCCGCCATGAGTCGCTTGCGATCGCCCAGGCCGCGGAATTTCATCTCCCAAGTTGGTACGTGCTCAACGTAATCCTGCTCAGGGACAATAGGACGTCCGGCTTCGAGGACGAGAGTCTTGAGTCCCTTTTCGGTGAGTTCCTTCGCGGCCCAGCCCCCGGTGATTCCGGAGCCGATGACGATGGCGTCGTAGGTGGTCTGTTCGCTCACTTCTGCTCCGAAATTCCCTTCGCGGGTGTGATAACGTGGCAGCCCTCATAGCTGCCGGGCACGATCTCGAAATGCAGTTCCTCGGTCGCGCCCTTTTCCGATGTGTAATACGCAGTTATCGTGAGGCGGCGAAACATGGCGTAAAAGTTTGTTTCCGGAATGTAGCCCTCATCGGTGACTTGTGGGGGCGAGGCCTCTTTCACCATTTTGTCTCCGAGAGCAATGAGAATGTCGGACTGCTGCGGCGAAGAACAGTCGGTGAAGTCCTTACCGAAAAGTGATCTGCTGCGTGAATCGACGTCAGCGAGCCCGTTCAGGAAAAGGGCTCTTTCCGGTTGTTCGTACCATTCCGTCAACAGCAGGTCGATGAATTCGGTAGCTCCCACATCAGCGCCTCCCGGAGTTTCGGTACGCGGGAGCATTAGCTCCGCCATGGTTCTGACGGTTGCCTCCTGATGCGCGTTCAGGGTCCGCAGGGCCAGTGGGGAGAGAAGCGCGCGAGCGTGTGCGATCGTAACCAGGAGATTCCGTGGAGCAAATTGAAGAGCCGTTCCAGTTGCCAGCAGTCGGAGAACTTCGCGTCTTCGCATAGGAGGCGATTATTAGGGTCTATGTTACATAATCTGAATGTTCTGTGCTGATGGATTGCGGGATTCGCATGTGCGGATTGTTATGTTGCGCCGGGGTGTGTCAATGATTGAAGGTCCATTCCACGAGCGTGGTATTCGGATAGTAATGAGCAAGAATTTCTGAAAAGGCCGCGCCATCTTCCGCCATAGCCCTCGCTCCCGCCTGGCACAAACCGATTCCATGTCCATAGCCGGTGCCCTGCAGAATCGCTTCATTGCCGCTCTTTGTGGAGATGAAATCGTTGCTCGGGACGGCGTTCCAGCCCAGCCGACGAACTACCAGCAGACGAGATCCTTCATCTGAACTGTGGAGGGGCGGTGCATCTTTCGCCGGGATACGCCTGGTCCAGCGATCCGGATGGGAGATGCAAAACTTGCATTCGACTGCATAGTACGGATACGCGTCGGAGCTAAGTCCCACCTGTGCGGCGGTCTTCGTGCGCCCGCTACAAGAGCGGGTATACATCGACGGGAATGGTTGGGAGTTATACGCCAGGAGCAAGCCCCGTGTGGCACTTACGGCGCGAGCCACGGGACTATCCGGATTGGGCGGTTCGCGCAGGAACTGGCAGTGCGTCGTATCGCAGAAATCGAAATCAGCGTGTCGTCCGCGACCTGCGATCAGATAGGAGCGGGTTGCGATAGCCTGTGCCCTGATCGCCTCAAGAGGAGTAACACTGCCGCCCTCAGCTGCGACCACGGACGCCACTGCCGTTTCCAAGTCCATGGTGATGATTGCTGTGAGCTCTCCGTTCGCGGGCTCAAACTCGAGCGTGCCCTCATACTTCCGTATGACTTTCCCCGGGATTGCCAGCTGAAATGGTGCCGACTGACCGTTTCGGCCGGTGAATTGGACTGTCCGTGCCCGGAGAACGTGATCACCAGCGCTGGCGACTATGCCTGTTTCCGACATGCGAACCGTGCTTCTTGCTGTCCCTGAACTGGTTTCGAGGATCATTTCTTCTGAGCCGCCGTTGACGGCTAGAGCCCGCCCGGGCAAAGCAGTGACTGTGAAGATATGAGAATGAAATAGTCCGAGCACTCCGATGCGGACGCTGGGCGAGTTTGGCCTGACCGAATGCGCAAACGCGTCTGTTGAATCCGGCGCTCGTAACGGCAATACCGGGATAACAAGCAGAACGGCTGCCGCGATGCGTGCGATTCGATTGGAGCCGCGGTGCATTGGCTAGTCCTTAATCCGCTGCAACATCTGACCGGCGGTCAGCGCTGCAACGGAACCCGGTACTCCGTGGACCCGCACCAGCAACAGGAGCCTGGGATTGTCCGCCGGGATAAGTGCAACGGTAAAACCATCACCGGGGGCATGAGGCGTATGAGTGCACGGCGCAGTTCCTGTTTTTGCGAGCGCATTTGCAGAGTGCAGCGCACGATCTAACGCGGATGCCGTGCCGTGGTGGGCTGATCCGGCCATGCCATCGAGGATCTGGCTCACTCCGGGTTGCTGCCGTTCGCGGAGCAGTTCGACATATGCTTCGGCCATGTGCGCCGGAGACGTCCGCCACTCGGGACCCAAGCCGGCCAACGCCGCTCCGGATGTGCCCTGGTCGGGAGGCTCGAGGCCGAACTGCAAGGCCGTATCGGCTACCTCGGATGAGTTTAAGTCCGCCGCAAGTACACGGAAATAAGAGTTGCAGGAGTACGTAATGGCCGCAGACAGCTGGAGGGGACCATGTCCATTCGGGCGCCAGCAGCCGCTCGCCTTGCCCTGGCATGTATGAATCGGAAAATTGAACTGATGATGCCGTCCGTAAGCTAACGCTGCAAACGGTTTCGACAACGAGCCTAAAGGAATAGGTGTCTCAGGGTGCTCCCAGCGCGAGGCGAGCATTTGGCCGGTGCGGGCATCCAGCAGGAGAAATGAAATATCCTTACTCGGAAAATTGCGATCCAGTGCTTCCGACGCAGACTGGGAAAAGAGAGTTGAAGACGGCGCAGAACCGCCATTCGCAGGTCGGCCGGTCAGTGGCGCGATCAGAACGATAAACAACGCTGTGAACACTTTTGTGAATGTCAGTTTGACCATTCGTACGTGACCGTCTGTCGTACACGGTTTCCTTCACTGCGAACTTCAATCTGCTCGGAAGAGACGGCCGCCAAGCTTCGGCTGAGGCCCGCCATGTTGCCCGAGAAGAATTGCGGTTGGCGTTCCCCGTTCATCGCTGCGCTGGGGAGGTCGACCGCGGTCGTGAGGCGAGTGAAGTTCTCCCTCTCGTGCGCGTGACGGAAACCAGCGTAAGATTCGAGGGGCTTTTGTTCCAGCTTCTGCGGAAAACGGTCGAGGACGGTTTCCATCAGGCCCCCGTCATCGCTCACGACGAGATATCTCCCGCGAACCGAGACAAACAGCGGCCATAGTCCGTCGAGTTGCTGATACGTTGACTTCTGTTGCCACTGCAGACCCAATCCGCTGGCCGTCATGCTTGGCGCTACAAACTGGGTAATCGCAGAATGCACACCAGATTCGTTCCAGTCCGAAGTACCAGCCAGCACGATGACGGAATGAATTCGGACAAAAGTTCCTTGCTGGTTACTTTGGCTAAATTGCACAAGTAAAGATGCGGCAACGGGAGTGTTATTTAATAGAGTTCTGAGCTCCGTCCCTGTCTCTGATGAAACTGGAGTTTCCGACGGAGCCTGATCGATGCGAGTCTCCAGGTCCGAGCCAGTGCCTTGTTCACCTGACGTGAGACGCACTTGAGGTGCGAACTGAGACGGTGGTAGGGCGCCCGTATGAGGAGCGAGCGTCTTGCTTTCGAGCAAGGTAAAGCATGATTCCGAGGAGGGGTTCGCCGTGGCTACGTACAATCCCGCTTCATCGGGGATGAGGCGCGAGAGATCAGCAACTGCGGCCATGCCTTCTGCCGTAGGAGATTGTTGCGGGTCTTTCTTTCGAATGAGCACACGTTCCTCGCGGTATTGCTTCTGCGAGTGAAACAGGTCTGACACGGCAGCCGAATATTGAGAGAGATCCGTGATGTTCTGCTGTACCCAGTATGTACGGAAGTAGCCGTTCGGAACCAGGCTTTGCATGTCCAGCACCATGCGAAGGACGCCCGGTCTTCCCGCGGTGGACGTTGACTGCGCCCACCAAGAGTCGTTTTCTACGGTGCGAACCTGCTTGCCGGACATCAACTGCAAAGCCCCCGCAACGAGATCTTCGCGCGTCGAGAGCAACAGGTAATCACCTGAGACGGCAAAGGCAACCTCGCGCTGAGATTCAGGGTCGCGGCGGAAGTAGAAATCCATGCCCGCAGAATTGCGTTTCTCGAACCTGGACCGAGTCTGCCAGAGCGTTGTCTCCATCGATCGTGCGGAGGGCAAGTACGTAACGTAGAGGAACTGCAGTTTCCCGATGTCGTAGACAGCCAGGACGCTGTGCTCTCCAGCTACTTGCGACAGGAAGTCCATGTTGGGCGGAAGCCCTGCCGCTGCGGCGAACTGATCGCTGGCTCCGTTCATGCGCAGAAACAGACGCGAGCGGGAGAAGACCGCGTAACTGTCGCTCCGGACCCACTCCCGCTTCTGCGGGGACGAGTTCCAGTCGTGTAACAGGGAAGAGAAGTCCCTCGCCTCCAAGTAGAGGAGCGGACCTGCTGGAACGAACTTTGCCAGAGACTCCTGAGGCGCCTGTGCGGCGTGATACGCGGCGCTCCCGATTGCGGCACAGACTATGGCAATAATGAAAGCGAGGGCAAGACGTTTCATGGCTTGCTGCCTCCTTGCAACGTTCGAGTGCGAGATGTGGAAGCGACTCGTGCCAGCAACCGAGGACGCACGACTCGGTCCTGCTCCAATGCTTCATGGAGGACTGGTTGGCGCGAGGCGTTCATCTGTTCAATCCTCAAAAAGTTCTTCATGTCACTGATCTTGCGGGAGAGAAGTTTGCGGGTCGGTCCAGATTTCTCGTGGCTGCGAGCCGTCTGATAATAGGAAAGTGCGTCGGCGAAGCGTCCTGCCCGCTTCATAGTGTCACCGATTTGTTGAGCGATCCGCGCTTCCTGCGCCGTAGAGAGTTGCGCCTCGCTGGCGCCAACGATGTCGAACTCGGCTCCATCTTCAGTCTCGTCTTCTTCGGAGCTCGCGATTTGCGTCTCTACGTTCAAAGGCTGGGCGGAACTCCTCAGGAACTGGGTTTGAAAGAGCGGCTCGAGGATGCCGAGAGCGTAGTCGTCGGATCCATTTTGCAGGGCGGCCTGGAACAAAGCTACGCGAGCCGAGTTGCGGCGCGGGAAGTCTATGACGCAATGGCTCAGTAGCTCAATCTTTGTTTCAGCATCGGTCATCCGCCGGGCCGCTTTCACTCGTGCATCGTAGTAATAGAACTTATCGCTGGCTGTGGTGGTGATTGTCTGTGGAGCAGATGCGAGAAGGTCAAGCTCTCCGCTGCCGAGCGCAGGATGGGGTCTTCCCTCGAGCGCAGCTGCAGCCTTCAGGCGGAGATCATAAGAGCTGTCGGAACTGGCGGCGATTGTCTGCAGTGCGCGTTGAGCATTCGTGGTGTCGGTTGCCGACGCAACCTTCGCCTTGGCAAGCCGCAGGCGATAGGATGCCTCCCACGGTGCTGACCTGACGAGTTGATCGAGAAACTCGACTGCTTCCGCGTCGTGGTGGGATCTTTCCAACAACGCAGCGGCCGGCTCGAGATTTTCAAACGGACTCCCGACGGCCACCACGAGGCGATGAAGCAGATCGAGCGCACCTTTCGTATCGCCCGCCGCCAGCCGGATTTCGGCAAGTCCGAGGAAATTCGCCGCGACGAGTCTGTGCTCCTCAATCTCGCGTGCAAAGACGAATTCCAGAACCTTGCGGGCCGATTGCTTGTCGCCGGCCTCAAATAGTTGTCGGGCGGAGTCCCTCAGGATCTCGGCGGAAGGTGCGCTGCCAGGTTCAGTCCTGTAAGTCGCAAGAATCGGATCGAGAGTCCCGAGCTGGGCGGCCGACTTCAATTCAAGCGGGACGAGCGAACTCTTCTGGGACTCGCGAGTTTCTTGCGACAATCCCTCAATTGTTTTGGCGGAGGCCGCATACTGCTGTGTTTCGACCAGGTAGTTGATCCAACGCTCTTGCCAGAAGCTGAGATCCTGTTGTGCGGATTGGCGCTCCAGGCCATCCAGCTTTCCCATCGCGTTTTCTTTCAAACCAAGGATGTGCTGGTAGAGCAGAGCGCGTTGCGGCTGCGGAATCCAGGAGGCATCAACGACATCACCCAAGACGTGCGCCGGATCCGGGGCCGACGAGGACACCTCGATCAGCCATGCAGTTGCCGTGCCCGGGTCGCCTTGCGCGACGTAGGCGGGATGGAGAACGGCATTCGACAGCCACGTGCCATTGTGGCGAAGGTACGTGCGAACGATTCCGTCGGAATCAGGTTTGAGCTCCGCAAATAGATGGCGCGTCCGAAGCTGATCGCAGGTGCGGCCGAAGTCCCGCCAGAAACTCTCAGGAACACGAGAGCTGTTGAGCTGCTTCGAAAGCACCGCGAACGCCTGCTTCCATTGCTCAACAGCTGCCGTGTGGTCTCCTTGTTTGAAATAGGCGAGTGCAAGTTTGTCGTACACATCCGCGCGATCCGGGGAGAGTTCGAGCGTATGGTCGTAGTCTTCGATAGCGCGCTGATTTTCGCCACCTTCATAGTAGTAGTCCGCCAGTGTCAGATATCCAGAGGCGGTCGCAGGGCTTTGCTCAAGAATCGCAGGTACGAAGTCCTCAGGATTGCCCTGTTTGAGCCTGCCAAGATACTCGCCATACCGAGATCCGTAGTAGAACCAGGTATCACCTGCGAGTTGCTGATCGCGGTCGACGGGCTTTGAAAGCCTCTGGGCAATGGAGGCATCTCCGAGGGCCGCGATGAACGCATTGTTGATCTCGGCGGTGGGTTCGGAGAAATAGAGGCCCACGAGTGCGCCATAAGCCTTTCTCCAAACTGGCGCGCGTGCGCCGCTGCGAGTCTGGACTACGGCATGCGCGAGGTCAGCGCTGCCGTGAGCGAGTACGTATGCCGCGGCTGAATCGCTCGATGGATTAGTCCAGAGCGAGGCAATTCGAACCAGTTCCTGCGGTTGCTTTTTCAACAAAAGCTGGAAGAAACGCTGCTGGCGATTTGCGTCTACGCCATTCCAGGAAAATACTTTTGCAAGAACCCGCAGTTCGCTGGTTTCGTCCCCGGCCGAGTGGTAAGCGTCTGCCGCCGCCGCGAGCGTCGCAGGTTCGGACAGTTGCTCCATCTGGACACCAAGTTCGGCGAAGCGTCCGCGCCTGCGCTGCAGGTCGACGAGAGGTTGAATCGGGAGGGAGTGGTTGGGTTGCCGAGCTAAATCAAGAATGACGTCGAAACGCCAGTGCGCTTCCTGATCCGCGAGGTTCGCGCTGACAGCAAGTGGTATGGCAAACGATGCGAGATCGCCTGCGTCCATGCCTTTACGTCTGGATTCCGCGAACCGTGCGAAGGTGAGGCGTTCTTCGGGAGTGAAGTACGTGTTTGCCGCGGACCCCATTTCCTGGAGAGCGGACTGCATCCCGCCACGCGCTGTCTGCAGACGGGAGAGGCGCGTGTGCTCGCGCCATTGGGAGTCCGTCATTCCAACGACGCCTTGCTTTTGCGCCTGCTCTTTAAGAATCTGCAGGTTGGTGGTGGCATCGTCAAGAGCCTTTTGCAGCGTGGAAAATGCTGCCTCGTGTTGACGAAGCCGCGTCATGACTCGAACGTACGATTTTGCGTCTTCGCGATACTCTGCGTCGGCCAGCAGGTTGGGCACCGCTTTTGTGACACCTTGCTCCGCGAAGCCGCGGGCCTGTTCCAGCATTCCCCAAGCTTCCAGTCGGCGCGCCATGTCAAAGTAATTGCGCGCATTCTCGGGTCGGCCATCGATCAAAGCAGTTTTCAGCGCGGCAACCGCTTCAGGAACTTTGCCCTGACGCGCACGAACAGCCGCGAGTTTTTCCATCCATTGGGGATCGCGATATGCGAGTTGATAGATGTGCTCATAGTCCTCGGCCGCTTTATCGAACCTCATGAGCCGTTCTTCCAATTCCGCACGTGCAACGTAGAGATCAGTACGATCCGGTCGAATCGCAATGGATTTCCCGTACGTATCGATAGCGGCCGGGTAATCTTCAAGATTCGTTTGCGTGCGGGCGAGTACCATCGACCAGCGGTAATCCCGGGGAGATTGGGTGACCGTCTTGGCATAGAATCCGACCAGTTGCTGTTGGCGCCCGTACCGAAGCGAGTAGAGAGCCGCTTCGGTGACCAGAGCGTCGTCTTCCGGGAATTTGTTGATGAGTTCGATGTACTGGTCGATCGCGCCAGCATAGTCCTTCATGCGCGTGAGAGCCGGAATGAGACCACGCCGCAGAGATGCGATCTGCGTTTTGCGAGTGTCCGCAGGAAGGGGAGCCGCACGGAATGCCGCGATCTCGTCCTTATAGAATTGCTCGAGGCCGTGATCGTCATCGGCTTGGGCATACGTGTCGGCCATCGCCGCCAGGTATTCGTCGTTGTATGGAGCCTCCTTCAAAAGCTGGCCCAGCAGATCACGCGCTTGCTGGAAATTCTTTGCATCGGTAGACTTACGCGCCGCCTCGTAAGTGAACTGTTGACCGAGAGCCGGATGCGCATCTTTCGACGCCTGCAGCAGGACTGCAATAGCTTGCGACTGCATCTTCATGCTCCAGTAGAAATCAACGGTGGCACGGATCACACCCAGAATCTTGGGATTTTCCCGGTACAGCGCTTCGACATTCTTCTGTGCGGATGAGAAATCTTTCCGACCCTCGTATAGGCGAATCAGTGCATAGCGAAGTTGCAGGCGGGTAATTGGATCAGTCGTGAGCGCCGCCTGCTTTTCGATCGCATGTTGGCGCACCACTTCAAGCGATTTCTGTTGCGCCAGGGTTTCGACCTGTTCCGCCTGTTCGATTGAGGTCGTGCCGTTGGCAATCGAGTCGAGGAGAGATTCCAATTCGGGCTTCCGATTCTGTGCTTCGAGAATCTTTACTCGCAGATTCACGGCGAGCATTTCGGGATTCGGCAAAGTCGCAATCTTCACCGTTTGTTGATCGACGAGATCCCTGAGTTTTGGCCTCCTGGCAAGTTGCAGAAGGCGAAGTTCTGCGGATGAACCTGGTGAACTGAGCGCGCCTTTAAGGTACTCACCGATCGCTCGGGGGTAGTCGCGTTCGTTTTCGTAGATGGCTCCGGCTTCGTACGAGTACAGGTTCGGATTCGAGAGGCGCCCACGACCGTTGTTCAGTAAGCGGAGCGCATTGTCGAAATCAAAGTAATCCCAATAAATAGTGGCTGCCTGAAGGTATCCGTCGGGATGGCCTGGCGAGACCTGGGGGATTCGTTCCCAGTAGGACGCTGCCGGGGCAAATTGTTCCCGATCGGCATAGATGTCTCCGATGCGGACGAGGGTGTCGGAATCCGTAGGGTTCGACCGCAGGAAGTTATCCTGAATCTGTGCGGCGATGGTAGTGTTCGCTGGATCGAAGTAGGCGAGCGAGCGGTAAACAGAGGAAGCGATCTGGGCGATCTCGGCGTCAGCTGGATACTGCGCGGCAAGCGATTTCAATAGCGGAGCGCTTTGCTCGAAGTGAGACTTCCAGAGATTCGCGTTAGCAATGAAATTCGCTGCTGCGGGATTCTTCTCCCACGATGCAGCGTCGGGTGAACTCTCGCGAATCGCTGCTAACTCTGACTCGAGTAAACCTCGACTGGATAGGTACTCAAAGAACTGGTTCCTCAAATCGGCATCTTCGAACCAGTGCTGACGCATGAGGGCTCGCCAGGCGGTTTCGTCGCGTGTAATGGGAGATCGATAGGCCGAAAGCAGGTTGCGAACGAATATGGGATTATGCGGGAAACGCTGGTTCGCATAGAGGTTTAGGCGAAGGTAAAGGGCAGGGCTGCCTCCAACCACGTTGTTGAAATACTGTTCGAGTTCTGTGCCTTTGAAAGTGCTCACTGCATCGCGGGTCAGTTGTTCGAATTCGGAGTCGCGTTTGTGACGTAGATAAAAGCGGGCCAGTTTGTCGTACCACGTCTTATCCGGGAAGCGGGAAATCGCCAGGCGATAGACCTCTTCTTGTTGAGAACCCAGCCGGTTCTGATCGAGGAAGACGGCCAGGCGTTCATAAAGGCCTGGGTCGTCGGGATTCCGGTCAATCTCGTGGCGTAAGACGCCAAGCGCAGACGGAATTTGTTTCATCAAGACAAGCCGGGACAAATAGCGCTCAAGTACTCGGGAATATTCTGGCGAACGCGGCCCGGTCTGCTGTATCGGAGAAGTGGTTGCCGCCAACTGGAGCGCCGCATTCGTGCCGCTGGATGGAGTCGAGTTGTCGCCGACGTCCGATTGCGGCGCTTCCTCTCCTTCTTCGGCTTGGGTTGCTCGTGCGTTCGAGGCCAGCAGGTAGCTCTCGGAGGCGCGATACGCGGGTGTGGTCAATCCCAATGGGACGTTCTCCGATTTGGCCGCCAGTTCGAGAAGGACGCTGTCATAAATGGCGAATTCACTCTTGGCATCGTTCTTGCGCGCGTAGGCGTCGGCCATTAAGAGTGCGACCGTCGTCCGCTCCGGCGCGTTCGGAAAGCTCGCAAGGAAGTCGCGGCCGTCTTGAATCACGGCATCGCTTTGTCCCGAATTTGCGTAGTACTCAAGGAGTTGGGCGTGCAGTTCGGGCCGGCGCCCGGAGTTTGGAAACTGCTTATCGAGCAATGCGAGAAGTTCGGCGGCGCGGGAGCGGCGGAAGTACGGCTGAGCTTTTTGCTCCTCGTCGGAGTATCGCGAGGCTGGCTCGGTGGTGTTCAGGATCAGCGACAGGATGCCATTCAGATATCCTGGCCCTTGATCGAGGGTGGCGATATCGCGATACATCGACAGATCGCCGGAACCAAGGCGGATCGGAGTTTCGGGAGCTGTAAGCAGGATGCCGGTCAGGTCTGAAATAGCAGTTTCCTGCGCGTTCGGCAGATCCCTGCTGTTGTAGAGCGCGAAATCATACCGCGCTGCCTCAGGGTAAGCATGAACCTCTTCAAGCAGCCGCGCGAGCGTGAAGAGATCCCGCGAACTCCAGGGGGACTTGGCGGCTTCCTTGTGCAGGCGAAAGTCGGAGATTACCTGCTGACCTGCCTCGATCTGACCCTGCTGTTGGTAGTAATAAAAGAGGCGTGCCGCAGCCTTGAGGTCCTGAGGATTGGCAATCAGCGCGGCGTGAGCATCATCGCGGAACTTGCGTAGATTTTGCGTGTCGCGCAACAAGTCGAAGTAACTCTTGACGAGTTGCGGGTCCCATAACGGCTGGAAGCTGTGCTCGTACACAGCGAGCCCTTCGCGTACGGAGACTCGGCGGTATTCGACCATCGCCTCGGCCTTCACGGGAAAGATTTGATCGCCGGGGAACTGCTTGCGGTAATCCTCAATGAGATGGGCCGCGGCAGAATATTCCTTTTGCGCAACCAGGAACTGCATAAAGCGCGCATAAAGCGAAGCTTCCGCCGGATAACGATTGATCCATGCGCGGTACTGCGCGATGGAAACTTCTTTCGGAAGCCCCTGAGCTTCGATTATGCCGAAGATGCGCTCGAAAGCTTCCCACGAGCGTTGCTGAGGCAGCGCAGTCAATTTCTCGGCGGGGATTGGACCTGCAGTAGCGATGGACGACAGTGTTCTAATTTCATCCGCCGGACGAAGGCGGCGATGGTAGAAGTCCGCGAGCGCGAGTTGGGCGCCCGCTTTGTCCGAAGATTTCTCGACGAAGGCCTTCCAGTCCGCTTCGGCGGCGGTGGCGTCGAGTTCCTGCTCATCTTCGAGAGCGCGCAAAGCATAGAGATCGGCAGTGCCTGGCTGGGACTTAATGAGATCCGTGAGAGCAGGGCGCGTCTCATGTGGCGGACGGCGAAACGCGACCGCTCCCTCCGGTAACGACATCATGCGGAAGAACACGGTGTCCAAGGCCGTGTTCACTTCCACATCGCGAATCCAGGAAGGGAGTTCCGCATAGGCGGCCACAGCTGCTGCGATACCGGCCAGAAATACTGCAATTGCGACCGCTCGCAGGCGCCGGGTCGAATGTTCAAGGAAGTACTTCAATCCGCACCTCCTGCGTACCGATATTGTGGGAGATATCCTCGGCCGTCACGGTCAGTTTGTAATTGCCCGGAATGGTCCCCTCTGGAATTCTTAAGACGCCGGTGCTGGCGGATGCTGTCGAATCCCAGCGCAGCGCCACAGGAACGGCTCCATCCATCCGTGCCACCAGCGTCCGCGTGCTCTCCGAGGCGCTCACCTTCAGCGTCACGGCTTCCCCGCGCTGGAAGCGCTTGCGGTCCAGCTTTACGTTCACGATTGGCGTCTTGCTCGCAATGACAAAGGTTTTCGACTCTCGGTAGGTATGTCCTACCTGATCGCGCAGAATCAGGCGTACGGTGTAGGTTCCGTCCTGCATGTCGGTAGGCGCTAGAAAACGCGTTTGCCAGACGTCCTCCGATGAAAGGTGACGGAGCGGTTGGACAAGTCCGAAGGGAAACAGCGCGACGACGGAAACGGTCGATTCATCTGTCTTGACGCGAAGGATGGGATCGCCCGGACGAATGACGCGAGGCCGGAGCAACGCCCGCGGGACGGCGAGGAACGACGTGTAGGGCGTTACAAACTTGAACTGCCGCGCGAGGCGAATGATCTCGTCGATGGTGGCTTGATCTTCGCCGTCACGCTCGATTTTCGCGAGCAACGCGTCCACTCGAGCTCGAGCCCAGAGTCGAGGCAATTGCGGATGGTCGAACGATTCCCGGGGAAGGTTCACTTTGCCCTTCAGTTGCAGCGCGTTGCCGTCGCGCACACCGTGAACCGTAAAGGCGACATTTTCCTGCGGCTTCTGGTAGCGGCCGACCCAGGAAGCGACCGATCCGGAGAAGGTTGCCGCTTGCAGAGGATAGACAGCCTCCACGGCGGATTCAGGTGCGACGGAAAGATCGAGCTGTCCGATCGGACTGCGGCCGATCTTGGAAAGGAAAGAGTTCAGCTTGAACTCCATCGGTTCGGTGGAGAGCACGTGCTCGAGAACTCCATCCTGCTCGGCGAGCATGCGGAAAAGAGGTAGATTGGCGTCATCGCCAACCGCAAGAATGTAAGTCTTCGGGCGCTGCATCTCAGGAAGGTGCTTCCACCCAGATGCGTACGAGGCGGCCAACTTTCTGTTCTGAATCGGCCCGCGGGTCGCTCCCCCATCACTAAGCACGACGAGGTATGTATTGCTTGCCTCCGGGGAGGCGGCTTGCTGCAACCCAGCCTGCAAAGCGCGCTGGATATCGGTGCCTCCCCTCAACCGGCTCGAGCGAACTGCCTGGATGGCCCGCTGTACATTTGCCGTATCCGCTGTGCTCAGAGGCACCGTCTGCGTTTCGCTGTTGAACAGCACTAGCGCGAAGTGATCCGTGGCCCGCAATGCGTGCAGGAGAGTCTCGAGGGCCTGGTAGCTGCGATCGAGTTTTTCCCATTGCATCGACAAAGATGTGTCGAAAAGCACGATGACTGTCTTCGGTTTGCCATTGTTGGCTTTCACTTCAGCCGATGGCCCGCCTCCAAAACCCAGCAGCGCCTCTGCTTCGAAAAATCCAGGCTCGTTCGTGCTGCGGACCGGAGACATCTCGGTAGGCGAAGGTTGTTCACTGACCGGATTCCGATGGGTCAGAAGCTGTAGCGTATCCGATTCGGCGGGATCGAGTTCGTAGGTTGCGACGAGGTCCTCGCCCAGGTTCACGTTCTGGCCTTCGAAGTGGCCTTGCACGAGGTGCGGAGTGCTCTGCTCGATCTGAAGTGGGAAGGTTTTGGCGGGCATATGAAAATTACGAATCGAATGTGCCGAGTGTAATTCGAAATTAATCTGCAGATGGGTAGCAGCCTGCGCGGAATAGGCGTCTGGCCGTAACGGAATTGCGAAATACGACTTCAGGTTCTCAACCGGAATCACCTCGTGGTACTCGATCTCCAGGCGCTTCGTTCCAAACGCCGGAATGGGGACGATGCGGGCACTGAACACGGAACTGCGCTTCGCTTCCTCGGAACCCCGCTCGCCCATCTGGAGCAAGCCGGGATCGATGGACTGTTGCTTGAGCTGGTTGTAAATTTCCTCGGCGCGCTTGCGTTCCAGGATGACGGCAGGTAGGCGCACGGGGCCGTCCCAGGTCGCGAAATCCGAAATCGTTGCATGACTGGGCAGCGCGAAGATGTAGTTTCCTTCTTCAACGTGGACTGTATGGTTTGCAAATACCTGCCGCACAAAGACTCGGGCGTCGCCGTTATCGATCCGGACCGTTATTTCCATTTCGTCCAGCGAGAGAATCGCCGGATTCGGCTGCTGCTTATCGCGGGGAATCAATACTCCTGCATCGCCAAAAAGCGATGAGGAAGTGAACAACAATAACAGCGCGCTGATCAGGACATTTTTCATAGGTGCAGCTTCTGTTCTGGTATGCGGACCAGGCCGTTATCCGTACCGACGTAAATGAATCCGTTGAGGGACGTGAACGCCGTGACATTCAATGATGGCAGCCCGTTCCGCACTACCGACCAGCGGCCGGATTGGCGATCGTAGACATAAAGTCCATCGCCCAACGTCCCCGCCAAAACAAAGTTGGAGGTTACCAGTATTGCGTTCGGATTGATCTCCAACGGGCCCGACGCGGTCTCGAATGAGTGGAACTTCCCCGATGAATCCAGCCCGAGCACGCCTGCTCCGTACGTGCCTACCATCCATTCAGGCCCCACTCGGACCACTGCGGTAATCCAGTTGTGCTTGAGGTTGGAAGACGTGGTGGTGTAGTTCGCTTCGACGTTCCCCTGACTGAGTGCAGACAGGCCTCCCAGCGTGCCGGCCATCAGATCGTCTCCAGACACTCCAAGCGCATAGACGTGGTTATTTACAAGCCCGTGAAAGGCGTACATACTTCGTGCCCCGTTGGCGTCCAGGAATGTGAGTCCTGCGGGTGTCGCTAGCGCCAGACCGTCGCGGTAGGTGGCGATATCGGTGATATGGTCGGCGATCAGGCCGTCAGTGCGAGTGAGGATTTGTTGCTCGCTGCCGGATTCGTTGAAACGGACCAATCCATTTGCAGTCGCAACATCAATGGCCCCGGTCTTTGGTTCAGAGAAGATGCGGTTGACGCAGAATACGTGTTCGTCTTCCACATGCCGGGCGCGCCGGTTGTCGGGGCTCAGAAGGTCGAGTCCACGATCGAAGTACCCAATCCAAAGTTGCCCGTTTGCGTCTGCTGCCAGAGCCGAAACGTTGCGGTCGCTCAGCAGGGGCGTCCCGCTTTGCAGCACTCGATCCCACCCGAAGGCATGTGGAGACAATCGGAAGATACCATCGCGCGCAACGGCATAGATCGTATTTGCCGACAGAAAGAGCTGACGTACTTCCGTCATTTGCCCAAGACCGGTCGCTGGCGAATTCGCGTGGCGCCCTTCCAAGGCGACCGGAATCACACCCTGATCCTCTGAACCAACGTAGAGCACGGAAGGAGTGGCCAGCAGCGAAGTGGCAAGAATCCCTGGCGCGAGCACCCGCGAAAAGCGCCCTTCTTTAAAGACCGCGACTCCGGTCGCCGTGCCAACATAGGTCGCGTCGCCCGCCATGGCCAACGACTGGACGCGGGCGTCGGGTAAGCCTTGCTGTTCCGAGAATGTTTCGACAGTGCCCGCATGGAAGTGGAGCACGCCACGGTCAAGCGTTCCGACCCACAAATCGGACTCGGTTCCGGCGATCGCAGTGACGTAGAAGCCATCCAGCTGAGGATGCAGCACTTCGATCCGCTTTCCGTCGTAAACAAGCACGCCCTGCTTCTTGGTCCCAAAGAGAAGATGTCCGGATCCGGCTGGCAGGATGGAGGTGACGGCGCGCGCTTCAGGCTTGCCCGGCAGAACCTGCCGAAAATTCCTTCCGTTGAAGGCGAGAAAGCCATCATTCGCGGTCGCCATCACGAGTTCGGGCTCGTGGGAGTCAGCCAGGATGCCAGTTGATATTGCGACCAGAGCAGACGCAGGCAATTCGCTCCCAACCCGGTACTGATGGAGGAGGGTTCCGGCCGGATCATATTCAAACAATCCAGCCTGCCCGGCGATGTAAAGATGTCCCTGAAAAGAAGCGGCCTGCAGAAAACTCTGGGGCGCACTCACGGATTCGAAGCCGGGGTTTACAGGCACAGCCAGCGGCTGGGACAGGAAACGAAATTCGTGCTGAGAAATGATCTCGTCCCGGGCGAGTCGAACGGCGCGGGAACTCCGCCACAACACCGTTGCGGCGAAGGCAATTGCGACTGCCACGCCGAGCGCAACGAAAGCGCGCACTGAAAGGAACGACACCCGCTTCATAGAGCCTTTGGCCGGGACAGGGAACTATAAACCGCGATCCCGGCCCTGCCAATCCACAAGCAAGACACAGACCAAGTGCGAGTTCCAATTAGGCAGCGGGTTTCCGAGTCCATGCGTCCGCACGGACTGTGTGGATTCGGGGACGTTGTATCCGGAATGACACAGGGGCTCACCTCAGGCGGCTTCATTGGAAACTGCGTTTCCCCGGAATTCCACAAGTCCCGGCACCCTGGACACCACGGATTGAGGTGCTTGGGAGATGACTAACACGCGGGTATTGCATTCTGTCAAATTTAGAGTAAAATAAATCCAAAGGTGGAGGACTGGAAATGGCCACAATGCAATCGGCCGTAGTGGGCTTCTCGTGGGAAAGCGCTGTCGATCTGACCCGGAAAGACAACCGAGCGCGGCTGAGCCCGGCGGCGGTTAAAGGCCTGATGCGCCTTGCTGCACGCTGGCGGATTCGCGACGACGATGCCCGGATCCTGCTTGGCGGGATGTCCAATGGCAGTTTCTACAGCCTGAAGAGCCGGAGTCGTAAGACGCTTGACGAAGATCAGCTGACAAGAGTCTCGCTTCTGGTCGGCATCTACAAGGCGTTAAACATTCTTTATAGCCAGAAACTGGCGGATGCCTGGATGACATTGCCGAATACGAATGCGATGTTTGGGGGAGATACTCCGCTGAATTATGTGAAGAAGGGTGGGATCCCGGCCTTGCTGCGGCTCCGCCAGCTCTTGGATGCGCGCCGCGGAGGCAGATGAAGTTTCCCAAGCGGATCAAAATAGAGCGTGACTCGACTCACAGGCTGATTCCGTATCGCTATAGCGACCGTGGAAAGCCCATCCTGAACCTTCTCGCAGAAGATGACGACGACCTGCTCACTGATCTCATCGAACTCGAGGGTGCGACCAACGATCGATTGCTGGGAGAAGGCGGCGGGCTACCCGGAATCAGCATCGTCGAACTGGTTTCCGGATTCCGCTTGGCACACATCGTAAACGCGACATTCACTCACGCCAATCCCATGGGCGGACGATTCAACCGCCGAGACCGGGGCGCATGGTACGCGGGCTTCGAAATGCAGACCTCCCAAGCCGAGATCGCCTTCCATCGAAGTGCCGAATTGAAAGAGATTGGATGGACCACGCAAGAGGTATCCCCGTATATCGACTACCTCGCTGACTTCCGCTACGAATTCCATGACATCCGCGGAGACTCGAGCTTCAAGATCTGTCTCGATCCGAACAGTTACGTCGCATCGCAGGCCTTCGGCTTTGAGTTGTTGAACAGTGGATCAGCTGGCGTGGTCTATCCCAGTGTCAGACACAAGAAAGGTGTATGTATCACCTGCTTCCGTCCTCCGCTGGTGCTGAATATCCGGGAAGGGAAGATGGTGACATTCGTGTTCCGGAACATGGAGATGACGGATGTTACCGAGGGAGATTAATCCGGCAGAGAGGGAATTGTGACTGCGCCCGCATCGTGCGATGCGGGCGCAGTGATTGCGGCTAATTGGCGGTGAGGAAGATCGGCTTGTAGCCGATGGGTACGGTCTTTCCACTGAGGGACTTCTTCGTCCCGGTAAGATCTGTCTGATAGCGATACGCAGTCGGATACGTGTAGTTCGAAGTGGTGCAACTTCTGTTGCTGCATGATTTCGACGTATCCCACACGATCTGACCGTTATCCATATTGCAGGTATAGACGGTTCCAGCGGCCACGCAAGGGCTGATGGAGTGACCGATCATCCATCCAGCCATCACGTCCCACGCGGTGCCGGATTGGTTTCCTTGAAGGCCCAGCCCGCTTCCCTGATCCCAGGTATACACGTATTGACGCTGCACTCCCACGCCCGCACGCAGGGCGATGGACCTGGCGACGTATCCCGCCAGTTCGTCCGGATCGCTCATCTGGCCTTGCTTAATGCCGTGCTCATCGTCCCAAACCGGCAGGCTCGTGAGATTACGCTTCGCAGTCTCAGCCGTAACGTCGTTCCACATGGTTAGGAACGCTTCCGGCGAGGAATTCGTTGAGCCATTCCCGCGCAAGTGAGCATTGACAATGTCGAAGTTTGCGGCTCCACCTGCCGCGACATAACCATCGAACCAGGTCGCCATGCTCGGACCATGAGCGGAGGGGCTCAGGATTTTGGCATTGGGATCGATCGAACGGATGATTGCAGCTGCATCCTGACCCATCCGCACGGCTTGCGCGTAGGTGCCGCTCCAGTAGCAGGTGCAATCTGGCTCATTCCACAACTCGTAGTACGCGATCTGACCCTTGTAGCGGGTCACGAGTGCGGTTATGAAGTCCGAGAAGTACGCGTCTTGCCCCGTTCCGTCAGTGTTCACGTCCTTGGGGGACGAACAGCTGTAAGGACCCTGCGGACCGCACGGACTCTTGGGAGGAATGGAACCGGCCCATTGGGGAGTGTTGCCGATTGTGTACAGCACGTCAGCTTGTTGAGCCTGGATCTTGCTAATGTGGCTGTCCAGGTTGCTCCAGTCGTAGACGCCCTTGGAGGTTTCAATCTGTGCCCACTTCACGTTGTCATCCCAGAGCCGAACGCTGCCGAGAGTGGCAATCTGATTCTGTCCGTCGGTCGGCGGCCAGGGCTGGAAGCCATTGAAATCGGCGCCAAAGAAAGACTCCTTAATCGTGGTGCTTGTCTTTGACGTGCTGCTGGCCGCAGCCACCGGGGTGGCCTGAGCAGCTTTGGGCGCGCTGATCGTGATCGAGGCGGTGCTGGATTTCGTGGGATCGGAAACGCTGGTCGCCTTCACCGTGACGACCGTATCGCTACTTACCTTTGGAGCCCGGTACAAACCGGTACGAGAGATTATTCCTGCGGAGGCTGACCACTTCACCGCCACGTTCGGTGTATTCTTCACCAATGCGGTGAACTGCACAGCTTCTGAGGAGGCTACGGCTGTTGTATCAGGAGTGATGTTGACAAGAATGGATGACCGGGATGCCTGTCCCCGGCAAAGAACGGGTACGAATGCGAGCGCAGTGATGAGTGCGCACACAAGGGGGGAGAATTTCCTCATGACAAAAAGACCTCCGACTATTTTTAAAATTTCCAGGAAAGCGGCCAGAGGACAAACCTGAAGCTCAGTTCGATCAGACGACGCAGCGAAAACTGGGCCCGAACAACGTGGTTAAGTCTTTGTAGAGTAAATCAAAAAAGCCTGCAATTGGGCGAACGCCCTAACTCAGAAGTGCATTACTTTCGTTAGCACGCTTACTCAATTCTGCTTGGCGAAATCCTTGATTTCAATTTTTCGGTCAAAGCCATTGTCAGCCACACCTAATGGATATCGCCGCTTTTGTATACCCTGATTGAAGTGGGGACAGTCTTCCCGCCGCGCTGCGATCGTCGAGGCGCAAGTGTTTGCAGGAACGCAACAGTCTCGCGAGGAGCTGAATGCTCTGTGTGCCCGGGTTATCTAGTGGGTAAACGCGATGTTGAGTCCAGTCGTGAATATCACGTCATTCTTTTTGGATCCCGTCGGAGGGTTCGACACGTAGATGTCCGCAAACTGGTTTTGCCAGCCGAACCACTTGTTCAGCTTTGTCACGGTGCCCAGATTAAACGTTAAGCGATATTCGCTGGTCTGTTGCAGGTTGGGATAGAAGTCGATGTTTTGCGTAACGACTGTGCTCTTGCCCAGTTTCTGATTGAGCTCTTCGCCCAGGGTGAGAGCCACAAACCGGTTGGTCTGGCCGTAGGAGACAAATCCCCCACCGGCAATCGGCTGCCCGTTCGAGTAGGTTTCGTGTGTGTAGTTCAGGCCGCCAAGGAAATCGAGAGCAGTTCGAGAGTTGTTGACCGCGTGGAATCCAAAGCCGCCGGTGTACACCTGGCGTAGGTCGAGGTACTGCAAGGCATTCGCCATAAAATCACCGGCGCCAAACCAGAACAGCTTGGGAGTCACGTTGCGGTCATACCGAATTCCACCCTGCTCGAGGTTGGCAACAGTCTGCGATCCGGCAGGCGCGAGATTGTTCGTCGTGTTGATGGAAGTGGCGTACAGAGTGATCTTGTCGTTCAAGGTAGGATGCACCGCGTTGAAGGCCAGCGCCAGATTCTCGGTCTGGCTGTTCCCGCGGGCGATGGAGAATCCAACATTTGCGCCGCCGTCCCATCCGTGCGTAAGCCCGGGGTGAAGTGATTTGTCGTAGGCCCGCTGCTCCGCGTCATTTCGAATCATCGTTACGTCATCCTTCGCGGCTTCGACGGTGCCGGAAGTTTTCGTTGCGATTTCAATCTTTCCGTCAGTCGTGGTGACCGGACCGACTGCAGTCTTGTCCCCTTTCAAGCTGACGTGCAGATCCGCCTCGGTCTTGATGTCCTTAATTGCGTCGAACTTGAGCGTTACGTCTCCAGCCGCGTCGGTATGAAAGACGAGAGTCTTTCCATCGGACTTAACGACAGTTCCTGTCAGGCGATCGCCATTTTTTAAAGTCACCTGGTCTGCGAAGAGAACGGACGAAAGTGCGAAAACCGCAATTGGGGTCAAGACTTCGAATTTACGCAACACGACCAACCTCCGACTCTCAGAGTTTTATTGTTTGTGAAGCCTAGTTGGGAGCCCGGACCGCACGAGACGGACTTGGAATTAGAGACACAGACGTGGATATGGCTGTCCGCTATCTTTCGCGATGAGGCGTCGCCTAGCTCTTTACGTCGGTTTTCTTCGTCTGGTCGGTCGAAGCCTGCGCCGAGGAATTATCTTTCATGCCATCTTTCAGGGCACGAATCCCCTCGCCCAGACCCTTCCCGAGCTCAGGCAATTTCTTGGGACCGAACACCAGCAAGGCAATAAAGAAGATGACCAGCAGGTGCATCGGTTGAAATAGACCTTCTAACATCGGAGCCTCCGAGGGATATAAGCAAGTCAAATCATACGCTATTCGAACGCCGCGGGGAAGGTCCAGGGACCCTGACCTTCGGCTCGAACCGCATTTTCAATGTTTTACAGGAAATAGGTGTTGTACTTCGGTGAATCCTGCCACGACGAGACGTGATTTGAATCACGATCCACTCTCCGCCCTGATGCAATTCTCGTTTCGAGGCTCAAGCCCAGGGGTTACCTCCGTGACCTTACCTTTGGGTCTGCTGCCGGGCTATGTTTCAGGTGGCCTTTCTGCCCGATCTTTCGCATTTCAGGTTCGGCTGAATCGTCCGCCCGCAAGCCAATCCACAGTTGGGGAGTCCGGTGAGAGTAAAGGCTTTGCTATTCTTCGTCGTATTTCTTCTCGCGTTAGCTGCCATACCTTCTTACGCCCAAGCGACCGCCCCCCAAGCGATAACGACTACGCAACTGGCCGCATGGTTGATCGGCGGCGTTTCCAGCAGCCGGTTGGCGAATGTCGTCTCCAAACGCGGACTTGCGAATCTGCCGGTCCAGAACGAATTGCGGCAACTACAATCGGCCGGAGCTGTCAAGGATCTCTTACGAGCTGCCGACTCAGGAAAGGTTGAGTCCGCTGAGATTGGTCCCGCGATTCCTGCTGATTTGCTGAATGCAGCGGCGGAAGCCCATCGCCAACATTTTCACGAAGCCGAGCTGTTGCTGCGAAAAGTGGTCGCAGCAGACCCGAACAACAGCGCAATCCACTTCGCCCTTGGGATCATGCTCCGACAGCAAGAGCAATGGGACGACGCTTACGATGAACTCGCTGCAGCCCTGCGGTTGATGCCCGATCTTCCCGAAAACCACAGCGCACTGGCGTACCTGTTTTATCGAATCGACGACGGGCCGAATGCAATTGCTGAGGCCCGAACTGCGCTGAGCATCGATCCCCAAAACTCTGACGCGTATCAATATCTTGGACTCGGGCACTATTCGCTCGGCCAGTACGAGGCGGCTGTTCACGCTTACGCCGAGTCGCTCACGCGCGACCGCGACAACCCTGACACGTATTACGACATGGGAATCGCGTTGCACGCAGCGGGAGACGTGTCCCGGGCTATTGCCGCCTACGAGCAGGCGATCCGGCTTCGACCGGCATTCTGGGAAGCGCACTCGAATCTGGCACTGATTCGGCACGAGCAAGGAAACCTCCCCGAGGCGGTTGCGGAATACAAGCGGGCCAAACGCATTGCTCCTACGGAAGCCTCGGTGCGAAACAATCTTGGGAATACGTATTGCGATGAAGGCAACTTCGATGCCGCGATTCAGGAAATGAGTGAGTTGTACCGCGAGCATCCCGAATGGCAACAGGGCCATCCCTGTCTGGCCAGCGCCTACATGGCAAAGGAGAACTATCGCGCGGCCGTCGAAGAACTGCGGCTCGCCGTTCGGCAGAATCCCTCTGGCGCGGCGGAGCACCGCATTCTGGGCCAGGCATTAATGCTCGATAGCAAACCGGAAGAGGCTTTGCATGAGTTGCGCATCGCGATTCAGCTTAATCCCGACTCAGATGTAGCTCATCATCTTCTTGGCACAGTGCTGTTTCAGGAGCAACAGTTGCATGCGGCGGAGAAGGAATTCCGCGAAGCACTCCGGGTGAGTGCGTCCGCGGACAATCACTATTCGTTGGCGGCTTGCCTGATGAGCCTGGACCGTTACGACGAGGCCCTGTCGGAACTGGAGCTCGCGTCACGGCTGGACCCCGAGAGGACCCTTTACCGAGCCCGCCGGGAAGAACTGCTCAAGCTGATGAAGGAAACTAACATCAGGTAAGTCTCCGCGGACCTGTCCGCAGGTTCACTGTTGTTCGTTGTACTGAAGTGAATGGTCGAAATCGCAGCGACTTCGTACACTGAGATCGATGTTGAGTCCAAAAAAGAGGAATTTGTGATGGGGACAAACGTAACTCATTCCCAACAGGCTGCCGGAGTCGGAGTTCAAGCTGCTGTGGCTCGGCAGGCTGGTGTCCGTCAAACCGATGTTTCCTCTGCGACGGACTCGTCGCGCAAGCCCGCGGGCTACGGCCTGCCCTGCGCAAAGTGCCATCTCTACTATCCGGCTGACCTTGATGTATGCCCCACCTGCAAGCACAAGGAGCGCGTTTCTCCGGTTGTGCCCAAGATGCCCGCGAAGAGAGTCGAGACCGCGCCTGATCCCATTCCGGATAGCACCGTCCTTGAGTTAGAGCGGGAAGAATTTCTGAAGCAATTCAAGGCTCAGATGCTACAAGCCCACGCAGAAGTTCTGGACGCCCCCGAAACGGTCTGCAAGTTTGGTGAGCATCATCCGGGACAACCCGCGCCGGCAGAAATCTGTCCCGGATGCTACGAGCGGCTGCAGGAACGACTGGATGTCTGCGAAGCCGCTCTGCACATCGATTTGAAAGAAGCAGCGCAGATCGTCTACGACGCGGTCTGGGCCGACTCTTCCGATCCGAACAAGACGTATCAGAACGCCGCCAGCGCACTGCTGAGCGAATTGCGCAAGCGTGCCGGCATTACCGCCATCATGGGACCATTTCAGCCGCTGGCCCACTAAGAATCGGATTCGCGCCTTCTGCAGCTATTCAACCTTGATCGCGATCCATTTCTTTCCGGCATACAGCTTGTAGCCCTCGCCATCCGCAACCATTTTCAAGGGAACGGGATGCGGAAGCGCCTGGTCCATTTGCGAAGATTCGCTGAGGACATCATCGTTGCCAACGTCCATCACAACGAACTTGCCGTCAGACGTGAAGCCGAATCCGTATTGGCCGGGGTTTAGACTCGAGCCGCCGATCATCACCTTCTTTTCGATGATCAAGAGGCCCTGATATTTCTGCTGGATGGCGGTCGAGTATCCCGAAGCGTCTACGAGGGCGGCGAGCATCATCTTGCCATCCGCGTCCTGGGCGCCGACTGCATTGCGGAGTTGTACAGGAGCCTTCTGCCCGCGGAAGAAGAACTCGTTCGGAACAGCTTTCTTCACTTCGTCGCTGCTGAGCACGTGCTTGGACGCCTGCTGTGCCAGGGCCGCCCCAACCATCATCAGAATCAGCGTGCCGAGAATCACCCGATGAGTATTTTGCATAGCTTTGGTCCTCAATGTTCGTCGGTAAAAATGCTGTGTGAACTGTAAACTTTCTGCGGCCTTGGGCGCAATGCCGGAAGTTTCGTTTGGCCGCAAGATTCGGATATTCGGTGGGAACCCGTTGCCATATGCTTTCTTTGCTATGACGACCAATGCCATACTCACTGCGGAGAGCATGAAACGGATTTCAATCGATAACCGGGGAAGCGACGAGCAGCGCTGGAGAGCCGTTTTGGAGCGCGACGCCAGCCGCGACGGCGAATTTGTGTTCGCCGTGTCCTCAACGGGAGTCTATTGCCGCCCTTCGTGTGCCGCCCGCCGTCCACGCCGAGAAAATGTCGCATTCTTTCCAGCGCCCGATCAGGCCGAGCAGAACGGGTATCGGGCATGCCTGCGGTGCCGTCCAAAAGCGTTCCACGGCAATACGGAGGCGCATGGCGTGAAGGCGATCTGCCGCTTCATCGAGCAGCACCTTGACGAGTCGGTGACTCTCGACCGTTTGGGCAAGGAGTTCCGCCAAAGTCCCTTCCACCTGCAGCGGCGGTTCAAGGCAGTCCTCGGGATCACCCCCCGCGAGTACGCTGACTCTTGCCGGTTGCGTACGCTCAAGAGGAACCTTCAGGCTGGTGATTCAGTCACTCGCGCCATGTACGACGCGGGCTACGGCTCCAGCAGCCGTCTTTATGAGAAGACCGCTGCGCAGTTGGGAATGACTCCGGACAAATATCGGCGAGGAGCGATCGCCGCCGCAATCCGATATACATGCGCCGATACTCCGCTGGGCGCGATGCTGATTGCCGCTACCGACCGGGGTATTTGCTCGATTCAGTTTGGACGAACTGAAAGCGAACTGCTCGAAGGCCTCCGGCGGGAGTTTCCTTTCGCGATCCGGAAAGAAGATGAAGGTGGCCTGAGTTCCTGGGTCAAAATCCTGCTCAAGCATTTGCGCGGTAAGAATCTTGACTCGGCACTTCCGCTCGATATCAGAGCGACAGCGTTTCAGCGGCGCGTATGGACTTACCTTCAGGCCATTCCGTTCGGCAAGACGAAGTCGTATAGCCAGGTTGCCGAGGCGATCGGAAACCCGAAAGCCTGCCGAGCGGTGGCGCGAGCCTGCGCCACCAATCCTGTCGCAGTGGCGATCCCGTGTCACAGAGTGGTTCGAGAGGACGGCAGCATGGGCGGATATCGTTGGGGTCTTGAGCGGAAGAAGACGCTGCTGCAAATGGAACAGCGTCCGTAATACGACTGCGGCAACGGCTCTATGGCGCGGTTTTCTTTCGCACCGCTAGCCAGTTCGCTATGGCGACTGCGACCGCGACCACTAGGATGATCGATTTGTTGTACTCGATCTGGGTCAGCAGGGCTGCGCAGATCAGCACTCCCAGGATTGCTAGCGCGGTACCGCCCGGTACCGTAAGCAGCGCCGCTCGCTTGGATTTACGCCGGAGCGCCGGGAGTGCGGCACACACCACACCGTAATAGAACAGGCGCGATCCTGCGGACAGTGTGGCGTTTCCGGCAAAGCTGCCGAACAGAGCCAGCATCCATACCAGCAAGGCAAAGATCACAATCGAAAAGTACGGCGTCCGGAAGCGGCTGTGTACAAGCGCAAACGGGGAAGGAAAGTCTCCGCGCTCTGCAAGAGCGAAAGTGATACGCGGTGTGGCAAGGACGTTACCGCTTAAGTATCCGTAGATCGAAACTATTGCGCCGACCGAAATGATGCCAGCGCCCACATTGCCAAGCACAATTCGGCCCACATCGGCCAGCGGTCTGACGCTGTGCCCAGGATCCGGCAGGATCATGACTACGACCCATTGAATCAGGCTGTAGATCACCGCACAGGTAATTAGCGCAGCAATCAACGCGAAGGGCATATCCCGCCGTGGATTTTTTGCTTCACCAGCAGAGATCAGTGCCGCTTCAAACCCGCCGTAAGCGAAGATCAGGAGCACGATCGCGCGCGCCCAACTAGTTGCCCCGCCTGGCGCTAGCGAAGGGGCAACCTGCGGATGGATCCTCATCAGGTAGAACATGCCAGCCACGACGACGGTTCCTAGCGATGCCAGTTTGGCCACTGTGAACGAGTTGCTGACCTGTGTGCCGGCCCGCACTCCAAGGAAGTTAATGAGAGCGAGTATCCCGATCAGAAGCGTCAAGACGGAGAGTTTCACCCATGGCCGTGTCGTCCCCGGCCAGAATTCAGCGAGGTAGATGACGAAGAGATTGGCGTTGGCGGCGCACGAGGTGAGTCGCACGAACCAGACCAGCCAGGCCACCTGGATACCCATGAACCGTCCGAACGCTTCCTGTGCATAGAGGTAAGGACCGCCTGTCTGAGCAAATCGCGATGCAACCTCGGAGAAGCAGGCCATAATGCAAGCCATCGCAAGCGCCGCTAGTGCTACCGCCAGAATGCTCGCGCGCCCCAACAGCGCCGCCAGGATGGAGGGCAGACCGAAGACACCGCTTCCAATGATGCAGTTGACCGTCAGGGCCGCCAGGCTCCAGCGTCCAATTGCCCGAACGAGCCCTTCCTCGGAGGTGCGCTCCCGGCCCGATTCCATTACCGCGAGTTTGTATCACAATCGAAGGGACAGTGGCAGCCGTTGCGGATTGTGCTCTAAAATCCGAATCCGAATGATGCCCTGCTACGTACTCTCGGCAGGAGAAAGCCGCCTGGTGAAGAAATCACGCTGTGTATTCATTGCAGGGGGAACCGGCTACATGGGACAGAAGCTGATTCCTCGTTTGCTGGAACGTGGGCACGCGGTGCGTGCGCTCGTGCGGCCGGGGTCAGAGAGAAAGCTTCCCGCCGGCTCCGGGCCCGTCCTTGGAGACGCTCTAGACCCGGCCCTATGAGTCCAACATAGCTCCCGCGGATACGTTCGTACACCTTGTGGGAGTCGCGCATCCGAGCCCTGCCAAGGCGGCAGCGTTCAGGCAAATCGACCGGCCTGCCGGCCTGGGAGCAGTCAACGCGGCAAAGGCCGCGAATATTCGGCATTTTGTTTACCTGAGCGTGGCGCATCCTGCGCCGATGATGCACGCCTACATTGCCGTGCGCCGCGAATGCGAAGCGGCTATAGAATCGGCAGGCCTGAATGCGACCATTCTGCGGCCCTGGTACGTGCTGGGCCCCGGACATCGGTGGCCGTATATTCTCATCCCGCTCTACAAACTGACGGAGCAATTGCCGGTGACACGAGAGGGTGCCCGGCGGCTGGGGTTGGTTACCTTAGAGCAGATGATCCGAGCCTTGGTTTTCGCAGTCGAAAATCCGGCTCAAGGTAATCGGGTCGTGGGAGTGCCCGAAATCCGAACTGCGCCTCCGTTAAGCACACGCGACTCGAACTAGAACGTGAAATCGCCGGACTGGCGCGCACTTCCGCGTGGTGACCTTCGCGCAGACCAAGGTAATCCGCAGAATTACGAAAGCGCATGCACATGGGACATCTACTCGCTCCTCACTGTCGATGAGATCGTGAGATGGCGAAAGAGAAATGCCCATCGACGACATGGACGACCTTCATCTCCGAATCGCGCGCGTCACGGAAGACCTGCGCACCATCCAGCAAGAACTTAACTGCGCGGCTATGCAGGCGCCGAGCGATCCAGAACTCATGGAGGCGCTCAACTCGCTCTCTGAAACCGAGCCCATCGACACATTACGGATAGCGCTCGATCAGATGCGGCATTTCTTGTGGTTCTATTCGCAGGTGATGAACAACGAGCCGGAACTCGGGGACAAGTTGCGCCAGGCAGGCAAGACGGCCACTGATGAAAGGCCGAAACTGGAGAAATCGTTCCTCGATCAGCTATCGCGTGCGGATGAGCTTATGCTTTTGCATCACCTGGTCGACGCGAAGCGCCGCAAACCGAACTAGGCTGTAAAAGACCTCAGTACCCCAAGCCGCCGACGATCGTCTTCATCACTTCACCAGCCGAACTCAACAGGGTGAAGTCCGCCCGCCCACCCGGAACCAGAGCTCCATACTGGCTGGAAAGACCGGCCGCGGTCGCGGGATTCAAGCTGGCTGCTCTGACGGCGTCGCGCAAGCTCCAGTCGGAAAACTGAGTGACGTTGCGAATCGCACGGTCCATCGTCAACACGCTTCCAGCCAAGCTGTTATTCGCCGTGCACTTTCCGCCTTTGACATCGACTTGTATGGGACCAAGCTGATATTGGCCGTCGGGCATGCCGGTGGCAGAAATTGCATCGGTAATCAGCACTGCACGTTCGCGTCCTTTGGAATGAAGGAACACCTTCACGACCTCGGGCGAAACGTGGATCCCGTCGCAAATCATGTCCGCAGTGATGCCATCATCGCTGAGTACTTCGCCGATAATTCCAGGATTGCGATGATCCAGCGGCCGCATGGCATTGAACGTGTGAGTTGCATGGCGCGCTCCTGCTGCGACCGCTTCCTTCGCAATCGGCAACTCGGCATCGGAATGCCCGATACTCACGCAGACTCCGCGCCGCGCCGCTTCTGCGATCACTTCCATCGCGCCGGGGAGCTCTGGGGCGATTGTCATCATGCGCACATGTCCGCGAGATGCTTCCCAAAAACGGGCAAAGATCGCCAGAGTAGGTTCCAGCAAGTTTTCGGGAGGATGAACCCCACGCCTCTTATGGCTAAGGAACGGACCCTCAAGATGAATCCCCAGAGGGCGGGCCTGCACGCTGTCCGGCAGTACATTCTGCGATGCTTCGATGGCGTCCGCCAGATCCTCCAACGCGGCGCAGGTCGAATCGAGCGGTGCCGCGACCGTTGTCGGGAAATAGCCAGTTACACCGTGAGTTGTCAGGAACTTATTCAGGCGTGGCAATTCCGACGGCGACGCCCGCATCACATCAATCCCAGCTCCGCCGTGCATGTGGATGTCGAGAAATCCAGGCGCCAGCACAGCATCCCCGAAGTCAACGATGCGAGCGTTCAGAGCGACGGATTTCTCCGAAAGCGAAGAAATTTCGGCGATGTGACCATCCTCAACTACGAGCAGGGGATCACTGATTTCGTTGACTGGCGTAAACAGACGGCGCGCGGTAAATGCGATTCGTGTCGGCATGTCGAACTGACAGTTATCGTAGCCGCCTTAAACCATTCGCACAACCGCCGCCAGCGAACGGGACCGTTTCTCTAAGTGGCTACAAGAATCGGTTTTCCAGTCCCAAGCCGGAGACGGTCAGAGAGGCTGAAACCAGAAAATCTGAGGAGCAGAACACAGGCGGCACAAGAAGATCAGCACCGGCAGGATGCTATAATTTCAAAGTACTCAGCAGTTTCCCGCGACGCAGATCCTGCTGCGTCCATGCACAGTCGGGGAGTGGCTCAGCCTGGTAGAGCACCTGGTTCGGGACCAGGGGGTCGGAGGTTCAAATCCTCTCTCCCCGACCATCTTTTCTCTCGCCCATTCAATTGCTCACGCAGCCTTGGTTCTTGTTTTGGCTTTGCTTTTGAGTACATTCGGCACAATCGAGAGCCAAACTCGGCAATTCGAAGCCGATTCCGTACTCAGCGGCCCTTTGCTTTCCTAACACAGCGTTGTTTTTCGCCATGTCGTTCAGATCGTCCCTTGAATTCCGGCGAGTCCCAGGCAATCGCCCTCTTCACGACGACATTGTTTCAACGCATGATCGCCACCGTAAGCAAGTCCCTGACGCGATACACTAAATCCTCATGCACTACATCTACGGCATCAATTCGGTCACTGAAGCGCTGAAGGCGCGGGGACGCGCGTTCGAATGGGTTGGAATGGCCAAGGAGCGGCATGATCTGCGGCTGCAGCGGCTGATTGAGGAGTGCAGGAAGATCGGCGTCCCGGTGCGCTTCCTGCAGCGGACTGAGTTGGACCGGCTGGCCGGGAATGCCGCGCATCAGGGCGTGGTCGCCGTTACGTCGGCCAAGCAATATAACGATCTGGCAGATGTGATCGCGTCGAAGCGTCACGAGTACTCGCTCGTGGTCGTGCTCGATGGTGTGGAGGATCCGCATAATCTGGGAGCGATCCTGCGCACCGCGGACGCTGCGGGAGCGAACGGAATCGTGATTCCTGAGCGGCGTGCGGCAGTTGTGACTGGAACGGTGACCAAGGCTTCGGCGGGGGCGAGCGAGCATCTGCCGATTGCGAAGGTCACGAACATTTCCCGCACCGTTGAAGAACTGAAAGAAAACAGTATCTGGACCGTCGGGCTCGACGAGCGCGCGGATCAAACCTACGACGCGCTGGACTACAACATGGACTGCGCGCTGGTGCTTGGCGGCGAAGGCAAGGGCTTGCACGACCTGGTCAAGAGAAAGTGCGACTTCCTGGTATCGATTCCGATGCTGGGCAAGGTGCCGTCTTTGAATGTGTCGGTGGCAGCGGCCGTGGTTTTGTATGAGATCGTGCGCCAGCGTCGGGGCAAAGAAGGCGCATCCAACAAGAAATGAAGTGTCTGCCATCAAAAGTTTGGCTCAAGCTCTTCTGCGGGTTGTGTGTCCTCGGTGGTTCTGCCTTGAGTTCGTTCGCGCTCGACCGCGAAGCTTTCTCCATCACAAATTACGATCTGAATCTGCAAATAGATCCGGCGCAGCATCGGTTGGGCGCCCGCGGGAAGATCACGCTGCGCAACGATACGAACGCGCCGCAGAAGAGTGCGGTGCTGCAGATTTCCTCTTCACTCGACTGGCGCGCGATCAAGGCCGGTGACAAGCCGCTGCAGTTCGTCACGCAGCCTTTCGCCTCGGACATTGACCATACCGGAGGACTTTCGGAGGCGATCGTCACTTTACTTGCGGCTGTTCCCTCTCACGGCACTGTGGATCTCGACATTGCTTATGAAGGAGTGATCCAGTTGGATGCGACTCGCTTGACTCGCATCGGAACGCCCGACGAAGTGGCGACCAACACCGATTGGGATCAGATCGGTCCGACCTTTTCGGCGGTGCGCGGCGCGGGATATGTGGCGTGGTATCCGGTGGCGACCGAGGTGGCGAACCTGTCGGAGGGAGAAAGTTTGTTTGAGGTGCTGGCGCGATGGAATGCGCGGGAATCTGGGGCAAAGGCACACGTGAAGATCGCGATAACGCAACAAACCGACGATGATTATGTACCAGAATTGATTCTCAATCATCCGCGGTGTGATGTTGTTGCGGAACAGGTGTCGCGCTCTCAGTACGTAGTCGCCGATTGCCAATACGACCAACTCGGCCCGTCCGCGCCGGCCTTCGTGATTGCGGACTACGAAGTGCTGGAGCGCCCGCTCCTCGATGTGCATTATCTGCGTGGCCACGAAACTTCAGCCGCCAACTATGCCGACGCTGCAGAAAAAGCCGAACCGCTGGTTGCCGAATGGTTTGGCGCGCCAAGGGAGAAGGCGCAGGCGGCGGATCTTCCTCATGTGGATGAGGCGCCCTTCGAGAGTGGAGCCCTGATGCTGATGCCGTTTGCCGGCTTGAATCCGAGTCACGCCGGGCTGTCCGCGGCACATCAGTTAACGCATGCTTCTTTCTTCTCGCCGCGCCCGTGGATCGAGGAGGGGCTGGCGCATTTTGCGCAAGCTCTTTATCTCGAGCAGGAGAAAGGGCGGCAGGCTGCGCTTGATTACATGGGAGTGCATCGCACGGCGCTCACGAAGATCGAACCTCCCGACGCTCCGCCTTCGGGCGATCAGGCGAAGAATTCCTTGGTGAACACGATCAACGAGGAACTCTACCGCAGCAAGGCGATGTGCGTGTGGTGGATGCTGCGCGACATGCTCGGGGATGCGGCGCTGAAGAAGGCGATTGCGGCGTACCGTCCGGAGCAGGACAAGGAGCCTTCGTATCTGCAGCGGCTGATTGCGGCGCAAACGCAGCGCGATCTGGAGTGGTTCTTCGATGACTGGGTCTATCGCGATCGCGGGCTGCCGGATTTCAAAGTCGTGTCGGCATTTTCGCGGAAGGCGCTGAGCAACACCTTCATCGTCACCGTGACCGTGGAGAACCTGGGAGCGGCGGGGGCTGAAGTGCCGGTGCTGGTCAAGTTCAAAGGTGGCGAACTGCGGAAGCGGATTGAAGTCCGGGCGAAGGATAAGGCCAGCGTGCGCGTGGAGACTTCAGCAGCGGCGTCGGAGATTGTTGTGAATGACGGAAGCGTGCCGGAGAGCGATGTGTCGAACAATACGTTTCGGGTTGAGGCGACGCCAGAATAGTGCGAAATCCGATAACCACTAAGGGCACGAAGGGTCACGAAGGAAACCTGATGCATAGATCCTGTAGGCCGCAAAATGCGCGGCCTTCAGGATGACACCTGGGCTTGTTGATGGGGCTCCATTACTTCCCGCTCTTGCTCGTGGTAATTTGATCCGTTCTGCGCAGGAGGGTGATTGGCCTACATACAGTTTCTTGGCGCCGCTGGGACTGTTACCGGATCGAAGCATCTTATCAATACTGGCGATGTGTCGGGGAAGAACGGCTTCCAGGTTCTTGTGGACTGCGGGCTCTTTCAGGGGCCGAAAGAGTGGCGGGAGCGGAACTGGAGGAATCCTCCGGTTCCGGCGAACGAGATTGATGCCGTCATTCTGACGCATGCGCACCTGGATCATTGCGGATGGATTCCCCGGCTCGTGAAGGAAGGATTCCGCGGGTGCATCTTTGCCACATCTCCTACCATTGACTTGTGCGGAATTATCCTTCCTGACTCGGGGCACCTGCAGGAAGAAGACGCACGCTTCTATAACAAGATAAAGAAATCGAAACACGATCCGGCGTTGCCGCTCTATACCTTCGACGAGGCGCAGAGTTCGCTGCAGTACTTCAAGCCCGTGCGGGTCGGAGAAACGGTCCAGCTTTCGCCGGAAATTTCGTTTCGATTCGTGCGTGCGGCCCACATCCTGGGATCGTGCATGGCCGAGGTCACGGTACGGAGCGATGGCAAGGAACAGCGCCTGCTTTTCACCGGAGACATTGGGCGCGTACACGATCACGCCGTGGCACCCGGGAAGGTCGTACACTCCGGGCCGCAGGAAGGCGAGACGGCCGATGTTGTCGTGATGGAGTCGACGTACGGCAACCGGATGCATCCGAAAGAGGATCCTTTGCCGGAACTGTCGAGACTGATCACGGCGTGCGCCAATCGCGGCGGCAGCGTGATCGTTCCGGCGTTCGCGATCGAGCGCACGCAGAAGTTTGTGTTCATCCTCAAGCATCTCATCGAGTCAGGACAGATTCCGCGCATGCCTGTATTTTGCGACAGCCCGATGGCCATCAAGGCGGTCGAGATATTCCTGAAGCACGACGAGGAGTACAGCGACGAGACGCGCGACATGATCCGCAAGTACGGATCGCCGTTGACCTGGCCAGGATTTACGTTTGCGTCGACGCCAGAAGAATCAAAGAAGATCAATGAAGCCCGCATGCCGGCGGTCATCGTGTCTTCCAGCGGTATGGTGACCGGCGGACGCATTCTGCACCACCTGATGCAGCGGCTGCCAGATCCCCGGAATCTTGTGCTCTTCATAGGATTTCAGGCGCCTGGAACACGCGGCTTTACGATCAAGAGCAAGTCGGATGAAGTGAAGATATTCGGCGATTACGTGCCGATTCGCGCCCAGATCGCGGCACTGGAACAGTTCAGCGATCATGCGGATCCTCCGGAGTTGCTGCAGTGGCTGCGCACCTTCAAAAACCGCCCTGCTTCGACTTACCTGGTACACGGGGAGCCGGACGCGTCAGCGCGGTTGCGCGAGCTCATGCAGAAGGAACTGGCGTGGAAGGTGGACATTGCCGACTATCTGGAGAAAGTCCCATTAGGCTAGTCAGAACCATCAACCACTAAGGGCACAAAGGTACACGACGGAACCTGATAGGCCTTCCGTTGCAGGATTTTTAAGATTCGCTGAAGTGGACCAAGGCCTCCAGTTTTGCTGCAGCCTTTCCGGAGTCGATGGATTCGATCGCGATTGGAATGGCTTGCGCAATGTGGTCGGCCCTGCCTGCGGCGGCCAGCGCCGCTGCAGCGTTTAAGAGCACTATATCGCGGCAGGGGGATTTCTTTCCGCCCAGCACCTCGCGGATGATCTTTGCATTTTCCGTCGCATCTCCGCCTGAGATCTCTTGAAGCGTGGCCCGCTTCATTCCGAACTCCTCCGGCTCAACTTCATAAGAGCGAACCGAGCCTTCGCGGGCTTCCGCGATGCGCGTGGTGCCCGTGATGGTGATTTCGTCTAAGCCATCCAGACCATGAACCACGAGCGCCCGGCGCAGGCCTAACATGCTCAGCGCTTCGGCTAACTTCTCCACTAACTCAAGTGAATAAACGCCCACTACCTGGCCGTTCGCGCGCGCTGGATTTGTCAGCGGTCCCAGCAGGTTGAACATCGTGCGCATGCGCAGTTCGCGGCGGATACCTTGCACCTGCTTCATCGCGGGATGCAGGTTCGGCGCGTAGAGAAAGCAGATGCCTACATCGCGCAGGCATTCAGCGGCTCGTTCCGGGGAGAGTTGGATATTTACGCCGAGTGCCTCGACTACATCGGCCGAGCCGCATTTGGAACTGATGCTGCGGTTGCCGTGCTTGGCCACGCGCACGCCCGCTCCGGCTGTCACCAAAGCAGTCGCCGTGGAAATATTGAAAGTCCCGCTGGCGTCGCCGCCGGTGCCGCTGGTGTCGATGAGCGAGTCTGCATCTTCGGCGAGAGCATCGCGTCCGGTGCCGCTCACCAGGGCATCGGCCGCCGCGGAGCGATCGATGGGGAGCGGGGCAGCGGCGGCGCGGATAGCCTCGGCGAATCCTACGATCTCTGCGACCGTCTCGCCCTTCATCCTCAGTGCGATGAGCAAAGCGGCGATTTGCGCGTCTGTGCACTGCCCGGTTAAGACCTGGGCCATCACGTCGCGGGCCTCTGCGCGAGTGAGAGACTCGCTGTGGTTGGCGAGACGATGGAGAGCGTCCAGGATCATGCTGGCAGAATTGTACGGCATGAGGATTGCCGCTACTCTACGCCAGTAGAATCCGGAGTTTTCCCCTGATCCTGCGTCCTCTGTGTTTTGAAGAGTTCCTTCGTGAGCCTATGTGGTCTTCGGAGTGACTGCCTTCAACTGCTGGCCAGTGAGTTCAGGAGTTTTTGGAGATAGTCTCGCCAGTCTTCCGGCAGGGCTGGAGTGGCGATCGCTTTCTCCAGCAGGTCGTGGTTGTATCTTTCTTCGACGTAGAGACGGTTCATCTCGGCAATGGTGATGCCTTCCGGTGCGCGGCTAAGGAACTCGAAGGAATCTCCCGCCGCGACCTTGCCTTCCTGCTCGACGGAAAAATAGAACCCGCTGCGAGCGCTGCGGAGGAATCGGGCGAGGATATCGGTGCGGCGGAATTTCATCGCGAGCTTGTAGCAGGGAATCCGCGGCTGGCGGACCATGATAATGGCGCTGCCAATTTGCAGGCGGTCTCCGATGTGCAGGTCCTTTTCAAAAAGCCCTTCCGTTGTGAAGTTCTCGCCGAACATGCCCCAGGGCAACTGAGTTCCGGGCAACTCCTTCCGCCAAAATTCGTAGTGCTCGGAAGGGTAGGCGTAAACCGCCTTGAACGGTCCGCCGTGGACTGCAAGATCGGCCTGGCGATCTCCGTCGAGATTCAGGGTGCGAAGCTGAACCGGGCCCGGCCCGGCCTGCTTGAAGATCCCGGTATTTGCGGTCTGCGTTCTCCAAGTGGCGAGACGGGGGAGCGCGACATTCAGGGAGACTAGCTTCACCGGACCTCCATCTGGCGGCGCAACGGCCTTCAACCTTGTCGAAGTTGGATGGTTCTGCCGATGCGGGCGACGCAGATTTTCTCGTATCCGCTCTGCTTTTTGGGACTGCCGGGGCGAAAAGCGGGCTCCGAGCATTGCCCCCATGTGCAACGATTCTATACAATCAAAAGTTTGCTGCCCGCAATGCGAAGCCGCAAGCAGGTCCTTCCAAGTCTTAACTGAAGAGTCATCATCTATGAAAATTCATGAGTACCAGGCAAAGGCAATCCTAAAGAAGTATGGTGTGTCCGTACCCCGGGGATCGATGGCCACTTCGCGCGAAGAGGCTGAGACGATCGCCAAAGATTTGCTGAACACCGGCTCGAGCGGAGTCGTTGTGAAGGCGCAGATTCATGCCGGTGGCCGCGGCAAGGGCGGAGGTGTGAAGATTGCCAAGTCGGTGGACGAGGCAGCCGACCTCGCGGGCAAGATGCTCGGCATGAAGCTGGTCACCCACCAGACTGGTCCTGAGGGTCGCATTGTTCGTCGTCTGTTGATTGAAGAGACGCTGCCAATCGAGAAAGAACTTTATCTCGGAATCCTCGTGGACCGGGCCGAGGGCAAGCCGGTGTTTATGGCGTCAGCGGCCGGCGGCATGGAGATCGAAGAGGTTGCGGCGAAGAATCCCGAGGCGATTTTGAAGCAGCATATCGACCCAGGCATGGGGCTTGAGGCATTCCAGGCGCGGAAGATTGCATTCATGCTGGGACTGAGCGGGAAGCAGATCAATCCGGCAGTGCAGTTCCTGACCAGCTTGTACAAGGCGTTTCTCGATACCGACGCCTCGTTGCTCGAGATCAATCCTTTCATTACCACGACCGACGGGCGCCTGTTTGCCCTCGACGCCAAGATCAACTTCGACGACAACGCGCTATTCCGGCATCCGGACCTGCGCGAGTTGCGGGACATCACGGAAGAAGATCCGCTCGAAGTTGAGGCGTCCAAGTACAGCCTGAATTACATCAAGCTCGACGGAAGCGTGGGCTGCATGGTCAATGGCGCCGGACTGGCGATGGCGACCATGGACATCATTAAATATGCCGGCGGCATGCCTGCGAATTTCCTGGATGTCGGCGGCGGTGCTTCGTCGGAACAGGTGGCGCATGCGTTCGAGATCCTGCTCAGCGACAAGAATGTGAAGGCCGTCCTGATCAACATCTTCGGTGGCATCCTGCGTGTGGACACTTTGGCAACCGGCGTGGTCGATGCGGCTCGAAAAATGAATATCAAGCTGCCGATCGTGTTGCGACTCGAAGGCACGAACGTCGAGGAAGGGAAGAAGATCCTGATGAACTCGGGGATGAACTTCACCGTGACCGACACGATGAAGGACGCAGCGGACAAGGTTGTGGCCGCGGCGCGCGGCACGGCCGGCGTCACCGAGTGGAGATAGAAAGGCACTCACCACGGGGCAGAGGTTCACAGAGAGTTCATTGAGCTGGCGAGTTTTTCATAACGAGGACATTTTTATATGGCAATCTTAGTGAATAAAGAAACGCGGTTAGTCGTGCAAGGCCTCACCGGACGCGAAGGTACGTTCCACGCGAAAGCGAGCGCGGCCTACGGGACAAAAATTGTTGGCGGCGTGACTCCCGGCAAGGGCGGGACGACCCACGAAGGCTGGCCGATTTTCAATACCGTGCGCGAGGCGGTCGATAAGACGGGCGCGAATGCGACGGTGATTTTTGTGCCACCGCCGTTTGCGGCCGACGCCATCATGGAAGCGGCCGATGCCGAGATCGATCTGATCGTCTGCATCACCGAAGGAATTCCGACGCTCGACATGGTGCGGGCGTGGGAGTTTCTCCAGGACCGGCGTTCGCGGCTCATCGGGCCGAACTGCCCGGGCATCATTTCGCCGGGCAAGTGCAAAATCGGCATCATGCCGGCATCGATTCACAAGGAAGGCAATATCGGCATCGTGTCGCGCTCCGGGACTTTGACCTACGAGGCGGTGCATCAGTTGACGCAGCGCGGAATTGGGCAGTCCACGGCGATTGGCATCGGCGGTGACCCGATCATCGGGACGAATTTCATCGACGCCCTGGACCTGTTCAATCGCGATCCCGAGACCGAGGCTGTGATCATGATCGGCGAGATCGGCGGAAATGCCGAAGAGTCTGCCGCGGAGTTCGTTAAATCGCACATGAAAAAGCCAGTTGTCGGATTTATCGCCGGGCAGACCGCGCCTCCAGGACGGCGCATGGGGCACGCGGGCGCGATCATTTCCGGTGGGAAGGGAACCGCAGCCGAGAAGATCAAGGCTTTGGAAGCGTGCGGAATTCGCGTGGCGAAGTCGCCGGCGGCGATTGGAGAGACGCTGGCCGCCGCGATCGGCGTCAACGCTTAGGCCGCAGCCGGGGAACAGCGGTTCCTCGCTGCACGCTGAATGACAACACTTTTTCTACGCTTATACAGGCGAACGAGCCTACTAAGGACTGACAACTGAACTTATGAAGACCCTGCAACGCACTTTGACGATCGTGAAACCGGACGCCGTACGCAAGAATGCCGTCGGCGACATCATTGAGCAGTTTGAGAAAAACAACTTCCGCATTCTTGCGATGAAGATGCTGGAGATCTCCAAGCATCAGGCCGAGCAATTCTACGCGGTGCATGCCAGCCGGCCGTTCTACAACTCGCTGACCGACTTCATGTCGAGCGGGCCCATTGTGGCGCTGGCGCTGGAGAAAGAAAACGCCATCGCCGATCTGCGCAAGCTGATGGGCTCGACGAATCCGGCGAACGCGGAAGAAGGCACGATCCGCAAGAAGTGGGCGACCAACATCGAGTTCAACGCAATTCACGGCTCCGATGCGGAAGATACAGCCCGGTTTGAACTGAGCTTCTTCTTCGCAGGATATGAGTTAGCGAAATAGCCTCTAGTGTTTCCTTCATGTCCTTCGTGGTAGTGCTTTTGCCGCGAACCGTACGAGGTGCTGAACGGAGAGATTCGGCCAGCTGACAATTTATGCCGATGGTACAAATCACAATGCTTGCCGGTCGCACCGCTGATCAGAAGCGGAAGATCGCCAAGCGCATCACGGACGCGCTGGTCGAAGAGGCCGGCGCGCGACGCGAAGGGATCGTCATTGCCTTCCACGAAGTGTCCAGGGAAAGCTACGCTTCCGGCGGCGAGTTGATGATCGATAAGAAACCCCGCTAGTCACCTGCCTGTATTACCGGGGTCACTCCCTGCTTGTGCCGCCTGGCGGTACACTGCGCGTAAAGTGAGGAGATCCCATCATGAAAGTCCAGATGGCTGTTGTTGCTCTTCTGCTCTCTTGTGCCTACGCCACGGCGCAGGAGCCTGCTAGAAAATCCTGTGAAGATCTGAAAGCCGAGATTGGGAAGAAGCTGGAAGCCAAGGGCGTGACTTCCTACTCGCTCGACATCATCGATAAGGGCAAGGAGTCGGACGGGAAAGTGGTCGGCTCGTGCGACGGCGGAACGAAGAGCTTGGTGTACAAGCGGGGCGGCGACGCACCGAAGCCGGCGGCCGAAGACAAAAAGCCTCAATAGCAACTATCACGAAGACCTAAGCGCCCCGGGATCCGCCGTAGACCGCGGAGTTCGCCTATCTCTCTAGGGTTTTTCCTCCGAGCGCTCGTGGTGCGGAGAAGATCATCAGGAGCAATCCTGCGATGTAGAACGGAGCGACTTCTGTGAGGGTGAACCCGCGGAACCGCAGGTTGATTCCGTACAGAGCAACGGCCTCACTCAGCATAAACGAGATGATGTACCCGACCCGCAGTCGCTTCAATGCTGGATCGTGAACCGGGTTCTGCAGTAGTTGCAGACCCGCTCTTCTGATGAATCTTAGCCGGATCGAAACCCACGAGACGGTGCACAAAATGGCAACCACCGTAATTGCTATCAGGAGAGTTCGCGAGTGATGTCGTTCGGGCGGTTTCAATAGCTCAACGGCACCTACCAGCAGAGGAATGCTGGTGAGCATCAGCAACCATAGGTTCCGCACGAACTCAATGGCTGCCGGTAACGACAGTGGCGCGCGTGCCGTTGTTCCCATAGGAGCGAATTCTAGCCCAACGGCTCGAACAGGTGTCCTTCGACGCGGTCCGCGATCTTCGGCAGATCTTTCTTTGCGTGTTGCAGGAAGTGCGGGGCGGCGCGGTGAGCTTCGAGCGCCGCGTCATCTTTATATTGCTCGTAGATGAAGAATCGGCGCGGCTCGGTTTTGTGCCGGTGCACCTGGTACATGGCACAGCCCGGTTCCTTGCGGGAGTGCTCGGTCAAAGTTTGAAAGAGTGCGGCAACTTCGGCTTCGTGTCCTACTTTTGCCATCCAGGTGACTGCCAACACCACCATCTTGTCGCTCCTTAGCTGCGGCAGGTGTGCCGTGGGAGGCAATTCTAGGGCTTCTTTGCGGCCATCTTCAACTCCGAAACGAAATCATCCAGAAGAATCGTGTGGTCGCGGTCCGGGCCTGTGGAAATCATCCCGATCTTCGCGTCCGTCTCTTTCGCCAGGAACGACAGATATTCGCGGGCGGCTTTGGGCAGCTTGTCGTACTCAGTGATGCCCTCCGTAGAGGTCTTCCAGCCCGGCAGCTTCTGGTAAATGGGCTCGATCTTGTCATAGCCGCTGGCGTGCGCCGGGGCCTCGATCGTCGGTTTGCCGTCGATCTTGTAGCCCACGCAGACCGGGATCTCGGCGAGTTCGTCCAGAACGTCGAGCTTGGTCACGACCAGCCAGGAAGTACCGTTGACCATGCCTGAGTAGCGCAACAGCGGCAGGTCGATCCAACCGGTGCGCCGAGGACGTCCGGTGACGGCGCCATATTCGTTGCCGCGCTTGCGCAGGTTCTCGCCCAGTTCTCCGTGATCCTCCGTCGGGAAGGGGCCTTCGCCTACGCGCGTGCAGTAGGCCTTAGTGATCCCGATGACCGAATTGATGGCGTTCGGAGCCACACCTGTCCCGATGACGGCTCCGCCGGAAGTCGCGCTGGATGAGGTCACGAAGGGATACGTGCCGTGATCGATGTCGAGCATCGTGCCTTGCGCGCCTTCGAAAAGAATGGATTCGCCGGAGCGGAGTGCCTGGTTTAGCAGGACTGCCGTATCGCATACGAATGGGGCGATCTTCTCGGCCGCATCCGCGTACTCGGCATACATCTTGTCGGCGTCGAGCGGTTCGGAGTTGAACAGGGCGTGCGCAATCATGTTCTTCTCGCGCACGGCGTTTTCGATGTGCTTCTTCAGGAGCTTGAGGTCGAGGAGGTCGGCGACGCGCAGTCCCCGGCGTCCCATTTTGTCTTCGTAGGCGGGACCGATGCCGCGCGAAGTGGTGCCGATCTTCACGCGTCCGGGAGCGTTTTCCGACGCGAGTTCGATCATGCGGTGATAGGGGAGAATGACATGTGCGCGATTGGAGACGAACAGGTGACCGTCGATCTCGACGCCGGCGTCGCGGAGCTTTCCTGCTTCCTTCAGGAAGGCGATGGGGTCGAGGACGACGCCATTGCCGATAACGCTGCGGCAGCCGCGGCGCAACACGCCGCAAGGCACGAGTTGCAGGACGAACTTCTTGCCGTTGATGATGACGGTGTGGCCGGCGTTGTGTCCACCAGCATAACGGGCTACAACAGAGAAGTTCTCGGACAGTACGTCAACGATCTTTCCCTTACCCTCATCGCCCCACTGGGCGCCAACGATCACCGCAGTTTTCCCTTTGTTCACTTGCAAACTCCATCAGGGGGAAATCAGGCAGGCAGGCTGCGCTGCTCCCGGGATCGCACACTCCTTGCCCGCGAGATGCTTTCACAGAGATTGCTGGGGTAAAAGCGGAGAAGACGTGTACGTCGTATCTTATCGTGTTGGCGCGGGGGATAGCAATTGCGAGGGCAAAAGCGCCAAAGCGCCAACCACCAAGGGCACGAAGGTTCACGAAGGGACCCTTCACTACACCTGCTGTCGGGTAAGATTGATAGTACAGAATCCGCTCGTCGAGGATGCTCATGAAGAAAGTCTTTTATCTCGACGCTCCCCGCGAAAAGTATCACTGCGACGCTGCTATCTTGTGGTGCTTCGATAACCGCTTCGAACTGGGATTCCGGAAATTTCTGAAGCGGATTGGTGTGATAAATTCCGATCCGATCAAGATTGCCGGAGGCGCGAAGGTTCTTGTCTCTCCGGAACATGAGTCCGACCGCGAGTTCGTTCTGGAGCAGGTCCGCAAGTCGATCCGGCTGCACGGAACGAAGCGAGTCATCCTGATGCTGCACTCCGATTGTGGGGCCTACGGTGGACTCGCCGATGGATTCCGAGGCGATGCTGAGGCCGAGGCCTCCCATCATGAGCGCGACCTCCAGCAGGCCGCGGTTAATCTCAAAGCGGCCATTCCCGGCATCGAAGTGCAAGCATATTTCGTCGATTTCGAAGGAATTTGGGATGCAGGAATCGCTCAGATGGAAGAGAAACCGCTGGCCACGGTAGCCTGATGCCGAAATTCGAGAAGCACATTTTCGTCTGTGGAAACCAGCGTCCGGCGGGCCACCCGCGAGGATGCTGCGATCCGGCTGCCGAAGCCAAACTGCAGAAGCTCTTCAAGCAGAAGCTGGCGCAGCGCGGCTTGAAGGGAAGAGTACGCGCGAACCAGGCGGGCTGTCTTGACCAATGCGAGCATGGCCCCAACATCGTGGTTTATCCCGATGCGGTCTGGTACGGACACGTCACGGAGGCCGATGTCGACGAGATCATCGAGTCGCACATCATCGGCGGAAGACCGGTGGAGCGGCTCCGATTGCCCGATCAATGCCTGAATACCGAAAGCTGTAAGCACCGTCCACGAACAAACTGAAGAAGGCCCTGCGGCTTTCCTTCGTGTACCTTAGTGTCCTTGGTGCTTAAGGTTTTTCGAGGACCGAATCTGTCCGCAATGTGATCCCGGTCTCTTTACTTTCTGTGGGGTCTCCCCGTACCTTGATTGCGATGCCCGCCTACTTCAGTCCTGATCTTTTTCGATTTCTTGCCCGCCTCAAGCGTAACAACAATCGCGACTGGTTCCTGAAGCACAAAGAAGAGTACGAAGCCTGCGCGCACCAGCCCGCCATCCAATTCATCACTGAATTTGCCGGACCGTTGTACGAGATCAGTCCGTACTTAGTCGCTGACCCGCGCACGTCGCGTGGATCGCTGTTTCGCATTTACCGCGATACGCGTTTCTCTGCCGACAAGAAGCCATACAAGTCGCATCTGGCCATGCGCTTCTCGCATCGCGGCAAAGACGTCCATTCACCGGGATTCTACCTGCACCTTGAGCCTGGAGGATGTTTCGCGGCGTCGGGCCTGTGGCATCCGGAGCCCCCGACCCTGCTCAAAGTCCGGAACTCAATCGTGGAGCGCTGTGACGAATGGCGTCCAGTCCGCAAGCTGCTGAACTGGGACGACGCCAGCAAACTCTCGCGTCCGCCGAGAGGGTTCCCGTGCGATCACGAATTTGTGGAGGATCTCAAGCTGCGCGATCTGGGAACGGCGTTCGAGTTCACCGACGCTCAAGTCTGTAGCCCGAGGTTCATGAGCACGTTCGCCACCGCCTGCCGGAAAATGTCGCCCATCGCGAAGTTTCTCAGCGGCGCGGTAGGATTGCCATTTTAGATCCGCGGCCAACAAGGACACAGTGGACTACTGGGATTTCTTCTTCGGCTCTTTCTCCCGCCGCACGAATGAGAGTCCGCGCTTCAGTTCTGCAGTGAGGTCAGTATTCTCAGTCGCCACATGGACAATCTTGCCGGATTGTTGACCCAGCCAAGCATTGAGTTCGCTGGGAGTCGTCTCGACGTATCGCCCTTCCCGCCGGACAGGCATGCCCTCAGTAGCCCAGCGCTCGACCACGGACACAGGTTCCCCCAGAAACGATGAAATCTCTTTCCATCCTTTCAGGACATCCGGCTCAGATTTCGGCGATGCGCTCTTCTTCTTTCGTTTCGGCATAACATCGCTCACTTCCGAAAAGCTTTCTGGATCAGCGTGTACCGCGCCGAGCCGATCAGTCCGCAATCATCGTTGACGATGACTTTCACGGGCATGTCCTTGAGCAGGGATGCCATGCGTCCCTTATCGAGGAACGCCTGCATGAACGCGGGTTCCTGGAGCTTGGATGCATTTTTAGCGGCGATGATGCCGCCGATAAAGATGCCTCCCGCGGTCATGTAGCGCAGGGCGCAATTTCCAGTCTCCGCCCCCAGAATGCTGACAAACAATGTCATCGTCTGAATGCAGATGTCGGCCTTGCCCTCGATCGCCACCTGCGAGATGAATGCAGATGAATCCCGCACGGCCGAGATCTGATCGCGCAGCCATTCTGGCTCTTCCGCCTTCCGCGAGTCGCGCAGGAAGTCATAGATATTTCGGATCCCCGGCCCCGAAAGTACGCGCTCGCAACTGATCCGCCCATATCTCTTTTGAAGATAGGTCAGCAGTTCGGTCTGCACGGCATCTCTGGGTGCAAAGTCCGCATGGCCGCCTTCGCACGCGAACGGATGATGCCGGAAGCCGTCCCAGAAAAGCCCGGCCACTCCGAGTCCCGTGCGGGCCGAGATGACTGCGCGGTTCCCCTCGGCATCTTCCGATCCCGTGCTCAGCGTGATGAAGTCCTTCGACTCAAGGGCATCGATGCCGTAGGCATATGCTTCCAGATCGTTCAGCAGACCGACAGAGTTGAGCTTGAGTTGCGTCGCGAGTTTCTGGCAGTCAATCGTCCACGGCAAATTCGAAATCTTGCTCTTGCCATTGCGTACGGGGCCGGCGACGCCAAAACACGCGTTATGCACGGGGATGCCCTCAGTCCGGATGAACTGAACCAGAACTTCCTCCAATCCGGCATGCTCCTGGCTTGCATAGGTTTTTTCCACGACGCATTCCAGACGACTGCCTTCGGTTTGGAATGCTGCGAGCCGTGTGCGTGTGGCGCCGATATCGCCTGCAAGAATCATGGTTCAATCCTCCTCCATTGACGGTTGTCCTGCGCCAGGAGTTGTTCGGATTCGACGGGGCCCCAGGAGCCGGAGGCATAATTCGGAAATTTGCGCGGAGGCAGCGCGCGCCATACGTCCAGCACCGGATCAACCACGGTCCATCCTGCCTCCACCATGTCCGCCCGCTGAAACAGCGTCGCGTCGCCGATCATGCAGTCGTAGAGCAGGACCTCGTATCCCGTATAAGCGTCCGCGCCGAAGTACTTGGAATATTCGAAGCTCATGTCAACCGAGCCCACGCGCAGCAGCGGGCCCGGAACCTTCGCACCGAAGCTAAGAGCAATGCCTTCCGCCGGCTGGATCTGGATGACCAGCGTGTTCGTGTGAGACTGGTGGAAGGGAGCCTTGCGAAAAAGTTCAAACGGGGTACGGCGGAACTGGATGGCGATCTCCGTGTGGCGCCGGGACAGCCGCTTGCCCGTGCGCAGGTAGAAAGGAACGCCCGCCCATCGCCAGTTGTCGATGTTCAACTTGAGAGCTACAAAAGTTTCCGTGCGCGATTCGGGAGCGACTCCTGGCTCGTTGCGGTAGGCCGGGACGCGTTCTCCTCCGAGGATTCCTTCGCCATATTGTCCGCGAACACTCCGCTGGAGGACTTCTTCGGAATTGAGCGGCTGGATGCAGTGCAGCACCTTAGCCTGCTCGTTTCGCACCTCGTTGGCATGAAACGAAACCGGCGATTCCATGGCCGTCAGGCTCAGGAGTTGCATGACATGATTGGGAACCATGTCGCGCAGCGTCCCGGCATTGTCGAAATACGCACCGCGGCGCTCCACGCCGACGGTTTCGGCATTGGTGATTTGCACGTGATCGATGTACCGGCGGTTCCATAGCGGTTCGAAGATGGCATTGTCAAAGCGGAAGACCATGATGTTCTGCACGGTCTCCTTGCCGAGGTAGTGATCGATGCGGTAGATCTGGCTCTCGCGCAGCACCTCGCGGATGTTCCGGTTCAGCGTTCTGGCAGACTCAAGATCCTGGCCGAAAGGTTTTTCGATGACGACTCGCCTCCAGCGCCCCTCTTCCTCGCAAGACAAGCGCGCGCGCCCGAGCTGCTGCACGATTGGAGCGAAGAACTTCGGCGCAGTCGCCATGTAAAAAAGATAGTTGCCTTTTGTATGGCGCTCGACGTCGATTTGGCCCAGGCGTTCCCGAAGCCGCGCGAACGTATCCGGATCGGCGAAGTCTCCGCGCTCGTAGAAGAGCCGGTCCCGCAGCCAGTTCCGGGCCGCCAGGTCCGCGGAGGGTAGAAATTCGCTGACCTGATCGCGGAACGCGTCCACGCTCAAGTCGTCCACGGACACGCCCATGACTGCGAAGTCTTCTGGCAGAAGCCTGGCCTGAACCAGGTTAAACAGCGCCGGAAGCAGTTTGCGCTTGGTGAGATCTCCGGCGGCGCCGAAGAGCACGAAGACACACGGCCCGGCTGCCTTACCGACCATCTGCTGCTCAACGATGGATCCCGGAATTGTCGCGGCCATGCTCGGCAGAACCCACTGAGGGAAGTGGGGAGCATTCTAGGACAAGTGATAGCAAAACTCCTAGGCGGAGAAAAGGCTGATTTCGTGAGCAGAACGGATCGACGGCACTGATTCCGGCCTGCGGGCTTTTCCACAAACTACAGCGTGATAAGCCGCCCTAACATTTCTTGTCAAGCCTTCCAACCCGTATTTTCAATAGCTTGAGAACGGCATTGCGTGGCATGCCAGATGCTCTATCTACCTGAAAGAAGGAACTCTTGCGGGAACTGTGGGAAATCCCGGCAGTTCAACGGAGAAGGCGGTCCAACAGCATGGGAGTCGCAATACGGGAATATCAACCGAAGTCCATCGTGTCCCATAACTTCATCAATAAACTCTCGGTCATCATCGGGAGCTGCCAGCTTTTAAAGGAAAAAGCAGAACACGGCGGGCAGTTTGATCCCGAATGCATGCACAGACTGGCAGCAATTCACGAGATCGCCAAAGCCATGGCGGATGAACTGAAGGCGTACCAGGGCGAATTGGACTCTGTCGCCCGGATGGAAATCTTCGAACCGCAATCCCAGCGACTGAAGATGCCCGACGGAAAGCATTGAGTTGAGAACGTCTGAGAACGCCGTTCTTGGACGCACTTCCTGATCGCGAGGCGTTCGGTGGTAGGCGCGGCAGGAATCGAACCTGCAACCCTCGGATTAGAAATCCGATGCTCTATCCGTTTGAGCTACGCGCCCTCGAAAATCCATGCCTTACGATTTTACGATACCGTGCGGGCATTGCTCCAAGCTGGAATCTCGGCCTCCGCGCGGCAAACGGCCACCACTACTCCTCGGTGAAGTAACTGTGCAGGATTCTTCACACTTCAATCAGATCGTGGTTAAAGCGGGCTGAGTTCTCTCTCGAGCAACCGTGCGTCTCCCCCTTTCACCGATGCACCGACTCAAATCAGTCGCATGCCGCAGGTGATTACTTCAGACCCTGCATGCAAGTTTCTTCATACTACACATAGCTCGGCACCGTGAAAGCTTCTGCAACATTGACTCGACGGAATCGAACCATTGGCGAAGAATCCGTCACAAGCCACGCCGGACGTGCCTTTTGCATCGTCATCATCAAAATAATTTCCGGTTCGTCATAACAAATCGTTGTATGATGGACCGCGCTTTTCACTCTCTCCCTGGGGTTTTACTACCAACCAAACGTTTGTCTAAAAACTCTGTCTGAGTTTTATTGAAAATTCACCATCGAGGAACCCGAATGAAGTTGCGTCCAATCGCCGCACGCTGTCTGGTTTGTATATCGATGTTTCTTTGCGCAGTGCTGGCCGTCGGCCAGAATCGCGCAGCCGTAACACCACGCGCGGCGGGGAATCCCGCCCGGCATCTCCACATTACTTCTTCCCCCGCCGACACAGCCGTGCACCCGGCGAGCCCAACCTGGACGAAAGCCAAAAACGCGCCGGCCGTGTCCGTGGGCGCGATGCTCTTGCTGACCGATGGTCGTGTGCTGGTACACTCCGAGCCGAACTGCAGCGGTTGCACGGGAAACTACGCGAACTGGTACACGTTGACGCCCGATAACACCGGCAGCTACGTCAATGGCACCTGGAAGCAGGTTGCCTCGCTGCCGAACGGCTATGCTCCGCTATTCTTTGGATCGGCCGTGCTGAAGGATGGCAAAGTCGTTGTCCAAGGCGGCGAATATAACTGTACGAACGGTTGCGGCGCTGTCTGGCAATCCCTGGGCGCGTTGTACGATCCAGCTGCCAACACCTGGACTTCGACCACTCCGCCGACCAAGAGCAATATCGGCGACGCGCAGTCGGTCGTCTTGTCTGACGGCACCTGGATGCTGGCGCAATGCTGCGCCACCGCATTCGGCAACAGCACCTTCCCTGTGTATTACAACTTCAACGAGAGCACGCTGAGCTTCACCACCAAGTCGACTTCGACCGATGGCAAGTTTGACGACTTCGACGAAGAAGGCTGGACTCTACTCCCGAATGGCCAGTTCCTAACGATCGATGCTTACACCAACCAGCAGAGCCTGCTGACCGGAACGAATTCGGAAACGTACAACTCGTCGACGAATTCATGGGTAACCGCCGGCAGCACCATCAACCAACTCTGGGATTCGAACTGCCAAAACGGTGGAGGCAGCTTTGAAGTGGGACCTGCGGTACTGCGTCCGGACGGCACAGTCTTTGCCACGGGAGCGAGCGATTGCTCCCCCGGCCACACCGCGATCTACAACTCCACCAACAACAAATGGACCGCGGGACCCGACTTCGCCAGCAGCCAGGCCGCGAACGATGCTCCTGCCGCGCTCGAAATCAATGGCAACGTCATCGTCGAAGTCAGCCCGTCCTCCGGGACATTCAGCACGCCGTCGAAGTTCTACGAATGGGACGGAACCGCGCTGACCGCGATCAACAATCCCCCCAACGTCACCAACACGGCCTCGTATCAGGGCCATCTGCTTGTGTTGCCGAACGGGCAGATTATGTACACGGACTACTCCACTGACGTTGAGTTCCTCACTTCCACGGGGACTTTCAACTCAGCATGGCAGCCAACGGTAACCACCGTCGACAGCACTTTGACCACAGGAGCTACGTTTACGGTCTCGGGAACGCAGTTCAACGGATTGTCGCAGGCGAACGCCTATGGCGACGATTTCCAGGATGCGACGAACTATCCGCTGGTCAAACTCGTGAACAACGGCACGGGCCACGTGTTCTATGCCAAAACGCATGATCACAGCACCATGGCGATTGCCACGGGCAGCACCGTAGTCTCGACCAGCTTCGACGTTCCGTCAGGAATGGAAACTGGAGCTACCACGCTGTACGTGATTGCCAACGGCATTGCCTCGGCTGGAACGGCCGTAACCGTCAACCAGGGCAGCGGCCAGACTCAAACCACAACGAACCTGACTTCCAACCCCAATCCATCGAGCACGAACCAGACTGTAACGCTCACTGCGACGGTAACCCCCGTCAATTCTCCGGCGCCAACCGGAACGGTGAACTTCACGACGGGCGGCGTTTCGATCGCCGGTTGCAGCGCGGTTGCCCTCAGCGGCACTGGCGTCGCGACCTGCTCAACCACCTTCACGGCGGTTGGCACCTTCTCGCTGCAGGCTGTCTACTCCGGTGATGCGAACTACACGGGTAGCACGAGCAACACCGTGTCGCAATCGGTCACCAGTGGCGGAGGCACCACCACCACCAGCATCGCTTCCAGCAAGAACCCATCGGTTGTTAAGACAGCCGTGAAGTTCACTGCGACCGTCTCGCCGAATACCGCAACCGGGACCGTGAAGATCACGGCCAACGGTAAGGTATTCGGGGCTTGCGGGGCGGCGAAACTCGTCAAAGGCGTCGCCTCCTGCAACATTACGTTCCCGATTACGGGCACGTTCTCGATGGTGGCGACCTACTCCGGCGACAGCAAGAACCAGGGCAGCACCAGCCCGACGCTGTCGCAGACAGTAACCCACTAAGAAGCGAATTGCTTCAGCAGTTCTGATGGCGGGATCGGTCGGCCTCCGAAGATTGGAAGGGCGACCGCTCCCGCCGACTTTTTTTTGGCATATTCTGCGGCGAGACTGCATTATGTCTGCACTTGACGAATATCGTTATAACGAGTATTATTGTCTGAGTGAGTACGCATCCCAAGGCGAAGGTTGCCCGGTCGTTTGGCGGGCCGGAAGAGGACGCTTTCGTCAGCCTTATGCGAACCTCGGACCTGCTGGCGCGCAACGTGGAGAAAGTGCTGAAGTCGGCTGACATCTCGCCGACCCAGTACAACGTCCTCCGCATCCTTCGCGGCGCGCCCCAAGGCCTTACCTGCAGCGAGATAGGAAGGCGTATGATCACGCGTGATCCGGACATCACCCGGCTTCTGGATCGCCTGGAGAAACGCGAATTGGTTTCGCGTTGCCGCGAGACCAAGGACAGGCGCATGGTCTTAACCCGAATTAGCGCAGAGGGGTTCCGGCTCTTGCGGGAGTTGGATGGACCCGTGATCGGGATTCACAAGAGCCAACTGGGACACTTGGGCAGAGAGGGACTCCGCTCGCTGATGCAGTTGCTGGAAGCCGCCCGGGAAAAAGTGGATTGATTTTTTTTGAATAATTAGTCGTTATAACGATCATATGTATCACAGGAGGTTTTACATGAGCACAGTTATCGCACCCGCGCCTGCAACGACAACCTGGAATATCGACCCCGTTCATTCCAACGCCCAGTTCAAGGTCAAGCACTTGATGATCTCGAACGTGAAGGGTGAGTTCACGGCCGTCACAGGCAGCCTCAAGTACGACAGCCAGGACATCGGCAGGTCTTATGTCGAGGCCTCCATTGATGCCAGGACCATCAACACGCGCGACCCACAGAGAGACGGGCACCTGAAGAGCGCCGACTTCTTCGACGTCGAGAAATATGCAGCACTGACATTCAAGTCCACCAAGGTGAGCAAGAAGGACGATGGCGAACTCGCCGTCGCGGGCGACCTGACCATCCACGGAGTGACACGCAACGTCGTGTTTGAGGTGGAAGGCCCCAGCGCCCCGATGAAGGATCCGTGGGGTAACACGCGTGTTGGCCTCTCGGCCACCACGAAGATCAACCGCAAAGACTTTGGATTGACCTGGAACGCGGCGCTTGAGACTGGCGGCATTGTAGTCGGCGAGGAAGTGACGATCACGCTCGACGTTGAGTTCATCAAGGCTTAACTGGATGCAGGCTCCATCCTGTCTCGCCCTTTCCTGGCGGGACAGGGTGGCGAGGCTTCACTTCGTGGCCTCGTTCCACTCCTGCTCGCCGCGTTGCAGAACCGCCGCGCGATCTTCCGGTAAAATCCAGCGTTCCCTCAGCAGTTCGTCCAAAGCTGTCGCGTAGCGTGCAACATAATCTTCGCGGCCGGCGTAGCGCTCTGCGATGGACTTGCGAGGATCTCCGCTCTTCTGACGATCGGCTGCGGTTAAGCTGAATGGAATGTCTGAAATCTCGAAGGAGACGCGCTGGTCAGACGCGCCGATAGCGGCGTCGCGCAGATTCCAACTCGCGTAGGTCGCCAGAGGTACCGTGATTTCCGGGAGTCGAACGCCATCGCGTTCGTTGCCATCAGCGTCGACTTGAGGCACGAGAACGGGATAGGCAGTTCCAACCTTTGGCGGTTGTAGGCTCAGAATGCCCCGCTGCCATTGCGGACCGAAATCGATCCGATAAGCCGCGTTGGCTTCATGCGGTGTATTCACCGCTGGAATCGCAGGAAAGGCGTAGGAGCTCAACGGCACGAGCGTTCCGTCTGAAATTCTCGGATAGCTGCTTACAGGCGGCAGGGTGCTAGTACGCACCCACCCGTCCATATTGGCAATCATTGAGCGCCAGAAGTAACGGATCGGCAACGGCGATTGCCGTTGTTGCCCCAGGAGATCTCCGTTGCCTTTGCTGGGAGGAAATGGCCCGGGAAAATGTTGCAGGCCGGTGAAGTGGTAGATGCGGACGTTTTCTGAGAGGGGCATATCCTGTTTGCCATCGGGCGTCACGTGAATCAATGCGCAGACTCGTCCCCAGTATTCGTAGGAAGTATTCGAGAAGAATATTTTGGGGACGACCTTTTCAGCGACGGCGCGATCGAGCAAGCCTCCACTCTCACGGGTCAAAGGATCCTTCTCCGGCTGATCAGTGAAAGGGAATATGTCAGTCGGAAAGAAGATCGAAGACGTCGGCTGCGCATCGCGCGAGGGCTGCGCGAAGCGGTAGTTGAAACTACCGCGTCCGGCGCCGGCCACGTGCGCGAGCATTCCATCGAGTGCGATCTTGCCCTGTTCGTCCGCGTTGAAACCCTGGTAGAGCATGTCACGCAGGAAGCGTCCGTTCTGCGAGATGCCTTCGCCGTAGACGCGCTCGGCGGGAGTGACCGCATCTTTCGCGTGGTTGGCATAGGAAGCGAAGTCACGGATTGCGGCGAAGCCCAGTCCTGCGACCACAGGATCAGCGACCGCATAGACGTACTCGTAGATCTTGCCGGGATGAAAGCCGCCATTCAGATGTATGTGGCGATTGCTTGCAACTAATTTCCCGCCGACCGTGTGCGCGAACTGCCACTCAGCGCGCGGGATGACAGTGCGAGGTGCTTCACGCGAATCACGAACGGTCAGCATGTTCCGTGGATCATCGGGAGCGGCGACGGCATACTCAATGCCTCCTATATTGCCCATGATCAGATGGCCCAAGGGAATCTCAGGCATCTCCTGGGATGGCATGAGATCGCCGCGGAGCAGGCCTGAGATGGTCTTGCCATGATCCTTGGCGATCGGCGCATACAGGCGGAGCGCGTCGGAGCCATCGGCGTCCCACTGCCAGCCCAGGCTTACGACGCTGAAGCCGTTACGCAGAAGCCACGCGTCGCCCGCATCATTGGCGAGGTCCCAATCGCCGCCATCGACGAGCGAAAGGATACGACCGCGGCCACGATTAGGCACCTCGAGAATCATCGAGCCATTTCCTTTGCGGGCATCCTTCGGCCGCACCGCAATGAAATCGGCGGAGAATTCTACTTGCCCGTCTTTCAGATTCACCGCGTTCTTCAGATCGACGATGCGACTGTTATGCGGGTTCGCGACGGGCACGGAAAAATAGACACGTCCAGTGATCCGCTCATAGCTCCCCGCATCTCCGAACGGTTTTCCGTTGAGGACATCGTTGCGCGAGCCGACCTCGACACGAATGACACGCGCGTTGAGAAAGGAACAAGAGAAGAGCAGTGTAAGGAGGATTGTTCCGAGCTTGCAGGGCATGCGCGGAAGGATAGCATGCACCTCAATCGGGCGAATCGGTGCCGCACCGAGCCTGCGAATCGGTTATCCCGCGGCAGCTGTCAATGGTTCGGTGACCACTTCGACGCGGGCGAATTCTTCGACTCTCTTGTTGCGCAGCCGGCTGAGCACGTAGCTAAGTAACGGGCGGTCACCGCGGCGTATCTCGTGGAACTCCACGCCCATGCCGAAGCTGTCCACAAGGTATCGAACCTCGGCCTTGAGAGCGAGGCTGACATCCATGACATTCAGCATGAGGCGGAAATCCGTTCCCGGCCGAAGAGATTCCGACGCGGTGATCCGCGCTCCAAACTCTGAGATCTGATCCACGTCGGCTGTGATTTGCTGCACACCGTCCATCACCTCCGCCTGCCCGGCGACGTGAAACCGCGGACTGCGCCGGCGGTTCGTCTCAGGTTGGCTGAAGCCGCGGGTGGACGCGCGGCCGTTGGGACCATCCAAAATCAAAGGCTGGTACTGCTCTTCCATCTGCCGCAGTTCTTCGTCCCAGGGCGTTTTGTGCTCGACGCACTGCACGCTGAACTGGCCGCGCAACGGCGACTTCGGGTCGGCGGCCCAGACGACCTGGCAGATGGCTTTGTTGCGTCCGCGCTCCACCATCACCAGGTCGCCTACACTGAGGTCGCGACCGCTGAGTAGCCGCGCGCCTTGCGGGTGAATATCGTATGTGCAGGCCATTTCCATCGACCCGCGTCCGTCTTCTCCGACGAGGGTCCAGCGGACCGGCAGGGCAACGTGGACCAACTTCCCTGTGAGCAATCCGTCCTGCTGCGGTGTGTTGGGTGATGTTTCCACAACGACCTCGACGCCTGAGGCCAAGTTACCAGTACATGTCCGGGTGGACAATGTACGGTCGTAATCCGGGGAATGGTTACTGATTGGCGTTACTGACGTGGTGGGGCAGCAGATTCCTGCGTCCTGCGGGCGCTGCGTGATGACAGGTTTGCTGGGCCTTGCCGTTAATGCGAGCGCGGCTCTGCGCCAACTTTTGCCTACATGAATTCTTTGCTTGCGGGAACTGGCTGACTCGGGTGAAGATGAAAAGAACTCCTAGCACCTGCGAAAAAGTATCCGGGATGAAGTCTTCCTTGCCCAAGTCACCCACTGGACGTACGCTGTCGCCCTCGGCTGCCAAGCTCCGCCTGCTGAAACGCCTGCGATGCACGCTGCGATATGAGAAGAAAGCATGGGGAGAAGGCGCCAAACTGGTCGCGGGCGTGGATGAGGTTGGCCGCGGATCATTGTTCGGATGTGTAGTCGCGGGTGCAGTGATCCTGGATCCTGCTTACCGGATTCGCGGGCTGCGGGATTCCAAGTTGCTGCCGGCAGACAGGCGAGAAGTTCTGGCGGAACGGATCCGTGAACATGCGATTGCGTGGGCGGTCGCTGCGGTGGACGTTGCGCGCATCGACCAGATCAATATCTATCATGCGTCGCGAGCGGCCATGCGCGCCGCGGTGATCAGGCTTGCGCCCGCCGCAGATCATCTGCTGGTAGACGCGATGAGAATTGAGTGCGACCTGCCGCAGATGGCGATCATCCATGGAGATGCGCTGTCGGCATCGATTGCGGCGGCATCGATCCTAGCGAAGGTGGAGCGCGACCGCATCATGTGCGAGTGGGACACCATATTTCCTGCATACGGTTTGGCTTCGCACAAGGGCTATAGCACTCCGAAACATCTGGCGGCACTACGGGAATTGGGGCCGACTCCCCTGCACCGGCAATCGTTTGCGCCTGTCTGGCAGAACCCGATACCGCAGGAGGTATTCGCATTCATGGGCGACGATGTTGCGCCAGCCAGCGTGACGGAGGAAATAGTGGCCGAAGATCTCGCCGGGTAGCCCACGTGAGTTTTCCACAGTGTTCCTGCAGGACACTTTAGAGTACAATTCTGTACATACACCTATATTGGTACGGAGCAAATGACGAGAATTCAGAGACTTACAGGTAGCGAGGCGGCGGTTCGTGGAGGCTCGGCGAGCGCGAAAGCGCCCAAAAAGCGCGCTCGAGGCTCAGGCGCGGGAGTTCGCAGCGGACGGCGCCGGGATATCAATGCGGCGGCATCCCCCGCAAAGCCGAAGAAGGGGGAGTTCTCCCTCCAGGGGATGAAGATCGCCGACTTTTACCGTCCGCTGAAAAAGCCGATCACGCTACGCTTGGACGCGGACGTGCTCGCGTGGTTCAAGAAGGACGGACGCCGCTATCAGACCCGCATCAACCAGGCACTCCGCAAGGTCATGGAGCGGGAGATGAAGTCGACGCAGTAGTTCGCCCTATCTTGTGAGCCGCACCTTCAGAAGGGCGCGCAAGTGACGCTGCTCTTGTTGCGGTTCGTTTTATCGATGCCGTTAAGTGTGCGTGAACGCACTGACTTCCTGCCTCGAATCGATTAGCCATTCTGCGGGAGCAATTCCACATGAGACGTGTACCGCTGCTGGCTGCCCTTTTCCTTTGCCTTCTTTCCACAATCTCAAGCCTGGCGCAGGATGCCCCGATGTTCCGCGGGAATCTGCAACATACGGGTACCTATAACGCCGCAGGCGTGCCGAAACTCAACGGAATCAAATGGAAGTTTCACACGGACGGGCGTGTGATTTCGTCCCCGGCAGTCGTGAACGGAGTGGTATATGTGGGCAGTACAGACGGCAACCTTTACGCGGTCGATGCCGCGACAGGCAACCTGAAATGGAAGTTTCCGACGGGCAGTTGGGTGGTTTCTTCCCCCGCGGTGTCTGCGGGAATCGTTTATTTCGGGAGCTATGACAGTAACTTTTACGCAGTAGATGCCAGCACAGGACAGCAGAAGTGGAAATTCCAAACTGGAGGCGAAAGGAGGTACGCGGGGAAACACCTGCATCATCTTGAGCCGTCTGCGGAGCCGATGCCCGATCCCTGGGATTTCTTTCTGTCGTCGCCGAGCATCTGGAATAGTGCCGTGTACTTCGGCAGCAGCGACGGGAATGTTTACGCGCTCGATGCGGCGTCGGGCAAGCTCAAATGGAAGGTAGCGACTGGTGATGTCGTGCACTCGTCGCCCGCCATCGCAGGCGGAGTTTTGTACATCGGGAGTTGGGATACGTATCTCTATGCGCTCGATGCGGGGACTGGAAAAGAGAAGTGGCGCTTCAAGACCGGGGATGATCCGGAGTTTCATAATCACATCGGCATACAATCTTCACCTGCGGTTATGGATGGGGTCGTCTATTTCGGCTCCCGCGACTCCTACCCCTATTCGGTCGATGCCGCGACAGACAAACAACTATGGAAGTTCTCTACGGAAGGATCGTGGGTGAACAACTCCATGGTCGTGCATGAGGGCAAGGCTTACTTCGGGACTTCGATTCCGGGAATCATGCATGCCGTGGATGCGAAGACGGGGAAGGTGATCTTCGACCTGCCGACCGGGACACCGGTATTCGCGTCGATGGCCCTCGCCGGCAACACCTTATACATGGGCAATTTTGGCGGGAAGCTGATGGCGATCGATCTGAAGACGCAGAAGCCCGCCTGGGTTTTTGAGACGGATGGCGCCAAACGAATGCGGCTGCAATCACCAATGCGGACGGAACCATTAAGTTCGAGAACGTCTTTACCTCGTCCAAGCCTTTTTACGACGACATGGTCCTCGCGGTACACAAGCTGTTCACAATGGGGACGATTCTGTCATCGCCCGTCGTAGTAGGGGACACGGTGTATTTCGGAAGTACGGATGGAAATCTGTACGCGTTGCGGTGACTATCCGTTGAAACGGCAAACTACTTATGATGTCATCCTGAGGAGGGCGATAGCCCTCCGACGGACCGTACGAAGCCGTAAAGCGGCAATGCAGTATCAAAGATCGCACGCGAGACGTACACCGTGAGCCGTTTCCCGTTCACAGCATCAACCCTTCCCACCGTCGTACGGTCCATCACGCCGGCTTCACCGCCGTCCAAGATGACATGGCAAGAATACCAATCGCAAAGATCGTCCGCGTAGCGGGCACTAGAAGCAATTATCTTCTAACACAAAGGTTCCCCCCACACCGGTTTCAACCAGGAGTCGTACAGTCGAAGTTATTGCCGCAGGAGAGCGTTTAATCCGTGCAGCAACTTCGTGTTTTTCTCGATTGCGCGCTGCAAGAGTTCCGCCTGCTGTTTCGCTGTAGTCCAGTCTTGTTTTTCTACGGCTTCGGTCAGGCCAGGCAGTTCGAGATGTGCGTAGGTAAAACGCGCACCGTAAAGCATGTGCTTGAACCATGGCCGCCCGGGTATGCCGTTGGGGTTGAGCCAGTTGCGTTCGACCTGCATCATGCCGTGATTGAGGTCGGCTGCGAGTTTGGGGTCCAGTTGACTTGAAGCCAGTTTCCGGTTGAGCGACTCGTCCAGCTTCTTTCCTGCAGCCTCAAATGCGTCGATCTCTTTCGTGACTGTGCTGAGATCGAGGCGGCTCATGTCCTTGCCCTTGGTCAATTCATTCACGAACTGCCGGAGGTTGTTCGCATAGCTTGCGAAATCGAAGGGCAGCAGATCGGCATTGGCGAGCCGCAGGGCGGTGACTCCCCATAGCTGCGACATGAGCGTGTGATAGCGATAGCCGGGGTCCCCGAAGTGGTTCATCCAGAAAAAGTCGTCATAGGCAGAGTGATAGACGCCGTAGTCCCCCTCAAACCCGAGACCGAGGACCGGCACGCCGATGAAGTTGAGAAATACAGTGTGATCGCTGCCGCTGCCGATGCGGGTATCGGCGAGAGTATTGCTGGCCACACCGGAATCGCTGAATTGCGTCGAGCCCTTTCCTTGTCTCTCGCGCTCGATGGTTGCCTTCCATGCGTCATACAGGCTCTTACCTGAAGGATCCTGCAGGCCCTTCGTCGCTTCCTCGAGCATTGGGACAAGAGATGCGACCGCTTGTCCGTGAAAGTCAGGGCCGGAAGTGGCTTCGTCCACGTTGATGTAGGTGACAGCTTTGTCGCGAAGGTCGTCGGCGAATTGCTCTCCCCACTCGGTGGAACCGGTGAGGCCGACTTCTTCGCCGTCCCAGCTGCAAACGACGATCGTGCGGCGCGGACGAATGCCTTGTTGCTTCATCTGCCCGAGAGCCCGGGTGAGTTCCATCATGCTCGCCGTGCCGCTCGAGGGATCAACGCCGCCGAAGGCCCACGCATCGCGATGATTGCCGAGCACAACCCATTCGTCGGGCAACTCTGAGCCACGGATGCGTCCCTCGACGACGTAGTAGGGCTGGATGCTGTTGTCCATTTCGATCTTGAGATGGACCTTCACGCGCTCACCGCCGAAGTGATATTGAATGGGCAAGCCGCCTTGCCAATCTTCGGGAGCGAGCGGGCCGTCCAGGTTCTCGAGCAGAGGCTTCGCGTCGTGCCATGAAAGCGGCAGCGCCATGATCTTCGGCGCTGACATGGCCTGCTCAATCGGAATTCGCTTCGCGCCAGGGACCGAAGCCCATCCGGGAGTGAGCGGGTCGCCCGGGACCATGAAGTCGTACGTGATGGCGCCGCGCTGGATGTGATATTCCGGGCCCCATGGACCGTCGGGGTCGACCTTGCCTTTCTTGTATCCGTCTTCCGCGGGATCGCTGTAGATGAGGATGGCTGCCGCACCTTCTCGCTGGGCGGTGAGCGCTTTGAATCCGCGATAGCTGTAGGGATTCGAGTAACGCACCAGCACAATTTTGCCCTTCACGTTGATGCCGTTCTTGCGCAGCAGATCGTAATCTTCGGGATTGCCGCTGTGCGCGTAAACCACGGGGGCGGTGACTTCGCCGGAAATGGACATCCCAAGCCAGGCACCGCTGACGGCGGGGTTCTTCGAGCCCTGATCGGCGTCAAGGGGAGCCTCGCGCAAGAGCGCCTGATAGTGCGTGGGAGAGATCATCTCGAGAGACGTGCTCTTTGGATTCGTGCCATACACGTCGTATCGGCGGATGACGACATCTTCGAGTCCCTGCTTCTTCCATTCGTCGCGGATGTATTCGGCGAGTTCGTTGTTGCGCTTTGATCCGGCAACGTGCGACTCCTGCGTGAAGATGCGGTGCTGGCGGCGTTCTTCGTCAGGAGTAGGGATCGCTTTGAACTTCGTCTCGACCTCGGTTTCACGAGTGGAAGACGATGGAGTGAATCCGAGGATGGATTGAGCGTGCGACGGGGCGGTTAAACAGATCATTGCAGCGAGGAAACCGAAGGTGCGGGTCATGGGTCGTGGGCCGCACACATGCTAACAGGAGTTCGGGGACGCGGCAGAGTTGTCATCCTGAACGGCGGCGAAGCCGGAGTGAGCGACCTACGACGGTGGGAAGCTTTGATGCTGTGGACGGAAAATGCCCGCAGTGCACTCTTCGGTTACGATCTTTGCGACTGCATTGCCGCCTTGCTGGTTTCGTACGGTCCTTCGGAGGGCTATCGCCCTCCTCAGGATGACATCTCTGGAACTAAAGGTAACTCTTATTCCGCGAGATTACTTTGCTTTCAAGATTTCGGCGAGCAGATCAGGCTTCGAGTTGTCGCGGACCAGGTGCGGATACGTTTCGCCGCCGTGGTAATCGAGTTTGTAGGTCTTGTAGTAGTCGGTGTTTTCGACGAGCAACGCGATGGGGGCGCTTGAGGCCTTGGCCGACTTGATCGCGTCGCGCAAAACGTCGGCGGAGAATTTGCGTCCGTTTACGGCGACGAGTTTCATGCCGGGTCCGATTCCGGCTTTGGCAGCGACTTCGCCTTCGATTGTGTCATTGATGCCGCCGTCATCGCGCAGGTTGAGCCCGAGCGCAAATCCTGCGGGGACGAAGTGTTCCAGCCCGGCGGTGCTAGTCATCATTTCGGAGGGAGTCTCGTCGTACGTGAGCTTCCATCCGCTGCCTTCTATACCGCCGAGCGGAGCGTGCGAGGCGTGCGTGGTTAGGCGCTCCGTCCAGAATGCTCGCCAGTCGTAAGCCACAACCTGGTTCAGCGCGTTGACGACGTCATCGAAGGTGTACGTCTTCAGAGCGGGCCCACTGCTGGGCGCGCCGTGAAAGAGATGGCAGAAATCGTCGATCGACTTTTTGCCCTTGCTCTGCTGGCGGATAATGACGTCCACCCAGAGCCAGTTGAGCGTGTCTTCGTTGTAGAAATCCGTGCTGCGACGCCAGGAGTGCCACGACTCGGGAGAAAAATAGAGCTCTGGAGCAGCGTCGGCGGTGTCCTGCAGATTGCGCCACTCGCGGCCCGGCTCGTGGTCGAGAGCGGCGGCTGTTAACGCCAGGTCGTCGCGATCCTGATCGGCAGTGAGTAGTCCGCTGCGGGCGGTTAGGACGAATCCGAGATAGTTGGTCAGGCCCTCGTAGACCCAAAGGAGGTCGTCCTGCATCTTCTCCTGATAGTCCGGAGTGGCGAGATCGGCGGGACGGCGGTACTTGCCATTCCATGAATGCACGTATTCATGGGGAAGAAGGCTAGCGGAAAGTTTCCGCGGGGCATCGTCGACGAGTGACCGCTCGTCCACGCGGCTGTCGTCGGACTCATGGTGCTCGAGTCCGAAGTGGGCGACGTGGTCGCTGAGCGTGTAGAGAAAGTGGTAGTCGCGGTAGTGATGCGCGCCGAACAGCTTCTGGGCCTGGTCGACGAGGCTCTTGTAATGCTCCCAGACTTCCGCGGGAGCTTCGAGGGCGGCGGCGCTGTCGGCGGCGATGTCCATCTCGGTGGGAGGATCCTGGGCCAGAGGGACGACTTTCAGGAACTCTCCCGTGATCACCGGGGAGTCGACGAGAGTCGTCAGGGATACGGGAGCGAAGTGAATCTCCGTGCCGCTTTGGCTGGTGACAGGCAGGGGCGTGCCGAACTTCCATCCGTCAGGGATCTTTAAGCTTGCCGTGTACTGGATGTCATCGGATTTCCATCCCTTAGGATAGAGAAGGACCTGGTTCCAACTGATGACTGCGAGTTTGTCCGTGGCGGAGGATCCGGCGGAGAAGCCGCCTTCAAAGGTGGCGGGTGAGAGGAAGTCGAGTTCGGCATCGACCTCGTTAACTCCCGCGGGGACTTCAACGTGGATGGTGAATCCGTCCAGACGGTCGCGGCGCCATTTCAGCGTCTGGCCGTTGGCTTTGAAAAAAAGCCCGGCGAGATCGTCGACCGGACCATCGGGAGCGTGTTCGCCGGGAATCCATTTCGGATAGTAAAGGGTCAGGTCGCCGGGAGTGGCCGGAATCTTCAGCGATGCGTGAAAAATTTTGCGCGGAGCGTGGGTGGCGTCAACAGCAATTGTGACGGTCGGTGCATTGGCGGCCCAAATTAGCGGGCACATCAGCGAAAAGCAGACTGCGGCCAGAAGTCGCGCGAGTTTCATTCTAGTTTGGGCCTCCCCAGGCGCTTGCGAAAGCGCAATCCTAGTCGTTGATGCAGATACTAACGACTATAACAGCGGGCACTTGGGAGCGTACAGGCGGGCCGCACTGATATCATTCCGCTGGATGTCACGGCGAGGAAAGTTCATCACGTTCGAAGGGCTCGATGGAAGCGGCAAGAGCACGCAGATGCGGAAGCTCGCGGCGGCCCTGCGCGAATCCGGGCACAAAGTCGTCGAAACGCGCGAGCCCGGCGGCACCGCGACGGGAGAGAAGATCAGAAAAGTATTGCTCGATTCCGCGACGGCCGGCCTGGACCCGATGGCCGAGATGGCTTTGATGTTCGCGTCGCGCGCGCAGCATATCGCGGAGGTGATCGAGCCTGGGCTGGCGTCCGGGGCGATTGTGCTGTGCGACCGGTTTACGGATTCGACTGAGGCATACCAGGGGAGTGGACGCCGGCTTGGAAGCGAGGCGGTGCTGAAGTTGCATCGTGTGCTGTGCGGCGATTTGCAGCCGGATTTGACGCTGCTGCTGGATTCCAACCCGCATACCAGCTTGAACCGGGCCAGGCGGAGAAACGAGCGTGATACGAAAAACTCGGTCCGCGGTCACGACGAGAATCGTTTCGAGCGCGAGACGCGGGCGTTCTTCGGGCGAGTGAGGGATGGCTACATGGCGATCGCGAAGCGGGAGCACGGGCGAGTTGTGCTGGTCGATGCCCGAGGGACGCCGCGGCAAACGCATCAGATGATCTGGGATGTGGTGCGGAAGAAACTGAAGCTGTAAATCAGTTCGGTAATTTGAGATCTATGTTTTCTGATTTTCACGGCAATTCCGAAATCGTCCATCGTCTGCGTGACATGCTGGCGCGGGATCATCTGCCGCATGCGATCGTGCTGGCGGGCGGACAGGGGGCGGGCAAGTACACGCTGGCGCTAATGCTGGCGCAGACGTTGAATTGTCTAAATCCCCCGAAGAGTGACGGCTTGCCGGATTTCTGCGGCAAGTGTGGTAACTGCACGCGGATCGCGGAGTCCGCCGATCTCGATGCGCGGTTCGCCGAAGCGGTTGAGACACGCGAGAACCTGCGCGAGACCGACAAGAAAGAAACGCGAATTTTCGTGCAGACGCATCCAGACGTGCTTGTCATCCCGCCGGATCCTCCGCAGATGATGATCAAGGTAGACCAGGTGCGGCGTGTGATTGAGACGATCTACTACCGCCCAGGCCAAGGCAAGGAACGGGTTTACATCTTCACCGATTCCGCGTTCATGAAGGAGGCGGCCAATTCGCTGCTGAAGGTGCTCGAGGAGCCTCCGGATTTTGCGACGATTTTTCTGCTGACCGGGAATCCGGGGGAACTGCTGCCGACGATCCGTTCGCGGTCGATGGTGTTCACGCTGGCTGCGCTAACGTCCGAGGAGATCGAGCAGGATCTGGCGAAGCATCATCCAGAGTGGAAGCCGGCCGAGAGGGCGCTGGTCGCGCGCTTGTGCGAAGGATGCGTGGGGCGCGCGCGCAGTTTCGATCTGGAGGCCTATACCTCGGCCCGCAATCACGCACTGACGATTCTCAAATCGTCACTCCACGGCGGAGAGCATAGTGACCTGTTCAAGATTACGGAGTCGTATCGTCCCGGCGCAGACGGACGGCAAAAGACGGAGGCCCTGATCAGGACGCTCTACTCGTTGCTGCGTGACCTGATGTTCATCGATTCTGGAGCGCCGCAACTGGTTCGGAACACCGACATCGCGACCGACCTAAAGCGGTTGGCCGAGTCCGCAGATTTTGCCTGGATTATCGCCGCATCCGACCGGCTGGCCGACGTCGAACGTGGCATGAGACGGAATTTGCTGCGGTCATTATCGCTGGATGCGTTTGCGGCCGCTCTGGAAAAGTAGGGAAGTCCGTCTCATCCGATTCTGCTACAGCGAAACCCTCAACCACTAAGGACAGTAAGTGCCACGAAGGAAACGGGATCAAATCCTTTGTGAGACTTAATGTCCTTTGTGGTTTTCGCCTTCAATGACCGCCGGCAAGTTCGCGGACGATGGAGCCCACAAACTGCTTGGCATCGCCGAACAGCATCAGTGTTTGATCGAGGTAGTAAAGAGGGTTGTCGATGCCGGCGAATCCCGGGTTCATGCTGCGTTTGATCACCATCACGGTGTGCGCTCGATCCACGTCAAGAATCGGCATGCCGAAGATCGGACTCGACTGGTCAGTACGCGCCGCCGGATTCGTCACGTCATTGGCGCCGATGATGAGCGCGACATCGGTCTGCGGGAAGTCGCCGTTGATCTCGTCCATTTCGATCAGGCGATCGTAGGGAATATCGGCCTCGGCCAGCAGAACGTTCATGTGGCCGGGCATGCGTCCCGCGACCGGGTGGATGGCGAAACGGACTTCGACGCCTTTCTTGGTAAGGGAATCGTAGAGTTCGCGGACTTTATGCTGGGCCTGCGCTACGGCCATGCCGTATCCGGGGACGATGACGACCTTGTTCGCTGCGGCCAGAATCGCGGCGGCTTCTTCTGGAGTGGCGCTGCGGACGACGCGCTCTTCTTTCCCCGCTGCGGCGGAGGCCTGCACCTGCCCGAAGGCCCCGAACAGAACGTTGGTGAAAGACCGGTTCATTGCCTTAGACATGATGACCGACAGGATGAAACCGGAAGAGCCGTCAAGCGCGCCGGCGATGATGAGCAGCTTGGAGTTAATTACGAATCCCATGGCCGCCGCGGACAGTCCTGCGTACGAGTTCAACAACGAGATCACGGTCGGCATGTCGGCACCGCCGATCGGGATGACGAGCAACACTCCGAACACGAGCGCAATTCCTACGATCACTGGGAAGTACTGCTTGGCTTCCGGATGGATGACCAGGAAGACCGCCAAGCCAATCGCTACCAGGAACAAAAGCAGATTGACGAGATTCTGCCCTTTGTAAGTGATGGGGCGTTGGGGCAGCACTTCCTGCAACTTCCCGGCGGCCATCAAGCTTCCGGTGAATGTCAGGCCGCCAAGGATGACTTCCATCGACAGCACGGACATTGTGAACTTCGGGATATGCGGACTCTGCAGGTAGAACTCGGCGCTGCCAACCAAGGTCACGCATAGAGCGCCGAACGCATGACTCAGAGCGGTTCGCTGCGGGACCGCGGTCATCTGCACCATGCCTAACGGAATGCCGATACCGGACCCGAGCACGAGACCGATGATGATCCACTTCCAATCGACGATCCCGTGGTGCAGCAGCGTGCCCGCGATCGCGAGCACCATGCCGATCTCGCCTGCCAAGATGCCATGGCGGGCGGTCGAAGGAGAACTCATCCACTTCAGCGAAAGAATGAACAGCGCGCTGGCGATGAGATAGATAATTTCGATGGCGTACTGGCTTCCAGCGAACTCGGGCGTCATATGAGGGCTATTTCGCTTTCGTCGGACGGCTGGTCTTGAACATCCTCAACATGCGGTCGGTGATGAAGAATCCGCCCACCACGTTGCTGGTGGCGGCGATGATGGCGATGACGCCCATCACCGTCGCGAAGGTGCTCTTTTTCTCACCTACGAGGACGATCGCCCCGACCACCGCGATGGCGTCGAGGGCATTCGTCAACGACATCAGCGGAGTGTGAAGCAGGGGTGAGACGTGGCGGATCACTTCAAATCCGATGAAAGCCGCCAGCATGAATACGAACAGCGCGTCGATCAGGTTGGAACCCATGAAAAGCTCCAGTTCTCGTTGTCAGTTCTCAGTAGCAGTCAGTACTCGGTACTCAGTTCGCTTATGAATGTGCAGGCGCCAGCGCCGGCAACTTGAAAAACTCTCGCACACGAGTGTTCACAATATCCCCGTCATTGGTGACCAGGGTCTCACGAACAATCTCGTCCTGCAGGTTCATCTGCAGCTTGCCTTCCTTCACCATGTAGGTCAGATAGGTCATCAGGTTGCGCGCGTACATCTGGCTGGCGTGGTAGGGAACGCTGCTGGCGAGATTGATCGCCCCGATGATCGTGACGCCGTTCACGTCGATGGTTTCGGACATACGCGTCAGTTCGCAGTTGCCTCCGCGTTCGGCTGCCAGATCGACGATGACCGATCCCGGAGCCATGCCCTTCACCATGTCGGCCGTGATCAGCACCGGAGACTTCTTGCCCGGAATGACGGCTGCAGTGATCACGATGTCGCTTTCGGCGACGACCTTGGTCAGCAGTTCCCGCTGACGGGCGTAGAAGGTTTCATCCTGCGCGGTCCCGTAGCCACGGGCATCCTGCGCATTCTGCGCTTCGATGGGAAGTTCGATAAAGCGTCCACCCAGGCTCTGAACCTGCTCTTTTGCAGCGGGACGCATATCGTAGGCCGAAGTCACAGCCCCCAGGCGCCGAGCGGTAGAGATTGCCTGCAGTCCGGCAACTCCAGCGCCGATCACGAATACACGCGCCGGGGTAATTGTGCCGGCAGCGGTGGTCATCATCGGAAAGATTCGCGGCGAGGTTTCTGCTGCGAGCAACACGGCTTTGTATCCGCAGCAGGTGGCCATGGACGAGAGCGCGTCCATGCTTTGGGCGCGGGTCGTCCGCGGCATCAACTCGACTGAAAAAGCGGTGACGCCGGCATGGGCGATGTCCTGGACGATTTCGGCAGAACCGAATGGGCGCAAGAATCCGATCAGAACCTGGCCTTTTCGATAAAGCGGGACATCCGCCTTGCCCGTAACGTCGTTCGAGCCGTAACAGAGCACTTGCACCACGATGTCGGCCGCGCCAAAGACGGCAGCGCGGTCCGCAACGATTTTTGCGCCTTTGTCCACATACGCAGTGTCCGGGTAGCCTGCCTCATGGCCCGCGCCGGACTCGACCATTACTTCCAGTCCAGCCTTGATGAGATTGGGGATGGCGGCGGGAACGAGCGCAACACGACGTTCTCCGGGAAAGCTTTCTTTCGGAACTCCGACGATCACGCGGCTTCGTCCTTTCCCTGCCGACCGGTCCATGCGGCACGGTTGGCATTGCTGAAGGTCCCCGCTCCGGGAGGAATACTTTCACGGCCATTCCTCCCGCGCCGTGACATTCGTCACAACGGGGACGCATATGGGCAAACAGGAAACACTAACAGATTGGATGGGTGACTGGAAACCATGCCAGGACGCTACGGATGTGATTCGCGGGCGACCCACCACCGTCTCGCGGCAATCACAGACCAGATTGCCTCAACCAGGCCGAACGGCCATGCTCCCTGCAGAAATCCGTAGATGGATCCGAGAACGCACGAACCGGCGAATCCGAGGATGAACCAGGCGCTGCGCTTTTCCAGTGCGTAGCACACGACCATTGCGGTCACGGCGAACAGGCCGAAAGTAGTGAGGCTGGTCATCTTGGGTCTCGGAGCAGCATGCGGATTCTTGGGTGTTAGGTCTTACGTGTTAGGTCATAGGGTTAGGCCCTAGGCCTTAGGTCGTGGGAGCCAAGATCCACCTAAAAGCCAAGACCTAAGACCCAGCACCGAACATCTAGGCAAAGCGGTAATGCCACACGCGGGCCGCCCCGATCAGATTCGTATCATCCCCGAGGGAAGCCATGGCCAACTCGGTCTTCTCAGCGGGAACGAACCGGCAGCCGCTTCGGATTACCTCTCGAATGCGGCCGAGGAATAAATCTGCGCTCTTCATAACGCTGCCGCTGAGCACGATCGCATCCGGGGTAAATAGATTGATCAGGTTGGCGAGACCAATGCCCAGATACAATCCTTCATGAGCGACGGCATCCAATGCCACCATGTCGTTGTCTCGCGCCAACTCGCAAATGCGCTGCGCCGTAATTCCTTGCCGGTGAGGATAGTCTGCAGGCGCGTTGCGTTCTATCCATGTCACCATTCCCGGACCAGCGGCGAGCGATTCCCAGCAACCGCGAAATCCGCAACTGCATGGCGGACCATTGGGATCGATTACCTGATGACCGACCTCTGGATGAGCGCCATCGACGCCGCGGTAAAGCTTGCCATCGAAGACGATGCCGCCACCGATCCCGGTTCCCACCGTGACGTAGATCAAGCGATTACGATTTCGCCCCGCGCCCCATCCGGCTTCGGCCAGAGCTGCTGCGTCCCCATCGTTCTCCAGGGCGACCTGGACGTTAAACACGCCCGCAAGATCGCGAACCGGGCTTTTTCCCCTCCAACCGGGAAGAAAGTCCACGTCACCAAACTCACCGCGCATGGGATCTACCGGGCCCGTTGAGCCGATGCCAATCCCCGTCAATTCTGCCCCGGCCCTCTGTGCCGTTTTGCGCAGCATGTGGGCGACTAGTTCGATTCCGTCCGAATAGCGACTGGGGTCGGTAGGGGCCTCCATGCGGGAAAGAACTTTTCCCGCGTCATCCACCATGCCGACTGCGATTTTTGTACCGCCAATGTCGACTGCCCCGATCATGCGTATTCCGGCGTGATTGCCTTGGCTTCTTCGAGCGTCATGCGTTTCTTGTGTTTGTAGGACAAGTTGGACATATGCACTGCGATGGCGGAGCGATATCCGATTTCTGCCGGAGCGTTCGGCTGCTTGCGGCTGCGGATGCAGTCAATCCAGTTCTGCATGTGGTTCTGATCGTGGGTGTGGCCTTTGGTGGACTCTCCGCCGGAACGGTTCGTCTTCTCCGGCCAGTATTGCAGCGCTTCATCAAAATGATGTTCGAGCGTGCCGTCGCTGCCGAGAAAGCGATCACCCAACTCGTAATGCTTGTTACTGAAGGTGGACTGCCAGGTCACGACGATATCCTGAGGGAAATCGAGCGTGACTGCGATGGTGTCGGGCACTTCGCGTCCGTCTTTTTCGGAGAAAACGCCTCCCGACATATATGCCGCCGAAGGCTCCGGCAAGTCGAGAGCCGACATGATCCAGGCAATCTGATGGACCATGTTCTCGGCGCAATTGCCGCCGGAGAATTCCCAGAAGAGCCGCCAGTTGATCAGTTTGTAGCCGTCAAACGGACGATCCGGACGACCATTCAAAAACGCTTTCCAATCGACGTTCTGCTCGTTGCAATCGGAAGGCACGGGCCGCACCCACTGCCCTTTCCCATGCGGCGTGTTGCGGCTCATCCAAGATTCCACATGCGTGACTTTGCCGATCCATCCGTCTTTGATCCATTGTTTCGCGTCGACCAGTGCGCCGGCGCTCTCATGCTGTAATCCGATCTGCACCACGCGATCCGAACTCTTGGCCGCGGACAAGCATTTGTCGGCTTCGGGGATCGACCAGGTCATCGTCTTCTCGGAATAGAGATCCTTGCCGGCGGCCAGCGCATCCACGAAATGGAGCGCGTGGATGTGCAGCGGGCTGGCTACGATGACTGCGTCAATATCTTTCATATCCAGCAGGCGCCGGTAGTCGCTGAAGGTCTGGATGCCCGGGACTTTGCTCTTCGCCTGGTCGCGGCGACGGCTGTAGATGTCGGCCATGGCGACCAGTTCAACGTTCGACACGCCGCGGATCTGGTTCAACAGATCATTGCCGCGGTCTCCCACGCCGATCATGCCCACGCGCACGCGGTCATTTGCTCCCAACACCTTCGCCGACGGATACGCCAGCACCGCGGCGGCGCCCATTGCTGCCTGCTTCAGGAAAGTGCGTCTGGTTTGATCGATCATTTCAACCTCCGTGCAGATTTACAGCGCGTCCGCCTGCTGTAGTAGCTTCTTCATCCCGGCCCAGCTTTTGCGCGAGCACTCTTCCGGAGAGCCGCCGCCGTTCCAGTGTGTTTCGAGACTTACGGCGAAGTGGTAGCCGTCGCGCTTGAGCGCCTTGAACTGCCCCGCCCAATCGATGATGCCCCCGCCCATCGGAGCCCAGTCGTAGTGATCGTGCTTCTTCACCGCATCTTTGCAATGACAGTGACCGATGCGGTCCTTGGGAAGAAGATTGTAGCCGTCGGGATAGGGAACTTCGCCGCGCGCTGCTGCATTGCCAGGATCCCAGTTCAGCATGAATGATGGCGACCGGACGTCGGCCAGCAGTTTCGCTGCCTCCGCACCCGTGGCTGTGTTGCACGCGTATTCGTTCTCCAGCACCAGAATGATGTTCTTCTTCGCGGCTTTGGCTGCGGCATCCCGGAGCTTGTCGTTGATGGCGGCGCGATACGGTGCCTGATCTTCGAGGCGCCAGAAATCAAAGCATCGCACGCGGTCGGTACCAAAGGCCTTGGCCATCTCCATGGATTTTTCGAGAACGTCATCCTGCTGCGCCAGGGTGAAATTTGCGCCAAAGCTCTTGGCCTCGCTGAACTTCGACTTGGGAGCGCCCGGCCAGTCGACCTTGAACAGCGGACTGGCGATGTCGGTGACCTTGAGCTGATATTTGTGCAGGATCCGTTGCGCCTCGGCGACTTCCTTCTCGTCCAGACTGACAATGTTCTTTTTCCACATGCCGCGGAGTTCCATCCATCCCATGCCGAATTCGCGGGATGCAACTTCGCAGGCGCGGCCGAAGTCCTGCGAGATTTCGTCGTTGATTACGGAAATGCAAAATGGCGAAGTGGAATCGCTTGAGGCGGATAGGCGGGAAGTCGCGCTGGCCACGGTGACCGCGGCCATTCCAGCGAGGAATTCGCGGCGGGCTAAGGGGGCGGGCATTGGCTCCTCCGGATGAGGTGCCAACAAATCTATCAAATGATAAGGAACTTAGACAAAGAACTCACCACAGGGGCACAGGGGACCAGAGAGAAAGCCCTGGATTCTTGCGCGCAAAACAAAACGCCCCAGACTCAGTTTGAGTCGTGGAGCGTCTGTTGATCAGCCCTCCCCCAAGTGCTGCTCAAGAACAACTCTAAGGCTGACTTCGAAAATCGTAAATGGCTCGCTCGTGCTATGCGTGGCACGAAATGGCCCGTCCGGCGCGGGTTTCGACGCAAAACAAAACGCCCAGGCTCTTTCGAGTCATAGGCGTCTGTTGATCAGCCCTCCCCCAAGTGCTGCTCAAAAACTACTCTAAGCCTGACTTCGAAAATCGTAAATGGCCCTGCCGTGCCATAGGTCAAGATGCGACGACTATCCGTTTTACGCGCAAAACAAAACGCCCCAGACTCATTCGAGTCGTGGGACGTCTGTTGATCAGCCCTCCCCCAAGTGCTGCTCACGAACTACATTAAGCCTGACCCGAAAAATCGTAAATGGCTCACTCGTGCTACCTATGGCACGAATGGGGGAGAGGCTAAAGTCCCTGAGAATGAAGGCTCTTGTGGGGTCACGTGGGGTAACTGTCACTAAAGTTCCCCTTCGTAATTTGAGCTCGGATTGATCTGGCGGCACAATCGTTTTGCCCCTTCGCAGTCAGCAGTTGTCGCTTCCTTCCGGAGCAACGGCGCTGAGTTAACTTGACCGGATCGATTGTGAGGAGTCGATGTCCCGCAGGAAAGCGACCATTCTCTGTATTGACGACCACTGGAACGGACTGATCGGCCGCAAGATGCTGCTCGAGCAGTGCGGTTATGAGGTCCTGGAAGCAACCGACGGCGATGGTGGCCTGAAGTTATTCCGCTCGCGCCCGGTGGACGCGGTCGTGCTCGATTACCAGATGCCCGGCATGAATGGCGACGTGGTGGCCGCCAAAATGAAGCGCATCAACTCCAATGTGCCCATCATGCTGCTGTCCGCATACGGGCCGTTACCCGAAAAGAAGCTGGCTTCGGTCGACAAGTTCGTATCGAAGTCTCAGCCGCCAAACATCCTGCTGTCCACGTTGCAAGGCATGCTGGAGAGCCCTCATAAACCGTTCTTTTCGCGCTGGCTCGCCCACTGGAAGAGCCGGAATCAGGCGGTGATCGATTGAATCTCATCAAGCAGCTTCTCCATCGTGGATGCACGCATCGTTTCTCCTGGCCGCGGGTTTCTACAAGCGGCAATCACTACCAGGTGTGCCTGTCCTGCGGAGTGGCGTATGAGTATGACTGGCAGCGGATGCGCCGCAGCAATAAGGTGTTAGCCCAGAGCGTTCAGCACGCCGAGATCTTTACGCGGACGTACCTGCGCGATCCGCACGGCTTTGTTCCATCAAAATGATGCTGACCCGTATCCCCAGAACGAATTTTCCGCCGCGCGCTCCCCGCGTGAATCTGTGGGGAGTCGTTGCGGCGTCGTTGCAACTTGAAAACGGCCGGCAACTGAGCGGGAAACTGCAAACATTGTCAGTCACCGGAGGCCTGCTCGACGTGGCTGTCTGCCTTGACGAGCGGATCGAAGTTTCGATGCTGTTCCGGTTCGGGGAAGCCATCCTGCAGACACGGGTGCGCATGCTTTTTCCGATGCGCGGCGGCATGGGATACTTTCAGCCCTTCCAGTTCAAGAATCTGGGCGTTCGAGAGCGGCAGATTATCGATACGGAAATCGCAGAGCGTATGCGGCAAAACGTCGCGCCGGACAAACAGGCCTTTGGCTTGGGCAGACGCGCCCCCGGCATTTATCTGGATCGGTTCTAGATCTGCTGACGAGAACAGCGCCTTCAAGGAATGGAGCCGACGAGCGGACTTGAACCGCTGACCTGCCGATTACGAATCGGCTGCTCTACCAACTGAGCTACGTCGGCCTGTGTTCGATTCTAAATGGCAGGGTGAAAACCGTAAAGCTGGTTGCTGACTACGCCGCATCCGCCGACGCGTCAACAACGCCTAAGCCACGAAGGACACAAAGGATCACGAAGGAATGCTAATCTCGGTGCCTTCGTGATCCTTCGTGTCCTTGGTGGTTGATGAATTGGATTTATGCGGCGCGCGCTTCGGCCATGACGTCGTACTCGCGTTCTGAATCCGACGGCAACAAAACCCACATGCTGTACACGCCGAGCGCGGTGCCGAATGGAATATTCGTGAACAACGAGATGAATGCCATCACCAGGGTGAGCACCCGCGCCCATTTTTCGTGCTGCAGCAAGCCCCATCCGGCGATGAATCCGACCGCCGCTTTTGCGAATAACAGAATGGCAACGACGCTAACGATGGGAATGACAAACGCCATCGGCGACTCCGGCGCTCCGAACTGATTCATGCGCGGAAGAATCGTATGGGCCGCGACGTACAGGAACACGGCGCCTATGGTGTTGAATGCCGAAAAGGCGAGCCATAGAAGTCCCACCAGGCGAACGTGAGCCTGCACACGACCGGGACGAGCTTGCATCACCGAGACGTTTCCGATGATCTGCTTGCCGCACTTGCTGCAGAACGCCTGACCGGGTTGCACCACCACTCCACATCCGTCGCAGAACATATCGCGTGGTCCTCTGAAATCTGACGTCTTTCAAAATCTCGCTACTGGATAGTACGAAACCATCAGAGAAGAGTTCCCTGCAAAACAAAATCAGGTGCAAACGAAAAGGCCACCCGGCAACAGGGTGACCTTCTCTTCAAGGGAGAATAGTTCCAACGGAGGCTTTAAATTCCGTCAAAACTTTCTGCCGAAATCTTATGAGCCTAAAAACGGGGGTGTCAAGCGATTTTTCGTAAATAAACGCCTTTGTTTTCAGTCAGTTACAAAACGGGTCAACAGCCTCCGAGTTAGCATCAAAATGAGACAAACGCGCCTTTTCAGGGACGTAAGCCGATCTTTTTAAAGCCACTTACCTCGAAATCAGGGGGTGTCAGCGGGCGTCGCGGCCGACTTCGGGACCGTTCTGGGACGCTCCCTTAACCGCCGTCTCGGTGAGGTGCAACGATATGAATTCCATCTGCTCCGGACGGTCAAAAATCCGATCCGGGTACAGACGCTTCATCAGAATGCGGATTCCGCCGAAGGCGATGCCGGCAATGATGGCCAGTCCACCCAGAATCGCGCACAGCACCACGATGTTCAAGATCAATTGGTACAGATCGCGAACCTGCGTATCGCTGGTGGGGGTGTTCCAGGTGACGCTGGCTTCATAATTCACTCGCCCGAGTAACGCTTTCGCATCGCTGTCGGAGAGGCCTCCGGTTGCGATGGCGATGATCGGTCCCGTGCGTTTGTCGAAGAATGTGCCAGATCCGCCAACTTCTGAAATGCCGGCCTGCGGCTGTGCAACCTGATGCGCCGCATCGATGCGCTTGAGATGTTCGGCGGCGAGTTGCGGCGTGGGGTAGGAAATGAGCGTGAGAGTGGCTTCCCCGCTGGGTGTGTTGTAGTGCGCGAGAGTCACTTCCGAACTCGCACCGAAATCCACCAGACTTGCGGCAACGGGGGAATTCACCGCATTCAATGCGAGCGGCCCCATCACATATTTCTGCGTATTCGCAATATAGCTGCGGGGCGGAAGGAACTGAATGAAACTGGGCAGATTCGCGGCGCTGCCCGTCACCCGAGGCAGCAGTCCTGCGAGTTCGCGGAGTTCCGCACCGGACATCGGAGTTTCCTTGCTGAACTGTGCATCCACGAGCACATGTCCGCGATAGAAGAGCACGTGATCGCCGAGGGAGGCCGCCTGGTCCCCGATCTGCTCCTTCGTCATTTCCGGTTGCAGATAGAACGTGTAAGCGCCGAAGGCCCCGGACGCATCGGCAAAGCGCGCTGCCCGGATCTTGAGCGTACGGCCATCCTCGCGGATGTAGGTTGCGGAGGCGAGATCGCTGAAGCGGTATTCCTTTAGGACCGCCGCATTCGTGGCATCGGCTACCACAGGATCGGTATTGGTCTGTGCCGATCCCTGCAACTCCCAGCCGGCAAACTGCTGCGGCAGCAATGCCGGGGCCTGTGGTGTTGCGGGATTCGCCGCCAGCGCAACGGCGGTCAAAAGTGCCAAAATCATGGGAAACCGAACAGTTCGAGGAAATCTCATGGTGCTGAAAAGGCCGGGAACAGCCTCTTTTCATTAGACCACATCAACCCCGGAAAAGTTTCCTGGCCCGCAAGTGGAGCCTATGCAGGAGCTTACCCGGCATGACTCGGCGTGAGGGTACACCGTCGTGCTTCCAACCTACCCGTCCGAGCCATTCACAGTTTCGTAATATCGCGGCAAACTAGCCGCGGGTAGAAGATGCCAGTGTCTGCGGAAATGGTTCAACGCCGGGGAAATCGGATGAAAGCGGTTCTTCCCGTGCGGATGAAGGGCAAGGACAGCGCCGGTAAAGCTTTCGACGAGCTGGTGCATACCTTGGATGTGACCGCAGCTGGCGCTCGTTTGGGCTCAGTTCGCCGTGAGTTGAACGTGGATGACGAGGTCACGATTTTCTATCGTCAGCGCAAGATGCTGTTCCGGATTGCCTGGACGAAGAAGATGAAAGGCACGTCCGAGTTTCAGGTTGGGCTAAAGGCAGTCGCGCAAGACAGAGAAGCATGGGGACTGGCTCTTCCGGAGAATGCACAAGCTCCGAAAGCGCCCTCGCACGCTCCAGCTCTTGCATAGAAAAAGAGGACAATATGCGCTACACATTCCGCAATCTTTGGAACGATGAACAGGGCCAGGACGTCGCAGAGTACTCAGTGATGCTGGCGGTAATCCTTGTCATCGTGGTTGGCACTGTGCGCCTGATCGGATCGAACGCGAACAACGTGTTCTCGCAGGTCGGCAGCGCCATCCAGTAATCGATTTGTGTCGAGCAAGACTGGCCAGCGGCTTTCGCAAGTCCGCTGGCCGTTTTTCATTTTCCCGACGAATGTGATGGGGATTCGCGGAAGTTCATTTTTCCACTTCGTAAACCAGCGACACAATCCCCGAGTGATAAATCTTCTGCGCAGACAATTTCAACTTCGCACATTCTGCTGAGCTGGGCAAGAGTTTCACGCCGCCGCCCAATAGCACTGGCATCACGCTTACCTCGACCGTAGCCACCTCGCCCATTTCCAGAAAAGCCCTGAACAATTCGCCACCGCCCATAAGCCAGATGTCCTTGCCGTTCCTGGCACGTAATTCTTCGACCCAGCTGCGGTTCAATTCGGAAATGATTGTGATTCCCGGATGCCCGGCTGGCTCGATCGTGCGCGACACGACTACCACCTTCATGCCTTGGAAGTCCTTCTCGCCCAGCCTCGAAACCGCGACTTCGTAGGTGCGGCGCCCCATCAGCAGGGTGTCGAATTGCGCCCAGAGTTCGGCGAAGTTGACCTCGGGGTCTGGGATGATCCAGTCGTACTCCCCCTTCGGTCCGGCGATATAGCCGTCGAGACTTGCAGCAACGCAATAGCGGATTCGTCTCATGTCTGCCTCATCCCATACATTGCGCGCCTCAGTGCATGTCCTCTGGTTACTTGCGGCGGGCACGGCGCCGTTGTGGAATCTAGAGTATGAGCCGCATATTCGGATTTCTGGGCCTGGTCATCGTGCTTGGCGTGGGATTGTATCTCTATTCCAAGCAGGCGCAATCGTCCTCCGCTGCCGCCGGAGTGAACAATCCTAAGGCCGCGGTGAACGTCACCGGCGTCCGGATGGACCTGATGTCGATCGCGCAGGCGGAGAAGGGATACTACGCATCCGAGGGGAAGTATGCCTCGCTCGATGAGTTGATCTCGAGCAAGTCGGTCACGATTCAGCGCGAACGGCCGCCCTATACCTATGACATCGAAACGGGGTCGAACAGCTTCCGCGTGATCGCCACGCGCCACGGGGATGAGGCATCCGGGGCTCCGCCACAGATGTCGGTGAACGAGAACATGGAATTCCAGACGGAGTAGTCCGCCCTCAGGTACTTTTACCGGAAGATTACTGGCCAGCGGCTTTGTCGAGCTTGCTGGCCATTTTCACGCCGCTCAGGCCGTCGACGTATTTGGCGATGCCGCGGTAGAGTGAGTCGGCAATGCGCTGGCGGTATTCGCTGGTTTCGAGGCGGTGCTCGTCGGAGGGGTTCGATACGAACGAGATCTCGGCGAGAATCGAAGGCATGTTCGCCCCAATCAGCACAATGAACGGCGCCTTCTTCACGCCGCGGTTGCGTATTCCCGGGCTCTTCAGTGCCAGCCCGCTGTGCAGTGATTCCTGCACGTCTCCGGCAAACTCGCGGGATTCTTCAATCTTCTCTTTCAGGGCAATCTTCTTGACCAGGTCCTGGAGCTCATAAATAGATTTCTCGGACACTGCATTCTCGCGGGCGGCCACTTCCAGTGCTTCCGGAGATGACGTGAAGTTCAGGTAATAGGTCTCGACGCCGCGGGCATCCGGATCCCGGCTCGAATTGGCGTGAATCGAGATAAACAGGTCGGCGCGCTGCTGGTTCGCGATCGCGGTGCGGGTTTCGAGCGGAATAAACGTGTCATCCTTGCGCGTGTATACGACCTCCGCGCCCAGTCGCGTTTCGAGCATCTTGCCCAGTCGCCGCCCGACTTCGAGGACCAGATCCTTTTCTTCGAGACCGTTCGGACCGATCGTGCCCGTATCGTGCCCGCCGTGCCCGGGATCAATCACGATCTTGCCGATCTTCAGTCCAAGAGCGCGGATCAGCGACCGGTCCCCACTCGCAGTAGGCTTCGCTTCGCGAATGTCGAGATCAGAATTCTTTCGGCTCGACGCTACCCGCGACGAAGACTTACCCCGCGAGCGTGTCGGCGCATGCGTCTCGGCAGCTTCGACGGGAGTGTCATCATCGTCGTTGTCGACGATCACCTTTGTGGGCGCCGGCTTCTCCTTCTTGTTGTCGATCTTCTTCGGCAGGTCCGGCAGGCCGGCCTTCAAATCAACCTTGGGGATGATTTTCGCTTCCTCGTTTACGTCCTGCGTGGTGACGGCAGGCTTTCCTGCAGCAGCTTTCAGGTCTTGCTTCGCCGTCTCGGCTGGATCGGTAGCAGTGGCAGTGTCGTCATCGCTGCTCGAAGTCGCCTTGGGTGGAGCCTGCACATCCGCAGTCGCCACATCATCTTTTACAGGCTTCGGACGGGCATTCTTCGCGTTATTCTTGCCGTGAATGTCGATGATCAGGCGAGAGGGATTCGGCAACAGAAAAGCGTCGTATCTCGACAGATCTTCCACTTCGAGCACGACGCGCGTGCGGCCGGGCTGGAATTGCGCCACCCGGATCTTGCGCAGAAAGCCGTCGTCCACATCGAAGGTCTTGCCAACCAGCGTTGAAGCAAGCTTGGTATCGCGAAGGTCGAAATAGATCCGGTCGGGGTTGGATAGCCGCTGCGATCCGAACTTGATTTCGTTTTCGAGATCGATCGCAACGCGCGTGTAGTCCGGCGTGGACCAGTGGCGTATGGCCGTAACCCGCGGAAGGTGTTTCGGCTGCGACGAATCAGTCGCTGTAGCATCGCCCTGAGATTCCGAATCCTCTTTTGCCGATTGCGGCGCCGTGTCCTTCGCTTTATCGCCGGGCTTATCTGCTTTGTTGGAGTTCCTGGCCGCAGTGCTCCGAGCCGGCTTTCTCTCCTGCGCGTCTTGTTCGTCCTTGTCACGATCAAGCTGAGCAATCGCCTGCTGCGCGTCAGGCACTAGGCGATTATGCGGATACCGGAGAAGGAACTCGACAAATACGGCGCGCGCTCTCTCGGAATCGTTCAGGTCGTCTTTATAGATTTCGCCGATGGTGAATAACGCATCGCAGCGGTACTTGCTGCCGGGGTATTCCTTGCGCAGGAACTTGTACTGGCTGATTGCTCGATTCAGGATCGCTTCGTCATCGAAACGGCGTCCCATCTCGACGAGGGTTTCGGCCACAGCTACAACACTAGGATCGGCCTTGCCTGAAGTCGGCGCGCCGTAATAGACCGTGCGGTAAGCATTGATGACGCGTTGATAGTCGCGGTGGGTGCGTTCTTGCAAAGGGCGCCCGTTGAGCGCCTCGCGCATCCGGTCGGCGGCGGCATAGCGTTCGCGGGCCCAGGCTTCGCTGTGGCGCGCGCGGGCGCGCGCCTGCGCTGCCGGGATGGCCACCAGGATCAGCAGCACTCCCCAGCACGAGAAACGCTGGCTTGATGTCATTTTCAATGTCGCCGGTCCGTTACTGTCCGTTCCGCCGTTTCAGTTGAACTGCCTGGTACCTGAGAGATAAAAAAAATACAGCCCCGCTTCTTACAACAGATGCTGCGAACCTAGTCCGTGTTGCTGATGTAAAGCACGCCCCGCGCATCCCGTTGAACCTTCACGGGATCGCGGCTTCCGCCCGACGGGGCAATGTCCAATCCGCCGTAGTACAGGGTCGTAATCCGCCTCACGTAATTCTGCGTTTCCGCATAGCGCGGCACTCCAGCGCTGCGGGCTACCGCGCCAGATCCAGCGTTGTAGGCCGCCAGGGTCAAGTTCACGTCGCCGTTGTAGTTTTCCAGAAGATGCTTCAGATGCCGCACCCCGGCATCGACGTTCTGCTCGGCGTCAAACGGATTCCTCACATTCAAAGAGCGCGCTGTCGATGGCATAAGCTGCATCAACCCCATCGCGCCTTTGCGCGAGACGGCGTTTGAATTGAAGTTCGACTCCACCTTTACCACGGCTCTCACAAGGTTGGCATCGACATTGTGCCGGGCTGCGGCCATGACGATGGCCTGGTCGATCTCATCCTGCGAGGCCTGATGTCCACGCGAGTTGGCGGCCACGATGCGCGCATTCGCCGACTGTGCGGATTCGCGTCCGAAATAGTGGGTGATCTCAGCGGCGGCCGAGCGGGCCGCCTGCATGGACGCGGTATTCGCGCCGGGTACCGGCTTCCAGCGGTTGTCGTTGCTGCTCCAATAGACCAGCGTAGAGCGCTTCGGCTGCGGAGCCTGTGCCTGTCGCGGTCGTGCCGGGCCATCGTCGTTTACGAAAACCCTTCGGCCGTGCTCTTCCGTGGTGGTGATGCCGCGGGCAGAGTTTTCGCCCTCAGCGGCCCAGGCCGGACGAGGAGCAAGAGCAAAGGAGGTCGCGATTGCCGTAGTGGCCGTCAGCATTAATGCGAGTTGCAGGCGCTTTCGCATATCCGGGTATCCGTTCTTGCCGAACTCCTTAACTCGAAGGCCGCGCTCACCAGCCTTAGGACAGACGTAGCCCTCGGTGTCTACCCGGAACCTGACGGAGAATCATCTACCAGAGTAGGTCGATTATAGGTGCGGGGTCAGGCCCGGGCAATCTCTCCGAAGGGTGTAGAACCAGCGGAGTAATTTATGGCAAATGCTTGAAACACAAGTAGATTAAGGCAATCTCAGGGTGCGAGGAGAGATGCCGGAGGTAATCAAGAGGATGGTTACTTGGGCTACTTTGTACGATTGCGCAAACAGTCCGCAGCGCTACGCAGTCCCGCTGGTCTTCTTCGCCGATCCTCTTTCGTCGTCGAGGCGTGCAGCCTGGGTCATAAGGTAATTCTGCTCTGGGATGCTCGTCGTCCGCCCCGCCGCTAGGCGGTAGTTTCGTATAGCGCCCTCGTGATCCCCAATCCTCTCGAGCAAATGGGCGCGAACGGCGTGGAGACGATAGTGGCCGGTTATCCGATCGTCCTTGTCGAGGGGTGAGAGGAGTTCGAGACCCCTCTCCGGCCCGTGAACCATGGCGGCCGCAATCGCGTGATTGAGGGTGGCCATCGGACTGGGAGCGACCCGTTTCAGCAGTTCGTACAGCGCCAGGATCTGCGGCCAATCCGTGTCGTCAGGCCACGCTGCTTCGTCATGAATGGCCGCAATGGCCGCCTGCAACTGGTACAGCCCCACCGATCCTTTAGATAAAGCGTCCTGCAAAAGCCCAATCCCTTCGGAAATCTGCGCTCGATCCCACAAGGTCCGGTCCTGCTTGTCCAGAGGGATGAGCTCTTCACCGGGACCGGTGCGTGCACTGCGACGCGCGTCGGTCAGCAGCATGAGTGCAAGCAGTCCTGCGATTTCTGTATCTTCCGGGAGCAGCGTCCTCGCGCCGCGAGTCAGGCGGATCGCTTCTCGCGCCAGATCGAGCCGCTGTAGGTAAGCGCCGGTGCTGCTCACATATCCCTCGTTGAAGATGAGATAGAGCACATGAAGAACGGCGGGCAGCCGTTCCGCGCGCTCCTGCGGAGAAGGCAACCGGAATGGCACGCCCGAAGCCTTGATGTTCTGCTTGGCACGGCTGATGCGCTGCGCCATGGTTGCCTCAGGAACCAGGAAAGCTTTCGCGATTTCTGCGGTGGTCAAGCCGCCGACCGCTCGCAGGGTCAAGGCTATCGCGGAAGAGGAAGTCAGCGCCGGGTGGCAGCACATAAACAGCAAGATGAGAGTGTCGTCCGGATCCATGTCAACCTCGATATCGATCGTGGGCGCCACCGTCTCGACTTCCTTCGCAACTTCGGTTTCCCGTTCGCGGCGGGCAATTTCGCTGCGCACCTGGTCGGTGAAGCGCCGGCACGCGACCTGAATCAGCCAGCCGCGTGGATTTTCGGGAACACCCTCCTTCGGCCACTGGGTGAACGCTGCAATCATCGCCTCCTGCACCGCGTCCTCCGCCGACACGAAGTCGCGAAAACGGCGAGCGACCGCACCGAGCACCTGCGGCGCAAGTTCGCGCAACAGGTGCTCGGAACTCATGTCCCATGGCTTGGTCATTGCAGTTCCATTTACAGCATCTCTGGAGGCGGCCCGCTCATGATGGGGCGCACCTCAATCGGCATGTTCAGCGGCGCTCCACCGGGCCCCGGTGCAGCCGAGATTTTCGCGGCAATCGCATAGACGCGCTCCGGGCTGTCCACGTCGACGATCCAGAAACCGGCGAGGAACTCCTTCGATTCGGGGAATACGCCATCCGTGACGGGAGTTCCATTTTTCCCAGCTCGCACCACCTTCGCGTGGTCGGGAAAGGATAGGCCTTCACCGAGCACGAACTCCCCGGCTCCCTGCAGTTCTTTGTTGAGGCTCATCATAAATGCGATATGCGCCTGCAGATCCTTGTGGGGCCACTCCGGCACGCCGTGCCCCGCTTTCATCGTATTCATCATCAGCATGTATTTCATCGTTCGCTCCTTCAAGTTACGGCGCAGTTCGTGCGCCTTTATTGGTGAGTCGGAGTGCTCTGCGCATTCTCGACATCGATCAGCGTTTTATCTGGGCTGTTCGTAAGCGGCGAACCGCCGCACTTCAATCGGCACATTCGTCGGACGTCCTCCGGGGCCGGGCGCAGAGGAAATCCGTGCTGCGATGGCGTAGGCGCGCTCGGGAGCTCCAGTGTCAACAATCCAGTATCCCAGCAGGAATTCCTTCGACTCGGGAAAAATTCCGTCTGTGACCGGAATGCCGTCCTTCTCCCCGCGCACCACTTTCGCCTCCGCCGGATTGGCGAGGCCCTGCGTGCCCACAAATTCACCGGAGTCCGTCAGTTCCTGACTGATCTTCCTCAAGGACGCCATGTGCCCTTCAATATCCTTCGGCGACCACGCGTAGTATGTATCGACCCCGGCCTTGGTGCCGGACATCAGCAAGATATATTTCATGTCTCCGCTCCTGATTGTGTGCACTGTTTAACGTTACTTGTATTTAAGCTTTCTCGTTGGTTTGGAACATCCAGCGGACGCCGAATCTGTCGTTGAGCGCTCCATACGTGCCATAAAAAGTTTGGCTCAAGGGATCGGTCACATCGGCTCCTTCCGAAAGTCTCCCGAACAGGGCCTTCAATTCCTGGGGTGTCCCTCCGCTGAGAAACAGACAGACCGTGTTCCCCCGCACGGGGGTTCGGTTGGGCATGAGCCAATCCGAAGCCGAAATCTCGAGGTTGCCGCTTCGCAGCCGTGCGTTGAGAACTTTGTCCTGCTGGACTGTCGGCATGTGATCACGTGCCGGGGAGTCCTTCACTTTGAGCAGAGTTAACTCGCCGCCAAAGCAGGATTGGTAGAACTCCATGGCTTCGCGGCATTTGGCGTCGAACAGAAGATACGGCGTTAAGTTTGCCATTTGATTTCCTTTCTTGTGCTGGGACTGCGTCTGGGCGATCGACAGCGGTAATGCCGCCCACGCCGCTGTCGTAACCGCGGAGGCCACGAAGTGACGGCGAGAAATCTGTATCTTTTCCGGCATCGGAATGCTCCTTGTGTAGCCTCTTGATCAGTCCCAGATTTCACTTTCATGGAGTAGTCGGAGCTGTCCCGCCTTTCTCTACATCGCTGAAAGATATTTTTGCGCACAAATCACTGATTTCCCGGCGGACACTAGAACCGACAACCACAAAGGACACGATGGTTCACGGAGGACTTGATCGAGGCTTCCCGATCGATCAGCACGTCGCGGGAGAAATCGAGATGATGACGAAGTTAGTTCTGCTCTTTCTACTGAAACGTTTTAATATAGTCCGTTGTTGCCAGTCCAAACTCCAGGTGAACTTATGCGCAGTTTCCTATTGACCGTTTACCTTCTTATCTTCGCCGGCTTCGCTTACTCGCAAACTCAACCGCAGCTCAACCTCATGCCCATGCCTGCCAATGTGCAGACGGGCAGCGGACAACTCGCCATCACCCAATCCTTCTCGGTCGAGGTGACTGGCACCCACGATGCTTCACTGGATGCCGCCGTTCAGCGCTTCTCGAAGCAGCTTTCGCAGCTGACCGGCATTCCATTTCGTCCCAAGGCCGGAGCCGCTCCAACCCTCACGATTCATGCCGATCACGGACGCGAAGCCGTGCAGAAGCTCGGCGAGGATGAGTCCTACGAACTTACTGTTACTGACTCCGGTGCAAAGCTCAATGCAGCGACTCCTCTGGGCGCGCTGCGCGGAATGGCGACCTTCCTTCAACTTGTACAGATTACGACGAACGGATTCGCTGCTCCCGCCGTCACGATCAAAGACCAGCCCCGCTTTCCCTGGCGCGGCACGCTGATCGATGTCAGCCGCCATTTCATTCCGCTCGATGTTTTGAAGCGCAACCTCGACGCTATGGCCGCCGTGAAGATGAACGTGCTGCACTGGCATCTCTCGGATGATCAGGGATTCCGCGCCGAGAGCAAGAAACTCCCCAAGCTAACGGGAATGGGATCCGACGGATTTTTCTACACGCAGGAGGAGATTCGAGAGTTCATCGCCTACGCGCACGACCGCGGCATCCGCGTCGTTCCTGAATTCGATATGCCGGGCCACAGTCGCTCGTGGGTGATCGGATATCCCGAACTTGCCAGCGGTCCCGGACCCTTCACGCTCGAAGACGGCGACCCGATCCTTGATCCCACGCGCGAGACCACCTACAAGTTTCTAGAAACCTTCATCGGCGAAATGGCCAAGCTCTTCCCGGACGCCTACTTCCACATCGGAGGCGATGAAGTCGACGGCAAGCAATGGGACGCGAATCCGAAAATTCAGGAATTCATTCATGCGCATGGCATGAAGAACAATCAGGACCTCCAGGCTTACTTCAACGAACGCCTGGAAAAGATCGTCGCGAAGAATCACAAAACCATGGTCGGATGGGATGAGATCCTGCATCCCGACCTGCCGAAGACAATTGTCGTGCAATCCTGGCGGGGGCAGGAATCCCTCGCGAAAGCGGCGCAGCAGGGCTATCGTGGCCTGCTTTCCTACGGGTACTACGTCGACCTGATGTGGCCGGCCTCGCGCCACTATTCCATTGATCCCATGAGCGGTGCCGCCGCTTCTCTCACTCCAGAACAAAAAGCATTGATCCTTGGCGGCGAATCCTGCCAGTGGGCCGAGTGGGTTACGCCTGAAAATATCGACTCCCACATCTGGCCGCGTAACGCTGCAATTGCGGAACGTCTCTGGTCGCCGCAAGAAACCACCGACGTGAACTCGATGTACGCGCGCATGCACGCCGTGAGCTTCGAGTTGGAATCCATGGGCCTGACTCACCTTTCGGCGCGCGAGCATATGCTGCAGCGCATGGCCGGAACCGCGGATACCAGCGCACTCCGTGTTCTCGCCGATGTGGTCGAGCCGGTGAAGGATTACAACCGCTGGGACGATTCCAAAGGTCCGATTGATTTCCACGCTCCTCTTACTCATCTCATTGACGCTGTCTATCCGGAGAGTGACATCGCTCGCGAGTTCAGCAACCTTGTGCAGCAATACATCCGCAGCGAAAATCAGGATCGCGCGGCGGAAGCACGAATCCGAACGTTGCTGACGCTCTGGAGCGACAATGACTCGCGCCTGCACCCGCTCCTGCAACAGTCGTTGCTCCTGCAGGAGGACATTCCGATCTCGCAGAATCTGGCGATGCTCGGAGCGGCAGGACTTCAGGCCCTGGACTACATCGATAAGGGACAGCCCGAACCCGACTTGTGGAGAGCGCAGCAGATCGCAGTGATTGAACTAGCCAAGAAACCAGTGGCTGGACTGTTGCTGCAAATTACCGGACCAGTCGAACAGCTGGTGCAGGCCAGTTCCGGGGCAACGCACTAGAACTGAAGAACCCCAAGCGTGATGCCCCACTCCTCGCCGCTATCGCGAGAAGTGGGGCATCCGCCATATTTATCGACTACGGTGTCAATTTGTAGATGGTTCCGTCGTTATCCGCGCCGCCATGAACCGTTGCTCCATAGAAATTTGACGCCGTGGAATCGCTCGTCATCCCGTTATAGGCGAAGCCCGGGCTTGGAGTGCCAGGGAAGCGATAGACAACGCTTTCTGTCCACTTGCCCGAAGTGCCCTTGGTCATTTTGAATATCACTCCGCAGCCGCAGGCGCTTGCGCCACCTTCGCTTGTTGTTCCATAGAAGTTGCCTGCCGAATCGACAACCAGGCTGCTGATGGGGCTGGCTCCATCCGTCCCGCCTTTGAAGCTATACAGAACACTCTCAGTCCACGTTCCATTCGTGTTGTGCGCAAGTTTATAAACCGTCCCCATGTCATTACCGCCCGCATAGTACGTGGTTCCAAACAAGTTGCCGGATTTGTCGAATACAACTCCTCCGTAGGGCGACGCGCCATCCGGCTGGTCCTTGAATGAGTACAACGTGATGAATATCCACTTGCTTCCGCTCGCGGAGATCTCGTACACGTTTCCGAATCCCTTGGCACCACCCACCGTGCAGACGCCGTATAAGTTGCCGGCCGTGTCGACGAGCAGACGTCCCGCTGAGCCACCATTGCCGTCTGTGCCTCCGGTGAATGCGTGAATGACCTTGAACGTCCAACCGCCTGTCCCACTCGGCTTGAGCTGGTACACGACTCCTGCGCTACTTGATCCTCCCGTCGGCGTGGTTCCGTACAAATTCCCTTTGCTGTCGAACGCGACGGGGCTGCCCGGGCCGGACCCATCCGTCCCTCCGGTGAAGGTGTGCAGCACACTTTGCGTCCATTGCGAGCCGGATTTCGTCAGCTTGTACACAACGCCACAGCCGCCTTCGCAGGATCCTCCGCCGCCAGTCACCGCCGTCCCGTACAGGTTGCCCTGCGCATCCAGAGTCACGCCCTTGTAGGGCTGTGCGCCGTCGGGCCCGCCCGTAAAGCTGTAAAGAACGGTATGAACCCCAACCGCCGAGATCTCGAAAACGGTGCCGCTGCCGAAGGTTCCGCCCAGCACCGAGGTCCCGTACAGGTTTCCAGCCGTGTCCATCACGAGTTCCGTGTCGGTGTACTCCCCATCGCCGTTTCCGGCAAAGCTGTAGATCAGTCTGGTGGTGTTTGCAGCCCAGGTTGTGCCAAGCATAAGTAGGGCGGCCGCAGAAATAGACAGGAGGCGCACGACTTGCCTACTTCCCATAGGATCCTCCGCAATTGGATTCGTTCGGACGTGAAAACAGGTAGGGCCCCAACTGGGACAGAACTTTAGCACCGAATTGGGCGAAAGGCACGCTACAGGACTGCAATGCCGCCAGGTGGGATCGCGATGCGCGGCATGATATTCTATAAACACCAGCGGCACCGTCTCGGCGGAATTCCCCGCAATTCCTGAAGAAATTCAGAAGGATAGTAAGAGAAGCCACAACCATGCTTTCAGTCAGCAACGTTTCCATGCGCTACGGCGCCAAAGTTTTGTTCGACGAGGTCTCTACCGCGTTCACTCCGGGGAAGCGTTACGGCCTGACCGGCCCCAACGGTGCCGGCAAGTCGACCTTCATGAAGCTGCTCAGTGGCGAACTCGAGCCCCAAAAGGGCACCGTTGTTCGCCCGCGCAAGCTCGGCGTCCTGAGCCAGGACCAGTTCGCCTTCGACGCCTACACCGTGCTCGACACGGTCATTATGGGTAATCGGCGTCTCTGGGCTGCCCTGCAGGAGCGCGATGCCATTTACGCCAAGCCCGACATGAGCGATGAAGACGGCATGAAGCTCGGCGAACTCGAAGGGATTGTTGGCGAAGAAGACGGATACTCTGCCGAAAGCGATGCGGCCATCCTGCTACAGGGCCTCGACATCTCCGAAGACCTGCACTCTCGCAAAATGAGCGAATTGCAGGGTGGACAGAAAGTCCGCGTGCTGTTGGCACAGGCGCTGTTCGGAAATCCGCAAGCACTCCTGCTCGACGAGCCTACGAACTACCTTGATTTGGACTCGATCCATTGGCTGCAGGGATTTCTCAACAACTGCGACGGCATCGTCATCACGATCTCGCACGATCGGCATTTCCTGAACAGCATCTGCACCCATATCGCCGATATCGATTACGAAACCATCATCACCTACACGGGCACCTATGACGACATGGTGGTGGCGAAGACGCAGGTGCGCTCGCAAGTCGAATCCCAGAATGCCCAGCGCGAAAAGAAGATCGCGCAGCTGAACGAATTCATAGCCCGATTCGCTGCCGGTACGCGTTCGAGCCAGGTGCAATCCCGCCGCAAGGAAGTGGAGCGCCTGCAGGTCACGGAACTGGCGAGGTCGAACATTCAGCGCCCATTCATCAAGTTCGAGCAGAAGCGGCCCTCGGGCAAGCACATTCTTGAAATCGAGCATCTGGGAAAATCGTACGAAGACAAGCGCGTCGTTCGCGACTTCACCGCCAGCATCATTCGCGGAGAGAAGATCGCATTGATGGGACGGAACGGGGTGGGAAAGACAACTCTGCTGAACGCCATTCTGTCGAACTCTCCCACGACTCCCGAAGCCGAGCTGCGCAAGACCAGCGGCTACGACGGTCCCTTCGTTGATTCCGGCAAGGTGCTTTGGGGGCATGAAGCCTCGATCGGATACTTCGCGCAGGATCATCGCAGCCTCATCGAAACGGGTACGACTGCGATTGAGTGGCTACACCAGTGGGATCCAGCGGCTGTGACGGAAGAACTGCGCGGCATTTTGGGCCAGATGTTGTTTGCGAGAGAAGAAGCGACCAAGTCCACCAACGTGCTCTCCGGTGGCGAGGCGGCGCGCCTGCTTTTCTGCAAGCTGATGCTTCAGAAACCGAATGTGCTGTTGCTCGACGAGCCCACGAACCACCTTGATCTCGAGTCCATCAACGCGCTGAACATCGCGCTGCAACGCTATCAGGGGACGGTGTTCCTGGTGACGCATGATCACGATCTCATCGATGAAGTCGCCACGCGCGTCTGGCATTTCGAGAGCGATCACAAGATCACGGATTTCAAGGGTTCGTACGAGGAGTATCAGGCAGCCGTAGCGGTGTAGCTGAGGTCGCTGCACCATTTCTGTTGCATGTAAATCAACCAGGTTCTCCACAGCGGTTCACAGCGTTCCTTGTTGCGCCGGATGGACGGGTTGAAGATAATGTTGTCGAACGGTCTTGCAGTGAGCAGCAGGGGCGTTCCGTAGTTGGTGCCGTGTACAGTCGAGCTGATCTACTCAGAATTTTGCATGTCACTCCGCGCCAGTTGGCGAACTGGGAGCGGACCGGCCTGATCACGCCCGCCGAATCCTACTCCTTCGCCGACCTGTTGGAACTCAAGAAGATTCGGGACCTCTGCGCGATGAGTGTGCGCCCGACGGTAATCCGCAAGTCGCTCGATGCCATGCGTAAACAGGCGGCGGGCATTGAGAATCCACTGGTTGAAGCTGGGGCGTGGAGCACCGCGAAACATCGAGTCGCCTTCCGCCATGAAGGCAGGCTGCTGGAGCCGATTGCGGGACAGTTCCTCATGGATTTCTCCGAGCGCGAGAAGGTCGTCACCACGACGCCCGTGCCTCGGCAGGAACCGACGCCTCGGGAGCATGAAGTTGCCTCCTGGTTCGCGCGCGGCATCGCATTGGAAGAGGATCCCGGCACCCATGCCGAAGCCATCGCCGCTTATCTGAAGGTGCTCGATCTGGAACCAGTCCACGCGGCCGCTCACATTAATCTGGGAACGCTCTATTACAACCGGCAGGAATTCGGACTGGCCGAGAAGCATTACCGGCAGGCAATTGAAGCGGATTCGCGATACGCGCTCGCCTACTTCGACCTCGGCAACGTGCTCGACGAGACCGGCCGCGTCCACGAAGCCGTGACGACATACAAAACGGCGCTGCAATTGGCTCCCACTTACGCCGATGCGCACTACAATCTCGCCCTCGCCTACGAAAAGCTGCGCGAGCCTCGCAAAGCGCTGAAGCACTGGCAGGCCTACGTCAGGCTCGATACGTCCGGCCCCTGGTCCGTACACGCCCGCAGTCAGATCAAGCGCATCCTCCAAGCAGACGGGCTGAAGCTTGTCTACAAGCGCAGTTCCGCTTCCTAGAGTCGTCTCCCCTGTCATTCCGACGAGCGAAAGCGAGGAGGACTCTGCTCTCCTGCGTTCAGATAGCAGCATCTATCTCCGCTCCGGATGACTCACCGGCGATTTTGCCAGCCGAGGGAAGTGCTACCATTAACAGTCTGCCCACTTCCACGACGAAGGTGCCTCCATGCCCGATACCCTGCAAGCCGCCCCGCCCGCCCCGCTCACTACGCTGACTGAAGACGAGATTCTCTTCCGCGACAACATTCGCCAGTTCGCCGACGAGAAAATCCGTCCGCACGTCAAAGAGATGGACGAAAAAGGCGTCTTCGACAGGGACCTCATCCACGATTTCTTCCAGCTCGGTCTCATGGGCATCGAGATTCCCGAGCAGTACGGCGGAGGCGGCGCAAAGTTTTTCGAAGCGATTCTCGCGGTCGAGGAACTCTCCCGTGTGGACGCCTCTTCCGGCGTGATCGTTGATGTTCAAAACACGCTCGTGAACAACGCCTTCCTGCGATGGGGCAATGAAGAGCAGAAGAAGCGATTCCTGCCGAAGATGGCCACCGAGACGGTCGGCGCGTACGCCCTCAGCGAAGCCGGATCCGGTTCCGACGCGTTCGCGATGCAAACCCGCGCTGCGCTGAAAGGCTCAGAATACGTTCTCAATGGACGCAAACTCTGGATCACCAACGGCAAGGAAGCAGGACTGTTTGTCTTGTTCGCGACCCTTGACCCAAGTGCCGGGTATAAAGGCATCACCGCATTCCTAGTCGAGAAGGATTTCCCCGGATTTACCGTCGGTAAGAAAGAAGACAAACTCGGCATCCGCGCCTCGTCGACCTGCGAACTGATTCTCGAAGACTGCCGCGTGCCCAAAGAAAACGTTCTGGGCGAACCCGGTAAGGGCTACAAGATCGCCATCGAGACTCTGAATGAAGGGCGCATCGGAATCGGCGCCCAGATGGTTGGCCTCGCCCGCGGCGCGTGGGAATTTGCCTCGAAGTATGCTGTCGAGCGCAAGCAGTTCGGCAAGTCGATTTCCGAGTTTCAGGGCATCCAGTTCCAGATCGCGCAGATGGCTACCGAACTCGAGGCCGCTCGCCTCATGGTCTACAACTGCGCCCGCATGAAGGATGCCGGCGTCAACTTCGTCAAAGAAGCCGCCATGACCAAGCTTTTTGCCTCGCAAGTCGCCGAGCGCGTAACGTCCTTGGCGGTCGAGATCTACGGCGGGTATGGCTTCACGAAGGACTATCCCGTCGAGAAGTACTGGCGCGACGCCAAGATTGGCAAGATCTACGAGGGCACTTCCAACATGCAGTTGGCAACCATTGCCAAGCTGGTGCTCGGAAAGTAGCCTTCCGGTCAGCAAATCTGCCTGCTCATAATGTGCATGGAGTTGCACTTGGGCAACCTTCGCATACCCACGAAATCGTAAACAACTGCATATTATTCAGTGGTTTAGCTGGAGTCGATCCATTGGTTCCATGGATGCACTTCCCACTGTGCCGAACATCAAACGGCGAACGACCGGGGTGCATCTTGAAGATCGAATTCGGGACCGCGGAAACAAATTCACTCGCCAGCATCGAAGCTGCTCCAGCCAGGAAGCATGGCTGGCTGCCGGTTCTGGTGATCCTGTTTTTGATTTCGTATGGCCTGATGACCATGTTGATCGTTGAGCAGGGCCGCACCATCGAGTCGCAGCGTGCCCTGATTCACGAACTCTTCCGCGACAGTACGGAACTTTCCGCCGTGAAGAAAGCTCACCAGGAAGAGCAATCGCAGGCTGCCCGATCCCAGTCGTTCGGCACCAACCCGTCATCCCAGAATTCATCGGAAGTAGCTCCGTCGACCCAGGCTCCATCCAAGGTTCCTTCGAAGCAGGCCCCGTCTTCCCAGGCGGTTCCACAGAATCGTGCGCAGAATCAGAGGCCGAAGTCTCAGCTTCAGATACCCGCCAGACCGGCATCCGACGTGAACGATGCCGGCCGCTCGCTGATCACGATCTAGATAAGCACTGGCAGTACCAAGTTCGGTGGTTGAAACGGTAGGAAGCTCAGCATGCAGGAAAGACAATGAAGGTTCTGACCCTAGCCTTGTTGTTAAGTTTGCCCATCGGCCATCTCGCGCCGCCAAAGCCCCTGCGGCAGCCCACCACCCAACTCTCCCGCCATGGCAAGGGAGGCCGTTGGTATTTTGCCGCCAACGGGCATGCCGTCTACTGCTACGGCCCGGTCATGACCCTTCCTCGGGCGAACGGCGATCTCCAGAAAGTTGCCACCTTCTGCCGCGACGGCAGCGCCGTGGTCCCGCTGAAGGACTAACCTCCGCGAACCGGAATGCTCTACCCAATGTTGCTCGCAGTTCCTCAGGTGCCAATCGCGATCGCATAAGCGCCTCTGTGCACCCCGCGCCCGCGTCTTTCCGTACTCTGCCAGCATCCAATTGCTACATCGTAGATAATCGACGCTCGCAGGTTTGGAGACCCTATGTCTATTCGTCCCGTGAAACGTCTGATCAAGTCCAAGCCCACGCTCGAAGGAGCCGGGGTTCACCTTCGCCGCGCATTCGGCTTCGGCAACACCGGCGAGTTCGATCCCTTCTTGCTTCTCGACGATTTCCGCAACGACGTCCCTGAGGACTATCTCTCCGGATTCCCCTGGCATCCGCACCGCGGTATCGAGACGATCACCTACGTTCTGGCCGGAACGGTTGAGCATGGCGACAGCATGGGGAATCACGGCGCGATCGCCTCTGGCGACGTTCAATGGATGACCGCCGGCCGCGGCATCATTCACCAGGAAATGCCCAAGGGCGACGCGACGGGCCGCATGCACGGATTCCAACTCTGGGCCAATCTTCCGTCCGCGTTGAAGATGACCGCGCCGCGGTATCAGGAAGTGAAGACCGGTGATATTCCGGAAGCCACGGACGATGATGGCACGCACGTCCGAATCGTCTGCGGAAATTTCTGGGGAAAGTCAGGTCCGGTCGACGGCATCGCAGCGGATCCAATTTATCTCGACGTTTCGGTTCCTCCGGGTAAACGCAAGACGCTCCCGGTGGAAACCACTCGTCATGCGTTCGCCTATGTCTTCGCCGGAGACGGAAAATTCTGCAACGCTTCCGGACCTCTCGCGGTCCCCACCGAAGGTGTGGGATGGGCCGACACCAAGCCTCCGGCCGATGCGCAAGAACCGCTCGCTCGTCGTATTCGACCGCGGTGACGAAGTTGCCGTGCAGGCCGGCGAAGACGGAATTCGCTTTCTGCTCGTCTCGGGCAAGCCCCTTGAAGAGCCTGTCGCCTGGTACGGTCCGATCGTCATGAACACGCAGCAGGAACTGCAGCAAGCCTTCAGCGAACTCGAGCAGGGAACGTTCCTAAAAAAGTAATTGCCAGAATGGCGGGTTCCTTCGTGAACCTTCGTGTCCTTTGCGGTTGTATGATTTTTCTATATGCCCGAACTCCCCGAAGTCGAAACCATAGCCCGCGGGCTTGCCAAGCGCGTCACAGGAGACGCAATCGAATCCGTGTGGCTCGGACAGAAGAAAGAGACGCTGAAATCCCCCGCTCCTGAGATCGCCGCTGCGCTCGAACACACGCGTATCGCGGCCGTGCGCCGTATGGGCAAACACATCGTTTTCGATCTCGAATCGAACGGCGTGAGCCGGACGCCCGCCTCCGCAAAAGGCAAGAAAGCGACACGGTCCCTTAAGCAGGAAACAGGAACGGCTCAATGGATCATCCACCTCGGCATGACTGGACGTCTCCAAGTCTGCGCGCCAGACACCGAGATTGCGAAGCACACCCACGCCATCCTCAAACTAGCCTCGGGCAGGGAACTGCGCTTTGTGGACCCGCGCCGCTTCGGACGCCTCAGCGTGGCTACGGCAGCCGAATTCGATGCCACCGGTATCGAGCCGCTCGAGATCGATCTGGATACCTTCATTGCGCTGTTCCACGGCCGCAAGACTCCGATGAAGAGCGCTCTCCTGAACCAGAAACTCCTGCGTGGCGTCGGAAACATCTACGCCGACGAGTCTCTTTTCCGCGCCGGGATCCGCCCACGGCGCCGCGCCACGTCGACCACTCGCGATCAACTCGCAAAGCTTAATACTTCACTCAAGGATGTTCTGAAAGAAGCGATCGCTCTCGGCGGATCGTCCATCTCCGATTACGTTGACGCTGACGGCGAAGAAGGATTCTTCCAGCTTCAACACCGCGTCTACGGCCGCGAAGGAGAGCCGTGCCTGGTCTGCAAAACTCCAATCAAACGAGTCGTCATCGCGGGCCGCAGCAGCCATTACTGTCCCAGGTGCCAGAAATAAAGTCCACGCCACCCTGAAGCCGTCTTCGCGGCGCGTCCGGCTCGTTTCCTTGCCGCCGATTTCTGTTACTCTCATCCGTTATGCCCGACTACTGCATTGGTGTGGACATGGGTGGCACGAACCTGCGCATCGCCGCCATCACGACAGACGGACAGCTCCTCGAAAGGATCACCCTTGGCGTCAAAGTCGCTCTCGGCCGCGATTACGTCATCGGCGAAATGTGCGATGCCATCCATCGGCTGACCGAGCAATATCGCGGTACCGGAAGCTTCGTTGGCGCCGGCATCGGCGTCCCCGGCATCATCGACATGGAGCACGGCATGATGCGCAAGTCTGCCAATCTTCCCGGATGGTCCGACTATCCCGTGCGCGACGAAATCGAACGCCGTCTCGGCGCGAAAGTTTTTCTCGATAATGACGCGAACGTTGCCGCTCTCGGGGAAAAGTGGCTGGGCGCGGGACGCGAGGCCGACAATATGGCCATGCTCACGCTAGGTACCGGCATCGGAGGTGCAATCGTTTTTGGCGAAAAAGTCTTCTACGGAATGAGTGGCATGGCCGGCGAGTTCGGTCACGTCACGGTCGAGCCGAATGGCGTCCCCTGCGGATGCGGCAACCATGGCTGCGCCGAACGTTATGCCTCGGCAACGGCAGTGGTGCGCATGGCTCGTGAGGCGATCGAAACAGGCAAGGCGCCGGAACTTGCGAAGGCTGCCAGTTCCGATCCCGAGTTCAGCGCGCGCTCCGTCTATAACCTCGCGATTCAGGGCAACGCCGATGCCCGACGAATCTTCGAGCGCTTTGGCGAGGCTTTGGGGATTCTCCTTGCCGACCTCGTCAACATCCTCGATCTGGATATGTTTGTGATCGGCGGCGGTGTGGTCAGTGCCTGGGACGCATTCGCTCCGAAAATGTTTTCAGAGTTGCGCGAGCGGTCCCTGGTGTATGCGGCGAGTGCCCCGGAAGATCCCGGAGGAAAGAAGGAAGGTGCTTCTACCCAGATCGCAAGCTACACACGCAAGAAGACGATCATTACGCGCGCGCTGCTCGGCAGCGACGCTGGCCTGTTCGGAGCCGCCAAACTCCCAGTTTCCTAATCGTCGGCAAGATTCTGTGGGAACAGCCGCCTCGGCTGTTCAGCCGCGCCGATTTCTGTCGCGGCGGCGCTTCATCATCCAAACGCCCGACCGATCAGAATTCATACCTGCCGCAACCTTGCTACTTTCCGGATTGCGCTCAGAAAGCCCTGATTTTGTTCCGGCAACCCAATACTTACCCGGATGCAAGTCGGCGCTCCCCACGCCGCCAGCGGACGCACGCCGATGCCATCTTCACGCAGACTTTCCGCCACGGCCCCCGCATCTTCTCTCAGATCGCAGTAAAGAAAATTTGCCGAGGTCGGCACGACCCGAAAATCCATATCTGACAGCGCCACTCCCAGCACCTGCGCTTGCGCCGCATTATTCGATACCGTGCGATGGACGTGGCGCTTATCGTCAAGTGCGGCAAGTGCCGCTGCCTGCGCAACCGCAGATACGGAAAATGTGTTCTGCATCCGCGCACAGTATCCCAGCAATTCCGCTGGACCCAACCCATATCCGATACGCAATCCGGCCAGCCCGTGCGCCTTCGAAAATGTTCTCAGCACCACAACGTTCGCTCCCGCGCGCAGGTATTCGAGCGATCGCGAATGCTCGACCTTCCGCCTTTCCGCAAAATACGAAGCAAATTCGTAATACGCTTCATCCAGAACGACAACGACGTGCCCCGGCACTTCCGCGATGAACTTGTCGATGGCACCCGCAGGAAGCAACGTTCCAGTCGGATTGTTCGGGTTCGCAATGAAGATGATCCGCGTATGCTCGTTGATTGCCGCGAGCATCGCGTCCAGATCGATCCCGTCCTCGCGCATGGGAGTTTCAATCAGCTGCGCTCCGGACGCATGTACCGCCATCGGATAAACAATGAACGATAGCTCGCTCGTGATCGCATTGGATCCAGGGGACAACAATGTCTGGCACAAAAGCGCGATAAGTCCCGTAGAACCGGGAGTGACCAGCACCTGTTCCGGCGGCAGTTCATGCTGGGCCGCGAGGCGACGGCGAAGCTCTGTGCACTTATCGTCCGGATAAGCACCGGCAGATGTCAATGCCGCCTGCATCGCCTGGATGGCCTTCGGGGATGGACCGAAAGGATTCTCGTTCGAGTCCAGCGCGATCAACGGGCTCCGATTGCTGGCGATGACCGGAGCAGGGGGTAAGGCCAGCTCTCCCATGTCGCGCACCGGTTTCGAAACCAGATCAAAAAATCGGCTCATGCGTCAAGGGCGAGATTTTTCGCCAGTGATCTTTGTGGCGGATTTTAACCGTTCGATTTCTTTCAATGTCAGCGAGCGATATTCCCCGGGCGGCACATCGAGTGTCAACGGACCATAACGCACGCGCTTGATCTTCTCCACGTGATGTCCCACGGCTTCGAACATGCGCCGGATCTGGCGGTTCCGTCCTTCAATCAGGGTGATCTCATACCACGGATTGGCCGCTACTTTCACGACCTTTACCAGAGCCGGCCCGGTCTTCACTCGCTTCCCATCATCCGTTGCGATCGAGATTCCGGCACGGAGTTTGGCAATGGCATCTTCCTTGGGAGTCCCCGAGACCTTCACCACATACGTCTTCGGAACGTGCGAAGCCGCCTTCATCAGCCGGTGTGCCAGTGCCCCATCATTGGTCAGCAGCAATAATCCCTCGCTGGCGTAGTCCAGACGCCCGATCGGATACACGCGCCCTCTCACGCCTTTGAGCAGATCCATGACAGTCGGACGCTTCTCCGGGTCGCTGACTGTGGTGACGTATCCCTTCGGTTTGTTCAGTAGAAGGTAGGTGTGCCGTTGTTCCCCCTTCAGCAGCTTTCCATTTACCCGGACGTGGTCCACCTCGAGATTGGCCTTGCTGCCGAGTTCGGTTACCGTGGTGCCGTTCACCTGAACGTGGCCGGCGCTGATGAGCTGCTCGGCCTTGCGCCGCGAAGCGACGCCGGCCGCCGCAATAATCTTTTGAAGTCGTTCCTGAGGCATACCAAGATTGTACGGGACGAAGGGGAAAGATCGAACTCGGTGGAAGATCGGCCCTTTAGGGCCGCGTTCGAATGTGCCGGATGACAGAGGGCCTTAGCCCTGTGCTATCCCGCCTTCTCTTCGGCCGGAGTCTCCTCGGGTGCACCTTCAACTGCCGGTGCTTCCGAAGCCTCCGCGGTGCTCGCAGTGGGAGCCGTGGTTTCTTCCGGCGCGCTCTCTGCCGGAATCAACTCGGCTTGGAACGACTCCGCCACCAGCTTTTCGAATTCCTCCATGCTGGGGAGTTCGCTCACATCCTTCAGCCCAAATCGCATCAGGAATTCCTTGGTGGTCTTGTAAAGAATTGGACGCCCGATCACCTGCTTGCGCCCCGCCGTAGTAATCAGCTTTCGCTCAAGCAACGTCCCGATAACGCCGCCCGAATCCACGCCACGAATGTCATTGATCTCAGGCACAGTCACGGGCTGCTTATATGCAATCACCGCCAGCGTCTCGAGCGCGGGCAGCGACAACCGGATCGGCGGCTTCAGGCTCTTGGCAAACGCGCGCACCACCTCGTGCTGTTCGGGCTTGGTCGACATGCGGTATCCGCCGGCAACCTGGCGGATCTCAATCCCATGATCTGGCGCGCCGTATTGGCCAACCAGTTCTTCCAGGCATGAACGCACGCGCGACTTGATCTCGCCTTCGTCCGACGCGCCGTCAGCGACAGCCGTCTCTTTTACCAGGGTGGTGATCTGCTCCAGCGTGATCGGAGTCTCCGTCGCGTAAATGATCGCTTCGAGTTGAGCCTTTAATGACATAAGTGGGTAAGTGGTTCGCGTCGGTCGATAGTGAAAACCAAAACGACTGGCCACTGGACACGAATCACTGATTTCTATCTCCAGTCGTCCCGCACAGCCGCCTGCTGATTCATCACCTCTTCGAAGTGCGCATGCTTGCGGACTGCGATCTCACCGAACAGTTTCTCTTGCCGCACCTGGATTGCCTGCAGCCGCACGAGTTCGAGGAGCGCAAGGAACATGCAAACCAGTGCTTGCCGCGACGGAACCCGCATTAGCAGCTGCTTCAGCCGGATCGGACGATCTTCCAGCGACAACCGCCGCCTCAGATAATCGATCATCTGCCCGACCGTGACCGTCTCTTCATCGACGTTCAGCACCGGACGCGTGCGGACCCGCTCCAGCACCTGCTGAAACGTCTTGACCAGGTCAATCACGTCGGCGGCAATCTCGGGTTCGGTCCCCTCCGCATCCATGAACTCTTTCAGCGAAGGATTCGTCAGGACGGCATCTTCAATCTGCTGTTTCTGCAAAAGCATCTGTGCTGCGGACTTAAATTTTTCATGCTCCAGCAGTCGGTTCACCAACTCGCTGCGCGGATCTTCCGCTTCCTCGGCCGTAGCCAGCGGATCGCGCGGCAGGAGCATCTTCGACTTGATATGAATAAGTACCGCGGCCATGTAAATGAAATCAGCCGCAACGTTCACATCCAGCTCGCGAATCTTCTCGACGTATACCAGATATTGCGCCGTGATCTTCGCAATGGGAATGTCGTAGATGTCGATGTCCTGCTTGCGGATCAGATCGAGCAGCAGGTCCAGCGGGCCTTCATATACATCACCGACAGAAACTGCGAAGGGGAAATCGCTCTCTTCCTTTTTGGATGACTCTTTGGGTTTCGCATGCGGAGGCGCGCTGACGACGGCCGAAGGGACGCTCGCCGGATCGGTAGCAGCGATTTTCACTTCTTCAGTCATTTTCCCCAACTTCGTCTAATTACTGAAATTGTCATCCTGTGGCACGTAGTGAGCGCGGCTCAGGATCTGTGCATCTCGGCCCTACTTAGTCTCCGTCACCTTGGGCGCCTCATGCGCCAGCGACATCCCCATCGATTCGCGCACCGCGGCCATCGTCTCTCCGGCCGCCTTGCGTGCCCGCTGCGTACCGTGCTCAAGAATATCCCAGGCCAGCTTCGGATTTTCCTCGAATCTTCTGCGCCGCTCCTGGATCGGATTCAGGATCTGCACCAGCGCATCCGCCGCCCAGCTTTTGCACTCAATGCAGCCAATTCCGGCTGATCGGCACCCTTCATTGACCTTGGCGATGGTTTCTTTGCTGCTGAATATCTTGTGCAGATCGCCCACCGGGCACACATCCGGATTCCCCGGATCGGACCGTCGTACCCGTGCGGGATCGGTCACCATCGTCTTCAGCTTCTGCCGCACCACCGGCTCCGGATCCGCCAGCATGATCGTGTTCCCATACGATTTCGACATCTTGCGCCCGTCAGTTCCCGGCAACTTCGCCGCGGGAGTCAGCAAGCTCTGCGGCTCCGGAAACACCGGTTTCGAGGAACCGTAGAACCCGTTGAACCGCCGCGCAATCTCGCGCGTCAACTCAACGTGCGCAACCTGGTCTTCGCCGACCGGAACAACATCAGCACGATAGACCAGAATGTCTGCAGCCTGCAGCAGAGGATAGCCCAAAAAACCGTACGTCCCCAGGTCTTTGTCCTTGATGTTCTCCCGCTGCTCTTTATACGTCGGCACTCGCTCCAGCCATCCCAGCGGTGTGATCATCGAGAGCAGCAGGTGCAGTTCGGCATGCTCCGGAACGTGTGACTGCACGAAGAGCACCGATTTCTCCGGATCGAGTCCCGCCCCAAGCCAGTCAAAAGCCACTTCGAGCGAATTTTCTTTTACGCGCGAAGTGTCCGCGTAATCCGTGGTGAGCGCGTGCCAGTCCGCCACACAGAAGAAGCACTCGTACTTCTCTTGCATGCCGACCCAGTTCTGCAGCGCCCCCACATAGTTGCCCAGGTGCAATTTTCCCGTCGGACGCATGCCGCTGAGCACACGCTTGCGAGTTGTAGAAGATGCAGTCATTTCTCAGGAAGCCCCGCGCTCGAAGACACGCCCAAATCCGGGCTGATAATGTCTCAAAGGGTTTTCCAGTGTCATGCAGGGCTGAACTCGATACTACCATGCAGAACGCCCATTTCGCGCCTCAGAAGGGCTTGCAATATGCCGTCTTCAAACGACGAAAGCGGCCAGGAGCCGATCATTTCTTCTCCATCGCCCGCTGCAACTCCTCCGGTGCAATCGACTTTACCTTGATTGGCTTCGCGGGAATCCCTCCTACAATGTGATACGGCAGCACATTCTTCGAGGCCACGCCCACCGATCCCACAATCCCGTGTTCACCGACTCTTACTCCGCTGAGCACCGTCGCGTGATAGGTCACCCGTGCATGCGGCCCGATCTCCGTCTTGTGATTGTCTACGATCATTCCGTCGTTCAGATCGTGCGCGTGTGAATACACATTCGCGTAATCCGAAATCGACGATCCTTCATGAATGATGATCTCGCCTCGATCATCCAGCAGCACGAACTTATGAATCGTGCAGCTATCTTCCACCGTCAGGTTGTATCCGTACGAAAATTCAATTCCGTGAAAGAACTTCACATTCTTGCCGCAGTGCTTGAAGATATGCCGCGCCAGCATCGCCCGCACCCGGAATCCGAGCCAGTGATTCAGACCCGCCGGAGATCGGTCGAACATCATCCAGAACCAGATGAGAGGTTTACGCTCCGCGTATTTTGCCGCATCCACATCGCCGTAGTATTCGGGTTCGAGGGTTGTATTGCGCGGATCGAAGGAATGCATCAGCACCTGCTCCCCCAATCCGCCGCCGGGCGCCGTGTACGGCCGCCCCAAATAGAGCTGATGCAGCGCGTTGCGCACCAAGTCGCTGCGGTGCTTCGGGTCGCGATTCATGAACTCCCGGTCAAGCTTGTCGATCCATTCCACAAACGACCGCTCCGCTTCTGGGGTCGGATTAAGTACGCGATATTCATATCGAGGCATGAGCCACTCTTCCTTGATTAGTGCCGGAGTCAGACTATTCGTTGCAGACAACGTTGCGCCGCGCCGGTGCTATGACTGCGCCGAAGCGCCTCCAACATAGCACAGGCAAATGCTTTATAATTCGCGCCGCTCCTCGAACCTGCATCCCGTGAACACCCTCGCCCGCAAGCTGCGCGCAACCGACTATTTCACCCTGGGATGGGGCAGCATGGTGGGCGTCGGATGGCTCGTCGTCATGGATGACTGGCTTCTCCGCGGCGGCAGTCTCGGCACAGTTCTCGGATTTCTCATCGGTGGAGCGCTGTTACTGCCCGTTGGTTGGGTCTACGGCAAACTCATCATCGCTATGCCCGATGCCGCGGGTGAAATCGCCTATACCGCGGCCGCGTTTCCCCGCGTCATCAGCTTCTCGACCGGATGGATGATGACGCTCGCCTACTTCATTGTTTGTCCTTGGGAAGCCGTTGCCATCGGACGTATCGCATCGTACATTTTCCCCGCGCTCGATTCGCTCGAAATTTACCGCATTGGCGGACGCCCGGTGTATCTGCCACACCTGATCGTTGGGCTCGCTCTCACCGCGATCCTCACCGTGTTGAACTACCGCGGAGTCCGCCTTAGTGCGACGTTTCAGAACTGGACCAGCTTCGGCACACTTGCCTTGTTCGCCATCTTCGTCTTGCTGGGAGTGAGTTCCGGCTCGCAGATGAATTTCCCGCCTCTCTTCACGCATACGCCGTTTCTCTCGATTCTCCTGGTCATCCAGATCGTGCCCTATTTCATGACCGGCTTCGAATCGGTCGGCAAAGCGGCGGAGGAAGCCAGCCCTGATTTCCGCGCCCGCGCCTTCTTTCGCGCAATCTGGATGGCGATCATCATCGGGACCATCTTCTATGCGAGTATCGTCGCGGCCGTTGCATACGTCGCGCCGTGGCGCGAACTGACTGGCGAAAAGTTCATGACCGCCGTTGCCTTTCAGCACGCCGTCGGCTCCCGGTGGATCGTCAACATCATCCTGGCTGCGGCGCTGCTGTCGCTGTTCAAATGCTTCAATGGAAATTTCCTGGCGGCGAGCCGCCTCTTCTTTGCGCTAGGCCGCCGCGGCATGATTGCGGAACGCACGGGTGTAATTCACGCTCGTTATCAAACGCCCTCAGTTGCAGTGCTGTGCGTGGGCATCACAACGGGAATCTGTATGCTGCTCGGCGACGCCATACTGGTACCGATCACGGAAGTCGGTTCGGTAGCCAGCGCCATCGGATGGTCCGCCGCCTGTGCCAGCCTGCTGGCGTTATCGCGGCGTAGCCTACATCTCTCAGCCGCCGAAAAGGCTGCCGCAGTTGTGGCCCTCACAGTTGCGATCGCGATGGGCTTGATGAAATTGCTTCCCCGGATTCCGGGGCACTTCACGATGTACGAATGGTTTGCCTTGGCTATTTGGATTGCACTCGGCGCAGCGGTTCGACGCCGTCCCCGAAAGGATCACTCATGACGCTCAAATCAACGCTTCTACTGGCCATCGCATCTGCATTCCTGACGTCTCTTTCTCTCACTGCTCAGACTCCGGCCTTCGACCTCGTCATCACCAATGGCCATATCATCGATGGCACCGGCTCGCCGTGGTACTCAGGAGATCTCGGAATCCGCGACGGCAAGATCGCGGCGATCGGCAATCTCTCCTCCGCCTCGCGCAACCGCACGATCGATGCCGGCGGCAAAGTCGTCGCCCCCGGATTCATCGATATGCTCGGCCAATCGGAGCGCACGATCCTCGTCGACCCGCGCCTCCCCTCGAAGATTTATCAGGGCATCACCACGGAAATTACCGGAGAAGGCGGATCCATCGCCCCGCTCAACGATGCCATCATTCAATCCGATCGCGCCGGATACGACTACTACAAGATCACGCCCGACTGGCGCACCTTCCGCGAGTATTTCGCGCGCCTTGAGAAGCAGGGAATCGGCATCAACCTCGCAAGCTACGTCGGCGCAACCCAGGTCCGCCGCATGATCCTCGGCGAAGACGACAAGCAGCCAACTCCCGAGCAACTCGAGCAGATGAAAGCGCTCGTCCGCGACGCGATGAAAGATGGCGCCGTGGGCCTATCTACTTCGCTGGAATACGCTCCCGCACCTTATGCCAAGACAGAAGAGTTGATTGCGCTTGCGACGGAGGCCGGGAAACTCGGCGGAATTTATGCCACGCACATGCGCGACGAAAGCAACTCCGTTCTCCAAGCGCTCGACGAAGCGCTTCGCATCGGCAGCGAAGCTCATATCCCAGTCGAGGTCTGGCACATCAAAGTCGCAGGGAAGGCGAATTGGGGACGCATGCCCCAACTCGTGGCCAAAATCAACGCTGCCCGCGCCGCCGGCGCGGACGTCAGCGCAGATACTTACGCGTACACGGCGTGGAGCAACGATTTCTCCGCTTTCGTCCCACCGTGGGCACACGACGGCGGCACCGCCAAACTAGTCGCGCGACTGAAAGATCCCGCCGCCCGCGCCCGAATCCGTAAAGATATGCTCACTTCCTCAAATGCATGGGACAACGAATGGCAAGAGATTCCCGGTCCCGACGCAGTTCTCATCACACAGGTCCTCAATCCGGCGCTAAAGCCCCTGCAGGGGAAACGCCTCTCTGAAATCGCGAAGATGTGGAACAAGGATCCCATGGATGCGCTTCTCGATTTCCTCATCGCCGATCCTGATTCCAGTGTCGCGGTCTTTGGCATGTCGCAGCCGGATGTCACGCTTGCTCTTCAGCAGCCCTGGGTGTCCATCGATAATGATTCCGAAGGATCCTCTCCCGAGGGAATTCTCGGCGAGGCGCATCCGCATCCACGCGCGTACGGAACGTTCCCGCGAATCTTGAGCAAGTACGTGAGGGAAGATAAGGTTCTCACGTTGGACGATGCCATCCGCAAATTCTCCGCACTCCCGGCGCAGCGCATGCATCTCGCGGATCGCGGCGTCCTCAAGCAGGGTATGTGGGCCGACGTCGTGATCTTCGATCCTGCAACCGTTCATGATCGGGCAACCTTCGAGAATCCCAATCAACTATCCGAAGGCATGCAGTATGTTCTGGTGAATGGAGTGCCGGTCATTGAGGATGGCAAGACGACCAACGCGCATCCCGGAAAAGTCCTGCGCGGTCCCGCTTACATTCCGTGAAGTTTACTTCCCGGGGAGCGGCTTGAGGCGGGCCTGCACGGGGCCGGAGATCGGCGCGACCTGAGGGGAGCCGAGCGTGCCAGTAATCGCGTACGCGACAGCAGTGCTGTTCGTCGCTGGTGTCAGCCTGAAGTCGATCTCGCGCTTCAGCGATGCCGTTCCATTCAGGCTGAATTTCCCGTCCGGAGAATCCAGCTTTGCGTCTTTGATTTCAATGTTCGCGCTGTGCAGATTCACTGCTGCGCTCATCGTCGTGACGCGCAGCGGACCTGAATCTTCTCCAATCGTCACACGAGGGAATGCCCCGTCCCGCATCTCGACGCGCACCGTTCCATCCGCCGACTGCCAGAATTCGCCGAAGCACTTGCCGCTCAACTCGTAGCTGGCATTAGCCGTTCCAGAAACCCAGCCATCGTCTACCGTTTTCGCGGAGCCATCGAGCGAGACCGCGGAAAGCTTCCCACTCCCCTTACACGTAGCCTGTTTCCCGCTGAAGTCGGCCAGCCACTCGCCTTGATGTTTTCCGCCAAGAATCTCGGCACTCAAATCTGAGAGTTGCAACTTGCCATCTTCCAGGCGAATCTTTGCAGCGGCGTGCTTCGCAGCAATGCCGTGCACGATCAGTTGATCCGCAGTAACGCGGCCAGATACGCGGAGTAGGGTCGCGAACGACGTTCCAGCTTGCGGGCTCGATTCCAGTACTCGGTACCAAGGCCGCTTCTTCGCAGAAGGATCCAGCCAGCCCCCGAGTTGCCCAAGCACAATCTGGTTGGCATTCAGAACAACCTTCATGGGACACCTGATGCCGCAACCGCGCGGCATTTCGATCGAGCCGGTCCAGACTGTGCCCGCCGCCTTCGCATTCAGTTTGGAGATTTTCGCCTGCTCCTGGGAGAGCTGCACTTCTGCCGAAGTGATCTCAATCGGGCCGCCGAAGTCTCGATTTACGATTTGCACGTTCCGCAGCTTCGCGCTCCCCATAAGCTGGGGTCCAAGAAATCCCGAAGACGCGCCACTGCTCAAGCCCGACCAGATCCCCGCCATCTGCAGATCCATCAGGGCTGTGCCTTCGGGCGACGATGCCCACACTGGAAGCCCGATCATCCGCCCCATCCGGATTGCCTTTGCGAGTTCGATCTCGCCGTCCAGAGTCAGCTTGTATCCTCCGCGGTTGATCCATCCGCGGATCGCCGGCCCACCGGTTCGCCCAAGTTCTACAGGTCCAACCTCAATACGGGGCCCTTCCGGCATCTGCATCAGTGGTTTCTTGACGTGACCGTCATCGCGTCGAGTACTCTTCCCGTCCGTTACGGAGAAGGGCACCGAATCAAGAGTAATGTTTGTTTTATTCGCGGCCGAGGTGAGTCGCAGACCAGAAAACTCTCCACTGCCATTCAGTTGAAGCGCTTCGCCCGCGGCCGCGTCTTCCTGCATCGATACGTCCGCGCGCAGCGTTCCGTCGGTTTCCAGGTCTTCGGGCAGGTTCTTCTTCGCTCGCTCGGCAAGCACGAAAGCCGCGCCGGCCGGTACATTGACCGCCCTTATCATCAGCGAAAAGAGGTGACTTCCCGGCAGCCCCATATCTCCGGTCAGCGTAATAAGACCGTTTCCCACCGGAGAACTGCAGAGCACTTCATGGAAGTCATGCGTTACCGAGCTGTACGCACCATCGCAATGAGCCGCGAGATGCAGCGCCTTCCCGCTTGTAATGTCGTATCGCCGGAAGTCGTCCATGGATGCCCTGCTGCTGATCTTCAGATTGGCGGGACTGCCCGAGACCGCCACGTCCAGCTGGATCGTCCCCCGCCAACCTTTGTCATTTCCGGTGAGCAGTTTGCTCGCCTGTCCCAGCTGCGCGCGGCTCCATTCAACGCTGAACTGCAACGGAGTATCCCGGAACGCCTGCGCGCGTTGCCACGTTCCATCCACTTGCAGCAGCCCCATGTCCGTAAGGTTCAAGTCGGTGCGCACCGGTTGCGCCTTGAGCCGCACTCCCCATGCATTATCGGAATCCTGCCAGAGCGAAAAGTCCGCATTGGTCAGAGCGTACGGTCTCTTCTCCGTGCCGCTTTTGAAATTAATTCGCCCTGACGTGGCTTCGATGTATGGAAAGGCGGGCCGGGCTCCCGTTTTAGCTTTGCCGGTGGGCGCGAGCGGAAGCTGGGACGTGTGTTCCAGAAGAGCCTCGAGATTCCATCGCCCGGTGATGCTGTGTACCAGGTTTAAACTCGGCTCGGTCATGTCCAGACGCGAGATTTCAAGCCGGCCATGCAGCAGCGACGTCAGTCGCAGCGCTGCAGTAACCTGGCTAGCGCGCAGAATCGGTTCCGCTCCGAACTCAGGATCGTCATACACCACCAGATTGTCGATATCGAATCCCGGGCGTGGCAGCACTTGAATGTGTACCGACCCGATGTCAACCGGGCGTCCAACCGATGCGCTGATGGAATTGATAATTCGGGATTTGAGACGTGAAGCGCCGGGGCGCAACAAAAACAGCGCCAGCAGGATCAGCGCTGCCAGTGCCATCACGCGCCACTTGGAGGAGAAGATCTTCACCGCGCCCTTACTGTACTTCCGAGGGGCCTCATCGGACCATCTTCAGCGTTCGCTTCCAGCGTGTCTCGTCGAAGAAGTGAATGACTACCCTGCCCAGAAACAGCAGGCGATCGCTCCATGCCGTCTTGCGGTACTGGTTGTCGGGAGTTTCAAAGGACCAGTAGATGAACATCGGTCGCCCGATCACGTTTTCTTTCGGAATGAAGCCCCAGTACCGGCTGTCGAGGCTTACTGCCCGGTGATCGCCCATCGCGAAGTAGTGGTCCGGAGGCACAACGATGTCATCGCCGTGAATATACGAAGGCAGGTCCACCATCCAGTTCGGATATACATTCGGATCGTCCGTCGGCGGCACTGACGGAAAGTTGTTCCGGTAAACGTCGGCCGGATTATCTTTATCCTTGTCGAGATACGCATCTTCCTGCAGCGCTTCTCCGTTGCGGTAAACCACCCCATTGCGCAGGTGAATGTGATCTCCTGGCAGCCCGATAATCCGTTTCACCACATAGAGCCCGGGTTCGGCAGGGGACAGGAACACCACGATATCTCGGAACCGCACATCGCGGTAGGGAAGCAGTGGCCCAATCCACTTGCTCGAGGGAGAGAACTGAATTCGGTTCACGAAAACGTGATCGCCAATCAGCAGCGTATTCTCCATCGAACTTGATGGAATCTCGAATGCCTGGACGACGAAAGTGATGATGAATAACCCGGTCACCAGCACCGCAGCCAGCGAGGCCAGGAATTCGACGGTAGTCTCTTTCTGCTTCTCTTCCGGCGCGTTCTTTTCCGCGTCGACTTCTTTCTTCAGCACTGTCGTTTTCGTACCCATTACCTCTTCAGTGTACCAGTCGCAACGTCCGCTCCCATCGCGTGATCTGGAAGATGTGCGTTACCGCGTACGCCAGATGATGCAGCCTGCCACCGATCGTATCCAGCGGATTCCGGTCCCAATCCTTCACCGACCAATAAATGACCAGCGGCCGTCCGATGATATTCTCCTGCGGAACGAAGCCCCAATACCGGCTGTCCTGGCTGTCGTCGCGGTTGTCTCCCATCACGAAATAACTTCCTTGCGGGATGATCAGCTGGCCATCCTCGACCAGTTTGCGCATCTCCAGCCACCACTTTCCCTCTAGTCCATACGCGGGAATGTCGGTTCGAGGGAAGTTATCCCGAAACAGATTGTTCGGAGGCTCCAGAAATCTCACGTAAGGTTCATCCAGAGGCTTGCCATTGATGAACACTTTCTTGCTCACCAGGCGCAGCTTGTCTCCCGGAAGTCCGATCACCCGCTTTACGAAATGCTGCTTCGGGTCTACCGGATAATGAAACACGATGATGTCCCCGCGCTTGATCTTCTGATATGGCATCACGTATCGGCCGAGCCCCAACCCGCCATAGCAGAGCTTGTTGACCAGCAGATAGTCGCCGACCAGCAGCGTTTTCTCCATCGACTCCGAGGGAATCTGGAACGCCTGCACGATAAAGGTGATGACGAAGATCGCAATGACAACCGTGCCCATCAGCGACTGCAGAGAGCTGATCAGGTCGCTCCCAAAGTTGGTAACGATCTGCCGCTTCGGCGGCGATGTTGTATCTGCAACCGGGACCGCGGGAGCGGGAACCTCCGGTGTCACGACAGGCTGGCTCGGCGTAACGACGGGCTGTGTGGAAGAATCCATGTACTCTACTTATCCGCAGGCTGCGGAGTTTGCCCCGCCGTTTTCCCTTCTACTGCTTTTGGACGCGATGCCAGGAACGTCAGCAACTGCCTCGCCGCATCCTGCTCCGCCGTCTTCTTTGTCGATCCCTGAGCCCTGCCAACAAATTCAGAGCCGCGGCTTTGCTTCCCGTGCAGGCGAGCCTCAACCGTGAATGTCTTGTTATGTTCCGGACCAGCCTCGTCCACCAGCACATAAGCTGGTTGCGGCAATCCAAGGCTTTGCACCGCCTCCTGCAACGCGGACTTGAAATCGGTGATGGGCAGAACTCCGCCACCTTGCTCCATGCGCTCCAGTTCCGGACCAATCACATTGCGCAACACAAACTCCCGCGCCGCCTCGAGCCCGCCATCCAGATAAATCGCTGCAAGAATCGCTTCCAGTGCATCCACCAGCAGCGCGGTTTTACTGCGTCCGCCGCTTTTTTCCTCGCCACGCCCCAGCCGCAGATAATGACCCAACTCCAACTGATGAGCTACCTGAATCAGATGCCGCTCACTTACCAGGTGTGCTCTTAATTTGGAGAGTTCCCCTTCACGAAACTGCGGAAACCGCTGGAACAGTTCCTCACTCGTGACCAGCGCCAGGACAGCATCTCCCAGGAATTCTAGTTGCTCGTTGTCGCTTACCTTGTACTTGCTCTCCCCCGCTTGCTGTGCTTCCTGCTCCCGCGCCTGCGAACTGTGGGTTACTGCCTGCTCAATAACGGCGCGCCGCCGGAAGTGATATCCCACCCCCTGCTCCAGCGCCGTGATTTCCCTTTCTTTCATAAATGGAGAGAACCCGTGGAGAGCATTCCGTAAAGGATATCCACGTAGGGGCGAACCCCCGCACTCAACGTGCCTGAAAAAATCGTGCGGGTGGGGCGTTCTATCAGTTCTTCTGCGGAGCTGCAGCTCCCGGGGCCGATCCGCTGCCCAGTTTCGTCAGCCGGTCCTGCTCCGCCCGTGCTGCCTTTCCTGCCGGCGAATCCGGACGATCCTTGGTCAGGTCCACTGCCTGGTTGGCATACTTCAACGCATCCGGAATCTTGTTCTGCATGTCGAGCGCAACCGCCAGCCGCAGCACTGCTACAGAATCGACCTGCTCGGGGAACACCTCAATGGACTTCTTCAGGTTCGTCTCAGCTTCGGGATAATTCCTGGCATTCGACGCCAGCGTTCCCAGGATGGCGTAAGCCTCCGATTTGATGTAGCGCTTGAATTCGTCGATCTTTTCCGGTGCATATCCCGACGTCGGCACGTCGGTATCCACCGTCACCAGCGCGCGCTCGGCGTTCTTCTTCGCCTCCGCCAGCTTCTGATCCTTGTCCAGATCGGTGTCGCGCGTCCGTTCCGCCAGCACCTGCGCCACCGCCACTAGCGCCTCCGGATCGTCCGGATCCACTCCGAGCGCTTTCTGCGCCATTTCCTGCATCTTGTCGCCGTTATTCGCCTGCTGATATTTCTGCATGGCCGCTTTGTAGAGCACTTCGCGCAGTTCGCTGTCCGGGAATTTCGTCGCGAAATCATCCGCCGCTTTTTCCGACGCTGCAGCATCCGGCAATGCGATCGCCGCTTTGTACGCGTCGAACTCCGGCTGCGTTTTCGCCGCCGGTGGACGCTTTCCCTGTGGAGCCGCCGCCTGCCCCGCAGCGGCCGGTGTCGCCGGCTTGTTCTGTCCCCAACTCCACATGCACATCCCCAGCACTGCGATCACAATCGCTGCTCGCTTCATGCGCTCTCCTCGACTCGAATGTCCCGAACTTTCAGATGCCGTCCCAAACTCCGTAACGTTGCATTCTATCCCAGCGCCCCGGACCCTGATCCCTGCCTAAAAATCGAAGTCCGCAACCTCACTGCGCCTTTGCCGGAGGCTCATACGCCTGCTGCAGGCCCTTTTCCGCCGCCGCCTTCACTTCCGGCAATTGCCCTCCAGCAGTCAGTGCCGCCCGGTACTCGTTCATTGCGGCCTCGCGGTCTTCCTTCATGTCCATGATTCTTCCCAGATATACATGCGACCACGCCACTACCTTGGGATCTTTCGTTGACTGGATCGCCTTCTGGAAATTGCCCAGGGCGCCTTCGCGGTCCTTATTCGCCACCGCGACCTGCGCCAGGATGAACAGCGCCCGCCCTTCGTCCCCAATCTTCTTATCGAGTGCCTGCTGCGCCAGTTCCTGCGCGCCCTTCGGATCTCCCGCTGAAAGCCGTTTCTCCGCGGTCAACAGCATCCGGCGGTCTTCCAGCCGCGACAGTTGCACCAACTCCGGCGCCGACGACCGTGCAAACTGTATCTCGTTGGCGGCTCTCTCCTGCCCTTTTACATCGATTGCGTCGAGAATTTCCGAGTACGTGTTCTTGAATCCCGCGGCATCCTTCTCAAACGCCAGCAGCGCAGTGTAGAAATACCGCGTCAGGATGTATCCCTGCTTCACCGCGTCATCCACCGCCTGCAGCCGCATGGGCTCGGCCGTCTTTTTCGTCCCCAGCGTCCGGATCTCGATTGCCCGGACCAGGCACTCGGTCACCAGCAGCGAAATGTCCGTCTTGAAATTCTCATCCAGCGGCGCGCGCTTCACCGACTGCAGGAGCGGCTCCAGCCTCTTGATGTGGCTGAAGCTTTTCTCAGCCATCGGATCCAGCAGGTAGTGCAGATACGTGTGCCGGATCTGCGGCATCTTCAGCGGATCCATTGCACTCGGGTCCGGAGAAGGGAACACCACAACGTAATAATCGGCGCCGTAGTTGCGGGCGTTCGCCTCGTTCGGATCGCCCATGAAATCCAGAAGAATCGTAAACGTCCGTCCCAGGTACCCGCCCGACTGCAACCTTAAGTAGATATCGGTGTCGAACACCATCTTGGCCAGCGGCACGTGATACCGCTCCACCAACGCCGAATAGTTCGCCCGGTGCCGCTCCCAGATCGAGTGCAGGTCGGCCTTGTCGTAGAAGCGTTCCAGCAGCGCGCCGAATGCCGCAATCGGCGCCGCGTCCGGAGGCATGTCGTCTTCCTTCACCCTCGGCAGAAAATGTGGAGGCCCTTGCAGGTACAGCGCCAGCGATACGTACTGCGACAGATCGTGCTGCGGATCTTTTCCCCGGTGCGCCAGGTACCACTCGCACATCGTGTGCAGCGCCGCCTGTCCCTCGTCCGACCCGCGCAGGTTTCGCTCAACCTCCGCCCGGATGTTCAGCCGCTGCGCATCCGAACTGTTCAGGTTGGCGTCGTACCCGCACGAATTCATCGCCGTCAACACGGCGAACAGGGTCTCGTTCGTGTCCAGAGAAATGGGAGTCGACGTCTGCGGTTGCTGCGGCAGCGGTGCGGTTGCCTGCGCTTTGGGCGCGGCGGCCGGTTTGCTCGGCGGAGTCGTTTGCGAGGCAGGTGCGTCGGTCTGGGCTGCAGGCGCTTCTGTCTGGGCCGCAGGCGCCGGCGCATCCGGAGCAGGCGTTGCGTCTTGCCCGAGACACAGCACCCCCATCAGCCCGAAAAGGCCCGCAACGATAAATGTTCGAAGTCCAGTACTAATACTAAGGAGACGACTCAGGAATCCCTCCCGCAGAATGGCCACCCGACCGGCCACACACCAAAAGTAGGCTTAGAACACTGTAAGTTTAAGGGCTTACGCCCAGAGGGTCAAACCGAAGC
>CAVSER010000001.1:0-859182 GCA_963727085.1 Terriglobia bacterium | reverse complement strand
CTATTATAAGGGATGCTGACGGGGTGCGTTATCGGCGGGATCAATGTTGCGAACTGCAGACACGCGCGCTGAGTCAGGGGCGCGGATCCTCGTTTTCCTGGTCGCGCTTTTTGCCGTAGCGGATCGCGAATCCTACACCGGCGGTCATGATTCCGAGTGGGGGTAGCAGCATGACCAGGATCGCGCGATTGATGGCGCGCTGCCCGTCCTTTGGAGTCGCCTTGGCGTTGGCGCGGCACATGGCGCAGCCTTGCGCGAATGCAGGCGAGGCTGCGACGAAGAGAAGCAGACCGCAAGCCGCTTTGGATAGAACTGACATGGAACTCACTTTACCCCAAGGGTGGTGATTCGTCCCGCATCGGGGAAGAAGAAGAAATACATGATGATGAAGCAGGCGACGACTGAGAGAGTGATCATCCAGCGCATGAGCGCCTTCTCAAATTTCAGGTGCATGAAGTATCCGATGATCAGGGCTGACTTGATCACCGAGAGGATCAGCAGGATCTCAAGCATCCGCACCGGTTGAAAGACCTGCTTGTAGGCGAGTACAACCTCAATCGCCGTCAGAACCAGGAGCGCTCCCCAGACCCAGAAATACTGGCCCTTGCTGTCGTCATGCGCCGCGACATCATGCATATTCGGTTCCTCTCTCTGTGACGCTATGCCTGCTCTATTCCTGCTTTTACGTAATCTTCGTCGACATCAAGTACACCAGCGGGAAAATGAACATCCAGACGAGATCGACGAAGTGCCAGTACAGTCCCGAGACCTCGACGTCGTGCGCGTCATAATCCTTCGGTTTCAGGAAGAGAATGATCGCGGCCAGAATCAGTCCGATCAGCAGGGCATGAATTCCGTAGTGGAAGATATTGTCGGAGGGAATCAGGAGCCATCCGGCGAGCCAGATCGCGCCGAGGATCGGAAGAAACAACTTCCGCAGTGCTACCACTCCGAGATAGATGACGCCGATGGTCACGTGCAGCATGTGCATGGCGGTGAGTCCGAAGAATGTTGCGGCAAACTGCGGAACGGCTTTCGAGACATCGGCCAGTTCCCCGGTCGCGGCGGTCGCCGGTTTGGGAAATCCCGGCAGGGTCAAGCCTTCCCCGATCAGCTTGGTCCACTCCATTCCGTGAAGGACGATGAATGCTGTGCCGAAAACCATGGTCGCGAGCAGCCAGTTGCGGGTCCAGGCGCGATCGCCGCGCTGGGCCGCGAAGACGCCCAAAACCATGGTGAGAGAACTGGAGAGCAGGCAGGCCGTCATGATCGTCGCGTTGGTGATGCTCGCGACGTGAAACGGTGTCGGCCAGGGGGTGTAGATCCGGTTGTAGCTGAAGGCGAAGAGCAGCGCGCCAAAGGTCAATGAGTCTGAGGCCAGGAACAGCCACATTCCCACTTTCTTCGAATAGGCGCCAAACAGCGGAGCCTCGTACGCTCCGGGTGCGGCATGTTGAACGGCTTCATGCGACAGGGTAGTAGCTTCGGCCATTACGCGAATCTCCCTAGATGCTAGCGGTCAGTAGCGAACGATCCGTGCGAGCAAAAACTCTTTGTAAAACAGTGCTGCTTTCTACTTTGCGAATGCCAGCAACGCGAAAATATAAAGCCAGAGAACGGCCATAAAGTGCCAATACCACGCCGTGATGTCGACCCCGATGCGCCGCGACTCCAGCGGTTTGTGCAACAGGGAAGAACTCGCCGCCCAACACAGGGCAATCATTCCTCCGCCGAGATGCACAGCGTGCGCGATGGTCAGCAGAAACGTGAATGAGCTGCTTGGATTGCTGTTGATGTAGAACCCGGCATCGTTCAGTTGTCCCCAGGCCATCCACTGCCCGAGAAGGAAGCAGAATCCGAGCAGGACGGTGAAGCCGAGCCAAGGGAATTCTTTTTCGTCTTCCAAGCTAATTCCCGGGATCGATCGCACCGGAGCCAGAGCCGACTGCCTTACCGCCTGGCGCCGCGCGAGTTCCATCGTTATGCTGCTGGCCAGCAGGATGGCCGTGTTGATCATCAGCAGCGTCCACGGCATGTCGACGATGCCCCAGTCCTTCACATAGCTGTTCGTGCTGCCTTCGAAAGTTGGCAAACCCCGGCGGAAGATGTATGCGCTGGTCAGCGAGATGAACACCATGCATACGGTCACGATGCCGCAGATCAGCCCCAGCCTTGCCCGCCGCAGACGCGCGCCATAATCGGGGATGTCGCCGCCGCGTCCGTCGCCTCCACCGCCGTGACCCGGCGGGTCGGGTGGTTTGTGTCCGATATCGTTGATGCGGGTGCTCGGGGTATAGGTCGCCATAACAAACTTAGTTGCAGATATCACGCTACGGGTGCCCATGGTTCTGAGATGGCGCTAAGGCCCTTAGTTTCATCCCTCATGCGGGAAACGCCCTGTGGCATGACTTTCCGGATCCTCGTCCTATCCTCTCTCATCCGTGCGCCACATTGACGGCCGGGTCGGTCTGCATCACAAAATCCTTCGGCGCGCCCGGAACCCCGTATTCATAGGGTCCGTTGTGCACCACCGGCGTAACACCGCCGAAATTATCGTGAGGCGGAGGCGTCGCCGTAATCCACTCCAGGGTGGTCGCTTCCCATGGGTTGTCGCTGGCTTTTGGTCCCTTGAACATGCTCCAGAACAGGTTGATGACAAACAGGAGTTGAGCCGCGATGGTGACAAACGCCGCGTACGTCATGAAGGTCTGCAGCGGCAGCAGCTTGATTTGATATGCAACCTCGGTGAATTGCGAATACCGCCGCGTCTGGCCCGCCATGCCGAGGTAGTGCATCGGCATGAAGATGGCGTACGTTCCGGCCAGCGTGAGGAAGAAATGCAGCTTGCCCATTCCTTCATTCATCATGCGGCCGAACATCTTGGGAAACCAGTAGTGCGTGGCTGCGAAAATTCCAAAGATGGCCGCCACGCCCATGATGAGGTGGAAGTGTCCGACGACGAAGTAGGTGTCGTGCAACTGGATATCGAGCACCGGTTGCGCCAGGAACGGGCCGCTAAGTCCGCCCGATACGAACAGGGACACAAAGCCGATGGCGAACAGCATCGGAGTATCAAAACGTATATGTCCCTTCCACATCGTCCCCAGCCAATTAAATGTCTTGATGGCCGAGGGCACTCCGATGCACATGGTCAGAAGTGAAAACGCGAATGCGGAATAGGGGCTCATTCCGCTCATGAACATGTGATGTCCCCAGACCATGAACCCGAAGAAGCCGATCGCCAGCATGGCGTAGACCATCGCTTTGTAGCCGAAGATGGGCTTGCGCGAGAAGGTCGACAGAACCTGCGAGGCGACGCCCATACCGGGCAGAATCGCGATGTATACCTCAGGATGTCCGAAGAACCAGAAGAGGTGTTGCCACAGCAAAGGCGAACCACCCTTGTGACCGACCATCTGCCCGTTCACGATCGACAGCGGAACGTAGAAGCTGGTTCCAAGATTGCGATCCATCAACAGGAGAATCCCGGCCGACAGCAGCACACCGAACGCGAGCAATCCCAGGATTGCGGTGATGAACCACGACCAGCAGGTCAGCGGCATGCGCATCATGGTCATGCCTTTAGCGCGCAGATCGAGCGTGGTAGTGATGAAGTTCAGCGCGCCCATCAGCGATGCGAGGCAGAAGATCGCAATGCTCGTGATCCAGAGATCAGCGCCAAGGCCTTCGCCAGGTCCAGCCGACTGAATCGCGCTGAGCGGCGGATATCCGGTCCAGCCATGCAGGGGTGCGCCGCCGCTCACGAAGAAAGCGGCGATGATGGTGATGAATCCGACGAAGGTCGTCCAGAACGAAAGCATGTTCAGGACAGGGAAGGCCATGTCGGGCGCGCCGATCTGAATCGGCAGAAAGTAGTTCCCGAATCCTCCCTGAGGCGCCGTCGTCAGCACGAAGAACACCATGATCGTGCCGTGCATGGTGAGCAGGCTGAGATAGGTTTCCGGCTTGATCTCCCCCACGATGGGCAGCACTGCCTGCGGCCAAATCATGTGAATGCGCATCAGGAGGGAAAGGAACATCCCGACGAAGACGGCCGTGAGCGCGAGGAAGAAATACTGGATGCCGATGACTTTGTGGTCGAGGCTGAAAACGTATTTCCGGATGAACCCCTGAGGAGCGTGCGAGTGAAGCGTAGCCGCGGTCGCCATTATTGTTTCTCTGCCTCCCGTGCCGCCAACCACTTGTCAAAGTCTTCCTGGCTGACCACGTGAACCATGCCGTGCATCTTGTAGTGACCCAGCCCGCAGAGTTCGGCGCAGGCGATTTCGTATTCCCCAATCTGCGTGGGCTTGAAGTGCATGTGAATGTTTAGCCCGGGCACTGCATCCTGTTTGAAACGCAGGGCGGGCACGAACAGGTCATGGATGACATCGACGGAGCGAAGGCTGAGATCGACCTCGCGATTTACCGGCAGATACATGGTCCCGGTGACCACGTCGTCTTTCGCCGAGGGATCGGTCGTGTCGAGTCCTACTGCAGCTTCACCGCCAGCGGAAGGATCCATGAGACTGAACTTCGTCTTGGCGTAGGTGTTATCCGCACCGGGATAGCGGAAGTACCAGGCGAATTGCATTCCGGTCGCCTCGACCTGAACTGCTCCAGCCTCCGCGGCATCGAATCGCTGGCTTGCCCACACGCTGCTGCCCATGAGGTTCAGGCCGATAAAAAGCACCGTGGTGAGCGCGGTCCAAATGATCTCCAGTTTGGTGTTGCCATGCGAATAGCTCACCGGCGGAGAGGATGGTGTCTGGCGGTAACGCCAGACGATGTATCCCAGCGACAGTTGAGCCGCTACGAACACAATGCCCATCAGGATGAAAGTGAGCTTGAATTGGCCGTCAATCCATCCCGCGGCGGCGGAAGCGCCTACCGGCAACCACCAGGTTTTGGCGACGAAGAAGTACGTGCTGACCAGAGTGATCAGCCAAATCAAAACGAGTAACGCGAGGCCCATTCCCCAATACCCCCGATCAGAGGCAAGTTCAGAAGGATTTCCCCGGCGATCGTCGCATCCCACTATGCGGCAATGTCGGCGGCGAGTGTACCACAGGGTTACGAGGCCAATGCAAGCGACTTATTGAAGAAATTGCGACCATTGATCGGTTTCAGTGATCAGTTGAGTTCCGACGGGGAAAGCTGATGCGAAATACAACGACGAACGAAGGAGTTTTTGCTCTTGAGTCCAAATAAGGCGATGATGATCCTGATTGCGGGGCCCTACCGCTCCGGCACCAACGACGATCCGATTTTAATCCAGAAGAATGTTCAGGAAATGGAGTCGTACGCACTGCCTATTTTTCGCGCGGGGCATATTCCGATCCTAGGGGAATGGCTCGCACTGCCACTGGTACACCTTGCTGGGTCGACACAGATTGGTGACGAAGGCTTCAACGAAATCTTTCACCCCATCGCGATTCGTCTGCTGGAACGATGCGATGCAGTGCTCCGGGTGGGCGGTCCGTCGTCGGGTGCGGACGAAATGGTCCGGCTTGGGCGCGTATTCGGGTTGAAGATATTCAACGATGCGGCGGAGATTCCGCGGGCTGCATAGAACCCGGCGGAATCAAGAGCTTTAGCCATTAAGGACACGAGGGTACACGAAGGAAATACTGCGTGCCGGTGAAGCCTTTCTATTTATCCGAGATCCGGGTTCATCCCTGGAGACGAAGTTACTTCTCAGACCACTCCGGAACTCTACCAGGAGTCCACGGCGCTCCCGCCGCCTCCATGTCTTTCTCGAGTTTGGCCATGTCAACCTCAACTAAAGTTCGCAGTTTGGACAAGACGTCGGTGAACTCGGCCGCACCGATGTTGTAGGAGTCGATGTTCGATTGCGTCGGCTTCGCCAGCGAGAAGCGCTCGCCTTCCATGATGGAATTTACTCGGTCATTGATGGACGAGGGGATCGGTTCATTGTGGCGCGCGATCTCGACATCTCCGCGCAAGGCCCGCAGGATCTCTCGATTCCGTTGTTCGAGCGAATCCGCGACAGCCGATAGTTCCTTTTCGGCCGACGGTGTGTAACGCAGGGCTTCGCGGATCTGTTTCAGCCGCGATGCCACGTCGTCCGCCGTATGCTGCGCTCCGGAAACGGCGCGATAGAGCCGCGATACTTTCCGCAAGAACTCTTCCTGCGTCTTGCGGTCTTCGGCGGTCATCGAACTTGATCCGATGGTTGAGACCTTGAAGGATTGCGGTGAGCCCACTTCGGTGACGGCGCCTCCAACTTTCTCGAACATGCGGACGGAGTAATTGCCCGAAAGCACCAGCGGCCCCTGATCGGCAGCATCCGGGAAATTCCCGTCGCCGTCGTCGGAGGATTTGCTGACCTGCGGCGCGGGATAGCGGAGATCCCATGCGACTCGCTGGAATCCGGAGTCCGTGCTTCCGTCCACGCGCCGGATTGGAGTTCCGTTTTCGTCGTAGACGACGAAGTAAAGTTCCGGCTTCGGTTCCTGCGCTTCGGCGCGCAGGTCGTCACGCGAAGGATAGGGAAGCGTTTGATTTTTCTTGGAGGCGTCTTTCTCCGCGTCCTGCCGCTTCTCTTTCTTCGTCTTGATCTTCTCTTTCAGGTAAGCGGTGAACACTGCGCCATAGGGCGGATTGTCCGCAGAGAAGTAAGCGTCACCCTGGAAGCCCTTCTGGGGCCCACCCAAGGGATGCCGCTCGATGTAGAGCAAGGCGTCCTTCACCGGGGAGAGAGCAGCGGCCTGTTCCGTCGAATCGGGCTTCAATTGCCGCAACGGAGACAGGTCATCGAACACGTAGAATCCGCGGCCGAAGGTGGCAATCACTAGATCGCCTTCTCGCGGATGGATGACCATATCGCGCACGGCAATGGTCGGCAGACCGCCTTTGAGTTGAACCCAATGCGCGCCTCCATCGATGGTGAAGAACGCGCCATATTCAGTTCCGGCAAAAAGCAGATTCGCATTGACTGGATCTTCCGCAATCGCGAGCACTGGCCCGTTCTCCGGTAGATTGCCTGCAATGGAAGTCCAAGTCTTTCCTGCGTCGGTTGATTTGAGCAGATACGGCTTGAAGTCTGCGTTCTTGTGGTTGTCAAGGGCGGCATAGACCGTGTTTGCATCGTGGTTCGATGCCGCCAACCGGCTCACGTAAGTCATGTCCGGGATGCCGGAGAACCTTTCGTACTTTGTCCAACTCCCGCCGGCATCATTTGTCACTTGAATCAGTCCATCGTCAGTACCGACGTAGATCAATCCTTCCTTTTTCGGAGACTCCGACAGCGCCACGATGTTTCCGTAGAACGATGTGGATTGGTTCTTTGCCACCGCATCCACGCCCCAGACTTTGCCCATCACCGGCAGCTTGTTGCGATCAATCTGGCGCGTGAGATCGCCGGAGATTGCCTTCCACGTATCTCCGCGGTCATCCGAGCGGAATAGCTTGTTCGCCGCGAAGTAGAGTCGCGTATGGGAATGCGGGCTGATAATGATGGGCGAATCCCAGTTCCAGCGCAGCGGTGGCTCACCCTTGCCCTCCTGCGGCTGCAACAGCAATTCCTGCCCAGTCGGCTTGTCGTAACGAATCAGCACGCCATACTGCGACTCGGAATAAATCGTGTTCGGATCTACCGGATCGACCTGCGACCGGAAGCCGTCTCCGCCGGTGGTGACAAACCAGTCGGCATTGACGATTCCGTTAACATCGCGGGTGCGCGTGGGGCCGCACCAGGAGAAGTAATCTTGCGTGCCGCCGCAGACGTTGTAGAAGGGAGTCGAGTTGTCGACGGCGACGTCGTAGAACTGCATCGTCGGCAGGTTGGCTTTGAACTGCCACGTCTTGGCGTCGTCCCACGTCTCGTACATACCGCCGTCGGAGCCAAGCAGCCAATGTTTCGTGTCATCGGGATCGATCCACATGGCGTGATTGTCGCCGTGATGATTCACTTCGTTAACCTTGTGGAGCGTCTTGCCGCCGTCGGTGGACTCGCGCAGTTCGACATTCATTACGAAGATGCGGTCTACGTTTTTCGGATCGGGCACGATGCGCGCGTAATACATCGCTCCTGTATCGAACTCATTGCGCCGCTCCCAATTCGCGCCGCGATCGCCGGAACGGAAAATACCGCCCTTGCCGTCTGCCGCTTCCACCGCCGCATACACGACGTTGGAATCCGCCGGGGAGATCGCCAGTCCGATGCGGCCCATGTCCACGGATGGGAGTCCGGACTTCAGCTTGTTCCAGGTCGCACCCGCGTCGGTTGATTTGTAAATTGCGCTCTCGGGGCCGCCATCGATGAGAGTGAACACATGCCTCCTGCGCTGATAAGCCGAGGCATACACGACGTCGGGATTCGAAGGATCGATGGCGACGTCGCTCACACCGGTGTTCTCGCTGATCGTGAGTACGGCTTTCCAGTTCTTGCCGCCGTCGGTCGTCTTGTAGAGGCCGCGATCGCCGCCGGGACCCCACAGCGGGCCTTCGGCCGCAACATAGACAATTTTGGAATCACGCGGATCGACGGCAACGCGACCAATGTGCTCCGACTTCTTCAGCCCGAGATTCTGCCAATCCTTGCCGCCGTCGTCGGACTTGTAAATGCCGTCGCCGTAGGAGACGCTGCGCTGAGAATTGCTCTCGCCCGATCCGACCCATACGACCGACGAATCGTTCGGATCGAGTTCCACCCATCCGATTGAATAGGAACCCTGACCATCGAACAGCGGAGTCCATGTCGTGCCGTCGTTGACGGTCTTCCAGACGCCGCCCGAGGCGACGCCGACATAAAATTCTGACTTCTTTTTCGGATTTACCGCGATCGACATCACGCGGCCGGATTCAACTCCGGGGCCGATGGAGCGGAACTTCAGGCCGGAAAACGTATCGGCCGTCATGCCGCCTTTCTTCTCTTCGTCCTTCTTGGGCTCTTCCTTCTTTTCCTGCTTCGGCTGCTCTTTCTTCCGCTTCTTGCCCTCAGCAGCGGCAGCGGCGACGGCCTGCTTCTTGTCGGCGTCTTTATCCTGTGCGGACTTTTGGTCCGGTGCGCTCTGCGCATTCAGGAAGGGAAGAAGACCGAGGGAGAGAACGAAGATGGCGAGTGATTTCATGATGTGCTCCGATACGAGGGCAGTGACGACGCGAGCGAAATGCATAGATCGTGCGGCGAAAAAGAAGCGCCGCAGGATGACAACCAATGGAACTTGGGAAACAGAAACAAGGAACCGGAAACTCGAAACCGATATGTATACAGGAACTGAGTACGAACTGGAAAGTGTAGTGGAGTGATTTCTATCTGGTTGCGTTCGTCCGCGTGAATCGGCGGCGAAGAAGTTAAGACGATCTCGCGCTACAATCCCTGCATGATCGGTAAGCTCCACGGCCACGAAACCAAGGACCTGAAACTTCCACGCAACACTTGTTTTGTGTGCGGGCCGGATAATCCGGAGGGAATGCGCCTGGTTTTTACACTGGACGAAGAGCGCAACACGTTCATCTGCCATTTCAATCTTGGGGATCGCTACACCGGGCCTCCCGGGCACTGCCACGGAGGCATCATCGCCAGCATCCTTGACGACGCAATGGGCAAGGTGAACAAGTTGCGCCACGTCGTGGCGCTGACGAAAGAGATGACGGTCGAGTACCTGAAGCCCGTACCGCTGCACAAGCCTCTGCGGGTCGAGAGTAAAGAGGTTGCTGTTCACGGACGGCAGCACGTCAACATGGCCGAAATCATGAACGAAGCGGGCGAAGTGCTGGCGCGCAGCAAGGGGATTTTCATCGCCATCGACCCGGAGAAAATGTTTGGGAAGTTCGTGGAGAGATAGACTGAGAACTCGAGTTCAATGAAACAAAATATCTGGGAGTTCGTCAGAAAAGACGACGGTACTTTCGAAATACTTCACTCAGGGAAGATACTTAAGACATCCATTCCGAACAGGTGGCTCGAGGAGGAAATAGGAAAGTATGGCTTTTGTGGGCAGGAATACCACGAAATTCGCATCCAACTCGACCGCAACGGCAAAGCGAGGATTGTCTTTTGAACCAGCACAGGCGGGGTTCCGCAATCGCTCCATCCCCTGTAAAATGAAAGCGGCGAACCCCCAGCCCCGATCATCAACAGATAAAGGGTTAGCTGAGCGCTGACAGCCGAGAGCTGACGGCCATTCTTCGCGATCGCGAAAAGGTATCCACAGGGTTAAAACCATGTCGCAAAACAACGGCAAAAATACCACTTCTCTCCGTCTCAAGACCGGCCTGGCCGAAATGCTGAAGGGCGGCGTCATCATGGACGTCACCAATGCCGAGCAGGCCGTGATTGCCGAAAAAGCCGGCGCAGTCGCCGTGATGGCGCTCGAGCGCGTACCGGCGCAGATCCGCGCCGAAGGCGGCGTGGCGCGCATGGCCTCGCCGAAAAAAATCCGTGAAATCATGGCAAACGTGTCCATCCCCGTGATGGCCAAGTGCCGCATCGGCCACTTTGCCGAGGCGCAGATTCTGCAGGAGCTCGGTGTTGATTACATTGACGAGTCCGAAGTGCTGACGCCGGCCGACGAGGCGCATCACGTCGACAAGCACGCGTTCAAGACGCCATTCGTCTGCGGGGCGCGTAACCTGGGAGAAGCCCTGCGCCGCATTGCAGAGGGTGCCGCGATGATCCGCACGAAGGGCGAAGCCGGGACCGGAGATGTCGTGCATGCCGTGAAGCACATCCGGCAAATTGTCCAGGAGATGAGGATCCTCACCGTCCTGGGCGAAGAGGAACTCTACGCCAAGGCGAAGGAGCATCAGGCTCCGTACGAACTGATCAAGATGGTCGCGAAGGCAGGGAAGCTGCCGGTGCCGAATTTCAGCGCCGGTGGAATTGCTACGCCCGCAGACGCGTCGCTCGTCATGCAACTCGGCGCCGAAGCGGTGTTCGTCGGGTCGGGCATCTTTATGAAGAATTCGACGGAGTTTGCCGATCCGGAAGAAGCGGCCAAGCGCGCGAAAGCAATCGTTCAGGCTGCAACTCATTATCAGGACCCTAAAGTGTTACTTGAAGTGAGTGAAGACCTGCAGGGCGCGATGAAGGGTCTCGCTGTGAGCGGTCTGGATGAAGCTCACATGCTGCAAACCCGCGGCTGGTAATGTCTTCACGCCCGCATCGCTAAAAGTCATCGTTCCTAGCCAGTTGTTCGGTCCCTACTAGCTAGGAACGATTTTTCTTTGCCTTGGAAAATTGTAGTGTCTCGCCCGGCTACACTCCCTTCTGCGCGTGAACCGATGGTTGCGGTTCTGCCACGCCGGCGATGGAACTGTACCAGTCGATCTTGCGAGTGAAATACATCACTGATGCAACGGCCAGGAAACTGGCGACAGCCCCAACGAGAAGCGCGTTGTCCTCAAGGCGCAGGAGTAAAAAGATAAAGAAGTAGAGCAAGCTGAAGACCAACAGTGCGCGGATGCCTTGCGCCACGCTGGCAAATATCCATTTGGTGTTCGCGGAGAGCAGCAGGACCGTGGCCGCGCCCGCGACCAGAAATGCCCAATCAAAGCCAATCCTTTCCGCAACCGAGAGAAGCACCAAGTAGAAAATTAATTGCGCCAGTCCGACAAGGACATATTGCGCCGGATGGACACGCTTGCGCGCTGTCACCTCGAAGACGAAGTACGAGAGGAATACTAGGCCTACAAACAACGGCAGGTATTTGAGAGAGCGACTTACCGACTGATACGGGTCCGCGACTTCAATCAGGGAGACGCCTAGAGCTGTTGTGTCGATCGTATTCAGTACGGCGTTGGGGCCTTCTGCGCGAACACCCCGCGCCACGAAAGGCACCTGCCACTCGCCACGGAAGCCTTGAGCCGACACGGTTCGCTTCACCGGACCGAAAGCGCCATCGAACCCGGGATTCGGCCAATCGCCATCGACGGTCGCGTGAGTGGTTTTGCCAAAAGCAAGGAGTGCAAGATGCTGCGCACCTGAGAAGCGGAGGGACGCTGTCGTGCGGAATGTCGCGTTCGGTTGCGCATTTGTCCCGGCACTCACGCCGAGGTAGGTGAGAGGAAGACGCTGAGCCGACGTCACATCGGAGATGTCATCGATCGGAATGAATGCAATGGTCTTGCCATTCATGGTGAGAGTGCCATCGGCCAGCGCCCCGTGAGCATTGCTTACGCCAACGACGATCTGCGCACGGGACCAGTCAAGAACGGCCTCGGTGGGGGCCGACGAAGGTACGTTCGTGAGGTCAAAGGTTGCGTCGAAGTCCAGATCTGCCTGAAAAACGGGAACCTTGAAAAGCGAACGATGACGCTCCTCAGTGCGTACGTGGGCGGCAGCCTCTGCTTGAATCGGAAATACGACGTACACCCCCGTCGCAAACTCGCCAGGCTTGGAGCGCAGCGGGAACCGATAGGGCACTGACAGCACGGGGCCGAGGAAGGTTTGTTGTCCGCCGACGCGGCTGCTGATTTCCTGCACTACGTCTTTGGCCCGGTTTGTCCGTTCTTGGACGATATCGCTGACGAACATGGCCGGAATTGCCATGAGCAGGGCCAGAAATCCCACGACGAGGAGCTTGATCCCCATGGATCGGGAACGGTTGCGAATCTGGACAGCTAGCGGTAAGGCAGAGAATTCGTTCACTGGCTTCCTCCCGGACAGCACGATGATTATAGCAAACTACTTTGCATTGTAAAGTACATTGGTGATGGCGCAGATTTTAGGTGTTTTGGAGGGGTCTGGGAAACTCGAAATCCTGAAGTTGGTTCGTCATGCTTGGCTGAACTCGGAGTTGATTTTTGACTCCTGGCCGGACGTGACTACAATGCTCACCTAAGCTTTGATTCGAGAAGGTGCGCATGAAACTCGGATTTGCCCTGCCAAACGTCGGTCCAATTGCCACTCCGGAAGCTGTCACCCAAGTTGCTCAACGCGCCGAGGCCCTCGGGCTACCACAGCCTCTGGACGATCGAGCGCATCCTGTGGCCGGTTAATCCGCAAACGCCGTATCCGGTCACTCCAGATGGGCTCCTGCCGGAACCCTACAAGCACGTGCTGGATCCGCTCGATGCCCTCACCTTCGCCGCGGCCCAGACCAAGAAGATCAAGTTGGGAACGAGCGTCCTCGACATGCCTTACTACAACCCGGTGTTGCTGGCGCGCCGCCTGAGTACGATCGACTTTCTGTCCAACGGCCGCGTGCGGGTGGGTCTTGGCCTGGGATGGTCCAAGGACGAGATGGATGCCACTGGCGGGGATATGAAAACCCGCGGCGCCCGGGCCGACGAGTTTCTTCAAGTACTCAAAGCGATATGGACCACGAATCCGGCGGAGTATCACGGGAAATTTTTCAACCTTCCGAAGTCCTATATCTATCCGAAGCCGGTGCAGAAGCCGCATCCGCCCATCTATCTCGCAGCGTTCGCGCCTCCCGCGCTGAAACGCCTCGCCACAATGGCGGACGGCTGGAATCCTGTGGCCGTTCCCGTCGCGGGGATGGATGCGATGTTCAAAGGGATTCAGCAGATGGCGAAGGAGGCAGGGCGGGATCCCGCATCTCTCGCCATGGTCGTGCGCGCCAATCTCGAAATCACCGACAAGGCTTTGGGAGCCGAGCGGATGATCTTCACGGGCACGATGGATCAGATCGCCGACGACGTGAAGGCCTGCGCTGCAATTGGAGCCAGTGAGCTGTTCTTCGATCCCACATTCACCGCGGGCGGACAGGCGCTTGATCGTTGGCTTTCGCTCATGGAGCAGCTCAAGGGATTGATGAACGTGGGCTAGGACTCGCGCACGTCGGCACCATACGCCACGTGATGTGCATCACTGCGGGTGGATGCCTCTTTCGCGCATGATTGCGCGAAGGAGATGCCATCATGCTGCTGAAAGCGCTTGCTGTGATTGCGATTCTATTTTTCATGGTTTGACTCGGTGCTGTGCTCCAGGGCTGGAGCCACAGTTCAGCGACGGATCGGATGGTGGGCGTGTTTTTCATCGCGCTGTTTGGCGTGGGAGCGATGTGGAGAGCGCGAACGCTTTTCGGAGTGTTTCGATGACGACTTTGAAAGAAGCGAACAAGAAGAAAGCAGCTGTCGGAGATAACGCATTTGCCGGACAGAAGACCAAGCCGACGGAGAAGGCTGTTGCCTGCGCACTCGGATCCAGTCTCGCCTTATGGAACCGCCTCGTGTCTGACTTGAAGCGCGACGTGAAGATTGATACCGCAGAGTGGCACACCGCATCGGTGAAATACGGCTGGTCTCTGCGCCTGCAACTCAAGAAGCGGAATATCGTGTATCTCGGACCGCGCAGTGGATGGTTCATGGCGGCCTTCGCGCTTGGCGATCGGGCTGTCGCGGTGTCTCTCGCGAGCGGCCTTCCGGCGGATGTGCTCAATAATATCGCTGAATCAAAGCGGTATGCCGAGGGCACGGGAGTTCGGATCGAGGTTCGGACGGCGCCAGATGTTGAGGTAGTGAAGAGGCTGGCGAAGATCAAGATTGAGAACTGAGGGCGCGTCTGCGTCCTTTGTCCTCCGTGCTTCCTCATTGCGATCGTCGCGAGGAACCGTGTCTGGCTGCAGTTCATGCTGGCGACGGACGTCGGATTCCTCACCGGGCTTTAGCCCGGTTCAGAATGACATCAATAATGGCAATGCTTAACGGCGACAGCCGTCACTTGATTCCTAGCTCTTTGGCCAGCGCGTTCCACTTGGCGTCCACTTGAGATTTTGTTTTTGAATCCATCACAATTTCACTAGGCCAGCGGCGGGTGAAGCCTTCGCTCGACCACTTGCGGGTTGCGTCGATGCCCATCTTCGATCCGAAATCGGGCAGACGGCTGGCATGGTCGAGAGAGTCAACCGGACCGAGGGTGAACTGAATGTCGCGCTCCGGGTCGATATTGTTAAACACCTTGAGCACGACGTCCCCGAGGTCCTGCACGTCGACATCTTCGTCCACCACCACAATGCATTTGGTGAACATCGCCTGACCGAGCGACCAGATCGCATGCATCACCTTGCGGGCCTGGCCGGGATACGACTTCCGGATGGAGACGATCATCAGGTTGTGAAACACGCCTTCGACGGGCATGTTGATGTCGACGAGTTCGGGAATGTTGAGTTTCATAAGCGGGAAAAAGATCCGCTCGACCGCCTTGCCCATGTAGGCGTCTTCTTGTGGAGGCTTGCCGACGATGGTCGCCGCGTAAATCGGATCTTTGCGGTGAGTGATGCAAGTGACGTGGAAGACCGGATATAGATCTTCGAGAGAGTAGAAGCCGGTGTGATCTCCGAACGGGCCTTCGGTGCGGAGTTCGTCGAGATTGATGTAACCCTCGAGAACAATCTCGCTGCTGGCGGGAACGTCGAGATCGACCGTCTCGCACTTCACCAACTCGACTGGGCCGCCGCGGAGAAAACCGGCGACCAGATACTCTTCGATCTCCGGTGGGGCTGGGACGATGGAGGCGAAGGTCACGACCGGATCGGTGCCGATGGCTACTGCGACTTCCATTTTGCCGGAAGGGCGCTCGCCGTCGGGGACGACGGATCCACCCGATGATCTGGCCATGATGTCCACCGCTGCGCGCGCAGACTCCGCGCGCGCCGGACGGCCGAGGGCGGCCGTCCCCACAGATTCCTTGCCATTCTCCGCGACCGCGTCGCGCATGCGCTGGCGGGCATGCTCCGCGGCGTTTTTCTGGCGCTGCCAATGCATTCCCGTGGTGCGTTCGTGATAAACCTGCATGCGGTACATGCCGAGATTGCGCTTACCGGATTTGGGATCGCGCGTGGTGACGCAGGGAAGAGTGATGAAGCGTCCGCCATCGTTGGGCCAGCATTGCAGTACAGGGAAATCGAGAAGAGAGAAACTATCCCGCTTGATTACTTCTTTACAGGGGCCGGTGTTCACTGTTCGCGGGAAAAACTTCCGGGCTTCGGTCAGCAACGGGAGCATCTTCAACTTGTCGAGAAATCCCTGCGGAGATTTCATGTCCATGAACATGCGAATGCGGGCGGCGATCTCGTCGTAGGAATTCACGCCCATCGCCATCTTCATGCGGGCATCGGAGCCGAACTGGTTGATCAGGAGTTGCGAGCCGGGATGTCCCTTCAGATTCTGGAACAGGAGGGCCGGGCCTCCAGCATTTCCTTTCGCGTCCTTGCCTTTCGAAACGCGGTCTGTGATCTCTGCGATTTCGAGGATGGGGTCGGCTTCGGTCTGGATGCGCTTCAGTTCGCCGGCGCGGTCCAGCGCCGCGATCCACTGGCGTAAGTCGTCGAAGGGCAAAGGCTTTCCTCTCTGTGTGACCGACGATTATACGAGATCGCAGGGAACTTCTTTGCCGCGGATCGCGCGGAGGGCCGCGGATATTCTATTTTCTTTGTTCGAGTTTTACATTCACCGTCATGGGCTGGCCGTCCCGGAGAACTTTCACTTCAACTATGTCTCCCACCTTGCTGCGGCGAAGAGCGTCGGTGAAGTCGTATAGGTTCTTGATGGGCTTGTCTCCGAACTGGACGAGGACGTCTCCTGCTTTCAGACCTGCCTTGGCTGCAGGCGAGTTCGGTTTCACGTCGGAGAACTTGACTCCATTCTCGGTTTGCCCGAAGTCCGGGATCGACCCAAAGTAGGGACCGTAACCGGCGCCTCCGCCTCCGGCCGGCTTGTCTTCAGCCACGACCTGAAACGCAGGCGGTGCATCGGCGTTTGCAAGTTGCGCTAAGGCACTATCAACCAGATCGAGCAAGTGGGCTGCGGAAGTTGAATTAATTTTGTCCCAGGTGTCGGACGGTTTGTGATAGTCGGAGTGGAGCCCGGAGAAGAAGAACAGGACGGGAATCTTCTTGGCAACGAACGAGGTGTGATCGCTCGAGGCATAGCCTCCGGCAGAGTATTCGATCTTGAAGGGTTCGTCCTTCTGCGCCTGCTCCAGAATTCCTTTGAACGTGGAGCCGGTGCCGACGCCTCCGATGTAGACCTTTTCGTCCTTAATGCGCCCGATCATGTCCATGTTGAGCATTGCGACGGCCTTTGCGAGCGGACGAGTCGGTTCCTTCACCCACTCCGCGGAGCCGAGGAGACCAAGTTCTTCTCCCGCGAAGTTCATGAACAGGATGCTGCGCTTGAGTTGTCCGCGAAGCGGAGCGAGCATGCGGGCAAGTTCGAGTACGCCGGCGGTGCCGCTGGCATTGTCGTCGGCGCCGGGATGGATTTGCCCGATCTGCGAGGGAGCCAGCGAATCAAAGTTGCCGCGGCCGAGGTGGTCGTAGTGTGCACCGATTATTACGTATTCGTCCGACTGGCCCGGCAGCCAGGCGAGGACATTGTTCACGACTGCGCGGGTGGTCTCGATATCGATATGCAAAGAGAGATGGAGGGGGTCGGGAAATGCGAATGATGCCGGCTTGGTGCTGGAGTTGATCTGGTCCTGAACGTCTTTCAGAGTTTTGCCTGCGGATTTGAACCAATCGTCGACTATAGCGTTTTTGACCTGCGCCATTACGATACCGACGTTCTCCGGACCGCTGACGCTGCCGAAGCGGGTGAGCAGATCTTCTTCTCCGTCTCCGAGTTTGCCGTTCAGGATCACAATCGCCTTCGCGCCGTGATTGCGGGCATTGATCGCCTTGGTGATGAGTTGGGAATGCTGCGTGAGTCCGTGATTGCCGCTTTTCTCCGCGAAGCCTGAGGGCTCATAGCGAAGTACGACGACAATCTTGTCTTTCACGTCGAGGCCGGCGTAGTCGTCGTAGTGAAATTCGTCGGCACTTGCCCCGTATCCTGCGAAGACGAGTGGAGCATCCGCCTGGCCGGAAGCGGAAAAGCTGAAAGGAACGCAATCGCGCTCGATGGCGAGGTCTGTTTTCGAACTCCCCATGAGAACGGAGCAGCGGTTGTCCGATTTGAGGCGAGCACCGGTGATGACCGAGAACGGCTGTGCATAGCCCTTCACGCCCGCAGGCTGGAGCCCAAGATCCTTGTAGCGTTTCTCGAGCAGATGTTCGGCTCGCGTCAGTCCCTTCGTGCCATCTCCACGGCCTTCCATGTCGGGTGAGGCAAGCGTCTTAACGTCGTCCAGGTAACGTGTCGCATCGGCTTTAGGGCCGGGAGTGGTCGCTGCTAAAAGGATGGCACTGGCGATGAGGGCGAAAAAAGCGTGCTGCATGCGAAAGCGAGTGGGCATGATGAGTTCTCGGTGAACCGAGAATCGTATGAGGGCTGTGGGGCGGTGTCAACGCCGCGGCGTTATCGAACCGGGGAATCGGGATAGAGCGCTTGGCGGCACTCCGGACAGATGCCGTGCGTGAAGTCCGCTCGGGTGTGGTTGCGAATGTAGGTTTCGAGAGGATGCCACGCGCCTTCGGAATCGCGAATCTTCCGGCATGAGGCGCAGATGGGAAGCAGTCCACTCAGAGTTTTTACCCGGCCCAGGGCGTGCTGCAGTTCGTCGATCAGACGTTCGCGCTCTGCATCGGCAACCTTCCGGTCGCTGATGTCCCTGAAAATCAGGCACGTTCGCGGGTTTCCGTCCTCATCGTGAAACAGCACAGAAGAAAATTCCATGGGGAAGACGGACCCGTCTTTCCGCCGGGCCATGAGTTCTCCGTGAGCTTTGCCCGTCTTCTGCCGTTCGGCGATGAGGTGCGGCAGGCGCGGATCCGACGCGTCGATCAAGCCTTGTCGCCCCGCCAGCAGGATTTCTTCGCGAGTGCGCCCCATAATCCGGCAGGCGGCGGGGTTTGCGTCGAGGATCGGGCCATCAGGAGAGGTCAGCATGATGCCGTCGAGGCTGTTGCTGAACAGCATCTCGTAAAGCCCTTCTTCCGGATGAATGTTATTTTCCGCTGCGGTTACCTTTGCTGGGCCCATGTGAGGTCTTTGCGAGGCGTTCTCCCGCGATTCCCGAGTGCGCGAGCGAGTGCCTAAATTTTATGGAAGGACTGCAAGTGGGGCAACTGTTTTCCAGCCTGAAAAGGCTTGAACCACAAAGGACACGAAGGTGCACGAAGGTAAATGCTCGCTACGTCATGTGAGCAGGTCGAACGTCGTTTTCTGGATATGTTTCCACGCTTCCGACCGCGGATCGATGAGATCGAAGTGATCGGCTCCGCGGATCTCAAGCAGGTGAACGTCTTCCTTCTCGCTTCCAGCACGCTTTTGCTTCGCTGCGACATAGTCGCGGCTGAAAGCGGGAGGGACCACGTCGTCGGCTGAACCATGAATCAGAAACTGCCGAGCATGCGGAATGGAGAGCTGCATCGGATTGGCTTCGCGGTAGTGATCGGCAACTTCCGCGGGCGTTCCCCGAAGGAACTCCACCACAGCGTCATTGCTTAGATGAAGTTCGAAAGCGCGTTGCAGGTCGACAACTCCGGCCAAGGAGATTACCGCTTTCAGGCGAGTTTCGTGCGCGGCCAGGCAAAGCGCCAACTGGCCTCCGGCGGAATGTCCGGTGACGACAATTTTGGACGCGTCGAGATTGTGCTTCTTGGCATTCTGTAAGAGGAACTGATAGGCCGAGCGGATGTCGGCAAAGGTCCCCGGCCATGCGCCGCCTTCGTTTCCTACACGGCGGTATTCGAGGTTTGCTGTGGCGACTCCCGCGGCAGCGAGCGCCGCACACAGATGTCCGGCGTGCTCCAGGTTGTACTTCGCGCGCCAGTAGCCGCCGTGAATATTAATCAGTAGCGGAGCCGGAGAGTTGTGTCCCGCTGGCCGGCGGAGATCAAGAAACTGGTTTGGATCAGGTCCATACGGAATGCGGGCGTCGGCGGGCGGCGCTGGTTTAGATAGGATGTCTTCTGACATGCCGCTTCATTCTAGCTCTGACTTCACCACAGAGGGCACAGAGGTCCACAGGGAACGCTACTCGTAGCGAAGGGCTTCGATGGGATCGAGGTTCGCTGCGCGCATGGCTGGGACCATACCGCTGACCACGCCGACTGCGGCGAGTATTCCGGTCGCAATCAGCAGGATCATCGGTGAGACCACAAGCCGGATATCGCCGGCTTCGGCATGTTTCGCCATGGCGCTGTACAGGGTGAGCCGGCCTACGGACAAGGAAACGATGTACGAGAGCACAATGCCGAGGACTCCACCGATGAAGGTGATGACCATGGCTTCGGAAAGGAATTGGAACAGGATGTCGCGGCGGCGTGCGCCCAGCGCTTTTTCGACGCCAATTTCACGGGTGCGCTGCGTGACCGAAACCAGCATGATATTCATCAGTCCGATGCCGCCGATGCTGAGGGTAACCGTGCCGATAATACCCAGCAGAACCTTGAGCATTGCGGTCATGATGCCGAACTGAGAAAGCTGCTTTTGCGCATCGAAGATGAACACGGCGCGTGGGTCATCCGTTTTGAAGTTGTGCGCGGTCGCAAGGGTGTCTTTGATGGTCTTGGCCATTTTGTCGTGATCGAGCCCGGCGGAATCGAGCCACATTCCATCCAGGTAGTGAGTGTCTTTGACCACGTCCATTGAGTTGAAGGGAAGATAGACGACGCGATTGTCGTCGCTATCGCCTTCCTGCATGCGAGGCTTGAGCACACCAATGACTTGGAATACGACACCATTCACCCGGATGCTGTCGCCGACTGCGTTCATGCCGGAGAAAAGCCGGTCACGGGCTTCCGAGCCGAGTACCGCAACCAGGCCGTGCTGCATGCTGTCGGCCTCGTTGAGGAATCGTCCTTGCGCCACGTCGAGGTTCCAGATCTCGAGAATGGCTGGGTCGAGTCCCATCACGGGAAAAGTGAAGGTGCGGTTGTTGTTCTGGACGGTCGAATCCTTCTCCGACATTCGCGCGACATTGCGGCAGAGCGGCACGTTGTTGCGCATCAACTCAATGTCATCGTTGGTGAAGCGCACAAGCACGCCCGCCTTGTTTCCTCCGGCTTGCATCGAGGTGCGCCCAGGGAAGATGCCGACAGCCGTCGCTCCGAAACTCTCGAAAATATTGTGAATGGCTGTGGCGAATCCGTTTCCGTACGCGAGAAGCAGGACGACGGTCGCGATGCCCCATGCCATTCCAGCCATGGTCAAGAGAGTGCGGCGAAGATCGTGACGCATCGCCGAGCTCGCCTGACGCAGGAGGTCGCGATAAGACGTAATAATGGGCGAGGAGACTACCCGCGTGGGCGTCGGCTGGCTCGAACTCGAAGGGATATCCGCATCCGAGCCTGCTTCGAGCACCTCATTGGGAAATTGATCCATATTATTCCTTGCGGAGGGCCTCAACGGGTTCGAGCATGGCGGCGCGTCGGGCAGGATAGAGCCCTGCGGCGACTCCTGCAACGCTCAAAGAGATCACTGCCAGAATCGCCGTCGAGGCAACCAGCTTTGGCGGATCGAAGTTGCCCATGTCCACTCCGGATATGGCATGCATAATTAAGGCGGCTCCCGCGATTCCCACGCCGCCACTCATCAGGGTCAGGAATGCTCCTTCGACGAAGAATTGAAACATGATGCTGGAACGTGTCGCCCCGATCGCCTTGCGCAGGCCGATCTCGCGGGTGCGGTCGGCGACGGCAACCAGCATGATGTTGATGATGCCGATTGCGCCCAACGCCAGCGTGACCAAGCCGACGCTGCCCAAGAACGTGTTCATAGCGTCGAAGATCTTGCCGACTTGATCCACCATCTGGATAGTGTCCCATTCGTCAAAAGAGTCCGGATTGTTGGGATCAAAGCCGTGATTCCGTGCAATGACCTTGTGAACTTCCTGCTTGGACGCTTGGTGTAGCGCGCGGGTTTTGGGCTGGTAGTTGATGAATGTGATCACGTCGGGAGCCTCGCCGACATTGATCGGAGGAAAGTTCTGGTGCATCGTGCTGAACGGGATGTAGCTCTGCAGATTCTGGTTGATATTGTCGCCGTGGCCGATGCGTTGCAGGGTCCCGATCACTTCGAAGCGGATTCCGTTCAGGAGGATCGTGCTTCCGACCGCGGGACGTCCGAAGAAGAGCGTGCGCCTCGTTTCGTCGCCGAGGACGATGACATCGCGCTTCTGGGCTTCATCCATTTCATTGAGCCAGCGCCCGTCTTTGATCGGAAGATTCCGGATCTGGTTAATCATGGAAAGAACGCCGTTGATCCGTCCGCTCGACTGGTAGAAGTCGCTGACCGCACGGATGTCGCTGCGGCCAATCACGGGGGCGGCGGCGCGGACGCTGGGGCAGTCGCGGACGATGTCCTGGTAATCGCGATAGGTGAGGTAATACTGGCGCAGGGCGGTGAAGCTGCCTTGGAGCGCGGGAGCGCGTCCCGACCAGATAAACAGCACATTCTCGCCGATAGAGGCGAACTGCTTGCGGTTTCCGGCGCGGAATCCTTCGCCGACGCCGACCAGCAACAGCAGGGATCCTACTCCCCATGCAATACCGAACATGGTGAGGAAGGAGCGCAGCTTGTGCGCCCACAGGGTACGGAGAGTCTGACCGAAGATATCGAAGATAAGGCGCACGCTACTCTCATTGATTATAAAGGCTCGAGGCCCCGGTACGGCGCGGGAGGCAACTATTCGATCGGGTGCACGCGGCAGGCTACGCGTGAACTTTGGCGTCAAACTCGTCGCGCGTGCGCTGTAATTTGAGAAGAGATGTCCGTTGCGGCGCAAGCCTGGGCGTCCGCGGAACCGAATTCTGAGAATTTCCGTTCCGAATCGCGCAGGAGTTCGTTATTCTCTAGGCGAGATGATGACGCTGGCCCTTACCGAACTGCTGGGCGCCACGGTGTATGACCCGTCCGGCGCGGCAGGACGGGTGCGCGAGATGGCGATGTCCCCGCAGGAGGACCGTTCCCACATCGCATCGTTGATAGTCAAGACTAAGTCGGGGAACCGCGTTCTGCCGTTGGCATCGGTGGTATCGATCAATGGCGGGATTCGGGCGACGACTTCCGCGGGAGACTGGTCCGCCGTGAACGGAACGGAAGGGCTCTTTCTGCTGGATCGCGACCTGCTCGATCAGCAGGTAATCGATGTGAACGGCCGGAAAGTGGTCCGCGTGAACGACGTGGACCTCGAATTGGACTCCTGGAAGGGGCCCGATGGAACGCATTCCATATTGCGCGTGCTTTCCGTGGATGTGGGTGCACGGGGAGCAATCCGGCGCCTGCTGCGCGGTTTGGCGCCTCGGGCGGCCCTGCACGCCCTGCTCGGGAAGATACCGCCACGGTCCATTCCCTGGAAGTTCGTCGATGTGATCGAGACTGATCCGGCCCGGCGAGTCAAGCTGAAGATCTCTCACCAGGGATTAGCCAAGCTGCATCCGGCTGACATTGCGGACATTGTAGAAGAACTGGCTCCGGACGAGCGCCAGGCCGTATTCCAGACGCTCGACGAAGAAACGGCAGCCGAAGCCCTGGAAGAAGTCGAGCCCAAGGTGCAGAAGGCCATCGTCGAATCTCTTGATTCCGAGCGCGCGGCGGACATCGTGGAAGAGATGGATCCCGATGCCGCGGCCGATCTGCTGGGCGACCTGTCGGAAGACCGCACCGAGCAGATCCTGGTGCAGATGGAACCGCAGGCGCAGCAGGACGTCGTCGAACTGCTCGAGCACAGGGAAGAGACTGCCGCGGGCCGAATGACCACGGACTTCCTTGCGCTGCCTGTGAATGCCACGGTGCAGAATGCAATCGATTCCTTGCGGGAGTTCGAAGGCGGAGTTGAAGTGGTGGGCACGATCTACCTGGTCGATTCGCAGGGGACGCTGGTGGGATCGGTGCCGCTGGCGAGAATTGTCCTGGCGACCCCTCCGACTCCGATGCTTTCGCTGAACCAGGAGCCTCTCGTTTATGCGCACCAGGGTGCGTCCGAGAACGAAGTAGCCGAGCTCTTCGACAAATACAACTTGCAGAATCTGCCTGTGGTGGATGAGCACAAAAGGCTGACCGGGGTGATCACGTCGGACGACGTAATCAGCATGCTGCGCGCGAAGTTATAGCGTTACAATGCCTCGCATCTCTTTGGGGCCTCAGAATTCAGACAATCGGGGGAAAAATGGGCACGCTGGCACAAGCACGCGTCGTCACCAAGCCGGCAGTCGGTTTGCCCGGCCGTCGTTATGACCATTACTTCTTCTCGGGTACCGCCTGCTTGATGTTGGCGAGTGTAGCGCTTGGGTTTGGGCCAACCTATTATCTGGCAGGACTGTTCCACGCGCCTCTTCCAAGTCGAATCATTCACATTCATGGAGCCGTCTTCTCCTGTTGGATTCTGCTGCTCCTAGCCCAGAATTCGTTGGCCTGGGCGGGCCGTGTTGATATCCACCGAAAGTTGGGCGTCGCAGGTTTTCTGCTGGCTAGCCTGATGGTGATTGTGGGGTGGACGGCGGCCACAGACCGTTTGGCTCGGGGCACCGCCCCGCGCGGGTTGGACACGTATTTCTTCTACATCGTTCCGATGACCGACATGGTGATCTTCGGGACCCTGATTTTCTTCGCCTTTCGGGCCCGCCGGGATCCTTCCGCGCACAAGCGCATCATCTACATCGCAACTGTCGGGGTCCTGATTGCTGCCATCGCCCGCTTTCCGTTTGCCTGGTTTTTCCACAATGCGGTACATGCCGCGATGGCTTCGTACGTTTTTCTGCTGCTGCTGGGCGCTTATGATCTCTGGTCGACGCACAAGGTTCATCGCGCCACGCTGTGGGCCGGAGGCTTTCTGATTCTTGTGCAACAAATTCGCATACCGATCGGCAGGACCGCAGTCTGGCACGCCTTCGCGGCGTGGGTGCAATCGCTCGCTCGCTAATTTTCTGGTGGCGAGATCGGTTCGTTCTCACCAGAAATCGCCGCGTTCGGTACTTTTCGTTTGTCCAATTTCAATGCGTGCAGTTATTCTGTTGCGTCGTTTGCATTTAATCTGCTTCATCCCTATGTCTGCGAAATGTGCACATGAGGTTCTTGAGACGTTGGAAGATCCGGATCCTGCTGTTTTTTGCGGTAGTCGGGCCGGGATTCATCACCGCGAACGTCGACAATGATGCCGGCGGCATCCTGACCTATTCGTCCGCCGGGGCGCAATTCGGACATCTGCTGCTGTGGACCATGATCCCGATCACGCTCGCGCTGATCGTGGTGCAGGAAATGTGCGCCCGCATGGGCGCCGTAACCGGTAAGGGCCTGAGCGACCTCATCCGCGAGGAGTACGGACTCCGCATCACGTTTCTCATGATGCTCGGGATTCTGATCACTAACTTCGGCAACGTGGTGACGGAGTTCATTGGAATCGCCACCAGTCTCGAGTTGTTCGGACTATCGCGAGTCTATTCTGTTCCGATCTGCGGTGTGATCGTCTGGCTGATCGTAGTCAAGGGCCAGTACAAGACCGTTGAAAAAGTGTTTCTTGCGGCGTCGTTTTTTTACATCACGTACATTTTCGCCGGGGTGCTGGCGCACCCGGCCTGGCAGACCGCAGCGATTGCGACGATCAAACCGCCGGATATCCACGCCTTCCGCGATCAGGCCTACCTGTACATGGTGATCGGAGTAGTGGGAACGACGATCGCGCCATGGATGCAGTTCTATCTGCAGTCCTCGATCGTGGAAAAGGGCGTCACGCGCCGACAATACAAGGCTTCGATGCTGGATGTGGTCACGGGCTGCATCTTTACCGACGTGGTGGCCTGGTTCATCATTGTGGCTTGTGCGGCAACTCTGTGGGTGCATGGGTTCCGCGACATCCGATATGCAGCCGATGCCGCGGCAGCACTGAAGCCCCTCGCGGGACAATATGCGTACATTCTCTTCGCGGTGGGGTTATTCAACGCATCGCTGTTTGCGGCGTCGATTCTGCCACTGTCCACTGCTTACACCGTTTGCGAAGGCCTGGGATTTGAATCCGGTGTCGGACGCAAGTTCAGTGAGGCGCCTGCCTTCTACTGGCTCTATACCGCGCTCATAGTGGCAGGAGGAGCGGTGGTCCTGATTCCGGGCCTGCCCCTGGTAAAGATTGCCGTGCTGTCCCAGGTGGTGAACGGCATCGTGCTGCCGTTTGTGCTGGTCTTCATGCTGCTGCTGATCAACAAAAAAGAGTTGATGGGCGAATACGTGAATTCGAGGATATTTAATGCGGTGGCATGGGTCACGACCGTAGTGATGGTTGGCCTGACGCTGGCATGGTTCTGGACTCTGCGATCGGGCTAAATCAGCTTGCCGGCGGCGAGATCGTTCACCAAGGTGAGGTCGGCTTCAAGAAAGTCGAATTTTGGGAGATCTTTGGGTTCAGCCCACTGGATATCTTTGAAAATCCGATTCTCGATTTCTTTCTGGTATTCGCGAACTTCGAAGAAACGCAACTCCACCATGCCGCCATTCGGATATTCGTGCTGAATGCGGGCGATCTCATTGCCGATCTTGGCTTGGATCCCGAGTTCTTCTTCGAGTTCGCGGCGTAAGGCGTCGCGCGGCTGCTCTCCTTCTTCGATCTTGCCGCCGGGGAATTCCCACTTAAGCGGCATCGTCTGGTGACGAGTGCGCTGGCAAACCAGTAACTTGCCATTTTCGATAATGAGGCCCGCCACCACCCGTTTCATGCGCCAGTGGCCCCTTGCAGCGCGCTGGCGACAGGATCGACACAGCTGGTGAAGGTGAAGGCAAATGCGGCCACGCCCTCGCTGCAGCGCAATTCCAGTTCATGCTCGCCGAATGCGTGATCGTCCACCAGGAAGTACATGCGCGCCGAATCTACGACGACATAGCTTTCTTCCTGGCTCGTGCCGCACGGACGGAAACGGGTGTCGCGAGTGGCCTGATGGCGCGCCAGGGGCTTGCCGTCCTGGAGAATCACGACTTCGGCGGACGGTGCGTGCGGGCAAGCCATGACCAAGTTTACGGCGGCGGCTTCGTATTTCAATCGCAAAACGTGAGGGCCTGCTTCGACGGCCTCGAAGTATTCGGCAGTGGAAGCCCACCGTCCGCTTGCATAGAAGAAGTTCTCCTGCAATTTGGCGTCGAAAGCGTAGTCAGCGACCTGATCTTCCTTGAATCCGCCCTCGTTGCCAACGCGGCCGCGGCGGTTTCCGAGATAGAGCTCCCCGGTTGGCCGATAGCAGACCGCGCGCACGTGATCTTCTTCTCGGACAGGCGGAATCAGTGCTGGGAACTGGAGAGCCGGATCGATCTCACGCATCAGTTCCTGAATCACCTGTTCGCATTCCACGTATCCCCCTTCACCGAAGTGACCGTAGCGGAGATATCCATCTTTATCGAGCAGGTATTTCGTGGGCCAATAGCGGTTCGCGAAGGCTTTCCAGATCTCACGGTTGCTGTCGATCACGATTGGGTACGTCAGGCCGAACTCACGGATGCCGCGCTCAACGTTCGATTCATATTGCGCGAAGGTGAACTCAGGCGTGTGAACGCCAATGACGGTGAGACCCTTATCGCGATATTTTTCGTGCCAGGCCTGCACGTAGGGGAGGGTGCGGATGCAGTTGACGCACGTGTAATCCCAGAAGTCGACCAGCACCACGCGTCCGCGCAATTGACGGAAGCTGAGCGGAGATGAATTCAACCACGCGTGCCCAATTTCAGGCGCGCGTACTTTGCCTTTGTCGACTCTCATGCGGAAGCAGTTTCCAGCTTCTTCCCGATGAGAGTGGCGCAGTGCTGAACCAGTTCCTGATGCTCGGAAGTGAACGCGGCGGGGAAGTGGCTGTCGATGTCGAGTTCTCCGACGACCTCGCCGTGAACGAAGACGGGCACAACGATTTCGGACTTGGTCTCGAGGGAGCAAGCGAGATAGCGGGGATCCTTATTTACGTCGTCCACAACGACAGTCTGGCCGCTTGAAGCGGCCGCGCCGCATATCCCCTGATGGAGTGGGATGCGAGTGTGCGGTGTCATCGCTCCTTCGAATGCTCCCAGCACAAGTACCGGTGGCTTGGCGCCAGGCTCGAGCAAATAGAAGCCGACCCAGTTGTATTTCAGCATGCGGTCATGCAGAAGCTTTACCATGCCGCGCATCAGATCCTGCGCAGTGGGCGCAGATTGAGTCAACTCGTTGATCTCCTTGCGCACTTCCTCAATTCGGGTAGGGGCGGCCATGGCTGAATGTTAACTCACGCGGGTGAATTTTCGTCGGCGGAGGCGTCCTTGTCAGTAATCTGGCGGATTCCTTGTGGGCGCGGGAAAAGCTCAGGATGAATGGCGAACGCCAGGGCATCGAGACCGTGAAGGAGAGTGGGTGCCGGCGTGTTGAGGTATTCGTCGCGGATGCAGAAAACGCGTCCGGCCTTTGCGGCGGCGGTTTGCTGCCATCCGCGCTCGCGAATAATTTTCTGCAGTGGAACGCGATCGCCCGCTCCGCACCATGCGGTGATGATTATGTCCGGATTAAGATCGGGCAGATGCGCCGGGGGAACGGCGCGGCCGGGATCCTGCATGAAGGCGCCTCCGGCGGCCTCCACGAGTTCGGCAACCCATCTCTGCGACGCGATGACCGGTTTGCCCCACTCTTCAGCGAAGACCCGAGGCTTGGGCAGGCGGGCGGTCAGAGCACGAATGTGTTCGATCTGTTCCTCCATCGCTGCAATGACTTCCTCGCCACGTTGTAGTGCGCTCACCATGCCGGCGATGGTCGCGATATCGCTATAGATATCGTTCAAACTTTTTGGAGCCAAACCGAGGAACCGTGCGCCAGACTTCAGGATTTCCGACACAGCTTTTTCCTGGTAGGGCACTGCGGCGATGACCAGATCGGGGTGGGACGCGGTGATCTGTTTCGCATCGGCGGTCCACGAATCTGCGAGGATCGTGCGGGAACCGTCAGCCACGGCGGGAACGACCTCTGCGCAATACCTTGTGCAAGCGACGACGCGCTCGAGTTCGCCAATAGCGTCGAGGATCACTGTGGCGCTTGGTTGAAGGCAGGCAATTCGCCGGACGGTGTGGCGAGAGGACATTCTTCGATCCTATAACGTGGCGTCAGAATCCGGGCCAGTCAAGCGGAGTGTTGCTTTTACTTCAAGTTCTTCAGGGTCGCGGTGAGGACGGCTATCGCTAACTGTGCGGCGTGGGTGGACGCTTGCGGCACTCCTCCAACTGCTTGGCTCACATCTTCCCGACGGAGCTTCAGAGCATCCGCACATGTCTTGCCAATGAGAAGTTCCGTCAGTGCTGAGCCGCATGCCATGGCGGGCACGCATCCCTTTGCCTTGAAGCGAGCATGGGTGATTCGGCCTGCACTTGCGCGCAGGCTGAGACGAATGACGTCGCCGCAAACCGGGTTTTCGATTTCAGCAGTCGCGTCTGCGGCGGCGAGATCGCCGGGATTTCGTGGGTTCTGAAAATGGTCGAGCAGAAGAGCCGAGTACATGGATTCTCAAGTGAAACGCAACATCATCGGCGCCCAGTTCCGTTGGGATGGTAAATAGTCCAGCCGCGTTTGGTTGCCATCGCCTCAAGGTCAGGGTTTGGATTCACAGCGAAAGCGTGTTTCGCCATCGCCAGCATTTCGATGTCCCAGCGCGAATTGCCGAAGGCCGCATCGATTTCCTTGTTGGCCACGTCGCGCAAAGCCTGAGGCTTGCCCGGACCGGATGGGATGCGCACCAACCGATCGGTGACGATGCCGTTCTCGACCGCCACTTTGGCGGCCAGGATGCGATCCGCGGTAATGCCGAAATGCTTCATTCCCGCGCGGATGACCCATTCGTTCGAGGACGACACAGCCCAAATCTCACATTTCTGCTCGTGCAAGCGCTGAACGAGGTTCGCCATCTCCGGGAAGATGTGTCCGGGGAAGCGTGACTCCATGAATTCCGTAGCGGCTTCCATCACTTTGTCCTCAGTGAGGCCCTTGTGCATGGTCACCATCTCGCCGCACATGACGTCTTCTGGGACTCGGCCAGACTTGTATTCGGCGTAGCGCGCCCGCATCGCGCGGCCGACCTCCGGAGGCACGACGCCATTTTTGATTTCCCAGTCGAAAAAGTTCTCCCCGGCGTCGCCGGACCAGAGAGTGCCGTCGCAATCGAAGGCAGCGACACGCGGAGAAAGCTGCAGGACAGACTCGAGGAAGCTGTTCATGAAGGCGTAGGGGTTGTTCTTACGAAACCAGCTTTAATCTTACCGTACGCCGGGGCGCTCAGATGGCATGTTCCGCGTTGTGCCGCTACTTGGAAATTGCGGAGTAATCTTCAGGCGTGTTGATATTCATCGCGACTGAGGCGTCGCTCACGGCGATGTACTGGATGTGGTCCTGATAACGATGCTCGACGTCGCGGGCGCTGCTGGTCGCAGGCTCGCGCAGGAATCGCTCGATCATCTCGCGGCCGACAACGTAGGGATGCCCGTGCTTCCCCGAGATCTCGGGGACCACTGCCCAGATATTCGACGGCGCAGATTCGAACGTCTCGCGGAGAGTTTGCACAGTGGCGGTAGTGGCAGGAGGACGATCGACGAGGGTAATGATCGCCGCGTCCCGGCCCCGATTTAGCACCTCACGCAAGCCGACCTGCAGGGAACTGAACTGGCCGCGGCTTGGGTCGGGATTGACGACCATCGAGACCCCAAGCGAATAGACGACGGGTGCCAAAGCCGGTTCGTTTTGACCCGCGACGACTACGACGAAATCGGTAGAAAGTTCGAGCGAGTGGATTGCCGAGGACAGGAATGTTCCCTTTGAGATTGTGTCTCCGGGAGGCCAGGGAAGCAAGGCTTTGTCGGTCCCCATGCGCGAGGACTCGCCCGCGGCAAGAATGACGCCGCCAAAACTTGAGGCCCGGAACATGCTCCGGAACATAGCAGAAACTGAAGAGAAAGTCAGTGAGAGGAAACTACCAACGCGAAGGGTGGTAGCACTACTCCTCGGTAGCGGGGACCTGTTTCTTGAACCAGCTCAGATGGGGCAATGGACCCGTAGCATGACGCCGAATCGCGATGAGCTCTGCAGTGACAGAGATACCGATTTCCTCGGGAGTCACAGCCCCGATGTCGAGTCCGATGGGAGCGTGCACTCGGTCGAAAAGGTGGGCCGAAATACCTTCCGCCTGCAGAGCTTTTGAAATCTCGATCACCTTGCGCTTGGATCCGATCATGCCGACATAACGGGCCCGAGTCTGGACGGCCCAGCGCAGAATGCGCATATCGTCGCGATGCCCGCGCGTCACGATCACGATGAAGGAGGATTCGCTCGGATCCAACTTCTGCATGGCCTCGTTGAACTCGAGGGCATGCACTTCCTGGGCGTCTGGAAAGCGTTCTTTGGTCGCATAGGAAGAGCGATCGTCCGTGACGATAACGTCGAACCCTGCACGAGCTGCGGTTTGGCAAACCGCAAAGGCAACATGGCCTGCACCAAAAACATAAAGTACTGCTGGAGGAAGAACGGGCTCGACGAAGACCTCCAGAGTGCCTCCGCAGACCAGGCCGGTGTCGTATTTCGGGTCCTGGTTCAAGTCGAACTTTAAGGTGCGAGGTTTCTCGGACTCCATGACCTCGCGCGCGGCCTGCCAGACATCGGCTTCGACGCAGCCTCCGCCGATTGTGCCAACGATCGAGCCGTCGTCGCGGACTAGCATCTTGGCTGTCTGAAAGGAAGGGATGGAGCCACGAACGTTGACAATGGTGGCTACTGCGCCTCGGCGCCCTTCTTTTCGAAGTTGCACGATTTGTTCGTAAATATCCATCGGTCGACTGGCTTTGATGATTATCAGTGGGTTAACAGGGGTGAGTCAATCAGGGAAGGCAACGCTGGCACACATCGTCAATCGCGATCGGGCGAATTAGACTAGCGACGGGCACATTCGACGAAAGGCAAAGGTGCTTGACCATGAAGGCCGTTCGCATTCATCAATTTGGCGGACCCGAAGTTCTTAAGTACGAAGACACCCCCGATCCGCAGCTACGAAAAGATCAGGTGCTCGTGCGGGTGAAGGCCTGCTCGTTGAACCATCTCGATATCTGGGTACGAAAAGGACTGCCCGGGGTGCAACTGCCGCACGTTCTCGGCAGCGATATCGCCGGCGAGATCGCCGAAGTGGGCGAGTATGTTACGTGGCTGAAGGCGGGAGAGAGGGTTGTTATCGCGCCGCTCCATTTTTGCGGTCACTGCGTGAAATGCCTTGCCGGTGTTCAGAATCAATGTCGCGAGTTCACCGTTCTGGGGAATGCAGTCGATGGGGGCAATTGTGAATTGTTCGCGGTTCCGGCGGCGAACGTGATCCCCATCCCGGACTCGCTCGACTACATACAGGCCGCCAGCGTCCCGCTGGTATTCGTCACAGCGTGGCACATGCTCGTGGGACTGGCTGGCGTGCGGCCCGGGCAGACGGTGCTGGTGCTCGGGGCTGGCTCGGGAGTAGGGATCGCCGCGATTCAGATTGCCAAGATGTTTCACTGCCGCGTCATCACAACAGCCGGGGACGAGAAGAAGATTGAACGGGCCAAGGCTCTGGGCGCCGATCATGGCATCGATCATTACAAGCAGAAGATCTCGGAGGAAGTTCGCCGGATCACGAACAAGGAAGGCGTGGATATAGTGGTCGAGCACGTCGGGGCCGCGACCTGGGACGAAAGCGTGAAGTCCCTGAAGACCGGCGGAACGCTGGTCACCTGTGGGGCGACCACCGGGGCGAATGTGGGAATCGATCTCCGCCACCTTTTCGCCAGGCAATTGCGTCTGCTCGGCTCCTATATGGGGACGATAGGCGAACTCCGCGAAGTCCTTGGGCATGTCTTTGCCGGACGACTGAAGCCGGTGGTGGACTGGACGTTTCCGTTAAGCGAGGTCCGTGCGGCGCATGAGTACCTCGAAAAGAGTCAAATGTTCGGGAAAGTCATCTTAAACGTAGGAGCTTAAGCTTCCGGTCCCGCCGCGATGGGCATTCCGGCGGTCCGGTGGGTTAAGATATTTGCATCATGTCTCGCGAACTCAATTTTGGTCCGTATGTTGATATCGAGAATGGCAAGAAGGTCGTCAAGGACCTGACCTTTGGAAATCCCACGCCTGAGGGCGTGGTACTCACTACGCTCGATTCGGCCGTGAACTGGATGCGCAAGAGCTCGATCTGGCCGATGACATTCGGCTTGGCCTGCTGCGCGATCGAGATGATGTCGATGGGTGCGTCCCGCTTTGACATCGCCCGTTTTGGCGCAGAAGTGTTCCGCCCCTCGCCCCGTCAAAGCGATCTGATGATCATTGCTGGACGCGTGTCGAACAAAATGGCTCCGGTGATCCGGCAGTTGTGGGAACAGATGCCCGAGCCGAAATGGGTGATCTCGATGGGCGCCTGCGCGACCTCCGGCGGTGTGTTTCAAAACTATGCCCTGGTGCAGAGCGTGAATCAGGTGATCCCGGTGGATATCTATGTTCCTGGGTGCCCTCCGCGTCCGGAGCAGTTGATCTACGCGATTACACTGCTGCAGGACAAAATCCAGAAAGAGCGCGGAACCATCAAGAAGGCCCTCAACCTGGTCTGACTGTAAACAGGAAGGTGCAACCGGGGTTTCTCTCCGGCATCGCCAGCCAAAACCGGCCGCAATCCTGACGAATCGCCTTTATCGGACAACGTCACCCCAATGCCCCCGCATCCTGATTCTGAACGTTGCGATGAGCCTCCGATTGGCGCATAATCGGGTTAAGTCGGTTGGGGTGTCCCATGTTTCGCCTGTACTGCACGGCCCTTTTGGTCTTCGCTTTCGGCTCTGCATTCATGCACAGCCAGACGCAATCTGCCGCTTCCCAAACTCAGCCCACAGCCGCGGCTTCACCGGCGACAGATGACCCAGATGCGGGAAAGGCCTCGCCAATAGCCGCGAACGCTCCCCGCATGTCGAAGCAGACGCGGCTGGAGATCATCAAAGATTTCGAGACGCAGCTGGTCTATTCGCGGACGGCGTTCCCGATGGGGTCCAAAGGTCTGAGTTTGAAGGACGGATCACTGACGCCCAACGGTCGCGACCTGCAGCAGGCCCTGGCGCTTTGGGGACCTTCGATCAAGCCCGGCGATCCCGCGCACATTTCGTTCGTGCTGATCAAGGACAACCACATCCACTTCGACCTCAATGGCGGGGCCATCCGCCGGAAGAAGTGGTATGAACATATTCAGGTGTCAGGGAGCAGTGGCACTCCTGTAGCCCTGTCCAAAGGCGACGCGACCAATAACCTGCATGGCAGCTACCTGGACATCTACTTCGAGAAGTATGTTCCGGAAATGACGGCCGCGCAGTTGCGCGCTCTCGTGTTTCCCGCGCTGGACTTCAACGCCCGCAACAAGGAGGAAGCTTACCTGGACACCGTTCCTCCAAAGGTGAAGGAAGCGATCAAGGCGCATCAGGTGCTAGTTGGGATGAACACCGAAATGGTTATCCACGCGCGGGGCAAGGCGCCGAGAAAAGTGCGCGAGAAGGACGGAGAGACCGAATACGAGGAATGGATCTACGGTGAAGCTCCGCAAGACGTCGATTTTGTTCGCATCATCGGGGATGAGGTGGTGCGGATCGAAACCATGAAAGTCGGTGGACAGAAGATCGTGCGCACCGAAAAAGAAGTCATCCTGCCTAAGCCGGATCAGGAGGAAGAAGCGAAAAAGGAACAAGAGCGTCCGCCGAACGCTCCGTCACTCCGCCGTCCGGGCGAAGATGCGGAACAGGCGCCCAAGCCCTCCGATCAGGTGAATCCGATGCCGCCTGCTGAGCCGCCGGATATCCCGCGGACCGGTGGCGGAGAGCCGGGGCCGGGGGATGCAATCGGCCAGAGATAAATAGAACGATCAAATTCAATCCCACCCGTATCTCGCGTTCTGAGGAGACAGGGTGGGATTTCTGTTTTCGATTGTGGTTATCGGTTCGCGGCCACCGCCGCACCCACGTCTGCAAACGAGAACGCCAGCGAGACATTCGGATAGTCCAGTCCGTCCACTTCAACATTCGGATAGACGAAATAGTTCAGCGGCTTGCCATCCTGCGAAGGGTTCAGGAGCAGATCGCGTCCCATGCTGAATTGAATGCGGTTCACATCGTGCGATCCGAAGAAGTAGTCACGCTTTTCCGTGTGCTTCCACGCTTCGGAAATATCTACCGGAATCCAGCCTTTGCCGTCCACGTAAAAGTCCGACCAGCAGTGGTACCCGGCGACTTCGGCCGAGTGCTTGTCCGGGGGGAGAGGGAATCCGATCTCAAAGCGCGCGGGAATGCCCTGTGAGCGCGCCATTGCAATGAACAGGGAATGAAAGTCCGTACAGTTTCCTTTTTTCGCATCGCAGGCGTACAGGACGTCTCCACGTCCCCAGCCTGTGCCGGTCTTGTCGTACTTCATGGTCGTGAAGACGTAATCGTAGATCGCGCGCGCCTTCTCGACCGGATCGGACTTGCCCTGGGTCACTTGCTTCGCAAGGTCGGCGGGCAAGCCAGACGTGGGCACAAGTGCATCGGGCTGAAGATCGAGTTGCCGCTCCTGCGTAGTCAACGAAGCTTCCGTGACTTTCGCAGGCGGGGTGAGTGCGACTCGTTCATGACGGACGACGTCGTACTCGACATCGAAGTGAAGTTCCGGCTGAGCGGCTCTCTTAATTTCGGCGTAGAGGATTTCGTTGCCGCGTTTCGATTCCCGTGTTTTTTTCAATGGCAGGTCACCTTTAAAGGAGAGCATCTTCACCTCCTGAAAAGGATCTGTCTGCGCGACCGGGATCCATATGCGGACCTTCTTCCCGACGGCAACATTCTTTACGGTGAACCCGTAATGAAATGTGAAGTGGCGGGACTCTTGGGCAAAGGTAGCGAGGGTGAAGGCGAGGAGGAGAGAAATCAATACACAGAACTTGCGCAGCATCTGGCGGCTTCCTTTCAGATTGGCTAAGGACTACGAGCCACGAACGCGTTTTCCTGGAAACGACACACGGGCGTTTTAGAGGGACGCCGTCAGGTAAAGCCGCGCTTCGGGTTGCGCGTGGGGAGAAGATTCAAAGAGTCTCTCAAGTGATGCGTATTTTATCAGCGCGCTCAACCTGTGTTTGTCACAGCCGCCGCTGTGTCAGCTAACTGAGTAAAACGAACCCACAAGCCGCACTTCCGACCCAGCCGACGCGCGCTGCCTGCCGTATGATAATTTCATGAGTCCGCGCGTGGGAACGGACGCCTTAGACCGCCCTTGAAAGAAGACCATTCCTCCCTTATGGACAAAAAATTCCGTGTATTTGCCACCTGTGACATCGGAGAAGCTATCGACCTACTACGCAATCGCGGTTATGAGATCGAGGTGTATCCGCACCCGGAGGCGCCGCCCAAATCGCTAATCATCTCTAAAGTGCAATCTGGAGTGGATGGCCTGGTTACGACCCTCCGAGATCCGATCGATGCCGAGGTATTCGAGGCCGGGAAGGGGACGCTGAAGGCCGTGGCACAAATTGCAGTGGGTTTTGACAACATCAACCGCGCCGATGCGAACCGCTATAAGGTCCCGTTCACCCATACGGCGGATGTTTTAACGCAAGCTACCGCTGAATTTGCGTTCTTCATGATGGGAACGCTCGCGCGCAAGATGTGGACGGCGGAGCATTTGACGCGCGATCAGCAGTGGGGATACTGGCATCCGTATCTGCCATTTCTGGGGGACGAGGTTACCGGTAAAACCGTGGCGGTTATCGGGACTGGACGAATTGGGCTGGCGTTCATCTCGAAATGCGTTGGCTTCGATATGAATGTGTTGTGCTACGACCCGGCCTATGAAAATCAGGCTTTTGTGAAAACGATCCAGGAACTCCACGACCTGCGGCATGCGCGCGGATTGGTGAAAGAGAAGCCCTGGATCCGGTATGTGCCGTTCGAGGACGCGCTGCGGCAAGCGGACTTTGTCAGCGTTCATGTGCCGTTGCTGCGGGAAGGGGAGAGCGCTACACCCACGTACCATCTGTTCAATGAGCGGACGCTGAGCGTGATGAAGCCGACGTCATACTTAGTCAATACGTCACGGGGGCCGGTGGTGGACGAACATGCTCTGGCACGGGCACTCAAGGAAAATTGGATCGCAGGGGCAGCATTGGACGTCTATGAGAGGGAGCCATTGCCGGCAGATTCTCCGCTGCGGGATCCGGCGATTGCGGACCGGTGCCGTCTTATGCCGCACTTCGCCAGCGCAGCGCGGATCACCCGGCTCTCGACCGATCCTGAGAAGGGGATGGCCGGACGCTGCGCGCAGGGACTGATCGATGTACTGGAAGGAAACTACGGTGGCGATGTAACCAGAATGCCCTACGTCGTAAACAAAGAGGCGTTTGCAAAGCAATGATTCTAATCGGAAAAATGGCCGAGGAATCAGGTAAGCAATGGGGTTTATACCGGGGGCAAGGTTTCTGCTGGCGGCCGAGTTGCAAGCGGGTACAATATGGACTCAAGGGGTCCGGTTTAGGAGCGCAATGAACAGAAGCGTTTTGGGAATTGTGGCATCGGCACTGGTCTGTATCCCGGTTGGATTCGCAATGGACTCGACGGGCAATCCGGCATTGAGGCTGGAACCTGCTCCGAAGGAGGTCCAGCTCCGGGACGGCGGATTCGTCGTGGGTCCCCGGACCAAGATTTTTGTCCAACTAGGGCATCAGTCGGAGGACCGCATCGCCGCCGAGACCTTGGCAGAAGAGGTGCAGGATCAGTCTGGTTTACGACTGGACATCGAGCGGATGAAGGCCGAAGCCAAGGCCGAGGACGGCGCGATTGTGCTCGCACGTCTGCAGGATGCCCGCGTGCGGCGCTTCCTGGCGAATAATGGGTTAAAGGCCGATCAAGCTGTGGGCGAGGACGGCTACCTTCTGTTCTCGGATAAGTCTCACTTGATTGTCGCAGCGAATAGCGGTCAGGGATTGTTTTACGGCGTCCAGACGCTGCGCCAGTTGCTGCGGCCCGCGGGGAAAGGCCTGCTTTGTCCGGCGGTGGGCATACGCGACTGGCCTAGCCTTCAGAGGGTGAGCGAGCCGAGCGTGACGCAAACATCTCCGGAACTGGCGAAAGGTGGAGTGCCGCGGGGCGAGTAACGGGATTAAGTCATACGAAAACAGCAGGCGTCCATGGGACGCCTTTTTTGTTTTGGGATGTGGCCTTCTTGGAGTGTTGTTGGCATGCGGACTATGATTGTCGGTTAATTCACCAGGACCTCAATGATTGTCCCGCCTATTGCCGGACCTATTCTCGATGCCGAAGAGAGATTTGAAGGCTTCGAGAATCTCATGCCCTTTCGGGTGCAGAACATCCTTCTGGTCTCGAGCCTATATGACTCGTTCATCCTGCGTGAAGACGGACGGCTCAACGAACTGCTGATCGATGAATCGCTCGAACTGAATCTGCGGCAGATTCCTGGGATCACGCATGTATCCAGCTGCGCCGAAGCTCTCGATCTCGCTAAGTCGAATCCGCAATTCAATCTGATCGTGACCAATCTGACCGTGGGTGACACCAATGCCGCCGACCTTGCGCGCGCGGTCCGTCGCGCTGGGCTTGACGTTCCGGTGGTCGTACTCGGATACGACTACCGGGAAATCAAGAACTTCGTGGCGCGCAATCCGTTGACTGATGTGGACCGCGTATTTTTGTGGCAGGGGACGGCGCGCATCCTGATTGCGATCGTCAAGTACGTCGAGGACAAGCGGAACGTCCTGCACGATACGCGCGCGATGGGCGTGCCGGTGCTGCTGGTCGTGGAAGACAATATCCGGTACTACTCGTCGTTCCTCCCTGTCATATACACCGAACTCATCAAGCAGTCGAGGCGTGTCATTCAGGAGGGCATCAACGTAGCGCACAAACTGGTACGCATGCAGGCGCGTCCCAAGATCCTGCTGGCTTCGAATTTCGAAGAGGCCTCGCAACTCGTTCAGGAATATCGCGAATATATCTTCGGCCTGGTTTCGGATGTGGAATTCCCATGGGACGGCAAGCTCAATCCTGAAGCCGGGTTCGAGCTGGCGCGGATGGTGAAAACGCTGACGCCCGATGTGCCCGTCGTGCTGCAGACCAGCCGTACGGAGTTTCGCCCGCGCGCACATGCCGAGGGGTACTCGTTTTTGCGCAAACGGTCGCCGACCCTGCTGAAGGATCTCCGACGGCTTTTAACCGACCACTTCGGATTCGGGGACTTTGTTCTCCGCTTGCCGGACCAGCGGGAGGTCGGACGCGCCAAAGACCTGAACGAACTGGAAGAGCAACTGCAAACGATTCCTGCGGACAGCCTGATGTACCATGCGCAGCGCAATCATTTCTCGCACTGGCTGATGGCGCGCACGGAATTTGCGCTGGCTGCGAAACTACGGCCACGTAAGGTTTCAGACTTCAACGGTCCTGAGCACCTGCGACGGGATTTGATCGAATCGATCAACGAATACCGGCGCGAGCAGAACGAAGTGCTAATTGGTGATTTCAGGGGCGACACGTTCAAACCCTCGCAATCGAGCTTTCTCAGAATTGGTTCGGGATCGCTCGGAGGTAAGGCTCGCGGCCTCGCATTCGTCCGGCACTTGCTGCGCACCCGGCGTATCGCCAAAAGATTTCCTGGAGTCCGCATCTCCGTTCCTCCCGCCGTTGTAATCGCGACGGATATGTTTGACCAGTTCCTGAGCGAGAACAACCTGAGCGATTTTGCTTTGCACTGCGACGACGACAGTGAGGTCCAGCAGAGATTCCTCGATGCGCCGCTGCCTGTGTCTCTGCAAGAGAATCTCAAGGCATTCCTGGAAGAAGTTCATTACCCGGTTGCCGTGCGGTCGTCGAGTTTGCTGGAGGATTCGCAGTACCAGCCGTTCACGGGTGTGTACGAGACCTTCATGCTGGGGAACCAGCAGGCAGGCTTGCAGACGCGTCTGGAGGAACTGAGCGAAGCGATACGGCGGGTCTATGCGTCGACTTTCAGCCAGCACGCGAAGGCTTATGTGCGCGCCACGCCGTACCGCCTCGAAGAAGAGAAAATGGCGGTCATCCTGCAGCAGGTTGTGGGGACACTTCACGGAAACCGTTTCTATCCGGATTTTTCCGGCGTGGTGCGTTCGCACAACTTTTATCCCGTGGCGCCGATGACCTTCGCCGACGGGATCGCCGCAGTCGCCCTTGGTCTGGGACGGACGGTGGTGGATGGAGGCAAGTGCATTAACTTCTGTCCTCGGTATCCGCGAAACCTACTGCAGTTCTCGTCGGTGGAAGACATTCTCGCCAACACACAGACCGAGTTCTGCGCGCTCGAACTCGACGGTGTTCCTCACGGAGGCCAGGGACATCTGCGCGAAATGCGCTTTGGGTTGGATGTCGCCGAAGCGGACGGTACGCTGCACGCTGTTGGATCGACATACTCTGCAGACAATCACGCCGTATACGACGGCTTGAGCCGCCCAGGGTCGCGCGTCGTGACCTTCGCCCCCATGCTGAAGCACGGGCTCTTTCCGCTGGCACAGATCCTGGAAGTTCTGGTGAAATCCGGAGAAGATGCGCTCGGTAATCCGGTGGAGATCGAATTTGCTGTGAGCCTGCCGCGCGGAGAAGAGCCGGCCGAGTTTGGATTCCTGCAGATCCGTCCGCTGACGCTGGCGCGGGACCATCAGGACTTGACGATGGATGAGGTCGATCCGGCGCAGTGGATCTGTCAAAGCATGAAGGTTCTTGGCAATGGACGGATTGAGAACCTTCACGACATCATCGTGGTCGACTCGCAGCGCTTCGAGCGCAGCCGCAGCCGGGAGGTGGCGGAAGCGGTCGCGCATTTCAACGCGTCGCTCAATGCTGAGAATCGACCGTACCTGCTGATCGGAGTGGGGCGATGGGGATCGAACGATCCATGGCTCGGAATTCCTGTCGAGTGGGACGAGATTTCCGGTGCGCGTGCGATTGTGGAGGCGGGGTTCCACGATTTCCGCGTCACCCCGTCCCAGGGAAGCCACTTTTTTCAGAATCTGACGGCGTTTCAAGTCGGCTACTTCACCGTGAACCCGGACGCGGGAGAGGGATCGGTGGATTGGCAATGGCTCGCAAATCAGCCCGCAGTCGAAGAGCGCGGGTGCGTTCGTCATCTGCAATTTCAGCAGCCAATGCGGGTTGTGATGAACAGCAGGACCAGCCAGGGAATGATCTACAAGCCGGAGAAGTGATTTGGCTCCCGAACCGGGTCGTGTGGCCTCGCGATGAACCGATATTCCTATTTCCGACGGGCCCTCGTGGCCGGCGTACTGCTGATCGCTACTGCAGGTTTCGCCTTAACCATTTACGCGTTTGCCGTTAAAGCCGAGGCGCACCGAATTCTGCAGGACTTCATTGCCTTGCAGGTCGGCGTTTCCACCGATTTGGACGTTAGAAGAATTGTTGAAAAGCACCGAGGCCATCTCACTCGGACTGAGTGCGGGGATGATGGTTGCTGGTACTTCTTCGAGGTGACGAATCGCTGGCTAGCCCGTGTCAAGGTCGAGCCAGATACTCGGTTTCAGGCTTGGATACTGGTTGCTCGCGGCAAGGTCCAGAATCTTCATACAGAGGTCGCGAGAGATACCAAGGTTTTTCCGACCGCGCCGTCGGGAGGGATTGTAGAAGAATCTCTGATCATTTCCAATTTCAAGCGATTCGGTGATCCTCACTATTCATTTCCCACACCAGTGGGAAAGCCCTATTTACTCGTCGCTATCGATAAAGAGACCAGCGCCGAGCAGCGGCGCCGAGCTTATGCATTCTCCTTGTCATGCATGGTTAAACTGGGAGGAGGATGTGACCTTCCCTGCGACTATCTTCCATTAGCTTGGAAGGATTGGGAAGCTGAACTTACCGCTCAAGGTTGGGGTTTTGGCGAGTACTACCCAAGTCGAGCAAGGTGCAAGTAACGGGTGACAGTGTCAGCGGATGACGTGAATTCGAACTCCTAATTTCAAGTTCTTCCAGGATCGGTCGGCGGTATAAACCGCAGCGTTTGAGGAGATCGCCAGAGCGAGGCAAGCCCGATCGCCCAGCGACAAACCGTAGAGGCGCGTCTGGGTGATCAGATTGCCGGCGATCCTCGCATGTTCCGATTCAAAAGGGACGATGACACCGGCAGCGCTTCTGGCATCTTCCCATGCCTCTTCAGGCGGCCACCCGGAACTGACGAGCTTAGCGTGAACTTCTGCAAGGTTAACAGTGTTAACGGACGCCTCGGCGAGCAGTTCAGGCTTCAGTTGCTCCGCTCCGGGTTCCTGGTGAATCAAAGCCAGCAATACGGAGGCATCCAGTACGATCCTACTCACGCTTGGCTGCCTCACGCCGCTCTGCAATTAGCTCGTCCACTAATGAAACGCCCGGCTTGACGTAGCGCTTCGCGCGACGCTGGGCGCGCTCAATCCGAGCCTTCATCGTCGTAATTCGCAACTCGTCGTCCTGCATGCGAAGGAATACTTCGTCTCCCGGCGCAATTCCAAGCGCCTTGCGGAAGGATGCGGGAATAACCACCCGCCCGTTTTGATTGACCTTGAGCTTGGTCTCCGGAATCATGCCAAACCTCCTCCCATATGACAATAGTATATATACATGTCATATAATTGTATATATGTCATGTAGACAAGGTGTGACATAGTTTGGGTGCAGGGCTGGGTTCTCAGCGGCTGCTCGATACACGGCTGTGTGATCACAATCACAGCTTGCGTCATGTGACCCCGAACACAATCGATTTGTCGGGGAATCCGTGCTTTTGCCCCGGGGAGCGACTGTGTTCAAAATCATCCACGCACAATTTCTTGCGCCGGGTATCAAGCGTTTTGTCATTGAAGCACCGCGCATTGCGCGCAAACAGAAGCCGGGACAGTTTGTCATCCTCCGCATCTACGAGGAGGGTGAGCGAATTCCCGTCACGATCGAGAACTCCGATCCCGAGAAGGGAACGGTCAACATCGTGGTGCAGGCGGCGGGCAAGACCACCCACCTTTTGAACTCGCTGCAGACCGGAGATTCCATTCTGGATGTGGTTGGGCCGCTCGGAAAGCCGTCAGAAATCGCGAACTTCGGAACCGTTGTGGTGGTGGGCGGAGGTGTGGGGACCGCAATGGCGTATCCGACTGCTGCAGCGTTGAAGCGCACCGGAAATCGCGTGATCTCGATCGTGGGCGCGAGAAACAAGGAACTGGTCATCCTCGAGAAAGAGATGCGCGCGGTGAGCGATGCGCTGATGATCACGACCGACGATGGCAGCTATGCCGACAAGGGATTCGTCACCGACAAGCTGCGCCAGTTGATCGAAAACGGAACCCGGATCGACCTGGTGATCGCGGTAGGTCCGATTGTCATGATGAAGGCGGTCTCGGAGATGACGCGCAAGGAAAACATTCACACCGTGGTGAGCCTCAACCCAATCATGATCGACGGCACGGGAATGTGCGGCGGCTGCCGAGTACTGATCGACGGTAAGAGCGAGTTCGCATGCGTGGATGGACCGGAGTTCGACGCTCACAAGGTGGACTTCTCGGTGCTGGTACAGCGCAACGCGATGTATCGGGAAGCCGAGCAGAAGTCCCTGGCAGAGTTTCAGCACGCAAAAGAACATCCAGAAGAGGCGTGTGCGGGAGTTGCCGGACCGCGGCAAGGAGGGGCACGATGAGCCCGACTGGCACCAAGTCGCGCAATCCGCTGTCGCCGAAAGATCGTATCAAGGTACCCCGCCAATCGATGCCGGAGCAGCCCGCGGAAGTGCGGGCGCACAACTTTGAGGAAGTGAATCTGGGATACAGCGCAGAACTGGCACAGCAAGAGGCCCTTCGCTGCCTGGAATGCGCGAAGCCGACGTGTACCGATAATTGCCCGGTCGGCATCGACGTAAAGGAATTCGTCCAGAAGATCGTGATTGGCGACTTTCTTGGGGCAGCTGCGAAGATTCGAGAAGCTAACGTGTTGCCTGCGGTTACCGGACGCGTCTGTCCGCAGGAAGATCAGTGCGAAGGGAAATGCCTGTTATCGAAAAAGGTGAAGCCTCTTGGAATTGGATATCTCGAGCGCTTTGTGGCCGACTACGAGCAGCGCATGGGCACGCACATCGTGCCTCATGCGGAGCTTACCGGAAAGAAAGTCGCCGTCGTAGGCAGTGGCCCTTCCGGGCTAACCGTTGCCGGCGATCTCATTCAGAAGGGACACAAGGTCCGAGTATTTGAGGCTCTGCACGAAATTGGCGGAGTTCTGGTATATGGGATCCCCGAATTTCGCCTGCCCAAACAGATTGTGCGGGAGCAGATCGATTACATGCGCGAGATGGGTGTCGAGTTCGAGACGGACGTGGTCGTCGGCCGAACGGTGACGATTGACGAGCTGATCGAGGAAGAAGGGTACGACGCTGTCTATATCGGAACGGGAGCCGGTCTGCCGCAGTTCATGAATATTCCCGGAGAGCACCTGAACGGCGTGTATTCGGCGAATGAGTTCCTGACTCGTATCAATCTGATGAAGGCCTACAAATTCCCGGTATACGACGAGCCCATGCTCGACCTGCACGGCAAGCACGTTGCTGTGATTGGGGGAGGCAATACCGCTCTGGATGCGATCCGCTCGGCGCTTCGTCTCGGCGCGGAGAAGGCTTACGTGATCTATCGCCGGAGCGATGCGGAGATGCCGGCGCGCGCGGAGGAAGTGCACCACGCGCGGCAAGAGGGAATTGATTTTCAGATGCTAACGGCGCCGGTCGAGTTCCTCTCGGACGGCAAGGGCTGGCTCACTAGAGCACGATGTGTTCGCATGGAACTGGGCGAGCCCGATGCGTCGGGACGCAGGCGTCCTGTGCCCATGCAGGGATCGGAGTTTGTACTGCCGCTTTCGGTCGCCGTGATCGCGATCGGCACGAGTGCGAATCCAATCGTACAGAGCACAACCCCCGGGCTTGGTACGAACAAGCGCGGATATATTCAGGCCAGCGAAGAGACGCAGCGCACCACGCGCAAAGGCGTGTTTGCCGGCGGAGATATCGTCACTGGCAGCGCAACCGTCATTCTCGCTATGGGAGCCGGACGCCGCGCTGCGAAGTCGATTCAGGAGTATTTGACGACTGGTGCCTGGTGAGTAGAAATCAGGTTTGAGAGTTTCAAGGTTTCAGAGTGAAACCCCATATCACACGCGCCTTACCTTGAAACCTTGAAACCTTGAAACTCTGAAACCTTGCATTAGTCAAAGCTGATCTCGACGAAGGCGTCTGCGCGCGAGAATGGGGTGGTGATCTTCGCCAACCAATACTTCCGCGTCACTGTCTTCCGGGCTTTCGGGAAGTCCTCCGGTGGCAGGAGGCGGGCCGTCGCGGTGAATTCCGGACCAGTGACCTTTCCTCGTATCGTGCAGGGCGCAACCTTGACCTGCGGATTGTTGCGGATTCGCTTAACCTTTCCGGAATGGCTAATGGTCATCACGTAGAGCTTATCGTACTGCTCACCGAACCAGACGGGGGTGGCGACTCCGGCCCCACTTTTCCGAAACGTCGTGAGCGAGATGTATTTCTGATTGCGAATGGCCGGGGGAATCTGGCGAGGCATAGTGTCATTTTACAGAAGGGAACCCCCGCAAAATCGCAGGAGTTTCGCGGGTTCCCGCTGACATCGCTGGTTCTGATGCCCGTGGCCGCATTGCTCCCCTCGGGGCATCTGTGTTACAAGCCTGAACATGCGTAAATGGATGCGCGAGCGCATACAGCGCCGCAAAAAGAAGAGTCCCGAGCAGGCAGCCGAACCGGTGCCACCACCCCTGCAGCCGGCTTATTTCGAAGCCAGCGAGGCGCCTGAAAGCACGCAGCAAGAACCCCAAGCGCGAGAAGTTACTGAAGCTGAAGATGAGCCGCAGGCGGCGGAGCCTTCTGCTCCGGCTGGCGAAGGGGAATCCACGCGTCAACCCAGCGGTGGCGACAGTCGCCGCGCAAAGCCCCGTCGCCGTCGTGGCGGACGCGGCCGCGGGGGCCGAGGGCGTGAACAGGCCGTGGCGCAAGCTTTTGCTCCGGCGGCAGTCAAAGGGGTCCCGGAGGCTGGGTCCGAATCGGCCGCAGAAACATCTGCCGAGGCTCCTGAGGCGGAGCCATCTGCTCCGATACCGCAGGCTCCACCCACGGCGGCTGCGATTCCGGCTGCGTCGCAACGTCCTCCCAAGGGCATCGTCGTGCTCGCGATCGGGCTGCCCGGGTCCGGCAAGAGTTCCTGGTTCAAGCGGCACAACGTGACGCCGCTCTCGAGCGACATGGTGCGGTCGCTGCTTTTTGATGATGTCCGGGAGCAGCGCTATCAGGATCTCGTATTCTCGAACCTGCGCTCGATGCTCAAAGCGCGGCTGATTGCGAAGCGTCCCATGAACTATGTGGATGCGACCAATCTGACTCCGCAGGAGCGGCAGCACTGGATCAAGCTGGCGAAGGATTACAACTACGAAGTGCATGCGGTATTTTTCGACGTGCCACTTGACGTCTGCATCGAGCGCCACCAGCGGCGGGATCGCGTCGTTCCGGAAGATGTCATGCGGCGCATGGCAGCCAAGTTCAAGCCGCCGGCGTTCGAAGAAGGATTCGCGAAGATTACGGTCGTTCGCGTGAAGAAAAAAGAGCAGGAGCCGGCGCAAGCGTAGCAATTCAAAAATCATTCACCACCAAGGACACGAAGTAACACGAAGGAGGTCGCTCTTCCTTCGTGAAACTTCGTGTCCTTCGTGGTTTCAGCCGTTCGAAACTACCCTTTGAGATGCTGCAGAAGTTCCTTGAACGCCGCTGACGACGAGGAACGCATCAGTTCGTAGACGATCATTTCTGCGGAAGAGAGGATAGCTCCGGCCGCGCGCATCCGCTCAAGTCCAATCTTCCAATTCCATTCCGTGCGCGAACTGACGGCGTCGGAGGCGACGTGTACGAGATATCCTTCGCGCAACGCGCCGAGCGCGGTTTGCGTGACGCAGATGTGGCTCTCCATGCCGCAGAGAAGCAGTGTCGTGCGCTGTCCGGGTAAGCGCTTGAGCAGGCTGCAGAACGCATCACTTCCAAAGCAGGAGAACAGGGTCTTATCAACCGCTTCGGTGCCGCTGAGCAGGGAAGCGATTTCCGGGACGGTCCCGCCTAATCCCTTGGCGTATTGCGTGCTGACGAGCGCGGGGATTTTCAGGATGCCGGCGGCGCGGATAAGTAACTGCGAATTGCGGACCAGTTGTTCCTTCTGAAAAATCGGCGGCAGGAGTTTTTCCTGTATGTCGATGACAACGAGAGCACACTGGTCGGGATCGAGTGGACGGCGCGCCATCTCGGCATATTGGGATGTGGTCGCAGCATTGTCGAGCATTGTGGCCATCGAAAGTCCCTCCGCAGAAGCCTCCCAGAATTGTACGATGCGCTCATCTTCGCTACGCGTTTGGAGCGTGAAATGTTGACCAGATTCACGCGGGATCATAGAATCAGGAGGAGCCTGAATCGCGGGCTTTCCAATCGAAACTGCCCCCTCGTTCAACGGCTAGGACACCTGCCTCTGGAGCAGGTTATCGGGGTTCGAATCCCTGGGGGGCAGCCAGAAATGTTTTCACCGCGTTCTCCTTCCCTAAGTTGTTTCCAATGTGCACGCATTAGTCAATCCGCGGCGGGGCTTCCCATATACTACCGAGTAAGTGGCGATGAAAACGGTGTCGCAGGATCCGTCCGGCAGGTCGTCTTTATGCTGCAGAGGCTCGGACGCTAAGAATTCAGAACATTGACGCGAATGGCAACAAACGCGCAGAGCGATCTTCAACAAGCCACCCAGTGCCAGTGAGCGGATTGAAGAACATGTCTTGAATGGTCTGGATTGTCGAGAACGCCACACCTGATTGATTGAGAGAGAGACGATCGGTTGAAGACGATTCTTAGGGCTAAAGTTTTCCGCGGCGGCATCGGTGCGCCATCAGTTTTTTTTCGACGGGATGTCCGTTTGGATACCGTGGGTCGTGTTCTCTCGCTACTGCTCGTCCTTTTGCCTGGCTCTTTCCTGTCTTCTCAGTCTGTCGGCGATCCGAAAGCCGGCAACGCCGCAGACGGTTCGTCCTCGATCCAGGAAGTGCTGACTCGTGCACAAGCCGCCGAACTGGAGCGGCACTACGCGGAAGCAATCAAACTTCTTCGTGACGCACTGAAACAGTATCCGGCAGATGCGGGCCTGCAGCTTGAACTCGGGCGCGCTTACCTGGCGACTGGGCAAGATGGCAAGGCCGAGCGCCTGTTCAGGGAGATCCTGAAAAAACAGCCGGATCACCGGGAGGCCCAGCTGGAGTTCGCGCGGTCGTTGGCGTTCCAGCAGCACTACGAAGAGTCGGACCGCTTGTATCGACAGTTGCTTGCGAAGAATCCCGGAGACGAGGGCGCGGCTATTGGGTTGACCAGCAATCTGCTGCATGAGGGCCGCACCGCAGAAGCCACTGCGGTCGCCAGCGCGGCACTTCCTTACCATCCCAACAGCCTTCGCCTATTGGAATATCGCGACCGCATTGCGAGCGGACTTCTGGGAGGGGATGAGCGCGCTCTGACGACGCCGGGGAACGTGTTCACCTCAGACACGGAATTCATCACTGACTCAGCAGGAAACCACGCGTGGGTCGGAACCCAGCGATTGCAGGTAAAAATCCGTCCCGGGATCACAAGCGACCTTCGCATCGAAGAGCAATTTCTTCATGGAATCGGTTATCCGCTTGATGTTGTACAAACGACGTCGGAAACGATCCGCTGGAGGCCGTGGGAGAGGCTAGCGGTCTCGGTCGGCGGGGGAGCGGTACGCTTCGACAACGGCGACGTGAGCCCTATCTACGAGACGACAATTACGACGCAGCTAGCCAGCCGGTTTGTGGTCGGAGCGGGATTTTCGCGGGTTCCAATACTTCCGGACGCCAAAGCGGCGGAGTATCGGATCACTGCGCAGGGCTGGGACGCGTTCGGCTTGTGGGCTCCAGAGGGTTGGCAAGTGAACTTCCAGGCCTCGCAGCGGCACTACACTGACGACAATGAAGGGGCGTTGCAGATGGGAGAGATCCTTCGCCAATGGACGACCCCCAGGCTGAACTACATTGTGGGCTATCGCTTCCGCCATTACGGGTTTGATGAAAATACCGCGCATGGCTACTTCAGTCCTGACAACTATCAGAGTCATCAAGCGAAATTGGGGCTGGTTTTTCATCCCAACCGCAGATACCGGGGAGAACTCTCGGCGTTTGCGGGAGGAGAATCGATCGCGAGCGGGGCGCCTTTCCAGGCAGCCTGGGAGATCACCACGCGGAACCAGTTGACCCTCGGACATTGGGAGTTGGGATTGGATTATTCGAGGTACCACATGGCCCAGATAACCGGAGCATTTAGAGCAGATGCGGCGAGGTTCGAATTGGCCTATCATTTCTGAGAGTTCGAAGTGGCATGCGGCGTGCTCCATGCTCTTCTGAGTAAAAGGAGCAGCTGCCGCGAAAGACATGCCGATGGAAATTCTTATCGTTGATGATGACCGGGCCACTCGCCAATGGTTGAGTTCTGTTTTAAATGCCGAAGGGCACACCTCCTACACCGCTCGCGACCTCACCGAGGCTGAGGCACAACTGCAGGAGCGGACTTTTCAACTCGCTCTGGTCGATATCTATCTCGGAAGCGCCAATGGAGTGGAGTTCCTTAAACGAATCAAGGAACTGCAGCCCGATTGCGATTGCGTAATGATGACGGCGCACGCCAGCGTCGAAACCCTGGCTCGCTCCGTGCGCGATGGCGCCGTGGAATACCTCGGAAAACCCTTGCGGGTCGATGAGTTGCTGGCCTGTATCGAGCGGCTCAAGACGCGCCAGGAAGGCCTTGCGAGTATTCCTCCGGAGCCGGATGAGCCGGAAGGATTTGAAGGTACAGCCATCGTCGGGCGCAGTCCAAAGATGCTGGACGTGTATCGCACGATTGGACGAGTGGCGCCGACGGATGCGACTGTGTTGATCGTCGGAGCCAGCGGATCGGGCAAAGAGCGCGTTGCGCGGGCGATTCACGAACACAGCCGCCGCGCGGGCAAGCCGATGACAGCCATCAATTGCGGCGCTCTCGCCGAGAGCGTGCTCGAGAGCGAACTTTTCGGCCACGAAAAGGGAGCGTTCACAGGCGCCGACGTTGCGCGTCGTGGACTGTTTGAGAGCACCAATGGCGGGACGATTTTCCTGGATGAAATATCAGAAACGACGCCCGGATTTCAGGTGAAGTTGCTGCGTGTCCTGCAGGAGCGGCAGGTGCGGCGACTGGGTTCGAATACGTCGACGGCCGTCGACGTGCGCATTCTGGCGGCGACCAATGCCGACCTGATGGAGCGCATTCGTTCCAAACAATTCCGCGAGGATCTCTATTACCGGCTGAGTGTCATTACGATTCGCTTGCCTTCGCTGGATGAGCGTCGCGAAGATATTCCGCTGCTAGCGCAACACTTTCTGGCACTCTTCAACAAGAATAATGCGCGGCAGATTTCGCTGCAGGCCAGCACGCTTGATTTGCTGTCGGAGATGTCCTGGCCGGGCAACGTCAGGGAACTCGAAAACCTGATCGAAAAATCCGCAATTCTCTCGTCGACAGGGGTGATCAGCCCGGAAGACATACGGCGGAGCCGCGAGGACGCAATGCCGACCGCAGCGCCGGTGTCGGCCGCACCATCCACGGTGGTTGCCGCCCCTGAATTGATTGACGGCTTGAATCTGAAAGACACCGAACGCCAGCAGATCATTCGTGCGCTGCGGGAATCGGCGGGCAACCGCTCGCAAGCCGCCCGGAAGCTTGGGATCGAGCGCAAGTCTCTTTATAAGAAAGCGAGGCGGCTGGGCATCGATCTCGATGCTATCGGCAAATGAGTTCACCTCCCGCTGAAGGCCGCAGGCCGAATCTGGCAACGAGTTGGCTGGCTTTGAATGTGGTGCTGCTGGCCTTCGTCGCGCTTTTGAGTCTTACCTATCCCGTAGAGGAGTTAAGCCGCCGGCTGGAAGACGAGTACTTCCGCCTGCGTGCACACCAGCCCACGTCTTCGTCGGTTGTTCTGGTCCTGATCGACGACTCCAGTCTTCAACGGTATGGCCGCTGGCCCTGGCCGAGGGCTCAGTTGGCGCGCCTGGTGAGTGCCGTAAGCCGGCAGCATCCCGCTGCCATAGGGCTTGATTTCCTGCTCTCGGAACCAGGCGACGCTAAGGGTGATATCGAACTTGCCAAGGCGATTCAAGACGCCGGTAACGTTGTCCTCGCGACCAAGCTCGGAGGCTCGCCGGACAGGGCCTGGATCGATCCGCAGCCGTCCTTTCGCGCGCATGCCGCCGGAGTAGGCCATGTGGAAGCGGAGACCGATGCCGACGGCATCGGACGCCGCGTGCCCCTGATCGAATTGAGCGCGGAGGGCGCGCGCTGGCCTCTTGCCGTCGAAGTCGCTCGCGTCGCGACCGGAGAGCCGCCGCGATTGCAACGAGATGCGCTGTGGCTTGGAAACCGGCGCATCTGGGTGGAAGGCAATCCGCAACCGACGAGTGAAGCGGGCTGGACTGCGTACTCAGCCCAATTCCTGGTCGTCAACTATCGTTCTCAACTCGAACCGGGGCAGGCAGAGCCTGCATTCACGGCTATTCCTGCGGCGGACATTCTCGATGGGCGGGCGCAGGCTCAGATTCAGGGAAAGACTGTTCTCATCGGTTTTGGAGCTTCCGACCTGAGCGACCGGATTGCCACTCCGGTCAGCGGACGGATGCCGATGCCGGGCGTGGAGGTGCATGCAAACCTGCTCGACAGCGTGATGACGGGGCGAGGCGTGCGTCATGCCCGGATCGGCTCTCAACTCGCGATGATTCTGGTGTTCTCGCTCATTTCTACTTGGCTCGTGTTACGGCGTCCCGGGTGGAAATCCGCATGGATGCCCGTGATCCTGTTCACTGCCTGCTATGCGAGCGGATTCTTGATATTCAGCGATCGAGGCATTCTGCTGGAGTTTGGGCCGCTTCTTTGCGCGGCAATTCTGGCGGTGCCGCTGGCGCAGTTGGAGAATCTTGCCATCGTCAATCGCGCTCTGACTCGGGGTCTGCAGCAGTTGCGTGGAACTCTGTTCTCCGGCCCCACCACGGGCCAGTTACCCAGTTTTCAACCGGACACGCGGCTGGAAGATTCTTCGGACCTGCCGCAAAAACTGGATCTGATTCACAAACTGCAATCGGAACTCGCAGCTTCTTATACGTTCCGCCAGAACCTGCTCGAATCCATGCACGAGGCGCTCGCTGTCTTCGATCCGTCTGGAAAGAGCGAATTCTGTAACCCGCACTGGGAGAGGTTCTGCGAGAAGCAGAACTGGGATTCATCCATAGGACTGGCGGAATTGGGCCGGCGCCTGGGGCATCCGGCATGGTCTAATCTCGAGGAACGAATCCGCCAGGACAACCTTCCCCCCGAAAGCGAGGTCTACCTCGGAGGCGGATTCTGGCAGGTACGCGGCGTTCGACTGGCGGCCGAGTCCGGAAAAGCTGCTCGCTGGATGGTTGTGATCACCGATCTTACATCACGGCTAGAGCGGGATCAGGCACGCGCGGAGGCACTGCGATTTGTGACGCACGAACTGCGCACGCCGCTGGTGTCGATTCAGGGATTTTCGGAATTTCTGCTGCGCTATCCGAGTTCCGCGGGTTTCACCGAGGCGGCCGCGACCATCTTCCGCGAGTCGCAGCGGCTGGTTTCGTTGATCAATACCTATCTCGATGTGCTGCGTTTCGATGCGGGAGCGAGATCGCTGCGCAAAGAGCCGATTGATATTCCAGAGATGGTGGAGCAGGTGGAGAAGATCATGGCTCCCATCGCGGACTCGGCCGAGATCGAGATTCGCGTGCAATTGGCCGGCTCCCTGCCGAAACTATTCGGCGATCCGCCCATGCTCACCGGAGTTCTGCTGAATCTTTTGAACAATGCGGTAAAGTACAGCGCCGCCGGCAGCCAAGTCTCGCTGGGCGTTTGCAGCGACCCTTCCAGCGTAGTGTTTGAAGTCTGTAATCCCGGTGTACCTATCCCGCCCGCACAGTTATCCCACCTCTTCGAGCCCTTCTATCGTGCTAACGAACAAGAAGCATCGGCTCCCGGTTGGGGATTGGGGCTTACTTTCGTCAAGCGAATCGTGGAAGAACACCAGGGCACGATCGAGGCGACGAGCGACATCTCGGGAATTCACGTCCGGGTCCGGATACCACTCCTGGTTTCCTAAAGCGGGTCTCAAGATGGGGCACAATGACCCAGGCGCGTTGGGTCCAGAGTTACCAGTCGAACAGTTTTTGTTGAAACCAGCCAGAGTGCGATCGCACCGAGATCAGGTCCGCTCTGCCTGTCCTCGGCGGGGCACTTTACCCAAGAATATGGGTATGTACCTGCTTTAGCGCTTCACGAATCTCAGGTGCCGTCATGGATGTTTGCGGCGATGGCGCGGATTCAGATCTCAACGGAAGTGAGATCGATCCGCCGTAAACCTCATGGCTGGCGCGTGCTCATCCTGAGTCTGGCCTCCCTCCCACAAATGGGAGGCCAGTTTTCGAGGATCGATTCGACGATCTGCGAAACACGATGTGTCATTCGAGTTCCCATCAACGGGTGAGATGAAGACCCAGCGGGACCAAACGGCGGCGAATCAATTCATTGCGGACCCTCGCAGTCCAATGACTGTTGCGTGGCAATCCACATGCAAGGGAATCAGCAAGAGTAGCCGGTCGGTTTTCTTGCAAAGGACCGAAGAGTGAACAGAGGCGAGTTGTTTCTCAATGGAGCGGGTGAAAGTCACACTGGACTCGCCGATTCAACAATCCGAATCGGCGAGCCTGGTGAGTTCAGAAGGCGCCAGTGCTAAACTACGCATGAACGCTACTGGGAATTACGACCGACCCACAATAGCGGTTTGCTGGTTTCGGAGTCCATGGACAAGGTGAGCAAAAACATAGAGGAGGCGGTGAATTGCACGCCTCGGTTCTATCCCGTTCTCGCATCCCGATTGGACAGACGGAGTTGTTGGATTGTAGTTCGAGTAGTCCTCCCCTTGTGGGCGGCGCTGAGTTTGTGCGCCGCCCAAGCGCTTCCGGGTAATGTGCCGCAGAGTACTTCCTTGGGAACGGCTCCTTTCGCCGGTGCATTGGTATCGGAGTGGAAAGGGGCGGTGCAGGTTCAACTTCCCGGCACTGCTGCTGCCAAGCCTACGCGCGGGCAAGTCCTTCCTGAGGGATCCACGTTGGACACACGCGATGGGCAGATGGTACTCGTCCTTCGAGCCGACGAGAGCGAAATACTGATACAGCCGCATACAAAATTAGTTCTGCATGCGCCACAGCCGGGTAGTTGGGATGCGTTGCAGATCCTGGTGGGCCGGCTTCGCGCCTATATCAGGAAGAGAACCGGCGGCGCGGCCCCCTTTCAGATGGGCACACCCAGCGCAGTCATCGCAGTGCGCGGCACCCGGTTCGATGTGGAAGTGAACGGCACCGGCGTGAGCGAAGTCGACGTCTTCGAAGGCCTGGTGGAAGTTGGCTCTGCCACTCTGCCGGGGGTTTCGGTTCTCGTGAGTCCCGGTATGTCTACTCGAGTGGGGGTTGGATCTGCGCCAGAACCGCCAGTGCCAACGCGCGAAATCCGTCCGGATGTGGAAGTGCCCGATCAAATGGCCAGGCTTGAATTTGCCCGCGAGAAAGCTCTGCTAGTGGAGCGAAGCTGGGGAGGCCAGTTCGGTGAACGAGAAGGTTCCGAGCTTGGCGAGACCGGGCACGAAAGCCGCGACTCGGGAACCGGCGATCATTAGACCTTCGAAGGTTCTGCCTCCGAACCTTTCGCACACCTTCAGAGTCTTCACGCTAACGGTCCGACCAAATCCTGCAACAAATATTGAACGTGGAGCACCTGCTGGTTTCAGCATTGGGCAACCATTAGAATGGGCCGGATGAGACTGCCTGTATGCCGCCACCTTTCCCGCATCATTTTGCTGGTGATACTTGTAGCGCCTGCTATCGCAGAGACCAACCTGCAGGTTGTGGTCATCCCCGTGGCGAATATGTATTCAGGTCCAAGCGACAAAACAGACGTGGTCTCGCAGGCGATTTATGGCAGTAACGTGACGTTGCTGGTTTCGCGGGGTGAGTGGTCCCGCATTCAGACAGCCGATCACTACAAAGGATGGGTTCCGAGCCGGCACATCCGCATCGTTTTGAGCGGCGACGGCTATGCTACGTCTGGCCCAATCGTTCAGGTGGAGAGCCTGTTCGCGAATATCTACAGCGAGCCGGACGTCACCAAGCACAAACCCGTGATTACCGTGCCACTCGAGACGAGGCTGGAACTTGCCGCTGCCGATGAGGCGAAGATCGCAAAAGGCAGCGTTCGTGTTCCGGAAGGATGGGTGAAGGTCCGTCTCCCAGGAAAGACGGATGCGTGGATCCAGTCAGGCGACGTAGTTTCTGATCCCAAGCCCTTGAGCATTCCGGATTCGGTTGCGCTGGCAAAACGGTTTCTGGGTATTCCGTACTTGTGGGGCGGGACTTCGAGCTTTGGATTTGATTGCTCCGGGTTTACTCAGATGCTGGTTCGCGCGCGAGGCTACAACATGCCGCGCGATGCCGATAAGCAGGCTGCATGGACCGGTGTGATCGCGGTGGAGCGCAAGGATCTTCAGCCGGGAGATCTCCTGTTCTTTGGATCATCCGTCAAGAAAATTAACCACACCGGCATGTACATCGGAGAGGGCCAGTTTATTCACGACGTGACCGACGTGCATCCGGTGGTGCAGATCAGCAAGATTGACGATGAGCCTTGGACTCGACTACTCGTGGCTTCCCGACGTGTGAAGTGAACTCTCTGTACCAGATTCAATTCGAATCTCAATCTTCTGTACATCCGACCAGCTTGAGTTCTCTTTGTCAGCGTTCTGCTGGTGGCGACGGTACTGTTGATCCAGCCGAGGCAGCGGCTGCGGAGGCAGCTGGCTTTTTGCAGAGGTCGATAACTTCCGTGATCCGCTGGACCTCGTGTTGCATGGCCATCTGCCAGTTCCGTAAGGCTTCCTTCTCCTGCTGGACTTGCTCCCGATTGCGCTGGATCCGCTCGGCATAGTGCGCTCGAACGCGATCCAGTTCGGCTTCGATTTGCGCATTCTCCTGCGCTTTACGCGATTCGAAGGTTTCCAATTGCTGGCGCCGGCCGCTCTCGTACGAATCGAGCGCGCGCTGACGCCGGGTGGCATCTTGCAGGATTTCATCGATCGAGGTGCCGGCGGCATCCAGCGCCATCAACACCGATGCCCGTTTGATGTCTTTTGAAAGATCGCGCAGACGCTCGTTGTTGAGCATGTCCACGACTTTCTGTATTCCGTAACCGGAGGGCGGGTTGAGGATTCCGGCAGCGCGGTAGATGTCTTCATATGACAGCAGGTCGGTCGCAGGGGCAGGAGTGGTTTCTGAGGAACGGGGCGATGATTTGTTCACAACGGCCTCCGGATTGGGTTGTTTTGCAGGTGGATCGTCTACCGGCGGACGCCGCGAGAGTTTGGGAAATAATGTCTTCGGTTCCATAACTTTCCTTTCGTCGGTAACGGACGATGCGGTTGCACGGGGCGATGGGGCGTTCTCAGCCTTGGCGTTACGAGCACTCCGGATCTCGCGATCTGCGACCTGTTTTAAATCTTGTTGGTGAACTGGCGCCTCAGAAGCGGATGTACCCGATTGCTGCTGTCTCGATGGTGCGAGTTCCTTGCGAACCCCAAGAAGAAAATCCCGGCCGTCCTTCCGGCAATTTCTGGCTACCGCGGAAAACTGTTCGCGGTGCCACTTGACCTGCAGGTGGGAACCGATCGCGACCGGCGCCTTGAGACGGATGCAAGCGCCCGAACGAGACGTATCTTCCAGAGTCGCCTGTTCGTGAACCGGCTTGCCCGACTGGTCCTGCCACGAGACCTCGGCTACGGCCCAGATGACAGTTCTCGGTTCGATTTCACGCCCGTCCATGCCATCAGTATCGGACGGAGCCTGCAAGAAGTTGAAGTTACTTGGGGACGTAGGAAAGCGGTCAGGAGAAAAGGCGCATGAATCCGGAAGGTGGCAGATCGCCCGACAGAAGCTTTAGGTCCTCGATGCCTGCGGCACGGGCGAGAGCTTCGGCCGCGATGTAGCCGCTGCGAACCGCGCCTTCCATCGTCGCGGGCCAACCGGTGGCGGTCCAGTCGCCCGCCAGAAAAACGCGCGGCCATGCCGTCGCCGTAACAGGACGATGCGCGTCGATCCCGGGGCGCGGCGAGTACGTCGCGTTCACTTCCTTAATCACCGTCGATTTCACCAGGTTCGCTTCGCGCGCGGCGGGGAAGAACTCGCGGACTTCGGCGAGCGCGAGATCTACGATCTCGGACCTGGTTTTGTCGATCAGGGTTTTCGAGGAACTGACGACCAGTTCAATGTAGCTTCCGGCTGCGACGGATGAGCCGCCCACAGATGCTGTTTCCCCATGCGAGCCTCCATTTTGCGCTTCAGCACAGTTCCCAGCGGCAACCGCCACAGCGATCGCCTCGTTTTGCCTGCGCATCGGCTGCAGGCGGGATTTGTGGAACATCCACTGGATCGTGCGGTCGAGGAGTACAGCATGATCAAGATCAGAAATTTGGCGATCAAACCAAAGGTGAATCCCGGTGATCGGAGAGTTCTCGAAGTGCGAGATCTCGATGCGTATCGGTGCGCTTTCGGGCACATCGGGAAGAACCCGGCCCAGCGCATCGAAGGGCAAAGCAAGAATGAGGGAATCGAATGCCTCGTCGCTATTCGCCCGACCGCGCGCGCGAACGTTCACCTGGGACGAAACTGCCGAAAAAGACTCGACCGCACAGCGGAACTCGATGCGACCACCCCGAGAGCGAACGTAGTCTCCGGCTGCATTGTAGAGATCGGTTAGCGGGATTTTCGGAACGCCCATCTGTCGGGCTCCGGGAGACTTCATTGACTCGCGAATCACCTGAGCGGCGGCCGATATCGAGATGCGATCCAGTTCTTCGCTCAGTGCGCTCACCAGGATTGGCCGCCAGAATCGCGCGACCGCTGCCGGGCTCTGATGATGCGAGTCAAGCCACTGCTGGAAAGATTCTCCGGTGTCGCGCAGTTCCCGCAACGTGATTGGGATCAGGGCTCGAGAGATGGAGAGCTTATCGGCTGCACTGAGGAACGAAAAATTCCAGAACGACGGCGCCGTATGCAGCGGCGCCGGAAGCAGGGAAGACCTCATCACCGAGATGCGCCCGCCGGGTTCGATAAAGTTCATTTCATCGAACCACCGAATCTGCTCTGCTACTCCGATGCGCTCGTAAAACTCGATCAGATTGGTACACAGTCGAAAGAGAACGTGCTGGCAGTTGTCGATCACCTCGCCCGTGCCGGGATGTTCGTAGGAAGAGGCACGCCCCCCCAGGAAAGGGCGTTTTTCAAATAGCGTAACCCGAAATCCTGCTTCAGAAAGAGCGCAGGCTGCGGCAAGTCCGGCGAGACCACCTCCGGCGATTGCGACTGTGGGAGACGATGAAGTCATGAGCTGATTTCAGATCGTAGATTGCAGATTCAGATTGCAGTCCGGCAAGGTTCAGTCTTAAATCCGCGATCTGCAATCGTGCTTAAGTAACGCGCTTGATGAAGCCTTTCCCGAGGATTTTCAGCTTCTCCCATGTGCTCAGGCTTACCTTCGCGGTGAAAACGTCATATTGCCTGGCGGCGATCTTTTCGAGCAGGCTGCGGTAAATATTGACCAGAACCCACAGCGCTGGCTGGCTGTCTTCCGAGATGAATGCAAGCAGTTCGTCTCCCGCCCTGTAGTTCTCGCGCGCCCGATCGGCCTCCAATGCCAGCAAGGGACGGAATCGCGCCAAGTCGGGGGCGGTCAGGAAATCCTGCGGCGAAAGGCCGAACTTCACCAGGTCTTCTTGTGGAAAATAAACTCGGCCGAGTGACGCGTCTTCTTTCACGTCGCGGATGATGTTGGTGAGTTGAAATGCGAGGCCGCAGTTCTCCGCCAATGGTTCCGCAGCAGGATCGCGATACCCGAAGACATGTATGCAGACGAGGCCAACGACCGAAGCGACGCGATAGCAGTACAGCCGAAGATCTTCAAAAGTCTGGTATTGCACATTCAGTCCGGGAGTGTTTCCAGACTGTGTGGCATCGGCCTCTTCGATGTCCATGGCGGTGCCGTGTGCGAGTTCATCCAGCAATCCAGCGGGAATCGTGAAACGCCGCTGCGCGTCGGTAAGTGCGAGCAGGATCGCATCATCGGTCGGCTGCCCTTGTTGCGCGCGGTGCAGGGAGTCCAGCCACACTTCGAGTTTCTCGCGCCTCTCGGCGAAGCTGAGATTGGGGTCATCCGTAATGTCGTCGCAGCGGCGCATAAACGCGTACACGGCGCATAAAGCTTCACGTTTGCGGCGGGGAAGGACGAGAAACGCATAGTAAAAATTCTTGGCGGCTGCGCGCGTGATTCCCTTACAGACGGAGTACGCCATCACGAGTTGCGGCGGCGCGGGTGTCCAGGGAATGGGTACTTGATGGGTGCCGGCGCTCACTTGCGACCTCCGGTGAGCTTACCCAGCGCAGCGCGCGCGACTAAAGCGAGCTTGCGAGTCTTCGAGATCGCGGGACGATTGCCGAGGACTGCATAGCCTTGCTTCTCGATAGCGCGGAGAATCTCCTGGCCCCCGCGCGTGAAGAGTTCCAGGTCGACTGCAAGTTCGTGGTTGACTTTGCCGACAAGTGGCATTCCTTGACGGAACCAGTCATGAGCGCGCTCGACCTCAAATTTCATCATCTCGCAGAACGCGGGGGTGTTGCGCTTGGCGGCGATATCTTCTTCGCTCACACCGAAACGGCGCAGATTTTCGAGCGGAAGGTAAATGCGGCCCTTTTCGTAATCTACGCTGACGTCTTGCCAGAAATTGGCAAGCTGAAGAGCAGTGCAGGTGCAGTCGGAAAGTTGTTGGCGTTCAGGATCTTTGTAGCCACATAGATACAGGACCAGATGACCAACTGGATTCGCGGAATAACGGCAGTAGGCAAGGACGTCGTTGAATGTTTCGAATCGCGTGATGCTCTGGTCCTGGCGGAAGGCGATCAACAGGTCAGAGAATTCGTGTTTAGGAATCTCGAACCGGCGGACCGTTTCGGCCAGCGCCACGAAGACTGGATGTCTCGGAGCCCCTTCGTAGCAGGCATCGAGTTCGAGTTGCCATTGGTCGAGAAGTTCAAGCGAAGCCGCGGTGTCGCCGACTTCGTCTCCGAGGTCGTCGGAAATACGGCAGTAGGCATACACATTGTAGAAATGCTGGCGCAGACGGCTGGGAAGGAACCACGTTGCAACCGAGAAATTTTCGTAATGTGTGCGGGCCAGCCGGGCGCAATATTCGCGAGATTCGTCGAGTGAAGGGGCCGACTGCGGGATCGCGTAACTCGCCGGAAGGCGGCTCCAGCCGAGGGCTGCTGCGGGCGGCGATTGGTTGGCGAGTTGGCTCACAATTGTGGGTCGTGCTGTCCCTGAGGGACTTCATTTCCTTTTCTTGATTCGTCCCGGCACTGCCGTACCGGGCTCACCGAGTCCGCCGCTTTGCGGCTTCCGGGCGGAGATCAGTGACCGGGGATGATTGCGGTTTTGATGTCACCCCCGCGGTTGAGCATGTGGCGCAAGACCTGCTGCAATCGGGACAACGGTGCTTCGCCGGTGATGTAGTCGGTCGGACGAATCTTCTTGGCCGCGATCAATCCGAAGGCGCGGCGCACGGTTTCCGGTGTGTGATGGAACGTCGCTTTCAGAGTGATCTCGGAGTAGTGCAGGCGATTGGTTTCGAGCTGTACTTTGGTTCCGCTGGCACATCCACCGAAGAAATTGACGGTGCCGCCCTTGCGAACCATATCTACTGCCCACTCCCAAGCTTCCGGCTTGCCTACCGCTTCGATCACCACGTCACAGCCGCGTTTCTGCGGAGAAAACGCACGGACGGCCTCGACTACGTTCTGCGTCTTGGTGGTCTGAATGATTTCATGTGCGCCCATCTGCTTGGCGGCTTCGACCTGGCCATCGCGTTTAACAACCGAGATGACATTGCAGCCGATGGCGCGGGCGACCTGAACAAACATCAGCCCGATCGGACCACCGCCCAGAATCGTAACCGTATCGCCGATTTCAACGCCGGTCTCGTGGAGACCGCGCAGCACACAGGCCAAAGGCTCCGTCATCGCGGCATCTTCAAACGAAACATTCGGTGGAATGACCAGCATGTTGGCTTCAACGATGCGGCGCGGCACACGGATATATTCGGCGTAAGCGCCATTATTGAAGAGCAGATCTTCGCAGAGATTCTCCTGGTGTTTGGAGCAGTAGAAGCACATCTGGCAGGGCGCGGAATTCAGCGCAACTACGCGCATGCCTTTCTTGAAGCCATTTACGCCCGCGCCTACTTCTTCAATGACTCCTGCCAGTTCGTGACCGAATAGCGCAGGAGGCACGATCATGCGCGCGTGATATCCGCGCTGGTAAACCTTGAGATCGGTGCCGCACGTCAGCGCAACCTGGACCTTGACCAGAACCTCGCCCTCTCCAACGCGAGGGATGGGAACTTTCTCGATCTTCAGATCTTCTTTGCCGTATAAAACGGCGGCGGTCATTTTTCCGTTCACTGCAGGTTTCCTTCCCAGCTACTCCCGGGCTGAATCATAATCTTCAAGGACGATGGCTGCGGATGGGCCGCGAGAGCCAGGGCTTTCGGGCTCTCGGAGAGCGGAAAGCGGTGGCTGACCAATCGTTCCAAATCCATTTCCCGGTTCATGACAAAGTGGACAGACTCATCCTGCAAGTCGACCGAGGCGCTGTAAGAACCGACGAGCGTCTTCTCATCGACACAAATTGCCGCAGGATCGATAGTGGCCTCTCCGTGCTGCGTTTGTGCAAACAATAAAATTCGACCCCCAGGGCGGGCCGCATCCATGGCCGTACGAATCAATGAGTTTCCGCCGACCGCTAAAATTACCGCGTCGGCGCCACGTCCTTCGGTCATTTCGCGGACACGCTCCACTACCTTTCCTTGCGAAGCGTCAATGGTTTGGTCGAGTCCGAAACTTGAACCTATTCTAAGCCTCTCCGGATATAAATCGGAAGTAATTAAGCTGGCCCCCTGCCGCCGTGCCAGGACGCTTAATATGATGCCGATTGGGCCTTGACCGATAGTAAGCACGGTCTCTCCAGGTTGCAGGCGAAGTGCTTCGATCCCTTTCATACAGGTATTTACCGGTTCGACGAAGCATGCCTGCTCAAACGAAATCCCTTCGGGAATACGGACTGTGCCATGCTCAACGATCCAGTCCATGACCCGGACATACTCGGCAAATCCCCCGCCCGACGGCTCAAACCCCGCAGTGCAGCCGACTTTCTTGTAGGTGACGCACTGGGCGAACGTCTTGTGGCGGCAATAGAAACATTCCCGGCACGGGATGTGGTGGAAGACCATGACGCGGTCTCCGGGACGGTATTCCTTGATATCTGTTGCCTACGGCCGCAACGACTCCGGATGTTTCGTGCCCGAATATCCGCGGAGCGGAATGGGAGCCTGTGGAAATCTTTTTAAGATCGGTTCCGCAAACTCCGGAGGAATGGACACGAACCAGCATCTCTCCCGGACCAATCTTCGGGACAGGAACAGTTTCCATGCGCACGTCATTGATGCCGCGGTATACCGCAGCCAGCATCGTGGCCGGGATCGAATGCGGCGGGTCTTCAACGGCAGATTGTCCGGCAAGAGCCATACGAACGATTTTAGATGATCAGAGGGTGGAAATTGGTGCAAAGGAGGGAACCGGGCAGCACGGGCCATGAGCACGGGTGCCCGTCGGGAAGAAGAGTCACTCGAGAGGTCACAGAGGATCACACCTTTTCATGCTATGCTGCGCAAAACTTTCGGTTTTCAGGACTGCCTTGTGCTGATTGAGTTGCGGCTCGAGAATTACGCGGTCATCGACAATCTCGTCGTGGAGTTTGGTCCCGGGCTGAATCTGCTGACCGGCGAGACCGGGGCGGGAAAGTCGATTCTGATCGATGCGCTGGCGCTTCTGTTGGGAGAAAAGGCTTCGAGCGACGTAATTCGCTCAGGCGCGGAACGGGCTGTGGTTGCGGCCGTTTTCGAGTCCGCGGATGCCGCTGAAAAATCCCTTGCGAAGGTTCTTGAAACGAACGGGGTGGGTGAGTCCGATGACGGCTCGCTTATTCTGCGCCGCGAAATCGCAGCGGGCGGGAAGGGCAGGGTGTTCGTCAACAACCAGCCGGCGACCGTTGCCGTGCTTCGCCTGCTCGCGCCGTACCTCGCAATCATTCATGCCCAGAACGAATCGATTCTGAACTTCGACGGACCGGCGCGCCTCGGCCTGCTGGACGCGTTCGCAGGCAGCCAACTCGACCCCGTCGAGGCGGCCTTTGCCGGGTGGAAGCAGATTCGCGATCGTATTGAAGAGCTGGAACACGGCGAACAGGATCGGCTGCGCCTCGTAGACTTGTGGATCTTTCAAAAACGCGAAATCGAAGATGATCACTTGCAGAGCGGCGAAGACGAAGCGTTGGAGGCCGAGAAACGCGTGCTCGCGAATGCCGAGAAGATCTACAACGCGGCAATGAATGCGTTTGACCTGCTCTATGAAGGCAACGGATCTACGGCATCGTCGTTGCGGGCAGCGCAGAAGCAAGTCGAAGAACTGGCGCGCTACGAACCGAAATTCCAGGAGGCTCTTGCCGCGCTCGATACCGCTCGCATTAGTGTCGAGGATGTGGGCGCGACGGTGCGCGATTATGCGGGAGGGATTCAGGCATCCCCGGAACATTTGGCCCAGGTGGAGGATCGCCTCGCACTGCTCGACCGGCTGAAACGGAAGTATGGGCCGACGCTTGAGGACGTCATCCGGTTTGGCGAGGATGTGTCCCGCAAGCTGTCAGAGGTCGAGAACAAAGACGAGATCCTCCGGCAACTGCGCGGGGAACTGGCGAAAGCCTCGGAGGAATATTTGCGTTCGGCCCGCACCCTGTCGAAGAAGAGGACGGAAGCAGCCCGAAAACTCGAGAAACTCGTCGAGACCGAGATCAATGATTTGGCGATGAAATCGTCGTTCCGCATCGAGTCGACCAAGTCCGAAGAGGAGAGCGGCTGGACCGTACACGGCTTCGATCAGGTCGTCTATATGATTTCCACCAATCCGGGCGAGCCCATGCGCCAGTTGGAGCACATTGCATCGGGCGGCGAACTATCGCGTGTGATGCTCGCGTTGAAAGCGAGCGTAGAGTCGGGGAACTCGGCTCTGGTCCGTTCGTCAAACTCACCGTCCTCGCGCAAAATCCGCGAAAAATCGAGCCCTCAGAAGACCCTGGTGTTCGACGAAATTGACACTGGCATCGGCGGCAAAGCGGCTGAGGCCGTGGGCAGAAAACTGAAATCGCTGGCCCGCTCAAATCAGGTGTTATGCGTGACACACCTCCCTCAGATTGCGACGTTCGGGGACCAGCATTACGTGATTGAAAAGAAAGAGTCCGGTGGCCGTACCCGCACGAATATCCGCGAAGTCAAAGGCGAAGAACGGACCGAAGAGGTCGCGCGAATGTTAAGCGGAGCGAAGTTGACGGAGACTTCACGGAAGCATGCCGAGCAGATGATTAAGGCGAATGCCTAGGATTTAGCGGCTGACGATCAGGATGTCAGAGGCGCGGCTCTCAGCCAGCGTGGTGCTCGCCGAGTTGTCAGCTACCTTGATGGAGAAGTTCACGGTGATCTTGGCCTTCGTTTCCACCGCGTGACCATTCTGCACAACCGGCTTGAAGCGCCACTCACGAACCGCTTGCTGCGCGGCCGTGGTCAGAATCGCCGGACCACTCAGGACTCTCAGATCTTCCACTAAACCTTCCGCGCTGATGACGGCCTGCAGAATCACGGCTCCCTGCACATTCATGTGCTGGGCGAGCATGGGATAAGAGGCGTTAATCGCGGCCTGCGGCTGAGCAGCGGGCAGCGGTTCGCGCTCGGCGGCATTCGTGGTGGGTGCGGTGTTCGCATTCGGGTTCTGAAGCTCGACATGAGTCGCGTTGGCCGGCGGATGTACTTTGTGATGCTTATCGCCCGCGACCACTTCGACATCCAGCGGAGGCAGCACGGTGCGAGTCACAGCCACGGGCGCTTCTTCCGCTGGTTTCGTCTCAACTGCAGTTGCAACGCGAGTCTGTTTTTTCCGCAAGGTCGTAGCCGCAACTCGCGTCTTCCGGGCGGCTGCCTGCGGGGTGCTCGGGGCCGCGGCCGCGGTCTCTGGCATGTCAGATTCGATGGTGGCTTGTTCAGATCCGAACCAGAACTGGCGATCCTTCACCAGTAGAGCAAGAAGTGCGACCAGGAGAATGGCCAGGGCCAGAACAAGTCGACGCGGCTGCTGATTGGCGGCGCTGCTCCTGCGCTGCGGCATTCCGGTCATCGTTCTGGGGGTGGTTTCGAACATGTCTTTCAAGACCTGGGAGCCCGTTCGACGCACCTAGATTGGAGCATTACCGAAGTAATGACAATGGCACGCCACGGGGAGGAGGGGGCACGACCGGGCCATACGGGAAGTTAGTGTTTTGATACCCACTTACGTGTGACTGCTGTCACGGTTGCGAATGTGGCCCGGCGCTTACATTTGGGCAATGGCTGAGAATCGTAAGCAAGACCGCAGTCTCTGGCTGGACGGGCCTTCCGCCCCCTGTAACTCCGTTCCAGAAGTAAACCGGGCTCCCTGGCGACTCGTGCTCCTCGGCGCTCCCGGGGTGGGCAAAGGCACGCAGGCCGAACTGCTGAACCGCCAACTCCACGCTTGCCATCTCTCGACCGGGGACGTCTTCCGGACCGCCGGCAGCCGAAAAGACTGCGAGCAGAGCCCGGCGATCCGCGAGGCGGTCGCGCACATGCGCCGGGGCGAACTCGTACCGGACGCGACAGTTTGGGCAATCATCCGAGAACGCCTGGGCTGCCTGAACTGTGCAGGCGGGTTCATTCTCGATGGATTTCCGCGCACCCTGAACCAGGCACAGTCTTTGCAGAAGTTGATGGAACAGGAAGGCATCGCGTTGGACGCAGTGGTCAGCTATGAGCTGCCATTCCAGGAGATTGTGGCGCGTTTAGGTGGACGCAGAACCTGTAGCAAGTGCAAGGCTGTGTATCACGTCAGCGAGCGTCCTTCGAAGGTCCCGGGTCAATGCGACAAATGCGGCCGGGGACTGCTTCAGCGCGAGGATGATCAGCCGGAATCGGTCTCCGTCCGGCTTGAGACCTACAACCGGAGTACAACGCCTCTCATCGATTTCTACCGGGGACTCGGGCTTCTGGTGCAGGTTCCAGCGCAGGGAACGCCCGACGAAATTTGTGCCCGGACGATCGCGGAGTTGGAATCCCGACGCGTGTCGCAGCTGAGCTATACGTCCATGCATGAGTTTTAGGTTTCCGTTCGCTGGCGGAATCCGGCAATTCACTGCTAATCCTCGCAGTTTCTGCGGCTTACGTTGACCATCCGGGTACTTTTCTATAGTTTATAAGCATCAACCACAATGGGGATCGTGTACCCTTTAGCTACCGGTAGCACGCTTCGTGGGTGGTTTGCATCCTACTGACGGAAGTCAGATTCCATGTCTGGATTGGGCGTAATTCCAATCATCACAACACGGGATCTGAGGAACGGATATATATCGTGGGTGGAGTTCTAGGGAAGACCGACGGCAAGACATTGCTTCTGCTAAAGCCCCGTGGATTCTGCGCGGGCGTGGTGCGCGCAATTGACGTTGTCCGCATCGCGCTCGAGGCTTTTGGCCCGCCGATCTACGTGCGCAAGGAAATCGTCCACAACAGCTTTGTCGTGGAGGAATTGCGCGGCAAGGGCGCGATCTTCGTCGATAGCGAGGACGAAGTGCCCAACGGCGAGCGGATTATCTACAGCGCCCACGGCGTTTCTCCCGAAGTCCGGGAACATAGCGCGAAGCGTGGCTTGCGCGTGATCGACGCGACTTGTCCTCTGGTGACGAAGGTCCACGTCGAGGCCGTTAAATTCGCGAAAGAAGGGTACTCGCTCATCCTCATCGGTCATAAAGATCACGACGAAGTCATTGGAACTTTGGGGGAGGCTCCGCTCGTAACCCAGGTTGTGGGATCTCCCGAGCAGGTTGCCAGCTTGAACGTGCCCGATCCGAACCGAGTGGCCTATCTAACGCAGACCACGCTGAGCCTGGACGAGACAAAAGACATCATCGCGGCACTGAAGCAGAAGTTCCCGAACATCAAAGGGCCTGCCGCCCAGGATATTTGCTATGCGACCGAGAACCGGCAGGTCGCCGTTAAGCAGGTGGCTTCGGAGTCGGATCTGTTGCTCGTCGTTGGTTCTGAGAATAGTTCGAATTCGAACCGGTTGGTCGAGGTCGCTCGGAATCTGGGTACGAACGCACACCTCATCGATAGCTGCAATGACATTGAGCCGGCATGGTTGAAGGGTGTGAAGACCATTGCCCTGACTGCGGGCGCTTCCGCTCCGGAACATCTGGTGGAAGAAACGGTGACGTTCCTGCGCGCCAAAGGCTTCGATGATTTGCAGGAACTTGAAGTGATGCCCGAGAACGTGCGTTTCGGGCTGCCGCCGGAGATCGTCGAAGCGATCGCCTCGGCGCCGGCGAATTAGTAAGGAGTGAATGATATGGATAACAACTCCCCCGAGTCCCATATAGCCACTTCCGCTATCGGTTCCACTCCTGAGCTTCGTTTCGGGAAAATTGCAGAACTCGGTAGCCGTGTCAGCGCGGCGATCGCTGCGGCGCGGAAATACCTGTTTTCCGAGCAGCATGCCGAAGGCTATTGGTGCGGGGAACTGGAGGCCGATACCACCCTCGAGTCCGATTACATTCTGCTGCACACGCTGCTCGGCACAGGGAATCAGGAGCGCTTCCAGAAGGCGGCGAACTGGATTCTGCGCCATCAGAACGAGGATGGCGGCTGGAGCATCTACAACGCCGGTCCGTCGAACATCAGCGCATCCGTGAAGGCATATTTCGGCCTGAAACTGGCGGGGTACGCCGCGGATCATCCCGCGCTCGCGCGCGCCCGTAAGAAGATTCTCGAGATGGGCGGCGTCACCGAAGTCAATACATTTACCAAGATCTATCTCTGCTTCTTCGGGCAATACGACTACGATGCGGTCCCGGCGATTCCTCCAGAGATTGTTCTCTTTCCGAATTGGTTCTGGTTCAACATCTACGAAATTTCGTCCTGGTCGCGCGCCATCCTTGTGCCGCTGTCAATTTGCTACGCCAAGAAGCCTTTTAAGAAGATCCCGCGCGAGATGGGCGTGGAAGAACTGTTCGTGGGCGGGATGCACAAGTCGCGCATGCACCTGCATTGGGCGAAGAAGCTGGTTTCCTGGCGGAATTTCTTCCTGGTCCTGGATCGCATGACGCATTGGCTGGAGCGCGTGCATGTGCGCCCGTTGCGCTCGATTGCATTGAAGAGCGCAGAAAAGTGGATGCTCGAACACTTCGAGATGAGCGACGGACTGGGCGCGATTTATCCCTCCATGATGAATGCCATCATCGCGCTGCGCTGCCTCGGATATTCGCTTGACGATCCGCAAGTCATTCGCGCGATGGATGAGTTCGAGAAACTCGGGATCGAGGAAGAAGATACCTTCCGCATGCAACCGTGCATGTCGCCGGTATGGGACACAGCGTATGCGTTGTTTGCCCTGGGCGAAACTGGAGTGCCCGCGAATGATCCGCGCATGGTGAAGTGCGCCGACTGGATCCTGCAGAAGCAGGTCCGGAGTGTGGGTGATTGGAAGGTGAAGAACAAGAAAGGCCAGCCGGGCGGCTGGTATTTCGAGTTTAACAATGAGTTTTATCCGGATGTCGATGACAGCGCTATGGTTTGCCTTGCGCTGAGTCGCGTCGAGCATCCCAACGGCCGCTACCAGCGCGAGTCCGTGCAGCGCGCCATTGACTGGATTCTTTCCATGCAGTGCAAGAACGGCGGTTGGGCCTCCTTCGACAAAGACAACGATCGGATGGTGTTCCAGTACGTGCCCTTCGCCGATCACAACGCAATGCTTGATCCGGCGACCGTCGATATCACCGGACGCATCCTCGAGATGATGGCTACCTACGGATACACGAAAGATCATCCGGCGGTGAAAAAGGCGATCCAGTTCATCCGCAACGAACAGGAGCCAGACGGAAGCTGGTTTGGGCGCTGGGGAGTGAATTACATCTACGGCACGGCCCTTGTCCTGCGCGGCCTCGAAGCAATCGGTATGGATTTACATGAGCCCTGCATTCAGCAAGGCGCCGAGTGGCTGCGCATGGTGCAGAATCCCGACGGCGGATGGGGTGAGACCGTGGGTTCGTACGACGATCCCACTCTGCGCGGGCAGGGAGACAGCACCCCTTCACAGACTGCATGGGCCATCCTCGGATTGCTCGCGGCCGGCGACACGCGCAGCGACTCTGTCGCGCGCGGCATTGTCTACCTGATGCGCACGCAGCGGAAAGATGGATCGTGGGACGAACAGCTCTACACCGGAACCGGATTCCCCCGCGTGTTCTATCTGATGTACCACCTGTACCGGCAGTATTTCCCGCTGCTCGCGCTGACCACCTACGCGAAGGTGATGGAGAAGAGCGGCAACTAACGCATTCCCACGTCGCCCGCAATTTGACAACGCCCGCCGAGTGCTGAATCCTGAGTGCTGAATGCTTGCCTTCGTCACCGGCGCTACCGGATTTCTCGGCTCCCACGTTGCACGCGTACTGTCCGAAGATGGAGCGAAGCTGCGCCTGCTCGTCCGTCCCACCAGCAATCTAAGAAATCTGCAAGGACTCAACGCGGAGACCGCGACCGGGGATCTGCGAGACGCTGCTTCCTTGGAGAAAGCAATGGCCGGCTGCGACACGGTATTCCATGTGGCGGCGGACTACCGGCTCTGGGTGCGGGATCCCAATGAAATGTATCGATCAAATGTGGACGGCACGCGCGCCATTCTCGACGCTGCGCGGAAGAACGGCGTACAGCGCGTTGTTTACACCTCGAGTGTGGCGACCATCGGGTTCACAAGCGATGGGCGCGCCGCGGACGAAGATTCACCGGTTTCACTGGCGAACATGATCGGGCACTACAAGCGGTCGAAATTCATGGCCGAGCAAGTGGCGCTCGACGCCGGTCGCAGCGGGATGAATGTTGTGACGGTCAATCCGACGACTCCGGTGGGCGAGCAGGACGTCAAGCCGACGCCGACTGGCCGGATCGTCGTGGACTTCCTGAAGCGCAAGTTCCCGGCCTATGTGGAAACGGGATTGAACCTGGTCGACGCGCGAGAGTGCGCGCGTGGGCATGTCGAGGCTCTTGAGAAGGGCAGGAGCGGGGAACGTTATATCCTCGGCGGGGAAAATCTGACGCTAAAACAGATTCTCGACCAGCTTGGCGCGATCACGGGATTGCCATCGCCCAAAATCAAGCTGCCGTATGTGTTCGCGTTCGCTGCCGGCATCGTCGACGAAAACATCACCGGCAGGCTGTTGGGCGGCGATCCCCGGGTGACTGTTGAGACGGTCCGCATGGGGAAGAAGAAGATGTTCGCCAGTTCCGCCAAGGCCGAGCGCGAACTGGGATGGAAGATCGTTCCCGTGGACGCCGCATTGCGGCGAGCGGTCGAATGGTTCCGGACGAATAAGTATGTCTAAGTCTGCATTTGTCGCTGCGATGGAACGCGAGGTGCGTCCGCTCGTTCGGGACTGGCTCGCGGTCGACAAGACGCACGACGGACGCCAGTTTCGGTTCTTTGAGACAGGAAATGTAGTGGTGGTCGCTGGGGGGATTGGCGCTTCAGCGGCCCGCCGGGTTGCGGAAGCGGTGGTTGCGTTCTACGGGCCGGACATCCTTTATTCCGTGGGTTTAGCCGGTGCGCTGGATTCGGCGCTCAAAGTGGGAGACATCATAAAGCCGGCCCGCGTCATCAATGCGAGCGACGGAAGCAGAGTCGACATCGAGAGTGGAACTGGCGTGCTGGTCAGCCTCGATTCGGTGGCAAGTGTCGAGCAAAAAGGAAATTTGTTGGAGGCATTCTCCGCTATTGCCGTGGATATGGAGGCGGCGGCTGTGGCCCGTGCTGCAGAGGCTCATGGCAAAGCCTTCGGGGTGGTGAAAGCAATTTCCGACGAGAGTGATTTCGAGTTGCCGCCCATGGAGAAGTTCATCCGTCCCGATGGAAGTTTTGCGGAATTGCGCTTTGGCCTGAATGCGGCCGTGCAGCCGTGGATGTGGGCGAAGGTCTATCGTTCTGCGCGCAACAGCAACCTGGCGTCACGCGCTCTCTGTGTGGCCCTGCGAGCGATCGTGTCGGCGCAAAACTCGGAAGTACATACCACCCGAACCATCTAAAACAATGCAGTCCCAATGCGGAAATTCATTGCCACATGCGGTACATGTGGGAAATTCCGCTGCCTGGTTCATCTATAATCAACCCAGGCGTTCTCCTTAAAAAACGATGCAATTTTTCCCCTTGCTGGCAGTGTTCGTCGGCGGCGAAGTCGTCGACATGGTTTCCAACACAGGAGCGGTAGCGAAGCTGATTCTGCTTGCGCTGCTCGCCTTCAGCCTGATCTCTTGGGCCATCATCCTCACAAAATGGAGCCTGCTGCGGCGGGCGCGAACCCAGAGCTGGCGCTTTGTGCGCGCGTTCCGGAAGGCGCAACGGTTGCAGGATATTGCTGCCGTCGCGGATCAGTTCAAGCCCAGTCCCTTGGTCGGAGTGTTCGAGGGTGGCTACGAGGAATATCGCCGCCAGACCGGATCCACGGGGACGCTGCGCAATCTCGTTTCGATTCAGCGTGGCATGCAGATTGGCGCCTCGGAAGAAATCACAAGGCTTGAGCGGAATCTCCCGTGGCTCGCCATCACCGCTGCAGTCACGCCGTTCGTCGGATTGTTCGGTACGGTTTGGGGCATTATCGACGCCTTCCATGGGCTCGGAACGGCAGGCGCAGCCACGCTTCGCGCTGTGGCGCCCGGCATCTCCGAAGCATTGATCACCACGGCCGCCGGCCTTGCGGCTGCGATCCCTGCCGTAATTGCCTACAATCTGATCGGCGCTTCCATCCGTGAGTTCGCCGCACGCAGCGACGACTTCGCACTCGAGGTTCTGAATGCGGTCGAGCACAGCCAGGCACAGGCTCCGTCCGCGGCGGAAGTGAGGCGCTGATGGCCTTCACCGCCTCCAACGGACGCACCCAGACCGCGATTGCCGACATCAACATCACTCCCTTGGTCGACGTCGTTCTGGTGCTGCTGATCATTTTCATGGTGACGGCTCCGGTGCTGCAGTCGGGAATCGACGTGAGTGTTCCCAAAACCAAGACGGTCAAGCAGATCACCGAAGAGCGAACGGTGATCACCATCAACAAGGACCAGCGCGTGTTTCTCGGGAACGACGCCGTCAACATCAATGAGATCGGCGCGAAGCTGCGCCAGAAAATCCGTGATCCGCGGAACCAGTCAATTTTCGTGCGAGCGGATGAGAATGTTCCGTTCGGCGCATTCGCCACCGTCATGGATTCCGTGAAGCAGGCCGGCTTCGCGAACGTAAGCATCGTGACGCAACCACTGGATCAAAATGGCAGCAAACGCTGACATCTATTTCGAACATGACCGGTGGGCTCGCGCGATTGCGTGGTCCGTGGGATTGCACATCGGACTCACGCTACTGCTTTTGGGATACTCCGCAGTGTTCTACCACACCAGCGGCGACACCTGGGGTGCTGGGGGCGGTGGGGAGGCCATCGGCGCAACCCTCGTGAGCAACGTTCCGCTACCCGCGAATCCTGCGCAGACGCAGAACGTGCTGGCCAACGAATCCAAGGGAATTACGCAGTCCCAGCCAAAGATCGAAGAAAAAGAGCCGGACGCCATCGAGATCCAGGGCAAGAACGCCAAGATCAAACCAAAGAAGAAACAGGAGACCGTCACCAAAAAAGCTGCTCCAGCAGAACCCGAACCTGAGACAAATCAAGTGGCCTTCGGAGAGGGCGGTCCGGTCAGTGGGCCGTATGGATCGTTTGCTGCAGGAGGCGCGAAAGGCGGTTTCGGAATCACGGGAGGCGGCGGAGACTTCGGCAACAAGTACTCCTGGTACGTGCGCGTGATTCAGCAGAAGGTCGCCGAAAACTGGCTGAAGTATGAGGTCGATCCGAAGATCACATCGGCACAGCGCGTCTACATCACCTTCGATGTGGCCCGGGACGGCCATCCGTCGAATGTTCAGGTTGAGCAAACGAGTGGAGTGCCGTCGCTGGACATTTCTGCCGTCCGTGCCTTGCAGCGCATTGACACGTTCGGCCCCCTCCCACCGGATTATCCGGGAGGGAAGATTTCCGTGGAGTACTGGTTCGATTACAAGAAATAGCGCGGAATGTACTTCTGGCGCGTGATCAACTAGGTACACACAGGCATACGAAAGATTAAAAGGAGCGCAGAATAGGGAATTCAGTAATGAAAAGACCTGCAACCACGGACAAACTCTTGCAAAGCCATACCTATCGGAATACGATATTGGTGTACCCGAAAATTTCTACTCTTACACGGATGGATGAATCCGCTAGATTTGTGTCTCGCCTAAGCGCAGTCAGGTTTTATGCGGTTGCATTCCTTGTTCTCCTGTTCTGCTCGATCGCTTCTTCCATGGTTTTTGCGCAGGACTGGGTGAAAACCGGCACGAGCCTGGGCGTCGAGAAAGTCCGTCTGGCCGTTCCAGATTTCAAATCTTCGACCAGTGATCCCCAGAATACCGCGCTGCTAAAAACCTTCAACGATACGCTCTGGAACGACCTTGACGTTTCGGGAGTGGTGGAGTTGGTTTCCAAGAGCTTCTACCCGCTTCAGGTACCTGGACAGCCTCCCGAGATCAACTATGCAACCTGGAATGTGCCGCCCCCGAATGCTGCGATGCTCGCGTTCGGAAATTTGGGCGTCGCGTCCGGGAAACTGACCGTTCAGGGTTGGCTCTACGACGTCAAGAATTCCCAGGCACCGCAGATCCTCGGCAAGCAGTACTCCGATACCGCTAGCGAATCCTCGGTCCGGGTGATGGCCCACAAGTTCGCCGACGAAATCATCTTCCGGCTGGGTGGCGGCATTCAGGGAATCTCCCAAACCCAGATATTCTTCGTAAGTGACCGGACAGGCCACAAAGAAATCTGGGGCATGGACTACGACGGCTCCAACCAGCACCAGGTCACGCGCTTAGGCTCGATTGCGCTCTCGCCAAGAGTTTCGCCCGATGGCACTCGCCTCGCCTTCAGTGCTCTCACCAAGTCCGGATGGGAGATTCTGATGTACTCCCTTGAAATCAACCGGCCTGTGACATTCCCGCACTTTGGCGGTACGAATCTCTCTCCTGCTTGGTCGAGTGACGGGACGAAGCTGGCCTTTTCCTCTTCTCGTGGAGGGCAGCCGGACATCTACACTTCCGATGCGTCCGGCGGGAACCTGCAGCGGATCACGACTGGCAAGGGGCCGGATGTATCGCCCGTCTGGAATCGGAAGACGAACGCGGACATTGCCTTCGTCAGCGGACGCACCGGCTTGCCCCAGATTTATACGATGGGATCGGACGGAACCAATCAGCAACGGATGACCGATCAGGGATATGCGGTGTCGCCGAACTGGTCGCCGAATGGGCAGTTTCTCGCGTTTGCTTGGGTTCGGAAGTATGGCCCAGGAGAACCGGGATCGTCCGACATTTACCTCATGGATATCGCAAGCAAGCAATGGGTGCAGTTGACGCACGACGGGGGGCGGAATGATTTCCCGTCCTGGTCGCCGGACAACCGCCACATTGTGTTTCAGTCGAACCGGTCCGGCAGTCTGCAGCTCTGGTCGATGCTTGCCGATGGAACCAAAGTTCAACAGTTGACGTTTACCGGGCGTAATTCGCAGCCCAATTGGAGTTGGAAATAAAAACACTTCGTCGGGCCCCAGGGCGAGTCTTGGGGTCGTAGGGAGGAATAAAAAAGTGAAGCAATTGAATCTGAAGTGGGTCTTGTTGATATTCGCACTCGGAGCTCTCTTAACTCTCGGCGCTTGCGGTGGAAAGAAGAAGCAGGCGCCACCACCGCCGCCACCGCCACCGCCTCCGGCGCCAACCGCTTCCATCGCGGTCACTCCGACCACGATTCAAGCGGGACAGTCCGCGTCGTTGACGTGGCAGACCGGCAATGCCACGGATGTTTCCATCGATGGCATCGGAGCGGTTCAGCCGAATGGATCGCAAAGCGTCTCGCCCTCGGACTCGACCACGTATCACCTGGTCGCAAAGGGTGCGGGAGGCACGCAGGAGGCTACGGCGCGCTTAACCGTCACTCAGGCTCCTCCGCCACCACCGCCGACTCCGACCGTGACGGACGAGGACTTGTTTAATCAGAGTGTGAAGGATGTTTACTTCGATTACGACAAGGCCGACGTTCGTGGCGACCAGCAGTCGTCGATCCAGGCAGATGCCCAGTTCTTCAGCCAGCATCCGAACATGAACTTCACGGTTGAAGGGCACTGCGACGAGCGTGGGTCCACCGAGTACAACCTGGCTCTGGGTGACCAGCGTGCCAGCGCCGTGAAGAGCGCCCTGACGGCCGCCGGTGTGAATGCGAGCCGCATCAAGACGATCAGCTACGGCAAAGAGAAGCCGTTCTGCACAGAGAGCAATGAAGCTTGCTGGCAGCAGAATCGCCGTGGCCATCTCGTACTGCAGAAGTAGCGACAACGGGGGGACGCTTCTTGCGTCCCCCGTACCTTTCCGGCCGTGTCCACGAACCACTCTGCCCGGAAATGGTTGCCGTTTCCCATTGAATCTTGCGGTTCCCCGAGGTCCTTTCTATTGGGAATGATCTCCGCCTGTGTGACAATCAAAGCATCTAAATTGTTCAGGAAATCCCTTATGAAAACACAACGTGTGTCCGTTTCCCTTGCCCTGCTGTCCGTACTTTGGCTGGGAGTATCTCCGGCCTGGGGTGTAAGCAAAGAGATCATTCAGTTGCAGACGCAGGTTCAGCAACTGCAAGAGCAGATGACTGCGATGCAGCGCAGCTTCGACGAGCGCATGGGCGTTATGAACAACCTCGTCGAGAAAGACACCGATGCGGTCAACAAGCTCGCAAACGCAATCAATCAGCTGCAGACCACGCTGCAGAAACAGCAGGCCGACGGCGGCGGGAAGATGGATCAGGTCTCAGGACAGATCCAGGCGCTGAACGACACCATGGATGAGCTCAAGGTGCGCCTGGCCAAGGTCTCGAAGCAACTCGAGGACATGCAATCTACCCAGCAGAGTCTCGCGGTGCAGCAGACGCAACAACAGGCACAGCAGGACGCGATCAAGAATGCTCCACCTCCCGACGTTCTCTACAACAATGCGCTGCGCGACTACAACGGCGGCAAGAACGATCTGGCGACGCAGGAATTCTCGGATTACGTGAAGTTCTATCCCAACACGGATCTGGCAGGGAACTGCTACTTCTACCTGGGAGAGATCCAGTTCCGGGGTGGAAATTATCAGGCTGCCGTGCAAAGCTACGATCAGGTCATGCAGAATTTCCCCAGCGGGAACAAGGCCGCATCGGCCCAGCTAAAGAAGGGATTCGCCCAGATTGAACTCGGCAAGCAGGATGACGGGGCTACGGAACTGAAGCACCTGATTCAGCGCTATCCGCACTCGCCCGAAGCGTTGCAGGCGCGGGAACGGCTGCGTAAGCTGGGCGTCAGCGCGCGCTAGCCAAGAGTCCTAGATTGAGTTGTGACGGTGCTTCGGCGAGTGATGCTTCACAGCCTTGTGGGCATGATGACGCTTGACATGGTGCTTGGCCAATACCACTGAAGCCTGCGGAGCATCAGCGAATGCCAGGGCGCTGCAAGCAACGCACAGCGCGAGTAAGGAAATAATCCGTTTCATATACACCCTTTTCTGAAGTTACAGTCTCGTTGGGAAATCCTATTCTACTCAGGTTTCGACAAGAATAGACTGTTTTGTGCGAGGGGTGTCTATCATCAAGGATCGCTACTACCCCTCGAATCCCCAGTACGAGGTGAAGTCATGATACATAACACACCGGATCAGGATGCAACCAAGGGCGCCAAGGAAGCCGATGACCGCCAGAGTGAAAGCAACGTTGGGTTTCAGGAGCAACTTGGGCACCGGGATCAGGATCCGATGCTGAAGGATGCGGATAGCGATTTTCCTGAGCCGGGCGAGAGCCCGGAGCATACGGGCGAACCCCAAAGAAAGAGCGCTTAAGGAACTAGGATTTCCGCAGGAGAAAAGGGCCTCCGGTTTGGAGGCCCTTTTGTTGTGCCTTCAGATTACGCTGAAGCTAGCGATATTCTTCCATCACAGCATCGAGGACATCTTTTCCCGGACGCGTCAATGAGTCCGGAAGCGTTGCTAGAGGCTGATCTACGACGTTCAGCATCTCGATGAAGTTCGGAGCCGTCGGGTTCACATAGAACACGCCAGTGAGGACTTCGCCTTTATCGTGGGCTTCGGTCAGTCGTGTGATCGCCCGAACTTTGTCCGTCGGATCGTAATCTTCCTCGAGTTTGCGGAGATTCAGGCGCGACCCGTCGTGCATCGTGACCTGAATCGTGGACCCTGGATCGTATTCCACGTTGATGTCTTCGAAGTGTGGCACAAAGCTGACGTCCTGCAGAGTCTCCTCGTGCTCCTTCACGTACTTGTACGATTTGGTCGAGCCCTCGTGGTCGTTGAAGGTCACGCACGGAGAAACCACGTCGAGCATCACAGTGCCCTTGTGAGCGATGGCGGCCTTGAGCATGGCGCTCAGTTGGCGCTTGTCGCCCGAGAATGATCGTCCGACAAGAGTCGCCCCTAATTGAATCGCCAGTGCGCACGTGTCAATCGGAGGAAGGTCGTTGACGACTCCACTCTTCAGCTTCGAGCCGAGATCGGCCGTAGCCGAAAATTGTCCCTTGGTGAGTCCGTAGACGCCGTTGTCTTCGATGATGTAAATGATCGGCAGATTGCGGCGCATCAGGTGCATGAATTGTCCAATACCGATCGAGGCCGTATCGCCGTCTCCGCTGACGCCGATGCAGACCAGTTTGCGATTGGCCAGCAAAGCGCCAGTGGCAACTGAGGGCATGCGCCCGTGAACAGCGTTGAAGCTGTGCGAGCGGCTCAGAAAATAAGCTGGAGTCTTGGACGAGCAGCCAATGCCGCTCGGCTTGATCACGTATTCGGGCTCGACGCCCATCTCGTACATGGCTTCAATAATGCGCTCCGAGATTGCATTGTGGCCGCAACCGGCGCAGAGTGTCGTCTTGCCGCCCTTGTAGTCGATGACGGTAAGACCGATGCGATTTGTCTTCGGTCCGGGAGCCGCTGCCCCGGGTTCAACAGTGGTGGATGACATCTACTTGCCCTCCATGCTGGTCAGTTCGTCCGTGATAGACCGCGCATCGAGCGGCAGTCCGTTGATATGTGCGAGGCTTCGCAGGCGCGGCGTGAGCTCGGGCTTGATGTCGAGCTTGAGCAGGCTGAGCATCTGCGCGTCACGATTCTGCTCGACGATATAAACATGCTCGTGCTGCTCGATGAACTCGTGCACCTCCCGCGTGAAAGGGAAGGCTCGAAGGCGGAGATAATCCGTTTCGATGCCGTATTCGTCGCGTAGCTGATCGCGGCTCTCCGTAATCCCCCAATGGGATGTGCCGTAGCCGATGATCCCGATTTTCGCGTTGTTGCCCTTGGTGATTTCCGGCCGGGGGACAAAGGAGCGCGCGGTTTCAAACTTGCGATTCAGCCGCTCCATGTTGTTCTCGAAATCGTCGGCGCGCTCGCTGTACTGTGCCTTTTCGTTGTGCCCACTGCCGCGAGCGAAATATGCGGCTGCGGGATGCGACGTGCCCGGAAGCGTACGGTAGCCGATTCCATCGCCGTCGATATCTTTGTAGCGGGCGAAGCCGCCGAGTCGCTCCAGGTCCTCTTTGCCAAGGACCTTGCCGCGGTTGATCGGTGTTGTTGGATACGGAAATGGATCCGACATCCAGTTGTTCATGCCAAGATCTAGATCTGACATCACGAAGACGAGCGTCTGAAATTGCTCGGCGAGGTTGAACGCTTCGGGCGCCATGGTGAAGCATTCCTCGACGGAGCAGGGAAGCAGCATGATGTGCTTCGTGTCGCCATGCGAAAGAACAGCAGTCGAAAGAATGTCACCTTGCGAAGTGCGCGTCGGCAGCCCGGTCGAAGGCCCTACCCGCTGGATATCCCAGATCACGCCCGGAACTTCCACGTAGTAGGCCAGTCCGGCGAATTCCGCCATCAGCGATATGCCGGGACCTGCGGTCGCAGTCATGCTGCGAGCACCCGCCCAGCCTGCGCCAATCACCATGCCGATCGCGGCCAGTTCGTCTTCCGCCTGAACGATCGCAAAGGTCGCCTTGCCATCCGGTCCAATGCGGTATTCCTTCATGTACTCGATCATGGTTTCGACGAGCGACGATGACGGCGTTATTGGATACCAGGTGACGACCGTGCATCCGGCGAACATGCAGCCCAGAGCTGCGGCGGAGTTCCCGTCGATGATGATCTTGCCGGCGGTCTTGTCCATGCGCTCGATATAGAACACGCCACGCTTTTCAAGATTGGCCTTGGCGTATTCGAAGCCGGCCTGTGCCGCCGCCAGGTTAAGGTTTGCGGCCTTCACCTTCTTGGCAAACTGCTTGCGGATCGCCTTCTCGACTTCAGCCATGTCGATGGTGAGGAGACTTGCCACCACACCGACATACACCATGTTCTTTACAAGTTTCCGAAGTTTGGCTTCCGGACAGACCTGGGCCACGATCTTGTCGTACGGAACCGCATAGAAGATCAGATCATTGCGCAGCTTGTGCAATGCGAGCGGTTCGTCATAGAGCACCGACGCGCCGGGCGCCAGAGACATCGTATCTTCGGTCGCGGTTTCCGGGTTCATTGCGACCAGGAAGTCGATTTCCTTCTTGCGTCCGATGTAGCCGTGCTTGTTGGCGCGAATCGTGTACCAGGTGGGGAGTCCCGCGATGTTCGACGGGAACATGTTCTTGCCCGACACCGGCACACCCATCTGGAAAATTGCCCGAAGGAGGACTGTATTGGAACTCTGAGATCCCGAGCCGTTTACCGTGCCGACCTGAATACTCATGTCGTTCACGATGCGCTGCTTGTTCATGCCGCCGGCGGATTCCCGGGGCACGACATCCGATGTGGCCATCCCTACACCTTCCTTTAGTTTGCGGGACGATCCCACTCGTCCCGAGTTGTGGATTGCGGAGGAGGAAACATTTCATTATACGGCGAGTGACGGCAAATCGCCCGTCCGTGGCCCGGAGGAACCAGCTTAGAAACGGCGGAGAGCGCCTTCGGACTAGCCTTCAGTCTTGTAGAACTGGGCGATCGTGCGGAATTTATTATATCGTGCTGCGATCAATTCGGCGGTCGGCATCTTCTTCAGTTCGCTATAGTGCTTCTGCAGGGTGACGTCGAGCAGGTTCGCGGCCGCTTCGTGATCCTTATGCGCCCCGCCTTCCGGCTCGGGAACTATATCGTCGATGCAGCCAAGCTCGTTGAGGTCCGCCGCGGTGATCCGCATGGCTTCCGCGGCAAGCTCTTTCTTGGTCGCATCCCGCCACATGATTGCGGCACAGCCTTCGGGCGAAATCACCGAATAGATCGAATTCTCCATCATCAGGACGCGGTCGGCAACTGCGATCGCTAACGCGCCGCCGCTTCCGCCGACCCCAATCACGGTTGCAATGATGGGAACTTCGAGTCGCGCCATCTCGCGCAAGTTGTAGGCAATGGCCTCCGCCTGGCCGCGCTCTTCGGCATGAATGCCGGGATAAGCGCCATCTGTGTCCACCAGCGTGAAGATCGGGCGCCGGAACTTTTCGGCAACCTGCATCACGCGGATGGCCTTGCGGTAGCCCTCGGGATGAGGCGTCCCGAAATTGCGGAAGACGCGCTGCTTCATGTCGCGTCCCTTTTGGGTGCCGACGACCAGCACTTCGTCGCCATGGAAACGGGCCATGCCGCAGACAATCGCGGCGTCATCGCCGAAGCCGCGGTCCCCGTGGATCTCGCTGAAGTCGGTGAACACGCGTTCGATGTAGTCAAGCGTCTGCGGACGCTGCGGGTGGCGGGCCAGTTCTGTCTTCTGCCAGGCGGTCGGCGGGGCATTGAGATCCTGGCGTAACGTCTCAATGCGCTCCTGCAAGGTAGCCATCTGGCGTCGGGTGGCGTCGTCCGGGCTGGACGCCTCCATTTCCGCAACCTGGCGTTCGATCTGTTCGAGTTCCTGCTGTGCTTTTTCGGTGGATGTCATGCGCTAAATCAGCTGATGATGCGGACGCTTCCGCGCCCGCACAACTGCTCGACGCGGGCGATGAAATTGCGGTCTGGAAGCACATTATAGCCTTCCGCTTCCATTACGACCATGAAATCCCCCTGGCGTTCCACGTCAAATAACACGCGGGCCTCGCCTTTTCGCTCAACAAAAAGGCTGTGCAGATTGTCGATTGTTGTATCGGCGCAATTTTCGAGCGGAATCCGCACCCGAATGGCCCGGGGGAGCGGTACCTTGGCGTCCTCAAGGGGCATGATCTCTGCGGCAGTAATCTTGGGATTGGCACCTTCTTCGATGCGCACTCCAGCCTTCACCAGCACGGGCACTTCCAGTTTGACCTTATCGCCGATCCGCTTGAAAGCCTCCGGGAACACGATCATATCGATCGATCCGGACATATCTTCAAGATTCGCCTGCGCGTAAAAATCTCCCTTTTTCGACTTCAAGATACGCAGGTTGCTGATGATGCCCGCAGTGACGATCGTCTCCTCTTTGCCGGTGGACTTGGTCAAGCCGGAGATTTCTTCGACGCTAAGAGCCTGCAGGTCCTGCAACTTGTCTTTGTATTTTTCGAGCGGGTGCCCGGAAATGAAGAATCCGAGGATTTCTTTTTCGGACTGAAGGCGTGTGTGCTCATCCCAGTCGGGCACATTGGGCAGCACATCGTTGCTCGCCGCTGCTTCTTCCTGCTGGAACACGCCGAACAAGCCGTGCTGGCCGGATTCGGCGTCGCGCTGGGCTTTCTGCGCCTGCTCCATTGACTTGTCGAGGACGGCCATCAACTGTGCGCGTCGCCCGAAGGAATCCATCGCGCCGCTCTTGACCAGCGATTCGATCACGCGCTTGTTGAGCAGCCGCAGGTCTACGTTTTCACAGAACTCGAAAATGGATTTGAAGCGTCCCAGTTTCTTGCGCGCGGCGACAATCGATTCAATCGCATTTCCGCCGACATTTTTCACCGCAGCCAGCCCGAAGCGTATGGATTCGCCATGTGGCGTGAAGTTCGCGTCCGAGACATTGATATCGGGCGCTTCGACCGAGATGCCCATCTCGCGGCACTCGTTGATGTACTTCACCACGTCGTCCGTCGATCCCGTGACAGACGTCAGCAGCGCCGCCATGAATTCCACGGGATAATGCGTTTTCAGATATGCCGTGTGATACGCGAGCAGGGCATAGGCGGCAGAGTGGGACTTATTGAAGCCGTATCCTGCGAATTGCGCCATCAGATCGAAAATCTTCTCGATCTTCTTCGGAGGATACTTGCGCTCAGCGGCACCTTTGACGAAGCGCTCGCGCTGCTGCGCCATCTCTTCGGCCTTCTTCTTGCCCATCGCGCGGCGAAGCAGGTCAGCGTCGCCGAGGGAGTATCCCGCGATCCGGTTCGCGATCTGCATCACCTGTTCCTGATACACGATGACGCCCAGCGTTTCCTGCAGAATCTCCTGCAGTTCGGGCAGATCGTATTCAACTTTCTTGCGCCCGTGCTTGCGATCGACGAAATCGTCGATCATCCCGCCCTGGATCGGTCCCGGCCGGTATAGCGCGTTGAGAGCCGTGAGATCTTCAATCGAATTCGGCTGGTACTTGCGCAGCACGTCGCGCATGCCGTGCGATTCAAACTGGAACACGCCGGAGGTCAATCCCTTGTGGAAGACTTCACGGTAGGTCTCTTCGTCCTGCAGCGGGATCTCTTCCAGCGTCAGCGGCGTGCCGCGTTTCTGCTCGATCAGTTTTAACGCGTCCGTCAAAATCGTCAGCGTAGTCAGCCCGAGGAAGTCCATCTTCAGCAGGCCCATCTTTTCGATGGCCACCATGTCGTAGGCCGTCACGATTTCGTCGTTCTTGGTGCGGTGCAGCGGAACCAGATCGGTAAGCGGGCGCGGCGAAATCACAACTCCCGCGGCGTGGACTCCGGAGTTTCTGACTAGGCCCTCCAGTTTCTTTGCCGTGTCGAGCAGTTCCCGGATCTGCGCGTCTTTCGCGTAGGCCTCGTTCAACTGCGGCGATTCTTCGATGGCCTTGTCGAGCGTGATGTTCAACTGCGCCGGGACCATCTTCGCGATGCGGTCCACGTCGGCGTAAGGGATGTCCATCGCGCGGCCGACGTCTTTAATTGCGGCCTTCGCGGCCATCGTGCCGAACGTGATGATCTGCGCCACGTTGTCGCGGCCGTACTTGTGGGTAACGTAACTGATGACCTCACTGCGGCGGTTCATGCAGAAATCGATGTCGATATCAGGCATGGACACGCGCTCGGGGTTTAGGAATCGCTCGAACAGCAGTTCGTGCTGCAGAGGATCGATGTCCGTGATTCCGAGGGCGTACGAAACCAGAGAACCTGCGGCAGATCCGCGGCCCGGGCCCACCGGGATGCCGTGCTCTTTAGCATAGCGAATGAAATCCCAGACAATCAGGAAATATCCGGGAAACTTCATCTGCTGGATGATGCCGAGTTCCCGCTCCAGGCGATGCTCGTAGTCGGTAATGGAATGCTTCAGCTTTCCTTGCTCTGAGAGCGGACGCAGCGACTCCAGTCGCCTGGCGAAGCCTTGTCGCGTCACGTGTACGAAGTAGCTGTCAATCGTGTATCCGGGTGGAACCTCGAATTGAGGAAACGGATTCGGAATCTTGTCGATCTTCAGGTGACAGCGCTCGGCAATATCGAGCGTGCGCGAAAGCACCTCAGGCGAATCCTTGAACACGCGGTACATCTCGTCGTAGTTCTTGACGTAGAACTGCGTGCCGTCGAACTTCATGCGGGCCGTGTCGTGGATCGACTTGCCGGTCTGTATGCAGACCATCACGTCCTGGGCGTGAGCATCGTCCTCGCACAGATAGTGGCTGTCGTTAGTGGCGACCATCGGCAGCCCGAGGTCCTTTTCCAGCTTGAATAGGCCAGGATGGATGCGCTGCTCGAGTTCGAGCCCCTGATCCTGAATCTCGAGGAAGAAGTTCCCCTTGCCGAAGATGTCAACGAAACTTCCGGCGGCGGTTCGGGCGGCCTCGTAGTTGCCTTCGACCAGGCGCTCGGCAACTTCGCCCTTCAGACATCCGGAGAGCCCGATCAGGCCGCGGGAGTGCTCCGCGAGGAATCTCTTGCTGACTCGCGGCTTGTAATAGAAGCCGTGCAGCGACGCTTCCGACGTGATCTTTACGAGGTTCCTATACCCCTCTTCGTTTTCGGCGAGCACCAGCAGGTGGTTGTAGGTGTCGCCTTCCGGCGCGGCGCGGTGATCGTCCTTTTTGCAGACGTAGAGTTCGCATCCGACGATGGGCTTGACCCCGTGCTTGTGCGCGGCGTTGACGAAATGCACGGCCCCAAAGATATTGCCGTGATCAGTCATGGCCACGGCGGGCATACCTAGTTCGTGGACGTGCTCGCAGAGTTTTTCGACGTCACAAGCGCCATCGAGCAGGGAATAGTCGGTGTGCAGGTGCAGGTGGACGAATTGGGACATGGGGACAGCTTTAGTCTAGCGCAAAGGGAGCAGAGGAAAACCGGGAAGGATTGTGGGATTCTTGGGGCTTTAGCATCGCTAGTCTGGAAACGTCCTTGACCCTGTACCACTCCTCAAAGGGCGTCCTCAACCGTCCTTTGCGGTTCATCTTCCTGCTCGGAGGCTCGTGTCGGTTGGCGATGTTTCAACAACTACGCTGCTAATGGGATCGCCATTGGTCATTCATGGCTCTCGTTGTGACAACGGCATCCCCTTTACTCCCGGATAAAACACGATGAAGACGGCGGGGGTATCGCCCACAACGCCTCGGTGAGGTGTGTTGACACTCTCCGGGATCACTTGGCCGGCGGAGAAATGCCGCTTGTTGCCGTTCTGTCCTCAATCGTGATTTCGCCGGAAGGCACGTAAGCCGCATTGGGCATCGAATGGGTGTGCCAAGGCAGCTCTCCGAGGGCCGGGACCGTGATCTTCAAAACAGTGATTTCGGGAGCACCTTTGGGATAGGCAATGTATCGGGTGTTATCCCAGGCTGCGTTGGCGTGCAGCAATGTCTCCGTCGTGACGCCAGACTTACCAGCGCCACCGTTTTCAATCTGTGCAGACCCATGCCCTAGCCACGGCAATAACATCAGCGTGACGCTTAATGACCACCTTATGCTGCCACCCTCGGAAGTCGATTCGTTAAAGAGCACACAGCTTGAGATTCTAAAGGATCATTTGGTACTAACAGGTTCCACTCACTGTCGAGGGTCAATGAGCGTAATGGCGATATTTCGCCACTGACATTCTCAATGCCTGTTTTTTATCCGGCTGATCGTGCCCTAAGAAACGGCAAAATCCGGTAGTGGGTTGCCTTCTCGAACAGAATCTGGGCGAAAACATCTATTGGATAAACCTTGATCTCTTCGCCATCCATGTAATGGCCTATTTGTGCGGAGAGCTGATGCTGCAACTCGCTCAATCCGATCAGCATTTTTATCACGATGGCTGGATGCTCGAATGGCTGGGTGGCGGCCTCAAACTCGCGTACATATCGTCAGATCGTGAGCAATGCGATTGAGGATTCGCGCCCTCTCAGACAAAGACATTCCGGCTAGCCATTCGCTCAGGATTTGCGGATTCAGTTCGTCAACCATGGGATTTTGAGTGAAATGGGGATTTTCCTCCAACCATTTTGTACCTCAGAACCATCTGCTTGTTCGTTTTTCGGATTTATCGTAGGCTCCCGACGACGACCGAAACGGTGTTGTCGTGTCCGGAGATCCTAAATATGCTCAAGCGACTGGCGTTATGGGTTCGGCGCTTAGCTGCTGTTTTGATACTTCTCATCGCAATCGCCGTGGGCCTCGCAGGTGGCTTGCTGACGCCGTATTTTCTGGCAGCCAGGACGGCAAACATTTTGCTGCTCACATTCAGCGCCGTCGGTTGCTTTGCGCTATTGACGTGGGCAGGTACGAGGCTTGCACTCTCCAGCTGGGGAAGTGAGAGAACGAGATTGACCACGGCGCTGAGTGGATTGCTCACTATCATCTTTTTTGGGTTGCCTGTATGTTGGGGTACTGCGGCCTTCGGGCTCTCATTTCGCCGCAGTTGTGCCTTACGCGACCACGAAATACTGGCAACTACCGAACGGATCGTTGATCGCCTACAGTGAGTACGACCCGCCACAGGGGGTTGCGGTGAAGCCCGAGGTCATCGTCTACCTGCACGGTGGACCGGGAGCACGACAGGCCCCCTTCGATCAGGACATCTATGGTAGCTACGCAGCCAACGGGTTCCGAGTCTTTCTTTACGATCAGGCAGGAAGCGGCCTTTCCGGTTTTCTGCCACACCTGAGGGACTACACGGTCGCCCGTTTCGTCGACGACCTGGAGGCCATAAGACAGAAGATCGGCGTCGAGAAGATGATTCTTATTGGTCACTCTTGGGGCTCGACTTTGGCCGCCAGTTACATGGCGAAATTTCCGACACATGTCGCCAAGGTGGTATTCCACTCCCCCGCTCTGATTTGGCGGCTAGAGAGTGACGATTACGATTATTCCCGCACCGATGTAGGCCGCCAGGGACTTCCTGGCTTGCGCCTTCTGGCTGCGTTGTTTTTGCGAGACCGTAATCCGGAGGTGGCAGAAAAGCTAGTGCCACAGTTGGAGTCGGAGATGCTGGTAGTGCCGTCGTTCCGGCAAACACTAGGCACCGTCGTTTGTAAAGGCGACTTCAACAAGCTGCCAAATGACTTGATAGGCGCTCTCGACGGGCACGAAAATCCGGGAGTCAATCCCTATGTTCTGCAAGAGCTGATTCCCGACACCGAGCACGCGGACAGCGACCCGCACGCGGCTCTGCGTGACAACCATACCCCCGCGATTCTGCTGTATCCGGAGTGTAATTACCTATCCTGGAAAGGCGCCGTTGACTATCAGAAAACGCTGCCTAATTTGAAAATCTATTACATACCGAAGGCGGGACATTACATCCAATTCGAGCAGCCAGAATTGCTCAAGCGTGTGATTCTGACTTTTCTTTTGGATAAGCCAGACGCGATTTCCCCGTACAGAAGCGACACCGATCCCAGAAGGAATCAGCCATAGCATCTCGCTTCTGGAATCTCCATTCCGCGCGGCGATGGGTTCAACAATGGATAACGGTCGAAAGCAGGCCATTTCACTCGTCGACCCGGACGGGGACTGCCCGAATCCGCAATGAGTAAAATGGCGATGTTGCAACAGTTATTGGTTCGTCACCGCAGGATACGATTCTGACTATGTCCGAGCGTGTTAAGTTTGGCCAATTGGCGACGACTCTGCTGCGGGTCCCGGTTCCATGGGTATTCGTCCTGACGTATCTCGCCGGAGTTGGCATTGAGACCAGATTCCGCCGGGGCGGATTCTTCCAAGATTACAAATTGCTGACTCCCGTGGGTATTGTTATTTTCACCCTGGGTGCCGGACTTGCTGCTTGGGGCTGGCTCATCTTTCGCCTAGCGCGAACCACCCGGGTCCCTGGCGAGGCTTCCACCAAGCTCGTGAGGACTGGCCCCTATCGGTTGATGCGCAATCCAATGTACGTTGGACTTTCTGTCGCCTATATCGGAGAAGCTGCCATCCTCCACGAGATCGTGCCAGTTGTACTCCTTCCGCTGATAATTGCCTACTTGAACCGAGTCGTAATTCCTATCGAAGAAGAGAAGCTCCACGAGGTATTTGGTGCTCAATATGAGCGATACCAACATGATGTTCATCGTTGGTTTTGATAACAGGAGTGGCTGTTGAAAAACTCCCGTTTCCTCCCAAACAGCCAAAACTTGGGGGATACAAAATGTCTTGAAAGTTAAGAAAGTCGTTTGTAGGGCTTCCTAGCGCAATTTCAATTTTGCGAATTTCGGGGAAAAGAGTTTTTCAACAGCCACGGGATATTTCGCCAACTGATCTGCCTAGACGCTGGGAGGACGGTCGTGCGTTCATTGACTTGCCGATTTCAGCCGCGTAAGATTCGCGCCATTGATCTCACGAGAATCGTGCTACTAGGCTGTGTGCTGGGGGAGCTGGAACCTTACGGCCTAATCAGGCAAAAGGAGTACCTAGATGAGGAAACTCGTTTTGTGTCTGTTTTCGACTTTCGCGCTTCTGGCCGTGAGTGCACCCCTAGTCGCGCAGAATCCCCACTACAACAACGGCCCGGTTTGGCGTGTCATTTATGTGCACGTTAAACCCGGCATGGGCGACCAATACTGGAACGACATCAGCCAGAACTTCAAACCGATTTACGACGACTTCAAGAAGCAGGGCTGGATCGTTGACTATAAGTTCTATACCAACCCGGTTACCGAGCATCCAGAAGATTGGGACGTCGCGATCGCCATCGAATACAAGAACTGGGCCACCCTCGATGAGATGTCTGAAAAAGCGGCTTCGATGGCAGCAAAACACTACGGCAGCCGCGAAGCCATGACCGATGCTGGAAAAAAGCGTGCAGAGTACTCCACAACCGTAAGAAGCTCACTGGCCCGCGAAGTAACGCTGAAATAGGGAGAGCAACCAGAGATTAGAGGAATCGCCGCCCATGAGGGCGGCTTTCTTTCTGTGGGGAGGCCAAACCCGTGTATTTTGCCTCATCGAGAAGACCTTTCCGAAAATGGCTACTCGCCGGACACTAAATCGACTTTGGGTTTTGAGTGTAATGGGGATTCTTCGTCAACTACCGGTGTTGCTCGCGCCTTTACTTGGATGTTTGCCAGCAGGTTTCTGTTTGGCTGATTGAAGGAAGAACTGGAGCCTTGCATATTCGCTCAGAACTGGCTCCCGAGAATCAACCAAACGCTTAACATCAGCGTTTCCAACACTAGAGCTTGCATCTGCTGACAGCAGAATCTTCGCACAGAAAAACCAATCGATAGGTGATATGTCTTGATAAGAATTCTGCTCTAGGAAGCGGACGAAGGCATCGAGAACTTCTGTATGCAAAGGCGTATCAATCGTTCTGTGGGTTAGAGTTTCCAAGAAGAGCGCTTTTTGGTGAAAGAAATCAATTTCGCTCTCGCCTTGATTTGACCAGGCATTCAGCCTGTCGAGCACATCCTGTGTCTGGCTGAGCCATGTTGCATCTTTGTAAGTTCTTCCTTCGGCTACTTCCTTTTGGGTCAGAGGAGTATTCAGCTTCTGAATAGACTTCAGCAATTGAAAGTATGTCGATGAATTCCATCGCGACGGAAGAGGCTCATCGGAACCGATGCCCTTTGCACCACTCTTGATTTCATTCTCGGCAATGATCTTCAGATTCATTCGGTTCAATCTGGAACGGAATGCTTTGTTGAATTGCACAACGGCTGCTGGTAGAGATGGTTTTGAGTCGTTCGACTCCGTTGCATCGCAATTCTGTCCCTTAAAATTAGTCACCATGTACTCACGAAGGGCCTGAATCAGTACGCGAGACTCAACGTTGCGTTTGTCTAGCAAGTTAAAAAGTGTATTGATCGCTTCGAAAAAGCTGTCGGGTGCAGACATCACAATGCTGAAGGACAGCGGGTCGCCCTGCACGTCGGCTAACGTGGCGGCATATACGGGAACCATCGTCGTAAGCTCTTGTTCGGTGAAGTTCCCAGCACTCAGCACTCGGGCAAGTGGCACCAGCTGCACGTGAGACTGAGTGTGCCGAATGATTGTGCTTACATAACCCGCTCTATTTCCACCCGCAATCTCGCGCTCTGAAAAACCACGCTGGACCGCCACAGCAAGAGCGTCATAGTAGGCATCCGGCACGAAGTACCAGTTTTCGTTACACGGAACTGGCGCTAACTGTGGCGGTTGAATTGAGTCGAATAGTTGCCTTGCCATTCGAGGGTCAGTTGCAGCAACTTGCCGAACAACTCTTGCTTGGAGAGAAATTCGATTGAGGCTCGTAACCGACGAAGCGATTGCGTGCAGCCCGTCGGGCGTTTCCTCGACGCTCGCTCCGAAGGGACGGCGCATAACGTCATCTTGGGCTGCGGCGGCCTTTTCAAAAGCACGAGTAATAACTTTAGCTCGGAGAACGTTGTTTCGAACAAAGCCATTTTCCAGCAATGTGAGGACAACGTCCGACGCAAATTCAGGTGGCAATGCTTCAGAATCATTCAAGAGCGACCGGACCTCAGGGTTGTCGAACAGCTGAACGGAACGCTCGTGTGATCTTTCCGGTACATGCTTCTTTTCAGGGATGTTCTGACCTTTGGTTGGTATCGGCCAACCGGCAATCACAAGAATTGATAGGAAGATGATTGAGCGAAGATGGGCCATGCCTAGCCACCTCCAACCTCATTTATGTGGGATTTGAGTGTACATCAGCCAGCGGATCGGTGGCTGGCTGTCGAAATCAGATGGAATGAGAAGGTCGATCCCCGATCACGGATGGCCATAAGCTACCGTTGATCAACGCACTCAAAGGTGCAATCAGAGAATAAGGAGATCGACCTTGAAGAAGCATAGCAAGTCTTCGCAGCGGAGTGAAGCAAGCTTGAAACGGACGAAAGCGCGAGGTCCAGTGCAGCGAGATGCAAAAGAAGTACTCGCGGAAGTGTTGGAAAAGCTGACGGGAAAATTGGATGCGCCGGCGGTGTCGACGAGCGCAAAAGAAAATCGCAGGGGAAACACCGTTGGCCCCAATCGCGATCGCCTGACAGTGGGAGTGGATCTAGGGGACCGCTGGAGTCAGTACTGCATTCTTGGTTTGGAGGGAGAAACGCTGGCCGAAGGACAGTTGCGGACTACGCAGGAAGATGTAAGGGAGTTCTTCCAGGCATTGACCGTGGCGCGGGTAGTGATCGAAGTGGGAACTCACTCGGCATGGGTACAGGACGTGATCACCGAGTGGGGACACGAGGTGCTGGTGGCCAACCCGCGGTTGATGGAAGGGTCGAAGCGTCGTAAGCGCAAGAGCGATCGCATCGATGCCAACAAGTTGGCGCGATTGGGGCGGGTGGATCCGCAGTCGTTGCACCCGATTCGGCACCGCAGTCGGGAAGTGCGCCAGGATCTGGTGGTGTTGCGAGCCCGGGACGCCTTGGTATCGGTACGGACGGAGTTGATCAACACCACGCGAGGACTGGTGAAAAGTATGGGCACACGACTGCCGGGGTGTTCGAGTCCGAGTTTTGCAGAAAGGGTAAAGGATGCGATTCCGGTTGAGGTACGGGAAGCGCTGCTGCCCTTGGTGCAGTTGACAGAGACGGTGAATGATTGCATTGCGAGATATGACCAGAAGATTGAAGAGCTGGGCCAGAAGAAGTATGGACACACGACATTGCTGCGACAAGTGAAGGGGGTGGGCCCGATCACCTCTCTGGCCTATGTGTTAACCCTGGAGGATCCGCAACGATTCAGCAGCAGTCGCGAGGTTGGGCCCTATCTGGGGCTGGTGCCGAAGCAGGAAGACTCGGGGGATAGTCAACCCCAGTTAGGAATCAGTAAAACCGGAGATCGGATGTTACGACGGTTGCTGGTGGGGAGTTCGCAATACATGCTGGGAGCCTTCGGACCGGACACCGACTTACGGCGGTACGGACTGCGATTGTGCGAGCGGGGAGGAAAGAATGCGAAGAAGCGAGCCGTGGTGGCGGTGGCACGAAAGCTGGCCGTGTTGCTGCATCACCTGTGGGTGACCGGGGATGTCTATGAACCGCTACATCACACGGGGACAGAAATCAGGACAGCACAAGCGACGGCGGCATAGGCCGGACGCAACCATGTTCCATAAAACTTAACCGACGCAATCGCGAAAAGACAGAAGCCCAGTGAACAGAAGATCCTTTGATGACGCGGAGGCCGATTCGTTATCGGAAAGGTTTGCAGCAACGACATCCACTCGCCTTGTTCGGGTGACTGCGGGTAATGGCCAGATCCTTGGAGATCGCCAATCAGATGGCAGCACCCAACCAGCCAGGCCTCGTCACGATAGTGATGGGGCCTGGTTTGAGATCGAACCCCAACGTGCACCGGGCCCACTGTGGCTCCTTGAGAGTGCGGATAGAAGCCGGGTAAGAGTGGTGGTCGCAAGCAAGATCTTGAGAAACGTATAGGTACGAAGCCGATGAGCTTACTTCTGTGAACGAACGGAAAACCGAATCCACAAAGGAACGAAGCTCCACTGAACTGCGTTTCGCTTCGTTCCCAGCTCGATTGTCAGTGACGTGAGAGCTGTCAAGGGTCAAGATGAACGCCCCCTGTTCGGGGGCGCCCTGGACAGCTCCCCACGCCACCACCGGAGGGTTTATGCAGATGGAAAGCAATTAATAAGGAAGGCCGCCACGTCGGCCTTGACTTTTATGACCTTCTCATAGAAGGCCATTACACGCTTTGAGCGGCAAAGTGGGATTTTGAGCGTAATGGCGATAATGAGATGGTCCGCCGTCAGGAAAGCCAACAGGAGTAATGATTAGGTTGGCAAAAAAGCCAGACGGAGGATCATCGCCATGCAGAACTGTGACTGGGGATGGGCTCGTGAGCCGAAATCAAATGCGAAGTGACGGTCTTGACAGCGCCTAATCCGCCCCAGCGCCCGCCGCAGCCGCTAGCGGCTTCTGCAGCAGCTTTCGCGCCTGGCTGATCAGTTCGGCGACTTCGAAGGGCTTCACGAGGTAGGGAACGTTGTTTTCCTGCAGGAAGCTGCGGCCGTCGCCCTGTTCCATACCGTTCGAGAACGTGTAGAGAATCTGGTTTTCCATGCCGGGACAGTTTTCCTTGAGCCAAGGATAAGATTCTTTAGCGCTCCACTGGCCGGGCATCTTGCCGTTCATGATGATGGCGTCGAAAGGTTCGGAAAGCAATCGGGTCTTCACATCCTGGCTGGTTTTAGCGGTCACAACCGCAGCCCCGGCGCCCATCAAAACGTCGCGTTCAAATTCCAGTACGGCTTCCTCTTCTTCCACCAGCAGCACGCGTCCGTGGATCGCGCCTTCATGCACACGGCTGACCGGTTTCACCTCTTCGGGTTCGGGCTGAGCGGATTCGACCGCTGGTAGCCTGACCTCGATGAGCGCCCCGCCTTCGGGAGCGTTGTTGGCGGTGATGTCTCCGCCGTGCTCTTTCACAATGCCGTAGCAGATGCTGAGGCCAAGTCCGGTGCCCTTACCCACGCTCTTCGTCGTATAGAACGGATCGAAGATGCGCTTCGGATCCTTGATGCCCGCGCCGTCGTCGGCGAACTGCGTGCAGATGTTTCCGTTCTGCGAGTAGACGCGGATCTTCAACTTGCCGCTGCGCCCGGTCTCGAGAATTGCATCCACGGCATTGTTGATGATATTGAGGAATACCTGCTCGATCTGGTGTCCATCAGCCACCACCATCGCAGGTTCCGATGGAGCTTCTAGCGATACCTGGATGTTATTGATCTTCAGATCGTAGTCGCGCAACGCCAGAGTCTCGTCGAGCACCTTCCGGATATCGACCTCATCGCGTTGCGGTTTGCGCTGCCGGGCAAACGAAAGCAGGTTTTGTACCACACGGTGAGTGCGCTGGGCCTGCTTAAACAGCTTGCCCACGTAATCCTGCGCCCGGTTGTTCAGGCCTTCTGATTCGAGAAGCTGCGCATATCCAAGAATGGCCGTCAGGGGGTTGTTCAGTTCGTGGGCCACGCCCGCGATGAGCTGTCCCACCGCCGACATCTTTTCGCTCTGCAGCAACTGTTCCTGGGTCTTGCGCAAATCTTCATAGGCGCGGCAGGTTTCTTCATAAAGCCGGACCTTCTCGATCGTGGTGGCCAACTGGCGGCTGATGGCGACCAGCAGGTTCTCGTCATTGCTGGAGTACTCGTAGCCCAGATGGTTGCAGAGACCCATGATCCCGACTGGCGCGTCTTTGCCCCAGAAAAGCACCCACAGCCAGGACCGGTCAGTATCCGAACGAAGGAAGTCGGCAATGCTGGCAGGCAGGTGCGGCATGTACTCGGCCGTGATGACTTCCGCGCGCGATCGAACTACCAGATCGCCAAAGCCATCGGCAAAAGAGACTTCAGAAGCGCGTACCTTATCGCGGCTGCGTGGGCCCCAGGCAGCGCGGCGGCGGTAGGTCGGCTGATCGGTGTCGGAGAGGTACACGGTTCCACTCTCCGCGCCAAACAAAGTCACGACCTGACGTAAGGTGAGATTCAGAATTTCATCCAGATCGAACGACTGCGCCGCCACGACAGCCATGGCGTTCAGCGCATTGAGTTCGCGGTTGCGGCGCCGCATCTCATCTTCGACGCGCCGCTTCTCGGTGGTGTCCAGAACGAATCCCTGGTAGCGCTGGATATTTCCGCTGGCATCGCGGTTGGCGAAGCTGCTTTCAAGAGCGAGCAGGATCGTGCCGTCTTTGCGCCGCAACGTGACTTCGAAGTTGCGGACGTAATTATGCGTTTCGATCTCCTGGCGGAATGCGTCACGCTGCTTGGGGTCGACGCAGATCTCGGAATCGAGATTCAGCACCATCAATTCCTGGCGGTTGCTGTATCCGAGCATGTGCACGAACGCGTCATTGCAGTCGATCAGCTTGCCCGTGGGATCGGCTACATAGACGCCTTCCTGTACCTGTTCAAACAGCAGCCGGTATTTCTCTTCCGCCGACCGGCGTTCCGTGATGTCGCGAACGACGTGAATCGTGCCTTTTTGCGGGCTGCCTTGTTCGTTGTACGAAGAGGTGGAAACCACCGAAAATCCGCCGAAGCACGGATCGGCGCCCTCGGTGAACTCTTCATCGGCGCCCATTGCACAGTAAGGGCAACCCTTCCAGTCTCCGAAGCTATGCGGGAGCGCCGCTTCACAGGAACTGCCGACCACGTCGGCGGCAGCTTTACCCAGCTGTTCCAAAAGGACCTGGTTCGCCTTGATGATGCGGAAGTCAGCGTCATGCGCGAGGATGACGTCGTGAACAGAGTCGAACGTATTGATCCACTGCCGCTGCGAGCGCAACACCTGCTCGAGCAGTCGGAAGTTTTCGATCGCGACGGCGAGTTGCTTGGCGCACGCCTGCAGGAACTCGAGTTCCTCTAAGTTCCAGCCTCGGCTCACCCGGTTTCCCAGCATCAGAAGGCCGACCGGGGCCTTGTTCCCAATGACCGGAACCGCGACTAGCTGCCGGATCTTCTCGGAATCCAGCGATTCCTGCGGCTCTTCCGAGTCGTTCCTTTTGATGACGGTTGCACTTGGCTTTTCCAGCAATTTTGAGATTTTTTCATTGCTGGGAAGTATCCCGCTATCTCGCAGGAAGTCCGTCGACAATCCGGCGCCGTGGGTGGCGACCAGATTTCCGCTCTCGACCAGCCGGAACCAAACCGCGCGAGTCCGGACGCTCTTGTGCAATTCATCGACCGCGCACTGCACCACGCTGCCGTACTGCTGCGCATTCGAAATGCTTTCCGTAATCCGCTGCATCGCCTCGAGGCGGCGCGAGCGTGCGCGAGCGTGATCCAGCACGACTAAAAGCATGCTTACCGCGATCACGATCTCAAGTCCGACGTAGGCTCCGCCAGGAACACGGTCGGTGAATGACGGCCACGACAAGCTCAAAGTCGGCAGGGAAATCGCCAGCAGCCACGCGGCAGGCTCCCAACGTCCGCGCCGGTCGCGAAGAAGCGTGATGGCGGCAGTCAGCAGGACAAATCGGTAGCCGAGTTCCAAAGCCATCCGGAGAGGCAGGGAATCGGGCCACAGCAGAACTCGGGCACCGGCAAATCCGACCAGGATGGGCGTGATCACCATCAAGGGCAGGAGCAGGTCGCGGGTACGGGTGTAGAGCAGGACGGCGCCGGCGAGCAGTCCAACGGCCAGCACGAATGTCGCTTGCACGACCACCAGATCAAACGGAGCAGGAATTCTGCCAGCCAACGAGTGCTCGGCGAAACGAGAAACCACGAGGCAGAACCAGCCGCAGATCCAAAGCTTAAGATAGTTCTCGCGGAGCGAACGCAAGGCGAGCAGGGATGCGCCCAGCAGAATGAGCAGGGCCAATTCCGCCGCTGAAGGCTTCGGAATCCCGAGCCTGGCGACCGTGTTCCAGTTCGACCAGAGGAATGCGTTCATCGAGTGACGGACGTACTTCTTCCTTGTTCTGAATATCATGGCGGCCCGCATTTCCGATGGAGTTTCCGGACCTCAGTGATTACTTTCGGAATCTCGTGAAGGGGTTACAATCGCCGATAGACTTTCGTGCAATCCTATGACTGACCGCATTCTCGTAGTGGACGACGAAGAGCCGATTCGGGAAATTGTCGCCTCCATGCTGGCGGCGGCCGGATATCTCTCCAAACAAGCGGCTTCCGGCATGGAAGCGCTCGCCGTTCTGACCTCCGGAGAGGAATTCGAATTGATGCTCTCCGACCTCATGATGGCGGACCTGGACGGCATCGGCCTGCTGGAGCGAACCAAGGAAAAGTATCCCGATATGCCCGTTGTGATGGTTACCGCGGTGCACGATATCTCGGTGGCGCTGGCGGCGATCCGCAACGGAGCCTATGACTACCTGCTGAAACCGTTTGAGCGTGAACAACTCCTGAACACAGTGAGCCGAGCGCTGGAAAATCGGCGCCTCAAACTGGAAAACCGCACCTACCAGACGAATCTCGAGGCCCTCGTGAAGGCTCGCACCGACCAACTGCAAGCCATGGTTCGGGAGTTGCAGCGCTCCTACGACATCACGCTCGAAGTTCTGGGCGAAGCCCTCGACTACAAAGATCGCGAGACCGAAGGCCATTCCAAACGCGTTACGGCGTACACCATCGCGATTGCCAAGAACATGGGAATCCCAAAGGAGCAGATCGAGACCATTGCTCGTGGGGCGTTCCTTCACGACATTGGCAAAATGGCAATCCCTGACAACATCCTGAACAAGCCTGGGAAGCTCACGCCGGAAGAAGTCACCATCATGCGGGAGCACTGCTACCTCGGATACAAGCTTGTGCAGAGAATTCCAGTGCTCAAAGAAGCCGCAGAGATCGTCTATTCGCACCAGGAGCGCTTCGATGGCACTGGATATCCGAATGGCTTGAGGGGCGAAGCCATCCCACTCGGGTCCAGGATCTTCTCCGTAGCTGACACTCTGGACGCAATTACGTCCGACCGTCCTTACCGCCCCAAACAGACTATGGAAGCGGCGCGCGCGGAAATCCAGCGCTGCTGTGGGACGCAGTTCGATCCGGAAGTGGTCGCGGTATTTCAGCAGATGCCAGATGACATCTTCGAAGAACTACGGCGTGCCATCGGAGCCCAGAGCGATCCTCTCGGTCCCCTTCCGCCGGAACCCAGGCCAAGGTTGCAGCAGTAGCGTAAAGAGGGTACAAGTCTCCGCGGATTCGACCGCGAACCGGGCGGCAAGATGAATTCGCCTCTACTCCAGAAGCGATTGCTTGGGGTTGCAGCATCTCTAACCGTGATGCTGGCGCTCTCGTACGCTTTCCTGCCGCCAGGCTTGCTCCTCACCGCAGTGAGCGACCTGGTTGCCGCCCTTTTGATGTTGATTGCGCTGGTTGCATTCGCGCGGAACGGAACTGCGGCCAAAGGCCGTCTTCGCTGGTTTTGGTTGCTTCAATCCGCAGGCTGGGCATTGTGGTTCGGCGATCAGATCGTTTGGATTTGGTATGACCTCGTCTTGCGGCAGAAGATGCCGACCATGCATCCGGCGGATGCGCTGTTGTTCTTAGCCGTCGCTCCGATGATGGCAGGATTGCTCCTCCGTCCGCATCGCGAACCTTCCTCGCAAAGCGCGCGCCTTGGAGTGTTGGACTTCTTCCTTGTAGTCCTGTGGTGGCTCTATCTCTACATCTCGCTGATCGTGTGCTGGCAGTATCGAGTTCCAAACCTGCAGGCGTATGACCGGAATTTTGACCAACTCTCGATGATTGAGAATGTTCTCCTGGCCGCGGTGTTGGCCGTCTTTTTTCTGCAGAGTTCAGGCACCTGGAGAAAGTTTTACGGAGCCTTCTGGATTGCCGTCGTCTTCAATGGATTCTGGTTTTATGAACTAAACCGCGCCATCGAGCGGGACGTCTATTTCACCGGAAGCTGGTACGACATCCCGTATTCCGCATCCTTTGCGCTCTTTGCCCTCGTCGCTTTGCTGGGAGAAGGCGTGGTGGCCGCTCCCGAAAAACCAGATGACTCATACAGTTCCTGGATGGGGAATCTAGCGACCATCGCGGTGCTTTCCTTGCCCATTTTCGCTATCTATGCCTTGCTTGATCCCAGGCTGCCGGCGAAGATCTCCAGCTTTCGGGTGATGGTTACGCTCGCCACAATCTTCCTGATGGCCTTGCTGCTCTTCATTCAGCATCGACGGCTGAATACGGAGTTGGCTCGAACCAATGTCGTGCTGCAGGAAGCCTCCCTCACCGATCCATTAACTGGCCTTCGCAACCGCCGGTATTTCTCCGCGACGATCGAAGCCGATGTGGGACAAACGCTTCGGTCCTATACCGACGAGCAGCATCCGCACGCGCGCGACCTGGTCTTCTACTTGATCGACGTGGACAACTTCAAAGAGGTGAACGACCAATACGGCCACGACGTCGGCGATAAGGTTTTGGTCGAACTCGCCAGGCGCCTGAGTTCGTCGGTGCGCCACTCGGACATCCTCGTGCGGTGGGGCGGGGAAGAGTTCCTGATTGTTTCACGCTACACGGACCGCGCCGAGGCCGAATTGCTTGCGCAGCGGGTTCTTGCCGCGATCGCCGATACCGCATTCAACCTCAATGACCCCGGGACGAAGGTTTACCGCACCTGCTCCATCGGGTGGGCGGCCTTCCCCTGGTTCCCGCAAAATCCTCGAACCGTCAGCTACGAAGAAGTGCTCAGCCTCGCTGACCGCGGACTGAACCGGGCCAAGCAGGGTGGCAAGAATCGTGCCGTCGGGATGGTGCCGGCCAGCGGCAAGACTCCTTCGATTACAGTTGCGGGCTTGCATTCTTCGGTTCTCGAGGTCGATGTCCTCGCCTTAGCCGGTCCAGTGCGGGCTGAATGATTGCACTCCATCGGCTCCTCGGAATGCAGAATCCGTCCTGCATGGCATAATCGCTTCGGAGGCCGAGCATGAAATCCGTGTGGCTTTTGCTTTCCGTCGCATTCTTATTCGCCAGCCCGATCTTTTCTCAGGAACATCCCTCTGTCAACGCGCAGCCGAATACGGTCTACGTCGGCGCCGACGGCAAATACGAAGCAGCGCCCGATACAGCGCAACTCCAGTTCAGCATTTCGGTTCAAGAGGACACATCCCAGAAGGCCTACCAGGGCGCTTCGAAGAATGTTGAACAGGTACGGCAGGTGCTCAAGGCGAACGGCATCGAGCCCAAGATCGCTTCTTTTGGATTTCTCTCCGTGCAACCGGTGTATGACTGGAGGCCGAAGCAACATGTTGTCGGATACCGGGTGACGTCCGACGTCTCATTAAAGCTCAAGGACTTTTCCAAGGTGGGGCCCATTACACAACAACTCGCCGAAGCCAACGTGAGCGAGACGCAGACGCTGAGCTACACGCTTGAAAATATGGATGAGGCGAAGAACCATGCGGTCGAGGACGCCTATCGCCGTGCCCGCAACTCGGCAGAGACCATCGCACGTGCTAGCGGCAGAAGCCTGGGAGATCTTTCCTATGCGTCGGTCGACACGTTTGAGAATGTGCGGCCGGTGATGCCGCGGTTTGCGCGTCCCATGTCGGCGATGGCCGCCGCCGCTCCTGCTCCGCCGACGGAAGACTTCACGCCCCAGACCGTCAGCGTTACGGCGCATGTGAATGCCTTATTCAATCTGAAGTAGCCGCACTGGCGATCTACAGAATCGCGGGTGCTGGATCCGCATTGGGTGGAGTGGCAGCCAGCGGCTCAACTTCAAGCGTGAGTCCGTCCACTTTGCGCACCACCACCAGTTGACCCACGGGCAGACTGGTAATCGCGACGGCGTTCCAGAGTTCGCCGTGCACAAAGACCTTTCCTTGCGGGGAGAGAGCCGTTTGCGCCACGCCCGTCTCTCCAACCAGTCCCTGTTCTCCCGTGACGACTTTGTTGCGGCGCGCCCTCAGCGCAATTGTCATGAGGAAGGCTGTAATCAGGCCGAGTGGGATGCTCACGGCAAGCGCCGTCACCAGATGGACGCGCATTTCGGGAATGGGTGCATCCACTAGCAGTAATCCGCCAAGCGTCAAAAGCGCGATGCCCCCAATCGTAAGAACGCCATGGGAAACGAACTTCGCTTCAGCGGCGAAAAGCGCAAAGGCTCCGAGAATCAGAACGAGCGCCGCAAAGCGCGTGGGCAGCAGATTCAACGCAAATGCCGCGACCAGAATGAATACCACTCCGACGGTACCGGGGATCACGGCTCCGGGGTGGTTGAATTCCACATACAACGCGAGGGCTCCGATCGCGAGCAGAAGGAATGCGACGTTAGGATCCATCAGGTAATTCAGGATCTGCTCCTTCAACGTCATATCGAAAGACGCGACTGCATCCCCCGATAGATGGAGGGTTACAGTCTGCCCGTTGAAACGCTTGAATGTTTTGCCATCCAGTTGCTTGAAAAGATCGGATTCGTTCGAAGCGACATACTCGATCAGGTGCTGTGCCAGCGCCTCCTGGTCGGTGAACGACTTCGATTGCCGAACAGTGCTTTCGGCGACCTCTACATTGCGTCCGCGCCGCGAAGCCACCGACCGCATGAGCGCAGCGGCATCGTTTTCCATCTTCTCTTTCATCACGTCATCCATCCTGCCCCCACCCAGAACGACCGGATGGGCTGCGCCTGTATTCGTACCGGGCGCCATGACGGCGATGTCCGCTGATTCAAGAATGAAGAATCCCGCCGAAGCCGCGCGGCTTCCGCTCGGCGTGACGTAGATGATGACGGGCACAGTCGAATTCGTGATGTGCTCGATGATCTGGCGCGTCGAATCCACCAGACCGCCTGGCGTATTGATCTCAATCAGCAGAGCCTGATCATTTCGGCGTCCGGCTTCTGCAATGGCGCGCGCTATATATTCCTCGCTGATGGGTTGGATCGTGTCATCCACCACGATTTTGAGAATCTCCGCCGAGGCAGGCAGCGAAACGACAAGAAAACCAGCAACGCAAATCAGCAACCTGAATATGAATTTCATGGTTATGTGCCGAACACACAGCGCCACCGCGTCTGGGCAAGGCCGCGCTTCAGTGTGCTCAGATCCATTGTCCACCTATTTGCGCGTATCGGCGTGGATTTCTTGATCTGCCTCTTCACTTAAGTCCGCTTGATGTACAGGGATCCCAGCGGTCCACCCGGGCAGGTAGGTGCTCCCCGTGATCAGCCGCGCGGACCGTTCATACGTCACATACGACCACGCCCACTGAATGAATACCAGCAGCCGATTGCGAAAGCCGATCAGGAAAAAGATATGGATGAACAGCCAGGAGAGCCAGGCGATGAATCCGGAAATATGAATTTTCCCGAACTGAGCGACTGCGGCGGCGCGCCCGATCGTCGCCAGGCTGCCTTTATCCCAGTAATGAAACTTCGGACGCCCTGCAACCGCCAGAGAAGATCCATCCGAGAACGCCCCGCGAAATGCCCCCGACTCTATTTCATCCCGAATCAGTTTGCCCACGAACTTCCCTTGTTGAATCGCAACAGGCGCAACTCCGGGCAGCATCTTTCCCTGTTCATCCTTTGCCGTGGCGAGATCGCCGATCACGAAAATCTCCGAATGCCCGGGCACGCTCAAATCAGGTTGGACAGGAACTCGTCCCGCGCGGTCCACCGGAACTCCCAGCTTTTTCCCAAGCGGCGAAGCCGCAACGCCAGCGGCCCAAAGTATTACCGTGGCATTCAGTCGCGTGCTCCCGGCATATACGGCTCCAGCTTCGACCTGCGTCACCAGAGTCGACGTTCGCACCTCAACGCCCAGGGCTTCCAACTGCTGCTCCGCACTGCGGGACAGGTCTTCGGGATAGGAGGCAAGCACACGCGGTCCGCCCTCAATGAGCACGATGTGCGTGCGTGCCGGATCGATCGATCGGAATTCATGCGCAAGAGCGTGCCGGCTGATCTCGGCCAGCGTGCCCGCCAGTTCGACGCCGGTCGGTCCGCCTCCGATGACTACGAAGTTGAGAGCCGATGTGCTCTCGCCCGCGGCCGCTTGACGCTCGGCCAACTCGAAGGCCAGCAGCACCCGTCGCCGGATTTCGAGAGCGTCTTCAATCGTCTTCAGGCCCGGAGCATATGGCTCCCAATCATCATGCCCGAAATACGAGTGGGTCGCCCCCGCCGCGACGATCAGATAGTCATAGGGAAGATTTCCCTCGGGGGTTTCCACGAGTCGCCGTTCGAGGTCGAACCCGGTGACCTCCGCCATGAGAACTTCGACGTTCTTGTCGGATCGCAAAATATTGCGGACCGGCGCAGCGATCTCTCCCGGGGATAATCCAGCGGTTGCAACCTGGTATAGCAGGGGCTGAAACGTATGATAATTGCGGCGATCAATGATAGTGACGTGAACCGGGCTTTTCGCCAGCCTGCGCGCGGCATTCAGGCCCCCAAAGCCCGCTCCTACGATTACTACCCTTGGTACTGTATGATGCGTCATCCTTGCTGTCCTTCCCTCACCTCTATAAGATTCACGCGATGGCTGATGGTTCCATAAGTTCTTTACCTGACAATCTCGAAAAAAGGGCGACTTCACCTTTCGTTCGGTGGATCCTGCCGTCCGCCGCTGACCTGATCTTCCTCGCGATCCTGTGCGTCCTCGTATTCACGCCGCTCGCCACGAAGTTGCTGGGCGACGCAGGGATTGGATGGCACATCCGCACCGGAGAGCAGATTCTCGCGACGCACAATATCCCCAGCACCGACATATTTTCCTCGACCATGAGCGGCAGGCCGTGGTTCGCTTGGGAGTGGCTGTATGACCTGCTTGTAGGCGAACTGAATCACGTTGCGGGGCTGAACGGCATCGCCTGGTTCACGGCGGCCGTGATCGCTGCCGTCTTCAGCTGGATGTTCCGCTTGCTCGTCCGCCGGGAGATGAATTTCATCTTTGCCTTGCTCCTGATCTTACTAGCCATGTCGGCGTCTACGATCCACTTCCTGGCGCGTCCGCACGTGGTGAGTTGGTTGTTCACGCTCGCCTTCTTCTGGCTCCTCGATTCCACCGAGCGCAACTACTTCAAGGGAGTTGGCCGTCACCGAAAGCTGTGGGCTCTGCCTTTGCTGATGTTGGTCTGGGTCAATGTCCACGGCGGGTTTGTCCTGGGATTCGTGTTGATCGCAGTCTTCTGGTTCGGATCGATATGGACATGGTTCCGAACCAAAGGCACCGGAATCGAGGAAGTGCTGCACAAAATCGCCGCCGGACGGCGGGTTCGTGATCTCACTCGGGTTGGACTGGCGTCGACAGTCGCGAGTCTGATCAACCCATACGGATGGAAGCTGCACGCGCATATCTATTCGTATCTCACCGATCGATTCTTGATGGATCACATCGAGGAATTTCAATCTCCGAATTTCCATGGGGTTGCGGAAAAGAGTTTCCTCCTGTTGCTGGTGATCTCTCTGGCCGTGCTGGTGACTAGTGGCCGGAAGTTACGAACCAGTGAAGGGTTGCTCGTGCTGTTCGTGACTTATGCCGGGCTGTACGCGTCGCGGAATATTCCTGTTTCCGCGATTCTGCTGGCCATGATCGTCGGGCCCTGGCTGCCAGATCCGAAATCGCTCCGGAATTTCTCGCTCCGAATGAGCGCGACGGAACTGAGCCTCACTCCCCACTTGTGGCCCATCGTTCTCGTGATCGCAACCCTCGGCATCGCCGTAAACGGCGGCTGGCTCGGTTCCCACAGCCTTATGGATGCGCACTTCGACGCCAGGCGAATGCCCGTGCAGGCTGTGAATTATCTCGACTCGCGCGATCTGCAAGGCCCAATCTTGAGTCCCGATTACTGGGGCGGATACGTCATTTACAGGCTCTATCCCAGAGCGCGGGTTGTGCTCGATGACCGCCACGATCTTTACGGGGCGGAGTTCCTGAAGTCTTACCTCAAGATGATGCACGTCGAGCGCGGCTGGGATGAGTTTCTGCGCGATCATTCCGCGCGCTGCGTGTTGCTTCCCCGTAACGCTCCACTGGCAACCATTCTCGGCGACAGCCCGGCATGGCGCTCTGTCTACGCCGACGATGTCGCGATCGTGTTCATGAAGAGCTCCGAGAAAATGTCGAACCTGCATGCGGAAAATGTTGGAGTGTCCACGGCACAAAAGGGAATAACGGCCGGCAATTGACCATTTGTTCGGCTGCTTCGATGATGTAGGCATCCACTCATGACAGACAATGGCGGTAAGTTAGCTCCGGCCTGCGTGATGGCATTACTGATACTTGGTTTTGCCGGCTGTTCCGGACATTCCACGACATCCTTCATATCCACGCCACCGCCCGGAAATCCTGTCCTGGCCAACCTCACGCAGATCAGCTCCGATCCTTACACGGTGAGTCCGGGGCAGCACGCGACCGAAGTGGAGCCTCACATGTTCGCCAACGGGACGACGATGGTCGCGGCCTTTCAAACCGGGCGAATCGCACCGGGAGGAGCTACGAACATCGGTTGGTCGACGTCAACGGACGGCGGCGTTTCGTGGAGCCACGGTTTTCTTCCAGGCCTCACGAAGGGAGAGGGAACAGGCCCCTACGATGCCGCGAGTGATCCGGTCGTCGCGTACGACGCGAAACACGGTGTGTGGATGATCGCCTCCTTGCCGCTTTCAAATGCCGCGCAGACTCCAGCAGTAGCCTTGAGCCGTTCCACAGACGGCGGCTTCACGTGGCAGAATCCCATCAGCGTGGATACTGCGGCGGTCAGTTCCGACAAGAATTGGATTGTCTGCGATGACTGGCCCACCAGTCCCCACTACGGCAACTGCTACATGCAATGGGATGACCCCAGCGATGCAGACCTGATCCTGATGAGCACTTCTTCCGACGGTGGACTCACCTGGGGATCGGCCCTGCCGACTGCCAACATGGCAGTCGGGATCGGCGGTCAGCCGCTCGTGCAGCCAAACGGAACCGTCGTCGTTCCGATCGAAACCAGCGTAATGGCATCGTTCAGTTCTTCCGATGGTGGCGCGAGTTGGAGCGCTCCGGTCACAGTGGCAAATATTCAATTCCACGCGGATGCGGGAGGAATTCGAAGCGGTCCACTGCCATCTGCCGCCGTTGATAGTGCAGGCACAGTGTGGATTGTCTGGCAGGATTGCCGCTTTCGCTCAACTTGTTCGACCAACGATCTGGTTTACAGCACATCGACGGACGGCGTGAATTGGAGCGCCGTCACCCGCATCCCGATTGACGACGTTTCAAGCACCGTCGATCACTTCATCCCGGGAATCGGAATCGATCCCGCCACCTCCGGCAGCACCGCGCACATTGGTCTGCACTATTACTACTACTCGAACAGCGCTTGCTCAGTATCGACCTGCCAACTCTTTGTCGGCTTTATCTCTTCGTCGAATGGCGGCGCGACTTGGAATGCTCCGAGCGCACTTACCGGCGCGATGCAGCTCACCTGGTTACCCAATTCGCAGAACGGATTGATGGTCGGAGACTATGTCGCCACTGTGTTCACCAATGGCGTTCCCCACGGTGCGTTCGCTGTCGCGCAGGTAAACTCGGGAACCTCCTACAACGAGGCGATGTACACCGCCCAGGGTTTAACGGCGGTGACGGCAGGGAAGCAGTTGTTGTCCGCGGCCGATCGCCCGCTGCACAAATTCACCGACAAGATTGAGAGAGAAGTTCCAGAGAAGGGTGTAAGACCGCCTCTACGGCGGCGCGCCCGGCGAAGCGCAAAGTAACAGCCGCACTAAAAGCGGTCGTTCGTATCGATCCCGAATCCCAGGATCGCGGTGACTTCGACGGGTTGCTGGCCTCGCATCGCCGGTTGGAACTTCCAGGCCCGGAGAGACGCGAGAACCTTCGCGGTCATCTGCGCAGGACCGGCTTCGAGCACCCTGATATTGGTGATGTTGCCGGAGACGTCGAGCTTGCAAGTGACCACCATCCGTGCCCGCGGCAAATCGGACGCCAGATCGAGACGAATTCCAACCGGCGCCGTGAGAGTTCCACCGAAGGCATTCCCGGCCGTGTTTTCGTCCGCGAATTCCATGACAACGGTCCCCTTCGAAGTATCCAGATACGTCGTGTACTTCTCTCCCCGCAGCAGATTCTTGTAAGGCTCGAAGGCTCCGCCGGAACTCGCAGTGGCAACGACGGTTACGCCCAAAGCATCCCGCTGCTTAAGGTCGGTTCGGCCGGGAGTAACGGGACTGCTCGCGGAAGGATCCGATCCGAAGGCTGGAATTGTAACGATGCTGCTGCCACCGCTGATATCCACTCCACGAATCGGGGGATTGCCTGACGGGAGATTGCCCGCGCCGCCCGGTCCCGGTGTAGGAGAGATTCCTCCACGGGCATTGGGGTCGGATCCGCGCCCAGCACCCGCCTTGGCCGCGCCGCCTCCGGTTCCACTCATGGCGCTGCCCGGCCCATCGCCTCGTCCAATACCAGTCCCGCCACCCGCGCCGCCGAGTCCGGAACGATCTCCTCCCGACGGCGACATCGCGAGCGATCCCGACCCGCCGCTCGCCGGCAATCCGACTTTCGATCCCGGTTGAGATGAAATCACAGCTCCAGCGCTCGCTCCGGCGCCTCCTGTATTGGGCGGCGTGAGTCCAGCCCCAGCGTCCATCGGTGCGCCCAGTCCGCTACCCCTTCTTCCAAGCCCAGATCCCGTCGGATTTGAGGAGCCGCCGATCGACGGCGGCGGTGGCACGATATTGTTCGCCAGCAGCGTTCCCCCGGGAGCGCCAGCGCCTCCTCCTGTGTTGCCCGTTCCGCCGCCGGCGCCCGAAAGCGAAGGCGGTGGCGGAACGATCCCAGGATTTCCCAAATATGGCGCCGATCCGCGTTTCGTACCGGTTCCGCCATTGACTCCCACGGCCGGAGGAGGAACGACAACATTCGCGCCCAGCGATGCTCCAGATCCTGTACGACTTTCTCGTGCGGTCCCAGCGGTATTACCGGATGCAGTGCTCGGTGGCGGAGGAACCACGTTGCTGGACAACGTTGTATTGGCAGTCCCTCCATTTGTACCCTGCGAACTTACGCTCGGCGGAGGAGGCACGACTTCCGATGCGCCAAAAATTTTCCCGATGATACTACTCATCAAAGAACCGCTTCCGGCTTGCGAAGGCGGCGGTGGAACGACCGTCCTGGCGGGGTCCTGAACACTTCCGCTGGCAAGGCGGCGCATATCCGGCGATATATCGGAAGATGGCGGCGGCGCGACGACCGAAGGAGCGGGCATCGCCAGCCTGGCGTTCCGGTTCGACGCGCGTTCCGGCGCAGACACCGGCGGAGGTACAACGGTTGCATTCGTCATCTGCACCGGTGCATTGGACATCTCGCGAGTCACAGCGCCGGGCGCGGGCGGAATTACATTGCCAGCCAGTGCCGGCATAGAGCGGTTACGATCGCGCGCGACATCAGGAGCCGGCGCCACCACGGAGGCCTCCAAACTCGGCGCGCCTGATCTGCGCTCCCGCGAAACCCGCGGAGCCGGAGCGACAACCGAAGGAGCCAATGCCGGAGCCACTAACGCGTGCTCATTCGGCACGCTGGGCGCAGGCGGGATCAACTGCGGGCTGAACGTAGGAGAGGTCAGCGTCCGATCGCGTGTCACGTTTGGAGCCGGCGCGATGACGGACTCCATCTGTACGCCGTTGCGCGTGTAATCGCGGATCACGTTGGGTGCGGGAGCGACCACGGACGCCGCCAGGCGCGGAGCCGAGCGTGCGGAGCGTAATCCCTCGGCTGGCGGGGGACCGGGATTTGGGCGAACCGCGAGCAAGTTCGCGACTGCGTCTGTCGAAGACGGCAACTTCAGGTTCGGTGCATCCACGACTTGTGGAACGAGCGAGCCTCCACGAGCAATCTTGATGGTCTGCGTGCGGTGATGTGCCTCGTCGCCTCCTACGCGGCCGGCCTTCCCGGCTTGGGCGCCACCAAGATCTTCCGTCCGAGGCAGTTCGTCGCCCGTGTAATAGATCACATCGTGGCTCGACAAGCGTGGCGCCACGTACGGACGCATCTCTTCGATTTTCACTTTTATAAAGATCACCGACATGACCAGAAACACCTCCAGAATGTAGGAGGGAATCATGATCCGGAAGGGTACCAACCCGAACGGCGCTTCTCCGGCCAGACGTGACTCCGAACGCGCGAGAGCTGGCCTGATGGAAGTCAGAAACTCCTCCCAGCGCGAGGACCAGTTGACGAGCAACCGAGGCTCGGTGTGCCGGTCGCGGGCCCGGACGGGCTCTTCGAGTTGGAGCATGCTGCTCATGCGGATACTGGAACCCGGTCCTTTGCGAGTGTAATTTCGATTTTATCGCCGACTAGCGTTTTGGTTTCAGCTGCCGTATTACACGGCAGTTCCAACACCGAAGCTGCATGTCTCCGCACGGGAGCAAAACGCCAGGGTTTCAGCTCCGCCTGGACGTCAATCACGGTCATGCTGCGATCAAGATAAACGACGTCGATCGGAAACCCCATGCCCAGAGTATGAACGCCATGGCAAGGGACAATCCATAGTCCAGCGCCATTACGGAAGTCATCGCTCTTCAGTCCTAGCAGGCCACGCAATCGAGTCCAATGGGTATTCGCCAGGGCTAGCGAGGTCGCCAAATAGGCTTGCCGGGTCAGATTAAAAGCCTGACCTTGTGTCGAGAGAACTGCCATGAAGATTTTGTCCCTCTGCGTCCTTTACGTGCTTCAGTGACCGGAGACCGGTCCTAATTGGCGGATGAGTTCAATCACAGCCGGACCAATCGTGACAAAAATAATGGACGGCAGAACAAAGATCACCAGCGGGGGAACCATTTTAATCGTGGTTTTTGCAGCTTGTTCTTCAGCGCGCTGCCGGCGTTCCGTGCGGAGGGAGTCGGAATGCACGCGCAGAGCCTGAGCGACGCTCGTACCGAAGCGGTCGGTCTGAATTAGTGTACCAACAAGAGAGCGGATATCGTCAACACCAGTGCGGTCGACCAGGTTGCGAAGGGCTTCGGCTCGAGGCTTGCCGGCCCGCATCTCAAGGTTGACGAGGTGAAACTCGTCGCTGAGATCGGGATGAGCATGATGCAGATCCTGGCCTACGCGCATCAGGGCCTGATCCAGGGCAAGGCCGGCCTCCACGCAGATGACGGTCAGGTCGAGTGCATCGGGCAGAGCCAGGCGAATACGATTCTGGCGGTCGCGGATCATCCGCTTCAGAATGAAACGGGGCAGGAAGAATCCCAAACCCGCGAGCCCGATCAGAAGAAATGGGTTCCCCAGACCAGCAAACAAGGCGACGCCGGCAAATCCAACAGCCGCCATCAGAATGCGCGCGCCAAAATAGTAGTTCACGTCGATGGCGTCACGGAATCCAGCCTGGATCAGCCACTTTCTTGTACGCGAAACGTCGGAAGGGGAGAGTGGAATCACCTTGCTGATCGGATCGAGGGCCTGCTGAATTCGCTCGCGAATCGCCGGCTTGTTGTCCGCCGCCTGCGATTGCTGTCCGCCCAGGGCTCGTAAGCGGGCTCCCAGCACGGAACTAGGCGTAATCACCGCCGCGCCGAATGCAAACACAGCCATGACGACGGTCGCGAATATCAGAATGATCAGCAAAATTGTCATCGGCGACTACACCTGAATCCGGATAATCTTCCGGATTACGAAATATCCAATGGTCTGCAATGCGATTCCCGCCACCAGCAGCGTGTGGCCAATCGGATCTGAGAACAGCGGACGAATGAAAGTGGGATTCAAGATCAGCATGACCGTTACGATGATGGGCGGCATGCCCATCAGGAGCGCCATCGTAAGCCGGCCTTGAGCCGTGTAAACGCGGACTTGGCGTTGGATCTTAAAGCGCTCGCGGATCACATACGACAGATTGTCGAGAATCTCCGCCAGGTTGCCGCCGGTCTCGCGCTGCAACATCACCGCCGTCACGAAGAACTTTACGTCCACCAGCGGGACGCGATCCGTAAGATTCAGCAGCGCATCTCGCACCGGCATGCCGAACTTCTGTTCTTCGTAGAGTTGACGGAATTCACCCGCGATCGGTTCGGCCACTTCGCTGGTAATCATCTCCAGCGCAGTTGTGAAAGCATGTCCAGCGCGAACGGCCCGCGCCAGTGTATCGATGGCTTCCGGAAACAATTCCTCGAACTTCTCAAAGCGCTTAGTGCGCCTGATGGAAACGTAGGAATAAGGAAGGACGAAGCCCACCAGCAGCCCCACCCACGCCACGTCCACCCGGTTCGCAAAGATGTAGGTAACGATTGCGATGACGATTCCGGTGATTGCCGACAGCCCGAGGAAATTTCCGGCGCGCATCTCCGGCATGCCCGCCTGCGCCAGCGTCTTTTGCAGTTCGGTAACGCGTGCGGAACGGCGCAGCAGCGTGTCGAGAGCCGGAATCTTACTCAGTTGCTCGTCGCGTAAGAGGGCCAGTTCTTCTTCGGCGGCAAGATCAGGAGCCTTCTTTTCATCCGCGAGGCGTTCTTTGATGAGACGAGCGCGAGCATTGCGCTGATCCACCAGCGACATGACCGCAAATACTGCGGCAGCAACGACTGCAAAAACGCCGATCGCGATGAGGGTTGCCGACATTCCTAGACCTCGGACTTCGATTCAAACAATGCGGGCCGCAGCCGGGCGCCGGAAGTGGCCAACCGCTCCGCGAACTTCGGGCGAACCCCCGTCGCGCGGAAAGCTCCACGCACCTTCCCATTTTCGTCGATGCCCGAGCGATCAAAACCGAATATATCCTGCATGAAAATCGATTCTTCCTGCATCCCGGTAATTTCGGAAATATTGGTGACCTTGCGCGTTCCGTCTGAAAGTCTTGCGATTTGAATTACCGCGTGCACGGCAGACGCGATCTGCTGGCGGACTGCCCGCTCCGGAATATTGAGATTTGCCATCGAGACCATGTTCTCGATTCGAGCCATGGCGTCGCGCGGGGAGTTCGCGTGGACCGTGGTCAGCGAACCTTCGTGGCCCGTGTTCATAGCCTGCAACATATCGAACGCTTCCTCGCCACGCACCTCGCCCACCACGATGCGGTCGGGACGCATACGCAAACTGTTGATCACAAGCTGTCGCTGGCGGACCGCGCCCTTGCCTTCAATGTTGGGTGGACGTGTTTCCAGCCGGACAATGTTCTCCTGCTTCAGTTGCAGTTCGGCAGCATCTTCGATAGTAACGATGCGTTCCGTGTTCGGAATGTATCCGGAAAGCACGTTCAGTAACGTCGTTTTCCCCGCACCAGTTCCACCTGACACCAGAATGTTCAACCGCCCTTTCACCATCGCCGACAACAATTCCAGCATGGATTCGGTCAGCGTCTGATTCTCGATCATCTGCCGGGCTGTGACCGGTTCACGCCCGAAACGGCGGATGGAAAGACACGGACCATCGAGAGCCAGTGGAGGAATGATTGCATTGACGCGCGAACCGTCGGTCAAGCGCGCATCGACCATCGGAGACGATTCGTCCACGCGTCGCCCAACGCGCGAGACAATGCGCTCAATAATCTGCATCAGGTGCGTGTTGTCTTTGAACGAAAGCGTTGTCAGTTCAAGCTTGCCCGCTTTTTCGATGTATACCCGGTCGAAGCGGTTGACCAGGATGTCGGAGATATTCGGATCTTTGAGCAACTGCTCGAGCGGGCCGAGGCCGAAGATCTCATCGAGAATTTCCCGTGAAAGGCGCTCGCGTTCTGCAAAACTGAGAGGTACGACCTCACCGTTGACGGCGCTCCGGATAACGACCAGGACTTCGTCACGGGCCGAGTCGCCCGAGGCTTTACCCAGCTTTTCCAGATCAAGGCGGTCAAGGATCTTCCGGTGCAGGTCGGATTTGACCTGCTGGTAATCGGTACGCTCGAATGACTGAAGATTTGCCATGCTTCCCTACATCCCTAAACCGACTTGAATAGTGACCACGCAGCGCGCTTTACGTCCGCATCGTTCCGGGTGAGTTCCTGCGCCAGTCCGGAGAAACACCTGGCCATTTCCGACGTGCGTTGATCCATCACCGGAGTTCCCCGGTCGATGGCATTGGACACCGCAAAATATTGGTTGGGTACCCGCCACAACAATTTCGCTCCAACCGCCGCTTCGGCATCGGCTTCGCTGAAGCCCGCCACTTTCCGATATCGGTTCAGGACCAGCCGCACCCGTTCTCGGCTTCCAGTCTCTCCAAGGTATTGCTGAACTCGCGCAGCGCTCCACAACGACGCGACGTCGGTGCAGGCAACCAGCAATACGGTTTCGGAAAGACTCGCAATCAGACGGCTGGCGGCATCAAAGCGCGAGGACGCATCCACGACTACATACCGATAGTGGGTTACCAGCATGTCAAAGAGGCGGACGAATTCCGCGGTGGAAGGATCCACCGTGGCCGGAACGTTGGTCCCGGCCAGCAGCTGAAGTCCACCACCGTGACGCGTCATGAAGCTCTCGAGAAGGGAAGCGTCCATCCGATGCAGGTTGCGGGTAGCATCAGCCACCGTAAACACGGGCTTCAGGTTCATGTGTAAAGCCGCGTGCCCCAGCGGGGCCAGATCGACCATGGCGGTCTGCCCGTAAGCCGATTGCAGGGCCAGTGCCAAATTCACGGCGACGGTCGTCGCTCCATTACCGCCCTTCGCATTGATAACGGAAAAAACCTTGCCACGGATCCCTTCCTGCCGTCCGCGGCGTTGTGAACTGCTCAGGCGCACGAATGCATCCAGAAGATCGGCGGTTGTCGTGGGTCGCTCGATGAACTCCCGAGCTCCGGCGCGCATGGCATTCACGATCACCTGCGGCTGGTTGAGATTCCCGATCGCGAAGATGGCGTTATCCGGCATCTCCTGGTGGAGGAGTTCGATTGCTCGCAGGGCGAGTGCAGCATTGTCCGCGGGAATGTCGACCAGCGTCACTTCCGGATTGGCGGCGCGCACACGCCGGGAGACCGGGTCCGACGCAGCCACGGGAAAACTCGCACAGGTATGCGCGGTTCGGGCCACACTGGTGCTATCGACGAGCACCTGCAACAACGCCCGCTGCTCGTTGTCCGTGGCAATAATTACAACTGAAAGCTCTGCCATAAAACCTTGCTTCTGATATCTCTCTTCGGCCTACGGTGAGCCGATGTACGCGATCAAGACTGAGTTACTTACTTTTGTCGAAATTCCCCTGGTCCAAAAATGGCTTAGGATTCTTCGGGGGCGTGGTCTGCTCCGTATTCGGCGAAACTCGCCTTACCGTGCACATCACCATCAGCTCTGAATTGCTCTTTTGCAAGCTCTTGCTGCGAAAAAATGCTCCCAGAATCGGAATATCCCCTAGTCCTGGGATCTTGTTGTAGATATCCGTGACTCGATTGTCCATCAGTCCGGCAATCACAAAGCTTTGTCCATCCTGGAGTTCAAATTCAGTTTCCGCTTTACGCGTGCTGAGCGCAGGCACCGTGAATCCGGAAATGCTAAGAGCATTGGCGAAATCGAGTGTGCTGACCTCGGGCGCGACCTTCAGATGGATATTCCCGTTGGGTGTGATCACCGGCGTGAACTGCAAGCGCACGCCGAATTCTTTGAATGAGATCGTCACCGCTGTGAATCCGTTCCCTGGTTGAACAATCGGGAAAGGGAACTGGCCGCCGGCGAGAAAACTTGCTTCCTTTCCATTCATCGCAATCAGGTTGGGCTCAGCGAGAATCTGCAACAGATTCTTGGTTTGCAGGGCCTCGATGACGGCGCCAAAATTGATATCCGGCCGAAATACAAATAAGTTCAGAACATTATTAATGGTCGTGCCCGTTGACGCCGTGGTCGTGCTGCCGGTTGTTGAGTTCGTACCGTTCTGCGAAAGGGTCTGTGGTCCGAAGCCTCCGTACTGCCCGGTGGTAATCGTGCCAATCGTGTTCGCCGCACCGTTGGAGATGAAGTTGACGCCGAGTTGCGTCAGGGCGCTGCGATCGACTTCCGCAAACTTCACCTGCAACAACACTTCCTGCGCCCCGACTGGACCGAATGTCAGGACATTGACGACTTTCGGCGAGTACGCTCCCGCCAGTTCTCCTGCGCGCTTCGCAACGTCTTCGGTGGACACATGGCCCGATAGTACGATCGCCGCGCGCGAAGGTGTGACTGTGATCTGTTCGTCCGGAAAAACTCTGTGCTCTTCGTCCGCGCACGCACTCACATCCACGTCCACGCGAAGGTCAAAGCTGCGCGAGCGCTCCAACTCGTCCCAGATGAGCAACGACACTTCTCCGGGCGACTTGCCATGAACCAGGATTTGCGTAGGTGTGACCACTTGCGCAAACGCAATCGCCGGATCGGTCAGCGCAATCCGCTTCAGCCGTTCCGTAGTGTTGATGAGCAGGGACTTGCCAACCATCACCCGTAATGGCGCGGACCCCTGCGATGGCTGCTGCGCTGGCAGTGTCGCGGCTTGCGTTCCAGCCGGGACTTGGCTCGGAGCCTGTCCCGAGGAATCTGCCTGCTGCGCGGTCTCGGAAAACGCGGGAATCGTCAATAAGGACGCTGCGACAAGTACGCTTGCGAGCAAAGACATGCGGACGTTCATTTTCGGATGGGTCTCCCTGTACGCATCATGCCAGGAGTATTTCGTAGGTGGCCGCGAAACTGAGACGGTGACGATCACTTGCCCTCACAACCATTGTCACTGCATTTAACGACGTCCATCTTCTTGTCGCCCTGGTACACCTCGACACTCACCCCGGTATTCACGGGTGGAGGCGGCGTAGCCTTGGTTGCCGCTCGATGAACCGTCACATGAGCCACTGGGGTTACCGGCGCCGCCGTGCCCTTGTAAAGCCCACGGGAATTCGAAGACGGAACATCATCCTGTTTCGTATCCAGCGGATTGCGCAACGCGAGTTGAATATGGCCTTCCGAACTCGCCAGCGTCAGTCTCTGGGCATCGTCCGGTGTGACCAGCAGCGTGATGACCGCCGTATTCTGGGCTTCGCCGCTTGCGTTTCTTTCCAGCGTGTGTCCCGAGGCAAGGACCAGTACATTCTGTAAGACGGTCGTAGTCTGCTGGTCTCCAGCCGCTCCGGGTGTTCCCGTTAAAAGAACATCGACGCGCGTTCCCGGCGTGACAAATCCGGCAACGGAAACAACTTCATTCACTCGCACTGACACAGCCCGCATACCAGGCGGGATCAGCGCGGGAAGACCGGATCCGGCATTTTCCTGCGCCAGGTGATTCGGGAGGATGAACTCACCCTTCGCAATCGGAAGAATGACCCCGTGTCCGATCACGTCCGATCGTTTCCTCGGTGCGCCCGGAGGAAGGGCAGAGCCAGGAATGTGGATGACCCTGATATCTCGTTCTTCCACCCGTGCGCCGACCTGGAGATCGTTCGCCGCGACCATCACATCGACGCCGGGCTCGCCTCCACCCCCGCTCTTCCCCTGCAAGGTCTTGTAAACGTAAACACTTGCCAATAAGCCGAGTGCCAGTGCCAGGACTCCAATCATCAACAGCCGTGTTCGATTCATGCCGTTTCCTTGGGAACCTTCACTTCTTGCGAGCCGACGTGCCTGCTACTGGATCGAACTGGCAACGTTGGAGAACACGTTGTTCGCGTTAGAACCGATCAGCCGGATGGTGCCTACGACTATCACCAGAATGACAGCAAGCATAACCGCGTATTCCGCAATGTCCTGACCATCTTCTTCGCACCACAGCCTACGCATACTCTCTATGAGCATTGTATTTTTTCTCCATCGCTTGCTGAATTGAATCAACAGGAAGCGTGACCTACGAGCGAGCTGGGAACCGATATGACGCTCGCGCCACTCGACTTACCCGTAATCATACCCGCATCTCGCGCCAAAGTGACAAATTGTTGCACTTAATTGAGCACCTCAAGTAACCCCTTGGCGAAGCTTTCACCCTCTCTCAGCGGACCCGGGAAAGAAACCAATTCTATGCGAGCTGATATGAGTTCGTCGAAGCTGCCCCTCGTTCCGTCAGGCTCAATAGAAATGATGCCGGCTGCACGATACAATCGCGGGCGGTCCGAATACTTCAGGTCCGAGACGATTATCCCGGCACGATCCTACAAAATCGTCGTCAGCCTTTTCGTCCTGGCCATGCTTGGCGCGCACGTCTTCTTCTTCTGGAGTGTGCGTGACCGCATCGTCAGGGGCGACCCGGATTTCACCGTTTTCTACACGGCCGGTCAGATTTTGCGGCAAGGTCACGCCCCAGACCTGTACGACGCCCGCACACAAGGGGAGATCCAACGCAAGTTCGTCGATAATTCCGACATCCGGAAAGGGCCTCTTCCGTTCATCCACCCTCCCTTTGAGGCACTCATCTTTGTCCCGCTCACATATCTCCCTTACGCATCAGCCTTCGCCATGTGGAGCCTTCTTAACCTGGCTTTACTCTGCGCGGTTGCGCATGTATTGAGAGATTCCGTGATCGTTTTAAAGGGGATTTCATGGTGGGAGTTCGTGTTGATGTGTCTGGCCTTTTTCCCGATCTTTGCGAACTTTCATCAGGGCCAGGATGCGATTCTCCTCCTTCTACTTTTGGCGCTCAGTTATCGTGCTCTGAGCAGAGATGCCGACGCACTTGCAGGTGCTTGGCTTGCGCTGGGAATCTTCAAGTATCACTTGATATTGCCGCTGTTTTTTGCTCTGGCTATCTGGAAGGGGAGAAAGTTCGTACTGGGTTTTATCTCTGTAGCCGGCCTTCTGGCCTTGCTGTCGCTCGGAGCTGTGGGATGGCACGGGGCTCTTCAATATCCCGCTCTGGCCTGGCGGGTCGTGACACGACCTGATCTCGGCGGGATACCCGCTCGGCAGCTGCCGAACCTGCTCGGTCTGCTGGCCGGATGGCCGGGAATGGAGTCCGCTGGATGGTTGATCCAGAGCGCGGTCCTTCTTTTCGGCGCCTTGCTGCTGGTAGCGGTCGCGTTCCTGCGTAGGTTCGCGGTTGATAGAAAGTATCAGGGCCTGTGCGTTTCCTGTGCCGTGGTGGTCGCATTGCTAGTGGGATTCAGCACGAACACGTATGACCTTTCACTGTTAGTCTTGCCCTTGGCCCTGGTTGCAGATCACGTCGCTCGGATCGCAGTAGAAGACCGAAGTGCCAGGATTGCGCTGCGGCTGCCGGTGATCCCGCTGCTGATCAGCCCATTCTGGTTTTTCTTGTGGATGCGTTGGGCACACATCAACGTGATCGCGATCTTCCTGGTCTGGTGGCTGCTCGCGATCTGGCACGAGCTTTTTCGAAACGGCGTTCGAGAGCGAGCCGCGCAAGTCGCTTCCGCACTTACCTGAGAATTGCGAATGACGAAACGGTTTTCATGCCTGCTTCTGACGTTGTTCTTCGGCTTGTCCATGTGGATCTGGGTACAGAAGATCGCCGTGCCCCATCAGCAGGCCGAATCGGAGGCACTGGACAAACCGCGCGGCAACCTCTCGGATCTATATCCGCGTTGGCTCGGTGCCCGCGAATTGCTCGTGCACCATCGCGATCCTTACGCGGCTGATATCACCCGCGAGGTGCAGATCGGCTATTACGGACGCCCGCTGGACCCGGCTCGTCCCAACGATCCCAAGGATCAACAAGCCTTTGCATATCCCGTATATGTAGTCTTCCTGCTCGCGCCGACGGTGGGCCTGCCCTTTTTGACGGTGCAGAAAGTTTTCTTCTGGTTCTTCATCGCCATCACGGGCGCGTCGGTGTTGCTGTGGATGGACGCGCTTGCCTGGCGTGTCTCTCTGATCACCAAACTGGTGTGGATCCTGCTCGCCCTCAGTTGCTTTCCCGCCATCCAGGGCATCAAGTTGCGCCAGCTTTCGCTACTCGTCGCCGCGCTATTAGCTGCCTTTGCGGCCTTGTTGGCTCGACGTTACTTTGCCTGGGCAGGAGCTGTCTTGGCCTTCGCCACGATCAAGCCGCAGCTTGCGGCTCTACCCGTATTGTGGCTTTGCATTTGGGTTACTGGAAACTGGCGCGTTCGACAGCGCGCCCTTTGGAGCTTCGCAATTACGATGGCCGCCCTCGTGATCGCAGGGGAAGTACTGCTCCCTGGATGGCTCGGAGAGTTCCGTTCGGCGCTCTCCGCTTATTATCAGTACACGGGCGGAGGAAACTCCATCTTCGATGTAGCTCTGTCCCCGCTGCTCGGCAGGGCTGCTACGTTTCTCCTGACTGTTTTTTTTCTGGTCCTCACGTGGAAGGCTCGGAATTCGCCTGAAGGATCATCTGATTTTCAATGGTTCCTCGCGCTCTCGCTTGCGGTCACGCTCGCAGTAATTCCCATGTTCGCTCCCTACAACCAACTTCTGCTGCTTCCGGCATTGATGATCATCACGCGTTCGCTCGGTCACATCTGGAAGCGGAGCAGGCTGTCACGTTTTTTTGTAGTGCTGACCGCGGTCGCGATATTCGAGCAGTGGGTAAGTGCGGCGATGCTTGTAGCTGCGTTGTTGTTCCTGCCCGGTTCCACGGTACAGAAAGCATGGGGGCTGCCTTTCTATCCCAGCCTCGCCATCCCACTCACCGTGCTCGCACTGTTGCTGATCAGCAGGGGCAACCCCCCGCAGCCCGACCCGGCGCTGGCAATCGACCCTCGGACCTTGCAGGCAAGAGGAGCGTCAGAGTAGTCTGGTTGCTGCGACGAATGCCGCGGTTCTGTTCGTGGAACCCAGCCACAGCGCGCGCTTGACCCTTCATGGCCCTCAATACCATAAGCCATCATAGCCACCATGGCTCGACCTCCGGAGTGTTTCCAGCCCTCGTCTTCGTGCAGGGAAGCGAGCAGAAGAACATCGTTCTGAACCGCACGCCCTTTACCGTCGGCCGGAAAGTGGACAAGGATCTGGTCATCGCCGACCCGCGCGTTTCCCGCGATCACGCCCAGATCATGCAGGAAGGGCAGGAGTTCTTTCTCGAAGACCTCGGCAGCAAACACGGCACCTACGTCAATGGAGAGCGCGTCCAGCGCCAAAAACTGGAGCGCGGAGACCGTCTCGAGTTCGGTGCACGCGATTCCGCCTATGTCCTGTTCAACCCGGCAAATAAGACTTCGAACACGGCGCGAGAATTTCTCAGTCAGATTTCCAGTATCGGAATCAAGGCCGAGACCACGGAACTCGAAACGCTCCGTCTCTTCCTGGAAGCGGCGCGCAAACTGAACACTTCCGGAGTCCTCGACGAGATCCTGATCACGATGCTCGATGTAACCCTGCAACTGACAGGTGCCGAACGCGCATACGTGTTCCTGAAGGACGAGGAAGGTAAGTTGCGGCTCGCTGCAGGCCGCAATGCGAAGAAAGAGCCCTTACTCGACGACAAGACGATTTCACACTCGATTCTTGAAGAATCGATGCGGGCGAATTCCGAATTCCTGCTCACGGACACGAGCCAGTCTCTCGATATGGCTGGCCGGCAGAGCATCGTCGCTTACGATCTGCGTACCGTGGTCTGCATTCCTCTGCGCAAGTTGCAGGTGCAGCAGACACGCGACGCGCAAACGCCGGGACCTTCCGGAGCCTCTGCGATGGGCGTCCTCTATGTCGATTCCCGTTTCGCCTCACGCGATATCACGCGTGTCGGACAGGACATTCTGCACGCGATCGCGACTGAAGCAGCCTCGCTGATCGAAAACGCGCGCCTGGTGCAGGCCGAAGAAGAGGCCCGACGCTATCAGCAGGAACTGAGTATTGCCGCCAGCATCCAGCAGCGCCTCATGCAGGTGAAGATCCCCGAGGTCCCGTTCGCAAGCCTGCGCGGAAGAAACCTTTCTTGTAAAGAAATCGGCGGCGATTTTTTTGACGCGGTCAATACCAAGGAAGGGCTGGCCGTGGTGCTGGCCGATGTCAGCGGCAAGGGAGTTTCAGCCGCGCTGTTAGCCTCGACGCTACAGGGGATGATCTATTCCCATTTGACTACCGGCATGCCGCTACTCGAGGTTGTTTCAGCAGTGAACCGCTTCTTTACTGACAAGCTCGTGGGCGAGAAATATGCCACCGTATTGCTCGTTCGTCTGCGCCGCGACGGCGAACTTGAGTATGTGAATTGCGGGCATGTGCCTCCCTTGCTGGTTTGCGGAGGCGAAGTCATACGCCCGCCGCACGGAAATGTTCCGGTTGGATTGCTCCCGGACGCCACCTTCGAAAGCGCCAGTTGCCAGATGAAATCCGGAGACCGCTTTATTCTTGTGACCGACGGCGTCACCGAGGCCGAAAATGCAATGGGGGACTTCTTCGAGGATTTCCGCCTGGAAGCGGCAGCCGCCAAGTCTCCGACACTAGAGGGAATCTTTTCAGCTGTCACTGAGTTCTGCGCCGGCAATCCGCTGAGCGACGACTGCACGGTCGTCGAACTGCGCTACTCCAGCACCGAAAACTGAAGACCGCAGGGTTCCTTCGTGTAACTTCGTGTCCTTTGTGGTTCCAGCGTGTGTAGTTCCACCTTCACCCCTGCTCAACGGTCACGCGGTAGTCCGTTCCTTCCCAGCGATTCTCCTTCGGCCAGAAGAACGTAAACACCGCTTGACCTCCACCTGGAAGGGAAGCCGTCGGCAAATCCAAGGTATGGATTCCCAGTCCCGTGTCACGAGTCTCTGTGTCGTGTGCGGTCTTCCAGTCGTCAATGCTCCAGTGCACGACCGCCGGAGATAGCATCACGATGCGCAAGGTCTTGTTCCGCGGAATCGTCCGCGATTTGTTATTGAATCTCCAGCCGAAGATTTTCCGGACCGGCTTCTCGACCTGGTATCGCTTTACAGTCTGCGGAGGCTGGTCGAAGATCCTTCCGTCGCGAATGGAGCGGCGCAGCTTGATGTATTCCGAGTGTGCCCAAACCAGCGGGCACGCCGAACCGGAGGGCTTGCCTCGAAATAGCTCCAGCGCGGGAATATCGGCCGCATCCCAAACCTGTTCCGGAAGTAGCCGGCTCTGGCCCGAAGTTGAATTCTCCATCACAGTCAGGAGGGCTTCCGCTTCGTCGCGATGTCCCGCCGCAAGCGCATAGTGCCCGCGTTCTCCCGCGAGCAGCGGCCACGGCCGCCCGATTCCAGTTCCATCGAATGCCGAACCGTCTTTGTGCTCGCCATATCCGTCACCGTTGTAGCGGTACCAGCAAGGTCCCTGCGGCAGTTCGACCGCAAGCAGCGCATCGATGGCGCGGAGCGTATTGAGAATCCGCGGGTCATCCGGTGCCCTCAATCCAAAGCGAACCAGGGCCAGCGCATCCGGGCTGATGATGTGAGACGCCCGCTCGCCATCCTGTCCCGGCGGACGATTCTTAATCGGCACGAAACCCTGGGTCGGAGATGCGGCGCCATCGGACTGCGGAGGCGCGATGCGCACGTAATATCCTTCGACCCCGAGTTGTTGTGAAAGATCGCCGCCATTGGCATACACCCAGCGCTCGATGTTGTCGTTCCACGCATCCGCGACGTCGCGCATGGTTTGCGCCTGCTCCGGATGCCTGGTCAGATCAGCCATCTCGGCCGCCGCGAGCAACGCAGAGATCTCGGCGGCGAGAGTGAATGGAGAATATCCGGCGTCCTCTTCCCATCGGTCCTGCTGGGTCACGGGACCGTTGCGAATGATGAAGCTCACCGCGTTCCGAATCATGGGCCACCAACGGTCCACTTTGCCGAGAGCCTGCGGTGCTTCCCGCCGCAACAGATCAATCAGCAGGATTGGAAACGCAGTTTCGTCCATCTGAATCCCGCTCCAGTACGGACGTCCATCCAGCCACAAGTTCTGTGCCCAATTGCCGGCGGCTTCCTGCGTTGCTTCGAGATAACGCAGTACCCGGATCGCATCGGTGACTGCGCCGGATGCGAGCAGCGCACCCGCCGTCTCCACAAGATCGCGCGGCCAGACCAGGTGATATCCGCCGAGATCTTCATCTCCCTTATTGAAGCCCCATGGAATCGAAAGACTGGCGATGATGCCGCCTAGAAAGTCTTTGGACTCGTGAGCCCGCAATACCGCCGTCGACACGCGGTACAGGTCGTGCTGCCGCTGCGGTGAATCAATTTGGAGCAGACTCTCCTGCCACTTGCTCCACTGCGATACGTAGTGCTCGCGCACATCGGCGTAGTCTTCGAGAAGTGCCGAACGTACCTGCTGGCCGGCTTCGGTCGAGATCGCTCCAAATCCCAGTGTGACGATGAACTCTCCATTGCAGGCCGCCAGATCAACCTCTCCGGTGCACGCCACATTTCCGTTCTCCGCTCGCGTGTACTCCCACTCCATCTGAAAGTGTTCCGACAGGTCCTGCCAGCCATCGGACGCGCCCACAAATCCCACCGACATCTTTTTCCACGGCGCCGACGACGCCAGGCCGAGCGCAGCTCCGGCATGTTCGGCAAAGAACATTGGAACGCCCTTATAGTCGCCGATCCAGCCGGTATTCCCGTACCCGCAATTCGCGAGATGCGGCGAGAGCAGCGCGAACAGGCGATAGTCCGACAGGTCTCCCTTAAGTGGTTCGAACCGTACCTTTTGCAGAACTACGCTGCGGTAGGGATCGGTCAGGACCTCCTTGTGCATCCTGTATCGGCCTGACATGCACGTATTTGTCATCTGGTAGGCCGGGATTCCGGGCTCAAAAGGACGATTTTCAAACGTGCAATGGCGTTTTTCTTCGGAAAAAAAGTCCTTGCCGTTCGTAACGATGAAGCCCATGTCGCGGGTGCAGGCTTGATCCACGCGCGGAAAGTAGACCTCGTTTAGAATTCCGTGACTCAGCGTGAACCAGACCTTGCTGTGCTGGTTTAGGGCGGTGCCGATCCCTGACTTGGCGCTCGAAGTCCAGCGCGGCGGAATGCCGGGCCAGCCCGGTGCGTAGCGAACCGCGGAATCACCCATGCAGGTTCCTTTTCTCGTCCATACCGATGCTCCCCGGGACAAACTTTTTACACATCGAGGCTGTTATTTCAGCGTAAGTTGTCATCTAATCTAAGAAGTCGGGAGGTCCGTGAGCCGCAAACCAATATAAATCACGGACTCTCATTCGATTTCTCGGCCCATGAATAACGTTTTTCACTACGCGCGGCGAACGATTGTTGTCTGCCTGGCGTTCTTTGCGTTCATTCTCTCGCCGGTCGCAGAAGATAATCCGCGAGCCGGTCAAGCCACTCCCCTGGATCGTGGGTTCTCCGGGCTGTACAACCTCGATTTCACGGGCGCTCAGAAAGACTTTTCCGCGTGGCAATCGCAGCATCCTGATGACCCGATGGGCCCGGTCAGCGAGGCTGCGGGATTTCTGTTCTCGGAATTCAACCGCCTTGGCGTTCTCGAGAGCCAGTTCTATGAGAATGATTCTGCCTTCGACAAAAGGCCGAAGCTTGCGCCGGATCCGGTACTCAAGCAGAACTTCGACCGTGCCATTTCCCGCTCCGAGAACCTCGCCCACGTACGCTTAGGCAAAGATTCGAAAGATCGTGATGCCCTGTTCGCCTTAACGCTGTCGTCTGGTCTGCAGGCCGACTACGCGGCGCTGATTGAGAAGCGGAATCTCGCGTCGCTGCACTTCACCAAAGAAGCTTCCGCCAATGCGCAGCAACTGCTGGCTGTGTGTCGTGACTGCTACGATGCGTTGCTGGCGACGGGCTTCAGCAAGTACATTATCGGCAGCATGGCCGCGCCGGTGCGCTGGGTGCTTCGCATGGGAGGCCTGCCCGCCGACAAAGAAGGCGGTATCGCCGATCTTCAGACCACTGCTGCACACGGACATTATCTTGCGCCGTTTGCGCGCATCCTGCTCTCCATCGCCTACGTACGTGAAAAAAACAAATCTGCCGCGATCGAACTGCTCTCAGGATTGAGCCAGGAATTTCCCGGAAATACTCTGTTTTCGCGGCAGATCTCCAGATTGCAATCCGGGCACTAGAACGAAAATTGCAGAAGCGTTTATCGTTCATCCGCAAATGTTCGCCAACTGCTCACGCCGTTCATCAGAAATTCACCCGTTTGTAACCGTCCTTTAATACTCCGACGATAGAAAGTACACATCAACAAAAGGAGGAATACTCTCTCAATGCGCAAAATCGTGCTGCTGTTGGTGTGTGTCCTGTTGGCCATGCCGGTCCTGAGTCAGACCACGCTGAACGGAGCAGGCGCTACATTTCCATATCCGATATATTCGAAGTGGTTCAGCGAATATCACAAAGCTCATTCGGATGTTCAAATTAACTATCAGTCCATTGGAAGCGGCGGCGGAATCCGCCAAGTGACGGCCGGGACGGTCGACTTCGGCGCCAGCGACATGCCGATGACCGACAAACAGCTTACGGAATTCAAGGGGAAAATTCTCAACCTTCCCACGGTGTTGGGAGCTGTTGTGCCCGCCTACAATGTTCCCGGTGTTTCGGGCGAGGTGAAATTCACCTCCGAAGCACTGGCGGGAATCTTCCTCGGGAAGATTTCGAAATGGAATGACAAGGTGATCACCTCGGCAAACCCCGGCATCAATTTCCCCGACAGCAGCATCATTGTCGTGCATCGCTCCGACGGCAGCGGCACCAGCTTCATCTGGACCGACTATCTCTCGAAGGTGAGTCCGGATTGGAAGGGTTCCGTCGGCGCCGACACCTCAGTGAAGTGGCCGATCGGCATGGGCGGAAAAGGCAATGAGGGTGTTGCCGGAATGATCCGCCAGTTGCAGGGTTCGATTGGATACGTCGAACTCATCTATGCGCTGCAGAACAACATCTCCTATGGCACCGTGAAGAACGCTGCCGGCAATTTCGTGAAAGCGTCACTGGAAAGCGTAACCGCGTGCGCAGCTTCTGCCCCGAAGATGCCGGCAGATTTCCGCGTCTCCATTACGAACTGCCCCGGTAAGGACGCGTACCCGGTTTCAAGCTTCACCTGGCTGCTGATTCCTGTGCAATCCAAGAGCCCGGCCAATGGCAAGATCCTGTCCGACTTCCTCAACTGGATGGTTGCGGACGGGCAACAGATGACCTCCGCGTTGTCCTACGCGCCACTGCCGGAGAGCGTGGTTGCAAAAGAGAAGGAAGCAATCAAACAGATCAAGTAACTCCGCGCTTCGGGCGCATTTTCACATCTAGCGGCACAAAAGGAGAGGACGAATGAAGTCTGCGTGGAACGTGTGTCTGATTCTCGCGTTGGCGACAGGACTGGTTGCACAAACCAGCACGGCGCCGAAACCGCCGAAGAAGAAGGCGGCGACAATTACAGCCGCCGATGTGCAGGCCTTGAAGGACGCCATCGCCGCACAACAGTCGGCATTGCAACAACAACAGCAGCAACTCCAGGAATTGCGGGATCAACTCCGGCAAAAAGACCAGGTCGTACAACAGGCGCAGACGGCTGCGAGCGACGCGGCCAGCAAGGCTGATGCTGCCCAGTCAGCCGCCTCCCAGCAGCAGCAATCAGTCACAGAGTTGAAGGGCGACGTCACGGACCTGAAGAACAACATGGCGAATACGGTCGTAACCGTGCAGGAGGCCCAGAAGAAAATGTCTGAGCCGCCGACCGCCATCCACTACAAAGGAATCACCATCACGCCGGGCGGATTCGTAGCGGCAGAAACGGTGACTCGCCAACGCGCCAACGAAGCGAGCATTAACACGCCCTTCAATAGCATTCCATATCAGGGAAATGCACTTGCGCATATCGGCGAAAGCGACTTCACCTCCCGTCAGAGCCGCCTTTCTCTGTTGGCGGAAGGCAAGTCTGGCCCCGTGAAATTGACGGGATACTATGAAGCCGATTTTCTGGGAACAGGCGTGACTTCCAACAACCGGCAGAGCAACAGCTACGTGATGCGCCAGCGGGTTATTTTCGCCCAGGCAGCATTGGACAGTGGTTGGACATTCACCGGCGGACAGCAATGGACGTTGTTGACCGAAACCAGAAAAGGAATCACGAACCGCACGGAAGTTTTGCCCATGACCATTGACCCGCAATATCAGGTCGGTTTCGGTTGGGCCCGGCAGTACGGCTTACGGGTGGTGAAGGATTTCGGCGGCAAGTTCGCTCTCGGTCTTTCCATGGAAGCGCCGCAAGCGACCATTGGCGGACGCGGGTTTTCAAGTATCTCCACCACGAACCAGGGAAGTGCCACGGTTACCACTGTGGGCAACGCCTTCGTCGATGGCCCGGGTTCGGGTGGCGGATTGTTGAACTTCTCCGACACGACAGGGTATGCCTTCAACAAGAGTCCGGACTTTATCGTCAAAGCAGTGGCGGATCCGGGTTGGGGGCATTACGAGTTGTACGGAATTTTCAGTGCCTTCCGCAATCGAGTGTACCCATGCGCGGTGGTCGGCACGAACGCAACCGATACAACTCCTCCGGCGACCACAACGTCAATTACTTGCCCCATCAACGGTTCCACTACATCCAGTTCTGCGGGAGCGTTTAACGATACGCGACCGGGCGGCGGCTTTGGCGGCAGCTTGCGGTTGCCAGTGGGTGGCAAGAAGGCTGAATTCGCCCTTCAGGGGGCGTACGGAGATGGCATCGGGCGTTACGGGAGCGCACAGATCGCCGACTTAACGCTGAAGCCCGACGGGACGCAAGGCCTGATCCGCACGTCGCACGCCCTTGCCGAGTTGGTCTTGCACCCCAATTCAAAATGGGATATCTACGCTGACTTTGGCGGCGAGTATGGATTTCGAACGGCGTACAAAGGCTACGACAGCATCTCGATCACCAAGACTCCAGCGATTCCGGCCACGAGCACGAGCCTAGCCATTCCCGCAACCACCACAACGACGTTCAAGCTGAATCAAATCGGCGGATACGGTTCGCCCTTTGCGAACAACTCAGGTTGCAGCACGGAGAATCCTCCAACCAACCAACTGACTCCTTCAGGGGGAGGTAGTTGCGCGGGAGATACTCGCCTCGTGGCCGAAGGCACGCTTGGGCTCTGGCATAAGTTCAGCCAAGGCCCGAAGGGTGGTCTCCGCTGGGGAATCCAATACTCCTACTTCACCAGGATGGGTTGGTCCGGCAACAATGGCACGACTGGACCGGGCATCTCGCCGAAGGCGGTAGATAACATGGTATGGACTTCGTTTCGCTACTACCTGCCGTAATGGCGAGTGGTAGAGACACACGCAGATCGCCGGCACCGGGTTGCGTTTCCGGTGCCGGTTTTTCATGTACGAATTGCTGGTGTTGAGTCGCTTTCGGGTGCTCCACGGGCGATTGTTCTATACTTAAGCCCTGCGTTCCGCAAAAGAGCACAGAAGAAGGCTCACCCGTTCGCAACGAACTTCGTTCGGAACAGGTCGTAACCGCGCACCATGGCTCGCATAACACTCGACAATCCTCTGTACTACCTCAACCGCGATACTTCCTGGCTTGCCTTCAACCGGCGAGTCCTCGAGGAAGCCGACGATGAGGGGAATCCGCTGCTCGAGCGCCTGAAATTCCTTTCCATCTCAGCCAGTAACCTCGACGAGTTCTTTGAGGTGCGGGTCGCGGCCATGATGCAGCAGATCGAGGACGGCTACAACGAGGCCGGTCAAGACGGTCTTACGCTGACAGAGAAGAGGGACATTCTCAGCACACTCACGCACGAGTTCGTCGACGATCAGTATGACTGCTGGAATTCACGCCTTCGTCCCGCGTTGACGGCGAATGGAATCCGCGTGCTCGCGCTGCACGAACTGAATTCCGAAGCGCAGCGCTTCGTAGATGAATATTGCGAGAAGGAGTTGGATCCTTTGTTGACGCCGGTCACGGTGGACCCGGCACATCCTTTCCCGCGAGTGATCAATAAGGCTCTTTGCGTCGGTTTTCTTCTGCGCCGCCGCCGTCGTTCCGCCTTGACCTACACCGGAGTCGTTTCGGTTCCGCGGGCCTTGCCTCGATTGATTCGCCTGCCGTCAGAAGACACGGTGGATTTCATCTTTCTTGCGGATCTTGTGGCGCATCACGCGGTCCGCATGTACCACGGATACGATATCGTCTCCTCCGCTCCATTCCGCGTGACACGCAACAGCAATCTTTATCTCGCCGAAGAAGAGGCTCGCAGCCTGCTGGAATCCGTCCGCACAGAATTGCATAACCGCCGCAAGGGCGATGCGGTGCGCATGGAAATTGAAGCCGATGCCGATCCCGAGATCATTGAACGCCTGAGAACTGTGTTCGAACTCGATCCGTGGCAAGTTTTCCCGGTGAATGGCCCCGTCAATCTGGTCCGCTTGTTCAATGTGTACGAACAAGTGAAGCGGCCGGATTTGAAATATCGGCCCTTCACGCCGCGGGAACTGCGGCTTACCTCCAAATCGAAGGATCTGTTTGAGGAATTGCGAGGCCACGACATCCTGCTGCATCATCCGTTCGACTCGTATGACGCGGTGGTCTCATTTATCGAATCGGCCGCGGAAGATGAGCATGTCCTTTCCATCAAGCAGACGTTGTATCGGACCAGCGAACATTCTTTGATCGTGCCGTCGCTGATCGATGCCGCCTCGCGCAAGGAAGTCACTGCCGTTGTCGAGTTGAAGGCACGCTTCGATGAAGCTTCGAATATCCGCTGGGCGCGCGATCTGGAAGACGCAGGTGTGCAGGTCTTTCACGGACTGGTCGGACTAAAAACGCACTGCAAGTTGTCCCTGCTGGTGCGCCGCGATCCCGATGGCGCAACCCGGAGCTATGCTCATATCGGCACGGGAAACTACAACGCGACCACCGCCCGCATCTACACCGATCTGAGCCTTTTTACTGCGAATCCCGAGATCACGCGAGCTGTCCACGATGTTTTCAGCTTCCTGACGGCCTATGCGGAAAATCCCAGCTACGAACCACTGCTGGTAGCTCCACTCGACCTGGCCGAGAAAACTATCGCGCTGATCGATCGCGAGGCAGCTCATGCCCGCCAGGGAAAACCAGCCCGCATTATCGCCAAGATGAATGCCTTGCTCGACAAGAATGTCGTGCAGGCACTTTATCGGGCGTCTCAGGCAGGGGTGGAAATCGATCTGATCGTGCGCGGCATCTGTGCGCTGCGTCCCGGCGTGCGCGGCGTAAGCCACAACATTCGAGTACGGAGCATCGTCGGACGGTTCCTGGAACATAGCCGGATCTACTACTTCGCCAACGCCGGCGAGGAAGAGATCTATATGGGAAGCGCCGACTGGATGCCGCGCAACCTTTATGAGCGCGTAGAAGTGCTGGTCCCGGTGCGCGATGAGATGCTGCGCGAACGCGTGAAGCACGAGATCCTCGACTCTTACCTGGCCGACAATCGCAAGGCTCGAATCCTGCTGAATGACGCGACCTACATTCCGGCGTGGCAGCCTGTCCACGGCAAGCGCAATCGCCGTATGCCGACTGGAGCTGCAGCCTTCAATGCGCAGGATTTCCTGATGAACGTGGCGGAAGGGAGGGCCCCTGCGTTGATGCCTCCTGCCCCCGCCACTTCCAAGTCGAGGCGTAAAGTAAATGTGGGAAGGGAACGGTAATTCGGCATGATCCTGTATTTCTTGCGTCACGCGAGCGCCGGCGAGCATATTGCCAATCCGAAGAAGGACGAAAAAAGAGCGCTGGATAAAGACGGAATCGAGCAATGCGGCTACGTCGGTCGCGCGCTGACAGCGCTCAACGTCCAGGTGGACACGATCATTTCCAGTCCACTGAAACGCAGTACACAGACGGCATCGCTGGTGGGCAACGAACTGGGCTACGAGGGCAAATTGCAGATGGATCCCGCGCTCCGCCCCGGAGCCGGGCTCGCGGACTTCCGCAAGCTACTGGAGAAGTATTCGCGGCAGGAAGCCATCATGGTCGTGGGACACAATCCGAATCTCAGCCAATTTCTCGGAGCGGTGATTAGCGATTCAGGCTGTGAAGCCTCAGTTGAACTCAAGAAGGGCGCCGTAGCCAAGGTTGAGATGCGCCGTACGCTAGGCACTCTGCAATGGTGTCTGACACCCAGGGCGATCCGAGCGCTCTATGACGCGGCAGTCGAGAGCTCACGCCCGAATACTTCGCGGAAGTAGTCGCGTTCTTTTTCGACAGCCCAGAGTTCCAGATCAACTCCCATTCGCCGGCGCGGAACGAGCGTCAATCGGATCGCAGCCGAGCGCACTCCAATCTTGACCTTCTCGACAGCGCGGCTCCGTCCCAAGTTCAGTGCGCGCGCCAGGCGGAGTAGAACGATTGCTTTCTCCACATCCCCGCGCTCCGAAGGCTCGATGATTTTCATCGGTCCGTCTTCGTCGGAAGGCCGGGATTTGCCGAGATAGCGGGCAATCGCGCCAATGATGCGCCTCTGCTGCGGCGTGTAGCCGAGAATCTCTGAGTTCGAGATGATGTAATTCGTGTGCCGGTGCCGGCCGGTCCGGCTCACATAATCGCCAACCTCGTACAGCATGGCGGCTGCCGTGAGCCATTCCCGATATTCGGGCGGCAAACGATGGACCGAGCGCAGGCTCGCAAATAACAACTCGGCGGAATTGCGCACGTCCAGAGCATGTTTGCGGTCCACATGGTAGTGCGCCACGGCGTCCATGATCGATTCCCACCGCTCGGATTCAATCTGCCGGCCGGAGCGTGTGCTGCGATCGTAATCCGCGGCCATCTGCGCCAGAATTCCGTCGCGCAGACCGAGCGGCGAGTAGCGATAACCTTTCAGATGGAGGCGCTCCAGGAGTTCGTGATACACCGTCGCTCCGGCTACGATAATTTCCGCCCGGCGCGGTCCCACACCTTGAATTTTGCGTCGTTCCGCTACCGGAAGGCGTGCCAGACGCTTGGTGATGCGAGTCATCTCGGCGCGGGAAACCATGAGTCGCCGGCGAGCGCTGCCGCTGCGAAGATGGCCGGCCACTTCTGCCAATGACGCTGCAGTTCCTGAGGTTGCGATCACCGTCTTAAGTTTGGCTTTGGCAATCCGGTCCACCACACGGTTCACTTCGCGGGTCACAAATCCACGCAGTCGCTTCAGTTCACCTTTGCGTGGCGGATCGTGCCGCAGAAATTCATTCGTGAGCCGCACGGCGCCCAGAGGAAGGCTCACAGCGTCCTTGATGTGTCCGCCCTGCGAAACCGTCAGTTCGCAGCTGCCGCCGCCGAGATCCATCATGAGCATTGGCGCGCTATCGATACGAGGCCCGGACACAAGCCCTAGATGAATCAGCCGTGCTTCTTCAACGCCGGAGATGATTTCCACCCGCCATCCTGTGGCAGAGCGCACCCATTCGAGAAAAGCCTGGGAATTCCGCGCATCTCGTAAGGCGCTGGTTGCCACTATGCGCACCTGATCTGTGACGATTTGCTGGGTCGCGCGATGAAAGCGACGAAGGACCTTCACGGTTTCTGCGATCGAGTCGGGAGTCAGGAACCCGGTTCCGAAGACACCTTGCCCGAGACGTGTGACCTCGCGATCCTCATGCAGCGGACGCAGACGGCCGCCCTGCAGGCGCGCAATCTTCAGGCGGACGGAATTGGAGCCGATATCGACTGCGGCGAATGTGGGCATGGAAGCCTCACAGTTTACATGCGGGAAGGGGACATGTGTATCGGCGACTTTCGCTCGCGCACTATAGAAGGTCAGGCCGCAGTGCCGGTTTGCTGGAGAACCTCAGGGTCTTTGACGTTCTGCTTGCGGGCAGGAACCAGGCTTAGCGATTCCGGCGAACCAACCGTGGCCGAGAGTTGGGCGACTGCTTCCCGATACTTGCCGCGAGTGACATTGTGCAGGGCCGCAACCAGCGACGACTGGTGAATGTCTCCAATGTGCTGCTTCGCGGTCTGGGTTAGCGTGAACCAGTCGTGCCAGCGGCCAAGGGCATCCTGCAACGTTTTCAGCTGAGCGATGAATTCAGCGGACTCAGTGGACCTGGGTGCGAACTCGGCAGCGTATCGAGCCCGCTTCACGGCCAGCCGGTAATGGTGGAGCCGATCTTCATCGATGCGAGCGTTACCCGCTCCGGCTGACGCCAGAGTCTGCCGCGCAACCTGAAGTGCATTTGCTGTGAATTCGACAGAGAAGACCTTGGAAAGCTTCCTGATCCGTCTGGCAATCTCAAGGTAGTCCTGTTTGTTCAGCAGCTTGCCGATTTTCTTCTCGTGCTTCTGTCGAAGTTCAAGCAGGCGCTGGGTCAGCTGCGTCTTGCGGCGAGGTTCAAGTGGGACTTTAAGGCTGCGCAATGCGGCCAGCTGGACATCGATGTCGCGAATGCGTCCCGCGCGCTTCCGAATGCGACTCAACATTTTCAGGAGCTTCTTCTGCTTGCGATCGCGCTCCGGGGTCAGTTCATCCAGAAGTACCTGCAGGCGCCGGGTCGTTGTGCGGAAACTATGCACCACATCCGGCTGGTATCCCTCTCGGAGCCTGCGGAGGTCGCGTTCCGTCTTCTGGAGAATAGTTTTGCTGCGCTCAGCTACGATGGCCATAAACGTACGCTATAAATCCCAACAACCCAGGAAAAGAGTGGCCAAGTCCCGCCAAAGTGGCGATTTCGGGGCCACGAGACCTGACTTTCAGCGTGAGCGGGGGTAAATAGAACGGCTGAAAATGCCTGGTCATTTTAACACCCCTTTAACAACCTTCTGCTACGGTGGAGCCGATGGCCAACCACGCATTTCCCCGGCCTGATATGAGCGGACCGCAACCCGTTGGAGCTACGAGACTTGCAGCGACGACGGCACCGCGCACAGCTCCCCTGCGGAACGTCTCGGGCGGGGAACTCCCGGACCGCATCTTCAAGTCGGCCATGACCGCGTGTGGCTTAGCCGTCCTCGGGTTGCTTGTCCTCATCGTCTACGAGCTGGCGTCGCGATCAGGGCTTTCCTGGCACGCGTTTGGGTTCAAGTTCTTCGCCAGCAGCAATTGGGATCCCGTCAATGAGCAGTTCGGGGCGCTGCCGTTTATCTATGGAACGATTGTTTCCTCGGTTCTGGCGCTGATCATCGCCGTACCCCTCGCGGTCGGAGTCGCAGTCTTTACGACAGAGATGTGCCCCAAGAAACTTCGCGGGCAACTCTCCTTCTTCGTGGAACTTCTGGCGGCAATCCCCAGCGTGATTTATGGGCTCTGGGCAATCTTCGTGCTCGTGCCGCGATTGAGCAACTACGTGCAGCCGTTCCTGGCTAAAACGCTTGGATGGACGGGGCTCTTCGAAGGTCCGCCATACGGCATCGGCATGTTGGCCGCAGGGATCATTCTGGCCATCATGATTGTTCCGATCGTGTCGTCCATTACCCGCGAAGTGCTGATGGTCGTGCCGCAGCATCAGCGGGAAGGCGTGTTGGCTCTCGGCGCCACGCGCTGGGAGATGATTCGCGTCGGAGTGCTTCGAAATGCGCGGGCGGGAATCCTCGGCGGCATCATCCTCGGCCTCGGACGAGCACTCGGCGAAACCATGGCGGTCACGATGGTGATCGGGAACCGGCCCGAGATCGCAAAGTCTCTATTTGCTCCCGGCTACACGATGGCTAGCGTGCTCGCGAATGAGTTCAGTGAAGCGACCGGAGATGTTTATCTCTCGGCGCTCATCGAGATTGGCTTGGCGCTATTCCTCGTGACCATCATCGTGAATGCGCTGGCGCAATTGCTGGTGTGGACTGTCACCCGCGGTCAGCCTGCGAGGGGACATGCCTGAGACGGTGCGCAGTTCTCAACAGTCCGCGATTCAGGCTCTCAGCCTGCGCCGCCGCATCACAGACCGTGTGATGACTTTCGCGGCGATCGCGACAGTGGTGATCGTACTGGCGCCTCTCGTCGCGATCTTCGGCTATCTCGTGTATCGCGGCGTTGGTTCGATCAACTGGGCATTCCTGACGCAAACACCGAAGCCTGTCGGAGAAGCCGGCGGAGGCATGGCGAACGCGATCATGGGATCCGTTTTCATTCTCGGAATTGCGAGCGTCATCGGCGTTCCGGTCGGGATCGGCGCGGGAATCTATCTGGCAGAGTTCGGGCGCAACCGATTTGGCGCGGTGATCCGTTTTACCGCAGATGTCCTGAACGGTGTGCCGTCGATCGTGGTAGGAATCGTTGCGTACTCCATCGTGGTGCTGTATCAAAAGCATTTCTCTGCACTGGCGGGTGGAGTAGCCCTAGCGATCATGATGGTGCCCACGATCTGCCGCACGACCGAAGAGATGCTCCTGCTGGTGCCTCAGGCGTTGCGCGAAGCAGCGTACGGCCTCGGAATTCCGCGGTGGAGGACGACACTCTCCATCACGCTCCGCACGGCTACATCGGGCGTGATCACGGGCGTGATGTTGGCATTCGCACGCGTAGCGGGAGAGACTGCGCCGCTTCTGTTCACGGCGTTCGGCAATCAGTTCTGGAATTTTCACTACGACCAGCCGACCGCGGCATTGCCACTGCAGATTTTCGTCTACGCGATATCACCGTACGACGAATGGCATCGTCAGGCATGGGCTGGCGCGCTTGTACTGATCATTCTCATCGTGACAGCAGTGGCCGCTGTGCGCTACGTCGTGCGCCGCGGCACGTTTGGAACGGCATAAGCTATGGGCGTTGGAATCCAGGTCGAGCACCTGAATGCGTGGTACGGCAAAGGCCAGGCGCTCTATGACATCAATCTGAATGTGGCCGCCAATCACGCTACGGCGTTGATTGGGCCGTCCGGCTGCGGGAAATCTACTTTCATCCGCTGCATCAACCGGATGCACGAGACCATCCCCGAAGCGCGCGTGGATGGGCGCATCCGGATCGGTGAGATTGACGTGTACAACGGAACGTCGCCCACCCAGTTGCGGCGGCGCGTGGGGATGGTTTTCCAGAAGCCGAATCCGTTTCCCACAATGTCGATTTACGACAATGTGGCTTCTGGACTGAAACTAAACGGATTCCGCGACCGGCACAAGCTGGATGAGCTAGTGCAGCGATCGCTCGAAGTCTCCGCGCTGTGGGAGGAAGTGAAGGACAACCTTCACAAGAAATCGGGAGCGAGTCTCTCGGGTGGACAGCAGCAGCGGCTCTGCATTGCGCGCGCGCTGGCCGTTGAACCTGAGGTACTGCTGATGGACGAGCCTTGCTCGGCGCTCGATCCGATCTCAACCGGGAAGATTGAGGAGTTGATCTTTCAGCTGAAGGAGCGGTATACCATCGTGATCGTGACGCACAATATGCAGCAGGCAGCCCGCGTCGCGGAGTTCACCGGATTTTTTCTGCTCGGGAAGTTGATTGAGTTCGACAGGACGGAAAAGATATTCACCAAGCCTTCCGACAAGAAGACGGAAGACTACATCACGGGCCGATTCGGGTAGCAAGATCGGCGTGAGGAAGGTTTCAACGAATGCGTACGCGTTTTCAACAAGGACTGGATGATCTGCGGGAACGATTGCTTCGCATGGGAGGCCTCGCGGAGCAAGCGGTGGACCGCGCACGCCAGGCCTACGTTGAGCGCGACCTGACCCGTTGCCAGATGGTGCTGGAAGGCGAAGGACTGATCAATACCGCCGAGCGTGAGATCGACGAAGCCGCCTTTGACCTGCTGGCAATGCAGCAGCCAATGGCGGTGGACCTTCGCTTCATCCTGGCGGTCACGAAGATCAATTCGGATCTGGAGCGCGTGGGCGATCAGGCGGTCAATATTGCCGAACGCGTGATGGATATGGTCGAGCTTCCGGCAGCAGATCTTCCAGTCGATATCGCGCGTATGGGTACTGCAGTTAGCGCCATGGTGCGGCGTGCGCTGGAATCCTTCATCGAGGGCAAGGTCGAACTGGCGCAAGCGGTCCTCGAGATGGACAACGTGATCGACCGCATGCGCGATGATGCCTTTATCCAACTCGTGAAGTGCATGAACGAGCGTCCGGAATTTGTGCGGCAGGCGCTTGATGCGTTGCTGGTTGCGCGCAATCTTGAGCGTGTCGCCGATCATGCTACCAATATTGCCGAGGACGTGATCTTCTGGGTGCAGGGGGCTGATGTGCGGCACAATGCGCGGCCCGAAGAAGAGGGGGGGACCGTCTGGCCACTCGCGTGTCGGGATTGTGAAGATGGCAGCAAAAGCGGAGCTTCGCTCCGCCGGACAGCCGAGGGGGTTGTCCCCACATGTTTACGAAAATGCTGTCAAGGGGGTTTTGGATCACGTTTCTTTGTAAGCTACTGATTTCCGGTGAGAAATAAATTCTGGAAAGTTTCCGGTTTGCCTCGGTCGAGTTGATATCCTAAGAGTATAGAGAACAATTTGAGGGCGCAGGGCTTCACGCTCTGCGCCATTGTTATTTTTGGGCGGGTGTAGTTGACTGCGGTGGGTGAAGAACGTCGCCGCTGCCAGAGAAACGCATAGATCCTGAAGCGCGCAAAGGACGCGCGCTTCAGGATGACAATCTATGAGGGATGAGAGTATTCAGGGATAAGGGATACGATTTCAGCCGTGGCTTTGACCGCGTCTTGCCGATTGAATTACGCTCGTTCCGACTTATTCAACACAGAAGACGTCGCTGGGAGGTCCTGTGGTTTCAATGTTGCATCGCTGTTTGGTGCCGCTGCTGCTTACTGGCTTCGCTTTTGCCCAAGCGCCATCGAACTCGCGGTCTCCGATCAATCTGCCCACCAGCAAACAACTCACTGTGCCGTCGCCAGGCCGCGTTGCCAGCACGAACAGCTTTCCCGGGGCGATGGTGGTAAGCCCGGACGGACATTACGCTGCGCTTCTTCATGATGGCTATGGCACGCAAGAGACGCAGGCTCGACAGTCGATCTCGATCTGGGATTTGAAGACCAACCGGCTGGTGGATTTCCCGGACGATCGTCTCGGCGACAATGCGCACCAGAGTTACTTCATCGGGCTGGCGTTCAGTTCAGACGGTAAGCATTTGTACGCGTCGGTCGGATCGATCACGGACCCGACGGGCGAGAAGCAGGGCGACACGGGGAATGGGATTGCCGTTTACAGCTTTGCAGCGGGAAAAGTTGCTCCGGAGCGGTTCATCGCGATTCCTCTGCAGTCTCTTGCGGCGGGAAAGAAACATGCTGTCGCATTGAAGGCGCCTCCGCATACCGCGATTCCTTATCCCGCGGGGATGGCCGTGATCGGCGACGGAGGGCACGACAAGCTTCTGATCGCGAACAATCTGGCAGACAACGTGGTGCTGCTCGATCCGACGACCGGAAAGATTCTGCAGACGTTTGATCTGAGCACAAGTGATTTAGTTCCGGCTTCGTACCCGTACACATGCGTGGCGACCAAGGATGGGAGGCGAGCGTGGTGCAGTCTGTGGAATGCCTCGGAAGTGGCTGAACTCGATCTGACGAGTGGCAAAGTGGGTCAGTTGCTTAAACTGCAGAAGCCTGAAGATCCGCTTGCGCCGGGTTCTCATCCGACGGCGATGGTTATCAATCCGGAAGAGAACATTTTGTACATCGCCCTTTCCAGTGAAGATGAAATTGCCGCGATTCCGATCGGGTCGACCGGGGCAAGTGCGCAATTCTTTTCAGCGGCGGTGAGTGGGCAGGAGAAGCCGGGGGCCTATCCAACGGCACTGACGTTGTCGTCGGATGGCAAATATCTTTTTGTGGCGGATTCGTCCGTGGACGCGATCGCCGTCTTCGACGCGCACCAGCAGAGCGGATCTACTCCTGAGGCGCGTCAAAGACCTTTGGGTTTCATTCCTACGGACTGGTACCCCTCCGCGCTGGCGGTCGTCGGAGACGATCTGCTTATCGCTACTGCGAAAGGGGAAGGCACCGGGCCCAACAAACAGATGGGGAAGACCGCCGACGAGATTAAGCATCACGAGCATGCTTATATTGCTACCTTGCTCAAGGGATCGGTGGCGCGGCTGAGTATTCCTGCGACTCTGAAGCAGCTCCCGCAGCTCACACAGACTGTCGAGCGAGACAATCTGTTTAAAAGCGATCCTGGGAAGATTGCTTTTGCTTCCGGGCAGAATCCGATCAAGCATGTCATTTACGTGCTGAAAGAAAACCGGACGTACGATCAGATCCTTGGTGATTTGAAAGTTGGCGATGGTGATCCGTCGCTGACCATGTATGGCGAAGACATCACGCCGAACGAGCACAAACTGGCATTGCAGTTTGGGGTACTCGACAACTTCTACGCCAGCGGGGAGGTTTCCGGGGACGGGCACGTCTGGTCCACGGCCGCGATCACCAGCGACTACAACGAGAAAACGTGGCAGATTGCCTATCGGGGTAAAGAGCGTACGTACGACTTTCAAGGGCAGAACGCAGACGAATTCCCGCTGGAGCGCAACTTGCCGGACGTGAACGACCCGATGACCGGGTTCATTTGGGACAACCTTGCCCACAACCACCTCACTTTTCGCGTTTACGGCGAATTTGTAACTGCCGAGTGGTGCAATGAGCGCCGCAAGGCGGCGAGTCCGAAGGAAGGGACGCCATCGGGGCAGCAATCCAAATGCACGCGGACTGAATTGCACCAGGGCGACACCCTGCCGCCGAACGTTGGCGACCCGCATGGTGGTCCGAGTCCATGGCCGTGGGCCGTGCCGCTGTTCAGCGGAGTCAAGGCGACCAAGGCGGTTCTGCGGAATCATTTCGACCCGCTCTATCCGGACTTCAACACTGACTATCCCGACCAGCTGCGGGCGGATGAATTCCTGAACGAGTTCGACGCCTATGTTCGCGCCCGCGAATCGAAGGAAGGCGCCGAGTTCGAATTGCCTGCATTCGTTCTGCTTTATCTGCCCGATGACCACACTGGCGGCACGCGTGGCGATCGGGCGCGCCCGGCGGCGAATGTGGCCGATAACGATCTCGCCCTTGGGCGCGTGGTCGATGCCGTCTCGCACAGTCCTTACTGGGACGACACGGCCATCTTCGTTCTGGAAGACGACGCCCAGAACGGTGCGGATCATGTGGATGCGCATCGTTCGACCGCATTCGTCATCAGCAAGTACGCGCCCGGATCGGCCGGGCAGCCGAACGTGGAGCACCGGTTCTATACGACCGTGAACATGATGCACACGATGGAAATGCTGCTTGGACTTCCGCCCATGAACCTGAATGACGCTTATGCTCCTGTCATGAGCGGGCTATTCGCGGGGCCTGGCAATCAACCGCCGTACAAAGTGGATTACCGGAATCAGAAGAATGGGCTTATCTACGAGACGAACCGGAGAGATGCTCCCGGGGCAAAGGTTTCGTCGAAGATGAACTTCTCGCGTCCGGATGCAGCTGGGGCCGAGCAGTTGAACCGCGTGCTCTGGCAGGACCAGAAGGGCTCAACGCCCATGCCGAAGCCGCGCCATACCGTCCTGCCGGCGGGCGGAGATTGAAGCGGAGCATGAATCCAGTCGAAATCTCTCCCGAGCAGTTTCAACATCTCGCCGAGCGCGTCACCAAACTTGCCGTCGAGTACCTGGATGGATTGGACGCTCACGCGATTGCGCCCTCTACCACAGGCGCTGAAGTGAGTCGTCGTTTCAGCGCGCCGTTGCCGGAGCAAGGGATTGCTGAGGAAGCCTTCAACATCCTGCCGGAGATCGCGCAGTTTTCCCGCGTGCAGAACGGACGTTTCTTCGGGTACGTGCTGGGATCGGGGGAGCCGGTCGGTGCGGTGGCGGACTTACTGGCAAGCGTTCTGAACCAGAATGTGACCGCATGGCGCTCAGGGCCTGCCGCAGTGACGATCGAACGGACCGTGGCTAGCTGGCTGGCGCAAGCGATCGGTTGCCCCGGGTTCCGGGGTCACCTGACGGGCGGCGGGTCTTCGGCGAACCTGATGGGCCTCGCCATGGCGCGTGAAGCCAAGGCCGCAGCCAACGAGAAGGGAATCGTCACGGGCGGGACGGTCTACGCCTCGACAGAAGTTCACATGTCGATTCCCAAGAGCGTTGCGCTGCTCGGCATCGGACGGGAGAATCTGTGCCCCATCCGGATTGACGACGCACTTCGCATGATCCCCGAGGATCTGGAGCGGCAAATTACAAACGACAAACACGCGGGCCGAGTGCCTATCGCGGTCGTCGCGTCCGCGGGCACGGTCAACACGGGAGCGATCGATCCGCTGGCACGAATTGCTGAGATCGCCGAGCATCACGGCGTCTGGTTTCACGTCGATGGCGCGTACGGAGCACTTGCGGCAATGGCGGAGCCTGAGAAGTTCGCCGGGTTGGATCGCGCTGACTCGATTTCTCTCGATCCACACAAGTGGCTTTATCAGCCGCTCGATTGTGGATGTCTGCTCTATCGATCTGCGGAAGCGGCGCAAGAAGCGTTTTCGCATAGTGGAGAATACGCGCGCTCGCTAACGAATGATCCGATCGAAGGTTTTGCGTTTTTCGAGGAATCTCTTGAGTTATCGCGCCGGTTCCGGGCTCTGAAGTTGTGGCTTTCGCTGCGCTATCACGGGTTCGAGGCCTTTCGAGAATCGATCCGCAAAGATCTGCGGCAGGCCCGGCGTCTGGCCGACGCTATCAGGAACGAACCGAAGCTGGAGTTGATTGCCGAAGGCGAACTAAGCGCGGTGTGCTTCCGGCATCGCGGGAGTGAGGGAGTTTCCGAGGATGAGTTGAATGCCTTTAATGGGGGACTGCTGAAGCGCATGACCGAGCGAGGGAACGTATATCTCTCAAACGCGCTACTCCGAGGCAAGTTCTGCCTGCGGGCATGCATTGTGAATCATCGAACGAAAAACGCCGACGTGGACCGCGTCGTCCCTGAAGTCCTGGCTGCGGCGGGAGAATTAAGATAGGCGCCGCAGCCAGTCCTCTGGGTGATTAATTCAAGCTGGCCGTCTGCTTCAGCGGCAGACTCTGCGACGAGCCTCCCACCATGAAGCTGTAATCGCCGGGGATGAGTTTCCATCCGTGGGCTTTGACATCCCAGATCGACAGGAACTTGGGATCGACATCCACGGTGACTTCCTTGCTCTCGCCCGGATTGAGTTGAACCTTGCTCCAGCCTACGAGACGCTTCGGAGGTTCACCTGCGGAAGATGGGAGGGAAGCGTAGACCTCAGCTACTTCGGCTCCCGCGCGGCTTCCGGTGTTCGCCAAGGTGAAGGTAATCCGCGGAGTTTTGCCTGTCGTGACCCGGAGGTTTGAATAGGAGTACGTCGTGTAGGACAAGCCGTATCCGAAGGGGAAGAGGACGGGCTTGTTCTCTGCGTCATACCACTTGTATCCGACCTTCACGCCTTCGTCGTACGTCACCTGGAATGGCGCAAGACCGGCAGCGATCTGCTTCCACACTTCTTTCTGCATGAAGTTGGGAATGGACTGCGGTGGAGGCTCCACAACTTTGGGATGAGGCAAATCTTCGATACTCCTGGGGAAGGTGACAGGCAGTTTTGCGCTCGGGTTGACGGTGCCAAATAGAACATTGGCTACGGCATCCGATCCTTTGCTGCCGGCGAACCAGGCCTCGAGAATCCCGCTCACTTGTCCTGCCCACGGCATCGTGACAGGGCCGCCGGTTTCGAGGACGACGATCGTATGCGGATTGGCCGCTGCGACTTTCGCGATCAACTCATCCTGATTTTCAGGCAGAGCAAGAGTCGGCAGATCCATGCCCTCGCTCTCCCACTGATAGGCGAAGATGATAGCAACGTCGGACTTTTTGGCAAGTTCGGCTGCGGCGGCAGGATCGGAACCCGAATTGAATTCGACACTGGCGCCCGCTGCCTTGGCCCGCACGGATTTCAGGGGAGAGGTCGGGAACCACATGGGCTCCAACCATCGTGTCTGACCCTTGCCCGGAGGCAGGATAGCATTTCCGACTGGAGGATCAACCTGCGCGGATCCGCCCCCGGAAATCATGCCCACATCCGCATGGGGGCCGATGATCGCGATGCTGTGGACCTTCGAAGCATCCAGCGGAAGTTGTGAGCCTTCGTTCTTGAGCAGAACGATGGCGCTCTCTTCCAGTTTCTGCGCGACTTCGAGACCGCCCTGTACATCGACGACACTCTTTTGCCCGGGATCGTCAATCGCACCGACGGCAAACATGGCGCGCAGGATGCGCTGCACGTGATCGTCGAGTTGCGCTTGTGGAATGGTTCCGGCTTCGACGGCTTTCTTGAAGTCGTCGCCGTAGAAGATCCATCCAGGCTCTTCGTGATCCATACCAGCGGCCGAGGCTTTTGCGGTGCTGTGAGTGGCTCCCCAATCGCTGATTACAAAATTCTTGTAGCCCCACTCCTTCTTGAGAACATCGGTCAGAAGGTACTTGTTTTCGCAGACGTAATCGCCGTTGTAGCGGTTGTAGGAACACATGACCGCACCGGGGTCGGACTCGAGAACTCCGATCTCGAACGCGAGCAAGTCGCTCTCGCGAGCGGAGCGTTCATCGATGTTCACATTCACTGCGTTGCGGCCACTCTCCTGATCGTTCAGCGCATAATGCTTGATGTCGCCGACGACATGCTGTGCCTGGATTCCTTTAATGACCGAGGCCACCATCTTTCCGGCCAGAACTGGATCCTCGCCCATGTACTCGAATGTCCGGCCGTTGCGCGGTTCGCGTGTGAGATTCACACCACCGCCAAGACCCATGTTGTAGCCCTGGGCCCGCAACTCGCGGCCAATCAGTGCGCCATACTCAAAGCCACCGTCGATATCCCAGGTGGCGGCTCCGCCGATGCAGGAAGGCAATGCGGTCGAATAGCGTCCGTTCTCGCCACTGGAGCGGACACCGTAGGCTGCGTCGGACTGCTGAAGCGCGGGAATCCCCAGCCGAGGGGTCGCTGGAACGTATCCCGCACCGCCATTGGAGTGAATTGCCAACGGGCTCATGGGGCTCAAGCCGGCCATACCCGTGCCGTGGAGCATCGAGATCTTTTCATCAAGAGTCATGGCCTTGACGACCATCCACGCGCGCTGATCCGGCGACAGGCTGGTGTTCATCCAGGGATGCTGCTTGTCTTTGGCTTGTCCGGCTGCTTGTGCGGCAGCGGGAGCGGACAGCAGGTTTAATATCGCGAACAGGAAAGAAAAGAGCAGAGAATATTTCAAATACACTTGCGTACGCAGGCGCATTTTACTACCTCCGGTTGTCAGCAAAATCGTTATTGTAGCAGGTTGGGGCAAATTCATGACATCTCTCTGCACCTCAAATCCAAACAGCGGAGGGCACGCGTCTGTGCACGAAGCGGCCATGAGTTTTACACTGGAAGAGTGAAGATTGCCCTGGGGCAAATTAATCCTACGGTCGGGGATTTTTCCGGCAACGCTGCCAAGATCATCGACTTCTCCCGCCGTGCGCAATCCGCCGGAGCTGGACTCATCCTGTTTCCCGAGTTGTCGGTCTGCGGATATCCCCCGCGCGATCTGGTTGACCGGCCCTCATTTGTTGCTCACAACCGGGAGGCCGCCGAGCGTATCGCGGCCGAAACCAAGGGAATTGCCGTGATCTGCGGGCTGGTTACACCCGCGGCGTCGGATGCCGGTCGCAACGTGATGAACTCCGCGGCGCTCCTGCAGGACGGCAAGATTGCTTTTATTCAGTCGAAGATGCTCCTGCCTACTTACGATGTCTTCGACGAAATGCGGAACTTTGCGCCCGCGAAGCACCAGGAGTTGTTTCCGTTCTGCGGCAACCGGATGGCGCTGACGATTTGCGAGGATGCGTGGAACGATAAACAGTTCTGGGCCAAACGGCTCTACATGGTGGATCCGGTGGAATCGCTGGTACAGGCCGGCGGGAATTTCGTTTTGAATATTTCAGCTTCACCTTTCTGGATTGGCAAGCGCGATTTTCGCCGCGAGATGCTTGCCAGCATTGCCCGCCATCATAAAGTTCCAGTCGCGCTGGTGAATCAGGTCGGCGGGAACGACAGTCTCGTGTTCGATGGGTCCAGCCTGGTGCTGAACCGGGAAGGGGAAGTCATCGCGCAGGGCAAGTCGTTCGAAGAGGACCTCGTCTATTTCGATTCGAAGACCCTGACCGGAGAAATGCACGAGCAGACTCCTGGGGATGAGGCGAGCGTGTACTCGGCGCTTGTGCTGGGCACACGCGACTATATGCGGAAATGCGGATTTCAGAAGGCCATCATCGGATTGAGCGGAGGGATCGATTCCGCTCTGACCGCGGTGATCGCCGCTGACGCCATTGGACCGGAAAACATCATTGGAGTGGGGATGCCGGGTCCGTATTCCTCGCAAGGTTCGATTGATGACGCTCGCTTGCTTGCGAAGAACCTGGGCCTACGTTTCGAACTGATTTCGATCGAGCCTGCGTATCAAGCGTATCGCGGCATGTTGAAAGATGTCTTTGCCGGAAAGCCGGAGGACGTCACCGAGGAGAACCTGCAATCGCGTGCACGCGGCATGCTTCTGATGGCGCTCTCGAATAAGTTCGGAGCGATCGTGCTTTCGACGGGGAACAAGAGTGAACTCGGAGTAGGCTACTGCACGTTGTATGGAGACATGGTCGGAGGACTCGCCGTGATCTCGGATGTGCCGAAAACTCTCGTCTACCGGTTGTCCGAGTACGTGAATTCAATCCGCCCCGTGATCCCTCGAGACACCTTGGAGAAGCCGCCATCGGCGGAGTTGCGAGCGAACCAGAAAGACAGCGATTCATTGCCGTCTTACGACGTGCTCGATGCCGTGCTGGAGGACTACGTGGAAGATTCTCACTCCATCGAGCAAATTGCTGCGGATCACCGCTTTGATATCGAGTTGGTTCGGCGCGTGGTTCGGATGGTTGATCGCTCGGAGTATAAGCGCCAGCAGGCTGCTCCCGGCCTCAAGATCTCACCGAAGGCCTTTGGCTATGGACGCCGGTTTCCGATCGCGGCGAAGTCTGACGTTTAAACGCCTTTGAAGTATTCTGTAACGAGTCCTGAAGTTCGTTTTCCGATCTCCAGATTCCATCAATGCGAAAGGAAGCCATGCGCAGTTTTCTGAACCTAGTCTGTGTAGTCGCCCTGATCGTCGCCAGTGTTGGTGCGCAAGAAGCAGCCAAGAGCGGGGGCGCCCCCAAGCCAGCCACTTCCGCGGCGGACAGCCTGCCTTCTGAGGCGACGGTTGATGCCTTCCTGCATCAGCAATTCGGATACGAGGCGGACGTCACATGGAAGATTTCCGGCATCAAGCCCTCGCAGATTCCCGGACTGGCAGAGGTCGATGTCGTGCTTGCGAATCCCCAGGGACAGCAGCTATCGAAGTTTTTCGTTGGGCCCGATGGCAAGCATGCTCTGGTCGGCGAGGTGATTCCTTTTGGCGCCCGTCCCTTCGATCCCGTAAAGAAGATCCTTGAAAAGGGCGTGACTGGACCGGCCCGAGGGCCGAAAGACGCCCCGGTCATGATCGTGGAGTTCGGCGATCTGCAATGCCCGGCATGCAAACAGGCGCAGCAACCGATTGAGGCGCTGGTTGCAGCCGAGCCCAATGCCCGCTTTGTGTTTCAGAATTTTCCGCTGGAGATGCATAACTGGGCACTGAAGGGCGCTGAGTATGCCGATTGTGTCGGACGGGCGTCCAACGAAGCTTTCTGGAAGTTTGTTTCCAAGACGTACGAGACCCAGCAGGAAATCACGGCCGACAATGTGGATCAGAAGCTGACCGCGATTGCCGATGGGGCGGGTTTGAAAGGCACTGACATCGCGGCGTGCGCTGCTAAACCCGAGACTAAGGCTCACGTGGATGCGTCGATTAAACTCGGCAAGGAAGTCGAAGTAGGAAGCACGCCGACCATCTTTATCAATGGGCGAAGGATTGGGAGCTTCGATCCGCGGCTTGCCGATGTGTACAAAGGTTTGGTGGAGTTCGCGGCAAAGAATAACTAGGTGTGTTTAGCGGTCCCAGACCCAGATTTCGGGCGTCGAGCGGACGAAGTTTGATACCACGTGGGGTGTAATGGCGATCATCAACTCGTCTTCATTCTGCTGCTTTGAGTTGCTGACCATGGCCTGATTCAGTCCCGGGATGGCTCCAAGGCCGGGGATGCCGCTCATCGAGAGGGTATCCGAACGCGAAATCTCTCCGGCGACGAAGGTCGGCTCTCCGTCTTTGACGCGGATGCTGCCTTTGTATTCGCGGTTTGAAATCACCGGCACTCCGTTGTCCGATTGCCCAGTGAGGGAGCGCACCTGCAACTCCATCTGAAGAGTCACGGTGCCATCGCCGTGAATTGCCGGCTTGATCTTCACGTTCAGGCCTAAGTCTTCATAGCTGACGGAGGGAAAGGGCGGAACGTAGCTCTGATTCCCCAACACTTGTGAGATTTGCGGAGAGTTGTAGATCGGCGCGTAGCTGGCGTTCAGGATCGGATACCGGGAGCCGAGGTGAAAGGTGGCGTCGGACCCTTGCCCGGCCCGCATCGACATGTTCTCGAGGCTGCGGACCCACGATTCGTTCAGCGAGAGAGCTGCGGCGAACTTGTCGAGACTCAAACCCATGAAGGTGAGGCCGCCACCGAATGTTGCCAGCGGCTGGCTGAAGATCGAGTTCTGCTGGCCTCCCAGCTGTGACAGCAGACCCGACAGGGCACTGCTCCCGACCTGGTTGATGCCGCCGGACGCGATCAGCTGATTGATGAGGTCCTGAATGTTCTGTCCCGCCAGTCCGGCGAGGGCTGCTGCGGGAATGTTGTACATGTTGAACGTATTCGGAATGTGCACTCCGATATTTCGCGTCAACTGATGATTGATTTGGATGACGCGAATGTCGAGCATGACTTGCGGGCGTCCGTTGCTCATCTGCTGCAGCATCTTGGCGCAGGCCTCGACGGCATGCTCGGGACCACGTAGTTCGACCGTATCGGCGGTTTGCCCAGAAGTGATGTAACGCAAGTCGAACATGTTCCGCATCGCCAGGACCATATCCGTTGCTTCCTGCGGCGTGGTATGAGGAGGCAGGATGAACGTCTGCAGCACCATGCGGTCGTACTGCTTATGGTTCTGCACGTTATCTGCGGCGATGAGCAATTGGTGTCGATCGAGCGCCGCCCACATCAATTTGCTGACCTGACAGGCGAGGCGAAGCGCGGTGAAGAAGTCAACGTTATCGACATTGAACGTGACAGGCCGTGCCTGGACTGAATCATCGAACTCCACTTTCATCCCGTAGGCCGTCGCCAGCGACGTAAAAAGTCCCTTCGCGTCACCGCTGAAATGGAAAGTTGCCAGGCTGTCGGACGGTTCCAGGTGAATCTCGGTGGAATTGTCCCAAGGATCCTGCTGCGCTGGCGGAGCGGCGGTCGCGGCCTGGGTCGTGGCCTCTTCGAAGCGTTCGTGGGCGAATGAGTTTTCCGGATCGAGGTCGAGCGCTGCGTGGAATTCGGCTGCCGCTCGGAGGCGCGCATTCGACGCCAGAAGAAGATTTCCTTGCTGGATGTGCCCGAAAACCAGCTTCGCCTTCACCATCTCGCGAGCGGTCAGGAACTTGACCTCCCGCGGGTTGAGACGGGTGGCCTCATCGAACTGATCAAAGGCTTCTTCGAACTGTTGCCGGTTGTGGAACTTCACGCCGTGCTCGAAGGCCTCGCGGGCCAGTTTCATTTCTTTTTTCGAGGGAATGCAGTTGATGCTGCCAATCAGTCCGTTGGCGCACGAGATCGGCGGCGCAGGCGCGGCGTCGACGCAAAAGGCGGACACAGCGCACAGCACCGAGACTGCTGTCAGGATGATTGACCAGCGCCCCATCGCTTTCAATTTTAACGTGCTTTCTGTCATTCTCGGACGGGCCAATAGGATCTAGTACCTTCGGTTTCACTGCCGCCCGTGTTTGGAGCTAATGGAAGAACGGAAAGGGAAGCACACCTTGCATGGTTCGTCCGGGGGGAAAAGCCAGCGGAAGACACTACGAGAGCATTAATCGCTCAATCTTCTGCGCCCGGCCCGTGTACTCGTCGCACTCGATCACGACGGCGCAAAGCCGCACATCACCGGTGGCGGGTTCGAAACGCACCGGCATCCCGTTCAGGAATTTGCTTACAACGAGTTCCTTCTTCACGCCAATTACGCCGTCGTAGGGCCCGCTCATGCCGACGTCTGTGATGTAGGCGGTCCCATTCGGAAGGACCCGCTCGTCCGCGGTGGGAATGTGGGTATGTGTTCCCACGACCGCCGTCACGCGCCCATCCAGGTACCAGCCGAGCGAAACCTTCTCGGAGGTCGCTTCGGCATGGATATCCACGAGAATGACCTTAGCCTCGACGGTCTTGAGAAGTTGGTCCGCGACACGAAAAGGATCGTCGTTTGAAGCCATGAAGACGCGGCCCTGGAGATTGATGACTGCATAAGGGATCTTGCCCTTGAAACCCTGGTAGAGACCCGATCCTGGCATGTCCGCCGGGTAATTCGCCGGGCGCAACACGCGGCGGGCGGGTCCATGGCCGTTTCCCGCGACCATCTGGAAGTAGTCGATGATCTCGCGCTTGTCCCAGACGTGGTTGCCGGTCGTGATGACATCGATATTCATCTCGAACAACTCTTCGGCTAAGGACGGAGTGATGCCAAATCCGGCGGCAGAGTTCTCGCCATTGGCGATAATCAAATCGATCTTGTGGTCGCGAACGATTCCCGGCAGGCGATCTTTGACAATCGTGCGTCCGGGGCGGCCGAAAATATCGCCGATAAAGAGAATTCGCATGCGAATTTCGATGGTATCACGCGCGCAACCGACGGCTGGCCCACTCGTGCGTTACTGCTTTTTCTTTACCTGGCAGTTGCTGAGGGTGATAGGGGCATCGATGTGTCCTTGCGGCAAAGTCATGATGACCTCGATCGTATGCGGAATGGGAAGACCTTCGAGATCCTGATATTCGATCTTCATCGACAAATCCTGAGAGGATGCGCCGGTGGTTTTGTAGGTAGCGTCGTAGCTCTGAAGGAGCGACGCATCTTTACGTTTTGTGAAATGCGGACGTACTGTGCCGTCGAAATCTGAAGTCCGGGCAGCGAGCGAAGTCAGCATGTAGTTGCGGTCGAGCAAGATTTCCACGTGAGTGGTGCCAGCGTCGGCCATGACGCGATATCCGTCGGGCAGTTCATCCACTTGGTACTCATCCGGCGAGCCGGTAAAAGGCGAACCGATCATAAGATTCGACCAAGTTTGAAAGAAGCCGCTAATGATCTGTTCCATACCTCCAGCGACATTCTTTAGCCGATCCGCGACCTCCTGATTAGGGGGAGCCTCGGCAAACTGATGTGAGACATTGGCCGCACCGCTTGGTCCCACTGCCACTTGAAACCGGATATTCCTGGCGGCCGGTAACATTTGCGTTCGTCCAATATCATCCATCTTTATGTCTTTGTACGCCGCGTCGAAATCCAGAGATGCCTGGCAACTGAACTCGATCAGACCGTCGGTTTTCAGGCTGTATAGAGACTGACGGGCCCGCTGGATCACTTCTTTTTTGTCCGCTGACCATGCGGGAGTGCAGATAACAGCACACAAGAAGCTCGCAATCAAGATGGGTCGGAACTGTGAACGAAATCTCATCGTCACGCCTCCAGGAACACGTTTTATGGAGCCAACTCCGCTGTCCGGAGAAAGTCATAATTCCCAGCGGGGTTCAACTTCAAATTGCTGACTCGTTTCGTATGCACGAGCACATTGTCCAGATACCAGAGATCGATGTAGGGCAAGTCATTGGCGAGCAGTGATTGCACTTCGGCGTACAACGGTTTCCGGACCGCCGGATCGATCTCGCCGCGAGCCTTATCAATCAGGCCATCCAGCCTGGCATTTAAGTAGTAGCCGCGGTTGGCCCCATTCGGCGGAAACTTAGAGGAGTGAAATGCATATTCGAAAATGTCGGGGTCCTCATTTCCGCCAATCCATCGCAATCCATACATCTGAAAGGCGCCATGCTGGACGTCGGAAAAGAAGGTCGCGAACTCGAAGCTACGGATATCGAGGGCGATCCCGACATCGCGCAATTGTTGCTGCATGACGGCGACCATCAGCCGCGTGTTCGCGTCGGTCGAAGTCTTCATTGCGATATGGAAGCGCACGCCATTCACGGGAACATATCCAGCCGCGTCGAGCAATTGTTTCGCCTTCTCGGGATCATGATCGTAAGGTGGCACGTCACCGTTGTAGGCCCAACTTTGCGTGGGTAATATGCTCCGCGCCGGCTCGGCCTGCCCGCGCCACAGATATTCGATCATGGGCTTCCGGTCGAGAGCATAGGCAATCGCTTGGCGTACCCGAACGTCCTTCAAGATCGGATCCCGCAGGTTGAATCCGAGATACGCGAGCCGCGTGCCCGCTGACTTCTCGACCGCCAAATTTGGATCGCGGGCCAGTGTCATGACGGTATCCGGGGTAAGGGAATTGATTGCGATATCTCCGCTGCCCTTGCGAAGCTCCAATGCCTGAGTTGTCTCGTCGGGCACAACAGCGAACCGCAAGCGCGGGATTTTGGCCTTCTCGCCCCAGTAGTCGGGATTGCGCTCGAGCACGACATCGCGATCGGTCTCTGCGCTTACGAACTTGAATGGCCCCGAACCCAACGGGTGCTGTGTGATCTCCTCGCCGCTGCCGTAGGGGACGATGCCCATGGCGCCGTCGGAGAGGTTCCAGAGCAGCGTGGAATCCGGCTGCTTCATGTGAAAGATGACGGTGAAGTCGTCGGGCGCTTCAATCTGGTCTACATACTTGTAGACCGCCGATTTTGTGCTGCGAATCTTGCCCTGGAGCAGGGAATCGAAGGTCCACTTCACATCGCGGGAAGTGAGAGCACGTCCGTCGTGAAACTTGGCACCAGGATGAAGATGAAAGACGTATGTTTGCGGATTGGGAATCTCCCAGCGTTCGGCCAAGCCTGGGGAGACATTCAAATCCTCTCCGCGCGACAGCAGGTCGTCGAAAATCAGATTGTCGATGCGTTCGGATTGCGCGTCGATGCCGACCCGCGGATCGAGGTTTGTCGGACTCGACTCGATAATCATGACCAGAGTGTTCGAGTCGGGCTTGCTGGAACAGTACAGAAGAGGGAAGAGCGCGCACAGGCAGGAGAAACCCGCGAGAAATAGCAGGTGAGAACGGTTTCTTCGTGTACCCTCGTGCCCTTTGTGGTGGAAGCCCTTGGCGATCCCCCTATACATAGGAAATTTTCCCCAGCACCACCGCGCGCGAGGCCCCCGTGGCGGAAGGCACATTCGAAGGCCGCCGGTTCCACGTTTCGTAAGCGAGGACGGCAAAGGCTACGGCCTCTTTCGCCTCCGAGGGCAGTCCGAACTCATCGGAAAACCGCACGATGATCCCCATCGGTGCAAGTTGCTCGGCGAGCATCGCGACGAGGGTTGCGTTCCGGGACCCGCCGCCGGACACGATGAGCTCGCGAAAGCTGTTTTTCGCATCTGTCGGGATTGCAAATCTGCCAACGGCTTGCGCGATGGATCGCGCCGTCAGTGCGGTTGCGGTTGCGACTACGTCCTGTTTGCGGGCGCGGCCGCAAAGCCGCAAGAACTCCTGCACAAACTCCCGCCCAAACTCCTCGCGTCCCGCGGTCTTTGGAGGTTTGCTGCGGAAGAACTGCCGCTTCATGACGGTGTCCACTACAGCATCGAGGACGGCTCCCGTGGAGGCGATCTTTCCGTCAGGATCAAACTGACGGCCGAAGAGTTTCCGGGTGACTGCATCGATCACCATATTGCCCGGCCCAGTGTCGAACGCGAGGAGGCGTTCCGGCCGGGCTCGGGGAGGGATCGCAGTGAGATTCGCGATGCCTCCAATGTTTTGCACGATGCGCCCCATTTGCGCATCGCGAAACCAGAGATAGTCCAGGTAGGGAACGAGGGGCGCTCCCTTGCCTCCGGCCGCCATATCGGCGGGACGAAAATCGGAGACCACAGGCACTCCGACGCGCGCCGCGATGATTGCACCTTCTCCGGTCTGCCAGGTGGTGGAGACTTTGCGTCCCAGAAACAAGCGCTTGTCGCCTTGATGGTACAAGGTCTGTCCGTGACAACCGACAAGATCTACCTCGGTCCGGAACTTACGTTGAGTTTCGAGGACGGCGTCGGCGTAGAGTTCGCCGAGGAGAGCGTTGAGACGGGAGAGATCGGCGACACTAGCGCGCGAAGCGTTCATCGCCGACAGGACAGCGTTGCGCACTTTCGGAGAATACGAATACTCGGCCTGACCGATGAGCGTGATCGCGTCGGCCGGATGGGCGCGTCCGCGGCCAGAACCTGCGGTTAGCGTCGCACGCGACTTGGACGATCCCTGAATGCGCACCAGCGCGACGTTGATTCCATCGGCGGAAGTCCCGCTCATCACGCCGGCTACGACCATCGCCTTTTTTCTCATGCGGGTCGCCGCGTGTTTTCTTCGCGGTCCAGTTCTTCGAACCGGACTTTCTCGCTGAACTCCCACAGCCTTCGCGTCAGTTTCTCGACAATCGCCGGAGCGGGCATCTTCGAAGCACGCATCGTCTTGGCCCACTTCTTTTTGAAGGCGAGTACGCGCTTTATCGATTCGGCCGATCTGCTCGCGAATTTCCTGTCGCGCTCCGCGGCCTTGATGAGTGCCTCGTGAGCCTGCGTTACGTAATCCTCGCGGTGGCAAACGAGGCAGAGATCTCCGCCAGCGCGAACGAACTCGGTGGCCGCCTCTTCCACGGGCGCGGCCGACAGAACTCCTCCCATTTCCAGGTCGTCTGACACGATGAGATTTCGATAGCCGATGCGTTTGCGCAAGATGTCCGTGATCCAGATCCGGGAAATCGAGGCTGGAGTCGTCGTCTTCGTAACCTGGGGATACGCCGCGTGCGACACCATGACCATCGGAAGTTGCCGCCGTAACGTTCGGTACGGGACCAGATCCTCTGCCCACAACTTTCTCATGGGCTTGTCGATCACCGGGAGTTCATGATGGCTGTCGAGTTTGCCCTCACCCAAGCCCGGAAAGTGCTTTCCGCATGCGAGGACATTCGCCTGATCAAGCCCGGCGAGAAATTGACGAGCGTATACGACTGTCTCGCGGGGATCGGACGAAACTGCCCGCGTTCCCATTACCGCGCGCGAGGCTTCAAACGCCAAATCGAGCACAGGCGCGAAATCGACGTTGAATCCCAGGGCTCGGCAGTTCTCCCCGATGATCCGGCCATGTTCTTTGAAGACTTTTCGATCCTCGGTTGCAAACACTTCTGCCGCCGACGGAGTCGGTTCCAGAGCATCGCGGAACCGGTCCACGCTTCCGCCTTCCAAATCCACGCAAGTAAGCAGCGGGGTGTCGACGCAGGTCCGGCATTCGCGGAGTAGAGTCCATGTCTGTTCGGGGTTCTTGATGTTTCGAGCGAAGAGAATCACCCCAGCAGGCTGCAATCGCTTCAGCAGGGAAGCGACGCCCGGTGATATTTCGGTGCCTTCGAAGCCGACAATTAGAAGCTGGCCGAGTTGTTGGGTGGTTGGAGCGTTGTCTTTAAGCATTGACGTTGAATTAGGATCAATGTTTCGTTGGAGGTTTTCCAATTATTAGCCGGACTGGACCTCCATCAGGAACATCTCTCGTCTGAATGGCCAAATCAGCTTTGAATCGCATTCCCTCCACGACATCGCCTGCATAGAGATTAGCGACAGAATATTCACCTCCGAGAAAGAAAGGTATCTTCGGTCTGAGTCGCTTGCCAGCTAGCAATGGACCATTTTCACCTTGCCACTTGCTCGCTAAAGTCCAACCCGTTTCGGACCCGTAGTTCGCCAGGACCCTCGCCGCCCATTGCTCGATCGACTCGGCGATCAACTGCCGCCGGCCTGTTTCCGAATCAAACCTGAAGACTCCAGTGGCGGAAAGGCAAAACTGATCTTGAAAAGCATCTTCGGCGAAGAACAGGAGTCCCGCCGCGAGATCACGATAACCGTCTCGCCACAGCGAGTCCGCATTCCATTCTTCGAGGCTCATGTGGCGTTCTGAGTTGATTGGGAAAACATGTAAAGCGGACTCAAACGCGTAAAACCCATTCTTCCGCTCGAGCATTCGAAACAATTCGTCCCCAAGGCTATATTTCTCAAACGATTTGGGAGCCTGAATAGGTTTCGGAGCTAGTACATCAGAGCTCAAAGCGAGTAGCTGCGCTACTGCTGTCTCGCCCGTTCCTGTCATTCAATCTGCCTTTTCAGCTCCGCCAAGAGATTGAGAGCTTCCAGAGGCGTAAGCCGATTCAAGTCGACCTCGCGCAATTTGTCGAGCACAGGCTGTGACAGGGGAGTAAAGATGGTTAACTGTGCCGGCAGGGGATTCGCTCCCGGCGAAAGATGCGCGGTAGCCTGCTGCTCGGCGAATTCATGCTCGGCCAGCACTTCGCGCGCCCGTTCCACCACTTCGTTGGGCAGTCCCGCAAGCTTTGCCACTTCAATTCCGTAACTTCGATCGGCGGCGCCGGGCTCGACCTTGCGCAAGAACACGATCCCGCCGCCCGTTTCTTTTACCGACACGTGATAATTCTTTACGCCCTCAAGTTGCTCGGCCAATTCTGTGAGTTCGAAGTAGTGCGTGGCAAACAAAGTCTTTGCACGTACTCGTGAGTGGAGATATTCCACGGCCGCCCACGCAATCGCCAACCCGTCATAGGTTGAGGTCCCGCGCCCAACTTCGTCCAGCAGAATCAATGACCGGGCCGTAGCCGTGTGCAGGATTGCCGCCGTCTCCGTCATCTCGACCATGAAAGTCGAGCGGCCGCGCGCCAGATTGTCGCTGGCTCCGATGCGCGTGAATACGCGATCGACGATGCTCAGCTTTGCCGAGCGCGCCGGGACAAACGAGCCCATCTGCGCCATGATCGTAATCAGCGCTGTCTGTCGCAGATAAGTGGACTTGCCGCCCATATTTGGCCCAGTCAGCAGCAGGATATTGTGCGTCGTGCTATTCAGATAAAGATCGTTGGGAACGAACCGATCGGTGCCGCCGGCCAATTCCTGCTGCTCGATGACGGGATGCCGTCCTTCGATGATCTCGATCTCTCCAGCACTCTCCACGAACTCCGGTCGGCAATAGTTTCGCAGGGCTGCAATGTGCGACAGCGAACCGAGGACGTCGACCTCTGCCAGCGCCAGCGCGGTCTGCCGGATGCGTTTGGCTTCGGCTGCGATTGCAGTACGCAGTTCCGTGAACAGCCGCCGTTCGATTTCGACGATCTTCTCCTGGGCGTCGAGAATCTTCGCTTCGTACTCTTTCAGTTCCGGAGTCGTAAAGCGCTCTGCTCCTACCAGCGTCTGCTTGCGCTCGTAGTCTGGGGGAGCGAGGTGAAGATTCGCCTTGGATATCTCGATGTAATAGCCAAAGATGGAATTGAACTTCACCTTCAGCGATGAGATCCCGGTGCGGTCGCGCTCTCGGTGCTCGATCTGTGCCAGAACAGCCTTGCTGTTCCGAGAGAGTTCACGCAATTCGTCCAGACCGCGATCTATGCCCTGCGCGATGACTCCGCCATCCGCAAAGCTTAAAGGTGGTTCCGGGACAATCGTTGCCTCGATCCGCTCGCGTAGATCGCCCAGTTCATCCAACGATGCGTGCAGCACAGCTAGCCTGGGTGCAGCCAACCGTGCCACCGCTCCTTTGAGCGCGGGAATCTTCGCCAGAGATGCGGCCAGCGCCAGCACATCCCGTGGATTGGCCGTTTCCAAGGTGACACGGCTCAGCAGACGCTCGAGATCGAGAACGCCATCCAGCGCCCGCCGCATTTCCTCGCGAGCGAGGAGACCCTTTACGCCGACCTCGACCGCATCCAGCCGTCCCTGAATCTCTGCCGGATCGAGCGAAGGCCGCAGCAACCATGCACGGAGCAATCGCTTACCCATCGGAGTGATGGCCGCATCGATCGAACGAAACAGCGTGACGCCTGCATCGGTGCCTGCAAACAGAGGTTCGATCAACTCGAGATTGCGCACAGTGACCGCATCGAGCACAAGGCAGTTTTGCCGCTCATACCAACCGATGCGGTCCACATGGTGGAGCGAGCCTCGCTGGGTCGACCGGACGTAATAAAGGATGGCTCCTGCGGCTGAAGCCGCAGCCGTTCTACCAGCCAGCCCGAATCCTTCAAGCGACAGCACGCCGAAATGATTCTCGAGAAGCGGAAGGGCATGGTCGGGAGAAAAGATCCAGTCGTCCAGAGGAGTCTCGGTCAGGGCGGAAGCCTGGGGGGACAGCCGCCCTCGGCTCTCTGGCCTGAGCGGTGCCGAAGGCTCGGGCCGAGAGAGCCCCGGTTGCTTGCCCGAAGCGGACTGCGGGAGATCAAACAGCGGCGCAGTCGAACCATACAACACTTCCTTGGGCCGCAACTGCTCCAACTCCTCGTGTACCCGCCGCAGCGCCGCCTCGCCGGAAAACTCAGTCGCCCGAAACTCTCCGGTGGATAGATCGAGCGCGGCGAATCCTACCCGGTCGCCAACTTGGGCGATCGCCGCGAGGAAGTTGTTCTCTTCAGAACCTAAGGAAGAATCAGCAGCGGTTCCGGGCGTGACGACGCGCGTCACTTCCCGACGGACTAATTTCTTTGCCTGCCGCGGATCTTCCATCTGCTCGCAGATCGCGACTTTGAATCCTTTGCGGATCAATTTGCCGATGTAGCCCTCGGCGGCGTGATAGGGCACGCCGCACATTGGGACGGCGATACCTTTTTCCTTGTTGCGGGACGTCAGGGTGATTTGCAGTTCTTTCGCGGCCACGACGGCGTCGTCGAAGAAAAGTTCGTAGAAGTCCCCGAGACGGAAGAACAGGAGTGCCGTGGGATGGTCTTTCTTGACGGCAGCATACTGCCGCATCAGCGGAGTGGACGGCTCAGTCATCGGGCGGGCTTCGGCGGATTATAACAAAGCGCGGTGTTCGACATCGCACGTGATTTCACGCACATCGCAGTCGAATTACGCATTCAAATGCATGTTGACTGCAGTGCCGTCCGGTGTTCTGATTTTCTGTTCTATGGAACTGCGCAAAGATCCGATTACTCGCTCGTGGGTTATCACGGGAGACGATCCCGGCGACGCCGGGCATCGCCTCGATTCTCGCTGTCCGTTCTGCGATCTGTCGCCAACCGACGTACACGTCATCGCCAAATCTCCAGATGCCCCGGGCACCGCGTGGTCTGCGCGAGCGGTCGTTCATCCTCATCCTCTTTACCGCATCGAAGGCGAGCCAGAACGACGCGGTGACGGACTCTATGATCACATGCGATCCATCGGGGCGCATGAAGTTCTGGTTGAGAATCCGAAGCATGACCGGCATCTTTGGAGTGCCAGCGACGACGAGATTGGACATTTTCTGCGCGTAGCCGCCGAACGTATTCTCGACCTGAAGCGTGATCCACGCATCAAGTACGTGAGCTTCTTCAAGGATTACGGCAAGAACGCCGGCCAGGAATTCGCGCATCCCACCTCGCAAATCACCGCAACGATGTTTGTCCCGCGACGCGTCCTGTATGAACTTCGATCGGGGCGCGAGTACTTCGCCAGCAAAGAGCGGTGCGTTTTCTGTGACATCGTTCAGCATGAGGAACGCCAGGCACATCGAGTCATCGAAGCGCGTGGCGACTACCTAGCGATGTGTCCCTACGCCCCGCGAGTGCCTTACGAGACGTGGATTCTGCCTCGCCATCACGAGGCGGCATTCGAGCGGACCGGGCTGAATCGTCCGGGATTGCGCGTGAATCTCGCTGCGCTTCTGCGGCGAACTCTGCAACGGGTTCGATCGGTGACAGAGGACTTCCATCTTGTTCTACACACCGCTCCGAGCAGTATCCATCCCTCCAAGAACCTGGGCTACTGGAAGACCATCGACGAGGATTATCACTGGCACATCGAAATTCTTCCGGTGGTACCTTCAAAGGCGAAGTCTTATACGTTCAAGGAGGTCTATTACTCACCCGTGAGTTCAGAGACCGCGGTGAGGCAGCTTCGCGAGGCCAGAATCGACGGCTGAGGCACTCAGTTCTGCGGGTCGACCATCCTGCTACAATCCCTGCCTTTGGGGAGGCCTCCGTGAAAACTGTTCTCTGCCTCGCGCTGCTGGTATCCGCGTGTCTTGCACAAGCGACTGCTCCATCCGCAGGCAAGCAGAAAATCCTGTGGCAGAAGCTGCAGTCGAAGATCGAGGGAATCGACCAGTGCCTGGATGGCGTTATGGGCGTAGCGATGGAGGACCTCACAACCGGCGATCACTATCTGCTGCACGAAGATGAGGTTTTCGCGCAGGCCAGTTCCATCAAGATTACCGTTCTCGCCAATCTCTACCTGCAGGCACAGCAAGGCAAGCTCAAACTCACGGATCTTTACACGGTCCAGTCGTCCGATCTCGTTCCCGACAGCGACATCATGAACGGATTGACTCCCGGAGTTACAAGAATCACCCTCCGCGATCTCGCGACCATGATGGTTGCGGTCAGCGACAATGCCGCGACCAACGTACTGATTGACCGTGTTGGCATGCAAAACGTCAACGCCATGCTCGACTCGCTCGGCCTGACGCACACACGGCTGCGCCGCAAGATGATGGATCTGGAAGCGGCAAAACAGGGAAGGGAAAACGTCTCGACGCCGCGCGAAATGATGATGCTGCTGGAAGCGATCTACAAAGGCAAGGTGCTGAACAAGGATTCGACAGAAGATTTCTTCAAGGTTCTTAGTACGAACAAGAGTTCGTTCATTCCGCGAGACCTTCCTGCAGAACTGAAGATTGCGAACAAGCCGGGGGAACTGGAAGCGGTTCGGAATGATTCGGGAATTGTCTTTGTGGAGGGGCGTCCGTACGTGATCTGCGTGATGACTGCTTTCCTGCGTAATGAACGGGACGGAGAAGATGCTATCAGCCAAGTTTCGCTGGAAGCCTGGCGCATGTTTGACCGCATGAGTCGTGCCACGGAATACGGGAGAGTCGTTTCGCCGGGAAACGGTACGCGGTAGAGTCTATCTCCCGCTTACAGCGCTCACGCGAGAACTGGCGACCTGTTGCCGCATGAATGCCAGAGCGGCTTTGGGGTCCAGCGGTTGAGAGAAGTAATAACCTTGTCCGTACTCGCATCCGAATTCCATGAGGCGGGTCATCTGCACGGGTGTTTCAATGCCCTCGGCGATGGCGGTGCGTCCCATGTTGTGGGCGAGGGAGATTGTCATTCTTACGATATCTTCCGTCGCGCGGTCGCTTTGCATGTCGCGCACCAGGGACCGGTCGATCTTGAGTGCATCGACAGGAAACTGCCGCAAAGCGCGGAGGGAAGTCGATCCGGTGCCGAAATCATCGAGAATTACGCCGATTCCCATGTGCTTCAGATGAGACAGCACCGTGACGGTTAGTTTCGGGTCTGCCGCGGCGATGGATTCGGTGATCTCCAGTTGGATTCGCGAAGGATCGACTCCGGTCTGTTCCAGCGCATCCTGAAGATCATTGACCAGACGCGCGTCCGCAAACTGGCGAGCCGAGACATTGACTGTGAGACTCACGCGCGATTTGGAGGGCTCTAAAGATTCCCACTCGCGCAACTGGCGGCAGGCCTGCAGGATCAGCCAGTGACCGATCGAGACGAGGATCCCGGTATCTTCTGCGGCTTCGATGAAACGGTAAGGCGAGATCAGCCCTTGTGTGGGATGCTCCCAGCGCAACAATGCCTCGAAGCTGACGATGCTGCGGTTCCCGAGGTGCATTACGGGGTGATAGTGGATGCGGAACTGCTGCTGGTTGAGCGCGGTTCGCAGGTCGGATTCAAGCGCGAGACGTCCAACCGCGCGCGAGTGCAGGGCCTCATCAAAGACCTCGCAGCGTGAGCCTCCCAGCGACTTAGCGCGCCGCAGTGCAACGTCGGCATCCCGCAAGAGATCTTCCGGACGATCATGGGTGGTAGTACTCATGGCAATCCCGAAGCTGACGGAGACTCGTACCTCGCGGGAGTCAACGATGAAGGGTTCGGCGACGACGTGCTGCGCGGTTCGTGCTAGCCGCATGGCGTCGCTGGGATCGGTGAGACCCTCGAGCAGAATGGTGAATTCGTCCCCTCCCAGCCGATAGAGGCTTGCTTCTGGAAAAACATTCGCGCCAGTGCGCGAGACTGTTTGATCGTGGTGCAGATGATCGCGAAGGCGACGAGCGATCTCGACCAGGATCTGGTCTCCGGCCGAAGCGCGCATGGTTTCATTGAAGGCCTTGAAGTGATCCAGATTGGCAAGCAGGAGCGCATGCGGTTTGCCGGATTCTTTGCGAGAGCGCATAAATGCGGTTTGCAGACGATCGAGAAACGATCGGCGATTTGAAAGCCCGGTGAGCGGATCATGAAACAGGTTGTGCTCCAGTTGTTGCTCAGCGCGCTTGCGCTCGGTAATGTCGCGGTTCACGATGACCAACTTTGCGACCTCGCCCTTCGCATCGCGGATGGTGCTGGCGAGCGATTCGAGGATGCGCCAGCTTCCGTCCTTGTGCTTGATGCGGTATTCGAGCCGTTTTCCAACTCCACTTTCACATGCTTCTCGCGCCGCATCGAGAACTCGAAAGCGGTCCTCCGGGTGAATCTGCTCGAACGAGGAGGTCTCGCCCAATTCTGCAGGGGAGTATCCCAGAATTCGTTTGTATGCCGGGCTGTTGTATAAACGGCGTCCTTTGACGTCGACCAATGCGATCATGTCGGCGGCGTTTTCGGTGACCACCTGGAAGATTTCCTCTTTCTTTTTCGACTCGCGCCGAATGTGGACTATACGCATCTGCTGGGCCAAGACGACGATGGCCAGAACTGCCAATGCGATCCAAACCCATTCGGGCATCAGGAGTGCTCCTGAGAGGATTCATCGGCAGAGTTGCGGAGAAGCCGGAATCCGTTCGAGTACTTTTGAAAGGGATATTCCCAAAATGGGAATGGCACGCGGGACGTCAGCCCGGCTATCATTCTGACGTTTGAGTGTCGCCGCAGAAACGCGTCCCGCCAGTTCGCTTCGGAAGGTCTTGCTCCGAGTCCTCCGGATGCTCATTCCATGGCTAGTCGTCGGCGTTGTGGTTCTTTGGACGATTGCCGCAATCAGCCTTCTGGCCGCCCGGTGGATTGACCCGCCGACAACCACGGTGCACATGCAGCGACGGATGCAAGCGTGGATTCATAACAAGCCGTATCACGAACGCTACCGATTCGTTCCGCTCAACCAGATCTCGCCCGATCTCCAGCACGCCGTAGTCGCCGCAGAGGACGCGCGCTTTTACCAACATCACGGGTTCGACTGGCACGAGATCCAGATTGCCGCCGAAGATGATTTAGAGGGAGGCCGCTCGCGCGGCGCGTCCACCCTTACGCAGCAACTGGTGAAGAACCTATTCTTCGGAACGGGCCGCTCCATATTCCGCAAAGGTGCGGAGGTCACCCTGGTGCCGGTGGCCGAAGTGGTCCTCGGCAAGCGGCGCATTCTGGAGATCTACCTCAATGTGGTCGAGTGGGGGCCTGGTATCTACGGAGCAGAGTCGGCGTGTCGCGCCTACTATGGAACCGCGGCCCGGAATGTTGGCCGGCCCGAGGCTGCACGGCTCGCCGCGATCCTGCCCGCTCCCCTGAAGAGACGACCTGAGCGTATGAACGACTACAGCGCTCGTATCCTCGAGCGGATGCGACAGATGGGCTGGTAAGCCCGGCAACAATTCTTAAGCCAGCTTCATGGCCTCCGGGTCCCACTTCACGATGGCGCCGCGCTCGATGCTGAGGTTGCTCAGGAGCGCGGCTCCGGCGGCGCGATACCCGAACACCGCGTCTTCCACAACCGGCTTGCGCGAGCGGACCGAGGCAAAGAAGTTCTGGAAGTGGTCGTAGAGATCGTGGTATGCCTCGGGCGCTGCGTACTTTTCTGTTGCGATCGCCGGCGGGTCTGAGGGATGCGACGCCGGATACTTCTCGTGGTATGCGGCGAGGATCTTGTCCTGCATGGAATGGGCGAAGCTGTTGACGGTGTGTCCGGGCTCTTTTTCGCGAGGGACGCGGGTGACCGAGACGGAGTTATAGCCGATGTCCATTGTGCCTTCGGAGCCGGTGAATAGAAGGCCTTCGCTCTCCTCGCCTCCATCGACGAAATTGACGCGCAGGCTGAGATTGAATCCTTCGGGATAGTCGAACAGGCCGAGCAGGACGTCATTGGCGTCGCGCCCATCTTTCCAGAAGCGCAGGCCGCCGGTAGCCATAGCGCGAGTCGGGCCTTTCGATCCGGTGATGAAGTGCGTTCCGCTGAACAGGTGCACGAAGAGATCCCCGGCAACGCCGGTGCCGTAGGCCTTCCACTTACGCCACTGAAAGAAATGTTCGGCATTGAATGGAATTTTGGGAGCGGTTCCGAGGAAGCGCGGCCAGTCGCAAGTTTCCGTGGAGGCGTCGAGCGGAACCGTGTAGTTCCATGCTCCCATGGAAGAATTACGGTCCCAACGCGCGGTCACCATGTTCAGCTGACCGATGGCTCCGGATGCCAGCATTTCTTTCGCCTTTGCATAAATGACCGAGCTGACGCGCTGGCTTCCCAACTGGAGGATGCGGTTGGTGGAGCGGGCGGTCTCGATCATCTCTGGCCCGTCGGCATAGACGTGGATCATGGGCTTTTCGCAGTAGACGTCCTTGCCTGCTTTCATGGCGTCGACGGAAACCTGCTTGTGCCAGTGATCGGGAGTGCCGACGATGACCGCGTCGATGTCCTTGCGCTCGAGAATTTCTTTGTAGTCGCGAGTGGTGAAGACGTCCTTGCCCCAGAGTTCCTTGCAGTGTTCGAGGCGTCCGTCATAACAGTCAGCGGCGGCAACCAGTTTTACGCCCGGGACTTGCACGGCGGTCTCGGTGTCGAACTGGCCTTGACCTCCGGCGCCGATAAGCGCGATCTGGATGTGGTCATTCGGCGCGATTGGCGTGGTCGGCACGGGCTGGGCAGACAAGGCATAGACTTTTCCACCAACTGCGGCTGCTGCGGTTGCGCCACCGGCTACCTTCAGGAAATTCCTGCGACTCAACATAAGGACATCTCTCCGGACGGAAGTGACTGGCGTCTGACACAATAATCCTGTTTGCTGGATTTGTCGCGGGTGTGTTGCGACCTGATTACTCACGGGGGAGACGCGACAGGGAAGCAGGCCTCGTTCCATAATGTCGGGATGACGGTTCGGCGGCTGAAGACGTATACCGGCGCGCAGGGATACGTTTACCAATACTATTTCGTCGGGAAACGGGCGGCCCTGGCAGATGATCCTGAGGCTCCCGCGGCCGAATTCATTTTCGATGTAACCTCAGACCGAAAAATCACATATGCCGTCAGCGTTTTCTTGCCGAAATCGCCGGTTGAAGCGTGGGGCACCGTGCATGGGCGTCCGCTTAACGATGCCGAGCAGTATGCCGCCGTCAAGATGCGGTTGTTTCGGGCATTCGACGAACTGGAAGATGTGAAGGAGCACGGTCGCCGTCTGATTATTGATTCCGCCCTGCTGGAAGAGGCGCTGGCGAGCCTGGGAGTGGAGTGAATTGCGTCGAGAAGGCTGAATTCACCGATCTCGTGAACAAGTTTCAAGCGTACCTCCGGCACGCAATCAAATACTTAATACGCTTCACCCGCCAGTGAACTGGCGGGCGACTATCAGAAGCGCCGTCGGCGCTTGCGTTCCGCCCTCCGCGTATCGGGTTAGTGATATAAATTCTGGCGGAGCTTTCCCTTGAAACAATCTGGATCCTTTCTTCTTCCCAGTTTTTTCTTTGTCTTTATGATTCTCTCGATCGCTGCGTCTGCTCAGTCGGGGCGCTGGTCCGAGCAGAAGGCGAATGACTGGTATGCCAAGCAGCCGTGGCTCGTAGGCAGCAACTTCATCCCAAAGAACGCGATTAACGAATTGGAGATGTGGCAGCAGGACACGTTCGATCCTGCGGAGATCGATAAAGAGCTTGGCTGGGCCGAAGGCATGGGGATGAACACGATGCGTGTCTTCCTGCATGACTTGCTGTGGCAGCAGGATGCCTCCGGCTTTCAGAAGCGGCTGGACGAGTTTCTGACCATTGCGGCGCGGCATCATATTCGACCTCTACTGGTGCTATTCGATTCGTGCTGGGATCCCCTTCCTCAGCTTGGGCCGCAGCATCCGCCGATTCCGGGCGTGCATAACTCCGGTTGGGTGCAGAGTCCTGGGGCGAAGGCGCTGGCGGACCCTGCGCAGGTACCGAGATTGAAAACCTACGTGCAAGGTGTGGTTGGAGCTTTTGCGAAAGACGATCGCATTCTCGGGTGGGACGTCTGGAACGAGCCGGGGTCCGACACAACCGGCAGCTATCCCAAAACCGAGATGAAGATGCCGGAGAAACTGGCACGCGTTGCGACCCTGTTGCCGCAGGCATTTGCATGGGCGCGCGAGGCGAATCCGACGCAGCCGCTGACCAGCGGAGTCTGGGATATCGACATCAGCAAGGATGAAGCGCCGGATGAGATTCAACGGATCCAACTGCACGAGTCGGATGTGATCACATTCCACAACTACAGCTGGCCGGAATCGTTCAAGGCGGAAGTCGGGTGGATGCGGAAACTACATCGTCCGATCATCTGCACGGAATACATGGCGCGGCCTGCGGGAAGCACGTTCGACCAGATTCTTCCACTGGCAAAGCAGGAGCATGTGGGAGCGATCAACTGGGGATTCGTGGCAGGTAAGACGCAGACATACTATCCGTGGGAATCATGGCAGCATCCCTATATCTTGAATGATCCGCCGGTCTGGTTTCACGAGGTACTGCGGCAGGATGGAACGCCCTACCGGAAAGCGGAGGTGGATTTGATACGGCAGTTGACTGGAGCGGCTTCCAACTCGGCCAGCCGGTGAATCCGTTCTGTAGGTTCGCGGTGGCTGCGATTAGAAAGCTGCCCGTGCTGGAATGACGAACCGGATATGACACAGGATTGATCGTTCGATCCCGCAGTTCGGGATTTACAATCACCAGGTATGAAAATCACTATCGCAGTCCTCTGCGTCGGGTTGAGCTTAGCTATAGGCTGCAATAAGTCCCCCGGTCCAACTAGCTCCGCGGCCAGCTCCTCTCCCATGAAGTCGGACGCCGTGCAGCAGAAGTTGCAGGAGTATGCGGGAGGATCGGCTACCGACTGCGGACGTCTGGACCAGCGTGCTACGGCAGATCAGTCCAAGGGCGCCAGTGACTGCGCCGTGCAAGCCAGCCAGGGCAAGAAGCCTTTCTATATCGCGTATGACATGCCCGGCATGTCAGTGGGTGTTGCCGGCAATGCGGCCGGGAAACTCTTTACCGTGCAGTCGCAGAACGGGTCTGTCACAGGTGAAGGTTGTCCGGCTCAACTGCGGGTCGCATCGAGCGGACGCGTCACCTGCTTTGCCCCGGGAGATATGGGATCGATGAGCGGAAGTCATGCTGCCGGGACGGTGTCTCCGGGTACGGCGAATCCTCATCAGTCGGGAACAAAACCGCCTAGCAACTAGTCCCGGGCAATTTCCAGCGGAGAGCGTCGTCTGTGATTCTAATCACACACGTAAGTGAGCCTCTTTGTTGGCCTTAGATCAATCCGGATGGACAATGAAGGCGTAGTACCAGAGAGGTACAGCCGGGCCCTGGATTTGGGGTAAACTCATGGGATTCCGGACTTTATGGGGTCTATGTCACTGCTTTGGCTGCGCTTTGCACTGGGGTGCTACTTCATCGGACTGATCTACGCCTTCGTGGCGTTGAGCCGCACCAGTGATCTTTTCAGCCGGATTGCCTTTCACGCTGCCAGCATGGGCATGGTGTTTCACTTCGTGTCCCTGACCGAACTCTTCCTGTCGGGCCACATTGTGTGGGCGTCGGTCCACAACGGCGAATCTCTCCTCGCATTTTTTTCGATGGCCTTCTTCATGGTCATCTACGCGATCTACCACACGACGTCCCCCGGGGTGGTGGTGTTTCCGGTGGTGTTCTTTCTCACGTTTGTGGCCGCCGTGGACGAGCAGCCCGTGCTCCTGACCGCATTCGTGTCGCACAAGGGATGGCTGATCGCGCATATCATTCTGATTTTTACGGGATACGCCGCGCTGGTCCTCAGTTTTGGAGCCAGCCTGCTCTACCTGCTGCAGGAGCGGCGGCTGAAATCGAAGAAGCCGACCAGTCTGATCTCGTTCCTGCCGGCGCTTGAGGTCATCGATCAGATTGGATACCGCTCGCTGCTGCTGGGATTTCCGTTCATGACGCTGGGCTTGCTGACCGGCTCCGTGGTGGCAATGACAACCTACGGGCGCGTGGACTTCCTTGATCCGAAGATTCTGCTGTCGGTCTTGATGTGGGCCGTATACATGGTCATGGTATTTACCCGCTGGAACTCCGGATGGCGCGGGCGCCGGGCGGCGTTTTTGGCGACATTCGCGTTTGTGGCGGCGCTGGCAGCCTGGGCGGCGAATTACTTCTCGGCCATGCACAGGTTTGGGGCTTCATGAGATTCCAGCTCATCGGCGTGAATCACAAGAGCGCTCCGCTGGAAGTGCGGGAACGGCTGGCGATTCCCGAGTCTCGCCTGCCGGATACCTGCCGCGATCTTACCGCGTATCCCGGGATCGAAGAGGGCATGGTGATCTCCACCTGTAACCGGGTGGAAGTGGTCACGCACACGACGAATGGGCATGCCGACCTGCGCGGTTTTTTGCACGATCACTTCCATCTGAAGCCGGAAGAATTGGATGCGCACCTTTACGAGTTCCGCGATAAGGATGCGGTGCGGCACTTGTTCCGTGTGGCAGCGAGCCTCGATTCGATGGTCGTAGGAGAGGCGCAGATTCTTGGGCAGGTCAAGGAAGCGTATGCGACCGCCCGCGCCGTGGGGGCTGTTCGCGGACAACTGGACCAGCTTTTCAGCCGCGCGTTCGCGGTGGCCAAGCGCGTGCGCAGCGAGACGGCCGTGGGATCGTCCTCGGTGTCGATCGCGTCGGTCGCAGTGGAGCTGGCCAAGAAGATCTTCGGAACTCTGCAGGGAAAGAACGTCTTCATTATTGGTGCAGGGAAGATGAGCGAGTTGGCGGCGCGGCACCTGATGGCCCACGGCTGTGCGTCCATCTTTGTCGCCAACCGGACTTACGAACGGGCGATCGGGCTGGCGCAAAAGTTCGATGGGCAAGCCATCAAGTTCGAGGACCTGTATTCGACCTGCGACAAGGCCGATATTGTCATCACTTCGACGGGAGCTCCGCACGCGATTTTCCGGCGTGAGCACGGCGAACAGTTCCTGTCGCGCCGGAAGAATCGTCCCATGTTCTTTATTGATATTGCCGTGCCGCGGGATGTCTCACCGGAGATGGCGAAACTGGACGGCATTTTCGCGTATGACATTGATGATCTCCAGCAGGCGGTGACCAGCCACGTTGCCGACCGGCGCAAGGAGGCCGAGCGGGCCGAGTCCATCATCGCCAGCGAAGTGGAGAAGTTCGAAGCCCGCATCAGCACCCTGGATGTGGTTCCAACGATCGTCTCGCTGCAGGATCATCTGGAGACCATTCGCCAGGCGGAGATCGACCGTGTGCGAGGACGGATGGGGCAGTTGACCCCGGAGCAGGAAATTGCGGTCGAGGCGTTGACGCGAGGGATCATCAATAAAGTGATGCATACGCCGATTACGACGCTCAAGTCGGCGGCGCGGGAATCCGAGGCGACGACGGTGGTCGATGTGGTGCGGAGGCTGTTTAATCTGCAGGTGAAGGGCAAAGACGAGGCGGAACAGGCAGCGAAGAAAGACGAAGTGGGGACGCGCCACTGATGGCAAAGCTTCGTATCGGCTCCCGCGGCTCCCAACTTGCTCTCTGGCAGGCAAATCACATTTCCGCGTTGTTGCGTGGGCGCGGACACGAAGTCGAAATCGAGATCATCCATACGACCGGCGACAAGATCACCGATGTCGCCCTGGCCAAGGTCGGCACGAAGGGAATGTTCACGAAGGAGATCGAAGAAGCGCTTGCCGCCAAGCGAGTGGATCTCGCGGTACATTCGTTAAAGGATCTTCCGACCGAACTACCAGCGGGTTTTGAGATTGCTGCCATTACGGAGCGACAAGATCCGCGGGATGCGTTCTGCTCGCGCGCCTACTCCAGTGTTGAGGATCTTCCAAAAGGCGCGCGTGTGGGTACGTCCAGCCTGCGGCGGCAGGCGCAACTCAAGGCCGTGCGCCCGGATCTGGATATACATCCGCTGCGAGGCAATGTCGACACGCGGCTGCGGAAGCTGGAGCAGGGGGAATACGACGCGATCATTCTCGCTGCTGCCGGGCTGAAGCGTCTAGGAAAGACCGAACTGATTAAGCAGATCATTCCGGCGGAGATCATGTGTCCGGCGGCGGGGCAAGGGGCGCTAGGTATCGAGATCCGCCTGGGAGACGCGAAGACGCGCGAATTGCTGGCATTCCTCAACGATCCGAATGCGCGCGCAGCGACCACCTGCGAGCGGGCACTGCTGAACAGCCTCGGCGGAGGATGCCAGGTTCCGATCGGCGCGTTTGCAGAAGTGAAAAATGGAAAGCTTCACCTTGATTCGATCGTGGCTGATCCTGACGGGTCAAAGGTCTTGCGCGATTCGCGTGATGGCGATGATCCCGAAGCACTCGGTAACGCTGCCGGGGCTGCGCTTCTCAGCCGCGGTGGGGATCAAATTCTGGAATCTGTGTACGGGCGCGGGCTAGCGGTTCCTCCGCAGAATTAAAAACATCTAAGTCGACGGCATGAACCACGAAGGGCACGAAGGTTCACCAGGGTCATGACCCGCAAGATTCTTCTGAAACTCCTCGGTGGTTCCAACGAAGCGCATGCGCTCCGGCGCGGCGTGAACCTTTGGCCGCCACTCCTGGGCGCCGGCATTCGCGTGAAAAGCATCTCTCCTGACGTGCGAGCGGTGGATGTCGAGATGAAGCTGCGTTGGTGGAATGCGAACTACGTCGGCACGCATTTCGGCGGGTCGCTCTACATGATGACCGACCCCTTTTATATGCTGATGCTGATGCTGATGGCGAACTTGGGTCGCGATTACCTCGTTTGGGATAAGGCCGCCGCGATTCAATACAGGAAGCCGGGGCGCGGGACAGTGCGTGCGGAATTTCGATTGAACGAAGCAGAACTGGATGACATCCGTGAGAAGCTTAAGACGCAGCTGAAATACGAACCCGTATTCACGGTTGAGGTCAGGGACGAGGAGGGCTCCGTGATCGCCGAGGTTCAGAAAACGATTTACATCCGCAAGAAAGATTCGTTTAACGACGCACGGAATTCTGTGGGCGAACAGGCGCGGGCCGAAAGCGCGAGCGCGCCATAGGAAAGGATCTGCGTGTACGTTCCGGAACATTTTCGCGTAGAAGATCGTGAGACCGCGATTCAGTTCATGCGCGGGAACCCGTTCGCGATCCTGGTGTCCACAGCTGTCGAAGGCCCATTTGCGACCCACATTCCCGTCGTCATCCGCGAGGACGGCGACCAGATCGTGATTCGGGGACATGTCGCCAAAGCGAATCCACATTGGAGACATCTGCAGCAACAGCCGCGTACACTCATGATCTTTCATGGGCCGCATGCGTATATCTCTCCGGCGAACTACTCCACGCGCGAAAATGTACCTACATGGAATTACGGCGCCGTGCATGCTTATGGAGATGCACGTGTATTTTCAGAGCCGCCGGACTTGCTCGCGATGCTGCAGGACCTGATTCCCACGTTTGAAGCTGCCTACGGAGAACAATGGAATAGCTTGAGCGAGCCCTACCGGTCACGCATGCTCAGCCACATCGTGGGCTTCGAGCTTAAAGTGACGGACCTGCAGGCGAAGTTTAAGCTGAGCCAGAACCGCACGCGGGAAGAGCAGCAGAAGGTGATGGACTCACTCGGCGCTGCAAGCGACACCGCAGTCTCAGGCACGGCGCGGCTCATGTGTGAACACGGATTGGGTATGCGTAGTATCCCGACCGACTCCAAGGAAAGAAAATGAAGAAAGGCGAACGCGGTACGGACGGTTCACTTGCGGGCGTGCGTGTCCTGGTTGGACGCGCGCGGCATCAAGCCGGAGCACTGTCTGCGGGATTGCGGAAACTCGGCGCATCCGTTATCGAGATACCGTTTATTGAAATCCGCGAGCCGCGATCCTTCAAGTCGCTGGACACCGCCGTCAGGAATCTTGCGATGTACGACTGGCTGATCCTGACCAGCGTCAACGGAGTTGAGGCTTTGTCGGGGCGGTTGCGAAAGTTGCGTGCGACTCGGGCGATGAAGGCGCACGCTGCGCATTTGCAGATCGCAGCGATCGGTCCCGCGACAAAAAAGGCCTTAGAGCGGTGCGGAATGAAAGTCAGCGTCATGCCCAAGGAGTATGTGGCAGAATCCGTTGTCCGCAGTCTGCGCGCGAAGGTAAAAGGAAAGCGCGTGCTGCTGGTTCGCGCCAAGGTCGCCCGCGACGTGATTCCGCGGGAACTGCGGCATGCCGGGGCGCTTGTCGATGTGGTGGACGCATACGAAACTGTGCTGCCTCGCTCGTCGCGGCAGCGGCTGCAGTCAGTTCTAAAGAATTCCGGCAGACGACCTCATGTGGTGACCTTCACCAGTTCGTCCACAGTAAAGAACTTCGTCGCTTTGTTGGGAGCTTCGAGATCCAACCTGCGGCCGCGGCTCGACGGAATCCTGCTGTCCTCTATCGGCCCGGTGACCTCGGCGACATTGCGTGAATTTGGATTGCGCCCGCATATCCAGGCGAAAGAATTCACCATTCCCGGTCTGGTCGCCGCGATCCAGTTAAGAAATCCCTCGGCGCACTGAAATCCACAGGCTTGCAGCTCGACACGGTTCGTCGGCATGAGCGATAACGTTTACGTTATACCGCTGGTTACAGATTTCGCTGTATTGCTGAGGTTCCGGTGGGTTGTTTTACTGGGCGCCATACATTCCCGTACATAAGTGAGATGGTTATGCCGCAAACCGGAGCACGGGCCGCAGCGTCAGTCAGCCGAGATGAACCGAACTGGTATCGGGCTTACTATCATGCCGTTTTAGAAGGGGACCGGTACAAGGCCAAGATGAAGATCGACCGGGCGCAGCATGCGATTCAGGATCGTCTGATCGAGCTTCGGTTGCAGTCGCCCAACACTCCGCGGGAACCCCAGGATTTGTGCAATGCGCTTCTGTACCTGGGCATCCTGCTGCAGCACATGTCGGGGGACGCCGGCGGCGTATTGTGGGACTAAGGAGTATCTCGATCAGGGCGAAAAAGATCGCCTAAGTTTTCTGCTGCACGCAAGGGCAGAGTGTTGAAGGAAATCCCTTCGGCACTCTGCTTTGTTGCGTAAGACTTCCGTCCAGGAATTCATCCAAGACATCAATGGCGCCGCGTATTCGCATCGGGACTTCGGGCTGGCACTACAGGCACTGGAAGGACAATTTCTATGCGGCAAAAATCAAGGTGGAGGACATGCTTGCCTTCTATGCCGGCCACCTGGACACCGTCGAGATCAATAACTCCTTCTACCGATTGCCGACGGAGGATGCTGCCCGCAACTGGGTGAGTCAGACTCCTGAGAACTTTCTGTTTGCGCTCAAGGCAAGCCGGTATATCACCCATAACCGAAAGCTCAACGATCCTGAGCGGACTATCGCCAAATTTATGAAGATGGCGGAAGGATTCGGCGAGAAGCTCGGACCGATCCTGTTTCAGCTCCCGCCAAGGTGGGGGGTCAATGCCGACCGGCTCCGCGAATTCCTGGCCGTACTGCCCCGAGGTCATCAATACGCTTTTGAGTTTCGGCATCCCAGTTGGCTGACCTCGGAAGTCTACGAAATACTGAGGCGCTTCAATGCCGCACTATGCATCTTCGAGATCGCAGGCTTCCGCTCTCCAGTCGAACTCACGGCAGATTTCACCTATGTGCGTTTGCATGGACCCGGTGAGAAGGCCTATCGGGGGAGATATTCGGAAGCCGATCTGGAAGGTTGGGCGGAGTACATTCACAAGTGGGACACGGCGAACTGCGGAATGTACTTCTACTTCGACAACGATCAGGCGGGGTACGCGGTGCAAAATGCAATGGAATTATCGCGGATCGTCTCGGGGGAAATGGTCAGACGCTGAGATTCCTGGTGCCGGAACGTGAGGATCGGGTTGACCACTACGGGCGTCCGCTGTGCGCCAGCGTGCAGCCGGCGCAGGCGGATTTTTTGATGTAGCGATAGAAGTGGGGCTTGCCTCGGCCCTGCCAGTACAGGCTCGTGTAATCATCGGTTCCCGGGCCCGCGTGCAGGAAACTGTAGAACACATGCCGGGATGGGCGCACAACGATTCCGGCGTGTCCGTGCCAGACGATCAGATCCCCTGCCTCCGGCTGGGAGACGCGCCTGAACCCCTCGACTCCATCGTAGAGGTCGTCGGAATCGGCATAGGTGTAGGGGAAACCGGCGCGTTCATAGATCGCGTGCACCAGGTGCGAGCAGTCGCGCTCGGAAAATCGAGGAGTCTTGGAGTCGAGAGCGGAGGCAAGGACCGCGAGGCGTTCGTCGGAATTTAACGTCTTGCCCTTGGATTCATGTTTCTGCCGCGACACCTTGGGAGTGGGACCGGAAGCATCGTCGGCCAGCGCTGAATCCTGCGCCCACATCCCGGGCAGGGCTATTCCGCAAAACAGGATGGCGATCAGCGCTCGGCGGCGATTCTTCATTGCCCCATTTTGATGCCGATTCGGTATGTAGCGCGGGTTACGGTTGTGCAGGGCCTTACTCTCCCGAAGGCGCGCAGCGCGGAGCTACCTGTTGCCCCGGCCTGTCAAAATGTTGCAGGGATAACGAAATATTCCCGATTCTCCACAGGCGCGGCTATTGGCCCCTATCGTAATCCCTGCTAATATTCATAAAATCCACTCACCGGAGCGAGAATGCAGGCTATCCTTGCGCTGGAAGACGGGCGAGTCTTCCGAGGCAAAGGCTACGGCGCCAAAGGCGAATGCTACGGCGAAGTCGTTTTTAATACTTCCATCACCGGATATCAGGAAATTTTCACGGATCCTTCCTACTCCGGACAGATCGTCGTTCTGACGAATCCAGAAATCGGAAATTACGGCACCAACCAGGAAGACAACGAAGCCACGCGTCCGTGGATCGAAGGGCTGATCGTGCGCGAGTTTTCGCGCGTGAGCTCGAACTGGCGTTCGCAGCAGGTGGCCGAAGAATATCTGGAGCAGTTCAAGGTTCCGGTGCTTTCGGACATCGACACGCGGGCTCTGGTGCGGCATCTCCGCGATCACGGGGTCATGCGCGGCGTGGTGTCGACCATCGAGAGCGACGCAGACAAGCTGATCGCGAAGGCTCGTTCGATTCCCAAGATGGATGGGATGGATCTGGCCAAAGAAGTCAGCACCAAGCGTCCGTACGTGTGGGAAGTCGGCGAGCGCTCGCACGAACCGGTGGGCGTTGTCGGCGTGAAGGACGAACCGCCGCGGTTCCATGTGGTCGCCTACGATTTTGGCATCAAGCAGAACATCCTGCGCAAGCTGCGGAGCGAGGGATGCAAGGTGACGGTCGTCCCGGCGCAGACTCTCGCCGAGGATGTGCTCGCGCTGAAGCCGGACGGAGTGTTCCTGTCGAATGGGCCAGGCGATCCTGAGCCTTGCACCTACGCGGTCGATTCGATCCGGAGGCTTATGGGGCGGCAGCCGATCTTCGGCATCTGCCTCGGCCATCAACTCACCGGAATTGCGCTCGGCGGCAAGACCTACAAGCTAAAATTCGGGCATCACGGCGGGAATCATCCGGTGAAGAATCTGAAGACCGGCAAGATCGAGATTACGGCCCATAACCATAACTTCGCCGTGAAGCCGGACTCTCTGCCCGACAGCGAAGTTGAATTCACGCACATGAACCTGAATGACGAGACGCTCGAAGGCCTGCGGCATCGGAACTTGCCGCTGTTCAGCGTGCAATATCACCCGGAAGCCGCGCCCGGGCCGCATGATTCGCATTATCTGTTCAAAGAGTTCACGGCGATGATGGAGGAGTGGAAGGGGTGAAGAGAGCGACACGCATCGTCGCGGTTTTCCTTTTCATCGAGAACCTGTCATCCCGAGCGGAGAGGATCGTTCGCGAAGCGGACGATCCTCGCAGTCGAGGGACCTGCTGTTTGTCTGGAGCCTATGCGCTGCCGGCAGACAGCAGGTCCCTCCACGCGGGCATTGACCGGCTTCGCCGATCACTGCCCTTGGTCGGGATGACATAGCTAGGTTTGGTTTGGCAGTATGCGGGAGCACAACTATTTCGTGTACATGATCGCGAGTAAGTCTCGATCCTTGTATATCGGAATGACCAACAATCTGCACCGCCGAGTGTGGGAACACAGAAACGATGGGATCGAGGGATTCACAAAGCAGTACAAATGCCACCGTCTCGTTTATTTCGAATCGTTTGACGATGTGAACAAAGCCATTGACCGAGAAAAGCAATTGAAACGTTGGAACAGAGCAAAAAAGGAATGGCTGATCAAGCTAAAGAATCCGACGTGGGAGGATCTGGCTGCAGAGTGGTACCTGAGGCACCAGTTTGAGCCAGATGGCCCAGTCAGACAGAGACTTGCAGTGGGAAGTGAAGCGCTAGAAGCGAAAGATAAGAATTTGAGATAAGCACTGTCATCCCGAGCGAAGAGGATCGTTCGCGAAGCGGACGATTTTCGCAGTCGAGGGACCTAATGTTCGCCGGGTGCCGATGCGCCGCTGGCAGGAAGCAGGTCCCTCCACGCGCGAGTTGATCGCGAAGCGCTCCACTCACTTAGTCGGGATGACAGAGTGAAATAGAAACGGAATAATGCCAAAACGCACTGACATTTCGAAAATTCTCGTACTCGGCTCCGGACCCATTGTCATTGGGCAGTCGGCAGAGTTTGATTACTCCGGCACGCAGGCCTGCAAGGCGCTCAAGTCTGAGGGCTACGAAGTTGTGCTGGCGAACTCGAACCCTGCGACGATCATGACCGACCCGGAGTCGGCCGACCGCACTTACATCGAGCCGCTGACGCTCGAATATCTGGAAGAGATTATCCGCATTGAGCGCGAGATGTCTCCGGGCGCCGGTTTCGCCGTGCTGCCCACGGTGGGCGGACAGACCGCGTTAAACCTCGCCATCGAACTTTCTGACGGCGGTGTGCTGGAAAAATACGATGTGCAGTTAATCGGCGCCAACGTCGCGGCCATCAAGAAAGCCGAGGACCGTCTCTTCTTCAAAGACGCCATGCAGAAGATCGGCCTGGACGTTCCGAAATCTGCGCTGGTCAATAACACCAAGGATGGGATTGAGTTCGCCGGAAAGATCGGCTTCCCGGTCATCGTTCGCCCTTCCTTTACGCTGGGCGGAACCGGCGGCGGCATCGCCTATAACCGCGAGGAACTCGGAGAAGTACTGACGCGCGGGCTCGATCTTTCCCCTGTCCACGAGACGCTGATCGAAGAATCCGTTCTCGGTTGGAAAGAATACGAGCTTGAGGTGATGCGGGACACGAAAGACAACGTCATCATCATCTGCTCGATTGAGAACTTCGATCCGATGGGCGTCCACACCGGCGACTCGATCACGGTTGCCCCGGCGCAGACGCTGACCGACCGCGAGTATCAGGCGATGCGCGATGCATCGATTGCAGTGATTCGCGAGATCGGCGTCGATACCGGCGGATCGAACATTCAGTTCGGCGTCAATCCGGAGACCGGGCGCATGGTCGTGATCGAGATGAACCCGCGCGTGTCGCGATCTTCGGCCTTGGCATCGAAAGCGACCGGCTTCCCCATCGCGAAGATTGCTGCCAAACTGGCCGTTGGATATACGCTCGACGAAATCAAGAATGACATCACGCGCAAAACTCCGGCGTGCTTCGAGCCGACGCTCGACTACGTGGTCGTAAAGATTCCGAAATGGCAGTTCGAAAAGTTTCCCGGAGCCGACGACACGCTCGGTCCGCAGATGAAGTCCGTGGGCGAGGTGATGGCCATTGGCCGCACCTTTAAGGAAGCTCTGATGAAGGGCGTCCGCTCGCTGGACACGGGTAGGAAGGTCGGCGCCGACAAGATCGAACCGAAGATTCTCACCCAGAGGCTGGTTACGCCGCACCCGGAGCGGTTGGCGTACGTGCGCTACGCGCTACGCCAGGGGCATACAGTCAAGCAGATCGCAAAAATGACGTCGATGGACCCATGGTTCCTCTACCAACTGAAGGAGATTAACGACCAGCAGCTTGAGTTGGAGAAGCATCCGATGGAGTCGATTCCGCCGGAGGTGCTCCGCGAGTCCAAGCGCATGGGGATATCCGATGGCCGGCTGGCTCAGGTCTGGCGGCTCGGAGGGCAGGAGAAGGTTCGGCACCTGCGCAAGAAGTTCGGCATCATGCCGGTGTACAAGCGCGTGGACACGTGCGCCGCGGAATTCGAGAGTTTCACCCCTTATCTCTACTCGACCTACGAAGACGAGGACGAGGCCGCACCGACCGACAAGAAAAAGGTCATCATTCTGGGCAGTGGGCCGAACCGCATCGGGCAGGGAATTGAGTTCGATTACTGCTGCTGCCATGCGTCGTTCGCGCTGCGCGATGATGGGTACGAGACGATCATGATCAATTGCAATCCTGAGACCGTCTCGACTGACTATGACACCAGCGATCGTCTCTACTTCGAGCCTCTGACATTTGAAGATGTTTGGGCGATCTATCAGCACGAGACTTCGAAGGGTGCTGATGTCGGGGTGATCGTGCAGTTTGGCGGACAGACTCCGCTCAATCTGGCGCTTCCCCTGAAAGAGGCTGGCGTCAAGATCATCGGCACCTCACCGGAGTCGATTGATCTCGCGGAAGACCGCAAGCAGTTCAACAAGTTGCTCGAAGACCTGCAGATTCCCCAGGCGCCCGGAGTGATGGCGACATCGATCGCGGAAGCCGCTGAAGGCGCAAAGCGTATCGGTTACCCGGTGCTGGTGCGGCCGTCCTACGTACTCGGTGGACGCGCGATGGTGATTGCCTATGACGAGCAGTCCATCGTCCGCTACATGCAGGAGGCGGTCGAATATTCGCATGATCGCCCGGTGCTGATCGACCATTTCCTCGAAGATGCAATCGAGGTCGATGTAGACGCTCTATCCGACGGCGACGACGTCGTCATCGGCGGAATTATGCAGCACATCGAAGAGGCTGGGATTCACTCGGGTGATTCGTCCTGCGTGTTACCGGCCGTCGATATTCCTCAGCACTTGCTCGATCGGATGCGCGAGTACACGTTCAAGCTGGCGAAGGCCTTGAAGGTCGTCGGGCTGATGAACATTCAGTTCGCCATTCCCCGCGGGAACGGAGCCAGCGGCAACGGGTCCCAAGCGGGCAAGGTATATGTCCTGGAAGTGAATCCGCGTGCCTCGCGGACCGTGCCGTACGTCTCCAAGGCTACAGGCATCCCGATGGCGAAGATTGCTGCGCGTCTCATGACGGGCCGCAAGCTGCGCGAGTTCCTGCCGGAGTTCATCGAACGCCGCGCCGATCTCGATACTGGCAGCTTCTACTACGTGAAGTCCCCAGTCTTCCCGTGGAACAAGTTCCCGGGAATCGATACCGTACTAGGTCCCGAGATGAAGTCGACGGGCGAAGTGATGGGCGTTGCCGACAACTTCGGAGAAGCGTTCGCCAAAGCTCAGCTCGCCGCCGGACAGAAACTGCCAACCCAGGGGGCCGTGTTCATCAGCGTCACGGATCACGACAAGCGCATGGTAGCTCCGGTCGCACGCAAGTTTGTCGATATGGGATTCAAGCTGGTCGCGACGGCGGGTACCGCCGATGTGATCGAAGCGGCTGGCATGAATGTGGAGCGCGTCTACAAGGTCAAGGAAGGACGGCCGAACGTGGTCGACTTCATCAAGGGCCAGCGCATTCAACTCGTGATCAACACTCCCACGGGCCAGGAGCCCTGGTTCGATGAAAAGGCGATCCGGCGCGCAGCAGTAACGGCGCGGATTCCCACGATCACCACACTAGCCGCAGCCCGGGCGGCCGCAGAGGGCATCGCAGCCCTGCAGCGCGGCGAGATCAACGTGCACGCCTTGCAGCAGTTGCACGCGGAGCGCGCTGCCGGAGCACGGCGGCTGGCGGGATAGTGATTCGGCTGGGCAATTCCGGTTAGAATTGCCCATGCTTCTTTCCGGCATCTTTCCACCGATCACCACGCCGTACTACGCCGACGGCACCGTCTATTACAAGAAACTAGAAACCAACGTCGAGCGCTACTCGCGCACGCCGGTCGCGGGCATTGTCGTGCTCGGATCGACTGGCGAAGCGATCTTGTTGTCAGACCAGGAACGGCGCGACGTCTTCAAGGTGGCCCGTGAAGCGGCGGCTCCGAACAAGGTCTTGATTGCAGGAACCGGAGTCGAGTCGGCTATCGAGACACTACGGCTGACCGAATACGCGGCGGAACTTGGCTATGACGTCGCCATGGTGCGTACGCCGCACTACTACAAGAAGCAAATGTTGCCGGCGAACATTCTCGCGTTCTATCGCACCGTTGCGGACCGATCGCCGATTCCCGTGATCGTGTACAACTTTCCGCAAGCCACCGGTTACGACATTCCTGCCGAAGTCATGATCGAACTCGCCGAACATCCCAATCTCATCGGGATCAAGGAATCCAGCGGAGATGTGGAGAAGGTTCGTAAGATGGTCGAAGGGACGCGCCACATCAAGCGCACCGCTACGGTGACGGAAACCTTCGATGCGGTTACTCCGCGTATGCTCGCGGCCGCCGTGGCTGGCGATTCATCGAATGGGGGCGAGTTAGTGCCGGTGGGCGTTTTGTCCGGAGAGAAGGACGTGAAGCCGTCTTCTCCAGCGATCACGGTCGTGGGGAAGATGAAAACGCGCCCAAAGGAAGTCGGTTTCCAGGTGCTGGTCGGGGCGGCCCACAAGCTGCAGCCTTCGCTGGACGCCGGCGCGGTTGGGGCAATCCTGGCCTTCGCCTGTCCCGCTCCCACGGCCTGCTACGAGATATATGCCGCCTGGAAAGAGGGCGATACAGAGCTCGCACGGATCAAGCAGGAGCGCATTGCGCAAGCGGCACAGCGGGTCGGCGACCTTGGCGTTCCTGGATTTAAGTACGGGATGGATTTCAACGGATACTATGGCGGTCCGGCGCGCTTGCCGTTCTTGCCGCTAACCGCAGCACTCAAGACGGAAGTGGAACAGGAACTGGCGGACATCCGAAATTGAAAAGCGTTTCCAACTGCTTGGGTTTCGTTGTCTAGGAACCGCCGGCAGCAATCCAAAGCCAGCCAAAACCAATTATTGAGCTATCCAAAGCACCAGCCGTTGCCCCCGGTTTCCGAGCAGATGAAGGCGTGGTCTGCGGCACTGGCAAGCGAACTCGACGACTGGCCTCAGGTCACGCTCAAGTCCTTTTTTGGTTTCACCGCACTCTACCGCGGCAAGTACATGTTCGGGATCCTGCCGCGCACGCGCAGCATCTTCAGGGGGAACGCCGTCGCATTCCGCATGGAGGGAGCAAGCCGTGCGACGAAATCCCTTATCGACAACGATCCTCGCGTCGCCGCTTTCGATGAACACAAGACGCCATGGTTTACTTTCGAACTCTCCAGCAATTCCGACCTTCATGACGCCCTCGAGTATCTTGGCAGGGCATTCGATGCAGCGCGTACCGCTAAGAAAATAAATTAGATTCGCATAGGTTGTGATTGCAATCACACGGGAGTATACTTTGTTCGAACGAACGTTCGAATGAGTAGGAACTGTGGATCATGGGGAGTCCTACCACAGCAACGCGAATGTCCGGAGCGCGGCATCGTCGACGCTCGGTGCCTGAGCCGGCCACACGCTACGACCGCCGGCTGGCTGAGATCCTTGCTCATGCCACGGAAGTGTTCTGCAAAAAAGGATATGAAGGCGCCTCCATGCGTGATCTCTCGCGTGAAAGCGGCATGTCGCTGGCTGGGCTGTATTACTACTTCGAATCCAAAGAGCGGCTGCTCTACCTCATTCAAAAGCACACCTTCACCACGATTGTGCAGCGGCTGAAGACACGCCTGCAGGGCATCAGCGATCCGGAACAGCGGATACGGCTCTTCATTCTCAATCACCTCGAATATTTTCTTACCAACCAGGCGGCGATGAAGGTCCTCTCACACGAGGCAGAAGCGCTGAAGAATGGTTTTGCGTCGGAAGTAGCCGCCATCAAGCGTGAATATTACCGGATATGCGTCGGGCTACTCGATGAACTGAAGCGGGAACAGGACGTCGAGTTCTCCACTCGTATTGCAGTGCTTAGCCTGTTTGGCATGATGAATTGGATTTACACCTGGCACAATCCGCGGGTAGATGCGGACGCCGAGTCGATGGCGCGCGAGATGGGCGACATCTTTTTGCGCGGCGTGAGGACGGGCGGAAAGATTCGTAGGGAGCATCAAGGGTAACAAGTTTAGTTTCTGACATTCAAATCGAAGGAGTTTCGAATGGCTACCACAATGCAGCCGGCGACCGGCGAGAGCGCAAAGCAGCTAGTGAACTACCGCACTGATGGCGGCGTAGCCGTCATTGAAATGTGCGATCCACCGGCGAACACCTATACCTACGAGATGAACCGGCAACTCGATGAGGCGATCCTCAAAGCGCGCATGGACAATGACGTGCATGTGATGGTCCTGACGGGCGCGGGTGACAAGTTCTTCTCGGCGGGCGCGAATATCAAGATGCTCTCGACCGTCGATCCGACGTTCAAGTATTACTTCTGCCTGCACGCCAACGAAATGCTGCTCCGCTTGGAGCACACGCCGAAGTTGGTGATCGCGGCGATTAACGGGCACTGCGTTGGCGGAGGGCTGGAAATTGCCATGGCCGCCGACATCCGTATCGCGCGCAAGGACGCCGGGAAAATGGGGCTTCCCGAGGTGAATCTGGGAGTTCTCCCGGGCACCGGCGGAACGCAGCGGCTGTCACGCTTGGTCGGGAAGAGCAAGGCGATCGAACTGATGGTGACTGGCAACACGTTCTCGTTTGAAGAGGCGCAGGAGCTGGGCATTGTGAACGACGTTTTCGAGCGTGAGGGCTTCATGGAAAACATCATGGAGTACGCGCGTCAGTTCTGCCCTCCAAACAAAGCCGCCAAGGCCGTGGGACGCATCAAGCGTGCCGTGCAGACGGGCTGGGAAATCCCGATGGAGTCGGCCCTTGCGGTCGAGCGGGAGAACCAGCAACTGTTGTTCCAGAGCGAAGACGCGAAGGAAGGCTTGGCTGCTTACGTAGAGAAGCGGCCGGCGAACTTCAAGGCCAAATGAGTGCGTGTGGGAACGGCCGTCTAGGGCCGCCCACTCCGTTTACGAAATGGGCATAGGGGATGATGCTGACTGCACAGAAAGTGAATGTAAAGCCCGGACGGCTGTTGATCGGCGGACAGTGGGTTGATGGATCAAAGCACTTTGAGACCATGAATCCCGCGACGGGTGAAGTGTTGACTCAGATCGCCGAAGCTTCCGCGGCGGATGTGGACCAGGCGGTCCAGGCCGCGCGGCAGGCGTTTGAAGATCGTAATGGTCCTTGGCGCAAGCTCTCGGCCAGCGAGCGCGGGCGTTTGATCTGGAAGCTCGCGGATCTTGTCGAGAAGAATATCGACGAACTCGCTGAACTCGAAACACTCGACAACGGCAAGCCAATCTTCGAATCGCGTTATGTGGACATGCCAATGGTCGTAGACGTTCTTCGCTATTACGCGGGACTGGCGACGAAGATTCACGGCGAGACTGTCAACACGTTTGAAACGGCCTTCACGTACACGCTTCGCGAACCTGTCGGGGTAGTTGGCCTGATTGTTCCATGGAATTTCCCGCTGCTGTTGGCATCCTGGAAAGTGGGTCCAGCGTTGGCTTGCGGCAACACGATTGTGCTGAAGCCGGCAGAGCAGACTCCCCTGACGACTTTGAGATTCGGTGAGTTGGCCGTTGAGGCAGGATTTCCTGCCGGAGTGGTGAACATCCTGACCGGCGGTCCGGACACGGGCAAGGCGATCGTAGCTCATCCCGGGATAGACAAAGTCGCATTCACCGGATCGACCGCCGTGGGCAAGGAAATCATGCGCGGAGCCGCCGATACCCTCAAGCGCGTGACGCTCGAGCTGGGCGGAAAGTCTCCGAATATCGTTTTCTCGGATGCGGATATTGACGGAGCCGTGAAAGGCGCCATCAACGGCATCTTCTACGGCAAGGGAGAGGTCTGTAACGCAGGTTCCAGGCTCTTCCTCGAAAGCAAACTGAAAGACGAATTCACGGAGAAGCTCGTTGCCCGGGCCTCGAAGATGCGGCCGGCTGATCCGCTGGATCCTAAGACCCGGCTGGGTGCGATTGTGAGCCAGGATCAGATGCGCACGGTACTCGCATTCATCGAGTCGGGGAAAAGCGACGGTGCGAAGTTGATCGCCGGCGGGAATCGCGTATCGGTGAACGGCGACAAGGGATTTTTCCTCGAACCAACGATCTTCGGCGAAGTGAAGAATGACATGAAGATTGCGCGCGAGGAAATCTTCGGACCCGTGCTTTCTGTCCTTACCTTTGACGACGTTGACGAGGTGATCGAGCAGGCTAACAACAATCCGTACGGCCTTGCCGCGGCTGTGTGGACGCGCGACGTGAAGAAGGCGCACAGCGTATCGCGTCGCCTGAAAGCTGGAACGGTGTGGATCAATACGTACGGACTGATGGATGCATCGCTACCGTTCGGCGGGTACAAGAGTTCAGGTTTCGGACGCGAACTCGGAGCGCATGCGATGGAGCACTACACGGAGCTGAAGACCGTGTGGTTGAACATGGGATAGGAAATCATCAACTACAGAGGTCACTGAGGGCACAGAGAGACTCCCTTTGTGATCGAGGGATTTTTAATTATGCCAGGAAAAGTAGCAAAGATTGGAACGTTCAGCGACTGGATCGGTCTATTCAATGACTGGCGCAAGGATATTGGCGTCAATACCGATGACATCGAGGCCTTCAAATTCGACACGCTCTATGGCGCGATCGACACCCAGGACATCGAATTCGGTCACTACAAAGGCCGGCGCAAGTGGGAGAACCTGCGCCAGATTCCCACGCAGCAGATGCGCGATGCCCTCATGAACATGATCGTTTACCAGGGCGACACGGAATTCGCCAGCGTGGAACAGCAGCGGAATCTGCTCGACAACGCTCCCACGGATTGGGACCGGCGAGCGATTACCCGTGTAATGATCGAAGAGATGCGGCACGGTTGGCAGATGTGCGCGCTCCTGGTCGATCACTTTGGATACTCCGGCAAGGTAGAGGCCCAGAAGATGCTCGAACGGCGCGCTTTCGAGAACAAGCGTCTGCTGGGAGCGTTCAATGTCGACGTCGACAACTGGATGGATTTCTTCACCTATACGGACTTTGTCGATCGCGACGGCAAATTCCAATTGCAGATGCTGAAGTTCTCAGCCTTCGCTCCTCTCGGCCGTTCCATGTCGTATATGCTCCGCGAAGAAGCCTTCCATATGGGCACGGGGAATGACGGACTGCGCCGCATTGTTGAAGCAGGCGTGATCCCGGCATGGCTGATCCAGAAATACCTGAACAAGTGGCTCTCGAGTTCGTACGATCTGTTCGGGACCGATCACTCGTCCTCCGCTCACTGGGCCTATGTCTGGGGCATCAAGGGCCGCTATGACGAGCCGAAGAACGACAAGGCTGTCGATCTTGACGATCTGAACGATTACAACCGCAATCTCTATCGCGACGAAGTCGCCGGTCTGATAGAGCGTTTCAACGGATATCTGAAGCAGGGTGAGCCCAGGCTCTATGCACCGCATATCAAGTTCAATCGTGCGATCGGCAAATGGGCGGGACAGAAATATCACGCACAAACGGGCGAACCTCTCGAAGACCGGGATTATGAACAACATCTCGGCGACTACATGCCGTCCGCGGCAGACAAGAAGCTGTTGCTTGAGATCATCCAAAACGAGAAGAAATGGATTGCCGAGAAAACCGGTGCGCGCGATCCGCTAGCCACAATCGGAGAAGTACGAAAGTCAGCGATCAATCTCTAACAACATGATTACTGCGGCTACAGGCAAGATGACGCGTATCTCGCTGGAGGCAGACGGACCCGTGGTTCGCATCGCACTGCGAAACCCTCCGTTGAACGTGATTGACATCCCGATGATGGGGGAACTGACGCAAGTTCTGGCTGAGATCGAGTCACAGGCCGCAATTTCTCTGATCGTACTGACCGGAGAAGGTCGAGCATTCTCGGCGGGAGTCGATATTGCAGCCCACACTCCCGATAGAGTTGAGGAGATGCTCGCGAAGTTTCACGGGGTAATCCGCTCCCTAATTGCGAGCAGGAAAGTTACGATCGCAGCCGTGCATGGCCTTTGTCTCGGGGGCGGAGCAGAGTTGGCGATGGTTTGCGATCTGGTGTACAGCAGCGAGGATGCAGAATGGCAATTCCCCGAGATCAAGCTCGGATGTTTTCCGCCCGTCGCCTGTACGGCTTTGGCAGCCCTGATTGGACAGAAGAAGGCCGCGGAGTTGATCCTGACGGGGCGGTCCATCACTGGCAGGGAAGCTGCCGAGATCGGATTGGCGACTCGCTCGCTGGGCGACAAGCAACTTGATTCCGCCGTGCTCACGAGCGTGGGGCAACTGTTACGCCTGAGTCCGGCCGCTCTCTCGGTCACGAAGAAGGCATGCTATGCCTGGGACTCGGTCCATTTTGATAAAGGACTGGCGCGCTCCGAGAAGGTGTACTTCGAAGACCTGATGAAGACCGCCGACGCGCACGAAGGCATCCGTGCATTTCTGGAAAAGCGCCCGCCGAAGTGGACGGGGAAATAGGCCGACCATGGATTACGAGATCACTCCCGAAGACGTGAAGAGCAAGCTGGACGCGAAGCAGGATCTTATTCTGCTGGATGTCCGGGAACCGTGGGAATTCGAGACTGCCAGTATCGCGGGGGCAAAGCCGATGCCGATGGGAGATGTGCCGTCTCGGGCGCACCGGGAACTCGATCCGGAAGAGCATATCGTGGTGATGTGCCATCACGGCGTGCGCTCGATGAATGTGACGGTCTGGCTACGCCAACAGGGATTCGAGAACGTACAGTCCATGCGCGGCGGCATCGACGCCTGGTCGCGCCAGGTGGATCCGAAGGTGCCGATGTACTAAAACTGCTGCGAGCCGCGAGCTAGGAGCTTGAATCAATCTAGATCACTCCAAGCTCACAGCTCGAAGCTCGCAGCTCACAATAAGAATGAAAAAAGAACTCATCGAACTCCGCATCAACGGACGTCCTTACGAACTCGCGATTGAGCCGAGCGCCCTCTTGCTCGACGTATTGCGGCAGGAATTAGAACTGACCGGGTCGAAGCGCGGCTGCGACGATTCCTCTTGTGGCGCCTGTACGGTTCTCATCGATGGAATGGCCATGATGTCGTGCACGCTGCTGGCCGCCAGTTGCGAAGGCCAGGAGATCACAACCATTGAGGGCGTCAGCCAACACGGTAGCTTGGCCGCCATTCAGAAAGCTTATGGCGATTGGGGCGGCGCGCAGTGTGGGTACTGCACCCCGGGGTTCATCATGACGGTGAAGTCGCTGATGGCGGAGAATCCTGATCCCTCCGAGTCGGACATTCGCGACGCTCTCAGCAGCAATCTGTGCCGTTGCACGGGCTACAACCAGATGTATGAAGCGATTCGCTCGGCCATCGCAGAGGAGCGAAAAGGGCTGGCGGCCGCGAAATGATCAACGATGACTTTTCCATAATCGGCAAGCCCACCGCGATGGTCGACGCCGCCGAGAAGACTACCGGCGCTGGAAAGTATACCGACGATCTCAGCGTGCCCGGCATGCTGGTCGGCAAGATTCTTCATTCGCCCTATCCGCATGCGCGCATCAGGCGAATCGACACTTCGCGCGCTGAAAAGCTCGACGGCGTGGTTGCTGTGGTCATCGGGCAAGACGCTCCGAAGACGTACGGAATTCTTCCTGTAGGCCATGACGAATACCCACTGGCGCTCGACAAAGTACGCTATGTGGGTGACAACGTGGCGTGCGTCGTTGCCGTCTCGGAAGCCACCGCTGAGAGAGCTCTCGAACTCATCGAGGTCGATTACGAAGTGCTGCCCGCCTACTTCGATCCGGAAGAGTCGATGAAGGCCCAGAGCGATCTCATCCACGACAATAAGCCGAATAACCTCGAGAAGGACTATCACCACGTCTTCGGAGATCCAGACGAGGGATTCGCCGAGGCGGATCAAGTTGCCGAAGCACGCTTTATCGCCAACGAAGTGACGCACGCCGCAATGGAACCTCACTCCACTCTGGCTTCGTTCGAGGTCGATCCGCACACGGGGAAGCCCGGACGCCTCACGGTGTGGTCGTCCACCCAGGTACCGTATTACTTACAACACAAATTGTCGCTCGTGCTCGACATGCCGATGCAGCAGATCCGGGTGATCAAGCCGCTCGTCGGTGGTGGTTTCGGCGGCAAGAGCGAAGTGATTCCGCTGGAAATTATCGCGGCTGTGGCGGCTCGCAAGGCACAAGCTCCGGTCAAGATCACCTACACGCGCGAAGAGGTATTTTGGGCACACCGAGGGCGTCCGCGAACCATCATTGATCTCAAGACTGGAGTCCGAAAAGATGGGAGCATTACAGCGGTGAGAGCCCGTGTGGTGCAGGACGGCGGCGCGTACTGCTCCTATGGCGTAGTCACGATTCTCTATTCCGGCGCGCTTCTCGGCGCGCTTTACGACATACCCAACATTCAGTACGACGGCTATCGCGTTCTGACGAACAAGCCCGCCTGCGGAGCCATGCGCGGACATGGGACCGTCAATGTCCGATTTGCATTCGAATCGCAACTGGATGAACTCGCTGCCAAAATCGGAATGGACCCGGCAGAAATCCGGCAGAAGAATCTACTGCAACCGCCCTGCATCACGGTCAATGGCCTGCGCGTCCAGAGCTATGGTCTGCCGGAGTGCATCGAGAAGACCGTAGAGCGTTCAGGATGGAAGCAGCGCAAGGGCAAACTGTCCAAAGGACGCGGATTGGGGATTGCCTGCAGTCACTACGTAAGCGGTGCCGCCAATTCCATCATTCGCTCCGATATGCCGCACTCCACGGTGAACATCAAGATTGATCGCGATGGCGGGGTCGTCGTCTATACCGGTGCGTCCGAAATCGGCCAGGGCTCCGACACCATGACAGCGCAGATTGCTGCGGAAGCGCTTGGATGCTCGCTCTCGCGCATTCGAGTGGTTGCCGCTGATACCGACCTGACTCCGATCGACATCGGTTCCTACTCCAGCCGCGTTACCTTCATGGCTGGAAATGCAACGCTGCGGGCTGCGAATGAAGTGAAGAAGCTGATTGCAGCAGCTGCGGCCAAGAAGATGGCGTGCGCTCCGGAAAATCTGCAGTTCCGCAGCGATGTAGTTACGAAGAAAAATGGGACGATCCCCCTTTCTAATGTTGCGGAGCAAAGCTCGGCGTCAGTCTCCGGCCATGTTGAAGGCCAGATTCTTCGCGGGTCGCTCCAGCAGAAGCGCAAAGAGGAAGGCCCGAAGGAGCGCATGACTTTCGAAGAGGCTGTGGTTGCAGCCATTGATTTCCATGGCGCTCTGACTGGCACAGGATCTTACGCTCCTCCCCAGGAAGCTCGCGGAGGCAAGCACAAGGGAGCCGGCGTCGGTCCCTCTCCGGCGTATTCCTATTCGGCCCAGGTCGCTGAAGTAAGTGTCGACGAAGATACAGGCGAAGTCACGGTACACAAAGTCTGGGCCGCGCATGATTGCGGACGCGCACTGAACCCCGTTTCTGTGGAAGGACAAATCATTGGATCGGTTTGGATGGGCATGGGCCAGGCCCTTACGGAAGAAATGGTCTGGAAAGATGGAATGCTGATGAACCCGGGCCTACTCGAATACCGCAGCCCGTCTTCCGTTGAATCTCCTGACGTGGAGCCCATCATCGTCGAGAGCATTGATCCGGAAGGCCCATTCGGTGCGAAGGAATGCAGCGAAGGATCCCTGGCGGCAACGATTCCTGCCATCGCCAATGCGATCTACGATGCGGTCGGAGTGCGCCTGCACGAATCTCCATTCACCCCCGAAAGAGTTCTTGCCGCGATCCGGGCGAGGAAGAATGCCAAGGCTCTGAATCTGACGGAAGGCATCGACCCAACTTCGCCCGTGCGCTTCCGTGAGCACGGAGGATCGCTCTGCTTCAAAGGCAAAGGTCCTGAGCGCCATGCTCTGGATCCGTCGAGGCGTGAAACTCCCGCTGCCTCCGGAGGTGCGGATTGAGCCTGCCCCAGTTCAAGCTCCTGCGGCCGCGCTCAGTCGAAGAGGCCCTCGGCCATTTCGCCAATCACAAAGGCAACATTCGTGTACTTGCCGGAGGAACCGACCTGATTCCATCCATGCGGCAAAAACTATTTGAGCCGGAATACGTTTTGGACCTGCGTGGAATCGCCAGCCTTCGAGAGATCAAGCCCCTTCCGGATGGCGGCTGTGAGATCGGCGCGCTGGTCACTCTGCGCGCGATCGAACGCTCATCATTTCTGAGGCAACACTATCCCGTCCTGACTGAAGCTGCCATGACCGTTGCGTCTCCGGTGCTTCGCAACATGGGCACGATCGGCGGGAACATCTGTCTCGACACGCGCTGTCTCTGGTATAACCAGTCGCTTACTTGGCGCAAAGGATGCGGCTTCTGCATCAAGAAAGATGGAGACATCTGCCACGTTGCTCCGGGTGGCACGAAGTGCTGGGCCGCATTCTCGGGAGACACGCCGCCGGCGCTCCTATGTCTCGACGCAGAGCTTGAAATTCAGAGTCCGGCCGGTACGCGGCGGATCACTCTGAGCGGTTTCTACACAGGCCTCGGAGATAACTATCGAAAACTGCAAGCCGGCGAACTGGTCACACGTATCTTCTTGCCAGCCTCCGCTGCAGGATACAGAGGCGTGTACCGCAAACTGCGAGTGCGTGGGTCTATCGACTACCCACTTGCCGGAGTTGCCGTCGTGTTGAAGCGGTCGAATGGTCATGTCTCCGACGCTCGCATCGGCATCACCGCAGTGAATCCCGCCCCGTTGCTGGTAAAGGGTGCCTCTGAATTGCTCTCGGGCAAGCAGATGAGCGAGGCTCTGGCGGAAGCCGCCGGAGATCTCTCTGCGCGTACGGCCAAGCCTCTGACGACCTCCGCCCTTACGCCGGAATACCGCCGAGAGATGATTCGCGTATTCACCAAGCGCGCCGTACTGGCTGCGGCTGCGTCCAACTGAATCCTCTGATATGCTGCTGCCTTCAACCGCATGATCACTGATTGCCACATTCACATTCAGCCGATGGAGATGTTCAAGCCCCACGCGCTGGAACTCATGAAAAAGAAGCGGCCGAACTTCGACCAGATCGTCGAATTCTGCCGCTCCCCCAAAGCATTTCTGAAGTTCATGGACGCGAGCGGTATCGATCGCGCCATGCTGATCAATTACGTGGCGCCTGAGGTCATCGGCTTCACCAGTGGAGTCAATCAGTTCGTGGCCGATTACGTGAAGGAAGACCCGAAGCGGCTGCTGTCCTGCGGCAGCCTGCACCCGCGGCACACGACGAACGTTCTCGCGGACGTCGAGCAGATTCTCCGGCTCGGGCTGCAGATGATCAAGATCCATCCGCCGCACCAGTTACTCTTTCCAAACGATTACCTGAGTGGTGCGAAAGAGTTGGAGATTATCTATCGCGCGGCCGAGGCGAACGGGATCCCGGTGATGTTCCACACAGGAACATCAATATTCCCAGGCGCCCGAAACAAATACGGCGATCCCATCTACGTGGACGACGTCGCGGTGGACTTCCCCAAGCTGAAAATACTGCTGGCCCACGGTGGACGCCCGCTCTGGATGCAGACCGCTTTCTTCCTAGTGCGGCGGCACCCAAATGTTTACCTCGATATCAGCGGCATTCCACCGAAGACTCTTCTCAAGTATTTTCCGCGGCTGGAGGAAATCGTACAGAAGACCCTCTTCGGTACCGACTGGCCGGGTCCTGGTGTGCCGGATATCAAAAAGAACCTCGATGAATTTCGAGCACTTCCGCTTCCTCTATCGGTGCAGGACCAGATCCTGAGCAGGACAGCTCTGTCGATCTGGCCCGCGTAGCCAAAAGAAAAGGCCCGCCGTAACGCGGGCCTGAGTTTATCCCACCACACACTATTTTCCTGCTTTGGCTGCCTCTGCTTTTGTTCCCATCAACTCGTCCGCCAATGCAGTGGCGCCATAGATCTTGCGCAGCGATTCCTGGATGCCGCGCGAATCGACCGAAACGGCGCGGCCCTGAACATCGCCGTAAGCGAAATTCCAAGGCAGCGATTCGATGTTGCCGTCAAAGATGATCCCGACAACCTCGCCCTTCTTGTTCACCGTCGGAGACCCGGAGTTGCCTCCAATGATGTCCGCCGTCGAAACGAAGTTAAAGGGCGTCTTCAGATCGAGTTTCGGCTTTGCCTTCAACCAGCTCTCCGGCAGGGTGTACGGAGGTTTGCTTCCGTTTTCTTCCGCATGCTGGTAAGCCCCGCCTAGATTCGTCGCGAAGGGAATCGCTTTCCCATTGACTTGATATCCCTTCACCGCGCCGTAGCTGAGGCGAAGGGTGAACGTGGCGTCCGGAGGTTGCGTGAATCCGCTCTGGGCGAAGCGGGCTTTTGCGATGTTCGCGCCGTCCCGGCGGACCACGGAATCCACCTTGTCGTCGAACTCCTTCCGAGCTGCACGCGCGTCCGGCTCGACCGCACGCATGGCGACGATGAGCGGGTCAGTACTGGCCTCGATCGCCGCTTGTCCGCCTTCGTAGAGTTGCTTGCGTACTGCCACATCCTCGAGCTTCGTGTTGCTGATCATATCTTTTGCTGTGTCGGCTGGCGTTCTGCCTTGCAGCACCTTTTGTACATCGGGATTATCCTTGCCCAGAGCGCTCTCCATCTCGCTGAGAGAGTCGGTGAGCAGCACCGTGTCGAGGTTTTTGTAAATCGGCTCCGTCGAAAACAGTTGCTGCTCCAGGGAGGGGAGAGCAGAGTCACGGAACTCACGCACGCGGTCCTGATTAGGTTTCGGTTTCTCCTCCGCGGCGCGCACTAGCACTCGAGCAATCTGGGGCAGCCGCGAGGCGAACCCGCGCAGTCTGTCGAGATAGACGAGGTTCGGATAAATCGTCTTCTGCGTCTGTATGGCCTGTGCGATCTCTTCCCACGGGTCGGCAGCGCCTGCATTCTTTGGGTCGGCCTTAAACGCAGTCCGCAGCTTGGCTTCATCCGCAGCCTTCTGATCCATAATCTTCTTGTCAGTCAGCCCCGATTGATAGCCGGTGATCGCTTTTTGCGAATTCTGCAGCCCGAAAATCTCTTCTTGCGCGATGCGGGCATTCTCTTCCGACTGCTTGCTGAAGTCCTGCAGCAACGCGATCCGGCGAGCGAAAAGCTTCAGAGCGCCGGGATACTGCACGTCGCGCATGAACTCCAGTTGCGCCATGGTGAGGAGGCGGCCTGTGCTCCCGGGGTGCCCGGAGACAAAAATCAAATCGCCTTCCTTCACGCCCGTCGGCGACCACTTCAGGTAGTTGTCCAGGTGGGCCGGCTTGCCGTTTTCATATACGCGGAAGAACGTGATGTCGAGATCGTATCGCGGATAGGTGAAGTTGTCGGGATCGCCACCAAAGAAGGCGATGCCGAACTCCGGCGCGAACACCAGCCGCACATCGGTGTACTTCTTATACTTGTACAGGTTGTAGACCTGCCCCGAGTAGAAAACGACCACATCGCAGCGCAATCCGGTGGAGGTCGAGCAGTCTTTTTCGACCTGCGACATTGCTGCGCGCTGGGCCTGTCCAGCTTCGGCAGCCGACATCCCCGCCTTCACGCCTACGTTTATCTTGTCTGTCACGTCTTCAATGCCCACAAGCTGGTTCAATTCCAGGTTGGGGCATTTGGCCTCTTCCGCCTGTGTTTTGGCATAGAACCCGTTCTTGATATAGTCGTGGCCCTCGGTAGAGAGTTGCTGGACGCAGCCGGCTCCGACGTGATGGTTCGTGAATGTCAGGCCATCCGGCGAAACGAACGACCCGGAGCCCCCATTGTTGAATCTCACGGACGACAGCCGTACGTGATCCAACCATTGCTGGGTCAATTCGAATCCATATTTGGCCTTGATTTTGTCTTTTGGTGGTTGGTTGTACAGCCACATGCCTTCATCGGCTGTGGCCAGGCTGGTGCAGGCAAAGACGCACGCGAGCAGGACGGAAAGAATACGTTTCATTGAGGGTACTTCCTCCATGAGGAATATGAAGAACTCCAACGGAATCCGCGGTCAACTGCAGGGAAACCCTTAACTATACGCCTCTGAAAATGGAGGCGAGCAAAACAATCACCAGGAAGGATCATGAACTTCGAATCATGATGTTCCCTTCGTGATACTTCGTTGTCCTTTGTGGTTGATGGTTTTTGCAGGCGGCCGCCTGCGTTGGAAACTTCCGGTTCTTTCAGGTATAAAAAAAGGTTGCACTTCCCCGCGCTCCTCTTCGCGTGGTCCGGCAACAATCCTGCGATCGAAGCGAGAGACGAATGCCCAGCGTGACCTCAACACAGCCCGGGAAGGGACTCGAGGGAATTGTTGCCGCGAATTCCAAGATTTGCTACATCGACGGAGACAAGGGCGTTCTCGCCTACCGCGGCATCGACATCCACGAACTCGCCGATCATTCCAATTTCGAAGAGACCTGCTACCTGCTCTGGTTCGGCAGTCTTCCGACCCGCCGGGAGTTGCGCGAATTGCACGACCGGTTGGCCGAGGAACGCAAGCTAGACGCTTCGATCATCAACCTTCTCCGCAACGCCCCGCGCCACGCCTTGCCGATGGATGTTCTTCGTACCGCAGTGTCGGCGCTATCGTTCTACGATCCGGAGGAGAAGAGCAACGATCGGAAAGCCAATGTGGACAAGGCGATCCGCGTGACCTCCCAGATCGCCATGATCGTCGCGGCCTACGACCGCATTCGCAAGGGACAGCAGGTCGTCGAACCGGATCGATCCCTGTCGCACGCGGCCAATTTCCTCTTGATGTTGAACGGCAAGCATCCTACGGCGACCGCCGAACGGGCACTGGATATCGCGCTGATCCTCCACGCGGACCACGAACTCAATGCCTCTACCTTCGCCGCGCGTGTCACAGCTGCCACTCTGTCCGACATGCATTCCGCGGTTACGTCGGCCATTGGAGCTTTGAAGGGCCCATTGCACGGTGGTGCGAACGAAGCTGTCTTCCATATCCTTGTGGCCATCGATGAATCCGGTGCGGATCCTGTGGAGTACATCAAAGGCATGCTGGCCCAGAAGAAGAAGGTTCCCGGGTTCGGTCACCGCGTGTATCACACCGAAGATCCTCGCGCGACGCATCTACGTGTGATGTCCCGCGATTTGGGCAATTCCAGCGGACAGGCCAAGTGGTTCGAAATCTCGCATAAGATCGAAGAGTTCGTGAAGGCCGACAAGAAGCTGAACGCCAATGTGGACTTCTACTCGGCCTCGACCTATCACACTCTCGGTATTGATGTAGATCTGTTCACGCCAGTGTTCGCGGTCTCGCGAGTCAGCGGCTGGACCGCCCATGTCATCGAACAGCTCGACGACAACCGCCTCATCCGCCCCCGCGCGGAATATCTTGGCCCGGAGTATCCAAACCACTACGTCGCAATCGATCAGCGCACGTAAAGGCTCATGTGGAGACGGCCGCCTCGGCCGTCGGGTCTCCGAAACGTGTCTTCCCGCGCCTACAGGTAGAATAGAAGCGGGTTCTGTATGCACCGCGTTTACCTCGACAATAACGCCACTACGCCTGTTCTGCCCGAGGTGTTTGAGGCCATGCGCCCGTACTTTGGAGAGCACTTTGGCAATGCCTCCTCGATCCATTCGCATGGACAGGAGACTCGGGCTGCCGTTGAAAGCGCGCGGGAGTCGGTCGCCAAACTTCTCGCATGTCGTGCTTCTGAGGTCGTATTCACGAGCGGCGGCACCGAGAGCGACAATCTCGCGGTAGCCGGACTGGTGAAACAGGGCGATCACGTCATCACCTCGAGCATCGAGCACCATGCAGTCCTGCATCCGGCGAAGCATCTGGAAGAATTGGGCTGCGAAGCGACTGTTCTGCCGGTAGACGGACGGGGTCTGATCGACCCCGCCGACGTAAAACGTGCTATGCGGCCGAACACCAGGTTGGTCTCCGTAATGATGGCGAACAACGAAACCGGGGTCCTACAGCCGGTCGAGGAAATCGGCAGGATTGCCGCGGAAGGCGGAGCGTCCTTCCACACCGATGCCGTGCAGGCCGCAGCGAAAGTTTCCATCGACGTGAGTCGAATTGGCTGTCACGCGCTGACCATCTCCGGACACAAGATTCATGCTCCGCAGGGAGTCGGTGCGCTGTACGTGAAGAAGGGAACGAAGATTCGACCGCTCCTCCATGGTGGACGTCACGAGCGATCCCGCCGAGCGGGAACGGAGAATGTTCCGGGGATCGTCGGGCTGGGCAAAGCGGCGGAGATCGCGAAGCAGGCCCTCGATCGAGGCGACGACGAGAAGATGGCTAGCCTTCGTGATCGGTTGGAGCAGGGAATTCTTGCCCAGATCGACGAAGCTGAAGTGAACGGCATCGGCGCAACCCGCGTTCCCAACACGACCAATATTCGCTTCGATCACATTGAAGGTGAATCCCTGGTGATCGCGCTGGATCTAAAAGGACTGGCAGTTTCTACCGGCGCAGCCTGTTCCTCCGGGGCCATCGAGCCATCGCACGTCCTGATCGCCATGGGCCTCAGGCCCGATCAGGCGCGGTCCAGCATTCGGTTCAGCCTCGGAAAGCAGACCACGGCCGAAGATATCGACCTCGCGTTGGCATTGGTGCCGGATACGGTAGCGCGCCTGCGAAGCTTGTCCCCGTCTTACAAGAGGCAAGCGGTGAACACTTAAGAATTCGGGCCATGAGCTAAAAGCTAGAAGCCAGGAGCTAGAAGCTGAATACGAACACCATCGCGGTCGCCATGTCGGGCGGTGTGGACTCTTCCGCCGTCGCGGCCATGCTGCGCGCCGAGGGTCACAACCTCATCGGCCTGACGATGCAGCTCTGGAACCAGCGCCGCCTCGCCGGACACGAAGGCATGCCCGAGCAGGTCACCGGCCGCTGCTGCTCGCTCGACGACGTTTACGATGCCCGCCGCGTCGCGCAGCAGATCGGCATCCCTTACTACGTCGTGAATCACGAGGAGCGCTTCGAGCGTGACGTGGTTCGCCCCTTTGTGGCAGAGTACCTCTCCGGACGCACGCCGATTCCATGCAGTCTCTGCAACAATCACTTGAAGTTTGACCAGCTACTGATTGTGGCTCAGCAGATTGGAGCCGAGCGCGTAGCCACCGGACACTACGCCCGGGTGGTCTTTGACGAAGGCCGCAAACGCTGGCTTCTGAAGCGTCCCGCCGATCACAGCAAGGATCAGACCTACTTCCTGTTCGGACTCACGCAGGATCAGTTGAGCCGTACTCTCTTCCCGCTGGGCGACATGACCAAGCCGCAAGTCCGTGAACTCGCGGCAAAGCACAGCCTCGCCATTGCCGAAAAGCCCGACTCGCAGGAGATCTGCTTCGTGCCCGGCGGAGACTACAAGCGCTTCATCGATGCGTACCTTGCGGAAAGTGGGGAGTCCCTCCCTGACACTGCCGGGGACCTCGTTACCACGACCGGCGAAGTCATCGGCGAGCACAGGGGAATTCACAACTTCACCGTCGGACAGCGCAAGGGACTCGGGGTTGCCACCGGATCGCCTCTCTACGTCATCCAGATCAGCGGCGCGGACAAACAGGTGGTCGTCGGCAGCGATGAGCATCTTTATTCGCGTACGCTCCGCGTCCGCCGCATCAACCTGATCTCGGTCGATGGTCTCGGCGAGCCGATGCGCGTCGCGGTGAAGATCCGCCATCGCCACGAGCCCGCACCGGCAACGATCGAGCGAGCCGGAGACGATGAGATCCTCGTTACGTTCGACGAACCCCAGCGCGCGATTACGCCGGGCCAGGCCGCGGTGTTCTACGACGACGACGTGGTCGTCGGCGGCGGCTGGATCGTTTAGTGCTTTCCCTCTGTACAGCTTTGGGCTAAAGTTCTGGGCTTCCATTCCATTCGGAGAACAAAATGGAAGCTCAACTCCTTCGCCAGATTCGAATCCTGCAAGTTTGCGTCGTTGGGCTGTTTCTCTCGACCACGCTCCTCGTCCTCAATTGCTTTCACCCACTCTTGCCAACACAAAAGGTTCGCCTCCTGGAGGCGGAGCGCATCAATATCCGTGAGAAGAACGGGATTTTGAAAGCGGCATTGTCGAACTCCGCAGGATTCAATGAATTCCAGCGCGCCGAGCAGGGAGGCGTCACGTTCTCCGGATTGATGTTCTACAACGAAGAAGGCCAGGAAGAGGGCGGTCTGGTCTACTCGGGCAAGGCGATCCCAGGCGGTCAAAATGCCGACGTGACCCTGACGATGGATCAGTATCGGCAAGATCAGAATGTGTACCTGCACCACGAGGAACATAAAGATGTGTCAGGTTCGCGCATGGAAGACGGTTTATCGATCAACACTCGTCCCGACTGGACGGCAGTCAACGAGGAATATAAGACGTACAACGAAATAGAAAAGCTTCCGCCCGACGAGCAGGACAACCTGAGACTCAAGTCGCTACAGGAAGGAAAGATCAGCGCCAATCGAGTGTTTCTCGGAGTGCGCCGCGGTGTCCGTAACAGCGTGGCTTACGACGATACCGGCGTTTTCATTAAGAACAAATGGGGACGGAATGCAATCAAGCTATATGTCGATGGAGAGAACAAGCCGCATTTCGAATTCTATGATCCGCTGGGGAAGTCGGTTGCTTACGAGGTGAAGCTGCCAGCAAAGTGAACAACAGCTCAGTCTGGAATTCCCAATATACTTTTTGCATGGCGTCCGCGAATCCACCACTGTCATCTGAATCATTTCCTTCAACTCCTTCCTTCTGGGCCCGGGAATCTTCCGCGTTGAAGCAGGGATTCAAGACCGGACTTGCCGGCACGATCGCCTACGCGATCTACGCCGGATGGCAGCTGCCGCAGGGCTACTGGGCAGTGTTTGCGGCCTTGGTTGTTACCCAGGCGAATCTCGGAGCGTCGTGGAAAGCCGCTCTTTACCGCACTATTGGATCGAGTTGCGGCGCAATCGCCGCAGCCCTGCTGGTGCCCTCGCTCGGCAAAGGTGCGGTCGGCGTGGGCATCACGCTACTTCTGCTCGGAACTCTCTTCGGCTACCTCAGTGCGCTTCACTCAGCATTCACCGCTGCAGGATTCACAGCCGCGCTCATCCTGGTTTTCGGCGGCCAAGGCGAACCGTGGCACTGGGCATGGTTCCGCGTGCTTTACGCCATCATGGGAGCGGTGATCGCATTCGGAGTCGGTGCGCTAGTCTGGCCGGTACGGGCTCGGGTTGGATTACGCCAGAAACTGGCGAACATCATCGAGGGGGCAGGAACGCTCTACCGCGCCGTTGCCGCCGCTGCGCTCGAAGGAATCGATAACGAGGAAGAGATCCGGCAACTCGACCGGAGACTTCACGATCTGCGCCGCGGAATCACTCAGCAAATGGACGAAGCTCGCAGCGAATTGGCATTTTCGCGTTTCAACCGCACGGCCTACAGCCGATTTGTCGATGCCGAAGATCTGCTCCGCCGTCGCCTGACCGCCATGGCCGAAGATCGCTCCCTGTATGTCCACGCTCGGGTGGAACCGGGGCTCCTGCCCTCCCTGCCAAGAGTTGTGGATCACACCGCGACCCTCTTCTCCTCCATTGCTCATGCCGTCCGGACTCGAACCGGTCTAACGGAACACTCAGAGCTCGATGCGTCACTGAAGGATTTGGAGAGCGATCTAGCGCGACTGCGCTCCGAGCGTGCGACGGCGCCGTTTGCGTTGGACCGCATGCTGCCATTCTGGGCTCTGGTCTTTAACTTGAGGGAAGTAGCAGAGGATTTGAAGCAGCTGCAATCAGCGTTATCGCACCTTACATAGCTTCCTGTTTTCTTGCCCTTAGCTGTCATGACGCTCCCGTATACCCAGTGCTGTCATGACGTTGTGCTCCTGCAGGAACACTTCTCCTGCAGTGAAGTCACGGTGCCGCATCCTTCTGCTGATAGACGGTGGGATGTAAAATCTGCTTACGAAGCCTTGCGCTGATCTTCAACTAGCCCACGCAGCAATTCCAGGAACGGCGATCCTGTGTTCTTCACCTTCTCTTCGAGCCGCGCCGTGCAATCGCAGTCATTGCACGCCCACGCCTCCGTTCCATTCTCGTCGTGGCACTTGCGCCGGTCGTGCGCATCCTGCACGCGGGTGAGTTCGAAGTACTCTTCCCAGTACGGACGTTCTTCCTGCAGTGGCGTCGGGCAATAGCAAATCTCTACCCAGCGCGTTGTCTGATCTTGGCAGACACGCGCGTCCTGCATATTGCGCAGGTACTCGCCTTCGGCGACCGATCCTTCGCCCAAAGTCTGCTGCTCGATCGCTTCAAGCATGCCCGCTTCACGCCCGGCCCTCACGCGCGCACGCACCAAGTACCGCATCGCAACTCCTATTTCAACCCCGCCGCTGCCAGCATTTCCTCGAACTGCCCGCGCGTCCGCATATCGATCGATTGCGCTACAAGGTTGCCCTCGCGGTCGTACACGAAGCTTTTCGGAATTCCTTCCACCTGAAACTGCTCGTGTACCTTCCGTCCGGTATCGAGAATCACCGGATAGGTGATGTGCTGTTGGTCGACAAATGGCTTCACCTTGGCTTCGGTCTCGTCCGATATGGACATCACGATCAGCCCCTTGCTCTTGTATTTTTCGAAAAGCGCCTCTAGGTCGGGCATTTCTTTCCGGCAGGGTGGGCACCATGTCGCCCAGAAGTTTACCAGGATGACTTTGCCGTGCAGATCCTTCAGATGCCAGCTTTCGCCCTCGATATCCAGCAAGGTGAAATCCGCATTCTGGCGAGCCGAATCGGCTTTTTCCAGTTGCATCATCGCTTCATTGAATTGAGGATTGTCCGAATCGGCCTTCATGTGCTCGTAGCGTACGAGTGAGGCTAGTTCCATGAAATGTTGATTCGGGCCGCCTGACTTCGGCGGAGCCGGTGGGTGCTCGCGCAGCGCCAAGGCTAGTGTCGTCGTCACTTCTTGCAGAGTGTCTTGCCCAAAATCGCCTTCAGTGGACAGATTGGCCAGCGCCCCTGCAATGGCTAACTTGTGAGGACCTGCAGGGAGCTTTCGAATTTGCAGCGCCAGATCTTTGGTCGTTTGCGTGCGCGCATTGTCATCAAGCTTGCGCAGCGTGTTGATCTGGTCGACGATCGACTTTTCCTGCTCGGTCCAGACGGTTTTGTCTTGTGCGGAAAGCGATAGAGCCGCGAGAAGGAAAATCCCAGCGGAGATCACGTAATTACGATGAGGATGAAAAAAGCGCAGCATGGCAGTATGTTTCCTTCGACTACGAGGTGAACACCTACTAAGATCTGCGCGTGAAATCTACTGCGCTGGTTAAATAAACATCTCGTCTTGCGGCACAGGACGTCGGTCTTCGCGTCCGCCACCGTTCTTGCGTCCGCGGCCTGCAAAGAGGAACTCCAGGCCAACCGACAGGCCTTGCATCAGGCCGGAGATATGGCGCACAGGAGAAACCACCGTGTTCTGCACCATCTCGGACGTGTGCTCGACCTTATCGAGGGTTCGGCTGAGTAGCTCGTCGGCGCGGATGACCTGCAGCCGGGCACGGTCCACCACATCCGTGATCGTCGCATCCACGCGCTTCAATTCCGAACGCATCACGGTCGTGGCTTCCTGCAGATTGTCTGCGATCACCGTGACCTTCGGACGGATCTCCGTCAGCATCTGTTGAGCCTGATCGAGCGACGGCAGTATCTTGCCTTTCAACTCCGTGGCCAACGCTTCCATGCGCTGGCTGCTCTTGCGCATGGTGATGTACATGGCCAGCAGAACTCCGGCCTGAATCAGGATCGCGACTGCGGTCAGCGCGATGAATATAGTCAGCTTGTCGTCCATAAGCCTTCCTCCGGCCTCGTCTTGCGACCGGGGCGGTGCAGCTTACTTCGTGGTCCCGGTCTCGCTGGTGGCCTCGTGATACGCCTGCCGTCCAGCCTCGTACGCTGCGCGGAACTGCTCTTTTTGAGAACTCACGGCATCGCGGCTCTTATCTGCCCACTGCGAAGCCTGATCCTTCACTTCCCGCGCCCGCTGTTTCATATATTCCCGGCCTTCTTCGGCCTTCACGCGCAATTGTTCACGCGTCTCGCTGCCGGAGCGCGGTGCGTAGAGCACGCCCGCCAGAGCTCCTAATCCTAATCCCGCCAGAAACCACACAATGCTAGTGCCACCGTCACGATCCGACATAGAAATCCTCCTTGCTAAAAGTGCCTATCTCGGATGGTACATCCTTCATCCGGTGAATTCAATTACAGGGGACTCTGTAGGTTCGACAGCGGGAAAACTCAAAAGGTCCGACGCAAGTTGCGCTCGGACCTTCAGATTAACCTCGAGCCAGTTTGAATTTCTGTCGTTACTTCTGCACCGGAGGCGTAGCCGGTGCTGGTGCCGGCGCGGTTTTCGCCGGTTGCGTCTTCACGCCCTGCAACAAAGAGTTCGACCCGGTGCGCCTGCTGGCATACACCGACAGGGTAATAGACGTGACCATGAAAGCCACGGCTGACCAGGTCGTCACCTTGGAGAGCACGCTGGCTGCGCCGCGGGGTCCAAAAGCGGTCTGGCTGCCCTGCCCGCCGAATGCCGCGGAGATGTCGCCGCTCGTGCCGCTTTGCAGCAGAACAACAACGATGATGAAGAAACAGACGATAATATGGATCGCGGTGACCAGATAGATCATTTTGCAGTTTTCCTGGAGGCGTTAGTCTCAGCTGCGCTGATTCCAAAGGACAAAATCATGGTGCGGAAGGGGGGATTTGAACCCCCACGCCTTTCGGCGCCACCCCCTCAAGATGGTGTGTCTGCCAGTTCCACCACTTCCGCACGTATCGGAACTTGAAGTGCCGAGCAGCACGTAGATTATAGCAAAGTCGCCACTTGTGTCCCCAGGCTCTGACTGCATTGATCGCGCGGCACTCGGTTGGGCATAATAACCGATCCTCATGGCATCCTTCCGCGCACTCCAGGACGAGTTCCGGCCAACCCTGCGCCTCGCACTCCCCCTCGTCTTAGCTGAAATCGGCTGGATGAGCATGGGCGTCGTCGACACCATCATGGTCGGACGCCTGCCCAACAGCGCCATAGCGATCGGCGCTACGGGTCTGGGCCAAAGCCTCTACAACATCGTAGGGATCTTCGGCGCCGGGCTGTTGCTCGGACTCGACACCTTTGTGGCGCAGGCCCATGGGCGCGAGGACATGAAGGACGCCCGGCACTCTCTGGTCAACGGATTTTTCCTGGCCTTGGGATTGACTCCTTTCTTGATGCTCCTGATTTCCTTCTGGCCTGCTCTCATGAATAGCTTCGGAGTAAGCAGGGAACTGGTTGCCCCGATGCGGCCCTTCCTGACCGCGCTGAACTGGGGCACTCTCCCGTTGCTTTGCTACTTCGCTCTGCGGCGCTATCTGCAAGCCGTAAACGTGGTTCACCCCATTATGTTCGCGCTGGTCTCCGCCAATCTCGTGAACTTTATTGGGAATTGGGCGTTGATCTACGGGCACGTCGGATTTCCCGCCATGGGCATTACCGGCTCCGGATGGTCCACGTGCTTCGCTCGGATTTACATGGCGCTGGTCCTCCTCGGGACGCTCGTCTACGTGGAGTCCGAGCGTGGCCTCGCGGAGTGGATTGGCGAGATGGGCCTCGACCTGCATCGCATGTGGGCGCTTCTCGCTCTCGGCGCGCCTGCCGCCACGCAGATTCTGCTGGAGATCGGAGCGTTCTCAGGCGCCACCGCACTCTGCGCTAAGCTCGGCCCAGTCCCGCTCTCTGGACACGAGATTGCCCTCAACTGTGCGGCTTTCACATTCATGGTGCCGCTCGGAATCAGCTCTGCTGCGGCAGTCCGTGTCGGACAGGAAGTTGGCCGCGGCAATCCTTTGAAGGCCCATCTTGCCGGATGGTCCGCCATCCTGCTGGGTGCTGGATTTATGGCGTGCACAGGGCTGATGTTCGTCACGTTTCCCAAGCCGATTGCCCGCATCTTCAGCCCTGATCCCTTGGTGATTCGTGTTGGAGCCCGGCTATTGCTGGTCGCCGCCGCTTTTCAGTTATTCGACGGCTTACAGACGGTGGCCACCGGCGCTCTTCGCGGCAGCGGCGACACGCGTACGCCCATGCTCGCCAATCTCGTCGCGTACTGGTTCATCGGATTACCTGCGGGTTCGGTGCTCTGCTTTTATTTTGGGTGGGGCGCGCTGGGGATCTGGATCGGCCTCTGTGCAGGCCTGGTCCTTATCGGGAGCGCTCTGCTCTGGACCTGGCACAAACGCCTCCTCTCAGAAAAATTCTCAGGTGAAGCAGCGACTTTGAAATAGCCGGAAGTGAATTTGAGCCGACCTTCTGGCGCCTCTCTCAAGGATTTCTCGCTTGACTCACCGGATTTCCACGCCTATCGTTTATAGGTCCGGCAGCAATGCCGGACACTCCGTATCTCATGCAGAGTGGCTGAGGGTAACGGGCCCGTTGAAGCCACGACAACCGGATCAGGAAACAGCCTGATCATCTGGTGCCAATTCCCGCCCGGTTCGCGGGGGACATGAGATCTCGGTGAGCATTCGCCTCATCCCCAAATCCCGGATGAGGCATTCGTGTTTTTAGGGCGCGCAGGGCCCAGCGCAGCCAAGCTGGAGAAACTCATGAGTTCGCGTATTTACTTCGATCATTCCGCCACTACGCCGCTCGATCCGCGCGTGCTCGAGGCGATGTTGCCGCATCTCGGCGGGGCCTTTGGAAACCCGTCGAGCTTGCATCAGGAAGGCCGCGTTGCGCGCGAGGCCGTCGAAACAGCACGAGCCCAGGTCGCAGATTTGATCGGCGCCGATCCGGACGAAATCATCTTCACTGCGAGCGGAACGGAAGCTGACAATCTCGCGCTGATCGGAGCGGTGCGCGCCAGTGGAAGGCCTGGCCATGTCGTCACCAGTTCCATCGAGCACGCCGCGATTCTGCAAACATGCCGCCATCTCGCCACGACCGGGACGAAGATCACCTATCTTCCGGTCGATCGCGAGGGCCTCGTTTCCACCACCAGCCTCCTGCGCGCCCTGCAAGAGAATGTCACGCTCGTCTCGATCATGGCGGCGAACAATGTCGTCGGGACTGTTCAGCCCATGGAAGAACTGGCGCACCTTACAAAGCTGCACGGAGTGTTGTTCCACACCGATGCAGTTCAAGCCGGCGGGAAGATTTCGCTGGATGTGAATCGGTTGAATGTCGATTTGCTTTCCTTGTCGGCACACAAACTGCACGGGCCGAAGGGGATTGGCGCGCTGTATGTGCGGAAGGGCACCGGCTTGGCCCCCATCATCTTTGGCGGAGGGCAGGAGAAAGGCCTGCGTTCTGCCACGGAGAATGTTCCTGGCATCGTTGGGTTCGGCGCCGCAGCCACGCTCGCTAAAGCCGAACTGAATGACGAACCAACTCGACTTTGCGCACTGCGCGAGTACATCCTCACAGAACTCAAACGCAATCTTCCAGGCTGCTATCTCTTCGGACATGAAGAACAGCGGTTGCCTGGACACCTGAGCGTCGGATTTCATGGTCATGAAAGGGAAGTTGGCGCGATCCTGACTTTTCTGGACAATGCCGGAGTCGCAGTCTCGGCGGGAAGCGCCTGTAGCGCGAATCACTCAGGCGAACCCTCGAGCGTCCTGCTCGCGATGGGCTACGACGACGAGCGCGCCCGCGGCCTGATCCGCATCAGCCTGGGAAGATTCAACACGCGACAGGAAGTCGATCGCTTCCTTCAGATTGTCTCTTCTGGAAAGGTCGGAATCACACCGCAGAAAGCACAGATCCCCACAGATCTCTGCGTTCCCAGGTGATCCCTGTGTTGAAAAAAAGGGCCGACCGGGAGGTCAGCCCTGGCGAAAGAGCCCGAGGGGCTGGGCCAAATCCTTAGTCCCCAGACGGCAACAGCATCTCCTCCGGACCGATATCGATACACACGGGTGTGTGCGGGCAGTTCCCCAGAATCGGCTGGCATGCCGCATCTGGTCCGTGTTCCGGATGAAGCAGCGGCTTCTTCTCCATGAACTGCTCGGTCTCGGTTGATCCGGCCAACGCCATCGTTGAGGCAAGGCCGCCACTGATCACCTGCTGGACTTGATCAAAATATCCGGTCCCCACGAAGCGCTGATGCTTTACAGCCTCATAGCCGTACTGTGTTTCGCGGCTGAACTCCTTCTCCTGCAGCCGTGAATAAGCAGTCATCCCGGCCAGCTTGTATCCGCGCGCCAGTTCGAACATGCTGAGGTTTAAAGCATGAAATCCTGCGAGCGTCACGAACTGGAACTTGTATCCCATCTTCGCGAGTTCGGGCTGGAAGCGCGCAATCGTGGCATTATCGATATGCTTGCGCCAGTTGAAACTCGGCGAGCAGTTATAGGCGAGCATCTTGTCCGGATATTGCGCGTGAATCGCATCGGCGAACTGCTTCGCCTCCGCGAGATCCGGATGCGAAGTCTCGCACCAGATCAGGTCGGCATACGGCGCATAGGCCAGACCGCGAGCGATCGCTGACTCGATGCCACCGCGGATCTGGAAGAATCCTTCCGACGTGCGCTCGCCCGTGCAGAACGCCCGATCGCGCGCATCGATGTCAGTCGTCAGCAGGTTCGCGCTGTCCGCGTCCGTCCGCGCCATGATGAGGGTATGTACGCCCATTACGTCGGCCGCCAGACGCGCCGCAACCAGTTTCTGGATCGCCTCTGGCGTAGGCACAAGTACCTTGCCGCCGAGATGCCCGCATTTCTTTGCTGACGAAAGTTGATCTTCGAAATGAACGCAGGCCGCCCCGGCTTCGATCATCCCTTTCATCAGCTCGAATGCATTGAGGGTGCCGCCGAAGCCGGCTTCCGCATCGGCAACCAGTGGCGCGAACCAGGTCTGCCCGGGAGCCACTTTGCCTTCGACGTGATGCACCTGATCCGCACGCTGCAGTGCGTTGTTAATTCGCCGGCAAAGATTGGGCACGCTATCGGCCGGATACAAGCTCTGGTCGGGATACATCGTGCCCGCATTGTTTGCGTCGGCCGCGACCTGCCATCCGCTGACGTAGATCGCCTTCAATCCGGCCTGCACCTGCTGTACGGCCTGGTTGCCGCTCATGGCTCCCAGCGCGTGAACATACGGCTCAGTGTGGAGAAGATCCCAAAGTTGCTCGGTGCCCATGCGCGCCAGCGTGTGCTCAATGTGAATCGATCCGCGCAGCCGCAGTACATCTTGGGCCGTGTAGGGGCGCTCGATCCCTTTCCATCTCGGATTGTGCGCCCAATCGTGAGTCAGGCAGTCCTGTGCGAGTTTGTATTGTGCGGTCCGTTCAGGCTCGTTCAGAGCGTGCTCGGGTCGATCGTAGGGAAAATTCTGTTGAGTTTCGTTGCCTGACATCGTCGTTCTCTCCTGGCCTTCTCTTGCATCCGGCCGACTGCTTAAACCGGGTTGAATTCGTTGTGGGTGATCATCGTTTCGCTGATCTCGCGAGCATGTCGCAAACGCGCGGATGCTTCTGGATCCGCTCCGCCCGGAAGTTCGTTGAGCAAGCGTTCGAGTTCCTCATCGAACACGCGCGTGATGAACTCCGGGGTGTGTTTTACGACCTGTCCGTTCTCGTCCTGAATCGATACGTGATCCCGATGCTGCATGCGCTGCGCGATCATCAGCCGGTAAATACGGTCCGTGGCCAGATCTTCCATGTAACCGTCCAGCAAACTCGCTCCATTCCCGCTCAACACGCCGTTGCGATATCGGATCACCGTCCGGACTGCAGCCCGCGTGCCTTTCACGGTTCGGCTTCCAACTCCTGCCGGCCGCGGCCGCAGATCCGGATACCGGCTCGCATTCGTCGGACGCGCCTGAAGCTGGTTCGGGGAAGGGAATTGCGCAACCGCGATTGCGTTCTGATCCGGATGTCCCGTCCACGCGCCATCCATCAGGCAGTCGGCTTCGTTCTTCTTATCCTTTTCCAGGACCGCAAGAGCGCGCGTATTGAGTTCAGAATCCTCGCGGCTCGGATATAAAGCGGTCATGCCGCCGATCGCAAGAATTCCGCGGTGATGGCAAATCTCCGGCATCAGGGTGCGAAGGTTCTGGAAAAATGCCACGTTGTGCGGAATCGTATTGCGGTCAGGCAGCACCCAGCCGGGATCGTCCAGGTTGAAATGGATCAGGCTGGCCATGTAATCCCAGCGGCCGAGGTTCAACCCGATGATGTGGTCGCGCAGATTGTAGGTGAACTCCTCCATCTGGAATGCCAGCGGATGCGACTCCACCAGGGCCATGCACTTGATGTAGTCGTGGGCCAGTCCGCGCCCCTTTGCCAGCGCCTGAAAAAGATCCCGCCACCACAGCGCTTCTTCGGCAGACTCAGACTTTGGAATGTAGAAGCACAACGGATGCTTCAGCTGCGACGGCTCGATTCCATAGAAGATCCGCGCCACGTCGAATAACGACGCCGACACCAATTCCCCCGGAAGCAGCCCGCCCTGATTCAGGTGAAGGCCGCGGGGACGTGTGAATATCACCGTGCTGGTCGGTTGGATGGTCTCCGTCCGGTTGCGCTTCTTGTCGAAGTAAGTCAGTTCACCGCGTAGACAGGCCAGGATGTTCTGCACACTCAGAGCGTGATGGGTCCACTCGTTGACGCAGGAGTCCTCGAGATCGAGCATCACCCCGGGCGCGCCGGAATTCAGCATCTTCACGCAGAGTTCGCCGTCGTCCGCGGGACCGGTCATCTGATTTCGCTGGTCCTGGCACCATTCGGGGAGCCGGATTTTCCAGCCGTTTCTCACCGTGTCAGAAGGGAAGCGGTGCGTAGGCTTTTCGCCGTCCATGGAACTCTGCAGAACTTCCATGCGTTGCGCCACCAGTTGTTGCTGGCGCTGTGTAAAGGTCCGATGTAGCGGCAGAAAAAAATCCATAAATCCGGCGGGAAGGTCACGGCCCGGAGTGAAGTCAGCTGGCGCGCTGCTCACCGGATTGATGCGTTCGGCGTTTCCCGGTGAAGCGATGGCGATAGGTGTCATTCCAACTCTCCTTGCTTGGGGCTGTTCTTCGCGTGTTCAATATAATGAACAGCCATTCAACAGACGGCACGATCCTAGGGTGAGCCAGTTTCCCGGTCAATAGCCGTGTTCAGTATCTTGAACATGCATTCATTTTGTTGTACTCTTACAGGATTGGCTGCGATAACGATTTGGTATGAAAACAAAGGATGAATCTCCCTCCGTCGCCGTAGAGCGCGCACTCGCCATGCTCGAGGCCGTCGCTCGTGAACCGGAGGGCCTCAGCAACGCAGAGATCAGCCGCGAGCTGAAAATTCCGAAGAGTTCCGCCAGCTATATCCTTCGCACTTTGGAAAAGCGTGGCTATGTGAACCGCGACGAGTCCAGCGCCAAGTACCGCGTTGGATTGAAGATCCTCAGCTTGAGCCGCGGTGCGCTGAGCGGCATCGACGTTCGGGAAGTGGCATTGCCCATCATGCGCAACCTCGTGCAGAAGACCAACCTGACTTGCCATCTCGCCATCCTGGATGGTTCTGAAGCTGTCTATATCGAGAAGGTCGAGCCTAACGGATTTATCCGCATGGACACCTGGGTCGGACGCCGGATGCGCGTCCACGCTACTAGCGTGGGCAAAGCCATGGTGGCGCACATTCCGCAAGAGCGCCTGCAGAAAATAGTCGCCGAAGCGGGAATGGACAAGCGCACGCCGAAAACCATCACCAATCTGCCCAGGCTCTTAAGAGAGTTAGAGAAGGTTCGCGCCCAGGGCTACGCCGTCGACGACGAAGAAAACAATCTTGAAGCACGCTGCGTGGGCGCTCCGGTCTTCAATCAATACGGAGAGATCGAGGCCAGCATCGGACTCTCCGGCACGATTCACCAGGTGAACGCTCAAACCATGCCTCGCATCCTTGAATCGCTGAAGGATGCAGCCCGTCACCTCTCGATGCAGTTGGGATATCGCGCTCCGCGCCGTGCAACCAGCACAACCTGACTCTGGACCTATGCAGCGAAGCAGGCGCATCCCGCGGCTACTCTGCTAGGTCAAGGCCAACCCCTCTAGGCGACGGCAGTCGCTGGATGCTGATAGATCAAGCGGTCAATGGAAGGATTGACCAGTCGCTCCATGTCGTTCCAGTTCATCCGCACCAACTCGCGGTGCGTGCCCGCGCTGAATGTGATTTCTTCATTCTCAGCCAGGCTGGCGTCCGCATACACGGTCATGTCGTACAAGTTGCCGAACGGCGGCATTGCCCCCGTCTCACAATCTGGAAACGCATCTTTGAATTCGAGTTCGGACGCAACCTCCACTGTCCTTGCGCCGGTCAGAACTCTGAGTCGATCCAGATCGACATGGAACGACGCAGGGATCACTGCCATGGCGAGAATGCCGTCAATCTTCACGATCACTGTTTTTGCAAGTTTCTTTCCCGAGACATGGGCCAGCGCGGCCACGCCTTGAGCTGTGTAGGCCAGGGAATGCGATATCACCAGATACTTGACCTTATGGGAATCGAGAAAATCACGAAGCTTGGAAAGCGTCATACGACCTCCTCGGAGGAGATAGAGATAGAGGGGCCACCTGCGCCTGAAGTTGCGAGAAGTGTAGATCCGGCGCACTGGGAACTTCTGTGCGCCGGATCACTGCTTTGTAGAAAAGAGAGGCTGCTTGCAGCGATGCTAGAATCCCCGAACGAAGGAAGCGTCGCGAACTATACGGCCTAGTACTTCACAATTGCCGCAAACGATTTAGGGTCGAGCGATGCTCCACCGACGAGTGCTCCATCAATTTCTTCCTGTGCCATGAGCGACGACACATTGTCGGGCTTGACCGACCCGCCATAAAGAATCCGGAGTTGCGCCGCAAACTCCTCGCCGAAGATCTCGGTCGCCTCGCGCCGGATTACGGCATGTGCTTCGGCAGCGATCTCGGGCGTGGCCGTCTTTCCGGTTCCAATGGCCCAGACCGGTTCGTAGGCGATGACCAGCTTCGCCGCCTTCTTGGCCGAGATGGCATGAAATGCACGCACGCACTGCCGGCGTAGAACATCATCCGTCATGCCGGCTTCACGTTCTTGCAGCACCTCGCCAATGCAGCAAATGGGTGTGAATCCTGCCTCCAACGCCGCTTTCAAGCGCAGGTTCACCGTGTCATCCGTCTCGCCGAAATACTGTCGCCGTTCCGAGTGTCCGATGATGACGTGGTTGATGCCAATGGCCGTCAATTGAGCTGCAGAGGTCTCCCCCGTGAACGCACCCTCTTGTTTCCAGTGAATGTTTTGCGCCCCGATTGTCACCTTGGAGCCCTTGGCCGCCTCGAGTGCCGCCGGCAAATCAACAAATGGCGGGCAAACCACGATCTCATCGCGGGTGTGCCCGGAAACCATCGGTAAAAAATCGCGCAAGAAGTCGCGAGTCTGATCAGGAGTCTTGTACATCTTCCAGTTGGCGGCCATTACTTTTTTTCTCATTATTCGACCTTTCATTAGGACGTCAAGTCTATGCCACTTCAGAAACGGTATGCGACTGCAATAAACTTGTTGGCGGTTAGGAGCGGCCTCATGGACGCGAGAACTCCGGAACATTCACCTGCCGATCCATACAACCTGCTGCGCTTCGTCCGCGCCCAGGCTCCGGTCTATGATCGAGTCCTGCAGGAACTTAAAGCCGGAACGAAGATGAGCCATTGGATGTGGTTCGTCTTTCCGCAGATCCGAGGTCTCGGGCACAGCCCGGTCTCCGTCGAGTTCGGAATTTCCGGCCGAACCGAAGCAGAAGCCTACTTGCAGCATCCAGTCCTCGGGCCCCGGCTGAAGCGATGCACGCAGTTGGTTCTCCAGGAGGAGGCCTCCACTGTCACGGATATTTTCGGATCTCCGGACGATATTAAATTCCGATCGTCGATGACACTCTTCGCGCAGGTCTCACCGGACGACGACATCTTCCAGCGAGCCCTGCAGAAGTATTTCGCGGGGGCACCCGACCAGTTGACTCTCCAGCGGCTTTGACTATTTTTTCTCCGTCAGCGCTTCGACGCCCGGCAACTTCTGTCCTTCCAAAAACTCCAGCGACGCTCCACCACCGGTAGAGATATGCGTGATTTTGTCAGCGACGTTCGCAGCCTTCACCGCTGCTACGGAATCTCCGCCACCAACAATCGAAATCGCTCCCACGTTGTCCGCCACCGCATGCGCGATCTTGAACGTCCCTTTAGAGAATCCCGGCACCTCGAACACTCCCATCGGTCCGTTCCAAACGATCGTACGTGCGGTCGAAATCTCTTCCGAGAACAGTTCAATAGTCTTCGGCCCGATGTCGAGCGCCATCTTGTCGGCCGGAATCGGCTGTCCTTCGCCGACCTGCTGGATCACGGCATTCGCCTCAGGCTTGATGGCGACCACGTGATCAATAGGCAGCAGGAACTTCACATTGCGCTTCTTGGCCGCGGCGAGCAGCTTCTTGGCGAGATCGATCTTGTCCGCTTCGAGCAACGATTTGCCGATCTCCTGCCCCTGAGCCTTGAGGAACGTGTACGCCATCCCTCCGCCGACGATTAAGGTGTTGACCTTGGTCAACAGGTTCTCGATCACGCCGATCTTGTCGCTCACCTTCGCGCCGCCGAGGATCGCCACAAACGGCTCCTCGGGATTTTCCAGCGCCTTGCCGAGATACTTGAGCTCCTTTTCCATGAGGAGCCCGGCAGCACACTGCTTCATGAACTTTGTAATACCCGCAGTCGAAGCATGCGCGCGATGTGCCGAGCCGAACGCGTCGTTCACGTAGTATTCGGCCAGGTTCGCAAGCTGCCGAGAGAACTTCTCATCGTTAGCTTCTTCTTCCGCATGGAAGCGCAGATTCTCGAGGAGAAGCGTCTGCCCCTTCTCGAGCTGAGTCGCAACCTCTTCGGCCTCCGGGCCGACGCACTCCGGGCAGAATCCAACGTTCTCGCCGCGCGCCAGTTCCTTGTCCAGCAGCATGCGAAGTCGCTCCGCTACCGGCTTCAGGCTCATTTTCGGATTGGGTTTGCCCTTCGGACGTCCGAGGTGCGACGCGAGGATCAACCGCGCTCCGTGGCGCAACGCATATTCAATCGTCGGGAGGGTTTCACGGATGCGGGTATCGTCCATGACGCGGCCGTCATCGAGCGGCACATTGAAATCAACGCGCATGAACACACGATTCCCATTCAAGGGGAGATCACGAATCGAAAGCTTGGACATGGCTGGAGTCCTCGTACTGGATATGAAGATGTGGGTGGCCCACCCTTCCGCGCTGTCTGCAAAAGGGTGGGGTTCCGGATTGTCGCAACGGGTTACAGGCCCTTGCTGGCGATGTAGTTGATCAGGTCGCGCACGCGGCAGGAGTATCCCCACTCGTTGTCGTACCAGGAGATGACCTTCACGCAGTTGCCACCGACCACCATCGTACAAGGCGCATCCACGATAGAAGAGAGTGGGTTGCCCTTGAAGTCGGACGACACCAGTTCATGTTCTTCGTAGCCCAGATATCCCTTCAGCGGACCGGCTTCAGTCGCCTTCTTCAGAGCAGCGTTGACTTCTTCCTTGGTCGTCTTCTTTTCAACCCATACCACGAAGTCAACTACCGAAACGTTGGGCGTCGGGACGCGCATGGAGAAGCCGTCGATCTTGCCGCCGAGTTCAGGAATAACCAGCTTCAGCGCCTTTGCGGCACCCGTTGAAGTTGGAATCATGGACAGGGCCGCAGCGCGAGCCCGCCGCAGATCCTTGTGCGGGAAGTCGAGAATGACCTGATCGTTCGTGTAAGAGTGAATCGTCGTCATCGTGCCGGCGACAATCTTGAATTCATCCTGAATCACCTTTGCCACAGGAGCGAGGCAATTCGTCGTGCACGAGGCGTTCGAAATGATGTTGTGCTTCGCGGCGTCATATTTCTCGTGATTAACGCCCAGCACAACGGTCACGTCTTCATTCTTCGCTGGAGCCGAGATGATGACCTTCTTCACCGGCCCGCGCAGATGCTTCTTGGCCTCGTTCGCATCCGTGAAACGTCCTGTGGACTCGATCACAACCTGCGCGCCAACTGAATCCCATGGCAGCGCCGCCGGATCCTTCTCCTTGAACACTTTGATCGTCTTGCCATCGACTGTGATGCTGTCCGGACCGGCCGAAACCTGGTTCGGCAGATTCCCCAGGACCGAGTCATACTTCAGCAGGTGAGCCAGGGTCTTCGGCTCGGTCAAGTCGTTGACCGCGACGAATTCGAGGTTGGGGTCTTTCAACGATGCGCGTAGCACATTGCGGCCGATACGTCCGAAGCCGTTAATGCCAACTTTGATTGCCATGTTTCCTCCGTGGATTTATGAGGGCCTTTACAGATCTCGTTTACGTTGAAGTGGTAAACCAATGATGTTAGCAGCAAAGGGGAATCGCCGTAAACGATTACGCCAAACTTTTGGACGGGTTCGTTGTGCACTCTGGGACATTGTGCGATCCATCACTGCCTTCCCAAGCCCTTTCCGCTCAATGAACTCGCGCAAATACCGACGATTCCTATGACAAGCGACTCCGCGTATATCGTTCTGTGACCCCAGTCACTCTCTGCCGCGACCATTGTCACTGTTACTGACGCTTCCCAGCCTTGTAATGGGATCGTGAAGAGCAGGTACCACTCCGGCCTTCTTTCCCTAAATTCCCCGAAAAATCGAGGGTGATCATGGTCAACGATGACGTTGTGAAATGTCCCTTGTGCGGCGGATTCACCCACATTGAAGATCCCGCCTTGTTGAAAGCGCTGCACACCCCATTGCTCCGCGAGCAGATCGAGAAATACATCACCGAACTCCTGAGATCCCCGGTCGAGGACCTCAGCGGCGTAGCCGTAACCCATGCTGGCCGCGATTTTCAGAAAGACGTTCACAACTGGAATCCCAGCGTGCCCATGTGGCGGCGCAGTCCCAAGGAATAACAGTCAGTGGAGGAGATGAAGACAATGAAGGCAAAAAAGATCCTGATACTTGGCGCGGCCGGCAGAGACTTTCATAACTTCAACGTCGTGTTTCGCGGAAACTCCGACTACAACGTCGTTGGTTTCACGGCGACTCAGATTCCCGGCATTGCGGGACGGCGTTATCCCACCGAACTTGCTGGGCCCCTCTATCCTGCTGGCATTCCCATTCTCGAAGAGAAGGATCTCGAACACCTCGTGAACGAGTATCAGATCGACGCAGTCGTCTTCTCCTACAGCGACATCTCGCACCAGAACCTCATGCACCTTGCCTCGCGCGTGGTCGCGACCGGAGCCGACTTCTGGCTCCTGAGCTCGCAACGAACACAGCTGAAGTCTTCTGTGCCCGTGGTTTCGATCTGCGCCGTGCGCACCGGGTGCGGCAAGAGCCCTCTCGGCCGCTTCGTCACCTCGGAGCTCCGTCGCGAAGGCCGAAAGCCCGTCGTCGTCCGCCATCCCATGCCCTATGGTGATCTCGCTGCCCAGGCCGTCCAGCGCTTTGCGGTCGTCGAGGACCTCGACAAACATCAATGCACGATCGAGGAGCGCGAGGAGTACGAGCCTCACCTCCGCGAAGGAACCATCGTCTACGCCGGCGTTGATTATGGACGCATCCTTCGCCAGGCCGAAAAGGAAGCCGACATCATCCTTTGGGATGGCGGTAATAACGACACGCCCTTTTATGCTTCTGACCTCGAAATCGTAGTCGTCGATCCGCATCGCCCCGGCCACGAACTCTCCTACTATCCGGGCGAAGTGAACCTGCGCCGCGCCAACGTAGTCGTGATTAACAAGGTGGATACCGCCTCTCCGCAGGACGTCGAAACGGTCCGCAAGAATGTCCGTGCCAGTAATCCCAAAGCCACCGTTGTTCAGACCGCATGCCGCGTTGCAGTTTCCGAGCCCGAGCTGGTCAAGGGAAGAAGAGTGCTCGTCGTCGAAGATGGCCCCACTCTCACGCACGGCGAAATGCCCTATGGAGCCGGAGTCGTCGCTGCCCGTCAATGCGGTGCCGCCGAACTGGTGGACCCGCGCCCCTATGCGGTCGGTTCCATTCGCGGCACCTATGAACGCTATTCGCACCTCACCAGCCTGCTGCCTGCCATGGGATACAGCGCCATACAGCGTCACGAACTCGAGGAAACCATCAATCGCGTGCCGTGTGATTTAGTCCTGGTTGCAACTCCCATTGATCTCGGTCATCTCGTCAAGATGAACAAGCCCAGTCTGCGCGTCACGTATGAGATTGAAGATCTGACTCATCCCGGACTCGACGAAATCCTGGCTCGCTTCACACGCGAACATGCCGGAGTGGGGGTCTAGGGCAACGACTCCACACTCACCACAGCAGGTGACGGCAATCACTGCCTCTTTCGAGGGAGACGCATATATCCAAGGGTATGGATTCTCTGTAGCGGTAACATCCTGTGCCGCAAGGAGGTACGCCATGCCCACCCTCTCGCAGGTTTCGCGTCTTTCCCTGAAAAACATTCTGTTTCCAACCGACTTTTCCCCCGCGTCGCGCGCTGCTTTACCCTTCGCCCGTACGCTCGCTCAGATCTACGGATCCACCATCCTCCTGGCTCATTCGATGCCTCCGGAACCCAGGCTCGAAGTGGTATTCGATCGCGTCCCCGAACAGGACGACATGGTCTGGAACGATGCGCGCAAGAAGTTCGAATTCTTCCTGCACTCCTGTTCTTTCGGGACCGCACCGTGGAAACCACTGCTGGACCGCGGTGATCTCGACCAGGTGATTCCGGCGATGATCCAGCAGCACGATGTGGATTTGGTAGTTCTCGGGACACATGGCTGGCGCGGCGTCAGCAAGTTAATCCTGGGTTCGTCTGCCGAGAAGATTTACCGCTCGGCACCTTGCCCGGTTCTGACCATCGGTCCGCGCGCGCACGGCACGGCGGAATGGAAAATCCGCCGCATCCTCTGTCCGGTCGAAATCTCGGAAGATCCCGATCCGGTTCTGTACTACGCGCTGGCGCTCGCGGAAGAAAATCAGGCGGAGTTGATCATCCTCGAGGCTGCACCATTGGTCCCCTGGCAACACCGTGCCTCGGTCGAAGAGCGGTCCCGGCGCGCGCTTGAAGGGTTGATTCCCGAGAGCGCCAGGGACTGGTGCACTCCAGACGTTGTGGTTCGCTGGGAACATCCGGCCGACGCGATTCTGCAGGAAGCCGAAACACGTAATGTGGACCTCATCGTCATGAGTGTTCACAAGGCGCGAGTCGCCTCGTGGTCTGCGCACCTGCCCTGGCCGGTTGCGTCAGAAGTGGTCAGCCTGGCTCGTTGTCCAGTGCTGACCGTACGAGTTTAAGTTCGAAGCGCCGCAAACGCTCGGGCAGAAGCTGCCGGGACGGCGCCGCAAGAAAATACGGAGGAAATTCATGTCAGTCAGCAAGCAGCAGGCCCTGGATTATCACTATGGGTCGCGCCCCGGAAAGATCGAAGTTACCCCTACAAAGCCCTGTCGCACCCAACGCGACCTGAGTCTCGCCTACACGCCCGGAGTGGCCGAGCCCTGCCTGGAAATCCAGAAGAATCCGCACGATGCATACAAATACACCGGACGCGGAAATCTCGTAGCGGTGTTGAGCAACGGAACCGCCGTACTAGGGCTTGGCGACATCGGTGCGCTCGCCGGCAAGCCTGTCATGGAAGGCAAGGCGGTCCTCTTCAAGCGCTTCGCCGACGTTGACGTGTTCGATATCGAAGTGAACAGCCATGATCCCGAAGAGATCATCAAGCTCTGCCAATTGCTCGAGCCCACCTTTGGCGGAATCAACCTGGAAGATATCAAGGCTCCCGACTGCTTCCGCATCGAAGAAGAACTCCGCAAGACGATGAAGATCCCCGTCTTCCACGATGATCAGCACGGAACGGCGATCATCTCCGGCGCGGCGCTCCTGAATGCGCTGGAAGTGGTCGGGAAAGACATCCACAAAGTGCGCGTTGTCTTCAACGGCGCCGGTGCAGCTGGAATCGCTTGCGCCGAACACTACGTCCGCCTCGGTGTAAAGCGCGAGAACATCATTCTCTGCGACACCAAAGGCGTTGTGTACAAGGGACGCAAAGACGGGATGAATCCTTACAAGGAACGGTTCGCCCAGGAGACAAAGCTGCGCACGCTCGCGGAAGCCATGGCAGGTGCCGACGTCTTCGCCGGATTGTCAGTCAAGGGCGCAATCAATGGCGAAATGATTCGTACCATGGCCAAGGACCCAGTCGTTTTTGCCATGGCCAATCCCGATCCCGAAATTACCTACGAAGAAGCCAAGGCCAGCAGGGAAGACGTCATCATCGCGACTGGTCGCTCGGATTATCCCAACCAGGTCAACAACGTTCTCGGATTCCCCTTCATATTCCGCGGCGCCCTCGACGTTCGCGCCACCGCCATCAACGAAGACATGAAACTCGCCGCGACTCATGCTTTGGCAGCTCTCGCCAAAGAAGATGTTCCGGACTCTGTTTGCCGCGCCTACGGCGTCAAGCGCCTGCAGTTCGGACGCGAATACCTCATCCCCAAACCGTTCGATCCGCGCGTACTGATGTGGGAGGCTTCGGCTGTCGCCGAAGCGGCGATGCGAAGCGGCGTAGCCCAGGAGCCTGTCGACCTTGACGAGTATCGCTCGCAACTCGAGCGACGGCTCGGCAAAGCCTACGAAGTCTCCCGCACCATGGTTCACAAAGCGCAGGCGAATCCCAAGCAGGTCGTCTTCCCTGAAGGCGACAACGAAAAGATTCTTCGCGCCTGCCATGCCCTGGTCGAAGAGAGAATTGCATACCCGATCCTGATCGGGGATCCTGCGAAGATCCAGATGAAGGCTCGCGAACTCGGCACGAGCATCGAGGGCATGAGGATCGTAGATCCCGCAACTTCGGATCACCACGAAACCTACGCGCAGGAACTCTTCCGTCTGCGGCAGCGAAAGGGGGTCACCCTCCAGGAGGCTGACACTCTCATCAACAATCGGAATGTGTTCGGCTCAATGATGGTCCACATGGGCGATGCCGACGCCCTGGTCTCAGGCGTCACCCAGCACTTTCCGGATACCATTCGTCCCGCTTTGCAGATCGTTCGAATGCGCGAAGGCCTGCACCGCGTCTCCGGCTGCTACGCTGTGATCACTCGTAAAGGAGAAGTATTCTTCCTTGCCGATACGAGCGTGAACATCGAACCCACCGCGGAGGACCTGGTCGAGATCGCCCTGTGTACTGCACATATGGCGCGGCGCTTCGACCTCGTTCCACGGGTCGCGATGCTTTCGTTCTCCAGCTTCGGTGGTGTGGATCATCCGATCTGCACTAAGGTCCGCAAAGCCGTCGAACTGATCAAGTACGCCGATCCCACGCTTATTGTCGACGGCGAAATCATGGCCGACGAAGCTCTATCACCCGAGATCATCGAAGAGCTCTATCCCTTCAGCTCGCTTAAGGGCGGAGCCAACGTCCTGATCTTCCCGGATCTGGCCTCGGCCAATCTCGCCTGCAAGCTGGCGGCAAAAGTCGGCGGCGGCGAACTCATCGGCCCGATCCTGATGGGAATGAGCCGTCCCGTCCACGTCTTGCAGCGCACAGCAACCGTAGAAGAAGTCGTAAGCGTGGCCGCAATTGCGGTTGTCGATGCGCAGGAGAACGACACCTACGCGCATCCCCACGTGCACGTATCGGTAGAACCAGAACTGATCGGCGAAGACTAGGCGGGGAAAGAAGGTTTCAAAGTTGTACGCCACTTGCGGAGGTCCGAGGTTTTGTCTTCTGAACCTTGAAACCTTGAAACTTTGCAGCCTTGTATCTTCGTAACTTTGAAACCTGTTCGACTAGCATCTAACAGCAAGCCGTCACCCTTGGAGGACGCATGTCAACGCTCTGGAAATCGCGGTACGCGAACCGCACGCTGGGCATCAAAAGCTCGGCGATCCGCGAACTGCTAAAGGTCACGCAGAAGCCTGAAATCATCTCGTTTGGCGGCGGCCTCCCAGCTCCGGACGTCTTCCCGGTGAAACGTTTTGAACAAGCCTGCCACAAGGTTCTTTCCGAACAGGGCGCACAGGCGCTGCAGTACGGCCCGACCGAAGGCTATCAGCCCCTGCGCGAGATGATTGCCCGAAACCTTGCTCGCTATGGCATCGTCGCCAGCGCTGAGAATGTCCTGATCACCTCCGGATCGCAGCAGGCGCTCGACCTCATCGGCAAGATGCTGATCAACCGCGGTGACCGGATCCTGGTCGAAGCGCCGACCTATCTCGGAGCCCTGCAGGCCTTCAACGTCTACGGCGCGCAGTACGTGTCTGTCCCAGTCGACGAAGACGGCCTGATTACCGAGCAGTTGGAAGAATCGATCCGATCCGGTGTGAAGTTCATGTATGTGCTGCCGAATTTCCAGAACCCCTCCGGAGTCACTCTCTCGGAAGGCCGCCGCCAGCAGCTCATTCTCCTGGCCGACAAGTACGGCATCCCCATCATCGAGGACGATCCCTACGGCAAGCTCCGCTATGAGGGCGAGCACATTCCGCCACTCGTGGTTCTCGATCGTGATAACCTGCGCCGCGACAATGGATTCACCCTTGGCAATGTCATCTACCTGAGCACCTTCTCAAAGACGCTAGCCCCCGGAATCCGCCTCGCCTGGATCGTTGCTCCGGAAGACGTCATCAGCAAACTGGTGATGCTCAAGCAGGCGGCCGACCTGCACACCTCGACTTTCAACCAGTATGTCGCCTACGAAGTCGCTCAAGACGGCTTCCTCGATCAGCACGTCCAGTTGATTCGCCAGGTTTACCGCGAGCGCCGCGATGCCATGTTGCACGCCCTCCGCGAATACTTTCCGCCCGAGGTCACATGGACTCATCCCAAGGGCGGTCTCTTCTTGTGGGTCACCATGCCTGAAGGCACCGATTCGCAAGCGCTGTTTCAGGCTGCGCTCGCCGAGCAGGTGGCGTTCGTTCCCGGCGACAGCTTCTATCCCAACAACGGACACGAAGGCGGCCGTCATATGCGCCTGAATTTCTCGCACTCACAACCCGACCAGATTCACGAAGGCATTCGCCGGCTCTCTGTCGCCGTCAAAATGCAATTGCGCGGAAATCACGTAGCGCATTAAAACGCCCTCTGTGCCCGGCTGGATCTTCTTCGTGAAGCATTACGAAGAAGGCGAGCATGAGATCCGCTTTGATTGTCTCTAATCCGGACGCCCGCGCCGTTACGCCTGTCCTCTGGCCCGAAACCCGCGCCAAGAGCGGTAAGCAGCTTGTCCATGTGACCAGAATCACACCCGCCGGTGACACCGAGCATCGTCATTTCCTTGTTTTCCTCCCAGACTGAATTCGCAGGATCTTCCTGCCATGAGGCTCCGGCACGTCAGCCGGTGGGGGTGGACCATGACTGTCTCAGTTCTCGCCATCATCATCGCCGTTCTGGTCCTGGCAGCGGGACTCTTTCTCCTCCGCGCTGTTCCCGGAGTGCGCGCCTTATTCCGCTGGCGCGGCGAGCGCATCGTGACCTGCCCCGAGACCAAACAACCCGCCGCCGTCAATGTCGCTAGTGGAGAAGCTGCCTTGGGAGTTTTCTTCAACGAGCCGACGCTTCGGCTAAAGGAATGTTCCCGTTGGCCCGAACGCGAAGGCTGCGGTCAGGACTGTCTGCAGCAGATCGAGGACAATGCCCAGAATTGCCTCGTGTGGAACATGGTTTCGAAATGGTATGAAGGGAAGAGCTGCGTGTTCTGCCACAAGGCGATCGGCCCGCTTCACCATGTCGACCACGCGCCGGCCCTCCTGGGCCCGGATTTCCGCACGGCGGAATGGAAGAACATTCCGACTCAAAATCTCCCGCAGGTCTTCTCCACATATCAGCCGGTCTGCTGGAACTGCCACGTCGCCGCCACATTCCGCCGCGAGCATCCGGAACTTGTTACCGATCGCGCCCCCGAGCCCCGGCGGTCCATGTGATCAGGTAGGAAGTGCGCGCGCGCTGATTTAGAGGACACCAGACGGTATCATCGCCAGAAAGCTGAATCCCTGAACCCTGGCCTTTGTACTCAGTGAGCCGAGCCCGATGCCGCGCTATGCCGACCGAACAGTTTTCGATGAATGTCAGGCCAGAACTCATCGAATAATCCGCCGATAGTTCCGTATCCAAGGGCAATCGCCGTCCGGCTCAAAGTGAGTTCGACGCCGCGGTCATTCTCGTAGACGGGCATTGCCGGGCTCGTTGCCGTAGCTGGAATCGTTCGCACCACCGATCGTCCCGGATAGTAAAGGTTCGAAATCGCTCCGCCGGTCAGGGCCCCGAGGATATTCGAGAAGTTGAACGAGCGTCCGCCTCTGTCTGTGTGACAGACGAACTCCTGTCTGAAGCTGTAGCCCACGCGCGTCGCGAAGCCGCCCTCGCCCAGGCGAAAGTAGCGCGGATCTTCCTTCAGCAAGCTCGGATACACGTAGTTAGTCCACAATCCCGCCGAGATCTCATCGGCCAGCGAGGCTCCGAAACGTTTTCCGTATCCCTGCGCGCCTTGGCCGTACGCGGGAAACTCGTCCTCTCCCTGGCTGAGGGCGGCCTGCAGGCCGACGATTCCGATCGTCGCCGGGTCGAATGCGGACTTCACAAACAAACGGAATTTTTCATGCGATGTCAGCGGCGGAGCATCCCGCCGGCTTGTCACGCCAAACTGCGGCAGCACTCCTAGAACACGCTGCGACTGTTCCTTCTGCTCGATCTTAAGTTCCTGCTCCGACTTGCCCCCCTCCTTCGGCGCTTCACTGGCCTGATCGGCCGGCCGGGGACTGGGAGGAGTGGGTGTTTGCTGCCGTTGTTGCTCCGCTGGAACCTGTTGGCCGGTGGCCTGACACAAGGGAAGACCGGACAGAAGAAGAATCGTTCCCAGCAAACGAAGGACGGTCAGCCGCTCCCGAATAGACTGACAAACGAACAAAGTTCGAATCTTCATGGATGCCGGTGCAGTACGTGAGTCGCGATATCGGGCCAGAACTCGCGGAAGACGTTGGTCAAAGCATCGCGGCCCATCGCCCACCCGAATTTCACCGCCAAGGCCCCCACTGTACGGTCAGCTTTTGGATAGTACGTGGTAGAGATGCCTTGAGACATGGCCCGGCCGAGAACTTCCGATGCATTGAAAGTGTCGTGTCCGTGATAGTCCGGCGTAATCAAAATTCTTGAAGCGGCATATGCCCCGCGCTTCAAGACGCCACCATTTCCTTCACCCCTGGCGAAATATCGCTCATCCTCGTGAAATACTGTCGGCAGAGCAAATATCACCATGTAATTTCCGCTTGTCTTGTCGAGAAACCCGCGCCAGTAGTAAGCCCAATATGCGGGCAGCCCGTTTTCTCCCAGCGAAGGATGGGCCTCGCTAAGATCCGCCAGTCCTGATGTGATCCCCACAAAAAGGAATGAGGAGTAATCAAAGCTGTTCAGCGTTGCGATCTTAAAAGCCTGCTTCGGAGTGGGCGGCGGCGGCAACGCGCCGGCGCTTACGGCGCGATAATTGGGCATCAGTCCCAGAATCCGCTTCGGCTGCTGCTTCGACGGTGCTACTGGCGCGCCGGTGGCATTCGTGTCAGCCGGCGCCGTCTGCTGCTCCTGAGTAGAAGATGTGGGTTGGGACTGTGCCACTGTGCCCGCATCCTTCATTTGGCTTTGCGAGCTGTCCCGAGAAATTTCAGTGGCCGTGTTTTGCTGTCCTGCCGCTAGAAGCGAGAGAGCACTCGCAAGCACACAGCAAACCGCCAACCTGAATCCCAGCTTAATAAACACAGATTTTCCCCCCTGATACCGTTGAGAATGAAATGTGAATCGATGGATGTTTCCTACATTTTACCCAATCCGTTGGATGGAGCACTCAGCGAACCAGTTCTTTTACATACATTTACGCAAACTTTGGTAAGTGGCCCGATCGTTGGTGCTTCGCGCCGCAGTCCATGTCGAATGCAATGGTCCAGAACCATTTCAGAACTGAATCCGCGGACCTCGCGGTTATCCACATGGATCCCGATCTCCGGCACGTTACTATAGAAATATCAGGCACAATGTCGTCTCCAACCGGCAGGTGCACTCATAACGTTTCTAAGAGGAAAGCATGTCAGAACCGACCTACGAAGAACTCAAAGCGAAACTGTCTCAACTCGAAAAAGAAGTCGAAACCAAGAAGCGCAGCGGCGACCTGATCTTCAAAGTGGGAGAAAAGGGCGGAGTCAGCGTGTATGGCCTCGGCCGGTTCCCGGTCACGCTCTATTACGAGCAGTGGAACCGCCTCCTCAACGCCGCCAACGATATCAAGCAATTCATGGAAGACAACAAGTCGAAGCTAAAGTTGAAGGAACAGGGCTGAACGCTCGAGGCCGGCAAGGGCCGATTTCCCCTCTGGACCTCTGTGTCCTCTGTGGTTAAAGGCTTTATTCTCCGTACCCCAAAAGTACCCTTACCGAGGCCTGATGAATGTGAGTTAGCGACTTCTTTTCGTCTATAATCAATAGACTGTGCCGAAATACTCGATCGTCGTCCCCCTGCATAACGAACAAGAGAACGTCACCGACCTTTACGACCGCCTAAAAGCGGTTATGGAGACCCACGGTGAGAGCTTCGAGATCGTTCTCGTGGACGACGGATCGAGCGACCACACCTTCGCCATGCTGCGTGAGATTGCGGCTGTGGACAGCCGCGTGATCGTGGTCAAACTGCGCCGCAACTTCGGCCAGACCGCAGGCCTTGCCGCCGGATTCGATCATGCCCGCGGCGAATACATCATCGCCATGGATGGCGACCTGCAACACGATCCCAACGACATTCCAGTCTTCCTCGAGAAGATTGCCGCGGGATACGACATTGTCAGCGGATGGCGCAAGAATCGCGTCGACAACTTCTGGATGCGCCGCATCCCGTCCCGTATTGCCAACTGGATGATGGCCAAGATCAGCGGCGTGGACATCCACGATTTTGGCACCACTTTCAAAGCCTATCGCCGCGACATCCTTGAGCAGGTTCCGCTCTACGGCGAACTGCACCGCTTCATTCCCGCGCTGGCTTCGTGGCATGGAGCCACTATCTGCGAAGTTGCGATCAAGAACGTGAATCGCGAACGCGGCGCATCGCACTACGGCATTACGCGCACGTTCCGCGTCTTCTTCGACCTGCTTACCATCCGCTTCCTGCTGAAGTATCTTTCGCGTCCGCTGCACTTCTTCGGCACCTTCGGAATGTTGAGCCTCTTCGGAGGCAGCGGGATCGTGGCCTGGCTCGGCATGGAGAAATTCCTGAATCATCAGCACATCATGACGACGCACGGTCCACTCATGATGGCTGCCATGGGCCTCCTGCTCGGCGGACTAAACCTGCTCGCGATCGGACTGCTTGGCGAGATGCAGGTCCGCCACTACCACGAGCCCAGCCGCAGAGCCCCATACTCGGTCGACCGCGTCCTCCGTTCCCAGAACGAAGAGCACAGCGTCTCCGAATAATTCCCCAGAAAGACCTATGTGGAGACAGCCGCTTCGGCTGTTTAGCCGAGCGAAGCTCGACAACCGATTACTCCCAGGTACAAACAACAACCTCCGCCGGAGGCAGGCCCTATTCGCCTGCCCGTGACCGCTGTTCAGAACTGATTGGGCGAGACGCTGAAGGTTCCCACGATGCCGATGAAGTCTCCGCTGGCGGTGTGCATGGGCGTGCCTTGCACATCGACCCAGATGGCTGATCTGTCCTCGCGCCGCAACCGGAAGTGGAAAGGACTCGCATTGCCTTTCTGCTTTCCATCAAACAACCGCTGCGCCGCCTCAAGGTCCTCAGCAAACAGGTAGTGGAAGGAAGGTGCACCCACCATGGCTTCGCTGTTGGTGGCGAGTATGTCAGCCATCGCCGTATTCGCATAGAGCGTGCGAGCATCCGCGTCGATGATCCAAACTCCGTCGTTCTGATTCGTCATTCGAATCTAAAACATATCATCCCACTATTTTTCACAATTATAGGGTTGTCACCTTAAGGGCCCTGAACCCATACCCCTGCATCAAAGAACCTCCACCCTCGGGCGTATAATGGTCCGTTTGCGTTTTTTAGCAGTTTCCCTGCCCGGAGTTCCGATTATGGAGAAAACCATCAGCCACGAACTGCAGCTTGCCCGTCGCATGTCCCGGCTCGGTACCGAGACCGCCTTCGAGGTCCTGAACAAGGCACGCGCTCTCGAGCGTCAGGGCAAGAGCGTCATCCACCTGGAAATCGGCGAGCCCGATTTCGATACGCCTGCGAACGTCGTCGACGCCGGCGTGAGCGCTCTGCGCAAGGGATGGACTCACTACGGCCCCGCGGCAGGACAGCCCGAGCTGCGCCAGGCACTGGCCGAGTACGTCAGCCGCACGCGCGGTGTGAAGGTCTCGAGTGATGAAGTCGTTGTGGTACCCGGCGGAAAGCCGATCATCTTCTTCACCATCCTCTCCCTGATCGATGAAGGCGACGAGGTCATCTATCCCAACCCCGGATTCCCGATCTACGAGTCTATGATCAACTACGTTGGCGGACGCGCCGTTCCGATCCAACTGCGCGAAGACCGCGACTTCTCCCTCGACGTGAACGAACTGGCGTCCCTGATTACCGACCGTACTCGGCTCATCATCATCAATTCGCCGCAGAATCCTACGGGCGGAGTTCTCGAGCGCCGCGACATCGAGCAGATCGCGAGCGCCATCGGCGACCGCAACATCATGATCCTTTCGGACGAAATCTACAGCCGCTTGCTCTTCGACGGCGGCCAGCACTTCTCCATCATGTCGGTCCCCGGAATGCAGGAGCGCACCATCCTGCTTGATGGATTTTCCAAGACCTACGCCATGACGGGATGGCGCATGGGATACGGAGTCATGCGTCCGGATCTCGCTGCGCACATGACGCGCTTGATGACGAACTCGAATTCCTGCACCGCCAGCTTCACTCAGATTGCAGGAGTCGAAGCAATCCGCGGCGACCAGACTTCCGTGGATCACATGCGCAACGAATTCCAGCGTCGTCGTGACGTCTTCGTTGCCGGACTGAACAAGATCAAAGGCTTCTCCTGCCGGATGCCTAAGGGCGCGTTCTACGTTTTCCCCAACATCACCCAGACAGGTTGGAAGTCGAAGCCGCTCGCCGACGCTCTTCTCGAGCAAGCCGGAGTTGCCGCGCTTTCCGGAACATCGTTCGGGGCCTTCGGCGAAGGATATCTCCGCTTCAGTGTCGCGAACTCACTGGAGAATCTCCAGGAAGCTCTGAATCGCCTGGACCAATGGACCAAAAAGAATCTCTGAGTCCGCAGGGTTCCTCAGTGAACCTCTGTGACGTCTGTGTTGAAAGATTTTAGGTTTGCCTGATATGCAGCAGAAGACCCCGAAAGCCAGCCGCCCGCACGCCCCGGGCTACGGATTTCCCAAGTCCACGAAAGGCCTGCTCCCATGGACGTGGGCCGAACAGCGGCTAAAGAAGTCGCACAACTACTGGATCACCACCGTCAAGCCCGATGGCTCGCCTCACTCCATGGTCGTCTGGGGCCTGTGGCAGGACGGAGCCTTTCTCTTCAGCACCGGAAGCAAGTCGCGCAAAGCCCGCAACCTCGCAAAGAATCCCAACTGCATCGTCGCCACCGAGAACGCAGCGGAAGCCATCATCGTCGAAGGAATCGCCGAGAATGCGAGTCTCGCCGCTCGAAGGAAGTTTCTCGCTCCCTACGAACGCAAATACAAATTCGACATGTCGTCGATGAAAGACGACATCCTTTTAATGAAAGAGCCCGTCTTCGCTCTCCGCCCGAAGCTCGCCTTCGGACTCTGGGAAAAACATTTTCAGAGCAAATCGACGCGCTGGAAGTTTCGCTGACAACCGGCTCCCGCGGCCAGGCATCTGGATTCACTCAGGCTGGCCGAGAACTATGACCCACGTAATACAAACATCCTCTCCCAAGCTGCTAGCATAAAAATCAATTGACGATGCGAGTACCGCTTCACCTGGGGATTCTCCTGCTGGCTCTGCCGCTCTTTGCCCAGAGTCACTCGGGAGAACTCCGCATAAAGGTCACCGACCCGTCCGGCCTCGGACTAAAGGCATCCATCACGCTATTGAGCGATGCGCTGCAGATCCGCCGCACCCTTGATACAGACGATAACGGAGCCGTCGCGATCCGCAATCTTCCGTTCGGGCCGTACCAGCTTCGAGTCGAGAGCGCCGGATTCTCTCCCTTCGATGGTAATGTCGCCATTCGCAGTGCACTACCGGCCGAATATATGGTCAAGCTTGCCATCACCGCGCCCAGCACCCAGATCGATGTGACAGCCCAAAGCACGCTGCTTGATCCCACGCGCACCACCTCCAATCACCGCGTTGATCTGGAAGCTATCGCCGGCCGTTCTACCTCCGCTCCCGGACGCTCGGTGACCGATCTTGTCCAATCTCAGCCGGGATGGGTTTACGAAGGTAGCGCCGTGCTGCACCCTCGCGGCTCTGAGTATCAAACCCAGTTCGTGGTTGATGGCGTGCCCCTGACAGACAACCGCTCCCCGAGTTCGGGAACCCAGATCGAAGCCGACGACCTGGATTCACTGACCATCTACACCGCAGGGATCCCCGCCGAATACGGGCGCAAGATGGGTGGAGTCGTCGAAGTGGACACATCGAAGAACGATCGCCCGGGTTTCCACGGGAATGCCGTGCTCTCCGGAGGCAGCTTCTCCACGGCGAATGCCTTCCTGCTCGCGGGATATTCCTGGGGAAAGAACGCCGTCGCCGCCAGCGCCGATGCCGCGCTCACGGACCGTTACCTGAATCCACCCGTAGTTCAGAACTATTCGAACACGGCGACCACGTCAGACTTCTCCGCGCGCTATGATCACGATTTCAGCAACCACGATCGCTTTGGAGTTTCGCTGCGGCGCGAAGTTTCAAAATTCCTCGTTCCCAGCGAACTGATACAGCAGGCTACCGGACAAGTTCAGCATCGCGATGCTTTCGAGACCCTCGGCATTGTCTCGTACCAGCACATCTTCTCCGAACGCCTGCTGGCCGACGTGCGCTTCATGGGACGCAGTGACACCGATCAACTGGACTCCAACGCGCAGTCTACTCCTATCCTCGCCTTCCAGCGCCGGGGATTCGACGAGCAATACCTGAAGGGCTCAATCTCGTATCACCGCACCCGTCATGAGATCAAAGCGGGGTTTGAGGCAGACTTCGCGCACCTGCGCGAGAACTTCGCCGACATCATCACTAACCCCTCGCAGTTCGATCCAGGAACGCCGCTCAACTTCACTTTCTCGGGACGCGATGTCGACCTGGAGCAGTCTGCGTTTCTCCAGGATCAGATCCGGCTGGGCAACTGGACCATCAATGCGGGCCTGCGCTGGGACCATTACCAACTTGTCGTCAACCAGAACGCAGTAAGTCCCCGATTGTCTGTCGCGCGCTACATCCCGGCGGCCAAGCTCGTTGTGCATGCCTCCTACGACCGCGTCTTTCAAACTCCAGCCTTCGAGAACATCCTGCTCGCAAGCTCGGCCGCGGTTGCGAGTCTGAACCCCAATGTGCTGCGGCTTCCGGTTCAACCCTCGCACGGAGATTATTACGAGCTGGGCGCGACGAAATCGATCGTCGATAACCTAAAGCTTGATGTCAGCGCCTTCCGCCGCTCAGTGAACAACTTCGCCGACGACGACCTGCTGCTCAATACCGCCGTCAGTTTTCCGATCTCTTTCCGCAAGGCTTCCATCTATGGCGCGGAGGGGAAGCTAGAGATCCCGCGCTGGGGCCCGTTCTCAGGATTCCTCAGTTACTCGTACATGGTTGGAAGCGCCTACCTGCCCGTGACTGGTGGATTATTTCTCGGCTCGGATGCGACTGACGCTTTAAGCAATACGAACGGCCGTTTCTGGGTCACGCAGGATCAGCGTCACACGCTGCACGGGCGTATTCGTTACCGGTTCACCCAGCGTCTTTGGAGCGCGTGGGGAGCCGAATATGGAAGCGGACTTCCGATGGAGTTCGGCGGCACGGTCGCGGATGCCATCGCGCAGTACGGCGCAGCCGTCGTCGATCGCATGAATTTCGAAACCGGCAGAGTGAGGCCGTTCTTTTCCGTGGATGCGTCGGCGGGCGCGGACCTGTGGGCCCACGACAAGCGTTCAATCCGCCTGCAAGGCGACATTCAAAACTTGAACAATCGTCTGAACGTTATTGATTTCGCCGGACTCTTCTCAGGCAACGCGATCGCCCCACCGCGAAGCTGGGCGCTCCGCCTGCAAACTTCGTTCTGAAGACTTAAGAACAAGAAGCAGATTCAACAACCGAGGACATAGAGAACCCCGTGTCCCCTGTGGTGAGTTGCACTTCTTGAATCAGACCACAAAATACTTCGCTGCCGGATGGTGCACCACAATCGCCGAAGTACTCTGCTCCGGCTCCAGCAGGAATCCCGAGGTCAGCCGCACTCCGACATTCTCTTCGGGCTTGAGCAGCTTGAACAACTTGGTTTGATCTTCAAGATTCGGGCATGCCGGATATCCGAATGAATACCGCGAGCCGCGATATTTCTGATGGAACAGGTCACGGATCTCCGCCGCGTCCTCGCCGCCGATACCTAGTTCCTCACGCATCTCCTTATGATGGTATTCCGCAAGTGCTTCAGCGGTCTCTACGCTCAGTCCATGCAGGTACAGATACTTCGTGTACTCGCCGCCTTCGAACAGTCGCTGCGTTTCCACGCTGGCTTTCGGCCCGATCGTAACCAGTGAAAGGCCGATCACGTCCATCTTGCCCGAGGCTTTCGGCGCAAAGAAGTCGGCCACAGCCAGCCGTCGTCCCTCTCTTTGCCGCGGGAATGTGAAGCGCAGGATTTCAGGCAGTCCCTCCTCCCAGCGCGTGCCGCATGGCCGCGCCTGCGCCTTCGGAGGTTCGTACACCACCACGTCATTGCCGTCGCTCTGAGCAGGGAAGTATCCGTAGACCACCGCGGGTTCGAACAGCCCCGATGCGACAACTTCGTCTTCCAACTTGTGCAGGATCGGCCGGAATTTCTCATCGACCAGCCGCAAATAGTCCGACTGCGACGCCGTCTTCAACTGCCACTGATTCTTGAATAGCGCCGTCTCATTGATGTAGCGGAACAGTTCGCGCAGGTCGTAATCCTTGCGGACGCGCAATCCCCAGAACGGTGGAGTCGGAATGTCCGGCGCGTCGGTCACCACTGCGCTCCGTTCGGCAAACACGGGCCCGGTCTCTTCATCCACCGCCGTGGCTTTGGCGTATTCCTTTACCGTGCGTCCTTCCTGCAGGCGTTTATCGCGCGCGCCATTCTCGGTCGAAAGATCCTCCATGATGTGCAGCCCCGAGAACGCGTCGTCGGCATAGAAAACTCCGTTCGAGTATTCCCGCCTCAGATCATCTTCCACATACTTCCGCGTCAGTGCAGCGCCCCCGCAGATAACAGGGAACTCTAGTTTCTGCCGCTGTAAGTCCTGGATGACGTACTTCATCTCCAGCGTTGATTTCACCAGCAGGCCACTGAGCCCGATCGCGTCGGCCTGATGTTCCTGCGCAGCCCGGATGATCGAATCCCCCGGCTGCTTGATGCCTAGATTGATCACCCGGAATCCGTTGTTCGACAGGATGATGTCGACCAGATTTTTGCCGATGTCGTGTACGTCGCCCTTCACCGTCGCCAGTACGATCGTGCCCTTTTGCGAGCCGGACTTCTTTTCCATCTTCGGCTCAAGGTACGCCACGGCCGCCTTCATCACTCCAGCAGAATCCAGCACCGAAGGAAGCTGCATCTTGCGCGCTCCAAACAGGTCGCCTACAGTCTTCATTCCGTCCAGCAGGACGGTGTTGATCAACTCCAGCGGGGAATAGCTTAAAAGCGCAACTTCCAGCAGTTGCTCCAGCGATTTCTTGTTCACTCCGTCGCCGACGGATTTCTCGCCGTTGATAATGGCGAACTTCAACTTGTCTTCCACCGAAAGCGTGTCGAGATGCGCAGTAGTCGAGGCCGCAGGCTTGCCCTTCATGCCGCTAAAGTGCGCCATGTAAACCTGCAGGGGATCTCCGGCAGACGCGTCGCGGTAGATCAACTTGCGTGCCAGGTCAACCTCTTCCTGCGGGATCTTGTACAGCGGATAAATCTTCGTGTAGTTGACGATGGCCATGTCGAGGCCATGATCCACCGCCTCGTGCATGAACACAGAATTCAGCACGCGCCGCGGGTAGGCATCGAGTCCGAAGGAGATGTTGCTGACGCCCAGAATGGTTTTAACGTCGGGCATTTCTTTCTTGATCCGCTCGACGGCCTTCAAGGTTTCGATGCCAGCGTTCCGGTATTCTTCCTGGCCGGTCGAAATCGGAAGCGTCAACGCATCGAAGATCAGATCCGTCGGGTCGAGTCCGTATTTCTTCACCGCCAGATCGCAAATGCGGTGCGCGATCGCGACCTTCTTGTCCGCGGTGAGCGCCATGCCGTCTTCGTCGATCGTCAGCGCGATCACCGCCGCCCCGTAGCGCTTCGCCATAGGAAGAACTTTCGACGTCCGCTTCTCGCCATCTTCCAGGTTGATCGAGTTGATGATGGCGCGCCCCGGAATCCGCTTCAGCGCCTCTTCGACCACGTCAGCCTCGGTCGAATCAACCAGGATGGGAGCAGGCACACGCGTCGCGATCTTTTCCAGAATCGACGTGATGTACCCCTTCTCGTCCTCGCCCACGATCGCGCAGCAAAGGTCGAGCATGTGCGATCCGTCATTCACCAACCGCTTGGCCAGCCCGAGGATCTCGTCGTATTTCTTGCCCTGCACCAGCTTGCGGAAATGATCGACCCGCGTCGTCGTATTCATCTCCTCGGCGACGACGAGAGGTTTGGGCTCAAGGTCGAGAGGAACCGTCGTGTACGCGCTCGAAGCAGCGCCTGTACGCTTCACGTCGCGCTTCGCGGGTTCCACGCCAGAAAGCGCATCCACTACAGCCTTCAAATGCTCGGGAGTCGTCCCGCAACATCCGCCGACGATGCGGACTCCGTAGTCCTGAACAAAGTGCTTGTGGTACTCCGCAAGTTCCGCCGGGGTAAGCCTGTAAACAGGATGCCCACCGACATTCTCGGGAAGCCCCGCATTGGGCAGCACCGAAACTTCCTTCGTCGAATTCAACGCGAGATATCGGACCGAATCGTTCATCTCCTTCGGCCCGGTTGCGCAGTTGAGGCCAATCGCATCCACATCGAATGGCTCGAGCGCTGTCAGTGCAGCACCTATGTCCGTGCCCAGCAGCATGGTGCCCGACTCCTGCAGCGTTACCTGTACCGTGACCGGAAGGCGCTTGCCAGATTTGCGCAATGCATCGAGAACGCCGATGGTCGCGAGCTTCGCTTGCAGCAGATCCTGTGCGGTTTCGATGAGAAGCAAATCGACTCCGCCTTCGATCAGCGCGGAGGCCTGCTCCTCGTACGCCTCAACCATCGCCTCGAAGCCAATGTGCCCAAGGGATGGCAATTTCGTAGTCGGCCCCATCGATCCGGCCACAAAGCGCGGCCTGTCCTTGGTAGAGAATTGCGCCGCGACTTCTTTCGCCAGTTGCGCACCCTTAAGGTTGATCTCTCGCACCCGGTCGCGCAGTTCAAATTCTCCCAGCACGATCGAAGTTCCGCCGAAAGTATTGGTTTCGACAACATCGCAGCCCACGCGGAAGAAATCGGCATGGATGTCCCGAATGATATCGGGACGGCTCAGCACCAGAACTTCGCTGCAATTTTCCTTTCCCCAATAATCGTCCAGGGTCGGATTGCGCTTCTGAATATTGGTGCCCATCGCGCCGTCGTAGATCACGACGCGCTCGTTTACGGTTTGTAAGAAGTCAGACATGTAAGCTTCTATCTTCCAGTCGCTAGCTCCTGGCTAATCAAGAACCTTGATCCGCGTTCATCCGCGTGAATCCGAGGTCACGAAGTTTCCCATACACAAACGCCGGTCTCGAATGGACCGGCGTGATCGAGTTCGAAATCTGTCTCGAAGGTTAGCTCCCCGGCACCATTTCTGCCGGCGCTCCGCCATTCACGTCGGCCTGATTGAATACAGCATTCGCTCCCATGTGTGCTGGCCGGGGGGCCAGCATCATCTCCTTGCGGTAGATCAGATTGGTCGCGTTAAACGTCGCCAGCTCAAATCCGTGGCCGTGCGTAATCGCGTCCGTCGGACACGCCTCGACGCAGTATCCGCAGAAAATACAGCGGTTGTAATCGATGTTGTAAACCTTGGCGTAGCGCTCGGCGCCGCTGATGCGGTTCTCGGCGGTATTTTCGGCTGCCTCGATATAGATGCAATTCGATGGACATGCTGCCGCGCACAGAAAGCACGCAACGCATTTTTCCAGGCCATTTTCATCGCGCTGCAACACGTGCGCGCCGCGGAAACGGGCTTCAATCCGGGCTCCGCGCAGCGGACCCTTGCCATCGGGATAGTTCTCGACGATCGTCGGCTGGAACATCTCCATGAAGGTGATGCTCATCCCTTTGGCGATGGCGGCGATGTTTTTCAAAACCGGCATATCCTGATCAGTATACCGAAAGAAATGCGAACTCGTCCCTTTGGATGCGCGACGCGCTCAAACGACGCTATGCTGTCATAGAGATGAGTGACACACTGAATGCAGCGCTCAGCGCCGGGCTTTGCGGCGGTTGCCGCTTCATGCGGCAGATTACTTCCGATCGCGGATCGACCTTCTACCAGTGTCAGCTTTCGGCAACCGACCCGGAGTTTCCCAAATACCCGCGCCTGCCGGTCATACGCTGCCGGGGTTATGAGCGCAAGAGCCCGCATCCCGGATCTGCTGACAGGTAGTTCCCATTCTGAGCACAACCAGGAGGATGCCATTTTCATCGAAGTGAGCGGACTCGACCACGAATGCGCAAACTCGCCCTCTCACTTCTCGTCCTGCTCGGTCCCAGTTGCTTCGCCCAGTCCCGCATGGAGGCCGGCTTCTTCCTTGATTCGCTCAGCATCTCCCAGACCAACACCAACAACTTCGGGCTGGGCGCCCGCTTCGGATACCGCGTTCACCACGACGTGATGCTTGAGGGCGAACTTGCCTACGACTACGGCATTAACTTCGACGAGGCCTACCGCAGCATTTCGAACGGAGACATCACCGCCATTGAGCGCACTTCAATCGGCGTGACTCACGGCCTGATCGGACCCAAACTGCAACCCGGCGGGGGTGGGTTCCGTCCGTTCGTGACGATGAAAGCCGGGTTCATCGACTTCCGCCTAAGCCCCAGCCTGCTGCCATACAGCAGCGTCGCCAGTTCAATCCTTGGAATTCGAACATCGAATGTGAATGCTGCTCTTTATCCGGCGGGAGGAATCGAAGCGGCACTCGGCCCGGTCGGCCTGCGCTTCGAAGTAGGCGACGAAATCTATTTCAACAACGGCGGCCACAACAACCTGCGCATCACCTTCGGACCGATCCTCAGGTTCTAGCGTTCGAGAGGACGCAATCCCGTTCACGCCTGGATGTTTCGGCAACCAGTCGTTCTACCGTGTGACAGGTTCCGTCTCATGCACCGAGGCGTAATAACCTTTGCGGGCGTAAATCTTCAACTTGCGCCCGTCTTTCTCCGCGCTGATATCGATCGGACGGTACTGGCCATTTCGCTGGAAGAGTGCCGGCTTGTACGACACCATGTAACGACCGCGGAGCACTTGCTGCACTTCGGCCAGGCTTTTGTGCAGCCATCGGATCGATGTCGGTTCGAATGCCGCCCCGCCCGTGAGTTCCGCAAGTGCCTGCAACGCGTGATCTCCGATAATTGACGAAGAATCGTGCGTGTCGTAATCGCGCGTGCTCACTGTATAAACCGCCACCTCGGCATGCTGGGCTTGCTCGATGGCATCCCGCAGCGTGGTCTGGCTGGAATTATTCTCGCCGTCGCTGATCACCACCAGCACGCGCGCTACTGGAGTCACGTCTGGCAGGCTCGTCAGCTTTTCTGCAGCGAATCCGACCGCGTCCCAGAGAGCAGTTCCTCCAGAGGGCACAAGTTGTCCGACGGCGTGCTCCATCCGCGCCTGGTCAGCCGTGAAATCCTGTGCCAGCAGAACTGAGTTATTCACTCCTACGATGAAGGCCAGATCGTCTTTGCCGACGAGAGCTTTCTTCAGAAACTCCAGCGCAGCTTTCTGCTCAAAGGAAAAGCGCTGTTCGACCGAATTGCTGATGTCGATGACCAATCCCAAGCGCAGTGGCAGCTCGGTCTCGTTCCGGAAGCCGCGAATCACTTCCGGCGCTTTCCGGTTATCCCGGATCTGAAAATCCGATCCCGTAAGAGTCGTGACCGCTTTTCCATGATCTGTTGCCGTAAAGAAAACGTTTACTTCGTCCACACTCGTTCGCAGGACGCCGCCCTGCACCTTAGAGCCGATCCCTGCGGTCACCGAAGAAGTGGAAGTGTCCCCGGTCGATCCGTTGACGGATACTCCGCAGTTTGGGCATCGAGGTTCGGCATTGGCTGCTTCGGCTTCCGCGATCTCGCTCTTTTCTTTGACACTCTGCAGAACTCTCTGCGCTTGCTCGCTGGCCTCCTGCGCAGTTGGTTGTGCCGGCTTGGAAAACTCGAAGTTGACCGATTGCGTCGGCTCTTCCTTGACCTCGCCCTGGTCGGCCTTTCCTTCTTTCAACTGTTGCAGGAGTTGCCGTATGCGATCAGCCTCGGAGAACTTCGGTTCCTCCCGAAGCAGGGTTTCGAGTTCGTATTGGGCCTGCGGCAGATTGTTCTGCGATTGATAGGCTCCGGCGGCGAAATAGTGCACCACCGCAGTTCCTTCGTGCTTGTGTTTATGCAATTGTCGCGCAGTCTCGATGACTTCGGGATAATCCTTGTTGGCAAGTGCCCCGTACGCGAGGGCCTGTTTCAGCGAGGTATCCAGCGGTGCGATCGACGCTGCCTTTTGCAGCGACTTCTCGGCCTCCGCGTAGTTCTTGAGAGCCAGTTGCGCTACGCCAAGGTTCAGATGCGAGTTCGGCAGATGGTCATCTAAAGCAACGGCTTGGCTGAATTCCTCCTGCGCCTTATCCGTTTGTCTGAGATTCAGATACGCGGAACCCAGCGCGTTGTGCGCGGCAACAAAACTCGGGTAGATCTCCGTCGCCTTCGCCAGATGATCCACAGCCTCTTGATACTGCTTCCGCAGGAGCAGTTCATATCCCTTCTGGTATTCATGCCTGGCCTTCGCCGGCGCCTTCAGATCGAGCTTGGAAACTGACTCGCTCGCCGCATCCCAAAGACTCTGGTTGTGCATGTTCGTCTGCATGCCCCACATATTGTTCGTCATCTGCTCGCTGGAGATCAGGCCCAGGCCTACAGATCCGGCCGCAACACCCATGCTGCTATTGCCCATATTTCCGAAGCCCGAAGACGGAATGCTCATCACTTGGGCGGAAGCCAACGTTGAGAGCAAGAACAAGGGGACGAATAAACCAGTGCGGGGCATCCGAGCGATCATTGCTTTACTCCTGCGGCAGACGGATAGGAAGGATCCAACTTAATCCACGGCCTAATAGTCTATACCTGATGTATGCCTTGAGGAATACCGAATAACTTGCGCCTCACGCCCGTGGTGGAGTCTTTCTAGTCAACTATGGACCTGCCGAAGGCTGCGACTGATGTTGTATCCTGCTCCGACTCGCTGTCATATTCACCCCACAGGAGCTTTGCCGATGAAGAAATGGGCCCTCTTGTCAGGATTCGTCTTGCTGTGGACGTCCTTCGCCGTCGCCGGTGCGTTCTCGCAGGAAGGCGATGCCGACGGCTGTACCGATTCTCCGCTCATTCAGCGCATGCCCGGGAGCGCGATCCATTCATGCGAGCACAAAGAGTTCGATTCCGTAAAAATGCCGATGGGCCAGAATGCAGATGGCCCAATCGAAAAGGATATCGAAGGCGAAAAATGGTACTGGGACATGGGGAACCGCGAGGGGCTCAGCGATGTCCAGGTCTATCGCAATTTCCTGAACGCGTTGGAAAAAGCCAACTGGACTATCGACTTCAAAAATCCAACGTCTCAGATCACGGCGCACAAAGGCTCGGACTACGTCTTTTTCGACAATGTGAACGCCAGCTATTACTACGAGACCATCGTTCACCTCAAAGAAATGCAGCAGGAGGTCGTCGCTGACGCCGCCGCGCTCGACAGCGAAATCAAGAAATCAGGGCACGTCGCCGTTTATGGCATCCACTTCGATACCGGGAAAGCTGACCTCCTGCCCGATTCCGAATCTACGCTGAATGAAATTGTGAAGTTGATGCAACAGGAGGCCGACCTCAAACTGCGAGTCGAAGGCCACACCGATAATCGTGGAAGCCCGGCGCCCAATCAGGCACTTTCTGAGCGACGCGCTCAAGCCGTCGTTGCATGGTTAACCGCACATGGAGTAGCCGGCTCCCGTCTTACTGCCAAAGGATTCGGCCAAAACAAACCTATCGCCGACAACTCCACTCCCGAAGGCCAAGGCAAAAACCGCCGTGTAGAACTGGTGAAACAATGACGATGACGACGATCGAAACTAAGCGGATGCCCCAAAGTCGTTTCGAGTGGCTGGCGACTTTTATTAACTTAATCGCTGTACTGGCCACGCTTCTTGTGCCGGCCGCGGCCCGCGCGCAATCTCCTCTTCGCGACCCCACACCTGCTGAGCGGAAAGTCCTCGAGCAATATCGTGATGCGGTCCACTCTGTACTCGACACCATGGACTCCGATGACTGGGACACGGCAACAGACTTTGATGTAGACGACAATGTCCTGGTGGGTGTTCACAACGATGTGCCTCTGGATATTGATGAACTGATCCAGCGCAGCTATACCGTCAAGAAAGATTCGCCTCTTTACCAGCGCGAAGTGGCGCCATTCATCGCCAAAATGCAGCAGATGAGCCCTATGGAAATGGCGCAAGCCGGCAAGAAAATGAAGATGCTGCGCCTTGAGGTCCAGGTCCACACCAACCGCGCTGCCGCCGATCGCGAAACCAGGACCCGCCCGCAGTTGCAGGTTCCCGGCGCCGCCTATTCCTTCGTTTCTGAGGAGAGCGAAGACAAGCGCTCGCAGACTGTCGTCCTGCTCTTCGGAGATTGGAAGTCAGCCCAGCAGCGGAGCGAGGACTTGTTTTTCCGCTTCAAACACTCGCCGCATACGCCGGCCATTGAGAACTTAGAGGTCCAATTGCGGGGATCTCCCGACCGGATCAAGGAAGTGTTGCGCAGTGTGGATTGGAAGCGGATGAACACCGCTCTCATTCAATAATTCACGAGCGAGGCTTTCCACCCTTTTGATCGCGAAGGATGGAAGCCTCGCCTCGTTGGTGAGCGGCCATTTCAGGCGGCGCGTCGCCTCTTCTCTCTTGCAACCTTGGCTGCCTGTTTACCGAGGGCCGCTCGCGTCGATTTCGGCAGATGGGCAATCGTCCGTTTTTTCTTCGCTGCCGCTGCCAGCTTTCTTGATGTTTCGTTTCGCCGCTGTCCGCTGTTTTGTGCTCGCCATCGTTTGTACCTCCAACCTAGATAGATGACGAGTCTCTTAACAGGGTCAACGCGAATCGGTCGCGGGTGTTGCGGGCGCATCGTCGATCCGCCCTCACGCGCGACAGGCTTGACGTTTGGCGCTGTCTGTCGCAAAATGTCGCCCCATGACCAAACTGCTACCCTCCCTCTGCGTTGTTTGCCTAAGTATCTTCGCAAGTGCTGCCGATACGCATACTGTTACCAGCCGTACTGGGAACTGCAGCGTTTCCGTGCCTGCCAACTGGGCGGTTGAATCGATGATTGGAGGCGCACACTCGCCCGACAAAAAGATTTCAATCGTGGTCTCCTCCCCTACGCATGGTCTCAACACGCTGGCCGAAGTCGAAGAAACTGCGCCAACGGTCTACAAGGACGATAAAGTCACGAAGAAATCTGCTTCCGAATTTGAAATGGAAGGGACTTCAATGAACGGCAAACCAAACGTCTACCGCGCCATCCCCGCCGGCGCGAAAGTCTGCATTGCCGAAGTTGTGTACGAGAGCGGCACCTCCGCCGAGGCCAAAGCCATCGTGGAAACGATGAAGGCGAAATAGTCCGGGATCATGATGTGGGGGCAGCCCGCCCCTGAACCCTGCCGAGTCGAAGGCCTACCTCGCAAGTACCTTCCATTAAAATGAAGGCAGATCTCGCACGCGCTCTCTCCTGAAAGGTTGCAACGGATGAAAATTGGAGTCCTGGCCCTGCAAGGCGATTTCGACGCGCATCGCCGCCGCCTCGAGGAATTAGGCGCAGAGGTTGTGCTCGTTAAAAAGCCCGAGCAATTCGACGAGATCGAAGGCCTGGTCATTCCTGGCGGAGAGTCCGGCACCTTCCTCAAACTCCTCGGCGACAAAGGATTCGACAAGCTGAAGCAGTTCGTTCGTCTGAAGCCCACCTTTGGCACGTGCGCGGGTGCAATCCTGCTGGCCAACGAAGTCGAGAATCCGCGGCAGGCGGGACTAGGAGCCCTCAACATCCGAATTCGTCGCAACGCCTACGGACGCCAGATCGACAGCTCGATTCGTGAAGGAAAATTCTTCGACAAGGGGAATCACGAATCTCCCATTGAAATGGTGTTCATCCGCGCGCCCAGGATCGAACACGTCGGCGAAGGAGTGGAAGTTCTGGCCACTGAGGGGACGGATCCGGTAGTCGTCCGCCAGGGAAAAACCATGGCCGCCACCTTCCACCCCGAACTGTCCGACGATACTCGAGTGCATCAAGCCTTTCTCGATCTGATCAGAAAAGGCAAAACATCATCCTGACCGGATCCCGGTTTCATGCAGGAAATGCCGGCCAGGACAACTCGTAATCACTTCCTCTCAAGCCGCGACGGCTTTCTCCTTTACCTCCGCCTCCGCTTGCAGCCAATCCTCCAACTCGCGCCCCTCCAGATGGCCTCGCTGTTCGTACAGCTCATACGCTCGTTGACGAATGCTTTCTTGGGATCCGGATTCTGGATCGATCTCCGGTGCTTGTTTCGCCGTAGCCATGTTCAAAACAGGTTTCATCAAATGTCCCTCCTTTTAGATCGTCAAGCCGATGTGATCTCCCGCTCTAGGCCGAATGGTGTCCGGCCCACAACCACTCTTTTCGCACAGAGTGGAATAGCAGATCGTTATCGGGTGTCCTGAATTCCATCCCGCATCGCGAGCACGTGAACTCCAGCGGAGAACTCAGCCCCAGCCGGTCGAGATTCGCGGAATGATAGGTGAAGTTGATCTCACCGCAGCCTCGCATCGGGCAGGTTGCGCCCGCCGCAAGAATGTCAACGTCTTCCTGCCAGTCGTCTCTCATACGTGCACTTGTCCTTTCTGCGCGTGATCGTGCCGTCTCGGCCGGTCTCGGAGCTCCATGACCCGGCTCAATAACATTCCGTTCTGCCGTTCCAACAAAACGAAATCGATGCCATTTTCTTCCGGCAACGGCCGGATATCGAGCCGCGCGACCCGCACTTTGGCCGCGTCGTTCAGTCGCAACGTCATGCAGGTTGAGCATCCGCGGCAAAGCCAGAAGTACTCTCGGACGTTGTTATCGGAAGAACACATGGATCCGTCTCAAGCCGGAACAAGGTCCCGCTGTCGACATAGCGAAAGGGCGTGAGACACGCTGGATTCGCACACTTGGCAAGCATTCCGTCTCTCCATTTCCTGGGGCTACTCGAATGGAACCCCAGCTTCTGGACTCATCCCGTCATAACGCGTAATGAGCCAAATGAAATCGCCGCAATTACCGGACTGCCGCGCATTCCTCAATCTTCAGGAAGTTGCCGGCTAGATCCGTTGCAGTGAGAGTAGGGGGAATGTTTTCAGATCAGGAGGACACAAAGCAGTGTCTGCAGATCGCTGGCGGGAACGGCCGCTTCATCATGCTGGGATTTAAACGCTGCGCTGCGAACCTGCATTTCTATGGCTCGCAATTCGTCCGGTACGCGGTGAGTTGCGATGGAGGGCGGCCTGAGCCGCACTTGTGGCAGTGCTGGATGCGAAACAGCCACGGGGGTGTCCATTTCGTAAGCCGTGGCGGCAGCCGTGTCCAGCGGCGCCACAAGAAACAACATGGCGCCCATCAGACACAACAAAACCAGCCATCGCGACGGATTCACAGAAATCCTCAATTTGGAGTCAGAATAGCTCTGTCCCCGTTCACTGTCAATGAGATGGGCGGCGCGCCTGTCTGAGTTGTGTGGAGCAAGACTTTTTTCGAATCGGTGTCCGACTCGCCCGCGCCTATCTCGTTCAACGACCCGAAAACTTTGGGCACGTTACCACCGTGCCGCCCACGCTCGGGCCATTCTCAAAGTATGTTTTTCGTCAGAAACTGGTTGCAGGTATGGCAACCGAAACTACAAGTGGCAAGGACACTCTAAAAGTCGAGAAGGCCTCGCTTCTCGTACTGGGTCTTTGCATCATCGTTCTGGTCTATCTCGTTGCCTTCCGGCCCTTCTAGCGCGCCCAGATCTGGACCAGGAAGAAGATCCCCAAGCCTGTCAGCGCCAGCCCATACCACCGCTCCAGCTTGACCGCCCGCGTCTTGATCGCGAGCCGCGCCCCCAGATGTGAAAAGGGTATGGCTCCCGCTGCGACCAGCATAGTGACGGTCCACGAGATGTGTCCCAGATACGCGTGCACCACGGTACCGGGCAGCGCCAGCACTGCCGACACCGCCAGCGAACATGCGAACGCCTTCTTCATCGGTTGTCTGAGGAACTGGGTGTAGCTCGACACCAGTAGAAAGCCGCCGGCATTGGCGAGCAATCCTGAAATCAGCCCAACGAAGATTGCGACCGAGATCATTCGCGTTCGCCAGTACGACGGCCGCTGCCCCTCCGGATAATCCGCGGCTGCTTTCGCCAGCGATAGATCCCTTGAAAAGAAAAGAAACTGAAGTCCAAAGCCCAGCACCAGAATACCCGTCAGTATCAAAAGAGGCCTCGCCCCAACCGCGTGCGACAGGAATGATCCGGCAATGATCGCAGGCGTGCCGATCCCGACACTCCACCAGACGATCTCCCAGTCGAGCAACTGGGATCGCCGATACTCCGCTGAGGCGACCGCCGTGCTCGGTACCGTCGCAGGCAGCGGGGACGCGACTGCCACAAAGCCTGGGAAGCCGATCAGACTCAGCAAAGGAGTCGCTACCGCACTCCCTCCCTTTCCAAACAGTCCTCCAAGGAATCCGATTACTACTCCCGTGAGAACGGCACCGACGTAGCGCCAGATCAATCCGGCTTCCTCCGTATCGTGAAGGTTGCAGTGTAAACCGTCCGCCGCGACCGTGCGGATCCATGCGTCCATAAGATGCGCACCTCCGCATTTCAACTCATGCCGAAACGTGAAACAATAACCGCCAGAGTGGGAAGTGGGGCGCGTCCGCTTCGATCTGACGGAGCCAGGAATGTTTTCGTATTCAATAAGCCGCGGATTCTCTCGCGCCATTTTGTTTTCCTGCATGCTTCTCGTCTGCAGCGAACTTTCGGCGTCTGCGCAAAGCGTTAGCAAGGAGTCCCCTCCTTCTCTCCACTTCGTGCGCGCATTCTCCTCGCCAAGCGATCTCAAGCCCGAGCACGAAATTCTCAATCGCACCCTCGACATCGTTGCCGGACCTGCCGATCCGTCCGCCCGAATGGAAGATCTCAAATCCCCCGTCGCCCTGACCACCGATTCCACTCACCGGGTCTTCGTTGCGGATACTGCGTCCAGCATCGTCCACATCTTCGATCTCACCCGCTCGAAATACGCCCGCCTCGATGCGCAGGGCAACCATCTGCACAATCCCGTCGCGCTCGGCCTCGACCCTCGTGACAATCTCTACGTCGTCGACCAGATCAGTCGCGCGATATTCGTCTATGACTCGGAAGGGAAGTTCCGCCGGAGTTTGGGCAGGCTTCGCGGAGGAGAGTCCTACTTCGAGGGCCCGACTGGAATTGCCATCGACCGTGCGTCCGGACGCATCTTTGTCTGCGATCGTTTGGCCCACATGATCTTCGAGATCGACTCGCGCGGAAAGATTCTCCGCCGCATCGGCAAGCGAGGCGGCGGGGAAGGTCCAGGAGAATTCCGCCTTCCCACAGAGGTTGCCGTGGACGGCGGCGAACTTTACGTTCTCGACGCCGGCAACCATCGTATCCAGATCCTTGATTTGACCGGGCACTTCCGGCGCGCCATCAGCGTAGGCTACGCCGGCCACGGTGCCGGACTGGCGGTGGACGCGCATCACAACATCTACCTTAGCGATCCAAGCCTGAACCAGATTCAGGTATTCGCTCACGACGGCCGCTCGCTTCGCGTCATTGATATCACCACCATCAAGGGCGCGAACTTCACCCACCCCTCCGCCATGTGGATCGACGAAGCCCATAACCTTTATGTCATCGACGACCAGGAAAACAGGATCGGCGAGTTCGAACTAAGCGAGGAGAAGCCGTGAAATGCAGAAAAGGCCGGGACCTGTTCATTCGCGGCTTGAGTGCGGCGTTTCTCGAGAGCGATAAGAGTTCGGATTAGCGTTTCCGCCCTGTCGGGATTTCGCTACAATCGTCCGTCACACCAGAGGACCCCCATGCGCCCATCTCTGCTCGCCATCGCGCTCGTACTCTGCTCGCTGCCCTCCGCGGCCCAACTGGACGAGATCCTCAAGAAAGCCGACTCCGCTCTCCAGCACCGCGATACCTCCGGACTCAGCGACGACAAGATTATCGCCGGACTCAAACAGGCGCTCCAGGTCAGCACCGGCAGAGCCGTCTCGCTCACAGGGCGTCCCGACGGATTCCTCAAGAACGAAGCCATCCGCATCGCTCTCCCTCCACGCCTGCAAACGGTCGGGAAAGGCATGCGTATGCTCGGAATGGGAAGCACGGTGGACGGCCTCGATACCGGGATGAACCGCGCAGCCGAGCAGGCTACGCCGCAAGCCAAGCAGATCTTCCTCGCTGCCCTCCGCAAGATGACCTTCGACGATGCCCGCCACATCCTGACCGGCAACGACACTGCGGCCACCGACTACTTCAAGCGCGCCAGTTCCGCGGACCTCACGACCGCCTTTGCCCCCATCGTGCACGCCTCCATGCAGAAAGTTGGAGTCGTGCAGCAATACGACCACCTGATCAACACAGCCCCCGGCGGCAGCGCCCTCGCCAAACAATTCGATCTCGACGGCTACGTAGTCGGCAAGACGCTGGACGGCCTCTTCTATATGCTCGGCCAGCAGGAAACAAAGATCCGCAAAGACCCCACCGCCCAAACCACCGCGCTGTTAAAAGAAGTATTTGGACGAAAATAGGCCGGTTGCCAACTCACGGGACCAACGCCGGAAGGAAGACCTCGGTGCTCCTCTGCGCCCCCTGTGTAAGCGCCTTTCCGTCGGCCCCTTGACAACACCCCACTCACATCTAGTACAATTAGCACTCGACAGGCGAGACTGCTAGCAGCATCTCCAAACCCGTAAAATCATAGGGTTACAAGCAGCATTTCCAAGAACTCACACTGAACTGACCTGAAAGGAGTAAACACCATGGCGAAATTTTCACCGCTTCACGACCGTATTCTGGTCCGTCGCGTCGAAGAGGCTTCCACCACTCGTGGCGGCATCATCATTCCCGACTCGGCCAAGGACAAGCCCCAGGAGGGCGAAGTCATCTCCACCGGCAAAGGCCGCACCAACGACGAAGGCAAGACCTTCCCACTGGCCGTCAAAGAAGGCGACCGCATCCTGTTCGGCAAGTACTCCGGCACCGAGATCAAGATCGATGGCGAAGAGTTCATCATCATGAAGGAAGATGAAGTCCTCGGCATCCTGACCGGCGCAGCCTCCCCGTCCAAGAAGGAACTGGCGGGTTCCAAGAAGTAAGTCCGTCCTTGTCATCCTGAGCGGCGGCGCAGCCGGCGCGAAGGATCTTAGGACGGCCTGGAAGACCCACGAAGTCATCGGGGTCTCAGCGAAAGCCGAGAGCGATTGCTCAAGGCTCGCAGCTCAAAGCTCAAAGCTTATTTATAAGGAGATTGAAACATGGCAAAGCACATCGTTCACGGAGAAGAATCCCGACAGGCGATCCTCCGAGGCGTCAACCTTCTGGCCGACGCCGTGAAGGTCACACTCGGCCCCAAGGGCCGCAACGTCGTTATTGAAAAGAAGTTCGGTTCGCCGACCATCACCAAGGACGGCGTCACCGTCGCAAAAGAAATCGAATTGAAAGATGGCCTCGAGAACATGGGCGCCCAGATGGTCCGCGAAGTTGCTTCCAAGACCTCGGACGTCGCTGGCGACGGCACTACCACCGCCACCGTTCTTGCCCAGGCAATCTTCCGTGAAGGCGTCAAGACCGTTGCTGCAGGCGCCAATCCAATGGCCCTGAAGCGCGGAATCGAGAAGGCCGTCACCGTCATTTGCGGCAAGCTCGACAAAGAAGGAAACCGCGTCAACGGCGAACTCGACAAACTGTCGAAGCCCGTTAACAACGACAGCATGATCGCGCAGGTCGGCACCATCTCCGCCAACAACGACGAGACCATCGGCAAGATCATCGCCGAGGCCATGAAGAAGGTTGGCAAGGACGGCGTCATCACCGTTGAGGAATCCAAGACTCTGGAAACTCAGCTGGAAGTCGTCGAGGGTATGCAGTTCGATCGCGGCTACCTCTCGCCTTACTTCGTGACCGATCCCGAGCGCATGGAAGTTGCTCTCGAGAACGCCTACATCCTGATCCACGAGAAGAAGATCTCCTCGATGAAGGACCTGCTCCCATTGCTCGAGCAGATCGCAAAGGGCGGCAAGCCGCTGCTCATCATCGCGGAAGACGTCGAAGGCGAAGCGCTTGCGACTCTCGTTGTCAACAAGCTGCGTGGCACGCTGCAAGTCGCGGCCGTTAAGGCTCCTGGCTTCGGCGATCGCCGCAAGGCAATGCTGCAGGATATCGCGATCCTGACCGGCGGCAAGGCCATCACCGAAGATCTCGGCATCAAGCTCGAGAACGTTCAGGTCGCCGACCTCGGCCAGGCCAAGAAGATCACCATCGACAAGGACAATACGACCGTCGTCGAAGGCAAGGGTAAGCACTCTGAGATCGAAGGCCGCGTAAAGGAAATCCGCAGCCAGATCGACAAGACCACCAGCGACTACGACCGCGAGAAGCTGCAGGAGCGGTTGGCGAAGCTGGTCGGTGGCGTGGCCGTGATCAAAGTCGGCGCCGCGACCGAAACCGAAATGAAGGAAAAGAAAGCCCGCGTGGAAGACGCGATGCATGCGACGCGCGCAGCCGTGGAAGAGGGAATTGTCCCGGGCGGCGGAGTGGCTCTGGCGCGTTGCGCTAGTGCGCTCGACAAGGTGAAGGCCGAAGGCGATGAGCAGATTGGCATCAACATCGTCAAGCGCGCCATCACCGAGCCCCTGCGCATGATCGCCGAGAACGCCGGCGAAGAAGGCGCAGTCATCCTCGGCAAGGTGCTCGATTCGAAGGAGAATAACTTTGGCTTCAACGCCTTCTCCAACGAGTACGAGGATCTGGTCAAGGCGGGCGTGCTCGATCCCACGAAGGTCGTGCGCACTGCTCTGCAGAATGCCGGCTCCATCGCCAGCCTGATGCTGACCACCGAAGCCCTGATCGCCGAGATTCCTGAAAAGAAGGAAGCTCCGGCTCCGGGCGGCGGACACGGCGGCGGCATGGGCGACATGTACTAAGAACAGCTTCTAGCTACTAGCTGTTAGCTTGAATCAAAGGCCCCGCTCGCGAGAGCGGGGCTCTTATTTTGTGCGCCACGGATTCTCTGGCAAAATGCCCAAGCTATGGAAATCGCGTATGAACTTACGCAATGAGATTTCACAGAAGGGTTCAAGGCTCATCGAAGCAGAAGCTCTGTGATTCAATGGGTCCGGAAAGTGGTGTAAGATTTTGCGGTCGCAGTTTCGTCTCCCCTGATTTTCCCCGTCTCCCCTCCGAGATGTGCGACTTCTAGGTCGAACACCGGGCCCTCGAACTCCAAACCACCGATCGTAAATTCTGGAGGATTCGGCATGAGACACGTTGCTGTGTGCACACTTCTATTGGCGTCCATTCTTCTCTCGGCGACATGGGCGCACGGGCAGACGTTCACGGTTCTGCATACATTTTCAGGTCCGGACGGAAGTTTTCCGACTGCCGGCCTGTTCCGAGACTCGGCGGGAAATCTCTACGGGACAACTTTTTGGGGCGGCGCACTGGGGCTCGGGACCGTCTACAAGATCGACGCCAACAACAATGAGACTGTGCTCTACAGCTTCGCAGGCGGAACGGACGGAGCGAATCCGTACGGCAGCGTAATCCGGGACTCGGCCGGAAATCTTTATGGCACGACGTCAACGGGCGGCAGTCCGGTCTGCCAATGCGGCACGGTGTTCAAGGTGAACAGCGCCGGCAAGGAGACGGTGCTCTATCGCTTTCGTGGAGGCACAGACGGCGCCAGTCCCATGGCCGGATTGCTTCGCGACAGCGCGGGCAATCTTTATGGCACAACCTCGGCCGGCGGCACCAATAACAGCGGAACGGTGTTCAAGATCAACTCGAGTAATAAGGAGAGCGTGCTTTATCGCTTCACCGGCGGAGTCGACGGCAGTCAACCGCTGGCGGGCCTGATCCGCGACACGGCCGGAAATTTTTACGGCACAACCTACGGTGGCGGCAACGGCGGCGGTGTCGTATTCAAGCTGGATGTAAACAATATCGAGACGGCGCTGAACGACTTCAGCACGCTGAACGCAGATGCTCCCGCCGGCGGGGTGATCTTCTGCGGAGGCGGCGCGAATGTCTGCGGCACTCTCTCTCTGGGTTTTGTCCCGATCTATCAAGTAGGTCGAAAGACGGGAACCCTCACGCCAATCGGCAGTACGAACGGCTACGGCGACGGGATGACGTCTATGAGTGGCCTGGTCCAGGACAAGGCCGGCGACTTCTATGGAACGATGTCGTGCTGCGCCCAGTCCGATGCTGGAACCCTGTTCGAGGTAACCACCAAAGGGGAATACAAGTTGCCTCACATCTTCGACGGCTATTCCGAAGGAGGATATCCGCAAGGCGATTTGGTTCTCGACAAGCAGGGCAATATCTACGGCACCAACAACTCATTCGGCAACAACGATTGCCAGTGCGGGACGGTGTGGAAGTTCACACCGTAGGTAAGGGCGGCGCTTAGCTGTTGCCCCTTGGCTGTTAGCTTGGGTCGTAGGCCCCGCTCGGGCGAGTGGGGCTTTTCTTTACGGGAAAAGGCACAGCTCACAACGCCGCGCTGTATATATCTGATTGTCTACTCGTAACGCAGCGCCACCATTGGGTCTACCCGCGTCGCTCGACGTGCTGGCCAGTACGCCGCACCGAGCGCGACCGCTACGAGGAACGCGCCCACGCCGCCAAACGCCAGCGGATCTTGCGGGCTCACTCCGAACAGCAGCAAGGAACTCAGTCCGAACGGAATCGCGGTGATGGCGTGCGAAGCCGCTACCGCGGTCGCGAGGCCGAGGCATGCTCCGCCACCAACCAGTGCCATCGTGCGACCCACCACCAGGCGTAGGAGGGAGATGTACGGGGCTCCCAGCGCCACGCGGATACCGATCTCGCGAGTGCGCTGTGCGACGGCATAGGCGATGGTGCCGTAAATTCCTACAGTGGCCAAAAACAGTGCCATGCTGCCTACCACGGCGGCGAAGAGCGTGGCGAGGGTCGATGGCAAGTGCTGGAACCAGAGTGCGTCGTCCATGCTGTGCGCATTGGCGAGCGACGGCAGCTTGGTATCGATCTCAGAGGTGGCACGCAATGCCGGCGCCAACGCCAGGCTCGCGTCGCCGTTAACATGCAGGAAAACGTCATCGACGGGAGCGTCGGGCGCGAGCGGCAGATACAGGTAGTAGGGCTCGATTTCGCCGAGATGAAAGCTTTTGACGTCCTGCGCAACGCCAATCACTTGCAGGGAACGGGGCTCGGTGCCTACCTGGATCACTTGGCCGATCGCGTCCTGTCCTGGCCACAGGTTGCGGGAGGTGGCCTGCGAGATGATCAAAACTGGCGCGCGTTGAGCAATTTCCCTCTCAGTGAAGTCACGCCCACGTACCAGTGGAATACCCAACGCCGCGAAGAATCCTGGCGAGACGTCGTTGTCAAGCGCGTCGAGCGGGGGCTGGCCGCGTTTGACCACAACTGTCTGGCCGATGCCGAGCAGCGGCACGTGGCTGGCGAAGGCCACGGCACTGACCCCGGGGATGAGCGACATACGTGCGCGCAACTGCTGACGCAGGTCCCCACTCCGCTTGGCGTCGTAGCCGATTCCGTCGAGCCCACCGAACTCGATGTTCAGCGCATGGTGTGTGTCGAATCCGGGCTCGGCGGATTGTCCGCGGACCATTCCGCGCGCCAGCAGCGCCGCGCTCACGAGCAAAACCACGCTCAGCGTGACCTGCACCGCGATCAGCAGGTCGCGCATGTTCAAGCTCAGACCGCGCGAACGTCCGATGTTGGGCTCGGATCCCTTCAGCACTTCATTCAGGTCGACGCGGGACGATTGCAGTGCTCCCGCCAGGCTGAACAACGCGCCCGCCAGCACCGACACGACGCAGGTTGCCCCTAACACGCGCCAGCTAGGAGTGAATGTGAACGCGAAATAGTAGAGATCGGTGAAGCGCGCGATGATGCGATGCTCTGCCTCCAGCCATATGAAATCGCAGATCGAGGTCGCTGCCAGTACCGCAACGGCGCCTCCAGCGAGTCCCAGCAGTACTCCTTCGGTCATGAGTTGGCGCACCAGGCGGATCCGGGAGGCGCCTAGCGCTGTGCGTACCGCCATTTCGCGTCGCCGAGCAGTCGCCCGAGCCATGAAGAAGTTGGCCATGTTGGCACAGGCCACCAGCAGCACGACACTGAAGCTTGCCAGCAGCAACCCTGCGAAAGCGCGATATTGGGGGTTGGCGTCGGGATCGACGAAATAAACAGCCGGCCCGCCGACCATGGACGCAGTGACCAGCTTGGTGCCGCGGTCCTTCTCGTCCTGTAAAGCCAGCGCTGTGAGTTCGCCCTCGGCTTGCGCCAAAGTTGTGCCCGGCATCAGCCTTCCCACGATTCGCAGCCGTTCTTCCTGCTCGTTACGAGCGGTGCGCTGCGGCATGATCACGCCCTCGGCTGACAATGGAATCCAGAGGTCCGGCGGCACGGGAGGATTGCCGCTCCCGATAAAGTCTTTGGGTGCAATTCCAACGATTGTTACTGCGGCGCCATAGACGCGCACAGTCTGTCCGAGCACCTTGGGATCGTCGCGGAACCGGCGATGCCATGAAGCAGCGCTGAGCACTGCGATGGGAGCGGTCTCGTGATCGGAGGTCGTGAATACGCGGCCAGCGTTGGCTGCGACGCCGAGCACGTCGAAGTAATTGTCGGAAACCAGCTTAATCAGAGTCTGGCGCGACTCGGAAAGCTTTCCTGTGGCAGGCTCTGGGAGTTGTGCCAGGACTGTGTCGTAGTCGCCTTCGGCTGCCAGGCCGGAGAACGTCCGGCTGCGCTCGCGAATATTACGATAGTCAATAAAGGAGAACTGCGCGCGATACCCGCCCTTCAAGAGCTTCCGCTGCAGGATCGTCAGCCTCTCCGGGTCCTTTGCCGGTAGGGGCCGCCACGCGGTGGCATTGTAGGCATTAAACACCAGCGTGGTACCCACGATGCCCAGAGCCAGCGTAAGCACTGCCACCACGGTGAATCCGGGCGAATGGCGCAACACACGGACCCCGCTGCGCACGTCTTGCAGCAGACTATCCATAGCAAACCTCCGGCTGGTTGCGAAATGAGATTCGGACTTGAATGGCAATCGGATGGCCACTCCGATCCGTGCAAGTCATTGATCGCACGAGCGACTTAGACGACCTTGATTTGTGCTCTGTCCGTTTCTGCCACGGTTCCGTTCGAATCTGGACAGTACCGGGGCGGTGGAAACTTGGATGTCCCCGGATTCCCCCTGAATGTTTTAGTCTTGTTCCATGCGAAAGTCTCGCAGTTTAGGCCTCATCGGCGGACTCGGTGTCGGGGCTACCGTTTATTACTACGAGCGGCTGGCGCGGGGGTGCGAGAAGCTGGGGTTCGCGCTCGACATCGTCATTGCCAATGCGCAGACGCCAAACGTGTTTGCCTATGTCGAGGCCAAGGATCGTGACGGCCTGGCCGAATATTTGAATGGGTTCATCGGCCGGCTGAAGGCCGCCGGAGCCGAGATGGCGGTGATCCCGGCGATCACTCCGCTGTATTGCACGAAGGAACTCGCCGCAACCTCCGCGCTGCCGATCGTGTCGCTGGTCGATCCTCTGAACAGGGAACTGGCCGCGCTCAAGGCGCGGCGCGTGACCATCTTCGGCACGCGCTTTGTGATCGAATCGGATTTATTTGGCGCGCTCAGCGGAGTGGAAGTCGTGCGTCCGGGGCCGGACGAAGTGGACATGATTCACAAGACGTATGTCGAACTGGCGGCGACGGGCGAGGCTTCGAAGGAGATGTATGAGAAGCTCACTGCCCTCGCGTATCACCTCGTGAGCCGTCACGCTGTGGACGCGATTCTGCTCGCCGGGACCGATCTGACGCTGCTGTTCAATGAGAGCAATACAGATTTCCCTCATGTGGATTGTGCGGCGGTGCACGTTCGAGAGATTTTGCGGGAAGTGACGAAAGCGTAGCTCGTCTGTCGCCAGAAATTTCCCGTCTGCGCCTGTGGGCCCCTTAGTTCTTGAAAACCGATGCGCTTGGCAACATCGCCTTTAGCGTGAGATTTCCAGAGTCGTGGCTTCGAAGGGAAACGTTCGACCTGCTTAGCCGAACCGCTAGCGTCTCGCGCCGGGAATCGTCTACTCTAGTTCGGCCACCCGATTCGAAAAGGAGCCACTCCGATGAAGCGCACCGCCGCCATGATATCTTCCGTTCTCGTCCTGACGTTCTCTGCACTCTGTTACGCGCAAGACCAGAAGCCTGCCACGCTGCGCAGCGTCTTGCTGCACGAGCTGAAAACCACGCACAACCAGGCTGAGTGGTTCGTTCCAATCAACAGCGCCGTCGAGGGACTTACGGCGGAACAGGCCCGTTGGCAGCCCACCGGTGGAGGACACTCGTCGGGCCAACTGACCTATCACTTATTGTTCTGGAATCGCCAGAGCTTGCAGAAACTCAAAGGAGAGCATCCGGCGAACGTCGACAACAACGACGTGACCTTTACGAAGTTCGATGACAAACAGTGGGCCGACACCGTGAAACAACTCGATCAGGTCATGACCGATCTCGAAAAACTGGTCGAATCCGCCGATGAGCAAAAGCTTTCGTCAATGGCTACCACGGTCGCCAACATCTCCACCCACAATGCCTATCACGTCGGTCAGATCCTCTATGTCCGTAAGCTGCAAGGCTCGTGGAATCCCGAGAAAGGAGTGAAGTAAAACTCGCCGCTGGAAAGACCATCCGCTGCGCGCAATGAATTCGTCCGAAAGCGTGACAGAAGTGGGGACAGACGGGACGCTAGCGGATCCGCAGCTTCGCAAGATATCGCCTCATAAAGGCAGAAGTGACTAGAGGAAAGCCGTCGTGAAGAACCACAACAACAATTCAGAGCTTGCCAGCGAAAGTTTCGGAACAGAGTCCGGCTCATTGTGTGAGACACCGTTCGTCCCTGCTCCGCGGATGTCTCGACGCTCGTTTCTCGCCAAGGGATCGGCGGTGGGTGCAACGTTGCTTATGAGCCGCATGATCACTGCGCAGACCTCTTCAGGCGCGGATGCAGCTTCCGTGAAGGAATACGACATCGTCACCAATGGGATCACCTTGCACGTGACGGAGCAGGGAGAAGGCCCAGCAGTCCTTTTTTGTCACGGATTCCCAGACACCTCATACACGTGGCGACGCCAAATAAAAGCCATCTCCGCCGCGGGATATCGTGCCGTGGCACCGGATATGCGCGGCTATGGGCGCAGCTCCGCCCCCTCCGATCTCAACCTGTATACCCCTCTGCAGACCACCGGGGATCTGGTGGGCCTGCTTGACGCCCTGAAGATTCAAACCGCGGTACTCGTAGGCCATGACTGGGGTGCCACTCATGCTTGGAATGCCGCGCTCATGCGTCCGGATCGATTCAGCGCTGTGTTCTGCATGAGCGTTCCCTATGTACCGCGCGGAGACGTCAGCGTCTTTGACAAAATGCGAAAAGCAGGACACGAGCACGATTTCTACATGTTCGAGCAAATGAGTCCCGCCGCTGATCAGATTTGGGCCAACGCCGCGGTCACAATTCCAGGCGTTCTCTATTGGGCATCCGGGAGCGCCCCGGCCGAAACACGATGGACCCCTCTCGCAGTCTTCACCGTCCCGCTCCAGGACCACTGCCCTCCTGGGCGGAGAGGGATTATGTCGAACACAACATCGCGGAATTTCAACGCACAGGATTCCACGGCGGACTCAATTATTACCGCGCAGCAGAACCCTATTTCGCCCTGTCCGCTCCTTGGAAGGGTGCGAAGGTAACGCAGCCCTCATTCTTCGTCACAGGCAAGGCGGACGGGTTGAAGGCGCTGTATCCACTGACAGAAGATCAACTCCGCGTTGGACTGCCAGGCCTCGTGGGGACGGTGGAACTCGACGGCGTCGGTCATTGGGTTCAGCATGAGGCTTCCGATCAAGCGAGCGCCCAGATTCTCAAGTTCTTACGCACGATCAAACCATCTTAACCACAAAGTGACGCTCCGTATAAAGCTTGAAACAATCGCGCTGGCACTCAGTCTTGGTGCGCTTTCAGCTGCGACGAACGCACAAACGAATCCAGCGACGGGTGGCCCGGCTCTTTGCCTGCCGTCCCCCTCCGTTCCATCTGCAGAATCCGGTAACATGGTTGCACTCTGGGGGTGAAGATGCGCTACCTGGCACTATCTCTGTTACTCGTTTGGACCTCGCTGTCAGCCCAAACGAAATCCGAGGTCCGTCCCGCAACCCAGGTCGTCGTTCTCGGTTCCGGGACGCCCAATGCTGATCCCAACCGCTTCGGTCCCGCGGTCGCAATCATCACCAACGGAACAGCCTACCTGGTGGACTGTGGCTCGGGTGTGGTGCGTCGCGCTGCTGCCGCCGAGCGCAATGGCACTCCTGCTCTCGCCGCCCGCCGGCTCAACGTGGCTTTCCTCACCCACCTGCATTCCGATCACACGATCGGTTATCCCGACTTGATTCTTTCCCCGTGGGTACTCGGCCGGGAGGGCCCGCTGAACGTCTATGGTCCGGCCGGTCTCAAAGACATGACGGGGCACATCCTCGAAGCCTGGAAGAAGGACATCGATGTCCGCATGCATGGCCTCGAGAGTCGATCGGCGCCTCCGCTCGTTCAAGTTCACGAAATCAAGCCCGGCGTGATCTACAAGGACGAGAACCTCACGGTCACCGCCTTCCTTGTGAAGCACGGATCCTGGGACGAGGCCTTCGGCTACCGCTTCGACGCGCCCGACCGCAGTATCGTGATCTCCGGCGACACCTCACCGTCCGACACTGTCGCAAAGGCCTGCAACGGATGCGACGTTCTGCTGCACGAGATGTACGATGATTCCGAGCCGCAGAAGTTCGGGACTGGCGGCACTCCCTCTCGACAGTACTATTCGGCATTCCATACCAGTCCAAAGGAACTCGCGGCCATCGCCACTCAGGCGCGGCCCAAATTGCTCGTGCTGTACCACCAGATGGGAGCGGGTAAGCCGGTCGTCGATGCCGTCCTGCTCGACCTTCTGCGCGGTGCAGGATACAAAGGCGCGGTGGTTTCCGCGCATGACCTCGATGTTTATTGACGGCGAATGCCGCTATCGCTTCACTGGACTTTTCGAGTCTGTGATTTCGGCTTGCAGATGGGACAGTCCCGCAATCGGTGCGCGAGCTTCTTCCAGAATGGCCAGCCCTGCTTTGCGATCTCGTGTTCCCATCTCGGTCCGAACACTTTCTTTTGAATCTCGGGATTGCTGATGCCCATAAGGCCTACTCCAACGTTGTTCGCTTGGGAACTCGTGAAGCGGTGCCGTCCCCGCGTGCTTCGAGCATATCGCATTCCGGCTGCTTGCGGCGCTGGAGGCCTCGCAGAGGGCTATCTCGAGGTCGGATTTCGCTCTCGTGCCAAATCCTTGCTGGAGGCAGCCAGACCGGACTATACGCAGCCAACCAACTCTGCTCATTTCACCACCGTGAGCTTGAAAATGGATGGCAGGGTGCTGCCTGGAGTGTACGTGCCATAGAGATTTCCGGCCGAGTCGATCGTCAGCCCAGCAGCACCCGTGTTCCTGGCGAATGTATAAACCACGATTTCCTTCCCAGCAGGAATAACCTCCCACACAAGGGAATTGCGATTCGTTCCCGCAGCGATTCCATAAACGTTGCCCGCTGCGTCCACAACTACTTGCCCGGCTGGAGTCTGACCATCCTTGCATTTGGAAGAAGAACAGAAGTTATAGAGAATCGTCTCCGCTCCGCCTGCCTTCGGGACCTTGAAGAGCACGCCGGCACCGTGCTTACCGCCGAATGGGGTAACGCCGTAGAGGTTGCTGCTGGTCTGTTTCAGGCGGTCTCGAGGGTTGAGGCCATCCTTTGTGCCGCCGGCAAACGTATGCAGAACGGTTTCGACGCCGTTGATGTCAATCTTGAACACCACGCCATCGCCGGTCTGGCAGCCTTGGCAACCAGCGTTTCCGCCGAAGTAAGTGGTGCCAAAAATATTGCCTGCACCGTCGCGGATGGGGGCGCCGGGCGAATATCCGTCAGCGCAGTTCGTACGACTGCAAAAGGTATACAAGACATCGAAGTTTCCGCTCGTGTCGAGTTTGAAGATGTTGTCGCCACCGGAGCCAGTATCGCCACTTTGGCCATATAGATTGCCTGCGGAATCCAACAGAAGCGGGGATCCAACGAAGTCGACGAACCCTTCCGAGGAAGTGAAATTATGGAGGTTGGTGAATGCACCGGTGGGAGAAACTCTGAAGATCAGCCCGTTGCCAAAGGTGCCGTCGTTCGAGGTCCCGTAAAGATTTCCGGCGGAATCGCGCGCCAAGGGACTCGGGAAGTCTCCGTCCGTGGTACTGTCGCCAAAATAATAGAGCACGGTTTCCGTCCCGGACTTGGAAACTGTGAAAATCGTTCCGAGGTTCTCGCCTCCGCCCGAGGAATCGTAGAAATTTCCGGAAGAGTCGAGAACCAGGGGAGTACTCGCCCCTTGATCAACGGTCGACACTGTGCTGAAAGTGAAGGACTGCGCCCGAGCTGGGGATACAGCTCCCATTAGGAACAAGGCCAGGACGAGACAGAGAATATTTCTTACGATCTGATTTGGCATGATACCCCCGCGTCGTGATATTTCCAGTGGTAGGGGCCCGAGAATCATCCGGTCGAATGGCCGAGTGAAGTGAGGTTACGTTTGTTCGCGACCGAACCGAGTAGCAGTTCTCTCACACAAAGGTTCGAGTGTCAATTGAAGCAAGATCCGGTCGTGTATCAGTTTGAATTTCTCACATCCAACCTGCTTTTCAGCATCATATCGTACATGAACTCGGACGCGATTCGCCTCTCCACCGCGATATTGTCCTTGCTGTCCACGCTGGTTCCGTGGCTTAGAGGGTTATTACTAAAAAAAATTGGGGAGGAAAGGAGGTCGCGGCGCGGAAAAGTTCAAATACTCTTCTTATAAGGGCCACGCTTCCCCGGCTTGGGCATGTAGCTGTCGGCCATCATAACGATCTCTTCCAAACTCCAAACGTGCTCGCTTAGTCCGCAAGCCATTGCGGGAGTGATTCGCAGCGTCTTGTGGATTCTGGCAAAGTTGTAGTGTAGGGCGTAGATCGCAACCATCGCCGCGTGATTCTGAATTTTCTTACTGAATGCGTTTGTCAACCGTGTGATCGGCGCATCCCCATCCTCATGCTGAGATTATGCCTTTCAACATAAGACGTGCTCACATGCTTCGGATCGGGATCACCGCTGACGACTTTCAATTCGCAGCCGATACAACGCGCTGGGGAATAGCGCCGCGTTTCTTCATCGGATGGTGCGCCGTAAATCTTCTGTAGTTGCGCGTAGTCAGCATCTGCGCCGAACGCTTCTTCGACCGCTTCCAGATACGCCTTGTGGCCGTCAGTCGTGACCTGCACCCGACCCTTGATTCTAGCGGCGCAATCCAACATAAAGTCCATTGCCCAATCGACGCTCCGACCGCCTACCAGATAACTCACGCAGAGCTTGCTATCCGCGCAGATTCCCGTCCATGTCCACGTATCGCCCCAACCTTGCGCCTTCTGCTCCGGTGTAACGTTCCTCGCCTTTGCGCCCACGAAACTCCAAATTTCATCGCACTGAAGGCGGCGCACGCGGACATTATTCACATGCTCATCGTGGAACTGTTCGCAAGCTGCGCCGAAGTCCACTACCAGTTTCATTACGGTGATTACGGAAACGTCCGCCATCCGCGCACAGGATCGAAGGCTATTTCCCTCTACCAGCATCCCAAGAATCTTGGCGCGGTTGACAATTGATAGGCGATTCATGTCATTGAAAGTACACCTCTGTTGGTCATTTGTCAAGCATAAAGTTCATTTCAATTAGGAGCTTGACTAGTGTGATGTTGGAATATTAGTATCGTTAATGTTCGAAGTCAAGAGGCTAATATGTCCGATTCTCACCCGTCACTATTTACGGCGCAAACCGCTGCAATAGAGATCGATCAAACTCGGCCGATCTGTTAACCCAAATCGAAGAAGGACAGTATTCCGATGTAAAGTCGATTGCAATTTCGCCCGCGAAACTAACCCATACAATATCCGCGTTTGCGAACACTGATGGTGGCGATCTCTATATCGGCATTACCGAGCAAATGCTGGGGGGGAACGTTAAAAAGCGGGAGTGGGCTGGGTTCGCTGATGTTGAATCCGCCAATGGGCACCTCCAAGCTTTTATCAAAACCTTTCCGCTAGGGAAGGATTTTCAATATGAGTTTCTTCGCTGTGCCAATCGTCATGGCGTCATGTTGCACGTTCAGGTAAGCCGCACGCAAGAAATTATTAAATCCACTGATGGCATCGCCTACATTCGTGTCGGCGCACAGAATCTTCCCCAGAGTTCGCCGGAAGAATTGAAGCGATTGGAATACGCGAAGGGTCTGATTTCTTTCGAAAGTCAAACGGTTTCCGCATCCAATGAAATACTTATTGATTCCCAGGTGACGAAGCGATTCCTTGAGTCTGTGGTTCCAAAAGCGACGCCAGAATCATGGCTCAGAAAACAACAGCTCATAGTAAACCAGATGCCAACTGTTGCCGGACTGCTTCTATTCGCAGAGGAACCACAGGCGATTCTAGCGAAGCGTTGCGGCATCAAGGTTTATCGTTATGAAACTCAGGATGAAGCAGGGTTTCGTGATGTGCTGACGTTCCTTCCCATTACGATCGAAGGATGCCTATACGATCAAATCGATCAAGCTGTCTCCACTACGGTCAGCGAAATAGAAAAAATTCAGCACCTAGGGGCGAAGGGATTCGAGGCGATCAAATATCCGCGAGAAAAAAGATCGCTGTTACAACAAGTGGAATGTTGCGGTTTTAGATCTCACGCTTGCGGTAAACGAAACCGCTTACTTAACGGGGTGCGAACCGGGTGGGGTAGGGTCTGACTCTTTCGACTCGCGCAGTTCTAACTCTGCCTGGCGCTGATTGGTTGCTTCTGCCGGATTGGTTCCGGGCGCCAGCGTCGTCTTCTCGATGAAGTAGCGCCAACCCTCGTGATGGTCCCCGGAGTTCTGCGCTTGCTGGTATTCCTTCAACGTCTCTTCCGCTTTCCGCTTGCTGCGGACGACCGCCACCACGCCGGCCGAGCGATAGGTCCGGACGTTGTGCAGAATAATCGCGTAAGTCGTGTTGCTATCGTCGGGTGTCAGAATGGGTCCATTACCACAAGGTCGCTACGTCAGGATAGCGCAATTTCTTCGACATCGATTCGACTTCAATGTTGCGCCGGGTTCTGCGTTCGCTGGAAATAAAGAAGAGGCGATCTCGTTCGACATCGCCTCTCCCCAGAAATCGTTGGCTTAGATCGCCTGTACGTTTTCCGCCTGCAATCCCTTCGGTCCTTTGGTCACGCTGAACTGGACCGTCTGGCCCTCCTGCAGGCTCTTGAAGCCGCCTGCCTGGATGGCGGAGAAATGCACGAAAACGTCTTCGCCCGTCTGACGGCTGATAAAGCCGTAGCCCTTGGCGTCATTGAACCACTTAACTGTTCCTTGTTCCATAGTGATGTGTTCTGTTCCTTTGTGATAGTTACGCTGGAGGGATTCGGCAGAAAACTTGTGCAGGGAACTAGCTGTTGAAGGCGAGGGCTGCTCAAGACCGACTCGGTCTAACGCACATGGTCATTCTACGCCCATAGCAACCGAATTAGCAATCGTATTCGGCGCTCCTGCGTTCAACCTCAATTGAAGTGCACCGTAAACGCATGCCACATCGCAGCGCCTGCATCTGAAGTTCACATCAGTAAACAGAGCGTCTTCTAAACAAGGTATACTCAATCTAGTTCCCCTCTAACCTCGAAGAACGCCACAGCACTTTGCGCCTTCGTCGATTGAGAGATCGAGAGGCGTCTCTTTGTCCTGGCGAGTCCACCTGAGGCAATTGTGCAGCGTCCCGGCCACGGCAATGAAGGCCGGAAGGCGCTCCGATTGAGCCGGTTCATCGCGTTCCTCGCGACGCTGACCCTTGCCGCGTCCGTGCTGCTTCACTCTCCGGCCGAATACCGGACCCTCGTCTGCATCGTTGTAACCTTGGCGGCGATCGGTCTGGGTCTCGTCATGATCTTCCGGGGGAAGCCCGCGTGGGCGATCCCGTTCCTCGGAGTTCTGTGCATTTTCACTCCGTTTCAGATCGGACAATTTTCGCACTTATTCGTATCCATTCTCGACATGGCATGCCTCGCGCTATTCGCGCTCTGGCCCATGATCCTTCGACTCTCAGCAGCGAATGGAGCCCAGGTGGCGGCTCGTTCCTCGAAATGACAGGAGATCCTGATGTCTATAAAGAACGGTAACAAGTCCCGGTTTCACCGGGAACGAAAGCAGAAGATCGCACGACGCAAGCGAACCCAGGAATTAATGAAGGCAACCAGCCAACACACGAAAGGGAGTACCGCGGTTCGATCAACGGCACATTCGGTGTCTGAATGAATATTCCCGTGCCCCCTTTACCGGTATCGTTGGAGTTGCCCGCCATCGACAAGAAGAAACGAGTCCTGCTGGTCGATGCATCTACAAAAAAGCGCGATGTTCGCGCCGACGCCATGCGCAAGCTCGGCATGGACGTCGATTGCGCCGCCGATATCACCGAAGCCCGCTGTTGGTGGCGGCCCAGGCTTTACGATCTCGTTCTCATCAACCAGGAAAAAGGACGCGGCCACCGCGATAAGTTCTGCGAAGATCTTCGCGGCGCCACGCCTCCCCAACGGATGGCCTTCCTGGTCGGCGAGCCCGCGTACCTCGCGGATTGTCCGAACGAAGAGGAAGCGTTGCTCACCGACGGCGACGATCACGTGCTGGTCGGAGATCTGAAGAGTGTTATGGGTGTCAATCTTGGAGATTTGCCGCAGCAGCGCTGGGGAATTCTCGAGGCTTCGCGGCGTATCTCCGCTGTCCGCTCCGCCTGTACCGCCCGCAGCAGAGCCATGCAAGACCGGCCTGCCCCACCACGCGATTATGAAGTACGCGCACAAAAATCCGCAGCACCAACGTTAGATGATCTACTGAGAGAGGAAATGCAATGAAGAATCTTTATGTCGGGAATCTTCCCCACAGCACCACCGAAGCCGACTTGCGCGGCGTCTTCGAAACACATGGCGCCGTAGAAAAGGTCACGCTCGTCACCGACCGTGACACCGGTCGCTCCCGCGGCTTTGGATTCGTGGAAATGACCAACGCTGGCGAGGCGGATAACGCAATCACAGCCCTCAACGGCACCGACTTTGGCGGACGCCCGCTGACTATCAACGAAGCACGGCCCAAGACCGAGCGTCCCAGGGGCGGCGGAGGCGGCGGCGGACCGCGGTTTGGCGGAGGTGGCGGCGGCGGCCGTGGGCGCGATGACAAACGTGGCGGCGGAGGTGGCGGTGGCCGCTCGCGCGATCGGGGGCGTGAACCGCGCTGGTAACCTGGTCTTTTAGTTATAGTTAGACCGCCCAGATGCGGCAGACAGGCGGCGAACATCTAATAAACATGCAGACATAACATACGGGGGACGAGTATGCCACGAGGCAGATCAACATTCACCAAGCGTCAGAAAGAGCAGACACGACAACAGCGCCAGCGAGACAAAGCCGAGCGCCGGGTTCAGCGCAAGCAGGATAAGCCCGAAACCAGCGGAGATCTCGAAATGGATGAACTGCGCGCCGCTGCCGAAGCACAGGCCGCGATGTTCCACATGGGCGCCGACGAGTCCGACTCCAATTCGTCAAACGAAGAGCCACTCAAGTAAGGCGCGTTGTCAGCTTTCCCATCAAAGTGAAGCCCCGCCAAAGTGCGGGGCTTTTTTTCCGGCGCTTCTCACGCTGCTTCTTCAACCGCTTCAACTTTCGCCAGCGCCAGTCCTAACTGCTGAAACATTCCGAGCCGGTCCCAACTGCCCCAGCTCTCGACAAACTTCCCATTTACAATTCGGGAAAAGTTCATGCCTGTAATCGACACCGTTCTGCCGGTCGCTGAAATCCCGCCAAGATCACCGGTATGCGTCCCGGTCGCGGTCCAACGCGTCGCCACCATGTCTCCTTCAGCGATGGAATCGTGGACGGTGAGGTGGAGATCCGGGAATGCCGCTAGATTGGCATGTACAAACAGCCTGTACGATTCGACTCCGTTCGCGGCCTGCGGTGCCATCGGGTCGTGAAAGGTAAAATCGGCATCGACGAGTTCGTCGATTACGTCCAGGTTTCTCTTGTTCCACACTTCGTCGAGGATTCTTCGCGATACGTGATTGTTCTCAGGGGCCATGAGACGAGTCCTCCTAATGATGATTTTGCGGTGCGGGGCCTGAAATAAGAATGCAACCCAGGAGTCGATACTGCGGGGAAGCGCTATTCAAGGTTACGTGCTTGAGGAAATTGTCGCCCATCATATTCCCTGCCAAAACATTGTCAAGCAGAACTTCGGGAACCTTTCCGCCGATATCGTCGTATTCCATTCAGCGCCGCCAACTTCCTAAAATCGAGGTCTCATGATCCGACGTTTCACTCTCTCGATCTCCACCTGTGCCTTGTTCACCACCCTTCTCTTTTCCTCCTTTTCGCACGCGCAGTCTGTGCTCCCGCTCGACAAGATCCAGAACCAGCAGGACCTCGACAAGGCAGGCGCTGCCCTCGATGCGGCTTTGTTCGACGCTTACAACAAGTGCGATCTCACGAAGTTCGAATCGTTTTTCGTGGACGACGTCGAGTTCTACCACGATCAGGGCGGCGTCACGCTGGGGAAGAAGGCGCTGACCGACAGTGTGAAAAACAACATCTGCGGCAAGGTGACCCGGGAACTCATATCGATCAAGGTCTTCTACATGAAGGGATACGGCATGCTCGAGACCGGCGTCCACCGCTTCCACCATCCTGGCCACGAAGACACCGAAGGCGTCGGAGAAGGCCAGTTCGTCCACCTCTGGCAATTCAAAGACGGCGCATGGAAGATCACCCGCGTCATCAGCTACGACCACCACAGCGCAGCGAAGTAGATCGTGAACGAACGTCACTGGGGATGCGCCTAATAAGCGCTAACTCAAGAGGAAAATCCGCGTCCCACCAGCGTGTCGTGATGAACCTCGGTTCGGCAGCATAAGAGGCCGTGGTTCGTGGAAACCGCGCCTACACTCGCCAAGGCTCACCGTCGTAGAATGCCACGACGGAGAAGTTCAGGCAGCGGATCTCCGTTGCCGACGCCTACACCGAATCAAAGGGTGACCCCTCCGAATCCTCCGCAGCGCTAGGAGTAACCGTGCACACTGTGCTTGAAGACCTCCGCTATTCCGCACGGCAGCTCATCAAAAGTCCCGGCTTCACGCTGACGGCGGTGATCTCGCTGGCGCTCGGCATCGGAGCGGCCACCGCTGTGTTCAGCGTGATCTATGCGGTGCTGATGAATCCTTATCCTTACCCGGCAGCGGATCGAATCGTACGACTCACGGTCGACAGCGTAGCGGGTTCCGGGGACCCCGTCTATTTAAATGGCTCCGAAATTCAGACCTTGCGGCAATCACCAGTGCTCGAAAGCGTTCTGGCTTCGGACAACAGCGCTCTGATGCTGACAGGGCAAGATCTTCCGGAGACGGTGCACGTCGTGAGCCTCATCTCGAATAATTTCCAGGATCTCGGCGTGCCCGCTTTGCTGGGTCGCGGACTTTGGCCTTCCGACGCAGTGGACGGCCAGGAGCCACGACCTGTTGTCGTTCTTTCCTACAGGTTTTGGCGGAGACACTACCTGTCCAATCCGGATGTCGTGGGCCGCACTCTGCAACTTGATCACAGGAACTTCGAGATCGTAGGCGTCGCGGCGCCGCGATTCACCTGGTATGACGGCGACGTCTATCTGCCGCTGAAGCTGTTGCGAGATCCGGGGCGCATATCTATCGTCGATCTGCTTCTGCGGCCCGGCGTCAGTCGCGCCACAGCCGAAGCCGCACTGCAGCCCCTCGTGGAACAGTTCGCCAATTCCAGGCATACCGATTTACCGGATGTCTTCAGGGTCCATGTGCAGGGGCTGAACGACTGGGTCGTTAGCTCCCTGGGCGGGACACTTTACCTGCTTTTTGGCGCGGTGATGTTGCTGCTGGTGATTGGATGTGGAAATGTCTCGATTCTGCTGCTGGCACGGGGTACGGCGCGGCAACATGAATTGGCTGTGAGAACCGCGGTGGGCGCGGGCCGCTTCCGAATCATTCGCCAATTGCTTACGGAGTCGCTCCTTCTCGCGGTGATTGGCGCGTTGCTCGGTGTTCTAGCTTCTTACGGCGCTCTGGTACTGACGCTGCGTCTGGTGCCCCAAACTACGTTCGCCTCCGAGGCCGTGATTCGTATCAACCTCCCGGTTCTGTTCTTCAGCGTCACGGTCGCGCTCGGAACGGGTGTGCTGTTCGGACTCTGGCCGGCGCTGCAGCTTTCGCGTACGCACATCGGGGAGATCGCAGTCTGGCACGCGCCGGGTAGCCGGCAGTGTCCGAGGACGCAAGGCCCATAGCATGCTGATCAGCGCGCAGATAGCGCTCACATTATTGTTGCTCGCAGCTGCGGGCTCTTCAATGAAGGGGTTCGCACAGCTGATCCACCAGCCCCTCGGTTATGACCCGCACAACGTGATGGCGATAGGAATTCCTTTACGCGCAGGCTCCTACGGCACTTGGCCGGCGCGTGCAGCCTATTTTGAGCAACTGCGAGAGAAAGTGGCGGAGACACCGGGCGTGATCACAGCGGCGATTTCCACCGATGCGACGCCGCCGCGGAATGGATGGATTATGGGATTTGAAGTCCTGGGCAAACCCATGGCCCCTGGTGCAGGGGCGTTCTTTGATTCGAGTGGGTCTGAGATCGGATCGGTCAACCTGATTAGCCCGGAGTACTTTGCGGCTTTGCGCATTCCCGTGCTGCAAGGACGGATTTGGAACGACGCCGAGAATAACAAAGGCGTACATGTAGCTGTGATCAACCGTACGCTGGCGCAGCGCTACTTTCCGAATGGCGATGCCATTGGACACTCGCTGAGATCGGGAGGTCTCGAAGGCAATCCCGCCACAGTGCTGTCGCCGCCAAATATCGGAGCTACCTGGTTCCAGATTGTGGGCATCGTCGGGGACGCCCGCAATGATGGACTCCGAAGTGCCCCTAGACCATCAGTCTACGTGCCCTATACATTCAGTATGGGAGAGGGCACGGAGATTCTGGTTCGCTCCCAGGTTCCGCCCCTTACGCTGTTGAATGCGGTGCGCGAGCAGTTGAGGGCCATTAACCCGGATCAGATCGGTGACGCTATTGATCTCGAAACTCGCCTCACTTATGAACCCGAGTGGCAGCAGGAGCATCTCGCATCGTGGATCTTTGGCGCTTTTGCCTGGCTCGCCCTGGCTCTCGCTGCCGTAGGGCTACATAGCGTCGTGTCCTACACAGTGGCACAACGGACCAACGAATTCGGGATTCGTTCGGCGTTGGGAGCGCGACGCGGAGACTTGCTGCGAATCGTATTCAGGTCGGCGATGGGAAGCCTGGCCGCCGGAATCATCGCCGGTGTCGCCCTCTCTCTGGCGCTCAGCCAAATCATCTCGAAGTGGGCGCAAGGCAACCCGCGGGATCCTGTCATCCTCGTGGCTGGAACGATTCTCCTGGCCCTGGTGTCTGGGTTGGCCTGCGCAATCCCGGCGCGTCGCGCCTCCAAAGTCGATCCGATGATTGCACTGCGGTGCGAGTAGTAACGCGTCCCGGACCGCCCAAAGATTATCCCGATAGAGCAAAGATCGACGACGCCGTGCTTCCAAGCGTCAGGCTGCAGGCGCATAATGGCGAGCGACCAAATCTTCCAGGGAATCCCATGTCGAAACAGAACGGACAAGACGCAGACCCTGCCCTTCAGCCAGTGTCCTCTTCTCCCGCGGAGGCCACGCCCATCACCCGCGACGAACCGCAGGCCGCGCGCGATGCCCGCGAGAACCGTCACAAATATTTTATGAACATCGCGCTCGCGGTCCGTTTGCGCGCGAACTGCAAAGGCAACCGCGTCGGCGCCATCATTGTCCTCGACAACCGCATCATCTCCACCGGATACAACGGCACTCCCGAGAACATGACCAACTGCCTCGACGGCGGATGCTACCGCTGCGCCAACCGCGACAAGTCCTACAAGTCCGGAGAGGCCTACGACCTCTGCATCTGCGTCCACGCCGAACAGAATGCCATCCTCGCCGCCGCCCGCTTCGGCATCTCCACCTCCGGTTCGACGATGTACACCACAATGCGCCCCTGCTTCGGATGCGCCAAAGAGATGCTGCAGGCCCAGGTGCGCACCGTTCACTACCTGCACGAATGGAATCCCAGCGCCAAGGATGACGTCCTCAAGACCGCCGCCCAGACGGCCGAATACGAAAAACTGATGATCCGCTTTCCCGGCGGAGTCCATCACCTCCAGGTCCCCGATCCCGACATCAACTGGGCCGTGTCGCGCAAGAGTCCGGCCACCGTCAGCCTCGACCGCCACGGCACGGTCGACCTCTAACCCGCTCCGAGCTCTCCTCGACGATTGAAGGATTGACGGCGGCGCCCCCTCCTTCTCGCTTTTCTTTCGCCTGGTGGTGGGATTTTGAATCACCATTGCCAAACGTGGCTCTTCCACCCCACATCCTCACAGTTGCTGATATCCTACTAACCATGGATCACTTGGAAGTTCTTCGCGAAAAGATTGCGCGTCTCCGGTCGGAAATCTCCGATATCCAGCAGTTGAATACCTCCTACCGCCTTCATAAAGCCAGCGGCACCGAAGCCCAGGTCGCGCACGGACAGAGACAGGAACGCCTGCAGGAGATTCAGGAGGAACTTCTCCAGCTCTCCAACCTCAGCCAAAAGGTCCTGTCGCTCGAACAGGTAAGGGAAAAGCACCGCTCGCGCCTCCATCTTGAGAAACAGGCTTCCTAAGAGTTTTGCGCGGTTCGACAACCCGGCTGCTGCGATATGCGAATCCTCATCTCCCTGCTCACAGCCTGCATTGTTGCCCAGGGATGCGCCGCGCACGCGCAAACGGTAAACCTTTGGCCCGGCCCGGCACCGGGTTCCGAGCACTGGACGCAGACCGAACAGCGCGCCGACAACACTCCCATCGGCACGGTTCTCATCAACGTCGTCACGCCCACCATCACCGCTTTTCTTCCGGACAAGGCGAAAGCCACGGGAACCGGCATCATCGTCGCGCCCGGCGGAGCTTGCATCGCGCTCGCCATCGATCTCGAAGCCAACAGCATTGCGCGCTGGCTTCAACAAAAGGGCATCGCCGCTTTCGTCCTGAAATATCGCACGCAGGAAAAAAAGGGTGACGGCATTCCGAAAGATCTCAACATGGATGTCGCCTGCCAGTGGGGAATCGCCGACGGAATTCAGGCCCTGAAAGTCGTTCGCCAGCACGCGTCGGAATGGAGCCTCTCCCCCGATCGCATCGGCTTCCTCGGCTTCTCGGCCGGAGCGATGATCGCGAGCGCGGCGGCGTTGCAGTCCGATGCGTCACTCCGCCCTAAATTCGCAGCGCTTCTCTACGGAGCGCCCTTCAACACCATGCCGGCGATCCCGAAGAATCTTCCGCCAATCTTTATGGCATGGGCTCAGGACGACGACCAGGCCGCCGAACCGGCCACGAAGTTCTACGCCGCATTGAAGGCCGCAGGGAACGAACCCGAAGCCCACATCTATGCCACCGGACATCACGGCTTCGGCATTAAAAAGCAAGGCACGACCAGCGACCACTGGATCGAAGAGTTCGATTGGTGGCTCGAAGCCAAAGGCTTCGCGAAGTAATCCCGATCATCTTAAGTCTCGAGGTTGCCCCGTCCTTGTCGCGTTTTGTGCGGGAGGGCGGGGATTTTGACTTTGCTGTCCAGTCGACGCGTGGTACGTGTTTCCAGTCAGGCAATTCGAAAAGTATTCCCAGATCGAACTTTTCCCGGCGAGCCGACGTAAACGGCAACGCGTGAACAGCGATTGACTCGCTCCACCGAGCGATATATCTTCCGCCTGTGAAATTGCTCGCAGCATTCGTCTTGCTCCCGACCTTGGCGTTCGCTCAGTCTGAGGGCCAAGCCCCGCCCCCCGGACTGGTCTGCCCGCTCTCTGAATCGCAAACCCAGAAATCCATAGAGACGTTCTCCAAGATTGCCTCCTTTCTAACCACGGAGAAGCGCTGCTTCAATTGCCACGGTGGCGTCAATCCGTACATCGAAGGCACTGGCCCGGATCCTCAAGACCCGAATGCTCCTCTGTCGCAGACGGAGCACGTTGGCGGGAAAATGGATCGAGAAAACGCGAAATCCGCGGACGGCACGGCTTTGATGGATCAGGGGTGCGACGGATGCCACAGCCACATGGCTCCAAAGCGTGGAGGCAAATGGGGTGACTCGATCTGGACGATTGCTCCCGGCTTTCTCTCCTTCGTGGACAAGAATGCAACCACCCTATGCAAGCAGATACGAGGCGCTAGTCGCGACGCAGAAGATTTCATCGGTCATCTCACCGATGACAACGGCGGGAATACATTCGGCGCTACGGCCTTCAATGGCGATCGCGGTCTGGATCCAGACATGTATCCACAATTCGATTACCGCAGCCTGCCCGCTTCCGAGAAACCTCGCATTTCACATGAGGAATTGCTGAAGCGGGGCCATGAATGGGTAGACAGTACAGGCGGCGAGTTCAAAGGAGATAAGTCTTGCGGATGTGAGCCTGCCCAATACGCCATTCGCGTGTCCACTTCGAACGAGTCCAACTTTGGCCTCGTTCACCGCGCCAGCGTCATGCAGCCGGTGGATGTTCCTATCGTTTTTGCAGACGATGGAAGCTTCAGCGGCGATGGCGTCGCCAGTTTTCAAGCCGCTGGCACGGCGACGCCGTGTAGTGGCCAATCCAGCAGCAACCTGACGTTTCACGTCTCCGGCATGGCCGTTGAGACGTCCGGAGAGCACTCCATGCATTTTCAACTCGAAAACTCATCGCCGACGGTCAGCAACGGTGTCATCCAGTGTCCCGTGGTTGGCGGAGTTGCGACTCATAATACGACGGACGGTAAATTGGTCTTACCTTTCGATTTCAAGGGCGAAGTCGGAGAAGCTTTCGACTACCACATGCCGGCCATTCCTGGCCACACTTCAACCATGCACCTGGAGATCGTGAAGCAAAAATAATCCGCAACGTCTGTCAACTCACCTCCGGAATATCGGCCAGAACGGGGGACTAGCCAATCCTTTCCAGGCCGCCTGAACTATCACTGGCGTCCCCTTCCTTCTCGCGTTCCGTAGAAGAAGGGCGAGGATTTGATCTGGAACCGACTGAGACCCCGCGAGCCCCATTCGGAATTCGTGCAGTTTTCGAAATTGGAGTGCGAACGCCGCCCGGGCCGTAGTTCCCGGATTGCCTTAGCTCTTGAGGACGCAATTCGCAGCTCTGCGCATGCTCACTCGTACAGAACGGAAGTACTGACGGAAAGAAAACAGTTGTATTTTTCGAAACGTCGCCTTACTCTTCCGGCTGTCCCAGCTTAAATTCTCCGCGTTTCTGTCCCTGACTAGCTAGATCGCCATTGCAGTAGGCGCGGTTCCCTGTGGGGGGATCAATGCGAACACCTTTCGTTCGTCTGGTTACACTTGTGTCTGCCATTCTCGGGCTGGCGGCCCTTGCGGCCGGCGCTGCCAACGGACCTCAGACTTCCTGGAACGTCTTCACCCTTCCCAATCCCCAGGTCACACCGAGTTGGCGGACCTATGCATCCACCGAATGCCAGGCTGATCCCGATTCCTGCGCCCAGGACAATCGCTTCTGGGAGCAGTGGGATTTCACCAATTTCCAATCCTCCATCGATTCCTCATTTTCGGCCGTGAACACCATTGGAAAATATCAAACCGTCATGGTGATCCTGCCGCTGGGCGGTACCACCGCCTATTGGAACAACATCCAGATCATGTACAACTCGGCAAGTGCGCACGGAGTGCAGCTGCAGTTTGTCCTCTTTCCCAAATGGAAGTATGGCGGAGAGTATTGCTACCTCTATAAGTCCGGTGCTCCCTCTGCATGTCAACTCGTAGCAGGGACAACCCAGGCGCTGGCAAATCAAAAGTTGCTAAACCTGATGAACTTCGTTCAAAGTCTCAGCGGCTCATGCAAGTCCGGGTCTTATAACCGCCAATTCGCTATCTGGTATGGATGGAGCGATTTCTCGCCCGGCTACACCGCGCTGAAGAATTTCTGGCAGAGTCTGCCGAGCCGCGCATCGTCCAACAAGTGCAACCTTCAGGCATCCTACATTACCTAGTAGATACGCCCTATTCAGGTAATTCTGAAGTCGGACAATTGCAGAGCTACGTCGTCAAGCAGCTCAAGCGCCCGTACTGGGTCAATACCGAACTGTACAGTACCTCGCAGATCCAGCAGTATTACGGCACCTACGCTCCCTATCAAACCATCATGACCGGATTTTGGGGGGCGAGCGACGTGGGCAGCTGGGCTCAAGGAATGTGCGGAAACTGGAAAACAGCAATGCAGCCGGTCCGCCTCGCATCGTGGACGTTCTACGATCAGGATCTCACCACCTCCGAGGACTATCGCGCGCACATAAACGGCTCCATGGCGACCATCGCTTCGATCTGCACGTACTGATCAAAACTGTCTCAGACTATCGGAGTCACCCGGACCTGAGGGTGCACTCTCCTGGGTGCCCCTCCAAAAAGTGAGGGCTATGTCCAAAGTGTCGAAATCGCACAGTTTGCGAAAGGGGGGCCGACAGGAATGCCGAAACCGTGAGCTTTTGACCTTGATCGAAATATGAGGGTCGCAGGTTCTATGCGAATAACCGGCCCTGCGGTAGTCCATCTAGCCTCAGCGGTATAGAACACTCCTGATCGTCGTTCTGGACCTGATTGACCCGGCTGCTCACTGGAAACATCCGCATAAGCCGTGCGTCGAACGGTTTCAGGAGATCGGAGATTCCTTCGACATTCGCCATTCCAGGATCAAGCCACAAGTCGTAATCAGCCTTACCGAGAATGACTGGCATACGATCGTGGACTTGCGACGTCACCGCATTCGGAGCGGACGTAAGAATCGAGCACGATCTGACCCATTGGCCCCCTGCATCTTTCCAGTTATCCCACAATCCCGCGAAGGCGAACAGCTCGCCGTCGCTAATCTCGAAACAAAAAGGCTGCTTCGACTGTCCGGATCTTTTCCACTCATAGAACCCATCTGCCGGAACCAGGCAGCGGCGAAACTTCATCGGGTCTCTGAATGCTGGCTTAGTCGCGGCGGTCTCCGCTCTGGCGTTAATCATGCTTGCTGAGCCCGAAATGTCTTTCGCCCAGGACGGAACCAGTCCCCAGCGCATCAGGGAAAGCACGCGATGCGGTTCCTTCGGATGTTGGCGGATGACAGGAACCGGCTGCGTCGGAGCGATGTTATAACGCGGCTCCCAGTCTTCATCGAAGGGAGCGGCATCGAAGTGTTCTGCGATGATCTGCTTACGGCGCGAGAGTCGGTAACGACCACACATTCGCGTAATTATGTCAGATCGGCGGGGCGGTCACCCGCCAAACACGATAGCTGAATCCCCTCAGATCTGAATCGTTCAGCGGACGACCGAAAATGAATTACTTTCGTCACGCCGGGAGCGCGTTCGGATCACAGATCGCGCGAACCGCCAATCCTAGACTGGAATATCATCCTCGCGGTTTTATCGCTGGAAGGGACTCATGAAGTCGGCGTCTGGCTTGTTTCTGATTGTCGTCATCTTACTCACGGTGTCGGCGAGCGCGGTATCGGGACGCCGATCCTCATCGCACGCCTATCGCTCGCGATCGAGTTCAAGTTATTCGCATCGATCGTCGCATCATTCCTCAGGATATAGCTCCCATCGCTCCCGGCGAGTAAGCGGCGTCGCACGGGACAGGAACGGAAGAATCCAGCGTTCGCGATTGGAACGCGCGACCTTCATGCGGAGCCATCCCTGTCCGTCAACCGAAAGGCGATCGGGAGCCTGTCCCGGCTATGTCGTCGATCACGTTCGACCGCTGGAATGTGGCGGAGCGGATGCTCCCTCGAACATGCAATGGGAGACGACCGCCGCGGGGAAAGCGAAGGATCGTACAGAAGGAAGATGCCGATGAGTCACGCCGTGCTTATGGGCTTGAGTCCCGAAGGGCTAAGCAAGTTCAATTCCAGCCCGATTCCGATGTGGATCTTCGATACTCATTCTTTCGCCTTTCTTGCGGTGAACGATGCAGCCGTGCGGAACTACGGCTACTCGCGTGAACAATTCCTCGCGATGACCATACTCGATATCCGGCCAAGCGAGGACGTTATCCCGCTGGTTCGGGAAGAATTAAAACAACGAAAACACCACTCCGCCCAAGAGATCTGGAGACACCGAAAAAGCGATGGCAGCGTGATCGGTGTGAGTATCTCCAGCCAAGAGATCAGATTCAATTCCACACAAGCCGAGATTGTGACTGCCGAAGAGATCCATCGAGAAGAATTGCCGCGGGAAGATATAGGACGTCGTGAATATGCTGACAAACGAACTGTGTAAGCAGCCGACAGCTCCGCACGAAGTGGGCCATACGGCGGAGGAGATCTTCGGATGACGACTACCTTCGATCATGAGACGCAAATTGCCGACTCCGTCTTAACGATCGCGACGTTTGAGGAGATTCTCGGCGTCGCGCTTGCTGGATTGTTCGGGGAGCTTTCACGCTCAGACTGGTACGTACGCGAGCATGAGGTTGTTAACCTGTTCGCCTTTGGCCATCTGGTTCCGGAGTTTCAGAAGCGCGGCCTTGATCTCACCATGATCGGAATCGAGTGCCCGACCATGCAAGTCGGCGTCGATGAAAGATCGAGGTTCGGAGCGCGGAAGGACCTCGTTATTTGGCCGTGGGGGAGAACGACGCTGTGGAAGGGATGCGACCTCTCCCGAGGGATGGATCTCAGGACGCTCCACGCTCGCGGCTCGAAGCCGTTCGCGGTGATCGAATGGAAGGCGACCAGTTTAATTAGTACGGCTTCATTGAAGACCGCCGAGATCGCGCATGGACGCGACATCGACTGGTTGAAGCGGAATCTCGACGGCGGGATGATGACGGTCGGCTACGCGATTCTTGTACACCAGCGAACGCGCGATATCTCGCTCACGTGTCGGCGCGTTTCAGGCAAACCAGCGACCGTTACCGACTTACCTGAGTTCTCCCGCAAGTGATCTCACAAGAACCAGGGGGCTGGAGCCCACACGGTTATCTAATCAAACCCCGCATCCGGCCTGTCGGAGATGCTCCCAACACCTGTTATCTTGAGACGCCTTCTTTTGGCGGCTCAGGATCTATGCAGCCCGCCTGGGCTGACGCTGCCGCCGAGAAATGCATGGATCCTGAAGCCCGCAGAAACCGAGGGCTTCAGGATGACAATAGAAAAGAAGCTGTAAGTACGAAAGGTGGGGACAGAGACACCTTCGTGAACCTTAGTGTCCTTTGTGGTTCAAGCCTTTGTATTCGACTCTACAATCCATTCAAACTCCCAGATCCGGCACGTGCCCCGCCATCCATCCCCCGTCATTACTTCCGTTTACCGTGAAAATTCCAGTCCGTGATTAGGATCACAATCAGCCGTGATGCCTGCCATTTGCTCGGGTTAGCGCTTCAACGAAGATGTGCTTGAAGAACGGGGAGTTGTTCCGCCAAGACATACACCCCGGCTTCAGACCAGGTACGTGGAAGGGTGAGGTGGGAGGTTCCCGATGGGCACAATCGAAATCCATGAGCCAGAGGTAAAGGAAGTCAAACCGGCAGGTCGTCCCGGAGCGGCAGTTCTGCCCCGGAAGGAACCGGCCACGGCCTTCGCTCCCAGAGTGATGTTTTCCGACAGCATTCTGGACTTTCAGGGGGCCAGCACCCGCAAGGCCGCTGCAACGACGACCTCGTTTATTTTCAATTGCTTGGCGATCGGCGTCATGCTGATCATGCCATTGATCTTTACCGAAGACTTGCCGAAGGCGCAGTTGCTGACCATGCTGGTCGCGCCGCCACCTCCGCCACCGCCGCCACCTCCGGCAGCCGCTCCGGTCGAGCGGGTCGTTCGGCAGATCCAGACCGACGTGCTCAACAACGGCCAGCTGCGCACGCCTACCAAGATTCCCCAGAAGGTACAGATGATTAAGGAAGAGGAAGCGCCGCCGCCGATGGCCGCGACCGGTGGAGTGGTCGGTGGAGTTCCCGGAGGCATCCCCGGTGGACAACTCGGAGGCGTCATCGGCAGCGTCATCAGCGCCACCAACTCGATGTCCGTGCCGAAGTTTGTCCCGGTTCAGCCACAACGCGTCCGCATCTCGCAGGGCGTCACCAAGGGGCTGCTGATCCACAAAGAAGAGCCGGTGTATCCGACGTTGGCCCGCTCTGCGCGTGTGCAGGGTGAAGTAGTCCTAAGCGCAGTCATTGACGTTAACGGGCAGATCCAGAACCTGTCGTTGGTCAGCGGACACCCGATGCTGGTGCCCAACGCGATCGCGGCAGTCAAGCAGTGGCGTTACAAACCGTATCTACTCAATGGGCAACCGGTAGAAGTCGAGACCACGATCACCGTGATCTTCACACTATCGTCTTGAGGGGGAAGGGCGCCCCTGGGAGCGCCAGGAGTGTAAACATGGCTGCAGAATATACCTATCGCGTTTCGGCCTGGTGGACTTCAGGCCGCACTGGACTGGCCAAGTGCGAGTCTTCTCCGAACACGATCCATTTCTCCGAGGCGGCGGAGTTGGGCGGGTTGCAGGGACGGTGGACCCCGGAGCAGCTGCTGCTGTGTGCCCTGGCAGGCTGCTTCACTACCACGTTCCACGACCTCGCGCGCAGCGCCAAGTTCGAGTACACGGATCTTGAAGTGGAAATTGAAGGCAGTGTGCGCCGCAGCCGCACCAACGGAAACGGATTCAGCGAAATCCTGATCCGCCCGCGACTGACAGTGCATAACGAAGAGCAATGCGAGGCCGGGCTGAATCTGTTGCGGCGAACCAAGTCCGTATGCCTGATCTCGCGCGCCATCACCGTGCCGCAGACCATGGAGCCCACCGTCGAGATCATCAAGATCCCGGTCGAAGGCTGGGTCGCCCAGGACGCTGTGGCAAAAATCGGGGTGTAACGCTGGGCTCGTGAACCCACGGGGGTGCGTATGATGTTCTCCTACAGGCTGGTACGTTTGATCGAAACTCACGCCGACGCACTCGCAGCTGGACTCGAAGAGCGCGTAGTCTCCAATTCCCAGGTCAGTCATTTTCACGAAGTTCCCGCGCATGAACTGCGCGAACGTGTGTACGAAATTTATCGCCATCTCGGCGAGTGGCTGCTGGGAAAGAATGAACTGGATATCGAGCACCGCTATCGCGAGATCGGCGCGCGCCGCGCACAACAGCGGGTGCCGCTCAGCGAAGTCGTGCAGGCGATTGTTCTTACCAAGGAAAATCTTTGGGATTTCTTGAAGAGTGAAGCCGTTATGGACCGGGCGGTCGAAATCATGGGCGAGCTGGAATTGCTCCAGATGCTCGAGATGTTTTTCGACCGGGCGATTTATTATGCCGCTGTGGGGTATGAAGAAGAAGTCGTCCGTAGTTTGCGCGAGACCGCAATGCGGGCTAGTTAAGGGGGACAGTGTAAGGATGTCGATGTCATGGGAAATGGATTACAAAAAGCGCCTGAAGACGCCAGACGAAGCGCTGGCCTGCGTCAAGTCCGGCATGCGCGTCTATATTCAGCCCGGCTGCGCCGAGCCTGAAACCCTCGTAGAAGCCCTGATGCGCCGGGGCCAAGACCTCCAAGACGTAGAAATCGTCCACATGATGACGATGGGGTGCGCGCCTTACGTGGCGCGGGAGATGGAAGGGCACTTCCGGCACAACGCGGTGTTCATCGGGGCGAATGTGCGGGATGCGATCAACGACGGACGCGCGGACTACACTCCGATTTATCTCAGCGAAATCGAAGGATTATTTGAGAGCGGGCAGATGCCGCTGGATGTGGCCTTGATCGAAGTGTCCCCGCCGGATTCGCATGGGTATTGCAGTTTTGGCGTTGGCGTGGATACCACGCTTACGGCGGCGAGGACGGCGAAGCACGTGGTCGCGCAGGTGAACGACAACATGCCGCGGACGTACGGCGACAGCTTTATTCACGTGGATGATATTGATGCGTTCGTGGAGTCATCGCGTCCGTTGTGCGCGATGAAGAGACCCGTCGTGAACGACCTGCAAGTTGCGATCGCGCGCAACGTAGCCGCACTGATTGAAGACGGAGCGGTGCTGCAGACCGGCATTGGCGGGATTCCGGACGCGGTGCTGCCGATGCTGATGGACCGCAAAGATCTTGGCGTTCACAGCGAGCTGGTGTCGGATGGCGTGATTCCGTTGATTGAAGCGGGAGTGCTGACCGGGGCGCGCAAGAACTTCAAGCCGCGCAAAATCATACTGGGATTCGCGCTGGGAACGAAGCACCTGTTTGAATTCATGGACAACAATCCGATCTTTGAATTCCATCCAACGGCGTATACGAACGATCCGGGACTGATTGCGCGCAATGACAACATGGTCGCCATCAATTCGGCGATCCAGGTCGATCTCACGGGCCAGGTGTGTTCGGATTCGATCGGGAACCAGTTCTACAGCGGGATTGGCGGGCAGGTGGACTTCCTGCGCGGAGCATCGCGCTCAAAAGGCGGCAAGCCAATCATAGCGATTTCTTCCACGGCAAAACAGGGGAACATTTCACGGATCGTGCCCATGCTCGATCCTGGGGCGGGAGTAGTAACTTCGCGCGGACTGGTGCGCTATATCGTGACGGAATTTGGAGTGGCGTACCTGCACGGCAAGTCGATTCGCGAGCGCGCAAAGGCGCTGATCGAGATCGCGCATCCAAAGTTCCGCGAAGGGCTGTACGAGTATTGCGAGAAGACGAAGTGGTTGCAGCATCCGCAAAGAGCACAGATGGCAGTTTCGAGGTGACACATGGCCGGAGCAGCACGCGGGAACATCAGTATTGATGTGGAGGAGTGCAAAGGATGCGGGCTCTGTGTCGAGTCCTGTCCTCCGAAATGCCTGGAGCTTGCTCCTGAGTTGAGTCATTACGGGGTGCATCCGGCGCGCTATACCGGGCACGACTGCACCGGATGTGGGATCTGTTTCTACTGCTGCCCGGAGCCGGGCGCAATCACCGTTTACCGACTAGCCCCGCCTCCCAAGGTCACGGTTCAAGTCCAAGTGGGAGGGGAACATGCGGCAATTGTGTAAAGGAAACGTTGCGGTCATTAAGGGCGCAGTCCTCGCGGGTTGTCGCGCTTATTACGGATACCCCATCACCCCCGCCAGTGAAATTGCCGAAGCCGCCGCACTGTATCTCCCTGAGGTTGGCGGCACATTCGTCCAAGCCGAAAGTGAAACCGCCTCGATCAACATGGTGTACGGGGCGGCGTCGGCCGGCGTGCGAGTGATGACGGGATCGTCTGGTCCAGGCCTCAGCCTGATGCAAGAGGGAATCTCGTATCTCGCCGGCGCGGAACTGCCTTGCGTGATTGTGGATGTGATGCGCGGCGGGCCGGGCCTGGGTAACATCGCGCCGGAGCAGAGCGATTACTTCGCGATGGTGAAGGGGGGCGGGCATGGGAACTATCGCAACCTGGTAGTGGCTCCGGCATCGGTGCAGGAGACGGCGGACTTGACCATTCTGGCGTTTGAACTGGCAGACAGATATCGCAATCCCGCAATCGTGCTGACGGATGGATTCGTAGGACAGATGATGGAGCCGCTCGACCTGGCGTACCGGGAGATTGTTGCACCCGCGAAGCCGTGGGCCGTGCAGGGAACGGCGGATACTCGCAAGAATATGGTGAGCTCGATTTTCCTCGAGTCGGATGATCTGGAAGCGCACCAGCGAAAGATGGAAGCGAAGTATATCCGGGCGCAGCAGACGGAGATCCGGTGGGAGGAATACCGGACCGAAGATGCGGAGCTGGTTGTGGTCGGCTACGGAATCATTTCGCGCGTGCTGCGATCGGCGGTGGATGAAGCCCGCAAGCAGGGAATCAAGGTGGGCCTCTTTCGTCCGATCACGTTGTGGCCGTTTCCGTCGAAGGAACTGGAGAAGGCGGCGCTGCGAGCGGAAAAAGTTCTCACCGTGGAATTGAGCAATGGGCAGATGGTGGAAGACGTGCGGTTGGCGCTGAACGGGAAACGCCCGGTGGAATTTTATGGGCGCGTTGGCGGGAATGTGCCGGGCGTGGAGGAATTGCTGGCGAAGATCGAGGAGAACGTTGGGGCGCGGGTGTGACGGTTAGCGTGGGCACCCGGCGTTGTGAAGAGTAGAGATGCTTCGACTGCGCCGGAGATTCGCTTGGCTGCACTCCGGGTGCGCTCAGCATGACAGAGATCCCGGATCAGTCATTGAGAGGAATTCACTATGGCGGAGAAAAGCGTAATCCTGGAGGAACCGAAAGTGGCCACCGACAAATATGAAGTGGTGCACTCGAAGTCGGAGGTGTTCTATCCGGAGTACGAACGGAAATCCGACCTGAAGCACCAGACACATTATTGTCCGGGATGCGGGCATGGAGTGGCGCACAAGCTGATCGCCGAGGCGCTGGAAGATCTGAAACTGCAGGACGATACGATTCTGGTGAGTCCTGTGGGCTGCTCCGTGTTTGCCTATTACTATTTCGACGTGGGCAACGTGCAGGTAGCTCACGGGCGCGCTCCGGCGGCTGCGACCGGATTGAAGCGGGCGTGTCCTGACAAGATCGTGATCGCGTACCAGGGCGATGGCGACCTGGCGGCAATTGGCACAGCGGAGATTGTGCACGCGGCGAATCGCGGGGAAAAGATCTCCGTGTTCTTTGTGAACAACGCTATCTATGGAATGACGGGCGGACAGATGGCGCCGACGACGCTGGTCGGGCAACGCAGCACGACTTCTCCGTGGGGACGACGTCCGGTGAACGAGGGATTCCCGTTGCATATGGCGGAGATGCTGTCGTCGCTGCAGGCGCCGGTATACATCGAGCGCGTGGCGTTGTCGGATAACAAGAACATCATGAAGGCGAGGCGCGCGGTGCGGAAGGCGCTGGAACTGCAGAAGGCCGGTGCCGGCTTCACGTTTGTCGAAATTCTTTCGCCGTGCCCGACGATTTGGGGGAAGGATCCAATTGAGGCGCGGAAGTGGGTGGCGGACAAGATGATTCCGAACTTCCCGCTGGAAGTTTTCCGCGACCGCAAGGTGGAGATGCCGGAGAGCAACATTCCCCCGCACAAGAGTGTGCAGGAACTGGTGGAAGGCGAGCGGCAGGCGGCGAAGGACGCGATGGTGCACGGGCGGCAGCACCGGTTCCGCCACATGGGCATCAAGATAGCCGGTTTTGGCGGACAAGGCGTGCTGCTGCTGGGACAACTTCTGGCGGAGATGGGGATGCGCGAGGGGCTGGAAGTGAGCTGGCTGCCGTCGTATGGTCCGGAGATGCGGTCGGGGAGCGCGCATTGCCACGTGTGTCTGTCGAAAGATCGGATCGGGGCGCCGGTGCTGACGCGTCCGGATGTACTGATCGCGATGAATGAAATTTCGCTGCGCAAGTTCGCATCCGAGGTCGTGCCCGGGGGAACGATCATTTATGGACGCGAGCAGGTGCCCGAGGATCTCTCAATTCCGCATGCGCAGGTGGTGTGCATTCCTGGATCGGAAATTGCCGACAAACTGGGATCCTCCAAGGTCGCAAACGTGGTGATGATGGGCGCGCTGCTGGAAGAGACGGAGTGCCTGTCCCCGGAGACGGCAATGAAAGTTCTGGAAGCGAAGGTGAAGAACCAGGCGCTCCTGGAACTCGACCGCAAGGCGCTCGATGCCGGACGCGTGTACATCGATCATACCGTTGCGCTCGGGGCGGTCACGCAGGCGGACGGGTTCGCGCAGTAGGGACCAGTACTCAGCGCCGAATAGTCGTTAATAGCAGCAGGGCTTTTGCCCATTGCCCAGCCTGGATCCTTTCCGGCTCACTCTCTGACTGAGTCCATGATTCCAGTCGGTGCGGCCGGTGATGTTCTTAGCACAATCGGGTCAAGTTCGAGTTGCGACGTCCCCGAGAAGACCAGTCAACCACATCCCCCAACATTCCATAGGGCTTCGCTTGCGATCGGACTGCGTGTGATTTCCAGTCTCAGATGGCGGTTAGAGGATCGTCACTTCGAGAGCGCTGAGGAACAGCTTATTGCCTTTACAGGTCTCAAGGAAAAATGAGTCTGCTCACTGTCGCTTTCTGCGAAGACGTGGAGCCGAGCTCTCTCCTTCAGTTTGAATTTGTACGGTTCGTAAGGGCGACAAGGACAAATCAATCTTTGCCACTCAAGTGAACCCGCGATGTTTTCGATGTAAGCCCCGTTGCTGTAGGTCAACCCGAAGTCTTTCATCAGGTAGTGCATACGGCAGTGCGGGCACTCGATGTAAAGGCGCGTCTTCAACATGATGGCCGTAGCTCCGGCAAGGGTTGCAGCGATGTGGGTATGCCAGCATTACACCATGGTGGTTTACTCAGAACCATGGCTCATCCGTTCGATTATTGAAGTAACGTTACCCGCCTACGCCAGTGATCGCCAGCTCAGGCTGAAGCGAGCAGATCGTCGTCTGAAGCGGGGGCGGACTCCCTTGTTTGGGGCTGAAGCAGCGGACGTCCACTGCGGAGGACATAACCCAGCCAGATGTACCACGCGACCCTCATCGTCAATCTTGGCATTTTCAAGATCAACAGGTTTATTGCATATTGAGCAACTGAATGTTTTGAGACTGGAAGTCATGAAGCGCCCTCTGGGACTGGGATGTTTTGGGGAACATCCGATGTACAAATTGTAAATGTGAGGTCAAATCTTTGTCGGGTACCCCACCATCCCGCGATACTCCGAGACTGAGCGGGGGAGTCTCAGGGAGGAGAGGGGTGCCTCAGCGTCGTCGGGCGACGCGGAGGCTTAAGCCTTCTCAGAGTGAGCCGGCCTGAACTCATAATTTTTCACAGATGCGCAATCGGCGACTGGGGCATATACTGCCGCGCAACGCGAAGTTTGCGCCAGGAGACCTCCCCCATGAAAACGTCAGTCGAAGTGTTTCTCGCCGCCGTTGCCCTCGTCGGAATGTATTGTGCGGTTCCAAAGAGCTCGTCGCAGCTCGGCAGTTCCGGCCTACAAGCAGAACACGTGGTGTTAGTCGCGGATGGCAGCGATCCGATGCCACTTTGCCGCGGAAAATCGTGTAAGTAATTCGCGCGAACTGAATACTGACCCGATAGAGCGTCCCACGACAAAGAACTTGCAGGGACGTGCGGGGGGAAGTATGCTTCTGACCTCCGGGAGGGGGACAGAGAGCGATGAATGGCATTTTGATGAACGCGAGCTGGTTGGCAGGACCGGTACTGCAGGTCACGCTCCTGGTTCTGATGGTCCATCGAAAGCTGCATGCAGATTTTCCGCGGTTCTTCTCGTACATCATTTACCAGATCGTGAAGTCAGGGGTGCTGTTCCTCGTTTACCGCTACTCCGCGGAGAATTACTTCGACGCCTATTGGGCAGGGAACGCGATCAGCGTCCTGCTGGGCGTGGTGGTGATGGATGAGATCCTGCAGCATTTGCTGAAGGAGTACGGGGGAATACAGAAGCTCGCGTCTGTGATATTCAGGTGGGCGTGCGGGCTGTTGGTAGTGCTGTCGATCGTGAATGCTTTTTCAACGCAGCAAACCAGTGCGGACCGAGTGGTATCCGCGGTGCTTGCCTTTGATCGGAGTGAGCGGTTCATGCAGTGCGGGCTGTGCCTGCTGTTGATGGTACTTTGCCGGTTCCTCAGGAACTGCTGGCGGCAACACGTGTTCGGGATTGCGCTGGGATTCGGGATCTTCGCCTGTATCGAGATGGTGCTGGTCACGGTCGTGATGTACTTGGGCAGCGGTCCGCAAGCGACGGTCAGCCTGATCAAGAGTTCCGCATACAACGCAGTGACTCTGCTGTGGATTCTGTATCTGTGGCGTCCCAGCGAAGCGACCGTGGAGATTGAAGGGGCTCAGCCGCTCAGCGTGTTGAATGTGGTGCTGATGAGTTCGGCGGAGGGCGAGGATGCCGGATTCATCGTGATGGTGGAGCAGATGGTCGACAGCGTTCTGAGCCGAGGCACGTGGCCGAGACCAGTCGTGCAGGGATCCGAGATCATAGGCCGTAAACCCAACCAGGAAGAACGTAATTAACAAGCAGGTCCCGCCAGGTGTTGATGCGAATTATAGAAAAGCAAGAGGATCGTCCGAACTGGCCGTCGGAAGACGCCGTGATTGTGACGTTTCAGTCACAGGCCGGGCCGGCGACGGGTGTCGTCAAAGAAGTGAGATGGGGATTGGTGTGGCGCGATTTCATCCTCGAGGATGGGCGCGTCATACCTGAGCACAAGATTCTGGGTAACCATGAGCCGGCAGCGTGGCGCAAGCCGGAGGAGATCAGCCAGGACGAGAGAGAGACCTGGGAGCGGAGGCTGGTTTCCATGGCAGAAGCTGGGCTGGATCCGCGCGATGACGAGCAGTCCTTCCGCGCCGAATTGAATCAGTATCTGGCCTACACCTATCTGCGTTTGAAGCCTCGATATAAACCGTCCGATCCGAAGTGACAGTTCGATTGATCTCAAGCGCATAAGAAAAACGGAGCGTGGCACCATGGGCCCAGCTTATGAATCCGAAAAAGAGAGCTTACGCAGCCAGCTGTCGGAAGCCAAACTCATCGACATCCCCGCGGAAGAGCTTCCGGCGCGCATCAAAGAAGTGAAGGCTGTCGTCGTAAAACGTCTGGGCGAATTGCTGGAAATGACTACCGATCTTGAGGAACGTGACTCCGCGGCCTACTCGCTTGCCACCTTGAAGAAACTGGAAACCACAGTGAAGGGCAACGCCGATTCGTAGCTTGCGATGCCTAAGTAGCGGCGTCGGAGTGCCGCCGATGCCAGGCCAAGAATAACCTGCGCCATGCTCCGCGCCACTTGCATTCACATTCACCGGCGGGTGCAAATTCCTTCATCTTGACCCTCTCCGGGGCGAGATCCATACTCGTGTGACTTGGGGCCTACGAAGAGACCGCTGCTTGCGGCGAAATGGAGTAGCAATGGGGAAAGACTATTCTCTCGTTACGATATGCGCGTTCGCGCTGATTTGCGTCATCACAGGCTTTGCAGGCCCCCGCGCCACGGCTCAAACTGAAAGCGTGCTGCACACTTTCAACGGATCAGGGGATGGGGGCGAACCCTACGGCGCCCCGATTTTCGACAAGGCCGGGAATCTGTACGGCGTTACCTTCGACGGTGGAACCAACCTAAACGGCACGGTGTACGAGTTAAAGGCGGGAAGCTGGACCGAGGAGATTCTTCATAGTTTTAATGTTAGTGCAGGAGATGGACAATCACCCCAAGGCTCACTCGTAATGGACAGCGCGGGCAATCTCTATGGCGTAACGCCTCTCGGTGGAGGCCGCAAGCTGGGCATCGTTTATGAGTTGACGCCGCAGACGGGCGGCACATGGAAAGAGAAGATCATTCATACCTTCGTGGGCGGCGCCGATGGGCGATCGCCGGAAGCTGGATTGATCATCGACAAAAAGGGAAATCTCTACGGCACCACGTACCAAGGCGGCGCCGGCAAGAATTGCGGGGCGTTCGCCTGTGGAGCCGTATTCGAACTATCGCCGAAAACGGGCGGCGGTTGGACAGAGAAGATTCTATACAGCTTCAAAGGCGGAACCGGCGACGGACAGAATCCGGCCGCACCCCTGCTCATGGATGCAGCCGGCAATCTGTATGGAACGACAGTGGCCGGCGGTACTGGCGGTTCCGTCAACTCGGGAACGGTGTTTAAGTTGACTCCGAACGGGACTGGAGGGTATAGCGAGACAGTTCTCCACAATTTCGCCTGCAGCACCGACGCTTGTAATCCTTTCGCAGGCCTGGTGCTCGACTCCAAGGGGAATCTGTATACCACCACGGGTGCGGGAGGGACCAACAGTGTCGGCACGGTTATCAAATTGACGCCGGGCAGCAACGGCAAATGGACTGAAACCATCCTGCATAGTTTCGGGGGGCCCGTGGATGGGCAGTCTCCGCAGTTCAGCGGAGTGGTGTTCGACACATCCGGGAATCTTTACGGCACAACGTCGGCCGGCGGGTCAAACGGGAACGGCATCGTGTTTAAGATGACGCCCACTTCCGGTGGGCAGTGGAATGAGAGTATCTTTTTCAACTTTAATGGGACCAACGGAAATGTGCCCCAAGGCGTGATCTTCGGCACCAATGGAAACCTCTACGGTATTACGCAATACGGTGGCTCGAATTTCGGAGGCATCGCCTACGAACTGGTTCCGTAGCGAGCGGTTGATTCCACGGAGTCCATTCATCCATTGCAGTGCTGCTGTTTCCCCAAAAGAGCGAACGAAGCGCGAGCCATGCGGAGCCTGAATCTCAGGCTCCGCAGCCGTTTTGATAGCTCTCCAGTTGCGGAGGATGTCGATGAGTGCTGGAGCGTCGAACTTCCGGGTAGCGTGAGCCGTATCATGGTTCAGCTATGCGTTCTCGCCGCAGACTCCGTTGGCTCATATTTCTGCTCGGCCTTTACGCGGCGCTGTGTTCGATCGGGGGAGTCTATCTGGCGGACGGGACCTTGCATCCCGCACGCAGGCCTCTCACTCAAGAAGACCTGCTTGCGTTCCAGACTTCGCTGGTTCCGCTGCATGCTCGTCTGGACGAGGTCTCGATCCAAACGCCCGAGGGCGTTGTGCTGCGCGGGTGGATTGTGCGTCCCGCACAATCGAACGGCGAGGCGGCGCTCCTGCTTCACGGTCTAGGGGACAACCGGCTTGGGATGACCGGGTACGCGGAATTGCTCCTCGCGCATGGGTTCGCGGTATTGCTCCCGGATGCGCGCGCGCACGGATTGAGCGGAGGCCCGCTCGCGACGTACGGGCTCCTCGAGAGAGACGACATTCATCGATGGGCTGACTATCTCGCTACCCAGACTCGCACTTCCTGCGTTTACGGAATGGGCGAATCGATGGGAGCGGCGCAGATCCTGCAATCGGTGCAATCTGGCGCAAGATTCTGTGCGGTCGTCGCAGAATCTCCGTTCGCCAGTTTCCGCGAAATCGCCTATGACCGCATGGGCCAGCCCTTCCATCTTGGACCATGGGTTGGCCGTAGTGTGCTTCGTCCCCTGGTAGAGATTGCATTTCTCCGCGCACGCTGGAAATACCATCTCGATATGTCCAAAGTTTCGCCCGAGGATGCCATCGCGGATACAAAGATCCCGATCCTGCTCATCCATGGCAAGATCGACAGCAATATTCCGGTCCGTCACTCGCGGTTGATTCTGGCGAGCCATCCGCGGACAGTCTTATGGGAAGTTCCCGGCGCAGATCATTGCGGAGCATTGTCCGCTGCGCCGCAAGAATTCGAGAAACGTGTACTGGCGTGGTTTAGCCCGCCAGCGCCGCTTTCTGCTTCTGGCGCACGTTAGCGAGTCTTCTTTCGCGCTTGAGAGCTTTTGCGGTTTCATTCACACTCCCTGTGTAGAATATTCTTCGCGATTCAAGGTGAATTCCTCTAGAGATCCGAGGTTGCTCATGTCCGATAAAGCAGTCGACGCGCAGTCCACGAACATCGACTCCATCTTGCAGGAACAGCGCAAGTTTGAACCACCCGCCGAATTCAGTCGCCACTCCCACATCAAGAGCCTGGCGGAGTACGAGCAACTCTATAAGGAGTCGGTGGACGATCCCGACAAGTTCTGGTCGGGCATTGCGAACGAACTGCACTGGTTCAAGAAATGGGACAAGGTGCTGGAGTGGAATTCTCCATGGGCGAAGTGGTTCGTCGGCGGACAAATCAATCTTTCGTATAACTGCCTGGATCGCCACGTTACAGGGCCACGTAAAAACAAGCCGGCGGTCATCTGGGAAAGCGAGCCCGGAGAAATTCGTGTCCTAACCTATGAGCAACTGCATCACGAAGTGCAGAAATTCGCAAATGTTCTCAAATCGCTCGGGGTGAAGAAGGGCGACCGTGTCGCAATTTACATGGGTATGACGCCGGAGCTTCCGGTCGCGATGCTGGCGTGCGCGCGGATCGGCGCTCCGCATACGGTGGTATTCGGCGGATTCTCATCCAACGCGCTGATTGACCGCATCCACGATTCGCAGGCTTCGGCAGTGATCACGCAGGACGGTTCTCATCGCCGCGGGACGGAGGTCAAGCTATTTCCCGCCGTCGAAGAGGCGCTGAAGTCGTGCCCGAGCGTGAAGCACGTCGTGGTATACCGGCGCACGGGCACTGCGATCAACATGCAACCCGGCCGCGATCACTGGTGGCATGAGCTGATGGCGAAGGCGTCCGATGTCTGCCCAGCGGAGCCGCTCGATGCCGAGCACCCGCTCTACATCCTGTACACCTCGGGCACGACAGGGAAGCCCAAAGGCGTTGTGCACACGACGGCAGGCTATTCGGTCGGAACCTATATCACGACAAAATGGGTCTTTGATCTGAAAGAAGAAGACATCTACTGGTGTACCGCCGATATCGGATGGGTGACTGGACACAGTTACATCGTGTACGGCCCATTGCAAAACGGGGCGACGAGCCTGATGTATGAAGGGGCGCCGAACTTTCCCGAGCCCGACCGTTTCTGGTCGATCATCGCGCGCCACAAAGTGAATATCTTTTACACCGCGCCGACGGCGATTCGTACGTTCATCAAGTGGGGCGACGAGTGGCCGAAGAAACACGACATGCGGAGCCTTCGCCTGCTTGGCACGGTGGGCGAACCGATTAATCCGGAAGCGTGGATGTGGTATCGGGATGTGATCGGCGGAGATCGCTGTCCGATTGTCGATACCTGGTGGCAGACGGAGACGGGACACATGATGCTCACGCCGATTCCCGGCGCGATTGCGACGAAGCCTGGCTCGGCAACGCGGCCGTTCCCGGGCGTGGTCGCTGACATCGTGACCATGGACGGCAAATCAGTGCCGTTAGGCTCCGGAGGATTCCTTGTGATCAAGCAGCCATGGCCGGGTATGCTGCGCACGGTCTATGGCGATCCCGATCGCTACGTGAAGAATTATTGGTCGCAGATTCCGGGCATGTACTTCACCGGAGACGGCGCGCGTAAAGATAAGGATGGCTACTTCTGGATCATGGGCCGGGTGGACGATGTGCTCAATGTCAGCGGGCACCGTCTCAGCACCATGGAAGTCGAGAGCGCGTTGGTGGCCCACGACGCAGTGGCTGAGGCCGCGGTGGTTGGACGTCCGGATGATTTGAAAGGACAGGCGATCTCGGCGTTCGTGACTCTGGAGCAGGGAAGACAGCCGACGAACGAACTGAAAGAAGAGCTGCGGAAATGGGTGGCAAAGGAGATTGGGGCGCTGGCGAAGCCGGACGATATCCGGTTTACCGATTCGCTGCCAAAAACTCGCAGCGGGAAAATCATGCGCCGTCTGTTACGCGAACTTGCCACCAATGGAGAGGTCAAGGGGGATACTACAACTCTCGAAGACTTCAGCGTTTTGGTGAAGTTGAAGGAGCAGGAGGAAGTGTAGCGTATAGGCGCTGCGAGCGGCCTGCATATATCCTGAGGGCTGCAAACTGCGCGGCCCCCAGGGTGACATTTTTTATGGAACGGTTTGCGCTTAAGGCCGACTACCGTCGCTTGATAACCGATTGCTATTGCGCGGCGGATTGCGAGTCTGGCGGTTGTAAGTCTTTGAATGCGGGGTCTGTTCGGAATTCTTTTGGGAAGCGCTTCTCGTAATGGGAGAGGGTCGGACATATGGCGTGATGGATCACGGTGAACCCGAACAGTTCCATCTCCTTCATCGCCTTATCGGCGGACCAACCCTCCATCCCTATGCGGTAGGAAGCAATCGCCATCCCGGTTCTATCGTCTCCTAAGCGGCAATGGACAAAAATCTTTTTCTCCGGGTTCTCCTGAATTACGTGCAGGAATTTCGCGAAGACTTCGGTCTTCGGGAACGGACAATGCCAGGGAATCGAAACATATTTCATGCCGAGTTCGTTCACGGCTGCTTTCTCGTGCTGACTTGCGCCGCCGCGCATGTCTATCACGATCTCCACGCCCATCTTCTTGAGCGCCTTTAGTCCGTCCGCACCGGGCTGGCCGCCGCGAAAAAGATTCGGAGTCACTTCGCCGAAGTTCGGCAGACCGGTGTAGTGCTTGCGGCTGCCCATGGATCGCTGCGTCGGAGGCGTGGTCGACTCTTGTTCCTGAGCAATGCCGCCAGTAACGAAACACGAGAACAATGCGACAAGGACAGCAATGGCCCGAGGAGTGGATTGTGTTCGAATCACGGATTCTATGGACTGCCGGACATCTTGTTCCTGGGACCTGTCAACTTAAGATCTGACGCCCTTATCTGCGCGACTACTGTGACAACTTGATCGCCAGTTGCCGCTCCGGTTGCGTCATCTCGCCCCAGAGTTTTTGCAGGTCGGTCTGCACCGACTGATTCTCGGGATCTTTTCTCAGCGCTTGCGCGAACCAGCGGTACGCTGTCGGTAAATCGCGCGGCGTACAAAGCCCGGCGGAATAAAGCGCGCCCATCTCGATCATGGCCTTGGGATTTGCCTTGTTGGCCTCGGGCTTGAGGAGTCGCAGCCCGCGATCGCAATCCTGCGGCGCGCCTTTTCCGTACAAGTAGTGCTGCGCTTCGACTACGGGATCGGATACTCTCGATGGTTTCGCCGCGGCTGATGGCTTGACGGACGCGGGCCTTGTCGACTTCGCCGCCTCGGTCTTGGCAGGCTTCGCAGGGGCAGCGGCAGGCGTGCTGTCTTCGGCGCTGGCGTCGTCCGCGGAATTGTCTGCTGAGTCGTCGGTAGTGGCCGGTTTCGCTTCGTCCTTCTTCGCGGGAGCCGGATTCGGCTGTGCCGCTGTGTTCCCATCAGCTTGTGAATTCGCAGTCGGGGAGGCTGGCGGCGTTTGCGCCCCGGGTTGACTCGTCGCGGGCGCGGGATCGGGCGTGATAGTGGGAGACGACGCTGCCGGAGCAGTCGCACTTGTGTCCGCAGGAGTTTGCTCCGTCGCCGCTGGCTTGCTTTCAGAACTCGACCACTTGAAGCCGTTGTTTCTCCAACGCAGGTAGCCGAAGCCAACGACGATCAGAAGCACCACGAGAATGAAAATTCCTTTGCCGGCGCCACCGCGTTTGTGCTCTCCTTCGTCGTCGAGCAGATAGTCGAGATTTCCCGAATGGCCGCCATGGTGTGAATCTGCACTCAGGCTGGCGCGCTTTCGGGGAGCCGGATCGTTCAGTCCCAGAAATGATGGTCCGCTGATCTGTGGCTCTTGACGGGGCGGAGGTGGTGTGGGAGGGGGCGGCTCTGGAGGGGGCGGAGGTGCAGTCACAACCGGAGTGGGAATATTCGCGGCTGCGCTGGCGGCGCGCTTCGTCTGGGTGTCAGGAACGATATTTGCCGCAGGGGGCGGCAACAGCGTGGCGCCACACATTCCGCAAAAACGGTTGTCCCCCGGATTGTCATTGCCGCAGCGACTGCAGCGCATATTGCTTATCCACTCCCCCTATAGCTTACGATATCTTCAGTGTTCGATGCAGCGGGGGTGTGACGAAGAAGTACAGGGAATTCCGAGGGAAGCCGGAATCTCGGGGCTATTGCTTTGAAAGACGCGCCTTTGGACACTTTTATCCAACTCTTCCATGTTCCGATCCGGGGTCACACCCTGGAGGTCGTCCGCATCCGTGGGAGAAGTCCGCACGCCCCCGAACTCGTGCTGCTGCATGAGGGCCTTGGCTCAGTCTCACACTGGAAGACGTTTCCTCTCCGGGTTGCCCAGGCAACAGGTTGCGGAGTGACAGTCTACTCGCGTTACGGCTCGGGATATTCCGACGTGCTCACCGAACCACGCGCAGTCGGTTACATGCACGAGGAGGGCTTGGAAGTTCTCCCCGACCTTCTGAAGTATTTCCAAATCGAGGATCCCATTCTGATCGGCCACAGCGATGGGGCGTCGATCGCCATTATTTACGCTGGCGCGAAGGGCAGCGTCCGCGGGCTCATCCTTTTGGCGCCGCATGTTTTTGTCGAGGATCTCAGTGTTGCATCGATTGCCGAAGCCAAGGTGAAATTTCAGACGACGGACCTCCCGGAAAAACTGGCGCGCCATCATCGCGACGTTACGCGAACATTCTGGGGATGGAACGATATCTGGCTGCATCCGGATTTCCGCAGCTGGAATATTGAAGAATATCTTCCGCGGATCGCCTGCCCGGTGCTTGTTATTCAGGGCCTCGACGATCAATACGGCACGATGAAGCAGGTCGAGGCCATCTCGACCCAGTGCGCCGGTCCTGTCGAAGTTCTTACCCTCGCGGATTGCCGCCACTCCCCGCAGCGCGATCAGCTTGAAGCCACGATTGAGGCGATACGGAAGTTCGTTAGTCAGATGCTCAAATAGAAGCCACGCATGTCCAAACGCCGGAAGGGCTCGGCGCATGGAGCGCCGAGCCCTCGAAGCGATTCTGAGGGGATTACATATGGTGCTGCATGCCTCCCAGGCTCATCTGAGTGTGCGAACTGAAAAACAGGAAGAAGTTCGATGGAGCTTCAATGGCATTTCCGGCCTTAACTGCCGCGTTGACCGCCGCCTCAGAGGTTAAGCCGATCGTCGCTTGTTTGTCCGGCCAATCGCTCTGATGTAAGACCAAGATGGGAATAACTTGCCACCAGATTGCCGGATCGTTAATGGCGTCGTCGTTGACTACATGGCTGTGGTTAGGCGAAGGGACAAATGTGTTCGCTACGGGTGGCGGTAAGTAGCCAAGGGCGACCAGTGCCGGACCGAGATCGAGTCGAGATGCGTGCATTGTGCAAGTGCCGGGTGTTGTTCCCGCCTCCGGGCATTGCGTGAATACCGCGGGCTTGGCTTTGAACGCCTCAGGCAGCGCTCCAAAGAGTGAGTTCAACGTACTTCCGAGCGTGGGTCCGCAGATTGTCCCTGGAACCACATTGTCGCAGGAGATTGCATCATTCGGATTTTGATCGTTATCGGTGGAGAACATGGGGACGAGGACATAGATCGGTTCGGTCGTGACCGCGGGATTGCCGACTTTTCCCGGCGGATTAATCGTAGGTTGGGTTCCGACCTGGCAAATCGGAATCTGCATCTCGCCCGGATCCTTGTCAGCTGGAATTCCGTTGAAGTTCAGATCGGTATTGGGCTGATCGACGCAATCGAAATTTTGTGTGTAAGTGAAGGTTAGAGGTTTGCCAGCTCCATATCCTTGCGTCTGATTTAGTTTGGCTTGGGCGGATGCGAGGGCGGTGAGGGATGCGACAACGGCCAGCATAAATGCCGGCCCAGTGATTGAGACTCTCATCGTAGTGCTCCTATTCTTTCAGTCTGAGGCGGGATCTCAGAACATTTTCGGTTGGGATCGAAGCAAGCAGGACCTGCGGACGAGTCGCGCTGAAACGCGATTATCCTTTCAGGCCCGTTGGATGCCTATCATCAGTTGGACGGGTTGGTGCGAATCGGATTTGAGTACAATGTTTTTTTCTGAGAGAGATAAAATTGGGAAAAGTTTTTATTGTCCTGACAAATCGATCACGGAGCGGAAAGGTGTGTCCCACCCTTCGCGGTCGCGCAGGATGGGAGTTGGATAAGTATCCAGCTATTGCGCGAAGTTCTTTGCCGACAACTCGCGCTCCGAATTCATTGCTCGGGTCGCTCGCTCCCGGCCTTCCGCAAGCTGTTCACGGGTCAGCTGCTTTTCTAAGGCGTGCAGCAATTCTTTGCCGCGCGGATCGCCCGCGGAGGTCGCCTGCGCAACGAGGGCAAAGGCTGCAAGCATGTCTTTCGTTGTGCCACGTCCGTCCGCGTACATGGATGCCAGCTTGATCTGGGCGCCCGTGTGTCCCTGGGCGGCTGCTCTTTGAAAGAGCGCGAATGCCGCTGCATCGTCGCGCGCGACGCCCTCGCCTTTCAAGTACATATCCGCCAGATTGTTTTCCCCCAGCGGATTCCCCGCATCCGCAGCCTTCCGATACCACTTCGCCGCGCTCTAGAGGTTGCGATCACATCCCCAGCCCTGGTCGTACATGTATCCCAGATTCGTTTGGGCGCTGCTGTCTCCGCCCTCGGCGCCCTTCTGAAACCAGCGAAAAGCTTCCGGATAGTCGGATCGCACCCCCTTACCCTGCAGGTACATAAAGCCAAGGTTGTAGTCAGCGCGGGCAAAGTGCTGATCCGCAGCGACATGCAGCCATTGCAAAGCCGCGGCATAGTTGACGGGTGTGCCCCAGCCATTGATATACATGACCGCCACATTGACTTGGGCCGGAGCGTATCCACCCCGCGCCGATTTCTCGAACCACTGGAATGCCTCCTTTTGGTTGTAATCGGGACCGAAAGCTAGAACGGAGGCAATTCCCATCTGGTTTTGCTCGAAGGCGGATCCCTTCTTCGCCATCTGTTGGACCACGGAGTTGTCACACACCTGCGTTTTCGAATCGACCAGCCGCGATACCACGGCCAGGCTGCACTGTTGGCTGGAATTGTTATGGGCCTGCGCCTGGCTGGGGATTACCCAGGCCCCGGCAAGCATTACGGCTACAACAAATCGATTGGCCTTCATCGCTTCTCTCCCTTTGAGGTCTGTGGAAATCCTGTCGTGCCTCAAACTGGGCCCAAGTTGCCGCGGCCGCCCGTCTACCGCAATGCAATCTCGCTCATTCGCGCATACACGCTCCCTCATTTCTGCGGAGCGGCACCTCATCCAGCAACGTCTTGATAACAAAATGGCTTGCTGATCCGTCTAAAGGAACAACGGTGGATGATGCAACGCAGAAAAGGAGGAGCCTTGCGGTAGAATTTGGAACACCCGGGGATCAAATGACCAACTCATTTTCCGATCATTCCGCTGAGCGGGCGCGCTTCGGTCCTTTTGAAGTGGACCTGCACACCCGCGAACTGTGGAAGTTCGGAACACGCATCAAGTTGGTCGGGCAGCCGTTCGAGATTCTGGGAATGCTGCTCAGCCGCTCCGGAAAGCTGGTGACCCGCGAAGAACTGCGCAACCGCCTTTGGCTCTCGGATACCTTCGTGGATTTCAACCACGGCCTGAATGCCGCGGTGAATAAGCTGCGGGAGGCGCTCAGCGATTCGGCCGACGATCCTCGATATATAGAGACCTTGCCGCGGCGTGGTTATCGCTTCCGGGCGGACGTCGAGTGGTTGGGGAGTGTTGCTCCGGAGCCGCAGACAGAGGTCGTGGTCCAGGTTCCGGGGACGGGAGTGGTTTCCATTCCCGCGGAACAGACTGCGAACGAGCTCGCGGCCCCGGCCTCGCGCTCCTTCGCTCCACGAAAATGGATTGCCTATGGAGTCGGCGCTGCTCTAGTCTGCCTGACGCTCCTCGTTGCCTCGCTACTTTTTCGTGCAGTTACGGGATATGGCGCAAGATCGCTATCCCGCTCGGTGGTCGAGCGGACGGTGCCTTTGCTCGCGATCTCCGACACGGCTTCTCCGGTGTTCTCCCCGGACGGCAATCGGGTGGCTTTCTATCGCATGCACTCGGCCGAGGGTCAGGCAGGAATTTATACGAGCATCGTAGGTACTGATCAGCTGTTGCAACTTACCAACAATGGCGACGATTGCTGTCCGGTCTGGTCGGCGGACGGGCGCTGGATCGCCTTTGCGCGTCAACACAATCGTGAATACTCGATCTATCTTGTACCGGCCGACGCGGGCGGAGACGAAAAGCGCAAGTCCGAGCAGATCGCGGTTTCGGCGCCGGCCGCATTCAACGTGGCGTATTCCATCACGAGCGAGCGCAAACTCGACACGGGTGGCGTCGTTCCGCGTCGCGGCGAGATTGACTGGTCGCCGGACGGCAAGGCGATCGCGTTTGCCGGCCCAGACGGCATCTACCTGCTCACGCCGGATACTCACGGGGCTCGCCGGATCACGGAGACGCCTCCGCTTGCCGAAGACTGGGGACCAACGTTTTCTCCCGACGGCGAGAAGGTTCTGTTTGTCCGGGATCACAAGGGGGATCTCACGAACGAGATTCGTTCGGTTACCGTAACGGGCGGAGGATGGACGCACATGTTTTCCGAGCCAGGACGAATCGCCAGCCCGCCGCAATGGTCTTCGGATGGCAAGTCCGTCATCTTTTCTTCAAACCGCACCGGGCATCCGGCGATCTGGAGAGTAGCGCTCGATTCTCCGGACATATGCGCGCAGATCGGTGAAGCCGGGTCGCCCGCCTGGGATCCAGCGGTTTCGCGCCGCGGATATCGGCTCGCCTACGAGCGCCTGCTGCGCAGCCTTAGCATCTGGCAGATGGATATTTCCAAATCGAGGGAGAGCGCTCCGTACCTGGTCGTGTCTTCGACCAGCGATACAGATCAGGGGCCGGGGCCGCAGTTTTCTCCGGATGGCAAGCGCCTCGCCTACATGTCCGATCGCAAGGGCACGATGGAGATCTGGATCAGCAATCGTGACGGAAGCAACGGATTTCAGTTGAGTGCGGTGGGCGGAGCGGGCACGCCTCGCTGGTCGCCGGACAGCCAGGCCGTAGTGTTCGATGTGCAGACACCCGACGGAAGCAAGATCGTGAGTATGAATCTGCACGGCGGGGCCCCGCAGGTTCTCACGCAAGATAACTTTCACAGCGTTTGCCCCAGTTGGTCGCACGATGGAAAGTGGATCTATTTCGGCTCACCGCGCTCCGGAGGCTGGCAGGTCTGGAAGGTTCCCGCGCAAGGCGGGACGCCGGTTCAAGTTACTCAGCATGGCGGGCATGCGGCGCTCGAATCGGTCGAAGGAAAGTTTCTTTATTACTCCAACGGTCCTCAAGCTGAGCCCGAGATCTGGCGCGTTCCTGTCGAGGGCGGAGAAGAGGTGCGCGTTCCGCTGGTGCGGCCCGGTACCTGGGCAAGTTGGCAACCGGTGGAGGGAGGCATTCTTTTCGTAGGCCCTGCTCTCGGCCACCAAGCCGTGTTGAGCTTCTACGACTTCGCGAAATCGCGCACGACCATTCTCAAAGAACTGCACAGGACACCGTTCTGGCTCGGAGCCACGCGCGACGGGCACACCGTGGCTTTCGATCAACCGGGCGAGGAACAATCGCAGGCTATGCTGGTGGATAACTTCCGGTAGCAGCACACGAACGGTGAAAAGCCTCCGCAATTGCCAAGACGTTGACGAGATTCTCGCCCGAGTCGAACGCCTAACCTCGGCAACGCCTCGTTTGTGGGGGAAGATGTCCGCCCACCAAATGATCTGCCACCTCAACGATGCATTCAAACTTTATACAGGCGCAATCACAGCGGCGCCGCCGGGCTTTCCTTACCCCAGCAAGCTCTTGAAGTGGGGATGCCTGTTTGTTCCCGTCCAGTGGCCGAAGGGCTTCAAGACTGTTGCAGAGGTCGATCAAGAGCGAGGCGGCACTCGTCCGGTTGACTTCGAAAAAGACCTCGCAGAACTCAGAGGTTGGGTGAATTTCTTCACACGGATTCCCGAAAGCTTCGCGTGGCCCATGCACCCGTACTTCGGCACAATGTCTGCGAATGAATGGATGCGTCTAGGTTATCTGCATACCGACCATCATCTTCGTCAATTCGGCAGGTAGGAGCGTCCGAACACAGTGACACCTTTGGATGAGTGCAATGGGGATCTTTCTTCAACTGCTACTTCTCTTCCGGATGAAGATACTTGTAAACGGGTGATCCCTTAGGCGCCCAGCTCTTGGCCTTTTCCAACCATGCATTGCGCTTCGCAGTATCCCCCAATGCCCCATAAGCCGACCCTAGGTTCATCGCCAACTCGCTCTTCTCGGCCAGCTGAGATTCCGAGTCGCCACACAGCGCGATACACGCCTGATATTGCCCCGTGGCGTCCTGATAGCTTTTCAGCTGGAGATACGCGAAGGCTATCTCCCGGCAGAGCAACTCATCCTTGGGATTCTTGGCGAACTCACTCTTTGCAACGCGAATCGCATCTTCCGGTCGCCTGGTTGCGTTGTAGGCATACGTAAGCTCAAAAACGACTCGTGGAGCGTCGGGGCGTTCTTTGTAAGCGGATTCGAGAAAGCCGAGCGCTCGCTGGGAGTCTCCAATGGCGTTGTAGAAAAATCCCCAACCGACTTTGTGGGTTACTGGATCAGTCTTATCTTCGTAATACTTCATCCAGTCTGGTCTCTGGGGCAGCTGAAGCTGTGCTAAAGCACGGGCTGGAAGCGGAGCCGCAATTCCATTCTGACCCAAACGAACCTTCAGACTGGCCTTGTCCGGAGGAAGGGGGTTAGCTGCGGCATGATAGTTGCCACCGGCATCAATTGTGAAGCGTCCAAAATAATGGAGCGTGAATCCCGCTTGCGGGTCAATGTAGACAAAACCGTAAGCGTAGTCAGCGTCCTCTGGCTCGTGATAAAGAGCCACCCATCGGTTTTCGCAATCAGACATGTGCAGGTCGTAACTGAGACCTGCGACCTTTCCTGCTGGATCGTCAGCAATATCCCCGACGTTGTTGTGCTGAACCGCACTGAGAAGCGCGGAGCTTATTTGTTTTGCCAGGGCATCTGTCTGGACGTTGTCCGTCTTTTGTGACGAATCCTGTGCGGCGGTGAACGATGAAAACGATAGGCAAACTGCTACGATCCACACTCGGCGCATTTGACAGCACCTCTCGCGGGCCTCAGTGGGCGTCTGAAAGAACGAACTCTCTCGGTTGGGCCGACGTTCCGTGCAGGAAGATTCTACGGTTCCAGATAACTGTTGTGAACAGGGATTACACGTTTCGATGATGAGCCGGGGATTTTGAGTGTAATCGCGATTCATCGATAGTTGAGAATCGTGGACCCGAGTCAGTCGAAGGCCGTCGCTGGCCGAGTGTTGTTCACAATGTCGCGCTAAGCTATTATTCGAACGCTCCGATGTCGGCCCAAACGTCTATCCTTAAATTGGCCGAGAAAGCTCTATCAACCGATGGAGCGGGTGCCCTACGCCGTCGCGATATTTCTGTGCGTTGACGCTCCGGCTGGCCAAAACTTGCATCAAGCACTCACTACGGGGGTTCCTTGGGGTGTGCCAGTTTGGGGTGTCGTGAGCTTTTATCTCTTGTTGGCGATTTACGGCACGAGTTGCCGGTTTTGGGACATTGGGCTACCTCGTTGGTGTGCCATGCCCTATTCGATTCTCACGTTCGCCCCGTACTTGTTGTTTTTTCACAATCACACGATGAGTTTCTGGATACCGGTATTCGTTGTGATCGTGCTCCAGTTACCCGCGATGATTTTGAAGGGGAACCCAGGTACTCAGTGACGGATTGGTATCGGTTTTCACGCAACGCTGCACTGGACCATCACAATCCAGTTGCTTTTGTGCTTGCTCTGATCAGGCCATTTCGCTCACCAAATGGTTTTGAGTGAAATGGCGATGTTTCAACAACTATCGCCCTAGGTTTGCGGCAATTCTGTCCCTCGACTCACAGCCTTGCAGATGTACCCGACGATATAGGCTCGCGGGGTTTGTTCCACGATGTCGCGATTCTTGACGAGATCTGCAATGCCTTTTTCAACTACTTTCCAAAGAGCTGTACCCTTCCACCGGGTATAGGGATGCTGGCGTTCGCTGCTGACCTTCGAATCAGCGTCTTCCAGAATGCCGTCCATTTCAGAAGCGACCTTGGCGGCCCTTCCACGACAATCGAGTGCATATTTCTTTGCCTTTCTCGCATTAGGCGTTACCGCGTCGTAGAAGTGAGCAGCCTCTTGCAGCGCTTCGATATTCTCAGGATCGAGTGCCAAGGCCTTCTTCAGGCACGCTTCGACTTCGGACGGGTCACCATCATCGGTTAGCTGAAGTCTAATTGCTCGATCCACAAGCGCAAACGACTCGATCCGGTTATTTGATCTCGGCATCTCTTACCCCAAGGGCAATCTGGCTCCGACGCGCCCACTCAGATGATAGTAGATCGGTTGACTGTCGAAATCAGCGATAACGCTCGTCGAGGTTTTTTCGATTTCCCGGCCTAACGGTGGTCTTTATCCTTTGGGTTTTGTCCGGTCTTCGGCCCTACGCCGAATACGTCATCAATGAACGGCTGAATTTTCTTGCCGATTGCATGCCAGCCGTTACGTGCGACCAGATATAGAGGCCAAGCATCGCCGCGAAGAAGGCCCCAATTGCCCATTCCATGGCGGCAATCCTATCACCCGACGCACTTCTAGCGAATGGCTGCTGTAACCAGATGGGATGAGAAGGCCGGTCTCCGGACGGGATGCGGTGTACGCTCCCAAGTTACCGACGTGCTCAGAGGCACAAGAGATAAAAGGAGACCGGGGGGGCTGGCCCAGACTTGCTGGCACTGCGACAAACTGGCTGCCCCACGCTTCGCGATGTTCGAAGCGTGGGTATTCGTGCTATCTAGGGCTTGAGATTCTTCATGTCCAGAGGCCGTTTTTGCACCAGTCCAGAGGCGTCCTTCGCCACGGCGAGTCTCCCAGGAAGACGGGCGCTTCTCCATGAAATACAGAGGCTGATTTGCAGATCTGGAAAATCCCTTGATACCGGCAGCAGGAATGCCCAGGCTTCGAACATCGCGAAGCCTGGGGCAGCCGATTTCTGGACGTCGCTGCGAACAAGTCTGGGCCAGCCCCACGGCGGGATGATGAGTGAAATGGGGATGTTTCGCCATCCAACTACTACTTGCTGTCCTGTTGCTGTTCAGCGTGTGTGTTCTGCGATGCTTCGTAGCAGCCTTTGAGCGGTTGCTCCATAGCGTCGAGTGCCGCTTGGGCCTCCCCGATCGGCCCGGCCTGGCCAGAATTTGCTGCGCGGAACACCGCATATTTTGCATTGTTGTAGTTTGTGAAAATGGTCGGCATCGCAGCCATGCAAAGTTCAAGCTGCGTCTTCGGTGCTGTCTGGTGGGGTGCCTCCTTTTGTTGTCCGATGGCGGTTAAACCGATGACGCAAACCGTGACTGAAATCCCTGCTAGTGTCCGCGCTACATTCATCGTCTTGAGCCTCCCCGTTATAAGACTTCAATCGCTGAACTGCCCCTCATTTGCAGGTCAGCGTAGCTGTTCCACTCACGGTTTTCGTGTTCTTGGTTGAAACCGGAGCCGTCGCAGTGATCGTAACTGCTCCATTCGTAGCTCCTAAACAAGTCGCAGTTCCGTTATCGTTGGCACTATTGCTGATTGAAACATTCACTGTGTCGGACACTGTCCATGTCTGGCCCGAACAGTTCACACACCCAGCGGCGACGCATTGTCCCTTGGTGATAGGACCAGCGAAGAATTGCACTTGATTGCCGGGTGAAGATACAGCGTGGTCCGCGGTGGCGCTTGATGGCAAAACCGAGAGCGCCGTCAAATCGCAATTCTGCTGGTTACCGCCGCATCCGAGAGAGGCCAGGAACGTGGTGACCACGAGGGACGTAAGCCTCAAGGGTTTGAGCATCGCCGCCTCCATTCTTCATGTACAGCTCTGGAGCGAGTATAAGTCCGGTAGCGACGACCGCCGGTAACTCTCGTCACACGAACAAAAGAAGCAAACAGGGATCTCGCTCAGGTTCGGGTCAAATAAAGAAAAGATGATTTCTGGCCAGTCGCGATAGGGACTTTCCGAATCAGTCGTTGATGCCTCCGCGTCCGCGGCGCCTGCTACGGCTCCTTCCACCGCGAGGCGCTCGGTCGGCTCGGTTCCTGATGGAGCCGACATCGAAATTGACGGAGCCTTTTCGGGCAATACTCCGTCCGATCTGGCAGTGCCAGAGGGTGAGCGTTCCATCGTCGTGAAAAAGTCCGGCTACAAGAGCTGGGAGCGCAAGATGAAGGTGGTCGCCGGAAGCAGCATTCACCTGAACGCCGAGATGGAGAAAGTTACAAACCCCTAGCTGGATGCATGTGTCAATTCGCATCCTTCGAATTCTGCTAGCCGCCGCCCAATTGCTTCGTCCTCAATGTAAGCGAGCCGTGGGAAGACACCGTTTGTTTCCTGTCTATAGCCCATCTACAATGCTGGCCTTGAGCTAATGGCCGCTACGAATCGAATTGCGCTAGGAGCCACTATCTCCGGCGGCGAAAAGCCGCCCGGCGGACTGGACGTTCGGAGCTATCTCGAGCTCAAACAGGGAATCCATCGCTATCTGCTGGGCAAGCTGGATGTCGAGCGAATCGCAACTGCTCCGGACGACCGCACGCGCCTGCAAACGCTGGCGGTGATCCAGGACGTTGTGGCCCGCCTCAAGTCCCCATTCAGCGCACCAGAACAGGAACGGCTCTCGGGCGAGATTCTGGAAGAGGTTTTCGGGCTGGGCCCCCTCGAGCCGCTGCTACAGGATCCAACCGTGAGCGATGTTCTGGTCAACGGATCGAAAGAAGTCTATGTCGAACGCGCGGGCGTGTTGGAAGAGACGAAAGTCGTCTTTAAAGACGATGCGCACCTGATGCGGATCATCCAGAAGATCGTTTCCGCGATTGGCCGCCGCATCGACGAGACTTCTCCGATGGTAGATGCCCGACTCGCCGACGGCTCCCGTGTGAATGTTGTCATTCCGCCGCTGGCGGTCGACGGTCCCCACATCTCGATCCGGCGTTTCGGGCATACGCCCGTCAGCGAAGAAGACTTGCTGGCGAGCCAGGCGCTGACCCCGCACATGCTGGGCTTGCTGAAAGCTGCCGTGGCCGCACGGTTGAACATCGTGATCTCGGGAGGAACGGGCGCGGGCAAGACCACGCTGCTCAATGTGCTCTCCGGATATATCTCCTCCAAAGAACGTATCGTGACGATTGAAGACTCTGCGGAGTTGCAACTCAAGCAGAAGCACGTGGTGCGTCTGGAATGCCGTCCGCCGAATGCGGAAGGGAAGGGCGCGGTGCAGGCGCGGCAACTCGTCATCAATTCTCTGCGGATGCGGCCCAACCGTATCGTGGTTGGCGAGGTGCGCGGCGAAGAGGCGCTCGACATGCTGCAGGCGATGAATACCGGCCACGACGGGTCGATGACGACCGTTCATGCCAATAGTCCGCGTGATGCGCTGGGCCGCCTGGAGACCATGGCCATGATGGCGAACCTGAATCTGCCGGAGAAAGCGATCCGCAAGCAGATCGCGTCCGCCATCAGCCTGATCGTGCAGGTGGCGCGCTTCACCGATGGGGCGCGGCGCATTACTCACATGACCGAAATTACCGGCATGGAATCGGAGGTAGTCACGCTGCAGGATCTGTTTGTATTCGAGAAGCAGGGCGTGTCGCCGGAAGGCCGCACGCTCGGAGAGTTCGTTGCCACCGGCATCCGCCCGAAATTCTCCGAACGTCTCAAGGCCGTGGGCCTTGAACTTCCGCCCGAGATGTTCGACCAGCCCGGCCGGCGCTGGAAGTGAGGCGGCGCTTATTGCGACACATATAGGATCTTCACGGCGTCGGGGTTGGTAACCCGGCTAACGTATCCGATCGCGCCCGGAGTCGTTGAGATGTACTCCAGCATCGCGGCTTCCGAGGCGAACTCTTTCAGCATGGACCCCTGTCCCGTGAACACGAGCTTCCGCCACTGGACACGAAATTCTTCGGGGGTCTGGCCCAGTTGCCGGTGCAGGAAGACTTCGTGCACCGGGCCGCCCCTGAGGATGACCGGGATCGCCCGCGAACCGTCGCTGAACCGCGACTTGGCGCCCGTAAACAGTTCTCGAATCTGCGACGAAGTCAGCTGAGAAATCGCGACGCTTTTGTTGGTTACGATCAGAACATCCTGCGCTCGGGCGGCAGACGAAGCCCCAAGGATGGCAAATCCCAAGAACCACAGCAAGAGTTGTTGTCTGACTCTCATGTCCTCACCTAGAAGCTGAAGCCGACGCGGGCCGCCAACATGTTGGTATTGGGATCGAGTCCGTTGGGATTCGTAGTGGCGTCGTAGCCGATGCCGGTCCCGCGCAGAAAATGACCTTCCAGCTTGGCGTAGAAGTTTGCGTTGAAGTTGTACCGCCCGGATACGACCATGTCTTTCGAGTAATTCTCCGGCAGCGATATGTCGCCGGCCTTATTGATGTAGTGGCTGTAATACGCGCCCACCTGCAACTTGCTGGTCACTTCATAACTCACCATCGGGTACCACGACCGCTGATCGATGCGCTGGGCGGCGATCGTCGGCCCCGCCTGCAAGATGATGTTCAGCGGCATGCGCCAGTATTCGCCGGCGACATACAATTTGCCCTTCCTCCATTCCGCGTAATAGGCGGTGACCAGGCTCGGCGCCACATGCACGGTGCCTTCCGGCCCCGCGCCGTCCAGTCCCTGGCGCTCGGCGCTCGCGCCCAGCATCACGCCCTGCCACGGAGTCGCCCAACGCAAGTCGCCGCCGAATGCCTTGCCGCTGGGCGGATCGGGAAAAGTGAATCCGAACTGAGACAGTTGGCGCATGTATCCGCCATTGGCGTCGAGACGGCTCTCGCCGCCGTATCCGCGATAGGACAGTTTTCCGCCCGATCCTAAATTGGAGTGTCCGTAGATCTCTCCGCCTAAAACAGCGAGATCGAAGTCGCGGTTGTCGTCGGGATAGTTGGCTTGCGGCAGCAGCACCCAGAGAAACAGCGAGTCCACATCTTGCGAGTCATTGAACAGGCCAAGTGGGAGCTTGATCTTGCCCGCACGAATTCCGAAATTATCGTTGACTTTGTAGTCTCCGGATGCCCAGTCAACCATCAGGTTCGGACCGCCGATCTGTCCCATCTGATACATGTGAATCTGAACGCCCACACGCAACTTGTCCGTAACCGCATCGTTGAAGCTGATCGCGCCTTCAGTCCACTGCAAGCTCGCGTCGCTCGACTTCATGGTCAGATAGTTGTTATTGGAACTGAACAGGAAGCCCTGCGTAGCGAATCCGTGGATCTGCAGATGGTCCAAGTCCTGCGCCGCCACTGCAGCCGCACACATTAGGACGAGCCACAATCCAATTCCGCGTCGAGGCATAATCCGATCTCCTGACGCGTCTATCGGCGCAAAAGCGACGGCCTTGAGCAAGCACGTGAAAGCTAATAAAAGGACCAACCCGTCGTAAGACCGAAAGGGGAATTGCTCGCTGCGTTTACCCAAAGAAGGAATTTCCCTGGGCCATCAAATCTTTTTTGTCAGAAATTGTCGGATGATCGGGGTTGTCATAGGCCCCTGTTTTCTCCGCTTCGCATGCTAAGGCTTACGAGGACCGGTATATGCCCAAGACACTGTATCGACGCAGGCGGTAGCCGCTCGCTACTCTTACATGACTGCAAAGGTTTGCCAGGCTTTCCTGTAAGCGGGCCAGCAGTACAAGGAGAACTATGCGCACTTTCGCATCCGTGTTGTCTTGCTTTGTTCTATTCTTCTCCGCATTGATTGCGGTCCCGGCGTATTGCCAGGACAACACGACGAACCAAGGTTCGAATTCCCAAAACACCAATTCCAACGACAATGCTGTCGAAGGAACGGTCGCGTCGTCGACGCGAAACACTCTCGTCGTGCGCACCGACGACAACCAGTACCAGCTATTCACCTACGACCGGAGCATGGCACGGCCAACTTCACTTACGCAGGGCACGCGCGTTCGTGTGACCGCCGGCGCGGCGGACGATAACGGAACGAGAGCCGCCACGAATATCGCCGTGCTCAGCGCAGCACCGGGAAACTCCACTGGTAGCAGCTCCACGGCCGTGCGGGACAAAGGTGCTCAGGCTGCTCCGGTGCCCGACAAGGTCCGAGACGTTGAAAGCGACATCCGCCGCGAGAGCAAACGGTGGCGTCTCGGCGTCCGTGCAGGGGCTGCGTTCGATCCTGAACTTTTCAGCTTCGGCGTCCAATCGCAAATAGGCCCGATCCTCCATCCGCGCGTATTGTTCCGGCCCAATGCCGAGTTCGCGTTTGGAGAAGTCACTGATCTGATCGCCTTGAACTTCGAGGGAATCTATCGATTCTCCGGTACCCAGCGCCGCGGGAACTGGACGCCATACGTGGGCGCCGGACCGGCGATGATTTTTATTCATCAGAGTTTCCAGTCAGGCCGCCAGATCGATTTTGGTAATTTCGATTACGAAACAGGCTTGAACGTCCTGGCCGGCATGCAATCGCGCAGGGGCACCTTCGTCGAGCTCAAAACCAGCTTGTATTCAGGACCTGCTCCCAAAATGCGCATCATTGTAGGCTACAATTTTTGACGCTGTTCTTTGAGACCGTGGAGGACATGCTATGCACTGGATTTGGGTAATCCTGATTGGCCTGGTCATTGGAGCATTGGCCAAGCTCATCATGCCGGGCAAGGACCCGGGCGGTGTGATCGTCACGATCCTGATCGGCATTGGCGGATCGCTGATGGGGACCTGGATCGGCCACGCGCTGGGATGGTATCAGGAAGGCCAGTCTGCCGGATTCCTCATGTCGCTGATCGGGGCCATCATCTTGCTCGGGATCTACCACATGATTCGAAGACGTACGGCATGATTAGCTTCTGTTCGAAGAATGCACTCTGGACTGACGGAGGGCTGAGGTCAGTGATCTCGAACCTGGTCACCGCCACGACCACCAGCCCAGCGCCAGCCGTTCCAAGGTATGTCTGCGGAGGCCGAGCTGGAATGGCCTCCTCGTGATGCCCTGCGGCACGGCCGTGCCATTTACACCGGGGAGTTCCGCAGCGTTTTCCGCGATCGACGCGGTTACGAGGATCCCGAATACAACCTGCGTCGAAGAAGGGAAGCCCTTTCACGGGCGCCGCTCTGAACCGTGAGAAACTCTCTCTAGAAACGAGGAGATCCCATGACCACCGCTCATCTGCCCAACTCTCCGGAATCCTGGCCCGCGCTTCGGTTGGACGATTGGAAAGACACCTACCACACCCTGCATATGTGGATGCAGATTGTCGGTAAGATACGGCTGGAACTCACGCCGAAAGTCAATCACTGGTGGAATGTGCCGCTCTACGTGAGTTCCCGGGGACTCACTACTTCAGTCATCCCGTATGGCAGCCGCCAGTTCGAGATGGAATTCGATTTTAACGAGCACAAGCTGATCGTCCGCACCACCGACGCAATAACATTGTCGGTCATGCTCGCGCCGCGCTCTGTTGCCGATTTCTACAAAGAAGTCATGTCGGGGCTGCGGTCGCTTGGGATTGAGGTGCAGATCTGGAAGATGCCGGTCGAAGTCGCCAATCCCATTGCCTTCGATCAGGACAAGATTCACGCAGCCTATGATGCCGGATATGCGCAACGGCTCTGGCAGATCCTGCTATCAGCCGACTGTGTGTTCAAAACCTTCCGGTCGAGGTTTGTCGGAAAGTCCAGCCCGGTGCACTTCTTCTGGGGCAGCTTCGACCTGGCCATCACTCGATTCTCAGGACGCCGAGCCCCGGAGCGCAACGATCCCGATCCGGTCCTGCGCAAGATCATGCAGGAGGCGTATTCGCATGAGGTGATCAGCGCGGGATGGTGGCCCGGGAGCGGAGACATCCAGGAGGCGGCCTTCTACTGCTACGCCGTGCCGACGCCCTCCGGATTTGGAGAACAAGCAGTGCGTCCTCGCGACGCGTTCTATCATTCCGGCCTCGGAGAATTTGTCTTGTTGTACGACCAGGTGAGACAGGCGAAATCCCCCAGCACCGCGGTTCTGGATTTTCTCCAGAGCACCTACGAAGCGGGCGCGACGACCGGAAAGTGGAACCGGGCAGAGTTGGAAGCAGCGTAGCGCCTGAGAGTCTTCCTTGCCTCGCTGAAGTGATATTTTGATATCTGCCCCTCATGAGCGATAAGGATTCTCCGGTCTGCATTCAGCCTGGTCCTCCCGAAAATCGCATCGTTTATCCGGATGCTTCGCTTAGTGCGGGCGTTGAAGGATTCAGGCTGCCCGCTGCCGTTCTCCTCGACAATGTGCGAAGTATGTATAACGTCGGCGCGTTCTTTCGCGCCGCGGATGGGGTTGGCTTGGAGAAGATATGCCTCTGCGGGATTACCGCGCATCCGCCAAAGAAGGCGATTACAAAGACGGCGCTGGGTGCGGAAGAAACCGTCGCATGGGAGCACGACTGGGATGCTGTCCGTGTGGCGGAAGGGCTCCGCGGCCGCGGTTTTCAAATTGCCGCAGTCGAAACCGGCGCGCAGGCCGTGGAGCTCTTTGACTGGCAGCCTCGATTTCCCGTCTGCGTGATGTTCGGACACGAGGTGGACGGGCTGCGCCCCGAGCTCCTGGAGATCGCCGACGCGCATGTGCGTATCCCGATGCTGGGACAGAAGAATTCGCTGAACGTCGCCACCGCCGGCGGGGTCGTCCTGTACGAGCTGCTGCGGAAATATCGAATGCAGCGTTAGCCGGCTTCAAGACGATCGTGTTTGCTAAACTGACACCCTCGTGCCCACCCGGGAAATCCACGACGTGCTGGTTATCGGCTCTGGCGCAAGCGGTGGCTGGGTGGCCAAAGAACTTGCCGAGCGCGGAATCAGTGTTCTCATGCTCGAGGCCGGACCTCCGCGAGTCCCTACCCGCGATTTCACGGAACACATTTGGCCGTACCAGCTGAAGTTTCGTGGCTTCGGAAATCAGCAACGTTTGCTGGAGACCCAACCGGTTCAACGTCTCTGCTACGCCTGCGACGAATACAGCCATCAATTCTTCGTGAACGATCTGGAGCATCCCTACACCTTTCCTGCAGACAAGCCATTCATGTGGATTCGCGGCCGCCAGGTGGGAGGCAAGACGTTCTGCTGGGCGCGCGAGAGTTACCGCTTCAGCGATAACGAATTCAAGGCCGCGAGCCGCGACGGCTACGGGGAAGACTGGCCCATCAGCTACCGCGAACTGGAACCTTATTATGACCTGATCGAAAGCTACATCGGGGTGAGCGGATCTCGCGAAGGCCTGCCGCAAATGCCGGACGGTCAGTTCCTGCCGCCAATGAATCTCTCCTGTGGCGCGCTGGAGGCGAGGCAAGTCATCGAACGAAAGTTCGGGTGGCGGGTCATGCCGGACCGCGTGGCCAATCTCACGGTCGATCACCGCGGACGCCCCGCTTGTCATTACTGCGATCAGTGCCAGCGTGGCTGCTTCACCGCGTCGTATTTCAACAGCCCATCGGTTACGCTCCCGGCAGCGGCTCGCACCGGCAAGTTCACGCTCGTCAGCGATGCGATTGTGAGCGAGTTAATCGTTGACCCGAGTGGGCGGGCCAAGGGGGTTCACTACATCGATCGCATCTCGCGAGAGCACCGCGAGATTGCTGCGAAGGCGGTGGTCGTCGCTGCCGGCGCGCTAGAGTCGACGCGAATTCTGCTTAATTCGAAGTCTTCGGCGCATCCGCAAGGAATCGGAAACTCCAATGGAGTCGTAGGACATTACCTGATGGACCACTTCACAGTGGAAGGCGCCAGTGGCCTGATGCCGAGCCTGCGCTCCTCAACGCGGGAAGCAGTCGGACGTCCGTGCGGCTTTCTAATTCCTAAGCATGTCAACACTGGCACCAGCGCGGCCAAAGACCGCAACTCGAAGTTCGTCCGCGGATATCGATTCGATGGCGATGGCAGCCAGGAACTCTACGGACACGCATTTCTGCTGCCCGAATTTGGCGATGCGTGGCGGAAGCGCGTGACGGAACAGATCCCTTACAGCTTTGCCATCGAGGCGCAGGGCGAATGCCTGCCGCGCTTCGACAACTTTGTTCGTCTCGATGCCGACAAGAAGGATGCCTGGGGTATTCCGGTGCTGCACATCCATGCGGCGTATGGAGAGAATGACAAAGCGATGGCGTCGGCGATGCGCAACGATATCAGCGGAATTCTCGATGCGATGAATCTCGCCGACGTCACGCCGCCGAGCAAGGAGATCAGCATCTTCGGAAAGAATATTCACGAATGCGGTACCGCGCGCATGGGATCCGATGCGCGAAAGAGCGTCGTTGATGCCAACTGCAAGGTGCACGATGCTCCCAACGTTTTCGTTACCGACGGAGCGGTATTCACGACCCAGGGCTGCTACGAGCCGACGTTGACCATCATGGCGATTTCTGCCCGGGCCGGAGAGCACATCGCACACGCTTTTCGTGCGGGGGATCTGTGAGGAGAGCCAGTGCGTGACGACCTGAACGGGAAGCCCGCTGCAGAAAGCCCGGAGGATCCATCTCGGCGCGAGTGGTTGCTGCGTCTGGGAGAGTTCGTCGCACTCGCCGGAGTCAGCGGGATGGTTCCAGAGTTTGCCACGCAGCTTGCGTCGGCGCAGCAATCTGAAGCAGCCGCGCTTCCTCCCGGCCTCTATGATCCTTCGCAGGATCATCTCGTTCACGCGTTAAGCAGCGCTGGCAGCCAGTGGTCTCCGCCTGCGGGCAGCGACACGGAGTACGTTCAGCCGGTCTCCGGGCCTTATCAGCCCCACTTCTTCTCCGCGGACGAATTTCGGCTGGTCACTCGATTTATCGAGATTCTCCTGGGTAAGGTCGAACCTGCCGCCCTGGCCCTGGCCACGCAGTGGTTCGACCTCTGGCTGTTCTCGGCAGCCGGAGTACAGACGGCAGCCCAGCGACTCGATCCCATGCATCGCATTCTGGCGGTTGCGTACTATGGCGAAGAATCTGTCCGCCAACTGGAGACGGACAATCCACAGGCGACTGCCCGCGTTGGCCTGCGCGCGCTGCAGGATCTCTCGAACAAGCTATATGGACACGACTTCCTGCAACTCTCTGAGTTCGAGCAGACGGGATTGATTACGGCGGCGAGTAAAGCGCAGCAGGGAACTGCCGTACGCCAATTTGTCGAACTCACTCGCGACGAAGCCATTCGCGGTTACTACACCAGCGCCGAAGGTCTTCGGGAACTCGACTACAAGGGAAACGCATTTTACGGTGAGAGCCCGGGGTGTGAAAGGAAGAAGGGCTGAGAGGGGCTACTTGTCAGAAGCGTCTGGCTTCTGATTCTGGGCGCAGAAGGAGCGGGTCGTGGAAGGTTGCGTGCCCCGGTGATGAGTTGAAAGGAAAACGGCCCCGAATATGGGCCGTTCCAGGCGCGTGTGCACCCCGTCAAGGTCCTCCTTATTATGGTGCTGAGCTTTACAATCATCAAACTGGGTGCATCCTTTACGCTGCACAATCGGCCGTGATATTCTCTAAACGTCACAAAGACAATCGATTAAAGACAGGAGTGCAGGAACTTAGTGTTAGCCAGAGAGCAAAAGAAATCCCTCATTGACCAGTACGGGAGAACCGCGAGCGATACCGGCAGCCCCGAAGTTCAGATCGCTCTGCTTAGCGAACGCATTGGCCAATTGACGGAGCACTTCAAGACGCACCAGAAAGACCACGGCTCGCGCCGCGGACTTCTCATGCTGGTCAGCAAGCGGCGTAGCTTGCTCGACTACCTCAAGAAATACGATACCGAGCGCTACAAGTCCGTGATCGGCAAGCTCGGGATCCGCAAGTAGGGTTAGGAAAAGTCTCAAAGTTCACGTTTCGAGGTGAAGAGCCCTGGAACCTCGGACTTTGAAAGCTTGTAACTCTGAACCTTGAAACTTGCTTTTCTGAGCGCCGTCTCCGGTGAGACGGACAGCATCGAGGAAAATTCCACACGTGCGTTTTTCAAGCGCAGCCTATCGCTTCCACTGCTTGATCGCAGGCGAAGTGTCCCATCTTACAGTCAAGATGTTGCCGAGCCACGCGCGCGCAAGCGTCTAACACCAAGCGTGTGCCCGCGGAGATGGGTAGCTCAAAACTAGCAGCCAAGGATCCAGACGCTCTCCGAAGGACATTCCATGAAACCAGAATCAACATCAGTTACAGTTACACTCTCCGGCGGTAAAACCATCTCATTCGAAACCGGTAAGCTGGCCAAGCAGGCCGGCGGTTCCGCCGTGGTCCGCCTGGGCGAAAACGTCGTACTCGCCGCCGCGACCTCGAATCCCGATCCGCGCGAAGGCATCGACTTCTTCCCGCTCACCGTCGACTACCGCGAATACACCTATGCCGGCGGACGTTTCCCCGGAGGCTTCATCAAGCGCGAAGGCCGCATGAGTGAGCGCGAAGTCCTCACTAGCCGCCAGATCGACCGGCCCGTGCGGCCCATGTTCGCCGACGGATTCCGCTGCGAGACCCAGGTCATCGCCTTCGTGCTCTCCGCCGACAGCAACAACGATCCCGATGTTCTCGGCATTAACGCCGCCTCCGCCGCGCTGACTCTCTCCGACATCCCGTTCCTCGGCCCTATCGGCGCGGTTCGCGTGGGCATGGTCAACGGCGCGTTCGTGGTGAATCCGACGTACGACGAAATGCGGGAAGGCCTGCTGAACATCATGGTCGTCGGGACCTCCGACGGCATCGTGATGATCGAGTCCGGCGCGAAAGAAGTAAAAGAAGAGACGGTCGTGGACGCGATCGAATTCGGCCACACCGAGATCAAGAAAATTTGCGCCGCGCTCAACGACTTGCGCGCGAAAGTCGGGAAGCCGAAGCGCAAAGTCGAGCCGCCGGTGTTCGACGATGCCTACTACAGCGACCTGCAGAAGAAAGTCGGCGTGGCTGTAAGCGATGCTCTCGATACCAAGAAGCATCCGAAGGCCGAGAGCTATGCGCTGGTCAAAGACATCAAGAAGAAACTGGCCGCCGAGTTGCCGGAAGGCGACGATGCCGCCAAGAAGAAGCTCGACCACTACTACGAAACCCTCCGCGAACGAATCTTCCGCGAACAAGTCATCAACCAAAAACGCAGACCCGATGCCCGCGCGTTCGATGAGGTCCGCGAAATCTGGATCGAAGCTGGCGTGTTGCCCAGAACCCACGGCAGCGCCATCTTCACCCGCGGCGAAACCCAGGCTCTGGTCACTACCACGCTTGGCACCAGCGACGACATGCAGCGTCTGGAAGGCTTCGAAGGCGAGGCCAAGAAGCGCTTCATGCTCCACTACAACTTCCCGCCGTTTTCGGTTGGAGAAGTTGGATTTATGCGCGGAGCCGGACGCCGCGAAATCGGGCACGGAGCGCTGGCGGAACGCGCGGTTTCGGCTGTGCTGCCCACCGAGGAAAAGTGGCCTTATGCAATGCGGGTTGTATCTGACATTCTGGAATCGAACGGATCGTCGTCGATGGCTACCATCTGCGGCGCTTCGATCGCCCTGATGGATGCAGGCGTTCCGCTGAAGGCTCCAGTCGCTGGGGTTGCGATGGGACTGGTCAAGGAAGGCGACGCTTACGCAATCCTTACCGACATCGCCGGCGCGGAAGATCACTACGGCGACATGGACTTCAAAGTAGCCGGAACGAAAGACGGCATTACGGCGCTGCAGATGGACATCAAGGTGGCCGGCATCACTTCGCAGATCATGCGCGAGGCGCTGGCCCAGGCTCAGCGTGGGCGGTTGCACATTCTCGGAAAGATGGAAGAAGTCATCACCAGCGGACGAGAGAAGATTTCCGATTACGCGCCGCGGTTCTACACCGTGCAAATCCCGACGGACAAGATTCGCGACCTGATCGGACCGGGAGGAAAGATGATCCGCTCGATCGTCGAGCAGACTGGAGTGAAGATCGATGTCGAAGACTCCGGGCTGGTGAAAGTGGCGTCGAGCGATCAGGCGTCGGCACAGAAGGCGCTGCAGATTATCGGCGACATCACGGCGACGGCCGAAGTAGGGAAGACCTATCTCGGGAAAGTCACGCGGCTCGCAGATTTCGGAGCGTTCGTTGAAATCATCCCTGGAACCGAAGGCCTGCTGCACATCAGCGAGGTCGCGGAGCATCGTATCGCCGATGTCCGCGATGAGTTGAAGGAAGGCGATCAGGTCCTGGTCAAGGTACTGGCGGTCGAAGGCAACCGCATCCGGCTTTCGCGTAAGGCGATTCTGAAAGAGCAGCGCGCGAAGATGGGCGGAGGCGAGGCGCCTCCGGCAGCGGCTCCGGGTGATGGGCATGAGCCTGTCCCGGCTGGATCACTTGTGATTGAAGGTGGCGGGGATTTTCCGGATGATCCGGAAGAGCCGAACTTCAATCGTGAAGGCGCGCCGCATGTCGGTGCTGGTGCGGCCGGCGGTGGAGAACGTCCGCGAGGTGGAGATCGTGGTGGAGATCGTGGCGGACGCGGTGGACGTCCCGGTGGTGGAGGGGGCGGCCGGCGTGGACGCGGTGGACGCGGCGGTGGAGGCGGCGGTCGCCACGGCGGCGGTGGCCATGGCGGACACGGTGGCGGCGGTGGTGGCCGGCACTAACTACTGCTCTGCGGCGGAACTCGGATTTCGCCAATCACAAACTAGAACAGCAGAGAGCTGCGATCTTCGATCGTGGCTCTTTTGCTTTTCCGTACTTTCCTCATTCTTGAGAAACCGAGCGGAGACCGCAAATCGGCGATTGCGACGGGACTAATGCCAAGCTTCTTTCCGCAGAGGAACGCGAATCTCGCAGATTGCACGGGCAAAAAAAACTGCGGCGAAATTGGCCGGAAGACTTTTCCTCGCGCGTGCAAGAAATGCTCGGGAACCAGTTCCACAATGCGAAAACTAATCTTGGCTCCGCTACAGGGATCGCACTAAGCCAAACGAAAAAATCCCTTATCGCGAAAAAACTAATTTCGTACGCGGGAACCTAACCCTCGCTGCTGCAACGCACTTGCTGTGATCCACAACCGTGGGCGGAGGCGTGGCAGTGTGCGTGCAATAACTCGTGGCAGAGCCGCTTGGGCTCCTGGAGGATTTGTGAAAAAGATTCAGTCTCTGTCGTACCTCGCCACCCTGGCGATCGCTATTGGCATGATCTCCTGGGGCAGCGCGCTCCATGCGCAGACCGCGCCGTCAACCACTCCTGACCAGCAGGCGCAGCAGCCGTCGTCTTCGCCCGACACGACGCCGACGCAGCAGACGCCGCAAACGCAGCCGACGCCATCGCCGGATATGCCGCCGTCTTCCCAGCAGGCGCCCTCGGCCCAGACGCCGGGACAGACTCCTGGCCAGACGCCGGACGCCAGCACTCCGCAATCCGGATCGACGGCCGGTTCGACAGCCCATTCCGGTTCGTCCGCCGCTTCCGGCACTGACAACCAGACTTTTTCCGGAACCGTTGTAAAACAGGGCGACAAGTATGTGCTGCGCGATGATTCCGGCCAGACGTACGACATTGATCATCAGACCGAAGTCGCGAAGTTCGATGGCAAGCGCGTCCGCGTGCAGGGCACGCTCGATCCGACTGGCAAGAAGATTATGGTGAAGTAAGTTTGTTTCTCTGGTAATTCGTTACGAGAGAAAGACACCGAGGATATCGGGCAAAACGGCTCCGTGCTCCTCGGTGTGAGTTTTTTTGAGGGCAGGACAAACCTCTTTCTATCGCAAACCGCGCGATTTTAGAAAGAGGCACCGTTGCCTTTATGCTGCTTTGCATCTGGATTGGATGGGGTAGCCGGCCTCGCGCCAGGCGTCGAATCCGCCCTGCAGTGCCCATACTTCGTCGTATCCCCGTGCTCCCAGTTCTTCCGCCAGACTGGCGCTTGATCCTTCGTAGGGTCGAGTGCAGTAAGCGATCGCCGGGCGATTCTGCGGAATGCGCGAAAGATTCTCTTCCAGTTCATCGATCGGAACGCGGATTGCCCCAGGCATCATGGTGTCGGACTGGGCCCAGGCAGCTGGATTGCGGGTATCGATCAAGGTGAAGTCTTCGCCCTCGTCCATGCGACGTTTGAGCGCGTCCACCGTGATTCGAGGAGCTGACGGCATGGCATCTCCTTGTAGTGCTGAGAAGTAGATGCGGCGAACGGGTTCGGGGTCTGCCCTGATTTCGCACAGCGGCTTTGACCCGGTGAACCGATCTTTGTAAAGAGAATGTAAAACACGTGCCGGCCCATCAAACGCGCCTATAATAAATACATATGCGTCGCCTGCTGTTCATCACGGCGTTCGCTCTCTTCCTCGCCGTACCTGTCTGGGCCCAGCGCGGCGGCGGTGCGCGTGGCAGCTTCGGAGGTCACGCCGGCTCCGGACGCGGCGTCAGCGGCCCTCACGCAGGCGGCGGCCACTCCTCCGCTGGAATGCGCTCCGGCTTTTCTCGCGGGCCAGAACGTGCTTACTCGCACGGATTCTCCCGAGGTTCGTATCTCCACAATGGTTTCCGCAACGGACCCCATGGCCATTTTCGCGCCCGCGGGTTCCGCCGCAATCGCTTCAACTTCGGATGGGGCGGCTATCCAGGGTGGGGGGCCTACTACGATCCATGGCTGTGGGACTGGTCGAATGACGATGCCCGATTCGACGCCGACTACTACAACAATCTCGCTCAAGCCAACGAGATGAACCAGCAAAGCCTCGAACAGCAGCGCATGCTTCGTCAGGAAGAAGTCGACGGCGACGAGGACGCGTATGCTCGTTCCGAAGCACCGCGCAGCTCCTCGAGTTCTGCGACCCAGCAGGAAACTCACATCATTTCCCCGACGGTCCTCGTCTTCCGCGATCACCACCAGCAGGAAATCCAGAACTATGCCATCGTCGGACAGACTCTCTGGAACTTTGCGTCGCCGCACACTCGGAAGATCCCGCTCTCTGACCTCGACCTCGCCGCCACCGAGAAGGCCAACGACGAACGCGGCCTCACCTTTCAGGTTCCTGCGATCCAGCCAGGCCAGTAACCCTCCCGCCACTTCGCCCCATTCGCGGCACCCTTTCGCCGTTCACTGCATCCAAACGAGGGTTCGCGTGATGCCCATTTGACGCTGAGAGCCAAGCTAGTACAGTAAAATCAAGCATTTAGATCGTCTGAGGTCTGCTGGGGAACCTGCAAGAGCACCCGGGATTCCCTTATCCAAATGCTAAAATAGAACAACACCCAATATGCCTTTAAAAACACTGTTTCTAAACCCTCCCTCTTTCGAAAATTTCGACGGAGGCGCCGGCTCCCGTTGGCCCGCCACCCGCGAAATTGAAAGTTTTTGGTATCCGGTTTGGTTGGCTTATCCGGCTGGAATGCTGGAGGGGTCGCGGCTGCTGGATGCGCCGCCGCATCATGTCTCTGCGGAAGAGACCATTAACATCGCCAAGGACTTTGAGTTCCTCGTGCTGTTTACGTCGACGCCGGGATTTCCCGGCGACGTCCGCATTTCTGAGGCGATCAAGGCTGCGAATCCCAAGATCAAGATTGCGTTTGTGGGCCCGCACGTCAGCGTGCTTCCCGAGAAGTCACTGCGGGATTGCCCGGTCATCGATTTTGTTTGCCGCAAAGAATTCGACTACGCGATCGTGGACTATGCGAAAGGGAAGCCGCTGGAAGATATTCCCGGCGTGTCGTTCCTGAAGAATGGCAAGATCGTCCACAACCCCGACGCTCCGCAGATTCAGGATCTCGACGCACTGCCGCACGTCACTGAGGTTTACCGGCGCGATCTCGATGTCACCCGCTATAACGTTCCGTTTCTGCTGAGCCCGTACGTCTCGCTCTACACCACGCGCGGGTGCCCGGCGCAGTGTACGTTCTGCCTGTGGCCGCAGACGCTGAGCGGACATCCGTGGCGCAAGCGTTCCAGTGACGACGTTGCCCGAGAGATGGCGAAGGCCAAAGAGTACTGGCCGAACGTCAAAGAATTCTTCTTCGACGACGATACGTTCAACATCCAGAAGGCTCGCACCATCGAGCTCTGCTCGAAACTGAAGCCGCTCGGATTGACCTGGTCCTGCACCTCGCGCGTCACCACGGACTACGAGACGCTTAAGGCCATGAAGGAAGCGGGTTGCCGCCTGCTGATCGTCGGCTATGAGTCGGGCGACCAGCAGATCCTGAAGAACATCAAGAAAGGCGCGACCATCGAACGCGCCCGCCAGTTCACCAAGGACTGCCACAAACTCGGACTGGTGATTCACGGCGATTTCATTCTGGGATTGCCCGGAGAAACCCGCGAAACGATCAACAACACGATCGCATTCGCGAAAGAGCTCGACGTGGAAACCATCCAGGTTTCGGTCGCGCATGCCTATCCGGGGACGGAACTGTACGATTACGCGGTGAAGAACGGATTTATCGTTGGCGACAACAAGATGGTCGACGAAGGCGGACATCAGCTGGCGCACATTCAGTATCCGGGATTGCCGGCGGATGAGATCATGAGCGCCGTCCACCGCTTCTACGATGAATATTATTTCCGTCCGAAGGCGGCCTGGCGAATCGTCAGGAAGGCGATCTTCGACGGCCACGAACGCTCGCGTTTGTACAAAGAGGCGAGGACGTTCTGGAAGCTGCGCGCGGCGCGCAACAAGATGGTGAAGAAGCACGCAGAGGCGGCCGCAGCGGCGCCGGCGGGCGTCGCAGGCGATTAGAGGAGTACTCAGTACTCGGTACTCAGTACTCAGCAACGGCCCTTCCGGACGTGGCTGGCGTCCGATCAGAGATCAGAGAGAACCTGGAATGCAAGCCAGTCTTCGGTTACCGACAACTGGGTACTGAATGCTGGGTACTGAGAACTTCTTTTGACCTACCGCAAGTATCTGGTGCTGGCTGGAATCACCGTCTTCGCAGCGGCCGGGGACTCTATGCTTGCCCACGGCATGAAGCAGACCGGCAATATCGACATCCATCATCTGCACGCTCTCATCCTGGCTGTACTGAATCCGTGGGTCGCCATCGGCATCGTCCTGCTGCTCGCCTTTTTTGCGTCTTACATGAATGCCCTGTCATGGGCGGACCTGACGTATGTTCTTCCCGCGACTTCGCTGGGATACGTCCTGCTGGCTCTGGTCGCGCGCTTCGCCCTGCATGAGCAAGTCAGCCCGCTGCGCTGGATGGGGATCGCATTGATCTCCGGCGGAGTCAGTTTCGTTGCCGGAGGGCCGGCACTCACACCGCATCCGCATACCGAGGAACATCAGCAAGAATCCGCGTCAGCGGTCGCCAGCGGAGTCGAACCATGAAGCACCTTTACACCTGGAGCGGGATTCTCATCGTGGTGTTCTTTTCCGTGGTGGGCGACGTCGTGATGGCGCGCGCCATGAAACAGGTGGGCGACGTTCACGCGTTGTGGCGCAAGTCAGGATTGTTCACCGTGATCGGGCGGGTCCTATCGAATCCTAATTTCTTTGTCGGGATCGCTGCCATGGCGATCGCGTTCTTCAGCTTGCTGTTCGCGCTGTCCTGGGGAGACGTAAGTCTGGTCGCACCCGCGGCCGCGTCGCTGACGTTCATCGGCAATGCCTTCGCAGCGAAAATCTTCCTGCACGAGAAAGTTGACCGCCGGCGCTGGATCGCGGCGCTGCTGGTGGCAGGGGGAGTGGCGCTGCTGGCGGGGTGAAACATTCGTTGGTGTAGCCGAATTTTTCCGTCGACAACGTTCTCAATTGGCTTTAATAAGCCCCGTGACTCCCGCAACAAAAAATGTCGCTAACAGCCAACCGATACCGATCAGGAACCAACGAAACCATCGCAGCGCCGTAGGATTGACCACCGACGCCGGAACAATCTTAAGCAGTCCATCGGTCACAGTATCGATAGCGCATCTGAGTGTCCGTCGCACTTGACTCGGTGTTTTGTGCTCTCCTGGTGTTGCATCAACTTGCCATTTGTCGTCTTGCCCGAATCGTATGATAGGAACGCAATTTTCTATTGAATAGATTGACGAAGTGAAAGGTGGATAATTAGGAGGAGTCCGGCCCTGGCGAAAAGCCTCACGCGCGTCTTTGTCGGTAGGTACCATGCCTCCGAGAACATATGCACGGCGGAAGATTACCCAGCCGAGTCCGGCAAAGAACAACGTCTCCCAAATAGCGCGTCCGGGATAGATGCCATAGCCTATAGCGGTGCGTGAAATAGAATTCTCGCCAGATTCTATTGCCCAGCGAATTTGGTGATCTTGGTCCCACAATTTTTGTTCTTCACGTGATCTTAGTCGGTTTTGGAGTTCGAATAGAACTTCCTCAGCTCCATCATCGTCAGCCATCTCGCGTAGGATTCTCGCCAGTTGACGATAGGGTTGGGCCGCAAATGACGTCTGTAAGTCAAGCCACCTAAGCCGGGTTTCTGCGTCTATGGGAACTCCGTCACCTATTACGTGCTCATATGAAAATCCGTCCATGCGGAGATTGCCTCGTGTCGGCCAACTATCCTCTGAATCCGTCAAGCTTTGTACCGAGGCGGCGCTGAGATCAAGAAACGCGTTAGTCCGGGCTCCTCGCCAAAAGAACCCCTTTTTCATTACGGTACGCTGAAGGTCTAATGAGCCAAACGTTCCTCCCTCGCAAATGACATCACCGCCAATCTCAGCTTCCGTTATTCGGACCGTACCTTTGGCCTCGAAACCTTTATTCAGGTTGAGATTACCCTTAATTTCAAGACGATCCCCATGAAGCGACACACCACTCTTGTCCGCTCCGAGATGGGCGGATTGACAATTTAGGCTTGCACCGATGGACGCCGAGTTCAACAATACTCCGCCTGTCGAATAAAATTCGTTGTAGAGGGAAAGGGTCGTTTTCACAACTAAGGATTCGCCCTTGAGGAATCCGATGTAACAGCTACTCAAGTTTAGACCTGCGATGTTCGCATCTCCGAGATCAATGTTTCCAAACTGACACTCATGAAAGGCGAGAGGAAACGGAATAGTGGCGTAAGCCAGGTCTAAATCTCCAATAATCGCGGAACCAATTGCTTGAACTCCACGAGAGCCGACGCACTTAGATGCTTCGGCATCGACACACAACCATCGAATCAGTGGTGCGCGGATCTTCCGCGTATCATCCCACTTAAGCATTGCTGCGGGAGCCAGGGTAGCGTCCAGAAGAGGGAGTGTGTCATTACTGGTCGATAAAGTAAGGGTTCGCACCTCAGCATCGCTAAGCTTTTCAAAGCGACTCCGTGCTAGGGCAATGAGTGTTGTGCTGTTAGAAGATGATCTGCCAGACATTGTGCTCCCGCGAGAAACTTTATATCACGGGATTGGACAAGACGGAACACGGGGAAACACGGGGACAGCCAGAACGTTCCCCAGTTTTTTCGAGGCAAATTGGGGAACGTTCCATCTGCCCCTCCGATTCCCCGGTCTGTCCTAGGTTTTCAAATGGGGTTGAGGGCCCTTCGCGCGCTTCTCATGCGAAGGGGCCATTCCCGCCAACTTCAAAGTTAAAATTCCATAGTGCACGCGTCCGGAATTCCGAGACTTCGAACATCACGAAGTCTGGGGCAACCATTCAGTAGTAGCATCTTCAAGTCTGGCCACCCCCCGTGAATGCACGTCAAACCCGCTCGCCAAATGTTTAGTGAGTCAACTCATCCTCGCGCCGCCATAACGACAACCCATCCGCGCCCACGGCGAGCATCCCCAGTGAAGGATGGCTAGGTTTGTCTTTAGTCGTTTCGGCTTTAGGGGTGGCCGACGCCGGGGGGCTGGCCCAGGTAAGCCGGCGCCTGCTAGGAACTGGCCCCCCCAGACTTCGTGATGTTCGAAGTCTGGGCATTCCTGCTGCCTGCATCAGGAGATTTTGCGAATCGTAAACTCGGCCTTCTGGGGTTCATGGACCAGTAATCTTGTTCTAACTTTCGTCAACACTTCGTTCGCGCCGCTATTCGGGTGGATAGTTGGGCTATCTAATTCGATAGCGACGCTGCGCATAATCCGGTTCGGAGACGTCCATCCGGTGGACCGATTCGCGGTAAGTCGAGTGATGCGGGAGTTCTCCTCAGCCCATACCCAATGGCCCACCGTGTGCAACGGACGGCGCAAGGAGAATTCCGATGAAATATGACGAGCGACTAATCGGTAAGAAGCCCAGCGATGCCGTTCTGGCAGAGAGCAAGAAGCGGCTCGATGCGATGTTCAAGAAGCGGTTTGAGGAGAGGCATGCGCAACGCAGGGATCAGCGACGTATCGAGGCCGCACCCTTCGGCGCCATGCGCGATCTTGCCAAGCAGGATCCAAAGGTTTCTGCCGCGGTGGTTGAGGCGAAGAAGCATGCCGCCGCGAGGGCGAAGGTCCGCGCCAAGCCTCCTGAGCGAACGAAGACGGCAGGACGTCAGCACATCGGCTCGGTTGCGATCACACTAGTGCCGTCGTTTTGGAGCTGGCAGTGGAACGCACAGACGGGCCAGGACGCAACTGGATCTACGAGCGTCGACGGAAACACCGGAACAATGTCGTTCGACGCCTACACAGGCGATAACGGCAAGACCGCATCAACGGCCGTCGCGGTGGGCGGCTACTTCCAGCCGATTGCTGACAACGGTTTCATGTTTGTCATGGCGACCCCGAGCGTCAGCTACGACGAGGACACCTGGACAGTCTTTGACAGTGCGCATGCAGGCAACTTCATTGGCATTTACGTTGGAGAGTACACGCTTGAAGGGCAGTTTATTCAAGCGGTGATCGACCAACAGATCCACATCGGCGACGGCACGGGCAGCACGTCCGGGTTCCCGCTCGTCGGGTCTACGCCATGCGACAGCGATCATTTTTACGAGGTTTGGGTTTGGGCTGGCGGCGACGCCGAAGCCGATGGCTGGTCGGTGTTTTGGGGCAGTGCCGCGCTATCGTTCGGCAGCATCACGGTGCCGTCGATTTCGGTGTTCGCGTTTTAGGGTTGTTCGGACTGAGCGGGCCGGCGTACTTTGCTTTGGACACAGATATCTGGCATTTGCCTTGGGCGAATATGCGGCGAAAACGGTTGTCAAGGGGGTTTTGAATCACAATTCTTTGTAAGTGACTGGAGGGGCCTGAGATATATTTTCGGGAAATTTTCCACTTTGACCCTGTCGAGTTGATATTCTGGATATAGAGAGGAAATTGGTGGCGCAGGCCTGCGGGCTCTGCGCCATTTTTGTTTGGGGCAGCATATTTTAGGCCGTATGGGCTGCAGGGGAGAGTGCCACCGGGTAGGGATTCTTCGTGTCCTCTCTGCGCTGCGCGCGTCTGCGGACCTCGGAATGGCAGTTTCAAGATGAAATGGATGGTGATCAGGTATGGGGAGTGTGGGCCGGAGGGGGCCGGGGAACCGGAAGCATACGAAGGATCGCGGGGATCTGGCGGAGATGGAGTTCATGGTGGAGGCGGCGCGGCGGGGATTTGTGGTCGCAAAGCCTTATGGAGACAACGAGCACTACGATCAGTTTGTGGATGGAGGAAAACGAATCTGGCGGGTGCAGGTGAAGTTGAGCGGGGCGCGGCATCATCGGGGATTCACGGTGCGTTCATCGTGGAGGACGAGCTTCAAACAAATTGCGTATTCACCGGATGAGGTGGATTTCCTGGTGGCGATGATTGATGTCCACCGAATCTGGTATGTGATTCCGGTGAGAGCGTTGGGAGGGAGGCTGACAATTCATCTGTATCCGTTCGGGAGCCGGCGGGGTAGCAGCAACCGGTTCGAAAAATATCGCGGGGCGTGGGGATTGCTGGAAGGAGAGGAGGGGTGGTGCGGGAGGGAGTGTCCGCTGAATCTGGGAGAGCAGGAATGCGCGGACATGAAGAAGAGACGCGGGCGTTCTCACGCGTCCCAGTTTAGGGACGTAGAGGCCTAAACCTTCTCAGACAGGTCCACTTGCACTTGCAGTTCTTCACACCCGAAAGTTCTCCGCGCCTATGGCTTGGGGTGAGTTGCGAAGAAGTTCCACAGGATGCTGGTCGTTGTGATGCCCGTAGTGGAATCGAAGGCCGGATTGTAAGGCGCGCCGCTGGGATCGTTCATTGGGCCGGTACTCCAGGCGTGGGTTCCTCCGATCAGCTTGTAGAACTTCACTTCGGCGTTGCCGCTGCAGCTGGTTGCGTCTTTCTCGACCGCGACCGTGATGTTCCCTTGGGCGTCGCACAAGGGGAGCGAGTTGTCGATGGTCGCACAGTGATTCGCCGAGGTCCCAGTCCAGTAGTTAAAGGTATCTTCCTGCGAGGCGTCGAGCCTGCTTCCGCAGTAGAGAACCGTGTTGTCCTGATCGCCGTGAAGGATCAGCACCGAGACGGGACCGAGCGCTGACGGGACGGGCGCTGAATTTGTGCCGGAGGAAATGGCGCCTTCGACCACCCCAATGGCCGCGACGAGATCGGAGAGTTCCACACCGAGGCGGTGCGACATGAAGCCTCCGGCGGAGTGCCCGGTGACGAAGATCCGCTTGGGATCGGGTGCAACACTGGCCTGCAGAGAAGTGATGAGCTGGCGGAAGAAGCCGACGTCATCGGTGAAGTCGTTGAAGTAGTACGCCCAATCGGTTTCAGCAGTGCCTGAGTTGAGCAGGCCGTCCGGATAGGCGACAGCGAAGCCGGATTGATCCGCGAGCGTGCTGAATCCGGTGAGCGTTTCCATGGCGAGGCCGTTGTTTCCGGATCCGTGGAGAACGATGACGAGTGCGCCGGTGTTCCGCTGGAAGTTCGATGGAACGTGCAGGAGGTAAGTGCGAGTCACACCGCCGACGGTCAAAGACTGGCAGGTGGTCCCGGCTTGTGCGTTGCATGGGGTTCCGCCGCCTCCTCCGTTATTTGCGGGGGCGGAATTTCCTCCTCCGCAAGAGAGCAGCAACAGCGAGAGTGATAGCAACAGGAGTGCGCAGCCATAGGGTTTCGTCATAGGTTTTGGGCACCGCAAATTGTGGAGCGCCGATGCTGGTGGGGGGATAGGGCATCGGTCGTACGTTCTAGGGTTGAGAACAATCTTACAGGAATCGCCGCCTTGGCGCTGCGGGCGCGACGCATGACGCCGGAAAGGAATTCGGGGAGGATAACGAGAGAACAATGCTTACCACAGGGGACACGGAGGTACACAGGGGAAGGAAAGGGGGTTGCAAGTCTCTTTGCGAGAGGGAACTGGCGGCTAGTGTGATTTGAATCACAAAAACTGGTGACAGCGGGCATACCTGGTTTGCACCTGCCGGGGTGATCCTACCTATGGGTGCGGGAGGTGGGTCATGGCACTCGTAGAAGCCAACCTTGAAAAGTCGGGAACCGCGGTCGCTGACCGTGAGATGACGCGAGGCGCGTCCGCGCTGCGCGTGAAGAATGTTCTGTTTGCAACGGATTTTTCGCCAATTTCTGAAGCTGCAATGCCCTACGCGACAGCGATTTGCCGGCGCTTTGGCAGCACGCTGCATGTGGTTCATGTGTTGTCGGATACCAGCCTGCTGATGATGAGCGGCGGGGTGGACTACGTCAGCATGGGCACGTTGTATGAGGATGCCCATACCGAGGCGAAAGAGAAGCTAGATCAACTGGCGGAATGCTTTGAAGGGATTCCGCACAAGAGTCACGTCCGGCATGGACAGGTCTGGAAGAACCTGGAACAGATTATCGAGGAGAACCAGATCGATCTGATCGTCGTGGGAACGCACGGGCGCGGCGGTCTGGGCAAGTTGCTGCTGGGCTCGGTGGCGGAAGACATTTTGCGGCATGCGGGTTGTCCGGTGCTGACCGTGGGTCCGAAGGTATCGGGACGGGCGAAGCTGCCGGCTTTCCAGAAGCATGGACGCGACCTGGCTCCGCTTGAATTGGAACTGAGGCAGATCGTATTCGCCACGAACTTCGGGGAGAACGCCTCCTACATGGCGAAGCAGGCGATCGCGCTGGCGGCAGAGTTTCATTCACGACTGACGCTGATGCACGTTCTCGAGAATTATGCGCAACTGGGCAGCCGTCCGGGGCCGATCGAGGACAGCGTCAAGAGAATGCAGGAGTTTGTTCCGAAGGATTCCGAACTGCAGTATCTGCCTGAGACGGTGCTGGAGTTCGGTTCGACGCCGGAGCGGATTTTGAAAGTTGCGTCGGAACGCGAAGCCGACATGATTGTGCTGGGCGCGCGTTCGTCGGCGGATGTGGGGTCCACGCATCTGCCATGGTCGTCGGCGCATCACGTGATCGCACAGGCGCATTGTCCGGTGTTGACGATTCGAGAGTGAAGGGAAGAAGAACGGGGCTGCAGCAGATCGCGGACGGCGGAGAAGGAGTGATCTTCGCGGCGGCCGCGAAGTTAGGTTGCGGTTGTAACCGCGATCGGCACGTGAGTGTTGAGCGCCGGAATCTGCTCGATTGGATCGCAGTGGAGTGGGCGACTTTTTGATTCCTCTTCCTAGTTACAAACCTGGTCTGAATTGAAAACGAATGTTTCCAAAAATTTATTACTAGCGGTTGTAGTCAGGGTTCGCGAGGACTACGATAAAGAATCATTCGCAACATGATCATGCGTATTCATATCTTCATACCGGATTTATCAGCAGGTGCGAAAGACTATGGCCTCATATGTTGCAAAACCCACTCCTCCCAATCAGGACAAGCGCTGGAAGCTGGTGGACGCCACGATTCGGCGTCAGGGTCAGCAGGCGCGCGGACTGATTGAGACGCTGCATACGGTTCAGGAAGCTTTCGGCTACCTGGACGAGCAGGCGCTGCGATACGTTGCGATGTCGTTGCGCGTGCCGCTGAGTCGAGCCTACGGCGTCGCCACCTTTTATCACTTCTTCACCCTGAAGCCAGCGGGCGAGCACACCTGTGTCATTTGCATGGGCACCGCGTGCTATATCAAGGGTGCGCCGCAATTGCTGGATGCGGTGCAGAAGGATCTCGGGATCACGCCAGGAGAGACGACGGCTGACAAGAAGGTTTCGCTGCTGACGGCGCGTTGCCTGGGATCGTGCGGGCTGGCTCCAGCGGTGGTCTATGACCAGGAAGTGGCGGGCAAGGTGAGCACGTCGGCGGTTCGGGAACATTTGAAGAAGTGGACGGTCGCATGACACCAGAGGAACTCGATCAAATCGCAGAAACGGAACGCACCGCGCAGAGCCAGTTCACGCAGAAAGTGAAGGTCTGCGTGGCTGCGGGATGCCTGTCGTGCCAGAGCCAGGCAGTGAAGGACTCACTCGATAAAGAGGTCGCGAGCCGGGGCAAGAAGGATCACTGCCAGGTCAAGGGTGTCGGCTGCATGGGCCTGTGCTCGGAAGGGCCGCTGGTTTCTACCAGCAATGGCGTCCTCTATAAGAAGGTGGAGGCCGGGGACAGCGCCGCCATCATGGACAGCCTGGATGGCGAACCGGTAAAGAAGCTGGTTTGTCGGACGGACGTTCCGTTCTTCCAACGGCAGCAGAAGATAGTGCTGGAAAATTCGGGCAACATCGATCCGGATCGGATTGAAGACTACGTTGCCTCGAACGGCTACAGCGCGCTGATCAAGGCCTTGACCGAGATGTCGCCGCGCGAGGTGGTCGATGAAGTTACCAAGAGCGGATTGCGGGGGCGAGGTGGCGCTGGATATCCGACGGGATTGAAGTGGAGCACTGTTTCGAAGTCGGTGGGCACACAGAAGTATGTGATCTGCAATGCCGACGAAGGCGATCCGGGAGCGTTCATGGATCGCAGCGTGCTGGAGAGCGATCCGCACCGGGTGCTGGAAGGAATGCTGATCGCAGGATACGCGGTTGGCGCGAGCGAAGCATACATATACGTGCGCGCGGAGTATCCGCTGGCGATCAAGCGGTTGCGGAACGCAATTCGGCAAGCGGAACGGGTAGGACTGCTGGGGGCAAATATTTGCGGGACGCGGTTCAGCTTCCGCATTGACGTTCGCCTGGGAGCCGGCGCTTTTGTTTGCGGAGAAGAAACTGCATTGATCGCTTCGGTGGAAGGGAAGCGCGGGACGCCGAGGCCGAGGCCGCCGTATCCGGCGATGGAAGGGCTATTCGGGCAACCGACGTTAATCAACAACGTAGAAACCTTTGCCAACATAGCGCCCATTGTTCGCAACGGCGGTGCGTGGTATGCGGCGATCGGGACGGAGAAGAGCAAAGGCACGAAAGTATTCGCGCTGGCCGGGCGGGTCGAGAACACCGGGTTGGTCGAAGTGCCGATGGGGATTTCGCTGAGAGAGATGGTGTTCGAGATCGGGGGTGGGATACCTGAGGGCCGCAAGTTCAAGGCAGTGCAGACGGGTGGGCCGTCCGGTGGCTGCCTGCCCACAGATTGTCTGGATATGCCGGTGGACTATGAATCGCTGGCGAAAGCGGGATCGATCATGGGATCGGGCGGCATGATCGTGATGGACGAAAGCTCGTGCATGGTCGATGTGGCGAAGTACTTCATGGACTTCTGTATGACGGAGTCCTGCGGCAAGTGCATTCCGTGCCGGGTAGGAACATACCAGATGCACCGCATCCTGACCGCGATCGGAAACATGACGGCGACACCCGAAGATCTAAAAGTACTCGAGCAACTCTGTGATTTGTTGAAGCACACCAGTTTGTGCGGGTTGGGTCAGTCGGCGCCGAATCCGGTGGTGAGCACGCTGAAATCGTTCGGCGAGGAATACCGCGCGCATATAGAAGATCACAAATGCCCCGCCGGAGTCTGCGGCGTAGAGCAGCCCGTAGGAGAAACCGTATGAGGCCGGTCGCTACAGTCAAGACGCTGAAGATCGACGGCCGGGATGTAACCGGGCGCCACGAGGAAAGCATCCTGGATGTTGCCCGGCAGAACGGAATTTTCATTCCTCGGCTTTGTGAGATGGATGGCCTGTCGGATGTAGGCGCCTGCCGGCTGTGCCTGGTCGAGATCAAAGGCCAGAACAAGCTGCTTCCGGCATGCGTGACCGGCGTAGAAGAGGGCATGGAGGTCACCACAGACTCCGAGCGCCTGCAGAACTACCGGCGGATGATCCTGGAACTGCTTTTCACCGAGCGCAACCACGTCTGCTCAGTCTGTGTGTCGAATGGTCACTGCGAGATGCAGATGCTGGGACAGAAGCTCGGGATCACGCATGTGCACTTTCCGTACCGCTATCCCAAAGAGGAGGTGGACGCGTCGCATGATCGCTTCGTGATCGATCACAACCGTTGCATTCTGTGCACACGTTGCGTACGGGTCTGCGATGAGATCGAAGGCGCGCATACGTGGGATGTGATGGGACGAGGGATCGATGCGAAGGTGATCACGGACCTGGCGGAATCGTGGGGATCCTCGGAGACCTGTACCAGTTGCGGCAAGTGCGTGCACGTTTGCCCGACCGGGGCGTTGTTCGAGAAGGGCCGGTCAGTGGCCGAGATGCTGAAGCGGAGGCAGTTCCTGCCGTACCTGACGATGATGCGTGAGGAGAACGAATGAGTGGTGTGAAGCATGAGTAAGAAGCGAATTGCTACCGTATGGCTCGACGGCTGCTCCGGATGTCACATGTCTTTTCTTGACATGGATGAGCGGATACTGGCGATCGCGGGGGCTGCTGATCTGGTGTACAGCCCGCTGGTCGACGCCAAGGAATTTCCCGAGGATGTGGACGTAACGCTGGTCGAGGGTGCGGTTAGCAGCGAAGAGGATCTGCACAAGATCAAGCTGGTTCGCGCGCGCACGAAGATCCTGGTTTCGCTGGGAGACTGTGCGGTGACGGCGAATGTCCCCGGGATGCGGAATCCGTTCGGGACGAAGGCCGTATACGATCGCGCCTACCGCGAGAATGTGACGTTCGATCCGGGAGTTCCAAACCAGGTAGTGCCGGCATTGTTACCGAACTCGCGCCCGGTTCACGAATTTGTGACTGTGGATGTATTCGTGCCAGGATGTCCGCCATCGGCCGATACGATCTATTACGCCGTCAGTGAATTGCTGGAGGGACGGACGCCGGACTTGAGCGCGAAAACGCGATTTGGAGCATAGGAGCTACGAGTCGCGAGATACGAGCTTTCAGCAAGAGAGCGAAAAGGCTCACAGCACTTAAGAGCTCGTAGCTCATAGCTCGCAGCTCGTAACTAAAAAGAGGAGAATTCGTGAAGCAGGGAAATACCATCGTCATCGATCCGGTGACACGCATCGAGGGACATTCGAAGATCACGTTGCACCTGAACGATGAGGGACGGGTGGAGGATGCGCGCTTTCACGTAACGCAATTCCGCGGATTCGAGAAGTTGTGCGAAGGGCGTCCGTTTTACGAGATGCCGTCGCTGATGGCGCGCATCTGCGGGATCTGTCCGGTGAGCCATCTGATTGCGTCCGCCAAGGCTTGCGATTCACTGCTGGCAGTGAAAATTCCTCCAACGGCGGACAAACTGCGCCGCATCTTTGGGCTGGCGCAAGTGACGCAGTCGCACGCGCTGAGCCTGTTCCATCTGTCATCCCCCGACCTGCTGCTGGGGATGGATGCGGATCCGGCAAAGAGCAATATCTTCGGGGTGGCGGAGAAGAACCCTGCGCTGGCGCTGGATGGCATCCGCCTGCGGCAGTTTGGGCAGAAGATCATCGAGCGACTGGGAGGGAAGCGGATTCATCCGGCGTGGATCGTGCCGGGCGGGGTGAGCGAACCCCTGACCGAGGCCAACCGGGACGCTATTTTGTGGACCATTCCGGATGCCCTGCAGATTGCGGAGCGCACGCTGGAGTGGTTCAAGAGCACGATGGAGCAGTTCCGGGAAGAGATCTCGACCTTCGGCAACTTTCCGACGATGTTCATGGGCATCGTGAAGAAGGACAATGGGCTCACGTTCTACGACGGCAAGCTGCGAATTGTGGATGCGTCGGGGCACGTGGTGGCGGACGATCTGGATCCGACGAACTACTCGGACTACATTGGGGAGAAGGTCGAACCCTGGAGCTATCTGAAATCGACGTACTACAAGCCCAAGGGATTTCCGGACGGCGTGTACCGGGTGGGACCTTTGGCTCGCCTGAACGTGGCAGACCGGTGCGGCACGCCGCGTGCGGACCAGGAACTGGCAGAGTTCCACGAACTACAGCGCACGGCCGTGTTGAGTTCCTTCCATTATCATCACGCGCGGCTGATCGAGATTCTGTATTGCATCGAGCGGCTGGAACAGCTGCTGAACGATCCGGAGATTTTGACGAAGCATGTGCGGGCGGTGGCGCATCCGAATGCGCTGGAGGGCGTGGGGGCATGCGAAGCTCCGCGCGGGACACTGTTCCATCACTACAAGATTGATGAGCAGGGGCTGATCCGCTGGGCGAACCTCGTGATCGCTACGGGCCACAATAATCTCGCGATGAACCGCAGCGTGCTGCAGGTCGCGAAGCATTTCGTTCAGGGCAAGCGGTTGAATGCGGGGATGCTGAACCGGGTGGAGGCGGTCATTCGGTGCTACGATCCATGCCTCAGTTGCTCGACGCATGCGACCGGTCAGATGGATTTGCAGATTCAATTGATCGGCCCAGAGGGCGACGTGGTGGACGAGATCACTCGGAGTTGAGATTGGCTTGGTTTTTCTTGTGGTGACAGTCTCTTTCGCCCCTCCGGGGCTCACAAGGCGGCCCCGCTTCGACCCACGGCTTGCGCCGTGGGCTGCATTCTCTCGCCGCTTTGCGGCTGATGTTTCAGATCCGGCCTGCGGTCGTATTACCAGCCCGTGTGTGCGGTTTATTTCTTAGGCGACCAAATGGCCCGAGTTCTGATCATCGCTTATGGGAATCCCTTGCGGTCGGATGATGGCGTTGCCTGGAGAGTTGCGGAGGCGCTACAGGGCAGATTCCCATCCGCAGATGTTGAGATCCTCGCGCTGCAGCAGTTGGGGCCTGAACTGGCCGAGTCGATCAGCCGGTGCGAAGGTGTGATTTTCGTGGACGCTGCGTCCAGCGGTGAGAATCCCGGTGAGATTCGGATTAAAGCCATGAGCTCGGATCCTGAGAAGTCTCAGGCTCCCCGGTTTTGCCATGCTTTGCCTCCGGTGGCCTTGCTTGGGCTGGCGGAGAGGCTCTATAGCGCCAAACCTCGGGCCTATTCCGCCACGATCGAAGGGCTAACCTTCGAGCATGGTGAAGCGCTGACCGACGTAGTGGCCGCGGCATTGCCTGCTTTTGTTTTCCGCATTCAGGAACTCGTAGGGTCCTTGCTCGCCCGCGAATAAATTCATTTACCACGAAAGACATCCTTCGGCTGCGCTCAGGACAGGCTAAGGTTCACGAAGGAAGCCTCGAGCTGGTTTTCGCTTGCACGCGAGAGGACTTAGAATCGGGTCTTGATATTCAGCGAGTCCAAATCGGCAGTCCAGCGGCTTCGCATCACCTTGCGAGGAGCGGTACAGGGCGTTGGATTCCGGCCATTCGTCTATCGTCTGGCGACAGAGATGTCGCTCGCCGGCTGGGTGCTGAATTCCTCGGCGGGGTTGGTCGTCGAAGTGGAGGGACCGCCGGAAGAGCTTCGCTGTTTCGAGCAGCGCATTGAGGCAGAGAAACCGAAAGCGTCAGTTGTGACTGCGCGGGAATCGGTGTGGCTCCCGCCCCAGGGATTCGTAAACTTCGAGATCCATCATAGCGAGGCGGATTCCGCTAAGTCGGTCAACGTGCTTCCGGACCTGGCGACTTGTCCGGAGTGCCGGGCGGAAATATTTGCTTCTGCAAACCGGCGATTTCAATATCCGTTTACGAACTGCACCAACTGCGGGCCGCGCTACACGATCGTCGTGGATATCCCGTATGACCGCCCGAACACGACGATGCGTGAGTTTGTGCTGTGTCCGGAGTGCCGGGATGAATACGAGAATCCCTCGGATCGGCGGTTTCATGCGCAACCGAATGCATGTCCGGTGTGTGGACCGAAACTGGATGGATCGATCGCCGAGGTCAAGGCGGCGCTATTACGAGGTGAGGTCGTCGCGCTGAAAGGCATTGGAGGATTCCAGTTGCTCGCCGATGCGCGCCAGCCTGCGGCGGTGGCGCGGTTGCGGCAGCGCAAGAATCGGGAAGATAAGCCGTTTGCCCTGATGATGCCTTCGCTGGAGACGGTACGGGAGTACTGCGAAGTTACTCCAGCGGAAGTCGAGCTTCTTGAATCGCAGGCTGCGCCGATTGTTTTGCTGCGGCCTAAGGCTGGCAGCGATATCGCCTGGAACGTGGCGCACTGTTCCCCGTATCTCGGTGTCATGGTGCCCTATTCGCCGCTGCATCATCTGCTGATGCGGGAGTGTGTGTTCCCGTTGATTGCGACCAGCGGCAACCGGAGCGACGAGCCGATTGCGATCGGGAACGATGAGGCACGGGAGCGGCTGAAGGGCATCGCCGATCATTTTCTGATGCACAACCGGCCGATCGTTCGCGCGTGCGACGATTCGGTGGTCCGGTTGACGCGTGGGCGAGCCGGCATCTTGCGGCGGGCGCGCGGGTATGCGCCGCTGGGAATCCGCGTAGGTCGGGAACTTCCTCCTGTGCTCGCCGTGGGAGGGCATCTGAAGAACACGGTTGCCATCGCCATCGGGCAAGACGTTTTTCTTAGCCAACACATTGGAGATCTGGAGACTCTGGAGGCGCGCCAGGCATTTGAGAGGGCCATTGACGATCTGTGCCGGTTGTACAGCTTCAAGCCCGAAGCGGTGGTGTGCGACCTGCACCCGGATTACGCGTCGACCCATTGGGCGGAACGATCCGGATTGCCGGTGGTACGGGTGCAGCATCACCAGGCGCACGTGGCCGCATGCGCGGCCGAGAACAACGTCGAAGGACCCTATCTCGGAGTCTCGTGGGACGGCACGGGGTATGGACTGGACGGGACGATCTGGGGCGGTGAATTCTTCCGTGTAGAGGGCAATCAGTATGAACGCGTGACGCATCTGCGTCCGTTCGCGCTGCCGGGTGGAGACGCTGCCGTGCGCGAGGGATGGCGTTCGGCGGCCAGTCTGCTGAAAGAGGTTTCAGGGCTCGATGCTGCAGATACGCGAGTGCGTGAGATGCTCGCGCGCGGGATCAACGTGGTTCCAACGACGAGCGTTGGTCGCTTGTTCGATGGCGTTGCTTCGATCACCGGGCTTGCCCAACAGAACAGGTTTGAAGGGCAAGCGGCGATGCTACTGGAAAATGAAATCAGAGATTTGCGGAGCGAAGAGGCGTATCCTCTGGATAGAGGCGACTGGGGTCCATTGATTTCGGAGGTGCTTCGAGACAAGGATGCCGGAGTATCTGTCTCTGTGATCGCAGTGCGGTTTCACAATGCACTGGTAGCGTGGGTTCTGGAAGTCGCGGAGCAGGTTGGGCTGAAACAGGTTGTGCTCAGCGGCGGAGTTTTCCAGAACCGGTATCTGACCGAGCGCGCGGCGGCGGTCCTTGAACCTCGCGGATTTGTGGTGCACACCCATCAGCGAGTTCCTCCGAACGATGGCGGGATCGCGCTGGGGCAGGCTGTAATGAGCGGCTAAAGAGGAATGCAGAAGTAAGAATTCAGAATGCAGAATTCAGAAGTCAGTCCTTGTTCTTACTTCCTACTTCTTACTCTTTACTTATGCATTGACGAGTTCGCTGTAATCCAAGGGTGAATTTATGTGTCTTGCGGTTCCGGGAAAAGTTGTGGAGATCATCGACGGTGGCGATATCGCGTTTCGCCGCGCCAAGGTGGACTTCGGAGGGATCCGGAAAGAGATCAACCTTGCTTACACTCCTGAAGCTGAGGTGGGCAAGTATGTGCTTGTCCATGTTGGATTCGCCATCAGTGTGATCGACGAAGAGGAAGCGCAGCGCGTGTTCGAATATCTGAAAGAGATGGGTGGAATCGAAGAGGAACTCGGTGAAATTCGTCAGTGAGTATCGCGATCCGAAGGCCGCCGAGCAACTCGTGGCGGCGATTCTTCAGAAGGTAACGCGTCCGTGGACGATCATGGAGATCTGCGGCGGGCAGACTCATACGATCGTAAAGAGCGGGTTGGAAGATCTACTCCCCAAAGAAATCACGCTGGTGCACGGGCCGGGCTGCCCGGTGTGCGTCACTCCCATTGAACTGATCGATAAGGCGGTCGCGATTGCAAAGCGTCCCGATGCGATCTTCTGCTCATTCGGTGACATGCTGCGCGTGCCCGGTTCGGCCAAGAGCTTGTTCGACGCGAAGGCTGAGGGGGCGGATGTGCGGATTGTGTACTCTCCGCTGGATGCACTAAAGGTGGCGAAGGCGAACCCGGAGAAACAGGTTGTGTTCTTCGCCGTGGGATTCGAGACCACCGCGCCGGCGAATGCCATGGCTGCCTGGCAGGCAGATCACGACGGGGTGGAAAACTTCTCGCTTCTGGTGTCGCATGTCCTTGTACCGCCTGCGATGGAGGCACTGCTTTCGTCCGAGAGTTGCGTGGTGCAGGGATTTTTGGCCGCGGGTCACGTGTGCACAATCATGGGCTTGGAAGAATATTTTCCGATCGCTTCGAAGTACAGAGTTCCAATTGTCGTCACTGGATTCGAACCGCTCGATTTATTGGAAGGCATTTACATGACCGTCCGCCAACTGGAAGAAGGGCGGCACGAGGTCGAGAATCAGTATGCGCGGGCAGTGAGGCGGGAAGGGAATCGTCCGGCGCAGAAAACGATTGCCGAAGTGTTCGAGGTGAGTCCGCGGCAGTGGCGCGGCCTTGGTGAAATTCCGGCGAGCGGGTTCCAATTACGCGGACGTTTTCAGAAGTACGATGCGAACTTACGTTTCCCGTACTCGGGTGAGCCAGCTCGCGAGTCTCCCGAATGCATCAGTGGATTGATTCTGCAAGGCATCAAGAAGCCGCATGAATGCCCGGCATTTGCCGTGAAGTGCACGCCGGAGAATCCGCTGGGCGCGCCCATGGTATCGTCCGAAGGCGCGTGCGCGGCCTACTATCACTATGGCAGACGCCAAAATCACCTCGTTCAACCTGAATTGTCCGGTCCCGCGGGTCGCTGACGATCGCATCGTTCTGGCGCACGGCGGCGGTGGGCGCCTGACGCACCAGCTCATCGAAAAGATCTTCATGCCGGCGTTCTCGAACTCCATGCTCGAGCAGCGGCATGACGGCGCGGTATTGGCCGTGAACGGATCGCGGCTTGCCTTCACGACTGATTCGTTCGTGGTGCGACCGCTGATTTTTCCCGGGGGAAACATCGGGGATCTTGCGGTGTATGGCACCGTCAACGATCTGGCCATGTGCGGCGCGCGTCCGCTGTATCTCAGTGCCGGATTCATTCTGGAAGAAGGGCTGGAGATGGAGACGCTGCGAACCGTCGTGAACTCCATGCAGGTTGCCGCGGCGAAGGCGAACGTTCAACTGGTGACGGGCGATACGAAGGTAGTCGATAAAGGCAAGGGCGACGGGGTTTTCGTGAACACGTCGGGCATCGGGCTGATAGACGCGAACGTGAAGAGCGTCGGCCCAGGTTCGGTACAGCCGGGAGATGTGGTGATCGTCAGCGGCGATCTGGGGCGACATGGGATTGCGATTCTCTCCGTCCGCGAAGGACTGGAATTTGAGTCTCCGATTCTCAGCGATACGGCTAGCGTCTGGCCATCGGTGGAGGCGTTGTTGAATGCCGGGATTGAGATTCATTGCTTGCGCGATCTGACGCGTGGCGGGTTGGCTACGACGATGAACGAAATTGCAGCCGACCGGAATGTCTGCATCAAGCTGGAAGAGGCGTTGATTCCGGTGAACGAAACGGTGCAGGGGGCGTGCGAGATTCTGGGATTGGATCCGCTGTACGTCGCGAATGAGGGGCGGTTTGCGGTGTTTGTTCCTGCGGCGCAGGCGGATGCCACGCTGGAAGTGATGCGAAAGGTGGAGGTCTCGCAAGGCTCGGTGCGCGTGGGAAGAGTCGAAGGGAGTCCCGGCCGCACGGTAGTTTTGCAGAGCCGCATCGGGGGGAATCGCGTGGTGGATATGCTGAGTGGGGAACAGTTGCCGAGGATTTGCTAGCCCTCAAACTTGGAACATGCTGAAAGATCTTACGGGTATCGGTCGCGAACTCGTTGCGATAGGCGTGACACTGTGCGGCGTCCCACGGCAGACTGCATAGATCCTGCAGCGCGCAACAGAAGCGCGCTGCAGGATGACAAACTCCGGGCTGTACTTTCCAATTGGCGGATTTCTCCGCTGTGCGTGGTTTTAACCTTCCCAGGGATTGACCAGTCTTACACCGCATCCTTCAAAGACATACGGGTTTCTTGTGGCCAGGGTGGCTGAGTGAATTCGTGTAATCGCTGCGATTTGGGCGTCGAAGTCGGCCATCGGTTTGCCCTGGCGACGGCGGGATGAGGCAATCTGCGAGAAGGCACGGGCAGCTCTGTCCTCGAATGTCAGCACGCGGTCTGCGAATACCACTTCGAACATCTTTTCGGCGGCAGCGCGCACTGTGTCGCGGCGGCGAGTGGTGGAGATGAGTTCGATGCCGTAGAAAATTTCAGACACCGTGACCGCTGTGACGTGGAGGTCTTCTGCCGACTGGCTGCTGAACCAGCGCATGACGTGCGTGTCGGGCGTCGGGCGCATGAGTTCGGAGACTACGTTGGTATCGAGGATGATCATGGCGTTTAAGAGCGCTTAGCTTGTGCGTGCGTCCGTGCTGCACTCAACAATGCATAGATCCTGAAGCCCGCAAAGTACGCGTGCTTCAGGATGACATGAGTAAAAACTGAGGACGGCGCTGCAATCCGTTTCATTCCCGTTCTCCTGTCCAGTCGGGATCGGGGATAGCTACGCGCTGAAGGCGTTCCAGTTCGACTCCTCCCAGTGGTCCGAAGATCGTTCGGATACGCTCGGCGAGATTCGTCTCTTTTTTTACGGTGCGTGCCAGCACGCTTTTGAGGATCTCTCGCGCTTCCTGTTCCATGGATCGTCCGTTCGTAGCAGCCCGGATTTTCAGCTTGCGCTTGGTGGCTTCATCGAGATTTCGAATCGTAATACTGGCCATGCCAGCAATGATAGCAGTGCAATCAATGATTGCAACATGGATTTCCTGGAACGCGCCGAAACAGCGAAATAAGCTGTGGGGTACCCTGAATAGCACCCTTGGCAGGCCTTTAGTTTCTGTGCATGTTATTGAGCAATAGATGCTTACCAGGGCCGTGACTCCAATCACCCTCTTTGGTGAGAATTATCACTGCTACCCCTTTAAAGGCGCCGAGAATGGGGAACGGAATTATGCTTCTTATGTTGTACCTACGGAGGTAGGCCTATGTCCGTGATGACATCCCCGGGAATCAAGGTTCCAGGGGACTATATTGAATCCGTGATGATCAGTGTGAAAGCGAAGAACCCCGCCGAGCCCGAGTTCCATCAGGCGGTAGCCGAAGTGTTCGACTCTCTCAGGTTGGTCCTTGCGAAACATCCCGAGTACCAGTCGGCGCGTCTGCTCGAAAGAGTTGTCGAGCCCGAGCGCGTGCTCATGTTCCGCGTGCCGTGGTTTGACGATCAGGGAAATATCCAGGTGAACCGTGGATTCCGCATTGAGATGAACAGCGCGATCGGCCCGTACAAGGGCGGACTGCGCTTCCATCCGTCGGTGAATCTCGGCATTTTGAAGTTCCTGGCGTTTGAACAGGTGTTCAAGAATTCACTCACCACGCTGCCTATGGGCGGCGGCAAGGGCGGATCGGATTTCGATCCGAAAGGGAAGAGCGACAACGAAGTGATGCGGTTCTGCCAGAGCTTCATGACCGAACTGCAGCGCCACATCGGACCGGATACCGACGTTCCGGCCGGCGATATCGGCGTGGGCGGACGCGAGATCGGGTTCCTGTTCGGACAGTACAAGCGGCTGCGCAACGAATTCACGGGCGTCCTGACAGGCAAGGGCCTGGGCTGGGGCGGATCGCTGATTCGTCCGGAAGCGACGGGGTATGGCTGCGTGTATTTCGCGAACGAAATGCTTAAGAGCCGCAAAGACTCATTCGACGGCAAGCTCTGCCTGGTTTCCGGCAGCGGCAACGTCTCGCAATACACGATCGAGAAACTGCTCGATCTCGGGGCAAAGCCGGTGACGGTTTCCGACTCGAATGGCGTGATCTACGATCCGGATGGAATTGATCGCGAGAAGCTGGCTTATGTCATGGAGCTGAAGAACGTGAAGCGTGGACGCATCCGCGACTACGCCGACAAGTTCAAGAAAGCGATCTTCATGCCCACGGACATCAAGCTGGAGCACAATCCGCTGTGGAACATCAAGGCGGACTGCGCGTTCCCGAGCGCGACGCAAAATGAAATCACCGCGAAGGATGCGGCGAACCTGATCAAGAACGGATGTAAGCTGGTGGCTGAGGGCGCGAACATGCCGTCCACGCTCGAGGCAACCAAGATGTTCCTGGAAGCGAAAGTCCTGTACGGACCAGCCAAGGCTGCCAATGCGGGCGGCGTGGCGACGTCCGGACTGGAAATGGCGCAGAACAGCGCGCGCCTGAGCTGGACCCGCCAGGAAGTCGACGATCGTCTGCACAAGATCATGATCGCCATCCATCAGAACTGCTACGAAACGGCCGAGAAGTACGGTACGCCGGGGAACCTGGTGAATGGAGCGAACATTGGCGGATTTGTGAAAGTGGCCAATGCGATGCTGGATCAGGGACTGGTGTAAGGACAAAAGCGGTTGCAATCATTTGCCCCACCCTTCGTAGGTTTGATGGGTGGGGCTTTTTTTTGGTCAAAAGCGCTCAACACCGAGGTTCACAGAGAAAGTCATACGTCGATCTCGCATTCAGGGCTTGGGTGCTCAAGGGATAGAATCGAAAGATGTTTTCAGCACGGACGAACTGGAAGCTGGAGCGGAACCGGTTTACGCAGGCGGTGGACGAGGCGCGTGGCAGTGGGGCGCGGATTTTGGATTTGACGGCTTCGAATCCTACGCGTGTCGGGCTGCGGTTCGATTTGGAGGCGATCCTGGATGCGCTGCGAACGGAGCGGGCGCTGGATTACGATCCGCAGGCGAAGGGGTTGCTGGCTGGCCGGCAGGCCGTTGCTGCTTATTACGGGGAACGCGCTCATGTCGGGGCAGAGTTGGACAACATCGATCCGGACCGGATTGTACTTACAACCAGCACCAGCGAGGGATATTCCTACGTGTTTCGGCTTTTGTGCAACGCGGGGGATGAGGTGCTGGTGCCCAAGCCGAGTTATCCCTTGTTTGAATTTCTGGCGGATTTGCAGGATGTGAAGCTGGTGCCGTACCCGCTGATTTATGACCATGGATGGCAGATGGATTTCCCTTCGATGGAGAAGGCGGTCACAGAGCGGACGCGGGCAGTGGTGATGGTGCATCCGAACAATCCAACGGGATCGTATGTGAAGACGCAGGAGTTGGGGCCGTTCAATTCGTTTTGCCGCGAGCACGGGCTGGTGTTGGTCGTGGATGAAGTGTTTCTCGACTATGGGATGGAGGGAAGCTCTCCGTTCACATTCGCTTTGAATCGTGATGTGCTCACGTTCACGCTTAGCGGGCTGTCGAAGATTTCTGCGCTGCCGCAGATGAAAGTGGCGTGGGTCGTGACTAGCGGGCCGGAGAACGAGGTTGAGGTTGCCATGGGGCGGCTGGAGGTCATTGCCGACACATATCTGTCGATGAATGCGCCGATTCAATGGGCGCTTCCAGTTCTGTTGGAACAGAGAACGAGCGTCCAAAAGCAGTTGATGGACCGAGTTAAAGCGAATCTTGCGGAACTGGATCGGCAGCTTGCGTTGCAGGATGCTTGCCAGCGACTGGCCGTCGAAGGCGGATGGTATGCGGTGTTGCGCGTTCCGGTGACTCGCTCGGACGAGGATCTGGCGATTGAGTTGGTGCGAGATCAATCGGTGCTGGTGCATCCGGGACACTTCTATGATTTTCCGCGAGATGGTTATCTGGTGCTGAGCCTGATCGGGCCGGAGGAAGAATCCGGCGAGGCTTTCCGGCGGGTGCTGAGCGCGCTTAACGGGTAAAACGCTGCCGTAATTCTGCTTTGAGTCGTAGCGGGGTAGCGACTTCGAGTCCAACCACGGGTCCTCCTGAGTGCATCCATATCCCGTCAGTTCAATCGGGCAGGTTCGGAGGAAAATCTATGAATCGTGAAAAGCGGTGGATGGCGTCATTGTTCTTGTCGGCTGCTTTCGTGGTGCCGATCGGGGCTTTCGCAATCCCTGTACCCCAGGATCAAGACGATCATGAGCGGCACGAACAGCGAGAACGTGATCGCCGAGTGTACGACCGGGACAACCGGGACTATCACAATTGGGACCGGCAGGAAGATCAGAATTATCGACGATGGCTGGAGGAGCGGAATCAGTCGTATGTGGACTATGACCGGCTCGATGCCAGAGATCAGAGAGAGTACTGGAAGTGGCGTCACAAGGACAATCGGCACGAAGAACATGAGGAGCACGAGCATCACTAGAACACGGGGAATAGGTGAAGAAGAGCGGCGGATTTTCCGCCGCTTTTTTCTAGTGCGGCAGCGGGCTCAGCGCTTGATCAGGAACGGGTTTGTTTCCCGCTCCTCGCCGATGGTGGTGAGTTCACCATGGCCGGGGACCACGACGGTTTCGTCTGGAAGGGCGAGGAGCGTGTTGTGAAGCGAGCGCAGGATCTTTTGCATGGAGCCGCCGGGCAAATCCGTACGACCGATGGATCCGGCGAAGAGGGTATCCCCAGCAATGAGCTTTTTCTCGGGAGCAAAATAGAGGCAGATGCTGCCTTCGGTATGGCCGGGCGTGTGCAGGATCTGGGCGGTGTGTGATCCGGCGGAGACGGATTGTCCAGTGGTGACGCTTTGATCAATTTCTACTTTTCCTGGAGTTGACATTCCGAGCCAGGCGGCTTGTACGTCCAACATATTTAGCAGCTCATAGTCATTTTCATTGAGCAGGATGGGGGCGCCGGTGGCGGCGCGGAGCTTCATGGCTCCGCCAACGTGATCGATGTGGGCGTGGGTGATTACAATCTGCTTCACCTGCAGGTTGTGCTTGCGGATGATCGCCAGGATGTCGTTGATGTCGTCGCCCGGGTCGATGACCATCGCTTCGCGTGTGGCCTCGTCGCCGATTATCGAGCAGTTGCATTGGAGTGGGCCTACCGGGAAGATTTCGTGGATCATCTTTCTATTTTATAAGGGACGGGTTCGGGACTTAATAAAGGCAAAGGCTTGAACCATGAAGGACACGAAAGGGGCATGAAGGAAAACCGCTGCTGGGATTGGACTAGCACGGCGGTGTACTTGCCGCCGGAGTGAATCCGGGGAGAGAATGGCTGTACTGCTTGGGGAGGACTTGTGGCGAAATACCGTCAACATGGGTATCAGGATCGCGATCGCGAAAGCGAGCGTAAGAGTTCGGGAGAGAGGCCGGGGCCGAGTGGACCGCCGCCTCCGTCGCGGAAAGATCTAACGTTCGGCCCGCGGCCGGTGAACATGCCGGGGACGCGGGCGGTCTCGCGATGCGCGCAGTGCGGGACTATCCTGCAAGGGAGTGCGGAGAAGTGTCCGAAGTGCGGATTCGAATTGCATTCGTGCAAACAGTGCACCTATTTCGATCCGGGGAGCCGGTTTGAGTGCATGCAGCCGGTGAAGGAACGCATCGCGAAAAAGGATGCGCGGAATGACTGCGCGCTGTACGAGATTCGCGTGACGCGGGAGAAAGAGACTTCGACTCCGGCGTCGCTGCGGCCTAATGATGCGCGGGCGGCATTTGAGAATCTGTTCAAGAAGTAAAAATCACTCAACACAGAGGGCACTGAGGTTCACAGAGTGGCGAAGCTTCGCTTCGCGGACAGCCGCGGCGTCTGTCCCCGCATAACCATCCACATTCATTCACTCTGGTTCACGGCTTTTGTGTTGGGCGGAGCAGGATTTCGCTCATGAACGATTGCGGGGCTTGCGTCGCCAGCATGGCGACCGCGTGCGCGACGTCGTGCGGCTGGAGCATTTTCTTGGGATCTTTTCCGGCGTGCGGACTGAGTTCCGTATCTACCGACCCTGGGCAAATGACCGAAACGCGGATGTGGTAGGGGCGGAGTTCTTCTGCGACAGAGTACGTCAATCCATTGAGTCCCCACTTGGAGGCCGCATAGGCGGCGCCATTTGGAAGAGCGTTCTTTCCGGCTAGAGACGAGATGTTAATGATGTGGCCGGAATTGGCCCGGATCATCAGCGGGGCAAAATTGCGAATGCAGTAATACACTCCGCGAAGGTTGGTGTTCAGGATTCTGTCCCATTCTTCGGGCGCGAGATTGTGGAGCGGGGCGTTAAAACCGCCGATGCCGGCATTGTTGACCAGGAGATCGAGGCGTCCGAAGGTGCTATCGACGCGGGTGGCGGCGTACTCAACCTGGTGAAGAGCGCTGACGTCGCAGGGAATGACTTCGGCCTTACCGCCGGCGTCCACGATGTCGCGAGAGGTTTGGTCCAGAGCGGATTGAGTCCTTCCGCAAAGCACGGTAGTGGCGCCCATAGTGGCGAGCTTGCGGGCGATCGAGGCGCCGATGCCGCGTCCGGCACCGGTTACGACGGCGACTTGCCCGGCAAGAGGGTGTGCGGTGTCCATATAAGAATCGTCTCCTTGCGGCGGAGGAGCGGGAGGCAAACATCCGCAAGATCCGCTACACGCATCTTAGCAATTAATGAGGAGGGTGAATGGGAAGCCGCTTGCCTTCGGAAGAAGAGGTACTTATAATCCGGCCAGCCGGAATCATGGGCAAACCCAACGTTTCAGTCGGGTTACCTAAGCTTTCCGGGGTCCCTGCCAGGAAGCCCGGCATTCCAAAGCAGGATCCGAACGTGATGCGGTCCGGCGGAATGCAGTAGCTGCACAGTGCGGTTGAAGAACACAATTCCCAAAAAGCTATTTCCCGGAAGTCAAGGAGCCATAGTGATGAAAACGATTCTGCTTACGGTTGTGCTTGGGGTAACGGTGGTGGCAGTTGGGCAGACCACTGCGCAGCCTGCTCAGGGACAATCGGCAGCGCCGGCAGCACAGGGACAAGCCGCGGCCTCGGGGTCGCAGGCGCCCGTGATCAAGGATCCTGCCGAATACAACGCCTACGTGGCGGCAGTCCAGCAAAAGGACCCGAACGCGAAGATCAGCGGGATGGAAGCCTTTGTCACACAGTATCCGAACAGCGTCATGAAGAATCAGGCGCTTGAGATTTTGATGCAGACCTATCAACAGGCCGGCAACGTCGATAAGGCGACGGGGACGGCGGCGAAATTGGTCACAGCCGATCCGTGCCAAGTGCCGGCTTTGACGCTGTTGACGTATGTGGATCGAGCCAAGGCGCAGGCGGGTGATCCGAACGGGAAGCAACTTTCCGCGGACGCGGGAAAGTACGGACAGCAGGGGCTCGATTGCCTGCCAAAATTCAACAAGCCCGAGGGCACCAGCGACGCCGACTTCACAAAGATGAAGTCGCAAATGACGGAGAACTTCGAAGCAGGAATCGGCTGGGGTGCGCTGCAGGATAAGGACTACGCCAAGGCGGCGCAGCATCTCAAGGGCGCGGTGGATTCGAATCCTCCGGACTCTCAAAAAGACCTCAGCCTGGTTTATCCTCTCGCGCTTTCGTATCTCACCCAGGCGCCCCCGGATTATCAGAACGGAGTCTGGTACGCTGCGCGCGCGGCAGCCGTAGCGCCGGCGCAGAGCCAGGCTGGAATCGAGAAGTACGCGCGTTCGCAATATGTGAAGTATCACCAGGGAGATGATGGCTGGGACAACGTGATCAATGCCGCGAAAGCGGGTGGACCGCAGGTTCCGATCCCGCCTCCGCCGACCCCGGCTGACCAGGCGCACGACATGGTCGCCAAGACTACGCCAGACAAGATGGACTTCGCCACGTGGGAGTTCGTGCTGTCCAATGGAAGCCAGGCCGATCAGGACACCGTGTGGAACGCGATTAAGGGGAAGGCTGTGCAGATGAACGGAACCATCATCAGCACGGAGCCGGATACGTTCATGATCGCGGGCAGTTCGGACGACATCGAGGCGAAGAAGGCGGACATCACGCTGAAGTTCGGGGACAAGGTTCCTGTAAAGTTGATCCCGAAAGATGGAGCCAGCTTTGACTTCCAGGGCGAGCCGGCATCTTACACGTCGAATCCCTTCATGATGGTGATGGAGAAGGGCCAACTGCTGCGCGCGAAACCGGCTGCTCCGGCCCGGAAGACGGGGACGGCGACACACAAGAAGCCAGCCGCACAGTAGCTTTCGCGTTTGGAACGGATAAGGAAAGGCAGCCCTCGCGGGCTGCCTTTCTTTTTGATAGGAGAAGTTGATGTCCCGGCTGCATGTCCAGGCGGCAGGAATCTGCCGACACGTCACGAAGGACGAGGGAGGCCGTCGAAGGTCGATTCGCAGGGTCCGATCAGCGGACGATTTTCTTTTCCAGTGAGATGGGACGAGCGCTGCGCGGGGGGCGCTTCACGCCGTCCCGCAATTGGCGGACATCGATCTTCAGTTCGGTGATGGTGCGGCTGAGCGTGTTGCGGTGCATACCCAGTTCGCGCGCGGCGCGGCACTGATTGCCTTTGTTTTCCTGGAGGACGGTCAGGATAAAGCGTTTTTTGAACTCGCGGACACCTTCAGAATAAAGAATATTGCTGCGATACATCTGCAGGACGAGGGCTTCTAGTTGATCTTTCACAGTGCGTCTCTCTCTTCGGCTGGAATTTGTTCAGTGCGACGCCGCTTCTTTTGGCGCAGAGGCCGGGGACACATTCAGTTTCTGAGGCGCCTGATGAATCAGATCGAGACCCTGATAGAAGCGCGCGCGTAAATCCGAGGGAGCCATCCAGATGGCGGCTCTTCCGACAACCAGGAAGTAGGGCGCCAATTGGGAATTCTGCAGGAACCTCGAAGTCGGTGCGAATGCTGCCATACCCATCAGGATTACTGAAACCATCAATCCGCCCTTGACGAGCCCCAAGACTGCGCCGAGGAAACGGTCAAAACCGCTGAGTCCGGCTTCTTTCATCAACCAGCGTGCAATCCTGGCGGCCAGTCCGAACAGGAGCACGATAACGAAGAAGATGATCAGAAAGCCGAGAACTTCAGACAACCACGGGTTCTTCAAAAACGATCCAAACCACTCTGCCAGGCTGCGATACTTCCAGGCAGCGACAACGTAACCGACGACGAGGCCGGCCAAGGTGAGGGCTTCGGAAAAGAAGCCCTGCATGGCTGCCGTGACGACGTTGATAAGGACTATGGCACAAATAAACCAATCCGCGATATTCATACGTTGTGCTCGCGGCCGATCGTGCTACGAACCGGGTTAGACATCCAGCTTATGCCCCGTAAGCTGGGAGTAAGCCTCGAGATATTTTTCGCTGGTACGCCGCGCCACATCCGGTGGCAATGCTGGCGCAGGTGGTTGCTTGTTCCAGTGAATCTGCTCAAGGTAATCGCGAACGTATTGCTTGTCGTACGAGTCCTGTGCCCGTCCAGGAGCGTATTTGTCGGCGGGCCAGAATCGTGAAGAATCCGGAGTGAGAACTTCGTCAGCCAGCGTGATGCCTTGCGGGGTCTGTCCGAATTCGAACTTGGTGTCGGCGATGATGATGCCGCGATGGCGAGCGTAGCTGGCGGCTTTCTTGTACACGCGCAAGGCCAGGTCGCGCAGATGGCTGGCAGTTTCGACGCCGACGATCTTGCACATCTGGTCGAAGGAGATATTTTCGTCGTGTCCCGTGGTTGCCTTGGTGGACGGCGTGAAGATCGGCTCGGGAAACGGGTCGGATTCTTTCAGGCCTTCGGGAAGGGCAATGCCTGAAACCTTGCCGGTGGCCTTGTACTCTTTCCACGCGGAGCCGGAGATGTAGCCGCGAACGATGCATTCGACAGGGAAGATCTCGGCGCGGCGAACCAGCATGGAGCGTCCGCGAAGCTGGTCGGCATACTTGCGCGCGGCGGGCGGGTACTTTTCCACGTCGGCGGTGATCAGGTGATTAGGGACGACCTCCGCCAGGAAGTCGAACCAGAAGAGAGAAATCTGGTTGAGGACGCGTCCTTTTTGGGGGATACCGGTCGCAAGGACGTAATCGAAGGCGGAGATGCGGTCGCTGGCAACGAAAAGGAGTTGTTTTTCGTCGATGTTGTACACGTCGCGGACCTTGCCGCTGGCATGGAGTTTGAGGTCAGGGAAGTCTGTGCGTAAAAGGACGGAGTCGAGGAGATCGCTGCTCATATTGAAATTTTACAGGTTAGAGGCGACGGGTATTCTAGCTGGTCCGGAAAAAATGTCAACGATTCTCGTCACGCTTCGACGAGAAGCTACGGAGTTTACCGGATGGAAAGGCTTTGGTTTCATGGGGCCTTGCTTCGCGGCGATACAGACACCGCCAAATTTGAGAACGACTTGTGGAAAAGCTGAGGATAGGAGTGGATAACCTAGCGAATACGATCGCGCGAGGCGATTCAGCGCGTTCTTTCTGAAATTTGATAAGGTGAAAGTGAGCGGTCCTTTGATCTCATGCCTGATGCAGCGAAAGTGGCGCCGTATATCGAGTTTCGAGACGTCTCGAAGGCCTTCGGGGAAAATGTCGTCCTGGAGCATGTCAGCTTCGACGTGATGCCTGCGGAGACAGTGTGCATCCTGGGACGCAGCGGCGTGGGCAAGTCTGTTTCGCTGCACCACATCATGGGATTTCTGAAGCCCGATTCCGGGCGCGTGATCGTCGCAGGCGAGGACATCACGGATTTCAACGAAGAACAACTGGAACTGATCCGCAAGAAAGTAACAATGGTCTTTCAGAATGGAGCGTTGTTCGACTCGCTGACGGTGGGTGAGAACGTTGCGTTTCCACTGCGCGAAAGCCGGGAACTGAACGAGGAGCAGATCTATCAGATCGTCGATGGCCTGCTTCAGATGGTCGGCGTGCAGGAGATGCGGGATCTGTTGCCCTCCGATCTGTCCACCGGTATGAAGCGCTCGGTGGCGATTGCGCGGGCGCTCGCGGCACGGCCGGAATGTGTGCTCTACGATGAGCCGACGACGATGGTCGATCCCCTGATGGCGCAGTTGCTGGGAGATTTGATCAAGCGGCTGAAGATCCAGCTCAACCTAACCAGCATTGTCGTAACCCACGATATGCGACTGGCGAAGAAACTGGCCGAGCGGGTGATGTTTCTGCATGAGGGACGCGCGATCTTCTTCGGGCCGTATGGCGAGATGGAAAAATCGACGGAGCCTATCATTCGAGAGTTTCTTGAGTTGGATGAGTTGAAGCTGGAAGCCTGACAAAAACCAGTACTCAGTACTCGGTACCCAGTAAAAACCTTAATGCTATGTGTCGCCCAATGCCTGCGAAGACGAATGCGGCGCGGCTGCTGGATCAGCTTGGGATTCGGTACGAGTTGCGAGAGTATGAAGTGGATCTCGACGATATTGCAGCTGAAACGGTTGCGGCGAAGATCGGCTTGCCGGCGGAGCAGGTGTTCAAGACGCTGTTCGTGCGCGGGGAGCGAAATGGGGCCGTGATGGCTGTCGTGCCGGGAGATCAGGAGTTGGATCTGAAGGCGCTGGCCACAGCCGCGGGTGAGCGGAAGATTCAATTGGTGCCGGTCAAGGAGTTGCAGGGATTGACCGGCTATATCCGCGGCGGGGTCACTGCTCTGGCTGCAAAGCGCGAGTTCCCGGTATTTGCCGATGAGACAATTGAACTGTTCGAAGTGATCTCAGTCTCGGCGGGCGCACGCGGGTTGCAGATTCTCGTCGCTCCGGACGACTACCTACGCGCCAGTAAAGCCGTGGTTGTCGCGCTGGGACATCCCAAGAAACCAGTCTAGTCTCTGCGAGTCAGAATCCCTGCGCGACCAGATCGTCGATAGTGAGCTCATTCTGGGAGGAGTCGCTCTTCATCATCTTCTCGACATATTTCGCGATCAGGTCGGCTTCGAGGTTGACCGGGTCGCCGGGCTTGAGTGTATGCAGGTTCGTCATCTCGACCGTGTGAGGAATGATGGCGATTGTGCAGCGGTTTTTCTCAAGCTTTGCAACCGTGAGGCTGATGCCTTCGATCGAGATGGATCCTTTGTAGACCGTGTATCTCTCGATTTCTTCCGGAAGTTCGATGTGCAACCACCAGTTTTCGGAGTCGGCAATGCGCTCGAACTCGATGAGCTTGCCCACTCCGTCCACATGGCCTTGCACGATGTGTCCGCCGAAGCGGCCGTCGGCTTTCATGGGAAGTTCGAGATTTACCAGCGCGCCTTCGTGAATGCGGGAAAACGAAGTGCGAATCCATGTCTCCGGTGCGAGATCGGCGCAGAAGGATCCCGGCTTGATGTCGAGGGCGGTTAGGCAGACTCCGCTTACAGCTACGCTGTGTCCGGTCCCAAGTTCCTTTGTCGCGTTTTCCGCTGTGATGGTGATGCGGCGATTCTCTCCGCGCTGCTCGATGCGCGTGACGCGACCCACTTCTTCAACGATGCCGGTAAACATGAGGACCTCCGAATGAACTGACTATTGTATGCCTATGAGCATCGACTGGGACGACACCTTGCAATCCAACGCGATAACCACCAAGGGCACGAAGGTACACGAAGTGAACAGAGAAACTCTTCTATTCGAGCCGCCATGGCGAACGCTCGGGCCAGTGGTGCATGGCTTCGCTTGCCCAAACTGTCGTTTTGTCTGCGTGGCATGTCGTGCATGGATTCGGAATCTTGTATTTTTCGGTCATCGCAGGAGTAATGAAGCGGAAGGTGTGCGCGTGGACCTTTACATCTGAGATCTCGGTCTCGATGGCGGGCATGTGACAAGCCACGCATTGGCTCCCTGTGCTGCCTGCTTTGTGGTGTGTGTGCTCTTCGAGGGTGGCGGTTCGGGGACCGTTGGTGGAGAGAGGTCCGTGGCAATCGAGGCAGATGGCGTCCGCGGACTTTCGGAGTTGCGCGTAATTGGCGGTCCCGTGAACATCGTGACAGTCGGCGCAGGTGACTCCGCGGCGGTACATGACGCTTTGCACGAAGTCATTCCCCTGCATGCGATTTTTGTGGGCGGTGTCGTCGGGGAAGTGAGTAAACGTTGTTTCACCGAGGGTGTGCTCTTCAAGTTTCCAGAAGTCTGAGAGGTTAAGTCCGACCTGATATCCGACTGGCCAGTCGTAATAGCGACCTTCGATGGGATTGTTCGGAGGCCTGCCTTGCGAGTGGCATTGGATGCAGTTGTCGTTGGCGCGGACGTAGTCCATGTGGGCGGGATTCAGGATGTTGTCGTTCGTCGGATGCTCGGAGTGCGCGCTGCCCGGGCCGTGGCAACGTTCGCAGCCTACGTTCCACTCAGCGACGGCCTTGGTGTGGATGTCATAGCCAACCGAGTGGCATCCGTCGCAGGTGGGTCCCGTGGGCCGCTGCATGTTGTCGGAAGGATATAGAGGCGACCACCAGTCTGTGCCGGGTTTGACGAAATAAGGCAGCCATTGTTTGTGGGAGAAATCCCATTGCGCGCCGAGCGGGAAGTAGTCGTCGCCTACTTTCGTGAAGTAGCGTTGCTTCCAGATGCTGCCATAAACGAAGGCGACCTGCTCTTTGGTGAATTTCGCGACGTGGTTGGTGGCGAGATCGGGAGTAATGGCGTCGGGATGCTCGCGGGGATCGCGAACGACGTTGGCCATCGGCGTTTTCTTCCAGCGTTCGTAGATTTCTGCGTGGCACTTGGCGCAAGCTTGAGATCCAACGTAGTGGGCGGAGGCTTCGATTTGATTGTGAGCGGCGAGTTCTGCGGGTTGCGGGTGACGCAGCGTGCGAATGAAGAGAACGAGCTTCCAGCTGTCGTCATGCGGTTGCGCGTGAGAAGAACTCCAGGCGGGCATTCCGGTCAAGCGAACGCCGTTCTCAATGATGTAGTGAATCTGCCCATCACTAAGCTGCTGAGTGGGGTCTTGGCGCAAATCTGGCGGCTTGGGATAAAGCGCGCGACCGATCTGGGTTTGGCCGCCGCCGTCGTACCCGTGACATCCGGCACAGCGCGCGAGAAAGGTCTCGCGAGATTGCTGAAGATTGTCAGGCGTCGGCTTCCATGGATTCGTTTCTTTCTTTGCTTTGACAGGTATGGCGAAGTTGCGGATGCGGCGAGCGACGGCTCTTTCCAGATACGAGGGTTCGTCGGCGGCGCTGCGCCGGACCCAGAATACAATGATCGCGTAAATCAGGCCGATGAAGATCGCTGCGAAGAGAAGAGCTTTGCCTCGCGAAAGAGTCAAGGGTTGGGTCCTCCCAAAACACAGAAAGCCGATGCAGATCTGAATGCCGTAATGCTAGTCGCTATACGGGTCGCGCAAATATCCCTCCACCGCGAAATCTTCACCGAAGCGATGCAAGTGCACGCGTTTGACCTGGGCGGCCTGGCTCATGTGGCGGAATCCGGCCCCGGCGGCGAACGGGATGGATCCCGTGCCCGCGAGGATTTTCGGTGCGTAATAAAGAAATACCTTGTCCACCACGTTAGCGGCGAGCGCAGCCCAGTTTACCGTCGCTCCGCCTTCAATCATTGCGCTGGTGATCTCGAGTTCGCCCAGTCGACGCAGAATTGCGGGCAGATCGGGACGCCCATCAGGTTCGAGTGCAGGAACCTGTTCCACGCGAATTCCCATCTGCTCGAACTGGACTTTCTTTTGTTCATCCGCCGAAGAGCAGAAAACGAGGACGTCGTTTTTTCTGTTCGCGACGGCGTCCTGAACGAGCCTCGAGTCCGCAGGAATGCGCAGGCGGGAATCGAGAATTACCCGCAGCAACGGACGCCGTCGTGCGCGGCCGCTGCGGTCGGTCAGGAGCGGATTGTCGGAGAGGATGGTTCCGGCACCGACCAGGAGAGCGTCGTTTTCATGACGTAGTTGTTGGACGTGAGTGCGCGCTACATCACTGGTGATCCAACCTCCGGCCGGAGTGCCGCTGCTCTCACGCAGAGCCTCGGCGGGCGGAGGCGCGATCTTGCCGTCGAGCGTCATCGCGGCTTTCAGCGTTACCAAGGGCGTCTGGTGGCGGATATACCGTGCAAAGGCCTCGTTGAGGTGGCGGGCCTGATCCTCGAGCCGTCCCACTTGAACATGGACGCCTGCGCTGCGCAGTTGGTCAAAGCCGCGTCCGCTGACCTTCGGATTGGGATCGGCCATCGAACAGATGACACGGTGGATGCCAGCTTGAATCAGGGCATCCGTGCAGGGAGGGGTTCGTCCCTGATGCCCGTGAGGCTCGAGGTTGATATACAGCGTACCGCCACGAGCCTTTGGTCCGGCTTGCTCGAGTGCGAGAACCTCGGCGTGTTTCAGTCCCGCGTAGGTGTAGGATCCGGTGCCAACAACATTGCCGTGAGCGTCGGTGATGACGGCGCCGACGTAAGGCCCGGGCGATGTGAGGCCTACGCTTTGCCGGGCTAGATCGAAGGCGCGATGGAGCTGTTGTTCGTCCGCGGAGTGAGGGGGCATTCAGGGACGAATCTACCATGTCGCCTTGGCAAATCGCTTGCCACGTGACCATCCTCGACCGGGAAAGAGGAAACTCCAAAGTAACGCCCTTGTGATTCTGCGCACCGAGAGCATGCATTTGGATCGATAGAGTAGACGTGCGCGATTCCCCACGCGTGAATGAACGCGAGATGAGCTTCACGCTCTCGTGCGGATCCTTGGGCTACTGAGGATCAGGAATTCATATTAGAAAAGTCAGTCATATCAGGAGGAAAGAATGAAGAAGCTCGTAGTGTGTTTGGTTGCGGCCCTTTTGTCCCTTCCGCTAATGGCACAGGAAAGCTCCACTCCTAAAGCCGAGGTGTTTGGCGGGTATCAGTATTTGCGTATGGGCGGCGATACTTCATTTGGATCGACAGGCGGCAGTCAAGGCTTCAACGGCTGGACTGCGGCTGGACAAGTCAATTTCAGTAAGTACATGGGCGTAGAGGGAGACTTCTCGGGCGCCTACGCCAAGATCAGCGGTGTTTCCACTCATGTTTATACATACGCCGGAGGACCAGTGGTGTTCGCAGAACTTGACCGGATCAAGCCATTTGCACACGTTTTGTTTGGCGGGACTAGTTTCGGCGCATCTGAGTCGGGCGTCTCGGTTTCGCTCAGCGGCTATACGGTAATGGCGGGCGGAGGAGTGGATGCCAAGGTGAACCGGGCTCTTGCCGTGCGCGTGGCACAGGTGGACTGGCTCTACTATCACTTCGGCAGCAAGACGATCAGCGGCATAGAAATTCCTGCATTCAGCGGCAGCAATAACGTCAGAATCTCGACGGGTGTTGTGCTGCGGTTCTAGTTCGCTCGTTGTGGAGAATGCCTAGTGGCGCGGTGGGAAACTGCGGTACGAATCGTCTTCGATCTCAGCCACCGCCGCGCCGCTGCGACCTTTCGGACCGCGATGAAGCGGAGCCCTCACGTACGCATACGGATCTCCGGGCTGCGCGGGTTTGCGTCTGATTAGGCGCTTGAAGAAGTCGACCATATTGCGGAATCGCGAGGGTCGGTCTGGGACATCTCCCATAGACGCTCCTATTCAAACAATGAATCTACAAAATCCTTGGGATTGAAGGGCAGCAGGTCGCCGGCCTTTTCGCCTACTCCCACATAGCGGACGGGCAAACCCAGTTCGCGGCAGATCGCAACCACCACTCCGCCTTTGGCGGTGCCGTCAAGCTTGGTCAGGACGATCCCTGTTACTCCGGCGGACTGGGTGAACAATCGCGCCTGTTGCAGCCCATTTTGCCCTGTCGTTGCGTCCATCACAAGCAGAGTTTCGTGAGGGGCACCGGGGATAATGCGCTGGGCGGTGCGGCGCATCTTCTCGAGTTCAGCCATCAGGCTGCTTTTCGTGTGCAGTCGACCGGCGGTATCGACGACAACGTAGTCCATCTTGCGCGCGACTGCGGCTTGCAGCGCATCGAAAAGAACAGCAGCCGGGTCGCCGCCTGGTTTCGTCTTGATCACTTCGGTTCCCGTTCTCTGGCCCCAGATCTCGAGTTGCTCGATGGCGGCGGCGCGGAAGGTGTCGGCGGCGCACAGCAGGACGTTTTTTCCCTGGGAGCGGAAGACTTGCGATAACTTGCCGATGCTGGTGGTTTTGCCGGTGCCGTTGACACCTACGACCAGGATCACTTCGGGTGTTCCATCCACTTTACTGACAGGCCGGGAATTTGCGGCGTTCAGGATAGTCAGCAGTTCTTCCTTAAGAAGGCGCTTCAGTTCGTCGACGTTTTTGATTTGCTTGCGGTCGGCTTTTTCGCGAAGTTTGCCGAGGACTTCCTGGGTGGTGGCGGAACCAAGGTCTGCTCCGATCAGGATGGCTTCAAGATCGTCGAGGGTGTTGCTGTCGATCTCCTTGCCGAAAGAGACGACTTCTTCGATGCGCTCGGCGAGGTTCTCGCGCGTGCGCGTGACCGCCTGCTTCATACGGTCTAGAAAGCCAGTTTTCTTCTCTTCTTCCAGGCTGCCAAATAGGGTCTGAATCATAAAAGGCCTAATTTTGATTATACGGGCTGAACGGCGAGACCAATGAATCGCCTTGGAGAGAAAGGCGATCAAGCAGAAATGTCCTCGACGAGGGGCCCGAGCGTTCATGCCTCAGAAGTCAAACCGTCTGCGCGCCTTTAAATCCGATTGTTTTTGCTGGGACAGCCTGCTCGTTTGGCGTGGTGAGCCCGTAGAGACCCTATTGAGAATTGGCCGCGGCCGAAGCCGCAGCCAATGGAAAATGGTTTGATTGAGATAAGCGCCTTACTGCCCGGACTTGCCGGACATGGCGGTGGCCTGTTCTTTAGGAGCGATTCGCTGTGCCTCTTTCAGGTGCTCACGGAGAACCGGAAGGGTTTCAGTTGCGAAGCTCTTCACCGCGGGGTCCTTTGCCATCTGGCTCTCATGCGCAAACTCAGCAACATCGGTCTTGTGGTCCTTCACCATGTCGTTCATGTATGCGCGGTCGAATTGCTCAACAGAGAGCTTCTCAAGCTTAGCTTTGATTGCCTGATCCTTGGCGTCAATCCGTTGCGGGAGATCGACGTGCTCCTGAGCCGCAACCTGCTTTAGCTGATCGTTGGCCTTCGTGTGGTCGGTCACCATACGCTCGCCGAATTTCTTAACGTCCTCGCTGGATGCTTTCTGCTGTGCAAGTTGCCCGAGTTCAACCTCAGCCACTCCGCCGCTTGCGGCTTTTTTCAGGAAGTGAGAGTCGGCTGCGCTCATACCGGCCGAGGATTTATTAGAAGGCTTCGAGGACATCTGATCGGATTGCTGTGCCATCGCGACCGGCAGGGCAAGCGCAGCACTGAAGATTGAGATCAAAAATGTTTTTGAGAGATTGGTCAAGAAAACTCCTAGGGTGGTCGAGGATCGGCAGTGTTCTAAGCCTACGGAACCGGTGCGGGGGTGGCCATCAGGCGTTCACTGGAAGGGGGTACATAGATTCGCTGTAAGGACGAAGGCCCCGGGGTATGCGATATACACCCAGTATTCAGGAAATTCACTGCGCCCAGAGGTTTGTGACCCATATTGCTTTCCTTCGGGGTTTATTCGCCTCTTGAAGTTTTTTCGGTTTGCATCCAGAACTACTTTAGGAGTATGTTGTAACGCAAATCAAAGTAAGTAAATAACGATCTGGCCGATGTGATTGTGAGGCACGGGAATCCGCTCGGGGGTAGGCATTCTGGCCGCGTGGATTCGATAGAAATACTCGGAAGGGCTAAAACCTCTGAGTAGGGCCATTTGGGAAGAAGATAGTACTATCCGGTTGGTAATCAGGTAGTTGGGTAGTCGCTTTATCCGGTCCCGGTTTAGCCACTCGTCTCCCGTTATACCAAAAAAATCTAAGGAGTTACGATGAAAGCGAAGACTATTCTCGCGCCCCGCCATCTCTGTATTGGCGCTCTCGTCCTGCTGTTGGCAACCACCATGTTTGCCCAGACCGATGCGACCGTTGGATCAATTGATGCGCCCTCAGTTACGTCTACAACCATCCCAGGCACCCTGTTCGGAATGTCGGCCCACGACGGCGTGCTGCACGGTGATCCATGGCCGACGATGACCATTACGGGCATGCGGCTTTGGGATTCGCATGTTGGATGGGGCCAGATCAACACCGCCAAAGGTGTTTATGACTGGTCCAACCTCGATAGTTGGGTCAGCAAAGCGGCCAGCCACAACAGCACTTTGGTTTATACCTTCGGGTGGACGCCAGGATGGGCGAGTTCGAAGTCCAATGACAGTAGCTGCGACATGGCGAATGGAGCCTGTGATCCTCCGTCGGACCTGAACTCGGATGGGACCGGAAGCGATCAACACTTCATCGACTTCGTAACGGCCATTGCGAAGCGTTATCCAACGATCACCTACTGGGAGATGTGGAACACGCCGCATGACATCAAGCAGTGGACCGGCACCTACGCGCAGTTGGTACGCATGACGCAGGATGCCAATACGTACGTCAAGAAATACATTCCCGGCGCGAAGATCATCTCTCCTGCCAACGGACAACTCAGCTACACGTACCCCAACGCGAACTGCACCATGGCGGACCGGTTGGGATCGTTTCTAGCCGCGGGCGGCACGAAGTGGATCGACATCGTCGGCCTCCACACATACTACGATACGGTTCCGGAGCACATTGTCGGTGTTATTCAGTGCTACCAGAGCACCATGGCGACTTATAAGATCAGCTCCCTGCCCATCTGGTCGACGGAAGGAGCTTGGGGATTGAACAGCTCGTTGGCCGGTGCCACCGATCAGGCTGGCTTCCTTGCACGACTTTACCTGCTCCTGTGGTCGAATGGCGTCGTGCGGCATTACTGGTATGACTGGAACGATCAGCGCACTGGAACTTTGATGTCGAATGGCAAAGCCAATACTGCCGGCACTGCTTACAGCAAGGTGGAAAGTTGGATGTCGGGTCGAACGATGAGCACACTTTGCTCGTCATCCAGTTCGACGGGTATCTGGACCTGCGGCATCACCGGCTCTGGCGGCTTCTCTGGTTTAGCTGTTTGGCACCCCGGCAGCAACAAGACGTATACGCCGGCATCGAAGTACATCAACTACCTGGACCTGAGCGGCAACAAGCACACCATCTCGAAGGGAGCTTCGGTGACGGTGGGCGTGGAACCAATATTTCTACAGAACCAGTAAACGGATCAGGAATCACGTCGCAGCACTCGCGTGATGCGACAGAAACAAAGTGGGCCTTGCCGAGTCGATCAGATTAGGCAAGGCCCACTTCTTTTGATGGGTGCACCTCCAGCGAATAGCGGGGAGGAGTGGCCTAGAAAAATGCGGGGCGAGAGCCTCGCTATCGAGTTGCAAAGTCTGCATTTCTTCGGGAGTACGGATTCCGTAAGCAGGTTTCCGACAACCACTTTCTCCGGCGAATCATCGAATGTGGCGGTCCAACTCGATTTCTAAATGTATTCTTGTCGCCTTTGCAGTCTTCTGGTGTGCCTCGTGACAGCTGGTTTGCTGTCCGCGTGTGCAGGTGGTCATTCTTCCGGCACAGGTACTCAGAACCCACCACTGACGTTAACCTTGGCAGTCTCCGGCACCGGAACCGTCACCAGCAGTCCGGCAGGTATCAACTGCCCCACGACGTGTTCCGCCAGCTTTGCGCCCGGTACGCAGGTGACCGTGACCGCGACTCCTGCGGCAGACTCGTTCTTTGGCGGTTGGAGCGGGGCAGGGTGTAGCGGGACTGATCCCTGCAATATTGCAATGAACGCGGCAGAAAGCGTAGCAGCCGCTTTTAGTGCTGGGGACGCGCTCACTGTAACCGTTTCGGGATCGGGAGTGGTTACGAGTAGCCCGGCCGGGATCAATTGTCCCGGAACGTGCTCGGCTCCATTTCCGCCCAATACTCAAGTAACTCTCAGTGAGGCGCCAGCCGCGAACAGTACGTTTACCGGCTGGTCTGGAGCCTGTTTGGGAACAGCTTCTTGCAGTGTGACTCTGAGTGCTGCCAGCTCCGTGTCGGCGAGCTTTGGCGCACCGGGAACCCTTCAAAGCCTGAATCACATCATCTTCCTTCTGCAGGAGAACCGCTCGTTCGACCACTATTTTGGAGAACTGCGCGAATACTGGGCGGAGAACGGGATTGCAGATCAAGCATTCGATGGCTTGCCGCAATTCAATCCGCCGGCAAATCCCGCGCTCGCTCCGACCAATCCAGGATGCGATCCGACGCAACTGCCGCCGGCCGCATGTGTGGCCGACCCCAGTGTGCCGGTTACTTCGTTTCACATGGCATCCGTATGTAACGAAGAGCCCAGTCCATTTTGGAATGAAGCGCATATCGATTGGGATTACACAGATCCTCTCGGCCTGAACCCAGCCGCTCTGAATGGCTTCGTGCAGGCGGGTGCGAACGATGCGCGCCAAGCGACTCCACCCCTCAACGATGTAAATGGGCTTCGAGTGATGGGGTATTTCGACAGTAGCGACCTGAATTTTTACTATTTCATGGCGTCAAATTTCGCGACTTCAGACCGATGGTTCGCGCCGGCGATGGATCGCACCCAAATCAATCGCATGTATCTTCTAGGCGCTACGTCAGCTGGACATGTGTATCCGTTGGCCTCGTCCGCAGTTGCGCTACCGAATACAACGATATTCGAGGCCCTGCAAAACGCGGGGATTACCTGGAAGATCTACGTCAACCCGCTCGACACGGGCTGTCTCGATACGGATTCAGCTTGTCTGCTGGACTTTAGCGCTCTTGGGATGTTCACCTATGGGCATACGGTCGCGACCACGCCAAGTCTTCTGCAGAACATTGTGTCGATCTCGCAGTTCACTACAGACACGCAAAACGGTACGTTGCCTCAGGTTGCAATGATTGCGAACGCGGGATCGGCCGCTCTGGATGAACATCCCGCCTCCAATGTGCAAAACGGAGCGCAATACGTTGAGGGATTGATCAATACGCTGATGCAGAGCGCGAGTTGGAAGGATTCGGCAATGATTCTATCCTTCGACGAACCTGGCGGATTTTACGATCATGTTTCGCCGCAGCCGATGCCCAGTCCCGACGGAATTCAGCCGCTGGATCTGCAGCCAAACGATATCTGTAGCGGTCCCGGTCAGATTGGAACCGGTATATGCGACTTCACCTGGACCGGGTACCGGGTTCCGCTGATCGTGGTCTCGCCGTTTGCGAAGAAAAACTACGTCTCGCATACGGTGCGTGACTATACCTCGATCCTGAACCTGATTGAAGAGCGCTTCGGTGTGGCCGCGTTGACCAAGCGCGACGCTGCCCAGGTCCCTATGGACGAGTTTTTCGATTTTGTGAGTGCGCCCTGGGCCACTCCTCCAACGCCTCCGGCACAGAATACAAGCGGACAGTGCAGTTTGGCCGCTCCCATTCCATGAAGGAGAGCGGTTGCCACCCGAACTTACGACTCCTTGGCAGAGGCGGACGGTGTGTGAATTGGGTGATCAGCAGGTCCACCACTTGGTGATGGAGTGTTCACTCCGAGTTTCCATGCCCGGTAATGTTGAAGCATCGAGATTGGTGCCATGGTGAAGCAGAATCCCGTGAAGGAATCGAACGCCCGCAAAATGCGGTACCGAAGCATGTCGCTGACTCGTTCGAAGAGGCTTGGGATGGTTGACTGCGACCCTTCGAATTGGTGATAGGGTGGCCACGATCCTGCGTAACGTCGCCTCCACAGGTTTACGTAACGGTCGACCTTCAGGCGCCATTGCTCATCAGTCGCGTCTGGACGACGCTGGGCTATGATTTGGTCTCCCTTGACCAACTTGTGGTGCTGCCCGTCGTAAATCGCGGTGCGATCAGCCCCTGCGAGGCTGGAGAGCGTTTCGTCATACGGTATCCCGAGAAACAGACACACCTGGCGAACGGTTGCGGCTGGGGCCCTCACGAGATCCTCGTAGCTCATTTCCAGAACGGGCTTCTCATGGGCTCGCAGCCAGTCACACTGTTTCTTGAAGACTTCGTATCCGATGAGGCCGCGAAGCTTGGCGCCCCGCCGAGTGAAATATGAATTTCCACTTTGCGCGGCACGGGCGATGCTGTTGATCGTGCGGAGAGGATCGCGCCACATGACAACGAATTTGGCTGCAGGGAAGGTCTCCGCCAGTTCCTGCAAGCGATCGAAGTAGTTGGGCGACTTGTCTCCCCAGATGGTGGTACCTCTTTTGCGCGCGAATCCCTGATGGACAGCCTCGAAAGCGGTTCGGAACCCTCCCTCGGAATGGAAAGCGGCAGGAGTCAAACCGTGTCGCGAGAATGCCTGGTTCCAGAACTGCCAGCGGCGGGTCCAATCGCAGAAAGCGGCTGGCTTCAAGAACACAGATCGAAGGAGCAGGAGGTCCGCCTCATACATGAGGCCAACTTCAGGATGCTTGTTGAGGAGGGCATAGAGAAGAGATGAACCCGAACGCCACATACTGACGACAAAGAGCGGGCCTGAAGCCTGGGTCAGCGGCGATCCGGGCGCTTTAGATGGCCCAGAGGTCACGGTTTACCTCGGCATTGTGGCGATCTGCCTGAGTCTCCGGCGCAGGTCGAGCTCTGAACGAGTGTATTCGCCACGATCCACCTACTTTCTCGATCGTCGTCAGGGACCCAGTGGAGGGACCCCCTTGAACCGGAACTTTCTCGACATTTCCATGCCTCAGGATCGATTCGGCCGCGAGAAAATTTCGGACGTGGGTCACTGCAACGATGTTTCCCGGCGCAAATTCTGCAAGGCGAATCAGTTCGAACAACCGCCGCGAGTAGCGATCATAAAATTGTCGAAAAGATTCGCCGGCCGGCGCGGAAAGCTCAGGATTCTCGTTCAGCAAATTCAGGAACGGGATGATTTCCCGCAGCAATTGTCCGCCAAAGATACCCAGATTCCAGGGACGCAATTCGCCCGTCATGAACAACTCTGCATCGGTAGAGGCGTGGATTGCTTCAGCCGTCTGTCGCGCGCGTCTCAGGTCGGACGAATAGATCGCCGTTATTGCAATGCCGCTGAGTGTCTGCGCGGTTTCAACCGCTTCGCGCAGTCCCTCATTGTCGAGTGGAATATCAAGCCAGGCCCTCAGTCGTTCGTCTTTGCCATGGCTGTTCAGGGGGGTGTGACCGTGCCGTACAAGAATCAGTTTTCCCACCGTTGGGGCTCCAGTCGAAACAGCTTGTTCCCTTCGAGGTGAACAACCCTTTGTGCACATCGGGGCCGAACCCATTGAGGGTTACGAGAGGGGGAAGGCAACGGCAGTGGATTTTCTGATATCGAGGAGTCATCCTCGAGATGCGATAGATGATTCATATGCCGCAACACAAGTTAAACATGATTGAAAGGCAGAGCGCATACGGTGCTCACTGTACATGCTGTCAATCCAAGGAGTGGACGAGACTGGGCGAGGCTTCACGACTGGGGGTTTGTGATGGCTGCGCGCACACTGCGCACGGTAAGTCTGGCGGAGAGGGAGGGATTTGAACCCCCGATACCCGTTAAGGTATGTCCGCTTTCGAGGCGGATCGTTTCAACCACTCACGCACCTCTCCGCGTCGGACAGAAAGCAGAATCCTCGCTCGGCTTGGTATGACAGAAGGAATGAGACGAGTCGATCTGCTTAGCGACGATTTTTAAAGAACGTTTGCACCAAATCTGCGCTGCGTCCAGCCAACACTCCAGATCGGATTTCAATCCTGTGATTCAGTTGCGGGTGGTTGAGTACCTGCATCACCGAACGCACCGCGCCAGCTTTTGGATCATCCGAGCCGTAGACGAGACGCTTGATACGGGCATGCACCAGAGCCCCGGCGCACATCGCACAAGGTTCAATTGTAGCAAACAGGTCGCAATCTCCCAGGCGGTGATTGCCGATCACGGAGGCCGCATCGCGCAGGGCCATGACTTCCGCGTGTGCGGTTGGATCGGAGGCTTGGATATTGCAGTTCCATCCCCGACCGATGACCTTTCCGTCGCGCACGACGACGGCGCCCACAGGCACTTCTCCGGCTTCCAGAGCGCGCTGGGCGCAACGCAGGGCCTCTTCCATCCAGAGTTCGTCGGGCAACTTCTCGGCCTCGATAGGGTATAGTCCGCGTGGAACGGTTTCGTCCTGGGGCATGAACCAGCCTCAATCAGTATTTTACTGATTTCGCACGCGAGGCGAGGGATGGCGCAGTTCCGGCCTGAGCCCGCGCAAAGTCTGTGTGTTTGGAGGCGCTTAGATCAGTTTCAGCAGACTTCCTACCGTATCGGGCACGATTGCGTGCACGAGTGTAGGAACTACGATCTGCGCGATGGGATAAGCGACGACCACCACAGCCAGCGCGAGGAGCAGCCAACTCGTGGTGGGTAGATTGTTCAAATAGGCCTTCACGGCGTCCTCTTAACATCTGGTACGGAGGGGAAGCGGTGAAAGTTCCGCTGGTGGAGCTTTAAGGGATCACCCCGCGATGTTATGCTAAAGCCCATGGGCATGCCAAGCCTACTCCGCAAGGTCTTCCTTGTAGATCTTTTGCAAGGACTGAAAGTCACGTTTCGCTACCAGGATCCGAAAGAGATCTATACGGAGCAGTATCCGCTGGAGCGTCCGCAAGTGGCGGAGCGGTATCGCGGAGCGCCGCGGCTGAACGTAAATCCCGACACGGACGAGACGATGTGCATCGCGTGCGACCTGTGCGCGCTGGCATGTCCCGAACACCTGATTGTCGTCTCCAGTGAACGCAACGAAAAGACGCGCCGCAAGGAACTCACAAATTTCACGTACGATCTGAGCCGATGCATGTTCTGCGGACTGTGTGAGGACGCCTGTCCCACCGATGCGCTGGAACTTACGCAGGATTTTGAACTAGCCAGCTATACGCGCCAGGGATGGATCTGGGACCGGACGACGCTCGAAAAAGGTCCTGAGCCAACGCTGTACCAAAAGTAGATTCGCACCCCCTCTGATCTGCTGAGATCCGCTTGACTACGGCATCGACCGGATGGTCTTGCATTGCCGCGAGTCCGAGACTCTAGAAATACTTAATCGGAATTTCACGTCGGCACTTTGGCGACTGTGTTTCCGCGAGGGAGACGTTTTCTATGAAGATCCGGCTCACAGCTTTACTGATTCTCTTCGCGTGTGCGAGTTGGGCTTTGGCTCAAAGTCGTTCTGCGGCCCCGCCGCCGGCGGCAGCACCTGTTCCACAAACCGCGGCTCCCGCGCCACCGCCGAGCGGCACTCCGTCCACGACCATCGGGCCGCCGACACCGATCACGACGAAGGCAGCAGGTCCGGGTGCAACGACGACGCCCCAGGCACCAACTCCTGGCACAAATCCGCAGACCACGCCTACGACGGCTAGTCCCGGAACGCCAGGCACTCCGCAGAGTGCCACACCCGCCACTCAGGGCATGACGTGCGTGCCCGCCACGGGGAACAGCGCGCAGACCGGCTCGAATCCAAGTTCCTCAGCCGGCGGCGCAAATGGGAATTCGAGCACTACGAATTCATCGTCTCCTGCGACGAATCAAGCGCCAGCAGGATCACCGCAGGCCCCATCGTCGAATAATCCCCAGAACGCGGCTTGTCCCCCGGGCACAGTCCCTGGTGCGAACGCGCCAGCGCCTGCGCCTCAATCGATGCAGTGACGAAATGCCGTTGGGATGCGGACTGGTTCCAAAACCTTCTCTCACGCTTGCGGAGCGGGTCCGGTGTGTCCGTCGGGAGCGGCGAGCTTTCGTTCGGGTAAAAAGTACAGCGCGGGAATCAACGCGAATATTCCGAAAGACAGAAAGATCGAGATGTGGGCGAGCGGCGCGGAACTCAAATAGAGCAGGAGTGACAGGCCGTTTTTGCGCTGAATGCCGCGATGGTAGTCCTTGAGCTCAACGTCCTGCTCTTGACGAATAAGTTCGGCGCGAAGAATGTAAAAAGCGCTCGAGCACATGGTCAGGTCGAGTCCGTAAAGCGCAACGGCCATGGGCGCACGAAAGTTCTTGCCAAGAAACTCCGTCACAAACGGAACCAGCGACATCCAGAACAAAAGATTGAGGTTCGACCATAGGAGCCTTGCAGTTACATGGCGCACCGCATGAATCATGTGATGGTGGTTCACCCACATGATTGCGACGATCAGGAAACTGAGCCCATAGCTGATGAAGATCGGAACGACTTTGAGGAGGGCGGACCATGTAGGCTGTGCGGGCGCGCGCAATTCCAACACCATGATCGTGACGATGATGGCGATCACTCCGTCGCTGAAGGCTTCGAGACGGTTGGTGGTCATCTCCCCATGAGGCATGGGGAAGAATCTACCACGGGCTGATCGGCGAGAGTAAGCGCTACCTCGTTGTGAGGGCCGCTTTGCTCTACGTGCGATGCCTCAAGCGGGTTGCTGCTGGGTCATGCAGTGCATCGCTCCCAGGCCCCAGATGAAATCTCCGGAGTAAATCGGAACGATTTCACGAGAAGGGAAGAGTTCAGCGAGGGTATTCAATGCAATTCGATCGTTGGGACGGTTGAAGACTGGGGCGAGAACGATTTTGTTGGCAATATAGAAATTCGCGTAGCTTGCGGGCAGGCGTCGTCCCTCGAAGATGATGGGTTGGGGCATCGGTAATTCCACGATGTTGAACTGCTTGCCATCCTGATCGCGTGCCGTTTGCAGTCGACGCAGGTTGGCGCGCAAGGGCGCGTGATTGTCATCTTTTGCATTCGGCTCGACCATGGTGAGGATCGTGTTCCTGGTGACGAATCGCGCGAGATCGTCGACGTGGCCATGGGTGTCGTCCCCTAAGATGCCTCTCCCGAGCCAGATCGTGTTGGGCGCTCCGAGATAATCCGCGAACATTTGTTCGTAGTGAACGCGGCCCATGTGCAGATTGCGTTCCTGCTCCTTGCTGAGCAAACACTCTTCTGTGGTGAGGATTGTGCCAGCACCGTTAACGTCAATCGAGCCGCCTTCGAGCACGACGCGCTTGCCCAGTGATAGAGGGCGAACCTCGATCCGGTGTGCGGCCTTCGCCATGAGGCTGCCAATCTGTTCGTCATGCCGCCAGTTGGAATACTTGGCCCAGGCATTGAATCGAAATTTCACGGCGCGAGAGCTTTCGGGGACGGGTTTCTCCTGCCCGTGATGCTTCAGGAAGATGCATCCGGAATCGCGCAGCCAAATGCGATTCGTCGGCCAGCGATGAAAACGCAGGTTGGGCGAGAGGGCCTCGGCGCGCTGCAGGATCCGACGGGATTGCCGCTCCGCCGCCGCATTCTTGACGATGATCTCAACGCGTTCATGTCTTGCCAGATTCCGGATGATCTCAGCGAAGACCCAGGGGATAGGCTCAAACTTTCCGGGCCAGTCGCCGTGGTAGTGAGGCCACGCGAGCCAAGTGGCGGCATGAGGTTCCCATTCGGCGGGCATTCGAAGATGGTCTAGTGACGGCACTGTTGAAACCTTGCCGATTGATTTGTCTATCCTGGTTTTCAACTCTATCCGTTCCATCTCTCGATTTTGTCGCAGACGAAGCACTTCTTATTGTGAATCGAAATCAATCCGCCGCAGTTGGGGCAGCCCAGTAATTTGCGCTGATGGCGCACGAAGGATTCGACTCCTCGCGCGCGCATGTCTTCGAGATTCTTAATTGGACTCACGCCATACGTGGTGCGATAACGCCGATCAAAGCGTTGCAGTCTCTCACACGGGTATCGCGAGCATTCGAAGCAGAAGTCGATCTTGTTGGCGGACAAGAGTTCGCACTGGCCCTTCAAGTAAGCGCAATGCTTGTTTCTCGACCGGCACCCGGCGCAGTGAGATATTTTGCCGCGCTTCTTGGGAATTCCGCCGATATATGCCAGGTAGTGGGAGCAGGTCGAACAGTCCATTCCACAAGGGGCCAGCAGTTCGTGGGGTGTTGCAAGGGCGGTTTTCATTGTGCCATCGCCTAGGTTGGGTCGATCAAGCGACTGGTGATTGGGCCGTAGCTATCGATGCGGCGGTCTCGCAGGAAGGGCCAGTTGCGGCGAATGTCTTCGAGCGCCTTCAGATCGACGTCGCCCAGGAGGATCTCTTCGCGGTCGTGCGAGGCTTCGGCGAGCACCCGTCCGAAGGGATCGCAGAAGAACGACTTCCCCCAGAACTCGAGGCCCTGCCCGGGCGCCGACTTGCCGCGGATGTTCCCGGTTTCGAATCCGACGCGATTAACGACCGCTACGTACACGCCATTGGCGATGGCATGTGCGCGCTGGATCGTGCGCCATGCGTCATGCTGCGCGACGCCAAACTCCGCTTTCTCCGCCGGATGCCATCCGATGGCCGTGGGGTAGAAGAGCACACTCGCGCCTTGCAAGGCGGTCAGACGCGCGCCCTCGGGATACCACTGATCCCAACAGACGAGAGTGCCGAGACGTCCGGCGCTGGTATCGAGCGCGCGGAACCCGAGATCGCCCGGCGTGAAATAGAACTTTTCGTAATAGAGCGGATCGTCGGGAATGTGCATCTTGCGGTAGAGGCCGCGCAGAGATCCATCTCGGTCGAAAATCGCGGCGGTGTTGTGATACACGCCAGCGGCGCGTTTCTCGAACAGGGAAGCAATGAGCACGACGCCATTGGCTCGGGCCGAGGCTGCAAGTTTCTCGCTACTCGGGCCTGGAATGGGTTCCGCAAGGTCGAACAATGCGTGATCTTCTCGTTGGCAGAAGTACTGCGTCTGAAAGAGTTCCGGGAGGCAAACGACTTGTGCGCCTAGTTTGGCGGCGTCGGCGACGCGGCTGAGGGCTTTTTCCAGATTTTCTTCCGGCTCCGGGCCGCACGACATCTGCACCAAAGCCACGCGGAATTTCTCAGGCGGCACGTTCTCTCCTCTGCGATCAATATAGCATTCAGGGCGGACCTGAGACGTTGTACGCCGGACTCGAGTGCTGGATCGAAGAGCCTAAGGTCTGTATTCGTTGAAACTTTTCGCGAGACGAGGATTATTGGCGACAACCTTCTCCAGTCGCTGCACGATTTCGGTGGATGGCCCGGAGCGCAGAATGGCTTCGATCGAGGCTTCGGCCTGCAACGACTCGCTGCGAACTTGGTCGAGGAGGAACTCCAGCGCTGCTTCCTGACGACACAGCGCAATGGCGGACAGCAATACGGAGCGCCACCACAAGTCCTTCGCGTCTCGAAGATGTTCCTTGAGGCAGTCGAAGGCCTCGATAGAATGGGTCGCGGAAATTGCCAGCGCGGCTTCACCGGCGGCATCGTCCGCAGCCCTGAGAAATTGGCTCATCCACGGGATCGCCCTCACGCATTCAATGCCCAAAACGCCGCTGTAACAGGCGCCGAGGACTTCCGGCTCATCATTCCCGAGAACTGCTCTCGTGCGCAGCAGCAGGGCAGCGGATGGAGAACCGACCTGCGCCACTGCTCGCAGGACTTCAATCCGCACAGTCTTGTCTTTATCTGCGAACAGATCGACCAGGTGCGAAAGCAGATCTACCTCCCTGAGAATTCGACACTGTACGAGTGCAAGGGCGCAGGTAGCCCGGAGTGTTCCGGCAGTGTCAGAGCGCCCTCCGTAGACGGGTTCGAGTTGGATGTGCCGCAACCCCCGGAGAAACGTCTCGGGTTCTTGGTGTTCGAATGCCGCAAGGGCACGGCTGAGTGCGTTTTTCGCCCAGCACTGCGGATCTGTCTTTTCAGCGTTTTCGAAAAAGCGGTCGAACGCGGCCAGGAGTTCAGGAGTCAGTTGCTCCATGTGCGATTGGCGAACCAAGTCGGCGGCTTTGGCTACAACGAAGTTATTTCGGTTTGCGATCGCGCTGCGTAAGGGCTCGATTCGAGATTCTTCGGGCAGTTGCCGCAGGGCGTCCAACGCGGCGATTTGCTCATCGAATTTGTGCTTTGCTGGCACAGGGGCTGAAGTATGCGGCTAACGCGCTACGGCAGGTTCTTGGCCGCTGGTCCTCCCAGTTGCCATCCGCTCACAGTGTTACTGTAAAGTATTCAGTCGGACAGAATCGTACTCGGCTTGGAGGCTTGGGGTGAAACAAGGCAATCATAGCAACTCGCATCAGGGCGGCAATGGTCAGGGCGGAGGAGAGGGAAAAGACCGCAACCTGCACAATCCTATCGAGGACCGTCTGATCCCGCTGGAGCCCCTCGATCTCGGCAAGGTCACGTCCATCGACAGTTTGGTGCGGGCGATGTCGAAAACGGCATTCACCGGCCGCCAACTTGGCGAAGCGGCGGACGTTCTTGAGGCGATGGCGCTCGATAAGGACGCTTTTGTCGTGATGACGCTCGCCGGAGCGATGACGGTTGCCAAACAAGGGCTGATCATCACGGAGCTGATCGACCGCGGAATCGTGAATGCCATCGTCTCCACGGGTGCGCTAATGGCTCACGGGCTGGTTGAGGCGACCGGCCACGCACATTTCCGGGCGAATCCCGAAGTTTCGGACGTGGAACTCTACGAACAGGGCTACAACCGCGTTTATGACACGCTGGAGCCCGAACAGAACCTCGACGATGTGGAAGAAGTCATGTCCGCGGTGCTTGAGTCCTGGGACCACAACGAGGTGATGTGCTCCTACAAACTCAATCACGCGATCGGGTCCTACCTATCCAAGAACGCGCAGGGACAGCGGGGGATTCTGAAGTCGGCCTATGAAAAGGGCGTGCCCGTGTTCGTGCCGGCTTTCAGTGATTCAGAACTCGGGCTGGATACGGCGCTAAACAACCGGCTGCGCGAATCGACTGGGCGGCACAAGATCCGATTTGATCCTTTCGAAGATCTTGAGCACTTTGCGGCTACGTTGCTTCGTCAGAAAAAACTGGGGATCTTCACCATCGGCGGCGGCGTGCCCCGAAACTGGTCGCAGCAGTTCGGACCCTTCATCGAATTGCGGCATCGGCGGCTTGGGGAAAATGTTCCTTTGAAGCGATACCACTACGGTCTCAGAATCTGTCCGGAACCTGTGTATTGGGGTGGTCTATCCGGCAGCCCGTATAGCGAGGCGATATCCTGGGGCAAGTTTGTTCCTCCGGCTGAGGGAGGTAAGTTCGGTGAGGTATTCATCGATGCCACGGTCGGGCTGCCGATTCTGGTGGCAGCGGTTATTGAGCGCCTGGAGAAAGGGAAGAAAGGCAGCTCTCGGAAAGCCGGGAGAGCTGTATCGAAGAAGTAGCGGAAGAGGGCGGGACGATTACGCGCTTGTTTCGCAGGGAGAGGGCTCTTCTGTGGGAGCCAAATCGGACGAGGGACGGCCCTGGTTCAACTCGGCCGAAGAGGTTCGCTCCCGCCGATAGATAGAGGCAATCGCATTCTTTTCAACTACTTCAGATTCAGCCTGAAACCAGTCCTGCAACTCTTGCCCTTCAGTCTGGCCACGGGACTCATACAGTTCCTGGGCGCGCGAGCGGACCTTCCGCTCCACCGCCCGAACCATGAGCGCCCGTTGTTTTTTCCTGCGTGTCTCGATATCCAAAGAATCCCCGGTGACAGCCGTCGGGCTGTCTCTTACCTACACTTCTATGATAACCCATGACTGTTAACGGAAGATTACATTCGTCTAACGGCAATGATTACTAAAGTACAAAGCTCGGGCTGGGATTGTAGTCCAGATAAGTCCTTTGTTTGCCGTAGCTCGTTGGCGATCGACGACAGGCTCAGGGTCATCGCGGTTATCGTGGCGAGGTAATGCCGCATCTGAGGGTTCGGCAGAATACCGGAACTAGGAAGATTGTAACCTCAAATGAACTTCAGACTCCATTTCTAGGGGGAAACCTGCAATGGCGACCATCACTCTGCTGCAGCAAGCTCAAAGCGAGGACTGGACTGACGAGCAGATCGTCACACGCGTACTGGCTGGTGAGATCTCCCTATACGAACTTCTGATGCGACGTCACAATCAGAGAGTCTATCGGGTCGCCCGGGCGATTCTGCGCGATGACGCGGAAGCCGAAGACGTAATGCAGGACGCGTATGTCCGGGCCTATCAGAGCCTCGCCAGTTTTGAGGGCCGAGCGAAATTTGTGACATGGCTCACTCGAATTGCTGTTTACGAGGCTCTTGCGCGGTCCCGAAAGCGCTCGCGGTTTCAGAGTCTCGAACCTACGGATGAAACGCAGGGAGGCGTTATGAGTTCGGCAAGAGCGAGCGGTCGTAGTCCCGAACAGGAAACTTACGACAGGGAACTAGCCGGCATGCTGGAGGGGGCTCTGCTATCTCTCTCCGATGAATACCGGCTGGTGTTGATGCTGCGGGATGTCGAGGGGATGAGCACGGAGGAGACGGCGGAGTGCCTGAATTTGACGCAGGAAAACGTGAAAGTCCGCCTGCACCGTGCCCATGCCAAGATGAGAAGACAGCTCTATGAAGCTGTTGGAGCTACCACGGCCCGGTGCTTTCAGTTTCACGCCGTGCGGTGTGATCGAGTGGTAAAGGGCGTCTTCAAAGCCCTGGGCTGGAGCCTGTAATCCTCGTCACGCTCAGTCGAAGATCAGAACCGCGGAGGCAATCACGGTTGTCCAGAGGGCGCGCTTGTCGCCCACGGCCGATTGGGTGACGTTCGCTGTCCGCACGATTTTGTTGGACAGCCGGTAGATCTGCTTCTTCTCATCCCAAGAGCGGTCAGGATCGAATTCCACGTTGAGGGTGGTTGCAAGCATCTCGGCGGCGAGCTCTTCCGCGTACTCTCCGGCCGCATCTTCGGTCTCGCCGAAGGAATGGTGCTCACTGAGATAACCGTAGGTGTTGCGGTCCGCCGGAATCGCCACGCCGATGGAGGACGCCAGCAGCCGGTGGGGCTCCCGGGTGGAGTTCTCAGCGACAACCGCAAACACGACTTCGCCGGGATGGAGGTATTTCACACCCTCTTTGCGGGCGAGCAGTTTGCAATTGGGTGGAAAAATTGAAGAGACGCGCACCAGATTCTGGGCAGCAATACCGGCGTCGCGCAGCGCCAACTCGAACGATGTCAGCCGTTCGCGGTGTTTCCCCACCCCCTTGGTGAAGAAAATCCGCTTCGGAACCATGTCTTTGCCCAATTTCGCCTATCCTCCGCAGGGTGTTTTTGATTGCTGAGAAAGCACAATCTAACACAATGCTTTGTAAAGGAAATATGAATTTGGGGCTCAAGGCAAAAAAATTGCGAGAGGAGTTTCCTCCTCCCGCACGTTCGGGAACTCCGATCTCATCCTCCGCCTCGAAGCTCAGCCGATCAGTATGCGGCGGAGTTCGTACGGCAGAGATTGAACCCAACTTTCCGGCTACTCCGTGGCCTTAACCGAGGAGACGGTTATCGTGTTGTCCTTCTCGGTTCCAGTCACGGTGGCCTTTGAGCCTGCCTGCGTGTCCAATGTTGCGAGGGCAGATTTGTCGCTGGTTTCGAGAGTGTAGACTTTGTCTCCGACGACCAGGGCGTACTTCGATCCTTTTGAAACGCAGCCGCGAGTGCAAGCGGCCGCATCGCCCGGCATAGCATGCTTGGCGCCGCACATCGCGTCACTTACGGTTCCGGTGAAGCTCTTGCCAGCAGCAAAGGCAGATGAACTCAACCCCAAAGCCAACAGTATGCCTAGAAGCAACGATCCAGTTTTCTGACGTCCAGCAATCATTCCTGATTCTCCTTTTTGAGCGTATAGGCTGGCTACTAGCCACCGCGGCCGCACCACCCCACAGCAAGTGATGTTTCCCGAGCTAATAGGTTACAAGTTTGGAGGGCAAAAGAAAACGCGGGGACATGCTGAGCATATCCCCACGTGATGCCCGGATCGAATTGGGGGAGGGCCCGGGCAAAAGCCGGTCACAGGCCAGAAACTCTCGGAACGCTACTTCGCCGGAGTGACCGAACTGACATCGACCGCAATACCATTTACGGCCCCGGTAACGGTGGCCTTGCTGCCAGCTTGCTGGTCCAGTTTGTTCAGCAGCGCCTTGTCGGTTGTATTCAGGGAATACAGCTTATCTCCCACAACCAGGGTGTACTTGGCTCCGTGGCCGACACACGCACGAGTGCATTTCGCCGCATCGGCCTCCATGTGCTGCTGGCCGCACATGGAATCGCTGACCGTCCCCGTCAGAGTTTGCTGGTCGGCTGCTGCCGAGCCGTAGACGGAAAAAAGACTAACAACAAGAATTGCCGCTACAAAAAAGACACGTTTGCCTGCATACTGCATTCGAGTACTCCTGAGATTTACCTGGTTCAGAACTAACCCCACTTTCGGCACAGTATACAGACTAGTTGGGAATTGCCAATGGTATTTCTACGCCTCTGGCCGCAAAAGACGGGTAGGGTATCCCAATCCCGCGTTGGCAAAAATGATGAGCCATTTTTGTTCCAAAATCCGAACAAGAACGAGGGGGGCGGGCTACTTGGGAGCTTTGACCGCGTAGATCAGGTCGACGTCCACGGTCTTGTCGCGCTGGTTGGCAGTCACGTGAGAAGAAACATCCCAGTCGAAGTTCGAGGGCAGCAGTTTCTGGGCGGCGGGGAGGTATTCACTCAAATAGGTCGAGTCGTAAACGTCGCCCGGACGCAGCTTCCAGGCATTGCGAAGCTTTGCGGTGAGACTGTTGTCGAGCCCTCGAAATTCAAGCTCACCCATATGGTAGAGATAGCCTTCCTTGACATCGAGCCGTAGAATCACGGCGCTCGCAGGGTCATCGAAGACCGCGTCTACCTTGATCGCAGCCGTGACATATCCCCTCGATCCGTACAGTTTCTGAATTTCTTTAAGATTGTCGGAGAGGCGGGTGGTATTTGCCGGCTGTCCTGGTTCCGCTCGAACCATCTTCTGCAGCGTATCTGTTGGAAATTCGTGGTTGCCCGACCATTCGAGGTTTTTGAGCTTGTACTGCTGGCCGGGCGTGACTGGGAAAGTGACGTCGACGATCGTGAGATTCCGGATCGTGTCGTCGCTTTGCTGCGAGGGTTGTTTCACCACCGTTGGCTGCGGCTCGCCAAACACAGCCTTTAGATGCCCTCGCGAGTAGTAGACGGGCAGGAGTTGGTGCTCGACCAGCGCGTGCAGAACGCTGCGGGAGTACTCCCGGTCGAAGACTCGTCGGGCCGCGGCTTTCAGAGCGGGGGTGTCCCCCTCAGCGGCTCCGGAAAACTCCACATTGCGAATCTGGATGGGAACATCCGCCACCTGATAGACAATCGAGTCGATTGGACCATCTGACTTTCCGGATCGGACATATTCGACGTGGCCGGGAATGGAGCGCTCGACCAGCATTGCCTGGAGCACGTCGGACACCTCTTCTGGCAGTTTGCCTGAGAGCGGAAGCTCTCCGTCGAATAATGGCGCGTGCTCCTTAATGCGACGCAGGAGTTCATCGTCGCTGTACCAGACGAAGTCCTCAAAGCGCACCGGAACGAACTTATCCACGTCAGCAACGTGGAATTCAAGCTTGGTTCCCGTGGATGAATAGGAATAGGAGTATCCGATATCGGTAAAGACGCCCATGTCCCCGAGGCGCCGCGCCGCTTTCTTGAACTCGTCATCGTCCACCGGCGCGCCGATCTGCAATCCGCTGGCGGCTGCCACGGTCTGCTCCGAAAACCGTTTGCTGCCAACGACCTTGATGGCGATCAGTTGCCGGGCAGAAGGCGGCATTTGCGACAAAGGTTTCTGCGACTGGGCCAATGCGGGATAAGAGGAAGAGAGCATGAGCAGAAGCAGCAAGCTGGAAAGGGACTTCCTCATCGACTTGGGATATGCGCCAGTTCCTGCGTGGATTTGTGTTTCACGGCGATATCAATAAAGGCCAAAGCGGCGCGGCTGAGAGCCTTGTCTTTGCGAAAGACGAGAGCCAGGTCGCGGCGAACCTGCGCATCGGCCAACGGAATGGCGGCAAGCACTTTGGCTTTGACGTCCTCCTCGACGTTGGACCGCGCGATGAATCCGATACCCACGTCAGCGGCGACAAAGCGCTTAAGAAGTTCGCTTGAGTCCAGTTCCATGGTGAGATGCGGCTTCAGACGCCGCTCGTGGAACAGTTGCTCGATGTTGTCGCGCGTATGTCCGGTCTTGGGAACGATCAGCGGATAATTTGCGGCATCGGCAATCGTAGCCGACTTGAATTTCCCGAGAGGATGGTGCGGAGGCGCGATCAAAATCAGCTCATCTCGATGGATGAGAACGACCGTCAGCCGGTTGTCCGTAACCGGCAGGGAGAGAACTCCAAAGTCCACGGAATTGTCGATGATGGATTCAAGAATCTTGCCGTAATCCGCGCGCTTGATGTTGACGGAAACATCCGGATATTGCTTTTTAAAGTCGGCAAAAACATACGGCAGGATGTGCAAGCAGGTGCCCTCGTTCGCGCCAACTATGATCTCTCCGCGGGGGACGCGCTCCATCTCTGCAATGGCTACCATCATGGCCTTGCGGGCGTCGAGGGTGTCCTCGACGTAGCGCACGAAAGCTTTTCCGGCAGCCGTGAGCGAAACTTTACCGCCGGAGCGGTCGAACAGCTTGGCCCCGACCTCTTCCTCAATACCCCGAATCTGTGAAGAAATGGCCGGCTGGGTACGAAAACGCTTCTCGGCCGCCCTCGAGAACGAGGCGTGCCGCGCTACTTCGAGAAACGTTTCGAGCTGGTCGAAGTCCATAACGGAGCCGTTCTATTCGCTCTCAGTTGTCAGGCGAAGATGCTGGCTGGAACACCGGGCCGGCTGAGAGCCTCGCTGAAGGCCGACAGCATAGTATAAATTGCGCTTTATCCTGGCTATAAGAACAATCGAATTGCCAGGCTGGATGGCGGCCGTTAAACTCTTCGGTCCTGCACAACGCGACCGATTGTAGCAGCCTGACCGCCTGATCCCGTAGATTGCTTCTGGGGATTGTAGGGCGCTTCCCAGCCGATCGCCTGACGTCGGACCTCCCGCGAAAGACCCCTATGCCTGACGCCAAGACGGTTCTCGAATTCGCCAGAAAACACGACGCCAAGGTGCTGGACCTGCGTTTCACCGACATTCCGGGCCTCTGGCATCACGTTTCTTATCCCATCGAGCAACTGACCGAAGCCACCTTCGATGAAGGCTTCGGAATCGATGGCTCCTCTATCCGCGCCTGGGCCGGCATTCACGAGAGTGACATGCTTCTGAAACCGGACGCGAACTGCTATTTGCTGGATCCTTTTACCGAGATTCCCACGCTGGTTCTCGTTTGCGATGTGGTTGATCCCGTAACCAAGCAAAGTTATGACCGCGACCCGCGTTACATCGCGCGCAAAGCGGAGCAGTATCTCGCGCTGAGCGGTATCGCGGATACTGCCTACTTTGGCGCGGAGGCAGAATTCTTTATCTTCGACAACATCCGCTTCGACCAGCGCGAGAACTATGGGTTCTACTACATCGATGCGGAAGAGGGCCGGTGGAATTCAGGCAGGGAAGAGAACAATCTCGGATACCGGCCGCGCTACCGCGAAGGATATTTCCCGGTCTCGCCCACGGATCACTATCAGGACTTGCGTTCCGAGATGATGCTCATCATGCAGAGCTGCGGGCTCGTCGTGGAGTGTCATCATCACGAAGTCGCAACTGCCGGTCAAACCGAAATCGACCTCAGGTACGACTCGCTCCTGCGCTCGGCCGACAAAATGCTGCTGTTCAAATATGTGGCAAGGAATGTGGCCAACCGCAACGGCAAGACGGTTACTTTCATGCCGAAGCCGATCTTTGGTGATAATGGCAGCGGAATGCACACACACCAGTCGCTCTGGAAAGGCGGGGAACCGCTGTTTTCCGGCGATGGCTACGCGGGACTGTCGCAGTTGGCCCTGTGGTATGTCGGCGGACTGATCAAGCACGGTCCGGCTCTGTCGGCGATCATCGCGCCGACGACGAATTCCTACAAGCGGCTGATCCCTGGCTTCGAGGCGCCCGTCAGTCTAGCGTATTCGCGGCGAAATCGTTCCGCTGCCTGCCGTATTCCGATGTACTCGGTTGCGCCCAAGGCGAAGCGCGTGGAATTCCGGCCGCCGGATCCGAGTTGCAATCCTTACATGGCATTTGCTGCCATGCTGATGGCGGGCCTTGACGGCATCGATAACAAGATGGATCCCGGGCCGCCGCTCGACAAAGACATCTACGAACTCGACCCGGACCAGGTTTCGAGCATTCCATCCATGCCGCGTTCGCTGGAAGAAGCGCTCGACGCCCTGGAGCACGACCACGCATTCCTGCTTAAAGGCGATGTGTTCACGGAAGAATTGCTGCGTACCTATGTCGATTACAAGCGTTCGAAAGAAGTCGAGGCCATCAGGAAGCGTCCGCACCCCTTTGAGTTCGCGCTCTACTACGACATCTGACCAGAAGTTACACGAGTTCTTTCCGGCGCTTAGTCGCTATGGCGTCCATGCTTGCGAAACTGCACTTCCAATCCGAATATCGGTCCGTACACGTTGATACCGTAGTTTGAATACTGCGGCGACGACATGTTGCCGTTGGAGATGTGCATCCAGTTCAGGCCTGCGGTGAAAGCGTACCGCGGGCTGAAGTTGTATCTCGCGCCAGCCCCCATATTGATATTGAAGGTGAAGTTCTGGCCTTGTGCGTAGTAGACACCGAGCGGTCCTTTCGCATCGATGAACCCGACTCCTGCGCGTACATCCCAGTAGGGCGTCACGCGCCAGTTCCGCGGGATGAAATTCCGCCTAAGGCCCATGTCATAGGAGAAGTAGTGCGTTTCGGCCCCCTTGGGAATCGCTGTCGCAGAGAGACTAAACGTGAGATCCCAATTCCCCCGCAGCACCGGGGGGCCCCAGGGATCGCCCAGATGCCAGCGCACTGAAGCGATGACCGGCACCAGCGTATATCGCAACGGATACAGATCGTAAGGATCACCTTCGAATACGTCGAAGGGAAACGGCACGTTTATTGGCAACCAGCCAACATCGAGGGAGAACTCAAGTTTGTTCCGGAAATAGACGTTGCGGTTGAAGTCAGGTTTGCTGAAGCGAGTCGATCGCTTCCGCACCGACGCTTTCTCGATGGTCTCGGGGACCTTGTCGTCCAGCGGCCCAGCTTGTTGTTGGGCGGAAGGGAGGTTGCTTTCCAGGGGTGGAACATTGGCAGTAGAGACAATTTGCACAGCGGCGACCGGACTCGATGCGACGACGGTGACACAGAGCGCGGCCAGATAGAGAGCAATTTTGCGAGGCTCTCCGTGGATGAGCGCAAAAGCAAAGTATTTTTTTCCCTGCCCAGACAATCTCATTCGCGTTTTTCGTGTTCCGCTGAATCGTGCGCGACCTTACACAGTTAAAGACGCGGCCTACGCTACTGCTATCCCCACTGCAGGTTCTTTGCGATGCCAATTCCGCTGAATTGGGTTGGTTGGAACTGCGACTCGGTCGACTCCAATTCTTGAACATCAAACGTCAATACATTTGCGTAAGAGCATTCCTCACGGGGCCCTCAAGTTGCGCTTGTTTGAAAGCCTCAACTGGGCCAGCGGTCACCTGGATGTTGGCGCTTCCCGTGATCGGGGTCGCATCGTAGTCGGAGACTGTAATGCCCTGGTTGCCCGGGGTGATCAGGGTGAGGTCCGTAAAGGTATGAGAGCCGGCATCGGCTGCGGTGAAGACATACAAGGTTGGGAGATGTGCCGCAGTGTCTGTGGTAGTGAAGTGCACGGCCCCGTTGATAACGGTATCCACTTTGCCCTGGTACATCGCGGTCACGGTGGCACTGAAGGGAACTCCTGCCACGACGGTTGCCGGGGCCACGATTTGAAGGACCGCGTGCCCGGAACCGCAGCTCAGCAGCACAGACGCTCCGACCGCGATGACAAATCCGGACAGCAGTTGCACCGGGCTAACGCGGTATCTGTTGAAGCGTGCGGAGTGACTAAACAAGTGATAGCCACTTCGCGACGGTGTCACTGGTTTTGACACAACCGTCTCCTCTCAGCTCACGGAGGGGGAAGCTCGATTGCCAGTCCCACAGGTGTCAGATGCAGGAAACAGGAAGAAATGCCGCCGGGAAAATGGCTGCTACCTCCATCAGGCTAGCCCCGCAGCAATCTGTCGGGATGAACCCAAGACTAGGAGCAATGTTCTGGAAGATTGAATTTAAGAGGACGCCGGCGATGCAAAATGCAGGATTCTGCGTTGGAATGCAAGATGCCTATGAAACGGCGATGCGTCAAGCAAGAGCGAGGTTAAACGGCAGTGCGAATGGACGTTTCCTTCATCATGCGCTCCATGAGCCGCATCCGCTTCGAAGGGATCCCCTCGGACATGTGGGCTGGAGCTGGCTCACATCCGCTGACAGAAAGCAGCTCAGTCCCCATCGCATCCAGAGCATTGTTCGAACGCCCCAGAACCATCAACAGGTACTTCTGAGCAATTGGCCGGTCGGCCGGATGGATGAGTGCCCACCACCGTCGTACCGATTCCTGGACCTCTGCTTCGCTCTTCTCGCCAACCACCAGGGCGTCGATGAGCCGGTAGACCTTGCTCTTGATCGCTTGATACGAGACGGAAATCTCTTGGGGCATAGGATTCCTGGGTTTCTCAGTACCCTCTCGATTGCAATCGTCGAACCAAACGCGTAGCTCCTTGTTTTGTATTAGTTTAGAGAGATTTGCACCTATACAAAAGTATTACGAATGGAAGAATGAGAATCTCGGATATGGAATCTGGAAGGGCGGTGACCGAGGAGTTTATTCTTTTGGTTCCAATCGCAGGACCGGCGCATTTCCGATGTGCATGTGATCTTCGTCACAAAGTTGTCACAAGAGTTCCTTGTAGCCGGCCCCGAGTACAGAGGCCCTCCACTGCGCGTTACAATGTTGCGCTCTGCCCAGAATGTGAATGCCGCTCCTGCCGCGTCTGCAACCGGTAGAGAGCAAGAGCAGTTGTGTGCTGTTTCTCATCGAACCGGAGGCGAAATGAAAACGTTGTCGTGCATTGTGGCTCTGGCGGTCTTGATCTCCCTGGCTGAGGCGCAAGGGCCTTCGTCGGCAAACCTGCAAACCGTTTCCCAGACCCAGAGTTCACAGGGAACATGGCACGAAGCGGCTTCCAGCGATCGGATGTTCTTTCCCAAGGACATGTTCTGGGGATGGGCGCAGTTCGACCTCTCGCCGCCGCATAATGAGGTCGATCCCAATCTCTGCGCCGGCAACTCTTATGCGTACGGCGGGGTGAATGCGCCGTGCAACATGTTCGCGCGCTACATGATTTCGGGCGTTTTGGAAGTGCGACCGTTTGGCCGAGGTCCACTGCGCAGATTCATGGTTTGGGGAGCCCCGACGTTCCTGTTTGGCAAAAACGTGCCCAAGACGCTCTATACCTGGTCTCCGGATGCAATTGGTATCGAGCACTCGTGGGGTGCCGGGATCTATCTCAATAAGGGGTTTGAATTTCGGGTGACACAGCATTTCCTCTTCGATCGTTTGGGATCGCGCGATAGGAATCTGGGCATTGCCGATCTCGGCAACAACGGTCCCTGGGGACGCTACATGAGCGTGGGCGTTCGGAAGTCCTTCGGCACACGCCGCTGGTAGCGTGTAATTGTTCAGGCTGTAACTGGAATCCTTGGTCGAGTGAACATCCGAACCAACCAGACGATCAGTGCAATGAATGCGCCAAGCACGATGAAGGGCAGGCCGAAAATCAGAACGATCCAGAAGCCTCCGCCGAAGTTCGTGACGTCGCCCCCAATTTTCGAGGAGGCATCGCGGTGAATTCGGCCGCCGAAGACAGATAAGTCCCCGTTGACCGTGGAGGAGCCATCGATCCTGACATTTCCAGCGAAGGTGGTAACGTCCCCGGCGACCTCGGCGTTGTCCTCAAGGGTCACGCTGCCGCCGAATGTCGTCACATCGCCGGTGACGTGTCCCCTGATTCGAACACTGCAACTGAAGCAGGTTACTTCTCCGATTTCTTCGTCCGGGCCAATGCTGATGTCGTGTCCGAACTGGGTGCGATCCCGCCCACTGTCAGCCAAGGCCGCAGTTGAAAGTGCGGCAAGGAACAGCGAACACAGGGACAGCCGAAGAACGATGCGGATCTTCGAGCGCATGGGAACCTCCCAGACCTGATTTAAGCCCTGAAATGGTTGGCCGAAATTATGGCACAGTTCGGAACAAAATTCTGCCGGTACCTGCGATCGTATTTTTCTTTATAATTGTGAGTTTTCACGTTATCTCCAGAAATCCCTCACAGTGGAGGCTTTTGCATGGCAGGCTCTTATAACGGCGTGGCGGTTCCCTCGGACGGAAAGAAGATCGGATACTCCGGTGGCAAGTACGACATCCCCGACAATCCGATTATTCCTTTCATTGAGGGCGACGGCACCGGGCGCGACATCTGGAAGGCCTCCCTGCGAGTTTTTAACGCAGCAGTAGAAAAGGCTTATAAGAGGAAACGCCGCGTCGCCTGGTATGAGGTGTTCGCCGGAGAGAAGGCCAAAGCCAAGTTCGATACGTGGCTCCCCGATGACTCTGTCGAAGCCATACGCGAGTTTCGCGTTGCTATCAAGGGTCCCCTCACTACTCCGGTGGGCGGCGGCATTCGATCCCTCAACGTCGCCCTGCGGCAGATCCTGGATCTCTACTGTTGTGTTCGCCCGGTGAAGTACTACAAAGGCGTACCTTCGCCGGTGAAACATCCCGAGCGCATGGACGTTGTGATCTTCCGTGAAAACACGGAGGACGTTTACGCCGGCGTCGAGTGGGAGCAGGGAACTGCCGAGTGCTCGAGATTAATCGAGTTCCTGAATAAAGACATGCTCAAGGGGGGCAAGAAACAGATTCGCCTGGACTCGGGCGTCGGGATCAAGCCAATCTCGGTCACGGGAACGAAGCGCCTGGTTCGCATGGCGATCCAGCACGCGATCGAGAATAACCTCAAAACAGTGACGCTGGTGCACAAGGGCAACATACAGAAGTTCACCGAAGGCGCGTTCCGAAAGTGGGGATACGAGGTCGCCGTCGCGGAATTCCGTGACAAGGTTGTGACCGAGCGGGAAAGCTGGATAGTCGACAACAAAGACAAGAACCCGAACCTGACCGTCGCGCAAAATGCGGAGATGATTGAACCGGGCATGGAGTTCGCCCCACCCTCATTCCGCCAATCGATCGAGAAAGAAGTAAAAGAAATTCTCGACGCAATTGGCTCCACGCATGGAAACGGCGCATGGAAGAAGAAGATCATGATTAACGACCGCATTGCGGATTCGATCTTCCAGCAGGTGGTCACGCGCGCGGACGAATACTCAGTACTGGCCTGCCCGAACTTGAACGGCGACTATATCTCCGATGCCTGCGCTGCGCAGGTGGGCGGGCTGGGCATCGCGCCCGGTGCCAATATCGGCGATGGCTACGCGATCTTCGAAGCTACGCACGGCACGGCTCCCAAGTACGCCGATAAGGACGTCATCAACCCGGGTTCGGTGATCCTGTCAGGAGTCATGATGTTTCGGCATCTTGGCTGGAACGAAGCCGCAAACCTGATCGAGCAGAGCATGGAGCGCACCATCGAGCAGAAGAAAGTCACGTACGATTTCGAGCGCCTGATGCCCGGCTCCACCAAAGTGAAGACCAGCGAATTTGCCGGCCACATGATCGAGAACATGGGGGCAGGAGTTTTGGTATAGAAGAGCTCGAACTACCAAGGACGCGAGGGCACAGGAAGGAAGTCACGACCGGTCCAAGCTTTCTTTCGTCATTCTGCGCCCCTTTGTGGTTATTCGAATTTTGAAAGGACTCATACAATGCGCAAGAAGGTCACCATCGTAGGTTCCGGTAATGTAGGCGCCACTGCCGCGCACTGGATCGCTTCCAAGGAACTCGCCGACGTAGTCCTGATCGACATCATCGAAGGCGTCCCGCAGGGGAAGGGACTCGATCTTCTCGAAGCCATGCCGATTGAGAAGCGCGATTCTTACGTGAGCGGAACGAACGACTACAAAGACACAGCCAATTCGGACATCGTGGTCATCACCGCCGGCATTCCAAGAAAGCCCGGCATGAGCCGCGACGACTTGCTCAACACCAACTACGGCATCATGAAGGCCGTGGTCGGCGAAGTGGTCAAGAACTCGCCTAACTGCATCCTGATCATCGTCTCGAATCCACTGGACGCGATGGCGCAGGCCGCCTACAAGCTCAGCGGGTTTCCCCGCGAGCGCGTCATCGGCATGGCGGGAGTCCTCGACTCCGCCCGGTTCCGCGCCTTCATTGCTGACGAACTTAAAGTTAGCGTGGAAAACGTCACCGCATTCGTTCTTGGAGGCCACGGCGATACCATGGTTCCGCTGCCGCGCTATTCCACGGTTGCTGGAATTCCCATCACAGAGTTGATCGAGAAGACTAGGCTCGATGCTCTGGTGCAGCGCACCCGCGACGGCGGCGCTGAAATCGTGAAGTATCTCAAGACCGGATCCGCTTATTACGCGCCGTCAGCGGCAGCGACCGAGATGGTCGAATCGATCCTCAAGGACAAGAAGAAGATTCTGCCATGCGCTGCCTACCTCCAGGGGGAATACGGGATCACTGGCCTCTATGTCGGAGTGCCCGTGAAACTGGGTGCGAAGGGAATCGAGCAGATCATCGAAATCAAGCTGACGCCGGAAGAAAAGGCCGGTCTCGACAAGAGTGCCGCTGCGGTGAAGGAGTTGTGCGGCGTCATCAACGTATAACCATGGTGAATACTGAATCTCATCCCGCCTTCGGGCGGGATTTGTTTTTAGGGGGGAGTTGTCTCGAGAATTCTCAGTCCAACGTGTATTCGAAGACTGCCTGCAACTCGCAGTCGCCGGACACGCCAGCATGATCCATGGTGAAGACCAGGAAATCGCCGCGCTGCAACTTAAGAGATGGCGTGATACGCACATGACGGTAAGTGGATGATCCCGCGCCATCAGGGCTGACCCAAGTCTTGAGAATGATGTTGTGAAAGATATTCTGCAGCAGGTAGCCGTCATTGACGACGGTGAGCTTGTTCGGATTGTGAACCTGCATCGTTCCGAAGCTGGGACTCTGCGGAGATATCACGTGTCCCCTGACATCGGGATGAAATTTAGGAGGAGCGCCCGGCGAAACCGCGCCTCGGCATAATACCTCCGCGAATCCCGGACGGCTCGGCGGAGCAGTAATCATAAAGGCAACATCAAGATCCGCCGCGTCGAGGGTGAGCGGGCTGGTGACTTCAAAAAACACGGCGGCCCCCGTGGCCGCCAGATTACAGGCCTCCCAGCCGAAACTCGCAATTCCAGATTTCGCTGACCGCGACGAGGAGCCGCCTGTTGAGTTGAGACCGCGAATGGCGCCCGCAATCCCGGCCGTAACCAGGCCGCTTTCCCCCACGAACGCCCTTCGATCCTTTTTCATCCCTACTACGCTCGATATCTACACTGTTTCGATCGTTACCTTCTTGAGCACCACGTCCTTGTTCGGGCGGTTCTGGCGATTCTGGGGCACTCGCGTAATCTTTTCAGCAATGTCCTGACCCTCGACCACTTCGCCAAAGATGGTGTGCTTCCCGGTTAGCCACGTCGTCGGCACCGTAGTGATGAAGAACTGCGATCCGTTTGTATTCGGACCTGCATTCGCCATGGCCAATTTCCCAGGCTTGTCGAACTTGTGCGGCGATCCCTTGGTTTCATCCTCGAACTGGTATCCCGGTCCGCCCATGCCTGTGCCCTGCGGATCTCCGCCTTGAACCATGAAGTCGGGAATGACACGGTGAAAGATCGTTCCGTCATACAAACGGTCTTTGGATTTTTTGCGAGTGGATGGATGAGTCCATTCGCGCTTGCCCTCGGCGAGTTCCACAAAGTTGGCCACCGTTTTCGGCGCCTCTTTATCGAACAACTTGCAGACAATGTTTCCTTCGCTGGTTTCAAAAGTTGCGTACATTCCAGGTTGACGAGTCATGATGTCCTTTCAAAAGAAAAAGTTGGCGCAGACTTGATTCCGCGGGAGCGTTTTCTACAATTGCGAATGCCCTGATGTCTGGCCTTAACTTGGATTCGCAGGCTTCTTCGGTGCCGCTGCCGGCTTCTTTGTTGCCGGAGCCGTTGCAGGTTTCGCAGCTGGTACACCGTTCTTGAGAATAGTGACGTGGGTGATCTTCACCGCTCGGAACGGCTTGTCATTGCTGGGATCGCGAGCCATGCTGGCGATCTGCTTCACCAGCGCGACTGTCGCGTCATCGCATTGGCCGAAAATCGTGTATCCGCCATTGAGATGGGGAGTGGCAACCTCGGTGATGAAGAACTGCGATCCATTCGTGTTCGGGCCCGAGTTCGCATAGGCCAGCCGTCCTGGCCGGTCGAATGCCAATTCCGAAGACGTCTCATTCTTGAACTGGTATCCCGGATCGCCCGAACCGTTTCCCGCGGGATCTCCGCCCTGGATCATAAATCCTGGAATCACGCGGTGAAATATAGTGCCGTCATAGAGCGGAGTGTTGCGCTTCGTCGCGCCGCTAACCGGATTCTTCCACTCCTTCGTGCCCGTGGCGAGTCCAATAAAGTTTGCGACCCCGATCGGAGCTTTATCGGGGAAGAGAGTGCAGGTCATTTTCCCGACGGTGGTGTCGAGGATCGCAGTCGGTTTAGGAGCGGCGGGAGCCGCCGGCTTCGCGGGCGCAGACTGCCCGATCATTCCCGTCTGCGCAGATGCTGCTGTCGCAACCGCAAGAATGAAGGACGCAAGTGCCGTTCGCATGAGTGCTCCTTGCAAAAGGTATTTTGGGGTGAAAAGCAATGTCTCATTTTACGATAGTTGATCGAACCTGTTCCTGCCCATCGTTGCCATCTGAGACGCACACTGTGCGGCGCAGAATGCCCACTTTTATCGCTTTCTGAACTTGGAAAGTCTACCTGGAGGCCTGCATCTCGCGGCTTACTCGCTCGACGTCGTGAAACACCCGCATCAGGTTGCCGCCAAGAATCTTGTGAATGTCCGGTGCGCTGTAGCCACGATCGAGAAGCGCTTGCGTGATCTTCGGAAGGTCGGCCGCTGAATCGATCCCCTGAGGCGTAGCGCCGCTGACCCCGTCAAAATCCGACCCCAGTCCCACGTGATCAATCCCGGCGGTCTTCGCGACGTGGTCGATATGGTCGATGAGCGATTTCAGCGGAGGCCGTGGAATCTTCGCCATCCACTCACGCTCGATGCGGTCAATATCGACATAGCTGACCGGCTTTCCTTGAGCCTTCATCTCATCAAGATATTTCTGCGTTGCCGCATCGGCATCTTTCTTCTGCGCGCCCAGGGCATTTCTGAAATTGTCGTCATCGAAGCCGTTGAAGAAATTGACCTGGACCACGCCTCCGTTCTTCGCGACAGCCTTCAGCATGTCGTCGGTCATGTTGCGCGGTGCGTTCACCAGAGCGCGCGCTGACGAGTGCGAAGCGATCACCGGAGCCTTCGTCATTGCGATGGCGTCCCAGAATGTTTTGTCGGCCACGTGAGAGATGTCCACCATCATGCCCAGGCGATTCATTTCCAACACGACCTGCTTGCCGGAATCCGTGAGTCCGTTATGATGCTGGACCTTCGGGTCGTCGATGTCGCCGGAAGAATCCGCCCACTCGTTGGTGTTCGACCACGAGAGCGTCATATAGCGCACGCCAAGACGGTAGTAGTCACGCAGCAGGTGCATATCATTTTCGATCGAATGCCCGCCCTCGATACCCATAAGAGCGGCGAGTTTGTGTTCGCGATGCGCACGCTCGATATCCGCCGTGGAAAACGCCATCGTCATGCGGTCTGGATGCCGTGCCGCCTGCTGATATACGGAATCAATGAGATCAAATGTGTGCTTCGCGTATTGACCCTGATTCGTCTGCGGCTCAACCCAGATGGAAAAGAATTCCGCTCCTAGATTTCCCCGCCGTGCCTTATCCAGGCTGATGTGCCCGATATCGTTGGGATCGGTCGATCCGATGTCGAATCCTTCGTCGAGGAAACGCTGTGGCGTATCGGCATGAGTGTCGACGACGAGGGCGGATTCGTGAATCTGGCGGGCCTTGGCGCCGATTGACGAATTGTCTGCGGATGGTTTGGCGGTTTGTGCCGTTACTAGTGAACATAGAGCGATTGCAATTAAAACGGGATTTATTTTCATGGTGAGAGTCCGGCAGAGTGCCGGCGCAAGCATCTGATTGTAATTCGGCAGGCTGTATTGGGACAAAAGCCGGCAAAGCATGAACCACCAAGGGCACGAAGGTGTTGACGAAGGAAACGTCGTTCGGCAAAGAATCTCTTCGTGGTACTTCGTGTCCTTGGTGGTTAGAGATTCTTGAGCGCCTCGGACACACATTCCTGCAACGGCCGGCTGGTATCGATGATGCACTTGGGCCGGATAATCGTTTCGAAGCGCTCCTTGACCGCGAGATAAAGCTGAAAATCCCGATTGGCGGCCGGATGGTCTTGTCTCCTGACATCGTCCTCGAGCCGCGCGCGGGCGATTTCTTCGGAGCAAACGCACTCCACGATCCGCCAAGGTTGGTGCAGGGAAGACGCAGCCGCGATGACGTTTTCGATCTGATATCGGCGAGAAAAGGGTCGGCCGTCCAGAAAAATCAGGAGCGACGGGGAGCGCGAAAGAAGATAGCCGGCGGTCTCGAGTATCAACTGCAAAACAAAATCATCCTGCCGTGACGAATACTCGATCTCTCCCGGCGCAAAAATCGAGTTCCGGAACTCGTCTTTGCTCAGCACCCGGCCGGAAGTCCTGCGGGCGAGTTCGCGCGCGAGAGTAGTCTTGCCAGTGCCGGGCAATCCAGCCATGAGGACAATCATAAGAAATGGAAGGGTAAAGGAAGGACTGCGAAAGAATCTACTGACCGCTATGAAACGTTGAAACTCTGAAACAGGTTTATTTCGTTCCGCTACCCAAGGCCACTTCGGTGGCAGGCGCTTCCGGCTTGTCCTGGTCCGGTCGCTCGATTGGCACAATGGACTGGGAATCCCGCCATTCGTTGTAATTCCCGCTGACCATGATATGGAACACCCACTGCCGCCGCTCTTCCTCGGGTTCCACTAGTCCGAGAGCCTTCATGTAAAACAGGTAGTGCTCCATCCAGCGGATCTGTTCCTTACTCATACCGCGGCGTTGCAAGTCCACGGTAACGCCCGCCAGATGGGAGGAAGCGGTTTCGCCATCCCAGGGAGCGGCATTGCGGTTGTGACGGCGAAGCTTTTTCTGCACCTTCACCGTTCGCACCGCCGAGTTCACCTGAATCTGTTGGTGGAACCGGTTGTAGTACGCCTGGCTGAGGTCGTCAACAAAGTTCAAGGTCCACGGACGGCAATAACGGCGCGAGCGATCAAGCCGTGGATCGATCCGAAGGGAATCGCCGGGGACAATCTCCGCCAGCGAGCCATCGGCCTTCAGGGCTTCCAACTCAGTCTCGTCCTGGATGCGCGGGAGATTCAACCGGTCCACTTCGGCATTCTGGATCAATAGGGAATCGTGGGAAGGACGGAACATCGGATTCCAGCGCAGCCATCGCAAATGTTTGCGGTGGGCCCGGTGTACCGTAGCATGATGCACCGCGAACGCCTTCAGAGGCATTCCCGCGCACACTGCCAGTGCGACCAGAGTTACGATTTGAAATCGGACGAAGCGTCTCACGTTTTGATCTGCGCTCCGGACCCGCTGTCCGGGCTAACCCTTACTGCCGCCTGCGGATCTCCGCAGGTAGCGGTTATTCTATGCCATGCTGTCAAGTGGGCCAACTTGATACCGCCGACGCCCGTTACTTGAGTACCAGCTCCGCAATGCCGGAGCCTCTGATTACCAGAGGTTACTTCGTCGTTCAGAGCCGAAACCTGAAGACTCTATCGGCAGGTCAGAGACCATCTTCCAGAACTTCTCGAGGACGTCCTATGTGGGCCGCCAGCTACGACTTGGCTGGACTTGGATGAGCCTGGGATCGCCGCAGTTGCCGAAAATGACCAATTTGCTGCCGGAAAAGGTCACTTCCGCCGCTGGACTTCCTTCGTGGACCTGCGTGCCCTTTGCGGTTATTGATTCTTCTACCGGCGGAAAAGATCTCCCAAAGCCTGCCTCATGACCTGCCCGCCGACCTCAGAGATGGACTTGGTCAGAGGAATGTCCTTGGGGCAAACCTCCACGCAGTTCTGCGCGTAGCCGCACTCCTGGATCCCGCCATCGCCCATCAGCGCCGCCAGGCGTTCACGCTTCAGAGCTGCGCCCGTGGGATGTGTATTGAACAACCGCACTTGGGAGATGGTCGCCGCGCCTACGAACCCTGTGTCCTCGTTGAATTGCGGACAGGCCTCCATGCAGCAGCAGCAGGAGATGCATCGGGAGAGCGGATATGCCGCCTCCTGGTCCTCTGCCGACATGCGCGGGCCGGCACCAAGATCGTAGGTTCCGTCGATCGGCACCCACGCCTTCACGGACTTCAGATTCTCAAAGATCACGCTGCGATCGGTCGCCAGATCGCGGACCACCGGGAACTTGGAGAACGGTTCCAGCCGGATCGGCTGCTCCAGGTTGTCAATCAGCGCCGAACAAGCCATCCGCGCCTTGCCATTGATCAGCATGGCGCACGACCCGCAGACCTCCTCGAGACAGTTCGAGTCGTAGGTGACCGGAGTCGTCGCCTTACCGTCGCGAGTGACCGGATCGGCAGCAATGTCCATCAACGCCGAGATCACGTTCATGTTGGGCCGGTAGGGAACGGAGAATTCTTCCCAGTAGGCCTTGGAAGTCGGAGTCGGTTGACGCTTGATCTTAATGATGACGGTTTTATCAGCCATTAGCTCATTCCAAACAATCAGTACTTCCTCGGTCTTGGCGGAATCAACGAAACATCCACCGGCTCAAACTCAAACTTCGGCTCATCCGCATCCGGAGCGAAATACGCCTTCGTCGTCTTCATCCAGTTCTTGTCGTCGCGCTCGGGGAAGTCCGGCTTGTAGTGCGCCCCCCGCGACTCATCCCGCATGCGCGCCCCCTGCGCGATCACGCGCGCCAGTTGCAGCATGTTGTAAAGCTGTCGCGCAAACACGACCGTCGTGTTCGCCCACTGCGTCTTGTCGCTCAGGTTGATCTTGCGATAGCGCTCCAGCATCTCGACCAGCTTCGCGTCGGTCTGGACCAGATTCTTGTTGTAGCGGATGACCGTGCAATCCTTCGTCATCAACTCGCCCAGTTCGCGCCACAACTTCACCGGATTTTCCGTCCCCTGGTTATTCACCAGCAGGGCATTATTCTCTTCCTGCTTTTTCTTCTCGGCGTCGAAGTGACCGCTGCCGTTCGACGAGGCCTGCAGCCCGCGCGCATAATTGACCGCATTCGGACCCGCAATGCCGCCGCCGTAGATGCACGACATGAGCGAGTTCGCGCCTAACCGGTTCGCCCCGTGATACTGATATTCGCACTCGCCCGCCGCGAAAACGCCGGGGATGTTCGTTTGCTGCTTGTAGTCCACCCACAGCCCGCCCATCGTGTAGTGCATGCCGGGGAAAATCTTCATCGGCGTGTCGCGCGGATCGTCCCCCACAAATTTCTCGTAGATCTCGAGAATGCCTTCCAGCTTGCGGTCGAGAATCTTGCGGTCAATGTGCGTCAGGTCGAGATAGACCATCGGCTTGCCGTCGATGCCCAGGTTATGTTCGAACACAACCTTGAAGATGGCGCGGGTCGCGATGTCACGCGGCACCAGGTTCCCGTACTTCGGATACCACTCTTCGAGGAAGTACCAGCGTTCATTTTGCGGGATCGTTTTCGGATCGCGCTTATCGCCCGTCGTCTTCGGAACCCATACGCGCCCGCCTTCGCCACGCGCCGACTCCGACATCAACCTCAGCTTGTCTTCGCCCGGGATGCACGTTGGATGCACCTGGATGAATTCGCCGTTCGCGTAGAAGCATCCTTGCTGGTAGAGCGCTGACTGCGCCGATCCGGTGCAGACAACCGAATTGGTGGACTTGCCGAAGATCGCTCCGTTGCCGCCCGTCGCGATGATGATCGCGTCCGCCGGGAACGTCCGCACTTCCATGGTTCGCAGATCGATGGCGCAGATCCCGCGACAGACTTTGTTTCCGTCGAGCACCGCAGATAGAAATTCCCAGTGCTCATATTTCTTTACTTTGCCTTCGGACTCGTAGCGTCGGACCTGTTCATCAAGTGCATAGAGCAGCTGTTGTCCGGTAGTCGCTCCGGCGAAAGCCGTGCGGTTGTACAGAGTTCCACCAAAGCGGCGGAAATCGAGCAGTCCCTCGGGCGTGCGGTTGAAAGGCACGCCCATGCGGTCGAGCAGATCGATGATCCCCGGCGCCGCCTCGCACATGTCCTTGATCGGAGGCTGATTCCCGAGAAAATCTCCGCCATAGACTGTGTCGTCAAAGTGCTTCCAGGTTGAGTCGCCTTCGCCCTTGAGATTCTTGGCAGCGTTGATGCCACCCTGGGCGCATACCGAGTGCGACCGTTTTACCGGGACGATCGAGAACAGGTCAACCTCGCCGCCCATTTCGGCAATCTTGATGACCGCCGAAAGGCCGGCCAGTCCGCCACCTACGACTATGATTTTCGGAGCTGCCATAATTTCCTTTAACGGATCTGTGTCATCTGCTGATCTTTGGCCGCAGGATCAAGCGGTTGCTGCGGACGCGACCGGAACGTACCCAGGCTCCACAGTCCGACGCCCGTCAACACAAAGAAGAATGCCAGGCAAATGGTGAGAAACCGCTTACGCGCCTGCTCGCCAGTGATCACTCCCCACTTGGCGCAGAACAGCCAGATTCCATAGGCAAAGTGCCACGAAGCCGCCACCAGACCCACAACGTAAAACAGGAATTGCGCCGTGTGAAACACTTCGGCCTGCACCTTTCCGAAGGAAAGCTCGGGATAAGCATGCAGATCGATCCCCGTGAACCGCATGGTCCACGTATGCCAGACGATGTAGATGAAAGCGACGCCGCCGGTCCAGCGCTGCATGGTGTACATCCAGTTGCCGGTCCATGGATACGCGACCGTGTTCGAGTCGCCGCGATACCAGATGTAGAAGCCGTAGAGCGCGTGATACGCAATCGGCAACCATATTCCGATCAATTCGAGGAAGAAGACCAGCGGCAGGTTTCCGAGAAACCGTACCTGGCGCTCGTAAGCCGCGGGCCCGCCGATCGCAGACGCGTTCGAGATCAGGATGTGTTCGAAAAGGAACGCACCGACAGGAATGATCCCGGTCAGTGAATGCAAGCGTCGGAGAAAGAACGATATTCCCTGACCGGCTCGCAACGGCGCAACCCCATGCGCCAGAACGGGAGCAGAAGAACTGGCTGACGCCACGAAAAACTCCTTATGAGTTCAGCAGTGACAAAATAACCTTTCATTATCTTGTGAGGCGAGAAGCGAAGTCAAGGAAACGCCCGAGACAATGTTAATGACGGTCCAGAGAAAAGCTTAACTATGTCGATTCCAGCACAGCTCTTAGCTCGAGAAAGGATTCGACCACAAGATCGGCGCCGGCAACGATCAATGCTTCCCGAGAGAAAGTAGTCGTGATCCCAACCGTGAAACTCCCAGCCGCTCTCCCGGCGCCTACGCCCGCGATCGAGTCCTCCACGATCCAACAGTCCTTCGACTGCAGTTCCAGATCACGCATTGCCACCTGAAATACCTCAGGATCCGGCTTGGCGCGCTGAAAGCGGTCCGTATCGACGATCGCCTGGAAACAATCCTCGACTCCTAACATCTTGAGAGCTGCTACTCGATTGCGAGGTGTAGCAGAAGTAGCCAGCGCGAGTCTGTAGATCCCGGATGCCCAGCGCACAAAATCCGCGGCACCCGCCACCGGCTGGAGTTCATGCTCGATCTGTTCGTAGTAGTCTTTCTTGCGGCGCATTACGCGTACTGCATCGGCAGCGCGCCCTTGGGCGGCAAGGACCTCCCGCATCATGGTCCGGTCCGGACGGCCTTTATAGCTGTCATACACCGACTCCGGCAAGATGATTCCCAGTTCCTCGAACGCGAGTTCCTTCGCGCGTTTGTGCAGAGGCTCAGAGTCGACCAGCACTCCGTCCATATCGAAGATCAGTGCGGCAGGCGGTGAAAGCTTTCTGGAATTCACGGCAGGCAATTAGATGTAGTCCGCTGGAAATTGCTTCGCGCACCACCCCAGAAATTTGCGGAAGGCCTCTCCGCGATGACTGTAGCGCGCCTTCTCTTCGGCGCTCAATTCGGCAAACGTCTTGTTGATCTGGGGAAAGAAGAACAGCGGATCGTACCCAAACCCATTCGCTCCTCGAGCATCGTCAAGGATCATGCCTTCGGCAACGCCGCGGAAGGTAGCCAGAGTCTCTCCATTGCGCGCGGCAGCCAAAACGCACACAAATCTCCCGGAACGTTTGTCCGCCGGTACTTTACGGAGTTCCCGAACCAGCCGCGAATTATTCGCTTCGTCATCCGTATTCTCGTCTGCCAAATGCGGCTGATCTGCTGCATAGCGGGCGGAGTGCACGCCCGGCGCACCGTTTAAGGCATCCACCTCAAGTCCGGAATCATCCGCCAGGACGATTTGTCCTGGGACGGCGCGGCTGTATTCTTCCGCCTTCTTGCGCGCATTCTCATCGAATGTGCGCCCGTCTTCGACGACCGTCGGAAGCGAAGCGAAGTTCGGAATGCAGGCGATTTCAATCCCGTGTGGCTGGGATGCCCCGGCGAAATCCCGCAGCTTGCCCGCATTCGAAGTCGCAATCAAAATTGTCTTCATGTTTCCGGTGATCCCCTGTGATGAAAGCTTGTGGTTTTTCTAGGTAACGGAACGCCGCCGCAGAAAAGTCGCTAGGAGTACGCCTAAGGCGGTCCCAAAAGAAACACAAGCCCCGGCCGTCCGGTCCCATGTTCGAACAAACCGGATTTCCACCCGATTCGCGCCGGCAGCTACAGGCACGAGCATCTGGCCGGTTCCTTTCCGGGCGTGCGTTTCGATGATCTGTCCGTTCACCTCGACACGCCACGCCGGGTAGGGGAACAGTTTCACAGCCAACTGATCTGGAGCAGAAAGTTCGGCTGTGAATGTTCTGGATTCCGCGTCCCAGCGGTGAACACGAATTGCCGCTCGGGCCGGACCAGCAACGGTCACGTTGCGCGCCTCTTTGTCCACGGCGGCAGGCACTGCGCCCGCCGGCGTGTACTCGTCCGTGCCTTCATATCCGACGCCGGTCGCCATGTTGTCCTGCATCTCGCGGAGATCGGCAGAATTGTCCCACCACGGCGACTGCACATGATGCCATGCGAGCACAATCACGAGAACATACAATGCGCAAACCACGCCGCGAGACCACCACGTTCGGAGCCCAACAGTTACAAAAATCGTAAAGATCACGCTCAGGCAGAGCAGCCATCGCCACGGAAACTGCATGAATTGCATCTTCGGCAGAATCTTCCAGAGCACCAGGCTCACCGGGAACATGAGGATCCCGCATGCAGCAGCCCAGACCGCGAGTCCCTTCCAGACGTCGCGCTTGGGGTCGCGCCACAATCTGCCGACAATCGCGGCCACAAAAATGATTCCCATCTCCAGCACGGCTACGGAGGAGATGATTCTGTTGAACGCATCATGATCCGCGTCCGTGGTGTGGATGAATAAAAAGTTGTCTGCGGGACGCGAGCCTACGGATACCGCTTCCGCGATGTTCACCCATTTTTGCTCAAAAACCGCCGGGAGCAGATAAAACGCGGAGAGCGCCGCTCCCAAGGCAACAGCGCCCGCGGCGATCCACAGAAGCCGAAGGGAGCGCTGCCGCCACGCGAAGTACATAATGAGCAGCGCCAGCGAGTAGTGAATCATCACCGCCGCAGGAGCATTTGTGAGCCAGGCCCCGGCCAGTACGAGGCTGAGAGGAACGAAGACCCGTCGTTTGCCCTCGGCCGCTTCCACAACGAGCAACAGCATGATCGGCATCAGGCTGGCGGCAAGCAGTTCGGCAAAAGCGCTTCGCCAATAGACGATCACCAGGTGGTACGGATTCACGGCATAGAGCACGGCCGCAAACGTCGCATCGCGGCGGCCCAACCAGCGACGCACGAGCGCGAACATGGAAGACCCCGACAGCACTAACACGAGCCAGACATAGATACTGGCCGCCAAGGTCCAGGGAGCTGCTGCGCTGATCAGGCTTCCCAGCATCCAGGAGGCCGGAGGGTAGAACACGAACCGCGGCTCGCCAAACCCAAAATGTGCGAGCCCGGCCCACCTCGGATAGAAAACTCCATGCCGCCAATGTGCCAGTACTTCCAGCCAGGAATACAAATGAAACTCAACATCGTGCCCAGAGGGCGTGCCGAAAAAGAAGAAGGGAATCTCGACCGCGAACGCGGCCGCCGCAATCATGAGCAGAGGCGTCCAGAGCAGGGAAGTCTGCGAAGGTTTTCGAACCGAACTTGTCGGACCAGCCATTGCCGGCGTCTTGCCCAGACTGAACCTCTTTCAGCTTGCCGAATATCTCTTACAGTCAGCTTCCAGGACGGGATAATGGTTGGAAGCTAGTCGTCGCAGCCTCACAGTCTACCAATCGATATCTCATTCAACGCAGAATTCACACTCCTGCAACCTTCCGCGGATGAGGATCGGCTACCGTACCAGCATTGGGGTGGAACAAACCACAAGGTTCGAGAGCCCGCACCAGAGACGGGGTTCGGGCTCTCGGTACCTGACTCAGACTTCCACCAAAGCCTCCCGCCTCCCGCACCCAGCAACTAACCTGCCCTCGCCTGCGTGACTTAATGCCCTCCGATCAACCACAAACACAATCCAGCCCGGGAGGCTTTGAGTGCTGTGAGTTGGAACGGTAAAAGGATCTCTTGGAGCGGAACTCTGGTCGATCGAAGTAGAGGAGAGCGATATTCAGACGTTCAGGAGAGAATTTAAGACGAAGACGATTCCGTGGCAGTTACCCGTTCCGCTGGTTCTGCAGTTCTGCGAGGAAATCATCCTGCTGCAACGAATCACCGCGTCGCAGAAGTTCCAGAAGAGGATCTTCTAAATCTTCCTGCGCTTCCTGCCCCTTGTTCTCGGCAGGCACAAACTGGCTGAGATCGGCGAGCAACGCCTTCGGAGAGATGCTGAGCTCCGGCGCTGCATTCGGACTGCTCTGCAACAGACTGATCATGTTCCCGACCTGCGCCCGCTGCTCCGCCGTGCGTGAGGGAAACTCGACGCCCATGCCGTGTCCGGGATGCGCCACGCGAACCATGCCTTCCGTGTGCACTTCCATCTCGCTGGTCTTAAGGCAAAGATCAACCAGCGCTTTCTCGGGAAATGGTGCATCGGTCTGTACGTAACATCCGCCGAGGCTTAGATCCGTAAGTTTGCAATGCGGCACGGCTTCATCAGGATCTGCGCCCGCTGCTGCGGCCGCGGCTTTGAGCCATACTTTCATCTTGGTCCAGACTTCCTCGGGAATATCGAGGAAGTGCACGCCAGTCTGACCATTGGGATTGGCCCAGGCCACCTGCCCTTGGCCGTCGATTTCGGGGACGCCATCGGGCAACTGGAACTTGTAGCCGATTAAGGCACCCGGCGTCTGTGGTTCAGCCGTCAGCACATCCATGCCGGTTTCGGACAGATCGAGCAAAATGCCATCGATCTTCCGGGTATCCGGCGAGCTGATCTCCACCGCTGCTTGCACAGGAACACGGAAGGCTCGCCGCCTTTCACGGCTTAAAAGGGCAGCGGCGGCCCGCAATCCAGCCTTGGCCGCCTCTTCCGTCACCGGTTTGTACAACACGAAATGCGCACCGCCGTTCAGGATATTGCGGACCTTGCCCGTATCCGCCACCAGCGCGACGCTCAGCGGCGCAGTCCCCAGTTTTTGGGCCTGCTGCAGAACGTCTTCGGCGGCTTTCGGATCGTCAAAATCCAGGATCAGTGCGTCAAACTTTTGCTGTTGGATTCGTGCCAGAGTGGTTTCCAGATCGCTCGACCGGTCCAGGGCAATGCCAAATCCGGGCAGAACTTTGCCCAACACATCCGCCGCGGAGTCGTCGCTCGATACCAGCAGTGCCTGAACGTTCATATAAAGGAACCAGCCGACCTGGTCTATGGGTTACGGCCAGCGAGGCGCAGTTGGCCTCGACGCCTTCGACGATGAACTCGCTGATCCGGCTCCAGCTTTGGCAGCCATCGCCTCAGCCTGCGAGGTGACGTCGTCCCCTTCCGCCAGAACCACGTTATCCTCTTCGTCGCTCTCGGCGAGAAGCGGGGCTACTTCCCGCAGTTTCTCGGCAGCCTGTTGGAGCATTTCGATCTGTTTGCCAAGTTGGGCGTATTTCGCCTGCTTTTGCCGCAGAACCTCATGGATATCTTTCATACAACCCCCTGTTGGCAATTTAAGAAGCGAAGGCGGGAAGGGTCAACGGTAATCCCCTGAGTCAGATTACTGGGGTAATGACGTCCAAGACTGAAAGGGAGCAAAGTTAGCCAGGAAGAACGAGGACTTCAGGAAGGAAATTCGCGAGGAAAGCCTTTCCTTAGTGAACCTTCGTGTCCTTTGTGGTTGACGGTGTTGGGCTATCCGGTCAAGGAAGGTAATCGCCAAGCCGACCCAAACAGGAACATCGCTCCCACGACGATGCTGTATGCGGAGGTCAGCAAGGTTAATCCGCTGACGGCATTGGCGCTGATCGCCCCCAGCAGAGAGGCCGTCGCTCGGGAAAGAGGACCTCCCGATGTAGGACGCCTGGAGAGCCAAGCCAGGGCTTTATCCGCTGAAAACAAACCGGTCGCCGCTGCACACATCAACGTGTTCATCACGAGGAGCCCCGCAATGAACATCAGCAGCCCAAGCATGCCGGCGCCGGTCCCGCCCAGATTCGCGGTCATGAGGAAAAGCAGAATCTGCGTTGGAGTCTCTGCGCCTAGACCATGGATCACTCCCACCACAAAGCTCGAGGTCGATCCGTATCCGTCTCGAAAGATCTGCGGAGCCGCAACTCGCGTGCCGCCAAAAATTCGAGTGAGACGCCAGTACACCCACAATACCCCGTTCACTAGCAGCGTAATCCGCGTTCGCGGCCCATGGCTGTGGGTCCCCGGACGGAAGAACGTCCCCAGCACATACAGCCCAAGCGTCAGAAGCGTGATCCCTACCAGGCGCTCCGCCCACCGGTCGCTCGCAGGAGGTAACGCGATGCGGAACACGATTGCGGCCGTGCCCAGCAACGTGACAGTCGTCGCATGGCCCGCGACGTAGAGCAATCCGCAGCGCATGGCGTCGCGCGGTTTCGCCTGCACGCTGCTGATGTCGGTGATTGCCGCAATATGGTCGTAGTCGAGGCCGTGCCGGAATCCCAGCATTGCAGCCGAGATCAGGGCGAGCCTCAAATTAACGGAATCCATCATGCGAGAACTTCGATGTCTGTGCACTTGGCGCGGGGCCGCACAGCCGGACATTCAGGCTAGCACACCTATTCGCCCATTCGGCTATTTCGAGGTCTTCTTGGAAGCAGGAACGGCAGGGACCGTTTCTTCCACAGGGCCGATCATTTCCCGCAGGCGTCGTGACAAGATCGAAGCCAGAGAATGATAAAAGCGCGATCCCAAATGTGGATAAAGCTCGATCAGCGACTTCAACAGAGGACGGTCGAGATAGAACGCCTCTACCACCGTTTTGGCTACGACATTGGCCGTCGCCGGCAGTTCGTCCAGGAAGGAAATCTCGCCACAGATTTCTCCCGCGCCGATGCTCCTCAGAGACGTCTGCGTACCGATCTGCACGGAGGCGGTTCCGCTGAGCAGAACAAAAATTCCATGCGTGCGACGGCCGCGCTGCACAATCGAGTCTCCCGTATTGAACTGCTGACGCACCGCCTTATCGGCGATCAGCGCCCAATCGTTCCCGGTGAGATACTGGAGTCCGTTTTTTGCCTGCGTGAGTAGTGAGAGATCTTGCTGCTGAGATGCCTTGACCATGGCGCGTTTTCTCGAGTGGCTGTCGGATTCGCTAAAATCAACAGGGCTGCAGCAAGACTAGCAGAAAGGTAGTGATCCACTGAACTCACGGAACCATCCGAGATACGGACGAACTCCAAAAGGGGAACGCTGGTTCCATTCAGCCATCGCTACATCTCTGAGCTTCTCTCCGGCATCAGAAAGCCGGCCACTTGCGTAATCGCCTTGAATTCTACGAGCATATGGTCATGAACATCGCACTTCCGACCCGATCGCTGGCGCTCTTTCTAAGTTTGCTGATGGCCGTTCCCGCGTGGCCGGCCAAAGCCAGAGTGGCCCCCGAGCTTCCGGATCCGGGCCGCCCCGGCATGAGCAAGGACAAGCAGGAGCAGCTTGGACTCAAGACCGCTGCCGAGGTCTACAAGCAAATGCCGGTGCTGCCAGATTCCAGTCCGGTCACGCAGTATGTGCAGCAACTCGGAAAGAAACTCGAAGCCGTCATTCCCCACGAATACTCCTGGCCGTACCAGTTCCACGTCATTCAGCAGACGGACATCAATGCCTTCGCGCTCCCGGGAGGTCCGATCTTTGTGAACGTCGGCACCATCAATTCGGCCGACAACGAAGCGCAACTGGTTGGCGTCCTGGCTCATGAGATGTCGCACGTGTACATGCAGCACTCGGCGAAGCAGGCTCCCAAACAGCAATGGGCCAGCATCCTCGGTGCTCTTGGAGGCCTCCTCGGGGGCGCAGCGGGCGACCTGGCGCAAATGGGAATCCAGCTTGGCGCGGGTACCATTCTGATGAAGTATTCCCGCGGTGATGAAGCCCAGGCCGACTCGGTCGGAGCCATCATCATGTACAAAGCTACGTACGACCCGCGCCAGATGGCGGAGTTCTTTGCAAAGCTCGAAAAGGTGGTCGGGAACGGCGGTCCGCAATTCCTCAGCGATCACCCCAACCCGGGCAATCGCGTCGAAGCAGTCGATAGGGAGATCGCAAACTGGCCGCCGGAAACCTATCTCGCCAGCAGCTCTCAGTTCGCGAAGGCCAAAGAAGTAGCGAAGGGAGTGCAGGCCTACAACGCGCAGCAGATCGCCGACGGCGCCAAGGGCGGACTCTGGGCGCAGCAGAATCGCAAGGCTGGATCGATCCCGCCCGGTATGGACACCCCGGACACAGCGACTGCGTCACCCGCGAATACGAATGCCACCATCACCACCGTCAGCTACGATCAGGTCGCGCCCGCCGCAGACTTGAAGACATTTCAGGGGAACGATTTCAGTGTTTCGTATCCCTCGAACTGGCAGGCCGCAGCCGGACAGAATTCCGCCACGCTGGCCCCGGCCGCCGGTGTCGGAGAGAACGCGATCGCCTATGGCGTGATCGTCTCCAGCGCCCAGAACGTCGACTCCACCTCGCTGAACGACGCAACCCTGGGGCTGATCCAGAACCTGCAGCAAACCAACCCCGGCCTCAAGGTTTACGACAGCCCGCGCAAGTTCCAGGTCGGCAGCGCCGAGGCGCTGTCCACAATCTTGACCGGAAATTCTCCGATCAAGGACGGCGCTCAGGCGGCCCCCGAACGCGATTGGCTGGTCACAACGCGCCGCCCCGAAGGCGGCATGCTGCACGTCATTTTCATCGCCCCGGAAAAGGAGTTCCAGCGACTGCAGCCCACGTATCAGAAGATGCTCGACAGTTTGCAGGTGAAATAAAGTCGCGAAGTGGAAATTTCGGGGAAGAATGGTGCGCCCTGAGAGATTCGAACTCCCGACCTTCTGGTTCGTAGCCATAGGTTGACTCTATCCCGCGCTATCTCTTTTATGTAATATTCACCTTGCTTTCAGCGAGATACAAGGATATTCTCAGGTTATGGCTATCCCTGAATATCCCGTTATAACCCGCGCGGTTCTACGAAATCGTAGAACCAAAGTAGAACCGGGAGCACCCTTCCGGTTCAATGACAGGACTCTCCACAGCTTGCTCACGCCACAAGTCAGGCGCGTCTATTATCGCGACAGCGTAACCCGTGGCCTGACGCTCACGATCCTGCCAACAGGCGTCAAGAGTTTTTATCTCTATCGGCGCATCCACGGTAGACCAGAGCGCGTGTTGATTGGCCGATTCCCCGACATGAGTGTGGAACAGGCGCGGCTCGAAGCGGCGAAATTTAACGGACTGGTGGCGCAAGGGGTAAATCCAAATGACGAGCGGCGCAAACTGCGGGCGGAGTCCACGCTTCAATCGCTCTGGGAGAAGTACACGGAGAACACTGCTCTGCGGCCTAAGACGCTGGCGGGATACAACTCGCTATGGAGATGCCATCTAGAAGCTTGGGCAGATCGCAAGCTTTCCGGCATTACGAACGACGACGTGGAACGATTGCATCGGCGCATCGGCAAGGAAAAGCCATACGTAGCGAATCGAGTAGTGGAACTCGTTCATGCGATGTTCGCTTTTGCGGCCAACAAGGGATTGAGCGGAGCAAATCCAGCGAAAGGAATCGAGCCTTATAAAGAGCGCAAACGAAAGCGCTACATGCAAGCTGGCGAATTGCGTTACTTTTTTGCTGCCCTGGCCCAAGAAACCAATACGACGGTGCGCGACTTGTTTGCGCTTGCGTTGTTGACGGGTGGCCGGAGGTCGAACCTGCAACTCGCCGAATGGAAGGAAATCGACTTTGGGCGAGCGTTGTGGATCATTCCGGCGGAGAAGGCGAAAGCTGACGAACCTATCGAGATTCCGTTAGTAGAGATGGCGCTCAGTCTTCTTCGCCAAAGAAGAAAAGGATCCAAGAGCCCATGGGTCTTCCCGTCGTCCGAAAGCAAGACGGGCGGCATATTGAGAAGTCAAATCGGCGTGGAACAGGGTCATCAAACGCGCCAGCGATCTAGAGCGGAGAGATGGGAGAAGCAAAATCCGAGAAAGGCAAAGAAGGATTTCGAGGGACACGACTTTGCTTCCCTTCGGTTCCATGATGCACGCAGGACGTTCGCAAGCTGGCAGGCGCGTCTTGGCGCTTCTCTATTGATTATTGGTGCTTCGCTCGGTCACGAACCGGGAAGTCCTGCCACAGCCATATATAGCCAGATTGCCAACGATCCTATCCGAGACTCGGTTAACCGTGCGACGGCGGCAATGCTTGAGGCTGGGGGCGTGAAATGAAAAAGTACGGTGACCTTCGAGATCATTTCATCGATCTTGCGAGCGGCATGGGAACGGCAGATATGGCTGGAGAAGCCTTCTAACAAAGCGTTTGACTTCATCTGCAAGTGCAAGCGGGATGCCCCGATGATTACGTGGCCTCAGATAGCAGCCAGCTTTCAGCGCGAACACGGAGCCGAGCATGAAGCGGCTTACTTCGAGAGGCTCTGGCGCAGGCGGACTCATGTTAACTCGAAGGTAAAGGCCAAAAGATTACTCAAATTCTGGTCGTAGACAGACTTGGAAAGTTCCGGCAAAGTGTGGTCATCGGAGGGCGATTGAAGTGAAAACGGAATTTAAGCGAATGAAGATTGGCACCAAGGAAACCGCAGTCACCCTTGGCTGCTCTGAAAAAACCCTTAGGAACAAATTGTCTACTGGCTCGCCAGACGTTCCACCGCACTACCGGATTTTCGGTCGGCGACTCTGGATGTCGAAGAACTCGAATCCTGGCTTCGGCAGAGGCGTGTGGAAACAACCGTAGCCGTCTTAAACTTAGAGTTTTACCCGCAAGACAGACCGCTTCCCGTCAAGGGGCCGTCTCCAAACCCGCCTGTAACAGGGCGCGGCTGAAAATCCTGAAGAACTTTCTCTCACACGAGAAAGCGGCTCCCCATGCCATGAGAGCCGCCGAAAGTTACGCTCAATGTCCACCACGAATCTCTCACCTGCAGCCACAGGTGTCAATGACCCTCTCGCAAATTTCACGCCTGCACCGAGACGTACGCGCCGACTGAAGAAAACAATTATCGATGAGCTGCTTGAAGAATCTGACCGTCACCTAAATAACCACCGCAACGCCGTAATGCGGCTAGTTCAGGAGCGGCCTAGCAGCCTAGCTTGGGCGGTAAAACATTGGCAGCGTCTGTATGAGATGTATCGCTTGCAACTGTTCCGCAACGGATTTCTTCCGTATGACGAGGCGGAATTTTCGGCTGACGATGACTATCTCGGTCGAAGGGGGCGGCGATGAACACTTCCGCAATCACACTTTTCGCCATAGGTTCCGAAAAGATCGTGCTAGGTTGCCTATTGAGAGTCCGGAATGGATTAATCCGGTCAAGGCTACAGGACTACAGGCCAGCGATTTTTACCTGTCAGATCATGCCCGTATCTACGATGGCCTAACCTCGCTGAATCACCTTGCAGATTCCTATTGATCCGGTAGCGGCTTGTCTGAATATCTAGGCGACAACCCCAAGTGACTTTGACTATGATGTTAGACCTACTCGTACGGGATCGTCTGTCGAGAAATCCCACTGCCTCCATCATGCCAAGATAGTCAAGAAGAAAGCTACGATTGCGAGCACTGGTTCAAGATAGGCGAATGGCTCACAACTGCAGCGGCAGAGCCGGGAGCGCGACCCGCTGTTAGTGATTGACGAAGCATTAGGCCGATTGCAGGACGTGGGGGTTATCCAATGAACTCCCAAGGAACTGCAGACGAAGCGATTAAATATCACTTCTCTCCGCGAATGCGTATTCTGCCTACCGAGAATGCACATTGGCGCGAATCAAAAGCGATGCGGAAAGCCACGACGAGGCGGACCTGCAACGCTTGTGTGATTTCCTGAACGGCGAAATAGCGGGGCTGGACCGAGAGCGGCGGAAGTTGGGGGTGGCGCAATGAAAACCCATTTCCATACAACCAGCACAACATCATTGCGGGATCTTGTCAGCAAGCTAGATGGCGGGGTTCCGCTAGATTTTGACGAACCTTTCATTCCGGAACCGGAGCCTACTACTCCGGAGCCCGAAGCCAAACCAAAACCGAAACCTAAAAAGAAAGCGTTCTTCAATGAAGGCTCAATCAAGCAATTTCTGGATTGCAAGGAAAACGGGCGACCAGAAAGCAATCTGAAAAATGCGATCCGCTTGCTGCAGGTTCATTACGACTGGCTGGACACTTTGGCCTACGATGAATTTTCAATGGCGATCCGTTTACGGAAGCCTGCGCCTTGGGGTGGACAAGCTGGACTGTGGTCGGAGACGGACGACATTCGACTAGCAAACTGGCTGCAGTCTAAGGACGTAATTGTTAATCCGAACGTGGCGCGGGATGCCGTGGTGCTGGTTGCCAAGGATTCGACCATCCATCCCGTCAAAGACTATCTCCGGAAGCTCGAATGGGACGGTAAGCCACGGGTAGCAAGCTGGCTGGCTACCTACATTGGAGCGCAACCAACGTTACTCAATTCCACGATTGGCAAGGGATGGCTGATTAGCGCGGTGGCGCGAATCCAAAATCCGGGTTGTCAGGTGGACCACACGCTTTCCTTAGAGGGCAAGCAAGGAATCGGCAAGAGCACAGCTCTGCGAATCCTTGCCAGCGATTCTTGGTTCAGCGATCACGTTTCGGACCTTGCGTCGAAAGATTCACGGCTGGAATTGTTGGGGCGATGGATTATTGAGATTTCCGAATTCTCTGCGATCCGACGCGCTGAAGTGGAACGGGTAAAAGCGTTTTTGACCTGTCGCCACGACATCTTCAGGCCACCGTACGAGAAGCGCACTACCGCCTTTCCAAGGCAGTGTGTGTTCAGTGCTTCATTCAACGATCCGGAGCCGTTTGCCGATTCGAGCGGGAACCGCCGATTCTGGCCGGTTCAATGCGGCACGTTCAACCTGAAAAAACTGGAAGCCGACCGAGACATGATTTGGGCCGAAGCCATGAAGCTCTACCGCGACGGAGAATCATGGTGGCTCAAGGATGCCGACCTGCAACGTCAGATGCTGGCCGAACAGGCGAGCCGATTCCAAGACGACCCATGGAAAGACTTAGTGCTTTCATGGGCCACACAGCCAGAGACGAAAACCGTTACAGACTTCCCGCTTATCTCTACTCCGGGGAGTGTAGTTCTGGAAGAAATCCTGACTCATTGCATCGGGATGCCAGTGAAGGACCAAGGACAAACCGAACGCAACCGAGTCGCTCGCATCATGCTGGCAAATGGCTGGATTAAAAGTCGCCTGAAATCCGGTACACGATCCAGAGTCTATGTGATGCCTGAATTGCCTGCCTAACACAATAAAGGGAAGATGCCGCGCTCTGGCCCATCTTCCCTTGTTTCTTTGTCCATGTTCGTCCATGTCCCGTCCATGTCTTTCGTCCATGTCTAAAGCCTTTAGAATGTGGGCCGTCCATGTTCGTCCATGTCTTTTTACACATATATGTGAGAACTGCCTATGTATATAGATGTTTGAACACAAAAAACGTGGACAGACATGGACAGACCTTTGGAATCAATGAGTTATACCTGGACAGCATACATGGACAGACCTGGACAGACGTGGACGAAAACCTAGCCCGATCCGCCAAAGTATATCGACGCGCATCAATGTATTCCTCCCGAGATTACGGTGCATTCTGGTCACTGACCAGAGGGCGGCACAGGCGAAACGCCAGTCCTTTCGCACGTGGAGGGCATTACCGAGAAGGCATCGTGCTACGGCAGTGCTACTCCGTGCTTGTAATCGGCGCTCATGGCTTCTCTGTGGGCCATTCTTGGGAGGGTGACCATCCCGCTATGGCAATTCTGCAGACCAGCGCAGCGGGTTCGCGGCTGCGATCCGATGACATTTCACGGCAAGGGGTACGCTCTGGAGCGTCGGACGTTAACGCAACTACTTCGCTCCGGATGTAATGGGGCCCCCGAAACGACCTTGACCCGCCATGGCCCTCACCCTTGGCCGGGGTATGGGACCATGATCGGTCTGCCTTAGCGGGATGATGAGTGTAATGGGGATTTGTCGCCAATCGGCCCAAACCTTGCGGTGGGCTGCTATCTAGCTGACTTCTGGATTCCCTTTACATCGGGCGTGATGGTTAGCAGAACGACGTGGCCCCGAAGGCCCTCAACAACATCAATCGCGTTCGCTACGTCCTTCCAGAGCACACCATCTTCGGCTTGGACGTACGTCAGCAAGTCTGGCGGTCGGACTTGCAGTTGGCTCCTGAGTTGACTCTCTAGCTCGTTCCAAGACGTTTTTTTCGAGTTTACAAAGACCACAGAGCCGCTCCCTTTTACGCATTCCATAGTGACGATAATAGGCTCGATCGACAGGTGGTTCGAGCCTTGAAGAGCGCCGATTCGGACGAGGCTGACTGGCAAGCCCTGCGCGTTGTGAAATCGTGGAAAGGCGATGAATACGACAAAGATGACTGCAAGGACGGATGCCGCAATGGGTGCAAATGGAAATACACTCAACCGTGCTCGGAGCGAGAGCATTCTTTGCCTCCGCGTTCCATGCGACATCGAGTTCTCAAGCAAGTCGATCCGCGTGCGGAGATAGTTGTGAGAGAGTGTTGCTGGAACCGCAACGAGGATGCCCGCAGCAGTCGAGAGAAGTGCAGCCTGTATTCCTGACACCACCATTACCACGAAGCCCTGCCTCGTACCTATATAACCGCGAAACGTGCTCAGAATCCCGATGCACGCGCCCACAAGTCCAAGGTAGGGCGCTACGAGAGAAATCAGTCTGATTCGCTTAACCTTGATGCTTAGGTCAGCAGCCAGCGTTCTTCGAGCGCCACTGGTGAAATCAGTGGCTCTGCGGAGGCGAACCATGCGGTAAGCAACGAGGACGGAAAGCAGGATGACGCGAACGAGCGCCACGGCTAATGCAACGAGAACGACTCGCTCCAACAGGTCTGTCCAGCGCCAAAGGTACCCGATAGTCCACTCACATGCGTACGGTTGCAGCGCGTTAGAACAGGCTCCCGGCATCAGGGTAAATGTATTTCCTTTTTTGCTGGCTCCATAAACAAGGACACCGTACTCAACAATAATGTTCCACCAAGTGTTGTAATCAGGCGATTTCACGCTTTGAGCGGCAAAGTGGGTTTTGAGCGTAATGGGGATGTTTCGCCAGTTAGCGTCTAGAATGGTCGTCTCAAGGTGAACGACATGCGACACAGCTGGCTTTCCATTTTGTACTTTTGCTTTGCCGTTAGCGCTGGTTCTGCTCAGACCGCCCAGACCGCATCAACTCAAACATTTCCCTTGCCAAAATCTCATGTGTGGGAGCCCAAAACAGCACAGATCTGTAGTTCCGCGGGACGAGTTGGGATTCGGCAGGCAAAGGATATTCCAGACCCAAGCGAGTATTTCCTTGTCGAAGGTGGGCGTGGCGACGGCCGACTCGAAATTACGCTGGGCGAGAGAGAAGTCCTCGTGAGCGTCGATGGTGCTAAACCGGAGAAATACAAAGTGGTCGCCAACACAGTAGGTGTTCTGACTGCGGTACTAGTCGGAGAGATTGAGCCCTCGGTCAGCTCGATTAGCATAGACAAGGTTACAAGCTACGTGATTTGGTCCACCACTGAACCAAGAGACTTTACACGCGATGTGCCACGTCATACGGCGGCACTCTTTGCTTGCTCTCCGGCATCAAAACCATAGCAAACCGCGAAGAGTCGGCACCAGCAAACTGTCGAAAGCAGGCGATTTCACAAGTGAGCGAAACGAAAACAGTTTTGAATCCCGGTAGATGAGTGAAATGGGGATTTCTCAACAATTGACGTGTTGATGGGACGCTCTTATCGCTCAGAGAAAGGCTTGTCCGCCTCTTCATCATGGAACACCCGCCCGTCTACGGCGCGGATCAACGCCTCTCTTCCCGCATATTCAGAGCGACTCGGAAAGCTGAGAATCTTGCAACGATAGAAGTGGAAGTCCATTATCGGTATCTGCCCGAAGTCGAAGTAGTCAAGAAATGCTAATGCGATGTCATCCGGGCCAACAACCATATCCTTTTCCTGATCCCAATACGTGGCCTGCCCCGGCTCAGTGGGTCGTTGGATCAAAATCAGAGTCCTTTCTCTTGGAACGATTCTTAGATCGGGTGGGGGAATGTCGTCGCCTTGTGCATCTCCCTCGTAAGAAAGCTCACTCACGACAAGAGAATCAAACAGCAACTCTCGTATTTGTTCAAAAGCATCGAGAGAACCACCGACATTCTCTCTCCTAGAGAAGTACACGTTCCACAGATTGCGGGAACACTCACGATAGGTGTTCATCAGTTCCGTGATGTCTCTCATAAGAGCACCGATTCTAGGCGGATGGACACACCGCCGCAATCCACAACTGTTGAGAACAGGCCATTTCACTCATTGACCTTCGAATCTCCGCCTTGTGACCTCTTCCAAATCGAATCCCCCCTGCTGACAGCTCGACTCTCGCATAATTTTCTGGTCAACCCCCCTTGTGAATTGCCCCCTCTGGCCTGAATCTGGCGCTGAGTAGGAAAGTAATCGAAATTCTGGGATGGAGGTCGACTTAAATGGGGGGACCGCGAGACGCGTATTTGTATATCAACAGTACGGGGCAAGTTGCTTTGAGCGGGACAGTGGCGACGATCATCGCCGCAAACGTAAACCGCGGTGGAGTGACGATCAGCAATACCAGCTCGACCACGGCAATTTATCTCGGTCAGTCCACAGTGTCCGCAACCACCGCAACCGGGCAAGAAGGTAGCGGCCAGCGAGACTACGAAGGGCACGCTGATGCTCAAAGGCGACCACATTCTGACCGGAAGTACATCAGGTGGACATTTCGTCGTGCTGTCGAATCACTATCTCGGGCAGGCCGATCTGACTCCCGGACAGAGTAACGATCTGGTGCATTGGAGTGTCGGACCTTCGCCATCGAGTCCGGTCTAGGAGGGATTCATGAGCAGCGTATTTGAGGGCATGGCAAAGCAATTGGATCAACTGGGACCAATCGGCGGCGGACGCTGGCTCTATGGCTGGTCGAAGTTGCAGGGCGCATTGGAGATGACGCTAACCCGCGACGGGCGGACGTATCTCAACCTTTCTCTCGATGACGTGGCCGACTGGACGATTGAGCAATGCGCGAAGGAATGGCGCGACGAAGCGCTGTGCGTCATGAGTGGTGAAAAAGTGGCACCAGAGAACGGCTATCACAACGGATTCGCTCCTCCGCTCGCCAACGATCCGGAGGAGGATTATCGCGCCGTGCCAGATGCCACGGATTTCACTGCGGCGATGGAAATGTTAGGCAGCGTGCTGATTCCCGAACAGAAACGGGAGGAGCAGTGAATGCTCACCATCTATGCAGTCTGGCTCTCGACCCGGATCAGTGGAGTTCCGGCGCTGTCCTATTTGTCTGCATTAGTAATGCTGTCGGCAGTCTCTGGCATTGGATTCGCCGAGTTACTGAGAGGCTTCACCGCCACGATCTCAAGTTTCAAAAGCTGGAAGATGAAACGGGCATCAGTCTCCGAATCAACGATTGAGCAACTCGCAAAAGCGACGAAAGGAATCCTGTAAATGAGTGACTTCAAGAAACTGACCGCAGAGCAACTATTAAGCGCCGACCCGATGTCGCTGACGCCGGAGCAGATTGCAATGCGCCGGGAACTGGTCAAGCTGCGCAAAGAAGAAATCGAGTGCGAGAAAGTTGCGCACGAAAACCAGCAGTACCTAGACCAGAAGATTGCCCGCGAATCGAAAGCTAAGGCAGGTAAAGAAGCAGAGCAGGCCATGCGGGAAAAGATCGAAGCCGAACAATCTACCTGCGTTCACAATACGGGCGGCGAAGGCCGGATGGGATTCTTTCAGGGCGACGGAAACATTTACGGCAGCTCTACAAGCGTTCAGGAACTGCCAACGGGAGAGGCCTACGCTCTCTGTTTTCGCTGTCAACGGGAATGGAGGCATCCAAAATGGCCGACGCTCTGGCCGGATGGAGTGAAGCGAACCGGGATGCGTGCCGTCATGGATGGCTTGATGACGCTGGACGAATACCGCACCCGCGAAAAGGAGTATCTGGAAATTATGCGCAAGCCACGAAAATCATTCGCCGCACTGAATGGCGAATATTGCGCAGCGTCGAAGTTCTACATTCCGCAACTTGAGGACACGATGCGCCGGGATGCGTCGGAATTTGAGACTTACTGCAAGGGTCGCAGAAAGGCGGCTGTATGACGCATTCTCAAATCTATAACGATCTTCTCAGGGCGGAGCAAGATGCGCTGGCGTTCATTGACATGCATCCCGAATTGGAACTGTGCCAGCACAACCAAAACGCATTAATGGGGGAACTGGTAAGACTCAACGATGTTCCGACCATTGCGGACCTGGAGCGCGTTTACAACGAACTGACGGCGCAGGGGCGTCTGATTTTGCGCTATCGCAAGGAGGAAAACTAAATGGAACTGACACCGGACAAAGTGCCTACAGGGATTGACCGGGCAGCGCTTTCAGCCGAGGCTAACTCTCATCTGGAGTCGTTGGCGTTCCTGCACGATCATCCTGAATTCGTGCAATGTCCGCAGAACAGCCAAGTTCTCTTGACGGAGTTTAATCGAGCGGGAATCACAAATCCCAAATACGCTGACTTCAAAACTGCATACTCGAAGGCTCGCAATGCGGGCAAACTCTTGACCCGTGAGAAGGCAGCAGAGATATTCGCTCTGGGAACGGCCAAGGACATCAAGAAACTGGAAGAAGAGCAAGGCACGCCACGGTATGACGCACAGGGGCGCTTTGCTGGCTACGACCTTCCGGAAGGGCTCTTGCGCAATCCCGGAGCAATCAGTGACAAGCGCGTCAAGCAGGCTGGACGCACGACTCCATACCTGCGCAGCGTCACGGAGGAGAACAAAAACGACAAGGATTACAGGCCATCCAAGCGCGAATTTGCGTCGTGGACTGCGAGACGCCAGCGCGAATGGCTGGAGGAAGCAGGATATTGGGGCGGCGATCTGCCGAGCTATTTGAGATAACGAAATGGACATCACTCCTGACAATCCGGGACAAGGCGGCGGCTATCAAGACGCACTGGCTGGGACTCCATCGCCAGCGCAGCCAACGATTTCGAACGCAGCGAACGCAGCGGTACAGGCATCGCAGCAGTCGGGGATGCAGCAGCCACAGCAACCGGCTCCAGTTCCGGCTCACCACAGCGGAATTGTCAACATTCTCCGTGCCGTCGGGGATGCTTTGGGCGGTGGTTCCACGATGAAGCGCGTGAATCCTGAGACGGGCGTGATTGAGGAAGTACCGCGTTCGACGGGATCGAAGGTTGGAAGCGCAGTCACGACTCTGATTCGCGGGGCAGCGGCTGGCGCAGCACAGCATGGGCCGGGATCTATTGGTCGCTCTGCAATGGCTGGCGAGCAGTCCCAAGATCAATTCCAGCAGCAACAGCAGCAGCGGCTGATGCAGGAATCGCAGAACGTGCGCGACACGAACGAACAGACGATGCGGCAGCAACTCGCGCAGGCATCATTGGCGAAGTCAAATCAGGATATGGTTCGAACTGCGCTCGACATCAAGGCCGCGAATCTGAAGTTCGACGCAGACCAGACAGCGCTGGTCAACGAACTGGGAACTATCCGCAGTATTCCGGGGGCGCAGTTAATCGGACATTTCGACTCGAATGGCGACATTAACAAATACCTGACGGGAGCCGGAGACGCAGCCAGTAAGCAGCATGCATTCGATTTCGCCCGCAATCTGATCCGAGCCGTACCGAATCCTAACGGGGGTTTTGATGCTTACCAGTTGCCGAAGGGCTGGCAGGATCAGGCCATCGGAGATGGTCACACGATTTCGGTGATGAGCACCAGTATGGGCAAGGACGGCAAGCCCGTGCCAGTCTGGAGAACAATTCGCCGCACCATCGACGATGACGTGGGGCGAATTCTCGAACTGGCAATCTTCTACGCTGAAAGCTTCAACGGAAAACGATCTCAAGGCCCTGCAGATGCAGCATGAGAAGGTTGGCATTCAGCACGAACAGGCAGAGACATCGCTGGCCAATCTGAATATCAAGGATAAGCAGCAGTGGCTGAATCTCACGCAGGCGGGCGATCTATTCGGCGATCCCGTCGGCTCTGACGTGGGCTCACGGAGCGAATATAACAAGCGCGTGGATACATTCTCGAAGGATTACGGTAAGGATCTGAACCAACTCGATCAAGCCACTTCACAGCTACGCGGCATCATTGCGAACGCGCAAAAGACTGGCAAACTGCCGGGAGCCGATTCTGTAGTCGGACTGTTCGACGCAATCGGAATCTCCAGTGCTCCGCTCAAGGGGCGCGGATTCCGCATCAACAACGACATCGTGGGAGAACACAAGGGCGCGAGAAACATTCTGCAGGATGCTGCAACCAAGCTGCAGAAGATCAGCCCGAATGGAACCGGGCAAGTTGTCACACTCCTGCAACTGCAGGACTACTCACGTATTTTGGATCAGGCAAGGCATGACGCTTATCTCGGAGCGGCTGACGTTTCACGGCAGAACGGGATCGGGGTGCGTGTGGTTCCGCAAGGCCATAACACTCCCGCGGATGCTTCCACTGTCAAACTGTTTCTTGATGTAGCGGGCGGCGATCCGCAGAAGGCTACGAAAGCGCTGCAAGCATCGGGCTGGCAGGTGGCACCGTGAGCAATGCCGGGACTCCGCTGATCTCCGTTTCGCAGTTTGCTCAATCTTCATCTACGCCGACAACCGCGGCCACTTCTCAGGCAGCAGGCGGAGGAACCACTGACAAACCAGCCAGTGCCCCTGCTGCTCCTTCCCTCGTGAGCGTGTCGGACATTGCGAAGAACGGAGTCCCGGACAACACCCCGCCATCTACCGAGATTCCAGACACTCCAGAGGAGCAGAGCAGGACGCGCCAGATGCTCGTGGGTGGCCTGACGGGGATGCCCCAACCCGTGATGTCAGATCAGGAGCGCCAGCAATTCGAGCAGGGCAAGGTAGCGGGAGCGGTTTCTGTTCCGGTAGTCGCAGCAGGAACAATCGGCGGAACAATGGCAGGCGCAGCACTCCCCTCCGTGATGGTGCATACCATTGACGGAGTCAAAGCTGTAGGCTCATGGGCCGTGAAGAATCCGGTACAGGCCTACCTGTTGCTGCAGGTGCTAAAGGAAGCTGTGCCGGGACTCAAGAAAGCGATGGGGATCGTGAGCCACGCGCCGGAGAGTCCCTAAGAGCCGCCAAAGCTGGATCACTCCTTTCGCGGCAATGAATCCATGAAGGCCTCCCATACTCTAACTCCAGCCTCGAAACTCGGATATGCGCTCGGGTCGTTCGCAATAGTCTCTTGAGTCGGCTCGGGTAATGGCGAAGGGATTTGAGGCTTCGGCACCGGGATCTTGCCGTTGTAGCCTTCCTGGATGACTATATTTAATTGAAGGTAGTAAAGCGCCAGCTTCGCCACAGCCCACGGCATTGTTATGGCGGTGTGCTGTCTGACTATTTCGCTCTCCCCAGTGGTGTCACTCTGTCCAAAGACCAATGTCAGGTCGTGCACGGTTGAATGAAAACGTACATTGTTTGAATACCTGAAGTTGAAATCGGGCTGGTGTTCAAAGGGTATCGCCTTAGCAGGTTCTTTTGGCGCGGAACTCGCGGTAATGGGTTTCTTTGTTGGCATTTAAGGTTCCTGTATTTGAGTTCAGGGATTCACGGATACCGAGGATGAGCCTTGCGACTGATCGTTAATCCAGAATGGCGAAAGGGGGTAAACAGTCCCATCGTTCGCATTCATTATTCTCTCGGGGAGGCTCCTAGCTGTTCCAGAATCGTGCTCCTCAATTTGTGACTGGGCAGTACTGTGCAATAGTCCAGAACAAAATAAGTGGAAGTGGGTAGCGTTGGGAAAAAACTCTGACCCCTTGGATGCCGATTCCGAACACGCGGGAGTCGCTCGTTTTCGCTTCACTCGTGCTCTGTAGTAGGTTTCTATTCCTACGGCTTTCAGAATGCTCTCGAAAGTGGCGAACGTCGGGTTTCCACGTGCAGAAAGGGTGCGGTAAAGTGTTTCTCTGTTTACCTTCGCGGCAATCGCGACCCGGCTAATCTTGTGAGCCTCCGCTACATCACGTAGGGCCAACATGAAAACATCGCGGGACTCTTTCGCTGCAGCATTCAAATACGCAGCAACATGCTCCGGATCCTTCAATCGCTCATTTAGGCCTTTCTTGTATGGTCGTGATCGTGGCATCAGGTTTATTCCCCTTCTCTCGCCTTCCAATCCTGCCAGTAGTTCTTGGCGGCCTTAATGTCTTGTTTTTCGAGTTCGTTTTCTGCCCGCGCAGAGGATGAGGGAGTCCCTACCATCGTCAGCAATGTATATTCGATAACCGGTCCGACATCCACTTTTAATTCGATGAGGCCATCTCCGATATGTCTTGTTTTCTTTCCAAGTGATCCCCTCCGTAACATGGTGATCCGGCTTTCAATTGCTCCTTTTCCGATGGAATCTTTCAAGTCTTCCATCCATTCGTCAAAGGGACAGCAACCGGAAGAGATTTCATACACAGCGACGGTTCGAGGGCGAGCTTGCACGAGATCTTCTTCCCGCCCTTGCGCGTAGCTTAAAAGCTACTTTCCAGCCTAGCACGCCGCCGGGCCCGGTTCAAGGTACCAACCCGAAGCGGCATGATATACCCAAAGGCTTAAGTCTTTCGTTGTCCACTAGAGAATGTGTAGCTTAAAAGCTTACAACCAAGAATAACATGCACCACCCTATCTTGCATTTTGCTCCCACCGCCACAGAACTTTCCAGATACTTAGGAACCGTTGAATCTCTATAGGCCTCGGCAGACCGCCACGACCAAGACAACATTTCGCGTGTGCTTGAATGTATTGCTCGCGGACGGCGGGCTCGCTGAGGAGCGAAAGCTGACGCTGGAAGTTTTCGATTTCGTCCCGGGTGAGAGGCTGGTCCGACATGGCGGGACTATCATAACAGGATTCGTCTTTTATTCGCCTCTGACGGGGCGCGGTAAAGAGAACCTAATTTGCGGAATGGCCGATGATTTTCATCGCAGCCTTGGCTCTTGATAGGAGTGAATTCCATTACGACGGGTCCGGATCAGAGCGGGTGAGCCCTTCGCTTCGTAGCACCAGCGTAGAACAGGAAGGGGCTCCCGGTTGGGAACCCCTTTAAACCCCTGTAAAATGGTGCGCCCTGAGAGATTCGAACTCCCGACCTTCTGGTTCGTAGCCAGACGCTCTATCCAGCTGAGCTAAGGGCGCAATCTGACGGCAGGATGGAAACTGAAGCCCGATTATAGCGAACAAATGCGTCGCTGAAAACCGCAGCGCCTCATGCTTCGAAGTCCGTCATATTGCGCGCGATCGCTTGATGTCCCTTCCGACAATTTTTCACAGGACACCTTGGCCCCTTTTTTGCCTTGACTCACCGGAGTAAATCTTTCTCCGTCCTCGGCAAATCCTACAGGGGAGGTAAACGTGGGGCCTCCTGTTTTCAACACCTTACGGATGGCACGCAGACTGCTTTAGTGTAGGGCAGACGAAGTGGCGCGCAACGGGGTGCTTCAGAGAATAACTTCGGCCAGAGGTTTTCTGTGAGCACCCCTTGCTTTATCGTCCGCTCGTCAGCCCTCCCCACCCTCGTTTCGCTTTCTAGAACGGCCTTATGGGCCGTTTTGCTATTTTCTGGTTTCTCCCCAGCCCATCCGCGCAGATTCTGTAGCGTGAAGGACCGTCGCTGAGAACGATCCAACCATTCTTCGGGATTCGATAGGAAGGGAGGCCTCGGTTTTGGAGTGAAAGGAGGGAACGGAGGCACCGTAGGCCTGCGGGCTACGCCAGAGCCATCGGCTCGCGTACATCAATTCCTGCCGACCGCAACAGCTTCGCAACGGCGTCCTGCTTCATGCGCGAGGCATCGTAGAAGACCCGCACGGTCTTTTCTTTTTCATTGAAGCGCACCCGCTGGATGCCGTATACCTCGCGCATGCCGTCGATCGCCCGCAGCTCATTTTCCCCAGGCAGAGTCTGGTAGCTGAAAACCACCTCCAGGTAGGTCATCCGTCAAAACCCTTCTGTATGATCAATTTGGAATCCCGGAGCGACTCCGCCGGGTGAATCCAATATAGACGATTCGCAATCGAACAGGACAGGCCGTTGTTGCAGCCACTCGCATTTCCGGCGCCAAGATGAACTCGAATTCCACTTTGCCTCTCGAACGCGACCCCGTCTGCGGGATGAACGTTGATCCCGCCAAGGCCAAGTACACGGCCGAACACGCCGGCAAGAAATATTTCTTCTGCTGCGGCGGTTGCGCAGACAAATTTCTCGCTCGCCCTCAGGCCTACCTCAACAAGCCAGCATCCGGGCTGGTCACTCTGGGTATGCCCACTCCAGTGCCATCATCGGGGCTGGTGATGCTGGGAACGCCGGGAAAAGCCGCTCCAACAATCGCTAGCGCGCCTCCGACGGAGAAAGACCCAGTCTGCGGCATGAACGTAAATCCCGCGGCCGCGAAGTATGTCCACGAGCACTCAGGGAAGAAGTACTACTTCTGTTCGCCTGGATGCAAAGAGAAATTCGAGTCTGAGCCGGAAAAATATCTCTCTTCATCGTCACCGATTCCGGCGGCGCAAACCAGAAGCCGAAAGCCGGAAGCCGGAAGCCCGACGTACTACGTCTGTCCCATGTGTCCCGAGGTTCGCGAGAAAAAACCGGTTCCGTGCCCCTCTTGCGGGATGGCGCTCGAACCCGAAAATCCTCTGCCCACAACGCGGACCGAATACACCTGCCCGATGCATCCCGAGATCATCCGCTCGGAGGCGGGATCCTGCCCGATCTGTGGCATGGCCCTAGAGCCGCGCACGATCACCGCAATCCAGGACGAGAACCCCGAGCTTCGCAACATGACGCGCCGGTTCTGGATCGGAGTGATGCTCACCGCTCCACTCCTTGCGATCGCGATGGGAAGCATGGTGTGGCCGCACGATTTCATGGAAGTCCTCCATGGATCACGCCTCCCGTGGCTCGAGTTCGTCCTCGCCACTCCAGTGGTCCTCTGGTGCGGACTGCCATTCTTTCAGCGCTTCTGGGCCTCGCTCGTAAACCGCAGTCCGAACATGTTCACGCTGATCGGACTCGGCACCGGCGTTGCGTACGTCTATAGTGTCGTCGCCACGATCGCACCGGGAATCTTCCCTGAGTCCTTGCGCAAAATGGGCCGATATCCCGACGTTTACTTTGAAGCGGCAGCAGCAATCACCACGCTGGTTCTGCTGGGTCAAGTGATGGAACTCCGCGCCCGCAGCCGCACCAGTGCTGCCATCCGCGCGCTTCTCGACCTGAGTCCTAACACTGCGCGGCTGATCACAGAGAACGGAGAAGAGAAAGACATCCCTCTCGATCAAGTGCATCCTGGGGACAAGCTCCGCGTCCGTCCCGGAGAAAAAGTTCCCGTGGACGGCATTGTTATTGAAGGCCGCAGCTCGATCGACGAATCCATGATCACGGGAGAGTCGCTTCCGGTCGAAAAAAAACCGGGCGGCAAAGTCATTGGCGCAACTATCAACGCGACGGGATCGTTCATCATGCGTGCCGAGCGCGTCGGATCCGAGACACTGCTGGCCCGCATCGTCCAACTCGTCGGACAAGCCCAGCGCAGCCGCGCTCCCATCCAGCGCCTCGCCGACCGGGTGGCGGCGTGGTTTGTGCCAACAGTTGTGGCCATCGCGGCGATCACTTTCTTCGCATGGTTCTTCTTCGGCCCGCAGCCGCGCCTGGCGAATGCACTCGTGAATGCCGTCGCGGTCCTGATCATCGCCTGCCCATGCGCTCTGGGCCTTGCCACTCCGATGGCAATCATGGTCGGCACAGGCCGGGGTGCCCATGCCGGGGTTCTCATCAAAAACGCCGAAGCGCTCGAGACACTCGAGAAAGTTGACACCATCGTCGTCGACAAGACCGGGACGCTCACGGAAGGGAAACCGAGGCTCGCGGCCATTTCCACGCTTCAGCCCGGACAAGAGAACGAAGTCCTCCGTCTTGCGGCCAGCCTTGAAAAGGCCAGCGAACATCCACTCGGCGCGGCTGTTGTGAACGCCGCTAAGGATCGTTCGCTAAAACTCTCCGACCCTTCGGAGTTCTCTTATATTCCGGGCAAGGGAATCCGGGGAACGGTTGAAGGCAAGAATGTTGTCGTTGGAAACTCTGCGCTGATGTTCGATGTGGGTGCCTTCAGCCGAACGCAGAGTGCGCACCTAACGGCGAACGTTCCCGGTGGCACCAATCTGTCAGTCGCGATCGACGGCAAGTACGCCGGAAATCTTTCCGTCGCGGATCAGATCAAAGCTTCCACGCCCGACGCTCTGCGCGGTCTGAAAGAGCAGCATGTGCGCATTGTGATGCTGACCGGCGACAGCCGTGCCACAGCCGAAGCGATCGCAGAGAAGCTGGGACTGAAAGCAGATGAGTTTGAAGCCGAGGTTCTTCCCGAGCGCAAAGCCGAGGTCGTACAGAAGCTTCAACAGCAGGGAAGAGTGGTGGCCATGGCCGGAGACGGGATCAACGATGCTCCCGCTCTCGCCCAAGCTAATGTCGGTATCGCCATGGGTACAGGCGCCGACGTCGCCATGGAGAGCGGCGGCATCACGCTGGTGAAGGGCGACCTGACCGGAATCCTCCGCGCCCGCCGCCTCAGTCAGGCCACAATGCGCAACATCCGCCAGAATCTTTTCTTTGCGTTCATCTATAACGCGATCGGCGTCCCCATCGCCGCGGGCGTCCTCTACCCATTCTTCGGAATCTTGCTGAGCCCAATCTTCGCCGCCGCCGCCATGAGCTTCAGCAGCGTCTCAGTGATAACTAACGCCCTCCGCCTGCGCAACGCAAAACTCTAAAGGGACCCCTTGTCATCCTGAAACCTGTGTTTGTTGCCGCTCAGGATCTGCATGACAAAACATCATTGTGCTGTTCAGCCGTCCGAAAGCGAACAGTAGTTTACGGAATTGGACAACCTCGCAACTGGGCGGCAAGCGAGTCCGCATAGAACACACAACTTAATTTGTCGACGCCGTGGCTAACGAATTGCACGCTCGGTTGGACGATACGATTCAAGGAGTCTCGCATGGCGCACTTTGAACGGATTCGCGATGTGATTTCGGGCCCGTTTGGTCCCGAAGTCATCCAGCAGCGCGCGGCCGCTGGCTGGCAAATGGTTTCAATCGAATGGCGTCGCGAGCTTCCCGAGTCGGAAGGTCCGACCCAGGGCGCGTTCAGCGAGGACATCCCCTACGGCCTGCGCATCTCCGACGATTGCCAGCGCCTCGAGATCGATCCCGTCGAGAATCGGACCCTCATACTGATGATGGAGTTGCTGGTGCAGGACTTTCCCTATTCCAGTATTGTCAGCGACTTGAATGAAAAAGGGCTGCGCATGCGAGACGGAAAGCCCTGGACGCGCGTGGCCGTCTTCAACATGACGCCCCGGCTCATCGAGGTGGGACCGCGCCTTTTCTCGACCGGTGATTGGCAGAAAATACGGCAACATTTTTCTCCGTCCAAAGGTCAGCAGATTCCGGGATAGAACGCGGCGCTCGCAGGGATGAGTTCTGAACCACCGTTGCGCCAAGACCGTTTAGAATGTCTCGCAACTCACATGTCTGCCAGATCGAGTGCCTTCATCCTCACTCTTGCGTGCCTTGTCGTCTCTGCTTTCGGTCAGACACGGCGGGGCAAAACCATCATCTCAATTGACGCCGCACATCCCGGCGCTGCCATCTCTCCCACGCTGTTCGGCATTTTCTTCGAAGACATCAACTTCGGTGCCGACGGCGGACTCTATCCCGAGCGCATCAAAAATCGCTCGTTTGAATTCGATCAGCCTCTCGCGGGATGGCACACGATTCTCCCCATCACCGCGCAAGGCGACCTCGACAGCACAAAAGGCGAGGTTGATATCCGCACCGAAGAACCGCTGAACAGCACGAATCCCCACTATCTTCGAATGCGCGCTTACGTGCCGGGATTCGGCGTGTGGAACTCTGGTTTTCGCGGCATCGGCGTCGAGAGCGGAGCGGAATACCGCTTCTCCGCCTACGTGCGTAGCACCGGCATTAAGTCAATCCGCGCCACGATCACAGATGGCGCCAGGCGCGAGCTCGGCAGTGGAACCCTGACCGGCTTTGACGGTCAGTGGAAGCGCTTCGAAACGATCATCCGCACCAGCGCCACCGTTCAGAAGGCACAGTTGAATCTCTTTCTCGATGAGAAAGGCGATGTCGATCTCGACATGGTGTCTCTGTTTCCGGTCGACACTTGGAAGCAGCGTCCGAACGGCCTTCGCAAGGACCTCGTTCAGTTGCTCGCGGACATGCATCCCGGATTTCTGCGGTTTCCCGGAGGCTGTATCGTCGAAGGCCGCCGCTTGGTGAACCGTTATCGCTGGAAGACGACAGTGGGCGATATTGTAGAACGTCAAACCATCGTGAATCGCTGGAACGATGAATTCGATCACCGGCCCACACCGGACTATTTTCAGTCCTTCGGCCTTGGCTTCTACGAATACTTCCAACTCGCCGAAGATATAGGCGCGCATCCGCTACCGATTTTGAACTGCGGCATGGCTTGCCAGTTCAATTCGAGCGAACTCGCCCAGATCAACGACACAAAAGAATACATTCAAGACGCGCTCGATCTGATCGAGTTTGCCAATGGCCCGGCCACCTCGCCATGGGGAAAGCTGCGCGCGCAGATGGGACATCCCGAGCCCTTTCATCTCACAATGATCGGGGTTGGCAACGAGCAATGGGGAGCACCTTACGTCGAGCGCTACAAATTGTTCGCTGCGGAATTAAAGGCAAAGCACCCGGAGATCAGCCTGGTCGTAGCAGCCGGCCCCTCAGCTTCGGGAAAGCAGTTCGAGTATCTCTGGTCCAATTGGAGAACGCTGAAAGCCGATATTGTGGACGAGCATTACTACATGAGCCCGCAATGGTTTCTGTCGAACACGGGACGTTACGACCATTACGATCGATCGGGGCCCAAGGTATTTGCCGGAGAATACGCGGCGCAGACATCGGGCGTCGCAAAGCCCGACAATCACAATAACTGGAGTGCGGCCATCGCCGAAGCTGCATTCATGACGGGCCTTGAGCGCAACGCGGATGTCGTCCGCATGGCCTCTTATGCGCCGTTATTGGCTCACATTGACGCCTGGCAATGGACTCCCGATGCCATCTGGTTCGACAACCTGCGTTCGTATGGCACCCCGAATTACTACGTACAGAAAGTGTTTGCCAACAACGTAGGCACCCGTATCGTTGCGGCCAGCCCACAGGTGCAGGACGGCCTCTACACAAGCACATCCCTCGACGACCGCACGCGTGAATTCGTAGTGACAATGGTGAACGCAAGCCCGGATACCCGGGAAGTCGAAATCAATCTTGACGGCGTTAATGCATCCGGCTCGGCGAAGGTTACAACGCTGGCGGCCAGCGATCCGCAAGCGGAAAACAGTTTCGATCATCCAACAAATGTCGCGCCGAAGTTATCGAGCCTCGAAGTGAAGACCGGAAGAGTTCTGGTCCGCCTCGAGTCTCACTCGCTGACCGTTTACCGGATACCCGTCCACTGAACTGGAAGAATCAATAGAAAAGACAAGCGACCCAGGAACCCACCCGAGTCGCTTGCCGATCATTCCCGCTGAATTGGGTTACTGCAGCTTGCACATACCGATCAAGTCATTCGCAATCTGCAGCGCACCGGCTGATGTATTCGCCAGCGAGTGCAGTCCGCCCGCTACGCAGGCCTGGGACTTCGTGCTCGTGATGTTGTTGAACCAGTCCTGCCCGATCGGAATGGCAGAGCTGTTATCGGACCCGCCGAATACCAGGTTCACGTGCGTCTTCGACAGGTTGTAGTTGGCTCCCGGCGCTTCGACGCTGTCTCCCAGCAGGAAGTTCAATCCGCCGGGGGGCAGTGTGCCTTTGACAGCATTCGTGCAAACGGGATTGGCAAGCGTCGGATCATAGGCCACATCCCATACCGGTGCATCCGCGGTCCCGAAACATGTCCCGAGCGATGCACTCGATCCGCATTGCACTGCCACTTTGCCCTGCGTGCATCCGCAGCCCCAGTCCAGTCGTCCGGTCGGAGGTCCGCTCGTCACCTCGGCCATCGACAACACATTGCTGCTCGGATACTGCGAAAGAGCATAGGCCAGTGCCCCGGCGCCGCCGCTATTGGCCGTCGCGCACATCGGAATGCTCGTGTTCGCCTGAATGTTGTTGTAAATCCAGTTGGTGACCGTCGCGTACCGGCACGCTGACGCCAGCACCCCACCCGGACCCAGCGCCCATCCATCCGGCTGATTCTGGTTAAACGGAGTTCCCCACGATATCTGTACGGTCGTGAACCCGGCATTCAGGACGTTCTGAACCGCGGTGCTTCCAAAGGTGAAGATGCTCTCGTATAAACCATTTCCGTCGGTACCGGTGTTGTACGTGACGGTCCCCAGCGGAGTTCCCGTGGGAGCATTCGTCTTCACATACGCCTGCACATCCGGCACGCCCGCGCATGACACGGTCATCTGCTGGCAGACGCCGTTCTTGATCGCTCCCGAACAGCTGATGCTCGAGACCCCACTGATGGTTCCGAGAGCGCGCGTGGCTCCAGTCGCGCAAGCCGCCGTGATACTCACGTTCGAAGTGATGGTCCCGCTGGAATATGTGGGCGTGCAAGCCTGCGCCGATGGCTGGCTCGTTACATACACCTTGTAGTTCGCACCGCTCGTATACGTCTTGGTGAATGTCTGCGTGCTGTTGTTCGTGAAGGTTAGGTTGTCTCCCTGATCGTCCTGCAGCGTCACGCTTCCAGAGAGGCCCGTCACCGTGACGCTCACGGTAAGTCCACTGGACGAATTAGCGCATGTCGCCGTGACTGTGGTGTTCGACGTGATCGTCCCGCTGGCATTGCTGCTTAAGGTGCAGGTCTGGCCCGAAGGCTGTGTCTTAACGCTTACGGAGTACGTCGAACCGCTCGCGTACGAAGTCGCGAACGTCTGCGTGTTGTTGGTCGTGAAATTCAGAGTGTCCGACTTGTCGTCCTGCATCACCAACGTTCCATTCAGCCCAGTGACTGCCACGCTGATGGTGAAATTCGAGACACATGTCGCCGTAACTGTTGTATTGGCAGTAATAGTGCCGCTGGCGTTGCTGCTCAGTGTGCACGTCTGGCCCGACGGCTGTGAAGAAATCGTCACCGAATACGTCGACCCGCTTGTGTACGAGGTTGCGAAGGTCTGGGTATTGTTCGTAGTGAATGTTAGCCCTTCTCCCTTACTGTCCTGCACGGATAGCGTTCCGCTCAGTCCGGTGACCGCGACGCTCAGCGTGTCGTTCGCCGTGTTCGTCGTACACGTGGCAGATACGGTCGTATTGGCCGTAATCGTGCCGCTGCCGTTCGTCAGCGTGCAGGTTTGACCCGTGGGCTGCGTCACGATCGTGACGGAATACGTGGAACCACTCGCATACGTCGAAGCAAAGCTCTGCGTTGAGTTCGTAGTAAAGGACAACTGGTCTGCCTTATCGTCCTGCACAACCAACGTCCCCGTGAGACCGCTCACTGCTGTGCTCAACGTGAAGTTCGAGGTGTTTGACGTACATGTGACCGCCACTGTGAGGTTGGCGGTAATCGTACCTTTAGCATTGCTCCCAACGGTGCACGTTTGGCCGGATGGCTGCGTCTTCACCGCTACCTGATATGACGCTCCGCTGGTGAATGTCTTCGCGAATGTCTGGGTAGAATTCGCGGTGAAGCTCAAAGTGTCGACCTGGTTATCGCGAACTACGAGCGTTCCGCCTGTAAGCCCGCTGACCGCTACGCTGATCGTAAAGTTCGCGGTGCCGGAGCACGTTGCCGTCACCGTGGTGTTCGCCGTAATGGTCCCCTTGGCGTTGCTGCTCAAGGTGCAGGTCTGTCCGGAAGGCTGGGTCTCTACGCGCACCTGATAACTTGCCCCACTGCCATAGGTGTGGACAAAGGTCTGGGTGGTATTCGAGGTGAACGTCAACGTATCAAGCTTGCTGTCCTGCACGGTCAGTGTGCCGCCGTTCAATCCAGTCACGGCAACACTGATTGAAAAATTTGCAGCCGCCGCATTGGTCGCCGCGTACGCCGTGAAGAGCAGAGCGCCTACCATGAACCAAATCTTGCGTGACATCATTACACCTCCAACTCGGGCTTCAGGGCGTTCTCCGCGGACCTGCGAATCAACGAAATGTGCAACATCATTGTCAAAAGGAATACAAAAAGGGAGGGGAAGAGAAGTCTAGTGTAGGGTTTTTGCTCAGTCAACCGTGCAAGAATTTGCAACCTGCAGGTTGTTCGCCAGGTCCATCGCCCCCCGAGAGTTCCGACGGAAGCGACACACCAGCCGTCATCCAGACGCCCAGACGGTTTGGATTATTTAATCCCCACGTATACATCCACCTGAAGATTGCCCGGATCTCGCGCCCGCTCGTCATACACCTCGTAGTCTGCTGCATACATCCGGTCTCCACCCACGGCACTCTGGAGCAGGGAATTGATCTTCATCCAGGTCGCCGGCACAACCTGCGCCGCTGGACCTTTCTCCGACGTGAATACCGCGAATTTGCCGCCGGCCACCTTCTTGGCAACCATACCCGCCGGCACCTTCGTATCTGAGGAAACGCGCGCGCCCAGCAGATAGGTGTACTCCCCGTTGTGGTCGCTCGCATAATCGGTATAGACCGCCACAATCGACGAATCCGCCTTGTTCGGAATCTTCCCGATCAAGCCCTCCTGAAACAGACGCATCCACTGCTTGCCGATCACGCCGTCCGCAGTCATCTCCTTTGCATTCGTGGTGCGCGTCGCAATCCCGACCACCGTGAATCCATCCTGCTCGACCACCTTTGGATTCATCGCCTCCCCTTTCAACTTCTTCAACTGCTCCACCGCATTGTTATTCTTCGGATCCATCCGCAGTGACTTTTCATAGTTCTGGATCGCCAGGTCCTTCTGCCCCGTCTTCATGTATGCCTCACCCAGGCTGTCGTACACGTTCGACGACTGCGGATGTTCCTGGACATTCTTCTGAAAGACCGCGACCCCGTCGGCTTCTTTGCCCCCATACAGCAGTCGGTAGCCGAGCGCGTTGAGCATGCCTTCGTTTGCCTTGGACTTGTCCTGTGCCTTGAGAGCGTCATACCGCGCGAGCGCTGCAGAAGTTCCCCTCAGCTTCGCAATCAGGAACAGCCGGTCTCCCGGGTTTTCTTGCGTCTTGTACTTCCACCCATACTCTTTCGCCACTCGGTTCAGCACTTCGTTCATGACGGATATTCCATTATCGGAGTCCGCCATAATGGCGACGCCATTCCCCGTATCGGCATTCATCGTGAGCAGCGCCTGGAATCCTTCATCCGCTCCGTCGTGCCCAAACTGACCCGGATTGTCCTTATCCAAAAACAGTCCCAGGGCTACGTCGTTCATCACCGGCGTTAGCATCTCCTGGGTCATCTTCTGCGTTAGCACGTGATTCGCTCTCCCTTGCTTCGACAATGCGATCTCGATCGCGAATTTGGCCAGGTCCGTAGGAGTGGTCCACAGGCCAGCCGCTGCCATTTCCGGATAGACATGCCATTTACCGTGCACGGGTTTGCCGTCGCCATACGCTCCACCCGCGGTCATGGCTGCGCGGGCCGCTGGCAAAGGCTGCTCGTAACTGCTATCGCTCATGCCAATCTTGTCGAGCACCGTCTCGCGCATCAACGCAGGGAAGGGCTTGCCCGTCACATCGGTCATGAGAAGTTGCTCGATCGTGACTCCGCCGCCCGAATATCGCCACTTCGTTCCCGGGACCGTATCCACCCGAACCGGCTCTGTATTCGCCGGACGCTCTCCATTCAGGACCTGCACAACCGAGGGCTTCAGTGCATCCACGTCATAGCCGGGAAAGCCGTGGATCGTCATTCCAGCGGTATGCGACATCAATCGCCGCAGCGTAACCTTCTCGCTTTTAGTGAATTCGTTCTCCGGCACCTTCCATGTCTTCAGCTTCTGATTCACGTCTTCGTCCAGCGAAAGCTGCCCATGCTCGACGAGGTTCAAAGCCGCAGTAGCCGCCACCGGCTTGCTGATCGACCCCGCCTGAAACAAGGTCTTAGTCGTGACCGGAACCGTAGAACCCGGCGCAATCACGCCGTAGCCTTTCGCGTCGACGATCTTGAAATTCTCGATGACGGCGATGCTCAGCCCGGGAACATGGAACGCATTCATCAGGTCCGCCAGGCTCATCGAGCTCGGCGATTGCCCATTCGACGCAGGCAATTCAACCGCGACCTGCTCCACCTTTTGTAAACGCGGACGCTGTCCCTTTGAGCCCGCATGAACCTTCCGAAAGGCGTTGGCGGAAACACCGGCACAGGTCAGAACGAAGGCAAGAAAGAGTGCGATCCTCAAAGGGGTTGGCGGGACTCGTCGCATTGGGGAATTCCTTTCAGGCGATGACTCGACATCTATCTAAAGTTGACGTTTGAATCACAAGACCGTAATAGCCGAAAACAATCTCAATGCCTCCGGCGCTCTCCCGATTTAACTCCTTACACCTTTCCCAGAAACTCGATCACGTCGGGTGCCGTCCAATCAATCGCGCCAAGGAATTTCCGCCGCATCAGCCCGTGGCGATCGATCACATAGGTTTCCGGAAACCTGAACGTGCCGTACAAGGCGCTGATCTTCTGCCCGGGATCCCGCCCGGTGACGAGATCCACCTTGTGCTCTTTCAGAAATCCCCGGTACGCTTTTTCATCAACATCCACGCTCACGGCCAAAACCGTTACGCCCTTGCTCTTCATGCGCCTTTGCATCTCGACCAAAGACGGCATCTCCTCGACACACGGCGGACACCATGTCGCCCAGAAATTCAGGACAACGACTTGTCCCCGATACTGGCTGAGAGTGAGCGTGCGATCCGCGTCCTGCACCGTGAACTCAGGAGCCGCCGATCCAATCCGTGGCGGCCACGACGCGCCATAACAACCAGGGAAGACGAAAAGAACGACAACGAGAAAGGGAATCGCGGGATAGGCCAAGCGCGGCACGCAGCTATAATAATAGAACTCCGATCCAGGAAGATTGGGATGCGCACAGCATTAGTAGTCGCAAAATGCGCCTTAGTTCAAGTTAGAGTCCCAAATCAAAATGGGTTTTCTGAGTGCGGGTGAGACGACGGCCTCGAAATATCCCGTGGTTAACACAGATTTCAGCCGCGAAGTGGCGAAAGAAAGTTTTGACGCAGTCGCTTGAGCGCTGCACGAAGCAAATATCGAATGAATGCCTGAAACTCCACCACAATCCGGGCCACCAGAAGTCTCAATTATCATTCCCGCGCGCAATGAAGAAGAGAATCTCGGGTCCTGCCTGCAATCGCTTGTCGCACAACCTGGCGTCTCGTTCGAAATCATCGTCGTTAATGACCACTCCACCGACCGCACGAAGGAGATCGCGGAATCGTTTCCCGGAGTTCGCGTGTTCGAAGCCGGAACTCTTCCTGACGGTTGGACCGGCAAGAACAACGCGGTTACTATCGGGGCCCGCGCCGCACAAGGAACCTGGCTTTTATTCACCGATGCCGATACGGTTCACCTTCCCGGATCGCTGACCCGTGCCTTGCGCGAAGCCGACGACCACCATGCGGACCTGCTCTCGTATTCTCCCGAACAAATCGCGGCAACATTTTGGGAGATGGCGGTTCTGCCGGTCGTATTCGCCGAATTAGCCCGCCAGTATCCGCCGAAGAAAGTCAGCGACCCGAATTCTCCCGAAGCCGCAGCCAACGGCCAATATCTGCTGATCAAGCGCGATGTCTACGCTACGATCGGAGGTCACGCTGCCGTAGCGAACGACGTTCTTGAAGACGTCGCCCTTGCCCGCGCCGTCAAAGCAGCCCGGAAGAACATCCGATTCCGCTACTCCCCCGATGCCGTTCGCACGCGGATGTATAGGAACTTCCGTCAACTTAGAGAAGGCTGGACCAAGAACCTCGCGCTGCTATTTCCCGATCCTGGCCGGCTCGCTACGATAATTGTGCTGATGTGGCTGCTCCCTTGGCTGATTCTCGCGATCTGGATATCTGGCGTTTTCGCATCTCCATATTGGGGCACAGTTTTTGTCGGCAGCTTCCTATACCTTGCGTCTCGCATCAATCGGGCGAACTTTACGGCCGACATGACCCTGCTCGGTGCCGTCTTCGGCATGCCCATGTTCGCTTACCTCCTCCTCTGCTCCCGGCGCGCACATGCCCGCGGCAATGTATCTTGGAAGGGACGAACTTACCAGGCAAAGGACCAATGCTCGACCAAAGCACCGCAGGGGACCACTATATCCAAGGGAAAACTCGCATGAAGAGAGTCGCCACCTTCATACTTCCAATTTTTGTTCTGGGACTCTGGGCCACACTCCGCATTCACGCCGCAGGACCGGAGGACGAACCTCACTTTAGCGATACCAGCATCGATGCCGGAAGGCACATGGGCCCACTGAAGCTTGGAGACTCTCGCGACCGCGCTCTCGAGCTATTTCCTAAGAAAGACATCGATCAGGAATGGGATGACATTTGCGGCACCACGCTCGACTGGGTCGATAACACCAACAGCATGGGCCATGGCGATGTTTACGTTCGCATCAACAAGAAGGGCAAGATCTTCCAGATCGAATCTTCCACTACGCGCTTTCAGACCGTGGAAGGCATCACAACTTTTGATCCGCCCGAGAAAGTGGCAACGGCGTACAAGGATCTCCGCGCCTATGCGCTCCTGATCACGCCCAACCCGGCGTTAGGCTCCCGTCCTCTAATCTTTTGGGTCGACAAAAAGAAGGGAATTGCCTTCGTTTTCGCCTATGATCGGCCGCATCATAAGCGCTACGTCTATAAAATCATCGTGTTCGAGCCGAATAAAGATTTCTGCCCCGAGCAGGAGAAGGTCACATCCAACAACTGGCAACCGATCCGGCCCTACGCGCTCGAGCCGCCAGTCGAATTGAGCCCTGAATCGCAGTGATGAGAGACGTTATCGAATACAACTTAATGCGCGCGATTCCGCCCAATCCGGGGAAAAGAATTTAGTTTGTTTCGACCAGAGCTTATGGTTTATCTAACCCGCAAAGCCGAGTTTTCCGCCTCGCACTATTACCACAACCCGGATTTTTCTCCGGAAGAGAACCTCCGCCTGTTCGGCAAGTGCAACAATCCGAATGGTCACGGGCACAACTACACGCTCGAAGTAACCGTGCAAGGTGAAGTCGATCAACGCTCGGGCTTTGTCGTCGACCTTAAGAAGCTGAAAGACATCATGAATCGAGAGGTCCTCGATGCCATGGACCATCGTTTCCTTAACAAGGAAGTTCCGGAATTCTTTACCCGCATCCCGACGACAGAAAATCTGGCAATCGCAGTGTGGCAGCGTCTTGCGCCGAAACTCCAGCAGGCTCGACTCCATCGCGTACGCGTGTACGAAACACCCGACCTGTTCGTCGACTTCTATGGAGAGGAATAGGCTAAAAGTGAGGGCTGATAGCTAAGAGCTTACATATGAAAGCCCACCTGACCCGCCGATATCTGTTCTCCGCCTCGCACCGCCTGCATAGCGCAGAAATGTCGGCCGAGGAGAACCAGGCCACCTACGGCAAATGCAACAACCCTCACGGACACGGCCACAACTACAAGCTGGAAATCGCCGTCAGCGGACAAGTCGACCCCGCCACCGGGATGGTCTGCAACTTGGTCGACCTAGACGAATGTGTCCAAAAAGAGGTCCTTTCCCGTTATGACCTGGAAAATTTGAACTATCTTCAAGAATTTGCTGTAACCGTTCCTACCACGGAAAATCTATGTATTGAGATCTTCGAAATATTGCAGCGCACCTTCCGTTACGCGCATCTGGAACGAGTGAGGTTGGAAGAAACCATGATGAATTCCTTCGAATATACCGGGACGAATCCCGCAAGAAGGTAATTGTGTGCGCCAGGAAAGGGAAAGCTCAGAGCTGACCTATGAAACCCGTTGAGTTGGAGAAGACAAAAGAAGTTGCCACGCTGACCAGCGCAACCTACGAGGATCTGGTTCGCGAAATGCTGGTCCGCCTGGGAGAAGACCCCTCCCGCGAAGGCCTTTCTGCGACACCCGCTCGTGTACAGAAAGCCATGAAGTTTCTGACCAAGGGCTACGAAGAAGATCCCGAAGCGCTGCTCAAAGGTGCTCTCTTCACCGTGAACTATGACGAAATGGTCATCGTTAAGGACATCGAGATGTTCAGCCTCTGCGAGCACCACATTCTGCCATTTTTTGGCAAGGTACACGTCGCCTACATTCCCAATGGCAAGGTGATCGGCCTCAGCAAAATACCGCGCCTGATCGAACTCTTCTCGCGCCGCTTGCAGATCCAGGAACGCCTGACCACCCAAATTGCTGAGACCATTCAGAAGGTTATTCAACCGCAGGGCGTCGGCGTCGTCATTGAAGCGCGCCATCTCTGCATGATGATGCGCGGAGTAGAAAAGCAGCACTCCGCTGCCGTCACCAGTTCGATGCTGGGTTGCTTCCGCGATGAACAGGAAACCCGTTCCGAATTTCTGTCATTGATCCGCCAACGCCCCAGCGGCGTATAGAGACGAGCGGGAATAAAAGCTCTCGCTTGCCCCCCAACTCAATGCGGCGATCCTTGGACGAAGGCCTAGCCACTCGCCGTACACGGCGCTAGACTACTCTGGCGGAGCCATTGTCCATCATCATTCCACTCGAGCCGAAACCATGACTGCATCCATCTTCATCGGCACCAGCGTCGACGGATTCATCGCCCGTCACAACGGGCAATTCGATTTCCTTCCGGTCGACGGGGGAGAGCCTCACGGCTATAACGAATTCTTCGCTTCAATCGACGCGATGGTCATCGGCCGCAAAACCTTTATAACCGTTCTTGCATTTCCCGAATGGCCCTATGGTAAAAAGCCAGTGATCGTGCTGAGTTCGCGGAAACTCGATCTGTCGACTGTGCGCGGTGGGGTGGTCGAGCAGATGTCGGGACCACCCGCCGAAATTGTCTCCAGACTCGCCGCCCGCGGATTCCATCACCTGTACATTGATGGGGGGATCACCATCCAGGAATTCCTTCGTGCCGGCCAGATCCAGCGCCTTATCATCACTCGGGTCCCGGTCCTGATCGGAGAAGGAATTCCGCTTTTCGGCACGTTACCGCACGACATCCGCTTGGAACACATCGAGACCACGCAGTACGCCGGCGGCCTGGTGAAGACGGAGTACAAGGTGATCCCCTGACCTCCTTGCTGTATAAATGTTTCGGACCTGACCAATCTTGGCCCCACGTTCCAAAACCGCGCGTCTCAGCGGCCGCGTCGCCCTGATCACCGGCGCCACCCGTGGCATCGGGCTTGCAATCGCCCGCGCCCTCTCTGCCGAAGGCTGCCAAATCATTTTCACCGGCCGAAGCGAGTCCGCATTAAAGAAGGCCAGCAGGGAACTGCCCCGCACCAAATGGCTCGCGCACGCATGCGACGTCCGCGATCCGCACTCCGTGGACGATCTCTTTCGCACCATCCGACGCCACTTCTCTCAGATCGATATCCTCATCAATAACGCCGGCATCGCGCACGCCAACATACCGATCGAGAAATTTCCCTATCCGCTCTGGAAAGATGTCCTCACCACAAATCTCGACGGCATGTTTCTCGTCACTCAAGCCTCGCTCCCACTTATGAAGCGCGGCTCCGTGATCGTCAACAATCTTTCCATCGCCGCCACCCGCGTCTTCGCCGGAAGCGCCGCCTACAATACCTCTAAGCACGCAGCACTCGGATTTACGAATACGCTCCGCGAAGAACTTCGCCCCAGAGAAATCCGCATCATCGGACTTCTCCCCGGCGCCACCGACACTGACATCTGGAAAACGCTCTGGCCCCGGGCCCCTCGCAAAAAGATGATGTCGCCCGATACGGTTGCCAAGGCAGTGCTCGAAGCAATTCTGCTCCCCGCAAACGCCACAGTAGAAACCCTGGAAATCCTCCCGACAGCCGGAACGTTATGACTCTCGCTTTCCTTCGTGAACCTTAGTGTCCTTAGTGGTTGAAGCTTTTCCTGTCGGCAGTCGACAATAGCCCATCCACAGCTCACATTTTCTTTTCCCCAAGGTCCAACTACAATGTCCGCGGCTCATACTCACCCAGGAGACAATCCATGCCCAAGCTACTCGCAGCCGTTTTGCTCGCAGCCACGCTCGCGATTCCAGCCTTCGCCCAGGATGCAGCGAAAAAAGATTCCACCCCCAAACCTCCGGATTCTCCGTCCAAAGTCGTCATCGATTCGTGGAACGAGATCGGCCGGAAACTGATCGCGATGGCCGAGGATTTTCCCGAGGACAAATACGATTTCAAGCCCACTCCCGCGCAGCGCAGCTTCCGCGAACAACTCCTGCATGCCGCCGGAGCGAACTACTATTTCATCAATCCGCTGCTGGGACAGAAGCCTCCCGCCGAAGAAGACATGAAAGCGGACCGTTTCAAAACGAAGGCCGACATCGTCGCGATGGTGAAGAAAGCCTTCGCCGATGGAGCCGCCGCACTGAAAGCAAAAGGCGACAAGGGAATGACGGATCTGGTCGTCGACCCCTTCGGCAACCAGCAGGTTCGCGTCTATGACTTTGCCTACGGATTCATCGAGCACAGCGGCGAACACTACGGCCAGCTAGTCGGCTACTACCGCAATGCAGGATTGGTGCCGCCGGAGTCGAGGCCGAAGAAGTAGCTCCGAAGTAGTTCGATGCAGCGCGGGCGTCCACGTCCGCGCTGCAACACACGGCTGGAACGCTGGCCTAGCGGATGTTCAGGTCCGCATAGTGCGCAAACCCGGAGAGCGCTACCTCGTCATTCCCTGGAATATAGAACCCAAACTTCCCCAAGCTCAGATTCACGCCGGGCTGCGTCCAGCGATCCACGACGGCCCAGCTATCGCCGTGCCGGATCTGGTGTACGACCTCCGTGGGACTCACGCGGATATGCAGCGAGCGGAAACTTTTCTTGTCCCCTCGATCGGGGATTTTGATCTCATCCGTTTTCTGCCCGTTGCGAACCACCGCGCGATAGAAGTTGTTGTCGTCCAGTTGGAACAGCACGTAATTGCGCGGATCGGTGTAGTTCACCACCCACTGCAGCAGGTGCCCCTTGGCCGGCATCGCCGAAAGAACAAACGTGCCCGACGTCGGAACGGCGCCATACAGGACGAAGTCCCCTCCTTTGCGAACGAAGGAATCTTTGTCATGCGTCCATGCGCCCGGGTTATCCCATTTCGACATACCGTTCGGAGCGAGAGACAAGTCTAAAGTCCTGGATTGTCCGGCGATGACTTCGAGTGTGGACGAGCGCGTGAACCGGTCGGAGGTTCGCGCCGTAAGAGTGTAGGTTCCGGGAGCGAGACTGAGCGGGACGCCGCTGCTTACCATCGTCAGATGGTCACCTTTCACCAGGGCAACATTGGCGTCGGCGGGCGAAAAACTGATTTTAAACTCGCTGGGAGCCGCTTCCAGCCCGACATCGGCGGCAGCCAGCGTTATGGCTGCGCCCGCCACGAAATGCTTCTTGAACTGCCGCGGTTTGAATCGCTCTTTCCGAAGCTCCACCGCATGGTCTCCCGGACTGACACTCGCAACCGAGAGCGTCCCATCAGGCTGAATCGTTCCGACCGGAGTTTGATCGATGAAAACCGCGGTTCCGGGAGCGCCTCCCTGGATCGTGAGCAACGCGAGGCTGGGTTGCGGCTGCAGGTTGAAAATCAGCTTGTCGGTGTCTCCCTTGCGAATTCGAACCTTCTGCTGCGGAGGATCCTGAAAGCCGCTCTTGGCGACCTGGACAACGTAATCCTTGAGCTCGAGATCCGATAACCGCAACTGGCCCCCCTGCGTGAGTTGCGGTTGAAGTTTGCCGTTCAGAAAAACTTTCGCGTTGTCCTGTCCCGCAAGCACCACGAGTGTGCCTACACTGCGGCCGGGCTCGGCAGGTGGCGCGGCAGTGAGTGTGACCTTTCCAGAGCTTGTGTCCGATGAAGGCGCCGGCTGTTCTGGTACTAATTCCGCGGGGGCGGGTGCGATTGGCGCAGAAATGGTGGGCGCAGCCGTGGCCGGTGCAGAGACTGGCGCCGAAGAAATCGCCGGAGAGACGGATGAAGTCGTCGCGACCGGCGGCGGAGCATAATGTTTTCGCGTGAAGAAGAACGTTGCCGCGATCAGGAGAATCGCCGCGGCTGAAACCAGGATCACCGGTGTCGCCTTCGAAGTTATGGGCTGCTTTAATTGCCGCTCTGCCGATGCGACTTTCGCCGCCGGCGCCGGAATGGGCTCAACAACCGCTTCCGCAGCTCGTGTGACGGGCGCCTGCATCTCCAGTGGAATGGCCGGAGCCTTGATCGATGCCGCAGTACTAGCAGGAACTTCGCTCGGGGGAATCGTCGCCGGAGCCTTTTCAGGGGGAGCCGAAACCGGAGGAACCGGCCTCGAAACTGGCATCGGTGCCGCGACTGACGTCTTAGCCGCATCGGGCCGCGGGACGTGAAATATGACCGCCGAGCCTTTGCTCTTCGGCGACGCGCCGGAACTTTCCGCCGGGGCGAGTCCAAGTTGGTGCAGCAGGCCATTGGCGATGGACAACATCTCTCCATCTGTCCAATACTTGGCGGCCACTCCTTGTATGCGCTCCGCTAATGCTTGCTTTGCGGCGCTATCCGGAGATGCACCGATTTCAAGCTCCATCCTCCGGAGGTCTTCCAGATCGCGTCGTCGTGCCTGGCGCCGCCGCGCGCCCTGATCACGCTGGATTGCGTCCTGAATACTTAGCAACTGGGGAGCGTCAGGATGAACTGCCAGGCCCTCGGCTACCCAAGCGAGGGCTGCGAACAAGTCGCCCGAGGACTGGAGCTTGCTTGCCTGCAAAACCCAGTCGTCTACTGAGCTTGCCTTTTTCTGCTCGACGATCAGGCCGAGAACGGTCTTCGCTGTAGGGTGCGCGCGGTTTAGTGCGAGCGCCTGGTTCGCCAGCTTCTCCGCTTCCAGCCAGTCGGTTTCCACGATGGACTGTGCCTGTTCGACTAGCGAATTAGCCAGAATGGCCCGGGCCAGAGAGTTGCTTTTGTCGAGTTCGTAGGCCTGCCGCAACAACTGAATCGCTTCGCCGGATTTCTGTTGCGCGAACAGTTCCTGGCTTTCGGTGATCAGGCGGTCGGCTTCGGCCTTCCGCTTGATCCCATCCTGCGCAAGCGTTTCCAGTTCCGACAACTCCGCATCCTGGGGAAATTCGGCGGCGGCACTCCGCAGCAGCTCCAGAGCGCGAGCGTAGTCCCCCGCCCGGACACAGGTCTTTATCTGCCCCACGAGCCGTGTCTTCGACTCGGTGCGAGTTTGCTGGTCGGGTTTCTTCTCCAAGCCCTCTGCCCTCGACGGTAAAATCTCGAGTGATTGTAGAGGGTACGGACCGCTAACCCTAGATTCCTCTAGGGGCAAGGAGAAACTTTGGTGTTTTCAGCCAGACTTCTGGGAGCGCTCCGTTTTCTCAATACATGAAGAGATTCGGGTGCGGCCTAAGCGACTCTTACCGGTATGCGTAGGGATACCGTCGCGCTCGCTCCGGAAAGACCTTGATCATCACCACGCCCGCAACGAATCCGCCCACGTGCGCCCAGACCGCAACCCCACCCACATCTTTCCCTGCGTGCGCCACCGACAGCTCCGCTGCTCCTGCAAAGAACTGCAAGACGAACCAATACCCCAACATCACCCAGGCAGGGACGTAGAAAATGAAGACGAAAAACCAGGTCAGTACCCGCGCTCGCGGATACAGAATGAAATAGGCCCCCAGTACCCCCGCAATCGCCCCGCTCGCGCCTACGGTCGGAAGGTTCGAGTGGGAATAGATCGCCACCTGCGTCGCCATCGCCAGCAGCCCCGACAGCAGGTAGAAGATGAGATACTTGAAATGTCCAAGATAATCTTCAACGTTGTCTCCAAAGATATAGAGAAACCACATGTTACCGATCACGTGTAGCCAGCTCGCGTGTAAGAACATCGAGGTCAAGAAGGGAATCACGACGACCGGAAGCGGGTACCTCGGCGATCCTGCCAGAAACGCTGCCAGATGCGCCGGGACTACCCCGAACTGCCTCGCGAACAAGTCAGAGCTGCGCGGATCCAAGGTCGACTGGAACAGGTAAATGAGGAGATTCAGCGCAATCAGAAACCAAGTCACGTACGGCGCACTGTACCGCGGTTGATCGTCTTTAATCGGCAGCATGTCGGATTTGGTAACTTAGAAGCGAGCCAATTTGAAAAGTTGACCACCCGAGCGGAACACCCTGACAGATTCGGCATTCCCGGGCAAGCGCGGCCTTTAGAACTGCGTGGTCCCTGTCCGGCGCAGCGTCTCTCAACTTTCATTGCCAGATTACCAAACTTTCCATGAACGGCGTCCTCATCATCGATAAGCCCTCAGGTCTTACTTCGCACGACGTCGTCAACCGTGTCCGCCGTATCCTTGGCGAACGCTCAGTCGGCCACCTCGGAACCCTCGATCCGATGGCAACTGGCGTTTTGCCGCTGGTCTCGGGTCGATTCACGCGGCTGGCGCAATTTTATCTCTCGTCTGAGAAAGTCTACGAAGGCACAATCCGCTTCGGATTCTCCACCGACACCTACGACGCCGAAGGCGAACCCACAAGCGAGCCTGTGACAGTCTCGCTCCGCCATGACGAACTTGAGAAGCACGCCGCGAGCTTCCGTGGACTCATTGAGCAATCTCCACCTCCGTATTCGGCGAAGAAGATTAAGGGCGTCCCAGCCTACAAACTCGCCCGCAAGAACCAGGAAGTCACGCTACAGGCAGTGCAGGTGCAGATCAAGGAATTCGTGATTCTCAATGTCGATGGCGATCGCGCTCAGTTCCGTGCCCACGTCGGCGCGGGCACTTACATGCGATCTGTGGCGCACGATCTGGGAAAGGCTCTGGGCTGCGGAGCTCATCTGGAAACCCTCCGTCGCACTGCCTCCGGAGAATTCACGCTGGAGGATGCCCACACACTGGAAGAACTAACAAAAGCGGCGGGGAACTGCTCCCCGAGTGCGACCCCGCGGGCGTTGAGTCCTGTAGGCACAACCGACAGCCTCGCGGATATGTTCGTTCATCCCCGCAAACTCCTCCCGCTCTTCCCATCTGTCACCGCCGACGAACAATCCGCCGCACGCATCCGCGCCGGACGCACCGTAAACCTCCCCGAACTCTCCCGCGCCCGCCAGGTCAAAGTGTTTGTCGGACAAAAAGACCTGATCGCTGTGGCCACTCGCGTGGCAGGGACTTTGTTTCATGCCAAGATTGTCCTCTGCGGCTCTGAACCGATCTCCTAAGCCGCTACGTCCAGTTCGCAATCCAACCGTCCCGCCGTTCTATACTTTGTCGCGAGGGAGACTATCGAATGCACTCTAAATATCGACTCTGGCTGTGCGCCGTACTACTTTCAGCGACGGCCGCAGTTTCAGTCGCGCAAAACGCAGTTTTCAAAACTCCTCCACCCGTTCTCGACGTTCATGTGCACGCAATGGACGCTGACTTTCCGGGCATCGCGCCCATGTGTCCCAACACATCCAAATTTGTCGCTTCCGATCCCAAGTCGAAGGAAGAGCCTTTCGGCTGGGCCAAGGATCAGTGCTCGCCGGCTCTTTATCCTGCTGCTGCGGGCGAATACATGAAGGACGTCCTCAGCGACATGGAGCGGCTGAATGTCATCGCTGTCGTCTTCGGGGATCCCAAGAGCGTGCAGAAATGGAAAGACGCTGCGCCCGCGAGGGTGATCCCAGGTACCGCGTTTTCCAATGGAATCGCGGCCGGACAGCGCGTTCCGCTGGAGGAGCTGCGGAAAGACTTCACGACCGGCGGTTTCAAGGTCATGGGAGAGATCGGCCTTCAATACGAGGGCATCTCCCCGAGCGACCCCTCTGTCGACCAGTACTTTGCGCTCGCTGAAGAATTGGATATCCCGGTCGCGATCCATATGGGTACTGGAGGCTCTGGGCGCGCAAACGTCGCGATGCCGAAGTTCCGTGGCTCGATGGGAAACCCGCTATTGCTGGAGGAGCTGCTGGCGCGCCATCCGAAGCTGCGCGTTCAAGTCATGCACGCAGGTTATCCCATGATCGACAACATGCTGACACTCCTACAGGCGAATTCCCACGTCTACGTGGATGTGGCCGGCCTGATCTGGAGTTACCCGACTAAGGAAGTAAACCGGTATATCGAGAGGCTGGTGGACGCGGGCTTCGAAGACCGCGTGATGTTCGGTACCGATCAGCTGATCTGGCCCAAACTGATGGCGTATTCGATCAGCATCATCCAGAATGCGGACTACCTTTCGCCTCAGCAAAAGCGGGACATTCTGTATAACAACGCTGCCAGGTTCTTGAGGCTGGACGCCGCGTCTCCAAAGCAGTAAGTGGCCTTAAGCTGTCACCCTCGAACGCTCGCCCGCAGCCTTCATGAACACTGCGGTGTAGGCGGAACCGCGTCCCTCGGTCATTTGACGTCCGCGCGCCATCCAGTAAAGCAATTTGCCCAATGTGATCCCCATAACCCCGCGGACATAGCGAATTGGAATGAGCGACCGCGCGAATGTCCGCCACGCGTGTCCGCTCTGGATCTGGCTGAACCTATCGGAAGTCGTGATCTGAAGCGGACGCAAATCGTGTCTGGCGCAGATTGCAACCAGAGTCTCAAGTGGGAAGAAACAAACGTGCCGGGGTGCGTCGAGATGAAACCACCGTCCCTTTAAAACAGAAAATTCGAAGCTCTCCGGATTTGGCATGGCCAGCAGCAGGACGCCGCCCGGTGCCAGCAACCGGCTCGCCTCCTCAATCACTCGCCAACCATTGGGAATATGTTCCAGGGAATGCCATGAGATGATGACGTCATATCCCGCCTCCAGACTCTTCATCACTTTCGCCGGATCGGAAGACTGAATTGCGTCGATCCCAACTTCGCGCCGCAGAAACTCGACACAGTTCGAATCCATCTCGATGGCCGTGACTTCAAATCCGGCATCCTTCATATTCGAGCAGATCACGCCGCGCCACGGTCCGATCTCCAGGCATCGACCCTTGGACTTGTATTCCAGCACCGGCTCGGTCCGGTATTTTTCCCCCGCCGCGATCTTTTGGAGATCGGTAGCCGAAGAGGGAATCGAATCGTATCCTCCTCGGTAAAACGGCGCCATGTCCTGCGGCACCGACTCCATAAAAACGAGTCCGCACCCGCCGCACTTGTAGTAGTCGAACACTACCTTCGTCGTTCGGCGGTTCTTGTCTTTCGCAGAAAGGAAGTGCGCCGCCTCAGCTTGGCAGTATGGGCAGGAAACGGTAGAGGGTACCGCTGAATGCATTCAATGTCCGATAACAGGTATTATGTAAACCCAGAGAGGTGGGTGGGTCTTTTCCGCCCCTGGCCTCTGGACCTTGAGCCCTGTTCCCCTCAAGGGCTACATCTTGTATTTGCCGAGATCCTCGTCGTTGAGGCCTTCGAGCCACTTTCGCAGCTCATCGCTGGTGACTCGGTCTGACATGTTCGCCGCCAGCTTGGAAGTCTTGAGCACCAGTTCGTCCACGAAGATTGGACAATCTACCCGCAGAGCGAGCGCGAGCGCGTCCGACGGACGCGAATCGACGCTGATGACCTCTCCGCCGCGCTCCAGCCAGATGACGGCGTAAAACGTATCTTCCTTCAATTCCGTCACGACCACCTTGTGAACCTGCGCCTCCAGACCCATCAGCACGTTCTTGATCAGGTCGTGCGTCATCGGACGCGGCGTCGCAACCTTTTCCATCTCCAGCGCAATCGCGTTCGCCTCGTAAACCCCAACCCAGATCGGCAACACCGTCTCCCCACCCACATCCTTCAACACAACGATCGGCATATTACTGACGGGGTCCATTAGCAGGCCGCGGATTGTCATTTCGACTTCCATCGTGATCTCCGAATTCGTTATACCACCAGTTCGCCCACGAGGCTGTTAGGGAAGCTGCGCGTCACGAGGACGTTTGCGTAACTTCCTATCCCAGGAAGGATGCTTTCCGGGGCTGTGAAGTTGAGAGTTTTGTTTTGGGAGGTGCGGCCGGTCCACTGGCCGCGGGATGCATTGCGTCCTTCAACCATTACTTCAGAACTTGCTCCGATGTATTTCTTATATCTTGCTATCTGGATGTCTCTCTGTCTTGCCATCAGAACTTCGAGGCGACGGGATTTTTCTTCCTCCGGGAGAGCGTCTTCAAGGACGAGAGATGGCGTGTTGGGCCGGGCGGAATACTTGAAGGTAAATACGCTGTCGAAGCCAACCTCGTCGAGCAGGTTCAAGGTTTGCTCGAAGTCCTGTTCCGTTTCTCCCGGGAAGCCGACGATCACATCCGTTGTGATGCTGATATCGCGTTTCGCGGCCTTCATCCAACTGATGCGTTCGAGATATTCCTCGCGGGTGTACAGGCGCTGCATGGCGTCTAGCACCCGCGTGGAGCCGCTCTGGACGGGCAGATGCACGTGATCGCAAAGCGTGGGCACGGCATCGATGGCGTCGACGATGTCGCGCCCAAAATCCCGCGGATGCGAGGTGGTAAATCGAACTCGCCTGATTCCGGAAACTTCGCCGACCGCCGCCAGCAATTCAGCGAACGATTGCTTCCCTTCCGGGTCCTTGTATGAATTGACGTTCTGCCCGAGCAACTGAATGTCGGTGTAACCGAGATCGGCCATCTGGCGGGCTTCCGCGAGGACAGACGCAGAGTTGCGGCTGCGTTCCTTGCCACGCGTAAACGGAACCACACAGTAGGCGCAGAATTTGTCGCAGCCTTCGATGATGGTAATGTAACCGCGATGCGGATTGGTCCGGGCCGTGTACTCGGTCTCGAAGCACTTGTCAGTCTCACGGTCATCGAGGCCGGTAATGCGCACGAGGGGGCTTCCGGCTTCGGGCTTCCGGAGTTTGAAGTTCTCGACGGCGGAGTTCCCTTCCAGCTTCAACAGCATTTGCGGGAGATTTGTGTAGGAGGCTGAGCCGCACACCAGCGACACGTGTGGTGCGCGCTCGAAAATCTTTTCGCCTTCCTGCTGCGCGACGCACCCGAGCACTCCGAACTTTTTCCCTTGCGATTGAAGCTTCTTATAATCCGCGAGCCGGTGAAATACTTTCTGCTCGGCTTTGTCACGGATGGAGCAGGTGTTGTACAGGATGAGGTCCGCTTGCTCGACAGTCTCGACCTGCCGGTAGCCTTCCTGGACGAGCGTTCCGACGACTTTCTCCGAGTCGTGAACGTTCATCTGGCAGCCGAAGGTTTCGAGGTAGAAGGTCTTTTGCAGATTCCCAGACATATAGCTCAAGTATAGCGGTGGCAACGGGAGTCGGCTAGCGCCGCGGGCGTGAGGTTTCAGAATTTCGGCGTTTCAAGGTCTCAACGTTGAAGATACGGAACTGGCGGGGACCGATGAAGCAGACCGCAGCTACGCTGCTTCGGTCAAGTAGACGATGGAGATGAATTACCCCTGTACTCGCGCAGGATCACTGGACGCAGTCACGGCGAATCCAAGTCGAGAGACGGACGCAAAGCGGAATCTGCTCGCTCAGGCAGCGTGATTCACGCCGCAACGTGGTGCAACTTGTCCTCGTGTTGTTCGATGTCCTCCAATTCCTGCCTGCGATGCAGGAAAACGTATGCGGCCAGCAGCGACAACAGGAGCAAGGCCACGCTCATCGCCAGAAACGCGAAAACGGTCATGCTTCGAACTGCTCCGGTGACCTCCCGGGCCTCCTGGCTGGCGAGTACGATCCATGGCAGGTTGGGGTATGCATCTCTTAACGACGTGTCGGCGAATCCGACGAGATAAGACTCCCCATTGGAAAGAGTAACGAACAGATATCCGGCACCACGTCCTTGCACGTTGCCGAGTGCGTCACGAATCGCGGCGTACTCCTCCGATTTCATCTTCATCGAAGGCGTAATGCCGGGCGCCTCGATCACGGTTCCGTCATCACGCACGAGCGAAAACCGCCCGGTTCGTCCGATCTGGTGCCGGTTGATTCTTGCAAACAGCGGGGACATGTCCATGGTGGCAGTGACCGCCCCGATGAAGCGTCCAGTTCCCGGCTGGAGGATGGGATACGCAATGCTGAGATAGTAACGACGACTTTGATCGTCATAGCGCAATTCCGAGAGGTGGATGGCGCCGCGCCCGCCAGCAGCTATCGTCTGCCAGGATTCGCGGTCCGTCTGCGCATAATGAGCAGGCCGATCGGTAGCCGCAACGGTGGCTCCGGCTGCGTCGGAAATAGCAATCTTTAAAAGTGCAGGGTTCAGTTCGCGCTGACGTCTCAACTGGTGCGCAAGATCCGAAGTAAGAATCTGGGCAGACAAGTGATCCGCCTGTGGACTTTCCCAACCCTGATCAATGCCGTTGATCCTGGCTAGAGTCGCATCCTGCGAAAGGTGTTCGTACTGGCGGTTCGACTGAGACACTGCCTCTACAGAACCGGGCGTATTGGCGATAAGGCTGACATCGGTGACACCGCCGCCGATGAAGTCTGAAGTTGACTCGGCGGCGCTTAGAGTGAGCGCGCGAAAATTCTCGCCGCTCACTTGCCGTATGTGACTGTCTCCCTGAAGTGCCACATAGAAACCGAACACGGTGAGAGGGACGAGAATCAGTATGAGCCCAACCAGCAACTTCTGGAGCGAGGTACGAAATTCCAAGCTGTCGAGAGGCATAGATGGAACCTCCGTTTGTCTGCCGCGCCAGGTTCGCGCGGCAAATTGGCGCCCGGGCAGGACGAAGGGCGCGGCCGACTGGCGATTTCACCGTTAAAGGTAGGCGAAAAGGCGAAGCCTGTCAGTGATTGCGGCCACAGGAATTATTCCCGGCGACCGCGACTTGTCCTGCCCGCGTTTCTCTTCATCTCATCCGTGACAAGGACAGACGGCGCAGCGGACGGGTAGTTCCCTGCACCGGCAGACTACGGGGATGTCTTTCCATCCGCGGGCCTTTGGCGGACAGGCGAGCAGGCACCAGGCTTCGCGATAGCGCTCGTACTTGGCTTGACCCGTGCCGTGAGGACAGAAATGCAGCATGGACTTGCCCTCGAAGGCTTCGATGGGAACGACGTACCATATGTCTTCGGGCACGATGTGGCCGGCGAGAAAGTCAATGTGTTCCTTTGTGTAGTTGTAATGATCGCCTCCAGGCTCGGTGTGTATGCCGGAGAAGCCGCCCCATATCTGCTGACGGACGCTACCGAAGAAGATCTGATCAGCAACAAGAAAGTTCTTCCCGATTTAGGTGGTGTCTACCATTACGGAGTGCCGTTGGTCATCCAGGATAAGACCTTCGTGCCTGACTCGAAGACCATCGCTGCGCAGGACCCAACCTGGAATTGGGGTGGGTACGGCAACTTATGGTTCCCCCATGTTTATATGCCGAACCAGAATCCGTCTGACGAGGCTGGTGTGAACGCAATGGGCCGGTGGGATTACGGCCCGTGGTTCTGGCCTCCGATGGCAGCCATGGCGAACGGCCCCGTCTCCTGTCCAACGGATTCGGATCAGGCGCGTATGTGTCCGGGCACACCCGACCCATCTATCGTCCCGGAAGCATTCATGGATACTCCGTTGGTGAATGGCACTCCTTATCCCTTCCTCCAGGTAAGCCGGCGAGCGTACCGCTTCCGTATCTTGAATGCCAGCAACGACCGTTCTCTGAACCTGCAACTGTACTATGCGGATTCCAGCGGTACGGAAGTGAAAATGGTCCCCGCGCTCCCCGAGACTGGCCTTCCATCTAACTGGCCCACCGATGGTAGAGATGGAGGTGTACCGGATCCCGCTGCATCTGGGCCGGCCATGATCCAGATCGGCACGGAAGGCGGGTTGTTACCTGCCCCAGTTGTATTGCCCAACACTCCAATCGGTTACAACTACAACCGCAGAGACATCGTGGTTCTGAACGTATTGAACAAAATGCTATTTCTGGGACCCGCAGAACGGGCTGATGTCATCATTGATTTCTCAGGCGTACCGGATGGTTCGAAACTCATTCTGTATAACGATGCCCCCGCTCCGGTGCCGGCGTTCGATACCCGCAACGACTACTACACCGGTGATCCAGACCAAACCGATACTGGCGGTGCGCCCACCACGATCCCTGGTTACGGACCCAATACGCGAACCATCATGCAATTTCGCGTGTCCGGTGGATCGGCTGCAGCCCCCTTCAATCTGGCGGCATTGCAGGCAGCTTTTTCATCCAGCAGTTCGCAGTCGGGTGCTTTTGCCGCGTCTCAGCCCGCACCCATCGTGCCCGAGGCTGCGTACGGCCCAGCTTTCAATGCAACCTACACAAATACATTCTCCAGAATCCAAAGCACGGCGTTGACATATACCCCCATCGGCGCCAGCGCCCCCGTTACGGTCCAACTGCAACCCAAAGCCATACAGGAACTGTTCGATCCCTACGGGCGTATGAATTCGACCCTGGGCGTCGAGATTCCATTTACCAACCTGCAGACACAGACGACCATCCCCTACGGATATATCGATCCTGCAACCGAGATCGTAAAAGATGGCGAAACTCAGATCTGGAAAATCACACACAACGGCGTAGACACGCACGCCATACACTTCCACTTATTCAACGTGCAAGTGATCAACCGTGTGGGCTGGGACGGCGCCATTCGGCCTCCCGATCCGAACGAACTTGGGTGGAAGGAAACCGTCCGGATGAATCCGCTGGAAGATGCCATCGTCGCCCTCCAGCCCATGAAACAGGTATTGCCCTGGCCGATCCCCGACAGCGTCCGTCTCCTGGATGTGACCATGCCGGCCGGATCCACGATGGGATTCACGAACGTCGATCCTCACAACAATCCAATTAAAGTCGTCAATGAGATGACAAATTTCGGTTGGGAGTATGTTTGGCACTGCCACTTGCTGGGTCATGAAGAGAATGACATGATGCGGCCCATCATCATGCAAGTGTCGCCCGAGGGGCCTGCGAACCTCGTCGCAAGCGGGGCGACCCGGACGACACATCCAGCGTTCAACTGAATTGGACGGATAGTTCCCTCAGCGAAGACGGTTTCACTCTGCAGAGGGCGACTGACGTCAACTTCACTGAGAATGTTATTCCATTCACGATTCCTCCAAGCGATGGTGCGGGAGCAGCCGTCTCATTTACAGATTCAACCATCGAATCAGACCCGACCTACTACTACCGTGTACAAAGCTTCAGTTCGAATGGCACCTCGGCTTGGTCCAACATCGTCCAGGTTGGAGCTGGGCCCGTTGCCTACTCGTCGCCGACATCGTTGTCGTTCGCAAACCAGACGGTGAACACCGAGAGCGCAGCTCAAACCGTTAGTCTGTCGAATACCGGCGTGGCCGCAATGGCGATCAACGGCATTACGATCACGGGAGCGAACCCCAAGGACTTTCGTCTATCAACCACGTGTGCTGCGAGCCTGGGCGCGGGGGCGGCCTGCACGATCAGCGTTGTGTTCAAGCCGACCGCTTCTGGACCGCGCGCTGCGTCACTCAACCTTAGCGAATCGGATCAGGTACATCCGTTGCAGACCGTGTCCCTGAGTGGTGCAGGTATGGTGGGAGTTGGTCAGATCTCCAGTTCGCTGGCATTCGGAGCGCAACTGGTCAATACGCCCAGCTCACCGCAAACTGTGACCCTCACAAACGCCGGCGCTGCGCTCATGTCAGTAGGCAGCATCGCGATCACTGGCGCAAATCCGGCTGCCTTCAGCGAAACCAACAACTGCGGTGCGACGCTGGCGCCAGCCGCGAGTTGCGCGATCTCCGTGACATTCAAGCCGGTCGCCGCCGGGGCGAACTCCGCATCGCTCGCCATCGCCACTTCGGATCCAATGAATCCCGCCCTCTCTGTATCCCTGAGCGGCACTGGCACAACTGATTTCTCTCTGGCTTTGGCAGCGACGTCCATCTCGGTTAAGAGCGGTAGCGGCGCCACTGTCAATCTGACCATTACGTCGGGCAGCACATTTGTCGGCACAATCGTGCTCACCTGCACGGGGCTACCAGCGCACTCGACTTGCTCTTTTAGTCCGGCCACGCTGAATGCCGCGGGCGACGATACGCCCTTGCCTTCAGCCTTGACCTTTGCCACCGGACTCACCACCGCATCCGTGGAACGCCGTGCGGCAACTCCATTGCTGGCCTATTGGGCAGGGTTGCCCGCACTCGGTCTGGCTGGCCTCTTCATCCTGCCGATGGGCAACAAGGCTCGCAGCCGGAAGAAGTTGTGGGTAGTCACAGCTCTGCTGGGTCTGCTGGCCTTTGGAATGTTAATCGGCTGCGGTGGAAGCCCGACAAGCGCCCCTCTCTCTCCACCGCCAGCGAGTCCGGCCACTCCGATCGGTTCTTACAGTGTGACGGTGACCGCCACTGCAGGAAACATTTCACATAGCTCCCTAATGACATTGGTTGTCCAGTGAGATAGAACCAGTATGTGCAACTGACTTAATAAGATGTCAGGGTGAAGAAATCTGTATAGGGTTCGAGCAAAGTGAGGGCATTCATAACACGTCCTGCGGGCTCAGCCCAAGTTGATTTGAAGAGTGCCTTACGCGGCGCTAAAGCGCCGCTCTTCCGCGAGAGCCACTCGATAGGGCAGAAGATTTCCGGCGTTCACTTCGGGGCCGGGGCGAAGGCCAGTAGTGCGTTTCCATCCATTGCGTTGGTGTAGCCGGTATTCACGTAGAGCACGCCATCGACGATCGCGGGGCCGGCTCCGTTGAGCGAGCCGCCGTGGGCTTTCACGCCATTCGTCGTTTGAAATTGCTGGGCGGTGTTGAAGTCCCAGATCACGCTGCCGTCGCGGGTATCGTAGGCGCGAAGGTGGCCGTCGAGCGATCCGGAGAAGATCACGCCGGGAATGGCGGTGGGAGGAGCCATCTGGGCGGCGCTGCATCCGTACTGACCGAGACAGGCCGGCTTGACGGGATCGGCGCGCCAGACCTGCTTGCCCGTGCGGAGATCAAGAGCGTAGAGGCCGCCACCGGCGAGCGGGTTGTCAAAGTCGAAATCGGAGAGCGGGAAGTAGGCATAGCGATGGTCGGCAGCGCCTCCCCACTCGATGCCACCAAGCGGGCCTCCGCGTCCGACGCGAGTCTTCCAGAGAATCCTTCCCTGCTGGTCGGGATCGAGGGCATAGACCATGCCTGATTTTTGTGCGGCGAGCAGGATGTCGCGTCTCGCCACGGATTGCAGGATGGGCGGAGCGCCGAAGTCATAATCGTCACCGTGTTGCTCGGGGCAGTTGTCCTTCTTCTCGGCGACGCAGCCGCTGTTCCACAAGTCTTTTGATGTGAACTGATGATGCCAGAGCTTGCGTCCGGTTTGAAGATCGAAGGCGACGATGGCGTCCGACATCGTCGTGGCGGGCCCGGAGTAGTTGTTGCCCGTGGTCACGTAGAGCGCGTTGCGCTTGAGATCCGCGGTGGGAGTGGACCAGACGGCGGCGCCTGATGGTCCCCAGTATTGCGTACCTTGCGCGCTCTTGCGGGTCGGCTTGGGAGATTCGTCCAGGGTGTAGGACTTCCAGATTTGTTTCCCCGTCGTTGTGTCGAGCGCGACCACGCTGCCGCGGAAAGTGCAGCAGGGATAGTCGGGGGCGGCGGAGGCTCCTTCTTCGCCCGAGGAGACGGGTACGTACAACCGTGTACCTATGAGGAGCGGAGAGCCGGTGATGCGCGCGGCGGGATGAGGATCAGCATGGAATTTCCAAAGGAGCGAACCGTCGTCCTGCTTGAGGGCGTAGACGATTCCGTTGGTGTCGCCGAAGAAGGCGATCGTTCCCTTATTGCCAATTGAGATTGCGGTCTTGACGGTTCCGCTTGCTTTGAAGGTCCACCAGACGCATCCGGTGGCGGAGTCGAGGGCGTAGACCGTTCCGTCTTCACTGCCGACGAACAGGCGGCCTTTGAAGGCTGTTGGTTGGCCGTAGGTGGCGGCGACGCCGGGAAATCCGAAAGCCCATTTCAATTTCAGATTCTGCACCTGGTCGCGAGAGAAACCGGCGGCGGTGGCGGATTGGAAACGGCGATTGCGGAGGTCCCCGCCCCATCCAGACCACATGGGCGGATTGGGCGGGGGATCGAGATCGCGCGCGCAGAATCCAGTCGTGGCCAAAGATGGAGTGGAGGGTGCGGCGAGGTAATCGGCGATGGCGTTCTTCTTGGTGTCGGAGAGAAATTTGGCTTCCCATCGCATGCGTCCGGACTTAAGAGCAATCAGGATCGCAGGCTTGCTCATCTGGTGAAGCGCCTCCGGGACAGGCGCGCGCATGTCGTTGTCGGCGCGGTGACAACTGGCGCAATTGCGGGCGAAGAGGGCGGATCCGTCGGGGGGAGGAGACTGCTTGCGGGAGCATCCGAGGGCTGTACAGAACAGGATGAACAACAGGAGAGGATGAACGATTTTGCACCGTTGGAGGATTGAGCAGCGTGTTCTCATTCGTGTCTGTCGGCAACAGATGCGCGAAAGAGTTAGATGACTACATGAGGCGGGGCGACTGTACGGCGGAGGTAAAGAACGTTAAAGATTTGTGAAATCGTATCGGTTGCGGGCCGGGCATCGCTGGGATGCCCGGCCAGAGACAAAAGCCGTAACACGGAGGGTCAGAGGATCACGGAGAGCCTCTCCGTTTTGACGCATCGCGCTACGCCGTTGTGACGTAGGCCTCCAGCCAGCCCAGGACGCGCTTCCAGCCTTCGCCGTGCCCCTTTGCGGACTCGAGATTGCCGGCGAAACCTTCCTGACGGACGCGAACCAGCGTCCCAGTGCCAGTTTTTTTCGGTCCGCTGGGATGGAGTGCATTGACGGTTTGCGGTTCGAGTTCCCAGCGAACCGTTGTCCTAGCGTGATCGTAGCTGCTATTCCACGTATGCACGAGCAGGCGCGGGGGATCGACCTCCAGATATTCGCCCTCCACGAAAAACGTCTTGCCGTCGGCGCCGACGCCGTCGCTGCTCCACTTGCCGCCGGGGCGGATGTCCATGGAAGATTTGGTGACGTGGTAGAGGCCATCTTGTCCCCACCACTTGGGAAGTTGAGCGGGATCGCTGATCGCCTGGAAGACGCGCGCGGGCGGGGCGGCGATAAAGATCTCCGCGATTACGGCGTTTTGATCAGGCGTGATGAGTGCGGTGGCCATTTTCTCTCCTTTGTGCAACGTTTCACTGCTCAGTGGATCCTGACTTGCAAGGCCGCTGATGGTGTGTGAATCGCTAGTGGGCGGTCACGCGTTATCCATTTCTTCCACGAAGTTCTCCAAGCTCTCGAGCACTTCGGGCCATCCGCCGCTGTAATCCTTGCGGGCGACAGGCAGATTCGTCAGGCCGCTGTGGGTTACTTTCACGTGCGTGCCATCCAGTTTGGGAGTGAGTTCCCAGCGGACGACAGTCTGACGCGTGGGATCGTCGTGCCAGTTTGCGTACCACGTGTACGCGAGGAGTTTGGGAGGATCATACTCGGTGATGTGGCCGTGACACTTGAACTCGCGCACGCCGTTGATATCGATCGATCCGCTTTCGCTTTCGTAGCGGTACGCACCCTCGACGCGCGGGTCGAATTCCCAAGATTTCACGGGGCATTCGGGACTTTTGAACCAAAGCTTTAGTTCAGCGGCGTCGGAAAGTGCTTTGAAGACGCGCTCGGGTGGGGCCGCGATTTGAATCTCGGCAACGATTGCGTCTTGATCGGTGGTCACGGATGTAGTCGCCATGGCGTCTCCAGTTTTATGAATTGAAATCGGCGAATGCCGTATTTCATACGCGGGAGAGGCGCGGCCAACCCGCGCCCTTCCCGATTATCCTTTGGGCTCGCGAGTCAACTACAGTTTGCGGCGAAGATCGAAGAATGCTTTGTGTTCCTTGCCGTGATCGGAGTATATCCACTCTTCTGTGTGATGGTTTTCGTCGAGCAGGGTCAGGACCATCGTCTGCATGTGACCGGCGTCCGGCGACGAGAGATTGGTTGCATCCACATAGTTGAAGGTGATGGTTTTGCCGTCGGGAGAGGTTTCGGCCTGCATGCGCGGCTGGTTTCCGACCGCGCAATAGTGCGTGAGCAGAAGACGGCCGCTGTCCAGGTGAAACATGGAAACCATGTTTTCTTTGCCGAGGATCTCGCTCATCACGGCCGAGCCTCCGCTCGTGACTTTGAACGTGACCCGGACGGGACCCATGGGGGTATTCCCTTCCCAGGTGCCGGGCATATTTTTGATGGTAGCGAAGGCTTTCTGGGCGTCGGTTTGGGCGCCCGCGGCGGTTGCAGCGAGAACTAGGGCAAGCATGAGCAGGTGGAGGTTACGAATTGTGCGCGTCATGGATTTCGTCATAGGAAATTCCTTTCTGTAGGACGCTGGGCGGCGTCGGCTATTTGATTCTGTTCTTCTCTGGTTTTGCTGCGGACTGCAGTTCCTTTTCATATTCCGCTTCAACAAACGCCTTCAAACTATTGAGATTGTTCGCCCAGAACACGCGATACTGCTCGATCCACGAGTCGACGGCGCGGAGCGGTTCGGGGTTGAGTTGGTAGACGCGATTGCGTCCTTCGCGGTGCTCGCGAACGAGGTGCGCACGGCGAAGGAGCCGGAGATGCTTGGAGATGGCCGGACGGGAAACCGGAAAGGCGCTGGCGATCTGCCCTGCCGGCTGGCTACCGCGGCGAAGCAGGTCGAGAACCGCCCGACGTGTCGGGTCGGCCAGAGCCTGGAAGGTAGCCTCCTGGTTTCTCGCGGTGGAATATGTAACCGATCGGTCACGCATAATGCGTAACCATATCGTTACGCGACGTGCATGTCAAGAGAAAAAAAGAACTTCTCTTCGCGGCCGAAAACAAGCCGCGATCGGAGTAAAACTCCCGAATCCTTGCGGTACGAAACTGAGACTACTGCAGAGTGCATCAGAGTGATGCAAGTCCCCAAAGTGCATTATGATTTCCGGCATGGCGAGGGAGAAGAAACCATTCCGTGTGTTCGAGGCGCATGGCTCGGCGCGACTGGAAGCACTTGAAGGCGTGCCCCTGGCGGCCTTTTGGCAGCGGGCGGCCGGATATTGGATCGATGTGTTGATCGCTGTTCTCGTGTGGGTCATACCTGAGTTCTTGTGGCGGCATTATTGGCTGCACGAGGAGCACATCGAACTGAAATGGGATTTTCACGAACCGGGCAACATTGTTGTGATGGTTGTGTATTGGGCGGCATTCATCTATTTGGCCAACGGCAGAACACCGGGCAAGTGGGTAGCGCGCACCCGCATCGTGTCGCTGACCGGCGAACGAATGGGCTTGTGGCAGTCGGTCGAGCGGGTCATGGGATACGGGGCCGCGATCCTGGAAGGCGGGATTGGATTCCTGCAATTCTTCTGGGACAAGAATCGCATGTGCGCCCAGGACCGGTTGGCGGAGACGATTGTGGTGGATGTGAGAAAACGAACGCGGGAGAAGGTGCGGGCTTCCGAGGCCCAGTGCACGATAGCGGCCCGGTGATGGTACGCAGAGAGTGGGTCGTGGCTACGAAGGGTCTGAGTTCGTCGTTAGTCTTCTCTGGCCACGTTTTCTTTCGCTCCTCCGGAGCTTGCTCTCCTTCTTCTTCCTTTGACCCACGACTTGCGTCGTGGGCTGCATTCTTTCGCCGCTTCGCGGCTGTCTTCGACACAAACGCACCGCCATGATCCCTGCCTACTACCGCCTACCCGCCTGGAAACGGACGTAGGGGAATCCTTAGGAGAAATTGACCTCTCAGAAGGGCGGTCTATTCGTGAACGGGACCGGAGTGCCCATCCTGTGCGAAGAGCCGAGGATGGGACACGCGGAGAGAATGATTCCTATTGCGCCGGTTTCGTATCGGCGTTCTTCTTGGGCAAGGAGCGGACGTAGTTGACGAGGTCCCATGCTTCTTCGGGCTTCACGCGCGGGCCTTCGGCGGGCATGTCGTTGTGTCCGCTCTTGATGATGTAGTGGATCTCGCCGTCGGTGCGGTCTTTGAGCGTGTCCGGATTGGAGAGGTCGACCATCACGAGTTTCATCTCTTTCGCGGTGTCGCCCTTGCCGTCGCCGTTCTTGCCGTGACACATTTCGCAATCCATCGTCCACCAGCGCTTGGCGCGGGCGAGCGACTCTGGACCGGATTTCACGGGATTCGCTCGTTTTGCGTCTGCGACCGGAATCGCAGCGTAGGCGTTGGATTTCTGCTGACTACCGGTGGGTGGCTGCTGTTGCGCGAACGTTAAAGACGCAAGGAATAGAAGTGCTGGAAGAACCAGTGCCAATCGGTACACAGGAACCTCCTCCGGTACAGGAGTTGTTACAGCGGAATTGTAGCACCCGCGGAAGGCGCGAATGTGATTGAAGTCACGTCGGGCGGAGAGCGGGATTACGGGGACCAATTTGGATGCAGTGTTTCGCACCGGGGCGTCGCAATTTTCTTTCGCCCCTCCGGGGCTTTGTCCTGCACCGACGAATTCACCCACGGCTTGCGCCGTGGGCTGCATTCTTTCGCCGCTTCGCGGCTTGCTACGTGGGCTGAGTTCTTCAGTTGCTTTGCAGCTTGGTATGCGGGCTGCGATCTCTTCTTGCTTCGCGGTTTGCGCTGTGGGTTGTCGTTCTTTCGTCGCTTCGCGGCTTGGTCTGACAAAAGGATTCGGTTGTCGTCGATCGGGGAATCCTCGATCAGGCGTTCAGTTTTGCTTCGACGCTTTCCAGGGATTGTCCCACTTCTTCGGCTGTGGGTAGGCCGCCCTGGGCCATGTCTTTGCTGCCGCCGCCGCGGCCGCCGAAGGTCGACATTGTTTGCTTCATCAGCGCGCCCATGTCGAAGGGCTGTCCTGCGGACTGCGCGAAGACCAGCGATGGCTGCGGCGATGTGGTGCCCAGTAATGCCACGGAATTCGTGGCCTGTCGCGTCAACTTCTGCGCCAGCAGCTTGAGGGAATTCATATCGCGATCGGAAAAGGTGCGCACGACTACTTTGCGCCCGTTGACTTCCGAAGTCTCTGACAGGATGGCAATCGCTTGCGCGGCGGCCAGTTCGTCTTGCGAATCTTCATTCTGTTTGCGGAGAGAGCGGATTTCGTCCAGTGACTTGCGGGCCTGTTGCGGGACGTCGTAGATATGCGCCGAGAAGAGGGCGGCTGTCTCGGTGAGCGTCGAGAAGTCGCGCTGGGCGGTGGCTACGGCGCGCTGTCCTGCGATGAATTCGACACGCCATCCCTGGCGAACTCTTTCTGTTTTGCGCAGGAGGATGCAGCCGATCTGGCCGGTGTGGCGGACGTGCGTGCCGCCGCAGGCGCTCAGGTCGAGCTCGTGGATGTCGATGATGCGGAGATGATCGCGTTCCGCGGGTGGCAACTTGCGTAGGCCGAGGTTCCCTGCTTCCTCGCGGGTGACGAATCGGACGTCCACCGGGCGGTTCTCGAGGATGATTTCGTTGGCGAATCGCTCGGCCTGTTCGACTTGGGCCTTTGAAAGATTCGGAGTGTCGAGATCGATCGAGCAGTAATCGTCTGCCATGTGGAACGAGACAGTCGGAATGTTGAAGAGTCGGACGAACGCGGCGGAGAGGACGTGTTGTCCGGAGTGCTGCTGCATGTGGTCGCGGCGGCGAGCGGGGTCGATTTGTCCGCGAACGCGAGTACCCGGCTTGAGGTCTTTCGGCGGGGCTTCGAGGTAGTGGACGACGCGTCCGTCTTCGGTGTCGGCTACTTCGGTGACTTTGTGCTTGCTTCCTTCCGTTACGATGATTCCTGTGTCGAAGACCTGGCCTCCGCTGGTGGGATAGAAGGCGGTGCGGTCGAGGATCAGCGCGGGACGGTTCGCTTCAGGGATCTCTTCGATTTCGGCTTCGAAGTCGTAGAGGAAGGAGTCATGGTAGTAGAGGCGGTCGGTCATGGTGAGACATCTATTTCACCACAGAGTGCACCGAGGGGCACAGAGGATGAGTTCATTGAAAAGCGATCAGTAGGGACCGATAATGCCGCCGATTTGCCTTGCAGCTGGTTTGACTGCAGCCGCCTTCACGGGCGAGGCTTCCGCGACCAAATGGGCTTTGCTCATGACTGGATCCAGAACATCCAGGTACTTCAGGCCGCTTCCCGTGTTGAAGAGGACCACCACATCTTCCGGCTTGAAGAATTCATTGGCGCGGAGCTTGCGGTAAGCGACCAGGCAGGCTGCGCCCTCTGGCGCTGCGAAGATTCCTTCCAGTTTTGCCCAGTGGCGGGTCGCTTCGAGGATCTCTGAATCGGTGGCGCTTACGGCGGTGCCTTTGCTCTTTTTCAAGATGTCGAGGATCAGGTAGTCGCCATACGGCTTCGGGACGCGCAGGCCGGAAGCTAACGTGGCTGCGTTGGTCCACATTTCTACGCTTTGCTTCCCTTCTTCCCATGCTTTAACGACGGGTGCACATCCTGACGATTGGACCGCGATCATCTTGGGACGGTCTGAGCCGATCCATCCCAATGCTTCCATTTCGTCGAAGGCCTTCCACATGCCGAGAAGGCCGACGCCGCCACCTGTCGGATAGATGATGCCTTGGGGCATCCGCCATCCGAGTTGCTCGGCAACTTCATAGCCCATGGTCTTCTTGCCTTCGACGCGATAGGGCTCTTTCGTGGTGGAGACGTCGAACCAATTGTCTTTCTCCCAGAAACTTTCCTTCTTCATGTCGGCCACTTTGCGGGCGCAGTCGCTGATGAGTCCGTCGAGGAGGGTTACATTTGCGCCGTAGTAGTCGCATTCAACTCGGTTGGCGATGGGGACATCCTTGGGCATGAATATGTGGGCTTCGAGTCCGGCAGCGGCAGAGTAAGCGGCGAGAGCCCCGGCGGCGTTTCCGGCCGAGGGGATCGCGAGTTTCTTCAGGCCAAAGTGCCGAGCCATGGTGACAGCAGCAGAGAGACCGCGAGCCTTGAAGGATCCCGTGGGATTGAGGCCTTCGTCTTTAATGTAAACGTTCGGGTATTCGCGGCTGGAAAGCATCGGCGTGAAACCTTCGCCGAGAGTGACGGGATTCGCGTCGGGGAGCACGGCATCGTAGCGCCACATGGTGGGAGTGCGTCCGGCGAGGCGAGCAGAAGAAAACCTACGCTTGATTGCGGGCAGATCGTAGCGGGCGTAGAGGACGCCGCCATCTTTAGGGCAGACTGATTGTGGACGATCGGCGGGGTAATGCTCTCCGCATCGCGTGCATTCCAGGTGCGTCAGCATGCGAGGTGAGTTTAGCAGAGGGGCTGTACTCAGTACTCGGAACTCAGTACTCAGTTTCTTGTGTGACTGCTAATGATTGTTGGGCTGACATCTCAGGGGTCAGGGTACAGGGTTCAGGGGACAGACTTCTATTCTCTTCTTCTCAACCATCCTTGCATGGATTCCAAAGTGGGTGCCGTGTGGACATCGTCCGCGTGGTTTTCCCGCACGGCACCCAAGGTCACCGCAGACCTTCCCCTACTTTGGCTCGATTGCACCGGGTTCCGGGCCAGATCTGATGGTTGGCAGAGCCGGCGATTGCCCGAGTTCCGATGTTTGCATCACGACTACAGAGTAGAAAAAGGCAGGGTGGGGATTGTCACACAATCGTCGCAGATTTGTAAAAAGGTCGGTTTCGTTCTTCACTTTTTCAGAGCGACCGCTAATCCGTCGCGGATCGGAAGAATCGTGGTAACGAATTCTTTGGAATCGTAGAGCTTGCGATTGAATTCGAGAATGGCCTTGGTTGTGGCATCAGGAGTTTTGTCGGCAATGCGTCCACTCCAGAGGACGTTGTCGGTGATGAACAGACCTCCCTTGCGGAGACGTGGGGCAACGAGGCGCAATACGCGGGGATAGTCGTCTTTGTCGATGTCGTTGAAGATGATGTCGAACTGATCTTTCTGCTCCGAGAGTACTTCGAGGGCGTCCCCAACGTGCAACGTGATTCGATTGGATACGCCGGCGCGTTTGAAATATCCGCGGGCGCGTTCGGCGTTCTGGGAGTCGCCGTCGGTGTAGATGACGGTTCCCTTCTCTCCTACGGCTTGCGCCCACCAGATGGTGGAGTACCCAATGGCCGAGCCCAGTTCGAAGACGGTACGCGCATTGATCATGAGCGCCAATTGCTGGAGCACGTTTGCTACGGCGGGTCCGACGATGGGAATGTTGTGCTCGGTGGCATATTCCTCCATCTCGGCGAGCACAGCATCTCGCTTGGGCAGCATCGAGTAGAGGTAGTCATCGACGGGCCCGGCGGTGGTGAAGTTATAGTGGCGCCAACCGGGAGCGGACTTCTTCTTGGATTGAGTCACTCGATTCCTTTCCGAGGACTGAAAATATCAGATCAGCCGCCAATCGTCACGCCCGGTTTCATCTCGAGAACTTCGACATCAGGTGCAAGCTTGTGCAGTTCGCTGGGGCGTCCGGTTAAAACGGGAAAGGTGGCGAAGTGCATCGGGATGACCGTTTTCGGCTTCAGGAGGTTGCAGGCGTAGGCGGCTTCGCGCGGTCCCATGGTGTAGTGATCGCCGATCGGGATCATGGCGATATCCGGGGCGTAGAGCTCGCGGATGATCGCCATGTCGCCGAAAACGTTGGTGTCGCCGGCGTGGTAGATCTTGAGGCCGTTGGAGAACTCGATCACGTACCCGCAAGCTTCGCCGCCGTAGATGGTCTCGTCGCCGTCCTGGATGCCGCAGGAGTGGTCCGCGTGAACCATAGTGACTTTGATATCGCCGACAGTCTGGGTGCCGCCCTTGTTCATCTCGGCGACGTTCTTCGCGCCCTTCTTGCCAAGCCAGCCGGCGAGTTCCGGGATTCCGACGACGATGGGGTTGTGCTGTTTGCAGATTTCGACCGCGTCGCCAATGTGGTCGCCGTGTCCGTGGGTGCAGAGAAGGATGTCGACCTTCTTCATTTTCTTCTCCGAGTCCGGGCACATGCCGGATTGCCCATGATCCAGGGATCGATGATCACCGTCTTGCCGCCGGGGTCTCGATGCGGAATGTTGCGTGGCCGAGCCACGTCAGTTTGACGCCTTTCAGATTCATGAAACTGCTCCTAGCTTCTGGCTGCTAGCTTTTAGCTTCTAGCTTGTTTATGCGTCTCGTGTAATTGCTCGTGGCGAATTCGCGGAGGCCGGGGTTTTTCCGCAAACCGCTCGCCTAGTTTAATATGAAACGCCATGCCTGAACTTAAGGTGCTGATTTCGCGGGAGGATGTTGCCAAACGTGTGCGCGAACTAGGCGAGCAGATCACCCAAGAGTTTGCCGGACAATCGGTGATCCTGGTGGGCGTGCTCAAAGGGGCCGCTATTTTTCTCAGCGACCTGGCGCGAAATATCGAACTGGACGCCACATTTGATTTTATCGGAGTGACGAGCTACGGAAATCGTCCGACACCCACGCAGGAACTTAAGAACGGGTGGGACTCGACCGGCGAGGTGAAGCTGATTAAAGATCTCGATCAGTCGATCAAGGGCAAGAACATCATCCTAGTCGAAGATATTCTCGATACCGGCTTGACGATGACCTACCTTAAAAAGATGCTGATGGCGCGGCAGCCGAAATCATTAAAAGTCGCTGCACTGCTCGACAAGCCTTCGCGGCGGAAATTGCCTCTGGAAGGCGACTATATCGGGTTCAGCATTCCCGATGAATTTGTGGTCGGGTACGGACTGGATTATGCGGAGAAGTATCGGAATTTGCCGGATATTTGCGTGATTCCCCGGGAATAGAATCGGGGTGCAGGGACAAGGGGTCAGGGACCGGCGGTCATCCCTGTCAGGGTCGAGGACTGTGATTCGCCCAGGCATCCCACCTTTGCGGCTGTGAGAAATGCGGCTGCTATCATAACGAAGCGATGGATTCAGTGATCTCCAAACCGGAGCGTCTCCCGGCCGAGTCGTTGCTGCTCGACGTGGCCGACGTATTGGCGACCTCGCTCGACCTGGATACCACCTTGCGGCGCGTGGCGGAAGTCGTGCGCAAAGTTATCGATTACGAAATCTTCGCCATTCTTTTGCTGAATGAGAAGACGCAGGAGATGCGATTCCGGTTTCAGATTGGGTATCCATCGGAATTCGCGGAGAAGACGCGGGTGAAGGTGGGCCAGGGCGTTACAGGATTGGCGGCACAGACGCGGGAAGCTGTACTCATTGAGGATGTGCGCGAAGACCCGCGGTACATCGAGGGTGTTCCCAACGTGTGCTCGGAGTTGGCAATCCCGTTGATCACGAAAAATCGCGTGATTGGGGTGATCGATATTGAAGCGCGCGAACCGCGGGCGTTCACAGAAGAACATCGGCGAGTGCTGACGTTGGTCGCCTCGCGCATGGCGGCCGGGATTGAAAATGCGCAACTCTATACGCGAACGACCAAGCAGGCGCGCATTCTGTCGATGCTGAATGAAATCGCCCGGGAACTGACCTCGATCCTGAACCTGGATGAGTTGCTCGGGCGAATCGCGGAACTGGTGCGACGGCTGATCGATTACCAGATGTTCAGTATTCTCCTGCTGGATCCGGCCGGAGAGAAGCTGCAGCACCGTTTTTCCTTGAGGTTCAACGAAAACATTCACCTAAAGCATGAAATCCCGCTAGGCCGAGGACTGGTCGGGGTTGCGGCGGAGAGCCAGCAGGCCGTGCTGGTGCCCGATGTGACCAAAGATGCGCGATACGTGCAGGCGAATCCGGAGACACGGTCGGAGCTGGCAGTCCCGCTGGTTTACAAGGGCAAGGTCGTGGGCGTACTCGATCTGGAGCATACGCGGCGGGGATTCTTCACGGAAGAACATCAGCGGACAATGACGACGCTAGCTGCGCAAATTGCCATTGCGATCGAGAATGCGCGGTTGTACGAGGAGATTGAGCGGCAGGAGCGGCGGCTGGAGCGGGATCTTTCGCTGGCGCGCGAACTGCAGGGGCGATTACTGCCGCAGACAAATCCCAAGCTGGCGCATCTGGATGTCGCAGCAAAGTTTGTACCGGCACGAACCATTGGCGGCGATTTGTATGATTTCATTCCGTACTCGATGTCGCGCCTCGGAATCGTGATTGGCGATGTCAGCGGCAAAGGCGCTCCGGCTGCGATTTACGCGGCGCTGGTGAGCGGGATTATTCGTTCGCATGCTCCGATTGAGCCTGCGCCGGGAGAGATGCTCTCGGCGGTGAATCTGTCGCTGGCGGAGCGGCGGATCGAAGCGCAGTTTGTTTCGATTATCTATGCGCTGTGGGACGATCAGCAGCGCACGCTGACAGTTTCAAACTCAGGACTTCCCCGCCCCATCTTCGTGCACAATGGCAAGAACGAGGTCATCGAGGCGACCGGGCTGCCCCTGGGATTGTTCGACGAGGCGGAATATGACGAGTTCCACTTCAAGATGAAACCCGGGGATATGTTCGTGTTTTTCAGCGACGGCATCCTGGATGCGCGGAATCGCAAAGGCGAGATGTTTGGCCGCGGAAGAGTGGAAAGGCTTGTCGCGCAGTTGGTAGAGAGTTCCGCGGAAACTGTCGTCGACTCGCTGTTCAAGGCGGTTGCAGAACACTCCGCCGGAGTCGAAACGTTTGATGATCAAACGGTAGTCGCAATTCGGGTGCGAGGTGGCGGCGCACCAACCTCCAAGAAGAAATGAATCCTTCCAAGCAGAGTCTTTTCGAACGTCCTCCGGGATTTGTGTATCGCCAGAGCAGGGGCCGAAATCCCCATGCGGAGCTTCACTGCGAAGGGGTCTCGCTGGGAAAGCTAGCGACCAGACACGGCACCCCGTTGTATATCTACTCGTCCGCGACGATTCACGAGCGATATGAAGCATTCGATCACGCTTTCCGAGCGGTTCCCCACACCATTTGCTATTCGGTCAAGGCGAATTCGAATTTGGGCATCCTGCGGTTGCTCGCGAAGAAAGGATGTGGGTTCGATGTAGTGTCCGGCGGCGAATTGGAGCGCGTGCAGATCGCAGATCGCAAGGCGTCGAAGAACGTCGTCTTCTCCGGCGTCGGCAAGACGCGGGAAGAGCTGACGGCTGCGTTGAAAGCTGGGATCTTACTTTTCAACGTAGAGAGCGAATCGGAGTTGGACGCGCTTGGGGAGTGTGCTGCGCGGTTGCGAAAGACCGCTCCGGTCGCAATGCGGGTGAATCCCGACGTGGCTGCAGAAACTCATCCCTATATTTCTACTGGATTGCACAAGCACAAGTTCGGAGTGCCCATCGGGAGTGCTTTGGGACTTTATGCCCGGGCCTCGTCGAGACAATTCCTGCAAGTGCGAGGAGTGAGCGTGCACATCGGATCGCAAATCACCGATGCCGCGCCCTTCGGAGAGGCAATGTTGCGGGTCGCAGAACTGGTCAAGCAACTGCGGGCTGGCGGACACACCATCGATTACGTCGATGCGGGAGGAGGACTGGGGATCTCGTACGACAAACCGAATCCTGAGGAGTTCCCTGCTTACGTGGCGAACTACGCGCGGCTATTGTCTGCTCCCCTGGCGCCCTTGAACGTACGGTTATTGCTCGAGCCAGGTCGGTCAATTATCGGTCCAGCGGGTGTGCTGCTTACGTCGGTCGTCTATAAGAAGGCGAACAACGGCAAGCGGTTCCTGGTGGTGGATGCGGCGATGAATGATTTGATCCGACCGGCATTGTATGGGGCGTATCACGAGATTGTTCCTGTCGTATTGCGCGAAGGATCAGAGAAGGAAACGGCGGATGTGGTCGGCCCCGTGTGCGAGACCGGGGACTTCTTTGCGCGGGATCGCGAATTGTCCCGAGTTGGCGAAGGAGACTTGTTAGCGATTCTGGATGCCGGAGCTTACGGGATGGTGTTGTCGTCGAATTACAACACGCGTCCGCGGCCGGCAGAGGTGCTGATCAAGGGGATGACGGTGAAGGTGGTACGGCGTCGGGAGCGGGTGGGTGATTTGTTAAGGGCGGAGATGTAGGAGGGGCGCAGCGACCAGCAAAATGCCTAGATCCTGAGGCGCCCAAATATGCGCGCATCAGGATGACAGGCAAAAATGGATGGCGTGTCTGCCCAACCGTTCTAGATTTGCCGTTCGCCCCACTTCAGTTTTGTGCGCAGAGCGTGGAAGAAGTCGCTGCCGGTGCGAAAGAGGTTCACCTGGTGTTCGGAGCGGCGGCAGCGGACGCGGTCTCCGTCCTGCAAGTCGAGACCGGGTTGTCCGTCAAGACTGAGGTAGGCAACCTCTTCCGCGTTGCGCAGCAGGATTTCGATTTCGACGGAATCCGGGACAACCAACGGCCGGTGCGACAGCGAATGCGGGGCGACCGGAGTGACTACGAATGCCTTCACGGTCGGCATGACGATAGGGCCCCCGGCGGAGAGTGAGTACGCAGTCGAACCCGTCGGAGTGGCGACGATCATGCCATCCGCCCGGAAGCTCGACACGAAGACTCCGTCCACGAAGAGATCGTAATCGTTAAGGCGGGCGATCGCCGTTTTATTCACGACCGCGTCATTGAAGACCAGGTAGGTGCCGCGGACTTCCGCACCGCGAAGAAGTTGACACTCCATCAGCGCCCGGTGTTCCACGTCGGCTTTACCCTGCGCGATCGCGTCCAGCATGGAGTAGAGCGACTGTACCGGAACATCCGTGAGAAATCCGAGCGACCCTAGATTGACTCCGAGGAGCGGCACATCGATGGCTGCGGTGACCCGGGCGGCGGAGAGCAGCGTCCCATCGCCGCCGAGGACGATCACCAGGTCAAGAGCGCGGGAGGCGAGTTGGGCTCGCGGCACGACTTCGTGCTGGGAGCTGGCATAGGCTGCGGTTCCGGGATCGATAATGATCCGGTAATTGTGCGCGATCAGCCACTCGTACAGGTCCGGGAGAATCTGAGTGACCAGGGGGCGGCCCGGACGCGAGATTATCGCTGCGGTCTTTTTTGGGGATGATTGCGCGTTCGGCATCGCTCGGTCGAAATTGTGATTGTACAGAAAAAACCTATTCACCACAGAGAACGCAGGGTCTCACAGGGTCAGAAAACAGCGCACAGGAGAAATTCACGGTTGCCTTCTGCGCCGAGAATTGGGGAATCGATGGAGTCGGTCTGCTTTGCTCCCAGCGCGATCAGGCTTGATCGGACTCTTTCTACCGCGGCATGTTGGGCTTCTTCGTCTTTGACGATGCCGCCTTTGCCGACAAATTCCTTGCCCGCCTCAAACTGTGGTTTCACCAGAACTGCAATTCTTCGGCCCTGCCGATCCTCCGGAAATGCTGCGCTGATGACAGCCGGGAGCACGAGCGTGGCCGAAATGAAAGAGACGTCCATGACAATGAAGTCCGCGAATTCGCCCAGGGCTTCGCGTGTCAGGTATCGAGCGTTCGTCTTTTCCAGCAGACGGACGCGAGGATTTTCGCGGATGTTGAAACTCATCTGGCCATAGCCTGTGTCGATGGCTATCACTTTGCGGGCGGCCCGTTGCAGCAGGCAGTCGGTGAATCCTCCGGTGGAGGCTCCGACGTCTAAGCAGACTTTCCCGCTCACATCGATGCTCCAGTGGTCGAGGGCGCGTTCGAGTTTCAACCCGCCGCGGCTGACGAACTTCAGATCTTCGCCCAGCAGGCGGATGGCACTCTCGCTGTCAACCTGGGCTCCAGACTTTTCGAGTTTCTGATCGTTGACCAGGACCTTGCCCGCCAAGATGAGCGCCTGCGCGCGCTCGCGCGATGGAACGAGGCCGCGATCTACGAGGAGTTTGTCGAGGCGGGATTTCAAAAGGCAGTGCTCAGTCGTCCGTTGTCAGCTCTCAGTAAAAACCTTCTTAACAAGTGCGACGAAAAGATTTTACTCGCGGCATGTATTTCAAATTGGCAGCACCCGCTGAGGTGCAAAGTGCTGAAGCGTTTCTCAAATGAAACACTTAGGTGTGCGCTTTGTACATTTTCCACAGAGTTTTCCAAGAATGTGTTGAAAACTTCGGAGCACGGAATGCAGAGCACGCAAAACGAAGCCGCCCGTTGCGAGGGCGGCTTCGGCGGTTGTAGTTTGATAGCGTTATCCAGCGACTTCTTCGAGCAACTTCTGGTCGATATCGAAGTTGGCGTGGACGTTCTGCACGTCATCGTGCTCTTCGAGCGCTTCCATGAGGCGGATCATGGTGTTGGCCTGCGCTCCTTCGAGCTTGATGTAGGTGTCGGGAATCATGCTCACGCCCGAGGACGCAGGCTCGATACCAGCCCTCTTCAGGGCCTCGACCATGCCTTCGTGGGCGGAGGCCGCAGTCAGGATTTCCCAATTCTCGCCATCGTCGATGGGCTCATCCTCGCCGTTGGCTTCAATGATGATGTTCATCAGATCGTCTGCTTTGGCCGCCGACTTGGGGATGATGATGTCGCCTTTTTTGTGGAACATGTACGCAACGGCTCCGGCCGAAGCCATGTTGCCGCCGTTCTTGCCGAAGACGTGGCGGATTTCACTCACCGTGCGATTGCGGTTATCGGTATTGATATCGAGCAGAATCGCGACGCCGCCGGGGCCGTAGCCTTCCAGGGAAAATTCTTCGTAGGTGGCGCCGGGAAGTTCGCCGGTGCCGCGCTGGATGGCGCGCTTGATGTTGTCGGCAGGCATGTTTTCGGATTTGGCAGCGAGGATGGCACCGCGGAGGCGCGGGTTAGTGTCAGGATCGCCGCCGCCGTTCTTCGCGGCGATGCTGATTTCCTTAATCAGACGGGTGAATATCTTACCGCGCTTGGCATCGAGCGCGCCCTTTTTGTGCTTGATTGTGGCCCATTTAGAATGGCCGGACATGGTTCGACCTCGTATCTATAGATCTTGGATGGCGCAGGATTCGCCTTTAGAGGAGATCACTCGATTGCCTCGTTATGAATGCGGCGAATAGGGATTATAGCATGGGTCGGAACGAACCCTGAAAATGGCCCGATCGGCGCATCAGACCGGGGAGTTCCGCCCTGATTCCCCACGAAGGACTGTATGGGGAGCCTTTGCCTAGCATGGTAACCTCGACACGATCGTTTCTTTTGCATGAGCCAGCCGGAAAAAATGACTGCCAAACAGCGCCGGCAACGGCAGGTTCTGCGGGCGGTCGCGGGTTTGGAATTCGTGAAGGGCGTGTTTGTGCTGGTCATGGGATTCTGTGCCCTTGCACTGATCCACAAGGATTTGTGGCTGTACGCCGAGAAGCTTCTCGCGCTGCTGCATATCAATACGGATCGCCATTCCGCCCAGGTGTTTCTGGATTTTGCTGACAATATCACTGACGCCCGACTCTGGGCAGCGGCCAGCCTTGCATTCGCCTATTCCGTGCTGCGTTTTACCGAGGCCTACGGGTTGTGGAAATGCCGTACGTGGGCCGAGTGGGTGGCGTTCGTGTCAGGAACCCTGCTGCTTCCGCTGGAAATTCGAGAGTTGGTGCGCGGCATCACGCTGCTGCGCAGCGGTTTTTTCATCGGGAACACAGCAGTGGTGCTTTACATGCTTTACATCATCCTCGCGAACCGCCGTGAGCGGAAAAATGCAGGACTTGCCCGAGAGGCTACCCTGCGGGGAGAAAGCAGCGCACTGAAGCCCGGCAATTCGTAAGAAGCTGCCCGATCGACTTCGGGTGTCCAAAACTTCGGCAGTCTGGATGATATCGGCGCGTGCGCCGACTGCATTGCCGGCGAGCCTGAACCGAACCGGCTTCGCGAGTGAACCCGTCCAATGGTTACGCGAACACGGACACGGCGAGACGTTGGTGTAGGTCCAAATATTCGAAGGCGCACGGTGGTCCACCTGACTGGGTCTACACGAATGAGGAGATTGCACGGACTCGACCCCGGTGGTGCCTGCGACCTCGATGCCTTATTAGCCGTTACTGTTTCTGGTTAGGCGGCGTGACCATATAGATCGCCGCTGCGTTGTTGCGGAAACTCTCCGTCAAGAAGGTCGCTTGCGCTATGGAGGCGGCGGAGCGATCCTCGCCTGGCGTGAGCAAGACGAAACGAATCCCATACTGGCGGATCAGATCCTGCCGGAATGCCTTGGTGGCTGCGGGATCGAGAAACTGCTTTAGCAGTCGCGCTTTTTCCTGAAAGTTTACGGCATTCCCGTATCCGCAGAAGACTACGTCTCGGGTGTATTGCGGAATCTCGTTAGCGATGTCGAAATCTGCAAAGACAACGTCATTCTTCTGGGAATGCTGGTCGAGCCAGGCATAAGCTGCAATCTTCTGTGCGTCCGTGTGGAATTCCCCTCTTCTTGCCAGTACAACTGCCTGTCCGGTCAGAGCCAGCGAGGTGAGGCTGTTTACACACAGCAGACCGGCGACGGTTGCGGTTGCAAGCCTTCCATTTCTATTCTTCCACGCGGTGATCGCAGATTGAAGGCCGAGAAGCACAACCATGACCATGGGAAGAAGAATGTTGGTTGCAAACTGAAACGCGAAATGAAAGATGCCGTGAAGATGCGCCAGCACTGCAGCTGTGACGAAACAGCCGAGGATGAAAACTCCGGAGTCGGTCAGGCTTCCGTGGCGGAGTTTCCAGAGGGCGATCAGCAGCAATAAAAACGACGGGCCTAAGCTCCATGCCAGCAGCCAGGCGGGGGGAGCGGGATTGCCAGCGATGGTCCACCAGCGGAAGACGGGATGGACTTTGAAGATCCAAAGGAAGTAGGCGAGCAGAGGAATACACATCAGGATGGGCGTTGATCGAAGAATCAGACCGGAGCGCCGATTCGGCTCCGACCAAAAGACCCAGGCGAGATAGAGTGCAGTAGACGCCATGGCGAAGAGCATGTCGTAGGGTCGGCAAGTGCCTGCGGCCATGTAGCACAGGCCTGCCCCTGCGTAGTAAAGGGCTCGCCTGCTTCGTTCGGCGCATAAGAAGAAGGCAAGCCCGAGAAATACGAACGTTTCCGAGATCAGGAAGTGAGCTAGTTTGAGCTCCCAGTAGAAGGGGAACAGGTTGGCATTGGTCAGATCGAGAAAGTAGGAAGAGTTCAGTCGTACGCCAAGCAGATGTACAGCCACGATCCAGCCGAAGCCGCCTCCGGCCATAACAGCGACGAGAGCTATCCGGCGGATGAAGGCGTTCTGCAATACATAAATTGATAACCAGTAGACGGCGAAACACATCACTGCAATTGAAATGACGCGCACGATATCGGTGGCGTCCGTGAGCGAGACGTGCAGGATTGAGGCGACCTTGCCGATGAGCAGCCACTCGAAATTGAAGAAGACTGGTTTGTGGGGCTCCGGGGTCATGGGGTTGCGAAAGAGCCATTGACCGTCGGCCGCCTGGCGCGAGTAGGCGAGGTAGTTATTGGAATCGAAAGATTGGACCAGCAACCCGGTAAAAACTTTCCCCGGGATTGTGGTGCGACGCGCTGTCCAATACGGAAGGCTCGTCAGGATGCAAAGGACGATTGCGAAAACCGCAACGAACCTGAACTCTGAGCGCGAGAATGACGATGGGGGCACCGAGGGAGTCTAGTCAAGCGTGCGGATAATTTCCACTGATGCTGGACTGCTGCGCGGCTTAAGGCTTACGCGAATCATGGTAGGCTGAAGTCCATTCCGATAAGTACATGGAGATCCATGCACGATTCCAATCCCTCGCACCTCGATTTGCAGGCTACAGCCAAGGAAATCATGACCGAGCACGGCTTCGAGCCGGACTTCCCTCCGCAAGTCGCTGAAGAATTGACGGAACTCAGGAATCATCCACCCCAGGTGGGAGCGAACGGCGCAGTGCGAGACCTCCGGGATCTGCTTTGGTCCTCGATTGACAATGACACGTCTCGAGACCTCGACCAGATTGAGGTGGCCCAGGGAGCATCGAACGGGGACGTAAAGATCATGATCGGCATTGCGGATGTGGATGCGTACGTTCCGCAAGGGAGTCCGATCGATCTGCATGCGGCCCGGGAAACGACGACGGTATACGCGGGAGTGCGAAATTTCCCCATGTTACCGGAGGAGCTTTCGACGGGGCAGACTTCCCTGCTGGAGAACCAAGATCGGATGAGCGTGGTCACCGAGTTCACGGTGGATGCGGACGGAAATCCGAAGTCGTCCGATGTCTACCGCGCGGTGGTGCGCAACAAAGCTCAACTGCAATACAACTCCGTTGGCGGATGGCTGGAGAGGACGGCGGCGGCCCCGCCGAAGGTCGCGGGATCCAGTGAATTGCAGGCTCAACTGAAACTGCAGGATGAAGTAGCACAGCGGCTCAAGAAACAACGCTCACAGCATGGAGCTCTGAACCTGCAGACCGACGAAGTGCAGCCTCTTATTCTTAACGACACCGTGGTGGATGTGGTAAAGCAGCAGCGAAACCGTGCGACCGACCTGATCGAGGACTTCATGGTCGCGGCGAACGGCGTGGTGGCGCGCATGCTGGAGAAGGTATCGTCGCTGCGGAGGATCGTGCGGACTCCCGAGCGCTGGGACCGCATCGTCCAACTGGCCGCGACGAAGGGGGAGAAACTTCCGTCTCAGCCCGACTCGAAGGCGCTCAATGACTTCCTGTTGCGGCGCAAGGCAGCGGATCCGGATCACTTTGCGGACGTTTCTCTCGCTGTCATCAAGCTGATCGGTCCGGGCGAATACGTACTGGAGCGTGCTGGAGAGAATTCTACCGGGCACTTCGGACTGGCGGTGCAGGATTACACGCATTCCACGGCGCCGAACCGGAGATTCGCGGATGTCGTCACGCAGCGACTGCTCAAAGCGATGTTGGCCGGACAGAAGAATCCGTATTCCGATGACGAATTGAGCGCGATCGCGACGAATTGTACGCAGAAGGGCGACGCGGCACGCAAAGTCGAGCGGGAGATGTCGAAGCGGCTCGCTGCAGTCGCGATGCAGCGCCGGGTCGGCGAAGTCTTTGACGCAATCGTTACGGGCAAGACGGATCACGGGACGTTCGTTCGCGTGATGCAACCGCACATTGATGGCATGCTGGCGCAAGGACAGCAGGGGCTCGATGTGGGCGACAGAATTCGGGCAAAGCTGGTTCGCACGGACGTGCAGCGCGGTTATATCGACTTTGCGCGGGCGTGAGCCGGACTGCTCGTTTTTTGCGCGGATGAGCCCGCTATAGATGTCGCGCAATCTGAACGAAAAGGCATCTGGTCGCGATATGCGTCCTGTTCCCAGTCTCGCCCGTGCAGTTTCGTCCTCGAGTGAAAAGGCTCAGATGTGAAGTTAATCGAAAGAAGTCGAAATTTGAGTGTTAACGCCTGTGGGTGTTGAAAAAGTCACGTGGATTAGCGGGGTGAGATTTAGCAGAAGCATGGTAGAAGAACCTCAACATGCTCTGCTGGATTTTCATTTTCGGAGGCCTGCTGATCATGATGGGACATCACGACCGTTCCGAAGCGCTGTTCTACTACTTCCGTCTCGAAGATCAGATTCCTGAGACCCATCTGCTGCGGCTGATCGACAAGCACATCAGCATTGACTTTGTGCGGCAGCAGCTGAAGGAAGTTACAGCGAAACCGGACGTCCTTCCATTGATCCCGAATTGCTGCTGCGTATCCTGTTGATCGGCTATTTGTATGGCATTACGAGTGAGCGGAGACTGGTGGACGAGTTGCGCATGCATTTGGCGTGGCGCTGGTTCACCGGTTTGGGCTTCGATCAAGAGATCCCGCACCACTCCACGTTCTCGAAAAACCGGCATGGACGGTTTCAGGAATCGAAGCTGTTCGAGGAGTTGTTTGCGCATATCGTGCGGCAGTGTGTGGAAGTGGGATTGGTGCAAGGCCAGCACCTCTCGGTCGATGGCAGTTTTGTAGAAGCCAATGCAGCAAGGAAAGCCGGATCCCACGCGAGCAGTTAGCGGAAGCGGCGAAGGTTAGTCAAACCGTGCGGCAGTATCTTCGTCGGACTGGAGCAGCAGAATCCGATGGAAGAGCCGGTGCATCAGCAAGACCAGGTTTCGACTACCGATCCTGATTCCACCTACGCCACCAAGGGAGGCACGCCGGCACGGCTGGGATACTACGACAACTATCTGGTGGACAATCACAGTTGTGTGATCGTGGGGGTGCAAGCCACAGCGGCGCGCATGAGTCAGGAAACCATTGCCGCACAAGACATGCTCACTCGGTTCACGCAATGGCAGGGAGGAGAACCCTCGTGGTAGCGGCCGACACGACCTACGGGAACGGCGAGTTTTTGCAATGGTTGGCCGGACCGAGGCATCACTCCCTACATGCGGACCCGCGATAGCGCTCCATCGAAAGAAAAGCCCGTTCTTTGGCCCCGAGCGATTCACCTATGTGCCGGAAAACAATCGCTATATCTGTCCTGCTGGCACAGCTCAACTACGGTGGCCGAGTTTATCGCAATCGAGCCTCACGCTACATCGGGCACGCCAAAAGTTGTGGAGCATGCTTTCAAAGGCACAATGCACCAGCGGGCGAATATGCCTCGCCATTCATCCACACGAACCGGCCCGACAGCGTGCACGGGAACTGGTCAACACGCCGGAGTTCGCCAATGCACAGCGGCAAAGAAAGAAGGTGGAAGCCTTGTTCGCAGAACTGAAGAATCAGATCGGACTGCGTCGCCTGCGCCTGAGGAGATTGAGGTTTGTTCGCGAGCAGTTCTTCCTGGCAGCGGTGGCCCAGAACATCAAACGACTGGTGCGGTTCCTCAGCCGACCGACAACCCCTGCTCTGCCTGCCACCACCTAGCCCAACTATAAGTGAAGAAAAACTCGCCCGCGCCACTCGCAGCCCAACGAACGCTCCGTCGACCTACTTTTTCAACAGCCACTCCCCATTTCACTCATTGGCCCGTTCGGGAGGTTATTAGGTGCTTTTTGCGCTGCCCCATCCAGTCCACCGCTCGGGAGGTGCTCCCACATCGATACGGCGCTGGTGAACACGCGCTGGGGCGGTCTAGTGACACTTTGCGAGGGACAATGCCCTAGTCTTCAGGATGGAATCTTCGTCCCGGCAAAAAAGTAAAAATCCCCACTCTAATCGTCGCCCGAAACGCGCCGTTTGGAATGGAGCACCCTCTTTCCGTTATCGCAGAGCTCTGGATTTACTGACTCGTCGACCAGGCCATACCGTCGGGTTCCGGGCCTACGTCAATTCGGCCCTTCACTTCCATCGAATTTAGGTCGATCACTGCGATGTAGTTGTCGCGGGAGCAGGCGACGAAGACGCGGGAACCATCGGGCTGCATTTGAATGCCGGCGGCTCCGTGGCAGAGGCTCAGCCTCTTGATCTCTTTCTGAGTGTGGGCATCGACGACGAGGAGATCCCCATTCGCGAGACTAGAACTGAAGACGCGGGAACCGTCGGGAGTGAATTTCAGTCGGTTTGCGCCGGGCAGATTGACAGTGAGCGTCGCCGTGACCTGTTTCGTGGCGAGATCGATGACGGAGAATGTGCCGTCCTGGGCGTTCGCGACCCAGGCTTCTTTGCCGTCGGGAGAGATGTCGAAGCCTTCGGAACCATTCCCGACCTTCACCACAGTTTCGTTCCAGTCGCCATTCGGAGGCAATATCTGGCCGCCCGGACCTCTGGGCGGAGTTCCTGGCGTTTGGGGCCTTGGTGGAGCTGCTTGTTTGTCGATGATGCTCATCGTTCCTGAATTCACATTGGTAGTGATGATGCGCTTCTGATCTTCTGAGACGAAGAGCATGTGGGTGCGGTTCTGGCCGGTGCCGAGGATGAAATCGATCTTGCTGGTGGCCGGATCGTAGCTTCCGATTGCCTTGGCAGCTTCGGCGGTGAACCATGCCTTCCCGCCCACGAATGTTAGACCGTGGGGTCCGCGGAGCGCGCCGAGATCGATCGTGGGAAGCGCCTTCTGATCCTTCAGGTCCACTACGGAGAGAGCGTTGTACGCTCCGAAGCCGTAGTTTGAGACGTAGGCGGTGCTGCCGTCGGTCGAGGCGATGACCTCGTGGGGATCGTTGCCGACCGGAACTTTCGCGAGCACCTTCAGGCTGGTGGGATCGACGATTGCCAGCGTGTGATCGCGTTTACTCAGCGCCAGGACGGATTGTTTTGGAGTTACCTGCGACCTCATCGGCTCGTCCGAGAAAATCAAAAGCATGCCAACACAGAGGACACAGAGGAACACGGAGGACAACCAGTTACCTTCAGCCTTCATGTCTACTTCCTTTTGCTGCGAATGGCAGTTCGGAGCTCGGCGACGATTTCCTGGCTGGCCTTGATCGCCTCGGCATGCTGGTTGACGTTGAAGGAGATCGCGCCGACGCGGGCATGGCCTCCGCCGCCGTAGCGCTCACAGATGCGGGCAAGATTCACCTCAGGTTCCTGCGGCGCCCATGGGTTGGATCCCACCGAGACTTTCACCCGGAAGCTGCTCTTGCTCAGTCCGACGCTGTATACCGACTCGGGATGCAGGTAGTACGGGACGAACTTGTTGTAGCCCTCGAGATCGTGGTCGGTCACGTCAAAGAAGATGGTTCCGTCTGTGCATTCGGTGCGCTCTTTGAGAATCCCGATGGACAGCTCGTGGCGCTTGAGGAGCGGAGGAAGGAGCGGCGCTACGAATGGCTCTTCCAGAATATCCTTGAGCGACTTGGTCGCAAGCAACGGGATCAGGTTGGGGACGAAACCGTGATCCGGGGCTGATTCGATGACCATCGTGAGTTTCATTGCCGGAGCTTCCATCTCGACCGCCGTCTTGGCATCTGGATAGAGGGCACCGTCGATGATGTCGGTCCAATGAATGAGATCGGAGACCGGGGCCGGGTCGAAGCCGAACCGTTGCTGGGCAATCATCGCGATAAAGCTGGTGCAGGACTTGAAATCGGGATCGTAGAACTTGCGGTTGCTCTGGTCCTGCTCGAAGTGCTCCGCATCGGCGGGAGTCAGGAACGCGCTCTCGTGGTGATCAAACCACCATGTGATCTTGGGCGAGCTGGAGTATTTGAAATCAACGATGGCGTTCTCGTCGGCGTCAAATTGCTTTTCGTCGAACAGCGCGCCGGCACGATGCACGAGTCCGGTGAACTCGAACTCGGCATCTCCCCGGATACGCTCGCGATAGAAACGGGAAAAGAGCGCAGCGGAAGAGGCCCCATCGAAACACTTGTCGTGGTAAAAGACCCGAACTCGCAATCGTCCCTCAATCGTGCGTGAATTCCGGAACGCGAGAGAACTGAAGCAGCCGAACTCGCGCCGCGGTAAAAGCTAATAGGATTGACAGCTTAGCAGAGGAAAGTCAAGGGCCGGGGCTGCAAGATTCAAGAGCGTAAATGAAAAGCGAGTTCATTCGCCAGGGAATGAACTCGCCGGTTGAAATCGGGAGTGCCGTTTAGGCGTTGGCCTGCTTCTCAGCCAAGTCGCCGATGAAGGGCAGCTTGTACATCTGTCCAGCATTGGCTTTGATCAGCAGGATGATCCAAACCACGATCAGGCCAATCCAGACCACAAACCCAAGGAGCATCACAATCAGATGTCCAATGATCGGGACGACACTGGCAGCCACCGTCAGGATCATGAGAACGATCCACAGGACGATTGCAGCCGCGTGGAGAAAAATGTTCTGCCACGCATGAAACTTAACGAAACGGCTCTTGTTGTAGGGTTCCACCACGAGGAAAATAATCGCGGGGATGATGGTGATGTAGGCGAGCATGCCGGCCACATTATCGGCCATGCCGCTTCCGGTCGAAGCTGTGGTGGCCACTGCCGGGCCGCCTGCCGTAGCAGCGCGGCTTGAGCATGCCGCGCACATGGTCGTACCGTCGGCAATCTGTGCACCGCACCCACTGCAAAACGCCATAGGGAATTCCTCCGAGTCAGATCAAAGGCGCATTGGGAAATCAAGCATTACGCTCCAAAGCGCGTCCGCGGCAAGGTATCAAAAACATTCTGGCAAAGCAATGGACAATTTGAAGGGCTAGCGAAGGACAAGCCTTCGCGCGGGAGTGCGCCACAATATGCACACCTACGGGGAACCTGGAGGTCGAAGCGGCTTTGCCGTTCGGCGGACGCTCAGTATGACGCGAACCATTGCCGGTACTATGGATTCGGCTCCTCCGCCGCACACAATGAAGCGAACAGTTGGGAGGAATCGATGACGATAGTTTGCCCAGCTTGCGGGAGTGCAATTGGCTCGGATGAGCGTTTTTGTCGGGTCTGTGGCAGGCAGGTCGCCGCCGCTCAGGTCAGTGCGGCGCCGATCGGTACGGGCGAAACCAGCGGCAAGGCCATCGCGAGCCTCGTGTTTGGGCTGTTCCTATTCTTCTTTCCGTTCTCGATTGTCGCCATTATCTTTGGACATCTTTCGCTGTCGGAGATCAAGAAGAGCGCGGGCCGTTTGACCGGACAGGGCCTCGCGATTGCTGGATTGGTCCTGGGATACGTGGGAGTGGCGACCATCCCGATCGTGCTGATTATTGCGGCGATCGCCATCCCGAACCTGTTGCGGGCACGAATGGCTGCGAACGAGTCATCGGCGGTGGCAGGAGTACGGACCGTGATCACGTCCGAAATGTCGTACGCGGGATCTCATCCGGAAGAAGGCTACACGTGTTCTCTATCGACGCTTGCACAGGCGGGGCTGATTTCTGAAACATTCGCCCAAGGCCAGAAAAATGGGTACGTGTACGAACTGAGTGGTTGCCCCTCAGATGGCGTCAATCAACCGAAGCACACATTTCAGATCGTCGCGTATCCTCAGCGCGAGAACCAAACCGGGATTCGTGCATTTTGCGCGACGGAGGCCGGGGTCGTCAAAGCAGATTCCGGGGGCTCTCCGCAACGCTGCCTGGAAGGCGGAACGAACCTGGAGTAAATGAACTTCTGTTCTATTTAAAGGAGGAAGTGCATGTTTTGTCCCCAGTGTGGAACGAATAACGCGGACAATGCGGCGGTGTGCGTGCAGTGCGGCAGAACCTTGCAAGCTGGCACAGTAGCGGCGACTCCGCTGCCGGTCACGGGAGTCGTGATGGCGCCGGGAACGACGGTGCCGAATTACCTTGTGTTCGCTATTCTGGCGACCGTTCTTTGCTGCATTCCTACCGGTATCGCCGCGATCATTTTTGCAGCCCAGGTGAATGGCAAGTTGCAGGCGGGCGACATAGCGGGTGCTCAAGCCGCATCCAACAACGCGAAGATATGGTGCTGGGTTTCTTTCGGACTAGGTATGGCGACGATAGGCGTATCCGTGTTGCTCGGCATGTTGGGAGTCCTGAGTGGATTACATCACTAAGATTGGGATTGCGATGCAGCGGAGATATCTGGTTTTGTGCGGGCTTGTCTGCGGCGGTCTGGGTGCCGGACTGCTGTGGGCGTTTGATCCTGCGGTGGCGGGGATCTTCCCTCCGTGTCCAGTGCACTATTTGACTGGATGGTATTGTCCGGGCTGTGGATCTCTGCGCGCGATGCATCAATTGCTGCACGGAAATCTAGGCGCGGCTTGGGCGATGAACCCGCTGACTGTGACGCTGCTGCCCTTTCTTGTCTACGGGTTGGCGTCGGAGGCTTTGACCGTGTGGCGAGGGACAGGCTTGCCGCAGAGGTTCGTGCCGGCTGCATGGATCTGGTCGCTTGGTGTCGTGATTGTGCTGTTCGGGGTGGCTCGAAATCTGTCGGTGTATCCCTTTGATCTGCTGGCGCCGGGAGGAATGTTCCGTCCTTGAGCTGGCGGGTTTGCACGGAATGGCACCTCAGCGGGTAAAGCCGCACGGTTTACCGTTCGCTTACGGCACGACTGAAGTCGTGCCCTATACTTCACTACTTCAGGCCGGGCGGATGGATTCGTTTTTCTTGCGGCAGTCTTCGCAAACTCCGTAAATCTGGAAGGTGTGGCGCGTGGTGAGGTAGTGGTAGCGGCGGCCGATCTCTTGCTCGAGCTCGCCGACTTCCTGTGAAAAAAATTCTACGGAACTACCGCATTCGGTACAGACCATGTGGTGGTGGCTGCGGCGGTTGTATTGATGTTCGTAGCGAGCAATGCCGTCATGGAAGGCGACGACGCTGGCGAGGCCGCATTCGGCGAGGAGCTTTAATGTGCGGTAGACGGTGGTGTAGCCGATGCGCGCGTCTTTCTTCTGGACCAGGCGATGAAGCTCATCGGTGGACAGGTGATCGCGGGTCTCGAGGAAGGTGCGGAGAATGGTATCGCGCTGGGCCGTCTGCTTGAGGCCGACATCCTTGAGGTGGCGGTGAAGGATGTCCTGGGCTTCGCGGACCATCTGGCGGGAGATGGTGGGCTGGTCGTCGATGCGTTTTTGCAGCATTTTGAGCAGTTGGGCAGCGAGCCAGAATATCACCGGGGCAACTTGAAATTGAAATTCATTTTCAGCAACCGCCCAAGGCGGGTGGAATACAATCAAGCCTTCCATGAGCACTTTGGCTGAAATCGGCGTTCCGCGTTCCCGACGATCTCCTGTTCTGCGGATTCTTCTCTGGCTCGTCCTGATCGTGCTGCTACTCGTGGCAGTGGTGCTCGGGTACGCCTATTACGCCGCCCACTCGGCGCTTCCCCAATTGGACGGAAAGTTGTCGGTTAAAGGTCTGAGCGCGGCCGTGTCCGTCACTCGGGATGGTCATGGGGTGCCGACGATTGTGGCCGGAACTTTCGAGGATCTATTTTTTGCTCAAGGCTATGTGACGGCGCAGGACCGACTCTGGCAGATGGATGTGATCCGGCGGGCCGGCAGCGGAGAGCTTTCCGAGATCCTGGGCAGCGACACGCTGGAGTTCGACCGGGAACAGAGAGTCTTGGGGCTACGGGCCGCGGCCAGGAAATCGTTTGCGATGTTGGATGGGCGCAATCGTGGGTACTTCGAGGCTTATGCGCGCGGGGTTAATGCGTACATCGAATCGCATCGAGACAAGCTGCCGATTGAGTTCAGGATATTGCGCTATTCCCCGAAGCCGTGGACTCCTGAGGATTCAATCGTCATCGCCAACCAGATGGTGAAAGACCTCAATTACCACTACTTCTTCGACGCATTGGGGCGCGAGAAGGTCCTGACGAAGCTTGGACCCGAGTTGACGGCTGATTTATATGTGAATCGTTCCTGGCACGATCGTCCACCCACAGTCATGAAGGAAGACCTGAGCCAGCAGTCAAGCGATGCGTCCCAATCCGACGACGAAGATGACGAGGAGGACTCTCCGGATAATTCGGTTACGCGAAATGCGCTTTCTGGCTGGGCCGAGGTCCCTGCGGTGAACGGGTCGAATGACTGGGTGGTCTCAGGCGCGCACACCGTTACCGGAAAGCCGTTCCTGTCGAACGATATGCATCTTGGGCATCAGATGCCGAGCTTGTGGTACGAAGCACATTTGAGGTCAGGCGCCTTCGATGTCGCGGGCGTGACTTTGCCGGGCATGCCCTACGTAATCGTCGGACACAACCAGCGAGTCGCGTGGGGATTCACGAATGTAGGTCCGACCGTGACGGACGTTTACATCGAGAACTTCAACGCGCAGGGGGAGTATCAGACTCCAAAGGGCTGGGTGCAGCCGGAACACCGGATGGAAGTCATCCATATCAAAGGAAAGCCGGACGTCACCGTCGATGTGAAGACTACGCGACATGGCCCCATCATCACGGAATTGGTTCCGGGCGAGACGCGCAATCTGGCGCTGCGATGGACGCTTTACGACGGGCTGCGAATTCCCTTCCTCGATGTGAATGCTGCGCAGAACTGGGACGAGTTCACCAAGGCATTTTCTCAGCTTGACGCGCCCGGGCAGAATGTTGTGTATGCCGATATCGATGGCAACATCGGTTATCACGCCACGGGGAAAGTTCCGATTCGCGTCGCCGGGGATGGCAGTCTGCCGGTGAGCGGGGCGGACGACGCTCACGAGTGGGCTTCTTACATTCCATTTGAGAAGCTGCCAAGCGTTTACAACCCGCCCTCCGGCATCATTGCGACGGCGAACGGCAGAATTACTCCGGACAATTATCCGAACCCGGTGGCCATGGAGTGGGAGGCACCGTGGAGGACGTCGCGGATTTATCACGTGCTGGAATCGGGGCGGAGTTTTTCCGCAGCGGACATGCTGGCGCTGCAGACCGACATTCATTCGGAGGCTGACCTTTTCGCGGCGGAACGCCTGGTGTATGCGGTTGATCATTCGGCAAAGGCGTCAGCACGAGTGAAGCAGGCGGCGGATCTCATGCGGAGTTGGGATGGGCTGATGCAGGCATCTTCGGCTGCTCCGACGATTACTGAGAATTCAATCTATAAGCTGACGTACCTGCTTCTCGCGCCAAAGCTGGGGGCCGGTACTCCTGATGCGAAAGAAGAAGATGCAGGCTTGAGTTGGAAGACTTATTCGTGGGAGATGCGGTCAGTCTGGCTGGAGAACATTCTGTTGCATCGTCCCAAACGCTGGCTGCCGGAGAACTACGCGAACTACGACGACCTGCTGACGGCTGCGGTGGATGCCACGATAAATGATCCCCAGACACCCAAGGACCTCACATCGTGGAAATGGGGCCAGTTCAATGCCGTGGAGATTCAGCACCCAATCCTGGGAAGAATTCCGATTGTGAAGCGCTGGTCGGGACCGGGCGTAAACGAACAATCCGGCAGCGGGTACACGGTGAAAGCGGTTACCCACCACCACGGGCCATCGGAGCGGTTCACGGCGAATCTGGCAGATATGGATCAGTCCACACTGAACATCGTGACGGGAGAAGGAGGAAACTTTCTGAGTCCGTATTACATGGATCAGTGGAAGTACTGGTACGGCGGAACGACATTCAGTTTGCCCTTCAGCGATAAGGCCGTGCAGAACGCGAAGACTCATTCGCTGCTTTTGGAGCCAGGAAGGTAAGATACCGAGTTTCAGCGACTTCAGGTTTCAACGTTGCAAGGTTTTCATTCGTGAACATGCCTGGAAGAACCCGATCAGCACATTCCACTCCTAATCTTCGAAATCCGTTCGCTAGAAGAAGTCGATCGCTTTTACATCTCCGATGAAGCCGGTAAGGTTGATCGTGCCCTGCGGGACGAAGTCATTGATCAGCAGGATATCTTTCGTGGTGTCATAGACACGAAGCGCGCCACCCTGGGCAACGTATTCAACATTGCGGCTGATAAATCCTTGTAAACCATACACGTTTCCATTGTCCGGCGGGACAAGCACGGAGCCATCCGCGACTTTGTAAATTGACAGGCAGCCGCGGACTTCACCACTGGGATTATTGACATCGCCGATATTGGTGCAGTCGTGCGACCCGATGAAGAGTTGGCCGCCGGTTGTCATGTCCATTCGATCGTGGAAGCCATCCGTGATGACGGCAGTGCTGGTGACGGTTCCGGAACCGAGGTCGACGAGATCGAGCCGTCCGCAGATGGTTGCGGCTGTACCTTGTCCGCAGGCATTGTTTGCCGCGAGTGCCGGGGTGCCGGCGACATAGAGAGTGGAACCGCTGAGGAATGCCATAGTAGCGGCATCGACGGGAATCGTGCCGGTGATGGTGAGCGTGGAAAGATCAAGGATTGCCACGCTGGCTTGCGTGCCGCCGCATTGCGGCCCGCAATTCATGACGTAAGCGGTGCTGCCGTTGACCACGGCGAAAACGGGACGATCAAAGCCGGGAACAACCGAGCAAACCGAATTGGGTGGATTGGTGTAACAACTCATATCCACCGGCGGCGCGGCAATCGTCGGAGTGATCACCGTTACGGAATTGGAATCGTTGCTGAAGACCAAGATCTGGGTACCGTTCGCATTGGCGACCACGGTCTGGGCTCCTGCGACAGCAATCGTGCTCAGACCACCCGTTTGAAAGTTCATAGCTTCCACTGCGCCCTGGAATGCAAAGCCGCTAATGGTTGCGGTGGGGACGGCCGCGTAGCCGATTGGGCTGGCCAGCGGCACAACCATGCTGGAAGTGGGACCAAGAATCCTGAGGCTGCCAATGCTGGTTTCTTTTACGGTGTCGACCGCGGAGACGCTGTTATTGCTCGAATCAAAGGCAAGCACAACATTCCGAGTAGGGGAAATCGCCATCAATCCCGGCGAACCTCCGCTGCTCAACGGGCTGACCCTGGCGATCACGTCTTTCGTGCCGTCGAGCAGGTACAGGCCACCAAAACTCGTGGAGCTCGAGACACCCTGAGAAGCGAGAATTCTTTCCGTCAGACCACTGGGATGGGCCTTTTTTCCGTATCCTCCGCAGGATACAAGAACCAGACTGATCCAGACTCCGACAGCTACAGCAAGGCTGCTCTTCGTCAAACGATCGGCTCCTAAGAACATGAAAAAGGAAGATTTATCTGCGAAATCGTGGATTATAACAGACGCGTGCGGCGCGACCCGTCGCGTCTTGTTTCATTTTCACTAAAAGAGGCTCCAAGGTCCACCGGCACACATCAACCGAGATGCGCGAACGGGCGTTAATCCTGTATTCTCAGCAATCATGGCGAGCGATTTTCTATCCCGGCTGAAGCAGTCCCCAGTACTGTGCGATGGAGCGATGGGAACGCTTCTATATGAAAAAGGCATATTCATTAATCGCTCGTACGATGAGTTGAATCTATCCCAGCCCGACCTGATTCGTGGCATACACCATGACTACCTGCAGGCGGGAGCCGAAATTGTTGAAACCAATACTTTCGGAGCCAATTCATTTCGCCTGGCGCGACACAGCCTGGCGGACAAAGTTCTCGACATCAATCGCGCGGGTGTGCGACTCGCCCGGGAAGCCGCTAAAAGCTTCGATGTTTGGGTTGCGGGTTCGGTTGGCCCACTGGGCACCAGAATTGAACCGTTAGGGAAAACTTCGTTTCAGGAAGCGCGGGATGCGTTCCGCGAACAGATTACTGCTTTGGTGGAGAGCGGAGCTGATCTGTTGATTCTGGAAACGTTCGGTTATCTGGAGGAGATCCACCAGGCTATGCTCGCGGCACGGGATGTGAGCACTTCCATTCCGATCGTGGCGCAGGTGACGATCGATGAAGATGGCAATTGCCTGGACGGATCGGACCCAGAGACGTTTGCTCCGAAGTTGGAGGAGTGGGGAGCGGACGTCATCGGATGCAATTGCAGCGTCGGACCAGTCGCAATGTTTGAAGCGATGGAGCGGGTCAGGGCGGCGAGTTCCCTTCCCTTGGCGGCACAGCCGAATGCAGGCATTCCAAGATCGGTAGATGGACGGAACATCTATCTTTGCTCGCCGGAATACATGGCGAGTTATGCGCGGAAGTTTGTAGGCGCCGGAGTTCGTCTCGTGGGTGGCTGCTGCGGAACCACGCCGGAACACATACGCGTCATGAAGGCGGCCCTACGCGTGGGGGAAGCTAGAAGCCGAACTGCTTCGGCACATGTGTCTGGGGCCGCAGCCCAGCCCAAAGCGGTCCCTGCTGTGCCACTGGAGAACCGATCCAGCCTGGGGCGCAAACTGGCGAGCGGCGACTTTGTGACTATGGTGGAGGTTGTGCCACCGAAGGGCATCGAGATTCACAAAGAGATGGAGGCGGCGAAATTTCTGAAGTCGGTGGGCGTCGATGCGGTGAATATTCCCGACAGCCCGCGGGCGTCGGCGCGTATGAGCAATCAGGCGCTGGCGTTGCTCGTCCAGCGCGAGGTCGGCATCGAGACGATTCTGCACTACACCTGCCGCGACCGGAATGTACTAGGCATTCAGAGCGATCTGCTGGGAGCCGCCGCGGTGGGGGTGAAAAACCTGATTTGCATTACCGGCGATCCGCCAAAGATGGGGAACTATCCGGATGCTACGGCCGTTTTCGATGTGGACGCGATCGGGCTGGTCAACATTGTTCATAGCCTTAATCGAGGACTCGATCTGGGCGGAAACCCGATTGGTACCGGGACTGGGTTCGTGATTGGCGTGGGAGCGAATCCGGGGCTGAGCGATTTGGACGAGGAGATCCGCCGGTTCGAATTCAAGGTGGAAGCCGGGGCGGAATACGTCGTCACCCAGCCAGTATTCGACCTGCGACTGCTGGAAATTTTTCTGCGGCGCATTGAGCATTGCCGGATTCCGGTCGTAGCGGGCATCTGGCCGCTGGTCAGCGTGCGTAACGCGGAATTCATGAAGAACGAACTTCGGGTTTCAGTACCAGACTGCATTCTGGACCGCATGGCAAAGGCTCAGACGCCAGAAGCGGCACGTGCTGAAGGTGTGGCGATCGCGCGAGAAATGCTGGTCGCGGTTCGGCAAACAGTGCAGGGAGCGCAGATCAGCGCACCGCTGGGCCGATACTCCTCGGCGGTGGATGTGCTGGAAGCTCTCGGGAGTGATGGCGCGTCGGCATAGCCTTCCCGATCCGGGAGGGTTCCTGGCCTTTATATTCAATATTCATCGAAAAATCACTGGACATCAGAGCGGAATAGTTGCATTAAGATATATAGACGGAGCGAATTCCCGTTGGCCAAATTTGAAGAGTGTCTCCAGCGACTGGAGAAGATCGTTCAGGAACTGGAAAAGGGAGAGGTGCCTTTGGAGAAATCCCTGACTCTCTTCGAGGAAGGCATGCAGCTATCGTCCGCCTGCCGCAAGGAACTGGAAGATGCGGAGGGCAAGGTCGAGATCCTGCTGAAGAAAAATGGGAAGCTCCAGGCCGAACCTTTCGAGCCGCTGACAGATAAGGCGCAGGCGCGTCGCTAACCTGCGCGGCAGTCCGCGTCCCCGACCGTTTCACCTTAAGTTGTCTGTGGAGTTGAGCTGTCCAGCCACCCCGCAGCCCTAGTCTTCGTCAACACCTGGTTGACGACGGTTGAAGATCGGGGGATCTATGGCTCTAAACGTTGTTGTCCTGGAAAAGGACCCGAACCTGGCACAATCGATTGCCGGAGGACTACAACCGCACTTCTCCGTCCATGTAGCGGACACGCACGAGGAATTGCGGGATCATGTAGCGCGAACTCGTCCGGAGGCGGCGGTCGTCAACATCGAGCTTTGGCGGTTGTCCGATATCGAAAGCCTGCATCAAGAGTTTCCGGGACTGCCAATCGTGTGCACTCACCGCATTCCCGACGAGGAGATGTGGATGGCGGCGCTCGAGGCTGGCGCCAGCGATGTGTGCCCTGCCGACGACGTGCGAGACGTTCTGACTTCCGTACTGCGCAACACCGCTGATTCGCGATCCGCAGCGGCATAGTGCTTTACACATCTACCCATTCCAGGACGCCTTGCGCGTCCTGTTTTGCCTTCGTATCAACACGCTACTCCCACCGATCCGGCCTGATCGCGCTGCTATACTTCCACGTCATGCTCAAGGAGACTCTGGAAGAAGGACAACGGCTGAGTGATGCCGCACTGGATCGCTTGATCCCGCTGGAGACGCAGCATCCGGTGTCGATTCATAAGGCGATGCGGCATAGCGTTTTCGCTGGCGGGAAGCGATTGCGTCCCATTCTGTGCATGGAAGCGGGCCGGATGATCGCAGGAAAGCTGCCGGCCGGTATCGAGGAAGTGGGTGCGGCGCTCGAGATGCTCCACACTTATTCGCTCATTCACGACGATCTGCCCGCCCTGGACAATGACGACTTGCGGCGTGGACGCCCGACTTGTCACAAGGTATTCGGGGAGGCGACGGCCATTTTGGCGGGCGATGCATTGCAGACGCAGGCATACGAAGTGCTGGCGCGGCTGAAGTGCCCTGCGGAGGGCCGGGTCAGGATCATCGAAGAGATCGCGCGCGGCACCGGAACGATCGACGGCATGATCGGCGGACAGGTCGTGGACCTCGAAGCCGAACATACGCGGCCGACACCCGAGATGTTGGAATACATCCATCGGTCTAAGACCGCGGCATTGATCACCGCCAGCCTTGTGAGTGGCGGGCTCTACGCGGGGGCAAGTGAGGCAGAGGGCGGGAAGTTGCGGGCGTTCGGGTTGGGCATTGGATTGGCGTTCCAGATCGTTGACGATGTGCTCGATGTCACCCAGACTTCCGAACAATTGGGCAAAACTGCGGGCAAGGACACGGCGTCGGAGAAGGCGACGTACCCTGCGTTGTTCGGAATTGAGGCATCAATCAAGAAGGCAGATGGCCTGGTCAGTGATGCTTTCGCGGAATTGGGGACTTTCGGAGAGCGTGCCGAACCCCTGAAGGAATTAGCCCGGTTCCTGGTGGAGCGGAAGAAGTAGTTATCAAACTGAAACCCAGATTCGTCCCGCATACTTTGTGGTTTAATATTTTCAGGGCGATGGAGTTCGCCATAACCGCCTGCTTCGCAGGCTGATAACTCCTACAGAATTGAATCCTTTTTTGTAGGGGTACCGCACGTGAAAGATTTCCTCGCAATATCCTTCGCTGCAATTCTTGGCGCGAATCTGCGTTACGTTCTGAGCCGTTTGGCATTGAGAGAGTTCGGGCCTATCTTCCCTTACGGAACACTCATCATCAACATTCTGGGAAGCTTCATCCTGGGACTCTTTTTCATTTGGACCACGGAACGGGTATTGGTGGATCCGCGCTGGCGTTTGCTGGTTGCGGTGGGATTCTGCGGTTCATTCACGACATTTTCGAGCTATGCATTCGAAACGATGTCCTTCTTCGAGCAGGGACAATGGGGACTGATGCTGGCCAATATCTTTAGCAATAATCTGCTATGCCTGGGGGGAGTCCTCGCCGGAATGGCCTTGGCTCGGGCATTCTGAACACGAGCATGCCGCCAAATCTCCAAACAAGTCGTTTGACTCTCCGGCCGTATAGCGAGGCCGACATCCCCGAATTGATGCCTCTCATCGGCACGCGTGAGGTGGCAGCGACCACTGTTCGGATAGCGCACCCCTATACTCAGGAGGATGCGAAGGCGTTTCTGCGATTGACCAAGGAAGCGGACAAGATCTGGCTTGCGATCACGCTGCGCGGAGATGGGCGGCAAATCGGTGGGATCGGCCTGCGAGTGGATCAGCAGCACAAACACGCAGAGCTTGGATACTGGCTGGGGGTGGACTACTGGGGCAAGGGCTACGCGACCGAAGCGGGCCGGGAGATGATCCGCTATGGATTTGAAGAACTGGGCATGCATCGCATCTTTGCGACGCATTTCAAGCACAATTCGGCTTCGGGGCGGATTCTGAAAAAGGTGGGGATGACTTACGAAGGATGCCAACGGGAACATCTGCTGAAGTGGGGGCAGTTCGTGGATTCGGAGTTGTACGGGCTGTTGCGGCACGAATGGGAGGCTCGCGAGTAGAATGCCAGATGCAATGGCAGTGCAGGTTACGATCTACCTGAACGAAGCTGATCAGTGGCATCACCGGCCGCTGCACATGGAGATACTTAACTATCTCAGGAAAGAAGATGTGTACGCGGCCACGGCGATTCACTGCGTCGCAGGATTTCTGGGACGACAGCGGGTTGAGACGTCGCATCTGGTTGAGGCCGGGGGGAAGTTGCCGGTGATCATTATTTTCGTCGATACCGATGCGCATGTGAATCGAGTGTTGCCTACTCTCAAAGAAATGGCAGCGCATCGTCTGATCGTGCGCGAAAACGTCGTGCTGGAGCAAGGCAGTCTCGACTAGCATGGCTTCCCTACCCTTGAGCAATTCTCTCGACATTCTTGCTATCGCGGCGCATCGCGACGATGTGGAGCAAACGTGCGGCGGGACGTTGCTTCGAGCAGCGCAACGTGCTCAGCGCACGGGAATTCTCGATCTGACCAAAGGGGAGATGGGGACGCGCGGCAGTGCCGCCGATCGCGAGTGCGAGGCCAATGATGCGGCGAAGATCCTCGGAGTCACGTGGCGGCGAGCGCTCGATATTCCCGACGGACGAGTGGAGAACACTTGGGAGAACCGACTGAAGGTCGCTACCGTAATTCGGGAAACTCGGCCTAGTGTTGTCATCCTGCCGTACTGGAAGGGGCGGCATCCGGATCATTACACCGCTTCGACTCTTGGGTATGAGTCGTGCTTTCTGGCGGGGTTGTCAAAACTGGAACTGGGTACTCAGGACTCCGCCGGTGGCAAGACCGGGTCAGAGATGCCTGAGAGCGGCTCGTTAGCTCCCCACCGGCCTTTCAAGATCGTTTACGCTACACTTTATTACGACGTCCGGCCGACGTTCGTGGTTGATATCAGCGATCAGTTTGAAGGCAAGTTCGCTTCGATTCTTGCCTACAAAACGCAGTTCAGTAATCAGGATGCGGGGAAGGACCTCTTCCCTGCCCACGAGGAAATCCGGGCCCGTGTGGACGCTATGGCGCGATTCTACGGGATGCTCGGGGGAGTCACTTACGCCGAGCCATTCCTGCAAAAGGAAGTCGGGCTGGTGGACGACCTGATGGCGATTCCCGTTAAATCCATATAACATTGCTGGACCTAATCGGTTCTGGAGGACTCAAAGTATGCTTCGTGTCGCACTTACATTCATGGTTTCCCTCGCCTTGGCTGCAACCGCTGCCGCACAGGCTGGAACGTGGCAGATCGATCCTATGCACTCGTCGGCACAATTCTCCGTTCGGCACCTTGGGGTCTCGACGGTTCGCGGCGCATTTACGAAGGTGACAGGATCGGCCACTTACGATCCCGCCGATGCGAGCAAGGATTCTCTAGAAGCCACAATCGATGCGAGTTCTGTTGACACACGCGTCCAGATGCGCGACAACGATCTCCGCAGCCCCAATTTTTTTGATGTGCAGAAGTTTCCGACGATCACTTTCAAATCAAAGCAGACGAAGTCGGCAGGATCCGGCAAACTGCAGATCACAGGAGATCTGACGATTCACGGCGTAACCAAGGAAGTTGTGCTCGACGTGGACGGACCTACGGCTGCCATCCAAGATCCGATGGGCAACCAGCGCATCGGGGCATCCGCCAGCACCAAAATCAACCGCAGGGATTTCGGAGTGAACGGAGCGCCAGCTATGGCTGGGGATGATGTAAACATCACAATTGATGTGGAACTGATTCAGCCCAAGGCAAAATAGAAATCGCCGGCGCGATCGCTGCGCAGCGCAAGTTTGATCCGCTGTCCCGTAAATTCTGCGTTACCATCGAGGCGAGTTGATCTCGCAGGAGAAAGTCGAAATGGGCAAGTTTATCTTTGGTGTGATCGTTGGATTGATCGTCATCCCGTTGTGTGTTTATCTATATTTCTCAACTGGGATGGCGCCCGTTGCGACCAGTTCATCGCCGATGCCGTTTGAAAAGTGGTTCGCGGGGATGGCACTGCACGCGGGGATGGGCAAGGCGGCTCAGCAGCAGTCGCCGCTTCCCGCAGACGAAACGAATCTCTCAGCCGGAGCGCAGGTCTATCGGGATCACTGCGCCGTCTGCCACGGCGTGCCGTTGAGTCCGGAGACGGCGATCGCGAAGGGAATGTATCCAAAGCCGCCCAAATTGATGGAAGGAAAAGGAGTGACGGATGATTCGCCAGGGGAAACCTATTGGAAAGTGAATGGCGGAATTCGGATGACAGGAATGCCGGGATTCCAGAATTCGCTCTCCACCAATCAGATGTGGCAGGTGAGTTTGCTCTGCGCGAATGCCGACAAGTTGCCGTCAGCGACGAAGACCCTGCTCGTTTCTGGACCGGCCGCCGCAACGACGCCTGCTCCGGCGGCAAGCACTCCGGCTGTGCCTGCGACACCGAAATAGAATAGAATTTCTTGGATTCTCTGGCGTCCCCGACGGGACGCCTTTTTCAATGGACCGGCAACATACTCCAGTGTGCGTTGGTAATCCTGCGGTTATTCGGCTGCGTGCTATAGTGCGTTTTCACGATGGGATCGTTTCTTTTCTTCGCGTTTTCCTGGTGGGCGATTGCGCTCCGCGCAATCGCGATTATCCACTTCATCCGGCGGCGGCCGGATTTCTTCTGGATTTGGGTCATATTGTTCCACTGGATCGGGGCCCTGGTTTACATCTTCGTTGAAGTCATTCCGGACGCGGGGTTGCTTCGATCATCTTTCCAGGTATTTCCCCGACGTAAGCGGATTGGCGAATTGGAACGGGCGATTCTGGACAATCCATCTGCCGGGAATTATGAAGAACTAGGCTTGCTTTACCTCGACGATCACGACTATGCGAGAGCGCGGGCCTGCTATGACAAAGCGATTTCGTCGCGAACGGATCACATTGATCCGTTTTACAGGCGCGGAATTGCCGAACTCGAACTAGGCGATTTTGCCGCGGCCCTGCCCGACCTGGAGCGGGCGGTCAGCACCGAACCTGATTACGACTTCCATCGGGGCAAGGGACTGCTGGCATGGGCTTACGCCCAGACAGGGCAGCCCGACAAGGCTAATGCTATGTTCCGCGAGGCGGTGCGCATTTCGACCATCTCGGAGACGTACTATCACTATGCGCTGTACCTCGAGTCCCAAGGCCGCATGGTGGAAGCACGAGAGTGGGCAAAGAAGATCCTCGACAAGAAGGCCACAATGCCGGGATACCAGAAACGAAGGGAGCGCCCCTGGTTCCGCAAGGCGAAGGCAGTATTGGGACGCCTTCCGGCATGAGCCAGGCCTCGATGTAAAATCGAATGAGTGAATATTCTTACGCCTTCCATCAAGCTGCTGGCGACCGACATCGACGGCACGCTCCTTAACCCACAATTCCAGATTTCCGAAGGCGACCTGGCGGCGTTGCGTCGGGCAAATGATGCAGGAATCGAAATCGTGCTGGTGACAGGCAGGCGGCATTCTTTTGCCCTCCCGATCGCGCAGCAACTGGGGTTTGATTTGTGGCTGATCAGTTCGAATGGAGCGGTCACGCGATCTTTACGCGGAGAGACATTCCATCGCGACATGATGCCGGCAGACATTTGCCGGCGGCTCTGCGGGGCGATGCGAGAGTTCCGCGGGAATACCGTTCTGACATTCGACCAGGAGACGAAGGGCGCTCTCGTGCTGGAACATCTGGAAGAAATCGGGCCAAGCATCCGGCGATGGCTCGAGAAGAACATGGAGTACATCCAGTTTGTCATTCCGATTGAGGATGCGTTGGTGAAAAACCCGGTGCAGGCGATGTTTTGCGGCACACTTGCGCGCATGGGCAAGGCACTCGAAAAGCTGGAGAGCGCCGGCCTGGGCGGAATGACCACAGTGCTGCGAACCGAATACCCGGAGCGGGATCTGTCGATGATCGATGTCCTGAATGCGGGGTGTTCCAAAGGGCATGCCCTCGCACGGTGGGCAACTTACCGAGGTTTGGGGCGCGAGCAGGTCATGGCCGTCGGTGATAACCATAATGACGTGGAGATGCTTGAGTTCGCAGGACATCCGGTTATCATGGGGAATGCATGCGCCGAACTCCGTGGCCGGGGATGGAGAGTGACGCGCGGTAACGATGCTTGCGGAGTCGCGGCTGCCGTGGAGTTAGCGCTGGGCGAGACTCCGTTTCAGTCGCTGATCACGAGCTAAGGTTCACGGGTATTGGTAATTGCATGAACAGATTCACCCGATTTCGAAATGCCGCAATTGTCGCTTTGATGATGGCGGCGATTCCCTGCCTTGCGGGAGAAGTTGCGGTGCTGAAAAATGGTTTTTCCATCCGGCACGAGCGGCACGAAATTGTGGGTGATGTCACGCGACTGTACACGAGTGCAGATGGTTCCAGTTTCGTGGACGTTCCTACCGCGCAGTTGGATCACTTTGAGGCGGCCGCGGACACTCCCGTTCCGACTCCTTCGCCTTCCAGTTTAAGGCTTCCGGTGTCAGCGCCCGGTTCCTCTTATGCGGCGAACGCGGCCCGCGGCGCAGGGGCTTCGATCCGCTTTCCTTCTTCCCCTCAGCCCAACATTACCGAAGTCGTGCAGGATGCGAGCGGGCGTTACCAACTGGATCCGGATCTCGTGAACAGCGTGATCAAGGCTGAAAGTGGATTTAATGTGCGGGCGAGATCTCCGAAAGGGGCGCAAGGGTTGATGCAACTCATGCCGGGAACGGCATCACAACTGGGTGTCCCGAATGTATTCGATCCGCGCGCGAATGTGGACGGCGGGACGAAATATCTGCGCGAGCTGCTCGAGCGATACAACTTTGATCTTGTGAAAGCCCTGGCTGCATACAACGCCGGGCCGCAGCGGGTCGAGCGGTACGGCGGGGTGCCTCCTTATTACGAGACACGGGCGTACATCGCCCGCATTGTGCGGGATTTCAATAAGAAGAAACTTGCCGAGCAGAAAGCGACGCGCAACAAGAAGCCGGTGGCTACTGCGGGCCTGCAGAAGCAAGTTCCAGCGGCAAAAACGACTTCCAATCAGACACGCCCAGACAAAACGAGTCAACTCAAGGATTAGTTGCCTGGCTTTGATCGTCCGCGAAAGCAACTGCACGCACCACATTCGCAACTGAGATTTGTTTGACCGTGTTCAGCCAGTCATTTACCTTGAGTGTTGCCGTTTGCCGCTGTCCCGTCGTTGGTTGCGGCACAAAGTTCATCCCTTCATGGATAAGAAACGCATTCTGGCCAGCATCATTGTGTTTCTCATCCTGGCCATTCTCGTTTACCTGCAATATCGCCACTGGCGTACCTTCGATTGGAGCACCTTCTGGAGCCAGACGCATCGCATCAAGAAGATGCATGTCCTGCACGGGATACTTCTCATTTACCTTGGGTATCTCATGCGGGCCTGGCGCTGGAAGGTTTTCTTGAACCCAGTACGGCCGAAGACCCGGACTTTAGACATGGTTTCGCCGACCCTGGTGGGATTCACTGGACTGGCATTGCTGGGTCGCGCGGGAGAGTTCATCCGCCCATACTTGATCGCACGACGGACTGATCTTCCAGTTTCATCTCAAGTCGCCGTTTGGGGCGTGGAACGCATATTCGACATCGGAGCGTTCACGGTCCTGATGTTGTTGGCGATCTTTCTACCGAGTGCCCTGCCCTCTATTCCGCATCCCGAGTACTATCTGCGGTTTCGCGAACTCGGATTCATTCTGACCGGGCTGGTAGCATTCACTGCGATCGCAGCGATCGTAATCCGGCGCAATGGAGAGAGAGTAGCCACGTGGGTCGAGCAAAGATTTTCGCATCTGCCAAAAATCGGCCATAAGCTGGGCGACAAAGTACGCGAGTTCCACATGGGACTCGACACCATACAGGGTCCGGTGTCGATGCTCTTATTGACCGCGGTCTCCGTCGGAATGTGGTACGTGATTGCACTCTCGTATCACGAGGTCACGCATTCTTATGGGGTCGATGCGCTCGAAATTCCTGTCTCGCAGCTACTCATACTGATGTTCTCGAGCATGCTGGGATCGATGCTGCAGTTGCCGGCCGTCGGCGGAGGGTCGCAGATGGCAACCATCGCGACGCTCTCAAGCGTGTTTGACGTGCCCCCGGAACTGGCTGCGAGTTGTGGGATTCTGCTGTGGCTGGTGACGTTTGCGGCAGTGATTCCCACTGGATTGGTCCTGATGCACCACGAGCGATTGTCCCTGCGGAAGCTTTCGGTAGAAAGCCATCAAAAGCAGAAGTGATCCTTGTCTGTGATCGGGGATCGCGTCCCTAAGATTGGCCAATGGAGGCCCCGGGCGGAGTCGAACCGCCGACCAACGGTTTAGGAAACCGCTGCTCTATCCACTGAGCTACGGGGCCGATGAGCGATTTAAAGCATTATCGCACGCCGAGTCGGAGCCGTCGGTCTGACATGGCATTCTGATTCTATCTTCCTGATCATTCGAACTGGCCGAAAGTCAACGAACAAGACATCTTTATGCGTCAGAACAGATGTTTGCCTGCAACTCATGTTGCAGATACGGCGTCTCAGTGCGCGTAAGCACAGCAAGCCCGGATTCCAGGACTGGCTGCTAAGATTCAGCGTTCACACGGAGAGGTACGGCTCCGCTATGTCAGCAACCCTTGCCCCGCCGCCGTACATCTATTATTCGCTTCGGGAGAAAGAATTCCGGCAAACACTTCCCCTCTATATTTATGAGAGATTCGAAGTTCCGCCTTTCCAGACGTTGGTTTGTGCTCGCACTCGTGATTCCTGCGGTAGGTTGCTCGAGCGTATCCAATCCTTCCAGTTCATCCGGATCCGGTTCAATCATGGTCCAGTTGAATCAGTCTTCCGTTACACTCGCAGCAGGAGCGCAACAGCAGTTCACGGCCACAGTGAGCGGAAGCAGCAACACAGCGGTGACCTGGTCTGTCGACGGCACCGGCGGCGGCAGTTCTGCACTCGGAATCATCGATGCAACCGGGTTATACAAAGCCCCGATGCAGTCTGGGTCGCACGTTGTTACCGCCACCAGCGCAGTGGATACGACGAAGAGCGCAAGCGCCACGGTCACCGTGCAAGGCAGCGTCGCAGTGAGTCCGGCCACGACCACAATCGAAGCGGGCGCGACGCAACAGTTCAGTGCAACCGTGCAAGGCGCAACAAACACGTCGGTCACATGGTCTGTTGACGGCGTGAACGGCGGGAAGGCCACGGTGGGAAACATTGACGCTTCCGGCCTCTACACGGCCCCCTCACAAGCAGGAAATCACAGCGTCGTGGCAACCAGCGCGGCGAATACGTCGGAGACCGGCAGCGCACCCGTGACCGTCTTCACGTTCGGTCTTTCGCCGACGAGCGGAGTGCTGATTGCGCCTTCGGCTACGCAACAATTCACTGCGACCATCCAGGGACTCACGAATACTTCCGTTTCGTGGTCTGTGGATGGGGTGGGTGGTGGAAATAGCGCGGTGGGAACGATCAGTTCCACCGGCATTTATACCGCTCCGAATACGATCGGAAGTCATACCGTCGGAGCGACCAGCGTCGCTGCACCGTCGAGCAGCGCATCCAGTCGGGTTACGGTCGTGAACGTTGCGCAAAGCGCCGTTCTCTCATATCACAACGACGATGCGCGAGACGGAGCTTACCTGCAAGAGGTGACGCTCGCACCATCGAATGTGAATTCCAGCCAATTCGGCAAGCTGGTTTCGTATCCAGTGGATGGGCAGATCTATCCGCAGCCGTTGTATTTGCCGCAGGTGAACATTCCAAACGTGGGAATCCGCAATGTGGTGTTCGTGGCGACGGAGAACAATACCTTGTACGCCTTCGATGCAGATGCGACTGCGTCCACTCTGACGACCTTCTGGCACGTAGACCTTGGAGCGCCGATCCCCAAGTTCGACGAGGGCGGTCCATGGCCCAACATCGGCATTCTGTCAACGCCCGTGATTGATGCAACGACCAACACCATTTATGTGGTCGCTGAAGTAAACGCGTTAAGTCCTCCGTTCTGGCTGCATGCGATTGATGTCGCGACTGGAGCGGACAAGGCCACTCCCGTAGGCGTGACCGGATCGTACTCCGGCGACACCCTCAGCGATTCCTGCTATCAGCGAATGGGCCTGGCGCTGGATCCGGTATCAAATCTGATTTACATCGCATTCGGCAGCTGTCACAACGGCTGGCTGTTTGCCTACGACAAGACGTCGCTTGCCCAGAAAGCTCTGTTCGAGGCGACGAATGGAGCCGGAGGCGGCGGACTTTGGGCGAGCGGCGCCGCTCCCACGATTGATGACGCAACCGGAGACGTATACCTGATGAGCGGCGTGGATTCCGGCGACGAGCAGTGGATCACGGGGTCCACCATGGTGGGCTATAACGATTGTTTCTTGCGGCTGGATGCGAACACCCTGTCCGTACTGGACTACTTTGCTCCGGATGACAATTACACCCTTGCAGTGAATGACGTGGACCTTGGATCCGGAGGGAACGTCATTCTGCCGGGATCTTCGACGATCCCTCATATCGTGATCGGCGGGGGAAAAGACGGGAACATTTTTGTCGTCAACCGTGACAGCATGGGCGGATTTAACGACACGTCCAACAACGTTCTTCAGACCGTGCATATTGGCACTACGCAGTACAACAACATCTTCTCGACTCCGGTGTACTGGAACGGTTCGATCTACTTCCATTCCAATAATGACGTTCTCCGGGCATTCAGCTGGAACGCCAACGCCGAAGCGGGGCAGCAAATGTCAGCCAGTTCCACCTCAGCCGGCACGCCTGTTTTTGGAATGCACGGAGCAACCGCATCGCTATCCGCGAACGGAACAGCCAACGGCATCATCTGGGAGATCGATAATTCAACCTACAACAGCACGAATCCGACTGCCAGTGGCCTGGCAGTGTTGCATGCCTACGATGCAACAAATGTGGCGACCGAACTTTACAACAGCTCGCAGGCGGGGAGCCGTGACCAAGCGGGACTAGCCCTGAAGCTGACTGTGCCGACAATTGCCAACGGTCGAGTATACGTTCCGACGGCAAATGAATTGGACATCTATGGGTTATTGGGCCAGTGACCGTCTGAGGGAGCGTGGCCACATGGAACTGGAATTGGGATAAGCCTCCGCGGTGGAAGGCTCATCGAAGCACGATGAAACTGCCGACTTCATTCTTCATCCTGCCGAGGACTTCAGCCAGGTTTGCGGCCATGGGGCGAAGCAGCGTTTATGTACGTCGTGACTTCAGGATCGCCAGGGTGAGGCCGAGAGCGAATGCTGAACCTGAGATCACAGCCAGAGTCGGGAGGGGACGTTCCTGCCGGAGGCTTTGACCCTGCTCCCGCAATCTTTGTAGCAGAGACGCGGTCCTGACCTGACCTCGCCGATACGCCCGGGACAAACCAAATTTCAACCGAGATTGCGTTTGCCCGAGCCATCTTCCGACGGAAACAGAAGCACTGGAGCGCTCGTGTTCCGGTAGCTGAACGCCGGAGTTCTCGCTCGCAAAGGGGGCAGGTCCTACGGTAGGAAGTTCGCCGGAGCTCATAATTCATTCCTCTGATTCGTCAATAAACGAGGGCCAAGAGCGTTGTATTGCGGGCAGAAACGATGCCCGACTCGTTCTACTGCAGCTAGGATGCAGGACTTTTGACTCCTGTTGTCGCGGAAGGTACCGCAGGCGCAGCGGGTGCAGCGAATGTAACACCCGGACTTAAGATGTCGGTGTGACATGATCCAGCGCCAGATTGAGTTCGAGGACATTCACTCGAGGCTCCCCGAAAAGTCCGAGCGTTCGCTGATGAGTGTGACTCTGCACAAGACCAGCAAGCACCGCTTCCGAAAGTCCGCGTTCGCGTGCGATGCGCGGAATTTGGAACACTGCAGCCGCCGGAGAAATCTCAGGGTCCAGACCGGATGCCGAAGTCGTGATCAAGTCCACAGGAATTGCTTCCGCCGGATTCTCCTGGTGGAGCGCAGCAGCATCGGCACGGACGCGTTCAATCAACTTCTGGTTCGTAGGACCCAGGTTGGTGCCTCCAGAATTGGCCGCGTCATAGCCATTCCCTGCGGCCGACGGCCGAGGATGGAAATATCTTGCTGAGGTGAAAGGTTGCGCGATGATGCGTGATCCGATTGCTTCTCCATTGCGATAGAGGATCTGGCCATTCGCTTTGTCTTTAAATAGCACTTGTGAAAGCCCGGTCACGATGAGGGGGTAGATCAAGCCCAGAAGCACGGTAGTCGCAATCGTCATCAGGAAAGCAGTAAGTAGATTCTTTTTCATCGGAGTCCTCAGGCAAGGCCTACTGCGGTGATCATCATGTCGATAATTTTGATTCCTAGGAATGGGGCAATTAATCCGCCCACGCCGTAGATTAGAAGGTTGCGTCGCAGGAGAGCCTCAGCATTCATAGCGCGATACTTCACCCCACGCAGGGCCAGTGGGATGAGCGCAATAATGATCAGCGCGTTGAAGATCACTGCCGATAAGACGGCGGATTGCGGCGTCCTCAGATGCATGATGTTGAGCGCATTCAGCACGGGAAAGGTCGCGGCGAACATCGCAGGAATGATGGCGAAGTATTTCGCCACGTCATTGGCGATGGAGAATGTGGTGAGCGCGCCGCGAGTCATCAGAAGCTGTTTGCCGATTTCGACCACTTCAATCAGCTTCGTAGGATTGGAGTCCAAGTCCACCATGTTCCCCGCTTCTTTGGCTGCCTGGGTTCCAGTGTTCATGGCGACCCCAACATCGGCCTGAGCCAGGGCGGGAGCGTCGTTGGTGCCGTCGCCCGTCATGGCCACGAGTTTGCCACCCGCCTGCTCGGTACGGATCAACTTGAGCTTGTCTTCGGGTGTTGCTTGTGCCAGGAAATCGTCCACACCTGCTTCCCTCGCGATGGCTGCGGCCGTCAGAGGGTTATCCCCAGTGATCATCACAGTGCGGATTCCCATGGCGCGAAGCTGCGCGAAACGGTCGCGAATGCCACCTTTGACCACATCTTTCAGGTGAATGACGCCCATCGCATGCCGGTTTTCGGCGACGACGAGTGGCGTGCCGCCGGAGGATGCGATGCGTTCCACAATGGCGCGAACCTCCGCTGGCATTCCGCCATTGTTGTTCGTCTCGATCAAACGAGTTATAGCCTCGGCAGCACCCTTTCGAATCTCCCGCCCGTCGAGGTTCACTCCCGACATTCGGGTCTGGGCGGTGAACGGAATGAATTCTGCTTCGAGCGCTCCGAACTCGCGGCCGCGCAAGTTATATCTCTCTTTCGCCAACACGACGATGGAGCGGCCTTCCGGTGTTTCGTCGGCCAGCGACGAGAGTTGCGCGGCGTCTGCCATCGCGGTTTCAGTCACCCCCGGAGCCGGAATGAATTCCGTAGCTTGCCGATTACCGAAGGTGATCGTGCCGGTTTTGTCGAGAAGCAGCGTGTTAACGTCCCCGGCAGCTTCAACAGCGCGCCCCGACATTGCCAGGACGTTGTGTTGCACAAGGCGATCCATGCCGGCAATCCCGATCGCCGAGAGTAAGCCGCCGATGGTGGTTGGAATCAGGCAGACCAGGAGCGATACCAGAACGAACACCGTCTGCGGCGAGCCGGAATAGATTGCGAACGGTTGTAATGTGACAACAGCCAGCAAGAAGATGATCGTGAGCCCGGCCAAAAGAATGTTCAGCGCAATCTCGTTGGGTGTCTTCTGACGAGAAGCGCCTTCAACTAAAGCGATCATGCGATCGAGGAAGGTTTCCCCAGGATTTGACGTGATCTTCACCTTGATGTGATCGCTGAGGACGCGGGTACCGCCGGTTACGGCGGAGCGATCCCCGCCAGTTTCACGGATTACCGGAGCGGACTCGCCTGTAATTGCCGATTCGTCGACCGAGGCGACGCCTTCCACAATTTCTCCATCGCCGGGGATGAGTTCTCCAGCTGAAACAGAGACCAAGTCTCCCGCACGGAGCTTCGCGCTTGGGATTTCCTCGATTTTTTCGTTTGAGGTGTACCGCTTCGCAATGGTTTCGGATCGAGCGCGGCGAAGTGTCTCTGCCTGTGCTTTGCCCCGGCCCTCGGCCATGGCTTCGGCGAAGTTCGCGAAGAGCACCGTAAACCATAGCCAGAGCGTGATCTGCAGATTGAACCTGAATGCCTGGTGCGGGTGGACGACCAGCAGGACGGTCGTAATCACGCTGCCGATCTCGACCACGAACATGACGGGGTTGCTCATCATATTGCGCGGGCTGAGCTTCACAATCGAGCTCCAAGTTGCGCTACGAACCAGCTTTAGATCCCAAATCGATTTGCGTTGGCTTGCCATAGTTTTCCTAGAATGTCTTCCCTGCGTGCATCAGGAGATGTTCAAGAATCGGACCCAAACTCAGTGCCGGAAAAAATGTCAGGGCTCCAAGGATCAAAATCACGCTAATTAGAAGAAACGTGAACAGCGGAGTCGTAACCGGGAACGTACCGACGGAGGGCGGCACGTACTTCTTCTGAGCCAGATTTCCAGCGATGGCAAGCATCGGGATGATCATGAAGAATCGGCCGATCAGCGTCGTCATGCCGATCGCTGCGTCATACCACAGTGTGTTTACCGTCAGTCCTCCGAAAGCGGAGCCGTTGTTCCCTGCTCCCGAAACGAAGGCGTAGAGAATCTCGCTGAGTCCGTGCGGGCCGGCATTGAGGATGCCGGCAAGACCAAAGTTCTTCACCATCGAGATTCCGGTGAGGGTGAGAATGATCAGCGGAAACACCAGAGAAACCAGCATCGCCATCTTCACGTCATAGGCTTCGATCTTCTTGCCAAGGTATTCAGGCGTGCGACCAACCATGAGACCGGCAATAAATACAGCGAGGATGATGTAAATCAGGATTCCGTACATCCCAGAGCCGACGCCCCCGAAAATCACCTCGCTGAGCATGATGTTGACCAGCGGTACCAATCCACCCAGCGGGGTAAATGAATCGTGCCAGCCGTTGATCGCGCCGCAACTGGCGTCCGTGGTGATTGTTGCAAACAGCGCGGAATTTGCGATTCCGAAGCGCGTCTCCTTCCCTTCCATGTTGCCGCCTGATTGGCCGGCGCTTACATGCTGCGATACCGTCGCCGGATATAGCGGGTTGCCTTGCGACTCGGCCCAATATGCAACGGTAACGCCAGCGAGAAAGAGAATCGCCATTGCGCACCAGACTGCCCATCCGTGAGCCGTTGATCCGGTCATCCGGCCCAAGGTGTAAGTCAGGCCGGAGCCGATCGCGAATATGCAGAACATCTCCAAAAGATTCGAGAGGGGTGTCGGGTTCTCAAAGGGATGAGCGCTGTTGGCGTTGAAGAACCCTCCGCCATTCGTGCCCCACTCCTTGATCATTTCCTGGGAGGCAACCGGACCCTGCGCGATCGTCTGCGTGGTGACCGTGTCCATGACTGGCTTGCCGCTTGCATCCACAACCGGCCTGCCGTCGGCGCCTACTTGCTGGACGTGCTGCGGTTCGACAAGCTTGACCGTATCGTATGGCTTCAGGTTCTGGATGACTCCCTGCGAGACCAGGAACAACGATCCAACGACGCAGAACGGCAACAGGATCCACAGGCAGCAGCGGACGAAGTCGACCCAGAAGTTGCCGAGTGTTTCCATCTGCCGGCGGGCGATACCTCGGATGAACACGATGGCGAGTACGATTCCGGTTGCCGCTGAGGCGAAGTTGTGAAACGCAAGTCCCGCCATCTGCGTGAAGTAGCTCATCGTGGTTTCGCCTGAATACGCCTGCCAGTTCGTATTCGTGGTGAAAGATGCCGCGGTATTGAAGGCAAGGTGCTGCGGCGCGACTGCGGCGATGTGTTGCGGATTAAAGGGGAGCATGCCCTGAACACGCTGGATTAGATACAGAACGAGCATGGAAACACCGCTGAACAACAGCATGGCGGTTGCGTATTCCGTCCAGCGCATCTCGTGTTGTTCATCCACGCCCGTTACGCGGTACAGGAGCCGCTCGATGGGGCGCAGAACCGGATCGAGAAACGTGCGTTCTCCAGCGAACACTTTCGCCATGAAAATTCCGAGAGGCTTTGTGACGGCGAAGATCAAAGCAAGGAATACGAGTATCTGTAGCCAGCCATTGAGGGTCATCAGAATTTCTCCGGCCGCAGCAGGGCGTAAAAGAGGTAGACAGCCGCAGCAGCACTGATCGCCAGCATGATGAGATTTTGGGTATCCATAGGTCTTCTCCGGCTATTTCATGCGATCGCAGAAATGCACATACGCGACCGAGACTGCGAAAAAAGCGATGGTGACGCCAATCCAAAGAATGTCTTGCACCTGTGACCTCCGTCCATGTTCGAACTCATCTCAGAACTTCACGAGGATTGCCATGGTCCCGCGGTCTTCGGTTTTGCGAAGGTCGGGCTGCCATCCTGATGTGATCGCTCCGGGATCACCGTTGTTGCCGCCCGGAGGCGTAACCCCGCCCGGTCCGCTCCAGTACGGCACGTTGGCGTGACGATGATTGAACTCCCATCGGAAGGTAATGTATTGGCTCGGCATGTAGTCGTACGTAGCCGAAACATCCCATGCCTTATACGGATCGCCCGGATTTTCCGTGAAATATGGGGTGCCGGTCGTTGCCGTAGCTCCATCGATCGGCGGCAATAGCACTAAATATCGCCCGGGGTTGTTAATCTCGCCGCCGCCCAGAGTGACGGCGTAACGGTCCTTATGGAACCACCAGCGGTTGTAGAGCATGTACCCGAGAAAGCTCTGCTTGTAGGACACGATCTGGCCGGCTGCGTTCTTCTGATTCGTCGTGCAATTCACTCCGCCGCCGCTCTCACAGCCCAGGTCTCCCGTGAAACTGAATGCCATCTTGTCGAGGAAGCGCTCCGGATGGTCGTAATACTTCACCTCGATGCTGTTATCAGTGTGATAGCGAGTACGATTCGGAATACCGAGCGCATCGGCGCCAGCCCCGTAGTTGTTCGAAGTAATCGAGAGCCAGGAGGTGGGGCGATAGAGAATCTGCCCGCCGAATCCCATGCGGTTATTAAAGCGGCCGTAGGACTGCCATCCGTTGATAATCCAAGGCTCGATCTTCAACTTCGCCGTCGGGAACACCTGGATTCGCAAGCCGGTGAAGAACCATGGCGTATTGGAGGAAACGTAGGAGGGTTGGTAGGCCCAGTTGTCAAAGTTGTAGTAGCTGAAGAGTCCGACGTAGGACATGAAAATCCCAGCATCGACATTGACCCCATGCAACGCATCCCAGTGGTAGCCGCCGTACGCTTCGGAAATATATCGATAAGCATCCGCAAGATTCCACTGACCCCGAGAATAACTGGCATCGTTGCGCGGCGTGGTTTGGGAGTACATTCCAAACTGTGTCATGAACCGTGCGTGGACTCGGTCGAAGTGGAAGTCTCCGCCCACACCCAGTTGCGTGATACCAATTTCGTTCGCGCGGAATATCTCGCTGGAGCCACTAATCGTGTCGTCCTTGGGATGGTTGAAGTCGTAGGTGTAATCGACGTCGGCGCGGATCTCCGGAGTAAAGAACTTCGAGTCGAAGGCCGCTTCTTTGGTACGCGGATTTCCATTGAGCCAGGTCCAATCCGCGAATGCAAACGGCTCCGCGGGTTGCGGCTTCGGTTGCGCTTCAGGCCGCGTGTTGGTAACCTCGGCGGACGCTGCGCTCTCGTTTAAGGAAGCGGAGGGGACCGAGACCGGCGCAGCGCTTTTGTCCGTGTCCTGTCGCTTGAGTTGGCCCTCGAGCTGTTCGATGCGTTTCTTCATCGCGTCGAGTTCCTGAAGAACTTCTTGCGGGATTTGCTGCTTGTCTGCTTTCGCCTCGCTGTTTGGTGAACTCTGGCCAGAATTCTGCTGACACTTAGCCGGTAATACCAATCCGCTACAAAGCAAACACGTTAAAAGCGCTCCCCTCACCATTTTTGGCGCGAGTGTGCCACAGCAGGAATCCGCGTGCAAGACAAGCAGTCGTTCTTGTTTGCGCGCTGGACGATGCTCCGCCACGGGAACCGCATAGCCCTGACGCGCGCCGGCTCGGAACTCCTTCACGAAGGCCATCAACACACGAAGCATGAAAGTCACGGCACTGAGGCACATAACAGCCAGCGCTAATTGCATAGCGCCCTCCAGTAGTCCGAGAGTGTAAGCAGTGCTCTCAATGACGATTGGACAACATTCGGCGTAAGGAGCGGGTTAAAGGAGCGTAAGGATTTCATAAAGGATAGAAAGGCGGACTACCGAGGAGTCAGCAGCCCCACTCGGCTGCTCCAGGCGTAGCGTAGTACTTGCGCACGGGCTCGCAGGCTTCGGCCTGGCCCAGATCCAGCAGTGCCAATTCGGCAGCAGCAATCAACAAATTGCGCTCATCGCGAGGAGTGTTCTCCCATGTGAGCGTCTCCGCGCGGCTATTGGGATTGACGTCGCGCGTCAAAGCCTCTCTGTAGTGGTGGAACAACTTCGCCAACTGTTCTGCGGAAGCTTCGTGGATCACGACCATAGACTTCGTCCTCCCCTGCCTAAGGCGCGCAATTGGCACCTCGACATAGCTATTCCAATCGAAGGCGCGTAAAGGATGGATAAAGACTTCGTAGGATGTGCGTAAGTCGATTGGGGTGGTATTACTGCGAGAGAGGTTATTCGCCGGGCTCGAAGCGGTATCCGACCCAAGGCTCGGTGACAATGTAGCGCGGAGATGCCGCGTCTGGCTCCAGCTTCTTGCGCAACTGACCAACGAATACGCGAAGATACTCAACTTGTTCCGTACTCTGGCCGCCCCAGATCGCGCCCAGCAAGGTTCGGTGATTAATTACCTTTCCTGGACGCCGCGCCATAAAAACGAGGAGCTCGAATTCTTTAGGTGTGAGCCGTACTTCCTGACGTCGCACCGTCACCTTGTGAGCGGCGGTATCAATGTAGAAATCACCGACTGCTATGACCGGATCGGCCTCGCTGCCAAGGGGAACGCGGCGGAGATTCGCCCGCACCCTGGCAAGAAGCTCATTCATACCGAAGGGTTTGGTCATATAGTCGTCGGCTCCCGCGTCTAGCGCCTCGACCTTTTGCCGCTCTTTGTCGCGGACCGAAAGCACCAGGATGGGCACCTGTGAGATCGCCCGCACGTGTCGCGTGAGTTGCACACCGTCGATAGAGGGCATCGAGAGATCGGTGATGATGAGGTGCGGCTGCCAATCTTTCATGATCTCCAGTGCCATCTCGCCGCTGTTCGCGATGCGGATGTCATACCCCTGAGCGGCAAGACTGGTACGAAGCACACGGGTGATCTGCGGCTCATCGTCCACCACAAGGATGTGCGGATGATCCGCCATCAACGCACCTCCTGCGTCACGATGTGGACATCCACGGAGGGCGACTCTCGTAGGAACCTCTGGATCGCGGACATGTACAGGTATCTCTGCCAACCCGTCCGGGCGGAGCGGCCGAAGATCACCTGTGTGATGTGATGCTCGCGTACCAACTGCGCGAGGCCATCGGCAATGCTTCCGCCGGTTGTACGAACCACCCGAGCCCCCAGGTTCTCGGCAAAGCGAATGTTCTCGGCCAGAGTTTTCTGATCGTCCGGCCGGGTATCGCGTCCAACATCGATGTAGAAGACGAAAAGATCGCCGCCGATCGCCTGCGCCATGCGGGAACCGCGCGCAATCAAATACTGGGCCGCCGGATTCGAACTGACGCACACTCCAATGCGTTCGCGCACGGTGTGCGTGGATTGGGTCGCATCCTTTTCCAGAAAAGCGTCCAAGCTGCGGTCGACTACTCCAGTCACCTGTCGCAGGGCCAGTTCACGCAATGCGATTAGATTGCCGGGACGAAAGAAATGAGACAGCGCACGCTGCGCACGATCGACAGGATAGATGTCGCCGCGCTGCATCCGTTTCTGCAAAGCTTGCGGAGTGAGATCCGCCAGAACAATCTCGTCCACACGTTGCATCACCCAATCCGGGACGGTTTCGCGCACCTGAACGCCGGTGATCTGCTGTACCGTTGGGCCTACACTCTCCACGTGCTGCACGTTCATGGTCGATAAAACATCGATCTTGGCGTCCAGCAACTCGATTACGTCCTCGTAACGCTTTGCGTGCTTGCTGCCCTCGATATTGGTATGAGCCAGTTCGTCTACCACGACAACAGCCGGCCTGCGCGCAAGAATGGCGTCAATATCCATTTCATCGAAGATCGTGCCCTTGTATTCCAGCTTCCGGGCCGGAACCCGCTCAAGTTTTGCCGCCAGTTCAGCAGTCGCCTTGCGGCCGTGGCTCTCGACGACTCCGACCATCACGTCTTCCCCGCGACTGGCGCGGCGTATTGCCTCGCTGAGCATGCTGTAGGTTTTGCCCACGCCCGGAGCGTAGCCGAGGAATAGCTTGAAGATGCCTTTTAATTTTTCGGTTGAAACTTCGTTCAGCCAGTCTTCCGGTGTCTTGGGCATTCGCAGCTATTCTCTTTCGTGAACGGGAAAAAGTCACCCCCATCGTACAATGCGGGTGTGACAGTTCGCACTCGCACGCAGGCCGCACGATACATCTTCGTCGTTCTAGCCATTGCTCTGCTCACCGGTCTTGCCTTCCGCCTGGACTTGAATCACACGACTGTTGCCCTGATGTTCCTCGTGATGGTGCTGTTGACATCGGCATACTGGGGGCTTCGCTACGCGGTCGTCCTAGCGGTCGCCGCGACTGCCGCGTTCAACTTCTTCTTCCTGCCACCGGTCGGAACGTTCACCATTGCCGAGCCACAAAACTGGGTCGCTCTTATTGCGTTTCTGGTGACTGCTCTTGTGGCCAGCAATCTCGCGGAACGCGCGCGACGTGAAGCCGAAGGTGCTACACAGCGGCGACGCGAGGTCGAGCGCCTCTATGCCTTGAGCCAGCGATTGCTCGCCTCAGATAACGTTCTGGAATTGCTGAACGCCCTGCCCAAGTATCTGCAAGAAACATTCTCGATCAGCAGCGCCGTCATGATGGCGGCGGATCAGCCGACTGTGTACCGGTCTTCGCTCGACGCGAAATTCGAAGAGAGCGTCTTGCGTTCGACGCTGCTGCGAGGCGAACCGGTCACTCAAGGAGGAGTCTCCTATGTCCCTCTGCGGCTGGGCATGCGGACTGTGGGAGCGCTCGGAGTCACCGGAGACGAACTGTCGAGGGAAACGCTGGATGCACTTGGAAGCCTTGCGGGACTTTCCATCGAGCGCGCCCGCGCCGTCGACGCCCTAAGTAAACATCAGGCCGAGCAGGAGCACGAACGGCTGCGAACCGCATTACTGGATTCCGTCACCCACGAATTCCGCACCCCGCTTACTTCCATCAAGGCGAGCGTGACCACGTTGCTATCAGGAGCGGCGCTCGATGAATCCGGCAAGCGCGAATTACTTTCTGTCATCGACGAGGAAACCGATCGCCTCAATCGACTGGTGGGAGAGGCAGCTGAGATGGCGCAACTGGATTCCGGCCAGTTCAAACTCAACTTGGAGTCCCACTCGATTATGGAGGCGATCCAACGGGCCATGGAGGATGCGCGCAGTGCGCTGGAGAATCATCCAACGGAGGTCAATACGGCGGGACAGGAACTTCCGAAGGTTCGCATGGATCTTGATCGGATTCGCGAAGTGCTCATGCACTTGCTCGAAAATGCGGGAAAGTACTCGCCGTCGGGGACGCCCGTCAAAGTGAGCAGCGAGATCACGGGAGAATTCCTCGTCACAAGTGTGGCCGACCGGGGTCCGGGCATCGATTCCTTTGAGCAATCCCTGATATTTGAGAAGTTCTATCGCGGGCAGCACCAGCGCTACACGGCGCCGGGAACGGGCATGGGATTGGCGATTGCGAAGGTCATTATCGAGGCGCACGGCGGAACAATCTCGGTTGTGAGTCAGCCGGGGAATGGATCAGTATTCTCGTTCTCTCTGCCGCTCGACAAACACGCCCAGTCCTGAGAACGAGCTACTTCAAGTAATACGCGGAGTCGGCAGGCCGCACTACTCGTGGAATCCACAGAGGACGTCGTAACCCTCCCGGTCCCGGAGCAGGCCGAGCCAGCGCCTTCCATCGTTGATAAACCGCAAACGATAGATTTGTGTCCACGAAAATATCTCCGTAACGATCCTCGGAACCGGCCTTCTCGACGCGCACCATCTGGTGCCAGCAATGCATGCCGCTGACCGGATCGGGATGCACCGGAAATGTGATGTCCTGATGCACGCCGGCATCACTCCACCAGACACGCTGAGTGTCGGGATCGGCACTACTGTAGGGTGAGACGGATTCCAATTGCCGCATCTTCCATTGGCCCTTGCCGACTTCCTTGAGATCGACCCAAGCGCTCGACATGCGCTCCACCTGCTCGTCTTTGTTAATGCGCCAGCGGCCCAGATGGTGGGAACAGGCGACCACGCCCGGCGCGAGGCCTTCGGTTACCCATGCATGCAGGACGAAGTAGCCGATCTCGGTGTGCACTTTCATCAGGTCGCCGGTACGGATGCCCCCCATTTGCTTTGCGTCCACAGGATTAATCCAGAGCGGATTCTTGTGCGAGATCTCGTACAGGAACTTGGCGTTGCCCGAGCGTGTGTGAATGAGATTGGGCAGACGGAAAATTGGGAGCAACGTATAGACATCGCCATGGGCATCTTTTGGCCACTCTACTTTGGGCGAGTATTTCGGATCGAAATCCTCTCCCGGTTCTCCCAGCGATGCACCTTGCGCAGAGCGGTGAATGTGGCTGCGGTAGTACTCGGGCAGCGTGAACTCCTGCCATTTCCAATCAGCCATGGTTTTCGAGAATAGCTCCAGCTTGCGGGAAGGAGTGTTGTAGCCAACGACGGGCTTACCCTCGACAACCACGCCGATGGCCTTGCCACTCTTCGTGACGACTCCCGACGATTCAACTTTGCTGTCCGCCAATTCAGTTTCGGACAGCGCCTTCTCGTTCTGCTTGTACACATCCCTCGTGATTTCGAATGCTCCATACTTCCGCATGTACTGAAGCGGCGTGAGGTTCTCCTTTTTTGCCGCCTCAGGCAATCCCGGAACGGAATGGTCGAACATCCAGCCGTAATAGTCGTCGACCGTCAGTTTCTCACCGGGGCGATAGGGAGACTCAAAATACTGACGGATACCCATGGAACCATCCGGATCGATAGCCCAGGACAGGCTGATCCAGAACTCGTCTTCCTCCCAAACCTCACCAGGATTCGACTGGTAGGTATACTCGAACTTTTCTCCGTTTCTCTCTCGCAACACTCGGCTTACTGGTTGACGGAAACCGATCCATCTTCCCGCGTAGGATTCCTGGCTCATCAGATCGTGGCGCTCGGAACTGAAGCCCATCGGCAGAACGTAGTCGGCGAACCATGCCGTCTCGCTCCAGGTCGGAGTAAGTGCGGCGTGCAGGCCCACTTTCTGTTCGTCGCGAAGCATCTCGATCCACGAGAAGCCGTCAGGATAGGTCCAGACTGGATTGAATACACGCGTGAAGTAGGCTTCGATTCGGCCGCGACCTTCTTTCAGGAAGTGCGGCAGCAGGAAGGACATTTCATGCGTGCAGAGCGGCCATTCCTGCGGATACAGCAATTCATTCCATCGCTTCTGCGGCGGAGGAACCTTGTAAGGTTTCGGGACAAACTTGTTCCATGCGTTCAGATTGTGTCCGCCCTCGGTCCCGACCGATCCTGTCAGCACATGCAGCAGCATGAGCGCCCGTGCGGGCTGCCATCCGCCGAGGTTGCCGGAGGCGCTGCCACGCCAGAGATGCGAAGCGAATCGACTGCCCGCGGCCGCAATCTCGCGCGCGATCTTGACAATAACGTCGGCCTTTACACCGCTTTCCTTTTCAGCAAATAGCGGAGTAAATTTCGCGTAATGCTTCTTCAAGGCCTGGATCGCCGATTCGAAGCTTTGCCCCTTTGCGGTGAAGCCGTCTACCTCCAAATCCTCCCAATTCGTCCAGTTCCGCATAAAAGCGGAGTCAAAGCGATTTTCGTCGAGGATGACTTTTGCCATCGCGAGCAATACAGCCGCTTCGGTGCCGGGGTAGGTCGGCATCCAGTAGTCGGCCATGCTGGCTGTATTCGAAAGACGCGGGTCCATGACAGCCAGCTTCGCTCCAGCCATTTTTCCGTCGATGATCCGTTGCGCGTGCGGATTGAAATAGTGCCCTGACTCAAGGTGTGCGGACATCAGCAGAATGAACCGCGCGTTTGCGTGATCGGGTGAGGGGCGGTCGGCATAGTGCCAGAGCAAGTACCCGAGGCGCGCGGACGAGGAGCAAACGTTGGTGTGCGAGTTGTGGCCGTCGATGCCCCACGCCTGCAAGGTGCGCTCCATGACGAAATCGGCTCCCGGCCGCCCGACGTGGTACATCACTTCTTCGCCGCGCCCCTCCTGAATCGCCTTGCGGATGCGGGTTCCGAAAGTTTCAAGAACTTCCTCCCATGCGGTGCGGATCCATTTCCCGCTTCCGCGCGGACCGTCACGCTTCATGGGATAAAGAACTCGGTCCGGATCGTGAATCTGGTTGATCGTCGCCGGGCCTTTCGCGCAAAGCCGGCCACGGCTGGCCGGGTGCATGGGATTCCCCTCGAACTTGGCGACCTTTCCGGATTCCTTATCGACATACGCAAGCAGGCCGCACGCGGATTCACAGTTGAAGCAAACTGTTGGTACAAGGTCGTAATGTTTTTCTACGCGGCGGGGCCACGCCTCCGGATCGAGTTCGACCCAGTCGTCCCACTTTTCTACCGGAGGACAGTAGGCGAGATGGCTCCCGTCGCGCTTGAACTCGGTCATTAGAGACTCTCCAAGATCCTAACTGTTCGGGACGCTTTGTCCCGCCATTACGAAGCACCATTCGAAGGCCAGCAGGCCTAACAAGCTAAGCACGGAAGCAACCATCGTCACCGCGGTAGTCCCGAAAACAGCCAGCAGGCCAAGCGGCAAGATTCCGCCGACCACGACCGCTCCCGCCCAGAACCATGCGCTGAACGGTCCATGCGTAATCAGCCTCGCCGCATAAGCCGCATTGTCGGTCGAGTGTGGCATCAGGAACTCTGCCGCGACGATCGCCAGATGCGCGACCAGCGATACGGCAAGTGAGATCCTCGCGACCGGCAGAGCGCCACCCATTGATCCCGGCAAGAACGAGAGCACCGCAGTGCCGCACATAAACGCTTGCACGATCAGATGAATGGGCAAGAGCGGCGTCTGCCAGAGATCGCGTCCTTCGCATTGTCCGAAGAGGAAAGCCGTGTAAACGGCAGCCAAGAGTCCTACAAGCACAGTGGGCCATAAGAGAGCGGCAGTAATCGCCGAAACTCCCAGCATCGCGCCCAACCAGAACAGTCCGGAGAGGCCGCTGTAGGCAATGAGGATGAATGCTCCACGCGCCAGCCAGGACTTGCTCTGTGGCGTAAATACGACACGCAGAAAACGGGCCTTATGCTCGAGGTCGGCCACTAGCAGCACCGTCGTGATGGCAGTAAACAGCAGCGCAATGCCGGAGAGAACGATGTCCCGCGAGCGATTCGCACTCATCCAACCGAACGCCATGGCAATCGCTGGGATTGCAAGCGCGCCCGCCCCGATGGCCTTCGTCCAGCAGTAGGCGGGAACCTGCCATCCCCACGGACGGGCGTGCGAGACGTCGTAGGCCGCCAGGGCGTTCTTTTGAAGCAGAGGACTGTCCCGCGGATAAATCGCTCCGCCGCCGTGGATGCCCTCGTTCCGCTGCGCCCACATATAACTGGATTCGTGCCGCGCAGCGGTGGGCACGATCGCGCTCTCGTCGGCGTCGATGTAATAGAGCTTGGGCCGAGTTCCCTGCTCCGGCTTACGCACTCGCACGGGCTCACGCGCCAGCAACTGCGCGATCTCACCATCGCAGGCGTCGAGATCGCCCGCAATGATGGCGTGTTCCGGGCACACGACGACGCAAGACGGTTCAAGACCGACTTCTGTGCGATGCGCGCAGAAGTGACATTTGGCGGCAGTACCTTCGTCAGGATCGATGTAGATGGAGTCGTACGGGCAGGCTTGCATGCAGGCCTTACAGCCAATGCAGCGCTCGGAAGTGAAGTCGACGATGCCGTCCTTGCGCTGATACATCGCGGTCACCGGACAGATCGTGACGCAAGGCGGATTCTCGCAGTGATTGCAGCGGGTGACCTGGAATACACGGCGGGTGTTCGGGAACGTCCCCTTCTCGACATATTTCACCCACGTGCGGTTGACGGTGAGGGGCACGTGGTTCTCGGTCTTACAAGCCACGGTACAGGCGTGGCAACCGATGCATTTGCGGTTATCGATGATGAACCCGTATCGCATTCGGAAGGCGGATCCCCGGGCAGTCCTGAAAAGTGTCCGGCGGCTTGGGTATTGTATCCGAGCGCGCTGTTGGGAGGGATCCAGATCGTTACATCTCAACGCCAATTTTTTCGCGATCAATGTATAGCACTTCCAACCGTTGGCAGCGCTCGCTGGGCTACAATTCAGGGTGCTTTTTCAAGCCAACCAGCAGAGGCGCGCGTTCCTGAACAGATTGTCCCAAGTGTGAAACCTCTTATGACAGCAGACATGGCAACCAGTGCGGGTTCGGTTCTCGATAACAAGAGAGTCTTCTATAACCGCTTTCTTCTGATCGTGGCGGGCCTGGGCGGGCTGCTTTACGGAGTTGACGTCGGCATCATTGCGGGCGCGTTGCCTTACCTGGAAGCGACGTCCGGGCTGAATGCCGGGCAGCTGTCCATCGTAGTCGCCGCTGTTCTGCTCGGAAGCGTGATCTCGACTCTTTTTGCTGGACTGCTTGCGGACTGGATGGGACGCAAGTGGCTGATGGCTCTCAGCGGAGTCATGTTTGTCTTCAGCATTCCGATGATTGCTCTCTCGAACGGTTATGGCTCGCTAGTCTTCGGACGCCTCCTGCAAGGAATCAGCGCGGGACTGATCGGCGTCGTCGTTCCGCTCTACCTCGCCGAATGTCTTACAGCAACCAGCCGCGGAAAAGGCACGGGGATTTTTCAATGGCTCCTGACTCTAGGCATCGTGACCGCGGCCTTGGTCGGAGTTTATTTCAGTTTCCGGGTGGATCAGGTCGCGAAGCTGGGCGATGCGGCCAAGCTGCTCGCGTTCAAGAATACTGCATGGCGCGGCATTTTCTGGGTCTCCCTGCCGCCGGGAATTTTATTCGTCATCGGCAGTTTCATGGTCGCGGAGTCTCCACGCTGGCTTTTGCGCCGCGGAAAAAGGGATGCCGCCTATGCTGCCTTATTGCGCTCGCGGAGCAACGAGCAGGCCGATCTGGAACTACGGGAGATGCAAGATATCAGCACTGCCGAGACAGCCAAGACCTCGACCGGCGCAAAGGTCAAGGATTCCTTGCTGCGCCGCAAGTACGTCATTCCGTTCCTCCTGGCGTGCATCATTCTGGCTTGCAATCAAGCCACCGGCATCAACTCGATCATCGCTTACAACACCAACATCCTGCTTCAGAGTGGACTTTCCGACGTCGCCGCGCACTGGGGCTATGTCGTATTCACGATCATCAATTTCGCTGTCACGTTCGGCGGGGTCGTGCTGGTTGATAAGAAGGGCCGCAAGTTTTTGTTGGCCGTGGGCACGGGTGGGATCATCGTTTCGCTGATCTGCACCGGAATCCTCTTCCTCAGCACCGAAAAGCTGCGCGTAGATTCCAGCAACGCCGTACAGGCTATGGTCGCGTCCGACCAGACACTGCATTTGACTTACAACGGCGAAGTCGCCGGGAAGTTGCTCGAGGCCGCCGGAGCCCACGACTCCTCCAGACAGGATCGTCCTACTTCGATGGTGCTCATTTATTCGTATGGCGATTTTCGGGCAGCGACTCCGGTTGCTCGATCCGATGATCCGGGCGCGAAGCCCCTCGAAATTGCGCGCAATAGCGCCGTCCCAGCGAATAAAGTGGTGGCCTTCTTTTCAAATCCATTTGGGAACCTCGATGCCGCTCGAACCGCTCCCCTGAAGATTGAGAATGCATTAATCACACCCGTCCCTGAGCCCCGCAACGGCTGGATCGTGGCGATCACATTGTTCGTCTTCATGGCTTTCTATGCCGTAGGGCCGGGTGTTTGCGTCTGGCTGGCGCTCTCGGAGTTGATGCCGACGCGTATTCGATCAAACGGCATGAGCATCGCGCTAGTACTCAACCAGGCCGTGTCAACGACAATCGCTGCCATCTTCCTGCCCACCGTCGGCAAGTACGGATACTCCACGATGTTCTTCGGCTTTGCGGCATGTACCGTGATTTATTTCGTCACAGCGACATGGTTCCTGCCCGAGACAAAAGGAAAAACGCTCGAGGAAATCGAGGCGCACTTCGAGGGAGCGGGAGCGTAGCTTTGCCACACGAGAGGACTACTTCACTGAGATGATGATGACTGCTGACAAGAAGAAAACATCCTCTGCCAAGAACCACTCCCATGCCATGCGGCGGGAGATCTACGAGCAGCCCACCGCGATTGCCAAGACGATCGAGAAGCATCTGAAGGACGACATCATCTTTCCTGGAGAGCTTCATCCGATTGAGAGCGCACTCCTGACTTTTGAAAAGCTCATCATCGCCGCCAGCGGATCGAGCCGTCACGCGGGTCTTGCCGGGGAAATTATGATCGAGGATCTATCTGGCGTGGCGGTGGATGTTGAGTACGCGAGCGAATACTGCTACCGCTCAACGCACGCTGCGATCGACCCTATCGTGATGGTGATTACTCAATCAGGCGAGACGGCCGACACGATTGCCGCTCAGCGCGAGGCCTTAACCCGCGGCATCAAGACCATCGCGATATCGAATATGCCCGACACCACGATCGTCCTTGAGGCCAGCGCGGCATTGATTACGGGGGCCGGGCGCGAGGTTTCGATTCCGGCGACGAAGAGCTTTACCACGCAAGTCACAATCGCATACTTGATGGCATTGTTTCTGGCGCGCAAGCGGGGCCGCATCACGTCAGAGGTCACGCGTTCGTACCTGAAGCGTCTTATGCGCTTACCCGAGGCGATTGAAACAAACCTCAAAACGTGGGACTCTCTGGCCGAGGAGTACGGCACGATCCACTGCAAAGCAGAGAAGTTTCTATACCTGGGCCGCGGCGTACACTATGCGATCGCCCGCGAAGGCGCGCTCAAGTTGAAGGAGATTTCCTATGCCCACGCCGAAGGATATCCGGTGGGTGAACTGAAGCATGGACCGAATGCGCTAGTGGATGAGAATCTGCCTGTGGTTGTGCTGGCAACCTGCGACCACAGAGATCCAGATTCTGTACTGCGCTATAGCCGGACGCTCGACGTCATGAAGGAAGTGAAGTCGCGGAAGGGGCAACTGGTCACTGTCGCGACCGAGGGCGACAAGGAAGTCGAAGGTATTGCTGATCACGTCTTTTATGTTCCGGACGCGCCAGAACTGCTGCTGCCCATCATGGAGGTGATCCCCCTGCAGTTGTTCGCCTACCACGTCGCGGTCAATAAAGGAATCGACGTCGACCACCCTCGAAACCTGGTCAAAGCAGTGGTAACCGAGTAGATGCCAGGGTTCCTTTGTGTCCTTCGTGGTTAGCCTTAGGGCTTAGCGTCTAGTTCCACAGTCTTGACGGGCAGATCCCAGTGGGCATCAAGGATCTCGAAGCGTCGCTGCTCTTCGCGATTGTAAGTATCCTGATCGGGCCAGAGCTGCTTTTTCAGCGAGTCTTCGTCGAAGGCTTCGTTCGCCACGGTCGCGTTCTTGAAGACAATCGTCACGCGGTAGTCCCAGCGCCCGTCTTCCGTCGTGTGGTATCGCGGCTGGTCCATCCACACTTTCACCATGCGACCCATCTCAACCTGTTTCTTGAGCAGGGGGTAGTGATTCTTCTTGAAAAGCTTCAGAAACTCTTCCGCATGGCCCCATTTGGTCTTGTAGTAATACTCGACCACAAACGGCTTGTCGGAAGCGACAGCCGATTGAGCTTGTGTCGCGATGGGCAGCGAAATGGCGAACAAAAGAGCGGCGGCGATAAGAACGTGGCGCATGACTCCTCCAACTGACCTTTGCTTGTACACTAAGCGTGCTGCAAGCATCAAGAGGCAAGCAAGATGGACGGCGGGACAAACGTGCTTTCGCAAGCTGAAAAGGAAATCGAGCAGCTTTTTGATGACGGCGACCGAGCCCTGATGTCCGCCGATGGCGCGGAACTCAGCCGCATTTACGCCGATGACTACCTGCAATGCGACGAGTCGGGTGCAATGCGAACCAGGCAGGATATGATTCGTGAGCTTGCTTCCGGCGAGCTTCGCTTTATTCGTATGACATCAATGGGTCGCACCATCCGCCTGTTCGGAGGCTTTGCCGTCGTCCATGGCTCAGAACTGGATGAGGTCCAGCAGTCCGGCAGGCATTTCTTGATTTCCTACGCGTACATGGATGTAGTGGTCCAGCGCGATGGGCGCTGGCAAATCCTCGCGTCGCAGCTCTCGAAGTTGGATTGAAAGTGGCGGAATTGGGAAGCTACCCACGAGAAGCGGACTCGCTGATGATCCGATGCTGCCAGTGACTCCAGATGAACCATCCGAGTCCAATTACCAAAACAACACCAATCACGGCATCGAATTTGTGGAAGTACTTCCCCAACTCGCGCCAGTTTTCCCCGAGCTTCATCCCGAGATAAGCCAGGCCAAGGCACCACGGCCAGGATCCCAAAAACGTATAGAGGTGGAACCGGCCGCGCGGCATGCGGGCAATTCCCGCAGGCAATGCAATGAATGTGCGGATGACGGGCAGCAAACGTCCGACGAAAACAGCCAAATACCCCCAGCGTTGAAAGAAACGATCCGCCCAGTCGAGTTCGCGGCGACCCATTAAAATCCACCGCCCGTACCGTTCAACCAGCGGGCGTCCGCCGTAGCAGCCAATCTCGTAGGCTACAAGCGATCCTAGATTGCAGCCGATTGCCCCTGCGGTCGCGACCAATATGAGCTTGAAGGTCCCCTGAAACACGAGGTATCCAGCGAAGGGCATGATCAGTTCAGAAGGCAACGGAATACACGCCGACTCGATTGCCATCAGGATTACAATTCCGCCGTAACCCGTTGCTCCGATGATTTTACTGATGAATACAAACAAAACCGCGAGGATTCGTTCAGTCATAGGAAGGAAATATTTTGTGGCCAGTGGTCAGCTAACCCGAAAGCGTATACATCCCCGAGCACTGTTCTTCAGTGTAGCGGAAAATCTGAGAATGGTTGAACTCAGAAGGGTTCACTAACCGCTCGATACTACCGTGAGTCCCTAAAAAGACCCTTCCTGAGTGAAGGCATACCCTGGCAGCGTGGCCCCTTGCGGTCCCTTGGAGACTTTCACGCGAACAGTAGGGGCTTCAGGGGCGGAAATTCCTGCGGGGCGCAGCATCGCGTACTGCGTAAACACTTCGTTGTAGACCTTAGTGACGAGATAATCCTGCCCGTCAGCTTCGCTGCGCCAAACCTGCCCGAGTTGGATGGAGTTTACGGCCACGGTCGCTTCCTGATGTTGAGGATGCTTCCAGACTACTGAGACGGCAACGTCGCGTCAAATCCCACGCAGGTTACCGAGGGACACTATGACTTCGCGCCGATTTTCGCATCGCTCCGTTGGAAATGAAGCACAGTCCGTTGCTATGATGAGCGGCATCTCGATCAGCGCGAAAGGATGTTCATGCCCCGTGGATTAGTTCCCCGTCAGCCCGCCCGCACTGGCCGCCAGGATAAAGTCCGGGGGGCGCGAAGCCCTCTATCCGTGAAGCCTGACCGAAAGCAGACAGGGAAAGCTCAGGGTGCGCGCATGAGAAGTACGCCGACAAAGGCGCACGCGACTCAGTTGCCAAGTAAATCCGGTGGCGCCAGGATAAGGGACTACAATCCCATCGCCCCTGACCGCGTTCAGGACATCCTTAAGAGATTGAATGACCTCTATCCCGACGTGACCTGCGCCCTCACTCATGCGAGCGCGTGGGAACTGCTGGTTGCCACGATCCTCTCGGCGCAGTCCACGGACGTAAACGTTAACCGCGTCACTCCCGAACTGTTCCGCAAATATCCGACCGTGCAGGCATTCGCGGGCATTACCCCGGAACAACTTGAGCCAGACGTGCGCTCTACCGGATTCTTTCGCAACAAGTCGAAATCCGTTGTTGGAGCCGCGAAGAAAATCGTCGCCGAATTTGGTGGGCAGGTTCCCGAGGATATCGAAAAACTCCTGACACTTCCTGGAGTGGCGCGCAAGACCGCCAACGTCGTGCTCGGCTCGTGGTTCAAGAAAGCGGAAGGAGTCGTCGTTGATACCCACGTCCACCGCATCTCCCGCCGACTTGAACTGACGAAAGAAAACGATCCGCAGAAGATCGAGCAAGACCTGATAAAGATCCTGCCGCGTGAACGCTGGATTCTCTTCTCTCACCAGATCATCTGGCATGGACGCAAACTGTGTGTCGCTCGCAAACCCAAATGCGCCGAGTGCGCGATCGAGAACATCTGCCATGCAGGTGACAAGACCTGGAGCACGGTCGACATCCACAAGAACGCGAAGGTCTAGCTAGGAACTGTGCCCCTCGCAATGCAGCACTCCCAAGTAGGCCTTCCATGGTCCTACAATGTCGCGGTACTGATAGGCCATGATGCGTGAAATCTGGTGTACGTGAGTCAGATCGTGAACTGCCCAGGTCGCGAGTAACTGGGACAGCATCACGTCCCCGAGCGCCGGATGCTTCCCGTGTTTCCTCAAGTGGTCTTCCGTCAGGTTCATCTTGCGCAGTTCGTCGAGATTCTCTTCTCGAAGGCGTGCGAACTCATCCAGCAACTGCGGCAGGGATTTACCGACACTCTCCCGCTCCTGCGCCTGGCGGTCGAAAGGCTCGAACGCGCGGCTCTCCCCATATTTCAGGATTATCCTTGCCCGTGGCATCCAGTCTGTGCGCTCGCCGTGGATCAGATGACCGATCACTCCGAAGACGTTCCAACTCTTCTCGCCTTCGTTTCGGAGCGTCCAGGCGTCGGGCAGGTTTAGCAGAAGGGCGTTCAGAGCGGCAGGCGTATTCGCGAGAAGTGCGATGGTTTGCTGAAGATCGTGTTCCATCATTCCGCAGTTTCCTCCATAGATGATCCGTCACAGATCGAACCTGCTGTGGATGATCAAGGGCGCACCACGACGCATTTTCTTACCGCTGAAACTGGAACTGGAACTTGGACGATGTGGCAGTCGCCCTCTGCTAAACTTTTTCTTTCAGCTCTCGAGGATTCCAGCCCGATGCGCTTCTTTACTTCCCTTGCCGCCGCAGTCGCCCTAATCACCATCACCGCCGGCCTCTCAGCGCAGACTCTATCCGCGCCTCAGGCGATTACCGATCCCAAGAAGGTTTCGTCGAAGCCGAATGCGCAGGTCGAACCGCGAGGACTCACCATCGAAAAGCTCTATATGACTCGCCAGATCGGCGGTTCCACGTGGTCGCCCGACGGCAAGAGTATCGGTTTCATTTCCAACATGAGCGGACGGAATAATCTTTGGATCGTCCCATCAGACGGCGGATTCCCCGTTCAACTCACAGTGAGTGACCAGCGGCAATCCTCGCCCGCCTGGTCGCCCGACGGCAAATGGATCGCCTACCAGTCCGATTACGATGGCGACGAGCAGTGGGACATCTTCCTGGTGTCGCCCAAGACGGGAAAGGTTGTGAATCTCACACAAACGCGCGAGATCGCGGAGCAAGATCCGATTTGGTCTCCCGACGGTCGCTATCTCGCCTACGAGGTAAAGGCTAAAACGTCAGCGGCCTACGAGATCGATGTCTACGACATGATCATGCGTGAGGTGAAGCACATCACGTCGGGAACGCCCCAGGATAAAGGCAACTACAATCCGATCTGGTCGAAAGATGGGAAGTTCATTGTTTACACTCAGGATCAGGCCAAGGGGACGGATTCGAACGTCTTTACCGCTAATCTTGCATCAGGCCAAATCACTCTTCTCACTCCGCACGACGGGGAGCAGGTTTTCGCGGCGAACGATCTTTCCCCTGACGGCAAGCGCGTACTGCTGACCTCCAACGCGGCGAACGGGTATGAAAACGTTGGGCTGGTGGATCTTGCGAGCAAGAAGATCTCATGGCTCACCAAAGACAAATGGGAGATCCGCGGCGGCGAATTCTCGCCTGACGGCAAACGCGTCATCTTCCGGGCCGATATTGACGGCAATACGGATATCTACGTTCGAGACCTAGCTACGGGCAAGTCCACCGCCCTCGCGATTCCCAAGGGCGTTAACAGCCCTGCCGGAGATCCCAAGGCCTTCAGCCCCGATGGCACGCGCCTTCTTTACACCCACAACGGCCCTACGGCTCCAGAGGACCTATGGGTCTATCACGCGCCGACAGCAAAGTCTGAGCAGATTACGCACTCCTTGCTCGCCGGAATCCGCTCGGAAGATCTGGTCGAACCGTTCTTACTTCACTATCCGAGCCGTGACGGCAAGTGGACGATCTCCGCCTTCCTATACGTCCCATTCAATATGGCGCGCAACGGCCAAAACGCGGCCATAGTTCTCATTCATGGCGGCCCGACGTCGCAAACGATGAACTCCTTCAACCGATTCGTCCAATTCGCGGTGAATCAGGGATACATGGTTCTGGCTCCGAACTATCGCGGATCGAGGGGCTACGGCAAGGAGTTCCAGCAAGCGAACCTCTTCGATATGGGCGGCGGCGATTTGCAAGACGTGCTCGCCGGTGTTGATTGGATCAAGCAAACTGGCCATCTCGATCCCAAGAAGATCGCCGTCATGGGCGCGAGCTACGGGGGCTATCTCACGATGATGGCGGTCACGAAGTCTCCCGAGACTTGGGCCTCAGGCGTGCCCATCGTTCCGTTCGTCAACTGGACGACGGAAATCCAGCATGAAGATCTGGAACTCCAGCAAAGCGATCTGGCAACCATGGGCGATCCGACAAAGAACAAAGCGCTTTATGAAGACCGTTCGCCAATCAACTTCATCGACCAGATCAAAGCTCCGCTGCTGCTGCTCGCTGGAGGTAATGATCCACGCTGTCCGAAGTCAGAAGCGCAACAGGTCGTCGATGCGATCAAAAAGCGTGGAGGGACGGTGGAGTACAAGATCTACGACAATGAAGGCCACGGCTTTGCGAGGGTTGAGAACCAGATCGACGCTTACAAGCGGGTCGCGAATTTCCTGCTGGCGCACGTCGTCCCCGCAGATTGCAGCTGTTCCCTGAACGAGTAAGCGCTCCCTGCTGCAAAACCTCATCCGTTCTTCGCCACCCGCTATTGCTTCTGTCCGGACGAGAACACGGTCCAGGGCCCCGCCTTCATATCTCGCAGGAGGGGCTTCTGCCACGAATATTCCGGATGGTGTTGAAGAAACGGCTCGGCGAGGAAATCCGCACCGCAGGGATGCCCCGCCCGCGCCACGAAGCTCATCTTCGCCGCCATCGTGCTGTCAGTCGCCTTGCCCTGCACGGCCCCACCGGGATCGTACGCGTCCCAGCCCCATTCCTTGATGCCGCGCGAGGAGTTATCCACGTGCCCGCACAGTGCCCGCTCGTTCGGCTGTTCGGTCGAATTGGCATGAGTTTTGTCGTAGGTGTCCACGTGATCGCCCAGGAACTGCTGAGCCATACTGACGTCGATTCTTCCCTTCGCCTGCTTCATCAATTCGTCCCATCGAATATGGCGCGCGTTCGGCGACGAGGACGTGTCATTCGGATCGAACGTAGTCTCTTCCTTGATCACCTTCGGATCCCGGGCGAAGTTCGAGCTCACAAAATACCCGTCCTTCGTTCGCCAAAGAGGAGTGTTCTTGAGTCCCAGCTCTAGATATGCGATCTCGCCGGTCGTGCGGTCGCCAATCATCCAGTCGTTCGCGTAACCCCCATTGTTTCCTTCCTTGATGATGCGCACGTAGTCGTCAATGCTGTTGGCGTACTGCATCGCCTTGCGCGAGCGCATGAACTCTGGCTTGCCGTTCGGATCCCATCCTTCAAACTGAGTGATCGTAGTCTCGGTGAACATGATTCCGGCCGAGTTCACTCCGAAATCGTCGTCGCTGGTAATCACTCCGGGAAAGCCGTCCATCAGGATGCGGTTTCCGTGCTCCGGCTGGATGTCGAAGATCACGACCCACCGCTCGCCCGCCAGATAGCTGGTCCAGTTGTTATGGGCGATGACAATCTTGTGATCCTTCGTCATGCCTCCTGTCGCGATGAACGCACTGCAGTTGCCCGGGGCCTTCAGCTTCGGATTGACCGCCGCTTTCTGCTGCTTGTTGAGCCACGGCAGGTAGTAATCCATCACTTCTTCGAAAGCATTCAGCGCGACGATGTCGTACAAGTCGAGGTTCACGCCGTGCGCCTTTAATCCGTCTGTGATGCCCTGCAACTCCTGCTGGTACTCGGGGTCAATGTGAGGCCACAGCATCTGCCTGGCGGCTGTGCGGAAGAACTCCCAGTCTTTGCCGCTCTGGTGCGTGTCGTACAGCTTGATTGCCTCGAAGGCGTCGGCAATCTCAGGGGCGAGCAGATAGCCGTGTTGATAGCCTACGTCCGAAGGGGATCCCTCCAAGTGCACGTATGTCCAGCCGCCCTGCTGGAATCGATACGCCTTCTGCAGCCGCGGGTCCGCGCCATCTCGGCCCCATGCCATTGTCAGACAACCCAACGCCACTACCAGCCCCAGCAAACATGCCGCACGGATGATGTTCTTCAAGATGAATCTCCCGGATAGAGTCGATGCCGCAACATTCTAGCCCAGCCGCGGTTGTAACAAGCTGGCCGAACCTCGAAAACAGCTCGGCAGGATTCTAGGAAATCAAAACTAAATATCCGTCCGCTGCTCCGGATGCCGGCGCAAATACCAGCAAGGCATTTGGTCCGAATGAGGAAAGAGCGCATTGACACAGATCTCGTCCTGCGGTGGCTCAAAAATGAACTGCGTCTTCCCATTCTTTTGCAGCACGGCGTAATAGTGCTTGACCGTCACCGATCCGAAGGCATCGTGATTCGTCGCTACCCGTATGCGAAAAACGCCGAAATCAACGGTGAAGGCGAGGATGGCGCTGCCCACGATGAGAACCACGGTCCAGAGAAACAGTTTCCGCAGACGATCACGCAAATTCGGTTTCTGGCCTTCGGTCACGAGGCGAAATTATAAGCTGGTGAGGGCTTTCTGCAGCCTTTCTCCGTAAGTCGTTGACAATACCCCCACTCGACAGGCAAACTACCGCATTCGCCGGGAAACGTTTCTGGCGAGCGTCTGAGGACGGGTTGCGGCAGGTCTTTACCCTTCCCGGTCGTATATCGCTTACACTTCGTTCAATGGCCATGACCGAGCAACGGGTCTCGTACACGCTAGACTCCTCACTGGAGACCATCGATAGTGCCGAGGAAAAAGCCACCCGCTTTGCCACCGAACTCGGCTTCGGCGACGACGAAGTGATGCAGATTTCCATGGCCGTCCGCGAGGGCGCGGTGAATGCTGTCTTGCACGGCAACGGCTACGCACCCGAAAAAAAGGTGACCCTCGCCTTCGAGCAGACTGGCGGCGACCTGATCATCACGATTCGCGATCAGGGGCCGGGGATGGATCTGAGCAAGATTCCGAATCCCCTCGCGCCGGAGAACCTGCTGAAGACGTCTGGACGCGGGATTTTTCTTATGCGCTCGTTTATGGACGTGGTGGAAATCCGCCCGTCCGCTGCGGGCACTGAACTCAAACTGATCAAGCACGTCCACGGACCTACCGCGGGCGGCAAGGAGGCTTCCCAGTGAGCATGAAAGTTGGTAGTCGGCAGGTGGATGGCGTCACTATCGTGGATTGCAGCGGCCGCATCACCCTCGGCGAAGGCAGCGTCATCCTTCGGGATACGGTGCGCGATCTGCTCAGCAAGGGCAACAAGAAAATCGTTCTGAATCTGGCCGATGTCAATTACATCGACAGCTCAGGCATTGGCGAACTGGTCAGCGCGTTCACCACGACCAAGAACCAGGGCGGCGAACTCAAACTGCTGAACCTTACCAAGAAGGTCAACGATCTGCTTCAGATCACCAAGCTCTATACGGTGTTTGACGTGAAAGACGACGAGGCTTCCGCCGTAAAGTCGTTCAAGTAAATTTCCATCCTGCGGGCGCCCCATTTCTCGCGCATTTCGACGCGAGAAATGGGGACAGCGCCCAAGTTCCTTTCTGGAACGCAACCGCGGATTTTTCCCCTGCGATCCACCGCCCAAGCCCCCAGCTGTGCATAAAATCGTGAGGTGCTTGGATCGTTGTCGCATCATGTAGGCCGTCCGAGATATGGGGAGACACCCGCCCTCGGCTGTCCAGCCGGGCGACGCCCGGCGCCGCGTCGCCACATTCGGTTCCGCATTATCAGTCCTCTCGCGCTCGTTTGCCTCTGGCTCGCTCCGATTCCTTCCGCCTCCGACTGTCTTCCGATTCACGAGGCTGGCCAACACATTGGCGAAACCAAGTGCGTAAGCGGAACGGTCGTCCGCGTGAAGGTTGGCATCAAGGGAGTGCACTTCCTCGACTTTTGTGAAGATCAGGTTACCTGTCCCTTCACCGTCGTCGTATTCTCGCATGACCTCAAAGATGTGGGCGATGTACGCCACCTTGCCGGCCGCAACATCGAGATTCGTGGAGCACTCAAGCTGTATGACGGCCATCCAGAAATCATCCTCAGCCGCATCAGCCAGATACGCGGCGGCTCGGCCATGATTCCGCCATTGCCCAATAACTACGATGTCGAGAATCGGGGCCACTTCAGCGCGGGGCGCCTTTACTCTTCCAAAAAACCCGGGAAGACCAAAGCTAAGCCCAACACCACAGCAACCTACGGGAATGACATAGATGGCCGGGGGGATCCGCAGGATTAGGTGGCCACTCGCGGCTATACTGATCCGCAAGCTCGACGATCAACATGAACAACCAAATCACGCGACGCACCGCCGTAGCTGTGCTCGGCTCAGCCACACTCCGAGTAGCCTTCGGAGCCCATCCCTTACTTGCGGACGAATCCTCAGCCGACGTTCTGGCGAAACTACTCCCGCATTTCACCGAAGAATCCCGCGCGCTCCTTCGCCGATTGCTTGCCAGCCCGAACTACAGCGGCCAAATGCCGGCGACAGAGGCCGCCAGACTCGCACACAACGAAAACACAACCATCGAGAAACTGATGGTGTCCCTGCTCCCATTTGCGCAGAGCTATGCGCATGCGCCGATTTCTAACTTCTACGTCGGAGTCGTAGTACGCGGCGCGAGTGGAGCGCTATACACGGGCGCCAATATCGAGATTCCCGGACAGTGTCTCGGCTTTGCCGTCCACGCCGAACAGTCCGCACTGTCGAACGCATACATGCACGAAGAAAAAGCGGTCACGGCCCTTGCTGTCGGAGGAGCGCCCTGCGGCCACTGCCGCCAGTTCATTAACGAAATGTCTCCGGACGGCGAGATCCTGATACTCACTCCCGATAAACCCCCGATGAAGCTCTCGTTGATCCTTCCATCAGCCTTTGGACCGGCAGCCTTAGGCATGACCCATGGCGCGTTCCCGGTAGAGGAAACGAAGTTGGCTTTGCTCAAGGACTCGACTGACGCGTTAACGCTGGCAGCCTTGGATGCCGCCCGCAAATCCTATTCGCCTTACAGCAAATCGCCGTCAGGAATAGCCCTGCGATCGGCCAAAGGGCGCATCTACCGCGGATCGTACATCGAGAACGTAGCATTCAATCCCAGCCTCTCGCCGCTCCAGATCGCACTGGCTGCCATGATCGCAGCAGGGGAGCCCTACTCCGCAATCTCCGAAGTCACTCTCGTGGAAGTGCAAGCTACCGCGATCAGCCAAAGATCCGTCACGGAAACCGTGCTCGCCGCGATTGCGCCAGACGTGAAGCTCGATGTCGTGCAAGCGCGAGGCTAACGGCTGCGCGGCCCGATTAAACCATTCCTTTGCGCAGCTCGTCCAATGGATACTTCGTTCCCCGCCACACGATCCCGTCATTCCATAGCGTCAAAAACATCGAACGCAGCAGCGTGTAGATGAACATCGTTGTGCTTACTGGATGCAACAGGAAGTAGTACGGCGGCACTGCGGACCGCCACGACATCCCCACATAGATCAGGAATATCGATCCGAGGGCAACAGCGTATGGAACTCGGGCCCATCCGTGTGCCAGCCACACTCCAAGGAACGGGCCGAAATTCAGGAATGCCAGACCAATTACCGAAAGCGCCGTCCGCCACAATTGAAACGAAAGCACCGCGAAAAAGTTCTTGGTCAGATTATTGACGACGCCCCACGCACCATGGGCCCAACGGATCGAAATCAGGTCGCCGCCAAAAACATTCCGCTGGGCGAATCCTGACTTTTTCACGACCTTCCCCAGTTTCATATCGTCGAGCACTTCCATGCGCAGCGCCTGATAGGTTCCAACCGCGTCATACACATGGCGCCGCACCAGGTTAAACGCGCCCACCCCCATGTGGTCGTCCGTGCTCGGGTCGGCCACTTTCCATGGACGATGCCCGAACATGAACATCGTCTGGAAGAACGCAATCATCATGTACTCGCCCGGACGCTTCATGATCATGCGCGGAAACATCACCACATGATCCGCAGGCTCCGCCTCGGCATAAACGATTGCGCGCCGCAGTGAATCTGGCTTGAAGAGAACATCAGCGTCTGTGAAGAGCAGCCAGTCTCCCGAAGCGACATTCGCGGCGGTCCACATTGCATGGGTTTTTCCCAGCCAGCCCGGAGGCAGTTCTGTGTGATGGACCACGTGGAGTTTTGGACCCGAGGCTTCGCCGCTCATATTTAACGAGTGGAGGCTCGCAACCTTCTCCATGATCTCGCCAGTGTGATCGGTCGAGCGGTCGTTCACCGCGATCACTTCATAATTGTCGTAGTCGAGAGAAAGCAAACTGGAGAGCGCCTGTTCAATCGTCTCCTCTTCATTTCGGGCGGGGACAATAATCGAAACACGAGGATTACCCGAAGCCAGAGCCGGATTTCGATCCCACTCAGGCCGCGAAACATCCGCAACAGAAGGCATACCGATCGCCGCATCCACGATGCGCGAAGCCCATGCCAGCGCCAGAATGATGCCCGCAATCCAGTGAAAGTAGCCCATCAACTTCGTGCGGCTTCGTTTCGTTCGTGGTTGAGCGCGTGAGCGCCATCGACCGCAATCGCCGGCGCGAACTTCATGCCATAAAACAGGATGGCAGCTGAGACTCCCATCGCGATCACAGGCAGCACGAATGCCGCCTGCAACGATCGGCGATCGGCGACCCATCCCATCATGGTAGGCGAAGGCACATCGCCAAGAATGTGAATGATGAAGATGTTCACCGCTATCGCCGTCGCTCGAATATGCGCACCAACAGAATTGATTACAGCCGCGTTCAACGGCGCGGTATTCAGCAGCAGGAAGAACGCAGCCGCTGCGATCGCCGGGATCATCAGCGGTCCCTTGCTGAACAGCGCCACGATCATCACGGGGATGCCCAGAAGCATACTTGCCGCCGAAACCAGGTAGTACGAACTCTTCAACCGCTTGAGTAAATAGTCTCCCAGACAGCCGCCGGCCAGTGCCGCCAGAATTCCATCGACGACAATGATGATGCCGAACAGCAGATTGGCGTGTTCCAATGTATAGTGCCGCTCGCTGTAGAGAAACTGTGGCATCCATACCTGGATGCCCCCAAGCGAAAACGTCATCGCCGCCATGCCCAGCGTCGACGTCAGAAACGCAGGATTGCGGGCCAAACCAAGAATTGTTCCGCGCTCCGGCGTTTCTTTCAGCGAGTCAAACTGCCCACGCTCTGGCTCTCGCAAGAACAACGCGATCACCGCCAGCACAAATCCAGGTGCCGCCGCAATGTAAAACGGAAAACGCCACCCGTGCTGAGGTGCGAGGTATCCACCCAAAAGGTATCCAGCCGCGGATCCTACCGGAATCGCCAGATAGAAAACCCCGAGAATCCGCCCGCGCTTCTCTTCCACAAATAGATCAGCTACAAACGTGGGCGCAATCGTCACGAACGTCGCCTCGCCGACTCCAACCAGGGTATGCCTCACCAATAGTTCGGCGTATGTGTGCGTCACGGCAGTCATCAGCGTTAGCCCACTCCAGAAAAATGCGCCCAAAACGATGATGAGTTTCCGCGAATAACGGTCGGCGAGCGGCCCTACGAAAGGCGCCGCAATCATGTAAAAGCCGAGAAATGCGCTGGTCAGATAGCCGATTTGCTGTTTTGTGAGGTGGAACTCGTCCTGTACCAAGGGCTGCACCGCAAATAGAACGTTGCGGTCTGCATAGTTCAGCAGGTTGAGCGCCGTCAGAACGATCAGCGCAGTACGCGGATAGAGTTTTTCCTGGGACACGGGTCGAGCGAATATACCATGCGGAATCTTGAGCCTTGATGTGTCGTTGAAAGCTAGAACCACGAAGGACACGAAGTGTCACGAAGGAAAATCAGGTGAAAAGGATTTCTTGGTACTACTTCGTGTCCTTTGCAGTTGTTGCTTCTTCGGCCGCGGCCAACGAGCCAGAATTGTCGTCGAGATCCCGCCCCGAGGACGGAATTCCCCGTGGACCTCTGCCCACACAGGTTTCGCCCACTTCACCACATCTTCTAGCACCTGGTTGACGACGTTCTCCTGGAAGATTCCCAAGTTGCGGTAGCACTGCAGATACTCCTTCAGCGATTTTAACTCGAGGCAATCCTTCTCGGGCATGTAACGGATCTTGAGCACTCCGAAATCGGGCAGTCTGGTCTTGGGACATACAGAGGTAAACTCCGGATCGTCCACGACGATCTCGTATCCTGGAAACTGATTGGGCCAAGTCTCAATCTCGGGAAAGTTGAAGTCGAGACCAGCGGCTGCGTGCTCAGGCGTGTAGCGGGGCGATGTAGGCATGACCCGAATATTGTATCGGCTCTTTCCCAGAGAGCGAACCTTCCTACTCCACGAACCAAACTCTTGCAGCCGAAGCGGGGTTCCCGCATCCAAAGAGATACCGTGCTTGGATTGCCTCTCTGTGCGTTGTAAGCCCTCCGGGATGGTAAATTACTACTTACAGTAATTGTTGCCGCACCCTGAAAGAAAAATAGGTTGGCATTGACGAACAATTCGAACACACCGCCTAGTCGGCGGTGGATCTGGCTAGCGTTCGCCATCGTAATCGTTCTTCTCATTCTCTATTCTTATCTCCATCAAACGCCTCTTAAAGTTCGCGCTACCAGGGTGCAGAGCGGACTGATCCGCAGTGTCATCTCGACCAATGGAAAGGTTGAGCCCATTCAGAATTTTGAGGCTCACGCGCCGATCTCTACCACTGTGAAACTCCTCCTGGTGAAAGAAGGCGATCACGTCCGCAAGGGACAACTTCTACTCGAACTCGATGACGCCGATATTCGCTCCCAGGCCGCCCGAGCTCAGGCTCAGGTGAAAACCGCGCAAGCCAGTCTTTCCGCAGCCAAGAATAGCGGTACGCAGGAAGAGATTCTGACCTTGAAGGCGCAACTGAGCAAAGCTCAAACCGCTCGTGACTTGGCCCAGCGTAGTTTGGACGCTCTGAAGCACCTGCAACAGCAAGGAGCCGCGTCAGAAGGCGAAGTGCATCAGGCGGAACAAAATCTGCAGAACGCGCAGGCGGACCTGAATTTGCTGCAGCAGAAGCAGAAGGACCGCTACTCCGCTTCTGAACTTGCCAGCACAGAAGCCCAGGCGGCCGAGGCTCAAGCCGCCTACGAGAGCGCAGAAGACGCACTCCAAAAGTCGAATGTTCGCGCACCTTTCGACGGGATTGTCTATTCCCTGCCCGTCAAGGCTGGTTCGTTCGTTCCGGGCGGCGATTTGCTGCTGCAAGAGGCTGATCTAGCGCGTGTCCTCGTGCGCGCATTTGTTGACGAACCTGACGTAGGCCGCTTGCAGGTCGGACAGCCTGTAGAAATCACATGGGACGCCATCCCCGGCCGCTTATGGTCGGGCACCGTGAACCAGCTCCCCTCCACGGTGAAACCACGTGGCTCCAGAAACGTTGGCGAGACTACCTGCCTGATTGAGAATCAGGATTTGCGGTTGCTCCCCAACATCAATGTCGGCGTCACGATCGTAGCGGCCGAGCACACCAATGTTCTTACATTGCAGCGCGATGCGCTGCGAACAGATGACAGCAAACCATACGTTTTTCGCATTGTGGAGAATCGCCTGCAACGACAGAGTGTGCAGTTCTCGCTACAGAACCTGACCCGGGTGGAGATCACCAACGGGCTCTCGGAAGGTGACAAAGTAGCGGTACCCGCAGAGGAATCCAAACCTTTGGTCGACGGCGCCACCATCAAAATCGTGCCGTAGCTGTGGAGACGCCGCGGATTCGTCTGGTTTCTGTCCGGAATGTGCACGAAGGCGAATGCTTTCTGGTTTCGTCTGCATCAAAAATAGGGTGAGCTCTTTCGCACGCATGAAGTTACGCACCATCTCGTGGCTGCTCGTCCCGATGCTGCTCGTACCGGGCGCATTCGCCGCGCCTCCGCCGCTGCAACTCCTCATAGATGGCCGGATGGACGAAGTCGTTCCCCTGCTGGAGCAGCAGATCAACCGTGCTCCGAATGATGCGAAGCTCTATAACCTTCTCTGCCGCGCTTATTTCATGATGGAGGAGTGGGATCGCGGCATTTCCAACTGCGAGCGCGCCGTCAGCCTCGATCCGCAGACCAGCGCGTACTATCTTTGGCTGGGACGCCTCTACGGCGAAAAGGCCGACCGATCGAGTTTTGTTTCCGCGCCCGGCCTCGCCAAAAAAGCGCGAATCTCGTTCGAGCGCGCGGTCGAACTCGATCCCAAGAGCGTAGAAGCGCGCATGGATCTCGGTGAGTTTTACGCAGAAGCTCCCGGCATCATTGGCGGCGGAAAGGATAAAGCCAGGCAGCAGGCGGACGCTTTGATGTCGCTGGATCCAGCGATCGGGCATTGGGTGCAGGCGCGCATCGCCGAGAAAGAAAAAGATCCGGCCAAAGCCGAAAGCGAGTACCGCGCGCAGATCACGGTCAGCCATTCCGCGGTTCGCGGATGGGTCGACCTCGCCAACTTCTTAATGTACGCGCACCGCTACGATGAGATGGAACAGGCTCTCGCTCATGCGGAAACCGCGCCGATTGACCATCCTGAGGCCCTCATGCACGCTGGGAATCTACTAGTTCGGGCACAGCGCGATTATCCCCTGGCCGTCCGCCTCCTACGCCGCTATCTGTCAAACCATCTGTGCGAAGAGGGACCGGCATTCAAGGCGCATGTGCTGTTAGGCGAGGTGCTCGAGAAGCAAGGCGATAAGCAAGGAGCCGCTCAGGAGTTCCGCGCCGCTCTCGGTCTTTTCGGTAACTACACGCGCGCGAAGGACAATCTTAAGAGACTTGAGCGTTCAAGCTGATGCATGAGTACCCACATCCCCGACTTTCCATGCGACCTGCGCTTCGCACGGGAAACCGGAATTGAATATTGAAAATCACTCCCCCGCCCTCATCCGACATTTAGAATTTCGCTTGCATCCAACTTGTTCATACAGTCATTCCAGGATCGCGTGGAAAGGGACGCAATGAAGACCCCGTGCCGCAGTACGAATGCCCTGAGATACATTCTGGCAGTCATGTTACTTCCGGCTTCTTTGCTGGCCGAGCCGGTTTCGCTGAAGCGCATCGTCGAACTTGCGTTATCGCACGCTACTGCCGGAGCTGTCGCGGCAGCTGACGAGCAGCGCATCGACGCCAGCTATCGCGAACTGCGTAACAACTATGTTCCGCAACTCACCACCGGTGCCGGTCTCGGATTCTCCTACGGATTCCCTCTTGCTCTTGAAGGCTCCGCGCCTTCGCTGTTCAACATCACCGCCCAATCTGCGTTGCTAAATCCGTCGCTGCGTTCCTCGCTGCAGGCTGCAAAAGCCGATATGAAAATGGCCTCTCTCAACACCAAGGATCAGCGCGACGCAGTCATTCAGGACGCGGCGCAAAGTTACGCCGAGCTTGCGAAATGGGAAGAGCGCCTCGCCAGGTTGCAGGAAGTCCAGGCCGATTCCGGCAAGTTTGAAGCCGCGGTGAACGAGCGCGTCAAGGAAGGCGTGGACAGCGAAATCGATGGGACGAAGGCGCGTCTTTCCGCCGCCCGCGTTCGTTTGCGCATCGCCGAGGCCCAGGGAGCCGCCGATGTTCTGCGTGAGCATCTTTCGAAATTGACCGGACTCCCCGCTGCGAGCATTCAGACCGACGCCGGATCTTTTCCGGCTCCGCCCGCGCCGCCGGCCGAGGATACTCCTAAGGACACCGCTGCATCCACCCCCGGCGTTGAAGCCGCGGTCGAGCACGCTCGCGCTCAATATCTGCGCGCTAAGGGAGAGCATCGCGCTCTCTTGCCAAGCATCGACTTTGCCGCTCAGTACGCTCTGCTCTCGAAATTCAACAACTTTCAGAACTACTACATTCCCTCGAAGCCCTGCGTTACGCCGCTCGGCGAGTTCCTCTGCGTCACTAACGTGTTCCAGCAGAACAATGCCACGGTCGGTGTGAGCATCCGCTTCCCTTTGTTCAACGCCTCACAACGCTCCCGCGCCCAAGCTGCCGATGCCGATGCCCTGAAATCCAAGAAACAGGCGGAAGCCGTCCACAACAAAGTGTCGGAAGAAACGCTCCGCCTGCAGCGATCTGTCTCGCAACTGCAAGCCGCGCACGATGTGGCGCAACTCGAATACGAACTAGCGGAAAAGACCCTGAGTGCAACCCAGACCCGCATGGACGCGGGCACGGTGAATCTTCACGACCTTGACGACGCCCGCTCCCAGTTGAGTGAACGCTTCATCACCTTGCAGGATGTAACCTTCGACCTCCAGCGCGCCCAACTCGGCGTGATGCGGACAACCGGAGAACTGGAGAAATGGGCGATGGGACGATAAGAATGCGCGTCGGATGTTTGAGGTCTAAGCCGAAAAAGAGCGACCGCGTTGCTCGATGCTGAGCGGAAGAGCGACCCTTCAGGGCAGCGTCAGAGGGTGAAATGGCGGACGGCTTAAGTCCCGCCGATCACAACTTCCCTCGCAACATCTTCACCACCTGCCGGATCGCCTTCTCATTTCGCCGATACCAACGCCACTGTCCTTCTTTGTTCACTTCAACTAATCCCGCCTCCGTCAGGATCGCCATGTGATGCGAGATCGTCGGCTGCGACAAGCGAATCCGCTCCTCGATCTCTCCGCCGCAAAGGCAATGCCCGGGAGCACTCCTTCCAGATTGCTTCGCCTCGGCGATGCCCTCCCGCAAAACCTGCAAAATGCGGCGCCGCGTGGGATCAGCAATAGCGTGTAGAGCTTTATCCAGTCCAGAGTCGGAACTTGGCATAGATGAGTACAAATATAGAGGGAATTGACCGCTGTCAATGTAGACGCACTGGAGCGGGTGTGTCGCTACTTTTTCACGATCGGGCTATACCCATCCCCAATCAGCTTCGTGCGCATCGCTTCCGCGTCTTTGATTTCAGAGAATGGTCCCAACTGGACGCGGAATAATTTGTCGGTCGCCGCCCCCGCCACGAATGCAGGATATTCCTTCTTCTTCAACGCATCGACCAGCGCATCGGCATCTTCCTGTTTGCTCACAGCGGCGACCTGTACAAAATATCCGGAGGTCGGAGTCGTGGTTGACGGATCCGCCGGCACTGCAGGGTTGCCGGCGGCAGGCGCTGGGTTTGCGGGCGCCGAGGCCCCATCCGTCTTCAGATCAGCAGGAGCGGCAGTCAGTTCCGGGCTGGCATCCTTCTGCTCCACGTTCTTGTAGAAAGTCATTGGCGTGGCCGCCGCCGTCCCGTTGCCTGCCTTCTTCGCGCTCGATGTAGGCTCCGGATTCACTGCCGCGCTCGCCGTCGTTATGCCCGGCTCTGATTTCCGGCCCAGCGAATAGCCCAGGCCGAAGAAAACAGCGCAGATCACGACCAAGCCGAAGAACAGGAATAGCAACTTTCCAGTTCCTAACGTTATTTCCGTATCCTGTGACGAAGCCATAGTTTCAACTCCCATGTGCGCGCAATCCTCGACGCTGCCCGCTTCTGGTTAGGCGAGGCGCTGGATCCCCTCGCGGCATGACCCTAAGCCGACTTAGCCACAGCTGGAACCGCCGCCTCTCCATCCGTCTTCCCCAATATCTTCTGGATTCCTGAGAAGAAGTCGACGGGTACGGGGAAAACCACCGTCGTATTCTTCTCGACTCCAATCTCCGTCAGCGTCTGCAGATAACGAAGCTGAACGCTGACCGGCTCGCTCGACAGCAGATGCGCCGCGTCGACCAGTCGCTGCGCTGCCGAGAACTCGCCTTCCGCATGGATGATCTTTGACCGCTTCTCGCGCTCGGCCTCGGCCTGCTTCGCCATGGCCCGCAGCATCGACTCGGGCATATCCACCTGCTTCACTTCGACGTTCGTGACCTTCACGCCCCAAGGTGATGTATGCGTGTCGAGAATGCTTTGCAAACGCAGGTTGATTTTGTCCCGATGCGCGAGCAACTCGTCGAGTTCCTGCTCACCCAGCACCGAGCGCAACGTAGTCTGCGCGAACTGCGAAGTCTGATAGACGTAATTGGAAACCTGCACCACCGCCTGCCGAGGCTCGATTACCCGTAGGAAAATCACAGCGTTCACTTTCAACGTCACGTTATCCCGGGTGATGATGTCCTGCGGCGGTACTTCCAGCGCCTCTTGCCGGAGAGAGACGCGCACAATCCGGTCGAGTGGCGCGAACACGAAAATCAGGCCGGGCCCCTTGGCCTCAGGCAGCAATCGCCCCAGGCGAAAGATGACGCCCCGCTCGTACTCCGCCAGGATTTTGATGGAACTCAGGAAATAGATAGCGACGATAACAACGAGAATAGTGCCGAAACCAACGCCTATACCTTCCACGGACGCCCTCCGTCGGAGTGCAGAACACTCCTACCGCGGATTGTATAGCACTGAGAAGAACACGGAACGTATTTTACTGAAGATGCCGTTGCCCGCCTTGATGCTCGGCCCGAAAGCGGTGCCCTCACTCTGACGCGGAAGCCGGAAGCCCAAAGCCGGAAACCACCTTTTACGATCCAGCCCGCGCCATCTGAATCCGGGTGGCGTCCACGGGCACGTCGCGCTGAATCTCCATCTCGATCGACGTACCCACTTCCAGCTTTAGCTCCGGACCATGCTTCAGGAGTGCCCAAGCGACGCCGCCTGCGATCCCAGCCAAGCCACCATAGCGCGCTCCATTCAGACCGCCCGCCGCCACTCCTCCCAGGCTGCCGACGGTTCCGCCGACCGCCGCTCCCTTGGCGGCATCTTCCAGACGCTTCCCGGTGTCCTTGTCCTGCTGAATCGTCCCTTCCGCATCCTTCACGCCTTTGTTATCTGCCCCCGGCGTGTTCTCGACCGACCCGGGCAGCATCACCGTGTACCCGCTTGGATAAATCATTGACGTAAAGTGAATCAACAACTCGGCTCGTTTCTTCGATCGCCCGGCATGTTCCGCGTGCATGATCTTGCCCTGTATGTACGTACCTGCGGGGATCAGAACGTGCTCGTTTACTACAAATGGAAACACCGTCTCCGCGTATACCGCATCGCCTTCACGCGCATTCTTGGTTGAGATAGCCTGCTTCAGGCTCAATGGAACCTTCGATCCTGCCGGGATGACAATCGCAGTCGACGGGTGTGCTGCAGGCAGCGAACTCGTGGAGGCCGGAGGTACCGATGCGCTGCTCCGGCTCGCGTCCTGCGGCCCCGCCGTGCTGGCGGGCTTTGCCGTATCGGCTCCCTGTCCCCATGCCATCCCCGAAATCAGAAGTAAAGCCGCCAGAGTCCGCATACGTATCTCCAGATTCAACCCGAGATTATCTCCCATATCCAACGCCCCAACAATGCTGGATGCTGAAGCACATTACGAGCGAGCGGACTCGTTGAGGCCTTTATTCCCAACAAATCACGCGAGCCGTTGTGCTCTTCTCGAGCGGAACAATGCACAATCTGCACAGCCGCTAGGATGCGCCGTTCCCAACCGGAGTTATCCCAGCAACCTATTTCTGCTCACTCTTAAGCTTGGCAACTTTCTCGTGAGCCTGCTGTCCCAACTGTGCCTTGAACTCGGTATTGCTTGGATCATTCGGCAGCAACTCCAGGCACTTCTCCTCCGCCGCGAGCGCCAGATCCTTCTGTCCCGCCGCCAGGTATCCGTCGCTCAAACTGTCCTGCGCATTCGCCGACGCCGGATACTCCTGCGTGTTCAACTTGAACAACTGAATTCCTTCCTCAGCATTTCCTTCCTGCAGCCGCGCATAGCCCAGCAGGTTGATCGCGAACTCCGCGAATGCGTAACCTTCCGGATCTCTTTTCCGCCCTTCCTGCAAGACTTTCGCTGCCTTGACCGCCCCGCCCGGTTGATTCGCCGATGTCCATAACTCGGAGGCCGGGGTCTTCCGCGGAACAACCGGGGCTTTTGAGTCCACAGGTGCTGTCACCAAAGTATCCACAAGAAAATCCACGATCTGCTTCACTAGCTCCGGATGCGGCCCAAATATTTCTGTTCCATGCCGTCCATCTTTGAAGCCGGAGAACTTTGTCCGCGGATTCCCCGATAGATCGCTGTACCACTTCATGATCTGCGGGGTCTGCGCGTTGAACTCATCGTCCGCCGCAGCCGCAGTAAAAATCGGAATCTCTGGATGTTGCGCGATATAGGTTATGCCTTGAGCGTCGGTCGAACCAGCAAGCAGGACGAGTGCCTTCATGCCCGGATGGTGCTCTGCCAACTTCACCGCGTTCGTCATGCCGCAGCTTCCTCCACCTGCGGCGATGCGATTCTTATCCACCCCACCCTGAGACACAAAAAATTGATAAACAGCATCGAAGTCCGCTGGCCACTGATCATTAAGCTTCTTTCGTACCTCCGGAGAACCGTCTTCGAACCGCGGCCCGCCGCTCTCGCCGAACCCGCGATTGTCGATCGTGAGCGCGTTGATTCCAGCCTGGCTCAAGCCGACTGCGACCGGTTCCCATGATTTCCGCGTCGTGTTGCACATGTGCAGGAGCAACACTCCCGGCCCCGGCTTCCCGGCCGAGAAGAAAGTCGCGCGCAGCTGCGTACCGTCTGGCGCAGCAATGTCAATATCTTTGCGGGACGCAGTTTGGGATGATGCGAGGCTTGCTGAGAAAAGAAGGAGTGCCACGAGAATCGGGCGGAGCATTCTGCTACCTCCTCGGCGAACGTCGATCTGCCGAATGAGCTACAGGATAAACCAGACAAGCGGGAGTAGGGTTCGGATGACCCGGCAGTTCCGGCCCCTTTTTCGGAACGCCCTCGCGATCGTCGTCAAACCCGGAGAGGACGGACGTCACTTGTACAGCAGATACTTTTCGCGGATCTTCCCGAACTTGGCGAGCTCGTCCCGCCAGTCTTGAGCGATCCGTCTCGGATCCTGTCCTGTCGAGAGCGCGTCGTACACGCTCTGATTGACCAGCAGAGGCTGTATCTTCTCGATTTTGAAATCGGCTGCATACAACTTATGTAACGCAGCTGCCAACTCGATTCCGAACTCAGGCGCGTCAAAGCCGTTCCGGTCTGTGAGGATCACGTTTACTCCCTGGCAAACCTGCCCGTTGTGCACGCTGGCGCTCGGATTGAACGTGACCGGAACAAATCGCACGCCCATGATCCCGCGCGCGTTCAGATACGCGGCTAACTCCTTGCTCTTGATCCACGGCGCTCCGACCAACTCAAACGGAGTATCGGTCCCACGCCCGACCGAAACATTCGTCCCTTCAATCAACGCAACTCCCGGATACAGCGTGGCCTCAGTGACGCTCCGCAAATTCGGCGACGGATTCACCCATTGCAGACTCGTGGAATCGAACCAATCTCCGCGCTGCCAGCCCTCCATCGGAACGACTGTCAGCTTGGCATTGATCCCGCGTTCCGCGTTAAACATCTTCGCCAGCTCGCCAATCGTCATCCCGTGGCGCACGGGAACAGTCCAATAGTTTGTAAAGCTCTCGTGTCCCGCATCGCTTGCCGGACCCTGCACGAACGACCCAGTGATCGGATTGGGGCGGTCCAGCACAATCATCTCGATTCCAGCTTTCGCCGCAGATTCCAGGAAATACCCCAGGGTCGTTTCATATGTATAGAACCGGACTCCCGCATCTTGGATGTCGAACACGATTGCATCTAGTGTGCGCAGCACTTCCGGAGTCGGCCGCCGCGCCGCATCCGATCCCCCGTACACGCTGTACACGGAAACTCCCGTGGCAGAATCCTTGGAGTTGTTGATGTCCGTTGTGTCGAGAGTTCCAGTCACGCCGTGTTCCGGACTGAAGATCGCATCCAACGAAACTCCCGGAGCCTGCGCCAGCACATCGATGGTCCTCTTCCCCGATGCGTCAGTTCCCGTCTGATTCGTCACCAGCCCGATGTGTTTCTTCCCTGCCGCCGCTTTCAGAACGTCAAAGCCGTGATCCTCCAGAACATCGATGCCGTTTTTCACTGCGCCATTGCGTGTGCTCATACGCCGCGCCGAAGTGAAAGCCTCGTTGTACCCAGTAACGCTCTTCCCTCGCACTGCTTCCTTTTCGCTGGCGGTCAAAGGAAGGGACGCCGCAATCTCAGTCGCCACTTTCGACCGCAGGGCGATTGCATTTCCCTTCCCGCGCGGATGCACAGCATTTGTCAGGAGAATCACGTATGCATTCGTCGTCGGATCAATCCAGATGGATGTCCCTGTGAATCCCGTATGCCCGAACGAGCCCACCGGAAACAGGTCGCCGCGGTTCGAGGAGAACGGCGAATCGATATCCCACCCAAATCCGCGCAGTACCGGAGCCGATGGAGGCTGCTCTGGCTGCGTCATCTTTGCCACCGTCACTGCGGACAATATCCCGTCTCCGCCGTCGAGCAGCGTTTGGGCAAACTTTGCCAGGTCGTCTCCCGTCGAGAACAATCCTGCGTGCCCCGCCACTCCGCCCATGCGCCGCGCTGTTGGATCATGCACGACGCCCCTCAGCATGTGCTCGTTCTCGTCGTACTGCGTAGGCGCGATCTTTGCACGCCATGCCGCCGGAGGCACAAAACGCGTATGCAGCATCTTCAGCGGCGCAAATACATGTTTCGTTGTGTACGCATCCAGCGTCTCTCCCGATATGCGCTCGACCAGCGCTCCCAGCATGATGAAATTAATGTCGCTGTAAACGAATGACGATCCAGGTGTTTGCTCCGGTGGCATGACGAATGCAAGCTTGAACGCTGTATCCTTACCTTCCCATGGGGTCGACAAATCCAAATCCGGCGCGAGCCCTGAATAGTGTGTCATCAACTGCCGCACCGTGATGTCGTCTTTTCCGTTCTGCGCAAACTCCGGCAGGTACTTCGCCACCGGATCATTCATCCGTACCTTGCCCTGCTCCATCAATTGCATCACCGCGGTCGTCGTCGCAATCACCTTGGTCAGTGACGCCAGGTCGAAAATCGTATCCAGCGTCATCGGTTCCCTCTTCGGATCAAGCGCCCGCTCACCGTAGGCTTTGCGGTAAATTACCCTGCCGTCATGTCCTACTAGCAGCACCGCGCCGGGGATATTGCCGTCCGCAATCGATTGGCGGATGATCGAATCCACGCCACTGAGTTGGACGTCCGCCGCCGGAGCGGAGGCCTGTGCCTTTGATGAAGGTTCGGCCGGATCTTCCATCACCGAGCCCGCCCCAACACCATGCACCAAACATAGAAAAAGCAAGATCAAGAGCACACGAGTGCCGCGATGAAGAGCTGAATTCATATGCGTTTTGAAAACAAGAAGTTGGATACAACGACTCTACACAAGCCAAGTCCTGCGACTCAAGAAACGAAAGTGTCAAAGATGAATTAAAAAGGTTCCCCCCTGAGCATCCATGCCCTCTATCTTGATCGACTTTGCGCGAAAAGAATGACTCTGCTATAACCCGCACAGGTCCGAAATCCAAGCGAGCTATCCATCCTGAACCCTGTCCCGACTCTCGCGCCCGCCTGTGATGGCCAAGACTCCCGCTTCGCTTCGGCATTCAACGTACTGCAGGAAGCCATTCACAGCCGCGCATTCCCCGCAGCCTCGATTGCAGTAACGCAGCGAGGCAAGTTGATAGCCCTGAAAGCATTCGGTGCTTGCGTCTATGAGGACACTGCGAATTCTGACTTTCCGACAGTCTCAACGGAAATGATGTTCGACTTGGCGTCCCTTACTAAGCCAATCGCTGCAACCACGATGGCAATGCTCCTCTACGAACGTGGTCTTTTCGAACTTGACGCGCCAGTCGTCGCCATCGTCCCGGAACTATCTTCGAAGGAAGATTTGCGCCGTGGCGGAATTACCTTTCGCATGCTCCTAGCGCATTCCTCAGGGCTTCCGGCGTATGAGAGACTTTTCCTGAAAGCGCATTCTCGCGAAGAACTTCTGCGGGCTGCATTCCGTACACCGCTCACATCTGACCCCGGCACACGACCCGAGTACAGCGACATTGGATTCATTGTCCTCGGCATCGCCCTCGAACGCATTGCCGGCAATCCGCTCGATGCATTTTGCCAGTGTGAGATCTTCGGGCCCTTACGGATTTCGAACATGACCTTCAACCCGCCCGCGGAAACACGCTTCAAAATTCCACCCACTGCGGACGAGCGGGAATCTATCCCCGAAGCGCCCATCACTTCTGCGAAACCCCGCAGCACCTTTCGCAACCGAGTTATCCAGGGCGAAGTTCAGGATGAGAATGCCTTCGTGCTTGGCGGGGTCGCCGGCCATGCCGGCCTTTTCTCCACGGCTGAAAACGTAGCGCAGTTCGCACATGCAATGCTCCAACGCGGATCCCCTATCCTCCGTCCAGAAACCGTCTCCCTCTTCACGCGTCGAGCATCCGAACCCGAAGGAACGTCCCGCACCCTTGGATGGGACACTCCCACTGCCCCCTCGCAATCTGGAAAGCACTTCGGGCCCCGCTCCTACGGACATCTCGGCTACACCGGCACGTCTCTCTGGATTGATCCCGAGCACCAACTTTCGATTACGCTGCTCACCAACCGCACCTGGCCCGACTGCTCAAATCAGGCCATCAAGCAGGTCCGCCCGAAATTTCACGATGCAGTGCTTGAAGCCGTTGGGCGGTAATCCATCAATCACTTCGTTCGCACCCGTAAACGTTTACAATGTCCGGTTCCCTGAAGCCCGCTCCTCATCACGTTTCGCGTTAGGCAGCACCGGCTTCTCAATGGAAAGGCCTGACTTGTCCTCGACTCCGAAGTCCGATCTTCGCCGGCTCTCCACCGAACAGATTTTGCCGGCCGCCCGCAATCTCGACCAAATGTCGTCTCTCGAAATCGTACGACTCATCAATGACGAAGACGCAACGATCGCCACTGCGATCAGGCGAGCCCTCCCGCAGATTGCTCGTGCCATCGACACAGTGGCCGCCGCCATCCGCCAAGGGGGACGCCTTATTTACGTCGGCGCCGGCACCAGCGGACGTCTCGGCGCTCTCGACGCCTCCGAAATTCCTCCCACCTTCAACGTAGATCCCCGCACCGTGCAGTACATTATGGCCGGAGGCCCCAAAGCCCTCGGCGCCTCGACCGAGGCCAGCGAAGATGACACCCGCCTGGCCATCGCTGAGATGAAAAAGCGCAAGCCCGGCAAGCACGACGTGGTATTCGGCGTCGCCACCAGCGGACGCACGCCGTTCACTCTGGCGGCTATCGAATACGCGCGCCGCCGCGGATCTCACACCATCGCGCTCACCTGCAACCGCAATTCGCCGCTCGAGCGCGCCGCCGACTTCGCCATCGTCACGGAAGTCGGCCCAGAGGTGGTCGCGGGTTCCTCCCGCATGAAAGCTGGCACCGCCCACAAGATGGTTCTGAACATGATCTCGACCGGAGCCATGACACGCCTCGGCTACGTGTACGGCAACCTCATGGTCAACGTCTGGACGAAGAACGAAAAGCTAGTCCAACGAGCCACCCGCATCGTTGAGCAAGCTACAGGCGCGGATCACGAAACCGCCGCTCGCGCGCTTAAAGAGAGTGGGAACCGCACTCCGGTGGCGGTCGTCATGCTGGCAGCGGGCATAAGCCGCTCGAGGGCCGCCGCTGCCCTAAAGAAAAGCAAAGGGCACGTCCGCAACGCGATCGAGTCGGGAAAGGCATAACCAGCCCTCTGTTCTACGCCGTACTCTCTGTGTTGAAGGCTTTTGACGCCCTGCCAGTCCCTGCACTTCAGTTCCACCTAAGTCAACAATCCAACCCGCAATCCCCATTACAATCGACCCAGAGATTTATCCATGGATAAATTTGTCATCCGCGGCGGAGAACCGCTGCTCGGCACCATCCACATCAGCGGCGCGAAGAATGCCGCTCTTCCCTGCATGGCCGCCGCCCTGCTCACGGATCAGCCCGTCATCCTGGAAAACATTCCGCAGGTGCGCGACATCCAGACCACGCGCAACCTGCTCGCCGCCATGGGAGCCGACGTCGAACTTGGCTACGGACGCGCTCATCACCGCACCAGCATCCACTGCGCCAATCTCGCCAGTCCCGAAGCCTCGTACGAATTAGTCAAAACCATGCGTGCTTCGACGCTGGTTCTCGGCCCGCTGGTCGCCCGTTGCGGACGCGCGCACGTCTCCCTCCCCGGAGGATGTGCTATCGGCAGCCGTCCCATCGACCTGCATATCAAAGGTCTGGAACGCCTGGGTGCGAAAATCACCCAGGAGCATGGATATGTCACCGCCAGCGCCGACCGCCTCAAGGGCGCGGAATTTGTCTTCGACAAAATCACTGTCACCGGCACCGAAGACTTACTGATGGCCGCCACTCTCGCCGAAGGCGAGACCATCCTGCAGAATTGCGCCCGCGAACCGGAGGTCGAGGATCTTGCCCACCTGCTCAACAAAATGGGAGCGAAGATCGAAGGCGCAGGCACTGCCACCATCCGCGTCAAAGGTGTCAGCAAGCTGAAAGGCGCGAAGCACCGCATCATCCCCGACCGTATCGAAGCCGGCACCTTCATCATCGCGGGCGCCATGACCGGAGGCGATCTCAACATCGCCGGATGCGAACCCAAACACCTGGATGCCCTTCTGAGCAAACTTCAAGAAGTCGGAGTCAAGACAAAGATCTCGTCCGACTCCGTCCGCGTCATGGGGGACAATCCTTTCACCGCCGCCGACATGAGCACAGAAGAACATCCCGGATTCCCCACCGACTGCCAGGCGCAGTTCATGGCCCTCGCCACACAAGCGGAAGGTACTTCGATCATCACCGAGAACATTTTCGAGAACCGCTTCATGCACGCGCAGGAGTTGGTCCGCATGGGCGCGAATATAAAAATCGAAGGGCGCCGAGCCGTAGTCCGCGGCAAAAGCCCGCTGAGCGCTGCTGCAGTGCTGGCCAGTGATCTCCGCGCATCGGCATCGCTCGTGCTGGCAGCCTTAGTCGCCGATGGCGAAACCATCATCGACCGCGTTTACCACATCGACCGCGGCTATGAGCACATCGAAGAAAAGTTGAAAGACGTAGGCGCCCAGATCAAGCGCATCGGAGAAATGTTCCCCAGGAAAGCCGTAGCCGCAAAGTAGATTGTGTCGCCCGGACGCCTAGTTCGGGATCTTCCACGCGCCAAACTGTTCACTTTTGAGCAGCTTTTCCGGCCCTCTCAGAACTCCAATAGGTGCTGGAATCGGATTATCCTTAGCCGACACGATCCTGACTGTCGAAGGAGGGATGCACGGATGTCCGCACGACTGGATGAGGTATTAGGCGTTTTTACTCACCGACGACATGCCTTCCCGATTAGAGCCAATTTGAGCCAAGGCCGTTCGGAGGCAGCAAGGGCAACCGGAATATCGGTCGTGTGGCGCCGCAGGCCTATCACCACGGTTACCATCGCGCTTGTAATGGCTATTTGGATTTACGATTACCTATCGGTTCCATCGGCGGCAGATTCTGCGACACTGAGGTCGAATGCCATCGTCGAGCACGCACCTCCTATACCTTTGACAGCGCCCGGGAGTCATGCCTTTGCTGAACGGACAGGTAGAGCGCAAGCAAAGGCTGCCATCTTTGCGTTTAAACGAATACAGGTTGGGCAGAACGAAGTGGACTACGTTGCTGAAGATGTCACCATCCGCCTTTTCACTGCCAAGCCCGCGCCAATGCGAATACCGCATTGGAACGGGCAACGTAATATCGGGAGCGATGTGACTGTACGCTATTTTGAATACGAGCCAGCACCGATGCCGCAGGCACGTCCTGCCTCAGCAGCAATACAATCGGAGGAAAGCTCGTTGCTCGTCTCGAAATAGCGTTGCCTGTTTCGTGTCACCTACATCCAATTTTCACGCTTGTTTCCAAAGAGTGTGGATTGCGGCAGAACGAAAGTGCTGCAGTCAGCCGACTTCAACCAGACCAGACAAGAGTCGCTCTCGTCATGGAGTTCAGTACGCGAGCATTTAATTCACCGCGTCAACCGTTCAATCAACGTCCGGTACTGCGGATACTCTCGCGCTAACTCCTCCCGCTTTCCCATCTCGAAATCTGCGAAGTCAAACCCAGGAGCCACCGTACACCCCACGAGTGCCCATGAAGTCCAATCCGCAACGTGCGAGGCGAACCAGTTTCCGGCCGGCACGACACCCTGAAACACCTGCCCCGCCTCCGCATCGCTCCCCAAAAGAAGAGAGGAATGGGTGCGTATGGGAGACTTCCTCGCCGATGCCAACATCAAGCCCGCTTCGAAGACGGGCAATCTTTCTGAACTTGTGGACGAGCATGGCATCTTCATGGCTAACCCGGCAGACATCATCTTTTTCGAGAAACCATCCACCCTGCGCGACAGTAAAAACAAGAAGATCACCTCGTGGTGGAAGACACCATCCACCGCTACTGTGAAAGAAGCAAAAGACACGGTCGCCGCATAAACAGTGGCCTCTGACTGGCGAGACGGTGCCCCATCTTCGTCCTCCGTTTTTTCGAGGACAAGATGAGGCATTTGACTTTCGGATTCCTACGCCACCATTTTTTACAGGGCTTCGTTCTGCTCGCCTGCTCCGTGTTTTTGTTTGCAGCGCTTGCAGTAGGTAGGCGGGAGGGTGTTATCGACGCGATGCTTGGCCGGTTGGACCGTGCGCAGGTACGCGTAGATAGCCTTGAGATCGTCGTCGGAGAGATTCTTGAATTCTCCAAAGGGCATGATTGAATTCAGTTTGCGGGCGCCCACGTATCCCGTGCGAAGTACCGTGATGAATCCAGCTTCGCTGTAGTAACTGATGCCGGAGGGATCGGGCGTGATGTTGGCGCTGGTGACGTCTCCCCAGGGACCGGCCAGATGTTCACCGCCGCTGTAGCCGAATTTCTCGCCCGCATTATGACAGCCGCATCCCAAGCTCACCAGGTATTTGCCGCGCGTGAGCGGATCAGAATACGCGGGCGCAGGGACGGGCGTGAGCAACGGCTCAGGAGCGCTCCGGACGAGATAGTTCACCGGAAAATTCACTTTGGATTGCGGAAGCGGATTGCGGACCGGCGTCACGGTGCGCAGGTAAACCACGACGGAGGCGAGATCTTCGTCTGAAAGATTGCGGTAAGCGGCATAAGGCATCATGGGGAACAGCGTGCTGTCGTCGTGCTTGATGCCTTCGCGGATGGCGCGGGCGATCTGGTCATCGGTCCATTTCGCGCTGCCGGTTTCAGGATCGGGAGTCAGATTAGGAGCGACCAAGGTTCCCGGGAATCCCGTGAGCGGCAAGGTCTGTCCCGCCAATTCCATTCCGGCCAGATTCGGCGCGCCATGCTGAGACCAGTCTTTCGGTGAATGACAGGTCTCGCAGTCTAGCGCACCCTGCACGAGGTAGCGTCCGCGCGCGATGCGTTCGGGAGTGCGCTCGAACTGGACGTTGGTGACGGCGCGTTTTCTGGGCCCGAGGAAAGGCCGCCAACCGATGGTGAACGTGATGAGGATTGGAACCAGTACAGCGATCGCGACGAGCAGAATTTTTCCGAGCTTCTTCACGGGCACCTTTGCGAATGTGGTTAGACTTCCCCGAGTTGCGCCGGTTAGGTTAACGGAGGTTTTGCAAATGGGCAAGGAGTTGTTGGAATGGCGTTTCAGAGAGCGGGGATAGATGGATCCCGAGGCGCGCAATGGAGTCGGACCTCAGGACCACAATGTGGTGAGAAGAATATCGGCGTGGTGAGATTAGCGTTTCTTCTTCGGTTTAGATTTGGTGTGCGCTTTTGAAGCGGGTTTCGGCGCCGCTTTTTTCTGCGGCTTGGGCGCGGCTTTTGCGGGCTTTGCCGCTGGCTTCTCATGCTTGGCTTTTTCGGGGGCCTTTGGCTTCGGCTCAGGCTTGGCCGGCGCGGCTGTGGGTGGTGGTGGCGGTACGGCAACCGCAGCACCTTTACCCTTCTTTCCTTTCGGCCCAGGCTTGGCGGGCTGCGCAGCCGCGGCGGCGGCAGCGGCGGCGGCAGCGGCTTCGGCCGCAGCTTTGGCCGCGCGTCCTCGACGTGGCGCTGGGGGCGGAGGCGGTGGCGGTGGTGCAAAAGGCTTCAAAAACTTCAGCGTTTCGGTTCGCGAGCGCAACTTACCGTCCAGCAGAAGCATGAAAACGTCGTGCGCAATCTTCGGATACTCGGGCAATTGCGGAGTGATGAGCAACTCCGTCATCTCCGGTAGGGGAATTCTCTGCTGCACCTGGCGCCACTTGGTCAGATAATTCTTGATCTTCTGTTCGACCGCTTGCTGGCGGGCCGTGACGCCGAGGAACAGAACCATCTCCGGACGGGCGGACGACAGCAACTGCCAGGTGCGCGAGGGCGTAGCAGCTTCCTTGCCTATTAACCGTTTCGCGAGTTCCTTGGCGTGATCTTCGATGTCGCGCCAGGCCTCGACCAGATCCTTGCGCGGGATCATCTTCTGAATATCGGTTACTTCTTTGTCGGAGAAGTGCGACGTGAGGAAATACATGACAGCCGGTCCCGCATCCGGCGTGTAGCCCATATCCACCATCTGCTGGCGGGTCTTCATCAGATCGGTGAGGCCGTTGGTATCCACTTTGGCGACGGTCCAGTGATCGTGCAGGACCTGCAGCCAGCCTTCCTTCTCGAGCATCTTGACGACATTCAGAGGGTCGTCTTCGTGCGCGAGGGCGCCGATTTCATGTCCAATCGAGCTGCGAAGGATGTGGTCAATGTACTTGCCTTCTTTGGCAGCGTCGTAGCGGGCCTGGGTGCGCTCTTCCAGAGGCCAGTGGAAGCGCGCTGCGAAACGCGTCGCGCGGATCAGTCGCGAGGGATCTTCAAGAAAGGAATAGTTCTGCAGAATGCGAATGACCTTCGCTTCCAGATCGGCGACGCCATTGAATGGATCGAGGAGAAGCCCGCGGGAACCTTCGTTCAGCGACAGCGCCATGGCGTTGACAGTGAAGTCGCGGCGTCGCAGGTCCTCATGGATGGTAGCCGGCATAACGATGGGAGGCTTGCCAGTCTTCTCGAACTTCTCGGTGCGCGCCATGCTCACTTCGGCGCGGGCATTGCCGGGAAGCGAGAGGAAAATGGTACGGACGTCTTCTTCGACGGCGGCGATCTTGGCGCCGGCTTTTTCGAAATCTTTCTGGAGCTTGAGCGGATTGCCCTGGACGGTGAAGTCGAGGTCGCGGATGGCGAATCCGCTGATGATGTCGCGGATGGCACCGCCGGTTAGGTAAAGATTCATGCCCGCCGCGCGGGCTACGTCTTGCACGAGGCCGACGCCCTTCAACTGGTCCGGCGTCAACCGGATTTCCATCGTGTAAATGTAATCAGCCATTCGCTTTCGGGCGGCTGTCGGGCCTTGGCCGTAGACGATTTCGTTGCCGAAATCGGCCTTAGGGGAGGGCCGGACCTGCCGAACTTTCCACAAGATTTCCACAGGCCTTTCCGAGACTGCGATGAAGACCTGCGCTACTTGGATGCAAGTAGCTTAATACAAAGTACTTATACAAAATGGAAACTTTGCGGCAAGCACAAGAAAATAACACAACGTTTACATTTTGGCTACTGCCAAGAGGGATTCCGGGTGAAATGCGAAGAAAAGTGCGAGAATTCGAGTGCAGTAGTCAGTTGTCAGTGGTCAGTTCTCGGATTCAGAGCTGTTCACTTGCGCCCTCTTTTCCATGCCTTCGAACAAAAAAGTCATCGTCCGGAAGATGGACCGGGATTCGGTCTCGGGATACGTGTCTCCGGCGCAGATCGTGACTGACGGCAAGGTCGAGGTACTGAACACGGCTGGAACCGTCATTTCGATCGATCTTAAGGAAATCAAGGGCGTCTATTTTGTGCGGGAATTCGGCGAGGCGGAATCGTTGCAGCGCAAGACGTTCACTTCCCGTCCTCGGTCGGAGGGATTGTGGGTACGGCTGCGGTTCAAGGACAGCGAGGTGCTGGAAGGGTTGATGCCCGCCGACTTGACCCAGAATCTGCCGGAGGGGTTCCTGGTGAATCCGCCGGACCAGCGCTCGAACACGCAGCGCATCTTTGTACCTCGAACGGCGTTGGAGTCGTTGACCGTGCTGGCGGTGATTGGGGGTGCGCGGCGTGCGCGACGCGTGGCCGACGATCAGCGGCAGGTGACGATGTTTGAGGAGTAGCGAAGGGTCGTGAGCTACGAGTCGTGAGTTACGAGGAAACCAGCGCTGCCTACATGTATGGCTTCGGTGTCGCCTCTCTCTCGATCATTTTCCGGATGACAGGTACTGTATAGAGCGCATGCACCGGAGAGGCCCTCGCGGAAAAACCGAGATCCTGAAGGCCACAAAACCCGTGGACTTGAGGATGGCAGAATTTGGCTAGCGGGATCATCTATAACGGCCTCGCTTTCCGCGTCATCCAAGACTGATTCACGAAAAAGGGGTGTTCGACGATGAGCAGCGTGGAAATTTTGCAATCGCTGAAAGAGAGCATTGGGGCCGCGAATGTGGGGGCGGTCTATGGCGAGCCGATTGAGGCGCAGGGCAAGACCATCATCCCCGTTGCGAAAATCATGTACGGATTTGGCGGCGGAGGAGGGACCGGGGGTGCCGGCGCTTCCATCGCTCGTGGCGAAGGAGGCGGTGGTGGCGGAGGAGCGAGAGCGATCCCTGTGGGCGTAGTGGAGGTCAGCAACCAAGGGACGCGATTTGTTGCGATTAGCGATCGAAGGAAGCTGGCAGGGGCGGTGGTGATGGGGATCGGTCTTGGGATGTGGTTGGGTTGGCGCAGACGGCGGTGAGGTCGCAAGAGCAGCGAAGCGGGACTGCGCTTGAAGTGGTGCCACGGCGGTCACAGTCGTCTCATTTATTTTCCCGTGCATTCCGCGCGAATGCCGTATCTGGGGCGGGTTCTGGCCTCTCAGACGTGATTAGCGTCACGTTAACTCTTCATCGACAAAGCTTCCGAATTCTTATTGTCAACCTACGAACCTTGATGTAGTGTGTTTGGTCCACAGGGCCTCTGGCCAAGAAAACGAGAACGACTGGGCGTCCTACCCTTCCTCCCATCCCGTCGATCTCCAGTGGGCTAATCGGTCCCAGTCGAGGTGTGTCCATGTGCGCTGCCGTCCGTGCACCCAGGTGCAATCGCCGTTTTTCCGCTCTGATCTCTTCCCTCTTATTGCTGGTTGTGGTGCTTGCTCTATGCGGAGTTAGCGTATCGCAAGAGAATGCGCAGCTTGCTCCGCGTCCATTGATCACGCAGATGTTGGATGAAACCTGGCTGACCACGCTAAGGGGTAACACGCACCCGATGGCACGGAAAGAGTTTGATCTGGGCGCGGCTCCGGCGAGCCTGCCGATGGAGCGGATGCTGCTGGTGCTGAAGCGCAGTCCTGAGCAGGAACTTGCACTAAGGAAGTTGCTCGACGATCAGCAGGACAAGAATTCCCCGAACTATCACAAGTGGATGACGCCCGAGCAATTCGGCGCGCAGTTCGGACCGACCGACACGGACATGCAGACGATCACGTCGTGGCTGCAGTCGCACGGATTCCAGGTGGGATCGACCAAAGGGCGGACGGTGCTGGAGTTTTCCGGGTCAGCGAGCCAGGTAACAGAGGCGTTTCACACGAGTATTCACAAGTACGTGGTGAACGGGGTGCAGCACTGGGCGAATGCGACGGATCCCAGTATTCCTACTGCCCTGGCGCCCGCGGTGGCGGGAATCGCGTCATTGCATGATTTCCGAAGGAAGGCGATGAACGAGTTGGTCGGGCAATACTCTCTGAAGACGAGGCAACTTACAAGGCCGGAACCGAACTATACCTTTGCCTGCGGGAGCAGCGAGTGTTATGCGATCGTTCCCTACGACTTCGCGGCGATCTACGATGTCCAATCGCTATGGACGGCCGGGATCAACGGGACCGGACAGGCTATTGCGATTGTCGGGCGTACCGACATTAATCCAACGGATGCGACAACTTTTTGGTCGCTGTTTGGACTGACCGTTCCGGCAAACAAGCTCGTGATCACGGTGAACGGCCCTGATCCGGGATTCACTGGCGACGAAGGCGAAGCCAACATTGATGTGCAGTGGTCCGGTGCGGTCGCGCCGCAGGCGACGATTCAATATGTAACCTCGGCAGGCACTGCGACCAGCGATGGCGTGGACCTTTCCGCTTTGTACATCGTAGACAATAATCTCGCACCCGTCATGAGCGAGAGCTACGGAGAATGCGAGTTGGGACTCGGCACCGCCGGGAACCAGTTTTTCAACGCGCTGTGGGCTCAGGCAGCGGCGCAAGGTATCAGCGTATTTGTCTCGTCCGGGGATAACGGTTCTGCAGGATGCGACAACCCAGGTGGCCCGGCGCAATACGGACTTGCCGTCAACGGAATTGCGTCGACTCCGTACAACGCGGCGATCGGTGGAACGGACTTCAACCAGTACAACAAGTGGACCACCTACTGGAACACGGCCAACACGTCTGGAACGGAACAGTCGGCAAAGGGATACATTCCAGAAACGACATGGGACGATTCGTGCACGAATCCGTTGGCGATTACGCTTGGATACGGAACCACCGCGGAGGCAGCCTGTAACAACTCCCAGATGATCTCGCAGGGTGGAGTGAACAGTGAGGGCGGCAGCGGCGGACCGAGTAATTGTGTGTTGAATTCGGGGACTATCGGGTCGTGCACGGCCGGGTACGCCAAACCATCGTGGCAAGCTGCGACCGGGGTTCCCAACGACCACCTGCGGGATCTTCCGGATGTGTCGCTGTTCGCCAGCAACGGGTTCCTCGGAAGCTTTTACGTGATCTGCCAGCAGGATCAGACCGTCGTTTGCGATTTGAATAACTTTCTGGGCTACGGGGGCACGTCGGTGGCGTCACCGGCCTTTGCGGGAATTATGGCACTGGTGAACCAGAAGACGGGATCGGCGCAGGGCGTGCCGGGGTTTGCGTTATACAAACTGGTGTCGAAGCAGGCCAACGCGTTCCACGATGTGCCGAGTGGATCGACCATCGCGATGCCCTGCTGGAAAGGGAGCCCGAACTGCACGACAACGACCTCCAGCGACACCTTCGGAATATTGAGCGGCTACGCTACGACTACCGGCTACGACCTGGCGACAGGGCTCGGAACCGTGGATGCAGCGAACCTGGTGAACAACTGGACGAAGGCAACGTTCACGGCGACCACAACGACACTGCAACTTAATAACGGGACCGCCGTGAATGCAGTGCATGGAGCCGCGGTGCCGGTGAGTATTGCGCTCAACCCCACGGCGGCGACGGGCAATGCTGCCCTGCTAGTCAGCACCGGGACAGGGACGACGACCGGACAGGCGATTGATGCGTTTTCGCTCACCTCAGGAACAGCCAGCGGCACGACGAAGCTATTACCCGGAGGGAGCTATAACGTCATCGCCCACTATGGCGGCGATGGGACTTACGGGGGTAGCTATTCGAGCGTAGTGCCTGTGACCATTTCGAAAGAGAACAGCACGGTTGCACTAGCGGGGGTTACGACAAGCGGCGGGGTTGCAACAACAGTACCCTACGACGCACAGTACTGGGAGGTGCTCGACGTTGAGAATTCGAAAGGCGCGTTGTGCAGCCCGGTGGTAACAGATGAAGTCGCATGCCCGACCGGAACGGTCACCGTGACCTCCGACGGTGTGCCTATCGGCAGCGGGACGTATGACTTGTTCCTAGGACATCTCGATAACTACTCTGGGGGAACAGTCGCTCTTGCCGGTGGCAACCACACTCTAATGGCAACCTACAACGGAGACACGAATTACAACTCTGGGTCGAAGTCCATTGTGGTCACCGTGACCAAGGCGATTCCAACAACACAGTACGTAACCGCGCAAGGAACTGATTACACACAACCGGTCACCCTGAGCACGATTGTCTTCGATTACGGGGCGCAGCCTTATGATCTGCCCCCTACCGGAACCGTCACCTTTTATAACGGAACGGCAGCAATTCCGGGGACGGTGACTTACGGAACGAGCGGCTCCGGCCTGACGGCATACCTTGCAACTACCTTTCCCGCTCCGGGTACCTACTCCCTCAGCGCGAAATACAATGGCGATCAGAACTTCCAGAGTTCGACGTCGGTGACGACTACGCTGACTCTGCAATATCCGCAGCCGGCGATCACGATCACTCCGGCATCGCAAACGGTTTCCGCCGGAACGTCAGTAACATTGACCGCGCTGATTGCATCCGCAAACAAAACCGTTTACCCGACCGGTACCGTCTCGCTGTTGAATGAGTCCGCAGGCGGACAACTGCTGGCCGGTCCTATTACCTGCAGCAACGCGACCGATGCGAGCGGACACTATGCATGCCAGGTCTCGGGTACGTTCCCGGCCAACGCGTCGATGAGCGTTTCGGCCGCGTACAGCGGAGACGCAAACTATCCCTCGTCACTATCGCCGGGAGCGGCGATCATTGTGCCGGATTTCTCCATCTCTCTGGGACTCGGACAGGTCAGCGTGACGCAGGGACAGTCCCAGCCAGTCACCATCAACGTCACACCACTTTCTGGATTTACAGGCACGGTGAGTAACTTCACGTGTAGCGGGCTTCCGGCGGAAGCGACGTGCACGTTTAGTCCGACTCAGGTGACGGGGAGCAGTTCGACCACGTTGACGATCACCACAGCAGCGTTGGGGCAGGCGCGCAAGCGAGCGTCAAATGATAAGCGTGGGCTGCCGTGGACCGGTACGCAGACAATGTTCGTACTCGGAGCGTGCCTGTTCGGTATCCCGGCATGGCGGCGACGACGAAGAGCGCCATTGGTGCTGATGATGATTGCGATGCTCGTGCTCACGCCAAGCTGTGGCGGAAGCGGCGGCGGCGGAGGGGGCGGGGTAACGAACAATCCGGTTCCGTCGATCTCGTCGTTGAGCCCGGCACAAGTGGCGGCTGGATCCCAGGCACAAAGCCTGACGATCAACGGCTCGGGCTTCATGAGTTCCTCGTCGGTGACTTATAACGGAGTTTCCCATTCCGCCAGTTTTGTCAATGCAAGCCAGATGTCGCTTTCGCTGTCGACGATCGATATAGCTGCAACCGGTCAGTTCCCCGTGATAGTAACGAATCCCGCTCCGGGTGGAGGTCCTTCGACGGCTTCCAATTTCGGAGTCGTTACCGGCACGCCGACCGGAACCTTTAACGTGACCGTAACCGCAACGAGTGGGTCCCTTACGCACACGACGAATCTGACTCTGGTCGTGCAGTAGACGTATTCTCTCTATGCTGCGTGGGATGCGGAAAGCGTCCCACGCAGAACCTTTCTGACCGCTTTCGACTCCGCCTGCTGGTGTACGATTTAATCGAATCAACTTCCGAACGTTTATGAAACTTTCTGCGATTGTCGCTGCTCTACAGGTTCGTCTGGAAAACGGGTCTCCTGACACAGAAATCACTGGGCTGAACGGAATCGAATTGGCCGGGCCCGGGGAACTTACGTTTGTATCGAATCCGAAGTATGCAGCGTTGGCCCGATCGACTCGTGCCGCGGCTGTGATCGTGGGCGAGGACTTCCCTGCTATTCCTGCGGCGATGCTGCGCGCGAAGAACCCTTATCTGACGTTTGCCCAGGCGTTGGAACTGTTCCATCAACCTCGCCGTTTTGCGCCCGGTATACATCCTTCGGCAGTTATGCATGAGAGCGCACGAATTGGCGTGAACGCGCATATCGGGCCGTATGTGGTGATCGGGGAGGATGTCGAGATCGGCGCCAATGCTGTCCTGCTGGCGCATGTGGTGATCTATCCCGGAGTGAGGATCGGGGAGAACTTTTTTGCGCATGCGCGGGCGACGGTCCGTGAGAATTGCAGGATCGGCAACAACGTGCTTTTGCAGAATGGCGTCGTGATCGGTGCTGACGGATTCGGATTCGCGAAGACTGCCGAGGGGCACTGGCACAAGATTCCGCAACCCGCCCCCGTAATCCTTGAGGATGACGTTGAGGTGCAGGCGAATTCTTGCATCGATCGCGCGAGCGTGGGCGAGACGCGCATTGGGCGCGGCGTGAAGGTGGACAATCTCGTACAGGTTGGGCACGGAACGCAGATTGGCGAAGATGCCTTACTCTGCGCGCAGGTGGGGTTGGCGGGTTCGACGGAGATTGGCAAACGCGTGATTCTGACGGGACAGGTGGGCGTTGTCGGGCACTGCAAGGTAGGGGATGATGCGATCGTCACGCCGCAGAGTGGAGTCGCGGCGGACGTTCCCGCGAAGGCGCTGGTCAGTGGCGCTCCGGCTGTCGATCATCGAGCATGGTTGAAGTATTCCGCAATTTTGCCGAAGCTGCCGGAACTGGTGCGGGCGGTGCGGGAGGGGAGAAGTAAGAAGTAGGGGGTGGGAAGGCAGAAGTGAGAAGTTAGAATGCAGAAATAAGAACGAATTCGCCACGCGCGAAACACATTGCAGATTTCAGATGCTAGGTTTTAGATTTCAAAATCTAAACAATTCAGATTGCCAGCTGTTTACTGAGACTCAATTTGAAATCTGTAACTTCACTCTGAAATTGTTATGAGCTGGCCGAGGCGGTTTCTTCTTTGGGGTTGTGGCGGTATTCTTCCGGCAAGCCGCTTTCGATCACGGCGCGGACTTTTTCCATCAACTCATCCCTGTTTCCAAAATCTTTGGGTTCGATTGGGTCATGGAAAATCACTTTCACTTTACCCGGCTTGATGGAGAACCTTGCTTTCGGCATGGCGTAGTGGGTGCCGACGATCGTCATCGGGATAACGGGAACTCCACATTCCACGGCCAGATAAAACGGACCCTTCTTGAAGGGGAGCAACTTGCCGTCGAACGAGCGCTTGCCTTCGACATAGATCGTCATGTTGAGTCCCTGTTCGACAGCGGCTTTGGCGGCCCGGACGGCCTCGATGCCGGCGTCGCGGTTGCCGCGGTCTACGGCAACCAATGAACCCATGCGCATGGCGCGGCTTAGAAGCGGAACTTTAAATAGTTCCTTCTTGACCATCACCGAACTGCGTTTAGGGATCAGCGGAATCTGAATCGGTGGGTCGAGATTCGAAACATGATTCGTCATGAAGATGTAGCTGCGCTTGTGGTCGAAGCGGTCGAGGCCGACGGTTTCAACACGAACTCCGGTGACCCAGACTCCGGACCACGCGCCCCACATGAACAACCGGTAGAGAACGCGAACGTTGTCGGCGATAAAGGCATGGGTGAAGCCGATCAGTGCCGCGAATGGCATCGCGATGACCCAGAACAGCAGCATCATGCAGGTGCGGATCATTTCGCGGCGGGCTCCGTGGCGGAACTGGCCTCGGCTTCGCCTTTGAGCCAGGCAGCACGGCGAGCGCGTTGTGCCGACGTGACATGGGCGAGATCCTTCAGTTCATACGACACTTCCTGATGGGAGCCGATCTTCCATTTCAACTCGTGGTCCCCTCCACGCCGGTTCTGAATTTTTACTGAGAGTGTGTCTCCGGGCGCGAGACGGCTCACTTGCGCACGCGACTCCTGTCCCGCAGCCTTTCCCATGACTTCCACGATCGTATCGCCTGCATGCAGGCCGACCCGCTCAGCATCGCTACCTGGAGTCACGGCCATGACGGTCATCGGGCCATCGAAGTTGCGGGAACCGAGAAAGCCGGGATCAGGGACGGTGTTCGAAACAGTCTGCACGCGGAGGCCAACTGAGCGGAAAAAATCGTCCCACGGAATTTCGCCTGGTGCGGTGACGTACCTCGAAAAGAACCAGCCCAGGTCGATGTGAGCCACCGTCTCGGCGGCATGACGAACACCCTCCGAGTCGTCGAAGAGCAATCCCTTCTTTGCATAGTTCGTGTTCATCCATTGAAAGACTTCTCGCAGCGAGGCCTGCCCATGAGTCGACTCGCGGACGGTGAGATCGAGCATGACGCCGAGCAACTCGCCGACGTTGTAATAGGAGATGCTGCGTTCGGGACGGCGATAGTATCCAAAGCCTTCAAGCCATGCGTCGAGGCTTGACTGCTCGGCGGACTGCGTCAAATGCGCAGGCCGCTGCTCGAGTTCCGTAATCTGCTGGCTCAGATAAGCAAGATAGCGCGCCTCGTCTGCGTCGCCGGCGCGCAGTTCGATCGTACCGGCCGCTGTGCTGGTAGCGCCTTCGCTGAACCACAGAGCCTTTGTATAGTTCTCCTTCGTGTAATCGACCGGTTCGAGCGACTGCGGCCGGATCCTCTTCACATTCCAGAGATGAAAGAATTCGTGGGCGGTGACGCTGGTCAGCGTTCCAAGATTCTGCTTGAGCAGGTCGGCATTGACTTCGATTGCCGTGGAGTAGGCGTGCTCCATGCCTCCGCCGCCGGGGCCGCGCGGGAAATGGAAGAAGAAAGTGTAGGTATCGAAAGGACGATCGTTCATCCACGACATCGCCGCGGCGACGATCCTGTGCAGGGACGAGACGATCAGTGCGGAATCGTAGTCGGCTGGATCAGAGTCGATGATCACACGGAAGTGCCCGCCGGATTCGTCGAAGTCTGCCTCTTGGAATTTGCCGAGTTCGAAGGGAGAGTCGACGAGTCGATCGTAGTTTTCCGCGAGGTAGGCGTTATTCGCCGGCAGCAGTGGTGTCGCGATGTGCCAGTCCGCAGGAACATGGGTGAACTCGACTTTCATCGGGGCATTGCGGGCGTCCAAGGGATACATCAGCAGTTGTGCCAGATTCAGGAACGCATGATGCGGGTTCAACTGCGCTCCGAATGGGCTGGGAGAGTCGAGGTAAATTTGATACTCGATGATTGCGCCGGAGCTGGCGCCTTCCACCCGCCAGCGACTCTTGTCGAGTAGATGAACGTTCAGCATGTGTCCGGAAGGGTCTTTGGCGCGTAACCAGTTCACATATTGTGAGAAGTCACGGATTTGATATAGGGCGTTCCAGACAGGAAGTTGCAGATCGCGGTTCGAGGGGCCAGGCGGCAACGTGAGTTGGATTTCGACTAGATGCTGCTCTGGATTTGCGAGTGAAATAGAGTACCTAGTCTCGGGAGATTGCGCGGCGGCGGATGGCAAAAAGGCAAAAAGCGCGACGACAAGGAGGAGTCCACTCCAGCGGCTAAAACCAATCTCTTTTCCGAGCCCATTTGGAACGATTGAAGTTCTACCCCATCCGGTTCTCGATCCCTTCCTTACGACTGCAGGCGTCTTCATTGCTTTGCCGCCAGTTGGTGGAGGCGTGCGGGGAGTTTTTCGTAGATGCCTCCAAAACCGCCGTTCGAAAGGATAGCGACGACATCTCCGCTGCGGAGTTCGGGAGCGATGGTCTCGACGATTGCGTCGGCATCGGCAAGAAGGCGCGATGGACGGCCGTTCTGCTTGATCTCGGTTGCGAGCGCAGGTAGTTCGAGGCGCTCGTTCTCGGGGACGGCTTCGGAACGGAAGACTGCGGCAACGACTACTTCGTCGGCCTGCGCCAGACTGCGGGCCAGATCGCTTTGCAGCACCCGGCGGCGAAGCGTATTGGAACGTGGCTCGAGCACCGCCCACAGGCGAGATCCGGGATAGCGGGCACGAAGAGCCTTGAGTGTTTCAGCAATCGCGGTGGGGTGGTGCGCGAAGTCGTCGATGATGGTAATGCCGTTCACCTGTGCCTTTACTTCCAGCCGGCGCTTCACGCTCTTGAATGTTTTCAGAGCGGCGGCGATCGCATCTTTCGAGATTCCGCAGGTGAATGCCAGAGCGGCCGCTGACGTCGCATTCCAGACGTTGTATTCGCCGGCCAACGGGAATTCGAGATCGGCCCAGGGCTGTCCATTGTGCACGACGGTCCACGTAGTGCGTCCGGGATCGAGACGAAGATTCGCGACTTGCCAATTGGCGCTGGAACCGGCGCCATAACGATCGACTGGACAGAATGCCTTTGCCAGACAGCGCTCCAGGCTGGAGCTGTCGGTCTTGCCGCCAGCGGCGCCATCGAATGCGATGATGCGACCGCGGCGCGGCACCAGGTTGACAAGCCGCTTGAATGCCGTCTCCACCGCGTCGAGGTCTTTGTAGATGTCGGCATGATCAAATTCGACCGAAGTCAGGATTACCTCGTCCGGGAAGTAATGCAGGAACTTCGGTCCCTTGTCGAAGAAAGCCGTGTCGTATTCGTCGCCTTCGAGGATGAAGTGCTTCCCAGTTCCAAGATGAAAACTGGACCCGAAGTTTTCGGCGATGCCTCCGATAAGGAACGATGGATCGAGCCCGGCGGAGTGGAAAATCCAGGAGAGCATTGAGGTTGTGGTGGTCTTGCCGTGGGTACCGGCGACAACCAGAACCTCTTTACCGCGGAGGAACTCGTCATGCAACAACTGAGGGAGCGAGCAGAATGGAATGCGTTGATCGAGGATGTACTCGAGTTCGGCATTGCCCCGCGAAATCGCGTTGCCGACGACGATAAGGTCCGGTTTCGGCTCGAGATTCTCCGCGGCGAAGGGTTGCGCGACTGGGATCCCCAGGCCGCGCAGGAAATCCGACATGGGCGGATATGCCGCGGCGTCGGAACCGGTCACGTGAAATCCGCGATCTTTGAGCATCCCCGCAAGCGAAGCCATCGCGGTGCCACAAATACCGATCAGATGAATATGTTTTGAATTGCTCATAACCCTGAAACCCGGAACCACTGAGGACACTAAGGTCCACGAAGGAAATCTTTATGTCACGGCTGACTTCAGAACTCTCATTGTTACGCGCCCGCTAGCTACGAATAGCTTCGATTGCGCACCGAACGGAAGAGTGATGTTACCTGATGTCACGTGGCCCGAGCGAACGCCAAAAGCGACCGGAATTCCCAGGTCTCCAACGATTCGTGTAATGACTTCCTGCAGGGTGTAGTCCTGATTGGGCGACTGGATGCAGTCGAGCATTTCTCCGAAGACGATGCCGCGAACATCTTTGAAAAATCCGCCTAGTTTCAGTTGCGTCAGCATGCGGTCAATTTGGAATGGTTTGGAGGCGAGGTCTTCCAGGAAAAGGACGGTGCCCTCTGTTTTGATCTCGTAGGGCGTGCCGAGCGATGCAACCAGGATAGAGAGGCATCCGCCATAGAGCGTGCCTACGGCTTCTCCGTCGACAATGGCAGTTACACCGTTGTTCAGGGGAACATCCCATGCATGGGATTGGCACAAAGCAGATTGCCACGACGGGAGATCGACTCCGCCGGGGTGCGCCCAGTCTTTCGCCGCCATGGGCCCATGAAAGACGGGGAGTCCGGCCGCGTCGAGGAAGTACGTCAGCAAGGTCGTGACGTCGCTGTAGCCAACGAAGATCTTCGGGTTGGCCTTGATCTTCGCAAGATCGAGTTCTTCAAGCAGATAGTTCGCCCCGTAACCCCCACGGGCACAGACGATGGCGCGGACATCCTCGCGCGTGAACATTTCTTCCAGTTCGCGGGCGCGGCGGGCGACCGATCCGGCGAAGTAGAGATCACGCTCGAGTATCGAGTCAAGATAGAGAGGCTGGTATCCGGCAGCGCGGAGGGCCTGACAACCTGATTCAAGATCGGCGCGATTGACGTTGCTGGCGGGAGCGACGATGGCAATGGTGTCGCCGGGATGTAGCGCCGGCACATTGGCGAGTTGGCGGATGGCAGTCGACATGTCTGCTCAGACTTAAGTGAGGAAGAATTCACCTCGACAGACCAGGCGCGCGGGACCACGCAGGAGAATATTTTCGCCTTCGCGGCGGACGATCTGCGTTCCGCCGGGAGCATGAACTTTGACAGGAGAGTCGGCCCGTCCGGTAGCCAATGCGGCTATTGCAGACGCGCAAGATCCCGTGCCCGAGGATTGGGTCTCACCGGCGCCGCGTTCAAAAAAACGTGAGCAGATGTCGTGACGTCCGTTGGCCGTGACGTATTCGACGTTGACGCCCTCCGGAAACTGCGGGAGACGCTGGATCTTCGCGGCCTGGGACTGCCAGTCTTCCGGAAACTGCGGAACGAAGATGACGTAGTGCGGATTCCCCATGGAAACAGGAACGCCACGCACGTCTCCGCTGCCGGCATTAAGGGTTAGCTCTGACAAGACTTTAGCGTGCCCCATTTCGGTTTCGAATTCGTATTCTGAGTCGCGATACGAAATGAGAGTACAGATTTTGGACCCGGCGCCGGTCAGGATGGAAATGCGTTCCTTTGATTGTGTCGCAGAGACATAGGCCGCCACACAGCGCGTGCCGTTGCCGGAAATTTCGGCATGCGATCCGTCGGCGTTGATGAGGCGGATCTCGACGTCGGAGGAGAAGTGAGGAGACATCCACTCGACGCCGTCCGCACCGACGCCCTGGTGACGATCGCAAATGCGGCGGGTAAAGTCTTCGATGCCGGGCGGAGCCACGGCGGAATCGATCAGCAGAAAGTCGTTGCCGCAGGCGCTGGCCTTGATGAATGGAATGGTACGGACGTCAGAGTTCACTCGCGCTCCACGCGGCCCAGGGCGGTTGCACTGACGAGAACGGTGGAGGCTTTCAATTCCCGCAAAAGCTCTCTCTGCTCGCGGTTGCAGCCGTCCACGTCGAATTGCAGGCGAATGTGCTGGCCGGTGCTGCCGGAGTTCACGTTCTGCATCAACCGGTGATGGCCTTCAAGGATGCGGTTGACCTCCTTGCTGATTTCCTCGACGCTGGCGCCCGTCACTTCGTAGCTCGATACCAGGAGTTTCAGGTTGAATGTCTCTTCCATGTGGCCGAGCATGAAGAGAGCGAGCAAGACGAGTCCCGTAGCGAAGATGGCGGTGATGTACAGGCCTCCGCCGGCGGCCATGCCGATGGAGGCTACGACAAAGATGGTGGCGGCGGAGGTCAGGCCGGAGGTGAGGCCGCGGGTATGAATAATGGATCCGGCGCCGATGAAGCCGATGCCGGGAATGATTTGGGCGGCGATGCGGGTATAGTCGGAGGGCTCAGCGGCGAGACCGCGGGACAGAACTGTGAAAAGGGCGGCACCGAAACAGATGAACATTGTGGTGCGCAATCCAGCGGCGCGATGTTTGAGCTCACGCTCCAAACCGATAAGGCCGCCGAGAATGGCAGCCAACAAAAGGCGCACCAGCGAGCTGGCTGCGAAGCCGCTCGACAGTTCGCGTTGCATCAGGTCGACGAAATGCTGCCAGTTCATAAGTGCGTCTTGCGCCATAAAGACATGATGCGATGGCCGGATTTTATCATTCGCAGCGTCGTTGACCGCGTTAACCGGACTGATTACCGGGCCCGGTAGAGGACCGCGCGGGCCTGGCCGGTCACGTGTATATCGACCAACTCTCGAAGATGTGACTCGTGGACGGCTTGCCAGACGGGATCCCCTTCGAAGGCAAGGACGTAGTCGGCGTACCTGGAAGGATCGGCGAGGGCGCGCTCCCAGAGTCCGTCGAGGTCCGCGGGCTGTTTCCAGACACGATGATTACCCTCGTTGATGGTTCGCTTCAGAGAAATGCCAGCGCGCTCCAGGGCACCGACGTGATCGCCTGTGTACATGAGAAGCGTGGAGTCGGGAGGAAGCTTCTCGAGCAGAGTGGCAAGCTGTCTCTGGAATTCGGTACGCGTTCGCATATTGCTGCGGGCCTCTTCCAGGCAGATCGGCGTTGCGCGCCAACTGGAACCGTAGCTTGCCGCAACCAGTGCCAAAAGAGCAGCGATGCAAGCCATGCGCAGGCGCGACGACCATCTGTCGATTTGCACCAGAAGATACGCGAGCAGGGCCAGTCCGGTTGCGAAGGCTGGAAGCAACTGCAGTCCGTAACGCGCGTTGTAATGAGTAAATGGCCACCACTGCGGGATAAAGATCGGAACTCCTCCGTAGGCAATCGAAAGAGCGTAGAACGGAAGAGGAATCAGGAGAAGCAGAAGGGCGGCAGCGGAGTGCGGTACGCGGGGCCGCATTGCGAAGGCGCCGATGGCACCGGCCAGCGCGAGCAGGATCCACGTTCTCTGCAACCATTCATGCTGCCCGATATTGTCTTCCGCTGATTTCACGAAGTACAAGCCTGCAAGAAACGGATTACCGCTGCCTGGGTGGCCGGGATTGCCCGCACTTTGCGTTCTTCGTTCGATGGCTTTGGCTGAGTACGGTCCGTTCTCGAATTCCAGGGGATTGCGATAGACGATTCCGTTGTACGCGAGCCAGAGTGCGGGAGCTGACGCGGCGATCAGGAAAAACTTCACGGCCGTCGCCTTCGAGAACTGCACGACGTGGCGTGATTTTTGACGATTCTGCGGCCTCAGAGAGATCAGCAAGCCGATACCACCCATGGCGGCGGCGAGAAACCATCCGTCGTAGCGAGTGAGGCACGCGGCTGCCACGCAAAAGCCGCAGCGGATAAGCGCCTTCGCATCTCCTCGCAGCGCTTCGGAGAAATACACAACCGCCCAAATGAAGAAAGCCAGGTAGAGCATTTCTCCCATGGCGGTGGACTGCATGTAGATGAGATTCGGATTGGCGCAGTAGATGATCGCCGCAATCCAGGCGGCAAAGCGGGCAGGAGCCTCGACTTCCGGAGTAGGAGACAGAGTGCGGCGGGTCAGACGGAAGATCCCGATCACGCTGACCACGTAGGCGACCATCGACGGGATGGATCCTCCGGCGCCGCTCTGCCACAACCGTTTCGAGACGATGAATGGAATGATCAGCAAGTGCGGCAATGGTAGCCAGACGGTTCCGAGTTGCAGCAGGCCGGGCGTCCTGGAATCGAATACGCGGCGGGCGATATTGATATGGGCGATGGCATCGCCATAGAGTAGGCTGTCGCCGTTGCGGTAGTAGAACAGAAACGAGAAAACTGAGACGCACGTGGCAAGCCAGGTGAGCAGGTTGGTTTCGGAATCCCAGTTGGGATTAACGGGCTCGGGGTTGGTACGCGTGCGCGTGTGCGGAGGCATGGGTTGAGTGCTAGGTCTTAGGCCGTAGGTCTTAGGTCTTGGGCTTTAGCTAATAGTGACTGCCACCTGCGATTCCTAAGACCTACGACCTAACACCTAAGACCCGAAGTATGCACCTACTCCAGATGCGTCAACTCCCGGAAGATCTGAAAACGGGCTTCGATCTCTTCGCGGGTGAGCGATTGCAGACGCTCGGTTCCGAAACGTTCGACCGCGAAGGAACCCATCACGCCACCGTAGAAGAGGGCGCGCTTGAGGACTTCGCGGTTGAGTTCCTTTTGGGAAGCTACGTAGCCCATGAATCCGCCGGCGAAGGAATCTCCCGCGCCAGTGGGATCCTGCACTTCATCGATGGGGAGCGTCGGTGCCCGAAAGGGATGCCGTCCGATGCCGAAAGCTCCTTCGCGAAAGAAGATCGTGGCACCGTATTCTCCGTGCTTGATCACGAGAGCTTGCGGCCCCATGGCCAGAACTTTTTGCGCGGCGCGCGGCAGGTTGGACTCATGGGCGAGCATCTTGGTTTCAGTGTCGTTGATCAGGAGCACGTCTACCAACTTTAGCGTTTCGGCAAGTTCCTTGGGCGTGCGGTTGATCCAGTAATTCATGGTGTCGCAGCCGGTCAACTGCACCCGGTTCAGTTTCCTGCGCACGTCCGCTTGCAGCGTCGGCTGGATATTGGCGAGAAACAGGAAGTCGGTATCTTCGTATTCCTTCGGGATCCGAGGCTGGAACGTTTCGAAGACGTTGAGTTCGGTGTAATCCGTTTTTGCTTCGTTGAGATTGTCGGTGTAGGTCCCGCCCCAGCGGAAGCTCTTCCCTTTCGCGCGCTCCAGGCCGCGGGTATCAATCTTGTGACGGCGGAAGACATTCTCCTGCTCCGGGCCAAAGTCTTCGCCCACGACCGCGACGACACGCACATCGGTGAAGTAACTGGCGGCCAGCGAGAAATAGGTCGCGGCCCCACCAAGGATGTTCTTTACGCTGCCGGAAGGTGATGTGACGTCATCGAATGCTACGGAACCTACAACGAGTATGCTCATTTGATTTGGCGTGCCACACACTTCGAGAAAACCCAATAACCACAGAGGACACGAAGGCGCACGAAGGAAAACCTTTCATTTCATTTGGACTTTGACACTTCCAGATATTTCCCGACGATCAGCTTCAGCTTGGTTTTCGTGGCCGCCGGAATCTTCTTCTTGTCGGTGAGGATCGCGTGGGCGAGTGCCGAACCGCATTTGCAGGCGCGGTCGCGGGGCATGTCGGCGACTGTCTGGCGGACAACTTTCGCTGCATTTTCGGCATTCTTGATCAGCACGGCAACGATCTGATCGACCGTGACCGAGTCATGATGAGGATGCCAGCAATCGTAATCCGTGACCATCGCAACGGTCACATAACAGAGTTCCGCCTCGCGCGCGAGCTTGGCTTCCTGCAGGTTGGTCATGCCGATTACGTCCATGCCGAGACCGCGATACACATTTGATTCGGCTTTGGTGGAGAACTGCGGACCTTCCATGCAGAGGTAGGTGCCGCCGCGCTTGCCGGTGACTCCGGCTTTTTGACACGAGTGCGCCACCACGCTGGCAAGTTCTGGACAAACCGGATCGGCGAACGCGATGTGCGCGACGAGGCCGTTGCCGAAAAACGTATCAACACGATGGTGGGTGCGATCGAAGAACTGATCGGGAATGACGAATTCGAGCGGCTTGTGCTCTTCCTTGAGAGATCCAACGGCGGAGATCGAGACGATACGCTCAACGCCAAGCTGCTTGAAACCGTGGATATTGGCGCGGAAATTCAATTCGCTCGGAAGGAGACGGTGACCGCGTCCGTGGCGGGCGAGGAAGGCAGCTTTGCGTCCCTCGAGCATGCCGCAGACATAAGCATCGGATGGAGCGCCGAACGGCGTCTTCACGCGGACTTCCTTCACCTTCGTCAGTCCGGGCATGGAATAGAGCCCGCTGCCGCCGATAATTCCGATTTCCGCCTGTGCCAATCCGCCTCCCGGAAACTTACGCGATGTTGAGTCAAACCCATGATTATACAGGAGGTGTTTTGCGCTTTGCCTTTGCCAATGCGCGCATCGCGAGCCAGAAAAGTTTGAACCACGAAGGGCACTAAGTATCACTAAGGTTCCAGTTCGACGCTACAATTTCAGGAATGAGGATTGCGGCGATCGCTTGCGGCTTTCTTATGATTTGCGGAGTTGCTGTCGCGCCATCACCTGCTGCTGCGTCACAGCCCCGCGTCGTCACCGTGCCTGCCGTGATTGATCACAATCGCGTCGTCATTCACGCCGAGGTTTTGCTTCCGGGCGGGTCCCAGCAGACATTTTCCGCGTGGGTGGATAACGGTAATCCCGACCTCTATCTCTCGCGGCGCTTGGCGACAATGCTCGGACTCCATGTAACTTGCGGCGACAAAGAGTGCTCGTCGCCTCCGCCGAGGGAAATCATGATTGGCGGGATGACGATCCCGCTGGACGGGGTTAAGGAAGCGAAGATCCCGCTGCGGCCGGTGAATGCTGCGGAAGTTCTGGCGCTCGGCATGAATGCGGAAATCAATCTTCCCTCGAGCGTGTTACGACACTATGACGTACTGGTGGATTTTCCGGGACACAAGTTTTCGATCGGAACGCCGGGAACGATTCATTTTCAGGGCTCGTCCTCAAAGGCGCTGATTAATGCGCAGAATGGGCTGATCGAGGTTCCGAGCAGCATTGAAAAGAAGAAGTACAGCCTGGGACTCGACCTGGGGGCCTGTATCAGCTTTCTGTCCGATGAATTGTTCGAGAAGCTGGCTACGGCTCATCCGGACTGGCCGCACATGACCGGAGCGGTTGGATCGGCCAATATTTGGGGCGCAGAAGAAGAGACTAACTGGAAGGTGATGCGAGTGGACCGAGTGCAGCACGGTCCACTATTCCTGACCGATGTGGCTGTCGTCGGTCTCCCTACACCGATCATGGATATTGTTGAAAAGCGCGCGGGAATGCCTACGGCCGGGATCATCGGTTCCAACGTGCTGCAGAACTACCGTGTGGGCCTGGATTATGCGAAGTCCACGGTGTATTTCGATATTGGACGGCTGTTCAACTTTCCGGATTTCGATGTGATCGGAGTTGTTTTGCGTCCAGAGGACGACGGACGATACACGATTCTCGAAATAGCGCAGTACGAGGGCAAGCCATCGGTGAACGGAGTGCAGGAAGGCGATTCGCTGGTTGCCGTGAATGGGATCCCGGTGCGCGGATCGACGATGGGACAGGTCTGGTCCATGCTCGGCGGAACTCCAGGGCAGGAGCGGCAGTTGACGATTGAACGTGGGGGGAAGACGTTCACAGTTGCAGCGAAGGTTCAGCATTTTCTTGCGGTCGCGCCCGATGTGGAGAAAAAGAAACGGTAGGTTGCAGGCATAGGGGTGCCGTCCCTGACGGGGCGCGGATGGTGGGTGCGCTGTCCCGGCACCTACGTACCGGGCTAATGAATGGCGTCGCCGATTTCAGCACCTGCCACCCTTGAAGAATTACATAAACATTATTTCGCCGAAGCTGCGAAGACTTCCCTTTCGAGAGTCGAGGTCGTGGCAGCGTCGAGGCTTTCGGTCACGAAAACGGTATCGCCCTGCTGTTCAATCACGACAGTGCCTTCGTCGGTATCCCAAGCGTGGCGCCCCGAGAGCGAAGAGGGCGCGGAATCGTGTTTCGGCTGATCGTCGCTGGTTTCCTCGGGCTCTTTGGCGGTCGAACCGATTTCGTTCACCTTCTTGTATCTCTGCTTCAGGGAGTGCGCGTAAATCCCGGCGAACTGCGAAGCTGTCTCGGCGCTTGACCAGCGCGACAAATACAGAAGCCCCAGCGGTGCCCCGGATTGTTTGTCGGCCGACTTCGATTTCGCTGCGTAGTAGTAGCCTCCACGCCACTCCGGATACATATATTTCGAGATCGGCCGGCCGGCATATTGCTCGATGAGAACGGCGACATCGAATTCGCCCATCGCCCCGATATCAAACTTCTGGTAGTCCTTAAAGTCGCGCTTAAAGTCGAGGACGTGCATGGGTTCGATCCTTTCGCCCGCGAGATACGTGTCAGGCTGCATGATCTGGCGGGTGGTATGAGGTGGATTCTTTAGTACACCGCCGAATGCCCTGTCCTTGCCGCCAGCCTGCATCAGCTTGATGACGAAATCCATTCCGTAGCTATAGGGAAAGGTCAGCGACTCTTTGAGGAAGATCGGGGCCTCGTTGAAGACCTTGGTCGACGGAGTTCCGGTGAGCGTTTCCTCCTGCATCGCTCCAACGAGCGCAGGATTGCTGGTGATCGAGTGGCCAGTTGGAGCGAGGGCATACTGAAACATCATGGCCTGCGCCTGGCCCTCGATGACGGCCTCGCGCGCGTTATCGATTTCGTCGTTCTCGATCTCGGCGGGAGTGGGATCTTTCTTGATTTCGCCGAGATCCTTGTCGCCTTTCTTCATCCACTTCTGCAGGTTGATGTCCTGGTCTTGCAGCGCGTGAGTGAGTTCGTGGGCCATGACCGGTTCCTGCTCTTCGATAGGCACCCAGTCGAGGAGGTTCACGGTTCGCGTCTTGGGATCGTAGTAGCCCGCGATCTCTTCCTTGAGCAGCGCGAGAAGGAAAGTTTCGAGATTGAAATCGCGCGGAAGCAATCCGAATTTCTTCAGCACTAACTCGGAACGGCGGAGGCGCTGGGTGTCCTCGTCGTTCATGTGCTTCGTGAGATACGAGATGACTTCGTCGCGGCTCGTCAGCTTGCGTTTGACGTCGCGCTTGACGGCGAGCCCGGTCTCTTTGCTGTCGAATTGCAAAATTTCGTCGACCGAGTGAAAGAGTTCCTCGGCCTGGCGCGGCGTGATCTTGGAATCACCCGGCGGAGCATGTTCCGGAGGAGGCGCGGGCTTGGTGGGCGCTTGCGCAGATTGCTGGGCAGACGACTCCTGCGCGGCGGATGAGTCCGCCGGCAGTACGGCGACCGCCAGCACAACCAGCAAAAACAACCGGAGAATCCACCAAAGGCGCACTTCAACTCTATTCATTGAAGATGAGTTTATACGTTTCCCTATACTTTCGGGCATGAGTGCGAGCGAACCCGTCAATCTATGGACCTCCGCAGACCATGCCCGCGACTATCTGGTGCGGGCCGACCAGATCTCCCACCGGACGGAAGGGGAATCCGCGTTGCTCGATTTCATTCCGTCCGGAACCCGCCGGATCCTCGATCTGGGGACCGGCGATGGACGGCTGCTGGCGCTGGTCCGGAGAGAGCATCCGGAGACGGACGCGGTCGCTGTCGACTTTTCTCCTGCCATGCTTGAGGCGGTGCGGAAGCGATTCGCTGGAGATGCGCGGGTAGAGGTCATTGAGCACAATCTCTATGGGCCCTTGCCGGATCTAGGCAGGTTCGATGCGGTGATCTCCAGCTTTGCCATTCATCATCTGGTGCATGAACGCAAGCGGGCGTTGTACGCGGAGATTTATGATCTGCTGAATGCGGGAGGGGTGTTCTGCAATCTGGAGCATGTGGCGTCTGCGTCGGCGCGTTTGCATGAGGAGTTCTTGAAGCGCATTGGATTTACGGTGGAGACGGAAGATCCGTCGAACAAGCTGCTGGATTTCGAGACGCAGTTGCGGTGGCTGCGGCAGATCGGGTTTGTCGAGGTGGATTGCCAGTGGAAGTGGAGAGAGTTGGCATTGCTGGTGGGAAGGCGGAGGTAGTCCCTTTCGCCCCTTCGGGGCTGGGATTCTTGTCTGTCCTAATCCCACGCCTTGCGGCGTGGGCTGCATTCTTTCGCCGCTTCGCGGCTGATTCGTAGACCGGCAGCAGGTTCGTCAGCGGCTTTGCCGCTTAGGAATGGTAAGACTGGTGAGCGCCCGGCCGACTTCTGATTCAGTTAGCGCCCAATTTTGTTTGCTACATAGTCGCCCGCTTCTTTTGTGCCTAGATCTCCGCCGATGTCTTGTGTGGTTTTCTTCTCGCGGACGGCTTCGAGGACTGCACTCTCTATCTTGTCGGCTTCTTTCGTTATCCCTAAAGACCGGAGCATCATCGCAGCGGTCAAAATCGCTCCGAACGGGTTGGCCTGATTTTTGCCGGCGATTGGCGGGGCGGAGCCGTGCACTGGTTCGAACATGCTGGTGCGGCCGGGGTGGATATTGCCACTGGCGGCCATGCCGAGGCCTCCTTGAAGACCGGCAGCGAGGTCGGTGATGATGTCGCCGAACATATTATTCGTGACGATCACATCGAACTGGCGCGGATCGCGGACCATCTGCATGCAGAGGGCGTCAACGTACATGTGCTGGGCGATCGTCTCTGGGAATTCCGCACTTACTTCTTTGAACACGCGCTGCCAGAGACCTCCAGCGTGAGTCATAGCGTTGGACTTATCGCACATTAGCACCTTGGTTCGCGGCCACCCATCAAGTTTGGAGTGCGACTTGCAATATCCGAACGCGTAGCGAATGATGCGCTCGACGCCCTTGTGTGTGTTGATGTCCTCTTGCGTCGCAATCTCGTCGCGAGTTCCCTGCTTGAAGACGCCGCCGGCATCCGTGTAAACGCCTTCCGTGTTCTCGCGGATAACCACAAAGTCCAAATCCTTCGGTTCGACTCCCTTAAGCGGGCACAGCGAGGCATCCATCAGACGGACCGGGCGCACGTTGGCGTACAGATCCATCTTGAAGCGCATCCCGAGAAGGATTTCTTTGGCATGGATATTAGTCTTCACTCGCGGATCGCCGAAGGCGCCGACAAAGATTGCGTCGAAGTCGCGGGCCAGCATTGCAAATCCGTCCGGAGGGACCGTGGTCTGGTCGCGGAGGTACCGGTCCGCGCCCCAGTCAAACTCCGTCAAGGCAACGGCTGCGCCCGAGGCGCGTATGACGTTAACCGCCTGGGGGATGACTTCCTTGCCGATGCCGTCTCCGGGAATTACGGCGATACGCTTGGGTGTGTTTCTTGAGTCCACGGGATGGAACGTTAACACACTCGCTATAATCGAATACAGGTATGGGGTTAACGGCACTACAGCATCATGGCGACGGTTTGGGCGCAGCCGCGGTAGGCGAATACCGCGGCGCGACGACACCTTCCAGCTTCGGCGATCCTCGGGCAGAGTTTGCGGTGCTTCGCAGCGCTTGCGGCGTGTACGACCTGGGTTATCGAGCCAAGCTCTCCCTCACAGGCGGGGATCGTGTCCGATGGCTGAATGGGATGGTGACGAACAATATCCGCGATCTAATTATCGACCGCGGCGTATATGCATTCCTGTTGAATCCCCAAGGTCGAATCCTCGGGGACCTGTACGCTTACAACCGGGGAGAGTCGATCACGGTCGATACCGATTGCAGCCAGGTGGAGAAACTGCTGGCGACGTTTGATCACTACATCATCATGGATGACGTGGAGGTGAAGAACCACAGCGAGCAGATCACGGCACTCGGCATCAGCGGCCCGAAGGCGCAGGAGATATTGAAGAATGCCGGATTCGAGCCTGCCCAGCTCTCGGCTTTGCAGGTGCAGGAGGCATCCTGGAACGGGTTGTCGTGCGCGATCGTGCGAGGGGACGAAGAGCAGTTCCCCGCTTACGAGATCTGGCTGGCCGCATCGGGCGTGAAGCAACTCTGGGACGCGATCGTGCAGGCGGGCGCAGCGAAGGTTGGGTCTGAGGCGCTGGAGATGCAACGCATCGTTTCCGGTATTCCACGATACGGAGTGGACATCCGCGAGCGCGATCTGCCTCAGGAAACCGAACAGGCGCGCGCGCTAAATTTCAACAAGGGATGCTACGTCGGACAGGAAATTGTCGAGCGGATACGGTCGAGGGGAGCGGTCCACCGGAAGTTCACCGGCTTTGTTGCGGATGCCGCGGTTTCTGCCGGCGACAAGGTTCTCTCTGGCGACAAGGAAGTTGGGGAGATCACGAGCGCGGCTTCAGTGAATTTCGGGAACTCGGAAGCTCATGTGGCGCTTGGGTATATTCGGCGCGAGATGGGCTCGCCGGGCCGCGAGGTTCTGATCGGAAGTACCCGAGCCAAGGTGATTCAGCCGCCCCTGACACAGGCTGTTTTGACTCACAATCAGACGTCTTTGGAACAGCGACCCGCTTGAAACAGCAAAGGCATTCACCACCAAGGACATTAAGGTTCACGAAGGAAAGACAACTTCGGTTGAGGACAATTTATGGCAGAGAAGAGACAGGAACAATCTTCGTTTACAGTGACAGACCGCCGCTTGTTCACATCGGACGGGGAGTTGCGCTCTGATGTGAAAGATGAGCCTGAGGTTCCAAAGGCTGCGACTCCAGTTCCGCCGAAAGAAGCTCCGCCGGCGCCGAAAGCTGCTGAGACCACTGCTGCTCCCGCGCCCGCGGAAGGAGCGGATCGAGAGATGCCGATTCCTCCCACGAGCGCCGAGCAGGAGGCGCAAGCCGCCGCGTACAAGCAGTTGTCGAAAGATCTGGACGCTCAAGTCGAGTTGAGTGGTCACTCGGCCAAAGATTTCGAGATCACGTTCGAACGGTTCATGGCCTCCCTGTACATGACCGCGATGCTGCAACTCGGATTGATGCGGCAACAGGGTGGGCAGCCGCAAGTCGACATCATCGGAGCGCGGCAGACCATCGACACGCTCAGCCTGATCTCTGAGAAGACGAAGGGAAATCTCACTCCGGTAGAAGAGAACTTCCTGCAGAACAGTCTGTATGAACTGCGCATGGCCTATGTCGAGGTGACGAACGCCTTGGCTCGCCCGCCTCAGCCCGGCCCGGCAACTGGAACGACCGGAAGATGAAAGCAGCCCTGACCGTGCTCGGGAGTGGGACGTCGATGGGTGTGCCCACGCTGGGATGCAATTGCGCCGTTTGCCACTCAAACGATCCGCACGACAAGCGCACCCGTCCGTCGATCATGCTGGAGTACGGCGGCAAGGTCGTGCTGATCGACACCACGCCGGATTTTTATCTGCAGGCGATCCGCGAAAAGATTAGCCGGGTTGATGCGGTGTTCTATACGCATACCCATGCGGACCACATCCTCGGTATCGACGATCTGCGCCCGCTGAGCTACCGGCACAAGCCCGAGAAATTGCCTCTCTACGCGCGGCCGGACGCCGCAGCCTTCCTGCGCAAGATGTTCACCTACATCTTCGACGCGGATTACAAATTCGGCGGGCTTCCACTACTCGAACTGCGGCCGATTGACGGTCCCATCGACGTCTTCGGCGCGCATTTCGAACCGGTGATTGTCATTCACGGAGAAACGCAGATTTATGGATACCGCTTCGGATCTGCTGCGTACCTCACCGATCACAGCGAGATCCCGGATTCGTCGATGCATCAGCTCGAGGGTCTCGACATTCTGTTTCTCGACGCCTTGCGGCACAAGCCTCACCCGACGCACTCGACGGTGAAGAACTCGCTCGGCATCGTGGAGCAGTTGAAGCCGAAGCGGGCATTCTTCACGCATATCTGTCACGATCTGGCACACGAAGCCACGAATGCCACGTTGCCGCGGAACGTCCGATTGTCGTATGACGGGCTGAAGCTGGAGTTTGAAATTTGAACGACCGATCCTCGGCTGTTGATTGCAAAGCAGTGCGGTTCTGGTTTTATTCAAACAATCACCAGTAGCACTCTATCTTCCCTATGGAAGTTTTTCACAAACTTGAGGATGTTCCTGCGGGCTACGGGCCGGCGTACGTCAGCGTGGGAAATTTCGATGGCGTGCATCGGGCGCACGCGCGGGTTCTCGCTGAGATCGTAACGCGGGCGCGGACGAACGGCGGCAAGGCCGTCGCGGTCACGTTTGAACCTCATCCGACGCGAATTCTCAAGCCCGAAGCCGGATTGAAGCTGCTCACCCCCACGCCTGAAAAGCTGCGCTGGCTCGAAGGTACGGGCATCGACGCCGTTCTGCTGCTGCCCTTCGGGCGCGATCTGTCGCTGATGACCCCGCGGCAATTTGCCGAACGCATCCTCAAGAAGAAACTCCACACGAACGAAATCCATGAAGGATTTAATTTCCGCTTCGGCCACAAAGCTGCCGGGGACGTGAACACTCTGGCCGAACTTGGAAGCGAAATGGGGTTTGAGGTGAAGGTCTATCCGGAGATGAAACTGCGCGGTGAGACGGTTTCGAGCAGCCAGGTTCGCAAGCTCATCGCAGCAGGCCGGGTAAGCCGGGCGCGGCATCTCCTGGCGCGTCCGTTCTGTATTCTTGGCGTTCCCGGACGCGGGCGCGGATATGGATCAAAATACACCGTCCCGACGATCAATCTGGCGCGATACGAAGAACTCGTGCCCAAGGACGGCGTTTACATTACCTGGACGCGCGTGGGAGCCGAGCGGTTCGATTCCGTGACCAATGTGGGCAATCGTCCAACGTTTGGGAATGAACTATTCGCGATCGAAACGCATCTGCTGAATTTCCATCCGATTGAATTGACGCCGGAGACAGAAGTCGAGATTTGTTTTCTGGAGCGGCTGAGAGATGAGGTCAAGTTCCCTTCCGTCGACGCGTTGCGCGAGCAGATTGCGCGGGATGTAAAGAAGGCGAGGCGGTATTTCCATTTGGCGGGAAAAGCAAACCTCGGGGGCTAAAACCGGCATCTTCGGTGCGCTTTACGCGGCTCTGAAGCGCCGCCCTTCCACGGTACTTACCGTGGCTAATCCTGAGTTAATGTCGGGCGCGCTTTCGACCGGGAATTCACCGTCACTCCCAGCCACAGGAATCCCGCAATCAGGGCGAGCACCGCAGTGAGTGTCAGCGCAGTCTCCCACCCGATCCGCTCGGCCAGCCACGGGGTGAGAACCGGTGAGATCGCCCCGCCGATGTTGCTTCCGAAATTCATTGTTCCTCCGGCAATACCGCTGTGTTCGCCGGAGATTTGCGTCATGGTGGCCCAGAAGGGCCCTTCGGTGCAGATCACCAGCACCGTGCAGGCAGTCAGGGCGGCGATGGCTATGTTAGCGCTCGGAGTCCGGGCTCCAATCACGAGGAAGATGGCTGAAGTGCATAACGCAACCATGGGAAGGCTGCGGCGTCCCCAAGTGGCGCCCCAGCGGATCACGGCGAAATCGGAGAAGACTCCACCGAGTGGAATCGCGATGGTCGTGGCGATCCAAGGCAGCGATGTGAAAGCCGCAGCTTTGAGCACCTCGAGATGCCGAACCTGCACCAGATACAGATAAAACCAGAAAATGAAGATGTAGCCGAGATATCCCTGGAGAAGATAGCTCGAGAACAGAAACCAGAAGCTGGAAGTGCGCAATGGGCTTGGAGCCAGTGAACTTGCTCGTGTGCCACTGGTTCCGGTAACACCGCCTTCATGCTGGTGATGCTCGCGGGGCGCAAACATCCGCCAAAGCAGCCCTACGATCGCACTCAACGCCGCGGCGAGAAGAAGTGCGGCTCGCCATCCATGATGGGTGGAGATGGGAGCCAGCAACGGAGGGGTGAGCGCGGAACCGATCCCAACGCTGGCCAGCACCAGGCTATTCGCGCGCGCCTGCAGACGCGCCGGGATGGTGACGGCGATCGTTCTGCCCGAAGTGGGATATGTGGGCGCGGCGATCACACCGAAGATCGCCCGGATGAGCCAGAGTTGCGGAATGATCAGCCCGACGCCGAAAACTGACCATCCCACCGCGGCCGTCAAAACCGTGAGCACCGCAAAGCCGAAGCACAGCACGAGAAAGATTCGGCGCGGGCTCACCCGGTCGGCAAGTCTCCCGGATGGAATCTGGAAGATGGTGTATCCCAAAAGAAACGCGCTGAAGACCGTTCCCATCTGCGCCTGCGTGAGTCCGAACTCCTGCATGATGCCGGGAGCGACGACGGTAATCGCCACTCGGCAGATATATCCCGCTGAGGCAGCCGCCATGAGCAGCGGGACTAGGCGTTTTCCGGCAGCCGAGATCGAGGTTACGGATGAGGTGGAATTGGCTTGTGAAATATGAGCTCCGAGTGACCCGGCACGATGTAGTTGGAAAGTTCGCCGACAGGCTGGTAGCCATGGCGGATGTAGAACTGTTGGGCTCTATGGTTGAAGGAAGATACGAGCAGGAACATGTGACCGCGTTCGCAATATAAGTGTTCGGCAAATGCGAGAAGCCGCGAGCCAACCCTTTGCTTTTGAGCTTCCTGCGAGACCGCGAAGCATGCGATGTACGGCGAGGCCGCAAACCCATAAGGTGCAAGCAGAATGAATCCAAGAGGTTCGTCTGTATCGCGAACTCGCGCCACGAATAGTTCAGTGCCAGGGCGGGAAAGCGTGGCACGACACCCTTCGAGATCTCGCTGTAGTGTAATCCAAGGCTCGATTGAGACCATCAGGCAGGCGCACCACTCGTAATCCTGAGGCACTGCGGGGCCGATGTGGACTGGGACATCCATCGAATTAGAGAGCGATGGTAGCAGGCAACGGCGCGCCCTCAAAGGCAGCTTCAGTTGACAATTCAGCGTCCTGCTTTACAATCCGCGCATTCCTCACTCGGCCCCACATGGCGATCAGCCCCTTTCAATTGATTCGAGGCGCGACTCCCGGACAGCGGCGTACCCTGCTCGCGGCTGGCCTCGGATGGGCGCTCGATGCCTTCGACGCCATGCTGTATTCGCTCGTCCTGGCTATGCTCATGCGCGATCTGGGCATGAGCAAGACCACGGCGGGATCGCTGGGAACGTTGACATTGCTGGCATCCGGAATCGGCGGCGTTCTCTTCGGCTTTCTGGCGGACCGCATAGGGCGCAAGCAAGCTCTAATGGCGAGCATCCTGACATATTCGGTTTGCTCGTTTGCCTCCGGACTTGCGACCAGCATTGCGATGCTTGCGGTGGCGCGATTTGTGCTTGGATTGGGCATGGGGGGCGAGTGGAATACCGGCGCAACTCTGGTCGCAGAGAGTTGGCCGACCGAATTGCGGGCGAAAGCAATTTCGGTCGTACAGAGTTCGTGGGCGCTGGGGTTCGCGGCGGCGGCGCTGGTCGCCGGTCCGGTGGCGCGCTATTTCGGGTGGAGGGCGGTGTTCTTTGTCGGAGTTCTTCCTGCGCTGATGACGCTATGGATCCAGCGGCGCGTGCCCGAGTCGGAGATGTGGCTGGAACGGGAGGCGGAATCGTCAACGCTGGTGGGTGCGCACAGCCCCCGCAGTTCGATGTCTCCCGATGGTGCGCCCTCTGGCCCGCCTCGTGAGAATAGCTTTGGGCTCATCTTCCGGCCTCCATATGTCCGTCACACCATCGCTCTGCTGCTGTTCAACTTCTTCGGAATGTTCGCATGGTGGGGCTTGTTTACCTGGATTCCGCCATATCTGTCACTGCCAGTCGAGCAGGGCGGGCGCGGATTTAGCGTGATGGGGATGACCACCCTGCTGGTCGTGTTGAATCTGTGCGGCATGTTTCCGGGATATGCCAGCTTTGGCTGGGTTGCGGATCATCTCGGACGCCGACGCGCGTTCCTTCTCTATAGCTTAGCGGCAGCTCTTCTGGTGCCACTTTATGCCGTCGCTCGATCCGCGGGCCTGCTGATGGTCCTGGGGACCCTGGTCGCATTCTTTGGCACAGGAATTTTTTCCGGGTCAGGCATCATGGGCAGCGAGATTTTCCCTACCGCAGTCCGGGCACGGGCACTTGGATTCACCTATAACGGAGCGCGTACGATGAGTTCGCTGGCTCCGCTCGTGATCGGAAGGGTTGGGCAGTCGAAGGGATTGGGGTGGGCTTTCTACTTGTGCGCCGCCGGATATTTGCTGGCGGCTCTGATGACGACCCAGTTGCCCGAAACAAAGGGTAAGAGATTGCAATGAATCTCTACTCGATCGGGTCGACTACAACCGATTCGTTTCGCCCTGCTCCGCGGCCGGGCAACTGCACAATCACGATGGCCGACAGTACCAGAGTAATTCCGAACGTCTGAACCGGGCGTACGCCTTCTCCGAGCAACACCGCCGCGAGAAGAATCGAGAACACCGGCTCGAGGCAACTCGCGATGACGGCTCGCGTGGGCTCCAAGTGCTGCAGGCCGAGGAAGTAGAGCGAGAACGATCCCAGCACGGATATCATCGAGAACACGAACAGGAACAGCCACTGCCCAGACGAGTAGTGTGCCGCAAAAACCTTCCACGGCGGATTGATTGCGAGCCAGAAAGCGGATGCCGCGACCAGAGTCCAGGTCAGGACGCGCCAGCGGTCGTAGCGCGCCAGGATGCTGTGCCCGCCGATGTTGTAGAACGCGAATGAGAACGATGCCAGCAGCGCAGCGATTAAGCCATAGGAATCCAAATGCAGAGGCCCGGCAGAGTGTGCGCCCACGATTCCGATGGTCAGCGCGATTCCGGCAATCGCCACCGCGACCGCAGCCACTTTCTGCGCCGAGAGCGTCTGATGCCCGCGTGCCACGACGTAGATCAGGACCCATACTGGCGCCGTGTACTGCAGGATGATGGCGATGGCTACGCTCGTCCTCTGGATTGCCACGTAATAGAAGTAGTTCGACGCGGCTACGCCCAGTACTCCCAGTGCGAGGCATTGGATGAGATCCGAGGCGGGAAGCTTGAGCCTCTGCCATCCGTGGCGTCCCACCAGCATCGGGAGCAGGACCAGCAGCGAGAACGACGTCCGAGTTTGGGACAGAATGATCGGCTCGATCGGGTGCAGGGCCTGTCCGGCGAGTGAGAGTTTCCCCGTGAAGACCGCGCGCCCCAAGGCGGCGGAGACGCCCCAGAGAAATGCCGCCGCCGCGATGAAGAAATACCCGCGCAGGGGATGAGGTTTGGAACTGTCGTTTCTGGAGTTCAGATTCAGGCCACCGAATCCGATGATGATGCGGGATCGAGTAACTGGTCAAGCAGTGCGGGGTCGAATCCGGTAACGACTTCGGTGCCGATGACGAGCGTAGGTGTTTCCTCGGAGTTATAAGTGTTCATCATGGAGCGACGGGCTTCGAGATCGGCGCTGACGTCGTGTTCTTCAAAAGCGATCTCGCGAGCTTCCAGATAAACCCGCATTAGTTCACAGGAGAGGCAGCCGGGTTGTGTGAAAAACAATACCTGTGGCATGAATCTCACCATCCCTTATCTCGCAGAACGAACCATATCACGACTGAGGAGATATTCCAGCTTCGAGATACTCGATTTCGACCTTGATCTTTGCCGTCTTCTCGAGCATCGCCGAGACCGAGCAATATTTTTCTTTCGAAAGCCTGACAGAATCCTCCATGGCTTTGCGTGAAACCTTCCCGCCGACACGGTACTTCAACTTGATCTCGGTGTAGACCGCCGGATATCCGTCCGAACGGTCGCTCACAGCCGATACTTCGAGGCTTGTAAACGGTTCGCGCTTTTTCGTGAGAATTCCGACCACATCAGAAGCGGTACAGCCGCACAAGGCAATGAGTACCAGTTCCATCGGAGTGTTGGCCGTTTTCTCTTTGGCGGTGTCCATCACGATGGCGTGCCGCGATGTTGCCTCGCCGATGTATCGCTCGTTCTCGGTCCAGATCGCTTTTGCTGAGATCACTTTATCTCCGGTTATCAGTGCTGGGTTCAGGATGGATCAAAACGCGGAAAAGCTCGGGGGCGTCCTGCTTGAAGCGAATTTCGAGTTCCGTCTGGATATCGTGCACGCGTCCCAAGGGTAGATCGTCCGACAGCGTGCAGTGGCACGACAGGTACAAACGCCCTCGGACACGCTTGAAAGTGAAATCGTGCACGTCGAGAATTTCGGGAAACTGTGCGGCTACGGCCCGCAGGCGACGCTCGAGTTCCGGATTGCCGACTAACTCTTCCGGCTTCTCCACCGTGGAGGGTTCGCTTTCGATGTGCGTGACGATATCTGAGATGTCGGGCACTTCCTGGCGCATCTCGGACTCGAGCTCGCTCACCTGATCGTGGGCGTCCTTCAGGCTCATGCGCTCGTCGAGTTCCACGTGCTGCTCGACGTGTAGGCGCCCCTCAAGGTCCTGCACGCTGATGTCGTGGACGTTGAGGTTTTGGCGCGTGGCAACGGCCCGGATGCGGTCGAAAATGTTTTCGGAATGCTGGGCTCGCGCGAGTGATTGCACCGTTACGTCGGCGTCCGGCAGGATTCGGTGTACGGAATCGGTCACTGCGGCAGCGAGTTGCTGGGCTCGCTGGAACGTCACCGTGCGCGCAAGTCCTACGGCGAGATCTGCGAAGTAACGGTTGCCGGCACGACGAATGCGAACGCGATCCACTTCGAGCACGCCGTCGAGGCGGGAGACAGCATCGTAAATCTGTGAGCGCACTCCCGGCGGCGCAGCATCGAGGAGGGCGTCAATAGTCCGGCGCGCGAGTCGCCAACTGACGGAAACTACGACGCCGGCGACGATCAGTGCGGCGACAGGATCGGAGTCGCGCAGCCACTCGATACGGTACGCGCGGCCTAACCAAACGAGGACGAGGCCTAATACAACCACGCCCGCGGACCAGATATCGGTGGAGAAGTGAAGCGCATCGGCTTCCAGCGCCTGACTGTCGTACTTTGTGGCAATGCGCCCCAGAACCCGGGAACGCCACAAATCCATGCCCATCGAGAAAACCATGACGGCAACTGCGGCAATGGAAGGCTCGATCTCCACGCGGCGGAAGAACAGTCGGATCACGGCCTCGTAGATGATCCAGGCGCAGGTCAACAGCAGCAGGCCGGTCTCCACGAAAGCGGAGAAGTTCTCCACTTTCCCATGGCCGTATTGATGTTCGGCATCGGCGGGCTTATCGGAAACACGGACCGAAAAGAATGTGAGAATCGCGGCGACCAGGTCGAGCCCGGAGTGCGCGGCTTCGGAAAGAATGCCCAAGCTGCCGGTAGTGATACCGACAACGATCTTCAGGCCGGTAATCAGGAGTGCAGCGAAAACAGAATTGCCCGCGGCGGAACGTTTCTCGGCACGCATCAAGTCCGAAGAAGGAACCGTCTCGCTCAAAGGCATGAGGCATTATCGCTGGTTGCGGCGAAAAGCCACAAGAGAGCGGAAAGTAAGCGCAGACGGCGTTTCGTCGTACAGCACGGGGAGTGATCAGAATCACTGACAGAAATCTGCTGACTCCTCTTCTCGGTCAAGCGAATCCATGGTTTGTGCTAGGATTTCCTGCTGAGTATTTTCACCTTTCTATTCGAACAATCCTAGAGGAGACGTATCTATGCGTAAGAGCTGGTTGCTGTGTGTTCTGCTGGGGACTCTGGCTTGGGGACAAGCCGCTCCGAGCGCGCCTGCCCCGGCGCAGCCGGCTCCTTCTTCCGCCCAAACTGCCCCCAAAGCTGCGGCACCGGCGGATAACTCCGCCTCGGTTCCCGATAACGCCCCAGTAATCACAGTGACCGGTGTCTGTCCGGCGCAGCCAAAAACTACCTCTGCCAAGGGCGCGACCGCGAAAGCGCCTACCACGGGAAAGGCATCAAGCGCCGACTGCAAGACCGTCATCACCAAGGCTGAATTCGAAAAGCTGGCCGAAGCCGTAGCTCCGAATGTTACCCCGCAACTGAAGCGACAATTGGCCGGCGTTTTGCCGCGGCTCATTGCGATGTCGGGCGAGGCCAAGAAGCAGGGTCTGGACAAGACTCCCGAATATGCGGAGACATTGAAGTTCGTCAAAATGCAGGTTCTGAGCAACGAATTGCAACGAAAGATCCAAAAGGAAGCGGCCACGATTCCGGACGCGGACGTCGCGAAGTTTTACAAAGAAAACCCGCAGGCGTACGAGCAATACAGCGTCGAGCGCATCTTCGTTCCGCGCACCAAGCAGGTTGATACGGAAGTAAAAGCTGAAGACGAGAAGGATGAAAAGCTCGCCGACGAGCAGAAGAAAGCACGGGAAGCTGCCGAGAAATCTAAGTCGGATGAGGCCGAGCAGTCGATGACAAAGCTGGCGGAAGATCTCCATTCGAAAGCAGCCGCCGGGGAAGATTTTACCAAGTTGCAGAAACAGGCCTATGACGCTGCCGGCATGAAAATTGAAGCTCCTAATGTCAATCTTTCGAACGTGCGGAGGACCGGACTGCCGCCAGCCCATGCCGCTGTGCTCGACCTGAAACCGGGAGACGTCTCCCAAGTAATCAGTGATGCAGGCGGCCATTACATCTACAAGATGGTCAGCAAGACGGTGATGCCTCTAGACCAGGTCAAGGGCGAAATTCACAGCAAATTGCAGAATGACCGCATGCGCGAACGCATGGACAAGCTGAATAACTCATTCAAATCAGAACCGAACGAAGCGTACTTTGGAGCCGGAACCGGCTCGATGCCGCCCATCCACATGCCGCGGCCGGGCGCGGCGGTTCCTCCACAAGGTCCGCAGCAAACTTCGCCGGCGCAACCGCCGGCCGCTAAACAGGACTGATGGCGAAACCTGTTGTTGTCGTAACCGGTGTTTCGGGAAACTTAGGATCCAGGCTACTGCCGCTGTTGGGAAGCTATTCGGTAATCGGCGTGGATGTCGCACCGCCGCGCACGGATGCCGAAATGCAGTTCGAGAGTCTGGACCTTGGCCAGGAATCATCCACGCGGACGTTTTATGAACTGCTGCGCGATACGCATGCGTATGCAGTTGTTCACCTTGCCTTTGTCATCGATCCGGTCCGGACTGGAGTGCTCGACGTCGATTGGATGTGGCAGATCAATGTCGCGGGTACAGCACGGGTCATGGAGGCCGTCACGGAAGCGAACCGATCTACCGATGACGGAGTCAAGCAGTTCATCTTTCCGAGCAGCGTGTCGGCTTACGGCCCCGACAATGCAAATCCATTCACCGAAGAATCCCCGCTGACCGCGCACACTCTTCCCTACGCCATCCACAAGAAGGAATCGGACGAAGTCGTGCAGCAACGCTGCAGCGCGCTGCGCGGATGCAGTGTGTACATCTTGCGTCCGCATATCTTCTCGGGAGCGAGCGTCGAGAATTATCTGATGGGAGCGTTCCGCGGAACTCCGAACGGCAAGAGCGAACGTGCAAAGAAGATGCGGGAGCGCGGAACGCGCTTGCCATGCATGCTACCCCGCGGGCATCAATATGTGGATAACAAGATCCAGTTCATCCATGTGGACGATATGGCCCGGCTCATCCGGCACATCCTGCAGCGCGAACCTGAAGCGCAGCGGCTGACCGTGCTGAACGTGGCGGGACGCGGCGAGCCCCTCACCTTTGCCCGCTGCATCCAGATGGCGAATGCGAAGCTGATCCGCGTGCCCGGGCAATGGTTCATGCGTCAGGTGCTGACTTTTCTCTGGAAGAAGCAGATCTCGGCGATTCCGCCCGAGGCTGTGCCGTATATGTCCGGACAGTACATTATGAATACGGAAAGGCTGCGTCGCTTCCTGGGTCCGGAGTATGAACACGTGATTCGATACACAATCACGGATGCCTTCGCCGAAGGTGTTCAGTCCGTCGCCGGATAAAGCTCACCGCTTCGACTCCGGCGGTCCCGATCCTCCATACACCTGCGGTTCCCCAAGGCTGCCTTTTGGCGGGAGATGGCGGATGTACAGCACGAGCTGCCAGATCTCCTCATCGTGAAAAACGTCTTTGGACGCCGGCATACCGGAAGGCGAGATTCCGTTTTGAATAATCGAGTGCAGCTGTCCGTCTGTGTAAGCCTGCACTGAAGTCGAGGTCAACGGCGGGACTGGCGGATCCATCTTGTCGGCGAATGGCACGCCCGTATTCTGTCCATCGAGTCCGTGACACACCATACAATAGGACTCGAAATTACTCTGGCCCGCCCGGATATTCTCGGGCGTTGCGAGCAGAGGGTTCGCAACCTTACTTCCCTCTACCGTGAGATGCCGCTTTGTTCCTTGGATTAGTGAGGTCTGGAAAGTTCCCGGTTTTCCTACCTGGCAGCCTGCGAGCACAAGCGCTGCAAGGAACACTGTCGCTTGTGCCCGCAGACGCCGCCAGTCTATGAGTACACCAGCCTTACGCATGCTCACTCTACCGTGATCGTCATGCTCATGTTGCCGTGGTTGGCCCCGCAGAAGTGATCGCAAATGGTCGTGAAGGTACCCGCGGTCTGCGGAGTCACCGTCACGTCGATCGTTTGTCCAGCCGGGATCTCCTCGTCAAGTTTCAGGGAACGCAGAAAAAATCCGTGAGTCACGTCCTCGCTGTGAATGCGAAACTTCACGGTCTCTCCCTTCTTCAGCGTAATCTTGTCCGGGCTGAACGCGAAGCGTTTCGCGGTAATCTCCACCACACGACGGTTGTCCGCTTTGACCCGCTGCGTACCGGTCAGCAACAACGGCACAACGGGTAACAGCAAAGTTGCAAGGAAATGAATGCGCGTTTTGATTCGAAACATATCGTTCTCGATTTCTCCTTATGATTTCGTTTGGGCTAGAGTTGCGAAGTCCTCAGTATCTGCTGAACTCCGTTGATACCGCGAAACTCGCGGGCCGTGAGCTCTATATCCTCAATCGATAGCGGACTCGAACCCGGTTGCGGCTTTCCGTTGAAAGCGACCGTTCGGATACCCAGATTCTTGAACGGGTGATCCTTGTCAAATGGCACGGGCTTGCGGGGACCTGCGACTCCCGAGGGGTCAGGAAATCCAAAGATTAGCGAGCGTGCGGCGTAGTGGTGCACGGGACCGATGGTGTGCTCATCGTCGCGATGAATGTGCCCATAGAGCACGGTGACATTGTGGTAGGCAGAAAGAACGTTCATCGCGTCGTCGCCGTCGCTGGTGAACCACTCCCAGTCCGGTCGAAGATCGAACAGAGGACGGTGCGTGAAAACGACAATGGGAGCTGTTTTCGAAAACCGCGCCAGATCTTTCTTGAGCCATTCCAATTGCTCTGTTCCAATCTCCGGCTTAGCGCGGGAGACATTGTCGAGAGCGACAAAGTGCACGCCGCGATGATCGAACGAGTAGTGGCTCTCGCCAAAGAATTCGCGGTACAGTGCTCCGCCGTCCAGGACAGCATCATGCTCTCCGGGAACGCACTTGATGAGCGGAACGTTCAGTCTTTTGGAAATCTCCTGGAACTGCTTCATGCGCGTGACGTGAACACTCTTATCTTCCGTGTCGTGGGTAAGATCTCCGGTGAACAAAACCAGGTCCGGCCGTTGGGGAAGACCGTTGATCATCTCCACGGCACGCTCAAAGGCCTTTGTGCCGAGAGGATCCGGCGGTCCGTTGAATCCCACATGCGCATCGCTGAGTTGCACGAATGAGAAAGGGGAGACCTTCTCGCCGCTGAAGCGGCCGAGGGCGGAGAACATGTCTCCAACCGCGCCTCCGCTTCGCGCAGCGGGATAGGCGGAGTACAGTACTCCGATGCCGAGCGACGAGCCGGCGATTTTCAGGAACGATCTTCGGTCCGTTTGTTTCATGATTTCCTCCTGCAAGCATGTTCTTGCTGTGTGAAGGAGAACCTGAAACCGGCCGAAATATTCCCAGGTATCGCAAGAAACATATTTTTGACATCAGCGGGAATAAAAGAACCGGGTAGGCGGTTTATGCTATGGAGGTGCCGGAGCAACCCTTGTCTGCCGTGACATTCGAAGATCTGGCCCTGCCCCTTTTTGACCAGCTGTACAACTTCGCGCGATGGCTTACCGAAAATACAGCCGAAGCGGACGATCTGGTGCAGGAGACGTATGTAAAGGCACTGCGCGGCTTCACGAGCTTTCAGCAGGGCACAAACTTCCGCGCATGGATGTTTAGAATCCTGCGCAACTCGTTCTTGAATACGCGCAGCGGGTTGAAGGCAACGGTGCCCCTCAGTGAAGAGGACGAGGAATCGATGGCTTCGGCTGACCCGACGCCCGAGAATTTGCTGGTAGCGCAGGCCGACCGGCAGCACGTTCAGGAGGCACTCCAGGAACTGCCCGTGCCCTTTCGCGAAATCCTGCTGCTCTGCGAAGTGGAGGAAATGTCCTACGAGGAAATGTCGCAAACACTCGCCATCCCGATCGGAACTGTGATGTCTCGTTTGTCGCGCGCGCGGAAAGCGCTTCGCGGCCGGCTGGCGACCCGGTTTGAAGGAGTCCGCAATGTCGTGTGAGACCTGGAAGGACCGGCTTACGGCGTATGCGGACGGAGAACTCTCAACGTCTGAAACGATGGAAATCGCGAGCCACCTCAGACAGTGCCCGGATTGCACAGCCGCGACGCTCGCGAATGTGCAGATGAAACGGTCCATCGCCGTTGCGGGAAAACGCTATGCGCCGAGTGCGGAGCTCCGTGCAAAAGTCATGAAGAGTGCCGGCAGGAAGCTTGCGCGCGAGGGGAACTGGATGTGGAGACTTGTCTTGGCGCCGGCGGTGCTGGTCGTCCTCTTGTCGCTGGGCGTAAATCTCTACGTGGGGCGCGAGAAAGCACGCAGGGAGCACGTTTATAGCGAGTTGGCGGACCTGCACGTCTCCACCTTGGCCAGCGCGACGCCGGTGGATGTGATCTCGACCGATCGTCACACTGTGAAGCCGTGGTTCGAGGGAAAGGTTCCCTTCAGCTTCAACTTGCCCGAACTGCAAGGAACCGACTTTACGCTACTAGGCGGGCGAGTCACTTATCTCGGCCAGATGTCGGGGGCGCAGCTCATCTACAAGCTTCGCAAGCATGAGATTTCGGTTTTTGTTTTTCAGGATAGGGACGAAGCGGCAAAGGTGTCTTCCACCCCGGTTCAGGCGTTCTCGTTCCATGTTGAGGGTTGGAGCAAGAATGGGCTGCGCTACTTTGTGGTTGGAGATGTCAGCGCTGACGATGTCGAGAGCTTGAGCAATCTGTTTCGCGATGCCGGATAGCCCCGCCGCGCTTACGGTACTTTCTTGCCGCGATAAAGACCCGCAATGCCGAATGTGTAGGGAGTCCAGGTCGCTTCCGCGAACCCCACCTTCTTCATGCGGGCAAGCATTTCCTGCGGCTCAGGGAACCTCTGGACTGATGCGGGCAGATACGCATACGGCCCGCGAACTCCGGAGATCATGGTGCCGACGCGAGGCAGGACCTGCTTGAAGTAGATCCTGTACATCGTCCCCATCAACCCCTTGGGCTCGCCGAAATCGAGAATCCCGCATTCCCCTCCAGGACGCAGCACACGGAAGATCTCCCGTAAGCCCGCGTCATAATCGGCGAGATTGCGAAAACCGAATGCGGACGTGACCAGGTCGAAGTTTATGTCAGGAAACGGAAGGGTCAAGGCATCGGCTTCAATCCATCCCGGCGCGGATCCCTGTTTCGTCACGGACTTGGCGGTGGCGCGTTGCAGCATGGCGTGAGAGAAGTCGGCACCCACAATTTTCGGGGAACTCTTCCCTGCTCTGCGATGAAGGGCAAAAGTCATGTCCCCGGTGCCGCAGCAGAGATCGAGGATGTTGGTGTCGGATCGAGTGAGAATGTGGCGGAAGGTGCGGGAAGCGCGGCGCCACCACATGCGGTCTACGTTGAATGAGAGAACGTGATTAAGCAAATCGTACCGCGGCGCGATCGAAGTGAACATCTCGCGCACGGCTCGCGCGGCCGATGCCCGATCGCTGGCGCCCTCGGGTGCAGCTCCGACTACCTTGGATTTAGCAGTTTCTGGCAAGAGATATTCTGGGCGGGCTATCGCGCCTTTTTCCGCCTCGCGGCCTTCAACTGCTTCGCGATCTTTTCCACCTGTAGGACGTGGTTGGTGTCGTGTCCGGCAAACATGCGGGCCAAGTGGGCAATACTTTCCTTTCCCCGCTCCAGATGCATGCCGTAGTTGTCCCAGGTCTGTTTGGGGATTTCCTTAAGCATGGCGAGATTGTTCTCACGCAAGACGCGGAAGGTTTCGAGCGACCGCTTCGCATCTCGGCCGCGATACTCGAAGATGGAGGCCCATGCGTCCTGGTCGAAAGGCTGAATCGTGATGCCATTCTCCCCGATGACCGATCGCATGCGCCAACTGGCGACGATCTCCGCGTCGGCAAGATGCGCGATGATTTCGGCAATCGACCACTTCGCCGGCTCGGGCCTCCACTTCAACTGCGAGGGCGTCAGGCCCTGGATGGCCTTCTTCAGCTTGGGCGCAGTCGTGCCCTGGACTTTGATGGCATCGCTGCCTTTCACATAGCCTAGAATCCGTCCGATGTACTGCTCTGCTGTTTCCTGCATGGTTGTACTCCTCTATTTACTCCAGACCCAACCGCCGCGCGAGAGCCGGCGCAGTTCTTCCACTGCATGGAGCACCGCACTCTCCGGCACGTCACTGGCAATTTCGACCTTGCCGATCTCGCGCGGAAGCACGAAATGGACGACTCCATTTTGCGTCTTCTTGTCGGCCTGAAGGCGCGCCAGGATTTTCTTCGCGCTGACATTCACTTCCGGCAGGCGCCCGAGACTCAATACGGCATCGGTGATCCGGCCGGCGGTCACGCTGTCGGTGCGGCCAACGCTGAGTGCGATGTTGGTAGCGGCCACCATGCCCCAAGCCACCGCCTCTCCGTGCAGTAGATGCTTGTAGCCCGTTTCAGATTCGAGCGCGTGGCCGATGGTGTGGCCGAGATTCAGGACGCGCCGCAGCCCACCTTCGCGTTCGTCGGCGGACACGACTTCGGCCTTCAACTTCACGGACTGCGCAATTACCCACTCGACTTCCCCGGGATCGCGTTTCAGAATGCGGGCGCGGTTTTGTTCGAAACGGATGAACAGGTCCACGCTGCCGATGATTCCGCACTTCAGCGCCTCGTATAACCCTGCGCGAAACTCGCGTTCCGGCAGCGTCTTCAGCACGCTGGGATCGATCAGCACCACGCGTGGATGACAGAACGTCCCGACCAGGTTCTTGCCTGCCAAAAGATTCACGCCCGTCTTGCCGCCAATCGAAGCATCCACCTGCGCGAGCACGGTGGTTGGCACCTGCACAAACTCGATGCCGCGCATATACAGCGAGGCGAGCAAGCCGGTAACGTCTCCGACCACGCCGCCCCCGAGCGCAATGATCACGGACTTGCGGTCTGCGCCGAGTTTCGCTAGCTTTTCCGCCAGTGCCTCCAGCGTGGCGAGACGTTTGGACGGCTCGCCGTCGGGCATCATGAGCACTTGCGGCGCGAAGCCGGCAGCCTTCAAAGAGCTCATCAGCTTCGTACCCCAGCGTTTCCGTACGGGGGGCACAGTGACCACAAAAACACGGCTGGAGCGCGGTACGAGGTCGCTGAGCACCGAACCTGCACGCGTCAGGAGGCCGTTCTCAATCCAAGCCTGATAGGGCTGAGGCGGTACATGGATGGTCGCTTGCGGCATTGCGTTTCCATCATAGCGTATGGGTCCATATCCGCATGACCATCCTTCCCGGCGGTGGTACTATGTCCCGTTCATGAAGGGGCTTCCGGCCGAGACCGATTTCGTTGTCATCGGCGCTGGCGTAGCGGGACTGCGCGCCGCAGTTGAACTCTCCGCTGCGGGTCGCGTCCTTGTACTTACAAAAAGAGAGATCCACGACCTCAGTAAGCCAGACCCCAAGGGCGACGCGGCCTGGCTAAGCGACGAAGACGAGATCACTCTCCATCTACAAGACACGCTGAATGCCGGCGATGGCTTGTGCAATCTAGCGGCGGTCAAAACTCTGCTCGAGGAGGGCCCCGAGCGAATCGACGAACTTCTCACCTGGGGCAAGGCTCACGGCACCAAGCTCGTGTTCGCCCAGGATGCGGCGAGCAGTAAGAGCCGGGCTCTGCATGCGCAAGGCGAGTCCACCGGGAAAGAGATTCAGCGGCTTCTCTGGGAGAAGGCCCAGTCACTGAAGCATGTATCGATCTCGCCATTTTCGTTCGCAACCGAAATGCTGACCGATGCGGGCCGGGTTACCGGTGTATCCGTGCTCGACGAGAAGGGACTTCCTCGTGAGATCGCCTGCTCGGCTGTGCTCGTAGCCACAGGCGGGCTCGGGCAGATCTACCGCAACACAACCAATCCCGAATATGACACGGCGGACGGCATCGCCATGGCGTTCCGGGCCGGAGCTGAACTAAGCGACATGGAGTTTGTTCAATTCTGTCCAACTTCGCTTTACATGAAGAAAGTGCCGAGCTTTCTCCTGCCGGAAGCGCTGCTCGAAGAAGGTGCCTATCTGCGCAACATCGAGTTGGACCGGTTCATGGGAAAGTACCATCCGCTCGGCGAACGTGGACCGAGGGATCTGGTGTCCCGGGCGATCATGCACGAGATGGAGGTTACGCGAGCCAAAGACCCGGTCGTCTACCTCGACCTGACCCATCTCAACTCCACCAAGGTCCAGAAACACTTTCCCCGGCTCTACGCCACGTGCATGGCTCTCAACGTCGATATCACCGAAGACGTGCTTCCGGTGCGTCCTGCAGCCTATTACAGCGTGGGTGGGGTGCGCACCAACCTGGATGGCAAGACCAACGTGCCGGGCCTCTACGCGGCCGGGGAGGCCGCCAACACTGGCCTTCACGGCGCGAATCGCCTGCCCAGCAATTCCCTACTGGAAGGCTTGGTCTATGGCGCCCGCGCAGGCCGGGCGATGCGAGAAGAACTGAATTCCGCTCCACTAGCCGCAGTCCCCCAAAAAGCTGCGTATTCCAACGGTCCGGTTGAACCACAGCTCGAAGATTTGATCGGAGAAATCCGCGAGTGGATGTGGACCGGGGTCGGAATCGTACGTACGCGAGCCGGAATGCAGAAGACGATCCGGTCATTGGAAGAAGTAATGCCCAAGTTGGCAAACCCTAAGACAAGGCGCGGCTACGAGGCTGCCAACATGCATCTGGCAGCGCTACTGCTGGCTCGCTCTGCATTCGCGCGAGAGGAGAGTCGCGGCGCACATTACCGCATGGAATATCCCGATCACGACGACAAGAAATTCCTGAAACATTCAGTCGTGCGCGGTGACAAAGTTGTATTTCTTAATTGAGCCTGCGACGATGCGGCGATTTACTCCTTCGCCGCAGCCGGAAATAGTATCGACGTCACGACCGAGACCAACAACACCGCCGCAATAGATCCTAAAGTAATTCCGGTCGGCACGCGAAACCAATCCGCCGCAATCATCTTCAGGCCCACCAGCACCAAAACCAGAGCCAGCCCAAAATGGAGGAACCGGAAGAGTCTCATCAGTCCGGCGACCGCGAAATACAAAGAACGCAATCCGAGAATTGCGAATACGTTTGACGTGTAAACAATGAATGCATTCAGCGTAACCGCGAGAATCGCCGGGATGGAATCGACAGCAAAGAGGATATCCGTCGTTTCGATCATCAACAACACAACCAACAGCGGCGTGCCATAGAGCAGTTTCTTATCTTTCGGATTACGAAGAAAGAACTTGTTTCCGTGGTAGTCGGTCGTGATCGGCAGCAACTTCCGAATCCCTTTTACGACTGGATTCGACGCGGGATCGACCTTGCGATCGCCCGAGAAGGCGAACCGTACGCCGCTCACCACCAGGAAGGCCCCGAAGATGTAGAGAACCCAATGAAAGCGATGAATCAGACCCACGCCGGCGCCGATGAAAATTCCCCGAAAGACCAGCGCCCCGATCACTCCCCAGAACAGAACTCCGTGCTGATGCTCCTCGGGTACCGCAAAATAATTGAAAATGATGAGGAATACGAACAGATTGTCTACGCTCAGCGAAAGTTCCAGCACATAGCCGGTCAGAAACTCCAGAGCGACCTGCTCACCCTGCCAAAAAAAGAGAATCGCTGCGAATGCCGCAGCCAGAGCCACGTAGAAGGCGCTCCACCCTAGCGCAGCTCGAAAACCTACGGGTCGCCCGCGGCGATGAAAGACACGCAGGTCCAGCACCAGCATCCCGACAGCGAAGACGTTGAAAAGAATCCAGAAATAGAGCAAATGAAATCCTGAGGTCTATACCTGTCGTTAGTTGAAAGTTCCGCTATTTCTGTCGTCCGCGCTTTCCGCTGGCCCAATCGTCCCAGAGGCCGAACTGCTTGAACATCTCAACAGAGCGAGTATCGCGGATAGTTTGATCAATCTGGTCGTGAGTGAGACGAGGCCCAATCTTGCCGGGTAAGTTCGCGAGTTCGACGCTCAAAGTGGCGGCCTCGGCCACGTGCTTTTTCAATTGCGGAAAATCGACCTTGTCATACGTATCCGAGATCGCGTGATAGTTCTCCAGATAATTGGCTTCGTCTTGATCGGCAACAAACGTGGGAACACCTTCCAGCATGAAGTCGAAGTGGTCCGTGCCCCACTCCATGTCGGTCTTGAGTTCCCTCACGTCGAATTGGGCGAGAGGAGCGATCAACATTTTGGCAGTGAGGAGAATGTCCGAACGCCCGCCGACGGCGAAACCGGTGGTCTTGCCCGAACCCGAGTCATAGATGATTACGCCCGCGGCCTTGTCCAACTCTGCGCGGTGGTTGAAAGCGTACGCGCGCGAGCCCAGCAGTCCTTCTTCTTCCCCCGAAAAAAGAATGAACCGGATCGTGCGGCGAGGCACAACGCCCGAGGCCTTGATCGCGCGCAAAGTATCCACGACCAGGGCAGCGTTGCAACCGTTGTCGAGGGCACCCGTGCCAAGTTCCCAGGAATCGAGATGCGCGCCCACGATAACGAACTCATCGGGCAACTCACTGCCGCGAATCTCCGCGACAACATTTGAAGTCTTGATGGGACCGCCCAGTTGATTGGGGATCGAGAGGTCGGCCCATACGAGATTGCCACTTGCGAGCAAGCGCGCCATGCGCTCCCCGTCTTCGCGCGCGACAATCGCCATCGGCAGGCGATCGATTTCACCGGCCCCGGAATTGGTATGGCGATACAGGATGTCGTGCTCGCGCGTGGCCATGAACGCTATGGCTTTCACCTTCGCCTTCACCGCGCGGTCGATCACAGGTGGCGCATTCGCATATTCGGCAAATAAATCGGCCCAGGTTTTCAATACAACCGTATGCACGAGCGCAATCTTGCCGGAGATGTCGCCCGCTTTCGCGAAATCCGAGGCGATTCCCTCTCCAACATCGACGACCGGAACGTGTTTCACGGGTGCGAGACCTGGAGCCCATGCCACGGAAACGGCGCGTACACGAAAGGTTGACAGCACGGTTCCGCCGCCGACCTTGGTGGGATTCACCTGGTAGGAGGTCGTCGCCGTCATCTCTGTCGCGCCTTCTGCCCACGAGTTCGGGATCTCGAAACCCTCTGTGTGTACGGAGTCGGCCCCGGCAGCCGTGAATGCCTGCATCCCCCACTGAATGGCATGCTGCATGCCAAGAGTGCCGGGGACGCGTCCGCCGACCTCATCGGTCAAGCGGCGGAGATTCTCCTGAATCGGAGACGGCTGCAATGCCGCCTGGATAATCCGGTTCACGTCATCGTTGTTCGGGGAAGGTGTCGCACCGAGAAAGAGAAAGCTGAGGATGCAAACGGAGAACAGGGCCTTGGCAGTTCGCATGTCGCAGTGAATTAGAAATGAAAAGCTGCAAAAGCGCAAAGCGTGAGCCACAAAGGGCACGAAGTTTCACGAAGGCGGAAGGCTTTAACCCATCCTTCCTGAAACTTCGTATCCTCTCTGGTTGGAGATCTTCTTGATCGATCCTACTCACTTCGGCGGCAGAGGGTCCATCTTGCCCAGAATGCGAACAGTCTCGAGCATAACGCTTCCGACGATGTGCAGGCTTTGCGGGCTGAGTTTGTCGGCGGTGTCCTGCGGGGTGTGCCAGAAAACATTGTTGTACCCGTAGTCGAAGTCGATAAGATCGGCACAGGCCGCGCCGCGCTTCATGAACGGAAGGTGATCGTCCGACACTTTGTTGTCGCGGGCGAAGAAGTGGGATTGATAGCCCAGTCGCTTGGCGGCTTCTCCAACGACGTCTTCGAGCCATGCGGTTGAATTGAGATCGCGATCGATGTTCAGGTCCGCGTCGCCGATCATGTCCGCCAGAAGGAACGCCTTCACTTTTTTCAGCGTGCCGTCGGCCTCCCATTTTTCCGCGAGGTGGTTGATCCCATACAGGCTGTCAGCCATGAAGTCCATCTGCGTTTCTGGAACCATCGCCTCTTCGGCATCATCCCAGATCAGCCAGACGCTGTAGCCGTCGAGAGTCTTGCCTCGAAGTTGGTTCGCCAATTCAAGCAGGACTGCACTGGAAGAACCGCCGTCATTCGCTCCGACGTACGCCTTATCGCGCAGCGGATAGTTCGTATCGTAATGGCTGGCAATCAGGATGATGCCGTCTTTACTCCCCGGAAATTTCGCGATGATGTTGTGCACCGAAAATTTGCCGGCTGGCGTTTCCGCGGTAAAGATGTCGTCTTCAACCTGGTCGCCCTTCAGCTTGGACGAGAGGAAGTCTTCGACTTTCTTGTGATTCGCGCTGCCCAGGGGACGCGGCCCAAACTTCACGATGTCCTTCACATAATGCATCGCCCGGTCGCCATCGAAAGCGGGCGGAGGCCCGGTATCGGCCGGCAGGCTTAGCGGAGCGCTCGTCGGCTGAAGCCCAGCTGCCGGCTGCACTTCAATCGTGTTTTTCTCCCGATCGCAAGCCAGCACGGGCCACACGGACGCCAGCACGATGCAGACCAGCCACCGAGATGCCTTCATCACGCCTCTTTCGAATTTCGGGCAGAACGCTGCTTGGGATGGACAAGCCACGCCACGGCGATACTCAGGACGTACAGCGCGATCATGGGAGCGGCGAAAATGCACATATTTAAGATGTCTGTGGTCGGGGTGACAATCGCCGCGATGATGAAAATCACCAGGATCGAATAGCGGAAATTCTTCCACATGAACCCAGCGCTGATGATTCCCATGAGTGCAAGGAAAAACACGAGGATCGGCATTTCGAAGATCAATCCCATGCCGAGGATGATGCTCAGAAACAACGATGTGTATTCGTTGACCGTGATCATCGGCTTGAACTGCTTGCCGAAGTCGATCAGGAAATTAAGTGCCGCCGGATACACAATCCTGTAGCCGAAATAGCCGCCGCAGGTGAACAAGGCGATCGTCGAAACCATGAAGGGGACGACGTATTTTTTCTCCTTGCGGTACAGTCCCGGAGAAATAAACATCCATACCTGGTAGAGCACAAAAGGCGAGGTCAGGAACAATCCCGCCAAAGCGGCGGTCTTCAAGTAAAGGTTGAAGGGCTCGGTCGGATTGAGATAGACGAGCTTCTCCGCCATCCCGTTCTTCTGCAGGGCATCCATGATGGGACGCTGGATGAAGTCGTAGATCTTTTCGACCTTCCACCAACATACGCAAAAACCCACCGCAACCGAGATGATGCTGTAGACAATGCGCTTGCGGAGCTCCTCGAGATGATCGAGGAATCCCATGGTCGGCATGGAGTCTTTTTCGTCGGCGGCGCGTACCGGCTCGGTTTCCAGTTCAGGCATGCGATTCCTGGGAACTTGAGGATGTCACAGCGTCCGCCGGATGAACGGCCTCGGTCGCGACCGCAGGCGTTTCCGAGCTCCCTTCTGTGGCGGCCGGAGCGGGCGGGTCTACAGGGGCGGTCAGAGTTGCCGGGGGATTTATGTCGTTTGACTCGGCCTCAACCGTATTCCACGTGCGGCTCGTGGTCCCCTCCACGGGATTGGGAGGCAGAATGGTCGGCTTCTTCTCGACCTCAAGGTGCGCGATTTCCTGTTCGATCTGCGCCTTGAACTCGTTGGAGGCCCGGCGGAACTCGTTCATGAACTTCCCGACTTGGCGGGCGATCTCCGGCAACTTCTTCGGCCCGAAGACAATGAGGGCCAGAAAGAACAGGAAGACCGTCTCAGCAAAACTCATGGGTCTCATCATACTTTCTGGATGGAAAAGCGGCAATGCTCGCCTGACAAAGGGATGACAGGCTCCTCCCTGGAGAGCTTATGATGTTGCCGCCATGCAATTCTGGTTTGCCCGCGGGAGCGACGTTCCCATTCGAGAGCAGCTCGTGACCCAGGTCATGCTGGGCATTCTGAGCGATGATTTGAAACCCGAGCAGCGCCTGCCCAGCACGCGCGACCTAGCCAGAAGATTCAAGCTTCATCCCAACACCATCAGTGCCGGATATCGCCAGCTTGCGCGAGACCAGTGGGTCGAATTCCGACGCGGTAGCGGCGTCTACGTGTGCGCCAGTAAGCCCGAAGTCCCGGGATCTCCCGCACTCGCACTCGACCAGATGATCGCACGATTATTCCGTTCTGCTCGAAAAATGGGCGTCTCGCTTCCGGCATTGCGGTCCCGATTGCGCCAGTGGCTCGAGTTGCAGCCGCCGGACCATTTTCTGCTAGTCGAGCCGGATCCGGAATTGCGGAGCATCCTGCGGGAAGAACTCGCGCGCGTCGTCACTTTCCCGGTGAAGTGCAGTGGAATTGACGATTGCCCAAAGAGTCCGGACGGAGCTGTTCCGGTCATGCTGCCGAACCGCGTCGCCACCGTGCAGCCCATGTTGCCTGCGGGAACGGAGATTCTAGCCCTGCAAGTGCGGTCGGTGCCGGCATCGCTCGCGGCGTATCTCCCTGCCCGAACTGGATCGTTAGTCGGCGTGGCTTCGCGTTGGCCTGAGTTTCTGAAGGTGGCGCGAGCCGTTCTGAATGCGGCCGGATTCCATCCAGACAGCCTCATCTTTCGCGACGCTCGCGAAGCGAATTGGCAGCGAGGCCTGAAGCAAACGGCGGCAGTCGTCTGCGATGTACTTACCGAGCAAGAACTTCCGCCGGGATGCCGCGCCATTCCCTTCTCTCTCCTGTCAGAAACGACGATTGCCGAACTCCGCGCTTGCGAGGCCTTCATCCAGCACCCGATTGAGGCCGTGTGACACTCGCGAAACTGTCCTCAAACAACCAGTGACCGAGACTTCCCAGCGCTACTCTGCGCTCATCAGGAATTGGCAATTTCATCCCCTTTGCAGTCCTGAAGGAGCGACATGAAAGCGATAGCCGAAATCTCTCTGATGCTTGTGATGTTGTTTACAGGTGGTCTCGCCCTTGCCCAGTCGGGTGCGATGCATGAACCAGTCAGTCCGGCTCCAAGCGTTGCTGCAGCTCGATGTGTATACACGGACAACGATGCCCTGTGCTCCCCCGGACAGGGAAGGTCCCAAAACGCGGCTCAATTTCCACGCCGTGCGCCCAGCCCTCCAGCCTATCCGCCGACTCCGCCGCAGTACAGGGTCCACGCCGCACCCGGGCCCGTTCTCAAAGGAGCACTCATTGGAAGCCTTATAGGCTTCGGATTTGGAGCAGCCGGCGGCAAACATCGCGGCGGTCAAGATCGTCTTGGCTTGGGAGCCCTGGTAGGATTCATCGGCGCCGGCCTTGGCGCGGCAATCGAAGCCAACCACTCCCTACATCGCTACCACTACCCGTATGGGCGCGCCCTTTGGCCGTACGAAGAACTGGACGAAATGTCGTCTCGCAAACCGGCAGGCCCTAGTTCCCACTCGACCAAATGATCGCCCGATTATTCCGTTCTACCCGAAAGATTGACGTTTCGCTGCATGTACACCTGAGGAGGGTGCCGGATGAAAAGGCTCGTGGCTTTCTCACTGTTTCTGCTTCTTAGTTTGCAGGCCTTCGCAGTCACGCATGAACAAGCGGGGTACATTGGCGGCACGCAACCGGGTTTTAGTGCCGGGACCGTAGGCCGGCTCGACACAAGTTCTGAATCCGCTCTGATATTTGAATATGCCGGAAAGAAGATTCTGATTCCCTACAGTTCCATTGAATCGAGCCAGTGTTCGAAGGAGAAGGCCAGAGATCTTGGCATCCTGCCGACCATTGCAGTCGGTCTCTTAAAACCGCGTCAATATCGGCATTTCTTGCGTATCTCCTACCGGGATCCCGGTGGCACAGCACAAATTGCAGTGTTCGAGATTCCGAAAGAGGTGCAAAGTACACTTCAACTCATCCTTGAGGCTCGTGCCCCGCAGAGTCGGAACTTCCGGGGTACGGGGACCATCCAACCGGCACTGAACACATATTCATTGACTCCATCGCCCGAAGCGTGCCGAGGGACTAGAGGTTGGAGGCCAGATCTGCTCGAATTTCACCTTCCAAGGAACCGCTAGCCTTCCGGCCGCATCTGATGGAAAAGTAGGCCCTAAACGGGGTTACTACCGTGACCATCTGGGTCCGGGTCCGTCTAAGCTGGTGATATACTTACGCTATTCAGTTGCGGTAGCTGGGGTGGCCGTAAACCCTCAACCGAAGGAAATACAAGATGGCTCGTAGTCCTCGCCGATCGCTTGTCCTCGTCCTATGCTTCCTCCTTGCTTGCGGATTTCTGGGAATTCTGTTTGCCCAGCGCTCCGGCCAGCAGTCGTCCATTACCGGCGACTCCGACGTCAAGGACAGCCTCAAGCAGTTCACCGACGTGTATGCCCTCGTCGAGGACAATTACGCCGAGCCGGTCAATCCGGATAAGGCCATCTACAACGGCGCGATCCCGGGAATGCTGCACGCGCTCGATCCGCACTCCAACTTCTTCGATCCCAAGTCTTATGCGCTGATGCGCGAAGACCAGCGCGGCAAGTACTACGGCGTGGGAATGACCGTCGGCCCGCGCAATAACAAAGTCATCGTCATCTATCCATTCACCGGAACGCCCGCGTACAAGGCCGGCATTCATCCGGGCGACGTGATCATCGCCGTCGACGGGAAGTCGACCGAGAACATGAGCACCGGCGACGTCGCCGATATGCTGAAAGGGCCCAAAGGAACCACGGTTCACATCAGCATCGCTCGCGAAGCCGTCGAGAAGCCGATGGAATTCACGCTGGTTCGCGACGAGATTCCGCGCTACAGCGTTGACGTTCACTTCCTGATCAAACCGGGCGTGGGCTACATGCACGTCAACGGATTTAATGAGACCACGGAGCATGAAGTCGCCGAAGCTCTGGATTCGTTTGGAGATCTGAAAGGTCTGATCCTCGACCTGCGCGGTAATCCCGGCGGTTTGCTCAGCGAAGGCGTCGGAGTGGCTGACAAGTTCCTGAAGAAGGGACAGCTCATCGTCTCTCACCATGGCCGCGCTTCAGCAGAGAAACGCTACGTCGCGCAGCATGGTAACGGGGGTAAAGATTATCCAGTCGTCGTTCTCGTGAACCGGCTTACGGCCTCGGCTGCTGAGATCGTCTCAGGAGCGATTCAGGATCACGATCGCGGACTGATCGTCGGCGAAGTCACCTTCGGCAAGGGTCTGGTGCAGACGGTGTATCCGCTGTCGGAGAACACCGGACTGGCGCTGACTACGGCGCACTACTACACGCCCAGCGGACGCCTCATTCAGCGCGATTACAGCAACATTTCCCTGTATGACTACTATTACAGCCGCGACAACGGTGAGACTTCCAGCACCGCGAGCCGCGAAGTGAAGCTCACCGACAGCGGACGTACCGTGTACGGCGGCGGCGGCATTACTCCCGACGTGAACATTCCTCCGATCAAGTCCAATCACTTCCAGGACACGCTCCTGCAGCACTACGCGTTCTTCAACTTCGCCAAGAAGTACGTGGTCACGCACCATGCGACCAAGAGCTTCGAGGTGGATGACACCGTAATGCAGGACTTCCGCAAGTCGCTCGACGAAGGCAACGTTGCCTATACGCAGGCTGAGTTGATGGACAACGCGGACTGGATTAGGTCGAACATCAAGTCGGAGATTTTCGTCGACGCGTTCGGTCAGGACGAAGGCATGAAGGTTCGTGCCGAATCCGATCCGGAAGTCGTCAAGGGACTAGAACTCCTGCCCCAAGCGAAAGCGCTGGCAGACAATGCCCGTAAGATCGTGGCCGAGCACAATCAGGTCCCGGCGTTCAACCGATAATCTACCTGTAACGACAAGGCCCGGACCCGTCCGGGCCTTTTGTCTTCCTTCGTGGCCTTTGTGGTTGACGCCTTAAGCCCGTGACCGCAAAGGTCGCGAAGGTGCACAAAGGATACCCGCCGCGTCGCAGGTTCATTGACTCGCCCTTTGCGGTATGTGAGAATCCGCACAAGAGGCAGTATTCGCGGGGGCGAATCGCTGTACCTCTGTTCTGGCTTTTTCTTTCGCGCGCGACCGCTGACCGTCACAAGAATGGCTCTTTTTCAATATCGATGGGAATCGCATGCCGCTTCCGTCCGCCAGTGTGGATGGAGGTTGCGTTGAAGCCCGTGATTCTGGGAGGAGCCGTGCTCCTGTCTCTGATCGCCGGGTGGACGGATCTGCGGAGCCGGCGGATCCCCAACTGGCTAACGGTCCCGGGCCTCGTTGTCGGAGTCGTCGCGAACACCGTACTTGGCGGCAAGAGTGGGCTGATCTCATCGCTCATCGGCGCGCTGGTTGGCTTGGGGCTGTTGTTGCCGTTCGTGCTGTTACGCAGCCTGGGCGCGGGTGACTGGAAGTTGGCGGGGGCGCTGGGGGCGTTCGCCGGCCGCGAATTGCTGATTGACCTTCTGATCGGATCTGTCTTCGTGGCAGGTTTAATGGCCGGGGCATTAATCATCTACAAAGGTCGAGTGCGACAGGCGATGCGGAATATCGGACACATCCTGGTTTCGCTGGTCACGTTTCAGTTGCCGGGAGCCCGCGTGTCGCTGGACAATCCCGATTCGCTGAAAGTTCCGTACGGTGTCGCGCTGGCGCTCACGGTAGTGCTTTACAGTGCGGCCCACGTCTGGGGGGTTGCCTGAATGGATCGATTCGCTCGCAACCTGTATCAGAGCCTCATCGAGGAAACTACCGGCGCGGAGATCGCTGAGGCGGCCGCGGTCCTGCCCTTGATGTTCATGGTCTTGCTGGGCATCTTCTGGTTCGGCCAGGCATTCAGCATCTACGGCGCAATCACCCGCGCAGCGCAAGAAGGCGCGCGGGCCGGATCTGTTCCCTATTGCATCACATGCACCATCAGCAATCCGCCCGCACAGAATGCTGCCAACGCTGTGCAGGCAGCGCTTGTCGCTTCCAAACTGGACCCGGCCAAGGCACGGCAACCGTCTCCAGCGCCAAACCTCCTCTCGTGTACCCCGCCAGTTGGGCCGGTCGCATGCGGCTCGGGTGATCCCAACGCCTGCATTCAGTTCCCCGTCCAACTGACCAGCACGGGGCTCGGAGCCACCGGTCTTTGCGGCATGTCCGTCTCGCTACAATATCCGTTCCGCTTCTGGCTGCCTTTCACCTCGATCAACAATCAGACGATCTGGCTCTCGGCGTCGGCGCGAGTGCGAATGGAGAACCGGTGAGTTCTTCATCCCAATCCGGCGTCACTTCCTGGAAGTCGGCACTCTCTTTTCTGTCGGAAGACAGAGCAGCCCAGATTGTAGAGTTCGCAGTATCACTGCCATTGCTGATCGTGTTTGTGGTCGGGATTTTCGATTTCAGCAGCGCATTCACGCTCAAACAGCGGTTAACTAATATTGCGCGAGACGCTGCGCGTGCTGCCGCTGTCGACCCCATCAACGACCTGCAGTCTCCCAGCGGCACTCTCCCCGTCTCCGTGAACGACGCATTCCAGATTGTCGACAATTACCTCATCGCCAACAACATCAACGACTGCGGCATTAACACGACCTCTACGCCTTCAGGCCTGTCCTGGACGTTTACCGCCTCAGGAAGCGGCTGCGTAGCCCCGGGACTCAAGATTATTGTGAACCGCGGATACTATTTCCCGTCTACCGGAGCTACTCTTCCAAATGTGAATTGCACATCGCAGGCAGCAGGCGGCGGGCGTGTCGCCGTGATCAGCACATGCGTTAGCATTCAGTACGCATATGCCTGGCGGTTCGGGAAAGCCGTAAACCTTCTGGGCAGAAGCCAGCTACTGCCTCAACAGATTTCTGCCATTGCCGTTTCAATGAATGAGAACTGACGGTTCGCTATGAGAAGACCTTTGATTGCCAGATCGAGCCGCACAGCGCGTGAGCGCGAGGACGAGCGCGGCGTGACGATGATCCTGGTCGCGGTGGCGATGGTGGCCATCATCGCCATGGCAGCCCTGTCAATCGACGTTGTGACTCTGTACCTGGCGCGCGAAGAAGCTCAGAGGTCGGCGGACGGTGCCGCCTTGGCGGCGGCAAAGATCATCTCGGTGTCAGGGCTCACCGGCGATCCCACAAATTCCGGCAATAACTGGGTAAAAGTGTGCGGTCCCGACAATGGCACCGATGGTCTGGCAACGCGGATCGCGAAAGCTGTTGCCTCGCAGGATGCTGTGGGCGGGCTGGCAGCTACCACTGTGAACGTTACATATTCCGGCGGCACTGGGGGGACCATGGGAGCGGGCTCGGCGGACTGCACCACCCTCTCCGGCTCGGCGTTCGGCGTAAACCCACTGGTAACGGTGCAGCTTACGCGTTCCAACCTGCCAAGTTTCTTCTCGCGCATTTGGGGCAACACCGGAAATCAGATAAGTGCGACGGCGACTGCCGAGGCCTTTAATCCATCGAACTCCGGGACCGTCGGCAATCAGGCCACCGGAACGATCATTCCGGTCCAGCCGCGTTGCGTTAAACCATGGGTTATCGCGAATAGAAACCCGCTCGCAACTTTTCCTTGCGAGGAGACAGGACAACCTGCGTGCGATCCTCTGGTGAACCTGGCTACAGGACAGATCCAGCATCCCGGGGTATCTCTCGGCGGCACGACTACGTCTACCGGCATAATCGGCGAAACGTTTTGGCTCACTCCGGACTGCCGGATCACGAATCCCAGCACTTGTACTTTGCGTAGTAATACGGCGCAAGCCAACTGGGTGGGTATCGGGGCGCCTTTCATTAAGGGGCCGCCCAATTTGCTCTATGTGCCGGGGCAGGTGGGAACGACGCCGATCGCAGTGCCTTCCTCATGCGGCGGTGACGCTTACCAGGATGCGATCGTTGGTTGCGACCAGCCCACGAACTATTCCTGCGGAGTGCCTCCGGCGTCGGCGAGTTTTCCAAACGCGGTAGATGTTTCAATTAACCCCGTAACGGAAACTGTCGCCGGAGTTCAGTGTCTAACACACCAGACGAATCCGAATGATCTCAGTTCTTCCAGTGGACAAGACACCCTGAACCCCTTCGCAGCTCCCGCTGCCTATCCCTTTGAGATTGTGGCCGGGAGCGGCAACGCTAACGGCGTTAGTGGTACCCCAGTCAGCACCAGTTCCTCGATCGTCTCGCTCCCAATTTACGACAACACGACCACTCTGAATGCTGCCGGACAAACACAGGTTACGTTTGTGGGATTCTTGCAAGTGTTCATCAACGCCGTGGACGCGTATGGAAACATCAATGTGACGATCTTAAACGTTGCCGGCTGCGGAAATGGCAGCAGTCCCGTAGGTACGCAGCAGGTAGGCAACTCTCCTGTGCCCGTGCGGCTCATTACGCCTCCGTAGAAGCTCACTTCGCTCTGAATTGTTCGATGATTACTGTTGCGGCGGGTCTACACCCTCTTGCGGTTGGCGCGTTTGCTGCGGCATCTGCTGTTCCGCGGCGGGTACGGGATTATCCGGTTGTTGCTGCTGATTGTTGCGGACCACGGCAGGCTCATCATCGTCGTTGCCGCTGTCGTCGCCATTCTGCATTTGCGGCAGTGGCGCCACGAAGTTCCCTTCCGATCGCGTGCTGAGAATTACGCGATCGAGCTTGTTGGGATCATCGGGCGCGCTCAGAATCAGAAAATTGAATCGGGAACCGTTGAGCAGCCGCGCCAGCACTTCGGGCGCAGGAGCCGGTTCTACGTAGGCAACAACCCTCTCCTGCTCAGCCCCAGCCGGGATTGCGATATCCGCACCCGTCTTCTGCTGCACGGCGTAGAGCACTTCCGACAGCGTGGCCTTATTGGAGCGGATACTCAGCATTCCATGCAGATACGAAATCTGCAGCGGGGGTTCTGCAGCCGCCTCGATGTGAACGGGGTCGGAACCGGCTGTGTAGTTCGCCGCTACCAGATGTCCACCCGGCTGCGCGGGATTCTGGGCGACTGCAGTGGGCGCGGGCCCGACCACTTTGATCATGACCGTGCGGCCGTACGGAAATACCTGATAGGAGCGCGCAGTCTTCAGATCGATAACGACACGCGTCACGGGCGGCTTCGACTGGAAGAGCCCGATGCGGACCGATTTCACCTCGCCGCGGTCCACCGACTGACTTCGCAAATCTCCCACAGGCCGGGAATTCGGGAAATCGATCACCAGACGGTCCGGCCCAGTTAACACCTGCGTTTGCGGCATGATACGGTCGCTGGCTTCAACCTCTACCTCTACAACATCTTTGCTCCCGAGAACCTTGAGGGCTCGCACCGAAACCTGCGCCATGAGGGGAACAACGGACAGACCGGCATAGAGACCGGCTGCTAGCAGCCGCTTCGCAATGGTTCGCGAAAATCTGTCCATGAAAGACCTGCGTGTAAACGATTTTGCGTGCTACTTTTGCGATTGTAGCAGCCATTTCCGCGGCGGTAACTTACTTTGGTACTAGAACCGGGCCGAAACCAGCTATCGCGAGAGTGGTTTTAGTATATCGCCTAACAGGTCGGGTTGCGTTGCCACGCGCTCTAGATGCGGATTCTTCTCACCCCCGCGATATGCCACGGAATACGTCTTGAAGAATTGCGCATTCTCGACCAACAACTCGATTGGGCGATCCGTTCCCTGCGCCGCTTGCACTGCTTCGCGAAGGACTTCAGGCGACCATTTGCGACCATTCACTGCAAGTAGTTTCATGTCTGGACCAAGGCCCGCCAGGTATGCCGGAGACCCCACGAGCACATCCTCGAGTTTGCCGTCGGCCCCCACGCTGATTCCCATCGAATAAGTAAAATCTGCAGACTTCTCCAGTTTCTCCAATGCCTGTTCGAATTCATTCGGCTTGTCGTTGTATACGAGTTTCCATCCTCCCCGCTCAATTCCGCCCAGAGGTGCATGCGGGCTGGTGGCACCCACTCGTTCATGAAGCAGTCCGGCCCAGTCGTACGGCGCAATTTCGTTGAGCGCGTGGACGACATCCTCGAAGGTATACGGAACGACTTTGGGTGGTCCGCTTTCGCCGCCATGGAAGCTGCGGCAGAAATCGTTCAGCGAGCGCTTTCCGTGCGTCTGCTGGCGGATAATCGCGTCCACCTCAAGCCAGATCAGTTCGCCTTCCGGATAGTAGTCGAGTCCGCGCCGCCAGTTGGACCACTCTGGCCTGGTCAGCATGCGCAAGGTCTGCACCGAGCGTGCCGTATCCTCCAAAGGACGCCAGGTGCGCCCCGTGCGGTGATCGAGCATCGCCGCAGTGGCGGCGAGCGCTTCGCAGTATTGCTCAACGGTCAAGAATCCACTGCGCGCTGCCAGAACGTTGCCCCAGTAATCCGTCATCCCTTCGTAAACCCACAGCAGGTCGCCAATCATAGGCTCCTGATAGTTGGGCGTTGCCAGCCCGGCGGGACGGCGGTATTTCCCGTTCCAGGAATGCGTGAACTCGTGCGGGGTCAGGGACGCATACAGCATGTGCAGGCTGGGATCGAGCAGCGTACGCTCCGAAGCCACGCTGTCGTTGGATTCGTGGTGCTCGAGTCCGTGGCCTCCGACCTGGTCGCTCAACGTCAGCAGGAAATGATATTGGCTGTAATGGCGTGCTCCAAATAGGACGCCGGTCTCAGCCACGAGTTTCTCGTAGGATGAAATGTCCTGTGGCGACATGGCGAGATCGGAGTCCGCCTCCGCAACCAGGTCCATGACGTGAGCCGGAGTCTGCCCGGGCTTGGTCAATTCGATCTGGCGATAGTGAATTCCCGCGATCAGAGGCGAGTCGACGAGCGTGGTCAGTGAAACTGGAGCAAACTCGACCTTATCGCCTGAGGCGTTTGCCACAGGGAGTGCCGTGCCGAACTTCCATCCGGCAGGGAGCGTGACCGAAGACTCAAATGTGACGTCGTCCGAACGCGTGTCCTTCGGGTACAGCACGACGGCATTCCAGTTCAGGTCGAGGAGATTGGAAGAAGCGGCTGGCCCATTGGATCCAGCATTCTCGGTGGACGTCAGGGCATCCAGCGACACATCCAGCATCTGCACGCCGGCTGGAACAGTGACGTGGAATTGGTACATATCGACGTCGTCCCGTTGCCAGGAAACGGTATGTCCGGCAGCCTCCATCCGGATTCCAGTCAGACTGCCCAGAGGACCGCTGGGCCGGTGATTTCCCGGAATCCACTTGGGGAAAACCAGCGCCATCTCCCCCGCATGCGCGGGAATCTGCAGATGTGCGTGGTAGATGTTCCGGGTAGCGTCCGTCAAGTCGACGTGCAGCTTGATGGCTTGCGCCGACAGGCGCGGCAGCAGAGTTAGGTACAGGCAAACCATGACAGCGAGCGAGAAGCGGCGCACCCCAGAACCCAAGATATCCTCCCGGCAAACAGAGATGAAGGCTATCGAAAGACGCGCCAGAAGCGCAAGGGTGAGCCGCGTCTCGCCCTATGGGCGAAGGATTGGCTATTCCATCGCGTACTCGACTTTGATCCCGCGTTTCTCGATCTCGTCCAGGAAGAGATCCGCCGGCACATCCAACTCTTGCAGCACGCCACCGCGCTTGCTGATGGCGCCCGACGCCAGCATTTGCACAACGATCGATGCCGGGAAGGCTGTAGTGCGCATCATCGCGCTCATATCCGTTTTTGGATCGTAATGATCCACCATGGTGAATGAAGCCACGCGTCCTTTCAGCCGTCCTCCGAGAAGTCCGCGGGTACCGGCGCGGTTGACGGATTCGTGCGCCTCCAGCCGCATGATGCAGACGTCGGGTCCCTTCGACGCAAACTTGCCCTCAAAGATTTTGGACATCATCGCCCGGGGAGCGATCTCTGCCTTCCCGAACTTCATCTTCTCGCTCGAGAAGAGGCCGAGTTCATTCAGTTCGCAGAGCAGGTCGTAGTGCCCCGGATAGCGCAGCGTCTTCTCGAAGCACTCTCCCACGCGGCCTTCGAACGTTTCGGGCAAGGTCGAAGTACCGCCGGAGGTATGAAAGGCCACCAGCGGCGAGAATCCAGCGATATGGAAGTCCTCCGGTTCCGTCAGCGGATCGATGGTCGTCAACTTTCCTTTGCGGAGGATACGTGCGGGCTCCACGTATTCGTTGATCAGCCCTTCCACCGAGAACACAAGCTGATAGTGAAATGGCGGTGTAGGCCGCTCCGGCAGTCCGCCGACATAGAGTCGCAGCGCATCTGCGCGTCCACCCAGACGGCGTACCAGTTCGCCACCCAGGATCGAAGCCATTCCTGGAGACAGGCCGCAGTCCGGAGCCACTGCCACACCAATCTTTTCGGCTTTTTTCGAAAGGGCGAGTTCCTGCCGCACGACCGTGTTGTTCCCGCCGAGATCCGCAAAGTGGCACCGCGCCTCGATAGCCGCCCGCGCCAGCCCAAGGTTCAAAAAGTACGGCACAGCGGACAAAGCCGCGTCATGCCCGCGCATCACTTTCGCCGCCGCCCGCTCGTCGCTCGCTTCGAGCACAACCGGCCGGACTTTCCTTCCGCCGGTGATACGGTTCACTCGCGCAGCTACTTCACGCACCCGCTTCGAATCGCTGTCGGCCAGCGTCACTGAGTCCACTTGCGCGGTTCGTGCCATATCGAAGGCGGCCGCCGAGCCCATCATTCCCGAACCAATCACTAGTAATTTCATGATCTTCTCTCCTTGGAAGTCTGCACAGTTCTCCGGCGGAAACGTGTAACGCGCACAGATTCACGCGCGGATCAGCCTGCTGGGTTTCAACGGAAACAGAAATGAGAAGAAACAGCGCGGAACTAAAGCCCTGCGGGAGCGATGCGTTCACAAATGTAACGCCGGAGATCGAGCCGGAGTAGGTTCACAGAAGATCATAGCACCAGAGTCTCAGCTTCGAAATGACCTGGCGGGATACCGCCTGAACCCTGAAAATCAATAGGGATTACTTTAAGGGCATGTGCAAAACGAAGTCTCCAACATTTGGAACGGAACCGGAGTCAAACCTACATGGCGTCGAGGGTCACTGCAGAACGGCTCCCTGTTCACGCAAGCCGCACCTCGCCCGTTTTGAAACGACACCACAAAGCCTTCATCCTGACTGGAGTCGTTTTCATTGCACTCTGCGTCTGCGCGTACGTCTATATCCGCATGCTTCCCTTCTCAGAACAGGCCGTAGTGAAAGACCTGGAGGAGGCGAGCGATAGCGAGGTCACCGTTCATGGATATCACCGCACCCAATTTCCTTCTCCCGGCTGTGTGCTGGAGCGCGTCGAATTCCGGAAGGGGAATCAGAAGTTCTTACTGATAAGCATTACCAAGCTTGTGATCAAAGGAACTTACCTCGGACTTCTCCGCAATCACGTCCACCACATCAACGCCATCGGGGCGCACGTGTTCATCCCGCCCTTCGGCACCGATTTCACATTCAATACCAAGCACTCCAATACGGTCGTGGATGAACTGATAGCCAATGGCGCTCTTGTCGAGTTTGCTGCGGAAAATGCCCTGGGCAAGCCCCTCGTCTTCGATGTGCACGAAGGCTTGCTTACCGATATTCGTTGGGATAAGCCAATCAAATACCGGCTGAAGTTCCGCAATCCCGATCCCCCAGGCGAAATATCGGTCACTGGAAATTTCGGGCCCTGGGTGCGCGGGTATCCCGATCAGACCCCGTTTTCCGGAGACTACAGTTTCGATCAGGCCGATCTCGGAGTTTACGGGGGCATCGCCGGCACCCTCTCATCCCAGGGCAGTTTCCAGGGGAAAATGGGGCACCTCAATGTCTCTGGAAGCACCGACACACCCGATTTCGAAGTGAAGTCCGCCGGACACAAAGTCAATCTCACCACGCGTTTCCAGGGTTATGTGGACGGCACGCACGGCGATACCTATCTCGATCGCATCGAGGCCCAGTTCGGACGAACCACGCTGATCGCCGAAGGCAGCGTCGCCCGATCCAAAGATCACAAAGGCAAGTTCACGCAGTTCCAGATCAACTCACGGGGGGCGCGCGTAGAAGATCTTCTGGGATTGTTTGTATCCGCGCCTCGCTCGCCTATGTCCGGGGACGCCTCTCTCACCACACGCGCAGAGCTTCCATCCGGCGATGAGGAGTTCCTCAAACGAGTTCGGCTCGATGGCAACTTCACGATCAAGCGGGGATCTTTTTCGAATGATGAAACCCAAATCAACGTCTCCAAGCTGAGCGCCGGAGCGCGCGGAGAGAACAAGGACGATCCGGCAAATGTCGTTTCAGATCTCACGGGGTCCGTACAACTCGTGGGGGGAACCGCACACTTCTCCGCCCTGTCCTTCTCCATCCCTGGAGCTAAGGCGGACATGCATGGCACCTACGATTTGCCGAACCACAAAGTCAATTTCCATGGCCAGATGCGAGTCGATACGCAGATTTCCAACACGACCACAGGCTTCAAGTCCTTTGTGTTGAAGTTCATGGAGCCATTCTTCAAGAAGAAAAACAAAGGTGAAGTAGTCCCTGTACACATCCTCGGAACCTACGAGAAGCCGGACATCGGTCTGGATTTCAACCAATCTTCCGACAAGGCTAAGAAGAAGGCTGGCAAATAGTACGCCAGATTGATTCAAACACTTTCGGCACCGTTTACATCCAAGATCAAAGTGGATAACGCTCGCTTAGTCGTCTCCGGACATCGCACTCTCTTTTTTCTTGCTGTACTTACAGTCTCCGCAATTGCACTCTTCGAATTGGGATGTGGAGGCTCTGGATCTTCACCGGTCCAGACAGCGGTTCCCGCGGGACAGCCCACGTTCACCCACGTGGTCCTTGTCGTAGAGGAGAACCACGGCTACTCCGAAGTGATCGGCAATTCGTCGATGCCATATCTCAACGGGTTGGCAACACAATACGGCCTCGCGACCCAGTACTTTGCGAACGCTCATCCTTCGTTGCCGAACTATCTCGTGCTTACCACGGGCGCGACCGAAACCTTCGATGACAATTTTTCTGGAACCATCAGCGATGACAACGTCGTTCGAGAATTGGTCAAGGCTGGCAAGTCCTGGAAGGCATACATCGAATCGATTCCGTCGGCGGGATACACGGGCGGAGACACCGGCTCATATCTCCGCCATCACAATCCCTTCACGTATTTCAGCGACACGCAGAATGACAACACGCAGGCGGCAAACATCGTGGCGTTCACGCAGTTCTCCACAGATCTCACCAATGACACGCTGCCGCAATATTCTTTCGTCGTACCCGATGTAACCAACGACGCGCACGATGGCACTCTCGCCCAGGCCGATGCCTGGCTGCAGAGCAACATCGACCCACTGCTCAAGAGCTCCGTATTTCAGAACACACTTTTGCTGATTACCTTCGACGAGGGAGACCAATCAGACCTCGATCATGGTGGCGGCCACGTGGCCACGTTGATCGTCAGCCCTCAGGCCAAGACGGGATATCAGTCACAAACCGAGTATCAGCACCAGAGCCTGTTGCGCCTGGCGCTCGCCGCCTCTGGCGTGAAGACTTTTCCGGGCACGGCTGCAACCGCGCCCGATATGACGGAATTCTTCCAGGGCCATTAGGAGTTGCGACCGAGGCTATCGGCAGAATGGCACGCACCTGGCGACGTCATTTCACGTTACGGTGCGAGATCGTTGATCAGGCTGGCACCGATTGGACTGCCCCAACCTGTGACAAGGTCAAATCCTTTGACGGCCGAGTATGCCCCGTTGCTTCCGCTCGTGGTGTCGTGAAAGTCGCTACTGAAGCGGGATCCCGTCGTGATGTCGTAAAGCGTCGGATTCAGGTATCCAACATTGGCGTCTCCGCGATTCGCCGCCTGCTGGTTCGCCATGGCAATCAGGCTCGCCCACAGGGGCGCTGCATAACTGGTACCACCACCCTGGTTGCGGCACGTCCCGATCGCGCACACGTATTGAGCAGCTGCTGACTCCGACGAGACATCTGGAATATTGCGCAGCGTAGACGATGCCCGGTTGGAAGACGTGACCACTCCCGCCAATTGCTGATAGCTGGGGATGGGAACGTTGTTTTTGGAAGGCATGCCGGTGCTGTTGACCCAGCCCGTTTCAGATTTCCATGATCCCCCGGCCCCATTCGTGGTGAGCACGGTTCCACCTACAGCCGTGACCCACGGATCGTCCGAAGGCCAGGTGACATTCGCGGCCGTGCTGGAACCCTGATCTCCCGTCGCGACAAACACTGTCTGTCCCTGCGCCGCCATCTCCTGGAAGATCGGATCGAGGCTGCTCTGGTCCTTCGCCCAACCGAACGAGCAACTGATACTGCTGGCCACGTTGTCCGCAGCCATCTGGTTGAAGATCGAGACATCATTCTTACCGACGTACACGCGAAGCTGCTTCAAGCCGGGAGCCATGGAAAGCGCCTGCTCGATATCAAGAGCCTGCTCTACATCGCCGCATCCGGAGTTGCAGGTGGTGCTTGCTCCATTCACTGAAACCGAGAGAATCGGCACGTTTTGCGACTGTCCGGCGTTAGCAAAATAGGTGTTGATATCGGTCGGGTTGTATCCCTTGTATTCGAAGAGCGCGACTGTTTGTCCCGCGCCATTCAAAGATCCGGAGCCGTAATAGGCGGTGCGGAGATCGCTGCCGAGAAACGAGCCACTAGGCCCGGAGCCGCTCGCCTTCGCCACAATGCCGGATGAGAACGTGTTCTTGGCTACCGGCAGGACGAAATTGTCTAGACCAGAAATGTGCAACAGCGAAACATTCGTCGCGGCCAGGGGTTCACGCTCCGGAGCGTAGAATGTCCGCGCCTCGGTCGGATGTTGATATACGCCGATGGACGTGTGGAATGCCGCTTCTATGTCGGCGACAACGCCCTCGACGTCGACGACGAGACGATTTGCGCCGGTTCCCCGGACCGTGAGGTGGTTGGATTTCGCAAACTGAATGACAGATTTGTAGTCTTCCTCGGTCGCCCCGAACCGGTCGGCAAACTGCGACACACTCAAATAGTGGCGATAATTGGGACTACTGGGATTGTAGAGATCCTGCAGAAACGACTCGAGTTGATCCGGATTCCTCAAGGACAGAGAAAGAGCCAGGCTCAAGCGCTGCTGGGCGGGCAAATGTCCCACCATAGGTGCCAGACCGCTCGCAACGGCATCCGGAACATGGCTGGTCAGCGACGGCCGTAATTCGGATTGTGCCGCGGCGGTGATCGGTAAGAAAGCGGATGAAAATAACATTGCCGCGAACGTCGGCAGCACTAACAGTGCCGATTTCGATCTCATGAGACCCCTCCCCAAGTCGAATCAATCTATAACAATTGGCCGCACGGTACAACCCAACCTTTACCTCTCCCAGTTGCAAACTATTGCTCTTTCAGGCACGGATCAGGCTGCTCGGATAGTGAAGATTCTTGCGCACTGCTCAATGAGGCGCCTTCCAAGTAATTGATTTATGACAAAGGTGAGGATTGCCCCCACGACCTTGGGATCACAAACGACGGAATATCGCCCGCGACTGATATCGCAGGGTTCTAAAACTTCCCATTATCCTTCAGCGTAGAATTCGGACTTCTCAGGTTTCTGGGTATCGATGTTCGGAGAGTTATGCTGCCAAGTCTTCTCGCCATAATCTTTGAATTTTCTCGCACCGCCTTCTCCATGTCGGCCGCCGGCCTTGCTCTACTCGTGATTGGCGTCTGGGCTGCGAAAAACGATATCGCCCAGGCTCGCGGCCTCAACAAAATTGCAGCATTAAGCAACCTGTGCTTCGCCATTCCGTTGGCGGTTTTCGGTGCAGAACATCTTTCCGGACAAAAGTTGCTGATCGATGTCGTGCCGTCCTACATGCCGGGGCGGTTATTCTGGGTCAATTTCGTCGGCTTGGCACTGATCGCCGCATCGTTGAGCTTTGCCACGAAGATTCAGGTGCGCTGGTCCGGCCTGCTGTTTGGCGTCATGATGTTCCTCTTTGTGGCCATGTTGCATTTCCCGGGAGCAGTCCGCAGCGGCGAGCGAATCTCGTGGACGATTGTCCTCCGGGAAATGTCCTTCGGCGGAGGGGGCTGGGTTTTGGCGGGAGTTGCGATGGGCAGATCTCGTGGCCGAGGCGAGCGGATCATCGTTGTGGGCCGCACGTTGATCGCGATCGCCGCGATCTTTTTCGGGCTTGAGCACTTCCTGCATCCATTTGGACTTCCCGGAGTTCCGCTCCAGAAAGAAATGCCCGCGTGGGTTCCTGCTCGCGCCTTCATCGATTATCTGACCGGAACATTTCTCATCATCTCCGGCATCTGCTTCCTGGCGGCCAGGAAGGTGCGTCCCGCGTCGATTTATCTGGGCGGGTGGATTCTGCTCATGGTTGTGGTCATCTATGGGCCTGTCCTGGCTGGAGCCCTCGCAAACCCGAGTAGCGCAGTGAAGGTCGAAGGAATCAACTACTTCGCCGACACGCTTTTGTTTGGCGCAGTGATTCTTTCACTCGCCCGCTCCGGAACTGGCTCCAACGGATCGGCGGGAAAGTGAGAAATATGATTTCATGCCGGCCAGTCTGCTCCAGAACCAGTTCGCACTTCGCCCCATCTCGCGGATAGTTCACTTCGATTACGCAAGATGACCCGTTCAAAGCAGAGGGTGAGGACTTCGCCACAAACAAAGCGTATCTTTGAACAGCAGAAGCTTGTTCGTGACACGATGAAAAAGCTCCGATTCCTGATTTCTCTTCACGGCGGCGAGAACGATTTCCAGGTGGCGCAAGCCCAGTGCGCGGAAGATACCGCCCGCAAGATGGGGATTGATGCTGAAATCCTTCTCGCGGAGGATGACGCCGTAAACCAGAGCACGCAGATCTTGAGAGCGATCCAAAGCCAGAAAGACCTCCGGCCCGATGCCATTGTGCTCGAACCAGTCGGGGCCACAGCATTGCCCCAAGTGGCCAAAGCCGCCAACGCAGCCGGAATCGGCTGGGCGGTCCTGAATCGCAGGCCGGAGTACCTCGCGGAACTTCGTAGGTTGGGAAAGACGCCGGTGTTCGCCGTCAGTGCCGATCACGAGGAGATTGGGCGCATCCAGGGCCGACAGTTTGCCGCGTTGCTCCCGAAAGGAGGCTCGGTCCTTTATATCGAGGGCCCCTCCCGGAGTTCTTCCGCCCAGAAGCGGACTGCAGGGATGCTGGAGACGAAACCGTCGAACATTCAGGTTGCGACGTTGAGGGCAAACTGGACCACCGAAAGCGCGATACACGCCGTATCGTCGTGGCTGAAGCTATCGACATCGCGAAGCGCACCGATCGGCCTGGTCGCTGCCCAGGACGACGCCATGGCCATGGGCGCGCGAGAAGCTTTTCAGCGGATGGCAAGCGAAGAACGCGAGCGTTGGCTGAGCCTTCCCTTCACCGGATGTGACGGCCAGCCGGGGACCGGCCAGGTTTGGGTGAAAGAAAAGCTGCTGGCTGCCACGATCTATCTCCCACCACTTACAGGGATGGCGATGGAGCTTCTCGCGTCAGCCATGCGGAGCGGAATTCAACCATCCGAAAATTCCTCGATCACTCCGGTCTCAATTCCTGCGCTCGAAACGATGTTTCCGCGAAGAACCTAGACTGGCTACGCGGTTGGAGAATCCAGTAAGTACATCGCGGCCGGGGCTGATGAGTGTAATCCTGTTTTCGCCAACCATCTCGAAGCCCGAACTAGAACATCCTCATCTCCCCAGGAGAACGGAAAAACGTCGCTTACAGCGTCAACTGAGCGCGTCCACCGATCAATCTGGATATGCTTGCAGGCTGCGATCCACTACCCCGTTCGTCGGCTGGTCCGGCAGGACTGGCGGAGTAAGCCATGCGGGCGCGGAGAAATCGAAAAATTCAAGCATGTCATCGGCTTCCGCATCGCGAATGGTGAGCGGCGCCAACGAATATCGAGTCTCGATGAATTTCAGGATCGACGTGAATTCCCGGTTCGTGTGCGAGACGAAATGCGGCTTGACCCACGGCGACACTACAAGCAGCGGCACGCGGAATCCGCTGTAGGTGAAGTTGTCCCAGCGTCCGATATCGCCCGCGGCAAACGCCGGAGGCTTGCCGTCCGGATTCGATACCGGGTACGGCGGCACGTGATCATACATGCCGCCCCCCTCGTCATGACTTAGAAAGAACACCGACGAAGGCCAGGCTGCGCTTTTAATCAGGCTGTCAATGATCTCTTTCGCATCAGCCACGCCAAGCTGAATGTTGTTCCCTGTGTGCTCGTCCAGGCGTAGTTTAGCCGCGTGCTCGATGAATACCACTTGCGGCAGATCATGATTGGCTGTCGTCCGCGCCAGAACCTCGTAATAGCTGCTGATGGGAACGACATTGTTCATGTACATGTCCCAGTCACACGCTCCTCCGCAGACGTAGTAGCCGAGGAACACGCTGTCATCCTGGTAGTAGTACTTCCACGAGATTCCTGCTTCCGACAATCTCCGGAAAATCGTAGGCGCATCTACCGGGAAGGGATCATCGGGATTGTTCATGCCTCCTGAGGTCGCGGAGAGCAGGTAGGAGCGGTTAACGATCGTTCCAGACATCGCCGACGAATGGAAGCTGTCGCTTGTGGCGAACTGCGTGGCGAGTTCGTAATAGTAAGGAATGTCCGTCTGGTCGTAGTACCCCATCGTGCGGGTGCACTCCGGGTCCGTGGCTACGAGGATCGAGCACTGCTGCTGCATCATCCAGTTGTCCAACAGGAATTCGCCGCTGTCCTGCCGGTCAACGTAAAAGTGGCTCTCATTCCAGGACGGGCTCATTACGTCGGTTTCGACGGTACGCTGATGAAAGGGCATCACCGTCTTTCCACTGTAGGTCTTCAACTGAAGCGTAAGATCGAGACCGTCTATATCATTCGGCAAGCCTTTCGATTCACGATAGCTTCCGAGCTTTCCAAAGTAGTTATCGAACGACCGGTTTTCCTGGATAAAGAAGATCACGTGCTGGATGTTCTGCAGTCCGGCCGCGCCATCCACGACGGTGATCGTGACGCTCGCGGTCTGGGTCTTCCCATCCGTGGACGTTGCCATCGCAATGTAAGTTGTCGTGGTGGTCGGTATCACATCGACCGTACCCGAAAGACCAACCGGACCTGGTGCTGGACTGATCACGACGCTCGCCGCGTTTTGAGAATTCCACTGCAGCGTCGTCTTCTCCCCATTCTGGATTGCCGTCTTGCTTGCGGCGAGTGTGATGGCGAGTTCGCCATTCGACATAAGCGTTACTGTCGCAGTCGCGCTAGCCACCCCGCCCTGACCTGATCCTGTGGCCGTGTAGGTGGTCGTTGCCGTCGGATAGACCTGTACCGAGCCTACTCCCGCCGTGACCTTTCCTATTCCGTGATCGATGGTGAGTTCGGTGACCCCCGTCGTGCTCCAGCGAACCGTTGCACTTGTCCCCGGAAGTATTGTCCCCGGTTCCGCCACCAGAGAAATCGTAGGGGCAGCCGCACCGACCTCCACCGTCAACTGCTTCGTCGTTGTCCCACCCTCACCTTGAGCTGTCAGCACGTACGTCGTAGTGTTCTGGAGAACCAGCGTGCACGCCCCAACGAGCGCGACGTACTTCCCATCATCCGCTTCATTGACGTTTGGCGAAATGGAAACAGTCGTTGCGTTCGTCACCTTCCACGTGAGTGTCACAAAGTCCCCCGCCATGATCGACACGGAACTCGCGCTAAAGCTGGCAAGCGGCGCAGACGGCCTATCGGGAGACGCCTGGGAATGTCCACCACCGCAACCGCTGAGCAGGACTAGCAGCGAAAAGAATGGTATAGATAAATTCTTTATGAACCATTGCATGGAATTCCTTTCGGATTGGAAAAGTCTCCGCACATTGATCGCAATCGCTTGATAAGAGAGTGCGGCGTCTCAGGAGATTTCGTTCAGGTCGGCTCATACACATCAGCTCTTGGGAGTCCTCCCATTGGCTCAGAACGCAGCAGCGATGCCGCGAGGAAGGTGACCACTGGGCCCCATACCCGGAACAGGGCTGGAGCAAGGTTCAATTCTCCTGAGTCATAGTTTGAATGCGCCACCTCACAGTCCTGGTGTCAGTACTCGACTGCGAAACCTTGCAATGCTGGCTCATCGACAATCCCGACATCATTCGGCTGGTGATCCCGTCGGGTTCGGTCTGATGCAGCCTTTGGCAACGTAACCTCAGCAGCTGGCCGTGTCATCGGAGGGCACGGAACGAAGGCCCTCATAGTGGTTCCATGACCATCCGATTCGATCTCTAGCGTTCCCTTCAGTTCGTTCACTCGCTCACGCATCCCTGCCAGACCGACGCCGGTCTGTTCGGTTCCTCTACGAAGTCGATCCAGACGCTCGGCTGGTATGCCGCGTCCGTTATCTCGTATTTCCAGAACCCTCCTTTCCAGCAAATGCAAAAAGCAGACGCTAACCTCCGAGGCTCCAGAGTGCCGGTGTACATTCGTCAACGCCTCTTGGAGGACGCGGAAAAGAGCAGTTTCCATTCCGATCGGGAGGCGCTCCCCACCCCTTTCGATGTCAACTTTTACGCAGATCCCGGTTCGCTTGGCGAAGCCCTCGACGTACCACTCTGCCGCGCAAGCGAAACCTACCTCATCAAGCAGCGGCGGGTGCAGCAGGTAGGACATGGTCCGAATTTCTTCGATGGCCTGATCAGCCAGACCGGCAACTTCTGCGGCAAGAACCGCGGTGGATGGGTTCGCTTGGCAGTGTTCCTGCAGGAGCGAAACACTGATTTTCAGCGCCACCAACGTCTGGCCGGTGGTGTCATGCAAGTCGCGAGATAACTTGCGCCTCTCCTCATCCTGGACTTTGAGAAACCGCTGCGAGAGATTCTGTAGCTCGGCTGTGCGTTGCAGAATTGCCGATTGAAGGTGGGACAGTTCCAGCGCCATTTCTCTGGAGTGCTTCGAAAGAACCCACATATATCCTCCTCGGGGCGTTCGGGGGAAATACGATCGATTCCCTACTCTCCAAAAATCAGAGTTCAGAGCTCTCGTATTGTTTCATCGCCCGTCCCAGGAGTCTGATCACAATTGCTCACCGCCCTCTCAGACACCCTTTGCGGGCTGAGGAAAAAACTAAAGTTGGAGTGGTGAATCGACGTCCGGCTGAGAATTAAAACCAAGGACTAACGGTTGTCGCGTGTTCCGGTGTCGATCCAAAGCGTGAGGGCGATTCTCTTGATTTCCGATTGTCCTGACTAGCTTCGATGGCAAGAGGAGCAACCGTTCCGCGATAACTAGCCTCGAGTCCGTTCGCTACTCGCGGATCAAATCCCGGCACTACAAGAGCCCGATCTCATTGACCACCTGCGTCAGTCACGCTGTAGTCCTTGTACTCTATCGTCAGGGTGGCGCGTCCGCCCAACCGAATGTAACTGACCGACTCATTCCGGGCTGGCAGCCAGAACGCACCGACCTTCTTGTATTCGTGATGAATTTCGCTCTTTTTCGTCCAGAACGACGGGTTCTCGGCTGGTTCGGCTTCGATGTGGGTGACGGCAAAATCGATTCCATCCACCCAAACCTTGCCACGATATACATACTTGCTCCGGGATTTCGGGCTGACCTGCAACACATACTGCCCGCCAGCATTCGAGGGTTCGAAGCTCAGCAGTTCAAAGTCGTAATTCTCGCGATTCAACTGCGTCCGCGTGCTGATTTCGGGTTGTGCCGCCTCTTTCTCACTTTGCAGGAGCTTCTTGAAGACGCGATTCAGAATCAGCTTCGATCCGCTCTCGGAGACAACTGTGAACTCCTTCGAGCACGGGCTGTCGTAGGTGGCCTTTACGGTCATTTCGGCGTCTTTGTCTCCTGGGAACCCGCGGTACGCGAGGTGGTAAACCCGAGTGCCCTCGGAGTGCAACAGAGCCTGTGCCCGCTCATGATTCTTGCGCACGAGGTTGTCCACCACCTGGTCTGCAGAGAGCGACGTGCTCGGCAAGGTAGATGGCCGGGCTCCCGAATCCGCACCGCAGAGATTCGGAACAGTGCTCAGCGCCACCCACCCGATCAGGGCGGTCACGACACGAACTGTTTGGAGGACCCTGTTGTGGCTGAATCTTACGATAGTGTTTCGTTTGAAGTTCGATAGAGCAGCAAACGACCCGCAGGGTTGCATAGACCCTCTCACGCCCTTTTTTCAGTAATTTACAGCGATGCCCTTGGGGTGTCTGTTCAGAATTGCACACCCTTAAGATGCTGGCGTTCCCCTGGCGAGGAAAGGAAAATGGGGGCTCAGAGACGGCCGCGGCGGCTCATCGCCGTGGTGTCGTCAGAAACAACGGTGGAGTTACGTCCCAGCCGCGCCCCGTTAGAGATTGTGTAAATTGGCGAACGAATAGGACGAACCCTGACGCGGTGTCTGCAAATTATAGAAAGGATTGGTGGAGCTAGTCGGGATCGAACCGACGACCTCATCGTTGCGAACGATGCGCTCTCCCAGCTGAGCTATAGCCCCTTTTGGAAAGGTAAATTTTGACTGGTCCTGAATATTTTAGCAGCGATTCCAAATTCGTACCAAGGCTCGATGATTCTACTCGCTCCCCTTCGGGTGCAAAAACGCTTGGAAAGTAACTTGACGAACTCCATCCAGCTACGTCTAACTATTCATAACGCATCCGATCTGGAGTATTCCGGCTTGTTTACGCAACTGAATCCCGCACATGGACGCAATCAGCGATGGGTCCGTGCCGCATCATTGGCCGTTCATGGAGCGATCCTCGCGTGGCTGTTGCACTCACCGAAGGCTCTGCGGATCGAGCCGAACTCCGTTGCTCTGGGAGAGAATGGCACCTCGCTGACGCGTCTGTACTGGTCGAGCAAGAACCCGGACGAGAGCACCCATAGCTCGTCCGACGCGGCAACGCAGCGATATCGTCACGAACGGCTCAGCCATAAACTGGCGTGGAAAGCGGCCGCGAAATCCGCCAAAGATTCGCAGCAGGCTCTAGCCCGTACCGAAAGCCAGGACAACTCCAACACCCAGACGCTGTCTGCTCTCGGCCACGGCGCCCAAGCGGGCGTGCGTTATGGAACCCTCAATTCAAGCGCTTTCTCAGGCGACGAGGTTCGCCCGGCGCTCCCGGTTGCGACGTATGACCCACAGGTGTTCCCGTGGCAACTTCCAGATTCGCCCGGCAACGAAGTCATCGAAATCACCATCGACGAGCGCGGAGAGATCGTCAACAAAATTGTCCTCCAAAGCCTGGGCACCGATATCGATACAAAATGCCTGGCCGCGCTGGAAAATTGGCACTTTCATCCCGCCACGCGCAATGGCACGCCCATCCCTTCCAAGCAGGACGCGGTATTTCCCTTCCGGGCGCGCGGCTGACGAGCCTCGCCGCTCGCGTTGTCGAATCTGTTTCTCGTGACATCTCCGTGACTTTTGCCAAGCATCCACCCGCTATAATGTCTCTGTGAGTGAAAACGAAGTCCAACAGATTGCGTCTGCGGATTTTCCGACCCGCTGGGGCAAGTTCCGCATCTACGGCTTTCGCGGACAGAGTAACGACAGCGACCGCCGGATCGAGGAAGCCGTTGCCCTGGTGATGGGCGATGTCACCTCCGCGCCGCCGCTCGTGCGCGTGCATTCGCAGTGCCTGACCGGCGATGTATTTCATTCCCTGCGCTGCGACTGCCGTCAGCAGCTCGAACTTTCGCTGTCGATGATCACGGAAGAAGGCGCCGGCATCCTGATTTACGAACAGCAGGAGGGCCGCGGCATCGGCCTGATGGCAAAGCTCCAGGCTTATGAACTGCAGGATGCAGGACTCGATACAGTCGAAGCCAACGAACGCCTCGGATTCAAGGCCGATCATCGGGACTTTGCGTTACCCGCCGAGATCCTGAAGAGCTTGGGCGTTCGCGCTGTGCGGTTGCTTTCGAATAATCCGGATAAGGTCGAAGCGCTCGAACGATCCGGCGTCCGCGTCGCTGAGCGTGTGCCCTGCGAAGTAACGCCCAGCCCCCACGCTGAAGAGTATCTGCGGACGAAGAAAGAAAAGCTCGGACACCTCTTCACTTCCACCTAGCCGGTCCTTGCGCGGACTCCACCGCCATGCTGTAATTCGCAGCAAGTAAGAATGTCCGAACCGCGCCCGCGAACCCGCGTCCTCTCGCCTACTCTCGCGCTGTGCCTCGCCCTGATCGGCGCCGCCTCGTTCCTTTACTACCATCAGGCTCTCTTCATCCGGCGGGCAATCGCCACGACCAACGCAAACGGACTGGGCCGCGGATACTCTTTCGGCAACGACTTCTACCAGGTCTGGCTCAGCTGCCGCGAGCTGCGTCGCGATCATCGCGATCCCTACAGCCGCGAGATGACTCTCGCCATTCAAGAAGGCCTTTACGGCAGGGCACTTGATCGGAGCCGACCCGGAGATCCAATCGACCAGCGGGTGTTTCCCTATCCTGCCTACACAGACTTGCTGTTCTGGCCCTCGGCCTCAATTCCCTTCCCGGTCGCGCGCGTGATCGTTGTCGTGGTCTTCGCTGCACTCACGCTGGCAAGCGTGCTGCTCTGGCTTCGTGCCCTCGACTGGCGCCCTGGCTGGCAGTGGACGGTTGTCGCGCTACTGCTGACGCTCTGCAGCTACCCCGCTCTCGAAGGATTGTTCGCCGACCAATTGGGACTGCTCGTGGCGTTCTTTCTTTCCGCTTCGATCCTCGCACTCAAGCGAAGCCGATTCGTTTTTGCCGGAGTCCTGATCGCTCTCACCACCATCAAGCCGCAAGTCACCGCGCTTGCGATTCTCTATCTGCTGCTGTGGAGCCTGAGCAAATGGCGCATCCGCCGTGGCTTTCTTGTTGGATTCTTTTCCACGATGGCGCTACTGCTTACGACCTCGTTGATCGTTCTGCCCCACTGGATCCACTCCTGGATCCACACGGTCCTCGCGTATCGTCACTACACCGCGCCGCCACTCGTCACCGCGGTAGTCACATCGTCGCTCGGTCCCAGATTTTCCGGGCCGGCAACGCTGATCCTCACCGCTCTGTCAGTAGTCATCGCAGTCGTGATCGCCTGGAGGAACCGCGCTGCCGAAATCGGCTCCTTCGCGTTTTGGCTTTCCCTGAGCGCAATCCTCGCGATCACCACCATCACGATTCTCCCCGGACAAGCGGTGTACGACCACCTGATCCTCGTTCCCGGAATCTTGCTGCTGGTTCGGCACCGCGGCGCTCTACTCACCACAGGCCTCGTCCCACGCGTGCTTGCTATGGTCGGGTTGATCGTCCTGATATGGCCCTGGATCGCCGCCTTCGGTCTCGTAGCCGTCCACCCCGCAATAGCTGCGGCCACGTTCCATTCCACACCGGTATTCTCGTTGCCCGTCCGCGCGGCGGCATCGCTTCCATTTGCCGCACTCGCGTTGTTAGCGTGGTGTTGGAGACTTAATCTCGGGCAGAACTCAGAAGCTGTTTAAGGGCGTTTCGATTTCGGGTGGGAAGATATTCCAACGCCGCGGTCGCCAGAGCCAGATAGACCTCGCGAGCGGCCGGGACCCGGCGCAACATTCGCAGATGACGCCGAACGGTCTCCGCATCTCCGCGAACAAGCGGCCCACTGAATCCCGCCGCCGCACCAACTTTCCCGTAATTCGCCAGCGTCTGCAACAGGATCGGCATCATCCGTCGCGCCACCTGCTTGCGCTCCACTCCAGCGGCAACCCCGATCTGCTCTGTAGTCGCCAGCAAAGCCGTCAGCAAAGGTGAGGCGAACGTGCCCCAGGTGTGATATGCCGCTTTGTCAGCTTTGCGGATTGCATAGCTCTGTGCACCCAAGTCTTGGACAATCTTGCGGGCAACGCGCGCGGCGGCCGCATCTCCTTCAATCGCGAATGGCACACCCGCCAAGTCAGGTCGAGATCCCCGCACAAACGTCATCAGCGGATGCACCGAAGCAACCTTCGCACCTCCTCGCCGCAACGAACCAAGTTCGTCGCTCGTCAAAGCCCCGCTCGAATGCAGGGCAAATTTCCCTGTCCAGTCGAACTTCAGAGCTACCTCCCGTGCGGCTGCGCCGACCGCCGAGTCCGGCACGCAAAACCAGATCACCGTGGCCCGCAAATCGGCGAGATCAGCGAGATAGCGTGCACCAACCTCGCGCACGAGTTTCTGGGCGCGAGCCCGCGACTTCCCTTTCGCATGCCCGACAACAGCGTCAATGGAATACCCAGCCGCATACAGCGACCCGGCGAGGGCCGCGCCCAGGTTCCCAGCTCCAACGATCGCGATCCGCGCTTTGCCCGCCATGCCGCGAAGCATAGCAGAATCGGCGTCCGCCCTTCCTCGATCGCCGTGCGGATCTGTGCGGTTTCGGACGCCGAATGCCGGAAGCCTTCCTTATGAAGACTGCTTTATATTGTTTCCATGCCGAAATCTTCCGCCTCGAAAAAATGTCCTCGCAAGAAGCCATCGAAAGCGCGCATCGTCTCGTCTCGCACCGCCTATCGCGGACCCGTGTTTACAGTCACGACGGATCACGTGATCGAACCCGGCGGCATCAAAGTGCGCCGCGACCTGATTCATCACTCCGGCTCCGTGGTCGTTCTCGCGGTCGATGACTCCCGCGCCACGCCCCGCGTACTACTGGAGCGCCAATATCGCCACGCCGCCAACGACTATCTTTGGGAGCTGCCCGCCGGACGCATTGATCCCGGCGAGGAAGAATTGCCCGCCGCGAAGCGCGAACTCATTGAGGAAACCGGATACCGCGCCGAGCACTGGCGCCGCATTCTGAAGTTTTATGCCAGCCCCGGATTCATGGCGGAAACCATGTCCGTCTATCTCGCCTCCGGACTCCGCCGTGGCAAAGCCGAGCCAGAGGATGATGAAGTCATTCAGAAACGTCTCGTGCCTTTGCCCACCGCCATCAGCATGGTGATGCGAGGCACGATCCAGGATGGCAAGACCATCTCTTCCGTGTTATGGCTGGATCACACCCTCCGCGCCGACGGAAAAAAGGCGCTGAAAACGCGATGAGACAGCTTCGCCGAACTGACTCGAACCGCTTGAGGCACTAGGGAAATCCTGTATACGCCTACAGCTACTCCGTTGTTGACAGCCTACCCCTGCGGGCACAAAATGCATCTCACTAGTTGACTGTGGGTGCATGTCCTTGCCCCCTCTCCAAAGGACGTGCAGAAAGAAGGGGGTTCAGTGGAACGATTGAAAGGAACCGTCAAGTGGTTCAATAACGCGAAAGGGTACGGATTCATCGGGCGCAATGATGGACCAGATGTTTTCGTCCATTACAGCGCGATTAGCTCGGAAGGTTACAAAAGCCTGCAGGAAGGCGACCAGGTGGAGTTCGAGATCACCGATGGCCAGAAAGGCCCGCAGGCGGCAAATGTAATTAAAGCCGCGTAGAAGGCAACTTTTCATTCTTGGGGATTAGCCAGCGCCGGGGTTCTCTGGCGGCCACGCTTGGGGTATTATCTCCGGCATGAGCCGCCGCGAGACTGCACTGAACGTGTTCCTCGGCGCCGTTCGACTCTCCACCATCGCCTCAAATGCGAGTCACGTCATGTCCTAGCCCTCTCCCTCCCCTCTGATTTACCCTTGTCCTTCGCATGGACAACAAGGCCCTCGCCAACGTTCTCTACGAAACCGCCGACCTGATGGAAATCGACGGACAGGATTCCTTTCGCATCCGCTCCTATCGCAATGCCGCGCAGGCCATCGAAGGCCACTCGCACCAGATCAAGGACATCATCAGCGACCCAAAGCAGGTGCTCTCAATCCCCGGCATCGGCAAAGGGATGCTCAAGAACCTCGAGGAGCTCATCAACTCAGGCAAGCTCGACGTGCAAGCCGAACTGCTCAAGAAGTATCACCCGTCGATGTTGCAACTCTTGAAGATCCAGGGCCTCGGCCCAAAGACCATCAAGCTCATATGGGACGCATTTCAAGTCTCTGACGTTGACGGAGTCGAGAAGCTGGCCAAGGACGGCAAAATTCGTGAACTTCCCCGCATGGGCGAGAAGCACGAAGCCAAGCTGCTCAAGGCGATTCAGGATTATCGCCGCATCGGCGGCCGATTCCTCATCGACGCCGCCGAGATCGAGTGCCAAAAACTCACGGACTACATCAAGAGCTTTCCCGGCATCGACAAAATTACGCCTGCCGGATCACTGCGCCGCGGGCGCGACACCGTCGGTGACCTCGACATCCTCGTGACCGGCAAAGCTTGCACTACCGAAGCCGGACGCCAGGAAGGGATCGCTCACGTCGCGAAATATCCTCCGCTCATGGACGTGATTGCCAGCGGCGACAACAAGATCAGCTTCCACGTGCGCAACGGGATGCAGGTAGACGTGCGCCTGCTCCCGCCCGATTCCTTCGGCGCCGCCATGCAGTACTTCACCGGATCGAAGGCGCATAACGTGGCCCTCCGCCAGCGCGCGCTCAAGATGGGCTACACGCTGAACGAGTACAGCCTTGCCACGCTCGAAGGTGAAAAGCCCGTGGCTGGAAAAACCGAAGAAGAGATTTACGCCAAGCTCAAGCTCGATTACATTCCGCCCGAGATGCGCGAGAACCTGGGCGAGATCGATCTCGCCCAGAACTATGCCCTGCCCCTTCTAATCTCACAGCGCGACATCAAGGGTGATGTCCATATGCACACCGTCGAAACCGACGGGCGCAATACCATCGAAGAGATGGCTCAAGCGGCCAAAGAGCGTGGCTACCTATACATGGCGATCACCGATCACTCCAAGAACCTGGCGTTCGCCAACGGACTCGATGACAAGCGCGCCGTCGAACACATCAAGCGCATCCGCGAAGCGGACAAGCAGATTGACGGAATCAAGATCTTCGCCGGGATCGAAGTCGACATTCTCCCCGACGGCGATCTCGATCTTTCTGACGATGTGCTCGCGCAAATGGACGTCGTCATCGCCAGCGTTCACTCGGTCTTCAACCAGGAAGCGCCCAAGATGACGGAGAGGTTGATCAAGGCTATCGAAAATCCTAACACCTCGATCGTCGGCCATCCCACCGGACGCATCCAGCTACGCCGCGACTCCTATCCCTTCGACATGCGTGCGGTATTGACCGCCGCCGCAAAGCACAAGGTCGCGATGGAGTTGAACGCCTACCCCGACCGCCTCGACCTGAACGACGTCCACTTGCGGCAAGCGAAGCAACACGGCGTAAAGATCGTCATCAATACAGACGCTCACCACACTTCGCATATGGATAAGATCCGCTTCGGAATCCTCCAGGCCCGCCGCGCTTGGCTCACCAAAGAAGACGTTTTGAACACACTCCCGCCAGACAAGTTCGCCAAGACGATGAAGCACGGCTGGTGAATTGATCCGGCGGCTCTCGTGTCTTGAAGTGCCAGCCGCGTAGCGGCGGGATTCATTAGCCCAGGACGTGAGCCCTGGGTGAGCCGGCAAATCAGGAACGCGTCCCGTAGGGACAGCACCTTCAACTGGGACTCTATTTCAGCCCATCGACGACAAAAAGATCCGATAAACTTCGCCCAACCGAATACGCATACGATTTTCCATCTGCACTGAACTTAATGACCGGAATGGATACAACGCCGGCCGGATCTGCCGGAGCGATCTCCCGCACAAACTCCCGATGCCCGCTGCCGATTTCTACACGCGTGATTTGAATGGGTATGCTGGTCGTGCGCACCCGCAAGCTCTTTCCATCCGGAAAGAAGCCCATGATGCGCTCGCCGGGATTGAGCGTCAGATTCAATTTTTGCGGCTGTCCGCCGGCAATGGGATACAGCCAACGCTGACGCTGAAGGTCAATCGATAGCAGCGAACTGCCATCGGGCGAGACGAGGGCGCCAATGGTGCCCTCCGGAGTAATCGCTCGCGGGCTTCCACCTTGTACGTCCATCAGGTACGTGCGGGCCTCATGGTTGGGTTCGGCATAGGAGAACACGATGGCCTTGCTGTCCGGCATCCAACCGTAACTAAAGTGGTCGGTCTTGTCGTCCGTGAGTTGTTTGGGTTCTCCTACTCCCGTAGGGAGCAGCACCAGTTTGGCCGGTGCGCCGACAGCCGCGACGATCCACTTGCCATCCGGAGAAAGAACTCCAAAACTCCCATCTCCCAGCCGGACCGCCGGGGATCCATCGGTCTTTCGAAGAAAGATACTGTAGGTTGAGCCCACAGCTTCTCCGGTCTCGGAGAACACGATGGTCTTTCCATCGCCCGACATGTCCAGCAGAAGCGACCAGTCAAACCACGAAAGACTTCGCTCGTGGGTCTCACCCGGTGGAAGCGCGGAGATACCCACGCGAGCCTTCTCTGTCGTCAACAGAACCAGCCCGGTCCGGCTGATGTCGTGTATCGTCAACCCACCCGGCGAACGATAGATCAGACGCTCTTTGCCTGAGAAGTCCAGGCCATACACCGACCGGGCTGAGCCCGAAGGAACCGCCGAGAACCACACTTCTTTTCCGTCAGCAGACCAGGAAAGGCCCTCCACGCTCGAGTAAAACGAAGAACTGGCCTTCGCGTGGCCATGGGTATCGAGAATTACGACCCGGCCATCGTCTCCACCGCCGACGTGATCGGCAACAGCCAGGAACTGGCCACTTGGCGAGAAGCGTACGTGGCTTACCCACGCCTTCGGTTCGTAGATCACATTGTCGGGAGGAAACTCGAGGTGGGCGTTCACTCCTCTGCTCGGGCGGATGAGCGCCAAAGACTGCCCGTCCGGCGTCCAATCTGCCCACATCACATTTTCGAAAACCTCGCGTGGAGCGCCCCCCGCCAATGGCACGCGTGCCAGAGTTCCCGCCTGAGCGAAAGGGCCGGAATTCGCCGGGTGCAGTGCGACTGCCATCTCGCCCTTCGAAGAGATGGCAAGGATCTGGGCGGCCGGCAGCCCGAGCGAGCGCGAGTCCGAACTATCGAAACGGGTCGAGAAGACTTCCTGCGGCTTTCCATCCCAGGCGGCACCGTAAATGATCGTCTGGCCGTCGGGAGCGAAGCGAGCGTCCCAGATGCTGCCGTTGCGGAACGTGATTTCGTGGAATGTCGGATTCGATGCGACCTTCCCTTTGCCCCCCAACCGATAAACACCAGCCCAGGACGCGATCAGAAGCAATCCACCGGCCACAGGCAGCAGCCAACGTAGGTTCGATCGTTGCTCCGGAACAGCGCGCAGGCCGCCGCGGGTTGAACTTGAGACGTCCGTCAGTGCTTCCAGGTTGAATGCCACGTCACGCGCCGATTGAAAACGCTCCGCCGGATTCTTCTCAAGGCAGTGACGGACCACGCGTTCCAGAGCAGGAGAGACATTTCGGTTGGTCTCAACGAGTTCAGGGGGCTCCTCTTTCAGGATGGCGCTCATGGTGTCCGCCGCCGAGTCGCCGTGGAAAGCGCGCTTCCCGGAGAGCATCTCGTAGAGAATCGCCCCGAAGGAAAAAATATCCGAGCGTGCGTCCGCGGGCTTCCCCCGGACCTGCTCGGGTGACATGTAGCCTGCAGTTCCCAGAACAGTGCCCGCTTCGGTCGCAACTTGCATCGTTGGCGAATCGTCCGACAGCTCGGCTTCGGGACGAGTGAACTTGGCAAGCCCGAAGTCAAGGATCTTTACGTGGCCGGACTGTGTGACAAAGAGGTTTTCGGGTTTGAGGTCGCGATGCACGATGCCCTTCTCGTGCGCCGCAGCCAGGCCGCGGGCGATCTGTTGCGACCAATCGATCGCTTTCCGCGAGGTAAGCGCACCATTGCGCATGCGGTCGCGCAGGGTCTCGCCTTCCAGCAGTTCAGAAACGACGTACGGCGCCCCGCGGTCTTCGCCGATGTCGTAAATCGCGAGAATGTTGGGATGATTCAGCGCAGCAGCGGCTCGGCACTCCTGTGCAAAACGCTGCAGCCGATCGGAATCGGCCGAGAAGGATGCGGGAAGAATCTTGATGGCGACTTCGCGATTCAGCCGCGAATCCCGCGCCCGGTAAACTTCCCCCATGCCGCCTGCCCCTAGAGGCGATTGAATTTCGTACGGACCCAGTCTCGTGCCGGAAGTGAGAGGCATTGTGTCGCGCGATTATAGCGTATGCCTCGACGGGCCTCAGAAACGCCCGAAGCGAGTTCAAGAATCGTAGTTTTCCACAGAGAAATCCCTTCTTCTTGTGACACATGACCTTTACTCTCGCGCGTTCTCAAGTTCAGACTGTCATCCATGAAGGCAAGTTCCGCAAATTCAAGGCCGTTGGGCAACTTCGCAAGAAACCGCCGGCAAGTCTTTGTTCGTCAATATTTTGCCTGTAAGTCCCTTGTTTCTGATATTTTACGGACGCGACTGCATGTCTACCGCAACTAAGTTATTTAAATGCAATATTTTAGGTATTTCGATATGAAAAAAATCATAGGCCCTCCTTCTACAACAGATTTCGAAACCAGTGCTTCTGACTCCACAACCTCGACAACGATCGATCTCGAAGCCTTTGCATGGACCTACTCCCAAACATCGGGCGAACTCGATCAAGACGGCAACAAAGTCGCCACCGGATATTCAGGCGCAGGCATCGGCAAGAACAATCCCGTGATGCAGAATGTCCACAACGTAGGCCCGATCCCGCAAGGCGCGTGGACCGTCACAGGTCCGCCGGTCGATACGAAAACGCACGGGCCCTACGTGCTCAAACTCACCCCCAAAGACGAAACCGAAACCTTCGGCCGCGACGGCTTCCTGATGCACGGAGATTCCAAAGATCATCCGGGCACGGCATCGCAAGGCTGCATCATCGTGTCGAAGCAAGTTGGCGAACAGGTCTGGAACAGCGGGGACCGAGACCTGAAAGTCATCGCGGACGGGAGTCCGACAAAGAGGAAGAGAAGATGTGAAGGTTTCCTTAGTGAACCTTCGTGCCCTTTGCGGTAAATGGCTTTCGCTATCCTGGCCCACCGCCAGGAGGCGTAAAATCGCGGAGAGATAAGTCCATGCCTGATCAGACACCCGCAACTCCGCCGCCCGCTACGCCACCGCCTGCTGCTCCGAAAGGTCCGACCATCAACATCGGCGAAGAATACGGGACCGCCAGGAAGAATCTTCCTCCGGCGAAAATTGTGTTGATCGCCGTAGGGGCGGTTCTGGTGGTCGTACTCATCGCATCGTTTCTGAAACGCGCGAAGCCGCAGGCCGCGGGATCCCTCGATAACGTCGTCGCCGTCGAGATCCCCGGCCAGACTTCGACGATGGTCGCCTTGACGTTCACGCTTAACAACACCAGCGACAAGGCTTTTTATGTCCACAGCATCGGCGGATCTGTGAATACCGGGACCGGCGATCCTCCTAAAGCAGAGGCGGTTTCTTCCGTGGACTTCGATCGATACTTCCAGGCGTTCCCGGCTCTAAAGAATGGCGCTCAACCCGCGCTGGCGCCTGAAACCGAAATCCCCAAAGGGCAGTCGGTCACCCGGACAATCATCGTGGCTTTTCCTATGACGCTCGATGACTTCAACAAACGCAAATCAGTGAGTGTTGTCATCTGGCCTTACAACGAGACTGTTCCCGTGGTGCTCACGAAGTGAGCACTTGCACGATTGCGCCTGAATACGGTTTTATAAACTCTATGGAATTTTCGCGCGGTTATATCTGTCCGCTGTTCGCCTTCTTCTTTGTCCTGTCCGCTTTCGTCGGCGCCTCCGCACAGCAGGGCGGCAAGTACCTGTTTTACGTTGGCACATACACGCAGGATACGAAGAGTAAAGGCATCTACGCCTATCGCTTTGATGCTGCTACCGGAGATGTGACCGATCTTGGCGTCGCGGCTGAGACCACGAATCCTTCCTTCGTCGCCGTCGATACAACCGGCAAGTATCTGTACGCCGTGAATGAGGTCCAGAATTACCAGGGCCCGAACAGCGGCGGCGTCAGTGCATTCTCGATCGACCGCGCGAGCGGCAAGCTCACGTTTCTGAACGAAGTTCCGTCGCGTGGTGCCGATCCCTGCTATATCGTCGTCGACAAATCGGGCAAGCACGTTCTCATCGCGAACTACACCGGTGGAAGCATCGCCGTATTCCCCGTTCTTGGCGACGGCAAGCTTGGAGAGGCCACGGCCTTCGTGCAACACACCGGGCACGGCACGAATCCCAAACGGCAGGAAGCGGCGCACGCGCACTCCATCGACCTTTCACCCGACCAGCGCTTCGCTTTCGTGGATGACCTGGGACTTGACCAGCTTTTTGTTTACAAGTACGACGCCGAAAAAGGAACTCTCGCTCCCAACAATCCGCCGTTCGTGAAACTCGATCCGGGCATAGGACCGCGGCATTTTGCGCTGGCACCTTCCGGAAAGTTTGCCTACGTTGTCGCGGAAATCGGATCATCTGTGACCGCTTTCTCCATCGACCTGAAGGCAGGACAGTTGAAGCATCTGCAAACCATCTCAACGCTGCCGAAAGACTTCAAAGGCGAGAACGACGACGCCGAGATTCACATCCTTCCCAACGGCAAGTTCCTCTACGCCTCCAATCGCGGACACGACAGCATCGCCGTCTTCGCGATCGATCCGCAGAAAGGCACGCTGATGCGCGTCGAGAATGTATCCACCGGAGGACAGATTCCGCGAAGCTTTGAAATCGATCCCACTGGCCACTTCCTGTTTGCAGAGAATGAGAAGTCGGACAACATCGTGATCTTCAAGATCGACAATAAGACCGGACGCCTGACGCCGACTGGAAAGAAGATAGACGTCCCTTCGCCAGTAGATCTGAAGTTCGTAGAGGAGAAGTAGTTTTCGTAGAGACGTAGGTGGCTACATCTCTCCTGGCAGCTCATTGTGTGTTGTTGAGAAAAGAGGGTTGCGGTTCCCTAGGTTTTCTTCTGGATGAATCTGCGCCGCGCCAGGTGATTGTTCGCGTCCTGCTTGATTTCCTCGTACTTGAGGCAACTGATCGAACCGTCCACCTCGAGCACCGCGAGCGCGGTCTGGTCGATGCTGTTGATCCCGTGCTCGCGCAGTGCGCGATGCAACTCATCGATGCTGACGTGCTCCCGCGCCATGTGGGATTCGATGGATCTTCCGTCATGAATCAGAAGCGTAGGCTGGCCCTGGATCAGGCGCCGAAAGCGGCGGTTGGTGCCTGATACTTCAGCAACGAAATAGTTGAGGATAAGTAGCGTGCCAGCCGCGACCGCGCCGCCGGCCAGCGACGTGTCGGGCCCGGTCATCGCATTCTGCACGGAGTTGGAAAGCAAAAGCAGCAACGTGAGATCGAACGGAGTCATCTGTCCGACCTCACGTTTGCCGCTAAGACGTACGCCGATCAGGACGAGCAGGTAAATGATGCCCGTCCTGATCACGATCTGGAGCAGGACGTGGCCGCCCGGCAAAAACGCTCCGGTCAATTCCCGCTTCCTGAAACGCCACCCGCCGTCACCGGCACCGGCGCGCCCTTCGGCGTGCTGAGGTATCCCGTGGCCTTGTTCTTGTCCACCGTCCAGATCACCAGTTCAAACAGCAGGTGATCGCGGCCGGAGTAGAACTGGATCGGCTCGGCAATGTTGCGATCCTTCTTCTCGATGGTCTTGTCGTCGGAAGTTACCGCGAGCGTGAACTTCCCTTTTTTCACATCAGCTTTCTTCAGCTGAAGACTTACTGTCGAAACCGGCTGCGGCTTCGCGCCTTTCAGCAGCGTGAATTCGTAGTAGTTGCGATCGCCTTTGTGCTTGAGGACTTCGAGATCCGAGCGCGTATTTGCGATCAGACCGCTCTGCACGCCGAGGTCACCGACGGCGCTTTGTAATTTAGCTTTTGTTGCTTCGAGATCAGCTTTTGTCGACGCAACATCGGTCTTCACGCCGCCAACGTCAGTCTTCACGCCAGCGATGTCGCCGGTCACGGCGCTGATCTGCTCCTTTTGCTGCTGCGCGAGGCGACTCTCTGCCGCTTTTTGAGCTGCGACCAATTCAGACGTCCTGCGCGCCAGTTCTTTCTTGGTCATGCCAGCCTGCTGGGCCAAGGTCTCCTCCTGGGCCTCGGCGGTCTGCATGCGGTTCTGCAGTTCCTTGACCTGCGATTGGCTGGCACTCAGGTCTGCGTTGAGCTTTTCCAGTTGCGAATGCGTTGTGTAATGCGCGTATCCAAAGCCGGCGACGACTAAAACCGCCACAATAATCAGAATCCATTTGCCGGCATTCGACTGCTGTTCCAGATGTACGTGTTCGCCTTCATCGGCCATACGTCTTCCTCCTCAGGAAGTAACGAAGTAGATTGCGGGAAAGGTCAATTGTTTAGTAGGAATACGAACAGTGTCAATTGGCTCGTAAGATGCCAAGGTTAATTCGTGCGATGCCTCAGGGTTGGAGTCTGACGGCCTCCCCGACGGCGGAATCAAGGTCTCGGCGAATGCCTGCTGTCTCGGACGGGCCAAGGCGCTCCTCCATTTGCTTCCGGGTCGATGCCGCAGAAGGCGGAAGGACAGGCTTCTTCAGGGATTGGTCAAGCAGTTCGGATTTGGCCATGCAGGCATAAGCCAGACGCGCTGGGAAGCCGGACTGATCGAGGAACCGTCCGTAGGAGAAGTAGTCCAACGTACTCCCCTCTGTGTCGCCGACTGTCTCATCGAGCTGCAGCGCGCGCTGGTAGAGGCGGAGCGCCTCCCCTACTTTTCCTAACTTGCCCTGCAGCTCCCCCTCGTTCACTTCGGCGACGCTCTGAAGTCTTACATTCGAGGCCTGTGCGGCTAGATTGGCTGCCAACTGGTAAGACTTGACCGCGAGTTCCGGCTGCGCCGACCGCGCCTGACAATCCGCCATTCGCATCACGATTCCGGCCACAAAGTCGGGGGCTGGACGATCCGCAGGTTTTTGCTGCCCGATCTTTTCGAGGAAAGCTCTGTAGTGCGACGCCGCTGCCTGCGCTTCGCCTTCGCGGTCGAGTTCCTGAGCGAGGTACAGGTGAGGGAGCCATTGCTCGGGATCAAGAATCAGCGCCCGATCCCAATCCGCACGGGCCGCGTTTGAATTCCCCCGCTGCGCATCGAGAAGGCCGCGATTGACTAAAAGATTCGCATCTTTCGGAAAATACTTCAGGGCGTCTTCGGTGGCCGCGTAGGCCTCGTCGAAGCGCTTCCGCTGGACGAGGAATTTGAGGAGACTCTGATGGGATACGGGGTCGGCCGGATTAACTTTCACGGCGCGCCTGAGCGCGGCTTCAGCCTGTTGCATCTGGCCGTCATCGACCTCTTTGCGGGCCAGACGCAGTTGCAAAGCACTGTCGAACGAGTTCAGGGATGCGGCCCGTTGCAAGTCGCGTATGTCGTCGCTGTGGAGCGAGAAGTAGTAGCGGGCCTGGTCCAGAGTGCCCCAAAGCAGCAAAAGAGCAACGCCGCCGATGCGAAGGCTTCGGCTTGGGAGACTGCTTCCCTTCAGCCACTGCCAGGCGGCGTCAAGCCTCCCACCAGTGCGCGACACGACATTGGCAATCTGATCGCGCGAGTTCAGCAGCAGCGAGGCGATGCGGCCGTCGCGCAGTTTCCAGATCGCGCCGTCCAGAATGAAGTGGTGGATGTTCACCAGCGACGTGAAGATCAGGAAGCTGGCTGTGAAATCGTGGTGTAACGCCCGGCTAGCAAGCCATGGCCCGGGGACAAACAATGCGATCCCGCCGAGGACCAGTACTCCGAAATAGGCCAAGGGCCGCCAACTGCGCTTTTCTTCTGCGTCCTCGCTGGTAGCTTCGCGGCGCGCATAGTAGCTCGTGATCCAGAGATACTGAGCCGAGTGCATGACGGCGAGGATTCCCGTGCTGTACCAGCTCTGCGGAATTTCCAAGCCCTTGATCAATGAAATCGCGGCGGGCACCAGGAACCACAGGACCTGCGACGAAAAAAGCGTGAGCGAAGGAATCAGCTTGCGCCATCCGGTTTGGCGCGCCACGTTCGTGAGTCCGTAGAAGGACAGAACTACGAAGCCAGCAACCAGGACGATCTGTTCCACCCGCGTGACAACGGCTGGAATTCCCAGAGACAGAAACAAGGGATCGGTCGACGGGCCCGTATGGAAGCTGAGGAACAGGACGAGATACGACGCAATGAACGCACCGTACAAAGCGCCACGCGTCTTCTTGTCAGGAGCGGCGCCTGCGCGGCGCGCGAACATCATGAACAGACCGAAGTTCTGCCCGCTGTAGTGCCACGGACTCCACGTGAGATAGATGGTGAAGATCCACGGAAGCAGACCCGCCCAGGAGTGCGCCAGCAGCAGCGTCAGAACAACGAGCGCGGTCGTGTGAACGGTGAAGATTCTGTATTTATCAAACTCTTCGGAACGGTGGTAGGCACGGTACAGCGTCGCCATGTAGTGCGGATAATTGAAAAACAGTGCAAGGGCATAGAAGACGACGGACCACATCCTCGTGCTGGACGAGAACGACAAATAAGACACCAACAGCAGAGGAGCGGACCAGGCTCCGCAGCCGACGATCAAGTCGAACCATGGGTTGTAAATCCAGGGCCGCGCCTGTTCCGGATTCGTTACCTGCGATTTCCGCTTCGCTTCCTTCTTCACTGCGCTCCATTCCCGATGCAGGACGACAATGCTGCTTGCGCTATGCCTAGGTCTGAGACTGGGATTTGTGGCTTCTGAAAATTATGGTGGGAGACCAGCAGCGGCCGCCACTCGCGGAAGTACGCAGAGGATTACGAAGGTAATCCGGAATGGACTAGGTTCAGAGCGGTGTAGACGCGCCTTTCCGGGAATTTCCCGAGCATGGCTCACGGAGAGTTGTGCGGATCGTTTGCTATTGTATGGGGACCACATGCGCACGCGAGTTCTGATTTCGACTGCAATCGGTGTAGCGTCCGGGCTGTTTTGCTACTTCCTGATGAAGCGGACGCAGTTCGGAGCAGGAGATTTTCTCTGGGCCATTCATATGGCGCAGCGTTGGAGCTCGCATCAAAATCCCTATGACGAAGTGTGGCAGATTTATCCGCTGACCGCGGGCTTCTTCGGCCTGCCATTCATCCACGCAGGAATTGAAGTAGCGGCGGGCATTTTCTACGGAATCAGTTCCGGCCTGCTGGCGTTTGGACTGACGCGCGACGGCTATCACCGCCTGCTGGTTTTTCTCGCTTACCCCTATTGGATTGGCATGCTGTACGTGCAGTGGTCGCCGCTCATCATGGCGACCGCATTCTTCCCGCTGTTACTTCCCGCGACGATGGCTAAGCCGCAAGTCGGGATTCCGGTATTCGTGAGCCGGTTCAGCATCAAGGGATTGTGCGCATGTGCCATCTTTGGGATCGCGACCATCCTTGCGATGCCACGGTGGCCCCTTCTCTGGCTGGGCGAGATAGGCAAGTATGAACACTTCTTCGCACTGCTCGTCATTCCCGGTCCGCTCATTCTTCTGGCGTTACTTCGCTACCGGGACCGGGATGCGATCCTGTTGCTGGTCACCTCCTGCATGCCGCAGCGCTATTTCTTCGACACATTCATCCTGTGGCTGATCCCGAAGTCCCGCTGGGAGATCTTGGCCACCGTGGTCCTGAGTTGGGTTCCCGGCATCTGGCGCTGGTATCATCCCCCGCACTCGATGACGCAGGTCGGGCGCTGGATCGTGCTATTCACTTACCTGCCGATGCTCTTCATCGTCTTGCGTCGCGGGGGCACAAGCGCAGTTCCGAACTTTGACGAGAAATCGGGGAAACTGACGTCTTCCGTCCTGTAGGGCACTTCCGGGCCATTGCCGTGGCAACCCGCGGAGCGTACGCTTTTGGCGTCGAGCGCGAACTCGACCTCAGTTGCGTGTGCGAGGCGTCCCAGCCTTTGAACCAGCACCCGACTGCGAAGCGGTGGGCGTAGTGTTATACGAACTTTGGTTTGACGAGCACGGGCAAGATATTGCCGAGTATGCGGTATTGGCCGCAGTCATCCTGATGATTGTTGTGGGGACGATCCGGCTCATCGGATCGAGCGCGGATGCGACTTTTTCGCGAGTTGGAAGCGCTCTTCAGTAGAGCTGCCGCTTGTCACTATACGGCCAATTCCTGGGCAGCTGAAAAGTCAAAAGCTTTAACACAGAGGACCCAGAGGATCACTGGAGACATCGGGGCTTATCTGTGACCTCTGCGCTAGCGCACACCTGCTAATGACACCTCGCGAGCTTCCATCGCTCTCTTCTTCTTAAACACCATCAACTCGGCGGCTTTGTGTGCAATGTGCTCGGCGCTGACTTCAAATTCCTTGATTAGTTCCCACGGAGCACCTGAATCGCCAAAGCGGTCTTTTACTCCAATCGCGCCTGTGATTACTGGCATGCCGTAGAGTTGCCGACTCTCGGTCAGGATGCCGCTGACCCGCCATGCGAGCGCGCCGATCTGATGTTCTTCGGCGGTGACCACCACTCCGGTTTCTTTCGCCGCCCGTATTAGAGCCGGGGCATCGATGGGCTTGATGGTATGCAGGTTGAGGACGCGGGTTTCGTAGCCGAATTCCTGCTTCAGGATGTAGGCGGCACGCATCGCCTCGGGAACCATGGGGCCGCAAGCGATGATGCTCAGGTCCTCGGCTTCGTTCTTGTAATCCTGCTCGAGGATAGTGTCGTAGGCTTTGAGAAAATCCGGTCCCGCGCTGCGCAACCGGATGACGTTGGCCTGGCCAAAGACGAACGGAGTTTTTTCGTCTGTGACGATCGGGGTGGCCTCGCGGGCAAAGCGAATGTACTTCGGACCCTTGTGCTTCAGAAGCAGATAGTCGGTCGCCTTGCGAGTCTCGATGGCATCGCATGGAACGACCACGGACATATTCGGCAAGCCCTGCATGGCGAAAATATCCTCGAGAGCCTGATGGGTCGCGCCGTCGGGGCCGACGGAAACTCCGCCATGCGCGCCGGCAATCATCACGTTGAAATTGCCGTAACAGACTGAAGTGCGGATCTGGTCAAGATTGCGCGCAGCGGCAAAGGTCGCATACGTCCCCAGGACGGGCAACTTCCCTTCCCGCGCAAGGCCGGCTGCGGCCGATGTGGCCGATTGTTCTGCGATGCCCATGCTGAGCCAGCGTCCCTGTCGCTCGGGCTTGCCCGCATAGAAATCGCTGATAGTGATCGAACCGGAGATATCGAGCCCGAGACAAACGACGCGCTCGTCTTCGCCGTTCTTGGCGAGAGACTGGCCAAATCCCTTACGGGTCGGCTCCATCTTCACTTTCATTGAGTCGCCGACGTTCCACCAGTAGTCGCGCGCGAACTTCGGCATTTTCTCCGCGAGCTTGCGGTCGATTTCAGCTTGATACTGCTTCGCTTTATCCAGCAGCTTCTGTACGGGGATGCGCTCGCTCAGTCCGAGCTCGTTCAATCCCTTCGCCAGTTCGTCGGCGTTTGGAGCCTTACCGTGCCAGCCTGCCTGATCTTCCATGAAGCTGACGCCCTTGCCTTTGACCGTATCCGCGAGGATGAGGACGGGCCGCTCCTTGACGTTGCGAGCTTGCTGCAGAGCGTCCACAACTTGAGTCATGTCGTGCCCATCAATTCGCAGGACGTCCCAGCCGAATGCTGCGTACTTCGCAGCCAGAGGCTCGACCCCCATGACGTCTTTCACGAGGCCGTCGATCTGCAGACGATTGCAGTCGACGATGCCAATGAGATTGTTGAGGTGATAGTGGCCGGCTTCCATTGCTGCTTCCCAGACCTGGCCTTCCTGCTGCTCGCCATCTCCCATGATGCAGAAGATCTTGTGGTCCTTCTTTTCGAGGCGCGCGGCCAAAGCCATACCGACTGCGATGCTCAGACCCTGTCCTAGCGAGCCTGTTGAAACTTCGACGCCGGGCAGTTTCAGCCAGTGCGGATGGCCCTGGTACGGCGAACTGAGCTTGCGCAGGAGCACGACGTCGTCGATGGGGCAGAAACCGGCAAAAGCCAGACCGAGATAAAGACTGGGGGCCTTGTGTCCGGTCGACCAGATGATTCGGTCGCGATCAGGCCAATCAGGATTCTTCGGATCATGGTCGGCGATGCGGAGGTAAAGAGCCGCTGTAATGTCCATGATCGATAACGTGCCGCCAGCGTGTCCTGAACCGGCCGCGTGAAGGGCGACCAGATCATAGCCCCGCATGAGTTTGGCTGCGTTGTTCAGTTCTTCGATCGAATAGTCGCGGAGAACTTTCCCGCTGGAGGAATCGGTGAGGGCCATGCTCTCTCCTTCCGGCACTTGACAGAGGTCGGGCACACGTTGCTTTCAGGAGGTTATGTGGAGGGTGCCGGGAGAGGCCGTGATTAGGATCACAGGGGCGGGTGAGGCAAATCGGATCTGGTGAGCCGGTAAGAGATACGATCTGCCAGGTGAGCCGCGTAAAGCCCCGTAATCAGGCCGGTAAAGACGTCCATGACGTAATGCGCTCGCAGGACTAATACCGTCGCGATCTCGAAAGTGACTACGGTTACGGCCAGACCCGTCAGCCATTTCCGGCCGAACCTGACTAACTCAGTGGCGGCGACGACGGCGATTGCCGTGTGTCCCGAGAAGAAAAAATCGTTCGATACGCCATAGGTCACGAGGAGGGACGGAAATCCCGGATTGTGCCAGATCTCGTTCGCAGGTGTGGGAAGAGCGACGCAGGCCTGCATGAGTTGGCGAAGAGCAAGCACCATGACGAGTCCGAGAAAGGGTTGCATCTCTCCCTGGAAGAGCCAGCGGCCGAGCAGAAAAATTGCCATCAGATCGATCAGTGCGGAACTGAGGATCAAGAGCGCATTCGCGGTCGAAGGATGGATAAGCAGATACTGATTGGCGGAGTAGGTAACGGCGTGCGTCCAGTCGCCGATTCCGGAGGCAGGCAGGGGACGGGCTCCGATCAGGGACTGCGTCCAGAACCAGGCGGACAAGGCGACGGCGGTCGTTCCCGCACGGAGAGCAAGCGCCTGCTTCGACAGAGGAGTATCCGCACGCTTTTCTGTTGCTGTGGTTGCCATCCGGGAGTCCCGGCGGAAAGCGTACAAGCCGAATGGAAAGCTGACAATCGAAATTCTGTCAGCTTGAACTAGTTTGTCCCTACGCCGACGTTGAAGACCGACGGGCGTCCGATCGCCTTATCCACCCATCCGAGGAAATATTTCATATTGGGGGCATCTGTATGTCCGCCGTCGTGCTGGCGCCAGGCGAGTTGGCCTCCCATGAGATTGATGTTCATCGGAGGCATGTCAGGCGGGGTCGGCATAGGCGTGAGTCCCTTTGCCCCCAGAAGCGGCCATGCGGGACTGGCCATCACGGTTGCCATCCAGCTTCCTTGCTGGTCAAGCCACCTGGCATCTCCTTTTTCCGGGACGCCGTAGCTGATGAACGTGAGACGCGGCGCACACAGCGCGATCAGTTCATTCGAATCGACGGGGATATCCCCCGGATTCTTGCTGCCGAAGGTCGCGTCGGAAGCGCCGTACTTCATGAAGTTTCCGGCCATCCAGTAGTACTCACCGCCGGTGAGACTCTCGACGGCTTCGCCGAAATTGCGGCGAAGGAGCGTGGCGCCACCTTTTCCGGACGATCCTACGAGCACGGCGGCGAATCGCGGATCGAACGCCATCGTGACCAATGCGGCTTTGCCGTAGCGGGAAACGCCATCAATGCCGACATGTTTGGCATCGACGGAGGGATCGGTTTCCAGATAGTCGAGCGCGCGTCCTGCCCCCCAGGCCCAGGCGCGGAGGGCTCCCCAGTCTTCGGGCTTGCGCGGCTGGCCGTGATTGGTGAGGCCGATGATGCCGCGAGTAAGTCCGGCGCCATTATCCGCCTGGATGCTGGCCGGATCGAGCAGCGCGAAGCCCCATCCGTCGGCGATGAGTTCCCATGGATTCGGCGGATCGCCATCGGCATTCATCTGGGGGAACTGGAAGGGCGTGGATTTTTCCAGTTGATACGCCGGATGCTGCTCGAATACTTCTTTCAGCGACGGATCCTGCTGAACGAGGAGCGCCTTCATGGCAGCATTGATGCGGCCGAGTTGCTCGTCATTCGGTTCGTTCGGCGCGGGAAACGCAGCGGGACCGAACATGATCAGCACTGGAACCGGCTTCTTTGCGTTCGCGGGGGTAACGAGAATCATGCGGATGTTTACGCTGATCTGGCGGTACGACGAATTGTCCACGTGCCCGATAACTTCTTTCGCAAGGACGGGAGTGAATCCGACGTGCTCGTGATCTACGGTCGTGACGGACCATGTCACTTTCGGGACGTTCCGGGGCATCCGTCCGTAGACGCAGCATTCGAAGCCCTCAATGATTTCCGCGCGACGTTTTTCCCATAATTGCGGAGTCGTGACTTTCTGTCCGTTGTTGAGCGTGAATGCGTCCAGCACGTTGGAATACGGATTCGCCTTGCTCTCGTCATAGTTGGCGTGGTTGGGCGCACTTTCATCACCGCTCGGGCCGGGACGCAGAGCGCGGATGCCGAGTTGCTGCATCATGTTCTGCTGATCCTGTTCGTCGGTGAACGTGACGGGAGCAGCGGCGGAATGCACGCCCTGGGCATGCGCCGATCCGGTTGATGCAACCCATACGAGGAATCCTGGCAGTAGAAGAACAAGCCACGCAATCCGGCGATAGTTCAGCACAAGCGTCTCCAACAGATAAGATGGGACCGACCGCACATCCGTGAATTCGCAGTCATCCTCAAGGTGAGAGCATGATAGCCGCGCTAAAGAAAAGTTACATCCTCCTTGTGCTGATTTCTTTCGCCGTTCCCCCTGCCGGCACACAGACGAAAATGGCGGGCGAATGGGTTGGCAGTTGGGCGGCCTCGCAGCAGACGCCCGAGCCGCAGAATGCTTTGCCCATCGACGACATGCGGGATACCACGGTGCGTCAGATTTTTCATCTGTCGGTGGGCGGAGCCGCAGTGCGGGTGCGTCTTTCGAATGCGTTCGGCACGCAGCCGCTGCATTTCACGTCCGTGCATATTGCGCGGACGGTGTCTTTATCGTCGGCGCAGATCGATCCGGCGTCCGACTGCGCTCTCGCGTTTTCTGGAAGCCGGGATGTGATCGTCCCAGCCGGGGCGAAATATGTTTCCGATCCGCTCGAGTTTCCCGTAGCAGCACTGTCGAGCGTCGCCGTTACGTTTCATCTTGATTCGCCGCCGAGCGGTGAGACCGGGCATCCGGGTTCTCGTGCGACGTCCTACTACGCGCAGGGTGATCTGGTGTCGTCGCCCGATCTCGCTGCGGCGAAGCGCGTGGACCACTGGTACCAGATTTCCGGAATTGATGTGAGTGTTTCGGCCAACGGCGCGTCGATCGTGGCCTTCGGCGATTCCATTACCGATGGGCATGGGGCAACGACCAATGGCAACGACCGTTGGACCGACGTACTTGCGGAGCGCCTGCAGGCTTCCACCGCGACTCATTGGATCGGAATTCTCAACCAGGGGATCGGAGGAAATCATCTGCTTACCGATGGCCTCGGACCCAACGCGCTCGCACGATTCGACCGCGATGTTCTGGCGCAAACTGCAGTTCAATACGCAATTGTTCTGGAGGGAGTGAACGATCTGGGCGGATTGACTCGCGAAGGTGACGCGTCACCGGCGGCGCACGGCGCGCTCGTGCATCGCATTCTCGGCGCTTATGAGCAGCTGATTCTGCGCGCACATGCACACGGGATTCGCGTGTATGGCGCGACCATCCTGCCGTTTGTCGGATCGGATTACTACCATCCTCCCGCGAGCACCGAGGCGGACCGGCAGGCGGTCAACGAATGGATCCGCGCTGCTGGACATTTCGATGCGGTCATCGATTTCGATAAGGTAATGCGCGATCCCCAACACCCGGACCACTTGCTGCCCGCGTATGACTGCGGCGATCATCTGCATCCGAATCCGGCCGGATACCGGGCAATGGGAGAGGCCATTCCGCTAGCGTTGTTCGGGGCGGGAGAGACGGTACCTGCGCAGAAAAAGTGAAGAAAGAAATGGAGCGGGAGACCGGGATCGAACCGGCGACATCCAGCTTGGGAAGCTGGCGTTCTACCGCTGAACTACTCCCGCTCGGAACGGCAGTAAAGTCATGATAGCACCAGAGTTCCGAATCTTGTCCACTCACTGTCGGTCGCGGTGCCGCGGGACCGTGGACGACCGCGGGTAGTTACAGAAGATTAGATCTGCGCAGGACATGTGTAGCCACAAAAGCCTTCTTCGGTATACTAGTCGCCAATGGACGTAGAACGCATCATCGATGAAATCGAGCAGCTCGAGGAGATGTTCGAAGCGGCAGACATAAGGCCGCTGAGCGCAAGCGACATCTCGGCTGCAAATCGAAGCCACGACGAGGCGCTGGCCAACAGTCCGTGGTTTCGGTTATGGAAGAGCTACGGCTTGTGCTGTCGGCCTGCGGACCCGGTCGTTCAACGGCCGGAATAGAAGCCGCTCGCCGTTGAGGTGCACCCGTCCGTCTTAACGCTGCTCCTGATCCCGCTGTTCCTTCGGATTATCAGCCCATTCGTGAACTCCCACCTGCATTCGTGTTCTAATGATCGCCCGGCTAAGCCTCACTTCTGGGAAACCATGCGCTCATCGAACTACGATTCATCTCGCCGCAAATTCCTGCGAACCACAATCACTTCCAGTGCCGCGGTCGCGCTCTATCCGGCCATGGGTGCTGCACGGGATACCGGTGCGGTCACTCCTCGCGCAGCGTCTGACATTAAGCCGTTCGAACTGGAGGAGATCACGCTTTCCGAACTGCAGGACGGGATGAACTCGGGCAAATTTACGGCGCGATCGTTGGTTGAGAAATACACAGCACGGATCGAAGAGATCGACAAGAGCGGGCCCGCGGTGAACGCCGTAATCGAGATGAATCCGGAGGCCAGTTCGATTGCCGATGCCCTCGATCAGGAGCGCAAGGCAAAGGGACCTCGGCGACCGCTGCACGGAATTCCGGTTCTGATCAAGGACAACATCGCCACCGCGGATCGCATGCAGACGACTGCGGGATCTCTGGCACTGGTCGGGTCGAAGGTGCCGAAGGACTCGTTTGTCGCGCAGAAACTGCGAGCAGCAGGAGCGGTGATTTTGGGTAAGACCAATCTCAGCGAGTGGGCAAATATACGGTCGAGTCACTCCACGAGCGGATGGAGCGGGCGCGGCGGCCAGACTCGAAATCCCTATGCGCTCGACCGGAATCCGTGCGGATCGAGTTCGGGTACGGGCGCAGGCATCTCCGCAAACCTGGCAGCGGTGGGCATTGGAACGGAAACGGATGGCTCGATTGTCTGTCCTTCGTCTTCGAATGGCCTGGCCGGCATCAAGCCAACGGTGGGACTTGTAAGCCGCGCGGGCATTATTCCGATCTCGCATACACAGGACACGGCTGGTCCGATGTGCCGTACCGTACGGGATGCCGCGATTCTTCTCAGTGCGCTGGCGGGAGCGGATCCTGACGATAGCGCGACGTTAGCCAGCACAGGCAAGTCTCACGCGGATTACTCACAGTTCTGTGATCCGAACGGCCTGAAAGGAGCGCGCATCGGTGTGGCTCGAAAATATTTCGGGTTCAGCGATGCCGTCGATGCTCTGATGGAGCAGGCGCTCGACGTCCTCCGAAAACAAGGAGCCACGCTGGTGGATCCCGCCGATATCGAGACTCTGGGCAAGTTCGACGACAGCGAGGCGACGGTTTTCATGTACGAACTGAAAGCCGATCTGAATGCGTATCTCGCGAAATTGGGCCCATCGGCCCCGGTCAAGAAACTGCAGGACATCATCGAGTTCAACGAGCACAATCGACACACAGAAATGCCTTATTTCGGGCAGGATATGTTCCTGAAATCGCAGGCTAAAGGTCCACTTACCGAGAAGGAGTACACCGACGCATTGGCGAAGAGCCGGCAACTCGCCCGGACCGAGGGCATTGACGCCGTGATGGACAAGCATAAACTCGACGCCCTCGTCGCGCCGACCGGGGGCCCCGCGTGGCTAACCGATCTTGTCACGGGAGATCACTTCTCCGGCGGGAGTTCGAATTCTGCTGCTGTGGCGGGATACCCGAACATCAACGTCACCGCGGGGAACGTCTTTGGATTGCCGGTAGGCATTTCATTCTTCGGGCGAGCATGGAGCGAGCCCACCTTGATCAAGCTGGCCTACTCGTTCGAACAAGCGAGTAAAGCGCGGCAGAGTCCGCGGTTTCTGCCGAGCCTCGAAGGCCGCAAATAGCAGGGTTCCCTACCATTGCCGCACTTCCGGCAGATTTTTGCGGGCTTTCTAATCTTTGCGTATCCTTCTCTACATTTTCGTTATTCCATGTTAGCCTTGACTTATGAGGGGGTACTAAATGACGAACCTGAATAAGGTAGTCACTTCCCTGCGTGATGAGTACTCCCGTCTCGAACAGGAGATGGAACGTGTAGGGAAGGCATTGCACGCACTCGGCAGTGCGAACGGCGTAAAGCCCAAGCGAGCGAAACGCTTCTTGAGCAAAGACGCCCGTCGACGAATTGCCGAGGCGCAGAAACTTCGCTGGGCTAAGGTGCGGAAAGCCAAAGCGGCGAAGGCGCAATAGCAGTTCAGCAGTTATTCGCAAGCACCGCTGCCGGCCTTGCTCGTAACTTCCACCAGGAAAGTATGAGCGAGGCCCAGGCGTTGCGATCTCCCTGATTTAAGTCCAGCGGAACCACTTCAAGGCCAGCGCGAACGAAATCCCACCCCAGAGAACCATCACTAGCAGCCTCGGCCATTGATGAAGGATCGGTGTTCCTTCCAGAATGCTGGCCCTCAGAGCGTCATTCAAGGCCGTAAGAGGAAGCGCCTTGATCAGCGGATGGATTACAGCCGGAAATCTTTCGTACGAAAAGAACACTCCTGAGAAGATCCACATCGGCATCATGACGAGGTTGATGAGTCCGCTGACACTCTCAATCTTCTGCGCGCGGCTGGCGGTGAGCAGGCCGACTCCGCCAAAGGTGAGCGAACCGATCCCTGCGATCAGCCCGATTGAGCCTATCGAACCAAGAACCCGCATGTGGAAGAACAAAACGCCGAAGACAAGGAGCAATCCCACTTCAATGATCATCAGGATCAGACGGCTCGACGCCAGCGCCAGAAGGAAATCTCCCCGGCGCATGGGAGTTCCGACGAACCGCTTGAGCAGCTTGCGCTGACGCATATCGACGAGCGCGAATCCGATGCCCCACATGCCCGAGTTCATGAGATTCATGCCAAGCAGGCCCGGGATCAGGAAGTCGATGTAGCGGGAACCGGGCTCGGAAGAACTGACGGTGGTCGTCGCGACCGCCTCTTTTTGTCCTGCTGCAGCCTGCATCGCATCGTTGGTCTCAGACTTGGCAAGAACGCTTTCCGGACGCGCGGGATCGTAGCGGTACGAGAAACCGCCTTTGCCGTCGGGCTCGATGACGATATCGAACTTACCGAGCCGGAATCCCTTGTGCGCAGCTTCGGCGTCCAGAACCTGAATCTTGAAAAGATCGTGCTGCGGCGAGCGCGCTAGCAGCGCCTGCGCATCTTGCGAACCCGGACCGTTCACGATGGCAACCGGGACCGCATCGGCTGGCTTGTTACGAAAAGCGATTCCAAGCCCGAGCGCGAGCAACAACGGGAACACGAATACCCAAAAGACAACTTCAGGCTCGCGCTTCAGTTCGAGCATGCGCGCCATCAGCAGATGGGAGTATCCGGCCCAGCGGCCGTTCTGGCGCGGGGGTCCAGGTACTGGTGTTTCGATTTTGACGGGAGTTTCTTGTGCAACACTCATTCCAGATTCCCCAGGTTAGTTGTGCGGTTGCGGCTTGTATTTATTGAGAAAGTCGGCCAGAAATTCGGGTGTCAGTTGGCGCGCGTCTTCGAACTCGCCATTCTTTTCGCTGATCACGACTTTGCCGTCGGGTTCGACCACCGCCAGAGAAGGATAGCCCTTGTCTAGCGCAACACTGAACTGCTGGGCGAGGTCGGCATTCTTTTTGCCGTCGGGGCCGATATCGACGTGAACCAGTTCGTAGTTCGCCGCGATCAGCGGAGCCAACTCAGGCCGTTGAAATGCCAGGTCAAGTACGTGGCAGTCGAAACACCAGTTGGCGCCGAAGACCAGGAGAATCCGCTTGTGTTCTTTGGCGGCCCTCTCTTCAGCTTCCTTGATCTCGGCACGCGCGTCCGCATTGGCGGGATACAAATCCTTCTTCATATCGGAAGGCTGCTTCAGTTTCGGGTCGTCCGTTCGTTCGGAATAGACGAGACGCCATTCATCTCCTTGCCTGGCCCAACCTTGGTCGTCGGTCACGCTGAACGGCTGTGCGTTAGGAATGCCCGGAACAACATCGGCACGGAAGATGACATTCGCCTTGTTGGGACGAATGATGAGCCGCACGATTTCCACTTTCATGCTGCGCACCTTCTGGTTAAGCCAGAAATTCGTATCGTCGTCGCCGGGATGCATCACCGTCTTGAGTCTTACCTGCGACGGCGGATTGGTGCTGTAGAGGCCTTTCAGTGTTGTGGCGTCCCCGGTAAGAACGGCGCCCATCCATTGCTGGAACGGCATGAAGGCGGAGGCATCTGCGGGGGCGGAACCTTGCGCCCAGACCTCGCAACTGGAGACCACGAGAATTGCAATTGCGATGAAGTGCTTCATGCCGACTCCTTTTCGCTATTCTTCGCGCAAGTGGCGCCCGGTCAGGTTAACGAAAACATCCTCCAGGCTGGCCTGCCGGGTTGTGAGATGCTGCAATTGTCCGCCTTGCTTGTCGACCGCATCCAGCAGAGCGGGAATGGTAAGGTGCGGCTGCTTCACATTCAGTGCGACCATCCCCTCATCCTCGCGGACGGACTCAACGCTAGGCAGGTCACGCCACGCGCCGAGCGCGGCGCCATCTGATCCACTGACTGAAAATTCCACCACGTGATGTCCGCCAAGGCGAGTGATGAGCTCGGCCGGCGAGCCTTCCGCAATCACCTGCCCATGATCGACGATGGCAAGGCGGTCACACAAGCGCTCGGCTTCGTCCATGTAGTGCGTGGTCAAGAGAGCCGTTCCGCCATTGCGCTGGAAGGCGCGAATGATGTCCCACAACTGGCGGCGGCTTTGCGGATCAAGTCCCGTGGTCGGCTCATCGAGAAACAGTATCTTGGGATTGCACACCAGAGCGGTTGCCACGGCCAGCCGCTGGCGCTGACCTCCGGAAAGCTTTCCTACCCAGGAGTCCGCTTTCTCCGTGAGTTGCAATTGCTCCATCACTTCGTCGGTGGGACGGGGCTGCCGGTAGAAGCTGGCGAACAACTCAATGGTTTCGCGAACTGTAAGCTTCTCGGACAGGCGCGTTTCCTGCAGGGAAATGCCAAGCCACTCGCGCATCTCCCGCTCATTGTCATCCCAGTGATGGCCGAGAATCGAGACCTCGCCGGAAGTGGGCGCCAGCAGTCCTTCCAAAATTTCGATCGTGGTCGTCTTCCCTGCTCCGTTCGGGCCGAGCAGGCCGAAGCACTCTCCCACTTGAATTTCGAGGTTGAGACCGCGCACGGCTTCCACTTTGCCGTCATAGGTTTTGCGCAGATCGCGGCATTGGATGGCGGTGGGCATCCCGGAATTCTACCAGCAGGCCACTTAGTGGGTACGCGGCTCCCTATAACATAACCGTGCACAACTGGATCGACTGGATTCGCAGGCTAGGGTTTGCTTGCGCTCATGGGATCATCTCCCTTGCAGAGAGCCCAGCACGTCAGAACGCCCACCGCCCCGGCGCCGGCCAACTTTGCCCACGGCGAGTTCAGAATCGCGCCCTGGCCCGGAGTGACGGAAGGGTTCAGGTATCCGGCGCCGCATTTGTCTTCTCTGGATTTCTGTTCGCCCTCGCGGACGATGGCGCGTCCAGATTCGGGATCTTTTGCCGCTTTCGCTTTCCGTGAGTGCTCGTTTATGTAGACGTCGCTTTTTGCCGCGGAGACGGTAAGCTTTCCGTCCACATCGGAGACGACGTATTGCGTCCAGTTGGAGCCATTGACCGGGGTTACGATCAGGCATCCCACGCGTACCTTCAGTCCGACGGAGGTGTTTACGGAGACGGTGCCGTGATCGAGAACGATTTCCTCGCCCTCGAACTGCGCGATCGTTTCGGCGCTGACGTCGACGGTCGAGCCCATAGCCTCAATCCGCGCGGCAGCATTCTTTCCCGTTTGAATGAAGTCATCGCGATAGAGGGCGGCGGCATTCATGGCGGTTCTTCCGTTCAGAGAGACACCTTCTCCGCTGACCCGCAAGATTGCGCCCGGCGTATCGGCAGCTGAAACTGCCATGGCGAAGCTTAGAGTCACGCAGATACTGACGTATTTTCGTCCAATAAACAGTCTTCGCCCCGATCCGCACTCTTCTACCTATGCAAGCGTAGCGGAGCGCTTGGCAAGCGCCTATTGGCTCTTTTGATGACCTGCCCCTGTCGCCTCCGTGACCCAAGACGCAGAACGGCAGGATTCACAGTAAGATGGATCGCTGTTCGCTTTCACATGGGGATAAGATCTTTTCCTCTCCTTGACTGGATGCAGTAGCATCCCTAACATTCCATTCCAAGCCGCTTCGCGAATTATGATTGGTCAGTTAGTTGGGCACTACCGGGTCCTTGAAAAGATCGGCGCTGGAGGCATGGGAGAAGTCTTCCGGGCGCGCGACGAACGTCTCGGCCGGGACGTGGCTCTGAAATTGATCCGCCCGGCATCAAGCGATAATCCTGACCACCTCCGCCGTTTCGAGCAGGAAGCTCGGGCAGCCGCCTCGCTGAACCATCCCAACATCGTGGCTGTTTACGACGTCGGATTCGAAGGCAAGACTCCTTACATCGTCTCCGAACTGCTCGAAGGCAAGACTCTTCGCGGCCGCTTGGCAGAGGGGGCGATCCCAGTTCGTGAAGCGGCGGGATATGCCCTCCAGATCGCGCAAGCTCTTACCGCCGCACACGACCGGCACATCGTGCATCGTGACCTGAAGCCCGAGAACTTGTTTCTCACGAACGAAGGCCGCACCAAGATTCTCGATTTCGGGGTGGCCAAGCTGCAGGCTGATCCTTCAGACGAGAACCGTTCGATCGAGAGCCTCACGACGGTGACGAAGCACGGTGCCGTGATCGGAACGGTGGCGTATATGTCTCCCGAGCAGTTGCGCGGGAAGGTTGTCGATCACCGCAGCGACATCTTCAGCTTTGGAGCAATTCTGTACGAGATGATGTCAGGAAATCGTGCATTCCGCGGCGAGACCGAAGTGGACACGATGACAGCCGTATTGCGCGAGGAGCCCTCAGGAGCCGTGCTCGATCAGGCGGCAATTCCTCCCGGCTATCAGGATATCGTCCGGCACTGTCTGGAGAAGGAACCGGAAAACCGCTTCCAGTCGGCGAAGGATCTGGTATTCGCGCTGCAGACATTATCCGGATCATCGCCCGTGAGCACGATCGCGATCGCCAGGCCACGAAAGAAATCGCGCGTCGCGCTTCCCTGGGCCATGGTGTTGCTCCTGGCAGTCGCAACTGCAGTTCTGGCCCTGACTCAATTGCTGCGCGCTCCGGCAGCGAAGCCGGCGTACAGCCGCATCACCTTCGATGCTGGAACGATCTACGCAGCGCGGTTTGCTCCCAATGGGGAATCCATCCTCTACAGTGCGGCTTGGGATAACAAGCCAACGCAACTTTTTTCCACCGTCGCCGATTCCCTTCTATCGCAGCCATTGGCCTTCAACAATACAAACCTGCTGGCCGTCTCCTCCGACAACGAGCTCGCTTTGGCGGTAGGAGGAATCCATTCCGGTCAAATGGAGACCGTCAACGGCATGCTCGCGCAGGCGCCGCTGGCCGGCGGATCCCCCCGCGAACTCCTGGCGGATGTCGGCTGGGCCGACTGGAATCGCCGGGGCGAATTGGCGGTGGTGCATTGGGCGAACGGACAAAGCCGAATTGAATCTCCGATCGGTAACGTCATCTATCAGAGCGGCGGCTGGATCGGCGATATCCGCTTCAGCCCACAAGGCGATCAGATCGCATTCATCGATCACCCTGCCCTCTGGGATAACCGGGGACAGGTGCGGGTTGCTGACTTGTCGGGGCGCGTTCGTGACTTGACCAAGGAATGGGATACAGCGGCCGGATTGGCATGGCAGCCGGACGGCAAAGAGATATGGTTCACAGCAGCTGAAAAGGGATCCGACCTGAACCTCTGGGCGGTTGACCTGAACACAAAGACTCGTCCGGTTCTGGATTTGCCGGGCGCAATCACGCTGCAGGATATCGCCAGCGATGGCCGCGTTCTCGTTTCGCTGAATTCCAGGCGCTTGTCGATGGGATTCACAAATTTGAACAGCGATTCCGATATCGACCTCTCCTGGCATGATTCAAACTCGCCGCGCGACATCTCCCGCGATGGGCAATTCGTTCTTTTCGAGGATTCCAGCGAAGCTGCAGGGCCGGGATACGCCGTCGCGATCCGCAAGACCGACGGCACACTTCCCGTTCGCCTGGGAGAAGGCAGCAGTGGCAGCTTATCGCCTGACGGAAAATGGGCACTTTCAGTTTCCACCAGCCAAGCTCGGCAAATCACGTTGCTGCCGGTTGGCGCCGGGCAGCCGCGATCCATTTCAGTTACTGGCTTGGACCATGTGCATAATGGATGGCTGCGCTTCATGCGAGATGCACAACACATCGTCGCGGTCGGGGACGAGTCGGGTCACGCTCCTCGCTGTTACATGATTGATGTCGCCACCGGCAAAGCAAAACCAGCGACTCCGGACGGAGTCGTTTGCGGACCAGTTTCCCCCGATGACCGATTCATGGTACCCGCTAGGTCCAGCAGTTCCCTGACGCTCTACTCGCTGGCCGGTGGATCGGACAAGGTCATTCCGCTGACGAGAGAGTTCAATCCCGTGCAATGGTCGCAGGACGGGACCATGCTATACGGCTATCACTGGGGCGAGTTCCCGAGCAAGGTGTACGAGCTTGCAATCGCTACGGGAGCGGAAAAAGTCGTTCACGAACTGAGGCCAGGTGTCCCCGCCGGAGTCGTGCTGGTTGCACCGGTCGTCATCAGCCCCGACGGACGCTACTTCGCCTACGGATACAATGAGACGCTCTCGGTGCTCTATCTCATATCCGGACTGCACTAATCGCTCAGTCGAGCGAACCTGAAAAATCCTTCGCCACGTAATGAAAGAAAATAGAGGTCGAACTCCGCCCTTCCCCGAGCACTGCTCGGGAGTGGGGAACCTTTGTACCGCGATATGCCAAGCCATCTCCAATACCCTGATAGACCGTGACCGCTCCAGACGGACTGTCGAGCCGTATAGGCCACGGTGTCGCAAGTTCGGGCTCCGGAGAAAAGTCGAGGCACAGTGTGATGCTGAACTCACATTGCTCACGATCGGTGTGCTTCTTCAGTTCCGCGCCACTTAGATAGGAGGCGAGGTACACGTAGGAAGGTTTAAGCGGTTCCCCCGCCACCGCGCTCAGCTTCGCGGCAATCTGATTCTGGAAAAACCTTGCGACCGGCTCATTGTGAGCGACGTAGCGGCGCGCACTCTGGTAGTCCCCCAGGGAAATCGCGCCCGTTCGGATCTGATATCGATAATAGCGGCGTAACGCAGCGACGTGGAAAGGGTGAATCAGGTCGGAGATCGGAGCATAGCCTTTCTCACGGAACGAAGCCCCTGCTGTGTTGATAGCGTTTTCCCCGTTCACCCGGGAGACGAAACTGTCCTCGAAAATAAAAATGCCAGCTTGCAGCAACAATTGGCGTGCAGGCGGGGGAAAAGAGTCAGGAATTCTCTCTCCGGGCAAAATTGTGGAGAGCATAGATTCGAATGCACGTCCCAGCCAGAAAGGAAACTGTAGTCCAGTGCCTTCGTCCCGAACCCACGCGATCGTCCCCTGCAGGGCAAATCCCGATAGCAGTTCCTCGCGTCCGCGGAACTCTTCCGGAAACTGATCCGCCGCAGCAATCACACAGTCGGGATTGAGGCGTAGCGGTTCGCCGTCGTGCTTGGCAATCTGCCCTGAACGACGCACACTACGGGGAATCAAATGCACCGGCAGTTCGTCCAGCAGACAGTAGAAGCGGTCGGGAGGAAATGCCGCGGCGGATGCTTGCCGCGGCACTCCTCCCATCATGGACGTCATCCACTCGACCCATGCCGAACCATTCATCGACGCAGCCATCCGTTCAGGGTGAAGCGGCTGCCGGTGAAAGATTGCGTAGAGCATTTCACGGGAGTGACTTCGTGCATCAGTTCGCAGGGAAAGAACACGATCTGATTCTGCCGCGGAATCACCTTCTGGTAGCTGCCGTCGGAAACATACGAGCCCTCCGCGAGGTGCGAATCGTGAATTCTCAGCTCACCGCCCTCAAATTGGGCCGGCTCGTGATGAAAGAAATACACGAACGTCAGATGCCGCGAGGCGACACGATCGCTTCCGTTATCGCTGTGGAAGTGGAAGTAGTCACCGTCATTGCTCGCCGTGATTTGCATCTCGACCCCAGCTATGTCGAAATCTGACATGCCGAGCTTCTGAAGCACATCCGCGAGAACTGTCTTGATGCGTTTCAAGAGCAGGTCCTGGTGCGGCCCCAAATCCATCAGTACGCGGGACCGCCGGTGATCGTAGTTCACCACTCCGCGCTCTGAGGATGGGGACACCACTTCGCTGGCCTGGAAATCCGCCTCGTGCTCCAGCGTGAAACGCATCAACTCGGCCAGTTCCTGCGGAGCGAGAAACTCGTCCAGAGCCACACATCGTGCCCGAAGCTCTTTCGGCGGATTCTCAACAGCGGCACTCACACTGGATACGACAGTGTTGATGGCGCCTTGCCCAGGGGGCTGCGGCCCCGGTGATGGTGGAACCTTGGGTACGCGGAGTGGTGAACCCGGCGGTTGAGGACCGGGCGAGGGTGCCGGAACGCCTGGGGTGCGCAATGGAGATCCCGGAGGTTGTGGACCCGGAGGTTTCGGGGGATCGGTCATCACGGCCGAGTATCCCTGCGTTAGTTCGTCATTGCCAGTGCGGCCCTCGTTTCGAGATGCCGCACTGCCCTCGAGAATATGCTGAACAATGCTGCCGCCCAGCACTGAAAACGCGCGCTGCGCCACCGTTTCACCGACCGCAGAAGCGATTACCCTTTGTACCGCCTCTTGCGTCTGCTCGGTTTCATGTGTCGCAGATTTGGCGTGATGGAGCAAACTCGTCAGCAGTTCGCGTTCGCGAGAGCTGAGAATCCGATCGTCCCGCATTAAGGTTTCGGAAAAAGAATCAAGGATCTGCTTTGGTGTCATCTGGAAGACACGCCTCCCCGCGTGTACTTAGCGACGAGAACAAGATTTGGCCAACCGCACTTACAAGGGAAGAACGTGACGATATAACGAAAGAGGGTTGATCACCAAGAGAATTTTGTGAATAGAACGAGAAGTACCTAGCGGGAGACGAGTGCGCCTACCATCGACTGGAATATCTTCACGCCGTCCGTGCATCCCAGTTCCGGTTCAGCCGAGCGCTCCGGGTGCGGCATCATGCCGAGAACGTTCCCGCCGGAACTGCAGATACCCGCGATATTCTCCAGCGAACCATTGGGATTCGCCGACGAAGCGATTTCGCCTGAGGGCAAGCTATACCGGAACACGATGCGGTTGTCGCGCTGCAACTCGGCCAGGGTTTCAGGATCGCAAAAGTAATTCCCTTCCATGTGGCCGATCGGAATGGTCAGAACTTCGCCCTCGTTGCACGTGTTCGTGAACGGCGTGTGGACATTCTCCACACGAACCTGCACGGGCTTGCAGACGTACTTCAATCCCACATTCCGCATAAGAGCGCCAGGCAACAGTCCCGACTCGCAGAGGATCTGGAAGCCATTGCAGATGCCTAGCACAAGCCCGCCGGAGGCCGCAAATTTACGGACGGATTCCATCACCGGCGAAAACTTCGCGATCGCCCCAGTACGGAGATAGTCGCCATAAGCAAACCCGCCCGGAACGATGACGGCATCACAGTTTTCCAGTTCGTGCGACTCGTGCCACAAGAACGTAACCGGCTGCTTGGCTACGTGCTGGATGGTCCAAAAGGCATCGTGATCGCAATTCGATCCGGGAAAAATGATGACGCCGAATTTCATGGATTGCCCTCTCTGTGCGGGATCATTTTTAGTCTAGCACGGCTTGTGCCGGCGGAGTGGAGCTGGACCTGAGACGCAAATTCTTGTCCAGTTATCAATGGTCCAGGAACGAAATCGACGCATAACTGTCAGTAGTACGAGGACTTACGTGATTTCGGTCGTGGCAGGCAGGTTGCGAGAATTAGGTTATGCATAACCCAGTGTGATCTCTGATATAGACACGGGATGCTGATTGTGATTCCATGCGGCGTGTGTTTTCTTGACACCCGGAGGCTGTAATTGTATCGTCCCACGCTTAAATAGATCGTTTAACAGTCCGACACAGCTCGGTTACCGCGTGAGTATGTACAGGCCCTGGCTTTCCCCCCTCTGGCCGGCGACTTCCGCGGAACAAATACGATCCACAGGTGAAATGCGCCATGGCTACTCTTCGTCGACCATCGTTTCATTCGCTCATTCCCGCAATCCTTGCTTTTATATTGCTTATAACTCCCGCCGCTTGGTCGGTTGGTTTTCAGCCGGTCTCACCCGAAGAGCTGAAAATGACCAGCGACCCAAACGCCCCCGGAGCGCCTGCCATCATTCTCTTTCGCGAGGTCAACCGGGACGACCGCGGCCGAACCGCGCATGAGGACGTTTACTTCCGAATCAAGATCCTGACGGAAGAGGGACGGAAGTACGCCGACGTCGAGATTCCCTTCCTGAAGGAACAAGGAAACGTGGTCAATCTTCACGCCCGCACCATCAAGCCGGACGGCACCATCGTCGAGTTCAGCGGCAAAGCCTTCGACAAAATGATCGTGAAGGCGCGGGGCGTGAAATACATGGCCAAGACCTTCACGTTGCCCGATGTACAGCCCGGATGCATTCTCGAGTATTACTACACGACGGATCTCTCCGAGCGATACATCATCGACTCACATTGGATCCTCAGCAACGAGCTGTTTACGCGCAACGCTAAGTTCTCGCTGAACCCCTATGTGGACGACGAAAATCCATGGCATGTCCGGTGGATCTGGAATCGCTTGCCTCCCGGCACGGCCCAGCCGGCGGAAACTCCGAACCACATGGTTAAGCTCGAGGCAAGCAACATCCCGGCGTTTCAGACTGAGGATTTCATGCCTCCCGCAAATGAGCTGAAATCAAGAGTCGATTTTATCTACAGCCAGGACCTATACGAGAAAGACTCGGATAGCTACTGGAAGAAACTGGGCAAGAAAAGAAACTCCCAACTGGAGGGCTTCATCGGCAAGCGTTCCGCCATGGAACACGCCGTGTCTGAGATCGTGTCCGCCGGCGATTCTCCTGAGGTAAAGCTGCGCAAGATCTATGCCCGGGTGCAGCAGATTCGGAATACATCCTACGAGCAGACGAAAACGGAGCAGGAGCAGAAGCGAGACAAAGAAAAGACTCTCGATAACGTTGAGGGTATCTGGAAGAAACAGTACGCCAATGGTCAGCAGTTGACCTGGCTGTTTCTGGCTCTGGCGCGAGCCGCGGGATTCGAGGCCTCGGGGCTGTGGGTATCCGACCGTGAAAACTATTTCTTCTTCCCTCAGACGATGGACGGACAGCGTCTGGATGCCAACGTGGTGGTCGTGAAGCTCGACGGCAAGGATGTTTTCTTTGACCCGGGCGCCAAGTTCATCCCCTTTGGCATGCTTCCGTGGATGGAAACAGGTGTCCAGGGGTTGAAACTCGACAAGGACGGCGGCACATGGATTCAGACTCCCGTTCCCGCGGCAAGCGAATCGGGAATCCAGCGTAAGGCAGAACTCAAGCTCAACGATACGGGCGATCTGGAAGGCAAGGTGACTCTGACCTTCACCGGATTGGAGGCCTCGCAACGCCGAGTGGAAGAACGTCTGGTGGACGAAGCGGACCGTAAAAAGTATATGGAGGAGGAGCTGAAAGGCGAGGTCCCGGTCGCATGCGATGTCGACCTCACCAATCACCCGGACTGGAACGGTTCCTCCGCATCCATGATCGCCGAATTCACGTTGAAGGTGCCGGGATGGGTCTCTGGCGCCGGAAAGCGAGCCTTGCTTCCGGTGGGATTGTTCAGCGCGCCGGAAAAGCGGCTGTTCGATCATGCCGACCGCGTGCATCCCGTCTATTTCGAGTATCCATTTCAACGGTCCGACGATATCAGCATCGACTTGCCGCTCGGATGGCAGGTCTCCACGGTGCCACAGTTCGAGCCACTCGATGCTAAGGCCGTCACATACACCATGGCTGCAAAGAACGACAAAGGAACGCTGCACCTGAATCGCACGTTGAATGTCGATATTCTGCTGCTCCCGCAAGCCAACTACGCAAACCTGCGCAAAATCTTTCAAATCGTGAGGACTGGCGATGAACAGCAAGTCATTCTGCAACCTGGCGCTTCCACGGCGAGCAATTAATATGCGTTCCATCCCTGGATTGTTGTTCGGCATTGCCTGCGTGCTGTTGTCGTTGCCTGCGGCCGCGGGAGATGCCCCGCCATGGATGCACGCAGTGGTGAATGCTCCATTGCCCGACCACGATGAGAAAACGGATGCGGTTCTGGTTTATTCGGAGCGAAACGTCACCGTTCAGTCGATCGATAAGATCAAGACTCACGTTCGGAAGGCCTACAAGATCCTCCGTCCTGGTGGCCGCGAATACGGCTATGCCGTAGTTACGTTCACTGCTCACAGCAAAATCAGTGGCCTGAAGGGATGGTGCATTCCTGCCCAGGGAAAGGATTACGAGGTCAAGGAGAAAGAAGGGCTTGAGGTCTCACTCCCTAAAGTCGAAGGAAGTGAACTGATCTCGGACGTCAAAGCAAAAGTGCTGCAGATTCCCGCTGCGGATCCCGGCAACGTGGTGGGATATGAGTACGATGAGGAAGAACAGCCGATGGTCTTGCAGGATAGCTGGAGCTTTCAGCGGGAAATCCCGGGGCGCGAGCTCCACTTTTCCCTGCAGTTGCCGGCGGGCTGGGAGTACAAAGCCACATGGATCAATTCCTCGGAAACGACGCCCACACAGAGCGGGAGCAATCAGTGGGAGTGGGTGGTTAAAGATGTGAAGGCGATCCGCAGCGAAGCTGAGATGCCGCCCATTGAAGCCCTGGCCGGGGAAATGATCGTTTCTTATTTCCCACCTGGCGGGGCGTCTCTGAACGGTTTCAGCAACTGGCAGGAAATGGGCAAGTGGTGGCTCAACCTCGCAAACGGTCGCCGCGATGCCTCGCCACAGATCACGCAGCAGGTTGCGGCGCTGACCGCCTCAGCACATACACCACTCGAGAAAATGAAGGCGCTCGCCGCGTTCGTGCAGCACGATATCCGTTACGTCGCAATTGAATTGGGAATCGGCGGATGGCAGCCCCATCCCGCTACCGAGGTGTACACCCATCACTATGGCGACTGTAAAGACAAGGCTACGCTACTCAGTACGATGCTGAGCCAGATCGGTGTCGAGTCGTTCTACGTCAGCATTAATACGGAACGCGGAGGAGTCACCCCTGGAACACCCGCCAGGCTCGCCTTTAACCACGTGATACTCGCGATCAAGCTGCCGCCCAACGTTTCGGACCCGTCGCTCATCGCAACCATTCAACATCCAAGGCTCGGAACTCTTCTCTTCTTTGATCCGACGAGCGAACTCACTCCCTTCGGGAGAATCCGTGGACACTTACAACAGAACTATGGCTTGCTAATTACTCCGGAGGGCGGCGAGTTGACCGAATTGCCCTCCCAATCCCCTGCCACAAATAGTATTGAACGAGCGGGCAAACTGACTCTCGATTCCAGTGGGAATTTGGTGGGCGAGGTAAACGAGACCCGAACGGGAGATCGCGCTTCTGGGCAACGTTGGCGGCTCAAGAATGTAACGGACAGCCGCAAGCAGATCGAGCCGGTCGAAGAATTACTCGCAGGTTCGTTATCCTTGTTCCGGATCACGCAGGCATCCGTCTTGAATCTGCATCAGACCGATCAGCCCTTCGGCTTCCATTACACCTTCGAAGCGCAAAGCTACGCCAAGAACGCTGGCGGATTGCTGCTGGTACGCCCGCGCGTCCTCGGCGTCAAATCCAGTGGGATCCTTGAAACCAAAGAGCCGCGCAAGTTCCCTGTCGAATTCGAAGGCCCCGTCCGCGATTCCGACTCCTTCGACATCACGATTCCGGCGGGATACATGGTGGACGATGTACCACCCGCCGTGGATGCCGACTACGGATTTGCCAGCTACCATGCCAAGACCGAAGTGAACGGCAACGTCATTCACTACAGCCGTACTTTCGAGGTGAAAGAACTGAGCGTCCCCGTGGCGAAGGCAGATCAACTGAAGAAGTTCTACCGGATCATCTCAGGAGACGAACGGAACACCGTCGTGCTGAAAGCGGCCGCACACTAGCGCAGTGATTCAGCAATATGGTTCACCGCCGATCCTTACTGCTCCGGTTGCGTCGGTGACGTCGGAATCGGACTCTGCGGCTGAGACGTCGAAGCCGGCTGGATCGCTGGCTGAGGCACGGTGGCAGCGCTCGACAACGATCCCGCAGGCGCCTGTGGTGGATATCCCCGAGCCTGCACGATTGCCCAGTGCCATTCATCCGCGGGCGCGATATCAACGTTCAAACGCGCGCTGAACGCCGCTCTCATCCATGGCGCCGCCCCGGCTCTCATGCGGTAAATCACAGTCGTATCCTGTCCCTTCTCCGGACGCACATCCTGAATCGCGCCGCGGTCACTATCGGGCACATCCGCCCCTGCCTTCCTGATCACGGTAAACGCCACCGCGATCTCACTCACGTGCCAATTCGTCGCATTAAAAAGCGTAACCGTCAGCTCATCTCCTTCGATCGCGGCAGGACCCTCGAGTTTGGCCAGTTCTGAAGAAGGTATCTCCATCTGCGAATACTGTGTATTCGAGAGCAACGACTTCACATTCGCCGTAAATGCCAGGCTGCATGTGACATCGGGCGCGGCCACCTGAAACCCCTTACTGTCTCCGCCCATCAGGTACCGCAGAGTCGAACCGAACCCCTGCCGACTGTCCGCCTGTTCCATCACATCCGGGAGATTATCGTCATCGATAACCTGCTTCTTCATCGGGGTATTTTTGCGGAGATTGCGCGCGACATCGCCCAAGGGAATTTCGTTTGGGTCATCCTGCGCCGCCACGGCAAGCGGAAATAACAGGACCGCTACAGCGGCCGATACGAATAGCAAACGAATTCCTGGGACCCGGAGCATACGAATCAGAATGAAAGCGGCGAACTCCCGCGAAACCAGTGAGGAGTCTCTGATCCGATTGTATGGAGAGAACTGCGAAACAGTGAGGGGCGGCAGAAACCTTGGTAACAGTACTTAGAGGTGAGACTTTGGGCGCGCGTTAGACGAAATGGATGCGCAACGGGTGCGCGCGCCCAGAGCTCGACAAACTATTTACAGCAGTCCCTGTGAACGGAACCGGCTGACTGGGTCTGTTACTGGCATCGCTTGCCGTTTGAAAATCCAACGGGCCACCGCAAAGCCTATTGCCGCGTAACACAGGTGCATCACTTTCATAGGACACCTCCCCAGTTCGGCCTTGTTCGTCCATCAGGGGAGGAATACATCAAACCCTATCGGCACAATATCAACGGTCCATCAGCACAACAAGGCACAACAGTGCCATGAGAGTGGCACAGAAGTAATACAAGTAACCCGGGTGAACAGCTTGCAGCGAGTGTTGTTGCCAGTGGTCAGTGATTGGTGATCGGTTCAGAACGTCACACGACGCATCGTCATCCTGAGGAACGCGTCCTTTGCGTTCCTCGGGATCTTTGCGCTCTGCGAGGGCCGACGGTCCTCAATGTGCCGCCACGGGATCTTCCGCCGCCCGACCCGCCGGTGGCACCACCACTGTCGACAAGCTGCCCTCGGCCGTCAACTTCTGGAACGCCGCCAGGTCTCGCCGCTGGATATCCTCCCACCGCGCAAGGAACTCTCCACTCTGCCGCTTCAGCTTCTCAAACTGCCGCGATTCCGACTCTGTCGGCGCCGAATCGGCCGTGCTCACATCCATGGCGAGAAAGGCTAGCCGCGAATCCAGCTGCGGAGGATACGCGAGCGAATCCTCGTTAGCGGTGATATCCAGATTGACCAGATCATCGCGAACCGCAACCAGCTTCTTCTCCAGGTCGTCGGCTGCCTTCGAGATGGTCTTTGCGCTGGCGCTCTCGGGCAGGCGGCGCTTGAGTCCCGACAACTGCGCCCGCACATCCTGGATCTGGTTCACCGCGTCATACACGCGGCTGAGTTCGTCGCGCGTACCGAGCAGGAGTTGAAACTGAGCCTCAAGGTCCTCCTGGCTGACCTTCACCCTCGGATCCAGCTTCAAATCAAACCCGGTCGTCTGGCTCTTCCCATTGATCGTCAGGCGCGCCTGGTAGTGGCCCGGCACCGCGACCGGCCCGCGCGCCCCGCTTCCGTATTCATAGAGGTAGTAACCCGGAACGTGATTCGCCTCGTCATAACGGAGATCCCATACAAAGCGGTTCAGTCCGGCTTCCGGTTTCAATTCCTTTTCCGGTTTCTTGTCATCCGGATCGGCCGGCTCCTCCAGGGACTCGTACTCCGAACTCGAGTACGTGCGAATCACCTTCCCTGACGCATCGAGGATTTCCATCTTGGCTTCGCTATCATTCTTTGGAGCATCCTTCAGGAAGTAATAAATTACCGCCCCCGCCGGAGGGTTCTGGCCCACGCGCTTTGAAGGATGCTTCTCACCGCTCGCTCCAGCCTGAATGCGGTACGCTGTGGCCGGCGCGTACAGAAATGCGTCTTTCTGCGCAACGTCATCGCTGAACTGACGCAGCGGACTCACGTCATCGAGAATCCAAAAAGCGCGACCGTGCGTCGCCACAACGAGATCATCATTTTTGATCACGAGATCGTGCACCGGAGTCGTCGGCAAGTTCAGCTTTAGAGGCCGCCAGTTCGCTCCATCGTTGAACGAGACGTAAACCCCCGTCTCCGTTCCCGCGTAGAGCAATCCCTTCTTCTTGCTGTCCTCGCGGACTACACGTACGAAAGCGTTGTCGGCGATACCCTGGCCAAGCCTGGTCCAAGTCTTTCCGTAATCGCTGGTCTTGTAAATGTACGGACGCAGGTCGTCGAACTGGTGCCGATCCACGGCGACATAGGCCGTTCCGGCATCGAAGGGCGAAGGATCGATCTGGCTGATGCGGCTCCACTCCGGCATGTCTTTGGGAGTGATGTTCGTCCAGGTCTTCCCCTCGTCTCTGGTGAGTTGGACCAGACCGTCATCGGTGCCGACCCACAGCAGCCCTTTGGTGATCGGCGACTCCGCCAAGGCGAAGATGGTGTCGTAATACTCCGTCCCCGAGTCATCGAGCGTGATGTCGCCACCCGAAACCTTCTGTTTGCTCTTGTCGTTACGCGTGAGGTCAGGACTGATTGCCTGCCAATGCACGCCCCCATCCGTCGTCTTGAACAGGCTTTCGCCCGCGTGATAGAGCGTGTTCGGATCATGCGGAGAGATCATCACCGGCGCCGTCCACTGGAAGCGATGTTCCAGGTTCGCGGCTCCGTGCGCGTCGGAAAGCTCCGGCTGCTCGGTAATCGCCTTCACCTGCCCTATATGCCGGTCATAGCGCGTGATCAGGCCCTGGTAATCTGCGGCATACACAACGTTCGGATTCGGCGGATAAGGAGCGATGTATCCCGCCTCGCCACCGCCCACGTCATACCAGTCGCTATGGCTGATCGACCCGTCATCACTGCGGCTTACAATCGCCACTGTTCCGCTATCTTGCTGCGGTCCGTACACACGATACGGCGTCGCCGTGTCGGTGATCACGTGATAGAACTGCGCCGTTGGCTGATTGTCCTGCGGGGACCAGTTCTTCCCGCCATCCAGCGTTACCGTAACGCCGCCGTCGTTCGAGGCGATCATCCGGCGCGTGTTCATTGGATCAATCCACAATCCGTGGTTATCTCCGTGCGGAACTTTCACCTTGTTGAATAGATGCCCGCCATCGGTGGATTTGTAGGCGTCCACATCCATGATGTAGAGCGTGTTCTCGTCCCTCGGATCGGCGATGACGTGCATGTAGTACCACGGCCGCTGCCACAGGCTATGGCTCGGATTCACGAAGTTCCAGCTTTCGCCTCCGTCATCCGAGCGATAGAGTCCACCGTCGGTGTTGTGGGCCTCGATCAACGCGTAGACGCGATCGGAATTTGCCCCCACCGCCACGCCAATTTTTCCGTATGGACCTTTCGGCAGCCCGTGTTCTTCGAGCCGCTTCCAGGTTGTGCCGCCATCACTCGAGCGATATAGCCCGCTGCCCGGGCCTCCACTCGTCATGCTCCACGACGTGCGCCGGGCCTGCCAAAGCGCGGCAAACAGAATATTCGGATTGTGCGGATCGAATGCTACGTCGATTCCGCCTGTGTTCTCGTCCTTGTAGAGAACTTTCTCCCACGTCTTGCCCCCGTCCATTGTCCGGAAGATGCCCCGCTCGGAGTTGGGTCCATAGGGATGTCCCAGCGCCGCAACAAACACGATGTCGGGATTCAGCGGATTAACGATCACTTTCCCAATCGCCCGCGTGTCCTTCAAACCAACGTTCTTCCAGGTCTTCCCGCCGTCCAGCGATTTATAAACGCCATCCCCGTGCGAGATGTTGCCGCGAATGCAGGCCTCGCCCGTGCCAACGTAAACCACATTGTGATTCGAGTGGGCGACCGCGATGCTTCCGATCGCTGAAGTGCCTTCTTTGTCGAATACGGACGACCATGTCATCGCACCATCGGTAGACTTCCAGACACCTCCGCCCGTTGCGCCGAAATAGTAGGTTGTCGGATCGCCCGGGATCCCGGCCGCCGTCAGCGACCGTCCGCCACGAAACGGCCCGATCAACCGGTACTTCATCCCCTTGAATACCTTCTCCTCGGGCTTCGTGGACTCTTCGTCTTCACTTTCCTTCGCCGATGCCGCTGCAGCAGGCTGCGCACTCTGCGTCGCCGGAGCGGTTTTCACCGCCTTTGATTGACGCTCAGGCTTGGTCTGTGCGGAAGCAGCGCCGAAGAACAAAATTGTGAAAATCGCAGCCAGCTTGTACGCAGAGAACGACACACGGATGCCAAACCTCTGTTGACCCATTTTGATCATCTCCCAGGGACAGGAACAATTGACATATGGTAATCGAGCCAAGACAGCGTGAAAAGGGCCGCGGTACGTTGACACGCACGAAGACTCAGTGCGGCCGGCCTGTTGCTTACTGAGTATCTCCAGTTTTCTTGTTGCCGAGCAGTAAGGCTTTTGCCGTTCCCAGTTCTTTCCGCTTCGCGGGATCGACCTTCGGATAAGACAGTTTCAGCGATTCGAGTGTGTCCACGATTACGGTAGAAATGACCAGGCGCGTGAACCATTTGTTATCGGCGGGAACAACATACCATGGCGACTCTTTGGTCGAGGTATGGCGGATCATGTGCTCATACGCTTCCTGATAGTCGTCCCAACATTCCCGCTCTTTTACATCGTTGGGAGAAAACTTCCAGTTCTTCTCCGGCTCTTCCAACCGCTCGAGAAATCGCTTCTTCTGCTCCTTCTTTGACACATGCAAAAAGAATTTGCGGATCACCGTGCCGCTGCGCGCCATGTGCCGCTCGAAGCCGCGGATATCTTCAAAACGTTCGTCCCATATGTCCTTCGTGATCAGCGAAGGCGGGGTTTTCTGGCCCCTGGGGATCTCGGGATGCACCCGGACCACCAGAACCTCCTCGTAATACGAACGGTTGAAGATGCCGATATGTCCGCGCTCGGGAAGAACGCGCGTGGTGCGCCACAGGAAATCGTGCTGCAGTTCCATCTCCGAGGGCGCCTTGAAGGAATACACCTGGCAGCCCTGCGGATTGACGCCGGACATCACGTGCTTGATCGCGCCATCTTTCCCCGCCGCATCCATGGCCTGGAAAATCAGCAACAGCGACCAGTTGTCCTGTGCATAGAGCATGTCCTGAAGCTCTGCCGTGCGCGCTATCCCTTTCTCCAGCGCTTCCATTGCATTTTCCTTGGATTTCCAGTGACCGGTGTCTGCCGGGTCATAATCCTTCAGGCGAAAATGCTTGCCGCTATTAATGCGAAACGTATCAGCCAGCTTGGCGGTCTTCATCTCTTTTCGCTCCACTCAAAGACATCGACTCTGGTACACACGATAGCGCGCTTTCGGTATGATTGTCGCGCCGTTTCATTCCTGGAGCCCAACCCGCGTGTTGGACAGAGGAGTCTAAGGATGAAGATCCTTCCTGTGCTGGGAGTGCTGTTGCTGATTTTGGGCGCTCTCTCGTTCGTGATTCCGATCTCTCACAAAGAAAATCATGGAGTCTCCATCGGAGACGCGAGGCTCAGCGTGCAGACGGAAAACAGCGAGAAGCTGCCGCCTGCAGTCGGAGTCATCCTGATCGGTGGTGGCCTGCTTTCTCTGGTCATTGGGGTACGAAAAAACTAACTCCACGCCGCTTCGTTCGAGGGATTCTTGTTCGAATCTGAGTTTCTATCCGGTTCCGCGAAGAGCCGGCATAGCTATCAGCACGCTGTCGCCCGCGCTGCGGCCCTGGTCTCAAAGTCGCTGCCGTCCCGTCCCTACAGCGGACTCTCTCCACAGAAACTCGCCTCTCTCCTAAACGCGAAGCCACTTCCCAGGGACCCGGCGCCTACGCATCGCCTCTCGGCGACTCTTCGCAAGGTCATCGCGAATTCCGTCAATGTCACCCATCCCAACACAGCCGCTCATCTGCACTGCCCTCCCTTGCTCGCGGCCCTCGGCGCTGAGGTCGTCATTGCTGCACTCAACCAATCAATGGACTCCTTCGATCAGGCGCCCATCGCAACCATTCTCGAGCAGAAGCTGCTCAAGTTCCTCTGTAACGAAGTGGGCCTTCCCTCGAGGGCGGATGGAACTATCACAACTGGCGGGTCCCAGTCGAACTACATGGGCCTGCTGCTGGCCAGGGACGCTGTTCTAGGCAAGCGGTGGAATGTCAATGTGCAGAAGGCAGGGCTTCCTGCACAAGCCCGAAGGCTTCGCATTCTTTGTTCGGCGGCTTCCCATTTCACCGTGGAAAAGTCAGTATCGCAGCTGGGCCTGGGCACAGATTCGGTGATCCGAATTCCGGTGGATTCACACTTCCGCATGGATGTCGCTGCCCTCCAACGCGCCGTCCAGTGGCTGAAGAAACAAGCTCTCTTTCCAATGGCGATCGTGGGAACCGCAGGTACAACCGACTTCGGATCGATCGATCCCTTGGCTGAAATCGCGGAAGTGGCCCACGAAGCGGAGGCCTGGTTCCATGTGGATGCAGCCTACGGCGGCGCCTTGCTCTTCTCCGGACGTCATCGAGACAAACTCGATGGGATCAGCGAGGCAGACTCTATCGCCATCGACTTCCACAAGCTCTTTTGGCAACCGATCTCCTGCAGCGCTTTCCTGTTGCGCGTCCAGCAGGACTTCGACTACATCAAGATGCATGCGGACTATCTGAATCCTGAGACTCTTGAGGAAGAAGGTGTCCCCAACCTGGTCACGACTTCCCTGCTCACCAGCCGCCGCTTCGACGCATTGAAGCTTTGGATGTCGTTCCAATCCCTCGGGCGCAAGAAACTCGCCGCCATGATCGACCGCACCATTGCCTTGGCCGATCATGCTGCAAGCGTGCTGCGAAACATGCCGCAGTTCGAAGTCATGTGCGAGCCGCAGCTGAGCACCGTCGTATTCCGATACTTACCGCAGCGCGCAAGGCTCGATGCCGATCGGATCAATTCTGCGGTTCGTCAGCGACTGCTGGAGGGAGGACAAGCCATCATCGGTCACACTCGGGTGCGAGGTCATCAATGCCTGAAATTCACCTGCATGAACCCGACGACTACCAAAGCGCAGATGGAAGACCTGATAGCGATGATCTCGGAGCAAGGAGAACGCTGCGAGCAGAGACTATAAGTACTTCAGTTCATTACCACTTGTACTTAAATGTACATACATTATTGCCTATCAAAGTGTTCCTGCAGGAACACTTTTTCCACAGGGCCCGGCTCAGACTTCGACAGGCTTGGGACTAGCTGAAGGCAGATTTGCCTGCTGCCAGGCGTCGAACCCGCCGAGCACGTTGATCACGTGTCTGAATCCGGCACGTTGCAGCAGGCTGGCGGCGACCATGCTGCGATATCCGCCCTTGCAATGCACGGCAAGCTTTACATCATGATCAATCTCTGGCGGAGATACTCTGAAATTGTCCAGCGGCCACCACGTCGCATCCTGAATGTGACCCGCATTCCATTCCGGTTCGCGCCGCACATCAAGCACCTGCATCTCACTTGACCGAAGCTGTGCGGCAAGTTCCTGTGCGCTGATCTGCATTATGGTCGCGACAGGAAATCCCGCTGCCTTCCACGCTGATACACCGCCCGCGAGGTACCCATCCAAAGCCTCGATGCCGACACGGGCGAGACGTAGCCGCGCCTCTTCGACCTGCTGATTGTTCTCCGCGATCAGCACAGGGTGCGCGCTCAAACCAAGCACCGTGCCCGCCCACGAAGCGAACTGCCCTGATAGCGCGATGTTCACCGAGCCAGGTACGTGTCCTGCAGCGAATTCTTCTCCGGCACGTACATCGAGAGCGATCTCACCGTTACGCAGCATGACTTCCAACTCGGACGGCGCAAGCGCGCGCAGCGGACCCAATTCGGACAATGCAGCCGCACCCGTGCGATTGATCTCTGCATCCTTCGAAAAATATTCAGGGCGCGCTGGCAGATTGCTCGTCAACTGCGCAATGAACTCTTCCCTGCTCCGGATCTGCAGCGCGTAGTTGGTCAACCGCTCGGTCCCGATAGTCGAGGAGCGCTCTGCCCGCATGTTCTTTCCGCAGAGAGAGCCTGCGCCATGCGCGGGATAAACAAGCACATTGTCAGGAAGCGTAAGCAACTTTGTATGCAAGCTGTCGTACAGCAATCCGGCAAGCTGCGCTGGAGTATGCCGGGGCGAGAGGTCAGGGCGACCCACGTCTCCGATGAAGAGCGTGTCCCCAGTCATCACGGCCCAGGGCGCAATCGATTTCTCAAGGTCAGTCACGACCAGGCAGATGCTCTCCGGAGTGTGGCCGGGAGTTTCCAGGACATGAATGGATGCCTTTCCAAATTTCAATTCAAAGCCATTGCTCACCGGGACGTGCGCGAACGTCGCGCCGGACTGTGCGCCCATGTAGATTTTGGCACCGGTGCGAGCAGCGAGTTCCTTGTGTCCCGACACGAAGTCGGCGTGCAGGTGCGTTTCAAAGATGTGGCGAATGCTCACTCCGTGCTCGTCCGCGGCTTTGAGATACAGGTCTACGTCTCGCTGCGGATCGACTACTACGGCTTCGCCACCGGAAGCGAGCATGTAGGAAGCGTGCGCAAGGCATCCCAGATAGAACTGTTCGAAGTACATTAGGAAGTTCCCCAGAGCTTCAAGATGGTAGCCCGAAATGCGAACGAATGCTATTGCAACGATGAGGACAGAGCGGGAGGAATCAGGCGGGCAATGGAGTGATGAATTCCAGGCCAAAGCAAAAGCCATTTCGCGAGCGCACGATCGCAGGGATACGCGATGGGGTCGGAGTGTCGAACTCGATCTCAAGCAGGTCGCCAGGATTCAAAAGAATGCCTGCGTAGAGCACCATGCCGCCCTGGCTCATTTCAGTGCCGCGGCCTTCGACGACGGTCGTCGAAAATCCTTTGGACGTGACGACGCGGACCGGCATGTCGACAGGCAGGCGGTCCCAACGGCGTGTGTGTTCCGATGCGGCCATCGTTGGCATCATCAACGATGCGGCAGTTCCCTGCAAATTACCAAAGGTGAATGCCGGAATGGTATTGCGCGCCCGGGCTCTCCGCGGGTGCGACAGCGCGTAGAGCCTTGTTCTTGTACAATTTGCGGGTGAGTCTGCGAGTGAAGCTGTACCTGACTGCCCTGTTTTTGGGGCTGACCGTTTGGGCTAATGCAGAGCCAATTTCGCAACTCAAACCCACCGGCTACGTCAACGACTTCGCCCACGTCATCGATGCGCAGATCTCCGTCGAGTTGGAGAGCATCTGCACCCAGGTTGATCAGAAGGCTCATGCACAGATTGCAGTCGTCACCATCAACACCCTCGACGGCAATGACATCGAGAGCTATGCGGTCGATCTGTTCAAGAAGTGGGGCATCGGAAGCAAGGCTTCAGATCATGGCGTACTGATTCTGTACGCGATTCAGGATCATAAGGCGCGGATCGAAGTTGGCTACGGACTGGAGCCGATCCTGCCCGATGGCAAGGTAGGAGGCTTTCAGCGCGAAGCGATTCCGCTGATGCGTAGCGGCAACTACAGCCAGGCCTTGCTACAAGTCACGATGCGCGTGGCCGATGTCATCGCGACGGACGCAGGCGTTCAACTGACTACCTCGCAACCGCAGGCGCCGACCCAGCCCGAACCGCAGGCTGAGCGCGGTTCGCCGCTGGGCGGCATCATCATTCTTGTCGTCATCGTGTTGATCGTGCTATTCACTCCTCTGCGCAGCCTGTTGTTCGCCATACTCTTCTCGAACATCTTCGGCGGGCGCGGAGGAAGTTGGGGCGGTGGTGGCGGTGGCTTTGGCGGCGGCGGAGGGTTCGGGGGCTTTGGCGGAGGCAGCTCTGGCGGAGGGGGAGCCAGCAGCAGTTGGTAGTATGGCGAGGACGCAATGATTCCTGTTGATACCATTGACGAGTTTGTGAAGCGCACTCGCGAAGCAGGCGGCGCGAATATCGAGAGCGTGATCCTGTTCGGGTCGGCCGTGGCGGGCGACTTCCATCCTGAGCTGTCGAACCTGAATATGTTTTGCGTGTTGCGAGATACGTCGTTTGACTCTTTGCGCGCGCTGACGCCGGTAGCGAGGTGGTGGGACCGGCAGAAGCAGCCGCCTCCTTTGTGCATGACGCGGCAGGAGCTTGAGCGTTCGACGGACGTGTTCCCCATCGAGTTGCTCGATATGCAACGGCATCACCGGGTTCTTTTCGGACAGGACGTTCTGGAAGGTCTGCAAATTCCGATGGATCTGCACCGGGTACAGGTGGAATACGAACTCAAGGAAAAATTGATCCTGCTGCGCCAGCATTTGATGATGGCAGGCGAGAATGAGTCGCGGCTGGGCGAGGTGCTGCTAAGGTCGGTATCGTCGTTCGCCACATTATTTCGGCATGCGCTGATTGCATTGGGAGAGACGCCTCCCACTGGAAAGCGAGAAGCGGTGAAGTCGCTGGAACGGCGACTGAATCTCGATTTCTCGGCCGTGCTGCAAGTGCTCGATGTGCGGGAGCGGAAGATCGATTTGAAGAAAGTTAATATCAGCGATGTCGTTGCGCGGTATTTGAAGGACGTCGGCGAAGTGGCAGCGGCGGTGGATGCGGCCTAGATTGACGTGCGTTCACGTCATTCTGAGTTTACGGCCAGGACGCCGAGGGCTCTAACACAGAGGGCACAGAGGATCACAGGGAATATACGCCTCGATCTGGTTGATGCACTACATTCGAGCAAGGAGGATTTCATGGGTAAAGGAATCATTGCGGTGATCGTGATTGTGGTTCTGCTGCTGGGAGCACTTGTCGTTTTCGGCCAATACGTCAGCGTCCGCAACACGCTGGTCACAAAGAATGAGAGCGTGAAGGCTGCGTGGTCCCAAGTAGATATCGTGCTGCAGAGACGCGCCGACCTGATTCCGAACCTGGTCGAGACGGTCAAAGGATACGCGCAACAGGAACAGACTGTGTTTGGTGACATCGCCAAGGCGCGCTCCGCGTTGCTTTCCGCAGGAACGCCGCAGCAGAAGATTGCGGCCAACGGGCAGTTGGATGGAGCCCTGGGGCGATTGCTGGTCGTCGTGGAAAACTATCCGCAGTTGAAGTCGAACGAAAACTTCCTGCGCTTGCAGGACGAACTGGCCGGAACCGAGAACCGGATCGCAGTGGAACGACGCCGGTACAACGACACGCTGCAGGACTACAACACCTACATCCAGCAGTTCCCGCAGAACATCTTCGCGGGATGGGCGGGCTTCAAACCGAATGATGCCTACTTTGCGGCGTCGGAAGGCTCGCGTGAGGCCCCGAAGGTGAACTTCGGAAATCCAAACACGGCAGCGCCACAGGCGACTCCTCAACCGGCCCCGGTGCATTAGGCCGAAGGGGTTTTCGTGTCAATGGCGCCAAACTCACTGCTCCACCCGGAATGCCTTACTGGCGCGCGCGACCACTTCTTGCTCAATCGCTGCGGGAAGTGTTGGTGGAGGCGCTGTGTCATCTCCGCGGCCGAAGTGAACAGCGGGTGCACTGACTGACTTGGCCTCCAGATAGACGATAATGATTTCATGCTTCTTGGCCGCGTCTACGGCGCGAACGTAGCGGTCCATCACCCAGCTTGGCTCAGCCGTAAGATGAAGCCCCGCGAATAACTCGCGCATCTCCGGCATGTGGAACCACTCGAGGTCTGCGAGCGCCCACGTCTGGTGCAGGTATTCCTCGCCACCAAGCTTGACCATCGTCAGTCGCGGATATTCGAACGTTTGATCGTTCGCGGGGTGGAAGTGCTCGAAGTCAACCAGCAAAACACGCCGCAGCTTGCCGCCTTCCGACTCGGCAAACACGTGCGCCTCTCCCTCGGCCACGTCTCTCACTTTAAAGTCAGCCCGGCCAAGGTAGACGAGATAGGGAGCGACGCGGATCCGGATGTCGGGTTGCGCCCTGGATTGAAGCACGTTCTGATCTACAGAGCGTTGGGCCCGTGCGTCCCCGGGAAGTAGAGCTGCGATCACTCCGGCGATGAGGAGTATGCCGGGCAACGTGGATCGAGAGCAAGTAATCATGGGTTTGTCTCACCTCGCGAATCAGACGCCGGATATTCAATAAGGTAAGCGGACTTGGGATGAGTTCTGGAGCGCTTGGCGGAGGCTATCTGGGATGCTAGAGGCTACTTGAGACATTTCCGCTGAGTACGGGCTTGCGAACTTTGCCAGGGCGGGTGCGATGCTGACGACAGAACTGCTTATCTCTCTGCAGAAACCGCCTTGCGCGTGCCTTCGTGGATTCCCGCCCTCCGCAAATTGCGCAAAGGACGGGACACCATGCTATACCGCAAAGCCTGTGTCCGGCGTCACTTACACCGCGGATACGGGACTGCTAAATTCTTGTGCTCGGATATGGTTCAGTCAAAGCAGAACCGTCGCTCCGATGCCTGAGGTGACTTTCGCACCCTAGTTCATTTTTGCGTCGGCCAGCTCCGAGAATTGCCAAGCCGCGGTGTGTGACAAAGGTGAGACGTTTATGCGCAGCGTTCTTTCGTTATGCAGTCTCTTCCTCCTTTTGAGTTTCATGGCAAGTTGCGGTGGAAGTGGTAGTTCCGCTTCCCAACCCCCTCCTCCACCGCCCAATTTCACGATCTCGCTCTCTCCTGCAAGCGTGACACTGATGCAGGGTGGTGCTTCCCAGAACGTGCAGATTCTAGTGAATGCGGGAAATGGCTTCAATGATTCGGTTTCAGTGACGATTCCCACTCTGCCTCCGGGTGTCACGGCCTCGCCTTCATCGCTCTCTTTGACCCCAGGGGTAGCCGACACTTTTGCCGTTTCTGCATCCGCCTACGCGGGCATCCAGCAGGCTTCGAGTACGGTAGAGGGCACGTCTGGTTCGCTCAAGGCGACTGCGGCTATCGAGGTTAGCGTGAATGGCGCCGCGATTCCGGATCCCTACCATCTTGTCGGTGGCGGATTCAGCCATGGGTTCTATGACCAATCCCGACAACTGCTTTTTGTGGCGAATAACGCGCTGAATGAGATCGATGTGCTCTCAGGAACGGATTTGTCCGTCCGCGCGCGTGTGCCCGCTCCCCAACCTTGGGGAATGGATCAGATGGCTGATCGCAACACGCTGGTCATTGGCACGACTGCACAGCAAATCCTGACGCTCAATGAAAACACGCTGGCAGTGACTTCGCACCCGATACCGCAATCGGTGGCCACGATTGTTGGTCTCTTCTATCGAAGTGTCGTGGCTCTGGCGAACCGCAAAGTTCTTATCATCGGACAGGCTCAAGGAATAGACTCCAGCGATATCCTGGATGGAGGGCAGTACCTTGTGGAATGGGATTCGACCTCGGACACGTTTTCGATCATTGAACCTCCGGCGCCTTACACTCTAGGGTGGGAAACGGATCACCTTGCCCGGAGCGCCGACCACAAGTGGGCAATCTTCTCCGCCGATCAGTTCTACCTCTACAGCTCCGACACGGACACGTTTACCACGGTCCCGCTGAACACCGTGAATCCACCGCAGGACGAGTTTGGAGTTCGCGGCTACGCGATGAATGCCGATGGCAGCAAGATCGGCGTAGTATCGGCTAAACAAGCAACATTTCTCGATCGCTCTTTTAACGTGCTGGGAACGGCCCCGATACCCGGCGCGTTTCAAAACAGCAGGACCAACGTGGTTTTCACTCCCGACGGCAACAAACTGCTGCTGCAGTACGATCATCCGCTTGCGATCGAGGTGCTTGATGCGAACAGCTCTGCGGCGCTGGGATTCTATCCGGGCGTAATGAGGTATGACGATAATCTCGAGCGCCTCCTGGCTGTCGACTCAAGCGGACGTGCTTTTGCCGCCATCTCCGGCGGTGTGCTTGCAATCGACACGACCGGGCCAATCCTCCCGAATCCAGCCAACGACGACGCCCCCGGCACCGACAATAGTGGCTGGTGCTCATTACCAGACACAACCGAGATACCACTAAACGCGGCTGAGCAGCTCACCGTAACCCTGGGTGCCAGTTATTACAGGGGAGCCAGCTACTACTTTCGTGGACAACCCGCGACAGTCCTTTCCAATGGAGGTCAGATCGAGGTACCTGCATCTTCCACATCGGGCGGGGCGGATATCCAATGCATTGGTCCCGATGGAAACAGTGTCATCCATCAGAATGTCTTTTCTTATGGTGTTGCGCTATCGGGAGTGAGTGCAAATCTCTTGCCGCCGACGGGCACTCCATTGGTGTACATCTTTGGCTACGGCTTCACGGCTACTCCCGGAGTTTCCATTGGCAGCCAGCCAGTCGCGACCGTAGGAGTTTCGAATCCGGAAATCCCGTTTCAAATCGCCCTGATTCAAGTTCCAACTGGGCCCCCGGGTACTTCTGTCAGTGCCGCCGTCAGCAGCGCTAATGGAAGTGATTCACTGGTGCAGGCGATGAGCTATATCCCGTCGGCCACCATCGTTCCAGCCTCTGGCCTGCTGCAGGTCCTATTCGATCCCCATAGAAATCTTCTCTACGCATTGAAGGGGACCGAGATCGACCGCTTGGATCCTACGACACTGCAATGGCAGTCTCCACTTCCAATTCCCGGCGCCGGACCACTCCTGACTTACAACGCGATGGCTCTGAGCCCCGATGGATCGCGGCTTGCGGTGGCATCTCCGAATGGGTACTTGGCCGTCATAAACCCGGACCATCCTTCTCAAGGTTCTTCGGTCGCGACCAACTCTACTCCCGGCCATCAGTCGGGTGGCGTCGCCATCAGCATCTATAACAAAGCAATCATAACGGGTTCACCGAACGTCGAGGTCGATCTCTCGACAATGAAAGTAACCCCAATCTACCAATTAATTGGGGACTTGGTTCGGGCTTCGGGCGATGGGACGCATCTCTATGGCGTCGATTTAAACGCAGGGTCTGGTCAGACTTATTCCATCGATCCCGCCACGTATGCTGTTCACCAACCACCGCCGTTCGGCGACCTTTTCTACTCTGATTTGACGGTCTCGTCTGACGGCAGACAGTTTGCCGCAATTACGGGAGCACCTTGGGGCCTTGGTGACATCGTGGGCTTCTACAACGAAAGCATGAACGCCTTGAATTACTCGGTGTACCCCCTTGTCAGCCCGCCCAGCGACACCTCGGTGCTCGGTGCAGTATTTAGCCCTGCCGCAAAAATTGTCGTCACTGCGCTCGGGGATTCGATTGAATTCTGGGATGTGTCTACGGGAACACTGCACGGCCGATTGATGACGCCAGAAGAGCTGAACTTTTTTGCGTATCCCGAAGGACCGGAAGCGCCACAGATCGCGCTGGACCCGACGGGACAAACAATCTTTGCCATCTCAGCATCGGGACTTACCGTAATGAAATTATCAAGCTCGGTCGACGACTTGCCGGCTGCTCCTTGGACGCGTCCGTACAGACCCGCGAGGCAAGGGTATGGCGATTCGGGCAGCATCGCCGCCCGCGTGGCCGCGATGAACAAGAAGCACTTGAAGGCTACGTTCCTAACCAGGCCGTCCATGAAGATCCTGAAGTAGGTCGGCCCTCAGTCAATCGTTTCTTGTACCGAGCAATAACTGTAGAAATCAAGGCAATTGCACTCGAATTTCGACTTCTCGATCAATTCGCAGTCTTTGAGTTCGTCAGTGGAGCACATCTGCGGGCTGGCGGTGATTGGGGCGATACCACTTGAAATACACGAGCGCGGCGATTCCCCCAAGCACTCCTAATCCGATCAGGACATACAGGAAGGGCTTGTAGTAGCGGCTGAGCCATCCCAGGATTGCGGTTCCGTAGAGGCGGCCAAGGTAGGCGACGGCCATGAAGCGGATGCCGCGTCCGATCGCTAGAGCGGCAAGGAACTTCTTGCGGGAGTACTGCATGATGCCCGCTGCCATCAGGACTGGAACGAGGGGGAATGGCGGCGGCAAGACCGAGCCGATCAGGACGCTGGTGAATCCGCCCTTCTCGAACTTGCTGTAAACCTTCTGGGCGCGCCGCTTGCCGAACTTCTTCTCGAATCCTTCTTTGCCACCCTTTTTCGCCAGGCGATAGGTGAGATATCCGCCTATCACAGCGCCGACGACCGCCATGACGCCGTAATACCACCACATTTCGCGGTTGCGGGCGGTCAGGAGGATGACGAAGAGGTCCATGCCACCGGGGATGGGGATGATCGAGTTATCGATCAGGCCGACGGCAATCAATCCCGGCCCACCGAGACGCAGAACCCATCGTCCGATGCCGCCGGTAAGGATCAATCCGATATTGTTCAAAAGACCTCGCGGTTGTGCCACTCCTTAGAAGCTAGATTCCCCGGTTGCGATGCTGGGGAAATGACGTCGTAGACTATCGGAAGGCATCCAAGGACGATGAGCGTGGCGAGAATCGTAAGTAACTGCATCGATCGTGAGCACGCAGCAGAGGCGGGCGCTCCCTGATGCTCCTGCCTGCGATGTCCCACATCCTGATTCCCCTGATCATTGGCGTCAGCATTCTGCTGATGCTGATCCGTCCCAAGAACGTTCCGGAGGTCTATTGGATCGGCGGAGGAGTGCTGCTGCTGCTGGCACTTCGGCTGATTGACTGGCAGCTCACGGGACGGGCTCTGGTGAAGTCAGTCGACGTCTGCCTGTTCTTGGTCGGGATGATGCTGTTGTCGGAACTGGCGCGCGAGCATGGAGTGTTTGATTGGCTGTCTTCGGCTGCGATTCGCCGGGCCGGCGGATCGTGCGCCAAGCTGTTCGCGCTGGTGTATGCGATCGGGACGGTTGTGACCGTATTGATGTCGAACGATGCGACGGCGGTGGTATTGACGCCGGCGATCCTGACGGCCGTGCGGAAGGCGAAAGTGCAGCCGCTTCCCTACTTGTTTGTCTGCGCGTTCATCGCGAATGCGGCGTCGTTTCTGTTGCCGATTTCGAATCCGGCGAACCTGGTTGTGTTTCATGACGCCATGCCTCCGCTGGCGAAGTGGCTGCTTGCGTTTGGAGTTCCCTGCCTGTTGTCGATTGCCGCGACCTATTTCGTAATGCGCTGGATATTTCGTTCCGAACTGAGCGAGCGAATTGAGCACGAGGTCGAACCAATCGCTTTGAGCAACAACGGAAAACTGGTGGTCGCCAGCGTGGGCATGGTCGTGGTGATCCTGCTTGCCGCATCTTCGGTCGGAATGGATTTGGGGCTGCCGACATGCCTGGCCGCAGTGGGAATTACGGCCATTGTATGTGTCAAAGAGAAGAGCAATCCGCTGATCCTGGCGCGGGAAATCAGCTGGGAAACACTGGCGCTGGTGGGTGGGCTGTTCGTCATGGTCGCTGCCATGGAAGCAATTGGCGCGATGAACCATACACGGCAGTGGCTGGCGCAAGCACAGAACATGGGATCGATAGCGGGCAAGCTGGTCACGGGATTTGGCGTGGGCGTGGCGAACAACCTCGTAAACAATCTTCCACTCGGACTGATCGCCGGGAGCACGTTGCATGTGGCTCACGCTACTCCCTCGATCACGGATGCGGTATTGATTGGCGTGGATCTTGGGCCGAACTTGTCCATCACGGGATCGCTGGCGACGATCTTGTGGCTGATTGCGCTGCGGAGAGAGAAAGTGGATGTCAGCTTTTGGGATTTCTTCCGGATCGGAGTGGTCGCGATGCCGGTCGCGATGCTGGTGTCATTGGGTGGGTCGATGATATTGCAGCATTTTTTCCACGTGCAGTAAAGCAAGGGCGGCGGACGAATGCGTCCGCCGCTACACAAGCTGGGACAGCCGATGGCGGATGTCCCACATTGTCATTCTGCTAGTCGCCGGAGTGCGCTACCTCCAGTTCGCGGTCCGCGAATTTGAGCTCTTCTTCCAGTTCACCTTTCTCGAAGGAATGTCCTGTCACGAGGCCTAGAACAAACCATCCGAGCACGAGTGCTCCGAAGGCGAAGAGCGTGTCACCGAACATGCGCATCCAGCGTAAGCGCGTCAGCAGGGGCGTTTGCAGGAACTCGGCGGAACGGGCGTACCAGGTTCCGTATTCGACCGATGCCCAGGCTTGCATAAGACCGACCGGAAGCATGCTGAGCAGGACCATCGCTGCGAGGCCAATGTTGATGGACCAGAAGGCGATGGCGAGCGGACGTTCCCTCCACTGCAGTCCGGGGCGAAGCGCGCGCAGGCAGAACAACATCAGTCCGAGCCCGAGCATGCCATATACGCCGAACAACGCGGTGTGTCCGTGGACCGGAGTGAGGTTCAGTCCCTGCACATAGTAGAGCGCTACCGGAGGATTGATCATGAAACCGAACAATCCGGCGCCAACGAAGTTCCAGAAGGCAACGGCCACGAAGAAGTAGATCGGCCACTTGTAGGCACTGACCCAGGGGCTATCCGCGGAACCGCGAGAGAGGCGAATGTTCTCCCAGGCTTCGAAGCCAACGAGCACCAGCGGGACAACTTCCAGCGCGCTGAACACCGACCCCAGAGCCAGAACGGCGCTGGGCATTCCTGTGAAGTACAGGTGGTGGAAGGTTCCAATAATTCCGCCGGAAAGAAATATGACGGTGGAGAACAGAACTGCTCGCGTTGCCGTCGAGACCGATAGCAGCTTCAGGCGAGTGAAGAGGAAAGCAATCACCACTGTGGCGAATACTTCGAAGAATCCTTCGACCCAGAGGTGAACCACCCACCAGCGCCAGTACTCGGCGGTGATAAGCGGGCTGCGCTGTCCGTACATAAGGCCGGCCGCATAGAAGACCGGGATTGCGATGCTGGATACCAGGAAGAGCATCAGTAAGGAGTAGTTCTCATCGCGACGGGCCAGAGCGGGCCTTAATCCGCGCCACATCAGCCAGAGCCAGAACATCAGTCCACCGAACAGAAGGATCTGCCAGAGGCGGCCGAGATCTACATACTCGTAGCCTTGCGAGCCGAGCCAGAACCAGAGATTGCCGAGCTTTTGTTCGATGCCCATCCACTCGCCGGCGAGGGAGCCGAACACGACGGCAACGACGGCACCGAAAAGAATGTTGACGCCGAGGCGCTGTCCCTTGGGTTCGACGCCGCTGACGGCGGGGGCGATATAGAGGCCGGTCGCAAGCCAGGAGGTCGCAATCCAGAAGATGCCGATCTGGAGGTGCCAGGTACGCGCGACGGAATACGGCAACCATTTCGCGAGAGGAATTCCGTAGAAGCCATTGCCCTCCACTCCGTAGTGAGCGACGATCGCGCCGAGCGCCACTTGCAGGACCCAGAGCGCGGCGACGACGAAGAAATATTTGATAGTCGCTTTCTGCGATGGCGTGGGCTTGAGGCCGAGGAGCGGATCACGACGCGGCATGGTTCCCGTGGACGGATCTCGTTCTTGTGAGGCGAAGTACCAGACCATCCCGCCGACGCCGGCGAGCAGCAGGACGAAGCTGATGACGCTCCACACAATAGTCGGGCCGGTCGGGCGGTTGCCGATAAGTTCTTCATGAGGCCAGTTTTGGGTGTACGTCATATTCTGGCCGGGACGATCGGTACTCGCAGCCCAGGCTGTCCACCAGAAGAAAGCTGCCATCTGACGTTGCTTGGTTGGATTGGTAAGTGCGCCGGCAGGGATGGCGTAGGCGTTGCGTCCGTTGCCGTAAACGTCGGCATAGTAGGCGGCGAGTTGTTCGAAAGCGGCGGATCTTTCCTTCTCGAGGACGATCGTGTCGCTCTCCGCGTCATAGGTGTTGCGGCGGGTTATCTGCGTCAGCCGACCTTGCAGGGCGGCACGTGATTCTGCGGGCATGGCCGCGTAATTTTCGAATCCCTGTTGACGGGCCCAGCTGTTCAACACGATTTCAGACTGGCGGTGAAGATAATCGGCGCTCCAGTCCGGAGCGACATAGGCTCCGTGTCCCCAGATTGTGCCGATCTCCTGCCCTCCAGTGGATTGCCAGACGTTCTGGCCATCGCGGATGGTTTCACCCGTGAAGAGCAGCTGACCATCAGCTGTCACTACTTTGGATGGGATCGGCGGCGCGCTATTGATGGCTTTGTAGCCCACACCCCCCAGAACAGCGAACGATACAAACATCACAACACCCAACGCGATCCATAATTTCTTGTATTGCATCTATAAATTCCTCCTAACGTTTCCTGACGGAGTAAGGTCCCTGCAGATCTGCTGCAGGTTACTTGGCGGGAGAAACCGTGCCTATGACTTATGTCACGGCGAGTGCAAGTCGAGGATTCGGGGGCGTATGCGTCCGTTACAATGGGCGGCGATGCCTGAATCCAGATTTTCTGTTGGGCAAACCCTCACGAAGGTGCCCATTTTTCCCGGGCTTTCGGAGACGGAGCTGTCGTTTCTAGCAGAGCGCACAGTTCCGCGACAGTTTGCGGCCGGTGAGATCGTGTTTTCCGAAGGCCAACCTTGTTCTGGGCTGTATGTTGTCGAGTCGGGGCATGTGCGCATCTTCAAGAGTTCGTCCGGGGGGCGCGAACAGGTACTCAGCGTAGACGGACCTGGTAGTTCGATCGCGGAGTTGCCGGTATTCGATGGCGGGAACTATCCAGCGTCGGCGGCGGCGGTGGAGGAATCTACGCTGCTGTTTGTGAGCAAACAGGATTTCCAGGCACTGTGCCTGACGCATCCACAGGTCGCGCTGAAGGTGCTGAAAGTGGTCGGGGCGCGGCTGCGGCGGCTGGTGGGAATCATTGAGGAGCTGTCTTTTACTACAGTGCGCCACAGGCTAGCGGCCTTGCTGGTCAGGATGGCGAAGACGGCGGGTACAAAGACCTCTGCTGGGGTGGAGTTGGTGCTGGGTATCAGCAACCAGGAGGTCGCCTCGCAGATCGGAACGGTCCGAGAACTGGTTTCGCGCAATCTATCGCGATTTCAGGCTGAGGGTCTGCTCAAGATTGATGGGCGCACGATCGTCATCCCGGAGTTGAAGGCGCTCGAGGCGGAACTCGAATCCGCGGAGTAATTTCCCTTTCCTGCATTTTCTCCTTCGGCCGTGACATAAGTCATCGGCACCAGTTCCCTGCTCCGATATGTTCCATTTGTGGGCGGCAGAAGGTGCCTTCAGGAGGAAATTGCAATGAGCTCAATGGTAGCGAAGACAGTGCGCGAGGTTGCGCTGGAGCATCCGGCGGCGACGCGAGTATTCGAAAAACTTGGAATTGACTATTGCTGCGGCGGCCACCGGTCGCTGGGAGAAGCGTGCGCGAAGGCGAATGTCCCGGCTTTCCTGGTGATGGATACGCTGGAAATGGCCGAAGAGACGGAACGAGCCGCGCGCAAGGTGCGCGACTGGCAGGAAGAACCGCTGTCGGAACTCATTGCGCATATCGAGAAGACCCATCACAAGTATGTGCGGGACGAAACCGTCCGGCTAACGGCATTGATTGAGAAGGTCTGCTCGGTACACGGAAAGAATCATGCTGAGCTGTTTGAGATCCGGACGACGTTCGCGGGGCTGGCGCAGGAGTTGACAATGCACATGATGAAAGAGGAGCGAGTTCTCTTCCCTTACATCGTGCGGATGGAAGAGGCGGTGATCCAGAAAGAGCCGATCCTGCCCGCGCCGTTTGGCACCGTGGAAAATCCGGTGGCAATGATGGAGCACGAACATGATTCCGCCGGGCAGGCATTGCGAGCACTGCGCAAATCAAGCAGCGGCTACCAAGCTCCCGCCGACGGGTGCGTCAGCTACCAGACGCTCTACAAAGCCCTGGAGGCGTTCGAGGCGGACCTGCACCAGCACATCCACCTGGAAAACAACATTTTGTTTCCACGCGCCATCGCGATGGAGAAAGCGGAGTAGGAGACAAGATTCATGTCTGCCCTGGCAACACGCATTGAAAAAGAAGCGGGCCGCCCGCTCACGCCGATCGAAATCTTCAATATCTCGGCGGCACGCGAGACGACTCTCTCCCGGTTGCTCATGCTTTATATCGCCACCGGGCTGGCTTTCATGCTGTTGCCAGGGACGTTTCTTGGAGTGTGGAATCTGATCGCGATCAGCAGCCACCACGCCGCGAACACTGTATCGGCAGCATGGATTCAGGCGCACGGACACGCGCAGATCTTCGGATGGATTGGGACTTTTATCCTGGGGATCGGTTTCTATTCCATCCCGAAGCTGCGGCGCTTGAACTCTTTCGCACTGTCCACAGTGGTTGCCGCGTGGCTCATGTGGACCGCAGGAGTAACCCTGCATTGGCTGTGCACCGTTTATCAGTGGCAGTGGCGCATTCTTCTGCCGCTTTCGGCCGCGTTTGAATTGGCGGCATTTGCGATCTTTTTTCGAACGGTGTCGGGGCATCGTCCGCAGGAATCCGAGAAAACGAGCCTCGAACCATGGGTCTTCGTTGTCATTGCCGGCACCGTGGGGTTGATGCTGGCATTGATCCTGAACCTGGGAGTTTCTGTTGTTCTGGCTTTGCGCGCAGCATCACCTGAAATCCCGGCGAGTTTCGACCAGAAATTTCTGGTGCTGGAAACGTGGGGATTTCTGGTTCCGTTCGTTTGGGGATTCAGCGCAAAGTGGCTTCCTGTGTTTCTAGGATTGCGGCCGACGCGTGGAAAGACTCTGCTTTGGGCCGTGGGAGTGAATGCCGTCGGGGTCGGGACCGCGTTCGCGGGATGGACCCGCATCGCGGTCCTCTTATTTCCGGCTGCAGCCGCGGTTGCAGTTGTCAGTTTGCAGGTGTTTGTGCCGGGCGAACGGCCTGCCAAGGTAAAGGGGGTGCATTCGTCGTTCCCTGTGTTCGTTCGGCTGGCCTATGCCTGGATCTTCGTTGCGGCATTTCTCGCCGTCTGGGCTGCCTCTGCCGACAACGCCACCGGAATCTGGGGAGCTTCGCGCCATGCGCTCACCGTCGGATTTCTTGCGACGATGGTCTTTGCAATCGGACAACGCGTGCTGCCGGCTTTTTCGGGGATGAAGCTTCTCTTCAGCACCAAGCTGATGTTCGCCGGACTCGTACTGCTTACGGTGGGATGCTTTCTGCGAGTGAGTTCGGAGGTGCTCGCATACCAAGGACTCGTGCGATCGGCATGGTCATGGCTTCCGATATCAGCAATTCTCGAGATGACCGCGGTGACTGTATTCGCGGTGAACCTATTTGCGACATTCGCCAGCAAAGCTCCGGCTTCGCAGGAATAGCCCTCCCCCTCGATCGCTTTCCTGTGACAGAAGTCATCGCCCTCGACCCTCAATATGTTTATCGTTTTGATCAGGGATCGAAGTGACAAAACCAAAAACAGCTCTGAATCCGAAAAATCCGGAACGCATTTGCTGGGGATGCGACAAGTACTGCTCGGCCGATGATCTGCGCTGTGGCAACGGGACGATCCGGACGCAGCATCCAGTTGAGTTGTTCGGGGAGGACTGGCTGCAGTGGGAGTTGGATGACCGCGATTCGAACCTAGCGGACGGTTCGGAAAAGCAGAGTGCTGGCAACGACCCTCTTCTGTGGCCATCAAAACTCATTCCGTTCTGAAAGACAGACACGACCGGAGGGATGCGCTCTGTTATGGGACCTCCAGCACTCTGCGGTTCAGACCAGCCTCAGGAAGTAACCCTTCCCCAGGGGACATACTCTGCATTGATCCCCGTCTTCTTCTTGGCACGTCTGCTTCCTGTCATACTGTTGATCGCGGACCCTAGGCCCCAGCAAGAACGTAAACCAGGCTCATAGCCAGCCGAATTGCTTCTTCGCCACGGCTTTGCATGGACACCGCCACCGCTACCTTTTGTTGCGCAATGCGCCTTGAGGGCTGTATCTTCCCTGAGCAAGAGAGGTTCCCATGGACTCGTCCACGACTGAGATGGTTTTTTCTGCGCTGGAGACATTTCGCATCGAGCTTCCGTCCTGGGGCTTCGCCAATACCGGAACGCGCTTTGGCAAATTTATTCAACCGGCCGCAGCCACCACCACCGAGGAGAAATTCAGCGACGCCGGCCAGGTGCATCTTCTGACTGGTGTGTGCCCGACTGTAGCTTTGCATGTGTTGTGGGACTTTCCGCGTGGGGTAGAGAGTACCGATGAGATCACGCAATTCGCCAGCCGTTACGGCGTCGCGGCGGGTGCCATCAATCCGAACCTTTTTCAAGATCAAGAGTACAAATACGGATCGTTTGCGAATCCGGAGGAAGCAGTGCGGCGGCGCGCCATGCAGCATGCGCACGACAGTATTGAGATTGCAAAGCGGATCCACAGCAGGGACATCTCGTTTTGGTTTGCGGATGGTTCGAACTATCCCGGCACTGCGAACATTCGACAACGCAAGCAGTGGTTTGAGGATGGGTTGAAAGAAGCACATCGGCGCTTATCGCCAGATCAGAGGATGCTGGTCGAATATAAGCCATTCGAGCCAGCGTTTTATCACACCGATATCGCCGATTGGGGGATGGCGCTGCTGCTCTCGCGTGCCGCCGGGCCTCAAGCGAAAGTGCTGGTCGATACGGGCCATCACTATGCAGCGCAGAATATCGAGCAAATCGTGGCATGGCTGCTCTCAGAGAAGATGCTGGGAGGATTCCACTTCAATGACCGCCGCTATGCCGATGACGATTTGACCCTCGGATCGATTGACCCGTACCAGGTTTTCCGCATTTTCCATGAGATCCAGTTTTTTGAGCGAGAAACGGAACAGCGCGCCGACATTGCGTACATGGTCGATCAAAGCCACAATCTCAAGGGAAAGATTGAGGCGATGATCCAGACCGTGACCATGGCGCAGCAACTGTTCGCCAAGGCATCGTTGGTGGATGCCAAGAAACTAGCACTCGCGCAGAAGAGATGCGATCTGGTTGCGGCTGAGTCGCTCCTGCAGGATGCCTTCGCGACCGATGTTCGTCCTGCAATCCAAGAGTGGAGGAATTCAAAGGGACTGCCAAAGGATCCGATGGAAGCCTTTCGTGATAGTGGGTATCTGGAGCGAATTACAAAAGATCGTGCGGCGAAGAATTCGGCCGGTGTTACATCGTATGCATAACAACTTTCCGCATGCGTGGCCTGCAGCACTGGACAGAGTTTGCGTGCGAGTAGCGCCGTTCACGGATCCTAGAAGGAATCAGTAGCAACGTGCTCATTCGGCGAAAACAACGCTCCCCTTACCTGGCATTTGACTTCGGTGCCGAAAGCGGACGCGCGGTGCTGGCTTACCTGGAAGCGGGGATTCTTACGACACAGGAGGTCCATCGCTTTCGCAATCAGGCGGTGGAAGAGCGTGGTTCCTTGCGCTGGGACGTGTCGAGTCTGTGGTCTGAAATTCGCAACGCCTTGAATAGTTTGCAGGGTGTAAAGCTCGCCGGCATTGGAGTTGATGCGTGGGGGGTGGACTATGCACTACTCGGCGAACGCGGAGAACTCCTGGAGAATCCCTACCATTACCGTGATCGCCGTACCGACGGTGTAATGAAAGAAGTCTTCCGGAGAGTGTCAAGGGAGGAAATCTACCGAGCTACCGGCATCCAATTTATGCCGATCAATACGCTATACCAACTTTATGCGGCACATCGAGATACGCCCTCAATTGTCTCTGCCGCAAAGCAACTGCTGACCATACCTGATCTGTTCAATTATTGGCTGACGGGAAAGGCAGTGTGCGAGTTCACCAATGCGACGACCACGCAGATGGTGGATCCGGTTCGGCGGGAGTGGGCGAGGGATCTTATGGAGAAGGCCGGACTGCGCGCTGACCTTCTGTCGCCAATCGTCGAATCAGGAACTGTCATCGGACCGTTGTTGCCAACCGTGGCGTCGAACTTATCACTGGCTGGAACTCCAGTCATCGCGCCAGCTTGTCACGATACCGGTTCCGCAGTGGCAGCCATTACGGCGCGAGATGGTACCGCCTTTCTGAGCTCGGGAACGTGGTCTTTAATTGGGACTGAACTCGATGTCCCGGTTCTCACCTCGCAGGCACTTAAGCTCAATTTTACGAACGAGGGTGGCGTGAATGGAACAACTCGATTGCTCAAGAATGTGATGGGGCTTTGGATGTTGCAGGCTTGCCGGAACTGCTGGACTGCGCAGGGCCAGTGCGGCAGCTATGACGAACTGGTAGAACGAGCCAATCGTGAACCAGAGTTTTCACATCTGGTCGATCCCGATGATGAACTCTTCTTGCATCCCGCCGACATGCCGGCTGCAATCGATCAATTCTGCCTCAAGACGCAGCAGACCGCGCCATCAAACATCGGCGCGTATGTGCGATGCGTCCTGGAGAGCCTGGCGATGAAGTACCGGTTGACGGTGCGCAATCTTGAGCAAGTCTGCGGACGGAGCATCGAAGAGATTCGGGTTGTTGGTGGTGGCTCGAAAAACCGGCTGCTCAACCAATTCACTGCAAATGCGAATGGCAGAAGAGTGCTTGCGGGTCCAGCTGAAGCTACGGCATTGGGTAATATTGCGATTCAAGTGCTGGCTACAGGCGAGGCATCGTCGCTGCAAGAGGTTCGCGCCATCGTTGATCGTTCTTTTCCAACCGAGATTTTCGAGCCAATGGATACTGACAAGTGGGATCATCATTTTCAACGCTTTGAGCATTATTGTGAGATGACTTATGCATGAGGTGAAAGAGACGACATACTTAAAGGACTTGTGGAATGAAGACAAGGCTCGTGAGCTGGAGGGCAATCCGTTAGCTCTTTTGCGCTATCGCTCAAACCTGCTCGGTGCGGATCTTCGCATCACGAACTTCGGCGGAGGAAACACTAGTTCGAAGATCGAACTTCCCGATCCATTCACTGGGCAGCCGGTTCGCGTGCTTGCGGTCAAAGGGAGCGGCGGGGACATTGGTTCCATTACCGAGCCCGGCTTTGCGCTTCTCTACCTCGATCGCCTCGAACTGCTGAAGAAACTTTATCGAGGAGAGAGGTACGAAGACGAGATGGTGAGCTACTATCCGCTCTCTGCGTTTGGAGAGAATCGGGTTGCCGCTTCGATCGATACGCCGTTACACGCATTCTTGCCCTTCTTGCATGTGGACCATTTGCATCCCGACTGGTCGATCGCGCTGGCCGCTAGTGCGAATGGCAAGCGCAAACTCGAAGAGTTCAATCAAGAGTTTGACCGGCGCATTGTCTGGGTTCCATGGCAGCGTCCTGGATTCGAGTTGGCCCTCCTGATCGAACGAGCCGTGAAGGATAACCCCGGAGCCGAGGGGCTGATTCTTGGCGGTCATGGCCTATTCACGTGGGGCATGACACAGCGCGAGTGCTACCTAAACAGCGTCCATACTATCGATCAGATGGGCGAGTTCGTTCAAAGTCATCGAGCGAAAAAGAGATTTCTATTTGGCGGGAGCGAAACCGCGCCCGTGCAAGATCGCCAATCGATCGCAATCCAAATTCTTCCTGCACTGCGTGGCGCAGTTTCGTCAAACGGTCGCGTGATCGCCCACTATACAGACGATGAAGGTGCTCTGGATTTCGCGGGATCAAAATGGGCGAAGGAGTTGAGTGCCCTTGGTACCAGTTGTCCTGACCACTTTCTACGAACTCGCGTATGCCCGTGGTTCCTTCACTGGAGTCCCGGGAAAGAGGACGTGAATACGCTGAAGGAGCGAATTCACAACGAGGTTGCCGGCTATCGCGCAACCTACAAGAAATATTACGAGGAATGGGCAACCCCCGATTCGCCCAAGTTGCGTGACTCCAATCCCTCGGTCGTAGTAATTTCCGGACTCGGGTTGTTTGGCTTCGGCAAGAACAAGAAAGAAGCACGCCTCACGACGGAGTTTTTCATCAATGCGATCCACGTGATGGCCGGAGCGAACGCCCTGGAAGATGGTGAGGCTGCGCACTCTCTTCCGCAAGCGCGAACCCCCGAACAGTCGCAACAGTTCGCACAGTTTCACAACTACGTGGCACTCCCGCGATCCGAGGCATTCCGCATCGAGTATTGGGCACTAGAAGAAGCCAAACTCCAGCGGATGCCTCCGGAAACTGAGTTCAGCCGCAAGATTGCCCTGGTCATCGGTGGAGCAAGCGGCATTGGCCGGGAGGCGGCGCTGCTGCTGGGCCGCCGAGGCGCCCATGTGGTGGTGGCGGATTTTGATCTGGACGGAGCAAAGAGGACGTGCGATGAAGTCGGGGCATTATCGTCTGCGGAGTTCGTGGCGGCCACGACGGTCGATATCAGTTCTTCGGAATCTCTCGCAGATGCGGTCCGGTTCACGATCGCCAAGTTCGGTGGGATCGATGTCGTCGTGAATACGGCCGCGATCTATCCTGTGTCCGGGACAGATGGAGAGCTTTCCGATGCACAGTGGGCCAAGACATTCCAGGTCAACGTGACCGGAAATTACCTGCTGGCGCGCCAAAGTGACTGGGTATTTCGGGATCAAGACCTTCCTGTGAGCATGGTGTTGACCAGTTCCGCAAATGCGGTCGTCCCCAAGAAAGGAAGCGAGGCCTACGACACCAGCAAGACCGCGCTGAATCATCTTATTCGTGAACTCGCCGTCAAACTCAGCCCGCGTGTGCGCGTCAATGGAATCGCACCAGCGACGGTCGTTGCCGGTTCGACCATGTTCCCTCGCGATCGCGTCATTCAGTCTCTGCAGAAGTACAAGATTGATTTTTCTGAATCGGAGTCCAGCGACGAATTGCGAGATAAGCTTGCGAATTATTACGCTCAGCGCACGCTGACGAAGCGTCCGATCTTGCCGCAGGACTGTGCAGCTGCAATCGTATGGCTTGCAGGGGATCAGAGCGGCAAAACCACGGGTCATGTTATCCCCGTGGACGGTGGATTGTCCGAAGCCTACCTGCGCTAAGGAGAGATCAATGCAACGTGTCTGCTTTGTCCTGCAGGTGAAGGCGGATCGACTCGAAGAGTACAAAGAACGCCATAACCACGTTTGGCCCGAGATGTTGACGGCCTTACGTGAAACCGGTTGGTGCAACTATTCCCTGTTCTTGCGTGAAGACGGCCTCTTGGTTGGATACCTCGAGACCGACGATTTCGGGCGCGCCCGGTCCGGCATGGCGCAGCGTGAGGTAAATGAGCGATGGCAACGGGAGATGAGAGATTTTTTCCTTCAGCCCGACGGATCGTTACCGGATCGCGCAATGCGGCCGCTGGAAGAAGTGTTCCACCTGTAGCTCGAACTCGAGGAGACGAATGAATCCAAACCCAGCGTTGGGGGTATTTGTTCACTGGCTTGGCGGTCTCGCTTCCGCCAGCTTCTATGTCCCTTATCGCGGAGTTAAGAGCTGGGCGTGGGAAACCTATTGGCTGGTTGGCGGCTTTTTCAGCTGGATCATCGCGCCATGGCTGTTGGCGCTGACAATGACGCGGGATCTCACTCAAGTACTTCATCAGGCGCCGGGAAGCGCCCTGTTTTGGGCCTACACCTTTGGCGTTCTTTGGGGACTTGGAGGTCTTACCTTCGGCTTGACGATGCGTTACCTGGGAATGTCGCTCGGCATGGCGGTAGCGCTGGGATATACCGCCGCCTTTGGCACCTTGATGCCTCCGATCTTTCGAGGCGAGTTCGGCAGCCAAGTCCTGGGGACGCATTCTGGACTGATCATTCTCGGCGGCGTTGCCATTTGTCTGATTGGGATCGCTGTGGCAGGCGCCGCCGGAGTTTCGAAAGAGCGGGAGATGTCGGATGAACAGAAGCGCGCATCGATCAAAGAATTCGACCTGAAGAAAGGTCTCTTGGTCGCGACGTTCTCCGGAATTATGAGCGCTTGCTTTGCCTACGGTCTTGCCGCAGGAGATCCGATCAAGGCGATCACCGTGCAGCACGGCACAGCGGGATTGTGGCAAGGTCTTCCCGTGTTGGTCGTGGTGCTCGCTGGCGGATTCACGACGAACTTCATATGGTGTGTGATTCTGAATTTGCGAAATCACACCGGCCATGAGTATTTCCAATCGGAGATTCGCGGTGAAATTCCGAAGCGTAACGAGGAACACATTCTTGAAGCGGTGACGGACGCACCGGCACAAGAAATGGCCGTCGCGGTAGCCGTCGAGAAGGAAACTCGGCTGCGGGCCCCCATGCTTCCCAATTACTTGTTTTCAGCTCTGGCTGGCACAACCTGGTACATGCAGTTCTTCTTTTACACCATGGGGGAAACGCAGATGGGGCGCTTTAAATTTTCCAGTTGGACGCTGCACATGGCCAGCATCATCATCTTTAGCACCCTATGGGGTATCGCTCTCAAAGAATGGAATGGAGCCGGGAGCAAGACTAAGCTGCTTGTGGGTTTGAGCCTTTTGGTGTTGGTGACATCCACAGTGGTGGTGGGCTACGGGAATTACGCCGGTGGGGCACGCTGAAGTTCCTCCAGCGAATGTTGGACGAATCTCGCCCCAAAAGTGAACTGTTTCGATTGCGCAGGAACTATATACGACCATCGGTTATCGCTTGTGAATTTTCACGAATGCACTCATTCTGACCGCCTTCACTGGAGATTGCGAACTATGAAACACACGTGGGCATGGCTCTCAGTTGTGGCATTAACACTGATCTGCATCGTTGGGATGTGTGCAGCCCAGAGTTCCGAGGACCCACTCAAGAAAGGGTTTGAACAGCCGCGCAGTTCGGCTCGGCCCCGTGTCTGGTGGCACTGGATGAACGGGAATATCACACAAGAAGGCATCAAACTCGACCTCGAATGGATGCACAGGTCAGGAATTGCCGGGTTCCAGAATTTCGACGCCGCATTACAAACACCTCAGGTTGTTGAAAAGCGCCTGGCGTACATGACGCCAGAATGGAAAGACGCGTTCAAATACGCCATTAGCCTTGGCGACCAGCTCGGGATGGAAATGGCGATTGCGGGTTCGCCCGGCTGGAGCGAAACAGGCGGCCCGTGGGTGCCTTCGGCTGAGGGAATGAAGAAGTACGTCTGGACCGAGACCATTCTGGACGGCGGAGTTCCCTTCACCGGTAAACTGGCTCATCCGCCAACCACGACTGGAGCCTTTCAAAACCTCGGTGTTCATGAACAACTCGGGACATCGGCTCCAAATCTTCCCGAGTTCTATGCGGATTCTGTTGTCATCGCGTTCCGACTTCCTCCAGCATCTGTGCCAGGAACAGAGCCCGCCATAATCACTGCCAGCGGTGCGGAACTGGATGCCGCCATGCTGAGCGATGGAGACCTGGAAAAGACCACGAAGATACCCTTTCCCACTCCCGCTGCGGAGTCGTGGATTCAGTTTGCATATCCGCAACCCCATACCGTTCGTGCGATCACGTTTGTGACGAAGGATCCCGGATTTATTCAGGAATTTGTCAGCGGGATTCCGGAGAAAACGCTCGAATCCAGCGACGATGGGCAGACTTTCCGGAAAGTAATCAGCCTGGGTGGAGGCGGTGCGCCTGAACACACAATTTCATTTGATACGGTGACCGCAAAATTCTTCCGAATCACGTTGAAGCACACGCCACCGCCGCCGATCCCGGCTTGGGCCGAGGGGATGGACTTTTCGGCGTTCGGTCCGCCGCCTGCCGCACCGACCTCTTACGAAGTTGCCGAGTTGGCGCTTCATTCGGATCCGCGGGTGAATCACTTTGAAGAGAAGGCGGCATTTGTCCCCGAGGCTGATCTTTATCAATATGCGACTCCAGCGGTCGATGCTGCCTTGGCGATCCGGAAGTCGGACGTAATCGATCTGACCTCCAAGATGGGATCCGATGGGGCGCTCGATTGGACACCACCGGAGGGCAAGTGGGTGGTGTTGCGGTTCGGCTACTCGTTGCTCGGAATCACGAACCATCCTGCGACACCCGAGGCCACGGGGCTCGAGGTGGACAAACTCGATCATCGTTTCGTGAAGAATTATTTCGAGAAGTACCTCGACAGCTACAAAGACACAGTCGGTGCGGATGAGATGGGCAAGAGAGGCATCCGATACGTGATCAATGACAGTTGGGAGGCTGGGTCGCAGAACTGGACCGACAATATGCCTGCGCAATTCAAAAAGTTGCGCGGATATGATCCGACACCGTGGCTGCCTGTGCTGGCTGGCCGCATCGTTGAGAGCTCGGCAGCCAGCGATCGTTTTCTCTGGGACTTCCGCAAGACCATCGCAGACCTTATCGCTACCGAGCATTACGACCAGTTGGAGCAAACCCTTCACGAACGTGGTATGGCTCACTACGGAGAATCCCACGAATCCGGGCGCGCGCTCGTCGCGGACGGCATGGAAGTGAAGAAGATGAACGAAGTGCCGATGAGCGCGATGTGGACGCAAAAGCCGGGCGTGAATCGGCCACAGTATAGCTACAACGCCGATGATCGCGAATCCGCGTCGGTAGCCCACATCTATGGCCAGAACATCGCCGCGGCGGAATCACTGACAGCCGCAGCCGCGCCGTGGGCCTGGTCTCCCGCGACTCTGAAACCAACGGCTGACCAGGAGTTGCTCAACGGGATCAATCGCTTTGTAATTCATGAGTCAGCGCATCAGCCGCTGGTTGGGAGAGCTCCCGGGCTAACACTTGGTCCATTCGGACAGTGGTTCAACCGCAATGAAACGTGGGCGGAACAGGCTGCGCCGTGGGTCAACTATCTGGCGCGATCCAGCTACATGTTGCAGCAGGGGCAATTTGGCGCCGACCTTGTCTATTTCTACGGAGAAGATTCGAACCTCACCGCCATCTTTCAAAATAAATCTCCAGAAATCCCGACGGGATACGCTTTCGATTACATCAATGCAGACGCATTGATCCACGAGTTGAACGTGAAGGATGGTCAACTCGTGACAAAGAGCGGCATGCAGTATCGAGTGCTCGGGCTGGATCCATACAGCCGCCACATGTCCCTTCCAGTGCTGCAGGCAATCGCCAAACTTGTAGAGAACGGCGCTGTCGTGGCCGGCCCAAAACCTGCCGATGATCCGAGCTTGGCGGACGATCAGGCCGAATTCGAAAAGATTTCATCCCAGTTATTTGGCGATGGGAGTGGTGTGCGCAAAGTGGGCAAGGGATCGGTGTATGCCGGCCAAAGCCTGGATGCCGTTTTCAATGCCCTCAATCTCAAGCCAGACTTCGATTATTCAAAGCAATCCAACGACTCTGACATAGAGTTCGTCCACCGCAAGCTCAAGGATGGTGATATCTATTTTGTCGACAACCGAAGCGATCACGACGCGACGATCGATGCCATCTTCAGGGTGGCTGGGAAGGAAGCATCGTTGTGGCGAGCGGAGACCGGCACTTCGGAAGCAGTGTCGTTCAAGGTGGCGGAGGGTCGAACCACGGTTCCCCTTCGGCTCGAACCGTGGGGCACCGTGTTTGTAGTTTTCCGCAAGACAACGTCTAACGGTTCTGGCACGGTTCCGAAAACAACCGAAACGAAAATCGCGACGGTGGACGGTCCGTGGAAACTGGCTTTTCAGGCTGGCAGGGGTGCTCCGGAATCGATCGGTTTAAGCCAACTCTCAGACTGGAGCAACAGCGACGATCCAGGCGTGAAGTACTTCTCCGGTATTGGGACATACACAACGACGGTGCAAGCGTCGCCTGAGTGGTTCGGAAAAGGTTCCCGTTTGTGGCTCGATCTAGGCGACGTGAAGAACCTTGCCGAGGTGACGGTGAATGGTAAGCACCTGGGCCAGGTGTGGCACGCGCCGTATCGAGTTGAAATCACATCCGCTCTCAAGCCTGGCGGGAATGAATTGCAGATTGAGGTAGTGAATGCCTGGGTGAACCGCATGATCGGCGATGAGCAACCCGGAGCGACAAAGATCACCTTTGCGGATGTGAAACCGTACAAGGCGAATTCGCCTCTTCTGCCGTCCGGTCTGCTCGGTCCGGTAACCGTGGTACGAGCAGAATCACATTGACGGGCAAAGGGCGCACTCGCACTGGGAGTTTGGGCGGGCGGAACTGCTTTTGAATGATGGCGGGGACGACGGGACTCGAACCCGCGGCCTCTGCCGTGACAGGGCAGCGTTCTAACCAACTGAACTACGTCCCCACTCGCCAAATCAACGAGATGCGCAATCGCCAGTGTTTATGCGGCTTTGCACGCTTTGCATGCTTTGCATGCCGTGCACCGGTTGCCCCGGATCACCGCGAACGGCCCACTTCGGCTCAACTGCTACGAACCGTGCTTCACTTTGCGCGTTAGCGATGTGTCAATCGGCTTGGGGCGGTCCACTCAAAAATGATCCAAGTTGTCACCACTCGGGATCTACCCGCCAACGAAACCTGAACAAGCAATTGGCACACAAATATCCTACCAGCTTCGCTCAGAACGCGAAAGGTCAGGATCTCGAATGATTCACCCTAACCCTTTACAACCTCGAAGCAACTTCCCTTTTCCTGAGAACAGATTACTGCCGTCGTAAGCGTCGATTGCTCTCATTCTTTGGGAACTCCGCAGTTGAAACAGGAAGCGTCATCGACGGTCGATCTGCCGGCACGAATGCGTGGACTCCGAAGTCGCGACTCTTATAGGATTGCGCTGCATTCCAAAGTCGCAAGAAAAACCTTTTTCTACGCGGCCTGGTGCGGAGGTTATGAATGGAACTTTCGGGCTTCATGGACGGATGCAATAGTAGGAATGCTGAGTCTGGATTCGGTCGTCATTTGGCATGCAATTCAGTGGTCATCAGACTTGGCCTGGTGGTGCTGGCACTGTCGTTGGGAGGCGTGGCGGTCGCGCAGAGTGCCTCACTTGTGTTGGAGCGGAATGGAAGGGTGATTGCGTTGGAGCCTTATGCCGCCAACATCCTGCGGGTAACGATGAGCACGGACAAGGCTGGGGCGACCGGGGCTCCGGGCTATGGTTTTGTGGCACAGGCGTCGGCCGAGGGATGGACGCACCAGCGCGATGCAGAAGGCGGTGAGGTCTTTCGGTCGAGCAAGATGATTGTCCGAGTAACGCCAGAGAATCTTCCAGCTGCCAAACTGCCGCAGCCGATGCCGCTGGATGCGCTGAATCGCCAACTGCGCGAACCGTACTTTGGCGGAGGCGGCGGACAAGGTCCATACAACGACGCGCTGCTGGTTACGACGGCGGATAGCAAAATGCTAGTGCACATGCGCTCCTGGGCGATGACGCCGGAACGCGCGGACGTGGCGCAGCAGGACGTCGGCGCGAAGGGCTACTCGGTAGCGGCTACCTTCGACTCGCCCTCGGACGAGCACTACTACGGGTTGGGGCAGCAGCAAAAAGGCTGGATGGACCTCCGGGATCACGAGATTCGGTGCTGGCATGACTACGGGGCGCTTGGCGGCGAGAACGTTTGCGTGCCGTTTATGGTTTCGAGCCGCGGCTACGGATTGGTCTGGGATAACCCTTCGAAAACGACCGTCGCGCTGGGCTTCAATCAACGGAACACGTGGTCCTCGGAGGTGGGGGATCGTGTTTCCTACTTCGTGATTGCTGGGGATACGAGCGACCAGATTTACGAAGGCTATCGCCATCTGACCGGCGTGACTCACATGCTTCCGAAGGCGGCGTACGGATACATCCAGAGCAAGGCGATTTATCCAACGCAGGAACAGATTCTGGATGTGGCGAAGAAGTATCGCGAAAAGAAACTGCCGCTGGATGGAATTGTCGTGGACTTCCTGAACATGACGAAGCAGGGGGAACTGGATCTCGATCCGGCGCGCTGGCCAGATCCGGCAGGAATGAATCGTGAACTGCACGCGATGGGCGTGAATACGTTGTTGAGCGTGTGGCCGCATTTTTCGCGGGCCAGTCAGTTCTACGACATGCTGCTGAAGAACGGATGGTTGATCCATAAGCCGGACGGAACGCCGGATTCGGGATGGACCAAAGAGACGATCGGGCCGAATCTCGACACCACGAACCCTGAGGCGGCGAAGTGGTGGTGGGAGAAGATTCGCGACCGCTATGTAAAACCTTACGGCTTCGACTACCTGTGGCTGGATGAGACCGAGCCGGATATCGATCCAGCGGGTGACATGTTCTCGGTAGGTTCGGGCATACGCTTCTACAACGTCTATCCTCTGTTTCACACGGCGTCGGTGTACGACGGGTTCCGGCGGGATTTTGGAGATAGCCGCCGGGTGATGATTCTGGCGCGGGCGGCGTACCTAGGGGCGCAGCGCAATGGCACGGTGTTCTGGTCGAGCGACATTGTTTCGACGTGGGACATGCTGAAGCGCTCGGTTCCGGCGGGACTGAATTTTACGGCGACAGGACTGCCGTACTGGGACACGGATATTGCAGGATTCTTTTCGCCGGCTATCGCGGCAGACTACCACGCGGAACACAAACCGCTGATTGATGGGTCGGACGCGCGCGAGACGATTGCGAACTATGAGGACTATCCCGAGCTGTTTGTGCGGTGGTTCGAATGGGGCGTTTTCCATCCGATCATGCGCGCACATGGCGAGAGGACTCACAACGAAGTATGGTCGTATGGCAAGCAGGCGGAGCCAATTCTGACAAAGTATCTAAAGCTGCGCTACACGCTTCTGCCCTACACATACTCCGCGGCTTATCGGAGCTATCAGACGGGTGCTCCGTATATGCGAGCGTTGTTCATGGATTTTCCCGCTGATCCGAAAGTAGCGGACATTGGCGATGAGTATATGTATGGACCGGCGTTCCTGGTAGCTCCAGTAACCGAGCAAGGCGCAACGCATCGCGCGGTTTACCTGCCCGCAGGCTGCGACTGGTACAACTACTGGACGAATGAGCGTCTGCATGGCGGGCAGACCGTTGTGACAAATGCTCCGATCGATACGTTGCCGCTGTTCGTGAAAGCGGGGAGTATTGTGCCGCTTGGCTCCAACATTGATAGCACTCAGGCAACACAGAGAATTGAATCCGTGCGCGTTTATCCGGGAGCGAACGGCAGCTTTTCTCTTTACAACGATGACGGGAAGACCTATGCCTATGAGGCCGATGGCGGCTCCGTAACCAAGTTGATCTGGGACGATTCCGCGCATCATCTGAGGCACGAGGGCATGCCAGGATCGAGTGAGCTGGAAAAAGCAACGGTGGTCGTGATCGGCAGATAGGCAACGCTGTTTTAAGACTTGGTCAGCAATGGTCTGGGCCAGCCGACATTCACTAAGGAGATTCAAATGCGTTCGGAACGATTGTGCGCAATATTGTTGTTTATAGCGGCATTCGCGGCGTCTGCGTTTGCCCAACAGAATGATTCATGCAATGCTTTGCTGAATTTCAAGGTTCCAAACCTGGAGATCAACAAGGCAGGTCACGTCGAAGCCGGCACCACCGAAACGATTCCCTGGAACCAAAGTCGCATTGGGCCACTTCCTGCATATTGTCGAGTCGAAGGAGTGTTGAACCGGCGAACAGGGGTTGAAGGCGAGGAGTTTGGGATCAACTTCGTACTGGCGTTGCCTGATAAATGGAATGGCGACTTCCTGATGCAAGGTGGCGGCGGCAGCAACGGGATTGTTGCTCCGCCACTTGGGTTGAACGCCGCGGGAGACACGGCTGGACTCATGCGCGGGTTCGCCGTTGCGAGCACGGATACTGGCCATAAGAGTCATCGGGCGGGCTTCGATTTCGGTTTCATGAGAGATCAGCAGGCGTATCTGGACTTTGCTTATCTTGCCAATGCTGAGGTTGCTGCGGTGGCCAAACAACTCATCGCGCAACGCTACGGAAAGCCCGCTGCGTTTTCGTATTTCTCTGGCTGTTCGACGGGTGGCCGCGAAGGGATGATTCTCTCGCAGCGTTATCCCACGGTTTTCAACGGCATCATCTCGGGCGATCCCGCAATGCGCACTGGGCTTTCCAATCTGGCGATCGGCAGATGGATACCCATTGCATTCAATCAAGTTGCTCCGAAAGACGCGAATGGGAAACCGATCATCGAGCAAGCCATTACTGACAACGACCGGAAGCTAATCAAAGATGCCCTCATCAACAAGTGCGATGCCAAAGACGGCCTTGCCGACGGCTTGATCTCCGATCCTCTCGGGTGTGATTTCGAGCCCGAGGCATTGGCATGCAAGGGCGAAAAGAACGACTCCTGTTTGGTTCCAGAAAAGGCCGCCGCCATCAAGAAGGCTCTCAGCGGGCCGAAGACTTCGAGCGGAGCCCCAGTCTATGCAGGCTTCCTTTACGACACGGGAATCACGAACGGTCCGCCGTTCCGAGGATTGCTTTCACCCGGGCCCGGCGTTTTTGGGCCGGCGACGATCGACATGACGATGGATGTTGATAGCGAAGCACTGCAGGACATCCAGCCGCTGGTGGACTCCATGTCCACCAACTTGACGACCTTCTCGGCACACGGTGGAAAGCTGATCTTCTATCACGGTGATAGCGACCCATGGTTCTCGCCGCTCGATACCCTCGGCTATTACAAGGATGTGGCCGATGCCAACGGTGGACTGGACTCCGTGTCTATGTGGACTCAGTTCTATTTTGTTCCGGGGATGAGCCACTGTGGCGGAGGTCAGGCGCTGGATCAGTTTGATTTGTTGGGCGCGATCGTTAACTGGGTCGAGAAACGAACTGTACCGACATCAGTGGTCGCGACCGGCAAAGCCTTTCCTGGGCGCAGCCGTCCGCTGTGTGCTTATCCGAAGCACGCACAATATAAAGGAACCGGAAACCCGGAAAACGCGAATTCCTTCGAGTGCCGTTAGCAGGTCGGATTCAAGTCTTGCCCAGAGGAACCGAGCAGAAACACCGGCACAAGCCACGAGGCCAGGCTAGATGCATGCCAACATCAAAACTTCGCAAAAGGCATCGTTCTAGGTCTTAGGCTTTATTGCTCCAACGAAACTACCGTCACAGATTTTGGCTCCAGCTTGAGAGATAGCTTATTGCCCTGAACCTTAGCTGTGACGGGCTTTGGGACCACCGTATTTGGCGTCTCGAAGTTGTTGACGCTGTCCACCCTGGGTGCCGTGAGAGTTTGCCCGACTGCCGATTTGACGCTGATGCCGCGAATGCTAGCCTCGACTTCCGTGGATTCGTTTGGATCGAGATTGGTGAGTTCCAGCCAGATCTTCCCCGTGGTGTCCTTGGCAGCAATCGCATCGACGCGCGGCAATGTAACGTCGCCGTTCTTGTACGTGCCTGCATCGAAAGTGACAGGGATAAATGTTGCGTCCTGAAATGGCACATACATTTTGAAGACGTAGTAGGTTGGAGTCAGAACCATCTTTTCTTTGTCCGTCATGATCATGGCCTGAAGGACGTTGATCATCTGAGCAATGTTGGCCATGCGCACACGGTCGGCATGGCGGGCAAAGATGTTCAAGTTCAATGCGGCCAGAACGGCGTCACGCAGGCTGTTCTGCTGGACCAGGAACCCGGGATTGCTGCCTGGCAAAGGTGCATACCAGCCGCCCCATTCATCGACAACCAGAGCCACTTTCTTCTCCGGGTCATACTTGTCCATGATTGCAGAATGCTTGCTGATCAGGCTTTCCATGTCCAGCGTATTTTTGAGGATCTGGCTGTACTCGGTTTCGCCGAATCCTACGGATTTGTATGAAGGCGGCCACTTCACCACCGTGTAGCTGTGCATGGAGAGACCGTTCATGTCCCAACTCCAGGTGTGTTGCTGATAGGCCTTCATGATGGTTTCCGTCCATTCGGTCCACCGCGGTTCGCCGCCGCCTGGTCCGACAGCGATCTTCAGCATCTGGTCCTTATCCTGTTGGGCTGGATTGAAGTTGCGGACAAACCGGCTGTAAATCTTGAGTTGGCTCAAGTAGTAGTCCGGGGTCATGTTGCCGCCGCAGTCCCAGCTTTCGTTGCCGATGCCGAGATAGCCGATCTTATAGGGAGCGGGATGACCGTTGGCGGCGCGTTCCTTGCCCAAGGTCGTTGATTGCGGCGCAGTCAGGTATTCCAGCCATTCGGCGGCTTCCTGCGGTGTGCCTGAGCCCACATTGACCGAGACGTAAGCTTCGGCACCGATCTGATCGATGAAGTCCATGAATTCGTTGGTTCCGAAAGTGTTCGGCTCGGTCACGCCACCCCAGTTGGGATTGAGGGTCACGGAGCGCTGACCAGCGGAACCGATACCATTGCGCCAGTGATATTCGTCGGCGAAGCAGCCTCCGGGCCAGCGCACGTTCGGCACCTTAATAGCTTTCAGCGCCGCCACAACATCATTGCGGATGCCACGAGTACTAGGAATTCTGGAATCTGGGCCGACCCAGATACCGTCGTAAATCCCGTGGCCGAGATGCTCCGCGAACTGGCCAAAAAGATTGCGGTCAATCTTTGCGCCCGTCCTGGATGCATCCACGGATAAATCGACTTTCTGTGCAACCAGAACTGGCACAGTCAGGACCGCCATTACAAGAACGGCAGGGACCAATTTTGAAAGACGGGTGAACGCAGCCGAAGACCAACTCAAGAAAGAACGTGACAGCTCAGACTCAGATTGATGAACGAGTTTAATCGCCATTGATTCCCTTCCTGAACTTCCAAAATGATTGCACTGATTCGCATTCGCAAGACGAGATTTCTCAGTGAGAAACACCTTCAAACTTCAAGCGAAGTACATAGGCATACTTGGCCGGGGCTTGGGCGGGCAGTTGCACGTGCAAACCGTCGGCTCGCTGCTCGAACCGTAAGTTGGTATCGCCACCTAACAATGCGACCGATTGTACTGGCTCACTGCCCACCGTCTTGGCGAGCGCATGAATCACCGCTTCCCCGCTCGTTGGCCAGGCAAGGCCGATTGCATAAACGTCTTCGCCCTTGGTCGTAAAACGAAAATCCTCGGGAGTGTACTTCGCTGTATCGGTGTCGTGAAACGACCCAGCCGCGACTTTCGTGGGGCCCTCGCCGTAAAGCCTCCAAGGACGAGTACCGTAGATGGCATCTCCATTGATAGCGAGCCAGGCACCGACGTCAAGAAGCACGTGCTGTACTTCATCCGGGATAGTGCCGTCCGATCGCGGGCCAATATTCAAAAGCAAATTGCCGTTCTTGCTGACGATATCAATGAGCTGATCAACCACAAACTCCGACGACTTGAACGTATCGTCCTTGATGTAGCCCCACGATTTGTTGCTCACGGACGTATCGGTCTGCCAATAAAGGGGGCGGATGTCGCCGAGTTGGCCCCGTTCCAGGTCGAGAACAGCAGAGTGCTCTTGCATGGCGTAGTCCTTGTAGTTGATCACGCCGACATGATCACCATATTTCTGGGAGCGGTTGTAATAGAAGGCCGCGAAACGGGCGAGATTCGCCCGGATCGACGACTGCCCGATCCACCAGTCGAAGTACACGATGTCAGGGTGATATTTGTCGACGAGTTCCGCTCCTCGGGCGAGCCAGTCGTTGGTCCACGCCGAAGAAACATAGGTGAAATCGTTGCCTACAGGAGTTCCCCACTTAAACACCCCGACTTGTGCGGGACCATAGAAGGCGGCGTTTTGAGGGTCATTCACGTCAGATTGAATTTTGCGGCCCACCCCCATAAAAAAGTCGTGCTCAACCCTGTGCGATGACACTCCAAAATGCAAACCTTGCGATCGCACCGCCTTGCCCAGGTCTCCGATGACATCGCGACGGGGACCCATCTTGGCGGCGGTCCAGTCGCTCAGTCCACTGTCGTACATGGCAAAACCATCGTGATGCTCCGCCACCGGCACCACGTACTTTGCTCCAGACTTCTTGAATAGCTCGGCCCATGCCGCGGGATCGTAATGTTCGGCTTTGAACATCGGAATGAAATCCTTGTAGCCAAACTTATCTTGCGGACCATAAGTGGCGATATGGTGCTTGTACGCGTCGAACCCTGGCTCGTACATGTTTCGCGGATACCATTCGTTGCTGAAGGCAGGAACCGAATAGACGCCCCAATGAATGAAGATGCCGAATTTTGCGTCCTTGTACCACTCGGGCACCTCATAGTTCTGGAGGGATTCCCATGAGGGTTGGAACGGACCGTCACGATTCACGTCGTCGACTTCTTTCAGAAGCGCGGAACGTTGAGCGTCATACTTGCTGGTGGCCTTTTGCCATATCTGATCGATATTGACGGGATTTTCTGAAGCAGTTGGAGCGGTGGCGTTCTGGGCATGCATAACAGAAAGCGCGCTCAGCCCTAGCACAAAACCGAAAACTCCACGCATCGTGTGCGTCAAGAACGAATAGTCCAGCATGGCCTCCCCCTTCGTCGATCGGTATCAATGAAATCTCTCAACACTTACTAAGCTGCCCACTGCAATTACACTCACCTGAATATCAGTCGAGTCCGCAGAGCCTGTTCCACATGTAGCCGTAAAGAGCGACACAGGCAAAGCAGACCAGTGGTACGACAAAGCCGATGCGCATCGAGTGCAAGTCCGCGATGTGGCCCATGAAAGGCGCGGCGATCGCACCCCCGACAATGGACATCACGATAAGCGATGAGCCGAGCTTCGTGTAGTCTCCCAGTCCCCGTATACTCAGTGCAAAAATTGTCGGGAATCCCACGGACATAAAGAAAAACGCAGCGAACATCGCGTACAGGCCGGCCTTACCTCCTCCCATGGTCACCGCGACCAGCACTACGCTGATAACCATATAGGCGGCTAGCACACGGTCCGGCTTGAATTGGCTGATCACCGCACTGCCACACAAACGTCCCACCATGAACAATCCGAAACCGACGGCACCCAGCAATTTGGAGGCCTGCAGCCTGGTCACGCCCGGATCATTTTCCAGAATGTAATTAACACAGAAACTGAAAATACCGGTTTGCGCGGCGACATAGAGGAATTGGGCTCCGATGCCCAACGTGAAATGCTTCCGCCGGAACATGTCCCAGTTCCTTGATATCAAAAGGAACGCAGCAACATAAGCTGCCGCCAGCAGTCCGCATTTTGTCGGCTGCAGCCAAGCCTCGTTCATGTGAATCAACGTCCAAATGAGCCCCAAAATCGGGGCGATGAAGAAGTACAGCAATCCACAAACTACGGCCAAAACAACGGCAATAACAGCCAGTTGAGCGCCGGAGGGCTTGGGTCGGTTCTTTTCGGCCGCCAACCTCCGACTCTCATCCACGGCGTGCAAATCTGGAACCGGAAATATGACGAAGATGATGAAGAGCAGAGCTACGAATATGCCAATACCTACGTAGGGTGTGGTCAGGCCGGCGTTGCCTTTCGCCGTCTCGCTGCCCGAAAAAACGAAGTATCCGCCGACAGTCGGGCCCAGTATCCAGCCCAGTCCGTTGGTCGTCTGTGCGATGTTGATGCGCGTCGGCCCGCCTTCGGGAGATCCAAGAACGGTCGCGTATGGATTCGCAATGGTTTCCAGACAGGTCATCCCGGCCGCGATGACAAACAGGCCAAGCAGGAACGCCCAGTACGTCCCGATGTTGACTGCTGGAATGAACCAGAAGGCACCGGCCGCAATCAACGACAACCCCACGAGAATGCCGCCTTTGTACCCGAATCGTTTCGCTATCAAACCCGCGGGAATTGCCATCAGGAAATATGCGAGATAGTTGGCCGCCTGCACCAGACCTGACTGTTCCTTGTTGATCCGCAACGTGTCCTGAAAGTGCTTGTTGAGGATGTCGATCATCCCGTTGCAAAAGCCCCACAGCAGGAACAGAGAGGTGATCAAGGCAAAGGTCACGGCAAGATTCCTGCCATCCGCGGTGCGAAATAATCCGCCTTCACCGGCGACGGGGCCGAGAGTGGTTGTCGATTCGCGCGGGTATGTGCTCATCGTATCGAATCCAGAGAAACCATAATCTTCTTAAATTGTGACGGATTCTGGCTCCAGGAACGCAATGCATCCGCCGCTTCGTCGAGAGGAACCACCAGGCTTACGGCTTGATCCACCGGAAACTCGCGGTCCTCCAGGAGTTTGATGACCGCGCGGAAGTCTGCGGGAAGAGCATTTCTTGATCCAAGAATGTCCAACTCTTTTTGCACGAACAGCCTGGTTTCATAACTTACAGGTTCCTTGGCATATCCGATGTACACGACTCTGCCGCTGAATGAGACCTCTTCCACCGCGGCGCGAAACGTCGCTGGTGTCCCAATAGCCTCGATCACAACATTGGGGCCGCGGCCCTCGGTTAATTCCAGCAATCGATCGTGCAACGATTCCCGCCGCGTGTTGATTGTGTGAGCGCCGCCCGCGGCTTGTGCGAGTTCGAGTTTTTGGTCTTCCATGTCAACGCATATGGTGCGGGCGCCCCGAGAGCTTGAGGCAGCAACAGCGCCGAGTCCTACTCCACCACAGCCCATGATCAGCACTGTATCCTGCGCGCCGACCCGTCCTCGAGAGACTGCATGAAAGCCCACAGTCAGGGGCTCCACCAGACATAATTCCTTGGTCGTGAGTTTTGCCGCATACAGCTTCTCGGGCGGCATCACAATGAACTCGGTAAGAGCGCCGTCCCGTTGCACTCCGAGAGTTTGGTTGATCTGGCAGGCATTGGGACGTCCGCGGCGGCATGACGCACACGCACCGCAACTGGTGTAAGGAGAAACAGCTACATCGGTGCCAGCGGATAAGCTGCCACCGCCTTCTACGACCGTAGCCGCCACTTCGTGCCCCGGAATCCTCGGAAATGACACGAGTGGATTCAGGCCCCGAAAGGAATTCAGGTCGCTCCCGCAGAATCCCACCATCCGAACCTTCAGCAATACATCTCCGTCCCGAACCAATGGTTCCGGAATCGTCTCAATCGATCCATGCCCGGGCTTGTGAAGTACGAACGCCTTCATGGTTGAATACAGAGCCTCGGAATTAGCGATCACCTTTACGCGTAGGGGACTTCTTGGAGCGCTTTCCGGCTTTCATTGCCGCCCGAAGTCTATTCTCCGCCTCCGCATTCCAATATCCGCAGTCCAGTTCGAAAAACACGGATGTATATGGAATTCGCATGTTGGTTTTGACTATGAGCACTCGGAACAACTCGCCAGCGCGATCAAGCTTCGCGATGATCTCCTCGTGTGGAAGAGCACCTACTTCGGCTCCTGAGAGAAGCCTGCCGAGCCTTTCTCGATAGGAACGGATGCCCGGAGCGTCTTCCTCACGAACAAAGGCTAGTTCTTCATCTGTATAAATGTTGGGTTTGATGTGCTTGCTTCCGCTCAGAATAGTGTTGGTGCGTTCCAAAACCGTGGTTTGTTCCTCGTTCGCAACAATCGTCTCAATCGCTTGCCTGGACTGCGCCGGATATGCCGCGTCCGCGATCACGAGCCAGTTGCGATGGCCATAAAGTTGTAGCCGATCCTTCAGAATTTCTTCCCAGTTTGCATTCATTTGAATGTCAGTTCTTCGTCCGAGCAAACGGCGACTTTGCCACACTTGCCAGACGCCATGAGAGCATATGCGTCTGCGGCATCCTCAAGCGCAAAGCGGTCAGTGATGATATCGGCAGGATGCAAATTCCATCGCACAAGCCGCTCGACCAATTCTTCCATCAGCCAGGTCGATGTCACCCATGAACCGAAGATGGTTTTTTGATCGTGAATGATGTCGGGCGACGGATTGAATTCAACCGTCCCTCCTTCGCCCACGAACGCGATTCTTCCCCACTTGCGCGTTGCTCGAATGGCAGTGGCACGCGCTCTTGCATCGGCAGAGCAGTCGAATGCACGTTCCACACCGCAACCACGCGTGAGTTCCTTGACCTGAGCGACGTTGTCTTGACCCGCTGTCAAAACGGCATCACATAGCCGAAGAGATTCTGCCAAACGCAGGCGCTCAGGAATGATGTCGATTCCAACGATCATTTGGGCACCCAATTTGCGGCACAATGCGGCAGCCGCGAGCCCGACTGGCCCCAGTCCCGTGATGAGCACAGAATGGTCGCCATTGACTCCCACCTTTTCGACCGCTTCGTACACCGTCCCAAAGCCACACGCAACTTGCGCACCGTCTGCAAAAGAGAGCTGGTCAGGCAGCGCGATGAGATCTTTCTCTTCCGCAATCATGTAGTCGGCCATGCCGCCGTCGCGCTGCCAACCGTACGCACGTCGGTATTTCTCACTCGTGCAGGAAATCATGTAACCGCGCCGACAGTCGTTACAAACGCCGCAGCCAGAAATGTGATAAACGATCACGCGGTCGCCCACGCCAAAGCGCCGGCAGCCAGGGCCAACCTCCACGATTTGGCCGCTTGGCTCGTGGCCGGCAATGACCCCTTGATAACCCTCAGGCCCCTTCCCGAGGTGTTCGTGGTAAATGCAACGGATATCGGAACCACAGATGGTTGAGGCCTTTACCCTGAGCAGAACCTCCCCGTGGCCGGGATGAGGAATGGGCAGGGTGCGAAGCTCCACTTTGCGGTTTCCGGGCAGAAATGCGGCGCGCATGTTCTGTTCCATGTTTTCACCAACCGGAGTTCACGGCGGCGTGATATCCCCATTCAAGTCCCAAAGGTCCTCCCAGGACTGTCCATCCTTCCAGAGAAATACCTGCCCCTTGATCAGCCGACAGTTGCGGTCGATGGAGCTGATTTCGCTCATTTCGCCGGCCGTTAGTGGCTCGTTCACGGCACCTTCGAGATTGCTGAGGTAGTGAACTCGCTTGGTTGAAAACGGAATGGGCACCTGTCCGCGTTGGATCGCCCACTTTATACAGACGACAGCTGGATGTACTCCCAGACGATTGGCGATTTTGAGAATGACCGGGTCTTGAGTCGGCACCGTATCCTCCGCTGTTCGGTCTCGCTCGGGCCGTCCGGGCGAGCCGACGGGGCAATACCCGACCGGCACCATGTCGTTGGAACGGGCGAAATCAAATAGCTGCGGTTGCTGAAAATGGGGATGCAGCTCCATCTCATTCACCGCCGGCTTGATGCGGGCGTCACGCAAGAGGAGCTTGAGCTTAGGGATCGTCATGTTTGAAGTCCCTATGTGGCGAACCAGCCCCAAATCGACCAATTCCTCCATCTTTCGCCAGGTTTTCATGAATTCGGAGTGAATGTAGGGTTTGGCTTCTTTGCTGCGCGAGGTCACATCACACCCCGGTGGATGAAAATTCGGGAAGGGCCAATGCACCAGGTAGAGATCCAAATAACCGAGTCTTAAGTCCGCGAGCGACTTTCGACACGAAGCGATTACATCATTTTCGCTGTGTTTGTCATTCCACAACTTCGAAGTAATCCATAGTTGCTCGCGCTTAATGTGCTTTCGCATCAACCGCTCGAGCGCATATCCAATCTCGTGTTCATTGCCGTAAACGGATGCACAATCGAAATGCCGATACCCGACCTCCGCTGCACTTTCTACTGCGGCAGCAACTTCGGCTGCGGTGACGTGATCCGAACCGAAAGTGCCCAGACCGATCGCCGGCATCCGCGCACCGGTGTACAAAGTCCTTTGTGGTACAAGCGCTGGATCAACATATCCGTTATTCAACGGTCCTGACGCGCTCTGAACTTTCATTCCTGAACTCCTAATGATTACGAGATCGGAACCTCAGGCGTTCCGAGCGACCTGAGGCAGTTCCTGTCGCACAATATGAAACCATTATTTGACAGGACGATAATCGGTAAAGTTATCGATGTCAACAGTGCCGCAGCGGCTCACCGAAGGCATTGGAACGGTGATTTAGGCCCAGCGGTCGTGGAACGGGCGGTTTGCTCACCCGCTAAAGTCATCGCAAGCATGAATTGCAGTCTGGTTTCTATATACTCATGACGATCTATGAGCACACGAATGAAGGACATTGCCAAGGATCTTGGCGTGTCGGTGATCACCATCTCCAAGGTTCTCCGCAATCATCCCGATATCGGAGACGAGACCCGCCGGCGCGTTCTAGCGCGCGTTAAAGAGCTGGATTATCGTCCAAACCTGGCGGCACGCAGCCTCGTCACAGGGCGCACGTATCTCGTGGGGTTGGTTGTTCCGGATTTGCTTCATCCGTTCTTTGCAGAAATCGCCAAGTCGCTTTCCGATGTCTTGCGTGAGAGCGGCTACTATCTGATCGTCACGTCCTCTGAGGAAGATCCAAATCTAGAGGAACAGGAGATCAACCATCTGCTCGCACGCCGCCTGGATACCTTGATCATCGCCTCGTGCCGGTCGACTGTCGATCTGTTCTTCCGAATCGAGAAACAACAAACGCCTTACGTCTTGATCGATCGGAGCCTGCCGGGGCTTTCTGCGAACTTCGTGGGCGTAGACGACGAGGCGGTCGGAATGCTTGCTACAGGACACCTGATCGACATCGGCTGCAAGAAGATCGCGCACATCCGCGGGCCCGAAACCAGCCCGAGCATTCGTCGTATGGAGGGATACAAACGAGCACTGATGCGGTCCGGGCTTAAAGTCACGGATGATTACATCATCGCTGAGCAGAAGGGGGATGTGGGAACGAAACAGCGTGGCGCGGAAGCGATGGGCCAACTCTTGAGCCTGAAACCGAGACCTGACGGAGTGTTCTGCTTTAATGACCCGCTTGCGATGGGAGCCATGAACTACGCGCTCGATCAGGGATTACGTATCCCGGAGGACATCGCGGTGATTGGCTGCGGAAATCTTCACTACGACGATTCTCTGCGCGTTCCGCTTTCAAGCGTCGACCAGCACAGCCGGAGAATTGGAGAGGAGGCTGCGCGTCTCGCGCTCGCAATCCTGAACTCGAAATCGCCACGCAAGCCTGAAATGGTTGTGCTGCGGCCCGAGCTAGTCGTCCGAAGATCTACCCAACGCCGGGCGGCAAAGTCGGCACCTTCAAAGGCAAGGACGCGGCCATAGTATCCAGGCCTGATGTCCGGGCAACAAACACGCGATTCCTCTTCATCAGTACCGATTACCTCGCAACTTGTCGCGGATGTACACCACCAAGTTGCATCTGCTGCATCCGCAATGATTTCGAGTTCAATCTGGCGAACTTTCCAGGACGCAGGCGGGAGTGCGCTCAATATCATCCGTTGGCGTATCTGGCATTTTCTCATTTTCTTCGATACAGTTAACGGTATTTGTGGCGGCTAGGAATAAGGAGAATGACAATGGGTCGGTTGGCAATCGTGATGTTTCTATTTGTGAGTCTTGGATGGGCACAGGAAGCTGCGAGTTTTCAGGCCTCGACTACCAATGTGTGGGGAGCGGAATATCCCCGTGTGGACAATTCCGGCAGAGTCGAACTCCGCGTGAAAGCGCCCGATGCCGCGAAGGTGAAGCTGAATTTCTGGAGCGGGCCGAAACTGGACATGGTGAAGCAGCCGGACGGCTTCTGGACTGTCACCACTCCCCCGCTGGTTCCGGGATTCCACTATTACAACTTGAACATTGATGGAGCCGAAGTCGCCGACCCAAGCACTCATGCGTACTTTGGCGGAGGCAGGCCCGCCAGCGCAGTAGAGGTCCCGGAACCTGGCTCCACCTACTATTCCATTCAAGATGTGCCTCATGGCGCGGTTCGTGAAGTCTGGTACAACTCGAAGGTAACCGGAACGTGGCGTCACGCCCTGGTTTACCTGCCGCCGAATTACGATACCAGCACCAAAGTCCGATACCCGGTACTCTATCTGCAGCATGGCGGAGGCGAAGACGAGACCGGATGGATTCGACAAGCAAACGCCAATTTCATCTTGGATAATTTGATCGCGGCGAAGAACTGTAAACCCATGATCGTTGTGATGGCGTATGGGTATGCTCGCCGCGCGGGACAAGCTCTACCCGACCTGACCGGAAAACCGTTTGGTTCTCCCGAGATGCTAAAGGCGATGCAAGACATGGCGTCTGCCTTCGAGGATGACGTCACACAAGCGCTGATCCCCTACGTCGATTCAACATTCCGCACTGTCTCGGACCGTGATCATCGCGCCATGGCAGGCCTTTCCATGGGAGGCATGCAGACGTTCCAGGTCACGCTCAATCACCTCGACCTCTTCTCGTACATTGGCGGTTTCAGTGGAGCAGGCGGGATGCTCGTGCTTGGCGACCGCAAGCTTGATCCCAAGACAGATTACAACGGAGTCTTTTCTGATCCCTCAGCGTTCGCCAAGAAAGTCCATTTGCTCTGGATGGGGGTCGGGACAAATGAGCCGGAAAGAATGCGCGCTGGCCTTCTCAGACTGCACACTTCCCTCGACGAAGCCAAAATCCAGCATGTCTTTTATGAATCACCGGGGACTGATCATGAATGGCAGACCTGGCGTCGCGACCTCAAAGAGTTTGCGCCGAAACTTTTTTAGAAAAGATATCTGAAAACTCGAGACGCTTCCGACATTGGGAACGCTGTTCTGTCACAGCGTTTCGCGCCTCGCCTTGGACTACGAACTACAAACAAAGTACTCGACAGGAGGCTCCCTCGGTGTACTTGAAAGCGAAGACCCAAACTTTACTTCTAATCGTGTTGCTGTTCTCAACTCTGTGCTCCGCGCAAACCCAACCCGTCCACGCGAGCATTGACGCCTCAAAAACGGCCACTCCCATTTCGAAATACATTTACGGGCAGTTTCTGGAACACATCGGCGGAATCGTCAATAACAACATATGGGCGGAGATGCTGGACGACCGCAAGTTCTACTCTCTCATCAATTCGCATCCGCCCGCCGAACCTGCCGGGCCGAGTTGGAGACGGATGACCCTAAGACATTGGTTGCCCATCGGCAGTGACGAGTTCGTGACCATGGATCCCGAACATCCCTACGTCGGCGAGCACACTCCGATGGTGAAGCTTAGTGTGAAGGAGGTCCACGGAATCCAGCAGTCCGGATTGGCAGTCCGCAAGGGGAGCGCGTATGCGGGTCGTCTCGTCCTGGCGGGCACACCTGGTTCGGCCGTCAAGGCGACCCTGATCTGGGGCGATGGAGCAAATGATCGGCAATCCATCACGATCGCGACGCTTCGCACCCATTATATTAAGTTCCCGCTGACCTTTCAGGTCGGGGCCGATAGTGATGATGCACGGGTTGAAATCACCGGAACTGGCACTGGTTCTTTCCACATCGGAGCGGTGTCGCTCATGCCAGCGAACAACGTTCAGGGGTTTCGGGCGGAAGTGATAGCTGCTCTGAAGCAGTTGCATTCCGGAGTGTATCGATTCCCCGGCGGGAACTTCGTTTCCGGACATGAGTGGCGAGATGCGATCGGCGATCCTGACCAGCGGCCCCCGATTATGGATCCGGTCTGGCACGCGGTTCAGCCAAACGATGTTGGCACGGACGAATTTGTCGAACTCTGCCGTCTGTTGGACGTTGAGCCCTATGTCACGGTGAATGGGGGGTTCGGCGATGCGCGATCTGCTGCACAACTGGTCGAGTACGCTAACGGTTCAACGACTACCCCGATGGGGAAATTGCGTGCGGCGAACGGTCATCCGCAACCGTACCACGTGAAGTACTGGGGCATAGGCAACGAGCCCTGGGGTGAGTGGCAACTAGGCTTCATGCCTGTCGCACAATGGGAACTGAAACACAACCTTTTCGCCAAGGCGATGAAGAAGGTCGATCCGTCGATCAAGCTGATCGCCGCCGGCGCAATGCCGGACGCTATGACCGGGTCCAAGCAGGCAAAGCGCCTTAACAGCCAGATTTTGCCTGACTACCTTTCTGCCGGAGATTGGAGCGGCAGCCTGCTTGCCCATTGCCTCGACAACATCGATCTTCTTAGCGAGCACTTCTATTCGACCAGCGACAAGCGAACTGATCTTCAGACCGGCGAAAAAGTCGACACTGGGCCGCAAAGCCTCGTTGAATGGGAGCGCGCTCCGGCCACTCAGGTTCGCGTCAAATACGAGCATTATCAGGAATACCTGAAGCGAATTCCCGAACTCAGAGAAAAGCCGGTGCCGATCAGCTTAGACGAATGGGCATATATCGGGGCTCCGCCGAACTCTTACAAAGTCGTTCCGGCCTATGCATGGGCCTTCCACGAAATGTTTCGTCATTCTGATCTGTACCAGCTGGGCGGGTTCACATTCGCAACCGCGATGATCAGCGAAGACCGCACCAATGCTGTTCTGAGTCCAACGGGTCTTTTGTTCAAGTTGTATCGTGAGCATTTCGGCACAATTCCGGTGGAAGTTTCCGGAAATTCTCCGCAACCCAAGCCTATATACCCTGCCGGCGGTGACCAACCCGGAGTCAATCCGGGCAGCGATACTTATCCTTTGGACGTCAGCGCGGCTCTTAGTGATGATCGAAAAACGCTTACGATCGCGGTCCTGAATCCCTCGGAAGGCGAACAGCGCTTAAACCTTTCGATCAATGGCGCAAAGCTCTCTACCCAAGGCCACCTTTGGCGTATGGCACCGTCGAGCGTTGACGCAACCATTACCGTCAGTCAGAAACCGGGAGTTGAAGTAGAGGAGAAGGAAGTCACGTCTTTGCCGGATATGGTCTCGATACCGCCATTCAGCATCAACATTTATTCATTTGCAGTGCAGTAGTTCATCTAGTTGGAAGAAGGGACATTGATGACTGCGAATAGATTTCTCTATCTGATCATACTTACCGTAACCGTTGCTCTGGCAGATCAACTCGCGGCACAAGTGCAGACCGACGTTCCTCCTGTGGTAGCCGGCGCGAAGCCAGTGGCCGTAGAGCACATTAAAGTCCATGGGGGCGCGCTCGAAGGCAACCTGGAAGCGGATGCGGTGGATCGCGATGTGTTCGTGTTTTTGCCACCCAGCTACGCCAGGGAGAAATCACGACGCTATCCGGTCGTATATGCCTTGCACGGTTATTCCATTGGCGCCGAGCAATGGAGCCATGAGATCCACGTACCGCAGACCATTGAAGGCGCATTCGCTCAGGGCGGCAAAGAAATGATCGTTGTGCTGCCTGACTCGAAGACGCTGCACAATGGCTCGATGTATTCAAGTTCGGTGACCACGGGAGACTTCGAACGGTTCATTGCGCACGACCTTGTCGCCTACATCGATGCTCATTACCGAACCCTCGCAAATCGAGACAGCCGAGGTTTGGTGGGCCACTCGATGGGAGGCTATGGCGCTACACGGATCGGCATGAAGCACGCCGATGTGTTCGGAAGTTTGTACATCATGAGTCCGTGTTGTTTATCGCCGCGGCCGATTGGATCGACCAATCCAGAAATGGAAAAGGCTCTGGAGGCTGCGAAAACGCCAGAAGATTCGGCCAAGCTACCATTCTTTCCCCGCGCACAACTTGCCTCAGCTGCCGCATGGTCGCCCGATCCGAAGAATCCTCCGCTCTATCTGGATTTGCCCACAAAGGACGGCGTGCCTCAACCGGATGTGGTCGCGAAATGGATTGCGAATGCGCCGTTGGCGTTCATCGACCAGTACATCGGAAATCTGCGCAGCTATCGCGCAATCGCGATCGACGTCGGGGACCAGGACGGGCTGCGAACTGACACCGGCAAACTGCATGACGCACTTGATCGGTATGGAATCAAGAATATGTTCGAAGTTTATGCGGGCACTCATACGAGTAAGGTCGCTGATCGCTTCCAAAATCATGTAATGCCCTTCTTCAGCCAGAATCTTTGTTTTCAGGCACGTTGCCAATAACTCAGGCGTTCCCGCTCATGACTCAAAAACACCGTCTCATCATCGTGACAGTCGCGGCATTTCTACTTGCAATAACAATAACGGCACTGGCCCAAGACGCTGCTGAAGTGGTAGGCAAGCCGCTTCCGCTAGTCAGCCCAATCTTCGGCGACAACATGGTGTTGCAGCGAGGGAAAGTAAATACCATCTGGGGCTGGGCAGCGCCGGGCGACAAGGTCTCAGTGGCCATTGGCGGACGAACTGAAGCTGCCCAAGCGGCCCCCGATCACAAGTGGCAGGTGAAGTTTCGTCCGCCGGCTGCCGGTGGACCGTACACCTTGACGGTCAAAGGTCCCCAAACGGTCGAACTCCACAATGTTCTCGTGGGAGATGTCTGGCTGTGTGGCGGCCAATCCAATATGCAGGTGGGACTTGGCGCTGTACGCAATGCAGAAGAGGAAGTTAAGGAGGCAAGTTATCCGCAGATTCGCTTCTTCTCGGTTGCACCGCACTCGGCTTACCACCACACGGATGCTCCGGAAGGAACTTGGAAAGTGGTTTCGCCCGAAACAGCAGAACGGGTTTCCGCAGTCGCGTTCTACTTTGCGCGGAAGGTCCAACAGGAGATCCATGTTCCTATCGGACTTGTGATAGATGCCCTTGGTGGAACTCCCGCCGAAGCGTGGACGAGCGCCAACGCGCTTCGGCCACTTCAGGACTTGGACGTTCCATTGGCAGAACTGGCGAGACTGGCTGCGGCAAACGCGCCTGAATACGGAAACTACGTGATGCATTGGTATGACCAGTACGATGTCGGCGTAAAAGGAAATTGGGCGGCGCCGGATCTCGACGATTCCAACTGGAAGCCCGTCGACATTCCGGGTGGTTTCTCGGAATTGGGCGTACCCGATACTCCAGCCGTAGTCTGGTTCCGGAGAAATATCGCGCTGCCAGACCCCCTACCGGCGGGGCACAGCTCGGTATTTCTTGGTTCGATTGAACGCATGGACACCGTTTACATCAACGGCAAACAAGTCGGCGCCAGTGCGTGGGTGGAAAATCCCCGGGTCTATTTCATTCCGGATGGTGTGCTGAAGCCTGGAAACAATGTTGTGGCAATTCGTGTCCTGAAGACCAATCCGCAAGGAGGATTTCTCGGCAAACCCGAAGAATTGCACCTTACGCTCGGAGACAAGACCAGCATTCCGCTGGCGGGCAAATGGAAAGCCCAACTGAGTGTCGACGCTCGTCCGCCGCAACCCTTACCCATCAGCTACGAGAACTGGCCGGTCATGCCTTCCGTGCTGTACGAGGGGATGCTGGCGCCACTGGCCCCGCTCTCGATTACAGGCGCGTTGTGGTATCAGGGCGAGCAGAACTCCGACCGCGGATTCCAATATCGCAGAATTCTCCCCGTTATGATTACGGACTGGCGAAAACTATTCGGGCAAGGAGACTTCCCTTTCTATATCGTGAGCCTGCCCGCTTTTCAGCATCGCAAGGAGACTCCCGCTGACGATGCGTGGGCAGAAACGCGCGAATCACAGGCGATCACCGCGTCCAGCGTTCGCAATTCCTGTCTGGCAGTAACGATCGATACAGGGGATCCCGACAACATCCACCCCAAGGACAAGCTGCCTGTCGGCGAGCGCCTAGCCCTTTGCGCCTTGGCAAAGCACTATCGCAAGAAGGTACCTTATTCGGGGCCCACCCTTGCTTCAGTCAAACGTCTCCCCGGCTCGATTCGACTGCGCTTCGCACACACTGACGGCGGCTTGGTAATGAAAGGCTCGAAACTAGGAGAATTTGCAGTCGCGGGCGAAGACCACAAGTGGTATTGGGCCTATGCGCACATCGAACGCAATACGGTAGTGGTCTCATCGACGTCCGTCCCGGATCCCAAAGAGGTACGTTATGCCTGGCAGTCGAATCCGGCTGCGACGCTGTTCAATGGTGCAGGACTACCAGCCGCTCCGTTCAGAACGGATACGTGGACTGGGATCACCGAAGGCCACCGCCCGTACTAAAAAGTCGCTGACTCCAACGTGCTGCAGCCAGTCGTTATCCGGGCTGCAGCTATACCAAGGGCTGCTCGGGATTATAGTTGTGGCGGAGTGTCAGGGAGCCATCGGCGTTGACTTTTTGGCGGCACGCCCAACGCACCGGGTAACGCACTCCCTTGACCACCAGTTCAGCTTTCAGTCGCAGCCCTTCCCATTGAGTACCTGAGGGCAGCATGAGCATGGCTTGGTGAACACCGGTCGGCTTCGGGAAACCGGCATCGACGCATCCCGACACGTTTGTTTTGCCATCCTCACTGAACAGAGTCAGTCGAAGCACTCCCGGAACCGGCGCAATTCCGTCGTTTGCGAGCCCGATCACCAGACCGGCGACTCCATCACGAGTGAATCTCCAGATAAAGGATGGACGAACGCGGTAGCCTATCTGGCGAGCCATTGCGTCGATGGGCTCCGGGAACTTGTCGTAGTAGCTCAGGATGTTGGCGGCAGACTGGCTGTGCCAACTCCAGAGGGATAGATAATTCACACCGACGTCCGCTGCGTGAGTAATGATCTGCTCGTTGTAAGTGATTCCATCTTCATCGGTCTGAAGTTCCCGGGGATCGCCCGTGGTGAAACCAACCTCACAGATCGCAGCGGCCCAGGGTGGACGGTAGCTGAGAGCTTCGATCTGAGTGTTCTCGATGAAGATCGTATCGGTGCGCAGCCAGTTGCCGGTACGTATCGTGCGATCCAGCATGTCGGAGTTGCCGACGTTGCTGAAATCGGGTTGCGTATTCGTCGCCAGCGGCACATTCGTCCAGTGTTCAAGTTGGGTCTCGAACATCGCCGACCAAGTCCGTTCTGCGGCCAGCTGACTTGGGAAGGGGTTGCCTTCATAGGGCCATGTATGCCCTTCGCCCCAGAAGCCGTACATCATGGTGTCCACAAACTCCACGAGCGGGTGACCGTTAAGCTCGGCAGCAAGCAGCGCTACTAGTTCCCGATAAGCCGCCTGATACGCGGGATGATCGTATTGCGGCACGCGATTATCTTTTCGATAGCGCATTTCCGCAGGATTGCCCTTCCACTCACCTTTCAGTTTTATGTACGGGACCTTGTTGATGAGAAATTCCGGCATGCCGGGATCGGGACAGTCTGGGTTTTCCAGCATGACTCGGAATCCGATGCGCTTGTTGTAACGACGTGCAAGGTCGAAGGTGATCTTCCACCACTCCGGGAACTCGAGGCGACCGGGCTGCTTCTGAACATCGCGCCAGTTAGGACGGATATAGATTTTCTGGGCGAAGGGTAGTTTGATGAGGTCTTCGAGCGTTTGCTCCTGGGTTTGGCCGGGGACGCGAAGCGGCCCAGTGTCGTCGGAGGCATAGACGATCAGACCCATACCGTAATTGCTGACGATGTCCTTCGAGGGCGATGTGATCATCACAACATCGCTATCGGGAACAACCGCGCCGGGACCATACTGCGGGAATGGACCTTGGTAGAGTCGGTCAGGGATTGCCGGTCCCGGTCCCCAATCGTATTTGTCCCAGTTGTGTTCGGGAATGTAGGCGTTAGCCACGGGCCTGTACAGGCCCATCGCGATTCCGGTGGCGGCACTGGACTTCAGGAATTTGCGTCTGTCCATTCGAGCTCCCTGCACAGCTAATTATGGTTCCGTACAGGCCGTTGTAATGAGTGCTTCTCTACGCGTTAGCCAGATCGCTTCAGCTCGCGAATCGCGTCTCCTGCCCCGCTGAGATTGGCGAGGCGCATTTCGGAGTACTTGCGTGACAAAATTACTCCAGGTGCGCCCGCGCGCAATGCCGCTGTCACGGCTTCCTTTACGCCCTGCGGCGTGCGCTTGCTATTGCCAGCTTCCGTCGGGATATCGATATCAATTCCGGGCCAAATCTGGGTCTTCGTGCCAACGACTCCTGCGAGCGCACGCTTCGTTTCTCGCGAGACATAGTCGGCTGAAAGCCCCGTATGGGGAATCTGGTCGTAGCTGCGCTCGTTATATCCCATCACCTCGTAGGTGAAGTCTGTCAGTTGCTGCTTTGAAAGGTCTCCGAAGAGCGTCGAGCCGATATTGTCTACGTAGAGCGCCATGCGCTCTCCACCGCAGTTGTTGTACATGACGACTTTTATGAAGTCGGAATACTTCGAGAGTTCTTGCCAGTCCTGCTCCGCACGATAGATGGGATTGAAGGAAGTGTTGTGCCAGATGTGCCAGCCTACCGGGATCGTCGGCTTGGCGGCTTTAACCGTTTTGTAAATTGCGGCATAGGTCTCGCGAAGGCTATCCGTGAAAAGCATTTCCCATGCCGCCACTTCGGGATACCGCAATAAAATCCGCCAGAACTGAACGTAGTACCCATCCGAAGGGCGTTTTCCGCTGCGCGCCGAACGGACAAATTTCTCTAACTCCAGAAATCCCTGCCTGGCCCGATCGGGATTGATTCCGCGCTCTTTCGCTTTCTGGCGACAGAAGTCACAGAAGCAAGTTACATTTCCGGGATCAATTGGCGGGGTGTCGTGGGTTGCGCCGAGGCTGTCGGATAGGGCGCCCTGCCGCTCGGATCCCCACATGATTCCGTCGATGTCATAGGAACGCGCAAAGTCTTCCGTGAGGCCGGTGAAGAAGTTTACGTAGTTCGGATTGTTGACGCAGAGCGTCTCCATGTTACGGCCGTATAAGTCGCGCTCCTGAACTTTGTCGATACCAGGCAGGTCGGGGCGGAATACATCCTCCATCCAGCAGATCACTTTCAAACCGCGCTTTTTCGCAGCGGGGAGAACGTCGGCCAAAATGTCGAGATCGCCATGGTCCGGCGCGTGTGCAGGCCGGATTACGGTGTTACGGTAATACTGCGAATGAGGCATGGCAAAGTTGCCGCCGTGATACTTGAGGTCGTACTCCTGCTTGCCGTGATCGGGCAGGGGGTATCCGGGAATCTGTCTTCCTGCGATACCTCGGCCATACGTGAATACCGCAACGAACAGCGTGTTCACGCAGCCGCGTTCCTGGAGAATGTCCAACACTTTCTCCGTGCCCTCATCGACGAAGGAGACGGCTCCGATTTGAATACCGATCATGGGTGAGGATGAGGTGACAGTTTGTCCGAGAGCCGGCATGGTTAAAGCAGCGCCAGCCGCGGCGGTGATCTTCATGAATTCGCGGCGACTCACGTCGGATTTCGGCATGATGCTCCTATCGTCCTTCATGGCAGCCAATGTCGATCTTGCCGGATTTGACTCGCGGTAAGCCGTCCAGATCGGATTCGCCAATCGGCATGCCGTCGGTCGTGCCGGCAGCAATCGCTGGAGAATCGGATTGCAGATGGAAATCGTATTTGGCAGGATCGACGAAATGCGGATCCATGAAATGGGAATGACGGTCATTCCCAGTGGATTCGACGTACTTATCGAATCCGCTCACGGTGTCGGAAATCCCCTGCCATCTGCTGGTCTGCGCTCCGGACGCACAGAAATAAAGGTTGTGGTCGATGCTGGCGGGAGGATGGTCTTTGTCCACCTGTGTTCTGGTCAGGGAGAAAAGGCAGCGCGGCCCGGCATAGATGATATTGTTCGCGAAAACATTGTCACTCATGTTCCACTGCATCTGGAACTCACCTGAACCTGTCTCTGATGTGTCGTTTTGATAAAGCGTGTTGTTAATGACGATGCTGTGGTGGGTGTGTCCACGCTCGGGCGCATAGCCTCCGATGGAAACGCCCGCCGTATGGCAGTGATAGATGAGATTGTTCCGCGCGATGATGTAGCTGGTGGCGCGATCCTTGTGCTCGCTGGCCAGTTCAATTCCAAAGTCCACATCGTGCATGACATTCTGCTCGATGAGGATGCGTGTGCCTCCGTCGACGTAGATGCCGTCAGAAGACTCGTCGTTGCGGTAGGCGGGATTGCCGCGCGAGGTAATGTTGTAAACCAGATTGCCGCTCACTACTCCATCGCGGGCCTGATCGACTGCAGGGTCGGGTGCCGTGTGCTCAAACCCGATGACATCGATTCCAATGTTGTTGTTGTCGTGGACGACATTATGCGTGATGCGAAAGTTCGTTACGTTCCCGTTGACGACCAGCGATTCGCTCGATCCGGTCTTGAGATGGTGCACTTCATTTCCATCAATGATCAGATCCGTGATCGGCGTTTTGTCATTGGTGCCATACACTGCAATGCCAAAGGCATTTGCGCCGTGTCCTGGGCCATCGCGGCCATCGAAGTTCTGCTCAATGTGATGAACATTGTTCTTAAGCAGTTCGATATGAGAGCCGGATCCGAGTACGTCGATTCCCAGGGGCGCGAGGCGATGTTCGGCAGTGCGGAAGTCGCGGATTTCGAAACCCTCGACTCTCACGTAACTCTGGTTGTGAATCGAGAGGATTCCGCTTCGGCCTGCAGGTGTGAGATGGGATGCGTCGAGGATCGCCGTCTCCCCCGGGTTGCTTCTGAAGGTAATGAAACCGTCACTCGCGTTGCCCGATACGTTGATGCTGACGACTTCCTCGTACACTCCACCGCGCACGTTCACGGTAGTGCCGGCCCGCGCCACATTCGCGGCATGTTGAACGGTGCGCCACGGAGCAGCCTGGGTACCGGGACTCGAATCATTCCCCGTGGCCGATACGTAATAGGTCGAATTGGGCTGGCCAAAAGCGGGACAAAGACATGCGAACAACAGCAAAAGAGCTGAACATTTCATGTTCATCCTTTCACGAGCCGATTCTGTTACCGCAGTTCCCTACTGGGGAGTCGCCTCCAACAGAAGGTGGCCCGTAAAATCTGCCGAGAGGTGCGCAACTGGACCATGAACGATCCCGAAATCTTTCCCATCCACGTAGTCCATGACGTGGTAAGAACGGTCGTCGAGACCGCGCAGATCTAAGGAGCCTTTCCATTGGCTTGAAAAAAAAGCGTAGTACAACTTCTGATCTTTACGGATAACGTGAGCTTCCGGGAGATCGAAACCGATATCGTACAGCGTACCCAGATACTGTCCGCGAGAGAGTCCTTTTTCCTGATAGAGCTCCAGCCACTTCTCGAAGATTTTTGCTCGTTCTGGCGTGAGATCAAATTGGCTGTGCTTCTCGACCAGGGAGGGCAATACGAACTGCGTCCCAACCACTCCGCCAATTCCCAGAGTCGAAGCAAAATCGTCGTGATGATCGCTTAGCTCGACGTGATCGCCGAAGTAAGGGATGTTATCGCCCATAAGGCCTTTAATAGTTTTGCCCTTGGACCGTACCTGGAAGGAACTGGTCGGATCGGACGCGACCGACATGTTGAAGTGCGGCATCGTGAAGAAAGAAAATGCTGTGCCGCAGGGACAGAACTCGACGAGCGATCCAGGTTTCACACTCTGCGCAGTGTCGTAAATTTCGCGGAAGAATTGCGGCAAAGCCTCAACCGAATCCTCGGGGCGCTGATGGTGGTGTGCCGGGTTGTAACAGGCAGGAACGGCGTTCATGTGCTGGCCGTCTAGTTTGAGACCGTCGAATCCCCAATCGACCAGGATCTTCCGCACCAGTTCTTTGTGATAGGAGACAACCCGCGGATTTGCTGGGCAAAGATAATAGGAGTTCCACCACGAAATCTTGCGCCGCGAACCATCTTGATTCTTTAATGCCAAATCAGGTTCATTCAGAAGCAACTTGGAGTCAGGAACTGCGCTCAGCGGCGACCACCACAGTTGCGCTTTGAATCCTTCCTGGTGGATCCGGTCCACCATGGCTTTAATGTCTGCATCCCCGTTAGGGAATTTCTTGCGGTCGAGTTGCCAGTCGCCATAGTTGTTCTGCCAACCATCGTCGAGCGTGACCCACTTGAAACCCATTCGCTTGACCGTCGGCAGCGTGTCGTACACCTGCTGAGGCTTGAAGTTGCGTCCGTATCCCCAAGCGCACCAGATTGGCCCAAAACCATCCTCCGGAGCTGATGCCATGTGGAAGCCGAGCTTCGACATGTATCCGCGATAGGTAAGAAGCGTCTGGAAGTAATCGCCCTCGTGCACCGTGACGAAGGTGCGGTAGGTGTACAGGGTCTCACCTGGCCCCAACGAGCGTTTGTGACGATACTGCACACTCACGCGAGCGAAGTTCGCATCGGGCATTGAGACGGGCAGGGAGACCAGCCGCGGCGCGGGTTCGACATGGCCCACGCCGATGCCAACGTCTCGCCGCCAAACATCGACGATCGGCGTGCCACCGCCATAGTCGCTGGCGTTCATCCCCAGATAGTTTTGTTGAGAGAACCCGGTACGCAACGGAACAATCCAGTTTGGACGGCGCTCGAAGGAACCGCTCTGGAATGACCAAAACGCCGCTTTGCCAGAGCCCGGCGTTGCGTCGATCCGATAAGCGTTGTTGGTCCAGCCCAGAATGTCGATCTTGGACTTTCCAGTATTTGTATAGCCGACGTCAAAGACCGCGAGAGTTGGAAATTCGTCGTAAATCGTGACCGAGACAACTTTGCGAAGGGTTCCTGACGAACCGGTCACAGTCAACTTCTCTCCTTCGCCAAACACGTCTTTGACATGGTCGTGCCTCTGCGACTCCAGAGCGAAGTCATACCAGGAGTGCTGATTGCCGGTGACGGTCTCCGACGCTGAGAATGGACCCAGGGGAACTTCCCTGGCCTTCAACCTCGCAATCACCCGGCTGCGCAACTCGCGATCAAATTCGATACGCAGGCTCGAGCTCTGAATTCGCGGCATTTCGCTAGCGGACTCAGCAGATGAAGTAGCCACGCGGGGGTGGGCGGCCAATCTGATGCCCCCGCTCAAGATCGCAATGGTGATAAACAGGATGAATGAGCGAGTCTTGGTCATGGTGTAGTCCGCTAACTAAAATCTCTAAACGACGTAAACCTCAAACGCTAACAACTCACTCTAGCGATTAACTATCCGGCGCAGGCGCGAGAGTAAATACGCAGTACATGACGGACATGATTTTGGATCAAGCTTTCCGCCGTGGGCTGGAGTTGCCCGGCCCGCACCGCTTCATACTCCAAAGGCATGAACTGGCTTAAGACGGTTGATGGTATCCGGAGTTGTTCAAGATTCCCGAACAGGCGAGCAACTTCTCTCTGCACGGAAGGTTCATTCCAGTAATACCGAGAGCGATCGCTGTATCCGAACGTAAGGTTGCGGTGGACCTCTTTCTGATCGCCCTGATAGTAAGACTTCCAATAGCCGGGCTTGAGCAACATCGCTTCTTCCAGAGCTTCGCGTACTTGCGAGAGTCGGGATCCCGGGCGCCGGTCCAGTAACTCACGCTCTATTGCTGCCAGGGCAAGAAGAGCTTCGCGAACCGCAAACGTAAGCCACGGGCCGACTTTCAGAATGGCGAAGTGGCCCTGCACCATCTGCTCAAGAGCTTCCGGGGTTTGATAATCAGTGGAATGGGCCTCGTAGACAATTCCCGGGTGCGATGACAAGGCTGCGGATAACGGACCTGCCTTCGCGGGGTCGTAGTCGAAAATCACCTCCGCACCGAAATCAACTCCGGGCTGGACCACAAGCGCGATCACTCGCTCCCAGGCGGACATCAGACCACGTTTTTCGAAGGCTCGACGGAAAGTTTCCAAGGTTCGATGAACATGCTCGGCTGACGTTACAGTCGGGCCTTCCGTTTCCAGTGATTCGCCGCCGGGGGCAGGAACTTCGGTCCCGACAACATAGACGATTGGCCAAGATGGTTTCGGCACCTGTGCATATGCTTTTTCCGCAACCTGGCAGAGCATCGCCGCGCGCTCGGCAACTGTGTCTTCCGTGAATGCCGCGATTTGATCGTCAGCGCAGGGCATGCTGGCGTCGAGGTGGATCTTCACATATCCCGCTAACACGCAATCGCGTACCAAGCCGCCAGCTTTTTCCAAGGCCGTACTTGACGGCTCGTGCTTCCAAGGAAAAGGGCCGAGGTGATCGCCACCAAACAGGACGCGCTCTGGGTGGAGTCCAGAGCTTTGAGCAGCGGACCGGACATCCTGCGCGAACTGCTGCGGCGTCTGACCGATATAGCCACCAAACTGGTTTACCTGGCTCGACGTGGACTCCAGATGCAGAAAGGAATCGTCCTCCAAAGACTGCTGGATAGCGGCTGCGATTACATGAGGGTGCGCTGAGCAGACTGCGTATGAGCCGCGCTTTCCCGACCGGCGGTTGCGGCGCAGGACGTCCTGCAACCAGGAAGCTGGATCCGCGAAATCAGAGTTTCTGACCTGTTTCGCCTTGCTGCCAGTGCGTCCTTGATTCAGGGTCATTCGCTTCCCATGAACTTCTGCCAACGTTTGGATCGCTTTTATTTGATACTTACGATTTATTACTTTTACTTTCGTTTATGATCACTGTCAAGAAGTTTCGTATGTGCGCAGGGAACGACTCCGCTCCGACTGGAATTTCTTGGCCGTACCGGCGCAGCACGAAACATGTGAGTCGCAGCATTTGTCGCGTGCGTATGTACGAATACAAACTCCTGATGAGGAAGCGTCGCGAGGGGCCGGGCGAGCGAAGACGTATGTAGCCGTCGAGGATTGCTCCCGCCCATGCGAAGAGTACCCTTGAAACCTGAAAGAATGGGGGCTTTAGCGTTGACGTTTCGGAGAGTGGTGGGCGGTGCAGGACTCGAACCTGCGACCTCCTCGGTGTAAGCGAGGCGCTCTAACCAACTGAGCTAACCGCCCTGCTTCAAATTTCTTCCGGCACGTGTCGCGTTTTCGATCCACCACCGGCCGTCGTTAGGCAGGCGCTCTGTCGAGCGTTGACTGAAGTCATGGTAGCACACGCATCTGGAGGGCTGGTTGGATCTCAACTCCGCTCGCCGGCTACTTTCCTGAGCTGCCAAACCCCTTCTCGCCGCGTGTCGATGATGACAACGCATCAACCTCCTCCACGTCGAAGATGGTAAGAGGCTTTACCGGAATCATCTGGGCGATCTTGTCTCCGGCTCGAATCATGTAACCGCCAACCTGAGTCTCGTCTTTACCGGGGGGAGCATCCATGTCGAGGGTCAATTGCACCAGAATTTCCCCGCGATATCCTGCATCGATGACGCCGGCCGACTTCTTGATTCCCTTGTTGCCCATCGAAGACCGGTCGAACAGGAGCGCACCGTGCGGAGGATCGAACTCGATCGCGATCCCGGTGCGCACAAGGGTCACTCTTCCGGAGCGCAGGATTATGTCCTCAACCGCGAACAAGTCGTAGCCGAGATCCATCCCTACATGGGCGACCGCTGGTGCTTGGGCGTTCGGGTGCAGTTTTTTCCAGCGCAGTTTCAAATCTGTCTCCTAATTTATTGAAGTGGCCTTCGTCAGCGGAGAAGGCTTCTTCATTCCGGCATCCAACAATTTACACGCAGGACTCTCGGGCTCGCCAAGTCTCTCTCCTGCTACACTCGCTCGGTGCGACGGCTGATCGTCAATGCGGACGATTTCGGATTCACCTCGGGCGTGAACCGGGCAATCATCGAGGCACACACGCGCGGTGTAGTCACCTCATCGACTCTAATGGCCAATGGCCAGGCCTTTGCAGAGGCTGTGCGAAGCGCACAGGCGACTCCAAAACTGAGCGTCGGATGCCATGTGGTTCTAATCGATGGAAGGCCTGTCCTCGAGGCATCGACAGTTCCCGCTCTGACAGCATCGGGTGTTTTCCGCGACGGGCTAAAGTCATTCGCTGCGCGCGCACTTACCGGACGCCTGGATGCCGACCAGCTTGCCGCGGAAACTTCCGCACAGATTCGCAAGATTCAGAGCGCCGGCATCAGTGTCTCTCATATCGACACGCACAAGCATACGCATGTGTTTCCGCGGGTGTTGCGGCCGTTGCTGAATGCGGCGAAAGAATGCGGCGTGCGAGCGCTAAGGAATCCATTCGGGCCGCGGAGGCCTTTTCGATCGAGCGACCTCCTGGCCAGACCAAACTTGTGGACGCGCTACGCCGAAGTTCGAGTGCTGCGCGGCTTCGCCGGCAGATTTCGAGAGGCTGTACAGAACGAGGGTTTCCTGACGCCGGACGGAACTCTGGGGATCGAGGTCACCGGGACGCTCGATGAAACTCTGTACCGCGCCATTGCAAACAGTATTCCCGAAGGCACGTGGGAGTTCGTCTGCCACCCGGGTTACAACGATCCAGACCTTGGGGCGGCGAACACTCGGCTGCGTGAGTCGCGCGAGACCGAATTGCGTGTCCTCACTTCGCCGGCGGCGCGCGAGATCCTTACCCAGCAAGGGATTCAGCTGATCTCGTATCGCGAGTTGGGAGGGACCTCATGATTCAGCATCCGAAGCAAGTTTCTGCACCCGGACCTCTTCTACCCGACTGACCTATATGGTTGACAGTACTGTCGTAACCTATTCATTTCACAGGAAGTAGTATGATGTTTTACAATTCACCGTTTCTCTAAGCTGGAGGGAACCTGCCGATGTCGGCCCAAGGGTCAGCGCCGCGTGCGACTCTGGATCTGAAGGTGCGCGTATGGGGAATGGGCGCCAACAATCAGCCCTTCTTCCAGACGGCGACCGCCCAGAACATCAGCGCGACCGGAGCCTGCATATACGGCATTGAGCCTGATCTCAAGGTTGGCGATGTGATCGGCGTACAGTACGAGGGCAGGAAAGCCCGCTGCAAGGTAATCTGGGTCGTCGATGCAGGGGCACTGAAGAAAACTCAGGTGGGCGTGCAGTTAGTAGTGGATCAGGATTGTCCGTGGGCCATCGCGCTTCCCGCAGAAATGATAGCGGAAGAGCGCACGCAGGTACGCCATGACAACCGCCGGAAGTTTCTACGTCACAAGATCTCTTTTCCTCTCGAACTCCGGGACGAGCGCGTCAATACGCCGCTACGAGTCAACGCTACCGATATCAGCGGTAACGGCTGTTATGTGGAGACCGTCATGCCGCTGCCGGTCGGGACGGCCCTGCGCGTAGATCTCTGGATGGGGGAAGAACGCATCTCGCCAAGTGCGGTGGTTCGCACCCGCGATCCCGGGGTCGGCATGGGAATTGAATTCACCGGACTGCCCGAAGAGTCCAAGAAAAACTTCCAGACGCATCTCGACAAACTCGATCCGGGAACCGGTCTCGGCCCCAAGAACGCCTAATTTCGTCTGCCGCTGAACGTCTGCGAGCGCCTCTCGTGTAAAATCTGCAACCACAGTCAGTTACGGCCATCGAATGACAGGAGCACGCGAAGGCGACCGCCAGCACATGAAAATTGGGATCACCTGTTATCCGACATACGGCGGTAGCGGAGTCGTAGCCACGGAGTTGGGCCTGGAGCTCGCGCAGCGCGGGCACGAGATTCACTTCATCTCCTATGCTCAGCCCATTCGGCTGCGCGGCGCGGAACCGAACATTCACTATCATGAGGTCGAGGTCTCCCGGTATCCGCTCTTCGACTATCCTCCCTACGATTTAGCATTGGCCACGCGAATGGCCGAAGTCGCACAGCTTTACGACCTCGATCTGCTGCACGTGCATTACGCGATTCCGCATTCGGTGAGCGCGATGCTGGCGCGTCAAATGCTGGCGGCGGGTCCGCGTTCTCAGCGGTTGCCATTTGTCACCACTCTCCATGGAACGGACATTACCCTGGTAGGACTGGACCGGTCTTATCTTCCGATTACCCGCTATTCCATTGAGCAAAGCGATGGCGTGACCGCTATTTCGAATTACCTGCGCGAACGTACTCAGCGCATTTTCGACGTAAAGAACAAGATCGAAGTGATCTACAACTCGGTCAACTGCGATGTGTACTATCGGAACACTGAGATCGCCGAGGAGATGCGGCGGGAATATGCGCCCGACAATCAGAAAGTACTGGTTCATCTTTCGAACTTCCGTCCGGTGAAGCGAATTACGGATGTGATTGAGATTTTCGATCGCGTGCACAAGCAGATGCCTTCGCGGCTTCTGCTGATCGGCGACGGTCCCGACCGCTCGGTGGCAGAATGGCTCGCCGTGCAAAAGGGGATTCACGACGACGTGCTGTTTCTGGGCAAGCAGGATCAGATTTATGAAAAGCTGTCGATTGCTGACCTCATGCTGCTGCCCAGCGAATTGGAATCGTTCGGACTGGCCGCGTTGGAAGCGATGGCGTGTGAAGTTGTACCGATCTCTACGCGCGCCGGGGGAGTGCCGGAAGTGATTGATCACGGCACCACGGGATATCTCGCGGATGTGGGCGACGTCGATACGATGGCCCGTTATGCCATAGAGCTACTGAGCGATGAACCGCGGCTGCGCGAGATGGGCAAACGCGCGAGAGCGGTAGCCATGGAACGTTTCTGTTCCACAAAGATCGTTAAGCAGTACGAAGATTTTTACCGGCGCGTGCTCGATCGCTCAGCGTAGAATCCTTCCGGCACAGCGCTGACTGCGTCCACCAGCGGCAGGCGAATGCGAATCAGAGTTCCCTTCCCCTCGTGGCTATCGATTGTCATGCGGGCGTGGTCCCCATACAGCACCTGCAAACGTTCGGCAATATTTGCCATTCCAATGCCCATGCCAGTCCAACTGCTGCTGTCTTCCAGTTGGGCGCCGCCCATCCCAACGCCGTCATCCTCGACTTCGATGATCAGCTTCGATTCAATGAGCCGGCTGCGCAGGAATATACTGCCGCCCTCGACCTTCGGCGAAAGACCGTGCTTGATGGAGTTCTCGATCAGCGGCTGCAATAGCATGCTGGGGACAACGACATCGAGCGATGCCGGATCGAGTTCCTTGACCACGCGCAATTTATCGCGGCCGAAACGCACCACTTCAATGTCGAGATAGTTGTCGACGAATTCGAATTCATCGCGCAGCGGGGCAAAAGCCTCACTGCTATTCAGCAGGAGCCGGAGGATCGTGGCCAGTTTGAAGATTACGTCGCGAGCCATGTCGGGATCGAATCGGACAAGGGATGAGATTGAATTCAGAGTGTTGAAGAGGAAATGGGGATTGATCTGATTCTGCAGAGCCTCCATGCGCGCATGCAGCAGAAGGCGCTCCTGCTCTTCCAACTTGATCTGAATGCGGACGCTGTTGAAGACCTTAATCTCAATGCCGATCGCTGCCACAGTTGCGGCGTAAATGGCACCCCATACCCAGAAGTTGTCGGGGCTCTCTATGCTGAAAATTGAATTCGGAAAGTACCGTACCAGTTCGGACTGTACGAACCGAAGCGCGACGATGGTGATGAAGAACATGACCTGCCAGTCGAATAACCGCGGACGAGGCAGGTTGCGTCGAATCAGCCGGAAGATACTCTGATCAATGAATGGCGAAAACGACCAGATTTCCTCTTTGTCGACGGCCATGGTACGGAGTTGACCAGCGAGAAATCCGCAAAGCACATGGAACGGCATTGCCGCCCACTCCCCATGAAGGAGAGCGGGACCGGCCATCACCGCTCCGCCCAGAGATCCCGCCCAGCGCCCGCCCATGACTCCCAGTAACAGGGCCGTCTCGAAGCTGATGTCGCTTGCGGCAAAACTATGCTGGATGATCCGGATACCGACTCCAACCATGATCGGCAGAGCGAACCAAAGCACCAAATAGATCTTCTGGCGAAAGGTGCGCTCTTCCCGGAACAGGAGTGATTTGAATTCTTTGGACCGCACCAGGCTGCTGGATACGGCTGCAGCTACGCCCAGCTTGATCAGCAGATTGATCAGGATGAGGCGTGGTTCCATGGGTCGTATTCCCCTGAAGTACAGTCCAGAATTTATGGGAGCGGCTTTCAGCACTGTAGCACGAGAGCGGAGTTCTTCCGCTGAACCCGCTCAGACATTCATGCGCCGGCTGCGAGCGTATAAAATCATCGACGGTTCCTCAAAAGGAGGCTTTCGTAAGGATGGAATGGCAGCGATTTGCTCCCGTCATTTTCTTTTGTGCTCTGTTTCTATGCGTGGCAGCCTCGCAAACGGCGCCGAAGCGGCCGCCCGCTCCCGCGGGACACCTAATCCCCGGGCACGACATGAGCAGCGCCCGTGGAGGGCATACGGCGACCGTCCTTCCTGATTTCAAGGTGTTGCTTGCCGGTGGTAAGGGGGCGCACGGCGGGTTTCTCGCGAGCACTGAAACTTACGATCCGACCAGCGAGGTATTCACGGCCGGAGCAAAGATGTCGATACCTCGAGAGGGCCACGTCGCGGCTCCACTCGGAGATGGGAAAATACTGATCGCTGGCGGAGTGACTCGGGGCGGCGGCGCCCTTTCCAGTTCCGAGGACTACGACTACGAAACGGGAAAGTTCAACACCCGTGGCGATATGCACGCGCGGAGGATTCGACCGACAGCGACGGTGTTGCGCGATGGACGAGTGCTGGTGGCTGGCGGCTCCGATACAAATGGGCCGCTCGACTCTGCCGAGACTTACGATTTACTCACCGGAAAGTGGACCTTGGTCGGAAAGATGTCGGCGGCGCGCATTGGGCACACGGCAACTATGCTTTCGGATGGACGGGTGTTGATCGTGGGCGGCATATCGAAACACCGTCACACCGTTCCAGCCGCGGACCTCTTTGACGCAGTTTCTAATCGATTTACCGCGGTCGCGAATCTCAATCAACCTCGCTTCCAACACACCGCAACTCTCCTGGCCAACGGGAAGGTTCTTGTTGCTGGTGGTGCGCAGGATGCGAAGGCCAGCACCCCCTCGGATTCCATCGAACTCTACGATCCGGCTAGCCATTCCTTCACCGTAGCGGGCAAGATGAATGCACCTCGGTCGAGGATGGCCGGGGCGGTGCTACTTCTAGACGGCCGGGTGCTCATCCTAGGCGGCGCGAGTTCCGCGGAGATCTACGATCCAAAAACTAGTTCGTCTCGCGCGGTTTCTGGAGCCTTTGACCTACCTCGCTTCTATCCGGCTGCCATTCAACTTATGGACGGATCAGTTCGTATTTTCGGAGGCTATGACCTCTCGGGAATTGGTACGGCCCAAACCTTTATTTATCGGCCATAAACGCGCCACTGTGCAATTTTCATCATCTTGACGGAGTGCAAACCGCCCGCTTAAGCTGCCAAAACGCAGTGGGCTGTTCGCCTCCTTCCCCTTGCAGCAAGTGCATGGACTGCACTAGAACCCAGCGTGTCGGGCGCACCCTCGTTTGGAGCGATGATGAATATCGGTACGGTCGCACGCCTGATTGCAGTTTGGTCGTTGATGACCACACTGGCCGTCCTGCCCGTCGCGGCGCAAAAATGGAACCGCTATGGTCCCGGGACGCGCAGCCAGGCATCGGCCGCGTACGACCCTTCCACAAATCAGATGTTTGTCTTCGGAGGGCAGCACGCGCCTACCAGCACCGACTTCAGCGACACCTGGATCGCTCAGAACGTCATACCGTCGTCCTCCGTGACATTCGACAACCTGCAATGGATTCGGGCGGCGGTCAGCGGAAAGGGGCCGAGCGTACGCTTCGGACATAGCGCTGTTTACAACCAGACCTCAAACCGGATGATTGTCTTCGCCGGGGGCACCGGCTTTCCGGGACCCTGCGTCAACGACCTGTGGGTCATTACCCACCTCAATTCGCAGGGCGGATCGCCGGCCTGGAAACAATACCTGGCGACGGGCACCTTGCCTCCCGTTCGTGAGGGACACACCGCTGTTTACGACGCCAGCAATAACAAGATGATTGTGTTCGGCGGTACGGACTGCAGCGGAAAGTATTACAACGATCTTTGGATCCTGAACAACGCCGATGGATCGAGCGCGACGCCTTCGTGGACGCAGGTGACGCCGATCGGCACAGGCCCGAGCGCGCGCAGCCAGGCAACCGCCACATACGATTCAGTGAACAACGTGATGACGGTTTTCGGAGGAGGGATCTCTAGCTCGACGGTGTACAACGATCTTTGGACACTCACGAATGCGAACGGCTTGACTGGCACCCCTACGTGGACGCAGCTGTCGCCGACAGGAACCGCGCCAGCCGCGCGACTCGGGCACAGCGCCGTCTACGATTCCGCGAACAATCGCATGACAGTCTATGGCGGAAGCAATAACAAAGGGAAAGTCGTAAACGACGGCTGGATTCTGACAAGCGCGAACGGAATCGGCGGCACGCCTGCGTGGGTTTCATTGACGCCTACCGCGGCAGGTCCTTATCGAAAGAATCATACGGCGATCTACGATCCCGTTTCCAATGACATGGTGATCTTCGGCGGAGACAGCCAGATTCCGCTGAATTTCACCGACGATCACGTATTGATTCTCACGGAAGCAAACGGCTTGACTGGAAAGCGAGGGACCAGATGAGCGTTGCCAGCCTTCCTCTGTTCTTCGCGATCCTCTCGTTGACCTTTTTGACGCCGGCCTCGAGTTCCGCCCAAACATGGACACAGGACGGTCCGGCGGCCCGGTACTACACGAGCGCGATCTACGACGGCGCAACCGATCAAGTGGTTGTATTCGGGGGACAGAGCTCAACGGGCCCTCTGAATGATGTCTGGACCGTGCCGGGAATTGTTGCCGCTGGGCAAGCATCTACTACGACTCCATATCATTGGGTACAGCTCTTTCCCTCTGGGACACCGCCGGCCGCTCGCTACGGACACGGCGCGGCATACGACAGCAGCAGCAATCGCATGATCGTATTCGGGGGTGGAACGAGCAGCACTTCTTGCATGAACGATACATGGGTGCTGGACGACGCGAATTCGTCGACGGGCGTGTCCACATGGATTCAGTTATTTCCCACGGGGACGCCGCCACCAGCGAGGCTGAACTTCAATACTGCATACGATCCTTCGACGAATTCCTTAATCGTATTCGGCGGATCGAATTGTGCTGGCGCTTATCTTTCGGACGTTTGGATACTAAGTGGTGCGAATGGCGAGAGCGGAACCCCGACGTGGGCCCAAATCATCCCGTCCGGCGGGGGACCTTCAGCACGGGAGAATAGCAGCGCTGTTTACGATTCCGTAAACAAAGTGCTAACCGTCTTCGGAGGAGATGCGGGTAGCGGTGGGCTTTCCGATGTGTGGACGCTCATAAATGCCACCGCCAGTACGCCCGCCTGGACCCAATTATCCCCGACAGGAACTGCGCCGTCTGCACGGACCGGACAAAGCGCCGTCTACGACATCGCGAACAATCGCATGATAATTTTTGGCGGCGTCACCACCCTCACCGGGATCCAGCCGCTGGGCGAGACTTGGATTCTTACCTTCGCAAATGGAATTGGGGGGGGCTCGGCGTGGATCTCTGAGAAAGTTACAGGCACGGCTCCTCAACGCCGCTTCCACACGGCGTTCTATAGTTCCGCGTTCAATGACATGGTGGTATTTGGCGGAGAGAGCCAAATCGCGCCTTCTGCATGGGACGACCGCATCTTCATCTTGAGTGTGGCAAACGGGCTCTAGGTTCCGAAGCGTACTACCCATCGCGTGCGATTACGCTCCCGAATAGATCGCTTACAATAGCTCGCCGCATATTCTTCACGAATTGGCGGCGCGGCGCCGATGCCCAATCGTTTTCCTGATTCGCAAAACTTTTCAAAGCCGGAGCCTGTCCCCACGATGGTGCGTTACGCATCTTTGGGCCTCTCGGCGCTCGCGATCTTCTATGCCTTCCTTGCGGGATTCCACACTCTAGGTGATTTCGATCTGGGCTGGCAACTCGCGACCGGAAAATGGGTGGCTCAGCATTATTGGGTTTTCTCTAACGATGTCTTTTCCTACACTGCATCCGGACAGCCGTGGGTATACCCGGTTTTATCCTGCGTGTTTTTTTACGGCTGCTTTCTTTTAGGCGGGTACGCTTTACTCTCCTGGATTGGAGCAATCGCGTCAGCGACCGCAGCGGCTCTATTGCTCACGAGAAGAAATCTTGTCAGGGCAGCGATGACAGTGATCGCAGTGCCGTTGATCGCGAACCGCACGCAACCCCGGGCAGAAATGTTCACGACGGTTCTCTTCGCCGCCTTCTTGATTATCTTGTGGCGCCACCATCGTGGTGACCGCGCGCCACTCTGGCTGCTTCCTTTGCTGATGTTCTTCTGGGTGAATCTGCACCTCGGATTCGTCGTTGGCGTACTGCTCTGCCTCGCGTATGTGTGCATGGAAATGCTGGATTGCATCTCGCTGGAGAGCCGAACTGCTGCAGTTCAGCGGCTTCAGCGCGCATGCCCGTGGATCGCTCTTGCCAGTATCGCCACATTCGTTAATCCTTGGGGGCCATTCATCTATGGGGCGCTGCTTCGCCAGGCGCGCGCGCAAGACTTGCATAACCTCTGGATCGTCGAATGGGAAGGAATTCATCCAGCGTGGACTAGCGTGCTGCAGGCCTTCGATTTCCGCGACCCGCAAAGCTCGTTCTGGTGGCTTTCGATCGTAGTGTCGGCCGGCATCTGCGTAACACTCTGGCGAAAGCGATGGGGAGCATCTCTCCTCCTAGCCGGCTCGTTGTTTCTTGCGTTGCGCCACGTGCGACTGCAAGCCTTGTTTGCGTGCGTTGCAGTTGTAATTGCCGGATCCGTCCTTCAGGAACTTTTAACGCACAGGCGTGAGTTGGGGGCCGCTACCGAGAAGAAAGTCGGTTCAGCGCTCGCCCGACGAATACATCAACCTGCCCTGGTCGCCGTTGCGACTGGACTCGCAGTTCTGACAATCGTCCGATCCTCCGACCTAATTTCCAATCACTACTACATGCGCAAGACCCAGCTGGCTTCGTTTGGAACGGGGCTCTCCTGGTGGTTTCCGGAGCATGCAGTGGACTTCGTACTGCACCAGAAACTACCCACGAACATCTTCAACGGCTACGCACTCGGCGGATACCTGACCTGGCGCCTTTTCCCCGAATACCCCGTCTACATCGACAGCCGCGCTTTGCCCTTTGGATCGGAGTTGTTTTTCCGAGCATACAATCTGGCCGCTCAGTCGCCCGATTCTGTGGTATGGAAGAAGGAAGCAGATGCCCGTGACATCAATACCATCATCGTTCCGCTGTCACGCTACCAGGGAATGACGTTGTTCCCGCATCTGCATGAGTTCTGCCACAGTCGATCGTGGGCGGTGGTGTACATGGATGAGGTCTCGGCGGTGTTCGTCCGTCGCACGCCACGGACGAAAACCCTCGTGGAGCAACTGCAGATTGATTGCGAAAACAATGCATTTGATATTCCCGCGAATCGAAATGTGGAATCCTCCGACCGAGGAAGGCTGGAGGCGTTCAATTTATCGGCAAATGCCGGTGGAATCCTGTACAGCCTGGAACGCTACCCGGAGGCATTGACGCGCCTAGATCGGGCGGATGAACTCTTCCATGCGAACGGCAATCTGCATCTTCTTCGAGCGCTTGTGTTGGAGCAATTGGGGCGCTCGGCCGGGGCGGAATCCGAGTTTCGCGTGAGCCTGGATCTTGATCCCAGCGAGGAGGCGACGTTCGATCTGGGGTTGTTCTACATGACTCAGAAGCGCTATGCGGAGGCGGCTGAAGTGTTTCGGCAGGGAGCGAGGTCTTCTGCTCGGCCGCATGAGATGTGGATGATGCTGGGTCAGGCATTGCTCCAAATGCAACAACCGGAATTAGCGTTATTAGCGCTAGACAAAGCTGAAGCCGCAAGCCCATTCGGTACGGCGGGAGAGTCGCTCGGCGCCGGATTCGATTCTCTGATCGCGACGGGACGGGCGAAAGCTTCGTACCAGATGGGTCAACTTGATCAGGCAGTGAACTTCCAGGAAAAGGCCGTGAGGCTATCCCCGGGCGACGCCAAGTTGTGGCTCGGATTGGCAGATCTGTATGAAGCGCAGGGACGCACTGCTGATGCCGAACAGGCCCGGACACACGCGAAGGAGATGTAAGCCGTGCGCCGGGCTCGGAGTTCTCACGTTACTGTGGTATCTCAAAGAACAGGCCCTTGTTGCTGGTCCCACCCACTTCAGCGATACCGTAAAGGTTTCGATCGAGGCCCATGCTGACGCCACCTGGGAACCCGCCGTTCGCCTTCCCGGTGAATTTCACCAAAATGGACTCTTTGTAAGTTCCGCCGCTGGTGGGTTTGAGTTCAAACGCGGTGCCGCAGCCATTCACTGTTTCGACTGTACACACCGCACTGCCCCCTCCGGCTTCGGTCGTGCCAAACAAGTTGCCCGCGGAATCCAGGATCAACGCACTATTGGGATAGGCACCATCGCCATTTGCGTCCGTAAAGGTGTAGATATCCGTTGTGTGCCAGGTTCCCGCATTTACTTTAAAGACCACGCCGAAGCCTTTGGCGCCTCCATCAGTGGTCGTGCCGTAGAGGTTTCCTGACGCATCCATCAGAAGAGTCGCATCCGGGTTAATTCCGTCAGTGCCCGTGAAGTTGTGGAGTACTTTGTAAGTCCACTTTCCGGTCGTCTTCTGCAATTCGAAGACTACGCCGCAACCCGAAGTGCATTTCGTGCTCGAGCCGCCCTGGTTGGCGGTACCGAAGAGATTGCCCGAAGCATCCATAACTAGACCGCCCAGCAGAGTGTATGCGGTGTTCTGGGCGTAGACGACACCGTCCGTGCCGCTGAAATCGTGAAGATGAGTGATCGACCAGGATCCGTTTGACTGTTGCGACAACTCAAAGACGAATCCTCTGTTATGCGAACCGCCCGAGCCGTACACGCCATAAAGATTGCCGCCGACATCGATGGCCAACGGGCTTGGGCCGGAACCAGATGGTCCACTGAAGCTGTAGAGAAGTGTCGCAACCCATCCCGAAGCACCTCCGGGCGAATATCGATAGATCTGTCCCCAAAATGTGGAGGAGTACAGGTTTCCTGACGCGTCCATCACGAGCGAACCATACCCGTATGTCGCGGAACAGTTGCAGAGGATTTTGTAATTCCATCCGCCTGAACCATCGGGCGAAAACTCAAAGAGCGTTCCGTCGAGCCCGGTGCCGTAGAAGTTTCCAGCTGAATCCAGCAGCAAGCCTCCGGCGGGATTGATTCCACCGGTCGTATAAGGATTGAAATTGTGAAGTACTGTCTCAGCGCCAAGCGCTAGAGAAGAGACGATCAACAAGAGCGAAGAAAGCAGCAAAGCTCGGAACAACCTTGCCAACATAAAGTCCTCCGCCACCCCGAAATGCTTCGAGCATTCGAACTTGCCTTTCTAGTGGCCAACTTTAGTTGCGTTTGGGGGATGCAAGGTTGAGAAGAGTCTACAAACAGTTAAGGCCATGCCTCTAAAGGAAACCCGAAGGTTTCCACAGGCATGGCCTTAGTGTCGAACTGGCTAGGTTCTTACAGCGAACGCAGGAAATTGATCAAATCCTGCTGATTCGTCGAACTCAGAGCGTTGAAGTTGGTCACGCTTTGATTGGCTTCCGAAGCAGGGTAAGTACTATTTCCCTGGCTGAAATGGTCCTCGATCGCCTGCACAATATCGGTCGTGCGGCCATCGTGCATGAAAAAGTACCGCTGCCCAATGCCCCACAGCGGAGCCGTACGGAACTCATCCGGGCCCGCCTGCCCTTGCGCCAGACCATCTGCAAGACCCGGCCCCATGTGATGCACAATCAGATCGGAGTACAGACTGATCGTCGTATTGCCGAGCGCAGGACGCGAAGTGGCGGGAGTCTTAAACGACGTTGTATGGCAATAGACACAGCCCGCATTTGTGAACTGGGTCTTGCCGTTTTTGGTGGAGTTTGTCGAAGGGCCCGGAGTCGGCGGAGCCAGCCACTGCGTAAAGTACTCGGCGCGCTCCGCATCTCCTGGGAACATCTCGGTCAGAATTCCGGGAGTGAAATTTGTCACCGTCTCCGGGACAGGATTGAGGACGCACCCCGGAGTCTGATCGACCTCGTTCGGAAAGGTTTCGTTGGTGACACCCATCTCGACGTTCATCTGCTGCGCTGCCATGATCAACGTGGAGCGGATCTGTGCCTTCCAGCCGAAGCGCTGGATGCTGCCATCGTTCCCGCTGTAGTTCGGGTGCCCGGTTATACCCAGCGTCTTCTTGGTTGAGGCATTCGCGTTCATGTTGCTGACGATGTCGCTGTTTCGAATGACCTCGATCAAACCATCTCCGTAAGTCGGGATAACCTGGCGCAGGACCAGATTGCCCTGCGAAGATGCAGTCGAGAAATCAGGCTGCGGGATATTGCACCCTGAGCCATCGCTACGTCCCTTAATCGTAAACAACTGATGAACATTTCCGTCCGGAATGGTCGTGCCCGGCTGGTTGATGAAGCGTGCCTCAAGGATCGGGCCTGATGTCGTGATGAAAAACGGCATGGTGTTGCTCGCGCCATTCTTCTGGTACACCGAGAACAACGGATTCGACGGCGGACTGGAACCTCCCACTGCCGGATAGGCGTGGCAACTGGCGCAAGAATTGGAATTGAACCGGGGTCCAAGACCACCGTCGGTCGGAGATGTGACGACCACATCATGGACGCGATTGAATTCTGTAGTGATGCTGGGCTCGATCTGCTGTTCGTTCCCACTCAGCGTGGAGATGAATTTGCCGGCGCTTGCCGGCAACGGCCTAGGCCCAGGATCTACAGCGGTTGCCGCTGGCGGCCGGACGACGTTGCTTCGCAATGCGGCCAACGGAGCGTGTTTCGCGGCCTTTGAACCCTTTGGGAAGTACGCCGTCGCGGCTGTACAAATGACCAGCAACAGCACCATGGGAAGGATGATTCGCACCCACTTCCACTGATTCAATCGAGTCTGAACGACCTTGGTATTTTCAGGCAGTGTCATAGCGTCCTCTTCGTCTGATCGGCTCCCTAGTTTCACAACGATCGCAGGAAATTTACGAGATCCTGCTGATTCTGCTGTGACAGCGCGTTGAAATTGTTGATAACTGTATTGGCTTCGGAGTTCGGATAGTTTCCGTTGCCCGAGCTGAAGTGATCTTCAATTGCCTGGACAATGTCAGTCGTGCGCCCGTCGTGGAGGAAGAAGTACCGCTGGCCAACTCCCCACAGTGGCGCTGTGCGGAACTGGTCCCCAGTGGCGTTGCCTTGTGAAACGTTGTCTGCGAGTCCCGGTCCCATGTCATGCACGAGCAAATCGGAATAGAGCGTTGCCTTCACTTTGCTCAACGCTGCAATCGATGAACTCGGGGTCGTGAACGAGACTGTGTGGCACATGTCGCAGCCGACGTTTTGGAACTGCACCAAGCCGTTGCTGGTGGACGATGTCGCCTTTACCGGAACCGGAGGGGCGAGAAATCGCATAAACAAGGAGAAGCGCTCCAGGTCTCCCGGGAAGTTCACCGGCAGCTTCGGAGCCTCACCGGTGTCGTTCCGGTCGTCGGGAACGCCCTTTGTCTTGTTTGTTCCAGCCGCAACCGGAAACGGCGGCAGGCAACTCGGAATGGATTCATCGTTTTCGCTCGGGAAAGCTTCATCGCTGACACCTTCCTCAACCGTATAGGCTTCGCCCGAGAAATACAGCAAGGACTTGTTCTGCGCCTTCCAGCCGAAACGTGCAATGGTCCCGTCGTCATCGCTGACGTTGGGATGACCGGAGATTCCAAGCGACTGCTTCAACGAAGCGTTCGAGCTCATGTTCGCCAGGATGTCGCTTTCCTGAATGAGTTCGATGAGGCCCGAACCAAAGGTGGGCGTCGTTTGGCGGAAGATGATGTTGTTGCTCGCCTGCGCGCCGTTGAAATCAGGCTGCGTCATCGTAGTGCAGCCAGGAGCATCGCTGCGATTCGAGATAGTGAACATCTGGTGCACGCCGCCATCGGGCGTAACGCCATCGGATTTGTACGGAAATCGCGCAACAATCACCGGCCCAGTGGTGGTGATGAAATAGGGCATCGTGTTCGTTGCGCCCTGTAATTGGTAGATCGCGAACAACGGGTTATTCGGCGGGCTGGAGCCGCCTACCGCCGGGTAGGCGTGACAGCTCGAACAGGAATTGGAATTGAAGCGTGGCCCGAGTCCGACTGTCTTCACCAACGGGCCGCCAGCGACGAAATTCACCTCGGTGAATATCTGCGTGAGCCGATGAGTGATGGAATTCTGATTCGAGCTGAGATTGGAATAGAAAGCGCCTGAAGCCGCTGGAAGCGGACGTGGGCCGGGATCGGTAGCAAGCGCGGATCCGTGTACAACTGCCGGTTTCGACATCAAAGCCAGAACTGAGGCGGTTACCAGCGCGGCCAGAGCGACGTAATAGAGGCCGCGGCGACGGGAGGTACTGCCCAAATTGCGCAGAAGCTGAGAATCGTCTTTTTGCATGGACTCCAACCTGTTCCTGGTAATAACAGTCTTTGGGCTACGCGTTTCAGAGTGTTTTGAGGAAAATGGGGGGATTTGTTGCCTTGCTAGCGTGGAGCTTTAAACTGGTCGCAAAGTTATTGCATGTACCTCCGAGTGTCAATGAGAGGAATGTCTCTGTGCATAAAATTGCACAGATGAGGGCTTGGCGGGAGTAGTAATGATCTGTATACTTTCCAGACTGGCGGGTACCTTTCCCGATAATGGCCCCAAAGTGCCATTTACCACTCTCAGCAGGGCCGAATACCTTGTTGAATAAGCTTTTGGCCCGAACCATGGAATGAAGCGGGCTGGGGATTCTGGGGCTCAGGACTGGGGTTTTGAGCATCTCCCTCAACAATCCATCAACGATTCGTTAACCGAAGAACTGGGGGAGAAGAAGGACTCCCAGACTTCCTGAGGTGCGGTTCCAATCATGGCTCAACTCACCAGCTTTCCACTGCATGACAGGATTCGAGTATTGGCAGCCGACAATACCTCCATGAATACCCAGCTCCTCGTGGAAGCCCTGGGGCGCGACGGACAATTTGCGATGTCCACACCGGCCTGTACGGGAATGGAAGTTGTTTCCACAATTAAGCGCGAGCACCCACACATCGCGCTGATTAGCGCCCGGCAAGGCAACGATGTCCGCGGGGGATTCCGCTTGACCCGGGAAATTCGAACTGCTTCTCCGGCAACGAGGACGATTATGCTGCTCGACGCATCCGAACGTGCGCCTGTGATCGAAGCATTTCGTTGTGGCGCACGCGGAGTGTTCTGCCGAACGGAACCGCTGAAGCTTCTCGCAAAATCGATCCGCTGCGTTCACGAAGGACAGATCTGGGCGAGCAGCGCGGAATTGCAGTTCCTGCTGGAAGCGATGGCGGAACCGATGCCAATGTCTTTCCTCAGCGCGAATGGGGAATCGATTTTATCGGCGCGCGAACTTGATGTAGTTCGCTGTGTTGCCGAAGGACTGAGCAATCGCGAGATCGCGCAACGCCTTACCCTGCGGGAACACACCGTAAAAAACTATTTGTTTCGCATCTTCGACAAGCTTGGAGTTTCGAGCCGTGTGGAAGTTGTGCTATACGCGCTTGGCTCGAATCAGAGCACGTCGAACAAGCCGGATTCCACAGCCACTCCCGGGAAACAAACGTCCTCCGCTAATCTTCGTCCGCACACGGATTCCGGCGTGCGGATCATCCGCCAGTAGCGCAGTTACCCTGCCCGCGCCGTTAGCTCCCCGCAATACGCCAGAGGACTTCTGGCGCATGTACTTCCGGTCACCCATCGGTCACTGACCGGAGGTTATCTGTGATTAAGTGCTTTCCCTCTCTAGTGTTGCCTCAAGGACGTTGAAGGAACACAAGCGTCCTTACGATCCCCCTTCGTGAGGTAAAACTGAGATGAGGTCCGACGCACTTCCTCCGGCTCGGAACGACCAGAAAGTCAACGTTGCAAAGACCGTTGGCGTTTTTGCCTTAGCGCTCTGTCTGCCCTGGTTCACAGCCTGTACAGCAGCGAACTCGGCTATGACCAACCAAGCTCCAACGCCTCAGCCAAGGACGCCCGCCCAACGATTACCGCGCACAACCCACCTGACGATCTCGGCTAGCCTTCCGGCTGGTCAGGTTGGCAGTGCGTACAGTGCAGCGATAGATGCAACCGGCGGCAAAGGCTCTTACACGTTCAGCATCTCCTGGGGATCTCTGCCCCAGGGGCTCGCGCTTGATGCCTCCAGCGGAAATATCGCCGGAACTCCCACCAAGAGCGGGAGCTCCAGTTTTGGGATTCACGTGGTGGACTCGAATGGGCTCTCGGGTGCCAGCCCGTTCCAGATCACTGTCGCGAATGCGACTGACGTAGCGATAGCCCTGACACCTGCGACGACCACGGTACAATCGGCCGGGACGGTGCAGTTCACCGCGGTAGTGAGCAATACGAGCAACGTGGGAGTCACATGGTCGACTTCGAACGGAGCAATCAGTAGCAGCGGCTCTTATAAGGCTCCCAACGTGACCAAGAATACGCAGGTCACAGTAACCGCGATCAGCAATGCGGATCCTACGAAGTCCGGTACGGCATCCGTAACGGTAACGGCGCCGACTCAGGTGTCTCCGGTGACGATCACGACGACGGGCCTGACGGGAATCACGTCTGGCGTGAATTACTCCGCGAACCTGAAAGCCAGCGGCGGAACGGCTCCCTATAGCTGGTCTATGAGTTCCGGAACCTTGCCCTCCGGTGTCGGGCTGCAAAGTAGTGGTTCACTCTCCGGCACCACGACTCAGACGGGCCAGTTCAGCTTCACCGTCCAGGTGACCGATGCTTCTTCACCGAAACAGACGGCAAGCCAGCCTCTGTCAGTGACGGTCACCAAGGCCGTGACCAATGGAAACACAATACCGATCACTTTCTTCGGGGCGGATTTCAACGGAAGCAAAGTCTGGCCGCCAACCGATGGACAGAACCAGGTTGCGACGCTTGGCGCGATCCGCTTCTGGGATAACGGAATCAAGTGGGGTCAGCTGAACACCGCCAACGGCGTTTACAACTGGTCCGGCCTCGACAATTGGCTCGACAAAGCGCAGTCGTCCAACATGGACGTGCTCTATACGTTCGGTGACACTCCGCAATTCGCCTCTGGGGCGGTTGCACCTGCGGGCTGCCTGCAGCCCGGACCGTATAGCTGCGCTGCGCCCACGGATGTGAATCCTGATGGCACGGGCACAGACGCATACTTTTCGGCATTCGTAACCGCACTGGTGACGCATGCTGCGGGCCGCATCTCTTACTACGAACTGTGGAACGAACCGGATTGCAACTGCTTCTGGAGCGGCACCACAGCTCAGCTCGTCCGCATGGGCAAAGATGCGGCGGCTATCATTCGCTCACTGGATCCGAACGCGAAGATCCTGAGCCCCTCAGCCCACGGTCCGACCATGGCAACATGGTTCGACGGATATGTGGCGGCGGGCGGCGCACCGAACTTTGACATCGTCAACGTTCACATGCGCGGTCAGAATGGAACGAACGCAACTCCCGAGGCGTTCCTGACTGTTTGGGGCCAGGTCACGTCAGAGGTGCAGAAGCGCAGCCTGACGAACCTGCCAATCTGGGATGACGAGCACGGAATCCTGCAGAATCAGGGCCTGACGGACCCGGATATGCTGGCCGGATACGTGGCGCGCTCTGCGATGCTGAGGGCAGGCGTCGGAGTGCAACGGCAGTACATCTACACCTGGGACAGCCACGCTCCGTACGGATTACAGAGCAGCGCTTCGGGTACCGCATGGAACGAAGTTGCTACCTGGCTAATCGGGCACTCGGTGAGCCCGTGCACGGTCAGTGGAACAGTGTATTCCTGCAATATGGACAACGGTCTCGTCGTCTGGGACACCGCTCAGTCCTGCGGCAACGGCGTATGTACGACTTCGAACTATGCGCCTCCCGCGGCCTACACCTGGTACCACGACCTGGATGGGAATAGGACGGCGATTAGCGGTAACGCGGTCCAGATTGGCTACAAGCCGATTCTGCTGGAGAACCAATAACCTGCCTTAAGCACAAAGAGCCCGCATCGCGACGATGCGGGCTCTTCTTCATTTAAACTAGGACGATGCTTTCCGATTTCTCGGCCGCCGCACTTTCCTTTTGAATCTCGTTCCTGAGCGCTACAAACGGCGACTTTTCTGGCTGGTTTCCCGCGTCTGCTTTACCGGATATCGCGTTTTTCCGATCTTCGGATCTCTTCGCGCATCAATTGGAATCATTCACCGGAACGAACGTTTCCTTGTAATCCGGCGCAACGACGGGCGCGGGCTCTCGTTGCCGGGCGGCATCGCGGGATGGAGAGAGACTGAGGAATCCACGCTTCGTCGCGAGGTGCAGGAAGAAACGGGCCTCAGCGTCACGAGCATGCAATTCAAAATGCGTTACACGAGCAATGCCGATGTACCCTGCATCATCTCGGTCTTCGAAGTAGAGGCAAGCGGCGAACTGGAGGACTCGTGGGAAGGATCACCTTCCTGGATGACGATCCCTGAACTCGAAGGCACCCTATTGAAGAGTCAGCGGCCAACGGTGGCACTCATGAAAACAATTAGCGCCCGGTCTCACCCACAAAAAGGTTGAGGCAAGGCGCCGATTTCGAATCGTTGTGTCGGTCTTCCCGGGCTTATTGCCCCGTGCCCGAAAGGCTGACGGATTGAGGCGATGAACCCGCGCCGTAACTCAGTGTCAGATTCCCACTCACCGCACCGGATCCAGTCGGGCTGAACTGAACTCCCAAGGTGCAGGTACCGCTCGCCGGTATGCTGCTCCCGCACGGAGAACTTCCTCCACTCGTCGAAATAAAGTCTCCACTAGCTACAACACTGTTAATCGGCACGGAAGTAGTTTGGTTGTTTGTGACGGTCACAACCTGAACCGCGCTGGTGCTCCCCACCGAAACCGTGCCAAAGGAGATGCTAGTCGGCGACATCGTGACCGGCAGAACTCCGTTTCCGGTAGCGTTCAGCACTTGCGTGCTCACCACTGCAGTGTCACTAATGGTGATTCCAGCCGCGGTGCTCCCGGTGACTAGGGGCGTAAACGTGACTGTCAGGGTGCACGTCTTGCTGGCGCTCAACGTTCCAGTGCAAGGAGTTGAACCACTCGGCGCGACCGTGTAGAAGCCGTTCGCAGTGACGCTATTGATCGTAATAGAGGCCGAGCTCGCGTTCTTGACCGTTACCGTCTTCGAGATCGATGTATTTAGCGCGACGTTCCCAAACCCGACGCTCGTTGGGCTGAATGTCAACGGAGATGCTGGGCCGTTCTGGCCGGTTCCCTGCAGGAAGCCAACAGCGGGTGTTCCTGCAGCATTGTAGGACACGGCAAGAGCTCCTTTGATAGCGCCGTTCGTCGTCGGAGTAAAGGTCACCCCAAAGGTGCACTTGGTTTTCGCTGCGAGCGTTGCACCGCAGGGTGTTGTTCCATTCCCTGCTGCCGAGAAATCTCCGCTCGTGCTGAACGTCAGACTCAGAGCCTGGTTCAGGTTGTTCGTCAGCGTCATCGTTTGGGTAGCGCTGGTGCTGCCCACATTCGTCGCAGCAAATGTGAGATTCGCCGAGAACGACACCGGTAACTGTCCCGTACCGCTGAGGGTGACGATGTGAGGCGCGCCGGCGGCATTGTCGTTGATCGTGACTGTGCCCGGAATCGATCCCGTATACGCCGGATTGAATGTAACGGTGATAGAGCAAGTCTGCCCGGGAGTCAGCAGGACGCCGCCGCAGCTGTCTGTCTCTGTGTAGCTTCCGCTCGCGAGAATGGAACTAAGGGTTACATCCGAAAATCCGCTGTTCGTGACCGTAATGCTCTGTCCCGTGCTGGGTGTGTTTAACGGCTTGCTCCCAAAAGCCAGAGTGGTCGGGGAAAATGAAAGGCTCGAAGAGGCGCCCGTCCCGGCGAGGGCGATCGTTTGCGGACTATTGCTCGCATCGTCTGTAATCAGGAGCGACGCGGTGCGGAGGCCCGACGCCGATGGCGTGAGATATACGCTTACCGTGCAGGTGCCCTGAGGAGCGATTGCTTGCCCCACACAGTTATTGGCCTGCGTGAAATCCCCGCTAGCGATTGATACAGCCGAAATATTCAGATTGGCACTCTGGTTGTTCTTGATCGTCTCGACCAGGGGGGCGGTCTGGACACCAATTGCATTCGTACCAAAGTTGAGACTGACGTTTGAGAGCAAAACCGGGCCTGTGGAGCATGTGCTAGCTGCGGGAAGCGATGCCATTTCCGTATACCAGAAGGGCTCGGTTGTGCGCGTGGACTGAAGATATTGTCCTGCCACCCAAACCGTACAAGAATCGCTCGGATCGAGCGCCGCACTGAACCAGTCGCCCCAGCGGTAGTTCAGCGTATCGGTATCCTGCGCGTCGCCGCTTGTCGCGGGACTTGCGATGTATCCATAGGTCGAGGACGAGAGTGTTCCTGGATTGAAGAACAGACTTTCAAGTCCGGGATGCTCATTGGCGCCGGCGCCCGAAACTCCAAAGATGCCTTGCAGATTCCCTGCTTTATCGCGCACTACGCTGGGAATGAACACGTAGGCGCTCACGTCAGAAGGATCGGTGACTGGATAGTCCCCGGCGACATAGACCGAGTTCGGAGCTGCAGAGTTCCGTTGAAGAACGCGAATGTCGGCTTCGGTCTGCGAGCGACTACTCGAACTCGGAGAGATTTGAATCACGCGCGAGGAGGTCCAACTGCTGCCTTTGCCGCCATTCGACGTGTACTGGAACGATTGCTGAACACGGTCGGCAACGGAATCGATATGGATGCCGGTCGCAGAAGTCGAAGGTTGCGGAATGCAGATTGTGTTGTAGTAGTTGCCGGCGATGAAGCATCCCGACTGATCGCCACCACTTTGCGTCGATGGAAGATCCCAGCTATTCACAAACGACGGCGTCGGAGTGGCGGAAGTCCAGTCGATGGTCCACTGTTCCACGCCTTGGGTGTGATTTGGATCTGTCAGGTACGACTTGCCGTCTTTGGGGGGCTCAATCACGTATGTGAACATCTCGCCGTCGGCGGAGAGCGGAGGGATGGTGTCGGAGTTGTTGGCAGGAGCCCAACTGCGCCGCTGATTGAAGGTCACCAGCGGATGGGCGACTGTACACGCCGGTGGCTTCGAATTGTTCACCCATGGACTGGCTGTGCTCGCGCGAAGTCCGGCCAGATCGACCGCACAAACTAAAACCCCATTGATATTGCTGGCATTATTCGTGTCCATCAGGTCGTAAGTGACCCACATGGCCTGGTCTTTTGCGGCTGTGTACGGCGGGGTAGATGTGGTCGAGCTCTGCCACAAGCCAACCTGGGGGTAGTCGGGATAATAGAAGTTCCCGTGGGAGTTTGTGGGGATGACCGTGTCGAGATCGTATTCGAATGCAAACCAGGCAAACGAACTCTGTGACATGTCGTCGATGTTGCTTACGGCCACGCACATATAGTTGTGGCCTCCCCCCGCTGCGGTGACACGCTTTTCGAGAATCCAGACGTTGTACACGTTGTCGTGGAGCAATTGCGAGTTTGGAGTATACGCAGTCGGGCAATGCGGAGTATTTCCGCCATTGTTACCGTTCTGACTCCACGGACCGGAATCCGATTTCGGTGCTGTCCCTCCGAGGAAACTCACAGGCTGGTTGGCATTGGGACCGCTCTTGTACCAGCACTGATAGGCGTTGTTGACGTGCTCGCAGTATTCCGTTTGCCCAACGGCAATCGTCACATCCGGGGCGGCGGTCGCATTGAGCTTGTACTGGACGGTATTCAGCCCAGCAAACGTATTCATACTGCCCGTTTGGCCCAATGCAGAACCAGTCACATTAGAAAGCACGACAAGAGCCGACACCAACCTGAGGCCTGACATCACCGGGGAACGCTCCCTGACTCGAAGTGAACTGTTGGGGGAAATGCTGGATCAAGTGAAACTGCACTTCGCCTTCCAAATTACCGCCGAAAGCGAGCTGGCAAGATGCGTATCATCAACTACTTACAGACTATATCGACTATGTTGCTCGACCCTCGCTGGGCTGAGGTGCAACGTTCTGATGTCTAGACTTCATCTGGCGGTATTTTTGCCATAACGGCACGGGTACCATTGCATAGGCCCAAGGAACGATTTGATCTGCTGTACGGAGCATGCGGTGCCGAATGCGGTCGATCGTCCGCTCACTCCAAGACGCAGCCTTCGCGTCGTCGCTAACTAACGCATTTACTGGGAATTTCCCTGCCGATTCCTTGCGCCAGAAAACCACGTATCGCTCGACTTTGCTCTTGAGCTCCGGCGAAAGAACTTCCGGACGTTCCCGTTTGGCGACAATACTGGAACTCTTGACACCCGAATGATGCTCGCCTTTGTAGATAGCGGACCGATCTGCGCCCTCGAGGGATGTCATTTTCGGATCGAAGGGGATCCCAATGAAATCGCAGATCGCGGTCAGTGTGTTGGCTGGATCGCGGACGAGATCGTCGTATTGCACCTGATAGATGGACGCTCCGCGCCGCACCAGTTGGTCCGCCTCGCGCTTCATGCGGCGGTAGCCGAGAATGGCACGAAGATCCATTCCGGGGCGCGCAAACCAGGACGCCTTCTCCGCCGCACGGACAATGCTCCGGCAGACGTCGGCAGGATCGCGCCAGATCACAATGAACTTCGCCTTGGGATACCAGCCGGCAAACTGGTTCATGCAGTCGTAATAGGTGGGCGACTTGCATCCCCAGACGGATGCGGCTTTTTTCTCAGCGTACTGCTGGGCGACGGCACGAAATGCATTCGGCAGATCCGTGATGTCTTGAGGGATCGCTGACGGATCAATCTTGTGCCGCGTCAGCGCGCCGTTCCACGAATCAACTTTGTTCAGCCACCACGAAGTCCTTCGCGGAATCACGAACAGCGGCGACAACGTAAGTATGTCGGACTCGTACATCAGCCCGATCTGTGGATGCTGATTCAGCAAGGCATACAACAGCGAAGTCCCTGAGCGCCACATTCCGATGACAAACAGAGGACCATCGCTCATCTGCAGATTTGTATTCTCGTTGCTCATATCGCAGCGACTGAGGCAGCCTGCTTTCCTTGCACCTGGGCAAAGATCGACATCAGATTCTCGTAGCCTTCTTCCGGTCCGTACTTCGTCTCGACTAGATCGCGCCCGCGCCGTCCCATGCTCTCGGCCTCTGCGGGATGTTCGACCAGGTACCGGATGCGTTGCGCCAGTTCGCCCGCCTGTCCGGCTGCGAACAACAGGCCTGACTTTCCTTCCTCAACGATGTACGGCAGTCCGCCAATGCGAGATGCCACAACAGGTTTGGCTGCCATAAAGCCTTCCAACGCCGTCACCGGAAAATTTTCGTACCATTCCGACGGAAGAACCAGGCATAGAGCGTTGCGCAGTATCTCCCACTTTTCTACTCCGGCTTTAAAACCCAGCATCTCGATGTTCTGGATACCCTTGTTCCGGATGTAATCCTGAAGCTCCTGCTCCATCGGCCCTGTGCCAACGACCTTCAGTTGCACTCCGGGCATTTGCTCAAAGGCGCTGATCAGGGTCCAGCATCCTTTTTCCGGAGACAGTCGCCCCATGAACAGGACGTATCCGTTCCCTGTCTTCTCTGCCGGCAATGCCGGCGCACGAACAAAATTCGGCCTCACAAACAGCTTCGATTCCGGGATACCTATCTCGCGCATTTTGATCTTGAAGAATTCCGTGAGACAAATGAATCCTGAAATCTTGTCCACCATGCCCGCAAGGCGATTCAGGCCCAGCATCAATCCATACAGAGAGCTGAGGCCAACGCTTCCACGGAAGCAGCGGTTCTTCACCGCATTCAAATAATTGCCGCCCTTGCACGCTTCGCAAACATGGCCCTGCGTGTAGAACAAGCCATTCGGACAAAACGGCCGAAAGTTATGCAACACCTGCACCGCTGGCACTCTCAGTTCATGTAAAGCGTGGTAAACCGAAGGGGAGATCAGGGGATAAACGTTGTGAACAAAGGCTACATCGGGCCGCACGCGCCGGACTACGTCGTCGATCTCACTGCTCGTCTTCCACGAATAGATGCTCTGGGGAAAGAACAGCGCTTTTTGAAGGACGTTAAAGTCCTTGATCTCGTCATTGTGCCGGCCATAGAGAATAACTTCGTCTCCATGGCTCTGAAGCAATTCCGTCTCCGCCTTAACGACAGAGTCTTCGCCTCCATACTGCTGGTATGCACCGTGTACGAGAAGAACTTTCATGCCTGCAATTCATTGTGGCGTACTCAATGCTACCTGACTAGACCTCTTGCTGCTTCTGGATGCCAAGAAGTTCCAGCGTAATCCGGTAAACAAATTTTGGATTGTTCACCAGATACCGCTTCCACAGCCGCTTCGGATCCTGGTAGATGCGATGGATCCACTGCACACCCGTCACCTTCATCCAGTACGGCGCGTCTTTGATGCGGCCGGTGTGAATGTCGAATGCCGCGCCCACCCCCATCATCACCTTGGCGTCGAGCTTCGAGATGTATTGATCCATGAACCGTTCCTGCTTTGGCGTGCTTAGTCCGACCCAGAAGAAGTCCGGCTTGGTTTCAGCGACTCTACGAGCCAGGTCCGCCTCTTCATCGGCCGTGAGCGGGCGAAACGGTGGAGTGTACGTGCCGACGACCTTCAGCCCGGGAAAACGCCGAGTCAGCGCATCTTTCAACTGATCTGCCACTCCGTCGTTCCCCCCATAAAAGAAGTGAGAGTAGCCCTTCTCGGCGGAAAGCGCGCAGATGCGCAGCATAATCGTAGGACCGGTCACCTGGCGCATCTGGAACAGCCCGCGGAGCCATCCGACCCAGACGGTAGGCCGTCCATCCGGGATGGTCAGCAGAGCGTGGTTGATGATGCGTTTGAGGTTGGTATCCATCTGCGCTTCCATGACGCCTTGCACCCCGGTTACGCAGACGTATCCCTTTTCGCCGGTAGTCACGGCGGTCTCCAAACGTAAGAGGGCGCGGTCCATGCTGGTAGCATGGACCTTGACGCCCAATATACTCACGCTGCTGTCAACCGAGGGTATGGACATGGACTCCCTTCCGAAGGACTAGTCGCCAGCGACTTCAGCGAGCTCGCCCGCTTCCTTCTTCTTGAGCTCGCCTTCGATCCACTTGTATGTGGTAGCGAGGCCCTTCTCCAGCGGAGTGCCCGGCTCCCAGCCCAGCACCTTGCGGAGCAGAGTGTTGTCGCTGTTGCGGCCACGCACGCCTTGCGGCTTGGTCAGATCATGCCGCTTCGTCAGCTTCTTGCCGGCAATACCGCAGATCATGTCGACCAGGTGATTGATGCTGACCATCTCGTCGGTGCCGAGATTCAACGGCTCACGATGATTGGAGGCCATGAGACGGATCAGGCCTTCGACGCAATCATCCACATACATGTAAGAACGTGTTTGATCGCCGTCGCCCCAGATTTCGATCTCCCCGCCATTCTTCGCGTGCGCGACTTTGCGGGAAATTGCAGCCGGAGATTTCTCCTTGCCGCCGTCGTAGGTTCCGAGAGGACCGTACACGTTGTGGAAGCGCACGATTCGCGTCTCGAACTTGTAGTCGTGATAGTAGTAGCGGCAAAGCTCCTCGGCGAAGAGCTTCTCCCAGCCGTAGCCCGGCTCGGGATCGGCCGGATACGCATCTTCTTCCTTCAGCGGAACAAGATCCGGCGTCTTCTGCTTGTATTGTGCGTACACACAGGCCGACGAGGAGAACAGGAACTTCTGCACCCCGTTTTGCTTGCTGGCGTCCAGCATGTGCGCGTTGATAAGAATATTGTTCTTGGAAATCTCGGCCAGGAACGATGTGATGTAGCCGATGCCGCCCATATCGGCAGCCAGGTTGTAAACCTGATCGATGCCCTGTGTGGCGGTCAGGCAGTTCTCCCAGATGCGCAGGTCGAGAACCTGAAAGTCGTCGGCCGCGGAAGCTTCATACTCGGGACGCTTAATATCAACGCCGCGTACCCAATGGCCGTCAGCTTTCAGGCGATTTACAAGGTGATGACCGATGAAACCACCCGCTCCAGTTACCAGAATTCGAGTCTGTTTTGCCATGCGTTTACTCCCCCAGTGAGTTAATTGTTATCGGTTGACAGTTTGTGAAAAGCACTTGCCGTACTTCTCTGTGGAACTAAAAGGTCTTCGGGCCCCAGCCTGCGCAACTGCACCCCGGGTCGAAGTTCGATCTTCGGATACGTTCGAATGAACTCGGCGTACCCTAAAATTGCGAAGTATAAGAGCGGACAATGCCAGGCCAACTCATCGTTGAAGAAAGAATGCAATGTCAGCATGCCCAGCAGAGCGAATAGCTCGAGAGCGAGTTGCCGCTGCTCCGGGGTAAAGATATCGCTGCGGATACACCGGAATAGGTAGTACCACGCCGCCAGCAAGGCTCCCGCAAACGGGATCAAGCCCCAGAAACTAGTTCCGAGGAGGACTTCGATCCAATCACTGTGCATCATGGCCGCGGCGCCTACACCAAGCTTGCCAAGGACGGCGAAGCGTCCGGCTGCGTAGGCTCCCAGACCGGTAAGCGGATGTTTTGCCAGTTGCTCAAGTCCGTATTGCCACCAGCCAGTACGTCCACTCAACGTGCCGAATGCGCCCTCGGACTGATCGCGGTTCACGATGCCCATGACAAAGTCAGTCGCGTACCCCGGCAGGCGGTCATTGACGAGACAGGCCAATGCGATGACGGGCGAAGCGGCGAGACTGCTCCAGATCGCAACTTTGCGAATCCGAGGCGAGAAGATCACGATTACAAGAATCGCAAACATGAACGCTGCTTCGGCATTTCTGGTCTTCGACAAAATCATCGAAGCCAAGCCAAACACCAGCAGCAGGAGATACCAGGCTTTGTTCTTAGCTCGGCCAAATACCGGCAGCAAGCGGCAGACCGCAATGATCGAGAGGACCGCTCCCGAAGTTCCCACGCTGTTCGACGCTTCCACTGGAAGTACGCCGGTGAGCCGGCCTCCGTCCATGGCTTCCGTCGGCCAAATCGGAAGATTGGACCAAACACCCACCAGCGACAGCCCATAGAACGCTAAGGTCCAATCGACCAGGTTGTCGTAGGTGAAGAATCCCTCGGCGCTGGCGACAACCGCGGCGAGCAGCGAAACGTCCGCGAGAAACTCAAGCGACTTGTACGCCGTCCACGAAGGCTTGACCGACCATGCCGTAGTAGCCAGGCAAATGAGGCAGTAGACCGCCATCGCGCCCGGAATACCGCGAAACAAGGAACCCAACCAATTGGGCTTCTTCAGGATCAGCCGGACGATCAGCGAGCCCGCCACCAGAGCTTCCGGGATGACGCGCAGCATCGCTGCGCCATCGAGGGGGTTCGATGATGCCGCTCCGACGTCGCGAATACGGAATACCAGAGTACTGAAGAACAGGAAAAACCAGAGTGGATGCCACCACGTCCAATTGGCCCTGAGCACCTTCAGGGCATCCTTTGCTTCCGGGAACGCTCTGATCATCAGCGCGATCACTGGAATGGCAAGGAGCAGTCCGCCCGCAACGATCAGACCTCCATATTCCGAGGAACCGGCCAGCATTGCGATAGAAAGCGAGATGGCGAAGCCGACCAGCACAAAGACGGCGAGCAACCACTTGGACCGCCGGTCGCGGACATCCAGTCCGCCCTGCCTCGCCCGTTCTATGATTCCTGAACTCATAGTCAGATCTTTAACGCCCTTCTCTTAACGCTTGCAGTACGCCGTAATAGGCCGGCTTCTTGGAGTATTGTTCGTCAAACAATACCGGCTTCGCATTCGGCAGATTCTTCCAATCCGAAGTGCGCAACCAGCTATATCGATCCGCGATTCCCCAGGTCATGAATCCAATGCAATTCGAATCCTTCAAGCAGGTGTGGACGATGTTGTAGAACACTTCCTTCTGCTTGTTGAACGCCTCCGGCGTATCGTCGGGCCCTTGATATACATCCATCTCGGTGATGTGGACCTTCACGCCCGATTCCCGTGCCTTTGCCAGAAAGTCCTTGAACTCGTCGAGGTACGTCGGCCGAAGTTGCGGCAGTTCCCAATGCATCTCGGTGCCCACAACATCGATCGGAGCGCCCTTTTTCTTCACTCGGTTCACAAGGGACCAAAATTCGTCGGCTCGCTCCTTGTCAATTCCGCCCTGTCCGAACGTGTCGTTCAGAAGCAACAAAGCATTCGGATTCGCCTCACGCGCGTACTGGAACGCCTTCACAATGTAATCGTCATCTCCCAGCACGCGGGACCAGCACCCGTTGTGCGTGGGATTCGTGGGCTCGTTCACAACTTCCCACGAGTAGTACGCGTCCCCGCCATGCCGAACCACTGCCTGGATGTGTTCCTTAAGAATGTCACCCAAGTCCTTCGCCGACCATCCACCGCACTGCGCGTTGTTGAAGCGCATCCACGGTCCGGTCTGCATATTGCGGTACACCAGGCAATGCCCCATAAGCTTCATGTGATTCTGTTTCGCAAAGCTCATGGCCTCATCCATCGCTTCCCAATCAAAATGGCCGCGCTCTGGTTCGGTCAGGTTCGGAAAAACGATGGAAACCCCAGCGTTGAATTCCTTCCCCATGACGGGCTTATACTGCGGATCGCGATTCCACATGCGACCTTGAATTGTGGTTCCGACCCAGAATCCCATTGGATCAGCAGCCTGGCGCAGTGTTCCGCTGTCGCTTGCTGCTTCCTTTTTCTGGGATACTGACAGGGGGACGAGTGTCAGTATCATCGCCAGAAACAGGCCCGTTTTCTTCCTTACTTCAGTCATATTGGGATGGTTACCTATCTCCGATTACCCGCGTGCGCCAGCCATTTCGGCGGGTGCATCCTGCGTGATCCCTGCGGGATATCCAGCGCGCACCAGCGCGTCTCCGGCGTATTTTGTAACCATTTCGATCTGAGCTGGGCTCAACTTCTCGCGCCAGCCGCCAACGGAGCCGCTGCGCACAAAGCGCGCGTCTTCGCGATCGACGTTGTGCTTGCGCAGGAGAGTTCCCTTCCCGAGCGTCGCACCCGACTTCTTTGCCTTCTCTTCCTTCTCGCGCATCGCCCGCAGCGAGTTGTTCTCGATCGCTTTTCGAACCTGCTCACGATCCCGCTCGATTCCGAGGAATCGGAGCATCTCGACCAGCCCGTTCTCAGTATCGCGACGCAGATCTTCATAACGGACGACGAGCAAGTTTCCGCTTTTCGCCAGCGGACAGTTCACCCAGGAATCCACATGCGACTGCCACGATCCGAAACGGGTAACTTTGCCCTTCAGGAACGACTCGATGTAGCCATCCATCCCCTTGCCATTGTCGAAATACTGCGAGAAGCCCATTTCCTTGTCGCGCGCCCAATTGGAAAGCATTACGTCCCGCAGGTCCCGCATGAGATACACGGCGCGGTTGTACTCCGGGCGGTATTGGTGGTGAGTCTTGATGAAGCGTCCGCCATTCGGAAGCACATGTTCTGCGCCGTGATGCGTGCCGAGTTCGGGCAAAAGCTGGTTCACATTGAGGAAACCGGCGGTGTCGTTGGTCAGAATCTCGAAGAGCACGAAGCGCAACCACGTGTTTCCCGATCGCTCGAACGACGCAAATAGGACGTCATTATCATTCAATCCGCGGTGCTCCCACCAAGATTTGGGAGCGCGCAATTTCGTGCGGGAGGCCCTGAAACGGAGTGTCTTCACAGTGTTCATCGATTAGCTTTCCCCTTGGAGAACCGGATTCGGCAGTACAACGGAATTCGATTTGCGCTGCAGGATGTACATCGAAATCACAAACGCAGCAATGTTGGCAACGATCACGCTTGCAACCACACCCCAAAGTCCGAAGATCTTGGTGGCTGGTACTCCGACAACCAGCGAAAGAACGCTCGCCACCACACGCGCGTAGAAAATTGAGTCGGGAGATTCGATCGCCCGCAACAGGATGGCTGGACCAAAAGCCGCACTCCACATCGTTGTGCCGATCGCAACGTACGGAATCAGCGGTGCAACTTCCATGTATTTCCCGCCATACAGAATGTGGAACGCCATGCCCTTGAAAGGAATCAGCAGTCCCCAGTAGGCGACGGCTCCGCCAACGAACAGCAGAGTGATACGCCGGACGAGCGGTCCGGAACTCGAAATCCCCTTCTCGCGGCAGACGCGCGCCGCATAGGGCAGAAACAGAATCGCCAGGGCCGTGTAGCTCTGCTCCAGAGGCAAGGAAAGATTCATCAATGCCTTCAGCTGCCCGGCAGCAGCCATTCCGGAGAACGCGCTCACCAGCGGGTAGTACATGTAATACGGAATCCAAGTCACCACGGAGACGGCCAGCGCCCAGCGTCCGTACTCCCAATGCTTGTGCCACGCCTGAGCAGCGGTCGGCGCATCGACCGTGTCGACCGGCAAGACTCTCTTTAATTGCGACAGCAGGAACAGGCCGGTTCCCAAAGCGCCGATCGCCATCAGCAGGTACGCGGAGAATGGCGAGATCAGAGCCTTCCTGTAGGCAACGATCAGTCCACCATTTACCAAGACGAAATAGATGAACGCTCCCATGGCCGCGCGCGCCGGGGCCAGGTTCATGTAAAACGAGCGGCGCAGCAACCAGAAGAAAAGAATGCAGGGCGATGCAATCGCAACTCCTGCGAGCGCTCCCGGCAGGCCATCAGCCTTGCCCATCGCATAAACCACGGCGGCGGAACCACCGAGCAGAACGAGGCCAAAAACCGTAACGACCAACTGGATACTGAGCAGCGCCTTCATGTACCCACGAAGACAATGTCGATAGGCGGATCCGCTGAAAACTGCCTGTGGTTCCGACAGCAGCGACTGGTACACGTACGACAGCAACAGGAATACCGAGAATGCGAGCGAAAAGGCACCATACTCCGCAGGCACCAACCAGCGCGCCAGGAGGATACCGATCAGGAAATTGGATCCTGAAATCAGGCCCTGATCCAGAATCGCCAGGCCACCCTTAGTGGCCCAACGGCGCGCCTTGCTCGCGATACTGCCGCGATCGATGTCGGCGCCCATCTGGGCAGGAGCCATCGAGTTCGCGTCACTCGCGCACTCCGCGTCCAGCACCTGTTCTGTGTTCGATAGACTCATTCTTTTTCGCTAATCTTTTTCGGTCAATTTCTACGCGTCGGCACCAACGAGGGAATTTTCGTGGACGGACTGAGCCAAAGCTTCGGCCAATTCTTCAGCCAGGAATCTGACCTGTGGCTCCTTCAACAGACTCAGGTGATCGCCGCTGATTTCGCGCAACTCCACGCCACGGCCGGCCATGCGCCACCAGATCGCGTACGGATCATTCAAGCTATCTACCGACTTCTCCCGCACGCGGAAGAGAGTGATGCGACCGTTGTAGGGCTGGACATCGTACTCTCCGGCAGCTTTCGAGCATGCCTGTCTGACATTGCGCAGCGCCTGCGGCAGGAAGCGCAATTCCATTCGCTTGCGCAGCGTCATGAGTACAAAGCTGCCCTTTTTCCACATAAAGCTCAGTCTCTGCGTGATCGGAAGGCTCATCAAACTCTTCATCTGCTCGGCGCGGGTCTCAACCTTGCCGGGATAAGAATCGAACAATGCTAGGAGCGCGACCTGCTCCCCCTGCGCTTCGAGCATCTGCGCCATCTCGTACGCAACAAGTCCGCCGAATGAGTATCCGCCAATCCGATACGGGCCTCTTGGCTGCACTTTCTGGATCTCTTGAATATATCGAGCAGCCATTTCCGGGATGCTAGTCAAACACTCGCGCTTCCCGTCAAGTCCCTGCGGTTGCAGTGCGTAGAATGGCTGATCATTCCCGAGATGCCTCACCAAGTCGCGGAATCCCAACACGTTTCCGCCGACACCGTGAACACAGAAGAACGGCGGACGCGATCCTTCAGGCTGCAACGCTACCAGTAGCGACCATGTGCCCGAGTCCGCTCCCTGGCTGATGATGCTCGCGAGTTGCTCGACCGTCGGAGCCTGCAAAAGCGCCGCGAGAGGGAGCCTTTGCCCGAGCTGCTGTTCAATGCGGTGCATCAGACGGGCCGCCAGCAGTGAATGGCCTCCAAGGTCGAAAAAGTTATCTCGGATACCGACAGGCTTCTTCTCCAGGACTATCTCCCAGATCGAAGCCAGCCTGCTCTCGAGTTCATTCTCTGGAGCTACGAAGTCCTGAGTCGCCGCGAAATCCGCTGCTTTGGGCGCAGGCAACGCACGCTTATCCACTTTGCCATTTGGCGTCTTCGGCATGGCCTCGAGCAGCACGACAGCTGCTGGCACCATGTAAGCGGGCAACTTCTGCTTGAGATAATTTCTCAGTTCGCTCGCGGTAGGAACTTGTTCCCGCGATGGGACGAGGTAAGCAACCAGATTCTTCTCGCCCGACGAATTCTCCCGCGCGACAACGACCACTTCGTGAACTCCGTTGTGCGCGCCGAGCACGGCCTCGATTTCTTCCAGTTCCACCCGGTACCCGCGGATCTTCACCTGGTCATCAGTTCGTCCGGCAAATTCGATCTCGCCATTCGGCAGGTACTTGGCGAGGTCTCCGGTCTTGTACATCCGCGCCCCTGGTTCGGAGCTGAACGGATCGGCGACGAACTTCTCCGCCGTGATCTCCGGTCGATTCAGATAACCTCTCGCCAACCCGGGACCCGAAACGTACAAATCTCCCGCAACCCCAATGGGCATCGGCTGGAGGCTCTTGTTCAGGATGTAGATCTTCGTATTTGCGATTGGCCGCCCGATCGGAAGCACGGCCGGAAGGTTTTCCGATTCCATCGGCTCGTACGACGTCACGATCACGCTGGTCTCGGTGGGACCGTAGGTATTCACCCATCGTACGCGAGAGCCAGCCAGCTTCCGCCAAGTTGTTAACGCACCGGACTGAGCCTTCTCTCCGCCAACGATGACCAGCCGCAGAGTCTTCGGGAGCTTAAGCGAAGATTCCGCTAGTTCGCGAACGAGTTCATGCCAGTAGGCGGTCGGCAAGTCCAAAGCAGTAACACGATTTTCGTCAACCCAGCGCAGAAAGTCGCCTACGGCCAGCGATACGTTCTCCTCGCGGACAATCAATGCCCCGCCGGCAATCCACGTGGGGAATATTTCCTCAATTGCTATGTCAAAGGATATCGACGCAAACTGGGCCATGCGGTCGGCTGAAGTAATCCCGAACAGCTTGGAGGCGGCGATATTGTGATTCACTAAGCCGGAATGCGGCAGAAGCACTCCGCGCGGCTTGCCGGTCGAACCGGACGTATAGATAACGTAGGCCAGATTCTCAGGATCGACGCTGCTGCGTACATTCTCGCGGCTCTCATCGACGAACAGCTTCCAATCTGGATCGAGATTCACTACTGCCGCTTCGAAGTCCGTCACTTCCGACAGCAAGCCGGGTTGAGAGAGCACGAGAGGCGTTTCTGAATCCGCCAGCATGTAGCTCAATCTCTCTTTCGGATAAGCCGGGTCAAGAGGTACGCACGCAGCTCCCGCCTTCAACACGGCGAGCAATGCCACAGGCAGCTCCAGGGACCGGCGCAAGCAAATCCCGACTCGCGATTCCAGGCCAATTCCGCGCTTCCGCAGAAAGCGCGCCAACTGGTTTGCTCGCTCATTGAGTTCGCGATAGGTCAGCCGCTTTCCGGTGTGTTCGACAGCCACTGCATCCGGAGTGCGCGCGACCTGTGCTTCTACTAACTCGTGCACGCACAGTTCGCTGGAATAAGGAACGCCGGTCGCATTCCAGTCTTCCAGTTGCTGCAGTTCGCGCGCAGTAAGCATCGGCAGCGCAGACAGTTTCTGCTCAGGATTCACAGCGATGGCTGCGGTGAGTGTTGCGAAATGCCCGGCCATGCGCTCAACCGTCGAGTCGTCAAACAAATCGGCGGAATAAAGGAATGTTGCTTCGATCTCGTCACCCGAATCCATCAGCCGCAGGCTAAGGTCACAATTCTCGAGATTGGCGTCGCTGCGATGATCAGAGCCAAACGAGAAGGTCACATTGGATTGTGCGCCTTTGCGAAAAACTCCAGCGAGAGATAGGTCGTGTGCCAGCGCATTCTGAAGTACTTCTTCCACCTGCGAGAGCATCCGACAGAATGTCGGATCGTCGCCCAGATCGAAGCGCAGCGGAAGATAGGCTACCGCTGAGTCATCGGAACCGTTCGGATTGCGCGTACCGATAGCGAAATCGTTCTGCGCGGTGTAGCGCTGGATCAGGGCCGCAAAGCATGCCAGGGTGGCAACCTCGGGGCTCGACTGCTCGCGAGCCGCAACGCTCCGCAGAGCACTGGAAACTCCGGCGGGAAGAACAAACTGATGCATGGCACAGCCGGAGCTTTGACGCGCTGGCTTTGAGCGATCCGTCGGCAACTGCAGCACTGGGATCCCGCCTTCTAACTGGCGTTTCCAGAATGCGGTCGCTTTGCTCATCTGATCTTCGCGCGCAGCAACGTTCATCGGGGAACTGTCCGGCGTTTCTGCTCTGCGCGTCTGAAGATCGATTGACATGGGCCCTTGTTTACAGAAACTTGCGCGTACGCGATCACAACCACTCCCTTAGCAGTTTTCTTCCAAACGTTTCTACGCAGCACCTGAGCCCTTCAACACCGCGGGCAAAGTCTTGGCCAGGATCTCCAGATCCAGCCACAACGACCATGTGCGGATGTACTGAAGATCGAGTTCCATCCACTTTTCAAAAGTCGTCGAACTTCGACCCTTGATCTGCCACAAGCATGTAATTCCCGGCCGCACGCTAAAGCGCTTGCGCTGCCAGTCGCCACAAAACGTCTCGAACAGTTCGTAATCGCGAACCTGCAGTGGCCGTGGCCCGACGAGACTCATCTCACCCTTCAAGACATTGAACAGTTGCGGCAGTTCATCGATGCTCGTCTTGCGCAGAAACGCGCCGATCAGCGTGACGCGCGGATCTTTCTTAATCTTGAACACGGCGCCATTCGCCTCGTTCAAGTGCTCGAGATCCTTCAGGCGGGCTTCGGCGTCCACGACCATGGTCCTGAACTTGTAGATGTTGAACATCCGCTTATTCAGGCCCAGGCGCTTCTGCACGAAAAAGATCGGGCCAGTCGATGTCAGTTTCACCAGCAATGCTGTCAGCAGCATCACCGGCGAGAGCAGGATGATCGCGGTCAGAGAAACCACGATGTCGATCGCCCGCTTCACCATCAAGCCCCAAAAATCAGTGATCGTCGTGTCGTGGCTGATCAACGGATCGCCATCCAGTTCGTCCGTCCGGTGACGCGACTCCTTTAGATCGAAAATGTTCGGCAGGAACCGAACGATGATTCCTTGCTGCTCACAGGCGGCCGCGATTCGTGAAGCAAATGTGTGGAACGATCGAATCGGTAGAGCCAATACAACTTCGTCGACGACATTGCGACGCACATACGCGGGTAACGCATCAAGGTCAGAAACCAGCGGCAGTCCCTGCTTCTTGAACTCCTCGAGCCCGATCCAGTCTTCGTCGGCGAATCCGAGAATGCGATATCCCAATTCTGGCTTGTGCTGGATTCGCTCCACAAGTTCGAGCGCGCGCGGATTCGTTCCGATCACCAGCATGTTTCGGAGGTTCTTGCCATGGCGGCGAGCGTAAGCCAGCGACTCACGAATGATGGTTCGGGTCAGGATCACGAGCATTGTGGTCATAACCCAGAAGATCACGAGGAATGATCGGTTCACGACCCAGATGTGGAACATTAGCCCGAAAGCCGCAATGACGGCCGTCCCTAAGGTCGTTGCCCGGGCGATATCCCAGATTTCATCCCAGCGATTGTTCAATCGCCTCGATCCATAGAGACCGAACACGTTGAACAGGACGTGCCAGATCACGGCGAAACTCAGGAACAATATGAGGTTCCCAAGCTTCACGCGCATCTCAAAAAACTCCGCCAGGCTGATTCTGCCTATCCGGTGATAAAGCGGCAACGTAGAGACAGCAAAAGACAACATCATCAACAACAAGTCGAATAGCTTGAATCCACTTGAGTAGATTTTGCGGCCGATGTGCATAGGAAATCCTGAGAAGAACCAGTGCTGCTATTCGCGCAACCCGAGGAACGAAATGATCGTGTTTTGCGCAGCGGGCAAAATGCCCGCTGCGCCATTAGTGAATGTGCTTACTTCTTGGCCTTCGAGAGTACGAGCCGCTCGATCGCGTCGACACTTTCCAGATTATCGTGCGTTATTTCTTCGTCACCAATGCGCACGTTGAAAGTCTCTTCCAGGAATGCGACCAGGCGAAAAATCCCCATGGAGTCGATAATGCCGTTCTTGGTAAGAACTTCCTGATCTGTGATCTGGTCGATACCCTTGGTCTTCGCGAACTCCTCGAGCACGTACTCGCGAATGCGATCTTTCACTTCAGCGGACTCAATCATTTTCCATCTCCCCATTGACGGTGAATTTGATACTGCAACAACAGAAGCTCTCTCTTGACTCAAGCTCGAACTACGCCGGCAGGCTCCGAGGCCAGCTTCACTCGATCGATCTTCCCGGTCGAGGTTTTTGGCAGCTCATCGTAAAGATCAACAAGCTCAGGAATCATGTACTTCGGCACGCGCAATGCACAGTACTGCTGCAGCTCCAGAACTCCGATCGAACCTGGAACATGCGCAGCGACGACGGCACGGATCCGATTCCCGATGATTTCGTCAGGAACCGCTAGCACGGCAGCCTCGCGAACCCCCGGATGGCTAAGCAGCGCAGTTTCAATCTCACCCAGCTCAATGCGGTATCCGCGGCTCTTGATCATGCTGTCCCGGCGGCCCTGGAAGTAGTAGTTTCCATCCTCGCCGACGGTGACGATGTCGCCGGTGCGGTACATTTTTTCTTCGAAGTTTTCCTGGAAGTGGTTGGGCACCACCATTTTGTGAGTCTTTTCCGGATCAGCCCAGTACCCATACGTCACGGATGGGCCACGGACATACAACTCTCCGGCCTCGCCCTTCCCGGCGAGCTTGCCGTCGGGAGTGACCGAGAAACACTCCGTATTCGCACAGGCGATTCCGATGGGCAACTTTTCCATACCCGCCAACCGCTCGCGCTCGACCTTGTAATAGGTGCAAACATTGGTTTCGGTTGGGCCGTAAAGGTTGTACAGCTCACTGGACTTGGAGATCTCGGCGAGCTGCCGCAGGTACTTCATCGGGAAGACTTCCCCCGCGAACAGAATCACACGCAGGCTGTTCAGTTTCTCCGGAGTCAAGCGCCCGTGGAGTAGAAGCAGCATCAGGGCTGACGGGACTGAATACCAGATCGTGATCTTTTGGGTGTCGATGAAGTTCGACAGGCTGGTCGGGAAAAGCGCCAGGTCTTCGGTGATCAGATAGACCGTCGCACCCGCTTCCAGCGTGTTGTACACGTCGAACACCGAGAGATCGAAGTGCAGCGGAGCGTGGTTGGAAAGCCGGTCTTCGCTGCGGACCTGGAATTCCTCGGCGCACCACTCGACGAACGTCAGGGCATTCTGGTGCGTAAGCATCACACCCTTCGGCCGCCCGGTCGAGCCCGACGTATACAGGATGTACGCCAGATCAGTCTCGACGAGCGTTACTTGCGGAGCATGCGAGGCCGGATATTCTGAAAGGCGAGACCATGTGATCAGGTCTGAACCGTTTCCCTCTCCTTCGGTCAGCAGGCAAGCCTCGAGCAGGCCCAGTGTTTCCGCGGTCAACTCTCTTCGCTTATCGGCAGTCGTGATCAGGATGCGAACGCCGCAATTGCTGATGATGTAACCGACGCGATCTGCCGGAGCCTGGGGATCCAGCGGAACATAAACGCCACCCGCTTTCAGCACGCCAAGCATGCTCACGATCGATTCCACACACTTCGGAAAGAACAATCCGATTCGATCGCCCTTCTGAATTCCCCTCTGCCTCAGAAGATGCGCTACCTGATTGGAGCGTTCATCCAGTTCACGATAAGTAATGCTTTTTCCACGAGCCCATACCGCCGGCTTTTCCGGATAAGCTTTCGCGCTCTTCGTAAGCAGTTGTTGCAGTACGTATGCCATGTTTCAAGAACCAGCCTGAAATGGATTTACCGTGGGGGATAAATCAACAACTTCACAACCCGTAATAGCTCGAGATAATGACCCGGTGAATCTCCGACGTTCCGGAATAGATCGTCCCTGCGATCGCGTCCCGCAGTTCCCTTTCCAGTTCGTATTCGGTCATGTAGCCATACCCACCGTGCAACTGAATTGCATCCAGGCAGCTTTTCACGCAGGCTTCAGCCACGTACAACTTGGCAATTGAGGCCTCGCGTATCGGATGCCGTCCCTGGCTCTTTAGCCACGCAGCCTTATACAGTGCCAGCCGTCCGGTTTCGAGTCGCACGTCCATGTCGGCGATCTTGTTGTTAATCGCCGGAAATTTTCCGATCGGCTCGCCAAACTGCTTGCGCTCTTTCGCGTACTTGATGCAGGTTTCCATGATTCTCTGCATCGCACCCAGATGGCTTGCCAGGATGCAAATCCGCTCCCACTCCATCGACGAAGTGAAAACCGCCTGCCCGCCAAATTCCTTACCCAGCAAGTTCGATACCGGAATCTCGCAATCCTGCAGCGACAATTCCGCCATAGGAGACGTGCGCAATCCCATCTTGTGCAACTTCTTGCCAACCGTGAAACCCGGAGTTCCCTTGTCCACCAGAAACGCCGTCACTCCGTTCGGTCCACGGCTCGGATCCAGATTCGCGAAAACGATGGTGACGTCCGCATCCGGAGCATTGCTGCTGAACGTCTTCGAACCATTCAGGATGTATTTGTCACCCTTCTTCTCAGCGCGCGTCTTCAGGCTGTACGCGTCAGAGCCAGAACCCGGCTCTGTCATCGCGTGCAAGCCGAGACCACCGCTCACCAAGCCTGGAAGATATTTGCGTTTCTGCTCCTCCGTGCCAAAATTCCAGATAGGAATTTCCGAACTCCACATGTGTGCATTGATCGAGAACAACAGGCCGTTATCCGCGCATCCATAGCCAAGAGCTTCGAGCGCACAGACGGTCGTGAGCGTGTCCGCTCCGCCGCCGCCATACTCAGTCGGAATCGGCAAACCCTGAATTCCGAAGTTGGCACATTTTTTCCAGAGTTCCCATGAAAACTGTTCGTTATGATCGCGTGCAATGACGTCGTCTTTCAGTTCTTCGCGAGCGAATCGCAAAACCTCTTTACGAAACGCAGCCTGCTCCTCATTCCATGCAAAGTCCAAGGCTTCTTTCTCCTATGTCGATCTGGCCCAAGTACCCTCAGGCTTTGTTACGCAGAAACGGAAGCGGGGGAACGTTGTTCGGTCGTTGCTTTGGCTAACGCCGGAGCCGGTTGCGCTGTCGGAGCAGGCGCAGCCTTCGCCGGAACCGCCGCCGTCGCGGCTTTCTTAACAAATCGCTGGGGACGCCCCCCAGGCAGCTTGATGCGAGCCGGAACTCCCATCACCATCATGTTGTCACGCACGTCGGTCAGTACCAGGCTGTTGGCGGCGATCACGACATTGCTACCAATCTTGGCATCGCCTACTAGCTTGGCTCCGGGCCCGAAGTAAACGTCGTCGCCGATGCCGCGGCACGCATGAGAAATCAGGCAGCCGGTGGCAATCGTAAAGTTCTTGCCGATCTTCGTCTTGCCCAGATTGATCGCATAGACGGAGTGGATCACGAATCCTGGACCAATTTGCGCATGCACGTCGATGTGCACGCTCGTTAGCAGCTCAGCGAACTTACGGAAGAACAAGCCGATGACCCGGAGCAGCAGTCCGATCACCGGAATGCGCACACCGAGCGCCCAATGCCCGAAGCGATACGCGATCACGGGCCACGTCGAATGGCGGACGCAAATTTCGATGCGATGTTTCAAACTGGGCTTCCATCCATCCGGACGGGCCTGATACATCGCCCTGCTGATATCTTCCCTGAGATTCGCGAACATTTTTCTCCCTAAAGTTTGCGATAAATGGATTCGGGCACTGGGAACGTGCGCTGGTTCAGCACCGCCCCGAGAACGCGGATGTTCGCGCTCTCCAGTTCCCGCACCGCCTTGCGCGCCGTCTCGCGGCGTGACGAATTCGCCCGCAGGACCAGGACGATACCTTCAGCATTCCGTGCCAGTACCACGCTCTCACCACCGGACTCCACGGGTGGCGCGTCGATCAGCACATAGTCAAACTCACGCTGCAATTCTGGAAGCAGAGCACGCATCCGGTCGGAGCTGAGCATCGTCTCCATGCCGTCGACCTGCGCGCCACAGCTGAGCAACCAAAGGTTCGGACGCGTTAGAGATGTTACAAATCGCCGGACCGGTTCCGTGACCTGGAGCGCGTCGGTCAGGCCGTAATGATTGGGCACGCTGAACTCGCGGTGAAGACCGGGTGAGCGCAGATTCGCATCCACGACGCAAACTGAACCGGACACCTGCGATGCGAGAACTTCCGCCATGCGGGCGCAGATCCAGCTGCATCCATTGCCCGCTTCCATCCCAGATACGACTACCATCCGTCCACGACCCGAACCTGGAGCCATGAATACACGCTGCACCAGCTTGAACATCTCGTCTCGCTGCGCCTCTTCCATCTTTAACTGCAGGGGCTGCAACTCGACTGGGGCCGGCGCAACTTTCAGGATTGGCTCTTCGACAGCAGTAGTGACTTGCTCAGGAGGAGCTTCGTACATCTCGCGTTCCCTGCCGAGGTTTTGTAACAACTCAAAATTTCTGCTCATAAGATTTTCGTCGTCCCGTTCATCTGTTAACTAATCGTTGGACTCTACGCCATTAAGCGGATTGCCGATCGGGACCACTGCGCCAGTTATGCAAAAGCCGCGCAACGTCCCGCATGTGCTCGATCGCTTCTGCCGGACTCAAATAGTCCTTGGGATCGCCGTTCGGAGGCACCGGTGATGCATCAACAAATCCTCGACCTCTTTCGGAAAGCTCTTCTACCGGGCTGAACGGATCAGCAGGTACCGTGCTCGTACCCATCATGCGACGCGGAGAAGCCACGTCGGAGACGAAGCGGCTGATGTCGAGATCACGGATGACTTCGTGAATCATGCTCGCATCCACGGTCTTCTTCCGCAGCGCACACGCGAGTGATAGGGCATGGAAGCAGTAGTTGTTGATTTGCCGCGGAATCCCTTCGCTTACTTGCGAGATGAGTTCCAGCGCGTCCGGGGCGAACACCGGAGCTCCGCTGTATCCAGCGACTTTCATGCGGTGATCGATAAAGCGCCCAACTTCATCAGCGCTGAGGGGACTCAACCCACTGACAGACGTGATTCGTTGGCGCAACTGGACCAACGAAGGACTGGCCAGCTTGTCAGCCAGTCCCGGCTGGCCGACCAGGATGATCTGCAGCAGCTTTGCCTGCGGAGTTTCAAAATCGGAGAGCAACCGAACTGTCTCCAGCACCGTGGGATCGAGGTTCTGCGCTTCGTCGATCACAACGATAAAACGCTTCCCTGCGCGCGCCTCCTGCACCAGGCAGCGGTTGAACTGCTCGTGCATGCGGACGAAGTCTTGCGAATCCGTCTCGATGCCGATTTCTGCCAGCAGGAACCGCATGAACTCCCGCGAACTGCATTGCGTTTGGAACAGGAATGCCGTGCGAGCCGTGCGGTCAAATTTTGCAAGAAGATGAAACAACAACGTAGTCTTTCCCATTCCTGGCCTTGCGATCAGGGATAGGAAACCGCGATTGGCCTCAATTCCGTAATACAGGGACGCCAGCGCCTCGCGGTGACCTGGTCCCAGATACAGGTACCTCGGATCCGGAGTCACACCGAACGGCTGTTCTCGAAGACCGAAAAAGTCTAGAAACATGGATTCTTACCCCCGCTCCTCGATGACCGTACCCGCCCCGGTCTCGTGTTGAACATCTTCTGTGGAATCGATATCGCTGTGATGGCCGTTCCCGTTTCCGTTGCCGGCATACAAGGTCCTGCTCTCGAAGTCATAGTGGAGAGGAACGGACGCCAAGACCGGGATCCTCAGCTCGCTCAATACTTCCGAAGGAGTACGGAAAGACTGGTCCGCATAGTCAATTGCAAATACCACGCCAAGACTGATTGCGGCGGCCAGAAGCACGCCAACCAGAGCAAATAGCAATGGCGAGCGTGTGGGAATACTCGGCAGCGACGGATTTTCTACAATTGAAACGTTCAATAGGCGATTGCGGTCAAGAGCATCTTCGATGCGGGCTTCCTCCTTTTTCTTTGTATACAGAAGGTAGTTCGTTTCGTCTTCCTTCGCGGTACGCATCAGATCGCCCTGCTGAATGCCTTGCTGTTCCAAGTCTTTCGACTGACTCTCATACGTGGTAATAACTGAGCTCAAAGCAATTTCGCGCGCCTGGTATCCGGCAAGATCCGCCTTCGCCTTCGCCAATTCGCCACTGATCCACGTGTAAGTCTGGTTCTGATCGGTGACCTCTTCTTTGACTGGCGATGCTTCTTCCTTCGCCAAAGCCTGCCGCGTATCACTCAATTGTTTGTCAACTTCCAGAACCAGCGGATAAGTTGGCTGGTATTTCGTCAGTAACTCGGTGCGCTTGTTCTCGAGCGTGAGAAGACTCGCCTTCAGGTTTTCGAGAACCTGTGCGTTGTCCGTCAACTTCTTCTGCGTCGTCAAACGTGCAGGAATCTGCTGCGCCTGCTTCTCAAGATCCGCGATGCGCCGCTGTGACTCGGCGATCGAAGCTCGCGTGGTGGACAATGAGCTTTTGAAGTCGGCCAACTTTTGCAGGGTCATGTCTCGCATCGTCGCAGGGGCCACTCCGCCCTGCTCTCCGGCGAACTGCTTCAGTTTCGCCTCGGCTGCCAGCATGTCCAGACGGTATTTCTCGGCCTGCTGATCAAAGAACTCAAACTGTCCAGACGGGTGATGAATGTCGAGGTGCTTCTGCAAGTACGCATCGTCAAGGGTAGCGAGTACTTTTTGCGCCAACTTGGGATCCTTCGACTCATACGAAATGCTGATCACATTCGTTTTCTTCAGAACCTCCAACTGGAGTTCCGAGCGCAAATCGGCGATGGCCTTATCCGTACGATTCTGCTGCGTCTGCCACGGATGAAGAATTGAGGAAAGAGCCTTCTTCCTATCCAGGTTGCCGGCGCTCACTACCTTCTGCAGCACATCCTGGCTCGTGATCAGTTCCAGTTCGGAATTGATTTCTTCTTCGCCCACCGTATCGTGAACGGTCATCGGAGTATTCGATTGCGGGCTGATCACCGGATCGACACGCTCCCTCTTGACGAGGAGCTTGGTTTCCGCCTTGTACTTCGTAGGCAGGAAAAACGAGGAGAGCCCCACCCCAAGGAGCACTCCCACGAAGCACAGAACCAGCACCTTCTGATGACGAAATCCGATTGCGGCAACGTCTCGCGCGGTGAACGAATGCGTTCGGTGACTGTAGCCGCTTAATGCCTCATTCATATAATCTCCGTGATTTCTTCTTAGATCTGTAGCCCGTCAAATCAGCAGTTCTGCAGCTTTACGGAATCTGAAGTGGGAGATACGTTCCCATGCTCAGGTTGGGGATGAACCGGTCAATCTTGGAGTACGTGTTTTTGGGAACGAACAGCATGTCGCCCGGATGCAGGAAAGGATCCTCAGCGAGATTGCCGCTCTTCTCCATTTTCTTCACGTCGATCAGCTTCGCTTCGGTCCACTGATCGTCGACGCGGCGGAACAAGTAAACTTTTGAGTGCTTCGCGCTCGATTGAAATCCGCCCGCAATCTCAATTGCCTGAACCAATGTGGTGTTCCCATGCATCTCGTACTTGCCTGGCTTACTCACCTGGCCGCCAGCAACGAAATATGGTTTTTCGAAATCCTTGAGGACTACCGAGATTGGAGGATTGTTCAATATCTTCCCGTATGCCTGGTGCAGTGTCTCGGTCAATTCCGGCACGGTTTCCCCGGCAACTTTGACGTCGCCAATGCTGCGCAGCGTTACGAAACCATCCGGCTGCACCGCCACTGCGGTCTGATTGAATTCGGGGCTCAGGTCAAACGTGACATCAAACGTGTCGCCCGGCTGTATCCGATAGCGCGGAGTGCGACTGCTGAAAGTCGAGGTCGACGCCTTGGCGGCATCGGCCGGGACCGGCGCCGAACTCAAGGCCTGCTGTTGCTGAGCCGCGCACACACCGCACGCTGAGAACAGTGCCAGCATCAACAGTCTTGCTCTTACTGAATTACTCATCATTGCCCAACCTCCAGATCTCGTGCTTCCCATGTTCGGGAATTGAACTTGCCAGAACTCTGCTGCCTAAAGTGGCTCAACCCTGAGAGTCCGCCTTCAGAATCTCACCCACTGGCTCGGTTTGCGTGCGGGGACGCGGCGTAAGGCCGTGCTGGCGAATCTTGTAAAGAATCCCGCGATAGCTGATCGAGAGGAGTTGCGCAGCCTTGCGGCGGTTCCATCCCGTGTACTCGAGGGTTCGGCTTATGGCGTAAATCTCGGCCTCGACCCGCAGGCTGCGGAGTGATGGCGGATTGCCTTGTCCCTTGTCAGCCGGAGCAATGGGGTTCCGCGACGTCTTTGCTTTTGCCTGCTGGGAGTCAATTTTGACGACTTTATTGTCTGCTTCGCTCATTGGATGCACCTCGCACAACCTCGAACATTTCGATTAGGGAGAAAGTTAGAGTGGTTCTACGTCGTAACCTGCGACCCGCACGCTCAGCGATCTCTGGATCAATCCGATTGAGATCACAACGCTGCGATCACTGTTTTCCGCTGTCAGGATGCCTTCCATTCCGTCCAGTGCGCCCCCGCAAATTCGGACGCGCTGCCCAACCTGCAGATATGGCCTTTCCTCGTACGCAATCTTGCTGGCCAGAAGAGTGTCGATGTTTTCGATCTCTTGATCGGGGATCGGAATTCCGGAACCCTGCACTCCAACGAAACTGACGACGCCCTGGGTCTGAAGTACCCGTACTCGGTCGCCTGAGGAATGATTCAGCCGCACAAACGCGTATCCCGAGAACAATGGCTCTTCCACCTCTTTGCGGCGGTCGCTCCATTGATTGATTTTGGTGATCAGCGGAAGGTAAGCCTGGATGCCCTGCTTTTCCAGTTGGCGGGCAACCAGCTTTTCATGGCGGGAGCGCGTGCGAATGGCGTACCACTGGGCCTGCTGCTGGAGTACGCCGCTATAGTCGCCCGGCAGACTGCTTGGTCCCATCTGTCCGACTCCGTTCACAGCTCCGCCCTTTCAGTCCCATGTCTAGCTCCGACAAAAGTCGGCGCGTCGACTTTGTTGTGATTGCTGGTCAAGCGAGAACCCTTCGCTTGCACTAGTTAAAGGGGGGATATGACTTCCAGTGAGTTGCCGCTTTGATTGCGCGGCGTAAGTGAATCAAGTGGATCCAATCTATCCAGTCCTGCAAGTTCTTGCAATGGGAAGAAAGTGCTAGTGACAAAAGACCCTCACAGGGGTAAATCGTTTATTTTCAGCAGAGAAAAAAGGCCCTAGTAGTGATATTTAGGCGCGGGCGTCCGCAACACTCGCCACTTCTCGGGGTTGCTAATCCCGGACACGAGTTACCCGGAAATGCCCCATCCGTTGCCGTTTTCCAAAGAAGTGTGCAGGATTTTTCATCTTGACACGAACTGCCTTTGCCGCCAATCTGCACTGTGGGTCGGGTTCTGTAATAGTGCTGTGCTCGCAGCCGCTGTTACCGATTTTGGGCCAACTGTACAACTTCTTCGCGTCCCCCCTTCCGCGAGGAACTCTATTCAACAATTCGAAAAAAAGCTCCAGGAGACGCTATGAGACGTTGTATTGCACCAATTGCACTTTGCCTACTGGCCGGGCTCTGCATGCTTGCGGTACCTTCGCGGTATGTCAAGAAGACTGAAGCGGTTTGCTCCACGTGTCCACCTCCGCCGCCTCCGCCGCCCACCGTGGGTCAATTCGGCGGTCCCCTTGCGGGCCTCACCACCAGCATCACGAACCTGTTCAATGGTGGTTACGGGACCTTTGTAATCAAGTGGGATCCCATTCGTGGTCTTGGTCCCGTCTCGACCCAACCTGGTTGCTTCACCTGTCACGGAGCGGGCGTCAACGTCTTGACCGGCACCGCCGGAGACACGAGCGCTATCACCGGAACTCGTTTTGGGAAATGGAATTCCGATAACACCTTCAACTATCTCGATGGAACGGGCACGTCCCCTGAGAACGAAGGCGGTCCTGTTCTGCATGGCCTATCGAACGCAGCCTTCGGCACGCTCCCGGGCTGCAATCAGATGAAGGTCGCCGCCACGAACGGTGCAACTGAATCGGGCACCACCGTAACTATCACTACGACTACAGCACATCTGTTTAAGGTGGGCCAAGAGGTCCAGGTTCTCGGTGTCCCGGTGTCGGGCTATAACGGCCAGTTCGCCATTCTGAGTACACCCACTACAACCACCTTCACCTATACAGCGACGACGTCTGGACTTGCTGCTTCGGGTGGGGGTACGGCGCAGAATCTTCCTCATGAGGTCGTTCCTACGGACGCAGCGGTCGTGAACGAAGTGCGTTCTCCGCAGCTGTTCGGCTTCGGATTGATCGATAACATTCCAGATTCGGCGATTCTTGCCAACGTTTCAACGTCGAAGCAATTTGGGATCACCGGTATCGCGAACATGGTTCCGGATGAGTCCGGAAATGTTCGTCCAGGACGATTTGGCCAGAAACTGGATGCTGTCTCGCTCTTCCAGTTCACCGCAAATGCCGAGTTCAACGAACTGGGAATCACCACCGACAATCATTTCTTCGGAACGGCGTCACAGTTCAACGGGACAGAGCATAGTCCCCAAGGCCTAGCGTATCCGACGGCGTGCCAGCCTGACGTCAACGTTCCGCAAGATGTGAGTCAGGTCAACATGATCAAGATGACGCAATTTCAGTCGTTGTTGGCCCCGATTCCACCTCAGCCGCCAACCTCCTCGACTACAGCTGGACATACCGTGTTCGACAATATCGGCTGCAACATCTGCCATATGGAGAGCTTCACCACGGCGCAGAACGTCACGCTGCGGACAACCAATGGCAGCAAGACGGCGGTAATTCCGTCTCTTAGCAACGTTACTTTCAACCCGTATTCGGACTTCCTGCTCCACGATATGGGATCAAGCGATTCCGGCGGCGTCCCGTTCCAGCCTCACGGCATCGGACAGGCGAGTCTGACGATGTGGCGCACGTCTCCTCTCTGGGGATTGTCGAACGTCCTGGCAAAGTCTGGCGGATTGATGCACGACAACAAGTCCACGACCATAGACGCGGCAATCAAGAAGCACGGCGGAGAAGCTGCGACCGTGGTAAGCAATTACAAGGCTCTGAACTCAACCGATTCCGCCAACTTGCTGGCCTTCCTTGGTTCGCTCTGAGGGCTGTTAGTTTGCAGGCGGTAAGGTGAAGTGAATCGTAATTCGGGTTTGACCTTCAACGGGGCGGCCGTTCACAACGTTAGGCTGGTATTTCCACTGCCTTACAGCGTGAACGGCCGCTTCCGCTAGTAAGGGATGTCCTGAGACAATTCCGATCGTGCCTACCTTCCCATCGCTTAGAACCTGAACATCCAGCACAACTGGGCCTTGTATGTGCTGACTCCGGGCACCTGCGGGATACTCCGGATCCACGCGACGGATGATCCGGGATGTAGGCTCTTCGGCTGTTGCTCTCGTCGAAGCCGCCGCAGCGGCAGTTGACGATTCGCGATAGATCACTTTTCCATTCTGCGTGACAAGCAGCCCTCCGCTCGGCGCGAGAGCGGCGGCAACCGGAGGGTTCGCCGGATGATCCACAGGCAACTTGGAAGGTTGCGCTAACGTTGCGCTCCTAGCCGCATCCACGGACGCCGGATTCTGTATTGCGGGGCTATTGGGATGCACCAATACGGGCTTCGATCGCATTCCAGATTCGGTCAGCCACTTCTTCGCTGCGCCTCGCCATCCAATCAGGACACCAATCACAACCGCCACTGCGACGACAAGGAATACGAGCACGGTCGTCCATATGCCGGTTTTGCTGGGCTGCTCCACGTATTCCTCTATAGGTCGTCGAGGCTCGTCGGTCGAGATGGATGCGTTCGCATCTATCAGCGACTGGCGCTTGCGCGTCCGTGTCTTCTTCTAGAGAAACGAGTTCGTGACCTCGCTCCGCTTCCCGCTTACTCTCCGCGATTCGCTGCGCGAGCACTTCCAGAGTTTGAACATCATGTTCGCTGAAGGCATTTCGACGGGAAGAGAAGACCTCCAGAATCCCGAAGGGACTTGTGCCTTCGATCAACGGAACAATCAACATGGACCGGACGCCCAACTGTCGGCAGGCATCAGCATCCACTCGCCCATCACTCTCGGTATCGGAACAATGCTGGACTTCGCCCGATCGTAGGCACGCCCCCGACAGGCCTGACTCCGTTTCCAGCCGCACACCAAGATCGGGGGCATCTTGACCTGTTGTCGCGCGGCACTCCATCGCTCCATCTCTGGACAACGCGATTGCCGCGCCTGTGGCCCCGGTTTCACTTCGGGCTCGCTCGACCACACCGTTCAGCACAAGATCGAGGGCGAGATCGAACGCGACCGCCTGCCCGCCATAGGCAGCCAGGGTCCTTGCAACATCGGTAAGCTCGTGGCGAACCTCGACCGGCGGAGGGGTACGCGCTTGCGGAGACAGTTTGGTGTTCCAAGGATAAGTTGCAGCTGAATTCTCCTGCCGCAACCTGGGGTCTTGAGTCATACCGTGACTGGAGAAACTCCGGTTCTAAGTACCGTCATTATGCAACCGCTTAGCTACGTTTTCAACGATGGAAATAGCGCCGGACGGGCTCTGCGGAGTGTTGCGCGAATTGCAGGCGCTGTCAACAGCAAAGCAAAAGCCCACGATTTGTTGACCAAGTCCGGGCGCACTCTTCCGCACCGCCGAATTCCCGTTTTGACCTGGCTGCACGATTTTTCCCTGCGTGAAACGCGGCTCAATCCATAGAATTTTGTAGAATCGGAAACGCGGCCGATTCCGGATCACTCCTGATAAGCCCATTTCGCGCTCGAATTATCAAGGACGAGACAATGCGTATAGCAGTCGTAGGTTCCGGGTATGTCGGGTTGGTGGCGGGTGCCTGCTTTGCCGATCTTGGCCACGATGTAATTCTGGTCGACAATGATGAACTGAAGCTGGCCGCGCTGAATAGTGGTCAGGTTCCGATCCACGAGAGGTTCCTGCCCGAGCTACTCAGCCGTCACCGGGGTCGCCGTCTCACCTTTTCTGCCAATCTCACGGAAGCTGCCCGCTCGAGTTCCGTTATTTTTGTAGCAGTGGGAACCCCCCCGACCGAAAGCGGGGAAGCGGACCTCTCTTACGTGGAATCGGTTGCGCGCGAAATCTCTGGCGGCATCGACAGCTATAAAGTTATCGTCGAAAAAAGCACAGTGCCCGTGTACACCAGCGATTGGGTCCGGAAAATCATCTTGCGCAATGGCATCGATCCCGAACTATTCGACGTGGCCTCGAACCCCGAATTCCTTCGTGAAGGTACGGCCGTTACGGACTTCCTTTTCCCGGACCGCATTGTCATTGGCTGTGACGCGGAACGTTCCGCCAATCTACTTCGCGAGATTTACGCTCCGCTCACCGACGCCAGCTACTACCAGCGCGTGGACGCGATCCCACAGCCCGATCGCGCCTCGATTCCTCCCGCGCTGATCACCACCAGCACGAAGAGCGCGGAGTTGATCAAGCATGCTTCCAACGCTTTTCTCGCGATGAAGATTTCTTTCATCAACGCAGTGGCTTCCGTGTGCGAGTCAGTTGGAGCGGACGTCAGCCAGGTTGTGCATGGAGTTGGAACCGATTCCCGCATCGGAGCGCGCTTTCTCAATCCTGGCATCGGATACGGAGGTTCATGCTTTCCCAAGGATGTGATGGCCTTCCGTTCAGTCGCCCGCGAATGCGGCTATGACTTTCGTCTACTAGACGAAGTAATGCGTATTAACGAGGAGCAGCGTCAGCGCTTCCTTCGCAAGGTTCATACCGCACTATGGACGTTGCGCGGCAAGAATCTGGCCGTACTCGGACTGGCCTTTAAGGGAGGAACCGACGATATCCGCGAGTCGCCGGCAATCGCCTTAGTTCAAGCTCTGTTGCAGGAGGGCAGTAAGATTCGTGCGTATGATCCTGCCGCCATGGAACGCGCCCGGACGAACCTCGGCACAGGCGTGGAGTTCACATCCTCTCCCTACGACGCCGCGCATGACGCCGACGCGCTACTGATCCTGACGGAATGGGAAGAATTTGCCAGCCTCGACCTCGTTCGGTTGCGCCACGAACTCAAATATCCCATCGTGATCGACGGGCGCAATCTGTATGATCCTGAGGTGATGGCAAACCAAGGATTCACTTATTACAGTGTCGGACGTCCCGCCTGTCACCCGGATGGCATCCCCGCTGCAGTTCTAAGGAATGGCAAGAAAGCATGACTCCGAAACGCGCCTTGATCACAGGTGGAGCAGGCTTTTTGGGATCCCACCTGTGCGATGCCCTGCTCGCCGAGGACTGGAGCGTCATTGTTGTCGACAACCTGCTCACGGGGCGCCTTTCGAACCTCGCCCACCTGAAATCGGAGCCTCGATTCGAGTTTGTAGAGAAGGATATTTGCGATCCGTTTGACGTTGGCCACGTGGACTACGTCTTTCACTTCGCAAGCCCGGCCAGCCCTGTCGACTACAGCATCCATGGCATCGCTACATTAAAGGTCGGCTCCCTCGGAACGTTTAACGCGCTTGAAGTCGCCCGCAAATACGGAGCGAAGTACTTCGTATCGTCGACTTCGGAATGCTACGGAGATCCGTTAGAGCATCCGCAGAAAGAGACCTACTGGGGACATGTGAATCCGATCGGCCCCCGCTCCGTATATGACGAAGCCAAGCGCTTCACTGAAGCGGTGACTATGGCGTATCACCGCTATCACAATGTGGATACACACATCGTCCGCATCTTCAATACGTACGGCCCTCGAATGCAACTGAACGATGGCCGCGTTGTGCCTAACTTCATGAAGCAGGCGATCCTGGGCAATGACATCACAGTCTATGGAGATGGAAGACAGACTCGCAGCTTCTGCTATGTGAGTGATGAGATTGATGGGTTCATCCGCCTCTCCAAGTCCGACGAGCACCTGCCCGTCAACATCGGAAATCCGGACGAATTCACAATTCTCGAGTGTGCCCAGGTTGTGTTGAGGGTTGTTGGATCAAAAAGCAAAATCCGGAACGAGCCCCTTCCACAAGATGATCCGAAACAGCGGCGCCCGGATATCGCCAAAGCACGCCAACTGCTCGGATGGGAACCTAAGGTGAATCTGGAGACCGGACTGAGCCTTTCCCTGGACTACTTCAAGAAGGCAGTCGCGGAAGAGGTTAGTTGAACTTACGGGAGCGTCAGTTTGATGACTGCGTCGTTGCCGCTACAAAATCTGTGAGTTTCCGCACGTTCATCTGCTCTTCTTTCGTCTTTAGTTCAAACGCGATTCCCATCCCGTAGCCCGGATGGGAGGCCTGCACTGTACCGCGCAGTCGCAATTTCAATTCATAAGTGCGTACGACGATTTCAACTTCGCAACCCTGCGGGAACGGCAGCGAGACTTCCAGATAGCATCCGCCTGAACTGAGATCTGTCAAACAGCAGTGATTCGGAACCGATGAACCGGTGCGGTATACCTCCGCACCGAGGCGGCATGCATAACGCGCCTTCGTGCGTCGGTCATCCGCTTGTGTTTGGGCTTGATTTGATTCAACCGTTGCCGCAGGAGCCGAGCTCTCAGTGGCCCCGTGTTGCGCATTTCCGTGCATCAACTCAGCGACGCCAACTCCTGTTGTTTGCAACGGTTCTTCCATCTCCACGGTTACGTCTGGTAGTTCTTCGCTTTGCTCTTTGGGACGATGCTCGCCAAGATACTCTGAGATGAGCCGCCTAGAGGCTTTCGGCACATCGACAAACTGCACTCCGCCGCGGCCGTTCCAGTCTTGCCAAACAAGCAATCCGGAGAGACGTACGCTTGGGCCTTGCCCGGGCAGTTTGAACTGAAAATAGACTTTGGTCGTGGGAGGAAGCTTCTTGCCGAACAAGACTGACATCCCACTCTCGCCCAGATCGATTAGCGTGGCTTTCTCCTGCTGGACCGTCGCATAATCCACGGTCGCATGAGCATGTACGGTAGTGCGGGAGCTCTTGCGCTTCTCTTTCCGCATAACTGCACGTGCGGCTCGCAGGCTGCTCAACGCTCTATCGTAAGCAACGGGTTTATAGAGGACGAAATTAACGCCCAGCGAAAATAGTTCCCGGATGCTTTCCTGGGATGGCACCACAGCCACCGCCAAGGTTCCGTCATTCACGCGTGAGAGACGGCTTTCACGCAGAAGGCCTAATATCTCGGGGCTGGATTCGCCGTCGACGACTACGACGTCGTATCGCTCTTGTGCCAACCGGATCGCTGCGCGCACGAAATCAGGGCAGACTTCCACTCGGATGCTCAGTTCCTCGAGCACCCGGCGCAGTACCTCAGCCGAGGTCTTGTCCACAACTACGAGCAGGGCAGATAAAGTCATACTTGCCTGCAATCGTAGGTGCCGCCAGTTCCTCCGACAAGTTACCTGAGTCACGCGAAATCTGAGTGCCGAACAGGTGTAGCCACTCAACTGCCCTGCTCTCAATCAGTGACCTGAGTAACCTCCGCACACCCCAAAAGGTCAGTGTCATCTCATTGACCTGTGGTGCTTTGACGCAACCGCAGCCCCTTCCTACGATGGACATTGACGCGAACACCTGTGTCTTCGCAGAAGGAGTATTTCTTCTGCCAGCACAGTCCGTCAAATTGTTCGCGCTTCTGAAGAGGGTGGGCTACTCGCGATGAAAGAGAATACCAACTCGCAGCGCCAAAAGGGATTCTCGCTGCTCGAAATGCTGATCGTCGTCTCGATCGGATTCGTGCTCGCGAGCGTGAGCTTCATTTCCATGCTGCCCCTGCTGAACAAGACTCACATCGATTCAGGGTATGAAACCACGCTCATGGTGCTCCGCAACACGCGTCACCTGGCAATTACCCAGGGCCACGAATATATCGTCACATTCAATCCGGGCGGATATGCAGCTGGAACGATTCTGGTGCAATACCAACCTGGCGCGGTCGCCGGGCTTTACCCGCCCCCGCAACTGGTGGCCACATACGCAATTCCGACCGATACAAGCTTCGCAACCAAAACGGGATTCCCCGCGAGTACACCCGATGGATTCGGCACGGGAGCTCTCGCACTCGACTTTGGCTACACGCCATTGGGTGGCGCCGGCGGTTCCCCAACACTTGTCTTCATGCCAGATGGTTCGGCACGGGATGGAACTAGTCCAAGCAATGGTGGCAGCTACAGCAGTGGCGTTGTGTACTTGAACCGCCCGGCCGGCCCCATCAACGATTCACGCGCGATCACAGTTTGGGGAGCTACGGGCAGAGTCCGTGGATGGCGATTGGACGTCATTTCAGGAGTGAACACGTGGGCGCAACAATGAAAACAATCCGGAATCAACGCGTCTCGTCTCAAGGCCAGCAGGGCGGGTTCACGCTGGTGGAAGTGATGATTGCGATTGCGGTGATGAGCGTAGGGCTCCTCGCAGTCGTGGGTTCGATTGCCACCGCTATCGCTAATACACAAGCCGCGCAGGAGGATCTGGTCGCGCGGCACAAGGCTCTTGAAGCTCTGGAAAGCATCTACACGGCCAGAAACAGCCAGCAAGTCGCTTTCACCGCCATCAACAACACGGGAAACGGCGGAATTTTCCTCGCCGGCGCCCAACCTCTGAAGTGCGCGGGGCCTGACGGTCTTGTGGGAACGACCGATGACGTTAATTGCACTACCTCCGGCGGGTCGACATGTCCCAACTCAGGCGTGGAATGCTGGGTACTTCCTGGACCGGATGGAATCCTGGGGAATGGCGACGACGTCACCTATAGCCTGGCTAACTTCACCCGCACCATTGCCATCAGCCAAACGCTTCTTTCTTCAGGAACGGTCAACGACAACATGATGGCAGTGAGTGTTTCGGTCACTTACACAAAGGACGGACTCCCTGCCCGGACTTATACCGTGAACGGATTGATCTCAAGATACAACTAACCGGGATTCGAAATGAAAAAGACAGAACACAATTCGCTGCGCGGATTCACCCTGATTGAGCTTCTGGTAGCTAGCTCTCTGGGTCTTATCGTCATCCTGACGATGACAAGTCTGTTCAAGATGGGTATGGACGCGACCTTCACTGTGACGCAACGCGCCGAAGTCCAGCAGAATATGCGCGCGGCGATTGAGTTGATGTCTCAGGACTTGGGTCACGCGGGTGCCGGGCTGCCGAATGGCGGATTACAACTGGCTACCGCCGGACTTTCAAATTACGCCTGCAACCAGACTGGCACCTGCTATTTGGCAGCCCACGCCTATCCTAACAACGTTGGCACAGGAGTCGCTAACTACATGTATGGGGTGCTCCCCGGTTACGGCAACGGGGTCCAGAGCGGCGCGACCATTCCCAATGCTTCAGCGGCGCGAAACGACAGCATCACCACCATCTACGTGGACTACAACTTCTCGCTCAAGAATTTTACGTTTACCCAACTGAGCGGGACGCAGGTTCGGGCAACTTTGAAAGCGACTCCCATCGCTGGGCTGCCAACTAACGTCCTTGCTCCTGGAGGCCTCAACATAGGCGACCTGTTACTGCTTTACGTGAGCACGCCGGGCGGACCCACCGGAAATGGCACCACGCCCGGACAGACCGCCGCCGTGGTGGCTGAGATTACAGGAATCTCCGGAACGGGACCTTGGACAATGACGTTCAACGCTGGCGACGCGCTGAACATGAATCAGACCAGCGGCGCAAATAACCTTACCAGCGCTTTCAGCGCGACCGGGACGATGGACGTGTACCGCCTCAATGTCGTGTCTTACTTTCTCCAGGTTCCTGCCGCTGGGGGCACGGTACAGACTCCTCGCCTCATGCGTCAGGTAAACGGCCTCACGGCAGTTCCGGTCGCTGACAACATCATGAATCTGCAGTTCAGCTATGACGTCATCGATGGCCTCACGAGCTACTTGAGCGCCAACCTCCCAAACCCGATCGGAAGTGGCCAGTCGCCAGCATTGATTCAGAAGGTGAACATCTGGATTATGGGCGAGAGCCTCACGTCTGGCGGCAAGAAATCGCAGAGCATGTACTTGATCACATCGGTTGCCGCCCGAAACATGAGTTTCTGCAATTCTTATAGTGCGAGCACGAACGCGTGCGCAAATCAGTAACGCAGATTTCCAGCGAGGGAAGAAGACCATGGCCAGTAAACGAAATGCTTCACGAGGATTCACTCTCATTGCCGCGCTCCTCCTCACCGTCCTGCTGTCCGGTATCGCTGTGGGGTTGCTTTACATGGTCAGCAATGAGTCCCGCATGGGAGGGAATGACCTCGAAGGCAATATGGCGTACTACGCGGCCGAGGCAGGCATCGAGAACTTGACGGCCTTGTTGTCGCAGACCTATCAGAACTCACAGAACCCGAATGCCGCGACGATCACCGCCTTGACCAATTCTTCCAACTGGCCAAACTATGTATCGGGTTCCAACATCTCGAACGTCACGTATCAGGAGGCCATCACCTGGCCGTACTCAGATGCCAACGGCAATCCTGCATCCACGTATGACATTGTAGGGGCGGGCCCGAACCAGGGCATGCCTGCCAGCCTCATCCAATTTAACGTCACGGTTACCGCGACACGAAACGGCAACAGCGGACAGGTCGGATCCAACTCGGCCTCCGCCGCAACCGGTGCAGCGGTAACGATGAGTCGGACCGTAGAAGTGGCCCTGCTTCCTGCCTTCGAGTTTGGCATCTTCTGCGATGGCGATTGCGACTACTTCGCTGGACCCAATTTCAACTTCGGCGGACGCGTCCATACAAATGGAAACCTGTTCCTGGCGTCTGGCGCAAAACTAACCTTTACAGACAAAATCGCCGCTGTCGGAGATGTCGTATTTGATCAGCTCGAAAACGGCCATCAGACCTCCTCCGGCTACACGGGAACAGTTTATGTACCCAGCGCGTCTGGTGCTTGCCCCGCAGCCCCCGGAACCGGGCCCGCGACCAACTGCAACGCGATAAGCCAGGGAAGCTGGACTGGTGGATTCCCCAAGGTTGCAGGATCGGCGGCCACAGCTGCGTGGAAGAGCGCGACCGCTGGCTTTAACGGATTCATCATCAACGGCACAACGGGCGCTAGAAAACTGCAATTGCCGTTTGTACAAAGCTCACAGGTGGGCGCCATCGACATCATCCGGAAGCCCACTCCAGGAGACGTCCCGGCATTGTCCAACGCACGGCTCTATAGTGAGGCTTCCATTCGGATTCTGCTGGCGGATAGCGAGGGTGACCTGTACCCCGGCGAAACGCGCGCTGACACCAACCAGGACATTCAGATCGGAACACCTTTCACCAATAACTCGGGCAACGCGTATTACACAGTTACGCAGGGAGCGCCTGGGGTGACTGCCGGGAACATGTACTTTGCCACCGCCCAGAAGCATAGCTATGGCAGCAACAACTGGACGACCAACGCGCCAACTCCTTGCAACAACACTCTTACGAATTGGCCGCTCTTTGGGCAGGTCACCGACGCTACTCGTCTGTGCCAAGGGGCGTGGCTACGGGTGGAGTACAAGAGCACCGCTTCAGGCCAGTGGGTCGGCGTCACTCGACAATGGCTGAGCTACGGTTTCGCACGCAACTACAATCAGCCACCCACGCACCCCTACAATTCCTCGACCGCGACTGCTCCGCTGTGTCAAAACTTTCCTACGTACGCGGCCGGGCAGTGCCAGAATGGAATCAGCCCGGCAATTCTGATTCTCCAGCAGCTTCAGCCGACTAAAACCGCAAGCAACGGAATGGGAGCCAGCGCTCAGCAATTTGTCTGGATGCCGCTTAACTTCTATGACGCTCGTGAGGGTGAACCCCGCGATACGCGTCCGACGGGCGATACTGGCACCTATTGCAGCCCGAATGGCGTGATGAATGCAGTCGAGCTCGACACGGGTAATCTCTGGCTTTGGTTGAAGGCCTCCGGCCCGTATAGCGCGGGGAGTGGCACGTTGGTGGACGCTTCTCGGTATAACGGATACATCTTGTATTTTGCGGACCACCGGGGAATGCTGCCCGATCCGCGTCCCCTCACTGCGCTCTACAACAATATCTCCGGCATGTCAGGCCTTACCGATGTGATCAACAGCAGTTCGGCCGTGGGCGTTCCTGATGGCGTGCAGGAGCCAATGTCGTATTACGCGGCCGCGACCCCGATTCCGTATTCTCCGGAAAATGTCGCGGTAAAGCCTGCATCCGTTAGTCTCGGCTTGGTCGATAAATTCGGATATGCGAACCTGGGCGCCGGTTTTGGCATCGCGTCCACTTACATGAAAGATCCGTATTACGTATACGGCACCACCAACAATGCCAATGCAATTCAATGCTTCTCGGGCTCAGTCACAACCTCGAGCGGAGTTGTCACCGGCTTCACGCCCACATATGCCGTCGCCACTGCGGAGTGGAACATGGTTGCTGGACCACGCCACGTATTGCGACTGGTCGATGGTGGCATGGACAGCGCCGGCAACAGCTATGTGCCCCCGACGAATGGCACAGCCAGCAACGGTAACGGATTCACCGTAGCTTCCGAAGAACCCGTTTACGTTTGGGGCGATTACAATACCGGATCGGCTGACCCGTACTGGCCAAGCGGAAACACACTCACAACTCCGCATTCCGCCGCTGCCATTATTGCGGACTCAGTCACCCTGCTCTCTAACCCTCCATCTAACAGCACATCTCCGGTCAAGGTAGGCTGGACGGATTTCGGAAGCTTTGAGTACCCGGCAACGGCTACGAACCGCAATAGCAACAACAGTTACTACCGCATGGCTATCGCGGCGGGTAAGAGCATTCCCTTCCCGCAGCCCGCCTGGGGTGGACAGGATATGGGCACCGACGGCGGTATGCACAATTTTCTGCGTTATCTCGAAGACCGGGGCGGCACCAACGTCAATTACGCCGGGTCGATGATCAGCATGTACTACTCCCAATACAACACCGGGATCTTCAAGTGCTGCAACTCGGTATACGGGGCTCCGACGCGAAACTACTTCTTCGACACACTATTTCTCAACCCGGCGAACCTGCCTCCTGGCACGCCTATGTTCCAGGATGTGACGAACCTGAGCTATCACGAAAGCTACACTCCGCAGTAAAGGAACGAGCTAGAGAAGCCCCGGCTGAAAATCGGCCGGGGCTTTTTTCGTCCCCTCCAGAGTCACTTTGGCCTCAGGAAACAATCTTGCGACAGGCTGGAAGCACCAGGCTCCGAGCGAACGAGAGATAGCAGATAGTATTTTCGAACTATCCTCAGATCGACGGGTGATCCTTTAAAATCCTCGCGCTTCGCAATTCTGGGGTTCGAAATAGTCTGAGTTCGTCCCTGATGAAATCGTCGGTGCCAACTCGCTCGCGTTTCGTATGGATTCTGCTTGCGCTGATATCTGCGGTTGGGATCGCTGCATTCTTCATCCCCGCATTCATCATTCGGCCATTTGCCTATCAAAGTCCGCGCGGGCTGCTCGTTGCAATGGCAATTCGCCAGCGGGCTCCGCTGGTTTCTCTCGCCTGTTTCCTATTTTGCCTGCTTCTAGCTTTCGTCCTTTGGCCGCGAAGTAAGAGATGGGCTCGAGTGGGGATCTCGGCAATCCTTGTATTCGTTACTGGGTCCGCTGTGATGTCGCGGCTGAACTATTTCGAATGGATGTTTCACCCGGTGGACACTCCGCAGTTTGAGCCGGAGTCCGCCGGCAAACTCAGCAGCAGTGAGATGATTCTCGCCGTTCGCTATGCAAGAGATGCGCGCGCGTATCCGATCCGTGAGATGGCGTACCATCACATTCTCAACGACGTTGTCCAAGGCGTTCCCATCGCGGTTACGTATTGAACGCTTTGTCACACCGGTCTGGTGTGGACACGAACGGTAAACGGAAAAGTCCTGCACTTTTATCTCGCCGGCATCAACAACCAGAACTTTCTGATGCGCGATAAGGAAACTGGCACCTGGTGGCAGCAGATCACCGGTAAGGCGATTTATGGGCCGCTCCGAGGCGCAGCGCTCGATCTTGTCCCCAGCGACGAACTCACCTTTGGAGAGTGGAGATCGGAAGTCTCGGACGGCAAGGTCCTCGCCGAAGTTCCAAAGTACGTCAAGGAATACGAGAGCGATTGGGAACCGGAAATCGCGAAACTCCCTGTAGTGATCAGCTTCCCAGGCACGGAACTCAAATCGCGCGACGTTGTGGTGGGCCTTCAGGTCGATGGCCCCGGGCGGGCGTATCCGTGGGAGACGATGGTGAAGCAATCGCCAATCATGGATCGTGTAAATGGTATGCCTGTGCTGGTCGCGGTCGGACCGGATAAGAAATCGTTTCGAGTCTTCATCGCACGCGTGGATGGTAAGGACACCGAATTCTTCCTCAGAAGCGAACCAGCGCCGGTTCCGGCCGAGACCAAGCCCCAAGAGCTGAAGGCGTCCGCTGCAGACCAAACGAAGTCTGCCGATTCCGGCGAGGAAAAAGCAGCAGCAGCGACCCAGCCGAACTCATCCACCACTCTCGATGGAAGATCGGCCAGTGACAAGAAAACCGGGGCGCCATCGACTAGCGATCCGAAGGCGGGGAACCCGACGAACCCCACCTCTTCTTCCACTACTCAAAAATGGACGCTACTCGACACCGCGACGGCGAGCGAATGGAATTTCGAAGGGTGCGCGATATCCGGCTCCTCTCAAGGCAAATGCCTGGACCGCGTCCCCGCGTTGAAGGATTTCTGGTTCGACTGGCGCAACTATCATCCGCAGACCACCGTTTACAAGCGCTGAGCGTCGACTACAAGCCATACTTGACTTGAAGACTCGAGGAAGTCGTATCGAGCAAGCTTGCCGTTTGCCCACGAACTTCGGCTACACTCTCGATATCTCTGCTGGAGGATCTCTTGCCCACCATTCGCGCTCTTTTCTGGGACATCGGAGGCGTTCTGCTGACCAACGCTTGGGATCACAACGAACGCACGGAGGCGCTTGAGCATTTCAATATCGATGTCCAGGAGTTTCAGGGTCGGCACGAGATGCTGGTTTCGTCGTTTGAGCGCGGTAAGATCGGCCTCGACGAATACCTTCAGCGGACGATCTTCTACCGCGACCGCCCATTCCGCATGAACGCGTTTCGGGAGTACATGTTCGCTCTGTCGAAGTCCTTTCCCGATGTGCTGCAGTTCGCACAATCGCTTGGCGCCTCTGGGAAATACTTCATGGCAACCATTAACAACGAGTCTCGTGAGTTGAACTACTACCGAATGGACAAATTCGAATTGCGGAAGATCTTCCGGCTATTCGTTAGTTCCTGCTTTGTGGGGCTGCGCAAGCCGGAACGTGATATCTATCGGCTCGCCCTCGAATCTACGCAGATACCGGCTGAGGAGTGCTGCTTTATTGACGATCGCGCGTTGAACCTGGAGTGCGCAGGCAATATGGGCATGCATACGATCCAGATGCAATCACTGGAGCAATTGAAGGCAGACTTGCAGAAGCTGCACGTTGCTCCCTAGCCGAAGCGACTCCTAAGGCTTTCGCGGTGCGGTCGTTTTCACGACCGCATTGGCCGGAACGTCCGATTCCAGCATGCTAAGCGTGAGGTCGCTCGACCAGCAATCCGCAGCCAGCTTCCACTCGCTGTTGCCCTGACGCGCAAATACCCACAGATACTTGCCGCGCTCTTCCCGCCGCTTGCCGGTGGAACTGGGAATCAGCGCTTTGCAGCGCCCCGCTTCATAAGCGAAATCTCCAACTACATCCACACGAAGCGGTTCTACTTCCACTTCGCCGAGCCCAGCATCGAGCGCGCCGAAGAAAAATTCTCGTATCGCCGCCCCTCCGCGGATTGCGGGGTAGTTGGAGCGAAGAACGAGCGCGTCGGAAGTGTAAAGATCGAGAAGGTCGTCGAGATGGCGCGTATTGCAGGCTAGGACCCACTCCTGCGTCACGCGACGCACCGCCGCCTCTGCACGGCTCATATCGCCACGCATTGCAGCATTCGGCCGCAGTTTGTCTTCTCTTGCGGGCTCTGCAACTGCCCGTGGATAGTTCCCGTCCGGCGCTCCATTGAAATAGTGGTGGTGATAGTGATGATGATAGTGATGGGTCTCGTTTGCGCCGGGGCGGCCCGAGGGTTGGGCGCCTTCCAATTCGGAAAATGGGTGCGGCACGGGTGTGATTGCCTGTGTACCGGGATTTGATGTCGCGGCGCTATCGACAAGAGCTCCACCGCACTTCCCGCAGAACCTGTTCCCTCTTCGGTTCCGATATCCGCAACCCGAACATACAACCTGCGATGAATCGGCAGCCAGATCCTTGGCCAGGTCGTTAATCGCGTTTTCGGAATCCATGGCCACGGTCAGTTGTTGCGTAGCCTCGAGCGCAGCAGGAATGGGTTCTGGCGCCTGGCTTTTGTTACGCCGCGATGTCGGTTGCAGGCGACGATAGAGTTCGTCGATTTCCGTACCCTGCACAGGCGCGTCCATTGGCGACTGAAAGGGTCCTGCGTTCTTCTTGTCTTTATCCACGGATGAGTCACCCACTACTGTGGCAATTCTAGCCCAAAGCTTCGTACTCACCGGCTGGAAAACTCCACCTTGCCTTCGGTCTCAGTAGGAACTCCGTTGCAGGTTGCAGGGCGATACTTCCAGGTGCGCACCGTGCGAAGTACGTGCCAGTCGCCGAGCAGGCCGGCACTCTCGAGAATCAATGGACTGTGCACACGTCCATCGGTCCCGATTATGAAGCTGACTTTGACCTTTCGCCCACGGGCATTGGGTGTGAATAGAGGATTTGGGGTCGCAAGTGCCTCTGGTGGCTGAACTTCTCCGCAAGATGCAGGGATAGAACTGATGTGGGGAACATCCGCAAACTGGGATGCCCGAGCGAGCGTTCCGACCAACCGGGTCTCGTGCTGCTCAATCAAAGTGCGACGAGCCATCGTGCCGGACGTGCTCGAAGCCAGAGCTACTGAAGACAACACCACCGATAAAGTCGCAGGCCAGGTGCGACGAAGCATGCTTTTCACCCTTATGCAGAGCAATTTCACTACACCTTCACACTGGCAACTTTACGGCCACCACCGATACCGAACAAGCTGTTCATTTACAATGAGTTACATTCCTATCTGAATGCAGAAGATCCCCCATGTGAAAGGAGTTGCACAACCTCTCCGGTTTGTCGTATTTTTTGGATAGGCCAACGCCACGTTTAGCCGCGCCGAATCGTAATCAAGGTCAGTTCTGGCGGGCAGTTCAAACGCACTGGCACTTCCACGGTGCCAATTCCGGGATTCGTATAGAGGGTCAGGTTGCCGATCTGATACAAACCCCAGATGTACTTTCTCGCCAAGTCGGGCAAATAGAGCGGCCGGATGAAGGGTATTCGTACCTGGCCTCCATGCGAGTGACCGGACAGTTGCAGATCGACGGGATAACGAGCTACTTCATCTGCGTAGTCCGGTTCATGAGCCAGCAACACCGTAGCCTCACCTGATGGAACATTATGCAGGGCTTCGTCGAGGTCGGCGGTTCGGCCAAGAACATCGTCAACTCCAGCGAGCCAGAAGCGCGCACCGTTGGCCTCGATGGGCACGGCTCGGTTCCCAAGAACCTGTATTTCGTGCGACTTCAAGGCATCCGTAACTCGGTCCGGATCGGTGAAGACATCGTGATTCCCGAGGACGGCCCAAAGACCGTAGGGCGCCTGCATTTGCCTGAGCATCTGTGCACAAGGCTCCGCGGCATCTGCTGCCTTTTCGTTATCGCCATAAAAGAACGGCACCGAAACGAAATCCCCAGTCAGCACAATCAACTCGGGACGCAGATCGTTGACCATCTTGATTGCGGAACGAAGAGGATGAATGGAAAAGTACGGATCGTAATGGAAGTCGCTGAGGAGAGCGACGTTGAATCCATCGAGATGAGACGGCCAGCGACGAAGCCGAATTTCCTTACGTACCAGTCGCGGACGATTCGGCTCAAGAAGTACTGTGTCCACACCGAGCGCCACTACACCGGCGCCGGCTGTGAGACGTATGAACTTTCTTCTGCTAATCGGATGAAGCGGCAAGCGGTCTCAAGAACGTCAATATTGTGAAGCTCGGGACATCTCTCCTCTTTAAGAATACCCCGAACCGACCGCTTTGCCATATGGCGACAGAAGAGCGTCCCGGTCAGAAACTAAATGTAGCCACAAGATCAAGCCTCCGGTTTGCCGTCGTACCCGGCGAGTAGGGGAATCCCTGAATGTTGTTGGAAACACCGAAAAAGGGAGATCCCAGGACTCCGCCGGGATTGGTGACATTGACGTTATTGAAGGCGTTGCGCACGCTGACGCCGAGCGTGAGGTTGTATCGTCGGTCAGAGTTCGACGACATGGACCCCGGCCCCCCGCCTCCCCCGAACAGTGGGCCACGCGGACCTCCACCACCTCCACGCGGACCTCCGCCCCCTGGACCACCTGGGCCACCCTGATTCGTCGCGCCGGATTTCTTTGTGCTCGGCCCAAAGCCGAACGTTTTCGTGAGACGCAGATTCATGACGAAGTGGGCGGGACCGGTGCCGTAGTTAATCGGTAAGAGCCGGCCAGTCGCGCCAGAGGTATCGAAGGTGCCATACGGAGTGCAGTAAATCGTTCCCGATGCAGTAGCTCCCAGCGGACACGTCGCATTGGAAACCAATCCAGGCCGATCGTTGTATTGTGAATCCCCGTTCAAGTCGAAGGGAGAACTGATGTTGAACGGAGATCCGGAACTCACGATCATGAACGGACTCAGACGGATTAAGTACGGAAACGAAACGCTTCCTCCGAGAAACAAACGATGGCGGATGTCGAAAGAGCCACGGCCATAGTCCTGGCTGATGTTGTATGAATTCGTGGGATAGCTGGAGACGCCGGAAGTGTTACTCTTCGCATAATTCAGCGTGTAGAAGCCGAACAGTTGCAGCTTTGAGCCAACTCGAACGTTCGTGTTTACGATTAACTGATTCTGCTTGAAATTCCCTTCTGAAACGTAGCGGTAGATATTCTGGCTGGGAACGGCGCAGTCCGGGTAACACGGTGTGCCTGGGTATGGAGCAGTCGAGTTGATGGTGAGAAACTGATCAAATCCGCGGGAGTTCAAATAAGTGGCGGAGACTGTCGCCGCCTTGGTGACCTGCCGTTCGACGCTGACGGCGCTCTGAATGGTGTATGGCGCGCGAAGCCGCGGACTAATTTGGTAGAGCGATGAAGTCGTGGTGCTCGGCGTACCGCATGAAGCGAGCGGAGCAGTCAGTGGAGTATTGAGGCCTGGATAACACGTCGGATTAGTGTAAACGTAGATCGCCTGATTGATTCCGTTCAAGCGCTCTGCCTGCAGCAGGGGACTGACCTGGAAACGATCATAGAAAATGCCCGATCCGCCGCGGATGACAACCTTTGGGGCAGAGTGACGACCTCCGACCCCCCAGGCAAATCCCAGGCGGGGCGCCCAATCTGCGCGATCGTTGATCGCGTTTTGGGATTCGAAGCGCAATCCGTAACTCAATGTGATATTAGGCCGAATTCGCCAGTCATCCTGAAAGTACGGTTCGACATCGTAATAATTCACCGAGATCGTCGGGGCGACATTGGGAGCGGACGCCGGACCTTGAGTGACCGTGAATTGCGAGGGAGTGTCACTCTGGAATGCAGAGAACGAGGGAAAAACAAAAGTCCCATTGAATTGCGAGGTGGAGTAATCCGCCTCGTGAGTCGCCCGGATCCGCGCACCGAACTTCACGGTGTGGTTCCCATGGATCAAAGAGGTGTAGTTCTGAATCTCGTAATTGTTCTCTGTGTCGTTCAGCGTGCCTTCGCTATTTCCGCCTCCCAGAAAGTTTCCCAGCACGCTGACAGCAGGGTTCGTGTCCTGCGGACTCTGGGTGTTGTTTTCGCGGTTGTATTGGAAGCGGGTCTCGTTGATGATCTTGGAGCCATAGATTTGCGTATCGCTGACCTGGAGGGTGTGTTCGTTGCTCAGCGAGGCATATGCTTGCGAAGGCAGACTGAACTGGTTGTTGATCTGCCCCTCTTCGGTGTCACGGTAGTACTGATAGCGGGCCGTGAGCGTGTTGTTCTTATTGATGGCCCAATCGAAGCGCGGACCGATGTTGGTGCGATGACGAGGGTTCGCAAGCGAACCACTAAAAACCTCAGTCCCGGTGCCGGTCGGATCGGTGGCATTGATCACCGACAATTCGTTGATGTCGCGACGGTCAACATTGAAGAAAAACGAGGCAGACTTGCCGATTGGGCCGCCGACGTTTCCGTTGAACTGCGTTGTATAGTACCCGGGTTCGGGACCCGCAAAGGGATTCGGTGCATTGAAAGTCGAATGGTTGCCGTCGGCCATCAATTGGCCGTGGAACTTATCGGTTCCGGGCTTGGTGAAGATTTCGATTCGCCCGTAACCTAGCTTGTCGAACTCGGAAGAGAAGGGATTCTGGTTGATACGAATCTCGCGAATCGACGATTTCGGCGGCAACTGCCCGGCAGTGAAACCGTCGATGTACATCTGCCCACCATTCGGCCCAGCGGAGGGACCAGCGAGTGCCTGCAGGTCGGACTGGAGTTCGTCGGGATCATCCGGCAGAGCCTCCAATTCTTTTCCAGAAATGACAATCGCTCCTGCATTGCTGCTGGGATTGACGTCGATCGTGGGAGCGGAGTCGGAAACCTGAATTTTTTCTTGCTCGACTGCGATCTCCATAGCGATGTTCAGCCGCAGCGGCTGGTTTCCGATTACGACATTGCCATTTTGATAAAGCGTGAATCCCTGAGCCGAAGCTGTGAGCGTGTACTTGCCAATGGCTAGTGACTTGAACTCATACAGCCCCTGACCGTCGCTCTGGACGACCACCGGGGAACCTGAGGTGGGCGTCATGACGACACTGGCGCCGGGAATTGCCGCTCCGGAAGGATCCGCCACCTGGCCACGGAGAGCGCCGCCCGCATCCGTTTGCGCCAGCGCCATAGTAAGAAATGAAGATAACAACAAGATCACGAAAAACAGACACTTCGGCAGATTCATCTTTCCTTCCATTTCAGGCCGTTTCGTAAGAATGATTGCTTCGACTCGCTCCACGAAAAGTTGTTATTGCATCCCCTCGCCACCGGGTGAGCCTCCGAGGCTCCAGGGCGTGAGCATCATGGCCTGACTTCCGTTTGGAGCAGCTTCCAGAATCGGCTCAACGCCGCTCAGAAGAGTGATAGCTGTACCCTCGGAGCCAGAACCCTCGGTCGCAACTACGAGAATCGCATCGCCCTTATGAAGATCCGCGAGTGTCACGCCCGGCATATGACTCAATATCTGTTGAAAATCCCCAGCGCTGGCGCGCATACCGCCCATTCCTCCATTCGCCCCGGGACCTGCGGTTGCGGAGGGCATCGCTCCGCCTGGTTTTCCGGAAGCAGAATCAGATGCTGGTGCCGATGCGGAGTGACTATTCCCCGTTCCACCGTTGGCTCCGACGGGTGTTCCAGGTGGCATGCTTCCCTTCAAACGCGCCGCAATACGCTGGGCGAATTCAGGCGGTAGCTTATGAAGCTGCGACTCGGACGTGATCTTTACGATCACCATCTTCTTGCTCAATAAATCTTGGACGTTAATGGTACCGGCATTTGCATCGACCGAATTGACAGTTCCCGCAATGTTCCGAAAGCTGCCGGTGACAATTTCCTCCGCCTGCATGGAGGACCCGTCAGAACTGTGATCCCCGCGCGCCCGCAGTTGGTCGCCAACATGAACGTCCGACAGAGAGCCGACCTTCGCATCGTCAAACTTCACAGAGTCTGCGGCATAGCGACGGATCACGGTGTTCTTCGCGGTGTGAATGGTTACGTCTTTCTTACCGCCCAGTCCAGTGACCGAGATCGTGACGAGTCCGGTCGTCGCATCGACGGCGCTTACCAAACCGCCGAGGCCGCGTTTCTGCCAATCCTGCTGCTCCCGCTGATGTCGCGCTTCGATGTCTGTGCGCGCCATGACGATGATCTCAAGAGCTCCGATGGAGCCATCCGCGGAGGCCTGTCCGCGCACTCGCACTCGATCTCCCGGTTGCAGATCCTGCAACTGAATCGGGGAAGCATCCTTGAGATCTTTCGCTCCTGGGGCAATCCTGAGAATGCGAGCACTTGGTTGCACGTAGACGGTTATGTCCGCGCCAGAGTCAGGAGCGAGAGTGATCGCGCTTCCAGTGATCGTTTTGATCGCGCCGAGGCGCCGGGCTATTGTGGACTGGGAGGCCTCCTGTGCGTGAGCGAGAACGCCAAAACCGAACGGCATTGCGGCAACGATGCCGTGAACGATCACGAGAACCGCAACCGTGCAAAATGTCCCGACTATTTTCTTCATACGCCCTCTTTACTTTACATTGCCAGTTTGACCGCAAGTGCATGATTTACAAAGTTTTACCTTAATTCAGCTTACGATTACAAAGACTCCCAAACATCAGCTCCACAAACGTTCCTGCGGTCCCGCAAGACGCACCCAGAGTGCCAATAGACGGCCCGGAAACCCGCAGCTACGATTTATGAAAGGCTGTGAATTTCGAGCTTCGTATGCGTGTGTCTATTTTACGTTCCTCAGTCTGCTGGATGATGTTGGTTTCGATGCCCCCTTGCCTTCTCGGCCAGGAGGTTCCGGCCCAATCGCGGCCCGGAGCTATCCTGCGAACCGAGGGTGGAGTGTGGGTCAATGGATACGAGGCAAAGGACTCGTCTGCGGTATTTCCGGGCGATTTGATAGAAACCAAGACTGGATTCTCGGCAAATCTCACCGTCGAAGGATCGACTATTCTTCTATCCCCTCAATCGCTGGCAAAGTTCGGCGACAATTTTCTCGAATTGGAGCACGGTACTGTCTCGGTTGGGACAGCTCGAAAATTCCAGGTGAGAGTAGATTGCATGCGGGTTGTGCCGGTGCTGCAGGAGTGGACCCAATACGACGTTGCTGATCTAAATCGGACGCTTCAGGTTTCCGCCCACAAGGACGATGTGAACGTTGAGCGAGAGATGGCTCGAGCGAAAACAACTGGCGCGAAGGAGCCAGAGCAACACGCTTCGGTTCACGAAGGCGAACAGCATGGGTACGACGAGACTGAAATGTGTGGGGCTCCCCCGGGGATTACGAGCGCTGTGAATGCTCTGAGTCCGAAGTGGATCGCAATCGAGGCAGGTGTCGGCGCTGCGGTAGTTTGCGCATTGGTGTGCAAAGGTGGCAACAGCCCTAAGCCTCCCAATATGAGCGCTTCCGCACCATAATCACAGAATTCTCTCGTGCGTGTAGCCCGCACTCGACAGCGCTCCCAGCAATTCCGCGATGTGATCGGGGCCGCGGGTTTCCATGGTGATATCGATGGCAGTATCGCCCAAATTCACGCCGTGGTACGCGCGGTCATAGGCGGTTTCCACGATGTTCGCGCGATGGTCCGCGAGGATTCCGGTTAGTCGATGCAGAGCTCCAGGATAGTCCGGCAGATGCACGCGCAGACGGACGAGACGTCCGTCTTTGACGAGGCCGCGCTCGATAATGCGCGAAAGCAGCGTGACATCGATATTGCCTCCGCAGACGAGGACGGCGATGCGCTTTCCTTGCAACGGAAGCTTGCGATTCAGGACGGCCGCGATGGCAGCGGCTCCTGCACCTTCCGCAAGAGTCTTTTCACGTTCCAGCAAGAGCAGGATCGCATTCGCGATCTCTTCTTCTTCCACCGTGACAATGTCATCCACGTATTTCTGAACGAGCGGCAGCGTACGCTCTCCGGCGCGCCGTACTGCAATGCCATCTGCGATGGTCTTGGCCGACTGAAGCGTGACCGGCTTGCCTTCAGCCACGGCGGCTTTCATGGATGGAATTCGGGCAGGCTGAACTCCGAAGACCTGCACCTTGGAATTGATTTCTTTGACTGCGCAGGCGATGCCGCCGATCAATCCGCCGCCACCTATCGGCGAGACGATCACCTCGATGTCCGGGTGCTGTTGCAGGATTTCCAGGCCGAGAGTTCCCTGCCCCGCGATGACCGCGTTGTCATCAAAGGCATGAATCAGCGTGAGTCCATCATGCTCGGATTGCCTCAGGGCTTCGTCAAACGCCTCATCGTAGTTCGTGCCGTGGAGAACAACTTCTGCGCCGTAAGCGCGAGTGGCAGAAACCTTCGTCAGCGGAGTCGGGAGCGGCATCACAATACGCGCGCGGATGCCATGACGGCCAGCGTGATATGCGACTCCCTGCGCGTGGTTGCCGGCAGAAGCGGCGATGACACCTCGGTCGCGCTCTTCACCGGTGAGCATAAGCAATTTGTTCAGTGCGCCGCGTTCCTTGAATGCGCCGGTACGCTGCTGGTTATCGAGCTTGAGGTAAATCGAATTGTTCGTCAGCGCGGAAAAAGTCTCGGAGTGAGTGCAGGGTGACACGCGGATGTCTGCGCGGATTCTCGATAACGCTGCTTGGATATCGGTGAGTTGAAGCATCGAGCGGGCGAATTGGGCCGACTCCATCTTAGCCTGTGCACCTGGTGTCGTCATATCAAGAGGCGATCTGCTGCCCGGCAGACACCGAGGTTGTGGATGGACGTACTGCAACGGTCTTCAAATAAGCATCGACACAGCCTGCGGCCTTGCGCCCTTCGGATATGGCCCATACGACTAAGGATTGACCGCGGCGCATATCCCCGGCCGCGAACACTCCCGCGACGGACGACATGTAGTTCTGATCTGTCGCGACATTGCCGCGATTGTCGAGCTGAACGCCCAACTGCTCCATCATGCCATCGCGCACGGGCCCGAGGAATCCCATAGCGATCAGGACCAGATCGGCTTCCAGAGTAAATTCGGAGCCGACAATAGCATCGAACTTTGGCGGAGCTCCCACGCGAACCGCATGGAGCTGTTTCACATTCCCCTTCTCGTCGCCTGTGAAGCTACTCGTAGCGATACTCCAATCGCGAATGCCGCCTTCTTCATGAGCAGCTTCGGTTCGCAGTTGCATCGGCCATAGCGGCCAGGGGGTAAGCGGCGAGCGCTCTTCGGGAGGCTTGGGCATGATCTCGAACTGATGCACGGAGACCGGCTTCTGCCGATGACATGTACCCAGGCAATCGGCCCCCGTATCTCCACCGCCGATGATCACAACGCGCTTACCGGTGGCAAGAATTTCCGTCGAAGAATCGATCGTATCCCCGTGGCAGCGCTTGTTTTGCTGCGGAAGGAACTCCATCGCATAGTGAATGCCTTTCAGTTCGCGGCCCGGAACCTTCAAATCTCGGGGATGCTCAGCACCCCCGGCGAGCACGATTGCGTCAAATTCGCGGCGTAGATCCTGAACCGCAACGTTTTTGCCGACTTCGGCGTTGGTGACGAACTTCACGCCTTCCGCCGACATCTGTTCGAGACGGCGATCGATGATGTGTTTCTCCAGCTTGAATTCGGGAATGCCGTAACGCAGCAAACCACCGATCCGGTCAGCCTTTTCGTAAACGGTGACCGCGTGGCCGGCGCGGCACAACTGCTGAGCTGCGGCGAGGCCTGCCGGCCCGGATCCAACAATAGCAACTTTCTTTCCGGTGCGGACTTTCGGCGGCTCGGGAAAAATCCAGCCCTCGAGGAATCCGCGCTCGACAATGTTCTTTTCATTCTGCTTGATCGTCACTGCCGGTGATGTAATACCTAAAACGCAAGATGCTTCGCAGGGCGCAGGGCAGATGCGGCCGGTGAATTCGGGAAAATTGTTGGTCGCGTGCAACTGGCGAACTGCTTCTTTCCAGCGGCCGCGATAGACGTGATCGTTCCAATCGGGAATCAGATTGTTGACCGGGCACCCGGTCTGGCAGAAAGGGACGCCGCAATCCATGCAGCGCGCACCCTGCTTGCGAAGTTCGTCTTCCGGGAAGTCCTGGTAGATCTCAAACCAGTCGTTCACGCGCTCAAGAACGGGCCTCCGGGGAGCCAGTTCGCGCGAATAATCCATGAAACCGGTTGTTTTACCCATGCTGCACCTGCTCGGCTCCAGCGAGAACCGCAACGGCCTCACCCGGAATGTAGGCACGGTCGCAACGACTGATGCCCATCACTCGCTTGAACTCGTGCGGGAAGACCTTGATGAAGCGAGTGATAGCATCGGACCAGTTCTCGAGAATCCACCCGGCGCGGCGGCTACCCGTTAGTTCCGCGTGACGACTGACAAGACTCTTCACGAGGTCCAGGTCGCGCGAATCATGCAATGGCTCGAGATCCACGGAGTCCAGATTGCAGCGCTTTTCGGTGAAGTCTCCGCGTTCGTCGTAAACGTAAGCGATACCACCACTCATGCCGGCGGCAAAGTTACGTCCGCAGGAACCGAGCACGACAACCAAACCGTTTGTCATGTACTCACAGCCGTGATCTCCAACACCTTCAACAACGGCAGTGGATCCCGAGTTGCGTACTGCGAAGCGCTCACCCGCGACTCCGTTGAAAAAGACCTCCCCACTGGTTGCGCCGTAGAGAGCGACGTTGCCGATGATGATGTTCTCTTCCGCAGCGAAGCTCGACTCTTTCGGCGGATAGACGATGATGCGGCCTCCGGAGAGCCCCTTGCCCACGTAATCGTTGGCTTCGCCTTCGAGAGTGATGGTGATTCCCTTCGCCAAAAAGGCGCCCAGGCTCTGTCCGGCCGACCCGTTCAGGTGGATTCTCAGCGTGTCGTCGGGCAGTCCCGCCGAGCCATAACGGAGTGCCACTTCTCCGCTCAACATGGTTCCGACGGAGCGATGGATGTTGCGCACGGGTAAATTGATTTCAAGCGGGCTCAGGCTGAGCAGAGCATCGAGAGAGTGCTCGACCAATTGATGATCGAGTGCATCATTGAGACCATGATCCTGTGACTGCACGCATCGCCGCGAAACGCGCGAGGGTACCGGTGGGTTGTAGAGAATCGCCGAGAAGTCGAGGCCTTTTGCCTTCCAGTGATCAACGGCCGGTTCGACGTCAAGCATATCGACGCGTCCCACCATTTCATCGACGGTACGAAAACCGAGTTCCGCCATGTACTGGCGAACCTGCTCTGCGATGAAGAAAAAGAAATTGACGACGTGCTCGGGCTGTCCCTGGAACTGCTTCCGGAGAACCGGATCCTGCGTCGCAATGCCAACCGAGCAGGTGTTCAGGTGGCACTTGCGCATCATGATGCAGCCCATAGCGATCAATGGTGTAGTAGCGAAGCCGAATTCCTCGGCGCCGAGAAGAGCCCCGATCACTACATCGCGACCGGTTTGCAGTTTGCCGTCGGTCTGCACGCGAATTCGGCTGCGCAGGTCATTCAACAAAAGGACTTGCTGCGTCTCGGCCAACCCCAATTCCCAAGGAATGCCGGCGTGCTTGATCGAACTTAGAGGCGAAGCACCGGTGCCTCCCGAGTCCCCGCTGATGAGGACGACGTCGGCATGAGCTTTTGCGACGCCCGCGGCAACTGTACCGACGCCAACCTCCGCGACAAGCTTCACGGCAATGCGCGCGCGCGGATTCGCATTCTTGAGGTCGTAGATCAGCTGCGCCAGATCCTCGATGGAGTAGATATCGTGATGCGGCGGGGGAGAAATCAGGCCGACGCCCGGAATGGAATGGCGGAGTCGTGCGATGACTTCGTCGACTTTGTGACCGGGCAACTGGCCGCCTTCGCCCGGTTTCGCGCCCTGCGCCATCTTGATCTGAAGTTCGTCCGCATTGACCAGATAATTCGCAGTCACGCCGAAGCGCGCCGAGGCAACCTGCTTCACCGCGCTCCGCCGCAGGTCACCATTCGGATCGGGCTTGAAGCGTTCCTCGTCCTCTCCACCTTCACCGGTGTTCGACTTGCCGCCGATGCGGTTCATTGCAATCGCAAGGGTCTCGTGGGCTTCCTTGCTGATCGATCCGAACGACATTGCTCCCGTCGTGAAGCGCTTTACAATCTCTTTCGCCGGCTCGACTTCTTCAAGCTGCACCGGCTTCTCACCTTTCTTCAACTTCATCAGCCCGCGGAGGGTGCAGAGATTTGCGCTCTGCTTGTCAATGAGTTCGGTATATTCCTGGAACGTCTTGAAGCTTTCCTGACGAACAGCGTGTTGCAGCTTGCTGATCGTCAGAGGGTTCAGCAGGTGATATTCGCCATTGACGCGCTGGTGATAGTTGCCACCCACCGCAAGCTCGGTTTCGAATTCAGTGAGCGGACGGAAGGCGTGTGCGTGTTTCAGGTGCGCTTCGGCCGCTAAGACGCCGAGGCCGATGCCTTCAAGGCGCGATGTCGTGCCGGCGAAATATGCGTCGACCAGATCTTTGTTCAAGCCAATCGCTTCGAATACTTGGGCCCCCTGATAGCTCTGCAGAGTCGAGATGCCCATCTTGGAGAAGGTCTTCAGCAATCCTTTCTTAACTGCCTTGAGGAAGTGCTTGACTGCGACTTCCGGGGTGACGGCGTCGCCCAACTCGCCGCGCCACGCCAGATTTTCGACGCTCTCAAGCGCCAGATAAGGATTGATCGCGCTTGCTCCGTAACCGCTGAGCAGGGCAAAATGCATCACCTCGCGAGGTTCTCCGGATTCTGTAATCAAGGCAACCTGAGTGCGAGTCTCTTCGCGGACGAGCAGGTTATGAACGGCCGCAAGCGCTAGCAGGCACGGAATTGGCGCGTAATCTTTGTCTACGCCGCGATCAGACAGAATCAAGAGGGAGTATCCCGCCTTCACAGCCTGTGAAGCGCGGCGGCAGAGTTCGTCGAGAGCACGACGCAGCCCTGCCTCACCTTCACTCACCTGAAAAAGTGCGGGAAGTGTCGTCGCAAGCAAATCGCGGTTCGAAACACGCCGCAACTTCTCCAGATCACGATTGGTGAGCAGCGGATGCGCCAACTTCAGCATGTGGCAGTTTTCGGGCTTTTCTTCGAGAATATTGCGCTCGCTGCCGATGTAGCTGATGAGGGACATTACCATCTCTTCGCGGATCGGATCGATCGGCGGGTTTGTGACCTGCGCGAAGAGTTGCTTGAAGTAGTTGAAGAGCGACTGCGGCTTGTCGGAGAGACAGGCCAGCGGTGTATCCGTGCCCATCGACCCGATTGGTTCTTCACCCTTCAGCGCCATGGGCGAGAGGATCATGCGCAGATCTTCGTCGCTGTATCCGAATGCTCGCTGGCGTCGGAGAAGAGTCTCGGCGTCGGGATTGTGCATACGCGAGGGCTCGGGTAATTGGTCGATGGTGATCTGATTTTCCGCGACCCACTGCGCGTAAGGTTGGCGCGATGCCAGATTCTGCTTGATCTCCTTATCGGAGATGATGCGGCCTTCGACGGTGTCGACGAGGAACATCTTGCCGGGCTGAAGACGCCCTTTCTTTTTGACCTGCTCCGCCGGAATGTCGAGAACTCCGGCCTCCGATGCCATCACGACGAGATCGTCATGGGTAATCACGTAGCGGCCGGGACGCAGTCCGTTCCGATCGAGGGTGGCGCCGATCACGCGGCCATCTGTGAAAGCGATCGCGGCAGGACCGTCCCACGGCTCCATGAGACACGCGTGATATTCGTAAAAGGCGCGCTTCTCGGGCTTCATGTGAGGATTCCCTGACCATGCCTCGGGAATCATCATCGCCATGACGTGCGGTAAGCTGCGCCCGGACTGCAAAAGCAATTCAACCGCATTGTCGAAATTCGCTGAGTCGCTGCCGTCGGGTGCAATGATGGGGTGGACTTTGTTGATGTCATCCCCAAACAGCGGAGAACCGAGCAGCGACTGGCGCGCATGCATCCAGTTTACGTTGCCACGAAGTGTGTTGATCTCGCCGTTATGCGCGATATACCGGTACGGATGCGCGCGCTGCCAGCTTGGAAAAGTATTCGTTGAAAATCTCTGGTGAACCAGGCACAACGCACTCTCGCAATCCGGATCCGAAAGCTCGCGGTAGAAGTTTTCAATCTGCGGCGCCAGCAACAAGCCTTTGTACACAATTGTTCGACAAGAGAGAGACGGGATGTAGAACATCTCCGCGTCTTCAATTCCGGACTCGCGGACTTCGTTCTCGGATCGCTTTCGGACGACGTACAGCTTGCGCTCGAAGGCATCTTCGTCCATGCCGGGTACGCAGTGGACAAAAATCTGCTGGATATAAGGCTGCGACGCGCGCGCCACACGGCCGATGGCCGATGCGTAGACGGGCGTATCACGCCACCCAAGAAGTGTGAGCCCTTCTTCTTTGACGATACGTTCGAGAATTCCCTCGCACTGCAGACGCGGATGCTTCTCGACGGGGAGGAAAATCATGCCGACCCCATAGCTGCCGGAAGGGGGAAGGGTGAACCCGAGTTTCTCGCTTTCGCGCGCAAAGAATTTGTGCGGAATCTGAATGAGGACGCCCGCCCCATCACCGGTTTCGGGATCGCAACCGCAGGCGCCGCGATGCGCCAGATTCAGAAGAACCTGGATGCCCTTGCGGATGATGTCGTGACTTTTACGGCCACTGATGCTGGCAACAAACCCAATGCCGCACGCGTCATGCTCGTGCGAAGGGTGATAGAGACCCTGGGCGGGAGGGAGTCCCGTAGCTGGGTTGAGACGCGTCATCTTGGACATCGTCGATTGAACAGAATTCCTTTCGAATCAATCGTTCGGCGTGTATTGCCGGGCCACGGAGCTGCGACGGTTCCTGCTCGGGGACACACATGCGCATTACCTTAATAGCGCCTGCAGGGCAACAAAGTACAATCCAGAATTTCGATGCTAGCTATAAAAATTTCCGGGTACAAGCTGGTCGCCAAGCGGGTGCGAAATCAATCGCTATTTTTTGTGAGTCCGCTATAATTCCGCTTCAAACACAATGGACTTCGATCAGCTCATCACTTTTCTGGAGGTCGCGAGACAGGGCAGCTTTTCCCGTGCTGGGGAGAAGGTATTCCGGTCCCAGTCGGCGGTCAGCGCGCAGATTAGGCAGTTGGAGCAGGAGTATGGCGATCGACTGCTGGATCGGTCTGGAAAAACCGTGAAGCTCACGCCAGCCGGCCAAGTCTTTTACGAATACGCGGAAAAGCTGAAGAACCTTCGGGACGAGTCCCTGATGGCCGTTGCGGATCATAGCGGCACTCCGAGGGGCACCTTACGCGTCGGTGCGAACGAAGCCACTTGCCTGTATGTATTACCGGAGGTATTTGCGGAATACTGCCGCCGATACCCTCCCGTGCAGATCAGCATCTATCGAAATTTCAGCTACAAGATTGTCGAAAAACTGGAGAATGGCACCGTCGAAGTTGGAATTCTGACTTTGCCGATTCAGTCTCCCAGCTTGAAGATTCAGCCCATTTTTCGAGACAAACTGATGCTCATGGTGAGTCCGAAGAATCCGCTGGCAAGATACAAAGTGGTTCCGGTCAGCGAGATTGTCAAGCAACCGCTGCTTTTCCCCAAGACGGGGCATACGCGGAGACTGCTGGATAAGCTGTTCCGTCCTCATGGCGCAGAGCTTCAGGTGCGCATGGAACTGCCGAGCATTGGCATGATCAAAAGCTTCGTAGCCGCCGACCTGGGAGTTTCGCTGATTAGCGCTTCTTTCGCCCGTGATGAAGTGGACGCAGGACGCGTGAAGCTGATCGACCTCGAGGATGCCGAACTGTACCGCGAATTGGGACTGGCTTATCGCCGTGATCGGACACTATCAGTAGCTTCGACGGCTTTCGTTTCGCTTCTACGGCAGTTCGCCACCAAGATGAACAAGGCCGACGCTTAAGCTTTAAGCAGAAATATAGATTGAATCCATCATAATTTTGAATTTGGCCTGTAAAGCATGCCGTCTTATGCTCAGGCTGCTGGGTTGTGACTAGGCCTTTCTTTGATGAACCGATCCATCCAGACGACGAAGCGAATTACATCGACAGGCACAGGCATGTCGACACGAATTACGTGTCTTCTGGAGGACGGGATCGGATGAAATAAAGCAATTTTGAGCAAGTCAACCGAACCCACCGCCAGAAGCGATCTGGCGGTGGGTTTTTGTTTGCACTTAATACTTCAGGAGAAAACATGAGCGGAACACAGCGACAAAGCAGATTTGAGCACGGCGACGACGTGTTAGTGATGAAGTTCGGAGGTACGTCGGTCGAGGACGCCTCAGCAATTAGGCGTCTGATCACCATCGTTCAGAGCCGCAGGAGTGCACAGGCGGTTGTCGTCGTCAGCGCTCTCGCCAGAGTCACGGATCAACTTCTGGACGCTGGAAACGCAGCGGCGAAGGGCCACCTTGGGTCCGCGCTGGCCACCGTTCGGAACATCTACGTTCGGCATGAGAACTTGGCTGATGCTTTGGTAGATGGCACCGCGTATGGTCCGCTTGATCGCGAATTGCGCGCTGACTTTCAAGCGCTCGAGTGCCTTCTCCGGCAACTGGAAATTTCACGCGAATTGGATTTGAAAACGCTGGATTACCTTCTCGGATTCGGCGAATGCTTTTCCAGCAAGCTCGTGAGCGAGGCGTTGTCGCACGCCGGACTTCGGTCCGTTCAGGTTGACGCGCGCAGTTGCATTCTGACCGACTCGCGGTATGGCCAAGCGGCTCCACTCTGGGATCCGACCAACGAGCACCTGAGAGAGGCTCTCGGTCCCCTTCTGCAACAAGGCTATGTGCCGGTTCTGGGCGGCTTCATCGCGGCGGACGCCAACGGAGTTCCGACGACCCTCGGCCGAGGAGGATCCGATTTCAGCGCGGCCATCGTGGGTGCGGCCCTTGGGGCACAACGCGTGGAGATCTGGACCGATGTGGACGGCATAATGACTACTGATCCCAGACTCTGCTCTGACGCGCGCGTCATTCGCAAGATGAGTTTCGATGAGGCCTCCGAACTCGCCCACATGGGCGCGAAAGTCTTGCATCCGGCTACGCTGGTTCCGGCCATGCGTGAGAATATCCCGGTGTATGTGCTGAACTCGCGATACCCCGAGCGAGAGGGCACCGAAATCAGGACTCGGGCGAAAGGCGGCAGGACGGTCACCGCCATCACGGCGAAACGAAATGTGGCCGTGGTTGAGATCGAATCGCATTTGGGGATTGACTCGACGGTACTGGAGTCAGTTTTCGCCGCCTTCGACCGACACACCTGCTCAGTGGATGTCATGGCGACTTCTCTGGGCCGCATCTCGTTACTGGTCAGCTCGACTGCCGCATTGCCGAAGATTTCCGCAGACCTTCAAGGGGTAGCAGACGTACAGTGGGAGAATCACAAAGCGTTGGTGTGTGTCGTTGGCGAAAACATTCGCCGACAACCGGAAGTCGCCAGCAGGGCGTTCGCCGCGGTCTCTGATATCGAGGTTAGAGTCCTATGTCAAGGCGCTTCGGACCGGACGATCTCGTTCCTTGTGGATGAGTCCAAGGTTGAGGAGTCGGTCCAGCGACTACATCGCGTCTTCTTCCCCATGCCGGAGTCGCAACGCGATTGGGGCGGGATCTCCGCAGCGTTCTGCCAGGCCGGATAGTCTCCAGCTTAATTTCCGAGCTTCGCTACTTTGGAAGCGTCCGCTACTGGTTCTATCATGTGCAGGCCACACTCGGTCTTGGCAAATCCAGACCACCGTCCAGCACGCGGGTCTTCTCCCGGCTTTACGGCGCGCGTGCAATGCGTGCACCCAATGCTTGGATAATCTTGATTATGAAGTTCGTTGTACGGGACGTCGTGGTCGTGGATGTAGCGCCACACCTGCTTCGAGGTCCAATCGACAATCGGATTGACTTTAATGAGGCCGAACTTTGCGTCCCATTCCACCCTCCGGGCACTTGAACGGATCGAGGTTTGATCGCGGCGGATGCTGGTAATCCACGCACCTAATTCCGCGAGTTTGCGGCGCAGCGGTTCCACTTTGCGCAGATTGCAGCACCGATCAGGATCACGAGTCCAGAGCGTATCTCCGTTCGTTCGCGCTTGATCCTCCGGAGCGAGACGAGAGTAGACCTTTTCGATCGTAATGCCGTAATTTCCTTCAATGCGATCCATCAGTGCGTAGGTCTCGGGAAACAAGAACTCCGTGTCGATTGTGAAGAGACGGAAATCTTTTCCGCTGCGCGCGGCTATATCGATCAGCACCATACCTTCGGCGCCGAAGGCCGATGAAATGGCGACCCGGCTGCCGAAAGTCTCGAACGCCCAGTTAAGTGCATGTTGTGGTGTCCATGTCTCGGCGAGGTGCTGGACGCTCGCGAGCTGGGCTACGGCCGAATTGTTTACAGGGGAAGGCGTTTGGACGTTCACGCGATTGGCTCCTCATCTCCGGCCGATGCTGCGCGGGAAGAATAGTCTGCAAGCAGTGCGGGAACAGAGAATTCGTTTTCGGACGGCTCGATAACGAGGTCGCCCAAAGATGCATCTGCGAACCGGACTACTTCGCCGACGATCAACAGAGTCGGAGAGATGAGGCGAGGTGCATGATGGAGTTCTCCAATCGTGGTACGGTGAGTAGTTTGTGTTGCCGTCGTCGCCCGCGAGACGACGGCGCACGGTATATCGCTGGACAATCCGGCTTCTCGCAGCCTGGCGGCGGTCTCGGTATAGTTCTGGCCGGGCATATAAATGACGAGCGTCGAACCACTTCCGGCCAACTTGCTCCAATTTGCCGCTTCTCTGCCCGTTGCCTGGTGAGCCGTGAGAAGCACGACAGCAGAAGAAATGTGGCGATGCGTCAGCGGGATATTCGTCGCAGCTGCCGCTCCGAACGCAGATGTCACGCCCGGGACGATCTCGTAGGAGATACCAGCTTTGCGAAGGGACTCTATCTCTTCGCCGGCTCGCCCGAAAATCAGAGGGTCGCCAGATTTCAGACGGACGACGTTCAGTCCGGAGTCGGCGAGAGCGATCATCAGAAAATTGATCTCTTCCTGCTTGATCTTCTTTACTCCGCACCTTTTGCCGACGTTGTGCGACTTGGCAGAGCGTGGAATGAGACTGAGGATCTCGGGAGCCACAAGGTCGTCGTAAAGGACCGCTTCCGCCGACCGCAGCAGACGCACTGCCTTCATGGTCAGCAATTCTGGATCTCCCGGGCCAGCGCCAACCAGATAAACCTTGCCCTTCATGCGCTCTCCCCTTCGCCGACGAGTTCGGGCAGTTCGGCTAGCGCTGCTTCAAAGGCTTCCCTGCTCGCGAGCGAGTGAAGAAGATCGAGCTTACGTTGTTTGTCGAGATCGCTGGCGAGGATGAGCCTTCTTGTTTCGCCGAGTTCGGCGACCCATGTTGCGTATCCCGGGCCGAATTGCTTTTCTAATTGCTGCCGGATCTTTTGCGCCAGTGACGGGCTTTTCCCCGCGGTAGAAACCGCAATCTGCAGATCGCCGCGCCGCACAATCGACGGATAGTAGAAGTCGCAAAGGTCGGGCACATCGACAACATTGCAGAGGATGCCCCTCTTCTGCGCTTCGTCGTAAATCCGCTCATTCAGTGTGCGCGAAGAGGAAGCGACAACGGCTAGAAATACGCCGTCCAGATCCTCCACGTGAAAAGGCCGCAGATCGAGTTCGATCTTTCCTGCGTCTGCCCACTGGCGTACGGCCGAACTCGCCTCGAGAGCCACCACGCGAACCCGCGCGCCCGTTTCCAGAAGTCCTGCGATCTTGGGTTCGCCAACGTTGCCGGCTCCCACGACGAGGCAGTGCTTCTTTTCGAGCTTCAGGAACATGGGAAATAAACTAGTCACCGAGTCCTCCTGCGGATTGCGCCAGGTTCTGTGGCAGATCGCGAGCGACCGCGGCAACGGATTCTCCCGCGAGATATTCGCGAAGTTCGGTATCGCTGTGCCGAGCGAAGAAGCGGCGCAGGTTTTCTCCGGGGTCTCGTTCGGCAAGATAACGCCCCAGCAAGCGCTCCAGGGCATCGGGAACTTCAGTAGCAGTGCAGCGATATCCCACAGGACGCGCTGTCGCCTGATGCAAGCCCAGTGCCCCGCCCACGCAGAAGTAGTAGGCATCCACCATTTGATCGTTGAATTTCAGTTTCTTGCCCTCGATACCGATATCGGCGATCCAGTGCTGGCCGCAACTGTTCGGGCATCCAGTCACGTGCAGTTTCAGGTGCTGATCGAAACCGGGAAGGCGTTCGTCGAGTTCATCGACTAACCAGCGCGCGAAGCTCTTGGTTTCTGTGATGGCGAGTTTGCAGAACTCCGTTCCGCTGCACGCAATCGTTCCGCGCGCGAAAGAAGATCCGCCCACTTGCAAGCCGATGGCATCGAGCTCCTTCGCGAGAGAATCTGCGTGGATCGTACGCACATTAGCCACGAGGAGGTTCTGCATGTTCGTGGCACGCAGTTCACCGCTCGCGAAGCGCTCGGCGAGATCACCCGCCCCCTGCATCTGGTCGGCAGTGATTCTTCCCCGCAGCACTACGGCTCCTACATACGACAAGCCAGGTTGTTTCTGCGCGCGAATGCCAACATGATCGCGGTATACATCATCCGGAGGATTCTCTTCAGCCGCAGGATCAAGACGAAATCCGATGCGGTCGTGAAGTTCGTCGAGGAAACGGTCCGCAGTCCATCCGTGACGCAGGAACAGGAATTTCAAGCGGGCTCTCTCACGATGCTCGCGAAGAACTTCGGAGTCGCGGAAAAGTTCGGCAATTCCCTTCACCACGGGCGAAACCTGGTCCCAGCGGACAAAGGCGTTCAGGCGCGCTCCCAGGTAAGGCTCGGCGGAAAGCCCGCCGGCGACTCGTAGCGAGAAGCCGAGCTCGGTCCGGCCATACACTTTGCGCGTGACCGCCGTCAGGCCCACATCGTTGATCTCTGGATAGGAGCACCAGGAATTGCATCCTGCGATCGAGATCTTGAATTTGCGTGGAAGGTTATAAAAGTCGCCGTTTCCAGCAAGCATTTTCGAAACTTCAAAGACCAGTGGGGAAGCATCGACGATCTCGTCGGTGTCGACGCCAGCAACAGGGCATCCCGTCACGTTGCGAACGACGTCGCCGCAAGCTCCCGTTGTGTTCAGACCAACGGAAGCGAGGCCATCGAGCACGTCAGGCAGGGATTCGATCGTGACCCAATGCAGCTGAATGTTTTGGCGGACGGTGATGTCGGCAATTCCGTTGGCGTATTTGCGGGTGAGATCGGCGATCGTCCGAAGCTGGTTGGAGGTCATCGCGCCGTTGGGAATGCGGATACGGACCATAAAGCGCTGCAGGGCACGTCCTTCGCCGCCCTTTCCGCCCATCACGCCAGTGCCGTCGCCTTGGGTGTACACGCCCCACCAGCGGAAGTAGGTGCCGATCCATTCGGGCGGAATCGAATCGAATCCTTCGCGAGCAAAGCGGCGGATCTCGTCGAGGCCATCCCATGGATTCTTCGCTTTTTTGAGGCGCTCGGCGCGCTGCGCCTTCGTTTCTTTCACCGGAACTGTTGTCGTATTCGTTGTCATGAGGATCGTCAGGAGCCAATAAAAAACCCACCGCCAGATGCGCTCTGGCGGTGGGTTAATCAGTGCTGGTATTAAGAAATTACTCTTAGGTCAGCAGCCTCCCCGCGCCAGTGCACACGCATGCACAACAACAACAGGTGCAACAACACGTGACGCGAAGGTTTAGGCTATTCGACATTTGAGGCTAAATTCTATGCGGGCCGATTGCGCCCGTCAATAAACTTGCGTAACACCTTCGATTCATACTTTCGATGGAAAGAATCAGAATTTTTGCACGAGTCGCAGAAGGCGACACCGGCACTGTAGAATCATCAACTTACCTTTCAACTCGCGAAGCACGTTATGTTCGGACTCCTCGAAATTGAGGTCTCAAGCTTATTCATTCGGAAAGGGTATTGGTCATTTATGAAGCGTTTTGCGTCCTTGCTAGTATGCGTCCTGCTCTCCGCGTTTCCTGTCCTCTGCCAGAACAGCAACCCTGATCCATACAAAGCTACCCTCGACCGATTGGAGTCACTTACTCGCCAAGGCGAGACCGAGTGGCGCTTCCATACAGACGTACCGCACCCCGAAGATCCGACGGTGGATGACACCAGTTGGGGCACGCTGACTGTAAAGAATGTATCGGGACCAGGAGGGCAGAACGCGGACGAAGAGCATTGGAAGGGCACACGCGTGTTCCGGCGCTGGATTCAGATCCCGGAAAAGATCAATGGATATGCGACTGCTGGATCCAAAGCGTCCCTCGATCTGCGCTTCGGCAGTCCGCGCAGCCTGATCATTACCGTCTTTTCGAACGGCGGAATTCTCTATCGCGGTAACGACGACGACATTCTTCCCATGCTACTGACGGAAAACGCACAGCCCGGCCAGAGGTTTCTGATCGCTATTCGGGTGGTGGCACGCGACGAGGTGCAGTCGGAGTTCTTTCACAGTGAGATCACACTCGAGCCACCTTCGACGCGCCCCGATCCTTCATTCCTGAGACTGGAACTCTTGTCCGTTCGTCCAGTCATCGCAGCCTACGAGGATGGAAAGGCTGAGCGGGAGGCCCAGCTTGCTGATGCGATGAAGGCAATCAATTTTTCTCCTTTGGAGAAAGACGATCAGGCGGGTTTCGATGCGTCGTTGAAAGCCGCTCATGCAAAACTCGAGTCTCTGAAGCCATGGTTGCAGCAGTTCACGATCCGGCTGGTCGGTAATTCGCACATTGACATGGCGTGGCTGTGGCCGTGGACGGAAACCGTCGAAGTCGTCCGCAATACCTTTCAGAGCGTACTCGATCTGATGCGCGAGTATCCGGACTTCAAGTTCACCATGTCCTCGGCCCGAACCTATGAGTGGATACAGGAAAAATATCCGGACCTATACGAGCAGATTGAGCAGCGCGTGAAAGAAGGGCGCTGGGAGATCATTGGCGGAATGTGGGTTGAACCCGACCTGAATATGCCCGACGGCGAGTCGCTGGTGCGCCAGATACTTGTCGGGAAGCGCTATTTTCAGAAGAATTTTGGCGTTGATGTGAAGATTGGATGGAATCCGGATTCCTTCGGGTACGCGTATCAGCTTCCCCAGATCTACAAGAAATCAGGCATGGATTATTTCGTGACTCAGAAACTGCTCTGGGCTCACGAGTTCACAACCTTTCCCTACAAATTGTTCTGGTGGCAGGCGCCTGATGGGAGCCGCTTGCTGACGTATTTTCCGCACGACTATGCGGGTGGGATCGACGCTGTTCCGCTGGCGACCGATCTCTCGATCTGGATGCCCTCCATCTACGGCAAGAAGGTGACCGGCAGTCCCGAGATGATGCACCTCTACGGTGTTGGCGATCATGGCGGCGGGCCCACGCGGGTCATGCTGGATCATGCCGATCAGTTGCGCGCTCCGAATAGCGTGTATCCCAAACTGCAGTTCAGCTTTGCGAGCGAGTTCTTCAGTGACATCGAGAAGAGGCTACCTGCGATGCAGGTGCCGACCTGGGATGGAGAGTTGTACTTCCAATATCACCGCGGAGTATTTACTACCCAGGCGGAAACTAAGCGCAGAATCCGCAGCGAAGAAGAAAATGTTCTGAACGCAGAGAAGTTCGCTTCCCTGGCGACTCTATTCGGGCGATCTTATCCCGACATGGAGCTAACCTGGAAGAATCTGCTCTTCGACCACTTCCACGACATCATGCCGGGCTCGGGCATTGCGGTGAACTATCTCGATGCGAAGCGTAATCTGGGCAATGTAGATCGTGCGGCCAATGAGGTCATCCTCAACTCTATCAGTGAGATCGCAGCCCACGTGAACACGCAGGGTAAAGGTATACCGGTGATGCTGTTCAATTCGCAATCGTGGCCGCGTGCGGATATGACCGAAGTATCAGTGCAGCTTCCCGAACCCGCAAAACAAATCGAGGTGCTTGATTCAGCGGGCAAGCCGGCAGAAGCACAGCTGCTGTCGATCGAGAGCGACACCCACCGTGCGCACTTCTTGCTGCTGGCACACACGCCTTCTTTGGGGTACTCGACATACTTTGTGCGCTCCGCGAATGCGGCTCCGGCCGTGCACGCGGCGCTAAAAGCATCCGCGGACACGCTGGAAAACGAATTTCTCCGCGTGAAGATTGATCCGAATACCGGCTGCATGACGAGCCTGTATGACAAGAGAAGCGGGACGGAATCTCTCGCGCCGGCCGAGACTGATACCGGCGGGCCCAAGAACATGCCCTGCGGGAACCTGCTGCAGACGTTCGTGGATAAGCCGAAGCAGTGGGACGCATGGAATATCGACGCCGACTTCGAGAAGCAGCATTGGGATCTGGACAAGGCCGACGAAGTGAAGCTGGTCGAGAGCGGTCCTCTTCGAGCTGTGATTCGCGTTAAGAATCACTTCCAGAATTCCACTTTCGTGCGCGACATTACTTTGTATGCAGGTGTGCCGCGTGTCGATGTGAAGATGCAGGCGGACTGGCACGAGAAACACATTCTGCTGAAGGTCGCGTTTCCCGTAAGCGCGCATAGCGACAAGGCAACATACGAGGCGCCGTTCGGGTCGGTGGAACGCCCGACCACGCGGAACACTCCTGCGGAACAAGCCCAGTTCGAAGTTCCCGCACAGCGTTGGGCTGATATTTCCGATGCGAAACATGGCCTGAGCTTGCTCAATGACTGCAAATACGGGTACGACGCAAAAGGAAATGTGCTGCGTCTATCACTGTTGCGCTCGCCGGAATGGCCCGACCCGCATGCCGACGAGGGGCATCACGAATTCACCTATTCCCTCTATCCTCACGGCGGCAGTTGGAAAGCCGCTCTCACAATTCGCCAAGGATATGAGCTGAATTACAAGGTGATGGCGCTCCCGACAGAGAATCATGCCGGCAGCTTGCCACCCCAGCACTCTTTCTTACAAACGAAGAACGACAACATCGTCGTGAGTGCGCTCAAGAAGTCGGAAGGCGATGGCAGCCTCATCCTTCGCTTTTACGAATGGGCAGGAAAACAGGGAGATGTCACCGTACGGTTTCCATCCACCGTAACGTCGGCATCCGAAACTGATCTCATGGAGAGGCCGATCTCATCCCTAACAACCAGCGGTAACGAGGTGAAGGTTCCGACGACGCCCTATGAAATCCAGACGGTGAAAGTGCAACTCGCCGGTGCGCCAACGACTGAAACGGCGGGAAAGCCATGAACACGAAGCAAGATGGCCAGGTTCTCGGTGTTGATATCGGAGGAACAAAGGTCGCGGTCGGAATCGTGGATTTTCACGGACACATTCTTAAACAGGGCCGGACGCCGATGTCGGCGAGCGGCACGGCAGAGGCGGGACTCGATGCCGTCGTGGCGGCCATCGATTCCATGCTTTCCACCGAGGAGGGACGGGCGGTGGAGAGTATCGGCATATGCGCGCCGGGGCCGTTGGATCCTAAGACTGGCGTAATCCTAAACCCGCCGAATGTTCCCTGCTGGCGGAATTTTCCACTCGCTTCGAAAATCGCGGCCAGATACAGCATTCCGGCGAAGGTAGATAACGACGCGAACGCCGCGGCTCTCGCTGAAACGTACTGGGGCGCAGCAAAGGGATTTCGCTACGTTTTTTACGCGACGGTCGGCACGGGAATCGGAACGGGGATCGTCTTCGACAACTCGATATACCACGGTAACACCGGGTCGGCCGCCGAAGGCGGACATGTCAGCATCGATTATAACGGCCCTGTGTGCAAATGCGGGAAGCGAGGATGCATCGAGATCCTTGCTTCCGGTACTGCGATTGGTGCGCGGGCGCGGGCTAAACTCGCGGCAACCCTTGGCAGAAAATCGGCCATTCTCGAGTTGGCCGGCGGCGATTTGTCTGCTGTTCGGAGTGAACTGGTCGCAAAAGCCTATGCTGCCGGTGACGCACTTGCACGCGAGATTCTACTGGAAACCGTCGAGTTCCTCTCGATCTGGCTCGGCAATATTGTCGACATCCTAGATCCCGATGTGATCGTGATGGGCGGAGGTGTCGCGGCGATGCTCAAGCCGTTCTTCGACGATATCAAGCAGCGCATGCCGGTCTGGTGCGTGAATCCCAGCGCGTCGGAAATTCCCTTGTTGATGGCGCATTACGGCGCGGATGCAGGAATCGCTGGCGGAGCCGCTCTGTGTATTGGCAACCTTTCTTAAAATCGAAGCCTCGACATCAAAGGATAGTGAATGCGCTTGCAAGTTCTCTCTTCCCTCCTCTTGTTCGTGTTGGGTCTCGGCGCGGTCCTCCAGGCCCAGGATTTGCCCAAAGCTCCGGGCGCACACGTGTTCACACTCACTCCTTCTCCGGGATTCTTCACGGAGCCCGCAGTGGCGGTAAATCCCCAAAATCTGCAGCAGGTAGTCGCCGTCTTTCAAGACAACGTTCACGCATCCTATTCAGATGATGCCGGGCGCACATGGCAACAGGCGGAAGGAGTCGACCCAAAGAACTACAAAGTGTCAGGCGACGTATCGGTCGCCTTCGACAATCAGGGACATGCGTTCGTGTGTTACATCGCTTTCGATAAGTTGGGAACCTTTAACTACTGGGCCCGCGGAGCGACTCGCAATGGGATCTTCATCCGTCGATCTCTGGATGGTGGAAAGACCTGGGAGGAAAATCACATTCCTGTCGCGGAGCAGCCAAGCTCTCCCGGCATTCCTTTCGAAGATAAGCCCTACATCGTCGCAGACAACAGCAAGAGCAAGTATTCAGGCAACCTGTATGTTGGATGGACGCGCTGGCGGCTGACCGATTCGCAGATGGTAATTTCGCGTTCCACGGATGACGGCAAGACGTGGTCACAGCCTGTCGAAGTCGACGCTCACCCCGGCTTACCTCGAGACGATAACGGTGCCGCCGAGGGTTTTGATGGAGCGGTCGGTCCGGACGGCACGCTTTATGCGACCTGGAGTCAGGGCGACTCCATCATGCTGGTCACGTCGCGTGATGGCGGGAAGACCTTTTCCCATGCGCGGCCAATCATTCACACCGCTCCCATCATGTTCGCAATCGATACTCTGGACCGCGCCAACGGCTTTCCTCAAATCGCGATCGCCCCGAAGAGCAAGCGGCTGTATGTCACATGGAGCGACTACCGCAACGGCGACATCGACGTATTCCTGGCTAGTTCATCGGATGGAGGCAAGCATTGGAGTTCCCCGATCCGCGTGAACAACGACCCTGTGCATAACGGAGCAGAACAATTTTTTCAATGGCTTGCCGTGGATCCGGTAGATGGCTCTGTGAATGTCATCTTCTACGATCGCCGTCGAGACCCACAGAACCGCAAGCAGATTGTGGTATTGGCCCGCTCCGCGGATGGTGGACGCGCGTTCTCGAACTATGCGTGGACCGATGAGCCGTTCGAGGCTGGAGGACTTTTCTTCGGAGACTACAGCGGCATTGCAGCTTATGGAGGACGGGTCTATGGAGTCTGGACTGAGAAGCCAGCACCGCTTCCCGCCCCGGAATCGAAGGAGAAGTCTGAGGATGCAAAAACTGCCAAGCCCCAACCGCGCGGGACGGTCGTCAAAGTTGGGACGGCAGACTTCAGTAAAAGTGGTGCAGGCGGCTCATAAGGCACGGCACCGGAACCTGTCGCGCTTGCTTTGAGTTACAACCGTCCCTTGCAGGAAAGCATCCGAGTCCTGTGCCAATTCTCGACCAGCGAACCGTCGCGGTAGTCCGAACCCTCTTCATCTTTCTCGTCATCGCAGCATTCCTATATGCCGCGCGCAGTACTCTCATTTTATTGATATTTGCGATCTTCTTCGCCTACCTTATGGAGCCGATTGTTTCCTGGCTACAACGCCTGAGGTTCGTGTCACGTGGCTCCCGCGGGATTGCAATTGCCGAAGTCTACCTGGTGCTCGCGCTGATCGTCGTTGGGATTGTCGTGGGAGTCGCCCCGAAAGTGGCGTCCCAAGGTCGCGATCTCGTCGCCGCCGCTCCCACGCTGCTGGATCAAGCCAGCTGGCAGAAGCTGATCCGCAAGGTCGGTTCCACTCACGGATGGAGCTATCACACGCAACTCACAATGGAGCACCTGGTCACACAACATCGCGCCGCCATCGTGGCGGGGATTCAGAACTTCGCTGTAAAAATGGAGGAGATTGTCGCTAACATTTTCTTTATTATTCTCGTTCCAATTCTTGCCGTATTCCTGCTTCACGATGGCCGCAATTTTGCAGATGCTGGGTTGCGTATGATGCGTTTGCGACCTCGATCGAAAGCCTTCCTCAGTGCGGCTTTGCGCGAAATGAACGACATGGCCGCGCACTATATCCGGGCACAGCTTGTGCTAGCGGCTATGTCTCTCCCTGTCTACACAATCGTGCTAGTCGCCTCAGGCGTGCAATACGGATTCATACTGGGCCTGCTTGCGGGCGTGCTGGAGTTCATTCCACTCGTTGGACCAGCCGTAGGAGCGATCGCGATTGTCGGAATAGCCTTCTTCACAGGTTTCCATTATGTATGGGCACTCGTGCTTTTTCTTGGCATGTGGCGAATGATCCAGGATTACGTCAATGCTCCCAAGCTGATGGGACACACCGTGAAACTGCATCCTTTCGCGGTTGTGATTGCGGTTTTGGCTGGGGCGGAGATTGCCGGCATCATCGGCGTATTTTTGTCGATCCCGGTTGCAGCCAGCCTGCAGATCCTTTGGAAACGATGGCGGAACTCCCCACTCAGCGTGGCACCTCAGCCCGCAATCCCTATCCCTTTGGATAGCACAGTGGCATAAGCAAATATCCGGGCACTACCGCTCAGCAGCAACGCGACCGCGGACCTGCTGGGATTGGGCATCGGCTTACTTCTGTGAGCCCCGGGACGAAGCTTCGATGCTCTTTTCCTTCCAGCGGGTTACCGACGTCTGAGCCGTCTCAATCCTACCGCCCGACAAACTGCTTTCGAGTAAAACTTCGTAAATGTGGAAGACGGTCGCAACTCCGAGTCAATATTCTGGTTCATACGTGGGGTAAATAGGAATCGTCCGAGGAGGTTGTTAATGCTCAAGAATTGTATGATCGCACTGTTGTTGGCCTGCTTGGCTTATACAGTTACGCCATCCATGGCGCAGGACAACTCTAGTTCCGCTCAAGAACCAGGTCCGCCAGCGGGCCCGCCCGAACATAGCCGTGGCAATTTCGATCCGGCCCAGCGCGCGGATATGCTCGCGAAACATCTGCAGCTCAGCTCTGATCAGCAGGCCAAGGTGCTGGACATTCTGAAGTCAGCGCAATCCCAGATGGAAAGTCTGCGATCGGATACATCCATGCCGCGCGAAGAGAAACGATCAAAGATGATGGAGATTCACAAATCGTCAGACGATCAGATTCGAGCTGTTCTGGATAGCAATCAACAGAAGAAGTGGGATGCGATGCAGAGCCGGCGCCAGCAGTGGCAGGGTCATCATCAGAACAGCCAACGACCCAGCCCCCCTCCCGATAATTCTGAGCAGAAATAACGGAATTCGCTAGGGATAGCAGAAAAAGGGGGAGCGCCCTAAACGGGATCTCCCCTTCTTCATTTCTGCTCGAGCTTAGCCGACGGAGACGGTTTCCATGCGTTTGGGCCCGGCTTCCAGAATGTGCTCTGGACACTCCGCAACCATCAGCTTGAAGTTCTCGATGAACCGCGCGGCTAGAGCGTCATACTTGTTGAAGTACTGTTCCCTGCTGGGCCAGGTATTTGCCGGGTCCAGGATTTGGGTAGGCACTCCTTCGCAAACAACTGGAACATCGAATCCGAATACCGGATCCTTTTTATAGTCGGCCTTCAGCAGGGATCCACTCAGCGCAGCATTGAGCAAAGCGCGCGTGTGATGAATGCTGATGCGCTTGCCTATGCCGAAGGGTCCTCCAGTCCAACCTGTGTTGACGAGCCAAACGTTAACGCCGTGCTTTACGAGTTTCCTCTTCAGCAGTTCGGCGTAGGCCAGCGGATGGTGGACCATGAAAGGACCGCCGAAGCAGGCGCTGAAGGTCATCTCAGGCTCCACGCCAAGGCCGATCTCCGTGCCGGCGATCTTGCTGGTGTATCCGGAAATGAAGTGGTAGATCGCCTGATCAGGTGTCAGCTTCGCAATTGGTGGCATGACTCCGGACGCATCACAAGTCAGGAAGATCACGTTTCTGGGATGGCCTGCGCGCTTTTCGGGCATGCAGTTGTCGATATACGAAAGTGGATACGCAGCTCGCGTGTTCTCGGTGAGGCTGCTGTCGTCCAGGTCAAGGCGGCGCGACACCGGATCAAAGCTGACATTCTCCAAAACCGTGCCGAATCTGCGGGTGCAGGCATGGATCTGCGGTTCCGCTTCTGGGGACAGACGGATCACCTTGGCATAGCAGCCATCCTCGAAGTTGAAGACTCCGTTGTCGCTCCATCCATGCTCGTCGTCCCCGATCAGGTGACGCTTGGGGTCAGCCGATAGGGTCGTCTTCCCCGTTCCTGAAAGGCCGAAGAAGATGGCGACGTCTCCTCCTGCGCCCACATTAGCGGAGCAATGCATAGACAAAACGCCATTCAGCGGCAAGAGAAAGTTGAGAACTGTAAAAATGGTCTTCTTGATCTCTCCCGCATAGCTCGTGCCACCGATGATCGCAAGCCGTTCGCGGAAGTTGATGACGATGAATGTTTCCGTTCGCGTGCTGTCGACCATCGGAGAGGCTTGAAACCCTGGGGCAGCAATAACCGTGAACTCCGGTATATGCCGCCGCATCGCGTCCTCACCACGGATTTTCAGGAACATGGTCCGTGCAAACAGACTGTGCCACGCCTTCTGAGTGATGATGCGAACAGGCAGGCTATGTTCAGGGTCCGCACCGGCATAGCAATCCTGCACGAAGACGTCGCGACCTTGTAAATATCCCTGGAGACGCGTAAGCAGAGCGCTGAAGCCCTCTCCGGTGAAGGGACGGTTGTACTGCCCCCACCAGATTTTCTCTTCCGTGGAGTGCTCATGAACAACAAATTTGTCTGCTGCTGCGCGAGCTGTGTGCTTGCCTGTGTTGACGACTAGCGGGCCCAGATGCGAGAGCAAACCTTCCGAGCGGAAGATGCTCTCCTCATAAAGGGCTGGCGTCGGTAAATTCCAGTACACGCGCCGCAGATTGACCAGTCCGTGGTTCTGCAGGCCATACGCGCTGGCGAGTTTCCCTGCCTGTTGCGCTGCGGGAGATTGAACGTCGAGATAGATGTTCATAGCCACTCCCGGACCAGTTTGCGGTCGCCGAGATAGAGTTCATTGGCAGAATGTGTATCGAGCGCCCACTTGATACGGTCGAGGCCCTCGGTGATCTCGCGGATGGTTCCGCAGTAACTCAGCCGAAGATGTCCCTCGAAGCCAAATTCCTTTCCGGGCACTGTGACCACTCGAACCTTTTCGAGCAGAAGATTCGCCAACTTCTGCGAATCTCTCATATACGCGCTGAAATCCGGGAAGCAATAGAAGGTTCCATCCGGCGGGTGGATGTGGATGCCGTCGAATGCTCTCAGCCGATCCATCATGACTCTGCGATTGTTCTCGAGGGTCAGGCGGAGGCTCTCGATTGTCGACTGCACGCCGTTGAGTGCACCGACCGCCGCCCACTGCGCAGGCGCTGACGGCCCCGACGTCTGTTGTGACTGGATGGTCGCCATGGCTTCCACTAGATGAGCATTCGCAATCGCCCATCCAATACGAAAGCCGGTCATGGCATACATCTTCGAAACGCCATTGATGACCACGAGCTTTGATTGTTCCATCGGAACCTTCGCGAACTCGTAGCAGATGGGTGCGCTCTTGCCGTCGAACACGAGGCGGTTGTAGATGTCGTCCATGATCAGGTAGATGCTCTTCTTTTCGCAGAACTCGACCATCTCATGGATGAAGTCTCTCGAGTACATCACCCCTGAAGGATTGTTTGGACTATTGAGAATAATGGCTTTCGTGTAAGAGCTCACCACATCGGTGATTTCTTTCACCGTAGGACAGAAGCTGCCGTCCTCGGCAGTGACCGGCACCGGTACGCCACCGGCCAACTTCACCATCTCGGGATAGCTCACCCAATAAGGAGCCGGAAAAATCACCTCTTCTTTTGGATCAAGGATGGCATGCAACAGCACCATCAGCGCCTGCTTCGCCCCTCCAGAGACGATGACGTGGTGCGCGGAAATGAGCTTCTTGTAGTGCTCCTCTGTGTAGCGAACGATCGCCTTTTTGAGCGCCGGGATTCCGTCGGGCGCTGTGTATCGAATCTCTCCTGTATTGAGTAGAGAGGTGCAGTTGATGATGGCGTCAACCGGGGCTTTGCTCTTCGGCTCTCCGCCTCCTAAATGGATGACCGGCTCTCCCTTGTCGCGGAGAACAGCGGCAGTCTCATTCAGCTTGAGCGTTGCCGACTCTTTTATGGACCTGGCAAGCTGACTAAGGCTCATGTTTCTTCTTCCTCCTGATACAGGTTGAACTCCCTCCTGCGACCTGATACACCTCGCCGGTGACCATCACAATTCTTATCGCGTGGTCGAAATCGCCGGCAAAAGCCTCGTTATTGGAAGGTCGATTCAGCTTATCGAACGAGTTGAAACCCGCAGTGACGGGAATCACGTCGAAGTGAGGTGGGCTGAGGAAAACTCGGACTGCGGATTGTTCCAGGAGAGGTGAAGCCTGAGTCTTGCCGGTTCTTCGCGATTTGGGCGTCAGGGCCCTGACCACCGGTGGAATGCCGTGCCGATTCCCAATGGCCGGAGCCCCATGTGTATCCCCAACCCGGCTCAACCCCCTGGAGATTGAGACCGAATTGGCCCTAGCCCTCCGCGGCTACCAACTTCTTGCCGCGGATTTCGCCCGGCATCATCTCGTCGACGTAACACCAAACCCAGGCTTCCCCGGGTTCGATCGAACGGATGAGAGGATGTTTGGTGCCATGAAAGTGCTTCGTGGCGTGTTTGTTTTTCGAGGAATCACAGCATCCGACATTCCCACACTCAAGACACAGACGCAGGTGTACCCAGCGGTCGCCAGTCTTTACGCACTCTTCGCAGACATGCGTTTTTGTTTCCGTGAATTCAATCTGATTGGTGTGCTTGCACGCGCTCATAGATTCTTCTCCGTGGATGTTCTCAAGACTTGGCAATTAGAGTTCCGCCAGATTTCGATGCACCAGGTGGATCGAGATGGCGCCTTCCCCAACAGCCGATGCAACTCGTTTCACATTGCCGGAACGAACGTCTCCGACAGCGAAGACACCCGGCAGACTGGTCTCCAGCATCTGTGGAGCGCGCACCAGCGGCCAAGCACCTTGACGGCCGTCCAGATCCCGACCCGTCAGAACGAACCCCTTATCGTCGAGCACTAGGCACCCCCGCAGCCAATCTGTGCGTGGCGACGCTCCGGTCATGATGAATACATGCCGAATGTCTTTGACTGTCTTCACGCCGGTAGCCTTGTTGATCCAAGTCACACATTCCAGGTGCGAGTCGCCGTCCATGCTGATGATCTGAGAGTTAAGTTGCAGGTCGATTTCCGGATTCTCTTCGATTCGGCGAATCAGATACCGTGACATCGTTTCCGCAAGGCCGCCGGAGCGTACCAGCATGTGAACCTTGCGTGCACCCTGCGATAGAAAAACTGCAGCCTGCCCAGCCGAGTTCCCTCCGCCGACCACAATCACATCCTCGCCTTCGCAAAGTTGCGACTCCATGTAAGTCGCGCCGTAGTAGACGCCCTGTCCTTCAAACTTCTTTAGATTTGCAATCGAAGGCTTGTTGTACTGCGCGCCCGTGGCAATTACGACCGCCCGAGCTGAAAGCTCGACTCCATCGTCCAGTTCCAGTTTGTAGGGACGGCGTTCGCAGTTCAGCTTGACCACGCTGCGCGCGACCATCATCTTTGCACCAAACTTCTGGGCCTGGTGGATGGCGCGCGAGGCAAGTTCCTGCCCGGAAACGCCTGTCGGAAATCCCAGGTAGTTCTCAATTTTGGAACTCGACCCAGCTTGTCCCCCGGGCGCTTCGGTCTCGACCAACAGTGAATCGAGCCCCTCAGACGCAGCATAAACGGCGGCGGCCAATCCGGCGGGCCCGGCACCCACGATAATTAGATCGCGCACCTGAGAGCCGTCGATCCCAACGTTCAACCCTAGACAATCCGCAAGCTGGTGAGTCGTAGGATTGCGCAGAACAGTCTTGGCGTTGCAGACGACAACCGGAATCTCATCGACTTTGACTTCGAACCGATCCAGCAGTTCCTGAGACGACTTGTCCGTATCCAGATCGACATATGTGTGCGGATAGCCGTTACGCGTGAGAAACTCCCGCAGGCGGAGCGTGTCGGCTGAATGCCGGGAACCAAGGACGATGACGTTCCCCATGTTCTGCGTAATCAACGTCAGGCGCCTCAGGATAAAAGCCCGCATCAGCATCTCGCTGAGTTCTGCATCTTGCGCGATCACACCCCGCATCTGGTCGTTGTTCAGTTCGAGAAACTCTCCCGGCTGAGTCACTCGCCCCAGTACCAGGCAGCGCTGGCCCGAGATCATACTGACCTCCCCAGTGAACTCTCCCGGCGCGTGCGATGTAATCGGCCGCTCTCCTGAAAATCCGGGCTGAACAATTTCCATGTAACCCGAGAGGACCACGAAGAAAGGAACATTCGAATCCCCGGGCTGAAATAATACGTCTCCAGCCTGGACCTGCCGCACTTTCCCGATCAAACGGAGGCGCCCGATCTGAGCATCGCTCAAAACCGGGAATATCTGGGTGCGGGCATCAAGAGCGCTGACTATAGGCCAGGAAGACATGTTCATCCTTTATGGTGCGTCGTCTAAATGCTGCGGATACTAGATGCTATCCGAAACCGTCCGGATTCAAACGCCAGCGGGGACCAACTCATCGTCGATTCCCGATTTAAGCCATTTCTTCGGAATTTGAGACAAACTGCTTCCGCCAGTAGGGGAAGAACTGTTGAAAAGGCATCGTTAGAGATGTGAGAGCAGTGGCATTCCGATTGCACTCATAGCAGAGAAGCCATTCCTGAACAGAAAGCAGAACGGTTTCCGGCGATTGCCCTCCCCCAAAGAGCGACTGCAGTCTCCCACGTAGGAATCAGCGAGGAAATAAAGGATGAAGAAGTCGAGCGTAGAAAAACAGAGAATTAGAATCGCCGTCGTCGATGGTGATCCTCTTCGATTTGTTGGATTTGAAACCTGCCTCAGCTCAGAGGCGGATTTCGAACTTAGCTCCGCGTCACTAAAGGAAATCAGTACGCTTGGTGATATTGACATTGTTCTGCTGGCCAGTCACAAAGGAACCAACGCTGTCGAATTGCTCTCAACTTGCAGGGGCGTACGCCCAGATCTGCCCTTCATCGTGAGCGGGTGCAATCTTACGGACGAGCTGATTTTGCAAGCGATTTCGGCCGGGGCCAAGGGCTGCGTTGACGAATCAGGCCCGGTGAGCGAGTTGGCGCGAGCGATCCGCACCGTACACTCCGGTTCCGTGTGGGCGCCTAGGCGGGTGCTTGCCACGTTTGTCGAGCATCATTGGGGCGCGAGCGGAAACGGACTTTCGATCGGGCAAACCTCGCTCACTCCGAGGGAAAGAGAAGTACTCAGTATGCTCGTAGAGGGATGCTCCAACAAAGAGATCGCGGTCCCGCTCGGGATCGAAGAACGAACGGTGAAAGCGCACGTGGCGAAACTTCTGCGTAAAGTAGGGGTCCCCAACCGTGTTGTCTTATCGGTGCACGCCCTTACGCATTCTCTGGTTCGCCTCTAGGCAACTCGTATCCCGCTGTGTACATGCCGGACTTGAACTGGTCCCATGGAACAGGCCCTAGCTCGAGCGGACGGGTGCGTGTATTCCCCCCCAATTCTGGATCACGTGATCCAGATCATCGAGCATGGCGAGCGGTTGTTCATCTCCAGGCGGCTCATGGGTTGGGTCCCGCCCTCAGCATGTATCATGCCCCACACTTGCTGGCGGTCGTCATCGCACCGACGTTCGGCCCTTCGGCGGAATCTGGTAGCAGAGATTCCATGGCCGCAATCAGTGGCGCTCCATCTCCATCCAGGTCGAGCACCGATTTTTGCAGGAAGCCTGCGGCGCCATCGTGCTTCAGCCTCCGCTCATTTTTTTGAGATAAGCCGGACAGCACGATCACCGGTATATGTTTCGTCAGAGGATTCTTCTTCAGCATGCGCAGCACGCTCGTACCCTCAAGTGTAGGTAACATCATGTCGAGCAACACCACATCGGGATGTGACTCATGCGCTTGCAACAATCCAACTTGACCGTCGCCGGCAGTCGTTACTTCGTATCCCGCTTTGGACAACATCCTTCCGATTGCCACTCTCAAAAGACGGCTGTCTTCAATCAACAGAATCTTCATCGATCACTCCTTCGATATTCGGCATGGTCAACTTTGCCGAGCGGCCATCTGTAATGGCCGGATACCGGCGTTCGGAGGCACCGGCTTACCTTGATGTCTGAGCAACGCCTCAATTTGTCCGGACTCCACCGGCCTCGAAAACAAGTATCCCTGGCCAAGTTCGCAGCCAAACTCCAATAGCATTCCCATCTGCTCCGGCTGTTCGATTCCTTCCGCGACTACTTTCATTCCAAGGTTGTGCGCAAGCATGAGGATGATACGAACGATCTCCCGTGTTTCGGAGTCTTCCACCATCCTCGAAACAAAAGAACGGTCGATCTTCAAACTGTGGAACGGAAACTGCCGCAACCGGCACAGCGAGGAGAATCCCGTCCCGAAGTCATCCAGGCTTAAACGGACGCCCAGATCGTTGAGCTCCAGAAGAGTGCGTAGCGATCTCTCGGGATCCGCCATCGCGATGGTTTCAGTGATTTCGAATGTGATCCGACCGGGATCCACTTCGCCTTCCTGCAGGATTTGACGAATCTGAGCAGCCAGATCCGGTTGTGCGAACTCCGGCGCCGTTACATTGACGCTTACTCCCAAAGGAACATTAGATGGAAACAAGGACTGCCATTGTCGAATCTGAGCGCAAGCATGACGGAGAAGATCGCGATTCATCGGCAGGATAAGTCCTGTCTCACTGGCAACGCTGATGAAGTCGGCGGGCGGTACTAAGCCGTCAGCACGCTGCCAGCGACTGAGGGCTTCAAAGCCCTCGATTTGTCCGCTCGCGAGTGTCACGATGGGCTGATAATGGATTCGGAACTCGTTCGCCTCGAGCGCCTTCCGCAACTGAGTTTCAAGGTCAAGGCGCTTCACTGCAGCCGCTTGCATGCCGCTGTCGAAGACCTCGCAGCGACCTTTCCCCGAGTGCTTCGCCCGGTACATTGCGATCTCAGCATCGCGCAGCATGTCTTCAGAATTTGACTCGTTCGCGCCGCTGCCACTGAATACAACTCCGATGCTCGCGGTGATAACAATTTCTTTGCCATTGACTGCGAAAGGCATTGCCAACCGTTCCTGAACGCGGTTCGACATGCGCATAGCGTCACTCGGATCGCGGAGCTCTGCCGCCAGTACAACAAACTCATCTCCGCCGGGCCGTGCCAGCGTATTGTCTGGCGTATTGGAGACCACGCCCCGGTTCCGTTCTCTGGAAATCGTATCGGCGCCCCGCAGACATGCCGTGAGCCGGCGCGCAATCTGGATTAGAAGTTCATCTCCTGCGGCATGTCCGAGGCTATCGTTCACAACCTTGAAGTTGTCGATTCCAATGTAGAGAACGGCGAACTTGAAATCACGGTGTCGGCGCGAAACCTCGACTGCTCTCTGCAAACGGTCGAGCAGCAGGACACGATTGGGCAAGTTGGTCAAACCATCATGGAATGCGCGGTGCTCCAGCAGCGCTTCCGCCTGCTTGCGTTCTGTGATATCACGGTTGACGATGACGAGCCCTTCGATTTCACCGTTGGCCCCCGAGATCGCACTCGCTGTCGATTCCAGAACTCGCCAGGAACCATCTTTGTGGCGGATACGGTACTCCAACCGATCTCCACGGCCAGTGTGATACGCCTTCTCTGCCGCTTCGACTACCCGGGCCCGGTCTTCGGGGTGGACCTGATCCATAGACGAAGTGGAGGCGAGTTCATCCACGGTATAGCCGAGCACTTTTTCGTACGCGGGACTGTTATATAGACGTCGGCCATCCCGATCGATGACTCCAATCATGTCGACTGCATTTTCGGTGATCAGATGGAACAGGCGCTCTTTCTCCCAGAGCTTGCGCCTTACGCGCTGCAGTTGAAGATGTTGATAGATGCTGTAGATGTCGAATAGAAGTACGAGGGCCGCCAGGCCACGAACCCATTCCTTGAGATTCTGCGCATAGATTTCATCCTTCGACCATTCAAAGCCGGGGAACGTCAGCGATAGAATCCCGAAGGTCAGGCCAAGGGTGACGGCGATTGCAAATCCCCATAGCCACCACTCGCGACCTTCCACCTTTCGCAGGGGCAAAGCGCCGTTTGGCGTACGCCGATCTTTGCTCTGTTCCGTCATGTTCGTCGTAACCCTCGTCTTCTCAGCAGCTTCCATTCGCCAGATGGCACCTTTCAGCTACGTCCGCCTGACGTAGCAAAAATGGGTGGTTACTTTCTTCCGTTACTCCCATTACTTACTTGCGATTGTGCGAAGTACATGTCCGAACGTAATCTCGAACCATGACGGATCGCAACAACACGAAAGACGGACGCAAAGCGAATCCGGCCATCCAAGGGGTAACCATGAAGACCTTCCTCCGAATCCTGCTGGCAGTAACAGTTACCACCGGCGTCACATTCGCGAAGGAGTTGCCCAACGCGCCCAGCGCCGAGATGGCCATTGCACCGATCATTGTGGTTGAGCACCCCGCCTCGGCCGTGAAGCCGATTGCCGTTGAGAAGCCAGTTGTGGACAAGAAGTTCATCGCCTTCGCCATCATGGCCGGCGGAAGCACCTTCGCCGACTCTTACACGACAATGTTCGCCACTCAGAACTGGCTCGCTGGCAAAACCAATGTCTGCAACGTCGAAGTCCAGTCCGCCTATCTGTACGGCACCCACCCGACTGCAGGCCGCGCTTATGCTGTGGCTTCAGCGAAAACTGCCGGTTCGATCCTGGCTGCCTACTATCTCCGCAAGCACCACAACAAGTTCTGGAGCCTGCCTCTATTCGCCACCACAGCAACCAGCTTGCAAGGGGTGACGCAGAACATGAGGGCGTGCAACTAAGAGTTGCACCACCCTCTCCCTACTGCACAGTCAGTGTCACCGGCAGCGAATGCTGCAAGCTGCCGGAACTCCCGGAAACAGTGATCGTATAAGTGCCGGACGGGGTCACATTCGTGGATTGCGATGCGATTCCCGTCCCGCCGGCGCAAGCCGACATGAAGAACAATGCTCCGACCAGCAGCGCCAGAATAAGCAACTGATATAGCTTCTTCTTCCGACGATCCGAAGCCGCTAAGACAATTCCGAAAACTCCGAAGCCCTGCAGTTGCAAGAACATTGCAAACAGCGGACGGAGCTGATTCGCCTGCGCTGATTGCGTCGTCTTTCCACTGGTCTTGACGGAAAGCGTGAAGCTCACGGCGTTAGAACCAGGCGTGACTGTCGATTGAGACACGCTGCAAGTGGCATACGATGGCGCGCCGCTGCAGCTCAGAGTCACGGCATTCGTGAATGATCCGCCCACCGGGGCAACGCTCAACGAATACGTCGCTGTAGCCCCTGCCTTTATGCTCGCCGTCTTGACGGACCCCGTGATACTGAAATCCGAACCCGTTCCGTTCAATGGAACTATCTGAGATCCGCCAAACGCATTGTCAGTGATCGTGAGCGTGCCGCTGTTAGCTCCGGTGTTGGACGGGGTGAAAGTTACGTTGATGACGCAGTTCGAACCAGCATTCAGGGTCGAAGGACAGTTGTTGGTCTGCGCGAAACTTCCGGAGATGGTAATGCCCGTAGCGCTCAGTACCTGATCTCCGGTATTGGTCAATGTCACAGCTCGAGCAGAGCTCGTGGTACCCGCCGGGATACCCGGGAACGTTAAGCTCTGCGGCGCGAGCCCAACACCTGGGCCTGTACCAACGCCCGACAGCGCGATTACGTGAGGAGCCCCCGCAGCATTGTCCTGGATGCTGATGGAGCCTGTCCTTGTCCCCGCAGCAGTTGGAGTAAAGCTCACTGCGATCGTGCACGTTCCACCTTCAGCAGGAACACTCGAGCCGCAGTTGTTCGTCTCCGAAAAATCTCCGATCGCATTCATCGATGAAATCGCCAGCGCTGCACTCCCCATATTCCGCAATACGACATTCTGGGCTGCGCCAGTGGTGCCGATCGCCTGGAGAGCAAACTGCAACGAAGTGGGTTTCAAGGTTACGGCCGGAGCTGATTGAGAATTCATCTTCACAATGAAGCTGTCGGTGTTCCCGGCTGAAGCGCTTTGGTAGGCGGAGGGAGTGACTGGAAGATCTGTGGAAGTCGTTACTCCCGCAATGTAGAGGTTTCCGTTAGCATCGAGAGCTAATCCAGCAGGTGTGGGCTGCTCATCTCCGCTTCCACCGAAGTAAGTAGCAAAGACCTGAGTAGTGCCGGAGGCGTCGATCTCCGTAATAAGCAGATCGTTGCCCCCGCTGTAAGGCTCAATTCCGTCCACACTGTTAAACGTACCGCCTGATGTAAATGCCAAAACGTAGGCGTCGTTGTTGCCATCGAGCGCCACAGCGTACGGAATCGCGCCATTGTTCGGTCCCAGGAACGTGGAATACAGAAGCGTCGCGCCCGCATTGTCGAACTTCGTTACGAAAGCATAGCTGCACGCCCATCCCTGGGTACCGGGATCGCAGATGTTGGTGGATGTGACTGGAAATGTTCCGTCACTAAGGGCGGCACCTGTAATGTAGGCGGAACCTGCACTATCGGCCGCGATGCCGGTGATGTTGACCTGCAATCCGCTACTTCCGTAAAAATAGGTCGAATATTGCAGACTTCCGGCAGAGGTGAATTTGCTGACGAAGCCGATCGAGGTGTTCATCTGGCTCGAGTTGGTCGTCAGATACGCTCCCTGCGTGACAGGAAAGTTGTAGGTGTTGGTGGAACCGGTCAAGTAAGCATCGCCTCCAGCGTCAATGGCCAAAGCCGCGATGCTGGTGGAAGGCTGGGGCCAGCAAGGGGTTCCCCCACAGTTGAGAGCGACATTTGAGCTGCCCCCGAAGTACGTCGAATAAATCAGGGACGCCCCATTCGGGGCGAACTTCGTCAGAAAACCATATTGCCCGTACGTCCCCCCCTGGTTGGGGGATGCCGAAGACTGAAACGCATTTGCGGTTGTCAGGTTCGTGGAGGACGTATATCCCGCAAGAACGATGTTTCCGGATTGATCGACGGCAACGCCCGATGGGATGTCGGACCCATTCCCGCCGAAGTAACTGGAATACAGCAGCGATGATCCATCGGAGGAGACCTTCGATAGAAACGCGTTGAAGCTTCCCGGGTAGGTTCCTTGAAACGGCTGAACCATTGGGAAGTCACTCGAAGCAGTACTGCCGGTCACGAACACATTGCTGGAAGCGTCCAGTGCGAGCGCATATCCGTAATCTTGGCTACTGCCGCCCAGATAATCCGCATAGATCAGGTGAGAACCTGTGGGGTCCAGCTTTGCAATGTAGACGTGAGGGCTCCCCGACGGCAGCAAGCCGATTGTACCCAGCGGAAAATCCGTGGAGTCAGTCGAACCGGCCACGTATACATTCCCATTCGCATCAACTGCAATTCCCGAGGGCTGCTCGCTACCGGTGCCGCCGAGATAGCTGGAGTAGATCAACACCGGATCGATGATCAGAGACTTCTCCGTGTCGTAGTTGGCAACCTCGAACTGCACGTGATTGGAGTCCAGCAGCGAATAGCTGCCTTTCACCGGGACCCGACTTCCCTTCACATCCTGGTACACAAGCGGCACCTGGAAGTGAGCTACGCCAATTTCCGTCTGCAGAGCAAGACTGCCGTCTGCCGCTACCTGAACGTTTGAGGCGCCAGTGATCTCGAACCGAATCTGTCGTGGATCGGCTTTCGGAGCGATCGCGAAATCGTATTCGAGTTGCTCATGGTTGCCGTAGTAAACCAGATCGATCCCGCGATAAATGTTCTTGTAACGAACCTGGCCGTAGGTGGGAACATTCCTGCGCCACTTGCGCGCATCGTTCCCGATGAAATAGTTCATTCGGCCTGGTTGCGGATCTTCGCCAATCACAGCGGGGTTCGACAGCGCGCCTACAAGTCGAATTTGAATGGCCGCCCTCTTCCCCCGAGTGACAGCGGTGGAATCCTGCGCGGCTGCGGAATTCGTGGCTGAGGATCGCAGCGAGAGAACCATTCCATCTGCGGTGAGATATGCCCTGTAGCCGGGACCGCGCGAGATGAACTTCACCTGCGGCGCCGTTTGGCCTTGGTTCGCTTCGAACGTCAGCGGGATCCTTCCGTACTGAGAATCCATGAAGCCACGCTGGGCGGCCGTGGATTGTCCCACGCAAGCTAGTGCCGCACCAACCAGGACTAGAACCGCGCACACCCGAATTTTGCTTCGCATATGCATTACTCCACAAAGAGAATGTTTGGGGGAAGCGGGGGGAGGGGGCCGCCTACTGACTCATCACAAGTGGAGTAGCATGAAGAATGCCGAACTGGCGTCTCTGGCAGTGATATAAGTCCTTTATATATATCTACTTACTGACAGACCGGAGAAGGCTTAGCAGAGGGTAAAGCGGCTTTTCGTATTCATTCTAGACTGATGTCTGATTTCCAGAACGCACGCTCTAAATGGGCGCTATTGGGCAATCCAAGCGAATTAGCTGGCGGTGTGTTTCTTTGTTTCCTCGCCCTTGATCTTCGACAAAATCTGGTAGATCGTAGCCCGGCCAATCCCGAGAATCTCCGCAGCACGTACCTTATTGCCGCCAACGCCTTCGAGCACGCGCAAGATATGTCGTTTCTGCAATTCTTCCAGGGAGAGGAAGCTTTCGTCGCCGCCCAGTTCCTGACTCAGCGGCATACGGAGACGCTCCGGTAAATCTGCAATATCGATTAGGTTGCCATCGGTCATCATGCAGGCATTCCCAATCACATTCTCAAGCTCGCGCACATTACCGGGCCACAAATAAGTTGCCAAGCGGGTCTGGGCTCTGCGAACGAGACCGGCGATCGGCTTCTTGTACTCCTTCGAGTACTTCTCGATGAAGTAACGCTCGAGCAGAGGAAGGTCTTCCCGGCGATTGGCCAGCACCGGCAAAGGGATCTCGACCACGGCGAGACGGTAGTAAAGGTCCTCTCGGAACTTACCTTCCCGTACCATGTCCTTCAGATTGCGATGTGTAGCGGCAATGACCCGAACATCCACATTGCGTGGTGTCAGAGATCCGACCCTTTGTACCTGGCGATTTTGAAGCACCCGGAGCAGTTTGGCCTGCGCTGCAGGCGCCAATTCACCCACTTCATCCAGAAAGATTGTGCCGCCGTCGGCGTGTTCAAAAAGGCCAACCTTGTCCTGTGTTGCGCCGGTGAATGCTCCTCTGACATAACCGAACAGCTCACTTTCCACCAAAGTATCGACTAGAGCGGAGCAGTTGCAGACAACGAACTGCCCGGACGAAGCTGGACTCAGACGGTGCAGGGCTCTAGCAACCAGTTCCTTTCCCGTGCCTGTCGCACCTGTCACCAGGACTGTTCTGAAATGAGGTCCAATCCGACGAATTTTCGCATACACCTCGAGCATCAAGGGGCTACGTCCAACCATGCCCTCAAATTGGTATGCATCAATAAGTTCCTGGTCAAGGCGGAGCGTTTTTTGACGAGTTTCCGCATCATTCAAAAGCGCAGAGACGCGGGCGCGGAATCTTTCAATATCAATAGGCTTGGTTAGGTAATCCGTGGCGCCTTTTTGAATTGCCTCCACCGCTGATTCCGCAGAGTAATGCGCCGTAATCAAGATGATTTCGACACCCGGATCGACGCCCAGCATACGTTCGAGTAATTCCATCCCTCCGATTTTCGGCATGACGAGGTCCAGCAGAACCACTTTGGGCCTCGTTCGGAGAAAGGTCTGAAACCCCTCCTCGGGATCTTGTGATGTGAGAATCTCCAAGCCTTGGCGCTCCAGCGCCAGCTTGATCATCTCAAGATTCTGTGCATCGTCATCAATCGCGAGTAACTTAAGAGAGTTCGTCGAAGTCATGCGTGCCTAGGCGTTGCTTCCTGCGCGTCTTGCATAAACCAAAGATGAAACAAGACCGAGGCTATCTTGGCTTTGCGCGTGATAGCCGCCCTAATGAATTAGCAGATTCGCCGCACTGACCCCCGCTCCCGAATAGGCGAAGCGGATTTCACTGAGTGGTCTAAGTTTATCAGTTCCTGGGACAAACTCCAGTATAGAAAGAGAGTCCAGCGTCTGCTGGGGAGGGATGAGTCAGGCTACGGTGTGAATAAATGCAACATTCTACCTATTCTTGGAGGATCCACTCGGGCGTCCGATCAATGAACATAAAAGCGTATCGCTGCCAAGGTGTATTCGGGGCCTCAGTCCTGACTACCTTCACTGAACCTACATAACGTTCATGGCCACCAGCCGAAAGGAACACCTGCAACGATGCATCCAGCGGCAGAGCCAGCGGCAATGTGCATAAAAATCCACCCGCACTTACGTTTTCTGTAGTGGTGAGTTGCTCAAACGATCTCTGAGCCGAATCCACCCCCTTTAACTTCAGTGTAAGGTGCATCCGGACCCGAACATGAGTTCTACGCTCGGTCGGCCTGTTTTGCAGTTCGGCAGCCAGGCGGGCTTTTAGTTTTACAAAGTCGATCGGTTTTTCGAAATATCCGGCAGCTCCCAGGGTGGCCATGTAATCGCGATATTTGGCGGCGGATTCCCCAGTCACAACAAATATCGGGATCCGCGCCGTGTAGCTCAGATTGTGAAAACTCTGACACAATTCAAAGCCTGAACAGTCCGGCATCATCAGGTCCAGAAGAATCGCGCGTGGACGATGCCCAAGCGCCAATTCCAAGGCCTGCACGGGATTTCCCGTATCGATCGTCTCGTACGAATCCGACAAGCGCATCTTCATCATCCCGCGCAATGCGTCATCGTCATCCACAATTAGTATCTTTTCCATCTCTTCCTCCCGGATGATCGGCTTTCACTTACGGCTTGCAGTGCTTTGAACACCCTTCCCATCAAGTGCTTCTCGAACTTTCGTAGCTAATATCTCTCGCGTAAAAGGCTTGGGCAGAAACAAGCTGCCCTCTGCCAACACGCCGTGTTGGCCCACGGTCTGGCCGGTGTAACCGGACATAAACAGCACGCGCATAGTCGGACGCTGCTTCAATAGTTCGTCGGCGAGGACGCGTCCGCTGATTCCGGGCATGACTACATCGGTGAGCAGCAGATCGATCGATTGATCGTTGCCTTCGCTGATCTTGACGGCCTCTGCGCCGCTCTCGGCCTCGAGTACTTGATATCCGCATATTTCGAGAAGATGGCGGCTTAGCTTGCGCAATGAGGTTTCGTCCTCCACGAGTAAAACTGTCTCGTTTCCCTTTAGCGGAATCGGCCGCGCAGATTTTAGTTCCTGGGGATCATCCGCGGTCTCGACCTTTGGAAGGAAGATATTGAAGCAGGCTCCTGCTCCGGGCTCGCTTGCAACGTCGATATAGCCTCCACTCTGTTTCACGACTCCGTAGACCATTGACAGGCCAAGACCGGTTCCCTTGCCCTTTTCCTTGGTAGTGAAAAATGGCTCAAAGACACGCGCCCGCGTCGCTGCATCCATCCCAACCCCGTTATCCGAGACGGTCAGTAGCACGTAGTCTCCAACCTGAACGGGGTATGGATAGCGGCTCACGAACTCTTCATCCATTTGGAAATTCGACGTCGCGAGCTTTAGTTCCCCGCCCTTCGGCATAGCGTCACGCGCGTTTACAGCCAGGTTGAGGATCACCTGTTCAATCTGGCCTTGATCCGCTTTGATCTTTACCAGGTCTGGCGCAAGATTTGTTTTCAGTTGAACGTCCTCACCGATGAGACGCTTCAACATCTTCTCCATGTCCTTCACCACTGCATTTAGATCGAGAACTCGCGGATCCATCACCTGTTGTCGGCTGAATGCAAGCAGCTGCCGCGTCAGGCCCGCAGCTCGATGTCCTGCTTTCAACATTTCATCCACGCAAGTACGCAAGGGGCTTTCTGCAGGAGTTCCCTCCTGCACGATTTCGCCGTATCCAATAATCACGCCTAGTAGGTTGTTGAAGTCATGAGCCACTCCGCCCGACAGTCGTCCAACCGCTTCCATCTTCTGCGCCTGGCGAAACTGCTCTTCGAGGTTCTTGCGCTGAGTTACATCGCGATTGACAATCACCAGTCGCTCGACTTGGCCATGGCTGGTGATCGTACTGGCGCGTGATTCCAGAGTTCGCCAGCTGCCGTCTTTGTGCCGCATCCTGTACTCGAGGCTCGTCCCCACACCCGTTCTCCAGGCATCCCTTCCTGCCTTGAGCACCTTCTCCCGATCCTCCGGATGAATCTGATCCACCGCAGTCGTGCCTTTCAATTCAGCTGGTTTGTATCCCAATATCGTCTCGTAAGACGGACTGTTGTAGATACGTTCGCCCTTTGCATCCACAACCGCAATCATGTCAGCAGCACTCTCGGTGATCAGGCGGAAGATTTCCTCTCTCTCGATGAGATGTTTGCGGATAGCCTGGATTTGGAAATGTTGATAAACCGTGTAGATATCGAACATCAAAACCATTCCGACCAGACCGAGGATCGTATTGTTAAAAGGGACGGCGTTCCATTCCGACGCATGAAGTCGAAGTGAGGACAGCCCGAAGGAGACAATACCCCCAGTCAACAGCAGGGTGATAAACACCGCACACACCCACAGCCACCACTCTCGCCGTTCGATGAAGTTCACACGCTCCCGCATACTTGTGCCGCGATCGGTGTAGGCGATTTCCGGATTGATCACGCCAGATGCTTGCATCCTGAGAACTCCATTCCTCACACAGCTTGGGCGAATAAACGAATACTTCGGGGGGAGTACACGATAGATTAAGCACGGACAAGGCCATTCGGCGGCTGAAATGACCTTGGATACACAATGAAAGACCGATTGTTTTCAGTCGGTTGCCGCTCCGGCGATTCAAATGAGAGCACCCCGATGCACGGCTGTTCGCGGCGTGGAATCCGGTCTGAAATCGGGACACTGAAGATGAGAGCCGGTGGGTGATTCGACCTAGCGGGAGATAGGATCCGCCGGTTCTTGGGGGTTGGCGAGCATCGCCTTCATCGCGTCCGCCACCTCGAATAGCTCGGTTCTGAGGGCTTCGAGCAGGTCCAGCATCCCGTCGGCTCTTCCTTCATGTCCCAGGTTCTCAAGCAGCTTAGCGCTCTCCGCGGCGCCCGCCAGCGAGAGATAGCCCAACTCTCCTTTGAGCGTGTGCGCCGTTCGGTGTACATTTTCGAAGTCGCGGTCACTAATCGCTTTTTCCAAAACGACGAGTTGCTTCGGAGTTTCATCGAGAAATATCTCCATCAATTCGAATAGCAATCCTCGATCGCCTTCGACTCGCTGGAGAGCGCGGGCATAGTCCCAGCTGCGGCTTGGAAAAATGGTGATGGGTTCCGGCACAGAACCAACACTCCGAATGCCCACAAATCGGGCGATTGCTTCCCCGATAGCCTGGCTATTCACAGGTTTGCTCAGATAGCCATCCATCCCGGCCTCCAGACATCGCTCCTTATCTCCCTTCATGGCATGGGCCGTCATTGCAATGATTGGAATGTGCGATCCAGTTCCCTGTTCGCGCTCGCGAATATTCCTGGTTGCGGTCAGTCCGTCCATCTCGGGCATTTGCACGTCCATAAATACCAGGTCAAAGGGTTCCCGCATCAGCCACGCGAGTGCCTCCTTCCCGTGATTCGCAATCACGGTGGAATGCCCCATGTTGCGCAGCATCCTTACCACTACTTTTTGGTTGACCTGATTATCTTCCACCAGAAGAATTCGCAATCCACCGGATTCTTTCCGGACTGCAGTGTCCGATGTTGCCTCCTTCCGGACTTTGGAGAAATCTTGACCGACGACACTCAGAACCGCGGCCAGCAATTCTGACTTGCGGATCGGTTTGAGTAAGTAGGCGTGGATGCCAAGCCGACGGCAACGTTTCACATCCTCACCCCCGTCCGCCGAGGTCAGCATCATGATGAGCGTGCCGGACAGACTGGGATCGTGGCGGATTTTCTCCGCCAGTTCAAAGCCATCCATCCCGGGCATGCGGCCGTCAACAATGGCGAGGCTAAAATCGGAATGGCTGTTCCGGGCTTCGGCCAACGCCTTCAGTGCGGCTTCTCCACTGTCCACCACGGTCGGGTCCATTCCCCACTCCCGGGTCATCTCCAGCAGAATACGGCGGTTCACGGAATTGTCATCGACGACCAGCACCGGCACGCGCAGCAGGTCGAGGGAATATGCCGGAACGGGCCTGACCGCCCGGCTCGTGGTCGTTCCCAACGTCACGGTGAAGTGGAACGTGCTGCCGTAGCCCACTTCGCTCTCGAGCCAGATCCTTCCTCCCATCAATCCGGCAAGGCGTGATGAAATGGCTAGTCCGAGACCGGTGCCTCCGTACTGGCGGGTGGTGCTTCCGTCCGCCTGCGAGAAGGCTTCGAACACCAGATTCTGCTTCTCGGGAGCAATTCCGATGCCGGTATCCGCAACACTGAAGTGCAGATTCAATTCTTGTTCACCGCAGGAAATCATTCTGATCGTAAGCAGAATGTCCCCTTCGAGGGTGAACTTCACTGCGTTGCCGACTAGATTCACAAGGATCTGGCGTAGTCGTCCTGCATCGCCGACCACAAGCAGAGCGATTTTTTCGTCGATCTCGTAAGCAAGCTCAAGACCTTTCTCATGAGCCCGCACCGCCATGCCTTTCATGGTCTCAGCGACGAGGTCTTGCAGGCTGAATTCGATCGGCTCGATGTCCAGTCTGCCTGACTCAACCTTGGAGAAATCGAGAATGTCATTGATGACTCCCAGCAGGGAGTCCCCGGAAGACTTCAGAACGCCAAGATATTCACGTTGCTCCGGGGCCAGATCCGTATTCAGGACGAGCTCCGTCATTCCCAGAATCCCATTCAGAGGAGTCCTTATCTCGTGACTCATATTGGCCAGGAATTCACTCTTTACACGGCTGGCCTCTTCCGCTTTGAGCTTTGCCGCGACCAAATCGTTGTTGACCCTGAGCAGATCGGCGGTCCGATCGAGCAATTCGATGCCTATGCGGTGCCTCTCCGAAACCAACGATCCAACAATCAATCCGACCGCCGAGAGCACGAACATCAGTAAACCTGTTTTGGAAAGCAGGTTCGCAGATGGGGGATAAATATGCAGAGCGACCACGATTCCAAAATTCAGCGCCAACAGGCAGGAAACCACTCGGCGAATCCCCTGCCGGACGGCAATCCAAATCACCGGGATATAGCTGAGATAAAGCAACTGTCCGGGGGTTAATCCAAACATCACCCAAAGCAGCGTAACAATGGTCGCGAACTGGGCGGCCAGTTCGGCAATCACCCATACACTCCGAACACGGCTGTTTGCGCCTTCGCGCGGCGGCGTTATCTCGTCTTCCGTTGATAATTGTTGCCGTATCCAGGGTAAGACATGAATCAGGAGAAACGGCGCGATCCCAAGGATGCCGACCTCATCCCCAAGGAACCATGCGATGGCGGCTCTCCAGAACTCGCCCCAAGGGATCGAATGGTCAGCTACGAGACAAACGGCTCCCAGCAGCGCGCTGGCGAGTGCCGCAAACGTTGTGGTCGCCAGGTACAGCAGGACATCGCGTTGGCGCCGTAACCGCAAATCAATCTGCAGCGGACCGCGCAACAGGTATGCCGCCGACGTATAGAGCAGCGAGATCCCGACGGACCCGATGCTCTGGCTCCAGGTTGTGATTGGTTGGTGGTAAAACACTTGACCTGCGATCGTGTTCGCAATCGCAACCAGGAACGCATACCAGGGACTTACTCCCAGCAGAAGGGCGAGTATCAGCCCGGTCGCCGGATACCAGACGACGGATCCGAGACGTGAGATCAGTATCACCTGCGGAAGGTTCAGGGCGAAGAATAGGAGCAGAAACCAGATTACGAGAAGGACGTGACGCAAGGTTGTGCGGCGGTAGAGCATCGTTGTGTCACTTTTGTGCACGTACTCCATATCGCTCACCGGCTCATCTGGCCTGGGTTGCAGGGGTCTCAGGGATGTCTTCAGCAGCGTCAGTAGCGTGATGTCTCCCGATGACAACTCGATCGCGACCTGTACGCTTTGCCTCATAGAGCGCTGCATCTGCGGTGGCGAGCAACTCGACCTCTGGTGTGCCGTTCTGCGCCACGACTCCGCCGACGCTGACGGTCACTTTCACCCTGCTCGCGCCGGTCAGAATCGGGAGTTCCGCGACGGCCTGACGCGTCCGTTCGGCGACAGCCCTCAGATCCTCAGAAGAGCAGTTTGAAAGAATTGCAATGAACTCTTCTCCGCCATATCTGCCGACAAAATCGTAGGAACGAACGGCCCGTCCAATCCGAGCAGCCGTCTCCCTTAGCACCGCATCGCCTGCCAGATGCCCGTACGAATCGTTGATGTTTTTGAAATGATCGAGGTCGATCATCAGAATCCCGGTGAAGACTCCCGTCCGGCGCCCCCTGCGAAGTTCACAGGCCAGCAGATCAAGCGCCGCGCCCCGGCTCCAAATGCCAGTGAGTGCATCATGGGTCGCTTGATAACGAAGGTCGTCCTGGGCCTGAATGAGTTGCTGCTGGAGCGAGAGAATTCGCATACCCGAGCGAATTCTTGCCCGCAACTCGCCGATATCGAAAGGTTTGGTCAGGTAATCGTCGGCGCCAGCATCCAGCCCGGCCACAACGTCTTGCTTCTCGTCTTTGCCCGAGAGCAGCAAGATGTACTGGTAAGAATTCTGCTGCCGCTCGCGGATCTTGCGGCAGAGATCGATCCCATTGATTCCGGGCATGAGCCAGTCCAGAATGACGAGCGAAGGCGCTGGCTCCGAGCACTCGATCGCCTCCCAAGCTTTCTGGCCATCCTCCGCAGCGATTACGTGGTAGCCCCAATCCGCCAGTCGTTTCTGGACAAGCCGCCGACAAATGGGATCGTCATCGGCCAGCAGAATCGTCTGGCACCCCTTCGGATCGCACTGGTGTTTACCCGACATGTGTCGCATCAGCCTTTCGAGTGGAACGTGGTTAGCGAGGGGCCAAAACGGTTGAGATGAAGTTCTGATTCTGTCGATGTGGACGGATAGTAGTCGCAAGCTCCATAGGAAATAGTGCTCCCGGAGGATATCTCGCGTGCTGCCGAGTACATTGGCGCACCGAAACCGGATTGCGCCTCCAACGACTCCTGCAATGAAAGAACGCGCTCCCCGACCCGAAGACGCGCCCGGAGCTCGGCCGCGATCGGGGGCTTGGTGATGTAATCGTCAGCGCCTGCCCGCAGTCCGGAAACGATGTCCGCTTCGTTGTTCTTCGAAGTAACAATCAGCAAATACATAGACCTTAGTCGTTCGCACGCCCGCACCTTTCGGCAGATTTCGGGCCCCGTAAGGCCGGGCATCACCCAATCCAGAATGGCCAGACGAGGAGCGTCCGGAGTCTGCAAGATGTCCCAAGCCTCCTGTCCGGTACAGGCAAGAACAATCTCATATATAGGCGCCAAGATCTGCGAGAGTATCTTCTGAAAGAGAACATCGTCTTCGGCGATCAGTAACTTCATTTTTCACTCCTTCCGCCATCCGACGTTCCCTACGAACGCGCATCTCGGAACATATCGGTTAAGCACTTACATCGAGTGGCGAACTACATATCGAGGGGGGAGGGACTCGTTTCTCGTGGCGAATCGAGGAATCTAATGCACGAACGGTGCCAATGGATGGCTCCGGCCTCGAGGAGACTGCCCACCCGTAAGTCTCTGGAACGCAGGCACTTCCGCCTCCAACCCCAACAGCGCTTATCGAGTGGGAGAAACCGGCCAAGCGACACCCGTCTGCTTAAGGGACAGGGTCTGGTTATAAGACAACGCCAGTAATCGCGTTAAAGAGTGCTGTAAGAACGTTGTCAACCATGGCAACTGGATTCGCAAGGTGTTATGGGACTGCGCACTGAGCACTGCAGACTTCCGACGTGATCGTACGGTGCGCGCGATCGCACGGTGAGTACATTGAGTCGCAGATCGCATATCGGCTACGTGTGGCGGGAGGCCGGTTTTCTGTTCCGCAATGTATATGGGCTCACCGGCGCTGCAATTGTTCTGGTGCCAAGTCTTGCCGCACCAATCAAATTGCGATCGAAACGTATTTGCAGCGACCAGATACTTTGGAATTCGCGGTCGGAGACTTTACTGCCAACAGATTGCGGCCCTTGGGACCGCAGAACCGGCATCGAGCGTGCCCCGGCTGAATCTTTGGATGATTTCCTGGAGCGCACTGCCAAGCAAGTACGTGACAGCGCCCGGCTTCGCTGACCCTGAGCCATAGAGCCCAGCGAGAACTGGCGGTTTCTTTTTATCCGCCCTGCCCTTCATTTCCTAACAGTTATTTCACCTCGAAGTCGTAGGTTCCGGAACCTACGCGCACCACGGATGTCCCGGCTTCGGATTGTGCATCGACCGCATTACCGCCCTCGGTCACTTTCGTACCGGGGATTGAGGGCAGATAAATTCTCGCCGACGTATTTGCAGGAATGGTAACGTGCAACGAGAACGGTCCAGCCGAAGTCCCCTTCCAATCGCTGATGATCTTGCCGTATTCGGACTCATACTCGGCACGCACCGATGGCAATTGTGAATCGACACGCGGATGAACGACGATCTGCTTGAAACCTGGTGCATCGGGTGTCGCATCAATTCCAGCGGAATATCGATATACCCACGCGATCACCGATCCGAACGCGTAGTGGTTATAGGAATTCATCGACGGATCACCCGTGTCGCCGTTCCACCGCTCCCACCACGTCGTTGCTCCCTTCGAAAGCATGTACCCCCATGACGGGTATGTGTCGTTCAACAGCAACCGGTAGGCGACATCGGAGCGACCGTGGTCCGAGAGTGTGAACAACAGAAATGGAGTCCCCAGAAATCCCGTTGAAAGATGCCAGTTGTGTGCTTCGATGTCTTTCACCAGCTTATCCATCAACGAGGGTTCAAGAGCCTCTGGCGCCATCTTTGTGTAGAGAGCCACGACATAAGAGGTCTGGGTTCCGGTGCCGACGGTTCCATCGTCTTTGATATAGGCCTTCTGAAACGCTGCGCGGACATTTTGCACGACGTTCTCATAGCGTTTCGCATCCGCATCCTTGCCAATTGCGTGCGCCATCTGCGACATCTGCTGAGCGATCAGCGCCCAATAGGCGGTCGCCAGCAGGTCTTTGTCTGTATTCGGATCGGGCGCGAGCCAATCGGCAAAATTCGGGCCCACCCCATTCCTTCGGATGAAATCGGTATTTCTGCTTTGGATAAATTCCATCCATCGCTGCATCGCATCCCAATTCTTGTCGATGACGGCCTTATCTCCATACTGCATCCAGGTCGTCCAAGGCACGATCACGCCCGCATCTCCCCATCCCGGAGCCCCAACCATCCCTTCGTTCCATGATGCCGTTCCCTCGGTGCTCCCTCCCTCAACCGGAAGAGTATTCGGAGAGACGTTGGTAAACGCGCCCTGGCGGGTTTGCGCGTCAACCACGTCCTGGATAAATTTCTGAGAGAACGCAGCGACATCAAAGTTATAGCTTCCTGTCCGCCAGAAAACTCCAGCATCTCCCATCCAACCGAGACGTTCGTCGCGTTGCGGGCAGTCTGTCGGAATGCTGAGGAAATTTCCGCGCTGGCCCCAGAGGCCAATTTCGTACATATGATTGACCAACTCGCTGGCGGTGGTCAGATTGGCTGAGGGATTGCTGCTGACGCTGCTAAGAACGTCGCCTTGGATGGCATCGAGAGCAGGTGTCCCCGGATATCCCGTCACCTCAACGTAGCGGAATCCGTGAAAGGTGAAATGCGGAGCAAAGGTTTCCTCAGCACCGCCGCGGAGAATATATATGTCGGTCGCGTCGGCGTTGCGCAGGTTTGCGGTGTAGATCGTGCCATCCGGATTCAGTCTCTCCGCAAACCGCAGTCGAACTCTCGTTCCGGCAGCGCCCTTGACCTTCAGAGTGACCCAACCCACCATGTTCTGTCCCATGTCGAAGACATAGGTTCCGCTCCCAACGGGAGTAACCTGTTTTGGTCGCAGATCCTCGGTCACACGCACCGGCGCAGCGATCTGGCTGGTTACTGCAATGGATGGCGGATCCGCGATCAAGGCTGGACCCCAATGTGAATCGTCGAAGTCCGCTTGGTCCCACCCGGATTTCTCCTGGCGTGCGTCGTAGGTCTCTCCCTCATAGATTTGCGATTCAAGAATTGGAGAAGATGACGCCTTCCAGGAATCGTCCGTCTGCAAGACTTCGTGGCTGCCATCGGCGTAACTCAGTTCGAGCTGTGCCTGCAATCGGTTGGGTGGAATGAAGAAGTGCATTCCAGCCCAAGTCAGCGGGCTGCCGTACCAACCATCTCCCAGAAGCGCGCTGACCTGATTCTTCCCACTCGTTACTAAAGGAGTGACATCGTAGACTTGGTACAGCACGCGCTTGCGGTAATCCGTGAAATCGGGAGTGAGCACGTCATCGCCGACTCGGCTGCCATTCAGATACACACGGTAGCTGCCCAGAGCAGTCACATATAGTCTGGCACTCGCGAGCTGCTTCGAGATCGTAAGAGCACGTCGAAACGAAATCGCCCCCTGCGGCAGGGGGCCTGGATCACCCAATTCCTTATCTCCCAATTCGCCAACGACGTTCGCCGCCTGCCAGGAAGATTTTTTCTCGCCCGTGGCCTGCCACTTCTGCGACGTCGGGATGCGCAGGATCGATCCATCGGATCGCGTCACTTTCACGAGCGCCGCAAGTGCAGCCTGGGTGGTTTTGGCAGCGCCATCAGGCCCTTGCGGCCCATCAGGAGCCGTCACCTGGATTTCCACGACGTTGTCGCCGGACTGAAGTTCGTCCGTGATATCGCGCCGATCAAAGGCTCCCCACTCATGCTTTCTGCCTACATCGTGTCCATTCACTTTGGCTGCATAGTCCCCGCGTACCGCGAGAACGAGCACGGCAGCATACGGCTTCTCGTTTAGTCGCACGTTCACTCGAAAGCTTGCTGCCGCCTTCGGCTTCAGGGCCAACGGATCCTGTCCGTTCACCCAGATCCAGCGAATCCCTTTGCGGTCCGCGTCGTCTTGCGGGTTTTTCCATGTGATCCACTTGGCCTTCCAATCGTCAGGGTGCAGAAGGCCCATCTCCCACCACGCATCTTCGGCTGAATCGGAGATGTGACCCGTAGAATCCCACACGCGGACCCTCCAGTAGTAGCGCCTGCGGGATTCTGGCACGGGCCCGCGGTACGCGACTCCAACCGATTCGTCCGAAGTGATCTTGCCGCTGTCCCAAACGTCGGGTTGCTCCGAACGCAGCCGATCGCTGCTACTAAATACACGAATCTGATACGCCACCTGCTTCCAGTTTCTCTCTGTGCTGTCGCTCTGCCAGGACAGGTGTGGAACCGGTGCATCGATTCCCAGAGGATTCAGCATGTATTCGCATCGCAGGTGCACCGGGCTAGCCAACGCGGTGGCCGCCAGGCCACTGAATACAGCAAGCACATTGAGCAATTTTGGAATCTTCAAGCGGCTCTCCTATCGGGCTGTGCCCGGCGGGTGTAACTTCGTGCTGAGTTCACTAGACAGGTATGAACATTCCATTTACCAAAACAACTGCGCGGATGTTTTCATCGCACTCCCATCGCTGTCAACTTGGAGCCTGCGAATCGCGAGCATTTCGCTGCGCGAAAACGTCCAGATTGTGTAGAACCGCGAACAGACGGATATTGTTATCGCATCTGCAAAAAAAAGAAGAATATCTATATCGCGCATAGTGCCCCTGGCCATCTGGTCCATGAATCTTTTCGGCCCCCCATGCGCCAAACGCAAAAGGTATACTGCCGACGATGCCAAATTCCACGCTACACCCATCGACGATGAAAGATCCGCTCACTTGGCTTTACCCCCCGATCGAACCCTATCGCACAGGAAAAATCCAGGTTTCTCCTGTCCACGAACTCTATTTCGAGGAAAGCGGAAACCCTTCCGGTAAGGCGGTAATATTTCTGCATGGCGGTCCTGGCGGCGGCTCGGATCCAAAACAGCGCCGGTTCTTCCACCCGGAGAAATACCGCATCGTCAACTTTGACCAGCGAGGCTGTGGCAAGAGCACGCCCTACGCATCTCTGGAGGCCAACACGACATGGGACCTTGTGGCTGACATCGAGAAGATCCGCCAGCACCTCGGGATCGACCGCTGGCAGGTATTTGGCGGATCGTGGGGTTCTACCCTGGCCCTCGCATATTCTCAAACTCATCCCGAGCGAGTCACAGAACTGATCCTGCGCGGCATCTTTCTGCTCCGCAAGCAGGAGATCGACTGGTTCTACCAGCGTGGCGCTTCAGTGATTTATCCGGACGCGTGGGAGCCGTACCTCGCTCACATCCCAGAATCAGAGCGCGGGGATCTGCTCTCTGCGTACTACAGACGGCTGACCAGCGAGGATTCGGCCGTGCGCCTCGCGGCTGCGAAGATCTGGAGCGGATGGGAGGGCGCAACCTCCAAACTCCTGCCCGATGCCGAATTCGCCGGCCACTATGAAGAAGATGAGTTTGCGCTCGCCTTCGCGCGCATTGAAGTCCATTACTTCTTTCACAAAGGCTTCTTCGAAGTTGATGATCAGCTATTGCGGAACGCCTCACGCATCCGCAATATTCCAGGAGTCATCGTGCAAGGACGTTATGACGTCGTCTGCCCCATCGAGAGCGCGTGGGCGCTCCATCGTGCATGGCCCGAAGCCGATCTCATCATCACACCGGACAGCGGGCATAGCGCGTTCGATCCGCCGAACAGCCGCGCCCTGGTTGCGGCGGCTGACAAATTCGCAGCGTAGCCCCCAGTTAGACAGCGAGGAAACTCCTACGCACTGGACGTTCGGACCGAAGCCTGACTTGGCGCTTGCGTTCTTCCGTCAAGTATCTCCTGAATTATTGCCTTAAAACGAAATCAAGCGTACAGATGCGTGTCCGACCGCAACCGACGTGGAAAGTTGTTGGGTAGATTCGCGGACTGGCTGAATAGTTTTGGCGTCCCCGACGGGATTTGGACCCGAGTTACCGTCGTGAAAGGGCCACAGTTGACGGTAAGTTGCTGAAACTACGCGACACGAATGCTTCTGAAAGCAGTTTCAGTAAGGTATAGAAACGTTTCGTGGATCATAAATGGATCAAGATTCAGATTGATTCTGGAAATCACTGAAGAAACCCTTTGACCAGGATTATTGGACCCAATTCGGGACCTAATATCCCCCGAAGTCGTCAGCGAACTAAACCTAGTGGGCCACAGACGGCACTTCATCTGCTCTTCGCGAAGCAAAGTATGCGTCCAACACTTTCAGTCCATTTTCATTGACCAGTGGACCCGCCTTCGTATTTCCTGCCGCGATTTGCAAGACCCGTGCGGCATCGTTGTAGGCTGGCCACTTCGGGAATCCGGCGCCGTTCGGGTCACCGGTCTTGGCGAAATTGGTCCAATAAGTGCGCATCAAGTCAGATAGGGCCTCGTCTTTAAGAGTTGGGGCGGGGCGGCCGTGTTCAGTGAGCTGCCGGAAGATGTAGGGGAGCTCCGAAGCATGTCGCGCACCGTAAGCACCAGGTTCAACTCCGGGAGGAAGTTCAGCAGGTTCGTCAAAGAAATACAAGAACACCTTTGACTTACCCGTTTTACTTTGCAGACGTGCCCACGTCCAGGCGTTCCAGCCAAACGCGGAGTCACGGGTCAGATTTCGCTCTGTCCATTTCTCAGCGGGTGTGTCACCTCCCGGGTAAGCAGCCAGGACCTTGTCCGCAAATGTCTGGTAGCGCTCGCGCACACTCTGAACGTAAGCTTCCTGTGACTTCGGGTTTCCAAACAGCAGACCTTCGTCGGAGTTGTACCCAGTCAAGACCGGCACGTCGTTGTATTTGCCCGACTTGTAGAGTTTGTATTGGTCTCCCGCAACGACCCAGCCATCCACGTTCGGCCGAGCGAAACCGAATTGCTGCGGTATCATCGTCTGCAGTTTTTCAGCCGGAATCTTCCGCAATTCCACGATGTTCGCAACTCCCGCAGAAGCAAGCCATTCTGCCGCTTTCTTTTCGGCGCTGGCTAACGGTTCGCCTTCGCCAAATGACGCATCGGCCCGGACTGGTCCGAACGTACCTCCACTCTCAGCAATCGCGCCGCGAAACAGTCCCTTGGTCAGCGGTGATGCACAAAGGATGCTTACCGCAGCCGCGCCTGCGGATTCGCCCTGTATTGTCACCTTCTTGGGATCGCCGCCCAATGCGGAGATGTTCCTCTGGACCCACTGCAGCCCTGCAATCATGTCGAGGATTCCGTAATTTCCCGATACATGATGAGGACTTTCGGCGCTCAGTTCAGTATGTGCCAGAAAGCCGAATAGCCCAAGGCGGTATGCAATCGAAACGACGACCACGCCCTTCTTGGCCAACCATTCGCCATGGTAGAGCTTTTCGGCGGGCGCGCCCGCGACGAAGCCTCCGCCATGAATCCAGACCAGAACTGGCAACTTCTCCCGCGCGCTCTTGGCTGGCGTCCAGACGTTCAGGTACAGGCAATCCTCGCTGGGAGTGAGTAGATCTGCGATTGCCGCATTTGTCTGGATACACGCGCGACCGAACTTGTCTGCGGCGCGAACTCCATCCCACTTGGGGGCAGGTTGAGGGGGCCGCCAGCGGAGGTCGCCGATCGGTGGAGCAGCGAAAGGAATTCCGCGATAAACGCGGAGCCCGTCCTCAATCGTTCCCTGGAGCAAGCCGCCTTCCACCTTGACGGTTTCAGCGATCACGGCGCTTGTGAGCAGCACCAGGGCGGCGAGAGACAATATTTCAATCGCGGTTGCGTACTTCAAAGGAATCCTGGGCACTCGCATCCCTCTATTTATGAATGTGCTTCCATCTGCTGTCGTCGAATCCACGCAGTACGGGCATAGCTTGTGCAACCGAAATTTCATACATCGGCCCTGCACCCGACGGCCCTCCTTACTGAAGAGCAGCCCCCCCATTCAAAATCTCCTGCAACTGGCTTGACGTAATCGGTGGCGTAGCACCTCTCTGAGTCGCCACCCAGGAAGCAAATCGATTAGCGGCTTCACTGATTTGCTGCAATGGATTTCCGCGAACATAGTGATGTGCAAGACATGCAGTGAATGCGTCCCCAGCGCCGACAGCATCGGCCACCGTCACCTGGAATCCCGCATGCTCAACCGTTTGCTCTCGTGACACCAGAAGGCTTCCCCGATCAGCGCGCGTTATACAGACAAGCTTCAGATCGAAGTCCTGCAGCAATCGCTGGGCGAGGAGTTCTGCAGTTCCTGTACCTAATTCGAACAGGGATGAAACCTGAATCAGCTCGTGCTCGTTCAGCTTGATGATGTCGGCATATTCAAATGACTCCCGCAACACATCCTTGTTGTAGAACGACTGACGGAGGTTCACATCAAATATGCGAATCGTCTTCGGATGCACGTTTTGCAGAAAACGTTCGATCGTACCTGCGGAGGTCGACGAGCGCTGCGCGAGCGATCCGAAACAGATGACGTCAGCCCTCGCCGACAACTCCTCCCAATCTGCTGTCCATTCCAGAAAATCCCATGCTACGGATTCCTTAATGGTGAAGTTCGGCTGACCTGTTCCGTCAATCCTTACGGTTGCGATGCCTGTTTCGTGAAGATCGTCCCGCTGCAGGTATGAGATGTTCAGTCCCAGTTTTTGCAGGAGCTGGCAAGCTTCACGACCCAATACGTCATTTCCGACACAACTGGCGACAATCCCCTGATCTCCAAGTACGTTTGTCATGTAAGCGAAGTTTGCGGGAGCGCCACCCAACACCCTTCCCGTGGGCAAAATGTCCCAGAGAACTTCGCCTAGCCCAACCATGAGTGCGGGCTTAATCATGAATTCATTCTCAATATCGACTGTGGGCAACCATCACTGAAACAGCTTCGGGGCAAAGTCGGCCAGATACTTGCGCCACACTGTCCACACATGAGCGCCAGAACTCTCGACCCAGACGTGCCTGATCCCTGCTTTTTCCAATGTTGCGTGAGATTCCTTCACGGGTGCAAAGAGAAAATCGTCACTGCCAATTCCGATCCATAACAGCCGCAGTTGCTGGTTGAGTCTTGTCGCATTCGCCAAACTACCGTCGTAGTCTTTCGTGGCGTCGGTTATGTCAATCGCAGGACTGAATGCTCCGATGTAGGCAAACTGATCCAAATGATGTAGACCGATGCGGAGCGCCTGAGCCCCACCCATGGAAAGGCCGGCAATGGCCCTGTGCTCGCGGTCAGCCACCGTGCGAAAATTTGCGTCAATAAATGAAATCAAGTCTCCGGAAATAACGCGATCGAACGTCTCGTAATGTTCGTTCATGAAGTAGCGCGCCACTTGCCCGACCGGTGGCGGCTTCGAACCAGCAGGTGGAGGCTGAGGCGGCTGGAAGCCTGGTCCAGGCTGCCCATTTTCGTTCACGATGATCATCGGCTTGCCTTTGTGAGCGGCGATCAAATTGTCCAGAATGAAGTTCTCATGGCCCTGGTCCGCCCAACCGGCTTCGTCTTCTCCATACCCGTGCTGAAGATAAAGGACCGGGTAGCGCAACCCACTCTGATCGTATCCCGGCGGCGTATAAACGAAAATCCGTCGAGTCTCGCCTGTCGTTTTCGAAACATACCACTCGCCGCGTACTGTACCGTGCGGCACATCTGTGATGGCAAAGAAATCGGAATCTGAGCCGGGGACTTCCAGCCCGCTGACTTCTCTCCGCGCGGCGAAAAAGACTCTGCTTCCCGGATCGTTCGCGGGAAACCCGTCAACGGAAATCGCGTAGTAGTGGAATCCCACCAACAGTGGAGTGGTCGTTACGCTCCAGTACCCGTCCTCGCTTTTGACCATGTCAAATGTCGACTGGCCAAATTCCATCAGGACCTGCACCTTGTGCGCCTGGTCCGCTCGTACACGGAATGTTGCGCTCAGGTCGCTGTTGATTCGGGGGAATTCAGCATCCGGAATGTTCGTGGTTGGCCGTACCCATGCGCTCTGCCCCAAACAGAGACTGCAGAGCAACATGCTAACAACCGCGATTTGCTTGATTGTCACTCTGCCCTGCCAATCTCCACTCATGCGATACAGGAGCCGCCGAGAGTCTATTTCTTGATGCTAGAACTCAACTTGCCCGTCAACATCGTGAGGTCGATTGCGTCAGCCATCGCCTTGTAACCGGTGGCACTGGGGTGAAGGTGGTCACCTGAGTGATACCCTTCGCGAAACCGACTTGGATGGCTTGGATCACGCACAGCTGCGTCGAAATCGAAAACTCCGTCGAAAGCGCTGCCGGTTCGAATCCATTGATTCACCGCCAGACGCATCGCTTCGCCATCCTCGCTGTAGTAGTCAGCGCCTTCGTAAGGGGTCAATGTAGCGCCGAACACCTTGATTCCGTGTTGATGAGCGCGTTCGATGATTTGTTGCAGACCCGTGATGAGGTCTTCCGCGCTGACCACCTCATGCGTGAACGGCGTCTCCTTCACTATGGTGCCATTCGGTAATCGTGGCTTCATGTGCGGCCAGCCGATATCGTTGATTCCTTCGAGGACGATCAGGGTCGAAACGCCGGGTTGCGCCAACACATCGCGATCGAGTCTTGTTAGCGCACTCACTCCGGCGCCATCGTGCAAGATTCGGTTACCACCGATTCCTTCGTTGACAACGGCCAGAGTCGCCGAGTTTTGCCCAGCGGCGAGGCGATTTGCCAATAGATCCGGCCAGTCTAAGTACTCGCCTTGTTTCGCCCCAACGCCATCCGTGATCGAATCGCCGAAGGTAACGACAGCTGACGTCTGATTGGGGGCCCACATCTCAACATCTGCCAACCAGTACCACGAGCTTTTAGTCGTGGGGTTCGGTATGTCTTGTCGTGCGGCGAGATCACCTGACTCAGAGATATATGTTTCGTGCTGGGCCCAGAAATGCACGCTAGAAGACGTCGTCTTCTCCGGGAGGTAAACACTCACAGCAAGTTCGCTCAAAGGAAGCACCTTCAATTCAATCGGGTCGCTGAGTATGGGCGCTCCTGGCGGAACGGTGACCGATGCTTTGCCGCCGAAGGTCAAGGCGTGGTCAGACTCGGGCACTATCGCCGACGCTTTCGATGAAAGCGCAACATGCGCGGACCCGATTTTCAGCGAGGTGGTCCCGAACGCATTCGAGAACCTGATGCGCAGGCGTTCTCCACCAATCGTCGGCCTCACAATCATGCGAATGGTCTGATTCTCGAATACGGGGGACGGTGGAAGCCCTGGAAACGACAGTGGGGCGTGGACGGCGGTGCTCCAGGCACTGACCCAATGTCCGCTGTTGGAGGAATCCTCAGCCCAGACCTCAACAAACAGAAGCATGGCCAGGCAGAACGCCCCAATGATCCGCAGAATCCTTTTACTCCGCACTATGGCTCCTCTCCATTCCAGCACCTTCCGCTATGCCGGCATCCAGAACGGATCACCCGATGGGATGAATCCGATCGGCACTTCAGTCACAAATGTCCGCAGCCAGCGGGCACACTCGTCCATGCCGGCCTCTTCCCCGCCCTCATGGGGAAGCTGTATCAGAGCCTTCTTCTGCCCCGAGGCAATCGCATCTCGAACGTACTCGGCGGCTTCCCACTCGCGACATTCAAAGACGATCAGCACGTCAACATTTGGCAGCGCCTGCATGCACTGCTGAATGTAATGCCCGGCATGAGCAAGCTTCGTCACTCTCAGTTTGGGATCACCGACCAGGCGCATGCTGCGCGTCTTCAGCTTGCTCTGCATGTCTCTCGCTAATTCCTCAAGGCTGGTTTCCGGGATCACATATTCGTGTGAAAACGGGTTCGCGGCTGGCGACGCATAATTCTCCCAGCCCATGGTTTTGTTCCATCCAGTGAAGATCCCATCCGGACGGTGCGCGTGCCAGTGGTCGTGAAACCGCCAAACTACCATTTTGTTTTTTTCGAGGAAATTGACTTTGTAGTTGTAAAGCGGATCGTACCGTACATCCGAGACAACATCGGCGGCGCTCCAAAATGTTGGCTCATGCGTGATCACAAAGTTATTGCCGGCCGCGATGGAGCGTTGGAGTAGATCAAGCGTGGACATGAACGTTGTTGTAATCCCGGTGATAGGAGCATCTGGGTCGCCGATTTTGAATTCATCCGCCGTGGGAGTGCGCCACGGCACTCCAACTTTCTCCTTGATTCGCGCTACGACTTCGCGAGCCGTTAATGACGACTTCGAATGATTCTGCGACCGCATCAATAGCGGAGCCATAACAAGCCCGCTTCCGGTGACTTGGCAAAATCTTCTACGGGATAGTTTCATTTCTTCCATCGCATATTTCGCCTATCCGAGTGTCCAGAATGGCTCGCCCGCCGGAACCCATTCGATGGGAACCTCGGTAATGAAGCCCTTCAGCCATTCCGCCATCTCTCCGCAGCCGGGTTCTTCGGATGCCTCGTCCCCTAGCAGCACTAGCCCTTTTGCCTTGCCCGCGGTCACAAGATCCTGGAAGTAAGGGCCTGCTTCCCACTCGACCGCATCCCCCGTAATCACTACGTCGAGGTCAGGCTCACGAAGAATCTTCTCCGCATCCGCTACCAGGAGCAGTCCATGCGTCAAGGCGACTTTGCTCACCCTTGCTTCTGGCTTTCCGATGACCCGCACACCATGAACGTTGAGCTTTTTCTTGATGCCCTCAGCGAAACTGTTCAGTGAAGTCGTGGGTAAGCGGAAGTAAACGTTGCGAGGGTCATAAGCATCTTCGCCGCTGCGCGGTGCCACGTGAGAACTGTCCCACCCAAGTGCACGCGAAAGTCCGCGCAACTGGCCGTCTGTCTTTCGCGCGTCCCAGTTATCAAAGAAACGGATAATGACTAAATTGTTCCTGGAAATAAACTCCTGCTTGGCGCGCCAGACAGCGTCATTGTCCAAGAGTTCTTTCGACGGTGCAGGACCATTCCTCCAGAATGCTGGAGCACGTTCGCCGCGACTGTAGCTAGGAGCCTCGCGGCAGATGACAACGTTCTTGTTTGCATTGACAGCTTTGCGAAGGACATCGAGGGTTGGGGTGAATGTAGTCACGATCCCCGCAACGGTGGTATCACCACTTCCAAACAAAATACCGTCGGAAAAGCCGTCGGAGCGCTGACTCTGCCACGGAACTCCGACGCTTTTTTGTATCCGCTCGATCAACTGCTGACTACTGATCATCGATGCCACCGCGTTCCATCTGCAGTTGCGACCGAGGCTCGTTTCGAATCCACCGCAGCACCCAAATGCCGATCAAAGAACTTAATCATCACGTTGAATGCATCTTTCGACTCCGGAACATCCGCGTTGTAAAAGAAACCGTGGAACAGACCTTCCCATACGTGGAGTTCGGCCTCGACGCCCAGTTTCACCAACTGCTCGTGCGTGTAAAGCGCGGAACTTAGTTCAAAACCGCGAGTACCGGTGATGATAAGCGTCGGGGGAAACTTCGAGAGAATCTCCGGCGAATCGACTGGGGAGACGAGTGGATCTTTTGGATCCGTGTCACTGAAATAACTTAGCGGTGGCCTTGCTCCTGGTGTAATCGGCGGGGCCAGCCGAGCCTCGCCGAGGGGCATCGCGGTATAAAGCGCATCACCGCCGAATACACCTCCCGCCGACGCGCAGAAAATACCAATCGCCCCGGGTAAAGGCAGTGAGTGCTTTTGAAACCAGGCGATCGACATGGCGGTCTGCATTCCGCCAGCCGAACAACCGTAGATGCCAATGTTTTCTGGCTTATGGTTCTTCAGGAGCTGTTGGTAGACACTGGCAACGTCTTCGCTCGCCGCCGGGAACTTATAGTCGGGACCTTCACGGTAGTCGACACTAACGACTTCAATCTGGCCCAAAGCTGATACGGGAATCGATTCAAGTTCTGCGCAACCCGGCCAGCAGCCCATGAACCCGCCGCCGTGAAGATTGATCAATATTCGGGCTTTGTTCTTCGCCGAGACTCCGCTTTTCGGCGTGTAGTCGTACACGTGCACGCCGCCGACTTTCTCATCTTTCCGGTCGACAGCAAACAGTTCGTGGTCCCGTGCGATATACGGCTTCATGAATCGCGGCACGCCTGCATCTTGTTTCAGGATTTCTGGGTCTTGCATGTCTTTCAGATGCTGGGTGAGATATGCCTTCGCTTCGGGACTCAGAAATGTGGACACGGGTGCAGTCTGCGCCGGTATCTCGACCGTGCCGTCCGCTTGGACCACAACTTTCTTCTGCTCGACCTGTGGGCTATCTTGCGCAGAAATGGCGAGGGGAAGGAATAAACTGAGACAGGCGAAGGACAACATCACCAGAGGACGTTTCGACATGATCACGAGCCTCTTAACTATCGAGGAATTTTGTACAGCGGAAAAGTAAGCACCGCCCATCGCTGGGCGGTGCCGTTAAGCGAGTGCCTAGAAGCCAACTCGCAGACCGAATTGAATTGCACGCGGGGGATTCACCTGCGAAGTCACAACGCCGAAAGTCGGAGTACCTACCTGCTCGTTGGGCGCCCCGAAACGTACATGATTGAACGCGTTGAAGAACTCCGCCGTAAATTGCAGATAGACGCTCTCTGTGATGTCGTTGCGCTTTGAGAGCGAGAAATCCCAGTTGTTCATGTGATCCATGCGAACGGTGTCAATGTTTCTGGGCGCGTCGCCGAACCTCATCTCGCTGCTGGTGTCCACTGGCTGGAAGCAGGCCGTGTTGAACCAGCCATTGGCGGCACGGGACGCACGCGAGCCCGACGCTTTCAGGTTGCACCCCGCAACAAGATCGGGCCTCATCCATAAACCTTGAGCACCGAAGTACCCCTGGCCACCGCCTAGCTGGCTAAGAGCTGACCCGGGGAAGAATTGGTACGAACTTATGGGAACTCCGCTCCGGATGGTTGTGATGCCGTTTACCCGCCAGCCACCGACGATCCCGTTTACGACTCCATGCGCATCCGACAGGAAGTGCTTGTTCCGACCGAAGGGCAAGTCAACACCGTACCCGACGGAAAGGTTCTGAGGAATGTCGTAAGAACTCGCGGAGTATTCATGATCGAGATGGTTATTGTCCTGCGTCGAGCCTCCGAAGATGAATCCTTCATCCAGGAAAGCACTTGAACTGTCCGTGTTCGACATGAGCCGCGACCATGTATAGGCCACACTCAGAATTCCCTTGGAACCGAACCGTTTCATGAACGAGGTTTGAAGTGAGCGATAGTTGGAACTGCCTCTGTGCGGATCCAGAAACAGAACTCGACCGTATTGCGGGAAAGGCAGCAAAAGCTGCCCGGTAGCAACCGTCGGTCCTGAGAGGGCACCCGGGGTCGTAATGGTGCCATAGAACGGATTCGGTACCTGCGCCAACAACGCGGACGGGCCCATCGAGAAGTATTGATCGGGCAGCTGATTCAGATTGGTGTTCGAAACGGTGGCCCAACCCTGCAGAAGAAGGTGGGTGCCCCTCGATCCGGCATACGCCACGGTAAGCGATGAGTCCTTGCCGATCTGTCGTTCCACGGCCGCGTTCCATTGCTGCACGTATGGCATTGGATCGCCGGGTACTCGCATGGCAAAGATGGGTAGCCCGTAAAAGTCCCCGGGAGTAGCCGTACGGCGCAGAGGCTGCGGCAGACCGTTGGGAAACGGGTTGCCCACTGTAGCGGTTGGGCCCCCGCCACCCTGCGCTGCATTTACAGGCGAGAGATTCGGTCCGTCTTGGCTGAGCGTGCTGGGCGGATAGGAAATGCCATACGCAGCCCGTAACACAGTCTTATCTGTCGCGCGGTAGGCCAATCCAATGCGAGGCGAAAACAACTTCCAGTGCAGATAATCCTCTCGCTGCGACTGCCACTGCGGACTGCCAACCAGAGCGACATTTCCCACAAGTTGTTGTGTCTGTCCAGTCACCGGATTCAGGAACGAACCCAGCGGGCTGGCCTGATTCGGGCGAAACACTGTGTCGTTGTTGTTCGATTCCGAGAAAGTACTGGGCTGATCCCACCGGAGACCGGCCGTAATCGTGAGCTTTCGAGTGGCCTGAAACGTATCATCGGCGAAGAAAGCGTACGACGTAAAGTATGCCCGGGAGCCGCCAACCATTCCGGACGCTACCTGCGTACCCTGTGCGCCGACGATGCCCAGCAGTGATGAGGCGACAGCGGAACCGCCTGCGCCGGACGAGTCCGCGGTTGCCGCCTGGTCGAAGTTCAGCGTGAGCACGCCGTTTTGCGGATTGGAAATCCATTGCACGTGGCGTACGAAACCACCAAACTTGAGCTGGTGGCGACCAGTGATTTTCGTGAGACTGCCCGATAATCCAATCACATTCTGGTGCCAGAACAGCTGCGAGCCTATGCCATTGCTGCCCGTGATTCCAGAGTTGTCATTGAAACTCATCGCGGGGTAGTTCGCTGGGGCCAGAAGTTGGCCTGTAAGGCTTGCCCAGCCGGAGCCGAATTGCGAGAGGTCAACCCCTTGGCTGTCAGGAAACTCATGTTGAAAGACCCGCAGATAAGAGAGACGAAAATCGAGAATCGTTGAAGAGTTGATAGCGTGAGTATCTCCAAGGATTGCCGAATGCGTGTAGATACCGGTATGGCCCTGACCCGATGTGTGAGTTCCCCACGCATCATAGGCATTGCTATCTGCCTTCCAATACGCGAACCGGGCAAACAAGCTGTTCTTCTCGGAAAAATGATGGTCAACCCTCGCGTTGTATTGAGCGTTGATTCCGCCGGTGGCCATTTGTGTGATGAAGTTGTTCACTACGCCGGGCCGATTGGGAGTGGGATAAGATTTTGCAAACAGTGCTAGAGCCGAGGAATCGAGCCTGTTTGGGCAGATTACGTTCAGCACGTTATTACACTCAAACTGAGGGCTTCCCGGCTGGCTTTGATCATAGATCGCTGGCAGGCCCGCTTCCGTGAAGTCGCCTGACAACATAGCGGCTGTTGGAACGGTGTTTATGACGGGCGTTCCCGTCTTCAACACTTCACGTTCAAACCCAAAGAAGAAGAAGGTTTTGTCTTTCCTTATTGGGCCGCCAATCGTACCGCCAAATTGATTCTGTATGAGTGGAGGGCGCGCAAGCGCGGTTCCACCGGGTCCGTTATGATTCGAGAAGTAATCGTTCGCGTTCAGAACCTTATTGCGCAAGTACTCGTATGCCGTTCCATGAAATTTGTTGGTCCCTGACTTGGTGGTGAGGTTGATGATCCCTCCCGCGTAGCTACCATACTCGGCGCCGACATTGTTGGTGACGACCCGAAACTCTTGCACCATGTCCTGAGTGGGAATGAGCGAATTGAGATTGCCGGCAGGCGCATTGGAAGCAACACCATCGATGTAGAACGAACTCTGGTTGCCGAACCCGCCACCGATCGCGTAGTTGCCAAACCCAATGGCATTGGTCCGCGCGCCGCCAGATTGGTTGGAGACAGCGTTGCCATATGTACCTCCCTGAGCAACGACGCCCGGCACCAAAGTCAGCATGTTGTTCACGTTTCTGCCGCTGAGTGGAATGCTCTCTACCTCCGTCTGAGAGATGGTGGTTCCTAGAGAAGCACTGTCGGTTTGCAGAGGAGGAGCCTCAGAAGTGACGAGCACGCTCTCCGTTACATTGCCGACTTGCAGCTTCGCGTCAACACGGGTCGCAACGTCCACTTGGACTTCCACATTGTCCTGAATGAACTTCTTGAATCCTTGCGTCTCTACTTCAACGCGGTACATCCCAGCGATGAGATTCGGAAACGAATACGTTCCCGCACTGCTACTCTGCATCGTGCGGGTCTCGTTCGTACCCAGATTGGTCAGCTTTAGGGTCGCTCCAGACACGGTGGCTCCGCTCACGTCCTCGACGCTTCCGACAACACTGCCGAATCTGACTTGAGCTCCTGCATTTGTGCACAGAGCCGCGGCCGCAACCAGGGCCAGAAGAACCGGCAATAGCGATGGACACAGAGGCCGACTCAGCGAGTTCCCGTCAGTTCGCGCACACCGTGAATTGTGCTGGCAGGAGGTTCGAGTACGCTGACTGTGGAGCAATGAAGGGAGACTCGCAAGAAGGTCGAGCATTTTGTCACCTCTTTCAACGTGGAAAGACGACACACCGAACTTTGCAGGCTGATCCTCGCCAAGCGCGCGATTTACTGACAATCATCGTGCAGAGCTAACCGCAACATCTGCTCGCCAGCAACGAGAACCTGAATTGAACTGAACTGGATGACTTTTATCGCCTGCATTCGCAAGCTGTCAAGATCTTTTGCAGACAACTATCACAAAGTTGTCTATACCGACTTTGAAGAACCAGTGTTCCCAGAGCCGAATCGCTCGCACTTTTCAAAGTGAATCAATCACTTAAAAGCACCCAGGAACGCCGTGGCAGTTCGATCTGAATTCTGGCGTGTAAGATTCGAAACAATGGACGGGAGCAATGCTTAGTATCGCTTGTGACCGTTGCGATTCGTTGCTGGCGAGCTGCACGATTTGCGCACAACCAACTCGCATCTGAGCAACACGTCGCGAGGCGGCAGATCGGGGTTGGTCATCCGGTCCAGCATGACGGCGATCGCCATTCTTCCGATATCCCGGCACGGCTGGTGCAACGTCGTTAAGGGCACCGGCAACAGGCGCGCATACTTTACGTCATCGATTCCTACAATAGCGATGTCCTCGGGTATGCGCTGTCCGAGCGAGATCAAGGTGTGCATAAGATTCCCGGCCGTCAGATCGTTGGCGCAAACGAACGCATCGGGGCGATCTTTCTTCAGTACCGACTTGATGAACTTCCTGTCGCTGGCATCGCCGATGTTGACCAGGTCCCGCATGGATCTCTCGCCTTGGGATAGGAGCGCTTCGCGATAGCCGGCTATCCGTGCATCGACAGTCGGCGCGGAATTCGGGCGAGCAAAGAACGCGATTCGTTTTGCACCAGTCTTTATCAGGCATTCGGTGGCAAGGAATCCCGTGCGGCGATTGTCGATTCCCACAAGGTCGTACTTGCTGCGCTGCGGATAGGGCTCGAGATCCCGATCCAACAGCACCACGGGAATGCCCGCTCGATCGAAAGCAGCGACAATTGTGTGGTTTGATTGGAAGCGATTGGCGCTGAATTCTACTGGAGCAAAGAAAACCCCCGAGACCTTCTGCGAGATGTATTGTTCGCACAGTTGTTCGGCTGCTTGCTCCTTCTCCTGCTCCTGGGACACGGTATTTCCCCACAGCAGCGAATGATGCATTGCCTCTTGCGCTTCCATCATCCCTTTACAGATCGCTTCAAAGATTTCGGTTTGTCCCAACTCTGGGATCAGTAATCCGAAAACATGAGAGCCCCTATGGGAATTCAAAGACACATAGGTGCCGGATCCAACGCGGCGGGTAACGAGCCCTAGCGACTGCAACTCGTGCATCGCACGAAATACCGTCATCCGTGACGCACCAAAACGCCGCACGAGTTCCGCTTCGCTTGGCAAGCGCTTCCCTGGCTTATATCGACCTGAAGAAATCTCGCTCTGGAGCTTTTCCAATATCTGACGATATTTGTGGGTTGCCATGGTTCCCGGTTCTTCCTGCTGTCGGGCGCACATCTCGCGACAATCAGCGAACCAGCATACGCTTTCAAGGACGAGAGTGCCATATACAACTTAAGGACGAATGGGAAAGCAATTGTCTTGACTCCTCGGTGCGCTGGTTCTAAAAGTGTCTTTCGCTTCGTACTCTGCTCCAGGAAGATTTGCTATCGTGGTGGGGTGCCGCGAGATGCGCACGCTTTCATGTCAACGGTCAACCAGTGAGAAACCAAGTCCAACTCATCACGTACGTCGATCGGCTAGCCGGCGACCTCAAGCAACTCAAGCAGCGACTGGACCGAGAGTGGACAGGGCTTTTTGGGGGTGTGCATCTACTTCCTTTCTTCACGCCAATCGATGGAGCTGATGCGGGCTTCGATCCGGTCGATCACACTGAGGTTGACTGCCGACTCGGCGACTGGGAAGACGTACGCGCGTTAGGCGAACACCTGGAGGTCGTAGCCGATCTCATTGTCAACCACATTTCCAGGGACTCTCCGCAGTTCAACGATTTCTCTCAACACGGCTCGGCGTCATCTTTCGCCGGAATGTTTCTGACGTATGACCGTGTCTTTCCCTCGGGTGCGAACGAGGAGGAGCTTCTACGCATCTATCGCCCTCGTCCGGGGCTGCCATTTACTAACGTCACCCTGAAATGCGGCGAAAACCGGCTTTTGTGGACAACTTTTACCCCGCAGCAGATCGACATCGATGTGAAGCATGCCGAGGGGCAAGCCTATCTCGAGACAATCCTCAAACGCTTTCAAGCGGCTGGGATAAAGATGATTCGGCTCGATGCGGTCGGTTATGCGATCAAGATGGCCGGAACAAGTTGTTTCATGATCCCGGAAACTTTTCGCTTCATCGCGGAGCTTTCTTCGCAAGCACATGCCTTGGGCATGGAAGTACTGGTTGAAATTCACAGTCACTACCGGCAACAGCTGGAAATCGCACATCAGGTGGATTGGGTATACGATTTCGCGCTTCCTCCACTCATCCTTCACACTCTTTTCACGCAGAATGCGCGGGCACTCAGACGGTGGCTTTCGACACGACCGCAGAACTGCATCACCGTGCTGGACACTCACGACGGCATTGGTGTAATCGATGTAGGTGCTGGCAGTGACGGCGAACCAGGCCTGCTTGCGCCCAGCGAAATAGACCACCTTGTCGAGACCATGCACGCCCGAAGCAAGGACCAGAGCCGACTGGCAACGGGAGCGGCTGCAAACAATCTTGACCTGTACCAGGTCAACTGCACCTTCTATGACGCACTCGGGCGTCGCGACAACGAATATCTGATTGCTCGCGCAATTCAATTTTTTGCGCCCGGTATCCCGCAGGTGTATTACGTGGGTCTGCTGGCAGGTGCTAACGACATGGATTTACTCGCGCGATCCAGAGTGGGCCGCGACATCAACCGGCACTACTACACTCCTGCGGAAATCGGAAGCTCTCTACAAAAGCCGGTTGTGCAGAAACTGCTGGAACTCATTCGGCTGCGTAATACTCATCCCGCTTTCGCTGGACACGCAGACGTTGACACTCAGTCGGACCAGACGCTCGTGATCACGTGGAATAGCGCTGAACACTGGGCAAGGCTGTCTGTCGATCTTAGTGAACCGAGAGCTTTGCTGACCCATTCCAATCTGGCTCCCGAAGAGGACACAAGCATAGGCGCGTGGGATTCAGGGCACGAGTCGCTGCTTCGGAGGTAATTCCATGAACAGTGCGCCGAGCGCGCAGCGCGATCTTTCCATGATCAAGTGGCTGACATTCCTTATGTTCATGATGTTCGCCATGACTACAGATTCCGTGGGCGTCATCATTCCAGAAGTCATCAAAGAATTTCACCTCAGCATGACAGTGGGAGGAGCCTTCCATTACGCCGCCATGTCTGGGATCGCATTTGCGGGCTTCTTCCTGGGGTATCTTGCAGACAAAATCGGAAGAAAGAAAAGCATCATCCTGGGACTTGTATTGTTCGCGTTGAACTCATATTTATTTTCGGTTGGTCGGTCATTTGCTTTCTTTGTGGTACTCCTTGTGATTTCTGGTATCGCAATCGGCATTTTCAAGACCGGTGCGCTCGCGTTGATCGGTGATATCACCCAATCGACAGTGGAGCATACTGCGACCATGAATACCGTTGAAGGATTCTTCGCTGTGGGTGCCATCATTGGGCCAGCAATTGTCGCACGTCTGTTGGGTGGCGGCACATCGTGGAAGTGGTTGTACGTGATCGCCGGAACGATTTGTTTATTGCTCATCGTCACGGCCTCGTTTGTGAAATATCCGCAAACAGCCGGGAGTTCCGAGTCCGTCGATCTGAAACGCACACTTCAGATGATGAAGAACCCGTATGCTCTGGGCTTTTCCGCGGCAATATTCTTATATGTCACCGTCGAAAGTGCGGTCTATGTGTGGATGCCGACGCTGCTTGCAGGCTACCAAGGGCGGCTCATTTGGGTAGCCACTTACGCCATTTCGATCTTCTTTGTCCTCCGCGCCGCTGGGAGGTTCATCGGGTCCTGGGTTCTCGCCCGCTTGAACTGGGCAACCGTTGTTACCGTATTCAGCCTCGCCATATTTCTTTGCTTCGGGATATCGATGCTTGCGGGAGTTCGTGTCGCTATTCTTCTTCTGCCGTTGTCGGGCCTTTTCATGTCGGTGCTCTATCCGACGCTCAACTCGAAAGGCATCAGCTGTTTTCGCAAGCCGGAACATGGCGCGGTGTCCGGAGTGATTCTGTTTTTCACATGCGTGGCGGCTGTTTTGGGACCACTGGCCATGGGTGTGGTTAGCGATCATTTTGGTGATCCCAAGTATGGTTTCGTGCTCGCCACTGTATTCGCTGCGTTACTCTTCGTCGGACTCCTACTCAACCAAATCTTCAATCCGGCGCGCAATCGTCTTCAACGACTCGATCATAGCGAATACGATTTGGCTGAGACCCCGTCAGTGGCCGATCAAGCGCGCAGCTAGACGGTTTATCATTTCGATGATATGAAACGTCGCGGCATCAGCGGCTTAGCAGTTCGCGGAAGGCAACGGGCGGCACCGTATCCGTGGTTCGTCGTTCCAACATCCTGGACGGCAGACCCGGTTTTCAACTTCAGAGTAGCTGGGGCGATATTTCAGTCCTTGAGGGCGGAGGGCATATTGTGGGTTGACGCTGAACGCTGTCAGCAGCACCAATCCGATGTGGGAACCGACTTGGAAGACGATCGATCCTCCCGCATATAGCCCTCAGAAGCACCGCAACCTATACGGTGCACCGCCCGAAGGCCGGCTGTTGGCGGGAATCGCCGGCCACAGCATCAGCTTTGACTTCTTAGGGCCACCTTCAGCGGCGATTTTGTTGGCGTCCCCGACGGGATTTGAACCCGTGTTACCGCCGTAAAAGGGCCGCAGTGTACGGTAACTTATTGAAACTACGCGACACGGATGGCTTCCGAAAGCAGTTTCAGTAACTGTCGGAAATGCTTCGTGGATCATGAATGGATCAAGATGCAGTCTGATCTGGAAATCAATGCGCCTTCTGCCGCGACAGGGCATCAACGACGTATAACTTATTGGACTTCAACGGTACTGACAACCCGTTCTTGATTCTCTAAAGGAGTTCTTACACGGCTTACAGACCCAAATCGGCCCCAGATTTGAACAGAACTCGCATTCTGACACTACTACTATGGAGCCGCGTCTAGAACACAGTAAAAACGAGATCTTGAGGCACGTGAGATGCCGAGCGAACGCGAAGAATTTGCGCCCGGCGTTGAGAATACATTTCCCGAAACCCTGCCGCTCCCAGCTTTTACTCGCCGGTGGGTTGTGGAGTTTGCGGCGTGCTCTTCGGTAGTTCCGGTGCTTTGACGTAGCTCGCCGAGATCTGTCCCGTCAGTGAGTCCATCCAGGCTTCAATCGACTTGACCTTGGCGTCCGTGAGAGTTACTCCACGCTGGTGAACCGCCATGTTGCGGATCGCCTGATCCAGCGTCGCAACCGAGCCGTCATGAAAGTACGGTCCCGTCTTCTTGATATTCCGCAGCGAGGGAACCTTGAACACCATCTTGTCCATGTCGTCCTTGGTCAACTGGTAGACTCCCTGGTCGGTTTGGTTGGGCCACGGTTTCACAACGCCCAGCTTCTGGTAGGCCGACCCGCCGATATACGGACCGGAGTGGCACCATTGACAGCCGGTTGCGGCAAATGTGTTGAAGCCGGATTTTTGGGCATCCGTCAGGGCCGACTGGTCCCCTTGGATGAAGGCGTCCCAGGCGGATGGAGTCACGAGTCCGCGCTCGAACGCTCCAATCGCCAAGGCCATGTTGTTGTAGGTAATCGGATTCGTCTCTTTTGGAAAGGCTACCTGGAAAAGCACAACGTAGTCGGGCATGGACTTGATCACTTCGACCGCCGCGGCATTGGAGGGCATCGCCATCTCAACTGGGTTGGTGATTGGGCCTTTCGCCTGTTCCTCGACAGTCGGAGCCCGGCCATCCCAGAACTGCACAAAGTGTCCGGCGGCGTTGTACACGGTTGGCGCGTTGCGCTTCCCCTGCTGGTTCTTGAAGCCGGTGGAGACGCTCTTGGGTTCTGCGCCATAGGCGTCGAGCGGATGGCAAGTGTTGCAGGAAATCTTCTGGTTGGCCGACAAGCGAGGATCGTAGTAAAGGATTCTGCCCAGCGTCACTTTGGCATCCGTAACCGGATTGTCGGGCGAGCTCATCACCGCAGGAAGTGGCGCAAAGAGCTGTAATGCCTCGGCGTTCACCTGCACCTTGCCGGATGCCGACAGAAGGTAGGTGACAGGGATGAGGACGAGCGCGACGAGCAGAACAAACCATTTAACTTGGCGAGAACTTAGGTCTGACATAAGAGCCCCCTTGAGGGATGCCCAACTGCTGGTGGGTAGAAACCGGGCACTTTAGTCATACTTATAGGGAGCATCAGAATACTCAAGGACATCAATCACGTTGGCATGTGCACACGGTCACATCCGGTCGAAAGGGATCCACAACGGCTGCCGTACGGTCGCGAACGGATGCGCTTTGTTGTAACAAAACCCGTGTTTTCTGCATTCTTTCTCCAGAGGGCAAAAACAAAAACCGTGAACGAGACTTTGGCTGATTTCGTACGCTATGGCTACGTAGCCCTGCCACTCTGGGTGTTCGCCGAGCAGATCGGCGTCCCGATACCGGCTGCACCAATCCTGTTGGCGGCGGGCGCCATAGCGAGCACGGGCCGAATGAACTTGCTTTTCCTTACCTCATTGGCCCTGGCCGGCGCACTTACCGCCGATCTGATTTGGTATCGTGCCGGGTACGCGCACGGCTCGCGGGCACTTGGCCGACTGTGTCGGGTCTGCTTGGAGCCAGATTCGTGCGTCCGTCGCGTCAAGAATCTTCTGGAGAAACATGGGTTGCGTTCGCTCGTGGTCGCCAAATTCGTACCGGGCCTGAATGCGATGGCAGCACCCGTCGCGGGCACTATTCGCATACCTTGGTGGCAGTTTGTGGCTGTGGATAGCCTAGGCATCATTATCTGGGCTTCGACATTTGAATTGTTGGGGCTTGTCTTCTCGAAGCAACTGGAAAGACTTGCGGTGTACGCATGGCGGATGAGTGCATTCTTCTTGATCGTTTTAGTCGTCGCTGCACTGACGGCATACTTGTTCCGCAAGCATGCGCGGCGGCAGAGGTTTCTTCGAGACCTGCAAATCGCCCGCATCAGCCCGCAAGAGCTAAAGCAAAAGCTGGACCAGCATGAATCGGTCACCGTGATTGACCTCCGCCACTCTCTCGATTTCCTGCCCGAGCCCTATACGATTCCGGGGGCGCTTCGGATTCCCATGGAAGACTTGGACAAGCGCAACCACGAGATTCCCAGAGGGGAGGAAGTGGTGTTGTACTGTACCTGCCCGAATGAGGCCAGCAGCGCCATGACAGCGGTCAAACTACGGAAATACGGCGTTACTAAGGTCCGTCCATTGCACGGCGGCTTCCACACGTGGCGTCGGCTTGGATTTCCTCTGGAGTCCGAGTTTGGGCCGGTGCCTCCGACTGTAGGACAGCCTGCTCGCTGTGCGACGTGTGGGGAAAGTTCTGCTCCCTAAGTGTCGGGAGAAGACGCCAACTTGTCCGTGATGTGTCGTTATTCAGGATATGAACTGAGGCGAGGATCTATGTCATCTCAACCAAGAAATGCGTTCGAAGCAATGGGTCGCGAAGATTTATTGCTGGCGCTGGAAATGTTGGCCAAGAACTGGCTCGCCCACGATGGCTGCTGGTTCCTTGCAGCAGAGGAACGTTTCGACATGGAGACGGCCATCGAACTCGACGCTCGCTCCTGGAAGCGCTTTGCCTCCGCGGAGGCCCGCCGCATCATGACCACATTCAACATTCCGACTGGTGGTGGGCTTGAGGCCCTCGAAAGAGCCCTGAGTCTGCGCCTCTACGCTGTTATCAACACTCAACGGACCGAATGGTCCGACGACCGCAAGCGTCTGCACTTCTTCATGGATGTCTGTCGAGTGCAGGAGGCCCGGCGCCGCAAGGGCCTGCCGGATTTTCCTTGCAAAAGTGTCGGCATCATTGAGTTCGAAACGTTCGCTGCGACTATCGATCCGCGAATCCGTACGATCTGCCTGCACTGTCCTCCCGATGCAGCTCCCGGCCAGTATTGTGGGTGGGAGTTCACGATTGCGTGACCAGCTCCCATCCCGTACCCCGCTGACACTGGGGATTCTGACGCTCATCGCCGCGTGATCCAGGTCACCAACGGCGAGGGGTGAGTCAGTTACATTAATCTCAGATGATTCGGCCAAGCATTGGGCATTGGATCGCCGTATGTGATTTGACGTCTGGGAGCCCGATAGCCTTCACCTTGAAGAAAGTTGAGCCCATTCTGTAACAAATTCCGTAGCGTCTGCATTTCTTGTTATGAAGGAAGTGAAATATGAATACCAGCTACAGTTTTGAATCGTCTGCTCGTTGGACGGGCGGCCAGCAAGGCGTGGTCGCGGGACACGAAGTCAAGCCACTGATTAACTTTTCCGCTCCGCCGGAATTTCACGGCCAAGCAGGGGTCTGGACACCTGAACACTTCTTCACCTCCGCGGTGGCCACGTGTTTTATCACGACATTTCAGGCCATAGCCGCGTATTCGAAGTTCGAAGCGCACGCTCTGGAAGTGTCTGTGGAAGGCCAGGTGGAAAAGGGAGATGGCGGATTCCGGTTCACCCGCGTCACGATTCGTCCGATGTTGACGATCGATAGTGAATCGGATCGCGAGCGCGGGTTGCGCCTGCTTGAAAAGGCAGAAAAAGCGTGTTTAGTTTCCCGGTCACTTCAAAGCCAGATTATTCTGGAACCGCAGGTAGTCCTGGCTCCGGCCGCAACCCCAGTCTAGAGTCGTGGAACTAGTCGGCCAATCGGTCGTTCGCAAGAACCAGGAGTTCGTGATGCCTCTTTATGAATACCTTTGCCTCAGCTGCGGCAAAAGGTTTGAGATGCTGCGTCGCATGAAAGACGCAGACACCTTGATGGAGTGCCCGAATTGTCACTCCATCAAGGTTGAGCGCCAGTTTTCCACGTTCGCTGCCGGAGGCTGCGGCACGTCCAGTTCGCGCGGTTTTACCTGAGCGCGATAGTCCGCGGCCGGTCGGTCGCAGTTTCGGATCTGGAGTATGACGGGTTCCCTGCTACTGCGGCTTGGTTTCACCGGGTCCGGTCTGGGCTGGTTTCATCGGGCTCATGCCACCACCCATTCCCATGCCGCCCATCATCATGCCGCATCCCATGCCTTTGGCCTGGGCGTCTTCCATGTGTTTCAACATCTGGTCGTGGTGGTCCAACATGGATTGCCACATGTCAATATTCGCCTGCCAGCGTGCCTTCTCATCGGCATTACTGACGGAGGCAACGCTGGCCTTCATCTTGTCAAAAGCGGAATGCATTTTTTGCGCATCCGTCTTCATGGCAGCGATGTGTTCCTTGCACATCGCCTGCATCTGTTCATGCCGTTGTGCCCGCTGGCCCGACGGGGCGCTCTGGGCCAAAGCCAACGAGGTCAGCATCAATAACAGAATTGGTAACAGCTTGCTACGTTTCATGGCATTTCTCCCTTTCAACTCTTTTGATTTATGGAACTCCGCGAAATTCGAATGATCATCTGTCCTCATTCCTTGCTCGGCGGTCGTACTCGCATCCATCTTCACAGGTCGAGGTAGTGCAATCGTCACTAACGGACTCGACACAATTGCGAGCCATCACCTCCAGAACTCCGATTGGAGTCGGCAGTTGCTATTCGATTCCGGCAAGAGCCTCGGTGACCGTCCTCACCCACAGAGGTGGATCGCTGCCCGGGTGCCCGAGCGATTCGAAAATCTCTTGGCGAATCGACATAAGACTGAGTCGATATTCGACTAGGACGATGGATGTCATTGGTTCCGTCGAATCGTCTGATCCCTCAGCCTTTCGAGACAAGTGGTGACGACTCGCGCAATCCCAACTTTCGAAGCAGGAACATCGCTGGGCACCAGTTCGTTAGTCCGGATTGGAACAGGTTCAGTCCAACAAACGCAGTGAACAGATACCAGTAGGGGCTCAGCCAATATCCCAAAGCAACCGAAAGGAGAATGAACGCTCCCGCCATCAATCGAAGACCACGTTCTACCGTCATACTTGTACCTCCTGTAGGTGAGATTCAGCGGCGCCCGGTTTCGTCTGGTTGCGCCGCTCGCTCATGTAGTAGAGAACAGGTACCGCCATGCGCGAGAGCACTGTGGAAGCTACTTCGCCTGCCATCAGGGAGAGAGCGAGACCCTGGAAAATGGGATCGAACAGGATCACACTGGCGCCCACGACGACCGCAGCTGCGGTTAACAGCATGGGCCGGAAGCGCACCGCGCCCGCATCCACGACGGCTTCTTCCAGCGGCATACCCTGCGAGCGCCGGAGTTCGATGAAATCGACGAGGATGATCGAGTTGCGCACGATGATTCCCGCTCCAGCAATGAAGCCGATCATCGAGGTCGCCGTAAAGAAAGCGCCCATCATGGCGTGGGCTGGCAAAATACCGACCAAGGTGAGCGGAATCGGCGCCATGATGACCAGTGGCGTAATGAACGAGCGGAACCAACCCACTACCAGCACGTAGATAAGGACCAGCACTGCTGCGAAGGCCAGTCCGAGGTCACGGAAGACTTCCACCGTGATGTGCCACTCACCATCCCACTTCATGGAAAAGCGATCGGTGCGCTCCGGCATGGTCGTGCCTTTGTACTGCTTTACACCGTAACCATCGGGCAACTTGATCTTGTCGATGGCGTCGCTCATCTTCATGATGGCGTACACTGGGCTTTCCTCACCACCCGCCACATCTCCCGTCACATAGACCACTGGCTGCAAGTTCTTGCGATACACACTGGTATCGATGGTGGTCTGTTGCAAATTCGTCACTTCCTGCAGCGCGATCTGCCCACCGGAAGGAGTAGGGAGTTTGATGCCCTCAAGGTCCTGGATGCCTGAACGATCGGGCCGTGACAGGCGCACCTTGATCGGAACATCCTCGCGCGATTGGGGATCGTGCAACAACCCGGCATCTGCCCCACTCAGTCCCACCTGCAACGTGCGAGTAACGTCCGCAGCAGAAATTCCATGGAGCGATGCCTTGTCGAGGTCCACTTTCAAGTCGTACTTGGTTTGCGGGTCTTCGACGTACCAGTCCACATCCACCACGCCCGGTGTCTGTTGAAAGACTTTCTTGATCTGAGCTGCCAGTTGGATCTGGCCTTTGTAGTCGGGTCCGTACACTTCGGCGACCAGAGTTTGCAGCACCGGCGGACCGGGCGGCACTTCGGCAACTTTGACGCGAGCGCCAAAGGGCACGGCGAGCTTGTCTAACTCCGGACGCAAGCGGCGCGCGATTTCATGGCTTTGCGCTTTGCGGTCATGACGGGACAACAGATTCACCTGAATGTCGGCCTGATTGGGCTGCCGTCGCAGGAAGTAGTGTCGGACCAGGCCGTTAAAGTTATAAGGCCCTGACGTGCCCGCATAGATCTGGTAGTTCGTTACTTCCGGCTGCTGCGCAAGATAATGTCCCAGCGTCTGTGCCACCCGAGTAGTTTGCTCCAACGGCGTGCCATCGGGCATATCGATCATGACCTGGAACTCGCTCTTGTTGTCAAAGGGCAGCATCTTGACTCGTACCCACTTCAACGGGACGAAAGCAACCGCCGCGAGCAGCAGGATTACTACTCCGCCGAAAAACATCCAGCGGCGGCGCGGATCGAGAATCAGCGGGTTCATGATCCTGCGATAGAAGCGCGTGGTCCATCCCTCGGACTCGTGGTGGCCGTGTCCGCCGTCTCCGGCGTAATGCCGCAACAGTCGCAACGCCGCCCAAGGTGAGACCACAAACGCTACGATCAGCGAGAACATCATCGCTGCCGACGCTCCGACCGGGATCGGCCGCATGTAAGGACCCATGAGGCCACGGACAAACGCCATCGGCAGAATCGCGCCAATCACAGCGAATGTGGCCAGAATCGTGGGATTTCCCACTTCGTCCACGGCTTCCACGGCAACGTCCACCAACGAACGCCCGCGACTCTCGGGCAATCGAAAATGACGGACAATGTTCTCGACGACCACGATGGCATCGTCGACCAATATGCCAATGGAAAAGATGAGGGCGAATAGTGTCACCCGGTTCAGCGTGTACCCGAACAGATAGAAGATTGCCAGCGTGAGAGCGAGAGTCACCGGCACGGCCAGCAGTACTACGCCGGACTCGCGCCAGCCCAAGGCCAAGGCGATCAACAGAGTGACGGA